>NZ_FLLQ01000001.1 GCF_900088415.1 Vibrio mediterranei
CTTCATTTAAGATGATTTTTTTATATTCATTAATAGCATACGCTTGCATCAAAGGAGCAATATTATTACTCAGTGTAATTAAGCTCATTTCAACTTGTTTATTGATGTGCTTTGAGAGTGCTTGTTTATCAATTGAAAGAGTAATCGTTGTATAGATAGCTATCACGAGACTGATGCTGAGCATGATAACTAGCATGGTCACTCTTATGAGAGCGACGGACTTGGAAGAAGCGTTCATTTTCCCCATCAGGTTCCTTTCTAATCCAAACCGAGGACATTTCTTTTAATTTCTTCTTCTTGGCTATCAAGGGTATTTTTGTCCACAGCAAGCACCTTAAGCTCTTGAGTTGATTCAATCTTCGCGCCCTGCCAAAACTCATAAACAGTCTCGACTGAACGCTCTCCTATTTTAAAAGGTTGTTGCATCGCAGCTCCAACAATAACATCCGTTCTGAGCAACTCCAGAAACTCTGGCTCTGCATCAAAACAAATCAACAAAACCTCCTTCTCTTTACCCATTTTCGCTATACCATCAAGAGCAGCTTGATACCTGTTCGAACCTTGTAGCCAAATAGCACGCGTTCTAGGATTTTTTGTTAAGATTTCGATTGTATAATCAAATGTTTCCTGATAACTAAAATCCACTTGCTGATAAAGGCCATTAACGTCTATACCACTTTCATCAAGAGCAGCAATGAAACCTTGTGTTCTCTGTTGACCATTCACTCTCATCTGGGGAATAGCGATAATACCGACGGTGCCGTCAACACTTGAGCTACGCTCCATCTTAGCTGCAAGCATTTTTCCTAAATCATAGGCTCCTTGGAGATTGTTTGATTTTATGTAGGACAAGTAGTCGCCACTCTCTGCTCCAATATCGGCAATGACGACAGGGATCTGGGCTTGTTTTGCCAAATTAAGCAAGGTCACCGCGGCAGAAGAATTCGTAGGAGACATGATGATGGCATCAGCCTTCATATCGATGGCCACTACAAGATTTTCTAATTCTTGTTTAGCATCATTGCTGGCAGAGAGGACAAGCACGTCGTAATCATAGACGTTTGCTTTCGAAGTAACTCCTCTACTCATAATTTCCCAAAAGGGTATTCTCAAATCTGAAACAAGATAAACCAATTGCTTTTCAGACGTTTCTCCATCCATAGAGAGAAAGAGCAAGCATAACACGATCATCTTTTTCATAATGGTCTCCTACCAAACTCTAGTTAGCAACACATGTAACGCTGGACTTAGCAACATAGAACTAACATTATTATATTAGTATAAATTAATGTAATGTCTTTACTGCCTTCATAACAAAAGAAACTCCCCATCCCTTGAAGTGATCACCATATTGCGCTACCGAGGTCGATCCTAATCAGCTGCTGCCTCCTTATCACGCAGAACATTTACAAAGAAGTACTATCTCCACTTTTCTAGCAAAAAGTCAGCCCACTCTTTCGAAATGAACTTAAAGTCTACTGCTTGTTCATCCCGAACTAGAACCACATAGTACTCAACTTTACGCTTCTCTCTGGGAGTCATGAGCCAATAGGTGATGCTCTCTGCTCTTGAGGTGTTGCTGGAGGCTAAGATAAATCCACCTCTGCTTGTTTTAATACATAGATGTAACTCCACACACTCTGGTTTGTCCATACATCAACGACTCCTACAGAACATACACTTTAATGGCCGATTGGTATTCAGAACCATCATCTATTTCTATCTGACACTCAACATTCGTCTCCATGTATATCCCAAAACTCACCGTCCTCTACGATGCTAAACCATTCTTCATTAGAAAAAATAGTCATCCCCGTATAATAACCTCATGAATAATATTGAGTATTTTATAGGTTAGATAATCAATCGCTTTTTACAATATGATTTTTCCTAAAAATTAGTCTTGATTGATATTCAGAATGACCTTTACTTAAACTAAGAATGGCAGTCAATGTGCGAGGAGCAGCATGCGACACATTATCGCAATGCAAACGGTTCATTTGTCGTCATGCGCACTCGTTTACGCTTTTTGGTCAGATGGCATAGTCGAGAAAGCCATAACCAAAAACAAGCCAGTGGTTTTTTATGCCGCTAGAGGAAATCATTGGAGCGACTATGGAAAAAATGAAGGTGCTTTATATACAAGAGACAATTGAAATTGATGGGTGTTTTTATGTTTCAACAGAGGTGGAGTTCGAATGTTATAAGGGGGACGTGTTGCCACACTGCAATAAAACACCTTATGACATAGTTGACAACCCCTACGGGAGACCCGACTCAAACATCGACATATTTGTTTGATATAAAATTTAAGAATACTGCTCATATAATCAGAGTAATACGGATTGATTCTACTATAATGTCGCATTCATTAATCGTGTCGAAGCAACAAACTTTCGCCAAGGCTTGCAGCTACGTTCAGTCATTAAATGCCGCCGAAAAAGCTAACTATCTTTGTGGCAATCAATCGATGTTAGAATTTGCGGTAAATGCTGAGATATCAGCCTCAATAGTTGAACAGCACAAAGATATCATTGAAGCAATTTTGCTGGGTAGAGTCTTTTACTTTGATACTCCTGCAGAATAAAGTTGCCATTTATCTGTTAGCCATGGCAAGTCTGGTTATGTATTTAGTTGAATTGATTTCACCCTACTATGACATTCAGAAATAGTCAGTGTAAATAACTTGAAAATCAAAGTTCTCATACTAGTCTGTTGGACGTAACTTTAAGTTCCTTGTTGTCGTGTATCAAGCACCAAATCTATACTTATGGTGCTTTTTTTTGCCTATCGTACACTACATGTCGGCTTACAACACACAACGTTGCTCCATTTATGTCCGCATTGGTCTGGTGATACCATTTACCTTTACCATAAGTTTTTTTTCGGGGAAATTTCATTTATGGAATGACGCTCCCTACAACGGTAAGACTGATAATGGGACAGATATGAGTTGTTGCAGAATCTGCAATCACTGAGCTTTCTCGTTACTCGGGCAACTATTGCAAAAATTGCAACAGTTCAACTACCGAGGAATCCTCGATAGTTGCTTGATAAGCAATGTGCATATTTTGCACATTAGTTAGTTCTATTGCCGAAGCGACGAGATCAGAGCTGGGTTGGAGCAGAGGTGATTTACGAAACAACCTGTTTCGCAATTGTGCAAGACCCTCTAGCATAATTGGTTACTAGAGTTTGTCCAATAACCTGTTGGACAATTGGGGAACAGCTTGTTTCACAAATAAATCTCATGATGGTTTCTTGCGCTCTAAACACATCTTGGGGCAAAAATAAGCTAGCCTCGTCACTCAGTTTACGAAGTGGACCATATGATTCAGCGGGGGCTGTCAGTAGATTCCTGCCTTCGCAGGAATGACCGGATTTGGATTTAGGTTATTGACACGAAAAGGGGCACAGGCTTTTCAGAAGAAAAGCCTATAGAAGACCCTGCTTTTCAGCAGTCTGTTTTCTCAGATAGCCTCAGAGCGTCTTCTAGCTCAACACCAAGGTATCGAATTGTGTTATCTAGCTTCGAATGTCCAAGTAAGATCTGTACGGCCCTGATGTTTTTCGTTCTGGCATAGATTAGAGTGGCTTTAGTGCGACGCATGGAATGAGTGCCGTAATAGTCAGCATTTAAACCCAGTTTTTCAGCCCAGTTTCTGATAATTGAACGATAGAATGAGTAGCTGATAGGTTGCCCTGAGCGTCGGCTACTTGGGAATAGAAAACTGCTTGCATCTAGGGATGCTGCAAAAACCAATCTGCTAATACTTTGCTGCGTTCTCGGAGTAATCTCATAGTGAACATCGGTGCCCGTTTTTTGTTGGATGCACTGAACCCTTTCATAGATGACTCCTTGTGAAGAAACATCGTAAACATGTAGCATTAGCAAATCACTCGCTCTTAACTTGCTATCTATAGCTAGATTCAGAAGTGCAAGCTGCATCAGATCGTTTTCAATCTCCAACCTAGTTCTAATTCGCCAGATTTCTTCAAGCTTAAATGGCCTTTTGATGCCACTGCATTTACCAGAAGATAACTTTCTCATGATGACCTCCTCCTAGTGTCGTTGGTCACTTGAAGTTTGGCAGCCATATTTAGTAGAGTTCAGGAAGAGCTGAAACGTTGGCGGACAAGAACGTGCCAGTGACTTACTCAATTAGAAGTAAAAAGGTTAGGTTAGGCATTGCAAATGCTCTTATCAATTAGCTAAGGCCTTTAACATCTAGCGCTTAGTCATGCTCTGCTCGTCAAATTCAAAGCAACTAATTTAGGTGCGAGCCTAACCTTGAGTTAGTTCTCTGTACTATTTGGTTGTCTACCGTGACTAATAGAACTGATGCTAGTGACAACAGCATGACGATGGCCAGTGTAGAGATACTACTAACCCCCAAAAGTCCCGATACAGCGACAAGCAATGCTCCTCCAATCATTCTGAAAAAACCATCGATAGATGTTGCCAAGCCAGCACAATATTTAAAGGGCTCAAGCGCAAGAGATGTAGCAGAGCCAGATAAGAGGCTGAAGCCTGCTGCTCCCAATGCCGATAAAGCAAAGAACAGATAAGTAGCATTAGAGCTAATAAACAACAAACCCATACCTCCGACAGTGATAACAGTGGCACCAAATCGTACAGTATTCCTGCGGCCAAACGACCTCATCAATCTAGGCGCAATAAGGCTAGCAAGTATTTGAACTCCTCCGATCATGCCGAACATAAGAGAGAACTGCACTTGAGAAAATCCACCCTCACTAATTGCAACAATTGGAGCTACTGAAATGTAAGTCAGCAGCGCACCGAAACTGAGCATGTTAGTCAGTGAATACACCAAAAATGTACGATTGGTTAATATATCGCGCACGTTACATTTAAGCGCCTGCGTATCTTTTACATTAACCGTAGCCTTAACACTCTTCTTAGATTGAAGTGCGATAGCTGACATAATAAACAGCAACAGAGCCAAACCAGCCATGAGATAGAAGCCACCTGTCCACCCCCACAAAAGAGCCAACCCACTGCCAATGAGCGGCGCAATGGTTGGCACTGCACTGGTTACACCGCCCATATAGCTTAACCACTTACCTGCAACGTCACCTTCGTAGTTGTCTCGAACCCAAGCCATGGCGGTGATCATAGTGAATGAAGCGCCTACACCTTGCAGAGCTCGCGCTGCGTATAGCATCTCTAAAGAGGAAGATGCTACAACCAGCAAGCTACCTGCTGCATACATGATTAGCCCAAGCATGGCAGAGAACTTACGCCCCTTGCGGTCAGAAACAGGGCCCGCAATGAGTTGACTCACACCCAGAGCCAGAACGTAAATCGAAATAGTCTGTCTTATTTCGCTCTCAGAGACAGCAAAAGCCTCGATCATCTGTGGAAAAGATGGCAAGTAGACATCAATAGCCAGTGGCCCCAGAGGTATGAGAGAAAAAATAACCAGCAGTTGGAAAAATTTGTTACCTGCCATCTTAAACTCCTTTACTTACTTATCGGTGGATACAATGACATACCAGAGCGTGATGCGATGAAACTAACAAAGCTCATCATGCGCTCACTCATTTCTAATTCCGCTACCATTGTGTAGTTTCGCAGCTCAGAAAATGCAGCAATGTCGTCAATGTTCAACTTGCGCTCACCAGAGACAAGAGCATCAATATCGAGCAAGGAATCCAGCTCTTCCAAGAGTTGTTTAAGCACCGAAAGGTACTCTTCTGTTCTCTCCAACGCCTGCTCAATGGATTGGCCCAATGCGCCTTTGCGTGACTCAACAAACATACTGAGGGCGTCTGCCGTAGACAGCTCAGGGAGGTTAAGCTGTGGCATGCGCGGGTACAAAAGCTGTCCAGAGGTCGGGTAAAGCCGCTTTAGAAGGTTATTCAATGCTTCTGATACTTCGTAACGTGTGAACATTGGTTCACCTTGTTGATCCAAGTAGCGGATAATGTCGAGGCTCTCGACCATCACCGTGTGCTCACCATCATGCTGCCGCTGTTTAAGCACAGGGACAGTCAACCTCTCTAATTTCCCCGCTAACGACTCTGGTAATTGCCCCAAAGTCATCGGGCTAATTTCACAATCAATATTTTTAAGCCCAACAACGGTCTTAACACGAACACAAAATGGGCAGCTATCAAATACATGCAGTTTCATCATTCGCCCCCTACTAATTACCATGCCAAATTGAGTAAGCCATGCGCTCAACATGAGCAGGCAAATGTTCCTCATAACCATTCCAATGGCTGAATTCAGGCAGCTTTATCGACTCTTTTAATTCATCAACTGATTTGCCATCTTGCAGCCCTTTCCAAACCGCATCGAATAGAGCCTGAGCAAACTCTTCACTCTCTTCTAGCAGTTCTGGTGAATCGACAGGGATGTGACCATTTATGATGGTGTCAAATTCTAGCTCTTTACGTACGCGCTTAATCGTACTCAATGTGGCTACGTAGTCCTGCTCGATTAAACGCCCAGAACTCACTAGGTATTGTGGCAAGTGCCAATCTACTGCAACTAATACTTTGTCTTCAGGCATGTGAACAATACTCATGCAATTGCCATCATTCTTACCGTAGTAATGTAGGTCGACGTTTTTTCCCCCTAACGAAACTGTCATGTCATCTTTGTAGGTAGTCGTTGGATAAGCCACCTTATCTTCTAAATCACGAGAAAGAAGGTCTGAGCAATTTTCTTGAGCGATAAATTCTGCGCCTTGTTGCTTGAAGATATTGCCGCCACGGGAATGGTCAAAGTGATCATGGGAATAAATAACTTTTTTGACTGGCTTATCTGTCACTTTACGGATTTCTTTCATCATTTGTGCAGAACGAGCATCGCCTGAAGGGTCAGTAATAATCACGCCTTCGTCTGTAACAACAATCAGGCTGTTATAAAAAAACTGGGAGTACTGATAGATACCATTCTTTAGTTCTTTTAATACTGGCTTCGACGGGTCAAACCCATCGGCTGCACTAGCCCCAGCAACCATGCTTAGCGTCAGAGTTAAAGTAGTGAGCTTTGAAGTAATAGACATTGTTCTTTCCTATTCATCGTTGAAGATGAAACAAAAGATAATTAACATTACCAAGTAGAACAATACAGCCAAAAGTAACTTCACTTAATACTAAAGGTATCGAATGGATAAGTATCGGAATATGCAGTTATTTTGTACGGTTGTCGATAGAGGCAGCTTCTCTAAGGCGGCTAAAGCGTTAGGTATTACCCCAGCAATAGTCGGCAGACATATTGCCGCTATGGAGGAATCGTTAGGATTTAGACTTCTGAATCGTACAACACGCAGTATGCACCTTACCTCAGGTGGAAAAGCTTACTATCAGGGTGCGCAAACCGTATTGAGCCAGATAGAGCAATTAGAAGACTCGCTAACAACCGCCCATCAGAATAATCCAGAAGGTCTTATTCGCTTGTCTGCTCCTGATGCAATGGGCCCGTTTCTAATGAAAGCTATTAAAGAATTTCGAACAGAATATTCGGGGATTCGATTTGATCTCGCCTTATCTAACAGTAAGTCAAATCTGATTGAAGAGGAGATCGATCTTAGTATTCGATTCGCATTCGAGTTACAAGATTCATCTTATATTGCGACTAAGCTTGGCGAGTCCGATTTTGGCTTGTATGCCGCTCCATCATATATAGATGAATATCAAGCCCCCTCTAATTACACAGAGCTAAAAAAACATGACTGCCTACATATGGGAAGCTCAAGAGATGGAGACTACTGGATGCTTACTGTCGATGGTAAAAGCCTTTCGTATCGACAACCGTGGATAGCTGTAATTTCAGACACAAATACGCTTATTCAAGCGACTGTGGATGGAATGGGTATCGCCATGATACCGAGCGTATTTGTTAATAAACACATAAGCGATGGCGACTTAGTCAAAATAGAAAATGTTGCTGAATTTCCAGTGGTCAATATTTACGGAATGTACCCAACACGTAAGCATGTGCCTTATAGGCTATCGTTGTTCTTAGATTACCTAAAAACGAACTTTATCCATATCATCACTTCCTAAGCAAATCTTAAAGTAGGATTAAATATGGTAGGGAAAATACACACACCTAAACTTTGTAGAGCACTGATTCTAACTCACTTTGGGGCAAAAATAAGCTAGCTTCGTCAGCCACCTTGTGGAGTGGACCACATGATTCAGTGGGCGTTGTCAGTAGATTCCTGCCTTCGCAGGAATGACAGGCTTTGAGTTTGAGTATTTCCCAGTCACTAGTTCAACTCTGAAAGGGGCAATAATAAGCTAGCCTCGTCACTCAGTTTGCGAAATGGACCATATGATTAAGTGGGCGTTTTAGGTAGGTTCCTGCCTTCGCAGGAATGACAGGGTTTGAGTTTGGGCATTTATTTTGGAACTCTGCTCAACCTGAAAAAGAGCAGGGGAGTCGAAGAGTTACAGTGACGGATGTTGTAAATGTTAGCGCATTAATGAGTGATTACTCAAGATTTGACAGTTTGTGTTGGCGAAATGACCAGACTTGGCTAGCTTCATAGAGTGACTACACTAACGACAAGGAGAATGCGATGGATTGTAGCTCGCTTGCGGTTTGCATGAATATTAACGGAACGGATTTGACGTTAGCATGGGGACCTAACAAAACTAAACAGCAGTGTCTTGACGAATACCACAGTATAACGGCCGACCTTAATGCTAAAACCTATACGCTCAACCTGAAAGATCATGCTGGTTCAACGCTGGTTAAACCGATTTCACACCGAAAAGCCTCTGAATTAATGGACGAGTGGGGTGATATACAAAACAACTTGAACCAAGATCTAGATATCCACTGGTAGCGGTTCGAATAGAAACTTCTATGCCCTTGTTTGGATTTGACCAAACAAGGGCTCTTACATTAATGATTTGTACAACTGCCGCTATTATCTCACGATGGGCTGTTTAAACTGTAGCTCCACCAAACGCTTATATAGTTCGCAATTTTCTAGCAACGAATGATGATCGCCAATATCGACCAAACGACCATGGTCTAACACCGCAATTTGGTCTGCGTGCTGAATGGTTGAAAGACGGTGCGCGATGATGATAGTGGTTCTTCCGACCATTAACTCTTCTAATGCTTGTTGTACATGATGTTCACTCTCGCTATCGAGGGCGCTTGTGGCTTCATCAAGCAGAAGGATTTTTGGATCTTTGAGGATAGCGCGCGCAATAGCGATGCGTTGGCGTTGCCCTCCAGAAAGTCGCACGCCCCTTTCTCCTAAGAAGCTGTGGTAGCCATCTGGCAACTGCATGATGAAATCATGGGCATGGGCTTTTTTCGCTGCTTCAATTACTTGCTCATCGGTCGCGTCTGGATTGCCGTAACGGATATTGTGAAAGACGTCGTGACTAAACAAAGCGGGCTGTTGTGGAACTAGGGCCATTTGCTTGCGAAGTTCGTGAGGGTCAAACTCTCGAATATCGACATTACCTAACTTCACTTGTCCGGCTTGAGGATCGTAGAAACGCTGCAAAAGCTCAAATACCGTTGTTTTACCTGCTCCAGACGGTCCAACGAGTGCAAGTACTTTGCCTTCGTCTGCTTTGAGGGTTAACCGTTCAGTGGCAGATTGAGAAGGTCGGGAAGGGTAATGGAAGGTTACATCGTCAAAGGTAACTTCAGATCGCAGCGTATTGGTAGCATTGAAGATGCTTTCTGGCGCCTTGATATGGCTGTCAACTTGCAGGATTTCGACCAAGCGCTCGGTTGCGCCTGCAGCGCGTTGCAACTCACCTAAGACTTCTGAAATGGTCGCTAAAGAAGAAGCCACCATAATGGCGTAGAAAACAAAAGCACCAAGGTCACCGGCTGACATGGTGCCGTGGATCACGTCGCTGCCCCCAACCCAAAGCATGCCAGCAATAGCAGTAAAAACAATAACGATAACGCCAGAAATCAAGATAGCGCGCTGCTTAACGCGCCTACGTCCAATGTCATAAGCCCGTTCTACTTCCTCAGCAAAAGCCGCACGCTCTTGCGCCTCAAAACTGTAACTTTGGACCGTTTTGATATGTTCAATCGCTTCGCCTGCGTAGCTGCCTACGTCCGCCATAGAGTCTTGGCTTTGACGTGAGAGTGCTCTTACACGACGCCCGTAGAACAAGATGGGAATCAAAATAAACGGAACCGATGCTAACACAATGAGCGTCAACTTAATGTTGGTGGCAAACAGCATGATAATCGCACCAATACACATAAGCGCACTGCGCATTGCCATAGAAAAAGAAGAACCAATGATACTTTGCAATAGCGTCGTATCCGTGGTGATTCGAGACATGATATCGCCGCTGCCGTTGGTCTCAAAATAACTCGGATGCAGGGTAATGATGTGATTGAATACCGCGAGGCGAATATCTGCGCTGACGCGTTCACCAACAGAAGAAACTAAATAGAATCTAAAAAAGGTGCCAATGGAAATGCACACGGTGACCAACATGATAAATTGAATCGCATTACCCAAGTCTTGCAGTGATTGCTGAGCAAAGCCTTGGTCAATTAAGATTCGAACCCCATGACCAACAGAGAGAGTGAGGCCTGCGGTGAAGATGAGTGCTACCAGAGCCGCAAATACTTTGGCTTGGTAAGGGCGAATGAAGTTAACCAGTTCTAATAGAATACCTAAGTTTTTGCTCTTAGCTCTGGATTGCTCTTGTTGTTGCATTGATGTGCCTAATCGTTCGCTTTATTACTTAAGGTTATGGGGGTGGATTAACAAATAGCAACACTATTGCCTATTTCTGATCCCAAAAGCGTGAGCTTGAATAGCCAGAGAATGAATTTTCATGAAATATTTCAACCTAAATCAATGATTAATATAAGTTAAATTATGCAAATTATAGAAAAGTTTCATGAGTGAGAAGGTTTCTGTGCAACGCTTTTTAGTTTTAACAAATAGGCAACCCATTGCCGATCCAATGTGGTCTTAGTCACGTTTATAAACCGAATTCCTCGCTAGTATCCTTGAAAAACAACGATAACGAACTTCGCCTACACAGTTCATAAACAAGGATAGATAGATGAAAAAAACGCTGCTTCTTACTTCTGCAATTGCTGCATCAATGGTTATCCCCGCTCACGCTGAAGAGTCGTCTTCCATGCCAAACTTGAAGATTCTCAATGAATTCTCAACTGGCTGGGTGCGTAACTTTAACCCTTGGTTTGGTGGTCGTTCAGACTTTGCTTATGAGTCGCTATACATCTTCGATATCTTAGACTCGAAAAACGTCCATCCTTGGCTAGCAACAGGCTATGAACTGAGCGATGATTTGACGGTACTGACTGTTGATCTTCGTGAGGGTGTTCTTTGGTCTGATGGGAAACCGTTCACGGCTGATGATGTTGTGTTTACTTACGAGTATCCGAAAGCACATCCAGAGATCGATACCGGCGGTGTCAGCGGTAAAGTTGACAAAGTCGAGAAGGTTAATGACCTACAAGTTAAAATCTATCTAAAAGAACCGAATGCGTTTGCAGCGCGCGATGTTCTTGGTGAAACGGTTCGTATCGTCCCTAAACATATTTGGGAAGGTAATGATTCGCCAGCCCAAAGCACGAATGATAACCCAGTGGGCACGGGCCCATTCACAGAAATCCAGCGTTTTACACCACAAGTTTATGTTCAGTGTCGTAACCCAAATTATTGGAATAAAGACCTCAAAATTGACTGTTTAGAGTTCCCGCAATTCTCAAGTAACGATGCAGCGCTAGAGATGCTTTCAAAAGGAATCGTGGACTGGGCAGGTATCTTTATTCCTGATATCGAGCGTACGTTTGTTTCTAAACATCCAAATAACAAGTACTGGTTCCCATCAAACGATGGTGTTCGAATCACATTCAACTACAAAACAGAGAATGAAGGCGCAAATAAAGCCTTCCATGATGTGAACTTCCGTAAAGCTGTAAGCCTATCAATGGACCGAGAAGCCATGATGATGATTGGCTCCTATGGTTACGTTGTCGGTGGAAACCCAGCAACAAACTTACCAAAAGGTATGTGGAATTGGCGTGACGAACAAGCCGACAAAACTTGGGCTGAAGTGAACCAGTACGACATTAACAAAGCTAAGCAGTTATTAGCAGACGGCGGTTACAAAGATACTAATGGAGACGGCTTTGTTGAGAACCCAGATGGTAGCAAGTTAACCTTTAAGATCCAGGTACCAAGTGGTTGGAGTGATTGGGTAAACAACACTTCTATTGCGGTAGAAGGTCTGCGCATGGCAGGTATCGATGCAACGGTAATTACTCCAGAAGCTAATGCGTATGCGAAAAACTGGGAAACAGCGAACTTCGATGCCACATTCGGTGCAGGTTCGATGCAATCTTCAGTATGGAAGTTCTACGATTTCACTATGGGTTCTGAATACGTACAAAGCCCAGTGTGGTGGTCTACTACCGTTAGTAACTATGTTGACCCACAACTTGACCAGTGGATCTCAGAGCTAGGTTTGACTAAAGACGAAGATCAACAGAAGAAAATTGCGGCTAACGTAGAACGTTACTTTGCCGAAAATGTGATTCAAATTCCTCTTTACTACAACGGTATCTGGTATGCATATAACGACTCTCGCTTCGAAGGTTGGGCTAATGAAGATAATCAAATTGGTCACCCTGCACCTTGGAATGGCATGAGCCGTCTTGTTCACCTAATGAACCTAAAACCGAAAGGTTAATCCAGTTTAGCGTGGTCTCTTGAGCGAGGGAGGCTGCGCTTTTTTCTCTCACTTCTCTTACTTGTCGGCTCCCCATAAGGGGGAGCTGAGGGGAAAGTCTAATTGGAATTTAGGTTATGAGATATTTATTAAGCCGATTTGGCTTCTATTTGCTGGCCTTTGTCGCCGCAGTAACCATTAACTTTTTCTTGCCAAGATTGATGCCTGGTGACCCAATTCAATCATTTTTGGGGCGTCTTGCACAAAATGGTGGGCAAATTACACCAGAGACCATCGCTTCTCTTGAAGCTCTTTATGGTTATTCCACCAATACTCCACTGTTTCAACAGTTTTTAACTTACCTACAAAGCATCATGACGGGTGAGTGGGGAACATCGACACGTTTCTTCCAACCTGTATTTGATGTTCTTGGCCGTGGCATGTTGTGGACGTTGTTGTTGGTTGGTTCTTACCTTGTCGTGTCTTATACCATCACAACGTTGCTCGGTATTTGGGTGGCTTGGAAGCGAGGCACGTGGGTCGATTCTGTCATCACTGTGGGTTCGGTAGTGATATCGTCGATTCCTGCCGTAGTAATGGCTCTACTTATGTACTTTATCTTTGCATCAGATCTCGGCTGGTTTCCGACGAGTTATGCGTACGACCCATCGCTCGATCCTGCAATGAGCTTTGAATTTGTCAGCAGTGTGGCTTATCACTTAGCACTGCCATTGTTCAGCATGGTACTGCTTGGAATGGGCAACGTTATGGGCATGCGTTCCAACATGATCAACCAGCTTGGTGAAGACTTTATTGTCATGGGCTGGGCTAAAGGTGTGAAAGACAAAAAGGTGATGTTGCAATACGGTGCGCGCAACGCAGTGCTGCCAATGATCACTACATTTGCTATGTCGGTTGGCGCCATCTTTGCGGGCTCGCTGATTATCGAAATCATATTCAATTACCCGGGATTAGGACAGGTCATGTTCCAAGCCATGCTTGCGCGTGATTACCCGTTGATTCAAGGCTACCTGCTTATCATGACCATCATGGTATTGGGCGCTAACTTTATCGCAGATTTACTGCTGTTCGTGCTTGACCCACGTCTTCGCACTGAGTTGGGTTAAAGGAGTTAAGAGCATGAAATACTTTAAAATGGCTAAACAATTTTTCTTGGATAACCCCAAAGCTGCGGTTGGGATCTTCTTAGTCGCAACAGTGGTGTTGATGTGTGTTTTTGCACCGCTGCTTACCGATGTATTGCCGGGAGCTCGCGTTGGTCGACCACACCAAGCTCCAAACCCAGACAATATTCTAGGTACGACGCGAATGGGACGTGATGTCTGGTCTCAGCTCCTTTACGGTGGTCGCGTTTCGCTTATGGTTGGCTTCGTCGCTGGCACGTTTGTGATTGTAATGGCGATGGTGATAGGTATCGCTTCCGGTTACTTCGGTGGTGTGATTGATAACGTATTATCATTCTTTACTAACCTAGTGATGGTTATTCCAAGCCTACCGTTAATGCTGGTATTGGCTGCGTTCTTAGACCAAGTATCGCCTCTGGTTATCGCGATAATAATTGGTGCGACGTCATGGCCGTGGGGAGCTCGCGTACTACGTGCTCAGACCTTAGCGATTCGAAATAAGGACTTTGTCCACGCCGCTGAAGTGATGGGTGAAACCAAACCGAGAATGCTGTTTGCTGAAATTATGCCAAATATGATGTCGATTCTGGCGAGTAGTTTTATTGGTACGGTCATCTACGCCATTATGACGCAAGCGACCTTAGAGTTTATTGGGTTGGGCGACCCTCTTGCAGTGACGTGGGGCGGTATGTTGTACAACGCCGACCAAACTTCTGCGATACGTATCGGTGCGTGGTGGGAAATTATGGCCCCTTCTGTTGCGTTAGCATCGGTCGCCATTGGTCTAGCGCTTATCAACTTCTCGATTGATGAAATATCAAACCCGAAACTGAAAGCTCAACGAATCATGGCCCGTTATCGTCGTGAAGAGAAGAAAGCAGCGAAACAAGCTGCGAAGCAACAGCGCTTAGAAATGGAGAGTACCAATGGTTAATTTCACACATACAGAAACGTCTAAGTTGGTGGATGTCCGAAATCTCTGCGTCGACTACGTGACTTTTGATGGCAAAGTTCGTGCAGTGAATAACGTCAGCTTTCACATTAACCGTGGCGAGATTTTAGGGCTAGCGGGCGAGTCAGGTTGCGGTAAGTCAACTATTGCTTACTCGCTAATGCGTTTGCACAGACCGCCTGCATTGATCTCTGAAGGTGAAATCCTATTCGAAGGTCAAGATGTACTGAAAATGGATGACGATGAGTTAAGAAACTTCCGCTGGAAGGATACGTCGATGGTTTTCCAAAGCGCAATGAACTGTTTAAACCCAGTGAAAACCATTGAATATCAGTTCTTTGATATTTTCGATGCTCATGGTTTGGTATCTAGCCGAGAGGAATCCATTGAGAAAGCGAAAGAGTTGCTCCGTATCGTAGATATTCCAACAGAGCGTCTGTTTGACTACCCACACCAGTTTTCTGGTGGTATGAGACAACGAGTTGTCATTGCTATGGCGTTAGCTCTAAATCCAAAGCTACTTATTATGGATGAACCTACTACTGCACTTGATGTGGTGGTACAACGCGAAATCCTGCAAAAAGTGTATGAGCTTAAAGAGCGTTTTGGTTTCTCTATTTTGTTTATTACCCATGACCTCAGTTTGATGGTGGAGCTATGTGACCGTATTGGCATCATGTACTCAGGTCAACTGGTGGAGCTCGCACCATCGAAGATCATTTTGCAGCAACCAAACCATCCTTATGCACATGGCTTGGGTGACTCATTCCCGACGTTAAAAGGTGAGTTACAAGAGATGAAAGGAATTCCAGGTTCGCCTCTCGATCTAAAAAATGTGCCTTCAGGCTGTCGTTTTGCGCCTCGCTGTTTTAAAGCCACTGCACAGTGCCGAACACAAGAACCTAATTTGGTCAGCTTAGGAGAGTCGCGTTGGGTGGCTTGTCATACTCCACTACAACTTGAAGCCGAAGGAGTGGCGTAATTATGAATGCAAGAAGTCCTCATATTGACCAAGCGGCATTGGATGCAAAGCATCCGGTTATTTTGGAAGCCAAAGACCTTTGCATCGACTTTCGCAAAAAAGGTGACTCTATTTTTTCACCAAAGCAGTACTTACGTGCTGTTAATGGACTCAATTTCCAACTACGTGAAGCGCGTTGTGTAGCAGTGGTTGGGGAGTCTGGGTGTGGCAAAAGTACCAGTGCAAAAATAGCGACTAAGATTCACAAGGCCACAGAAGGTGGTATCTATTATCACGGCACCAACATCGATGAATTTACCTCTGGAGAAGAGCTAGATGCATATCGACGCGATGTACAGATGGTATTCCAAGACCCGTTCAGTTCGTTAAATCCGCTGCATACGATTCGCTATCACCTGATGCGTCCAATGCAGATTTACCACGGATTAAAACCGGGTAAAGAAATGGAATATCGCCTAATAAAAATCCTAACCCAAGTGGGTTTAACACCGCCGCAAGAAGTGTTGGATAAGTTTCCACATCAGTTGTCAGGCGGTCAACGTCAGCGTGTTTTCTTGGCAAAAACACTGGCTATAGGTGCGAAAGTGATTCTGGCGGATGAGCCAACGTCAATGTTGGATGTCTCGATTCGAATTGGTGTGCTTAACTTAATGAATCGCATGAAGCATGAGATGGGCAAGTCATTTATGTATATCACCCATGATATTGCTACGGCACGCTATTTTGCAGAAGACACCATAGTGTTGTACTGCGGTCATATGGTCGAGTGGGGAGATACAGAGCAAATCACGCAAAACCCACAACACCCGTATACCCAGTTATTGCTTGCGGCGGTGCCGGATCCGAGCCGCAGCATTCACGAGAAACTACCAACGCACCGCTCGATGGAAACACCAATGTGGTCACCTGAAAAGAAAGGTTGCCCGTACGCAGGGCGTTGCCCACAGGCGAAAGCGGAATGTTCGCAGTATTTGCCTGAACCGGTAGAAATTTCAGCTAATCACTTTACTCGTTGTCATTTATTCACATAGTTTTGTATTTAGGAATTCAAGATGTCTTATCAAACACCTTACTTTAAAGAATGGCCACAAATTAAATCTGCAATCGCTAAAGACGCTGCAATAGAAAACGAAGTCGCAAGCATTGTGGCTCAGATGACTACCGAAGAGAAACTGGGTCAGATGATTCAGCCGGATCTTCGCGGTGTAAGCCCAGAAGAGGCTAAGCAATACAAGTTAGGCTCAATATTGAATGGCGGCGGAGCATGGCCAAACGAGAATAAGCACTCTAGCGCTCAAGATTGGAGCGATAAAGCGGATGAGTTCTGGCATGCGATTGAAGAAGCCTATGCAGATAGGCCATTCCGTATTCCATTTATGTGGGCGACTGATGCAGTGCATGGTCACAACAATGTATTTAGCGCGACAGTCTTCCCGCACAACATTGGTTTAGGCGCAGCACGCGACCCTGAGTTGATTCAACGAATTGGCAAAATTACGGCGGTTGAAGTTGCAGCAACAGGATTAGACTGGACCTTTGCTCCAACAGTAGCAACGCCACGTGATTTACGTTGGGGACGTGTTTACGAGGGTTACTCTGAAGATCCTGAAATCACCTTCGCTTATGCCGCTAAAATGGTCACGGGCCTTCAAGGTACGGCGGATGATCTGAAAGGTGAGCATCATGTGATTTCTAACGTGAAACACTGGGTTGGAGATGGCGGTACGCTCACTGGGGTAGACAGAGGTAAAAATGGCTACTCAGAAGATCTACTCAGAAATATCCATGCAATGGGCTATTTCAGCGGTCTAGAGGCCGGTGCTCAAGTAGTCATGTCTTCATTCAATACATGGGAAAATGAAGCGAATTATGACCACAATCCCGAAGTGGGTGAGCGCTATAACTATAAGATTCATGGTAGTAAATATCTTCTAAATGATGTGCTCAAAGGCAAAATGGGCTTCGATGGTCTTATTGTCACGGATTGGCATGGGCATGCGGAAGTTAGCAAATGTACCGACGGCGATGCAACGTATGCGATTAATGCAGGCAACGATGTGTTAATGGTTCCGGTGCATGAGCACTGGATAGCGGTGTACCACAAAGCGCTAGAAGACATTAAGTCAGGTGTAATTCCAATGGAGCGTATCGACGATGCGGTTACTCGTATTCTCCGCGTCAAAATGCGTGCTGGTTTATGGGATAAGCCTTCACCGAAAAAGAGAGCGCTAGCAGGCAAGCAATCTTTATTGGGTGCGCCAGAGCATCGAGAAGTAGCACGAGAAGCGGTACGCAAATCTTTGGTGTTATTAAAAAACAAAGATCAGTTATTACCTCTGAATCCAAATCAAAAAGTATTGCTTACGGGTAGTGCTGCAGACGACCTACAAAAGCAGTCTGGTGGTTGGAACTTAACGTGGCAGGGTGATGAGAATACACTTGATGATTTCCCGGGAGCAACGACGTTCAAAATGGCTCTTGTCAATGAACTGAGTTGTGACAATGTCACTTACGATCCGCAACTAGAGTCGACTATTCAAGCAGGCGATGTTGCAATTGTAGTCATTGGTGAAGATCCTTACGCTGAAATGATGGGTGATATCAAGGCCTGGCAAACACTTGAGTTTGGCAAGCTTAAACGTAGCTACAAGGCTGATGTAGAGAAAATTCACAAGTTACACAAGCTGGGTGCTAAAGTGATTACCGTATTCTACAGCGGTCGTCCTTTGTACTTAAATGAAGAGATAGCTAAGTCGAATGCCTTTGTCGCTGCTTGGCTTCCAGGAAGTGAAGGTGAGGGCATCACAGATGTGTTGATTGCTGACGCTCAAGGTAACGCTCGTTATGACTTCCAAGGTAAGCTGTCATACAGTTGGCCAAATAAAAAACGAAGTGCAACGGTCAGCCGTATTCCGCCACATATTCCAGATTATCAGGTGTCTGAGTTGGAGCAATCTCCATTGGGTGAGCACGCTCCGTTATTTGAATACGGCTACGGACTCAACTATTCAGATACGCTTCAACAGGCCGACCTTGACCAGATCGAGTTGGATGAGGCTGGTACTCAGGGTGAAGGTGTCGCCGATAGTGCTACAGAGATATACGGTATCAAATCGACAATTGGTGATTTCCAACTGAAAGTCGCCGATTTTGTTCATTGGATCGGCAGCGATGTATCGCGCAACAATCCTATGTCTCTGAGAACGATAGATACCAAACCGTATAACTATCAGCAGCAGCAAGATGCGGTAGAGTTGACGTTCAAAGGTGGGTTTGCTGCTGCCTATATCCAAACAGGTGACGGTGGTGTTGAGAACCTAACCGGTTATGGTTCTGAGAAAGGTACACTGAGCTTTGAAGTGAAAGTGTCAAAAGCTGCTACGCATCCCGTTTATCTCTCATTACAGAAATGGACAGAGAACAAGATTGATGATGATGTGATTAAGCTTGATATCAGTGCTCAGTTACAAACTCTAGACGAGTTCGTGGTCGTTAACATACCTGTGGGTTGGTTCGTAGAACAAGGCGTTGAATTGGCGTATTTAGATACACCGTTTATGCTATTTACAGCAGGTGAGTTAACGACCGTTCTGGCGAATATTCGTTGGTACAATCGCTAGTGAACTAAACGATAATTATGGACAAAAAAGACTCCCTTGGTGGAGTCTTTTTTGTATCTACAAGCCACTATTCTAGGCGTAAATAATATACTTTGGCTGTCACGGGCTAGTTTTTTGATAGCGACATGTGAACCGTAAACTTTTACTTGAGTCACACAAAAGGCTGCAATAGGATATAACGACCATCTGGTTGATTTGAAAGTGTATCGA
This sequence comes from Vibrio mediterranei, assembly GCF_900088415.1. Taxonomy (GTDB): domain Bacteria; phylum Pseudomonadota; class Gammaproteobacteria; order Enterobacterales; family Vibrionaceae; genus Vibrio; species Vibrio mediterranei. The sequence goes on from NZ_FLLQ01000001.1 coordinate 19,594, forward strand.
GCGTGTCTTAAATGAATAAAAAAGCAACTATCCAACGTGCCGCAGAATTGGCCGGCGTTTCTATCGCCTCGGTCAGCCGTGCCTTGAATGATAAGCCAGGTATTAGTGTTAGCAAGCGAGAAGAAATACTGAGTATTTGTCGCGAGCTAGGTTACGTTCCTCATTCTTTGAGAATGTTGCCGCCTAAATCTGGAATCGTGGCGGTTTCCATTGGTAGCGATGTTATCGAGGAGTCACGTTATATGGGATTGTTGTGGCCCGCATTATCTTTTGCACTGCAAAGAACGGGTCGGCGACTATTACCAGTCAATACTGGTGAAATGGCAGGTAATGAATTGGCTGGCGTGGTGTTGCTGAACGTGATTGAGAACGATCCCCGTGTCGAGCATTTAGTAGCTAAAAGCATACCCTTTGTTTCAATTGGGAGTGTTGCCAATCAGTTTTGGGTTGCGCCCGATGATTTCAATGGTGAACGAATGGCGGTAGAGTATCTTATAAAGCGGGGGTTTAACCGGATTGGCTGTGTGACTCATACTGGTAATGGGTTAGTCTATAAACATCGATTACAAGGTTATCGTTCTGCCATGGCTGAACGACAGCTGCCCACCATCGAATTTCATTTAGAACAAAAGCACAGTGCCGAGCTGGTTGCATATCGTTACTTTTTAACCATCGAGTCAAAAAGCCTACAGGAACTTGATGCTCTGGTTTGTGAAAGTGATGAGGTGGCGATAGGTATAAAAATTGCCCTAGAAGATAGAGGGCTTAATGTACCAAAAGACATAGCTATTGTGGGGTTTGATGGCTTACCACGTTTTTCAAAAGAACTGACAACCATCAAACAAGACGTCAATGCAATAGCTGAAAAAGCTGCAATATTGTTGGAGTCTGCTATTGCTGGTGAACAACCCGTTGGTGTTGTATTACCCGTGAAACTAAAAATAGGTCAAACAGCCTGATTCTTTAATGATCCATATCACTTAGTTTTGGGATTTAACGCTGGCTGCGCAGCGCTTAATCCTTATTTGTTAGATCTGAGCAAGTCCGCTGCAATGTAGTGAAGCTCTTTCCCTATCCGTCACCTTTATCTCTCCAACTTAAATCGACAAAGTTTCCTTCTGGGTAATGAGTTAAATCATTGAATTATAGTCATTATTTTGAGCTTTCATCTCCGCCATTCCCATTTGTTTCATATGTGAGCCATAAATGTAATGTCATTCATAAATAGCACAAATCAATTTGTAAATGTTTTCTCTTGTGATCGAAGTTTAAGTAAGTATTTACGTAACTCATTAAAGTGGGTTCAGTGATTATTGAAATGGAACCATACAGATTACGTTGAGCGTCGAGTAATAGGATGGTCGTTATAAGCAAATTAAAGTAGAGGATCGTTATGAAAAAAGTCGGGATAGCTGCACTTGCTTTGTTATTCAGTGTCTCAACGCCAACCTTCGCGCAATCAGATAAGGCACCTAACCTTAAGATTTTGAGCGAAGGAACTACAGGTTGGGTAAAAAACTTCAACCCTTGGGTAGGAGGTCGCGATGTTACAGATCTAATGTATGAACCACTCTATGTGTTTAATAAGTTGGATAGTAGCCAAGATTTCCCATGGCTAGCAACGGGGTATGAACTGTCGGATGACCTAGCATCACTAACCGTGGTTTTACGAGAAGGAGTCAAATGGTCGGATGGAGAAAACTTTTCCGCTGATGACGTTATTTTTACCTACCAGTATATGCAGAAACATCCCGAGATTGACTTGAGTGGGATGGGCAAGAAAGTAACAAAAGTAGAAAAGTTAGGTGAACATAAAATTAAACTTCATCTGGCAAAGCCGAATGCTTTCGCACAGTTTGATGTTATTGATCAATCATTTCTAATTGTACCCAAACACATCTGGGAAAATATAGATCAACCTGCGCAGTATACCAACGTTAACCCTGTTGGTACGGGACCATTCACTGAGATCGAACGCTTTAACCCACAAGTCTATATTGTTTGTCAAAATAATCACTACTGGAACGACAAATTGGCCGTTCCTTGTGTCGAGTTTCCTCAGTTTAGTACCAATGATAATGGTTTAGAGCTGATGACAAAGGGAGAAACTGACTGGAACAGCCTGTTTATACCAGATGTAGAACGTATGTTTGTGGACAAGGCGGAGGGGAATAAATACTGGTTCCCTTCTTATGATGGCGTAAGAATCACCCTAAACTATCAGACCCAGAATGAAGGTGCTAGGGAGGCGTTCGATAATCTAGATTTCCGTAAAGCCTTTAACTTAGCTATGGATCGAGAAGCGATGATTGACATCGGAGTTTATGGCTATGTTACGGGGAATAACCCTGCCTCTGGTCTGCCCCCGTTCCTTTGGGAGTGGCGCAATGAGAAAGCTGACAATATCTGGGCTGAATACTATCAATATGACCTAAAGCAAGCTCAGCAATATTTGGATCTTGGTGGCTTTAAAGATGTAACGGGAGATGGTTTCCGAGAAACCCCAAGCGGAAAACCGCTGAATTTTATCGTTCAAGTGCCAAGTGGGTGGTCAGACTGGATTAACAACGCGTCGATTGCGGTTGAAGGGTTGCGTGACATTGGTATCAACGCCAATGTCACTACCCCTGAAACCAATCTGTACGTATCCAATTGGGAGTCAAATAATTTTGACGCTTGTTTTTGCGGTAACTCGATTCAGTCGTCAATTTGGAAGTTCTATGAACATACCACGCACTCACGCTATGCAAATACTGCAAATTGGTGGTCAACAGGTATGACCAATCATATTAACCTTGAAATAGATAAGCTCATTGATGAGTTAGCTGTGACGGTTGATAAATCGGCTCAAAAAGTGATCGTTGACCAAATCGAAATGTATTACGCGCAGTACCTTGTTCATATTCCTCTTTATTACAATAGCACTTGGTTTAGCTACAACGATAGCCGCTATGTTGGGTGGTTCTCCGAACAGAATCCTGTGGCGTTGCCTGTGCCGTGGAGTCGCTTGAATCGCATTGTACAAGTTATGCACCTTAAGCCGAGAGCACGATAAAAAAAGGCAGTTAACGAAGGTGGTTAATACTAGGTAAATGGTAAGCACTGTAAGAGATAAGAGTCGATCTGAGTCTTGCTTATGGATGAAGGTTGGTTCTGCAAGAAGAGTGACCGTGAAATAGGAAACGACAAAATGCGTTTTAGAAAAGAGTTTAATAATGGTGTGATTGTTGACGAAGATGCGCGTACTGGCTTTATTGAGATATATGTTGACCCTGAAGTCCAGAGTCGCAATGTATTCATGGAGAAAGCGGTTGAACAACAGTCGTTACCTTGTTTTGAAGATCACATCGTTCGATTGCCGCAGATCAACTGGGACACCAACCCTAATGTTGTTGAAGGGTACTACAAAACATGGCAAATAGCATTCAGCAACCTTCGTCAGCCGACTGCTGAGAATGGTTTTGTCAGCAACTTTATCGATACTGCCTTTAACAACTATTTGTTTATGTGGGATAGCGCATTTATCACTATGTTTGGTAAATACGCTAATCACTGTTTCCCATTTATCCAAACCTTGGATAATCTCTATGTTAAACAGAGACCGGACGGGTTCATTAGTCGTGAGATCTCGATTGAAAATGGAAATGAGCACTTCCATCGACATGACCCAGTATCAACCGGGCCCAATATTTTGCCTTGGGCAGAGTGGCAACATTATGAGCTAACGGGAGACCTGCAACGTTTGCGCGAGGTGTTTCCGCCGCTTTTGGGTCTACATCGTTGGATCGCAGACAACAGAACTTGGAAAGATGGATCTTATTGGGGTTGTGGTTGGTCTTGTGGTATGGACAACCAATTACGGGTGGAAAAAGAAAAACAAGATTATTCTCACCACAGTCATTCATCGTGGATTGACGTAACACTCCAACAATATCTGTCTGGAACACTTTTAGTAAAAATACATGAAGAGATTCAATCGGGAGAGGACATTAATAGCATTAAACAAGAGCTGGCCAACCTCAAGTCCCTGATCAACCAAAAAATGTGGGATCCCTCCCGTCAGTTCTATTTTGATACGCTCCGTGATGACTCGTTTTCTACGATTAAGTCGATCGCAGCATATTGGGCGTTGCTAACCGACCTTGTCCCGGAAGAACATATGGCAGATTTCGTCGCTCACCTTGATGATGAGAGTAGTTTTAAACGTCCGCACAGGGTGCCAGCGATGGCCGCGGACTGTGAACATTACGCTGATGACGGTGGGTATTGGCGAGGAGGGGTTTGGGCGCCTACCAATTATATGGTGTTGAAAGGGCTAGAGTGTCATGGTTTCCATCATTTAGCCTTCGATATAGCACTAAACCATGTACAACACGTCGCCGCTATCTATGGTGAGACCGGTACGGTGTGGGAGAACTACTCTCCCGAGTTGTCACGCCCAGGAGAGCCTGCTAAGCGCGATTTTGTTGGCTGGAGTGGCCTAAGCCTTATCAGTATTTTAATAGAGTTTGTCTTTGGGATAAAAATGGATGTTCCAAACAACCAGATTGTTATTCGACCTTATCTTGATGAAGCCTATTCTGTACGAAAACTGCAGTTTGGTACGCTTGGCTCTGTCGATATCGAGGTTAGCAGCAAAGTGGACGCTAGTGGGTTAGATAGAGTTGTGGTGAAAACTGCTCTTGATATAAACATCACAGTCATTGATGGGTAGAACAAAGTACGTTGCGTAACTGAGTGGGCAATCTGACGTTCTACATTGTTATTAGCTATCGCAACAATCATCCTATTTTTAATTGGTTAATTAGGTTTTAATATGAGTAAATCAAATATAGTTCTCGGAGCAATCGCCTTGACATTAGTCTCTTCTCCTTTGCACGCGAGTTGGCAGAAAAAAACATTCACTAGCGATGGATTTACACTTCCATATCAATTATTTACACCCATACATGAAGGTAAAGTACCGTTGGTTATTCACCTTCATGGTAGTGGTGAGGCTGGAACGGATAACCTGGCGCAGATGTATCAAGGAACGAATATTGGCCCACAGTATTTTAGCAATAATGAAAACCAAAGCATTCAAGCGGCTTACATAATGGCTCCACAAACACCTAAACCGATGCGATGGGCATCTAAGTCACTAGAACCTTATGTATATGCAAACACGCCATCGACAGAATCGATGACTGCGCTACTGCGATTGATTGATAAGATGGTTGCGGAAAATGCTGAGATAGACCCGCATCGAATTTACATGACGGGCTTATCGCGGGGGGGACAAGGTGTTTGGAATGCAATGATACAGCGCCCCGACCTGTTCGCGGCTGCTGTGCCGATCGCTGGCAGTGCCGACACTGCAGAGGCTGGGCGAATTGCCAACATTCCAACTTGGGTATTTCATGGGGTCGACGACGGTGTGACTAATGTTGATTATAGTCGGCAGATCGTTGACGCAGTGATTCGCTCTGGTGGTTCGACGGCAAACATTCGCTATACAGAAATTGAAGGTGGGCAACATGACGACTCATGGCTAACGGCTTATGGCAGCTCAGATCTGTACCTTTGGTTGGTAAATAAGCGCAAATCTGAGTGATAGCTCTGCATCGAGATCGTTATCATCAGTGATTTTACGAACCGACTAAGTCCAGTGTTTATCGACGAACTGATGTTGTTGTAACAAAGTCACCAGAGCATTGAGAACTGGACCACTTGAATGGCTACGCGAAACTAAACAGCCAACAGGCGTTACCCAGCCGCTTTTTTCGTGAGCAACAGGTAATGCCACGATTTGCTCGTCCTGGAGTGCGTGCTTAAGTAACATTTCTGGTAAGTTAGCCCAACCCAAACCCTCGGTGACCATATCAACGAGGGTTTTGTGGTCATTTGCGTACCAAATATTTGAACTGATGCCATAGGTAAACCATAGTTCCTGTTTCCCCGCACTTCTGTGGACACATTGTCTAAAGTGTTTTAAGTCAGAATCTTTTACCACGGGAAGTCTAGTAAGCTCATGGTTTGGTGCGACAACGGTTAAGAAACGAGCTTGACCGAGGATGAAAATATCCATGTCTACTTTTAACTCACCGTCGGCATAAACAATACCTATCTGTGCTTTGTCTTGTCGAATGAGTTCTTCGATATCAAACGTTGAGGCGCAGATAAGCTCGAAGTTAGTAATAGGGAACTGAGCCGCCAATGGGGACAACAGTTTAATAAACTCCTGACTCATCAAGCTATCGTCGACAGCAATGGTCAGTTCGTGTTCTGAGTCATTGGAAAGAGCTTCGATCTTTTGGTCGAAGTATTTTTGTTGATGCAATATAGAACGAGCAATAGGAAGAAGCGCTTTGCCATTTTCGGTGAGTTCGGGCGTGTTTTTTTCTCGACTAAATAAGGTTTGATCAATGGCGATCTCCAAATTAGAAATGGCTTGGCTTACCCCTGATTGGGCTCTTTTAAGCTTACGGGCTGCGGCGGAAAATGAACCGTGCTCACAAACCGCAACAAACACTTTAAGCTGCTCAAAACTGTACATTGTGATACCCCAAAAAATCCAAATGCCAATTTAGGCTATCACGATGTGTGATGGTTGTTAACTTTCTATATTGCTGAGAATACCGATAATCACCGCATACGATGTCCCCAAACAAAAAATAGTGAGGAATTTATAATGGGAATAGTAGAGCGTATCTTTCACTCAGTGCTTTTTGAAGCGTTGGCAGTGACGTTTTCAGTTATCGGATTAGCGTTGTTTACCAACCATGATATTGCTTCATTATCAGGAACTATGATAGTTATTGCTACCATGGCGATGTGTTGGAATTATCTATTTAACATGATGTTTGACTCTTTTGTTCAAGGGGAAAAGACACTGCGTTCTTTGAAGACGAGGATAGTTCATGTTGTTCTTTTTGAAGCAGGTCTATTGCTGGTTACTATTCCTGCAATGGCTTACTTACTTAACGTTTCTTTACTAGAGGCGTTTGTGATGGATATTGGTGTCACGATTTTTATTACCATCTACGCTTTCTTGTTCAACCTGATCTATGACTATGCTCGTGTTTGGATAGTTACCAGCCGTATAGAAATGGCGAAATAACCTATGAAGACAAGACAGAGTGAACTTTAAAAACGCTCTGTCTGAAAACACGGATAGTCTGCACGAAAGTTGAACTGTGTAGCTCTAATCATGTGATGTTGGTTCAAAAATGTGGGGCATCTACCAAATTTAAACTTTTGGCTTAAAAAAAGGGATCTCATCGAAGCAATATCGCTAACTAGGGTTTAGACTCTATTATTCGATATTCAACGTTATGCACTTTTTTTACGATTTATGCTTGAACTTATATTGTCAGCACATCAAGGTTCCTCCGAAGAATTACTAGGCTTATCCGAAGTCTTTGATGCGGTGGATGCTTATATCTTCATTAAAGACAATAAAGGGAAGTACCAGTATGTGAATCGTAAAGTACTCGACAACTTTGATGTCACAATGAAAGGGATAAAAGGCAAAACGGATTGGCACCTGTTCAACTTCAGTGTTGCTAAAAAAATGCGTATCAATGACAAAAAGGTGATTGCAACTAAGAAGCCGACGCAGCAAAAAATCCCTTTCAATATCGATAATCAGGAGTTGTACCACTTAACGGTTTCGTCACCCATTATCAAGAACGGCAAAGTGCTAGGAGTTATTGGGTTTGCTGTTGATGTCTCAAAGGATATGGAAGAACGTCAGACCTTGCTAGAAGAAGCTAACACTGATGGCCTTACCGGATGTTTCAATCGACGTTACCTGCATTTAGCCTTAGAACAGCAAAAACAAAACTTCGCTCAGAGCCAAACGCCAAGTTCACTGCTTATTATTGATGTAGATCGCTTTAAACCAATTAATGATAAATATGGTCACTCCATAGGAGATAGAGTATTAATTGACGTCGTTAAGGTTATTAAACGCTTCACGCGTGAAGAAGATATGCTGTGCCGATATGGCGGTGATGAGTTTGTACTTTTGTTGCCGGGCAGCAATATCGATCAAGCCTATGCATTAGCGGGGCGTTTGTCCGAAAAAATAGATAAGTTAACCTTTAAGAGCAGCGGGGGTAAGTCGTTCAATGTTTCTTGCTCCATCGGGGTAGCGACTCATACGGTCGACGATGCGAACATCATTGAGCTGGCTGATAAAGCTTTGTATGTCTCGAAGAAAGGCTGCTCAGAAAAAGTACATATGCATTGTCCTAAAACTCAACAAATCCTTCATTGTCACTATTGTGATGCAGAAGTGAGCGCCTAGCTCCAACTGTTGCAAAGATTAACCGTTTATTAGCACGCTAGAGCCTTCCTCCCCTTGAAAACCCCGTGAAATACAGCTATTTATATCAGTATAAATACGTTTAAGCATCAAGATGATGATAAGAAGAGAAAGGACGTTTCAACTCGGCCTTTCTCTATTTTGGGGAGAAAGGAATGGCGCTATTGAAGAGAGCAGCAATGGCTGTGGGAGTTGGTTTATTCACGAGTAGCGTATGGGCTGCCAATGTAATAGAGACGACAACCTTGGTGGGTTTTGGAACCGCAAAATACCCCGCAGACTTTAAACACTTCGATTATGTCAATCCTGACGCACCCAAATACGGAAAAGTAACCTACGGCCAAAACGGCACGTTTGATAACTTCAACCGATACGCCTCTCGCGGACAACCTGCTGCCGCTACTGGTAACCTCTACGATACGCTTATGTTCTCTCCAAGCGATGAGATCGATGCATTTTATCCTCTGATTGCTGAGAAAGTGCGTTACTCAGACGATTATTCGTGGCTTGAAGTCGATATCAATCCTAAAGCGAAATTTAACGATGGTGTTCCTATTACCGCCAAAGACGTTGAGTTTACTTATGCCAAGTTTGTAAAAGAGGGGGTACCGCAATTTCGTGCATACTATAAAGACGTTAAAAGCGTAAAAGCAATTTCTGATCTCACTGTGCGTATCGAAATGTCGGTTCCAAATAAGGAAAAGTTATTCAGTTTAGCGCAAAGCACTCGTGTGTTGCCTGAGCACTACTGGAAAGATAAGAACTTTTCGGAGCCGTTAAATGAACCTCCTGTTGGCAGTGGTGCTTATAAGATCGTCGATTATAAGATGGGACAATCTCTAACTTACCAACTCGATGAAAACTATTGGGCAAAAGATCTTCCGGTGAATGTCGGACGCAATAACTTCAAAACGATTCAGTACGATTACTATCGTGATGACACGGTTATGTTAGAAGCATTCAAAGCAGGGGAGTTTGATTTTAGGGAAGAGTCCAGTGCTAAGTTTTGGGCTAGTTCCTATAACGGTGTGAATTTTGATAAAGGTTATATCAAGAAAGAAGAGATTGAGCACCACAAACCAATGGCTACTCAAGCATTTGTGTTTAACACAGAGCGTCCTGTATTTAGCGACCCCAAAGTGCGCGAAGCTCTAAACTACGCCATGGATTTTGAGTGGATGAACAAGAATATGTTTTATAACCAGTACACTCGAACTCGTAGTTATTTCCAAAACACCGACTATGAAGCGAAGGGTCTACCATCTGAAGCAGAACTTGAGGTCTTAAATAAATATAAAGGTAAGATCCCAGAGCGCGTCTTCACCGATGAATATAATCCACCGGTCACAGACGGATCAGGTCGCATCAGACCACAAATGCGCAAGGCCTTTGCACTGCTAAAAGAAGCCGGCTGGCAGTTAAAGAATAAAGTCATGACTAACATGGAAACGGGTGAGCCGCTGAGCTTTGAACTATTGATTTATAGCCCAACTTCCGAACGATTCGCGATTCCGGTGCAAAAGAACATGCGTGCTATGGGTATCGATATGCGTATTCGTACTGTCGACACTACGCAATATTTGAAACGTTGGCGTGACCGAGACTTTGACATGGTATCATCTCGTTACACAGCACATCCATATCCAAGCTCTGACTTGAAGATTGTTTGGAACTCTAATTTCATCGATTCGACCTATAACCAAGCGGGCGTTAAGGATCCTGTTATTGATGATCTGACTGACTTGATTGAACAAAATCAGCAAAACCCTGAAAACTTATTAGCGTTGGGAAGGTCTTTAGATAGAGTACTTCAGTGGAACTTTTACATTATTCCTCAGTGGTATATCAAAAAATACCGTGTAGCCACTTGGGATAAATTTGAGCGCCCTGATGTCTTACCTACTTACGACTTAGGTGTCGATACTTGGTGGGTGTCTAAAGAGAAAGCTGAAAAGCTTCCTGCAAAACGTCGATAAGAGGGATAGATGGCGGCTTATATATTCCGGCGCTTGTTGCTGGTGATTCCAACACTTTGGGCAATTATAACCATTAACTTCTTCATTATTCAGATTGCACCTGGAGGGCCTGTAGAACAGGCTCTTGCTCAAATGCAAGGTCTGGAATCTGGAGTCATGGAGCGCTTTAGTGGCGGCGGGAGCGAGGTTGATCTTGATTCAGGCCCTAGTGATGAAGCAACGGGATACAAAGGTTCCCGTGGGCTAGATCCTGAAGTTGTAGAGGCAATTAAAAAGCAGTTTGGTTTCGATAAACCAATGCATGAACGCTATTTTGACATGCTCAAAAACTACGCGATGTTCAACTTTGGAGACAGTTTGTTTCGTGGCGGTAATGTCATAGACCTCATTAAAGAGCGGCTGCCAGTATCGATATCATTGGGGTTATGGAGTACCCTAATTATCTACTTGATATCGATACCATTAGGCATTCTTAAAGCGATACATCATGGATCTCGCTTCGATATTTGGTCGAGCGCCGTTGTCATTGTCGGTTATGCTATCCCGGGTTTTTTGTTCGCCATTATCCTCATCATCTTTTTTGCCAGCGGCAATTATTTCAGTTGGTTCCCATTAAGAGGTTTGGTGTCGAGCAACTTTGATCAATTGACTTGGTATCAGCAAATCGTTGACTATTTTTGGCATTTAACCTTGCCGATTCTTGCTATGGTTATTGGCGGTTTTGCTACGCTCAGTATGCTGACCAAAAACTCTTTCCTAGATGAAATTAACAAGCAATATGTGGTGACAGCTAGAGCGAAAGGGCTTGATGAAAGCAGTATTCTCTACAAGCATGTATTCCGAAATGCAATGCTGATCATCATTGCCGGTTTCCCTAGTGCTTTTATCAGCATTTTCTTCACCGGTTCTATGTTGATAGAGGTAATGTTCTCGCTTGAGGGGATAGGGTTACTCGGTTTTGAATCTACTATTCAACGTGATTACCCCGTGGTATTCAGTTCTCTCTACATTATGACGTTACTAGGTCTGATCTTGAGTATTATTTCTGACTTAACTTATACGTGGGTTGACCCTCGTATCGACTTCGAGGCGCGTTAAATGGCAATGAATCCTCTTACAAGAGCTCGTTGGCAGCGCTTTAAAGCCAATAAACGTGGGTACTGGTCAACATGGGTATTCTTCGTTCTTTTTTTCTTGAGTCTGTTTGCTGAGTTTATCGCCAACGATAAGCCGCTACTGGTGGAATACAACAACCAATGGTATTACCCAATTTTCACACAGTATGCAGAAACCAAGTTTGGTGGGGAGTTTGAAACAGAAGCTGATTATACTGACCCATATGTTATTGACCTTATTGAGGAAAAGGGCTTTATCATTTGGCCGTTAATCCGCTTTAGCTACGATACCATCAATTACGATATAGTGGCGTCAGTTCCGTCTGCACCGGATAACGTCAACTGGCTGGGTACAGATGATAAAGGTCGGGATGTGTTAGCTCGGATTATTTATGGCTTTCGAATATCTGTATTGTTCGGTTTTATCCTAACCATAGTATCCAGTGTGATTGGTGTTGCAGTGGGTGCGACACAAGGTTATTACGGCGGTTGGATAGATTTATTCGGTCAACGCTTTATTGAAGTGTGGTCTGGCATGCCGACTCTTTTCTTATTGATTATCTTATCGAGTTTTGTTGAACCAAACTTCTGGTGGCTACTCGGTATTATGGTGCTATTCAGTTGGATGAGTTTGGTTGGTGTCGTTCGGGCTGAATTTCTAAGATGCCGAAATTTCGATTACGTGAAAGCGGCTCACGCCATGGGTGTAGACGACAAGCGAATCATGCTCAGGCATATGTTACCCAACGCGATGGTGGCGTCACTGACGATGATGCCATTCATCCTCTCTGGCTCAGTGACCACGTTAACGTCGCTAGACTTCTTAGGATTTGGTTTACCCGCAGGCTCGCCGTCGCTAGGTGAATTGCTTGCGCAAGGTAAAGCTAATCTACAAGCGCCTTGGCTTGGTTTGTCGGCGTTTGCCGTTCTATCGATAATGTTAACGCTACTTGTATTTGCTGGTGAAGCGGTACGAGACGCATTTGACCCTCACCAGCAAGGTTAATAGGCAACGTATGACGAAAGATGATCCAAAACACGTACTTGCTATTGAGGACCTTTCCGTTGGGTTTGGTAGAGGTAAGCAAGTAGAACAAGTGACCTATGATGTTTCCCTAAAAATCCGCAAAGGGGAAACTTTAGCATTAGTAGGAGAGAGTGGTTCAGGTAAATCGGTAACAGCCAACGCGATCCTTAAGCTGCTGCCGAAAGGCTCTAGCCACTATCTAAACGGTCACATTACGTTTGATGATATTGATATGCTTAATTGCTCCGAGCGGCAACTTCGAGGTATTCGAGGTGGTCGCATCGGAATGATTTTCCAAGAGCCGATGGTGTCATTGAACCCGCTGCATAAAATAGGCAAACAGCTGGTAGAAACTTTAGCGATTCACCGAGGTATGAGAACCAGTAAAGCAGAGTCGCTGGCGATTTCATGGCTGAAGAAAGTTGGCATTCGATATCCAGAACAGAAGATCTTAGCCTATCCACATGAGCTTTCCGGTGGAGAGCGTCAACGTGTCATGATTGCCATGGCGCTGATTAACGAGCCTGAACTCCTAATCGCTGATGAACCTACCACAGCACTAGATGTGTCGGTTCAAGCACAGATTCTGGACCTTCTGAAAGATCTACAACATGAACTCGGCATGGCGATGCTGTTTATTACTCATGATTTGAGTATTGTGCGCCGTATTGCTGATAGAGTGGCGGTCATGCAACAAGGGCGTTTGGTTGAGGTTGGCGAGTGTCATCAAGTGTTTAATGCACCTGAACATCCTTATACACAAAAGCTGATCAACTCCGACCCTAGAGGCTTACCTGTTGAGGTCTCTGCCTCCGCGAAACCACTGCTTGCTGTTGATGATTTGAAAGTTTGGTTTCCTATCACGGGTGGCTTGTTCAAACGCGTTGTCAGTCATGTCAAAGCAGTAACCAATATGCAGTTTGAACTTAAGCAGGGTTACTCGATTGGCTTAGTTGGAGAGAGCGGTTCAGGCAAATCAACGACGGGCATGGCGATTCTTAAGTTAGTTCAAAGTGAAGGTATCATTGAGTTTGATGGCCAAGACATTCAGACGTTGGACCGCAAAGGTATGTTGCCTTTTAGAAGCCGAATGCAGGTTGTGTTTCAAGATCCTTTCTCAGCACTAAACCCAAGAATGTCTGTGGCACAGGTCATTGGAGAAGGATTAAGAGTTCATTTTGAGCACGACGAGGCAACTCTAGAAAAGATGATTTGTGACGTGATGCAAGAGGTGGACTTAGACCCTGAAACAAGACACCGATATCCAAATGAGTTCTCTGGAGGACAAAGGCAGCGTATTGCGATTGCAAGGGCATTGATTCTCAAACCAGAATTTATCTTGCTAGATGAGCCTACGTCTTCTCTAGATAGAACAGTGCAAGCACAAGTTCTTGATTTGCTCAAAGAGCTACAAATAAAACATGGGCTGACTTATCTATTTATTAGCCACGACTTGAATGTTGTAAAGTCACTTTGCCATTACACCATCGTAATGAAAGATGGCGAAATTGTAGAACAGGGCGATACACAAACGCTGTTCGCAACACCTCAAAAAGACTACACAAAGACCTTGGTTTCTTTATCGGCATTCTAGAATGGCTGCGAGAAAAATCCCCCTACCAAAACAGAGAGGTAGGGGGTGAGCTACCAATGAAACTTGGCAAAAATCTAAAAGCTCCAGCCGATTCGTGTAATGAAGTGAGTGAGCTGCCCATTGTGAGAGTCCACTAAGCTGGTTTCTAATCCTCCTGATAGAGTTAAACCAAAATCGAAACTAGCTAGTACTCCGGTGCCTAATGCAAGAGCTTTGTTGTCCTCATCTTTATAACGATAATCACCTACACCGCCTGAGAAATAGAACGCGACGTTATCAGTAAATCCGTAAGAAGCACCGAGCATATAGGTTTGAAGAGACGGTTTTTCTCCGCGTATCTCAGAGTATTTTAAGTGTTGGTAACTCAATAGCGGCGCCCAGCCATCCTTACTAGGCATTTTTCCAGCCATGGCACCGATATTGTGTTGTAAAGAGTTGCTCCATGTGTCGCTCCAAGCAAAGCCTGCTGACACGAATAGTTTGTTTTTGTCTTCACTGTTAATAGCGTCGTCTTGCTTCGCTTCCGCAAGTGAAAGCCCTCCTAATAAAAGGAAGACTGTTGCAATTAATTTAGATATCCAAGATGGTTTAGCTTGCTCTGATTGCATATTCATATTGTCACTTCTATTTAAAGTTGAGATTGAAACCAAATTCGTAAGTACCTTCCGTGGTTCGAGGTTCACCTGGACGCACACGGTGCTGCCCATATCGGTACTTCACATAGGGTTCAATGTATTTAGGTTTAAAAGTAAGAGTAAAGTCGGCGTGATAAATACTAGGTTCTAGTGTGGTTTCCGACATAATTCGCTCGTGGTTTAACGAGTAGCTAAAGTTAAGCCAGTTAATTGGCGTATAACTTGTTCCAATACTTGCTTTCCATTCTCGATGAGTGTTGAAGTTTGGACTTAAAATAGGGAAGTCATCACTTTGAAATACACTCTTACGCCATTCGTACGACGTAGAACCGAAAATTAAAACTTCATTAGTGAGCATTTTTCCAGCGAAAACGCCAAGGTTATATATATCAACGAGGTCGGCCCTACCGTATGTGGCAAACGCTTCGGTATAGGTTTCTCCTAGTAACATACCGTAGCCAGCTCCTAGCTCGAGGTAACCAGTCGAATCGACCTCAAACCCAAGATTTATTTCTTCAGTCGCTTGAACTGTTCCAGAAAGCGTTCCAACCCAAGTATCACCAACCTTTGATGTTTGAAAACTCATTGTTGGTTCGTAATACGACAGTTCGTGATGGTCCGCCATTACCAATATAGGTAGAAACGCCATCGCTGTAACAATGTATTTATTCATGTTTCATTCGCTCAAAATAAAAGGAGTCGAATAAATCCGACTCCTTTGGTTTTATTTTATTATTGTGTTTCTATTAAGAGCGACCAACACGGTCTTTAACTGCCTGTTTAATTTGCTGGCGTTGTTCTTGGGTTAGAGATTGAAGTTTAGATTTCAATTCCTGACGATCGATATCGTTACTAGGAAGGTGCCCAACACTGCCTTCAATTTTGTCTCGGAAGAACGCTTTTGCCTGTTCATTCGCATGAATGCTTACAATCTTACCATGTTGGTCAGTTGTAAATTCAACATCTCCTCCGTTGAAGCCAGAAACGCGAACTATCACTGTTCCGTCTGGTCTTTCAAAACGGTCTACTTGCTTAATGATTCGGTCATTACCAAAGCCTGGGTCAGTTTCAATTGGGTGATCTATTTCAGGAGCGTCCCAACCAATACGACTAATTACACCATTGTCGATTGTTATTGCTAGGCGACCTTTGCCAGGAACTTTAATCTCAACGTATCCTCCATAGTTGATTACTTGAATTAACTTTACCTCGCCAGAATCACCAATGACTACTTCATAAGTGCCTGTTCCATCGATAACATTGTCTGTTGGAGTAACTGTTCCGACGGTTTCGCCGTTGAATTTTAGTTCGCCTGTTTCAGTATCGATGTACCAGACATCACTTACGTCTGGACCATCAAAGCCTGGGTCACGCTCACTGTGAATAACGTCTGATACGATAAGGCGACCATTCTCTACGTGTAAGCGATACTCGTCACCAGTCTCCAAACGGAGTATTAGTGATTCACCTTCTTTTTGTACATGACCAACAATTTCTGCTTGGTCATTGATAACTGCGTTTCCGTCAGTAACGAAGAAGTTTTCGCCGTTGACGTTGATTAGAGCTTGGCCTTCTGAGTTACCTGTAACTACAACGTTGTTACCATTGTCGCCCTTTATTAAGACTGAGTTGGTGTCTTCATTGTAAATGACATCAGCAACGCCATCTTGTGGTGCAGGGCCAGACTCGCCACCATTACTAGACCCACTAGATGAACAACCCGCTAAAAATGATGCCGCGATAACTGCACTGATTAATTTAAGTTTCATTTGTATCTCTCAAAAATGTGTTGGAACAAAAGGATGCGTCTTGCTTATGAGTTGGCGTTCCTGGCCGATGAGAGAAGTCTAATTAAATGGAAAAAAAGGCTCTAATGAAAGGCTTTAATAAGGCAGATTACCCTAAGTTATTAATAAGGAGGGGGAATGAAAGTGATAACCAAAGGTTATCACTTGTTTAGGATATCGGACAACATGGTTCGTAACCATTGAGTGGTTGGGTTATTTCGGTGTTTAAAGTGGTAGAAGGCGTTTATATCTGTATTGACCTCAGTGTTTCCAAATAAAATATCTAGTGCACGGAGTCCAGGGTGTGCATCCAAATTTAAGTACTTAGAACCTGGGAAAAGGATGTCGCTGTTCTTAACTACATCAATAACCGCCGAGGGCAGCTCTGAACGAAAAACCACATTGGGCTGGAATCCACGCATCTTTAACATTTTTTCTGCATGTGACAAGTTTGAGTTCCAATCTGCAGCAATAAGGGTAGCGATTTCAAATTCGACACCATCTTGGAACTCAACATGGTCTTTCTCATATGGATGCTCTTTTCTGACGTACGCTTTAAATCTATCTGCAACCATGTGTTTCTGTATCACTTCCTTGGGAGCATGAGAGATCCCATAATTCATACCAATGTGAACATCTCCATTTACCAGATCTTGAAGCGTGGTTTTACTCCAATTGAGCAGGTGTATTTGTACATTAGGCGCTTCTATCCTGACTTTAGATAGAAACGGGCTTGCTATACCAGATAAAAAGTAGGGAGAAATCGCGATTTTTATTACGCCATCGAGCTGTGATGGGGAGAACTTCGAGCTATGATTCACTGCGCTGGATAAGTCATCGAGTATCGGTGCAATTGCTTCTGCCAATTGTGTCGCTTTTTGAGTCGCTCTCAATCCATGATGAGTCTTAACAAACAGCTCATCATCAAAATGGTCACGTAGACGTTGGAGCGCTTTACTAATAGCAGGTTGCGATACAAATAGCCTTTCTGACGCTTTTCGCATATTGCGTTCTTGATTAAGAATGATGAAGGTTCTTAGTAGGTTCAAATCTAGGTTTGCGAATAGATCTTTTGCCATTAGAGAGTTCCTAATACTGCTTAGCATTTACTCAATAATAAGTACAAACACTTACCTTCGCAAAGAGTTGGTAACAAATCGTAAAACAAAACATTGAATTTTCGAGATAGATGCCGATATAGTGATAAATTAATCAGGATTTTATAGAGGTTTAAGGATGAAGCTCTCGATATCGGGTAAGCTCAGAACAAGTTTTCTGGCGCTTGGCGTACTTTTTATCGTCTCATCACTTTTTGTGTATCGCAGTGTAGAAAGCGTGCAAGCAGACACCCAGTCTTTGTTATTACATGACCTTCCAACGGTCGATGCCAGTCGGCAACTTGGTCAGTCTATTCAAGAAACGGTTTCAGAATTGCGAGGCTTTCTGCTCTTAGTGGGCTCTGAAGAGCAAGTCGAAAGCTATCGTGGAGAGGTTCTCTCAAAAACAGATCTAGTTGATATCCAGTTGATTAGCTTGGAGTCATTGATTTCTTCTCAGCAATACCAAGTCATCAATGATGAATGGAGCACTATTAAAGCCACTTCAGCTGATATTTTAGCAATAAGCCATACCGATGAAAATTTACCGGCGCACTCTCTATTTATTAATGAAGCCGCTCCTATTGCGGAAGTGGCTCTCGATCAGTTGCAAGGACTTATCAATGATGAAGCCGGAAAAACGGAAGGTGGAGAGAGAAAGCGACTCTTTAAGCTTTATGCCGATGGTTATAACTCTCTCGCAAATGCATTAGCGGCGCTACGTGACTACTTGCAATATGGTGCGCAAGATTATCTAGATAAGTATGTGGACTTGATGAAATTCCACGATCAAGTCGTGACCCAAATTGGTTACAAGCAATCGTTCATGAGTGATAGTGACCAGAGTTTATGGTCTCTATTTAACGAAATGAAAGCCTTGTATGTTCCGCTCGCAAAGCAAGTTATTGAGATACGACAATCGGATGGTTGGAATCGCTCGAATAGTCTGATGTCTGACACTTTGCTGCCTGCGATTAATGTGGTTCAAAATGAACTGAATGGTATCGTTAGCGCACAACAACAAAAAGCGTCATCGACAGAACAAAGTATCCGCAGTAGCGTGACCGCACTTATTACGGTGTTAGGTATCAGCTGTATTGCGGTACTTGTCGCAGCGTTCGTCATTTCTCATATTATGGGACGCCAAATAGGAGGGCGTATTTCCCTTATTGTCAAACGAGCTCAAATAATCGCGGAAGGTAACGTCTCCAGTGAACCATTGGCGGTGTCTGGCAGTGATGAGCTTGCTGATTTAACCAACTCTATTAACGCCATGAACCATGCGCTGGCAACATTAGTTGGTCAAGTGACCAATAGTGTAGAAGCTGTTGAACTGAGGATGGGCGATTTAACTCAAAACAGCCGTGAAAGTTTGACTAAAGTTGAACAGCAGTCACAACATGTCGATGAAATAGGTCACTCTTTGTCTGAGGTTGCGGTAGGGTCCGAGCAAACGGCCAGTCAAGTACAGTTGTCGTCCTCTGCATTGGTTGATGCAAAACAAGAACTGATTTCTGGTGAGGATGTGTTGACCGAAAACCATACCAACATGACTTCGTTAGTCACGACCATTGAAACAACTCAGCAGTTAGTTGAACAATTAAGTAACGAGAGTCAAGCGATCGGTAAAGTGACTGAGGTCATCGAAGGGCTAGCAGAGCAAACCAACTTACTGGCACTGAACGCAGCGATAGAAGCAGCGAGGGCTGGAGAACAAGGGCGAGGCTTTGCCGTTGTTGCTGACGAGGTGCGAATGCTGGCTAGTAGAACGACGGAATCGACAACGGAAATCAACACTATCATTCAAGCTATTCGAACTTCCACAAGTAAAGTTGTAGAGCAAATCAATGTCGGCACTACCATAGCATCCGAAGCTATGGAACAAACTAGTGGCGCATTGAGTCGAATTCAATCATCCGGTGAACAGGTAGAGCTCGTAAATGACCAGATGGCAAGCTTGGCGGCAACCGCGGAGCAGCAGGCGGTGGCTACTCAGTCTATTTCGAAGCTTGTTAACGAGATTAATGAATCGCTTAAATTAGTAGCGGAACAATCTCGCACAACAAACCATGTGACGGAGCAAGTCACCAGCAACGTAGGGGAGTTGCACGCTCAAGTCGCTAAATTCAAGGTCTAGCAAACAAAAAATGCCCTTCATATGAAGGGCATTTTCTTTACATATGTTAAGCGCTGCTGAGTTAAACCAAAATGTTCATTAGGAACATAGCGCCAAACGCGTTCAAGACAGAAATTGCAATCATTACTGGGATATAACGACCCTCTGTACCGATTGGTCCCATGATACGTCCCATATATTGAATTTGAGAACCCATCAAATAGATAGCTGGAGCTAGGATGGCAATATGAGTGCCGTTTAGAATGCCTTGGTCGAATAAAGTGATTACCACACCGACAGCACCGCCCATAGACATCCAAGCACCGATAAGTACAGCGGCAGCTTCACCCGGTAGGCCAAATACAGCCATCACAGGAGAGAATAAAGCGCCCATTGCATCCAATGCACCCGTTATCTGTAGCGCTTTAATAATGACAAACGCCATTAGAACGTTAGGGACTGTAGATGTAGTTGCAATAACCCAACCTTTCTTAGCACCTTCAACAAAGATGTCCGTCACCATAGGTTTTTTCGCTTTTACTTCACTCATGATGTCGCCTCTTGTTTAGTCATAGTTTCGTCGTCTTTATTCGACTTGTCTTCTTTACCTTCAGTGATATTTAGGTAAACACGGAATAGATTGGCACCAACAAACTTAAATAAGAACATAACGGCTACCGCTAAACCGATTGAGGAAGAAACAGCTAGTGAGCCGTCCATCATCGTTAACGTAAACAGCACCGCGCCAGAAGAGAAGAAGTTAACAATTGCTGCGCCAGCAGTGAACTGGAACATAGTGAAGACATCCGTTTCGCGTTTGGTCAAATGACCTTCGTCTTTCAACTGTCGAGTCATCGCAGCACCCGCATCAGTACTTTGAAGTGAAGCGATAAGTGCCAAGCCAGAGTTTCCTGGGATACCCATTAAAGGACGGAGAAGAGGAGAAAGAAGTTTGCGAGCCGCATCAAGTGCTCCGTAGTGCTCTAAAACATTGATCATGCCCAGTGCAAACATAACGGTTGGAATTAGTGTTAGTGCAAAAATGAATCCGTCACGAGCACCGCTACCACCAACACCTCGAAACGAAGTGGTAGCAGCTTGTACGCCAGCTTCCGTTTCAGTTACGTTGTGGGCAACTTGTCCAAATGCGCCGTTGAGTGTTGTAAAGTCAAATACCCCATACCATTCGTTGGATTGGAGTAACCCAGAGAAAAACACAATAGCAAAAGCTAGCGCAATGTAGCTTCCTATCGTTACCTTACGTTCTTTAGTTGAATCAGTCATATGACAGCCTTGAGATAGTGGAACAGTGTGCATATTTTGAGGAGTTTGATGTGCTAGAGAGATGATCGCGGTCAATTAGAATATGTATTTATATGAAGCGACTGTAACAAAATATATATCTGTGAATCAGCTTTGAAATTAGATATAGCTCTGCTAATCCCAAGGTTAAATTTTCTAATGAGAGGGCAGAATATGTATTCAATTTGGTTAAGGAACAGAGTGGGCACTAGTCATAGTATGTTACTTAACTATCCCGTGTTTTACTTATTTCGCAGCAGCATAATTGGGACACTTTGGGATACTTTTAGACATTAGGTTCCTAATTATGATGGAAAAACATGGTATTTCGTATTGGTACGCAGCAGCGTTTATGTTTGGTGCGGTGCAGTTGGTGGCGTTACCGATTTTGATCCCAAGTCATATATTTGAAGTAACAGGGTCGATGGCACATACTGGCGCAGCTCTAGCCTTTGTGGGGCTGAGTGGTTTTGTTGCGCCAATCATAGGCAGTGTGATAGATCGTTTGCGAGCTCATGCCTTAGCGCAGAAGCTCGCCTTGTTGAGTCACGTTGTTGCGATGGTTATTTTTGCGTTTGTCCCTCAAACATTGGCAATGTATTTGGCGACGTTTCTTGTCGGCTTGGGCTCAATCACTTTAATGACGGTTAATCCTACATTTATCGTGGCTGCGGGTTACAACGACGAACAGCAAGCTCTGCGTCTTACTCGAATGAACCAAAGTATTTTTGTTGGTGCAGTGATGATGGGAGTAATACTCCCCCTGAGTATAAACCTGAGCTCTCAAGTAGCATTTCTTGTCGTCGCTATTACCGCGGTACTCTCATTAATGATCAGTGGAATTGACAGTAAGAAAGCGGCATCACGTTTGGTACTAGAAGAGACGACTGAGTCAGAAACAACGGAAAAAGGTCATTGGAATGCCACGTTCGTGACGTTTTTATTGGCGGTGTTCATTGCTATGATTGCGAGTTCCAATCAGGTGGCGCAAGGTCCTAATCTATTTGAAAGCTTATTCTCAATCGATAAGTCAGCGACTTCATTATTACTGGCATTCTCCTCCGTAATTAGTTTACTAACGTTGGATATCGCAGGTCGAGCGTTAACGAAATTTGGTGCAGGGAAGGTATGGATAGTCGGTTTAATCGGTTATGTTGTCGTCGGTTTGGTATTGTCTTTACTGGCGACAGGGCACGCGCGATTTTTCTACTTGCCGTTAGTCATGCATTTGTTGTTTATGCAATGCTTATCTATGGTCGACATGGTTAAACCGGCTATTGTCGCCAAAGTAACCACTCTGCCTCCGGCTTCTACACAAGGTTTGCTACTGTTTGCTATCGCGGGCGGTTATGCTGCTGGTACAACGATGGGTGGAATCACCGCAGAATGGTTTGGATTAGCGAGTATCTTTAGTTTAGTTACAGGCGCTTCAGCGATTGCTGGGCTGTTTGCTGTACTTACGTTATCAAGAATCAAATCTTAGAAGAAAAATTGGCGTGTTAACGGTAAACGCAGCCACGCCATTATGCTAGTTATTCAGCAAACCAATAGCCTTTATTGACTAGTTCAGTGATTAACGAAATCGCAGCGGAGTTTTGTGTTAACGATTCTCCGCTGTTTTCAAGACAAATAGTATCTTGGTTAGAGAGCAATTCTGCGAAGCTAGTTAACTCTTCAGGGATCTTGAACATTTCACCGTTTACATAAATCATGTTGGGCTCGGCTTCGTGTGAAAGTGTTCTTAATCCAGCGACTTTGAATATAGCGCCACCACTTTCGAGGTGCTGATACACATCCTCGCAACTCCACTTTGAACTAGGCTCAATAATATTAAGTTGGTGTCGAGATTGGCTCAGCATGCATCCCATGAAATCTTTGATAGTGTCTTCGTCATCCAGTTTCGCTTTTAGCATGCTGACAAGGGAATCTAAGTCGCTTGTTGAAATCTTACCAAAGTTATCTTGTGTGCGAAGATCGGGCTTGTGGAGATGCTCATCACCATAATCGTGAGCCAAAATGTAATCTGCGAAGTTACTAATAAGTTCTTGTTCTTTTGGAGAGCGGAATCCAACAGAGTAGCTCATTGAAGGTTCAAGGGCGTATCCATCGTGTGGGAAACCAGGTGGAATGTAAAGAATGTCACCGGGTTCCAAAATGTCATCAATTTCTGCTTCGAAAGATTCGATTTGGCGTAGCGCTTCATGGCGCTGAGTTTCTTTATACTGTCCAATATCTTTTGCGCCAACTCGCCAGTGACGTTTTCCCATGCCCTGAATAATGAATACATCATATTGATCGATATGAGGACCAACACCACCACCCTCGACAGAGTAGCTAATCATTAGATCATCAAATAGCCATTGCGGCATAGTTTGAAAAGGTTTAACAAGTTGCGCTGCGCCGTCATGCCAATGGTTCGCCGCCTGAACGATAAAAGACCAATTACTCTGAGGTAGAGAGGCGAACTTATCATCACCAAAAGGACCGTGTTCGGCTAGCCAATTATTATCAAGATTAGATACAAAACGTGAGTCGACCACTTCTTCCATCGTTAATCCTGCAAGTTCTTCGGGAGTGAGAGGATCTTGGAATTCAGCGAATCCCCCCTTGATGATTGTTGGCTGTTTTTGCCAATAATTGCGTAAGAACTCGTCGAGAGAGATGGTCAATTTATACATGGTTTTACCTAGTCTTCGTTTGATTGCGGAGGGATTCTAACAAAAACAGCTAGCAACACCCACGATAATCACGATGGCTCACGTTTTTTACTCTCGACACTGTTTATTAAGTGAGTGGCGCCTATGCTTGAAAGGAGACAATTGAGGAGGTCCGGAGCTTGAAAGTAAAAATCTTGGTGTTATCGATGATGTTAGCTGTGACGGGATGTACAAATACGCTTCCAACGCAGTCAGACTATAAGCCGCAAGACAATTATCGACACTTTGCGGTGGAAAGCATAGGTACGTACGATGGCGTTTCTTGGTATGAACAGGGCTTTAGTCTCAATAACTATGCTGCTCTAGAATTAGGAACCGTCACCGCGGAGCGTAAAGCAAACCAAGCGTATGTGTCACAGAGTGTCGTTGATACATTGCGCTCTGAACTTGAGCAATCGCTACGAAAGCGAATAGAAAATCACTCTGTGAAACCATCGATGAATAGCAAACAAACTCTGGAAGTGGCTGTTGATGTACAGAACATTGAAGGAGTTTCCGGTGCAGTGAAGCCAACGGATTTCATTCCTATTGGTGCGGTTATCGATTTAGCTAAGGTTGTTTCAGGCACACGAGATCGTAACCTCCGATTGATTGTGTCCGTCGAACTTGTTGAGAGCGAGAGCAAACAAGTAGTGGGAAAGAGATTATTCGTTATCACTGATAAAGGGGTATTGGAGAATCGAAACTCAGAAATAACAGTAAAGTTACTTGAGCCAGATGTTAAAGAAATCTCTGATAACGTTTCTGCTTTCATCGAATATTTGAGTCAGAGAAGTTAGCCCACTCGATAAGAGCGGGCCATGAAGATGAGTCGTTGGTTGCGTAATACTAACCAAAGTCCCCTGAAATATAACGCCTTGTGCGCTCGTTTGTCGGGTTATGGAAGATGGTCTCAGTAAGGGAAAACTCTTCGAGTTCTCCCAAATACATAAAGCCTGTGTAGTCAGAGATACGCATGGCTTGTTGCATATTATGTGTGACGATAACGATCGTGTATTTCTCTCGTAACTCTGTGATTAAGGTTTCTATTGCGGCAGTCGCAATAGGATCAAGCGCCGAAGTCGGTTCATCCATCAAAATAACTTCAGGCTCAAGGGCAATCGTACGTGCAATACATAGCCGTTGTTGCTGCCCACCCGAAAGGCCATTCGCATCGTGATGCAACTTATCTTTTACTTCTTCCCATAGGTGCGCTCGTTTAAGTGCCGATTGAATACGAGCGTCAATCTCGGCTTTTGATAGCTCGCCTTGTATCTTTAACCCAAACGCCATGTTGTCGTAAATAGACATTGGGAATGGTGTGGGTTTTTGAAATACCATCCCGACTTTAGAACGTAGTTCATTTACATCTGTATTAGAAAATATGGATTCGCCATCAAGAAGAATCTCACCTTCTGCGTACTGGTTACCATAAAGATCATAAATGCGATTTAAGGTGCGCAGTAGCGTGGATTTTCCACAGCCCGACGGTCCAATTAGTGCCGTTACTCGGTTTTTATATATCGGCATCGACACATTCTTCAATGCAGGATTTAGCCCTTTAGCATAGAAAAAGTTAAGATTTTGAATATCCATACGGTGTGTCAGATTAGACACGTCGTTGGCGTTGTTTGTCTCACAATCAAGGGTAGAAATGCAGCTTCCAAGAATGGATTGTTCGCTATTTTGAATTATGTTTGCAGTAGCCATACTTATGCCTTTCTCGCTTTTAGAAGTTTCGGCAAAGCTGTTGCCGTGATATTAACAATCAAAATAAAGGTGGTAACGATGAGAGCGCCCGCCCATGCCAGTTCTTGCCAAGAGGCGAAAGGACTCATAGCAAATTGATATATGGTGACAGGCAAGTTAGCCATTGGTTTGCTCAAATCAGTCGTTAAGAAACTGCTGTTCAATGAAGTGAAAAGCAGAGGAGCCGTTTCGCCAGAAATACGTGCGACAGACAGTAATACGGCAGTCATAATTCCGGGTCCAGCGGCTCGATATCCAAGCTGGGTGATGACTCGCCACTTCGGAGCGCCTAGGCCACTTCCTGCTTCTTTCAATGTTGGTGGGACCAAGCGCAGCATCTCTTCTGTCGACGCTACGATCACAGGCAACGCCAATATTGCTAATGCAATTGCACCTGCCCAGCCTGAATAACCTCCGGTTGGAACCACGATAACCGCATAAACAAACAAGCCAACTAGGATTGAAGGCGCACTCATAAGCATACCGTTTAGGAAGCGAATTGATTCGGCAACTTTATTGCCAGGCTGAGCCTCTGCTAACCATGTTCCAGCAAGTACCCCGATAGGTGTAGCTATGAGGATACCGATAGTGGTGAGCATTAAGCTCCCTAATAGAGCATTTTTGAGTCCACCATGACTGCCAGGGCCTGGAGTAATCTCAGTAAAGACTGCCCACGTGATGCCTTTGATTCCTTCACCCACTAAGGTATACAGTACGCAAGCCAATACAAACACACCACATGCTGCAGAGAAGGTACAGAATGCGAGAAACAGCTGATTCTTTAGCTTTCTTATTTTCATGATGCTTTCCCTACTAGACGACGAGCAAATCCCATTACGAAGAACGTAATAAAGAAAAGTACAACGCCAAGCGCAATCAGTGATGCAATATGCGTTGGGTTGGTGGCTTCATTAAACTGCTGAGCGATTGTCGATGAGATTGATGCAGCAGGCATAAAGAAAGAAGTTTCAATACGGTTTGCACCCCCAATCACAAATGCGACCGCCATGGTTTCGCCTAGTGCGCGACCCAAACCCAAGATACCAGCGCTCACGGTTGCATTTTTCACTTTAGGAATCAGTACCTTGGTAATCACCTCAAAAGGTGTCGCTCCGGTACCATAAGCTGCTTCTCTCAACACATTGGGGATAGACTTTAGTGCATCTCGTGTAAGTGACGTCATGATTGGTAAAATCATGAAGGACAGAATAATGCCCGCAGTAAGAAGTCCGATGCCAATAGGCGGACCATTAAACCAAGGTCCGATGATGGGGATTTCAATAAGGTGTTGACCAGCCCAGGTTTGGAAGCCATTTGAGAACCAAGGAGAAAAGACAAAAAGACCCCACATACCATAAATAATGCTCGGAATAGCCGCTAGCAATTCGATCGCTTTACTTACCGGTACGCTGACCCATTTAGGCGCTAACTCGGCGAGAAATATTGCTGTGCCTAAGGCAATAGGGACGGCAATAATAATGGCAATTAGTGATGTCACTAGAGTACCGTAGATGGCTGACGCAGCGCCGAACTGGCCTCGAATCGGATCCCACACGTTATGGAATACAAAGCCCGGTCCGAATTCTTTAAATGCAGGCCATCCTCCATCAATGAGTGACAGTAAGATTCCAGAAAGAGTAACAAGAATAAGTAGGGCACTAGTAAAGCTCAATCGTTCGAAAATTGAGTCGCCATTTACTTTGTTGGATAAAGTTAAAGTAGTCATAATACTGGGAATACGAGCCTAGACCTCGAGAGGCGAGGCTCGTTAATAGTGAATTATTTAATAATGGCTTGATTGTTGGTTTTTAGACTTTGTTTCCAAGTGTCATTAACCATGCTAACGACTTTCTTCGGCATTGGAATATAGTCGAGTTCTTCAGCAGCTTTGCCTTGGGTATAGCTCCATTTAAAGAACTTAATAATCTCTTGTGCTTTCTTGGCGTCAGGTTGATCCTTATGCATTAAGATGAAAGTGGCGGCGGTCATTGGCCATGAATTAGCCCCCGGTTGGTTATTAAGAAGCAAATGATATCCTGGAGCGTCTTCCCAATCGGCGTTTGCGGCAGCGGCTTGGAAGGTTTTCATGGTTGGCATTAGATATGCGCCATCGCGAGCCTGCATTTGTGTGTACGCCAAATCATTTTGTTTAGCGAATGCATATTCTACGTAGCCGATAGCACCACGAGTGCGCGTAACGAAGTTGGCGACACCAGCGTTACCGTTTCCACCAATTGCCGTCGCTGCCGAGGGCAATGCGATGTCTTTGCTTGCACCGATTTTTTCGTGCCATTCTGGGCTAACTTGATCAAGATATTCAGTGAAATTGAATGTAGTACCTGACCCATCAGAGCGGTGGACAACATAAATAGGTTGGTTCGGGAGCACTATATCTGGGTTAAGTCCCGTAATAGCTTTATCGTTCCAGTTCTTGATATTTCCTAAGTAGATATCAGCTAATACTTTGCCTGTCAGTTTTAATTGACCTGCCTTGATACCTGGTAGGTTGATTACAGGGACAATCGCGCCCATGACCATAGGAAATTGAATCATGTCTTCTTTGTTCAACTCTTCGATAGTAAGCGGTGCATCTGTCGCGCCAAAGTCTACCGTTTTTGCTGTGATCTGACGAATGCCACCACCAGAACCGATAGCTTGATAGTTGATCTGGATCCCCGTTTCCTTTTGGTATTGCTCAGCCCACTTTGCATAAATTGGATGAGGGAAAGTCGCGCCCGCACCGTTAATAGTGGTCTTTGCTGCCAAGCCGAATGATGCAGTGACTAACACAGAAGACAAGAGAGCTGATCTGATAAATTTCACAATATATCTCCGATATAATTCGTTTAGTGTGGGCCATTAAAAAGGAGTAATACTTTTTAATGGCCCGGTTTAGTTTTGTGTTCAAATAAAACTAAGGTGATTGAAACTACTCAATCCATTAATCGGTATGTACCAATCAACAAAGCGGAGATTAAGAACCAAATATTACAGTTATATTAAGCGAGTACGTGACAGTGCTATTTAACGCAAAGGTTTATATAAAGTGATGCCTATCTGATAATAAAACTTCACAACATTTTACTTGGTTGTTTTGGCATGTAATACTTCTATTAATAGGTAACTTAACGATGTGAATTAAAATATTACAAAGTATGGATGAATTACTTACTTTTTCAGTTTATTTGGTTTATGGACTCGCTTTCTTTGCGATCTTTTTCGCTATATTGTTCCGAGACCTGAGTCAAAGTCGTATTTCAATGGCATCGGCACTACCGACGCTTGCTGCGTTCGGTTTATTACATGGTCTGCATGAGTGGTCTGAGCTTTATCTTGTTATTTACGCTGACGACCTAGAAAGTGTCACGGGCTTAGCAACCTTCAAGGTCGCCAAGTTGTGGCTGTCGTATATTGCATTGGGTGTTTTTGCGTGGCAGTTGCTTTCAGTAACCACTTGGCGGCAGATAAGATGGATAAAAGCATTAGGTTGCGCTGCGTTTATCTATTTCATGTTCAGTGTGGTTATCCAGTACTGGGCGTTAAGCTATAGCGATTACCTGCAACTGATTGCCAATCAAGTTCGCTTGATTTTTGGCTTTGGTGCTGCTTGTTCAGCAGGTTTAGTGATGTACGTTTACGCGAATGAGCTTGAACACGAAGGGCATGGTGCTTCAAAACCGTTTAAATTAACTGGACTCGCATTAGTTTTATATGGCATTTCAGCAGGAGTACTTACTGCCGAGTTTGGCATCTGGGTAATAATACTGCGAACGGTTAGCGCAATACTCATACTTATCTTCATTTGGAGAGCTTTGCGAGTCTTTGATCGTGAACGAGATATACAGTTAGAAACTCGGCTTCAGCAGTCACTGCATGACGTGAAGCTTCGTGAATTGGGAGAGCTATCGTCAGCCGTGGCCCACGAGATCAAGACACCACTCTCAAGTGCAACGATGGGCTGTGATATTCTTGAGCGTCAGCTACCTGAAAACGATGTATATCAACGCCAGTTGACGCGAATTCGTACTGGGCTTGAACGAGCTGCAGATATCAGTCAAGAAGTCCTAAATTACGCACATAAAAAGCCCGTATTACGAGAACGAGTGAACGTACAAGACGTGATTTACAATACATTTGAGCTTAATCGATTTCGACTTGACGGCACTGATTGGCAAGTAGATTGTCAACATGATTTAGAGATAGTTGGTGATGCTCAAGCTTTGCAAGATGTAATTTCTAACCTGATATCGAATGCTTGTGACGCTAAAAAAGATGGGTTAATTATAACCTCTAAGGCCTATCAAGAGCAGTTGAACGCAGTCCTAGTGTTTAAAGATAATGCTGGCGGTATGAGTAAAGAGATCATTGCGAATGCTTGTAAGCCATTTTTCACAACGAAACCAAAAGGTGAAGGGACAGGGATGGGGCTTGCTATAGTGAATCAATTGGTAATGCAGCACAATGGGTCAATGAACCTCTACAACGAAGGTTGTGGTTTGACCGTAGAAATAAAACTTCCGAGATATTTGAAATGACACTGAGATTGTTACTAGCTGAAGATGACAAAGAACTGCAAGAAGCACTGATTGAAGCACTTAGCCTCGAGTCATTTGATGTCGTTGCATTTGATAATGCCGAAGATGCCATTGAGGCTGCATTGGTACAACACTTTGATGTTGCGTTACTCGATGTGGTGATGCCTGGTATAACGGGCATAGAAGCGTTATCAAGTCTTCGTCGAATTCACCCGAACATTGGCATAGTGATTTCTACGGCATTTGCGACGGTAGATGTTGCTGTGGATGCGATGAAAAAGGGAGCGGACGAGTTTCTTACTAAACCTTTTAACCTCACTACAGTGTCGACAACCTTGAAACGAATTCATGCTCAGCGATCTCCTAAGTCCCCTAAGCTAGAGCGGGATGATGATTTAGTGTTTAGCGCTCTGTCGAATCCTATTCGACGACAAGTGCTTAAACAATTACGACTGCATCGTAAAATGAAGTTCATGGATCTATGTCGAGTAGTGGGGGTAGAAGATCACACCAAATTCAATTTTCATTTACGTCAATTAGTTAAAGCCGGGCTGGTGTTTAAGGGTGAAGGGAAAATTTATTCTTTGACTCAAATGGGGCTGCAAGTCCATTCGGGATTATTAAAATAATGATGGGGATTTAATTGATATAACAATTAAATCCCTAAGAAAAGCGTTATACATTATCTATCAAACTATGACGTTAATATAACTCAATAGGTTGTTGGTTAATTTAATATTTAAAAATCTAAAAAAAGGAGCTACTATCAGCTCCTTTTTTATCTACTTTATAAAAGGTCTCGAACTCTAAAATAAGACATGGCTAGAACCAACGCTGGGGTTCTAAACATTCGACCACCCGGGAAGGGCATGTGTTTGATTTTATCAAATATAGAGAATCGCTCTGCAGTGGTCGCAATACACTCCGCCATTAATGTACCCGCCATACCTGTCGCGGCGATACCATGGCCTGAAAAACCTTGCGCAAAATAGACGTTTGGTTTTAGCCGGCCAAAGTGGGGGGCTCGATTCATAGTGATGGCGACATTTCCGCCCCAAGCGTATTCGATTTTTGTGTCTTTAAGCTGTGGGAATATATCAAGCATCCGCGCGCGCATGGCTTTTTCTAAGTTAAATGGTGCGACGCCTGAATAACTCACCCTTCCACCAAATAGCATACGGTGATCACCGGAACATCGGTAGTAATCGAGAACGAAGTTGATATCGCAAGCTGAGATATGATCTTGCATCAGCGATCCTGTTACTTCCTTGCCTAATGGCTCGGTCGCGCAAATATAAGTACCAACCGGCATTACTTTATTTTCGAGTTTCGATTCCAGCCCTTCCATATAGGCATTACAAGCAAGAATGACGTGATTTGCTTTTACTTTTCCATCTCTAGTAAACAGCGTTGCCGGATCACCATGTTCAATCTTGTTTACTGCGCTATCTTCATAAAATTCTGCCCCAGCGAGTTTGGCTGCATTAACCAAACCTAAGGTATAGTTGAGCGGGTGTAAGTGGCCACTGTTACTATCAAACATTCCAGAGGTATACTTGGTACTTGCAATGCGACTGGCAACTTCATCTTTGTCCCACATTTCTAATGATTCATAACCATAGTTTTCAGTTAAATCGTCATACCATGCTTTTAACTCTTTATCGTGGCGTGGTTTCATACCTACATGAACCATGCCATCACGCCAGTCGCAATCAATGTTGTATTTGTTGATGTTCGATTTCGTTAACGCCAGCGCTTCGACAGAGATGTCCCAAAGCTTTTTTGCATCGGATTTACCGACTAATTTCTCAAGTGTGTCCTGCTCTGATGCCCAACCGAAAATGGCTTGGCCTCCACTGCGACCAGATGCCCCCCAGCCCACGCGATTAGCTTCTAACACAATGACTTTAAAGCCTTTGTTAGCCAGCTCTAATGCAGCGGTGGCTCCGGTGATTCCGGAGCCTATCACACAGACGTCGGCAACATGTTCTCCCATAAGTTTGGGGAAATCGAAATGCTGATTTCTTGATGCTGCATAGTAAGAGTCTGTGTGTTTGACTTTCATTTTGTATCCTTACTTATTTGTACCACTGGTATTCTAATGGAGAGACTTGTGCTGAAAAGCGCGCCTGTTCATGTTTTTTATTGGCAAGATAGACTTTACAAAACTCTTCACCAAAACTGCTTTTCATAAACTGACTGTTTTCAAACTCATGGAGAGACATATCCCATGAAATAGGAAGCATAGGCAGTTCTAGTAGGGTCGCATCCCCTTCAATTGGTGCTGGTGGAGTCAGTTTGTTCTCTATTCCGTCGATTATTGATGCTAGCAATACTGCTACCGTGAGATAAGGGTTTACGTCCGCGCCGGAGAGTCGATGTTCAATTCTTTTGTCTTCGGTACCGCTCGCTGGAATTCTTACCGCTACAGTACGATTGTCCCATCCCCATGTAGCGTGAAGTGGTACAAACATATTGGGTTGAAGTCGACGATAGGAGTTTGCATTGGGCGCAAATATTGCCATGCTATCCTCTAAATGAGCGAGAACGCCCGCGATGGCATTGAGTAGTAGTTCTTCATTTTCACCAAATACGTTGTTGCCGACGTCGTCTTGCAGGCTAATGTGGACATGGCAGCCGTTACCAGCATACTCGGTGTAGGGTTTGGCCATAAAGTTTGCGTAGAAGCCGTGTTTCTTTGCCACCGCTCGCACTACACGTTTTAGCAGCATAGCTTGGTCACAAGCCAGAAGTACGTCGCTCGTATGTTTGAGGTTGACCTCGAACTGTCCAGGTGCGTATTCGGCGGTGATATTGTCGGCAGGGATATTTTGAGCGTTGCAGGTCTCAATCACTTCATCTAGAAACGCTTTAAACTCATCGAGCTCTTCGAGTGAGTAGACTTGCGTTTGTGTCATCCTTTCACCGCTTATCGGCATCAATGGTGGTTGCGGGTTACCCGCTTCATCGGGCTCAAGGTCTTGTAAGTAAAACTCGAGCTCAACGGCTATACAAGGCTTAAAGCCTTTCGTAGCTAATTTGTCTAGCTGTACTTCTAGTACGTGGCGAGGGTCGGCAAAAAACGGTTGATTGGATGTGGGTTCAAACATAGTCACAATGGCTTGAGCACTGTTTTCCTGCCATGGTGTAGTAACCAAAGAACTTGTGACCATACGACAAATTCTGTCACCATCGCCTTTTTCGAAACCTAAACCAGTTTCTTCTACGGTTTCTCCACAAATATCTAAGGCAAATACAGAAGCCGGAAGACAGATACCTTGCTCTAGTACCTTATTTAGTTGTGATAAAGGAACGCGCTTACCTCTCACTACGCCGTTCATATCGAACAATATGAGATCCAACGTTGTCACGTCAGGGTGGTGTTCAATAAATCGTTCAATTGTTAGCTTATCGTGACTAACCTGTATTGGTTCTATGTTGTCAGCACTGTTTGAAAGTTGACTTGTTCCCACTGTGGCTCCTCCACTTATCTCCAACCTATCCATGTATAGCAAGCCTTTGTTTTGAATCTTGCGCCACTGGTTGCTTTTTAACCATAGACATAATGTTCAGTAAAAGACAACACAAATGTATATAAAATGTTAATCAGCATCTCAAAAGTTACAAAATAATTAACATATTTGTTTGACAATTGTACAGCTTGCTGCCAATCCTAAATGGAGCTTATTGATAAATTCGTTGAGCAATTTTTGAAAAAGAAGGATTTATGGAAACGATTAGGAAATGGATAGAAGAGAACCGTATTACTGAAGTTGAGTGCCTGATCCCCGATATTACAGGCAACGCGCGAGGCAAGATTATGCCTGCGAAAAAATTCCTTCGAGAAGGGGGCATGCGTCTTCCCGAAGTGGTTTTTTTCCAGACTGTAACCGGAGACTGGCCAGACGATGAAAGTATGATCGACCTGACAGAGAAGGATATGACTCTGGAGCCTGACCAAAATACCATTCGTTTTGTTCCATGGACAAAAGAGCCTACCGCTCAGGTTATCCATGATTGTTTTACCGTCGATGGAGACCCGGTAGATATCTCACCGAGAGCCGTGCTACGTCGAGTGCTAAACCTCTATGCAAAAGAGGGGTGGCAACCTGTTGTTGCCCCTGAACTTGAGTTCTTTCTGGTACAGAAGAATCTAGATTGGGACTATCCATTAGAGCCGCCAATTGGTCGAAATGGACGCCCTGAAACAGCTCGTCAGTCTTTTAGTATTGATGCAGTGAATGAGTTCGATCCTATTTTTGAAGACATGTACGACTACTGTGAAGCTCAAGAATTGGACGTCGATACTTTGGTGCATGAATCTGGCGCTGCACAAATGGAGCTGAACTTTGACCACGGTGAGCCGCTCGATAGAGCTGACCAAGTGTTCTTATTTAAACGCACTGTACGTGAAGCAGCTTTAAGACATGATGTGTATGCCACCTTTATGGCAAAACCAATGGAAGATGAGCCTGGTAGTGCAATGCATATTCACCAGAGTTTGGTGGATAAAAACGGAAAAAACCTGTTTGCCAATGAAGATGGTACTAACAGTGACCTCTTCTTGAACTATATCGGCGGTATGCAGAAATACACGCCAGCGGCTATTGCGTTCTTCGCACCTAACGTGAACTCCTATCGCCGTTTAGTATTTGGTGACTCTGCACCAACGAATGTGGCTTGGGGTGAAGATAATCGTACTGTTGGATTACGTGTGCCTATCTCTGATAAAGAGTCTCGCCGTCTTGAAAACCGCTACGCCGGCGCGGATGCAAACCCGTATCTCGCTATGGCATTGACGTTGGCATGTGGCTACTTAGGCATGAAAGAGAAGCTTACACCAACGGAAAAAAGCACCGGCGATATGACCACTGAGCCATACTCACTTCCTCACAACCTAGAAGATGCTTTGGTGTTGTTAGAAAACAGTGACGAGCTGAGAGAAATTTTAGGTGACCGATTCGTATCTGCTTACGTAGCCATCAAACGTAAGGAGTACAGAACGTATTTCCAAGTCATCAGTTCTTGGGAAAGAGAGTTCTTATTATTGAACGTTTAATACAGGCAACGCTATAGAGAAAAGCAAACCCGTTAATACAGCGAGAAATGGAATTAAGTTATGTCAAAACAAACTGGGTCTAAATGGATTGAACAAGATAGTGCACACTGCTTGCACCCATTTACCAACTTTAAAGCACTCAACGATAAAGGCTCACGCGTTATTACCCGAGCGGAAGGCATTTATATTTACGACGAAGATGACAACAAAATCCTAGATGGAATGGCAGGGTTATGGTGCGTCAATATGGGCTATAACTGCCAGCCACTTATCGAGGCTGCGACGAATCAACTTCAAGAGTTGCCTTACTACAATTTGTTTTTCCAAACCACTCATCCACCAGCTGTAGAGCTTTCAACTTTGCTTGCCGAAGTAGCGCCTGAAGGCATGAACCACGTGTTCTTTACCGGTTCAGGCTCAGAGTGCAACGATACCGTGGTTAGAATGGTGCGTCATTACTGGGCAAGCTTAGATAAGCCAAATAAACAAACCATTATTAGTCGTAAGAATGCATATCACGGCAGTACGATGGCAGGGGCAAGTCTAGGTGGCATGGCATTTATGCATGCCCAAGGTGGTCTACCACTACCGAATATCGTTCATATTGATCAACCGTATCATTTTGGTGAAGGACAAGGGATCGACGCGAATGAATTTGGTCTAGAACGTGCGCAGCAGCTTGAAGCCAAAATCCTAGAACTGGGTGAAGACAATATCGCTGCGTTTATTGCGGAACCCATTCAGGGTGCAGGTGGCGTTATTATTCCGCCTGACAGTTATTGGCCTGAAATTCAACGTATCTGTGACAAGTATGAAGTCTTACTTATTGCTGATGAAGTCATTTGTGGCTTTGGGCGTACCGGTGAGTGGTTCGCAAGCCAAACATTCAACATCAAACCTGATCTGATGTGTATGGCGAAAGGCATTACTTCTGGGTATTTACCACTTGGCGGTGTAATGGTCCGAGATCATGTCGCACAAGTGTTGACAGACGCAGATACTGAATTCGCTCATGGCTTTACCTATTCGGGTCACCCAGCGGCATGTGCAGTTGCTATCGCCAACATTAAAGAGATGCAAAAACACAATATTGTTAATCGTGTGCGTGAAGATATTGCTCCGTATTTTGCTTCTCGTTGGAATGAACTTCTTGAACACCCAATGGTGGCAGAAGCTAGAACGAAAGGACTGGTCGGGGCTATTGAATTAGTCAAGGACAAGACCACCAATGAGCGTTTTGACAAAGAACTTGATGTCGGTACTCGATGTCGTGAACACTGCTTTGCCGCGGGTGTCGTGTTGCGAGCTGTTGGCGACACCATGATCTGTTCACCACCGCTCATCATTACGCGTGCAGAAATTGATGAGTTTATCGACAAGGCAAAAATAGCCTTAGACAACACAC
This sequence comes from Vibrio mediterranei, assembly GCF_900088415.1. Lineage (GTDB taxonomy): Bacteria > Pseudomonadota > Gammaproteobacteria > Enterobacterales > Vibrionaceae > Vibrio > Vibrio mediterranei. The sequence continues at coordinate 55,995 of NZ_FLLQ01000001.1, forward strand.
TCGCCGACGTTTCGCAGTAGCCGACGAGATTTATACCCAAAGGTATTAACCAAAGAGCAAACAGGAACGGAGATCCAAATGGAGAAAACAAAAGCATGCTTCGGTATCGCGTTAGGGATGACGATAGGACTTAGCTCAATGACATCCTATGCGGCTGAGGAAAAAGTGCTCAATATCTATAACTGGTCAGACTATATCGCGGAAGATACGATTAAAAAGTTTGAGGAAGAGACAGGCATCAAGGTGGTTTACGATGTATTCGACTCAAATGAAGTATTAGAGGCGAAGATATTATCTGGTAATACAGGCTTTGACTTAGTTGTGCCAAGTAATGATTTTCTGGGACGTCAAGCCCAAGCTGGCGCGTTCCAAAAGCTGGATAAGTCAAAGCTAACTAACTACAGCAACCTAGACCCTAAATTAATGGGGATTCTGGCGGACACTGTCGACCCCGACAACGCTTACTCTGTGCCATATCTTTGGGGCACAACGGGCATCGGTTACAACGTTGCTAAAGTGAAAGAGGTTTTGGGTGAAGACGCGCCAGTGGATAGCTGGGACTTAGTATTCAAACCAGAAAACATGGAGAAACTTTCTAAGTGTGGTGTTGGTTTCCTGAATGCACCGACAGAGATCATGGCAGCGGCGCTGAACTATATCGGCAAAGATCCAAACAGTACTGATCCTAACGCTTATAAAAAAGATGCGCTTGCACTGCTTAAACAAGTTCGTCCTTATGTAACCTATTTCCACTCATCACAATACATCAATGACCTAGCTAACGGCGATGTATGTGTGGCGATTGGTTGGTCAGGCGATGTTCTGCAAGCGGCAGATCGTGCAGCTGAAGCAGATAATGGCGTAGAAGTGGCGTACTCGATTCCAAAAGAGGGAGCGCTTGCCTGGTTTGATTTAATGGCGATTCCAAAAGAAGCGAAGCACCCAGAAAACGCTCACTTGTTTATCAACTATCTACTTCGTCCAGAAGTGATTGCTGAAATCAGTAACTATGTTTGGTATGCGAATCCAAACCCACCATCACGTGAGTTTATTGACGCAGAAATCTTGGAAGATCCAGGAATCTACCCAACAGAAGAAGCGCAAGCGAAGTTATATAGCTCAAAGATGTTACCGCATAAGACATCACGTGCTATGACTCGCGCTTGGACGGATTTCATTAAGAACTGATCAAACCCTAATTTGGCGACTCGCTTTGAGTCGCCAATTTTGCTTGGAGACTACCATGACAGTGATGTCACTTGATACAGAACTCAATCACCAACATGTTTCGCCGGTGCCACCAAAACCATTATTAGAAATCCGAGGACTGACGAAGGACTTCGGCGGCCATCTTGCGGTAGATAACATCGATCTTACGATCAACCAAGGTGAACTGTTTGCGCTATTAGGCGCGTCGGGGTGCGGAAAATCAACCTTGCTACGAATGCTCGCTGGATTTGAACAACCAAGCGCAGGACAGATTATTCTTGATGGTGAAGATCTTGCCGATATCCCTCCATACAAACGACCTGTCAATATGATGTTTCAGTCCTATGCACTGTTTCCTCACATGACAGTAGAAAAGAACATTGCGTTTGGGTTAAAGCAAGACGGCATGCCAAGCCAAGAAATCGCTAGTACCGTTAAACATATGCTTGAGCTGGTCAGAATGACCGATTTCGCGAAGCGTAAACCGCACCAATTATCTGGCGGTCAAAAACAACGTGTTGCACTCGCCAGAAGCTTAGCTAAAAAACCAAAACTACTTTTGCTAGATGAGCCAATGGGTGCTCTGGATAAAAACTTACGCGAAAAAATGCAGCTTGAGGTGGTCGACATACTTGAAAGTGTGGGTGTTACTTGTGTGATGGTCACGCATGACCAAGAAGAAGCGATGACCATGGCAACACGCATCGCAATTATGAACAAAGGCCAGTTTGTGCAAATTGGTTCTCCAGAAGCTATTTACGAGCATCCGAACTCGAAGTTTGCCGCGAAATTCATCGGCTCGGTCAATATTTTTGAGGGTGTTCTAGAAACCAATCTTAGCGATAAATCGACGGTTCGAACCCCAGACCTATCGAATGTGATTACTATTAATCATGGTATTTCAGGTGCTCCGGGTATCCCTTTGATGATAGCTGTTCGACCAGAAAAAATGACGCTATGTGACCATACCCATCACTCTAGTAATTCTTGTAGTGGGGTGGTGGAAGATATCGCCTATATGGGCAACCAATCCATTTACCATGTTCGTTTGGATTCCGGCAAGTTGGTCACTGCAACGCTACAAAACACGAGCCGTGTGAGAAAAGGTATGCCAACGTGGGAGCAAAGAGTCAATCTTTGCTGGGACATGGAAAGCTGCGTGGTACTGAAACTATGAAGAAACAAGCCAAACTCAATATTTGGCGTATTGTTCCCACGCCAAAGTGCTTATTGCTTGCTGTTCCCTACGGATGGTTACTGCTGTTCTTTCTATTGCCGTTTCTAATCGTATTCAAAATCAGTTTTGCTGAAGCTCAAATATCGATTCCACCTTATTCTGAATTGCTTAGTTATGCTGAGCAGCAGTTGCAGCTGTTACTCAACGTCGGCAACTATCAATATTTGATAGAAGATGACTTATACGCGTCGTCGTATTTACAGTCGATTCGTATTGCACTTATCTCTACATTACTCTGCTTAGTGATTGGTTTTCCGATTGCCTGGGCTATTGTTCATTCGAAGCCGTCAACTCGAAATGTGTTATTAATGCTGATCATATTGCCATCGTGGACCAGCTTTTTGATTCGTGTTTATGCTTGGATAGGAATACTTAAGAATAACGGCCTTCTGAACAATATGTTGATGACCTTTGGTGTTATTGAGGAACCGCTCAAGATATTGCACACAGATACTGCAGTCTATATTGGTATTATCTATACCTACTTACCCTTTATGGTTTTGCCTCTTTATACCGCATTGATGCGAGTGGATTACTCCTTACTGGAAGCGGCAAGTGATCTCGGGGCGAAACCAGTAACAACACTATTCACGGTCCTCGTACCATTGACACGTGCCGGTATTATCGCAGGGTCGATGTTAGTGTTCATCCCTGCTGTGGGAGAGTTTGTTATACCTGAACTACTTGGCGGGCCTGATACAGTACTGATCGGTAAAGTCTTGTGGCAAGAGTTCTTTAACAACCGAGATTGGCCAGTCGCTTCGGCCGTAGCTATCGTAATGTTGCTTATTTTGATGTTGCCTATCTTATGGTTCCATCGTTATCAAAAACGTGAACTGGAGGCGCAAGCATGAACGACATTCCGGTCTATAACAGTAAACTGAAGTGGTGTATTTTGGCGGCGGGTTTTACCTTTCTCTATCTGCCAATCCTGATTCTGATTGTTTATTCATTTAACGAAAACCGATTGGTTACCGTATGGTCTGGTTTTTCGTTCAAATGGTATTTTGAGCTGTTAGAAGATGATCTGCTCATGGGCGGTGTGAAGCTGAGCCTGATGATAGGCTTTTTATCAGCCAGCGCGGCTGTTGTTCTAGGTACTATTGCTGCATTTGTATTGAACCGCTTTGGGAAATTTAAAGGTGAAACTGGGTTTGCCTTTATGATCACGGCACCCTTGGTTATGCCAGAGGTTATTACAGGTCTTTCTCTACTATTGTTATTCATTGCAATGGGACAAGTGTTTGACCTCTTTAGCCAGCGAGGCATGATGACCATTTGGATTGCCCATGTAACTTTCTGTACGGCTTATGTCACGGTAGTAGTGAGTTCTCGACTTCAAGAAGTCGATCGTTCTATCGAAGAAGCTGCTATGGACTTGGGAGCGCCACCTTGGAAAGTGTTCTTACAGATAACGCTGCCTTCGATTGCACCCGCTATTTTGGCGGGGTGGTTATTAGCGTTTACCTTGTCATTAGATGACTTAGTGATTGCGAGCTTCGTATCTGGTCCGAGTGCGACAACATTACCTATGGTGGTATTCTCAAGTGTCCGTTTAGGTGTTAGCCCTAAAATCAATGCATTAGCAACACTGACCATATTAGCAGTGTCTTGTGCCACGTTTATTGCGTGGTGGTTGATGGCAAAGGCGGAAAAGCGTAGGCTGCTTGAAATGAAAATGAGTCAACAATAGTTCAGCAAGTAGCTGATGCTAAGTAATCGGTTCTAATTTGGGAGAAAGACATGGATGTAGGTAAGCAACTAAAAACAATTCGTACCATGCGAGGGATGTCACAGCGTGAACTCGCTAAACGAAGTGGTGTCACCAACTCCATGATCTCTCAAATAGAACAGAACTTAGTAAACCCCTCCGTTGGCTCTTTGAAAAAGATCCTCGACGCTATACCAATCTCAATGGGAGAGTTCTTCACCCTCGACGTTGAGCCTAAAGATGACATCTTTTTTAGTGCGGAGCAGATGGCGGATTTAGGGGATGGACAGATAAAAATGTTGCTAGTTGGTGCAAAGCGAGAAGGTCGCCAATTAGCAGTCTTAAGAGAAATCTATCCGCCAGGCTCAGATACTGGTACTGACTTCATTGAGCATGATGGAGAAGAGGGTGGCGTCATAATTCGCGGAGAGATTGAGATTACGGTTGGTAGCCATACCAGAGTATTGAAGGCGGGCGACTCGTATTACTTTGAAACTCGCAAACCACATCGCTTCCGCAACAAGGGAAAGGTCGAATGTGAACTTATTAGTGCGGCGACACCTCCAACTTTCTAAATCTATCCCTCCTGTTACTTATGGCGAAGCTATGCTTCGCCATTTTTCATTCCTACAAACTATTACGAACTCATTCAAAGCAGGACAAAGAATAAGTATATTTCACTTATTGATTTGTAAATAATAATTGTTATTCCTATGCCGTCGTATAGTTAGCTGCGAACCTATATAGACATTTAACCTATCATTTACATTAATAAATAATAACAATGAAAAAATACATATTCACTTTGTTGTCGTTCATGCTATTTGGTTGCTCTACGACGCCACCTGCGTCTACTGTTGAGTACCAGAAACACTCGTTTGTCTATGACACTACATTGACTTCGTTTCATTGGCAGGGTGGGTATTCCACTTCGGTTAACAATAAACATAAAATCGAACTTGTTCGAGGTCTAGTGTATGAAGGCTCACACGCAAACCTCACATTTGAATTTGATACTACCCCCTTTCGCGTGAAGAACCTTGAGCTGTCTGACGAGGGGAACAAATCGGTGATTGTGATGCCACGAGTAGGGGCGTCATCAACCAAGAGTGGAAAAGTTCGTAACACGTTTAAACTCAGCTGTGCCGATCTGGATGCATTGCCAACCCTAGACACCGCTTATTTGTCAGTTATCGAAGGAAAGTCGAAAAAGCAACATAAGTTGCAGGGCAGCCCCTTAGCCGATTTCCTAAAAGAGATTCATGACTACTGTCATATGAGTAACAATGGTCAAACAGCTTACGCTCAGCGTTAGGTTATTTTGGTAGAGTTTAATAATAAGGCCTAGCGTTAGCTAGGCCTTGTCATTTTAGTCTAATTCAATCCAAGTTGATTTTACTTCAGTGTACTTATGCAGCGCATGCAGCGACTTATCACGACCGTTACCACTTTGCTTGTAGCCACCAAACGGCATGGTCATGTCACCACCGTCCCAGTTATTTACGAATACCGTTCCCGCTCTTAATGCACGAGAGCATTTAATGGCTGTTGACATGTCAGATGTCCAAATACCTGCCGCCAACCCGTATTCGCTATCGTTAGCAAGTTGGATCGCTTCATTAATCGAGTCAAAACTAGTAACACATAGAACGGGCCCAAAAATCTCTTCTTTATAGATGCGCATATTGGGTGTGACATCAGTAAACAAGGCGGGTTGAATAAAGAAACCATCGGTGTTGCTCATTGCGGGCTTACCACCGTAAGCTAGTGTTGCTCCTTCTGTCTGACCAATGTCGATGTAACTTAATACACGCTCATACTGTGCAGCATCTACTATCGCACCGACCCGCGTATCACTCTCAAGAGGATCGGCAGGCTGCCAATTCGCCATGTATTTCTTAACCAGTTCAATAAACTCATCTTTAATAGAGGAATGAACCAAAAGTCGTGAACCTGCTGTACACACTTCCCCTTGGTTGTAACAGATAGCGGAGGCGGCGGTTGCAGCAGCTTTTTCTATATCTTTAACGTCGTGATGTACAATGTGGGGGCTCTTGCCGCCACATTCCATAAATGCACGTTTTAGGTTGGATTCACCCGCGAAAGATAACAGCTTTTTACCTACGGCGGTTGAACCAGTAAAAGTGATACAATCGACATCGTTGTGAAGCGCTAATGCTTGTCCTGCCTCATGGCCAAAGCCAGGTAGTACTTGAAACACTCCGTCTGGAATACCTGCTTGTTTGGCCAAGTCGGCGAGCAAAATAGCGGTGAGAGGTGATTTCTCAGAAGGCTTCACAATAACTGAATTACCGGTTGCTAATGCGGGCCCAATCTTCCAAGCCGCCATAACTGTAGGGAAGTTCCAAGGTACGATTGCCGCAACGACACCTAGTGCCTCGTGAGTCACAAGTGCTAATGCTCCTTCTGTTACTGGGGCTACTTCATCATATACTTTGTCTATGGCTTCTGCGTTCCATTGAATGCAGCGCGCGGTAGCCGGCGCGTCATATCCCATTGCATCTGATATCGGTTTACCCATATCGAGTGACTCGAGAAGGGCAAACTCTTCTTTATGTTCGTCAATGAGCTTAGCGTAGTTAAGTAGGATCGCTTTACGCTCTGCTGGTGGTAGACCGCACCAGACACGGCTCTCAAACGCTTGGCGAGCAGCATTTACGGCAATCTCAACATCTTTATCTGTGCAGCGGGCGACATGCGCCAATAGGTGACCTGTTGCCGGGTTAATGATTTCAAACGTATCGCCGGAGACTGAATCAACAAAGTGTCCGTTGATAAAGGCCTGAGTACGAAAACTCAACGCTTCGGCTTTATCATGCCAAGTCATAGTGTCCATATTGTTTACCTTCTTCCTTAAAAACTGGCTGGTGAGTTTGCACTGACAATGATGCAATCAATATCAGAAGTATTTCTAAATCGGTGAGTACGTGTACTGTCGAAATAATAGCTGTCGCCTTCATGTAGAACGACGACTTCACTGTCGACCGTGAGCTCTAACTCGCCTTGAACAATAACACCGCATTCTTGACCTTCGTGAGCGAGCATCTCATCTCCGGTGTCTGCACCTGGAGCGAGGGTTTCTCTCAACATGCCAATTTGCCTGTCGTCGTGATAGTGACCTATCTGGCGATAGCTGATCTTTCCTCGGCCTATTTCTGGTTGTTGCTGTTTGCGTGAAAAAAACTGATCAGGCTTTGGTTCATCAACAGCAAAAAACTCCGCCATAGATGAAGGGATCTTGCTAAGTAGTTTACTCAGCGACGCGACAGAAGGGCTTACGGCGTTACTTTCAATCTGAGAAATGAATCCATTGGTCACGCCGGCTCTTTTGGCTAACTCACGCTGTGATAAGCCTGCACGTTCTCTTAGTGCTTTAAACCTTGGTCCTATTTCTGTTTCCATTAGGCGAAATCTCCAACTCTTCCCTTTGTGATTAGTAAACTAAACACAATCCTAGCTCACTAAACAGAAAAAACCAGCAAATGTTTATAATTTAATCATTGAATAGGCAAATAAAACGTTATATAGTCAATTTTGTTCATTATTTAATAACATTGCATTTACATGTTGTAGTTCGAGTGTCTAGCGGTGTTTAGTAAAAGAAACAATGCTGTTCAGCATTTTTAGTTGGAGTGCACGATGCAAGGTATAAACAAGCAAGGTACAACTAGTTCAGGAAATATGGATGCTTTTTGGATGCCGTTTACTGCTAACTCGCAGTTTAAATCAGCGCCACGCATGTTAGTTTCCGCTGAAGGGATGTACTACACGTCAGAAGATAAACGCAAGATACTCGATGGTACAGCAGGTCTATGGTGCTGTAATGCAGGACACGGGCGTCATGAAATCAGTGAAGCGGTGGCGAGTCAGATTCACAATCTAGACTTTGCGCCAACATTCCAAATGGGTCACCCATTGCCATTTGAATTTGCTGAATCACTCTCAGAAATAGCGCCATCAGGTTTGAATCGCGTATTTTTCACTAACTCAGGTTCAGAATCTGTTGATACCGCATTAAAAATCGCGTTGGCTTATCAGAGATGCATTGGTCAGGGGACTCGTACGCGTCTAATTGGTCGAGAGCGTGGTTATCACGGTGTCGGGTTTGGTGGTATTTCCGTAGGTGGAATTGTAAATAACCGCAAGACATTTGGTAGCTTGTTAACTGGTGTCGACCACCTTCCACATACATTGAGCATTGAAAATAGCGGCTTTAGTAAAGGGTTACCTGATTATGATCCCGGCTGGGCAGAAAGCCTAAACAATATCGTTACTCTGCATGATGCAAGTAACATTGCTGCGGTTATTGTTGAGCCGATTGCAGGATCTACAGGGGTAATTCTTCCTCCTAAAGGTTACTTGAAACGTCTTCGTGAGATCTGTACTCAACATGGCATCCTATTAATATTTGATGAAGTTATTACTGGATTTGGTCGCATCGGTAGTCCTTTCGCAGCGCAAGAGTTTGACGTCAAGCCTGACATTATTACTACCGCTAAAGGCTTAACTAATGGTGCTATTCCTATGGGAGCCGTTTTTGTCAGTGACGAGATTTACCAAGCGATGGTGGCTCCAGATAGTCAAGCTATCGAGTTGTTCCATGGTTACACCTATTCCGGCCATCCAGTAGCCGCAGCGGCTGGTTTAGCGACACTAGATATTTATCGCAATGAGAATCTCTATACACGAGCGGCTGAGCTCTCAGACTATTGGGAGCAAGCAGTCCATAGCTTAAAAGGGCTACCTCACGTAAAAGACCTTCGCAACTATGGTTTGATTGCTGGTATTGAGTTGGAAGGAATTGCGGGTAAGCCAGGATCTAGAGCGTTCCAAGTCTTTACCAAGTGTTTCGAGAAGGGCGCACTGATTCGTGTCACTGGGGACATCATCGCGCTTTCTCCGCCGCTGATTATTGAGAAGCAGCATATCGACGATTTATTTACTCTGATTGCAGACGTTTTGCAGAATATTGATTACAAGGAATAAGACTATGTCAGTTTTGGTATCTAATTTTATCAACGGCCAAATGGTAGAGAGCCACAGCGGAAGAAACGCAGACTTGTTTAACCCGGCAAATGGTGAGTTGCGAGGACAAGTCCAACTATCAAGTGCTAATGAAGCGCTAGAAGCCGTGGCTGTGGCGAAAAAGGCGCAAGAGGCTTGGCAAGCAACACCACCACTGCAACGTGCTCGAGTTATGTTCAGATTCAAAGCTTTGCTTGAAGAAAACGCAGATGAGCTCGCTACGTTAATTTCTACCGAGCATGGCAAAGTACACAGCGATGCACTAGGAGAACTGACACGTGGATTAGAAGTGGTTGAGTTTTCTTGTGGTATCCCACATCTGCTAAAAGGTGAACATTCACTTAATGTTGGACGCGAGATAGACAGCTATTCGTTAATGCAGCCAGTTGGCGTCTGCGTCGGTATTACACCATTTAACTTCCCTGTAATGGTGCCGCTATGGATGATCCCAGTAGCGCTTGCCTGCGGAAACAGTTTTATCCTCAAACCATCTGAAAAAGATCCGAGTGCGTCTTTGAAGCTGGCAGAGTTGCTGAAACAAGCAGGTCTTCCTGATGGCGTTTTCAATGTTGTCCAAGGTGATAAAGAAGTGGTTGATGCGCTTCTTGAGTCACCAGACGTTGCAGCCGTGAGTTTCGTAGGTTCCACGCCGATCGCTGAAGCTATCTACAGCAAAGGAAGTGCAAATGGCAAACGAGTTCAAGCGTTAGGCGGAGCTAAGAACCACTTAGTTGTTATGCCTGATGCTGACCTTGAAGGGGCGACAAATGCTATTATGGGAGCGGCGTATGGTGCGGCGGGAGAGCGTTGTATGGCTATCTCCGTGGCGGTTGCTGTTGGTGATGAAACTGCCGACCGATTGGTGGCACAGCTGAAACAAAAAGTGGAAGCATTGCGCGTAGGCCCAGGGCTGGGAGTATCACCTGAAAACGAAATGGGTCCATTGGTGAGCGAGCCTCACATGAACAAGGTTACGGAATACATTCAAAGTGGTGTTGACCAAGGCGCAACGCTTGTAGTGGACGGGCGTGGCATCAATACCTCTGCTCCAGGTTACTTTGTAGGCGGGACGTTATTTGACAATGTTACTCCAGACATGACCATTTATAACGAAGAGATTTTTGGTCCCGTATTGTCGGTAGTGCGTGCCAAAGATTATCAAGAAGCACTGCAACTTATTAATGAGCACGAATTCGGTAATGGTACTGCGATTTTCACTCGTGATGGTGATACCGCGCGCGACTTCTCAGAAAAAGTAGAAATCGGTATGGTAGGGGTTAACGTGCCAATTCCAGTGCCAATGGCATTTCATAGCTTTGGTGGTTGGAAGCGCTCAATCTTTGGACCTCTCAATGTTCATGGCAATGATGGCGTGCGCTTCTATACTCGTATGAAGACGGTTACTGCTCGCTGGCCTAAAGGGCAAAGAGAAAGTGAATTTGTAATGCCAACAATGAAGTAGGTGATAGATGAAGATAGGGATATTAACGTGCGGCCATGTGGACTCGCCATTATCAGATGACCATGGTCAATACGCAGACATGATTGAGGCCTCTCTCTATGAGGTCAACAATGAGTTCACTTTTCAGAACTACGATGCGACAAAAGGAGAGTTACCTCATCATGATGAATGCCATGGGTTTATAATCACAGGTAGTGTACACAATGCTTACGATAATCATCCCTGGATTCTCAAACTCATGGACTGGATAACGCGCTGTGAAGCTCGTCGACGTCCACTAGTAGGCATCTGTTTTGGACATCAGGTTATTGCGAGGGCTCTCGGCGGCAAGGTGCAAAAATCGGAAAAAGGGTGGGGACTTGGCAGCTATGAAGTTCAAATTACCGCTCAGAAGAAATGGATGAATCTCTCTGTAGACTCTGCGCGTCTATTAGTGAGTCATCAAGACCAAGTGATTATTGTCCCTGGCGGCGTGAAAGTTATTGCTACTAATGATTTTTGCCCCAACTTTATGCTTGTGAAGGATAATCATATATTCACAGTCCAAGGACATCCTGAGTTTAGCTCCAGCTTTACAGAAAAATTGGTGGAGAAGCGTAAGCATCTCCTAACGCCTCAGCATTATGACCAAGCGTTTATTGAAATAAACAAAGCACAAGACTCTGCGTTAATACTGCATTGGATTGATAATTTCTTTGTAATGGCGCAGCAAGGTAAATATGCTGAAAACTTGCAACAAGCCGTGTAGCGGCAATTAGGAAAGTAAAAAAGAGCTCATTATGAGCTCTTTTTTAGGTAAGTTATAAAAGCGAGTTTTAGACTCCGTCGCTGAAATAGGCGTCACCCCTTCGCAGGCAGGGAGCCACTCACAACTCGTGTCGGGCTCTGAGCATTCTTATCTTAATTACTAAACGTACCGTGGAATAACGGTTTGTATAACGACGCCTAAGCAAACTCTTGTTGCAGATAAGAAACAATGTCGGAAGACTCATACATCCATTTCTCTTCACCACCTTGAGTGATCTTCAGACAAGGTACTTTTACTTTACCGCCACCCGCTAGCAGCTCGTCACGCGCAACTGAGTCATTTTTAGCATCTTTCAACGCAATGTTGACTGATTGACGTTTCATTTCTCTACGTACTTTCACACAAAAGGGACACGCTTCAAATTGATAGAGCTGCATAGTTTGCGCTTTTTGATCGGCTTGTTGCTGTGCTTCAGGCGTGCGTTTAACGCCACGCGGAGAGAAAACGAAATTTAATAGCAGTATGATTTTACCAAGAATAATACGGATGAACTTCATAAATAACCTGTTGAGCAGTCTTGTTGTTTTTAGAAAATTATAATGACGGTATGCGAGACATACCGTCGAATATTAACATCTTATTTACGATTCTGGTACGGTTAACATTAACTGCGAGAAAGGGTATGGCTTTTGGTCACACTAATTCCCAATCGTTTCGATAAGCGAATCAAGTTAGCTCGATCAGTTTTAAGGACCCTGCTTGCCTTAGCCCAGTTATACTCGCATTCAATTAAGGCATTGGATATCAAGCTTCTTTGATATTCTTCGGTGGACTCTCGAATGCCTTTCGAGTGGTCAATCACTGGAGCGCTTGTTTTACTTTGTTTGGTCGGAGTGATGCGGCTTTCATCGTCAAAATGTCCACAGTCGTCAATGCTTACGGTGACCACCTTCTTATCAAACAGCCTTGCTTTAGCTTTCAGAGCTGCTCGGTTAATAACATGTTCTAGTTCTCGAACATTACCGGGCCATGAATAGCGGTTCAAATGAGATACGACATTTGGACTTAGCTTGATTTGGTTAATGCCAAGCTTACGTCGAGCTTGCTCCAGAAAGAAACCAGCCAGTAACTCTATATCGCCGTTTCTTTCACGCAATGGCGGTACAGAAATTGGGTAAACACTGAGTCGGTGATAAAGGTCTGCGCGGAACTTACCTTGTTCAACTTCTTCCTTGAGTTCACGGTTGGTTGCGGCGAGGACTCTAACATTGATCTTTTGAATCTCATCCTTACCAACGGGTTGTATTTCGTTATTCTGTAATGCTCGTAAAAGCTTACTCTGTGCAGCAAGTGGGAGCTCGCCAATTTCATCCAAAAATAGTGTCCCGCCATCGGCTAGCGCAAATTTACCCATGCGATTTTTATCTGCACCCGTGAACGCCCCTTTTACATGACCAAATAACTCACTCTCGATGAGGTTTTCAGGAATTGCCGCACAGTTAACATAGACTAACGGGTTCTGTCGGCGAGTTGATTGGTAATGTAGATTACGTGCCACCAACTCTTTACCAACACCGGTCTCACCATGAATTAAGATATTAAAATCTGATGGCGCGACAATTTCGATATCGGATTTCAACACGCGCATTAACTCGCTATCACCGATCATATCGCTGCCATCTCGTTCCCAAGCTTCGACGTTGAGTTCTTCAAGCAGTTGTTTGGATTGTTTGGCTTGGTATTCCAGCTGAGAGAAAGTTAGTGCCATTTTTAATGTGGATGCAGCAATGGCAGATAATACTTCTAGGCTGCGCGTTGGAATGTGGTCAAAAGCATTAGTCCCTAGGCTATCGAGGGTGAGGGCTCCCAACATCTTGTCGCCAAAAATCAAAGGCAAACCCATACAAGAGTGCATTGGAAGATCGCCATGGTGGTCAATGAGCAAGCCGTCAAATGGGTCAGGCAACTCAGAATCGGCGTCAAAGATAACCGGAGATGTGGATGCGCAAATCTGAGCGAATCTTGGATGTTCACGAATAACGAACCTGCGCCCTAGAGTATCGCGGCCTAAGCCCTGCATCGCGAGAGGAACAAGCGTATCACCTTGAAGTGATAACAAGGCAACACAGTCACACATGATGGTTTTTCTGATGGTATTGATAAGCGAATCGAAGCGTTCTTGGTCGTTATTGCTGCTGGCTAGGCCAATAGTCAGCTCCATTAAGTTGGAAGGAGAAATGTCTTGCATAGGAGATTACAACTTATGGTAATGAGTATGCTAGGCATTATAGAGTCATATTGACCTAAATTAAAGCAGTCATTTTGACTGATATTTAATAGTTAACTCTTGAATAAGCGAGAGTTTTTAAGGATTTCAAAATTGGCACGCTCTGTGCTTTGTAGGTATTCGTTGAAAAACAAATAAGTGTGATTCTCAACTCGCACTATACCTGAGAGAAATATCTCAAGGGATACAACTAAAACTATAAAAAAACAATATGAGGCAGTCGAAGTTCGTACTGTAAAAGTCTAAGCCTTCTAGGGAGCGTATATGCTAAATAACAACCATATCGAAATCATCAAGAGCACAATTCCATTACTTGAGTCTGCAGGCCCTGCTTTAACTCAGCATTTCTATCAAAGAATGTTCTCTCACAACCCTGAGCTGAAGGACATCTTCAATATGACGCACCAAAAGACAGGGCGTCAAAGTGTTGCTCTATTCGAAGCTGTTGCTGCGTATGCTAAAAATATTGAAAACTTAGCGGCGCTTACTACAGCCGTTGAACGTATCGCGCACAAACATACTAGTTTTAATATCAAAGCAGAACACTATCAAATCGTTGGTCACCACCTCATTGAGACCTTAAGAGAGCTGGCGCCAGATGCGTTTACCAAAGAAGTTGAAGAAGCTTGGACTGAAGCTTACCTATTCTTAGCGCAAATCTTTATTGATCGTGAGGAAGAGCTATACCAGTTGCGTGAAAAGGCGACCGGTGGATGGCGCGGTACTCGCCGATTTGTGGTAACTGATAAAAAGCCTGAATCTGAGTTGGTTATGAGTTTTGTCCTTACTCCAGAAGATGGCGGCAAAGTCCTTGATTATGAAGTAGGGCAGTACCTAGGTGTACAGGTCACACCTTCAAAAGGTGAGAATGTAGAAATTCGCCAGTATTCACTTTCCCAAGCTCCAAATGGTGAAAATTACCGAATTTCTGTCAAGAAGGAAGGTAATAACAGCGACCAGTTAGGTTTGGTATCTCACTATTTGCATGATGAAGTGGAAGTGGGTACGGTGATCGAAATACTGCCTCCTGCAGGGGACTTCTTCTACAAAGAAGTTAATAAGCCGGTCGTTCTGATTTCTGCAGGTGTTGGCTGTACGCCAATGCAAGCAATGCTTCAACAGTTGGCAAAGGATGGCAAGTCCGATCCTGTTACCTATTTGCATGCCTGTGAAAACGAACAGCAACATTCTTTCATTGATGAGGTAGATACCATCGTATCAGCAAAAGGTTGGAACCATAGAGTGTGGTATCGTGAACCACTTAATGCAGAGGGTATCAATAATTCGAGCACAGGTTTAATGGATCTAGCACAAATCAAAGATTCTCTTCCAACGAACTTTGGGCACTTCTATACCTGCGGCCCAGTAGTCTTTATGGACCATGTTGTGAAGCAACTTGAATCGATTGGCGTTGAGCGAGACAGAATTCACTACGAGGTATTCGGACCTCACGCCAACCTTTAATCGCCGCTAACGAGTTGATTCAGCTCGCTAGTTGAACCATTTCTCAAACCACCGTTTCCATCCAGAAGACGGTGGTTTGTTTGCTTCAAACTCTCGAAAACCAAGATAATAGCTTTGGTTAAAGTCGGTACGTAGAACATCAGCGCTTTGATCGAGCAGTCCACTAATTGCGTTACTGGTTTGTGTCGCGTGATCATTGGCCAAACTATAATCCATACCAAGATAACCTTGAATATATAGCCATATATGCGTGACGAGTTGCAACTCTTCCAGCACCGGTAGCCGAAAAGCCTTCGCATGTTTCTCTTCAAGCTGTTGATCAAAAATGGATTTCATTTCAGAGATTTGCTCTATATGAGATTCAACTGAGGAAAGGGCTTCAACGTTTAACTTAGTGAAAAGGCCAAGAAGCAGGTGAGTTGGGCTAGATTCTGGCTTATTCTCTTGAGCTGTTGCGAACAGCAAGTTTTCTCGTTCACACAAATTATCCAGTGCTTCAGATTGAACATTGACAAGCTGAATTTGATTAACCTTAATACTGTTAAGCGCTTCCCTCAATTCGATCATTTGTCTTGCAACTCCTCAATCGTCACTTCTGCTGATCCAGTCTCTGCGTCGACAAATAATGAGGTACCGGTAATCATGACTGAGAGGTCCATTGTGCGAGTGACCAGCGAAGAGAGGGCTTCAATCGAGTCATTATTGAAACGGTAAACACTGGCATCGAGGTAACCGAATTTACCTTGGTTTTGTTGCCACCATACGTCGCTTTTAGTGTTGAAGCTGTAAACTTTGGTCTTTTTAGCCAAACGTGTCGCTTTTTTGACGCGCTCAACGTCAGGCTCTCCGATATCAATCCACAGTAAGGTTTGATCGTCGAGAGATTTTTCCCAGATATCAGGCTCTTCAATCGTCGATAGTCCCTTTGTGAACTGCAGATCAGGAGAGGCATTGAGACAAAAAGCCATGAGCCTTGCCATCATACGTTGATGGTTTTCAGAAGGGTGCAGTGCTACGGTCAGATTAAAAGAGTCATAATAATCTCGATTCATATCCGTTAACGCTACGCGAAACTTATATATGGTTGGTTTTAGTGCCATGGGAGTGTCTAATTCGTAGAATAGTAGTGTCTATAGTACGCTTCTGGGCGCAAAAGGGTATAAACAATAGAGCGAATGTGCTTCAAGTGATATAAAAATAGCCAGCTAGGCTGGCTATTTATCGAAGGTATTGCTTACTGGCAGTTAAACCAAAGTAATCTCTTCAGCTTGAGGACCTTTTTGGCCTTGTGTCACTTTGAATGCCACTTTTTGACCTTCAGCTAGAGTACGGAAACCGTCCGCTTTGATGTTGCTGAAGTGAGCGAACACGTCAGGACCATTTTCTTGTTGAATGAAGCCAAAGCCTTTAGTTTCGTTGAACCACTTAACTGTACCAGTAACTGTGTTAGACATATCTATATCCTAAATTTTACTATCTTTTGTTTCTTGTTTGCCAAATCCGGCAGCTATAGCGTGGAAAAGTAAATTGCTATTGCGTACAACGCGTCGGGGGAATTCCGAGAATTCAACGAATGCCTTTTGTAAACAATGGAACTAATTTTCTAGCCAGTCATGAATATAAGGTAGTTCTTACCTAAGTCAAAGATAGTTACTTGGAAAGTTGCTGAATATTTGAAGTTCAGCTCGTTTTTAAGTGTCAATTACATGACATTTCAAACAAACGAGCTTATTTTTATGATCTAAGTCAAGATAGGTGTTATTGCCATAACTTGTTGATATAAAACATTATTTCGACTAGTGAATTAATAGTTTTGTAAAGATTTTGCAAACAATTCTATTATTATGAACCCCAGTGGAGTTCTATAAAATAATCTTCTTATTAAGTATTTTATCGCTCAATCTTTGGTGAGTAGATTGAATATGCGGTTATTTGTCCGGCTACGATAGCAGAAAACATAAATAATGCGGATAAACCGATGTTTGGTATCGGAAGAATCGATTGTTCGAACACTGATTGACTTGCACTAACGAGAACACGGCTACCAGGAACAAGAATAATAATGCCTTGAACAATATAAATTGAGCCTGTTAGATCCAAGCGTTTCGCTACCCATGTACCGTATAACGTTATCAATACAGTGGTGACCCAAGTACCGACGATCCAGCCGCTATCAAAGCCTAAATAAAATGGCCCCCACATACCTAATACAGCAACGGGAAGACCCAACAAAATATCCTTAGGTCTAGCGTTGAAAATCACACCGATTGAGGTAGAGATAAGCAGTAATCCAAAGCAATGAAGCCAGAGTGGCACCTCATTGGTATAAGAGAGTGATTCTGTTTGCCCCCATAAAGCTTCACCAATATTCAAGCCCATTATCACACCAATGAACAGTTTGATGAGGGTAAGGGCACTCTGTCCTAAAAGGGCAGTACCTGAAACGAGATCATTGAACGCCAAACACTCTAAAGAGTTAGCAATGGATAGGCCGGGCACAAATAGTACCACCGACGCAATACATAACGCCCAAATAGGAATGGCCGCACCTGTACTTGCAATGAAGGCAACCAACACGCCTGTCAATAACGCAGACACAAACTCAACAGCAATGGAGTTGCGACCTTTATAAATAAGTTGGCATATCCAAACCATCAAACCCAATAAGATGGAGAAGCCAATCGCTTCAAGCGTACTTCCTACCAGCATAAGATAGGCTGGTGGAATCCCCATATTGGCTAGGGCAACCACCCATTTAGGGTAACCAACGGGCTCAGGAAGCGCTTCGTTACTTGGTTGGTTGATACGGATAATAGTATTAGCGAGCAAACTGAGGTTAATGGATGCTGGCTTTAAACGCTTCATTACTACCGTATTGTTTTTGTCCGGAAACTGATAGTTGATAGCCGTAGGTGTTGCTTGAACCATTACATCAAGTCCGTGCTTTTGAGCATAGTATTGCGCGTACTTTTCCACTTTATATGGAGCACAACCACTTCGATGAAGTGTGTCGCCAATTTCTACGATTTTTCTGATGGTTTGTGGAGAAGGCATAGTTCCGTCTAATCAATTAAAAGCACTCGATTTAATGGCGTAAAGGTAACAGAGCTTAATAGAATTATCGAGAGTGAATATTCGAAATATTGTCAATTCTATGCAGTTTTATAATGGCAGAACTGCGAAAAGTGCAAGCGATTGCGCTAGCTGCCCCATATAGGTAGCTTAGCAGCAGATTATCGACAGTGTTACTTGAATTATTATTGGCAAATAGAGATGTACTGATTTCAGCATTACTAAACGACGAACTCAGGTGACTGCTAGGATCAGCAACATAAATTCAGTTTAAATCACCACAAGTTCTAAACGTTTGTCGGGTCTGTCACAGTTTAACGTGAATCGGACATCTAAAGAGAGTAAAATTCGTTCGTTAAGAATAAAAAATGTGCAAACAAACACTTAAGTCCTAATTAGTGCTTTTCTTTTGTCTCAGATATGGCATATTAACTCTCGTTCCACGATGATGCGTGCATCGTATAATGGCTATTACCTCAGCCTTCCAAGCTGATGATGCGGGTTCGATTCCCGCTGCACGCTCCAACTTCTCCCCCATGTTATTTACTCTTCACATAACACCTGAAACAACTAAGTGTTCTAGAATTACATTCCTAAGCTTTCGCTCGCCATAAATGAACTACACCATTTAGATCAAAAATCGTCTGCTTGGACATCTAGGGTATTCAAAAATCGTGTCTGCTTATGTTGCAAGTGATGATAGTACCGCCCGACTTGCAAACAGGCGGCACATCAGAATATCAATAGAACGTTACCTTCGCGTTATATTCTACTTGGTCATCATCGCCCACAACATTCTTGTAGTAGTCAACAGTAAAGTAAATAGGTTTGTCCTTTTTGACTTTTTCAGCAATCTTCTTGTCTAAATTCTCAACAGACTGGAAGTCATATACATGGAAAGTGTAACCAGGTTTTAGGTTCATCTCTTTAGCTTGTTTGCTCGTAATGTAAGTTTCTCGATAGATGGGAGATAAGTAAGAATCAAACTGCTGTCTAACCTCATCGCCATCCGATACTTCATATCCAAAATCATTAACAACCAACGTGCCACTTTGTAATGATTCCATGGACGCATCCATGTTCTCTTTATCTGAGCTTTGTGTTGCAGTACAAGCGATGGTTAGTATAGAAAAAGATACGAGCATCATGAGTCTGAAAATAGATTTATACATATTTAACCTCATACTTCCTTTTTAGTGTTAATTTAGTCATTAGTCAGAATGTTACTGACAGCTATATTATAGGTAAGATTATGAGTAGTTCCATTGGTTGATTTTATCTATGGCCGTTATTTTACGGGTTGAAGGGTGACAAGGCGTTTTTTATAGAATGATATTGGGCAGTGCTAAGTTAAAAATGCATTAAATCAAAATGCTATCGTGTTTTTTATCTCTAGAATCCGTACTCTAATAAATACTCAAGTGAATAAATAATTGGCTAACTCTAAATCCACTCATCAGAATAGTAATCTATTTAAACGTTAATTAGGTGTCCTTTATACGTGTAAAATTACTATCGTATTGATAATCAGAGTTTTTATTGATTTAGTAATGCTAAAATCTCTTTGAAGTATAATTCAGTAGTCGTTGTGATATCTTCGCATTAAGATTAAATCACGATATTTCCACTAAGCATTAGATTACTTGGATTTACAATTAGTACGAGTTAATCGTATTGTGATTAATTTTGTTTTGTTTGTTGAGATTTATAATTAACCTGTATTTTATTGAGGGTTTGTTTTTGATAGTAGTTTAAATGAAAGAAACTTCTTCGAGGAATAAATATGAGTATTGAAATACCTATACCAAATTGGCCTAAAACGATTAAAACGGTATATTTTGGATTTGATGGTACGTTAGCTGAGGATGGAAAGCTCATTGGGGGCGTCGAAAATAAGCTAAGAGAGCTTGCTTCATTAGTAGATATTTACGTGCTAACTGCGGATACATTTGGCACCGCCAAAGACGTTTTGTCGTCTCTACCCGTTAACGTAGTCACTTTAGACCACTGTAATACTCAAAGACAGAAAAGCGAGTCTATGTTTACACCATCCTCAAGCTCTGTTGCTATTGGTAGAGGTCTAAACGATGTACTTATGCTTGAAAAAGTGACGTTAGGCATTGTCGTTCAGACAGCGGAAGGTGTTCACCCAAAAGCACTTATGCGAGCAGAACTAATCTCTAACAGCATTCACGAAGCCATCGATTTACTTTTGAATCCGAAAAGATTGGTATCTGGTTGTCGTATATAAGTTCATTAGCAACATATTCAACATAACTAATATGCGGAGCAATCCAGTGGAAAGTTAACTGCTTACCAGTTGAATACGAATTAATAACCACGTGAGAACGAGAAATGAAAAGAAAATTAGTACTAATGATATTAGTTGCACCACTAACTCTATTTGGTTGTGCAAACAACATACACCAAGCCCCTAAACCGGTGAAAACTGAGGTTCAGCATTATTGTGAGGCGAATGGTGGTAGCTTTATATCCGCTTCTAATGAGTGCAAACTCGAAGATGGCAATATTATGGATGCGACGGTTTATTTTCAAGATCATCAACCGGACTATTAATCATAATACTTGCTGATGTTATGTCTTTAGTGATTTCTTGGGTTTAGGGAGATGAAGATGATTGCTCTGCATTAAATCCGTTGCGGATATTTGTGAATGTAATTGCTGCGAAGAGCGTTATCACCATTGATAAATGCCAAGGTTCACTCAAACCTATCCGAACCAATCCCATACTAACCAGGGATGATACAATCATCTGCCCACCTCCAGATAAAGCGGCGGCGACACCTGCTTGTTTTTTGTATGGAAGAAGGACCATTGCTTGAGAGCAAGGGAGTGCGATGCCGTTACCTAAAATCATCAAAAACTGACCTAACATTAAATAGATAGGTTCGAGGGGAGATAGAAATAACCAAAGTGCTGCAATTAGGTGTATGAGAGGCGTACAAAAGAGCATGTTTCTTGTACCGATGATAGGACGTATTCGATTACATAGTGTCGTACCTAAAATCATACCGAAAGCCGGGATAAGCGCCCATAATGCGTACTCATCAGAATTCATACCAATTTGATTCTGCATGATAAAAGGCATAACGGATACGGTAGTGATCATTAAACTGAAGTTCAGCCATCCGATACTGGCGAAGCTCATAAAGTAGGTCGAACGCATCAGTTCCCAGTATTGACACAGCATTTTTCGTGGAGATGGTATTGAAGATTTTTGAGCTACTGTTTCTTTGAATTGGAAAGCAATAACTATCCATGCCAATGCAACATAACTAAACAAGGAAACGAAAACCATGCTCCAACCGAAATGGAAGTTGATGAAACCACCGAGGACTGGCGCAATGACAGGGGTTATGGAAGCGGCCATTGCGATGTAGGACATAGCAATTGGAAGATCAGCACCGTTAAACTGGTCTCTGGTTGATGCTCTAGCGAGTACGGCACAGCATCCCGTCCCTAAGCCTTGTAAAAATCGGCCTAATACCATCCCTTCAAACGTACTCTGAAAGACAATTATTGTTATTAGCCCCATTAAGGCGATGATGAGTCCCGATAACAGGACTTTTTTTCGTCCCACAGCATCTGAAATGGGACCATACAAGAATTGAGATGGTCCGAAACCCAATAAATAGATACCGACCAGAAGCTGTGCTTGGTCCAAAGAAATATCAAAATCCGCAGCAATCCAAGGCAGTGATGGGAATACTAAGCCCATACTCAACTGACCAACACTAATAATTAGGCAGGCGAGTAGTATTACTTTGTAGCGAATTCCATTTGTCATTGGTGTTCCATCAAGAGACTCTAAGACTAGATAGAGGAGTTGGGAGTTGAATTTGTATTACATAATACTCTGTTTATTTCGATTATGCGCTAGGTTTGAATGTAAATCTTGGTAAAAAACCAACGGTAACAATGGGCTACCGTTGGTTAGCTAGGGCCTAAATACCCTTCGAATATTGGTGGTTAGTTGTTGGCGAGATGAGAGTCGCTATAACAGCACCTGATGTATGCTCTGGCTCATCCAGCCACTGCAAAAAAGTGTTGATAATTAGCTGCTTATCGTCGTTGACCTTAGTTTCAGTTTGAATGTTGCGCATATCAATGAATACATCCGTAATTAGATCGTTGTGGTCATTGAGTACTTCTAGGTTTAGAACATTCAGCTCACTATAAAGGCTGTTAAACGAACCTTTTTGTTTATCGACCACATATGGGTTGTCTTTTAAGTTAATGATGGACGTTCGTTTACTGCAGCGCTTCAAACAGCCATTATTTACCTTAATCTTTTTACATCCTTCAGTTTGTTGGAATAAGCACTGTCGACTGGTAAGTAACGTATTTGGGTGATAAACACTGTAGAACGTTCGCATCGTAGTTGGACGACGGATGTACTTGAGCTGTTTTTTGCTCAGTTCATTCGATAAGAACGCGCCACTGGCTTGGTATTCTTCGTTTAAACATTTGAGCGAATAAGAGTTCGCAGTGTTCATCTGAGGGCCGGCGATCCAATTCAACCCAGTACTTTGTGCGTAAAAGCCGACACCTGAATTATTAGTTACCAGTATCGATGGATTAATGGCATCTAACAGCTGTTTCGCCGCCTCAAAATCATCACCAATTAAAATGGCAGGGAACCATGGTTTGAGTCTAGGATTAGCTTCAAAGAGCGCAATGAGTGATGCTAACTCGGCTTTTAAACCCATCGGCAATTGATAGTAGACATCGACATTATCGTTAAGCGTTAGACTGACGTCGTGTTCCGATGAAACAAGTATGGAAAGGCGCTTTTTACTACCAATTGTCGGGTTTTCAAGTAGAGGCGCTAGTTTAGGAGCTTCAATGGAGCCTTTTAAGCTGGTTACGGTATTCGTTGCACCGAGGTCCATCGCCGAAACTTCAGACTCAACATGTTGAATAATTTTGGTTTTCTTATCGTAAAGACGACGTTTTACGGACTGAATTTCATCACTGGTAGTGCATTGATAGACCGTTGAGAAGTGCTTTACTGCGTGATCACGCGGGTTGTCGATATACATGTTTTTTCCAAACTCACCTTGCAGGAAGCCATTGGAAAAATCACGATTAAATACGGTGTAAAGATCGGTTGTATCATTGGAGAGTGCTTTGCCGTCGCACAGACGGTCAATTTGTTTTCTCCAGTTATCAACGACAGTATAGACGTAATGAGGCTTCTTAATACGGCCTTCTACTTTGAGAGAATAAACTCCAGCATCGGCTAATGCTTGCAGGTCATTAAAAGCGGAATTGTCTTTTAAGTTTAATGGATAATCGGAACCTACTTTTGTCGTCTCATACTGCTCACGACATGGCTGACTGCAACGTCCGCGGTTGCCTGACGCACCATTGCGAGCAGAGCTAATATAGCAAAGGCCAGAGAATCCAATGCAATATGAACCATGGACAAAGACTTCCATTAACACGCTGTGCTGGTGGCCGAATTTGGCTAAATGGCCAATCTCTTTGATATTCAACTCGCGCGAAAGATTAACTCGACTTACCGTCATCTGCTTTAAGAACTCAATTTGCCCAGTATTGTGGGTATTAAGCTGAGTCGATGCGTGCACATCTAATTCAGGAAAATGGTGCTTGAGTAGGTAAGCGAGTCCTAAGTCTTGAACGATGACGCCGTCAATATCAGTTTGTGCTAACTGAGCAAGCAGTCGCATGACTGCTGGAATCTCACTCTCCAGGATCAACACATTAAGCGTCAGGAAAATCTGGCAGTTGTTAGCGTGTGCGAGTGCCAAAACACCTGTTAAGTTTTCTAAGGTTAGGTTTGCTGCGCGGTTTCGAGCGTTAAAGCGGTCTAGTCCGCAATAAACGGCATCAGCGCCTGCCGCAATTGCTGCTTTAATAGATTCAACATCACCACCAGGTGCTAAAAGCTCAAACTGATCTCGTGTCACAACTTATACCCTACCAATAAAAACGAGGGCGTATTCTACGGGAACTTAAGCAGAATTTCTCACCTTATTAACTGTAAGGATAAGCAAGGTGTTAACGTTTGAGTGAAACCGCGACCGATTCATAGGTGAAAAGTGGATTAGAACCAAGCACCATAGATTCCCCGAGTACCGAATGAATATTGATGAGGTAGGTGGTTAATAACTCACGATAATCGGAACGTGCTGAATAGATCGCTTTGTGCACTACCATGTCGAGTTCACCCGGGGCATACAAACTGCGCCACTGTTGGCAGTGATGAATAGTATAAAGTCGTAAGTAACGCCTCAGGTTTTGCAGCGACTGATGGATAGCGCGCTGCACCACCACAGCTTTGTTTGTTGGGATAAGCAATTCAAACATTCCCACTAAATGTTCATCGATATGGTAAAAACTGGGCAGGTCTGGATCATTCAGTTTAGTGCTCTCGCCAAATTTGCGAAAGTGATAAAGCAACTGGTACTCCTGAACTACGCCATCGTTTTCTTTCTCGGGTGCTACTCCTTTTTTAGGTAATAGTTGGTGACACAGGAAGTCAACAATGCTGTTTAGTTCGTCCATTGATAGAGGAGCAACACATGCTCCATGATTAGGACGATAGTGAATAAAACCAGTATGTGATAATGCTTGAACAGCCTCTCTTAGAGGCGATAAGCCCAGTGAGTAGCGTCTAGCGAGGTCTTTAATTACTAATCTTTCTGATGGTCTAAGAAGTTGCTCTATGATGTCTTTTTCGAGGTATTGTTGTGCTTTTACTTTTATGTTGCTCATGATTGTTAATTTATAAAAGAATTTCTTCAATTATGTTTAGCTAACCTCGAAGTAAATAGAGTAATTTTACGGAATGATTAATTAAGGCTAATTCTGATTCAGTAAAATTACGGTACGACTCGCAACTTTTAATGTGCATGCTATTTCAATGTTTGACAAATAGAGTAGTTAAAATATGAAGAAGCTAATAGCAGCAGGAATGATAATGAGCGCGTCTTTTTTATCAATGGCACAAGAACCAGTGAAAGGTGGAGACATTATTGACCAAAAATCCAAGCTTATTTTCAACTATGATAATGTCACAAAAGATGTTGCGGAGCAGGAATTAGCACATTGTCAAAACTTAGCAAATCAAACTCAAGAAGAAGTGGCCTCTTCGCGAGGCAGCGGAGCTAGAGGGTTGCTTAAAGGTGCTGCCGCTGGTGCTGCGACAGGAGCAATTGCAGGTGGTAGTGGTTCTGACGCTGCAAAAATCGGTGCGGCGGGTGGACTCTTGGTCGGTCGTGTAGCGGGCAAAGGAAATGAGAATGCACAACAGCAAAAGAATTTAGAAAATTATAAGACTGTGCTTCGCAATTGTATGATTGAGAGAAAGTATGAAGCACTTAACTAAATAGGATGTTTATCTAAAGCTTATTTTAAAGACGCTAGGTTATGAATGACTTGGCGTTTTTTTTTATGCAGTAATTTGCAGTATATTTTACCGATGCATAAGTCGGTTATTTATTGTGTAGTAAAAGCTTGCTAACAACGTGGAACATCCTATGAACATAAATAACTTATTTCAAAACTCAATTGATGCGTATAAAGCGAATACTAACCCCACCTTAGATGAACGATTAGAAAAGCTTCAGAAATTGAAGCAGATTCTTGTTGGTAACATTGATACTTTTGCTGAAAGTATCGGCAAAGACTTTGGACAGCGTAGTTTACAAGACACAATGCTCGAAATCCTACCTATCATCAACAATATCAATTACACCATCGATAACCTAGAGAAGTGGATGCAACCGTCACTGCGCCATCCGGGAGTTTTATTAGCGAGTACTTCGCAAGCGCAAGTAGTGTATCAACCTAAAGGTGTGGTTGGCATCATTAGTACATGGAACGCACCATTAATGGTGACGCTAAATCCATTGACCACCGCATTGGCTGCTGGTAACCGCGTGTTAATCAAGATGAGTGAGTTTACACCGAATCTAAACTCAGCTTTGAGGAATGTACTAGCGACTGAATTTAGTGAAGATGAAGTGTGTGTAATCGAAGGGGAGGCGGATGTTGCTGCACAATTCAGTGCACTACCTTTTGATCATATTTTGTTTACTGGTTCAACAACAGTTGGAAGATTGGTCATGAAAGCCGCAGCGGAGAATCTTACACCAGTCACGCTCGAGCTTGGCGGTAAGTCTCCAGTGTTGATCGACGAAACCATTACTATTGCCAAAGCAGTTGAACGTATCGTTGTAGGTAAGAGCGCGAACAACGGCCAGTATTGCATAGCTCCGGACTACGTTTTATTGCCAGAGGATAAACTAGAGGCTTTTATTGCTGAATATGTAGCACAATATCAAGAGCTGTTCGTTGATGGTGTCGATTCATTAGAGATGACGTCACTGGCAACGGAAAGTCAAATGACGCGGATTCATAATTATTTGGAAGAGTCGCAAAGAAAAGCAGAGCGGATAGTATCATGCCACCCTAATGGATATCGCTTTGAAGATCGATTGTTATCTACTCAGCTTATTATCAATCCAGCTGCAGATTCTTTGGTAATGACGAATGAGATTTTTGGGCCACTATTACCTGTAATCACTTATCAAAAATTGACAGAGGCGCTTGATATTATCGAATGCAATCCGAACCCGCTGGCGCTTTACTTAATGAGTGAGTCAGATGAAAGACAAGACTGGGTGACGAAGAACATAAAGTCTGGCGGGATGTGTATTAATGATGCTTTATTCCACGCTGCTGTTGATGATGCGCCATTTGGCGGTATTCGAGAGTCAGGAATAGGGGCTTATCACGGTATAGAGGGCTTTCATACTTTCTCTCATGCCAAAACAGTACTTAAGACTGGTGATGTATCTTTAGTAAAACAGATGTTTATACCAGGAGATAATGAAGTCAAGCAGATGATATCAACGTTATTATCCAGCTAAATAATAAAAAACCAGCTTGCAATAAGCTGGTTTTTTTATAATCAGTCAAAGCTTAAATTCAGTAAATTTACGGTACCAAACCTTAGTGAATTGGTTGTTTAAAATCGGATAATTTGACTTAGTAGTAATGTTCTTTTTTGATAAATTAATTAATGTGAAGTGCCGCACGTGGAGAAATAAAGTTTCAGTAATATTACCGTATTTATACCATGTTGGTTGATTCAATATTATCCCCATCGAAAGGACGCTTACGTTCAAAAACATAAGCAAACCAACATTACTATCGGGATACAAAAAATGAAAAAACTGGCCATTGCAATCGCTATGATTTTGTCGGCACCTGCTTTAGCAGAATCAGACGCAGCAACTATCTCTGCTGAGCAATCATCTGCAGCAAATATCTCAGATCTGTCTTCTACTGCTGATAAACCAAATAACCTGTATGATTTTATTGAGAACGATAAATTGTCTGGCGTCGCTTACGCAGGGGCAGAGTTAGGCGGTAACGTATTATTTGATGACCAAGCAGATGGAAACTTTGACCAAACTTATATGTTTAAAGTAGGTGCGGACTTAAGTTATTCGGTGACAGATAGCTTTTCGATTCTAATGGGTGGTGAAGCTCGCTATGCTTGGAGTGGATTAGATACAAAAGTAGAAGCGACAAACTATGTCGACCGCTTTGTATTTGGTACTAAAACGGTAGCAGGTGTTACGACATTTGGTAAACAATGTGGTATTGCGGATGTATACCTTGGCTTTGGTGATATCTCTAAAGAGTACGGTTTAGGTGCAGAAGCTGACGAAGCGGCGTGTACTGACGAACAACTTAACCACCACTATTTTGGTGAAAACTTCGATATCGGTGCGGCATGGGAGCACACTAATGATGCATGGGCTGTTGGTGGTTCTGCAACGGTAGGTCCAGTTGTTATCGGTGGTACTTATGTGGATATCGCAAAAGGTGAATATTCAACAGACGCAATCGACCGCAGCGAAAAAGTCTACACGATTGGTGCGGTAGCAGTATTTGACAAGTTTAACTTTGCTGCAAAATACGATTTTGCTGACGTTGAGTCAGATGGTACAAATGCGGTAAATAATGAGGAAACAGAGGGTTATGCACTAGGTATCGCTTACCAAGCGACAATGAACCTCTCTATCTCATCGACATATAACTCGGAAAACTACAATTTCGATAAAGAGAGCAACAAAGGTGGTACATTTGATAAAGATGACTGGTTCACTATCGGTGCTTCATACCGTCTTAACGAACACCTTGAGTTAGTGACTGATTACAAATTCACGTCTGAAGATGATGACAAGCTATTCCTACGCGCTAACGTAAACATCTAATTTAGTATTTGACACTGTTCTATTTAACCCTTTGCCAGTAGCATTAGCTACTGGCCTTTTTTTGCCAAGATTTAACATTTAATAAAATCCCAATTTTTAGCCCACACGTTGACACTTTTTCCAGATGGGCTAGCTTTAAAAAACTATAACTATTAGTCTGTTGTATCGCGAGAATTAGAATGAAGAGTACTTTTGAAGAGTTGTTAATGAGTCAATCAGAGCGACTGACGGCCTCAAAACCTAATGAGTTTCTGGACAATTTTGTAGAACTTGCTGAAGAAGCATTAGAGTGGTTCAAGCTCGATAGGCTAACAGTGTTTCCCAATTCGATGATTCTTCTCAATGATGGTAAGACGATCTCCGTATCTCGAAAAGGTATCCCTCCACTCGAAAAGCAACGATTTCTTAAAGGTAATTACAAGGACTACCTAAGAATTTTACGTTCAAAACAAACATGGCAGATATTTGACAGCGAAGCGTTAGCCAAGCACTCACTTGATCCTGTAAAAGAACTCTATCGTGAAGGTGCTAGATGGCATGGCATTATTCGTTTGGAACTATTTGGTCAGACGTGGGGAGCGCTTGCCTTTTCCCGTTTTAGTCTAGATGAACCGCCATTATCAGAGGAAAACCTGAAGCGACTGCGCTTGTTGTGTGATATTTGGTTATGCTTCTGGCAGCATGCGACTATGACCCGTAATCTAAGTCTTGATGATAGCAATGCAGTCGATGAGAGCGAAAAGCTTCTACTTTTGAGCAAAAAACAATGTACGGTACTTACTTTGCTTGCCCAGGGCTATACCGCAAAACAGTGTGCCGAAAAGCTGTTCTTGAGCCCAAGAACGATAGAGTCGCATAAATATCGAATGCTCGATATATTGGATTTGGATAATCATACAGAACTAGTGCAATTTGCGCTTAGGAATGGCTTAGGCATCGAATCCGTTGACCGCTAACTAAAATATTTTGCAAATTCTTAGACAATTATCTTATCGATTATAAGGGGTGATAATCCGTTACCCCTTAAGTACTACTATTGCAGTATTAATTACTGCATATTCCTGCATAGTCAATTCGTATACTTCCTCTCAATAATAGA
The DNA here is from genome assembly GCF_900088415.1 of Vibrio mediterranei. Lineage (GTDB taxonomy): Bacteria > Pseudomonadota > Gammaproteobacteria > Enterobacterales > Vibrionaceae > Vibrio > Vibrio mediterranei. The sequence goes on from NZ_FLLQ01000001.1 coordinate 85,607, forward strand.
GCAACAGTTCTAAAGATAAATCGAATTTCAATTATCGAGAGAGAATCAACGTATGAAAAGCATTATGAACAAGACCGTGCTTGTAACGGGTGGTGCGAGTGGCATGGGTAAAGCATATGTGGAGCGTGCAGTCGCAGAGGGTGCAAAAGCCGTCATAATCTGGGATTTAAACCGAGATGCAATGGAGCAGGTTAAACAAGAGTTTCATAACAGCGAGACTCAAATATACACGTTTCAAGTTGACGTTACGGATACTCAGTTGGTTTATCAAACTGCGGAGGTCATTCTGAAAAATATCGGTGCGGTCGAGCTCTTAATTAACAATGCGGGTATTGTTGTGTCGGAACACTTTATTGACCACGACCCAAGGAAAATTGATTTATCAATGCAAATAAATAGTACTGCACCTATGCATATTGCACGTGCTTTTTTACCTGCAATGGCGGAAGTAGATGAGGGTCATATCGTCAATATTTCATCTGGTGCCGGTTTCATGTACTGCCCAAGAATCACAGTGTACTGTGCTAGCAAATGGGCAATGTTAGGCTGGTCTCAAGGATTGCGCGTCGAACTGGCTGAGACGCTACCGCATATCAAAGTGACCACAGTTACGCCTGGCCACATTGACACAGGAATGTTCGCAGGTGCACATTCTAAGTTAATGCCAATGATCTCAACAAATGAAATGGTCGATGCGGTTTGGAAGGGGATTAAAAAGAACAAAATACTCGTAGCACGACCACGTGCTGTAGGTGTTATTCCCTTTATTCGTGGTTTGGTTGGTTTTCGTGGTTGGGATTGGATCTCTAAGATCACTGGCACGAATGACTTTATGGCCGGGCATAATGATACTCGTAGAAAATAATAAACACTGTCTATAGTTACTCAATTCGAAGCCGTACCTCACTGTATATTTTGGTATAGGTGCGGCATTAATTTCTTTCAACATACCGCCTTCACAAAATACCATTCGTTCTTTCCGGTGCAGTATTTTTACCGATCATTTCACAAGCTCAGTTTTTTAAAATTGTATTAGTTAAATAATCAATAAAAGTGCAGCTAACTGCACATGGAAATTTTCTAATACTTTCTTTTAGAGCGAATTCACATGAAGAAATCTACGATCGCATTGTTGCTACTAGCGCCGACAGTTCAAGCAAGTGGTTTGTTATTGCAAGAGGCCGTTACGGCCAACGCGGGTGCTGCTGGTGCTGGTGATGGTGTTTACACTAAATCTGCAGCCGCCACATGGACTAACCCTGCCTCAATGGCCTTTATGGGTGAGCAATTGACGACGGTCAATGCAATGTTGCTCAACCTGAAAATGGATTATGACGATAAATCTGGTATAGCCAATGGTGACGGAGAAGCGACCACTACGATGCCTTCACTTGGGGTATTTTATGTGCGACAACTGAATGATTCGCTTCATCTTGGTGTGAACTTTGGTGTTGTTGGTGGTTCATCAATTGAATACGGTAGTGAGTGGGCAGGGGCGTCGTATCTAGATAAGGCATTTATGACTGGGGTTCAATTGAATCCCAATATGAGCTACAAGTTGAATGAAAACTGGTCTATCGCACTAGGTGCTCAGATTAGCTATGGATTACTTGAAGTATCCACGGCTTCATTGCAAACGGACCTGGATACTGACTGGGCTTATGGCTATACCGCAGGTATTATGCATAAGCAGCAAGATTGGTCCATCGGACTTAGCTATCGCTCTAAATTGGAACACGAGTTTGCTGTTACGGCAACATCTGTTGACCCTGCAATGTCGTTACCACTTCAAACTGAGTTGTTAGTACCCGCCATTGTTGACCTGAGTGGTCGTTATGATGTTAACTCGAAAATCGCTATTTTGAGCTCAATTCAGTTCCATCAATGGAGTGATTTTGAGGAAACGCCGTTATATACCGACAACCTAACAAGTTCAGTAGATAGACAGTGGCAGGATGTTTGGAAATTTGCAGTGGGTACAGAGTATAAACTCAACAACGGTTGGGCATTAAAAGCTGGATTCTCCTATGAAACTTCGCCACAAGATGAGCCCTCTTTGCAGTGGGTAGATCTGCCAGTTGGTGAGCAATATCGTTATTCATTCGGCGCGAGCACTGAATGGGGGGACAAAACAGTCGACTTCTTTTATGAGTTTGCAGACTTTGGTTCTATACCCGTGGAGCGACAAGTCGGGGCACCAGATAACGGGTTGAATACGCCACTACCAGACCTTAATGGTACTTTTAAAGGCTATATCCATTTTGTAGGCGTTAATCTAAGCTTCTAAACTCTCACCTTTCAAGTAGCGCTATTCTAGCGCTACTTCTACTCAATTCGCTCGTTATATACCGTAATTCTTACTGAATACTCAGCAGCTGCCATTGGATAGACTCCCGTTATAGATTGATTTTTCGTCAAATTATTTTCGTTAACGTTAGCAAAGTGGTGCATTATGTTTTTTAATCGATTCTTAAAACCGTTTCTCGTTGTTGGTGGCTTAATTACGATGTATGCGGGGATATACGCCGTCAATCCCGAGTCGGCTTTACGAGACATGAATAATCTTCCTTATGATGCTAATTATGTGTTTCTATTTCGACACTGGGGAATCATGGTTGGCTTAATGGGTTTCTTTATCGCTGCATCAGCGTTTAAACCACAATGGAGGGAATCTATTATTCTCTATTCGTTTTTGGAGAAGTTGTTCATGGTGTACTTGTATGTATCTAACTTCTTTAACCCTGAAACTGTACATCTAAATGCCAGCTTTATTCCATTTGCGATAACAGATATCACTATTTGTACTTATACATTGGGCTATTGGCTTGAGAACTGGAAGGCAAAAAAAGCTTTGATGCGATAAATCTGAAGTTACAAAAAAACCTCGGCAAAAGCCGAGGTTGTTACATCTAGAGTAGTTTACTTCATTGGCCAAACATACTTTAACCAAGACATCATACGCAACAAAACTCGACGTACGATTGAAGTATGAAGAATATCTCCTTCATGATTCAATACGACAGCTTGGCCTTGAACACCCATTGGTAGTTCATAATTATCCAGGTCTTCGTCAAGCTCGATAATTCCAACAGCAAAACCATGTCGAGTTAAAGTACTGGCTGATACTAAGGTACCATTTGCTTGCACTTCACCTTCTCGCATTGCTGGCAACACACTGACCAATTTCCCTGTAAACACTTTACCAGGCTGTGAATCTAAGATCATTTCAGTTTCTAAACCTGGTTGGAGTCTTCGTAAAGAGTTCTGCCAAAACATCCCGGCAATTTGACGTTTTCCGGTATCTGGAATGAAGACCATTGAGGGGCGTAGCGGGATCGATGCAGAGCGAAAACCCGGAGCTAAGGCAATTTGAGTCGGTATACCATCGGCTGGGGCACGAACGATGGTGTATTCCAAATCGAGCTCTGCTTGTTTTACTGCTTCGATTAATTGTGCCACACGAGTATTTTCGCCATAGATATTTGAGTCTGCATCTAGGCGAACTCGCTCTTGCTCTGATTCGGCGGCATCTAGGGTAGAACGAGCGATATCAACACTGGCTTTTGCCGAGTTGTAGAGTTCTTTCTGTCGTTCAATTTGACCATCTGTGAATGGAGAGTTTTCGCCGCCTTTCGTATGAGCTTCGGTGTAACGTTGGTAGGTTGAAAAGGTACGGTTTAAATTGGCTTCTGCTTTTTGTACTGCGGCTTGTGCTTTTTCAGTGTTTGCAATTGCTGAAACTAATCCCTGATCTTTCTGGTAGGCAATACTTTTCGCTTCTTCTAAAGCGGCTTTCGCTTTACGGAGCGCAATCTGCTGTTTGTCATTTTCCAAAGTAAATAGAATATCGCCCTTTTTAACAGGCACATTGGCTTTGGCGTGAACTTCTTTAACAGTCCCCGTGACTTGAGGGATGATAGGGACTGAGACAAACACTTCTTTAGAAAATTTAGCATAAGGGTGGTTGTAGTTCATCGCAATCATAATGGTACTTAAAATCCCAATCCCGCCTAAAACGGCTGTAGGAACCGACCATTTATTAAGAGGAATCTTAAACAGTTTAAAGATACCAATACATAAAGCCGTATAAGTTAGAATAATCAGCATGTCCATATTATTAACCCTCTGCCTTATTTATGTGCTGTTTAAGTTCAGCAATTTCATTTTTTAGATGAACGAGCTCAGACTCTAGTTGAAGTTTTTGTTGTTGAGTGAATCCCCACCCGGTGCCAGGCTTGTACAGCGTGGCCCAAATCCATAAAAAAGGCCATATGGCGTGGAGTGTAAAGAGGCTAACCCAACCTGCTACGTGTATTGCATCCTGATGTGGGTGGTTACGCTTGTGAGCGATTTCGTAGGGAATGTCATGAATGACAATTATTCCATAAAATATTGTAATAAATACAAAAAAAACCAGAAATAGAGCAAAGTAATCTAACATAAAGACACCTGAGTTTGGACCAAGATATTATGTCGCTCAAAATGGCGACTCTGAAATGAATAGGTGAAGGGATGATAGGGAGTGGAAATAGAGTGAAATACAGTAAATGTACTGAACCAATAGGACATTTGAACTACAACCATTAAAAAGCTAGTAAATTATGATTAGGGTCAATTTTCTTTATCGATTATTATTGGCACTTATGGTTTATAGTGACGGGTAGCGCTATTTAACTATCTATGAATTAAATAAGCAGTAATTATACTGATTACCCAATACATCGCTTTTTAAATAATAGTTCTGATTTATTTCTAATCCAAGGTCTGAACTATGTTTCAAAAGAAAACGTTCCTACAACTAGCGGTAGGTGCAGCGTTAGCTGCGACGTCAATGACAAGTTTCGCAACAACCGACACTTCACGTCCAAATATTTTGGCAATTTGGGGTGACGATATCGGTATTGATAACTTAAGTGCATACACGAAGGGCCAAGCAGGTCACTGGACTCCAAATATCGACCGTATTGCTAACGAAGGTGTCTTATTCACGGATTTCTACGGTGAAAACTCATGTACAGCCGGTCGTGCGGCCTTTATTACAGGTCAACACCCAATGCGTACCGGTTTGACTAAGGTAGGTATGCCAGGAGCCAAGCAAGGCTCAAAAGGTGAAGACCCAACGATTGCGACTGTGCTTAAAGAAAAAGGCTACATGACCGGCCAGTTCGGTAAAAACCACCTTGGTGACCTGGATGAGCACTTACCAACTAATCACGGCTTTGATGAATTCTTCGGTAACCTATATCACTTAAATGCTGAGGAAGAGCCAGAGCATCAAGATTATCCAAAAATGCCTTGGTTCAAGAAGAAATTTGGACCGCGCGGTGTGATTCACTCCTATGCAGACGGCAAGATCGAAGATACGGGTCCATTAACGAAAAAGCGCATGGAAACAGTGGATGAAGAGTTTCTTGCGGCAGCTCTCGATTTCATCGACCGAGCTCACAAAGAAAATAAACCGTTCTTCGTTTGGTTCAATGCGACTCGTATGCACGTTTGGACTCATCTTAAAGAAGAATCAAAGGGTCTTTCAAAGCGCGGCGGCATTTATGGCGATGGCTTGGTAGAGCACGACAATATGGTTGGTGAGCTCTTAGACAAACTAGATGAGCTAAAGATTGCTGACAATACTATCGTAAGTTACACAACAGATAATGGCGTTGAGAAACTGTCTTGGCCAGATGGTGGTACAGCTCGTTTCCGCGGCGAGAAAAACTCATCATGGGAAGGTGGTCACCGTGTCCCTGCCATGATGCGCTGGCCAGGGAAAATTCCTGCTGGCTCTGTTGTAAACGAAATCGCAGCGCACAATGACTGGATGCCAACATTTGTTGCAGCAGCAGGGGATACTACGATTGTAGAAGATCTGAAGAAAGGTAAGAAGATCAATGGTAAAGAGTACAAGGTACATCTTGATGGCTACAATTTGCTTCCTGCATTAGAAACAGGCAAGGCGACTACGCAGCACAACTTAACAACGTGGCCGCGCCATTACTATATCTATGCAACAGATGTTGGTGATATTTCGGCGGTTCGCGTCGGTGATTACAAGATTATGTTCAGTGTGAACAACTGTCATGGCTTGGAAACTTGGAACTGTTCATTTGAAGAGCTACGAGCTCCTAAAATGTATAACCTACGCCAAGACCCATATGAGGTCGCTGATCACGAAGGCATGTATACTCAATGGTACATCGAACACTTGCCTTACCTATACTTAGGTGCTGCGACCACAGGTCAGTTCCTTCAAACGTTCCAAGAATTCCCACCTAGACAGGTTCCTGGATCTTTCTCTATCGACCAAATTGTAGAGAAAATGAATATCTGGCAAAGAGCTCAATATAAATAAAGCCATTGTTATGCTCATCAAAGCTCGACATTAATGTCGGGCTTTTTTTACATCTAAATATAAGAAATTGCTTTGCAACTAAGCAGTAAAATTACCGATTACGGTGAATTAAAGTGGCGGGATAATGGCACTTCAATCAACACAGGGAAGCGCTTATCACAAGGTTTGTGACACCAACGCGAGGCTTCAATATGTCCCAAAAAACACAGCATCTCGGCCAAACACTTCCGCTAAAGCAACCTGCTAAGCGTATGAATATTATGACTAAGCCTATTGGTTCAGCCTGCAATATTGACTGTTCATACTGTTATTACTTGAGCAAAGAAGAGCTGTTGGGGCATGAAAAAGGGTGTGGCAGTCAAATGTCACGGGAAATGTTGGAACATTATATTAAGTCTTATATTGAACAACAAAACTTCCCTGAAATCGTCTTTCACTGGCAAGGTGGGGAACCAACATTACTGGGTGTGAAATTCTTTCGTGATGTGGTTCGTTTACAGAAAAAGTATCGTCCGAAAGGCGTGAAAATAGAAAATAATCTGCAAACTAACGGCACTTTACTGAATGACGAGTGGGGTAAGTTTCTTAGTAAGAATAACTTTATGGTTGGACTAAGTATTGATGGCCCAGAAATGATCCACAATACCTACAGAACAAATCGCTCGGGCAAGGGGACTTTCAAGCAAACTATGCGAGGTGTGGATATCTTGCACAAGCATAAAGTTAACTTTGCTACATTGTCTTGTGTGAACAACATATCTGGTTCTAATCCGTTAGAGGTTTATCGTTTCTTACGTGATGAAGTGCGCTCGCCACAGATGCAATTCATACCTATTGTTGAACCCAAATCTTTTCGAGAAACCGCGCCTCAACATTGGCCGGAATCAGAAATACTATTCCAAGGAATGCCCGAAACAGAGCCAAGCCATCCAAATTCGATACTAGAACCTTGGTGCGTATCGGCAAGCCAATGGGGCAATTTCCTTTGCACTATTTTTGATGAATGGCTCGAAAACGATATCGGTCAGGTCAATGTTCCGTACTTCGAAGCATGCATTGAGTCCTGGATGGGACGAATTAACCCACTCTGCGTGTTTGCCCCTATGTGTGGTAAAGGTTTAGCCATTGAGCACAACGGCGATGTGTTTGCCTGTGACCATTATGTTTATCCGGAATACAAACTGGGCAATATCAATGACGTGGCGTTAGAAGATTTACAGTTTTCTGCAGGCCAACAAGAGTTTGGGAACGCCAAGGAAGGCACTCTTCCCAAACAATGCAGAGAGTGTCAGTATCAGTTTGCATGTTTTGGAGAATGTCCAAAGAACCGCTTTATCAAAACACTCGATGGGGAAAGTGGTCTTAATTATCTATGTGGTGGCTGGAAACAGTTCTTCTCCCATATCGACCCATATATCTCAATGGTTGTTGCAACGATGGGGTATCCGGTACACAAACGCATCAATGCCGATGCAATGAAAATTCGGTTTAAGTAGGGACCTGAAATGATGAATACCATCCGTAATATGGTTCTCACCAGTTTATTGGCGTTGATGTCTAGTGGAACAGCCGCTTCCGTGAACACAACTGAAAACATTGAGACTTTATTCCCTGTTGAACAGGTAGAAAAGATGATTGATTTGGCATTTGAGAATATGAGTATTCGGTATACCGTTTTTGCTACTCAGTTCAACTACTGTCAACAACATCCTAAACACTCTGATTGTGGGGATTCATACCAGAAGAAGCGAACGCAGTATCAAATTGCAAAAGGCAATCATGACGTACTGGAACAGGTGTTTAATCAACAGATGAAGGCATTGGTTATGCCAGAAATGGCTTATCCAACTTTAGTTGATTCCTTACGCGAACTGGCATATTTAGATTCCTCCGCCAATTCCGATATACGCTATATTGACACCTTACACGCTGTAAATGAGTGGCTCGATATGCATGAAATGCCGCAGACCGAACACGTCTATTTTCTTCACGCCTTAATGATCAGGACAGAAGCGTTAAGCCAACAGATACGTGATGAGGACCTATCATCGTGAGATCGCTCATTAATATGATTTTTCTGGTCGCCAGTGTTTTGCTTCCAGTGATAGGTAGTACTAACACGATAGATAGTACTAACATGACAGAAAGGGCTAATACAAAAGATAGTGCTAACGTCTCATCGCCACAAAACACGACGTACGAGTACAGCAGAGAAAATACGTTATCTGAAATGTCTCAGGATGTGACGTTACCGCTCAGTCAGCGTATCGCCGCAACCCAGATGTTGGGAAACTACTCCGGTGCGAATGCGTTAATAGCGCTAGGTCGTGCATCAAGGTCAGAGTATATCGAGCTCAGGATAGCAAGTATTACCGCTGCGCAAAGATGGCAGGGCAGAGCAAGGTGGGATCTCATTTCGCCGTTACTAGAAGACTCTGAACCAAGAGTGCGTTCGCGTGCGGTAAGCGCATTAGCACCATTATGGACATCACTTCCTAACCAATATCAACAAGTACTAGACGCTGCGATAGAACAGCAACTAACAGTGTCTGACGATACGACGGATGGGCGAGTTGAGAGTGCCTGGCTATACCGTATGCGTCAACAATACGACGAAGCTAAGCCGTTATTGCTTAAAGAATGGAAGAATGAGCCTAGCGTTCAAGTTGCGGTTGAATTGGCAGAACTCTACAAAGCAATCGGACAAGATCACGACTCGATACGTGTATTGAGCCAAGGGCTTGAAGCTCATCCAACATCAGCAACACTACACCACAGCTTAGCGCTCACTTATTGGCGAAAGCAGCAAAACCAATTAGCAATCGAACATATGCAGCGAGCCCATGAACTAGAGCCAGATATCACTCAATATACTTATTTACTCGGACTTATGCTGGCCGAAAGTAATCCTGAAAGGGCGTTAGATTTGTTTGAACAAGCATACGTTCAGTTAGGTGTACCTCATTATCTGTACTCGCTTTGTGAAGCAAAGCTAGCCATGGGCGCCGACGCCTCTACTTGTTTAACACAGCTACGCAAACTCTACCCTGAAGAGGCCTTGATGCCGCTCACCAAAAAACACGCTCAAGCAAAGAACGCTAATTAGAATAATGATGACTCAAGATATCCAACACACAGTACTTACTAGGCTTATTAGTCAGGTAAATCGAAATGTCATTGGCCAGCAGCATGTAACGAAATCTATGGTGATAGCGTTGTTAACTGGTGGTCATATTTTATTGGAAGGATTACCGGGTACCGCAAAAACAAGAGCGGTAAAGACCTTAGCGGATTGTTTGAATCTTGATTTTAGCCGGATTCAATTTACTCCGGACTTATTGCCTTCTGATATTACAGGGACTCAAATCTACCAACACGAAGAAGGAAAACTGGAATTTCAGCCAGGACCGATCTTCAGTTCAATTGTACTTGCTGACGAAATCAATCGCTCTCCGGCGAAAGTACAAGCGGCGTTACTCGAGGCGATGGCAGAAGGGACCATCACTGTCGCAGGGGAAACTAAGTCACTGCCTCAACCTTTCATGGTGCTAGCAACGCAAAATCCCATAGAACAAGAAGGAACCTATCCTTTACCTGAAGCACAAATGGACCGCTTCGTTATGAAAGTCACTGTGGATTATCCGAGTAGCGAATCAGAGATGGATATTATTCGTTTAGTTCGAGATGAAGATAGAAACGAGCACAAGTCGGCGACAAAGATTAACGCGACCTTTGAAGGCAACGAATGGTTTTCAGTTGAGACATTAAATGCCGCGCGCGAAGCTGTAAAGCAAATCCATGTTTCGGATGCGATAGATAGGTACTTGGTTGATTTAGTGGTCGCGACTCGTTGCCCTGAAGCTTATCCACAAAGCGACTTAGCGGATTGGATAGATGTTGGTGTAAGCCCAAGGGCATCGATTGCATTGGATCGTTGTAGTCGTGCTCATGCGTTTTTATCAGGTAGGGACTTTGTGTCGCCTGACGATGTCAGAGCCGTTGCTCCGTTCGTATTAAGCCATCGCTTATCTCTCAGCTTTGACGCTGTTTCTGAGGGCATAAACACAACGCACGTCGTCGATGAGCTATTACGTCAAGTGCCGTTGAGTTAGTTTCATGAAGACGACTGCTGTGGATCCAAGAATCGCAACTACCTTAAAGGAGCTCACGCAAGTCAAACACCGTTTACATGCGTTTCAGTTTCCACCATCGAAAAAGGTAGCAAGTCGGCTTGTTGGAGGACATTTATCAGGATTTCGAGGACGAGGTTTGGAGTTTGAAGAATTTCGTCATTATCAAGCGGGTGATGATGTCCGAAATATCGATTGGTTAGTGACGGCCAAAACAAATCAACCGCACGTCCGAGAATACCGACAAGAGAAAGATCGAACTGTACTGCTCTGTGTTGATCAGAGAAGCAACATGTACTTTTCTACCGTCGAGATAATGAAATCCGTTGTGGCGGCACAAGTGACTGCTGCACTCAGTTGGCAGGTTCTTCAGCAAAGCGACCGTGCCGGCGCCCTTGTATTTGGGACTCAAGGTCTAAGCTGGTTTAAACCTAGGCGATCACATAGTGAGCTTCTACGATTGTTTCGCTTACTAGAAAAAGAAAATAATGAACTGGTAAAACGTAATAGTGAAACTGAGAGAGTGACTTTTAACTGTGTTGTACAACGCTTGCTGCGTCAAAAATTAAAAGGTGCAGTGATTGTTGTGATTTCAGATTTCTCCGACTATGACTCTGAAACACGTTTTATGATTCGTCGACTGCAAGCAAACAACGACCTAGTATGTGTTTCAATTCAAGACCCGATGGAGCAAGAACTATTAATACAGGAGGCGATTTGCTTCAGTGACGGTGAACTTCAAGTCGCAGTGGATAGCAGTTTTCAAGAGAAAGTCGACAACTACAATACTCTGTGGCAACAACATCACCTCAGTGTTAAACAGGAATTGCAATCTCTGGGGATACCTTATCTTCAACTCGATACGTCAGGACAACATTTCTCGCAATTAAAGCAACAGTTGAGTGAGAAAGTACATGTCTAAAAACAACATATTACTACGAGATTTAATTGATCCAGCCATACCCGAGATGACGCCATTTTTCCCGCAGACAATCGGCTGGAAAATAGCCGGAGTTTTTATATTGCTCAGTAGCTTGCTCGTCTTGTTGAGGTGGTGGAGAAGTTATCAAGCCAACCGTTATCGACGTATCGCATTGAAAGCCATCGCATGCTTACCCAAGAATCAGCCGAATTACTACTTAACGGTACTCAATAGCGTTTTGAAACAAACCGCGTGTCATTGCTATCCGCATTCGAGTGTTGCTTCCTTGTATGGCGAAGCATGGCTGTTGTTTTTACAGTCTAAGAGCAATTCAAATATGTTCTCGAGTTCAATTGCTCAACAATGGCAGCAGGCAATCTATGCAAAAAACCGGAATCAAGAATGGACACCCAGTCAATTAAGACAGCTTGAGTTAATGGCCTGTGACTGGATTAAACAGCATCGTTAAGGTAAGACAATGATCGAGTTAGAATATCCTTGGCTTATGATTTTGCTTCCATTGCCATATTTCATTTATCTCTGGGCTCCAAGTTATAAGACAACACAGCAGGCACTTTCTGTTCCCTTTTTTACGCGACTGGTCAATGGACTAAACCTTCGTGCAACTAAAGGGGCAGCCAGTCTTAGAGCCAGTCGTTGGCAGCGTGTGTCGATTATCGCTACGTGGTTAATGTTGGTGATAGCAATTGCAAAACCAATGTGGTTGGACACACCTAAAACCTACCAGCTTAGCGGCCGTGATCTCATGTTGGTGGTGGATTTGTCAGGTTCTATGTCGGAAAGGGACTTTCTAGATAATTCTGGAAAAGAACAAGATCGTTTAACCGCTGCCAAATCGGTGCTCGAAACATTTGCCGCAAAACGAGAAGGTGACCGACTGGGGTTAATTCTTTTTGGTGATTCCGCCTATCTTCAATCCCCGTTTACTGCTGACCATGAGGCGTGGCTTGCTTTGCTCGATCAGGCCCAAGTAGGAATGGCTGGAGAGAGCACACACTTGGGAGATGCGGTCGGTCTAACGATAAAAACATATATAGATAACCCTGAGAATCAGACGGTAGAGAAAGTCGCGATCATACTGACAGATGGCAATGATACAGACAGTTTAGTGCCACCCATTGACGCTGCAAAAGTCGCTCAGGCATACGGTATTCGACTGTATATAGTTGTCATGGGCAGCCCAAATACGACAGGCGATCAAGCCATAGATTTTAGCACGATCGAGACAATGGCTACAGTCACCGGCGGGCAAGCGTTTCTTGCTATGTCCCAAGAAGATTTGGACGCTGTATATCAGACCATTTCGGTGTTGGAACCTAAGGAATATCAGAGCTTTACTTATCAACCTAAAACTAGCTTGCATTTTGTGCCAGTGCTGTTGGGAGTTCTGAATCATCTTATGTTTATGCTCTATCGGCTAATGTTTCAAACCAGAGTCTTTCGTTTTCGAGTAAAAGCACAGCCTAAGAGGGAACTATGACTGGTCAGGCGCTAATAGAGCAGTTTCATTTTCTTCGACCGTTAGGGCTGCTGTTGTTGATCCCTTTACTTAGTATGGTTTATTTGCGTTGGCGTAACGAAGCAAAGAGAAGTGAATGGATGACGCGTTTGCCCATTCACCTGCGTGATGCATTGCTGGTGGGGAGGCCAAACTGGTTTAGCCAATTGCCTTTAAAGGGGCTGACGTTGGTGGGCGTTATCGCGATTATCATTGTTGCTGGCCCAAGTTGGTATCGACAAGCCTCTCCTTTTGCAGAAGATACAGCGCCACTGGTTGTTGTTTTGGATGTCTCTAGCTCAATGTCGCAGTCAGATGTTGCTCCAAGCCGACTGTTTATTGCAAAGCAGAAAGTACTCCAATTGCTCAAGTTGCACAATAAGGGGAAAGTATCTTTAGTCGTGTTTTCTGGAAGTGCTCATCTGGTTATGCCTCCGACGCAAGATCTAGCTCTATTCGAACCGCTACTAAACGCGATTAAGCTTAACGTGGTACCAAGAGACGGAAAATTTGCCGAATACACCTTGTCACCAATCCACCAAGTGTTAAGTAAAGCAAAGTCATCGGGCACGGTATTATTAGTAACAGATGGGCTAAGTAACGAAGCGATAATTGCGTACCAAGATTACTTCTCTAGTCACAATCATCAATTGTTGATTTGGGGAATCGGTCATAGCGATACCGATGTTGTTTTTCCTTTAGAGGAGAGGAAGCTTGCGTCGTTAGCAAATCGCGTTGACGGTCAGTCGGTGATGTATTCGCTAAATAACAAAGATGTCGTTGAACTTGCTTCATTGATTGCGAAACACGCTCAGTTTTATGGAGAAGAGAGTGAGCCATGGTATGACTCTGGCTATTACTTACTTGTGCCATTGATGCTGCTGTATCTGTTGTGGTTCCGACGTGGGTGGTTAGTTCAATGGGGGATGGTCATCGTAATGTTATTAGGCTCGGGATATAGCCCTACTACTTATGCTGATTCGATACATTGGATGGATATTTGGCTGACTAAGGATCAACAAGGTCAACGCTTGTTTGCTCAGCAGCAATACGAGTTGGCGGCTAAGACTTTTGAGGAACCATATTGGAGAGCAACCGCTTATTATCTATCAGGCGACTACATTAGTGCTCAACAGTACTACATGAGAGTCGATACTACGGCTTCACAGCTTGGCGCGGCAGCATCACTTGCACATCAACGGGAATATATGGCCGCTCGTCAGCTTTATCGTGACATATTGGATCGAGAGCCTGCAAATGTGACAGCGACTCAAAACCTAGAACTCATGGAGAGGATCATACAACACATAAATGAGTTTTCAGAAGGCCAATTAACCAGTGGTGAAATGGAAGCTAGCAAGGAGTTAGGAGATAAGCCACAAACTGCGGAAGGGGTGACTCAAGAAGTTGATCCTTCGTTGTTACAAGAGCAAAAACTCACAGCAGAAGACTTGCTTGCCGATTCTTCCGTTCACGATAAATGGATGAAACGCGTCAATAGTGACCTCAGCGTATTTCTTACTTATAAATTTCATCGACAGTTGGAGATGGGAGTTGCTACGCAACGTTACGTAGAGCAGAAGGGAAATCAATGAGAGTTAGGTGGTCGTTTTTATCTTTTGTTGTACTGGTCTTAATAACGTGGAGTTGCCAGGCGACAACTATGAGTGAATTGCAACAAAAGGGACGAGTATTTATCAAGGCTTCGGTCACTCCAACAGACACCGTCTCCCTTCGTCAACAAACAACCATTACGATAGAGGTTGGCACGGATACATGGTTTACCAAAGGAACTCGAGTACATCGTTTTGAAGTAGAAAATGCGCTGATTGCCAATCGAAGTCGGTTTGCGATTAATGGTACTCAGCGACGATATGGTAAAACTTACGCGATACAACAATGGGAAGTGACCCTTTACCCTTTAACAACGGGGAAGCTAGCCATTCCAAGTATTATTGTCGAATTGCAGGTGAAAGGGGACAACGGCGATCCTGATGTGGCAGGTTACCTTGTAACAAAGCCAGTAACTTTTGAGGTCAACAAGCCGTCAGCAATGATGGTGCCAGATAAGACTTGGTTAGTGAGTTCCAACATATCTTTGCAACAGGAATGGTCATCACCATCGTCCAAAGATCAGTTTGTCGTGGGAAGTGCGCTTCAGCGAGATGTCGAACTTCAGGTGCAAGGCAGCACCATAATGCTTCTGCCAGAGCGGTTAAGTGAGATACAAAGTACTACCGATTATCAGGTTTACTTTGAAGCCATCAACAAGCAAGACCTTGCAAATCGGGGGGAATACACTGCCGTATTGCAGGAACAATACACTGTTGTGTTCGACACTGCTGGAAAGTTTACCTTACCTTCTATCGATGTATACCAATGGAACCCGAAAACACAGCAATTAGCGCGGCATGAACTACCCGGTAAGAGCGTTTTTATCAAGCATACGTTTAGAAGTTACTTGAGTACTTATTGGATCGAGTTGTTCGTCCTAGTTATTACAATCTGCGTACTAGGATTTGTCGGGAATGTGAGTTTTCGGCGTTATAAAATGGCTAAAGAAAGGGGGCGGTTACCATTGCTGTGGTCTTTCCTTCTAGCTCTTCGAACCAAGGATAATGTCCGGCTAGAGAATGTCGTTTACCTTAAGATTATGACACTAGGGTGTAATGAGCTGACGCAAATATCGTCAGATGTTAATTTCGTAAGAATAATCAACAAGATAAATCAGAGCCGCTACATCATAAACATAAGCCAACAAGCCCCATTGTCCAAGTTTGATTGGTTGACCATTTGGTACAGAATTGAGCGCGCGCCTAAGGCAAAGCTTCCTCTTACTGGTCGTTCATCTAGCAAACGTATCTATCAACCGGATTAATATGACTTTCACGGAACTGTAAAAACCTCATAAGCAGAAACAGTTCCAATAGTGTCGACTCTAAACACGAATATCTGTCGACATTAAGGAAAATGAAATGAAAAACCGTTGGATAGGAGCTCTATTACTCGCAGGCTTAGCCTCTAAAAACCTACATGCCTCTATGCCTAAAGCCATTAACCTCGGTATCTTAGGAGGGGAAAACGCCGAAGCACAAATCGGTAATAACCAATGTGTTGTAGAGTTTATGCAGGAGGAGTTGGGCGTCAAAACCAACATACGAAACTCGAGTGACTATAACTCAGTGATTCAAGGCTTACTGGGGAAGAAAATCGACTTAGTGATTAACATGTCGCCGAAGGCATTTGCTGAGGTATATCTCAATGATCCTGAAGCCATCGATATCATTGGTTTGATTGCAGACAACACAGATAACTCAAGAGGCTATCACTCGGTAGTCATCGTTAAGGCTGATAGCCCTTATCAAAATATTGATGATTTACGCGGCCACTCGTTTGCTTTTGCAGATCCTAACTCAACATCAGGATACCTGATTCCCAACAACCAATTAGAACGTCAAGTTGGTGGAACTATGGATAACCGCTTTAATGGCTTTTTTGAGTCACTAAGTTTTTCTGGAGGTCACGAACAGAACATTGTCGGAGTTATCAACGGTCAATTTGATGCAGCGGTCTCCGCTTCGAGCATGGTCGGTGACAGAGCGAGTGGTTATTCAGCTGGTGCGCTTCATCGATACGCCAAGCACGATCCTGAAGTGATGGACAAGATTCGTATTATTTGGCAATCACCACTGATTGCCAATGGCTCTACTATCGTGAGTAATGATTTAGACCCAAAATTTAAAGCCAAGCTTGTTGCTGCAGTAAAAAAACTAGATAAAGAAGACAATGCATGCTTCTCGAAAGCAGCTGGTGGCTTAAGACATCTTGCCGACACCAGCATTGAAGAGTACCAGTCCGTTATTGACCTTGTTTACGCGACCAAATTTGTGCAGCGATAAAACCTGCTAATAAGCAGACTTGTTGAACGCTTAACACAGTGATATCTAGGCTCATTCGATGAGCCTAGTTCTTTCAGTTAGCTACTTTTCTAGACACACTTTCTGAAAGTCATTCCATTCACCCACCCCCGGAGCCACTTCTAAGCAGCCTTCTTTAGTGTCCATAACTGCGGTTAACGTAGAGATAAAATCCGACCCATATGCTGCATGTTGAGCGATAGGCTTGGTATTAAGCACGTACTTTGCTGCGTCTACATTTCCCTCAGGGCTATTATCGATAAACTGTTGAGCAAACTCTGCGCGCCATTCAGTGTAGGCAGTAGCGATGGTGCGTTTTCTGCTTTTCTCGCCTAACCCTACTGATTCAGCAAAAGACTGCATCACGCCCGGACGTTCGGAATGGTTTGCATGACCGATACCTGCTGGACGTTTTATGACGTAATTATCGCCTTCTAGCATCTCTATACCAATGGTATCGCCATTTGCATCTGCAAAGTTAAAATGCGATGCAACAACCGTTCGGTGTTTTTCTAGAATTTTCTCTGCTTCTTCCACGCTTTTGGCATGACGAGCTAAGTAGTTTTGAAGAGCGCCAAGTTCGATTGCACTATTAGATTGAAGACCTACACCTTTTGAGTCAGTACCCTGAAAGTTAATCACCACACCAATGTCTTTGCCAAGCGTTTGGCCAGAGCCATAAAAACCGGATGCCATGACTTGAACGTAATCGTCAGCTTGAAGAACCCAATAGTTGCCGCCAGATAAAGAAGGGGTATCGTTGACTTGCCCAACCACCCCAGTACCTGCAAAACTAATGGTTGTACAGCCACTTAATGATGATTGGGCTGCTGATGCTAACGCGGCGTCAAGTTGAGATAATGTGAACATCCTTTCTACAGAAATACCTCCTACTTCTGCCAATGCTTCTACTACTTCAAAGTACTCGGGATTGAGTTTTCTTGAGTTCTCCAATACTTTCATGGAGTCTTTTTCGAATTCGACAACATCAATTCCCGCCAATTTGTAAACATACTCTGCCTCTTTAATGCCTCGTCTCACCTCATCGCCAATTTGCTTTTCAAAAACCGTGACATAGCTTTTAGAGTCAAGACCTCGAATATCCACAACTGGCAAGCTTCTCTGTTGTACAAATGTCTCTGGAGCGTAATAGGGTTGGTTAACATTCAAACCTTGCGCAGGCTCGAGAGATATTGCGTTTGCACCACTAGACAGCGTTAGTGCAGCGATGATTAAAGCTTGATGAGTAGTTTGCATAAAGGTGCCCTCAGTTAAAATATAAGGTTTGATAACTAGTGTTGTGTGTAACCTGGTATAAACTTATCATTTGATATATCCGTTATTCGGATAGGATGGGTATGTAAATTCCACATAATGGACAAATCGAAATGGCAGAGATTGAAACAGAAGGTTTTGAGTTTTTTGGGGTCGAGGAACAGGTGTTCCGAAAAATGGTTGTAGAGAGAATAGAAGCATTGATGGTTCAGACCCAGCTTTCCAAGAACTCACTGGCAAAAAAAGCCGGAATTGGTCGCTCTGCGCTTTATGAGAAAATGGATAGAGAAGGAAAGAGCCATTTTACTATTCTAGATTTTTTCCGTATTGCGAAAGCACTCGATGTTAGTCTTCTTCAGCTATTCCCCATGACCAGCTTAGAGCGACTTCATGGCGGGCAATTACCGTTATCTGCCAGCACGTTGAAGTTTCTGGATCTTATGCTGGCAGCTCCGAAAGAAGATGTTGAGTACTTATCAGAATTCTACCGTACATTGAAAAAACGAGACGAGCAGAAAGCATAGCAATTACTTGTTCATCAGGTCGTAAGTAGAAACGTCTTTCCATATTCCAGACAAAGTGGGGCTATGCTTTCCATATAATGGACATTGTCTTTGATACGATTTTTGTCGTTGGCACAGTTGGTGTGCCTGCCGAAATGTTATCGGAGATCTTGTATGAAAACCTTATTTAGAACTGTCCCACTGTCTTTATTATTGCTGTTACCGTTGACCGTAAGTCACGCTGCTTCATCTCCCGAACCTACTGCTCGTGAGTCCCAAACCGAACAATACGCTATGGTGATCGCATCCGGAAAACTCTTAAGTCTGACGAAATGGAAAGTTGAAGTCGACTTTGGGCAAGAACTGGAGATTGGCGTTAGGAACAAAGACCTATTACGCGACGAAAATGGCAAAACCATTGCGTTTAACTCGCCAATGGATGCTCTAAATTACATGAATAGTCAGGGGTGGGTGCTTGTTTCTACAGCCACGACGGAGAGCAAGTTTACCGCTGTAATGAAGCGTACAGCGCATCAGTAAGTAGGTAGGTTGTGCGTATGATGAGCAAAGTAATAAACGTTTCGATGACTGACGTAGATAAGCAGGCTGAGCTGTGGCGGAATAGAACTGTAGCATCTCGACCCAAGGTACCTGCTTTGTGTGTGAATTCCGCGTTAACGTATGTTCGAAACCTATTTCTTCAAGAGTCGATTCTGCAAGAGCCGAGCCACGGCTGCGGTTGGTTAGATGATCTTCTAAGCGGATGTTCTCGATATAGTGCTCTGCATTACAGTGAAATTTTAATCGTCAGCAGTTTGGTAATAAAGCACCGTTTGGAATTTGAAGGCAATGGTTTACTAATTAAGCCAGCATTATACGGTGAGACGCTTGATGTTGAACCTATGTGGGGAGAGGGGGGAGATAAGCGCCAAACGCTCATTCATATCTTGTATTTGCTTAGTAACATGGTGAAACGAACAGGCACGCCAAGTAGTTCGCTTATTACTAGTGCTTTCGTTAGTGCTATAGAGTGCTTCGATGCGATTGGATTAGAGTGCAGGTCATGTTACTTAATCAAGACATCTAGTGGGATGCTGCAAATAAAAACGGCCACCTTGTCTTAGACAAGTTGACCGTTTAATTTTCAGCTGCGCAAACGTAGATTAATCGCAAATCTCAATTGTTGTATCGCCTTTATTCACAATAGCCTCTAATTCTTTAGTCAGAGGCGCATCAGTGAATAAGCAACTTGCATCACTAATTGGACCTAATTCAATGGACCCCTTTGGGATAAACTTAGTTGAATCCAAAGCGACCAACACATGTCGAGCCGATTTCATTACTGTTTGAGTAATCAGAGTTTCGCTTAAGTCATATTCCAATAAGGTACCATCAACATCGATAGATGCTGCACTGGTAATAAGGAAATCAAAACGGAAGTTGGAAATAAAGTCCAATGCTTCAGTCCCGACAATACCACCGTTAAATGCCTTGACCTTGCCACTTGGTATCAGAACATCAAATGTCTTGTTACCGTGTAACACATTCGCAACACGTAAGCTGTTAGTAATAATCTGCAAGTTACTCTTGTTAAGCAGATGACTCGCAATAACTTCAGCGGTCGTACCAATAGTGATGAATACCGTTGAATTATCAGGAATCATCTCCGCAATACGTTTAGCAATAGCGTTTTTCTGTTCGGTCTCTGACACCTTACGGACTTCGTAATCTAGGTTCGTTTTGGTAGCAGGAGAACTTGCTCCACCATGGTGACGTATTACAAGGCGCTCTTCACTGAGTTTCTTAATATCACGACGAATCGTTTGAGTCGAAACGTCGAGCATTTCTGCGAGTTCTTCGACGGTGTAGTAACCTTTGTCGTTAACGAACTGTAATAATTTATCTTGTCTTGGATTAGTCACGATAACCCTTCTTTTTTATTATTGGTTTTATATAGTGTCATCCACTTCTTTTCGGGTTGGAATACCTTCGCGGCCTCCAAGTTTCTTACATTTCAGCGCAGCTACGGTATTGGAAAAGATAATGGATTGACGCGTTTCCATACGCTCTGCAACAGCGACAGCAAGTGCTCCGTGGAAGACATCGCCTGCACCTGTGGTGTCAACAACATCTACTTTCAGACCTACTTGATGTGCGAGTTCGCCATTTTCAAGCCAATAACATCCTTTTGAACCGACTGTAACATAAACTCGTCCAGTTGTCTTTTTTTGAGCGATTTTGAGACCTTCAACAGGATCGCTTGTTCCAGTGAATTTTTCGAGACCTGGCTCACTAAAAGCGACGTGATCTGCTAATTCTACAAGTTCATCAATGGGTTCGGGAGTTATGTCTGCATCTAAAACCGAGGGAATACCCAGTTCTCTTGCTTGCTGTAGTGCATATTTTGCGCCATCTATCCAACGAACATCTGTAAGAATTGTGGAATATGTCGAAAAATCAACATTTTTAAGAGGGGTAGCATCGCGCAGCAGAGACTTGTCTTGATAGTTGACTATCATTCGTTCGCCTTCTTCATCGACGATGACGGCTGAAAATGCAGAGGATGCACCTTCGATTTTCACCATCTTGTCTACGCCAACACCATAGCTGGCCAATTCGGTCAACATGGTATCAGCAACGCTGTCACAACCAACACGACCTATGAAGTCAACGTCATGGCCTAACTTAGCCACTGCGACCGAAGCTGTAGCGGCTGGTCCACCACCAACTTCAAAGTAATCGTGTGCAACATATTTGCCGCCCTGAGTCGGGAGTTGGGAAACCAATTGCACTCGGTCTAATACTGTAATACCAACACAAGCTATCGCCATTTTATATCTCTTATCGTTTCAAACATCATTGGAAAAAAAGCGGTGAAACTATCGTTAGCTTTAAGGAAAAATCTCCGTCGAAAACCATCGAGTGCTTTCACAACTCATGGGCTCATTATAAGGACTAAATAGATTTGCGATGAGAGTATTCTCACAAAAAGATAATAAATGGACATAAAACAACAAAATGTGACAAATGTTGTGGTTATTAAATCTCGAATGATTATAGTAAGTAGCAATTCAATAACAGAACTAAGGACTTTTTCATGTCAACAGTAGGATTCATCGGTCTAGGTCAAATGGGCAGCCCAATGGCAGCAAACCTTATTAAAGGTGGCCACTCTTTACGCGTGTTTGATATCAGCGAAACTGCTGTCGCAAAGATGGTTGAGTTAGGTGCTACAGCCGCTACATCACCAGCAGACGCTGCATCTGACGCTGAGTTTGTTATTACTATGCTGCCTAATGGCGCACTGGTCAAAAGCACACTCTTTGGTGACAGTGGCGTTACAGAAGGCTTAGATAAGCAGGCGTTACTTATCGACATGTCGACCATTCACCCGTTTGAAACTGATGCGCTTATTAACGAGATGTCGGAAAAAGGCTTCTCAATGATGGAAGCACCAGTAGGTCGAACATCTGACCATGCGATCAAAGGTGAGCTGTTGATTCTTGCTGGTGGTACTCCAGAGCAAATCGCCAAAGCGCAACCATTATTTGATTGCATGGGCTCTGAAACAATTGATGCTGGTGGCCCAGGCAAAGGTATTCGCGTAAAAATCATTAACAACTATATGAGCATTGCTCTTAACGCACTGTCTGCAGAAGCGGCGACACTTTCTGAAGCTATTGGTCTTGAGTTTGATGCAGCATTGAAAGTCATGAGTGGTACTCCAGCTGGTAAGGGTCACTTTACAACAACATGGCCGGGCAAAGTATTAGCAGGCGACCTAAGCCCTGCATTTATGCTGGATTTAGCGCATAAAGATCTAGGAATTGCTTTGGATCTTGCTAACCAAGTGAATGTACCAATGCCTTGTGGTGCGGCATCTCGCGAGCTATATAGTGTTGCGCGTGCAGCAGGCCGAGGTCGTCAGGATTGGACTGCGGTATTTGAGCAGCTACGCGTTACTTCAGGTCTTGAAGCAAAAATTAAATAACGGATAGAGGCAATCACGTGAAACTGACTCAAGAAAACTGGGGCCACATTGAGGGTCAAGAGGTACCGGTTAAGCTCTTTACGTTGGCGAATGAACACGGTATGAAGATACGTGTAACAAATTACGGGTGTATTGTCTCTTCCATTGAAGTCCCAGACCGTAACGACCAGATTGCTGATGTGGTTCTAGGTTATGAAAGCCTTGAAAAGTATGTTGCTGGCCACCCGTTTTTTGGAGCAGTCGCGGGGCGCTTTGCAAATCGAATCAGAGATGGCCGTTACCAATTAGATGGACAAGTCTTTCAGTTAGAAACGAATGAGCTTCCGACGGGGCAGCATTTGCACGGTGGCTCAAAAGGGTTCGACAAATACGTTTGGAATTACACGCTAGAAGAGCAAAGTGAAGCGATTTTCGTTCATTTCAGTCGAATCTCTCCGGACGGTGAGTCAGGGTTTGGTGGCAACTTAGTCGTGACACATTCAATCGGCCTGGATGAACAGAACCAAGTCCATTACAACTTTACTGCTCATACCGATCAGTCAACGGTCGTCAATTTGGTCAATCATAGTTATTACAATCTTGGTGGGCATGATTCAGGAACCGTTGATAATCATCAACTAACATTGCACTCAGAGTTCTATACTCCAGTGGATGAAACCATGATTCCAACGGGAGAAATTTGTTCGGTAACGGGCAGTGATCTCGACTTTACCTCCCGCACAGAAGTAGGCAACAGAGAGTTTGACCACAACTTTATATTAAACGGCGATACAGACCGACGAGGTTATCGAATTGCTGCTGAACTGTATGAACCTAATAGTGGTAGAGCAATGACGGTCTTTACTACTCAACCTGCGGTGCAGTTCTATAACGGTTTCAAGTTGTCGAATAAGCCTTGGTATGGTCGCAACGGTCATAAGTATGAAAATCGTGAAGGACTATGTTTGGAAACGCAGCATTATCCGGATAGCCCTAACCAAGCGCATTTTCCATCCGTACGTTTGAATCCTGGTGAACTGTTCGAAGAAAAAACTATTCACCGTTTTGAGGTGAAATAGACCTAAAAATCAGCGAACCGCTATTGCCGTTCGCTAGATAACAATAATGATACTGAATTCAATGCGATGGACTGATAGGGTCGGTCGCAACAAAAAATAACGAGGAAACACCCTATGAAATGGATTAATACCCGATCCCATAACACATGGTTAGATAACGAAACTGACCGCATTTTTGAGTTTGGCAGAAACTCTGTGGTACCAAACGGTTTTGGTTGGATTGGTAACAACGGCAATGTGCGCGAAGAGATGGGCACACGTCTTTGGATAACTGCGCGCATGCTCCATTGTTATTCCTTGGCTGCACTCATGGGACGCCCTGGCGCCTATGACCTTGTCGAGCACGGTATTAAAGCTCTAGAAGGCCCGTTGAAAGATCAGGCTCACGGCGGTTGGTTTGCGACAATTGATAACGAAGGCGAAGGCATTGTTGATGAGTCAAAACAAGGCTACCAACATGCGTTTGTGCTCCTTGGCGCAGCGAGTGCAGTCACTACAGGTCACCCTCGTGCGCAAGCACTTCTAGAAGAAGCCATTGCCGTATATGAAAAGCACTTCTGGGTCGAAGATCGTCAAATGTGCTTCGAGTCTTGGGACAGAGAATGGACTGAAACAGAAGATTACCGCGGCGGTAATATGGCGATGCACTCTGTAGAGGCTTTCTTGATTGTTTACGATGTGACAAAAGATAAGAAGTGGTTGCAGCGCGCACTTAATATCACCGAGTTTATGATCAACAAAACAGCGAAAGGATTAAGCTACCGCGTTAATGAACACTTTGACTCTGAGTGGAAACCTCTTCCTGATTACAACAAAGAAACGCCAGCAAGTCATTTCAGAGCGTACGGCGGTACACCAGGCCACTGGATCGAGTGGGGACGTTTGATTTGTCACTTACGTGCGACCTTGCTTGAAATTGGTGAAGATTGTCCAGAATGGTTGTTAGAAGACGCTATTGGACTATTTGATGCTACGGTGCGTGACGCATGGCATGTCGACGGTGCGCCGGGCTTTGTTTATTCGGTAGATTGGGATGGTAAGCCAGTAGTTCGTGAGCGTATCCGCTGGGCTCCTGTAGAAGCGATTGGTACTGCCTATGCTCTATATACAGTAACGGGTGATAAGAAGTACGAAGATTACTATCGTACATGGTGGGATTATTGCCGTACCTATTTGATTGATTATGAGGGATGTTCTTGGTGGCAAGAGCTGGACGTAAATAACCAAGCTGGTACTAGCAAGGTATGGGATGGTAAACAAGATATTTACCACTTAATGCATTGTTTGGTGATTCCTAGATTGCCACTGACTCCAGGGTTAGCTCCTGCATTATCTCAAGGCTTGCTTGACCAAGATATGAGATAACATCCTAATATCATTAGATATTAAATTTAAGTCTTTCCGAAAGATGACGGTGTAGTGCCGTCATCTTTTTTTTGTCTTTAACATTTTGATAGAGAAAATCAAAAAACAACATAAAGATGTGCTCTATAGCTCATTTTTGTCCTTAATTGAGCGTTTGTGTCATAAAGTGATACATAACTAACAGAAGTGGACGTTTTGTACTGGTAAATTACTACAGTAACGAACAAATACAGAGGAACACTCACAATGCCTTATATGTCAGGTAAAACAATGATTCAAGAAGCGTGGAACAATGGCTATGCCATCGGCGCTTTTACTGCACACAACTTAGAAACAATTAAAGCAGTGCTTCTTGCCGCTGAGAAAGAGCAATCACCAATCATGCTTCAAATCGGCCAAAAAGCGATTAATGAAATGGGCATGAAACCGTTACGCGATGCTGTTGACTCTCTAATACAACATCACCAGATTTCAGTACCAATCTGTATTCACCTTGATCATAGCCGCAAGTTCGAACAGTGCATGGAAGCAGCAACCCGTGATTTCCAATCGCTGATGTTTGACGGTTCGGCACTTCCTTTCGAAGAGAACATTCGCATTACTAAAGCTGTCGTCGACGTAGCTAATGCACTTGGCTTAGGTGCTGAAGGTGAGATTGGCAAAATTGGTGGTACGGAAGATGACATCACTGTTGATGAGAAAGATGCAATGATCACCACGGTTGAAGAAGCTCTGGACTTCTCTGAACGCACGGGTGTTGATTATTTGGCCGTTTCTATCGGTACCGCTCACGGTGTATATAAAACAACACCAGAGCTGAAATTTGACCGTTTAAGCGAAATCAAAGAAGCAGTGAAAAAACCTATTGTACTTCATGGTGGCTCAGGTGTACCTGATGACCAAGTGGTCGAAGCTGTGAAACGCGGTGTAGCGAAGATCAACGTTGATACTGAGCTACGTCAAGGCTTTATCAAAGGTGTTCAAGCTCACTGGAAACAGAATGAAAATGATTTCATTTTGGCGGATGTCATGAACACAGGTATTGAATCAATGATGGAAGTTGTTCAACACAAAATCCGTCTATTTGGCTCAAACGGTAAAGCTTAAAACGACCAAATGTCCATAATGTGACATTAACCCTACAAAAAACGACATATTGTTGCTCAGTGTGAAAACACTCACGGTTAAAAATTACTAACTGGGTTATCAATATAAATAGAGTGGACAATATGTCGTTTAAATAACAAAAATTATTATTTTTTATGGTGGTTCTATGCTTAAAGCAATGGAAAACGCTTTAAATACGATTAATGCGCCAATAGCGCGCTGGACAGCAAATATAGCAGGTTTCTTCTTGTTAGTGATGACTGTCATCGTATTGATTCAAGTAGCCTTTCGCTACATTTTAAACACTCCTTTGGGGTGGACAGATGAATCATCTCGTTTCTTGATGATCTACATGACTTACCTGTGCCTACCAATCATCTACCTGGATGAGCGTAATATCGCGATGACATTCGTCACCGACAAATTAAAAGGGACGCGTATCTTCGAACTCTTGATGGTATTTGGCCACGTCGCTAGCTTGATCTTGTTTGCGGTCTGGATTTACTTCGGTTACGCATTTTACAAAACAGGGTCGGTAATGGCGGACAGTCTTCCTATTCCAATGTTTGTCGTGTATGCGATTCCACCGATTATGCTGGCGATTTCGTGTCTATTTGCTCTCCAAAAGTTACTTGGCGCATTACACAACCTGATTCATTTCGATCCTGCTGAACATAATTCATCAGCAGTAGAAGCGGCCGAGTAGAGGTAACGTTATGGTTTCCCCAATTTTCCTAGTTTATTTTCTAGCATTCCTATTAATGGGTGTGCCTGTGCTGATGGCATTAGGTTTGTCGCCAATCATCACATTTATTCAAAATGACCAAGTACTGTTCATCAACATGCTTTATCAACGCTTGTACTCTGGTCTTGATAACTTTCTTCTACTAGCGCTGCCATTCTTTATGTTGGCGGGTGAGTGTATGTCGAGCGGCGGTATCACGCCACGTATTATCTCTTTCGCTCAAACTCGAGTTCAGCACCTACGCGGTGGCTTAGGACACGTAGTTATTCTTGCCTCCACGCTGTTTGGTGCACTAACCGGATCGGCAGTGGCTGCGACATCGGCGATCGGCAACATGCTGATTCCAGAAATGTCCAAATACAAGTATGACAAGAGCTATTCAGCGGCGTTAACGGCGGCGGCGACGGTACTTGGTAATATCATTCCACCTTCTGGTCTGATGCTGTTGTATGCGTTCGTAATGAATACTTCTGTCGCTGCTATGTTTATTGCTGGTATTGTCCCAGGAATCATCTTCTGTGTTGGCTTGATGCTGGTAAACCGAATGCAAATTCGTAAGTATCCTGAAGTACAAACTCTGCCTCGTGCTACTAAGCTAGAGCGCAGTCAAAGTTTGAAACTGGCGATTCTGCCGTTGTTGACACCAGTCAT
Organism: Vibrio mediterranei; assembly: GCF_900088415.1. Lineage (GTDB taxonomy): Bacteria > Pseudomonadota > Gammaproteobacteria > Enterobacterales > Vibrionaceae > Vibrio > Vibrio mediterranei. Next base: position 113,139 of record NZ_FLLQ01000001.1, read on the forward strand.
CATTCTCGGTGGTATCTATGGCGGTATCTTTACGCCAACGGAAGCGGCAGCAGTAGCAGTAGCTTATGCCATCTTCCTGTCGGTTTATGTCATCAAAGTGACCAATATTAAAGCTACCTATGCGTTGTTTGCAAAAGTAGCGGTGAACGCAGCAGCCGTACTTATCATTGTTGCAGCGGCAAGTGGCTTTGCGTCAGCGATCAGTTTCTCAGGTATTTCGAATACGGTTACAGAGTTCTTTAATAGCATTACTCGTGACCCACTGATGCTGTTCTTCATCATCAACATCTTCCTATTCATCGTAGGCATGTTCTTAGATGCTGGTCCAGCAATCCTAATCTTCGGTCCTATTATTGCGCCAATCATGATCAATGCGGGTGTCGACCCAGTGCACTTTGGTGTGGTGATGTGTGTCAACCTATCTATTGGTCTTGCGACACCACCTATGGGACTGGTTTTATTCGTTGCTTCGGGCGTATCCGGACAACCCCTACAGAAAATTTCGAAGGCGATCATTCCATTCTTGATTGTAGAGTTCTTGATCATCTTCCTCATCTCATTCTTCCCGGAATTAGTGATAGGCCTACCTAAGCTGTTGGGCGTGATGTAGAGCTGATTCAAAAGAATACGTGAAACAAAAATTTATAAAGATAAAAGGAACATAGAATGAAAAAAACACTACTAGCCGTCGCTGCCACAGCCATGCTTGCTTCTGGCGCCGCTTATTCAGCAGACTATAAACTGACGGTTCCACACGTGTCTAACCTAGATAGTTATAACCATCAATCGCTACTGGTTTTCAAAAACTTTGTAGAGTCTCGTTCTAACGGTGCGATTGAAGTAGACATCTACCCATCAGGTCAGCTATGTGGTACGGCGAAAGAGTGTATTGCTGGAGTTCAAGCAGGAATGTTTGATTATTTCCAAACGACAATTCCTGAGTTAGCGAACTTCTGGCAGCCTGTTGGCGCATTCGACTTACCTTACATGCTTCCAAATGACCGTGTTGCTGAGTGTGTATACGACAACGAAGAGTTCATTGGGGATGTACGTGGTGAGCTTCTTAAGAAAGCGCCTAACGTTCGTCTAATGATGGTATCGAACTCTGGTGGTTGGCGTAACATTGCTACGACTAAGAAGCAGGTGAAAACTCCTGACGACGTGAAAGGTTTGAAGTTACGTACTGTACCTGCACGTATTCAACAAGAGCTTGTTAAAGAGCTAGGCGGTTCACCAACACCTATTGCATGGCCTGAAGTGTATACCGCTCTATCAACGGGTGTGGTAGATGGTACTAAGAACGGCATCGTTGATATCGTTCAAAACAAGTTCCACGAAAGCTTGGACTACATCATCCTTGACGGTCACGCGTACATGGGCGGTGCTTGGGTGTTCAACGACATGAAATTCAAGTCTATGCCTGATGAGTTGAAAGCAGTGCTCATTGATGGTGTTGCAGCACAAAACCAATACCTACGTGCTTATCCGAAGCACAAAGAGTTTGAAGCTTACGAAGAGTTCCGCAAAGCGAAAGGGACTATCTATAACCCATCTGCAGAGGAACGTGCTGAGTTCCAAAAAGTGGCTGGTCCAGTGAAAGATTACTTCCTAAGTACTGCTGGTAAAGAAGGCGAGCAATGGCTACAGCGTTTTGAAAATGAGATCAAAACGTGTGAAGCGAAGATTGATGCTGAATACAAAGTTCAGTTCAAGTAATACGCCAGCTTTTGATTAACGATAGTAGGGCGCTAGGGCACAGACTTTAGCGCCTTCTTCAAATGATTTTTCGATTCAGATTTCTGAATTCTTTAGGGTTAATAAGATGAACTTAGTCGTTACAGAGCAAGGCTTTACCTTGCAACATAAAGGCCGCACGGTTGTCGAGCATAGCGTGTCTAAGCCTGCTCTTTATTTGGGTATTGGTGAAGGCAACTTCGACATGTATCGCGGTAATTTTGATATCACGGATTACGTGACTGAGCGCCTGCCACTACGTCAATTCAAAGTGGACAGTTTTACTCGTGAAGGCCAAGACTTTCATACCATCGGTTTCTATTTTGATGGTAAAGAAGTCATTAAAATGATTGTTGGTGAGACAGCTGAGTCTCGCTTAAAAGCGGAATTTGAGGCGATTGATAAGAGCTTCAACCGTTTCTGGATGCGCATCTCAGCAACTGAAGAAGAACGTGTTTTCGGTTGTGGTGAGCAGCTAACGTATCTAAATCTACGTGGAAAAAATTTCCCGCTTTGGTCATCAGAACCGGGTGTTGGCCGTAACAAGAACACTTATGTGACATGGCAAGCGGACGTGCTTGATAAAGCAGGGGGCGATTACTACAACACTAACTATCCGCAACCAACTTTCGTTTCAGACAAAAAGTATTTCTGCCATTTAGAGACTACGGCTTACGCAGACTTTGATTTTACCAACTCAGAGTTTCATGAGCTGCAAGCTTGGGATATCCCACAATACATTCTGTTTGATGCAGAAGACAGCTACCCAGAACTCATGACCAATATCACCGGTGTCTTTGGTCGTCAGCCAGAAATGCCAGACTGGGTGCATGACGGTGTGATCTTGGGTATTCAAGGCGGTACTGAAATTACCATCGAGAAAGTGGAAGCTGCTAAGAAAGCGGGAATTCAGGTAGCGGGTGCATGGTGTCAGGATTGGCAAGGTATCAAGATGACGTCGTTTGGTAAACGACTTCAATGGGATTGGCAGTGGAACAAAGACCTATACCCAGAGCTAGATACTAAGATTCATGAACTGAAAGAGCAGGGCGTACGTTTCTTGGGTTACATCAACCCATATGTGCTTGAAGATTTTCCTCTGTATGACGAAGCACAACAAAAGGGCTACCTAGCGACAAAGGAAGATGGCTCTAAATACGTTGTCGACTTTGGCGAGTTTTATTGTGGTGTTGTTGACTTCACGAACCCAGAAGCTTGTGAGTGGTACAAAGGTGTCATCAAAAGCAACATGATTGATTTCGGCCTTGACGGTTGGATGGGGGACTTTGGTGAATACCTCCCTACAGACTGCTCTCTAAGCAATGGCGTAAGTGCGGAAATTGAACACAACAAATGGCCTTATCGTTGGGCAAAAGTGCAGCATGAAGCGATTGAAGAAGCGGGCAAAACCGATGATATTTTGTTCTTTATGCGCGCTGGTGGTACCGGTATTCAAGGATATTGTCACACCTTATGGGGTGGCGACCAGTCAGTAGATTGGTGTCTTGATGATGGTCTGGCTTCTGTTATTCCAGCAGCTCTGTCGTCAGGCTTAATGGGTAACGGTATTCACCATAGCGACATCGGTGGTTACACTACGTTGCATGGTATGAAGCGTACTAAAGAGTTATTCCAACGCTGGGCAGAAATGGCTGCATTTACGCCAATTATGCGCAGTCATGAGGGTAACCGTCCTGGAGATAACCACCAATATGACTCTGATGAGGAAACCATGAGTCATTTGGCTAAGATGACTAAGATATTTGTCCACCTTAAGCCATACATAAAGGATGCAGTTGCACTTAATGCTAAGGAAGGTATGCCAGTTCAACGTCCATTGTTCATGCATTATGAGTCTGACGACGAATCCTACGACATTAAATATCAGTACTTATTCGGCCGCGATATCCTAGTTGCGCCAGTATACAATCAAGGCGAAACCGTAAAACGTGTCTATCTCCCTAAAGACAAGTGGATTCATGCTTGGACTGGTGAGGTATTTGACGGTGGATGGATAGATGTGGAGGCGCCAATTGGAAAACCTGCGGTATTCTACCGCGAAGCATCGAGTTATCGTACTTTATTAGATGGCATTAAAAACTCGTAAATTCAGATAGTTATAAAACTAGTTAAAGCCCTGTGTTAACACAGGGCTTTTTGTTTTGTTGTTTTCAACATAAATGGACAAATAATTACAATTTGATATTGACGTGGTTCACAAAAGAGTGCAAAATTGCGACATAAATCACAAGGTGAGCTGGATTGCAGTTCGCTGCTTTAAAAGGAAAACACATGAACAACACAGCAACTATTGCTCTTGAACAACCAATTGAACTTATTGATTCAAAATCTAAAGTTATACTCCGTGAAGCGCTATCTTTAACAAAAATGGCTGCATCTATCGCAGTACCTCTTTTGCTACTTTCTCTTGCTTGGATCTAATACGATTCGTTATGCACACATGGAAGTGCATTACTAGCCTTATCTTCTAACTTTCATAACATATCCCAATACTTTCTACAGATTAGCCTATTGCCGATCAGGCAAGGCCTAATACCAAAGAGTCAATTTTCAGTTAATTCTAACCAATTCTGACTAAGATCAGTGTTATTCGAATTAGTCATTAATGTCCATTCGTGTTGTGAATACGATCACTCTCACTAATAGTGTAAGTCAGTAAAATACAGGGTCTGCACGATGTAGCAAGCCTACTCGTCAATTCGTATCCGTTTCGCTCAAAAGCGAACAACTCTGGTTTATCAATGCTGTCCATAGAAGATAACAAAAAGAAATGGGATTTTTTCCAAAAGCATCATTGGGTTTCCCCGGAATTCATGTTGTCGCCAATTCTAGAGTCGTGGGAGCGCTGCTCAAAGCAATCTAGCCCGTATAATTGGTCCAAACCCCACATTGCCTCAGGTTACACCCTCAAATCACTCATCAAGCGTAATGAGCGAGTGATTACCTGTGCGACTACAGTTATTGAAGATACTTACGATTTGCTGCGTGATGAAGCTGTCATTCTATTTGTGACAGATGATAGTGGTTGTGTCTTATTTACCGTAGGGCATGATGATTTGCTGCGCGAAGTGAATGAACTTGGTTTAAAAAAAGGCTGCTTTTTTTCTGAGGGCAAAGTAGGCACTAATGCCATCAGTTTGACTTTGAATACCCATATGCCAGCGGAAGTATTTGCGGCTGAGCATTTTAATCGACATTTGCATCCTTATGCCACAACCGCGGCGCCTATTTTTGATACGTTCGGACGCTTGAGGGGCACTATTTCTTTGCTAAAACGCGCTAAGGAATACACTAAAGAAAACCATGTGATTATTTCGTCCTGTGCTAAGGAAATTGCGTTGCAAATCCATGTGCAAAACGAGCAAGAGAATATGAACCGATTGCTGAATGCGCACAATGCGACATTAGAGTGTATGGATGACGGTTTACTAGCATGGAATGATGAAAACCGTATCACGATGGCAAACCATCAGGCAGAACGATTACTTAAATTTAAGACGTTAGATGTTATTGAAAAGGATATCTTTTCTATTGTTCGTTTTGCGCCTTCTATCTTGAGAAGTATTGAAGAAAACAGCACGATCCGCCGTAAGCAAACCACGGTAGAGATTGGTGGTGAGTTTATTGAATCGATCATCACACTCAGACCATTAGTGGATGGTTCTAAACTGCTCTTTATCCATCCAATCGATAAGATTCGTGAGTTAGCACAGCAGCAAATTGGCGGCAGTGCGAAATACACTTTTGCTAATCTCAACGCGCAGTCAAAGGGCATGAAGCATGTTATTACTGTGGCGAAGCGAGCGATCAAATCTAAGGCACCAATCTTAATTACTGGCGAAGAAGGCGTGGGTAAGTCTGACTTAGCTATGGCGATACACAACGAAAGTGACTTCAAAGATGGACCGTTCATTAGTATCAATTGTCGCTCACTCACTTCAGAAGCAATGATTCGAGAAATGCTGGGTTACGACGATGAAGATGGTCATGGCTTGCCTTCTAAGTTCGAATTGGCGCACAACGGTAGCTTGTATCTGGAGAAGATCGAGTATTTAAATCCTGAACTACAAACTGTGATTTTGAAGTTACTCAAGACTGGCTTGGTGAGTCGTAGTGACAGTCAGCGCTTGATTCCAGTAGCATTTCAGCTTATTACCAGTACCACATCTGACATTAGTGAATATGTGGCGCAGCGCTCCTTTGGTCGTCAGCTCTATTACGAAATCTCGTCCAACGAACTCAATATCCCACCATTAAGAAAGCGCAAGGAAGATATCGAGCAATTAGTGATGATGATTATTACCAACTATGAAAAGCGTCATAATGTGGCGGTGTCCATTGAGCGCACAGTAATGGAAGCTCTGGTACAGTTTAGTTGGCAAGGTAACAATTCAGAGTTGAAAAGTCGTATGGAACGAATTCTACTCAACCGCAGTTCCAATATGATTTCGCTCGAAGATATCCCAGAAGAGATTAAACATAATTCTAATGACGCGATGGGAAAGAGTGGTAAGCAAATACTGACACTCGAAGAAGTAGAGAAGAAAGCCATTATCCAAGCTTGGAATATGTTTGATGGCAAGATGCAAGATATGGCAAAAGCGCTTAACATTGGTAGAACAACCTTGTGGCGCAAGATCCAAAAATATGGCTTGGATGATCAAACATTAAGCTGATGTACTAAGAGCATGTTTTGTACGGCGCAATTCTGCCGGATTAATACCGTAGTGGCGTTTGAATTGTTTGCAGAAATAACTGACATCACCGATGCCGATTTCTTCGGCAATTTGATCAAGTGGTAGGCTTGAGTTGTTTATTCGCCAATGTGCATGCCCAAGACGCATCTTTAACCAGTAGCCTTTTGCTGTAATATCGTGTGCTTCCATGAACAAACGATCTAACTGGCGTCGGCTTATACCAATCTCGCTCGCGATAACATCGATAGTTTGTCTCTTCGATAGCATTTGACGCATTAACGCTATTGCACGTTTGGTTTGTGTAGGAGAAGCAGTATTGCCATCCTGCCCAAAAGAGAGGGATTTCACTCCATGCTGACTCTGCCTTGCCTCATCGACGAACATATCGGCGAGTCCTTTTAGTGCCTTTTGTCGGCCACAATGTCGACTGATTAACTCAACGGCTAACTCAATCGCGGCGGTACCTCCTACACAAGTTATTCGATTTTTATCAACGCAATAGAGCTGATCAGAGAGCAAAGGAATATCAGGAAATTCACTAGCAAACTCTTGCTCGTGACGCCAATGGACGACAGCACGGTGTCCATTCAGCAACCGACATGCGGCGAATAGGAAGCTAGCATTATCGATAGCAACTAAAGTTGCACCCCGTGTCACTGCTTTTTTTAATAGCGGCTTATATTCTGTCGCGTTCTCCATACTTTGCGTAGCGCCTCGTGAGCCGAAAACAACAACATAATCGTAATGCTCAAATTGTGCGTCTTTTAACGCAAATTCAGTTTCAACCGCAACGCCACTGCTTGAGGTGATCGCGCCATGTTTTAGAGAGGAGATGTTCCACTGACAATAGCGCTGCTGGCTGTAATCTTCTTCGTCGGCTGAAAAACGTAATTTATCCAAAAAACCGCCAAAAGGTAGCATGTTGAATTGGTCTAGGACGACTAAAAGAAAGCGAACATCCGTATGGTCAGGTGAGGCAGTCATGAGAGCTCCGTTGATGATGTAATGTCCAAAAATTACCGAATTAAGTCTATATATCACCCAAAGAAAACGCTAGTGATTCGTATACTGACGTCATAAGTAATTCAATTTAATGGTTAACGATGACGTTTGATGTTTGGTTAGTGTATCTGTTTAGTGTGGTGTGTCTGTCTTTGGCTCCTGGTCCGAATGGCATGCTTGCATTGAGTCATGGGGTCGTCTACAGCAAGACAAAAGTGTTAGCGACGATTACTGGGGGCGTGATTGGTTTTGTGTTGTTGATTGCATTGGCGATGTTTGGTGTAGGTGCCGTCATGTTAGCGACTTCGGAAGCATTTACGATCTTAAAGTGGGTGGGTGGCGCTTATCTTATCTATTTGGGTTATAAGCTATGGAATAGCCCGAGTCCAGAACAGACAAGTGTCGAGAAAACTGTTAACGCCAGAAAACGTGGTTTGTTTATACAAGGCTTTTTGGCGGCGGTATCTAATCCAAAGGTGTTGTTGTTCTTTGGTGCGTTTCTACCTCAGTTTATGAATTCCACCACACCGTTGATGCAGCAATTTGTGGTTATTGCTGTAACCTTTGCTGTAGTGGAATTTGCTGTTGAGTATCTCATTGCTCGTCTGGCAAATAGGTTGCGTCCTTGGTTGGCTCGGCATGGAAAGCGTTTCAACAAAGGATGCGGTTCTATATTTGTGATATTGGGTGGCAGCTTCATCGCCTCTTAAACGAAGTATTACGGCTGACTGTAGACGATTTCGCCTTGTAGCATGGTCATCATAAACTTTGCTGAAGGAATATCCTCTACTGCAACCTTCGTGATATCACGATCAAGAACAACAAAGTCAGCAGATTTTCCAACGCTAATGCTGCCAGTAATATCACTAATACCTAGACTCTTTGCGGCATTAATTGAATAGGCATCGATCGCCGTACTTACATTGGGAAGTCCTTTACTGCCCATATGAATACTATTAGCTATGCCAACTAACGGGTTGATGTCATGCACATTCCAGTCACTACTTAAGGTTAAGTTTGCACCGCTAGTAAATATGGCGCGCAAGTTCATCAAAGCGTGAGCACGTCTTGCGCCAAGAAATGCTTGTGCCCATCGATGGTCATTGTTGGCGACGTAGTCGGAACCAACTTGAAAGTCGGCGGTGGCATTTAACTCGGCAAAACGAGGAATATCATCGTTGTCGATCAACTCCACATGAGTCAGGGTGTAGGATTTAGTAGAACCATGGCGACGAACTTTTGCTATCGCGTTGAGTGACTCTCTGATTGCGCCATCACCGATAGCGTGGATGTGCGCGCTGTAGCCAATTGCATCAAGTGCCGTCAGCCATTTCTCCATATCGACTGGTGGGATGTAATTTAGGCCGTAAGGTTGGTCCGGAACATAAGTATCCAAGTAGGGTGCTAACGTTTTCGCAGTTCCGTTGATAAAGATGCCATCGCTGTACATTTTGACTTGGTCTACAATCAGTCGTTGTGAGGAGTCGCTAGTGTGTATTTTCTTCAGATAACCTAATTGGGATTTCATAGTGTCAGTGGGGTAAATCCAAGGACGCAAAGATACACGAGCGGTTAAATCGCCGTTGCGCTCGGCTTCTTTCCACACATCAAACCAACCTCGCTTCCAATACAGGCGCCCATCACCAATCGTGGTAATACCATGAGCGGCCGCTTGTTCTAGCCCAACCATTAAACCATCGTAACTTTGGTCGAACTGGTTGTTCATGCTATTCCATGCCAACTCCATAACGATGTCGCCAGCGTTATCCAAAAGGATACCGTTGAGCTCTTCGCTCTGTTGATCTTTGAGGATTTTGCCGCCTTGAGGATCAGGCGTATTGTCAGAAATTGCTGCGAGCTCCAAAGCCACGGAGTTGACCCACATAGAGTGCGAAGTTTGCTCCATTAGGATAACCGGACGGTTAGGGAATATCTCGTCTAGAACTTGCAACGGGCTGTTCTCGTTGTCGTCATTTAAAATAGCCTCTAGCGAAAAACCGTATCCAATCAACCATGAGTTGTCAGAAGAGTATCGTGCACAGGCTTTTAAGTAAGGGATTTGCTGTTCCAACGTTGCATCCAATCCCAGCGCACAGTTTCCGCCAGCCTCTGAAGCTGCTTCAAATACGTGATTGTGATTATCAATAAAACCAGGTAAGACATAAGCTTCTTTAAGATCGATAATCTCAGTGTGCTTATCTTGGTAAGACTTAATATGTAAGAGGTCACCGATAGACTGGATTTTGCCATCTTGAATGGCAATGGCCGTTGCATCGTCGTAGCCGTATATCTTGGCATTAATCAACAGAGTATCCGCGCTACTGGTAGCATTGGCGAAACTACTAATAGTGAACCCAAAAACAGTGAGTAGAGCGTAGGTGTTTTTCATGATCGTTCCTTCTGTCTCTCACTCATTATGAAAGGGATTCTAGAAAATAACTACTCAAAGTGATTGATTTATGGACGAAATTGAAAATAGGCGCTGCGTACGGCAACAGCAATAATAGTCATAAAGCCGGCAGCTACGCCGACTCACGAATGATCAGTTGAGGTGGTTGAATAAGACTATACGGTTGAGAATATTCTTGTTCTAGTTGGCTAATAAGACGTTTCGCAGCCTGTCTACCCATTTCTCTTGCGTTGAAGTTGACGAAAGTAAGCGGAGGCTCGGTTAACTCTGCTTCTTCTACGTCATCAAAACCGATAATTGATACTTGTTCACCAATAAACTGATCTTTGCCAATTTGTCGACCAGAACGATGAATGCCATATACAGCACCAAGCGCAGTGGAAGAGTGGTGGCAAAGAATTGCGGTTATTTGCGGGTGTTCAGACAGTAGCGTTTGTACTGCGTTAGCAGCCGCCTTTTGACCTTTTTCGCATTCCACCACCCACTCTGGTTTAAATGGCAAACCAAATTGCATGAGGGTGGAACAGTATCCACCGATTCGCTCGGCTCTGCACAACGAACTGCTTGCACCTCCAACGTATGCGATTCGGCGATGTCCTTGTTTTATTAGATGTTCGGTTGCAAGCTTCGCCGCATAGTTATTATCAGGGCCGACAAAATCTATTTGCTTGTCGAGCGATGCACGAGAGACGCAGACCAAAGGCAGGTTTTGTTCCTTCATTTTTTCGATATTAAATTGCTGGTTGTCAGCGATAGGGCAGAAAGCGATACCACCGACACCTTGCCGTGACATTGTCATCATGCACTTTTCAAATCGTTCCTGACTATCGCCACTTTGAGCCAGAATCAACATATACCCTTGGCGTTCAATCTCTTCGCTAATTCCAGATGCGACTTCGGAGTAATAAGGGTCACTAATGTCTTTAAGGATCAGACCGATTATTTCGCTCGAATTTGAGCGTAAGTTTGCTGCAGCGCGATTACGAATGTAGCCAAGCTCTTCAACAGCTTGGTTAACCTTGTCTATAGTGTCGGGAGAAATACGTCCTTTGTTTCCCAATACCATGGAAACAGTTGTGACAGAGACTCCCGCATATTTAGCGACTTCTGTAATGGTCACTTTTTTTGATGACATAGTTTCACTTAATGTAGGAAAAACGTTTTATCAAATTACTTTACCTTCATTGTGTTGTTTTTTAAAGCCTTACTTTGGCTATTGGATTTGTTGTTTAAGTGGATCACAGATTTGCTGATAAAACGTTTTATCAAAAGTTTTATCAGCTTATATTTGCGTCATAAATACAAAATATCATGCCCATCAGCAGTGGTGAGTATGAGCCCTACAAGCTCTTAATCTTTTGGAGACGTACTATGTCTACACGCAATAACAAATCGACCATGTGGGAGTTTCTGCAAAGCCTTGGCAAGACTTTCATGTTGCCTGTCGCACTTCTTGCCTTCTCAGGTATCTTACTTGGGGTGGGGAGTTCACTGTCGAGCGCGGCAATTAAAGAAGCGATCCCTTTACTAGATAATACCTTGTTGCAATACCTATTCATGTGGATGACAAAAATAGGTCTTGTTGCGTTTATTTATCTTCCAGTAATGTTCGCTATCGCCATTCCTCTTGGTCTAGCTCGCGAAGAAAAGGGTGTGGCGGCCTTTGCGGGTTTTGTTGGTTATGCTGCGTTTAATCTCGCGATCAACTTCTTCCTAACCGTGGCTGGCGTGCTAGGTGATAGCGCCCAAGAAAAAGCGTATGGTGTAAAAAGTATTATCGGTATTGAGTCGATAGATACAGGCATTTTAGGCGCAGTCGTTGTGGGTATTATCGTCGCAAAACTGCACCAGCGCTATTACACCTTTAAAATGCCTGATGCATTAGCCTTCTTTGGTGGTGCACGTTTTGTCCCGATTATCTCTGCGATTGTGCTAGGTGTGGTTGGTGTATTTATCCCATTTGTTTGGCCATATTTCGCAGCGGGTATCAACGGTATTGGTCATGTTATCGAGGGTGCTGGCGAGTTTGGTCCAATGCTATTTGGTACCGGCGAGCGTTTGTTATTACCTATTGGTTTACACCACATCTTAGTTGCTTTGATTCGTTTCACTGAAGCGGGCGGTACAATGGAAGTATGTGGTCAAACGGTTTCTGGTGCATTGAATATTTTTTACTCTGAGCTGTCTTGTCCTGATACTCAAGGATTCACACCTGAAGTTACCGCTTTCCTTTCTCAAGGTAAAATGCCGACTTTCCTAGGTGGTTTACCAGGTGCAGCATTGGCTATGTACCACTGTGCGCGTCCAGAAAATCGTTCAAAGATTAAAGCACTTTTGATCTCTGGTGTTGTAGCGTGCGTGGTAGGGGGTATTACTGAGCCTCTAGAGTTCTTGTTCTTATTCGTGGCACCAGTTTTGTATTTTGTTCACGCAATCCTGACTGGGCTTGGCTTCATGATTATGGGACTGTTAGACGTCACGATTGGTAACACCGACGGTAATATTATCGACTTCTTCGTCTTTGGTATTCTCCAAGGAACAGCGACCAAATGGTATTTGGTACCACTAGTCGCGGGTGTTTGGTTTATCGTCTACTACTCAGTGTTCAAATTTGCCATCACTCGTTTTAACTTGAAAACGCCGGGGCGTGACGTTGATACGGCTGAAGTCGATAGCCAACTTGAAGCAGCGTTTGTAAATGAATCTGGCAAAGGGGCTGCGGTGTTGGCTGCGTTAGGTGGAAAAGAGAATATCACCTCTCTCGATAACTGTATTACGCGCCTTCGCATGTCTGTTAATGACATGAGTTTAGTGGATGATGCGAAGCTAAAAGCCAACGGTGCTCTGGGTGTTATTAAGCTTGATGAACATAACTTACAGGTGGTCATTGGCACTCAAGTGCACTTAGTTAAAAACGAAATGCAGGCTTTAATGAGCGCAAGCTAGTTCAGTGTTTTGCTCTGCCTCAGTGTCGATTGTCTGACATTGAGGTTTATTCATTTTTGGAGACAGTAATGACTCAAGAGTTTGATTTTGACACCGTAATAGATCGAAAAGGCACTTATTGCACTCAGTGGGATTATGTTCAAGACAGGTTTGGGAAAGCAGGCTTGCTGCCATTTACGATTTCCGATATGGATTTTGCCTCTCCTCCAGCGATTCAAAGTGCGTTGAAAAGCCGAATTGAACACCCTGTTTTTGGTTATAGCCGATGGAATCATGATGATTTCAAAACCTCGATATCTCACTGGTTTTCAAAAAGATTCCGTACAACGATCGACAAAGGTGACATTGTTTATGGACCATCCGTTATCTATATCATCTCTAAGCTCATTGAACGTTGGTCGAAAGTAGGAGAAGGGGTAGTCTTTCACACACCGGCTTATGACGCGTTCGACAAAATGATTGAAGGGCAAGGTCGCGTTTGCGCAAGGAGTACACTGCTAAAAGTTGAGGGCCGCTATCAAATAGATTGGCAGAGCTTTGAATGTCTAATTGCTCAGCCTGAAAATACGATTTTACTACTTTGCAGCCCGCATAACCCTACAGGAAGAGTTTGGACTCATGAAGAGCTGACCAAAATGGCTGAGCTCTGTGCCAAGCATGGTGTGCGAGTTATCTCGGATGAGATTCATATGGATGTCAGCTTTAGCACTCATTTCCCATTTACTGGATTTGATCAATCAATGGAATGGGCGTTAGTAACCTCAGCATCGAAGTCGTTCAATGTCCCTGCGTTAAACGGCGCGTATGCATTGATTCCTAATGCTCAAACGAGAGAAGATTACTTATTTAAATTGAAGCAAGTAGATGGATTGTCATCCCCTTCAATTCTTGGCGTTATTGCTACGATGGAAGCGTATAATCATTGTGAAGATTGGTTAGAAGCACTCAATAACTACGTTTACCAAAACCATAGTTATGTACGAGAATCGCTCAATGCTGCGTTTAATGACCTTCAGTACGTTATACCAGAAGCAACCTATCTGGCGTGGATAGATCTTTCACCATTAGCGCTAGATATGGATGTCCTTAATAGGACATTAATTGATGATTATGGTGTAGCGATCATGTCGGGTGAGGTATATGGAGAGTCTGGGCTTGGTCATTTGAGACTGAACCTTGGTTGTTCACGCGAGAAAGTGAAGGCAGGGGTCCAGTCATTGATTCAAGCAATTCAATGCCAATTAAAGAGTTAACTGATTAATTCTATTGGCTAGAAGTAAAACAAAAGCGAGCATGTAAAGATGCTCGCTTTTAGGTTATTCAGGAAGTTAATTGTCGATTAGGACGATTAATTCTCTTTCATTGCCGATATTACCGACGGATCATTAAGCAAGTTAAATAATAAACTCTTAGCTGAAGAGCGCTGAGAATCAGAAAGCACTTTCTTAGGATTGTCTCTGGTTTGAGTAATAATGTTTTTGACGAAACGGCTGTTGGTACCAGAGAGTTCATATACATAGCTGAGTGTGCTGATTAACTCGTCTTGAGGAAGGCTATAAACAGCCATTTCACAGCTTAAACCATCCATTGCAAGAAAGTTGTTGACCACTTCTTTTCGCTCAGCATTGAACTTCTCTTTCGCTATAAAGCCATCAATCAATGCTTGTACTCTATCAGCGATAGCGACAGGTACTTCCATTGTTTTTGTTTCATGGGTCATTATTGAATCTCCTCTACATGGGATTAACCGCTGCTTTTACGTAGCTACTGATTATTCCAACCATTATATTCACTCTGTAAATAATGGAGGATCGAGCTTTCGTTGTTGTTTAATCATTCTGCCATACGCAGAGCATGCTTAATAGTCACGAACGCGCAATTTGGCTCTATTTGCTGTTGAATTGGTCAATCAATTACGGTGGATTAACTATTGGCTTGAAAGTCTAGCGGTTGCTGCGGATTTAGTAAGGCGAGTGTGGTAGGAAAATAAAGAGAAACAGCTGAAGCGCGGGGCTTCAGCTGAGAAGAGTTATTTTTGCGTGTTGTATTAGTTCGTTACGCGTTCAAGTACGGACGAATCTGTGTGAGCAAATTCACCATCATAGATGCTCAGTATTGTTGATTGAGAATAAGTCAGCGTATCACCGTCAACTTTGATATTCATTGTGAAACCGGTTGTGCTTGCTTTTTCTTTCATAAAGTTAGATTCAGCGACACCTCTTTCTGACATCACTAATGTCATGTCATTACCAGCTGCACCTTCTGCGGTGACACAGGTGGTTCTCGGTACGCAGAACGAGTTGTAAACGATTTGGTTCTCTTGATCATAGATAAAGTATCCGCGTTGGTCGTGGAACTTAGTATCGTCTGCTTTGCGGAAAACTTCTTGCTTGTAGTAAAGCGCAACAAGCGTTTGCTCACTGGCATTGACTGCATCTGCAGCGACTTCGAACGTCATGGTCTCGTAGAAAGGGGTAATGGCAGGTGCACCTTTACCTTGTTCAGTACCTGCCTGAGCTGGAGAGATATCGACACCGCCGCTTTCTACTGACTTCCAAGTTCCAACGAGTTGAGCAAGAGGACCGAAGTCCATACCGTCGATTACTGTGTGATCTGCCAATGCTGGAATTGGAGCTAAAAGCATCGCCGATAAACTTAGTACTGCTGTTGATTTCATTACTGCTTCCTTATTGATATTAGAGTTATTTTTCACAAGAGATACTAAGTGCATATTGATGTGTAAAAATTAATCTAAATCATGTTTGCTTCCGCAAAATAAACTCAACTGATTCATTAGGTTAGTATCTGTTTCTAGATGTGAACTACGCTGAGGAAGTTACAATGTGGCGGGATTTTTCGGGCGAAGAAACGACGAGAGGCCTAAATAGTAGGCCTCTCTATGCGTTAACTTACGATGGTATTTTCATTACGCTATTTGTTTGTTCGGACTTGACCGATTAATGGGTTTTTCACTGGTTTGGCTATACCGTAAACCGCGACAATACCGTTTCCTCCTCCCATGGTTGATGTTCTGCGCTCAGGGTTTTTATCAGTTAAAGCACTAATCACATTCCAGTTATTTGCTACCCATACGTTACCTGCGTCGTCCACCATTGTGTCTGTTGCTTCTTGCATTACACCACTTTTGTATGAGTGAATAAGGTCACCCGTTTTGGTATCCGCAGGGCAGCTAGAAGTATCTTCACCGCACACTTGAGCAAAACCTGTACCTAAGAAGTTACCCACAAAGACATTGTCAGCTCCGTCAATACTAACCCCCCATGCTGCATAGATTTCTTTATCAAGTAAGTTAGATTTTACCACTTCACCATCTGGAGAAATCATTGTTACATTGCCTGTTTTTGGTATATCAGCTTGGTGCGCAAATATGTTCTCAATTGAGATACGGAATTCATCAATAATGCTTGTTCCTTTTGGAATGTTAGGTAACGGGTAACCCGGAGACAAGTTAGCGCCTACCCATACGTTGCCTTTTGAATCAATAGCGAGACCACGTGGAGCGATACCAGTTTTAATTTGCTTTGCATTAGCAGGGTTATCTGCCTCAAAACGTGTGACTGTCATTGAGCCGTTATTTGTTACCCAAACCACGTTATTGTTGTCTACAGCGACCGCAAATGGTCTTTTAAGTCCCGGTACATCAACGATCTCGCCTTTGGTGTAATCGCCTTTAGGGAAACGTATCATATGGTTGTACTGGTTATCACAAACCCAGACATCGCCATTTGGAGCGGTTGCTAGACCTTGTAATTGGCCGTGCTGACCATTAATAGTTGCAGGGCCGAGTGCTTTACCTGTCAGATCGAATACACCAACTTTTGCATTGAATGTACTAATCCAAACCTTGTCTTTTGACACAGTAGTACCCCAGCCGCTGCCATCGAGTCCTTGACTGTTATACCCAACGAGAGGAGGGGACAGTGGCTTGCCACTCGGCGCCATTTTTACTACGCCACCGCCAATCGCTGTGCTTAAGCCCGACTGAGAACCCGGCATCCAGTTTTGTCCGCTCCAAAGCTGACCTTCGTTATCAAACATCAGGCGGCCTGGAGAATAAATACCGCCGCCAGTGAAACGAACCATCAGTGCAAAATCATCTGGCGTGTAGCTCAAGTATGGTAAAAAGTCGGTATCTCGACGCTGCTCACCCTTTGGATAGACGTAGGCATTAGCAAACTGATCAAACAAAGCCTTAGTGTGTAAATAGGGCTGCTGGGCAATCTTGGATAGTGCTTCCAACGTATCGTCACTATTAGTGATCGCTAAATATTGGTCACATAGGCCGCGTGCTTGCTCTGCACCACAAAGCGCAGTTAATGCTGCGAGCGTATTCATACGAGCGACTGTCTCGGAGTCTGCTGAGTTAACTCCGTTGAGTACGGTAGCGCCAAACTGGCCCGTTTGCACATCAACTAAGTTTTGAACTTGCTCTGAGCCGATAAGTAAGCCGTTTTTAGAGCCGCTCAAACCATAGTTTTGAACGTATTGTTGAGCATTTGGCCAAAGTGAACCGATAGTAGAGAGTTCATTCAGTACAACATCACCTTGCTGCTGGCTATTTAAAATCGCCAAGCTTCGGTATTTTTCAACGGACTTGCCTTGGATAGTGCCGCCTTTTGCTGTTAGGTAATAGACCCCTTCGTCTTGTCGTGTATTCTCAGAAAAGGATACCTGGCCATCGTGTCCACTTTTACCTTCAGCCATAAGCACTGGTGATTGACCAGCTTGTGCATACCACAATGATACTTGAGCATCGCTAATTTGTTGGTGGTCAGATTCTACCGTCACATCAAACGACAGTGTGTCACTTGCATGGACGCTAGCGGATAGCGCAAGAGCAGCAGGAAGAATAGTCGCGAGTTTAGAAGCTTTCATGGTAATCCTCATGTGTAAATTCAGTAAGTTGTTCTTAGACATAAAG
The DNA here is from genome assembly GCF_900088415.1 of Vibrio mediterranei. Lineage (GTDB taxonomy): Bacteria > Pseudomonadota > Gammaproteobacteria > Enterobacterales > Vibrionaceae > Vibrio > Vibrio mediterranei. The sequence goes on from NZ_FLLQ01000001.1 coordinate 130,891, forward strand.
AGAAGAAACTTCCTAATTTGCTGTCTCGCCTCAGTTGATGAGGTAATACTAACCATCCGGTCGGTCGAGAACAATCAACAGCACTAAGATGTGGATTAAGTTTGGTTCACTTAAAGTTAAACTCAGATAAATGTATGTTAGTTAACAACTAACACATGCACAGAGGTGAGGAAGGAAGAGAGTAGTGTTAGGTAACAGGGCAGTTTAGTAAACGTTTGAACACTAGAGTACTTCCATCAACAAACAATGCTTGTCGTTGATGCTCTTCGTAAACTAGGTTCTGCGCTGTAGACATAAACATTGAATAGACAGACTCAACTAGCACTTCTGTACTCTCATTTTGTAAACCATTACGGTGTTGGGCTTCCTGAATAAGACGGTGCAGTCCATCAAGTGATAGCTGTTTAGCTCGCTGACGAGCTTCTCTAGGAACAGAGCGAGATGTGTAATACATGCTCAAAAATGCTACTTTCTCTGGATTTAAAATTGCCCAAGATAGACTTTCTCGCCATAAAAGCTCTAATCGAACATTGATATCTAGGGTCTCATGGCTGGTAAAAAAGTCGTAATCTGTCTTGATCGATTCATAAATTGCATTTGTGAGAGCCTGTTTAGATTTGAAATGATGGAATAGCGTTGCTTTTGCAACCTCTGCCTGTTTCGCTACCTCAATGGTGGATAAGGAATCGATGCCTGTCGTTGTTGCTAGCTCAAGAGCCACTTCTAAGATACGTTGCCTTTTGGCTGTCACTGTCCTAACTCTCTCTTTTTAAGAATCTTTTTGAGTATAGATAGTAAATTGGCAGTAGGGAACATCGACCAAAAAAAAGAGCCAGCTTAAAGCTGGCTCTTGATTCTCATAACGACAGGGAGATTACTTTTGACCAAGTTGGTGTGCAGTAAGGACCGCCGCGAACACACTGTCTGCAGTAACAGGGAATGGCATGTTGTGAATGGTCTCACCTTCAGCCGTTGCGCCTTCTGCTACTTCAAATAGCTTGTCTTTGTTGATTTCTTTTACGCCCATTTCAAACAGGTTAGTTGGTAGACCTACTTCGCGGCAGAAGTTGATTACAGTGTTAATCTCTTCCATTGGTGCGTTTTCTAGAACAAGTTGAACCAACGTACCAAATGCTACTTTTTCGCCGTGATACAGGTGGTGACATTCTTCAAGTTTCGTTAAGCCGTTGTGAATAGCGTGCGCAGCCGCCAAACCCGAGCTTTCAAAGCCGATACCGCTTAGGTATGTGTTTGCTTCGATGATGTTTTCAACAGCCGTAGTGCTGACGCCATTTTCAACGGCAACTTTTGCTTTTAGGCCATCTTCAAGCAGCGTTTCGTAGCAAAGTTTTGCCAGTGCTTGGGCAGAGCGTGTTGGTGCGCCACCAGCCATTGTTGCTTTGCCAGATGTCATGTTGGCACGTGCTTCGAAGTAAGTAGATAGAGCATCACCCATACCAGCTACAAGAAGACGAACTGGTGCGCCAGCGATAACTTTGGTGTCCATAACAACCATATCTGGGTTTTTAGGGAATAGCAGATACTCAGCGAACTCGCCTTCTGGTGTATAGATAACCGCTAGTGCACTTGTTGGCGCATCAGTTGAAGCGATAGTTGGTACTACAACAACTGGGATCTTAGTGTAAAACGCTACTGATTTAGCCGTATCTAGCGTTTTACCGCCACCGATACCGATGATGACATCGTTCTTTTGAGTTGCGCAGATGTCAGTAAGGCGGTCGATTTCGACACGTGAACATTCACCGTTAAATACGTCCATTGCCAACGGCATATCTTCTTTAGAGAAGCTTTCTTTAACTGTGTCGCCTACAAGGCCAGTTACAAATTCATCAGCAATAGCAAGTGGGTTAGCACCAAGTGCTTTTACATAGCTAGCGATAGAGCCTAATACGTTTTCACCTTGAACATACTTACTTGGGCTAATAATAATTTTGTCCATTTTTTCAGACCTTCTGTTAATGGTTATCTTTGTTTCAACGTTGGATTCATCATAGATATCAAGGCTGCGTTTACTAAGTCATTCTCCACTGCGCTTGTTGTTTTTATGACATGGCTAGCAAAGCCAGATTTGCGAAGAATGGAGAGTATGCTCATATCTTGGAGTAGATCACTAAAAGGACAAAATAGCGACGTTGGCGTTCCAAAATGAAACGATAAATAAACGGAAATGTTTCATTATGAAACGTAAATTCTTTTCGTTGTCTGGGGAGGATTTGTTCATATTATGGACCTAAACCTACACAAATCCAATTAAACGAACATTAAAAATTACAAAAGAGAAACAAGGTATGAAAAAGCTAATAAATAGTGTTGAAGACGTTGTAAAAGAGCAAATGGAAGGTCTTGCTGCCTCTCGCCCACAATTAAAAGCTAACTACGAGCCACGTTATATGTGGCATGAAGAAACGCCAGGACAAGTGGCGTTAGTTTCCGGTGGCGGCGCGGGTCACGAACCATTGCATGCGGGCTTCATTGGTAAGGGTATGTTGACGGGTGCTTGCCCAGGTGAAGTATTTACGTCACCAACACCCGACCAAATGTACGAGTGCGGTAACCAAGTGAACACGGGCGAAGGCGTTTTATTCTTCATCAAAAACTATACTGGTGATGTCTTGAACTTTGAGACAGCGGTGGAGCTTCTTCATTCTGACGGTATCAAGGTTGGCTCGGTGTTGATTGATGATGACGTAGCGGTAAAAGATAGTCTATATACCGCAGGCCGCCGTGGCGTTGCTGGTACAGTACTTGTCGAGAAAATCGTGGGTGCAGCAGCAGACAAAGGTTACTCATTAGAGCAGTGTGAAGAACTCGCTCGCCGTATTAATAATAACTGCCGCTCGTTCGGTGTTGCTTTAGATGCATGTGTAGTACCAGCAGCGGGCAAACCATCTTTCCAACTTGCAGATGACGAAGTTGAATTTGGCGTTGGTATCCACGGTGAACCGGGTATTGAGCGAATTAAATACACCAACGCTGACGAGCTGGTTGACAAGATGTTCCTTGAGCTAAAAGAAAACATCGCTTATAGCCGCACGCTGCGTATTTGGAATCGTGTTGAAGGTGAATGGGACGAAGTAGAGTCAACGATTGAGAACTTTGAAACAGATCATGACTATATCGCTATTGTGAACGGCCTTGGTGCAACACCAGAGTCGGAACTTTACGGTGTATACAACCGTTTGGCGCATAACTGTAAGAAAGAAGGTTTCCGTCTTGCTCGTAACCTAGTGGGTAACTACTGTACGTCTCTGAATATGGAAGGTGTGTCTATCACGCTATTAAAAGCAGACACAGAGATGCTAGAGCTATTCGATGCTCCAGTAGATACAGCAGCGATGAAGTGGTAAGCCGAGGAATAACATATGCAAATTGAAAAACAACACATCATTAATTGGCTTGAGCTTTGCGCAGTATCGTACGAAGAAAACCAAGACTTTCTAACAGATCTTGACCGTGACATCGGTGATGCAGACCATGGTCTAAACATGAATCGTGGTTTCAAGAAAGTAAAAGAAACCTTGCCAAAAGTTGAGAAACAAAATATCTCAACCATTTTGAAAAATACCGGTATGACATTGTTGTCTAGCGTTGGCGGGGCGAGTGGTCCATTGTACGGCACGTTATTTATTCGTACAGCTGCGTCCGTAGGAAGCCGTGAATCTTTGACTTTCCAAGAGTTAATTGACGATCTTAAGAGTGGTGTTGATGGCGTCATCTCTCGCGGTAAAGCAGAGCAGGGCGACAAGACCATGTGTGATGTTTGGTTACCTGTACTAAACGAGATGAAAACGTCTCTAGAAGGCGGTACTAGCCCAGATCATTTACTTGATGAAATGGTGGAAGTTGCAGAGAAAAGTGCAACGTCAACGATTGAAATGCAAGCGAAGAAAGGCCGTGCAAGCTATTTAGGTGAGCGCAGTATCGGTCACCAAGATCCTGGTGCGACGTCATCACTTCTAATGATCAAAGCACTAAGACAGGCGATAGCAGGAAAGTAAGCATGGTAGGCATTGTAGTAGTATCGCATAGCCGCCTATTAGCAGAAGGAGTGGCCGAACTGGCCACTCAAATGACGCAAGGCAAAGCTAATATTGCGATCGCAGCGGGAGTTGATGATCCTGAGAACCCAATCGGCACAGATGCAATTGCCGTTATGGGGGCGATTGAAGAAGTATGTGACCAAGATGGTGCTGTAGTTTTAATGGACTTAGGTAGTGCGCTACTTAGTACTGAAATGGCATTAGAACTGTTAGATGATGAGACCCGTGACAAAGTCGCGTTGGTGTCTGCTCCAATAGTAGAAGGCACAATGGCAGCGTCAGTAGCGGCAGCGGCTGGCTTGCCTATTGAGGCAGTAATCGCTGAAGCATCCAGCGCTTTAGATGTAAAAAAAGAACATCTAGGTGAGGATCTTACTGTGCAGTCTCCTGACTTTGCGGGCGAGCCTGTCGACGATGCGAATGCGTTAAGCTTTCAATGGATGGTTAAAAACCCTCATGGTATTCACGCACGACCAGCTGCGGCAATCGTTGGTTGTCTAGCGCCGTTTTCTAGTGATGTGTATTTAGAAAAAGCAGGACAAAAAGTCAGTGCGAAGAGTCTAAATAGCATTGCTAAATTAGGAGTTCGTTGTGATGAACAGATTACGTTCTATGTCAGTGGTAGTGATGCCCAAAACGCATTAGATGCTTTTGTTAGCCTTGCCAATGAGCACTTTGGTGAAGCGGAACAAGTCGCTAAAGGTGAAGTAGTAGAAGAGGTATTGGAGCAAGCTCCCGAGCTTACTAACGATATTGAAGGTGCTTTGGCCGGTATTAGTGTCAATGGCGGTATCGTGACGGCTCCAGCAGTCATCTTTACCCAAGAAATGCCCAATGTTCCGATACGCACATTTACCAATGCAGAGCAAGAATTTGCGAAGCTTAAACACGCTATCGCAGAGGTTAAGCAACATTTAGAAGCTCAAGCAAAATTGCCGCATGGTGAAATCTTTGCTGCGCATGCGATGATGTTGGCTGACCCTGAAATTGCGACTCAAGCAGAAGCAAAAGTTGCAGCGGAGTTAATCGCTGAGCAAGCGTGGATGGACGTGATGATGGCGCTAGCGGCACAATATCAAGCTGCGGAAAGCCAATACATGCGTGAGCGTGAAGCAGACGTTTATGATATTTGTCGTCAAGTGATGCTGTCATTGACGGGTGAGAAACCGAAGGCGATAACCATCGAGCAGCCAAGCGTTTTACTCGCTCGTGACTTAATGCCTTCGGATGTGGCGGGTCTTGATAAATCAAAAGTGGTAGCTATTTGTCTAAGTGAAGGCGGTAAAACCTCTCACAGTGCTATCTTGGCAAGAGCTATGGGAATTCCTGCAATAGTAAAAGTTCAAGGTTGCCTTGAACAGGTTAAAGCAGGTGATAACATCACAGTAGATGGCTTCAGTGGATTATTGTGGTTTGCCCCAACTCAAGCGGTACAGGAAGAGCTAAATAGCAAGCGTCATGAATGGCTTGCGGCTCAAGAGGTCGCGTTACAAAACGCTCAATCACAAGCAGTAACCCAAGATGGTACCTCGATTCACGCTTTGGCTAACATCGGTGGTCCTGAAGATGTAGAAGCGGCGTTAGCCAATGGCGCTGAAGGGGTTGGCCTGTTCCGTACCGAATTTTTGTTCCAAGAAAGCGCAGAACTACCAACAGAAGATGAACAATATACGGTCTACAAAAAGATTGCAGCTGCGTTTGGCGACAAGCCAATCACGATCCGCAGTCTTGATGTTGGTGGTGACAAGCCGCTTGCCGCATATCCGATGCCAGAAGAGGAAAACCCTTTCTTGGGTCAACGTGGCGTGCGTCTGTGTTTGAAGCATGAAGCGCTTTTTGAAACGCAGTTACGTGCAGTTTTAAGAGCTTACGCAGAACAACCTAACATTCAATTGATGATTCCAATGATTGCAACGGTTGCTGAAGTAAAAGCAGTGAAAGCATTGATCGCTAAACAGTGTGATAAGTTGGGGTTGCCTGAATCCACTCTGCCTGTTGGCATAATGATTGAAGTACCAGCTGCGGTATTCAACGCGGATGCCTTAGCGGCAGAGGTCGACTTCTTCTCGATTGGCACCAATGACCTAACACAATATGTTATGGCGGCTGATCGAGGAAACACTGAAGTTGCTGAGCTAGTAAATTACTTCGAACCAGCGGTTATTAAAGCTATCGAACTGACCATTCAATCTGCAAACAAAGCCGGTATTTCGGTTAGTATGTGTGGTGAAATGGCAGGGGATGTTAAAGCGACAGAGCTATTGATGAATCTAGGGCTGAGAAAATTCAGCGCGAGTTCTACACTGATTCCAGAACTTAAACAAAAAGTACGTTCCCTAGATTTTGCAAACGCATAATCATCTTTAAGATAGCTAAACATGGCCAGTAGTTAACACTACTGGCTTTTTTGTTGTTTGGATCTACACATTCATCGATTGTTTTGCCAGTGTTTTAACCCTTCGAGTACACCAAGCGCATGGGTATTTTTCGCCGTATAGACATGAGATAAAGAAGAAAGGTGCGCGACCTCTTGATAGTGATTCGCCACCAATATTGCGTTAATCCCTGCTATGGTCAGCATAGCGGTATCGTTGCCGGAGTCGCCTGCAACGACAACTTCTGAAGGACAGAGCTTATGCTTATTCATTAAGTGGTGGATGGCTGTTGCTTTATTTATACCTTTTGGTGTGATGTCTAAAAACCAATCGTGCGAGTAGGTGAGGTCGACATACAGCTCATTTTCTTGAAACAGAGCTTGTAGGTACTGTAATTGCTTACCGTCTAATCTCCCTTCATAAGTCAGCTTATAGCTGCCCTGATGTTCAGGTGTCTGTTTCCCCAAAAAGCCACAATCATGTAACGCGGCAGAAACTCGTCCTTCATCCCATAGACAATCCATTTTTGTGTGCCAGTCATAGTCAGGGGTTAGCGTACGTTTATGATGAATCTGAGTACCGACGTCACTGACAATAGTGTTAGGTCTAGGTAACGTATGCTGAGCTAATCCATCGTTAATTGAATGAAAGGTTCTCCCCGTAGCGACTACGAACTGCATACCTGTTTGAGCTTCAACGTAGGAAGTAAACTCTGATAACTCATCGGTAGGCCCACCACTGATTGTTCCATCAAAATCGCATACCAACATCTTTATCATTGAATAAACTCCTTTTTTCTTGATTTAAGTGTATATCAACTGTTTTCCGATGACTGTTATTTCGACAACATTTGCAAAATGTGTGAGGACAGTGAATGCAATTGATCAAAAACTGGCAATCCGAACCATCTGAGCCACAATTGTTTTTAAGAAGCGTGGAGGACTGTACGATGCAAAGGAGAGATTTTCTGACCATATGCTCGGTGTGGTTTGCGTGGCCTGTATTGGCTAACACACGCCTGCCAATGACGCCAACACAGGCAGAAGGCCCATTTTATCCGCTTAACACTATTCCAGTTCGCTCAAATCTCATTCTCAATCAATCATCGCTCATTGGGAAAACTCTCGAACTAAGTGGTCATGTGAAAACACCAGAAGGCAAACCTATGAAGCAAGTTCGTGTGGAAATTTGGCAATGCGATGGTGCTGGTGTTTATGATCATCCTAGACAGCCTGGCGTTGAACAATTCGATCGAAACTTTGCTGGTTCTGGGGCAACTGAGTCCAACGAAGAGGGCAGGTTTAATTTCACTACTCTCTACCCAGTACCTTATACAGGAAGGCCGCCTCATATTCATGTGAAGCTATGGCTTGGAAATAGAGAACTGTTAACCACACAACTATATTTGCAAGGGCAAATAGGTAATGAGTGGTGGGGTGGTAATGAGCGTGAGTTGCTTCAATTAGAGCTCAAAGATGCTAAAGGAAGTGCGCACGCTCATTTTGATTTTATCGTGGCTTCACTTAGTTAAGCCACGTTGGGGATCGGAATTTTATGACTGGCTTGGTAAGGGCTGATAACGCCCTGGCTTGTGATTCATCGCTAAAATTAGGTTAGTTGCAATGGCTCCGACAACGGATAGAGCGATGAGGTAGAAATCGACTACAAACAGTGACAGAACCACAATAGTGCAGTCTAGTGCCATTTGAACTTTGCCCGCTCGAATGCCGAAGCGCTCTTGCAAGAACAGAGCGAGAATATTAAACCCACCTAAACTCATTTTATGACGGAAAATGACCAACATGCCCATTCCAATTAGTCCGCCACCAATCAACGCAGCATAGATTGGTTCAATATGTGCGATCTGAATGACGTGGTGAAGATGGTCTACCGCGAATGAAACGATACTCACGGCAATAAAGGTATTGATGGTGAACTGCCATCCCATTCGGGTTACCGAAAGAATGTAGAACGGTAGGTTAAGCATAAAGAACACTTGACCAAAACTGAGAGCGGTCACTTTAGTGATAAACAGCGCGAGTCCCGCAGTGCCACCGGTCAGTAGCCCCACTTGGTTGAAAAAAATAACGCCAAGTGATACCAGTGCGCTGCCAAGAGTGAGAGCGAGTAGGTTCTCTCTAAGGCTATGATCTTTGTCCATAAAGACACTTCCTTTGAAAATAAAAATGATATCTACAGTGCAAACGATCCTTCGTGGAACTTCACAAATGTAAGAGGCGCGAGTTTAATTGTGACGGCAGGGTGGTGTCGAGTTGATGGCTGATATCAGATTTTTATTGAGTGTTTCGTCAGATTTACACTTGGCGCATACGATGCTATGAGTGAGTGTGGGATTTGACCGTTTGGATAACAGTCACCACAATGTAGCAAACGACTAGTAATGGAGAGTTATGAATTTCTTAGCACACCTGCACATTGCGGATCACTGTCAGAGCAGTCTACTAGGCAACTTACTTGGAGACTTTGTTAAGGGGGACCCCTCAAAGCTCTATAATTCTGATGTTAGCCAAGGGATCAGGCTGCACCGTTTTGTCGACTCTTATACCGACAACCATGCCATCACCAAACTGTGTAAACAGCGTTTCGATCCAGACCTAAAACGATTTGCGCCTATCGCCATGGATATGTTTTGGGACCATTGTCTAGCCAAGCGATGGCATGATTACCACCATCAAACCCTGCAAGAATTTGTTGATAGTGCAGAAGCAAAGATTACGTCTACTGAAGAAGTATTACCAGAGCGTTTTATCAATATGACTTCTCATATGTGGCAAGGACGTTGGTTAGAGTCATACAGTGAACTAGAAAACATACAGTACGCCTTAGAGCGAATGTCACTTAGAAGTATGCGCATGACACCTCTTGCTGATTGTGGAGTGCAACTAGAACAGAATTATCAAGAGTTTTCAGACTTTTTCGCTGAACTCTATCCCGAGGTTCTTGAGCAAGCGATTAAGATCGGGAAGATTTTCTGACGATTTGGCGAACTATGTTTGTCTTGTTTGAACTTAATTTATACCTGACGCGTAGAAGAAATTCTAATGATAAACAGATGGTTATGGGTTTGAAATGAATCGTATTAATCCAGCGAAATTACGAAACAGCAAATGGACGGCGATTAAACCGCTTAATAGAGAAAAGCACTTTCTGGTGTCAGAAGTCGAGTTTGAAGAGGATGGGACAGTCATGTCGTGCAAGCTTGAAGCCGTGCTGTCTCGTAACGAATATCCGATTGATTGGACAGAGTTAAAAGACAGCGAAAAGTGGCTTCAAGGATGGAAATAGCGGCGTGGTTGAACGTGTGAGCTTACGCCGCATATTTGCTTTGTACACCGAAGCTTTTCTTTAATTCAGCCAAAAATTCTTCATCTTCACACATAGCTTTTTCTGGCTCGTCACTGATTTTTGCAACAGGACGACCGTTGCATTCAGCCATTTTGACGACAATAGACAGGGGTTGGTATTGCACAGAGTCTTGTTGCCAATTGCCCATGTCATTGGCTAGGAATGTACCTATACCAAAGCTGATATTCGCACGACCCGCGAAGTACTCACATATGTCGAGAGCGTCAGCAAAGTTTAGTCCGTCGGTGAAAATTAAGATTTTTGACATTGGATCGATACCAAGGGATTGGTAATGCGCGATCATCTTGTCACCCCATTCAAAAGGATTGCCTGAATCATGACGCACGCCAGCGTAGTCATTGGCTCGCTCTACATTGAAGTCCTTTAGAAAGGCATCAATACCAATCGTATCAGTAAGCGCAATACCAAGTTTTCCATTAAACGTAGACTGCCAAAGGTCTAGAGCAACTTGTTGCGACTTCTCTGGTTCCACTAGTGCTTGATGCGCCATAAACCATTCATGTGCCACGGTACCAATTGGCGTAAGGTCTAGCTCTTTTGCTAATTGATAGTTGCTTGTGCCACTCATTAGTGCAGGAGCATGTTGCTTGAAGTAGCTCACCACCTCGCGTTGAACCGGCGCGCTAAATCGACGACGGCTACCCATTTCAGAAAACTGAAAATTTTCAATGGAACGTTTCTTCAGTTCGGATTTTATTGCATCGACTTTTTGTTCAAGCGTAGTCGTGAACTGAGAGTAAGGTATTGCGTTCCAACGTTGGCGACTGCGCAGCTCTGAGATAATGCTCATCACCAAGGTTTCGTAAAGAATGGTTTCGTGCCAAATGCCGGTAATGGAAACACTAAGCTGCTCATCAGTCTTAGATACCTTCACTTGGTGCTTAGGAGCAAATGCGAAGTCAGACAGATAAGTGAGGAAGTTGTCATTTAGATAAGGGGCTTGGGTTGTTAAATAAGCAATATCTTCGGTCGTAAATCGATAGCCTGAAAGAGCGTTTATCTCTTTTTCAATAAGGGGTTGGAGGTCTGATAAATCTTCATTCGATCGAACAATAAGTTCGTAACGCACGCGAGTCTGCGGATAATGCGTGAACGCTGCAAACATCATATTGATTTTGTATACGTCTAGGTCGAGTGCGCTTTGAATAATACGATCGTTGAAAAGTGAGCCTGACATCCGGCATTCCTACTGTGTTACTAGGATTGATAAAGAAGTGGCACTCTAGATAAGGCTGAGAAAATTGTCAAATACCCTGTTGGGTGAAGACGCTATTCGTAAAGGACGTGTGTTATCTATTTACTTAAGTATGATAGAGAGTATTACCGATTAAACCCTAGACGAATCGTGAAGGAAGTCACCATGTCTTTGACCACTATACAACTCTTTAAATCCCAAACTGCGTCCATTGATGTGGACCCTCAAAAAGGATTTAGCGAGCTGTGTCCCGATGAATTGCCAGTGCAAGGCGCGCTAGAGATTGTTACAGAACTGGTAAACAATCATAGCAAAGCGGCGTTAAAACTGGTTTCTCGAGATATGCACGCTCCTGGCGCTGCTTGGGAAGCGGAAACGCCTGAGCGTATGCTGGAACCCGTCGGATTGCCTGAGGTCGACATCAAATGGAATCCTCACTGCGTAGTGGGAACGGAAGGCGTGGAGTTGCTTCCAGGACTGCCAGCGATTCGCGACTATGATTTTCAAATCAATAAAGGCATCGATCCAGATGCTCATCCTTATGGTGCATTTTATCACGACCAAGCTGATACATTATCAACGGGAGGGATTGAGTTTTTACAATCTAAACGGGTTAAGAATGTGATTGTTGGTGGCTTGGCTCTAGACTTCTGTGTGAAAAAGTCTGTTGAACAGCTCGTCGATGCAGGCTTTAATGTTATTCTCAATTTAGCTTCGACGCGTGCCGTATTTCCTGACAATGTGCAGGAAGTCATTGAGCATCTTGTTAGCCAGGGTGTGACAGTTGTGGAAGACGCTGCCTCCATCCAGTTATTGGATACTTTACATGCCTGAACTAAAAACAATGGGGCTGTTCTTCGTCACGGCCGTGGCGGAGATATTAGGTTGCTATCTGCCTTACTTGTGGTTAAAAGAAGGGAAGTCAATTTGGTTGCTTGTCCCTGCCGCGATTTGCCTTGGGTTGTTCGCTTGGCTTCTTTCTTTGCACCCTACGGCGGCCGGCAGAGTTTATGCAGCGTACGGTGGCGTATATATTTTCGTCGCGATATTGTGGCTTTGGCTTGTTGACGGCATTCGTCCAACCATGTGGGATATTGTCGGCGTATCAGTCGCATTACTTGGTATGGCAATTATCATGTTTGCCCCAAGAAACATTTAGTCTAAGTAGCAAGTTGAAAGCAAAGCATTGGTATATCTGCTCGGTAGTAGCAGTTATACACCGTTCAAGTCATGATTGATGAACTAAGTCAATAATGGCGTTAACCAATGTCGTGTTATCTGATACACTCGCGACCCCTAAATAATACCTGTTGGCGAATTTATGACAGACAAGACTTTACTTGATGCTTCCGAAGACGTGACTTCGTTTGATTCTTTTGCTTTTAGTAGCACAATTCATCAAAACCTAGCTGAGTTGAACTATGAGTCGCCAACACCTATTCAAGCACGTGCTATTCCACATGTTCTTGATGGCAAAGATATCTTAGCCGGAGCACAAACAGGCACGGGAAAAACTGCGGCGTTTGGGCTTCCTTTGATTCACAAAATTGCTCAAGAACCTAAGGATCGAGAGTCTAACTCAAAAGTTATTCGCTCTTTAGTACTCACACCAACAAGAGAACTTGCACAACAGGTGTTTGATAGCTTAGTACCGTTAGCAAAAGACACTGGACTTAAAGTAGTTGTTGCTTACGGTGGCACAAGTATGGGCGTACAAACTAAAAACCTAGTTGGTGGTGCTGATATCTTGGTAGCAACACCAGGACGCCTTTTGGATCACCAACATAACCGCAATATCACTTTATCTGAATGCGAATATCTAATCTTGGACGAAGCTGACCGTATGTTAGATATGGGATTCATGCCAGACTTGAATCGTATTCTCAAGCGCTTACCAAAAGAGCGCCAAAATATGATGTTCTCAGCAACATTTGAACAGCGTATCAAAACGCTAGCGCATCGTATTATGAATGAGCCCATCGAAGTTCAAGTCACCCCAGCGAACTCGACGGCAGATACCGTAAAACAGATGGTTTATCCCGTCGACAAAAAACGTAAACACGAACTGCTGGCGTACTTAATTGGTTCCCGCAATTGGCAACAGGTATTGGTGTTTACCAAAACAAAACAGGGTAGTGATGCACTCGCAAAAGAGCTTAAGCTCGATGGCATCAATGCGGTTTCGATCAATGGTGATAAGAGCCAAGGAGCGCGTCAAAAAGCGTTGGATGATTTTAAATCCGGAAAAGTACGAGCATTGATTGCAACGGATGTTGCGGCTCGTGGACTAGATATTCAGCAGCTGGAGCAAGTTGTGAACTTTGAGCTGCCGTATAAAGCGGAAGATTATATCCATCGTATTGGACGAACAGGTCGAGCGGGGCATGCGGGTTTTGCAGTATCGTTAATGAGTCACGATGAGCAGTATCTTCTAGAAGCAATAGAGCGTTTGCTAGATACGCGATTACCACAAGAGTGGTTGGCAGGCTTTGAACCAAGTCCGGCCTCTGAAGTCGAACCTGATCTTGCACCTCGCCGTAAAGGTCGAGGGGCGGATAAACGTAAGATGAAAGCCAAGCTTAAGATTCATGCCAATCGTGGTAAAAAGCGCTAATTTACTTCAAAGAAAATAAGGGTAAGAATTTAACTTCTTCCCTTATTTTTCAGATAGATATCAGTTACAATCCCGCCACTATTTCCTCACGCAATTTTATCGCAAAGTAACCCCATGACATCACCTCAAACCCCCAAAAACCTTCACGATAAATACCATGCACACGTCTACTTTGATCAATCTTCTTTAGAAATGGCTACCGTGTTAAGTGAAACAATTACAGAAAAATTTTGTCTGCATGTCGGAAGAGTACATCAAAAGCCTGTTGGGCCTCATACGAAATGGAGCTTCCAGATTTTGTTCTTTCGTGAAGACTTTGATGCACTTATCCCTTGGCTTGATAGTGTTAGAGGCGAACTCAGTGTTTTAGTACACGCTGACACTGGCGATGACCTTATTGATCACACCACTTATGCATATTGGCTAGGTAAAGAAGTGCCTCTTAATCTTGATGGATTCTAATTTGCGCATTTCAGGCTGGCGTTTTTGGTTCCAACCGTACAATGGATGCCTCGGCGATTAAAGTAGTCGGCAATTTGATTTACCCTTAGTTGAAAGCTGTCACGGTCAAAGACTAGGTCGGCCATCTTGTATGGCAACCCTAATGAGCGGTATTTCTCTTCCCCTAAGCGCATAAAGCTAAGTAACTGCAGCGTTTGTACGCGTCCGTTGAGCTCATTAATAATGAAATCGGCGGTCGCGGCAATATTCTCATCGTCATCGTTGATGGACGGGATAACTGGGATTCTCAATATGATGGGCTTTTCAGTTTTACTCAATGCTCTAAGATTATTGAGGATTTTGCGATTATCAACTCCGGTGTGCGCTTTGTGGCGCTGGCTATCTAGTAGCTTAATATCGGAGATAAATAGATCGGTATAGGGAAGGAGCTTTTCTATTCGGTTCCAGTTAGCAAAGAAACTCGATTCTAAACAAGTGTGGATGTTTTCTTGTTTGCATAACTTAAACAACTCCAATACAAAGTTGCTCTGTAAAAGGGGCTCTCCGCCAGACACAGTTACACCTCCACCTGAACGTTGATAGAAGCCTTTGTCTTTGCGGATAGCCGCCATGCACTCATCCAAAGTCATGAAACTGCCCCATTGTTTGATTGCTTCTGCAGGGCAGTCGTCAGAGCAAGCCATACAGGAAGAGCAAAAATCACGTTTGACTTCAAATAGACAATCATCGGAAAACGTCAACATATCGGGCGATGGACAAACATCTAAACACGTTCCGCAGTGCTCATTTGAGATGCACTGGTTATGGTAGACCCCGACTTCTATTCTGCGATTAAAACTCTCCGGGTTTCCACACCAATCACATCGTAGAGGACATCCTTTAAGGAAGAATTCAGTTCGGATCCCTGGACCGTCGTGGAGTGTGAAACGCTGTACATTCAATACGGTGGCTTGGTTTGACACAAATAACCTCAATTAAGTTAGAAGCTGGGCGTTGAATGCCCAGCTTGACAGTAGTTGTATTAGGTTATTTGTTAGAACCTAAGCTCGGTGCGTTGAATTAAGTCGTCTTGCAAAGGTTTCCCAAGTTCCACGAAATACGCACTGTATCCTGCTACTCGCACTAACATGTCTCTGTATAGCTCAGGATTTTTCTGAGCGGCGCGCATTTTGTCCGAACTCATAATATTAAACTGCACGTGCATGCCTTGTTTGGAGATGTATTCGTCGATAAAACTGACAAGAATATCTCTTCCTTCAATACCTGAAACGGCGTCTTCTGGAAAACGTAAATTGAGTAGAGTGCCATTGGTTGCCAAGCTGTGGTCTACCTTAGTGACGGAGTTGACGATAGCGGTCGGGCCTTGCGTATCGTGCGAACCGCCTGCGGTATGGACAGGTCCCATGTTATCAGAGATAGGTTCTTCATTTTTGCGACCATCTAACGACGCATTGGTGTATAAGCCCATACCAACATTCGCATTGACGGTGTATACGCCTGGACTAAACTTTCCGCCTCTAGGGTTGATGCGTCCTTTGATATGACGGCAATAGCATTCAAACATAAAGGTGAATAGCTCATCGGCTTCATCGTTGTCGTTGCCATAATGGGGGATCTTGGAGCTATTGACGAGCGCGTACAGCTTTTCATAACCAACCCAATTATTCTTCACAGCATCAAGCAGTTGTTTACCCGTGTACTTCTTGTCATCAAATACTAACTTCTTAATGGTAGAAAGAGAATCGGCGCAAGTGGCTACTCCAGCAGCCTGCGGAGCAGTACCATTATATTTCACACCACCAAATGTCATATCTCGTCCGGTTTCGATACAACCTTCAAAAAACGCTGAGATATAGGGAGTGGGTTTGACCATACGATGAATTTTGTCGGTGACATTTAAGCAGGTACATAATTGATCGCACCAGTACGCAAACTGCTTATCGACACTTTCGAGAACTTGTTCAAATGTTGCGTAAGTTTCTAAACTGCCAGTATCTGGCCCCAGTTGCTGGCCGGCATTTGGTCCTGATAGAATTCGTCCACCATTGATGACCATTTCCATCATTTTTGCGGTATTCACGTAGCCGGCGTCCAACCAACCATGCTCTTTGCCGGGGATTGTAGGTTCAACGCAGCCAACTACAGCGTAATTTCTCGCCTCAGCTAAAGACACCCCTTTACCTAACATGGCTTTTATCGCTGGGGTATCATTGAACAATTTAGGGTGACCGTAACCGGCTCTAATGCATTCAATCGTCTTAATCTTGAGCTCGTACGGTGTTTTCTCGTGCATTCGAACGCAGACCCAAGGGTTCATCATTCGAGTATGGGCTGATGCTTCCAACATTAACATTGTTAGGTCGTTGGTGGCGTCTTCACCTTCTGAGTCTACTCCACCTAGAGTTAAGCTTTCTCCACCAAAACCTCGACCATTGCGAACTTTTACTGTGCCTTTATCTTTGAGCTTAGTTGGATTGTTCATTTTGACGTAAAGCACTTCAATGAGCTCTAAGATAAACGACTTTGATACGGCACGTTCATTGACATCTTTTTGGTAGAAGGGAAGTAACCATTGGTCCATACGACCATAAGAGATAGAGTGACCATTTCCCTCAATTTGGGTCAAAGTAACGGCAAAATTGAATAACTGAATAGCTTGCCAGAAAGACTTTGGAGCACCACCTGCGATTTGCTGACAGTTGAGGGACATGGTGTACAGTTCTTGTTTGCGTTTAGCGTCAGTTTCATGTCCCGCCATTTCAGACGTTAACTGCGCGTACCTTGTAATATAGTGCTTAGCCGCTTCTAAACACACAATGGTCGCTTTGTAATAATCTCGTTTATCGCTATAGTCTGGGTCTTGTTTCGACAATTTCTTCAATGCGGAATCGGCCTGCAAGATAACCCCGTCATAACCAAGCGTCATGAGCTTAGTGAAGTCCATGGCAAAATGTCCGATGCCTGCAAAATGGTAGTTATTGGTCTGAAAGACTTTTTCACCAATATGTGAGCCTTTCTTTTGGTCATCATCAAGGTGGGCCGTAATGATCTCATTGGCCGTTTTGCCTTTCCAGTATGCGCATAACTCCAAAATTTCGTTTTTATCCTGCTCACTACGTATATAAAATTGGTCGTTACTTCGTTCTTCAAAAGGAGAGTGAAGGATTTCGTCAATGATCCAGTCAACAGAGAATTCAGGATAAATAGGTGAGGCTTTTGCTGGAGCAGCAATCTCCCCTAGGATTAGTTCGTCATCATAAACGTGCAGTGTGCAGTTATGGAGAATGTTCTGGAAAGCGAAAGCAGTCTGCAGGATACGTGGTAAGGTTTCATTCTCTCGATATGCTTCGGTAACAAGACGAAGACGTTCAACGTCGATATCATACGACCTATCTAGGAAGGTTTGTCTTAATTGATTGACTCGCGGGAAAGGGGACCAATCGGCATGATCCACTTGGTATCCTAACCCATAAACCTTATCAAACTCTTCGATTCCCCTTGCTGACGTGTGCTGATGAGCCTGTGTTTCAAACAACTGCTCCGACTCTAACTGGAAGTGATCCATTGTTTACCTCATAAATTTAAATACGATGAATTCGTTAACAGTTTCAAATCGATACTTCTTTAAAGGCGTCCGTGTTGAAGATCGATGAGTGCTCGTGTTTATCCGCTACCACGGTTTGTCTACAAGGAGCTGAAGGGAAGGCTGATTGGGATGAGAGCCTGTAAAAAACACCTTTAGTCTTATAGACGCTTTTGAGTGAGCGTATTGTTCAAAACTGTATGGATATGGTCATTATAAGGAGATGAACGTCCTGTTCTGAGAAAATAGTCACACTAACGAATCAAAAAGTACATAAAACAACAAAATGTGACACGAGTAATGGTTATTAAATTTCATGAGTCTATAGTGTGAAGAACTTTTAACGGCTGAATAACAGGACATATGGATACCACTTTAATACTCGTTTCGTTGATCATTGCATTAGCGGGTTTCACACAGGGGCTAACGGGATTCGGCTCAGCGTTAGTGTCGGTTCCGTTGCTTTCATTCATTGTTGGAGCTCAAACAGCAGTTCCAATTGCTGGCATTTTTGGCTGGCTAGTTACTTTGCCAATCGTTTGGAAAATGCGCCATTCAATACAACGCCAAACTGGATTGATTCTATTTGCCGGTTCGGTACCAGCTTCTTTTGTTGGCGCTAAATTACTTGCAACAATGCCTTCCCAGTACATTCTTTTGACTATGGGAATTGTGTTAGTTACTTCAAGTTTACATTCTCTACGCTCAACTAAGCCTTTGTTTAAAAAGACTTCTGTTCCGGTAACAGTAGGGGCAGGTTTCACTTCAGGTGTTTTAGGTGCTAGCGTAGGTGAATCGGGTCCTCCTGTGATTGCGTATACATCGATGCAGCCTTGGACGGCCGATCAAACCAAATCGACATTGGCTTTCTTCTTTATGTTGCAGATGATTGGTGCCAACGTGAGTTTTTGGAATGAAGGTTTGATAACTGAAGAAGTGTTATCTTTGGTGATGTCGGCAATGCCAGCGTTTGTCATTGGTTTAACTGGCGGGATGATCGGCTATCATCTTTTACACAAATACAAAATTGACTATCACCGAATCGTACATATCTTTTTATTAGTCATTGGGTGTATGCTAGTGGCGAAAAATGTTCATTTTTGATTATTATTGGTGTTTTTTAAATGGAACCTTCACATGGAAGGTTCTATTTTTTGATAGTTCAGTTTAGTGTGTCATTGGCAAATTTCTGTTTTATAACGTATTGCGTTGCTGATAACGTCACCAGCACCTGCTGTTGATATTTCGTCAACTTGATCATTGAGCTGAACCCTGAACCCTTCCTCGTTAGTAAAATACCTTGCAAATTGTGGTGGAATGGCGAAGCGAATAAGCTTTGTTACTCCACGAACGCACTGATATTCTACAAACTCATTGAGCAAAATGGTTTGCTGATCTGCTAATAGATAAACGTTCAACAACTTCTCTTCATCGTTATCTAAAATATCTATTGAGAGGTGAATACATGGATCACTTGGTGTTTTGTGAATTGAAACTCGTTTGATAACACTAAGCTCACATTTCGCTTCTGCGACATGACCATAATGGAAATTATGTAGAGTCCAATAACCTGAAACCAGTGTTTTTCTGTCGTAGTGATTTACACCCATAATTTAACCCTCATAATAATAAAACTATGTCCATTATTTATGCGACGCTTAAAAGAGTTAAGTAATTTACGGTAGGTAACAAGTTAGTAGTTTATACTAGAGTTACAATAACAAAGACAGACCGATACCATCACACCATTAACGCTCACCAAGCACTTCAAACTCATCATAAGTTAACCGAGACGCACCATCGGTTTGAATTTCCCATAGCTCTTTATGAACAACTCCAAAGGCGTTGTTCATTGTCCAGTCTGAGGTCAAAATGTACGACGTTTCTCCAGCCTTTTCCCATTTAGTATTGGTGTAATCAACGTCTTTAAATCCTTGATCCATAATGTTTTGCCAGAATGCCTGTATTGCCTCTCGACCTTCAAATGTGCCAAAAGGTTTCGCTACCATTACAGCGTCTTCGGCGTATTGTGCCGCGCAGCCAGCAGCATCTTGGTTATTAAATGCAACTTGCCATGCGGAAATTCCAGTTTTTGAGCGTTCTAAAGCTGATTGAGTCATCATCATACCTTTCAATTTGGGTTGTGTAAGAGCTAATCATAGAGATAGTATTGGTAATGAAAAACAAACATATTGGAAAGGTATGTTCTGCTAAAAAGAACAATTAAGAGAGCTTATCGTGAATAAACTGCGTTTAATGTCCATCTATGTACAAATCGTTGAAAGTGGCTCGATAACTAAAGCGGCTGATAAACTCGATGTGTCTAAATCTGTAGTTAGTTCAGCGCTAAAACAGTTAGAAAATGAGTTGAATACGAGCTTACTAAAACGCACGACGCGCAAGCAGATGCTGACTTCTACCGGAGAGCGTTTTTACCATCAATGCGCTCTCATGCAAGAGCATGCCGAATCTGCGTGGATTGAGGCATCAGAGTCGATGAACACGCCATCAGGAAGACTATCGGTGACAGCGCCACACGCGTTGATGCAGAGTATTGTCATACCAGCGCTCGCTGATACTTTTAATGATTTTTCTGATGTGACGCTGAACTTGGTAAGTGACGATGACCACGTGGACATAATTCAGCAGGATATTGATCTAGCAATTCGTGTAGGCGCATCTGGAGATTCCAATCTAAAACAAAGGAAACTTGGTCAGTTTTCTGACGTCCTATGCCAATCGAAAAACAATGAAGTAGATATAACATCGTGCCAATATGTGGCTCAACATTGGCAACCAGCGCAAATACATCATCGAGAATTAAATACGGAACAAGAGTTAACGTTTGTTCCAGCACACCGTGTCAACACGATCTACGATGCTATTCGCCTAATCGAGAGAGGGTTTGGTATAGGCTTGGTTCCTGAATTTCTACTTGGTGAAAGCATGGCAATAAAACCAGTTGCTGAAATAGAGAAGACGAAACCTAATCCTATTTACTCCTTACACCCTTATCAAGCACATGTGCCTCTTACAGTGTCTATGGCTATAAGTGCGATTGAACAGAGGATAAATACTCTTCTAATCGATAGTTGAATAGAACGCAGCAATATCTTTCAAGTCTTCTTCCGTTAAGTTTTGAAGCTGAGCCTTCATAAGTTCTGCCATCGCGCCTTGGCGCTCGTCATTTTGATACGCTTTCATAGCATTAAACAGATAAAGCGAGTTTTGCCCGTTAAGGTTTGGGTAGTTAGCTTGAGTAGGAGCTCCATTAGGGTTGTGGCAGAACACACAGCTTGGTGCTTTCATTTCACCTAGCTCGGGATTTCCGAAGGAGCTTGCATGACTTAGCAACGGTACGAAAATTGACGCGAATATAAGTATCTGGGTTGATTTCATAGATTTTTGATTTTTCAAGTATATACATCTATTGTAAGGCTTACCCTAAGGGTAATCTAAAGCACTAATTGCTGCACGTAAATTGAATTGAGACATCGCTCACATGCTTTTATGCGTTCGCAGTTCTATTGAACATAAATAAATCAGATTAATAGTTTAGAAATAGAGTCATATTTTTTAAATGACTGAATAACATATTGAACTGACAAACTTATATGTATGAGAATAGTTTCTATGAACCCAAGTTATGGAGTGCTCCTAATATGAAACGAATGCAATGTGATAGAAAATATTCTGGCGTAAAAATACGCTCTGACTCAAATAAAAAAGATGTTCTAGAGTTAGAGTTTGTAATTCAACCTATACTATCTTCGTTAGAGAATAAAGTTTATGCATATGAGATGTTATCGAGAGTTTCCGTAAATACAATTTTCGATTCTGAACTGACAGTAGAAGAAATATTTTTTTGTCTTGATGGGGAGATTATTAAACAAATTGCATTGAGTCAGGTCGACATTGCAAAGAAGATTGAAAGACAACTTGGTAAGGCTTTAATTTCTGTATATATACCAGTTAATTTACTTATTGATAATGGGTTTGTTGACCATGTGATATCGCTTTCTCCAAGTAAGTTAGCTATTGAAATTGATGTGCTTAGATACTCTTTTGACAATCCCATAATCGAGAGAAATTTAGATAGATTTAGGAATTGTGGAATTAAGCTCTGGCTTGATGATTACCTTGTTTTATCGCATGCTAGCAATGTCGTCTTGACGGAGGTTGAGTGGGATTTAATCAAAATCGATAAATCCTATTTTTCTGACAAACTTAACGAGAAAATAACTGCAAAAGTCCTAACTGATAGAGTTAATAAACACTCTAAAGATGGTGTAATTTTCGAAGGGGTAGAGACTATTTATCAGAGAAGTGAGATAGCATTGGATAATGTTTATCTTCAGGGCTACTATCTTTCATATCCTATTTCAGTAGGCGAAATATTGAGAATGATTGAAAGTCAATAGAGCAATAAGGTGGTATTGTGTACGATAATAAAGTGGCTTTTGACAGAGTAGTTCTTCCGCATCAAAACCTTTTAACTGAAGTATATTCGCTTGAGTATAAAATTATTAGATTAATCAATGCTGAAGGAACGTTTTCTATTTGTGGAAAAAAAGAAGCAGCTTCTAATAGAAGTGTTGTATTTTTCCCAATGGGAAAAAGCATTCATATAGATATACGATCAGTTTCCAATAAGCCAATTGAGTTAGAAGTGGTAACGATTACTGAAGAGTTTTTTAATTCTACAATATCCATGTTTAGTTCAGACCCGAACTTCAAACAGAAAGAGGGCGTTTCGGAATGTGAGGCTGATGTGAGAGATAAAATAGGTCATTATCTTGATGCATATGTCACATTAGAAAACATCCATGTCCACTGTGCAGCGACGCTACACTGCTCATTAGCATATTCTATTCTTAGAGAACTGGTTGTCTGTGGTGTTATTGATCCTTTCTATGAATTAATGGCGAAGAAAAAAACTAGTAAGCGAGTGACCGAAGTCATTTTAAGCGATCTGACAAATAAGTGGAAACTATCAGACGTAGCGTGTTGCTTAAACATGTCAAATTCGACATTACAACGTAAATTGAAAGGTGAATCTTTGGAGTTTAGTGTGTTGTTAAGCACCGTAAGGCTAGAAGTGGCAAGGAAAACACTAACATGCTCTGATACTTGCATTTCTAAGGTGGCTCTTGATTGCGGCTTTGAAAGTCTCGCTTACTTCAGTTATGTCTTCAAAAAACGATACGGAATGACGCCTACTCAATGCAAAAAAACATTAATAAAGCCAAGTTAAGGTTTGACTACCAAACCTTAACTTGCGAGGGCGCTATACAGTCTTAAACTAATTGCTTTAAGCGTGTGAGCAAGTGGTCAATATCCGCACTCGAAATATCTTTGTGAGTTACGAATCGAATCGGATTACCTGGGGTAATAGTAATGCCCTCTTTAGCCAACGATTCTGCAATAACATCAATCTTTACCGATTCATCGAGCTTAGCAAAAACAATGTTTGTTTGGACAAAATCGGCGTTTACACTAAATCCAGAAATGTCATTTAGGCCAAATGCGAGCTTTTTGGCATTAGCGTGATCAACTTTTAACTGATCGACTTGCTCTGTTAACGCAAGTTTTCCTGCCGCGGCTAAAATGCCAGCTTGGCGCATACCACCGCCAACCATTTTACGTAGTCGTCTTGCGCGTTCGATAAACGCTTTAGAACCAAGAAGTAGGGAACCAATAGGAGCTGCTAAGCCTTTTGAAAGACAGATTGTCATAGAATCAAAATGCTGAGCAATTTCTTTTACGTCCACATCTAATGCCACGGCTGCGTTGTATACTCGAGCGCCGTCTAGATGCAGTTTCAGTCTGTTTTCATCAACAAACTTCCTTGCTTCTGCCAAATATGACAATGGTAGAACTTTACCGTTGATAGTGTTTTCAAGGCTTAACAATTTGGTGCGCGCGAAGTGGCTATCATCAGGTTTTATCGCGGCTTTCAACTTAGAAAAATCAAGTGTACCGTCTGGGTTATTCTCAATAGGCTGAGGCTGAATTGAGCCGAGTACTGCTGCACCGCCAGCTTCATATTTATAGTTGTGAGCCTGCTGGCCACACAGGTACTCATCGCCGCGTTGGCAATGTGCCATTAAACCAAGCAGGTTTGCCTGAGTACCAGATGTTGTGAACAGTGCCGCTTCGAAACCATGTCGCTCTGCTGCCCATTGTTCTAATTCGTTGACCGTTGGGTCATCCCCGTAAACATCGTCACCGACAGGTGCATTAGCCATAGCTTCACGCATAGCTGGGGTAGGTTGGGTCACTGTGTCTGAGCGAAAATCCATTGATACTCTCCTAAATGTATCCACATAGCGTCGCTTTGCTTAAGCACGCTATTGTTTTGGCATCCGTGATGCCACCATCGATTATTTTTTGTTGTAATTGAGTTAGTGACATTGTCACTAACTCAATTACTTCATCATCATCGCATGCTAAACTGCGATTCGGTTTTAGTGATTTTGCAATATACAGATGCTGTATTTCGTCGCAAAAGCCAGCGAGTGGTGTTACCTGTCCTAGAGAAATCATAATACCAGCTTCGAAGCCCGTTTCTTCAATCAGTTCTCTGTGTGCGCAATTTTCAGCGTTTTCATTCAGTTCCATCGTCCCGGCGGGAAGCTCTAAAAGCCACTTCTTAAGTGAGGGCCGATATTGATTTAATAGCATGATATCGCCGGATTCGGTAACTGGAAGGATGACCGCAGCGCCGGGGTGTTTAATTGTCGTGTGCGTAATGTTTTTTTGATTTGGTAATTCAATGTCTTCTTCTACGAGAGCAATGGATTTCCACTGATGAATTGTTCTTTGGGCCATAAAATCATCCGTTGATGGCTAGATATAAAGTACGTAGAAGGTTTACGTAATCAGGGTTCAATATGACCATAACGTGACATAAAAGTCGATGGATAAGAAGGGGATCGTTTTATTAAATGGCGATCGAAAATGAAAACTAGGGTTTCTTACCTGTAATACAATGAAAAATTTAGGTATATCAAGAGGTCTACACGGTTGTGAAGTTTATTTATAGGTAACGAAATGCTTGGTGCGGACAGTCTAAATTTGGCGATGATGGTAGCAGAATCAGGAATTATTGATTCTGCGGTTAGAGACATCATGCAGCAAACAGACCTGTTGGCGATGGGCAGCGATGAGGGACTTAAGCAAAGCTTAACAGCATCAATGGCCAAATGGTCTAAATCTGTTAAACGCAAGCTCGTAAAAGGTCAAGAGACCGAGTCTCTGCAATCTGAACTCGAACTTTATCAACGTGCAGTCTATCTAACGGAGCAAGAGTTTGATAGCCAATTGAGTCAATTGATTGAGCAGCTGCCTGAAGATTCGCAATTCCTACCCAAAGCTCGTCAGTTAGCGAGCAATATCGATGCTTACCCACGGTCACTGTTTGCTCGTCAGTTTTGTAAACAGTGGTATGAAAGCTTAAAACAGGCCGTTGAGTCGAAACAACAACAAACAGTTGACCAGCAGAAGTCTAAATTCTTAAAACAGATGTATCAGAAAATCGATACCTTAAAAGATATGGAGAACCTGCAAAAAGGTGGCGAACAGGGCAAATTGGGAAGGCTTTGGGATTTGGCAGGAGCAGAACTAACAAAACAGGATTGGCGACACATAGAACGTACGGCAGAGTACCTTGAGAACAATCAAGAGCTAAAACGTATTGCCGACAAACTCGGACGTATGGCAGAAGAAGTGGACGCTCCAGAGCTAAATAAAGCATTGAGCCACGATGAAGTGGTCGTTGAAGAGAGAGCGGACTTTGCGACAGATGATATTGTGGGCATTCACGAAAGTAACGACATCAACAATCTTCTTCCTAATGAGACCATGTATTTGGCCTACCCAGAATTAGAAACCATTTTCTATCAACACTTGGTGGAAAAACGATTGCTAACCTACAAATCAGAAGGTAAACAACGTACGGTTCGTCAATTACATTCACCTAAAACAGCGACTGGTGAAGCAGAAAAAGAGACAGGCCCTATGCTTATCGCGATAGACGTCTCAGGTTCAATGCAGGGTGCTCCGGAAAAATCAGCGAAAGCTATCGCTTATTCACTAATGAAAATGGCGGCACAACAACAACGCGAGTGCCACGTCATATTGTTCTCCTCCACGTTCATTAGTTATGACTTAACAGGGACGACTGGACTGAAAGAAGCGAGTGACTTTTTGTCTTATACCTTTAAAGGCGGAACCGATCTTGGAAAGGTCTTGGATCACGCAGTGGAACTGATGCAAGGTGAGCAATACAAAAATGCCGATTTGCTGGTGATCTCCGATTTCGTCGCACCTAAGCAGGAACAGGAGATTGTCGAAAGAGTAGAGTCATTACGTGGCCGCTACAATCGGTTCCACTCTTTATGTCTCTCAAAATATGGTAACCCAGAAGTTTTGGGGCTATTCGATACACAATGGCGTTATCACCCCAGTCTCGTCGGACAGTTCATTAAAAAACCTACGTTCCAATTTAATAGAGCAAAACAGGCGCTTTCTCATACTTTCGGCTAATGAGTTCTGCTGTTTGAAGCGACTCTTAGTGACAAAACTCTATAAAAATCAGCTTGATAATTTTAGGTTTGCGGTCATGCTTTAAATAAAGCATGAATGAAAAATCTTGTAACATAATAATAACAAATGTATAAAATCATTTATGCATTCCTGTTTTGTGCACAGAGGTATTGGCATGATAAAGCCCACAGTTGTTTCCCACGCTGATAAAGCGTTGCTATCTGAACGAATTAATAAACTCGCCTCAGCACTTTCCGATGGCGTTTACGAACGAGAAGAGACCATAAAGCTTTGCTTATTAGCCGCCCTTGCAGGAGAAAGTGTCTTTTTGCTTGGCCCGCCTGGAATAGCAAAGAGCCTAATTGCGAAGCGATTGATACAAGCATTTGATAACAGTAGTTATTTTGAATACTTAATGACACGTTTTTCTACCCCTGAAGAGGTGTTTGGCCCCCTTAGTATTCAAGAGCTCAAAGACAACGGACGTTATTTAAGATTAACCGAAGGTTACTTACCTACCGCTCAAGTGGTTTTCTTAGATGAAATCTGGAAAGCAGGTCCTGCAATCTTAAACACATTACTAACCGTCGTGAATGAGAAAACATTTAAGAACGGTAGTGATATTGAAAGAGTACCTATGCGCTTGCTGGTTTCCGCCTCAAATGAACTGCCAGATGAAGACAGCGGTTTGGAAGCTCTCTATGACCGTATGTTGGTACGCATATTTGTAAATCGTATTCAGAATAAACAGAACTTCAAATCGATGTTAACGGTTGGCACAACTGAAGAAGCGAAGATCCCCGAAGGTTTGGCGATTACCGATCAGGAATATCATCAATGGCAACGCGAACTCGATAACGTCAAGTTGACCGATTCCGTCTTTGAAAAACTCTATCAACTTAAAACCTTGCTAGAGTCCGCAGCGGAAGAAAACCAAGGCAGACTCTCTGAGTCAGATCTATATGTTTCCGACCGCCGTTGGAAGAAAGCGGTAAAACTTCTTAAGGCGAGTGCGTTCTTTAATGGTCGCGATAGCGTCAACCCACTCGACTTACTACTATTACAAGACTGCTTGTGGAACAGTCCAGAATCACTAGAAATTATTCGCGATGTTGTTCGTGACTTTGCGTTGAACTACGCCTTTGATCAACAGGAAGTATTCCAACAGATCGAAGAAGGTAAAGAGCAATTGGCTGATATTCAAGATGAAATCGAAGCTGAGTTTGCGATGCCTCTTTCTATGGAATCCACGACGGGGCTGCTTCGAAAAGATGTATACCAATACGATATTAGCAACGCCAAGTCATACAAAGTTGGTCCGGCTACGGACCTAGTCAAATTGGTCTTGCTGCAAAGCAACATGTCAGTATCTGAGAGTGAAAAAGGCGATAGCCGCTGGGTCTATGTAGCAAAAGATGAGCTTAGCCGAGCCATCAAAGAAGGTGGCAGTGAGGTGTATGGTTATGTAAACCAAAATACGCATTTGTGCCGCTTGAAGCTTGATATTGACGCTGCCAATAACCTCGTTATTAAAGATATCGCTAATCGCTCTGTTCTAACCACACTTGTGACCACTTCTGGTATTGACTCCAATTTACTTCAAGAGTGGACGACGAGAGCTGATCAGGTATTAACGCAGCTTACTCATGCAGAATATCACCTTAGACAAGTACGCTCTAACTTCCATGGCGCTCTGCCACACGGCTTTATTCAACAAGAGATACCAACAGAGATGGAAGTGAGCTTACAAACAGTCACGCAAACACTCGAAACTACTAATGCCGAAGCTGAGAAAGCAGTCGCCAGGATCAAAGGATTAAATGACTTTTTTGCCTAGAAAGCTCGCTTAGGAACTTTACTTAATTAGATGGCTAGCTAACTTGGTTGAGTGACATCGTAAGATAAAACACCGGAGGCATGGATGCTCGGAGCAGACGGATTAAACTTGGCGCTAATGATTGCTGATTCAGGTCTAATTGATTCGGCAGTTAATGATTTGATGGCTCGCTCTCAAGTTGTTGCGCTCACAGAAAAGCGCGGCGTTCGTTCTGCAGTCAAAGGCCATTTGTTGAAGTGGCGTGGCTCGGTAAAAAAACGTATGACTCGTGTTTGTGAGACCGAACGTTTCCAGAAAGAACTTGCACTCTATCAAGAGGTCATCCACTGGGATGAAGCGACTTTTTTTGAACGCATTAATGATGTCGTCAAGCAACTTGAGTGGCATTCTGCGTTCTACATGCAGGCGAGACGTCTGCTAGAAAAAAACAAGTCAGTTAATAATCCCATGTTTCCCCGTTTCTTTTGCGATCTTTGGTATAAGAGTCTAGCGGATGCGATTAAACAAGCCGAGGTCTCTGAGTTAGAAGCAAGTAAAGAGAAGTTTCTCGCCGATTTGTATCAACGAATGGAAACCATGCAAAACATGGATACCGTGACGGAGCAGGGTGACGAAGCAGCCATGGGCCGTTTGTGGGATATGGCCTCTGCGAAACTCACCAAGACTGATCTAAAAGTGATGCACAACCATGCCGAGTTTCTTAAGAAGAATAAGGGACTACAAGAGATAGCAGAACAGCTTGGACGAATGGCAAATGATCAGGATGATCCTGAACTTAATAAAGCACAAGCTGATGATGTTGAGATGGTTGAAGAGCAAAGTGATGAGGCGACGGATGATATTGTAGGCATTCACGAGTCCGACGACCTGAATAAACTGCTTCCTAATGAAACCATGTTTCTCGCTTATCCTGAATTGGAAGTGGTGTTTTACAAACATCTCGCTGATAAACGCTTAATGAACTACAAAACTCAAGGAAAATCACGCACACTTAAAAAAGTACGGACTAGTAAACCGGATAACGGTAAGGTGGAAATAGAGAAGGGGCCATTTATTGTTTGTATCGATGCATCTGGTTCGATGAGTGGATTTCCTGAGCAGTGTGCCAAAGCAATGGCTTACGCACTGATGCAAATTGCTTTGGCTGAAGATCGCGAATGCTATGTGATTCTGTTTTCTACTACACACATTACGTATGAACTGACTAAGCAAGATGGTTTGCGAGAAGCTGCTGATTTTCTGAGCTATTCATTTCATGGTGGAACTGACTTAGAACCCGTATTAGTTCAGTCTATCGATTTGATGGGTACCGATACTTATAAAAACGCAGACATGGTTGTGATTTCTGACTTTATCGCGCCGGAACAATCCGAAGAGATGATACAAAAAGTCGACCAACTAAAAGAGCGTAAAAACCGCTTTCACGCCATCAACCTGTCTAAGTATGGCAACCCCGCACTGATGAGTATGTTTGATCATTGCTGGTCCTATCATCCAAACTTGGTGGGGCGTTTGATGAAAAAGTGGTGAAACACACTAAGAGATGTGACGGTGAGTACGCTTAGTCCATTAGATCGCTGCTTGATTAAGCATATTGCCGTTAATCTGGACAAACGGAGAGATAATATCTTTTTTTGTTTGACTAATGTTGAGTATTCCGTAAAGTACGCCCCGAACACGACGGAGCAGCAGCTCAGTGTGTTAATAGAAAGGCGCCTTGGCAGAGTGGCTATGCAGCGGATTGCAAATCCGTGGACCTCGGTTCGACTCCGGGAGGCGCCTCCATTATTCAGAAACCTCGACAATCGTCGGGGTTTCGTTCGTTTGGCTCTAAGAGTTTTCCCTCACTGTACTCACCAACGTTTTGGATAGCTAATTCACGTTGTCTGAGATCTAAGCCTCGAAATCCATTTTCAGCATTGTTAACAGTTTGCGTTTAAGTTAGTCGACGATTATGGTGAGTTATCACTATATTCGTGGAGGTGCTTATGTCTGAAGTCTTGGTTGTTCTCATCATTTTTGGCGCTATTTTTGGTCGAGGTATGCTGCGAACATTTTTCACTCATCGCGAAAAGATGAGAGCAATTGAACTCGAAAAAGCAATCGAAGGTGCGGACGATGTGAATAGCGAGTTGGTGCAACAAATAAAAAGCCTATCTAAGCGCGTTGAAGTTCTTGAGAAAATCATTACAGACGAAAAATATCAACTGGATCGCAAGATAGCTAACTTGTAAGTGGTGTTGAATTAGCCGATTTGTATGGCCTTCATACTGCTTGGCTCGATATTTAGTCAGTTGATTCATAAAGTTAAAATTTACTGTTGACGCAAAAACTTAATCCGTTAAAGTACACCTCGTTCTCACGGGAAACCCCGATGAAAACGCATGCGAGACTAGCGTGACTGTTATAGGCAGCCTTGCCAAGATTAACGTCACACCAAGACCGTTGAAGAACGGAAACCTAGTGAATCGCTCAAAATTAAAATCTTACGGCAACTGCGGTAAGAAAAAGATGGTGTTTTACTGTTCAGTAATCGGCATCGCAAGGAATTGCGTGCCCTGGTGGTGGAATTGGTAGACACAAGGGATTTAAAATCCCTCGGCGTTCGCGCTGTGCCGGTTCAAGTCCGGCCCGGGGCACCATCTAATCGCTAATTAATTAGCACCCAAATTAAGGCGCCTTGGCAGAGTGGCTATGCAGCGGATTGCAAATCCGTGGACCTCGGTTCGACTCCGGGAGGCGCCTCCATATTAAAGTCTTACTGCAACTGCGGTAAGAAAAAGATGGTGTTTTACTGTTCAGTAATCGGCATCGCAAGAAATTGCGTGCCCTGGTGGTGGAATTGGTAGACACAAGGGATTTAAAATCCCTCGGCGTTCGCGCTGTGCCGGTTCAAGTCCGGCCCGGGGCACCATCTATTCGCTAATTGTTAGCAGACAAATTATGGCGCCTTGGCAGAGTGGCTATGCAGCGGATTGCAAATCCGTGGACCTCGGTTCGACTCCGGGAGGCGCCTCCATATTATCTAAAACCCGTCTCATCGACGGGTTTTTTCGTTTTATCTCTAGCTTTACATCCAAGCTGATTATTTCCCATTACCAACATCCCACTTCATCTCAGATAGTTTTGAATAATTGTTTTTATTGTTATTTGTTGGGTCGATAATTGCGGGTCGATTCAATAACGGTAGGTTAGTGCCAATGTTAACGTGTCCACAATTGACCCTAACTGTGAGACAACATGATGACAAAATTGAAACACCCTTCTTTTTATATTCCTTTTGCTTTGTTGCTGAGTACTCCCGCATGGGCTGCACAGAATGGAACTATGATGCAGTACTTCCATTGGTACACCCCTGATGATGGAGCATTATGGACGCAAGTTGAACATAATGCTCAATCACTCTCTGAGAACGGTATAACCGCATTGTGGCTTCCTCCCGCATATAAGGGGTCTGGAGGTATCAATGACGTTGGGTATGGCGTATACGACATGTATGATTTAGGTGAATTCGCTCAAAAAGATACGGTACGTACAAAGTATGGGACCAAGGATCAATACTTATCCGCAATTGAGGCGGCGCACAAACACAACATACAGGTTTATGGTGACGTCGTATTCAACCATCGTGGTGGTGCTGATGGAAAGTCATGGGTCGATACAAAGCGAGTGGATTGGAATAACCGAAACATAGAACTTGGTGATAAGTGGATTGAAGCATGGGTTGAGTTTAACTTTCCGGGAAGAAACGATAAATACTCGGACTTTCACTGGACTTGGTATCACTTTGACGGCGTAGATTGGGATGATGCAGGTAAAGAAAAAGCGATCTTCAAGTTCAAAGGAGAGGGCAAGGCTTGGGATTGGGAAGTAAGCTCAGAGAAAGGCAATTATGATTATTTAATGTATGCCGATCTAGATATGGATCATCCAGAAGTAAAACAAGAGCTTAAGGATTGGGGGGAATGGTATCTCAAGACGACAGCGGTAGATGGTTTTCGAATGGATGCTGTTAAACATATAAAATATCAATACTTGCAAGAGTGGATTGAATACTTGCGCACGAAGACAGGAAAGGAGCTTTTTACTGTTGGTGAGTATTGGAACTATGACGTCAATAATTTACACAACTTCATTAGTAAGACATCGGGCAGTATGTCGCTGTTTGATGCACCGTTACATATGAATTTTTATCGAGCCTCCCGTTCAGGTGGCAGCTTTGATATGCGCACTATTATGGATGGAACCTTGATGAAGGATAATCCAGTTAAAGCGGTGACATTAGTTGAAAATCACGACACTCAGCCTTTACAAGCATTGGAATCGCCCGTTGATTGGTGGTTCAAGCCATTAGCGTATGCTTTTATTCTTCTTAGAGAGGAAGGCTATCCTACAATCTTCTACGCGGATTATTACGGTGCACAGTACAGTGATAAGGGACATCATATAAATATGGCTAAAGTACCCCATCTAGAACAGTTAGTTCGTCTTCGCAAAGACTATGCGTATGGTAAGCAGAATTCGTACCTTGATCATTGGGATATTATTGGATGGACCCGAGAAGGAAATACTGAACATCCGAACTCTCTGGCTGTCATTATGAGCGATGGTCCAGGTGGAGAGAAATGGATGTACACAGGGTCACCTAGTACCCGCTATACCGACCAACTTGGTATCCGTTCTGAAGATGTATGGACTGATGCGAATGGGTGGGCTGAGTTTCCGGTCAATGGTGGCAGTGTTTCTGTTTGGGTAAGTCAGAGATAATTATTTTTGCCCATAACATGAAAGTAATGTTTAGCCAGTTAGTACGTGTGGAAAACCCCAAAGGCGTTGATGCCTTTGGGGTTTATTAGTTGACTGTTTCCAGCTTGATAATCATTCTGAACAGAGGAGAGTCATTCTGTTAAAAGGTGATTTTCTCCCTAGTGAATGAACATTATTGGAGTTCCAATATAACAGTAGAAATGCCGTTCTTTCTTAACGAAGAAAAATAACAAAGAGTGAATAATAGATCTATATCTCGTATTGGAGGATGAATTCTCATCCTATCTCTCTACGCCGTCGTCGCTACGCCTGAGAAAAAAAGACTGAAAAATGTGCGCTTGTGTGCATATTTTTTGGCAAAAATGGCTATCAATGTGAACACGCTTCAATCAAACCCTTATTTCATCTGACACAAAAACTTAACATGCATTGTTCACATTTTGTTGAGCATCACTTTTCATAGCATAGAGGGTGAACTAACCGATTTACCCTCAATAATAAAAGGTTGAAAAGTGGACGATAATAAACCGAAGATGACAGTGGTAGCTAAAACGCTTATACCACTGATTTCAATTGTATTACTCGCAGGATGCAATACGAATAGTGAGTCTGGAACAGAGGCTGGTGGCAATAGTGGCGATGTGGATGGCTTGTATAAGGCTGGCGAGAATGAAGTCGTCATCTATTACAAACGTGACTCAGCGGCTCAATCTGGTGACCCGTACGCTGGTTGGGGGTTACACCTGTGGAATGGCGAAGGGTGTGAAAGTACTGACCTAGAAGCAATGAATATTGGTGATGGTGGAACGAGCTGGGATGCTCCATTTGGGTATACAGGGATTAGCTCTACCTATGGCGCTTATTATGTTCTGAAGGTGAACCCAGATGCATCAGACCCTCACGAATGTATGAACTTTATACTTCACAAAGGAGATGAGAAAGCCTTTGGGAGTGGAAATCACAAGGTTCAACTACGTCAACTTGATGACAATAAGGGATTATTTGGTTTCCATGGCAGTAGCCAAATTTATTACGTCCCTACTGCTGATAGACCTGTCGCGATCGATGGGCGCGCAGCTCACTGGTTAGATGGTGCCACAATTGGTTGGGAAGCCGCCTCGACGGCAGATAAAGTGGTTCTGTTCTACAGTGAAGACGGCAGCATCACAATGAATGATGATAGGTCTATTCAAGGGCAAGATGGACACGTTGAACTCACCATTTCTGGGGAGCTACCTGAGACACTCAAGGCTCGCTATAAGCATCTAGCGAGCTTAACTGCCCTGAACATCGATGTGAATGCGGAGACACGACATACACTTTTGAAAAACCAACTTGTGATAGCCGCGTATAACGAGAGTAATAAAATTATTGCTGCCACTGAGCTTCAAACAGCTGGAGTTCTTGACTCTGTGTTTGCCTCAAAAGAAGGGGGTAATGCGATAGCTCAAACGCTCGGTGCTGTTGTTGAAGGAACTGATGTGACGTTTAAACTCTGGGCACCAACAGCAATGTCAGTGTCGGTAGAAGTTTATAATGAAGATAAGACCCTAGATAGTGTATATCCAATGACTGAAGATGCAGATACTGGCATATGGTCCTCGGATGGCGTAAGTGGAGCGCTGAACCAGTTCTATCGTTACGACGTTAAGGTGTACCATCCTACGACGGGTAAAGTGGAGCAGCGATTGGTAACCGACCCATATTCACTTAGCGTGTCTGCAAATTCTCTATATTCTCAAGTTGTAGATCTCGATGATACGTTATTAATGCCTGAAGGTTGGAATAACGAATCATATTCTCGTCCTCAATTATCTAAAGCTGAGGATCATGTCCTTTACGAATCTCACATACGTGATTTTAGCTTCAGTGATTCTAGAGGAACGGAGGCATTGAATGGCAAGTATTTAGCGCTAACCGAAGATACTCGAGAGTCAGTAACACATCTGAAGTCATTGCAACAAGCAGGCTTAACAACGTTGCATGTATTACCTGTGTTTGATATTGCTACAGTTGATGAGGTCAATAGAGTTGATATTACCGATACGGTCGGTGATCTATGTGCTCTTAATGCCAAAGCTGCGGTTTGTTCTACAGCAGATAGTGGGCAAGTCATTGAAGATTTGTTGCAAAGCTATGACCCGGCGAGCGCGAATGCGCAGTCTTTGATGAATGACCTACGCATGTATGACAGTTTTAACTGGGGCTATGATCCATTTCATTACACGGTTCCCGAAGGTAGTTACGCTACTGACGCTGAAGGTTCACTAAGAATCAAAGAGTTCCGCCAAATGGTAAAAGCGACTCATGATATGGGACTAAAGTTCGTCATGGATGTCGTATATAACCACACCAATGCCTCTGGCGTAAATGATAAGTCAGTGTTGGATAAAATTGTTCCTGGGTATTATCACAGGCTCAATGCCAATTCCGGAGGCGTAGAAAACTCGACCTGTTGTGACAATACTGCGACGGAAAACTTGATGATGGGTAAGCTAATGGTTGATTCACTATTAGTTTGGGCTGATGACTACAAAGTCGATGGTTTCCGTTTTGACCTTATGGGGCACCAACCTAAAGACTTGATGGTTTATGCGTTAGAGAAAGTGAAAGCGATTGATCCCGATACTATTTTCTATGGTGAAGGTTGGGATTTCGGTGAAGTTTCTAATCACGCTCGATTCGAGCAAGCCACACAGCTAGCTATGGCCGGTACTGAAATTGGTACGTTTTCTGATCGATTGCGTGACGCAGTACGTGGTGGTAGTCCTTTTGATGGCGGCGTTAACAGCGATGGCCGCCATTCACTGAGGTTTAATCAAGGGTTTGGTAATGCGGCTTATCCTAATGAAGAGGTAATCGAATCAGCTGAAACAACAAACGATAGACTTCACAACCAAGATATCGTCCGTTTAGGCATGGCGGGCAATTTAGCTGACTATGTTCTCTTGGATTACACTGGTGAGACTAAACGTGGCAAAGATGTGGATTATAATGGCGCTCCGGCAGGCTATACCAAGTTCCCATCGGAGAATATCTCTTACGTCTCGAAGCATGATAACCAAACACTTTGGGACAACAACGCTTACAAGATTGCGACAGGGATAGATTCGGCGAAGCGAGCTAGAATGCAGACTGTATCGCTTTCAACCGTAATGTTGGGGCAGGGTATTCCATTTATTCACATGGGCTCAGAGCTATTGCGATCTAAGTCGATGCAGCGAGATTCCTATGACTCAGGTGATTGGTATAACCGCGTTCGCTTCGATGGTTCAGACAACAACTGGAATGTTGGTTTACCTCGAGAAGACAAAGATGGTGCTAACTGGGATTTGATCAGAAAAATCATAGCTGATCCTAGTGTCAAACCCTCCCCAACGGACATTGAGCTAACCAAACAACAATTCTTAGAGTTACTTAAAATTAGAAGTAGTAGTGAGCTGTTCCGCTTAGATAGTGCGGAAGAGGTCATGAAACGAGTCGATTTCCGCAACGTTGGTCAGGGCCAAACACAAGGTTTAATTGTCATGACGATCGATGATGGAACCAGCGCGGGCGCTGATCTTGATTCTGCATATGATGCGGTGGTGGTTGTGGTTAACTCTACGGCAGTTACTAAGGAGTTTAAGATTGAAGGAGCTAGCGGTTTTGAACTACATCCGGTTCAAAAATCGTCTTATGATAGTGAAGTGAAAGCAGCCTCATTTAGTAATGAAATCTTCTCTGTACCAGCATTGACAACCGCTGTCTTTGTAGTTCCACAAGGCGAGAGCCAGGGTGTAGGCTTGCCGATAGACAACAGTAATAAAGATGTATCTAGTATCGCCCCATTCGGAAATACTGAACTCTACTTACGTGGATCGATCACGACATGGGATGCCCCAGCGGAAAATTCCAATGCCAAGTTTAGCTATATTGCCAATAATATTTACCAGTTAGATATAGAGGTGCAAACGGGGAGTTTTAACATGAAGGTCGCCGATGCTTCTTGGAACGCAGAGACAAACTTTGGTGGCGAAGTGAGTGTTACTTTGGGTGAGGCAAACACTCTTACTGCAGGTAGCAATGATAATGTTACTATAAATATTGCTGAAGAGGCAAACTATCGTTTCAAGTTGGATGCAACAAATAAAGTCAATCCAACGCTGACGGTAACTAAGCTTTAATATTTTTTAGAGCAACCAAATAAGGCAGCATTCGCTGCCTTATTTATTCATCTTTAATCAACAACGACTGCAGTGCCGCTCGCCGACACCATTAACATGCCGTTGCCAGTCCCTAGTACTTCATAGTCAAGGTCAACACCCACAACAGCGTTCGCGCCAGCATCAGCGGCTTTTTGTTCTAGTTCTTTTAGTGCGATTTCACGCGCACGTTGTAGTTCTCTCTCATAGGTGCCCGAGCGTCCGCCTACAATATCTCGCAGGCCAGCAAACATGTCTTTGAAGACATTGGCACCCAAAATCGCTTCGCCAGCGATCACGCCTTTGTAAGCAACTATACGCTTTCCTTCAACGGTTTGAGTAGTAGTGACAATCATGAATAGACTCCTATTGGGGATAAACCATTTCCGAATAACAACATAGCAGGTTGCGATAACATGGGAAACGGCAGAAGTGTCGTAATTATGTATTCAACGATTCCAATCTTGGTAGAGACGAAAAAGGGAAAGCAAATGCTTTCCCTAATGTAGCGATGACTTTACTACTTTTTAATCGGCGTGTAGCCATATTCTTGGATGAGGGATTGTCCCTCATTAGATAGCACGAAAGAAATGAATTTATCCGCGTCATCATCAATGTCATCTTTCTTGTGTAGCAAAAGGAAAGGGCGTGCGAGCTTGTATTTTCCTTCGGAGATATTCTTGGTGGTTGCTTCTACACCTTCAAACTTAATGGCTTTAACTGAACGGTCGACCGAACCTTCAGAAATATATCCTACGGCGTGTGGGTTATTGTTCACAATGGTCTTGACCATACTGTTGCTATTCACAACGAGGTTCGTTGGGTTGATATCCGAGACTAGTCTGTCATTGATGATCTGTGTTAAGCCCAATAGACTTTCGAAACTTGAACGAGTACCTGAAGAGGCCTCACGTGTCACAACCGCAATCTTCTGATCTGGGCCACCAACTTGCTTCCAGTTATTAATTTTCCCTTTATAGATGTCAAACAACTGCTCTCGAGTGAGGTCTTGAACCGGGTTTGCCAAGTTGACAACAATAGCTAGACCATCGTAAGCAATAGGAAAAACTTCTAGACTTTCACTGCTTTCACGCTCTGTAAGATAACGGCTGCTCATACCGATATCCGCCGCCCCTTTTTCTACTAGGGTGATACCTGCTGTACTACCGATTCCTTGAACCGCTATGAACGTGTCGCTGTGTGACGTGTTGTATTGTTCCGCCAAGACATCCATAACACGAGCAACAGATGTAGAACCAGAAATATTGACTTCTTGTGCTGCTACGGTGTTTACAGCAGAGAAGGAGAGTAGAGCGGCTAAAGCGACGCGAAGCATAGAGAAACTCCAATTAAAGTGATAATTTGCCACATCATATTTCGTTTGTGTGACACTTTTGTGAAGTGGAGTTGCATAGCCAATAAATTAGAGGATAAAAATGGTTACCGTGTGGCGTCGAACGCTAACATATTATCCAAAAAGCAGTTATATTAAACACATAGTCAGCCAAGAGGTGGGGTATATGACACTTATTGAAATGTCACAATGTCGCCTAGAAAGATGTGCCGAAATTGTTTGCAGCAACCGTAACAAGAGCATGCCCGTTGAATTGGGTAAGTCTTTGTTTGAAATGGTTGAGCATGGCGTCTTGTTTTCTAAAGCTCATTATCTATTGGACTCAAGCTCTTCCAGTTACACCAGTGTCGTCGTTAAAGTCCTATTCGATTCCAATACCAGAGAATGGTCGATTTTCGTTCCCGATGAAGATGAAGGGGACAACTGGATGCTGTATCCATTTCTGGGTAAAAGTACGGACCTTACCGCGGTGATGAGGGAGATTGAGAAAGATCCTAAAGCGTACTTTTGGTGACGCATGAACGACAAAACATCATTCATATTAAAAAGGGAGCCCGATGGCTCCCTTTTTGTGTTATCTAGCGAGATGCTATTGGCTATTTAGCCGTTTCATCGCTTTGCTCTGTTGATGCATTTTTAGGTGCATCAGCAAATACTTCAACAGGCTTAGCGATTAGGCTACGTGTTTCTTGATTCACATCGTTCAGTATTACTTTAAACGTGTCCCCTAGACGATATACGACTTCTTTATCAATAGAAACCGTGCCGTTCTCGTTGTTTCCTTCAATGCGCTCTTTGTTGTCAACGATGAGTGGGTTTGGAATAAACACAGAAGCGCCATTTTCTAGCAAACGAGCACGGATACCGGCGCGATTGATATCAAAGATTTCTGCGGTGAACTGTGTTTGTTTCTTAGGTTCGTCAGCAAGTGTACGAGCATATAACCAATCACCTACAGTACGCTCAGCAATCTTATGGTGTTTACGATGTAGAGCAAGCTCTTCACCTAAAGCATCATCTGGCTGTTGTGATGGTTCAGAGCCAAGAATGTAGGCTTTCAACAGACGATGGTTGACCATATCGCCATATTTACGAATAGGAGATGTCCACGTCGCGTACACGTCCAAGCCCATTGCATAATGAGCATCTGGCTGGTTGCTGATTTCACTGTACGCTTGGTACTTGCGAATCCGGTTATCTAGGTAGCTTGAATCTAAACCACCAAGATTACGGCGGAGTTGAGCAAATCCCTCAAGAGTTGACAGGCTTTCTTCAGTATAAAGGTTGTCTTCTTTACCTTGGTTGACGAGCTCTACAACATCTTTCAGCTTGTCCGCTTTAAAGCCAAGATGAGTATTAAAAACGCCATAGCCGTACGCTTTACTCAGAACACGGCCAGCACAAATGTTGGCGGTAATCATGGACTCTTCTACCAAGCGGTTGGCTACACGGCGCATATCTGCGTGGATAGCTACGACGTCATTGTCTTCACTAAGCTCAAAGCGATAATCTGGACGGTCAGGGAACACAACGGCGTGTGTCTCGCGCCATTGCGCGCGAGCATTGGCAAACTCATTTAGTTCAGTAACTACTTGAGCGATTTCTTCACTTGGTTGCCATTTGACACATGTTCCGGTTTCTAACCAATCAGACACATTGTCGTAAGCCAGACGTGCATGAGATTTTATGTTAGCAGCAAAGAATTGAATATCATCTTGAATCACGCCGTCAGCACTTACTGTGACTTTGCAACAAATCGCTGGGCGTACTTCATTCTCAATTAACGAACAGAGATCGTCCGCTAAATCGCGAGGTAGCATTGGGATATTACGTCCCGGAAGGTAGATAGTGAAGCCACGCTCTCTGGCGACTTTATCCATATCGTCTTCTGGTGTGATATAAGCGGTAGGATCGGCAATAGCAATGGTGAGTTCAAAACTGCCATTGTCATTTTTCTTTGCATAAAGTGCATCGTCCATGTCTTTTGTTGATTCGCCATCGATAGTGACAAATGGAACGTCTGTTAGGTCGATACGCTCTAAATCGGAATGATCGTTAATTTCCCAGTTTTCAAGGCCGGCTGGTTCAGTCTTTGGTAAATCGTTTTGAGCCAATGTTACCCACCAAGGTGCGATTTTGTCATTGGTGTCTGTGATCTTTTCCGTGATTTCAACAAAGAAACCGCCATCATCTTTTAATGGGTGACGAATTACGTGTGCTACGACCCAGTCACCGTCATTTAGATCATCTGACTTAATGCCTTTCTTAGTTTTGGCTTTAAGTGTGAGCTTTTTAAGAGTAGGGCTATCAGGAACAACGTTAAGTTTTCCTTTGATAAGTTTGACTCGGCCAATGAATCGCGTGACAGCCTGTTCGATAAGTTCTTGTGGTTCCGCTACTTCTCGGTCTTTTTCAGTACGGATAATTGCAACAACTTTATCTCCATGCATACATTTCTTCATGTATGGAGGTGGAATAAAGAAACTGTTTTTCGCGTCAACTTCTAGGAAGCCAAACCCTTTCTCAGTTGCTTTAATCGTCCCTTCTTTTTTTGGAAGGGTTTCTTGGATTTGTTGCTTAAGTTGTGCAAGTAACGGATTGTCTTGGAACATGTATCTACTTCTTAACGATGAAAGTGCCGACACTATACCCAAATGCCCGGAATATGCCTAGCCGAAATAAGTCAGGAAAGGCTAGGTTTTAAGCGTATTAGATGTAAATTTGATGACGCTTTATACAGAATTTTGTCATCGAGAAGAAAATTGTGATGTATTTCAATTTTTTCTGGCTTTTTTTGTGCTTTTAGGGAATAATCCGCCTCCTTGTTTACGTCCCTAGCGGCTTGATGCGATTTGCTACTTATCCGCATCTGAATGGAATCAGCTCTTTAAGGTTTGCTTTAGAAGCAATCTGGATCAGTTTGGAATTGGTAGAGCTCGTGGGACCTTAGTTAATAATTGATAAATGGGATCCCAATGCAAGATTCTTCAATTCAGTTTAGCGATTTAGCGCTGAACGACTCAATCCTTTCTGCTCTTGACGGAATGGGTTTCGTATCTCCAACTCCTATCCAAGCTGCGGCAATTCCGCACTTGCTAGCAGGCAAAGATGCGCTAGGTAAAGCTCAAACTGGTACTGGTAAAACAGCTGCATTCTCTCTTCCACTACTTAACAAGCTAAATCTTGACCAGCGTAAACCACAAGCTGTGGTTCTTGCGCCGACTCGTGAACTTGCTATCCAAGTTGCAGCGGAAATGAAAAACCTTGGTCAAAACATCAATGGTTTAAAAGTTTTAGAGATCTACGGTGGTGCATCTATCGTTGATCAAATGCGTGCACTTAAAAACGGTGCTCACATTGTTGTTGGTACTCCTGGTCGTGTTCAAGACCTAATCAACCGTGACCGTTTACACCTAGACGAAGTACACACGTTCGTTCTTGATGAAGCAGACGAAATGCTTAACATGGGCTTTGTTGATGATGTAACAGAGATCATGGAGCACGCACCAGAAACAGCACAGCGCGTATTATTCTCTGCGACTATGCCTCCAATGCTTAAGAAGATCGTTGATCGTTTCTTGCGTGAGCCAGAGTACGTTGACGTTGCTGGTAAAAACCACACGGTAGACAAAGTAGAGCAGCAGTTCTGGGTTGTTAAAGGTGTAGAGAAAGACGAAGCAATGGCACGTCTTCTTGAAACTGAAGAAACAGACGCGTCAATCGTATTCGTACGTACTCGCCAAGATACTGAGCGCCTAGCTGACTGGCTATCTGCACGTGGCTTTAAGGCGGCAGCACTACACGGTGATATTCCTCAGTCTTTGCGTGAGCGCACTGTTGATCACATCAAACAAGGTGTTATCGACATCCTAGTAGCAACTGACGTTGTTGCACGTGGCCTTGATGTACCGCGTATTACACACGTATTTAACTACGACATCCCGTTCGATGTTGAGTCATACATCCACCGTATCGGTCGTACTGGTCGTGCTGGACGTAAAGGTAAGGCGATTCTTCTAGTTCGCACTAACCAAATCCGTATGCTTCGTACTATCGAGCGAGTGACTAAGTCATCAATGGAAGAAATCCAACTTCCTCTACGTGACAAAGTTGCAGAAGCTCGTCTAGTTAAACTAGGTGCAGAGCTTGAGCAAGAGAAAGAGCATAAGTCTCTAGACAAATTTGCTGAGCTTGTAGAGAAGCTACAAGAAAGCCTAGAAATCGATGCTGCAACATTGGCAGCGATTCTACTTAAGCGTCAACAAGGCAAACGTCCTCTATTCTACATTGGTGAAGATCCAATGATCGCGGCTATCGAGCGTGATAAGCAACGTCGTAAAGAGCGCCGTGAAGGTGGTCGTGACGGAGGCCGTGATGGTCGTCGTAGCTTCAACACTGCCGATTGGGATACATACCAACTGCAAGTAGGTCGCGAGCAAGGCGTTCAAGTTAAAGACATCGTAGGTGCACTTGCGAATGAGCTTGGCCTAACTAAAGGTTCTATTGGTGCAATTAAGCTAGATCGTGAGTCAACTTACGTTCAGCTTCCAAAGCAAATGACCTCTGATGTTGCTGGTAAACTTCGTAAACTACGTATTCGTCAAAAAGAAGCGGGTGCGGTAGTGGTCGACTTCACTGATTTCCGTGAGCCTCGTGGTCGTCGTGATGGTGGTCGTCGTGACGGAAACCGTGATGGCAACCGTGGTGGTTACCGTGGCAACCGTGAGGGTGGTGGTTATCGTGGCAACCGCGATGGCAACCGTGAAGGTGGTCGTGGTCGTGATGGCGAGCGTCGTTTTGATCGTAACCGTGGTGGTGACCATCGTGGTAGTCACCGTGGTGAGCGCAGTTTCTCACGCAATCGTCGTGACGAAGCATAATATCGCTTCTATTCAAAAATAGTTGAAAGCCGGGCTCATGCCCGGCTTTTTTGTATGACGAATATGCAACTGGTGTAAACCTGCCCTATAATCAAGGGATGTAACCGATTAAATTCAAGATGTGAATTAAATAGGACCTTGATCATTATCAATAAATATCATTTTGATACAGTTGTTTGTATAAAAGAAAGTTGAAAGATTCAAAAAATATTGAATAATACAAACAAATATTAGGAAGTCGTCTTCCATCAATGCTCAAAACAGGATATCCCCCCATGTCTAATTCGTTTGTTCTCGTGATTAACTCTGGTAGTT
The DNA here is from genome assembly GCF_900088415.1 of Vibrio mediterranei. Lineage (GTDB taxonomy): Bacteria > Pseudomonadota > Gammaproteobacteria > Enterobacterales > Vibrionaceae > Vibrio > Vibrio mediterranei. The sequence continues at coordinate 174,452 of NZ_FLLQ01000001.1, forward strand.
CATCTCTGAAATTCGCTGTAATCGATTCAGCAAGTGGTGAAGCAGTTCTGTCTGGTCTTGGAGAGTGCTTTGGCCTTCCTGAATCTCGTATGAGCTGGAAATTTAATGGTGAAAAAACTGAAATCGCTATCGAAGGCGACGGCAGTCACCACAAAATTGCAATCAGCAAGCTTGTGGGTCTAACAGATGAACTTGGTCTACAAGAGAACATCGTTGCCGTAGGTCACCGTATTGTTCACGGTGGTGAAAAATTCACTAAGACTGTACGCATCAACGAAGAAGTAACTGCGGAAATTGAAAAGCTTGCGGATCTTGCTCCACTACATAACCCAGCAGGCGCTATCGGCATCCGAGCAGCGATGGAAGCATTTCCTTCTCTTCCTCAGTTTGCAGTATTTGACACAGCGTTCCACCAAACGATGCCTGAGCGTGCATACACTGGTGCTATAGCTAACGAACTATACACCGACTACGGCATCCGTCGTTACGGCTTCCACGGTACTAGCCACTATTTTGTAAGCCGCGAAGCAGCGAAGATGATCAATAAACCTATTGAAGAATCTAGCTTCATTTCAGTCCACCTTGGTAACGGTGCTTCTGTATGTGCTATCAACAATGGTGATTCAGTCGATACTTCAATGGGTTTCACTCCATTATCAGGGCTAATGATGGGTACTCGTTGTGGCGACCTAGATCCAGGTATTATTGAATACCTTTTGAAAAAGGGTTGGTCACAGGACAAAGTATTTAACGCACTTAACAAAGAGTCTGGCTTCCTGGGTGTTTCTGGACTAACGAGCGATGCACGTGGCATCTTAGAAGCGATGGAAGAAGGTCATGAAGGCGCTAAACTAGCATTTCAAGTGTTTACTTACCGCGTCTCAAAATACATTGCATCTTACCTAGCAGCTTTAGAATCGTTTGATGGGATCATCTTCACAGGTGGTATTGGTGAAAACTCTATGCCAATCCGTAGCGAAATTTTAAACAACCTAAAACTTCTTGGCTTTAAAGAAGATATGAAGGGCAACGAAGATGCTCGCTTCGGAAACGCTGGCATCATCGGTAAATCTGAGATGCTAGGTGCTGTAGCAATGGTTATTCCGACGAATGAAGAGTTTGTGATTGCGCAGCAGTCGGTAGAACTACTATAACCAGAATAGAAAATGAATAGTTAAAAGCGAGCCTAGTGCTCGCTTTTTTAGTTCTATCTATTAGTTAAATGATGATCGCAAGACAACACGCGCTATGTAGCTTGCTGAACCACTTTGTTTGCTGCTCTTAACCCCATCTGATATCCCGCTTCAAGCTTGTCTTTATTTGTTGTTAGCCGTCCCACAGAAAAACTATCTTCTGGAGTAATAACGTGAATAGTGCAGTCGGGTGGAGGGTTGTTGATAAACGCCATCGTTTGGTTATATTGATCCGCGCGGTTGATCATAGCTTCTGCCAGTAGAGGAGTGTTTTTCATAAATTGACGCAGTAGCCAAGGTGCTTTAGGTGGGCGTTTGACATAACCTTGCTTTTGCGACAGAACCACCGTGATGACCTTAGCGCCTCTTTTGTACGCCTCAATCACGGGAATTGAATCACCAACTCCTCCATCAATCATCTTTCTTCCATCGATATCTATAGGCGTTCGGTAGGCGACAGGCACTGAGCATGATGCCTTTAGAATCATTTCTAAATTACTTTGTGATCCTAATGTGTATACAGGAGCTCCTGTGTTAATGTCGGTTGTAACAATATGGAAAGGAATAGGCTGTTCGTTAAATGCTTGCATATCATAAGGATAATGTATCGCAATATGATCCCAGAGCCAGTCGAGATCTAGCCAGTGACCACCCTTAGCAAAGTTATGGAAGCTGATAAATTCTGGACGACACGAGTAGTCAGCAATGATGGTGTAGGTTCGTCCTCGTTGTTTGGACAGCCACGAAGCGATATTAGTCGCTCCAGCAGAAACTCCAATACAAAAATCAAAAGGATTATAGTTGTGGTCGATAAAGCCATCTAAAACACCAGCGGCAAAGATGCCTCGCATAGCGCCGCCTTCGACGACTAAAGCATGTTTCGTTTTCTGTAACATGAAAAATTGATTCCTTTAGAGTTTTACAGGCGTTTCCATTTGACCCGTTGACCTTGCTATTACGGCATTAAACACTGAATGTACGAGTGGTCTGATGTGTAATTGGTTTAAGATAAAATACCAAACTCCGTTGAGCTTCTCTATACGAAAGCGCTTTATAAATACCATCTTCCTTTGCGCTTATCTTGACTAAGCAATCCACCTAACTACGCTTATGATAATTAACAATGAAGATACATGCTAAATAAATCAGATAGATAAGTGGAGCCATTATGTCAATTGCCTCTATTGCAAACAATGTCAGTGAACTCATCGGTGACACCGATCTGGTCAGAATTAATAGCCTTTCAGAGATATCAGGTTGTAACATTCTTCTCAAGTGCGAACAACAGAACCCTGGTGGTTCAATAAAAGATAGAGCCGCGCTTCAGTTGGTGACCGATGCCATTGACGCGGGAAAACTAAAACCCGGTATGACTATAGTAGAAGGGACCGCAGGAAATACCGGCATCGGGCTCGCACTAGTGGCTAAGGCACTTGGTTACAAGATGTTGGTCGTGATGCCAAAAGGGCAGGCGAAAGAAAAAGAACGAATGATTTCCCTCTATGGCGCAGAACTGTTGCTAGTCGACCCTTGCCCATTTGCAAACCCTGAACACTTTTACCACACTGCCAAGAGGATAGGTGAGGAGCATGAAGATTACTGGTGGGCTGATCAGTTTGAGAACCTAAGCAATTACCGAGCGCACTATTTAAACACGGGCCCCGAAATCTGGCGACAAACCGAAGGCAATATAGACGCATTAGTGTCTGTAGTAGGGACAGGTGGTACAATTGCCGGAAACTCTCACTACCTCTCGCAGCAACAGCCAAATCTGAAAACGTGGCTGGTCGACCCTGATGGCTCAGGTATTCATTCTTTTCTGCAAAACGGAGAATACCAATCTACAGGGAGTTCATTTACCGAAGGGATAGGCATTATGAGAACGGTAGATAACTTCAGGCAGGCGAAAATCAACCACGCAATCACTTTGCCTGATCAGGATTTAGTAGCTATCTCTCGTTTGGTAGCGGAACATGACGGTATTGTTCTTGGCAGCAGTTCTTCACTGAACGTTGCGGGAGCGCTGTACACTGCTGCGAGAATGGGCAAAGGAAAAACAATTGTTACTTTTAGCTGTGACTTGGCGGATCGTTCCTACTCAAAGTTGTACAACGAGGATTTTCTAAAAGAGAGAGGGATAAGTCTCAAGACTGAAACTCTTGAGGAGATATGGGCACGTTACCAAGCTGATGATGATAGCAGAGTTGTTGATGTCTCTTGATGTATTAAAATGAAAAAAGCGAGTCTACGACTCGCTTTATATCTCTTAATTAACTTCTATTCTAACACTGAGTTAGCGTCAGAAATTGCACTACTTCCGGTGGCTAAAAAGCTAACAACTTCCGATTGCATCTCTGCGTGATACGCTAAATCACTCAGGTTATCGGTGTCTTGGACCGAAATGAAGGTAGAGTGTTTACCAATATCACGAAAACGTACAAATGGAGAAGTACTACTACCACTCCCTTTCGCACTATCGAACACTTCTAAGCTAAATTTTGTAGCAAGAGGTTCAGTACCAGCCATTGGTGATGACGTGACATATTTGGCACTGAGAACGTTATTAGGCACTGTGCCATCATCCTTCACTTGCGCCATATAAACAGGTGTTCCTTCTGCAATCAACGTGTCTGCGTTGGTATAAGGGTCAGCGGTATCTACTACGGTTTGAGTTGCGTAGATAAACTGTAAGTTTTCTGCCAGTAGAGCAGGTAAGTTACTGCTTGATGTACTCTCAAAGTCTGTTAAACATTGCGCTTCTGATATTCCGCTACAATTAGCACTCGCATAAGAACCGTAACCGGTACTACCTTGAAGTGCAATATTGTGTGTGATGTACGGGCCGTAGAATCCAGAGCCAAAGAGTAAATTCGCAATTTGGCCTCCTGAGTTGACGAAAGCTGCTCTGGAAAAACCAAACATAGAATCGGCAGTGTTACCCATTTTGGCGTTAGCTTGCGCTACGGCTGGGACTCCCAAAACACCACCTAATGAGTGTCCTAAGAAACTAGGTTGTGTTGTAGTGGTGTTTGGCAAAGTAGCTAAGGGAGTTGATGCCAATGCACCAGCTGCTTGATTTGCTGAGATAGCATATCGTAATGTCATCAAGTCCAACATGGACTGACGAATATTATCTCTGGCGACTGGTAAGACACTCAGATTCATATACGCCAACACACTTACGTTGGCTGAACGTTGGGCATCAAGACTACGCTCACCATGTATGGGAGCATCAATGGCAATTAACGCTAAACCTGCATCAGTAAAGTTCTTGGCAAAAGCATAAGCGTTCTCTTTAGCCGAAGTAATACCGTGTTGGTAAATCACTAAACCAGAAATACTACCTGATGTCGGAGTGAACAGTAAAAAATTGACGTCCGGTAACGACTTTACAGCTGGGACTGGTGCGTAACGAGTGATAATACGCTCTTCGTCATACCGTGAACCATCCAACTTAGTAAAAGTAGTGCCCATTAGTTTGGGTAGTTGCGATGCTGGATCGGATTCAAAAGCACTAGGATCAATCCCCTTGGCAACTAACTGTGCCACAAAGTTAGCCTTTTCATCGTCGTCACTAATGATACTGTTAATAACGGCTAAACTGGGTGAGCCTGATTCAAACGGTTGAGTGTTCCAATTCGCACCAGTTTCTAAGTAGTACGGAAGTTTGACAGAGCCCTTTGTGACGCTAACAGTGCCCGCGTTAGCATAAACACCAATGAGCTTGTTGCGTGCATCCTCGGTATTGATGTAACTGATAAAATTGCTATCACTGGCGAGAGCTTGTGCATAGTCTTCAGGCACTCCAAACGTCATTTGACCCAAGCTATCAATTGCTACATTGTTGGGGTTCGCCACTCCTTTCCAAATATCACTTGGCGAGTACTCAGGCAGCAGAGTCGCTGCGATCATAGACTTAGTCGCAAACAAAGTTTGTCCAACAGATTGAGTAGAAAACCAAGTGGAATAGACAATATTCGTGGTATTTACTGCATTAGAAGTACCGGCAGCTATGAGCTGTTCAGTCCCTTGAACCACTTTTTGTGCACTTGCCAATGTGCCTTCGGTGTAGGTTTTTGCACTTGATTTCAGCGCTGCATAGCCTTGAGATGTACCGACCTCTTCACCATTAATATCAAGAAGCTTATCGTTTACTGCAATGATATATTCACTCGATGGTTCTAGGGCTTTGAGTAAAGCAATGACGAGGCTATTACCTGAAGTGCTTAGAACGTAGTCTGTACCATAAGTTAGTACGCTTTCCGGCGCTGGCGATGCGGATGTCAAACCTTCAGTTAGCTTGATGATAGTTACAGAGGAAGGATCTGGTGATAGCGTTAGTGGGGCACCAAATTTAACAGAAATAGGCGAAGTAGTAGACCAGCCATCCATCTGGCCCATTGCTGCTATTGGGTTTGATAGTGAATCATCTCCGCCTGTTGGTAATTCTAATGTTCCATCAGTCTGGTTCATTAACGCAAATGTAGGAAACGGTACGTCTGCATTGCTGCCTTGTAATGTAAAAGCTAGTTTGGTTGGTTGTGCAAGGGACTGTTGAATATAAGGTTCATAGTTTGGTGTCGTTGGAGTACCAACGAGTTCACCTTCATCTCCGCAAGCAGAGATGAGTAATGAAGCTGAAATGGTTAGCGCTAGTGGTAGCTTTTTCATCGTTATTCTCCCGGAATTAATCGAACTGATAGTTAAACTGAATCGCGCTTATATAAGCGGCGGATTTACCAGTGAATACGAGTTCTTCATCTAACTTATTCTTTTCAGTAAATGACCCTGATTTAGCATCGATGTAGGTAAAACCTGCATCCAATGTCATCTTGTCATTGATACGATAAGTCAAACCAGCTGAGTACCAGTAACGGTCTGAGTCCGGAATGCTCAACGTCGCTTTTCCGGCTTGTTCGTCGTAAGCAAAACCAGCGCGTAAAGTCCAATCTGAATTTAAGAAGTGAGTAAACCCTAGTGAATAACGGTTACTGTCTTTGTAGTCTTCCTCTTTATAGAAACATACTCCTGGAGGAGTGCCCCCAGTACATGTTGATGATGTGGCTTTAAGTTCTGTAAAGTCACTCCATTCAGTGCGTTGAATGCCATAATGTACTGCCCAGCGGCTAGCAAACTTATGATAACCGGAGATTTCCCAAATGGCAGGAAGTGTGACATCTAAGTCGGCTTTGGTATCCGCTGGAGTAGAGATCCCCGTGTCATAGCTGGAGAAATCACCATCCTTAAACGCAAGGTCAATCGCACTTCGATAAGAAAAACCAAAACGGTTGTTTTCATTAACTTCGTACAGAGCACCAAGGTTCCAACCAAATGCATAAGTGGTGCCTTCCATAGAGATAAGTTTGTCACTTGGAGCACCACCAAAGACCGCATCCGCTAAGATTCCCTTGTGGCGATTCAACTTAGCGTGGGCGTAGACGGCATTTACTCCAGCTCCAATTGAGAACGAATCGTTGATACGATAGGCGACATTAGGATTCAATGAAACTGAGACTAAAGATGTGTCGCCAGCAAGGTCGCCTGAATAACTCGCGTCTGGATAGTCTGTTGCCACCCCGTAGGTACTAAACAGTCCGATTCCCCATGCCCACTGGTCATTAATTGGAGAAATATAGTAAGCACCGGGAACGACTTGCATCGGTGCGACGTCTTTCATTTCTTGATTGTTAGTCGTATCGGTGATGTTAATGTCAGGGTCGACGACCGAAATAGCGCCAGAAAACTGTGCTGTACTAAACAAGGTCATGGCTGCGGGGTTACGCGCAAGTACCGACGCATTATCAGCAACTGCACCTTCTCCAGAAAACGCTCGGCCTAAGCCTGACGCAGAGTGTTCGTTTACCTGAAATCCTGCGGCTAAGACAGCAGGGGTTATTCCCCAGACAAGAGGGATTAGGAGAGCTTTTTGTTTCATATCTTTGTGTCCTTTCGGAAAAGCTAGAAATTCCATTTTTATAGTTGTATCGGTATATAAGTCTCATCAGACCAGTTGTTAACTATATGTAAAGCGCGTGTTAAATCAAGAGAAATTTGATTAACTTGTGTACAAGGTTGGGTCGTCGTAGTGCGGCAAGGTTCTTAGCGAGAGGAAAGAGGGTAGTTGGGAAGCCGTAGCAACTTAATGTTGAGGATCTCAGCGGTAAAGACAACCATGATACTGATTGTTCCTTAGGTTTTCGTTTATTGTAGATCCAAAGGTGTAGACAATTAACATTCATGATTCCAATTTATCATCTAAATAAAATATGCCCACGATCTCACCTTTGAAATAAATGTCAGAACAATGTTAGCGTTTGCTTGTTTCTATCTATGTCCAAAGATATGATTGAAACTAAGTAAACTAACAATAAAACGTCAAATATTATGAAGAACATAACAAAGCCAGTATTACTTCTCTCTGTTTTGCTCCCTTCTGTTTCATTTGCTCAACTGCAACTGTCACCAGAGGAGTTGGCTAAAAAGAAAGAGATCTATGAGAAATTCGATACCCAAAGTGTCAATATAACACTCAAACAGTTTTATGATGAAATTGATATACTGCGATATAATAATGATGCAGTAATTAATGAAATAGGTAACAAACAAGAAGATATAGAATCGACATATAATTCTTTAGTTAATCTTACAAGTGAAAAAAAAGAAATTAACGAGTATCTCATTAATCGACTGCAAAATAACATTGCTATTTATAATGAAAGTGTTGCTAAGTTAAATAGCGATACGAATAAAGAAGCTCAACTTGTTAAGAAGATAAAAAATAATGAAGACGAAAAGCAAGCGATAGAAAAGAGCAAAGAGCTAGAGCTTACTAAACTGAAAAAAGATATTGAGACAAGGCTCAAGCAAGATGCTGATAAGGAGAAAAAAGTCTTCTTTGATGGAAAGGTTGTTTGCTCAAGTTCAATGACTCTAAGTGATTGTTTTAATAAAAATAAAGCAAACATTGTTAGCCAGGCTATGAAGTCAGCGGTTGGTGAGTATAGGGTTCATGCAACGAAGGTTGAAGATGCTAACTTAAACATTAATGGTACGTTGTCTTATAGCATCGCAATCACGTATACACAACCTTTTTCTTTACTTACTATAAAAGAGATAAATAAAGAGCTTGGAATAAGTACTAAGGATATTAAATTATCTTCAAATAAAGAGGCCACCTACTACATTAATGGTAAAAAAGTGGGTGAAGGTAAAGAAGTCTTATTTAGAAATTCATATAATTCAAAAGTCATTGTAAAGGCTGTTTATGATAAGAAGTCACAGTCTTCAATCGAGGAGCTAGGTCCGGAAAATGACTTATATTATCCGTTTTAATCTTGGTTGATACAGTTTTATTGTTTTAGTTAGTTATACTAAATAACTTTTATAGAGCTATTGATTATAACGAGTGTAGTTGAGCGCATATGTGCTCAACTACTGCATTTTATAAACTGAAACATAAAAGTATGGCACCTGATTCATAGCTGTCAAAAAAATGTCAGCGACAAAAAAATAACGCTTTGTGCTTATTTTTAATACCATGTTAAAGGCTCAAGATGAAACACTTTACCGACTCAGTGAGGAAATCTCTGAAAAGAGAAGATTGGTATGCTGCCTTATTAACTGCTCTCACTTTACCCGATATATGTGGCAGGTTAGAAAACCCTCAGAAGCAACCTAGGGCGAGATATCAAAAGTGGTATCAAATATGGGTTTCTTCGCAGTTAACGGAAAAAACTAATAAACAAGCACGTACAATCTTGCAACTCCGCGGAGAGGAGTTGTATGCGCTCAGATGTGCTTTCTTTCATGAGACAGGTAGTAGCTTAGAGATGAATAAGTCTCTAAAGATGATCAAAAAATATAGATTTGTTACTCCTGAAGCATATCGAGCGCTGGATGAAAGCAACATCAATGAACAAATGGCGATACCTATCGATACCATTTGCCTTGCTCTGGCGACAGCAACTGATACTTGGTTTGAAAATGTAAGAGACGACCCAGTCGTCTTAGAGAGATTGGGCGGCATTCTAAAGGTGCATGGTTAATCAAACCACCTCTGCTGAATCGTTTACTTAGAGGTGGCCCAGCTAAATTATTTACAGTTAGGTTTAATCGTATCGTAATTCGGTAACGTAGCCGCTTTTGCTCTTAAGTCTGAAATACGAGTATCGTGAGACGGGTGAGTGGACAGAAGTTCTGGTGGTTGACTCCCTCCAGATGCTTTTGCCATGTTCTTCCATAACTCAACACTCTGATTGGGATCAAATCCGCTTTTCGCCATTAATTCTAACCCAACGATATCCGCTTCCGACTCTTGAGTTCGACCGTAAGGTAATATCACGCCATATTGAACCCCAACTCCCAAGGCGGCCATCGTTACATCGCGATATTGAGATCCCCCGAGAGCGACATTTGTAATTTGAAGTCCCGTATTGGCTAGTTGTGATTGTGATAAGCGTTCGTTACTGTGGTCAGCCAAAACGTGAGCCACTTCATGGCCTATGACTGTAGCGAGTTGGTCTGGGGTGACTGCTACATTCAACAGCCCGGTGTAGACCCCAATTTTCCCCCCAGGTAGTGCGAAGGCATTAACTTGATCGGAATCGAATACGACCACTTCCCATTCGCTGAACTCAGGCTGGGGTGGCACGTGATCTGTGATGGTTCTTGCCACACATTGAACATAAGCATTCACTTCTTTATCTGTGCTTACTTTTTGTTCTTTCTTCATCTGCTCGAAAGATTGAGCACCTAATTGACTCATTTGCGCGTCTGAGAACAGAATCAGTTGGTTCCGTCCGGTTGGAGACGATGAACATGCTGCAATAACAGAGGTGATCGCTGCTAAGCAGTAAGCCTTTGTCCAAGTCTTCATATCTAAGACTCCCTTAAATGTTATCCGTCCCCTAGGCTGGAACAAGGGGAAACGTGTTACCTACATTTTGATATTTGCCATTCGCGTTAACGACAGGCATCATTCTTATAATTAGTTCACCTAAGTATAGGATTTATCGATGAGTATTTGGAAGAAGAATATCTCATTAGAGGCGTTAAATCGCACTTCTAAGAACACGTTAATTGAGCACCTACAAATTGAATATACGGCGTTCACCGATGACACGTTAAGCGCGACGATGCCTGTAAGTAGCATCACCCATCAACCGTTAGGGATGCTTCACGGCGGCGCATCTGTCGTGTTAGCAGAGACTCTAGGTTCGCTTGCTGCGAATTATTGTGTTGATAATGACCATTACTGTGTCGGACTAGACATCAACGCTAACCACGTGCGAGCAATGCGTTCTGGCTTCGTAATAGGCACCGCAAGACCGTTACACCTCGGGGTTTCAACTCAAGTTTGGCAAATCGATATTACCGATGAGAAGCAGAGATTGGTGTGTACCAGCCGTTTAACGATTGCGGTGAAAAAGAACAAAAAGGCTAGCCGATGATCGTCGATTTTTCCCAAGGTAAGGTGATTGTTACGCCAAATGAAGTAGTGGTGCGGCTAGCGGTGGGCGGTGTGACTTTGCAAGCCCAAGTTGATGCGCTACAACTTATCGTTCCTGCATGTGTTATTTCCGCCAATGGTGCGGAGTGTAAGTGGTCTGTTAAATTAGACAGTGATACGCAAATTCGTACTATCTCTGATGAGACTGGCATAGCGATTTTGACACTGTAACTTGCTAAATAAGTTAATAAAGAGGAAACTTATTTCCAAGTCAACGAATGGTATTTCCTCTTTATGAGCAGTCCCCGCTTAAGAAAGCAATTTGAGATTTTATTTGAGCACTTTTCAGGTCAAGATGCTGAAACACAACTAGAAGATGTGACCGGTATTTTGTTCTGTACGAGGCGAAATGCCCGTATTGTGCTTAATAAACTCGAGGAAGAGGGGTGGATTGAGTGGCACCCAGCGGCAGGCAGAGGGAAGCTCTCTCAGCTTATTTTCAAACAGAATCGAAATGACGTAAGCGAAACGTTGGCAAGGCGTTATCTGGAAGAGGGGCGTATTGGTCACGCATTAAATGTGCTCGACAAAGACGCAAGTCGACTATCTAATGTCATTCAAAGCTACCTAGGAGTAACTCAGTCAGACGGTAAACAGGTCATTCGACTTCCATACTACCGCGCGTTGTCGATGCTTAATCCAACTAAGCCGATGCGCCGTTCTGAAATTCATATAGCACGCCAAGTATTCAGTGGGTTAACTAAATTTGACGAGAATGATGTACTACAACCGGATATTGCTCACCATTGGCAACAGATCTCTGAAACGCAATGGCGTTTTTACATACGCCCCGGGATCCGCTTTCATAACGGTGAATTGCTCAAAATTGACCACATAATTCAAAGTATTGAAAAGCTAAAAGGTGCTAACCTTTACAAGCATTTGGACAAAGTGATCTCGCCATCAGCATGGGTCATTGATGTCTACTTTACACAACCCGATTTTCAAGCTCCGATGCTTTTTGCCGAGAATATGGCCAAGGTATTGCCACCCGAAAGTATGCGAGGGGATGACTTTGATAGATATCCCATTGGTACTGGACCTTATTGTGTGACGACCAATAATGATAAGCGATTAATTTTATCCGCGTTCGATGGCTACTTTGGTTATCGACCTTTGTTGGATACGGTAGAGGTATGGGTCATCGACGAAACGCATTCTACATTGGTTTTCCCTACGTTAGCGGATCCGATTGCTGGAGCTCGCTCTGAAGTTCAAGACGACATTGAACTTGACCCTGGCTGCACCTATTTGTTGTTAAATCGTGTGTCTGGCATTGCTAAAGACGATCATTGGGCTCGTTATCTGAGCAAAAAAATCAATTCGTTGGCGATATTCCGCAAGCTCCCGGAAAAGACCATTGAAGAGCTTGGAATGATTCCCGCGCATGGTCTTAAGCCTGGATGGTACCATCATCCAACGTCTGAGGTACAAGCGCTGCAACAGACTGAGTATGAAGATATCGCAGAGAAAGAAATTAGAATTGCCTATTACGCTGAGCATCCAACGTTCCCTGAGATTGCCAAGGGCATTGAAGAGTTATTAAAACAAGATGGTATTCGAACTAAGTTGGTGCGCTATGGTTTGGATTCTCCGGAATTCGATGATATCGACATATGGATTCGTCCTATGGGTATTGCTAGTAAGCGCGAGGAAGCATTAGCGGGCTGGTTACTTGGACACAGTGATATCGAACATATGTCCAAGTCTGAAGACTTTTACCAATGGTCTAAGATCGTCGAAGATTGGCGTGGAAAATCGAATGAAAAGTTCCCAGCTCAAGAGTTGGGTAAAAAGCTGATTCAAAGTTATCAAATCATTCCTATGTTTCATTGTTGGCTGGGTATCAGCAAAGACCATTGTGGTAGTTTGCAAAATGCCAAATGCAATGCGTTAGGCTGGTTTGACTTTAGTAAAGTGTGGGTCAAACCAGACGACCTTGAGATAAACAGTTAGTACAATGGCAAAACCTAATAAAAAAGGTCCAGTAAAGACCGTCGATATTTTCTGTTCAAAATGCGGCACTAAGCTATTTCGATATCGTAAAGGTGGAAAGGGCGCGCTGGTCAAGTGTTTTAAGGAACGGATTGCCGAAGATTTCACAGATGAGCTCGGTGTTTGCCCTCAGTGTGCGAGTGTTTTCGGCAGGGATACATTAATTCGTGGTACGCCAGCAATCAAAATGGTTGGTGGAAAAGTTCGTATGAAATAGGGAAACAGTCGATGAAATCCAATGCCATAACGGTACTTACTACCGTATCAAATGAACAACAAGCTGATGACTTAATTAAAGTGTTGTTGGAGAGTCGCCTCGCAGCATGCATTCAGACACAAAACATCGGTAGCCACTATGTATGGGAAGGGAAAGTCTGTCATGACGAAGAAGTGTTGTTGATCATCAAATCGACTAATGAAGCCTACTCACGTCTAGAACGAACTATTATTGCCAACCACGAGTATGAAGTCCCACAAATTGTAGCCTTACCCATTGAGGCAGGGTTTAGACCTTACCTCAATTGGTTAAAACAAAATGTTAAGCCTTAGCTGGTGTTTTTAGAACAAAAAGTGTTAATGCCGTGATAGCACCTAGCGTGTCACATAGCATGTCTTTTTGTGCATCCCAAATGTCGCCTTGTGAGCCTAAAAAGGCGATCCCCTCATCTCCGCCAGCAATGGCGGCGTACCACCATTCTATGATTTCATAAGCTGCAGCTAGACTCATTATGGCGAATAACGCAAACATGATCGCTGGAATTTTACTCATTACTTTATTGCGATAGACATATTCCGCAATAGGAAAGGCGTAAAGGCCAATGGAAAAGTGGGCTACTCTATCAAAGTTGTTCCGCTCAGAGCCAATTAAATGATTGAACCAATCAAAAGGAACTTCGGCGAACGTGTACTTTGCACCTATAGTGTGAAGGGCAAGCCAGATGAACATCAAAACGTAAGCGGGTTTGGAAAACTGGAATTTGGCAGATATCAGCCAGATGAGTAACAAGATGGCCACCGCAGGAATAATCTCCGCCACCCATACTGCTCGCGAGCTCGGCGCAATCGCTGAAAAGACAAAAACGAGACAATATAAACCGGTAAGAAAGGTGAGAATAGGGCAGTAACGCCTCGAGGTTCTGTAATTCATAATATTCGCTATCTAATATCTTTTTAGTAAGCGTAGTATAACTTTAATAAAACACCGTTCAATTAAGTTGTAACTGATTTTGGTGACGAATAGCACAAAACACGCAAGCGTTTACACAGCTATACAATAGATTCTTTGAAAAAACTCCAACTTTTTTCTAACATCTGCGTCAAACCATAACGACAAGAAAGCAAAGTCATGAAATTAGAAACGGTTGATTATTTAGCACCAGATGCAGCGGAACAATTTGTACGTTCATTAAGAGAAACAGGATTTGGGGTTCTTAAAAACCATCCGATTCCTCAAGAACTTGTAGAGTCGATTTATCAGAACTGGCACACGTTTTTCAGCACAGAAAGGAAGAATGAGTTTCACTTTAACGTAGAGACTCAAGACGGTTATTTTCCACCTAGCGTGTCTGAAGTTGCTAAAGGGCACTCAGTTAAGGATATTAAAGAGTACTTCCATGTCTATCCTTGGGGACAGATCCCAGAAGAACTAAAAGAGCAGATCTTGGACTACTATCGAAGAGCGAATGAATTCGCAGCTGAGCTTCTTGGCTGGGTAGAAGAGTATGCACCGAAAGAAGTAAGTGACAAGTTTTCGATTGAACTGTCTGAGATGATTAAGAACAGTGAAAAGACATTACTACGTGTACTGCATTATCCACCAATGACTGGTAAAGAAGAGCCTGGTGCGATTCGTGCTGCTGCCCACGAAGATATTAACCTACTGACGGTTTTACCTGCGGCAAATGAACCGGGCCTTCAAGTCATGACAAAGGATGACGAGTGGCTGGATGTTCCATGTGACTTTGGAAACTTAATCATCAACATCGGTGATATGCTGCAAGAGGCAAGTGGCGGATACTTCCCTTCGACAACTCACCGTGTTATCAATCCAACTGGTGAGAAGCAAGAGAAGTCTCGTATTTCATTACCACTATTCTTGCACCCAAATCCAGAGGTTGTACTGTCAGATAAATACACAGCTGATAGCTATCTAATGGAACGATTGAGAGAGTTAGGTGTTATCTAACGAATAGAATCAAGGTCAGCTTTATGCTGGCCTTTTTTGTGTACTCAAGGGATGGAAGTGCTAATCTCTAAATGAAAGCACAGTGTAATAGGAGAGGATGATTGACAGGATCTACAGAATGCGAAGTCAAATCTCATCGACAAGCAGATAACCCTTTGCTTTGGTCGGTATTACATTTAATTGAGAACAATGTGGATGGTTTGAAAATTCACACCTTAGCTTCTCAACTCGCCGACGCAGGCTTGATACCTTCATTGGATGAATCTCCAGAAAAAGATCTTTTTAAACGAAACTTCTTACTAATGAATGCCCTTTATCAGCTACAAGAGTTACTGATACCCGAGAAGTGGTTGCAAGTCGAAGCTATGAACATTCAACTTTTGTCTTACCGTTCCACGGAGCACGCCATAGATAAAAATAACCCATTGAGAGAATATTATCTTGATTGGTCACACTATGAGGCTGATACAGGAGAGGTCAAACGTTTGTTAGAGGACTTTTGGCAACGGTATAAACATTTTGTTGGTGTTTCATCTGTGACAATGTCACGAAGTGTTGCGCTTAAGTGTTTTGAATTAAATGAGTGGGCAACACAAAGAGAGATAAGACAAGCGTGGCGTAAACTCGCCCTTAAGTGGCATCCGGATCGTGAAGGTGGGGATGCTGAGAAGTTTAGACGTTACTGCGAAGCGTGGTCACTATTGAAGGAGTAGTGAGTCTGATGACTCACTACTTTTGGCATAACCCAATTAACGCGGCTGACGCATTTTCGCGCCTCTGAGGCGGTTTAAGGTCGCTAGCGTATCAACCAATCTTGGCTTTGCAAGATCACCTGAATTTGGCATAGTCGCACTCCAATCACCTTGAAGCAGTTCGGATAGCGCTTTTGGTGGATGTGTTGACCAACCAGGCTGTTGTGCTAGTTGGAACAATAGCCAACCAATAGCATTGAGCTCAGAATTTGATTCAAGCTGCTCCAGTGCTTGGACATCAATAAACTCTTTTCCAAATCGTAAACTGTTTGCGCCTTTGCCAGATACTCGGAATTTTCCATCGATCAATAGCTGCTGTAGGTGTGCGCAATCAACATGACGAGGTGGAATCAGTTCCAGAGGTTTCTCACATTCATTCTGCCTCTCAGTTGGATGAAGCGCGATGACTTGTTGTGCTTTCTCTGTGACATCAATTGCCTGATAGTCATGCATTTGAATCACAGTATCCGCAACATCTAGGTAGTCGCCAGAACCACCCATAACAATGATAGTTGAAATGTCTAGCTCATCTCTTAACTGCCCAACACGGTCAACAAATGGTGTAATAGGCTCATCACCTTTAGATACTAGTGCTTGCATACGCTCATCACGAATCATGAAGTTCGTCGCTGAGGTATCTTCATCAATCATGATAGCACTGGCACCTGCTTCAATGGATTCTTGTAGCCATGCTGCTTGAGACGTAGAACCAGAAGCATCTTGGGTACTGAAATCAGAGGTTTGTTTACCAAACGGCAGATGATTAATGTAATTACTCAAGTTTAAATTGTGAATTGAGCGTCCGTCTTCCGCTTTAATTTTGCATGAATCTGCATCGGTGACGATCCCTTCGCGACCATCACCAGGGATATGATCGTAAATGGAGCGTTCAAGTGCGTTAAGCAAAGTCGATTTACCATGGAAGCCGCCACCAACAATTAATGTGACACCTTTGGTGATACCCATACCTTTGATATAACCTTGATTGGGACGATGTAACGTTACTTCGAGTGATTCTGGTGACGTGAATGGAATGGCGTCTTTCATTGGTAAATCACAGTTACCTGCGATTCGAGGTAATACACTTCCATTGGCAACGAAGGCAATTAAGTTATTCGCAGCAAGCTGCTCTCGTAGTGCTACCTGATCTTCTACTGCTTCGCAGTGCTTCTTAAGTTCTTGAATGTTTAATTCGCGCTCTAATGTCGCTTTACGAATATATTTTGGTAGATGGAACGTCAGCATATTAATGGCTTTCTTCGCTAAGATGCTGCGACCTTCCGCTGGCAAGTTAACGCGAAAACGAAGCTCAATCCCTTCGTCGGTAAAAATAACGGCTGTTGAGTCCATCACCGTTTGACCAGTTAATGAAATGGAGACATTGTTCTCTTGCTTTGCAAAAGCAGCAAATTGGCGAGCAATATAGTCTCGCGCGGCAATTTGATAAGCTGGTGACTGATCTTTTAACCATTCAAGACCGCTTGGTGCCCATTGTCTGAATGCTCGTACGCGAGATGCCGCTGCGTAAGGGTCAGATTGAACATGATCTATATGAAAATCAAAGTCAGAGAAATCGTAACTACCTTTGATTTGCTGGTAAGCACGATAATTTTGCTTCTCGATTTTTTTTAGTTTGGCGATTAATAGATCCATGTCGAATGTCTCGAATTTCTTAAGGTTGGTGCGGGATTATAGGAGCCTCACAGCTGCGGGTAAAGCACTATGCTGTAAAATAAAAGCTTATCGGATTATGAATTGCTTGGGCGGCGGGTACTGTTTTTCGAGATGGGCCTCAAATATATCTCTAGGCATTGGTTTAGCGTAGTAATATCCTTGTGCGACGTCGCAACTCTCGGTTGCTACGAATCGGTGTTGCTCTGATGTTTCTACACCTTCGACGACGACTTGCTTGTTTAGCTTTTTAGCTATATTGATTATTGAACGAAGTATCGCTTTATCCTGAGCATTGTGAAGTATGTTAGAGAGGAATTCTTTGTCTATTTTTATGCAATCGAATGGAAGTTTTCGAAGATAGCTAAACGAAGCATACCCAGTACCAAAATCATCAAGAGCAAATCGAACGCCATGTCCCTTAAGGCGAACTATATTTTGATAAGCCACTTCGAAGTTAGAAACAAGACAACTTTCAGTGAGTTCTAGTTCTAAATTGGTTGATGGTAACTCATTGTTTTCTAAAATCTCGAGAACTCTGTCAGCAAAACGGGCTGAACAGATCTGTTTTGCAGATACGTTCACAGACAGAGTGAAATCAGGTGCGATTTCAATCCATTCAGAGGCTTTATCAATCGCGCTCCTTAGCACGAAATAACCTACTTCAACAATAAGCCCATTTTGTTCGGCCATATGAATTAGAGCTTCATTGGAGATGTCACCCAAAACAGGATGCTTCCAACGCAGCAGTACCTCCGCACCTATCCATTTATCATTCTTTAAGTCGATCTTTGGTTGAAAATAAAGAATAAGATCGTCATTTCTCACGGCCTGAAGTAAATAGTGTTCAAGCTGGTTAAACTCTTTCTGCTCATCTTGGTCTGCTTGGGTGAATGTACTTACAGTTGCCCCTGATTCTTTACATGATACTGCAGCGTGAAATGCGTTATTGATCAGGTCTGTAGAGTTATCGGTATGGTACGAGTTTGCTACACCCATAAAGACATGTAGATGCACTTCTTGATCGCGATAAAACATGCCTTGCCGTGCTACTTCGGACAGTTGTCGGCAAAGGTTGGGTAAAAAGTGCTCGTCGAAAGAGGGAACAATGGTTGTTAATGCAAGTTCAGTCGTTGAAATACGAGCGTAGTAATGGATGTGTGGCGTGTTTTTGCTAATCTTCTGTTCCAATAACGATAGCAACGTATCAAAGCCATCGCAGCCAATCCTGGCTTGAATTCGTTCTCCGTTAGTGATTTGGATAAAAATGACAGAAAGATACGCATTACCGTCAATGATAGCCCGACTGTTGAATGAGGCTTCTAGAGCATTTTCCAACCCCTGTCTGTTTAACATGTTAGTGGCCGAGTCATGATTTTTCTGATACTGCATCTGCCTTTCTAGAAGGGAATTTTTCGATTTTAGGTTTTGAAGATTTTGTTCAAGCAAAGCAATCTGGTGGTCACGTTCTTTAAGTGACGTTTTAAAGCTTAATTCCATGTCCAAAATCGTTTGTGAGAGTTTTTTTTGTGCAGCAATGGATTGAATCTGATCGACTAGTAGGCGTAGCGTGTTTTTTGCATCCTTATCAAATTGATGAATGATAAACGCCAAACCTAATGGCTTGTCGCTGGCGTTGAAGATTTCGAGATAATCGACAGTATATTGAGACAGATCCATGTTTAGTTTGTCTAAAAGCTTTTCAAAATACTTGGCGATTGATTCATGGTTACAAGGGAATCGAAAGGGGGCAGAGGATTCATCTCCCTTTTGAAATAGTGACGTTGCGCTCTTATGGTCAATGTATTGTAAAGCTATCGATTGGTTTTGCAGTGTACAATATCCCCATACAGGTTCATTCATACGGTCACTTTCGTGTAATGTAAGTACGCCTCTTATCTTTCGAATATCCGAATCAGAAAGAAAGCCTAAAGGTTCTAACGCTTGATAATTACGCATAGATAGTTCCACATCCTGTGGTTTGAAATGATCACTGATTATTGATTCAACCGAACTTTATTATTCTTTAAGTATAAGTAGTCTATTAGCGGCGAGCGATGCACGGAGGCTTTACAGGTAGGTAGAGAGGGATAAGAATAACCACAGTCTCAAAATTGAGACTGTGGTTAAAAGATGCAATAAACTATGGTTTTAATCGATAAAGACTATCTACATCAACTTCTTTAGAATAGTCGACCCCATCTAGGGCAAATCCATTCAGATTCAAGAATGTTCGCTGGAAACCTTCAAAATCACCAACGGCTTTGAAATTGTCTGCGTCCATTTGGTCGAGTAGCTTACCTACTTGATTTTGAATATCTGGATCCAGTTCCCAATCGTCCATTCGAATCAAACGCTCACCGTCCACTGGAATTTTGCTTTGGCCGTAGAGTTTGGTTGAAAACAAACGTTGCATCTGCTCAATACACTCTTCGTGCTTACCTTGTGCTTTCATGGTCTTGTACAAAGCAAGTAGGTAAGGGCTCAAACCCGGGATAAACACACTCGCTTTTGTGACCAGTGCTTTGCAAACTGCAGCGTAAGCGTTGCCATTGAAATTAGACAATTCCAAGTTTAAGGCATGGCTAGTTTGGTGTAAGTCTACTTTCGCTCGGCCAAGAGTTCCGTCTAAATAAATAGGGTGTGTTACTGCTGGGCCGATATACGAGAATGCAATAGTTTTGAATCCATCTGCTACAGAGTCAGAATTAACCAGAGTATCAATCCAGCTTTCCCAATCTTCGCCGCCCATGACTTTGAGAGTGCCTTCAATTTCTTCATCGTTGGCCGGCTCTAAAGTGGTGTCTTCCCATTGTTCAGTTTCTAGGTTAATAGTTGCACCGGAAACAGACTCTCCAATAGGTTTAATTGCAGAACGCCAGAAGCCACCTTCGCTATTCGGTCTTACTCCAGTAGCAAGGCTATAGATAACCAGATCCACTTCTCCTTCAAAGTAAGTCTCAATAGCCTCTATAACTTGTTCTCTTACGTCCGTTGAAAATGCGTCTCCAACGATGTTAATAGCGCGTCTACCGGCTTGCTCTGCACGTTTCTTGAAGTAAATGTTGTTGTACCATCCGGCAGACCCGACGCCTTTCTCAGAAGGCCCTCGCTCGAAGGAAACACCAATGGTATCGGCCTCAGCACCACCAAATGTAAGAGCAATTCTCGCTGCTAATCCAAAACCAGAAGATGCACCAATAATGAGTACTCGTTTAGGTCCGTTCTTGATCGGATCGGCAGACTTTACGTAATCAATTTGGTTATCGACCGCCTTTTTACAGCCCTCTGGGTGGGCTGACCGTGCGACGACACCGCTGATAATCGGTTCAATTATCATTTATACAACCTATCTAAGACGATGATAAAGGAACAGAATAACGTAAAGTGTTGTAAATTATATTGAGCTAGGGCATCAAAAAGGTGAATCTGATGCCCTTAAATTGAAGAAACTTTAAAAAAGTTTCAACGAGAGAGTCAAAGGTGGGGCTGCATGCTTTCTGCAACAAACTGGGCAATGAACGGTTGTGCTTCTGGTTTTGGGTGTAATCCGTCTTCCATCATCCATTCTGGCTTGATAATGACTTGCTCTAAGAAGAAGGGTAACAAAGGTACCCCAGACTCTTGGGCAAGGGCAGGATAGATACCCTCAAACATCGACGCATAACGTTTTCCATAGTTCGGTGGAATACGAATTTGCATTAACAGAACTTTTGAACCAGCCTGTTGACTTATCTCAATCAACGACGCCAAGTTGTTCTTGATTATGCTAGGCTGGAATCCTCTTAAGCCGTCGTTAGCACCTAATTCTATTAGGACGTAGTCTGGCGAGTGTTGTTTAAGAAGACCTGGGAGCTTGGCGAGGCCATTGCTCGTAGTATCGCCAGAAACACTGCCGTTGATGACCTTCATCGGTTCATCACCTGATGATAACTCGTCAGATAACATCGTTGGCCAGCTCTGTTCTGCGCGCATGTTGTAACCTGCGCTTAAGCTGTCCCCGAGAATGAGTAACGTTGCCGCTTTTGCATGAAAAGAGGCCAAGGAAATAACAATTAAAACGAAATAGGAAAGTTGCCGAATCATGAGTTCTTCCATAATCAAAGCTGAATCAGTGACCAAAGTAGTGTCTACGAAAACGGAGCATTTAACAATCCTAGAGAATGTAAATCTGTCTATTCAAGAGGGTGAAAGCATCGCAATCGTGGGAACATCGGGTGCAGGTAAGTCAACCCTGATGACTTTGTTGGCTGGACTAGATGTACCTTCAAATGGGACGATTCAGCTGCTCGAACAAAACATATCCAGTCTTGATGATGAGGCTCGAGCCAAGATACGCAGTGACCATTTGGGTTTCGTTTTCCAAAGCTTTTTGTTGATTCCGAGTCTATCTGCTTTGGGTAATGTGACATTACCTTGCCTGTTGAAGGGAGAAGATGAGGATACTGAGAAAGCTAAAGCACTGTTAGAGTCGGTTGGTCTTGGTCATCGTATCGATCACTTGCCATCGCAATTGTCAGGGGGAGAACAACAACGTGTTGCTATTGCTAGAGCATTCATGACCAGTCCCAAAATCCTTTTCGCCGATGAGCCGACTGGAAACTTAGACCAAAATACAGCGCATAAGATCGTTGAGTTACTTTTTAATCTTAACAAAGAACATGGCACGACATTAGTGTTAGTTACCCATGATTTAACGCTAGCAAAACGTTGTGATCGCGTGTTCCACATGAATGCTGGAAAGTTGGAAGAGGAATAAGCGATGGCACAAGGAGGACTTAACAAAAGGCTAGTTAGTTGGAGCATTGATGAAATTAAGCAAGGGCAACTTTGGCCGATTGCTATCTCACTCACTCTAATCATTGCCTGTATCTTTGGCTTAGCAGCACTTGCAGAGCGGATGGAGCAAGTCATTGTCAAGCAGGGCAAAGATGCACTTACCGCTGATACGGTATACATCACTGCGAACCCAATAACGCCAACCAATCAACAATATATTGAGTCCTCTGGACTCAACGTTTCTTTTTATACTCGCTTTGCCACGATGTCTTTTAGTGATAATGGCATGCAGCTTATTACCGTTAAGGCAGTTGACGATAGATTTCCTTTGAGAGGAACGTTGACGCTTGCAACCGATACGGGTACTCAGCATCGCGTGAAACCTGGAGAATTATGGCTGGACAGTCGGATCGCTGAGCAGCTTGGTGTTAGTCAGGGTGACGTTGTCACTGTTGGTGACGCAGATTTAACGGTGAGTGGCGTCATCTTGGAGGAGCCCGGTATTAGCTTTAATCCGTTCCAGCAGATGCCTACTGCATATATTCACCAAGATTCGGTAGATGCCACGGGTGCGGTACAATTGGGCAGTCGTGTTCAATTCAGGGCTTATTTAACGGGTGACGATACCGCGATTGCAACATTAAAAGACCAAATAGAGCTAACACCAAGTGACCGATGGCGAGATCAAAGCTCGGGTAGTCGTACTAATGAAATATTCGATCGAACCACTCAGTACTTGTCTCTTACGGTCGCTATCATCATTATTATGGCGGCAACAACGTTAGTTCTGACTTGTCAAAATTACGTCCAGAGCAGAAGACAAACTGTAGCTATGTTAAAAAGCTTAGGAGCAAGCAAAGCATGGTTGGTTCGCTGGCTTAGTATTCAAACTTTGTTGCTGGTGGCGTTAGCGATCTTTGCAGGTTTGGTATTGGGTACGCTTCTCGAAACGTTACTTCGATTGCCACTTACTGACCTGCTACCCGATCCACTTCCAAGCTATGGCATGACGCCAGCATTCATCGCTGTCGTTTCTAGCTTGTGTATCGGTGTACCAGCTCTGGGTATACCACTTTATAAACTTATCTCAGTCTCTTCTGTAGAGGTGTTACAAAGCGCGGATGAGAAGCGTGGTGGGTTCATCTACCTATTGATTCTCGTTCCCCTTATTCCTTTGCTTATTGCGTATCGTGATAACAACTTAGTGTGGATAGTTCTCGCAGGCATTGTTGGTCTGTTTTTAGTTCTAGGGGCGATTAGCGTTGTTTTCACCTTGCTTCTTTCAAAAGTGTCGCTGCCTGTCTCTATGAAATTAGCGGTCAGTCGCATCAACCGTAGTAAGCGCCATACTGGACTACAATATGGTGCGCTAGGTCTGTCATTAATGTTGTTAACGACCATCTGGTTAGTTCGAAGTGACTTATTAAGCGATTGGCAGCGTACACTGCCAGCAGACGCTCCTAATGCGTTTGCGCTTAATATAGGCGAGCATGAGAAGCAAACTTACCTAGATGCACTCGACGGCAACAACATCCAGCGTTCAGAGGCGTTTCCTATCTCTAGAGGCAGACTGACTGAGATTAATGGGGAAGACGCTCAGTCTCGACAAAAACAAGGGCTAGAACAAGAAGATGCCTTAAGTAGAGAGCTTAACTTTACTTACGCTGCATCTCTTCCGACCTATAACGAGGTTCTTGAGGGTGAATGGACTGAAACTAACGGTGTTTCAGTAGAGAAAGAGGTCGCTGAAAACCTGAATCTTAAACTTGGGGATGAACTTGGATTCACTATCAACGGGCAAAAAGTAACGGCAAAAATCAACTCCATTCGCTTTGTTGAGTGGCGCGATATGAAACCAAACTTTTACTTCATCTTTACCCCTGATGTGTTGGCTGATATCCCAAGTGCGTGGTTAGTGAGCTTTCGACTAGAAGACAAAGATAATGCTCTGATTGGAGAATTATCACGAAATCATCCAACGGTGAGTTTAATGGATATTCGGTTGATGGGAGAGAAGATTCAAGGGTTACTTAGCCAAATAGTCTGGTCAATTACCGTATTAGCTGCATTGGGCGTTTTATCTGGGGTGTTACTCATCTTTACTTTACTCCGTTTGAGCTTATCTCAAAGACAGGCAGAGATTCGTCTGTACCGTACACTTGGCGCCAGTCGAAAACGAATTGTTCGGACAATATGGGCTGAGTACGGCATTATGGCGATAACAGCTGGTTTCGTCGCTACTTTTGGCGCAGAAGTCGTAGTTGGATCGATCATGAAGTTCGGTTTTGAATTGCCGTGGAGTTGGCATTTATCCACGTGGGTAATGGTACCTGCAATCGCTTTCGTCACGTTAGCACTAGTGTTATTTTCATTGATACGACAGATGCTTACTACAAGTCAGAAGCAGTTTGCTTAATAGTTAGCCACCGATTTTGATGAGTTATCCACAAAATCGGTGGATAAAGTCTTGGATAACTCGATAGTAAAATTATTGGCATAAAACTGTAACCATTGATTTATCGGTAATGGAAAGGAATTTCACTCAAAATACACATTGGTTTGAGTTATGCACTGAATTACTGTCAAGAAAAACATCACAAAAATAGTGATTTTTTTTAATAAATTAAAAGGCTAAAATTGACCTCCTTTATAACGCCGATAACTAAGCGATGAACAGAGATTTAGCGGTGGCAACCAGCGGTAAAAGAGTTGCAATCATTGGTGGAGGTGTGGCTGGTTCGACAGTGGCACTTTATCTAGCAAAGCAAGGGCTAAGTGTTTCGCTGTTTGAAAAAAACAACAACCTAGTTAGCGGCCCACCAATTTGTCATCTGCATGCTGGTGGCAATCTGTATCGTGAGCTTTCCCAGCAACAATGTCTCGATTTGCTAGTTCAGTCGATAGACTTCGTGAAGTTCTTTCCCGCTACAGTCAATAAGCGTCCCACCGTTATAGCCGTCCCAAAAAATGATGATGGTACGCCGGAGTCCTTGTTACCTCGTTTAGAACTACTTCGAGAAAGCTACCTACAATTAGTGAAAGCGAATCCAGCTAACCAAGTACTGGGTAGTCCTGAAGACTATTTTCATGAGTTTAGCTTTGCGCAATTGAAAGCCTTGGCATCTCTTGAAGCTCCAAAAAAACCTTCCACGATCGATGAGTGGTTAATACCTTTCGCAAAGCATGCTGATTTGAACAAGCTTAAGTATCCGGTTTACGTAGTGCAGGAATACGGCCTAAGTCTATTTCGCGTGGCGGCATCAGTTGAGCTCTCTTCTAATAACTTAACAAACCTGGACATTCATACGGGTTGCTGCATTCAGTGTGTTTTTCAATTGGGTGAGGGGTATACATTACAATTTGAAAATGGTCGTGAAGCTCATTTTGATTTTGTCATTAATGCCTGTGGCTTTAGAACAGGCATTATTGATGACCAACTGAGATTATCGCGAAAGCGTCTTGTTGAGTTTAAAGCCGCTTATGTTACTCAGTGGCAAAGTCATAAGAATGAAAAATGGCCAGAAATTATTTTTCATGGCAAACGTGGTACGCCACAAGGTATGGCTCAGCTGACGCCTTACCCTGGCGGGTACTTTCAACTTCATGGTATGACTAAGAACATTACTTTATTTAATGAAGGACTTGTCCAGTCCACATCAGAGAGTGCACAGCCTCAATTGCCGCAAAACCTAATTAACAAAGTCGACAAAGGTTGGTCTTTGGAAGTTCAAACACAGCGAGCTTGCAACGCGATACAACACCTTAGTCAATATATTCCTTGCTTTGAGACAGCTCAGCCAGCTGGAACACCTTTGTACGGTGCGCAGCAAATTCCGGGCAACGACCCAAGCCTTCGAGCTGCAGATGTAAGCTTCGAAGGAGAATGTTACGCTCGACTGGAAATTGTGAAAGCCTCTTCTGCGCTGCTTGCCGGTAAGAAGATCGCTGAAAAATGGTTTGGTATTCCTGCCACTACAGTTAATGACGTGGACTCAATAATTGAGGACGTTGATGCTATTGAAGCTCGGGCGAAACAAATCGCGTTGAGTAGAGGGTACCCTGAAGAGTTGGCAATCGCCTATTAATCAATCAATTAAAGATAAATTAGAGTAATTCTCACCATTGATGGTCGTAATTCAGTTTCGATTGCATATAATCCTTTGTAGATTAGACATGGAGTTGGCAAATGAATATTTTAGTTACTGGTGGGGCTGGTTACATAGGTAGCCACACCTGTGTACAGTTAATAAATGCAGGTATGACGCCGGTCATTTTCGATAACTTATACAATGCAAAAGCAGCTGTGCTAGACAGAATAGAAAAAGTGTCTGGTACACGACCTACATTTATCCAAGGTGACGTACGCGATAAATCATCGCTACTGGAAGTTCTGAAAGCGCACAATATCAATTCAGTTATTCATTTTGCTGGATTAAAAGCGGTTGGTGAATCTGTTGAAAAGCCACTTGAGTATTACGATAACAACGTTAACGGTACGTTAGTTTTAGTAGACGCGATGAGAGAAGCCGGAGTTAAGCACTTAGTGTTCAGTTCATCTGCAACGGTTTATGGTGATCCAGCTTCTGTTCCTATCACAGAGAGTTTTCCAACAAGTGCGACTAACCCTTACGGCCGAAGTAAGTTAATGGTTGAAGAGTGTTTAACAGACTTCCAGAAAGCCAACCCAGACTGGACGATAACTTTGCTGCGTTATTTTAACCCAGTAGGGTCACATCCAACCGGAGAAATGGGTGAAGATCCTCAGGGCATCCCTAACAACTTAATGCCATTCGTCTCACAGGTTGCTGTTGGACGTCGTGAATTTCTTTCGGTATTCGGTAATGACTATCCGACGCCAGATGGTACCGGTGTTCGTGACTACATTCATGTTATGGATTTAGCAGATGGCCATATTGCGGCTCTCAAGACGCTGAATAATCAAAAAGGCTTGCACGTCTATAATCTTGGGACGGGCAATGGTTCGAGTGTATTAGATATGGTTAAGGCGTTTGAGTTAGCTTCAGGAAAACAAGTTCCTTACAAGATTGTAGAGCGTCGCCCTGGCGATATTGCGGAGTGCTGGGCAGACCCAAGTAAAGCTAATAAAGATTTAGGTTGGGTAGCTACACGATCATTACAAGATATGACAACTGACGGTTGGAAGTGGCAATCGCAAAACCCAGAAGGGTATCCGGAATAATGTTTTATTAACATTGGATTACCATTGATAACAATTGAGCGCATAATGCGCTCTTTTTTGATCTGGATCTCCTTAAGCAGTGAATAAAAAGTATGAAATTGTTGTAATTTTGATAAAATGGTACCAGCACTTAATTTTATGTATGAAATAACTTTTTAATCTAAGGGGAACTCAATGGAGTTAGCACTCATCATTACTTTCGTAGTTGCAGCAGTAGTAATGGTTAAGAAAGAAATGGCTAATAAGTAATATTCATTCTAACACTTTGATTACATACCTTTTATCTGAATGAATTTATTAACAAAAACCGGCGAAAGCCGGTTTTTTTATGCCCCAAATTTGCGTAATTAACGATAAAAATAAATTGTCGTAACGGTCAAAAACAATCGTTGTATTTTTATCGACTAAACTCTTAAGGTGCACGCTCTTTCCGGTCGTCCGATACCGGGGTTTCACACTCATAAAACTAAACATCTATAAGAGGATACTGCCATGCGCATTGCGATTCTATCTCGCAACGAAAACTTGTACTCAACTCGCCGCCTAAAAGAAGCAGGGGAAGCGAGGGGACATCAAGTGGATATCATTGATACCCTGCATTGCTATATGGATATTACTAGTAGTAACTCTAAAGTCCGTTATATGGGTGAGGAGTTACCTCAATACGATGCAGTCATTCCACGAATTGGGTCATCTATTACGTTCTATGGAACGGCAGTAGTACGTCAGTTTGAAATGATGGGTACATTTTGTGTAAACGAGTCGGTTGCGATAAGCCGTTCACGTGACAAGCTGCGCTCATTGCAACTGCTATCACGCAAAGGCATCGGTCTGCCAAGAACTGGTTTCGCTAGTAAGCCAGATGATATTCCAGATCTTATCAAGAATGTTGGTGGCGCACCGCTTGTCATTAAGCTGTTAGAGGGTACTCAAGGTATCGGTGTGGTGCTTGCAGAAACTCACAAAGCTGCTGAGAGTGTTATCGAAGCGTTCATGGGTCTTAAAGCTAACATCTTGGTACAAGAGTTCATTGAAGAAGCTAATGGCGCTGATATTCGTTGTTTTGTCGTTGGTGGCAAAGTGATTGCGGCGATGAAACGTCAAGCGGCAGAAGGTGAGTTTCGTTCAAATCTACATCGCGGTGGTAGTGCTCAGCTTATTAAGCTTTCTAAAGAAGAACGCGCGACTGCTGTAGCTGCGGCTAAAGCGATGGGACTGAACCTGTGTGGTGTTGATATTCTGCAATCGAAAAATGGCCCAGTAGTGATGGAAGTTAACTCATCACCAGGCCTAGAGGGAATTGAAAACGCGACAGGTAAAGATGTGGCGGGCTTAATTTACGAGTTTATCGAGAAAAATGCCAAGCCTAACAACAACAAAACAAAAGGACGTGGTTAAATGGCAAAAGAGCTTGTCATTGCGGGCGTAGAAATACGCCCGGGAGAGCGTAAAGAAATAGATATACCAGTAGCTAAGCTATATACCGATGCAGAAGTATCAATACCAGTACAGGTCATTCGTTCTAAAAAAGAAGGCCCAGTGGTGTTTGTCAGTGCAGCGGTACATGGTGACGAGTTGAATGGTATCGAAATCATCAGTCGTCTTATCGCAGAGAACCTAAAACTCCAGAATGGTACGTTAATTTATGTACCTATGGTGAATGTCTACGGCGTATTAAACCAAAGCCGTTACATGCCAGATCGCAGAGACCTCAATCGCTGTTTTCCTGGCTCGAAGAAAGGTTCTCTTGCTGGTCGACTAGCTCATACATTCTTAGAAAGCATTGTCGCACATTGTGATTATGGTATTGATTTACACACAGGCGCGATTCATCGTTCTAATTTGCCACAAATTCGTGCCAACCTTGAAGATGAAGAAACTAAGCGTCTAGCGGAGGCATTTGCAGTACCAGTATTGTTGAATGCCAACATCCGTGATGGCTCTTTACGCGAAGCTGCTGTAAATCATGGTGCTCGAGTGCTGCTTTATGAAGCCGGTGAAGCGTTACGTTTTGATGAACTATCGATTCAGACTGGCGTTAAAGGCGTTTTGAGAGTGCTCAAAGCACTTGGCATGATTCGTAAGCGTGTCTCTAAAGCGAAAACTGAGCCGTTTATCGCTAACCGCAGTGATTGGACTCGTGCAGATGCGAGTGGATTTGTTAAAGAGTACGTACAACTTGGCTCTATGGTTGAGAAAGGCGAAACATTGGCAGATATCAATGGCCCGCTAGGAAATAATATCAGCCAAGTAAAATCCAACCGTACGGGGATCATCATTGGTAAGCAGAACATTCCTTTAGTACAGGAAGGTGAAGCTATGTATCACATTGCGTATTTTGGAGATAGCGCAGAAGAGGTATTTGAACATATCGAAATCATGCAAGAATCGATTGTTCCTGTAGAACCGAGCATGTAACACTATGCCAAACACATATAATGACAGAATGATAATTGGTAACTTGGAAGTGTGCAGTCTTCCTGAGTTGGGAATCTTCGATCTCGAAGTTCGTATTGATACTGGGGCTAAAACCTCATCTCTTCATGTGGACAACCTTGAACGCTTCAAACGTGACGGGCGCATGTATGTTCAATACGATCTTCATCCAGATATCTATCATTTGGAAGAAATCGTACACTGTGAGTCACTTATCCACGACTCAAGGCGCATCAAATCATCCAACGGTGACTCAGAGCAACGTTGTGTGATTCAAACACTATTCCGATTAGGGGATAGAGAGTGGCCAATTGAAATTACATTAAGTAATCGTCAGGATATGTCATATATGATGTTATTAGGACGTGAAGCGATGGCCGACAAAGTCTATGTAGACCCTAGCAGAGCGTTTCTGATTGACTAATTAAACCGCCTTCGGGCGGTTTTTTGTGATTTGAGGTTAGGAAGAATATGCGAGCGTTTACGGCGCAAAAAAAAGTAGAGCACTTGGCTCTACTTTGCGTTTAGGAGGAAAGATCACAATACTTATGCTGGCTCTAGAACGTCATCGTTATCCATATCATAATCATAGTCTTTCGAAGCTTCGTGATACTTCGATTTACTATTTAAAGTGTGGAACGCTCGTCTTCCGCGCGCTAAGCGAACGTATTTAAGCCAAGTATGTTCCAGTTTAGATTTCGCCTTACTCGGGTTAACGATCACTTTAGTGAAGTGTTTCTCTTCAGCGTTCTCTGGTGAAATATCACCGCGCTCAAGCGCAAGCATAGTTTCACCATAAGTCACTAAGATGTCTTCTTCCAAAAGTGTAAAATCTCCCGATTTAGCGAATCCGCGTGGAAACTTTACTGCATCATAAAAACGTTTCTTGCCGTGGCGAAATTGAGTTTCAGTCATAGAGACCTCAAAGCAAATAGGTAGTAAAGCAAGGTAATTCAGGTGGCTCCGCAACAATCCAAAGAAAAGTCGACTAAACCGGTTGAATCCCGTGTTGGTTCGATGCTGAAAATAGTGTGAAAACGGCAAGAAAGGAAACGAATTGTTTTTGTCGAAATCACAAAATTTCTTTATGCTTAATACAGCATAACTGTGTAAGAATACTGAGCTAACTTTTTCGTTAGCTCAACTACTTAGAATCTGTTTAAGAGTCATTTTATGGACGTAAAAGTATTTCAAACTTTCCTCGAAGTCGCGAAGGAAAAGCACTTTGGCCGCGCATCAGAAAATCTCTATATAACTCAGGCCGCTGTGAGTGCTCGCATCAAACAACTAGAGGAATACTTTGATACTCGGCTGTTTACAAGGCACAGAAACAACATCCAACTAACGTCGGCTGGCCAAAGGCTAATAGGGTACGCAGAAGTAATGGTATCGACGCTAAAGCAAGCGACGTTTGACTTATCATTAGAGAGCAATAAAGCGTTGCAATTGACGATTGGCGGTACACCTAATATTTGGGACGCCTATCTGCAAAACTGTTTAAGTGTTGTCACTGATTCATTAACGGGTTATGGCTTTGTGGCTGAGTCTCTGGGGCGCGAGCAGCTAAATAGGAAACTACTTGAGCGTACACTAGATCTTGCGTTCTCATTCGACCCATTTAAAGTCGAGGAGTTTAAAAGCCATCAGATTGCTGAATTGACGTTAGTTCTGGTTTCAACAGAGCAACGCGAGCTTGATGATGCTTTTAAAGATAAATATGTATATGTGGACTGGGGTACACAATTTGCTTTTGAGCATGCGGACAGACATCCAAATATTCCAGCACCATATCTACGCACTTCAACAGGTCGAATTGCGTTGGACTTTATTCTTGAGAAGGGTGGTTGTGCGTATTTGCCATCTTCACTTGTAGAGCCTTTCTTAGACTCTGGACAGCTCTATCAAGTCGACGGGTCTGAGGTTTGGTCTCGTCCTTTATTTATCAGTTACCGCAAAAACAGCACGTCTATAGAGGCGATACTCCAAGTAGAAAAACTGATTAATACTATTGAACCAACGACAAGTTATTTGATGCAGCAGGCTGGGGAAAATACGGATTAAGTAACAGCTTTACGTACTCTAGTAACATATAGCAAAAGGCTTCACCTAAACAAGTGAAGCCTTTTTGCATTTACAGATTACTAAGCACTAACCACGGTTAAATTATTCATCCAATAGCGTTTTAAATAACGGTGGAAACACAAAGCAAACTTAACGACTTCTTCAAAAAGCATACAGGCATAGACAACCTGAAATTCAAGTCCGAATACAAACGCTGCGGTTGCGGTTAGCGGAAGTCCCACAGTCCACATTGCGATGAAGTCCATTCTTAAACAAAACTTATTATCTCCTCCGGCTCGTAGAATACCGTTGATGATAATAAGGTTCAGCATGCGTAACCATATCGCACTACACAGAATAAACATAGCGGGAGCAGCAAGCGGATAAAGTTCATCGGTGGTTAAGTTCAGCCACTCAAGAATGACTTCACGACCAAGTAGTAGAATCGCTCCAGTGACGATGCCAAACAAGAATACCGCTTTAATAAAGAATTTAGACATACTGAATGCCTGTTCAAATTCGTCTCTGCCTAAGGATTGACCAAGTAGCACAGAGCAGGCTACCGAAATACCAAAAAACAACGAATAACACAGCGACTCAAATGGTCCCATCATGCTAAAAACAGCGAGCTCGGTAGTGCCCATATGACCAAATATCACTTGGTACATAAGTGTACCCATTGCCCATAAAATAGCGTTAAGTGTGGTCGGCACCGCGAGTTTTTTATAAGAACCCCAGAGTCGTTCGGTATTCTCAAGTTTCGCTTCTGTAAGAAGCCAATGGTTACGATGGTTGAGATAAACCCAGATGAAAATTACCTGAAGTAATCTGGATATCGTTGTCGCTAATGCAGCGCCGGCTACGCCCATTGGAGGGACACCCATACCGCCTTTAATTAACCAGAAGTTGAGGGCAATGTTGATAAAGATTGTCATAGCCCCAAGAATTAAAGGTGTGACAGCGTCACCGGATGAGCGCATGGCTGATTCCGCTACAATCACCACGTGAGTCAATATAAGTACCGGAAACGCATACCATAAATAGGTAGCGCCAAGCTCAATAACGGTAGCGTCGTTGGTTTGCAGCATCATAATAAAACTGGAGAAGAGCGTGATACCTAATGTCACGGGTACTAACAGCTTTGCACCGAACTCCATTGAAAGCTGGGTGATAGTTTTGGCGCTACGTTTGTCGTTACGTCCCCAATACTGGGCAACAAGTACACCATTGGCTGAAGCCATTCCAGCCATGATCATAATAGCGACAAAGTGCCATTTAGAGGCAATGCCTACTGCAGCAGTTGCTTCCTTACCAAAATCACTGACCATCAGTACGTCCGCTAGTGCCAAAATTGCAACAAGTGCACTTTGAATTGCGACGGGGAAACCAAGCTTTACCACAGAAGAGAGAAGATGGTTTTGAGAAGCCTTGTTAGATGACTTAAGATAGGTTTTAGTTGTCATAGCAGCCCTCCTGAAAGTGTGATTTGAATCATATAAACGGTGGTAATATAAGAAAATTGAGACATCAAAACCATGTTCAAAAATAGACAAAACCTGTGCGAATCCGTCATTGATGAATTTAACATCAAATCTGAGTGGGTAGATGAAGTCTTTTTATCGGAGGCATGTGAAGAACGCTTTCTTTCGTCCAACGATATCCCCGAGTTCATTCCTGAAGATATCTTCATGGCTGGAATGGCAAACTTGATTGAAGGCTACCATGTGGAGCGCAAGGGCATTGATGTACACACAGTCTTATTTACAATCGAAGGTGGTGGCGTGTTGATGACGGAGGATTTTGTTGCTCCTATCGAGCCGTACTCGATAGTCGTATTACCAGCACACACACCATATCGATTTGAGATCAACCCTCAATATAAACATTGGCGCATGATCTGGTTTCTACCTAAAGACCGACCACGCTGGCAAGCTTTATCTGATTTAGGACAGAAAGTACTGCCATTTCATGGTTGTGAACGGATTTGGGCCTTAATGACACTCCTGTATTTGGAAATTGGTGGCAGAGCAAGTTATCGAAAACTGCTAGTAGGGGAAGTGTGCCGTATTATAACTGGACTTGAGTCGCAGCCTACTGACTCGACAGTCCGAGTACAAGCTTTGTTCAGCCAAATTGAAGGTCAGCTTCATCTACCATGGACTGTTAAAACTATGGCGAATAAGACATTTTTAAGCGAAGAGCAACTCGCACGAATATGTAAACGGCTTTACAACGTGTCACCACGAGCAAGACTCATTAATCTACGTATGGAAAAAGCGTGTGATTTGCTAAGAAATAACGATTGGTCAATTGCCATGATTGCGGAGCGATTAGGATATCGTGATCCGTTCAATTTTACCCATAGGTTCACAAAACATATGGGTAGTTCGCCAAGTGCATATCGTAAACAAGTCATGCAATCGAATGAAGAAAGATAGAGCGCTTCTGCGCTCTATGGTGGTTATTTTGCAATAGCTTGCTCTAACCATTGGTCGAATTGACCTTTTGGCAGGGCACCATTGATCACATCCACGCGCTGACCATTTTTAAACACCATAATGGTCGGAATACTTCTGATTTGAAATTGAGCTGCCAGTTGTTGCTGTTGCTCTGTATCAATTTTCACGAATCGTACTTGTCCTTTGCGTTCTTCGGCGGTTTGTTGGAACACGGGCGCAAAACCAACACAAGGATTGCACCACGTGGCCCAAAAATCGACAACAACAGGTTGGTTACTGTTTAAAAGTGCGGAAAAGTTGTCTAGCGTCCCTTCAACTGGTTGGCCATCAAGAAGCGGTGCTTTACAACGACCACAATTAGGTGACTCGGTGATTCTTTCTGCGGGTAAACGATTAAGTCCATTGCATGATGGGCAACGGGTATTGATAGTCGACATGGTCTCTCCCAACCGTGAATTGAATTTATGAAATTAGGCTTCTGTGAGCCTTAGATTATGAGTATACTCGAAGCTCTTAGAGTCGGGATAGACAAGTTATTATTGAAACTTATCACAGTGAGCTGATTGATATTATTTGTCTATCTCGATTGACGAAAACTATAAAAAAATAGGTACAGAATGACAACATTTTACGCCGAAATCACTGGTTGGGGTAAGTGCCTTCCACCAGCGATCTTATCTAACCACGATCTTAGCACTGTAATGGAAACATCCGATGAGTGGATTAGAACCCGTACTGGTATAGAAAATCGTCGCATTAGCCATGTGAACACCTCTGAAATGGCAACCGTTGCTGCTAAACATGCAATGGCATGTGCTGGAATCACGGCAGATGAAGTTGATTTGATTATCGTTGCTACGTGTTCTCCAGATTCTTTGATCCCCAATACAGCATCACGAGTTCAGCAAAACTTAGGTGTTCCAGCAGCCGCTGCGTTTGACTTAAATGCGGCTTGTACAGGTTTTGTGTATGGCCTTGAAACGGCCACAAAACTGATTCAGTCAGGTAACTATCGTAACGCCATCGTTATTGGTGCTGAGCGACTTTCGTTCTTTATTGACTGGAGTGAGCGTGATACCGCCGTACTATTTGGTGACGGGGCAGGTGCTGCAGTGCTCTCTCGTACTGAAAGTAAAGTCGGACTTCAAGATGCACAAATTGGTTGTGATGCAAAAGGTCGCGATATTCTCGCTGTGCCAAAATTTGGCACTTCTATGGAGAGATTCGCAGCAGATAACGGTTACTTTGAGTTCAACTTCATTGGTAAAGAGATCTTCAAACGAGCGGTAAAAGGAATGGGGGCGGCAGCGAATACTGTTTTGACTCGTTCTAACCTTACTAAAGAAGATATTGATGTTGTGATTCCGCATCAGGCTAATATCCGTATCATTCAAACCTTGTGTGATTTATCTGGAATCGACCAAGATAAAGCATTCGTCAATATTCAAAAATATGGCAACACTTCCGCTGCGACTGTGCCAATCGCTCTTTGTGAGGCAATGGAGCAAGGAAGAGTTAAGCCAGGAGATAACTTGTTGCTAGCCGCATTTGGTGCGGGTCTGACGTGGGGCGCTAGCTACATCAAATGGGGCGAAAGAGTCGAGCCAATTGGCACTAGCGATGCTGCATTGCCACCGTGTGACAAGTCTGCACTAGAGCTGATGAAAACTGCTATTGAGCATTGTCACAATAAACCAGCTGAATAAGGTTTTTGTGAACTAAAAGAGCCAGAGTTTCTCTGGCTCTTTTGTTTTATAGACTCTTAAACAATCGAGTGTATATAGAATAAGTGCTTAGTCTTCTGGTGTATTAACTTCTTTAAGGTTGAGTTTGTTTGCCAACACTTCAATCGCCCCACCTTGCACGAACACCGATATTACAACAATGAAGAACACCATATGAACCATAGTAACCGCATTTTCAACCCCTGCGGCTGCAGGAATTAGTGCAAATACGATAGGTGTTGCTCCTTTCAATCCGATAGAAGATATAAATAAACGTTTTTGCCAACTGGCTTTTCTGAAAGGCAGGTAACATAGCTGTACTGCTATCGGTCTTGCTACAAGAATCAACAAGAAAGCAGGTAGCAAGGATTGCCAGAACACTTTGAATAGTTCTTGAGGGAAGATCTGTAATCCTAAAGCGACAAAGAGTATTGCTTGAGCTAACCACGAAAGACTATTAAAAAAGTGGCGACTGACTTCCATACCACGTTTTACGCCGTTGCCAATGACCACTCCAACGACATAGGAAGCGAGTAGAATATTGCCACCGAGCAAATCACTTCCATACATTGCTAGCACTGCGGAAGCTAAAATGAAAACCGGGATTAGCCCATATTCTTCAAGTTTGATGCTGTTTAACAGGTGAGTACATAGCTTACCGATAGAAATGGCTATAGCTAGCGCGACAAAGATCTGCAGTAATAACTCGATTCCGATACTTGTAACTGAAGGAACCGTATCGGGAGTAAGGGCAAGACTGGTCAGCAATACGACTAGTATCAAAGCGACAGGGTCATTAGTTGCTGATTCGAATTCTAAGATAGTGTCAGTGTCTTCTTTGAGTTTTAGTTTCTTGGATTCAAGGATAGAGAAGACCGCAGCTGCATCCGTTGAGGAAACTATTGCCCCAAATAATAAACAATGCACCGGCGGGAGACCAAAGAGAACATAGATAATACCCGCGAAGACAACAGTGGAAAATACAACTCCAAGAGAGGAAAGTACGCCACCTTCTTTATAAGCCACTTTGATGCTTTGTGTCGAAGTACTCAAACCTCCGACAAAGACAATAATATTTAATGCAATCGCCCCGATTGCAGAAGTAAGTGTAAAGTTGTCATAGACGAAACCAAATTCACCGTTACCTATGACCAGACCTACCGCCATAAAGATCAAAAGAGAAGGTAAGCCAAGAGTACGAGAAGGGTGATGTAACAGAATGCCTACGCAAATTAACGCCGCAAAACCTACGAGTCCAAACTCAAAGTTCATGTATGTCCTATTATCGTTGTTGTTCCAAATGACATAAATCAGAAACCAAAATGGAAAATGATTCGTAAACTCTATGTTTCTATTTGTTTAGATTATAGTATCTTATTAACGATAGAGCTTTAACTTACAAGCAAAAATTTTGTAAGTATTTTAGTTGGTTACATAACTAGAGTGAAATAGATAAATGGGATTGAAGAGAGGAAATATATTTGGTGAAATTCCAAAAGATTTAACCAATGAAGTATTTGAAGACATCATTGCTTCTGAGGGAGTGAGAATTGAACGTATCGTTTCAGATGGCCACTTTACACCAATTGGTGATTGGTATGATCAAACCGAAAATGAATGGGTGACTGTTTTGAAAGGAGAAGGTGTTATTGAGTACTATGACGGTACTTTTGTGACCTTAGGTGTTGGTGATTACATTGATATACCAGCACACGTCAAGCATCGAGTAAAGTCCACCTCAGAGTCCTCATTGACAATTTGGTTGGCTGTGTTCTATCCGAAAGATGGGAGTGAGTAGAAATTCCGAACTTAAATCCTAGAGAAGTGTTTGACCTTGAGGTCTGCGATTCGCTGCTTAGTTTTTAACTATTGTCTTCTTCCTCTTTGTTTATATTGCTATTTGGTTGAACATCTTTAAGATTACTCACCATAAAAGAACCTGATTAGTCCCAAGAATAAAATGTTAGATAAACAAAATTTAGTAAAGCTCGCTAGGGTTCAAATGCCGTTCGGTAAGTATGCGGGCAGGGTATTGATCGATTTACCTGAAGAGTACTTATTGTGGTTTGACAAAAAAGGTTGGCCTAATGGCGAGTTAGGGGAGTTGCTTCAGCTGTGCTTGGCGCTGAAAATTGAAGGGCTAGATAGTGTCGTCAAGCCATTAAAGCGAATGTAGTAAAAAGCGACGCTATGTGCGTCGCTTAGTTGTATTCGTTAACCTGATAGAGACTCCCATTGAGTGGGGTTAAGAGCCTGAGGTTTTATCTGTACCCGGCCATCTCTAGCCCTGCAAATACCTTGATTCACATCCCATGCTCCTTCGCGAATGTACTTGTGTACGCCTTGCGTACCTTGTTTATAGTACGAATCAAGTTTTCCTCTGTATCCGTAATAGGTGCATTTGTCATAACCCCAGCCATACATGTAATCCGCCAGTGCTTGTGCAAAACTGCGTTTTCCGTTGAGCCACGAGCCACTATTGCAGTTATAGCACTTTATCTTTCCTCTAAAAGATTTGGGTAAACCGTTTTCTCTCAATCGATCAACAACAAATCGATGTCCTAGCTCCTTACCACCCTTTGAGGTTTTAATAAACTCGCTCCCAGGTTCGCCATGTCCTCGAATATAGATTTGGTCGTCGTTAGAAATGGTTTTTAATTCGTTTATTACAGTTTTTGGTTCATACCAAATTTGGATCGCTTCTTTATTCTTAGTGTTTAGCAGATATTCAATCCATTGATGATTTTTCCGATGCCCAGCGTAAGTCGATAAATTGCCTTTGTCGTTAAGTTGATCGCCATATTCAATGTAAGACAGCAGATCAGTTGTTGGTGTGGGCATGTACAAGATTATTTTTGCCATTGAAGTTCCCTTTCATTTATCCATTAAAAACATGTGGTTATATGAATCACTACATCATACATAGCCTAGTAAATAGACAAGGTTCGTAACGTTTATTGGTAGGAAATGCGATCTTTAGCCCAGAATTTTCGTCATCAATGCAATGATAAGAATGTTGATAAGTATTTAAACTGAGAATAACACCGTATTTTTACAACATTTCATGCAGAGATTGTAAGAAATACTATTCTTAATGAATAACTTAGTGTCGCATAAGGTTTTTACTATGGTCCCGGTTCTTTATATGCAGCTTGGCGATGTGGTTTGGAAAATATTCGCTGACGGCTCGTGGCAACGAGTAGCTGATGATGAGGAATTATTAGATGGAATTCAGCTTGTTAGACAAGAGGTTGAGGAATTGGGGGAAGATGTGCAGTTATCTGAAACTCAGATTGCTGCTATTGAACGTGAGCTTTCTCAAACCTTAAATAACTTATCTAACAACATCGTTAATTCACAAGGGACTGTAGATACGATTTCATCCAGTTCTAGCGACAGTGGTGGTTTTGTCATCGCCCTGAAAGCAACCTTGGATGAAACCATTGCGCGAGCGGGGTTTGATACCCGACCCGGATTATTCGATACACAAGAATCTAGGCCAGAAACGACAACGCTCGACATCCTATCAGACCAGGCGCAATTAACGGTTCAGATTCTCGACGGAGGTGATGGTTACGAAAATCAATTTGAAGTGCCAGATGTCACTATCCTAGGTAGCGCTGCCGATGTGCGAGATGGCCGTGTTGTTCTGATAACCATTACCGACCAAGATGGCAACACAGTGCAAGCCCAAGCGACTACTCAGGATGAACAATATTCTGTTTCAGGCGTGGTGTTAACAGAGCTAGTCGAAGGTCCGTTAGTGGTGACAGCCTTCATATCTGATGACTTTGGAAATAGTATTTCCGCCAATGACGGTACCATTAAAGATACCTTGGCGGGAATTACAGTGGAAGCTGACGGATTCGGCGACGATTACTTGAACGCTCAAGAGGTAGGTTCGAGTGTATATCTAGGAACGGTCACTAATGTTGAGTCGGGTCAGCCCATTAATTGGGTTATAACAGATGAGCAAGGCAATACGCTTTCTGGGACCTCAAATGTTGATGCTGTTGGTGTATGGGATGTTAATACACTTGATGTCACAGGTTTAGTCGACGGAGTATTAACCATTGAGGCTTCCACTATCGACATTGCCGGTAATCCTGCAACATCAACAGATACCATCATTAAGGATACGCAAGCTTCAATTACAGTTTCTTTTGAGGATGTTGATGGTGCAATCAATGAGAATGAGATTACAGCCTCGACGATCTCGGGAACAGTCATTGATGTTGAAGATGGTCAAACGGTCGAGATTACGATTACTGGACTAAATGGGAAGCCGATAAAACAAACTGCGACTATAGTAAACGGTGAATGGTCGATAACAGGTGTTGATCTTTCATCATTCGATGACGGCTCTGTTACGGTTATTGCGTCTACGGTCGATATTGCCGGAAACCCAGCCTCAGCATCGGATACATCGGTCATTGATACGGTTAAACCGATTATTGATATTGATACTCTACAAGGATTCAATATTCTTTCTTTTCGAGGGGGTAATCTTTCCACGCTACAAGGAACAACCAGTCTCGTAGAAGAAGGCTTGCCCGTCACAGTCGTAGTAAGCGATGGGACGACTACGTTAGAGTTCTTGGGAGACGTGGATAGTTCGGGAGCGTGGGTTGTCAGCAACATCGACATATCTGCACTCGATAAAAGTACCGAATGGACACTCGATGCAAAAGTATCGAACTTGGTAGGCAATACTGCACTTGACGATATGCCCACCATTGTGTTGCCTGAATCCGTTGCTTTCTCAGATACGATTATTGGTATTTTTGGTAATCAACAACAAGAATCCGATGTAAGAATTCAAGGAGCGGATTTTAAATTTTATAGTAATCAATCTTTGATTGATCAATTAACATCCACTGGTTTGACGATCACTTTATCGATCACTGACACGTCAATAACCGGTATACGCAGTGACGGAAAAACGGTATTTGAAGCAACACTTTCTGGTGATACGGTCAATATTGCCTTCAAAGAAGTTATAGACCAAGACCCATCTTTAAACGCAATTCAAACCGCAATATTGATACAAGGTACTCAAACCGATCTTGATGGCACTACTGAAGTAGTTATCGGCCATTTACCAATCAATATAGCCGACCTTGAACCACTTCTATTTAATGACTTCGCTTTTGTTACCGAAGGTGAAGTTAAATCTGGAAATGTACTGAACAATGATATCGACTTGGATGGTACGTTACTGATATCTCAAATAACCATTGATAATGTGGATTATGCTGTCAATGGTAGCACTCCTACTGTTGTAACTTTGGCAGAAGGTCAATTATCTGTATTTGCTAATGGCCACTACAATTTTTCCGCCAGCAGAAATCTTGATGATTCGACTAACCCAAAAATTCAGTTTGACTATATCGCTGGGGACCAAGAAAACGACTTTGGGCAGGCAACCGCGACTATATTTATTCGCGATGGTGAGGCTGGAGATGTTACTGACGGTTCTACTTCATTTATTGAAGCGGATGCTGATTTACGTCCGCAGACAATTAATGCACACTTTTCGGTTGCTCCGGGCTCAGACAATCCCGACCCCGATAGCCTATTTTTCGAGAGTTCCACGCTTAATCTGCTCGATAGTTTATCGCTAACGAGCGGTTCAAGTTTAATGACTTTGGACTATAGCTTAAATGATGATTCAACCGTCATTACGGCGAAATCAGGTAGTGAAACGGTTTTTACTATCACTTTGACAGGTTCTGTAGCATCGGGCGACGCGACATTTGTCACTGGCAATATAGAAGTTATCTTAGAACGTCCATTAAATCACCCCAACAAAAATGACTTATTGAAGTTACCGTTGTTGATAGGCGGAAAAGATACTGATGGGACAGAATTGCAGCCAGGGGAATTTACTTTACTAATAGAAGATGGTTCCGATCCAGTATTAACGTCAAATAGTGATGCGTCGGTATCCGAAGCCGATGTAAGTAGTAATAGTGCTTCTGCAACAGGACAATTTGAAGTAGGGCTTGGTGCCGATGATCTAGATACGAACCAACAAAATGATGCCTCTGTTTACTTTCTAAAGGCAGAACAACCTCTTGTCTATAGTAATGGCGAGGAAGTGCTTTATACCATAAGTCCTTCAGGCTCGATTCTGACGGGGTACGTTGGGGATGTGTCTAATATCGTTTTTGTTTTATCGTTTGTGGCTCCGGACGCAAAGACTGGCGGTACCGTTGATTATGCCTTTGACCTCAAACAGCAACTTGATAACACCGCTGATCCTATGCAACTCCCGTTCGTGGTCACAGCGAGAGACTCTGATAACGATTTAACTAAACTGACCTTGAATGTGTCCGTTAGTGATTCGGGACAAGCAAATTTAGGTTCAACATCTTTAGCCGTAACTGAATTGCCAATAGGTGAGGCGCCTGATGGTACGTCAACAAGTGATAGTGGCACGCTCACTCTAAGTGCGTCTGTCGATAGTATTGTTGAAGTGGATTTAGGAGTGAGTACTGGTGATGTAGTCGTCGATAGTGGAGGTTCTCCAATTACTACCAATGGGCTAAGTATTTTTTGGCGCGATAATGGAGACAAAACCTTTGATGGTATTGATGAAAATGGTGTCGTCGTATTCCGAGCAGCGTTACCTAACGATTACACAGTTGCATCAGGCTTAACCTCTAGTTTCCAACTTTCATTCCGTGTATTTAAGGAGATTGATCACGGTGATGATGGAAGCCTAAATGAGTTATCGATAAAGCTTCCTATTGTTGCTAAAGATTTTGATGGTACTGAAACGACTGAAATATCTACAGTCAAAATCTACGATGGGGGAGATCCTTCTATTTCTACCACATCACTGGAGATCGACGAGGCGAACTTATCGGAATCACCGGAAGTAGAGGTGAAAAATACTGGAGCGCTTTCGTTTATTCGAGGTTCAGATACCATCGTTTCGTTTGATGTCGATATCGCAACATTTAACGGTTCAGGTTACCAAAGTGGTGGAGAAAATATCGTATTAGCTGCTCGTGATATCAACGACTGGTTTATTGGGACACAAGCGAATTCTGGTGATGAAGTGTTTAGAATTCGGCTCAATGTAGATGGGTCTGCAGAATTTATCCTATCAAAGCCACTTGATCACCCAAGTGGTAACGGTGCCAACACTCTTGACGTAGATTTCCCCGTTTTTGCGACCGATGCAGATGGTGACCAATCAGTCTCTACTAATTTAACGGTTGTTGTCACTGATGATATTCCGACCTCAACAGATAACACGTTAGAGCTTATTGAGGGAGAAACATTTAAAGGTAATCTGTTAAGTGCATCCGCGATGGGTGTTGATGGTGCGACGGTCACTTCATTTAAATACGAGTCCACTGATTATGATTTCTCTGGGGGAGAACCTGTTGTTATTACCCTTACTAACCAGTACGACTCTAATTCAAGCTACGGTACGTTTAGCTTGTACTCTGATGGGCGGTATACCATAACGACCGATAGTGATGTCGATGCGACTCCTGCTTTGATCGATGACATCGAATTCACTGTCACTGATTTTGATGG
Organism: Vibrio mediterranei; assembly: GCF_900088415.1. Lineage (GTDB taxonomy): Bacteria > Pseudomonadota > Gammaproteobacteria > Enterobacterales > Vibrionaceae > Vibrio > Vibrio mediterranei. Next base: position 217,969 of record NZ_FLLQ01000001.1, read on the forward strand.
TGATACCGTCACCAGCACAGCATCTTTGGTGCTGGATGACTCTTCAGGGGTTATTCGCGTTGCCAATACTGAAATCCGTGAAGATGAAACTGCTAGCTTAGATATCAAAGTTTATGTTGGTGACTTCGATCAGAACGAAAATGTCAGTGAAATTACGATTAGCAACCTACAAGGTGGTACTCTCTATTTTGGGAACGTAGCGTTGACACCTGATGGGAGTGGAGTGGTCACCTTATCGGGTGGGCAAATTGTCAAGGCTACGGGGGATTATTTCGTTCCTAATGGCAATTTGACTTATGTTCCAAAACTTAATGAGTCAAACACGACGCTTACTGGGAGTATTGTCGCACTGGTTGTAGGGGCCACCATAACCAGAACTGGAGTTGCAGATGAAGACGTAACCAGTGCAAATCTCGAAGTTTCGGTTTTACCCGTCGCAGATGCCCCTGACTGGGCGAGTTCGCAATTTGAATACAATCTAACCGAAGACATTGGACGAACATTTTCCCTTAATATCGATGCTCAATTAACAGATATCGACAAATCAGAGAATCTTTCGTATCAAATATCTAACATACCTAGTGGTGTAACGATTAAGCTTGATGGTAGCAAAATCATCGAAGGAAAAAGCTATACGCAAAGCCAGTTAGACGATATGACCGTGACGATTCAAAAGAATTTAGCGGGCGAGTTTAGTTTCAATATCAAAGCGATTGCTACAGAAAAAGGTAGTACTTTCTCAAATCCAGACGACAAAACGGAAGAGATTTCCAACTTAGTGGTAATTGAAGTCTCTCCCGATGCCGACGAACCAGAGCTAACGGTAAAAGACATTAGAGGTTTAGAAGATCAAACGATTGATCTAAAAGATGCCATATTTGGTAATTTAACCGATACAGATGGCTCGGAAACATTGAAATACGATATTGTCGTACAAGATGGTTGGTCATTTACGGGGACTGGCTTTCAATTAATCTCTGCTAACACCTATCGTGTCGATTCTGATGCTATTGCTAATTCGCAAGCACTTTTGGTACCAAAAGAAGATATTAGCTCGGTTACCGAGTCGCTCTCAATTCAAGTTACTGCCGTATCAATTGAGTCGACGATTGATGGGTTGACGCCAATAAACAGCGAAGCTTTCAGCGAAACTCAGACAATCAATATTCATCTGAAAGGCGTCGTAGATGAGCCAATTGCACAGGATGCTGGCAATGGTCACTGGGGATTTGATAGCGGCACGAATACTATCAGGACAGTCGGTAGCTTCCTTGAAGATGGTTTAGTTCCTCTGGATTTTGAATTTGTTACAACCGATGATGATGTCTCTGAAACGCTGAACATCCTAATAACCAATATACCTGATGATGTTTCAATCGTAGATAGTGCAGGCAATCCCGTAGCGCTTACTATCGCGGGAATTGATCCAACAACGGGGAATATTTATCAGGTAAGTAATAGTGAATTGGCTTCACTGTTCATAAAACCGTTGGAGGACTTTAGTGGCCGTTTTACTTTTGATGCGACGGTTATTTCTACGGAGCCCGACGGCGACTCAGGTTCGTTCGACTATACAATCCAAGTTGATTTATTACCCGTCGTTGATCAAAGTGATGGACTATCTGTAGGTACTTCTGGTATTGAAGATGCTCAAATAGCTCTGGAGCTAGAGCCTAGAATAAGTGGAGATAACGATAAGAGTGAATCTCTGACAGGGTATTATATCGATTCAGTGCCCAATGACCTCACGCTCTATTTTGACGGCGCGGCGATTACCATACCTTCATCAGGATTAGACCTTGAAACCCTACTAGACTCTACAACACCTACTTTAGACAGCTTACTAAACAGCGGGCGATTAAGTGTTGTCGCAACAGAAGATTTAAGTGGAACGTTCTCACTTCCTATTCGTTATGAGGTAACGGATACATCAGGATTGGGCGCTACAAGCGTTAAAATGATTTCAGGTAATTTAACCGTTGTTGTAGACGCAAGAGTTGAGATCGATACTCGTTTGGAAACGTCTGTCGACTTGTTTACTAGTGATGACGGGTCACCAGTGGATGTTTCCGCAGCGGTTAAATTTGTTGAAGAAGACATCGACGGATCAGAATATCTAGATTACATCATATTAGAAATGCCTAATGGCTATGACCTAGTGGTAAATAGTACCGGTAATGAACCTCAACAAACGCCAGATGGCAACTGGCTTATTTCTGCACAAGGGTTAACGAGTGAGAGTGTACAAGAGCTATCCAAGTTTATTCTCGATGGTGTGTCAATAGAGAGCAATGTGGATACACCGGTGCTAGATATAGTGGTTCGAGCTCGAGTGATCGACGGCGAAGACGCCAAATACATTGATGGGGTATTCCAAATACAAATTACCGGGCATAGTGGCGGTGGTGGAAAACCTTGTGACCCTGTCGGTCCTCCTGGTGAAATTGAAGCCAGTGACGATATCGAGTTTGATGAAGGGACCGAAATACTCGATCTATCGGGCCTTCTAAATCCTGACATCGCGAGTGACCCAAACAACGATATTTCATTTTATGTTCCTTCCTCGTCATTACCTGATGATGTTGAACTACAGGGCAATGGTGTTATTCCAGTATATGACGATGACGGAGAGCTAGTCGGCTATTCCATAAGCCAGAGCGGCTTAAGTAATTTGCAAATTAAAGGCTTAGATGAGGACTTTGCTGGGTGTTTATCTTTTACTGTTGAAACGACGGAAACTTCGGCTTGTGATGGGTCTTCTTTAACGACCAGTCAAACTATCAATATCGAAATTCGACCTGTGGTAGATGAAATTATTTTGTCTACTGCATTTACGGATATTGATGAAGACGTAACGACAGATATAGGCCTTACGTTGATATTGGGGGATTCAATCGAATTTGGTCAGACTGTGGTAGGTGAAGGGGATTCTGCGACTGGTAAAGAAACCGTTAATTCCTTCACGATAGCCGTTTCCAACGGAGCTCAGATTGTTGCAGATGGTAACCCGAGTTGGCTGGTGGACAATGGCGATGGCTCATGGACATTGACTGATGTGACCAAACTACCTGATGTGAAGCTTGTACCGCCAGAACATTACAGTGGTGATTTGTCATTAACTGCTAGTGTGTCGATTACCGACAAAACCGACTGTCTTTCGGAATCTGATACACAAACTAAAACGGTAACGAAGGTCATCTCCATCAACCCTATTGTGGATCCCGCCGACCTTGTGACTAGTGACATCTTAGGGGACGAAGATAGTTATATATCTCTTGCTGCGCTAGACGCTGATCTGATTGACAAAGATGGATCGGAAAACATGTCTCTGAGCGTATCTGGAGTGCCCGAAGGGGCGGTGGTAGTGATCAAATCTGGTTCGAGCTATCAATTACTCCCTAACAATGGTTTAGATGGTGGCTCTTTCAATGGCTCACCTACTTATGAGTGGCAGTTAGATGTAGCGACTCTCAATGACACGTACATCTTACCTCCACTTGATTTCAGTGGTGATATTCCATTAGAACTCAAAGCCATTACACAAGAACTGGCTACTAATGATACTCGGGTTACGGAATCCAGTTTTACTCTGGGTGTTAAACCCGTTGGTGATGATATTGAATTCTTTGGGTTACCAGAATCGGTATCAGGAGATGAAGATGCCGTTATTGAAATTCCTGTAGAGATCACCAGCCTTGAGACCAACAGTGACGAGTCTCTAACGATAGTGGTAACCGTTAAAGGTACGACTGATCCGGATGCTATTGATGGAATAGAGAGTATTCGAATCGATGGAAAGACCGCCAAATTTGTCCAAGTGGGTAATATAGCAACGGCAACAATAATCGTAGGCGCAAGTTCCATCAGTAGTATTGAACTGTTTGCTGGCAACGCGTTTGGCGAAATGGATATGACCATCACCGCGGATACGTTAGATCAAAACACAGTACTGGGCAATCGAGTTTATGACCCCGGACCAATTAAGCAGGATACGGTTCACCTATCTATAACGCCTGAACCAGACGAGCCGATTCTAACTCTTGAGTACGACGCCATATATTCGAGTGCGGAAGGCAACATACCATTAGGTCTAAGTATGTCTTTGGTTAACCCTGCGGATGCAGAGACAGGAACACTTACCATTATTGGGCTACCAACAGACATTACCCTATCCAAAGGCCAGGCAAGCGGAAGCGATTGGATCGTAGATTTTGCGGATGTAGCTGACCTTTCAATCACTGGTTATCCAGCCATACCAACTGATAATCCATTGGATTTCACCTTAACCCTTGAGCCGAGTGCAGAACTAAATGGAAATACGGCAGACGGTTTAAGCACAGAGCTCCAAATCACATTGTATGACGATGACACTGCTATCAATGACAGTGCAACAGCCGCTTCCGAAGACGACCGTTTTCTAGGAACTCATAAAGCCGATACTTTTGACGGAAGAGGTGGGGATGACTTTATCGATGGTGGTAATGGCAGTGACACTCTGTACGGTGGTTTGGGGGCAGACACATTCTATTTTGGTGCTGATGAATTGGGAATCATTGGACATACGGACACGATAAAAGACTTTGACACAGAGAAAAATACAGACTCTATAGACCTCAGTGGTATTTTGTCAGGCGTATCAACAGCAACTCAGGCCGACCAACAGATGGACCTGATTCAAGACGGAGCTAACGTACGAATCGACATCAAGCCAGATGGAACTAATGTTAAACACCATATCGTTTTAGAAAATACAACGTTAGACAGTTTATATGGTGGAACGAGCACCTCAGGTGTCGCAGAGGTCGATATAATCCAAAAAATGATAGACGACCAGAACTTAATTTTGTCATAGGTCGCTTTAAGCAGTAGGGACATGCGGTGGAGAGAAATAATAAGGATAATTGGTTAGAAGCGGTTCAATGGCTATGTCGGCATTTTGAAGTACGTTGTCATCCAGTAAAAATAAAATCAGGGTTACCTCTAGATGACGGTAAGCTATCAGAAAGTTTGTTTGTTCGAGCATTGGAACGACATGAAATTGATATTATGGAGCTGTCGACTAACGAGCTTACCAAAGCCTCTTTGCCGTGTGTAGTCATCGAAAGTAAAGAACGAACCCCGTTAATTATTACATGCATAGACGGGCAGCAAGTTACGTATCTTGAGGTGGCGAATGACTTTCAACAATCAACGGTTGATTTTTCAGAGTTCAGAACTCGTGTTGACAAACCTTTATGGCAAATCAACGCAGCCAGTAAAGTCGATCAACGTGCTGAGGATTTAAAACAGCGAACTCCTACACACTGGTTGTTAATGACGCTCAAAGAAGTAAAGTCATGGTATCGTGATCTCCTAGTCGCTTCTTTTGTTATTAATGTCCTAGCTCTTGTCGTGCCTCTGTTTACGATGAACGTTTACGATCGAGTGGTACCTAATCAGGCCTTTAATACGCTATGGGTATTATCTGCCGGCGTCGCTATTGTTATTGTGTTTGATTGGATACTAAAGGAGTCACGTAGTTCAGTAACCGATATGGCTAGTCGCTATGTTGACAACAAACTCTCCTCGCAACTATTCAGTAAAACAATGGGCATGAAGTTGGAAAACCGTCCTCAATCGGTTGGTGCGTTTTCGAGACAGCTTCAAGACTTTGATTCAGTCAAAGAGTTTTTGACTTCAGTGACGTTAGTGACCTTGGTCGATTTACCATTTACGGTCTTGTTTTTGGTGCTAATCGGTTGGTTGGGTGGAGCTATGATGCTGATCCCTATGGGGGTTATGTTGTTACTGGTCACTATTAGTATTGCTATGAAGCGCAAAGTGGAAAGTACGCTTGAAGAAACCTCTCGATTCTCAACTCAGCGTCAAGCACAGTTAATAGAAAGCCTAAACGCGCTTTCCGAAATAAAACAAAATAACGCTCAAGGATTACTCCAAAAGCGTTGGGAGCAAGTTGTCGCATCGCTTTCTACTTGGCAAACCCGCTCAAGAACCTACACCAATATCATTTCACATAGTATTCGATCTAGCCAACAGGTGGTGACGGTGTCACTTATTGTGTTTGGTGTTTATCAGATTTCGGAGGGGCTACTGACGATGGGAGGACTCATCGCCATTGTCATGCTTAGTGGTAGAGCTGGAAGTTCAATTAATCAGTTATCAATGCTGATGCTGAGATATCAGCAGTCGAAAACTGCAATGGAAGGGCTAAACCAAATCATGAGTTTGCCTCAAGAGGACACCAATCATCAGGTATTAGAAAGGGGAACGTTTAAAGGGAGAATTAAACTCGATAATGTTGGGTTTATTTATCCCGAAATGCAGTCTGAAGTTCTTTCTGGCATTGATCTTGAAATCCAGGCAGGAGAGCGGGTTGGCATAGTCGGTGCTGCGGGGGCGGGTAAATCGACGTTGATGTCTTTACTGTTAAAACAATATGCTCCTAGCAGTGGTCAGGTGTATTTTGAGGGGTTGGATTCAAAATTATGGCCGCATAGTGTCCTTCGTGAAACGACGGGCTGGGTAGCTCAACATAGCGTGCTGTTTTTCGGGTCTGTGTTCGAAAATATCACCTTTGGCGATACTCAGTTTGATGAGAAAAGACTAGCGTATGCTATTCAGTTCTCCGGTCTAAACGATTATATGCCACGTTTGGTTAATGGGTTAGAAACGCAGGTAGGAGAAGGTGGACGGAACTTGTCCGGAGGACAACGACAAGCCGTCGCTTTAGCACGTGCATTATATCGTCAACCAAAACTGCTTGCTCTTGATGAACCAACTAGTGCTCTGGACAGTCAAGCAGAGCAACGCTTCTATCAAGCGCTGTTAAGGATGCCCAAAGATATCACCATGGTGATTAGTTCTCATAGACAGTCATTTTTGGCGTTGTGTGACCGTGTGCTCGTCCTTGAGAGGGGAAAGATTGTTTTAGAGGGCACTCCAAAAGAAATCTTCGAGCGTAGGTCTAGCAAACATAAAGTAAAGAATATCTCTGTCGTAAAAGGAGGTAATCATGAGCACTAGTCACATCGAATGGAATAATCGTCAATTGGCTTACCGTTCACGAAAACTCATTTGGATAATTGCAGTCTTGGTAGTCGTTATTGTTGCCTGGGCAGCATGGGCAACCTTAGACGAGGTAGTCGTTGGAGAAGGCTCTGTGGTACCAAGCCAATCGGTTCAGACAATACAATCCTTAGAGGGAGGGTTGATCGAGAATATTCTTGTCAGGCAGGGGGATTCGGTTATTAAGGGTCAACCGTTAGCTGTTTTGGATGACACTCGATTTCGGGCTTCGTTTCAAGAATCTGGTAAGCAATTTGATAGCCTAAGTGCGCAAAAGGTGAGATTAGAAGCTGAGTTGGCATCTGTAAAAGTCGATAACAAACAGAGCGACTGGCAAAGCCAAGTTACTATTACTCCTATCGACATCGTCACTAATGATAACTCAAGTGCAGCGTTGTTTAATGCTAAGGCCAATTACTATGAGCGACTTGAACAGGTGACATCTGAATTAGAAGAATCCAAGCTCCGCATTGAACAGCAGGCACAAGCATACAGTGATACCCAGTCTAGTGTCCGTACATTGCAGAGCAGCCTAACCATTGTAAGAAAAGAGCGTGATCTTCTTAAGTCTGTTGTGGAAAGCGGTGCGGTCGCTGAAGTGGAACTTTTGAAACTCAACCGCGACGTAATACGATTGGAAGGCGACTTATCGAGTGCAAAAGTGTCTGCTCAAAAACAACGTGCCGCGTATTCAGAAGCAATCGCGGACCATCGTGGTATCGCTCTCAACTTCAGAACTAAAGCGCAAGGACAACTCAATGAAGTTTCAGCAACGTTAGCCCAACTTAATGAAAGCCGACAAGCAATTGCTGACCAACTTCGAAGAACTCAAATTACCTCTCCTGTCGATGCAACTGTTAAAGATGTGTTCGTTCGAACCATTGGTGGTGTCGTTCGTCCAGGAGAACCCATTATGGAATTAGTGCCAAAAAACTCGGCCTTGATCGTAGAAGCCAAGATTGCTCCAAAAGATATTGCTTTTATTTCAGTAGGTTTGGAGGCAACAGTTAAATTTTCGGCCTATGATTTTGTTATATATGGTGGACAAAAAGGCAAAGTGACATATGTCAGTGCCGATGCGCTGCAAACTGAGGATGGTGCGGCTTACTATCGAGCTCACATTGAACTGGATCAGCAAGCACTCGAACAAAAATCCTTTACAGTCATTCCTGGGATGCAGGCAGCAGTGGACATCTTAACCGGGGAAAAAACAGTTTTGAGTTATTGGTTAAAACCAATACTGAGAGCGAAACAGAACTCTTTACGAGAACGATAATAACGACAAGGAAAAAGTATGCGTTGTTCAAAGCTCATGCTGTCTATGTGTGTGGCGTTTGCATCTCAAGCTCACGCGATCTCACTAGAAGAGTCAGTAGCATTTGCAATCGATTATAGTCCAGAAGTACTTGCCCAGTACTCTAGGTATCAATCGGTAATTAGAGATGGTGATGCAGCCAGTGGTTATCGCTTACCGCAAGTAAATCTGTATGCTGCGGCAGGTGTTGAAGAGACTCGTTATAACAATGGTAATTATATCGACCCAGATGATAGGCGACTAAACCGAACCGAATTAGGCGTTCGGGTATCGCAGCTGTTATTTGATGGATTCGGTACTAGTGCGAATGTAAAACGCCTTGGCTATGAGGCTGAAGCTGAGCGTCTAACCCTGATTTCAAGGGCTGAAAATGTATCGCTTGATGTTGTCAGAATATATTTGGAGCTATTAGAAGCAGAAACGTTACTGCAATTGGCTAATAGGAATGTGCTTGAGCACCAAGAAATATATCAAGACGTGTTAGACAAAAAACAGAAAGGGTTGGCAAGTAATTCAGATTTAGCACAGATCTCAGCACGTGTCGCGACGGCACAGTCATCTCAAATATCGGCTCAAAACAACCTCTATGATTTGAAAACACAGTTTTTGCGCTTAGTAGGCAAGCCTGGAAGCGAATTGGTCTTTCCAAAATTCGACAGTGGATTGCTCCCAAGCACCCTTGATACAGCGATTCAGCAAGCAGTTGATAACCATCCTGAGATTCAAGCTGCAATGATTGATATGGACGCCGCAAGGCAAGAGATTCGACGTGAAAAAGGCGATTATTATCCGGAAGTTAAATTGGAGCTGCATGCAAACAAAAATCGTAACGTAGGAAACGTAGTGGGTCCAGATGAAGATATGCGCGCCATGGTGACGCTGGATTACGATATTTTCAGTGGCTTTTCAACCAATGCACGAGTGGAGTCTTCGGCGTGGCGTTTAGAGGAGGCACGTGCCATAAGAGTACGAACTGAACGTGAAGTAAGAGAGGGTACTGAACTAGCGTGGAATGCTTACTCAATGTTGGAACAACAAATTCGCCTGCTCCAACAAAATGTCGATGCGGCAAAAATTGCTGAACTTGGTTACATCCAGCAATTCAATGTAGGACGACGCAGTTTGCTTGATGTCTTGGATGCCAAAGTTGAGGTCTTTCTTGCTAGACAAAACTATATCCGAAGTAAGTATGATCGCACCTTTGCTGCATATCGACTATTAAACGCGATGGGCGTGCTGACGTACGCATTACGTGTTGAACATCCAGACGAGTGGCAAAAAGAAGGAGAGTCGTAATGAAGCGATTATTTATCATGGGGCTTCTTCCTTTTTTGCTTATTGGTTGTGCTGAATCTCCAAACGTTCAAACTAATAGACATCAAATTGATGATTTACGTGATCAAGACCAAGATGGCGTTATTAATCAAAGAGACCGATGCCTTGATACTCCCAAGCATGTCGCGGTCGACAATACTGGCTGCGCAGATTGGCAAATTTCCGACAAACCAGTGGTTGTAAGTGTTGACTTTGATTTCGATAAATCAAAATTACGTTCCGACCAGACGTCTAAAGTGAAGCGACTTGTCGATATGTTGGAGCAATACCCTAACTCCAACGTGGTTCTAATAGGGGATACGAGCTCAGAAGGAACAGATACTTACAACAAAGCGCTTGCTAAGCGACGCACTGGTGCAATCCGTAATGAGCTTGAGCGAATGGGTATTGAATCAGAACGCATTTCGGAGCAGGAGTTCACGCAAACAACGTATTACACAGAACAGCTTCATAAACGTAAGCGTCGAACGATAGCGGTTTTTTATCGCCCTGAAATGAAAGTAACCGAGGAGTGGGATATCTTTACTTCGGAAAAAAACTTAAGCAGTGCGACTAAGGTGGAGGCTCCCAGTGAATAAACTGAGTATAGTAATTATCGGTAGCATGGCAGTTTCTCCGTTCGCCCTAGCAGAGCAGAAAATGACACCGCCTTCTATTGTTGCGGTTGAGCACAACTTAGTCCCTTTAATGCAGGCATTAGTTGAAGCAAAGCAATTAGATATCACTGTTAAGGGTAGTGCTGATGTTCCTTATAGCATCACCAATAACAAACTTGCCATGGGAATTAGCTCTCGTAAATGGAAAGACAGAGAGGTGGCAAAATTTGTTCAAGTACATGGTTATAAGCCAACGGAGTTGTTCTTTACGGCTGATGTGATAGCAATTGTCGCTAATAAAAGTAATCAAACCCAATCTATTTCTGTGGCGGAGCTAAAACGAGTCTTTGGCTGCCATTCACAACCAGATGTGGTGAGGTGGGCGGACGGTAATGGACAGAGCACTATCCCTATGGTTCCTTTTGCTATCGACAATCAATTAGTAATGCACAAGGAGTTTTCAAGTTGGGTGACATGTAAAGATGACGAATACGTTGCGACGCACTTTGTGTCTGACAAACTAACATTTTTAAATGAAATTTCCGGTGAGGAAGGGGCGCTCGGTTATACCGTTTATAGTGATGAACTGAAAGATACCAATATTTTAAAAGTCACCAACCGTTTTGGTGAGTCTTATGATGTCAATAAAGAAACGATATTGTCTGGACGTTATCCGCTAGCTAGCGTTTACTACATGTATCTAAATCTACCTCCGAATCGAGAGTATTTTAATGAGCAAGAAGAGTTCTTTATTGGCTTAACGTTGTCTGAAGAGCAGAAACCAGTGCTCAATCGATATGGGTTTATCAGTTTGCCGCCAGAAGCTATTCAACGTAATCGAATTAGACTAAAGCTAGATGAACCTATGATAGAAGGAGGATATAAATGAGCTCTTAGGCTTATTGGCCTAAGAACTCTTGATTGAATGGCTCTAGCTGTTAGTTTCCAAAATAGGCGATGACGACTTTGTCGTCGCCTAATTCTCTTGAAAATACGTAAGCGTTGTCATTCGCCAATACTGTATGTTTTCCTGCTCCTATGGCTGGGTGTCGATCTCTAAATTGTCCAACTGTTTCCCAGTGTTTTAACAACTTTTGCTTATCATTTGAAAGCTCCCAAATCATGTCCGAGCGAGTACCTTGATGGAAATCATCTGCATAAGGACCGATGTTTCTTCCCACCTCATCGCCGTAGTAGACTTGAATCGCGCCAGGGCTTAGTAGCAGGGCATTGGCCGCATTTCGTTGCATGTCATAGTCTTTAAAGCGGCTAAAAAACAATTCTGTGTCATGAGACGACATGTAACTTACTGGATTGAAATCAGGTGAACTTTGAATGGAGTCAGCGTAATGCTGATAAGTGTCCGCCATCTGGCTAAAGCATGCAGCGCCTTTGTCGAGCTTCTTTTGCATATCAAAGTTAATTAAAGCATCAAACCCATCATCAAAGTAGGGGCTTCTGTAGGCGCTGTGCCCCCATACTTCACCCATCATCCAGAAAGGCTGTCCTTCAACGTTATTTTTTGAACGCCACAACTCAAGACTAGAAGTCGCTTCAGCTTTGAGTCTTTTCCAGACCTCGCCTTCAACGTGCTTGACGGTATCAACTCGATATCCATCTATACCGAAGCGTTTAACCCAATCAGTTTGCCATTCGATTAAGTAGTCCGCCACGGTATAATTGTCTCTAGCGACTACTCGTGTGCCTGGGTTATTTAATAGAAACTCTGGTGGTTGAACGGTTTTATTCGATTCTGTTTTGAAATCTGGCAGACCTGCAAGGGACAAGGTTGTGTCACTAGAGCCTGGCTTATCGTAGCCAGGTAGACCAGTTCTTACCCAATCAGGTCCCCACCAATCAGCCCAATGGTGTGAGTTGTAATTTATATTGATGTGATAACTGTGCCAATTTTCACCTTTCTTAGGTGCCCATTGTGTCCAGGTCTTTGGAAGTACATTGGTAGCTTTGGCAACATCAATGTGGTCGAATTGGAGGTCGGCAAGTGTTGAATAGCCTGGATGATTAATGACAGCGTCCAACAAAACCTTTATCCCACGCTTATGGGCTTCAGAAACAAGCTGCTTCAAATCATTATCATTACCAAAGCTCTGGTCAATTTTGGTGAAGTCGCGAGCCCAGTAACCATGATAGGCATAAAATGGAAACGATCCGCTATCGCCACCCCCAACAAAACCATGTACCTGCTCTACGATGGGAGAAAGCCAGATCACGTTGGTACCAAGCGCTTTAATATAATCTAGCTTTTCAGTGACGCCTTTTAAGTCGCCACCATGAAATGTCCCGACCTCATCTTTACCATCTTTTTGACGTCCATAAGGTTGTATTGCCTCCGGGTTGGAATCTTTAAAACGATCGACCATGACGAAATAGATGTTGGCGTTTCTATAATCGAACTTGGTGTTCGATTGGACTGATTTAACTGACTCTAACAAGGTTAGACCGCCACTCGATGCGTTTGGTTGTAGTGAGACTTGACCATTATGTACAGTGACTACTGAACCTGAAAACACATCCTTCAACTGTGTCCCGTCGGGGTAAGAGCTTCCTAGATCAATAGTTTGGAGCTGGTTAGGGAGCTGTTCGCACCTAACATTTGGTATTGGACGTTTAAACTCAGTTTTAGCCACTTTTTTAGGTTGTCGTTTAAAGGTCAACGTGTGAAGTTTTTCATCGTAGATGAAGGCGTAGTCTCCGGTGAACCTAATATTCAAAGGCAAAGTAGATATTTTGTCGCATAGTAGAGGAACTGGAGTGTTGAACTTAACCTTATTGGGCAGCTCATTATTGCAGAGCGTGTCTATAGCGCTGATCTCGAGCTGATACTTATCTTTATTAAGAGTGACGACTAATGGTGTTGTAGGGTCTAGTGGATAGTCTCTGCTCGTTGTGGAGGTAGAGATGGTTAAGTAGGGTGATGCAAATAGCGATGGCGAAGCCAACAGCATACAAGCAAGTAGGGTCTTATGTTTCATGCTCATTCCGTTGTTCTAATAATCCGAGGTTACTGTAAGTTGCCTCAAGCGGTTTCACATCATTCCCATGCTCTACGCCTCAAAGTCAGAGTAAGCTCACATAACGGATTCTTAGGGATGAGTTAGAGGGGGATGAGTTCGTAGAAAGAAATAATAGGTATCATCGAGAGATGAAATTAAGAATATTGTTGTTATCACTACTGATTCCCTCTATCTGCTTTGCTATGACTACATGGCCATCTCGTTATGTGATGGGAGAGTTGCCATTAAGTGACTTAAATCAGGTTAGGTCGCTGTCTGATGTATATGATTGTGGTGAAATAGAACATCAGCGTTATTGCGGTTTTGACACAAACTACCGTGGCATTCCTATGGTGGCTGAGATCGATGTTGTGAATCAGTCAGTAGCGCGAGTGTCTTTTTTCATACCAATGACGGTTACAAATTACACCAGGCTTCAGACCTTACTACGTTCTGACGGCTATCAATTAAAAAGCGTTAAAATAGCGGGTAAGGAATTGATTGTTGAAGATTTAATCAATCAGGATTTACCTCATATAGCCGATAAGAAACTCATAGAATTTTTGAACTTATATCCCATTTCTGAGTCCAAACTATTTACCTGGATCCGCAAAAATGAGATTCAGAATACGTTAGCAACAGAAACGCTTTTAATGACAAGTGACAAAGAGCAAATCATGCTCACTTGGGACTTTCCCCAGTTTTCTAACACTGTCACACAATAGTCTTACGACTGTCATTTCAATGTTACATTCAAAAAGTAACTTGAATTGCGTAAAGTATAGAAGGAGTTAACCATGAAAAAAATGAGACGTGCACAGCTTCATCGTTGTCGTATTCAATACTGGAAAGAAACAAACCAGAAAACAACGGATAAAGTAAAAGCGTAATCAAGCTTTACAAACCAAGACGTGAAACCAGCATAAAAAGAAAGTGCTGGTTTTTTCGTTTTTAGCCCACAAAAAAGATAGACAACCTCAAATTTGAGGCATACAATCCGCTCGTTTTGGGGAGTAGTCACCCGTTTATTTGTCGTCATCTCGTTAAGTCTAGAGCTTATCCGGCAAATAAGAGCGCAGACAGCGCTTTGACGAGACCAACGCAATCAAATGCTCAGTATTTTGTTACTGAGTGAAGTATTTGTTTGTGGAAGGTCGACACCCATACTCTTCGTCCTTCCGCCTGGAGGACTTATGAGCCCATCTATTTATGTTTCTTTCTTTGTACTAACGCTAGCTTTGGTTGCGTTGGACATATATCAAACTCGCGGTGGTCAAATCTCTATTCGCAAAGCAGCGATATGGAGTGTGTTTTGGTTTTTACTAGCGTTTGCTTTTTCTGCAACGATTTACTTATTTTGGGATTTTTACGCTCCAGCAAGTGATTACACCGCGAAAAAGGCGACGGTGTCTTTCTTAACGGGTTACTTATTAGAGAAATCGCTGAGCGTGGATAACTTGTTCGTGTTTGCAATTATCTTCCACCAGTACGCAGTACCTCAACATTTGCGACCAAGAGCTCTGCTTTGGGGTGTTATAGGTGCATTGGTTTTAAGAGCAATCATGATCAGTGTTGGAGCTCAGTTACTTGCTGAGTTCCACTGGGTAATGTACTTGTTCGCGGCGTTCTTGATCTGGACAGGTATTAAGCTTGCTAAAGACTCAAGTGAGGATGAAGTTAACCCATTACCTGAACGTGTAATTAGAAAGTTAGTGCCGGTTACAGATGATTTTCATGGTAACAAGTTATCTATTATCGAAAACGGCAAACGTGTATTTACACCAATGTTAGTCGTAATCGGTGTGATTGCGTTTATGGATATTATGTTTGCTCTAGACTCAATTCCTGCGATTTTTGCAGTTACTAGAGAGCCGTTCTTAGTACTAGCAGCTAACGTATTTGCTCTGCTTGGGCTACGTTCTTTGTACTTTGTACTTGAAGGGATGATGAATCGTTTTGTTTACTTAAAACCAGCGTTGTCATTCATTATGATTTTCATCGGTGTGAAAATGGCATTAGTAGGTTCAGCTTGGGAAATCCCAACTTGGGTGTCGTTAAGTGTGATTCTAGTGACTATGACCGTAGCAACGGTTGCATCGCTCTATCGAGAAAAGCGCGAACCTCATATGGTGGATAAGAATAGCTAACGACAAATAGCAAAAAACCTCTTAATTATAAGAGGTTTTTTGTTTAACAATAATACAACAACTTCATTATTGCCAAGTACTTGGTGCGATATTTATGCATTTATTTAGGCGCATTCTGACTATGTAGTCACCATTCTGAGATAACATCAACTGGCTGTTGTTAACGCCTTGTTTTATTAGAATAACTAATGCGAATCCCCAAATTTTGTCATTTTTTAAACAGCGTTTTTTTGCCTAATATTGTCACCAACAACAACGAGTTACCCAGTTTTTAAGAGAGGCAATCATGGCACAAGCAATGAACATCGAAACTATCGCTGTACCCTCTATGGAAAAGAAAACCTACGCGGTTAACTTCAAAGGATTGATTGCACATTTACTAGACATTATGTTCGGTAAAGGCGAAGTAGAGAACACTTACTACGCAAACGAATTATCTGGTCACATGCAGCGTGATATCGGTATAAACCGATAAACACAAAGAATTTGAAAAAGAGCACCTAGTTATCTAGGTGCTCTTTTTTTTGCTCGTTTTAATAATCTTA
The DNA here is from genome assembly GCF_900088415.1 of Vibrio mediterranei. Taxonomy (GTDB): domain Bacteria; phylum Pseudomonadota; class Gammaproteobacteria; order Enterobacterales; family Vibrionaceae; genus Vibrio; species Vibrio mediterranei. The sequence continues at coordinate 233,986 of NZ_FLLQ01000001.1, forward strand.
ACCCTATCAGTGTTCTTCAAAACCACCTTTTTTCTGTAACGTTTTTACTAACTCAACTCTTTCTGATTCCCGAGATGTGTTTTTTGTAACTACTTCAGTAGCCTCACTAAGATCCTCTGGAGAAAACACGTAATGTTTATTGACCGTCATAAGATAAGCCCACATTTAGATTGGTAAACGTAATTTATAAACTCATTATTTATCTAATGTCTCTAATCGTCATCAGCCCAAACTATCAAATTTAGGGCGTAGGGTAATAGGCGTATATTAATTGGCGTTTTTCTCACTCAATCTATATAAAACTGATTCATCGCAATTTAGTGGCAATGAGTTTACGTATGATGAGTACCAATATTCATAAGAACGTAAGGTGAAAAAATGACAAGTCTTATCGACCGGTTTCTCAATTATGTCACGTTTGACACGCAATCAGACCCGTCACAAGGTTGTTGTCCAAGTTCAAAAGGTCAAACGACATTCGCTGCGTTTCTCAGAGACGAACTTCTATCACTAGGTCTGCATGAAGTTGCTTTAGATGACAACGGATATGTAATGGCAACACTTCGTTCCAATGTTGACTACAACGTTCCAGCCATCGGTTTTGTTGCACATATGGACACAGCCCCTGATGCTTCAGGAGCTAACGTAAAACCTCAACTAGTAGAAAATTATCAAGGTGGTGATATTGCTTTGGGTAAGGGCGAGGAAGTCTTGTCTCCGATACAGTATCCAGATCTTCATGAGTTACATGGGCATGACATCATAACCACCGATGGCACGACGCTATTGGGTGCAGATAATAAAGCAGGTATTGCAGAGATCATTTCTGCAGTAGAGTATCTGATCGAAAATGCAGATATCCCTCACGGCGACATCAAAATTGCCTTCACCCCAGATGAAGAGATAGGACGTGGCGCGGACTTGTTTAATGTTGAGAGGTTCGGGGCACAGTGGGCCTACACGATAGACGGTGGACCTGTCGGAGAGCTTGAATACGAGAACTTTAATGCAGCCGCCGCAATGGTGACGTTTCATGGTAACAATGTTCACCCTGGCACGGCGAAAGGCAAGATGGTGAACTCCATGACTTTCGCATCGCGATTCCAAGCAGAAATGCCTTCAGAAGAGACGCCTGAAATGACAGAAGGCTATGAAGGCTTCTTCCACCTGACAACAGCAGAAATGTCAGTACCGAAATCTACGCTACATTATATTTTGCGAGACTTTGAGCAAGAAGGTCTGGAGAGACGAAAAGCTTACCTGGAGGATAAGGTCGCGACATTTAACCAAGGTAGCAAACAGAAACTCGTCACTTTAACGATCACTGATAACTACTCTAATATGAAGGAAATGGTTGAACCACATCCACATATTGTCGATATTGCTAAACAAGCGATGATAGCTTGCGATGTTAAGCCAAACATCAAACCGATTCGTGGTGGTACGGATGGAGCACGATTATCGTTTATGGGCCTACCATGTCCAAACATCTTTACTGGTGGTTATAATTTCCACGGTATTCATGAATTTATTACCGTTCAAGGAATGGAATTAGCAGTAAACGTGATTGTGCAAATTGCGAAAGACACTGCAATTCGTTATCGTTAAGGAAAACAAAGTTATGCAGTAGGCGACCATGGAAGATTTTCAAAAAGTAATAGCGTTCTTATTAGAAAACAAACTGTTATTAAGCTTTCTGGTCGTCTTTGTTATCTTAGTCATTCGCCGAGTGACCCTTTCTGGTATCCGAGGGGATGTCGCTTTCTTATCGGAAGATCAGCGTAAATGGATGTCGAGAACTAAAAATGGTTCTTTTGCTATTATCGTTATCACGTTGTTTTTGGTTTGGAAGTCTGAAATCAGTGAGTTTGCACTGTCGGTTACGGCTATTGCCGTCGCTATTGTCGTTGCTTCCAAAGAAATTATCCTGTGCTTTACTGGTTCTATCCAAAGAGCGAGCTCTCGTTCATTTAGAATCGGAGATTGGATTGAGGTTGGCAAAACGAGTGGTGAGGTAATAGAGCACAACTTAATGGCGACTGTTATTCAAGAGATAGACTTGTATCACGGCCAATATCACTTCACTGGCAAAACGATCACTTTGCCAAACAGCATGTTCTTCACTTACGCGGTAAAAAACCTAAACTTCATGAAAAGGTATGTCTACCATAGCTTTTCTATTATTGTCCCTGGGTTTGACAACTTATTCCCATTATTACCTGAACTTACGAGTAAAATTGAACACCATAGTGAGAGCTTTATCGATGTTGCGCGGCGCTATAACAGTGTTATAGAGAAACATGCCGGTGTCGATCTCCCTGGTTCAGAGCCACATATCCACATTTCTAGTGGCGCGACGGGGGAACAAATTCTACATGTAATGATATTTTGTCCTACAGAATTAGCGACACATTTAGAGCAAGAAATTCGCGCTGATTTTATGAATATCTACCACCATGCATTTCCAAAAGATATAGAAAAAACTACGTAAAAACAGTTCGTTATATTTTGAAACACTTTCAACATAACTATTAATACTTCTCGGACATTCAGCTGACTTGTAATTTGCTAGTCTGCCAAAGCTTGTTCCAATTAGAAGATAAAATGGTGTTTCAATGCCTAAAAAACTACTCGTTGCTAGCCTAGTCTCTGCTGTTCTTTTAGCAGGGTGCGGTGAAACAACTAATACCCAACAAAACGCGCCAGCACCTCTAGTACAAACCCAAGCGGTGGAGGTGGTTCCTCATCAACAAAGTAAAATTTATATCGGACGCATGGATGCGGTAGAAGACACGGCTATTACAGCTCAAGTCTCAGGCTACTTACTGGAACGTCATTTCCAAGAAGGGCAAATTGTAGAAAAAGGACACTTGCTCTATACCATTGAGCCTTCAACGTTTGAAGCTCAAGTAGCGAGCGCAAAAGCTATGGTTTCAGAAGCTCGCTCCTCGTTAAAGAAAGCAGAACTGGACTTCGAGCGTGGTAAAAACCTAGTTAAATCAAACAATATCTCTCAGGCCGAATTTGATGCATTAACTGCTTCACTAATGAGCGCTCGCGCGCAATTAGAAGCTGGAATTGCACAAGAGAAAGTTGCTGAAGTAAACCTATCGCATACTACGATCAGAGCACCATTCACAGGTCGAATTTCTGACAGTAAAGTAAGTACGGGTGACCTGTTATCACCGTCTTCAGGTGTGCTTACTACTCTTGTGAGTATGGATCCTATTTATGCCTCATTCAGTATTTCAGAGCGAGAACGACTTGCGTTAGGCATGGACCAAATTGAAGGTGATGGTTCTGATGAATCTAATGGCGTAGCAGTCAACGTTATCCTAGAAGATGGTCGCGTCTATGAACAACAAGGGAAAATCGACTTTTTAGGCAACCGAATTAATCTTAATACTGGCACATTAGCGATGCGTGCAGTGGTCGAAAACCCAAGCCAAAGACTGCTACCGGGTCAACATGTTCGCGTAGAGCTTATGGAAAAAGAGGCGAGTGACGTGGTTACTGTGCCAAGACGAGCAGTACAAACTGACCTAGAAGGTGACTTTGTCATGATCGTTTCTGAAGGAAATGTGGCGGAGCGCCGCAATGTTGCACTAGGACCTCAGGTGGAAACGGGGGTTGTGATCCGCTCTGGTCTTAAAACTACTGATGTTGTTATCACTCAAGGTCTACAACGTGTAAGAAATGGAATCCCTGTACGTATTCAAGAGCCTAAGTCACAAGAACAGGGTGCCTAATACATGTTAAGTCGTTTCTTTATTCAAAGACCAAAGTTCGCTTTGGTCATTTCGATAATACTCACGCTCGCCGGTGCTATTTCTTTGATGGTTCTGCCAGTTGCTGAGTACCCTAAAATCAGTCCGCCATCGGTAAGTGTTACCGCTTATTATACCGGTGCAAGTGCGGAAGTCGTTGAAGAAGCTGTCGCCGATCCGATAGAAACGTCGGTGAATGGTGTAGAGAACATGATTTACATGTCCTCAAAGAGTGCTAATGATGGTTCATATAACCTAAACGTTACCTTTGACATCGGTACTGATCCGGACATGGCTCAGGTTAACGTTCAAAACCGAGTATCGCAGATAGAATCAAAACTTCCGCAAGAAGTTCGTATGGTCGGCGTGACGGTTAAAAAACGCTCGCCTGATCTGTTGATGGTACTCAACTTCTATTCTCCAGATGGTCGTTACGATGACCAGTTCTTGATTAACTACATTAATCTCAACGTTAAAGATCAGCTGGCTCGTGTTAAAGGCATTAGTGAAGTTAACGTTATTGGTGGCGGTGAATACGCGATGCGCGTATGGTTAGACCCCGATAAGCTAGCGAATCTTAAAATGACTACCAGCGATGTCTATGCAGCGCTTGCGGAACAGAATGTTCAAGTTGCTGCGGGTAGGGTCGGTGCTGCGCCTTATGCTGATCCACAAGAGGTACAATTTAACTTAGTAACTAAAGGTCGTCTTGAGTCAGTCAGCGAGTTTGAAAACGTCGTTCTTCGAGCAAACTCTGATGGTTCAACGGTCTACTTAAAAGATGTTGCTCGTGTTGAATTGGGTAAGAAGTTCTATGACGGTAGTGGTCAATTCCGTGGGGAGGACGCATCAATCGTTGCGCTAAACCTACAATCTGATGCTAATGCATTAGAAAGTGGACAGGCAGTGATGGATTTGCTGGAGCGTCTAAGTGTCAATTTCCCTGAGGGAATGGCATATGAAACCAGTTATGACACGACGGTGTTCGTTGCAGAATCGATCAAGGGCGTAGTTAAAACACTGGTGGAAGCTATTTTACTGGTAATCGCAGTAACTTATCTGTTTTTAGGTAGTGCGCGAGCAACATTAATTCCGGTTGTTGCTATCCCGGTATCTTTAATTGGTACTTTTGCCGTGATGAACATGACCGGCTTTACGATCAATACAGTAACCTTATTCGGGATCATTCTTGCAATTGGTATCGTGGTGGATGACGCCATCTTGGTTATCGAGAATGTGGATACCATCATGAAGCGCAATCCTCATATCTCGCCAAGAAAAGCAACCTTGATGGCGATGAAAGAGGTGACGGGGCCGATTATTACCTCGACGCTGGTTCTATTAGCTGTATTCATTCCTGTGACGTTGCTTCCGGGGATCACAGGGATCATGTACCGCCAGTTTGCGTTGACTATCTGTATCTCGGTAATCATCTCGTCGATCAATGCGTTGACACTATCACCAGCACTCTGTTCATTAGTATTGAAACAGGGCGGAGGAAACACAGCTCGTTGGTTCCAAACGTTTAACGGACTGTTAGAACGCATCACGATGCGATATGGCCAAGTTGCAGGGTTTTTGGTTAAAAAAGCCTTGCTGCTAATGACATTCTTTATTATCGCGGTAGGGGCAGTAACTTTCCTTTCGAAAAATACGTCAACAGCGTTTGTTCCTCAAGAAGATAAAGGCATTCTACTGGTAAACGTCCAACTTCCTGATTCTGCCTCGTTATCTCGTACTACTGAAACCACTGAAAAATTGGTGAATCTAGTAGAGCAGGAACCGGGAATCGACGGAATCACAGTTGCTAACGGATATGCGTTTATGACCGGAGCGGCGGCTTCCAATGGTGCTTCACTGTTTATCAAATTGAAAGACTGGAGCGAGCGAAACGGATTTGAAGGTGATCATTCTGCAAACGCGATTGCAGCACGAGTTAATGGAATGGCGGCTCAGCAGATTCCAGGAGCTGTTGTGTTTGCGATGGGACCACCAGCGGTTCCGGGTATGGGCGCAGCTTCGGGTTTTGAGTTTGTTCTAGAAGATACTTTAGGACGAAGCCGGACTGATCTAGCTCTGGTAATGCAAGATGTGATTCAGACGGCTAATCAACAACCAGAAATAGCCTACACGTTTAGTACTTTCCGAGCGAATGTCCCACACTACTATGTCGACATCGACCGAGAGAAAGCTCAACAGTTAGGTATCCCTCTTTCATCGATATTTCAAACGCTACAGGGTAACTTAGGTTCATTGTACGTGAATGACTTCACGATGTTTGGTAAGAACTTCCGTGTTACGGTACAAGCTGACGCCCAGTATCGAAGTGGAATGGAAGATTTACAATTGTTCCACGTGCGTTCTTCCAACGGTGAGATGATTCCATTAAGCACATTGGTTTCTTACGAACAAGTGTTTGAACCGGACGTGGCGTGGCGATACAACATGTACCGAAGTGCTGTTATTCAAGGACAACCAGCTCCTGGTTATTCTAGTGGTGACGCGATTGCTGCGATGGAAAGGGTAGCTGCTGAGGTACTCCCAATGGGTTACCAGTATGAATGGACAGGGATGGCATATCAAGAAGTACTAGCGGGTAACCAAGCGATTTACGCGTTTGCACTTGCGCTAATATTTATTTATCTGTTCATGGTGGCTCAATACGAGAGTTGGACAATTCCTTTAGCCATCATACTCGTTGTTCCGGTCGCGACATTGGGGTCGTTTATAGCTCTTAATCTCACAGGTACGCCACTTAACCTCTATGCGCAAATAGGTCTCGTCTTGCTCATAGCGTTGGCGGCGAAGAACGCGATATTGATTGTAGAATTCGCCAAATTAGAACGTGAAGATAAAGATGTGGCTATCGATGATGCAGCGGTTAGAGGCGGTATGTTGAGATTCCGAGCAGTGAACATGACGTCTTGGTCGTTTATCTTAGGTATATTCCCTTTGATTTTTGCATCTGGTGCAGGTCACGTAAGTCAAAACTCGTTAGGTATTTCATTAGTTGGTGGCTTGTTATGTGTGTTACTAGCCGGTACGTTCTTAATCCCGGGTTTCTACGCCATGATTCAGCATCGACGTGAAAAAATACGTGGTGGAAGTACTAAGTTAGTACCTCTAGAAGACGACGAATAATCTAAAAAAAAACTAAATTCAAATCTAAAGCCCCTCTATCTAGAGGGGCTTTTTTATAAAATGTAATGTTCTGTCTTCTGGATTCTGACAAATCCATACAGTAGGATCTAAAAAAGAGACTAGCGCTGTATTTTGTACGGCGTTCAATTAATACTGATTAGAGTGATGGGATAAGTTATTGTATTATAGAGTTAATTTGTATAAATGTAGTTATATGCACCAACACGCGTGCTAAGAATAATCTGACGCACCTGTAAACAGGTCTGATTGTAGTATTATGTAAATTTATGTATTGTTGCGATCAATATAGATAAGAGTTGGACTCAATCATGGTAAATCAAAAATTGTTAATTGTAGAAGATGACACGAAGCTCAACGTGATGTTAGGCGATTACTTTAAAGCTCAAGGTTTTGAGGTAAAGACAGTTTTCGAAGGCAATGAAGCAGCTGAGCTAATTACCGAGTTCAATCCTGACATTACAATCTTAGACCTCATGCTTCCAGGCCAAGACGGCTTGTCTATATGTAGAGAGGTTCGAGACAGTTATCAGGGAAAAATATTAATGCTCACGGCCAGTGATGACGATTTTGATCACGTTGCTGCGTTAGAAACAGGGGCTGATGACTTCGTATCTAAACCGATTAAGCCTCGTGTATTGCTAGCTCGTGTCCGTAATTTATTACGACGCCCAGCGGACGACCACGTACAAGTAGACGGAAATTCTATGTCCTTTGGCAGCTTAGTTATTTGCCAAAAAAGCAGAAGCTGTAAGTATGACAATGTTGATGTAGCTCTGACTGACAGTGAGTTTGACCTATTGTGGTTACTTGGAAAATCGGCTGGGGAGGTTCTTTCAAGAGACTACCTTACTCGCCAATTACGCGGCATAGACTATGATGGTATTGATCGTACTATCGACAACCGTATAGTGACGCTACGTAAAAAACTTTCTGATGATGCGACAAACCCTAAAGGTATCATCACTGTGCGTGGAAAAGGCTATCTATTTGTTGCCGATGGTTGGAAACACTAAGGTAGCTTATTGTGTGGCGTATATTTGTAGAGTCTCTAGTAGGATTGATCTTACTGTTCGCAGCCAGTATCTATGGTTATGAATACTTAATTTACGGTAAGACGGATCCTGATTTAGTCGACGCTAACCTTCGTGTGGAAGCGTTTCGTGACATCATGAATCATGTGTCAACCAATGAAAGTGATGAGCAAGCCATTGAACTAATGGAGCTTTTCGCAAATAAAACACACCGTTTGTTAGAGCAATATCCGCAAGATAAGCTTCCAGAGCCCATCAGTGAATATTTCAAAGAAAACCAAGATACGCATTTTTTGTTAAATGATGACAGTCATTTATGGTTGAAGTTTGACAACAACCCTAATTACTTTGAGCTCTCTGATGACCCAGACTCTGAGCTGATTAAAGCTATTGAGTTTGGGAATCAAGTAGTGTGGCTGTTTTTCTTAGCAAGCTTTGTTGCATTCAGCTTTGTCCTCATTTGGTTCTTGAGCCGTCGTTTAAGGGTTTTGGAGAAAACAGCGATGGAATTTGCCAGTGGTAATTTTGCAGCGAGAGCCTCAGAGCGTCATTGGGTGAGGTTAGGCAAGCTTAATCGTACTTTTAATAGAATGGCGACCAAGATTGCTGACCTTATGATCAGTAATAAAGCATTAACTAATGCCGTTGCTCATGAACTGCGAACTCCAATATTTAGGATTCAATGGCAAAGCGAGATCCTGCTTGAACAGATACAAGACCCAGAAGCTAAAAAGCAGCTAACCAGTATTATTGAAGATACTGAAGACATGGAAAAGTTAGTGGATGAGTTGCTCTATTATGCCCGAGTGGAACGACCTGATGCTGCTATTAATTTAGAGAGTGTAAACCTAGTAGAATGGCTCAAAGAGAATCACACCAAATGGGAACATCACATTGGTCAAAAGTTTCTTCTACAAACCTATCAGACCGAGTTACTAACACAGATTGATGGTTTTCTGTTATGCAGGGCATTAGTAAACCTGGTTGGTAATGCTAAACGCTATGCAAAAGATACGATTGTTGTAAAAGTAGTTCCAGATTCTGACCATATAGCAATCGAAGTTCATGATGATGGCATCGGGATTGAACCAGAACATTGGAGTATGCTGTTTGAACCGTTTTATCGTGTCGATAAAGCAAGGGATAGGGCATCTGGGGGCTATGGACTAGGTCTTGCCATTGTGAAACACATTATGCTTCGCCATGGAGGAGATGTGGAAGTTAGTCACAGTGAACTGGGCGGAGCCTGTTTTAGTTTGATTCTACCAATAAGAAAGGAGCTGTAAGGCTCCTTTCTTATTGGTAACGGTTGTCGATTGTCAATGCACGCAGGTACGGCTTCGATAGGTAACGCGGGACCCCACTTTTTTATACTCTACTTTACCTTGGTCTTGTAGTTTTCTCATAATGACGCTAAAGACCCAGCTTTTGGGCGTGTCATTTGAACACCCAATGGGGTTACAATGATGCTTTAGACCAAGTTGTTTCTGAATCGTCACGGAAGAAACCCAACCATCGGAAGTTGAACGTCCGCATTCGTGAAGGTAGGCATGTACTTCTTTAGCGACCCCTTGCAGAAGGTCTTCAATTCTATCTTTTCGCTGTGGAGCTTTCATTTTCGTCTCCTTTATTATTGTTCTAGACATTGTTTGTCTGACGTATCTTTGAGTGGATTAAAAGTGCGGCCTGCCATCCATGAGTAGGCCGCGATAAGAGAAAATCAACCAATTGTGATATCAGCTAAGTTACAAAAAGCAAAGCTGATAACGTGACCACGGCATAATGAAACACACATGACCAACATCGCGAGTAATTACAGTTAAATCAACTGTGGTTGACTCTCATAAACCCTTTTACCCGTTTTTATTTTTGTCGGGGAGTAGTGATATTTATAACTAAACTGATATCAAAATTCATAAAACCCCCATTTTTTGGCAGTTATAGCTAAGAATATGGCAATTAAGGCTAAGTGGCTTCAGCGAGAAGTTTTTCGCAGGAATTTGAAGCGCTGATGATATACTTTGCTAAAAGGAAATCATCGATAACAAATTGAACCACATGAAATTTATCCATACCTCTGATTGGCATTTAGGGAGACAGTTTCACAATGTCTCTTTGCTTGAAGATCAAAAGCAAGTCTTGAACCAAATCACTCGATACGTTACTGAAAACCAAATTGACGCCATAGTCATTGCTGGTGATATCTATGATCGTTCAGTACCACCAACCGCAGCTATTGAAGTGCTCGATGGTTTTTTGAATCACATGGTTCAAGATTTGAACGTGCCGGTAATTATGATTTCCGGTAACCATGACGGGGCAAAGAGGTTGGGATTCGGTTCAAAGCAATTTGATAAAGCAGGCCTACACATTATTAGTTCACTTGAGCAACTCTGTACTCCTGTCGAGATTGTTTCCGATCAAGATAGAGTCGTTCACTTCTATGGTATGCCTTATAGCGACCCTGAAACGGTGAGGCACCATTATGATATCCAAATCAATAATCATGACGACGCTCATGCGTACCTTACCTCTCAGATCGGTAATGTCCTAGATAAAGATGTACATAATATAGTTATTAGCCATTGTTTTATTGATGGTGCTGAGACTTGTGAATCGGAGAGAACATTATCAATAGGGGGAGCCGATCGTGTTAGCTATGAACATTTTAAGTCGTTTGATTACGTCGCGTTAGGCCATCTTCATCAAGCTCAAAAACGAGGACTAGAAACCATTCGTTATTCAGGCTCTATCATGAAGTATTCGTTTTCAGAGCAGCATCATAGAAAAAGCGTGACGTTGGTGGAAATCTGCGATGAGAGTGGCGAGATTACCACAAGAGCTTTGCCTTTAAACGCTCCGCACGATATGCGAGTGCTTGAAGGAGAGTTAGAGAACTTACTTGAACTAGGTCGAAGTGATGCAAATTCTGATGATTATCTATTGGTAAGACTGACGGATAAGCACGCGATTCTCGATCCTATGGCGAAGTTAAGAGAGGTCTACCCAAACGTACTTCATTTAGAAAAGCCTGGAATGTTGGTCGGTGTGGATAAAGAAATATCACAAGCCCGTTTAGGTCGTTCTGAAGTGGATATGTTCAGGGACTTTTTCCTGGAAGTCCAAGGTGACGAAATGACAGACAATCAAAAGGACATGTTATCAGAAGTTGTAATGTCGTTGAAAAAGCAGTCTGAGGAGTAATCAATAGTGAAACCTTTAAAACTGACTCTGCAGGCGTTTGGTCCATTCTCTGGTAAAGAGATTATTGATTTTTCTCAGCTAGGTGATTGTCCGCTTTTTCTTATCAATGGCCCTACAGGCTCTGGAAAAAGCTCAATACTGGATGCGATTTGCTACGCGCTTTATGGCGAGACCACTGGAAGCGAGCGTACTGGCGATCAAATGCGTTGTGATTATGCCGATAGTAAAACGCTGACCACCTTGGTATTTGAGTTTGAACTGTCGGGTGAGAAGTATGAGGTTACTCGTAGTCCCGATCAGGAAGTTCCAAAACAGCGTGGAGAAGGTACAACAAAACGAAGCCATAGTGCTACATTACTTAAGCTTAACGACAACACGCTTATTGCTAATAAACCTAAACAAGTAGGTGTCGCGATACAAGAACTGCTAGGACTTGACGTTAAGCAGTTTCGACAAGTGATGGTGATTCCTCAAGGAAAGTTTAGAGAGTTGCTAACCGCAAGTTCTAAAGAGAGGGAATCTATCTTTGGTCAGTTATTTCAAACACAAGTCTATACGGCGATAGAACGTACTCTTTTTGATAAAGCAGCAGGTATTCGCAAAGCGAAAGAGGAATTTGATAACCAAATTAAAGGCGCATTAGATGTAGCTTCTCTTGAATCTTTACAGCAGCTCAATGACTCTTTAGACATGTTATCTCCCAATGTTGAGCGAGCAAAGCAAGAATTACAGGTCGTTGAAAAGAGAAAAAACCAAGCTCAGCAAACATATGATCAAGCGCAGTCACTAGAAAAGAGATTCCAAGCTAAGAATAACTTAGAGGCTGAGGCGAAAACGCTAAACGACAAACGTGGAGAAATTGCACTAAACAAGCAAATTATGACGAGTCACAAGCAGGCAATAAAGATCAAACCTACTTTTGATGAAACCATAAAGCTTGCACAAAACATGTCAACTTTATCGGAACGTATTGATATTGGGCGTGGAAAAATCCAACAAGCGGAAAAGGAAAGAGATGCGTCTATTACTGCTTTGGAACAACAAAAAGTGGTTCATAAAAGAAGTGAAGCGCTCAATGAAGAAAGCTATTCCTTAAAGCAGTTAGAAAAAGCTCTGAACCAACTTGATGATAAAAGGCGAGAAGCTCAACATGCTGACAGTCAATTCAACACATATGTAGATCAGCATAAACAAATAGCCGATGAAGTCGAACGACTTCAGGCGCAAACTCTAACGCTTGAAAAATCGTTAACTGACGCTGGAAAAGAGAAGCAGAAACTTAGTGAAGTGACAATGTCACTCAATGAGCGGCGAAAACAATGGCAAGGTATTGAAACACTTAAAACATTAGCCGCGAATATTGTAGCCTTGCAGAAACAGCGAAATGACACTCAATCTACGGTTGAAAACTTGTCAGCTTCAGCTCAAGCCGCTACTCGCAAGCGTACAGAATGTGAAATAGCTTGGCATTCTAGTCAAGCCTCGATATTGGCCGCGACTCTTGAAGAAGGTACCGCGTGTCCAGTTTGTGGTAGTGTTGAACACCCTAAACTAGCTGCACCATCACAGGAAACCGTTAGCTTACAACAATTGAATGACCTTAGAGCCAATGAAACGAGCGTAAATGCAGAGCTAAACCAGCAGCAACAAGAGCTAGTAAGACTAAATAGTGTTCTAGACAGTGCCGTATTACAGCGAAGCGACCTTATAAATTCATTAGAGTTAGAAGAGGCAAAGTTAGATCAATCTGCTATTGAAACGCAGAATCAAATAACGATGCTTGAAAACAAAATTAGTGAGCTCAACAAGATTGATTTAAACGCTATGGAATCGCAGCTTAACAAACACGTTAGCGAAACATCAGCTAAGCAAGAGTTATTAAACACGTTAACGAATTCAGTCAATAAAGCGGCAATTTCAAAAGAGCAACTGAGAGCAGTGGTTGTACAATTGGAATCGAACAACAAGACTGGATACGCTAATGCGCAATTAGTCTTTCAGCGTCAAGCTTCAATCTCTGATGAACTAACACAGCTTTCTCAGGCGCTTGAAGCAGCACAGCGCTATGCTAATCAGACAGCAGAAACCTTGGTTAAATATCAGTCTCATTTGGACACATTAACTAAGCAATTGAATGACTTATCAAACGAACATGCGTCTTCAGTAGAGAGGTGGAAGACTCTACTGTTGAGTAGTCATTTTTCTGACGAGGAAGCCTTCTTGTCCTCGATAGTAGACGAGCCACGTATCGCTGCACTTGAGCTTGAACTTGAGACGTTTGTTCGAGATGAGGTTAGAGTTAGTGAGCAGTTGAAACTATTAACTGAAGAGTTGAAAGGCGCTGAGCATCCGAACGTCCAGGAACTGCTTGTTGCCAAAAATGAAACAGATGCATCGTATCAACATATGTTAGGTCAGTACCAACAACAGCAATCTAAATTGGATAGCCTAAATAACGTATTAGCTAGAGTGAACTCGTTGATGTCGCAAAATGCAGAGCTTGATAAGCAATATCAAGTGGTTGGGACATTGAGTGACGTGGCTAATGGTAAGACGGGTAATAAAATTAGTCTTCATCGTTTTGTATTAGGTGTATTGCTTGACGACGTACTTATCCAAGCATCACAACGATTGAGATTGATGAGTAAAGGTCGATATGACCTAAAACGAAAAGAAACACGAAGTAAAGGTAATGCAGGGTCTGGCTTGGATTTGATAGTAGAGGATGCATATACAGGAAAATGGCGTGATGTGGCGACGCTCTCGGGTGGTGAGTCATTTATGGCAGCGCTTTCCTTGGCACTAGGCTTGTCAGATGTTGTTCAATCCTATAGTGGCGGCATTCGATTGGATACGCTGTTTATCGATGAAGGATTCGGTAGCTTAGATCCAGAGTCACTTGACCTTGCAGTTCAGACTCTAGTTGAACTTCAACAAAGCGGACGAACAATTGGGATTATTTCCCATGTCTCCGAATTAAAAGAACAAATGCCACTTCGTCTAGATGTCCATGCATCGCGAGTTGGTAGTACAGTAAGTTTGGTTAATTAAGGGTATTGTATGCTAGACCAAATCACGTTTTTCGAAAGGTTCGAAACTGATATTTTGTCAGGTAAGAAAACAATTACGATTCGCGACAAAACAGAAATTGATTTTGAATTAGGACGAGTTATTCCTGTTGCAACGTTTGAAACTGGTAGAAAGTTTGGAAATTTAAACATTGTTTCTATTGAGGCGATCCAATACGACGACATTAATGAGGCTCACGCTCATCAAGAGAACATGACTTTGCCTCAGCTAAAAGAGGTCATCCGTGACATCTATCCTAGTGAGAACGAATTGTACGTAATCACGTTTGAGCTAGCATAATCGCTTGTAAGGTCTGTTCCTAAAACACCGGTTGTTAGCAAAAAGGGCACTCTTCTTGTTGATAGACATGTTCACCTCTAAGGTGGTGAACATGCTTTCTTCCTTCGTCTCGTCCCATATCGTAACCTACATCCAGCAACTCTTTTTTCATTGTTAAACGTCGCACCGGGAAATGCTCTGGTGGAGAGATGACACGAATGACGCAGTCAAGTGGCGGGTTCTTGATAAAATCCAAAGACTCATTGTAGTTTTGAGCGCGTTTAGTGAGTGCTCGGCCTACATTTGGGTGTTTGACAAACATCTTTTTCATCAGCCAACCTGATTTAGGTTTGGGCATTTCATAGCTTAACGGATGAGACAGGATAACCGTTATGTCTCTGGCTCCTCGACGATAAGCCTCACGTACGGGAATAGAATCTGCTACGCCACCATCGGTATAACATCCACCATCAAAGCAAGGCGTTTCTTTATAGGCTAGAGGTAATGAAGCGGTTGCCTCTAATGCTTTAGCGATATTGGAGCGAGTGACTTCATAGTAATCCGGTAGACCTGTTGAAACATTTGTAGCTGCGGCAATAAAAGGTACTGAATTGAATACCGTGTCTTGGTCGAGTGGAAACTGTCTATTGGATTCTTCGTATAGCCATTTTACATCCACGAGATGTCCCCCAGATACAAATCGTCTAGGGTTGTAAAACTGCTTGCTAGTCGCGAGCTCTTTAATGACTTGATAGCTTCGACCAGGAGCATTCCCTAAATATCCCAGTAGGTTCGATGCTCCAGCAGAAACGCCGATAACGAAGTGGTATGGGTTGTGGGACTGCTCTAAAAATGCGTCCAATACACCTGCCGCAAATATGCCTCGCATTGCGCCACCTTCGACGATCAGTGCTTTGTCGATCATATGGATTTCTCTTCTCTTGGTTTATGTTACAACAATACTAGGATTGTTGAAGCACGTATAACTGGCTCTACTTATTTCATTAATTGGTAAAACCGATAAAACATCAGGTTTAAAAGCAAAACTCATGTTGGTTTTTTGGACTGATTCAAAGAATTCTCGATTTAGTAATGAAATACTGCAAGGCTGACGCTTAAAAACGTCCAGAAAGATAGGACTTTGTAAAAGGAACGACAATGAAAGACGAAACACTATCAATTCATCACGGATATGAAACGGACCCTACGACAAAATCAGTCGCGACGCCCATTTACCAAACGGTAGCGTACGAATTTGATAGCGCACAGCACGGAGCGGATCTATTCAATTTAGAAGTACCAGGTAATATTTATACTCGCATTATGAACCCAACGAATGATGTACTCGAACAGCGCATGGCTGCTTTAGAAGGGGGAATCGCTGGGTTGGTGGTTAGTGCTGGTAGTGCCGCGATTAACTATGCCATTCTGACTCTAGCTGAAGCCGGAGATAACATTGTCTCGACGCCTCAACTTTATGGCGGAACATACACATTATTTGCTCATATGTTGCCCAAGCAAGGGATTCAAGTAAAGTTTGCTAAAGATGACAAGCCAGAATCGATTGCCGAGCTAATTGACGAAAATACCAAAGCAGTTTACTGCGAATCGATTGGTAACCCGGCAGGGAATATCGTCGATCTAGAAGGTATTTCTTCGTTGGCACATCAACAAGGCGTTCCTGTCATTGTCGACAATACTGTTGCGACTCCGATACTTTGTAAACCCATCGAGTATGGTGCGGACATAGTGGTGCATTCTTTGACAAAGTATGTTGGCGGACATGGGACTTCGCTCGGCGGTGTGATTATCGATTCTGGGAAGTTTCCTTGGGACCAGCATAAAGCGCGATTCCCAGTTTTCAATCAACCAGAGCCATCTTATCATGGTGTGGTTTATACCGAGGCATTTGGTCCAGCAGCGTTTATAGGTCGAGCTAGAACCGTACCTTTGCGCAATACAGGGTCAGCGCTCTCTCCGATGAACGCATTTATGTTGTTACAAGGTTTAGAAACTCTCCCTTTACGTATGGAGCGCCATACTGAAAATGCCTTGAAAGTGGCGCAATATTTACAGCAACACGAGAAAGTGAGTTGGGTGTCTTATGCAGGTTTAGAAGATTCGGCGCACTATGAACTGGCGTGCAAATATATGAGTGGGAAACCCTCAGCAATTCTTTCTTTTGGCTTAAAAGACGGTTATGAAGCTGGTGTACGTTTTTATGACGCGTTACAAATATTTAAGAGATTGGTGAACATTGGCGATGCGAAATCGTTAGCGTGTCATCCTGCTTCTACAACTCATAGACAAATGAGTGAGTCTGAACAGTTAGAAGCGGGAGTGCGTCCTGAGATGATTAGGCTTTCAGTTGGTATTGAGCATATAGATGACATACTGGCCGACTTGGAACAAGCACTTAAAGCATAAAAAAAGAAACCGAGCTAAGCTCGGTTTCTTTTTGCTCTTAAAGATTACTATTGAGTTTTTTCTACCATTTCTTCTGTGGTGTATTCGAACTCAGGAACAGTAATTTCAACGCGACGGTTTTGCGCACGACCTTCCTTCGTTGAGTTGTCGGCAATTGGGTTAGCTTCGCCCATGCCACTAACCGTCATTCTCGAACGTTCTATACCTTGAGATTCCAAGTAAGCGGCGATGGATTCAGCGCGCTCTTCAGAAATTCGTTGATTGACCTCTTCGGGACCAGATGAATCAGTATAACCGGTGATGGTTACCGTTGACTCTGGGTGATCTTGCATTAGAGCGATAAGTGGATCAAAGTCAGACTTCTTACTCTCATCAAGCTCAGTACTGTTAAATGCAAAGTTCTCTTGACCAGACACTTGCTCAAATGTCTTAGTCATCACTACCGCTTCTACTACAGGTGGTTCTTCTGCAGGTGCTTGAGCTGCAGTAGCTGCCGCCGCAGTAGCCGCCGCTGCAGCTGCTGCATTACCAAACGAGTATGAAACGCCTAGCCAGAATGTATCGACATCTGTGTTAAACCAATCATCTTTAGCGTCGTTAATTCGTTGATACTCCAAGCGTCCAGACCAAGCGGTAGCGAAATCGTATTCAACACCAACGCCACCCATTAATGCTGTCGACGTTCTATCGCCGTAAGTTGTGTATGCCGCACCAACCTTACCGAACACTGACCAATCGTCAGTGAAAGGATAAGAGAATTTAGGCGCAAGTGTGAGAGCACTCATATTGGCATCTTGTTTATACCCAGTGCCGTCAATAAATGACGTTTCATAACTACCTAGCCAATCATAAGCAAATTCGAGCGCGATATAGTCATTCCAATCGTAACCGGCAAAGAAGCCAGCACTGAAACCACTGTCTGTACAAGGTGCTCCTGAGATGTTACACGCATCAGAGAGTTGAGACCCCCCTAAACGGCCACCCAGATAAAGCCCTTCGTCGGCGATAACTGGCAAAGCTGTCATCGCTCCTATAATTGATGCTGCTACCACTGTTTTTCTCATAATGACGTCCTTTTTATCGTTAACTGTACGATGTATTACATCACTGCTAAAAATAGGTGAGGTCCGCTTTTTTTTCAAAGAAATAAAACTGGTTTCATATTAAAAAAGAGTGTTTTGTTCATTTATAAGAAATAACTGACGAAGATAACCAAAATATGTGAACTATGTCCAAGTATCAGTTGGGTGTGCTGCTGTAAGAGAGAGGGGTATAACGTCTCAGAATCGGCTCAACGATTTCTATTAGCCATTTTACCTTTTCTTCATTTTTACGCGACGCCTTGGTTAAGATAGCCATGTCTAAATGTAAGGGAGCTTTTTCTGGTGTTTCGGACGTGATATACCGCAATGTGTAACATTGTTCCATTAACTGTGTCATCAAGGCATGATTATCGACGAAAATGGTTGCTTGAGCGTCACTATCAAGTAGCTTGTACCAATCAATATGTTCATTTAGATCGGCAACCATATACTTAACGTATTCTCCGTCCGTATTGCCATATAACACACCAGTACCAGTATGAATATATTTCTGATAAATAGATTGCGGTTTGTCAGTCAAAGCATGAACTGCAAGATCGACTTCTTCCGTCAGAAGCAACGATTCTGAGCTTTTGTTCCATTGCCTGATTTCAATTGGCGTTGATGTATGCGAGCGAATGGCATCGATAATTTCTTTGCCACAACCGATTAAGTAAGGCTCGATGATGTGTAAAGTGATTTTATCCACAGACTTCGGATTGAAGGTATCCGGCTTTAAAGCATCGGTAATATCTGCGAGGGCACTTCTTAGTTTAGGCTCAATGTTTTGAGCATAACTAGTCGGAGATAAGCCTTCTGCACTGCGTACAAACAGCGGGTCCGCTAAGTCGATCCTTAATTGAGCCAGCGTTTTAGAGACGTAGGACTGAGAACGACCTAATGCTTTGGCTGTTTTTAACGTAGATTGCGTTTGCATCAAGGTTAGGAATACGCGTAGCGCATTGAGATCGTTCATCGGCAAGTTGATACCATTTAGCTAATGTAAGGAAACTATAATTGTTGGGTAGGAACTTAGCAATTATTAGTTCAGTACCACATAACCACGGTTAGTCATGCAGTTTTTAACTACTGTCTGCTTGTCTTGGTTATATTGTTCTGAGTTTTCACGATTAGCGCGGTTTCGGCCAAGAACGCCAGCCGCCATTCCCACTGCAGCACCTTTTTTCGCGCCTTCAGTACCCGATCCACCAGCGATTGCTACGCCAGCTGAACCTAAAGCAGCCCCTTTAGCTGCACCGCTTATTGCTCCACCTGATGATTTTTGCTTCTGTACTTGTCCAGACATCTCTTCGCACTGGTGTAGATCGTAGATGTAGTCTTTTTCGTCCACACCTTGCATATCAACGATGATGTTTGCGTAGCTAGGCAAGGCAAATGTAGAGACTAACAGTAAAGAAAATAAAGGTTTTTTCATGGGGGGTACTCCGGTTGATTTGGGAGCATGTTAACGAAATCGGTGTGTCAATTTGGAATATCGGTTATTACGTATAGCGTTGGATGAAACGCATATGGTGGACTTTTAGGAATTCACTAGAGAAATGTGATGAAGAAATAAATGGATCTAGTGTATCGTTTCTTTTCTAACGATAAATTTTCTGGTTGATTTAAATCAATAAAGTGTGTAAACAAAATGTAGAATTACTGTAATGACTAATTTCTCATTATTTTTTCAAATCCCCATAAATAAAGGCGGATGGCAGCTTGTTAAACTTTACATTCCTTTTTTTCATCAGCTTAATCTAAAATTTGCATTGTAAAAGCGATTAATATTTCCTTACTGTTTTGTTGCGACGAACAAATAAGCCATAAGTTTGTTGATTTTAATAATAATTATAACCTAACTAGACGATATATATCGTCGGTATTCGCTTGTATTTAATATTTACATATTTGCGCAAAGGAATAAGCAATGAGAAATGTAATAGTAACAGCAATAGCAGTAGGTATCGCATTTAACGTTAATGCGAAAAGGCAAGATCAAGAGCCGATTAAGGTGATTGAACCCGTTGTTGGCTTGGACCAACAAAAAGTCGACTTGGGTAAAGCCCTTTGGTTTGAACCAAGGTTGTCTGCATCCAATACGATCTCGTGTAATTCATGCCACAATGTGGCGAAAGGTGGTGTAGATAATCTTCCAAGCTCTATCGGTCACAAGTGGGCAATTGGACCTATCAATTCACCGACGGTTCTTAACTCAGATTTAAACTTCGTACAGTTCTGGAACGGACGTGCGAAAGACCTTCAAGAGCAAGCCGCAGGGCCTATTGAAAACCCGATAGAAATGGCGTTTTCACATGAACTCGCTATTGGGACTTTGCAATCCATCCCTCAATACCAACAGTGGTTTGAAAGTGCGTATGGTTCAAAGAACTTTACCATTAACGAAGTAACAGATGCTATTGCAACGTTTGAAAAAACGCTTCGAACCCCCAATGCGGCGTTCGATAAGTGGCTAAAAGGTGATGATTCAGCCTTGACTGCCGAACAGGTCGAAGGCTATTCGTTGTTTAAGCAAAAAGGCTGTACCGCTTGCCATAGTGGACCACTTGCAGGAGGCCAGATGTATCAAAAAATGGGCTTGGTCAAAGCATTTAAAACAGATAATCCAGACATCGGCAGAGCCGCGGTAACAGGAAAGGATTTCGATAAATATGTGTTTAAAGTTCCTACACTCCGCAACATAGAACTTACCTACCCATACTTCCATGACGGCTCTGTATGGGATTTGCAAGAAGCAGTAGAAGTAATGGCTGATATTCAGTTAGGGCAAAGCTTAACTAAAGACGAATCGAAGAAAATCACCGCATTCTTAAGATCGCTTACAGGCGAGCAGCCTGAGATCACTTTACCTCACCTTCCTCCGTCAACGCACTCAACTGCAAGACCACAAATTTAAACAAGTTAAAAAGCGCTCAAAGTTGGGCGCTTTAGTCATTTTCAATCTAATCTTATCTTAAACTTCGTATAAGTCCGCGTTAACGTATATTAAGGAAGAAGTATTTATATGAAAAAGGTTGGCTGGGTTAAGAGTTTTGGCTTATTTGTCAGTTTGTTAATTGTAACAGGGTGTACTACCAAATTTCTATATAGCAATTTGGATTGGTTCATTGTTGATTATATTGATGACTATGTAACGCTTGAAGACGGCCAGGAGGAAATATTAACTGAGCGTATTCTTGTTCTTGGTGATTGGCATAAGTCCAATGAATTGCCTCGTTACCTACAACAGTTGACGGATATACGAAATAAGGATCCAAAAACTGTGGATGCAGAATATGTTTCTTTGCAGATGGAACAGGTGAGGCAGCATACAAAACGATTAGTCGCTCAGATTACCCCTGATCTGTATGCATTGACACAACAGATGACAGATAAACAAGTGAAAGAGTTACTTGAAAATTTAGAGCAGAAAGACGATAAGTTCATTAAAAAGTATCAAGGCCTCCAAGACGAAGATGTTCGACTTATTTACCAACAGCGAATTGAAGAGAATTTGGAGCGTTGGTTCGGACCTCTGACGGAGCAGCAAAAAACACTTGCGAGTCGTTGGGCAAATGAAATGGATGTTACTGTATTTGATTGGCAAGCCCATCGTCAGCAGATGCAACACTTTATGCGTCAGTTGCTTAACCGGCGCTCGGACTTAGGCTACTTTCAACCAGAATTTCAGCGTTTGTTAAATGACAGTGAGAGTTTTTATAGCGAGAAACTAAAACTTAAAATCGCTAACAATCGACTAGTAGCAGAAAAATACATAGCTCTTGCGCTCAGCAGTGTGACAGAAAAACAACATCAACATCTAATAGAAGAAATTGACGGTTGGCGAGACATCGCTTCAGACTTAATGACAAGTGCGCTATTAGACTATAGTTCTACAGAAAAGTACGCCTTTCCATCATAAACTAGTTACGAACCAGTTTAAGGAGTGAGTTGGGTTATGATAGAGCAAGGTGTTTTTTGGACAGAGAAACTTCTGTTACTTGCCGGTGTATTGTTCATTATCACAGGTATCGTGCAATATGGTCGTCGTAGTCAAGATTGGAAGGGCGTCGTCACGATGTTCTATAAACGCGTTCCCATGAGCGTTGATGAATACAAACGTTATCGATTAGGTGTAGCTTTGATCATTTTCGCCATTGTCTTGAGGTTTGCGCTGCATATTTTCTGGCCTCAGTTTTAACTTGTAATCTCATTCACACCTTTGTAGTGCCCCGTTTGCTAACATTTGGATAAATACCAATAAAGCGAATAGCTAAAGCTTTGTCGCCCCTCACTTGTTGCCCAACAAGCTGACACTAGGGTTAAACGGGAGCACACAATGATCTCTTCGAACCAAAATATAACATCCTTGCCTGAATCGCTCTTCACTTCGCAACAAGTTCGCGAAGGAGAGAAGATCGTAGCTCAACAATTGGGTATAGAAATGTATACCTTAATGCAGCAGGCTGGTGCGTCAGTATTTGAACTTATACAAACTTACTATTCAGAGACTCGAAAACTGCTAGTTTGCTGCGGTAAGGGTAACAATGGCGGCGATGGGTATATCGTCGCTAAACTAAGTCTTTGTGCAGGTTATGACGTTACGGTTTGGCAAATCGGCGATTCAAGCGCACTTAAAGGTGACGCATTGCGAGCTAGAGATGAATTTCTAGCCGCTGGTGGCGTTATTGATTCGCCGGAAAATGTGGTTGCGGATGACATTGACGTTATTATTGATGCTTTATTAGGGACAGGTATTTCAGGTGAAGTACGTCCTTTCTATTCTCATGTGTTTGATCGTTTAAACCAGTCTTCTAAGCCAATCATCTCGATAGATACTCCTTCTGGACTTGATACTGATACCGGTGTTGTTTTGGGAAACGCGATCAAAGCTGATAGAACCGTGACTTTTATCGGCGTCAAACAAGGGTTAGTTACGGGTCGAGCTAGAGCATTTACAGGACACCTGCATTTTGCTGGATTAGGGGTAGATAGGGAGTTTGCTCAACAGAATAAAGCAAACGTCGTATTAACCAACAATCATTGGATGAGTTATCTTCCGCAAAGAGCAAAAGATTCTCACAAAGGAACGCATGGAAAGTTGCTAGTGGTTGGTGCAAACAATGGAATGAGTGGGGCGGCTTATCTGGCTTCTGCGGCTTGTTTGAGAGCAGGAGGTGGGCTTTGCGCCGTCTTAACCCACGAAGCGAGTGTCACACCAATAAGAACGTTGCTACCAGAGGCGATGATTGATGCGTGCACCACCCAATCATTGACTGAGCGCGTAAATTGGAGCTCCGCCATCGCAATTGGAGTGGGGTTAGGACGAACAGCTTGGTCCGCTAGAGTTTTTGACCAAACACTGAAGTTGGCGATGTCGTTGGATCTTCCAGTCGTCATTGATGCAGATGGCCTATATTGGCTTAACCAGATACAAAGCGACACAGCTGTCTTGAAGAACCATATCATCACACCTCATCCAGGTGAGGCCGCACAATTATTAAACTGTCGTATAAGTGATATAGAGAAGGACCGTTTTCAGGCAATTAGAGCATTACAAAAAACTTACGGTGGAGTAGTGGTACTGAAAGGTGCAGGAACACTGATTTATGATGGTCAGTCAATGGTTGTCTGTCATGCAGGAAACCCAGGGATGTCCAGTGGTGGAATGGGTGATTTATTGACTGGAACAATCTTAGCTCTATTAGGACAGGGAAAAAACAACATGCAGTCTGCAACTCTTGGCACTTTGATTCACAGCCTTGCGGCTGACCAGGAGTCAAAGGAACATGGAGAAGTAGGCATGCTAGCTTCTGATTTACTCCCACAAATTCGATTAGTTCGAAATCATGACAATTATGTTTCATCTTAAGCGTTTGAAGTATTCGTGATGGCGATAAGAACAATGACTTTTGATTTGAACAGTTCAGAGGTTATATAAAATAGCGGTTTTTTTCCGAATCAATCGGTAAAAATGAGCTAATAGATAACAAGAATAACCACAAAAATTGGTTAATAAATGTACATTCAGGTGTTGAGAGCTCGATATTTGCACAGTGCAAAAACGTTTGCGTCGAGTGCTAAAGTAAGCTTGTTTATGTAAATAACGTGGGTTTTTTCTGTTATATCAGAGGGTTGGAGAGATTTTATTTCGTTAAGATAGGATTGATAATCAGCGGATTTGCAACTTGTCGGAATAGTAACACAAAAAAAATTAAAATATCAGTCTTGCGAGATTATTTTCGCGACCTATAATGCTGAAAACCGGAGCGTCTGCCAACGCTCCGGTTTTTTTGTGTCCGAAGAAAGGTAAACCGTCTGCCAACGGAGAGCCAACGCACTATGCTTAGTCATATGCCCACTGGAACATGTACTATATAAATCAAGGAATTTACACAATGCGTATCGAACAAGAACTTAAGTTAGGCTTTAAAGATGTACTGTTTCGCCCTAAGCGTTCAACACTGAAAAGTCGTTCTCAAGTAAATTTAACCCGCGATTTTACATTCAAGCACAGTGGTCGTCAATGGTCTGGTACACCAGTAATTGCAGCTAACATGGATTCTGTTGGTAGTTTTGAAATGGCTACAGCGCTAGCACAACACGGTGTAATGACTGCGATGCATAAGCATTACACAGTAGAGCAGTGGGCTGAGTTTGTTGCTGGTGCAACAAAAGAAACATTGAACAAAGTATTCGTATCAACGGGCACGTCTGAGCGTGATTTCGAGAAAACAAAAGAAATCTTAGCATTAAGCGAAGATCTAGAATTCATTTGTATCGATATTGCGAACGGGTATTCAGAGCACCTAGTTGAGTTTGTACAAAAAGTACGAGCTGAATTCCCAACGAAAACGATTTCAGCAGGTAACGTAGTAACTGGCGATATGTGTGAAGAGCTGATTCTAGCTGGCGCGGATATCGTTAAGGTAGGTATCGGTCCTGGTTCAGTATGTACTACACGTGTTAAGACTGGCGTTGGCTACCCACAGCTTTCTGCAATCATCGAGTGTGCTGACGCGGCACACGGTCTAGGTGGCATGATTATTGGTGATGGTGGTTGTGCGTGTGCGGGTGATGTTGCTAAAGCTTTCGGTGGCGGTGCAGACTTCGTAATGCTAGGTGGTATGTTAGCTGGTCATGAGCAATCTGGTGGCGAAGTCATCGAGCAAGATGGTAAGCAATTCATGAAGTTCTACGGCATGTCTTCTCAGTCTGCTATGGACAAACACTCTGGTGGTGTTGCTAACTACCGTGCCGCTGAAGGTAAGACGGTTCTTCTGCCTTACCGTGGTGACGTAAACAACACAATCCAAGACATTCTTGGTGGCGTTCGTTCAACTTGTACATACGTAGGCGCAGCGAAACTGAAAGAGCTAACTAAGCGTACGACTTTCATCCGTGTACAAGAGCAAGAGAACAACGTATTTGGTAAAGAAGGTTAATTAGCTTTTAATCCAAGCCCTGATAAAAGAGTCGCCTAGGCGGCTCTTTTTTGATCTTATCTTTCTGCATTGTTTCTGCCTCAATTCCAATACTAGACTCAAAAAAGAGCCTTGCTTACATGGTATTACGTATCTCACAACAGGGGTTTGGTACTATTGCGCCGATAATTCGTGCTGCAACCCGCAAAGAAAGGACTGTTTGCGTAATATGGACATTGGCAATATATATTCTAATCAATATGACACGGTGCAAAAGCTGCTAAAAATACAACCAGATGGCTTTGCCACTGGTGTGTATCAAGACATTCAATTTACTAGTGTGTTCCAACCGATTTTCAACCAACAATTAGAACTTGTTGCACTTGAGGGGCTAGCTCGGATAAAGCACATCTCTGGTCAGAAACTGGAACCGGCGCGTTACTTTGCTGATTTAGAGCGACAAGTAGAGATAAATGTTGTCTGTACTATTCTATGTTGTAAGTTACACCTGCATAACTTTTCTTGTTCTCGTTTTAGAAGACGAAAGTTATTCCTAAACGTCTCTCCGTGTGTGTTCGAGCTGCTTGCAAATGAACCTCTTGCCGTTGAACGTTTCATGACACGAATAGGTGAATTTGGTGCAGTACCATCACAAATAGTGTTTGAAATTACCGAGTTTAAAGAATCTGACATCCGCGCTATTGTCATGGGTAAGGGCAAACTCGCGAAATTTGGTGTGCAGACGGCACTTGATGATTATGGGACAGACTATTCCACTAAAGATCGCGCACTAGAAATTAAAGCTGACTATCTA
Source organism: Vibrio mediterranei (assembly GCF_900088415.1). Taxonomy (GTDB): domain Bacteria; phylum Pseudomonadota; class Gammaproteobacteria; order Enterobacterales; family Vibrionaceae; genus Vibrio; species Vibrio mediterranei. Next base: position 260,245 of record NZ_FLLQ01000001.1, read on the forward strand.
AAAATTGATAGAAGCGTCTTATTGTGTGATGAGAAAATTTCTGAAGCGGTAACCATTGCGAATAAAATAGGCGCAACTACTGTAGCAGAGGGCATTGAAAATCAAGACACATTAACGCGCTGTCAACTGCATGGAGTGTCATTGTTTCAAGGGTTCGGCTTAGCAAAACCCAATGCTATGAAAATATTGGAAAGTAACTTAGATTGATAGGAAGCAAGCCAATAAGGTTGCTTCCTAGAGCAGGAGTTATTGCACGAGGGAGTATGTGCGATCTTTAAACTGAATAGCCTCGAAATTCGCTAGGGTATCTGTTCCTGTGTTTGAACATTGCACTGCAACTGCGTATTTCTGCTCTGTGATAACGCAGTTAGCAAAGTCCTCATCAATAATATAGACGTCATTGCCACCCTTACCATCTACCACATTGTCTTTATTATTACCTTCAATACGATTGTCCTGGTCGTTGGCATTAAGGTTAATCGTTGCATCACCTACGATTTTTGCGTTAACTAGCCAGCGAGATTTAAAGGTATACGGTTCGAGAGGTGGATGAGTGCTTTTCGACATATTGAACGTCGGGGTTAAGCCCCCTTGCGGAAATCGGTGGTTGTAATACGTCTTGACACCGTTGGAATCGATATTTGCGGTGTATTGTAAGTAGTCGTGGAACATGTTTTCTATCCAAAAGGCTGACTCGGTATCAATAGAACGCATTTGAGAGCGAGTTACAGCTTGGTAGTTATCTAAACCTTCGCTCTTGTGCTCCCACATGCCCATGTAAGCTTCGAACGCAGCCGCAAAGTACTCATGAGAATAACTTGGTCCGATAGCTGGGTCTATGTCGTCATTTTTCCAATCTTGCCAACTTCTGTTGCTTGGTTGCCATGGTGAATACTGGCCGTTTTTGTGATCGGTATAGAGTGAGAGCGCTCGTTGTTGAATCTGTTGTTGAAACACATAAAACGTCGGATTAGGAGCGATACCTTGTGCTTGAAACAAGTGAAGTATTTCTTCAAACCCTGCGTCTCTATCTGCATGTTTACCTAAGTTTTCGCAATAGTTTGCGAAGTTACTCATATAGTGGCAGTCACCTTCAAGTGTTAACTCTCTGAACATTAATGATTGGCTGTTGATGAGCCACTTGGGGCTATCGGGACTTTGTTGTACGCCGGTTAAGATCGAAGTAATAATATTATCTAAGAGATCCTCATCAGACGACGCTAGCGGTATTAGAGAGTTCAAGAAATTAGATTCTGATGTTGTATCAAGGACACTTGGTGCAGAAGGAACTTTTGATACCCAATCATCTATTTTGTTTTGACGAAACGCTTCGCTGACAAAGAGTTTGGTGAGCATCATTTGGTTTTGCTCATCGTTTTCCGTCATTATCAATGTGGCTTCTCGTTGAGCCATGAGTGCAGCGATTGACGATTTATTCTCTCCATACTGTGAGTTAGGGACGTTGGACATCAGATGTTGAAGAATCTTGGTTGCTCGCTCAACTTTATAGTTGACGATTGTTCTATGCTTCTCCTTTTCTACAGTATCTGGATATTTTGATTCATCAAAATACGCGATGATATGTATAGCACCATTATTTATACCTGACGATCTCAATTGCGTCGTCGCTGTGCCTGATGGAGTTACCGAAACGTAGAGGTTAAAACCAGCATTGGTTGCGATGTTGAGCTCTGGTGGAAGTGACTTACTAACTTGACTAATTGATATGTTGCTCACGGTCTTCGATGTTGGAATTGTTGGAGGGGGTGAAGTTGGATTACTTGAATCGCTGTCTGACTTACAGCCTGAAGCAATAGCTAGTGTCATTGCGCTCAAGCTTAGCAACTTAATCAAATGCATTTTATTTCCTAATGATTTCTAACGATAACCTTTACAAGCTCAACATTATTAGAAATACGTTAATGCTTATAAACGAAGTGGGGCAGTTCTAAAACGTGAACCTAGCCTCTGAATTGTGCGCGATAGTAATAAATACAGAGCAGAAATCTAGGTGTAAAAATGGAGTTACAGTGCTCAATTAAGGTGTTTGTAAGTATGAGTTCAATAATTATTTAGTCACATTTAGTCATTAAATGTAATCTTTCGGTTCTGTGAGTAATTTGATACCACTAAAGTATTAATCTAAACGGTGTTACGTACCGTATATTTGGGGGGAGTAAGCTAATGTAAGCAAGGCCGTTGTAAAATCCGTGATACTAAACTTTTTTATGTTTTTTTATATTGGCATTGAGAAATGCTCAAGTTTCAATATACTCCGGCGCGTTTACGTTTTAAGGGGGAGTTATGGATTGCAATATTTTGCTTATCGAAGATGACATGCATATTGGAAATTTAACCAAAATGTTCTTGGAGGCAGAAGGCTATACCGTGAACTGGATTGAAGACGGATCAATAGCTCTGAACAAAATCGATTCTCTTAAACCCGATATAGTGATATTAGATTTAATGTTACCAGGAAAGTCAGGGGTGGATATTTGTCGAGAAGCGCGCGCATTTTATTCTGGAATGATTATGGTAGTTACGGCAGCAGAAGATGAAATGAGTGAGGTATCGCTATTCAAGCTAGGGGCCGACGACTATATAACAAAACCAGTGAGAGGCCATATTCTTGTTGCTCGTATTGAAGCGTTAATGCGCCGTTATAAACCTGACCAACAAGCTGAAAAAACACTATATATATCAGATGCGTATGGAATCGTCGTTAATAGTGAGAACCAGACTGCATACTATGAACAGAAACCTTTAAACCTTACTAACTCTGAGTTTGAAATTCTTCAGTTACTTATTGAAAATAAGGGAAAAACAGTTTCTAGAGAGCATTGTTGTCGAGTTGTAAGAGGGATTGAGTACAGTTCCTACAACCGTTCGATCGATATGCGAATATCAGGCTTAAGGAAAAAGCTGATTCAAGCTGAAATATATGACGCAATTATCAAAACAGTTCGAAACCAAGGATACAGACTGGTTAAGGCTTAACGATGAAAATTAAGTCTCAGCCGAAAAACATGTTTACGTGCTTGTATATAGAAAGTCTAGTAGGGTTAGTATTAACCTTCTTCATCTTTATCAATGTCACGAACGTTTTATTAAGACACGAGGATATTGGCTCTTTTATCGACAATGGTAATTCTTACGTTCAAGATTATATCGATAGTCAATATGAGAGGCACGGATTTTATCATAAGCTCAACACCACGTCCTCTTTGCTGTATTACGACTACAAATTGATGCTATCGGACAGTGCTATTTCCATTACAGACGTCTGTTCAGATTGTGAACTATTCAAACGAAGAGATGGCATTGATGTTTATATAAAAAATAACCAGTTATTCGTAGCCGCTTTTCCAATACCACGTACCAACAAGCAACTATTCTTTATAGAAACCGAAGACCCGTTTAGTGCTGACGCTCAATGGTATGAAGACAGCGATAACCAGTTCTTTTTTGCCTTATTCGTGACATTGAGCATCGCTTTAGCAGGATTAATTTACTTGCCGTTGCACAGAGTCAACAAGCGCATTAACAAACTACTAGCTGTGCAGACAAAATTTGGACAAGGTGACCTTAGTGTTCGCTCTGAGGTGTTCCATATTTCACCGATAAAAGAACTCGCTCATAGTTTTAACGATATGGCTGATGATATCGAACTAAGAGTAAAAGAGTCGCTGGTGTTTTCTCAGGCTATTCCTCATGAAATCCGAACGCCCCTAACTAGAATTCAAATGGCCAGTGATTTACTCAGAAGAGAGGATACAAAGGACAAACAAACACTCTTTAACGACATAGACAGTTATATTGAAGACATTTCCCATTTAACCAGTGATATTCTTAAGTTATCGAGGCTTACTAACGGTCGGTACGGTGAACTACCAATCGCTCGCGAGGCATTTTCCGTTTCTGAACTAGTTGAAAAACGTATCGATGTTATCGCTGATACTAAGCAAATTCAGTTTATCAAAGATTCAAACATCCTAGATGATAGGTATTTGGCTTCTAAGTGCTTGTCCAAATTGGTCATTGATAACTTACTTAAAAATGCACTTCGTTACGGTGGCGGGGTAGTCAATGTCACCCTGAGAGAGTACCACTCATGTTGGACTTTGGACGTAGAAGATAATGGTCCTGGCATCCCTATTGAAAAGCGAGAGGAAGTATTTATCGCCTTCTCGCGCTTGGACTCTTCGCGAAATCATAACAATGGCGGATTCGGTCTAGGGTTAGCTATTGTCGCTCAGGCAAGCAGAAACTTAGGATGGAGTGTATCTGTAGATGAAAGCCACATTGGTGGCGCCCGTTTTACAGTAGTGATCCCGAAAGAGTGAATTACTTTGTACGAAAGAACTCATGATTAGAAAGAGGTTAAGTCATGAGTTCTTACTGTAGAAATTAGCGTTTGAACAAACCTTTACTGTTTAGGTAACCGAGCATATGAGGTCGAGATTCACCTTCTAGCTTACTAGTAACTTGTGAAGACCACGTACTGCTTTTTTGGTTTGTTGATCGATGTGCGTAATAGGAAAGCATCACATCATCGTATTGTGCAACCGCATTTTTATCTAGCTGATGGTATTCATTTTCATGCACAATGACGTCAAGAGGCAAGCGTGGTTTTACCTCTGGGATTTGGTCTGGATATCCTAAACACATCCCAAAAAGAACCGCAGAGTGCGGGGGCAAACCTAACAACTCATCAACTTCAGCCGCTTTATTTCTCAGGCCTCCGATATAGACGCCGCCTAACTCTAGTGACTCGGCCGCCACTAAACAGTTCTGTGCCATTATTCCGGCATCAATAGCACCGATTAAACCTAACTCTGTGTAGTCAACTTTCACGTTTGGGTTTAACTCTTGGTGTCGCTGATAGTCTATACAGAAAACGAGAAATTCAGCGGCTTGAGCCACATAAGGTTGATTGCCAGAAAGTTCCACCAGTTTGTTGCGCTTATCTTTCTCTGTGACCCTGATAATAGAGACGACTTGCAATAGGCTAGATGATGATGCGGCAATTCCAGCTTTAAAAATAGTGTCTAGAATATCCTTATCGATAGGTTGCTGCTTAAATTTTCGAATAGAACGGTGGTTGAGTATTGTTTCTAGAGTAGAGTTCACGTTCCTTTTGTCCCTATGGCTAATATAACTTACTGAACCTTAGTTTCTTTTCATAGGAGATTGCAAGTTTGAATTGCATAGAGGATTGTAGAATAAAGAAAAAAGCCTCGCATTTAGCGAGGCTTTAGAATGTGGCGGAGAGATAGGGATTTGAACCCTAGATACGCTATTAACGTATGCCGGTTTTCAAGACCGGTGCTTTCAACCACTCAGCCATCTCTCCGTTTTGTGGCGCTAATAATAGAATCATAGGAAAGGGCTGTAAAGAAGAAAATTCCCTTTGGAGCACTGACTGCGTTAAATGTAGTCAAAGTGATGTCGATTTACTCATGATGCTCGTTATGTGTGTGATTCCAAGAAGATTGTTTTACTAAAAGAGGATATTCAGCGAGTTTTACTGCTAAATAAAATAATGTTTTTTATTGCTAAGATATTGAAATTTATCAATAAAACAGCGTTCAGAATACGCGTGTTCGCTCGAAAAAGTTTGCGTGATGAAGGGACATGCTTCAAAATAGTAAGGTTAGTTCTTATGAACTGAGATTTGAGGTCAAGATGAAAGTTGTAAAATTGTTTAAACAAAGAGCTGATTCGGTTAAGCATCAGTCTGAGCTTATGCAATGGATGTCGCCCACTATTCGCGAATATTGGACTGAGTTTGTCGACAAGACAAACCATAGCAATTTTTTAGCATGGGTCAGAGACTATCACAAGCCTGCAGTAAATGAACCACATGTAGTACAGGTCGAACCAGAAATTGTGCTCAAGCCCGCAGCACAGGCACTATTTGACGAACTGCAAGACAAAATTGGCACTGTGATTCATGAAGGTAACTGGATTCACGTAGGTCAAGAACGAATCAATCAATTTGGATCAATTACTGAAGATAACCAGTGGATCCACACTGATCCAGAAAGAGCAGAACAAGAATCACCATTTAAGACCACTATCGCACATGGTTTCTTAACTCTGTCTTTGTTGCCAGCACTAACAGATAGTGTTGACCCAGATAAACCTCTATTTCCGACTGCGAAGATGATGGTAAATATCGGGTTGAACCAAGTAAGGTTCCCATATCCAGTTAAGGTAGGTAGTAACCTTCGTGCTAAGAGTACCTTGGTCAAAGTTACACCGTTCAAGAAAGGTCTTGAGATAGAGCGTGAAATACGCGTAGAAATAGAAGGAATCCGTCGCCCAGCGTGCATTGCGACATCTGTGATTCACTTACACTTCTAAGTCGAATTTCAAAAAAACCAGCATCATTGCTGGTTTTTTTTTGCTTGCCACTAACTCAGTCATGATTGACGTAACACACTTCATAATTAATATTTAATCTCTCCATCTGTTTAAACCAACGTTTTTGATTGTTCTGAAGTTTGTCACCAGGTCCCTTTACCTCGCACCATAACCATTCGTTGCCTTCAAACGCGACTAGATCAGGCATACCATTGCGATATGCTCTTAGGTCTGAGAGAAGAACAGCGAACAAATCTGCTAATTGCTCATAGTCAATGGATGTCATTGCCAACTCTAACCATTCGGTATCCACTAGGTCCCAAACAATGAATGGGTTCTGAATATCTCTTTTGGTTTCTAGAATGCTTAGGTACGGTTTAATACCAGTTTGTTTAACTTCGGATAGTCTTTGCTCGATTGCGTATTTTCGCCTTTCAGTAAATGACGGATGATATAAATCGAGCGGTTGGCGTTGGTATGGATTGATAAAAGCGCCTTCGACAGGGGCAAAAATAATGTCCCAAAATACCAAGCCAAACATAGTGTTGAGAAACTGATTCTCTAAATAGAAAACCTCCCATCCTAGATCAGATAACTTATTGCAAACAACTAACTCAACACGCTCATGAGATAAGTCAAGATTGAACCTACGTTCTGGAAAACTAGGTTTGACCGTCTTCTCAAGAGTTGTCTTTAATTTCCTGTCGAGTTTAGCTTTTAGTCGTTCTCCGACTTCTTGCTCATCAATGCTTAGAGGGTTTTTAATCATTGTTAGTGCAAGTTTAATGGCTGCCTCGAATCTTTCTTGATGAATAAGTATACGAACTTGTCGCTCCCTCGAGGGCGGAAGTCGGGAGGACTCGAACAAGCGCAAAGCGAGGTCGAGGTCGCCATGTCGTTCTAGATCTCTTGCGATTAAATTAGTGAGTTTGTCTAATTGTCTAGTGGCGTACTTTCCGTTTGCAGATGGGAGCAAGTCAGCAAATTGCCTTATGAGCTTAGAACAAGGCTTTGTGAGTTCTGTGTACGCTATCCTTAGATCTGTAATTTCAAGAGTTGAGTCTATTTCCGCTCTATTATTGAACAACCTAGTTGCCTTAGACACTTCATAGTTCTCGAACTTATGAATTCCTAAGTTCTCTAAAACGAATTGTGCAAACTCTTGGTGCCGATTTCCAAAGAATAGTAAACAAAGAAGGGGTAACACCTCATCGTCCAACAGTCTGACGACAGTGAACGGAAGTTTCGGAACATGATTAGGCTGTTTGTGATGTAACTGTTCTATCAGTTCGTTCTTTTTAGCGGTACGTTTTAGACCTGAATAAAAAGCGAGAATCTCAGGTTTTGATAACAACGTGGAAGCGAGTTCAAATGAACTTGTCGGTGGCTCTGTACTTATAAAACCATACTCTATGAGTTCTAATATAGGTGAATCGAGACAGCCGATCTCGGGATAGTTCAGTTTATCGTCTCTAAACCAAATCCCCTTGCGAGTCATTAACCGAATAACAAGGCATTGTGCGTTTTCACTAAGAGTGTGAAACGATTCAATCCAATGTCGTTCACTCTGTTTCAATAAATCAGAGTAGATAGACTCAACATGCAACAACAAACGTATGAAGTTATCTCGATAATACTTAGGTGGCAGAGTAGGTGGTGAAAAAACAGGCACTAGGAACGACGCTTCTTGTTTAGGTGAATTCCGTTTTATTAAATATTAGTTGAGTAATTTGAGCTATAAAAAATATCACACTACCAATAACAGAGCGTTTGTTGAGTCGTAGATTAGTGATGTAGATCTATCAGCCCAATGGATGTTTTTCTGACAATATTAATTAACTGTATGATTATTATTCAAAAATAGCTGTATTAATATATTTACACTGTGTCTAATTTTAAAAACGAGTAATTAATTTGCCTTTTTATTTAAATAGTGATTGAACTTATTGTTCGAAGCAGATAAGTTACAAGGAAAGAGCACGACATAAGTCACAAAATGGAATGCGGTCGTGTATCAAAGATGTAGATTTAAAAGAATAGGAAGAAGTAAGCAATGTTTCAAACTGATGATGTACGAATTAATAAAGTAAAAGAACTATTACCACCAGTTGCTGTTTTAGAGAAGTTTCCAGCGACAGAAGTTGCTTCTTCAACAACGTTTAACGCACGTAAAGCAATCCACAATATCCTTCAAGGCGACGATGACCGTCTGCTAGTGATCGTCGGTCCATGCTCTATTCATGACACTGAAGCGGCGATTGAGTACGGCAAACGACTAAAAGTACTGCGTGACGAACTTGGTGACAGACTAGAAATCGTAATGCGCGTTTACTTTGAGAAGCCACGCACAACAGTAGGTTGGAAAGGCCTCATTAATGACCCTTACTTAAACGACACATTCAAGATTAACGATGGCTTGCGTATGGGTCGTAAGCTACTCCTGGACTTGACTGATATGGGCATGCCAACGGCGAGTGAATTCCTTGATATGATCAGCCCGCAATATGTTGCTGACCTTATTAGCTGGGGTGCGATTGGTGCACGTACAACTGAGTCTCAAGTTCACCGCGAACTGTCTTCTGGTATTTCTTGCCCTGTAGGATTTAAAAACGGTACTGACGGTAACATCAAGATTGCGTCTGATGCGATTCGCTCTGCTAGCGCTTCTCACCATTTCTTGTCTGTAACCAAATACGGTCATTCGGCGATTATTGAAACCGCTGGTAACCCTGACTGCCATATTATTTTGCGCGGTGGTAAAGAGCCAAACTATAGTGCTGATCATGTAAAAGCGATCAAAGATGAGCTGACAGCGAATGCCCTACCTGCAAAAGTTATGATTGACTTTAGTCATGCGAATAGCTCAAAGCAATTCCAACGTCAAAAAGTCGTTGCTAGCGATGTAGCTCAGCAGATGGCTAACGGTGAAGACGCTATCTTTGGTGTAATGATTGAGTCTCACCTAGTTGAAGGCCGCCAAGATTTAGTAGATGGAGTTGCGCCAACTTATGGTCAGTCGATTACTGATGCGTGTATCGGTTGGGAAGATACTGAAAATGTACTTCGTGAACTGGCAGACGCTGTTGAAGCACGTCGTAAAGCATAAGCATTTTTGATAGATGTCTAAGCCCTTGGCTAACCGAGGGCTTTTTTATTGAATTATACAGTATGGCATACTATTATGTGTGGCCTTATCATATTTTTAGGTTAAATATAATGAAGCTGTCTATCCATCATATCCTCATCGTTTGCTTTAGCGTTCTTCTTCCTACTACCGTAAGTGCAACCACATTGACCAATGAACAACTCTGTACGGCAGGTCTAGCGCTTGCCATTGATAAACAACCACGTGGAATCAATACAAAAGGGCTAGCCGGAAAACAAATACTTCTGGCGTTAAAAGATGGTAACAACGACTGGGATTATCGTTGTCACGTGAATCGTTCTTCGAAAACAATAAAACTCGAGGCGAGAGAGTCTAGACTAAATGATGCTTACCTGAAGCAGGCTATCCGTTACGATGTTTCCAACAAGGCTAGATCCGTAGAGGTAAAGATGAAACGAAGAAATGGCGGATTCAAATCAGAAAAGTATCAAGCCAGACAACTCAAAAGCTAATGCGTTTTATGACGGAAAAGGGAGCATTAAATGCTCCCTTTTAAAGTCACTCAACAATGATGTCTTTCACAGTGGGGTGTTCGTGAATCGAGACAGGATCAAGTTTCAAAGTTTGCGTAGGGTAGGCGATATCAGCGTCATTTTTCTTAATAATGTCCATTACTTGTAATAAGACATCTTGCTTTACTTCATGATAGCGAGCCCAGTTTACTGTTTTGGTAAAGGTATAGATAAAAAAGTTAAGCGAAGAAGGACCAAATTTATCGAAATTCACCATCAGTGTCTGTTTGGTGTCGATATCTTTATGATTTTCTAGCATGGTTTTCACTTCATCAACAATCTGACTGACTTTGTCTCCATCGTCATAACGAAGACCAATCGTTTCATAGATTCTACGATTAAGCATACGAGAGGGATTTTCGACGACAATGTTGCTGAAAACAGAGTTTGGAACATAGAGCGGTCTTTTATCAAAAGTTCGAATAATGGTCATCCTCCAACCAATACGTTCTACAGTTCCTTCTATTGCTCGGTCTGGAGAGCGTATCCAATCACCAACCTTAAAAGGGCGGTCGAAATAAATCATCATACCGCCGAAGAAATTAGACAGTAGGTCTTTAGCCGCGAGACCGACAATTAAGCCACCGACACCACCAAAAGTAAGTAGACCTGATAGACTTAGGCCTAGCGCCTGCATTACTGTCAAAATGCCTATAGAGATAAAAAACAAGCGCGCTACTTTTGCTATGGCCTGAACGGTCGTCTCATCGCGCTTTTTCTGAGCCAAGACATGCTCTTCAACGTTTTGAATAAGTCGAAGAAAAATCCAGATAAAGGTTGATATAACAAGCAGTAAGTCAACTTTATTTAACCAACTTGTATCCGTTTCTGTATGAGAGCTCAACACTAACCCAATAGAGACGGTGGCAGGCCATAGCCAAATGAGGACACTAATTGGAGCCTTAACCGCTTTGATGAGTAGGTCATCCCATACAAGATTGGTTCTTTGAGTTAGTGCTTCAAGTCGCCCATAGAATATTCGCCAAATAACCCAAAGAAGGAAGCTACCACCAGTGATCAGCAGTAGATTACTTAATAGATCGTAGCCAAAAGATTGAATATAGTTTTGTAGTGTATCCATTGAACTATTCATCGCCGTTAGAAACCTTTCTTTAACTCAATGTCATTGTTCAGAACAATCAATGAGTAAATGAATTGTAATTATCGGATATTACTCAGGTTAATAAGGATAGTACATGCAGAAAGTGATTTTTATTTTATGGAACAGCTCCTTTTCTTGATACAAAAAAGAAACGCGATACCGAGAGTCGACTGGTATCGCGTGCGTTCAACCTTTGAAAAATGAGCAACACTTGCAGCATAAGTTTATGCTGCCCACTTATTGGTCAAACAAAGCTAAGTATTGTTCATAACCTTGCTGTGCAAGCTTTGATTTTGGAATAAAACGCATTGCCGCTGAGTTCATACAGTAACGCAGTCCTGTAGGAGCGGGGCCATCCTTAAACACATGTCCAAGATGAGAATCTGCAAATCTGCTTCTTACTTCAGTTCTTGGAAAAATCATCTTGTAATCAGTATTTGTGACAATGTAACTTTCGTTTATAGGTTTGGTGAAGCTAGGCCAGCCTGTTCCCGACTTGTACTTGTCAGTGGAAGAAAATAAAGGCTCTCCGCTAACAACATCTACGTAGATACCATCCTCTTTGTTATCCCAATACTCATTGTTGAATGGCTTTTCTGTACCATCTTCTTGAGTAACATAGAACTGTAACTCAGTAAGGGTCTGTTTGATTTCGTTGTCATTTGGCCTTGAATAAGGCTTTAATGAGCTTTTACTGGCCTGACTATCTATCATTTGGCGAAGGGTCATTGGATTATCTTTTCTGTCTTCACCGAAAATCTCATCTAGGTATTGGTCACGACCCGAGTTGTATCGATAGTATTTGTATTTCAAGCTACTTTTTTTATAAAAATCCTGATGATATTCCTCCGCAGGCCAGAAAGTATCAAAAGCAATCAACTCGGTAGCGAGAGGTTTTTGAAACACACCGAGTGAATCTATCTCAGACATAAATCGCTCCGCAATCTGCTTTTGCTCGGTGTTATGGTAGAAAATAGCAGGGCGATATTGCGGCCCTCGATCTACGAATGAGCCTTTATCATCAGTTGGATCAATATGACGAAAGAAGTAGTCAAGAACTTGCTCGTACGAGACTTCGTCAGCATCATAGATTACTTGAACAACTTCAATATGACCTGATTTGCCACTCGCGACTTGGCGGTAAGTCGGGTTTTGTTGTTGACCTCCCGCATAACCAGACACAACTTCTGTCACTCCAGGCAACTGTTCTAAATCAGATTCAGTACACCAGAAACAGCCACCCGCTAAAGTCGCGATCTCTTGATTCGCCGCTTGTGTTTTAGGGGAGTCTGCCATCCCCTCACGAGGTATAACAAGCCAAAGAAGTGGAACGGCCGCTACTATTGCAATAAGTAGTTTGGTGAATTTCGACATTAAAGCTCCAAATTAAGTAGTGTTTGTTATTTCTAGTAGACAGAGCAGCCCGGGGAAAAATTTCAAATTGCCGTTTTATCGGTTACTATCTCAGTCCTTACAATCAGTCGGACTGCAGAGGTTTATATGCAAGCGGAAGTGAAATGGATCGAAGGATTCAAGTTTTTAGGACAATCTCAATCTGGTCATTCAATCGTGATGGATGGCAGTGGTGGCGAAACCGCGCCAAGTCCGATGGAAATGGTTCTAATGGCAGCAGGTGGTTGTAGCTCAGTTGATGTAGTTGATGGATTAAAGTCAGAAAACCAAGCCGTAACGTCGGTAAATGCGAAGCTAACGACAGAACGACGTGAGATCGCACCAAGAATCTTTACTGCAATTAACATCCATTTTGAAGTCAGTGGCGACAATCTTGATGAAGCGTTAGTGGCTAAGGTAACTAAAGACTCATTAGAGAAATATTGCTCGGTATGTCTCATGCTTGGTGCCGGCGTTGAAATGACTCACTCCTGGGAAATTATTTAAAGGACGACATCGGTGAAAGAAAAGGAATTCGATCAACTTATCGTTGTTCTAGGAAAGCGCCTCAACAAAAATGCACTCACTCTGGAAGGGATGTCTAGAGTGGAAGAAATCTTGCGTCATGTTGGCAGCAATGACTGTAGTTCATCGATCATTGCATTTTGTGGTGGTATGACGAATGGGCAATCAGTTTCCGAAGCTCGATTAATGTTTGAAGCGTTTGAAACCGGCCTTTCATCGATGACCAACTCCAACATTGGCGCTGTTTTACTTGAAGAAAAATCAACAAGTACGGTGGAAAACATCATTCACTTGTCTGAGGTACTACTGGAAAGTGAATTGCTACAAAACGGTGCGCAAATCGAGGTTAGGTTCGTTTCGAATGATTACCACTTGGCAAGAATGTTTACTATCCAGTCCTTACTCGATGAGCAAGGTTTGCTACGCTACCTAAAATCTGAATGCCAGCGAGCAGGGTTGAATTTAAATATCTCACCTGACATAAAGTCACATTTCCCAGTACCTTATCCTCACAGCTGTATAAATGGACAGTTGTTCCTCTTGTTAGATGAACTGACGACATACCGCGTGTATTTGGAGGGGGTTAGGGATAAGGTGTACAGACGTCCTTTATCTGAAGTTATCGTAAAACCATTATCCATTGCCCATAGTGCATTAGCACAGTTAGAAGGTATCGTTTCGCCTACAACTCATGCTGTATTGTATGATCAACTGCCGGCTTTGAGGGCAGCAGTTGAAAGAACATCGTCAACAGAGAACACCAGTGATATAGAGAACGATCTTTCTTTATTCGACACTTTATTAAACTACTTAAATCGATATTTGGATCCTGAGCGTGACGAGAGTATTAAGTGGTGGCGATAACAGGCTTTTGGTAAAAAATTTCATTAAATTAGTCGATTAGTTCGACCTGTCTCTATGATGTCCTACACTCAAAGTATCTAAACTTTAGTTGGGCAAGGGAATGAGGCAACTTAACTTTTGGAATAATTTGTCGGTTCAACGTAAAATGGTTTTACTTGTGTTACTACCGATAGCACTGATTATCTTCTTGGCATCTCGTCAGATTTCTACCCTAAACCTCCAACTAAACAATCTTGAAAAAGTAGAAGCGCTAGTGCGTTTTTCAGAAATACTCTCTGATACACAGTCGCAGTCAAACAATACGAGGCTAAATAAGACGACGGTTGAGCTTTCCCCCGTTCTTGATTCTCTCCAGCAGTACGCCGCAAAAATATACGATGTGGAAGATCTAAAACGGATTGATAACATTCTTACTGACTATTTTGAAACGATTGAATCAATTAGAGAGAGCCAAGACATAGCGGAGACTAATGAGCTCGTTGATTGGCAAAATGAGAGTTACAAGCAATTACTGTTGTTTGTAGAGAAAACGCCATTAACAGCCGTGATCCCACAAGTTGGTGGACATTTGGTATCTGTCGCACAATTAGAGTGGCTAATGTTTTGGGCGGGGGAAGAAATATGGCAGATCAATACTTTAGTAAATGACGATCAAACAGATAGTGTTGCGATGCTATCAACAAGAGAATCGATAATTAACTTAGTGCAAAGCCAGCAACTTTTTGTAGAGAGATTTATCGCGATAAACGCCGATGAAACTCAAGTTAGTTTGTTGCTTAGAGCCTTTTCCAACCCTGCTTTTGAACAAAGCAGGGTTTTTAGAGAGCAGCTTTTAAATGCTAAGAGTGCAACTGATTTACCTGTAGCTGATATTAAGCTTGGAATGGAAGCGCTAGACTTAAGGCTTAATCTGATTCAGGGCGTGTCCCAGTCTATTGAAGTACAACTTAGAATTGAAATTCGAGAACTTGTCTCTGGTTTTGAAAAGCAAAGACTATTGTTTTTAACATTAGTTGGCGTTTTAACTATCTTGGTGGTGGGCATTGGGATAAGCCTTGCTCATCGTGTAACTCGTAACTTGAGCTTGGTCCTATCGTTCCTAGAGAATGAAAAAAGTATTGGAAACATGCCGCTTACGGCTCGAATTGGTGGTAAAGACGAATTGAGCCGTTTTGCACGTGAAGTCGAAAGGCTCACGAACGAGCAGCAAGAGAGTCAACGGAAATTACTCGAAGCTAAAAACGCGGCCGAGCAGGCGAAAGAGAATGCCATCGAAGCGAGTAAAGCGAAAAGTAGTTTCTTGGCGAACATGTCACACGAAATTCGTACTCCTTTAAACGGGGTTATCGGTATATCTGAAGTTTTGTCTGATACGGAGCTGACTGCTACTCAAAAAGATTACGTTGATACAATTGAGACTTCATCCCAACTGCTATTAAGCCTAATAAATGACATCCTAGACTTTTCGAAAATTGAATCAGGGATGCTTCAAATCAACCCGCACTCCACCTCTATTCGGGAAACGATTTATGACATCGCATCGATCGTGGCACCAAAAGTCAAAGAGAAAGGCATAGAGCTAAACGTTGATATCGACCAGAACGTTCCGTTTCGTGTTCTTGCTGATGATCATCGTATGCGTCAAGTGTTAATGAATTTTATGTCTAATGCCGTCAAATTCACTGATAAAGGCAGTGTTACCATAGGGGTACGCTATCAAGGTGAGTCTAATAATATGGCATCGTTGATGTTTGAAGTTCAGGATTCAGGTATTGGCATCGACAAAGAAAGACAATCTAAAATCTTCGAAGCGTTTGCTCAGGAAGATGATTCCACAACGCGACAGTTTGGAGGTACGGGTTTAGGATTAGCGATCAGCACTCAATTGATTGAATTGATGGGAGGGGAAATTCAACTTGATTCTGTGAAGGGAGTAGGGAGTCGCTTTTACTTTACCTTAGAACTAGCCATTGATGAAAGAGAGTACCAGCACCGAAGTCCATTAGTCTTAGATGAGCTCGTTATTGTTTGTGATTCATTAGCCTATGAGCGTCGTTTACGTACTGAACTTGGCTTTTATCAGCTGAATATTGCACGGGTTTGCCGTTCAATTCAGGAGGTTGACTTGCTCAACTCACACAACAAGACCTTATTAATCTATGTTGAAGGCGGAGACGTCAATTCAGATAAGGATGAAACACACTTTGCAGAGATTCAAGCTAATCGAACGGCGATATGTTTAATCAGGCAGTTTGCAAGCTCGAATAAGGACTTTGGCAATAACATTAGCGCACTCATTACTTACCCTTTGCTGGGTAATCGACTTTTGAAATCTCTTGAAGCTTGCTGTCGGACGTTAGATAAAGGGCTAGCTACTCCAAACAGCGACACTCACGCTACCAAACGAGTCAAAGTCCTATTAGTTGAAGATAATATCGTGAATCAAAAAGTAGCTAGCTTGCACCTCAACAAAATGGGGCTTGAATATGATGTTGCAAACAACGGCGTAGAAGCTATTGAGCATTACAAGAAAGATACAAGCTATGCGTTTATTTTGATGGACTGTATGATGCCTATTATGGACGGATTCGAAGCGACAGAAAAAATACGCAGTCACGAATCCGATAACCATCTACCTCATACTCCTATTATTGCTTTGACAGCGAGTGTGGTCGATGATGACATTCAGAAATGTTTTGACTCGGGTATGGATGATTATGTACCTAAACCCTTCAAAGCCGAAATACTAAAAGAAAAGATCGTATCTGCTATTGAGCTCAAAGGAGCGGTCGATAGTCCTGTTACGCTCGATAACAATACATCGATTGAACAGACACTTAAATCTAGGCCAGCACCGGTAGAGACGAAGTCTGTATCTGATGCTCTCTCTTCTGGAAGAGTTTTGTTGGTGGAAGATAATTTAGTTAATCAGAAGGTTGCATCACTACATCTCAAAAAAGCCGGTTTTGATTACGTGATAGCAGCTGATGGCCAAGAGGCATTAGAGCTATTTATCAGTCAAGGTAAGTTCGATGTCATTTTGATGGACTGCATGATGCCAGTAAAAGATGGCTTTCATGCAACACAGGATATCCGCTCGTACGAGAAAGAGAATGGATTGAACCCAACGCCAATAATCGCGTTAACAGCGAGTGTGGTCGATGATGATATTCAGAAGTGTTTTGATGCTGGAATGGATGCGTATGTGCCAAAGCCTGTTCGCAGAGAAAAACTCCTACATGAAATGAACAACTATCTATAGATTCTCCAGGCTCAGTCTTTTTAACAATGGTACTGCCGCAGCAAATATAGTGTCTCGAAAGATAGCATTGGTATTGTACTATTAGAGAAGTGCATACTTTGCTCGCTTGCTTAGGTGAACCGTCGCCACGAAACACCTACTATGAAGCAACCTAAATTACGTGAGTGTTTCGATGCTACTTATTTCGATTTCTATTCTTATATTTGCCGTTCTATTATTACCCATTATGCGTAACAAAGAGAAATGTTACCTCGACCAGTATAGCCGGGCCCTAGTTCCTGGAAGAGTTACCAAACTATCAGAGGGTTATGTTCACTATGAATTACAAGGTGACGAAAGTGGCGACGTAGTGGTTCTGATTCATGGTTTCTCTGCACCTTCATATATGTGGGAAAAAAACGTCTCTGCACTTGTTGATGCTGGCTACAGAGTACTCACATTTGATTTGTATGGACGCGGTTTTAGTGACCGACCCAATACAACGTATGATCGCCTGTTATTCGTTAACCAGATAGAAGATCTAACGCAGGCAGTTGTGCCGACGGATAAATTTCACTTGATTGGCTTGTCTATGGGAGGCGCAATAGTATCGGCCTACGCATCAACATTCCCACACAAAGTACTGAGTGTGGGTTACATTGCGCCGTTTAATCAGCCTATTGATCTTGGGCCATTGACATTACCAGTTATTGGCAAATGGCTTGGTTATAGTTTCTTTATTCCCAAACTTGCCGCTAATCAACTGAATGATTTAGTCTATCCGGAAAAACAGCCTAATTGGGAAAAAAGATTCGCAGAACAGATGCAATACAAAGGTTTCAGAAGAGCCATTATTGATACGGCTAATAACCTAATTTCCACAGATCCTAGCGAAGATTATAAAGTAGTCGGACTAAGTGGCATAAACAAGTTGGTCATTTGGGGTGACCAAGACAAAGTAATACCGGTTAAAGATGCTAGCAGGGTAGTTAATATGTTGGGTGAAAACACAACCTTAGTGTTATTGAAGAATGCTGGTCACGTATTGCAGTTTGAAGCAGCGGAGCAAGTGAATGTTGCACTGTTGGAACATCTAGCTCGGACTTAAAGTCGCAAATTGACAGCGCCAGCAAGTAACTGGCGCTTTGCTTGAGTACCTAGACTCGCTCTGCTAGATATGCATCGTAATCTGGGACTTCGATTTCAACTTCTTGCTCTAGAAGGTTCGACTCAAACAGGAAGTTGGCCGTTGCACGGTTTGTAGCTACAGGGATATTCCAAACACTAGCGATACGCAGTAGAGCTTTTACATCAGGATCATGCGGCACCGCGTTTAGTGGATCCCAGAAGAAAATCAGCATGTCTAGTTTACCTTCAGAGATCAACGCACCGATTTGTTGGTCGCCACCCATTGGGCCACTAATCATACTTTTGATTGCCAAGCCGGTCTCTTTACTTAACATGTGACCAGTAGTGCCGGTCGCATAGAGAAAGTGACCTTGTAACTTCTCTTTGTTCTCTTGTACCCAGCGCAGCAATTCTGGTTTGTAATGGTCATGTGCGACCAGTGCAATATGTTTATGTGCAGGCATGGTACGAATGGTTTTTTGCATTTGACTCAATTCCTAAGTGTTTATCTTCCAATTCCAATAACCAAGTATTGTCACATTCGTTATTGGAATTGAAAGGTATCAAGATACTTTGATGTTAATAGTTGTATTACTCAGTATCAATGAAGATAGCTGATATCTGTGACAGTTAATCTCCTTGGACTGAGAAGACAGGTCGGTAGCCTGTAGGAGATAGTGATTTTTCAATCGCTAGACTCGATAAGTGTGTCGGTGAAAGTACTTCAATACTCGGTGCTTGGTCTTTTTGAAATGGAATACCTCTCAAGTAAGAAGTGGCTTGGAGCAATGAGAGGCGACCTTGTTCAACCATTTTGTCTGTTGGAGCTAGTTGAACTTTATCTCGCAGTAACCCACGGTAAACACCGTGACTGAGGTAGATGGACAAAAGCTCAATACTATCTTCTTTCCCAGAACTTCGTAGTTCACTGATTGCTGCTTCAATCGCAACAGCGCTCCCAACAATATAGGCAAGACTATCGTGGTCCTCTATAACCTTTTGAACCAAGTTACGCTGTAACTCTTTGTCATTGTCAGCCCATAGAGTTTCTACTACATTGATGTCGCTATCTTTGATAGCTTCGAGAAACCCAAGAATGACGGGCTTCGTGCCACCACTAGAGCGAGGACCAGGTAGCAATGCTACAGGGGTGTTTCCTGAGCCCTTGGGGTGTTTCTTGGCAAGATAATCTCCAACTCTGTAACCCATCCAATACCAATCAACGCCAACCACGCCTTTCACGTGTTTAGATTGTTGTTTGTCGACGACAAGGTGATTAACGGTTGCAAAAACTGGTACATCACCTGTATAGACCGATAAATCGTGTGTGAATGCGGTAGGCGAGACGGTGCCCAGTATAATGGCATCCGCGTTCCATTGACGACAAGCGCTTAACTGAGCCCTTTGTTTATCAATATTAGGGTAGCCACCAGACTCTAACACTTTCAACTCTACTTTTTGCTCTTTGGCTTCTTGAACCATGCCGTAGTTAACGGATAGCCAATAGGAATCTTTGAGGTGAGGATAAATTGCACAGATCTTTTCTTGAGACGCGATGGCTTGCGAGCTAGAAATGAGCAAGGCAGCAGAGAAAATGGAATGGAATATGTTTTTTTTTGACATTGGTTAATCGTTTAGTGGCATCTCTATCTTCAACACTGCAAAATATAGCGTACTATCAAAGAGTAAAGAAGTGGATTCTGCCGGAGTGGTTAATGTTACTCGCTAAAGCCAGTATTGGCCGTAAATTATTATTCTCGTTTCTTGTTATGGCGATGTTGGTTCTGTTATCAACGGCTATCGGTGTATCAGGGTTCTCTTTTGTTGCTAAAACAGAGCGCAATGTAGTCGATACCGCTATTCCTTCAATGCTCGAAGCGCGTGAAGTATCAGAGTTGAGTACTCGTATCATCGCTTCTGTCCAAACCTTGTCTAATGCGAAAACCAAAGAACAACACCAAGAAGCCGGCAAGGTGTTATTTTCACGTTTGGAAGCGCTCCTCACTCATATAAAAACGTTAGGTTCAGACTCATTTGATTCGCAATTGCTCAACGAGCTTGAGAACTATGTCCAATCAATTATTGATAGTCTTGTCGAGCTTGGAGTTGCTGTGGAGCAATCTATTACATTGGATCAGTCTATTGATGATGAAGTCGAGCTTCTAAGAGTAAAAGCAGAAGAACTCGAGCAGCTAACGCGCACTCAGGTTCTTAACACCAGTACTATCGCCGTTGCGAACGTCACTCACATATATCGCTTACTGGAGCAAGAAAATAAAGCCGATGCCCTAGATGCGCTAGACAGTTTGGTAGAAGTCGACCTTGACTTGTCGGAACGATTACATGAGTTGCACTTATTGGCTTTTAAGACTCTAAATCAAATTGAGGAGAGTCGTACAGTTTCAGATCTCGGCCGAATTGAAGAACTGCAGAAGGACTACCAAAACAACATCAGTATTATGACAAGACGAGTCAAAGGGGTTGAAGACCCAGCTCGTTCTAAGCAAATGAGTGAGCTTTTGGCTGAACTATCTCAAGGAAAGCGCGTTTTCTCATTACTTACTCAGAAACACAATGTTAGACAACGCTCTAAGACGTTAATGCAAGAGACCCTAGAACAGTTTACGTCGTTAAACTCCACGGCGTCTAAGTTGGTCGATCAATCAAATGCGGCGACCACGAAAGCAGTGGCTGAGCTATCTTCGACATTAAGTTTTGCGCAATGGACGTTAACTCTTTTATCTATTGCAGGTTTTGTCGTTGTTGTTTTGATTGTATGGCGAGTGGTTTATGTGTCCGTAGTGAAACGTCTAGGTGAATACTCATCAGCACTACTTTCCATTGCTAAAGGCCAGTTAAAGGTGGATGTCACCGTCAAGGGTAATGATGAACTTGCTCATATGGGACAAGCCATCATCACCGCTCGCAATACTGCTCAGGCACTCAAAGTGGTTGCTGAGGCCGAAGCAGCGGCAAAAAGAGAGCTTCAAGAGCACAAAGAACATCTTGAAGAGATAGTAGCGGATCGAACGTTACAACTTCAGAAGAGTAATGAACGATTAAATCAAGAAGTTCTTAACCACGCTAAAGCGAGAAATGCTGCGGAACAGGCCAACCGCGCTAAATCAGCATTCTTGGCGACAATGAGTCACGAAATACGCACTCCTATGAATGGAGTTCTAGGTACAGCGGCTTTAATGGAAGAGACACCACTAAACAACCAGCAACAGAAGTTTCTGGATGTCATTAATCGAAGTGGTCAGAACCTGCTTGCGATTCTCAATGATGTGCTCGATTACTCTAAAATAGAAGCAGGGCATTTAGAAATCAGAAATAAGCCGTTTGATCTTTATCGTATGATCCAAGACTGCTATCAACTTATGTTAGGCAAAGCGTTAGAGAAAGGTCTCGACTTTAAATTTCATATCGAAAGTGACGTGTCTGATGTCTATTGTGGCGATGTAACTCGATTAAGCCAAGTGCTTAATAATCTCGTTGGTAATGCTATTAAGTTTACACCTTCCGGCCAAGTGGATATATACGTCTCACTCGATCCAGATGACGAAACGTGTGTCATGATTGAGGTCTCAGATACAGGAGTTGGTATCAGCCCTGAGGATCAGCTCAATCTATTTGACGCATTTACTCAAGCTGAAAATGGGTATTCGACTGCAGGCGGCACTGGGCTTGGCTTAGCGATCAGCCAAAAATTGGTCAAAGCGATGAATGGGGCAATTTACGTTGACTCCTACTTAGAAGAAGGTAGCCGCTTTTGGTTTGTTGTTCCACTGGAGCAATGCACTATAGATAAACAAGAAATAATCCAACCGCTTGGTATCACTAAAACGGTAAATGGCCGCATCCTGTTGATTGAAGATAATGCAGTTAACGCAATGGTGGCTGAAGGCTTTTTAATGAATATGGGACACCATGTCATTTGCGCTGAAAGTGGCCATGATGCAAAACATATTTTTTCTCATAACGACTTTGATATCGTCCTAGTTGATATCAACCTTCCTGACTGCAATGGCGTTGACCTAATGCATCAACTTCGTGAAATCGAAGATTCTCAAGCACAAAAACATCATGCGCCTATGATCGCCGTTTCTGCTCACGTATTTAGTGAGGAAGTTGAGAGCTACTTAGAAGCAGGTTTTGATGGCTACCTTCCGAAACCCGTAGATAGGGAAGCGTTAAAAGAGATGATACAAACGAAGTTAAAAGGCCGCGATTTCGAAATGAAAAATGAAGAACATGTAATTTCTACTCATGAAGAACCTGCTATTGAACAAACGGGTATTATCGATCCTAGTGTTATTGAGGCAGACATCAAAGTGCTAGGAATCGAAAGAATGGCCAAGATTGTAGACGCATTTACTCGTACAAGTGAGCAGACATTACACGAGTTAGAACAAGCAGCACAAATTGATAATGCTAAAGATATTAAGGCGTTAGCCCACAAAATGAAGGGCTCTGCAGGCTCTCTTGGCTTAAGTAGACTTTTTGAAATCTGTTTATCCATCGAATCTTCAGAAGATCAACTTGGACGATATTTAGAACTGCTGGAACCTTTGGTTGCGGCTCAGAGAATGTCCGTAGACTCACTGATAGCAGTACTGGATAAATATACAGACTGAACCAAAAGGTGACTACTTGCTGATATTGACATATAATTGACGTCATATCATGTCATTAATTTGTCGAGGTGCCAATGTTGAGTTTACAACGTGAAGGGTTAGAAGATCCCAAACTATGGGCCAACGCGTTTTACACGACAGTTGATCATATCGCTTTATTTGTGGACTTACCTGTTCAGTCATTAAAACGAGTGGACCGCATAAAGCAAGCGAGAATTCAAACCCGTCTTTTAGAGGTCCATGCACTTTTAAGAAGGGTTCAACCTTGGTTTTCGAGTGAGCAAGCGGCTTGGTCATGGTTTATTGGAGAACCGATCGCCTCGTTTGGTAGATTGACGCCTTCGGAGATCATTAAGCAGTATAAAGCTGACGGTGTAGTCGCACTGAACGATTATATTACAGCAAAAGAAATGGGTTCTTTTGAGTGATTTTGAGTCAAACCAACCCATTGATATCCAGCCTGCTTTCTGCACCTTTAACTAGGTATCAAGGCGTTTGTTATCGAATGCACAACCCCGTTTGGGCATGGTCTCCACTGAGTACTGAAGGGGCTGCGCGCGTGGGTGGGCGATTCAATCCTAAGGGATCACCAGCACTTTACTTAAGTTTGAAGCCGGAAACGTGTATTGCCGAGGTAGCTGGTGGCGCATCAACACGTTTGCTCGATCCGATGACGCTATGCTCATACCATATCGACATAAATGGAGTACTCGATTTACGTTTATATTATCAAGAGTTCTCTCCTGGTTGGCGACTTGAGCTGTTGAAGAAAAAACAGCCTTTGGGCTGGGCTCTATATCAAGCACTTCAACAACGTCCTGAGGTTAGAGCTTTATTAGTACCTAGCTATCAAATGGTAGGCGAGTATAACTTGGTCGCGTTTCGTTGGGAGGATGGTGAAATCACCTTATATGATCCGGATGGGCGTCTCGCTGCGGTGTATGGTGATCAGCTCACTATTAAATCATGAAACAGAAAAAGGGCTCATATGAGCCCTTTGCATTAGATTGTCCTTGATGATTTACCGTTCGTCTTCATAAAAGGTGCGATGTTCAATCGCATAAGGGTCTTCATCAAGTCCTCTGTTTGATAGTCCTCTCAAATGTTCAAGTTGGTGTTCCAACATATTTACGGCCTCGTAGTCGCCGTCTGAACAGGCAACATATATCTGTTGCTCGATGGCTTCAATGCTATCTTTAATGCTCATCATACACCTCCTAAGAGTTCCGGAGAGCACCTATCTGTTCTCAAATCGATTATAGTCCAAAAGACCAAATTCGATAGGCTGGGTGCGTTGGTAAAACTCATGAACGCGGTCGCTAAAACCCCAGAATTCATTGCTACTACGTCTAACTGCATAATTGTCTAGCAGTTTTATGTAACTCTGTTCATCCTGAATATTTTTAAGTTCGTTAACGAAATTTCTGATTTCGCGCTCTTTGAGAGTTAGGTACGCAGCAGGGTAGCTGCCGATCACTCCACGCACAAATGTGAGACTGTCATTCTTGTAATCGCGGTTGGCTTCTTCTGAAAATAAGCTCGAAATATTAATGTGAGCATTATTGTGCAGTAGCGTAAATAACTGTTCATTACCTGACTCGGTTTCTATCATAACCATAATGATCTGTGGTACGGATTTAAGTCCTTCACCTGTGATGCTATCGATCTGCTGAAGCAAGGCTTCATTTTCTGCAGAAAGACCTGTGTTGACGATTTTAAATCGGTCATGCAGCACTGGCTCAAGTTTGGCTTCAATCTTGTCAAATAGCTCAGATTTGTAATCTGTGGTTAAGTAAAGCTCTTGAGTCGGTTGACTAAATGGTTTGATGTTTCGTTGTAAGAAAGCACTAAATTGCGGACTTTGGTCTTGATACCAACTACTGAATTCTTCATGTCTAACTGTATTTGGTAACAGAGCCAAAAAGTTACTTTCTCCTTCCATACGCAAGAAGTCCATAAACATACGAGTGATAAGTTGATGGCCAAAGTTCCCATAAACATCAAAGCCTGCGACGAGTAGGTAATGAATACGCTCAAGCAGCGCATAGTCTAAGATCCATGCCGTTTTGGGTTTAGTACCAACTAGGCCTTGAACAACCGATGCACTGTCGAAATGTCTAAAGACGGTTAGCGCAGCATTTGGGTTCTCGCCATCCCCGGTCCAAAGTACATCAGTTGTCAGATGCTTTCCACCCTTAAACCACGTGTTCATAAACTCAGATTTAGCCTCAAGGTATCGAGCCTGTTGATTCGAATACTTGACCCAGTTAGTGATTGGGACGGTATTGCTTTCTAGCTCACTAGGGAGCTTTAAGTTGTCAGCTTGATCTTGATAAAATTGGCTTACCGCAGGTATATCGGATTTCTCTGGATCTAAAAAGAACACCCAGAAACGATCGTTAATTACATTAAGCGCTAGCTGTCCGCGACAAACAGGCCCTTTGATATACGCCATAATAGTGTTTTGCGCGTTGTCTAACATAAAGCTAAAACGCGCTTTCACAGGTATGTCCTTGAAGGCCGTCATAGGGTTAGCTGCTATATTGATGTCGTAGCTTGGCAAGGCCTGAACGACATAATCCGGTTCAATAAACCATTCATACCATTGTTCCAATTTCTGATCGTTAAGTGCAAACGGCATATGGGTTTTATCAACAATGGTGCTTCGAACGGGAACAAGCCGATAGTAGACACGGTCCACGCCCGGTGCGTCATAAGGCCTTCTGGTGACGATACGTTTTAATGGTTCTCCTGGAGGAGTTGATGAACGAACAATGGTGAAAAATCGACGTTGAGACTCAATCTCTGAAAAATACAAGTGAGACAAATACAAATGTTCATATATATAGCGAGCGGCAAGTTGGTTTTTGCGAGCACTTTTGTTTAATAATACTTCATACTTGTCGACCATCATTTGTTCTTCTGCATTCAGTGGAATAGGCGCGTTCATTTTTGCTCCCGCACTCAACCAAGCAATCAGCGTTTGATACTCCGATGGTTCCAAATTAGGCATGCCAAAAGGCATTCCCCAGAGCGGATAATCTGATTCATAAGCGTCATATTCTTCAATGGTCGGGCAAACTTGAGTGCGATCAATAGAGAAATCAAAACCTTCAAGTTGTGCCGTTTCTGGAAGAGGATGTCTGGCTTTTTGAGTGATCATTCGAGAGACCAGTCCAGCGTCCAAGTTACCAGCTAATGTTTGTTGACGTTCGTTCAAAACAGGAAAGAAACCGAGTTCTCGCCACTCAGAGGTATTTTGTGCGTCTTCAAACAATCGCGTTGGTTGAGATGCCGTTAAGCGAGTACCTTGATATACCATTTCTTTACTAGCACCTCGGTCGATTCCATCAACAGAGGATAATTTTAGCTGACAAGGTGCGTCATAGCACGCATGACATACAACACAGCGGTTATCGATGATTGGTTTTACTTCAGTAAGAAAGTAATCCGCAGTGGGCGAGGTTGGGGTAACAGTTCTTTCTCGGACTTCTGGTTTCCCAAATAGCTGGTCATAGTTTAAGCCGGCGTAAGTGGCGCAACCAGAAAACACCAGTACAAGTAAATAAAGGACAATACTTTTCGTTTTCATCATTAGCTCTCAATGCTACGCAAATTGCGTTCAAATTCCTTGTTATGCATAGTGCTAATTTTTGTTAATAAATCAATATTTTTCCAACGTTTAACAAAAAAAAGGCTCAACGGAACGTTGAGCCTTGATGAAACAATATTAGATAGAGCTGTTAAGCCGCTGAAAGTTGCGTCGCTTTTTGCTCTGAAATTGGTTTAGTGATGAAAGACAGAACCACACAAACGCCCATCATTGCCGCTGAAATAGTGTAGGCTAGGTTATAACCGCCGCCGTGAGTCATTGAGTAACCAACGATTGCTGCACCGATTGCACCGCCAATACCCCAAGAGGTGTAAAGTACGCCGTAATTAGTACCGTAGTTCTTAAGACCGTAATATTCCGCAGTTAGAGAAGGGAATACAGCTAGAAGCGTACCGTAACCAACTGCAGCAACAGCGGTACCGATAATTAGCATGAATTCGCTAGTGAAAGTCGAAAACATCACCATGTTTACGCCTTGTAAGATAAACGCAAGCATCAGCGTACGAACGCCACCAATTTTATCCGATAGGATACCCGCTGCAATACGACCACCAGAGTTGAAAATAGCCAGTAATGAAGCTAGGTAAACAGCATTTGGTAAGTTAGCTTGAACACTTGCGATATTGGTGATGTTACCGATAATCATCAAGCCTGCTGCCGCTGCAAATGCATACATGATCCAAAGCGAGTAAAATTGAGGTGTTTTAAGCATCGCTTTCCAGCTAATATCGGCAGCCTTTTTAACTTGAACCGGTGCTTTACCGGCTTTTACTTTTGGTTCTGCTGGAACGTAACCTGCTGGTGGGTTATTGATAGTAGCAGCAAGTGGAACTGCAATGATTAAGACACCAACACCCAGAACCATAAACGCAGAACTGATCCCCATTTGTCCAATCAGAGATGAAGTCAAAGGCGCCAGATAAACCGCTGCTAAACCAAATCCAGCAGCGATTAAGCCATTAACCATACCTTTCTTAGAAGGGTGGAACCACTTCATAGCTGAAGGAGACAGGCATGCATAGCCAAAACCGATACCTGCGCCAGTGATAACACCAAAGGTAATATTTAGCATTAGAACTGATTGAGCAAAGCTTGAAGCGATCATGCCTAAGCCAGTTAGTGCTGCACCTAGAATTAGGATGTTACGTGGACCCATACGGTCTTGAAGAATACCCGCAACTAAAAGACAGATCGAGAAGGTGATGGTTGCAATAGCATAAGGTGAAGATGCATCAGCAGCACTCCAGCCCCATTCGCTAACTAACGCTTTATTGAAGACACTCCAAGCATATAGGATGCCAAGACAAAGGTTGATACAGAATCCAGCAATTAGGATTCGCATAGCTTTATCAATCTTGCTCATTTTGGTTCTCTGATATTTCGAACAATGTTCGGGGGTTAAAAATTCAAATTAAGTTTGCGTTTATCAACATA
Organism: Vibrio mediterranei; assembly: GCF_900088415.1. Lineage (GTDB taxonomy): Bacteria > Pseudomonadota > Gammaproteobacteria > Enterobacterales > Vibrionaceae > Vibrio > Vibrio mediterranei. Next base: position 288,225 of record NZ_FLLQ01000001.1, read on the forward strand.
TGTCGCAAATGAGCGCGGATTATAACCAATAAAACTGTGATTGGAATCGATTTATTTGAATTAGTTCAAATAAACTCACTCATGTAAAATTAGGTACACCTTTAGGTTAATTTTTTGTTTCATTGATTGTGTTTCCGGTTCTGTTCACAGAAATTCAAATTAATTCGAATACGCTTTTATGTAATTTAATTGTTAACCAGGTTACCATTGGCATAGGTAAAATACGTAACATACTGTAAATAAAGGCGACCAAGGGTAAGTTGTGTTATCTATTTGTTACAGCAAAAATAGCGTCGATTTAAATAAAGAAATTGCGTAAAAAACGTGCTTGAATTTCGATAAAATAACGCAGACAATACATGTAAAATGAGTTTGCATATTTGAAAAATGGATATTTCAAATACTATTTTTCTATTTTGTTGAGGTAGCTTATGTTCATGACTAAGATTTTAATGTTGCTTGGTGTTTCACTTGGAGCAGGTTATGCGGCAGCTGATCACCTTCACTCATACCTTTTAGGCTTATCTATTGCTTCACTGGCAGTAGGGGCTTGTTACATGATTGCTTTTGCAAGTACTAGGTTCCCTCAGTTTGCTATGGGCTTATTGTTGTTAGGTACAATGGCCAAATTGACCGTTACTGTAGTTGGTGTTGGTCTCAGTATCTCAAATGACCTGATTACATCTCCTATAGTTTTTGCACTTTCATACCTGTTCTACATTATTGCCGTAAGTTACTTGTGGTTTAGCTATAGAGATAGCATTACTCCAACGCCAAAAGTGATGAAGTCATCCTTGGCTTAAAGATATCATTCAAGTTTTCTAAGAAAGGAAGGGGTTACCTTCCTTTTTTTGTGCCTAAAAGACTATATAAAATAGAGCGCATATTATCGTGTAAATCAATGTAAAGATGAAAATAATCACCATTAACGCAAGTGGAAATGATAGTAATTCGTATTTATATTTGTAATAATTAACATCCTTGATGTGATTCGAACAGATATAAAGAAGGAACTATGAAACTTAAACTGTCGATTATCGCTAGCTCAGTGGTGCTAGCACTTTCTTCAAATGCTATGGCAGAAGAGGATGTGTCCTCTCTAAATGAAGTGGTTGTAACGGGCTCTCGAGCGGAAAAAACGGATCAGGACAAAACTCGTTCTGTAGCTAAGGTGGATTTGGAGAAGCTCGATGAAATCCAGCCCAACTCGGTAGCAGAAGCTATAAAATACGAACCCAACGTATCGATTGACGGAGCAAATGTACCAGGAAATCAATCAATAAACATTCGAGGATTAAGTGGTAACAAGGTCCTTCAAATTATTGATGGCAACCGCCAAAACATGCAGTACGGACATCGACCTACTTACTTTTTAGACCCTTCTCTTTTAGGTAGCGTCGAAGTTGTAAAGGGACCTATAAGTTCATTGTATGGCTCAGGAGCTATTGGTGGTGTAGTAGTACAAAATACGTTGAGTGCCGACGATATCCTTGAAGACGACGGTTTAGGTGGTCGTGTTAAAGTAGGTTATCAAGACAATGGAGATGTTTGGACTAACACTGCGGCTTTAGCTAACAAAAAAGACAACATCGATTGGATTCTTGCAGGTAGTTATAAAGATAGTGGCTATATGAAGCAGGGGGATGGTTCAACGCTTTATGGAACAGAAGCGACTAATAAAACAGGTCTAGCAAAGTTTAATTGGCAAATTAACCAAGCTCATAAACTCGGTTTCAATCTACGTTATGCGGATCTGGATGGACACCCGCCCGTAGTTGGCGATTCTAGTGGGCAGCTTAACGACCCTGATTCTTTAATTAGCCGTAGGACTAAAGATCAATCTTACGGCGTTGACTACAGCTTCAACCCTAACAACGAATGGGTGAACCTAGAAGCATCTCTTTATAGAAATGACACCAAGATTACAGAGAACGATCCATCGATTAAAGGAGACGATATTTCTCAGTTAAATACTACCGGCTTTAACATTACAAACCAGTCTGAATCTGGAAAATTGAAACTATTTACCGGTGTTGATGGATACTTAGACGACCTAGATGCACATCGCGCTGCTTCTGTCTCGGGAAGACCTGAATTACCAACAGATGCACAAACGTCTGTTATAGGAGCGTTTGGTTATATCAACTACCAAATCATTGAATCTGTAGTTGCTGACATTGGCGTACGTTACGACTCTTTTACATCGAAAGCGAAAGGGTACGATGACAACAATCAGTCTTCTTGGTCACCTTCTGTTGGCCTATTTTGGCAAGCCCAACAATGGATGGCATGGTCAGTACGTTACGATGAAGCATTTAGAGCTCCGGACACGTCAGAACTTTTTATGAGCGGAACGCATTTTGCTTACTACCCTGGCGGGCCCAGCAATATCTTTGTACCAAATCCAGAACTAAATCCAGAAAAGTCGCATAATATTGAATTGAAGGGCCAATTTAACTTTGAAAACGTGTTTGCGGATGACTCTTTAGACATAACGGCAGCAGCTTTCCAAAATAAAGTTAAAGACTTCATCAATCTAGATGTCGACATGACTCCAGCAGGAACTTGCAATCCTCCGGGCTCCTTTGAGGGTTGTGCTGGTACAAGTAAATCAAGCAATATAGATAACGCTGAGCTTACGGGGTATGAAGTCGCCGCTGACTATCGTTGGCAACAACTATTAGTTGGTCTTTCTTACGGACAGACTCGTGGTAAAGATACCGATACTGATGAATGGATTACTAACATTCCGGCGGATAAATGGGTTGCACATTTACAATATGGTCTTTGGAATATCGACACCAAAATCGGTACTAGGGCTACTTTCGTAAGTGCACAGGATCGAGTTCCAACAGGCTACACCGAGGGGCCATTTGACTCTTACCAACTTGTTGACTTTTATGCATCTTGGGAACCTACAAGCAACCTCGAAGGGCTAAAGGTTGATTTATCTTTAATTAATGCCTTTGATGAAAATTACAGAACAGCATGGACGCAAGTATATCAACCAGGTCGTTCTGTTCGCTTAAATGCTCAATATACATTTTAATATGCTCAGATTTTAAAATGCTATAACGTAGAAAAGCGGCTTCTAAATGAAGTCGCTTTTTTTATTTGCTCTAGGTTGTATTATATATTTATCTGTTTCATTGATAAGGAAGTTAAGTGCATAACCCCATAACACTAGAGGCTCTTCATATTCTTGACGCGATTGAAAGAAGAGGGTCGTTTGCTGCAGCTGCATCAGAACTCGATAAAGCAACGTCATCCCTGAGCTATCAGATTCAAAAACTTGAACAAGATTTAGATATTATGATCTTTGATCGTTCGGGCCACAAAGCATCGTTAACGGATGCAGGGAAGCTAATTCTAGAGAGAGGACGAGTCATACTCCAAGCCACAGAGAATATGGTCAATGAGGCACGTTTACTCGCAAACGGCTGGGAGCTCGATCTTACTATTGCATATGACAGCATTATTCCTGTTGGCAATTTTTTTGATTTAGTTGATAAACTTGGCATGGTCAGCAAAACCAGAATCAAACTAGAGGAAGAGGTGTTAGCGGGTTGTTGGGAGTCCTTAAATGAAGACCGTTGCGCTTTGTTGGTGTGCCCTCAACCTGAAGTAGTGCCTCAAGGGGTGAAAACACAAATACTCGGACCCATGTCGATGACCTGGGTCGCTGCAACGGATCATTATGTACATAAACGCAGTGGTGTGTTTGACAGTAGTGCTCGTGAAAAATATCGAGTTATTGCTATCGCCGATACTGCGAGAGAACAACCTGCATTAAGTGTAAATATCCTGGAGAAGCAACCTCGTCTTACCGTATCAAACTTAGTGACTAAAATAGATGCATTGGTAAAAGGGCTTGGGATTGGGACCTTACCAACACAAGTAGCTGATACCTTGATCAAAGAAGGTAAGCTCAAACGAATCAAAGACACCGATGAAGCGACCATAGATATCGTTATGGCTTGGAAAAGAAACAATATTGGAGAGGCCAAGTCTTGGTGCATACGCCATTTAGCCAACACTTGGGATCTGCAATAATTGTTAAAGTTATCGGTTTAACATTAAAACCATATCTGCCACGCCATCTTCGAACTGCACGTCTAGCTCAAAACCCAATTTTTGAGCTAGCGTGAGCATCCCACGGTTTGTCGGCATGGTCATTCCGGAAATCTGTCTAGTATTCTTGCTTTTACAGTAATCAATTATTTTGTTCATTAGTACTCGCCCAAGTCCTTTGCCTTTCAAATCGGAACGTATCAAGATGGCAAACTCGGCATCAGAATTATCTGGGGTAACCAAAACTCTAGAAACGCCAATAATATGTGGATTAGCATAACTAAGATCAACAGCGACAAATGCCATTTCGCGGTCGTAATCGATTTGAGTTAAGTTTGCTAACGCCTCATGGTTGAACTCACCGACGTCTGAAAAAAAGCGCTTATAAAGGTCTTCTTTGGTGACGTTATTAATGAAGTCTGCATGAAAGGGTTCATCCTCAGGTCGAATAGGGCGTAACGAGATTTTTGAGCCATCCTTCAATGTTATGAGCTCCTCCATCTCAGTAGGATACGGCCTGATTGCGAGCCGAGCTTGAGGCTCACCCTCGTAGCCTTTTATCACCACTGAAGCGTCTAATATAGTGATGTCGTTACCATTTAAAAGGAGTGGGTGGATATCTAATTCGTGTATCTCAGGACAAGCGACAATGATCTGTGAAATTTTCACTAAAAATTGAGCTAAGTTTCCAAGATTCACAGGATTCGGAGATTGCTGGAACCTTAACGTTCCTTTGTTGATTGCATTAATAATTAAGTAGCGAGCGAGAGCCATATTGACTGGTGGCAATGCGGTGACCGCCTCTTTTTCAATTTTCCAGTCTGAACCACCTTGGCCTAGAAAGATTGCTGGCCCGAACGTAGCATCAGTGATGACTTTGACGCGAATCTCTTGACCACCTGCAATCTTAGCCATTTGTTGTACCGTCAATCCTTCAATCCTTGCTTCGGGATAGGAGAGCTTGGTTCGATCGAGTATTGACTGTGCCGCGCTACTGACTTCATTAGCATCTCTCAAGTTTAACATGACGCCATGTATATCAGACTTGTGAGCAATATCAGGAGAACGAAGCTTTACTGTGACAGGGTAACCTATGTTTTCTGCTAGATGTATCGCCTCTGTTGGGTCATGAGCCAACCAAGTGGGAAGAGTAGGAAGCTCAAATAAATCAAATAGTTGTTCGCAGATATGAGATTCGAGTTGCGTGAACTCTTTATCTTCTGATATGGATTCAACATGGGATGCGAGCCATTCGTGAGCTTTAGAAAGCTGCTCTGTGGTATACGAGTCTGTCGTTGTTGGTGTTTCCATTAACTGCCATTGATTTCGTCGGTATTCGACCAAATGCATGAAGGCCGTGACTGCGCTCTCAGGAGTTCTGTATGTCGGTATGCCATGATTGGTAAATAAAAGGCGGGCGTCTTTAGCTGTCGCTTCTCCAGACCAGTTCGTCAAAATATTAAATCGTTTGGATTTAGGATGTTTTTTTATTGTTTCAATCAGATCCGTTGCCGTTTGCTGCGAATCTGCTGTCGCAGATGGACTATGCATGATTAGAATAGCATCCACATCATCACTGTCTAAGACTATGCTCAGTGCGTCACAGTACCTTTTCGCAGTTGCGTCACCGACAAGGTCAATAGGGTTTCCTTTGGACCAAGTATCAGGTAAAACGTTAGACAGTTTGGATATTGTGTCATCGGAAAGTTGGGCGATACTGCCACCTCGATCGGTCAACGTATCCAGTGCCATGTTTGCTGGACCAATTCCATTCGTAATCACAGCCAGTCGTTCCCCCCGAAGCGGGACGGAATGTGTTAGCGTTTCTACTGCCGCGAATAGTTCGTGTGTGTTGTTTACCCTCAGCATACCAGCGCGCTGAATCGCCGAGTCGTAAACGATATCAAATGAGTCGGATTCATGGCCTTTGACTAAATTAGTCAGATTGTTTCTTCCTGCCTTTAAGACCAGAATCCGGCGGTTACGTGATGCAGCACGCGCAGCCGACATAAAACGGCGAGCATCGCGAATAGAGTCTACATACAACAGAATGGATTCAGTCTTACTGTCTCTCGCTAGGTAATCAAGTAACTCGTCGAAATCCACATCCAATCCAGAACCAATAGATAAGAACGCGGAAAAACCGATGTTCTTATCATTAGCCCAGTCAAGTATAGTGGTACAAACCGCTGATGATTGAGATATGAACGCTAGTTTACCTCGCTTACAGTTAACAGGAGAAAATGACGCATTAAAGTTTTGCCAAGGTAAAAGGATGCCGAGGCTATTTGGACCTAATATACGCATGCCAGACTGCTGCGCTATCTGAAGGCATTTTTGTTCTATCGTTGCCGTATCATCAAACGGACGACTCATATCTGATGCCATTACGATAACGGTCTTCACGCCAGAAATCGCAAGATCATTGAATAAATCTACGTTTCGCTCGCCTTTAGTGCACAAAATAGCTACGTCTGGTTTTAGCGGAAGTTCACTCACTGCGCGATAGCAGAGTATGCCGTTAACAGATTTATATCGAGGATGAACGGGCAAAATCGTACCTTGATAACCTCCCAAGAGAAGGTTTTTAATCACTACGCTACCTGCTCGATGAGGCTTTATCGATGCACCGATAACAGCAATAGAAGATGGCTTGAAAAGAGTATCTAACGACATGGTTTACCTCTACAGCAGTAAAAGACGACGGTGACCTACATGCGATCCTTATAAGACCTAACTATAGTAGTCTAGTAAGGCATCACTTAGACATCGTTGGCTCCTAAAATTAGACATAACATATTGCTGTACCTCAATTATTGTGTAACATGTCACAGGAAGAAAGGACAGGTGCTGTGAATCTTTGATTCAAGAGAATTCTGTCTGCATGATTTAGGGAATTATTAACTCAGGCAGTAATAAAATGAAAAAAGTCGTTATTTTAAGTTTAGTTTCATTGTTAGCAGCGTGTTCTTCTAGTGAGTATACAACCGAGGTGAAATCTGAAAGTTACCGAGAGGATTACACTCCTGTAGAAACGACGACAGTTGCTCCTGTTGCCGTAGCGGCCACACAAACAGAAGATGTTAAGAAAGAGCCAGCGGCACAGAAAGCCCCTGTGCAAGAGCAAAAAGTGGCTGCAACTTCCACGACAACGACCCAAACACAGCCTGCTAAAAATGATGTAGTAAAAATCGTACCACCATCAAAAAAACAAGCTGAGCAAGATTTCCGTTTTGGCTACACAATTCAAGTAGTTGCCGTTGGCAGCCAAGCCAAAGTTGCAACTTTTTCCGATAAACTACCAAAGAACGGCCAGCCAATTTGGCAAAACTACAAGGTAGTAAACGGAACGAAATGGTATTCAATTCTCTTCGGTGACTATGCAACGAAGCAACAAGCGAAGGAAGCTATCGCAACACTGCCAAATGAGTTTAAAAACCTTAAGCCGTTTGTACGTAGCATCGACCAAATCAAGAAGTCGGAATATCCGACATTGAGCAAGCTGAATTAATTGATACACCTAATGTTATAACGCGTTCAATCCAAAATTGAGCGCGTTTTTGTATGTATTATGTGCAGACAGTAACTATGGCGGCAGATTTAACAGATTTAGAACTGAATGTTGTTTCTCGATCGTTTATCATTTAGTGAAAGCAATTTAAGGACAAGCTTAAGATGTCAGAACTCAATATCCTTCTTCTATGTGGTGGTGGCTCTGCTGAGCACGAGGTGTCTCTCGTTTCAGCTAACTTTCTAGAAAGCCAACTCAAACTCAATCCTAGATTCAATGTTACCCGGGTTGAAATAACTCAAGAGGGCTGGAAGTGCAGTGATGGTCATTTAGTTGTTTTAGACCTTAATCAAAAAGCCCTTGTTAATGATCAACAAACTCTACATATAGATTACGTTGTTCCTTGTATTCACGGTTTCCCTGGTGAAACCGGCGATATTCAATCTCTTTTTGAGATGGCTGGTATTCCGTATTTGGGCTGTGGGCCTGAAGCTAGTAGCAATAGCTTTAACAAAATCACCTCAAAGCTGTGGTATGACACATTAGGCATACCTAATACACCTTATCTATTCCTTACCGAAAACGATAAAGACGCTCATACTAGAGCTGCTCAAGCTTTTGAAAAGTGGGGGAAAGTGTTCGTAAAAGCCGCAAAGCAGGGCTCTTCGGTAGGTTGTTACAGCGTAACTAATATCGAACAGTTAGATGCTAGTATTAACTCTGCTTTTGGTTATTCGGACCAAGTTGTTATTGAGCAGTCAGTAAAACCAAGAGAGCTTGAGGTCGCAGCGTACGAGTACAAAGGACAATTGTGCGTCACCAGGCCTGGTGAAATTATTGCTCCTGATGGTGCATTTTATACTTATGATGAAAAGTACAGTGCAGACAGTCATTCAACTACAACAGTAGAAGCGAGTGACCTAACAGACGAGCAGTTAGAAATCATTCATACCTGTGCGGTCAAAGTATTCACTCAAATGAAACTCAGACACTTATCAAGAATTGATTTCTTTTTGACAGAAGATAACAAGATTTACCTAAACGAAGTTAACACTTTTCCTGGTATGACACCGATTTCTATGTTTCCAAAGATGGTCGAGCATTCTGGTCTTGAGTTCTCTGAGTTCTTGTCGGACTGTATTGAATCTTCATTCCGTTAATCATAGTTATTGTCGTCTTTAAACTTTGCTTTTTCCTTTTCGGATAATGTCCGCTTGCCGCTATATTGTAGTGGCATGGCGGGGCTAGCCCATCGACCAAATTCTTGAATTTCTTTTATTTTCAGGCCATCCTGAGCCAACTTTTTAACAGCACCTACACGACACGATTGGGAAGAGAATTTAACTTCAAACGGTAGGTCAAGTATGTTGCTGGCTTGACGTAAGATTCGAAAAATCGAAGAATCATTTAGTTCGTTGTCCTTAATGTTGCCGTGTCGGTCAATACCGGTAAAAACAGTAGAGCAGGGTGTCAATTCTAGCCATCGCAATAGAATAGTGCTTGATTCATTACTCAATTGGTAAACTGCGCCTTCAATTTCCACGAAACAATCACCGTATTCGTTAAGCTGAATATTCGTTCGAGATAGTTGACGTAAATCTCGCCGTTTTAATGCGCATTCGAACATCACGCTATATATTGCCATGTCTCTAATATCTTTCGGAGATTGACTACAACCAAGTATCAACCTCAACTGTTTTAAGTGTTCCTGTGTTAATGCTTGAGTTTCTGAGACAGAATCAACACCTAAAACTCTTATTTTTTCAAGAAGTAAGCCAACTTCTCTTGATTTGATAGGGTCTTTAAACTCGAACAGATAGTGAATTAAAGATATAGTCACAGCGTAACGTTTTAGCGTTGAGTACTTTCGTGTTTGTTGCTCACGCTCGAAAAATGCTTTTATGGTGGCAACGGACGCTGGAAGCGATGGGTAGTGAGAGTAGATACAAAATTCATTGAACAAATGCCAATCTTTGGCCATTGCGACGACGGAATTCTTAGAGTAGCGATAAGACGTTAGTTCATCAAAGGTATTGTTATCTATAGAACTTCTAAGTTTCGTCAAATATCTATCAATTTGTTTTGTTTCTGTGATTCTGGGTATGTCTTTTTTCATACTAATGCACTATAACTCAATTGATTGGTTTAGAATAACTGATACCATGTGAAACGCAATGTAAAGCATCAACGTACACAATAAGAGATAGATCTTTATGGCTCTAGCGAGTTATCGTGGGTTTACCCTCAAGTCCATTGGTACAACAAACCAGATATGGAAAGTAACTATTAAAAATAGAGAGTTACAAGGCTCTCTACCTGCGGTTAAAAAAAGCATTGATTGGTGGTGTGATACGGCGTCTATCATAGACCCATCACAGCTGACGCAAGCAGCAACAGAACGCGCGAGCGGGTCAGCTGGCACCCAAGAGAACTTTCATGGGTTTACTATAAAGAATGATACAGGTGCAAATAATGCCTGGTACTGCATGTTTAATGGTAAACTTATCAAAGGTGGTAAGCTTGCAATTCAGCGACACATTGAAGCTTATCTAATCGCAAAGAAGAAAGCAGAACAAACTAAGAACTAACATGACTCTTGTATATTCAACAGAAACCGGACGCATTAAAGAAGAAAAACAAAAGCCAGAACGTCCAAAAGGCGATGGTATCGTTAGAATTCAAAAACAGACAAAAGGACGCAAAGGCAAAGGTGTTTCAATTGTCACTGGCTTAGACTTAGAGGATGCCGCGTTAAAGCTTATCGCAGCAGAACTGAAAAAAGTTTGTGGTTGCGGTGGTTCTGTCAAAGACGGCAACATCGAAATACAAGGTGACGCAAGAGACAAAATAAAAGCCGCGTTAGAGAAAAAAGGATATACCGTTAAACTTGCAGGCGGTTAATCCAACAGCGTACAAGCCAGCATTTTTATGCTGGCTTTCTTAAACCTAATCGACACTGAGTTAAACGTAGATTAACTCATGTGGTTATTAGGTATTTTATGGTAAATATCGATTATGGTTAAATCTGGGATAAAACAAGGTAGTGGAGCGGGTTTAAGGTAAGGATTTTAATCTCCTGCATATCGTATTTAACATAAGATAGATAATACGCACTCATCATGAGGTATATATAACGACGTATTAAGGCCTTTGACAACTACCTAAAAACTATCTTCTATGATTCTAGAGTTTCAATTAACACTCTAGCTATCTAAGGCCTGACAACGAGTTTGTATAAATCCTTAAGAACATGTTCCTTTCTTAAAAACGAAACCTCACGTTATAGAAACATAATGACGATAAAAAAAGCCACTTGAATGTTGGGGAGTTCAAGTGGCATCCAAAAACACCTGACGGCGTATGTGCATAATGTTCCCAACTAAAAGCAGCATCACTTTGAAGGAACCTAGACAACCTACCTTAAACTTCTCTCCTTACATAATAACGTTTTAACACGAAACCACATTTATGTTTTGTTACGCACCGTACTGGTTGTTGTCCTAGTTTAGTCTTTTTGGATCGTTGACTTTAACCTTGGAGGAACCTTTATGGTTAACAAATGGAATCAATTAGTCGAGTATTTTTGTTATGGGTATGTGTCATCACAACGGTTCAGATGTTCAAAACACACGTCCGATATGGCGTGTGCTTCTAATAGTCGCAACTCTAGTCTTAGTTCTGGTGATCTTATTTGGCTAACTAAGAGATTATCATAAACGTGACACTGTCATGTTTTATTTGGTTTTGACTAATCAAAGTCACCTATCAGTCTTTGTAATCGAAGGCATGCCTCTTTATTGTTACAAGCCTCGCTCACCTAAAAATGATCAAATTTAGATCGTGACTACTTACTATTCTTTAACCACCTGCTTTTATTGAGCAGCATAATTCACTGCAACATATACACTGCTCGAACGGTTAAGTAATTTTATTACAAGTCCATATATTTGAACGAAGCTGACGGCAGATAATGCTGCTATAAGTAGTTGATATATATAGAAAGAGTTATTCGCAATCACCAAGTGCTCATGAATCACGAGCGTTTTAGCTCTATTTTGTAGCATGTATTTGATATTCGAATGGATTAAATTTGGGCACAAAAAAAGCCCTTTAAAAGGGCTTTATAGATAAACTTGAATAACAGAAATCAACTTTGTTCGTCAGAACTGTCTTTCGATTTTTCTTCTCGGATCTCTTGAGCTATGATTTTGATCGCTTGAGCAGTACTAATCCCCTGCTTCATCAGTTCTTGGATTCGTTCTACAGCAGCTTGCTGCTCTTCATGGCTAAGGGATAAATCGTCAAACATAAAGTCCTCCCAATAACACGGACGTTAATTAATGACAGGACTATAGACTATTTAGATTTACTAGCAAGGGAATTAAACCTAATAGGTTGCAATAAAGTTGATTGAAGCCCCCATAGCCTTAGGTGATGTGTAACTTGCAGCAATGTCCATTTCAATAATATTTAGAGGACGTAAACCGATACCTGCTGTAAATGTTCCATCTGAATCACCAGCCATGTTTTTCATATACCCTCCCCTTAACTGAATTTGTCGCGCTAAGTCGACTTCTATACCTGCTCTTAGCATTCTTACGTCATCGTCAAACTGTGTGAATTTCTTTTCAGTATTAAGGTCGTAGTCCACAGAAAATTGAAAGTAATCTGCTATAAAACCAGCACCAACAGTATACAGAGGAGACAATTGGTATTCATAACCATATTGTATGTCTTTCCCACCAATATTCTTAGTGCCGCTCGCAGTTTCAATATTTCGAGACAACATATTTTTGGCCGAAAATCCAACTCTAAACGGACCATGGAACCATAGTGCTCCAGCATCAACGTTGAATGCAGTATCGCCCTGAGAGTTTTCTCTTATATTGTTTAAATTGAAATCATTTAGTGAACTTACTGAGGCATAGGTATAGGTTCTTTGGATTTTTGGAGATACGCCGAATGAAAAATGTTGTCCAAATAAGGTTTGGTACTTAGCCAAGGATATTCCGATTTCAGTAACGGCTACTGAAGCGGTTTTGACTGCTGACCTAGCCGCTTTTTCCGCATCATTACTACCTGTTTGGTCAATATCTGGTGTTGCTACGTTTTCCACATAAGCTTTGCCAAAAATATTTGCAGCGATATAGCGGTTGGGAATCCCAAATGCTATTGCACCACCAAAATCCACTTTGGCCTGTGTACCATTTAACTCATTAAGCGCCGAAGCACTTGGGTTATTTACGACGTTATCAATTTTATCCAACATTTTGTCTTCGTCGTTGTAGTTAAGCCCTAGGCTAGGTAACAACATTCCTGCATCATCGTTTCGTCGATAGATTGCAACCAGTGCTGGATTATAGAATGGAGCAGTAAGATAAGAAGCAGAGACAACCCCCGTTCCGCCCATTGCATCGCCACGAGCATCGATCGCTAACGTCGAAGCACTTGCCGACATAGAAGTAGTAATAATAAGGGCTGCTAGTGTTTTTAATTGGGTTTTCATCTAAAAATAACGCCGTTAATCCTTTGTGCATTTATTAACGGCGTCGATTCGAGATTCTTTAGTGATTTCAGAGGGAAATCTTTCTAATGAGCTATTCGTCGGCGGAAACGTCAAACGTTTTACTAATTATTTGAGAGCGCTCGAAAAGTATTGGACCTTGCCAACGACTTTGCTTCATTGAAACCGCTAATACATAGCGGTCAGGCGTGATGTTGTTGGCTTCTAGACTCGTCGGGTAATCAGATTCGTATTCTTTGCCCCATACTTGAGTATATTTGCCGCCAATGTAATCGTATAAACCAACTTCGAGTTTTGGCAACGGGCAATAAGGGTTTAGAAGTGCATTTTTTTCGATACGCCATTCATCTTTCGCTGACCAACGAACTGTCTGTTTTAATGATTGATCGGTAAAGATTAACCACTGACTCCAAGTTTCGCCATCAAGTAAGCGCACATCAAGACGATAAAGACCGACATCTAATGGAGATGTTAAGTTGTAGCGAATTCCATAAGCCGCCTCTTCAGTTACAGCGTCACTAATCGGATTGACGTAAAATTCGCTGTCATTAGAAACTCTCCGATCAACCCATTTTTTTAGGCTTATTTCTGAAATGACACGCTTTGATTCAATTTCTATCGCAGATAAATAGGTGTCTCTTCCTGGACTTTGAATAGATTGTTGTCTTACTACCACGGAGTCAATCCATTCAGGTAGAGGTTGGGAGGAGTAACCCTTACCGCAATCCACTTCTAAAGATTGTAAAAACAACCTGTTTATATGGTTTTTGATACTCTTAGTCGGTTGTTGCTGCCACTCTTCGACTAGCGATTGGAACATAGATTCCAAATCACGATTAAGTAAATGACGGTGCGCTTGCGTAATAGTTGTATTATTTTCAAACCAATCGGCACCAACTGATGTTGATGCCGTAAGGATTGCTAGCGCAAATATTTTTGATGCTCTAGACATTAGCCTTTCATTTTGTAGCCAACACCACGAAGTGTTTCGATCTCTAGTCCAGGAAGTTTCTGTCTAAGTTGTAACACGTGGGTATCAACAGTTCGTGTCGTAGGGAAGTGATTGTAACCCCAAACATGGTCAAGCAGCTCATCACGAGTAAACACACGTCCCAAGTTACTTGCTAGGAATAGCAGCAAATCAAACTCAGTACGCGTTAATGTAATCAGTTCACCTTTATAGTTCACTTCACGAGTCGCTTTATCGATCACCAAACTCTCTGTTACAACCTTAGTGGCATCTTCCGAGTCAGCTTCTGGTGCGCGAAGTTGTGCACGAATACGAGCAAAAAGCTCAGCTTCGGCGAAAGGTTTGGTTAAATAATCATTTGCACCTGCATCTAAGCCGGTTACTTTGTCTTTTACTGTGACTAACGCAGTGAGCAATATCACTGGAACATCTTTGATTTTCTTCCAACCAGCAAGGTGCTCTACTGAGTCACCATCCGGAAGTTGTCGGTCGAGAATTACCAAGTCTGCTTCTTCCCAGTGTTGCTCGACCTGAGAGATGAATTCAGCGTGAAGGCAGTTATAACCAGCCAACTCTAAACTCACCAAAAGGCCGTCAGCTAGATTCTTGTCGTCTTCAACAAGTAGCAGTGTCTGTTTCACAAGGTATCTCCAAAATAAATGTTGTTGGTGGCCCGACTAGGTACATCTTACCGCCCATTCGACCAACCATAGATTCTACTATAGTAAGGCCAAGGCCGAGGCCTGCCTTACTTACAAATGGCTTTCTAAGCTCACGCCAGTCCTTTGAAGTTAATTGTCCGTTGTCGATGACTTCAATTTTGATAGAGTTTGAAGAAGTCACAACATTCAAACTCACTGGTGCAACGCCGTACTTAATCGCGTTACGTATTAGGTTATCAATACAAGTTCCTAACCAATATATGTTAATTTTAGCGGCTACGTCTTGATTAATAGTCAAATTCACGTCAGCTTCAAATTCTTCCTCTGCTTTGAAACTTAACCAATCCTGTACAGATGGTAGCCATTCTGTCGATAAAGGTTTGTTATCAGATTGCAAATAATCCTTACTGGCTTCAGCTAACTGACGCAGTCTACGCGTATCTTCACATAGTCTTCTAAACTCATCATATACAGTTTCTGGTAAGTGCTCAAATTCACGTCTAAACCCTTCGACAGTCAGAGATAAACTGGCGATGGGTGTTCTCAATTCGTGTGTAAGAATTTGTAACACTAGCATCCGGCTTTTCATCTCTTGACGTTTCGTATTCCAGCGATAGATTGCCCAACCAATTACTAAAAGTATGTTAGCGATGATCAAACTGATCATGCTAATACGAAGTACATCAGAATGATCCTCAACTTCCCAACATAGGTTTCCTCGTTGCACGAAACACGTATTGGTTTGAGAAGCCAGTTTAAAGTTGAGGCCAGCCTCTTTGGCTTTCGAGGTCCAAATGTTTGAAGGGAACAAATAGTAAATATCACCTCTTCTCAACCACAACTCCTCGTTTTCAACGAACATTGAGGAACCTCGGATTAAAGAAATGACGGTTTGTTCATCCATTACTTGCAGCCTACCCAAGAGAGAACCTGGAGGTGCCAACTCTCTTTCTTTGATGTGCATAAACTTTTGAAGTTCTTGTTTTTTATCTGGGTATTTGGTGATGTACCTAGCTGCGTAAGTACCACCACCGGGATGAATCAGTCCACTGCGCGCAAACCATTTCGTCGATAACTTACGACCACCACACATTGCTCTAGTAAAAACTAAAGGTTCTGTGATTAAAGGGCTTAGTGGTAACGTGCCACTGCACTTTTCAGCCAACCGATAGAGTTGTTGTACTTCTTTCAAGGGGTATTTACTTGTTTGAGGAAGCATAGATATAGGTGTAAGAAGCTGTGTCGGGTAATCAGCCTGAATAACCCTTACATCGTATGAAGCGGTCGCTTGCTCAAAATCAAAAAAACTGACGAAATTATCTATACGTTCAGGTAGCGACTCAGCAAAAGCCAGAGGAGCAAGAACAATAGATAGAATGGTAAGCAAAGGGCGCGCTAGTTTCTTCAAACGAATAATCTTGTCTGGTCAATAATACAAAAACACTAATTTACATATTATCGGCAAGATTCGCGCCAAGTGCACGCAATTATTTTGTCAATTATTGGAAAACACGATTCGCGACTCTATTTACCATTCTGACTTAAAGGAATAGCCCGAGTTATGAAGTCAAGATCTTTCCAACTCGACCTTTTAGTTTCGCTAGCCGCAGTTCAGCTATGCGTTTTTGACGCAAGATGCTATTTGCAGTTCCATGATCTGGATCGATACAAGCTTGATACTTTGGCTGTGAATAAAGGGGTGTTGAACAACTAAAATACTGTGTACAGGCTTCGTGTCGTTTATCGAGCGTTGACGTGATATCGGCGAGATGAGTTTTATGAACTAGATAATAAGATTTAGAGTCCTTTGCATAGTTCACTATTCCAACTGACATAATCGCGGCAAAGACTGTAAAGCAAACAAAAGATTTTATCATCGGAGTCCCCTAATTGAAGTGCTGTTCCTACAGAGTGGTTAGGCTTAGATCAATTCAAAGACTACAAGTTAACCGAGGTTCTATAGGTTATAGTAGTTATAACCGAACACAAAAAAAGCCAGCTTATGCTGGCTTTTTTATTTTTGATTGGGCTCTAAAGCGCTTTGGAAATAGCGTCCACACTCTCTTTCGCATCACCGAAAAGCATCGAGGTGTTTTCTTTAAAGAACAGTGGGTTTTGCACACCCGCATAACCGGTATTCATCGAGCGCTTAAACACAATTACATTCTGCGCATTCCATACCTCTAGAACTGGCATACCAGCAATAGGACTATTTGGATCTTCAAGAGCTGCTGGGTTAACCGTGTCATTTGCACCAATAACTAGGACCGTATCAGTTTCGCTAAAGTCATCGTTGATTTCATCCATTTCCAGAACGATATCATAAGGTACTTTCGCTTCTGCCAATAGAACGTTCATATGTCCAGGCAAACGGCCAGCGACAGGGTGAATACCAAAACGCACCTCTACGCCTTGAGCACGCAATTTTTCAGTAATTTCATGCACTGGATACTGAGCCTGAGCCACCGCCATACCGTATCCAGGAGTAATAATAACTGACTTGCTATTTTTGAGCATATCGGCAACATCTTCAGCCGATGTCTCGCGATGTTCACCTTGCTCTTCATCGCTTGAAATAACGACTTCTTGACCGAATCCGCCGGCAATAACGCTCACGAACGAGCGGTTCATCGCTTTACACATGATGTAAGAAAGGATTGCACCTGACGATCCGACCAATGCACCTGTAACGATGAGCAGGTCGTTTGCTAACATGAAACCAGCTGCCGCTGCTGCCCAACCTGAATATGAGTTAAGCATTGAAACGACTACTGGCATATCTGCGCCACCAATGGAGGCAACCAAGTGATAACCGAATGCGAAGGCAATCAGTGTCATCACAATTAGAGCAAACATGCTGCCGTCTGCTTTCACGAAGTAGATCATCAGCAAGGTTGAGACAACAATCGCAGCAAGGTTGAGTTTGTGTTTGTGGGGAATATTAAGTGGCGATGATGAAATAACCCCGCGTAATTTACCGAATGCAACTATAGAACCTGTAAAGGTTACTGCACCGATAAACACGCCTAAGAAGACTTCTACCATGTGAATTACATGATGAGCATGAACTTCGGCTTCAGAAAGCATTTCAACGTTAGCGATTGCCGGTGGATCAATATAGCTATTGTAACCAACAAGAACAGCCGCTAAACCTACGAAGCTGTGAAGAATTGCTACTAGCTCGGGCATTTCAGTCATTTCTACTTTACGTGCGTAGAAAATACCAATCGCCCCACCGATTACCATTGCTACAATAACCCAGCCGAAGCCTTGCGCATCAGGACTGAAAATAGTCGCAATTAACGCGATTGCCATACCAGCGATGCCGTAATAGTTACCAGCACGTGCTGAGGTCTGCTTAGACAGACCCGCTAAACTCATAATGAAAAATAATGCAGCAACAATGTATGCTGCTTGTACTAATCCTGCAGACATGTTGCCTCCTATTTATCTTTACGGAACATTTCAAGCATGCGCTTGGTTACGGTAAAGCCACCAAAAATGTTGATGCTTGCTATTAATACCGCGATAAAGGATAAAAACGTGACAACGCCACTTCCTTGTCCAATTTGAAGAAGTGCACCTACAACGATAATCCCTGAAATCGCGTTAGTTACCGACATGAGTGGTGTATGTAGTGCATGTGTGACGTTCCATACCACGTAATAACCTACTACACACGCCAATACGAAGACTGTAAAGTGAGATAAAAACGCGGCCGGTGCAACAGAAGCAACCCAACCAAATACACCAACGGCAGCAGCAAGACCCAGCAGCTTTTTCACTGGTGACGTTGGCTCTTCTGCTTTTTCCGCAGGTTTGGCTACTTCTACTTTTGCCGGAGCTGGTTGAGCAGAGACTTGAATTGGCGGTGCTGGCCATGTGACCTCACCTTCTTTAACTACGGTTACACCGCGAAGTACAACGTCTTCAAAATCGATGTCAATATTGCCATCTTTCTCTTTACAAAGAAGTTTTAGAAGATTGACTAGGTTAGTCGCATAGAGCTGAGAAGATTGAGTTGGAAGGCGGCCTACCATGTCTGTATAACCGATAACTTTAACACCGTTCTCTGTTGTCACCACTTGGTCAGCAACAGTGTATTCGCAGTTACCACCATTCGCTGCAGCTAAATCAACGATAACGCTGCCAGGCTTCATTGCATCAACCATTTCCTTTGTTACCAGCTTTGGAGCTGGTCGACCAGGAATCAATGCCGTGGTAATAATGATATCAACATCTTTCGCTTGCTCCATGTAGAGTTCAGCTGCTTTTTTGTTGAATTCATCTGACATTTCTTTCGCGTAGCCATCACCTGAGCCCGAGTTTTCTTGGTAATCAACTTCCAAGAACTCTGCACCCATCGACTCTACTTGCTCTTTTACCTCTGGACGCACGTCGAATGAACGAACGATTGCGCCAAGACTACCTGCAGCGCCGATCGCAGCTAAGCCAGCAACCCCAGCCCCAGCTACCAGCACTTTAGCGGGTGGCACTTTACCAGCAGCGGTAATTTGACCAGTAAAGAAGCGTCCAAATTCATGTGCTGCTTCAACGACCGCTCTATAACCAGCAATATTGGCCATGGAGCTTAATGCATCTAAAGCCTGTGCACGAGAGATTCGCGGTACCGAATCCATAGCCATCACGTTAATGTTCTTACTTGAAAGCTTTTCCATTAACTCTGGATTCTGGGCAGGCCATATAAAGCTTACTAAACTCGCTCCATCTTTAAGGAAGGCAATTTCCTCATCAGTAGGCGCATTTACTTTTAGCACTAAATCCGACTCCCATACTTCCTTTGAAGAAGTGATGGTTGCTCCAGCGGCTTCATAAGCTGAATCGTCAAAACTCGCAAGCAGACCCGCTTGTGATTCTATTGAGACATCAAACCCCAATTTTAGTAACTGCTCAACCGACTTGGGCGTCGCAGCGACTCGCGTTTCTCCCGCGAGAATTTCTTTTGGCACACCAATTTGCATAGCTATTCCTTAACTATTGGCAGAAGTATTGTTCTTTTTTAACCAACCAAGTGCACAACATCAAGCAATTTGTAATAAAAAAACAATATTTCATTACATATAACTGAACGTAATGACTTTTAAACAGGCATCTTTAGTAAAAAAACCACACGAAACCCTCAATATAGAGGTCTTACCAGTGCTATAATACGCTTTCGCAGAGGAATTTCGTGTAGGTAGGTCATATTATGACAATAAATGCTGCAAGCAGATGACCAACATCAATTAAATCAAACAACTAATACTGGTCTTGCCAGAATAAATCTTCATCAATCGACATCAGTATATTGGTGGCTGGGTTGACGTTAGAAAATACTGTCTCCCATTTGGTCGATGAACATTTGTGCTTTTTTCAACATCAGCTCATTCGCATCAGACTCAGACCCAACCACATCAGAGCGAATAAAACGATGCTCTTTTGTTTCATCACCTAATTGCTTCGTAATTCTGCCAGCAACCCTGTATTGACCACCTTCAGCCAATGCTTCTTGGTAGATCAAAAAGCCTTTGTACTCTACTGGCTCAACGATTTTTGGCTCGGCAGCCTTAGCGCCACCAAATAACTTAGAGAAGAATCCCACTTTTTTTCCTCTTTCTATATGGATTGATTCATGTTGTAGGGTTTGGAGCGCTTGGTCAACCATTAGCGTATGGAAAGTGAATCTTGTTTACAGTTTGCGTTGCTTCTGCCTTCGCCTGTATAGGCGTTAGGTTTTATAAACTCATTAAATTATTGAAGCGATTTTTATTAAGTTTGAGAAAATGGTGTGAGTTTTGAGTCTCCCATTAACAAATCACTTGGCAAAACATCAAATTACCGTATCCTAAGATGTTGAACTATAATCTACTGCCAAGTCTCTGAGTCATATCGTTAATGTCGACCTCTTTTGCTAGCTCAAATCTGTTCCGGCTATTTATTCCCCTTATCATGATTGCGGGTATACTCGTAGGCTTAAATCATATCATTGCAGCAACTCAAGCCAACTCAGGCTTTGTGACAAACTTGCCCTACATTTTGTTTGGTACTGCTTTCGCACTGAGTCACAGCTTTAAGCAATCGCGCATTGCTATGGTGGCGCTTTCTATGTTGTTGGCATACGGCGTCATTCAATTTAGATTACAAACTCCGTTATCAACTGGTACAACTCTTTTAGAACTCTCCTTGTTAAGCCTTCTACTGCCTGTTGCTTGCTGTCTTGCGTTTTTATTTCCAGACACTGGGGTGTTAAGCAAGGGAATGTACCTTTTCTCTGCGATTGTTATGAGCTTTTTACTGTGGAGCTATTTGATATTGAGCCACTTCGCTACTGGTGGCTTTAACCATTTTGACAGTGATCTACTCTTAGCGATCCCCGAAATCTCGCGTTTACCTTTGGTTTTAGTTTTGTATAGCCTAGCTATAACTGGAGCAACGGGTATTTTCTTATTAAATTACAATCGCCCAATAGATGCTGTTGTGTATACCAGTATTTTGCTTGCGAGCAGCACATTCATTTTCTTTCATGTCCCGCATATGTCTAGCACCCTATTTTCTTTAGCGGGTGTTTTAGTCATTATTTATGTTATTTCTGCCAGTCATCAAATGGCATTCAATGATCGACTCACGAATATTCCTGGTCGTCGCGCTTTAGAAATGGATATGAAACATTTGGGCAGGAAGTTTACTGTTGCTATGTTAGATGTTGATCATTTTAAGAAATTTAATGATACCTATGGTCACGATACCGGTGACGATGTACTAAAGCTGGTTGCTTCACGAATGTTATCTGTTGGCGGTAACGCACGAGTCTATCGATATGGCGGCGAAGAATTTACAATTCTGTTTAAGGGTAAAACAGCCAAGGACAGTAAAGTCTATCTTGATGAACTTAGAGAGAAGATAGCCGATTATGAAATGGTAATTAGAAATAACGCCGAACGCCCAAATGACAACAAAAAAGGCGCAAAACAACGTAACGCGAATAGCAAAGGTTCAACAGTCAGCATCACTGTAAGTATTGGTGCAGCAGATAGCAAAGCAACAAGAAAGCCAGAAGAAGTTTTAAAGAAAGCCGATAAAGCGTTGTACAGCGCCAAAGAAAAAGGGCGAAACCAAGTTCAGTGCGCCCGTTGATGCTATCTTAGTGAACTAATCTTGGTTGAAAAACAGCACAATGCTACCGCCTTTCAGATCACTCCCATAGTTAATACTTAGCCCTATCCCAATATTATCAACAAACTCAATTTTAAACGGAGGCGTCATTAGCCAGCCAACCGTTCCTTCGTAGTAATGAGGGGATCCAAGCATACCGACTGTATCTCCGCCAATATCCACTCGCCTAAGACTTGTGTAGATAGTCTGAACTGAACGCCCCCAATCAGTTACGTCATAAAACAATTTCGCTTCATTTGACCAATACCAACCTTCAGGCGTTCCGACATCCCCATCATTTGCCTTTCCCCAACCTACCCCTGAGAAATAGTTGAAGGTTGAATTAAACTTCACTTCCCCCCAAGGTTTGTATTTGTGGTAGTTGAAGCCGACTTTAGGCTGTAGACTCGCCGCCCACGCAGACGTATTGACCACTTTGCCATCTAGGAACGGTTGAAATAGTTTTGAATAAGAGGATTGAAAATCATAGTCACTGTGAAGGTATTGAAGGTGTGCACCTATACCTGTCTCAAATGTCCAGTGTTTAGAGAACTGTATTTCTTGTTCATAGCCCGTAAAAGCTCCCAAAACATATTTGGTATGATTGTCTGGTGCATCTAGGATTTGGTCTTCAATTCTAAGCGCTGAAAACCTAAGTGTTAACCTCTGTTGGAAACTATCATCATCATTTAACGCAAAGGTAAGTGGCAATGCTGAAACGGCAATATTCTTACGTCGATCAAGTGCTTCTTGAGATCCTATTTCGTCGTTATCAATATTGAGCACTGAGCTTGGATCAAAGTCTTTGAACCCTAATGTTAGAGCATCACTGTCTGTGAGAATGATAGCTGCTGCAAAATCTTCTTCAAACAAGTCACGAAATTCAGGCTCAGCCACACTTTGGGAAGATAAAGTTGTCAAACACATCAAAGAAACGAAACGAGCCTTGGACACAGATTTTTACCGAGTGAAGAAATATATTAATAATAGCCCCACAATGAATATTTGTGGGTAACAGTTTGTAATTTAGGAATTTATCTACAGAACTAAATAAAAAAACTCCTCAATAATTGAGGAGTTCATAACGTGCATATTACGCTAGACTCAAGACGTTGTACTAATGATATCGCCTTCAATTTGGGAAACATACCTGTTTCTACCGGTTCGTTTTGCTTGATAAAGCAATTTGTCAGCACTTTCATACAGCTCGTTAATTGTCTCTGTACCCGTAGGAACCAAACTAAACACTCCAAGTGACAACGTAACTCTGTCCGTTGTATTGGAAAACTGATGCGGTATGTTTAATTGAGAAATCCCTTCCCTAACCCTAGCCGCATTCTCTTTCGCTTCATGAATGTCACATTTGCTGAGTACAATAACAAATTCTTCACCGCCATATCGGCCGACATACTCGCCACTGCGAATAAACATCACATCGAGAAACTGAGCTATATTGATTAAACACTGGTCACCTTCGGTATGACCATAATTATCATTGAACGCCTTAAAGTGATCGACGTCCATCAAAATAACCGAGAGCGGTATTTGATGACGACCGTGCCATTGAATAAGCTCAGTGAGTTTTTCATCCATATAACGACGGTTAAATAGTTTAGTCAGTCCATCTTCATTTGCTTGGTGTTGCAACGCCCTATTAGCCTCTTCTAGTTGCGCACTTGCTTGCTTCAGTTCGCGACGCATATCCGCTATACGTTGCATGGCGACTAGTTTAGATTGCAAGACTATCTTATTAACTGGTTTAACCAAGTAGTCATCACCCCCCGCTCTTATAGCCTTTGCAATCATTTCAGGTTCATCATGACTGCTCAGAAAAATAATGGGAATCCAGTCTGCTTGATAGCGTTCTCTTATCTCCGCAGCCACCTGAAAGCCGTCCATTTCCGGCATTGAGATATCAAGGAGAACAAGTTCTGGATCAAATGATGGGTATAAGGCTAGCGCCTCTCTTCCGCTCGCGGCAACTTCTACTACATGGCCAAGTTGTTTCAGTCGAATTTGAAGCTGCATCCGTTCTAGTTGCGCATCATCTACGAGAAGAATTCTCATTGAAGAATCCATGGGTGTCATAAGCCTTCCTGTAATTGCATGCCAACCCTAATGAGTCAGATATAACACATATTAGGACAATATTCATCCAGTCCCACTTTAATCGAGGTTTTAACGTATTGATAAGGTTGATTTGTCCAATATCGGGAGGATTTTTGCCGAGACTTCGATTATTATTGACTTTTACATTGCTTCTCCTAGGATAAGCGCAATTTTACACACTGAGATAGTAGTATGTCTGAGACACAAAATAACGAAGCAACCAAAGTTGACCTAGAATTGGTATCCCCAGAATTACGTCAAGTCATCGCGTTTGATGACGTGCCTGAAGAATTGCATAACATGGTGGTCTCTATTCACGAGGTGACTGAAGAAGCGGTGCGTGAAGCTTGGGACACATTACCTGCCAGTGCACAGAATATCCTTGATAACTTTGAGCAGTTCCATGCTTTGATCTCAGTTAGCCAAGCATTCGCGGGCGTAAGCACAATGGAAGAGTTCACAACTATGGACTTCCCTGCTGATATGACTGACGAAGAGAAAGAAGACTATCGAGCTCAACTGCTTGATAAAGTTTTAAGCAATTGTATTCGTGATATGGTTAAGCAGATTAAGAAAGCGCGTCGTGATGCTATTCTGAAGCGCGATTTCAAAGAAGTATTTGAGAAATAAAACACCATGTTCTCATTTAAAGGTCGCTTGTTAGCGACCTTTTCTATATTTGCGGCTCAATCGCCACGTCTTTCTGAGAAACACTGACGCCCTTTATTTGAGCATATACTTTCTGGCCTACTTCTAGTGCCAGGTCATCAATCGCCCATTGAGTGACTGTTGCTATCAATTTTTGTTGATTCGTCAGTGAGAGAATGACTTCCACGCTCTGTCTTGACGTACCTTTACCTCCCAGGTGAATAGCTCCCACTGTACAAGATAAAATATTACGGATAGACGTTTTATTTGGCCGTTCTAGCGCGATGGATACATCACTAGCTCTAACTCTTAATCGAACATGTTCACCAATCACACCTTCTGTATGTTGAACCCACAAATAATGCTGTTCTGTTAACGCTACTTTCGTCAGCCCGTAATAATTATTTTGTTCAAGGATCTCTCCCTTAAACAAGGAGCTTCTATCTGAAAATGATTGCCACGACTGCATAATCGATGAACTCCAAACGTTTTCGATGGTATCACTCTCCACAACTTTGCCATCTTCGATGACTACTAGATGCTGAGCAAGACGAAGAATTTCATTCAAACTATGAGTGACATAAAGGATTGGAATATCAATAGAGTGCGATAGTTTCTCTAAAAACGGCATTAGTTCACGTTTGCGAGAAATATCCAATGACGCTAATGGCTCATCCATTAGTAAAATTTGTGGTTTACTTAGGAGTGCTCTTCCGATTGCAACACGCTGTTTCTCTCCCCCTGACAGGCTACTTGGATAACGATTTAGCAAATCCCCAATAGCCAAAAGTCCAACAATTTCATTAAAATACTCCGAGTCGCCATCTGTGACGCCGTAACGCAAATTACGATTAACAGTCATATGGGGAAACAATCTTGCATCTTGGAACACGTAACCCACTTGTCTCCTTTCAATCGGAACATCAAGCTTTAGGGTTGAGTCGAACAAAATGCGGTCTTCGACTTTAATCAAGCCAGAGTCCGGCGTCAAAAGCCCGCTGACCAAATTAATCAACGTCGTTTTACCAGCGCCGGAGCGTCCAAATATGGCAGTGATCCCCTTCGATGGTAATTGTGTTTTTAAGTGAAAGCTTCTATCAGAGAAGTTCTTTTTTACGTCGAGACTTATTCTATTCATTTCGCTACACCTAATCGCTTACTCATCCAACGATTTAGTCCTTCTGCAAAATAGAGGGATGCTAGAGAAATAACAATCGAGATAATACATAGCCTCATAGCTGCATCTTCCGCACCTGGGGTCTCTAAGAAGTTGTACATAGCGAGTGGAATGGTTTGTGTTTCCCCAGGGATATTTGACACAAAACTTATTGTTGCGCCGAACTCCCCCAAACTTCGAGCAAATGAGAGCATAGTCCCACTGATTACTCCTGGAATGACGAGAGGCAAAGTGATGGTAAAGAAAACCTTGATTTGCGAAGCACCAAGGGTACGTGCAGCTTGCTCAAGTTTTTGATCGACGCTGTCCATTGAGAGGCGAATAGAGCGAACCATAAGGGGAAGAGATACAATAATGCAAGCCACGACGGCTCCTCTCCAACTAAAGCTGAAACTGATGCCTGTAAGATCATAAATGAATTTTCCAATGAACCCTTGTCTGCCCATAGAAATCAGTAATAAATAACCAATAACCACGGGAGGAAGTACCAGAGGAAGATGAATCAAGCTATCGAGAATGCTTTTGCCGTAAAACTCTTTCTTACTTAAGATCCACGCTAAAAAAACTCCTATCGGAATAAGCCAGACTATAGCTACACCAGCCACTTTGAGGCTTAACTGTAATGCTTGGATTTCGTAGTCTGTTAACATACTTAGTGGTTACCACCCAATGGCGAAAATCCGTATTTGGCCAAGATTTTTTGGCCTGGCTGAGACTTAATAAACTCTACAAATTCTTGGGTCTCGTGGCGTGAATTCAATTTAACTAGTGGGTAAATAATAGGATCGTGGGTCGTATCAGGAAAAGCGCCAATTACCTCAACAGAATCGCTTGCCATCGCATCAGTTTTATAGACGATCCCTAATGGAGCCTCATTTCTCTCAACCAAAGCTAATACTTGTCTAACATTATTAACTGGTGCTAAATGAGAACGTACAGACGCCCAGACATTTAAAGATTCGAGCGATTGTTTGGCATAGATACCGGCCGGTACAGAGGATACTGTCCCTATAGCCAAGCGCTCACCATTTAACCATTCCTCCCAACTCTTCGCAGAATCGAACACAAACGCACTTTTATGTGTTACGGCGTTGTTTTTGATTAACACCAGTCGATTTTGTGCAATATTGGATACATTTTCTGTTTCGACTGTCCCTTTCTTTATTAAATAGTCCACCCATTTAACGTTAGCAGAAATGAACAGATCCGCTGGAGCGCCCTGGTAAATCTGACGTGCTATAGAAGAAGAACCACCATAAACCTTTACTACATCAACATTTGATTGCTGATTAAACTCATTGGCTAATTCATCAACGGCATTCGTCATAGAAGACGCAGCGTATATATTAAGCGTTGCCGCTAACGTCACTGGTGACAGTGTAACTAAAAATGAAATTAATAACTTTTTCATCAGTTTGTGAAACCCAAGTCTGGCCAGAGTTGGCGAAGGTCTAGGTGGTTTTCGAGAGCATCCGCTATCGTATCCAGCGCTTGTTCCTTTTCATCGTTAATCGAATAACTAGAAACAGACTCTCCGTTTACCCAGCGCACCAATAAAGATACAAATTCGGAAGAGTCCAGTATGCCATGAAGGTAGGTCCCAATTACTTGATTATCCTCACTAATTGCACCATCTTTCGTGCCAACACTGAGTTCAATTAGTGCCTG
Source organism: Vibrio mediterranei (assembly GCF_900088415.1). Taxonomy (GTDB): domain Bacteria; phylum Pseudomonadota; class Gammaproteobacteria; order Enterobacterales; family Vibrionaceae; genus Vibrio; species Vibrio mediterranei. The sequence continues at coordinate 315,717 of NZ_FLLQ01000001.1, forward strand.
ACTTAAAACTGTGCTTTGTCCCGCATGTATTTCATAACCAGAAACAGTAACCCTTGTACCTTCAAGAGATAACACACCACTGACATTGGTCAGCTGTTTCTCTGGGAGTAGTTCAGTGTCGACATCAAGTAAGGCTAAACCGTCACTAGTTCCGACTTTTCCTTCGATACCGAGTGAATCGGTAATGTGCTTGCCTAATATTTGAAATCCACCACAGATTCCCATCACCTTTCCGCCAAATCGTAGATGTCGATAGATATCCTTATCCCACCCCTGCTCTCTCAGATAGTTAAGGTCATCTCTAACAGATTTCGTACCCGGAAGAATAATCAAATCAGCATTATCGATTCGCTCTCCCTTACCAACGTATCGAAAGTCTATATCAGGATGCAACCGGAGCGCGTCAAAATCGGTGTGATTACTAATACGAGTGAGTATGGGAACCACGACGCTTAGTTTAGTTGTTTCGGCGGTCACATACTCCGCAGTGATGGCGTCTTCTGCTTCGATATTAAGTCCGTGTATAAAAGGGATTACGCCAATTACAGGCTTCCCTGTTTTTTGTTCTAACCATTCAAGCCCTGGCTCTAGCAATGAAATGTCGCCCCGAAAGCGGTTAATAACAAAACCAACGACTCGATTCTGTTCGCTCTCAGATAGCAATGCTAATGTGCCGTACAAATGAGCGAATACTCCCCCCCGGTCGATGTCCGCAACAATAATTACAGGTACATCGGCCTCTTCAGCAAAACCCATATTGGCAATATCGTTTTGTCGAAGATTAATCTCTGCAGGGCTTCCAGCTCCTTCGATCATGATGACATCGAAGTGATCGGCTAGTTTAGAAAAAGAGTCTAGAACATAAGGCATGGCCACTTTTTTGTAGTCATGGAACCCTACTGCATCCATATTGGCAAATGCTTTGCCTTGAATAATGATTTGAGCACCAGTATCAGAGTTGGGTTTAATCAGAACCGGGTTCATATCCACCGTCGCATCAACTCCAGCAGCCTGCGCTTGAACAGCCTGCGCCCGACCTATTTCACCGCCATCCTTCGTAACGGCACTGTTCAACGCCATATTTTGTGGCTTGAATGGGGCAACATTGAACCCTTTCCGCGCGAGTACCCGGCATAATCCTGCCACCAAGACGCTTTTTCCTGCGTCTGAAGTTGTTCCTTGAACCATTAGAGCTTGTGAAGTGCGACGCATATATTCTCAAATTGCTATGAAGTCTTTGGTAAGTTTACCTTTTTTACTCCTTAGACCCAACCGACAGCCTAAAAAACCTCAGTGAATGGAATATGAATGCCGCACTCAGCAATGGTTAAGCTTAACTGCGCTTTAATAACAACCGACAACTAAAGAGGCACTCTAAAAGGAACCAAGTTATGAAAAAAACGGTATTGACTCTAGCAGCAGCATTAATTCTTACTCCGACTCTTGTGCTAGCAAAAGATGATGGACATCATGATTCTAAGGCGCCTAGCGTAGTATATACAGGGCCTGTTGAAACAATCTCGGTAACTGAGTTATTAACCGATACCAGTATGTTAACTGAGAAAAACGTTATTGTTGATGGCTATTTAGTTCGTCAAGTTCGAGACGATAAGTTTATCTTCAGTGATGGTGAAGCTGAAATTCAGGTAGATATGGACGATGCACGATTAACAACTCCGATTAATAATGAAACTCAAGTAAGAATTTTCGGAGAGTACGAAGGTGGAAATACGCCAGAAATTGAGGTTGACCACATTCAAATAATGTAAAGAAAAGTTCGACTTAGTCAAAAATGGTCTGTATTTTGCAGACCATTTTTCTATATACTGGACAAACTCATTTTTAGAGACTATGTCGACATCAATTTATCACGGAGTTCTCATGCTAGGTAAAGCAAGCCGTACTGCGCTATTAACATTAGCAGTCGCCGCCCCTTCGTTGGTTTACGCTAACAACTTTAACTACAATGCTTTTCAAATTCGTTTAGGCGCAGATCCTGGCACTATGGGAGCAGAATTTACGACGTACTTTACCGAAAATACACACTTTATAGTGCGAGGTGATAGTCGGTTTGATGGTGATTGGGATGTCGCTGGCGGTATTGGTTTTAACGGTCCAGCAGGACAATTTGCCGACGTGTACGGCCAGTTACTAGTGCACAACATCAAACAAAAAAACCACGACACTTGGGATACAGACTTTGCATCTGAGTTCAATATTGGCTCACGTATCTGGTTCCTTCAAAATGTAGAAGGAGACGCACGAATTGGTATGCTTAACGGCAATGACGACACCAAGTTTATATGGAAAGTTGGCGCTAGATTTCACTCTACCGACGCTCTGTCAATAGGCGCAGCCTTATTTGACAACGGCACCTACGGAAACCAAGTAGAAATGTCTGTTGCATTTAACTTCTAAATAAAAAAATGGCTTTCCGATTGGAAAGCCATTTTTTATTACTCTTTACTTGGATTATTTACCGCTTGGCTTAGGTTGGACGTATTTACGGCTCACATCTACAAGAGCGACATCTCTAAAGAAACTGCGACCTAACAACACTGGGTATTTAAGATGCGTGCGGTCAGCCAAAGTAAACTCAGTCTTGCTAGTCATATCACCAATCTTAATGACGGATACAATAACTGGGCGTTTATCACTCTCTTCTGAACTTGACTGTTTTACTTTTACCCAACGCTCAACTGGCATACTCATCTCTTTAGATTCTACACCACTATGTTTTACCTTGAACTTAACCCACTCTTTACCATCACGCTCAAACGGAACGATATCGACAGCACTCAGTGACGATGTAGTTGCTCCTGTGTCAATTCGTGCTTTAGTCGTAACTTTCATATCAACTAAACGAACATACTCTTGCTCACCTAGTATCAATTTACCTTCTTCATTTTTCACTGGTGCAGGTTTAGCAACTGGCTTTTCTGGCTTAGCTTCTGGTTTCTCTGCGGGTTTTGTCTCTTTCTCTGGTTGTGCTTTCTGAGTATCACTTTCTTTTTTTGTGATCTCAGTTTCCGTTGCACTTTTTTCTGTTTCTGATTTTGCAGCTTCAGTGTCTTGCTTAGGCTGTTCAACTTGTGGTGGAGTCACTGGCTCAGTTGGTGTAGTAGAGCAAGCTACCAAGCCACCACTTAACATCAGTGGTAAAATCACTTTCCACGGTTTCATTCATTCACCTTTATTCATTCTATTTCTGTGACGCGCATAAATGCTCATCGATTATTGACTGACAGCAATCAGCGCATTGGCTACATAAGGTAATTGAGACTCTGATAAGCCAGCGATGTTAATTCGCCCATCGTCTACACCGTAAATAGCAAAGTCGTTACGCAAACGCTGCATTTGCTCTGGTGTAAATCCTAGCACAGTAAACATGCCTTTGTGAGACATGATAAAGTCAAATTGATCAGATGAATGAGTATTTTTCAATTCTTTACAAAGGCCATCACGCAACGCAACCAGTCGTTGTTGCATTTCAGTCAGTTCCGTTGACCACATGTTGGTTAAATACTCATCGGCCAAGATGGTTTTAACCAATGCTGCACCATGATCCGGTGGCATTGTGTACGTCGCTCGAGCTAATGTAAGTAGTTTACCTTTCGCGTTCGCAGCCTCAGTCGCATTTTTACCAATGACGATCGCCGCTCCAGTACGTTCACGATATAGCCCGAAGTTCTTAGAACATGACGTAGTAAGGAGCATTTCTTCAACATTTTCAGCCATATGTCGAAGACCATATGCATCTTGCTCTAACCCGTCACCGAAGCCTTGATAAGCGACGTCAACAAATGGTACAAAGCCATTTTTCACGCTTAGCTCTGTGATGGTTTTCCAATCTTCTAGCGATATATCCGCGCCAGTTGGATTGTGACAACATCCATGAAGCAATACGACATCGCCTTGCCCTGCTTGAGCAATATCAGATAGCATTAAATCACGGTCAACCTGTTTAGTTGCAGGGTCGAAGTAGCGATAATACTTAACCTGCAGGCCCGCTGCTTCCATTACTGGTTTATGATTTACATAGCTTGGGTTCGAAAGCCAAACCGTTGTCCCTGGCTGAGCGACATTGAGTAAATCTCCCAACATGCGCAAACCACCACTCGCGCCCGGAGTTTGAATGACGGACATGCGATCATAAATAGGTGTTTCACCAAACACAACTTTGGCAATACTTTGGTTAAACTCTTCACACCCAGCAAGACCAACATAAGCTTTAGTCTGTTGTTCAGTAGTGACAATGCGCTGAGCTTCAGCAATGGCTTTCATTATTGGAGTTTGCCCGTCACTGTTACGATAAACACCAATGCCTAAATCAACTTTGTCGGCACGCTCATCATTTCTAAAAGCAACGGATAAGGAAAGAATAGGATCGAGCACTGGCTCGGGTAATTGAGAGAACATGAAAGTCACAACCCTTTGAAATTCAAGTAGTGGCATCACGTTAGCATTAGATTAAAAATATTGAAATAGTTTTGTTATAAACAGGATTAATTCGGAGTGTACATAATAAGGGAGCATTGCGCTCCCTCTTTTATATTAAAACTGTTTGAATCGATGAATCACTTGATTCGAACTGCCCCGCCATTCTAACTCTGGGTCAGCTAACTCTTTTTCGAATTTACCATCGACAAGCACATCCACTAGGTCAATCACTTGTTGCTGCTCAGGTGACAGCTCCTGTAACAAATAACCGCTCCAAAGCCAGATATCTTTATCGGGACACTCACGCCTTACTCTTTCCACCAGCTGTAGTACTCGGCTTACATTAGACGGGTGTAACGGGTCCCCTCCAGATAACGATAAACCTCTCTTCTTAATACGAGTATCGTTTAGGTCCGCAATGATCCGATCTTCCAACTCATCGGTAAAGTTATGCCCTGAATGCAAAGACCATGTCGCTTGGTTATAGCAGCCTCGACATTGGTGAACACAGCCCGAAACAAAGAGAGTACAACGCGTACCAGGTCCATTGACTACGTCGATAGGATGATACTGATGATAATTCATATATTGACTCTCTTGGTTCTTAGTAAATTGATATTAAAGGTGCTTAACGCGACGTTTAACTTCTTCTTGTTTACCAAAGTTAAATGGACGCGCATCTGGACTACCTAAATAACCGCATACACGACGTGTTACTGAGACTCGGGTAGAGTCGTGGTTGCCACATTTAGGGCAAGTGAAGCCTTTGCTAGTACAGTCAAACTCTCCCATGTAGCCACACTCATAACACTCATCAATCGGTGTATTCGTACCATAGTAAGGAACGCGTGTGTAACTGTAGTCCCATACATTCTCTAAAGCTTCAATGTTACGCTGCATGTTTGGGAATTCGCCGTAACAAATGAAACCACCAGAGGAAATTTCTGGGTAAGGCATTTCAAAGTCAATCTTGTCGTATGGATTAACTTTCTTTTGCACGTCGAGGTGGAAGCTATTGGTGTAGTAGCCTTTGTCTGTCACCCCTTCGATGATCCCAAACTCTTTAGTATCAATTTGGCAGAAACGACTACATAAGTTTTCACTTGGTGTACCGTACAAGCTAAATGCGTAGCCGGTTTCTTCAGCCCATTGGTTTACCACTTGCTTCATATGTTTAATAACATCAAGCGCCATGTCGCGCATAGTATTGTCATCGTACATATGAACATCATTACCAAATAGAGCCGTAACCATCTCATGAATACCAATGTAACCAAGAGAAATTGATGCACGACCATTCTTAAAAATCGGTGCGATAGAGTCGTCTGCTTTTAGACGTACACCACATGCGCCTTCCATATAAAGGATTGGGGCAACACGAGCCTTAACTTTCTCTAGACGACTAATACGAGTTTCAAGAGCTTTACGCGCCAGCACTAAACGGTCGTTCAATAACTCATAAAACTTCTCAACACTACCATTGGCTTTGATAGCAATGCGAGGAAGGTTCAAGCTCACAACACCTAGGTTATTGCGTCCTTCATGTTGAAGTTCACCGTTTTCTTCGTAAGTACCAAGGAAACTACGGCAGCCCATCGGAGTTTTAAATGACCCCGTTACTTCAACCACTTTATCGTAGTTTAAAATATCTGGGTACATACGCTTAGACGCACACTCTAACGCTAGCTGCTTAACATCGTAGTTTGGATCCTCAGACTTATGATTTAAGCCATCTTTGATCGCAAACACCAATTTAGGGAAGACTGCTGTCTTGCTGTTTTTACCAAGACCAGCAATTCGATTCTTCAGAATCGACTGTTGGATTAGTTTTGACTCCCAACTCGTACCAAGTCCAAAACCGAAGGTAACAAATGGTGTTTGACCATTGGCAGTGTGCAAGGTGTTGACTTCGTACTCTAATGATTGGAATGCGTCATAACATTCTTTCTCCGTACGAGCTTGAGCAAATGCTTCAGGCTGGTGAATGTCCCACTCTTGAGCAATTTGAAGGTGTTTGTCATAGCTTGCTTTTACGTAAGGCGCTAACACTTCATCAATACGGTTAATCGTTGTGCCACCATAAATATGACTTGCCACTTGAGCAATAATCTGTGCGGTTACAGCTGTAGCAGTTGAAATTGATTTAGGAGTATCAATCTCAGCATTACCCATCTTAAAGCCATGCGTTAACATGCCTTTTAAATCAATGAGCATACAGTTAAACATCGGGAAGAAAGGCGCGTAATCAAGATCGTGATAATGGATGTCGCCTTCGTCGTGTGCTTGCACAACGTCCCTAGGAAGAATTCGAGTCTTCGCATAGTGTTTAGCGACGATACCCGCCAACAAATCACGCTGCGTCGGGATAACCTTGCCATCTTTATTAGCGTTCTCATTAAGAAGATCGGCGTTGCTTTCTTCAATCAGACCTTCGATCTCTTTAGTCAGAGCGCTTTTCTTTTCACGAGCAATATCACGGTCATGACGATATTCAATGTACGAACGAGCAAGTCCTTTATATGGACCTTGCATTAGTTCATTCTCTACCGCTGTTTGAATTTCTTGAATGTCTACATGTTCGCAATCCTGCAGTTTGAGCTCTACCGCTAAAGCCACATTTTTAGCGTAGATTTCGAGCTCTTTATCTGCATGTTCCGCCGCACTTACCACAGCAGCTTCAATACGATCCTTTGTAAACGGAGCACGAGAGCCGTCTCTCTTGATTACGATTGTTTTCACCCTTTCTCCTTACCCAAAGTATACTCACAGAGTTATCCACAAACACACTATATAGGGTTGTTACTTTTTATTCTGACACAATATATTGTGGTGTATTTAACGAAAAGCACCAAATCAAAGTATTGATTCAGATCAATAAAAATTGGCTACTGAGCAAGAAGAATTCGATCTAGATGAAGTAGATCTCATATGAAGGAAAAACAAAATTTGTCACGAAATTTAACGCATTTTCGGTTGCAATTTTAGTAACGCTTGCGGCACATTGGCTGTGAGGGAATTTTAAAATGGCAAGCACGATGAAAAGAACATTAAGTTATTATAAGTGGTTATTTTCTTTAGTAATGGGAATATCACTTTTTCCTACATTTGTCTCTGCGACAACGCTGACCACATGGAATATTGAATGGTTAACGCTTAATCCCTCATCAAAGTTCGAAGCAAGTCAAAGGGGCAAGGACGACTTTCTCGCTTTAGCACGTCAATTTGAAGTCCTTTCCCCTTCTGTGTTAGCGTTTCAAGAAGTAGATAGCCAGGAAGCCATCCGTAAAATAGTTGGCAACGATTACGACATTTATTTGTCGGATCGTGCACTGCCATCTAATAAACAACATCAATTCTCCGCGATTAACCAATACACTGGCTTCGCTGTGAAAAAGGGTTTGTCCATCAAAGACGCAGCGGACTTCCCTCTTAGTACAGGTAGTAAACTAAGATTTGCTTCTGCAATCAAACTTAACGTGGACAACAAAACAATAAACCTGTTGTCAGTACACTTAAAAGCCGGTTGCTCGGGAAAATTCGTCAATCAAAACTCATGTCATACTTTAAAAAAACAAGGAAAAGTCATAAATAGTTGGCTAAAGCAGGTCGAACAACAAAATGAGCTATACATTGTGTTAGGTGATTTCAATCACAACCTAGCCTATAAAAGCGATTGGTTATGGAAGATAATCACCAATGGTCTAGATACTGCGCCGCGTTTAACCTCTCAGCAAACTAAAGCCACGTGTAAAGTAAAATCTCGCAAGAATAACGGCAAAACACACCAATTTCGCTCTCTAATCGATCACATCATCGTCAGTCCAGAGTTAAGAACAAGTCCTGCTGTTCAAAGTCTCATGCCAGTCGAGGACGTGCTAAAGTACCAAATGAGTGATCACTGCCCTTTATCGATAAAGTTGTATGATTAACTAGAGATGACATTTCCAATTTCGATGTTTACAGTATTTTGGTTATTACTTTAGCCCAAACTTCAAGAGTGCTCTTCTTAGTGGACATAGCACTGTAATGTCACTTTAGTTGAGGAGTAATCCAATAAATACGATAAGCCACTACGCTGCTTGTTTTCCGTTTTCTTTCCTCGAGATATTATCGCCAATGAACATACCAACCAACATAGTGACAGCAAAACCCAAGACGCTATAACTGCCGTTTGCCATCGATGCAATTGCGGGTCCCGGGCAGATACCTGCAATCCCCCAACCTAAGCCAAACAGAGCGGCACCGCTTAGTAGCTGACCATCAATTTTCTTGTTGTCCGACAAGCCGAATGAATCTGCACATACTGGCTCCTTTCTTTTGCGGATGATTAGCCAATAGCTTGGTGAAAATACCAATAATGCTCCACCCATTACAAACGCCAAATCTGGTGACCAATGTCCAGTAACGTCCAGAAAAGCAATGACATTCTTTGGATCACTCATGCCTGAGATGATCATACCTGCGCCAAATAGCAAACCTGCAACAATGGATATCAACCTTTGCATATTCAAAACTCCTAAAGCACGTGTGTCATAACAAATGTGGTTATCATGGCCACCGCCATAAAGGTTACAGTCGCCATTACTGATCGAACAGACAATCGACCCATTCCGCAAATACCATGACCACTTGTACAGCCATTACCTAATTTAGTACCTATACCCACGAGTAAACCTGAGATAAGAACTAATGGCGTTGACACCACCATAGAAACAGGGCCTAACCCAAACCACTTTGCGGTGGCTACTCCACCGACAACCATCCCCATGACGAACAATACACGCCAGCTTGTATCGCCAGCTCTTCCTTTATAGATCTTGCTCACTATGCCGCTAATACCTGCTACTTTGCCGTTGAACAATAACAAAATTGTCGCGGAAAGCCCTAGCATCATGCCGCCTAATAACGATGTCCACGGAATTGAAAACTCCATTGTTACCTCACTAAGAGTTAAATCTAAAAATAATGTAAGTGGCGAAACTTAACGAAAAATTTCGCAAATTAAACCCACTCCAGAAAAGCCCTATCCATGGCAATACAAACTATGTAATTGGCTTATAAGCCCTGCAACTCTCTGATCTTTTAAAGAGTAATAGACATGTTGAGCTTCTTTTCTTATCTCTACTAACCCTGCTTTCTTTAATACAGACAGATGTTGAGAGAAAGCCGATTGACTTAAGTTTGAGTTGGACTGAAGCTGGCCTGCACCTTGTTCGCCATCAACAAGCTGGCATAAAACAAATAGTCTGTCAGGGTGTGATAATGTTTTGAGTACATCCGCTACATCGATGACTCGGCTTTTCATTTCCATTAAGTCCACAACGGTAGTCTCCACGATTCTATCATTTTTCATAGCGCGCATTATCTATCCAACTCATTACTTTAGTCAATGCTTAATTAGCATTTTAATATTTAGTTAATTTTACATTAGACTTTTCTAATTTTATTGATATAGTAACGACAAATGAACATTGAATGCGCGTTTAGGACATCGTACCTAAACGACACTGACAGAGGTAAAGTATGACTAAGATTTTAATCGTAGGCGGAGTTGCAGGTGGCGCATCTGCAGCAGCAAGAGCTCGACGTTTGAGTGAAGAAGCCGAAATTATTATGTTTGAGCGCGGACCTTTCGTTTCATTCGCAAATTGTGGTCTTCCCTATCACATAGGTGGAGATATCACCGACCGTTCAAAGTTATTACTTCAAACTCCAGAGAGTTTCCTCGCTCGTTTTAATGTTGACGTTCGTGTTATGAACGAAGTCATTTCCATCGATAAACAGAACAAATTTGTTACTGTTCGCAATCTCGTTGATGGTAATGAATATTCTGAAAGTTATGACTTTCTATTGCTAAGTCCTGGCGCTGCTCCATTTGTACCGACCATACCGGGCATTGATAACCCATTGACTCATACCCTTCGCAATATCCCTGATATGGATCGAATCATAAAGACGATTCAAATGAATAAGCCTGAGCATGCGACAGTCGTTGGCGGTGGCTTTATCGGGCTAGAAATGATGGAGGCGTTCCAACAGCTAGGAATCAGTACCACCTTAATTGAAATGGCTGATCAGGTGATGACTCCCGTTGATAAAGAAATGGCAGGTTTTGCACATGCAGAGATTAAACAAAGAGGCGTTGATCTCAGGTTGAGTGCAGCACTTGAATCTGTTGAGTATATTCCAAATGAACATATTGCCGATCAAAATGCAGGAGAGTTAAACGAACATCAACATTTGCAAGGCAAGTTACGTTTAACATTAAACAATGGCGATGCCTTAAACACTGATATGCTTATCATGTCTATTGGTGTCAGACCTGAAAATACCCTAGCCCAAAACGCAGACCTCGAACTTGGTGCGTTTGGTGGTATCTCGGTCAACGAACACCTACAAACCAGCGACCCGTATATTTATGCAGTAGGCGATGCTGTTGAAGATCCTGATTTCATCACAGGAAAACCTAGCTTCGTTCCGTTAGCTGGGCCTGCTAATCGTCAAGGTCGGATGGCTGCTGACAACATGTTAGGCCGTAAAGAGAGTTATCAAGGCACACAAGGTACTGCGATTGTTAAGATCTTCGATCTTGCTGTAGCGTCCGTGGGTAAAAACGAAAAGTTGCTTAAACGTGATAATATCGCGTACGAGAAAGTATACGTACATACCGCTAGTCATGCCGGTTATTACCCTGGTTCGGAAATAGTCTCGTTAAAGCTATTGTTTAGCCCCGAAACTGGCAAAATTCTTGGTGCGCAAGCAGCAGGAAAAGACGGCATTGATAAACGTATCGATGTTTTAGCTGTGGCTCAACGTGCAGGAATGACCGTAGAGCAGCTACAACATCTTGAACTAACTTACGCTCCTCCTTATGGCAGCGCCAAAGATGTCATCAACCAAGCAGCCTTCGTTGCCAATAATATTTTAAAAGGTGATGCAACACCGATACATTTCGATGAAATAGTTAATTTGAGCGACAACCAGTTGTTGCTGGATGTACGTAATCCAGGTGAGTTAGAAAACGTTGGTTTCATTGACGGCGCAATTAATATACCGGTAGATCAGCTGCGCCAACGTATGGATGAGCTTCCTAAAGATAAAGAGATCATTATTTACTGCCAAGTGGGGTTACGCGGTAACGTTGCATATCGTCAATTAGTGAATAATGGCTATAAAGCGAAGAACTTAATTGGGGGCTACCGAACCTTTAAGTTTGCACAGGCATAGCGCTACCTATTTAATCTAAATCAAAAGGAGCACTCAAAGAGTGCTCCTTTTTAATGTCCGAATTCGATATCAGTTAACCAAACAGACGCTTCCAAATGCTTGGATTACGCTTGTCATGGTACTCCAATCTCAAGCTGTCCACTTCACGTAATGATTGCTTGGCCGCTTCAAGGTCACCCTGATCCAGTTCCGCATTGACTTCACTTACCGCGCCTGACAGCTTTTTGAAACCTTCCAAATACAATTCTGTTTTCTCTGGTGGATAATCACCTTGCTTTGAGTCGGCAATTAGATTTTCCAAATCAAGTACTGGTTTGCGCATTTCGTCAATGGACTGAGCTTCTGCTGCTTGTTTAAATGCTAACTTCATGGCTTGCATGTTCTTCTTGAGGTCCACCTCCTCTGCTAGAGCACTAGTAGAAAATAAAAGAACTGATGTAAGCAGGCTAGCCGTAGTTATTTTTATCATTATTATTCCTTTTGAAGATCAATTAGACCCCAGTTTCCTGAGGTCTGAATACCGAGTTTACTAAATCTCGTTACTACAACGTTAATGAAATTGTTTCTAAACGTTATTTACGCAAATCTTAGAGTTCGGCAAACTCTTCTATAGGTGCGCGTCCTCTCAGCTCTAGGAAATCCAAGAATTGACGAGCGTTGTAAGTAATAATCTTATCCGTCGGCATTTCAACCGTAGTAAGCAATTCACTGGTCAGTTCGAATAAACCAATGGTATCGCAAAAATGTGAGTCACTGCCTGTAGTGATGTACCCACCCGCGCGCTTTACTGCTCGAGCGATGTCATAGCAGCGATCCACACTTCCGACTCGGCTGTGCCCTCTCAGCGTTGAGTTATTGATCTCTATTGCGACATGATTGGCTGCGGCACAGTCCGCTACGCTTTGAAAATCAAAGTCAAAGTTCGGATTTCCCAAATGTCCAAGCGCATCCACATTGCCACTTTCAATTGTATTGATGAGCGCTCGAGTGTGGTCCTCCTTAGTAGAAGGTCTAAACACAGGCTCATGAAAGCTGCCAATAATCCAATCAAGTGCTTTGTATGACGTGGGATGTACATCAATGTCCCCATTCACATTAAGAATATTTGCCTCTACACCGCGAATAATAGCAACGTCAGATAGAAACCTTGGGATAACACGTTGGTTGGAGAAAAACCAAAAGTGAGGGGCACCTGGCATTGAATCAGCATGATCTGTAGTACACAGGACTTTTAATCCATGTTCTTTTGCCGCTTTAGCATTTTCAATAATGGTGCTGTAGGCATGCCCACTTGCATAAGTATGAGTATGCGTATCTACCTCAAATTTCATTGTTATCTCCTCTATTGCTATTAAGCCTCTATTATCAGCGGAAAGTGTGGCACTTTAACGACAGCGAATATCGATTGCTCGCATAACGTAAATCGTCTTAGAAAAAATCGATACCGCCACGTCCGCTATTAGGGTCTTTTGATTTAGAGCGCGCTTTATTCGGCTCAGTAGATTTCTTTTTCTGTTTAGCCGATTGCTCTTTCGTCTTTTTTTGCTGCTTGTTCTGCTTTTTTTGTTTTGACGAAGGCGCTGCTACCTCTGGCTGTTTAGATTGCAGTTGTTTTCTTTCCTCAGTTTCAACAGGCGGTTTGTCACATACAACGACATAATATTCTTGGTTAAACTCAAAGAAGTCACCATCATACATTTTGCGTCGTTTTCGCGTTTCTAGCTCGCCATTCACCGCTACATAGCCTTCCGCTATAAAGTGCTTAGCTTCACCGCCGCCTCCAACAAGGTTTGCTACCTTAAATAGTTTGTATAGCTCGATTGGATGACTTGAAACTTCGATACCAATAGCTTCAATCTCAATGGCATCATCGTCATAGTGTTCGTCGTTGTATTCTTGGCTCATAATGTGATTTGAATCTAGTATTTTCTCGCATTGTACTGTGTTGTTGACTAGCAAGCCATTAAAAAGCCCCGTAAAACGGGGCAATTCTTATTTTCCTCTTTTTGTTACCAAGCGAGGTTGCTACTACTCGCTGACACCAGTTTCTGAGCAGGTGGGTTGCCATCATACGTCCAGATTTCTACCAAGAACGCATCAACATGTTCTGCCGCTGAAAAATCGATTTGTGCACTCCCATTATCCAGTGACGTAGAAGCGATTTTACTGTCGTACACTGGAGTGAGTACACCAGAGCCGTCGTCCTCATATTCTGTATATACCGAGGCAAATGCTCTACCAGTTACATCATTACTCGCGTCAATGTCCAATGAATAATCTTCGATCGGCTTATAGTCTAATGTGTCTGGTATAGACAGGTCATCCATTGTTCTTGTTACAGAAACTGTAACCGGAGGTGGTGCGGGAGCAGGCTCAGGGGCTGCCTCGGTAGTATTCCCCGTAGAGCCTCCACCTGAAGAGTCACCGCCACCACCACCGCCTCCACAGGCAGTGAGTGTTCCGAAGGCAATAAGTAAAGCTATATATTTGGTATTCATAATCTTCTCCTAAGGAACGTAACATTTACCGGGGGTAGCATATTGCGATTCAAACCAGTTTTGAGCACTCTCTCCGGATGACTCTGCGTAGGTCGCAAATTGAGGATACGCAACAACTAAATCGATATACTCCAGTGGCCACTCCCACTCATCATTGATTAACAGCGCCCAAGGTAGATTCTCTGCTGTCTTAAAGTACACACCAGTGTTTGAATTGCTAACATCAACGCCTAACCCAGCGAACATATCTGCATCAAATTGTTCAGTTGGTTCGTAGTTAGGTAGGTGAACCTCCCATTTACGTCCTGGTTCAGTATACCCATCTCCATGATACGTATTGTCTGTTGCGAAGATGAAAGGGTCATACGGCATAGCCATTAGCCCCGTTGTAGTGCCGCTATTGTAGTTAACGTGAACAGTAAAGTTGAGTTGTACATCTTCTTGCTCAGCACATGAAGACAAGGTCCTATGGAAATCACAACCATCAACTTTAAATGTTGACGTATCGTTTGTGATGACAATAATCGCTTCATTAGAAATCAGCTCTAATCCACTTGAAGCTAATGTCTCTCCGTTTTGAATTTGACGAGTGGTCGCGCTATCAATATCGTCACGGTTGACACCTTTAAGTCGGATAGCAAAGCCATTATGGTAAGATGCACCCACTGCCCCTAAGTAACCATCGATTTTGGATTTAACTACTTGGTCATTTTTAAGAATCTCCGTGACGCGGTAACGAACAACAACATCGTTCATGTCATAATCGGTGGTATAAGGCCAGTTATCTTCAAAGGCAACGGTGGCATAACCGGTAGCATTTGGATAATAGCGAACTGTGATGCCATCTCCGGTAACCGTGAGAGCATGATCCTCTATTTCACCACTCGTTGAACCACCAAAGTAATTTAGCCCTGTTTGTTGGCTAAAGCGGAAACGACTCCAAGTCGTACCCACCGTTGCATTAATATCAGCAGTAAAGACTAGATCGTTGTTTCCCGCAGACAGCGATTCATCGGTGAAAACCTGCTCCCCAGCATCCGCAAAGTCACCATCTTGGTTCCAATCTATCCATGCAGACAGATATCCAGAGGTGGAAGCATTAACCCTAACAATACTGTCGAGTCCTGGTTCAACCGCAGTGACAAATCCCACACCGTTTTCATCATCAGTGCCTATTTCATCATCCGCTAAATTGTTGTAACGTCCATCTTGTTCACCATCTGGTTCCCCACTTCCTAACCATGTACTACCGTCGAGCTCATGTCGTGGGCCATTGTCAGCAAGCTTTGTTGAGTAACTTTCCGGAGCATCACCAAAATCAATGTTAGAGTCTTCATCTATCACTGGTGCGTTCGCACATCGAGCGCCATCGTTTTGGTTCGAATTTGGACCATCGGCAAATTTGACAGCCGGAACTATGCCCGCAGCTATGTTTGCGGCATTACCTGGTGAAAGGTCAATGCGATAGATCTGACCATCTTGATTTCTCGACACATAATAATAGCCATCTACATCGAAGTACCCTGCACCAAACGTACCCGTTTCGCCAGTATCACCAATATAAGTTTCCTGACCTGTGCTAGCGTTAAACGAATATAAAGCACCCGAGCCGTTATCTACGCCATATAGCTTACCGTCGCTTGGATGGAAGGCGAAGTCAGTGAGATTTACTACCGCACGCGTCGTCACTCGATTAACCGGTAAAACCGCACTACTATCACTCGCAAGCGGTGAAATATCGATAGTAAAAAGTCCTTTTCCTTTTCTATATAGGTAATAAACACTTTCATAGACATCACCAACATAAAAAGTATGGTCAGTTGGTAAACCCGATGTATTTACTACTTCTGCCTGGAAGTCGCTCCCTAAACGAACGATCCGCTTATTGCTAGTGTCATAGCCATAGATATAACGGTTATCAAAGTCAAAGCCCACACCATTAATGTTCACATTCATACCAGTATCGCTTTGCAATAGACTAGTCGAACCCGTGACAAGGTTTACACCATAGACTTGAACTGGATTTGATTGAAAAAGATAGGCTTTGCTTGGACACGTATCAAACGGCGCAGCGTTGTTGGTCGCACTGAATAAAGCTCCACTTAGAGCCAAGGATGCCATCAGTCGTTTTGAGCCTTGTGGTAACATCTGTTTTTTCATCTGCTGTTCCCTGCTTATGAATGACTAATCAGATTTCTACAAAACTCATGCCATATATTTAATACAAATATTTCAGGTAGTTAAGGTTACTATTGAATCTATTTTCAATCTGCAATTCAATTTGGCTAACCTGCGAAGGAAGACTTTTCTTTATGAGAAATAATGACCTTTTGGGACGGAAGCACCGTTGTTATAACACTGGTCATAACAATGAGCATTAAACCTAGTAACTGCGTGTAACTGAAATCAACATCAAACGCAAGCAATTGCCATAAGGCTGTGAAAGCCAGATTGCTATAGATTAAAGGTGCTAATTGGGAATTGCTATCAGCAGTTGAATAGGCTTTGTGTCGCGAAACCTGCGTGTTGATAATCAGTAGTGCCATAATCGCCAAAGCCAAAAGTACCCCAGTATTTACAGCATTGTCGTTGAAAATACTTTGAGGAGAAGGCCAATGAGAAAACATCACCATCGGTAGTAGAATTAAACTAGCAATACCAAATGTCCACGCATTGGTTTCTAAACCTGACATTTCCGTTTTTGATGCTTTATAAAGGCTCAACTGAGAACCAGCATTAAAGAAACCCGCCAAAAGACCGACCAAGAGTTCAGGCTTGATAACAAACCCACTACCATTATTGGCCAACATTACCACTCCGATAAACGTCATCAACAGCGCTACGATTGTTGAACGATGAAGTTTAATATTGAAGATTACCTTTTCCAAAACTGCGATAAAAATAGGCCCAGTTCCAAATAGAACCACACTTTCTACCAAAGAGAGCTTGTTCAATGCATAGATAAAGCACAATTGGCACGCCCCAATACACAGTGCTCTTACAACGAGTAATTTGGCCATGGCAACATTAGGCCTCCTTATCTTAGTGAAAAGCAGTATCGAAAATATGAGAAATGCCGGAAGCGCAAATCGTAAGAACGCCAATGTGGTCACATCGAAACTTTCAGACAGATACTTAGTTAGTAATCCAGTGACAGATAAGCTAAGTGTCGACGATAGCATATAGAAAACTGGAGTATGGGTTAGTGTAGTTTTTGCCATGTATTATGCTCACGAAATGTGTCTTTGGGGCTAAATTATAGTGATCGCGATCACTGAAAAATACTGAGTAATTATTAATGATTATGTAAGTTTTACTTACATACAGTGATAAATGAATAAATACGTTGCACTCAAGTCCATTTATACATTCGTAGCCGTAGCAGAAACAGGTAGCATGTCCGAAGCGGCACAAAAGCTATTCGTAAGCCACTCAGCTGTGAGTCAGTCAATTAAATCCCTAGAAGCGCAACTCGATACTAAGCTGTTTCATCGAATAGGTCGGCGCATAGAGTTAAATCAACAAGGCCGCCTTTACTACAAAAAAGTTGCGCCTGCTCTAGAGAAAATTGTTGAAGCTAATGAAGCATTGCTTAACAAAACAGTGACAAATAGGCTTACTGTTAACATGGTTAATTCATTAGCTCTTCACTGGTGGATCCCTAGAGTAACCAATCTCCAACATTATGCTCCAAATCTGGATATCCGTATTTCGAATTTAATTGGCAGTTTTAACCTTGAGAGAGAAGGCGTCGATGTCGCCTTGATTCACGGAAAAACAGACGAATGGCAAGATTACTATTGTGAAAAGCTGGGTGACGATGAACTGGTGTTGGTGTGCAGCCCTAACCTACTCGATCAACATACAGTTATATCACTCGACGCTGTGCTGGTGGATTATCCTAGTATTTTGGTCACCAACGATAGAAGGAAACACGATTGGGATACATGGTGTAAAACCAATGCTTTAACACTCCCTAGATACCATAATCACCTGATTTTTAATGCTTCTGTACAGGCTATTCATGCCGCAATCAGAGGCTTAGGCATACTTGTCACTCACCGTTTGTTTATTAAAGATGAAGTGGAACAAGGACTGCTGGTAGAGCTTGGTTCCCCCACGCCAAATCCGTATCAAGCGTTCTATTTTGCGTGTTCTCCAAAGAGCTTGAAATACGAAAGTGTTATTACCCTCAGGCGATGGCTACATACCGAGTTCGGCCAAAAAGAGTAGACAATAAAGGCGTTTCTCCACCTACTATTCAAGAACATCACGACAAAAACTTCGCTCACCACTTGAATGCAGGGCTTTACTATCTCGTTGAACCTCCTACAATGTGCACAAATTTCAAAATATAGGTTTTCACTCATGTCTATCCAATGGTTTCCAGGCCACATGCACAAGGCTCGCAAAGAAATCGAAGAAGTCATCCCACAAATAGATGTCATTATTGAAGTGCTTGACGCACGTATTCCATTTAGTAGTGAAAACCCTATGATTTCTCAACTCCGTGGCGACAAACCTGTCGTCAAAGTGTTGAATAAACGTGATCTGGCGGATCCAGAAAAGACGGAACTTTGGATCGAGCACCTAGAGAAAGAGCAAGGTGTTAAGGCAATGGCCATCACCACATCTAATACTCAAGAAGTGCACAAAATTCTTGAGCTTTGTCGAAAGCTCGCGCCACACCGCGAAGAGATTGGTAAAAACATTCGCACGATGATCATGGGAATCCCAAATGTTGGTAAGTCAACTATCATCAACACTCTTGCAGGTAGAACCATCGCTGTGACCGGCAACCAACCAGCGGTTACTCGTCGTCAACAAAGAATCAACTTGCAAAACGGTATCGTTCTTTCTGATACTCCGGGGATTTTATGGCCAAAAGTAGAAAACCCTCATAGTGGTTTTAGATTAGCGGCTACTGGCGCAGTAAAAGATACCGCTATCGAATACGATGAAGTTGCTTTCTACACCGTGGAGTATATGGCGGCTCAGTATCCAGAGCGTCTAAAAGAACGTTATCAGATCGACGAAGAGCTTCCAGAATCTGATTTAGAACTTATGGAGCTAATTGGTCGTAAACGCGGTGCTTTACAATCTGGTGGCCGTGTGAATCTTCACAAAGCCTCTGAAATTCTACTTCACGAATTGCGGAACGGTACTCTAGGTCAGGTCACCCTTGAATTGCCTGAAATGATTACTGAAGAGCTCGTACAAGTTGAAATAGAAGCTACACGAAAAGCAGAAGAGAAAGCAAAACGTAAAGAAGAGCGCCGTAAACGTTATCTAAAGAACAAACGTTAATCCCGCACCTCTTGCGATTAGGGAGAACGAATGTCGCTCGTTCTTCCTAGAAAACAGTCATTTATAAGACACAGTAGTTTCTGCTAGAATAACGGTTTTATCAGATACAGCATTCTATTGTGAGCATTCTTGGTCAACTTCGCCTTCAATGGGCCAATAAAACCTTTAACTACAGTGTGTTAATGCTCATAGCGCTATTAGGCGTTGTGATTCCAGCTTGGTACTTCGAGCAACACACATGGGTTACACCATTAATTCTCGGCGTCATCGCCGCTGCGCTAGCCGAAACTGACGACAATTTCTTCGGGCGCATTAAAGCCATCACCCTTACCCTCATTTGCTTTGCAATTGCCGCATTTTCTATTGAGATTCTATTTAACATACCTTGGTTGTTTGCGATTGGACTTTTTTGTTCAACGTTCCTGTTCATTATTCTCGGTGCCATCGGTCCTCGCTATTCTAGTATCGCATTCGGCTCATTGTTAATCGCCATCTACACCATGCTCGGAGCTCATGAAAGTACGAACATCTGGTTCCAGCCGTTGTTACTACTAGGTGGTGCGAGTTGGTACTACTTAGTCTCTATTATCTGGAATAGTTTCTGGCCAATGCAGCCTGTTCAACAAAGTCTCTCTAACGTGTTCAACGAGTTGAGTTTATACCTAGATGCCAAAAGAAACTTATTCCACCCTACTTTAAACCTTATTCCGCAGCCGCATCGCTTAAAAGAAGCCAGCCTTAATGCATGTACCGTCTTTGCGCTCAACGCTTGCAAGTCAACGTTATTAAACCGCTCTCGACGTGGTCACGTCGATGGGCCAAGTGATCGCTTTTTGCAGGTTTACTTTATCGCGCAAGACATTCATGAGCGCGTAAGTTCAAGTCACTATCGTTATCAAGAACTAGCAACACAATTTTCGCATTCTGATGTCCTGTTTCGTTTTAAGCATGTCTTAGAAATGCAGGCAAAAGCCTGTAAAGAGATCGCCTTTGCACTTAAGCTGGGGAAAAAGTACTCTCACAGCAATGACTCCATTAAAGCGTTAGTCGAATTACAAGATTCAATTGAGTATCTAGAACAACAAAACAACCCCGAATGGTCACCTTTGTTAGTTCAGCTCAACTATCTGTTTAATAACTTGGCAACTGTAGAAAAGCTGCTTAGTAACGTCAGCAATCCAGATAGTAACTTTTTGGAAGACGGAATACTGGACGACACCAACCCACACACGTTCACAGCGATGTGGAATCGAATCAAAGCAAGTATGTCGAAGGAGTCGATTCTTTTTCGACATGCCGTTCGCCTATCAATAGCGTTGACCATTGGCTACGGCATCATTCAGGGTTTCGATCTCGATCGAGGGTATTGGATCTTACTAACGACACTATTTGTATGCCAACCAAACTACAGCGCAACACGTCAAAAGCTCTCCGCGCGAATTGCAGGTACCCTTGTGGGGTTATTTGTTGGCGTCCCTTTACTTACTCTTTTCCCTTCTCCAGAGAGCCAATTATTCCTGATTGTTCTTTCTGGTGTCATGTTCTTTGCATTTAGAATCAACAATTACGGATACGCTACTGGCTTTATCACCGTACTTGTACTGCTGTGTTTTCACCAGCTTGGTGAAGGTTATGCCGTAGTATTGCCACGGCTGATGGACACACTTATCGGCTGTGCTCTAGCAGTAAGTGCCGTCTACTTTATTCTCCCGGATTGGGAGTCGAAACGCATGCATAAGATCATGGCGAATTCGCTGAGGACAAATCGAAAGTATCTAATGCAGATCATCGGCCAATATCGCCTGGGTAAAAAAGACGATTTGAATTATCGCATCGCAAGGCGCGATGCTCATAATGCCGATGCTAATCTTTCTACCGCGATTTCAAATATGTTGGCGGAGCCAGGGCGTTATCAAGTGGATACCGATAGGAGCTTCAGATTCCTAACATTAAGTCATGCGCTTCTCAGTTATGTGTCTGCTTTGGGGGCTCATAGGCAACGACTAGAGGATGAATCAATTCACCTTCTCGTACTAGAGGCACATAGAACCATAAACCATCATATTGAGTTATTGGAAAATCAACTTGAAGGAACGGGGGATGAAAATAACGTTACTACTGTTGATCAGTTTGATATACACCGCAGGTTAATAGAGTGGCGCGATGAAGATGATCGTTCGGCTCGCATGGTGTTGCAACAATTGCACTTAATCTATCGAATGTTGCCCGAATTTCATGCGTTAACTGACACTCTAACCCAACCACACAGTGAGAGTTTCAAACAAGTTTAGGTCTCACCGCTCCCCACCATTCAGGTTGCTTCAAATAATTGTAAGCGAAAGCAACCTGACTATTCTAACAGTTCAATTAACTGTTCCTTACAATACTCGGACAAATTCTCATCAGTTCAACGATAGATTAAACATCAACGCCATATTACGATGTGAAGATGAACGGAACTCAGACTGCTTTACTCAACAATTTAAATAAAGGTCATAAAATGTCGACGCAACAGTTTGAACAGCTAAGAGAACAACTAAAATTGCTCTCTCCCCAGCAATTGAAAGCGCTACAAGGTGAGATATCCAACCAGCTTTCCCCGAGTGCTGCAAGCCTACTTAGTGAAGAAGAAATGAGCGCTCTAACGCAACTATTCCAGTAAATACCAATCGTTGTATTGTTTCAAAGTATTGCATTTTCTCTCAGTAACCCATTGGATTCACGTGGCAAAGTAATAAGATGTCACATAACCGCACTGGAACTCCTTGTATCTGAGTGTTAGGTGGGTAGAATTCCCTTCCAAACTGTTTTACTAAGATCCGCATGCCAAAAGTTAACCTTCACAAACGTGATTACCTCACTAGTATTGATAAAGACCTCACTTTGACTGAGTTCGATGCCAAGTTATCGCCTAAGCAACATACACCTTCTCGAAAAGTGAATCGCAGCCCTTATCTAACTGCTCGTAATGTTGATTACCGTTGGGGAATTCTTGATAACTCAGAAGCTAAATCACAATTACTCGACGTCCATACCGAATCCCAAATGGATAGCTATGCTAAAAATATCGAGTTTTTCATAGGCACTCTAAAAATGCCTATTGGTACAGCGGGGCCTCTACGGGTCAATGGGTTATTTGCACAGGGCGACTACCAAATCCCATTAGCAACAACAGAAGCCGCTCTCGTCGCTTCTTACAACCGAGGTGCCAATCTTATTACTGCTTGCGGCGGTGCTAGCGCTATGTTGCTTAATGAAGGCGTAACGCGCACCCCTGGTTTCGCCTTCAAGTCGTTAATTGAAGCCGGAAAGTTTGTGGCTTGGTTAGTAACACAGTTTGACCACTTTAAACAATTGGCTGAATCTACAACATCACACGGAAAGTTAAGCGATATCAACGTCAATATCGAAGGTAATCATGTTTATCTGGTATTTGAGTATTTGACAGGAGACGCTTCAGGTCAGAATATGGTGACCATAGCAACCAACGTTGTATTTGATTACATCCTGACGCATACCCCTATCAAGCCTGAATATGCGTTTCTCGACGGTAACTTATCCGGTGATAAAAAAGCTAACTCTCAAACTTTACGTAGCGTTAGAGGCAAGAAAGTCACTGCTGAAGTTCTAATTCCAGCAAGGTTAGTCGAGAAATACCTTCACACCACCCCAAAGAAAATGGCTCAGTTTGGTCAGATGACCACAGTTGGCGGAGCGCTCAGTGGTACGATAGGTATCAACGCACATTATGCTAATGCGTTAGCAGCACTCTATATCGCTTGTGGGCAAGATGCTGCTTGCGTTGCAGAATCGGCTATTGGTATGACGCGCATGGAGGTCACTGATGCAGGTGAGTTGTATGCAAGCGTCACCCTCCCAAACTTAATGGTAGGTACTGTTGGAGGCGGCACAAGCTTACCGAGTCAAAAAGCCTGCTTAGACTTGCTAGGTTTACATGGAACCGGTAACTCCCAAGCCTTGGCAGAAGTAGCAGCGAGCCTTTGTTTGGCGGGTGAGCTTTCAATTGTTGGCGCATTTTGTGCTGGCCACTTCTCAAATGCTCATCACAAGCTAGCTCGTTAGTTCAATCAAACGATTAAAAGCAGGGAAGCGAATTTCGCTTCCCTTTTTGTTACTTCTCTGCAGCCTGTTGTGGCCCTAGCTGATAGTGATATTTCTTGAAATGTCGGAGTGCTTCGTACAGCGATTTCTCTTTGATCGGTTTCACAATGACAAAATCTGCCCCAGCAGCGAAGAAGGCTTGTCGGGTTGAATCTAAGTTATCCGCGGTACAAGCAAAGATAGGTACTTTTTGATTTATCGTATTTCGAATTCGCTTAGTCACTTCAATACCTGATACAGAAGGCAACTGGTTGTCCATTAAGATCAACTCAAATGACATCGTATTTAGAATCTCTAGCGCTTCCTGTCCATCTTTAGCCCAAATCACATTCATGCCGTACTTTTCACAGAAGGCTTTGGCAATAAAGGCATTGGTATGATTATCTTCTACCAGTAACACGTTCACTATTTCAGAAAACAAACTAAAATCGATAACGGTTTCTTCAACACTTTGCTCTGCTTGTCCTATTGCCGTTTCTACCGGTAGCCTAACTTCGAATCTAGTCCCGCGACCTACCTCACTACTGACATTGATTTGGCCATCAAAAATAGTTACTAGGTTTTTAACAATCGCTAACCCAAGACCACTACCGCCATACTCACGTGTCAACGTTGCTTCCGATTGAACAAATGGGTCAAAGATCTGCTGAATTTGATCGCTTAGGATACCAATACCAGTGTCTTCAACATGGATGGTTAACCAATTTGTTTTGCTCGATTCGGCTGTTTTAAGCGCAAAGCTCACCTTGACGAAACCTTTGTGGGTAAACTTGATCGCGTTACTAACCAGATTAAACAAAATCTGATTCAATCGGACTTGGTCTGTGTTTAACGCTGTATTTGCACTCAAACTATTTTGGATAACGAGCTCAATATTCTTATGATCGCAAAGCGGCTTATAAATCCCCTCAATCGCAGTAATCACTTCTTTGAACTTGAAGTTATGCTTTTCAAGTTTAAAACTACCATTTTCAATTTTAGAGAAATCTAAAATATCGTTCAGTACTGCCAGTAGGTGTTCGCCACTGTTACAAAGCACTTCAATCTGCTCTTGATATTGTCCATCATCACCCCCTTGCTTAAGGAGCTGCGAAATACCTAAGATTCCATTCAATGGTGTACGAATTTCGTGACTCATTTTCGCCAAAAAGTCAGTTCTGGCCTTAGCAGACCACTCAGCCTCTTTACGGGCTTTGATACTTTGTTTTTCCGCCTCTACCAATTTGGTAATGTCTTGTCCTTGTGAAAGTACCAGTGTACTGTCATCTCTAGTCTGAATCGCTGATAGACTCCATCGATATACTTTTTCTCCGATAGGGACATCAATACCTGTTAATGTTGCCCCCATACTCGCCTTCATGACAAGTGGGGTCATCTCGTTTACAAATGAAACAAAGCTCTCGCTATTTGACTGATTCAATTCTTCAAACAGCTCTAGTGATTTTTTTGCTGCTGGGTTAATTTGTAGAATCGTAGCTTTCTCAGTCCAAACAATAATTGGAGATAAAGAAAAATTGAATAGATCTTGGAACAGTTTTTCCTGTTCTGACAAGCGTTCAAATGTGTTGCTTAGTGTATTACCAATATGATTGAACTCATGGATACTTGAACCAGCGAACCTCTGAACACGCTCTTTGTTTACAGCAACCTTGGTGTAAACCATCAGCTCAGACAACTCTTGAGTCACCTTTCTATTTAGCCAACGCCTGGTTAAAAAAGATATGGTGGTTATGACGATAAGTGAAAGAAAAATCCAGAACAAATAGCTATTACGCAGTGCCAGAACACTAGGGTTTCGTTGTACTGAAAAGATACTCAAGACGTCTTGTTTCGTCCCTACCGTTAAGTTTGTTTCAGTGATCAATAATCGGTTTAAATCTGTTTCTCCGCTATAAATCAAATCAGAAATTGATTTAAGCGTATAATTGTCATCAGGTGAAATAGTCGACGCAATAAATTTATTACCAAAACGCAGAATAACATCATCGCTATTGCTGCCACGTAACAAGCTCGCTAACAAACCGGCATTGTCATCAAGAACAACCCCAACAAATAGGAACCCAAGGACTTCCCCAGACTCACTCTGGATGATTGGCGTACGTCGAATCAAAGTATGCTTAAGTCCTAACTGGGAATCAGTGACCAATGCGTTCCAATTGCTGTGAATGTCCACTTTATGAAACAACTCAGTTAGACTTGAGGACTCTAAACCATAGAAAAGCGCGTTACCGTCATCCCAAATTACATCACTTAAATGACTGATAAAACGAAAGTCTGGTGAATGGATTGGTTCAAGATTGTCTTCCCGCAGAAAAAAATAGTCTAGCGAGCGAGAATCGTGATTGTTAAAAAAGCTCTCAACCGTATCACTTTTAGCATTGCTGTCTTGCAAAATTTGTAACGAAGCGAGGCGATACTCGAAGAAGTTATGTATTAAGCTACTCGTTTGGCGAGAGGTTCGTTGGACTTCTTCTTGCACAATATCCCGGCTTAAATGCCAACTTTGAATCAACACGCCAACAGTAAAGATCGTCACTACCCATACAACAGTACGGGTAATAAGAGTGGCGAGTGTTTTATGTTTATTGAAGTTCGTTAGTGGCATCAGCTTTTATCAGAATATCTAAATGCTTTCTTTTTTAATTCATCGATCCTTGATTGCGAATCTTCACTGGTAACCAGTTCAAAATCACCGGAATAAACCGTTGGTACTGGTTTTCCTTCAAGATCCCACTTAATGGCTTCCGCCATGGCAACACCGGTATCGTCATTCATTCTCATAACGGTTACATCAAGTTTATTATTAGCGATTGCATCCAGTTCGGCAGATCCCCCTCCCCAGCCATTAATAACGATATCATTTCGTTTAAGTTGCTCTAGGGCATCAACAGCACCTAAAGCTACATCCGTTGAGCAGGCGTAAATAAAGCTAATATCTGGGTTCTGTTGCAAACTACTTAATGCCGCCTTGTAGCCACTCTCTTTATTCGCTTTAGTGTAATAGGACGAAGCGAGTTGATAGTCCCCTGACTCTTCCATGTCTTGGATAAACGTACCACCGCGTGCATCGCTAACGTAACCTTCTGAAAAATACAAAACAGAATAAGAGTGGCTATTCTGAAATCGCTGTTTAAAGTAACCCGAGAGTAGATGACTGCCGATCACATGGTCAAAGCCAACATAAAGAAATGGAGGGGTTTCATCCCATGCTCTCACTGGTGTAGTGATATTCTGCAGGATGAGTTTTGTATCAGTAGAATGAATAACGTGCTCAATAAACTTACGATGACGTGTCGTATCTAGTGTAAAAATCAAATAACCGGATTTATTTTTCACCGCTTCCATCAACGAAACACTTTGCTGTCGCAAATCTATATTGGGTCGAGTAAAAACTTGGTTTAGCTCATAGTTGATACCAAGTTCTTCCATACGTGTCTCGAACGCTTTAATGTTTCTTACCCAATAATCAGAAACCTGTTGACCGGGATAAACTACTGATATTGTGACAGGTTTATTTTGCTCGACAGAGAGTGGTGTTGGCTGTTGCCTAACCACCTCGGAAAGTTCATTGGTAAGCTGTTCTTGAACAGGATGGGCACGGAGATATTCTTGGTAATCCCAATAGCCCGGCAATATTTCACTCGCTGCCGACTGAGTGGCGAATGGAATGATTATGGAAGCTAGCAAAGTTGAATAGATTCTGTTCATGTGTTGCTTATCATTATTCTGTTATAGAACAAGTGTATACAACATCGATGTGTTCAGCCAGTCATCTTGCTACTGTTATTTTCGCTCGAAACGGACAGCCTGCTTTACTAGACCTTCTTTCTGCGTTTTCTTGAGCTTCTTAATAGCTATTTCTGTTTTTAGAGCTTCACTTTTGTTTATTTCGGATTGACTCCACACAAGCTGTAAAGGTCCTTTACCGCGTAGCGCTTTTGCTCCCTTACCCTCTTGGTGTTGTTTAAAGCGCCGCTGCAAATCATTAGTAATCCCGCAATACAGTGCCGATTGAGACGTTCTAATAAGGTAAACAAACCAGGATGGCTCTTCGTGTTCAACTTCCATAACTTAATTTCTAAATACGCTAAAAAACAAGGGTAGCGATAATTGCTACCCTTTCTCGCATTACATAAGTGAATTGACCAGCGCCTTTAGCTCACTAAGCTCAGATTTTAAAGATTTAACTTCTTGCTCTAGAGCTTCGATACGTTCGGTCGTCGGAGTGGAGACGGAAACTGGCCCGGCAGATTGCTGCGCAAACTCCTCAATATCGATTTCACCACTGAATAGGTGCATATATCTCGACTCGCGTTTACCGGCTTCTCTTGGGAGCTTAACGACAAGAGCCCCACCTTCGCGACTGCTCATTGCATCTAAAACAGCTTCTACCTCTTTAACATCCGTGAACTCACATAAACGGTTAGTTCTAGTACGCAATTCACCCGGAGTTTGAGCGCCTCTCAACAGCAAACAACATACGATACCTTTTTCCTGAGCACTGAGTTTTAGGTCACCAAATTCGGTGTTACAGAACCTGTGTTGAAATTTCGATACACGGCTATTAAAGCTACTTTCATCGCTCACTAAACGGCGAGAAATCAATGCTTGAGCTGCATCTTGAACTTCGGCTTCTGACAAAGATAACACTGGGTCACGATTGCTTTTTTGATTACATGCTGTTGTTAGACTATTCAACGTAAGGGGATAGTGATCGGGCGTTGTCACTTCTTTTTCGATAAGGCATCCGATAACACGAGCCTCGACCAAGGAAAGTTCTATATTCATTGTTATATCCTTTTATTCGCTTTAAACCTTACAGAAGTAAGCATACGTACCTAGTGTTCAGAAAGAAACGGAACCCTAATGAAATTGCCATCTTGGTCGACCATCACAACCTTACTGCGGTTGAGCTCAACTTCCGTCACTTCCAGTCGAGAACGCTCATTGATATAAGCTCCCTTCAGTTTCCTTGACGGCGAAACTTGAGGTTCCTCTTGATTGATCACTATGTCACTTTTGAATTCAGGAAGTGTTTTTGAGTGAGGTAACATGGTTTTCTTTAAATTGACAAACATTGGGTTCGGAAATCATAGCGCTAAGTGAGCTATTAACTCAATTGTTTCTTTCTTGAGTGATGACATTATGAGCAATAGACCGTCAGTATTGATCTAAGGGCTGTTATATCGAGTTTTGTTATGCTTTAATCAAGCTAGATTTTGACAATAATTTAGGAAAGGACTTATGAGTAGCGTATTCGAGATCGTTGCACAAGCACGTCGTAAGAACAAACTAAAACGCGAGCTTCTAGATAACGAGAAAAAAGTTCGTGATAACCGTAAACGTGTAGACTTGCTAGAAAACTTGATGGACTATATCAAGCCTGAAATGACTCACGATGAAATCGTCACCATCATCAAAAATATGAAAGCAGACTACGAAGATCGTGTTGATGACCACATCATCAAGAGCGCCGAGATTTCAAAAGCTCGTCGTGATATCAGCCGTCGTATTCGCGAACTGACTGAAGAAGACAAGCAAATGGTTCAAGGTAAGAAGTAATCGCCTAACCGGATTTATAAGCCCGCTTTTAAAGCGGGCTTTTTTTTTAACATTTTACTCAACAAAAACCGTTCTTCGTAACTAAGGTCAGCCAAAAAAACGTTTGCGTAATCGCTAACCCTCTCCGAACACAAAAGTGAGGCTTCCATCACAGAACTCTGGCTGATATAGTGCACCCGAATTAGCAACACCGTTCGAGGCAAGGAGCTTCCTCGTAAATCTCATGATGAGAAGAATAGGTACCAGACTCACTGGCAAGATTTAGAGGAGCACATTATGGACATTAATATGGTTGAGTTATTGGGTTATGCAGCATCAATTATGGTGGCTATCTCATTAACGATGAAGGATATCGTAAAGCTACGAGTGTTGAACTTTATCGGCTGTGCATTATTTACAGCTTATGGGCTGGCTATTGATTCTATGCCAGTTGTTATCACCAACGGCTTTATAGCTTGCGTCAACGTTTACTTTCTAATCAAGATGCAACAAGAAAAGCGTGTTGTAAGCTCTAACGCTTAGTACAAACAGAATTCGAAAAAAGCCTCACTAGATGAGGCTTTTTTTATACGTAATGGTTTCTTGCTTAAAGTCCAAACCAACGGCTGAACCACGTTATTTCACCGTAAGCAACCAGATCAAAAATTGTCAAAAACACAGCAGTAATAATCGCTAATTTCACCAGTTTATAAGCGATGAGCATCATACCAAGTTTACCCTTTGTATTTGAAAGTCTGAAAGATTTTACTTCCTTCTCGATGAATCACAAGTGATGTTGTTTTCACTTAGCTTTTTATGCGGGCCGGCAAGTCCAAGCATTACGTATTAATCCACTTTTCAACAAGGCCTCCGCTTCGAGAGCATTGCAATTAAGCCAATCTGAAACCGATTCAGCCGCAAGCAGCGCTGGCATACGGTGATGATAGCGTAGATACTCCTGTGTCGGTGCAGTGGTGAGTGTGATAACCCGCGTCGACTCCGGATAACCAATAGCTGCCATATACAAAGGCGACTTATCTGCTGCATAAAATAAATACTTGGTTTTGTTTTCAGTGGACGAGGTTCCTTGACTCCATTCATACCAACCAAAGCATGGTACAACGACCCTATGTAAAGCAAAAGCTTGTTGAAAAGTCGGTTTAATAGATACCGTTTCAGCTTGAGCATTAATAATCAACTTACTACTCCAGCTTGTTCGGAGCCCCCAACCAAGTGGACACTGAAATAATTCTTGTTCGGGAGACGCAACAATGCATTGAAGCCCTCCGCTCGGCCGAATGTCTAGATTGGGAGCGGCATAAAAAGCAATGCCAAGTTGACGTGATACAAATTGGCTAAATGGATCATCGATAATGTTAAGTCGACCGCACATAGTAAAACTAAACCAGTTTTTTTTGATAATTATAGAGGATCACGTGCGATTTCTCTTGACGACGCAAGCCTTGGCTCTTAGTTTTGTTTACGGAACGCCTTTGCTTGCGCGTCTGGAACGGCCGAGATTAAGCAGTTCTCGGCCAACCCCTTTCTTATCAGCATCTAAGATAAAAAATATCAAAAAAAAAAAGAAGCCAGCTCGTTTGAGCTGGCTAAAGTGCAGTGTGGGCTAAATTGCCCCTCCTGGTATAAAGTAGACTAGTAGCGACCATGCGCCTATCCAACTCAGTACCACAAGCGTATCAATCCAATCTCTGTTCCACATGGTTCCTCCAGTGAATGTGGCGCAATCTGTTTCGATAGACTGCAACCGTCAAGATCAGTTCAATAAAAGCAATTTACGTTCCATTATTTTGGAACCGAGTCTTTGTTTTCTCGGTTTACTCTATTCACAACATACGGTCTATCCGATAAAAGCTTTATAAAACAATCAGCCATAGACCAATTTGTAACGGTACCTGTCCCTTCCATATTTAATATGGCATCGTAGCCCTCTTTTCCTTTCATGGTGTAAGCGCTTGAACTGCCAGTATATATTTTGTTCAACTCGATGGACTGGTTAGCAATCTTAATATCTGTAACTCGAGCCCCTTTAGGTTTGTCTTTGTCATAATGAAACTCAAGTTGCGACGTATATGGATAACTGCCTGAACCCGTTCCTATAACACCATTACCTATTGCGTTGTCGATTGCGCCTTCGATGATACGTGGAATGTACTTCCCTTTTATCTTGTAGATGCCTATCGGCACGGCAAAAGGCAATAATTTTCCGGCAATGTCTGCAACCGAAATAGCGCCGCGATTAAGTGAATTGCGCACGCCACCGGCATTATGAATAGCAAAGTCAACCTGATGACCAAGCGCTTTCATGGTGTGTAAAAATGACGCAGCGACGAGAGGAGCTATCTCACTACCGCCCTGTTCGTCTGGAAGCCTAATGTGTCGAAGAGTATGATTCAGAGTCGTCACTTTTTGCTCTTGTAATGCCTTTACTCTAGGACGGTACTTATCATTCATTATCTGTTTGATTGACGGATGTTTGCGACAAACTTGGACGTTCGGATGCGATTGAACTCTATCTCGAATCGCTTCATAAGGAATGGATGATACCTCACCGTCTACATCCATAAACACTCGGCGTCCGACTAACAGTTCGTTTTTGCCGTAAAAGCTCACCACTGAACCATCACTATCAAACTCAATTTCACAATGGCCCATCATCATCGCATGGTAACCCGCTTGAACCACATATGTGCCATTCACATTAACGCCATAGTGATCTTTGGAAGCCAATCCTAGCTGAGAAAAGTCACCCTGTAACACATGGCTATGTCCGCCGATAATAAGCCCAACACCTTCCAATTGGCCCGCTATTTCAAGGTCGGTCTCATAGCCCATATGGCTTAAGATAATGATTTTATTGATACCACTTTGTTTAATGGCGGCGATAGTCGCTCGCGCAACCTCTAGCGAAGACTCAAAGCTTGTATCACAGTCCGGGTTCGCGATGTCAGCCATTTTGTCGATAGACAAACCAAAGATGGCCACTTGTTCGTTCCCAACACTCTTCACTATCCATTGTGCAGTTTTTTGCTCCACATCATATTGGTATAGATTCGGATGCCCATTTAGCGGAAACTCTTTGTCCCCCTCTCTAGAGAGGTTCCAGTTACCCGCCAATAACGGAAACTCTATTTCTCTAATGAACTTCCCGACAGGTTCATTACCCATATCAAGTTCATGATTACCCAGTGCCATCGCATCTGGTCTAAGTTCATTGAGTAATTCAGCGTTTGCTTCGCCCTTAAATAAGGAGAAGTACAGCGTCCCTTGAAAACAATCACCTGCATGTAGCAGCAAGAATGCCTCATCATCCGCCTGTGCTCTCAGTTGTTCGACTCGAGTTGCAATGCGTGCAAAGCCGCCAGCGCTAACAAATGGTTGATATACAGTTTCGTTATGGACGATGGTTAATGGAAGAGACGTTGGTTCAAAGTATGAGTGAGTATCATTGATATGAGCAATCGTTAGTTTGAGAGGTTTATTGTTTTTCTTCATAGCGTTTCTCTGTTATCTCCCCTCTGATGTTAGACCGCTTTATGTGACATTCCAATGAAGTTCTTGAAATACAGAGCACATTATACAGGTCTGTGTTTGATATACATCACATAAATTCTCTAGGGATATTTGAAATTAATATGAGCTTGATTACAGCTCATTCTCGAAAACCCTCTTATAATTGATTGAGATAGTTAGTATTTTCGATTCTACGTACTAACTACAACTTAAGGAGAATTGGATGAAGTTAGAACGCATTGATATATCCGGTTTTCGCGGTATTAAGCGCCTCTCTCTCGCGCTCAATGACCTAACCACGTTGATTGGTGAAAATACATGGGGTAAATCTTCTTTACTTGATGCCTTGTGTGTTGTACTTCCTGCTGACGGCGAACTGTATCAGTTCGAAATGAAAGATTTCCACGTCGATTACGCCGCTTCACATCCCCAAACGAGGCACCTACAGATTATTCTCTCCTTTGTAGCCACTGAAAGAAACGAAACTCACTCAGGCCGTTATCGCAAGCTCAAACCTATCTGGCAGCAAGACAGTAATGGAGTAGAACGTTTCTATTATCGAATCAGCGCTACATTAGAAGGCTATGATGTCACTCAGCACTATGCCTTTCTTGATGTAAATGGTTCTCCGCTACGGTTACACCACTCAGAGAAATTAGCGCAAGAGTTGATGACACTTCACCCTGTCATACGACTTAGAGACTCGCGTAGATTCTACCACCATGAGATTGCTACTAATGGTCATAACTCACGCTCTGAAAAGCGAATTAATAACACAGTGCGTCGATTAATGGCGATACCTGGCCATGTGAATAAAGGAGAAATGAAAAGTAGCCTCAACTCGATGAAGGTGTTGGTAGAGCACTATTTTTCATTTAAAAGCCATTCACGAGGACTTTCCAAAAATGGCAATCGCGATGGGGTATTCTTCTCGCGGCCTTCAAATGAGCAAAATCTCTCCCAAGTGATCGATGAAACGAAGAACCATCAAACGCGGTTGCTGCTATTGGGGTTGCTCAATGCTTATCTACAGGCAAAAGGTCCAACTGAACTCAGACGTTGCGCACGTCCAATACTCATCATTGAAGATCCTGAAGGTCGTTTACACCCAACTCACCTCTCCCGCGCGTGGAGCTTATTGCAAATGCTTCCTATGCAAAAGATCCTCACAACGAACAGTAGTGACTTACTCGGCGCAGTCCCACTGGAATCTATCCGCCGACTCGTCAGACAGTCTGATAAGACTGTTACGACAAGTATTTCTCCTAACAACCTAACTAAAGATGACTTGCGACGGGTTGGTTTTCATATCCGATTTCATCGTTCCCGCGCACTTTTTGCACGTTGTTGGTTACTGGTTGAAGGCGAGACTGAGGTATGGCTGTTCAATGAGCTCGCTAATCTTTCGGGCTATAACCTATCCGCTGAAGGCGTTCAAATCATTGAATTTGCACAATCAGGTCTTAAGTCTTTGATCAAAGTCGCTCAAGCATTTGGTATTGACTGGCATGTTGTTACGGACGGTGATGCTGCCGGAAAGAAATACGCAACTACTGTTATCCATCAATTACATGGCGACCATCCGCGCCATCATTTAACCGAATTACCCGATAGAGATATTGAGCACTATCTGTATACACATGGTTTTGAAGATTTCTTTAGGGATCTCATCAAAATTCCTCATGACCACCCAATACCACCAAAAAAGGTGGTCACCCGTGTACTCAAAAAGTTTGCAAAACCCGACCTCGCACTGGCGATTGTCGCAGAATGTGAAGAAAGAGGACCAGACAGCATCCCTCTATTGATAAGGTGGATCTTGAAACGAGTTGTGACTATGGCGAACGGTAATACTTAATGAAAAGCCTGATATCAATTGTTTTGATACCAGGCTTTAACTTTGAAATTCAGTCTTTTACTAACTCTTGAGTCGTTTTGACGGAAAGCTGTTGATGTAACCAAAGTCCACTGGCTTTCATTGAATAGCCAAACAGTCCACCAAGCACTAAAGACGGTACAACGATTTGCCAGTCACCATTGGCTGCAAAAGTTGCGCAAGCACCAATAAACGTACCTGGAATGTAACCTAACCAATCACGTTTTGCTTGAAAACACATAAAGAATGAAACTAAAGCCGTCATTAAATAGCCAACGATCTCTAGGTTGACCAGTGAAGAGCCATGAATGATCACTAAAGCCCAAACGACACCAGACATATTGGTTAGTAAGCTTTGTGCTAAACCTTTTACACCATCTTTCGGTGATGCAAAGTAACTTGTACACCCTAGGAACCCGGCCCACGATAACAAACCTAACGACATCGCTGTCCATCCCCAGATGCCAGAGAGAATACCTGTGGTAATTGAAATAGCGATTAGTGGACTCATAAAGGGTTAACCTAGCAAAATGATTGATTATGCTAGATTAACAAATACACTGAATATTGACGTGATTATGATCACGTTAAAATTATTTACATTACATTGCGTACATTAATTATGTGATACATATCACTATAAAACTGAAGGACGACCTTTCATCATTCGTAGCCCCTCTC
Source organism: Vibrio mediterranei (assembly GCF_900088415.1). Taxonomy (GTDB): domain Bacteria; phylum Pseudomonadota; class Gammaproteobacteria; order Enterobacterales; family Vibrionaceae; genus Vibrio; species Vibrio mediterranei. The sequence continues at coordinate 350,940 of NZ_FLLQ01000001.1, forward strand.
TCTTTGCACATTCAGCTAAAGGGTTTTCGGCCATATCAGCACGCCAGATGAATGACAGTGTGCGTTCCATTTCTAGTTCGGGAACGTTCAACGCAACCAACTGACCAGCTTCAATAAAGCGCTCTACATCAAGATATGGTAAGCAAGTTAGGTACTGGCTATTTGCGACCATGCTACGAAGCACGGGTACGTGCTCGTATTCGCGCCAGACATCTAAGTCTGCAATGAGATGGTGAATGGAGCTATCAAAGATTTTACGAGTACCGGAACCATGTTCGCGCAATACCCAGCGCGCTTGCTCCAGTTGAGCGAGACTCACTCTATCTCTTTTTGCAAAAGGGTGATGGGCAGATGCCACCACAGTCAAGTGGTCTCGACACCAAACTTCTTGGTGAACTCGATTATCGTCGCAACGACCTTCAATAATGCCAAGGTCGTATTTGTAATCCAAAACACCTTCGATAACTGAGTCTGTACTCTGCACTCCCAACGTAATTCTCATTTCTGGGAAGTCGTTGTCGATTGCACTAATAAGATCAGGGACTAAGTGTTCTGCTGGTGTTTGACTAGCACCAAGCTTTAATTCGCCACTCAATAGATGCTGTTCGTAAAACCCCATCTCAATTTGCTGGGCGTCTTGTAACAAGCGTTTCGCTTTTGGACGCAGCCAGACTCCCCAATGGGACAACGCCATCTGCTTACCCTGACGTTCAAATAAAGGGCGGCCAAGCATTTTCTCTAATTGCGCTAACGACATGCTAGTGGCTGATTGGGTTAAAGACAGCTTTTCAGCAGCTTGACTGACACTTCCTGTATCGGCTACTGCATCAAATACTGCTAACTGCTTTAATGAATATCGCATCTGCTTTCCTTCCACTACTAAATCTAAATTGAATGCCGCAATCAATTCTCAGGCGTCGACCGGACATCATCAGTTTCCCTTATGCTGCCCGTCAGGTGGATTTTTGTGATTATTATTTCACCACCAAGAATCTTATTAACCTGCCAATCTCTCACTTAAAAACAGTACGTTATGGACAACAGCCCTTATTCTACCTTGTGCAGATAAGTTATCAATATTTCTGATTTAGATTTTAAAAATTATCAATTTTACCACTAGGTACTCTACCCCTTAATCTAGATTCGAACACGGCAAGGGGCCTTGTTCTCGCACTTTGATTAAGGAGTTATGAAATGCGCGAAACATCCAATACGACAAGAGTAAGGAGTCATTAATGGCATCAGCTAGCTCCGACAATCATCTGCTCTTTTCGCCACTTGAAATGATGGCAGAAGCTGAAAAGTTTGCCTTAAGTAAAGCGAAGAAAACCAGTGGGATGACGATGAGTCTGGCCATCATGGCCGGGGCCTTCATTGGGCTTGCATTCCTTTTCTACATCACAGTTACGACTGGAAGTGCAGATGCAGGATGGGGACTAAGCCGATTAGCGGGTGGACTCGCATTCAGTATGGGGCTGATTTTAATTGTTATTTGCGGCGGTGAGTTATTCACCAGCTCTGTTCTCTCGAGCATCTCGTGGGCAAATAAGCAAATCAGTTTCAAAAAAATGCTGTCAATTTGGGGAAAGGTCTATGTCGGCAACTTTATCGGCGCAATGTTCTTGCTGTTGATTGTGTCAGCAGCCGGACTTTACCAAATGGACAACGGTCAGTGGGGCCTTAACGCATTGAATATCGCTCAACATAAGCTCCATCATACGTGGGTACAAGCTTTTGCATTAGGTGTGCTTTGTAACCTACTTGTTTGCTTGGCGATATGGCTAACCTTTAGTTCAGCGAACGCTATGACGAAAGCTGCAATGACCGTCTTACCTGTCGCTATGTTCGTTAGCAGCGGTTTTGAACACTGCGTAGCCAACATGTTTATGGTGCCACTTGGAATCGTTATTCAGAACTTTGCGGGCAGCGAGTTTTGGGCGGCAACGGGTACAACCGCTGCACAGTTTAGCGATCTAACCCCAATGCACTTTCTCACTAATAACCTAATACCAGTCACGCTAGGTAACATCATCGGTGGCGCGGTTTTGGTAGGACTTGCCAATTGGAGCATCTACCGAAGACCACAACTAAAAGCAGCAAATGTCACTGCAATCACAACAACTACTGCGCTAACGTCAGTAAAGGAGACGCAAATGAACAACAACATCATCGTAAAAGACATCATGAACACTCAACCGGTAACGCTTAGTGTTGAAATGCCTACTGCTGTTGCACTTGATACGCTTTTAGACCACAACTTAACAAGCGCACCAGTCACCGATATTGAAGGACGTTTGGTTGGTTTCTTCTCTGTCCACGACGTAATGGTCGACCTTTGGTGCCAAGACTACATTCCTGAGCAAGGTCAGAAAGTAGTGGACTTAATGAGCCGTGATGTCGTCGCCATCAATGCTACCGAAAAGTTGGTTGATGTGGCTGAGTTTCTTTGCATCGACAAAGAGCAGCTATATCCGGTGAGCTCTATGGGCATCGCTACGAGTTTCTCTACTCTATCACTAGAAGAACGTGCTAAAGCGATGAAGGTCAGTAAGCCACATGTACTACCGGTTCTTGAAAATGGTGTCTTAGTAGGAGTGCTGTCTAGAGCAGAAGTTATGAAAGCAGTTCGCCCAATCTATGGTAAACGCCTAAATATTGTTGAACGTGAGCTTGAAACTGCATAGTTCGACACAAAAGTTTTTGGCTAGGAAATAAGTCGTTTGGCCGAAAAAAGCCCCGGTGTAAAAACCGGGGCAATCTTATTCGTAAAGACTTAGTTATTATTATTTGAATGTATAAGTTACGCCACCTGCGACCATGGTATCTTTGATTTTACCAGCATTGCCTTTATTCGTTTCAGCGTAACCAAATGAACCTTTAATAATCCACTCTTCTTTTTGACCAAAATTATATCCTGCACCGATCGCAATTGCGTTGGAACCATTAAAGTTCGCTGCACCAGCACCAATACCAAAACCACCCTGACCAAATTGCATTTGGCTCATTGCACCTACCATAGCGACACCGTTAGATACACGCCCCTCTACTTTATCGATTTTGCTGTCTAGGCGCTTAACTTCTTGGTTGAAGCGTTGTTCTGCTTGTGCAGCCCAAGCACGTCCATCGGCGATAGCTTTTTGGTTGTCGGCTATATCATTGCGAGTATCAGCTCTATCTTGATCTGTAGGGTCAATCGGATTCGGCATAGGTTTCATATCATTGTCTACAATTTTGGCATTTATGTTGGCTCCTTGACCATCACTAAAATTTATGTGGGTCGCATTGCCATTTTCATCTACTTCGACTCGAACTGACTCTCCAGTACTCGGGTCGGTCAAAGTATATGAGCCATCCTCCAGTTTCTCTCCAAATTTGACTGGTTTCCCGTTCTGTATCCCAACGATTGAATCACCTTTTAGCTCAAGTTTATTATGAGCGATTAGAGATTCAGCCATTGCCTGTGCTTCTTTGGAGTGAACATTGATTTCTTTAAAGCTATCTCCACCTGAAATGGCACCATTATTTGGATTCCAATTATCTTCTTGTACTACAACTGTTCCAACATCTATTTTCGTTTTTCCATCATTACTACGTGTTGCAGTACGAACCTCAATATCACCATTTTTATCTAGTAGTAATCTGGTTTTCTCACTTCCATCTTTCGATTCGAAATAGAATTGGCCGTTTTCTAGTGTCGAAATATGCTTACCATCTTTAATTAAAAATGTACCGCCTTTACGCTCGACCACTTGGTATCCGTTCTCAGCCATTACACTTTCGATCTCTGCTTTACTACCACCTCCAACTATACCGTGATTTTCTACTGCCGCAAAAGCCGTAGTTGATAGTAAAGCTGTTACTGATAATGCTATAAGTGTCTTTTTCATAATTAAATTTCTTCGTATCAATAAGGAAAATAGGATTTATTATTTGGCGACTATCCCTTCGCCCTATCGAAACATCAGCCACTCACCGTAGACCAATCATTTCGCCAATTACCGAGCCGTTCCGTTGGTAACTGGTGTGCTCATTGCTGAGAACGAGGCGAATGTTAGATACAAAGATTTTTCTAATGTAGTTGAAGAAAATTAGTTATTTATAGAAAGCAGTTAGCGAAATATTAATAAATGATTCGCAACTTAAGAGAAAAGGAAATCTGACGATAGTTATCAGTATTTTTGATTTAGTTTGGTTCACAAAAAAGCCCCTTTAAAAAGGGGCTTGAAAAATCAAATTAGTATGCTGATAAGAAATGGTTATTTCTTCACGCCTTCTACGTGAAGTTCCATGTCAACATAGCTTGAATCGCCCATGACTGGAATCTTGAAGTCAGCCAATTCTAAACGCGTAGTACCATTAAAGCCTGCACGCTCGCCACCCCAAGGGTCTTGTCCTGCTCCGATAAACTCTGCTTCAATCGTGATTGGTTGTGTTACACCGTGAAGTGTTAGGTCGCCCATCACGTCAAGTTTGCCGTCACCCTTGTCTTTTACACCAGTACTTTTAAACGTTGCTTCAGAGAACTTGCTTGCATCGATGAAGTCTGAACTGCGGATGTGCTTGTCACGCTCAGCATGGTTTGAATCTAAGCTTGTCGTATCAACAACGACTTCTACTGCTGATGCGTCAATGTTTGCTGGATCATAGCTGAACTCGCCTGAAAAGTTGTTGAATCTACCTTTAATAAAACTATAACCAAGGTGACTCACTTTAAAGTTAATAGAGGCGTGTGCACCCTTCGTATCAATTACATAGTCTGCAGCATTTGCACCTAGCGGCAACATCATTGCCACTGCCATTCCTGTAGCGATTAGTGTCTTTTTCATTTCGAAACTCCTAACATTTTTCGAAGAGTATTATCTTTGTTAATAAAGTGATGTTTTAACGCGGCTAGTGCATGTCCAGCGGCGGCAATAATAACGAACCAAGCAGCATAAAAGTGAACTTCGCCCGCTATGTCAGATTGGTTAGCAAACAACTCACCTGCACCAGGTACAGTGAACCAATCAAATACTTCTATGCCCCTACCATCTGAGGTAGAGATTAAATAGCCACTGACGAATATAACGACCAGAGCTAGATACATCAGTAAGTGGCCAACTTTTGCACCTAATTGTTCAATAGCGTGGCCTTCAATTTTTGGCGTGGCAGTGACACTTTTCCAAAGAAGACGAAAAACCGTCAAACCAGCTAAGAGAATACCTATCGACTTATGCCAATGAGGAGCTGTTTTGTACCACTCGCTGTAGTAGGTTAAGTCAACCATCCATAACCCAACGGCAAACATTCCTATAATCACAATCGCAGAAAGCCAATGCAGTGCTCTCGCAATAGGGTTATAGTTTTTTACTTCGTTTCCAGTCATTACCAATTCCGTTATTTGATATTGCATCTCATTTAGTATCTTAACAACCATACAACCTTTGAGATACAGTATTTACCTAAATTGACACTTTAACGATAATCACTCTTTGATAATGTTCTTCAGTTTTTTCGAACAAGATATTTATCTATCAATTAGTCACTTAGCTATCTTCTGGCATTTCTATCTCATATAACTCATCACTAATGTCCATAATTTTCCGTTCAAGTACCTGTTTGGCATCATCTAACCCCTTGTTATAGAAGGCGGGACCTAGTTTTTTGATTAGGAAATCTAGTAAAAACTCACCATCGAACTGCCCTAAGTCATGGTCAAGTTCATCACTAAAATAGGTTTGTAAATCACTAATGAGCTCTGCTCTTTTTTTGCTATCGAACATGTTATTCCTAATTATTTGTTACAATTAAAGGGTTAACTATAACACTGCTTGAGTTAAGGCAAGTATTCCGCAGTGGATCCCAGTCCCGCTTTCACAATTTTCCACGCAAGTCTCATAATCTTTGATTATTTTCCTTATAAGTTTCATTTTTGAAACCCATAAACTATGATAAAGACAATTTTATGGAGGAAGCATGACCGACGGATATCAAGAACGCATTTCTACACTGCTAAAAGAGAAAAATATTACCAATAACGAGTTGGCAGAAGCGATCGGAAAAGGTAAAGCCACAATAGGACGTTACCTCACTAAAGGCCCAACACGTACTTATCCGTCCATTGAAGATCTTTCATTAATCGCTGATTATTTTAAAGTGCAAGCACATTGGCTTTGCTTCGGTGTTGGCGACAAACACACAGATGCTGAAGATATTACCCATGCAGCAAACCAAAGTGCGATCACTGTTGCGGTGTATAATCGTACAGAGGTTAATGCATTATTAAGCGGCGAAACGCCTCCTTCAGTTGGCTCTATACCTGTTCCTCCTGAATACAAAGAGTGTTTTGGTGTAATGTACCCAGTTACTGGGTCAGTCTCCTATAAATGGGATTGTATCGCGCTTGTAAATCCTAATAAGGCTTGGGTTAACGATGACATCGTGTTAGCAAGACTTCCAGGTAACCCCTATCCGGATTTTTTCACGCTTGTTAAAGTGGGTACTATCATCCATGTCTGGTATGGCGATGACACAACCAAGAATGCGATCCATCAAGTTAGTGATAATGACATTGACGTGTTAGGTGTCGTGCGTTGGGGTACTTGGGAAAAACGAATCTAATAAAGACTCCGTTTCAAGGAAGAAGGATTTTTCATTGTTGCAAGATATCGTAGTTCATAGTATTCGCAACTTTCAAGCAGACTGCCAAAAGCTCTGCCACCAGCACTACCCTGCGGTTCATAATGGTGGAATGACCGAACATCACCTTGGACTCGCATTCGCTAGAAGAGTTTCCGCAAGCTTTATGAGCTTGGGACATGAGGCAACACTAGCACCGTTAGATTCGAGAAACGATTCAGCAAGCTCATGTAATTATCGGGTCAGTTCTTCTTTGGGGACTATTTGGATAATCACTCATCATTTCATTAATGCCAACTCTGCAAGTAAAGAGCGCCTATTTACTCACCTTCAACAATGGCAAGCAGAGAATCATTACGCCATTCAATCTAAGGATATTTTGGTAGTTGTCGCCGACCACTGGATCAATCGATGTGCTCAAAGCAGAGGAATTATCCATTGGTGGCAAAATACACTGCCACACGATCTCGACAGTTATGTCCGCCAAGGAGTTAAATTGCTTGAGGCAGATAGTTCACTTAGTGGTTCACTTCGAAATCGACTTGCGATGACACCTAACTATATTAACTTCACTCATCCCTTAAAACGGACAGCCAACCAAGAGCCAGTATTAAAGTACGTTCAGCTCTACGCCATTATTTATCCATAACCCCCTTTGTTTTTCATGGTAGTTGTCATCAAACTTTAACTACAATTTCTCATAGTGGTTCCGTTACTAACCAAACCAGAGTTGAAGTGAAAAGTCTCAAACGATACCAATATGAAAAATACGCTGTGTTGTGTAACTTGGCATACCCTCGAGTATTCAAACAAACACGCTACGGTTTCGATCCTAACGGACAACGAATTGTCGCCAATAGATCTGGAAAAACCGTCGTTCGTATTCTGTGGAGCCAAAACAAAGAAGAAGCGGTCATCGTAATTAAAGGCTCTCACAGTCCTACTGATTGGTTATTAAACTTCGCTATGTGGCAAAGAAGCTGTCGACACTTTGGGCTCAACTACTCCATCCACGCAGGCTTTCACTTTATTCTTAACCAAGAAAGCCAACCCACACACAAAAAAGACCAATTAGGTCTTTCTGTATTCGAACGCACGATGGGCATCGCTTCTGAGTTGATTGAGAATGGTAAACGTATCGCGATTACAGGTCATTCCTCTGGTGGCGCGATCGGATGTATTATTGCTGATGCACTTGAACAAAAATACCCTAAGTCGATAAAACGCATTGTTACGTTTGGCCAACCTGCTATTGGGGGTTATGGATTTAAAAGACGTTTTAAATTAGCCCATAAAACCTACAGAATATGTTGTGACCTCGACGTAGTCACGTTTTTACCACCCATTCCATTCGCATACTGGCACGTGGGAAAAATGTTATGGCTCTACAACGGGCGCATTTATGAAAACACACCTTCATTAGTGAGATTCGGGCGCTCATTAATATCCTGGTTAGTCCGGCCTTTTTCTTATCATTTAATGAGTAAATACATAAGGAACAAGGATTTCTTTGATGAGCGTTAAAATGAGATGTATTTCAAAAAAAACAGACAAATCTCCAAAAAGTTAATCGATTACATTTATCAATACTATTGCTATCGCAAATATGAGACAGATCAATGTAGTTAAGGTTATTAGCCGAGTTTTGTCTGCTTTTTATACACGATTTCATCAAATTATAAACACTGACACTGATTCACTTTCAAAAAACGTTAATAGTTCACACTGACTTAGCCAATAATAGTGATATTTATCACAGATATCATTCAGTTACTGAATTTGACATCCGTGATCAGCGTGCCATCATAGTTTGAATTTCATTTATAAAACGCTGTAAATGCTACTAACCGATAAACATCAATTTTCCCAACGGATTAGACTCGATCGTTCCGGGTGCTGTATTGCAACCTATAAACACTTGACCTTAAAAAGTGTGTTTCAGCCTATATTCAATATAAGAAATGAAATAATCGGTATGGAAGCATTGGTTCGCTTGTTTGATCAAAATGACGAACCAATTCCACCCAATCTATTTTTCCAGAATGATGAAATTTCATTAGCCGATCAGCTCAACGTGGACAGATTGAGCCGTGCCATTCATTTGCGTAACTTTAGTATGTCCTTGTACAACAACAGACTTATATTCCTCAATTTTCTACCGATATCCAGTGAAAGGCTGGCGGCTGAAGGATTAAAATCATCGTTGTTAATGTCTCGACTTAAAGCACTGCAAATCGATAATAAAAGAGTCGTTGTCGAGCTTGTGGAATTAACGGCCTTTAGTGCGAGAACATTGGCTTCAGCTGCTCACCAGCTAAGTAATGAAGATTTTTTGATTGCTATCGACGATTTTGGATGTAAAGAATCAAGTCCTGAAAGGGTCAAACAAGTTAAACCTAATATACTAAAATTGGACCGTCAGTTGTTAATTGAGTATATGGATGGAAATCAACGTCCCCTACTCACGGGTTTAAAACTTGCTAGACAATCAGGGGCCAAGACCGTCATAGAGGGCGTAGAGACCGCTGAACAGCTCGTTGCAATGAAAGCGCTGAAGATAGATTTCTATCAAGGATATCACCTGGCTATGCCAACTGCTTTGCTTCCTCGATTGCAACAAGTGGTTTAAAACCGTTTACCTAACATAAACGTCACGCCCTCTCTCGTCTTACCGCTCTGCGCCATTAACGAGGCCTCCCAGTTATCACTGAACTCTTTTTGCATTCCAACCATTGTCGACCATCTACTTGATGTTTGTTTGGCACTAAATCGGATATCTGCAAGCTGTCCTTTAAGTTGCCTTTGATAATCTTGGTACTGTCCCCCGACTACGACTTTCCAACCGCTGTCCCCAATATTAAACCCTACTAACGGAGTCACCACCAAAGCATCCAAATCGACACCCACACCGGAGACAGCTGTAGAGACATATTGTGCATCTATGGTCGTAAAAAACTGTTTATGCCCATACGCTAAGGTTGTACCTATCGATGTAATGGTCGACGTCGTTGCCATCCCATTAAGTTCCAGCTTTGCAATATTGTCGTTAAGTAAGTCATTAACACCAATAGATATGTCCGATGTGGTTATCGCTTTGCCTATCATGGCGTTAAAGCCCCAAAACGGCAGCAACCATACATCACCTCTCACCGCAATAATACTCGTTGTATTTACCGTTTGACTTGCTCCGTCGGGCAGTAAGTCCCCTACCGATTCACCGTCAACTTTAAAGTCGCTCAAGTTCATTAAGTCTTCTTGCTGATGAGTAAACAAAGATATCCCGATCGGTTTGGGCAGCCTAATTCCAACGCTACGTACTCGATCTCCAAAGAAAGGCAGAGTACGGCCAAAATCTTCGTCCTTTACTTTTAAATGAGACGAAACGGCTGATTCATTGGCTAGGGCCATGGTGCTTATCAATGTCAAACAGAAAACAAGGTTGCGCATGAAATTAGATGGAGCTCTAGAGATATTAAGGGAGCAAGATATTATCAGGTCATCAAATACAAAAATAATTTTGATTTCATATATCTACACACTTGAAAATTGACATTCCAAATACAATCTCTTGCTTACAAAGGAGTGTTATATGGAAAGTTCTACAACTAAATTCAAGAGGCTCATCCAAGGAACCATAGCGATGATGCCGCTCAGTCTAGCGGTGGTACCATGGGGGTTTCTAGCAGGTTCATTTGCTATTGATTCTGGTTTATCACCACTAGAAGGACAAGCGATGAGCGCAATTCTGTTTGCTGGAGCGGCTCAACTTGTTGCTATGGGGATGATCAAGTCTGGCGCGACCTTGTTAGCTATGGTCATCACCATTTTCTTTATTACCTCTCGACATTTTTTATATGGCCTCTCAATGAGAAACCATATTTCTGTCTTACCGTTACGTTGGCGAGTCGTGCTCGGTTTCTTGCTCACTGATGAGCTTTTCGCTCTTTGCGGCCACCACGATCCTAAAAAGTTTGATCGTTGGTACGCACTCGGAGCGGGGCTATCATTTTATTTGATATGGAATATCGCTACCTTCGTCGGTATCGTCATAGGATCCCAAATACCAGATTTACAGCAATACGGTTTAGAGTTCGCGGTAGCGGCAACGTTCATCGCTATTGTAGTGCCAAACATAAAAACGACGCCAATTTTCCTAGCAGCATTGTCAGCTCTTTTGGCATCTGTCGCGTTTGCCGCGCTTGATATTGGTATGGGTTTAGTATTGGCAAGCCTAATTGGAATGACAGTGGGTTATGTGAGTGAAGAGAGACTCAAACGATGACGTATTTAGTTATTTTAGTGTTGACCGCCGTAGTATTTATAAGTCGTTATTTGTTCTTAGAACCTAAAGTACCGTTGCGGTTGAGTAGTTCTGCTCAGCGATTTTTAAGTTACGCGAGTCCTGCTGTTCTAACCGCTATTTGGGGACCTATAGTATTTCTACCTCATGGAGAATTGTCACTTGCAGATAACTTACCTTATATGCTCGCCGCAACGTTTGCTGTTGCTATGGCATGGGTAACCAAAAATGTTTTATTAACGACAATAGTTAGCATCTTAGTATTTCTCGTCTTAAACTTGTTGATATTCAAGTAATAATAGGAAGCCACTATGATTGCTAAGGAGCGACTCCAACTTGCAAAGATGATGAACTGTTTGGGCTATCTCGGATTAATCCCCTTTGCGCTTTGTATCGCTAGTTTTAATGCCAATGCAGAACTTTTCGGCATAAATACCAGAATAGTCTTCATCGCGTACAGTGGAATTATATTGAGCTTTTTGTGTGGCATTCTGTGGTCACATGCCTTGTCTGGCGAAAACAAACCACTGTCGCTGCCTATGCTTTTACTCAGCAATCTGATTTGTTTGATGGCTTGGCTGGTTATTTTGATTGCTCCACAACAGTTTCAGCTAGCATTAGTAGTATCAATGGTGGGGTATATCTGTGTTTGGGCCGTAGAAAAAGCCAAGTTATCTACGGCAGGTTCATCCTTCCCTTCAACCTACTCGACTCTGCGCAATCATTTAACATTGGGTGTCCTTGTTTCACACGTTATTGCGCTCGCAGGCTCATAATTCCATTAGCAATCCAACGCGCTTACTTAACTTTACGCTTCGCGCGATTAGACTGCCCCGCCTCGGGCTTCTTAGGAACCTCTCTTCTCTCGTGTAAAAGGTGTCGAATTGATAAGATCGGGTGTGGCAGTAACATTCTTGGTCCAGAATAAACCATGACTTCTTTCATCTGAGCTTTAGGTTCTGGTTTATAGCAGTGTATTGGACATTTATTACAGGTCGGTTTTGACTCACCATATGGACAACGATCAAGTTTCGTCTCAGCATAGACCAGCAATGATTTGCAATCTTCACACAACTCATCATTACTTCCATGATGCTTTTTGCAATAAATGCGCATCATTGCAGAAACTGTTTTGAACTCTGTGGCCAGTGCGCCTACGAGAAGCTTACTTTTCATTCTACTGACCTATCAACAAATCAGAATCAATTTCAATATAGTCGTCAGCTGCTTGGATTAGGTTATTGGCCGTCAACGATCTCACACCAGCTACCGTAACTTTGGTGTTGAATCTCTGTTGAATACGTTCCACCAAAACTTGAAAGTCGCCATCTCCAGATATCAGGACGATTCTATCTACACTATTTGCGGTTTCGTACACATCCAAAGCCAACCCTACATCCCAATCTCCTTTTGCGCTGCCATCTAAACGCTGAATAAAGGGCTTTAGCTGAACATTAAAACCAATGCCTCTTAAAATGTGATGAAACTGCCTTTGCTTAGGATCAGTTGACGAAATGGCGTAGGCTCTCGCAATGTCAATTCGATAACTTTGGCTCAGCTTAGCCCAAAGCGCATTGTAGTCAAAGCGGCGACCGAACGCCTGACGAGTGGTGTAGTAGACATTTTGTACATCTACAAATATCGCTATTGATTCCATAATGAACATCTTTATCATTTTGCCGTCCATGATACCAGAAATCATGTTTGATTGTTTTAGCAATAGAAAACTCAATTGCTAAACTTAACGTATAACCACTGAGATAGCTTTAGGAGGTAACGATGAGAAATGTTGGACTAATCGCTCTGTTGACATTGTTGAGCGGCACCGCCTGTGGTTATCCAGAATATGGGTCAAAGCGCTCTGGAGAGGTTCATTACGATATGTCGCATCGTAGCGTTATGTACTTTGCACCCAGCAATGACGACAAAGTGAAGGAGTTTTTGCTGGGTACTCTTACTAATGAGTGCTCGTTAGACGAAAGAGATGTAGTTACTCTGGTTATTACCGAGGATGGTTTCTCCTCCCCTGCATGGGTTAAAGAGACGTTTGACTACTCCACACTGATCAAAATGTATGGAATCAACAAAGGCGAGCATGCAGCTGTTCTAATCGGTAAAGATGGCTCGGAAAAACTTCGCTGGGGAGCAAAAACAGATTGGGCCTTAGTAAAGGAAACCATTGATGCTATGCCAATGAGGCAAGCTGAAATGAAAAGAGCAGCCAGTCGCTGCTCTATCTGAGTACTAATGGACTTCCTTTTGGGACAGATGGCTGCTCACTAAACTTGCAACCATTATCGCTAGATAGAAGCTACCCGTAATTGATTCTAGAAACACAAAAAACTTCGGAATCGCAAGTGCTGGAGAGATGTCTCCATAGCCAACAGTCGTTAATGTGATAAAACTAAAATAGATGACTTCGAAAAGGTTATCCAGCCATGGCTTCGCCTCCAAACCGTTAAAGGGAGCAACGAACAGCTCAAGCTGAATCAGGTAGATAAATGCAAATGACAAACCAAAAAGCAAGTAAACGCAAATAGAGCCCACAATCTGATTTAGCGTAACTTTCTTAGGAGTCATCACCTGCTTCAGCGCGGAAAAGGTTTGCGCTAAAACGAAGAACAGCATTGCAAACATGGTGATGAGGGACAGGTCATAGTCTTCAAATATAGAGATACTACCTGAAATCACGACCACAGTTATCATCACCGCATACCAAGATCGATAAAATGTCTGTTTTCTGTGTACGCCGACGATCGACGTACTCATACAAAGGATGAGTAACGCGAGAACATAGTCTTGAGCTTCATCTTTAAATTGATGAACGACCGCACTTAAGAAAAACAATACCAACAGAGAACCAAGCAAGAAAAAGAAATTGTCGTCTTTAGTCATCAATTTCATTGTTTAATCCCTTAGCTCTATAGCATTTCTTTTGCGATCAAGTGTAGCAAGTAGGTTTCCCTTTCAATGCTCATCCCTTTTTTATCGCTTTCTGCAATGGTCTTTTCATTAAAGGCGATTGCCTCGTGGATGTTTATCCAAACCGCTTTCATACCGTTCTTTACTTCATAATCTTCGTAAGCAGTCGCACCAAGCTCTCGGTCGACTTTGCATGAATAACAGTAAGAAATCATGTGCATTACATCAGCATCATCTTTATACCATGGACGAAATTCTTCATAAATTCCAAAAGGCTTTATGGAATGGATATTTTGGGCACCCGTTTCTTCTTCTAGTTCTCTCACCATACCTGCAATAACGTCCTCGCCTTCATCTAATCCACCGCCCGGAAGAGAGTAATCATGATAACGCTCAGTAAACAACAGCAAAATATTTTCACCATCAATCGCAATAGCGCGAGTTGCATTACGTTTGATAATCTTTTTGTCATCGAGATGTTCAATATCAGGATGAATAGCCGTGGTAATTTGTCTCACTTGTAACCTGCTAACCTATGAAATATTGCGAGAAGTCTATCACAAAAACATTCATTTACACTTAGACACAGTTTTGTCCTGACTAAATAAGCGACTAACATAAATGAACGCTGTATTATTGCTCCCTCGCTTAAAGGGACCTTAAGCAACTAATATTATAAATTCGTTTGCCAAGTTCCTCTTACAATATGAAACTTCAAAAATCGTTAATCGCATTATCCATCTTAGTCTCCGTTCCAACGACTTTCGCTCAAGATGACACATTATCCTCTGATAATCATAGTTCTGCTATTTCTCAGCAAGATTTTGTTCAACAAGCCATCGCAGAAGATCACAAGCTATCTGACTCAGGTCTCAGTTCAACTCAGTCTGCACAACTGAATAGCCTTGGATACCGTTCCATATCCACTAACAGTAGCTTTGAAGAGTTGCGTATAGCAAATGAGTCTGACAACCCAACAAACTTCTATGATTCTCCATATCGCGTTTCTCTGTTTAACCCTCAAAATGGCGAAGACAGTGAAAGGCTTTGGTCTCAAACTAAATCTATCTTTGCGTATGGCGTTGGTGTAGCAGGTGTCTTAGCACTGATGCCCGAATCTATTACTAACTGGGAAAAAGATGATATTCAATTAATGAATAAGTGGTGGGATAACGTGCGCTCGGGGCCTGTATGGGATCGCGATGATCACATTATCAACTACATCGGACACCCATATTTTGGTGGTGTTTATTACCAAGCTGCTCGAAAATCTGGTTATAGACAGTGGGATGCGTTTATGTATTCCACACTTATGTCCACCTTCTATTGGGAATATGGTATCGAAGCCTTTGCAGAAATCCCATCAATTCAAGATTTGGTCGTTACCCCTACCCTTGGCTGGGTATATGGTGAATGGGCATTCAATAAAGAAAAAGAAATTCGCTTACGAGGAGGGACTGTTTGGGGTTCTGATGCCCTAGGTTCAACAGCTTTGTTCTTCCTCGACCCTGTCGATAGTCTGGGGCGAGGCGTAAACAACATTGCAGGGCGCGAAGTAATTAAAGCTGGTACTGGTTTCGTCGGCGTTCATTCCAATGTCATGCGCAATGGTGAAGTAGAGACTAAGTACCAAATGCAAGTTAACTATGCCTTTGGTGCAGGTGAAACGGATGATAGCCTTAAACGTAGACAGAAAAAGAACTATCACCAGTACACAGACGACCCAGTTACCTACGGTATCGTTGGTGTGAGTGCCGGCTTTGCGTACCCGCAATTGGATAAAGAGCGTAACCTGAAAAACGACTTTGCACCTGCCTTCACATTGGGCTTGTACTTCACAGAGCAGTTCTCTACTCGCTTAGGCTATATGCAAGGAAATTATGAATCGACGGTAAGCAACGAAAAGCACATCTATGAGAACTATAGCCTAGATGTTCAGTACTACTTTATGCCTGGCAGCGCATTTAAACCTTATTTAAATGCCGGTGTAGGTGAAGCCATGTTGGATAAAGACCGCGATACTAAAAAGCTACAATGGAACATTGGTACCGGCGTTCACTATTCCCTCAATGCCAATTGGTCTCTACAGGCTGACTGGAAATACGCTTACCATCGTAATTCTGGTGCTCGAGACCAACTATGGGGAACTCGTCTTATCTACCGTTTTGGCGAAGGTAACAAGTATATTTAGCACTTTGAAGCGACTAAACGGTGAGTTTCATACTCACCGTTTTTGTTTTTATTTAATCAATGAAGCAACGTCTGTAGGAATTTTGGGAACGAAACGACAATTGACCTGTCATTCTCATAAAATATTGAATAATTTGACTCAATCAAAACACTTTTCCTTTGAAATCTCCTACACTTAACTCAAAGCGTGAATTCCAACTAGGAGAAAGAATGAAAAAGTTACAATGGGTGATTGGCGCATTAGCGGTGGGAGTTATGGCTGGTTGTGCGAGCGAGCCAGATAAATACGATGTAGACGAAATAACGGTTGAAAGTGACCCTGCTTATGTTTACTGCGTTGAGCAAGGGCATAAATTAGAAAGATTCTCAGAAGAAGGTAAACGTGTACCTTACTGCGTTATCTCTGACGACGAACGTTACACCGTTTGGGACTACTACGAAAATAGAGATAAAGAGCAAAACAATTAGTCGCTATTTATTAAATAAAAGAGCCAGAGATACTTCTCTGGCTCTTTTATTTCACTATATGCCCTGAAGTTATTCCCAATCGAGAATAACTTTCCCAGACTGCCCGCTACGCATGACGTCGAAGCCTTCTTGGAAATCATCAATCTTGTAATGGTGAGTGATAATTGGCGTCAGATCTAAGCCAGATTGAATCAAGCTTGCCATCTTATACCATGTTTCGAACATTTCACGGCCGTAGATACCTTTGATCACCAGACCTTTGAAGATCACTTGGTTCCAATCGATACCCATGTCTGATGGTGGAATACCTAGTAGTGCGATACGACCACCGTGGTTCATGGTTTCAAGCATTGAACTAAATGCCGCTTGAACACCAGACATTTCAAGACCTACATCGAAGCCTTCAGTCATGCCTAGTTCTGCCATCACATCTTTTAGGTTTTCTTTTGCAACGTTTACGGCACGTGTTACACCCATCTGTCTTGCAAGATCTAGACGGTATTCGTTAACGTCAGTAATAACTACGTGGCGCGCACCTACGTGCTTGGCAACCGCAGCGGCCATAATGCCGATAGGGCCAGCGCCCGTGATCAGTACATCTTCACCAACTAGGTCAAACGACAGCGCAGTGTGAACAGCGTTTCCGAACGGGTCAAAAATAGATGCTAGATCGTCAGAGATACCTTCAGGGATCTTAAACGCATTGAACGCTGGAATAACCAAGTATTCAGAGAACGCACCAGTGCGGTTTACACCAACACCAACTGTGTTGCGGCATAGGTGAGTACGACCGCCACGGCAGTTACGACAGTGTCCGCAAGTAATGTGACCCTCGCCAGATACGCGGTCGCCAATTTCGAAACCACGAACTTCTTGGCCAATACCAACTACTTCACCTACATATTCGTGGCCGACAACCATAGGAACAGGAATCGTGTTTTGTGACCACTCATCCCAGTTATAGATGTGTACATCAGTACCACAAATTGCCGTTTTCTTAATACGAATTAGAATGTCGTTGTGACCAAGTTCAGGCTTGTCCACTTCGGTCATCCAAATGCCTTGCTCAGGCTTTAGCTTAGATAGCGCTTTAATTTTCATAATGTAACCTTAAAGACAGGTTTCAGGTTCTAAACCTGAAACCCTAAAAACCTTAGATAAGACCCATATCCTTGCCAACTTCGATGAATGCATCGATAGCGCGGTCAAGTTGCTCACGAGAATGAGCCGCAGACATTTGAGTACGAATACGAGCTTGGCCCTTTGGTACTACTGGGAAAGAGAAACCAATAACGTAGATACCTTTCGCTAACGCACGCTCAGCAAACTCTGCAGCTACTTTTGCGTCGCCTAGCATGATTGGAATGATTGCGTGGTCGGCTCCACCCATAGTGAAACCTGCGCCTTCCATACGAGTACGGAAATGTGCTGCGTTCTCCCATAGGCGCTCACGTAGGTCACCACTCTCTTGTAGCAGGTCTAGAACACGGATAGACGCATTTACGATAGCTGGTGCTACAGAGTTAGAGAACAGGTATGGACGTGAACGCTGACGCAGCCAGTCAATCACTTCTTTCTTACCAGAAGTATAGCCACCTGACGCACCACCCATCGCTTTACCTAGCGTACCAGTGATAATGTCGATACGGTCTACAACGTCGTGGAACTCATGTGTACCCGCGCCGTTCTTACCCATGAAGCCAACTGCGTGAGAGTCATCAACCATCACTAGTGCATCGTACTTATCTGCCAAATCGCAGATTGCAGGAAGGTTTGCAACCACACCGTCCATCGAGAATACACCGTCAGTTACGATTAGCTTATGGCGAGCACCTGCTTCGTTAGCAGCGATCAGTTGCTGCTCAAGCTCTTCCATATTGTTATTAGAGTAACGGTAACGCATTGCTTTACACAAACGGACACCGTCAATGATAGAAGCGTGGTTTAGCGCATCAGAAATGATGGCATCTTCTTTACCCAAGATAGTTTCGAACAAACCTGTGTTTGCATCGAAGCATGATGTGTAAAGGATAGTGTCTTCTTTACCTAGGAATGTAGACAGTTTCTGCTCAAGTTCTTTGTGAATGTCTTGAGTACCACAGATAAAACGAACTGAAGCCATACCAAAGCCGTTTTTATCCATGCCCGCTTTACCAGCGTCGATAAGTGCAGGATGGTTTGCAAGGCCAAGATAGTTGTTCGCGCAGAAGTTTAGTACTTCTTCACCTGTTGAGATTTCAACAGCCGCTTGTTGTTGAGAAGTGATGATGCGCTCAGACTTGTAAAGTCCTTCAGCTTTTACTTCTTCAATTTGCTCTTGGATTTGCTTGTAAAACGCAGAAGACATAGTGGATTCCTTTTTCTATCCTATTTATCAATAGGTTATGTAGGGAGGTGATATTTACAGCGTATTGATTCGCCTTATATCTAGATTGGAATCATTTTAGTTCATTGTGGTGCAAACGATTATCCCTTAAGATGGAAAACCATTAGTGAATCTGAGGCAACAATAATGTTCAGCCATAAGTTATTGAGTTTACTACCTGACCTCGCGTCTTTTATTTTGGTGGTAAACGAAGGCAGCTTTACCGCCGCCTCAAAAAAGCTGGGGGTCACGCCATCCGCGCTATCTAAAACCATTACTCGTCTCGAAAGTGCACTATCGGCAAAGTTGTTTGAGCGTACTACACGCAAACTGGTTATCACTCAGGCTGGGCAAAAGGTTTACGACCAAAGTGTGTTAATGGTGAACGCGGCACAACAGGCCATTGACGTCTCTCAATCCGACCATACTGAGCCGAGCGGGTCTATTACAGTCGCCGCACCGGAAGCGTTTCTTAACTCAGTATTACAACCTTTTATTACTCCCTTCCTAGTGCGATATCCGGAGATTCAATTGAAAGTTCGCGCCGTTGATGGCGAAATCGACCTGTTGCGCATGGGCATCGACGTTGCATTCAAGCTCACTGACAAACCAGACGAAAACCTGGTCATGAAAGAGTTAGGACCAACCAACCTCGTACTGTGTGCCAGTCCCGATTACATTGCTAAGCGCGGACTGCCCCATACACCAAGTGATCTTGAACAACATGACTGCCTCTACCTTGCTGAAACGGAACGCGACAATATTTGGGATTTTCTCAAAGACGATGAGTTTCATACTGTGAAAGTAGCGGGATGCTATGCCATTAACCACTCTCAGATGCGCCTCCATGGCGTTAAGCAAGGTCTCGGCATCGGAATATTCCATGATTTTGTTATTTCTGAAGCCATAGAAGATGGCAGTGTTGTGCCCGTCCTCTCAGATTGGACCATTAAGAGTAACTACCATGGAGCTGTTGCACTCCAATACGCACAAACCAAATACATGCCGGCCCGCTTGCGTGTGTTTATTGACTATGTCGTCAAGGAACTACCTTCGAAGCTAACCAATTAACCAATCAACGACGGAAGACAAAATGCTTAATGGGATCCATCACACCGCCATCATTTGTTCCGACTACGAAAAATCGAAACACTTTTATGTCAACATACTAAAGCTGGAAATCATCGACGAGAACTACCGCGAACATCGAGACTCCTACAAATTGGATCTCGCCTTACCTGATGGCACGCAACTTGAGCTGTTCACTTTCCCTGGTGCACCTGATCGTCCTAGCTTTCCAGAGGCTAAGGGTTTAAGACATTTAGCGTTTAATGTCACCAAACTCGAGCAAATCGTCGATTATCTAGAAGCAAATGATATTGACGTAGAACCAATACGAATTGATGAATACACGGGTAAGCGTTTTACGTTTTTCCAAGATCCTGACGGTCTACCACTCGAACTATGTGAAGAGATCTAGAACTCAAGACCCACATATGGCAGAAAACCTGTTGTAGTTGCGCAACCTCTACACGAAATTACAACAGGTAATACCAGTGACATATATCACACCAAACAATCGCACCCGTTCAAACCCAGTCGATATCACCATATTTAATTTCCGAATCCATATATTAATTCACATAAGTACCCCTGTAAGGTTAATTTTACTAGTATCAGGGCATCTAAATGCGGCACTTTTTAACAATTTGATTACACTTATAGTATCAATGATTCTTTTGTCTTCAGACGATTACCATCATGTCTGAAAACAAAAATCAAGGTTGTACCCTGGGATTTTCTAGCACTAGCTCTTATCGGAGCGTGCGAAAAGGAGTTCGAGATGAACGTACAAGCATTACCCATGCATCGTTTTATCGACTACCAAGGTAATCTCGTTAAGCCGTTGCCCCACTGGGCAGATGAGAACACCTTACTTCAGTTCTATCGCGACATGGTAGTTGCGAGAACATACGATGCAAAAGCCGTTGCTCTTCAGCGAACCGGCAAACTTGGTACCTACCCTTCCCACCTTGGCGCAGAAGCCATAGGTATCGCCGTCGGTCACGCTCTCACAAGATCAGACGTCTTCGTTCCTTATTATCGTGATATGCCTGCTCTCTGGGTCCGTGGTATCGCTATAGAGAAAAACCTCCAATACTGGGGAGGCGATGAGCGAGGCAGTGATTTCGAATTTAACGATGGCTCACCATGCACCGACCTTCCTTTCTGCGTTCCGATTGCCACACAATGCACTCATGCCGTAGGTGTGGCGTCCGCATTAAAAATTAAGGGAAACCACGATGTCGCTTTGGTAACTTGTGGAGATGGAGCCACGTCTAAAGGCGACTTCTTGGAATCGCTCAACTGTGCTGGTGCATGGAACATTCCTTTGATTTTTGTCGTCAACAATAACCAATGGGCGATTTCGGTTCCTCGCTCGCTACAATGTGGCGCAGAATTTTTGGCAGACAAAGCGGTTGGAGCTGGATTACCCGGTCTCACAGTGGACGGCAATGATGTTATAGCGATGTATGACACCATTTTGCAAGCGGTCGATCGTGCGAGAAAGGGCAAAGGAGCCACTTTGATTGAAGCTATCAGCTATCGACTAAGTGACCACACTACCGCTGATGATGCTAGTCGCTACCGTAGTGATTCAGAGCTACAACAAGCCTGGGACTATGAACCAATAAAACGTCTGAAATCCTATCTAATCGCGCGAAGCCTTTGGTCTGATGAACAGGAACAATTACTGGCTCAAGAAGCCAAAACCATCGTTGAAGAAGCTGTTACTCGTTATTTAGCCACCCCACCTCAACCACCAGAGTCGGCGTTCGATTATCTCTACGAAACCCCAACAAGCGAGCTAGCACCGCAAAGAGATACGCTGATTAATAAGACGTTGCGAATGCAGGGAGGCAAACATGATTAATCAACAAACTCCCGAAATCACGCTTATTGAAGCGGTTAACTTGGCACTTCATTATGAAATGGAGCACGACAACAACGTCGTGCTACTAGGCGAAGACGTTGGAGACAACGGCGGTGTGTTTCGCGCTACTGTCGGTTTAAAAGAGAAATTTGGATTAAGAAGAGTGATTGATACTCCCCTTGCCGAAGCCCTAATAGGAGGCGTCGCGGTTGGCATGGCAACACAAGGGTTAAGACCTATTGCCGAATTTCAATTTCAGGGCTTTGTCTTTCCTGCGATGGAACACCTCATTTGCCACGCTGCAAGAATGAGAAACCGCACTAGAGGTCGGTTAACCTGCCCTGCGGTATTTCGGGCACCGTTTGGTGGCGGTATACACGCCCCTGAGCATCACTCTGAAAGCATCGAAGCCCTGTTTGCTCATATTCCTGGATTAAAGGTCGTTGTTCCCTCTTCTCCTCAACGAGCATACGGACTTCTGCTAGCTGCAATTCGTAGTAACGACCCTGTAATGTTTTTCGAGCCAAAGCGAATCTATCGAACAGTCAAATCACCCGTAGTAAATGATGGGCAAGCTCTGCCTCTTGATACCTGCTACACCCTAAGAAAAGGACGAGATCTCACAGTCGTCACTTGGGGAGCTTGTGTAGTTGAAACCCTGCAAGCCGCCCAATCTCTTTCGGAGCAAGGAATTGAAGCAGAAGTTATCGATCTCGCGAGTATAAAGCCTCTCGATATGGACACCATTATTAAATCACTGGAAAAAACCGGACGTTTACTTATCGTCCATGAAGCAAGCCAAAGCTGCGGTGTTGGAGCGGAGATCATTACTCGAGTTTCCGAACATTCTATGTGTCTTCTCAAAGCCCCACCTAAGCGTGTTACTGGGCTCGACACCGTTATGCCATATTACAAAAACGAAGACTATTTCTTAATTCAAGAACAAGACATCACACTTGCCGCACGCGAACTTGTGGAGGGCTGGAAATGAAGTCATTTTTATTACCAGATTTAGGGGAAGGACTCGCTGAGTCAGAAATTGTTCAATGGCACGTTAACATTGGTGAACATGTAGAGGTTGATCAGGTGATCTTAACCGTCGAAACCGCGAAAGCCGTTGTAGAAGTGCCAGCACCTTACAGCGGGAAAATCGTCAGTCGTCATGGGGAGGAAGGTGACGTCATCAATATCGGCAGTTTGCTGATTGAAATTGAAGAAGTAGTCACGGAAGCGTCTGCCACTAACTCTACATCAGCCTCGAGCGACGCAGCCACCGTTGTTGGCAATGTATCAAACCACACACACCACGTTGAAGTTGATGACTTTTGGGTTGGGCCTGCTCACCATTCAAACTCTGAACAAACGGTCACTGCGATGCCGTCTGCTCGGCTTCTCGCTAAGAAGCTCGGTGTTGACCTATTAAAGGTGAAAGGTAGCGGGCACGACGGTGTTATTACTGACACAGATATTTACAACGAACTCGACCGACAAACACCAGGTACGGAAGTACTTAAAGGTGCAAGACGCACCATGGTCGGCACTATGGCAGAGTCACATCACAACGTTGCTTCCGTGACGATCACTGAAGAGGCGTTGTTGTCCAATTGGTCACAAAAAGAGGATATTTCCGGCCGTTTAATTAAAGCTGTTGTCTTTGCTTGCCAAAAAGAGCCGGCTTTAAACGCATGGTTTGATGCCGATACAATGACACGTTGTGTTCATAGCAAAGTGAATATCGGAATCGCGGTAGATAGTAGCCA
The DNA here is from genome assembly GCF_900088415.1 of Vibrio mediterranei. Lineage (GTDB taxonomy): Bacteria > Pseudomonadota > Gammaproteobacteria > Enterobacterales > Vibrionaceae > Vibrio > Vibrio mediterranei. The sequence continues at coordinate 374,498 of NZ_FLLQ01000001.1, forward strand.
TGGATTGTATGTGCCAGTACTCAGGAACGCCGACAGTTTTGACCAACAAGGAATTCGCCACTGGTTAAATGAAACTGTAGAGGGAATTCGAGCTAGGCGAATAGGCAGAGAACAACTACAACACGCGACGATAACACTGTCGAACTTTGGTGCCATTGCTGGAATTTTCGCGACCCCTGTCGTCTCACCGCCTCAAGTCGCTATTGTAGGAGCTGGTCGAATTATCGAGAAACTAGTTTTACAAAACGGTCAGCCAACAGTCATCAAAGCGCTACCTTTGTCGATCACATTCGATCATCGAGCCTGTACTGGTGGCGAAGCAGCACGATTCGTCAAAGTACTGGTTGAGCACTTGCAGCGGCCAACCATTGACTAAACGTTAAACGGGGTGAGTTAGCCGTCAATCACGATACCTAGCTCACCACGTTTTTTCTTACTTAGACCTAACGCCACCAGCCGATATGATTCTTTAAGGTAATATTGTAATTCTTCGTCAAGTCGACCTGATGTCTCCACCTGCTGTATCCACTTCATTCCACGACTCGCAAAGTACGGCGCAGGCCGATAGCCTTCACTGTCACTAAGAAAATCAAAATTCAAATCCGACGTTTTGAAAGTAAACGCAGCCCCGCTCTCTTTGTTCCAGCCCCCAATAGCGAAGACCTTGCCTCCGACCTTCCAAACATGAGCATCGCCCCATTGAATAACATGACTGGTCGCTGGGAAAGCGCCGCAAAATTCGTTGAATTGGTCGTAATCCATTGTGGGTTCCCTATAGTAATTCGAGTTTATGAATAGCCATGATTTATGAACAAATAAGGTTTATCGCAATATTACGCTGGTTGATCAGATTCTAGCGAGATCTCTGAGTATCTGCTCTGCCGATACTTCCTTACAACCCTCAGTGCTTTCTCCACACCAAAGCGGCGAGAAGTCTGCACTACCTTGCTGCTCCGCCTGTCCTCTGAGCTTTGTGATATCGATAGACGCATAGGGAAATTGTGGTGCTTCCTGTGTGACGAAACCTAGCTCCCTCATTGCACGATTGACTATTCCTCGTGCCGGTCGGCCCGAGTATACATTGGTAATTGCAGTATGCTGAGACTGAGTACTTTTGATAGCATCACGATGTAACGCCGATGTCGTGGCCTCGTCACACAATAGAAATGCGGTCCCCACCTGAACTACCTCTGCACCTATGTTAAACGCGTGTTCAACCTTGTCAGCAGTACTGATGCCTCCAGCCGCCACAACGGGTACTGTGACATTCTCAACAATTTTCTTGATAAGATCTTCGACTGGTAATTGAGTAGCAAGATCATCCGTTAAGAACATTCCCCTATGACCGCCCGCTTCTACTCCTTGAGCAATAATCGCATCCGCTCCGTTATTCTCTAACCAAATCGCCTCTTCGACGGTAGTCGCCGAAGATAAAATACATGTCCCCCAGCTTTTTACTCGTTCTATAAGAGCCTTGTTCGGCAGCCCAAAATGGAAACTAATGTAAGGAGGTTTAAATGCTTCAATAGCATCAGCGATATCCTTGCTAAATGGCATGCGCGTTGCCATGCTAGGTTGAATGGCAATATCGAGTTCCAACTCTTCAAAATAGGGTGCAAGTCGATTACGCCACTGAGCTTGGCGTTCTTGATCAAAGTTAGGCATTGAGTGACAGAAAAAATTGAGATTGTAGGGTTTATCGGTCGCTGCTGTAATGGACTCTAATTCTTTTACAATACGCTCTTTAGAAAGCATGCCACAAGGTATAGAGCCTAAACCACCAGCTTCGCTTACTGCTATCGCAAGCTTACTGTCTTGTACTCCGGCCATAGGCGCTTGAATGATTGGCAGCTCAGTATGCAGCCATGATGAAAACGTCCTTTGTTTCATATTCATTTCCTTGTTAATTTGTTTATCTGTCCAGTCGTTTTCTCTCGCTATCCTCAGCGTAACATTTCTAAGATACCGTCTGGATACAGCGGTATCTTTCCTGCTAATAACTCGCTTTCTTCAACCCATTTAACGACAAATTCCACTCCATTAGTTTCAATCCCGTCGACATGCGTCTTTTGATAGAAACCTTGATCAACAAATCGCCCCTGATAGACAAACACAATCTCATGTCCAGAGCGTCCATCGAAGGTAAAGAGGTTCTCACTAACGCCAAGAAGTTCAAGGGAGGTTACATCTGCGCCGATTTCTTCTTTTACTTCTCGTTCAGCGGCCTCTCGCGACGTTTCACCAAACTCAATGCCACCACCAACGGGGATCAGGTAGTGCTGGTCTTTTGTGGGGTCGTAACCTTCTGCAAGTAACACCTTTCCGTTATGTCGAAAAAGGCAAACGGCTTTAGCTCTAATGGCAGCAGTCATTAGATGCTCCATCATTACTGGATTTGTCGTCGCTAAACTCTTGTAAAGCGAGTAAAGCGTTTTGAGCATCTAGTGATGGCACAAAAATATGGTCGTGGTAGTAGGCAGCGATGACGTTGGCACTAATGCCTCTTTCCGCCAATTTTGATGCGACGGCTGCGGTTAGACCTACAGCTTCAAGACTAGAATGAACATTAAGCGTAATTTGTTGAAATACTGACTCAAAACTCAATTTCGCTTTAACAGCTTCGGCTTTAGGTAGGACAAGTGTGAGGCCTTCCGCTTCAATGAAGGTAGCAATCAACTCGAGTTTTGTATATTCCTTAAGTGTTCCTTTCACATGACAGAATACGACTTCGTCTTCGAGAAGACATGGACTCATAGAGCTCAATAACTGCTCTAGCTCGGTAATACCAGCCATCAAACATTCCTTAGTGACTTAAAACAGAGTGCATTATCCTGCAAGCGAAGTGCACTCGCTTCAAGTTAAGGGTGTTCAATATGATAGCTAGGTTGCATATTTAACGAACTTTGATTTATTTACTCTCGATGCAACCTAGCACAATGCTGCTACTTCTTAATGCAAACCGCTAGAACATTGCCCGATTGCTGATCCCAAGGCGTGATTTTTTCATAATCATGTTCAAACAGGTGCACGTCGAATAGCGGTTCTAATAGTGCTTTTAGTTCTTGGATAGTGAAAGCCACCATCGGGTGTTCATCAAACCAACTTTGCGTTTCGTCACCTGTGGTTTTTTCAATGTTAAGCTTAAGTGCCTGACGCTCACCTTGGCCTTCATAATACCAACCTGAACGAAACGTAAATTTACTGCCTTCGCTCTCTGCGGAATGCTGAACAAAAGAATGGTTATTGATTTTTAGCCTATCAACCGCATTGAAGCAAAATACGCCACCGACGGACAGAGCATTGAATACACTATTGATGCACTGATTAAGCCTTTCTATCCCGTCACAGTAGTGAATCGAATAGAGAAAACAGGTAATCAAATCAAGTGGCTGTGTAACCGTAAATTCGCTCATATTTTGCAGCGAAAACTGAGCTTCCGGACATCTAACCGACGCGAAATCCAACATAGGTTGATTGATATCCAAACCACTACTTTGATAACCATAATCAATAAAGTGACGAACATGAGGGCCAGTGCCACATGCTAAATCAAGATGAGTATTTCCTTGGTTTCCAAACAATTGATGCAATCGTTTTACGTTATGACTCTGCGCTTGGTAATCAATATCGACACACATTAGGTCGTAGTAACCAGAAAGATCAGTATAGAGAGAATTGGCGGACATGTATGCCTAGTCGTTGCCGACGAAAAACTGCGGGTGGCGCATCCTATACGAAATCGACGATATTCATAACAAAAAGTTAGCGCCCGAAAACAACTTCTCTACCAATTCACACTTAAAGGATAAATAGTAGCGGCTATTCAATAGCTTAGAAGTACATTATCGAGTAATCACCAGCCTCAAACACGCTGTAGGAATTGTCCTAACAGCATAGTAGCGACTCGGTGTTTAACCTAAGCTCTTAAGGTACTTTGTCGATAAGCTCCGGCATAATCTCAAACAGGTCTCCTACTAATCCGTAGTCCGCAACTTGGAAAATGGGCGCTTCAGGATCACTATTTATCGCGACGATCACTTTAGAGTCTTTCATCCCTGCCATGTGTTGGATCGCGCCTGAAATACCGATAGCAATGTACAAATCCGGTGCGACTATTTTGCCCGTCTGACCAACTTGCAGGTCATTTGAAACAAACCCTGCATCAACCGCAGCTCGCGACGCACCAATAGCACCACCGAGTTTATCAGCGAGCTGTTCCACCAAAGTAAAGTTGTCTTTACTGCCTACACCACGCCCACCTGAAATAACAACACGAGCAGCCGCCAATTCAGGGCGCTCACTTTCATTTTGTTGCTGAGAGACAAATGCAGAAAGACCATTCCCAACATCATGACCGCCGACCGTTATCACTGTCGCTTGATTCGCGGGGTCATGCCCCACTGCTTCAAACGCCGAACCGCGTATCGTCATGAGTATTTTTTCCTCTGTCGACTTCACTTTCGCTAGCGCGTTACCGGCATAGATTGGACGAATAACCGTATCTGCCGTCACAATTTCCACGACATCAGATAGCTGGCCGACGTCGAGCAGCGCAGCAATGCGTGGTAGCAGATTTTTCCCAAATGTCGTCGCTGGAGCCAAAATATGTGTAAAGTCTTTGGCAAGCTGCACCGCTATTGGTGCTCCGTTCTCAGCAAGTAAATGACTAAATTGTTCATCGTCGGCGACGATCACTTGCTTGACGATATCGCAGTGGCCAATACGCTCTATTACCTCCTGACATTGATACCCCATGACAAGCACCGAAATGTCACCACCTATTTGCGCCGCTGCGGATAGCGTTTTAAAGGTATCAAGCGCTACGCTGTGGTTATCGTGCTCTGCAATAACAAGAATTTGCGTATTCATAATCCTTTCTCCTTGATACTCACCGGCTTAAAGTACTTTTGCTTCATTCGTTAACTTATCGATCAACTCATCTACAGTTGCGACTTTCACGCCTGCTGGACGCGCTTTGGGAGCTAAGACTTCCAAAACCTGATGTTTCGGACTCACGTTCACGCCCAATGAGTCAACATCGATAACATCAAGTGGCTTGCGCTTGGCCTTCATGATGTTAGGTAAGGACGCATAACGAGGTTCGTTCAACCTCAAATCAGTGCTGATGATGGCTGGCAATGTCAGTTTCAAGGTCTCCAGTCCCCCGTCTATCTCTCTAGTGACTTCAATATGCTCACCCGACAGTATGACTTGCGAGGCAAACGTTCCTTGAGGTCTACTCGTCAAAGCCGCTAGCATTTGCGCAACTTGATTGTTGTCCGTATCGATCGATTGTTTACCTAGTAGAACCAATGTTGGCTGTTCTTTCTCAACCATCGCTTTCAAGATTTTTGCTACAGCTAAAGGCTCAGGTGATGCTGCCGCTTCTATATGGATCGCTCTGTCAGCTCCCAAAGCAAGGGCATTGCGCAACGTTTCTTGCACTGTCTTATCACCAATACTCACGACCACTACTTCGTCTACAGAGCCAGACTCTTTAAGTCTTATGGCTTCTTCCACAGCAATCTCACAGAAAGGATTCATCGACATTTTGACGTTAGCGGTTTCAACGCCACTACCATCTTTAAGGACACGAACTTTTACATAGGGATCAACGACACGCTTTACAGCAACTAACACCTTCATACCGACTCCTTGGATAAAACGAACAAGCCTAATGGTTACTATTTGAGCTTAGTAAAGTTTACGTTTACGTCAACTGCACTATAGTTATACGTAGAGTTCCAAAATGGATCCATTTTGCAAAATTAGGTGGTGAACATGGAAAGAGAATGCATGGAATTTGACGTGGTTATAGTTGGTGCCGGTCCTGCGGGGCTTGCTAGTGCCATCCATCTTATTCAGCTTGCGACGCAAAACGAGTCAGAGCTATCGGTATGTGTGATTGAGAAAGGTGCCGAAATTGGGGCTCATATCCTCTCTGGTGCAGTGTTTGAAACCAGAGCGCTTGATGAGCTTATTCCTGACTGGAAATCGCTAAACGCGCCAGTGAACAATCCTGTCCAGCAAGATGACTTCATTTATCTGACCACCCAATACAATCACTTAAACATACCTTCATTTCTAACGCCAACTACACTGCACAACAACGAATCGAATCACATCATTAGTCTTGGCTTGTTGTGTCAATGGCTTGCAGAGCAGGCAGAACGACTTGGCGTTGAAATCTTCCCTGGTTTTGCAGCGCAACACGTTATCTATTCCGATACAGGCGCAGTGGTTGGTGTGTGTACTTCAGATATGGGGTTAGATAAGAACGGAGAACAAAAAAGCACGTTTGAAGCAGGTATCGAATTAAGGGGTAAGTACACCATTTTCGCTGAAGGTGCGCGTGGTCATTTAGGTAAGGAACTTATTCAGAGATTTAAGCTCGATCAGGACAAGCAGCCACAGCATTACGCTTTAGGTTTTAAAGAAGTTTGGCAACTACCCGATGAGCAGCCCCACTACGCTAAAGGCAAAGTCATTCATGGCGTCGGTTGGCCCTTGCACGATTCTAAAGCCACCGGAGGCAGCTTCGTCTACCACCTGGACAATCATCAGATCGCTGTTGGTCTAATTGTCGACCTCAATTATACCAATCCTCACCTAAGCCCTTTTGACGAATTTCAACGCTTCAAACATCACCCAGCCATTGCGAAATACCTTCGTGATGGTGAACGTCTATCGTTTGGTGCAAGAGCCATCGCTAAAGGTGGCCTTCGTTCGCTCCCCAAACAGCAGTTCCCTGGAGGGCTGCTCATTGGTTGCGATGCCGGCACGCTGAACATGGGCAAAATAAAAGGCACCCATACCGCAATGAAGTCCGGCATGTTATCTGCCGAGGCGGTTTATCAGCAACTCGCGAAGGGATGCGCGCATAATGAAGCGGATTATCAAACCTTATTTGAAGCGTCTTGGCTCCATCAAGAACTCAGCGACACACAAAACTTTGGCGCTAACTTGCATCGTTTCGGCGAACCTATAGGGGGCATGCTCAACGTGCTCGAACAAAATGTATGGACACGTTTATTCAATCGCCCGATTCCTTGGAGAGTGACTGACGCCAGTGATGATCACTCACAGTTAGCACATAAAAGCAGAGTGCCTAACATCACCTACCCAAAGCCCGATGGCGTATTGAGTTTTGACAAACCCTCTTCGGTTTATATGTCTGGTACCCAACATGAAGAGAATCAACCGTGTCATCTGCAACTTCTCGATGTCAATGTGGTCACCGATAGCCATATTCCACAGTTTGACGAGCCTAGTCAGCGCTATTGTCCTGCTGGTGTGTATGAGATTATTGAAGTGGAAGGTCGCAAACAGCTGCAAATCAACGCCAGTAACTGTCTACACTGCAAGACTTGCGATATTAAAGACCCATCAGCCAATATAAAATGGACCCCACCAGAAGGCGGTGGCGGTCCAAATTATCAAGCTATGTAATCGTCAATGAGAACAAAGGTGGTTAAATCACTAGACCGCCATCCACTTCGATGACGCGACCATTCACGTATTCATTTTCCAGTATAAAACGCACCGTATGAGCGATCTCTGACGGATCGGCCATTCGTCTTACTGGAACCATATGCTCAAGTCTTTCACGAGCTTCTGGCTTCATTTGCGCGGTCATTGATGTCTCAACGACACCCGGAGCAATGGCAGCAGCGCGAATGCCATAGCGCGCAAGTTCTTTCCCCCAAACGGAAGCCATGGTCGCCACCGCCGCTTTAGAAGCGGCGTAGTTAGTTTGCCCCATATTACCTGCTCTCGACACACTTGAGATGTTGATAATAACGCCTCTCGAGTCCGTTTCGATCATTTTTACTGCGGCTTCACGGCCACACAAAAACGTACCGGTGAGATTGACGTTAATGACCGAGTTGAACTGGTCTAAAGACATCTTAGATATCTCACCATCTCTCGCTTTAACTAACATGCCATCGCGAAGAATACCGGCATTATTAATCAAACCATTTAGCGCCCCAAAATCAGTGACAATGTCACTAAATACAGATTCCACCTGCTCTTCATTGGTCACATCTACTTGATAGATTTGTGCTTTAACCCCTAAATCCTCACACAACTGTTTGGTCTGTGCCAACGCTTCAAGGTTCACGTCCATCAATGCGAGATGCGCTCCTTGTTGTGCGAGACTTGTCGCCATTGTTTGACCTAATCCTTGGCCAGCACCGGTAATGGCGATAACGCTCTGTTTCAGTTCCATCTACTTCTCCCTTTCACTACGAAAATACTCAAACAGACTGGAGAAATCTAACTCTGCATTGCCATTATTGTTATGAAATGCGTAGAGATTACGCGCTAATGCGCCCATAGGAACAGCAGATTGGCTATTAGCCGCAGCCTGCATCCCTAATCCCAAGTCTTTTGACATCAACTTACTCATAAAGCCCGGAGCGTACTGATTGCTCGCTGGAGCAGATTCCATTACTCCCGGACAAGGGTTATATAGTTCTAAAACCCAGTTTCTTCCAGAGCTCTGTTGCATAATATTTGATAGTACCTCAGGGTTGAGACCGTTATCGACCCCAAGGCTCAAGGCTTCACAAGTTCCAGACATGACGATGCCCAATAACAAGTTATTACAAATTTTAGCCATTTGGCCGTCACCGGCTTGCCCTGCATGGAAGATGTTCTTCCCCATATGAGCTAAGATTTGTTGTGAGGTTTCAAACGCTTGCTCAGTACCACCGACAATAAATGTAAGCGTTCCAGCTTTGGCACCTGCTACGCCACCAGAGACAGGCGCATCAACAAAACTCAATCCATTTTTGGTTGCCTCTTTAGCAACTAACTTTGCGGAATCCGGATCAATTGTCGAAGAATCTATAAGGAATGTACCCGGTTTTACCAGTTTGAGTAGCCCTTCACCTCCATGATGGTCACCTAAATACACCGCTCGCACATGCTCTCCCGCTGGAAGCATGGTTATTACCGCATCAACATTTTCAACCGCCGCTTCTAGGCTGTTAAATGCCTTCGCACCGACAGATTCAAGCTTCTTAGCAAGCTCAGGGACAAGATCAAAGACATTGACGGATAAACCGGCTTTTAACAGGTTTTCCACCATAGGACCGCCCATGTTACCAAGCCCAACAAACGCAATGGTATTACACTCTGACTGATTCATAGCGCTTCTCCTTAAACCCGACCAAGCTGAAATAGAGGATGTTCTTGCTCTCGCCACAATGAGGTGAACAACTCGTCAATTACGGCTTTATCAACTGAGTTAATGTTTGGATACTTCCAATGTGGTGCGCCGTCTTTGTCAACTAGACGTGAACGCACCCCTTCTTCAAATTCCCCTAATGTAGCGCTCCTAACACCGAGAATCAGTTCGAGTCGAAAACAATCCGCAAGCGATAAATGGCTATAGTCATTAATTTGTCGAAAACAGATATGAGCAGTAATAGGACTGCCCCCAGTTAGGTTATGTTTCGCTGCTGCCAACCACTTTTCGTTACCCGGTAACGCCATAATATTAGTGAATACCGTCCCAATGTCGGTTGCGTTGCATGCCGCGCAAATTTCATTCAAGCGCGGTTTCAACTGAGGTGCTGGCAAGTTGGACTTATCTTTGGCGGCCAATTTATCTAAACATTCGGAGATAAATTCGTAACTATCTTCGACACAGTTCCAATCGGTTTCTTGCAACTGATTAATGAACTTCTCTTTAGCATCAGGGACAACTAAATGGTCCGCCATATGAATGTCCATCGCATCCGTGGCATTAAACATGACGCCAGTCAGTCCTAAAAACAGGCCCAAGCGATCTTCAAGTTGATTAAGGAAGTAAGTTGCCCCCACATCGGGAAAGAGGCCGATGCTAATTTCCGGCATCGCTAAACGTGATGCAGGCGTGACAACCTTATGGCTGGTTCCCATAAACAGCCCCATTCCTCCGCCCATCACAATACCGTCTCCCCAACCAATGATAGGCTTACAGTAGCTATGAATGAGGTAGTCGCACTCATATTCCACCCTAAAAAACTGCTCGCAGTACGCTTTGGCCACATCTGCTGGTTCCGTTTTCATCATGGTGTGCATGGCTCGTACATCGCCACCCGCACAGAACGCCTTTTCACCCGCACCGTCCAAAACCACACACACCACTCGCTCGTCCTGATGCCACTTTTCGAGTTGTTGTTTCAGTAGCACAATCATATTGTGAGTGAGTGCATTTAATGAGGTACTGTTATCTAACGTGGCTATAGCAACTACATAGCCGTCTTCACCACAGGGAAGTTCTTGAAAATTCACCGTATCTGACATTTTGCTCTCCTAGCTGTTCTTCCATTCGGGTGGTCTTTTTTCTAGAAAAGCATTCACCCCTTCTCGCTGATCCTCGGTATCAAACAATCGGATGAACAGCTCTCGTTCTTTGACTAAACCATGAGAAATAAAATCGTGTCGATTTGACTGAATCAATGTCTTGCATACCGTTACCGAGCTAGGTGATTGATGAGCAACTTGCTCTGCCAACGCTACTGCGACAGACAGCGCCTTACCCCTTTCAACAACCTCTTCAACCAATCTTATATCCAGTGCTTTTTGTGCCGATACTTGCTCTCCACACAAAATGATTCGTTTTGCCCAGCCTTCACCTACCAGAGCCGTAAGGTTTTGCGTTCCCCCCGCACATGGTAGTAAGCCGACTTTGGCTTCCGGAAGTGCTAAAACGGCCTGTTGCTCTGCGATTCGAATATCACAAGCGAGCGCTACCTCTAAACCGCCGCCCATTGCATAGCCGTTAATGGCGGCAATTGACACGCCACGAAAACCTGACAACGCCTCAAACGCTTCACCAAACACTCTTGACATGGTGCAAGCACTTTCTTTGTCCCCTTGAGCAAACACCTTCAAATCAGCACCGGCGGAAAAGAATTTCTCTCCGTTGCCAGTGATAACCAACGCATAGACATCTTTGTTATCATTTAGCTCAAATATTAATTGTTTAAGGCGCACTAAGCTTTCACAAGTCCATGTATTGGCGGGTGGATTGTGCATAGTTAACACAGCCACATGGTTATCAATGGTATAAGGAATCGAACTAACCTCTGACATCTTGTTTCCTCCGTGTTGAATGCGTTACTCAATAGCGAATGCGTCGCTTAGAACTCGTCTTGCAATGATCAAGCGCATAATCTCGTTGGTCCCTTCTAAGATTTGATGCACTCTTACGTCTCTGAAATGACGCTCAAGCGAATATTCTTTGATGTAGCCGTAACCACCAAAGAGTTGCAACACACCATCGCACACTTTAAATCCAACGTCGGTTGCGAATCGTTTCGCCATCGCGCAATAGGTCGTCGCATCTGGATGCTGATTGTCTAGTTTAAATGCCGCTAAACGTACCATCTGTCTCGCCGCGACCAGCTCCGTTGCTAAGTCTGCCAACTTAAACTGTAAAGCTTGAAACTGGCTTAAACTACTTCCAAATTGCTTTCGTTCATGAAGATACTGAGCAGCTTGATTTAACGCATGCTGTGCTGTTCCTACGGAACAAGTCGCGATATTGATTCGCCCGCCATCCAGCCCTTTCATAGCAAAGGTAAAACCTTGTCCCTCTTCACCTAAGCGATATTTCGCAGGGACAACAACGTTATCGAATGTGATGGCTCGCGTTGGTTGGCTATTCCAGCCCATCTTAGGCTCTTTGCGTCCATAACTGACTCCATCACAATCTGCGGGTACAACAAATGCCGAAATACCTTTAGCACCAGTGCCACCCGTTCTTGCCATTACCACTAGTACATCGGTCTCTCCACCTCCTGAGATAAAGGCTTTTGAACCGTTAATGATGTAACTGTCGTCTTGTCTCTCAGCAGTTGTCAGCAATGAAGCCGCATCTGATCCCGCAGTCGCCTCCGTTAAACAGTAAGACCCCAGCCAATCTCCACTAATTAAACTAGGACAAAACACCTGCTTAGCCTCTTCCGTGCCAAAACTGGCTACCATCCATGTCACCATATTGTGGATGGTCATAAAGGCCGTGGTGGAGGTACAACCCATGCTTAGCTTTTCAAACACAATAGACGAGTCAAGACGACTTAATCCTAAACCGCCTTCTTGCTCTGGTGTATACAGTGCCAAAAAGCCCAATTCACCAGCTTGCTTTAACACCTCTTTAGGGAAGATACATTCTTCGTCCCATTGTGCTGCATTAGGCATTAAGTGCTCATTGGCAAACTGAAAAGCCGTCTCCGAAAACGCTCGTTGGTCTTCATTCAGTTCAAAATCCATAGCATTACCTCACCATCCACTTTCATGATTTAAGCGCTCTGCGATTTTCCGCAGTGAAACTACTTAAGTTGAATCGTCAAATTAGGTCCATCAGGAATATCATCTTCAAACCAACGCGACGTGACTGTTTTGGTTTCCGTATAGAAGCGCACAGCTTGCTTACCGTAAGCATGCAGATCACCATAAAAACTCCCACGCCATCCGGTGAAAGAGAAAAATGGTAATGGCACGGGAATAGGAACATTGATCCCTACCTGACCGACAAGCACTTCGTGTTGATATTTCCTTGCAGCAGCGCCACTAGCAGTGAAAATTGAAGTACCGTTACCGTAGGGATTTCGATTTACTAGCTCAAGCGCCTGTTCGAGCGTATCCACTTCAACGCACACTAAAACCGGACCAAAAATTTCTTGTTGGTAGATAGACATGTCAGTCGTAACACCGCTAAACAAGGTGGGGCCAACCCAATTGCCATTGGGATAGCCATCTACTCTACAGTGACTACCATCGAGTTCGCATATCGCTCCAGATTGCTTACCTTCCTCAATAAAAGACAAAACTCGCTGCTTAGCCTGTTGGCTGATTAATGGACCGTAAGCAGCTTCAGGATCCTCTTTGGATCCAGGTTTAATCTTCGCCATTTCAACTTTCAGTTCAGCTATCCATTGCTTAGAGGAACCAACAAATACAGCGACTGAAATCGCCATACATCGCTGCCCCGCCGCTCCGACGGATGCTCCTACAAGGTTATTTATTACCTGAGCTTTATTTGCATCCGGCATAACCACCATATGATTTTTAGCCCCTGCAAATGCTTGAACCCGTTTATGGTGTTGAGTGCCTACTTGATAGATGTATTGAGCGGTCGGTACCGAGCCTACAAATGATATGGCTTTGATATCTGGATGTTTCAGCAAATAATCCACTTGAGGCTTAGTACCGTGAATCACTTGAAGAACTCCGCTAGGTGCACCCGCCTGCTGAAATAACTCGGCGAGCATTATGGATGTTAGCGGCACCTGTTCAGAGGGTTTGAGGATAAAGCTGTTTCCGGCCGCAATCGCAATAGGAAACATCCAAAGCGGAATCATGGCTGGAAAGTTAAAAGGCGTAATGCCACAGCAAACGCCAAGAGGCTGAACAATAGAAAAGCCATCTATGTCTGTCGCTACATTCTCGACGGTCTCTCCCATCATATTGCTGGCAATATTGGCGGCTTGCTCGACGACCTCAATGCCACGCCAAACATCTCCCTTGGCATCCGCCAATGTTTTGCCTGTCTCTTTTGAAAGCAATTCAGCGATATCATCATGATGTTCCTTGAGTAAATGCTGATAACGAAGCATCACTCGCGCGCGTTCAGAAACAGGTACGTCTTTCCAATCCTTTTGCGCTTGTAAGGCACTTTCAATAGCACGCTGCATCTCAATGTCTAGCGTGACTGGTACCGAGCCAATGATTTCATTGGTCGCTGGATTGGTGACGTCTAGCCATTCAGATGCTAATGATTGACGGCATTCACCGTCGATAAACAAAGGCACTTTCTCACTCATGATCTCCCTCTCCGTATTAACGTGGAATTTCCACAGCTATTGCGGTCGCTTCCCCACCACCAATACACAATGCAGCTACACCTTTGAGCGAGCTTTTCTCGCACTCTGAACTCGCTAATTTTGCTTTCAAACTATGAATTAGAGTAACCAGTATTCGTGCGCCACTTGCACCAAGAGGATGACCTAACGCACAGGCTCCTCCATTCACATTCACATTGTCGCTATCCAATTTAAAATGATTCACCGCTATTTGCGTGACGACAGCAAACGCCTCATTGATCTCCCATCCATCCACGTCATCCACGCGCCATTCGAGTCTAGTAAGTAACTGTTTGATAGCTCCAACGGGGGCCAGGGTGAATTCACTAGACTTTCTGGCAAACGATGCATGTCCTTTAATAATGGCTAAAGGCTTGAGCTGCAGAGCTATAGCCTGCTCTTTTTCCATCAGTAGGAGCGCAGCCGCTCCGTCAGAGATAGCACTTGAGTTCGCTGCGGTAATAGTGCCATGTTGACTAAAGGCGGGTTTCAGCTTTGGAATTTTGTCGAGATTGATGGTTTTTGGTAATTCATCTTCATTAATGGGCTCATGGTGCTGGCTATCGAGTGGCGCTATTTCGTTGCTAAATAAACCTTGTTGCTGCGCATTGAGCGCACGCTCTGCAGACATGGTCGCCCAGCTGTCCATTTGCTCGCGAGAGAAACCAAGCTCATCCGCGACGGCTTGACCGTACATGCCCATTAGCTTGCCTTCATAGGCATCCTCTAAACCATCGGTAAACATATGGTCGTACGCAGACTTGTGTCCGATTCGCATCCCTTGTCTTGCATTGGGCAACAAGTAAGGCGCGTTGGTCATGCTTTCCATACCACCAGCGATCACACAGTTTGCCTCGCCAAATTGAATCATCGAATGGGCAAGCATTACCGTTTTCATGCCAGAGCCGCATACCTTATTAATCGTGGTACAAGGAACCGACTCCGCTATTCCAGCACCTAGAGCAGCCTGTCTTGCTGGCGCTTGACCACACCCAGCAGGCAACACACATCCCATCAAGAGTTCATCAACGGAAGATCGGTCTAAAGTAACATCATTCAACACCGCCTTTATCGCAGCACTTCCCAACTGTGGAGCAGTGAATGACGACAGTTCACCTTGAAACCGTCCCATCGGTGTTCGTTTTGCAGCGACAATCCAGACTTCTCGTTGATGCATTACTCTCTCCTTGTGCCCTTGTGACGACGTTGGTCTTTAAACTGCATTCTCGACTATTTCCTTGACGTATGAGTAAGCATAGCACTAACATTTACGTAAACGTAAAGAAACAACTTAATAACGTATCATTTTTTCATTACGCCAATGTCGGACATCACTACATCAAACGACTGGGTAATGACTTTTAAAATTAATGCAGTGGTCGCGAAGCCTGACCAAAACATAGTTCGGAGAGCAGTAACCGATGGAAACTTATAAGATCAGCGAGCTCGCAAAAGAATTTGATGTAACAACTCGCAGCATTCGTTTTTACGAAGATGAAGGATTAATACAACCTGACCGTAAAGGCACGATGCGAATCTATCAACGAAGAGACAAGATTCGCTTGAAGTTAATACTGCGCGGTAAAAGACTTGGGTTCTCTCTTGCGGAGATACGCGAGTTATTTGAGCTTTATGACACACATCAGGGAGAGCATCAGCTCACGCAAATGCTCATCATCATTGATGAAAAAGAAGCGGTTTTAAAACGCCAACTTGAAGACATTAATGCACTACTGGAAGACTTATCTGTGGCAAAGAAACGTTGTATCGAAGCCTTAGGAAAGCAGAAAACAAGCTAATTGCTTCTGACGCTGTGATTCATTGCCAAAGTAACAGGATGTAGAGTCTCTTCCAGATAAAGGGAGGTTCTATGATTAATCAGTACAGCCCACTGAACTTTGGGCTTGATGAATCCATCAACTTACTGCGCGAGCATGTCAGTGCTTTTGCTCGCGAACGCATCGCCCCTATCGCTGCACAAGTAGATGCGGATAACGCATTCCCAAACCACCTCTGGCCAGAGCTTGGTGAGATGGGTCTACTCGGCGTAACCGTTGACGAGCAATATGGTGGTGCCGCCATGGGGTATCTTGCTCATGTCATCGCCCTAGAAGAAATCAGCCGGGCTTCTGCTTCCATTGCCCTCAGTTATGGTGCTCACTCCAACCTTTGCGTTAATCAAATCTTTCGAAATGGTAATGATGCCCAGCGAGCAAAATACCTCCCAAAACTCGTTGATGGTACTCACATTGGTGCATTAGCCATGAGTGAAGCGAATGCAGGCTCAGATGTTATAAGCATGCAGCTTCGCGCAGAACGGCATGGTGACCATTTTGTGCTTAATGGCTGCAAGATGTGGATTACCAATGGTCCAGATGCGGATGTGGTAGTGGTCTACGCCAAGACTGACCCTTCGGCGGCTCAACACGGTATTACTGCTTTCATTATCGAAAAGCAATTAGAAGGATTCAGCCACGCACAAAAACTCGACAAACTTGGTATGAGAGGCTCCAACACCTGCGAACTTGTGTTTCAAAACTGCAAAGTACCCCTAGAAAATGTTCTAGGGGAAGTCAATCACGGTGTTGAAGTACTGATGAGCGGGCTTGACTACGAGCGTGTCGTACTAGCAGCGGGTCCGTTGGGTATCATGCAGGCCTGCCTTGATTTGGTTGTCCCCTACGTTCACGAACGAAAACAGTTCGGCCGCCCTATTGGTGAGTTTCAATTGGTCCAAGCAAAACTCGCTGATATGTATACACGCTGCAATGCAGCACGTGCCTATTTGTATGCGGTCGCCAACGCCTGCGATAGAGGTGAAATTACTCGAAAAGATTCTGCTGGTGTCATTCTCTACAATGCGGAACTTGCGACACAAATGGCATTAGATGCAATCCAATTGTTAGGCGGGAATGGCTATATCAATGAATATGCAGCAGGGCGTTTGTTGCGTGACGCCAAACTATATGAAATCGGTGCCGGCACATCAGAAATCCGCCGCATGCTTATCGGCCGAGAGCTGTTCCAAGAGTCGCAATAGCGGAGGGATTTATGACTAAAATTGTCAGTAAAGTGAAACCCAACTCAGAGCTTTATCTAAAAAACCAAAAAGCGATGAATGCGCTCGTGGCACAGCTTGAAACCGACCTTTCAACCATCGCGGAAGGCGGTGGCGAAAAAGCCATTCAACGTCAACGTGCAAAAGGAAAACTCCCGGTTCGCGAACGTATTGATGCCCTGCTCGATCAGCATTCTGATTTCCTTGAAATTGGTCAATTTGCAGCATGGGAGGTATACGAGGACAAAGTGCCTTGTGCAGGAGTCGTCGCTGGAATTGGTACGGTTTGCAACACTCAATGTATGATCATTGCTAACGATCCCGCTGTTAAAGGCGGAACCTACTACCCGCTGACCGTCAAAAAGCACCTTCGAGCCCAAGAAATAGCGGCGCGCTGCCACCTTCCCTGTATCTATCTTGTAGACTCTGGGGGAGCAAATTTGCCTCACCAAGCCGAAGTGTTTCCAGACAAGGATCATTTCGGGCGCATTTTCTTTAATCAAGCTCGAATGTCAGCTAAAGGCATACCGCAAATCGCTGTGGTACTCGGTCTATGTACCGCTGGAGGCGCGTATGTTCCCGCTATGGCTGACGTATCCATTATGGTCAAAAATCAAAGTACGATTTTTCTCGCTGGCCCACCTCTTGTAAAAGCAGCGACCGGAGAAGAAGTGACTGATGAAGAACTTGGTGGCGCGGACGTACACTGTAAAAAGTCCGGTGTCGCTGACTATTACGCCCACAACGAACAACATGCTTTGGAGTTAGCCCGACAAGCCGTTACAAGCACTAACGTAAGCAATACGTTACCAGCTAGCCACACCGCTACAAAAACAGGGTCACCTAGTTATGACCCAAGTGAGATATATGGCATCGTAAACAGTGACTTAAGATTATCTTTCGATGTCCGTGAAGTGATAGCTCGAATCGTCGATGACTCTGAGTTTGACGAGTTCAAAGCACTTTACGGAGCAACCTTAGTCTGTGGTTTTGCTCGAATTGCTGGACGACTCATTGGAATTGTTGCCAACAACGGCATCTTATTTTCCGAGTCAGCCCAAAAAGGCGCGCATTTTGTTGAACTGTGCGCCAAACGTAAAGTCCCTCTGCTTTTTCTACAAAATATCACCGGTTTTATGGTCGGCAAGCAATATGAAGAAGGCGGTATAGCAAAACATGGTGCCAAACTGGTCATGGCGGTCTCCTGTGCCGATGTGCCCAAATTCACTATCATCATTGGGGGTTCTTATGGCGCAGGCAATTACGGCATGTGTGGCCGAGCCTACGACCCAACAATGATGTGGATGTGGCCAAATGCGCGTATCTCAGTGATGGGGGGATTACAAGCGGCCAACGTACTCACTCAAGTAAAACGTGAGGTGAAGAAACGTCAGGATCAACAATGGCCTGAACAGGAAGAGCTAAGCTACAAACAAAATATCGTCGACCGATATAACAATGAAGGCCATCCCTATTACGCCAGTGCTAGGCTTTGGGACGATGGCATTATCGATCCCAAAGACACACGCCGTATTTTGACACTTGCATTGCATGCTACTGATAACGCTCCTATCCTCGATAGTGAATTTGGCATCTTTCGAATGTAACGGGCGGCGGCTATGACTGAACTTAATGCTATTCAATTTACCGTCGACACCAAGGGAGTCGCTCATCTGACGTTAGATCGTCAACATAAAAGCAATGCCTTTGATGACGCGATGGTTGCCGATCTGCTCGATGCACTGCATCGCGTTGGGAACGACAAGAATATCCGCTGCTTAGTGTTACGTGGTAACGGAAAGCACTTCTCCGCAGGGGCTGATTTAGCCTGGATGAAATCCATGGCTAACAAAAGTCAAAACGAAAACTTGGAAGATGCCCAAAAACTTGCCGAACTAATGAAGCGTCTAGACACGCTAACGATTCCAACCGTAGCCGTCGTTCAAGGTTCGGCATTTGGCGGGGCTTTAGGTCTACTGTGCTGCTGCGATGTTGTAGTTGCTCATGCCGACTGTCGTTTCTGTCTTAGCGAAGTGAAACTTGGACTTGTTCCTGCGACCATTGGACCTTACGTCATTCGTACCATAGGCGCCCGTTATGCTCGACGTTATATGCTGAGTGCTGAAGTCATGGGCGCCCCTCAAGCTCTGGAGCTTGGAATTGTTCACGAGGTGCTACTAGGTAGTAAGATAGATCCCTTCGTGGATGCACTGGTAGACAAATTCGTTGCCAATAGTCCAAACGCAATAGCAAACACTAAGGCTTTGATTCAGCACTGCCACAATCATCCAATCGATCCTCAATTGATTGATTTCACAAGCCAAGTTATTGCCGAGGCCCGTACCTCTTCTCAAGGTCAGAAAGGTCTCCAAGCCTTCTTCGACAAAGTGCCGCCTATTTGGAAAGAAGAGGAGTAAATTCTAATGGCTACCCTTACTAATCCTGTCCTTCCTAGTCACGTTAATATTGTTGAAGTGGGTCCGCGAGATGGATTACAGAACGAAAACAACGTAGACACGTCACACAAAGTGAACCTAATCAATCAACTGACAGCCGCTGGACTAACACATATTGAGTCAGGAGCGTTTGTGGCGGCAAAACGTATTCCTCAAATGGCAGATTCATCTAATGTTTTTCAACAAATAACTAAGCAAAAGAAAGTCACCTACTCTGCCCTAACGCCTAATTTACAAGGCTTCGAAGCGGCTCTCTCGGCAGGTGCTAACGAAGTGGCCGTGTTTACTTCCTGTTCTGAGTCTTTTACTCAGCGAAACATCCACTGCTCGATTGAAGAAAGCATTCAACGTTTCATTCCCGTCATTGAAGCTGCTCATCAACACAACGTAAGAGTTCGTGGCTACCTCTCGTGTATCGTTGATTGCCCCTATGAAGGTAAGACCAAGCCTGAACAAGTGGCAGCGATCAGTGACACCCTAATAGAGTTGGGTTGTTATCAGGTGTCACTAGGCGACACCATCGGTACAGGAACACCACTGAGAATAGCTAGGGTGTTAGAAGCGGTCTTGGAGAATGTCTCCACATCGCAATTGGCCGTTCATTTTCACGATACGTACGGGCAGTCGCTTGCCAATCTTTATCAAGCGCTACTAATGGGTATTCAAACCATAGACAGCAGCGTCGCCGGACTTGGGGGGTGCCCTTACGCCGATGGAGCGTCTGGAAATGTGGCAACTGAGGACGTGCTCTATCTCTGCCATGAGCTGGGAATCGCAACAGGCGTGGACCTTGACTCTGTCGCCCAAGCTGGTTGGGCGATCTGTAACGCACTGAACAAAGAGCCAGCATCAAAAGTGTCACTGGCTCTAAGGGCAAAGCAAGGTCAACGTTAATTAGTAGCTATTGCTTAAGTCATAAACACGTAGCGTCGAAAGCAATGTCTCTAACTCCTCACCAATATAGTTAACCTGATAAGGTTCATTAGGCAACAAAGTAAAACTGGAATCACTAAATCGCCCAGAACCATCGTGCTCCAAATGAACGAAAAACGCTGGTTTATCAGAGGTTAGTACTATCGCACTTCCGTCGATTTCCACTTGAATTTGCGCTTTGCTAATGGCCAACTGTTTCACTTCCGGTTTAGCAAACCATGTATTCTGACTCCACTCACCTTGAGATTCGAAGCGGACAAAGAAGAAACCATGTTCAGCTCGCGTCTGCCATTGTGACTTGTTCAACGACCAAACTTCTTTGTTTTCATCAGGTGCGATATCAAGGTTCAAATTCCAGTTGCCAAGTGGTTCACCATTCCAACTCATCCACACCACTTCACCTGTGACCTTCTCTGGAGTTCTACGGTTATTAACCAGCCTCAAGGTCAGGGCATCACCAGTCTCAACAAATGGTACATAGGTAGGAGCAAATACACGTTTGGCATGATAATGAAGTTGTTTCCAGCGACCGCTGTATTCAATACTTGACCAAGAACTTACCGGCCAGTTGTCATTTAATTGCCAGTACAACATTCCTCGACAAATCGGAGATATAGAGCGCCAGTACTCACAACCGGTTTTAATCGCAATGGATTGTTGAACTTGGCTTAAATACAGCATCTGCTCAAAGCTAGCCGGAAAGCGAAAATATCTGGTAAACATCTCGGTAATAATGCTATTACCAGAGGCATTCTTTTGGTGTCCTTCAAATGTAGGTGAGGTAACGTTCCAATCTTCTTGCGGTACAAAGGTTTTTACTTCTGATAATGAAGGCCACGACTGAAAGCCAAACTCCGAACAAAATCGGGGGTTAATATTATGGTATGCATTAAACGACGCACCAGAATGCCACACTTCCCAAAAGTGCATATCACCTCGAGCGTCATCGTGCCATGAATCACCATAATCGAGTTCTCCGTTACAAGGAGACGAAGACCAAAACTTTCGTGATGGATCTTCTTGAGTGACAAAATCGGCGAGTTTACGATTTAATCGGTCATAATTTACGACATAGCGATCTCTGCTGTTTCTCGATTCTTCATACCAATTCAACGCGCCTATTACTTCATTATCACCACACCACAAGGCAATACAGGCGTAATCTTTCAAACGTTGCACTTGATAGCGTACTTCGGGTTCTACATCGTCAATGAATGTCTGAGTGGATGGATAAAGCGAACAGGCAAACATGAGGTCTTGCCAGACCAGCAAACCTAGCTCATCACATGTTTGATAGAAGATATCGGCTTCATACTGGCCGCCACCCCAAACTCGAATCATATTCATGTTGGCAGCCACAGCATCACCCAACAAGCATTCGTAACGAGTTTTGCTTTCTCGCGCTGGCATGGCGTCCATAGGAATCCAGTTAGCACCACGCGCAGTAATAGGAAAATCGTTAATACGAAACTCCATAGCCGAGCCAATGTCATCCTCTGCATTGTTAAGCTCTAGCTTACGCAAACCAAGGCGTTTATTTATTGTTTGACCGTCCATTGTGACGTTTAAATCATACAGCGGCTGCTCACCATACCCCGCTGGCCACCAGAGTTTGGGATTCTCAACGGTAAAACTAACTGACGTCACCTCGCCGTCTGAGCTTTTAACTCGCGTTTCAACTTCGTCAAAGACAATAGATATCTCTACGCCAGAAACAGCTTGGTGGTAAACCTGTACCACAACTTCAACTGAGCCGTCCTGTTTCCAGATTTGCTCCGTTGATACGCGATCTAGGCTAACTTCGTTAACCACGCTGATGAAGACATCGTCATAGATGCCGGAAACAACTAGGCAAATTCCCCAATCCCAACCCGAATGGCACTGGGTTTTACGTAGCAAGTTCATATGAGGAATTTGGTTATTGCTTCCCATCGAAGACGGTATTGGGAAAGGTAATGGCACAGTTCTGTTTTTAGCTTCAAGGTGAGCTGGCGTAAAGGTGATGCAAATAGTGTTAACACCAATCTGAACATAAGGCTTGATGTCTACCCTGCGCGCGACAAACATATTGGAAAAAGTGTCGACTTCTGTTCCGTTGATGACTAGCTTCGCTACCGTATCTAGGCGAGACAAGCACAATAGTAACTGCTCAGAGGATAACTGCTGCTGACTCAATTCAAAGGCGCGACTAATTTGCCACTCACATTCCCGAACCCACTGAACCTCTTGCTCATTACAACCCCAGTATGGGTCGTTAATCACACCGGCTTTGAGTAGAGCAGAGTAATTGTCGCCTGGTACTTGCATTGTTACTTCAACTTCCGGTTTTTGTTCACTAGTTAACAGCCAATCACCGTTCAGATTTATTCTCGTCATACACTTTCCCTAACATGCCTTAGACCTATAAAACTATATAGTTTTATATTTACTCTTAAACTATATAGTTATCTAGTGAAACAAATGGGTTATGTGAACTGTTTATTTGTTGAGTAACAAAAGTTTGAACTCATACCCAAACCTTGCCTTGGTGCATAGTTTAATCTCACTCAGTGAGAATATTCTTACAGCCCTAAAAGTCTATCGCGTGGTTTTAGTCGCTCCCGATCACACTTTTGGCTAAAACCATGTATAATGCGCGGCTATCAAACCGGTGATACTCAAAGTAAGTACCACATAACTATTCGGACGGAGGCTTAGGCCCGTCTCACCAAATAAAAGGTATAAGTATGTCTATCGAAGCAACTATGCTTGAACGCTGCGAAAACAAATGTGAACTATGTGGTGCTGAAACAGCACTTAAGCCTTTCGCGGTGGCGCCTCATACCCAAATCACGGTTGATCACGCGATTATGCTTTGTGACACTTGTACAGGGCAAATTGAAAACCCGGAAACAATGGATGTTAATCACTGGCGTTGCCTAAACGACAGCATGTGGAGTCAAGTTGCTCCTGTTCAAGTTATGGCTTGGCGTCAACTTAAACGTCTTTCTGCTGAAGGCTGGGCTCAAGATCTTGTTGATATGATGTATCTAGAAGAAGAAGTAGCAAAATGGGCTGAGCTAGGTCTAGATGAAAACATTGAAAAGCCACGTGATGTAAACGGCGTAGAACTTAAAAAAGGTGACGATGTAACGGTCATCAAAGACCTGCCAATCAAAGGTTCTTCTCAAGTTATCAAACAAGGTACTGTGATTCGTGGCATCAGCGTTAACGCAGATGACCCTAAACACGTTCAAGGCAAAGCAAATGGCCAAGCCATGTATGTGATTGCAGAATACTGCCGCAAGAAATAATGATGTTCAATTTATAATGAACGAAAAAAGAGCGACCTTAGGGTCGCTTTTTTG
This sequence comes from Vibrio mediterranei, assembly GCF_900088415.1. Taxonomy (GTDB): domain Bacteria; phylum Pseudomonadota; class Gammaproteobacteria; order Enterobacterales; family Vibrionaceae; genus Vibrio; species Vibrio mediterranei. Next base: position 398,151 of record NZ_FLLQ01000001.1, read on the forward strand.
TTGCTCCCCTATAACTTAAAACGTGTTTCGACAGGAACATGGTCCGACCCATGAATCTGTTTCAAGCTATCTCGAGAGCAAATAGTATTTTGTGAGCCACCGACGCGCCTTATCCAAAAATGATCTATTGCAACAACAGGCACAAAAGGTATCGACCAACGTTTAATGAACCTAGGCCAACTGGCAACGGGTTGCTTGTCAAAGCTTGGTAGTATTTGATTGAATCGCTTTGTCGTACTCGCTAAATTAAAGTCCCCGACCACAATAGTCACATCTAACGGCGACGCTTGTGCCATATCAACAACATCTTCAATCACTTCATTCCTTTCACGCCAGAGTACTTCTGATCGCGGTGATGGCGGATGGGCAGCTATCAAAAACAAATCTCGTTCGTTGGATGCTCGCCAAACCACTTGAATAATGTTGTGCCCCGATATCGAGGTGGTGGTATTCATACCATACAACGGCGCACGGCTAAGTATCATTTGACCACTTGGATAACCGACTCGCCTCTGCCCACCATATTGATAAGGATAAAGATCTTTCAACAGTTTAAGCTGTTCCCCATGTTGCGGGGACACTTCTTGTAATACCAAAATATCTGGGCGTCGCTCACGAACAAAATCAATAAAGTTCCCAAGCTGCTGATTGTCATAATAGGTATTGTATTGCATCACACTAACGTAATTTTCATCACAACCATCAGAAGTAATAAACTGTGGCGTCGTTCCGAATAGAACCAATGAGGCGACCGACAACACCGCAGCAATCATCGCTGCTGAGGTCTGTTTAATGATAATCAGAACAATCGTGAAGATAAGATAACACGCGGGAATGAAGACAATAAACGCGGCCAGATTTTCCAGCTGCCAGTTCAGGTTAAAATAGTAGAGATAACACCCCGAAAGTATGGGGAATAAAATAATGCAGAATAGTAGTAATCGTTGCAAACCATCTCATCTCCAACCGAATTCATATATTCAGTGTAGCGGCTTTAAGTCTATGTGCTCACACAGTTAATTGGTACGAGCTGGTTTGCATGTAGTAATGTTGATTAGTCTTCCGTTTGCGACAATTCTTCGCAGTCAGGTAATTCGAAGCCGATCTCCATAGCATCAAGCCATTCGAGTGCTTCTTCGTTTGTTTGTGTTTCCATAATGTCATCCTGTTTTAGAACAAGCGCCTTTGTATTCATAGCCCTAAACACCAGACCGCTAACTACAAATCGCTTGAACACTCGTCATAGAGTTTTATCTAACGTATATGACAACAGTAAGAAACCCAAGAGAAATCGACATTTATTTTGATACAACTCATTGTTAAACGATTGCGGAGCCAATAAATCTCCTACTCCAACACTTAATGTAAACCAAAATTTACACTAGATAAATTTATGTTTACATTATGCTTGTTATTTGGATTATTACACTGCATACTCTTCGAAAATTCAGCATTAATGACTCAAATTTGAGTGTTCGTTAAAACGATAATGCAAAGTAACCTACAAGCTGTAAAGTAGACTGTACAATGAAATCAAAAGTTCTCGGAAGCACACTTATTATTGCCGGTACAACCATTGGTGCTGGTATGCTCGCCCTTCCAATAGCCTCTGCTGGTATTGGTTTTGGTACTTCTTTAGTACTCATGTTCGCCTTATGGGCCTTAATGGCTTATACCGCTCTGTTGATGGTAGAACTTCACCAGTACGCAGATCATTCCGCGACATTACACACATTAGCTAAACAAGTACTGGGTAAAAAAGGCAAATACATCGCGAGTTTCGCCATGCTATTTTTGTTCTATGCACTTTGTGCGGCCTATATTGCGGGTGGCGGCGGCCAGTTCGCTGACCGTTTAGATATGCTTTTTGGTATTCGTTTGCCAGGAACCGTGGCCACTCTGCTTTTTACCGTTTTAGTCGCGCTAACAGTTACCATTGGTACTCATGCGGTAGATAAACTCAATCGAGTACTCTTCACGCTGAAACTCATCGCAATGAGCAGTGTTTTATTTCTGCTAGCTCCTAATGTCACCCAAGGCTACCTGATGAGTATGCCCGTCCAGCAAGGTCTCATTGTCGCTTCTATCCCAGTCATTTTTACTTCTTTTGGTTTCCACGGCAGCATTCCTGCGATTGTGAACTACCTTGAAGGCGACACAAAAGCGCTGAAAAAAGCAATTGTTATTGGCTCTAGCTTACCCCTTGTTATTTATATTTTTTGGCAAATCGTTACCTTAGGCGTGGTACAACAAAGTACGTTGATTGAAAACTCTGGTTTGTCTAACCTAATTGGCTTATTAGCAGAAGCAGTCCATGTCGAGAAGCTCGCGACTATTATTGGTGTATTCGCTGATCTAGCCCTAGTAACATCATTCTTGGGTGTGAGCTTAGGTCTTTTTGAATACTTGAGAGATTTGGGCAGCAAGTTCACTTCAAAACAAAATGGTACCAAGCAAACAGCGGGTCTGTCATTCTCTCAACGCGCAATTGCTGCGCTAGTGACATTCCTTCCACCGCTATGTTTTGCTTTGTTCTATCCACAAGGCTTCATCATGGCACTAGGCTACGCAGCGATAGCACTTGCTGTACTGGCTATCTTCCTACCAACCATCATGGTGGCCAAAACACGTAAACAGTTTACAAGTGAAACTGGCTATCAAGTCGCTGGCGGACACATTGCACTTTATTCCTCGATGTTGATCGGTGTGATTATTGTTGGTTCTCAGTTACTTGTAACATTTAAGATCCTCCCTGCACTCGGCTAGTTAAGTGATCGTTATCACATTTAAAATGAATGCAGCTAAATGTATTTCATAAAATGTCGATATCATACCAAGATTGAAGGTCCTCAATGAGGGCCTTTAATTTTATCAGTCTATTCAAATAACAATATCACTCCCGGAGTTATCATGAGAGAAGTGAAATTTAGAAAGATCGACGCCTTGTTCATCAAGATGTCGATTAATGACAAGATGTGGGTACTGTTTGCCCTATTTTTCGCCGCACTTACCTTTTCTGCGGTCGGTCGTTACCAAGACAGCGTCTCAAATGCCGAGCAACAAGCAATCGCTAATGCTGAAGCCAAGCTATCTAGTTATTTAGAAGCAAGTTCAGCAGCAGGTAACTTAAGCATTTTGAAGAACTTCAACGTTATGGAATCCACAGGCCAAGCATCCTCGATCAATAACGGTCTAGTTACAGCAACAGCTCGCGGATTAGATGGCAAAAATTACAGCCTAACCACTTCAGCTTCTATACAAATTGACAACGCTAAGTCTCAAGCACTCACTTCTCTCGCTCTCACTTATCTCTGGCTACTGCCATTTTCAATCTTTAGCTATTGGCTAGCCACTTTCCTCGGTGGTGCATTATTTACTCTTTACTCCACCACTCAGAAAATTGCCGATGGCGACCTAACCTCTCGTCTTAATTTTGTCGCTGGCCGCGATGAGTTTGGAACCATAGGTGTGGCATTAGACCGTGCTATGGACACTTTAACTGAGCTAGTCACCACCGTTAAGTCGTCTGCAACCAGCCTGGAAGAAACAGCGTCTTCTTTCCAAGAGGAAATGGCGAAAAGTAACAACCAAATCAACAATCAATATGCGTCACTTGACTCTGTTGCCACAGCCATGGAACAGATGACTGCTTCCGCTCAAGAAGTGTCGAACATTTCTCGCCAGTCAAATGAACAGGCAGAAGAAGATACCAAGCAAGTTGAGCTTAGCTATCAACGCGTCCAACAAGCTATCGGTGATATCAATCAATTGTCTGCGTTTATCGAAGAAGCTTCACACTCTGTAGCGGCTTTGACGGATAATACGACCCAAATCAATGAGGTTATTACTACCATCAATGCAATCTCTGAACAGACTAACCTACTAGCATTAAACGCAGCTATTGAAGCTGCAAGAGCGGGTGAACAAGGCCGAGGCTTCGCAGTCGTCGCAGATGAGGTTCGCACGTTAGCAGGTCGAACTCAGACAGCTACGGTCGAGATTCAAGCTATGATTGAAAAGCTTCAATCTGAAAGCCAGAATATTGCCGCCATTACTCAACAAACCGTAGAGCAAGCCGAATCCAGTAGCGCACTGATTTCGGAAATTGGACATGACGTCAATTCTATCGCCGACTCATCTCGCGCAGTAATGGACATGAGTACTCAAATTTCTACATCAGCGGCGGAACAAAGTTCGGTGGCTGCTGAAATCGCAGCAGAGCTCAGTGATATTCGAGTTCAGTCCGGTACCATTCGCGAAGTAGCAGAACAAAGCGAGGTGGGCGTATCAAACCTTACTAAAGCGACGATTACACTGGGAGAAGTACTGACTCGTTATCGCACTTAGTATGCTCTGATCATAACGCAGTATTTCAAATTAAAAAGCCAGCATTGCTGGCTTTTTTGTTGGTTTATTTTCAAGAGACAAAGAAACGCCGAATACAAACCCAGATGCATATTAAATTACCCATCAACACGCATATTGATTCATTGAACCAATATCCCATCTGTACAAATAGCGACCAACAATGACTATTAGTGACATAAGTCGCATTAGTACGTGAAATCGAGCAGTTTTCCACACTAGATATTTGAGCTCGTATTACTATTAATAGGGTCAAGGTAACTTCGAGTAGTTAGGAGAGATATGTCACATAGCAAATCACAAGAACCATATACAGGACTATGTCCCGAATGCGGAGCTGATGAAGGCCTGTTGTCTGAAGATAACGAAACGTTCTTGTGCGCAGAATGTGGCTACTACACCACAGAATTGACGAAGCAAACAACTCGTAGCTACCAACAAAAGTTCAATGCCACGTCAATCAAACCTTTTACGCTAAACTGTTCTGTTCACTAATGTGCTCAATGACCTGTTTCATTGACGTCAAACAGGTTGCATTTTTCTGTTCATAGTCACAACTAGTGGCGAAGTGTATGGTTCTAATACCTGCCGCTATGCCCATTTTGACGCCTTTCGATGTGTCATCAATATAAACGCACTCATCCGGTAGAAAACCCATCATGGTCACTGAGTATTGAAGTAAATCGGGCTCGGGCTTCCAACTGTTGGCATCAAAAGCAGAGATGACTTTACCTCTGAATTTCTCACTCAAACCAACAATAGAGAGCATCTTCTGAGCTTTTGAAAGTGGACTGTTGGTCACAACACAATATTCAATGTCTTGTTGCTCCAAGTAAGAGAGCAACTCCAATGCCCCATCCATAGGTCTCAGCCTTTGCTCAAACAAACGTTGGGTTTCATTACGATAAATCGGTTCTAGTAAATCCAGAGAAACATGGCTTTGTGCCAACGATTGAGCGGAAGATAGAACGTCCGCTATTTTGCCGCCTGAAAAGTTATCCGATACCGCTTCTATGCTTAGCGTTACCCCTACCTGCTCAAACGTGGCAACTATCGCCTCACAACACAATCTTTCACTATCGACCAGTGTTCCATCACAATCAAACAACACACATTTTACTTTTGACATCAAACACCAAGCCTTACAACACTTATTTTTCGTAAAATATTAATATACTTCCCTGATTAATATGTGGGGCTAGGCGTGAGTTTTTATATATTGTTTTACTTGATGATCGAAACTTCCAAGCAGATCACCGTTTTTCAATCCAAAGGTCAGATTCTTTTGCAATATCTAAGGTTTGTATTAGAGACGCTATAATTTGCTCCGGACTTAAATCCTGTGCGCTATGACAGGTAACTAAGTCCGAGAAAAGAACAACGCTGTCTTCTTTAGTCACTAACACCGCGGCACAAGCTTCACCACCCTCAAAGCCCAGATGTAGGTCATGCGACTGGTCCAAAATAATCTGTGCAAAAAACTCCACAATCGCGTTCTGATGATGTTCAACCGCCCATCTTTTCGCCTGCAGTAAAGCAAACATGACTGTTAATCTATGAAAATCAACCTTGTGCCACTCGATGTTCAAATCGCTTTCAGAGTCCACGTTAAGCGACTCTAAGTAGTTGCTCGACAACGACTCCTGATACAATTCCCTTCCCTGTACGCTTTCAGGTGTTGGGAAATCAACGTCTATCTGGCTCGCTAGCCATTGATTTTTGTTGGTATAAAGTCGTTCTGCGACATCTTTCATAATAATCCTGTTCGATTTTTAGAGTAACCTTGGTTATGGTATACAAAAGCGTTAATAAAAAGGAATGCTCTCTATGTTTAAAAAGCTCTTGCTGGTCCCTGCTCTGACACTGGCCTTGTACGGTTGTGGTGATAAAGAGGTAGGTGATGTATCGCTGGGTATGTTCACATTAAAAGATATCAAACTCAATACTCTAACTGATCCTATTGTTACTGGTGTCACTTGCCATATTGCCAGCATTGAAGCTGACTTAAGCCTTTCCGACCCAAGTGACAGCTCTATCTCATGTCGACAAACTGGTGAGATAACACCAGAGATGATTGCGCAAATTGATAAGTCGAAGTCAGGTGAAGTGGTCTTCAAGAAATCGAAGAGTATTTTCTTTAAGAGCATGAAAGTACGTCGAATCTATGACAAAGATAACCAAACGCTTATGTATCTTTCATATTCTACCAAAGAGACATCGGGCAGCTTTAAGCACAGTCTCTCAACTGTTCCGCTATGGAATACTGCCGCCTATGTTGAGCCGGCTACTGAAGTAGCCCAATAAAACTTAAGCGGGTACTTTCATAACTAGAAGTACCCGCTTCCGCCAATAGTCATTATTTACATTGACCTGCTTGTATACAACCATTACAGCTTGTGACGGACTCTAAATGGTCACAGAATACGTAACTGGTATTCTTCCCTGTAGCGTTTAGCTTTACTTCCATCAAGGCTTTATCTGCCAACGCCAACAGTTGATCTTCCAACCCTTTTTGTAGTGACGCTATACCAAGACTTATCTTGATCTTGAACGGATGACCAGTACTCGAATAGAGGGTTTTACTTGCTACTGATTCACGTACTCTTTCAGCCAATCTATAAGCATCGGGCAGCGAGGTTTTTGGAAGTAAAATAGTGAACTCATCTCCACCAAACCGAAAACAGAAATCCTCTTCTCGCACCGCCCCTAGCAGGGTCTTACCTATCGACTGAAGAACGTAATCTCCAATGCTATGCCCAAATCGGTCGTTAATGGATTTAAATCCATCCACATCCAACATTAAACAAGACATGTCATGCTCATGTCGTTTAAATGATGCGATCTCATGCTTTAATTGGAGTTCAAGAAATCGACGATTATACAGGCCGGTTAGCACATCCCGAATAGCGAGAAACTCAAGCTCATTGTGGCGCGCTACGGTCTTTGAAATATCAATCGCTAACCCAAAGATGCCTACCACCTCATTTTGGCTGTTGAAAAGAGGCGACTTCATATTTTGGTAGTGCTTAACCTCACCCGATTTCAACGTGTTCACTTCAACGTTTGAAACTGTTTTGCCATTCAGAACCGACACGTCATTTTTGATTAGGTCACTTGCCTGCTCTATCGAGAAAAACTGACTGTCATCAGCACCGATGATCTCTTCTCTAGAACGAGCGAACAATTGGCATACCGCTTCATTGACGTAGGTGTAACATCCGTTTTTGTCTTTGATAAAGAAGTAACAATCCATGCGATCAAGCACTTCTTGAATTTTCTCTGGGCTTAGGCTCGAAATATTCAATATGCAATCCATATCATTATAACTAGTCTTAGGTTAGTAGGCTGATAAACCCTGTCAAGATTAGGGTTATGCATTGGTTAACAGTCTGATTAAAGATTGGATTTCACCCTTTCTCATCCACGGCTTAAATCACACAAATGCTGCAATTTTATGAAACATTATTGAAGCCGTTGTGATATCATGCCGCCAAATTTCGTTCCATCAGCGTTTACTATGAGATTCCCTGGACAACGTAAGTCAAAACACTATTTCCCAACTAGCAAGAAAGATCTGTCTGTTAGCCAAGCGCAGTCAGCTCCAAAGCTATTTCGACCGACTATTATTGGTGTTGGTCAAACTATCGTTGATATAGAAGCACGAGTTGACGATACTTTTCTTGCTAAATACGACCTAAGTAAAGGCCACTCTCTGGTACTTGAAGAAAGTAAAGCAGACGCGCTTTATGAAGAACTGGTTGCTGAAGGACTAATTACTCACCAATTCCCAGGTGACACTATTGGTAACACGCTACACAACTATTCAGTTTTGGCAGATAGCAAATCTGTTTTGCTGGGTGTTATGTCAAAGAACATTGAAGTAGGTTCGTACGGTTACCGTTATCTATGCCGAACTTCTTCACGCATGAACCTGAACCATTTACAAACCGTTGATGGACCAATTGGCCGTTGCTACACGCTAATCACCGACGATGGAGAGCGAACATTCGCGATCAACGAAGGTGAAATGAACCAACTTAAGCCAGAGAGTATTCCAGAGTCTGTGTTTAACAAAGCTTCAGCTTTGGTTGTTTCTTCTTATCTAATGCGTGGTAAGCCAGAAGATCCGATGCCTAAAGCGGTTGCACGTGCAATCGAGATCGCAAAAGCGAAATCAGTACCCGTGGTGCTAACGTTAGGAACTAAGTGGGTTATCGAAGGCAACGAAAAGTTCTGGCAGGATTACATTAAAGACAATGTCACTATCGTTGCTATGAATGAAGAAGAAGGTGAAGCACTCACTGGATTTTCTGACCCACTACTCGCCGCCGACAAAGCGTTGGACTGGGTAGATTTGGTATTGTGTACAGCTGGCCCTGATGGCCTATATATGGCCGGTTATTGCGACAATGTTGCACTCCGTGAAACGACGCACGATATTCTTGAAGGCGAAATCGATGAGTTCAACAAATTTGAATTTAGCCGAGCAATGCGTAAAGCGGATTGTGCAGACCCGCAGAAAGTCTACTCTCATATTGGCCCATATTTAGGTGGTCCACTGGAGATTAAGAACACCAATGGCGCCGGTGATGGTGCTCTGTCGGCTCTACTTCACGACATGACAGCCAATGACTTTCATTGCCAGAATGTTCCAGAGTCAGATAAACATGTTGCACCTTGCTTAACCTACTCTTCTCTTTCACAAATTTGTAAGTATGCGAACCGAGTGAGTTACGAAGTCCTAACACAGCACTCGCCACGACTCACCCGCTCGTTACCAGAGCGAGAAGACAGCTTGGAAGAAGCATACTGGGATCGATAAAAAAGAGGCTTCGGCCTCTTTTTGTTTTCAAAACAATCAACTAAACAAAGAGTGATTAAAAATAGAACAGGTTGCTGAATATTTAACTTTACAAAGGATTTTTAACCAGTATTATCCTGACGCAAACGTTTTCCTCAATAATTTTGTGGCTTTTAAGGACCGTTAATGCTATCTGATATTGATATCTGTCGTACGACGTCTCTTTCCCCTATTTCTGAGATTGCTAAGCAATCTGGACTACTCGACTCTGAGTTTCATCCTCAAGGTTTTCACAAGGCAAAAGTATCCTTAAACGCGGTAAACCGACTCAAAGACAATATTGATGGCAAGCTTGTTGTCGTCACTGCCATCACTCCCACACCACTAGGTGAAGGCAAAACCGTAACCACAATTGGTTTATCACAAGGTCTGAAAAAGCTTGGTCAATCGGTCATGGCGTGTATTCGTCAACCGTCGATGGGTCCGATTTTCGGTGTTAAAGGTGGCGCTGCAGGTGGTGGCTACTCTCAAGTTGCACCGATGGAAGAATTGAACCTTCACCTGACGGGCGACATTCACGCGGTTACCGCCGCTCACAACCTTGCTGCTGCCGCAATTGACGCTCGTATTTACCACGAACAACGCCAAGGTTATGAAGCGTTCGAATCTCGTACTGGGCTTAAAGCATTAAAAGTTGATATCAAGAATGTCGTCTGGAAACGCGTAGTTGACCACAATGACCGAGCACTTCGCATGGTGACAGTTGGCCAAAATGAGGTGAACAAAACCATTAATGGTTATGAGCGTGAAGACGGATTTGATATCTCCGCAGCCTCAGAGCTGATGGCGATTTTAGCACTATCGAAAGACTTAAAAGATCTGCGTTCACGTATCGGCCGCATTGTCGTGGCTTACTCTTTGGATGGTGAGCCAATTACCACCGAAGATCTTCAGGTTGCAGGTGCTATGGCTGTTAGTATGAAAGAAGCCATTGAGCCAACCTTAATGCAGACTCTTGAAGGGGTTCCAACACTTATCCATGCGGGCCCTTTTGCCAATATCGCTCATGGTAACTCATCGATTATTGCCGATAGCATAGCGACAAAGTTGAGCCGCTATACGATCACTGAAGGTGGTTTTGGTTCTGATATGGGTTTTGAAAAAGCGTGCAATATCAAAGCCTCTGCAACAGATAAAAAACCTGACTGTGCGGTGATCGTGGCGACACTTCGTGGCTTAAAAGCGAACTCTGGACTCTATGATCTCAAACCAGGTACGCCGATTCCAGACTCTATCTATGGCAAGGATTCGAATGCCCTCCAAGCTGGGTTCGAGAACTTGAAATGGCATATTAACAACGTCGCTAAATATGGTGTACCAGCAGTCGTTGCTATCAACCGCTTCCCTCAAGATAGCGATGAAGAGCTTAACCTTCTAAAATCTTGGATTGAAGCGCTCGAACAAGATTGCCGAGTAGCAATTAGTGAAGGTTTCGCAAAAGGTGGCGAAGGCACTAAAGAACTCGCACAGCAGGTTATAGCGGCCTGTGAGAACGAAGCGAACTTCAAACCACTTTACACACTCGATCAATCCATTGAATCTAAGCTAATGGCAGTATGCGAAGGTGGTTACGGTGCCGCTCGAGTCACTCTGTCTTATCAAGCGCAAAAGCAGCTTGAGCTCTATGAAAAACATGGCTTCAATCACCTCGCCGTATGTCTTGCGAAAACCCCTCTGTCTATCACCACCGATGGCAGTATCAAGGGCGCACCAACAGACTTTGATGTTGTAATACGTGAATTACGTTTGTGTGCTGGTGCTGGTTTTATCTATGCTCTTTGCGGCAATGTAATGACGATGCCAGGCTTACCAGACAAACCAGCCTTTATGTCTCTTGATCTTGATGACGAAGGCAACATCATTGGACTAAGTTAATCTATTTATCTGATTTAGCTATAAAAAAAGCGACGTTACAACGTCGCTTTTTAATATCTAAACTATCTACTGCGCTACTATCAAGGTCAACTCGACGCGCCTATTACAGGCCTTACCATATTGTGTTTGGTTAGTGCATTCTGGAATATTCTCGCCATAACCACGCGTATAGATCATCTGCCTAGGCACTTGTTGGCTGATCAAAGTTTGACGAACGGACTCAGCACGTTTGTCAGATAGCTTATCGTTGATTGCCACAGTTCCGGTATTATCTGTATGCCCACCAATCACAACGTCAATCCCTTGCTGGCCTGATAAGAAGCTCGCCAGTTGTTGCAGCCACTGTGCAGAGGTGCTGGCTACATGTGCCGAGCCAGTATTAAAGTGGATTTTTTGCTTTAGGCGGATCATGACATAGTCACCGGGAACTAGCTCATAGTCGAGACCATTGTTGACCAAATAGCGCTCAAGAACATTCCAAGACTCTGTGCGCATTTGCCCATAGGGTCCTTGAACGCTGGTTGAGGCAATCTTTGGCGCATCCGCCCATTCAGGGTGCATCACATCAAACTCCGACTTCGGAGCCGTTTGAAGCATTTCTGGAAACAGTTTACTTGTTGTCGATGAGACCGAACTACAGCCCACCAGTAAGGAGGCAGCCAATACCATCCCTGCTTGTTTCAACGTAAACATGTCAATCTCCAATTATTCCTTTATACGCTGTTAACTATCGGCGATTAATACAGAAACTTTATAGTGAAACAGAAAAAAACTAACGGAATTTAGGTTTCGCTTTGTAACGATTTGACGAGCTGAATTGCTTGTAAGCAGACTTAAATAAACGTTAAACTCTGTGAGTTATTTTCATATAGAAGCTTAAACATGTTTAAAACTCTTACTAAAACTTTATCTGTGATGGCCTTGGCTCTTGTTGTTGCTGCTTGTAGTGACTCTGATACAACACCCGTTGAGGGTAAGCAATACCGCACACTTGATACCAACCTGAGCACACTGCGCTTACCTCAAGTTACCGAAGTATTCTCTCTAGGCTGTGGTCACTGTCGTAACCTTGAACCAATGCTTCCTGAGTTAGAGTCATTGACTGACAGTAAACTTGGTAAAGTCCATGTGATGTTTAATGAAAGCGCACAAATCGCTGGTATGTTGTTCTATTCTGCAGTTATGCAGTCTGAAAACAACGTCGTTCCTGCTGATATGAAAGACGAGCTATTTGCACTCGTTCAAAACCCAGACATGGATGGCAGCGCAAAGAAAGATGAACTGGATCGAATCTTTGAGTCTCGTGGCATGGTTAGCCCATACAACCTAAGCGAAGCGCAACAAAAAGAGCTGTTTAATTACATTCAAACTGCAGAAACCGTATCGACTAAAGCGCAAATTAATGCAGTTCCAACGTTTATCGTCAATGGTAAATACGAAGTGATGCTAGCGGGTCACCAAGACATTAATGAAATCGCTGAAACCATCAACTATCTAAAAACAAAATAACAATAAGGAATTACTGTGTCTAAAGTCTTAATCCCTCTCATTGTCCTGCTATTAGCGGCTTTCATGATCTATCGAACTTGGACCAACAGCAAAGCTGGTGAGGAGAACTTTCAGCAAGGCCAAGCATTCCTTCTAGAAAACGCTAAGAAAGAAGGCATTATTACTACTGAGAGCGGCCTACAATATGAAGTACTTGAAACTAGTGGCAATACTGAAAAACCAGGCCCTAAAAGCAAAGTTAAAGTGCATTATCACGGCACGCTTATCGACGGTACTGTGTTTGATAGTTCAGTCGACCGTGGTACACCAATTAGCTTCGGGCTGAACCAAGTTATCAAAGGATGGCAAGAAGGCCTTCAACACATGTCTGAAGGTGACAAATATCGCTTGTACATCCCAAGTACATTGGGTTACGGCAAGAAAGGCACAGGTCCTATCCCTCCGTCAGCGGTACTGATTTTTGATGTTGAATTGATTGAAATTCAATAATCAAAACTATAAACAAAAAGAGCACCTATAAGGTGCTCTTTTTGTTTCGCTCTCTATCGTAAAGGTCACTGTACCGGATGAAATTCAAAGCCTGACTCAGTAACCAAATAGCAGTCCATTCCACCAGCATGCGCAGCTTGAAGGCCCAATTGAGTGTCTTCAAACACTACACACTTCTTAGCGTCTACACCCATATTCTTAGCCGCTAACAAGAACGTTTCTGGATTAGGTTTGTGACTCTCAACATCGGTTGCCGACACTACACAGTCTAAGTCATTCAAAACTCCAGCGTGCGTCAATAGCTTCAAAGCAGAGTCACGTTGGCTCCCTGTACCTATCGACATGGGTTTGGTGCCTTTATATTGCTGAAACACTTCATAAGTGTGTGCTATTGGCTTACCTGTTAGTGGCAATTGTGCAAAAGCATTCATCTTAAATATAGACACTTGTTTCGGATCCAATTCGATACCATAACGCTTTGACACCTCACCCGCGATCTTGACACTTGGCATACCTCCCAAAGAATGCAGCCAATGGCGATCAAATGGAAAATCGAATTTCGTTGCCGTCATTTCCCACGCTAAGACATGGTTTGGCATGGTATCCAACAGCGTGCCATCCATATCGAAGATAATTCCATCATACAACTCTAAATCTAACAACTGGTTAACCTCTTGTGGTTCATTAAGGGCAGTAACATTACATATTTATTACTAAAGAACGGCGTACGCTTACCGATACAATAGTAAATAATAAAAAAACGGCTTAGTTTTGTGTAGTCTTTCCATTTTTGAGTTTAGAAAAATTTTTATTAGTGACTAGAAATCAACAAGTTGATACATTCCGCGCTCAGAAATATTTAAGCACACATATTCATATTGCCAATCCAATTGCTGGCAATATCTTTCTCGCGAATATGAAAAGGTTGATAATGAAGATCAAGCACCAACTTCTACTTTTAGGGTCAATATCCGTATTGGCTATCGCCTCAATGTTAATGTCTAGTAGCTACTTTGCGAAGACTACGGATAACCTTACCAATGCTCTCACTAAACTTAGTCAACTTGAAGTCACTTTGTTGAATCTGCGTAGAAATGAAAAAGATTTTTTATTACGTAAAGACGAAAAGTACCTAGCAAAGTTTAGAGTCAACGCTGAACATTTCCGTAATCAACAGAATGAACTTCAACTCACCCTTGCCAACGCAGGTGTCTCTCTTCCAAATCAACTATCAGCGGAGCTTGCAGCTTACGAACAAGCCTTCACAAAACTGGTAAATGGTTATGTTGTACTTGGTCTAAACCTTTCACAGGGTCTGTCTAAGCAATTTCTTGAAGTATTCCATCAAGAGCTTGAGCGAAACGTCACTCGTGAATTATTGCAGTACCACGATGACGTTATGTTTGGCAATGTTGCGACCGTGAAACCAACCAACAACCCATCTCTTAATACTGTTGGTCAAAATGTCCTTAAGCAACGTGAAGTCATTGGCTTTGCCTACGACCAAGGTTTGCTTGGGCTAACTCGCAGCAACTCTCATAAGATTGAAACAGATTTTGAGGATTTTAATGCTCAATTAAACCGTGTACTTGATGACAAAATCCAAACCATCATGACCGCAAAATGGACCATTTCTGTTCTACTACTTGTTGTCATTGCCGCTCTCATCACTTACATCGTTAGAGCAATCAACCTTAATGTAAACCGCTTGCAATCTACTATCTCGGATATTGCTGAACACAATGACCTAACCAAAAGAGTGTCAGTTAAAGGCAACGATGAGATAGCCTCGATTGGTAAAGCCGTCAACTCATTACTGGATAACTTTGCTTCATTAGTTGGTAACACACAGAGACAGTCTTCAGAGCTTAGAAGTAGCAGTACTAATATGGAAGATGAATTGGAGAATGTGATTCATCAATTCCATAGTCAAAGTGACCACACTAACTCAATGGCAACGGCGGTTCAGCAAATGGTAACCACCATTGACGAAATTGCACAAACTACTCACAACGCCGCTGATGTGGTCAACAAAGCAGCGGACAACTCTCAGAACAGCCGCGCATTTGTTGAAAACACTGTCGGCAATATCGAGTCTCTTTCTTCCGTACTAGCGGAAAGTAACAATGAAATCCGTTCCTTGAACGAGCATGTTGGCAAAATTGGCGGAGCAGTTCATATTATCCAAGACATCGCGGAGCAAACCAACTTATTGGCACTAAACGCCGCTATTGAAGCTGCTCGAGCTGGCGAACAAGGGCGTGGATTCGCTGTGGTTGCGGATGAAGTTCGCGCCTTGGCTAGCCGAACCCATCAGTCAACGGAAGAAATCACCAACCTCGTCAGTGCAATTCAGGCTCAAATGACGACGGTGGTTACCGACATAGAGCAATGCAACGCTCAAGGAGCAGAAACATTGTCTGCCTCTGCGAAGCTTGATAATGCACTACAGCAAATCTCTGAGGACATGGCCGAAATTCAGACCAACTCCGATCAAATTGCTGCGGCGATTGAAGAGCAAGGCATAGTAATGGGTCAGGTAGGCGAATCCATCACAGAGCTCAATGAGATCTCTAATGACAACATGTCGAATGCACGTAACTGCTTAGATGAAGTGAAAAACGTGTCTAGTCAAACCACCAAAATGGACAGTGCGATTTCAATCTTTAAGATTTAGGGAACGCTAACTAAGACAAAGGCCACATCAAAATGTGGCCTTTTTGTATTCCATTACTTTTTAACAAGCACTTGTTCGTGCTCCATAAGTTTGCGTACAAATATCGATGGTGAGGATTGATACGTCACCCACACTTTGGTTTTTGCTCTTGTTAATGCAACATAGAACAAGCGCCGTTCTTCAGCGTGTTCATAAGTATCAGTACCTATGGTCAATGCATTATTTAGGTGAACGAACTTCCTTTTCGCTGGAAATTGTCCCTCATCAGCACCTACCACAATAACGTAATCCGCTTCTTTGCCTTTACTAGAGTGACAGGTCATAAACTCCAACGACAAGTTTGCAAACTGCTTACACCAATCACCAAACAATTCCGGTTTATGATAGTGGTTACGTCCTAACAGCAACACTGATTTGCCTTGTTTGGACTTGCTATTAAGTTCCTCGAGAATTTTCTCTACACGGCTGCCCTGCTCCACAATCACTGCCTTTTGCTTAGCAGATTTGTGGCTCTTAATATCTTTAGTCAGCTGAGTCGGATTGGCTTGAATGAAATCAGATGCCACTTCCAATAACTTGTCATTAAAACGATATGTCGTATCTAACAAGTGGATAGAGGCGTTAGGGAATCGTTGCTCAAAGCCTGTCGTCAAATCCACATCAGATCCAGTAAACTGATAGATGGACTGCCAGTCATCACCCACAGCATAGAGTGTTGCATTGGTATCATCTTGAAGCTTTTGTTCACAAAGTGCTTGAACCAACTCTAAACGATCAGGGGAGATATCCTGATACTCGTCGACCATGACAAATTTCCAGTTCGATTTGAAGCGCGAAGCAGAAACATGTTTAGTCGCTTTAGTAATCATCGAGGTAAAGTCAATTTGCTCATTCTCTTTGAGCATCTTTTGCCATGCTTGATAACAAGGCCAACAAAGCGCCAGCTCACTATTAAACCGCGCATACTCTTCTTCGTCTATGATCTTCTCTTGAATCGCTTTCTTCGATAATCCAGCAGAAATCAACTGGTCTAGTTGCTGCTCTAGCCATGCGATGAGCTTAGGGTTTTCACTTTGACTGCCAAGCTCCTCATCTCCTTTTAAGTAGGCAATGGGCCATTTAGATAAGTGCTTTTGCCAACGTTTGAAGTTGGTTGGTGTCATCCAATGCTTCTTCAGCCAGTCAATGCACCAAGCAGTTTTTTGTGTTTGCTCAGTCGCTAATGGCGTTAATTGAGGTGGTTGATTCTCAGTTTCTTTGAGTATCTTCAGTCCTAATTGATGGAAGGTCAGCACCGAAATAGCGTCAGCCGTTTGCCCCAGCTTTTTCTCAAGACGTTGCTTCATTTCATTAGCAGCGTCACGACCAAACGCCACCAACAGTATCTGGTCAGCCTGTGCAAGATGACTTTGCAGCAAATACGACACACGCGCCATCAGCACACTCGTTTTACCTGAACCTGCTCCGGCAAGGATCAAGTTTTGATCGTTGTTATGTAGAACCGCCATTTGCTGTGAGTAATTAAGTGGAGATGACTCAGATTGCGAGAATAATACCTGCCAATTCTCACGCTCATTTTCCAACCATGTTTGGTTTCGTTCTGCTAATACTGTCGCCGTATCATCCAACCATGGGATAAGGTTGTTGATACGCTTTGGCATCGTGCGCATCGCTTCAGACAATGACATGTTGATTTCAAGGAACTCAGAGTTTACAGCATCCGCCCATGACACCATTTGTGATTGAGGCAAAAATTGTGGCAGAGAACGCAAGCGTCGTAACTCATCTTCCCATTTCGGTAGATAGGTATTCAGCAAACCGCATTGTTTATGGTGCCATTGCTGATAACAATTCACTGCATATTTGGCAAAGTCCTGCGCTTCTCTCCAAGGCACCCCCTGAACAACCCAACACACTTGTTTGTCATTCTCTTCGTGCGCAAACACCGACACTGATGACCACACTAAACCTCGCTTAACACTTAATTTTCCCGACCATTCACTAAACGGAATTCGAACCTCGGCGCGCACCGAGTGCAGTACAAGGCTATCGCCATTAAGTTCAAGAGAGCGAAATTCGTGTTGAGTAAATAACTCAGCGGTTGGGGAGGCAGTTAGCAGCATGTTGTTCTAAAGGTTCTAATCAGCAAATCTCTCACTAGTCTACTGTATCAGCCAATGATTTCCAGATAACTTTATGTAAAATCTGCGAAAAGGAATCCAAACTCGAATGACGATTGCCTGTCGTCCTCTAGCAGTCAGAGAACTTCTCGTTACGAGCACACACACAAAAGCGCCCAATACTTAGGGCGCTTTCCAGACATAAATTAGCTACTTATTCGTCGGGGTCTGAAGTTTGTCCATCACCTCATCCAAGTTAAAGCTTGCTGCTTTTTGCCTTGGCGGGAACTCTTTAAAGGTCTCTAAGAACTTCCCTACATAGACTTGAGCCGGAACTAACAAGTAAACACGGTCCAACATCCAGTCATAGTATGTATTGGAGGTAACATCAGCGACCTCATAAGGGTCCATTCTCAAGTTAAAGATTTTTGGCACGCGAAGTGTCACGAAAGGTTCTGCCCATATTTGCAACGTCCCCTCTACCCTCTGCTCCATAAATACGACTTTCCAGTTGTTATAACGCAGTGCGGTTAAATCGCCATCGTCTGAGAAGTAGAAAATCTCCGCACGCGGTGACTCTTCACTTTCACCCGTTAAGTAAGGGAGGAAGTTGTAACCATCAAGGTGAACTTTAAAGGTCTTGTCACCAGCTTTGTGCCCTTTAAGAAGTTTCTCTTTTACATCAGGCTCACCAGCCGCTGCTAACAGCGTAGGTAACCAATCCATGTGATGCATAATATTGTTGGACACCGAGCCCGCTTCGATTTTACCCGGCCATTTCACCATCGCAGGGACACGATACGCCCCTTCCCAGTTAGTGTTTTTCTCACCTCGGAAGGGAGTAAGACCGGCATCTGGCCACGTATTCATGTGCGGACCGTTATCCGTTGAGTAAAAGACAATAGTGTTGTCTTCGATTCCCAATTCATCGACCTTTTTAAGGAGTTCGCCAACGTGGTTATCGTGTTCAATCATCCCATCAGCATAAAAGCTAATACCTGATTTACCGAGGTTTTCATCTTTCACGTGAGTACGGAAGTGCATACGTGTCGCGTTCCACCAAACAAAGAAAGGTTTCTTGGCCGCTACCGCGCGATCCATAAAGTCTAGAGCCGCAGAAAGAGTCTCCTCATCCACGGTTTCCATACGTTTACGAGTTAAAGGTCCAGTATCTTCAATTTTGCCGTCTGCATAAGATTTGATAACCCCTCGAGGTCCAAATTGTTTGCGGAATTCGGGATCTTTCGGATAGTCGATATTCTCAGGTTCTTCTTCAGCATTTAGGTGGTAAAGGTTACCGAAGAATTCGTCAAAGCCGTGATTGGTAGGCAAAAACTCATCTTTGTCACCAAGATGGTTTTTACCAAATTGCCCTGTCATATAACCATGAGGCTTTAGTAGCTCCGCAATGGTTGCATCTTCCGCTTGCAACCCAAGGTCAGCCCCAGGTAGCCCCACTTTACTTAAACCTGTGCGCAATACACTTTGACCGGTAATGAATGTAGAACGGCCAGCAGTACACGATTGCTCACCATAGTAGTCAGTGAACATCATGCCATCTTTGGCGATAGAATCGATATTAGGCGTTTTATATCCCATAAGGCCAAATGTATATGCACTGACGTTGGACTGACCGATATCATCTCCCCATATCACCAAGATGTTGGGTTTATCTTCTGCATATGCACTGGCTGATATACCAAATAACGCGGTAGCCAAAACTGCTAAGCTCCGCTTAAACCTTCTGTGTGTTGTCATGTAAACCTCTACGTTAGTTGGTCGCATCCTGCCCATTAACGTATAGTCGCAAACACTCATAAGCGCCAAAAATCTAAGGCAATTTTCACTATTAATAGATCAATAAACATTCGCCAGATTTTTGATTAATCTCACATAGCACTAAAGTTGTAAGTGACTACTCTATTAGAACTCAACCTTATGATTTAGATAAGAATATTTACCAGTTATAACTTTTTTTTATAGTGTTTATAAGACGACACCATCTCTGACCTCAAATAGAGTGCGAGGCAAATAAACACCTCACTGGGTGTTACTGCAAAATCAATGAGTAAAAGACGATGGAGTCTAGAATGGCAAACCACTTAAGTAAGATTGCAATGGGCGTTGGGCTTATTGCTACATCTTCAGTTGCAGTTGCGGCAGATAAACCGAATATCCTTGCGATTTTCGGTGACGATGTTGGTTATTGGAACATCAGCGCATATAACCAAGGCATGATGGGGTACCAAACTCCAAATATCGACCGTATTGCTAACGAAGGTGCACTTTTCACTGACCATTACGGTCAGCAATCTTGTACAGCGGGTCGCGCTGCCTTCATTACCGGTCAAGAACCTTTCCGTACTGGTCTACTAACGATCGGTATGCCTGGTTCAACACACGGTATACCAGACTGGGCTCCAACCACAGCTGATCTACTCAAAGAGCAAGGCTACATGACGGCTCAGTTTGGTAAAAACCATTTAGGTGACCAAGACCAACACTTGCCAACTAACCACGGTTTCGATGAGTTTTTTGGTAACCTTTATCACCTTAACGCTGAAGAAGAACCAGAAACTTACTACTACCCTAAAGATCCAGAGTTCCGCAAGAACTATGGCCCTCGTGGTGTAATCAAGTCTTTTGCTGATGGCAAAATCGAAGATACTGGTCCTATGACACGTAAGCGTATGGAGCATGCTGATGAAGAGTTCCTAGAAACGTCTCTGGCGTTTATGGAAAAGGCAGTGAAAGCTGATAAACCATTCTTCATCTGGCACAACACCACACGTATGCACGTTTGGACTCGTCTACAAGAGAAGTATCAAGGTAAATCTGGTATCTCTATCTATGCGGATGGCATGTTAGAGCACGATGACCAAGTTGGTATTCTGCTAGACAAACTTGACGAACTAAACATCGCTGACAACACGATTGTTATCTACTCTACTGATAACGGTGCTGAAACAGTAAGCTGGCCTGATGGCGGTGCGACACCATTCCACGGTGAAAAAGGCACAACTTGGGAAGGCGGTATGCGCGTTCCTCAACTTGTCCGTTGGCCTGGCGTAATTGAACCAGGTACTAAGATCAACGAAATGATGGCTCACCAAGACTGGCTACCAACGCTTCTTGCTGCAGCAGGTGTTCCTGATGTGAAAGAAAAGTTAGCTAAAGGCTACAAAGCAAACGGTAAAGACTGGCGCGTACATATTGATGGCTACAACTTCAAGCCATTCTTTGAAGGTAAAACTGACAAAGCACCTCGTGAGTCTCTACTTTACTTCACAGCAAACGGCGAATTGAATGCGGTTCGTTGGAATGATTGGAAACTACACTTCGCAACGTTAGAAGGTAACATCACTGACGCGGTACGTTTCTCTCCTAACTGGCCGAAGATCATTCACCTACGTGCTGACCCATTTGAGAAAGCACCACACGAATCTGGCATGTACCTACGTTGGATGGCAGACAACATGTGGCTATTCGTTCCAATTCAAGACGTACTTGGCGAATTCTTCCAAACTCTGCCTAACTACCCAATGCAGCAAGGCCAGATGATGAACCCTGCTTCGATTGACTACCAGTCTCTAGGTCTTCAAGGCAAAATGAAGCAACTTGACCAGCTTCAAAAACAAGTACAACAAATGAAGTAATCACCTCAGATTCTCTTCATAAAAAAGACCAGCTTATGCTGGTCTTTTTATTATTGGTCAATCAAATGAAAGGGTTAATCAAGATTGTCCATGTCTTTCCATAAACGAGCTGCGACTTCCCTCGCCTCTTTATAGATAGGCTCAACGTCGAATGGGAACTCACGGTTTAGATAAGAGAACTTACCCTCCACCATCACACTGTTTACGTTGCTCGCATTGAGTGCGAATGCAAAGTGACCCGGCAAGTTATCAGCAACCAAAGGTGTTGGTGAGGTGTAATCAAGAATCGTTAGATCCGCTTTATATCCTGCTTCCAAACGACCAAACTTAGCACCAAAGTTACGACCAAGAATCTCGTTGCCGTTCCAGAGATGGCGCATAAAGCTATCAGGCCACATTTGACCACCAGCATCACGATGCTTGAAGAACGCAAATTTAAGCTCTTCGAACATATCCGCACCAATGCCATCGGTACCAATCGCGACATTTTTGAACTGACGTAACTGATGGTTATAACCTACATTGTTGTTCATATTCGAACGTGCATTATGAACCAAGAAACCATCGTGTTTGTTCAAGATATTAATGTCCTTCTCGGACAAGAATAAACCATGAGCAAGCAGTGTTTTGCTATCGATTAAGCCAAAGCTATCGAGACGCTCAACAATATCTTGGTCGTAATGATGATGACTATGAGTCACATCGTAACGGTCTTCTGCAACGTGAATATGTAAGCCACGCCCAGTCGCTTTTACCGCTTCCGACAGCATTGCCATACCTTCATTCGACACGGTAAATGGAGCATGAGCGCCGATATGAGCTTCAACCAGATAAGGCTCAACACCTCGCTCTTTTTCTGCATCCACAAGTTGTGCGAAGCGAATATTCTCTTCTACACCTGCCGCCATTTCTTCAACGCCGCCGTTACGGTCAGTCGTCTCAAAACAGGTCATACCGCGAAGGCCAGCTTTTAAGAAGCCTTTACGAAGCGTCGCCAGTGACCCTTCAATGTAGTTCGGTGAGGCGTGATGGTCGATAACCGATGTACAGCCATGACGAATGGCTTCTAATGAACAAATCAAACCGCTGTAGTACAAAGCTTCTTCATCCAACGCACGGTCCATTCGCCACCATAGGTTCTTCAGGATGGAGATAAAATCTGGACTTGGTTTAATGTCCGCCATGATGCCGCGAGCCAATCCAGAATAGAAGTGGTTGTGAGAACAGACAATGCCCGGCATTACTAACTTACCAGTAAAGTCCTTCACTTCAGCGTTTGGATACTTGGCACTAAGAGACTCACCGACTTCTATGATAAGGTCGTTTTCAATCGCAATATCAATCCCTTCCTTAATAAAGGCAGGTTCCATCTGTACTGCTGTTGCGTTCTTAATTATCAACATAATTCTATTCTCCTTTTACACTTCTACAGCGCCAAGCAAGTATTTGTGGTTCGATAGAACGTACTGAATAATAGTGGCTTCATCAGCTAACGTTTCTGGCAACTCGATTTGACCATTTTGATTAATTGGATACGTTGCGACTTCCCCTTTAGCTCTTAGCAACAGTTCATCGCCTTGAACCAAGAAACCTGGGTTAGTGCTTGAATCAAAGTCTTCTTTCAGACTGAACAACGTAAATTTGTCTTTGTATGGTTTGCTGTCCCAAGGGCAGAACTGAGCACAGTTGCCACACTCGTTACAGTAAGCATCAAGGTGGAGCGTTTGATACTGGTCTTTGAAGCCAGGAATCGGCAGTGACATGTTGGCTCGGTTCGGACAAACATCCACACACTTACTACACACATAAGAACACTCTAAGCAACGCTCTGCTTCTTGCTTAACAAACTCATTGCGGTCATTTTCTTCAAGCTTGTTCGCTTCAAGCAGTGCAACTTTGATTTCGCCCTTCTTACGATACACTTCCGCTGCCGTCACTGAAGACTCAACTTGAGCTAACGTTTCAGATTGAAGTTCACGTTCGATAATTGCCGACGCCGCTTTACGACCACCAGAAATTGCCGAAACAATCGATGATGGACCAGTTTGCGCATCACCTAACAAGAACACGTTTTCGACCTGAGTCTCACAAGTGTCATTGTTGACTGCTGGCCAACCGTCGTCACCCATTGGTACACCGATACGCGTTAACACATCACGGTTCGCTTGCTCACCTACCGCTGTAATGACTGCGCTGGCCTTGAGTGAAATAGTTTCATCGGTTGCTACTGGACGTCTACGGCCTTTCTCATCAGGCTCACCCAATGTCATGACACGCGCTACGATAGTGCCATCTTGATGGAACTCTTCTGGATTGGTTAAGAACTTGAAGTTCACGCCATCTTCGACCGCTTCGTCATACTCTTCTTTGTATGCTGGCATTTCAGCTTCAGTACGGCGATAAAGTACTGTTACTTTCTCAACACCTTTGACTTTAAGCGCGGCGCGCGCACTATCCATCGCGGTATTACCTGCCCCAACTACTACCACATGGTCACCAAGCGCTAACGCTTCGCCATCGTTGTAGCGACGTAAGAAGTCTAGAGACTTGTAAATGTTGTTATTGTCACCCGCTAACTTGATAGGGTTACCTTTATCTGCACCGATACCCAGACAGATGTACTGATAGCCCTGCTCTTTCAGTTGGTCGATAGTGATATCTGGATTCGCGCCATACTCAAATTCCACACCATGAGCTTCAACAAACTCAATGTCATGTCTAATGGCTTTCTCAGGAATTCGAAATTGAGGAATAATGTGTTTCACCACACCACCTGCGCTCTCTTCTTTCTCGAAGATTTTCACAGGGTGGCCAGCTCGAGCAATGAAGTACGCCGCTGATAGACCCGCAGGACCTGCTCCAATAACCGCGACTGGCTGTTTGGTTGTATCCAGATTTGGATGATGCCATTTAGACTGGTAGCCATCCCAACCTTTATCCAGCGCAATTTTTTTCATTTCACGAATGTTCAATGCACCTTCGTAATCGCGACGAGTACAGTTGTATTGGCATTGGTGATCACAAATATGACCTGTGATGGAAGGCAGAGCGTTTCGAGCGTAAATGACTTCCAACGCTTCGGTATACTTGTGCTGACCCATTAGGCGTAGGTATTCAGGGATATCTTGGCTGATAGGACACGCTGTTACACAAGGTGCGACATAACAATCCGTTAGTGGCACTGGTTGTTCGACAGTAATTTCTTCTGGACCACGCCACTCTTTTTGCGTGTATTCAGCGCACAAAGACTTCTCGGCCAGTTTTTCCAAACGCTCTAGGTTAACACCACGCATTGCCCAATCAGTGCTCACTTCAAGTTCTTTGGCACAGTCAGCAAGGCGCAAGTAGCCACCTGGTTTGAGCAGGTCTGTCGCCATAGTGATTGGGCGAATACCAGTTTCAAAGATCTCTCTGATGTTAAACTTGCTTGCACCACCAGAATAAGAGATTGGTAACGTGCCATTAAATTCGCGAGACAATTCCAACGCCACATTGATAGATAGCGGGAACAATGCGCGGCCAGACATGTACATTTCTTTGTCAGGAAGACGGCCTTTATTGTTCAATGTACCAAGAGTGTTGGTCAGTTTGACACCAAAGCCGATGTTCTTATCTTTACCAAGCTTAACTAGACGATGAAGCATGGCCTTGGCATCTTGCAGTTGCAAGTCGTGAGAGAACGCTTCTTTGCTAAGGGAGATATAGTCAAAACCCGTTTGATCAAGAATGCTGCGAACACGGTCATAACCTAGCAGCGTAGGGTTTAATTTAACGAAGGTATTGATACCCTTGTCTTCCAACATATAACGACAAATCGCTTCGATTTCGTTTGGTGGGCAACCGTGCATGGTTGATAGTGTTACCCCTTCAGTCAAACTAACTGGGATATCATCTACCATTTCGAATAATTGTTGCAGTTCAGTTTCTGATGTTTTGCTATTCAACAGTTTATTATTGGCAATAAAGTCTTTTAACTCTGTTGAATATTGTGCAAATTTTGGATGCTTTGAAGAATCGAGCATATTATCAATATACTCTTGCATTGGCTCGGTCAAAATACCATCTAAATCATAGCCAACACTCATGTTAAAAATAAATGATTTCGCTTGCTTCGCCGCTTTACTATCAAATACTGATTCTAGTAGATGCAGCGCAAACCATGCTTTCAAATATTCGTCATACGCTTTGTGTAACGTAAACTCGGTTGACCATTCCGTATTAAAACACTCATCTTCTGCATCAATACATGGTTTAGCAATTTCAAGACGGTCTAACTTCTGAACAGTCTTAAGCTCCATGAAGCGACCACCAGCAAGCCAAGACGTAACTATGTTCTGAGCTAATTGAGTATGAGGTCCAGCGGCAGGCCCTACAGGGGTTTCGCAGTTTTCACCCCATACCGCAAGGTGTTGGTTTGTCTGTTTTTTATAGAACTGCTTTTCTGGGATGCCGAAAATCGATTTGCTTTGATGATACTCACCAAACATGCGTTCAAGCAGCTCGGTGAATGGAATTGGGCGCATGATATCTCCCATGGTAACACTCCTTTATTAATTCGCTTGTACTTCTGTGTAAATGAATTAATGAGATAAGAGCAATCACTAAGCCAAGGTTGTCTAATTACTTAACATGAAGACATTTTAACTGCTATTTCGTGACAGAGGTCTGATAATAAAGGTTATTGAGAATAGTTATTAATTTGATTAAAGTGTAATCTTATTTAATACAGTTTTTTATGATAGTCAGCTCGAGTGTTTTGTTAATTACATCTATCATAACAATAAAAAAGCTATCATATTGATAGCTTATTATTCTCACAATAATTGTCTGCTAAATGTTTAGCTTTCTAATACGACTTCTGACTGGTTAGGTATATCGATAGCTTTCGCTTTGCGCTGCCGTTGAAGTACATTCTCGTCCTGTTGAGGTTCCGTATAACCGCCCTTCTCTACATGCTCCAACCACACTTTCAATTGAGCTGTGGTTTGTTGTCGTTGTTCCAAAGAAAGACCGGACACCAACTGCTTTTGTTTATCAACGTGAGCATCAATCAGAGCGTTAGCGATGTCATATCCTGTTTGCGTAAGTTGAACCACAACACAACGTCTATCACAGTTCGAATGGTATCTGGCAATCAGCTTTTTACTCTCCAAACGGTCAAGGCGATGAGTCATTGCGCCTGATGTCAGCATTAAAGACTGCGTAAGTTCACTGGGAGTTAAACGATAAGGTGCAGAAGAGCGCAGCAGTGAAGCCAGTACATCAAACTCTCCGGTTTTCAAACTGTATTGACGGCATAGACTCGCGAGTTCTTGTTCCACACATTTACTCACTCGCATTAATCGCCCAATAAGAACCATTGGCTCTGTATCTAGCTCCGGTCGCTCGTGTTTCCACAGTTCAGCAATACAATCCATCAGGTCCATATTAATCCCCTTCCAACCAACAATAAGGGCACCAAGAAAGTAATTCGAGGTGCCCTTGCTTTTATCTACTTATAATCACGTTCATCGAGCTTATCGACATGCGTCTTAAATCGCCCAACCGCCCGCGTAGAACACCACCAATACGATAGTAATCAACACAGTACCAACATTAAGTTTTTTCCACTCGCCTGATACCACGCGGCCACATACTAGCGTTAGGAAACCAAGCATGATACCTGTCACGATGTTACCGGTTAGTACGATGAATACCGCACAAACAAGACCAGATAACGCATCAACAGAGTCATCAAGTTTTAGCTTGCTAACATTGCTCATCATCAATAGACCCACATACATCAGTGCAGGCGCTGTCGCGTAAGCTGGAACAAGGTAGCTAAGTGGAGCAAGGAACAGTAGCAATAGGAACAAACCACCTACCACAACGGCAGTCAGACCTGTTTTACCACCCGCTGCAGTACCTGCCGCAGATTCGATATAAACCGCTGCTGGCGCACCACCAACAAAACCAGAGAAAATACTACTGACTGAGTCAGACGTCAGTGCTTTACCACCGTTGATAATATTGCCATCTTTATCGAGTAGGTTAGCTTGTCCCGCTACCGCACGAATCGTACCAGTCGCATCGAAAATTGCCGTCATAACCAAGGCTAATACACTTGGTAGAACAAGTGGACTTAATGCCCCCATAATGTCCATTGAACCAAGAAGTGAGCTTTCACCTGAACCAAACGATGGCATGGCGAATACACCTTGGAATTTAACGCTTGGGTCAAACATCAGACCTAGCACAGAAATCGCAACAATAACCAGTAAAATACCGCCAGGAACACGACGCTTCTCTAAGCCGAAAATCGCGGCTAAGCCAAGTACTGACATGATAACTGGGAACGACGTAAACTCACCCAAGCTAACAGGTAGACCTTCCACTGGGTTTTTCACCACAAGTCCAACACCATTCGCTGCGATAAGTAGCAAGAACAAACCGATACCAATACCCGTGCCGTGCGCAATACCAAAAGGTAGGTTTGTTAGGATCCACTGCCTTACCCCTGTAACGGTAATCGCAGTAAAGACCACACCCATTAAAAAGACCGCTCCCAGCGCAACAGGTATAGATATTCCTTGCCCGAGCACCAAGCTGAAAGCGGTAAAGGCGGTTAGGGATATCGCACAACCAATAGCCATCGGCAAGTTAGCCCAAAAGCCCATGAGCAGTGAACCAAATGCCGCAACCAAACAGGTGGCGATAAAGACGGAGCCTTGGTCGAACCCAGCAACACCAAGCATACTTGGTACTACGATCACTGAGTAAACCATGGCTAAGAAGGTAGTAAGTCCGGCAATTAACTCTTGCCTAAAATTACTACCACGTTGTGAGATTAAGAAGTAATTGTCGACCCAACTATTGTTGGTTGACGTGGGTTTATCTTCAGCAATCTCCATCGTACTTTGCTGATTTGAGATATTTTCGGACATGTTATATTCCTTTTCATTAAGTCTTGGTCATCCCTTGTATTGAGACCAATGCATCTGCTGTATTTGCTATATTTGCCATAAAATCAGCTGCGCTCATAAACCAAACACCCGTCAACGTAGGTACGATAAATACTTCTATCGTCGCCGAGGGTCATGAGCACAAACAGTTTTTCAATAAGTTCAGAAGAGTTGTCGTATCGAAGTTGCTGGAGCGGTGTCGCACAAGGATCAATCACAACAAAGTCAGCTTCTTTGCCAACCTCAAAGTTGCCCAATAGGTGGTCTAGAGAGAGTGCTTTCGCTCCACCTAATGTCGCCAAATATAATGCCTCAAACGCCGAGAGCTTCTGCTGCTGCAATTGAGCAACTTTGTATGCCTCGTTTAACGTTTGCATCATATTAAAAGTGGTTCCTGCGCCGATATCCGTCCCGATACCTACTTTCACGTTTCGTTTCCACGCCTCCTGCATTTTGAATAGGCCGCTGCCTAAATACAGGTTGGAAGTTG
Organism: Vibrio mediterranei; assembly: GCF_900088415.1. Classification (GTDB taxonomy): domain Bacteria; phylum Pseudomonadota; class Gammaproteobacteria; order Enterobacterales; family Vibrionaceae; genus Vibrio; species Vibrio mediterranei. Next base: position 427,134 of record NZ_FLLQ01000001.1, read on the forward strand.
GACAAAACGCGATAGCTGAATCCGTTTCTTGTATGCAGTCCCACTCTTGATCCTCTAGATGAACACAATGTGCGAATACACTCTTTGATCCAGTCAGGCCATAGTGGTGATAAACATCTAAATAACCGTCTTGTTCAGGGAAAAGTTCTTTAACCCAAGCAATTTCGTTCGTGTTTTCTGACAAATGCGTATGAATATACGTATCTGGGTATTCCTCTCTTAACTTATGCGCCATTTCCAACTGTTCCGGTGTGGAAGTGGGTGCAAATCTTGGGGTAATCGCGTAAAGCAGACGGTCCTTTTTATGCCATTTCTCAATCAGTGTTTTTGTTTGGTTGTAACTTGTCTCCGGTGTGTCTAGTAAGTAATCTGGCGCGTTGCGGTCCATCATGACCTTACCCGCGACGATTCTCATATTGAGTTTGTTTGCTTCAGAGAACAGTGCATCTACGGACTCTGGATGAACCGTTCCGAATACCATGCCTGTTGTCGTACCATTTCGAAGCAACTGCTTAATAAAGAACTTAGACATCTCCTTGGAGTAGTCTCTGTCTTTATAGCGCGCTTCTGTTGGGAACGTATAGTTGTTCAGCCATTCAAGTAGCTGTTCACCATACGCGCCAACCATTTCTGCTTGTGGGTAATGAATATGGGTATCAATAAATCCTGGCATGACAATTTTGCCTGGATAAAAACGAATACGTACTGAATCTGGGACCTTATCTTTGCCTTCTTCCCACTCGCCGACCCACTCGATACGACCTTGGTCAACAAGAAGAAGTCCATCTTCAATAAAACGTACGTGCTGTTCGATATCTTCAGGCTTATCAACTACTTTTGTGATATCAAGTATTGAAGCCCTAATAGCCTTAATTGATTGGGTATATTGCATAATTACCTCGACCTTAACGCCCCTATTCACTACTTTGCTCACTAACAGAGGCATTGCTTCCCGTTATTTGGAATAAATGTGCGGCAGCGTTTTTTGGTCTCCGCTGCCGCACTGTTTGTTATAATTTATTGAGACCTTTGAGGATTTTCTCTGGTGTAAAGTGCCACTCACGTAGCCATACGCCACAAGCGTCATGAATTGCTGTTGCAATGGCAGGCGCTGCACCGTTTACACCAATTTCAGAGATAGATTTCGCACCGTATGGTCCAACAGGATCATCACTTGGCACCAACACCGCTTTGAAATCTTTTGGAATGTCACCAATCTTCGGCGCACCATAGCTCTTAAGATCGGTGTTGACTGGCACACCGTTGTCGTCGTAAATAAGCTCTTCAAACAAGCTGTGACCGATAGCGCGCATACTCGCACCGTAGATTTGACCAAGTGCCAAATCTGGATTCACTGGAGTACCGCAATCGAGCAATGCATGGAACTTATCAAGTCGGATTTCACCGGTTCTAGTATTGACGGCAACTTCTGCAAAGTTTGCCCCGTAAGGGAAAGCGAACTCAGCAGTAGTGAAGCATCCTGAAGCCAACAGTTGTCCCCAACCCGTTCCGCTTTCTGCTTTATGCGCGATGTCGAAGAAAGTTACTTCACCAGCAGGCCCTTTTACCAAGCCAGGTGCGACGATTTGTACATTTTCAACCGACTCTTCAAGCATTTCCGCACCGTACTTCAAGATTTTCTCACGCATCGCTTCTGCAGCGCGTTTTGCTGCATTACCTGAGAAGCAAGTGCCAGAAGAGGCATACGCGCCTTTATCGAAAGGTGCATGGTCAGTGTCACCAGAATGAATCGTAATATCTTCCAGTGGACACTTAAGAACTTCAGCAGTTAATTTAGCGATCACTGTATCAAGACCTGTACCGATGTCTGCGCCACCTGAATGAACGATGAAAGTACCATCGGAGGCCATCTTGATGCTGCAGTTCGCTTGGTCGATATCAGGAATTCCTGATTTCTGTTGAATGATCGCTACACCTCGACCCACTTTCCAATCACCTTGATGATCTTTTGGTGAATCCCATTCGATGAGCTTACGACCTTCACGAAGAATTGCTTCTAACGCACAACTGTGTACCTTAGGAGTGGTGGTAGGCATTTTACCTTCGCCGATAGCACCAAGAATCTTAAGCTCTTGGCCTTCAACGACTCGGTTTTTCTCAATCATATCGAGATGGTCAATACCTAGCTCTTCCGCAAGTTCCGCCATCGCCATCGTCAATGCGTAGTTACCTTTCGGCGCACCATAACCTTGATAAGCACCTGTTGGACAGATATTTGAATAGTACGTAGTGACTCGGAAATCGACGTTGTCACAAGGGTAAAGCGGTAGTGACAAGGCAGGACCATTTGATGGTACCGTTAATGCGTGGTTACCATAAGGGCCAGTGTTCGCGAGGAATTCCATATCAATAGCGGTGAGCTTACCGTCTTTGGTTGCCCCAAGTTTCACGGTCACTTTCGCTACGTGGCGAGTGGAGTTACAAATAAACTCTTCTTCGCGAGTATGGTGGAAATACACTGGACGACCCGTGGTATAGGTTGCCCAAGCACAAACGTCTTCAAGAAGGATGTCTTGTTTTGAGCCGTAGCCACCACCAACACGCTCTTTGACGATGTGAACTTTGTTCTGTTTCACATTAAGGATTTTGGCGACTTGGCGACGTACGTGCCAAGGCACTTGTGTAGAGTCGTGCATGATGACGCGATCGCCATCCATGTAGCTGTAACAGATATGCGTTTCGACTGGTAGTTGCTGTACCTGCTTCGACTCATAAGTACGCTCTAAAATAACATCCGCTTCCGCAAAACCTTTGTCTAGATCACCAATGTGTCCACGAACGCCCGCTGCGATGTTCTTTCTTGGCTCACAGCCAATTGGGAAATTCACAATCAGTTTGCCTTCGCGAGGATCAGCGTTGGCATTTTGTAGCTCTAGATCGTCTGGTGCCCCTACTCCATATTCAATTGGCTCGTTATGAACAATTGGTGCATCTGGAGCGCGCGCTTCGTCGATACTCATGACAGGCTTGAGTACTTCGTACTCAACATCGATCAGTTTCAGCGCTTCGTTAGCTATGTCTACAGACTCGGCAACAACAGCAGCAACACGGTCACCAACGTGACGCATTTTTTGACCGAACATACGTCTATCAAGCGGTGAAGGCTCTGGCGCACTTTGACCACCCGGCGTATAAGGAATATCAGGGCAGTTAAGGTGAGTGATGACACTCACTACACCCGGTAAGGCTTCTGCTTTAGATACGTCTAGATGCGTGATCCAAGCATGAGCATGTGGGCTGCGCAGCATTTTGATGACACAAGCATTAGCAGGAATGCGATCTTCTACATAACAAGGCTTAGCCTGAACCATTTTCGCAGAGTCGAGTTTTGGACAGTTCTTACCAACTACATCCAAGTCATCTCTAAACTCTGGCGCAAACATCTCGGTGTATTGAGGATCAGCTTGGCGTTTCACCGCCAACTCAACAACTTCATAGAATTGCTGATAACCAGCATCACGGCTAAACAAACCCGATAGTGCATCGTCTATTTCTTCGCGTGTAGGTTGTTGAATACGCTCTAGTAAATCAGTCAACAGCAATGCCAATGCTGGGTCGTTATATCCCGATTGAACAACACCAACATCGATCATCGCTTGTTGAACTAAACTGAGTTGATTCCAAGAAGACAGTGCTTCGGCCGTTTTGACTTCACCACCTTCCAATTGAGCTGCAATAAGCAGTGATGCGTTGACAAGTTTACCGTTGAACAACACAACATCTGAGCCCGCGAACCCCCAACCATCATCACTATTTCGGACCGAATGCAGTCCCATAGAATGCAATAGTGTTTGAACGTTGGTTTCTGGTGCGCAATGAGCCGTTTCAGGTCGGCCATTAAGATTAAATTGAATAGACATTACGCTACCCCCTTCGCCATTTCACGGCATTCAATTAGTAGGTCAGAGATCACGATGGCACTTAGGTAAGTTTTGTACTCAGCGCTACCACAAATATCCTCCACGGCGTGAATTGAATTCTTAATGGCTTGCTCTAGCTCATCACCACTAAATGTCAGACCTTCAACATCGCGCAGTCTTACTGGCTTAGCGATTTCGTCAAAACGAGTCGCGACCCCTTCCATAGCAACAATCTGTTTGCCTTGCTTATCTACAGACACCGACGCATTAATAACGCGTAGGCCATCAGCGCTTCTTGCTACTCGTTTGCTTAGTGCAGCAAGCGTGATGTCAGGAATGACGATCTCTTTAATAAGCTCATCACTTGGTTGCTGAATGTAAGCTTCCAATTCAACCTGCTTGTCATCCGCGAAGCGAACTAAAGCATTGAGAGCCATCAGGACAGGAACTAGCGGAGCTTCACATTGATTCGCAGCTATTTCACCACCAATCGTTGATTGATTTCTTAGATGTCTTGAATAGATGAAGCCCGCAGCTTGTTTAATGTTGCTTGGGACTAACTCACTATCGACAAGATCTTGAATTCGGCTCATAGCGCCCAAAGTGAGGGTGTTACCATCTAGTTTGATATAGTCCAAACCCAGTTTGTCGATTGCGACAAAAACACCTGCATCACTGCGAGTCGGTGCTGCGTTTAACTTAGATCCTCCGGCAAACCACACCGCTTGACTTCCATGGTTAGCTTTAAGCTCCAACGCTGCACTCACTGTGTCCGGCGTGAGGTATTTAATATTCATATTCTTCGCCTTTTAGCATTGATTAGATTGAATTACAGAAAAACTGTTACTAGGTAAAAGGCAACATTTGAGCCAATGCTTACTTTGTTATTTAGTATTCGTGAGCTCGGTCTAATATTGAAAGAATTTGCGATATAGATCGTGATTTTCAATATCAAATTAAACTGTACAGACTAGCCAAGTGTTATTTATTGTCATTGATTTTAACCATCAATTAACAAATTAATTATTCATTATTAGGTGATAGATGAATATCAAATTGATACTTTCGATACTATTTTATCAAGTTGATAGTTAATACTTTGATTGCGTTAACTTAAGCAGTTTTTGGTAGGCTTCGGGAGTATCTACATCTAAATGAATAGTTGGGTCGCAAAGTCTAAGGTATGCCATCTCTCCTAGCTTGAGAATCGACTTCATCGAATCAAAGTTTCCTTGGTCTCGTTGAGCCTTAAAGCTTGCCGTATGTATCAACACAGGGTGGCCTGTTGCGTGTGGTTCACCCGGGAACAACGTGCCAGTAACCTTATGTTCCCAAAGAGTTTTATAAATTTCTTTTTCGATACAAGGCATATCACCATGGCTGATATAGAAGAACTCTGTGTCGACCTCATTAATGCCTAATTGAAGTGAAGAATACATGCCTGAGCGGTAATGTTGGTTTCGTACAATGGTGACCTTTGTGTTGTCTTGAAACCGCTCAATCAACTCGTCTTCTCTATGCCCAACCACTAAAATTACACGAGTACAGAATGACAACGCATTTGTGATACTTTGCTCTAAGATCGTATTGTCTTTATAAGGTAGAGTTAATTTCCAGCATCCCATTCGAGATGATAATCCGGCTGCTGGAATGACACAGTCAATGTTATTTTTATTTTTTATCATACGAAATTCGAATTGAGTTTTTTGTATTTTAATCTATTGGATTGGGTAAATATGCCAATGTCGTCAAATAATTCTTTTTCCGAGTTTGCACATTCATTAATTTCAGCAACCATCAGTGCCCGTGAACCAATAACTATTTCCTTAGTGGGTGGCGGAGGAAAGACACAACTCTTGTATCGGCTTGCTAATGAATACCAGCAACTTGGCCACAAAGTATGTGTCACGACAACCACCAAGATGTACTTTCCTAATGCGCCAGAGCTAAATCAAGTCACGGACTTTGCCTCCCATTCACCATTACCATCAACGGGTATTGCTTTTGTTTATAGTGAACGTTTATCTCCAAGCGACAACGATGAAAAAGTGAAAGTTCGTGGCCTATCTAACGAACAGATTGAATCCCTAAAACGTCAGCAACTTTACTCTGTTTTTATCATCGAAGCAGATGGTTCACACCGACTTCCTCTTAAGGCACCTGCTAGGCACGAGCCTTGCATTCCTAACCATAGTGATGTGGTAATTGGTGTCACTGGTGCAGATCCGATACTTAACCCGGCTAATCCTGAAGCCATTCATCGTTGGAATGAATTCAGTATGTTAACGAAATGCAACGAAGGGTCAGTCGTCGGGAAAAATCAAATTCAAGCATTGGTGAATAGCGACCAAGGTCTGTTTAAAGGATGCAGTGAGCAACAACAAAAAATATGGGTCATCAATAGGTTCGATTTAGCCAGCGATAAAGTACAACTGACTGAATTGGCCAAGCAGATATTTGATGAAGAACCCCAGCTCGCTCAACTTGCAATAACACAAATGACGGCAGATAACCCAATCCACCACATTTTCAATCGGACTCTATAGCATTTACACAGAGGTAGTTTGGATGAACATTTTCGCCAAGGCAGCACAGTTAGAGCAAACCAATACACCATTTGCGTTTGCCAATATCATTGAAACAAAAGGCTCTTCTCCTCGTCATACTGGAACCATGCTCGTAGAACAAAGCGGACAAATTCATGGCACGATTGGTGGTGGCATGATCGAGCGCTACGTGATCGAGCAAGCTATTGAAGCAATAAATGAAAACAAACCTCGAGTCGTTACTGGACGAATGACGCGTACCGGCCCTGAAGCTATGGGAATGGATTGTGGCGGTGCAATGACGCTTTCAATTGATGTCTATGGCTCTCGCCCCCGCCTTTACTTAATTGGGGCTGGTCATGTAAACAGAGCCGTTGCCCAAGCCGCCGCTCCATTAGGATTCGATATTACTGTTGTCGATGCTTATGAGGGCAGCTTAGCGGAGGAGCATTTCCCCAAAGGCACTCATCGAGTACTAGGCGACACTATGCTCAGTGCCATTGACTCTCTTGATATCACACCAGATAGCTACGTGATTATCGCCACCAACCACCAAGATCAAGACGCTATCAACGCAATCGCCCAGAAAAAGACCACGTATACGGGTTTAATGGCCAGCCGCAGAAAAGTACAAACACTATTCCAAGGCTTACGCGAATTAGGCACCAGCCAAGAAGAAATTGATCATATCCACTCTCCTATCGGCTTTGATATTGGCGCTGAAACGCCTGAAGAAATCGCCATCAGTATTTTGGCTGAAGTACTTAATGCGAAAAATGGCGCTTCAGGGGCCAAATTGAAAGAAAGCGTTGGTAGCTTTAATCAAAAACTGGTGCTAGTACGCGGTGCGGGTGATATCGCAACTGGAGTCGCTGCGAGATTGCACAATTCAGGCTTTAAAGTAGTCATGAGTGATATTGAAAAGCCAACAATGATTCGCTGCACGGTTTCATTCGGCCAATGCCTTTACGGCAAACCTGTCACGGTAGAAGGCATTACGGCAGAAAAAGTTCAGTCTTTTGATAAAGCCTGCCGATTGTTAGAGAAAGGCAAGATTCCTGTGTTTGTAGACGAAACAGGAAAACTCGCCGAGGCCATCAAGCCTGATTTTGTCGTTGATGCCATTCTAGCGAAAAAGAACCTTGGCACACACAAAGGAATGGCACCAGTCACCATTGCTTTAGGCCCTGGCTTTACCGCTGGTGAAGACTGTCACGCAGCGATAGAAACCAATCGTGGACATCAACTCGGTCGAGTAATTTACGAGGGTCCATGTCAGCCTAATTCAGGTATACCAGGTAGCATTCTAGGTTATACAGAGCAACGGGTGATTAGAGCGCCTGGCGTAGGTATCTTTACTGCGGAAGTAAAACTTGGCGATTTGGTTGAAGAAGGACAACCTATCGCGAAAGTCGATGACATGGTCGTCTACGCGCCATTGAGCGGTAAAGTGAGAGGCTTACTAAACAACGGATTGAGTGTTCATCAAGGCTTTAAGGTGGGCGATGTTGATCCGCGTGGTGAAAGCGTTGATCACTGCACGATTTCTGATAAAGCTCGTGCGGTTGCAGGCGGTGTTCTTGAGGCAATGTTGTGTTTAAGTGGTCGGTAGTGGGTATTAATAACCCATCACCCACATAACGACGCCTTAATGGCTTACGTCCGTCATCCTCATGAAAATGAGGACCTTCTACAACGCGTAGAAAACCAAACGTGGTGAGCACGTTAAGTAAATTGAGTTTACGATGCGCTAGCGGAGATTTCCTTTTTCAAGGAAATGACGAAGGTTTTTGATATCACTACATTTCAACAAACAACGCCTGATGGTCTCATCAGGCGTTTTCTTTTATTAGAACTTACAGAGCTAACTCACCTACTTTCCGTAGAAGTTACGGTACATCATGTAAGTATGGGCTGCTGACCAACTGAAGTTGCTGGCACCTTGAACCGCACCTGTTTCTGGGTTGTAGTTTTCACGAATTGCGCCGTCGCTACCAAAGCCTTCACCGTTTTGGAACAGGTCTTCAGCGATACGTACCGCATCATTATGGCGTCCATACTTCTCAAGAGCTTGAAGGCCGAAATAGAATTGATCCAACCATACTCGCCCACGCCAATAGATATCAGCTCCGTAAGCTGGGTTATCACGACTTGCCGTCCCTAATGACACCCCTTCACCTTGATATTCTGTAGAACTATCAAACTTACTCGCATCAAGCATGACATCCATGACCTTGTCCGCGTTCGCTTGAGTCGCCGCTCCGTTAAACAATGGCGACCAACCGTCTGGAGCCTGACCGCGCTCAGTTAGTACGACACCCGCACAGTAAACATTTTTGCCTTGATAAGGCGTATCCACTCGCTTCAAATCAGCCCCAGGTACTGGATTTCCTGATGAATCTAAGAAACTCTTACCATCTTTGTCAACAAGTCGAATGTCGTAGTAGAACGAGGTAGCAGAATCAAACATACAAGTGTTGATGTAATCTTTAATAAACTCTGCATGCTCCACAAACTCTTGTCCACGGCCTTTCCCTTCAACGCCGTCAGAGACTAAGCCAGCCATTTCAGATAAATACTTATTGTCACTGTACATGTAAGACGCTTGGTCTACCGACTCTTGCAACATAGAGAAGCCAACTAGATTGGTGTTGCTATCGTGGTTCTCACCAAAACGTACCTGCCAGTCTTTACGTGCATCACGCAATTTCGCCATGTTTTCATCAGAAACGTCACTGTAGGCCCAGTTTTCTGACGAACCAGTAATCGTGTTGTCGAAGTTATAGTGCTGCTGAGCATAACGACCTAACTGATCGTATTCCGTTGCTGCAGATACTGTTGTGATCCAATCACGAGAGTTGGTTTTCGCTAAATCATAGATAAAGCCAAAACGAGCGGCATCATCCATACCGGATTCCCATGACGTTGCTGTTTGTGAACCATTTTTGTATCCAGTGATAGCCAGCTCTTCGTAGTTATCCAGAACCAAGTTATACGAGTCCACACCGATGACTTGATACTCCTTCGATGTGCCGTTGCTATCAATCTCTTTCACGTTCTCAGCACCTACGAGAGCTTTTAGATCATCACCTAGCTCTGTCCACACTTCAATGTACATATGTCCATCATCGGTGTTGTGCGAAGGATCAACAGCCGCACCATACTCTGGAACTCCGTTCGAGTTGTGGTCACGGTTTGATAACCACCAATCATGATACGCCACCAACTTTGGATACATTTCATCAATCCACGCTTGAGCATCATTAGCACGGTCAAATTCTTTGATAAGAGAGTGGTAGATTTCCATTACAGCCCAAGCCGCTAGCGAAGGCTTAGTATTGCGCTCATTCCAGTTCATTGACGCATCGTTTTGTGCCGCAGAAGGAATGTCGTATTTGTCGTCGTAGTAACCAGAGTCAATTCGATCTTGTGGTAGCGAGTAGTTTACAACATCCAACAAATAGCCCGCGTCTTGCGGTCTGATTGGGTCATCATCTTTCACTTGGAACTGGAACACAGTACGAATGTTCTCCATTGCCACATCTGGATTAAAGTGAGCCATCGCATACGCGTGTTTCCATGTATCCCAAGGCCAAGTGTTGTTACCAGAGAACCAGATAGCCGTTACCGATGGCGTGACGGTCCCGTGCTGAACAATACCCGCCGGTGAGCGCCAGTTCCCGTTGAGTGTCATCATGGCTTTCACTGCAACATTACTTTCTGCTTTAGTCGCGGAGTCGTTGGCCAAACCATGTTTTAAATATTCATTCCAGCGAGCCTTAGCTGTGCTCATTGCTGTTGCACCTTGCTGCAACAACGTGCTCACCGCACTCGCTTCGCTAATAGCTTCTGTCGGGTTGTGTACATAAGAGTACGCATTATAAAAAGTAGTATTGCCATTCGCGTTAATAGTAACCGAGCCTTCAGAGCGATAGTCATAGTCGGTCACTGTAGTTGTCGCATTATCGATTGAGCGAGTCACAAAAAACTCAGCCCCTTCTTCACTCTTTAAGCCCGACCAAGACGCTGCCTTATTAAACGTCAGTGCAACACCACCGTTTTCGCCAGTAAGCGCCTTATAAACCGTATTAGCGGCGACATCATCCCCTACGGTACTAAAGTCTCTTAGGAAACCCCCCGTCCAAACAAGCTTAAGATTACGCACTTGCTCTGACTTGTTGCTGATTTTGGTTTCAATAATAGATGAACGATTAGTACCAAAACGTGTCGTCATCTCAATCTTAAATTCATTATTTTCGATAACTTGATGTAACGCGTCTGGTGTAGAAAAAGCCTTAACCTCCGCAGATAGTAAATTTATTTCTTGATTGTTATCTGCGTCAATTAGAGTAAGTTTGTCAAAGTTTTCATTAGCTATATAACTAGAGTACTCCTGGTCAACAATCATAATACCACCAGCAGAACCTATCGCAGAATCATCGCTTGGTAATAAATGACCATGCCACGCGCCTAAGTCTGTAAATGCGTTATAAGTTAAGTTACTTTGCGCATCACGGTCTTTCATTCGATCCGGATTACCTACTCTATCTAATACGTTAACAAAATTGCTTACGTCTGTTGAAGGTAGTGTTTCTGTCGAATCTGAACTCGAACTGTTGCAACCAGAGAGGGAGATAACCGAACCTACAAGAATAGCCAAGATAGTCTTTTTCATCTTTCAATCCATATATTGTGATATTTATCACTATTATTAATTGAGATTTGCAGAACAAATCTCTACGCAGGGGATGTGGGATGAATAGTACGCACTAGCGTTATTCACTCAATAAATGTCGAAGGAAAATTTGTGGTTATGGGGAAAGATTACTTTCGTTGCACTACATTACTTGACAATTTAAATAGTATTATTTGCCAAATGAATATGAAACAAACCAATATTTATATAAATACCGAAATAATATTAAGCTATTTACGAACAATATGATAATTTATATTTTCAGGCCAACAAATATACTAAATATGCGCCATTCACTAATAACAGAATGGTAAGTAATAATCGTTAAATTTGGAATAAATATCATATTCCCTTTCACAGCTTCGATAGAAACTTTCAATCAATTACGCTTGTTTTTTACCAAGTTCTATCAAGATCATCTGAATATAAAGAGATTGCTCGTTTATATTCCTTTATAGCTTCACTGTTGGTTGTCGATAACAAGAGATTCAATAGCAACTGAACAGCCTCTTTGTGCCGTCCTAAGTTGTACAAGCACATTGCATAAAATGGCTGGACTTCTTCTGCTTTTGGGTATTCAGACATAGTTTGTTCAAAGTAATGCAACGCCTCAACATATTCCCCTAAGCTTCTGTAGGTGCAAGCTAAGCCAAACAGTGTGTCAAAACGCTCTTGATCCGCTAACTTGCCAAGTAATGCCGATTTATAGTGTGGAATCGCGGATTTTTCTTTGCCTTCATTGTCGTATGACCATGCAATCTGTAAATGCGCAGATGCAGCGTACAGTGGGTCAACAAGTAATGTTTCGAGGAGTTGACGAGAGTCTTGATGCTTTCCGGCTTTGCGAAGCGCTATGGCTTCTGAAATGACGGTGTTCATAGGGGAATAACGAGTCCTTATCTTTTATGTACTTCAGCCTTACCGCATCTGTCGCATCGATACAGTTGTTCATCATCAGGATAGTCGACTATTTCGATTTCGCGACTCGAAAACAGACTGATAAGTAATCCAAACAACGTGTTAGGTGTCGAATCATTGGCAGCTTTTCGCTGACGTTTTAATTCTGAGTTGGGGCTATAGATCAACAAATGTGGCGTTTGTTGATTACAATGGCGGCAGAGAAATGGGCACGTCTGATAGTCGCTATAGAGCTCCATGACCTAACCTTCCTTGAGATCTCATTAGAACATTTCAATTTAACGTAATGTAGATAAGATAAATTAACATATCTTAATCTGAGTGATCGTAAGGAACTGTCAAGGTAGACAAGGAATAGCGCAGAAGTTGATCTGGAGTGGAAAGTGGAAAGTGGAAAGTGGAATATCAACACATAAAGACATCGGGCGATACCTCTATGTGTTGAACAAGCAACCGTGGTTAACGAATTAAACGTAGTACGCTTCCACAGTGCCTTTTAATTTGATTAGTATAGGTTGACCGCGACGATCCAGTGCCTTTGGTGAAGGGATTTTTACCCAACCTTCGCTGATGCAGTATTCTTCAACATCAGTACGCTCTTTACCGTTTAGGCGAATACCAATCTGGTGCTCAAAACACTCAGCTACGTGGTGTGGGCTGCGTGGGTTACCTGAAAGGTGATCTGGTAAAGCTGGCTTTGCGTTGTTGTCGCTCATGATTATGACCTAGTGTATTTAAGAAGTGGCTTATTGTAGTCAATACCGTGCCAGCGCTCAAGAAAAGTCATGGCATAGCGAATCTCGACTGCTCTAATAATGCGCAAACCAGCAACACTAATCTATGGCTCTTCGAACTATGCAACTTAATGGAAGGAAAAGCTCCCCCTACTCTGGTGCGCAACCAAGCACATATTTTTACATTTCAATTACAACATCGATCTACATCACAGAGATTCTGCTACAAAAAAGGATAAACTTGGGGTCCCCCGAAGCTACACACAAAATAATGAACCATGGATACTACTAAAACTCTTATTTACGACACTTTAATTCGTCTCGCTGATCATGCCCCGGAACAACATGCACAAATCCGCCAAGATTTGTATGAGCAACTAGAACTGCCCTTTAGCAAACAGATTGCTCTCTATACCAACGTACTTGCTCCTGCTAGCCTAGGACGACTTGACGACAAAGAACGTCTCGACAATGCCGTTAACCTTGCCGATTCAATCTTAAATTCATAAAAAATAAGCGTTGATTCTCAAAATGTTAGAATCAACGCTCTGTTTGTAGTCATACTCCATCACCCACTTTTTATTGTTCACAGCTTCAACACCCTTGGAAATTTAACGCTGGCCATCTCATGGTAAATATCATCTAAATAGGTGACTAAATCCTCTTCCTTTAAGTCAGAAGGTATCACGACATCATAGATCTTTGCCCTAATACCCACTTGTGATTCTCGATACAAAACCCAAGTATCGTGCTCTCGTGTCACTGACATGATTTGACCAAACACATTAAACTTTAATCGCGTCATCGAATCACCCTGTTATTCCCCGGTTAATTTACACGTGGCCAAAACACTGCCTTGTAACCAAACCCCACTTGTGGTCTTGATACTTATCTTCCACATAGTTTTGTGAAGTGTACTCACCAACGACATCACGCCAGAAACTCACTGCGTGATCAGCTCCGGCGACTTGTTTGATTTCCCACGTACCTTGGAGTTGCATAAATAATTGAGTAATAAACTGCTTACCGACTTTATTCTTACGAAAACAAGGAAGTACATAGAAATCACAGATTTCATAACATTTTGGTGTTTTTTCTTCAATCGCAGCTAATGCCGCGAGTACTCCATCCAAATAAAGTAAATAGCCTGATACCTTGCCCTCGATTCTTGGATAGATTTCGAACAGTCCACTAGCATCTGGTTTGTCATCAATGATTCTTGAAAATTCGGCCGCATAACCCTGATATAAATTTGCGTATATCTGCATATTTGAGCTATCAACTTTTACAATCTTCATAGCGTGCTCTCAACAATAGCCAATCACATTTTGATCGCCTTTATGGCTTAAGCTCGATATCCAAACCTCGCTAAGTAGTGCCAGATTTTCTTAATATCTTGCTCGTCAAAGTGCTGCTCCGTTACCGCCAAACCAAGTAACTTTGCATCGATCATTCCATCTCGCGCTAGTTCTCTCGCTAATTCGATAAACTGCACACCTCGATAATCGGGGTATTGATTCATTGTTTCAATAGACAGTTGATAGCCGTTATGCCACTGGATGGGAATACCCAATTCAAGCGCATATTGTTCAATCATAGTGGCTTGGAAAACAGGATCTAAGACTAAACACTCTACGTCATCTTTTAACGATAGTGTCCCATGAATGTGTGCTTCAATGTAGTCATCAAGTAAGTCTGCAGTAGAAGACGTTGCGATATTGATCAGGTTATTCAGCGTTTCTGAAACAGCAAAATCTTCTGGTTCAAAAAAACTGTCTGGGTAACAATACGTCGCTCGTTCGAGCACATGCGGTTTTAACTCAAAAAACGCTGACCCAAACCTAGGTGACGCTCCGTTTGCATAGTTTCGGAAGTTAACCGCGCCGTACTTCGGCCTTAAATTCATAGGTGCACGGTCATAAGCACCATCAAATACCCGTTGCTCCCATAACCAACGGTCGCCACCTTCAAAAGCCGTCAAGCCGCCGTTACTCGTATTGGTTTCAAACTGGGATTTCAGCTCACCATCTTTGGCGATGGCGAGCAAAAGAGGCTGCCCTTCAAGCGTGTATCTATCAGGATGGAAGTTGATCGTAACGCGGCTAGTATTCGAGGATGGCTTACCCTTCGATTTAGCTCGTATATTATCTAGGGCTGTACTTATGATGTCTTTATCCATGAACTTCCATCCGCTCATGCAACTCCAACGCTTCCAACTCATGTTTGAGATTGGCGAGAGTATGTTGACTATACACCTTAATGCCTTCCCTAATTAACATGGCGGTAGTCACTCCTTGCCCTGGAATTTTCACGCCTGTGAATGTGCCATCATAAATCTGTACGCTGCCACATGACGGACTACCCTCTGCTAGTATGGCGTAACGAATACCCTGTTCACGACACTTCTTAAGTGCAAGCTCTGCACCATGCAAAAATTCAGCTGTCACCTCATGACCGTCATCCCCAACAACAGACGCTTTGTGATCAATAACATCGGCACCTTGTCCTAAAATAATTTCTGCTGGCGGTCTCGGCGTAGGAAGACCCGCAGAGACTTCAGGACACATAACTATTAACTCGACATTCAACTTGAGCCAGACTAAATCTTGCTCAGAAATAGATAACCCACTCGCATTGTAGCGAACCTTGTTCCCTAGCAAGCATGAACTAATCAGGACTTTTTCCAACGTTTTCTCCTTGATAGGCTTTAAAGCAAGGTGATAATCAATTGAATGACGTGTACTAAGCATAATCAATAATTGGAGTTAGATATTCAATCAGTAAATCAAGATCTTGTCGAACTTCTAACAATTGTGTGTTTAAGGGTTTCAAGTTTTTATACGATAAAGAAAAGACGCTTTGAAAAGAGCATAATCTAAAAGCAAAAACGGAAGCCGCTCGGCTTCCGTTATATTGAGAAATAATCACACTTAGACGATTAATGTGAACATCAAGTAGGCGTTCAAAGCGAGCACTAAACTTACAATCACCATACCCGCATAAGAAACCCATTTGTTATTTCTGAACTCTCCCATTAAACGTTTACTGTTGGTAAAAATAAGCAATGGGATAATGGCGAGAGCGATCCCAAAGCTCAATACAACTTGGCTCATCACTAGGATATCAGTAGTGTTCATCCCCATGCCTATGACGACAAACGATGGCGCCATAGTAATAAAGCGACGTAACCACATCGGAATAGAAAAGCGAACAAACCCTTGCATCACAACTTGACCCGCCATAGTACCAACGACAGTAGAAGATAAACCCGAAGCAATTAGTGAAACACCAAATAAAACCGACGCTGCTTTACCGACTAAAGGCGTTAGTGTCATATAAGCCGTTTCAATTTCAGCGACGTGTTGGTTGCCAGAGTAATGAAAGACTGCTGCTGCCATCGCCACAATGGCGATATTGACGAATCCTGCAATAACCATCGCGATCAATACATCAAATCGAGTACTGCGAAGGCGAGTCTTAGTACTTTCCCCATAGCTGTTTTTAAACAAAGCAGAATGAAGGTAGATAACATGAGGCATCACCGTCGCCCCCAGAATCCCTGCTGCAAGATAGATTTGACGAGAATCAGTAAAGCTAGGTGTAAGCAAGCCTGTCATCATCTCACCACCTGCCGGGTGAGCGAAGAAGAGTTCGGCAATATAAATAACCGCAACGAGCATGAGTAAAGACCCTATCACTACTTCTAAAGGCTTTTGTCCTTTTTGATGCAGCATTAGGATCATAACTGTCACAACGGCGGTTATCAGAGCCCCTTCCATTAAGCTTATGCCAAATACTAATTGGAAACCGACTGCGGCGCCGATAAACTCGGCTAGATCAGTGGCAATGGCAATGATCTCTGCTTGAATCCAGTAAAATCCAATCGCCCACTTATTAGGTAGATGATCACGTAAATGTTCGGCTAAGTTTTTACCTGTAACAATACCTAGCTTGGCAGACAAGTACTGAATCAACATCGCCATTAAGTTCGCCCAAAGCACTACCCAAAGTAGTTGGTAACCAAATGAAGATCCTGATTCAATATTTGTCGCGAAGTTACCTGGGTCGATGTAGCCAATCGCTGCAATAAACGCTGGGCCTAACATCAGTAACTTACGTTTTATTTTGGCAAATGATGATGCTTTTTGTGCCGCATTAGCATCTGCGTATATGGATGCGCCGTTCATAAGTATCATTCCTCTTTCGTCTATGAGAGAAATGATACTCGCACGCAAATGATAATCAATCGCATCTTTGTGCATAAAAATGACAACTAAGTTTTCACCACTCAATTACCAACAATCAATATATATTACCTATCAAAAAAAACAGATGCGACTTTAACCATCACGATCAGTAAACGATGCTTGCAGCTATATCTCCCCAATCAAATCGTCCGTATTCTTTAAAACCAAGTTTTTGATAGAATTGTTGGGCTACCTTATTCTCATCACAGTAGCCTATGTGTATCGCTTTAGGTTTAAGCTCTTCAATTGCTTTGATAATTGCCTTCACCATCAACCATAGCAACTCTTGGTTGATAATCACTTCCTCAGTGAAAACACACTTCACTAATCAGTATTGTTTCAGTCCGAATCTAAAGAAAACACCAACTCGATCTCTCGCCCTTCCACTAAGTTGCCAGTCTCAACAAAACCACAGCTTAGGTAAAAGCGCTTAGGCCCTTTTTCATCACGAACGACACTCGTAAACAAATCTATTGTTCCAAACTCTTGTCTCAACTCCTGATAAAGCAAAGCGATAGCTTGCCTACCGAAGCCTTGCTTTTGATAGTTTTTATCTAGCATAAATCGCCACAGCGAGAGACTATTGGATTGAGAGTCTACGTTAACCAGAATAAAGCCAATGGGTTGTTCTTTGACATAGATAGCTCTATACCACGGAAACGTCATAAAATTCGCTTCCGCTAGAGAGATAGCATTGCTATCGATATGTGAAGTTTGATGAGGGGCGACTTCAAGCTGACAAATAGCATAGAAGTTGTCACGCGTGATGGTTCTCAGCTCTATGTTCATTGATAAATATCCGACTGAATAGAAAACAGTGAATATACTCGTTAATTTGGGTCGTTTTTTCAATAAGTTAATGACGAATTTTGAGCTTTAGCGCGGCACTAGTTGGGAGGGTTATTTATCTTTATAAACCAGCAACTCCCCCTTCCCAACAGGAACCAATGACGTAGTTAAGTTACTCTGGCTCTTTACCCAGGCGACAAACGCTTCTAGCTCCGAAGCATGAGATATGGCATTGTCACACACAAGCAATCCACCAGATTTTAGGCGTGAGAACAGAGGCTCAGCAATAGACAAATAATCGCTTCTGTCTGCATCGAGAAAAATAAAGTCAACCTGTTCGGGTGTTTGCTTTAGAACCTCACAAACATCGCCCGACCATTGGGTAATATTCTGCAAAACTTGAGCTTGTTCGAAGTTGTCACGGGCCTCTTCTATCTTGAGAGGGTTGACTTCAATGGTGTGCACCATTGCAGTGTTCGGGATTGATAAGGCTAACCAAATCGTTGAGTATCCATTTGAGGTGCCAATTTCTAAGATACGCTGTGCGTTCGTGGCTTTAACCAGCACAGAGAGAAACTCACCGGTATCTTTTGTGATGTTGAGATACTTTTTCGCTCGCTCTGACTGCAGACGATCGTTGTCATTGCCTAACCGCTCCAATCGCTCTAAAACCTGTTGCGTCTTAGTATTCATACTTCAGCTTCATTGTAATGTGGCGCTAATTAAACAAGACCAGCTCAGATCTGAACTCCAGACCTGAGCAAAAACGATTATCCGTTAATCTCGTATGCCTTCGGGTTACTACCATACTGATTGGACTCTGGTTTGCTATCCAACACCAAGAAGTACAGTAGTATTAAAAAACCGATTATTGGAATGATATACAGCAACATCCACCAGCCAGAGCGACCGGTATCGTGCAAACGACGTGCGGTGACAGCTAAGCTCGGCAACAAAATCAACAGCGTGAACACCCCACTCAAAATCCCGATTTCTTCCGCAGAGTTGTACCAGCCAAGTGCATTATCTATCACTGACAGAATGATCGTTAATATCAGACTGTATAAAAAGAAGTACCAATACTCTTTCCGCCTGGCGCGACCTTTAAAATCAACAGGCCGTTTTAAAACACTTAGAAACCAATTCATAGACCACTTACCTTTTGTTTGTTATCTCATTAAAGAACAGACTTTACTTAAGCTGCTTTTCTATCTGCCCAATCTCACTTATCAGATCCACACCAATCACTTTCTTGGTCTCGATCTTACTCAGTTCGATAGTTTCAACAGCAGCTACAGATTTCAGCTGCGCCAAAATTTCACCACTGGGCGATATCACTTGACTATTACCACAATATTCGCCAACGATATTCTGGGTTTTATCTGTACCGACTCGATTACATGTCGCTACATAACAGTGGTTTTCAATCGCTTTGGTGCGAGAGAGAAGTAGGCTCTGCTCGCCACCAAAGTTAGCTGGATGCAACAAAACATCGACATTGGATATCGCGTATTCACGAGTAATTTCCGGAAACCACAAGTCAAAGCAAATGGCGACTCCGAAAACATAACCTTGGTATTCAAACGTCAGCAATGAATCACCGCGAGAGAAGTACTGTTTGTCGATATTGGTTTGGCTGATTTTTCTATAGCGGTGCTGTAGGCCAGCGCTATCTATAACTGCAACGCTATTGTAGAAACACCCCTCATGATGCTCTGCAATGCCAGCAACGATGACTGATTGATAAGTCGCAGCCAGTTGCTGTAACGTTTCAATGGTGGGACTGTGTTGATACTCCTCACACAGCTCATGGATATCCTGAGGCGAGTCGAAAATATAGCCAGTAGAGAACAATTCTGGCAGCAAGATGACATCCCCAACCTCTTGAGTTTCTGAGAGAAGTTGAGCGACTTGAAGTAGATTCTGATGTTTGTCTTTATAGACCACATCGGTTTGAACAATAGAGATCTTCATCACTGAATAGCCTTGTCCTTGTTAAACTTGATCTAACATACGATAGCTATTCAATGAATTGTATAGTGGTTTTGTCGGGTATTGTCAGGACTCAATCGGACGACACTAATCCTTAACTAATTTCGGTCACAATTTCAGTCTTTACCGAATTGGCGATAAAGCAGTTTTCATGCGACAAATGGTGCATTTTTTCAAGCTGTTCTCGGGTAGGTACGCGCTCTCCAGAGAACACCACATCCGGGCGCAAAATGACTTTGGTGACTGCCATTCTTCCTACTTCATTCTCTGCAAGTATTCCAACAGCTTTATCGATGTAACTGTCGATAACATATTTTCGTTTTGCAGCAATCGATAAGAAAACCAGCATATGGCAACTCGATAAAGCAGCAATATAGGCTTCCTCTGGATCAATGTTTTCTTCTATGGAGAGAGGCAATGGCACCACATGAGGTGAAGGTGATGCAGGCACCGTCAAACCACCATCAAAGTTCCATACATGACCACGGCTGTAGTTATTATCGCTAAATACTTCGTCTTGTTTTCGCTTCCAACTTACCTGTGCGTAATGCTCTGACATTTCACCCTCCTGATAGCAATGGCGATAATTAAACTAACCTTGAATGCATTCAACCCAATATCTCGCAATTGGGTTAGGAAACACCTCCCCCATGACGATATTTTCTAACTCACCGCCATTGGATTCAATAACGCGTCTTGAAGCGACGTTATCTTCATCTGCGGTCACCAAGGCTCGTTCTATGCCTAAGGCATTCGCTTTAGGTAAAATAAGTTTGAGCATATGCTTTCCATAGCCTACCCCTCGATATGAAGGGGCAATGTCGTAACCAATATGACCACCTTCTGATGACAGAAATTCATTATTAATATGATGACGGACACGAATCGCACCTAGAATTCTCTGTTCAGAATCTAGCAACCAAAAATGACTGCAAGGCACATAGCCTTGGCGTAAATTGACACCCTTTTCTTCATCGATTAAACGCTGAACATATTTCGGAAAATCACTGACGCCTTCGCGGTAATACTCCGCATTGTCCGTATCGTTGAGCTCAAAATCTTGGTAGAAAACCGCAAAGGCTTGCATCCGTTCTAACGAAGGCGTAACCAGTTCCATGTTATTGATTCCTTTATCTTTGCAAGCGGTTAGATCTTTATGCCAACAACCATAGCAAACATAATACCTTCGCTTCTAGACAGCTGAGTCGATTACTTCAAAAACTCCGTGACTTTTTGAAGATTGAATCTCAGTAACCGCTTATCAAAATCGCTGGCACTTTCGCTATCCACCACACCATTTTTGAATTCATAGCGAGAGCCAACTTTTTCGATGTATTTATTAAAGTCGACCGTTTGCTCGTACTCCGTGAATATCTGTTGCAGTTTCGCATCGTTTATCACTACGTCGTTGATTGTCCATTTCCAATGATCACGCCCCATCACAAACAAGCCATCGATGTAGTGTTCTTCTGGCTTTTCGACAAATGGCAACCAATCAAAAGAGAACCAGTTATTCTCATCTTCTTTTTGCAGCCGAATGCTCACGCCAACTTCATCCGAAAACAGAAACGGTACCCAAAAGCTATTACGCTTAATCTTGAGCGTATACGCGCTGCCATCCATTAAATCAAAACGCTTCAACAAACTAATGTAGAGTAAAAAGTTTTGGTTGTTACAAGTCCTATTTCCGTCGATACTCACCAAATGCGAATCAACGGAAATAGGAAAACAAGGCGCAGAAAAATCTTCGGCCTTAAACCTCTTAAAGCGCTCACTGAGTACTTCATTGATTCTATGATTCTCTCCCATCAAACTCGCTCCCGCGAATATAGTAAGAAACACAACAATCAATGAGAATGTCAGAGATAAAGGAATGGTTCGTTTAGATTTGCCCATCAAACACTGCCTACATGAATATGCTTTATCGGTGCTGGCCGATAATATTTTTATCCATTAAGAATAACACCCATAAAGAGCGTGATATGTATGGAAAGGTCGTCTTGTGTCTACGTAGGAACTAACAATGAATGACGTTGGTTGTAAAGTCGTTTTGCTATAAATATGCCCCAACCACTGATAAGCAATGCTCGACCGATTTTTCTTTCTCACCTACAGGGGCGACGTAATGAATCGCGGACTCCGCTTGTTCTCTATCGGCTAACTTAGCGATCACCCAAGCCGCTAAGTACTGCGAAGACATACAACCACCGGATGTAGCCACATTACCGTGTGCATGTAGAGGTTGTTCCAACACCTCGATTCCTAGGTCTTGGACCCAAGGTTTCGTGGTGAGGTCGGTACAAGCGGATACTCCATTCAGTAAATCTAACGCTGCCAGAAGCAGCGTACCGGAACACTGTGCACCAATGATTTGCCTGTTAGGGTCAAGAGAAAGCCGTGACAGAATGGTTTGGTCCGTCGCAATTTGTCGCGTCAACATACCGCTGCCAAACAACACGGCATCGGCTTGATTTGCAAACTCTAACGGCTGCTGCGCTACCACCTCTACACCATTCATTGATGTCACCACATCCGTCGGACACGTTATCTGAACATTCCATCCGTGCGGTTTCATTCGATTCAAAATTGCCGAGGCAATAAAAGAGTCCAGTTCGTTAAATCCATCAAACGTTAGTATTGCTATATCCATATAACCCTGCTCCTAAACAACCACCGCTTTCTATAAACTGATTTTTGAGTAAATCACGGTGTTACATAGCTCACCGTTTGGCAATCGACGTTCATTGAGCGCAATACCCTCTAAGTGATAGCCGCAACGCTCAGCAACTGAACGACTTTTTGCGTTCGTTTCAGCAGCTCTGATAATCACCCGGTTCGCCTCTAATGATTCAAAGGCATACTGCTCCACAAGCTCTACCGCCTCAGTTACATAACCGCAGCCTACGCTTGATGTATTCAGCCAATAACCAATTTCGAAAAATGGCACCGCCTTATCACGAATGATCAGCCCCACGGCGCCTACCAACGTATCGGTCTCTTTATCAATGATTGAAAAGCGCAGTTCATTTTCGAAGTTTTCAAAATCTGCCATCGCTTGTTTGGTAGTCTCCACCGATTCTTCTTGGGTCAAAGCGTATGGTACCCAAGGAAGATATTCTCCAAGCTCCGCTTTACTCGCTTGGATTGCCGCCAACATTTGAGGCTGGTACTCCAATGAAGGAGGAACGAGTTTTATTCTGTCTGATTCCATAGGCATTACTCCTTAACTTCATCACGCAATAGCGCCAATTAATCTAAATGGTCAGGGGTATGAAGGTAGGTTCCACAGACCTGGCATTTATAATCCCCTGTCGCCTCTCCATCCATCAACGACGTTAATATCGCTGCAAATAACCCAGAGAAAAAGCCCGTAGCTTCGTTCTTTGGGTGTTTACCCTCTGTTCCAAAAGAGGTGTATTTATGTTGTGTTAACGCCTTGCAATTACAACAGAACGCCTTCATCTTCTCCGTACTGTACTGGCTCATTAGTTGTTCTAGCCCTCCAAGGCATTACGCCAATATTGGATCGTTTTATCCGACACAGTGCCGTCTTCATTAGCTGCAGTAACGAGAAACTCAGATAGGTTTATTGCAACCTGTTCATTGCCCAGTAAATACAGACTGCGAATCGCTCGTGTTAGTCTCAATTGATTATGATCGTGGCTTTTTAACCAAACGTGATTCTTCCCACTCAGCGGCAAGACAGAGGTGATTTCAAATCCATTTCTCTGCATTCCCCAAAAATCCAACATGACATCAAGTATCTTCAAATGAGCAACTCGAAGTGCTTCTGAATTGGCAAACAAGTCTCTATCTTTCTGTGTTACTAAAGGAGCATGCTGATTAAACTTGGTGCCCTCGTCGATTGGGAAGAACACCTGAATATACTTATGGTCATGCTCCAACCAAAAATGGTTATAAGCCAATAGCTCATCAATATAGCGACCAAATTTATCTGGACTTTCTCCAGATATAAAACGAGCAATCTCACTCATTTATTCACCCTGACAATAGTTATTGTTGTATTTTTAGCTATAAACCTAATAGCTTATTTGAGTATGTGACACAGCCTTTGGCACCAAAGCCATGTTCCGTCTTTTCATAGTCGAAATAGGTGATAGATTTCTTGTTTCGCTCTGCTTCAACAACAAGATTACCCTGTTTATCGATAACTGCCGTCGGAGCGGTTTGCTCAAAGGTTGTCGAGTTAACCGATATCACTGTAAACGCATTTTCAATCGCCCGAGTCACAAGATGCGATTTAATAATTGAATAACGATTGGCATCAAACTCTTGTTGGACATCACATAAGCTCACGATAGCGACATCGACCTGTTCTCTATAGAGTTCTCTAAAGTACTCAGGGAATCGAATTTCATAACAGATTCGAACACCAACCTTAATACCCTGAATATCGACAACACCATTGAAGTCATTCCCTACTTCAAAATTCTCCGCATCCCAACCCCACAGGGCTCTTTTGTCGTAGTAAAACACCTCACCTGAGGGTTGGATGATCGCAACCGAGTTCGCCGCTTTATCTCCAAACTTGCGAATAAGCCCCAAGAAAACAGTTATCTGCGTGTGTTTAACCAAATCTACAATCTGATTAAACGCAGCGTCTTGAAGTTCAAAATCAATATCGGCAACAGCACCAATTTCAATTGGTGGATAACCAGACAAGGCGCATTCTTGAGTGACTAACACATCTGCACCATCGCGCTTGGCTTCGAAGATAGCACGCTTGATTTGTTCATGGTTTTCAGATGATTGAGCACTAATTGGGAACTGTAATAATGCAAACTTCACAGTGTCTACTCCTTGAAATTGGCTTCGGCGCTTAACAAAGAGGCCGCGAACTCGCGCATAAGACGCGCATTGTCAGCGCTATTTTCATTACCACATGCTTTGCCGTAGTACTTAATATCTGGTGATGAGTAAATTGGCAGTTGATTCTCAGAATAAGTCATAACGGTACCAGCATCGCCGCACAATGCCCCTCTGGCGTATGACCTGATATGTTTATGAAACTCAGGCAGCAGTCCCCCTTTCAACCAGTAATCTGGCGTATCGTTATGCCATGCCCAAGCCAAATGCCCAAGTTCATGCTCTAAAACATGCACGTCACTATCTGAACTTAAGATCAAGAATCGACGACTAAAGTTCACATGGGCTATCCCTAACGTCCCATCTTCTGTGAACTCGTGGCTGCTCGGGAGCACCAACACATAGTAACTATCGGTTTGTTTGAGCTTTTCATGGTCATTCGGTGTCATTTGCTTTAACAGCTGTTGATGCAATTTCCCAACTTCATTCCCTTTAAATTTGCCGGTATCGATGTTGGAGACGCCCGCCAAGGTACGCTTAAGGGGAACACATGAGTTGCTTAATACTAAGTTTGAATAGTCGATATATTCCTGTAACCGATGTTCGTCAATAGAGTCATCGGTAAAGAAAAACACTGGCGTTTCAGCAACCTTAGTTAGCTCACATTCCGGCAAAGACAATTCTTCTCCACTTCGCTTACCAAAGTAAAATAGCGATGCGACGACAACAATCGAACCCACTACCAACACACTTTTATTCATCTTTTTATCCAAGCTGTACTGCACGACCCACGTAATTAAACGGTAGGTTCCATTTGGTACTTCATTTCAATAAGCTGATGCTCACCAACAATCTCAACTTCTCTGATATATTCAAATCCAAAGTTCTCGTAGTACTTTCTTAAATAAGCGTGGGCGTGGATATCGATACATCTCACTCCGATATTGCTGGCATGTTTTATTAGGGCCCGGACTATTTTTGATGCAACGCCATCACCACGATATTCCTCGGAAACCGCCACTCGCGCCATGGTCGATGAACCGTCTTGATTCACCGTTAAACGAGCGGTCGCGACAGGCTTACCGCCATCCCAGACTAGAGCGTGAAATGAGTCATTATCCAACCCATCCAAGTCCAACTCTGTTGGGATATTTTGTTCAAGCGTAAATACTTGATAGCGTATAGCTTGACCCATTGAAATCAGTTCAAGACTCTTGCCAATAGTAACGTCCATGGTCATTCCTTTGTTTTACTGTATGGTTGGTGTGGCGTTTTCAATACCACTTGCCACTCTATGCTATGTCGTTCACCAACTTACTCAGTCAAACAAAATACTATGAAGAATGGCACTAACACCTTGTTTATAATTACTTTTCTAACTTAAGGCAAGCTTCGTAGTTTTTTAGCCGGATTCCCTGCGTAAATACCTTTCTCGGTAATGTCCTTTGTCACGACACTTCCGGCACCGATAACAACCCCTTCACAGATATTGACCGACAGAACGGTAGCGTTTGACCCTATCGTCACGTTGTCGGCAATAACAGTACGTCCCCAACTCTCTGGGTTTGGATCGGGTTGACCGCTCTTAAAAAGGTCATTGGCAAACATAACCCCGTGACCTACAAAGCAATCCTCACCGATAGTCACATATTCACAAATAAAGCTGTGCGATTGGATTTTAGTTCGAGCACCGATAACTGAGTTCTTTTGTATCTCAACAAATGGGCCAACAAATACTTCATCTTTTAATTCACAACCATAGACATTCGCAGGTTCGATAATCGTGACGTTTTCACCACAAACAATGTCGGTGATTTGAGACTTTAATAGTCTTGGGTTCGCCATTAGTACTCCAGAATATTTGGTTTTAAAAGATAGATAGGTGTTAAACGGATGGGTCGGATTTAGAAGGGTTAACGGCTTGGTCCACGCAAGCCAATCAAGTTACCAAACGGGTCTTCCAGTTGACACATTGAAAGCCCATGCTCAATTTTCATGGGACCACGATATAACGTAGCACCCAACGCTTCGAAGTGACTCAACGATTCCGCTAGATTGCCCACAGACCAGTATACAACCGTGCCATTTTTGCCCGCCCCCACTTTTTCATCAGCCTGCACTATTTCTAATGACACGCCTCCTAAATCCAACACCGTAAAATCAAACTCCGAATGATAGATGGGCACCGCTTTCGGAAAGGCTTTTTTGTACCACTCTAATCCTTTATCTACGTCCTCAACATGAACTAACACCGCGACTGGGGTCATACTTTCCTCCATCCAAAACAAGAGAGCGTTAAGCGGTCATAAAGCCGAGTAATCAGAGCTAAATGATGCTCCAGCTTATACCTTCACTATGTTCAAACCTTCATCGTCCGTCGGTTCTTCAAAGTACTGCGTCACATGATGAAACACATCCTCTGTGTCAAAATGTGCCCTTTCTGGCTGCTCAACCCGACGCTTGCCGATTTGAACCAAACAAACCTCATCCGACACATCGAGATAGCAAAGCTCATGAGCACATTGCACTTCAGAACATAGAGATGAAAACCACGAACGCTGCCTAACTGTATTGGCAGGAAAGTCCATGACCACATCAACGCCCACCGTTAATAAGCTCTGAACATGTGACTTAATAAAAGGTTTAATAAGAGTAGAGAACTTGATGTAGTCCTCAAACGATTGGATTTGATTGGGATAGTGTGCGGCTAACCACTCATCCTCAGAAATGAGTACCGCCCTTTGCTTAGCCGCAATTAGCTTGGATTGTGTTGTCTTGCCCGCGCCCATTTTTCCGCAAAAGAAGACTAACTTCCCTGTACTTTCCATAAGTTTTCCTGCTCTAAAAGGCTGAGTTCAAAAGGAACTGACAGCAACCTCTACAACTTAATATCTACGTTATTTCGAACATAAGTAGGAGTCGACAACTCCTCGTCTAAATCCTTGAACTTCGGTTGCTTTGGCATTGACTCAATAATCGAACTCAATTCCTGATAACTGATACCTACCACACGGCAGGCCGTCATGATTCCATCGATAAAACACTTTTTATCGCGCTTTTGCTGATGCTCACTGGCAGGTATAGACGTGTATAGCTCACACTCTTTAACTAATAAGGCTAGAAGTTCTTCTTTCGGTGCTTCCATATAACCACTCACTCTCGACATATCTAATTGTTAATATCAGCAATTTCGCCATTGAAGTGCAAACCAGAGCATCTTGAGTCGAGTCATGATGACAAGCATCAACGCTTATACATCAACGAATAGAAGCTACCCACATGTTTTACGGCTATGCTCTTGGCTTAAATTTCTTGGTCATGCCTTGGCTAGATGGTGAAACCAACCTATACCCTAACTTTTCATAGAATGCAGGCTCGTCAGCAATCATGGAAACATACGAGCCATCCATAGCAACGTTGGCTAGGTAGTCATCAATGTATTCCATCACTTTTCGTCCTAAACCTTGCCCCTGATAACTAGGGTCCACCGCCACGTCTACCACTTCAAAGTTACATGCTCCATCGCCTACCACGCGACCCATTGCAATCAGTTTTGCCCCATCTCTTACAGAAATACCATACAAACTGTTTGGCAGTGCTATCGTTGCCGCTTCTAATGATTTAGGTGATAACCCTGCGGTCACGCGCATTTCACAAAACTCTTTCGGACTTGGGACTGTCTGCTCGTATTGTAATGTCATTGTGTACTACTCCTTTCATATTAAACGGAGAATACACAACAATACTGTATAAATAAACAGTTGGCTAATTTTGGTGGTTAAAGCCATGTCTGGTTAAATCAACGGCAACCACAACAGATCCAGCTAAAACTCATCCACTTCCTAGGTCAACGAAAGCCCACCATCGACCACCAGCGTATGGCCAACAACATAACTGGCTTTATCTGACAGTAAAAACTCTATCGCATTCACTATCTCGTCAATGTTCCCAAATCGTTTGATAGGCACTACCTCAGAAACATCAGCACGCACATTAGGAGACTCTATTTGTCTCTCTTCCCAGCGAGGCGTCCACGTAACACCAGGCGCAACAGCGTTAATTCGAATACCAGCACCAATATTCTCCAGTGCTACGGATCGGGTTAACCCTTCTAAAGCATGCTTTGAAGCACTGTACATAGATGCATTCGGAGTAGGTCTAAGACCGTTGATGGAGCTGACGTTTACAATGGAAGCGCCAGTATTCATTAGTTGCAGTTCAGCACGTAGGCATAGGGCTTGACTGAAAAAGTCCACCTGAAGCGTTTCTTTAAGTAGCGGTGTATCAACCTCAGACAACTGCCCGCGCGAGACCAGTGCTGGAGAAGCGTTATTTACCGCAACGTCAAGCTTACCGTACTTGTTAGAGATATAATTGAACAGTTGATTTAATTGTTGTTCGTCAGAAATATCTACCGAGTGATAATCTACACTACTTAACTCTGGATACTTAGCAAGCACGCTACTCCAAGCCTCTTTTGAGCGAGAACAGGTAACAACTTTATATCCTTGGTTTACAAGTCTCAAAACCACGTGCAAACCAATTCCTTTTGAACCACCAGTAACCAATGCAACTTTCACCGTTAACCTCCTTTCAATCTGAATCTCTAGACCGTAGCAACGTTAAAAACTCCCATGTCGCTATCAGCTTGAATCCCCCACTCCATTTACTTCTCAAACGACAGCGATTGAATAGCCTGCTCCACCGACGCAAACTGTATTTTTGTCAAACACACTTTAGCCTTTGAAAACTCGTGCTCTTGAATAAGTTGAGTAATTTCAGATAACGACAAAACAGAGTCGCTCAGTTCGAATGTATAACGTCCGCTCGCTTGGCAAATTATGAAGTTGTGCCCATCACTATCGATCAAGCGATCAGAACTACTCCAAATCAAAGGCTCTAATTCACTCGCTAACGCTGACTCAGAGCCTAAATACATAAGCTCTGGGTCGCCCTCTAGTTTGAAAATACACGGCCATCTAACCATTGTTGTTCCTATACACCTATGCCATAAGCATTAACGATAACAAGTGAGACACGCGATTGTAGCGTTCGCTCAATAGTGCTCTAAACCTCGTCAGCAAAATACGCCATGATCTCCTCAGTGGTCATTTCCTTGGTCTCATTCGCAAAGCAATAATACCCAGGGCGCATATCACTAAAATACTGCATATCCATTTCCAACCCTTCTACGCTAGGAAACAGACCTAATGACATATTGTAATCACCGGTTGCTTTAAATTTGTAGAAAAGATGAGTTCCACATTCTGTGCAAAAACCACGAGAAGCCCAAGACGATGACTGATACATTTTAACTTTATCACCACCTTCAATCTTCACTTGAGTGCCACACTTCACCGCAAAATATGGAGCACCGCCCCACTTCCTGCAGGATTGGCAATGGCACACAGTAAAGTTAGGATTAACATTTTCGGCTTTGATTGTCACCGCGCCGCAAAGGCAACTTGCTTCTGTATAAGACATTGAACTACTCCTAATTTAATGAAATAGACTGTGATTTTTTCGAGTGACTGGCTCACTTAAATGGATGTTTGCTAACTGAAAAGTGGCTTTGAGGGCAAGTATCTAAATAATGTACTCAGCATTTGTCATTGACTTTCATCTTCGCAGAATCGGAATAGGTAGCCATCAGGACTTTCGACAATAAACTGAGCTTGTGTGACCGTTTTACCGTCAACTGAATAAGATTTGCTTTCCATGGGAAGAAAGATCGAACTGGGTGCTTTTGACTGCACTGTTGAATATAACGCGTTGATGTCACTTACATCCCATTGGAAGTTAACACCTCGTCCAAATGGATGCTCTAAGTTGCCAGTTAACCATTTTCGGGAGTCGCCACCTACTCCCTCAAGCATCAAGTCAACACCCTCACGCGTTAAATAAACGAACTCCTCTTCTTCTCGTTGGTACTTGATAGCAAAGCCAAGGATGTCGACAAAGAACGTGATGTTGTCCTTGATGCTTTGACAATAGAGTTCTGGGACGACTCTCATGTTGAGGTTTCCTTTGTTTGGTGGATGCCTGAGATGATATTAATGTGGAAGATGACGAGCGTGATAACTCCATATGAATTGTTTGCTATATGCGAACCACTTTACTAGCTAACTTGTCCAGAAGATCTATATCTAACGGATTTTCGTAAACTTGCTCAAAAAGACTATAAATAGCACTGTCGTTTTGTTTTATGTATTGAAAGCTTTTCTTTGACCCCAAATACCACTTGCCACGAATGTCAAAATACATCTTCAGAAGATCATGTTGGAGCCAAGTTCGACGATAGTTACCATCTAGATCTCCATCGCGCGCTCTTTCGAGCATTTTCACAACCCATTCCTGTATATGTAGCCTATCTACTTCAGACATTGGTTCTTTACCATTGGCAAGTTTCTGCTTCACTCGCGCTATGTAATCTGCTCCTATACCGCGGGTCTCATACACTACTTTTCCATCAGCAAATCGCAGAGCTTCTTCTGGAACCGAATCAAGAAATGATGTTGGATAAACCCATACATCAAGAAATGTTCCGTGAAACAGTCGAGCATCTTTATACTCCTCTGAACGATCCCAAAAACAAGCGATGTCTATATCGCTCGTCTCAGTCGCCTCATTTCTTGCGTGAGAACCATAAAGGATGACTGTATGAGGAGCATATAACTCAATGACTTCCTCTATCGCTAAATCTAAGGTACTTTCCATTTTGTTTTCCAGGTATACAACGCCAAATTAAGGTGTGAGCGGCGCTTGGCTATACTTGAGCGAAGCGAAACTGCCAAGCGTTGCGAATCACTGTTAAATGCTTTGTTATGTTTATGCTACGTTAGCCCAAGAACATATTTCGTCCGCTAAGCCACTAACAGAGGTGTGTCCACCAACGGAAATACCTTGCTTATTCATATGCCAATCAAATTTATCAAGCGTATTTTCGATTGAAATTATTTGTTCTTTGTTTAGCTTTTCGACTTCATCGCCAGGCATTAATATAAAGACGGATGCTTTATTTCCCTTACCTAACTTAACCGCCGATTCAACATCTCTAGCCGCTTTCAGTAGATTAAGTTCAATTCTTTGAACGTTAGAATAGACTGTCGACGCGAGCCCTCCAACAAGGTTTTTGTTGTCTCGAAACGGTACGAAAAGTTCATGTGATCCCAAGTCATCTTCGATGAAAATTGAACTATCAGCAGGAACAAACTCTTCAAATTGTAACGCAGCTTTTATTTTTAATTCATCAACTAAGCAGGTATACAGTTTATCTGTGTTAACGGAGTTAAAACGCTTTGTATTACCTGGAACTCGGATTTTTTTCTGCAAAGGAACAGTCTGTTCAAACAGACTAGTTAAAACCTCATCAACAGAGAAACCTTGAGCATAACCAGAGTTATCGTATGCAATTTGTGGGATCGGTGATGACTTTTTATTTTGGCGTAAACTTTCACCGACTATTGAAGTCACCAACTCCGCATGATAAATACCACGTTCACCATACAGGCACTTTACTCTTTCGAAATAGCTCAACAACCTGCTATGAACTCGCCCATTTTCGACAAAACCCACACCAATGTTAAGTTTCTCGCCAGTAGCTAAGTCAGGTGTCCACCTGATATTAAACCACTCACCTTTTACTAGGCTTTTCTCAGTATTTTGTCCTAATAGCTTTTCAAGATTGTTCATTTAAGCCACCAGTAGCCCCGTTTTATCCTTAATTCTCGATACGCTAAGATGTGCACGAGCTTCAAGGAAATGCTGAAGGTGTGATGAGCAATCTTCATCGAGTAGTGCGTCACACCATTTAATTAATTCTCGGTGAGCTTTTCTAAAAGCCTCTGGGTGCTCTTTACTCGACTCAATTAAGGACGCAGATAAAGGCAGTGGGTAGTTGTTATCTTGGTACAGCCCGTCGAGTAGCTTATTTTCATACACACTTTCCACCACTAAATGCTCTTTAGTCCACTTCTCCGATACAGGCACATTACCATGATCAATGACGTAAAAGTCATTGTATCCTTTGACTGTTATATTTCCTGTGTTCCTATCTTGATTTGCAACCCAATCATCAAACGCAAGCATATTAGGGAATGACTTCCACTTTTTTAACAGCTCTATGCATTGATTAAATGCCACCATATTTTCCATTTTCAGGTATGTGTTGGGAGTCGTCCCAGACTCTTCGCTAGCCCATCCCCAATAGTAGTCACCAGAACATTCAAAGTCACCTTTGAAATTATTTTCTATCACTTCTTTAGGGATTTGTATGACGGCGACTTTCTTAGGTTGCGGTATACCAGAGGCATGCGCCACAAGGTAACCAGTAATTTCGTTGATTAAGCCACGAGGATGACATTTGGGATAAACTTTCACATAGAAGCGACCAGCTTTGTTATCTATCCACTTAACACTAGCCAGGTGTGTTGCTGCCATTCGACCATCAGACGTATGCTCCAGAGGAGCTATATATTTATCAAACGATAAAATCTGCACGATATCGCTCATTTATATTTTCCTTTTTTATACTTATATAGCTGCCTGATCCATACAAACTAACCGGATTCTAACACTCACCCATTTAGTTGCATATTGTTTCGTATTCGATGATTGAAGTAGATCTGACAATAAACATAACGCCTGCAATAAGGTGTGCCCCACTGAACTAGCCAAGCACACTGAACTCTGTACCAAAACCGCCGAGTGTAACGCATCACCTTGATTGCTTTGTTATAAATTCGCTTACTCTAATGGTAGAATCATATTTCTAATTTCGGTAATCCAAGATGGCTCAACATATTCATCCGTGATATTTTCAGAATATTTTTTAGCAAATCTAAATTTATTATTATCAGCATCAAAGAAAGTATTAATATTACGCCACTCACTTGTTCGAAGATCTAAAGAAAAATACGTACTCTCATGAGTAACTTCAATATCTTCATTGATAAACCCTAATAACTCCGGATATTCATCCTTAAATGACGATAAAGTTTCTACAAACAATTTCCCATTCAAAGCATCTTCTATTTCAGTTTTTGGGGATACAGGGTTTGAGTGTATATTTACTAACTTAGTCGTTCTTTGAGATTCGCAGTTTACCATTCTTTTGCATATTAATTTATCATAATTGTTAACTTCATAGTTTATAAGTTGTGAATCTGTATCTGATATCAATATTATCTTACCAGATATTTCATCTTTAAAATCATCGTATGATGTAGATAGATGATTATAAATTCTTTTTATTTCCTTCGCACCACCAACTGGTACGATTCTTAATTTGTTACTTTCAATTAGATCTTCGAAATATTTATTAAGATATATTTTCTCTGAAGAACCTTCACATATAACCCAATTATATGGGTCATCACCAATTGTACTTGTTATTACAGATTGCACAAAATCATTAACACTCTTCAGCCTTATATCATATGGTAATCGACCACGTGACCCTGATGTCATCTGTCTTACTTGTTCCCTATAACTAGCTAGGTTGATTAGATCAAATACATGATGATTAGAGACTTTATTAATAATCGTAGCACTTCCCGACTCTATAGTTGGAAGAAATCCATACCAGTGAGAAGAAAAAATAACCTGCATACAGTCACGACTAATATCATACAATGAGTCAAATTGCTCAAAGCAAGCAGACATATGTAAAGATGACTCAGGTTCATCAACGCCTATAATTAGGTTTGATCCACTGTGTCTATGCTTACTTAACAAGCTATGGGCAACATCTATTATTGCTTTTTGTTTTTCCCCTGAGCTTAAAGCACTTATTTCAAGCCAAGAGTCATCACCTTGCTTTTTATGCAGCTTTCTTATATTAAAAAAGGCTTGGATTATTAGGTTGTATACGTCTATCCTTTTTAAATTTTGCTGCCTGTCAGTTGGTGTTCTATATGAATAAATCTGTAACTCAGATGAAAGAGTATCTAAGAATGAATTTAAACTAGCGTTTATTTCAGAAATCTGACGACTTGTAACTCTATCACTAAGGATTTGTGTTAATGTTTCTCCCATCAATATTTGAATCTCATCAGTTTCGAGCTTGGTAAATACTTCTGGGTCAATTTCTCTTGGTATATAAATATATTCGATTAATGTTTTTATTTCACAGTAAAGATCGTAGAATCCTTTCAATTCATTATCATCAAGATTAGTCTTTGCTGAATCATAATCATCACCTAATAACTGCTCAACCAAAACCCTACAATTAAAAACTGAAACTGACACATCACCTTTGTAGTCAACGCCAATAGGGATTAATAAAGTATCAGAGTAATCATTCTTTTCTAATAACTTACTTCTATGTTCAACAAAACTTCTTACATGATTCCTTACAGAAGGAGAAACATCCTCTTCCGATATACTTCTAGAAACTCGGTTAAGTATTTCTGCTTTTTCCAATATATCTTCAGATAAATCACTTCTTTTTATTGCAAATATCGGTACTATTTGTGGCTTAGTTGCATTTTTTCCACTTCTCTTTGTTACGACATTATAATTCCACTGTTTACCATTAAAAAAACAATCTAAAGATTCGAGTATTGTGCTCTTTCCGATACCATTATTACCTACTAATCCACAAAATCTATCCTCATCAGTTAATGGTATATAATTGATACCCTGATATGTTTTTATATTCCTTAGGAGAATACCAATAATCATAAAAAACTACCTTTATCTAAACTATTTTCTAACACAAAATGTGAATTAGAATTTATAACGCCTTGCTAAGTTGCAGCTAACAGCCACTACACTCAAGCAAAGCCACGTAATCACTGAACTCAACCAAACCAAAATCGCCAACTGTTAGCTGTCTGCTTGAGCAATTTGTTAGCTTTTTGCGTGCGATGAAGCCAATGTTTGGCACCAAGATTTTAAAGAAACGCTCCAAAGCCGACGCCGCCGATGAACCCAATGCAGAAGCATTGAACCTTCCATTAACTTGCAGCCAAAGATGGCGATACTTAAAGGCAACTCACGGCTCTTGCGCTGAAGTTGACTGCCAAGTGCACCATACTTGCAGTTGATTGACGCTCTTTCCAAGCAAAAGAAACAGCACGCGCGGTTTTGCGATTTGGCACTGACGAGCAGGTGTAAAGTTGGGACGATGAACCCCTACTCCAATGAACTTAACCGAGAAAGCTAACGCCCGCTTAAGTGGTGAGTGACGCTCCACCGAAGCTGAAATTACCACCGTAAACACTAAAGCCTAAATTGAAACCAAAATTGCCACGCGTTACGAGTCCGCTTGAAGCGTTTGTTATAAAGTAGGTTCCCACTAAACGTTAATTTTACCCTTTAGATAAAGAACGCCTTTTCCTGAAAGAACAACAGTCCCGCCTGAAACTCGGCACTTGAGTACACCACCTCTTCTCGACGCTTGGTAGGCAACTAAATCGACTTTATCCAATTTATCAGCCCAATATGGAGCCAAACCAGAGTGAATAGAACCTGTAACAGGGTCTTCATCACCACCGTTTGCTGGCCAAAAGTAACGAGATACGAAATCATACTTATCAGATTTAGCCGTTACCACTACATCTAAAGGTGCAAGCTGTTTCAAGTGTTCTGAGACATAAGTGACATCTAAAACTTCTTGCTCACTCGAAAAGACAGCAAAGTAGGCTTGTCTGTTTTTGAGAACCTCCATTGGTTCGTCAGATAGTCCATTCAGTAACTCTGCCGGTACTGTGGAAACCACCTCTGGTTTCTGGTTGGGGAAAGTCATTTCGATTTCATTCTGCGCATTGAGGATGACATTTAAGTTACCGACTTTTTTTGTGATGAACTCAATTTGATTTTCAACACCGAACTCATTAAACAATACATACGCAGATGCTAAAGTTGCATGGCCGCAGAAATCAATTTCAGTCAGCGGGGAAAACCAACGAATTTCATACTGATTAGTACCGACATTTTTTATGTAGGCTGTTTCAGACAAGTTGTTTTCCACTGCTATATTTTGCATTAGCTCGTCAGGAAGCCAATCCTCGATTGGAACGACTGCTGCTGAGTTACCTTTAAACTGTTGATCTGTAAAAGCATCAACTACGAAAATATCCATTTCCAATGTATGAACTCCATTTGCTTTATAACGCCTGCTTAAGCGGCTGCCAATACGCCAATTTCAACAGACCACCGTAATCACTAAACTCAACTTAAACCTGAGTCGCCGAAGATTGGCAGTCCGTCTTGAAGCATTTGTTAAGTGTCGTTTCTGTTAAAGAAGCTACTAATAGCTATACCTAAAACACTCACCGCCATTGTAAACATCAAACCAATAAACCACTTATTTAAGTCGTACATTCGATTTATTTCGTTTCGAGTTTGTTGAAGCTCAGATCTTAAGCTTTTCTCTACGTTATCAAGATCTTTACGCAAAATTGGAACAGCTAGTGCCTTTTCAGGGTTTACGGTCAAAGCATTCTCTAATGCTTGCAAGCTTGCTTTTATTTCTTGTGTCTGATTGGTCAGGTCAGATGCTTGAATTTTCCAACCATGCGATTCTGGTACTTCTGAGATTAGATCAAGCTTCTGGTTCATTTGATCTAGAGATTTAGATATTTGTATTACCTTTGTTTTATGAACCTCTAAGTCTTTTACGAGTAAAACAACACTTTCTGTGAGATCTGACTGGTTTAGAACTTTAGGAGAATCAGTACTCCAGCTAAAAAGCATGGAAGCGATAATGCCTATAGTTACTGTTGAAGTAAGACCTGCGATAACACTAGATAGATTTTTAGCATAGTTAACATTTTTAGCCGTTTTCTTCAGCTTCCTCGTTGCATTGTATACCGCATGATATGTCGCCAGTAGTGTATCATAGCTTGGGAAAGAGCTAATTGGAGTTACAAAACCATCACTTGCGTTTACCTGAGCCATTTCTATGCCGCCTTCATCTCCTACATAGACATAGCATAAAACGTTTGACGATATAGCTTTAGCATATCGAATGACTTGATTCGCCGCTGATGTTAAGGCTTTACGACCTCTTTTGACCTCTACGATTGCCTGTATTTCATTTGTCGTAAGGTCTACTACTGCAAGGTCAATAATCATATTAAGGTTCTGTCCTGATTCGATCCGAACCTCTCTACGTATAGCTTCAGCTGGGTACCCCAAATCCAATAACTGCTTGAT
The DNA here is from genome assembly GCF_900088415.1 of Vibrio mediterranei. GTDB lineage: Bacteria > Pseudomonadota > Gammaproteobacteria > Enterobacterales > Vibrionaceae > Vibrio > Vibrio mediterranei. The sequence continues at coordinate 464,925 of NZ_FLLQ01000001.1, forward strand.
AAGAAGCTCTACGATATCAATTTCTTTCAAATTGTGTTCCTCAATTACAACTTACGTCCAGACACTTAACGCTTTATAGACGGAATTAATCCACCTAACTTCCCCACACAAGGCAAAACTTACCCCTAACTTTCAATCACCTACAACAAAAAATGCAAATACAGTTGCATATTAAACAGAAAAAGCGGAATTATTCCGCCTAATGTAGGTAAATACGGATTTCTAGTCCTGCGAAGTACGCGTGAATGGTTATCGTCAGTCTTCGATTGTCTTAGTCCCGCACTGTTCGCAAATACAATGACGTGAGAAATCGTCCATCGAGGCCAGAAATGCGCCAAATGCCCAGCCTTTTAAAAAGCCAGTCAAAAACTCTTTGCGTTTACGCTTTTTGTCTTCTTTGAATGGGCTTTCTTTGCGTACCAATACGACGACGTGGTCAGTGTTTTTCCCGCAAACACTGCAATAACGGTTTTCTCTTTTTTCCATCACGGCTACCGCACTCTTTTTAGCAAGAGCAAGCTGTTGATTTTGTTAAAGTCTGTTAATGAGCGTTACTTTATGAAATTGTGGCGAAGGATACTGTTAACTTGGTTGCATAATTGATATGCAACCAATGTCGATTATTCGTACATAGGTGAGATGGGACTGATTTTAGCTAACGCTTTTCACAGTCTTTCTTGTTTTTGATGAGATTAGTGAGTGCGGTGGCTTCGGTGCGCTCTGCGTCTTGATAGGCTTCGAAAACGTCGCCGTTGTGGTAGCCCATAATGTGTAGCGTGACTTGTATGATAAAAGTGAAGAAGCCGATAATCAGAGTCAGAAAAGGAGCTACGCCAAATTGTTCAAACCACAATAGCGCAGCGGAAATCATAACGACAACCAATGCCGTTATGGCTTTGTTTTTACTAGACAGTGTCATACAACCACCACTCTACTTTTCGTCTGAGTTCATCCTAACGCCAATGCGTTGCACATAATTGGGGTGAGTTCACGAAGCCGAAATACAGAGTACGGAATAGGAATAACTGTGAGCTAAGCCGCTTTACAACATACTTTACAATCGAGGCTTTAAAATTAGGTTTAAAAGCGGCGCTGCTATTAGAGAATGGACACATCCTGCCATTTGCCATCAAGTAAGATACGCTGCTGTTGATACCCCGCTTCTAATAGGATTTCTCGACACTTTTCGTGATACACACCTAAGTGATGAGGCGCGTGAGCGTCAGCGTTAATCTGTACTGGGATATTCTTTGCTTTAGCATGCTTAAGTAGCCAAGGAGATGGATAAACATCGTCGGTTGCGCCGCGCAGCATACCACCATAATTAACCTCCAATATCACGCCAGCCTTTGCAACTGCGTCTAGTGTGGCAATGGCGATCTCTTGGTACCAGCTATCTTGTTCATCAAAGAAAGCGAGCGCTTTATTGTGCTTTTTGACCAAATCGTAGTGGCCTAAAATATCAAACCCACCAGCTTCGCATAACTCTCGAACGCGCTGGTAATAGACTTCAATCATCGAGCGCGCACTGCCGTTGTGCACTTCATCCAACAACACTTTAAATTCATCGTGTGGCCCGTCCACGCTTAGCATAGAATAACGCTCGTTTGGGGCGTCTAATGTATGAACCGAGCCAATCTTATAGTCGAGGGGATACGCGTCCCACTTCGTATCGCTTGGCGCAGTCAAACCGACTATAAAGTCGATTTCTAATCCTAAATACACGTCAATGTAAGAACGATCTTTTTGCTGTTTAATGTCGGCAACGTAGGCCTCTAGGTTTTCCGCTAACATGCAGAAATCGTTGTCGAAAGGCAAAGGGGCGTGAGAGCTAAAGCCCACCGTTTTAAAACCAAGGGATACGGCTTTATCCACCATCTCTTTTGGCGTTCCTTTCCCATCACAATAATGACAATGCATATGGTAGTTGCTTAGTAACATGGTTGACTCTCCAAACCCGTTAATCCTTATTTTATCTATGGATATAGTAACCCTGGTTATCATCCAAGCAAGCGATAACTGCCTTGGTTTAGCGTTGATTTTGTAAAGGGGTATGATGAGCCAGCGCGCAAAAGTAAAGCCGCAGTGTAAACACCGCGGCTCTTATCTCACTGACTAGCAATAAAGAATTAGAAGTACTGAGTACGCTCCGCTAAGCCAAATTGACGGCGGAAGCAGTTTTCACTCATTGGATTGTTGGAATATTTTCCTAACCCAGTTGTCCAGAGTTCTTCATCTTTCCCATCCATCTTTGTACCTTGAAGGCAATGGAGCGAGTGAATGAGCTCGTGAGCAAGCACGACATAAGGTTCCGCTTTTTCACCTTTGCGCGTCATCACCTGCACGTTAGTGAAATGCATATAACACACTGAGCCAGTGGCGTTGGTGGCTGCGGTTTGATTAACAGCGGAGTTATGACTACCACCAGCCATCCAGAACGGGCAACCTTGAGGAGCAAACCTTGCTTGATTACTCGCAGTCATGCCCGTTACGTTTGCTTGACCATCGCTGTCATAGAGCACATCACGCTTAAAGCCACTTTGAGTGAAGTTAAGGTGTGTTGGCACACAAATAACGTTGATGTTGTTAGGGAATGAGCCTCGCGCCGCAGGCTTAGCCGCTTGAATTTCAGAGAGCAGTGATTTGCCCGCTGATACTTGTTTAAGTTTTCTGAGGTTCTCTTCCATGATTGGTCGAAAAAAGGGATTTTTGCTTGGATCGTACTGAACAGCGAATCCGGGGAAGTTATTAAGTACTTGCGTAATTAATGCCATAGCTTACCTCTATTTGAATACTCGACTACTCACTCAATGTTCATCCTGAACCGATCATTGCGATGATCGTATTGAGTTAATACTTAGTGTAGTCACTATTCAAAGGTTGTAGGCATAAAATGGAATTTTTCGTGCTAGATCATGAAGATTGGTATATCGACAAGAGCCAGTGGCATTCTGGCTCCTATACGCTAATTCTGTTTGGGGCTAAGTTTACACAGCGACTTGGTTAGCAAATAGCGACGTTACGTAGCGGTAAGATTACATAGCGGCAAGCGCAACTTTTCTTTCCTTATTCACCACACAGAAGTTACCGCGCTTAGTACGACATTTTGAGCAGCGCTCACACTCTACTGGCGCTCGATCACCCTGTTTCCAACGCTTTATCAACTTAGGCTCTGACAACAATGGGCGTGAAAGTGCAAAGTACTCAATACCAGTACTTTCTGCAATGGATTCAATCGCAGCAATATCCGTCAAACCACCAACCGTAATCACAGGTACGTTCACTTCTTGGCTGATCGCATGACCGTATTCGTGAAAGTAGCCTTCCTCTTGAATGGTATAACCATCGTGAGTTTCGCCAACCATAGTGTTAGCTTTACCGTGGATATTGCCCGAGATAACCAGCGCATCAACGCCCATCGCTTCAAGCGTTTTACATACCACTCGCGTTTCGTCGAACGTTAAACCGCCTTCAAAAAACTCAGTGGCTGTTAGTTTCACCAAAATCGGGAAGTCATCCCCAACTTGCTCGCGGCATGCTTGATAGATTTCAACTAAGAATCGCATGCGGTTTTCTAAGCTACCGCCATATTCATCATCGCGACGGTTATAGTACGGGCTCAGGAACTGGTTAATCAGATAGGTATGCGCGGCATGCAGTTCTACCCCATCAAAACCTGACTGTTGCGCTCTTAACGTTGCTTTAGCAAAGGCATCAATAATGTAGTCAATCTCTGCTTTGGTCATGGCTTTGCCTTGTGTTTGCGTACCCATTTCAGGGATATCACTCGGCGCAAAGATCACCCTTTCACCAACGTTAAACGCGGTTTTCGTGCCGCCGTAAGCCAACTGCATTACAATCTTCGAATCATGCTGATGAACCAAATCGGTCAGCTTCTGGTACTCGTCGATAAAAGAGTCATCGTACATCCCCATCATGCCTGCATTGGGTTTTTCTTCTTTTACGATGTTGGCATAGCCAGTCACAATTAGACCAACCTCACCTTGGGCAAGTTCTTCATAGATGGCGTAAAGCTTGTCAGTCATATGACCGTCTTCTGTCGCCATATTTTCCCAAGTTGCACTTCGCATGAAGCGGTTTTTCAGCACTAAATTGCCGATACGACTCTCTGTGAACAAGTGGCTCAACTCCAATCTCCTCAAGGTATTGTTATGCTTATTATTGGTATCTAAAGCGAGGCGCGATAATACAGAGAATGGACGAGGTAAAACTTAATCTAGATTAATATATTGGCGTGCAATCAATGGAATGTTTGATTACTTCATTGGAATAGAAACTAAAAAGTCAGCCAGCCATAAACAACGGCCTGACTGACTCTTTTTTGTGACATTGTCACGCTAAGCACTAGTGCGATTTTCTGATTTGGAATCATCGTCGCCTATCTGACAATGAGATATCCATCGTTCCAGCGACTCACCAAGTGCTTTTGCGTTAATGGGTTTAGAAATATAGTCATCCATCCCTGCTTCTAAGCATTTTTCTCGGTCGCCTTGTAGTGCGTTAGCTGTCATCGCGACAACGGGAATTGAATGGTTGATATTGATATTGTTGGTGTTTCTTATCTCCCTCGTCGCCTCATAGCCGTCCATTTCTGGCATTTGGCAGTCCATATACACAAGATCATAGTTAACAGCGGATCTTAGTGCGGCCAGAGCCTCGAGGCCGTTTTTCGCTTTATCCACTTTAATACCAAATTTCGACAACAGAGACTGTAATACCACCTGATTTGTAGTGACGTCGTCAACAATGAGTATTTTAGCGTTGTACTGTTTTTTCTTGGCTGGCGTGTGGCGTGTAACGAAAGTCTCGTTCGAATCAGCACGGCTCAAGCCCGAGACTTTTTCCAAAACACTCATTAGATCAGCTTGTTGCATAGGCTTGGTGAGGTAGCCACTAAAGCCTGCCTTCTGCATTTTCTTCGCATCGCCTCGTTGCACTACTGATGAAAACATTACAAGACGAGTATCGTCATAATCTTTAATTTCTTGGATACGTTTGGCTAACTCCACTCCATCCATATTTGGCATTTGATAGTCCAGAATCGCAATAGTAAAAGATTGATTCTGTTTATGATTCTGAGCTAGCACCTCCAACGCTTCACTGCCGCTATTGGCGACTTGATACGGTATTTCCCAACGAGTAAAGATCTTCTCTAGCAGACTACAGTTGGTTGTATTGTCATCGACAATAAGAATACGTTGCTTTTTAAGATCACCGGTTGGTAGGTAGACTACCGACTGTTTGGACGAGTTTTCAAGACAAACCGTAAACCAGAAAGTAGAGCCTTTACCTGCCACACTGGTGACACCAATTTCACCGCCCATGATTTCTGTTAAACGTTTACTGATGGACAGCCCTAAACCTGTCCCACCATATTTTCGAGTAGTAGAACTGTCTGCTTGCGAGAAACGCGAGAACAGCTTTCGTTGCTGCTCTTCACTAATGCCAATACCGGTATCGCGTATTTCGAATCTCAGTACACTGTCGGTGAGTCGTTTTTCATCCACGGTCACGTACACCGCCACCTCTCCGTCTTCGGTAAACTTGATCGCATTACTGACCAAGTTGTTGAGCACTTGGCGAATACGACCAGGGTCACCGCGATAACAGAGATCCATCACAGGTGTAGCCGGGCAAACAAGCTGAATCCCTTTCTGTTCAGCCGCAAAATAGAGCATAGCTCCAACATCCTCGACCACTTCACCCAAGTCAAAATCAATCAACTCTAAGTCAATCTTACCTGCTTCTATTTTTGAGAAATCGAGTATGTCGTTAATAATGGAAAGTAATGACTCGGCACTATTTTTGGTGGTTTCAGTCATTCTTACTTGTTGCTCATCAAGTTTGGTATCGAGTAGTAAGTTTGTCATGCCTATCACACCATTCATTGGCGTTCTAATTTCATGACTCATGGTTGATAAGAACTCGCTCTTCGCTTTGGCTGCCGCCTCTGCTCGCTCACTCTCGGAACGCAACTGCTGGGTATACTCTTTCATCTGCTGGTCGTTTTTAAGCAGATTAAAGGTCATATCCCTAAAGCTCGCCGTTAACATGGCAAACTCATCAATGCCTTTCAAGTGACGACTTCGATTCAATGTCTCTAACCCATTCTGAAGCTGGCCTTCAGTTACCTGTCGAGTGGCACTGATTAGCGTATCCATGCGTTGTTTTACTCGTTTGGCACTCCAAACCGCGACAGTGAGTGAGATGATGGCTGCGAACAAGGTTCCAAAAAACAGCACCAGTGATGTTTGATTCGCTGACTTGGACGACGCCATACTGCGTATGGTGATGAGCTCTTCTTCTACCCGAATAAACGTTGCAAATTCTGCACGCATCTCATCGATCAGCCGCTTGCCCTCTTTCTGCAGGGCAATATCATGAATAGTCTCCATTGAAGCAAGGCTGCTTTCCACCAAACGTCGTTGAATAATCACCTTATCGGCAACTTCTCTTAGCCAAGTGTTGTGAATATTGTCGATTCGTGTCAGTCGTTCAACCTGGCTGGGATTATCACTCACTTGCCTCGATAACGTGGTGATTTTTTCATCCCATACCTCTAGAGACAAATGAAATGGCTCTAAAAAGATCTCATCCCCAGTTAGCAGAAAACCACGTTTACCTGTTTCCATATCAACGGTCAGGCTCAGTAGTTCTTGAGCACGACCAATTGCTTTATGAGTGTGCTCTACCCAACGTGCGTCTTCCACCATAGATTGAGTGTTTTGAAACACAGCGACAGAAACAACAAACATCAATAAGACAGGCACAGAGAAGCTCAATAACAGCTTCTTGGCTACTGAAATATTATCGAACCATCGATTGAGTCTGGACATAATCGACCTATCACTATTGAGGCAATTATTTGTAGTCTAGGATAGGAAATTCAGAATGTTAGAAAATCGACGCCGAATTAGCGACTAATAGTATGAATTAAAAATAAAAAAACTGAGCCTCACAACTCAGTTTCCTTGTTCTCAGAGATTGATTTTATTCACCTTCTACAATGCGAATCTCAATAGCAAAGATGCCATGTTTTGGAATCATCTCTTTATACTCATGGAAGCTATAGAGCATATCGACCCCTTCTTCAATGGTATCGCATAGCTTAGAGAGGACCTGCATACCTTCATTCATTAGCAGTGCTTTAGGGTCGGGATACTGGCGCACTTCCACCACTTCTACGGTTAATGCATTCGGTTTAATGACATCCAAACCGACAAAAGGAGGACCAGAAATCACCTGAAATGCGATTCTGTCTCCCGGTATTAGTTTGTCGTATTCAATCGCTTCATAGCTATTATTGGTTCGAATCTCAACTTTCTTAACACCAGAACGTATAGCGTCTAACGGCGCTTGATAAATCTCTAATGGGTATTCAGTCATTGGTCTCTCATACTGTCTTTCGGTCTTGTAACGTTAAGATAGAAGGTGTTGTTATTGAAAGCTATCCCTCCTTATCAAAACATTTCTCGAAGAGAGTCCAAACCAACCTGAAATCATAAACATTTATGATTTAAATCAAACACTAATCGTCATTTCTGTCTAGCACTCACATAGTTTCCGAAAATGATTAGGCGTAATCTAGATTGGTTAATTTGACATGATTTACACCGAATACATTCCGTGATTCGTCCCTTATGTTTTCGATTAAGACAAAGGAGTAGTTATGCGTTTTAAAACTGGTTTCATCAGACTTTTAGCCTGTAGTCTGTGCTTTATTCCAGTCATTAGTCAGGCCGCAGATACCGATACATTTGCTGGCCAATCAGGCACCATTAATATTGCGGGCGGCACCGCACATATTCCCGTAATGAAACTCGCATCGCGCGCGATTATGAAATCCAACCCTGATATTCGTATCACCATTGCTGGAGGTGGTTCTGGTGTTGGGGCACAGCAAGTTGCCAAAGGTTTGGTTGATATCGGCAACACCGGTCGCGCATTAAAACCTAGTGAAGCTGAGCAGGGTTTGGTCACATTTCCTTTTGCGATAGATGGTGTGGCTATCATCGTTAATCCAGAGAACCCCGTTAAAGATCTAACCCAACAGCAAGTTATCGACATTTATTCTGGAAAAATCACCAACTGGAATGCGCTGGGTGGTGAAGACCGTTCTATTAATCTATTTACCCGCGATGAAGCCAGTGGCACACGTGCGGTATTCTTTAAGAAAATGCTCAACAGTACTGCTATCGTAACCAACGCCAACGTTATCCCATCAAATGGTGCCATGAAAACCGCCATTGCTCGTGACCCTGGCGCCATTGGCTATAGCAGCGTTGGTTACATCGATGACACAGTGAAAGCCCCTGCGCTCGATGGTGTCCATCCAACCAACGAAGCTTGTGCATCTGGCGAATACAAAATCGTTCGCAAATTGTATATGAACACCAAAGGTGAACCTCAAGGTTTAGTCAGCGAGTTTGTTGACTTTATTTATAGTCCTCAAGGCGCAGAGTACATCAGCGCATCTGGTTATATCCCATTAAGCAAGCTTTAACTATGCGCCATTTGGTTGCACCTGAGCGGGTACTACTTTCACTAGTGATGGTAGTGCTCGTTTTGATGTCATTATTGTTTGGCTTTCTGTTTTGGTTTGCATTACCTGTTGTTACTGACCCAAGCGTCGCCGTCTTTTCTCTTCAATGGCAACCGGATCAAGGACACTATGGCATTTTACCCATGGTATTCGGCTCCGGTGTCCTTGCCATTACCGCCAGTTTAGTTGCCTTCCCTTTTGCTCTTGGCATTGCCAGCTTCTGCCAATATAGCCGTTACCAACCTATCGCTATTTGGATTCGTCGCTTGGTTAGGCTAATGGCTGGTATTCCGACTGTGGTCTACGGTTTAGCCGCGGTTTTCTTATTGGTGCCACTATTAAGAGAGACCTTTCGTAGTGGTTCCGGCTTTTCCTTGCTTGCTGTTATGTTGATGATGGTGCTGCTGATCTTACCCGTCATGATCATGATGTTGGACTCTCGGTTTCAAGCCTTGACGCAGCAGTTGCGATTAACCTCTTGTTCAATTGGCATGACCGACAGTCAAATGATTGCCCACGTCATCGTACCAAACTCAATGCACGCCATCGCAAGCGCCGCCTTGTTAGGGTTTAACCGAGCGATTGGAGACACTCTGTTACCACTGATGTTGGCAGGCAATGCACCACAAATCACAGGAAGTATTTTAGATTCTGTTCGCACCCTCACCGCTCATATTGGCTTGGTTCTCGCCACCGAAAATAGCAGCGCTATGTACAATTCGTTGTTTGCTGCGGGCCTACTTCTACTCACCCTTAGCGTTTGCGTTACTGTACTGATTCGCAAACTGACTCACTCAACTGATGGAGGAATAAACGGATGAAAGCTCGCTTATTCCATCTCTGGAGTGTGCTGTGCACGTTGCTGTTACTCGCAGCTTTGAGTGTTTTTATCGGCTTTATTATTTATCGCGGTGCACCAACGATAAGTACTGAGCTATTTTTTGGTGATGCATCACCCATTGACGCCATGTTAGGTCGAGAACCTATCTGGGATGGTATATGGCCCGCGTGCGTTGGCACACTGTCGGTCATCTTATTGGCGCTAACACTAGCCCTCTTGCCTGGACTCGCTACCGGAGTTTGGCTCGCGACGAGTAAACCTTCGTTGTTAAAACGTTGCCTTGCGATTGGCATCGATATTCTTGCAGGCATTCCGTCTATTTTGATGGGGCTATTTGGTTTTACTCTGATTCTCTCTTTAAGGCATTGGTTTTTACCCTCTGCCAATGCTTGTTTGCTGTTATCCGCACTATGCCTCGCTATGTTAATCATCCCTTACTTGGCCGTTGCTACACGAACGGCTTTACAAGCTCTTCCGTCATCACTTAACGTCACAGCTCTTTCTTTGGGGATGTCGCAATGGCAGGCGTTACGAACCGTTTTGTTACCACAAGCGAAAAGCGGCATTATCGGAGGCATTATGCTCGCCATAGGCAGAGCCGCCGAAGACACAGCAGTCATTATGTTAACTGGGGCAGTTGCCAACGCTGGATTGCCCGGTGGTATTTTTGAACGCTACGAAGCACTACCTTTCACCATTTTTTACTACAGTGCGCAATATCAAAGTGAGACTGAACTACATATGGCGTTCGGTGCAGCGTTTACCTTACTTTGTCTAACTGCCAGCTTGTTTTCGTTAGCAGGACTCACTCAGCGTAAATCGATAAGGAGAGCCTAACATGAGCTTTCAACCTTCTTCACAGCTTGCTGGTTCAGTCTCAAATTTGACCATCGCCTTTGGCTCCAATCAAGTTGTCAGCAACGCCAATATGGATTTTTATCGACACCAGATCCATGTACTTACTGGTGCTTCTGGCTCTGGAAAAACCACTTTTTTACGCGCTCTGAATCGCCTCAATGACTGTTTTGCCGAGTGTAAAACTACAGGTGATATCAAACTTACGCTCAATGATACTCAGCACTGTGTTCAGCAAATGCCTGAACACCAACTTCCCCAACTTAGGCAAAAAGTCGGGATGGTATTTCAACATCCTCAACTGTTGCCGGGCTCGATTATTGATAACCTGTTGCTGCCATTGAGAGTAGTCAACTCAGTCACTGGACAAAAGGCACATCAAATCGCCCAAGCCGCACTCAAACAAGCGGCTCTTTGGGAGGAAGTCAGTGATCGCTTGAGTGATCATGCTGCTTCGCTATCCGGAGGACAGCAGCAACGGCTTTGTTTGGCGAGAACGTTGGCTTTGGAGCCAGAAATTTTATTACTTGATGAGCCTACCGCGTCATTAGATAAACACACGGCGCAGCAAATAGAGACGTTGATTGTAGAGTTAGCCAAGCGTTACACCATTATCATGGTGTCTCACTCAGCCAAACAAACGGAAAAGCTGGCTAATCGAGTTAGCCATTTTAAATCAGGAAAAGTGTTCACACGTTAACAAGGTCGTCACGAAGTAAACTAATGTATTGAATAAAAAGAAGGTATCGAATAAAAGTAAGGAAAAAAAACAGGCCGTAAAACAAACACGGCCTGAGTGGGTTAAGTCAAATCGTTTAGGCCGGAACCGCTTCAAAGTCTAGCGATACACAAGTTCCGCAATTTTCAGCCAGTACATCTAAGCTCTCATCAAGTGCACCGATATACGCTCTGCCACCAAACTCTGCGAAGTCGACAACCGCATCCACTTTTGGTCCCATGCTACCTGCCGGGAATTGGTATTGTTTCAACTCACTTGGGCCCACACTGCGTAGTGCTTGTTGGTTCTCTTTACCCCAGTTTAGGAACACAGCTGGTGCGTCAGTTAGGATAAGTAGCTTCTCTGCCCCTAGCTGTTTCGCTAACAAGGTTGCGGCTAAGTCTTTATCAATCACGCCTTCAACACCTTTGAAGCCAGATTCGCATTTACATACTGGGATACCACCGCCGCCACAAGCGATGACAACTTGTCCAGCTTCTAGCAAAGTATCAATAGAGTGTTTGTCGATGATGTTTTTCGGAAGTGGTGAAGGCACCACTCGACGCCAGTATTCGCCATCACGCTTCATCGTCCATGCGTTCTTCTCGGCTAACGCGCGGCCTTCTGCTTCATCGTAAACTGGACCCACAAACTTAGTTGGATCAGAAATACTTGGGTCATCACAGTCGACTTCGATACGAGTTAGTAGCGTAGTCACGTCTCTTTCAGGCAATTTGTTTTGTAGCTCTTGAGCTAGCATGTAACCGATCATGCCTTCACTTTCTGCGCCCAGTACATCCAATGGATAAGGTGATACTTTGTCGTACGCTAGGTTTTGCAATGCTAACAGACCGACTTGAGGACCGTTACCGTGAACAATCACCACGCGGTATTCTTTGGCAATTTCAGCGATTGCTTTGGCGGCAATTTTGATGTTGTCGAGTTGATTAGCGAAACTTGGCTCATCGCCACGTCTTAATAGTGCGTTACCACCGAGGGCAACCACTACAGTGCTTTTGTTTGTTTTGCTTGCGTTCATAGGGACTCCTTGAAAGACGCCGATCATTCGCTGTGCTCGGCCTCCACATTCTGTATAAGTAATAAATCGTGTGTTATTTGAGTTGTTTCTGTCGTTATTCTGCTGAGAAAGGCAGACGGTGAATAAACTGCCCGTCCCCCGCTTCTCCGGTAAATTCACCGTCGTACGCAACTAACTTACCTCGACTGAACGTCATGAGTGGCCAACCTTGACAGGCAATGGACTCGTAAGGCGTGTAGTCTGCATTATCATGTAAGCTATCGTGTCTTATGGTTTGTTTCTTGTTCGGGTCAAACAACACCAAATCGGCATCCGCGCCACAGCCTAGATGGCCTTTTTGTGGGTAGAGACCAAACAATTTGGCAGGCTCATAACTGGTTAGAGACACGAACTGATTGGGGGTAATTCGTCCGGCTATGACACCTTCTGAGAACATCAGAGGCATACGAGTTTCGACGCCAGGAATGCCGTTTGGTGTTTTGGTAAAATCTTTTGCGCCTAGCTGTTTTTGCTCTGCGTACGTGAATGAGCAGTGATCAGTCGCAACGGTATCAATAGAACCATCCGCTAAACCTTTCCAAAGCTTTTCGCTTTCCGCTTTGTCTCTTAATGGTGGACTAAGCACGTATTTCAGCGCGTCTTCACGTTCGTAACGGTCATTGTTCAACACCAAGTATTGTGGGCAAGTTTCAACCCACACTGGTTGGTTGTTCTCTCTTGCGAGGCGGGTGTAATCCAGTCCTAGACCGTTAGAGAGATGGACGATGTAGAGCGGCGCAGAATCAGCAAGTTTGGCAAGGTTGATCACTCTTGCTATCGCTTCTGCTTCGCATTCTAGCGGACGACTTAGCGCATGATATTTCGCTTCTACTTTGCCCTGCTCTATAAACTGTTTGCGTTTCAGTGACAGTGCTGCATCGTTCTCTGGGTGAACCGTTGTCAGTGCACCAACTTTTTTCAATTGCGTTAACGCTTTAAGGACCGAACAATCATCCAGCTTGTAAGAGTACGTGAGGTATAGTTTGAAGCTCGGAATGCCGCGCTCATGCACCATGGCATGCATCTGTTCCAAAATCTGGTCATCAATGTGCTGAATAACCCCATGGAAACTGTAGTCAATGACCGCTTTATCAGCCGCGTAACCATGGTAAACATCCAATTGATGGAACAAATCACACCCTTTTGGACCAAAGCCCATATGATCGATGATCATCGTCGTGCCGCCACAAGCAGCCGCTCTGGTGCCAGTAAAAAAGTCATCACAGCTTCGAGTGATTCCTGCATCAATGTTGAAGTGGGTATGTACGTCAATACCGCCAGGCATGACGTACAACCCTGTTGCATCCACCACGCGAGTATCTTCACTCACGGGTTTTAGGTTTTCAGCGACTTGCTCAATCTTTCCATCAATGACCAAAACATCGGCTTTACGAATTTCAGCATGGTCAACCACAGTGCCATTTTGAATCAGCAATGGCGACGATGAATTATCGAGAAGGGATTCGATATTGTTGAATTGTTCAAAAGTCATAAGATCACCGGAAAGTTACATGTCGCATCAAGATAAAGGAGTCGCGATAAGCTGTGACGGAAAATCCCATCCTAGAGCGGACTCCGCCAACTTCAGGCAGACACAAGTTGGCACTCTAGGATGGAGAACGACGTGAGTCGTCACGCGCTAACTGCTACAACTCAATGTGTTAGCGCGTGGTACTACCTTATTGGCTGCGTTTTTTCTCTAGATACATTTGAGGGATAACCGCGTACATTGCTGCACAAGTCACCAAATGCTCTTTCCAAGTCTTTTCGTTTGGCGCATGAGCTTCTGGCTCTTTACCTGGGCCAAAGCCGATAACTGGAATGCCGTAACGACCCATGATAGATACGCCGTTAGTAGAGAACGTCCATTTGTCGACAAGTGGTTTTTTGTCGAATAGTAGCTCGTAAGATGCTTCTAGAGTCTTAGTTGCAATGTGGTCTTCGTCGATCTTCCATGCTGGGAAGTAGCACTCTGTTGGGTAGACCAAACCGGTGTATGCAGGACGGTCATAGTTGTACATAGATACTTTCGCGCCATACTTCTGAACTGCAGGTAGGTTTTGAATCTCTTCGATTGCGCCTTCCCAAGTTTCACCCCAAGTGATACGTCTATCGATAGATACTGCACAGCTATCTGCTACCGCACAGCGGCTTGGAGAAGTAAAGAACACTTCAGACACAGTTAGCGTACCTTTACCCAAGAATGGGTCGTCGCCAAGGTTGCCAGCCAATTTCTCGATATCGTTAAGAATGTGGCCCATTTTGAAGATAGCGTTATCACCACGCTCAGGTGCAGAGCCGTGGCAGCTGATACCAGACACGTCTACGCGGATTTCCATACGGCCACGTTGACCACGGTAAATTTGGCAATCAGTAGGCTCAGTAGACACAACGAATTCAGGGCGAATATCGCTTTCTTCAATGATGTACTGCCAGCATAGGCCGTCACAATCTTCTTCTTGAACCGTACCAGTCACAAGCAATGTGTACTCGTCTTCTAGGCCCAAGTCTTTGATGATCTTACCTGCATAAACCATAGACGCCATGCCGCCTTCTTGGTCTGATGCACCACGACCACCGATAACTTCATCGTCTTCCATACCTTCGTATGGGTCGAAGTTCCAGTTGTCTAGGTTACCCACACCTACTGTATCGATGTGTGCGTCCATTGCGATCAGTGTAGGACCGTTACCAATCCAACCTAATACGTTACCCATTGGGTCGATGTCGACGCGGTCAAAACCTACTTTTTCCATTTCTTCTTTGATGCGAAGAACGACTTTTTCTTCGTCGCAACTTTCGCTTGGAATCGCAATCATATCGCGAAGGAAACGAGACATATCAGCTTTGTATTCTTGCGCTTTTTCCAATACGGTTGCAAAAGGGATACTTACAGTCATTGTTACTACTCCAAATTCTGTTCCCAATGGAGCCTTGCCCCACCGGGAATGTTAATGCTTGAAATTACTAATCTTTCTTTGTCACTTTTTCTGCGTTGTTTTAGATTGTCGCGTGCTTACCTTGCCAAACGACTTCGCGATAGTGCACAGGATCTGTGTCGCCTTCGGTGTTAATAACCAAAACAACAGAATCTTTATTGAGCGCTAAATGCTCTTTTAGGCTCTCTTTTTCACGGCTGTATTCCACCGCTGCCAATAGACCTAAACCAACCGCACCGGACTCACCAGAGATAACCGCTGGGTCACCACTTAGCGGGTTACCCAATACGCGCATACCAAACGCTGCTACACGGTCTTCGCAGGAAACAAACTGAGTGGCACAGTTTTTAAGCACTTCCCATCCCAATGGGTTTGGTTCGCCACAAGCTAGACCAACCATGATGGTGGCGAGATCGCCATCTACGTTGACCATGTCGCCAGTCTCAGCAATACCTGAACGATAAATACAGTCTGCTTGGTTTGGTTCAACAACGACTGAGCGAAGCTGACCTGGGCCACAATATTCAGCCAGATAGCCCAATACGCCACCAGCCATTGCGCCTACACCCGCTTGTAAGAACACGTGCGTCGGTTTATCCAGACCTAGCTCAACCATTTGTTCAACGGCTTCCACTGCCAAGGTGCTATAACCTTGCATGATCCACGTTGGGATCTCGGTATAGCCTTCCCACGCCGTGTCTTGAACCACTTTCCAGCCATGCTCGTTAGCGGTTTTGATGGCTAGTCTTACGGTATCGTCGTAATTCATGTCAGTAACAATGCACTCTGCGCCAAGGGCACGAATGTTGTTAACGCGCTCATCAGCTGCGCCTTTTGGCATGTAGACAACTGCGTTTTGACCCAGTTGATTCGCCGCCCAAGCGACACCACGACCGTGGTTACCATCAGTAGCCGTTGCGAAGGTCATTTTGGTTTTGATTTGAGTTTTGAAAGTTTCGAAATTGAAACCGTCGATGTCCATCTTGTATTCATCACACAAGAGTCGTGCGATAGCGTAAACGCCGCCTAACATTTTGAATGCGTTTAGGTCAAAGCGATACGCTTCGTCTTTAACAAGAATGTTCTTCACACCAAACTCTTTTGCAAGGTGGGTTAGATTGTGAAGAGGTGTTGGTTGATAGCCATCTAATTGCAAATGAAATCGGCGCGCTTTTTCGGCTTCACTGATGGAAAACTGATCGGAGAGGCGTCCATTAAAATGCTGGTTATCGGCAATATGAATATTAAAATTCAACTTTGACATAGCGATACCTTATTTAATCCATTTACACGCTCGCCTTCGAAGGAATAAAGGCGAGGTGTAATATTACGGGAGTACTTTATTTAACTCTTTTTTCTGATTCATTTAGTAGCTCATCAAGAACGCCTGCGACATCTTGATATTTTCTGTTCAGAATCATTGCCGCGATAATATACGGCTTCCAACTTGCTTCTTTATAAGTTGCAATGCGGTACTTCTCGAATACAGACTCTTCTACTTCACCTTCTTCACAAGACACGCCTGTGATATCTGCAGGTAGACAGTGCATGTACAACGCTTCACCGCCTTTAGTTAGCTTCATCATCTCTTCAGTACAGTGCCAGTCTTTGTGCTGTGCGTTTTGTGCCAAGCACGCTTTCTCAAGCTCTTTTAGTCCATCATGGTCATTAGCGCGTAGCAGGTCAGTACGCTCGCCCATAACTTTGTAAGGTGCCCAAGATTTTGGATAAACGATGTCTGCATCTTTGAATGCTTCTTCCATAGAAGTTACTTGAGTGAAGCTACCGCCAGACTCTTGTGCGTTTTTCTTCGCTTCTTCAACAACTTCAGGAATTAGGTCATAACCTTCAGGGTGTGCTAGCACGACATCCATACCGAAACGGCTCATAAGGCCGATGATGCCTTGTGGCACAGATAGAGGCTTACCGTAACTTGGCGAGTACGCCCAAGTCATCGCAATCTTCTTGCCTTTAAGTTGGTCTAAGCCACCGAAGTGCTCTTCCAACCATGCTAGGTCAGCCATAGACTGTGTTGGGTGGTCGATATCACACTGTAGGTTAACCAATGCTGGACGATGAGGAAGTACGCCTTCTTTAACACCATCATCTAACGCTTCACCTACTTCACGCATGTAAGCATTACCAGCACCTAAGTACATGTCATCACGAATACCAATCGCATCAGCACAGAAAGAAATCATGTTCGCAGTTTCACGAACTGTCTCACCGTGAGCGATTTGAGATTTACCTTCATCAAGATCTTGTTGCGCTAGGCCTAACATGTTGATAGCGGAAGCATAAGAAAAGCGAGTACGAGTCGAGTTGTCTCTAAATAAGGAAATGCCTAGGCCGTTTTTAAATACATTAGTGGCGATATTTTCACCACGCATGGTTTTTAGTACTTGTGCAGTTTTTAATACTCTTTCTAATTCTTCTGGGCTTTGCTCCCACGTTAATAGAAAGTCTTTATCGTGAAGTTTTGATTCTAGTTGAGAAATTTCTTTAATCAGTTCATTCATATTTTTCATTTGCTATCCCATTATCCATCTAGATTAACTATAAAAAATACAACTCAAGATAATATTCGCATGCTATTTATATTTAACAGGCTAACAAAGCGTATTTGCCCTCTTGTTTGTATTTGTATTTACTCCTAACTGGCCGATCGTCTGGCCTTCAGATTTCTGTCACTGGTTCTTATATTCCAAGTTCTGTGCCAATAATTCGTATCAAATAAAAAAGAATGAAATTTCTTTGAAAGCCCCGTCTTATAAGGGTTCGTCGTTTGACAATGGAAGGGATGAAAACGATGACAGCCTCAACTATCAGTCTGATTAGAGCACCGAAACCAAATTGATAGCGATAGTAAAAGGGTGAGTATCATATTGATATTGGGTGATAGACACTCTTCTCAGGGCGAGAAGAGTGTCTTAGAAGGATTATTCTTTGATGGCTTTTGACTTAGGAAGGATAAGGTTTAGCGTAACGGCAGCTAGGGTGCCCGTGGTGATGCCAGAGTGGAAAACAAGTTTTAAACTCTCTGGGAAATGACGCAGCAGATTAGGCTCGTAGGTAACCGCTAAACCTGATGCTAACGCCACACAAACCACGATCGCATTGCGTCGAGAATCAGTGGCTTTCATTAGCATTCGAATACCCGCGTAAGCAATCATACCGAACATAACGAAACCAACACCACCAAGCACAGGTTTTGGCACCGTCACCGCTAATGCTGCAAATTTAGGGAACAGACCACCAAGTACCAACAAACAGCCTGTCACTGCGACAACAAAGCGGCTAGCGACTCCACTAATACCGACGATACCAACGTTCTGACTGAAACTAGCCACTGGCATGGCTGAGAAGAACGAGCCAAAGGTACTGCCTAAACCATCGGCCAACAGTCCTTTTTTCAAGTCATTCCCTTTCAGCTCAACACGACAGTTGCTCGCCAGTGCCATAAAGTCTCCTGTTGCTTCTGCAACTACCACCAAATAGACCAAACTCATGGTAATAATAGCTGGGATGGAAAAGCTCATCCCAAAGTGCAGAGGCATAGGAGCTGCCACCCAATTCGCTTCGCCAATTTGAGTGACATCGACCATACCAAGTGGAATAGCCATCATATAACCTGCGGCTAACCCAATGATGATACTCGATGCGGCGACAACGCCTTTACAGAACACTGATACGCCTATCACCACGGCTAACGATGCGGCTGCCAAGAATATTTTCGGCAACGTCGCGAACTCTGGGTGACCTTGAGGGGCATCACCAATCCAGTTCATTGCTACAGGTAAAATAGTCAAACCAATCAAGGTTACAACCACACCACTAACAATGTTAGGGAATAGCTTGCGAATATGGCTCATATAAAAGCTTGAACCTACCACTAGAAATGACCCTACAAATGCGGCTCCAAGCACTGCATCCAACCCTTCAGTTTTGCCAATGGCGATAATGCTGCCAATAAAGGCGAAACTCGACCCCATAACGACGGGGAGCCGGATTCCGATTTGCTTAAAACCAATACATTGCACAATAGTGACCAAACCAGACACTAGCAATGACGCGCTGATTAGCGTGACAATGTCTTGTGGCGGCAAGCCAATTGCACTACCCGCAATAAGCGGCACTGCGACAATACCTCCTATTGATGCCAACATGTGCTGTATTGCGAGAAATAAGGTAACGCCATACGGGGGTTTTTCGTCTAATTCATAGAGGAGTTCCATACTGCTTCCTTTTATAGGCTGTGCTCTACTTGAGATTGAGGAATGTTGCAAAACTCTGTGGCGCGCCTAATTGCTTCTACAATCGGCTGATAACCAGTGCATCGGCACAGGTTGCCTTCCAGAGCATCACGAATTTCTTCTTCAGTCGGGTTTGGATAGCGTTTTAGCAACGCCCAAGCACTGATGATCATGCCCGGTGTACAAAAACCACACTGTGTTCCTCCGGTGGTCAAAAACTCATCCATAAGAACCACTCCCAGTGGATCCTTTCTTAACCCTTCAATGGTGACGATTTCACTGCCTTCGCACTGAACAGCTAGTGCCAGACAAGAACAAACCGGCTTGCCATCTTTAATCACGGTGCATGCACCGCACTCACCTACCGCACACCCTTCTTTCGTGCCAGTAAGTGACAATTGCTCTCTTAACATGTCGAGTAGCCGTGTATTACCCGTGACTTCGAGGTTATACACGCCGCCATTCACCGTTAGCGATATTTGTTTTGTTTCTTTAACCATTGAAATGCACTCCTATGCTAACGACTGGCCATCTGACAGTTTGGTTTGGATTTCCGACATAAGCTCTCGGAACATGTTCAGATAAACAGGCTGTTTGTACGCCGCTGACCAACGTCCACCAATTTCTGTTTCGATAATGTCTGATAGCACGCTGATAGCACGGCCAATAACCTGCTCGTCTAACGTGGTTTCACACAATACTTCTTCTACTTGATACAAGCGTCGTGGGTAGCTAAATAGTGCGCCATCAACGAGGCGACATTCTTTGACTATGCCCTGTTCGACATTCATCAAACAGCTCAAGCTCAAACGCGTGATGTTCAGTGCATTACGACGTCCTAGTTGAACGTATTCGGTTAGCTCAAATGGTTTATCTGGAATCGTTAGAATGATCTTGCTCAGTAGCTCATCTGGTTGAATGTCCGTGCGATAACCGCCTTTAAGAAGCTCAGCTATAGGTAAACGTCTCACTTGTTTTTCAGACGCTAGCTCAATTTCTGCCTTGTAAGCGATCAACGGCGGAATTGAGTCGGCACATGGTGCTGCATTGGCAATGTTGCCACCTAACGTTGCACGGTTTCTGATTTGTGTTGAACCTATGGTTTTGCATGCGGTTGCTAATAATGGGAAGTGGTGACGGACTTCTTCGTGCTCCACTACATCAGTGATGCATGCACCACCACCAATCACTATGCTGTTACCTTCGTGAGTGATGGCTTTTAGCTCTTTGAGGCCCGTGATATCGAGTAGCGGTGCTGCGGTTTCTTGCAAACGATGCTGAACAAGCACGTCGGTACCACCCGCTAAGATAGTCATTGAACCTTGTTGCATTAACGACAACGCCTCACCCAAGGTTTCAGGTCGGGTCACATTGAGATCGCACAAGCGGTTCACTTGATGATGGTTGTCACCGCTGCATAAGAGTTCGCTTTGACGCACTGGCTTTTTAAGGTTGTAGCCTAAGTACACTTGCTCCAGTGTCAGTGGTAACGTTCTGTGACGTTTTTTAGTGGCAAACGCGACAGCATTAACGATGGCAGCAGCTGCGAGCTCTGCGGCAGGTTCACCAATACTTTTCGCGCCGTAAGGGCCTGCTGGGTCGGGGTTTTCTATCGCGTGGATATTGAGGTTGGGAATATCTTTGATGGTAGGCATTAAGTAGGTGTCGAAGTTATCGGATTTCACTTCGCTCTGTTCGATATTGTAGTCTTCTAAAATACCGAATCCGATACCTTGAGCGATACCGCCCGCTACTTGGCCTTCAAAACCGACAGGGTTAATAACCTTACCTACATCGTGTACTGCGGTTACCCCAAGTACATCTACTTTACCGGTTGAGGTGTCTACTTTTACTTCTGCAACTTGGCAGCCGTAAACCCACGTAAAGTATGGTGAGCCTGTGCCCTTCTCTTCATCCCAGTGAATCGGCGGTGGATCGAACCAACCATAGGCCGCAAGGTTAATCCCTTGCTGACGACAACGTGAAATCGCCTCTTGCAGTGGCACTTGAATATCAGACTGTAAGTTCGATTTAATCTGACCGTTTCGCCATGTGGTATCTTCAATTCGCGTGACTTTGAGGTCGGATTTTATGGTATCAAACAAACGAGCTCGGATGGTTTCTGCGCCGAGTTTCACCGCATTACCGCCTGTCATTGTGGCGCGAGATGCAACGGTTGGTCCGCCGTCAGCGATTAGGCTGGTTGGCGATTCTGAGAAACGCACCATATCCAAAGGCACACCTAACACTTCGCCCGCTATCATCGCCATGGTAGTTTGCAGGCCTTGTCCGTTTTCGCACACACCGGTTGAGATATTTAGACTGCTGTCTGCATTTAACGATAACAACGCGGTGGAGTTATCCGCACCTTCCGCGCCTAAAGAGCAGCCACGATAACTAAGTGCTAAACCAATACCGTATTTGATGGGTGAATTGACGTTGTTCTTAGCGTTCATTTCCGCCATACGCTCATAGAACTGAGATTTTTCTGCTGCGGTTTTCAACACTTCTGATGCCGAAACCGTATGCTGATCAAAACACTGTCCTGTCATGCTCAAAGAGCCTTGTTTCAGAACATTGCGTTCACGCACCGTAATTGGGTCGATATCGCATGTTAGTGCTATCTCATCCATCAAGGATTCGTGAGCGAAGATAATCTGAGGAGAACCAAAACCACGCATTGCACCCGATACGCTGTTGTTGGTGTAAACCCCTGTTACGTCTACTCGAACATGGTCAATATCGTACGGACCCGCGGCTTGAACTGAAGAGCGCCAAGTTACAAACGGCGTACAAGTCGCGTAGGCACCAGCATCCGCGATAATGTTGATTTTAATCCCTTCAATTTTACCCTCACGCGATACGCCTACTTTGTAGCGCATAGTGTATGGATGACGCTTGGTACTTTCGATAAGTGACTGCTCTCTGTTATAGGAGAACTTGACTGCGCGTTTAGTAAGGTAAGTGGATAGCGCCGCACGACAAGCAAGATGATCAATGGTGTCATCTTTACCACCAAACGAACCACCAAGCACAGAACGCTTCACGTTGATTGTTGCTTGCGGAATACCAAGGAAACCGGCGACAAAGCTTCTTACTCTATGAGGGTTTTGAATCGAACCAACGATAGTCAGCTCGTTATTATTGGGGTCTAGATAAGTGGTTATTGATTCTGGCTCAATATAGCCATGTTCTTGATAGTGCGTTTGATAGGTGTGTTCGATAACCACATCGGCCTTCGCAATGGCCTTATCTGCATCACCTTTAACGGTGTGGTGAGTGTTAACGACATTAGAATCTTTATCCGGATGAATCAGTCTTGCATCACTTTCTAACGCTGACTCTGGATCAGTAACGGGCTGAAATGGTTCATATTCGACTCGGATCTTTTCACTTGCTTCACAAGCAGTCTCATAACTGTCTGCGATAACGAGTGCAATAACATCACCACTAAAACGTACCCATTCCTGACATATAGGGTAAAAGTCTCGAATGATCACCCCTACTTTGGGATCTCCTGGAATATCGTCATAAGTAATGATTCGTTCGACTCCAGGGACTTTCATTGCGTCCGAGGTATCTAAAGAAAGAATTCTACCCGCAGGTATATCTGTGTAACGGCAAACTCCGTGAAGAGAACCCGATATGTGAACATCGTCGCCGTAAACTGCCGTACCTTCTACTTTGGCTCGTCCATCTACTCGAGGCATTCTGCTGCCTAAGCCAGCTTCATTCATAATAACTCCCTCTTGGTTGAATGAGGTGTGCATCACGATTCGCGGCACGACCACGAAATAGAGCAGTAAAGCAGGCGTGCCGGAAAGCTAGATCAAAGCATTTATCAAGCCATTAATTTCATAAAGTCAATCGTCAGCATAAATATTCTTGTTAAAAATGAACTACCTAAAAAACTGTGATGGAGATTTTATTTATCGGTTGATATAAAGGCGATATATATCTTAGCTATAAAATACTCGAATCTAAGTTAATTTATTTATAAACCTGAAAATTGCAGATTATCATTGTGAGACTGTCAATTTGATAGCCTCGCGGGTTGATAGACTCATTTCGAGAAATTCTCATTTTCTGACATCAAATGGGAATAATGCTTATTTATTCAAAAGTGTGTATTGATAAATATGTGACCCAGATACCAAAGCTCTGAAAATTGACAGGCGTGTACATTTGTCTCTGACCTAAATCAAACTCATAAGGAGTAATTAAAAATAGAATGTCATTCTCTTAATAACGATTAAAACATTATGCCTGAAACTAAGAACGCTTCCGAACTCATGGCTATACAGCCAACCATCATCCGATTCACCCAGATGCTGTCTACCGTTCTCAAGGTGGATGCTGAAGTGGTTGACGCGGATTTGGTCCGTATCGCGGGAACAGGCCCCTATAGCCAATTTTTTGGAAAAAAACTCAACGCCAGCTCACGACTTTTTAGATACATCATTGAAACAAAAGAAGAAAAAACACTCATCAAGTCTCAAGCCGATCCGCTCTGTGCCGAGTGCACAACTAAGGATGCGTGCCGAGAAACTGCCTTCCTAGGTGTTCCTATTCTTCTTGAAGATCGTTGTATTGGCGTAATGAGCCTTGTCGCTTTTACAGAAGAATCTCAACAGACTATTAAAGACAATGCGAAGCTTTTTTCCGACTACATAAAACATACCGCGCAACTTGTTGTGGCAAAAGTCACAGAAAACCAAACACCAAATAAAGGCCTCGAAGATGTCTTTATTAACTTAATTGACAATATGGACCAAGGAGTTTTAGTTCTTGATGAAAATAACTACGTTAAATATGGCAATCAACCAGCCCTAGCTAACCTAAATATTACTATTCAGGAACTACCAGAAAAGAAAATAAATATTAGACCTCTATCACAATGTCGCGGTAGTAATGATCACCAACAGCAACATATTGTTTCTATTGGTCGTCGAGAAGAATTATTAGTCGGTCAGTTTTACAATTGCCGAAGTCACAAATTATTCTTAATGTCATTCTACCAACCACATAACCCTGTCCTGCCTTACGAGACCAATGCCATATTTGCCGAAGTCATCGGTGAAAGTGCAAAAATGCAAAAGCTGAAAGGACTCATGTCACGCATTTCGAAGAGCCCATCGAGTGTTCTTATTAATGGTGAAAGTGGTACAGGTAAAGAAGTCATCGCCAACGCAGTACATAAGCTTAGTGGACGAGCACAAAACCCATTTATTGCGATTAACTGTGCGGCGATTCCGGATCAGCTTCTGGAAAGTGAACTATTTGGTTATACCAAGGGTGCCTTTACCGGTGCGTCCAGCAAAGGCCGGGTTGGTTTAATCCAAGCCGCAAATAACGGCACACTGTTCCTGGACGAAATCGGCGATATGTCGATGCAGTTGCAAGCGAAACTGCTTCGTGTACTAGAAGCGCGGGAAGTCATGCCGATTGGCTCTAACACAGCTACTCCAGTAGACATTCGAATTATTTCTGCGACCAACCGAAACTTCGCCGAGATGATTGCTACCAACAAGTTCCGTGAAGACCTTTACTACCGACTTAACGTTATTCCTTTGCAACTACCTGCATTGCGTGAGCGCGAAGGTGACGTACCTTTGTTGGTTAATCACTTTATGGACATACATACCCAAAAACTGGGTACCAATTACCCGGGTATGTCTGAAGAAGCTATGAGCTGTTTAACCAGTTACCACTGGCCGGGCAACGTTCGTGAATTGAGTAACTTAGTAGAGTATCTGATTAATATCGTACCGGAAGGCGAACAGATTGATGTTGACCTTCTCCCCCCTCACTTTGAAGCACATCAGCCTGAACCCAAACCTAGCCCTATTCAGGATTCAGGAATGAGCTTAGAAGACATGGAACGAGTCCGAATCGAAGAAGCAATTGGCCGATTAGGCAACCGTAAATTAGTCGCGGAAGAACTAGGCATAGGAATTGCTACTCTCTATCGAAAACTCAAAAAATATGGTCTGAACGAGAAGTGCTATAGCTAACTATTTTCAACGATCTCTTGTTGAACGCTCTCAATAGCTAAAAGGGGCGCTGTAATAACCAAGTCTGCACTTGGTTATTGCCCCATTGATGCTTCTCTCCCTAATTCACTTACGTACGGAGTTGTTGCTATGGAAAATATCGCGCTTACCCAATACAGTCATGGTGCCGGTTGTGGCTGTAAACTGTCACCTAAAGTCCTTAACCAAATTCTCGCCTCCTACACACCTACGCCAAGCAGTGATCAATTAATCGTTGGCAACCTTAGCCGTGATGATGCCGCGGTTTATCATATTGGCGATGGACACTGCGTTATCAGTACCACCGACTTTTTCATGCCAATCGTTGACGACCCGTTTGATTTTGGCCGTATCGCTGCCACTAACGCTATTAGCGACATCTATGCGATGGGTGGGAAACCAATTATGGCGCTGGCGATTTTAGGCTGGCCTATCGACAAATTGGCTCCAGAGATTGCAGGAAAAGTTATAGAGGGAGCACGCAGCGTCTGCCAAAAAGCAGGTATTGAGCTTGCGGGCGGCCATTCTATTGATTCTCCAGAACCGATATTTGGCTTAGCCGTAACCGGAACTGGCAAATTAGACCAAATCAAACAAAATTCAAAAGCCACCGCTGACTGTGATCTATTTTTAACCAAGCCTCTAGGTATCGGTTTATTAACCAGCGCTGAAAAGAAAAAGCAGCTTAAGCCAGAGCATAAAGGGCTAGCAGTTAAATGGATGTGTGAGTCCAACGTGATTGGTCAACAGCTCGCCGAGTTTTCACAAGTAAAAGCTATTACAGATGTGACGGGTTTTGGCTTGCTTGGTCACCTTACTGAAGTCTGTAATGGCTCCAATCTAGATGCCCATATCGATTTACCTGCAATCCCTTTGTTACCTGGCGTTGAGGAATATATTGACTTAGGAACCATTCCCGGGGGCACCCATAGAAACTATGACTCAGTCAAACACATGCTGGGTGAAATAAGCGACTTTGACAAAGCCATCTTATGCGATCCACAAACTTCTGGTGGCCTGCTTCTGGCGGTAGAAAAGAGCGGCGTAAACGATATGCTGAACTTCTGCAGAAGTTGTGGTGTTACGGCAACAAGAATTGGGTCACTGACTCAGCCAGCCAATAGTCAGCAACCACAAATTAAAATAGAACGTTAATAGTCACAAGATGGGAGACATTTGTACTGCACTTGTCTCCCAAAACAACCAGCCAACCATAATATAGAAGCTTGCAATAGCGAAAACCGCGACATACCCCCACATCCATTGGTTTTTGTGTCGACGATGAAGTAAAGATTCCAGCTTAAACCAAGCGCTTTGACCGAACACTACCACTAAGCTTAACGATAAAAAGCTGCCGAAAAAGCTCGCCAGCATCAAACCTAACGACAGTTGCCAACCAAACCAAAGCATACTGAAAAGCCCTATCAACGCCGTGCTACTACAAGGTCGCAATCCATATAATGCAACGTTTGAGAAATTCCATGTCGCCACGGTACTGACTTCAGGTTCGTGTGGCCGTTTTTGTTTGATACAACCTTTAATCAAATAGACGACGCCGAGTACCACCATACCAGCACCTACAAATTGATTGATGGATGCAACCCAGCCTATGGAAGCCCGATACCCAATAGATAGAAACTGATTGGCAAGTAAAACAATGGAGATCGTCACTGCTGCTTGCAACATATTGATAAGTAGGCTTAACCAAACTAGTTTCCATCGGCTTAGGGTTGAGCTTGTCGCGAGCAACATCACTGCACTTTTGCCATGCCCCGGTCCTAATGAATGAGTAAAACCATAAGCAAAGGTGCACAACGCAGTAATAATGAGTGCCTTCCAGTCGCCAGAATCCACTAGATCCAAGTAGTCAGATAGCTGCTCTAGCAGTGAACGCTGTATCGATACAAACGCCCATCGAAGGGAGTCAATGTTCTCTATCACGCCCACCATCACTGTGACAAAAACAACCACTATTAGCACCAGCGTTAAGGCTTGAATCCAGCGGTTAAAGCTATTCACAATGTATGCTCACTTTTTGACTAAAATGAGCACCAAGGTCGTCATCCCCTTGTTCATCAATGCCTAATGAGTTCGCGTAATCAAGGATTTCTTGAGACGGACTTGGGGTCTCAAGGGTTGTTCTACACTTGCCACTCACGTCTGGACTAAGCGTAACGGTCGACGGGTCTTTCCAAGAAATATCGATGAAGTACGTATTGTCGTAGACCTGAACATCCAGCTCCTGAGTCGATACGTCAATAGCGCGCGACAACGGCAATGTAAAATTCAGTACCATACGTCGTCCTTGCTTAGTTAATGTATAGACCTCTGGCAAACGAAACTTAAGCGGTTCACCATCAATATACAAATAAGTAAAGTAATGCGTATTCAATAAATTAGACATCAACCTTACCGCTTCTTTATGCGCTGTTTCTTCGCTATCAAACACTGAAAAGTCACCATCTAGCGCGTAGGCACTGGTGAAAGGATCAAACACCCACTCCATGCTGATGCTATCCACCAATGTCCCTTTGCCATTGACCGTTAACTGGTTGCCTATCCATGAATGCGGGTGTGCGTTGGCGTTAATCGACAGCGTCACCAAAGCGACAACCAATACTCTGCGCCAATAGGAAGACTTCAATACGAACCGATTAAACATGGCGTTTTTCTTGAGCAATACGACTGTGGTCTTTGTTGCCTACAAGTTGGTCGAATTCCGAGATTCGCGCAATAAATGCGGGCTTATCTTTTGCTGGGATCGACGTTGCCATCGGCAAGTTTGCTGTTATTGGATCAACAGCACGATTTCGCACTAGCACTTCAAAATGTAAATGCGGTCCCGTTAAGCGCCCAGTTGCTCCGGATAACGCTACTTTCTGACCCCGTTTAACATGATCGCCTCGTTTCACGAGAATACGCTGCAAGTGTAAATATCGTGTTTTGTAGACACTGTTATGTTCAATAACTAAATACTTGCCCGCATAAGGGTGGTTGCGCACCGCAATTACCTTACCATCACCGGTGGAATGAACAGGCGTGCCGACAGGCGTTGCAAAGTCAGTTCCGTTATGTGGTGAAATACGTCCAGTGACAGGGTGAACGCGTCGTGGGTTGAATGGTGAGGTGATTCTTCTATATGGTTTAGCAATGGGATAGCGGTCAAAAGCTTGCTCTAAACTGTTACCCTCACGATCATAGAAACGACCGTCTTCAGCCAGAAACGCGGCAACTTCCTTTCCTCTAATCGTAATCGAGATTCCCTGTATTTCGGTGTTCCCAGTTAAATGGTTACGCAAGTATTGCTCATTGACCAGAATGTTAAAGGTATCACCCGCTCTAAAATCTTTGGCGAAGTTTATTTTGTCTCTCAAGACTCGGGTAATATTGGCGATCTGTGTGATCGTTAATCCTGCTTTATGCGCCGAGCTCGAAAAGCTGCCAACCACTTCTCCAGAGAAGAGATGTGTTTTCCACTCACCTTGCTCTTCAATAAATTCATAGCTGTAGCTGCCATCTTCCAAGCGTTTATATACTGCCCTTTCCACCAAACTCTCATGATAGGTCAATTGCTTGAGCTGGTTAGTCGTTCGATCTATCACCATTTCTAGGTGATCGCCGGGCTTAATAGTATCGAGTTTCAGCGAGTTTAAATCGGCCTCTAGTAGACTTTGCAGGGTGTTATACGACAAATCCCAGGCATTGAAAATGGTGCTTAGCGAGTCACCAACTTTAACGATGTAATGCACTTTAGCAAGGTCAGGCTTTTCTGCTTGCAGCGATGTCGTTTGGGTTGGAGCGCTAGTTTCAGGGCTATTGAGCGTAGATTTGTATGGTGTAATTTTAATGGTTACAGGTTCGGGCTGAGGCTGTTCTTGTTCTATTGAGAGATATGCTGCGAGGGAAAAAGAGACAGCAGCGATAGCAAACAAGACGTATCGTGGAGACTTCATAAGATAACAATAACTAAAACACAATTGTTATGTTATAACATCACCTTGGCTGATAATAAATACCGTTTGTGTCAGAATATGTATCACAGTAAGCATTATTCGCCAAGTCAGCGATTGTTAGAAAAAAACCTCGCCATGAATCACAGCAAGGTTTTCGTCATTTAATGAGGGCAAATTAAGGGGTCTATGGCACACCGTGACCTTTTGCTGCAACCCAAACTCTAAACCACTGTTCACGAGTAAGCTCTATCTCTAGTGAAGCAACGGCTGCCTTAACTCGTTCAATTTTACCTGAACCAATGATAGGTAAAGGATTCGAAGGAAGACGCTTAACCCAGGCATAAATCACTTGATCGATGCTGGCCGCTCCTACCTCAGTGCGAATTGCCTCAAGTTCTTCTCGGACTCGCTTTGCTTGTTCCGATTTGCCGTTGAAGATTTCTCCACCAGCAAGTGTTGACCACGCCATTGGCAACACACGAAGTTGTTGCAATTGATCTAGCGTACCATCATGAGCCACTTCAAAATTAAGCGGATTAATTTCTACTTGGTTAGTCACTAGTGGCTTGCTCAAACGCGATTGTAGTAATTCAAACTGGCGTGGCGAGAAGTTTGAAACGCCGAAGTGTTTGACCTTACCAATCTTGTATAGTTCATTGAACGCATCAGCAACTTCATCAGCATCCATTAAAACGTCTGGACGGTGAATTAACAGCACATCTAGCTCGTTTACGCCCAAGCGTTGTAACGAGTTATCTACTGATTCATAAATATGTTTTGCACTGGTATCGTAATGGTTGATCTTACGACCTGGATATTTATCTGAGCACAGTTTGATGTCGCATTTAGAGACGATTTGAATCTGTTCACGGACTGAACTATCTAGTGCTAGCGCCTCACCAAACAAACGTTCACACTCATAGTTACCGTAGATATCAGCATGATCAACAGTAGTAACACCGAGTTCAATATGCTGTTTAAGGAAGGTCAGACGTTGTTGCGGTGTCATTCCCCAATCGGCTAATCGCCAATACCCCTGAACCAGTTCTGAAAACTCTGGTCCATTTGGCGCCATTGTCACTTTCGAAACAGCTGTAACATTCGAAACCATTGGTTATCTCCTTATTTAAGTCTGCCAACATCCTATGCTTGTTTTACCTAGCTCTCAACGGGTAAACTTCGAAAAAACGAACTAGAGTACGAAGTTGTGAGCTTTGCAGACAGACTACAAGAATTGATTGGACAAGAGAGTGTTAGCGGATTTGCTCGGCGTGTCGAGCTATCAGAAGCACTCATTCGCAAATACTTAAAAGGTAGTGAACCAAGCTTAGCAAAAGCAAACCAAATCGCCATGAAAGCCAACTGTTCACTCGAATGGTTAGCGACAGGATGCGGATATCTGTACCGCCAGGCCGAAGTTGTTGATATGGAAGCCTACCAACTGGCCTACGATGCCGTTATCGGCACTCGGCTGGCTGAAAAGGACATTTTCGAGCATCGTAAGCTCATCACTGCTTATCAATATTTACGCGCGACCAAAAAGCCAGATGGATATTTGGACCAATCAGGCATGAAACGACTACTGACTTCGCTTGCTGAGTTATGAATCCACTCAAAAATCCATCAACCTTATTACCTAAACACCACTAAGAGTAACATTTCATTAACAACTATTCGTTTTATAAAAAGTACACCCCTCCTTCTATGTGCCTAGCTCATACATGAGTAATCATCGGTCCTATAAATGTGACCGAGGTTAAACACATGTTTGAAAAAAATATCTTACACTAAATATAAATAACGCATTTATTAATAAAGTAGGAAACCATCAACAAAGATTAATTAATCTGCTCCAAATTATGTCCCCTAATAGTGGTATTCAAAAATAGATTTATTTTTGAATGGGGATTCTTTTATCCAAAAAAACGGAAATTATAAAAAGGAATAACTATGAAAAGTCTATTCAAACTTTCTACATTAGCTGTAAGTGTATTTGCTGCCTCTCAAGTTAGCGCTATCGAATTATATAATAACGAAGGCACTGAACTTACTATGTATGGTGCGATTGCTGCACAAGTGAGTAAGTATGATTATGATAAATCAACACCAATGGGGTCAGATGATGCCTATGGCCTTAACGGTGACTCTACATTTATCGAAGATCCAGGGTCATATGTTGGATTTGATATCAGTCATACACAAGGAAAGTTTAAAGGTATAGCCAAAATAGCGTTTGATGTTAATTTCGGGACTCAAACAGACGTTAATGGATATGGAGATAGTTTAGAGGCACTTACCGCAAGACAGATTTACGCTGGCTTCGGCCACGAGGACTTTGGTACCGTGACGATTGGTCGCCAAGAAAGTCCATATATGAAAACAGACAAAGGCTATTACTCTTACTGGGCTGGCGGTCTCAATATGATGCAGTCTGACGAGCTGGGTAGTCGTCGTTCTCCGAATACTGTCGTTTGGCAAAATGATTTCGATAATTTGTACGTAGGATTGCAATATCAAGCGCGACGTGATGTGGAGCAAATTGCATTCGGTAACGGGTTAAACTTTGGTTCCTTTATCGTCGGTGGCTCGATCGACGCGAATGGCTTAACTCGTTCAAAGATAAAAATAAAAGATGGATTCGGCGGCGCTTTAGCGTATACGTTTGACTTCGGTACCTATTTATCTGCTGCATACAACCAAGCGAATGATATCAATGGTGATTTCATTGATATCTTAGGCAGCGCCACTGGTACAGCCGACAACGCTGAAGTGAAACAATATGCGTTGGCTGCTGAGCATCACTTTATGGATGGGGCGATTTCTGTATCCGGACGATATGAGCACTTCGAAGCAAAAGATGGTAGTAACAGCCCAATCTTCGACAGTAAAACTGACAACTTCGGATTAGGTGCTAACTTCTACTTTACGGAATCAATGCGAATCTACGGAAGTTATGAATATGCTAAAGAAAACAACAACCTGACAGGTAAAACGCAATCTGAAGCAAATATATACAATATCGGCTTTGGCTGGGCGCCAGTCGCCTGGGGTGAAGTGTATCTAGAAAGTTACTACGATGACGTACAGCTTAACGACAGCATTAACTATGAGACTGGCGCTGCTCCAGCAGACACTGAATCCAAAGGCGCTCACTTCTTCCTAGGCGCAGCCGTTTTCTTCTAAACAGTGACTAAAACGTGACCTATTCAATGCCTCCTTTTCTGGAGGCATGTTTACATTCCAACCACATTTCACTCCTGATATTTCAACATACCTAAATCAGCGACAGATTTCTTTACTCCCCTCAACCCTAATCCATTCATTAATTCTATAAGTAACAGTCATTACCATAGTCTAATTAATTACATAAAAACTCATAAAACTATAAGTTGTGATTTGTACCATGAATAATTCCACGCCATTTAATTAAACTCCGGTCAGCCAACAAATCAATTAAGAGGGACATAATAACCTAAACAAAAACATAACAAATTCAAACATAACAAAATTTAGAAAAGATAATTAAATACTATGAAATGCTAGCGTTTAAAACGTAGGCAGAGACTTTTGCAACCTAATTATAAGCTTAAGAAACATGACTAAACTGAACCCTATTTTCCTAGCACTTTTGGCAACTTTTTCTTCCAATGCAATAGAGCTTTACAACGATGAAGGTACCGAGCTATCAATTTACGGGGCAATAGCCGCGCAGCTTAGCCGTTATGATTACAACTCAGCTACTGCTATGGGTAACGCCAATGGTTACAACTACAATAGCGATGTTATCCACGTAGAAGATCCTGGCTCATATTTGGGCTTCGATATCTCCCATACCCATGGGCACTTTAAAGGCCTCGTGAAACTGGAATGGGATGTTAACTTTGGTACTCAATCAGATACATCGGACATTGCATTACAGCAGCGCCAAACCTATGTTGGCTTCGGCCATGATATTTACGGACAAGTAACTATTGGTCGCCAAGAAAGCCCTTACATGAAAACAGACAAGGGCTATTACGCATACTGGGCTGGTGGCCTAAATATGATGCAGTCTGATGAGCTGGGTAGCAGACGAACAAAGAATACTGTTGTGTGGTCAAAAGAGTCAGAGAATTACTATGTTGGACTGCAGTATCAAGCCAGTCGTAATGAGGACCAAATCTCGTTTGGTAATGGCCTTAACTTTGGCTCCGTATATGCGCCTGTTGAGACGCGCCCTACTATCACCATAGATAATGGTTTTGGTGTCGCTGCAACCTATACTTTTGATTTCGGTACTTACATAGCGGCTGGATATAACCAAGCCAATCATATTAATGGCGAGTTTATCGACTTGCTTGGCATACCAGACCCAAGTGCCAGCCTGACCGCAACGGATGCAACCATTAAGCAGTATGCCATTGCTTTTGAACATCATTTTGCTGAGGGATTACTCTCTGTCTCCGGACGCTACGAACGATTTATGTCCGAAGATGGTGCAACCAATCCGGCGTTCAAAGGTACCACGGATAATGTTGGTCTAGGTGCAAACCTATATGTCACCGAAAATATCCGTCTCTATGGCAGCTATGAATGGGCGTTAGATAAAGATGACTTGGCTAACAAGACCAATACTAAAGTGGCGATGATTAATTTAGGTGCAGCTTGGGCTCCTGTCCCGTGGGGAGAAATCTATGTTGAGGGTTACAGAGACGATGTCACCCTCAACGACACGTTAAATTGGAATACGAATCAACCAACCGACTATCGCGGTTCATCCAATCATTTCTTCTTAGGCGCGGCAGTGTTGTTTTAATACGAGGGACAAACGAAGTGGAGCAGCTTAGCTTCTGCTCCACAACATAACACCATTCAAACCATCATCATTTATTGATGGTCTTTCGAGTAAGATCACAACAACCTGCTATTATTTTACATAGAGTTATATTGAGCAAATAATAGACAACAAGGAAGGTAGGTATGTACGATCTAAAGAAAGAGTATGACCAGTTTGGCCCCTGGTTGATCGAAATAAAATCGCAAGAAGACATTCCACCCCAATTCTCAGAACAGCAGCATTTCTTTGAAGACGCGGTATACAGTTTTAAGATTCCTGTGCATCAAGAGCGTAGAAATATGAAGCCAGGCATGTTGCTTTATCCCGAAGTTGTCATCATTCAACAAGATTTCATCATGCATTTGAAGATTGATGGTGAACGGATTCAAGCGGAGAAAATGTGGTACACCGATGTGTTGTTCCTCACTCATGGTGGTGACTTGCTCGACAACTACATTGGCCTTCAATCGATTCAAGGCGAGATGATCATCAAATACAATCTCGTATCTCAAGATGTTGCCAGCCATGTGATTAAACTATTGCGTGAAATTGTCTCTCCTAGAACCAGTTACCCTATTTCTACAGAACTAAATGACGCGAGTTTGTTGGACAAAGTAACCTACAGTTTCTATTGCGGCACCGAAAAGCTATTAGAGCCACTGCACATCCTGGCTTACCAAAGCGAAATGATGCTCACAGAGAGAAAACGCACGAGCATCATGGATCTTTACCATAATTTCGTGCAGTACAAACTGTTACGTTCAATGATTATGACCGATGGCGTTGATTTGATTATCGCTAACCAAGGTAAACACATTATCGATGTTAAAGATGCCAACTATAAATTCGGTCACACCTTTATTCGAATAGGCTTGATTGAAAATGTATCGCTAGAACCTCATCCTCACTTCCCTGAGCTAAACTCGCTCATTATTAAAGTAGGATTATGCGAGTTCACCTTGGCGGTCGACAAAACCTTCTCTATCAATAAAGTCAATGAGCTACTTCTTGCCACTAAGCAAGTGAAAGAGCCGGCCTAATACGTTAAATACGCCAGGCGTTCTTCCTAATCGAACTAGGGAGAACGCTAACCACACTGCTGTTGTAGCCAACTAGCCAGTTTCTTGATTTCCGGCTGTCGGGCACGACTCTTCTTGTAAACGAAATAAAAATTGTCGCCCGTTTCTAATCCATGTGAAGGGATCACGACCAAATCTTGTAAGTCTCGCTCAGTCATCATGTAACCATTAGCGAACGTAATTCCTTGGTCATACTTCGCCGCTTCTACGGCCAACAGCATATGGCTGAAGTGCTGCATATCAAGGTCTTTTGGCATGGTAATACCACCTGCTTGACACCATTTTAGCCAGTCTTTACCTCTTTCTCTGAATACAGAATCCGTCGACAAGATGGGATAGTTCCACAACGCCTCAGGAAGGTTTTTTCCATCTATCTCTTTCCAGATTTTATGGCTACAAACTGGGTAGAGAACTTCGTTGTATAAAGGCTCGGCAACAAAATTCCTTCTAGGTTTCTCTACAGTAATAAAGCAGTCACCTATGTTATCTGATAACTCAGGATCTTCCGCTACCATGTTTAGTGTCAGCTCGATTTCAGGATATAGGCGCTTAAAATCAGACAACCTTGGAATCAACCACTTTACGGCTAACGAACTGTATAGCGCCAAACGGATCGTGCCACGCTCCCCTTCTCTAATTCTCTGGCTGGCCTTCGCAATAGACGCAACGGCAGGGCTAATCTCTTCCAAATAGCTTTCACCAATTTGAGAAAGTGACAGCTTTCTCCCTTGTCTAATAAACAGCACTTCGCCTAAATACTCTTCCAATAAACGAATCTGATGACTGATGGCACTTTGGGTCACATTGAGCTCTTCAGCGGCAAGTGAAAAGCTGAGGTTTCTTGCTACAGATTCGAAACAATGGACGGCACGTAACGGAGGAAGTTTCATTATCTAAATATCTCATACTAAGTGAATATTTATCATTTCACTTCATCCTAGGTCATCTCGTATGCTCTCGTAAAGAGGAAGAGGAGGATAAACATGAAACCAATGACCGTCGGCGTAGCGATGCTTTTGCTCGTATTTGGTAATCAAATTGCTATTTTGTCAGACGCACTAATTAAAAGTGTGGGTAATGACGTCGCTGTATTTCAGTTTGTCTTTTTCCGTCAGTTGTCAGCGGTTCTGATCTTGTTGCCTTTTTTCCTATTTAGTAAACCAAAAAACATCACTGAAGGTTTGAAGTGGCATGCACTGCGCGCGCACGTGTGGTTGTTTGGGGCCATATTTATGGTTTACGCGATTTCATCGATGCCGTTGGCAACAGCTAATGCTATTTTCTATGCAGCGCCGCTGATGATGCTACCTTTAGCTGGTCTGTTTTTCGGTGAGAGACTCTCGCGCCAAACGATCTCGGCAGCGGTTATGGGCTTTGCCGGTGTGTTAGTCATTATAAGGCCTGACCAAGTCGACTTTGCCGCCTTATCGGCCTTAGTGGTTGCGCTTACTATTGCGGTAAACAACCTATTAATTCGCAAGCTACCTAAACAGCAATCCGTCGTACACACGTTACTCGTCACTAACCTTGTTGGAATGCCAGTCTCGTTATGTTTGGCATACATGGAAGGTCAACCTTGGGATTGGAGCTCGTTTCCTGTGGCCGCCGCTTCAAGCACTTTTATTTTGATTTATGCGGCGACCTGCGTGTTGACCTATCGTTCTGTGGATAGCAACAAAATCGCCAGTGCAGAATACAGCGGTTTGATTGGCGCAGTGGCAGTGGGTTTGCTGTGGTTTGGTGAAGTCCCCGATATCTTTATGGCAATTGGTACCTTGATGATTGTCGTTCCTATTGTCTGGTTAACCAAACATGAGAAGAAACGCAAACGAATGCATAAAGAGACCGCGATTGTTGAAAGCTAGGTCACAGCAATGTGAACAGTTTGTGAATGTAATTTGTAATATTTTTTCCATTTCATATACTTAATAGCGAACTCTGAAATGGAAAATCACTATGAAACGCTTAACTAGGACGTTATTGTTCTCATCTCTTTTAGCTACATCAAGTCTTCAAACAGCCTCCGCAAACGAGTGTGGTACTGTCACTATCGCTGACATGAACTGGAATTCAGCCACACTCATCGCCAACATCGATAAATTTATTCTGGAACACGGTTTTGACTGTGATGCAGAACTTGTTCCCGGCGATAC
The DNA here is from genome assembly GCF_900088415.1 of Vibrio mediterranei. Classification (GTDB taxonomy): domain Bacteria; phylum Pseudomonadota; class Gammaproteobacteria; order Enterobacterales; family Vibrionaceae; genus Vibrio; species Vibrio mediterranei. The sequence goes on from NZ_FLLQ01000001.1 coordinate 502,205, forward strand.
CATGCCAACAGGCGCATCCATGATTTCAAAAGGACAACCTGATATCGCACCTGAGTTCTGGAGTAACTCAATGCGTGAAGCCTTAGATCTCGGTGTTAAGGAAGGTCAGATTCAATACGCAGGAACCACACTTACCGATGGCGGTGAAGAAGGGTTCTGGGTTCCTGAGTATATGGTCAAACAAGATCCTTCTCTCGCAACGATCGAAGGTGTACTCGCCAACGCGAAGAAGTTCACACACCCGGAAGATCCAAGTAAATCAGCATTTTATACATGCCCAGCAGGTTGGAATTGCCAAATTTCAGCCGGTAATCTCTTCAACGCGCTAGGCATGGAACAAGCGGGATTTGAACTGGTCGACCCAGGTTCAGGTGCAGGTCTTTCAGGCTCGATTGCGAAAGCTTATGAACGCGAAGAAGCGTGGTTTGGTTATTACTGGGCACCGACTGCGGTTCTTGGTAAATACAAAATGGTCAAAGTAGACTTTGGCAGCGGTGTCGACGAGACCATGTTTAAAGACTGTATTACCCAAGAGGAATGTCTAGATCCTAAACCAACCATGTACCCACCTTCAGCTGTTGAGACGGTTGTTACCGATAGCTTTGCGAAGAAGTCACCAGAAGCGATGGCGTATTTCAAACAGCGTGAATTTACCAATGCTCAAATGAATGGCCTACTTGCTTGGATGGAAGACGAGCAAGCGGATGGTGAATATGCCGTTGAGCACTTTATGAAGGAATACAAAGATACATGGGCAGCATGGCTGTCACCAGACGTAGCCGCAAAAGTACAAAAAGCGGTTGATGCACTGTAAAAGAAATAAAGCTCTAGAAGGATTGCCTCTTCGGATTTAGAGGCAAATTAGAGTCAGAGATTGACCCAACACTCGCCATGATGGCACTCGTTGGCGTCAATCACACTAAAAGAAGATCCCTAAGTTAGGGATCTTCTTAAATGGCAGAAGTAATCAAGGAGTAACAGATGTCTAATGCCAGTTGGTTGAGTGAAATACCTCAGCTCGATAGAAAACAACTACTCGATATTCGTAAAACCCTCGACGGTGCTTATCGCGACTTCTCTCGCGAATATGGCGACGCCATAGAATCCATCTTTGACCCTCTCTTAAGTTTTTTAATCTGGTTTGAAAAGCTGCTTCTTTCTAGCCCTTGGTGGCTCATCCTCGGTATTTTGGTCGGCCTAGCCTACTTAGCCAGCCGCTCATGGAAGCTTAGTGCTTCTGTTGGTATTGCATTCTTTCTAATCGGCTTCTTCGGAATGTGGGACAATACCATGCGAACCATGAGTATTATTCTCGTCTCCACCTTTGTCGCCATCGCGCTCGGAATACCTACCGGTATAATTATGGCTCAGTCTAAGAAAGCACGAGCCGTGATCACTCCGATACTCGATATTATGCAAACCATGCCAGCTTTTGTTTATTTGATACCCGTGGTCATGCTACTTGGCATTGGTAAAATTCCGGGCGTTATTGCCGTCGTCATTTATGCCATTCCGCCAGTGATTCGACTGACAGATCTCGGCATTCGCTTAGTAGACAAAGAAGTTCTTGAAGCTGCTACTGCGTACGGCGCAAGTCCGATGCAGCGTCTGTTTGGCGTGCAAGTTCCATTGGCAATGCCAAATATTATGGCAGGTATCAACCAAACCATTATGATGGCGCTCGCCATGGTGGTCATTGCCTCTATGATTGGGGTGAAGGGATTGGGCCAACCGGTGCTTAAGTCCATTACCAACCAATACTTCACTTTAGGTCTTTTAAATGGTCTAGCGATCGTGGCACTTGCTATCATCTTCGACCGCGTTTCTCAAAGCTACGCTAAGCGTACCCAAGCTCACTTAGGAGGAAGAGAATAATGACTCAACCTCAGCCAATTATTCAAATTAAAAACCTCTATAAGATCTTTGGTCCTAAAGATAAGTCATACTTGCAAGCCGTCAAGGACGGTGAGACCAAAGATGAGCTACTAGCCCGTACTGGCCATACTCTCGGACTTCAAGATATCAACCTTGATGTCTACCCTGGCGAAATTTTCGTCGTCATGGGGCTTTCCGGCTCGGGTAAATCCACATTGATTCGTCACTTTAACCGCCTTATCGACCCTTCTGAAGGTGAGATTATCGTTGATGGATCTGACGTGATGAAACTATCCGATAAGGACTTGCGAGATTTTCGCCGTCATAAGATGTCGATGGTATTTCAACGTTTTGGATTACTTCCACATAAATCGGTCATCGACAACGTAGCGTATGGGTTACAGATTCAAGGCTTAAGCAAAACAGATCGCTTAGCCAAGGCAAAAGAATGGATTAAGACCGTGGGCTTAGAAGGCTATGAAGAACAATACCCTAGCCAACTTTCAGGAGGACAACAACAACGTGTTGGCCTTGCTCGCGCCCTTTGTACCGATGCCGATATCCTTTTAATGGATGAAGCATTCTCAGCACTCGATCCGTTAATCCGTAGCGAAATGCAAGACCAGCTGATCGAACTTCAGGAAAAACTGCACAAAACCATTATCTTTATCACTCACGATTTGGATGAAGCACTGCGCTTAGGTGATCGCATCGCAATTCTTCGCGATGGCGTGGTTGTTCAACAAGACAAACCTGTCGACATACTGCTAAACCCAGCGGACGACTATGTTGAAGCCTTTGTTAAAGACGTTAATCGTGCGCGTGCGTTAACCGTAGAGACAGTGATGCAGCCTCCTATTTCGCGCATTACTGCCGAAACTCTTGGTGAAGCGTTGACACAAATGCGTCGTTCAAAACACGATTATGGTTACGTTGTCACTGACGAAGGATATCAAGGAGTCATTACTCAAGAAGCGTTAGAGCAAGTTGAGCGCTCTGATTACCATAAGGAAATTCCTGATGAGATGTTGGATGATGTTCCTGCGGTGAAAAGCGATGCTTTGTTGGAGGAAGTGATTCCAGAAACGCTGGATAACGATCACCCTCTTCCGGTTGTGGATGACAACGGCGACCTTCAAGGCCACCTATCTAAGTCAACGCTTGCTGATGTACTAAGTGATAACACCAGCGAAAACGAAATCTCGGAAGAGGAAACGTCCGAGCCAAAAAAGGGCGCAGCCTAACCTAACTAATGGCGCAAACCCAGCGTTTGCGCCATTCTGCCGCCGGATAATCGTCCGGCCAGTATTCTACTTGCTTGACGATTTCTCCATTTTCAACGGTATGAAACGTAATGGCTTTTGCTTTGATCTTTCCATCAGTGACATTAACATCGGTAACGACCGTATTACCCTCTGCAACAATAGAAATAATATCAAACTGCCACAACCCATTAGCGGGATACTCAGTGTTTACCGCAGCAAAGTTCTCTCTTCCCACGATTTTTTCATTCGACTGAGGCCAATGAACTTCAATACTTTCTGCTAAACACTCACTCGCATAATAGAAATCATTCCCTTCCATTGCACGCCAATACGCTTCAACTATCTGTTTAACGTTTTCCATAAATCTACCTTCCACGTTGTTACTGGTGATAATCTAACGCAGAAATAACTGTATACATATACAGCTCAGTGAATTTTGAGAACTAAGACTGAGAAGAAGCGAATGGTATAACGTCAGCTATACCGTCGTCCTTGGTTGAATGACGAAATTGCCCTCCCGAGACTCGGTATAACGATAGCGACTCTCTTTTAACAACCAATACAGCGGATGGCGAACCCATGGCTGTGGGTCAGTTGGAGCAAAAGCATCGACACCCCGCAAGGAAATACAGTGCCAACCACATTCTTCTGCCTGACGAATACAGCGGCTTGCATGCCAAAGTTGAGCAACAATATTCACCTTGCGAACTTGGGTATACTGAATAGCCTTCAAAGCGACTTCTTTTGTTGTCATATAAGTCTCATTATGCCCGAACTGAATGGAAGTAACGCGCGACTTAAAATTTGGCTGAGAGTCTAGAACAATGTCGCAGATTTCCCATTGCAGGATAGCTTGAATCCTTGGCTGACGGAGCATAATAGTAATGACTTGCTCTGCAATGAGTTGATTAACCTCTCTGCCTTCTCCATATGAAAAGGCCAAAATGGGAAATCTAGGGTCAACGACACCACGAGGTTCGGTGAAGTATTGGTATCGTTTAAGATAGATATCTAACTCACAAAGAGCCCTAGTTGTTACGGGTTGTTCGCAACGAGGGTAGTACTGATGATGGGTCAAAACCCACGAAGTATCGGACGTTATCAATTGATTATCAGTCCATGTTAGAACGGTACAAGGCTCTAGCATTTCCACTCCTCACGATATTCAGAAATTGCATTGCAGCATTCGACAACCCAAAACAGTTACCTATACTCCAAACTCAAGCCATCTCAGTAAAGCCTTACCAACAAACGTTCTGAACACGTAGTCTACTGAATGTAGTCGCGATTCATTATTCAAGTAAGTAGTAAACCGACTGAAAACTAATCTGTCTCAAACTTGGATCAAATCTAGAACTTAACCTATTCGCTACTCACGGTTTGCCACTTCATGTTTTAACAAAGTCGCGCTTCAGTTTTATGAACAGTGAAAAACCTTTACGTCAAAATCGCTTCTAACCGCACCATAACTCCAACCTCACTCTCACAAAATTTGTAACGACTAAGAATCTGGAACAATTAATGCAGTTGTAATCACAGTTTCTTATCGAAAGCGCAAATTGTCCTATTCGTAACACATTCAAGGAGAGAGATGATGTTAGATAACTTTGTAGACTCAATACAGGCGTACACTGAGCTTAAAGAGATAAGCATCCGTTCTGTATTTGGCGGGAAAGGCGTTCTGTCTAATGGTGTAATGTTTGCACTAATAAAGGGCAACAAGCTCTACCTTAGAGCACCGAATAGTAAGTTTAAGGACGAGTTTTCGCAATTAGGGTGTACGCCATACGAGTTTCACTGGCGCTCATCGTCTCGCAACTACCCTAGCCTTTCTAGTTACTATTCCATTCCTGAAGCGGTAAAGCATTGCGATAAACAAATAGCACAGCTCTGCGAGGAAGTTTGGAGTGTAGGTTTGGAAGAAAAAAAGCGTAAAGAAACGCCCACGCGAATCAAAGACCTTCCTAATATGCAATATAAAACGGAACGAATGTTACGTAAGGCGGGTATCCACTCGATTGATGAATTAAGAGAGCAAGGTCCTGTGAATGCGTATAAAGCGGTGTGTGGTAGCCACGATAAACAACCGGGGATCAACTTACTGTTTTATATCGCTGGTGCGTTGGAAGGCATACATTGGAGCATCCTCCCTGAGACATTGCGTGAGACGCTTTCTCGCCAAGCCAGCTCTGACTATCTTACTCACTAAAAAAACGCCCTGCGGCCAAATGCTGCAGGGCAAAATATTAATACAATGTCTATGTTGGATGCATGTGTTAATTGAAAGTGGACAGGACAACTAAGCACATGCCGTTATTAAACCACGTGCTTCAGTGGTTCGATAGCGAATAACCTTATCAAGTGATTGCAAACCCACTTCAATAGATGACCAATTGTTTCGAAATGTAGATCAAGCCCCGTCATATGTAGGCTACCCGACCCAAATCACACTCCACTGTACTAATTTGTAAATTAAATCATTAAATTTATTGCGGTTAATTGTAGTTAAGTTGTTTAAATAGGAGACAATTTTAGTTATAAATGGGAGTTATTACGGACAAAGTTTTACGTATAGGATGTACTCAATGAACAAAAAAACGCTCCCCCTCACCATTGCCTCTTTACTTATCGCGACGTCTTTTCATGCACTCTCTGCCAATGTTCCGGATGGGACGGTATTAGCAAATGAGCAATATCTTGTTAGAGGAAATGGAGCCGAGCCTAGCACTATCGACCCAACCTTCGTTAATTCGGGCATGCCGGGCGACATTATTGCCAACGATATGTTCGAAGGATTAATTATCGAGGACCAAAATGGGCGAATGATTCCAGGCCAAGCCAAGTCTTGGAGTGTCTCCGACGACGGTTTAACAGTGACTTTCCAACTAAAAGAAGATCTTAAATGGTCTGACGGTTCACCGCTAACAGCAGAAGACTTTGTCTTTGCTTGGCAACGCGCGGTAGATCCTAGTACGGGTAACAACACTGGACACTACTTCAAGACCGCCAACATCGCTAATGCTGGCGCTATCTTATCGGGAGACGTTAAAGCCTCTGAGTTGGGTGTAAAAGCGCTGACGGACACTGCACTTGAAGTAAAATTGACCAAACCAACACCGTATTTCTTGAGCTTAATGAGTGTGAAGACCTTCTTCCCTCTTCCTAAAGTGGTAGTAACTAAATTCGGTAACCAGTGGACTCGTCCAGAAAACATGGTCACCAATGGTGCCTATAAGTTGGTCAAGTGGGTACCTAATGAGTATGTTGAAGTGGAACGTAACCCACAATATTGGGACGACCAACACACTGTCATTAATGGCGTGACCTATCTTGGTCTTGCTTCTCAAAATGCTGAACTGGTTCGTTATCAATCAGGTGAGATTGATATGACCAACCGAATTCAGTTGGAGCAATATCAACGTTTGATTAAAGAAGATCCATCTCAAATCCAAGGGTTGCCACTACTTGGTTCGTACATCTACTCCTTCAACACCCAAAAAGCGCCGTTCGATAACGCCAAAGTTCGACAAGCCCTTACCGTTTCTATCGACCGCAACATACTGGTTGAGAAGATAACTGGTCAAGGAGAAGTCGCTGCTTATACGCCCGTTCCATCTATCATTCCAAATTACGATGCTCCACATATGGCATACAGCGATAAGAGCATGCAGCAGCGTTTGGAAATGGCAAAACAGTTGTTAGCAGAAGCTGGATATAACAAAGACAAGCCGCTCGAATTTACGGTGACTTATAACACCAGTGAAAACCATAAAAAGATAGCCTTGGCCCTCGCCTCTATGTGGAAGCCGCTTGGCGTCAAAGTTCACCTACAGAACATGGAATGGAAAGCGTATGTCTCAGCTAAATCTTTAGGAGATTTTGAGATAGCGCGTTCATGGTCATTTGGAGATTACGCTGAGCCCTCCTCGGTGTTAGCTTCATACACTTGCAACCACGTTGAAAATGAAAGTGGCTTCTGTGATGCGAAATTTGATGAGCTAATGCAACGTGCTAGCGTAACCGCAGATAAAGCCAAGCGCTACCAACTGTTCAACCAAGCAGAAACCATATTAGCCGAGGCCTCACCGATTATTCCGCTTTACTATTACAAGCATACTCGACTGGTTCGAAATACTCTGAAGGGCTTCCCTATTAATAACCCGAAGGGCAATATTTACGCTAAAGATATGTACTTTGTAGCACCTTAGTCTGCATTTATATCCATAATCGGTAGACTTCATCTGATTCTACCGATTATGCCATTAAATATTTCTTACATTTATGTGAACACATGCAACATTTCATCTATTGATAGCTTTCATTTTATTCAACATTGATTTAAATCAAAAACAGAGTGTTAACCAGCCTCTAGTCTAACCGCATCTCTACTAACACTAACGCACAAAATATTGTGTTGTTAATTGTTGGTAACCACTAGGACGGATGGCTAGGGAGCGCTTATGCAGAGGAAATTTACCCGAGTTCTAGTGTGCCAGTTACTCGCACTTCTTTTCGTAAGCTTCGACAGCTTTGCATTATTTGTCAGTCCACCAAAAGACCCAATCCCTCTCATACAGCAAGTGTTCCCCGACCTTACATCTATCTCTGAAAAACAAGGCGAGCCTTTAGTCAGAACGATTAGCAAGGATGACAATATTATCGGGTATGCTTTCGAGACCAATGATATTGCGAGTATTCCTGCCTATTCTGGCGAACCCGTGAATATGCTTGTTATCATCGACCCTCACGGTGAGTACTTGGCATCAAAAGTACTAGAGCATCATGAGCCCATCATTTTAGCTGGTATTCCTGAAAGCAAATTATGGGAGTTTAGCGATCAATACGTCGGGTTATCGGTTAAAGACCGCATTAAAGTAGGTGGTAAAGAAAACGCAAACTATGTTCCTATCGATGGTCTATCCGGCGCTACAGTCACAGTAATGGTAATGAATGTCGCTATAACTAAAGCTGCCACAAAAGTTGCCGAGTCACTCGGAATTGTGAAACCCGCTAGCAATATTATTCAGCCAAAATCCACCATAAAACGCGACCTCTTCTCTGTGAAAGACTGGCTTGAGTTGACTGGAGACGGTTCAATTCGAAAGCTATTAATTCGTAAAGGAGCCGTTCAAGAGGCATTTAATGATACCGAGGCAGAAAATGTTGAACGCGTTAAAGATGATGAAACTGAGCAAACTTTTGCTGAGCTGTATTACACATTAGCTGACATCCCAACAATCGGTAAAAACCTATTTGGCGAACAGGAATACCAATGGCTAATCAAAGATCTAAAGCCAGATGAACATCTAATTGCGATTTTTGGTAATGGTTACTCATATAAAGGTTCAGGTTATGTCCGAGGTGGGATTTTTGACCGACTTCAAGTTCATCAAAATGACAACGAAATTTCTTTTCGTGATTTAGACCACAGTCGAATTTTGGATCTGTACATTCCCGGTGCACCAAAGTTTCATGAAATGTCTATTTTTAGGGTACAAGCGCATCATGAGTTCGACCCCGGTGCGAGCTGGCAAATTGAGCTACTTGTACGTCGCCAATTAGGTGCCATCGACAGTGTGTTTACCAGCTTTAAAGGTGAATATGCGCCGCTATCTGAATACGTTGATACACCTGAACCCATTGTTATCAAACCAGAACTTTCTTTGACGCAACAAGTTTGGCTCGAGAATAAAGTAAAAGTCATCGTACTTTTTGCACTTATTAGCACATTAATACTCATCCTTTTCTTCCAAGATATTTTGGTTCAGCACCCGACCTTTATGCATCGTCTTCGCCATGGTTTCTTGGTCATCACCGTCGTGTTTATTGGCTGGGTTTGGGGTGGTCAACTCTCTGTGGTAAACGTATTCACCTTCCTAAATGCGCTGATGACACAATTCTCATGGGATCTCTTTTTGCTCGACCCCGTTATCTTCATTCTTTGGTGTGCTGCGGCCGTTACCATATTAATGTGGGGGCGTGCAGTTTATTGTGGTTGGCTATGCCCATTTGGTGCGCTTCAAGAACTTATCAACCAATGTGCTCGATACTTAAAAGTCTCTCAGTTTGAACTTCCTTGGGCCATTCATGAACGACTTTGGGCAATTAAGTATCTAATATTGCTTGGTCTGTTTGCACTCTCTTTGGATTCTCTCGCACTTGCCGAACAATTTGCGGAGATAGAGCCTTTTAAAACAACGTTCCTTCTAAAGTTCGACCGTGAATGGCCTTTCGTCTTGTGGGCAGTCCTGTTGCTCTCAGTCAACATTTTCAATCGCAAAACCTTCTGCCGCTACCTTTGCCCATTAGGGGCTGCACTGTCAGTGTCGAACAGTATTCGTCTATTTGACTGGCTCAAACGTCGCCCTGAATGCGGCTCACCTTGCAAAATTTGCGCGAAAGAATGCGAGATTCAGGCAATTCACCCCAATGGTGAAATTAATATGCGCGAATGCCACTACTGCCTAGATTGCCAAATTACCTATTCCAACGATGGTAAATGTCCACCATTGAAAAAACAGGCATATAAACAACGGAAACAGAGAAATGCTGATATCCCAGTAACCGAAATCCCTTAAGTGGCGAGGTATCTCAGTACTCGTTGCAAGCAGCTACATGTATCAGCCCTACACATAATGAATGGAGACCCACATGAGCGATGACAACAAAAACCTCAATAAAGACAATTTGCCGGTGAATGTTGACCGACGAAAATTCTTTGGAACCAGTGCCGCAATAGGATTAGGTGTTGCCGCCGCCCCTATGTCTGCCGCCATGTTTGCTTCTATGGCTAAAGCTCAAGCAGCAGAAGCTGGAAACAGCCCATATGTTGAGCCAGGTGAAATGGACGAATACTATGGATTTTGGAGTGGCGGTCACTCCGGTGAGGTTCGTATTCTCGGTATCCCTTCTATGCGCGAGCTTATGCGTATCCCCGTTTTTAATACCGATAGTGCGACTGGCTGGGGTTTTACTGACGAAAGTAAACGAATTAAAGGTGACAGCGCACACATCATGTCAGGGGACTCCCATCACCCTCACATGAGTATGACCGATGGTCGTTATAACGGTAAATATGTCTTCATTAATGACAAAGCCAATTCTCGTGTTGCTCGTATTCGCTGCGACGTCATGAAAGTCGACAAAATGATCACCATTCCTAATGTTCAAGCGATTCATGGCCTTCGTGTACAGAAAGTACCCGAAACCAAATACGTTATCTGCAACAGTGAATTTGAGATCCCAATGAATAACGACGGTAAAGCGACATTGGAAGATGTCAGCACCTACCGTTCTCTGTTCAATGTGATTGATGCGGAAAAAATGGAAGTGGCATTTCAGGTCATGGTCGATGGCAACCTCGATAACACGGATGCCGATTATGACGGTAAGTACTTTGCTTCAACCTGTTATAACTCAGAAATGGGAATGAACTTAGGCGAAATGATAACAGCCGAGCGCGATCATGTGGTAGTTTTCAGTCTTGCCCGTTGTGAAGAAGCGTTAAAAGCTGGCAAGTTCAAAACCTATAACGGTAACGATGTTCCCGTACTTGATGGACGCAAAGGTTCTGCCCTAACTCGCTACATTCCTGTTCCTAAATCACCGCATGGTATGAATACCTCACCAGACGGTAAGTACTTTATTGCTAACGGCAAGCTCTCACCAACCGTTTCTGTCATTGCCACCGCGAAACTTGACGACTTGTTTAACGATAAGATTCAACCAAGAGATACCATTGTCGCTGAGCCTGAACTTGGACTTGGTCCACTGCATACTGCGTTTGATAATCGTGGTTTTGCCTACACCACCCTTTTCCTAGATAGTCAAATTGCAAAATGGAACTTAGAAGAAGCTATCAAAGCCTACAACGGTGAAAAAGTTAACTACATCAAACAGAAGATCGATGTCCACTATCAGCCAGGACACAACAGTACATCTAGTGGTGAGACTCGTGATGCGGATGGTAAATGGCTTGTGTCTCTATGTAAGTTCTCTAAAGACCGTTTCTTGCCTGTTGGCCCGTTGAGAGCTGAGAACGACCAACTTATCGATATTTCAGGTGATGAAATGAAGTTGGTACATGATGGACCAACTTTCGCAGAACCTCATGATGGAACTATTATCCACCGCAGTAAAGTCAAACCAAGCAAACTGTGGTCTCGTGACGACCCTATCTTTGCCGAAACAGTAGAGATGGCCAAACGAGATGGTGTCAACGTTATGACAGATAATAAAGTTATTCGAGATGGCAATAAGGTTCGCGTTTATATGACATCAGTAGCACCGACCTTTGGTATGAACGAATTCAAGGTCAAGGTGGGTGATACGGTAACTGTTGTAGTAACAAACCTCGATACTATCGAAGATGTCACCCATGGATTCTGTATGACAAATCATGGCGTTCAAATGGAAATCAGCCCTCAACAAACTGCGTCTATTACCTTCGTCGCAGATAAACCTGGAGTTCAATGGTACTACTGCAACTGGTTCTGCCACGCGCTCCATATGGAAATGCGAGGTCGAATGTTAGTGGAGGCATAACCGACACGTCATTAAGCTCCCTCAAAACAGAGGGAGCTACCTAGAATTTTCACAACGTTAGGATGGATTCATTGAAGCATACTTCTTGGTTACTCATAGTTACGCTCACCTATCACGGTTTTGCATTCTCCGCCGTAACAGCAGTACATCCAAATGATGATTTACAGGCAATTCTGAATCGAGCTGAGAAAGGCGACACTATTGTTTTGAAAAAAGGACGGTATGAAGGAAACTTTACCGTATCTAAACCACTCACCCTTACCAGCAAGCAGGGTGCAATTATTGACGCGGGTGAAAAAGGCAACGCTCTAACACTCACAAGCTCAGACATCGAAATTTCTAACTTAAACATCGTCAACTGGGGGCGTAATCTTACAGACCAAAATGCCGGCATTTATTCAGATAAAACGGTAAAGGACCTCATTATTGTCAATAATAAACTTAAAGGTGATGGCTTTGGGATGTGGATTCAACGAGCTCAAAACATCACTGTTAGCAACAATGTGGTTGTCGGTAATCCTTCACTTCGCTCGGCAGACAGAGGTAACGGCATTCAATTGTCTACTGTAAAACACGCCTATGTCAGCAACAACACCATCTCGCAAACTCGCGACGGACTTTACGTTATTTCGAGCCAACATTCTGAGCTTCGTAACAACACCATGCATGATCTGAGATACGGTATTCATTACATGTATTCTCATAGTAATCGGGTTATTGGTAATCTTGCTTACAATACCCGAGCGGGTTATGCCTTAATGAGTTCTAAACAGCTTTCTGTTTTAGGTAACACCAGCCGTGATAACGAAGATTATGGCATGTTAATGAATTTCATCACTCATTCCACCATTAGCTACAACCAAATCAAAAACATTTGGACCAAGCCTGAAAACAAGGTTATCGGGCGAGAAGGCAAAGGACTGTTTGTTTATAACTCTGGTTACAATGAAATCAGCTACAACACTATTGATACGACCGAAATAGGTATCCACCTAACCGCTGGTTCTGAAAACGTCCAGGTCAGTGGCAACAGCTTTATCAACAATCCTGTACAAGTGAAATATGTATCCACTCAAGAACAAGAATGGAGCATTGAAGGAAAAGGAAATTATTGGAGCAACTACCTTGGTTGGGATTTAGATAACAACTCAAGAGGAGACACACCTTTTGAACCAAATGACGGTATTGATAAGGTCGTTTGGAAGTATCCCGAGTCTAAAGTTCTTCTTGATAGCCCTGCAATCATTTTGCTCCGTTGGATTCAAAAACAGTTTCCTGTACTAAAGCCATCGGGTGTTAAAGATTCTTTCCCATTAATGTCTCCTCTGGATATTTCCACAGAACTAGAACAGCTTTCCTACCCTGCTTTATTACCAACACAAGAGAGCCATTTATGAGTAAAGCCATCGTTCAGCTCCATAACGTTAGCAAACAATATGAGTCTCTCCACGCGGTAGATAATCTCAGTTTTTCCATTCAACCGGGCGAAGTCCTCGGACTATTTGGTCACAATGGCGCGGGTAAGACGACTACGATGAAACTCATTCTTGGCGTTATTGAGGCATCAGCAGGAGAAGTTAACGTATTTGGTACAGACCCCTCGACGAAACAAGCGTGGCAGAGCCGAAAACAGATTGGCTATCTGCCTGAAAATGTGAGCTTTTATGAGCAGCTTACTGGGTTGGAAGTACTCACCTATTTCGCTCGTTTGAAATCTGCACCACTAGGTCAGGTAAAGGAATTACTGACCCAAGTTGGATTAGCTGACGCCTCGAAGCGACCAGTCAAAACTTACTCCAAAGGAATGAGGCAACGATTAGGCTTAGCTCAGGCGTTCTTAGGTGAACCCAAGTTGCTATTACTTGACGAGCCAACGGTAGGGCTTGATCCTATTGCTACCCAAGAGTTCTACCAAAGCGTAGATAGATTAAAGAAAGGTGGTGCAAGTGTCCTTCTCTGCTCTCATGTGCTTCCTGGAGTAGAACAACACATTGACCGAGCTTTGATTTTGTCTAAAGGCAAAGCTATCACCATCGGAACACTTGATGAGCTAAGAACACAAGCGAAGTTGCCAACAACGATAAGAGCAACTGGTCTAAACGGTGCTATTCACTCCAACAAACTCTTGTCGTCCTTTGCTACATCAAACAATCAGCTTTCAGTACCCAACAAAGATAAAATTCAGGTATTACGGGAGCTACTTACCTATGAGTCACTAAGCGATGTTCAAATGGAGCCCGCTAACCTAGAACAAATATACCAGCATTTTCTTCACTTACCTTCAGAAGCGAACCAGCCTAAGGAGTACAAGTCATGAACCCTATTTTTGCTGTTGCTCTTAAAGAGTTTCAAGATGGCTTACGAAACCGCTGGTTCATCTCGATTACATTGATCTTTGCGTTCTTGTCTATCGGCATAAGCTATTATGGAAGCGTAGCGTCAGGTCAACTCACTACCCCTTCACTCTCAACCACGATTGCAAGCCTATCTAGTCTATCTGTGTTTATCATTCCACTGATTGCACTGTTATTGTGCTATGACAGTTTTGTTGGAGAGCAGGAATCAGGAACCTTGCTACTTCTTATGACCTACCCTATCAGCCATGCTCAATTGTTACTCGGTAAGTTTATAGGTCAAGGGAGTATCATCACGCTATCAACCATTTTGGGTTTCGGATCAGCCGGAGTATTGCTTAGCGCCACGACAGCGCATCAGTCTATCGCCAGTGCGTTTACATTGTTTATCGTCACATCAAGCCTGTTAGGTCTTTGTTTCATCACATTGGCTTATTTAATTAGCTTGCTGGTATCGGAGAAGTCGAAAGCTGCGGGAGCCGCGTTGTTAGTTTGGTTATTCTTTGTATTGATATTTGACCTCATATTACTAGGCATTCTGGTAGGTGGATATGAAGTCCTTGATCAGCAGGTATTAGTTCAAATTATGTTGCTAAACCCCGCCGATCTTTTCCGTCTTATTAACCTCTCCGCACTAAACAATAGCGATATCAATGGCGTATTAGCTGTCGCCATAAACAGCAGCTTATCCACTTTGAATTTGCTGATGGTCATGTTTGCTTGGATAGCGGTTCCATTGACCATTTCTCTTTTTATCTTCCGACAAAAACACCTATAAAGCCCCTACACAAGGATTCCGTATTATGAACGTCGTAAAATGTATGTTTGTTACTCTGATGGCACTGATTCTGTTTGGATGTGGTGAGTCAGAGCAACAACAGATGGTCAAACAAGCTCAAGCTATCGAAGCCGCTGATGAATGTCATGTCTGTGGAATGGTAATTAAGAATTATCCTGGGCCTAAAGGCCAGGCCTACCAAAAAGGTGAAGAAAATACAGTACGATTCTGTTCAACACGAGATATGTTCAGCTACTTATTACAGCCAGAGAACCAACGACAGATTGAGCAGATATTTGTGCACGATATGAGTAAAACACCATGGCAAAAGCCAGAGGACGATTACTTCATCGATGGCAAACAAGCGTGGTACGTTATAGGGTCGACCCAAAAGGGTGCAATGGGTAAAACACTTGCTAGCTTTAGCAAGCAGAGTGATGCAGATTTCTTTAGTGAACAGTTTGGTGGCAAGGTTTATAAGTTTGATGAAATAACCATAGATATTCTTTAACTAAAGTCGACTCATCTCGGAAATATCGAGCCTTCGTGACATGTCGCTAGGTTCGGTATTCCTTCTTCCTACGCCAGCATAACTCACATTGCCATTCTCAAATTTTATTATTAAAGACATCAGTATTAGAACAAAATATAGCCCCTGCCTAATAATTGCACATCAATGTGTTCAATTAATAGGTTGGTCATCCACTCCTAACCTGTTCGCATAGAACCTTTTTTCCACCTAGTGACGCTGTCCTTCACTCTAGATAGAATCCGCGCCCAACCTCCTAGAACACCCTATTTAGAGAATCCAATAATGAATCAAGTATTCAATTCAGCACATATGACAAAAACGCTAATGCTAACAATCTGGATCGTAGCCGGTACGGTTATTCTTCAGAAGTTAGGCATTCACGATAAGTGGCCTGCATTTCTTGCGCTTATCTTTTTCTTTGAAGCAAAATTTGACCTAAGCAAACTTAAGAACATTTTCGCAGCTGGTATTGTAGGTATCGCTATGGGAATGCTTATACCTGCAACCTTGGGAGCACTAGCGCCTATCGTTGGAGGTGAGAATGCGTTTTACATTTACGTTGCTGGTGTTGTTCTGATTACTATTGGCATGGGGCCAATTGCTCACTTTGCATTTAGCTATATTACGTTCGCTTATGTTGTAATGTGTATTCTTCACAAAGACCATGTTGTTGAGCATGGCTTCTCTTGGATGGCAGTGGCTCTTCTTGGTGGCGCTATGTACATTGCTGGTGTTACTGCGATTGCTAAATTACTTGAGAGAAAGGCACTTGTAGCTCAGCAAGCATAACACTACGTGGGCGCGGTCTGTCATGGCCGCGCTCACTTATCTATTATCTCTTTGGTGTAATAATCATTTACCCAACCAACACTACCAAAGTTTTTGAAATTATTTATACTCTCGCCCATCAGAATACGAGCGGTTTCGTATTCACTTGTTTGGTGGTAATGCAGTATGTTTCAAACTCTTGTTTCTCTGCCTCCAGCTATTGCACTTTCAATAGCCATTGTGACTGAAGTGATCGCAACTTCGTTTATTCCTAAGACAGAACAATTTACCAAGCTGGCTCCTAGCCTAGTAGTTGGTATCGGCTATGCCGTGGCTTTCTTTTTGCTATCTGTCACCGTTAAAAGTATGCCGGTTGGTGTGGTTTATGCGATCTGGAGCGGTGCAGGCATCGTCCTAGTGGCAACGGTAGGATATTTTGCATACGGACAAAAATTGGACCTAGCGGCAATTGTCGGAATCGGGCTTATTCTATCTGGTGTTCTTGTCGTCAACTTACTTTCGAAAACCGTAGGTCACTGATCTCGACCTCATCAATGAATTCACTGAGGGCCCTGATTCGGGCCCTCAGTTATTTGTAATAATCTAAACAGGCTTACCCCATACTTCAATTTCTTGGAAGTTGTTCCATTTGAGTAGCTTGCTATTCACAGGGTCATTATTGCCGCTACAAGTAATTCTTAGGATACGAGCCTGTTGACCACCAAGCTCAACGTCCACATAACCAGTTGTATCTCCCGGAGTTTGATAACTCATGAGTTTAGTGAACTGCACTCCATCGCTACTTACCGATATATCCATAAAGTACTGCCTTACATCGCCCTTAGCTTGTGAAAAACGTAGCACATCAAGGCTAGATGTCTCTGACAACGTAATATCAAAATGAATTCCTTCGCCTTTAGCTGTCCATTTTGTCGTAGGGTCACCATCAATAGCCATCTCTGGCGTATGATCCACTCGTGTCACAGAGGCTGCGACACCGGCGATTGCTAGATTTTCGCTTTCCGTTAAATCCTGTCCTAAGAAACCTAAGTAACGACTTGGAAAGTGATTTTCCTTGTCTGGCGACAAAGTTGGGAATATATAGTCAACTCCTGACTCCGATAAGCCAAACCATCGACATAATGTCGCAGCATACTGTTCCGACGCTGTGGTAGGTATGAACTTGTTACCTATTGCGTCTGGACCATCCTTAACAAACTCTGGATAGCGACCATAAGCTTTGCCGCCTTTTACATTGCCGCCTATGACCAATTGGTTACTTCCCCACCCATGATCTGTGCCTCGGTTGCTGTTATTTTGAATAGTTCTACCGAAGTCAGACATAGTGAAAGTTACTACGCTATCTTGCAATCCATCAGCCTCAAGGGAGGCATAAAATGCGGAAACAGCATCGTCAATCGTGGTCAGCAAACCATCATGCTTGCTACGCTGGTTGCTGTGATTATCGAACCCACCCAGCGAAACAAAAAATACCTGACGTGCTTGATTAAGGCCGCCACTCGATTGGATAAGTCTTTTAACCATTTTCAACTGAGTTCCAAGGTAGCTGGAAGGAATGTTTGGATCTTCTGGGTATTGGTCGAGCAAATCTCCCAATGTATCCTGAAAATCTAAGATGTCTTGGAAGCTCTGCAAGTATGCTTTACCAAATTCCGATGCATTGTTGTCAGCAAGTAGTTTGGTAATGTTATTGTTTACTGAGTTTACCGACAAAGAGGACATTGCACGAATTCCCGATGAACTCACTCTAAGATCTTGCACTCCTGAACCATTCATTAGCTCGTTACCACTAAAAGACAGATTAGGTGAAATAGATTCAGCCCCTGTCGCTAGTAGGTCCATCATCATGCCAGCCCAACCGTAAGGATGATATTGACTTGTCTCCCAGCTTCGCTGCCATGCCAGTTGCTGCTTATTATGCGCCCCCAAATTGGGAGAACGTTTGACACTGTTATAGTTTTCCTTGGTTGTTGGTTCAATTAATGAACCAACATTAACGATACTTGTCGCCACTTTGGCCTCGAACAAACTGGATATTTTGGGCATAGCAGCATTGAGGGCTAAGGATTGCTGATTATCGTCCAAAATATGACCAATTTGCGACACCTCATGATCCCATAACTGAATATCTGGCCGGGAATCTCTATAATTATTTAAATTTGCTCCATCTTTTGGAACAAGCATATTAAAAGAATCATTGCCACCATATAGAAATAAACAAACTAGGGCTTTATAATCACCTCCTTCATTTGCTAAAGCGCTCGACGGCAATGATAACGTCAATGGAATAGAAGTTGCTGCAGAACTATAAAGAGTGCTTTTAATAAAATTACGTCTTGTTAATTTCATAGTACTTTACTCCTGAACCATAAAGTTGGGAGAGATAAATGCAAAATAAAGCATGGCTGATACCGAGTAAGGTTTATTATTATTGCTTTTCGCATTCCATAAACCTTCAAATCGAGGCGCTAAATCTACAGGAACTTCTCCTCCAAAGAATCGATTTGCAATTAAGTTTATAAGCTGTGAGTAGTCTCCAGATGCCGATACAAAATCCGACACATCCGGATAGAGTTCTCCAGAACTATTTGAGCTAGTTTTATAACCATTATCGGTAACCAGTTTCCAAGCAATATTGCTCATTTTTACGGTTTGGTTCCAATCAATGATCTCAAGCTCAGGAGCAGTTAGCCCTTGCTCGCCAAGACCGCCCATTGGTAGGTAATCCGGAGCGTAGAAATTAAATACCGAAGGTGAACCCAATGGATATTGACCAAAAGTGTCTTGATATAGCATGGCGTTTGGTGTGATAGTTGCGCCTGCCCCCGGTTTGCTATCCAGAGCACGATACAGGTAGGTCATGGCTAATATGGGCTCACGAAGTTTCGCGCGAAATAGACTTCCTTCTGCATTTACTTCGTCATCAAGTAACACTGCTTTAATCACTGCAGCTAGGTCTCCATCCGTTTGTTTAAACACGGATGAGACTCGCTCCACATAGGCAGGAGTCGGGTTAGAGGTGACAAATCGCTTAATCAACAAGGTAGAAATATTCGGGGCGGTATTAGGGTGTTTGACCAACACATCCAACACGTGCTCGAGTTCTTGTTCCGCTCCAACACCAGCCGGAAAACTTTCTCCTAAAACCTCTTTTGATTCCATATCGTGGTATACATCGTTCGCCTCCATTGGAGCATTCATGCTGCTATTAGACATAAACCAACCAGTAAATATTCTTGCCATATCCTCTACATCGGCATCGTCATAATTAGCTTTGGGGTTACCTTCCTGGTCTAAGTAAAGTGTTCCGTCTGGATTAAGTTTATTTAGACCTATCGTAAACAACTGCATGATTTCTCGTGCATAGTTTTGATCTGGATTTACACCAGTTTGAGACTTGGGAAGATTACCCACCATCGTCAAGTAATGTCCCATGATAGGTGAGCGTGTGACATGATAAAGCAGCGTTTTGTAGTCGCTGAAAGCGTATGTTGTCAGAATGTCATAGTAATTGGCTAACTCTAATGGATACGGTGCCAACTGCGCATCGCGGTCGCCCACGACCAGAATTTGACTTAGTGCGAAGGCAACTCGTTGGCGTAACTGAGCGTCATCTTGCAAAGCAAGATCAAACCAAGCACAGACTCTCATTTCCTGAGTAAGGGTTGTTTGACCACGCTGTTGCTGCTGCACTAACGTTTGTGAAACATGGTTTGTGTAACTGAGGTTAATCTGTTGATCGATCCAACCGTTTCTATCATCATTAACTAATAACGCTTCAACATCGCCTTTCTTAATTCCCATTGTCGCTGCATCAAGAAATTTAGATGCCTGTTTATACGATAAACCATCCATAGTTATTCCTTATATTATTCCCTAGCCCGCATTTATAAAACTAGTACCAACAAAATATATTTCAAACACAAAAAACAGATTTAAAATAATTCCACTGAAGCAAAATTACATATATAAAAATCAATACAAACACTTATCGATAGATTATATTAACCACAATAATTAGGCTTTAAATAACATAATAGAGAACATTAAAATAAGAACAATTACTTTAATAACAAATAGATCAGAATAACTCATGAAAAACAAAAGTATTTTTTAGGCGATTGTCAATCGTCGATAATTTAGATTAAATATTCCAATTTTCATCGAAGAATTTTATAAGGTGAGCAAATAGCCGATTTTTAAACAAATTACAGATTGCTTTTCTAGCTAGTTCCTGCACCATAGAGGCTAAACTAATGTGCTACTAGTAAGAAATGTCATGAGATCTCTGCCATGGAATGCTTGGTTACTTGCCACAGTCCAACCTTTTGTCCTCTCTGTAGGCGCTTTAAACGTATTTTTGGGAGGCATTGTCGGTACCAGTCTTCATAGTGACCCGACCCTCGCTACTTTTCCGGTCACTGCTTTAATTTTAGGTGTATCGCTTAATATCTTTCCCGCAGCTCGTATCCAGAGAAAAATTGGTCGAAAACACGCTTTCGTCATCGCTGCGCTAGTAAGCAGCGTCGCAGCCTTCTTTGCAGCTTGGAACATCGATAATGGCAGTTTCTGGGGATTCTCTCTGAGCACTTTTATTCTTGGAACTCAATTAGCCTACGTCGGTCAATATCGATTCGCAGCAATAGAGAGTTGTGCAAACCCTTCCCAGCACGCCAGTGTTATCAGTTTGGTTTTGGTCGGTGGCATTGCAGCAGCATGGGTTGGTCCTGAACTGCTCAATTTGGGCCAGTTTATCCCAATGTTTGAGTCTGATTACGCTCGGGCATATGCTGCGCTAGGGACTTTAGAGATCGTTGGTGCTCTCATTCTGGCTATCGCAATGAAACCGCTAGAGATTCACGATAGCAGTAAAGATGTTGGTGAGGCGCGCACCCTTTCGCTTCTATTTAAACAGCCTCTACTTTGGCTCGCTATCGGTTCTGGACTTACCGCTTATGCGGTTATGGCTTTCTTAATGACCGCAACACCGCTTGCAATGTCAGGCCATGGACATGATATCCAAAGCGCTAAATGGGTCATTCAGAGTCATGTAATGGCAATGTACTTACCGTCATTAATCACTCCGCTGATCATTAAACGCATCGGTCTCTACAAGTTGATATCCTTAGGTTGCATTATATTCCTTGCTTGCATTGCCATAGCTCTACTAGGGCATTCCGTACACCATTACTGGTGGGCGTTAGTAGCGCTTGGTGTGGGTTGGAACTTCTTATTTATCGGAGGAACAACATTATTACCTCAAACATACAAGCCAAGTGAGCGATTCAAAGTGCAAGCCGTAAACGATTTCTCTATCACTGGATTTCAAGCGGCAGGTTCATTAGGAGCGGGATTCGTCCTCTATACTCAAGGCTGGGCGTGGATGTTGATTGCCTCACTATTTCCTATCGCGCTGTTGTTTGTCCTCAATTTAGTCGTTAAGAAATAGCTCAAGTAACCATGTTTTGACACACAAAACCATATAAGGCCGTCAATGACGGCCTTATTCGTACTTAACAATAGGTACCAAGTTGGCAATGAGAGTAGCTAGCGTGCATGTCATTGACTTTAACAAGACGTTGATTTACATCGCCCTGCCCCGCCAATTGAATCTGGTACCAACGGTTATATCGCTTTTCGTCGGAAGTAATACTATCGGCAACGTACTTAAGAACCTGATCATACGTAGCGACATTTTTTTCTGAAAAGCGATAACTATCAATAACGTCCTGTCGCTTTTCATCCAGCTGTTTAGCTAACGCAATACGGTCTTTTTTCATTTCAGTATCTTTTTCAGTAACTAAAATGGCTAGATAGTAGTAGGTTAATGCCGCATTTAACTGGCTCTTGTTAGCCGTTAAAGTATCCAAATGATATTTCACGTCATTTTCATCGGGGGATTGCTTATCAAAAGAGGCGACAAAGTCTTCGCTGTCCAACGCATCCCTTGAAAAAGACCAATCGTAAGCCACCAGCAACCCCAAAATCACGGGTAGTATCCACTTTTTCATCTAGAGTACTCTTTCTACTTGTCCAGACCGATACTCGAAGCTCTCCTCAGCCTCGACCCAACACTCCACCATCTCACCTTCTAACTCAAGGCTTTCGCAGTCCTCTAACACGCCAAACTGACCACTGGTAAGCATCACGACAATATCCATATGCATTTCCTTATGCAGTATCTAGATATGTTCAAAATTAGTCGCTATACCCCAACTCTTCAAGGAAACAAGACTAAAGTCTTATCGACTAATGGGCTCAACGCTATCATCCTCTCAAACGAAATTCATTACTTAAACTAATCCATAAATCGTTGAAAATTTATTTTTAATTGAGAATGGAATAATTATTTAAAGCTAAATTGTATTTGAGATCTCAATCACGGATATACTTGGAATTCAAATATAATATAAACATCAATATGGAATTGGATAGATAAAATGAAACCAACAATGAAATTTAAACTAAAAGTTACGGAGTGCATCAAGCTGTTATTGCTTGCACTTCGTTCTTTTTGTTTGTTTTTCATACCACAATCTATTGATTCCGTAGATAAACTGACGAACGCATCTCAATCAGAACTCGCAACAGACGAGCTCAATCTTGCTGAGCAATACTCTAACTTATGGACTAAGAGCGCCGAACTCATTCCTCCATTTAGAGCGATTTCTCTTCCAATGGCAACGACTCGATTCAACCATGAATACAAGTACGCGGTGCAACACGCTCGCTTACTACGTCTTGTATTGAGCTTTATTGCCATTGTAGGATTTACAGAGATTTTAAAAGCATGTCAGTACTCTGTACTTGAGAAAGCCTACGCTTTTCTTACATTAGTTGATAGAAACATCAAAAAACACACAACTAGCGTTATCGCAGTTGTGTGTTTTTTTTTACAATAAAAAGAGGATTACATTATGTTCATCGTGTGCGTTGCCGCTTGCCCTACTGGCGTAGCTCATACCTATATGGCCGCTGAAGCGCTTGAAGTTAAAGCCAAGGAATTGGGACTCGAAATAAAAGTCGAGACTCAAGGTAGTATGGGAGCTGAAAACGAAATTACTCCTGAAGATATTGCGCGAGCTGACGCTGCTATTATCGCAGCTGATGTGGCAATAAATGGTGTTGAGCGTTTCGCTTCACTTCCTAAAATTGAATGCAAAGTAGCAGATCCAATTAAGCACGGCTCTGCTTTGTTTGAGGCGCTAACAGCGGAGGTGTAATTATGAGCCAGTTCAATGCAGGACAAAAATCAGTAGGTACTGAAATTAAGAATGCCATCATGACCGGTGTGTCATATATGCTCCCTTTCATCATTGCCGGCGCGGTACTGATGGGAATTGCTCGTATCGGTGCCTCGTTTTATGGTGTCGATAACATTTGGGATGGCAGTCACGCCGAGTCGGTACATCAACTAGTCAGACTGTTCCACGATTTTGACGGCTTCGGTGGTATGGCATTATCGCTAATGTTACCTGTTGTTGCGGGATACATCGCGTTTGCTATCGCTAACAAGCCGGCGATAGCCCCAGGCATGATTGGTGGTTTGCTTGCCGGTAAAATTGGTACTGGTTTCCTGGGGGCGCTTGCAGCAGGCCTTCTCGCAGGTTATATCGTCAAGTATCTAGCAACCAAAATTAAGCTACCAAAGTCACTAGCCTCCGCCGGACCAATCTTTATTATTCCTGTTGGCGGTACTCTGCTCGTATGCGCACTAATGTCTTACGTAATCGGCGACCCAATGGCGGCATTGAATAGAGGTCTAGAAACATGGCTACTCTCTATGTCTGACGGCAACAAAATCGTTCTTGCGGCGGTAGTCGGTGGCATGGTTGGCTTTGACCTTGGCGGTCCGATCAATAAAGCGGCAGTAACTACTGCTATGGCTCTATTAGCGTCTGGCATTTATGATCCAAATACAGCAGCCCAAGTCGCTATTATTATTCCGCCAATTGGCATTGGTGTTGCGACGTTAATCTGGAAATCTCG
This sequence comes from Vibrio mediterranei, assembly GCF_900088415.1. Lineage (GTDB taxonomy): Bacteria > Pseudomonadota > Gammaproteobacteria > Enterobacterales > Vibrionaceae > Vibrio > Vibrio mediterranei. The sequence continues at coordinate 526,331 of NZ_FLLQ01000001.1, forward strand.
CTTTCCCGCATCACTTCAAGAAGCAGGCAAAGCCTCAACACTGATGGGGCTAATCGGTGTGTCAGAGGGCGCTATTCCCTTTGCACTGGCTAATCCAAAGATCATCGCAGTAAACGTTTTGGGCTCTGCCGTTGGTGCCGCTATGGCTGTAGGCTTAGGCGCCGTAAACAAAGCGCCAATCTCAGGATTCTACGGCTGGCTTGCTGTTGAAAGCTGGTTTGTTTACGTCTTAGCAATTGCAACGGGTTCAGCCATCATTGCCGTAGGCTCCCTGTTAGTTTTCAACGGAGAACAAATGACAAAGCAGGACAAAACGGAAAACGCACCTAAATTTACCGTTTCCCGTTAAGCAAATTCTTCTTAGTTCAGGGCTAGTCACCTAGCCCTGAGATATACCTTCATTATAAAACTATTAGAGCCCATGCTCTGGGGTTAATCACGCCTTATGAAAACTATTCATTTAATTCAGCATACCCACTGGGATCGCGAATGGTATTTTACTGAGAACGATTCAAAAGCACTACTTTATTATTTTATGGACGATTTAATGTCTAATCTGGAACGAGATAATAATATAGGACCTTTTGTATTAGATGCTCAAACTGTTGTATTAGACGACTATTTACAAGTTGCACCAGAACACAAAGTACGATTAGAAATTCTTATCAAAAACCAGAGAATATTGATTGGCCCCTGGTATACTCAAACGGACTTTCTCACCGTCAGTGCTGAGTCAATTACTCGTAACCTACTGCTTGGGATGAGCGACTGTGAGAAATATGGTCAAGCGATGAAAATCGGCTATGTTCCTGATTCCTTTGGGCAAACAGAACAACTACCAATGCTGTTAAATCAATTCAATATTGATAGAGCAGTTTTATGGCGTGGTTGGTCTGAACGACTCGTCGCCAATACAGAATTTCAATGGCAGAGCCAAGACGGGAGTAAGATAACAACAGCAGTCTTTCCATGGGGTTATGGGTGTTCAAAATGGTTACCTACTGACCCTATGAGTTTTACCGAAGCTATTACTTCCAATGCACGAAAGCAATGCCAGTTTGCAGCGAGTGAGCACGTCATGCTTCCGAATGGCAATGACCAATCACCTTTTGAGTTTCAGGTAGTTAGCCTTCTTGATCATGCCAACCAAACTCAAGATGAATTTCACTTTGTGAACAGTTCTTTCGATGACTATTTCGATGCACTTGCTACATCGGCTCCCACTCTAAATTGCTTCAAAGGTGAAATGCTCGATCCTAAGTATATGAGAATTCATCGTGGCATTTTCTCGACACGAATGGATATTAAGCTCGCGAACGAAAAGTTAGAAACCCTAGTCAGTCGTTATTTGGAGCCTTTGCTGGCATTAAACTACACAAATGGACTGCCTTACCCACAAAATGCCGTTAATCAGATCTGGCGTGAAGCCATGAAAAGTCATGCACACGATAGTATCGGTGGTTGCAACTCAGACCGTGTAAATGCAATGGTTCTTAATCGTCTTTTGTCAGGCATCGAAACCGCTGAGCAATTGTTAGAACTCAACTTCAGAAAGTTAACGCAAGGTATTCAAGCCTCTGTCGATGGCACAAAAATCGTAGTCTTCAATAGTATTCCGAAAAAACGTGACAGTTTAGTTGATGTTACCATCTACACCCCGTCTGACCAATTTAACATCGTCGATCAGCAAGGTAACGAACTGCAATATCAAATCATTGACGAATCACAACAAGATATGTCGACGATCATTCAGGAACTCTCGAATAACACAACAACAACTTGGTATAGAAAGATCTCCATGATGGTGAGTGTTAAAGATATCCCTGCATGTGGTTATACAACGATTTACCTTCAAGAAGATAAGCTAAGTGCAACTAACTCTGACACAATCCGCCGCAAAGAATCAGTAATCAGTAACCAATGGTTCACGCTTGAATACCAAACTAACGGTACACTGCATCTTGTCGACCATAGGAATGGCGCTCGATACTCGAACCTGTTCGAAATCTGTGATGGTTCTGACGAAGGTGACAACTACAATTTTTCTCCACTCCTCAATGATTGGATAATTAGCAGTAAGAGCGCCGAACACACCGTGTTTGTAGAAACAGGCGTATTAACGTCAACCATGACATTAAGTTTCTCCATGGTGCTTCCTAAAAACCTTGATGAGAGAAAGCAACACGTTGCTTCAACTCGACTTCCTATTTCTCTCAAAATCACTCTACGTAATGACCGTCCTGCCATTGATGTAGACGTTGATTTAGATAACTGCGTTTTGGACCACCGCTTACAAATCAACTTCCCTACTGGTATAGAGTGCTCACAACATGTGGCAGACCAACCATTTGGCTTGGTCACTCGAGAGAACGTACCGGGTGAGCTTGATATCTGGCAACAAGAATCGTGGACCGAAGCACCTGTTGCTAACTATCCGATGCAATCAATGGTGCTACATCGTAATGCGTCGCGAGGGTTAGGTGTTGTCACGAAAGGCTTACGCGAGTACGAGTTTCATCAAGACACACCTAACTCTATTGCTATTACCCTACTACGTAGCGTTGGTTGGCTTGGACAAGCAAATCTCACTTATCGACCAGGTCGTGCCTCTGGTATGGTCCTTCCTGCTCCTGACTCTCAAATTCAAGGCCGTCATCAGTTCTCTCTTTCTCTGGTTCCTTTCTGTAGTGAAAAGGAAACTGAGTACTGGCAAACCGTTGAGTGTATCAATACACCCGTCATCAGCCATGTCGGCACTGACTGGGCAAGATTCAGACTCAACCCTACAACGCTTGTCGTCCCAGAATCACAAAGCCTAGTCGAATGGAACAACTCTCTGCACTTCAGCACATTAAAGAAATCTGAGCACTCCGAACAGATTATTTTACGGGCTTTCAACCCTACTTTATCTTCGTGCGAATTTGGCGATATTCAAACTCTTTACTCATACCAAAATGTTCAACTAGACGAACGTAGCCCAGTAGAACAAACGGCAGACATACCACCATGCCGACCAGTAACAATAAGCCTTGCAACCAAAGCACTATGAGAAACGACAATGACTAATCTTAATTTTATCTGCCCACTACCAAATGGTTTACATGCGCGACCTGCCAAAGAAATTGAGCTACGAGCAAATCGATTCAACTGTGACATTCTCTTAGTCAACAGCTCAAAAGATAAAACTGCTAATGCGAAAAGTGTCTTGTCTATGATTAGTGCCGATATCTTGGAAGGCGATCATTGCCAGTTTATTTTCACTGGCTCAGACGCCAACGAGGCACTTATCTTTTTTCAAGCATTTGTTGATACTGAACTCAGCCATATCGACAATGCGATAGACACACAGAATGTCCAATTAAGCGAACAACCACTTCCTGTGGGTTTAATGCGTGCAGCACCTCGTTATGTACGAGGTACCGTTGCTTCAGTCGGTTTGGGTGAGGCTAGTGCTACTCTCTGGCAACAAACTGACCTTAGAAAAATGGCCGCTGCATTACCAAGCCAGACGTCATCTTGTATCGAGAGTGAATTACAGAGTGCTTTGAAAGCGTTACAACTAAACCTTTTGAAGAAGCAAGCTAGCTCTGAAGGCGAATGTAAAGAGATACTCGAAGCACATTTGAAAATTGCCCAAGATGAAGAGCTAGGTCGTGCTCTAATGATGCAAAATAATGCGTTAAACACTCTTGATGCGATCGCAAATGCATGCGACAAGTTATGTGCGCCACTAGAAAATAGCGCTAGTGACTATTTGAAAGAACGAGCGCTCGATATCAAAGATATCGCTCTTCAACTTGCTAATATCGTGCGCGATGAAGATCTGAGTCAAATGCCGACGATCACAGCACCAACTATTTTGGTCTCAGACACGCTACTCACCCCAAGTCAGATTCTTGCTCTTCCAAAAGCACTAATTCAAGGTATTGTGATGGGTGAAGGAGGCAGCACTTCTCACACTATAATCTTGGCACGCTCTTTTAATATTCCTGTTTTGGTCGGAATAGAAAACCCCACTCAGCAGATTATCCAAGGCCAACGGCTCGTTGTTGATGCCATTAATGGCGCATTGATTTTAGAGAGTAACGTGGCTTGTGATGCGTTCTATCAACTAGAGCGCAAAAAACTCAACGCACTTTCGGCTCAAACCGCAGAGTTTAAGGATCTTAAAGTAACGACACTCGATAAAGAAAAGGTTAACGTTCTCGCCAATATCGTCTCAAGCGAAGAAGCTGAGGGTATCTATTCGTCTGGTGCAGATGGTATTGGGCTATATCGAACTGAGATGCTGTTCTGCGAGCGTACCACTCCACCTTCAGAGGAGGAGCAATTCCAACATTATTCAAATGTTGTGAAACATAGCCAAGGTAACAAGGTGGTTATTCGAACTCTAGATATAGGCGGTGACAAACCTTGTGCTTATATGGGTTTTCCAGCAGAAGACAACCCTTTCTTAGGTTATCGTGCTGTCAGAATGTACCCTCAATATGACGCCATTATACGCTCTCAGCTTCGTGCATTACTTAGAGCCAGTTGTTTTGGTGAAGTGTCTATCATGGTGCCTATGATTTCTAACCTTAACGAAATCATTTGGTGCAGAGAACTCATTGACGAACTGGCTATCGAACTTGCCAATGAAGGGCATGAGTTAGGCAATATCCGTCTTGGTGCAATGGCTGAAGTTCCATCCATTGCCTACATCTTCAACCAAGCATCTGAGTTCATCGATTTCATTTCTATTGGTAGTAACGACCTAGCACAATACTTCTTTGCGTGTGACCGAGGAAACAAAACCATCGTTGACCTATACGACCACTTCAACCCAGCCTTTATAGCATTTCTAAAGCAGCTGATTGGTTCGGCAAAAGTGGCCAAGTTAGAGGTTAGTCTGTGTGGCGAGTTCGCTGCTGACCCTATCGCGCAACCCTTGTTATTGGGTTGTGGGCTCACACAGTTTTCTATGGCAGCCTCGAAAATTGCCACAAGCAAACGTGCCTTAACTCGACTTAACGTAAACGAGTGTGAAGCTTTAGTTAATGAAGTACTTACCTTAACGAATAGCAAGCAAGTGAAAGCGCGTGTCGCAGCGTTTTACAACAGCAGTGACGGCAAAGAAACTCTCGATGAAGCGCTCGTATTTACTCAACAATCTATTAGTTCGAAAGAAGAAGCCATAAAGCTACTTTGCGATAACTTAGAGATTAACGAACGCACAGGTTGTGCAAATGAGGTTGAAAAAGCGATTTGGGACAGAGAAGCCGTGTTTTCAACCGCACTAGGTTTTTCAGTAGCGATTCCTCATTGTAAATCTTCCAGTGTCTCTCATAACAGCGTCTCCGTTCTCACCTTAGACAACCCTATCTCTTGGGGCGAGGATGTCGATGTTGATATTATTATCATGCTTACTGTCACTGAAGAGGGTAAGGATTCACATATGAAGATTTTCTCTAAAATCGCACGCAAACTCATGCATGAAGACTTCCGTACCTCTTTGCAGCAAGCTCATGAACGGAAGCAAGTCATCGACATTTTGAATAACGCAATCAACGCCTAAAGCTTGTTCTTATCTGATTGCTGATAAGCAATTAACCATCAGTATTCGTCGGAGGAGGTCCACAGAAATGTGGGCCTATGTTTCAGTGGCTTCCAAATCATCTCAATCTTTAATTTTGTTATCTGCTGTGTTTTTCAGTTGGGGTCTACTAACTTCTGCAAACAGTATATTAGTCCCCTATTTTCAATCGACATTTTCACTAAGCTACGAACAATCGATGCTTGTTCAACTGGCCTTTTATTTTGCTCCGTTTGCCATAAGCATTCCTACTTCTGCTTTAATGGCACGTAAAGGGTATAAATTAAGCCTGGCAGTAGCGCTTATACTCACATTTTTGGGCTCGCTCTTTTTGTGTATCAGTCTTTATGCTGACAGTTTTGTCTTCGCGTTAAGTGCCGTTTTTATAACCGCTATGGGAGTAGCTGCTTTGCAAGTTGTTGCTAACCCGTACATCATCAGAACCAGTAACGACCAGAACGAAACTAAGAGGTTAACGATCGCTTCAACGTTCAATTCGTTAGGTACAACTATCGGTCCTATTGTTCTTGGAGTCGCTATGATTTCCATCGGACTATCCAACATTTACTTAGTTTTATCCGCATTGCTTGTTTTGCTTGCCTGTACTTTGTACTCCTCATCGATAACCGATTATCGAAGCGCAGAGAGCGTGAAAATTCTAAGTCATCTGGCTACCTTACGTCACCAGCCTCAGTTTATTTTTGGTGCTGCAACTATCTTTGTTTACGTAGGGGTCGAGGTGTCGATTGGTACCGTCACGATAAGTTACCTTTCTGATCCCAACATTGGAGGATTCAGTGCTCCAGTTGCCGCTACATTAATGAGCTTATACTGGGCTGGCTCCCTGCTTGGTCGTTTTGGATACAGCATTTTTGCCCAACGTCTTTCTGCGATGAACACGTTGTTCTCTGGTGCGTGTATTGCGATGATATTACTTTCAGTTGCTATCTTATCGCCGTCGCTTTTTGGCGGAGTCGCTCTAATAATGATTGGTCTGTGCAATTCATTTATGTATCCAATCATATTTTCTCGAGCGGTTTCAGGACTCGGTGATGCAAGTGGTGCAGCATCAGCGATTCTCATCATGTGCGGTATTGGTGGCGGAATTATCCCTATGATGCAAGCAACGCTAATTACAAGGTTTGATATCCCTACTAGTTACCTCATTCCTGTCCTCTGTTATGCCTTCATTGCTTCGTTCGCCTTCATCGCCAAAAAGCGAGGACTGTCCATCGTGACCGCATAGCAACGTATCTTATCTCATTTGAACTGGTATCCGCTTTCTTCCCCACGGCTTGTCGCATTTCGCGAAACGTCCTGCAATTTGGTGGCCACAGTGGTGGCAAACGCCAGAGCTAGTTAGTGCGCAATCGCCGAGTTGGTGCCAGTTACGTGAGAGCACTTTATTATGACAGCTTGGGCAATAGGTACTGCTGCAAGCTTCATCGTGTACATTGCCCACATAGACATAGTGAAGACCGTTGTTAAGCGCTATGTTTCGCGCTCTGACTAAACTGTCCGCTGGTGTTCTGGTTTTATCGAGCATTTTGAAGTCTGGATGAAATGCGGTGAAATGAAGTGGCACTTCAGGTCCCAAATTGTCCATGACCCACTGGGTCATGGCATCGATTTCAGCCGAGCTGTCGTTTTCGTCGGGGATAAGCAGAGTGGTAATTTCAAGCCAAACATCGGTTTCATGCTTAAGATACCTCAGTGTCTCTAGTACCGGAGCAAGTTGCCCACTGCACACTTTATGATAGAAACGCTCAGTAAAAGCTTTGAGATCAATGTTGGCGGCGTCCATCACTGAGTAGAAGGTTTCTCGTGGCTTATCACACATGTAGCCTGCCGAAACTGCAACGGTATTTACTCCTGCCTCCTTACATGCGAGCGCCGTATCGACAGCATATTCAAGAAAAATCACTGGATCGTTGTAGGTAAAAGCGATGCTATCACTTTGGTGTTTCGTCGCTGTTAAGGCAATTTGCTCAGGACTTGCCTGACTGCCTAACGTGTCAATTTGACGAGACTTACTGATATTCCAATTCTGGCAAAACTTGCACCCTAAATTACACCCAGCAGTCCCAAAAGAGAGTACTGAACTACCCGGATAAAAATGGTTGAGAGGCTTTTTCTCTATAGGGTCAATGCAAAAACCACTCGAACGCCCATAGGTGGTTAACACTATCTCACCATCAATGGCTTGACGAACAAAGCATGCGCCGCGCTTGCCCTCTCTAAGGGTGCAAAAACGAGGACAAACCGTGCAAGTGACTCTTCCATCGTCCTGCAAATGCCAAAATTGTGTACGGTGATTGGCGTTAACTGGTTCCATCTCACACCTTCATTCAGTACAAAAACTATACTAATGAGTATATACATTTGATGTTATATGAGTGGAAAAATGACGATTAGACCTCCTGCTGTCGCGGGCCGTTTTTATAACAAAGATACTAAGCAACTCACTAGACAAGTAAACCAGTTATTGGCTGAACCTAGCGTCAGAGACGCAGAGACATGTAACGTTCAGAATAATCTGCGAGGACTTATTGTTCCACACGCAGGCTATGTATTTTCAGGAGAAACAGCAGGATTAGCGTACCATCAGTTGCAATCTGTCGCTCAGCAGTTTTCACGAGTGATTTTAGTTGGTCCTAGTCATCGAGTCGCGTTTCACGGATGTGCATTACCTTCTGTGGGTGCCTTTGAAACACCTCTAGGCCGCGTGAGCATTGACCGAGATTGTGTCAAGTTACTTGCCGACAATTCCATGGTATCGATTAACGATCAAGCACATGCTCAAGAACATAGCTTGGAAGTACAACTTCCCTTTCTTCAAACGGTATTGGATGACTTTCAACTGCTGCCCATCGTCACAGGACAAGTTAGTGCCTTAGAGATTGCCAAACTTATTGAGCCAATATGGGACAGCAAGACCTTATTGGTGATCAGCACTGATCTTAGTCACTTTCATCGCTATTCTGAGTGCCAACGCCTTGACCGGCAGACCTGCAACAAAATTGAGTCAGGCATGACGACGATTACCCCACACGAAGCGTGCGGTTCAACCGGTGTTAATGCCGTAATCCATCTTATTTCAACCAAACAATACCAGCTACAGCGTCTCACTTTGATTAATTCCGGAGACACTGAATATGGTGATAAACAAAGGGTCGTTGGTTATGTCAGTTACACAATCTGCCGCTAATCCATCGAAAAGTACGCTAACCCATAGCGAGCTTTCTATGTTGCTCGACGTGGTTGAACACACCATTTATTGCTATTTGAATGAACTACCGCTACCGAAAGTACTGGTACAAGATTACCCAGAAAGTTTGGCTTTACCCGGGGCTTGCTTTGTCACGCTAACCGTAAACAATCAGCTGCAAGGCTGCATTGGCACAACAGTGGCACAGATTCCCTTAGTACTAGAAGTAGAGAGAAAAGCTTGGGCAGCGGCTTGCCAAGATAGACGATTTACCCCTCTTCAAAAACATCAAGCCGAAGCGCTTAACATTGAGGTTTCCGTACTGACACAACCCGAACTCCTGTACGTTGATTCGGAACAAGACTTACTACAGCACCTTTCCTTGCACCAGTGCGGTGTGACGTTAAAGGACGGAAAAAAAGGCGCGTTATTCTTACCCCAAGTTTGGGAACAACTCCCTAATCCGGCTCAATTCTTAGGACACCTAAAACAAAAAGCCGGGTGGTCTCTAGATTTTTGGAGTGATTCGATACAAGTCGCCACTTTCGAAGTGCAAGCATTAAGCCGCCCATTCCGCAGGCTATAGATATTCTAACGCTTTGATTAATAACCAGTGAGCTCCATATATCCTCTACCCTGATGAGATCCTTCAACGATAATTGGACCTTCCCAATATGGGATGGATAGTGGCATTTTGGCGTTAGAATTAAGTGCTGAAAGCTTTACGTTAATGCCCTGAGACACGACTTTTAGTATCCACTGCGTTGGGTATGATTGGCCTTCAATTATCGTTTGTTGAACGGCTGACAGTTCTAGATCGTTTTGAGTCAAAGTAATGCCTCGACCATCTTTATACATTAATCGCCCATAGGAATAACTCGCTTGTCCGGTCGCAGCATCACGCAATTGAAAGACCACCAAACTCGTTGCTTCGTCTAACCGTATTGCGAACCAATCCCATCCTTGTTGAGAATCGAGCAAAAATTGAGAGCTCCACTCTCGGTCTATCCAGCCTTGTCCAGATACCTGATGGCTTTCTCCATTAATCGATACAGTACCGTGAACTTCGATAAAGGGCTGGCTGTAATAATACGATGCAACCTTTCCGTCAGCGCTTTTCTCGCTATAACCCTCATCACCTTGTTTTTGATAGGGAGCGGTTCGAGTCAATGACAATTGATAGCCGAACTGGTTTGATGCGACATCAAGATTGGCAGGGAAAAGATCGTTGGTTGTGGAAGTCCATTGCCAATCATCAATAAAGACTTGAAACGGTTCGCTTGATACGTCCGCTATTTCTGGGTGCTGGCGAGACCACTTCTCATCTGCAAGATGAATATCAGGGGTTGTAATCGCACTGTGCGCCATAAAGATCTGCTGGCTTTGCCATCCATTTTCATTCGCTGGTGCCTCAGAACTCACCGCCAAGCGAAACTGTGTCCATTGAATGCCATATTCTCGGCCTTCGGCATCCTGCAAGTTTGCCGTCAGATACCACCACTCTTGGCGAAAGTCGTTGTGGGCTTGATGATCTTCTGGAAAAGAAAGGATGCGACCACCTTTAACCTCTTCAAATTGACCATCATCGGATCCTAGCATTTGACCAAAACTTGGAGCGTCAGGTTCACCGCAACCAATAAGGATTAGAGCCGACAATATCGCCATCATCTGTTTGAACATTACAGTACCTCGCTTTGCAAACTTGCGACCACAGGACGTGTCACCAAACGCCACAAAGGAATAATGGTCGCGACGATGGTCACGACTACGGTTATAGTCGCAAGGCGAGCCACATCCATCCAACTCCAAACAAAGTTTAAACTCCAACCAAATGCTCTCAGTGTCACAATATCAGTCAGCACATAACCGACTAATGCGCCCAGTGGCAAGGCAACTAACAATGTGAACAGCACCAGGGTAACCATTTGCCCTACCACCATAACAAACAATTGCGATTTGTTGACGCCCAGTGCATAAAGCCGAGCGATAGCTGCTTTACGAGCGTCCAGTAGCATAAAACAGGAAGTAAATAAGCCGATAACAGCGACGAGTAACGTCACACCATTGAGAGCGCTGGTAATAGCAAAGGTTTGAGCAAATATATTGAGCGCAATCGCCTTAATTTCTGCCTGATCAAACAATTGACTGGAGTGTAAATTCAGTTTGGCTTTTAATGCCTGCTGCATATCTTCTCGGTTACCACTCACCTTCACACCTAAACTGCTTGGCACCATCGAGAACCCTTGTAACTGCCATAACTCAGGCGAGATAAGCACTTCGCCATCGGGCGAACCATAATCATAAAAAATGGCACCGACCGTCAGTGTCATCCCAGACATAAAGTCTCTCGGCAGCTCACTTCCCAGTACTAATCCCAGTTTCACCGCCATCGGCTCACTAATAGCCACGACATCCCCAGCATAGAAACGGGACCAAAAATCATTGACTTGTGATTGAAACACCATGGTTTGTTCTAAGGTTATACGATCTTTGGTACCTAATCGCGTAGGCAGTCCACTGACGTTAGATTGCACATAATATTGCTTATAGACCTCTTCAACACCGTCGAACTGAGCTAACGTCTGCTCGACTTTAGTCATGTCACTTTGTGCAGGACTGACGTAAATATCCGCATGCAGGCGCTGCTCTAGCCAATGTTTCAATGTCGACTCGAAACTGCCCACCAAGGTGTTCATTCCTATGTTAGCGGTAATAGCCAACAACAGCGCCATCATAGCCAAAGACAAAGGTGCAATCAGTTCCCGCAATTCTGCAAACAAATACTGGACCAACCCAGTAGAGGTTTTGCGTTCTGCTATTCGAGCTAGCAGGCTAAGAGACTTGGGCAGCAACATTGGAATCGCAACAATAAACACACCCAGCCAAAACATCGTTAAGCGAAAATAACTGCTCAACCAAAGGCCAATGAGTGCTACTGCTACAAGTATCAGCCCAACGATCATCAAGCGGTTTTCATTGCTCTGTTCAGGAGATTGATAGAATCCACCGTGGGAGGATAAGGGTTGTTGTACCCTTTGCTTAAAATGATGCCAACAAGCGAACAATGCCGCAGCTAGCGTAAGTAGCAATGCCTGAGCCCACCATTGCCATTGCCATGTGCCAGGCAGTAACGTTGCGCCGTAAAGCTGCTCTAAGGTGAGTGCTACCGTGGGATGTAACCAATGACTTAATTGGATACCAAAGACAAACCCAAAACTGGTGCCCACAGTAACCAAGAGCACCAGTTCTAAAATCAGCGCCAAGAAAACCGTGTTAGGTGTGAGCCCCGCTTGCTGCACTTGCACCAATAGCCGATTGCGTTTCAGTAAGCTGTATTTCACACCGTTATAGGCAATGAATAGCCCAACCAGAAATGCCAACATACTCATTGCGGTAAGGTTGAGGTGAAAGCTTTCTGTCAGTGACCCAAGGTCTGAGCTTTTTGTATTGGCAACCCATTGTGCTTTGCCTGATATCAACGCTTGCCACTTAGTATCGTCCGCCACCTTGTTATCTAGTATGGCAATGTAGCTCAGCTGCCCCTGCTTGTTCAGCAAACGCTGGGCAAAGCTGATATCTACCAGCAGACGACTTCCCAACTGCCATTCGTCAGGTACTACAACAAACTGGATAGCAATGTCGTCCAAAACCGCGGTCTTAGCGCCGCCCATCCTTTGATACTGAGTTTCGCTTACAATGACAAAAGGTTCGCCATTCATCAAATTCGCCAGAGGCAACGCTGAATTAGATAAAGACACATCATCACTCTCTGACTGTAATCGAGAGCGTGAAGTGACGGCCGCTACAATATCACTTCCTTGGATAGAATAACGTCGCCCAGTATCATCTCTCACTCGACCCTCAAGTATTGGCAACGATTGACTCAATCCAGATTGACGCAATGAAAAGTACACCGATTCCGCAAGATAGCGCCGTCCAGGCATTGGAATGACTAGATAACTCGCCTTGACGCTAAGCGATTCTGCTGATTCCGCGTAACTGCGTTTGGCGTTTAAATTGATCGCTTGCACGGCCACAAACAACGTCACTGCCAAGATAATGCCGATAAGAATAGCGAGTGCCTGTAAAGGCGCTTGACGATAGTGAGCCGCAGAAATGGAGAGAGCAACGCGTAGATGGGCTCCTTTACGGTGTTTCATAAAGCAATCCGTTTTCTAGACGGCAACGTCGCCGCATAAACGCCGCACATTCTTCGCTGTGAGTGACAAGCAAAACAGATGTATTTCCTTCGCGGGTAATATCTTCTAACAGTCGCATCACTTCCAAGCCCGCTTTCTGGTCAAGGTTTCCGGTGGGTTCATCTGCCAAAAGCAATGCGGGTTGATGCGCCAACGCTCTTGCAATCGCCACTCGTTGTTGTTGACCACCTGATAACGCAGAAACATGGCGTTCAAGCAGTGGTTGAATATCCAATTTAGCGACTAAATAGTCGCACCAAGCGTTCCACTTCCGCTTGTTTAAACTTAAAGGAAACTCAATATTCTGTCGGACATTTAACGGCGTTAGCAAGTTAAATTGCTGAAACACTACGCCAAGTTTGTGGTGACGAAAATAGCCCCATTGCTTATCGTTCCACGTTTGCACCAATTCACCAGCCAACTCTAAGGTCCCACTGGTCATTGGCTCGAAACCACCCAAAATATTCAATAGCGTGCTCTTGCCACTACCACTTGCGCCAGTGAGTGCCATGCTCTCTCCTTCCGCCAGCGACAAGTTCACTCTGTCCAATACGTGATGAGATTCTTTGCCGTCAATAAACGTTTTGACCGCATCTTTAAGTACAACTACCGGCCTTGGTAAAACCATCGCTCTTGGCACTATCGAGCTTTCCATCCAGATTCCTTATTTGGGTTGGATACTTTATACGTACTCGTTAAGGTAACGGATGCTTACCTTGTTGAGCGAGCTAATTATCGAAATTATAACGGATATTTCTTGTGCATTGCGCCCACTCGTTAGCTAAGTCATTGTGTTTTCGTTAATCCGCTGCGTCATTTCACATATTCCTGAAAGAAATCGTTCTTTGAACCATAAATTAAACTATATTGATACAAAATGTATCAATATGGATGATTAAAATGCATTCAGTAAAAGGAATTAGAACAACCATTGGCGAGTCGCCTATTTGGAAACCCGACACCAATAGTCTCATCTGGGTCGAAGCTGCAGGTAGTGAGATTTTTGAGTATTCGATTCACAGCCAGAGTACCCAAGTCTTTCACGTACCTTTTGATATCACGGCGATTGCACGATGTGAGGGCAATGGTTGGATATGTGCTAGCAAACAGGGACTGTTTTATTGTACTTCGAGTTTTGACGATTTTACTCCTATCGCTGATCCTTGCTTTGGTTCAACTAAGCTTCATTTAAATGATGCGGTTACGGCGCCGAATGGTCATTTATGGTTTGGTTCGATGAACCACAAGCAACTTGAAGCTCCTGATGGCAAGCTTTACCGACTAACGGCGAACACCGCGCTTGAAATGGATTCTGGATTCAGCGTCGCCAACGGCATAGCGTTTAACCCAGCACTCAAACGCGCCTACTGTTCAAATATGTTCCAAAGAAAAGTATATGAATATCAACTCGATGATTCGATGACCCAAATAATTGAAAAGGCGGTGTTTGTTGAGCTCGATGAGTGCAAGGGCTATCCTGATGGGCTGTCCGTTGATCGCCACGGAAACCTGTATATCTGTCACTGGGACTGCGGCATCATTTCCTATTACACTCCATCACAGAACAAAATAGGTCATGCCACACAACTTGGTGAAATCAATCTTGCAGTTAAGCACGCTACGCGCTGTACTTTTGGCGGCGAAGATTTCAATACCTTATTCGTCACAACAGCAGATTATGAGCTCACCACTCAAGAGTCGGTGTTATATCCCAGTTCAGGAGAACTCTTTATTCTCGATGCGCCAACTCAAGGACGAGAAGAGTATCGGGTCAATACCGACATTTTGCCCCACTCAAATCAAGTCAATGTCTCTTTAACCAGTTGAAACTCGTAAAATACTTTGGGAATATAAAGCCTTGCTGCCCAAATGACTGCGTTAACGCAGTGAGATTGGATATTATTTTAGGGTGAGCTTTTAAAAGGAATCTATGGTGTCGGAAAAAGTAAATTCAGTCGATCGTCTTATCAACGTTATTGAACGGATTGGCGAAGCAAAGAGTCCTATCTCAGCTTCTGATATTATCTTCGAGTCAGGGATTCCCAAGCCTACTTGCCACCGATTGTTGCAGCAACTCGATGACGCAAACTACATCCAGTCTGATGAACGCGGTCATTTCTATCCAGGCTCACAAATGCTATCTATCGCGTTGGATGTAAGATGGACCAATCAGCATAAACTGCAACGACAAGCTATTCTACACGGCCTTTCTCGTAAGCTAGAGGAAACCTGCGGTTTGGCCTTGGCGAATGATGACCCTAGCCCGCATATGGTCTACTACGACCGAATTCAAACCAATTGGCCGCTGCAAATTGTCATTCCGGTTGGATTTCCCACTCCACTTTGGGCATCCGCCAGCGGCAAGCTTTATTTAAGTACTTTGACGCCACCTCAATTACGTCGAGTATTGAGTAAAATTGAACTGAGCCAGTGTGCGAAAAACACCATTATCGACAAGCAGAGCCTAAAAAAGGAGCTAAGCGTTATTCAACGCAGAGGGTACAGCGTGGATGATGAAGAGTTCATTGATGGTATGGTGGCGATCGCACTTCCCCTTTATGACCAATTTGGCAACTTTATGGCAGCGTTATTTTGTCATTGTCCAAAGAGCCGTAAAACCGTTGCCGATCTCGAAAATTACCTCCCTATTCTTCGTGTCGCCCAACAGAGCCTAGAAGCCGTATATCAGGAAATGAAAGAGCTGGCGGAAAGTAAATAGCAAGGTGTGACTCATCTTTACCTAATCATACAGTCACATAGCTAAAGCTTCCTTAAACTGGGGGCATAGCAATTACCAAACTTAGCTCTTTTTCACTAAGTTCGTTAGCTGTTCACGTTCGCTATCTCGCCATTTTAAGGAACTCATCAGATTATGAAAAAGCTCTGCTTTTTAGCTGCATTACTCATCACTGGTCATGCACAGGCACAATGGGACAACCCTGTCGACCGTTATGCCAACGAATATAAAAACCATATCTCTGCTAAATGCCCGATTCCAAAAGATAATATTCAGCATTTTGTGTACTTTGCACGTGATCGAGAAGCCATACACAATCACCCATTGCTAAACAACACTCGCTTTTCGGGTGCGCAAATCATGTACTCTTGGGCAATGTTAGAACCAGAGAAAGATCAGTACGACTTTTCTATGATTCAAGCCGATTATGACTATCTAAAAGCACATGGCAAAAAGCTCTTTATTCAGCTTCAGGACGCGACGTTTGATCCTCGCTACAAAGGTGTACCTAGCTACCTATTGTCTGATGAATACGATGGTGGTGCGGTTTACCAATACACAGACGACGGTGAGCCAGAGGGTTGGGTGGCAAAACGGTGGGACAGCAAAGTAAGAGCGCGTTTCGCGAAACTCCTCAACGCATTAGGAAAACAGTTTGATGGAAAAGTTGAAGGCATCAACCTTCAAGAAACCGCTATTGGCGTTGAGAAAGATCCAAGCTTCACTGAAGCGAGTTATGTCGAAGGACTCAAGGATAATATGCGAGCCATGAAACACGCGTTCCCAACCTCCACCACGATGCAATACGCTAACTTTATGGTTGGTGAATGGCTACCATGGGAAGATAAAGGTTACTTAAAGAGTATTTATCAATATGGACAAGAAATAGGCGTTGGCCTTGGCGCACCTGACCTTATGATGCGAAAACGCGGACAATTAAATCACGCCCTAGCAATGATGCATGAGAATAACTATACCGTGCCACTTGGTATCGCGATACAAGATGGTAACTACATTGGCCAAACCAACAATACTGACGTCGTGGATAACCGACAAAGTCTTGTTCCTGCCCTCCACTCATTCGCTCAGTCGTTTCTTCATGTTAACTATATGTTTTGGGTAAACCAAGAACCCTATTTTGAGCAGGATGTATTACCTTGCTTTAAGTAATCGATAGCCCCGCTGTAAAACCTGCCTGAGTCTGCTTCAGGCAGGTTGAAATCTTAAGGTGCTTGTTTCCTGAGCATTTGGTAACTGCACATGAATCAATCCATGACATTCACAATAAATCTCGCTACCATTCACGCAATGTAAATAATTCTCATTGGCGGCTAACATTCTTGTTTGCCGGTGCGCCGCTATTTTGCTATGACTATTTCTCATTCAGATTACTTCAAAATTGCTCTGCCCTTTATTATCTCCACAGTCACTCAGCCTCTGCTGGGTGCCGTCGATACTGCTGTGATTGGCCACTTAGGTATCACAGAGCTGATTGGTGGCGTTGCTATCGGGACGGTCATTATGAACACCCTATATTGGTTGTTCGGTTTTTTCCGAGTTAGTACAACGGGCCAAAGTGCAATGGCATTAGGTAAAGGTGATGACGCATTGATGACAAATAGTTTGATGCGCCCATTTGTTCTTGCTGCTGTTGTCGGTGCAAGCTTTATCCTACTACAGTCCGTCATTTGGCAAGGAGCACTCTGGATAATAGAGCCCGAAAATGCCGTAGCTGAACAAGCCCATATCTATTTTGGTATTTTGATCTTCGGTGCTCCGTTTGTGCTTCTCAACTACACCATTATTGGTTGGTTGATGGGGCAAGCGAAAGCGAAAGAAACTTTATACACCCAGGTCTTTGGCAATGTCTTGAATATTGTCCTTGATGCCCTGTTTGTACTGTACTTTGACCTTGGTGTAGCGGGTGTGGCTTATGCAAGCTTGATTGCACAGATCACGACATTTGCGATTGGAATGACGTTAGTATTCAATACACAAGGAATGTCTCTAACTCGCCTTATTTCCTCCGCCAAAATGAGTAGGCGCGACTTCTCAACGATCGTCTCATCGAACACTGATTTGATGTTGAGAACGGTCTGCATTTTAGTTTTCTTCAACATGATGGCAAGAGTTGGCTCTCAACTAGGGGCTGACGTACTTGCGGTTAACGCCATTCTTATGCAAATTACTTTTATCGTCAGCTACATGTTTGACGGTATCGCCAATGCCTCTAGTGTTTTCGCAGGTAAAGCCGTCGGACAAAACAATCCAAAGATGCTAGATCGAGTACTAACACTCAATTTCCAGTGGACATCGGGCTTCATCGTAATTCTCACTCTGTTGGTGCTGATGTTCCAATCGCATTTAGTTTTACTGTTCACGACACAAACAGAACTCGTCAGCTTGTATCACCAAGTGGCAGCTTGGCTAATTGTATTCCCCTTGGTTGCCGGGTACGGCTTAACGGTCTACGGGATCTTTACCGGAACCGGAACAACCCGACCGGTCAGAGACTCCAGTATTGCTACACTGATGGTGTTTTTATTGGCGCAATTATTGGTTGTTCCACTTTGGGGTAACCACGGTTTATGGCTTGCTTTTACTATTTTTTATTGTGGCCGAATCGTCTTTCTCTATCCATTCATCGGTCAAGTTAAGCAAAAGTGTGGTCATCAAACCATTTCTTAGCCCCAACCACAAAACCATACTATTCAAGAAGCACTCTTTTGAGTGCTTTTTTGATTTAATCTGGTGATACACCAGCTAGAAAATCTACACCGTAATCTGTGCATTGCTCTTCTCTTACCTAACTCGTGATGATAACATTGTTATGTTATAACGTATTATTTAAGAGTTTTTTCGTGACACCTCCTCTCCTCGCCATAAATCAACTATCCATAAGCAGTAAAGACCGAATCCTATTTCAAGGTATTCAGTTTGACGTATCTGCGGGGGAAATGCTGGCCGTAATGGGTCCTTCAGGTATTGGTAAGTCCATGCTATCTAAAGCCATTGCGGGCTTTACTCCAGACACCATATCCGTATCGGGTACGATAACAATTGCGGGCAGTGAAGTCTGTAAGATTCCATTGCTTAATCGTTCTGCACAACAACGGCCAGCCTTCATTTTTCAGGATGCCCTTCAAGCGCTTAATCCTTTAGTTTCTGTAGAGAAGCAGCTCTGTCTCGCTCTCACCGGAGACCAAACAAAGCCAAGCGCTAGAAATCGGAACACCATAGTTAATCTACTTGCTCGTCTTGGGTTTCCCGATCCGGCCATAGTATTAACCAATTATCCTAGCCAACTCTCTGGTGGGCAGAGACAACGCATTTGCATCGCTATTGGTTTATTGAGCCAAGCTCAAGTATTAATTGCAGACGAACCGACAAGTGCTCTCGATCCTGTCACTGAACAGGAAATATTGACTCTCATTCGCCAAAGCGTAAAGCAGTCCAATATGGCTGGTATTTTGATTACACACGACCTAAATAGTGCGTTAGCTTGCGACAAATTACTGGTTATTGACGAAGGAAAAGTCGTTGCTTATGGCGAACCGCGTGTCGCTCTTGAGTCCAGTTCTCATCATTTTTGTCGTTCACTGAAAGGACTCCTTCAATGACTGCCATTATCGAAGAAACTATCATGAACTGCAGTAAAGTAAGTTCAACTTTAGTGAGCTTTAGCAATGTCAGTGTGCACCACTACTCCACTCCTAAATGGTTGGGTGGAAAACCATTTAAAGCACTCAGTAATGTTTCTCTTCAGATCGAGAATCAAAACATTGCCATTGTCGGTCCATCGGGTGCCGGAAAGTCTACGCTTATTGAATTGCTCTTTGGCTTACGAACACCTTCACTAGGAAACGTTCAAATCGCGGGAAGGACACTTCCTCTCCACAACGCAAGCGAGCGTTTGAGGGTCTGCAGTGAAGTACAAATGGTTCCCCAAGAGCCACACACAAGTTTAAATCCGTATTACACAGTCAAACAAATCCTGATTGAACCACTAGAAAACCTCAAAATTGGGGGGAACCACCCACAGCTCGCACAAATTGCACTGAACGAGGTTGGCTTGACCACGGACTTGTTGTCACTCTACCCACAACAGCTTTCAGCAGGTCAGGCACAGCGAATCGCCATCGCTCGTGCGCTCATTGTAAAACCCAAGTTACTTGTTGCAGACGAACCTACCAGTAGCTTAGACCCAGTAAATCGCCAACGAATAATCGAACTGCTCAACTCGCTAAAGCAAAAATATGACCTGCAACTACTTCTTGTCAGTCACGACCTCAAGGCAGCAATCGCGCTATGTGAAGAGATAGTGGTCTTAGATCAAGGAGAGATCGTCGAATACGGCTTTGTTAAACAAATCATGGAACAACCTGTTCACCCAACAACACAGGCACTGATTCGTGCCCAAATTCATTCAAAAACGAATACTTAACACAACATCACCGAGACATAATCATGCGTTTTCACTCAATTAAATTGGCATGCGCGCTTGCGTTCGCTCTACCGTTAACTGGCTGTTTTGATTCACAAACTGAAAACAGTGAATCAAGCGTCAAATCCGAGATTCGTGTGGCAATGATGCAGCCACCTCGCACTGGACTATCACCATTATCTGACGACGCTTTCAAATTATCACGTTGGAGCACAGCGGAAACGTTAATCAATCTTTCCCCGGCTTCTGAGGTTGAACCAATGCTGGCTACCGATTGGAAGCAGATTGACCCACTCACATGGCACTTCACTATTCGCCAGGGTGTGAAATTCCACGATGGTTCCATGCTAACCGCAGAATCAGTGGTTAGCTCACTGCAACAGGCTTTGAGTGCTGCACCTAAGCCTCGTATACTTGATGGTGTTGACCTCACTGTGAGAGCCCTTGATTCATCGCACGTAGAAATCAAGACAACATTTAATGACCCTTTACTACCTAGCCGCTTATCAAGTCCTCAACTCGCCATTTTGGCGGCAAATGCATATAAAGAGAATGGTCGAGTCGTACCTACTGGTGCAGGCACTGGTCCATTTGAATTAATCGAAATTAACGGCACAACCAGTGCCAAACTAAAACGATTCGATGACTACTGGGGTGAGAAAGCTCACATAGACACGGTCATCGCTGAGTATGTTCCAAATGGCTTTGCACGTGCAGCAGCACTGCGCACAGGTTCCGCTGATGTTGTCGAAGCTGTGCCTGTATCTCAAATAGCAACGATTGATAGCAACCTTTTATACGAAGTGGCTATGCCGCGTACTAACACGCTCTACTTAAACAATAAGTCGGATGTTTTTAGCCAATTGGAGTTGCGCCAAGTTGCCGCCGCCGCGGTAGATAGAGAGCAAATCATTAAGACTGTGTATGAAAACCATGCCGATATTGCGAAGGGTTTGTTAGGTCCGGCACTTGCTTGGGCTGCACCACTTCGTCCCGAAGCATCACCGATTGAAGCTAAAACAAAGGCAAATGGTGAGAAAATCGTCATAGGTACTTTCACTGACCGTGCTGAACTTCCTGAAGTCGCCGCTTTGCTCAAACAGCAGCTTGAAAGCGCAGGCTTCCAAGTAGAACTTGATATCCGTGAGTACGCTCAAATTGAAAACGATGCATTAGCGGGTAATTTTGATGCCTTTATTCTTTCTAGAGCGACAGTTTTGGATTCAGGCGATCCTATCGCATATATGATGAGTGATTTTGGCTGTAAGGGATCGTTCAACTTAGGTCAATTCTGTTCTGAGGAAGTCGACAACGCTCTGACTTACGCCGATCTACAGCCTTTAGGACCAAAACGTCAACAAGCCATCATTGCTGCAGAACAGATCATTTTGAACGATTTCGCTGCCATTCCACTGCTACACGAACGTGTCATTCAGGGTGAAAGCCTTCGTGTTTCTGATGCTGTTCGTGACCCAAGCGAACGTCGCCTTATCAATGCGAACACTAAGGTGAACTAACTTAATGTTGTCTGTTGATACTTCTCGACGAATATTCGATGTGCTAACACCTTGGTTATCAAGACTTATCTCATTGATCGTCGTCGTCATTTTAGTGGGTTTGATGCCAGATATTGCTGGTATTGACCCAAGCCAATCGATTTTGCGTGCCCGCGCCGGACAACAACACATGTTAACGCCGGAAGCACTTGCCGCGGTAAGAGCCGATTTACAGCTTGACCGTAGTGCAATGGAACGATTAACAGACTGGCTTAGTGACGCTCTGCATGGTGATCTAGGCTACTCATGGATCGATGGTTCACCGGTCATAGATGGTATTCAACAGACAATGTCGACCTCTCTGTTACTGATGTCGATGGCACTAGGTTTAACCTTTGTACTGTGTGGGTTTAGCTTAGTTCATACCTTGTTTAGCTGGAAACAAAGAAAGCTAAAGCAAACCCATAATAGCCTGAGTACTGTGCTCATCTCGTTACCTGAATACGTAGTAGCGTCCGTTCTCATCCTTATTCTATCTATTTGGTTGGGTTGGTTCCCCCCCTACGGGTGGCAAAGCTGGCACCATATTTGGCTGCCTAGTCTGGCACTTGCACTTCCCGCTAGCGGTCTTTTGAGTCGCCTGTTAAGGGACAGTTTGCAGCGCGTCCTCAATGAACCATGGGTGATCACTTGGCTCAGTGCGAACATCAGTTCCTTCCAGATCATGCGCTTCGCATTAAAACGTGCAGTCAGCAGTTTGATCCCGCAAGTCGCGATGATAATGATCGGCCTGACCGGTGGAGCGGTTGCTGTCGAGCAGATTTTTTCCATCCCAGGAATAGGACGACTAATTTTAGGTGCAGCGAAAGCACAAGATCTACCAGTGCTCCAAGGTGGTTTGTTAGTACTGCTATTTATTTCGATTTTCATCAGTAGCTTGAGCTTGCTTGTTCAACAGTTGTTGTTAGGCCACAGTCTCAGAAACGGTAAGCTTATCAGTAGTCATTCATCTTTTGCGTTTACCTCGAGTAATAACAAACGATTGACGGCGGGTTTAATCTTTTCACTGTTGCTGGCTGTTGTTATCTGGTCATTGTTTCGCGACCCGTTTAGCAGTCAGTTCATCAGACTTGCTGCTCCGAGCTTGCAGGCACCTTTAGGTGGCGACGGCATTGGACGTGACCTTCTAGCCCGCATTGGGTCTGGTATGTTATCGACGTTTTGGGCAGGGTTTGTCGCGACAGTGCTAAGTTTGGTTGTGGGTATGGTTCTTGGGTTCAACACTCGATACAGCCAAGGTTTAATCGAAATAACCAAGGGTATTCCTTATATTATCGCTGGCTTATTGGTTGCTGGAATGACGGGGATGAATCCAAACAGTTCCATGATTGCCATTGTTTTGGTGTCTTGGGCCCCTCTTGCGGCTCACTGCTCAAGTCTTATCGTTGAGGCTAAAGCGCAGCCCTACACGCATCTTGCGCCGATATGGGGAACGAGCAAATTCAAGATACTTAGGTACTATCTCCTTCCTTATGTGCTTCCGCCATTATTGAGACATGCACTACTTAGAATGCCAGTGATTACGCTAAGCTTAACGTCGCTGAGTTTTATCGGTCTTGGCGCCAAGCCACCCTCACCCGAATGGGGGCTGATGATTGCAGAAAACCTACCGTATATTGAACGAGCACCGCTTGGCGTACTTGGTCCAATTTTCGGATTAGTGCTGTTAGGCATTGCTATTAACCTTTTGTTTGACGATTAATTGTCAACCGAAACGCTAAAGCAGGTAGTGCTGTGAAATTCGTTTCGACCATTTAGCACTAAACAGAGAAGTATCTATAAGAGAAATACCCTTTGTTATGACTTCTTTCAATATAGCGCCCAAAAGGTGTCCTATTTGTGTTAAAATCCGTCCTTCAGGATTAGATGTAAAACGGACACTTTCATCATAAACTACTGATTAACATAATGTTAATTGGAAGAATTTCGAATTCTAATCAGTTATTAATTAAACATGGAGTTGGTCTTTATATTCGTTCACACGAATATGTAAACCTCATAATTATGGGTTTTAAATCTCAAAAATACAGTATAGATTCTACAGATTATCAAGTCGGTCAAGACAACATCACTAAATGGGGCATGGATGTTCACAATACAGTGTTTACCGCTTCCGCGGGCTTATCCATCCTCTTCATCGTCACTCTCTTAGTACTTTCCCCAGAAGACGCAAAAGCAGCCATCGATGCCGTTAAATCCGCTGCACTATCAAAGTTTGATTTTGTCTTTATGTGGGGCGCAAACATTCTTCTGATTTTTGCCTTGCTGATTGCTTTATCTCCGCTCGGTAAAATTCGTTTAGGTGGCGACAATGCCACAACAGATTATTCAACCATTTCCTGGATCGCCATGTTATTTGCAGCGGGTATGGGTATTGGTTTGATTTTTTGGGGCGTAGCAGAGCCGACCGCCTTTTATACCAATTGGTTTGGTACACCGCTAGGTGTTGAACCGTTTACACCAGAAGGACGAGAACTAGCCTTAGGTGCTGCCGTATTCCACTGGGGACTTCACGCTTGGGCTATCTATGGGATGGCCGCATTATCGCTAGCATACTTTGTCTATAACAAAGGTCTTCCGCTCTCAATGCGATCGGTATTCTACCCTCTACTTGGTGACAGAGTTTGGGGAAGAGTCGGTGACGTTATCGATGTAATGGCTGTTCTGGTAATCCTATTTGGCCTTGCAACATCACTTGGTCTGGGCGGCTCACAAGCTGCAAGTGGAATCAGTCACGTATTCGGACTAGAAAACAGTCTTCTGCTTCAGATTGCCATTATCCTGACCATTATGGGTTTGGCTATTGTTTCTGTTGTTCGTGGAATGGACGGCGGCGTTAAGGTATTGAGTAATCTCAATATGATTATCGCATTCGTTTTCCTTGGTTTTATCGGTATTTTGAACTTCACAACGGTATTGGATTCAGTTTCGACCGCAGTAGTTGGTTATGTGAAAAATATTCTTCCACTAAGCCAAAGCGCTGGCCGTGAAGACACCACATGGCTTCATGGCTGGACTGTGTTCTATTGGGCCTGGTGGGTTGCATATGCGCCATTCTTCGGTATGTTCGTTGCACGAATTTCAAAAGGCAGAACAATTCGCGAATTCCTATTTTGTGTACTAGTTATCCCTACTCTTGTCACCACTGCATGGATGTCTTTCTTTGGCGGTGTCGCGATTCAACAGATCGTTGATCATGTGGGTATACTTGGTGCCGCTCAGGGTATCGGAGACGTTTCACTTAGCTTGTTCTATATGCTTGATGCGTACCCTATTGGTAACATCTTATCGCTGATTGCCGTTGCGCTGATCATTGTTTTCTTTGTGACCACTTTGGACTCAGGTTCAATCGTAGTAGACAGTATGACTGCAGGTGGCAAACTCGAGCTTCCTATCAAGCAGAAAGTGGTCTGGGCTGTGATCTCAGCTGTCATCGCCGTGGTCATGTTGTGGATCGGTGGTACTCAATCGATTCAAGCACTTCAATCGATTACCATCATTGCAGCGCTGCCATTTACGCTGATTCTAATTTTAGGTTGTGTGAGTTTGATTAAAGGCTTACTTACTGAGGTTGAACAACCTCAAGTAGCTAGCGACAAGTCTGCCCAATAGATAACTTTAGGCTTATCGTAACCGCGTTACGGTAAGCCTTTTTTAGCTCTTTACTCACATTCCCCTTTGCCCTCACCGTTCAAGATCCTCCTTAATAAAACGACTGTTCGACGTGGCCCTGCTCTCCAAATGGGACATCAACAGAATAAATACCACACACCAAAGCCATAGCCTTAACTAATGTTTTATCAAGTATATCTGGGTATAATCTCTATCAATTTAAGGATATTTCCTCAAAACGGTGTACTTAACACCCCGTAGCTGCTTTTCGATTCAAATCATCAATGCGGCAAGATAAAGGACTATTGAACACATGAATTCCGATTTATCTATCCATGTATTGCTCATTGAAGATGACCGAGACTTAGCAGCCTCGGTTGCAGATTACTTGGAATACGAAAACATAAAATGCGATCACGCCTACGATGGACAGAGTGGTTACAATTTAGCCAGCGAGAATTACTACGACGTCATCCTTCTTGATTTAATGCTACCCAAGGTAAACGGCTTTACGGTTTGCCAAAACCTTCGAAAAGCAGGTATTGACACACCTATTCTCATGTTGACGGCCAAAGATACCATTGAAGACAAAGAGGCTGGGTTCAACTCAGGTACCGACGATTACCTTGTAAAGCCATTTATGATGAAAGAACTGGCTTTACGGATAAAATCTCTATCGAGAAGACGAAGTGGTCAAATAACTAAACTCGTTGCTGGAGATCTGACCTATGATCTTAAACAAAAACGAGTAACGCGTTCAAATCAACCTATTGAACTCACTCGACTTAATCTTAGGTTGTTAGAGCTGCTAATGCGTAAATCTCCTCAGTTGGTCTCGAGAGAAGAAATCGAACAGACGCTATGGCCTAATGAAATACCTGAAACCAACAACCTAAAGGTTCAGCTTTATCAACTTCGACAGAAAGTTGATAAGAATCATAATATTAAACTCATCGAAACCGTTGTGGGCCAAGGTGTAAGAATTCAGGTTGCCAGCAATGCTTAATAAGAGCTTTCCATTAAAAAACCATCTCACCTCGTTTTTCCTTGGAATCGCGATTATCACTGCCTTCATGCTTTTCGAGCTGCTTGTTCGCTACTTTGAGTACGGCATTGAAGATTCCGTGAAGATGAGAATGTTAACGGAGTGGCGAGCCTACTCAGAAGCTTACCAGTTAGACCCTAATATCGAGTTGCCAAGTTCTTATGTGATTCGATTCTACCTAGACGACCTCCCCGTTATTCGTGTGGAAGGAACGAATATTTTGGAAAATGTTCAACTTTCCAACAATCAATTCACTGTGGTTTCAGTGGATGAAACTTTTTCCGATGACCCAGAGAAGGAAATCACTTTAGGGATATTTAGGTTTCTTCGCGACGACGAAAAAACGGTATACGTCATCGCGAAATATGACTACCACCTAATCAATGACACAATCGATATATGGTTTGATAGCCGATTCAATTTTATCTTGCTAATCGTCGGTGGTTATATCTCTATAGTGCTATTGGCACTCTGGTTTTATAGCTATCGAATTGGAAAAAGAACTGAGCAACTGGTTCATTGGTCTGAACTGGTATCAGAGAACTTAGAATCAAACCCCACTCCCGATTTTACTTTTCAGGAATACAATCGCGTCGCTTCATATTTGCAACGAGCACTATCGAAAAATGCCCGCTTGCTCGCTCGGGAAAAGGACTTTTTATCTCATACCAGTCACGAACTTCGCACCCCTCTGGCCATCATCAGAGCTAATATGGAGATATTGGAAAGAATAGCGCTACCAGAAGCATCAAAAAACGCGATTGTGCGCATAGACCGAGCAAGTAAAAACATGCAACAAGTCGTTGAGACAATGCTTTGGCTTTCTCGCAAACACAACACCGCCCCACCACAAAAGGAAATTTCAGTAGCCGCTTTATTGAATGAACTGGTCGACGAGTACTATCACTTCATTAACGGTTCTGATGTGTCGTTAGAGACTGATTATAGTAACGCTCCAGTACTAGACTTACCGGAAACCCCGATACGAATTGTTATAAGTAATCTATTGGTTAACGCATTCAAATACACCCACGCAGGGCTTATACGCATTTATTGCAAAGACAACGCCGTCATCATTGAAAATACCACCACGGCGAACCATGAGCTGCAGGTAACTGACGGATTTGGTTTGGGACAAGATCTAATATTCAGAATTTGCGATAAGCTCGGTTGGTTTATGGAAACTAAAAAGACCGAGACAGGCTTCGTTGCTATTCTTCACTTGCCAACATAATGTCATGTACTCGCAACAGGCCGAACCGAATGTTCCAAAAACGAGGGTGCCACCATTTCACCTCTATTTCACCTCCCTTCCGATAGAATGGACGGTATGTCAGATTTATAGGCTAAAGATAGTTCCTTCAGAATAGTTTTTGTTTCTTAGCCTAGAACTCTGCTCGCATTTACCGCCTCTCGCTGCATCAAGCGACTTCTTATGGAGCCATTTTTTATGACTTTGCAATATCCCAAAGCCCTTCCTGTAGCAATGACCGTAGCTTGTCTCAATATCAACGTAGTCAACGCGGGTTCATCCAGTGTTGATTTTTCTATTTCAACACAACAAGAAGCACTCGGTATTACTGAAGTTCCATTACAACTGAAAAAACAGTTTTCGTCAGAGTTACGCTTTAATCGTTACACTTCGGTTGTTGCACCCAATGGAAAGTCGATTCACATTATTGCTCAAGACCAGCTATCTGACGGACAGATAATTCGAGCCAAATCGGTGCTTGTTCATTATCTTACCGACTTTTCCGGATCCAAGTATGGAAGCAATAAGGGTGCTGTTGCGAATAGAATGGCTGAGAATGGTGCTACTTTACTCCTTTTAAACGGACGAGATGATGGCACTAATAACGCTGCCGAACTTGAGGGGCAGCCTTTATATGAAGAGGAAATTCAAGTTGAGGGCGGACCTTGGTACATGGCGCAAAACTACCAGCACCGAGACGCGACTTTTGAAGAAATATTGCACCTCGTTCATGATTATGGAATCGGCGTAGATGGGTACGACAAATTCATAGGGGTTCTCCCTGAGTACCAGACTGAAATACGCAATGCTCAAATCAATGCTTATGCCAAACAAATTTGGGCTATGACTCCAGAAGTACAAGATTGGATCGACGAGCTAACGGCAGAGAACAGTCTAACTCAAGAGTATCTAGCATCTGTTCTAGACTCATATTACGGCTTGTGGGGTGCTTATCCGAAGCAATCTTTTAGGATGATGGACAAGTTTACCGGCGGATGGGGAATGTGGGGATTTTACATTGCTGGAACTAGACACGAAGTTGAACTTCGTGATCCAAAGGGCTATCAGTTAATGACAGAATTCTTCCATCCCTACTTAACCTATAACGCCCATCTAGACCCTAATTTTAAAGGAACGTTTAGTCTCCAATATCGTGAAGACTTGCTTTATACCAACCACTCTCGCTACCTCAAAGACATAACTTTGACAGGAGGCCATCCCGTCGAAGTAATCGTCAATAAACTTGACAATAACATTACAGGCAATAATTCCAATACCACCGTTACGTTCTCAGGAGAAAAGAATGATTACAACATCAACTATCAGGATGATGCTGTGATTGTTAGAGACTCTCTTTTAGGACGAGATGGTAATAATACGCTACGGTCAGTCAGTACAATACGTTTTGCAGACCAATCCGTTGACACTCGTAGAATATATTAGCTCTCCGACTCGTCATTAATTCTCAACTGACGAGTAGACGATGCTCTCAGACATTATGAATTAGATAATAATACCAACGCAATTACAATCACATACATTAGGTGAACAAGAAATTACATACAAGTTACTTAGATAGACTAAACCCACAATTATCTTACCAACCTTGTCACAATGAATATCAAAAGTGGCGTTCAAGTCTAAATAATATATTTATCATCTTGATATGCTATATATCACAAAAAATAAATGCACTCTTTCATTAGAGAACATTGACAAATGAGGCAATCAATAGAAACTTGAAGACAGACCAATTAATATGCAACAAAAGTCGATACTGCGTACTAAAAGATTGGGTTCTTCACTATGCAATAACTGTTATCCTAGGTTTGTACTTGCATATAAAAATGTCAATTGAAATACAACACCTGCGGTAAACAACTAAGTAAGCCAATATTGCTTTACATTAAAACCTATCAGAAAGAATGAAACAATGTTGGTTTATTTAATGCTAAACCAACAAGTAAATATAGATAAATCCAAGGTTACTTTATGAGCTTTCCACCAAAATCTGCTGTCGATGTTTTTGCTTTATTAAAGGAAAAACATAACCTCAGTACAAGAGAGTTGGCTCGGTCCATCGGTGTAAGTCATGGTGGACTTGCAATGGTCTTATGCGGAAATACGAGACTCTCTCCTAAACTAGCTATGAGACTGTGCTGCTTCTTCGCACTGGACATAGACAGCATACTTGAGGCACAAGCAAAATATGAAGCATGGCAAGTTAAACAGGACGGCTTGTCGATTGAAGCCACATTGAGCGAAGTATTGGAAAATCGGCAAGAAAACAAATAACCTGTGTTTTGCTTTAACGCTTAAGGTGATCACCTTTTAGATGATCGCCTTACTATCGTTTCCTATCACGCTTAGTATTGTCGTCAATTCATTATTAAATCTCTATTAATAAGATTCTCAACCTCTTTTCATTAAATACCTCGATTCTCACCATCTCGCGATATAGCACCCTCGTTAATCATATTATCTATTTTTTATTACATTCCAATACATTATCAACATAGAAAATGACATTACAAATAACCCATCTGACAAAGAAGTTATATTCAAATACAACCTCCCAACTTAAAAACCCTATTTAACTGTTCAAGTCTAAATATTAATACTATCAACTTGTCAATAAACATCTCTCACATAAAAATAATCATCGTTGAATAAAAACACAAGAAAGGACAAAAAGGTAAATTATGAAATTCAATATATTAGCAGTGAGTATTGCATGTGCGACTATGTCATTTGGAACAATGGCAGCAGACATTAAAGCCGGCCCTGGTACATTAACTCTTGGCGGCAATATGCGTATTGATATGAACGCTACGAAACAGTCTGTTGACTTAAAGACTTCGACAACAAAACTAAAATCGGACAAAACAACGCTTAATACAAATGGGCGTCTATCATTTACTGCCGATTATATTGTTGAGCAAAACGGGTATAAAATGAAAGCTCGTGTTAATCCGTTACTGAAAACGGACGGCACCGTCACTATGGATGACGCTTACTTAGACCTTAAGAAAACTGGCAACACTTATCTGGGCGCTCAGTTAGGTCGTTTCGAAGCTCTGGATCTCTCCCCTCTTCAAATTGATATTTTCGTAGATGATGCTGATACAGCCAGTCTAGTCGATGGTGAACTATTCGCAGGTCACTATCGTGGTAACAAATACCGCGGACGTTTTGATGGCGCAGCGTTACTTTACGCTGGTAATGATTTAATTAAATTTGAAACCAACGTTGTTTTCGTTGATCAAAAAGATAAAAACAGCAATGTTGCGTTACGTCCAGTATTAACAGTGACTCCAAGCAAATCGTTCTCAATCTCAGCAGGTCTTGAGAAAGGTTTTGACGACGCGTCTAAAGACAAAGATGAACTTGGTTTAGCTACAACTGCTAATGTTAAATTTGGCCTAGCAAGCTTAAACCTGAGTTACGCATACAAGACATCTAAACCTCTCTTGAAAGGTACCAGTACCCGTGTAGACACAAAACTACACACGTTCGGTACTAACATTGCAGCGTATGGTTTCGGCTTAGGTGCTTTCTATACAACAGCCAACAACGAAGTAAAAAATGGCAGCGTTGGCGATGTGAATCTATTCACTACCTACGCTGGTTATGAGCACAAAGACTTTTTAGTTGACTCATTGACGGCGTCTACAGGTGCTTATTACACCTCCGCAAAGGCTGACAAAGTAAGCGGCGATGTCTCTGAATACGGCGCTCGTGTACGTCTTCAGTACAACTTCTAAACAAAAAGAATCAAGACTTATAAGGAAACTGCCTTTTCGATAAGTCCTGATGCTCCCTTGCAAACTTAATCTCACTTGCAAGGGAGCCCCTCCTTCCATAACTCCTACCGTATCTCATTGTTTTAAGTAGGCTTACGTAGAGTTGCTAAGATATTTCTATACCAACTTACCATCTACTACCTAAAAATTATCCCAAATAATATTTGACACATACTCAAAGTGAAATTAACATTCGCACCCACTGACTGACTGACTGGTCAGTTAACAAAGTGAGTAATGTGATGGACAAGAAAGACAAGATCATTGAAGTTGCCATGCAGCTATTTGCGGAGCATGGGTTTGAAAAAACGCCTATTTCAACTATCTGTGAGCATGCAGAAATCTCAAAAGGCTTAGTTTTCCATCACTTTAAAAATAAGAACGAACTACTAAGAGCAGTGTTCACCCATATGACTGACATCATCAACGGAGTTGACCAACAAGATGAGCATTTAGCTTCATCAGAAGGGAGACTTGAGGCGATGATTGATTCGATATTTGAAGGAATGATGATCGAACAGCACCGAAAGATGTATCAATTAAACTTCAGTGTTATGGTACATCCGACCACGCGTAAGATCGTCTTAGATCTAATTGAAGAAAGATATCAAGGTCTGCAGGCATCAACCGAAGAGGTGTTTCGTTCCCTGTCGCACCCAAATCCATCGGTTGTGACAAGAATGTTTATCGCTGAAATCGACGGCATCGCAATGAACTATTTGTTGAATGTTGACTTCCCTATAGAAGAAATCAAACAAGAATTCATCAACAAATATTGTTAATAGATTCACTCAATATCACGCACAGTTAATGGCGTGATTTTTTTAAACACAACAACCGACTGCACGGTCAGTCAGTTCCTTTTTAAGGAGCAGTATCACCAATAAACTAACTAGTGTGAGGTATTCATTATGACTAGAACGAAAACTTTAAGAGCTAACCCTAACGAATCATTCCTTTGTGCATCATGTGGTTTAGGCGTGACACCTATTCAATACGGTGGACAACATCGTAACCACTGCCCTCACTGCCTAAGCAGCGTGCACATGGATATTAAAGCGGGAGATAGACGTTCGAGTTGTCGTGGCATTATGGAACCGATCAGTATTTATGTTCAAAAGAATCGAGAATGGTCTCTGGTCCACAAATGTAGTAAGTGCAGCACGATTAGAACAAACCGAATCGCAGCAGACGACAATGAATTTTTGTTAGTAACAATGGCAGCAGAACCGATGATGTCTCTACCATTCCCATCAAAAACTATTTTGTCTGAACTGAAACAAATGAGCATAAACAAAGGTAGTGAATATGTACTCGAATAACCTACAGACATACCGAGTAATTGAAAGAAACGCCAATAGATACAAAGTACAAACCCCTGACGGCATTAGAACCGCCCAATTGAAGGGTAGCTTTATCCATTTAATACAAGACAAGCAAGGCTATCCTTGTGTTGGCGATTGGATAGAAGCCAGAGATGACAACAATATTATATTGATCGAAAGCATCAAGAAACGGAAAAGTTTGGTAAGCAGAAAAGCCTCAGGTGAAGCGACAGTCCAACAAACTATCGCTGCAAACGTAGATTACACATTCATCGTGATGGGCTTAGATGGTGGTCGAAACTACTCAGACCGTCTATTAGAAAGACTTCTGACCGTTGCTTGGAACAGTGGTGCAACGCCTGTAGTCATACTTAATAAGTCGGATTTAAATGAAGACGCTGAACTAGTGCAAATGCAAGCCGAAACGATCGCGCTAGGTATCGACATAATTACCTGCAGTGCTCTAGACGGCACAGGTATTAACGACGTTATGACATATCTAGCTAACGGTAAAGTCGGTGTCTTCATTGGACCATCTGGTGTGGGTAAGTCGACCTTAACCAATACGTTATTGCAATATCAAGCGCAGAAGACTAATGGACTTCGCTTGCAAGACATGCGAGGCAGGCATACCACGTCAAGCTCTTACCTATTTGAGTTAGAAAATGGCGGTTTCATTGTCGATACATCTGGTCTCAAGGAAGTACAAGCGTGGGCAAACGGTAACGATATAGACTCAGTTTTCGAGGAAATATCTCTTGTTGCCCAAGATTGCAAATATAGAAACTGCCAGCATGAGGGGGAACCTGGTTGTGCAGTTCAGAAAGAGCTTGAAGCAGGTAACATAACCCCTGAACGTTATGACAGTTACCTAAATTTAAAACAGGAACATGCTTTCTTAGAAAGACGAAAAAATGACAAAAACTCGAATGTAGAACGTCGATATGACAAAGATATGAGCAAATTGATCAAAACGTCTTTAAGTAGAAAAGAACTCGTCAGACAAGCAATGAGGTGAACCGTGAACGCTTGGGTTTGTGCTCTGACAACCATGAAATTTATAAGGTAAATCGAATGAAAACGCCGTACCAAATTCAATATGAAGCCTTCGCTGCTGCAGGAGGACTATATGATGAAAGACATGCCAAGCTCTATGCTGAGTTTGCCGATAACTTAATTCTCGATGGAAGTTACTCTATCGTTTATCAGGGTGTCGCTCACGCATGTTATACGCCAATTACCATTGATGCTGCACCACATCTCAAATGTTATGTGCTCGCACCATTAGCTGTACTGCCGGAATATCAAGGGAAAGGCTATGCGACACGATTGATGGAA
This sequence comes from Vibrio mediterranei, assembly GCF_900088415.1. Lineage (GTDB taxonomy): Bacteria > Pseudomonadota > Gammaproteobacteria > Enterobacterales > Vibrionaceae > Vibrio > Vibrio mediterranei. The sequence continues at coordinate 560,422 of NZ_FLLQ01000001.1, forward strand.
CAAGCCGAAAGTGAATTGGATGCAGACGTTATCTTTGTTATGGGAGAACCCTTCCATTATGGTAATCGCTACAATACACCGCATAATGTTCTACCGCCGGTGAGAACACAGGCGCCATTGGAATGCTGGTTTGCACGTGAACTGACACCGAACGCTTTGCAAGGTATTGGGGAGTCCACATCATCGATAACAGGCCCTTACGCTGAGCCGCGCATGTGGGGACACCCAAGCGAACAGGTATAAAGTAGGCCTTCGAACTTCAAGAGCACTCAAATAGGTCTAGCTTTCAAGCTAGACCTATTCCTTATACGTAGGTATCAACGCCCGCTTTTTTCTCCGCAATTTTCTCACCGTCATAGGTTTTGACGACCGCTCCCTCAGAGTTGCGAATCTTGATTTGGTTCTGACTATCCAAGGATGCTGTCAAGTCTCCTTTGCCTGATTTTAGATACCCATTAATGAACTTTGTGGTGTCTTTTAAATGCTGCTGAATATGAGGTTGGTACATTGCGTTGCTGGTTTTCAAAGCCTAATGCTCCCTTGGATTGGAAGTATTAACATACTCGAGACGGATGAAAATTAATATCTCAACCAATCACAAATTCTCACTAACGATTAATGCCGTACGGTAATTTTTGGCAAAGATCAAACTACTCGGTCTTTAGCTCGCCAAGTGTAAACTCTAAAATTTCTTGCGCAGCTGAGCGTAATTCTGGGAGATGTGTTTTCAGCTTATCCAACGAGGTACGAAAGCTCGGTGCATGGCAAAATAGATAGCCAAAACTTAATGCATCGGAGCCAATAGGCACCGATATCGCCACCATACCGTCGACAAATTCTTCATTGTCTTCACCAAATCCTTGTTCAGCAATCCGGCTCAGCTCTTCAAGAAACAGACCATCATTAGTTATGGTCTTTGGTGTGTATTCGGTTAACCCCATGTGTTGTACGACGTTTTCACGAATTGAAGTGTCCAATGAAGCGAGATAAAGCTTACCCGATGCGGAAGCTGCAATAGGGACCGGACTCCCCTCTGCCAAATTGATTTGCAGTGGCCAGTTGCAGTTCACACGCTCAAAGTAAATCATTTCAATACCATTAGGCACTGAAATTCCGCACGTTTCACCAATCGTGTCAGCAAGGCGTTGCAACACCGATGTTCTTTGTTCAGAAAAGCGTTGGTTCTTCAAAATATCATGAGATAAAGACTGCAGGTTCGGCCCCGCAATAACGCGACCAATGATATTTTCTTGGAGATGGCCTAAAACGATAAGCTGGTTGATCAGTTTGTTCGCAGACGCAATTGGCATAGACAGTTGTTCGGCAATAGACTCTCTATTGAGTTGGCCACGGCTGTGAGCCACGATGGCGAGCACTTGTAGTACTCGGTCTAGGGTTGAACCTTTAGTAGTATTTGCCGAACTAGAGCTTGTCATAGAGCTACATTCATCCTTGATACGGTATTCGATATGCTTTGAATAGCCTATTGCTTTTACTGATTAAGTGCAACCGTGTACAAAGCCTAAGTGACAGATATTAAAAGGGCTTGCCGAAGCAAGCCCTGTTCAAGCTAGTTTTGCAATAGTTTCGCATCCCCCCAACTCGCGTGGTCATAACCATTGCCATTTCCGGCATCATTCGCCTTAAGTGTGATGGTCGTAGCGTCTACTGGAATATCAACAGAAACGGATTCTGCGTTATCTGAACCGGTCAACGTCGCACTTTGATAGTACAACACGCCATCTAGTTCTACTTGGAATACTACCGAGCCAGAGTTACCCACTTCGTCATCAACACCAACACTCGCAGTAAAGCGACTGTATTGACCTGCAGAGATGGTATAAGTGATGGTTGAGTTCGCATGTACCCCCAATCCTTTGGCGAAGGTTTGCCCGCCTATTGAAATGGTGGTGCCATCTTGCGCTTCTCGCTCGCCATTACTCATATCTTTTTCGATAGGGCCCCAGCCATTGGTCGAGCTGTCTTCCTGTAAGTCACTAAGATAAACGCTCGCTGGCGGTGTGGACGAGCTTCCTGGATCCTCAGTCATAAATAGATTACCCGAACCGTTATCGGCTGGATGAATCCAATTGCTGCCACCGTCTGGGTCATAGGCAAAAGCCAATCCAGTATGAGGTCCGCTGCCACCATTGCCATTACTTAGCCTCAACTCAAACTGATGCCAACCAGGAGATAAGTTTAAGTTGCCAGTCGAGACCCGATCACTCCAGAGGTCACTACTTAGCACCAACTGTCCATCAATCCATAGACGCGTTTTGTCATCATTGTTTTCACTGAAAGAAATCTGACCGTCGGCATCGTAGATATAACCGGTAAACACCTCGGTCGTATTACCAGCAATCGCATCTTCCGTTTCGCTTAATGAGGTTGTTATGGATGTTTTCGGGTTAGCATCGGTTTCATTAATATTGCCCGAAACGGTGCCATAAAACAGCCCAGGAACAGCGGCACCGCCCCCTTCGCTTGGTGTGCGAAGCTTAGCGTCTCCCCAAGAACCATGGTCACTACCGACTCCGTCGCCCGCATCACTCACTACTAGCTTGAGCTCCTGCGCGCTACTTGGAATGTTCACTTGCACGTACTCGGCAACATCACTTCCTCGTAATACGCTACTTTGATAAGCCATCACGCCATCCAACCAAACCTCGAACACGACGGAACCTGAACTGCCCGTCTCATCATCAACACCGATGAAAGCAGTAAACTGATCGTAAGTGCCACCCGTCAGGCTGTACGTCACCTCTGAATGAGCATGAACACCGAGTCCTTTGGTAAATTCACTGCCACCAATGGATATCGTTTGACCATCACCCGCAGCGTTTTCACCGACACTGGTGTCTTTTTCAATCGGTCCCCACCCATTGGTTGCGCTGGTTTCCGAAAGATCACTTAGGTAGGTATAGGATGTTGCTTGCGGTGGCTCGGGCACCACTATATCGGGGCCTTCGTATTCAATCTGTTCTAGATAAGCCACCAATGCAGCGCGTTCTGAGTTATCCGCCACGCTATGCTGCGAGCCAATTTGTAACACATCATCCAACGTTGCCGCTTGACCGTTATGGAAATATGGCGCGCTACCCCAAAGACCAATCAAACTCGGTGTATCAAAACCCGTACCTACTAATGGAGCTCCGATGCCTTGCCCTGAAGAGGCATCAATGGTACCGACATCGTGTCTTTGCATGTCGGTGTAATACACTCCCGCATGACAAGTGTCACACCCTTTCGAGGTGAACAGCGCCTGCCCCGTTAAGGCTTCAGCTGTTAACGCGCCAGAAGAATCTCGGTGTGGACTTTTAGGGAATTGATTTAAGCTACTGACGTAAAACGCGAGGTTATCTAAGTCTTCACTTTTACCTGATTTCGATGTTCCTAATGGGTTTTCTGACAGGCTAAATAAGGCGTCTACCATAAACCCACGACCACCGAACGCGTAGCGAATATCGTTTTCGAAATCCTGTATCTCGTCAAAATTCGCGGTCCAATGCACTCGACCATTGCCTGTGCCTGTCTTACCCAATAACGAGATTGTGTTTCTTAACCCTTCACCACGGTCGGTAAAGTCCCACACCCTATGGTCGCTATCGCCATCTGCGTGGCAGCTGGCACAAGATATGTAGCCATCTTGGGTCATTCTCGCATCGGCTGCGTTGTAGAAGATCTGTTTGCCGCGTAGCACTCGTGGATGCAGTGTTTCATTCGCCACCACAGAGACTTGTGCCAAGGTTGGAATGTCACCTCGATCGGTCAAAAACGCATTGACGTCATGCACAGACACCGTTCTTGACATAAAGTTGTGAACAAATAATGTCGACCCTGATAGTACGAGCCCTCTTGGTGCTAGGCCAGTATCAAAAATCTCCCCAGCTCTGTTTAAGTTGTAGGTATTGCGAATCTCAATGCTATTTTGACCTTCTACCGCAATAAAAATTAGGTCGCCTATATCGCTGAATACGGCCGCTTTGGGCTGTGCACGATCATCAATATCTAAGGCATTATCCATCACTGTTTTCGAATTGAGATCGAGTCGGTTAACCACAGCTCGAATCGTCGTTTCAAACGTCAGCGTTTTGGTTTCATCACCTTCTAAATAGGGACCACGATCAACGTTTGCTTTATTAGATGGCAGCCAAGCACTATATCCATCCGGCGAAATTGCGACGGAACCAAGGTAGTTAGCAATGCCTCGGCTTCTATCTGGGCCATCTATTGTTGTCGTATCTTTAGCGATAAGATAACTCTGGTCGATGGTCATACTGGATGCATCAACCGCGACAACTTCCGCATTAGTTTGAGGCGAAACAAAGCGTGTCACCAGAACCTGTGATGATGAACTGTCAACCGCAATGCCTCTTGCGCTATGACCAACATCCACTGTTGCCACGATAGCTTTGGTGCTTGGGTCGATCTTGAGCAACTTACCACTTGCCTGCAGCGACACAAAAGCGTTAGTGCTATCTGGGGAGAAAGAGATGCCGTATGGCTGAGACGCTCTTGGCAGCACAATCGTATCCACAAACTGGCCAGTATTTGTCAGCACAGTGATACTAGCATCTGCCTGATTAACTACCCATAAATTGCCATTAGGCGCTACCGCTAGAGTTCTCGGCTGTTCACCCACCGCAGCTTCCCATAATTTGCCGTACGGAGCTGTGTTTTCGATAGCACTGACGGTATCGTTGTCTTCGTTAACCACAACAACCTGGCCATTGGCTTCCACTATGGTTGATGACGCCGTTGGCGAGACCGTTGTTGGTTGACGATATACTGTGATGGGTACCGACTTACTACTCTCAAATACGCCATCAGCCGTGGTTTCTTTAATCGTCACCACCGCAGACCAATGGTTAGGCTGATTGTAGGTATAACTCGCGTTTCCGCTGGTCGAAAACGGTGTCGAACCACTACCATCGCCAAAGTTCCAAGAATACTCGAGACTGCCCCCTAACAAAGGTGTCGTAGAAGCAGACACATTAACACTACTACCTAGTGTCACTTTATCATTGGCTGACAAGCTCACATCGTGGCCGACTTGCGATCCCGTCGCAAAGCGATATTCAGTACGAGCCATCGGGTTACCAGCAAAGTCCTCAATTCCTTCCAGTACGACTTCGTAAATACTGTCCGCTTCTAGTGCTTGGGAAGGAGTAAAGTGGATGAATCCGAGGTTGGTGCTGTACTCCCCTTGAAGCGGGGTTGAACTACCGATTTTGGTGACAGTAAACGAGCTACTATTGACCGATTCCATCAACACGCTATCTGATAACGCCACACCAATACGGGTCGATAAAGGTTGCAGTGTCGCGTCGATCGCTGGGTTAGCGGCGGATATATAAGGAGGAACATTGTCCGGCATACTTTGATGTGCAATCAAACCACTGCCAGAACCATGGTCGTTTCCAACCCAAACTAGGTTACCAAATGGGAACACCTGACCATGGTCAGTGTTGCTGCTTGTGGCATTCAATGAGCTGCGCCCAAGTTCACGTATATTGTTGATATCACTGACATCTAATACCGCAATATCGTCTTGGTTGCCCAGAAACAACTTGTTGTCTTGAACGTTACAATAAAGATTTTCGAATCCAGTCAGTTTTTCATTAACTAACGTCATCGGGTTAGTAGTCGTGTCATAGACACGCAAATAGTCATTGGTGCTTCGCGCTCCGAAATACGCATATTTGCCATCCCAACATGAAGCATAGTACTTCTCTGGTAGGCGATTAACCGTCTTAACTAAAGTTGGGTTAACCGGATCATCTATGTTGAGCATGGAAAAACCTGCCGTCCCTTCCATGCTGGAAATGAACATTCGGTTACCCAGCGCAAAGAGTGGTCCTATGTTGAATCCGCCCAGTTCCGAGTTCGGCACCGTTTTCACTAGTGTTGGGTTACTCATGTCACTGGTATCAACAATGGTTAACCCTGCATTGCCACGAGCAATATAAAGATAAGGAGCTTGCCAAAAAAGCTGCCAAGAGACGTTGTTGTAATCACCGAAGTTCACGCCAGAGATCGCCAATTTCGACAAGCGCACAGGATTAGTCACATCCGACCAATCCCAGATTTCTATCCCCTTTCCCGTTTGGATGGCAATGGTGTTATTCTCCCCCAAGCCAAACGAGTGCGGCTCTCTGAACTCCGCTGTTCTTAACCCATCACCAGTACGGTTTAGATTGGCAAGATCCGGTTCATATACTGTTTTAACGAGTTGCATGGCTTTGGGGTTAGAGACATCCAGTGCGATCCAACCTCCCGGCCCACCGCCACTATCAGGGGCAAAGACGCCAACCATATAGCCGTTGAGCATGGTCATGACGTTTACGCCATAGTGTTTTCTGCCGGGATAGTCGGGGGGAAGAAAATTAGTGGTATCGTCAACGAGTGGACTCGATACATGAGTATACGCCTCTGATGATCCGTAGGTAAGGTTACCCAATCCAGGGCCTTGTGCAGCATTTGCTGCGGCAATAAACGAGGTACTGCATAGTCCCGCTAATACACTGCTCACAACAGGGCGACGCCAAGTCTCAAGAGACTTTATCAAGCGATTGGCTTTCATCGCCTTCTCCTTGTTTTTTATGGTCACTAAACAAAGCTCACTTCTCATAGAAAAGTGAGCACTTAAAAAACATGAAGAGGACAGGCTCGCCTACCCAATCAATCCAAAAAATAGACAGTTTATCTTGTTGACTCGCTGCCCAAATTTAAGCAAACCTACCGCACACCTCCTCACGTCAATGCGTTATTTCATAGTTGGCATGACGAATTCGGCTTGAGTCTGTGTGCTGTCCTTTGAACCGACTTTCACATCCGATTCGGGCCAACGTGTGGTGATGGTTTTCATTCGAGTAAAGAATCGAACGCCGTCAGGACCGTGCATATGCAAAGGGCCAAACAGTGAACGCTTCCAACCGCCAAAACTGTGGAATGCCATTGGTACTGGAATAGGCACATTTACTCCGACCATACCGATCTGAACATTGGCAGAGAAATCTCTTGCAGTATCACCGTCTGCAGTAAAGATAGCCGTGCCGTTGCCATATTCATGGTCGTTTATGATTTGCAGGGCTTCTTGATAGGTTTTGACTCGAACAATGCAAAGCACTGGACCGAATATTTCTTCTTGATACACAGTCATGTCGGTGGTCACATGGTCGAACAAGGTACCACCAACGAAAAAGCCATCGCAGGACTTAGCCAGTTCTAGATCTCGACCATCAACAAGTAAAGCCGCGCCCTCTTCCTGACCCTTTTGAATGTATCCGCAAACTTTTTGCTTATGCTCTTTGGTAATCAAAGGTCCCATATCGTTTTCAATCGCTTGACCGTAACCGGGTCCTACTTTTAACGTGGCTAACTTATCTTGAAGGTGACGAGCCAATGCATCGCCCGTCTCATCACCCACAGCGACGGCAACCGAAATCGCCATGCAGCGCTCTCCAGCTGCACCATAAGCTGCCCCCATCAGCGCATTCACTGCACCGTCAATATCGGCATCCGGCATGACCACCATATGGTTTTTCGCACCACCAAGGGCTTGAACGCGCTTGCCGTATTTTGCGCCCTCAGAATAGATGTATTCCGCAATCGGCGTTGAACCGACAAAGCTAACAGCTTGAATTCTTGGGTCTTGCAGTAACGTATCTACCGCTTCTTTATCCCCTTGAACCACATTAAACACACCATCTGGTAATCCCGCTTGTTTCAGAAGGTCAGCAATAAACAGAGGCGCAGAGGGATTTTTCTCTGACGGTTTTAAGATAAAGGTGTTGCCCGTTGCGATGGCAATGGGAAACATCCACATAGGAACCATCACTGGGAAGTTAAATGGTGAAATCCCGGCCACCACACCAAGTGGCATCATTTGCGAGTGCGAATCGACACCAGTCCCAACATTTAGACTATGCTCTCCTTTTTGCAGGTGTGGGATGCCGCAGGCAAACTCGACCACCTCTAGCCCTCGAGTTATCTCACCTAATGCATCACTAAACACCTTGCCATGTTCACGGCTGATGATATTCGCCAGTTCATCACGATTCTGTTCTAACAGAGTTTTGAACTTGAACATCACTCTGGCGCGATTAAGCGGTGTGGTTTTAGCCCAAGAGTCAAACGCTGCCTGTGCAATGGTAATTGCCTGCTCTACTTCCTGTTTTGAGCACAGTCCAACTTGGTTCTGCACTTCACCTGTAGCAGGGTCATAGACAGGCAAATGTCGTTCCGACTGACTTTCAACATATTGATTATTAATAAAACTACTTATCATGTTTTCATCCTTGTTTAGTATTCTGAGGCTTAATTGAGGAAATTCAGGCGCTACCAAGCGGCTTTATACAGCTCGATCACTTCTTCTTTGTTCGGAATTCGAGGATTGTTGTTAGGCGATCCAGAAGCCAGAGCTTGCTCAGACATGATGTCGAGATTTGACCAAAACGCCTGTTTATCAATGCCAAAATCGCTCATGGAAGGCACGCTTAAATCCTGATTGATCTGCTTAAGTTCCAGCAGTAGTGCAGCGACTGCATCGTCGTCATTAGTACTCACATCAACCACTCCCATTGCTCTTGCACACTCGGCATAACGAGTTTTAGCCGCTGGAATCGAATATTCCGTTACCGTCGGCAATAACATGGCGTTGCTCATACCGTGAGGCACATGAAAGTGCGCGCCAATTGGGCGGCTCATGCCATGTACCAAGGCAACAGATGCGTTAGAAAACGCAATGCCTGCGAGCGTCGCGCCGAGCATCATTTGCTCTTTGGCATCTTTATTGTCGGGATTATTGACGGCTTCACGCAGATTTGGCGCGATAAGTTTCATCGCCAATAGCGCTTGCTGATCAGTAAATAGACCCGACTTTCCACTGACATAGGCTTCAATGGCGTGAGTTAACGCATCAATTCCGGTATCCGCTGTGATGCGCTCCGGAGCCGTCATTGTTAAAGTAAAATCAATGATGGCGGCTGATGGAATAAGACCTGGTCCCATACAAAGCAGCTTTTCGTCGTTGGTTTCGTCGGTAATAATGGTCACTTTGGTGACCTCCGAGCCCGTTCCCGCCGTCGTTGGAATCGCAATCAACGGCATAATTGGCGAAGTCACGATATTAGGTACACTGTAATCTCGAATTCGACCTTGGTGCTCCGCAAGCAAAGCAATCGCTTTAGCACTATCAATCACACTGCCACCGCCTAGCGCGATGACGCCATCATAATGCCCATCAATCACCTTATTGACCGCTGGAAGTATCGACGCCTCTGTTGGTTCTGGAACGGTATCCGTGAAAACATCCGCCTCAACACCAGCTTGATTCACGAAGGACTTTAGCTGGTCGACCTGGCCTAAGGTTTTCATCACTGGGTCAGATACAATCATGACTCGGCGACAACCCAGTTGGATAGCTATCTCTCCCGCTCGCGCTGTTGCGCCTTCGCCTACCTCTAAAAGCTTTGGCAAAACAATAGATTGACTCATAATTCACCCCACAATTTATATCGATACAATTCGTATCATTATTTAAATTAATTTATTCAGGACGTAACAAGCCCCCACAACTTTGCTGTGGCAAATCCTTGTTAGTCGCTAACTAGCTAGACCTGTCGCTTGAGATAATCAAGGTTCAATCAACCCAATGAACGTAATGCATCTCTCAGAAGACAGTACTTACTATATCGAGTCGCAAAGAACTCCGAGCGCTTAGTATTAGGCACATAACGCTTATCGGGCTGCGGCTGAGGGCTTAGTCGCTCAGTCTGACTTTCAGTAACGGAACTCATCGCCAGTTGCGCCACGCCTTTTGCCCCGACCTCGTTACAATTTGTCGACGTCACCGTGACGCCCAATATATCTGCAAACAACTGACACCAATATTCACTTCGAGAAGCGCCACCGCTAATGGCAATTCGATCCACGTCATACCCTGCCGATCGCAGTCTTTGGATATGCTCAAGGTGGGCAAATACAATACCCTCATAAAAGGCGTAGACCACGTGAATGTCCTGATGCCAACCCTTCAAACCAAACAGATTGGCCGATTGGCTATCTTGCCCGGTCGGTCCGTAGAGGTACGGATGGAACATGGGTAACGTTGGCATTAATTCGACATCTTCCAATTGACGATTAAACTGTTCGAAAATATTATTGCCAACGCTTGCTTCACGCTCTCTTCGCTCAGAGAAGAATCGCTCCACCAGCCACTCTAGATTGGATGCTGAGCAGGTGCTGGACTCTATGGCTAAGTATCGATTCTCAGCAAATTTGCACGCCATAAATACCTCTTCAGGCGGCAGCTCATCAGTCACTACCTGATTGATATTCCATGTGCCAGCGACGACCGAGGTATCAGCTAACGCACTGGCTTGTGAACCATAGGCGCATGCCACTACATCGAACAGACCCGCAATGACAGGCGTCCCCGCTTTAAGCTTTGTTATACGTGCAGCGTCTTCAGTGACTGTTCCTATCACTTGATTACTTTCATAAATCGGCGGCAACTTGGTGCTAATGTCTGCCAACTGGTAGTGATTTAGAAGCGCAAGAGACACTGAGTCAGTTTCAAAATCGAACAAACCCGATGCAGTGATATCTCCCCATTCTGTCGCGCACTGCCCTGTAAGGCAGTAGTTCACATAGTCTTTGCAAAACAGCACCTGACCGATTTTTTGAAACGTTTTTGGTTGGTGCTTCTGTAGCCATGTAAGTAACACTGCTGTTTGAGATGGCCACACGCCTTGCCGATTGCGCTTTTTGAGGTCTGTGAATCCCTTAGATGCCTGTAGCAAGGTGACTTCGCTGGCAGCGCGATTATCCAGAGACTTAACACCAAGTAATGGCTTTAGTTCAGTATCAAGCAGATATAACCCATTCCCATGACCGCTGGTTCCTAGCGCGATAATTTGACTGCTGTCCACACCGGTTTGCTCAATCAACTTAGCGATCACCTCTGCGCATAGCGACCAACATTGGTTTAAGTCCGCTTCGGTGTGGTCTGGTTGAGGGATATGAGTCGGATAATTATTGGCTACAGCACCTATCTCGCAGCCATGCTCATCGAACAATGCCGCTTTTATCGCCGTGTTACCACAATCAATTCCTATCGCATATGACTTCATATCCCCTCCTTGCTTTAGTTCTGTATCTGCTATTTATCGCCAATGTAGATGTTCATTGCTTCTGAGGTAGACGCACCATTGTGAATCATAGCCATCAAAGCATCGACAACGCGGCTTGGATTTGGGTGTTGATAAATATTGCGTCCATACACCATGCCAAGCGCACCCTGATCGAGCAGTGCTCGTGCTTTGCTAAACACAGATTCAATGTCTTCACGTCCACCGCCGCGAACCAGTACCGGGCACCTTGCCGCCTCAACGACTTTATGGAAGTCTTCCGCTTGGCTGGTTGGATCGGCCTTGATAATGTCAGCGCCTAGCTCACGTGCCATACGCACCAAGGTGACAATCTTTTCGCAGTCACCGTCGACCATATAAGCCTGTCCTTGGCTGTTAGGCTGCATCACCAACGGTTCGATCATCAGTGGCATACCGTATTTCTCACACTCAGCTTTGACCTTACTGATGTTAGCAACACATTGCTTAAACAAGTCAGGTTCATCAGGCAACATGAATAGGTTCACCACGACGCATGCCGCATCCATTTGAAGGGCTTGAATAAGAGGCTGCTCCGCATTTTGTAGTAATGCCCACATGTGGCGGTGACGCTCTGCGTTATATGGGTTACCCAAATCGATTCGCATGACCAGTGCAGGTTTGTCTTTGCCATCGACAGTTTGCAGTAAGTCAGCTTGACCCGCATTCATCTGAATCGCATCTGGCTTGGCATCCACTAGTTGTTTTACCACTGAAGACATGTTTTCTAGCCCATCTAAAAATGAAGGCTCGTTGCACACGCCGTGGTCGATAGCCACATCCAAACAACGCCCTTGCTTAAATAGGCGATTCATCCTGACTTTACTGGTTAAATACATACTCTTCTCCATCTAATAGTTGTTCATTTTCCGTAACGGTAGGTTGTAATGTGGGTTTTGAAACTTTTGGTAAGGCGTCCAATTCAACGCCATGGAAATCCAGCAACACTTGCTTTGATTGAGCTCTATCTTTATCGCGCTCGCTTTGACTCCAAGAAAAGTGGTCAGCGACCAAATTGGAAATCTCCTCGAAGCTTTCCTCAGTTAACTTGCCTTCAATCGCTATCGAGGTACGGCGAAGCAGCACATCCAACGTTGTCGATACATACTCACGTTCCAGAATGAACTTGAGCTCGCCTTGGGTGTAGTCATCGAGTGACGACAGCGCTTTATCTTGTGTTCCTTGAAGTGCACCAAGCAGTGATTCACAGGCCGTGCCGTAGCGCTGAAACCAAGTTTCCATTTGGCGTTGTGAATATTGCGGATGACGCTCACTTAATGAGGCTAAGTAAGTCGCTTTTGACGAATCAGTGACAGGGTAACTATTACCACCACCTATTGCTCTTTGTTTGGTATCGCAAACTCGCGTTTTACCTAACGATGCTAAAAGTTCATCTGCCACTTCCTCACCAAAGGCACGGAACGTTGTCCACTTGCCTCCGATAAGCGAATAGATAAGAGTGTCGCCAATCTTGTCTTGTTTCAATGAATGACTGCGGGGGATTTGCCCTGTGGTCGAGGTATTGACTGACGGAAGTGGTCTCACGCCACAGAACTGATAGACGATCTGCTCACGACTGATAGCCAGCTTTGGTAGCACGCCTCTAAGTGATTCGATAATGTAATCAATTTCTTCGTCAGTACAACGCACCGATTCAGGGTCACTCACGGGGATATCCGTCGAGCCAATCAGTACTTTTCCGAAATACGGGAACAAGATACAAACTCGTCCTTCGCTGTTTTCATAAAACAGCATATTGCCATCCAGCTCAGCCAGCAGATCTGCGTTATCGACGATGATATGTGACCCTTTTGTCCCCTGCATATACTGGCTAGGTGCAGTCAGTAATCCATTGGTCGTATCGACCCAAGCACCTGTCGCGTTGACCACATGGTGCGTTTTAACTTGAATAGACTCCGCAGCGTCGTGATTAGAAATCGTCAACTGCCCCTGCTCTAACCCAGAGACCATAGTGTAATTGAGTGCAACGCCACCCGCTTCTACCCCTTCTTGAATCAATTCCAAGGCGAGGCGCTCGGGTGAGCTAATCCACGCATCAAAGTATGTGGCACTGCTCTTTACGTCCCCCCCCATCATCGGCCAGCGTTTTTGTGTTGAGCGAGATGAGTGCATCTGGTGATTTGGCATCAATTGATCACGCTTGGTGAACCAATCGTAAAGACTCAGCCCAATTTTGATGACCACAGAGCCACGCTGTGAAGGCTTGTCTTTCAATCCTAAGAACTTAAACAGGCCGTCAAACATACCCGACCAAGTAGAGAAAATAGGAATGGTGGTTTCTAAAGGAGCAACAAAATGAGGCGCGTTATCAAGTAGGCGATTTCGCTCATAGAGTGCTTCTTTCACCAATTGAAACTCACCATTTTCTAGATAGCGAAGTCCGCCATGTATCATGCGAGATGGCGCAGCACTGGCCTTAGAACAAAAGTCATCTTTCTCGACTAACAAGACCTTCACACCTTGCAATGCCAGTTCTCGAAAAACGCTAATACCATTGATTCCTCCGCCAATGACCACGACGTCAAAGTTACTATTCTCTTTTAATCGCCTAAAGGCGGTTGAGTTGTTATTCATTGTTGCTCCCTGCCACTGTTTTCCGCTTTCCTTACGATGCGTCGTTACGCCAATTCCAACTCGCCAAAAAACTCATGGGATTTTGCATCAATAAACTTCACCTCTTCCTGAGTTAGCACCACAGTTCCTGCTGCGGCGTTCTCAATTGCTTGCGCGGAATTGCGTGCACCACAGAGGGCATACGTGATACCGGGTTGCTGCAGTGTCGCTGCAATCACAAGCTGCGCAACACTCACGTTTTTTTGGCGCGCAATTGGCTCAATGGACTGACAAAACTTTTGTACCCAACGGCGGTTTTCGATAGTAAACATAGGATCCGTGATGCGCTGGTCATCGCCAGTGAAAATACGTTCAGGGGTGATTTTTCCACTCAGCAGCCCCATGGCAAGTGATGAGTAACTAAGACACGCGACATTAGTTTTGATGGTTGATGGCAACAAAGTTTGCTCTAACTGACGCTCGATGAGGTTATATTTCTCTTGCACCGCGTCCACAACGCCTGTTTGTTGATACTGTTCCAACTCCGCTTGATTAGCGTTGCTGATCCCGATTGCGCGGATCTTACCGGCTTTCTTTAGCGCTAATAATGCTTCCATGGTTTCAGCAATCGGCGTAGTTGGGTCTTGCCAGTGGGTAATGTAGAGATCGAGATAATCCGTTTGCAGACGTTTTAGGCTTTGATCCACTTCATGTTGGATAGCATCAGCACCAAGGTAACGATGCACTGGCTTGCCATTCTCATCAAAAAAGTGATTACCTTTATTCGTATGCCAAACCAAACCACATTTGGTTGCCAGTACTACCTTGTCGCGGCGTCCTTTGATTGCCTTACCCACTATTTCTTCAGACACACCAAGTCCATACGCTGGAGCGGTATCAATTAAAGACACGCCGTGATCTAAAGAAGCATGAATGGCATCAATGGAGGCTTTCTCATCTGTTCCACCCCACATCCAACCACCCATTGCCCACGTGCCAAGGCCGATGACTGATGCTTCAATTCCTGAATTTCCAATTTCTCTAGTTTGCATGTTGATTCCCTATTCTGCTTGTTCTAATACGCTGGCGACGGTGTCTTCGTCCGAGACTAACCCGTTGATCAATCCGCCTCTCAATGCCGCTAACATGGCAGACACTTTAGAGCGAGTTGCGGCTACACCGAAACTGTGTTCGATGCTATCGAGTTCTTGAAGATTGAGGCCGATAAGTTTTTGGTTGATGTGTTCTGCGCATTTATCGCCTTGTGCATCATAAAGATGGGCCAGTACTTCCCCTTTACATTGGGCGCTGATCAGCGTTTCAGTTTCATGGCCACTTAACGAGCGCAGGTCATAGTAGCTGTCACTTTCACTGGCGACGGAACCAATACCCACCAAGGCAATATCTGCGTTTCGAGCCAAGTCGAGAACGTCTTTAATGCTACGCATCTCCATCAAGATGTTGCGCTGTTCGTCGGTATCTACAAAAAGCGGTGCGTGGAGTTGGGTACTTGTTCCACCCAGCTTTTCTGCCAATTTGCTTGCTAGGTAGTTCACGTCTGTGAAGTGGTGCCCCTGGATACCCCCTGTAGCCGGAACCACTCTCACATTCGGAAAGTGCATGGGTTTTAGCTGCTCAACAATCTGCGCCATGGTTTTGCCCGCACTGATGCAAATAATGCTGTCTGGCTTGATGGTTTCTATAAGTAGTTCACCTGCTGCCTGTGCCACTTGGCGAGTAACGACTTCGTAATCCTGGCTGAGACTTGGCTGAATCACCGCAGTTTTCAAGCCAAATTTTTCCAACAAGCGTTGTTCTAATGTATGCGTTCTTTCTTGTGGAAGCTTTAAGGTAATCTCAACTAGACCATCATCATGCGCTTGCTTAATGACACGATTCACTTTCGCTGTGGACAACCCAAGTTGCTTAGCAATATCCGACTGGCTGCGATTTTCCATGTATCGCAACGTTAAGATCTTTGCTGTCTGTCTCAATATGTCGTCACGTTCGTTCATCGTCATATCTCTACCTTTATTACTGCTTTCTGCCTTTATATAGGCTTCACATTTCGTTAACACTTAATAGCTTTTTATCTTGGCAATCTTGGTTAACAAGGTGTGAAATTTATTTCATCTGAGTAAAAAGTAATCATAGAAAAAGACTTTTACAAGTTAAAATGATACCAATCGTATCGTTTTGACCATTTAAGTGCGTTAGATCACAAATAATGACCAAAGTGATACGTATTGTATCGATATAGCATTGACCGGCTACATTTTGTTCACTACCTTTTAACACGTGAAATATATTTCACCTGTCTGAAAGATAATTCACATCATCTAGAACAACGTGTTGTGCTGCTTTTGGCTTAATAAGAACCAAGCTGGTTTATAGAGACGAAGCAGATGTTGCTCCAAAGACGACGAGTGAATAGCAAATACAAATGGAGAAAATTATGAAGTCAGTGACTTTGAAAAAGATATTTAATAAAGGACTTATCGCTACGAGTATTATTGTCGCTTCAAGCCTAGCTGCCACAACACATGCAAACGAACGAATCGCGTTTTTCGTTTCTGATTTGTCTAATGTATTCCACCAATCTCAAGCGACGGAAGCAAAGCGCTACGCAAAAGAGAAGTACGGTGCTGAAGTGGTTATCTTCGATGGTAAAGCCGATTCAGCGGTAATGACGCAAAACGTTGACCAAGTAGCAGCAGGTGCATTTGATGGTGCTTCACTTCATATTTGGGATGGCGAAGCGGCGACACCGGGTGTTGAAGAAGCATTAGAAGAGAACATCGCTATGACGTCTTTCTTTAGCCCAATCACTGATACCGGCATTCCAACGGCTCGAAGTGATGAAGCGACAGTTTCTTTCGATATGGGCGCACAAATGGCAAAAGCATGGAAAGAAGCGAATCCTGACAAGCCAATCGTCATGGTTCAACTCGGTTGGCCAAACCATACCGAGGTAAGTTCTGGTCGAACTAACCCATTTGCAGAAGGTGTGCTTTCGGTTGATCCAACAGCGAAAAACCTAGGCGCTCTTGATGCTAGCGGCGGTCAAGAAGCCGCGAAACAGATCATCGTTGACCTTCTTACTCAGCAACCAGAAGTTAACTTAATTTATTCCGAAGCCTCTAACTTAACCGTCGGCACAATGGCAGGTCTTAACCAGCTAGGTCGCGGCAAGTTCAAAGATGGCAAACCGGTGACAGAGATCGTCGCCAGTGTTGACTTTGACTCGGTCGAATTTGGTCAAATTTATGACCCTGAATCAAGCCTAAAAGTCTCTATGGGTCTTCCACCAATTGAAACCGCACGTGGTCGTATCGACTTGGTTATGGACGTGATCAATAAGAAAGTCGCACCGACAAAAGATCAAGCAGAAGAGTTCTTCTACAAGGCTTACACCATCTCTTACTGGTCAATGCCGAAACCTGATGCAGAGCAATGGCTAGACGCTCAGTTCAGCAACTAACCTAGGCTTAAGGTCGGCGGCTAGACCGCCGACCTTATATGTTACTCATTTATTCAAAATCTCAGTGTTAAGGAAAAACTCGCTTCATCTGTCATGTCATCTGTGACCTAGCAGTATCGAAGGTGCAACCACTGAAGGAGAGATCATCTTGAATAGTCACAATTCAACACCTGTATTATCAATTGAAGGGCTGATTAAAGACTACCCCGGTGTTCGGGCAGTTAACGATGTGAGCTTTGCAATTGAACGAAGTACCGTTCACTGCTTGATTGGCGAGAACGGCGCAGGAAAATCCACATTGGTAAAAATGATCACCGGTGCTATTCAGCCTACTCAAGGCGCTATGAAAGTGAACGGTAAGGATTACCGACCTACTGGCACTCAGTCAGCACGTGAATCGGGCATCGCCACTTTATTCCAAGAGCTACACGTCGTTGATGAATTGACTGTACTTGAAAACTTAACGCTGGGTATGGAACAGAGCCGATTTGGCTTTTTAATTAAATCAGATCTAGAGGATCGCGTAATCGAGACCTTAGCGACCATCGAGCCGTCTATCGACCCATATGCTCGCGTCTCGACCTTAGGTGTCGCTCAAAAGCAGATTATTGAAATTGCCCGTGCCGCATCATCTGGCGCGAACGTCATCATTATGGATGAGCCAACAGCTGCGTTGTCGGAAAGAGAAGTCGAAAGACTTTTTACCGTTATTCGTAGGCTACAAGAACAAAGCGTGACGGTTATTTATATCTCTCACAAACTGGATGAGATTTTAACCCTAGGCGACCGCGTCACCGTCATGCGCGATGGCAAACACATCGCAACTAAACCCATGTCTGAAGTCGATGGCCGCGCAGAGCTTATCGATATGATGATTGGTCGCAGCATCATGCACGATTATTCCCCGCGCGACGCCATTACCGATGAAGTGTTCCTGGCGGCGCAGCGCCTTAATAACCACCGCCTCAAAGATGTCTCGTTTGATATCAAAAAAGGCGAAATCGTTGGGTTTTATGGTTTGGTTGGCGCGGGAAAAACAGAAATCGCACGAGCGATATTCGGCGCCGACAAAGTCTCTGGCACAATTCGCCTCAATGGCAAAGATGTGGGTAATTCGCCACGTGAAGCCATTGCAGCAGGTATTGCCCTCGTCCCTGAAGAGCGTCGTACTCAAGGCTTATTTACCAATTTAACCATTCGAGAAAATATCCCAGTGATGAATCTACCAAGAATGTCTGACTTCGGGGTATTCAGAGAAAATGATGAGCTGAATGCGGCGATCGATTACGTCGATAAGCTCTCTATTGCCACCAGCTCAATAGAAAAGCACACAGAGAAACTCTCCGGTGGTAATCAGCAAAAAGTGGTTATCGCTAAATGTCTGTTCTCACAGGCAAAACTTCTTCTACTCGATGAACCCACTCGCGGCGTCGATGTGGGAGCGAAAAAAGAGATATATGACTTGGTGAAAAGCCTCGCCAACGAAGGCAACTCAGTCGCGGTGTTTTCTACAGAACTCGAAGAGATCTTGGGTGTTTGTGACCGAATCTTCTTACTTTATGACGGTTCACTGGTGTCTGAAATCAAGAATGGACCGAACGTCGACACTAACTTTATTTTAAATGCCGCTACGGGTGGCCTTGAGGAGGCAGTATAATGAACACGTCAGTAAAGCCTAATCACTCGCCAGTCGAGTATCGAAGGGTGAGCGACCAAATGTACATCACCTTGTTAGTGGCATTTGTCGCTATCGGACTCTTTCTTGTTGCGTCAGCGTTTGTCCCGAACTTTTTCCAAGTTCAAAACATGCTTAACCTGATTACCAATAACTGGGCAGTAATTTCTCTCGGTGTTGGCGTCTCTTTCTTGTTGATTTCAGGCAACTTTGACCTATCCGTTGGCGGTATTGTTGCGCTTTCAGGCGTGCTATCGGTTTGGTTTGCTCAAGCCATAGGTGGCGGTTCTGCTCTGTCCACAGGTTTAGGATTACCTTATTGGTTAGCCGTGGTCGGCGCTTTAATGGGTGCACTGGCTATCGGTGGTCTAAACGCTCTGTTCGTCGTGAAGTTTCGCATCCCATCAATCATCGTCACGCTGGGTACTATGATGGTGGCGAGAGGTATCGCTCAGGTGATTACTCAAGGTTCGCAACGCAACACCAATTTGCCGGAGGAGTTTGGCTTGCTAGGCAATTTGAAGGTGTTTGGCACCTCAATGCAATTCCCCGTGCTGTTTATGCTCATTCTATTTTTTGTCGCCATTTTTATTGAGCGTAAAACCGTGTTTGGCCGCATCACCTATTGGATTGGCGCCAACCCTGAAGCCGCCAAGCTGTCAGGTATCGACAATTCAAAACACATTACTTACCTCTATCTATTTAGTGCACTAGTAGCCGGCATTGTTGGCATCCTGCTCTCCTCAGAGTTTAAGTCAGGCTTTTCTAATCGTGGTTTACTGATGGAGTTTGACGCATTGGTTATTGCGCTACTTGGCGGTATTGCTATTGCTGGCGGCTTCGGTTCTGTCATTGGCATGTTCTTTGGTGCCATTATCTTGGCGGTGGTAACCTCGGCTGCAACTGGGTTAACCCTCTCACCAGATTGGCAATTCATACTCAAAGCGGTCGCCGTTTTCTTAGCAATTACTGCTCAAACTTGGGCACTGTCCCTTAGAAACAAATAAGGAGGGGAAACGTTATGTCCGATTCAACCAAATCACTTAATTCATCACCAGCCCCAGCATTAGGCGGACAAGTGGCCGAGTTTTTCCGTAACTATTACATCTACTTTGTATTAGCAGCGATTGTTATTTTTCTAAGTAGCGTTAACTTAGATCAATACGCACTGTTTGAGCGCGGAAACTTTCTGTATAAGAAAAACGTCATCAACATTTTACGAGTCTCCGCCCCACTGTTGGTGCTAGCCGGCGCCTTTACCTTGCTAATGGTTTCTGGCTACATCGACTTATCCGTTGGGAGCACCATGGGACTCACGGCGGTCATATATGCCCTCCTCGCCATCAATGGTGTTCCAATGTGGGCGGCTTTCTCCATTACCGTGTTTTGTGGTGTATTGCTGGGCGCTTTCAACGGCTTGTTAGTGGTGAAGTTTAATATTACGCCCGTTATTGCCACCTTGATTACCCTGAGTTTATATAAAGGCATCGCACTGCTTCTAGTAGAAGATGGCGTGTCAGCCATCAAGTCCATGGGCGATCTAAAAATGCCAGCATGGTTTAACGACTATGGTCGCGATGCGGTTTTACTTGGTTTGCCAATGGCGTTTTGGGTAGCGGTGGGGGTTACGGCTCTGCTCATCATCCTACAGAACCGCTCTTTACTAGGTAAGTACGCCGCAGCGACGGGTGGTAACCCTACCGCGGCTAAATTATCGGGAATTAAGACTGGGCTAGTCGTCTTCACGCTCTACGCTATTGTCGGTGCAACAGCTGCGCTCGCAGGCATTGCGCGCTCAAGCTTTATGTCGCTTGGTGACCCACTGTCGGGTGACGGTATGGAGTTGACCGCGATTCTTGTGGTGTTAATTGGTGGTACGGCGTTTAGTGGCGGTGAAGGTAAAGTATTGCGTTCATTTGTTGGTGCGCTGATTATCATGACCTTAACGGTTGGGATGCTCACTCTCGTGCCTGCTTATTATCAAACCTTGGTGATTGGCGGTGCGTTA
The DNA here is from genome assembly GCF_900088415.1 of Vibrio mediterranei. Taxonomy (GTDB): domain Bacteria; phylum Pseudomonadota; class Gammaproteobacteria; order Enterobacterales; family Vibrionaceae; genus Vibrio; species Vibrio mediterranei. Next base: position 581,331 of record NZ_FLLQ01000001.1, read on the forward strand.
TTAGCAGCGGCGGCGTCAAATCACTTGGTAAGCCGAAAGCGTAACGAAAGCTAATATTCATAACAACCTAAAGAGCCAACAAGTGCGCCTAGCCCTGTTGGCTCTTACTTTTTGGGAAGCCTTTCCCTACTTCTAGCTATCTACTTCTACTTCCATTCTTTTACTTCAAATGTCTACTACCCTGATTTTTCGAATAAAATTGTATATGCTTAATGCAAGAAATCGACATCCAACAGGTGAAACATGGACGTTTTACGCATCATTATACTGTTCTCGACAATACTGCTGACAGGCTCATTAAGTGCTGAAGAAAATAGCTATTGGCAATTTGACAGTGATAATGACGGAATCACTATCTACACTCGAGAACACACCGATGGCTTAGTCGAAATCCGAGCGCAAATGTTTACACCAACAACTTATAGCGCCTTCTTAACCTTATTAGAAGATAGTGAAAACGTCCCCAACTGGATAGATAACGCCAGCCATAGCCGAGTGTTAAGGCAAATATCAATCAACGAAAACATTGTTTATACCCAGTTTAAAGCACCGTGGCCAGCGAGAGACCGCGATATGGTTACCTACTCGAAGTATTGGGTCGACGATTATGGTTTCACTATCGAAATTAACGATGCTCCTGAATCTTCATTACCGATACAAGAAGGTTATATTCGAATTACCTCTGTCGATGCGAGTTGGAATCTACAAAAATTGACTAATGGTACGACACTTATCGAATACAAAGCCTATGCTGACCCTGGCGGAATTTTACCCGACTGGTTGATGAATAAACTCTCAACCCAAAGTGCTAGAGCGACGTTCAATAATCTAAGAAATCAGTTACCGAAGTACCAACGCTACTCTCATCCACATCTGAAAGAATGAGTCCAATCAATACATCAATGATCCATCTCTCTTCATCTTTAGTATCAATGTTGTGAATTAATCTTCCCCTTCACTCTCCATCACTGGATCTTTTGTGCTATGATGCGCGCCCTCGCTGGTTGGCGCAGTGAAATAAAAGAAAAACCGCAGTGTTCAAAGCGGTCATTAAGCAAGCGTGAGATAGAATATGAGTTGTGAACTGGTTGTCGTCGTCGATAAATTTGGGAAACCAATCGGTACCGAAGAGAAGCTGGAAGCCCACCGTTTAGGCCTTAAACATCTGGCTTTTTCAGTGCTTATTTATCGTTATAACGCTGGCCAACTTGAGTTCTTACTTCAGAAACGCGCGATCAATAAATATCACAGTGGTGGATTATGGAGTAATACCTGCTGTTCACATCCACGTCCAGATGAAGAGATTATCTCGGCTTCACAACGTCGTCTTGTCGAAGAGCTTGGCATAACGACCCCACTCGAACTCATCGATATTGGTACCGTTAGTTATTGTGCTAAATTCAGCAATGGTTTAACTGAGAATGAACTTGATCACGTGGTTATTGCTGAATCGAACAAGGTCGAGTTCAACCTTAATGCAGACGAAGCAGAACAGTGTGAATGGTGGCCGCAGTCTGATATCGAGCAAGCGATGAAGGCGGAGCCAGCAACCTTCAGTGCATGGTTTCGGTTAGTTCTAGAAAAAACGACTCATCATCTAAGTAATTAGAACGACCATTTGATGTTGGCAAACAGCAGTGTTGAGGGTGTTGCTCCAAACAAACTTCCAGAACTGCCATCAAAACGCTGTAATACGGTAAGTAATTGCCAGTCATCAGATAATGAGTAGCTGTTCGACAAACCAACGAAAAAAGAACCATCTTGATAGTAACTACCAGACATGGTAATTCGCGACAATGGTGTAATGTCGAAACCTAAATCGGCGTAGCCCGTGAATTTAGTAAAGCTCAGAGTTCTCGCGGTGAGAGGTAAAGTTAAATATACCGCCGCATCAATCGCTTGTTGTGGTTCACTAATATAAAGTACCGATGCTCGCCCTATCCAATTGCGTCTTCCACCAAAACTATAGTCAGTCTCAATACTTGATACGATGGTCTTTTCATAAGATTGACCTTGATACTCGGATTTCCATGGGTCAAACCATGTCAACTCCCCTCGAAACCCAGCACCACTAATATCACCGGCAAAACCACCACCTAGAACGTAATCCAAACCTGATCGTCCAGCTAGAACCTGCATGTCCCAACCGTTGTGATTAAATAGATAGCGAGCAGAATATCTCTGTAAATTGCTGTCTTTGTTGGGACTGTAGACAAAGTCTATACTGCTCGCAAATCCAAGTTTGCGGCTGAGCGATATCGCATCGGTTCCTGGTCTTTCTTCATAGTCAAAGTCGTATATCGAGTACGAGTTATACAGATCGTTAGGATTCCAAATGGTGTTCATCGCCCAATTGACTCGATAACGTCCTATTCTTGAGCTCCAGTCATCCCCTTTCCAATCAAAATACAAACGGTCAAACTGACTGTTGATGATCATGTTGTCGTTATCGACCAGGTTTCTTGATAGGTCAAAATATCCGTTGTCCGCCGCAATAATCTCTGAATAGAACGGCGCATTCAAGCTATCGCCAGCGAGTACTCTATTGCGCATGCCTGCATTAAAACGAAATGAGGAAGAGAAGCGATACTCGTAGTTAAATCGCTGATGTATAAGGTGATCTAAAGTATTCTCTCCGTGATCTGGAATGCCTCCTGTCGCCATGTATTTCACATAACCAGTTAGGTCCCAGTTCTTCTCTGGCTGTAACCCCGGTATCTCCGCTTTCACTTCTACCATATAGACAGCTGCGCCAACGATAAAAATGGTGGTGACTAACTTTTTCCACATAACTAGTGTTCGAGCTCCGTGGTAAGCTCAGTATGCAATTTGTCGGACGCCAGTTTGCCATCTTCAAACACAATGACGCGCTTTGCCCTTTTTATCACTCGAGGATCATGGGTGGAAAATATAAATGTCGTTCCTTCCACTTCGTTCAGATGTTGCATTATATCTAAAAGTTCTGCGGTACTTTTGGCGTCTAGGTTTGCTGTCGGTTCGTCCGCCATCACAAATCGTGGTCTTGGCGCTAGAGCACGTGCGACGGCTACACGTTGCTGTTGTCCCCCAGACATTTTTGGTGGCCGTTTATCTTTCTGATTTTCAAGCCCCACTTGGACCAATAACTCACTCGCACGCTGCTGGCACTGCTTCTCTGCTACGCCTTGTAGTTGCATGACAAACTCGACATTCTCTTGAGCAGTCAAGACAGGTAATAAACTATAGTCCTGGAAGATAAACCCGATGTTGTCACGGCGAAATGCAATGAGTTGTTTCTCAGATAGCTCACAAATGTTGCTTTCCTCAATCCATACTTCTCCAGATGTAGGGGTATCAATGCCCCCTAACATATTGAGGATAGTAGTTTTTCCTGATCCCGAAGGTCCCATAATGGCAACAAACTCTCCCTGCTCAATCGTCAAAGATAAGTCTTGAACCGCATGCACCGGAAATTCACTTTTTGGGTTATAGATTTTATTAAGCTGCTTAATCTCTATGGTCATCTCAATTCACTTACCTTTTGATTATTTCTTATCAGACATGGCTTCAACGGGCTTCTGTTTAAGGATTTGTCGTGCAGGATAGAGCGCAGCCACTATAGAGGCGATAAACACGGTAACAAATACCATCAGGTATTGTTCATTGGAGACCGTTGGGAACAGTAACGTATCTACACCATAAGCACCTAACCCTTGCGCCATAGAGCCAAGTGACAACCCCGTGTGACCTAAAATAGCAATAAGTGCTTTGCTAAATACAATACCTAGAATGGCACCTAAGCTACCTAGTAACACAGTTTCTAGCATCACCAACATAAAAATTTTGTGCTTTTGCATTCCCACGGCCATTAAAACGCCAAATTCTTGAGTACGTTCAAAAACCGACATCAACATGATATTGACGATACCAAACGCCATCGCCACAACAAAAACCGTCAACATCACTTGATTACTGATTTTCATCGTATTAATCATGGTTGCCAATAGCGGTTGCAATTGATACCAACCTTGTACCACGTTACCACTTGGAATAAGCGACTGCAGGTCTGAGACAACATGTCGTACTTGCTCCTCACTGTTAGCGTTGGCCTTTGCGGTTACTTGGACGGCATACTCATGAACTCCATTAAGTTTTGCCAGAGATTGGATGTCAGACTTTCGGACTAAGACGTGACCATCATCGTAAGCAGATGATGGCGTTTTAAAGATACCGCGAACTCGGAATGCGGCTCCCGTTACCTCTCCTTCAGGGTCGGTAAACGTAATCACCACCTTAGAGCCCACGCGAAGCTTTAGACGCTGCGCATTTTTGGCCGACACTAATATCGGATTGCGACCTTTTTCATCAAGCCACTCCCCATCAACGAGACGTTCCGCAATTGGTGCAAAGTCAAGTTCATTGGCCGAGTCTATGCCCAATACCGTTACACCACGGGTGCTGCGAGCTGATGCCATCATGCCATCCACAACGAACCTAGATACCCACTGATTGATATTCGAGTTTGCCTCAAGTGCAGCTTCAATTTGCTTATCACCAATTACTGTGTCTTTAATATCAGGATTCTCATCGAACCTTTGATTATGGATCTGTAAATGACTGGTTTGCCAAGCAATAGCATTATGGACCATGTTGTCAGTCATACCATTCATGAATCCCATCATGGCAACCACCCCCACCAGTCCGAATACCATAGCGCCCGCCATGATCCCGGTGCGAATTTTGTTGCGCCATAGATTACGCCACGCCAATTTAATGAGCATGTGATCCCCCTTTTAGCGCAGAAACCAGATTGAGACGATAGAGACGCCAACTTGGGTAGACTAGACACAATAATAAGATGAACGTGACAGCCACGGCTTGGGTCATAAATAACGAAGGATCGAGGTGAACCGGAAGAATCGGCTCAAAGCCGGCTTCAAGCATCATTTGAGCGGCATCACCTGTTATCTCGATAGGATTTAAGAAGAAATAACCCAGAACTGGCATGGTCAATAGCGTACCGATAACAATACCTAAAAGACAAATGAACGCCGATTCAATGAATAACAATCCCAGTAGTTGACGTCGCACCATACCCGTTGCAAGCATGACGCCAAACTCTCGCTGCCGTTCCAATGTCATCATCATGACAGTCGCAAACAAACCAAAACCAACAATGCCATATAAGATGTAAATTAAGAAAATTCCACCTGCACGATCCAAGGCAATTTGTTGCGCCATTTCAGGGGATAGGTCTTGCCAATCCCTAACTTTCAATTGATCCTGATAATGATCTTTAAGCTTTGTTTCGACAGTTGCAACGTCATCAAGGGAGTCGGTGTGCAATACCCAAGAAGTGACTTGATCACCAGTACTGTATAGCTCTTGTGTAAGCTTGATCGGCATATAAACCATTTGGTTATCCAGTGCTTTCACTGGGAAATGAAGCAATCCATTTACAGTGTAAAGCCCCGCAGCAGTGTGTCCTCTGTAACCTTGCCCGTAGAGTATTATTTCATCACCTACGTTCAGTTTTAAGTACGAGGCTAGTCCTTCACCCAATAAAACACCGTTACTGTCAGAATCGATAAAATTCCCAGAACTGACTTTACTACTAATATGTGAATAGCGATCTTCTGCTTCTGGATCCACGCCCAAAACCAACACACCCTTAGAGCGGTCATCGGCCGCAGCCAATGCTACAGACTCAAGTCTCGGCAAAATATAGCTAACACTGTTCATGTTCTTTAGATAAGGAAACTGCTCCAGGTCACCCGATATCACATCATCGATACTATTGCTTTCGGCATATTCTGGGTGCTGTAATTGAATGAGACCGGTATAAAAGCGTGCCGCGTTATCTATGTTGGCGTTGTAGCTTCCTTCTTGAAAGCTACGAGTTAACAGAGACAAAAAAAGGGCTAATGCCAGTGCCGATGCAGTTAGCAAGGTTCGGCGTTTTTGTCGCCACAGATTTCGCCAAGCCAGTTTTAATAACATGATGAACGCTCACTCCTTGTTTTCATGTAGGCGCTAGTCGCGTAACGCTTTCATTTGGCTTTGAGAGAAGAAGCTGTCTTCAATAGCAAAATTAAACTGTGCTTGATGAGTGATCATTTCTGTCTTCTGTCCGGGTTTATCAGCTGGAATCATCTCCATACGTGTTGCCACTTTACGTCCACCTAATTCCTTGATGTCAAAGGTTTGCATTGTATTTACCTTCTCATCAAACTCATCATAGAACTCCGCTTTACGTTGTAAGAAGGTCTCTTTTGAAATCCACAGTCTTACCTTACTCCAAACTACTGGCGCATCCGGCTTAGCATACGCGTCAATGACCCAAGTTTGCTCACCATCGAAACTCTCTTCTTTCACTAACTCATGTGTGTAATCAACCACAATAGAAGACTGGTTTATGAGGTCATCATTGGTAAAGTCCGATCCCATCCATGACTGTCCCAACATAGATGGCGCAATCTTTACCACCCTCTCAATATTCGGTAACCAGTTCCACATTTCCCGTTGACGTTTTAGCGAGGCAGAGCCTTTATCTTTTGCAGGTGCTGTAACCAAAACAAGGGAAAGATCTTGCCCTTTGGTCCAACTCTTCATACTCATTGTTCTCGTCCAATCAGGCCTGATAATACGCATGGTCAGTTCGGTATAGCTTGAGTCGCCTCTCATAGATTGGTCAGATTTGATGACGACATCCGATGGGCTTAATGCCAGGCTCGGTAGGGAAAACAGTAGTAGTAAGGCAGCAATAGCGCGCAATATAAATCTCATTGAGAACACCTGTTCTTATCGGTTTGGAAGACTATATCAATTCTTTAAATATATATTTGTGACACATGACATTTCCATAACTATCGAAGTTAATATTCTGCAATTTGCACCATATTGAGTCAATGCGATATCACTGCTGCTATTCGGGTGCAATTTTCGAATAGACATCACTAAAATGGTGCAAAACTCTATTTAAGGAACTCCATAGCTTTGAATAATCAGTAAGTTACGGTATGGCGTAGATCTTGTAAGGATTAATAGACCCCCATAAAAATTGCACACATTCAGGGAGAAGACGATGCAAGATGTCCTTACGATTGTTCTCGCAGGAGGCATGGGGTCACGGTTAAGCCCTCTAACCGATGACCGCGCTAAACCTGCCGTACCCTTCGGTGGCAAATACCGAATTATCGACTTTACGCTAACCAACTGTTTGCATTCTGGACTACGGCAAATTCTGGTTCTCACCCAATACAAGTCTCACTCCTTACATAAACATATCCGAGACGGTTGGTCGATCTTCAATCCTGAACTAAAAGAATTTATTACCGTCGTACCACCGCAAATGAGAAAAGGCGGCAAATGGAATGAAGGCACTGCCGATGCTATTTATCACAACATGTGGCTCCTCTCACGAAGTGACGCTAAGCACGTAGTTGTGTTGTCAGGCGACCATATCTATCGTATGGATTACGCTGCTATGGTTGAAGAGCACAAACAAACTGGCGCTAAACTTACGGTTGCTTGTATGGACGTTCCGCGAGATGAAGCCAGTGCGTTTGGAGTAATGGCGACCAATGCTGAGTTGCAAGTAACAGCATTTGCTGAAAAGCCAGCAGATCCAGCGGCCATGCCGACAGACCCTCGTCGTTCCCTTGTCTCTATGGGCATCTATGTATTTGATATGGAAACACTTCAGCAAGCTCTAGAAGATGACGCTGAACTGGATAGTTCAAGTCACGATTTCGGAAAGGATATCATTCCTAAGTTGATAGACTCACAAGGTGTTTATGCTTACAACTTCGGCCAAGATAAAGGCCGCGTGGCACGAGATTGCTACTGGCGAGATGTCGGCACTATTGATTCGTTCTATGAGGCGAATATGGACTTACTAGAGCCTGTTCCACCAATGAATTTATATCAAGAAAACTGGGGAATACGGACATATGAACCTCAGTTGCCTCCAGCACGCACTGTCCCTTCTGCGACTGGGAACGAAGGCATATTTATTAACTCGATTATCGCCAACGGTGTGGTCAATTCTGGTGGTTCAGTCCACCACTCCATTCTGTCATCCAACGTAAGAATCAATGATGGTGCGACCATTGCTGACAGTATTTTGTTTGGAGAGGTTACCGTCGGTGAAAACTGTCAATTAGCAAACTGTATTGTCGACAAGCACGTTGTCATTCCTGCCGGTACAGTGATTGGCCTAAACCCATCACAAGACGCGGAGCGTTTTCATATCTCAGAGAAAGGTATTGTTGTTGTACCGGAAGGCTATGTATTTGTAGACTAAAACTCTATGACAGAAATTACAAAAGCCGCCAATATAACTTGGCGGCTTTGTTGTTTAGTTGCTATCTATTAGATAACGCAGACTTGTTCCCAACTACCGTCACTTCCTGGCACCGAGTTCGTCCACCATTTCGCTTTGTAAACCACTCCGTTGTGACTCATTTTATCACCACCACTCGCGTGGCTAGGGTCACCTTTCCAGTCCGTTTGAGGGAAATTTGGATAAGTATTTACTCCGGTGGTATTACACGTTCCAGAGTTACCATCTCCATCTCCATCGCCACCGCCATTATTCCCACCACCAGCGTTCAAGTCAGCAAGAGGAAGATCAGGCTGTTCGAACTTAAATGCATAGTCGACACCATTAACATTGACCGCATAATTAGCAGGACCTGAGATAGGTAGGTAGTACACCATATCCAGTTCATAGATCGCCCCAGCAGCTAAACTCTTCCAGCTTGGTAGCGTAAAGGCGACGCGATGCATTGGTCCGTCTAGACCACCGATATTATTCGCTCTAGTATGACCAGAAGCGATAACTTTTAGTCCACCGCCAGACTGGTCTTTAGCGTTGTCCGGTGCCGATACTGGAATATCAAATTGAAACTCAGTGCCACCTGGAATGTCGGTGCCTGTATTGTTGGTGAAAGTGATTTTAGGATTGATTGGGTAATTTTGGTCACCTACTTTGAAACCATCGATAGAAACAGCAATATCAACAGCCTCAGTTGGTATCGCTCCCGTAGCAACTTTATTGCCATACGGGCTAGCACTCAAGAATTTGTCGTACATGGCTTTGGTCATGCTATTACCCATATGATATTCACCATTACCAGTTGCACATGCTTGTTCCGTAAGATCAACCGCTCCACGATTACCATTAGCGTCTAGTACATAACAGTTGTAGTCACCCGCAAGTTCCCAAAACATGATGCCACCAATTTCTTTATCAATAACGTATTGCGCTTTTACATCAATAGATTCTACATCTTCAGTAGAAAGGAAAACGTTCTTTTCTGCATTCCACAACCAAGGTGCGACGGCAACGCTGTCATAGTTACGAGTGTAGGTTCCTACAAACTTATCGCTTGGGTCGTTTACAGGATCTAAACCATAGGCTTGTGCATAGGAGCCCCAGATACCCTTTTCTAAGTTCTTCGCATGCCACATAGGGTTAGAACCTGCGCCCATTTCATTGCCGTTAACGTCCTTATCATGCCACATATTGTCGATACCTAAAGCACCGTATCCACAGTTGTTTTTCTCTCCTTCTCCCGTTCCCGCTGGGCATTCAGATTGATTCGGAAGTGGTGCACGTCCCCATAGGCCGTTGTTGCCACCAGAAACGTTTTGCCATCCTCGGGTATAGTACGGAACACCAATGTTGATTCGACCAGCAGGCATGGAACCACGGAAATAATGATAAGCCCAATCAGTGTTTAAGTACCCGATGCCACCATAAGCTGCTGTTCCATAGACATTCCATTGTGCCAGTTCAGAGTCTTCACCTGTGTCATAAAGGGCTGCGTTATGGCCTACATGGTCATTCCAGGCTCCGTGGAGGTCGTAGGACATAATATTCACATAATCAAGATATTGGGTCACTGACATGGTTTCCATACCACGCAGTAAGTAGCCTGAGGAAGGTGCCGCAATCGTCAACATATAATGCACACCATCTTGAGCACTGACCGCGTCCAGTTTCTCACGCAGTACTTTCATCAACACTTCATAAGACTTCCAAAGATGCGCTCTTCGGCTTTCTGCAAACGCTTTGTCATCTGGGTTACCCGCGCCTGCCATTGAGGTAGGATATTCATAGTCAATATCCAAACCATCAAACTGATACGTTCTCATCATTTCAACGGCTGAAGTAGCAAAGGTTTCAATTCCTTGATGATTAATCGAGCCATCAGCATTAGTAGTCATAGTATAGAAACCACCGTCAGCAACTCGTGTACCGTCGGTAGCGAAATGACCACCGGTCTCAGCCCAACCTCCTATAGAGATCAGGGTTTTTACACCATGTTTCTTTTTCGCTGTCGCTAACGCCCCAAAATGGCCTTTAAAGCCAAGCGCAGGGTCAACTTCCACACCAGGCCATTCCTGACCTACAGCTACATTATTCGGATCATTAACGTCGCCAATATTAACTTTGCCATCTGAGCCTATACTGACGAACGCGTAGTTGATATGAGTTAATTGGTCCCAAGGAATATCTTTAACTAAGTAGGCAGCCTGAGGATCACTCCCTGAACGCCAACTCGTAAAGTAACCAATTACTCGACGTGGGTGGTCTGCCCCCATCAACTCTCTCCCCTCTGCATCATAAATAGTGCAATAAGGTACCGTTATGCCTGGTGTCTGATATAAGCCATCTGGACGACAGTCCGTTTGTGATGTGTTCGCTTGGGCATTATTACCATATAGTGAAGCAGCACAAACCAGTGCTAATAAGCTTAGAGAACCTACCTTCAATGTAGGTGTGAGCTTTCTAGTATGTTCCATTACGAATCCTTTCTTAACTAGTAGAAAATTTCACAATGATGCAATGAATCATAAGGACTACGACTTTTTTGTGAATTTACAATTCAATTACATCTCAGAAACACACTTTAGATACGACAAAAATAAAGTGTAACTTTTGAGCCGTTATTGAGAATTCTATTGATGGTTTTTAAGAAATGTCTCGCAATTAATTGCTGTTACACTGAAATGACGGGACACTTATTTTGCGTCAAGAATACAGATTAATAATGATTCGATAGGTTAAATAACAGAGTTTTATATTTCTTCCCAATACCACCGAAGTTAATTAAATAATGAATCGATCTTGCGTCAGTTTAATATGTTAAATACTTCGCTAACATACTAATTAAATGGAGAAAAATTTGCAGATCCATCCTATACTGGCTCAATAACTATCAATGACAAGGAATTGATCATGAAAGTACGTTCGTTATTAGCTGTCGCCATTTCTTCTGTCTTACTATTGGGCTGTGGCGCCAATACTACACAAGGGGCTGCAGAAGGCGCGGCAGTTGGTGCGGTCTCTGCTGGTATGTTGGGGGCACTTACCGATCTAATCGTTGATGGCGAAGTAGACACCTACCGATTGAGTCGAAATGTTACGGCAGGGGCTCTAGCTGGCGGTACTGCCGGAGCCGTAGATGGATATGCTAAAGACCAACAACAAGAAGCACAACAGCAGAAAGCACCTGCACCCGCTAAGCCCTCGTTAGATTTTGGTCCCGATATCGATGCTTCGGTGAACGCATTAATTTCCTGTCAACACGATAAGGCATACCGCTCAGCACTTGCTGCCGAGAATGCATCTCAAGAATCTTATAAGGAAGCAGGAGTCGCTATGCAGGCTCTGATCGACTTTGACCGTGATAACACTGAGGGCGTTGATCGAGCGGTGAGCAAATTCGTTAAGATGAGTTCATCCATCAACGATCCTGCCGTCGCACAAACCCAGTTAGAAGCATTCCATAAAGAACTACAGCAAGAACGAGAGATTGCTGGCCTATCTCCTAATTGCTCTTAACTGCGCATTAATTCGTCCATCATTACAGATAGATCAGGTTTAACACTTGAAGCCTGATCTATTTGCCCCAAACATAAGTAGCATAAATGCAATGCACCCTCTCCATAATTAAGGTGCATTTACTACATTGGAATGTGAGGCAATACCATGAAATTTAGCTACGTAAATCCTACAGTAATTCATTTCGGCCAAGGCCAAATTGCACAGATCTCTTCTAGCATACCAACGTCCTCCAAAGTACTCGTTGTCTATGGCGGCGGCTCCATTAAAAGCAACGGAGTTTACGATCAAGTCGTTGAAGCTTTGCAAAATCACACATGGTTAGAGTTCTCAGGCGTAGAAGCCAACCCTACTAAAGAGACCTTAGACAAGGCTATCGAACTGGTTAAATCTGAAGGCGTTGATTATTTGCTCGCAGTGGGTGGTGGTTCTGTTATTGATGGAACTAAGTACATCGCCGCAGCGTCATTACACGATGGCGACAGCTGGGACTTAATTACAGGCCAATATAAACCCGAAACTGCTGTGCCTATCGGAGTAATACTGACGTTACCAGCAACAGGTTCCGAGTCAAACATGGGGGCGGTTGTCACCAAGAAGTCGACTCATGAAAAGCTGGGCTTCATGACACCACTAGTTCGTCCTCAGTTCGCAGTACTTGATCCGGATGCAATGAAGACACTGCCAGAGCGTCAACTTATTAATGGGCTTGTTGATGCATGGGTTCACGTTTGTGAGCAATACATCACTACTCAGACAGGCAATATGGTTCAAGAAGGGTATGCCGAAGTGCTGCTACGTAACCTGCTTCAACTTGGGGCTAAGTTTGAGCAACGTGACGATTCGTGGCGTGAAAACTTAATGTGGACAGCTAACCAAGCACTCAACGGGTTAATTGGTACAGGGATGCCTCAAGACTGGGCTACTCATATGATCGGCCACGAACTGACCGCTCTTTGGAATGTCGACCACGCTCGCTCACTGGCGATTATTCAACCATCACTGCTACGCAGTCAGATGACTTTCAAGCGTGGAAAGATTGAGCAGATGGGACGCAACGTCTTCCAATTAGAAGATAGCGATGATCTAGCGGAGCGCACCATCAGTGCAATTGAAGCTTTCTATGCCAGCCTAAATGTTGATGCTCAACTATCCGAAGTAAGCGGTGACAAGTCTGATGCAGTAGAGGCAGTCTTAGCGAAGCTTGAGCAAAATGGCTATGTTAAGTTAGGTGAGAATCAAGCAATTACCCTAGACGTCAGCCGAGAAATTCTCACTAACGCGCTGTAAATTCTCAGTAGAACGCTGTAATTGAAACACATACCAATAAGATCAAAAAAGCACCTGCCAAATGCGAGGTGCTTTTTTTATTTTGTCGTGAACAGCCTACAATACTGACTTTACACTGTTTCTCACCACTAGGGTTGGCTCTAACTGTACTACGTCAGGAACCTCTGTCGTTTTATCTATTTTGGCTAACAAGGTTTCAACTGCAGCTTTACCCAACCGATATTTAGGCTGGTGAATCGTTGTTAAAGCAGGCGTCATGTATTTTGCTATGTGAATATCATCATAGCCGATTATAGACAGCTCTTCGGGCACCTTTACGCCTTTGTCATGAGCGATATTTATGGCGCCCATCGCCATCATGTCATTGCACACAAATATCGAACTCGGTAATGCACCACGAGACATTAATATCTCTAGAGACTTAGCTCCACCATCACATTCAAAATCTGACTCAATAATCCAGTCGGGATTTAGTAGCAGCAAATGTTCTTTTAGGGCTTTTTTGTAGCCCTCGTAACGCATCAAAGCCTGATGGCGATTCAATGGTCCAGTGATACAACCGATTTCCCTATGCCCACATTCGATCAAGTGCTTAGTCGCTAGATAACCTCCTAGATAAGAGTTATCTTGAATTTTGTCACTTTCAAAATGGATAGGCCCCCAATCCATCACTACCACCGGTATCGTTGGATACTGGTCGAAGATATCCAGTTTCTCACCTTCTAGTGTCGAACACATAAGAATCAGCCCATCAACACGCTTTTGCAGAAGCGTATCGATAGATGCTCTCATGCGCTCAGTATCCCCTTCTGTATTGCACAGAATAAGGTTGTAGTTTTGATGATAACAGCTACGTTCTACCCCTTTTACCACCTCACCAAAAAACGGGTTGGTTGAGGTTGTCACTAACATTCCAATTGTTCGTGTACGGTTCATTTTTAAGCTACGAGCTAGTGCTGAGGGGGCATAGTTCAGCTCTTTCGCTGCGCTATTCACACGCTCCGAAATCTCTTCACTCACAAACCGAGTTTTATTGATGACATGACTCACTGTCGATGTGGATACGCCAGCCAGTCTTGCTATGTCCTTCATCGTTGCCATTGGGCAATGCTCTCCGCTACTGCTTATCCATTGTAGTCGCCTAATATCAGCGCCTTATTTTAAGCTTTTTGCTCTAAAAACTCTTTTACTTCATCTAGCGAAGGAATGGAAGTCTGAGCACCAAATCGAGTCACCGAAATAGCGGCAGCAGCATGAGCAAAAACGATCGCCTCTTCAATCGATTTTCCTTCAATTAAACCAGTAACCAACGCGCCATTAAATGTATCACCCGCAGCCGTGGTGTCCGTAGCATCTACTTTAAAGCCAGGGATACGTTCTCCACGACCATTTTGACTTAACCATACACCTTTTGAACCTAGCGTAATCATGACAATTTCAATGCCTTTACGGTGAAGTTCATTCGCTGCTTCTTGTGCTGACTCATCGTCAGTGACTGTAATACCAGTAAGTACTTCCGCTTCTGTTTCGTTTGGCGTGATCACATCAACACACTCAAGCAGAGAGTCTGGTAACGCCATCGCTGGTGCGGGATTTAGGACTACGTTAGTTTTCGATTGTTTTGCCAGTTTTGCCGCATACTCTATACCTTCAATAGGAGTCTCAAGCTGTGTCAGCAAATATTTTGCGTTTTCAATCATCGCCCTATGTGGTTCAACGCGAGCAGTAGTTAACTTTGCGTTCGCTTCTGCAGAAATACAAATACTATTCTCACCGCTTTCTGCCACTTGTATCATCGCGATACCTGTTGGGGTTCCTGGCTCCAATTGCACACCCGCGATATTGATACCATCAGCTTTGAATGCTTCGCGAATGTTAATGCCAAACGCATCATCGCCTACACAGGCAATAAAACCAGTATCTCCACCAAGGCGCGCCGCGGCTACAGCTTGGTTTGCACCTTTACCACCTGGAATCACTTGGTAATTCGTACCGTGCAAGGTTTCACCCGGTCTAGGGAAAGAAGGAACTTGCAGCACATGATCTGCATTCACACTACCCAATACGATGAGTTTATTCATACATTGTTCCTTTTTACTCAAATAAATTAACTTGGGGTTGCCTTGATATGACAGGCCGAAATTAACTTGGACGAGACAGGCTTGCTTCATTCAAAGCTCTCCTTTTGTTAAAGGAGAGCTTTACTATCCTCAAGAGAGGGAGTCTGGTGATTATTCAGTCACTACTTTAAGTGGTACAGGAATGTACTCTTCGACTTTTTCGCCTTTCAGTACTTTATCTGCTGTTTCAACACCTAATGCACCGATCATGTCAGGTTGCTGAGCGATAGTTGCAGCAAGTTTGCCACGTTTAACCGCTGCCATACCGTCTTCAGTGCCATCAAAGCCAACAATCATCACGTCTTTACCAGCTGCTTCAACCGCACGAAGTGCGCCCAGTGCCATTTCATCGTTCTGTGCGAATACCGCTTGAACATCAGGGTTAGCTGCTAGAAGGTTTTCCATTACGTTCAAACCTTTAGTACGATCAAAGTCTGCAGGTTGGCTAGCAAGGAGCTCCATTTGAGAACCTTTTACTGCGTTCATGAAGCCTTCACCACGTTCGCGAGCTGCCGACGTGCCAGCAATACCTTCAAGTTGGATAACTTTCGCTTTCTCACCTACTTTTTCCATAATGTAGTGACCAGCCATTTCACCACCGACTACGTTATCAGACGCGATATGACTAACTACGTCGCCACGGCTTGCACCACGGTCAAGAGTGAGTACTGGGATATTAGAACGGTTAGCCATACGAATTGCGTTAGACACTGCGTCAGAATCTGTTGGGTTGATCAGAATCGCTTTGACGCCACGAACGGTTAAATCTTCAATGTTTGACAGCTCTTTGCTTGGGTCATTCTGAGAGTCCAAAACGATCAGGTTATAACCCAAATCTTTTGCTTTTGCCTCTGCGCCTTCTTTCATGGTTACGAAGAATGGGTTGTTAAGAGTAGATACAACAATTGCCATCGTGTCCTGTGCCGATGCCGTTGCAGACATCGAAGCAGAAAGTACCGCAGCAGAGATAAGAGTTGCTAGTTTTTTCATCGTTTTAGTCCTTTGTGTAGGGGGCGGCTCAACTTAATGTCGAGCCAGTTATTGTTAAATTGTGTTTACGAGTTATTACTTGTTTTTGTTGTCTACCAGTACTGCCAGCAGAATTACCACTGCTTTAGCAATCATTTGGTAGTAAGAGGAAACATCTAATAGGTTCAGAGCATTGTTTAGGAAGCCAATAATAAGAGCACCGATTAAGGTTCCCATGATTCGTCCTTTACCGCCCATCAAGCTAGTACCACCAAGAACAACGGCAGCGATAGCATCTAACTCATAGCCCATACCTGCCGTAGGTTGTGCTGATGATAAACGGGAAGTGACTATGATGCCTGCTAGTGCTGCTAACAAACCACAGATGGCGTACACACCGATTTTTACTTTGTCGACGTTAATACCAGACAAACGTGTCGCTGATTCATTGCCGCCTAGTGCGTAAACATAACGACCAAATCGTGTATGGTTAAGTAGGTACCATGCTGCAGCAAAAACAATCACCATAATCCAGACTGGTACCGGAATGCCCATAGCGTAGCCTGTACCAAACCATGCGAACGCATCAGCGGTATCAGTGAAGCCAGTTGAAATCGGACGACCATCGGTGTAAACCATAGTGACACCGCGTAACAAGGTCATCGTTACCAATGTTGCTATAAAGGCTTGCACCTTACCTTTCGCGATAATGATGCCACTGATCGCACCCAATGCAGCACCTGCAAGTAAAGCAGTAGGAACGGCAATTAATACTGGCACTTCCATGGCAATCAAACTTGCTGCAAACGCACCGCAAAGAGCTAATACCGAGCCAACACTCAAGTCGATACCCGCCGTCAAAATGACCAAGGTCATACCCACCGCGATAATAGCGTTAACAGAGGTTTGGCGTAGAATATTCAGAATATTGTCTACGGTGAAAAAGTTAGGGTTAAGGAATGACACTACGACAATCAAGAAGATCAAAGCGATCAGCGACTTCTGCTCAATTAACCACTCTTTGTTAAAAAGAGGCTTCTTTTTTTCCGTGTCAACGCTCATTGTTTTGTTGCTCATGCTGCTTCCTCACTTACATTTTTGCCGACAGCGCATGCTAATAGTTTTTCTTGGTCTGCTTCGTGTGCCATAAACTCTCCGCTTATATGCCCTTCATGCATAACCAAAATGCGATCACTCATACCCAATACTTCAGGCATTTCTGATGATACGAGAATGATGCTCATACCATCTGCTTTAAATTTGTTGATAAGCTGATAGATTTCTTTTTTCGCACCGACATCAACGCCACGAGTGGGTTCGTCCAGAATCAGAACTTTTGGTTTGGTCATCAACCCTTTGGCAATAGCTACCTTTTGCTGGTTACCACCCGATAAGTTACCGATGATCTGATCACGAGACGGTGTTTTGATGTTAAAGAGCTTAATGAAGTCCTCTACTGCAATCACTTCCTCACCATGTTGAATCTGGGCACCTTTAGACAACTGTTCGAGGGCACAAAGCGACATGTTCTCTTTAACGGATAAACCGAGTACCAAACCGTCACCCTTACGGTCTTCGGAGATATAAGCGATACCATTTGCCAAGCCATCCTGAGGGCTGCTTGGGTTAATGGTTTTACCGTTGAGTATCACAGAGCCAGACTCTCGCTTGCGAGCACCATAAATAATCTTCATAAGCTCGGTGCGCCCTGCCCCCATAAGCCCGGAGATTCCCAGAATTTCTCCTTGGTCTAAGGTGAAGCTGACATCATTCACGCCTGGACCTGACAGGTTTTGCACTTCTAAGCTTGTTTTACCGTGAACCGCATCAATGCGAGGATATTGTTCGTCTAACTTACGACCAACCATCATTTCAATAAGTAGGTCTTCATCGGTTTCCGCTACAGTGCGTTGACCGATGAACTTGCCATCACGCAATACCGTGATGTCGTCACAAATCTCAAAGATTTCTTTCAAACGGTGTGAAATGTAAACTATGCCGCAACCCTGATCGCGCAGCTCATTAATGACGCTAAATAGCGACTCAGTCTCGGTGTCAGTTAATGCGTCGGTTGGTTCATCCATAATGATGACTTTTGATTCGAACGATAGTGCCTTGGCAATTTCCACCATCTGTTGCTCACCCAGACTCAACTCACCCAATGGTGTTTTGGAGCTGTGCTTTACATTCAAACGAGCCAACAAACGATCGGCTTCGGCATACATCTCAGTCCACAGAATGCGACCAAACGCGTTCGTTTTTTCTCGACCTAGAAAGATGTTTTCCGCAATAGTAAGCTCGGGAATTAGATTTAACTCTTGGTGGATAATACTGATGCCAGCTTGCTGAGAGTCTCTTGGACCTTGGAATGCAGCTTCAGTACCTTGATAGCGCAGATCTCCAGAGTCTTTAGAATAAATACCTGTCAACACTTTCATTAACGTCGATTTACCAGCGCCATTTTCACCTAGCAAAGCCATGACTTTGCCCGGATACACATTCAAACTGGCTTTATCCAAGGCTTTGACCCCTGGGAAAGCTTTTTCAATATCGCTTAATTGTAATATTGGTTGCAGCATGTTAGTTGTCCTGTACTGTCTGTGCTTGCCGGACTAAAAGACGACGCCCGCTTGAAAAATCACGTTAGCATAAGGTGTACATTCACCTGTTCTCACTACCGCTTTTGAATCGTGTGTTCTTACTTTGAACTCTTCATGTGAAACATATGCAACTGAAATCGCTTTACCCGTTGCTTGCTTCTCTTCTTCTATCGTCGTAATCAGTGCGTCATGGAGTTCAGGGCTTACTTGTTTAAATTCCTCTGCAATTATCACACCTTCGATTTGCGCTTCTCCAAGATAAACTTTAACCGTATCCAGGAAGGCGGGAACTCCGTGAGTTAACGCAAGATCGATGCGCTGCACGTGGTCTGCTATAGGTAACCCTGCATCACAAATAGTCACTTCATCTGTGTGACCTAATGTGGACACTAAATAGGAAAGTTCAGAGTTAATTAGAGCACTTTTTTTCATGTCTTATACCTGCTTCATGCGGCTTTATCGAGACTGTATTCTGGATAAATATTTTTTGATAATTCTGTCATCGAAACGTTTCGATGATAATCCTAGCGTAGTTAATCAAAAGATCGAGAGAGGGAATGGGCAAGTGTGAGCCAGATCGGACTATCGAAACGTTTCGATGAGTTTTCCGTGAATGGTTTCAAATTGTGACAATTGGAATTAAAAGAAGGAAATAGGCAGCTTAGCTACCTTGTTGCATACGAAATGAAATGTAAGGACCTGAGGCAAAATGGCAGCCAATCGTTTTTAACGACTGCAGTTGCTGTTCAGTCGTAACCCCTTCCGCAATAGTTTCGATATTAAGCACGTTAGCCAACCCAACAATCGCCTTAGCCACCTGCTCTACTGACGTATCTTGCGCAATTTCTTCTGTCAGTTGAGCACCTACTTTTAGTTTTTGGATAGGCAAAGCACGCAATTCGGAGATGGAGATATGACCCATACCAAAATCTGCGACGGTAATTTGACAGCCGAAATCAACTAATTGGTATAGCTCATCAACGCAGCGCTTTTTAGAAAGCATATCTTCAAACACTTCTAATACTAGACACTGAGGAGGTAATTTAAAGCGCTCAAGAATTTCAATAACTTCTTGAACAAACAAACCGTGACCAAAGTTCTTCGAAGACACTTTAACGGCAACCGTTTTTAGCTCACCTACGGTTGCGTATTTACAAGCCTGCTCGATAGTAAATAGATTAAGTTTGCGAACCAACTGCGATTCTTCCGCAATAGGAATAAACTCAAAGCGATCGACGTTACCAAGAACTTTATCCACCCACTCTAAGCGGCTCTTATAAGCAACCACCTCATTCTTATGAAGATCGATGACTGGCATAAAGCTTACTTCTAGCTTATGAAGTTCTATCGCTTCAGCAAGCCTCTGAGCTAGGGCTTTTTTACGTCCCCACTGGGTTCCCATCTCTTCGTTATAACTTACCCACATCGTTTGGCACTGTTTGGCACGATACATGGCAAGGTCAGCCTGCTTAAGAAGCAAACTTGTTGGAATGCGTTTACTTTCGTTCGTTGTAATACCAACCGCAGCCGAGCCGCGCTCGGATTTATTACCGATTTCGATGTAAGCTATGGCATCTAGTAGATTTTGGGCGACGCGCTCTGCAACGTCTACACCAGACTTGGGCAATAACACGACGAACTCATCGCCCCCTAGACGGGCAACAACTCCACCTTCCCCCACCACATTCTTAAAACGTCTGGCGACATTTTGTAGAAAGAGATCACCATAATCATGTCCTTTACTGTCGTTAATTGATTTAAATTCATTTAAATCAATTAACAGCAACGAATATGGTTCAGTTGAGTCTTGGTGCTCTACTAAGAAATTCTGAAGATGATCGAAAAAAGATGTTCTATTAGGCAAACGAGTGAGTGCGTCAAAATACGCTAAGTCACTTAGTTTTTCAGTTAAGTTTTTTTCGGAGGTTACATCTCGTTTGACCGCAATATAGAATTTTTGGCCTTGATACTCGAATGGGCTAATGTGCGCTTTTTCAACAAACAACGTACCATTCTTCTTTCTATTTATCAGCTCACCGTACCAATCCTTGCCGGAAAGAAGTTTCGACCACATATCACGGTAGGTTTTTTCGGTTGTTTTTCCAGAGCGAAGAAAATTAGGATTTTTCCCGATCACTTCTTGCTCACAGTATCCAGTAAGATTATAGAATTGTTTATTAGCGTATTTGATATGTGCGTTGACGTCAGTAATTAGGACAGCAGCAGAAGCACTTTCCAACGCTTTTTCCATCAAACCTAATGACAATTCAAAATCCGAATACTGCAACGCCAAATCCACTACAAATAGAAACTTATAGAACTAACGTCGTTATGATAAATTTTTATGGAATGGACATCAAACAAAACGTCAAAAAATCGTTATCCAATCAACAATTTTTTGACGCAAAGTTAAATTACTGTTTTTGCTTTATTTTATTCTTGCGTTAAGACGCAAAATAGGCATTTATTGACTGGACCGTTGGCCATTATCGATTTCCTTAATAACCTTACAAGGATTGCCTACCGCCAAACTATTAGCCGGAATGTCCTTTGTTACCACGCTTCCTGCACCAATAACAGCATTGTCACCAATAGTAACGCCTGGACAAACAATAACGCCGCCACCTAACCAAACATTGTGCCCAATTTTAATAGGTAGACCAAACTCCACTTCATCCTCAACTCGACCTTTAACATCCAATGGATGGCCTGCGGTATATATTTGCACATTAGGTGCAAAAAGAACATTGTCACCTATCTCAACCACATTGACGTCTAAGATGACGCAATTGAAGTTAGCGTAAAAGTTTTTTCCAACATGAATATTTTCACCATAATCACATCGAAATGGTGGCTCCAGATATAGATTACCAGAGCGATTAGGAATTAACGCCTCTTGAGCTTGTTTCCATTCCTCTGTGTTAGGGATACTATCATTGAGTTTTTTTAGAATTTTTCGGCAGTTTACACGCGCTTGAAGCAGCTCTTCATCCCAAGCTTGATAAGCTTCACCCGCTAACATCTTTTCACGTTCAGTTTTTATAGTCATTGCTAGAACCAGTAGAGTAATTAACTAAAATATATTGCTCTAATTGAATCTAATACACTATTTACTATGTCAACAAAACGTCAGATATAGATCAACGAAAGCAAACAATTTCGCTGTCATCACACTTTGTAGTGAGCCTTTCAACAGTAAAAGTAACTAAATTGTGTTTCATATCTAACGTCCTGAATTAAGATGATCCACGACAGCTTCTGCGGTAGCTGCAGAGCTTGCGGGGTTTTGACCCGTGATTAATTGCCCGTCTATTTCAACGTAACAACTCCAGTCATCACCCTTAAAATAGAGCCCTCCGCAATTGGTGAGTTCTTCTTCCACAAGGTATGGCACAACTTCACTCAAACCAACGGCTTGTTCTTCACTATTACTAAAACCAGTCACTCTTTTGCCCTTTACTATCGGCTCTTCGTCATCTCCAACAACATTGATAAGGACGCCGGAGGCATGACAGACAGTCGCTACGGGCTTGCCTTGACTGAAAAAATCATCGATAAGAGAAACAGAATCTGGGTCACAGGTTAGATCCCAGAGGGGACCATGCCCACCAGGATAAAAAACAGCATCATAATCTGAGGCTTGAACTTCTACTAGTCTTAGAGTTTGAGCTAGGTGGGTTTGCGCGACTGGATCTTGCTCGAATTTGGTGGTGGACTCAGTTTGAAACTCTGGAAGTGTGCTCTTGGGGTCAATTGGAGGCTGTCCCCCCTTAGGAGAACAAAGAGTAATATGTAAGCCAGCGGCCTTAAAGACATAGTAAGGAGATGCGAATTCTTCAAGCCAAAAGCCCGTCTTCTCATTTACATCGCCAAGACGGTCATGGGATGTGATGACCATTAGTATTTTCTTTTGACTCACTAAGAGTTCTCCTACTAGAGCTTTCTTTTAAACCTAGTGAGTTTATGAGAATTTTCAAATCCAAACACGAGATGACTAAAGGTTGGCATCCAGCCTAGAGTGATGGAAACCAACCTAAACAACCTTAACCTCGCACTTACGTTAGCCTTGCACGGCAGGACGAGATGACACAACCTCAAACCAACGCTTGATATTTGGGTAAGGCTCTAACACTTCAATTTTCAGTGCATTGATAGCCACAACAACAAATATATATGCACTAATATCAGCGATAGTATAGAGCTCTGTCGCTACATAATCGGATTGAGAGAGCTGCTTATCAAGTTTCGGTAAAAAAATCTCCACCCGATGCTTCGCTTCTACACCCCAAGCCTCTATACAATTCTCTCGGTCTTTGTACAGCCCAGTCGTATTTCGAAACGCTTGAAATGCATTTTGAATTCCATCGATTTCAACGATGCGATTCCACATTTCAACCTTGGCACGAGCCGCTACGCTATCTCCAAACAAATCCAAGTCGTTCGGTTGCAATTCATCAAAATACCGACTAATAGCAACGGTTTCACTTAAGAAACTACCATCATCAAGCTCTAGCAATGGCACCTTACCATTGGCACTTTTTGCCTTATAGGCGTCGCTTAAGTTGTCCCCTTCTCGAACGTTGATTTCAACTCGCTCAAACCCTGTTGCATCAATTTCACGTAAAAATAAATTGAGTCGCTTACAGCTTACTGTTGCCGCTTGTTCGTACAGTTTCATTACTATCCCTTTTATCTAACCGATCGTTCAGATATAATCTACGAAATAACTAAACGATCGGTCAAGAATAATTTTCTGTAATATTGAACGATTAGAACCGTGTTTAAGAGTATTGAAATGGCGAGAAAGGCAAACTTCTGTAAACAAGAGAAACTGCAGCAGGCAATGACGTTGTTCTGGAGCAAAGGGTATGCGAATACCTCTATCAATGATCTTATCGAGACTCTCGGAATCAATCGGTTTAGCCTGTACAACACGTTTGGTGACAAAGAATCGCTTTATTATCTCGCGCTCGACAATTACCTAGAACAAATTTCGTTTCCCAAGCTTGCTACACTTCGAGAACCCGATTCCGGGTTGGAGGCGCTCCGTGACTTCTTAATCCTTTTTGCCGATAAACAAAAAGAAAACACCTGTGGCTGCTTTATACAAAATGCTGTTGTTGAACATGCCGCTACAAACTCCATGGTACTCAAACGCAGTGATTCCTTATTTGACACATTAGAAAAGGCAATCGCAGATGTACTCAATAACGCTAAACAGCGCCAGGAACTGGAATCGGACACCGATGTAAGTACGCTTACGCAGTTCATTATCTGCCATATGCAAGGTATCCGAGTATTAGGAAAAGCAAAACGTTACAACAACATTGATATCGCAACCAAAATGTTAATTGGTGCAATCAAATAACGTCTAACCTTGATTAGCTGAATGTCATTGTGTCCTAAGTGAGCTTTTATAAAGGGCTTCAAGATAGTGAGTATCTCTACAAGGCATTTCTTGATATTCATTTAAGCGTATTTGGTTTACCGCTGACTTGAGTTGTTGCAGTGAAATGTCGTGCTCTTTACAAAGCTGATGCTTGTTCGAACCTTGATAGAGTTTGTCTGCAAGCTGCTGTGCTAAAGTACTGTCGAGTGGATGATGGTGAGTGTTTAGTTGTCTGTTCATCATGGCTGTTCCCCTAGGTCATAGCACCTAGGGTATACAGTGTAAGATTTAAGTTCTAATCAGATAACGTTCAATAAAACTTACATAAGAACACCCATGAAATACGGGATGATAAATGCGTTGGCAAGGTCAATGAAAAATGCGCAGACCAACGGCACAACGATAAATGCTTGATGAGAATTGCCATACTTTTGCGCAACCGCGGACATGTTTGCCATTGCCGTTGGCGTAGAGCCTAACGAAATCCCACCAAAGCCTGAACAAATAACCGCTGCATCATAGTTTTTACCCATTGCTGGAAAAATAACGAAAAGATTAACTAATATCGCCACAATAAATTGCGCTGCTAAAATCGCGAAAATTGGTCCGGCTAGATCCACTAATGTCCATAGCTGCATACTCATTAGTGACATCGCAAGGAAAGCTCCTAAAGACATATCCGCAATCAGAGCAACAGCAGGTTTGTTCGCAGGCCATGAGGTTCCGGTAATTCGCGGATAATTATGCGGTACGAGATTAGAAAGAATGATGCCAGCAAATAAGCAGGTAACAAAAAGAGGAAGCTGTAACCCTAAATGCTCAATACCTTCATTTAAGAAAACACCAACAATGATACAAGTATGAATGGCCAACATGGCATCAAGAAAATCATAGGAGGTAATTTTAGGCTCCGGCTGATTTTCGGAGACACCTACATCTAACGACTGTTGCTCTTGTGGTTTAAGGTCGTATCGCTTGATAAGGAACTTAGCAATTGGTCCCCCCATGATACTCGCAAGAATAAGACCAAAGGTTGCACTTGCAATTCCCAGTTCCATTGCTGAATTTAACCCAAACTGCTCCTGGATTTTTGGAGCCCAAGCGATGGCAGTGCCATGTCCACCAATAAGAGAAACAGTGCCACTAAGTAGCCCTGCTACTGGTTCCAAACCAAAGGCCGTAGCAACGGTAATACCAGTTAAATTCTGGACTATCATGTAGGCTATTGTCACTGCCAACAATATGACGAGTGGTTTTCCACCTTTTTTGAGGTCACTCAAGCTAGCGTTAATGCCAATGGTAGTGAAGAAGTAAACAAGCAATACATCGCGCGCCATCAGATCGAAACTGACCTCAATTGATGTCGCCATATAGAACAGAGCAAAAAGAACCGAGAAGACGATTCCTCCAGAGACCGGTTCAGGAATGCTGAATTCTTTTAGGAACCCAACAACCTGATTCAGTCTACGACCAACAAAGAGAACAATAATACCCAGAGTAACCGCAAAAAAAGAATCAATATGGACAGCGCCATCTTCAATAATCATGTATTCCACATCCTGTTAGAAAACGATACAGAATAGAATGCCTTTATTTTGCGCGCTATCCAACTCTTTTTAAAAAGATTTTAACCTTGATAACCAATACTTACTTGTTCTTTCCGTACCCTTACTTACCTTTATTCTTCAGTTCTTCAATGACGTAAGGCGGTGCGACTTTTTCTAGCTCCGTCAGACAGGCGTCAGCTTTCTCGTGCCCAGTTCGCACATAAATGTCGCAAACTGCGTAGAGTTGTTCTGGCGCACCAGAAATCAAGTACGCTTTTTCAAACGAATCCGTCGCTTTCGCTACATCAATCGGTTCTTGAAGTACACCGTTCAAGTACCAATAATAACTGTTGTCAGGCGAGTACTTCGTCGCCTGTTCGATAGCATTAGCCGCTTCGTTCTTGTTGCCTATCCTGACTAACGTTAACGCTTTTGAATAGTATAATTGAGCTGAAGTGCTGTCGTTTTCTATGGCACGATTTAACACTTCTAGCGCATTCTCATCTTGTTGTTGCGCTCGATAATTATCCGATAGACTCAGAGAGACCTGCGTCGCCATTGCAGGGTTCGTTATCAACTGTTGGTAGATTAATTCAGCGCTGCTGAAGTCTTGATGCCAACGGTAAACATCCGCTAGAAGTAACTGCTTTTCACTGCCAGAATGCTGCTTCAACTGCTTAATAGCGCTTGGATAAATCTTATCAAGCTCTTGTTGCTGCTGCTCATGCATATTGGTGTAATCAGGGATCAAATTTACCAAAGCTGCCAACTGCACGTCACTGCTTTCATCGTTTAATAATGGAGCAACCAACTTCCATCGATATTCAAACTGATAAGGTTTGGCACCTACGATGGCTGCTTGTCGAATATCAGAGTTTGAGTCTTTAAGAGCTCTTGAAACTGCAACCAGTGCATTCTGGTTTGGAAACTGACTAAGCTGATGCAAAGCATCAACGCGACGTTGTACGTTCTCTGACTGATTCTGCGCCGTATAAGACAGGCGCTGAATTTGTTGCGCCGTACTTTCTTGAGCTGAAGCAGCGACGCTTTGTGGTTTGGTTTTGGTAACTTGATCTTTCTGTGGTTCGGCACTGACTGCCGAAAGACTAAAGATCGTTGCCATCGCACCTAAAGCGATCAGATGTCTATTTTTCATTGGTAGGCTCCTAGAACTTGGTTGCAAATCCAACATTGCGAATCGCTTGGTCGCTGTACTTTCCATGAGCTACCGGATTGCCGGTGGCACGTAAGATATAGGCAATCGCTTTATCTGCGTGCGAGAAAAACTTTTTCCACCCTGCACAAAGGTAGTTGAGCCCAGGCTCACCTGTACGGGTCTTAATAAATCGGTTTTTGGGACATTCGCCATAGCATGCAAACTGATAGTCACACTGCTGACACTGCGCCGTTAGCGTCTTAGATTTAGCGAATCCGAAATTTTGTTGTGCTTGGCTATAAGCCATTGTTTCCAATTTAGTTTCGTTAATATTGCCAATTTTGTACTCGGGGTATACATAATGGTCACAACTATAAACATCGCCATTAGGCTCCATTGCTAAGCCTTTGCCACACAATTGACCAAGCGTACATAACGGATTTTTTCGTCCCATCCAAGTTTCCACACTCGCTTCAAAGTACTGAACAAACACACGGCCGATATCTCGTTGAATCCACTCATCGAAGATAGCAATAAGGAAATTACCCCAAGCCTCATCAGAAACGCACCATGATTCCATAATCGAGTTGGCGTTACCGGGAATTAGTCTTTTGTCTCCTTGCTTGAGCTGCTCATTTGATTTCCATGTTTGCGGTGCAGTGGTTCGGAACGACTTCTGCTCAACAATTGGAATAAACTGCATTTGTGGTGAACGCACTTCATCACGCAAAAAACGATACACTTCTAAAGGATTCTTGCTCGTGAGGTTATTAACGCAGGTCAAAGTGGCAAAGCTCACCTTGTGTTTGTGCAGCAGTTCAACTGCCTTCATGACTTGCTTATGTGTACCACGCCCTGCTCGGTTGGTTCGGTAAGCATCGTGTAGCATCTGTGGGCCATCAATACTCAGTCCAACAAGGAATTGGTTCTTAGCAAGAAACTCACACCATTTATCATCAAGCAGTGTACCGTTCGTTTGCAGGTCATTTGAAATCTTAATACCTACAGGCTGATATTTCTTTTGTAGTTCAACCACTTTTTCGAAATAACTGAGGCCAAGCATAGTTGGCTCCCCACCCTGCCACGAGAAGATGATTTCCGGCGTATTCTGCCCTTCAATGTAGTTTTTGATGTACTGCTCTAGAAGCGCTTCGTCCATCTCTGGAGAACAGCCTTTTTTGTATTCCAACAGGTCTTGTTTACTTAGGTAATAGCAATAATTGCAATCAATGTTGCACACAGCGCCAATGGGCTTCGCCATCACATGCATTCTTTTGGAAGCTTTCCCTTGGAACTGGGGACCTTGCGATAAGTGGATTGACTGTGAGGACTCTGTCTTTCGGGAATCGCCTATCGACTGAGCTGAATTCACACTTAATACCATAACTCATGCACCTTTTATGTTGAGACTCATCGCATTTTATATCAGGGCGAAACACGCGGGCGTTATAGTGCTTATAACCAAAAAGAAAGTGGGCAGTCGTTAAAATTGAGGAGATGTTTCTTAACACTACAGAGCCAAACTATGACTGATTACTCAGAGGAAAAAAGGGCATGGAATACAACAAAACTACTTGTTGTTTTAGCCATCATTGCGCTACCTATACTACTTTCTGGCTGCGCGAGTACGTCCAACCATCCTATCGCTATGAGTATCAACCAAGATATGGTTCTCGTTGAAGGTGGTGAGTTTACTATGGGCTCCGACTCCGACACCGCAGCAAAGTCAGAGCGTCCAGCCCACTCTGTTCGAGTCGATAGTTTTTACCTATCCAAATTTGAAGTCACCCAAGAGCTGTTCGAGTCCGTTATGGGTTCATCGATGAGTTACTTCGCAGCGCCTGATGTACCCGTGAACAATTTAAGTTGGCAACAAGCCAACTACTTCGTTGAGAAACTTAATGAAATGACCGGCGAAAACTATCGTTTACCGACAGAAGCCGAGTGGGAGTTTGCAGCGAAAGGCGGTATCCACTCTAAAGGATATATCTACGCCGGTTCCAACAACATTGATGACGTCGCCTGGTACTCAGAAAACGCCAATAATCGCGCTCACCCAGTTGGAATGAAACAACCTAATGAGCTAGGTTTGTATGATATGACAGGAAACGTAGGTGAGTTTGTTCAAGATGCTTTCGATGACGGCTTCTACCGTTTTTCTCCTGTTAACAACCCAAATAACGCCAAACATTCAGACTCAGGGCTTTCACATAAATCCGTAAGAGGTGGCAGTTTCTCTTACGACGCGAACGAATCTGAAAACTTCCGACGCGACTTTGCGAGTCAATCAATCATCATGTCGGATATGGGCCTTAGACTCGCGAAAGACAAATAAGCTTTCATCGTCACGGCAAGGACAGACTATGCATAAGAATAAACTCATAAAACCAATAGTGACAGCATCACTTTTGGTGACTTTGTGTTTCAACGCTAGCGCGGCGCTAGCAACAGAGTCTAAACCCAATCTCGTGCTGCAGATAACCGTTGATGGGTTACGTGCAGATCTGATTGAGCGTTACAAACACAATTTCTCAGACAATGGTTTTAAATACCTTATGGACCAAGGCGTTTATTATAAAAACGCCAATTATGAACATGCTAATACCGAAACCATCGTAGGCCATGTTTCCCTAGCAACCGGTGCACCACCAGCCGTACATGGCATGGTCGGTAACGTTTGGTTTGACCGAGGATTAGATAGGCTTGTCTACAACGTCGAAGATCCCAACTATTCAATGTTAACATCTGGTGCAGGTGTTGATAAATCCACTGAAATAGACCCAACACAGAAAGCAGCGGCAGGCGATGGTCGTTCACCTGAACCTATTCTTTCGACCACATTTAGTGACGAGCTCGTTATCAGCAATAATGGACAATCACGCGTTTTCTCTGTTTCAGTGAAAGATAGAGGTGCAATTTCCCTGGCTGGACATGGTGGTAAAGCCTTTTGGTTCTCAAAAGCACAGTCTCAGTTTGTCACCAGTGATTATTATTACGACACCAACCCATTTTGGGTTGATCGATGGAATGAGAAAGCCATTCCTGCCAAATACTCAGGAAAGCGATGGGAGCTTTCACTACCCAAAGATCAGTACTCTCTGCAAGAAAACAACAAAGAGCATAAAGTGGATTTAGGCGGATTTGCACGTACCTTCCCTCACCCTTACGGGCCTGCATCTTATAAGTACTACTCGACGATGTTGACAGTAAGTCCAGCTGGCGATGAAATCACGGCTGACTTTGCCAAGACACTGCTGGCACAAGAAAAGTTAGGAAGCGGAAACGCAACGGATTATCTGGCTATCAGCTTTTCTTCCAATGATTACGTCGTTCACCTTTATGGCGCATCGAGCTTAGAAACCGAAGATAACCTCATCCGATTGGACAAAACACTCGGTGATTTATTCAAATATGTTGACGACTCGATTGGCCTAGAGAATACCCTTATCGTGCTCTCTGCGGACCACGGAGTCCCTGAAGCATCTCCAACTGTCAATACGCTTGGTTTTAGACAACCATTTTACTTCAATAAGGATGCGTTGCTGACTGACGCTCTTATGACACGACTTAAAAACGAATTTGGTCTGGAAAAAGACGTGATTAAGCTCTACGCACAGCCGTATATTTACCTCGATCACGAACTTATTGCTGCTAAAAATGTATCACTCAGCGATGTGCAAAAAGTTATTGCTGAAGAAGTAATGAAAGTAAAAGGGGTGGCTACTGCAGTAACGAGTGAGGATATCGCAAGCAATCGAGTCCCAGATTCACGAGTTAATGAGCTGATTCGCAACAACTATCACCCTCTTCGCTCCGGCGACGTCTATATGGTATTTGGTCCTCGTACCTATATTAATGATATGGATGGACTCACTATTGCATCAACGCATGGTTCACCATGGCGCTACGATACGCACGTTCCCGTCATCTTTGCTGGTCACAACCTCAAGCCCCAAACGGTTACGCGCCCTGTCACACCTTATGACATCGCCCCTACACTATCTGGATATTTAGACGTTAGTGCTCCAAGTGGCGCTACAGGCGTGATGTTAGAAGAAGTATTTCAAGATTAACTTATCCTAACCTCCAAGAGAGCGTTACGCTCTCTTGATCATAATTTTCTCCTTGAGCACACTAAAAATCGTGTAGGAAAACATGAAGTTTTTGCCATGTTTAGTGTACAAAACACCGTCACCCCATTCAGCAATCCAGCTCTAACCAATTGATTTTAAGACCAATTACCCCATAAGTGCGCTCTTCGGCTTTTTTGGCTTCAGCATTTTCGATACCATCGTGCATCACTTGTCATCACAGATAGCCCATTGATGTCTAGCAACCAAATCGAGCTTTTTCCTTGGAACTCCAATTTCGAAACTGGAATAGCCAGTATTGACGAGCAACACAAAAACCTATTTTCGTTAATCAACAAACTCGCTAATGCCTTGGTGTACGATAACCAGCTTCAAGTTTCTACCATTTTTGATGAACTGGCTAACTATGCTCGCTACCATTTCACGGAAGAAGAGCTCGTTTGGCAACAATACTTTGAGCAAGATTCTTGGAGTGAACTTCATAAAGGCAACCACGAATCCTTTGTGCCAGAGATTATTAGACTACAACATCGAACGAAGAGCGTAGGCTGGCATGAAGCGACCGAGCAAATTTTGCATTTTCTTATTCGCTGGCTGCTACTGCACATTCTCAATGAAGACAAAAAAATGGGCTTGGTGATAAACGCTCTTTCAAAAGGTGCTCTTGACTTAAACCAAGCAAAAATCGAAGCCGAAACCGCCCTCGTTGGTGAACATGGAACACTGACCGACACCATTTTAAATATGTACTTTGAGCTCTCCTCTCATGCGATTGAGCTTATTAGAGAGAAGAATCGTCGCATCGTTGCGGAGAAAGAACTAAAAGCGCTCAATGACAAGCTCCAACAACTGGCAGTCACCGACGAGTTATCTGGTTTATTCAATCGCCGATACTTTATGATGATGGCACAAGAAGCCTTGTTAAGAGCGAAAGTAGAGAATAGTTACTTAAGCTTTATATCTCTCGATCTCGACAATTTCAAGCATCTAAACGACACACTCGGGCATGCTCGAGGGGACGAAGCCATCACTCACTTTAGTCACGTATTAGCATCAAATTTCTGCCGTAAAAACGACTTTATCTTTAGGATGGGCGGCGATGAATTCCTGGTAGTTGTGTGCTGCGCTGAACATCAACAGGTCATTGAAATAGCGGAACAAGTGAGAAGTACGCTCGAACAACAATGTCTGATTGATACGTCAAATTCCAGCACTATCACAACATCCATCGGGGTATTCACACACATCCCCGAAGAACACGAAGATTTTATGTACTTTATGGAGCGAGCAGACCAACAGCTATACAAAGCCAAAGAGCAAGGTCGAAACTGCGTACTTTCAGTTTTGGAGTGATGACCTTGACATCAAACCTTATGACACACCTTCCAATCAGGAAGCTAGTCCACTAGTATGAAGACGTTTCCCCGAAAATAATTTGGTCAAAATGTCTATTACTCATCAGCTTCGGCTCTTCGTGGATGTCGTCCAGCAAGGTTCATTCGCCAAAGCTGCGGCGCTCAATAATATGGATAACTCCTCGCTCTCAAAGCAGATAAAAAAGCTCGAGGAGACATTGGGCGTGCAGTTGCTCAACCGATCTACTCGTTCGTTTTTTCTTACCTCGGCTGGGGAGGACATTCTTGCTGAAACTCATGTGCTGTTAGAATCGTTGGATAACATAAAGGGAATTGCTGATTCTTACCATTCTGAGCCGAAAGGTATAATACGGATTGTCTCTGCAGTGTTCTTGGGACAGCAATATGTTCAACCCGTTATTAGCTGCTTTATGAGAAAGTATCCAAACGTTCAAGTAACGTTGCATTTAGACGACAGAAAAACCGATATCATCGCCGATCACTTTGATCTAGCTATTCGAATGGGCAAGCTAACGGACTCGAATTTAATTGCTAAAAAGCTGGCTAAGACTAACTTTGCCATCGTTGCCTCTAAAGAGTTCCTTAAGCAACATGGGACACCACAAACACCGGAAGAGCTCATTACCCTGCCCGCCGTCATCTATAATAACGGCGATGTATGTCTTGATAGTTTTAAAATGAGTAGAACACCGAGTTGCCAAGAAATGACTAGCTATAAAATGCAGGGGAACTATAAGGTCAATGACGTTCGAACCATGATGTCTGCAACGCAGAATGGAATTGGTTACTGCGTTATTGACCTATTTAATTTGGAAAAACCCATTGATGAATTAGGGTTAGTACCATTACTCACCGACTATACCCTATCTACTCAGGACACAGGTATTTACGCTATTTATCCACATCGCAAACAAACCTTACTGGTTTCCGAGTTCATTAATCAGTTGAAGAGCTACATTGGAGAGCCAGCTCGCTGGGAAGCCCATATTCCTGACTATCAGCATATGTACAAACAATGACCTTAGATTAATTAACTTGAGAGGCAATCTTAATAATCTGTTGCCTTAACCATTGATGCGCCGCATCCGAGTTGCGACTCGGATGCCAAACCATGCTTAGTCCATAATCTGATGCGCCAAATGGCATCATCAATGCCTTAACATCTAGACCAACAGCAAACTTGTTGAATGTTGAGTGGGTAATAATACCTATTGCGTCAGTTTGGCTAATCGCTGGCAACATATCTACCTCACCCGCCGCTCGGTACATAATTTTACGTTTACCGAATTCGGGGAAGTCCTTTTCATTAAAGAAGCTTTTACGTGTCTGCCATTGAGACATCACCACATGCTGCTCTGCTAAATATTGCTCGGTAGTAATCGTGTCTCCGGTTATACGTGGGTGATTATTGGCGACTACCACGTACAGCTTTTCCCGGAAAATCTCTCTAACTTTCAACGTTGGAGTTTCACTTCGAGTTCTATCAATGACCAAATCGTATCGCTGCAGGCGCAAATCAGACTCATGGTCCTCAGTAAACAAAGGATGAACTTCTAGAGATACTTTGGGTGCAATTTTGGAGATACGAACCAACAGCTCTGGCAATATCGCATAATTGGCAGCGGACACAGAGGCTATCGAGAATGTCTTGGTCGATGTCTTTGGGTTAAAGTCTCTAGAAGCTTCTAGCGTCGAAGTAAAGTTCTTTAAAGAGGTGGCTAACGCCGGATAGATATCATTGGCAAACGTAGTTGGCTCTACGCCGCTAGCGTTGCGATGAAATAGCGAGTCATCATAGATTTCTCTTAGTCGCTTTAACGCCTTGCTGACGGCAGGCTGACTAATTCCCAACCTTGAAGCGGCACTAGAAAGGCTTTGCTCTTCGTAGATTGCAACGAATACAGGAATTAGGTTTAGCTCAGTATTTTTCATTATTACCTTAACTTAACGCACGGTGCTCAGCGCCATTTATCAAGGCCTTTTAAGTCACTTACGCGCTGTTGTTGTTTGCTACTTTTCAAATGACGCCAAAGCCAATAGCTGTTTTCTTTGGTTGGCGTCTGCCTCTGAACATGCTCACTTGCCTCTCGCCACTTATTATCATCATGCATTCGCTTTAGCTCTAGATTGCCAGTACGCTTTCGACCTTTTAGATAAAGTAACGTTCTTACCTTAGCCCAGTCTTGTCGTCTTACAGCTTGTTGGAACAGCCACCAAGGCGGTTTAGGGTGAAACTTATAATAGCGATTTACAAAGATCATCAATCCTATCAATACAATAGAGGCACTTATCAGTATAGCTATCTGCGACCAATAGGTATTCAATAAAGATCGCCAAGTGTGAGCAACGGTTATTTTTTTAGCCGCTAGTGTGACTTCTTTGACAGACTGTGACTCGCTATCCCACCAACGAATCGTCTGCTTAGGAAACGTGACCTCACCGCCTGTTGTCAGTATATAAACGGTCTCATCGGTTCGGGTCGATTGATAGTTTCCACGAGTCTGACTATCAGTCAGCACACTTGGTTTAGGGTAAGACTTAGTGCCCACGATGGATTGTTCACTATCTAGTGGAGGCAATAGTATTGATAACGTGTCATCAGCCGTAATGGTTACTTTTCTTGTCAGGCTATCTCCTGCTTCCAATTTCTCAGATGACTGCTGCCAATATTCCGAAACCTTGACGTTACTGGCAACAAACCAAGGCTTATTTGGAGTAAAGGACGCATCTGGAAGTTGAGTAAAAAGCGACATCGGCTTGGTATAGAGTGTACCTTGCACGTTAGTTCCATCAGGTGCTGACACTTGAACTCTAACGGGAACTTTAGGTAAACGATATTCACCACTTTGCTGGGGGTAAAGCGTAATCTCCCAACGCTGACGTGACCATGTTTGGCCGTTTTTTCTCTCAGTATAATTGGTCGCGAGCTGATTTCGCTGTTTGACAATAAGATCGGGCATACCAAAAGCCGAAATGCGAGTACCACCTGTAAACCAACGAGGTGTCGATACCTCAATGTACAATATCACCTGTTCTCTAATGGCAGCCGGTTCAGACGCGGTAGCTCCTTTACTGAGCCAAGATTTGATTTCTACGCCTCCTACACGTTCAAGTTCGTTGATGGTCATAGCTGCATTCGATTGTACAGAGAACGTCAGCAAGAAAATGCTAACAAGCAATAAGCTCAATCGTTTTACATAGCAAAGTCGAAAAATCATTGAGTTTGACCTCTCTGAGTGTCACGCAGTTGAATCTGGAATTTATTGCGTAAGAAGTTGTTAGGGTCGGCTTCCACTCGGCTTAGCCATTTATCAGCCAGTTCTTCACTTCCTAGGATTTCCCGTGCATTGAGCGTCTCTTTTAGCATCATTTCCGATGTCGTCGTTTCATCAGCGCCATCTGCCGTTTGAGGATTATCACCCAGCTCTGTAGATTCTTCAGGCCCATCTGTGGTCCCTTGCTGGCTTTCACTGAAACGGTTTATTTCGTCAACAAGCGATTGCATCACCTGATAGTTATGCGTCGCCTTTTCTGCAGTATCAGCAGATTGTGCGTCTTTGGCGAGTGCACGATAGAGATTTCTTGCTGCCAAATATTCTCGTTGTCGTGCTAATGCATTGCCCAAGTAAAGGGTACCGAGATCGTTATTTTGAACTTGCAAAAACTGCGCTTGTGCTGACTTAAAATCGCGGCCGTAGTAATAAGCGATACCTTTGTTCAAAGGCTCTTGATAGTGCTCTGCCGCTTTTAGAAACTCTCCACGCTCAAAATACCACTGACCTTGTTGCTCTGGTGTCAGCCAAAGATTCATCCACGCTTGTTTCGTTGTTACCCAGAGTTGACCCAGTTGTGAGACTGGTTGTGCGGTCGTCTCGGTTTTCGCTACCGACGACACCGTTTCCGCTTGTGCTTCTGAAACCAAAATATTTGGACTTAATAAGGTTGCGATGAACATCCATTGCACCAACCAACCCTTTCTGAACCAAAGCAAGGCCAGCAGCATAATCGGAAAGACCAGATAGTAGCCCATATCACGCCAAGGCATAGCTGACTCTCCCGAGATTTGCATGTGCCTTTCAACATCAGTAGCAATTTGTTCAACATCAGTGTTGTCGATACTCAACGCGTAGTACCTTCCACCAGTGTCATTGGCAAGCTGCTTCAGGCTTTCCCAGTCTGTTGCTGCGCTTGATTGGTTGCGTTCACTGCCTACCGCCATCACCATGACGAGCACGTTTGAGTCTTCAAACGCCGTCTTATACTGGTCAATCGCCTCTGATGCTACGCCATCTGAGATAATGAGCACTGAACCCGATGAACTGCCTTTAAGCTGCGACTGTATTTGAGGGATAGCGGCTTGGGCACTCTTACCCTGAACAGGAATCACTTCTGGTGAAATAGCGTTTAAGAACGGCAAGAACACCTGATTATCTTCTGTCATTGGCATCGCGGTGTGAGCGCTGCCAGCAAAGACAATAAGCGATGTTTTTCCACCTTGACGAGCTTGCAGTAAGTCACGAATTTTGTACTTGGCACGCTCGAGTCGAGAAGGCGGTAAATCACTTTGCATCATCGATTGGCTGGTATCGAGTACTATCACTAACTCGCCTTGATCCTCACCAAATGGTGAGGCCTCACGCTGCCAAGTCGGCCCTGCACAAACAATAATAGCTAAGCCAAGAATCGCACTAAGGAGTTTAAGTGGCAGCTGGCTTTTCCACCCTTGCTCGCCAATAACCAATGCCTTTTGCAGATGCTCAGGAATGATGGTTTTCCAAGCAGTCGATGATTCTCTGCGCCAACGAAGTAGCAACAGCAAGGCTAATGGCACAAAAGCAAGCAACCAATAAGGACGCATAAAATGGAACTGAGAAATAATTTGCTCGACGACTAGGGAGTTCATTAGATGTTTCTCCCTGTTTGATTGGTCTCGTTAAGTTCGCGAGGTTGACCATACCGACGGCGTAGCGTTGCGGTTGAAAAGGCAATCAAATACAAGATGACTACTACCATCAATAAATACTGGTGCACGGTTTGTTTAGGTCGATATTGAGTACTTTCGTACAACTTCGGCTCTAACTCACCAATCGTTTGGTACGCTTGTTGAAGTGCTTCTTGGTCTAGTGCCTGAAATGCCTGACCACCTGATTGGCTAGCAATATTATCGATCGTTGCCATATCCAGAGCCTGTTCACCGATGGTGGCGGGATCGCCCATCGCAATCACGTGAATACGCACACCTTTTGCCGCCGCGACAATAGCTGCATCTTTAGGTTCTACAAAACTGCCAGTGTCATTACCATCGGTCAGTACCACGACTACTTTCTCTTTGTCTTTTGACGATTCAGATTGTTCAAATACCTTAATCGCCAGACCTATCGCATCCCCTAGATGCGTGCTCTGCCCTGCCATCGCCACTTCAGTCTGATCAAGTAACGCAAGCCAGACATCGTGATCCGCGGTGAAAGGCGTTTGAAGATAAGCCGCATCACCAAACAGTATCAGACCAAGTCGATCACCTTCTCGCGTTGCAACGAACTCATGCAGGACACTTTTGACAGCATCAAGCCTTGAGACCGCCCGACCATCTGAAGAAGAGAAGTCCATCTCAGACATAGAGCCCGATAAATCAACCGCGACCATCACATCTCGACCAAGCTTCTCTCTCGTTTGTGGCTCGCCCAATACCGTAGGTTTAGTCATTGCAATAACCAATAAGCACCATGAAACGATCAGTATTCCACGTTGCCACCAAGACGGTTGCAATTGGCTGGCACCAAGTTCTGGCTGCTCACCCAAAATATCCAGCAACTTATTAAAGAAGGGGACTTTGATGGCACTTTGTTTGGTCTTGTATGCAGGTACAAATCGATAGACAACCACTGGCAGCGGCAGAAGCAAAAGCCACAGCGGATACGTCAATGTTAAGGTAGACCAACTCATCGCTGACCTCCTTGAATACCAATTCTACTGAGACTGCGAGCAATCACTTGTTTTGCCTGCCAATACTGTTTAAGCCAACTAGGTACGGGGTGATGTTCAATCCACCTATGTACTTGTTGATAAATATGTTCTGATTCCGAAGCGTCTAGTGTCACTTTTGAACTCAGTAAAGTGCGTAACCATTTTCCACCCAACTCAACATTAAATTGAGCATCAGGACTGACATAGCGGTTCAACTGCTCTATCCATGCTGTTCCATATTGCTGAGATTGAGAGATTTTAAGGTACTGCGTGACACTTTTTAGTACGTCGTAACACATCTGGTCGCGCTGTTTTGATGTTTTGTTGCTTTGCAGTATGTCGAGTGCTTCTCTTCGGTAACGAAGCATAGAATGGCGACAATAGCCGCGAAAAAGTTTAACGCCAATGAATAGAACAATGAGTAATCCGATAAGTTGCCATCCAATGGTTTGTGGCAACCAACTAACAGGATCAGGATTAGGCACTTCGAGCATATTACGCAAAATGTAAGAGCTAGGTGCGGGTTGAGTCATGAGCTAAACCCTCCTACAGCTCGTTTAAACCTGGCAATGTGGTCACCATCAGTCGTCAGTTCAATCACAGGTAATTTTTTTATCGACATAAGCTGGCGTAAGCTTTCCAGTTTGCTTTGAGATTGCGCTGCCAAACCAGCATTGGCGGCATTGAGTTTATGTTTCTCTGTCACACTTAGCTGATACTTACCATCGCCAAATACTAACGTTGACGCATCAAGAATCTCGTCAGGTAGTCGACGTTCTAGTGGGTCCGAGATGATTACGCTGAGGATGTCATTGTGCTGTTGCAGGTATTTCAGTCGGTCAATATCATGCTCTGTAGCATCTGACCAATCCGATATGAAAACTACGGTAGCGCTTTTTAACCCAAGATTACCAAGCATAGATATGGTCGCTGCAAAGCCCACGTTGTCACTGTCTTCACTGTATAAGCCAAGGGATTGATTTGCGTGACACAAGCGCTTAAGTCCGTGTAGCAGATGATTTTGCGAGCGCTGTGGTTTTATGTACTCGATGTGGTCACTATGATTAATGATAAAACCTACACGGTCGTTGTCTTTTATGATTCGCCAAGCAGCCAGTGCGCCAACTTCAGCTGCAACGACTGATTTCATCGTATCGACTGACGAAAAATACATCCCGCTTCGCTGGTCAATACACAGAATAAAGTTACGATCTTTCTCTTCGGTATAGGTTCTGACATGCGGTTTACCAGTACGCATCGTGACCTTCCAATCGAGATTACGAATGTCATCACCAAGCTGGTAATGGCGCAATTCTTCGAAGTTAAGACCACGACCGCGAAACGGAGAACTGTGTCTGCCAGACATTGCCGACTGCGCCATCAAGTGTGGCAATAGTGAGAACGCTTGAACTTGCGATTGCAGCTTCACCAATCGAGAGTATGGAGTATAAATGCGAGTATCGAGCGACGCATCGGTATTGTGAGCCATATTATCTACCTCTGCGGTTAACCGATAGCCACAACATCCAATAGACGGTCGACGACATCCTTCTGAGTGATTTGCTCTGCGAGCGCGTTGTATGACAGGGCTACCCGATGACCCAGAACCATATGAGCCACGGCGCGCACATCATCTGGCTCTACGTGAGAGCGGCCTTGTAACCACGCGTAGGCTCGACTGCATTTATCCAGAGCGATAGACGCTCGAGGCGAAGCGCCCACTAAAATCCAATCTTGTAATGAGGAATCTGGGTAACGGTGCGGCTGCCTCGTCGCCATCACTAATCCGACTATGTAGTTTTCAACGATGTCAGAGACTTCTATCTTTGCCATTTCTTCACGAGCAACAAACACCGACTCCGGCGAGATGGACGATTCAGAGCTATTGCTGTTTGTTGAGTTCGAACGCGCTCCCAGCTCTTCATCACGAACTAAGCGAATGATGTCTTTCTCGGCTTCGTCTTCTGGATAATCCACCGTCACTTTCATGATAAAGCGATCCATTTGCGCTTCAGGCAATGGATAAGTCCCTTCTTGCTCAATAGGGTTTTGTGTCGCTAGCACCATAAAGAGCTCAGGGAGAGAGTGACTTTCGCCACCCACGGTGACCGTGCCTTCTGCCATTGCTTCCAATAGGGCGGCCTGAACCTTAGCAGGAGCTCGATTGATCTCATCCGCCAACACGATGCTGTTGAAGATAGGTCCGGATTGGAAATGTAGTTGAGGTTTCCCATCCACATCTTGATAGATTTCGGTACCTGTCACGTCGGAAGGCAACAAATCCGGGGTAAACTGAATACGACCAAAACTTGTGTGTAGACGATCCGCTAACGCTTTAATAGAGCGCGTTTTGGCTGTACCAGGTAAACCTTCTAGAAGAATATGACCATTAGTAATAAGCCCAACCACCAGTGCAGTGACCACATGCTGTTGTCCGATCACTGACTCACCAACGTCAGATATTAGGCGATTAAGATCTGTTTGTGCTTGATTCATTCGTTTACCCTTCCAGCTACACTTAATTTAGGCGATAACACATACCCTTCATACTATCTTTAGTAGTCATAACTTTTAGTTATATTAATAATGCTCATCCACTTTAATAACGTGATTGTAGTTGCTCTATCACTTCCTTAGGTGCGAATTGCGACAACTGCTGCAAGCACGCCTTCGCTTCAGGCTTTTGGTATTTCAACAACATGTCACATTGCGCGTATAACTGTTCTGGATTTCGACTGATCTTGAACGCTTGGTTTAGAGCAGAAATCGCCTTTTCTAGATTAATAGACTCCATAGACAAACCATAAACGTACCAGTACTGAGCATTGTCTTTTTCTAGGTCTACCGCTTGTTTTAATAAGTCAGATGCTGCCAGTTTTTCACCCTGTCTTAGCTTGGAAAGCGCGGCGCTGTAACGAATTGCCGCTGAGTTTGGCTGATTTTTGATGCCTATCTGTAGAGTCTGCTCGGTTAATGCCTCTTGACCCTGAGCACGATAAAGGTCCGCTAGATTGATATAACTATTGGCAAAGTATGGCTCAACCAAAATGGCACCTTCGTACTCTGCAATGGCCAGCTTTGTCTTACCTTGAGCGGCATAAACGTTACCTAGATTGGTGCGACCAAAACCTCTGTCAGAGTTAAATTCTTGTACTGCTATATATTCTTTTAACGCAGGCTTTAGTTGATCTTTTTGAAGAGGATTTAGCTCCTGCCAATAACGCGCTAACGCGCCAGCGGCTTCAGTTCGAACAGCTAGTACTGGATCAGTCAATAACGGCGAGGTAATTTGCCAGCGTTGGTGTGAAGGATAAGGCTCACTGCCTTGGATAGCCCCTACCCGAACCATTGCATCGCTGTTTTTTACAGCACGCCCGAGCGCTATCAAACTATTTTGGCCAGGATAATCGGCTAGACGTTGCAACGCTGATGCTCTTACGATTGAAGCTTCAGAGTTATCTTGCCCAATGTACGATAAGGCATCCGCGGCAGCGCGGTGCCCTATGGCACTTGCATAGA
This sequence comes from Vibrio mediterranei, assembly GCF_900088415.1. Lineage (GTDB taxonomy): Bacteria > Pseudomonadota > Gammaproteobacteria > Enterobacterales > Vibrionaceae > Vibrio > Vibrio mediterranei. The sequence goes on from NZ_FLLQ01000001.1 coordinate 623,185, forward strand.
AAGCAATTCCATAATGCTGGCTGTTTTGGTATTCAGATTCAGGGAACCATACCGCAAGCGTTTTACTAGCCCACTCAGGTGACTCACTTTCATGGCAAGTCGTACAGACATTGGGCGTTTTGATATGTTGTGTGAGGTCTGGACGAGGAACGTGCCAACTGTGGTCTCTTCTAGGGTCGACTTCCATATAAGTAGTTTCTGGCATGTGACAAGTCGTACACTTGTCTGCTTCACTACCTTTTTGATGGAATGTATGATTTTCCGAGCTATATTCAGACGCGATGTGACATTGTAAGCAAACACTTTCTTCCGGGATTTTAAGCTTAGCCGTATGTGGATCATGACAATTGGTACACGTGACGCCCATTTGAGCCATTTTCGATTGTTCAAATGAACCAAGCACATACACTTCATCGTAGATTTGACCATCAGCGTGATAAAGTTCTTGAGTAAGGTTTGAAACCAAGTAACGATCCAAAATCTCGCCTTGTACATGATCGTAGTCTTCAGTGAGCTGAACACGTCGACTATGACACTGAGCACATACCTTTACCTGTTGGGTCGATTTAATATCACTAGGTTGTAACGTCGATTTCCCTTGTTTGAATACCCAGCTTGTCACCGCTTGAGATAAATCACGATTGAAACCGTAGTGGTCAACAGTCTTAAAGCCACCCTCGCTGCCTCGCTTTGCAAGCTCTATATGAACGCTAGCAGGGCCATGACAGCCTTCACAACCGACATTAATCTCAGACCAAGTGGTTTCATATTGATTGGTGGCTTTATCGTAGCCTTTGTGTAAATTTGTAGAGTGGCAATCTGCACACATGAAGTTCCAATTTTGACCAGAGTTGGTCCAATAAAACTCATCGTTTGGCGTCGTATCAGGGTAGAGGTGGTACCACCTTTGCCCGCCAGACTCCTTGGCTCTCGAATCCCATGTAAAAGGTATCAGTTGTACACGACCGTCATCAAACTGGACCATATATTGTTGAAGTGGATAATGACCGAAAGTGTAAAGAATTTGATAGTCGTGGAAGTCACCGTCAGGTCCCTGAATATTGACCCAGAATTCGTCGTCTTTCTTATAGAAGCGATTCGTGTTCCCTTGATACTTGAACTGAACATTATTGAAATCGGCTAGAACACTCTCCGACGTCGCGTGATCCATGGCTCGCTCATGGTCAGAGCCTGTCCATGACTCGACTTCCTTAGCATGACATTCAATACAAGCATCACTGCCAACAAAGGAAGCCCCTTCAAGTTCAGAGCTAACTGACGACGATGTGAAACCGACACTAACTAGTGCTAATAAAACTCTTACCATCACACCCATTTAGCTTCCCTTCTAACACGTGCAAGTTATTGTTATTTCAATAATAACAATAGACTACCCAGTCATAGGTGCAAGGTGTTCTTAAAAGATAAAAGCCAATTGGTTGAGCGAGTTAGTAAAGAGGTGATTTATCGACTATTGAACAGCGATTTCGGTGATTCCCCAGTCCAACGTTTGAAAGCTCTGGAGAAGGAGCTGAGATCTTTAAAACCAACTTCTAAGGCAATTTGAGTGAGGTTTGTGCTTGGGTTGGCGGACAACGAAATCGCTCGTTCTAATTTGTAACGGTCTAGCAAAGTTCGAAACGACAAAGACTGCGCACTGAGTTTTCGCGTTAGTGTTCTACTACTCATATGAAAATGCCGAGACACAGAGTCAATCGTTATATCTGTGACCTCATACTGCTTAAAAACGGCAAACACCTGCTCAGCTAAACTCGAATCCATGGTGCTTTCGGCACTGTAATGCATCGGTGCCACTAATGTCGAGTTAAGCTCAGAGTTTGCGTAGGTGCATGGCTTGTTGACAAACCAGCTTGGTAAGGTAATGCGTCGGATTTTATGCCCATAAAAAATCCGGCAATTAAATCTCTGTTCTAATGACTCTATGACGTCGTCATCTAGAGGATCTCGTTCAAAGAAAAACTCTACAGTGCACGCTTCCTTTTGTGTCGACCGAATAAAAGTAATTAAGGCAATACAGTAATAACTGAAGCCTAGGTTGGAAAAGGTCGGCATACCTTTGTCGTTATCGTGTCTGAGCATCCAAAGTTCAGACTTCTCATTAAGGCGATGAATAAACACCAACTTTACAGCTGGACAAAACACTAATGAAAATGCTTCAAAGAACTTCAACATCACATCAACACTGGGAGCGCTATATAAAAATGCACCAAGTACACCAAGATGATTTGCCGTAATACTGGTACCAGCATCTATCACAATATCAAACGCGGCAGGGTGCGCTTCCACCAGCGCGATCGCTTCTTCCAGCGAATCGAGGGAGACTTTTGGCCTCTCCATTTGTTCGTGCCAATCCTTAATGCCGCCGCGATACGTTGCAATATCGAGACCGTAGCGCTTAGCGGCCTCGTCAAGAGACCGAAGCCACTGCACATCAATGATCTGTCTGGTAGAAGCCGTCTTTAGAAGTTCATTTGAGTCCATACCTTAACGTAAGCCACATAAGCGAAGGAGTACTGTCTCCAATTGCTCCCATGGCAGGAGCTCACTATCGATGACTTCAATTCGCGATTCATAGCCTTTTAACGACATTTGATTGACGGAAACAACACGATTAGCGACGTTAAAGGCATAACATCCTTTATCTGTGTTTACTACTGCCTTAATGCGCTCTGCATTCAAATCACTGAACATTGAGAACAACTGGTCAAAATCGAATGTATGTTCCGCACCAACAATCCAACCACAACTAAAGTAACCTTGTCCCTGATTCTCGCGGCGGATAAATGGTTTTTCAGGAGATAACTCGAACACCGGTTCAAGATCGCTATGGTCGTGAAAGTCGTGAGAGTGAGCAGAAGATTCCGTTTCTTGAACTCGTCGCTCTATATCCAATACCTCTATCGGAAGCACGCCGTTTTTTACCAGTTTGTGGAAAATCTTGGCAGGCGTTTGATCCGTAACCCAATCATTGAATACATCGACATCTTCAGCGGTGCATTGATCCACTTTATTACCGATCACAACCTCTGCGACACTAAGTTGGTCATTAAAGTTGGCATTAGATAAATGCCTATCATCGGATAAATTACGCGGGTCCACCAACGCAATCGTCGCTTTTAAATCAATATAATCAATGTACTGCTCTGATGTTAACGTCTTAATGACCTGTTTGGGATGCCCCAGCCCCGTTGGTTCGATTATCAAACGATCTGGCTTTTGTCTTAACAGAACGTTGATGCCTACCGACATCGGAACACCTGCAGTGCAGCACATACAGCCACCCGGGACTTCTTTTATGAGTGCACCACCTTCAGCCATCATTGCGCCGTCAATACCGACTTCGCCAAACTCATTAACGAGTACCGCCCAGTTTTCATTCTCGGGTTTTGATTTAAGTAGATTAAGTATTGTGGTGGTTTTACCCACACCAAGAAAACCAGTGATGATATTGGTAGGTACTTGATTTGACATGATGAACTCTCTGAATGCTGCTTTGGTATGAGTATATACCTAAGTGACTCGTAGGTTCTATATTGAATAGGTTTAGGAATGAGTAAAAAAGACCAAAAGACAAAAGGCGCACTTTGCGCGCGCCTTGATCCCCCGTTACTCAATCGTGAGTTTGCGAATCTCTGAACCTTGTTAACGCGGCTGAGATAATTTACGGGGCAGTAGTATGTGTTTGTTGCACATCCAAATTGTACGTAGGGTTTTCAAATCCTCCATGCTCGTCGAATACAATCCCTACGCTTTAAATATGGTACATATCTGGATTATTGCAAGTAGAGAATATTGAGGTGAATCACAAAATGCTGCAACACTAGGCAACATTAAATTTGGAATACTACTTTTCATCTTTACCACTGTTGCCAATTGTTCTAAGTCGTATAATTTTACTTATACATTCCCGCCAATCCGAAGAACCAAGGTCTTTAAATACAATGACAAAGAGAGAAAGAATCAAACAGTCGTTACTTGCCCATGTGCCACGCGGAACGATTAATCAATTTCTCTCGAGAGACACGACCCCTATCTCAGTGCTTCTGCTGTCTTGTGTTGTGGGTGTACTTGCAGGTTTAGTAGGCACATTGTTTGAGCTTGGTGTTCACTTCGTAACTGAGACCCGCACAGAGTGGCTTCGCGACGAAATCGGTTCAGTCCTTCCTCTGTGGTTATCAGCTTTTCTAATTAGTGCATTACTCGCCTTCATTGGATATTTTTTGGTCCATAAATTTGCACCAGAGGCCGCTGGATCAGGTATTCCTGAAATTGAGGGTGCGATGGATAATATGCGACCAGTTCGTTGGTGGCGCGTGTTACCCGTTAAGTTCTTTGGTGGCTTAGGAGCTCTCGGTTCAGGTATGGTACTAGGTCGAGAAGGCCCAACGGTACAAATGGGCGGCAACTTAGCTCGGATGGTGACAGATCTCTTCCGAGTAAAAAACGATGACAGTCGCCATACCTTACTTGCGTCCGGTGCTGCAGGCGGCCTCGCGGCTGCGTTTAACGCCCCTCTTGCCGGTATCATGTTTGTTGTCGAAGAGATGCGTCCGCATTTTCGCTACTCTCTTATTTCTATTAAAGCCGTACTGATCTCAGCAGTAACCGCGACGTTGGTTTTTCGCTATATTAATGGCCAAAGCGCCGTTATCTCCATTCCACAATATGGTTCACCAGAACTTAATGTGTTGTGGTTGTTTCTGGTTTTGGGTGCACTTTTCGGTGTATTTGGTGTTGCGTTCAATAAGCTAGTTACCGTGTTTCAGGACCTGTTTGTACGCATTCATAAAAACGACCTTAAACGCTTCCTGTTTACGGGTTCTATTATTGGCGGATGTTTCGGACTGCTCCTCCTTTATGTACCGGAATTAACTGGCGGCGGTATCGGTATTATTCCGGATATTACAAATGGCAGTTTTAGCGCTTCCGTCTTGGTATTGCTGTTTATCGGTAGAGTGCTTACTACCCTTATTTGTTTTGGTTCTGGTGCACCAGGCGGTATTTTTGCACCTATGTTGGCATTGGGAACGTCCTTCGGCTATGCCTTTGGATTAACAGCAAAAGCGCTATTTCCTGAATTGCCAATAGAACCGGGGGTCTTTGCAATCGCAGGGATGGGCGCACTCTTCTCTGCAACGGTACGAGCACCGATTACTGGGATTTTATTAGTCATTGAAATGACTAATAACTACCACTTGATCTTACCCCTTATCATCACAGCGTTAGGTGCGACAGTGATTGCTCAAGCAATGGGTGGTCAACCTATCTATAGTCAACTACTACACCGAACCATCAAAAACGAAAAACTGCGACAAGAAGATCTACCACGCAAGGAAAACTGAGCGCACTTTCTATCCAAACCGTGTATAATTAGACGGCTAGACTGCTAGTTCTCCCCGAAGAGCTAGCAGATAATAATAAGGATATTAAAGAGAGCTCTCCTCGTGACAACAAGTCTTGCTGCCCTAAAACGACTGACACAGTTTCACAGTGTCCCCACCTCTCAAGCCTCGTTGGCTTTAGGAATGATCGGCCTCGGCCACGCTTGGGCGATGTATGTACCAGAACTTGGTAAGACTATTCAACCAGTCTTAGCCACTATCGGCGCCTTACTGTTAATTCCCGTACTGTTAAAATATCTGCTCAATCGCCATATATTTTCTGCTGATATAAAGCACCCATTAACAGGCAGCTTAATGGCTCCAATGAGTATGGCGTTATTAATCCTGTGTGATTACTTAGCCGTTATAAGGCCACTCATCGCCTACCCTCTTTGGTTTGCCGCGTTGATGTTGCATATACTCATGGCGATATTATTCTTTTTCTATCAAATTAAGAATTTTAAAATTGCCAATATAGTTCCAAGTTGGTTTCTTTATCCTGTTGGACTTATTAGTAGTTCATTAGCAGGAACTCAATTTGGCCATACGGTATATTCTGAAACCATTGCTAGTGTATGTATAGCAATATATTTCTTTATGCTACCACTGGTTCTATATCGATTGGTGTTTGAAGGTATGCTTCGCAAGAGAGCCAGGCCTACTATCGCTATCATGGCAGCGCCGATCAACCTCACATTATCAGCATACTTAGTCAATTTCCCTGAACCTGATCCTATACTGACGGGTGCGCTAGCTGGTATCGCCATCACGATGACGTTACTTATCTACTTGTGTTACTTCAGATTATTAAGACTGAAATTTCAACCATCTATCGCTGCGATTACCTTTCCTTCAGTCATCAGTTCGATAGCGATGTACAGGTTAACGGATTTCTTCGAGGGCGAGTACCCGCATTGGCATTGGCTTCACAACTTCGGTTTTTTGGAGTTATCTGTAGCAACTTTGGCGGTTATCTGGGTGAGTTTTGGTTTTATCAAAATGTATTGGCCAGAGTTAATGTCACGACAATGAAAAATGTGATACATATATCAATAACAACTAAAAAGAGTATAAAAAACCTCGCACAGATCCCCAATGGGTATAAGCAAGATGAATATATCGCTATGTAGTATAGTGAAGATTGCTAGTAACTCCAAAAAATAAAATAGTCACTAGTGACTATTTTTGCATATTGGGCAATATTTCGTTCTGTCGGCCGACAACCCATTTTAAATGTCGAGAGAACCTAGCTATGCACTTAGAGAAAATAACAAAAACGTTGCCTAAATTTATTGAACAGCAACACGATATTTATATCGCTGAAAATATCCATTCAACCAAAAGTAAAAAGCATCTAGTCTCTGGGAAAAGACCTACGGCAAGTGATACTAGTTACCAAACAAATGACTATCTATGTCTGAATAACAACGCCTATATTAAGGAGAAGCACATAGACGCGATACGAGCCAATACGGAAAGTATGTTGATGTCTGGTGTTTATACTGCTGAGGCGGAAGACAGTTCTGCTTTTGAAAAAAAACTCGCTAAACTAACAGGATTTGAAGAGTGTGTGGTATCACAATCAGGTTATACCGCAAACCTGAGCTTACTACAGGCTATCTGCACGAAAGACACTAACGTGTATGTTGATTTCTTCGCTCATGCTTCATTATGGGAGGGTGCAAGAATTGCTGGCGCTATGGTTCATCCATTTATGCACAACAATATCAGGCACTTAAAGCGACAGATTCAAAAGAATGGCCCAGGCATAATTCTAGTTGATTCTATCTATAGTACGTTGGGAACTATAGCACCGCTTGTAGACCTGGTATCAATGGCTTATGAGTATGACTGCGCTTTGGTCGTGGATGAATCTCATTCACTTGGAACTCACGGTCCTAAAGGTGCTGGTTTGGTTGCTGAATTGGGTTTAACTGAGCATGTCGATTATATTACTGTGAGCTTAGCAAAAACATTTGCATATCGTGCAGGCGCAATTTTATCCAACAAAAAGACCGCACATTGTCTTCCATTTGTGGCATTCCCTGCAATATTCAGTTCCATGCTACTACCGTATGAAACTGAACGGTTAAGTGCCACTGTCGACGTTATCAAGAGCGCCGACAGTGCAAGACGCTCGCTGTTCTCAAATAGTGACTATTTAAGAAATCAACTAAGAAACTTGGGACTATCTATTCGTAGTGAATCTCAGATCATCGCTTTAGAGACAGGTGACGCTGAAAACACTGAAATTGTTCGGGATTTCTTAGAGAGCAAAGGCGTTTATGGTTCTATATTTTGTACTCCGGCAACGCCAAAAGGAAAAAATATCATCAGATTTTCAGTCACTTCAGAGCATACTCTCGAGGATTTAGATCGAGTAGTACAAGCATGTAAAGAAGCAACGGAAAACAAAGAATTCTATTTCTTATAGGTAGTAAGTCGGATGTGGAGCTCAACCTTTAGATCTGAGCTCCCTCATCTATATCCAAGACGCCACTTTATCAACTAGCTCGTCTTTCGGTGTCGGCTTAATGAGTAAGTCATCCATACCAGATTGCTTGATTTTTTCACGAGTTGTTGGATTCGCATCACCAGTAAAGGCAATGATAGGCACTGTATTATACTTTGCAGTAGATTTTCTTATCTTATCCGCAGTAGAAATGCCATCTAGAATCGGCATCTCTATATCCATAATAACTAAATCAACGTTTTCTTCATCAAGCATGACTAGTGCGTCAGCACCATTGCTAGCCTGGAGCACGACCAAACCCTCTTTTTCCAACATTATGCTAGTAATTGTTCGCAATGAGTGATTGTCATCGACTAAGAGAACTGTTTTTGTAGAAGATATGGTGTTGTAAGGACGAACCGTCGCAAGCTCTTCCACTTCTCTAAAAAACAATTTATCTAATGTATCTCTAATATCAGAGGTAAACTCGTCATAATCCATTAGCTCGACATTAAGATAACGCTTGAAGTATAGGTTTCTCTGGTCATTTGCGGAGTGAACGAGAACAATTCTTGCCTCAGTAAACTCAAGTTTAGCCTCTAGACTCGAAAGGTAGATCCACCCTTCTCTCGATAGATTACCATCGATAATGATAAGGCTATACTCGAAACTATATTCTTCGCGGTAACTTGCCGCTTTTATATCTTCAACTGTCAGCTTGAATTCTCGGTGATATTGAGCACTCTTAACCAAGTCCAACATGCTAGATGACTCACCAATAAACAACACTGACCTATCTTTAATCAGTTCACTCTTAATCTGTGCCACTTCAGTCGACTCATACTTAGGAAATATCAATTTAAACTCTGTCCATGCACCAAACTCGGATTGGCATACAATCTTACCGCCAAACGACCTCATGACCTTTTTACAGAATGCCAAGCCTAAACCATATGATCCAGATTTACCGGTGGTATAAAAATCCTCAAAAATATAAGGGAGTAGTTGCTCTTCTATCCCCTTGCCGGTATCTCTAAAAGTAATGATATTGCAATCGTCTTGGTTTTGAGAGTCAATCGTTATGGTGAACTTTCCTGCTCCCCTATGGCGAAATGAGTTTTTCAGTAAGTTAAACAAGACATACTTCAATAAAGTATCACTGCCAAAGTAGTCAAAACTGTTTGGAATGTTAACTGAGACAGCTTTAGTGTCTAGCGCTGTTTTATATGCAAATGTTCTTATTGCATTTTCAATTACTTCTTTGCCATTATTACGGCAGAAGGTCGATGTAGATACTCGGCTTTGATCGATAGACGTCAGCAACAAGTCAATTGTCTCATTGCCGTTCATGATCGTTTTCATCGAATCGTCTATGATTTCGTTCAAGCGTTGAAGCTCTTCGGTATTCAATTGGTGTGAGTTACGAAAAATAGCGCTCTTATTCGGAATAATTGCTCGCATTACCTCTAATGAAGAATACATAGCACTGAGAGGATTTCTCATTTCATGAGCAATACCAGCACCAAACGACTTAGCGATTGCAAATTTGGATTCATGCTCATTTTGGTTACGGAAGAAGAATAAACTACCAAAAATATAAGTAAACGCGAATATAGGTAAATACGTAAGACTCTGCTCCATGTAGATTCCTTGTCCACCCATAATGTAAGCGAGTAAAACAGCGGATAGAACAGATATTACAGCCTGAGCAACCATGATTCTTGTATCATAAATAAGCAATATATGAAAAAATATGGATGACATAAACGACATAACCCAGACGGTAGTCCAGTTATTCATCAGCATCATGTAACAAAAGAAAAAAGGCAAAGTAAAGCCAATTACTACTAAATAATAGTACGGAAGGATTCGTTTAGTTTTCTCTGAAAATGTGCGCAGTAAGATAAACCCTATTAGCATGATTGAACCAATGGTTCTTAAAAGCTCACTTTCATAAGGCTGCGGAAATACATATTTCCAAATAACGTAATAGAGTGGAAAGCCCAAAATCCCCATCCATGCGACAAGTGTAATATTTGGCGCAGCATACTCGTAGGTTCTCTTTATCCTTTCCATCTGTGCAATCAATCCAGATTTAAAACTTATTACTATTGGTTAAGCATAACATTGGCTTGATCGGTAAGAAAGCTTTGTAAAACAACAACGCCCTCGTAATCAGAGGGCGTTGCAAACGAATATGTGATGCGTCTTCCAGAAAGAACTATCGCAGTCCATGCAAAAACTCATGTCGAGTCGCTGGTTTGGATTTAAAGATGCCACCCAATGCTGTAGTCGTCGTTTCGCTGGTAGCATCCATGACACCGCGAGACTTCACACAGTAATGTACTGCATCAATTGTTACTGCGACATCGTCGGTTTCAAGCAATGCTTGCAGAGCAACCAGAATTTGTTGCGTCATGCGTTCTTGAACTTGTGGACGCTGTGCGAAGAACCTGACGATACGGTTAATTTTAGACAAACCGATGATTTTACCGCGAGGGATATAGGCGACTGCCGCTTTACCGTCAATGGTAACAAGGTGGTGTTCACAAGTGCTCGTTACCGTGATGTCTTTAACACGAACCATCTCACTAACGTCCATCTTGTTCTCGATGACGGTGATTTTAGGGAAGTTCTCGTAGTCTAGGCCTGAGAAAATTTCGTCCACATACATCTTAGCAATGCGATGCGGCGTCTCCATCAAACTATCGTCTTGTAGATCAAGCTGCAACAATGTAAGAATTTCGCGCATATGATGTTCAATACGCTCTTTCTTTTCTTCACGACTGACTTCATTTGGCAGCATCGGTGTTTCTAGCCCTCGCTCTGATAACGCGGCTTTCACCAATTTTGCTGATTCACTTAATCCTGACATCTTACTTCCTCGCACTAACACCCGTAAGGGGGCACAAGGATACTCGGAATTTTCATCAATTACACCCACAAATTCTGTATTGCTTTGTATGCATTATGATTTGAAGCATGTTTTTGGCTATTTTATCCATAGGAGTAAGCGTCTCTTCAGACAAAATGTGTTACATTCCGGAGACTTTATTGAATTAAATAGTTCCACTGAATCAATTAGGACGGCTTATCTTATGGGTTGCTGCGACGCACCAGGCTTAATGCCTATAGAAGAAGCATTGGATAAAATGCTCACACCAATTACCCCTGTTACTGACACTCTCACACTGCCGTTACCTGACGCGCTTGGGTATGTGTTAGCAGAAGACATTCTTTCCCCTATTAACGTGCCTCCCTTTGATAACTCCGCAATGGATGGCTACGCCATTCGCCTCCGTGACTTAGAGCAAAGTACTACCCTATCAATGGTTGGTAAGTCATTTGCCGGCGCACCTTATGAGGGTGATTGGCCTTCAATGACAACGGTCAGAATCATGACCGGTGCGAAAATTCCAGAGGGTTGTGATGCCGTCATTATGCAAGAAAACACCACGGTAGACGGTGATAACATTACGTTCAACCAATGTTCTCCGAAAACGAACATGAACATTCGTCCTACCGGTGATGATATTCGAGTAAATGACGTCGTATTAAAAAAAGGGGCTCGTTTGACCGCACGCGATATTCCTATGATCGCTACGTTAGGAATTAGCCACATCAGCGTCTTCCGTAAACCAGTTGTTGCTTTCTTTTCTACAGGAGATGAATTGCGCCCGCTTGGTACTGAGCTAGAAGATGGACAGATTTACGATAGCAACCGTTACGGAATCAAACCGCTTATTGAGAACTTCGGTTGTGAGGCTATTGATTTAGGTATCATTCCTGATTGCCCAGAAACACTGAAGGCCACATTCGAGCAAGCGCAACAACAAGCCGACGTTGTTATTACCTCGGGTGGCGTAAGCGTTGGTGAAGCTGACTATACTAAAGATATTCTTGAAGAATTAGGTCAAATTGGCTTCTGGAAACTTGCTATCAAGCCCGGTAAGCCTTTCGCTTTTGGTGAGCTGGACAACGCTTGGTTCTGCGGATTACCAGGAAACCCTGTTTCTGCAGTATTAACTATGTATGTCCTAGTACAACCTCTCATCGCTAAGCTTTCCGGTCACTCAGAATGGAAAGAGCCGGAGTCTATTCCTGCCATCACACGCAGCGCTTTCAAAAAAGCTCCTGGAAGAACCGATTATCAACGCGGTATCTATGCAATTGAAGATGGCCAGTTTGTAGTCGAAACGACCGGAAACCAAAGCTCAGGAGCCTTTAGATCGATGAGCTTAGCAAACTGCTTTGTTGTGCTAGAGCGCGACCGTACGTCAATTGATGTGGGAGAAACGGTTCAAATCCAGTTGTTTAATCCAACTTTATTCTAACGAGGCTATTGTGGACATACTGTCTGATGAAGAGATGCTTCGCTATAACCGTCAAATTATATTGAAGAACTTCGATTTTGATGGACAAGAAGCACTCAAACAATCTTCAATTTTGATTATTGGAGCCGGTGGTTTAGGTTGTGCCTCTAGTCAGTATCTTGCCGCGGCGGGTATTGGTTCGCTCACCTTAGTCGATGACGATAAGGTGGAGCTATCAAACCTGCAACGACAGGTATTACACAACGATGACTCTATTGGTGTAGATAAAGTTGAGTCAGCCCGAACTGCGTTAAGCAAGATAAACCCTAATGTGATGATTAAAACCATTAATCATCGCTTGGACGATGCTGCTCTCGAAGCACAAATTAAAGAACACGACCTTGTTCTTGATGCCACTGATAATGTAGATACTCGTAACCAACTCAATCGCCTTTGCTTTAAACACAAAAAGCCTCTAGTCTGTGGGGCTGCGATTAGGATGGAAGGGCAAGTATCAGTCTTTACATATCAAGACGATAACCTACCTTGCTATGCTTGTTTAAGCGCACTGTTTGGAGATACAACGCTAAGCTGTGTTGAAGCTGGCGTCATGTCACCTGTCGTTGGCATCATTGGTGCTACGCAGGCACTAGAGGCGATAAAAGTCCTCGCTAACTATGGGCAGCCTAAAATAGGTAAGCTATTAATATTTGATGGTTTATCATTAAGCTGGCGAGACATGGGGTTGCCTAAATCCAAGGCCTGCAAAGTTTGTGGTGTATAGAGAGTAGTCTATGGAGAAGTACTAATGAAACAACTAACCATCGCATTTGCTATTCTCGCTGTGGGTGTTGGATTCTTGTTGCTTCTCCTATCTTCAGATTCAAATACAGAAAAAACAGAACAAGCCAAAGTAATAAGCCATGTTCTCACACAATCTTTAGACGGCAATCGTTACTACCTCATCGTGGAACATAGAGACGGTAGTAACAGCCGTGTCGCTACAGATAAAGCAACATTATGCCCCGTAGGTTCAGAAGTCACACTAAGCTCACAACAGAGCTCAGTTTCTAATACCAAGACCTATCGCCTTCAGCATTGCCTCAACAGATAAGGAAATCATTGATGACACAACCTATTGTTTCTCCTCAATGGCTAAAGCAACAGCTAGATGCTAACAACGACATTATTGTTCTTGATGCCAGTATCGAATTTCAAATTCCGCTAGAGCCTGAAAAGGACAAAAGTGGAGTAATTCCTGGCGCTCAGCGCTTTGATTATGACAACGTCTTTTGCGACCCAGACAGTTCTCTTCCTCATATGATGCCAACTGAAGCACGCTTCAATGAACTAGCTTCGAAACTGAGCCTTACTGAAAACAGTACGATAGTTGTTTATGATAATTCCGGTACTTATGCTTCACCTCGTGCGTGGTGGATGCTTAAAGCAATGGGATTAAGTGAGGTTTATGTGCTCTCCGGAGGCTTACCTGCTTGGAAAACAGCTGGTTACGATTGCGATGAAGATTATTCGATTGGAGCGCCCACCTCCCCTTCTCTGTCACTAGATCAGCATTACTTCCTATCAGCAGAACAAGTTCTTACGTATTCCGAAAAGCAAAACGCTCATATTGTCGATGCTCGCTCTTTAGCACGCTTTAAAGGCGAAGTGAAAGAACCAAGAGAAGGTGTCAGAAGCGGTCATATTCCAAATTCTGTTTGCCTGCCTTTTGCTGAACTCATCAACAACGGTATCCTCAAACCGTTAGAAGATCTTGCTCCTTTGTATTCTGCTATCTCAGCAAGTAAACGTGAGCATATGGTGTTCAGCTGTGGTTCCGGCGTAACGGCTTGTATTCTTGCTCTTGGCGCTTATGTCTGCGGTTATCATAATTTATCTGTCTATGACGGCTCATGGACTGAATGGGGTCAACGTATTGACCTACCTGTAGAAAAGTAAAAGAAGACAAGCAGGTCTATGGGACCTGCTTCCTTTCGCTACCCGTTATAAGCACCACTTGAGTAATGAAGCTCATAGCTATGTGAATAGATCTCTAGAATATTACCAAACGGGTCTTCCATATAGATCATTCTGTACGGTTTCTCTCCCGGGTAATAGTAACGTGGCTCTTTCATTCGTCGTTTACCACCTGCCGCGACGATTTTGTCAGCTAATCCTTCAACATCTGGGTCTTGTACGCAAAAATGAAAAATGCCGGTCTTCCAATATTCAAAGTTATCTTCTGGGTTTTGCTGATCTTTGAACTGAAATAGCTCTACGCCAATCCTGTCACCGGTGGACAGATGAGCAATTCGAAAGTGGTCCCAGCCTTCCCCAAAAACGTCTGTGCACATAACACCAATAGCGGAGTCGTCTTCAGTTACATCGGTCGGCGGCATGATGAGATACCAACCTAATACCTCGGTATAAAACTTAACGGCCGCTTCCAGATCAGGCACAGATATTCCAATGTGGCTAAAACAACGTGGGTAGGTATGGTTTGTATTGGCTGAAGTCATTAGTAGATGTCCTTTAGGTGATAAAACTTGAGTATTTCGTTGTGGATTAGCCAATAGTTATCATATAACCTAAAAACTATAATCAATTGTTATCTACGAAACTGTCATGACAAATACGACTTGGCTAAATACTTTTAAAACTCTAGTAGAGATCGGGCACTTTACCCAAACCGCAGAAAAGCTCTTCATGACACAACCCGGCGTCAGCCAACATATTAAAAAGCTCGAGGCTAGCCTTAATGTTGAGTTGCTTACTCGAGAAGGAAAGAGTTTTGAGCTCACGGAGCAAGGGCGTTTAGTGTATGAATATGCCCTTGAACTAGCCAATAGGGAGAACATGTTACTTGAACGTCTACGATACGATGACCCTGAATCAGGTAACCTTAGCTTTTCAGCGTCGGGCGCTATCATTACCGCACTCTACCCAAGTTTGCTGGATCTGCAGCAACGATATCCGAGTTTGAAGGTCAATGTTGAAGCAGCGCCAAACCGTCGGATCATAGAGAGTATTAGTAATGGCACTATTGATTCTGGCATGGTCACGGCTTCGATTCAGAACCCTGAACTGTCAGCAGAGTACATAGGACAACTAGAGCTATGTCTGATTGGTAGTAGAGATGCAGTAGCTAAATTTTCGGCATCAGAAGCGATTAATCAGCTTGGCGTAGTCGATCATCCTGATGCGCAATATTACTTACAGAAATACATCGAAGACAGCCGACTCGAAGAGCTCAAGCAGGCAGAGTGGAAAGATTTTAATAAAGTCACCTACATTAACCAGCATAGTCAGATATTACAGCCTGTCTCTATGGGCATTGGTGTCACTGTATTACCTAAAGTTGCGATAGAGTATTCAGGCTATAAAGATAAAGTTAATGTTTGGCCCACTGAACATTTGGTCAGTGAACCACTTTATTTTGTAAAGAAAAAACGAAAGCAACTTGCCGCTCGGTACTCATTTTTGTTGGAATTAATCAAAGCCACAGAGTTTGCATAATCTGCGGTGTTTAGTTCGGTAAATTCTTCATTTGCTCATCAAGGTTCAACACTGTTAAAGCATTACTTACACTGGTTGCCACCACATCGATTACGCCGGTACGCAACGCTCCGAGCAGCGCCATTGGTTTGCTATTTTCAGAAGCGATCGCAATCACCTCTGATATCATACGAAACTCTTCCAGCCCCAAGCCAATCACTCGATCACTCATCACCGTATTGGCGGCTTGCCCCTGGATATCGAAGAAATCATAACCAGCAAAATCACCAACTACTCCCTGATTCAATCTCGATTGAACAACTTCATCAGCGGTAAACCATCCTAAATCAACCATGTAACTGTTCTCACTCATATCACCGACACCTACGATAGCCATATCTGCTTTACGCGCTAAATCTAGAGTCTGCTTGACCGTAGCATTTTGCATAAACGCTAACTTTTGATCTTTATTTTCAGCGTATGCCGGTGCATATAAGGTTTCAGAGCTACCACCGTATTTTTTCGCCAATTGACGACAAATATGGTCGGCATTAAAGCGCCCCCCACGCGGATGAATTCCTCCAATCCCACAAACAAACTTGCAATCTCTAGGAGTAATCACCCCCATATGGTGAGCTACAGCTGAAACATTTCTGCCTTGCCCTACTGTCACCACAGTTCCGCCTTTTAGTGTCTGCGCTAGATAGTTTGAAACTAGCCCTCCTACTTGCATACGCTGTGCTTCTTCATCAGCTTGGTCCAACGCAATGAGCGCTCGCTTAACACCAAAACGTTCAATCAGACGCTGTTCGATCTTAGCACTATATACCGGGTGGTATTTAACCGTGATCTCGACAATACCTTCATCTCTTGCTTGCTTTAGAAGGCGACCAATTTTGGCTCGTGACACACCAAACTTCTTAGAGATCTCCTCTTGTGTTGCACCATCTTGGTAATAGGCAACGGCAATTTCTGTCAGCAAGTCATTGCCCGTTTCGCTAATTTCATTTTTCATTATCACTCACCTAATAGGGAAATAGTGGCGCTCATTGGTTCACACCTTATACATATGCTCAATGATAAACAGAACTAAGCATTCGCTCAATACCATTACATTTTCTCAGGTCAAGATTTCAGCAGAAAAAGCAGCCCACAGACCTTATAAAACATAGAATCGACATTGAAGTACGCTTGCGTTATCAAAAAACAAAAATAACCTTATGAATACTACTTTTCAGACCAGTATTTCATTGACATTATTTCTGCATAGGGTAAATATGGGTTCAACATTTACTCAGAAGTGATACATATGTTCACGCATATTTGTTCACTAACACGGAAAAGGTTTATGAGCTAATCCAACGTAAAGTTGAAACTTTGGCTCGTAACATAGCATTTGTAGTATGAGGCCATTCCTCACAAATTTATGCCCTCAAGAATAGGAACGTACCGATGAGCAACAAATTAGAGCAACTTCGCAAATTGACTACTGTAGTAGCGGACACTGGTGATATCGAAGCAATTCGTAAGTACCAACCAGAAGACGCAACAACTAACCCATCTCTGATTTTGAAAGCAGCACAAATCGCTGATTACGCGCCGCTTATCGACCAAGCGATTGAATACGCTAAAACTCAAAGCGACGATAAAGCACAACAAGTTCAAGACACTTGTGACATGCTAGCGGTTAACATCGGTAAAGAAATTCTTAAAACTATCCCAGGTCGCATCTCTACTGAAGTAGACGCTCGTCTTTCTTACGATACTGAAGGTAGTGTTGCTAAAGCGCGTCAACTTATCAAAATGTACAATGATGCAGGCATCGCCAATGACCGTATCCTAATCAAACTGGCTTCTACATGGGAAGGTATTCGTGCGGCTGAGATTCTAGAAAAAGAAGGCATCAACTGTAACCTAACGCTACTATTCTCATTCGCTCAAGCTCGCGCATGTGCGGAAGCTGGTGTTTATCTAATTTCACCTTTCGTAGGTCGTATTATGGACTGGTACAAGGCGAAAGAAGGCCGTGACTTCGAAGCATCAGAAGACCCAGGCGTTATCTCAGTATCAAGCATCTACAACTACTACAAAGACCACGGTTACAACACCGTTGTCATGGGTGCAAGCTTCCGTAATATCGGTGAGATTCTTGAGCTAGCAGGCTGTGATCGTCTGACTATCGCTCCACAACTTCTGGCTGAACTAGAGGCAGCTGAAGGTGAAGTGGTAGAGAAGCTTGTTGACTCAAAAGGTTCTAAAGAACGCCCAGCAGCGATGACTCATGCCGAGTTCCTATGGGATCATAACCAAGACCCAATGGCAGTAGAGAAACTGGCTGAAGGCATTCGCAACTTCGCCGTAGACCAAGGCAAACTAGAAGCAATGATTGAAGCTAAGCTTTAATCCACACGATTAATAAAAGGGGAACGTTTGCGTTCCCCTTTTAATTTCCCCTCTCCAATATCAAATTTATTCGGTGTTTATTATGGATCGTAAAAACCTAGCAAACGCTATCCGTGCATTAAGCATGGACGGCGTTCAACAAGCTAACTCTGGCCACCCAGGTGCTCCTATGGGCATGGCTGACATCGCTGAAGTTCTTTGGCGCTCTCACTTAAACCACAACCCGTCAAACCCTGAGTGGGCGGACCGCGACCGTTTCGTACTGTCTAACGGTCACGGTTCAATGCTGATTTACTCTCTACTTCACCTCGCAGGTTACGAGCTTTCTATTGACGACCTTAAAAACTTCCGTCAACTGCACTCAAAAACACCAGGGCATCCAGAGTATGGCTATGCACCAGGCATTGAGACAACCACTGGTCCTCTAGGCCAAGGTATCACTAACGCTGTGGGCATGGCGCTAGCTGAAAAGACACTTGCAGCACAATTCAACAAAGAAGGTCATGACATCGTTGACCACTTTACCTATGCGTTTATGGGTGATGGCTGCTTGATGGAAGGCATTTCTCATGAAGCGTGTTCTCTCGCGGGTACACTAGGCCTTGGTAAGCTAATCGCTTTCTGGGATGACAACGGCATCTCTATTGATGGTGAAGTGGAAGGTTGGTTCTCTGACGATACTCCAAAACGTTTTGAAGCGTATGGCTGGCACGTTATCCCTGCAGTAGACGGTCACGATTCAGATGCGATCAACGCGGCAATTATCGCAGCGAAAGCAGACCCTCGCCCTACTCTTATTTGTACTAAGACCATCATCGGTTTTGGCTCTCCAAACAAATCTGGCTCTCATGACTGCCACGGTGCACCACTAGGCGCAGAAGAGATCGCGGCAACACGTAAGCAACTAGGCTGGGAGTACGGTCCTTTTGAAATTCCGACAGAAGTTTACGCAGAGTGGGATGCGAAGGAAGCGGGCGCGGCTAAGGAAGCAGCGTGGAACGAAAAACTTGCAGCGTATGAAGCAGCTTACCCTGAGTTAGCCGCAGAATTCAAACGTCGTGTAAACGGTGAACTTCCTGCTCAATGGGAGGAAAAAGCAAGTCAAATCATCGCCGATCTTCAAGCTAATCCAGCAAATATTGCATCACGTAAAGCATCTCAAAATGCACTTGAAGCTTTTGGTGCAATGCTACCAGAATTCCTAGGTGGTTCTGCTGACCTAGCACCGTCAAACCTAACTATGTGGTCAGGTTCTAAGTCGCTAACAGCTGATGACGCCTCTGGGAATTACATCCACTATGGTGTGCGTGAGTTTGGTATGACTGCGATCATGAACGGTATCGCACTACATGGCGGCTTTGTTCCTTACGGGGCAACGTTCTTGATGTTCATGGAATACGCTCGTAACGCAATGCGTATGGCGGCACTGATGAAAGTGCAAAACATCCAAGTTTATACTCACGATTCTATTGGTCTGGGTGAAGATGGCCCAACACACCAACCAGTTGAACAGATGGCATCATTACGCTTAACACCAAACATGAGTACGTGGCGTCCATGTGACCAAGTTGAGTCAGCGGTTGCTTGGAAATTCGCCATCGAGCGTAAAGACGGTCCAACGTCACTAATTTTCTCTCGTCAAAACCTAGCTCAACAAGAACGTAGCACTCAGCAAGTTGCTGATATCGCAAAAGGAGCTTACGTGCTCAAAGATTGCGAAGGCAAGCCTGAGTTAATCATGATTGCAACAGGGTCTGAAGTTGAGTTAGCCGTCAGTGCCGCTCAACAATTGACTGAAGCAGGAAAGCAAGTACGTGTTGTTTCAATGCCAGCAACAGACGTATTTGATAAACAAGACGAAGCGTATCGCGAGTCTGTACTTCCTTCAGATGTGACAGCAAGAATCGCTATTGAAGCGGGTATTGCTGACTTCTGGTACAAGTATGTTGGTTTTGGTGGCAAGATCATCGGTATGACAACATTCGGTGAATCTGCACCTGCAGGCGAGCTATTTAAGATGTTTGGCTTTACGACTGAGAATGTCGTAACTACTGCTAACGATCTTCTCGCTTAAAACTCAGTTCCAAAACCTAGACGACTAAGCCGAGCATAAATGCTCGGCTTTTTTGTTCTAGTTATCTATCTACTTTCAACAAAACGCTTCAAGAATGGTTCGCTTTATTATCAAATAGTTCCTCGATTTCATTTTGTCCCTGTCTCATATATGAAACACCTCCTACGTTGATTACGCAAACACGCTTCCTAAACTATGAATGTGGCAACGAAAAGGAACTTCATTATGCTCAAGAGTACGATTGTATTATGTGCGCTCTTCTCTTCCCTAACTTTCGCCTCTGATCTAACCATCAAGAGCGAAGGTGTCACTTTCAAGACATACACAGACGAAGATTTGGCGAATATGCCACAAACCAGTATCAAGACTGAATTACCTTGGTTAGAAGGAGAAAATCATTTTACCGGTGTTTCGCTTATTGAGCTTTTTTCGCAAGCAAACGCGCAAGTGCCTGACATGGTTACCTTTGTCGCACTGAATGATTATAAAGTCACGATTAGTCTCAAAGATATTCAAGCATACAACCCTATTGTTGCCAATCGTAAAAATGGGGGAAAAATGTCTGTCAGAGATAAAGGGCCTTTTTGGGTGATATTTCCTATTTCTCAATTTCCAGAGATTAATACAACCGACTATCACGCTATGATGATTTGGCAATTAAAAGAAGTCAGCTACTGAGATGTTAAATACTCGCGCTATTCGTCAGTTTCCTATCAATCTGGCGAAGCTCATTCTGATCATTATCACTTCCTGCGTTTTGGCAGTGAACGTGATTACCATCGATCGTATTAACCATATTAACGAGGACCTATCTGAACGCAAAAATGAGGCAACCTGGTTCATACTGCAACTCGTCAAAGAATATTCAAACTTCATCACTCAAACCCATATTACACCACTCGATACAGAGAAGATTTGGCTCTCTTATGACCTCACTTGGAGTCGTTTTGACATTATCTTGAACAGCAAAGAATCCGCTAACTTCATCAAGCAGGCTAACTATCATGACTTCTTCATCGCTCAATTCGACAAATTCAAAGCTCTTGAGCGATCCTTAAAACTGTTACAGGAAAAGCCGGAACTTCAAACTGCACTCAACCAACGCATTAAACTTAACTTTAATGAAGTCATTCATTTTATTAATAATAAATTCCAAATAGAGAGCCCTCTGAGCGAGAAAAGTCGCACTTTAATAGAACGCTTATTAGTACTTCAGAAGGTAAGTACAGTGGCGTTAATCGTATTATTCATCGTTATTTCGGTGATTTTCTGGATTGAAACCAAAATGCGGCAGACCATTCAACGAAGAGATCCACTCACACGCTTGTTGAATCGAGTTGCTCTTACAACTGACATTAAAGCAAACCTCACTGCACCTCACTACAATTTGCTATCAATCAGAGTGCAAAACGTTGCTGAAGTGAATCAAAAATACGGCATCGACTACGGCGATGTCATCATCAAAACCGCGGCGCAAAGGGTGACTGCTTTTCTAACCGATGATTTACTGCTTTATCGCTATAGTGGTGCCCAATTCATTATTCTCGGCAAGGCAGAAGGTTCATTAATTTCCGATAAGCTAGTTCAGAGAATTAAAGAAGAGCTGTCAAAAACTATCGAATTGAGTGATATGGAGTTGGTACTCGATGTTTCCCTATCGCAAGAGGTTAACCTTAAACGAAGCAGCCTAACCGAGACACTGACGCAGCTATCACGCAAAGCGCTATCCACTTAACGTTTAAAATTTGTGGTCAGCTACTTTGATGCTGGTCACCTTGGTAGAAAGCGTTTCATGTCGGCCGATCTTATAGAATTCACAGAACTTGGAATAACCAAGCGGTTTACTAAAGAAGTAGCCTTGTAAGTAATCACAGCCAATTTCAGTCAGATAGCGGTATTGATTGGCATTTTCGACGCCTTCCCCAACTACTTTAGCGTGACAGTTGTGACCTAGCGCTATAATTGAGTTAAGCATGCGCTCCTGATTCACTTCGCCACTAATTCGGTCAACGAAGCTCTTATCAATTTTCAGTTCATCAACAGGGTAATGCAGCAATTGGTTGATTGAAGCATACCCTGTTCCAAAGTCATCCAGTGACACTTTAAAGCCTAACTCTCTAAGTCCTGAAATAATAGCGACCGTATCCTGTGTACTTCGGACATAACTGGTCTCTGTTACTTCTAGAGTAACTTTATGATGCTTGACACCGTAACGACTACAGAGGCTACATATATGCTCAATAAACTCATTATTGTAGAGCTCCAATGCGGAAATGTTAATCGAGAGACTTCCGGTATAGCCGCAATCCGTTTCCATTTTCTGTAAATCTTTCAGCGAGTTTTCAATGACCCAACTATCAATAAGGCCTATGATATTCGCCTTTTCTGCCACAGGGATAAACTCATCTGGTCCAATACCTTTTGCTTGTAGCACTGGACATCGGACTAACACTTCAAGACTGGCGATCTCCATTGTTTTTGAGTCTATAAGAGGCATGTAACGTAGCTCAAAACCATGCGTTTGGGTGCATTTCAGCAGTACTCTTTCTATATCATCAATACGGGATAAATCCTCCAAAAGTTGGTCGTCAAATAGTACTAGAGAGCGTTGGTTTTTGATTTGCTTAGCTTTATTCAAGGCCACTTCTAGCCCTTTTTGCCATAAGTTTGCTTGGTCTTTACGACACAACGGGAAAATAGCCATTGCGAGGTCTAAATTAATGGGTAGAGCATCAAGTAGTCCCGCCCGCTTGAGCGTCTTCTCACTATTAACAATTTGTGACTTCACCTCGTTTTCATCATTTGCATCTATAAGTACACAGAATGTGTTACTACCATAGCGGCAAACTGAATAATCACTGGTCGCTGTTCCCCTATCTTCTTGACAATGTCCAACAAACACCTCTATTTCTCTTGCAAGATTCTTCAACACTTGGTCTGCTATTTTTGCCCCATGAAGATCATTGATTCGCCTGAAGTCTATGATGTCCCATGCAACAATATAAGTCGTTCTAGTCGAATAACTAGCGATACGCTGCTCTACAAAGTGAATAAATGACCTACGATTAGCAAGACGAGTAAGACCATCAAACTCCGCTTCAAATTTCACCTTACTCAAACTATCTATATAAGCGTTTTTTAACACTGATACTTCATCGGTTCCTTTAGCTCTTTTGAAATACCTCAGTTCCAAGCCACCTTTATGAATTTCTGACAGCAAAGCATCAATTGGATAGAGTATTCGACGGCGTATATTGAAATGAATTACAACTAATAGTACGAGCATTACCAGAACCAAATACCCGAATACTTCTATTACAAGTTCCGTTTTGATCGACGCGTAATGAGAGTCAAGGATATTCAAATCGACGACTAACGCAGACCCAGCAATACGTATAACGTTGCCATCGATAAATTCACTACCCAACTCTGTAACCACAATGTTGGAACTACTATTGTCTTCTATGGCACCCTTGCTAAACTCCAAGCTAATGTAAGGATACTGAGATGCTTCGCTAAACAAAGCGTTAATTTCTAAAAGACTGCCATCAACAATTAATAAACTACGATCTGATCTAGTTACCACATATTTGTCATCAGGAGGTAATGTAGGGTCATAAGCTCCTGTAGAGCTGTACCTGACCTCTCCTGTTAAAGATTGATAGATATTTCCCGACTGATCAAAAGGTTCCCCAAGAGAAACTTTAACGTGAGAGTCAAAGACATGCTGGTAAAGGTCGTCAGGCAAAGAACGAGCACTAAATGGATTCGACTTAGAAGAGGCGGCTGTCATGGTAAACATTTCATCTAGTACATAGATTGCAGTGTTGCTCTCTTGCCGACTATGATCTCGACTTAGTACATAATTGATGTGTGACTCAAGGAAGTTTCGGCTACTGAGCTCGCCTGTGTCTTGAATGTGACGCAAAAATTGCGTACTGCCTGATATCTCATAACCTAACGCCTCGATACCTTTTATTTCAAATCTGGTCGCTTTTAGAGCCGCTTCTACATTTGCAATCCACTTGGAACGTTCAAGTTTCTTATATTCATCGAGTTGCCACTGATAGAGTAAAGCTCCAGCGCCGAGAGTAATCACGCCAATTGTTGGTATCAATGCCAGGTGCAACCTCTGCAATAACTTCATCGTCACCTCAAATCTTCTACTATCCGCTGTCTTAACCGCAGACCAGTATCGCTGACTGGCCGATAGATATAACTACGCTCGATTAAATCAGGTGCTGGATTGATGATAGGGTCGTTTAGGTACTCTTGACTCAGGTAGGGAGTTACGTTGAGGTTAGGCGACGAAAACCAAGATTCTTCGGCATTCAAGGCTGCGACCTCAGGAGAAGATAAGAAATCGATAGCTTTGCTCGTTGCTTTGCTAACAGGTTTACCCGTAGGCACAGCAAGGCATTCAAGCCATACCACAGTACCTTCTTCAGGAGCCACATATTTCCATTGAACTTCGTCAGAATCACTCAATTGGTTTAACACATAGTCATCGCCAGAAAAGCCAAATGCCATATAAACATTATCAAGTTTTTTCGGCTCTTGGATTGCCTCCAAAATATACTGTGTGGAATTTAAAAAAGGTCGCTGCTCCGCCAGCAGTTGGTAGGCATCGTGAAGTTTTTCTTCGTCATCTGAAAAAGGGTCATACTTTAGAAACAACATCGCCGCACTAATAAGATCGATTGGGTGATAGTACATAGAGATCTTATTTTGAAGAACTTTGTCAGGCTTCAGCAATGATGCCCAAGATGTCACTGGTTTTTGTATCTTGTCACTACGGTACAAAATACCACTGGTTCCCCATGAGTATGGGATGCCATACTCGCCACACGCCTCCAACCAGCGTTTTTCAAATCTATCGACTATTCGATTTTGAATAGAGCTTATATTTTGTATAGCTCCCTGTTTCGCTAACATCTGTAATCGCACACTTTCTACGACGACCAAATCAATGGTGCGGCCTCTTTCACTAAGGAGCAGTTCATCACGCACCGTTTCGTCAGAAAAGAAGAACTCTTCAATGGCAATATTATGTTTTGATTTAAGGTCATTTTTGACCGTTGGAGAGAGGTAGGCTTCCCAGTTGTAAAGGTGGACAGTATCACTGCTATGTCCCGCAAAAGCAGGCGCAATCATAACAAGAGCAGAAAGTACTACTTGTTTAATCACGACCACTTTTGGTAGAACTTGTCGTTGCATCTGCTAGTCCTTTAGCTTTTACTAACATAATCAGACTAGGACATAGTGTCGACGATTGCGATGCAAACCCTATCTCATTACTGAGAATGGTTACTTTTGAGCACTATCTTTCTCTTTTGGGATTGGTAGAGTTTCTAGCTCAGATTCACCCGTCACCATGTTGATTTTAAACAGGTATAAGTTTTCCGGGTCACCATAGTGTCTAAAAGTAAATTGGTAACTATGAGCAGGATAGAAAATGGGAAGCTCTTCAACCATGGCGATACCATAGCCGTCTTGAACCACAATCTCTTGAACCTCTAGAGTTTGTTCTGCAGTTTGTTTTTCACGCTCTCGACTATACTCAGGTGCGACAGATGGATTTGTCGGATAGGCTTTTCCATCAAAGCTCATCGTTCTCAGAGAACCATTACTCCAAACGTAAAAGTCTTTCCAACCATTCGTTGTTCGATCTGAAACAAGGATAGGCTTTCGTGTCACCGTCATTCTGGTAATTACGTCACCCGATGAGGAGAATAGGTAGGCAGTACAGCCCCCAGAACCACAAAAATAAGGATCCTGCATAAGAACAAGCAATTCATCATTGCCATCGTTATTTAGATCAGTAGCTCCAGCTACGTATTTATAGTCTTTCTCATCAGGATCGAGTTGCTCTGGCTGAAGAATGTCTTCATTCACTAAGCGGTCAACATTCTCCAATGTAAACACACTTGGTCTAGGTTCCTCTGAAGCACTATGAAGACAACCAGTAAGGCCAATCACTAAAGAGCAGAGAATCAATGGCTTTTTCAATTTCAAATTACAGTCTCAAGATAGTCCGTTATTTCCTAAGTGTAAGAAGTTAAATGGCATCTCTCAAGCTATTGATTCAACTATCTTAGTATTGCTCTAGTAATAGAATCACAAAGTATAAACGACACGAACAGCTAGGAGTATTAAGACAACACCCGACAACTGGTCAATAATTTTCGCTTTCGACTTCAATGAATCTAACAATCTTGGCGATGACAGCATAAAGGTAATGAGTGTGTACCACAGCCCATCGATAATCAGAGGTGTCGCGACAATAATGGCTTTATCTGAGACTTCACTTCCTATCGCAACAAATTGGCTAAATAGTGCGGTAAAGAATAACGCGATTTTCGGACTCAGAAGTGAGATAAACAGCCCTTCCTTTGCCGCTGATGCTACCGATACCTGTTTGCCCGACTCAAGGCGCTCGACAATTCCACCTTTTGAACGAATAGCATTGAATCCTAGCCACGCAAGATAGAGTGCACCTAGCAATGATATTGTTTTAAAAACAATCGGGAATTGATGTAGCAACACCGACAAACCAAGAACCGTTACCAGTGCATAAACTCCAATTCCGCATGCATGTGCCCATGCTGTTGCCAGTCCATGATTCCTTCCCCCAGCTAAACTGTGTTTTGCGACAATAGCGAGACTAGGACCTGGGGACATTGCCCCAAGAAGACAGATTGCAACTAAAGATAACCAAACAGTAAAAGTCATAACAGCTCCTCAAATAACTGGAGCCACTTTATCACCGCAACATTATGATTTGAAATCACCATTTATCATCATCGTGATGAAATTGAGTCATAACCACCACGTCAGTTCTCTCCTACTACTAGGTTACCGAACCGAATACATTGAACTACGCATGATGGACAACACATGTTCACGAGTCCAACTGTGCGCGGGTTCATGGTCATACTTAGGGTGCCATAACAGCCAATACTTATGAATAGGTACAGTAAACGGGATATCGATAACATGTAATTTTTGGGTCTTTTGGAGATTCACCGCGATATGTAGTGGAACAGTCAACAATGCGTCGGTTTGCTGCAACAACGCAAAGGCTGAAGAGAAAAAAGGCGTAGAAACTAGAATTCTTCGCTTTAAGCTCCGCGCCTTCATTTCTCTATCAAGGAAACTGTCCTTATCTCCACCACCAGAGATTCGAATGTGCGGATATTCGCCCAATTCCCGCTCTGCAATTGTTTTAGATCCAGATAGGGGGTGATTCTTGCGAGTCACAATGACAGGGATATCCTCCCCTATTTGCTGAGAACTCAAACCTTGAGGCGCTTCTGGCAACATAGTGGATGCTAACTGGACATCGATTTCACTAAGTTTAGCTAGGTTGTCCGGTTCCCATAGCCGGTAGGCAAATTGCATCGCCGGAGCCAAAGACGATAGCTGTTCAACGAGCTCCGGAAGTATATATTGAGCCACATAGTCAGAAGAAGAAAAGGTGAACGTTTGATCGAACAGCAGTGGATCAAAGTCCGCTTGACCTAACACCTTGGTAATGTTTTGGAACAAACCTTCAAGCTCCGCTCCTAATCTCTCAGCACGCGGAGTCAAAACGTAATGGTTGCCGTTTCTTACCAGCAAAGGATCATGATAGATATCACGCAATTGACTAAGCTGCCGGCTTACCGCGGATTGAGTTAAGTTCAGCCTTTCAGCCGCGCGACTCACGTGCTTCTCAGCTAACAGCACTTCTAGGGTATAGAGAAGATTGAGGTTTGTTTTTTGATTCATCTACTTCGACATCTATTCGTAAAAGAGGTGTCATCACTTGTCTATCGTGGACATTCTCTTAGCCTGTGAGGATATTAGCTCTACCACAGCACGGTTTTTCCCCTGCTTTTTAGCAACATACATAAGTCTATCGGCTTCATATAGTGTCTCACACTCCGACGCATCTTCGTACACCGCACAACCGACACTCACTGTAACTGATTGTGAGCCGATGTCCTTAACTTCTAACTCTCTGATAGAGCGGCAGATATTTTGTGACAGTTGATAAGAATATTCAAATCCTTGATACACATAGACCAGTGCAAATTCCTCGCCACCAATACGCGCGATGACACAATTACTTCTGAGTAACGACCGAATAGAGCTCGCAACAGACTTGATCACTTTGTCGCCTTGAACATGACCAAATGTATCGTTGATTGTCTTAAAATCATCAATATCGATAACGATAATCGCAAGATAACCATCAGTATGTCGATACTTCTCTAGTTTTTCTAAAAAATAGCGGCGATTACTTAACCCTGTTAATGCATCGGTTTCAGACAGGACCTTTAATTCTCTATTTGCGTTAGCTAGTTCATTGGTTCTAGTGTTTACCGTATAGCGCAGTAAAAGTATATAAACGAACACACCGAGCATGATCATAATGCCAATGATCGGTAATAGATGTTCAGGATACACGGTCTCAATGTGCATCCATCGACTGAGTATACGCTGGCGTTCATCAGCACTGATTTTACGGAAGTTAGGGATCAAAACATCAAGCGTTGCCGCTTTGCTCTTGGCCACAGCAAAATACAATGCACCGGAATAAAGATGTTTTACACCAATAAATTCACTTGTGTTCGACGACGTATATAAATAGTAATTCGCAACCTGAAGATCCGCTACAAAAGCACGAATCTGGTGGGAAAAAGCCGCTTGCAATAACTTCGAATTATTATCGTACAAGGTTAATTCAACATTCGGGTAGTTCGTCTGTAGAAACTCAACTTCATAGCTTCCAGAAACTACGCCTACCTTATAGTTATGTCCTCCCATCAAGAACGAATTAACATTAAAAGACTGCAAACCACTATGAAAATAAAGTTGGGTATCGATTTCGAATATTTCACTACCAAACTCAAGATAATTAGCACGCGTTTTAGACCACAATAACCCCGCATGAACATCGGCTTGATTGTTTTTGACTAAGTCTAGCGACGATTGCCAATCAACCAACTTAAACTGAACTTCAACATCGTTTGCAACCCCGTAAGCGCGCCAGTAATCGATGAGGATACCTGCTGGTTGATTGTTTTCATCAAGATACGAGTATGGTTTCCATGCTTTCGAATTCGAGATTATAAGAGTATCGGGGCTACGCTCAATGGCCAAAGTGCTGTTCGTAAACAGTATCAACGCAATCAGAACAAACACTACTTTGGGAAAGAACACCATTGCCTCTATGATAAACAGCCAACAAGAATGTTATTTATAGTCGCAAAATTCGTGACTTTCCTCTCAAATATTATAAAGCACGATCAAAATCTCATAATAAATGTGGAACGCCTTTCACTTTTATTAGCTCCTGTCGTGCTCTAGATATTTTCTGCCTACTGGTTTAATGCAAACTCAACAGCGGCTTCACTGTGAATCTGAGTTGTGTCGTATAAAGGAACATTTGTGTGTTTTTGCTCTATTAGCATCGCTATTTCGGTACACCCTAGAATAATCGCTTGTGCACCGCTATTTCTTAGACTCTCAATGATCGTTAAGTAGCTTTGACGCGAGGTATCACTCACCTTTCCTTTTACTAGCTCACTATAGATAACTTCATGGACGAGTGCTCGTTGCTCTGGGTTAGGCACGACGACTTCAATATCGTACTTCTGCTCAAGACGCCCTTTGTAAAAGCTCTGTTCCATTGTGAACGCGGTACCCAATAGGCCAACTTTAGTAACCCCGTCATACTTCAGACGCTCTGCGGTAGCATCAGCAATATGCAGTAAAGGAATTGATATGATACTTTCAATTTCTGACGAAACTTTATGCATGGTGTTGGTGCATATCAATAAACAGTCGGCACCTGCCGCTTCGATACACTTGGCAGATTCACTTAAACAACTGGCGGCAGCGTCCCAATCCCCCTGACGTTGTAAGCTCTCTATTTCCGCAAAATCGACACTATATAGTGCAACTTTAGCAGAGTGGAAGCCACCTAGCTCTCGCTTAACACCTTCATTGATGGCCTTGTAGTAGTTAGCCGTAGACTCCCAACTCATTCCGCCTAACAAACCTATTGTTTTCATATTACCATCCTATTAATACGACACTTTCTATCAAATCTGCTAAGAACTCGTCGTTCTCTCACTACTGTGTCTATGTTGTATCATAACTGTCCCAAGCCATTACAGAACAATCTACTAAGCCTCTCTATATCAGAACACCGACCAGTCATTTTTAATGACATAACTCCTAAAGTAATGCTGCTTGCCACCGATAACATTTAGAGTTATACAAGACACTGTTCTTATTAACCCTAAAAATAATGATAATTATCAAAGCAGTACTGGCTAGCCAATCGGCTATAGGTTTAAGCCAATCTAGGACGTAGTATGAAATTTAGTCACAAAATCGTTTCGGCCTCAGCAGCCTTGCTGCTCGTGACCGTTTCCACTCTCGGAATTACCCAACTTGTTACTGTTCGCTCTGAGTTGCAAAGTCATATTGACGGCAGTATTCATGAGCTTATTACCGGTGTTAAAAACACCATTAATTATGATCTAAACTCCAAGCGCGATTTAGCGAGTGCCGTCACTGAATCACTAGAAATTGCGCCCACTGAGAATGACTATGTCAACAACGTCATAACAACACCGACACTTAAATCCAGTTTCCAAGCAGTTGGTGTTGGCTACGAAAACGACGGTTCCCTAGTAAGTAATGATGGATGGGTGCCAGATGCTTCTTATGATTCAAGGTCACGTCCTTGGTATCAAGAAGCTAAGTCGTCGGGAAACACTATCATTACCGATCCTTACGTAGACTCCTCGACAAAGAACGTCATTATTTCTCTGGGTTCACCGCTTAATGATAAAACTGGGCGTTTCATTGGTAGCGTAGTATTCGATGTAACCCTAACAACACTCGCAGATCTGGTAAACCAAACCAATTTATTCAACGCTGGCTATTTATTCGTAGTGACAAATAAAGGCATGACTATCGCGCACCCAAACAGTAGTTTAAACGGAGAGCCAATTAGCAAGTTTTTGCCAGGTATTACACTCTCCGAGGGTGTTCAGGAATTAAAGCTTGATGGCAAAGACTATCAGGTTAATCTGGTTCAAGTACCGGAGGAGCACTGGTATGTTGGTGCGATTATCGATAAAGACATCGCTTTCTCTGCAATTGGCGAACTACGAAATCAGTCAATTTTCTTCATTTTGACGGGTCTAATTGTTAGTGTCATTGCACTAACATTACTCATTCGTTTCCTTATGCGCCCATTGAACGACCTCAATACAGCGATTCAAGATGTGGCGAACGGAGACGGCGATTTAACCCATCGTTTGGATACAGATACCGATGAGGAGTTTGCCGAACTAGCAAGGGGATTTAACACCTTTACTGCAAATCTTCAGCAACAGATCATTCAATCTAAAGAGATCTCCACCAAGATTCTTGCCCTGACTCAACAAACAACTGAAGGCTCAAAGCACTCGGCAATAGCAATGAATACCCAGTTGCAAGAATTGGAACAACTTGCTACGGCGATGAATGAAATGGCAAGTACCTCCGCTGAAGTTGCAAACAATGCTCAAGGAGCAGCCAGTGCCGCTCAAGCAGCAGACAATGCAACACAGGAAGGCTCGGCTGTTGTATTAGACACAACATCGGCGATCACCAACCTTTCACACAGTATTGAAGATGCGGTAGTTGAAGTCCAAGGCCTTGAGAGGGCAACAGATAACATTGAAACCATACTTAAAGTTATCAACGACATTGCCGACCAGACTAATCTACTAGCACTCAATGCGGCTATTGAAGCTGCTCGTGCTGGTGAATCTGGTCGTGGATTTGCTGTTGTCGCCGATGAAGTTCGCACGCTTGCACAACGTACTCAAGAATCAACCACAGAGATTCGCAGTATGATAGAGCAACTACAAAGTGGGGCGCATTCTGTCTCTAGCGCTATGACTCAGAGTAAAGAGAGCGCTAGCCTTGCAGTTGAAAGAGCACAAAGCGCAAATGATGCGTTGGAACGTATCCGCCAATCTATCGCGCAGATTTCTGACATGAATATGCAAATTGCTGCGGCAGCTGAAGAGCAAAGCTTAGTTGCAGAGGAGATCAATGCCAACACCATCAAGATTAAAGATCTTAGTGAACAGGTTTCCGATTCGGCTAACAATGCGAACACAGCAATGACCGAGCAGTTTAGTAATGTTCACCAACAAGAGAACATACTCAATCGATTCAAAGTATAACGTCTTTTGACGTCAACCAAGCTCTGCCAATTTGGCGGAGCTTTTTTATCCCTGATGAAAATTAGCTCAACAGCAACCACAACGCCCTAATGAGTACTTAGTTATATACCGCCCAGCAACATCAATCGAAGCAATAACCTATTTTTTAAACTAAACTAAAAATAATTATCTATAAAATTTCCACTTAGCCAGTTCAAACAACAAATTAACTGCAAACTATAATTTACATTAACCACAATAACTTTTATAAAGCCCTGCTATTGACAAGACGATTTCCACATGAAAACTTTGCTTAATTATGCGTTATGTAAGCCACTTGTTTTGCATTTTTAGTCAAAACAACCTGATTTTTTGCCGAATTGTTAATAGGTCATTCTGCAATATAATATCCTACGATCTACTAAAGTGGTGCTAGAAATATGGTTAGCGTCAGAACAAATCCCTACTTTATGCAATGGAGTGATTATTCTAATTCAATAAATAGCGCTATCGAGTCAAGAAAAATTAGAAAATAAAATGACGAACGTTTAAAAAATCAGCAATTGACAACAATTTGATGACAAAAGTTAGAAAAAAACACTTTTTAGACTTCCAACTCCAATCATAAACTGGTTTACTTGTCACTGATAAAGCGCCTCAACAAATTTTAGAAAGTGTATAAAAATAAATACACAAACTTTTCGGCGCCAAAGTTACGGACAAACACAACAGATTATCGGAGTTATCGTGGCAACGAGTAATACAAACACAGCACCCCGCGACAATTGGGGTTCGAAGCTAGGCTTCGTAATGGCTGCTGCAGGTTCTGCAGTTGGTCTTGGTAATATTTGGAAATTCCCTTACACAGCAGGTGAAAATGGCGGTGGTGCATTCATCGTTATCTACCTTGCATTCGTAATTTTCATTGGCTTTAGCGTAATGTTAACTGAGTTCGCGGTTGGTCGTAAGACTGGTCGTAGTGCAGTAGGTGCGTTTAAGTCGACAGACGGTCGTTGGACTTTCGTAGGTGTCATCGGCGTACTAAGTGGTCTACTTATTATGGGTTTCTACCCTGTTGTAGGTGGTTGGGCTCTAGCGTACGTTCAAAAAGTATCTACTGGTCTTCTAAGTAACCCTGAAGCTATCGGCGATAGTTTCGGTGGTTTCATCACTAACCCAATTCAACCATTGATGTGGATGGGTATCTACTTGCTAATGAACGTAATCATCGTTAGCCGCGGTATTTCTGGCGGTATCGAAAAAGCAGGTAAGATCCTAATGCCAATCCTATTCCTGATTCTCATCATTGTTTCAGTGAAAGGTTTGTCTCTACCAGGTGCAATGGCGGGTATTGAGTTCCTGTTTAGCCCTGACTTCTCTAAAGTAGACAGTGGTGTTGTACTTGCAGCACTTGGCCAAGCATTCTTCTCTCTAAGTTTAGGTATGGGCTGTATGATTACATACGGTAGCTACCTGAAGAAGAAAGAGAACCTTGTTCAAACTACAGGTATGGTTACGGCAATGGACACTGGTGTTGCAATCCTAGCGGGTATCGCAATGTTCCCTGCAATGTTCGCTCTAGGTATGGAGCCAGCAGCTGGTCCTGGTCTAGTATTCGTTGTTGTACCTCAGCTATTCGCAGAAATGGGCGGTGTTGGTCTAATCTTCGCACTACTATTCTTCGTAGGTCTAACTGTCGCAGCACTAACGTCTTCGGTATCTCTACTAGAAGTAGTTGTGTCTTACCTAATCGATGAGAAAGGCTTCAAGCGTACTACAGCGGTACTCTCTGCAGCTGCAGTAATGGCGGTACTATGTATCTTTGCTTCTCTATCTCTAGGTGGCGTTGGTCCAACATTGTTTGACACTGGTGCATTCGACATCTTCGACCTAATGACAGATAAGATCTTCCTAGCTGTTGGCGGTATGTTGGTGTGTATCTTCGCAGGTTGGAGACTAAGCCGCGAAGAACTTGAGAAAGAAATCACTAACGACGGTGAAGTGAAATTCCCACTATTCGGTCTTTGGTACAACCTAGTTAAGTTCGTAATTCCTGTAGCAGTAGCAATCGTTGCGTTTGCGGGAATCTCAAGCGGCTTCGACAGTGGTAAAGGTCCAATCATGTTGATGGGTATCGGTATCATTGCTCTGACAGGTATTCTTTCGAAGAAACTGTAAGACTTAAACCTTATTGAAAAAGAGGAATCCTAGGATTCCTCTTTTTTTGTTTAACTCTCCTTGTTTGATGTTCCCCTTCCTGCCACTTCACGTTAGACTTTGCGCCCTACCCAAATAACGAGATTATAATGATGCTTTCATCTGCCAAATCTGTCGTAGTACTTGACTTTGAGACTACCGGTCTTTCACCAAATCAAGGCGACAGAGCTATTGAGATTGGTGCAGTTAAGCTAGAAAACGGCACCGTAGTCGATAGGTTTCAATCCCTCATGAATCCGGGATTTCGTGTCAGTGGATTTATCGAAAATTACACTGGCATCAGTAATGCAATGCTGGCTAACGCGCCAAGCTGTAAAGACGTGATGGGTGAGTTTTCAACTTTCATACAAAACAGTAATCTCGTTGCTCACAATGCTTCGTTCGATAAGCGATTTCTGGATGCAGAGTTAGAGCTTATCAACGAAAGTTACACTGGAGAATTTGCCTGTTCTCTTCTAGTCTCAAGACGTTTAAATCAGGAAGCTCACTCCCACAAACTTGGCGACTTAGTGGCTTATCATAATATTGCGAATGATGGCGTCTTTCACCGTGCTTTAGCCGATGCAGAAGTGACAGCATCACTATGGTTGCTCCTCGTTGATTCATTGACTGAGAGATTCAAGATCAATGATCCTAGTTTTGCTTTAATGCAAAGACTGTCCAAACAACCGAAAGCATCGATAGCTCAGTTCTTAACAAAACAAGCAGTGTAATTGTTTAGACATAGGTCATTTTCTATATAAAAATCAAATCGTAGTGTGAAATGCTCCTCACTATGTTATGTATAACGTTAGTGTCATTTTTCTTAGCCAGAGTCTCAAATGAATTCAAGTTTTGACCAATTAGTACCCGTTGGTGTTCGTTATATGGTGCTCTCCGCACTTGGCTTTGCCTTGATGTCGGCGTCAGTAAAATACGTCAGTACTTATGGAATACCTGTCTTTGAGATTGTGGCAGCTCGTGCCCTTGTCTCATTGATACTCAGCTATGTTGATGTGAAAAGGAAAGGTATCTCGATCTGGGGCAACAATAAAAAGCTGTTGTTTGCTCGAGGTGTCATGGGGTCGCTTGCCTTAATTTGTGTCTACTATGCCGTGACGACCCTTCCATTAGCTGAAGCAACAATATTACAGTACATTCACCCTGTTTTTACTGCGCTACTTGCCTTCTTATTCTTGAAAGAGCGTGTGCAATTTTCGACCTTTATATGTATTTTGCTGAGTTTGTTAGGTCTATACACCATGGTCAGCCCTACATTGGCCACTAACAGTACCGAGCATTTACCCTTGTTCAGTGTTGGTGTTGCCTTACTTGGTGCATTAGGGAGCTCTATCGCTTATGTTATTGTGAGAAAATTAAGCCAAACTGAAGATAGTTCAGTTATTATTTTCTACTTCCCTCTCGTTGCACTCCCTTTATCGCTATTACTGATCGGTGACAACTTTGTGATACCCGATATGCACCTTACGGTGATGCTCATACTCGTAGGGATCTTCACCCAAATAGGACAACTTGGGTTGACTAAGGCAATGCAGACACAAGCAGCAGGTAAAGCATCCGCTTATTCCTACATTCAAATAGTGTTCTCGATATTGCTAGGTCTTGTTCTGTTTAATGAGCTGCCATCGATATGGACTTACTTAGGCGGTGCACTCATTGTTTTAGGTGCGCTAATCAATGTCTTTGGGAAAAATCTGCGATTGCCTTTCTTACGCTCTCGCTAGAATTAAGGTTGCTAGGCTTGGCTTCGGTTATCCCGAAACGACTGGTTTAGCAACCAAACCGAAGACCATAGAATGGCGACTGCGATAATTGAACGTAACCAATAGATCAACATACGTTTTATCAAGGTATGATAAGCCGAATAAACGGTTATTGAATATGGATAACGTGAAGAACTAACCTCAGACTCCATCTCATTGACATCTGGCTCAACCGGGTTCCTAGAGTAAGTGGAGTTAAGGTCGCCATCCAACTTAAAGGCGTAGTTAGCGTAAGGCAGTGTTGGTTCCAACCAATACCCCACTAGGCGTCGTGGATTCACGTAAGCGAAGAACCGTTTATCACCATCATCAATATCAACAACCAACGATGTTTCCGGAAAATAACTGGTTAACAACGACCAACCAATAAATACATCGGTATTTGACTTGCCACGCCAATACTTTTGATGCAACGAAGTCTTGCCAAACATACTGCATACAAAAGCACCATCGTCAGACTCACGGATATACCCTACTGCTCGAATTCGTTCATTTTCGTAAGCTAGGTTGGCATAGTCGTGCATCAGTGAGTCTGGACATGATTCATCGTAGGGTACTTGTCTGATGACCGAGACGACTTCATCGATACGTTTATCGACACTGAGTACCGAGGTCTGAGCGCTTGCTTTTATCTCATTTGAGATATGTAAATAAGCTAAACCACCACTTAGAAATAAGGCAAGAACCAACACGGAAACTGTCTTTGCCCATGGGAAGTTATAGGTGTTCATAGGCATCTTGATCACTACGTAGTCTTGAATAGATATCAACGGCAAAAACAGCACCAAAGACGATAAAGCCGAGTACTGATAAACGTATAAAGAAAGTTTTAATTCTGTTAGTCAACAACCCCATCGTCTTAGTCACTTTGATTATAAACGGGTAACGTTCAGAAGCTAGTGAGGTAGACAACTCTTTTCCGGAAAAAGCACTTTGGTTGCGGTCTAACAAGACATTGGATGACTCAGGGAAAGACATAGTAATGCGTGCGTCATTATTGTACGGTTCAATCCACCATCCTAGGATAACCCTGGGGTTAATGGTGCCAATCACAATTTGCTCACCACGATAAACGGCCAGAGCGAACGAAAGATCACGGCGAAACTCTGTCACATGAAGACGAGCAAAGATCACGTCCCCTTCTTGTCTTGCATCCCAAAATGCTTCATCAATAAGCCGTTCGTGGGCACCAAAATTACTGCAGTAATTAGGATCATCGTTTACTGTATTAGCAATCACAACTCCCCGTATCCCGGTACTATTAAATACGTGGTGAGCCAACGCAGTTTGAACGTCAGAAGTACAAGTTTCAGCAATGGGGATAGCACGTAACTCAGACTCTATCTTCGATAGATGTTCGTCGATTCGACCAACAACTTGTTCAGCATCACAACTCAGCTCCTCTCGAAAGGTCATCATTTGATAGACGCAACCGATGAGCAAGGTGTAAAGAAAAATCAGAGAAAGGTTTTGCCAAGTCCGTCTGGTTACCATAAGTATCAACAGGGAGTATATTAAGACAAGAAATCATAACACCCGCTAAATGTCAGTTTCTTTATCTCAACTCAATATTGTGTCTTCAGGTTTCTCAGCTACCGAGAATTTATGCGAATTTCTGCTATCTCATCACAACTAATATTCAAAGATTCGAGAAATTCTTGGTGCGCATCTGGCTGCATTCTTTCAAACTGTCGATGCCAATTCGCCATATCTTCTTCGTTAAAACCGGAGTGTTTCATAATCTCAACCCACTGTGCTTTATTCATGGAATTGGTCTCCAACAAATTAGGCTCTTCTAGCGCAGTGAGAATCGCTTTCTGTTGGCTTCGCAATGCCTCTATTTCTCTTTCTAGTGCATTGAACTGGTCTCTCAAGGTCTGCTCTTGTATTTGATCTCCTTGCCTATCGAGCAAAGAACTTATTTCTTGAATTGGTAGCCCGAAAGAGCGATATGCGAGGATACTCTTAAGCCTTGAGACCTGTTTCTCTCCATACCAGCGGTACCCATTGCCTGAACGATAAGCAGGAAATAAAAGACCTGCGCGTTCGTAGTAGAGGATAGTAGTTCTAGATATGTTACATTCTCGCGCTAGCTGAGTAACGGTTAACATTTTTACTTATTCCTATTCGTGAACAATTTTGGAACACATATGCTCAGAAAGAGCAGAACCACACCGATCATTGCTAGTTGGTTTGGTGTTTCTGCAAATAGTAGATAACCAATACCCATAGCGTAAATAATTTTCACGTATTCGACATTGGAAACCACATTCGCCGCGCTATATTTATAAGCGCTCACGCCAAACCATTGAGCGATTGATGAAATAACACCGACACTAACCAAAAGCAGTAACTCATTCCAACTTGGCCATACCCAATCTAACGTGGACGGAACCAACGCCAAAAGACCCACGAACAACGCTTGGTATGCCAAAAGAGCGAGTTTAGATTCAAGTTGCGCAATCCGTCGGACACATATCGCAGCAATCGCCGCTCCCATCGACGCCACTATACCTAAAACTATATAACCCAGCGACGTATCATCAAAACTAGGTTGTACGATCAACATGACTCCGGCAAATCCTAATATCAGCGTCAATATGCGGCTCATAGAAAGCGTTTCACGTAGAAATAGCCTCGCGAGTAAGGCAACAAACAATACTTGTGTGAAACCAAGTGCGGTCGCATTCGCTAGCGGGATTGCGCTCACCACGACAAAGCCAATAGAGAGAGCAGTAAATGCTCCTAGAATTCGAAACGTATGCAGTTTCAAATGGGTTGGTTGCCTTAAACTGGCAAAGTTAATAACAATAGCTGGCATGAGCAATACCAAAAACACTAACTGGCGAAACAATAGAATTTGAAACACACCTATCGAGTCACTGAGTAGACGAACGATAACGCCAACAGCGGTAAAAAGTGCCGTAGACACCAACGCTAATGTGATGCCCTTCGTCGTCGGAGACCATTGAGTTGTAACATTGTGCCAGCATGATTGAGTGGGAAGATTTATAGACATGAGCGCCCTCTTACTAATAAGAGCACGAAGCCTAAACCCTATACCAGTAAACGGGTCAATCTAGTCGCTGAAAGAACTTAACATTAGAACTATTGTACTTCTCTGCGGCGCTGCATTCTTTCAGCGCGCTCCGCTTCTTGCTCTACCAAGATTTTTTCATGTGCCTTGAAAAATGGTAGATAGATAAAATACGAGTTAAGCATAGCGAAGCCGACCATAAGAGCATTCACCACGCTACCATTTGCTGCCCACGCTGCTCCTATTGGCGCTGGTACTGACCAAGGAATCATCAATACCACTCGGTCCAATATCTCTGCTGAGGTGAGAAACCACGCCAAGGTGGCATTGATCATAGGCACCATTACAAACGGCACTAGGAACAAGGGATTCATAATGATTGGGAAGCCAAAAAGAATCGGTTCGTTGATATTAAATATCGCTGGAATAGCGCCCACCTTACCAACCGACTTCAATTGATTTGACCGACTCTTAATCGCCAAATAAACCAATGGCAACGTTGAACCAACGCCGCCCACCAACAAGAAAAAGTCCCAAAAAGCAGGCAGATAGATATGCGGTAGCACCGCCTCACCAGCTTCTAATGCCGTTTGGTTTTCGAGGAGGTTCGACATCCAAAATGGATTCATAATCCCGGTTATGATTAATGCTCCATGGATACCCATAAACCACAGCAACTGACAAATTAAAATTGATACCAGTACAGCAACTAAACTGTCTGATGCAAGCACCAAGGGCCTAAAAAGCTCTTCAATCAACTGAGGAAAATGCACACCAAACTGAGCTTCCAACGCAACGTTAAAGGTTGAAATGGTACTGAGCACCACGAATATTGGGATCATCAGTTTGAAGCTTTGAATCGTAAGGATAGGCACATCTTCAGGCATCTTGATATACCACCCTTTTCGAATAAACAACCTAACCACTTCAATAGAGTAAATACTGGCGATTAGCGCAGTAAATAATCCAGACCCGCCGAGATATCTGACGTCCTCCTGTCCATTCAGATAGAAACCAGCCAACATCAGAAAGGCCATACAACCCGTCAATCCCGAGAGTCGTTCAGGTAGTTGATAACTTTTTGCCAAACTTGCTGAGACACCAAACGACACAATGAGCCCAACAACTCCAAGAGTTAATTGATAGGTAGGCAATAGAATAGGTCTTAAGGTGTAAGACATGTTCAGCCAAGCGACTGACATCCATGACTCTGGGTTGGCAAACGGAGGGAAAATAATCGGGACAAACATGCATCCGACAAAAATAAACGGCATCGCCAACTGGAAACCATCACGCATTGCCATCAAATGCTGACTACGCATAAGCAATTTAGCAATGGGGTTCATGAACTGCTCTACCTGATTGGCAAACAGTCTCATTACAGAGTGGTTCATCTTAGTTACCGAGTGTCGAGATCCGGGCAAGAATAACCTAATACTCAATAGTGCGGAAACTTCGCATCCAAATCTGATGACTTCAGCACACTTTTCGACTCGTGGTCGCCGTAAATACATTGAAAACCAGCTCTAACCCTCCCCGCTACTTCAGATGTTCATAACGTTTTAAGGTCAGCATAGTTTTGTTTCACATGTTGTTTCCAGACCACCGACAGTTCGTTAACTGAGTCACGAAAAATCCACCTTACAGAGATTTTCTAGTGATCGTTTTCACACTTAACTGGAAATCATTTGGAAACCGGTTTCCAAATGATTTCCAGAACGGCATAGTAAAAAGGAATTCAAGATTCTGGAGAACGAAAAATGAAAAAAATTATGCTTTGCTGCTCTGCCGGTATGTCTACTTCTCTTCTAGTTAAAAAGATGGAAGCCTCAGCTCAAGAACGTGGTATCGCTGCTGAAATTAAGGCGTTCGGCGCAAGTGAATTTGATGTGCAAGTTGGCAACTACGAAGTAGTTCTACTTGGCCCTCAAGTTAAATACATGCAAGCAGATTTCCAAAAGAAAGCGGATGCGCACGGCATCAAAGTTGAGCCAATCAACATGATGGATTACGGCATGCAGAAAGGCGACAAAGTTCTTGATTTTGCTCTAGAACTAATCGGCTAGTTTTCTGGCTCGGTGTCCCCCCTGTAGTCACATTTCGACACCGAGCTTTCTTATTCTTTAATATCCAAACGAGATCTACGACATGGGCGCTATGTACGACAAAATGGTCAACGTTATCGAGCAAAAGGTGACTCCTATTGCTGGTAAAATTGGCCAACAAAAATACATCACTTCTATCCGCGACGGTTTTATCGCGGCACTACCTTTTATGATTGTTGGTTCATTCATGTTGGTGTTTATATTCCCTCCGTTTTCAGCGGAAACAACTTGGGGATTCGCACGGGCATGGCTAGATTTTTCTGATACTTACCGTGAACAACTCATGCTGCCATTCAACCTAAGTATGGGCATCATGACGATATTCATATCTGTGGGCATCGCTTCAAGCTTGGCACGTCATCACGATTTAGATCCTGTTACAACGGGCCTACTTTCATTGATGAGCTTCCTTTTAGTGGCTGCGCCAGTGCAAGACGGCATGCTTTCTATGCAGTACTTCTCAGGCCAAGGTATCTTTACCGCGATTATCACAGCACTGTACTCAACGGAAGTATATGCTTACCTAAAACGCAACAACATCACTATTAAACTTCCACCAGAAGTACCTACAGGTGTTGCTCGTTCATTCGAAATCCTAATCCCAGTGTTAGCAATCATCATGACCCTGCACCCATTGAATCTTTTCATTGAAGCACAAACCGGCATGATCATTCCTGAAGCAATCATGGCATTAGTACAGCCTCTAGTATCAGCTTCAGATACGCTACCAGCCGTACTTCTTGCAGTACTAGTGTGTCAAATCCTTTGGTTTGCAGGCATCCACGGCGCGCTAATCGTTACTGGTATTATGAACCCATTCTGGATGGCTAACCTTTCAGTAAACCAAGCAGCAATGGCAGCTGGTGAAGCTATCCCACATATCTTTGTTCAAGGTTTCTGGGATCACTACCTACTAATTGGCGGTGTAGGCTCTACCCTTCCACTTGCTTTCCTACTACTACGTAGTAAAGCCGTTCACCTTCGTACTATCGGTAAAATGGGTGCAGTTCCAGGTATGTTCAACATTAACGAACCTATCCTATTCGGTGCACCGATCATCATGAACCCAGTGTTCTTCCTACCATTCATTTTGGTTCCTATGGTTAACGCAACATTAGGTTGGTTCGCTCTTGATTGGGGATTAGTTGAGCGCGTTGTTTCTCTAACACCTTGGACAACTCCAGGTCCTATCGGTGCTTCATGGGCAGCTAACTGGGCATTCAGTCCTGTCATCATGTGCTTCATCTGTATGGCTATGTCAGCAATGATGTACCTGCCATTCCTGAAAGCATACGAAAAGCAACTTCTTGAGCAAGAAGCTGCGGAAGAGAAGA
This sequence comes from Vibrio mediterranei, assembly GCF_900088415.1. Taxonomy (GTDB): domain Bacteria; phylum Pseudomonadota; class Gammaproteobacteria; order Enterobacterales; family Vibrionaceae; genus Vibrio; species Vibrio mediterranei. The sequence goes on from NZ_FLLQ01000001.1 coordinate 665,998, forward strand.
AACAACAAGAAGCTGCAGGTCAACCTGTAACGGCTTAAACCCCAAATTACATAAATTAAATGTCGCCCCTTAGTCTTAGTTGGGGATAAGTATGGGGCGACACCTATCTTTGAGATAGAACCATTAAGAATTAAGAGGTACAAAATGGAACCAATGGATTTAGAAGAACAAGTAATGGGCATCATCATCAACGCTGGTCAATCGCGCAGCCTATGTTACGAAGCACTTCGTCATGCTAAAAACGGCGAGTTTGAAGAAGCAGAAGGCCTGATGAAAGAAGCTCAAGAATTTGCCAACCAAGCGCACCTTGTTCAAACACAGCTTATCGAAGCGGATGAAGGTACGGGAAAAATGAAGATGACTTTGGTGATGGTTCATGCACAAGACCACTTAATGACATCTATGCTAGCAAAAGAACTCGTCGCTGAAATGATCGAACTACACAAGCGCACCGCGAAATAAGCAAGTAAACCCATTTTACTTTTTTCATAGTTGTCGACCATGCAGGGAACGAGTCAGAGGGAAGGTGTTGTATAGGAGCATCTTTTAAAATTGGTCGAAGCAGCTCTCATGTGCTCCTACCCTTTTGGGAGCTGCTTTTTTCAACAACTTACTGCTTTTACTTGTTTTCCTCGGTTTTATAATACACTTCTACCTTCATCAAGCTTGAGCTACGTACCAGTAAAAGAGTACAATATTGGAAATTTTGGGAAACGGTTTCCCAACTTCAGAAACCCTGCAAATGAAATAAGGTTGTTTTCATGGCTACTATCACAGACGTATCTTTGCTAGCAAACGTGTCGAAAGCCACGGTTTCGCGCGTGATGAGTGGTAGTCGCGGTGTTAAGCCCGAGAGTCGTGAAGCCGTTCTGCGTGCCGCAGAAGAGCTGAACTACCGCCCAAATGCTGCGGCGCAAACACTGGCCAATCAGCGCTCTGATTACATCGGTGTTATTCTTTCTTCAACGGATGCTGGCCAAGTGTCTACCTACCTCCCGTTATTGGCGAAATCGCTGAAAGCCAAAGGTAAACACATGCTTGTACAGTTTGCCGAAACGCCTGCTGAACAAGTGCGTATCGTCGAAGATCTAAACCAAAGGCATTGTGATGCAATTATCTCTCTGGGGGGAACGGTCGAAGAGTTAAAGAACGACAACATTATTGCCATAGACAGTTTGGCTGATCCGTCTCACTCTATTGGCTATGATTATAAATTTGCTTCAGAAAGCGCTTGTCGTTTCCTATCTAGTAAAGGCCATTCAAGCATCGCCATTGTCGTAGACGATGAAAGTTACGCTTCAAATCAGGTCATAGAGGGCTATAAGACGTCATTGCAAAACTCTGCAATGCCAGTTAATCGTCAACTGATTGTGACCGCTAATGGCAACAGCGAGCAAGCTATCATGTCATTACTTAATAGCTATCATCCATTTACTGCATTGGTTGTAATGCGCGATAGCCAAGCTGCGGTAGCAATGAACCTCTTTAGAGATTTTAACTTGGCAACGCCTCAAGAGGTATCCATCGTCTCGTTAGAAGATTCTCAACTGGCGAGTCAACTAAATCCGCCTCTGACCTGCATTAGCTACCCATCACAGCAGATCGTTGATTTTGCCATGGAGCAATTGGACGCCATTTTAGAAGACAAACCAATGAATCCAAAACCGCTTATCACTGGCCGCCTTGTCACGCGAGATTCCGTCACTAATCGCAGCTAGTACAAGTAATTTAGAAAAAGGAGTGTGTTACATACTCCTTTTTTAGTTCTACTTCACCACAATGTTCAATCAACTTTGCAATAACTTGTTTTTGTATTGTTCTGGTGTTTGACCTGAGTATTTCTTGAACATCGCAATAAAAGGGCTTGCTTGGTTGTAACCGAGTGTGAAAGCCACCTCCTTAACAGAGTGCCCGCCTCGTAGTAAATCCATTGAATACAAATAACGAACTCGCAAACGCCATTCTGTAAAACTCATTCCGAGTTCGCTTTGACAATAACGAGCGAGCGTTCTCTCAGTTGTATGTACCCTACTCGCCCATTCATTCAAGCTAATATCGTTAGTAGGCTCTTCCTCAATCGCCGCCAATATCGGTGCTAAATATTTGTTATTACTAGAGGGCAAAAAGTGATGTTGTTCTTGTTGGTCACTTAGCTGATCTAAAAGCACCTGTACTAATCGTTTGTCTTTTTCGGACTCAGCCACATTTATACTTCGATGGCGAAAATCCTCAATAATAGACGAAACAATTGGCGTCACTTTAATTAAGCTGGTCTTTTCCGGGAAGGTCGACGTCAGCTCATGAGCAATATTGAGAGAGCAGTACTCCAATGGTTTGCGGTTGTAACTGCAATGCATCACTCCCGCTGGTACCCAAATGGCAAGATGGGGCGGCGCGAGAAAGCGCGTATCTTGCGCTTCCATTTCCAATATGCCACCGCTAATCAACTGAATCTGCCCCCAAGGGTGGCAATGTACTCTCGTCTCAGTATTGGAAAGAAACGCGTCGAAGTTCATGAAAACGTCCGACGGCATTTTATCAATAGAAAGAGAGGGATGGAGGTTACGTGACTTTTTTTTCAACTTGTCTTCCTATCGCGCCTAATGTCTGAATGGAGATATTTATAATTATAACGACCTGTCACACTATACATCAATTCACAAAACGCGACGAGGCTCACAATGGTTTACTTACTACCTTTCCTAACCGTACTCATCTGGGGTGGGAATGCCATTGTTAATAAGATCGCCGCATCGACTATCGAACCAAGCGCAATGAGTTTTTATCGCTGGGCTCTCGCTATGTTAGTCATGACACCGTTTTGCTTACCAAAGTTAAAACGCTATTGGCCTGAAATTCGTCGCAACAGTGGCAAGCTTGCTTTTCTTGCGCTACTTGGAATGGTGCTTAACCAATCGTTAGGCTACTACGCAGCGTTGACAACCTCTGCTTCCAACATGGCGCTTATCACCTCTTTAGTGCCGCTTATCAGTGTGTTCATGTCAGTCCCTTTACTTGGTAAAAAAATCTCCATGCTCAGTATTGCTGGCGGCGTGATTTCTTTAGCAGGGCTTGCCTTCATGTTAGGTCAAGGCGACGTCGCTTTCTTCATGCATCAAACCGTAGCTCAGGGCGACTTGTTGATGGTTCTCGCCGCTTTTGTTTACGCTACATACTGCGTACTGTTGAAACGATGGAAAATGCAGTTGTCTAGCTGGATGTTAATTTATACACAAGGTGTGTTTGCCGTCATAATGCTATTTCCTCTCTTGCTTACTAGCGAGACAATTATGCCAACGTCAGCATCTCTGCCACTAATCGCCTACGCAGGTTTATTGGCCTCGCTGATTGCACCACTATGCTGGGTTAAAGCGATTGACTTAATTGGAGCAGACAACAGCGCAATGTTTATGAATTTGCTACCTGTCATTGCGGTTGCACTCGCTGCAGCCCTATTAGGCGAAACTATCACTCAATTCCACGTCATTGGTGGGTTAATGGTGATATCTGGGGTAATTCTATCTCAAGTGAAAGTGAGACGTCGTAAATCCGCAACTGATACCGTGGAGCAAAACCTGACCATAGATAAGCAATAAACTCCAGCGGGTGCACAATCTCTGTAGCCTACAGTTAACAATTTTGTCATACTCAGCGAAGCCCAAATAACAATAAGGACATGTTCAAATGAGTCGTGGCAAAAGAGATATCACCCTTCGTTTTCTTGCTGAACCTGGTGATGTAAACTTTGGCGGGAAAGTGCACGGTGGTGCGGTAATGAAATGGATCGACTTGGCCGCTTATGCCTGTTCGGCAGCTTGGAGTGGTAAATACTGTATTACCGCTTATGCTGGCGGAATTCGATTTGTTCAACCGATTCACGTCGGTAACCTTGTGGAAGTCAGCGCTAAAGTCATTTACACAGGACGCTCTTCAATGCACATCGCCATTGATGTGCAAGCAAGCGATCCCAAAGAACTTAAAAATCGTCTCACCACACACTGCATCGTCATCATGGTCGCCGTCGATGAAGATGGAAAACCAACTTCAGTTCCTGAATGGATTCCTGAAACCGACGAAGACATCAAACTACGTGAGTCAGCAATCAGACTGATGAATATGCGCAAAGAGATTGGCGAGGAGATGGAAGCGCACGTTAAGTACCTTAAATAGCGTTTATAAAAGCCGACAGCCCAACACATCGCCCCAACGGATGCAGATAATGTGTTAACCATTATCTGCTTTTGTCACACAACTCACATCTACGCCCCTATTTTAAACCTAAAAGGATGAGTTTTTTATCTCAGCCTTACTCTACACTCTCATCATATAATAGATTTTTTCTATATCCAGACCTCTACTTTGACTGTGAGATGAGTATGAACCACAAAACTAAAATCCATCTTTATCAAATTTTCACAAGACTCTATGGCAATAGAAACTCAAACAACAAACCTTGGGGTACTATCGAAGAAAACGGCGTGGGTAAATTCAGCGATATCACCCCAATCGCGCTAAACTCAATTCGAGATCTCGGCATGACCCATGTTTGGTATACAGGCATACCTCATCATGCATTGGTCGCAGACTACACTGAGTTTGGCATCTCAAACGATCACCCTGCTGTTGTAAAAGGTAGAGCTGGCTCTCCCTACGCAGTAAAGGACTATTACTCGGTTAATCCTGATCTAGCCGATGACCCTAGCAAACGTAATCAAGAGTTTCAGTCTTTGATCCAAAGGACACATGAGGCAGGCTTGAAGGTTATTATCGATATTGTGCCCAATCACGTGGCGAGACACTACCAAGGTTTAAATAACCCAGTTGGAATCCGTGATTTTGGTGCTGACGATGATGTGAGCGTAGAATACGCGGTAGATAACAACTTCTACTATATTCCTGGTAAAGCCTTCCAACTTCCCGATATTCCACAACACCTGCAACCACTTGGTGGTGAAGAACATCGTTTGCTAAGTGAGCCATATCAAGAGCTTCCTGCTAAGTGGACCGGAAATGGCTCTCGACTCGCCAAACCAAATGCAGACGATTGGTACGAAACCATAAAAGTAAACTATGGTGTTCGTCCCGATGGCAGCAAAGACTTTCCAGAACTACCACAAACTTATCGCCACAAGTCATGCCAAGCACATTTTGAGTTTTGGCAAGATAAGCGCGTACCAAACTCATGGATAAAGTTCCGTGACATCGCACTTTACTGGCTATCACAGGGTATCGATGGATTTAGATATGATATGGCCGAAATGGTGCCCGTAGAATTCTGGAGCTATATGAATTCATCAATCAAAAAGGTTAATCCAGAAGCCTTTTTAGTTGCAGAAGTGTATCAACCGCATTTATATCGAGATTATATTCAGCTGGGCAAGATGGATGCCCTCTACGACAAAGTGGACCTTTACGACGCTTTGAAAGATATCATTCAGGGGCGTGGCAATACTCAAAATATCACTCGAATTCAAGAAGAACTGAACGATATAGAACCCCACATGCTTCACTTCTTAGACAATCACGACGAGCAGCGTATACCTTGCAGCGAGTTTGCTTCCAATGCCCAGGCTGCTCTGCCTGCCATGGTGCTCTCCGCGACGATTAGCAATGCTCCAACAATGATCTATTTTGGTCAAGAAGTTGGAGAAGCTGGTGCAGAGTATGCCGGTTTTGGACAACCAACTCGAACCTCTATCTTCGACTATATCGGTGTTCCAACCCATCAGCGTTGGATGAATGGCGGCGAATTTGATGGAGGGCAATCATCTTCGGATGAATTGGCGTTGCGTCAGTTTTATCAAAAACTAATGAACATTGCGCTGACCTGCCCAGCCTTAACGGGGGCCATGCAACCATTAAAAATAGATGAGGATAAAACGCACGGCAGTTTAGCTAGCAAACTTTACGGTTATGCTCGATACACTCAAAAAGAACATGCTCTTATCCTATTAAACTTCGATTCAACGCACAGCACTACACAGCCAATCACGCTACCTACTGAGGTCGTTACTACATTGACGCTGGCTGATGGACATTATGTCTATCAGGATTTATTAAACTCCAATGTTCAGTTTGAGGTTGAAATTAAAAATGGTGAAGGACATATCTCACAACCATTAAAACCACTCACATCACATATTTTGCAGCTCGCAGACATTAGGTAATTTTGAGCCCCAAACACAAAAGTGTATAAGCTCCAACCTTCGCGTTGGAGCTTTTTTATTGGCAACCACTCAAATCACACTTAGCCGCCATGAAATAGATAAAAACTATACCATACATTAAAAAGCCTATTTTTGTGCTAACGAAATTAGGTTTATTCTAATGCCATTACAAATAGTCAGGATCGTAACAATGAAAAATCTAAAAACATCCTTGTCCGCTATCGCACTAGCGACGTTAATGGCAGCACCAGCATTCGCAGTAACTGAGGGTGAATTACTAATTTGGATCAACAGTGACAAAGGCTATGAAGGCTTAGCAGAAGTTGGTCGTCAGTTCGAAGAAGACACTGGCGTTAAAGTTAGCGTTCAATTTCCAGAGTCTTTAGAGTCTCGCTTTCAACAAGTTGCGGCAACTGGCGATGGTCCTGACATTATTTTCTGGGCTCACGACCGCTTTGGCGGCTATGCAGAAGCAGGCTTACTACGTGAAGTAAAACCAAGCAAAGAATTTCAAGAAAAACTGGTCGATTTCAGTTGGGATGCCGTTAATTACAACGGTAAGTTAATTGGCTACCCTCTTGCCATCGAAGCGATATCTCTTATTTATAACAAAGACTTGTTACCAGAACCGCCAAAAACATGGGAAGAGCTCCCAGCTATCCAAGCGAACATGAAGGCGCAAGGAAAACAAACCATCATGTGGGATGTAAAAAATGCGTATTTCACTTGGCCTATCGTCTCTGCAGGAAGCTACTCATTTAAGAAAACTGAAAATGGTCACGACGCAGCAGACGTTGGTATTAACAGCGAACAAGCTCGCAAAAACCTAACCTTCCTGCTTGATATGAAAAAGAAAGGCATTGTCGACCCTGGTATGGACTATGCGAATGCCGAATCTGCATTCGCGAAAGGCGATGTGGCAATGACCATCAATGGACCGTGGTCATGGGGCAACTTAGATAAAGCAGGCTTAAATTACGGTGTGGCGACATTCCCTACCCTAGATGGTAATAAATCCAATCCATTTGTTGGCATTTTGAGTGCCGGTATCAGCTCAGCTAGTCCAAATGAGGATTTAGCGGTTGAGTTTATCGAAAATTACCTGTTTACCGACGAGGCTCTTAAAACGATAAACAACGACAAACCGCTTGGTGCTGTGACACTTAAGACATTCCAGAATTCTCTAGAATCCGATGCTCGCATTAAGTCCACAATGCTCAATGCCGAAAACGGTGAGATTATGCCAGCCATCCCTCAAATGATGACATATTGGATTTCAGAGGGTGCTGCTATTGAGAATGCACTTAACGGACGCCAAACGGTTGAAGATGCGCTCACAACCGCAGAGAAGCAAATTTTAAGATAGTTATAACTGTTTTGATCGTAGGTCAAGCCCGTCGTAAAAAAGCGGGCTTTTTTGATCGCCTTGCCTTTCCCACTGATATATTTCAGTGCTCGCCAACTCAGTAGGTTGTACAATAATCGCTTTTATATCTGACTGTTACCGTTTATAGAACTACGCGAGTTTACCGCATCTATGCTAAGGTAGAGGTTAACCAGTTATTATCGAAGAAATTTCATGCCTTCCCATTTACCAAAATCATTCAGTAAACCTTTCTTAAAGGTCTTCCATATTCTTGAAGCTGTCTTGTTGGTTGCAATCACGCTCGCTACGCTGTTTGCGATGATTGAAGAATTCATGCACGTCTTCACCGAACGTCGCGTTCTGCTGACTGATATTCTGCTGATGTTCATCTATTTGGAAGTATTAGCGATGGTCCAACAATTTGTGATGAACGGTAAAATCCCAGTACGTTACCCCATCTACATTGCTATGATGGCCATCGCTCGTTATATCACGCTGGGAATGAAAGAGTTGGACGCTGTCCCTATCGTTTGGCTGTCTCTTGCTGCGTTTGTTTTGGCAGCGGCGACAATACTTATCAGGGTCGGTCATCATTATTGGCCTTACGTGGACGACAAAACCAATCAACCAGATGAGTAACTCCGCTCTGCCAGTAGATTACTGTTAGCAAATATTTCAACTGATTTTCGACTGATTCGGGCTTTTTCATCGCAATTTGGGAAAAAGCCTCTTAAATTCAAACTAATATCGATGTAACAGAGCTCTGTACGTTTTTGTAATTGTTAACGCAGGATCACACTCTCCAGGTCATTCATAAAAGTGCCATTGAATTCATCTAGATAGCTGTCTATATCATTAGAGGTCGAGAAAAGATCTTTCCAGATCACTCGACGTAAAAATGGAAGCCGTTTGTCTTTTTTGGGCAACGGTATAGGCTTCACAACCTCACGTCAGGTGAATATAGGAGATAGAAAATGGATCGTACTTGCCCTATGTGTAACACCCCAATGGTAGAGAGAAACACAGAACATGTGTGTCCTAGGAATGATATCGGCGATTGCGCCTATGACCCATACTCTTACGAATTAGACGTGGATAGAGAGCGCGACAGCGAAAACAATCAGCCTTACTATATGGATTAGCCAATTGAAAACCAAAAAAGGCGAGAACTTGAGTTCTCGCCTTTTTGGTTCCATTTTAAACCCCGGCTCTATAGACGCAGTACTGCTGCATCATAAGGTTCTAAATTAAGGCAACTAAAATCTGAGAAATCAATGCTTGCGTTTGACAATAACTCTGTACATTGCGTTGGAGCCTCAATGCCTAAATCGACATCAACACTCTCATCACTAAAGTTTGCAACCACAAGTAAGGTTTGCTCTCCATGTTGACGTAGGTAAGCGAATACCTTGTCATGTTCTTCGAGTAAAGGAATAAAGTCGCCGTAAATCACCGCCTCAAACTCACGACGAAGACCAATAAGTGCTTTGTAATACTCATAGATTGATTCGTTCGAGGCTCTATCAAGCTCAGCATTCACGGCTGTGTAGTTCGGATTGACCTCGATCCAAGGTTCGGCAGTAGAGAATCCTGCATTGGCTTCATTTGACCATTGCATTGGTGTACGAGCATTGTCACGACTGTTTTCAGCCAACGCCGCCATCATCTCTTCATGACTCACACCTGCTTCGGTTCTTACCTTGTAAAAGTTGAGCGTTTCAATATCTTTATATTGCTCAAGATTGTCGAACTTCACATTCGTCATACCAATCTCTTCGCCTTGATAGATGTAAGGCGTGCCCTTTAAGCAATGTAATACTGTCGCTAACATTTTGGCCGATTTCACTCGATACTGGCCGTCGTTTCCATACTTAGACACCGCTCGTGGTAAATCATGATTATTCCAAAACAGCGAATTCCAGCCGGTCTCTTTAAGCTCCAATTGCCACTTAGTCAGAACCTGTTTGAATGCCTTTAGATCTAACGGCGCAGGCTTCCACTTGTCACCATTCGTCCAGGTCAAGGTAATATGTTCAAACTGGAACACCATCGATAGCTCTTCGCGGTCTTCCGCGCTGTAAAGCTTGGCGATTTCAGGCGTTGCGTCCCAAGTTTCTCCTACTGTTAGCAGATCTTTGTCGCCAAATGTGGCATTGTTCATCTGCTTAAGTAGAGGGTGTAGGCGTGGTCCGTTACCCGTAATACCGTTATCAATTTCTTTGCCAATCAAATCAATGACATCTAATCGGAAACCACCAATCCCCCTATCGATCCACCAGTTCATCATTTTATGAACTTCATCATGTACTTTAGGGTTTTCCCAGTTTAAATCCGGCTGTTTTTTCGAGAACAAATGTAAGTAATACTGCTGTGTGGGCTCGTGCCACTCCCAAGCACTCCCGCCAAAGATTGAGCCCATATCACTCGGTGCACTGCCGTCCGGCTTCGCATCTCGCCAAACATAATAGTCTCGATAAGGCGAGGTTTTCGACTCGCAAGCGCGTTTAAACCATTCGTGCTCGTCAGAGGTATGATTGACTACCAAATCCATGACGATTTTGATGCCCCTTTCTTTGGCTTCCGCTAGCAAGGCATCCATATCTTCCATTGTGCCGAACTCGGGTGCGATTGCTTGATAGTCTGAAATATCATAACCATTATCGTCCATTGGAGATTGATAGACAGGCGATAACCAAATCACATCCACACCTAGTTCAGTTAAATAGTCTAGTTTGGAACGAATACCGTTTAGATCTCCAATTCCATCACCGTTGGAGTCACAGAAGCTGCGCGGGTAAATCTGATAGACAACGGAGTTATGCCACCATCTTTTTTCCATGTTCAATTCCTTTAATAGGCTTAATTTATTCCATCACTCTACGCATTGCTCAGTAGGAAAGAAAATAGAATATACGTATAATCATATAGAATTTTTATATAACACCTTGGTGCGCAACATGGCTATCAACAAATCGCTAAAGTACTTCTTAGCAGTCGCAAAGCATGGCAACATCAAACGAGCCTCTGATGAACTGTTTATCAGCCAACCGTCTTTGACATCCGCGATAAAAAAATTGGAATCCGAAATGGGCGCACCTCTATTTAATCGATTATCGAAAGGTGTTGAACTCACACCATATGGCCAGAAATTTCGGGCGTTTGCGCAGGAACAGCAGGAACAATACTTCTCTCTCAAACATCAGTTTAATGACATGCAACAACGCCAGTTCGGCAAGATTAAAATCGGTACTGGAGAAGTATGGTGGGAACGATTTGTACGTCAATCGGTAAAGGATTATCAGTCATTAAACCCAGCAAATTCGTTTCATCTCGAGTTTGGTAATAACCTCTCCCTACTGAGCCACCTCACAAGAGGTGATATAGATTTATTTATAGGTCATGAGGTATTGGAACTCTCTGACGACTGCCGTGTAGCCTTCCAACCTCTTTTCCAAGATTACGAAGCAACCTACGTATCACAACAACACCCGTTAGCGAAATCGAATGCAGAGCCAAACGAGATAGATCAGTTTCCATTGCTTCGAGTGACACCGAACCACCCCCGACACCAATCCGTGCTGTCTAATGGCCTACCTCATGATGGCTCTCTAGAAAAACGTGTTGTCTACGATGTAGACTCTGTATTAGCCAGTATAGACATGCTTCATATGACTCAAGCAGTTATGCCATACAGTCACAGAGCGGAACAGTGGTTAGCGAGCTTAGGTTTGAAAGCCTGCCATATTGATAGGCAAAAAGTAGGTAATATCGGGATTTATACCAAGCTTGGTGAACATAAAAACAGCGTGAACGAGCTAATTTACCTTTTGAAACAGAATGTTGAATCAATAGTCTAGTTTGTCAATTCACTGTCAAGTCACGCAACTGTCATTTTTCTTTCATTAAAGTTTGATGTAATCGCCAAACTTTAATGCCAAAAGAGATAGGAGCTCGGCTTGACCCTCAACGACATCACGTTAAGTGAAACAACACTTACTAACTTAAAATCTGTCGAGTACCAATGGATCAGAACGATGTATGTGGAAGGTTATCAAAGAGACGAGATCAATCACTACATCAAAGCGTGCTTTGGTGGCGACGATGTCTTTGCTGATTTGTTACAGCGAGTCGCACTGGAGCAAGAAAGTCTTTACGTTCTGCTCCAGTACGTGGGATGCGCACCCTCTAGTCGTGAACTAAGTTAGTCTCACTTGCTGCTGTTGGTGAGCGTTTAAGGATGACGTCTACCTCGGTCATGGTGTAAGGCTTATCTACTTTAGCCCTCAAATCATCAACAAATCGTTCATAGCTCTTGAATGTCATCGATTCACGCTTAGGATCCACATACACAGACACCCAAGTTTTTCGACCAAGTTTAGCAATAAAGATATCGACAATCTCAATCTCATACTCCTGAGCTAAACCTTTCAGACCGCGATAAATCGGCTTAGTGTGCTCTATCGGAGGCATGGCTAAGGTGAGTTCACGCATACCATTTTTGATAAGTTTGATTGGGTCACTAATGAAGGCCAAACTAAATAGCACAACAAGAATTTGGTCGATATAGCGTGCTACCCATCCGAACGATGTTCCTTGAATCAACATCACCAAGATCAGTGCTACCCCAATAGCTCCCGAAATGATTCCATTGATAAACCAAGCGTTCTTTTCTGCCTTAAGAATGTCGGAGTTTGACTGTTTGTGTCCTAGGTGACAAATCCAATAGAGAAAAGCACACAACGCCACGGCAGGAAAGACGTAAATTGCCATTAAACTCAGTGCCGGCTCACGGCCTCCTGCAAGAATAACCGGAATATTACTACCGACTGCGAACGCAATAAGTATTAATATAGTAATGCCTTTGATGACAACAATAAGTGGCTCAAAGGCAAAGAAACCCATCGGGTAGTTTCGTGATGTACCAGATTCAGTTAACTTTGCAATGCGCAGAGAGGCGAAAGACACCACCGCTGATAATAGGTTAAACGAGGCGTCAAGCAAGATGGCGCTTGAGCCAGAAATCATTGCCATTAAACCGCCCCACAGCGCTAACAGGCCTGCCCCAACGGCTGAATAAATTAAGGCTTTCGATTCCGTGATTCTTGTCATCTGATTCTCCCTTTTTCAGACAAACTGGCTACCTATTTCAGGTCTGTTAAAACTTATAACACACCAAGCACAGACTGCCTACGACAACACAAGCCAACTGCTGCTTTTAACAGCATTAATTGTCAATAATAACAATAGGTAATGAACGGACGTACGGCTATTCCTATTAGGTCACAATTTAATGGACGAAAAGAATTGATGGCTAGAAAAGAAAACGCCCGAGACTAAGCTCAGGCATCGGTTACAAGAAACTGTTATTCGTGATAGTAAGGAATCCTGGTAACAGCCAGCTATACGTAACACCAGTGATCTTATCTGACTTGTCGGCGGCCAAACCAATTGAGTGTCAAACAAGACAAAAAAACGGGTGACCTTGCGATCACCCTTATCGTTATTATCCTTTAACACCACCAGCTGTGAGGCCACCCACTAACCAGCGCTGCGCAAGTAAGAATACGATTGTGATAGGTAATGCTGACAATACCGCCGCTGCCGCGAAGTCGCCCCATAAATAGTTCTGAGGGTACAGATATTGCTGCATACCAACCGCTAATGTGTATGAGTTTACATCAGAAAGCAGTAATGATGCTACTGGTACTTCACCCACAACCCCAATAAACGACAGGATAAAGACTACCGCTAGAATTGGCACAGACAGTGGCAATAGTACTAAGCGGAACGCCTGCCAAGGAGTCGCACCATCTAGTGCTGCGGCTTCTTCTAACGAGTTATCAATCGTTTCAAAGTAGCCTTTAATCGTCCATACGTGCAGTGCAATACCGCCTAAGTAGGAGAAGATAAGACCACCATGCGTGTTCAATCCTAAGAAAGGAATGTACTGACCGAGCTTGTCGAATAGTGCATATAACGCAACCAACGCTAGTACTGCCGGGAACATTTGGAAGATCATCATCGCTTTAAGAATCGTGCTCTTTCCTGGGAAACGCATACGTGCAAAAGCATAAGCTGACGTTGTTGACAGAGCCACAATCAAAATCGATGAGATGCCTGCTACTTTCACCGAGTTCCACAGCCAAGTTAATACTGGGAATGGCGGCGGTGTTACCGAACCATCTGCATTGGTCACAGAGAACCCTAGCGCCAGTTTCCAGTGCTCTAGCGATGGGTTATCCGGAATCAGACTACCTGTCGCAAAGTTACCTTCGCGGAAAGAGATTGCGATTACCATCAACAGTGGGAAGATAATAAGTGATAGGAACACCCAAAGTGCAATATGGGTTGCCCACACTCGGTATTTTAATGATTTACCTTGTACCATTGGCATCGTGATATTCCTTAATCTTGCTCAAGTTTAGTGAAACGTAAGTTGAGTAGAGCTAACGCGCCAACCAATAGGAAGATAAGCGTTGCAATCGCACTTGCTAGACCGAAGTCTTGACCACCCGAACCTTCAAACGCGATACGGTAGGTATAGCTTACTAGTAGGTCGGTATAACCCGCTGGCTCAGAGGTGCCAATCATGTTTGGACCACCTTGAGTCAATAGCTGAATCATTACAAAGTTGTTGAAGTTGAAAGCAAAACTTGCAATCAAAAGCGGCGTTAATGGTTTGATCATCAATGGCAAAGTAACGCGTGTAAAGTTATGGATGAAGTTTGCTCCATCAATCGCCGATGCTTCATACAAATCATCTGGAATCGCTTTTAGTAGACCCATACATAGGATCATCATGTAAGGGAAACCAAGCCAAGTGTTAACAATTAACACCATGGTTTTCGCTAGAATTGGGTCAGAGAACCAGCTTGGACTGATACCAAATAGGCTCTGTAACACCATATTGATTTCACCAAAGCTTTGGTTGAATAGACCTTTAAAGATAAGGATTGAGATAAACGCTGGGACCGCATATGGAAGAATAAGCAGTACGCGATACACCGCACGTCCTTTCAGTTCCTCCCACTGAACCACACTAGCCAACACCATACCGATGACCAGAGTAAAGATCACAGTCAATACTGAGAACACAACCGTCCAGATAAAGATGCTAATAAACGGCTCTTTAATACCATCGTCTTTCCAAACACGCTCAAAGTTGTGCGTACCGATATCAACGATGAAACCCGGAGAAACCGTATTACCAGTAAACTCTCCATTTGTATCAATAGGCTGATAGAAACCAACTTCCATATTCGGACGGAATGTCTCACCCGTCTTGTTGTTCAGAAGATCGTCAGTACCCTCAATTTTGCTAAATAACGGTTGTACCGACGCGAACTTACGTAGGCCACTCATTCGAATATCAGCGCCATCTGGCATGTGAAGATCGATAGTATTTAGCGTAGAACGATTTTGAATGATCGCCTTAATTTTCTCTTTTTCACCCGACTGAGACTGAGCTTCAGAAAGGTCATATTCTGCTTTAGGACTTGAGATATCAAACTCAGGCGTGACAAGCAGTTGGTCACCGTCTTTAACGTAAATACGATGGCCATTATCCGTTTTATACAAATCAAAAGAGAAGCTTTCACCGCTTTGGAATGTGCGCTGCATTAAGACACTTTGTGCCCTATCCAAAGAGAGTTGGTTTTTCGCACTGTAGTTAGTGAAAGCGAGTCCGACGGTATACGCTAATGGGAAAAGAATAAAGAGAATCATGCCCGCAATACCTGGATAGATATAGCGGTGAGCGTAAGTTTTCTTACTGCCGAAAATATAGAGTGCCAGAGCGGTTAAGATCACAGTGAGCATTGCAAAAGCAAGCTCACCGCGTGAATACATAAGAATGGTCGCGTAACCGTTAACTAGACCAACTGAGCCAAGAAGTCCCCACTTAATGAATACTTTCTTGCTGCTCGGAACTGTAGCGGTTGTTGCTGACATGGCATCTGTACCTTGAACTGACTGCATAAAAGGACCTGCTAGCGATAATACAAAAATAGAAAAGAAGGAGGGGTTGCCCCCTCCTTAAAAGGGTAGTTCTAATATCAATTGTTACTTAGTCATTTGCTTTTCTGCATCTGCTACAGCAGCATCAACAGTCTGACGTCCATCAACTACGTTTACGATAGCGTTTTTAGCCGATGCCCAGAACGCGCTCATTTGTGGAACGTTTGGCATGATTTCACCGTTCATCGCGTTGTCCATTGTCGCCGCGATACGCTCATCAGCACCTAGTTCTTCTTGGAAAGACGTTAGTGCAACAGCGCCTAGTGGCTTGTCGTTGTTGACTTGACGTAGGCCATCATTAGTCAGTAGATAGTTCTCTAGGAATTCAACCGCTAGGTCACGGTTAGGTGATGCAGTGCTGATACCGGCAGTTAGTACGCCAACGAAAGGCTTAGATGCTTGACCGTTGAACTTAGGAAGAGTAGCAACACCATAGTTGATGCCAGACTTTTCGATATTCGCCCAAGACCATGGACCGTTGATCGTCATCGCAGTCTTACCTTGGTTAAACGCAGACTCAGATACTGAGTAATCCATATCTGCCGAGATAACACCTTTGTCGACAAGACCTTTCACAAATGAAAGTGCGTCTTTCACGCCTTCTTTAGCAATACCTGCGTCTTTAACGTCATAAGTACCACCATTGTATTTGAATGCATAACCGCCATCAGCCGCCATTAATGGCCACGTGAAGTACGGTTCTTTTAGGTTCCACATAATTGCCGACTTGCCATCTTTTGCAAGTTTCGCATTCAATGCTTCTACTTCTTCCCAAGTCTTCGGTGGGTTAGAAACCAAGTCTTTGTTGTAAATTAGAGATAGGGATTCAACCGCTACTGGGTAACCGATAATCTTGCCATCGTACTTAACTGCATCCCATGCAAAATCAATGATGCCTTCTTTAACTTCTTTAGAAGGTTTGATTTCAGCTAGCAAACCTGCTTGAGCATACTCACCGAAACGGTCATGAGCCCAAAACACGATATCAGGACCGTCACCAGTCGCTGCAACTTGAGGGAAGCGGCTCTCTAGACCATCAGGGTGAGCAACTGTCACTTTAATACCTGTGTCTTCTTCGAACTTCTTACCTACTTCTGCAAGACCGTTATAACCTTTATCACCATTGATCCAAATAGTGAGTTGTCCTTCTTCGATAGCAGCATTTGCACCAAAAGAACCAAGAGCAACTAGTGTACCTAGAGCTACAGTGCTTAGGGCTTTTTTCATGTTCATATCCTTTTTATAGTTTTGATCGCAGGGTCATCCAGAGGATTTTCCTAAATTTCGATGAGTATCATCTAAAAAATACAGCAAGGTCTCATCCTCCTACTCTCTACGCCCTTTGGAGTAGCAATGATTTCCGTGATCTCTGTCGGCAAGAACTATAGATCAACATCACAAAACAATCTTCTGTTGTGACATGTTTCACCATTATGAGGAGTAATTATTTGAACTGGATCTCATATGGCTTTTCTACTCCCCTAACCCCTCCTCCTTTCCTACTCCCCCCACAATTATTTTTATCAGGAGGATGTACGACTTACACGAATCAAGGAAACTGCAGTCATCCAAGAGTGGATGGTAAGAACCCTTTACCAGTAAGAGCCATGTGCTCCTTGAGTTTCATACGAAACACATGCTGGGTTTGCATCGCCGGACTCGCCAAGTAGTCATAAATTGAAGTACTAGTGGTAATTTATTTTACGGGGGAGAACTTCAATTTATGTCGGGGGATACTAGCGAAGTCTTGGCTTTGAGGGTGGCGCCATATCGTACAGCGCCGCCCTTTTTTCTTTCCATCAGGGGCTAGATAGACAATCAAAGGACAAGGCCTTTTAACAAAATCGAGCAATACCCTAATCACTTACCAATTTCCTACTATTATTACCTGTCGACTTATCTCTATAATGACCGACAGAAAGATATAAAAATGAATCGAGGACGAGCTACATGGCGAGTGTCACGTTAAAAAATGTTAGTAAAGCGTACGGCGACGTACTGATCTCCAAGAATGTCGACCTAGAAATCAACGAAGGCGAGTTTGTTGTCTTTGTCGGTCCATCAGGTTGTGGTAAATCAACTCTACTACGTTGTATCGCAGGTTTAGAAGACATCACGTCCGGTGATTTGTATATTGGTGATGAGCGCATGAATGATGTAGAACCATCAAAGCGCGGCGTAGGTATGGTATTCCAATCTTATGCACTCTACCCTCACCTTAATCTTTACGACAATATGTCGTTTGGCCTTAAACTCGCTAAAGCAGATAAAGCAGAAATCGACCGCCGTGTTGAACATGCTGCTGAAATTCTACAATTAGGCCATCTATTAGAGCGTCAGCCTAAAGCACTTTCTGGTGGTCAACGCCAGCGTGTAGCGATTGGTCGTACTTTGGTATCTCAGCCTAATGTATTTTTGCTAGATGAACCCCTGTCTAACCTTGATGCAGCGCTGCGTGTCAACATGCGTTCGCAAATCACTAAGCTGCAACGTCAACTTGGCTGCACAATGATCTATGTAACGCATGATCAGGTAGAAGCGATGACTATGGCAGACAAAATTGTTGTCCTAGATGCTGGCTACGTGGCACAGGTCGGTAAACCACTAGAGCTTTATCATTATCCTGACAATCGCTTTGTAGCTGGTTTTATTGGCTCTCCAAAAATGAATTTCATGAGTGTATTCATCGACGAAGTAGAAGCAGAGCGCGTAAAAGTTCAGCTTTCTGACGGCGACTCATTCTGGATTCCAGTAGACGGAACAACCGTCAACAAAGGCGACCGTATGTCTCTAGGTGTGCGTCCAGAGCACCTTGTTTCCGAAGAAGAAGGTGATGCTAAGGTTGAAGGCGAAGTTATGATCGTCGAGAAACTAGGCAACGAAACTCAAGTCTATCTAAACCTAGAAAGCGCTGATGCTGATGTTATTTACCGTCAACCAGACACTCTTGAGGTAGAAGTTGGTGACCGTATTAAGATTGGTATCCCAGCACATCGTTGCCACTTGTTCCATAGTGATGGTAAGGCGTGTCGTCGTTTGTATAAAGAGGCAGGTGTATAATCTTTTCTAGTTAATCGCTTCACGCGTTGAGACTTACTGAAAAGTCCTCCTTCTCTTTATGAGAGTGTGAGGACTTTTTTATGTCTTCAATCAAGCAACGCTTATCGATAATTAATTTACTCGTGCTTTTGCTATCTTCGACTACTATAGGGAAAACCTCTTTATTTAAGCTAAAAAGAGCTGTACCACCAGAGGCCTGCCAACGGAAGCGGTCGTCCATAGATGTCGTTACATCGATGATTGGATTACCTTTATCAACCTCTAATATTATCTCTATCTGCTGATGCTTGAGTTCACACTTAACTTGCTCTTTCAATAACGAAGAAGACCCATCAAAAGCTATGACCCAAAAAAAGACGGTGTTAAACACCGTCTTTTCTATATCAAATAAACGCATTTTAGTTTTGATGTACGTAGACTGTGCTATTCAAAGAGTTCATTTGTGAAACATATGAACTGTCTGCTGCACTTTGGATAACATCAATATCACCGCCACTAGAGGCCACTAGATACGCTTCTGAGAGGTTATTATTGCCTTTCTGGTTAATCATCAAGTCATTATTTGAACTAGATGCACTCAGCTCAACAATAGACACATTGTTTTTCTTACTAGTATTTTTACCTTGCATAACAGTAATCATGTTGTTCGAAGAGCTATCAGATAAACGAATTTCCGAGTCTTGGTTTTCCCCATTCTGAGTTACTGCAATTGTGTTCGATTTACTCGCACCTCTAGAGCGAACTCGCGACCAGTTATCTACACCAGTTTGCGCAACCGTTGCTGTCGAGTTATCTTCATCATGTCTGAAATTGACGACAGAGTCATTCGCATGGCCATCTTGAGTTACGTCGATATCTGCTCCGCCTGTGGTTCCACTGATTTTAACTTTGGAGTCATTGAAACTGTAACCACCAGATTGGTCAATCATCACATCATTATTATTACCTGGGCTATTCAATCTGATATCAACAACCGAACGGTTACCATCAAACACGCCCAACTCCCCTTGCATCACTGTTACGCTAGTACCTACATCGTTTGATTGCAAGACCACACTTTTGTTGTCTTTATCACCCTGAACATCCATGCTCTGATATGCTGCATAATTATTGAATGATATTTCTTTCCCTGTACCGGGGCCTGCGGCCATCGCTGTCGAAGAAGCAACTGCAACACCTAAAGCTAATGCTAACATTTTCATAATAAAACCCTTATTTCCTTTTAAGTTTCCATGTCGACTATAACTTCTATAAAAAGAAGTCATTTACTAAACCAAAATAACGTTAGTACCGCGCGCTAGTTAGATTGGTCTATGTAAATTCTCATTGCACTTGATGCATTAATTAATATGTTATCCCCACCATTCTGAGAAACACCTAAATTAGCACCACCTGCCCCAGCGACAAACGCAATATTGTTATCGTTTTCTTGATTAATACTGAGTTTGCTCGAAGGATGAAATATATTTGCTTGACCTATTACCGCTAGGTTATTGTCTCCTTTTTGGGCAACAAGAGCTTGACCATTTCTTCCAATCTGACCAATAGCTGCTGCGTTGTTATCACCCTGTTGATTGATATAGGCGGTATTCGCTGCCCCTTTCTGTCCGATTAGGGCAGTATTGCTACTACCACTTTGTACTATTTTCGCCTTGTTAGCTGCTGAGTTTCCCGGACTTTCCTGAACTACAACCGCAAGCGCATCAGTAGCGTTAGTTATTTGGACCTCTGAATAATTATCGATGTCATCTACAGTATTGAGTAAATCATTGAAATCACTTTGGATATCATCGTTCACTCCGTGCAAGAAAACACCTTGAGAATCGACTCCTCCATTGGGAGCAAAAACCAGAGTTGAACCCGCAGCACTAGCACTAGCGACTAAACACGCTGCGCTTAACACCGATTGAAGTTTCGTTTTTATCGAAGCATTCATTGCGACCTTCCCTGAATTGCTAAATGTATCGACTTTCACCCTGCTTCAGAGTTACCTGAGCACAAATTTCATATTTAAACGCCAAGGTTCTTAAAGAGTTGTTATGGTGCGTTCAATACAGTAATGTCTTTCCGCCAAAAAAAATAGAACCGTTGACTTTTAAAATTCTAAATACAACTACTTTTATTCACACTAAACTTAAATTGATTTGTAAATAATAAACCTTGGATATTTGACGTAGCTTTTAGGTAATTAAAAGAACCGAAGTATGAAAAAAAAGTCATAATAACTAGTGCTAAAGTTTATGCAGTGAAAAAACACTTTGAGTTAATATTTAACTAAGTTCATTTGAACTCGCTCTTCTCATTTTTTAAACGGATTTTTGAATGGGAGCCAACATGAAGTTATTGCTGCTTACAAGTATTGTCTGTTTTTTTGCCTCTTCTGCTTTTGGGGCGGGGAACAGCAATGGTATTGAAAATGGGGCTCCCTTGGAAAACGGTAAAAAGATAGAAGGGCAAGGAGACAAACTTAAGGTTCCTTTTAACGACTTTAGCGAAGTTAGTGGTGTTATCGTCGATAGAACTATCACTCGTTTAGGGGAAGACTTTTACTTTTTCTTCTCTCAACAACTTAATGATAGATACCCTGACCTTAAAGAAAATCTCACTATCAAAGAAATCCCGACAGCGCTTTCCGGAAGTATTATTGAGGTATACCATTCTCGAAAAGCTATCTACAGAACAGCGTTGTCACCAGGTCGAAGACAAGCTAAAGACCGGGCAAGCGATGCCTTGCAAGTCGTGGGTAATTACATTATCCGTTGGCAGGCTGAGCGTCTTTACATGGATACATTTGATTTGGAACACGATGAATTTTAAGGCGGCAAGGATGGCAAATTTATCAACTAAACTCGCGTTAATTGGAGTATTGGGATCTCCATTAACACTGGCGAGCGAACTCGTCTACACCCCGGTTAACCCTACCTTCGGGGGAAACCCATTAAACAGTACGATTTTGATCAATCATGCGAACGCAATTAACGACTACCAAGATCCAAACGCGAGTTCGTTTGATTTTGAAGAAGAATCAGCACTAGATAGGCTTGCTTCAAGCTTAGAGTCCCGACTCATCAGCCAATTATTGGCCGATATCGGTAATGGTAATACTGGCCAATTGGAAACTGACGACTTCTTCCTCAATGTCGTTGATGATTCAGGCACTTTATTGGTTCAGATCGTCGACAAAGCTACTGGAGAATCCACTGAAATCAGTGTTTCTGGACTTAATCCCGACCTCTAATTTACAAGGAACGTATTATGAAAGGTCTAATTTACTTGAGCCTAGCATTAATGCTTGGTGGCTGCGCACATTCTTTGGATATACCGGATACCTCTGCAGAGCCTAAATTAATGCCACGAGGCGCTACTTACACCGACTTGATCGCGCTACCTAAACCAGCAGGTAAAATCTTAGTTTCTGTCTATGATTTCCGCGACCAGACAGGCCAATATAAGCCTCAGCCTAATAGTAACTTCTCTACTGCAGTACCCCAAGGTGGTACGTCATTGCTGACAACATCACTACTAGACTCTCAATGGTTTGTTCCACTTGAGCGAGAAGGCCTTCAAAACCTATTAACTGAGCGTAAGATTATTCGAGCAGCTCAGAAAAAAGACAAGGTGATCTCAAATCATGGTTCGGATCTAT
This sequence comes from Vibrio mediterranei, assembly GCF_900088415.1. Classification (GTDB taxonomy): domain Bacteria; phylum Pseudomonadota; class Gammaproteobacteria; order Enterobacterales; family Vibrionaceae; genus Vibrio; species Vibrio mediterranei. Next base: position 688,253 of record NZ_FLLQ01000001.1, read on the forward strand.
CGTCACTTAACTCCGCTAATGTGGTGATTGAAGGAGGTATTGTCGCGTATGACTCCAATATACGAACTGGTGGCGCAGGTGCGAAATACTTAGGCATAGGTGCTTCAGGTCAATATCGAACTGACCAAGTTACCGTCAACCTTAGAGCAGTCGACGTGCGTAGTGGACAAGTCTTGCTAAGTATAACTACTTCAAAAACCATCTCTTCTCATGAAATTGGTTTGGGCGCATTCCGATTCATTGACTATAAAGAGCTACTCGAAATTGAGTTGGGTTACAGCAACAATGAGCCCGTCAATATCGCGATTATGTCGGCTATTGACGCCGCTGTTATACATCTAATTGTCAAAGGGATGGAAAGAGGAATGTGGTCATCTGGTGACCCAGATGCAATGTCTAACCCGATTATCGCCAAATACTCTCAAGCTAAAACGGAAATTTTATAGCTAACCGAGTAAGCAGCAAACAGGGCTATGCGGAAAATGGAACTTACCCGTAGCCCTGTTTTTTTTATCGATTGTTAACCGCACATCCGACTGCAAACATCCAACAAGTGAGCCCTGACATAAAGAATGGAAGATACACTAAGGGGTGATAACAATAGTGGTATGCCGCAGCAATACAGATAACACCCAACATATTGAAGCCAATAACCATCATTCGGTTTGAACGGTTCCAACTAAGCAGCATGGGTGCTATCAGTATGACGACACTTAGCAAAGCAATATGAGCATCTTGTTGAACCACTAGCTTGTTAACTCCACGATAAGACGTTCTAATTCTTCTAAGCTACTCAATTGATGCAATATGACTTGTTGATTACCATTTACAATTATTGTCGGTGTCGCTCGAACTCTATACTCCTTTATCAAACTGTTAAAGTCATCGACTTCATCTTGTATTTGCTCACAGCGATCCTCAAAAGGTTGAGAGTTAACACCGCACATTTCTAGAACATCGGCGATGTCACTACGGAATTTTGGCGTTTGACCTCTTCGAAAGTGGATTCTATGAATCAACTCTTCAATAAAAGCTTGCTCTGTGCCCTGCCCTTTCGCAACCAGAAAGGCTTCTTGAACGTCGCGACCGACAGGCCCCATGCCTACAACAATTTCGTTAAAGGTTAAGTCATGTTTTTGAACAATATCCACCAATGGCCCGTGAACCATGGCGCAAGGACCACAATAAGGTGAATGGAATAACATGACCTGAGATTCAATAGTTTGAGGTTGAGGCAAGGTTACATAGTGCTTACCCTTTTCAAACTGACCGGCAAATGCAACGGCCGACAACAAGCTAAACGCCCAAAATAGGAGAGATTTTTTCATCACGTGCCACACTCAAAATATGGAAATGCGCACACGATATAACAGCATCTATTTCTAGTGAAATCAGATACTGTTAGAGAAGGGTTGCATTAGTATTGTTATAAGAAGGTCTTACTCGGCTTAGTTGGTAGTCAACTCTACTGAACGAATTCACTAGATGCGATGTTGTTCTTCACCCACAACAAAGCTTGCAAACGATTTTTAACCTTAATTTTCTTGAATGCATTATGAAGGTGAGCTTTCACTGTATTCTCACTAACAAATAACGCATCGGCGATCTCTGTATTGGATGCACCATCACCAAGCAGCTTAATAATTTGCTGCTCTCGTTTCGTTAGCTTGGTATAATACGGACTGGTTTTTGAGCATTGACGACGACGATAGAAGTTCACATACTCGTAGACCAGCTTTCTGCTCATCCACAACTCCCCCGCCAAAATACGTTCAAAGCCCGACACCAAAGTTTCAATAGTGTCTGAGGCATAAAAGACACCTACAAGATTTTGCCATTTGAGCATTTCAGCGTGTTCTAGGTCACTAGGCGCATTTAATAAAACCTCTTTGATGCTGTTGTCCATACTCTCAATAATTTCATGATAGTGAGTGGCCGTACCATGACCGATGGCAGCATAATCAATGATAATAAAGCGCACATCCCCCTCAACCACATCATCTCGTGAGCGGTAAAGTTTTTCTGCAGACATTAACTTGATGGTAATCGGAACCTTCTGCTCAATTGAATCTTTAAGCAAACCGGATTGCAGACTGTTCTCTGCTAACAATAGTGCGTGTACGTTGTTGCCATCCTTTTCAACAGACATATCCAACTCCCTGTAACTATGCTTAGAATGCCGTATTGTGTGAAGTATAACAGAGCATTTATTGAGCGGATCTGGCGCTAAGCCCGAAGAATAAGTCTTATTTGTGGAATTACAGTAAGTTAGGGTTAGATTCTCAGTAGTGAGAAAGTTTAGATATATGCCTGACAACGTATCTTCAACAAGCCTGTTACTCAGTGAGATCTTGAGATGCGCCTACTTCAGTTATCATGCAGTCGCTACGAACTTCCCAGCGTACGTTGGATACGCTTTCTAAAAGCAGAGGAAATTGAGAAGTCGGTAGTTCATATACTGAAATACCTCCATTCTGAGAAATAAATATAGACGAGCCTGACTGAGTTCTTAACGTAATTCTTTCACTTTCAGTGTGCTGTGTGATAGTAACTTGGTTGCTATTATGGTTACGTTGGCATTGGATGTCTGTGCTTACCAAGGAAGACAACACGTGAAATGAGTTTAGAGCCATAATTGTACAAAGTACATTTATGGCTCTATTAGTAACAAAATCAACCATCAGTCTTATTGTTGATTGACGTAAATAGCGCTGTTCGTAGAGTTATTCATAACAATAGTAGAGGTATCACCACCAGTTTGAATCACTCGAATACCTTCAACGGAATTAACATGGTTAGCTGCCCCCACACCATTCCCAGAGGAAGCATAAAGTGTAATTTCAGAACGGTTACTAAAGTTGTCGCCAGACTGAGTAACGTTAACTATGTTGTTATCACTTTCACCATATAGATAAATGTCTGAAGTATCACTCGCCGAACCTGATTGCTTAACGTCAATATCGTTCAAGCTACCATTAACACTGACATTAGAATAATGACCATCATTATCTTGGTCAACATTTACGTCATTATCAACACTAGCGTTATACAAATTCACATATGATTTGCTGTCGCTTCCTTTTTGGTTTACTTTAACTTTCTGCGTGCCAGATGATGAACCGCTACTTCCACCAGAAATACTAACTTCTGATATATTCCCACTACCATTCTGATCTATATCAACCTTATTGAAGTCACTACTACCAGAGATTGCAACATCGGACCAGTTTCCTTCAAAAAAATCACCGTTAGTTTGTGTTACATCAATCGTATTATTATCAGCATCACCGGACAACACTACTTGTGAATCATTGTACTTCCCATTTTGATCAACTGTAATTTTGGCGCCTCCGCTAGTCCCAGCTATTCTGACCAATGAGTCCTGTGCGCTAGGGAAAAAACCATTCCCTCCTTCCTGATTAACATAGACTTTATTTCGTTTTCCCCACCCTTGAAGCCTCATATCTACAACAGATATATTAGCGTCATAATCGCCTTTAGAACCTTGCTGAATCACAACAGAGCTTGTAGTGTTATTAGATTGTAGAATAACTGATTGGTTATCCGGTCTAGCGAACGTTTCAACATCATATCCATTAAAATCTACTTCTGTCTGAGTTACAGTAGCCATCGCCGAACCTGATATAACAGAGATACTTACAGCTAATGCTAATTTATTCATAATAACAACCTTAATCCTTTATAATTCCTTGTCGACATATACTTCTTAAGAAGCACGTATTTATATCAACCCACCAACATACCGCGCCGCTAATTAGTTTGATTGACGTAAATTCCCATTGAACCGGAAGCATTAATGACTAACTCACTTCCATTTCCTACTTGAGAAATTCCAAGGTCTGCACCTGAACCGGCGACTACCGCTGCAATATTCCCATTACCAACTTGATTAACACTGACATTACTTGATGCACTTCTGTATCGCTTTTGACCAATGTAGGCTTCGTTATCATCACCCTCTTGGATAATAACGGCGACACTTTCTGAACTTAAATCCCAGCCGACTTGACCTACAACAGCTGTATTATTATTGCCCTCTTGCGCTATATAGGCTTCATTCCTGCTTCCAAGTTGCACTGCCAACACACGATTCCCTGCCCCTGAAACACTGACTTTTGCTCTATTTTTCCCATCAGACCCATAGCTTTTTTGCAAGATAACTACCTGTGCCGATGTAGCATTCGCTATATTGATATCTGAATAATTATCAAGATCCGACTCAGTGCTCAAATCTGAATTATTGGCTTCTTCAAACCCATATCTCGATAGAGTGGCGTCAGTAATACCAGTTAAAAACTCCCCAGATTCAAATGGGAGAGTATGTACAATTACTTTAGAACTGTTCACTTCACCAGCAATAACCGCGCTTTCAGAAAGAAAAAGGGAAATAAGTGCCCAGCTAAATAAAGAGCTGCATTTACACAAACCTTGAGTTTTAAATAGAACGGTAAGCCATTGTTCCATTTTCATGGGAATACCCTTTCCTAGCCTCAGCAATCTGACGTTGCATATAAACCTAAACCTTGAATCAAGCTTAAAGTTTATCCATCAGAACACCAATAAACTAACTAGGGTTATTAATTTGGTAGCAAGTAGATGAGAATAGTTAACAAGAAAGAGTAGGAATGACGCAGATTAGCTAATCGAAACATTTATGAAACTTAAACTATCGTATGATAAAAATAAATAACATCATAACAAACAGCCTTTTAGAAAAATTATCACATTAGATCTCTATAATGGACCTCGGAATTGGTTTTGTGATCATGATCAAAAACAATATTAGAACATCATCCACAACAAGCAAGCTAAATATTCACTTTCATTTAACTCATATAGAAAACCCGCCAAAAAAGACGGGTTAGCATTTAATATGAATAGCGAAGACTACGCAAGTTCATGGGGAGCTATGTTATCTTTGGCCCAAATGAGGGCTTGCAGACGATTATTCACCTTTATTTTTTTAAAAGTATTATGCAAGTGTGCTTTTACTGTATTTTCACTCACAAAAAGAGTCTCTGCTATTTGCGTGTTAGAAGCCCCATTACCCAAAAGTTTAATAATTTCTTGTTCTCTTCTAGTCAATTTAGTGTAGTAAGGGTTTGTCGTATGGCAATGTTTTCCTCGGTAAAGTTTAATGTATTCGTAAACCAACTTTCGGCTCATCCACATCTCACCGTTTAGTATGCACTTAAAACCTGTAATAAGCCGCTCTAGGTTATCGGTCGCATAGAATACACCTACTAAACGTTGCCAACGTAACATCTCCGAATGACGGATACCTGGAGAGGTATTTATCAAAACTTCTTGAGCTTCTAGCGAGAAAACATCCCTAACTTCATGGTATTGTCTTACCGCCGCATGGTCCATCGTCGGGTAGTCAATAATAATTAGATCGACATTGTAATCTTTGGTGCTGCGCCTGAGTTGACCAATACGTTCAGGTGAAATTAGCCGAATTTCCATATTAAGTTGCTGTTCAATCGACTCTTTTAACAGACTCGATTGCAAATTATTCTCTGCCAACAGAACCGCACGTTGGTTTCCCTCTACCAAGGTAGCCATAGTTCACTCCATGTGATTATTTTTGTTTTGAAAAGTAGTTCCAAAGTTAATATTGAATTCGATGCATTCTCATCCGTCAATAGCCTAGAAGTGCGATGAAATCGATTGCATTCAGCTAACTTGCCTTCAAAACAACGGCTTGCATATGCAGTCTCATTTTTGAGAAAAATATCAGTTGTAACTGAGCAGTGAGAGTTAAATATAGATATGAGATATAGGTCTCAAACACTAAATCAAAAGTTCAGTGTGAAACATTGAGGGAGGTTAATTAGGTGGTAGTACTCTTATTTAAAAGCCCCTAGTTAAAGTAGCTCTTAACAGGGGCTTAGATAGATGACTTAGTGAATTGGCGTCTGGCTCTTTTGATTAAATTTGCCAAAGTACTTTTCTAGCACTTCTGGAGTCAATTTACCTTCAGCCTCAAGCTTCTTTAACTCTGCAGCAATTTCACGCTGCTCTTCAATTGAAGGAAGAGCTACCTCTGGCTCGGACTCTGCTTGAGAAGACATCAACTCCAATTCTTTCTCAAAATCACTCATAACAAACTACCTTACTTAATCACTTAAACTGGTGTTAGTTTACTTGTTTTGCCCTGCTCATGCCATATCCCAACTACAATTAGCCTACTTATAAGCGTATCTGCTACCTTCAACATTGAACACGTATTACCAAGTTATGATGCGTCAAGTGGCAACATCCCTGATTGTAATTACAAAACAATGACATAACTAAGGGAACTTTCGCGGTAGTTTTTCATCTACCTATTTATCTCAATCGCTCGCCATAAGGAAACATCATCATGCCAGCGCAGTCTTTCCAACAACTTCAACGCTATCTCGAATCCCAAGTTATTGGTCAGGATAACTTGGTGAAACAGCTGCTCGTAGCGTTGCTTGCTGATGGACATATACTGGTAGAAGGTCCTCCAGGTCTAGCAAAAACACGGGCGGTAAAGTCCTTAGCCGATTGCATTGAAGGTAGCTTCCACCGTGTTCAGTTTACACCGGATCTTCTTCCATCTGATTTAACAGGTACCGATATCTATCGTCCGGAAACGGGTGAATTCCAATTTAAGTCTGGTCCGATATTTCATTCCCTTATATTGGCGGATGAAGTAAACCGCGCACCAGCCAAAGTACAAGCGGCGATGCTAGAAGCAATGGCGGAGAAACAAATCAGTGTTGGTCAAACCACCTATCCTCTTCCAGAGCTTTTCCTCGTTATGGCCACACAAAACCCCATAGAGCAAGAAGGAACCTATCCATTACCAGAAGCTCAGTTAGACCGCTTTTTGCTTCACTTAGAGGTCAATTACCCAGATGCAGAGAGTGAACTAGCGATCTTGAGGCTCAATCGCGGTGAAGCTTTAGGAGAAAGTCACCACTTTGAGAATCTTATTTCCCAACAAGAGATTTTTGAGGCGCGACGCCAAGTTTTATCCATTCATATGGCAGAATCGATTGAAAAATATATCGTTCGATTGGTTATGGCAACGCGAACTCCAGATATTTATAGCAACGATTTAACCAACTGGATTGAGATGGGAGTGAGTCCACGTGCAACTATCGCGTTAGATAGAGCAGCTCGAGCTCACGCTTGGCTATCTGGTCGCGACTTTGTAAGCCCAGAAGATATACATGAAATCATTTACCCAGTTCTACGCCATCGACTGTTACTGACTTATCAAGCGCAGGCCGAAGGAATTGATGGCAATAGAATCATTGACGAGTTGTTAAAAACCGTTGCATCGGCGTAGGTAAACTACCTTATGTTCGCAAAATTTAACCTTGCTAGAGGTTTTCGAAAAGACACCAATAGCGGTCATATACTCGAGACTGCTATCGTGCGCGGGGACTTGCCTATACAGTGTAATGGAGCCTCAATTTCTCTGCAGGAGCTCTGCTTCTATCAAACACACGGTAAACGTTGGCAGCCACCAGCTAAAAGTCTCTGGTCACAGCTTAACGGACAGCATGCCAGCCCTCGTAAGGGACGTGGAATGACGTTTTCTGAAGTTCGCCAGTATCAAGCTGGTGATGATGTTAGACAGATAGATTGGCGCGTTACCGCTCGCACTGGCAAAGTGCACACTAAACTTTTTACTGAAGAGCGAGAACGCCCTGTCGTTCTATTCTTAGACCTGACACCAAGTATGTATACGGGAACACAACTACTGTTAAAGTCAGTGCAGCTTTGTCACTTAGCTAGTTTGTTAAGTTGGATTGCCATTGGCAATAAAGATCGCGTCGGCGCGGTTATTCGAACCAATAGACGCTTGTTCGAACTTCGTCCTTCAAGCTCAAAAGCCTCGCTATACCAATTACTACAGCAACTCGTCGACGCTCATAATGAGGGTTTTCATAACGTAGTAACGGAATCGAAGAGTGTTCCTAGTTCTAACGATAAGGAAAGTGACAAAGACCCTTATCGAGTACTAGCCAATCTCTGCAATAAAGGAAGTGAGGTCATTGTGATCAGTGATTTCTCCGCGACCTCTGAGAAGGATATAAGCGCTATTTCGAAGCTATCTAAACACAACCGTGTACGAGCTATTCAGGTGTTTGACCCTATCGAGCTTGGTATTACTAAAGCTAAGGGGATACAAAACGTAATGGGTAAAAATGAACGGTTATCAATAGACTTTTCTAATGATAGAACAAGGGAAACCGTTGAATCCATATATACGCAGCAACAAAGCAAGCTTACTTCCAAGCTAAATCGATATGGTATTGCCTTATCTCAAGTATCAAGTGGAAAGCCGCTTTTACAACAGTTATTAATGTCCAATTTTAAGTAGTGAATCATGAGCCAGCTAAGTCAGCCTCAAACTTTACCTTTAAAGCCATTGCACCTACCAACCGAGCCTAGCGTTTGGCCCCTACCTTGGGGATACTGGGCTTTACTGGGTCTCATTGTGCTTTCTATCATTTTAACTGTTCTATTGATACGTAGAAAACGTAAGCAGGAGCGCGCAAAAAAAGCCGCTTTAAAAATGCTTACAAGCGATGTGTCCACATTGTCACCTGCTGAAGCCAATGAAATATTACGCCAAGCGGCGCTTAGCTACTTCCCTAGAAAAGAGGTGGCTAATTTGACTGGGCAATCCTGGTTGAGTTTTTTGGATTCACAGCTTGCCTCGCCGAGGTTCCTAGCTAATGAGTCTTCGTGGCACTCCGCTCTATACACCAGCGCCTATGATTCAAAAGATGAGGGTGCAGACTTAATCTCCGATTGTAAATACTGGGTACAGAATGCGCTGCCTCCAAAAAGAAAATATCGAAACTGGAATGCTGCATCATGAGTGAATTAACATTTGAATGGTGGGGGCTATTCGCCTTGCTACCCCTGCCATACCTCGGCTATAAGTTCTTTCAACCTAAACAACCAAGCGCATCTATAGTTTTACCCCACATTTCAGGCATGCCAGCAGCTAGCCGAAAGAAAATACTACTCGTCCGAACCATCGCAATAATGGCATGGGTAAGCCTAGTATGTGCTGCTGCTCGACCAGTTTGGTATGGCGAGCCTATTGAGATTCAGCCAAAGCACCGTGACATGATGCTTGTCATCGACCTCTCCTATTCAATGAGCCAACAAGATATGGCATATCAAGATGGTTACATTGATAGGCTCACTGCCGTCAAACATGTGGCGTCAGATTTTGTTGACCGTCGCAAGGGAGATCGAGTTGGATTAGTTTATTTTGCTGACCACGCTTATTTACAGACCCCACTGACCTTCGACAGAGAGACAGTTAAAACACAGCTTAATCAAACCGTCTTAAAGCTGATTGGCACTCAGACCGCTATAGGAGACGGTATTGGACTTGCGACAAAAACCTTTGTCGATAGTGACGCTCCGCAACGAGTCATGATATTACTCAGTGATGGCAGCAATAACGCCGGTGTTCTTGACCCTGTTCAAGCCGCAGAAATCTCCAAAAAGTACGGCACCACTATTTACACCATAGGTGTCGGCGCAGGTGAGATGCAGGTTAAAGATTTCTTTATGACCCGCACGGTAAACACCGCAGAAGATTTGGACGAAAAGACATTGATAAAAATCGCTAACATGACTGGCGGACAATATTTCAGAGCTCGTAATGCCGATGAACTAGCGACCATTTACGATACCATCAATGCACTACAACCTGTTCAGCAAGCCACTCAATCTTGGAGACCTCAAACCGAGTGGTTTGCACTACCCGCGACGGTCAGCCTGTTGCTGATTATGCTCTTAGTGATACTAAGGAGAGAAAAAGATGAATTTTGAATTTCTCTATCCGCAAGCATTTTGGCTACTTTTGCCTGTTGCTCTAGTTTTTGTAGTGAAGAACTACCGTCAATCTAGCTCATCACTTATCGCCTCTCACTTAGAAAAAGCGTTGAAGTTGCAATCTGATTCCAAAAAGTCAGATCGGTTTTGGTTAACGTTACTTTGTCTTGTCCTGGTAACAGCGATTGCAGGACCGAGCTTTGAAACCCAAACACGGCCTGCATTTCAATCATCCAATGCCAAAGTGTTAGTGCTAGACATGTCTCGTTCGGTCTATGCCAATGACATCAAACCTAGCCGCCTCGCTCAAATAAAGTACAAAGCACAGGATCTACTTCCATTGATTACCGATGGACAGACCGGATTAGTAGCCTACGCAGGGGATGCTTACACTTTAAGCCCTCTAACGACGGATTCCGCCACACTGGAAAACCTAATCACAAACCTTTCGCCTGAGATTATGCCATTCCAAGGTGCAAGAGCAGACTTAGCCGTAAAGCAAGCTATTGATATGATGAAGCAAGCGGGCTTGTCTAGCGGTGAAATCATTTTGTTTTCTGATGATCTGGGCCAAAGTGAACTGAAAGCAATTGAAACGATGCTCAGTGGTCATAGTTGGAAACTTTCAGTCTTAGCGTTCGGAACCGCTGGAGGCGCACCTATTGCGCTGCCTGATGGTTCTCTTCTGACTGACAAGTCGGGAAACACCGTCGTTGCCAAGACTCACTTTGCAAACTTAGAACAAGCAGCAAAAGTGGGGCAAGGGCACTATACAACGTATCGAAGTGACAATCAGGACATTTCGAGCCTGATCCAAACCTCAGATGTAACTGCAAACCTTAAGAAAGAAGGAGAGCAAAGCGTCGATATTAGGGTAAATAACGGCTACTGGCTACTTCCTCTTGTATTAGTACTCTTGCTGCCATTATTTAGGAAAGGCGTGGTGTTTTGCTCTCCTTTGCTCGCTATTCTTTTTGGTTTTAATAGTAACAACGCAGAGGCGTCCATTATTGATAGCGCATTCAATAATCAGAACCAACTTGGTTACCAAGCCTTTCAAGATAAAGATTACGAGTCCGCCAAGAACTTGTTCAGCAACAAGCAATGGTTGGCAGCAGCGCAATATAAAAATGGCGATTACCAACAAGCTATCGACAACTTACAGGGAGAGAGCGATATCAGCGCTTTATATAACCTTGGTAACGCCTATGCCCAGCATGGAGAATTGGAAAAAGCAGCTGACATGTATCAACAAGTGCTCAATCAACAGCCAGACCATGCTGATGCAAAGTTTAATCTTAATCTAGTTAAAGAGACTATGAAGCAACAGCAACAGCAACAGCAACAGCAACAGCAACAGCAACAGCAACAGCAACAGCAACAGCAACAGCAACAGCAACAGCAACAGCAACAGCAACAGCAACAGCAACAGCAACAGCAACAGCAACAGCAACAGCAACAGCAACAGCAACAAAATGGTGACAACGGGGCAAATACAAGTCAACAACAATCGCAGTCTAACGCTAATTCAAACGATAAAGAGAACTCATCTGGTGAAAACGCAAAACCAGACTCAGAGCGCACAAAGAATAAAGCGCAACCAGAGTATTCCGATAATAATAAAGAATCTCGGAATCAGCAGGCAAAGCAGCCTCAAGAGAAAGACAATACAACTCCGGCATCAACCGAGAAAACTGCTAGCGCGAATTCCCGTGATCAACAGTCACAAGATCCTGAAGAGCAACAGCAACCTCAGCTAGCCAAAGAGACAACACAACAAAACGTCGACCCCGATCTTAGAAAACTTGAGCAAATTGAAAGCGTGCGCGACCCAAGTTATTTGCTGCGTGCACAAATGTTGTTGCAATCGAAGAATAAAGAAGTCCCTACCTCAACAGGGAAAGATTGGTAATCACAATGAAGAACATAAAATCTATCACCTTAGTGCTACTCGCTATTATTAGTTCTGCTGTCAGCTTTTCATCGTGGGCATTGAACGTAACAGCAAGCGTAAACAAGACCAAAGTCAGCAAAGATGAGGTTATTCAGTTAAAAATCGTCGCAGACCAAAAACTAGACGGAAATAAGGTGGACTTTAGTTCGCTTTCAAAAGACTTCTATCTTGGCCGACCGAATTTCAGCTCTTCAGTCAATATCTTGAATGGCACGCGCACAGACAGCAGTATTTGGACGGTGGCGATCGCCCCCCAAAGAATTGGCAAACTGACCATCCCTAGTTTTGATGTTAATGGTGTTGCCACCTCCCCTATTACATTGAACGTTACCATCGATGAGCAAACACCTACGACCAAAGACATGGTTGAAGTTCGTACTCAATTAAGTAAGTCAGAACTTTATCCCAAGGAAAGTGCATTACTAGATACAAGAATCATTGTTAAGGTCGATCCCCGTTTACTGCAAAACCCTAACTTAACCTCACCACAAGCGACAGGGTTAGATATTGAGGCAATGGGCGAGCCTAAACAGTATCAAGCTGTGCTTGATGGTATGGAAGTTATGATTATTGATCAGTCATACAGAGTCACCGCTATCGAGAGTGGCAATTTCGCCATTAAAGCACCAACACTCACGGGTGGTGTTCTCTACGGGAACAATAGAAGCGGAACTACGAAAATCCTCACTTTGGATACCAGCTCACCTACGGTTGACTTAAAAGTTGACCCTATACCGGAAGGCTATAACGGTAGTTGGTTACCGACTTCAAAACTTTCTCTGTCTCAAACCTGGAAGTTAGATGATGGCAAAAACGTAGCGTCGAAGTCAGTTTCAATTGCTAGCGGCGATTCCCTAACACGAACCATCACTCTTACGGCAGCAGGACTCACATCAGCTCAGTTACCTAATATATCGGTCAGCAATCCCGAGGCGTTTCGGGTCTATTCAGAAAAACCATCGTTCAAAAGTAATGATGATGGCAGCATCACTATGATCACTAAACAGGTTCTGATCGCTCAACATGGCGGCAACTTTACTCTTCCTGCTGTAAAGATTAATTGGTGGGATTCAGTGAATAAAAAGCCAGCCCAAACTGAACTGGAAGGGTTAAACGTTTCAGTGACAGCGAACGAAATGATTAACGCTGTATCGCCAGTCTCAAGTCCAACATCAAGCTTACCTGGCACAACAACAATCGTTAAAGACTCAGGTAGTTGGCCTTATATCGCCGGATTATTCGCGGCACTCTGGGTTTTATCTAGTGCCATGTGGTACCGCACTAGTAAAGCCAATCAGAACCACCTTAGTGACAACTCACCAATGAGTTCAATAAACAATGCATCGATTAAAGAAAACTTAATCGCTGCGATTAAAAACCGAGATCCAATAGCAACACAAACAGCATATCGGTCATGGAAAGGAACAAACTCATTGTCAGAAGAAGATGATGTACTTTTGAGGAACGAAATAACCAAGATGAACAGTGCGATAATTGGCAGCGACAAAGACGTCATATGGGATGATAAGACTGCATTGAAATTGATTGAGAAAGCGAAGGCTAAAGAGTCCAAAGCCGGGGCAGCACTCGCTCAACTGTAATGTGTGGTGCCTAATAGGTCTAAAAAAGCGCTCCTTACTTAAAAGGGGCGCTTTCTTCATTAAGCTCTCAAAACATTAAAGGTAGAAACGAGTACCGATGATGAATTGGTTGTCTTTCGCTTTCTTATATTTGCCCTCACCCTGGTTATCAAAGTTATAACCTGTGTAAGCACGTAAGCGAGGTGAAATCGTGTATTCAGCTTGTACAGAAGTGCCAGACTTAACGCGCAGACCTAGTTCGTCATCTTTCATCTCTTCGTGCTTAAGGATTAGGTTTAGTCCAAAATCTAGACCATACGCAAGAATCGAGTCGAACGCTTTCGTATCTTTCAGTAGTTTATTGTCGTACGAGTTCATGTACTCATTACTTGCATATGTAGCAGCAACGTATAGACCAGCACCAAAGTTACCATACTTACCAGAAACTAGATGAGATTCAGCAGTACGCGCAACACCACGCTCTGTTAAGTTACCAGAGTTAAATGCGTAGTTCGCATTGAAGCCCGCAATGTTATAACCAGCCGCAACCTGAGCACGATTTTGAGAGCTTAACCAAGTCCCTGTGCTGTTTTTATCTTCAACCGTGTTAGCACCCTGCCAACCACCACCGAAAGTCAGCGCACCAGCATCACCAAAATCTACAGTATTAGAGTATGCCGCTAGCTTATCAGCACGCGCCGTACCGAAGAAGCCGTGGTTATCATAAAGGAAGTCGTTAGACCAACCGATTGGTGTATCAACAACACCTGCAGCCATATAGTAAGGAGACCACTGAGTACCCGCAGCAATACGACCATAAGTCTCGTGACCAAGACCAATATAACCTAGACGAGTTGTAAACGTGTTCTTACCACCTTCAAGCATGTTCATGGCCCATTCTGCTTTAAAGTCTGCTTTAAAGCCGTGGCCGATGTCTTGAATAACTTCTAGGTTAATACGAGGAGACTTCTGCTCAACGCGCGCATCTTGGCCTTTATATGCACCAGTTAAACCGATAGTCGCATGACCACCGATAGACATTTGCGTGCCTTCTTTGTTGTAGATTTCTAGTGCGTTAGCTTGAGTGCCAATAGCTGCTGCGGTCACTGCAAGAGCAAGTAGTGTTTTGTTCATTATGATTTCCATATATGACAGTTAGGTACTTTTATTCGCGTTACAGAACGTAAGTACTTGGGTGTTAATGCCGTATTGCTCATAGGTGCTGTGCGTAACACTGATGAACAATTCGTTAAAAACTTGAAACTTGTAATATGGAGATACTTTAAAGAGAGAGTTCCCAGAAGTGATGTGAAATGAAGTGAAGTTTTAGAGCACAAAGTAATTGCTCAATTTATTATTTAAAAACAATGAATTAACTAAAAATATGTTAGGACTTTAGAGAATCAAATAGATTTTGTAAGATATTTTTACCAAAAAAGCATTTTTGCACTAAATAACAAACAAAACTCAGATTAACTGAGTCTATATTTAACAAAAAAACCCGCTCTAGGAGCGGGTTTTTAGAATTAGGTAGCTAGCTTTCCATTATAGGAAGAAACGAACACCAGCCATCCACATGTTGTCGCGGTCTTCTTTGAATTCGCCAGTACCTTGTAGGTCGAATTCATAACCAGCGTATGCACGCATGCGAGAAGTTACGTCGTACTCAGCTTGGATTGCTGTAGTTGCGTAGATAGTTTCGCCTTGGTAGCCAGAAGATAGAGCTTTATCGCCATCATACTTAACTGATTCGTAGTTAACAGATAGGTTTAGGCTGTTAGATAGACCGTAAGCAAGAATCGCTTCGTATGCTTTAGTGTCATCTAATTGGACGCCTTTAGCGCTGTTCATGTAATCATTCATTGCATAAACACCAGCTACATATAGACCTTTGCCGTAAGTACCATATTTAGCAGATACTAGGTTAGATGTTGCTTTATCATCTAGGTAGCTAGCGCCAGTTGCTGAAGTGATATCACCACCAGTGTAAGCGTAGTTGATGCCGAAGCCAGCTACATCGTAACCAAGTTGAACTTGTGCACGTTGACCCAAGTTGTACGTCGAACCAGAACCGTTAACTGTGTTATCGATGTCGTTAGCACCCTGCCAACCTAGACCGAAGTTGAATGCACCAGCATTACCGAAGTCAAATGCGTTAGTGTAAGCAAGCATAGCGTCTGCACGACCAGTACCCAGAGCACCGTGGTTGTCGTATAGGAAGTCATTCGCGAAAGCGATTGGAAGGTCAGCTACGCCGCCCGCAGTGTAGTATGGAGCCCACTGAGTACCAACTGCTACACGACCTAGTTCAGCGTGGCTAACACCGATGTAACCTAGACGAGTAGTGAAAGAGTTGTCACCGCCGTCAAGCATGTTTAGAGCCCACTCACCTTTAGCATCAGCAGTAAAGCCGTTACCTAGATCTTGAGTTGCTTCAAAGTTAATACGTGGAGATACAGAGTTTACACCAGCAGCGCCTTTCTCAGAATCTTGAACGCCAACAGAAACGTGACCACCTACAGAGAAAGTAGAACCGTCTTGGTTGTATAGCTCAACTGCTTGAGCAGTAGTACCGAAAGCTGCAGCAGAAACTGCTAATGCAATAATTTTTTTGTTCATTGGGATTTCCATATTTCAAGTTTTATGTGTCATTTCAATGAATGACATAACGCACATAAAGCTGTTACGTACACAGACATAACACCCATGCATGTAACCCGACTTGATGTAACGCTGGATTAACATGACGAGAGCCACTCTAACCCTAAAGTTCCCAAAGGCTTCATAAAAAGACGTAAAAGATTAAAAACAGTGTTTTCTATTTTGGTTTAACCTTTAAAAACAACAATTTAAGACAAACAATAAAAACATAAAACGATCTAAAGCCTCTATTTAGATGAGAGTGATTGAGTTTTTTTGTTATTTTTGAGTGATTGAATTCACATTTTTAAACACTTTCCGCTCATTTATCAGACAGAGAAGCACGTAAAATTCAACAAGTTACATTTCGTTATTTCAGTTTAATTAGTCGATTTAAGTCTTTAAAACACATCATTTTTGTCAACAATCTCCCATTTTTTGAGTAACGTCAGCCGAATTACTTTGTTGTGAGTTACAAAACTGCCAATGAAGCACGCCATTAATGAGCGATAGATCACAAAATAACAAATAGAGGGGAACTAATTGGAGTTTAGAAAGGAAAGCTAGAAAAGGCGTTCTATCCTTCCATTAGGCCACTTATGTCATAAGGCATCAAATGGTCTAGCAGTGGAAACATTGCAGTGGTTAATAATAATCAAAGGATAGAATTATGAAAATGGCAGCCATCGCTACGGCGATTACAACAGCACTCGTCTCTGGTTCAGCACTTGCAGCAGAGGTTTACAGTTCAGACGGCACTTCACTGAATATTGGTGGACGTGCGGAGTTCCGTGGTGATTTTATTGGTAAATCATCAGGCGAAGAACTCAAAGGCTCTATGGATAATAACTCTCGTTTTCGTGTCAACGTAGGTGGTAACACTCAAATCACCAATGACCTATCTGGTTTCGGTTTTTATGAAGCTGAGCAAACCGTAAATTCATCAGGTAGCAACGACTCTAACACATCATTTAAACAACGTTATATGTATGCTGGTCTTTCTACTAATTTTGGGGCTGTGTCATTTGGTCGCCAAGATACAGCTTTAGTCCAGCTATCTCAGATGTCTGACATTGCAACTTACACCGGTGCGCAGAAAGAATTTATTAACGCGGGTAATGAGCAAATCAATAACAACATCTTATACGCAGGTATGTTTGCTGACGATGCACTTTCTTTGAAAGCAAACGTGGTAGCTAGCTCAAAAGAGCAAGATAACAGTTACGGCATTTCAGGTATCTATACGCTGCCAATGGGCTTAGGTATAGGTTTGGGTTACGCTGGCGGTGATGTGTGTGGAACAAGAGTACCGGCCGACAGCGACAATTGTGTTTCTGGCAGTGAGGGAAAAAGCAATCAGTTCACTGGTGGTCTGAGTTTTGCGACAGGGCCTTTATACGTGGCTGGTACTTATACTCAAGGTGATATAAATGATAATCTAGATGCAGATTTTAAAGGTTGGGAAATAGCTGGCCAATATAAATTCCAACAAGGCTTTTTAGCTCAAGCAGTTTATGCGAAGCAAGAAGTAAAAAATAGCGGCACAACCACAAACAAAAACGATTATGTCGAGTTAACAGGTAAGTACTATTTCAATAACTCAATACACTCATATCTGAGTTACAAGTTTAATATGCTGAAAGCGGATAGCAGCACGCTATCGAAAGATGCGGATGATTCACTACGTCTAGGCCTACGTTATGACTTCTAAATTCTAGCATAGCGTATAGAATAGATAAGAGGGCTAGGTCATCTTGACTTAGCCTTCCCTATTTTCGTGCAACTGCACCATATCCTGCCATCATGTCCACACCCTCCTTTCATCAAGAAATATAATCCATAAGTAAAACAAACAATTAGAAATTTAGGAGAATTGGCACAACTACTGCTTTGGTAGTAGAGACAAATGTTAGCAGCATTTGCACTTGTCAGTCTCAGCATAGCGGAGTTGTTTTTCTAAGAGGGAGAAGGTGATTCTTAGCTATGCTATCTAGGCAGAAGAGACTGAACAAGTGGTCACTATTTTTGCCTCCCTAATAGAGGGAGGCTTTTTTTTACTTTATCGGATTAAGCGAACAACAAGAGCCCCCGCCTCTCTCAAACTATCAACGTTGTAGCTAATGACGGTACCATCATTAGGTGCGTAGTAACTGTCGGTCATACGACCAAAACTATCATATTGCACCGCCAGAAGTTGTCCCTTTTCCACTCTTTCCAAAAGGGTCACTTGTGGTAAAACAAAACCACCCTTATTAGCACGAACGCTGATGATTTCTTTCCCTTCGATGTCACACGGGGTAACGTTTGGTGATTCTCCTTCAATCACTCCTTGGCTAACAAGTATTTGCTTGATGCCGCACACCGCTCTCTCGATGAGTTCAGGTTGAGTCACTTTACCCATTCCAACTTCTACTGTTATGCAAGGAACACCCGAATTATTCCAGACGGTTTCCAACACACCGTGATCACCTGGATCGTTGAGAATAACATCTGGCTCCATGAGTCGAGCCATCTCCAATGCTTGCTCTAACCTAAAATCTGCAAACACATACAGTGGATACGTAGCACCACGCGTTTGCGTATGCAAATCGATAGCGATTTCACCATTTGGTTTTAATAACTGTGTCCAAATTGTATCAAGATAGCGATTGGCTGTATCACCATTCGGATTACCGGGAAAAAAACGATTAAGATTGGCCGGAGATGAATCAGGGTCAGATGAGTGAAAATCTCGACTGTGGTTTAAAATGCCTGATAGATTGATTGATGGGACAATTGTTACCGAGCCAGCGTTTAGTACTTCTGGTAGACGCCTAATAAGTTCTTGAGCGGTCAAAACACCGTTTAACTCATCACCATGCACACCAGCAGTGATAACAACTTTAGGCCCAGGTTTCTCTGCTTTAGCAACAACCACAGGGAGTTGAACCGCAATCCCCATGGCGTTGGTTGAAGCTTTAAACCAAAAGTGATGAAGGCCGGCGGATAGGGTTTCAACATCTAATGAGCTGATGGCAGGAAAATTTTCTGACTCAATCACGTGTTTCGTTTCTCTTTCTGATAATAAAAAGCGGGCTAATGCCCGCTTAATCACTACACTAAATCAATGCTTAAGCCTAAGCAAATCCCATTAAGTGTGCTCCAACGACCACAAAGCTTGCTAAAACAAATAGCAGCAAAATAAAGCGCCAGCAGAACCTTGCCCAATCACCCCAATCAATACGGCAGACCCCTAAGGTTGCCATCAAAGATGCAGAGGTAGGAACAATAACATTGGTAAAACCATCACCCAATTGGAAAGCAAGTACGGCAACTTGACGAGTGACACCTGCAATATCAGCCAACGGTGCTAACAGTGGCATAGTCAACGCTGCCTGACCCGAACCAGAGGTCACA
Source organism: Vibrio mediterranei (assembly GCF_900088415.1). Taxonomy (GTDB): domain Bacteria; phylum Pseudomonadota; class Gammaproteobacteria; order Enterobacterales; family Vibrionaceae; genus Vibrio; species Vibrio mediterranei. The sequence goes on from NZ_FLLQ01000001.1 coordinate 707,684, forward strand.
AAGAAGTTAAAGATGGATTGGAATACATACATTAACCAAGCAGCAGCCACATCAGGCAGGCCGCTAATCATTCCACCAGCGCCATTAAGGATCGAATTCAATACACTAGATTCGTCCGTAGTACCGCCGCCAAGAATTAGTAGAACGCCCTTGGCACAGCCTACTAGCAAAGCAGGTGCTAACATAATACTAGCGCCTTCTTTAAAAGCGTCCGCCATATCGTTAAGAGTCATACCATTCAAGCGGAATACCACACCAATCAGTCCTGCAACAAAACCCATGGTGAAGAACTGAGAAGCAATTTCTGGGATATACCATGCATGTGCTACCACCCCCCAGACAACCCAGATGGTCGTTGCTACAACAGTGGTCAGAACGAGAGTATCACCAAGATTCCAGCGTGATTCTTGCACTGTGTCTGTCTGTTTTCTAAAGAAGATGTCGGTACGGTGACTATATGATAATTCTGGGTTTGCTTTGATTCGAGATGCGTACACCATAGTGAACACAATACCTATGAGGGTAAATGCAACCCACATAGCAATTCTCATCGACATTCCAGAGAGAACTGGAATTCCGGCAATACCTTGAGCAACGGCCACTGAAAACGGGTTCATCCATGAGGTAGCAAAACCAATCTGCGTAGCTACGTACGTCACCATTACAGTAGTAATACCATCATAGCCAAGACGTACCATAAGCGGAGCAATAATAATGGCGAAAGCAACGGCTTCTTCTCCCATTCCGAATACCGCGCCACCTAAAGAGAACAAAGCAAAAAGAACAGGGATAAAAAGAGCTTCACTTCCTTTGGTTTTATCAATCAAACGTAGAATACCGTTATCGATCGTACCGGTACGCATCACAATTCCAAATGCGCCCCCGATCACGAGCATAAACATGATTACACCGATCGCAGAACCCCACTTAGAACCAGAAACTAGTCCTTCAAACGCGAAATTCATTAATCCAATGCCGCCACCCGATGCGAATAATCCGACTGACTGATAGACTAATTCACCATTTTCATCAGTCGCATATTGGAATGAATGAGGATCAATAACGGTACGTGACTTCTCTGCACCATCTACCATATAGGTAACTTGCTGACTGTCGAAGTGTCCCGCAGGGATAAAGTAAGTCAAAATTGTCGCAAGAATGCCGACAATGAAAATTAAGATAAGAGTATCCGGCATCTGCCATGTTTTTGTGCCATCAGCAACATGCGCATGCTCTTTAGTATGAGTGTTCATAATTATGTATTAGCCAAGCATAAAATTTGGCATAAATATCTATTAATCGGCATAAAAAATCAATATAGCATCGAATAACATTTGAACATTCGAACAGATAATTGATCTGTAGCAGAAATAAATCAGCCGTTAACCTATTTGGTGCTTGATAAGATCCGTAGTAACATTGAAAAAAAATAAAGAAGTCAATTATGAGCTTACAACACCACCCTATTCAGGGCGCAGCATGGATGCTAGCAGCTGGCGCTTCCTTTGCTCTCGTCAACAACATTGCCCAAATCGTCAGTATTAACCACGGTATGTCCTCTACTATGGTGGCTTTGATTCAATATGCCATCGCTTTTGTAGTTATCATCCCTTATCTGCGAACACTGGGTTTTCGACAGTCGCTGCAAACCTCACATTTTCCAGCACACCTATTTCGTGTCTTTCTCTCTGTTATAGGTATACAACTATGGATGTGGGCACTGGCTTATCCTGTCCCAATATGGCAAGGCATTGCACTGTTGATGACGTCGCCTCTTTTTGCCACTTTAGGTTCAGGTTTAATATTAAAGGAAAATGTCGGTCCTGCGCGTTGGTTTGCGACGTTGTGTGGTTTTGTTGGTGCCATGATAATCCTAGAACCCTGGTCCGATAACTTCAGTTGGGCATCCTTGCTTCCTGTTGGCGCAGCGTTTTTTTGGGCATGTTATTCACTTATGGTGAAAAAGCTCTCTTCCGATGACTCGCCATCAACTATGGTCGTATACCTGCTGCTACTGATAACGCCATTTAACCTTTTCCTCGCTTTACCAGATTGGTCATTCCCTTCTTCCGGTATCGTATGGGGCTTCCTTATCGTAGCAGGATCGCTAACAGCGCTTGCACAGTGGGCTATTGTGAAAGCGTATTCGGTGGCAGATGCGTCATTTGTCCAACCTTTTGACCACGCAAAGCTACCGATGAATGTGCTTGCAGGTTGGATTGTTTTTGGTTGGGCTCCCCCAGGCCGGCTATGGTTAGGAGCGGCTATAATTATAGCGTCGGTGGCATTTATTACTCAGTGGGAAACTAGAAAGCGAAAAAGTGCAGCGACTGTGAAATAAAACCCCGAGTTAGCAGTTCTAATTATTAAACGGATCATTTAAGAGGCTAACACTATGGCGGAACCAATCAAAATCACTCTTTATCGTTGGGCAGGTAGTTGGGGACCATTTAAAGTCAACATTCCATGCGGTGAATGCACATTGACTAAAGATATTCTCAATGACACTTTCAATAACGAATTGGACGGTATCCCTATTGAGTTAGAAGTGAAAGATTGGTTATCTCACTGGTGGGAGCCTTTAAAATCTGGAGCTTGGCACGCCCCTATTTTAATGGTTGAAGGCAAGGTCATCAGTCAAGGTGAAGCCCTAAACAGAGGTGTATTGGTTCAATCTGTTATTCAAGAGTGGACAAAGCGCGATACGCTTTCTGGTAACATTGTCTATGGTAAAGCAACCTGCCCTTATTGCGTCAAAGCTAAGCAAATGCTTGATGATGCTGGCATTCCTTACACATATTCTGATGTCGTTAAAGATAGTGCCGCCCTTTATAGAATGATCCCCGAAGTAAAGGCACACATAGGATTAAAAACACCAGTTACTGTGCCACAAATCTGGCTAGAAGATGAATATATTGGCGGTGCAGACAATCTGGAAAGTTGGCTTAGCAAGCGTAATCTCGATAGCAAACCTGATAACGTTCTAGAGTTTGGTGAGAAAAACGTATCTTGACCAAAAATTAGAGCTGTGAAATAACAAAAAGCCCGCGATTAAATCGCGGGCTTTTTGCAAGAATTCCGTTACTTAGCTAGCTTTTTCATCATTCGCTTGATGAAAGATACTTTTTTAGGTTGTGGCTTGCCATATAGCATCTCGTCAATCATTTTCTTTGCAGCGATTTGACCGATGTAAGCAGCACCTAGTTCATAACCCATGTTCGTTCTCCAATAGGCATTTTGTAATTTAATTACTTTTCGACGTAATTATATACCTAGCCAAAGCAAAAACAAGATGCAAATCACATTTAATTGTAATTAAATTACCATCAGTCATGTCGCATAATGAGAGATAGCTAACATTATGATAAATAGGTATAAAATATGGAATCCTTCTAATTACTATACTTCTCTCACAACTTATCTCTTCGATATAAGCAGTCAAGGTCAACTCAAATTATACGCCGTAACGATAAATTCTATTTATCCATCATTCGTAACTAACTGTTTTAAATAAATAACTCCAATATTCTGACATTATTCCTATATGGAATTTCCATCATTCCACACTTTCAGTGCATTGTTTTCTATACTTTCGAGCATCGTTAATTCGACACTAAAAATAATTCTTAAGATTTTAGACGTAACCGACAAGTGATCGCACTCTTTTCCCAATCCTGTTTCGCCAATCATTTGTATAGCAAGGTAAAGTGAATGCTCTATCCAAACACGAAAGACTGCCTCATCATTGATAACTACCCGCTAGTTAGGGAAGCACTAGCTCAGATCGTGTCTAGCATCGATGATTTAGATCTAGTCCACCAAACCGGTAATATTCAGACGGCTCTAAACCTAGTAAAAAACAGTAATATCGAACTTATCATCCTAGATGTAAATCTCGCAGAAGCTGATGGTTTTGAGTTCATGCGCAGAGCCTACGCTTGTGGATACAATGGTAAAGCAATCTTCGTATCCAGTTACGGTTACCCAGTATACTCAGAAACTGCGTATAAACTGGGCGTCAACGGTTACATTAGTAAATCAGAAGACAGCCCGCTTATCCGTGATGCGATTAGTGGTGTGATGCGTGGTTACAACCTCTTTAAGACTGACTATAAGGAGCGAAGCCGTAACATTGTGCTATCTCAAAGAGAAACAGTAGTATTTAACTACCTTAAGAAAGGCTATACCAACAAACAAATCTCAGAATTTTTGTCCTTAAGTGCGAAAACAATCAGTACGTATAAGTCTCGTATTCTAGATAAGTATGAAGCGAACTCAATCGTGGAATTGATCAACTCACACGATGTTCTTGAGAGTAAGAAACCCGCCCTAGCAAGTTAGCTAATTTTGAGCAGGAGAGGTCTACTCCTCTCCTTTCTTATTTACGATACTTTTAATAATGTCATGCAGTTTTCGGTGCAATGGATTTTGTCGATTACTTTGCTTCATACACGTCACAACTGGCGTAAATGTCTGCATGTAATCCGGAAATGGCACAAATCTAAAACCGTTACTCGGCATCAAATGCTTGGATAACACCACCGAATAATTGTCTCTCTGAATCATGGATAGGGCGACACTCAGATTATCCAATTTAACCTGATAATCAAACGATAAGTCGTATTTTGCCATCTGTTTGATCAACCTGTGGTTGGTTTCGTTCCATCCGCGAATTTCAAAGAAAACACAGGGATTTTCGAATACCTGCTCCCAACTTTCTACGTGACTATTACTCGCTACAACTGCCCCTATTTCGACATTAATTAGACTGGCTTGATAGATGGCTTTGGAGCAATCTTCATTAAAGAACTGAATACCTATGTCTGTTTTCCCGTCAACAATAGATTGGTAAGTATCTGAACGCCAAGTTCTGAGTTCAACCCTCGAACGACAAAATACAGACTTAAGTGCAACGAGCAACTCTGTTCCAAAGCACTCGATCGATAAATTGTCTAACGCAACAACGATTGGTTTTTCATAGTTTTTCTCGTCAAACGCTTCCCCTCGCTTCAAAGCCTGTTCGACCGAACGTAAACCTGTTTCGATACCAGGGATTATTCTTTCTAAATAATGTGTAGGTTCTAGCCCATTGGACGACCTTACAAACAGCGGATCACCCAATTGTTCTCTCAATTTAGACAGATGCTTACTGATCGCACTTTCCGTTTTACCTAACACAGCAGCCACAGTGGTCAAACTGCGATATTGATATATTAAAACTAATACTTTCAATAAGTTGTAGTCATGCTCTTTATGCATTCTTCTGCCTAATTTATTTGTAATGTAGGGTTAAGCTTTGTTTCGCTTGACCTGATACAGTAAAGCATCTGCTCGCTTAATGGCTGACGAGAGAGACTCTTTTTCTTGTAACACCGTGACACCAAAACTGATATCAAGCGTCAAATTATTTGCCCCAAACGTTTTCGAGCGTATAGTTCGACTCAATGTATTGGCCAAACGCTCGGCAGTTTGCAGTCCACACCCAGGTAATAAGACTAGAAACTCATCACCGCCACTACGTATAAGATAGTCACTCTCACGAAAACACTGACGCATGCATTGTGCAATATACACAATAGCCTCATCCCCAACATGGTGCCCGTAGTTATCGTTAATTAGCTTTAACTTATCGCCATCTATGACAATGACAGCCAAACCCTTCTTTTCAATCGCATACTTAATGCCACTGTCTCTAAGAATTGCACGGTTATAAAGCCCTGTCAGTTCATCTAACTTTATTGCCAGTTCTGCCAGTTTTAACTTTTCTCTTTTGACCTTGAGCTCATCCAGTCGAATGACGACATAGAAAAACAGTGCCACCATAGAAAAGTAGATCCAAAGAGAATCTACGACAATTTTGCTATAGGGTATTTTATAGACAATGCTAAGCCTATCGTCGACTTGAGTTCGTTCCGCGTGCGCTGATTGATGGAAAGGGTAACGAGTGTCTTCAATAATGATTTCCCGCCCTATTTCACTTCTCGTACTAAAATACTGTTTGTTATAGAGAAATGGAAACTTATCGAGATAAACATCAGCGTTAACATCTCCAACCATTCCAAATTCGTCATAAACAGGGCTTGAGATGGTGATAACGGTTTTGTTTGTTACGTTATCTCTATAGATATCGGAAACTACAATTCGGTTATCCAAATCTTCTTGAGACGCATACTTTGAACACTTAAACGACTCCAAACATATTTTTTTAGAAAAGACTTCGTTCACGTTCGTGTTGGTAAGACCAAAAGCATGACTAGCTAGTATTTTCATCCCTTCATAGGAACGATAATACAAAAGGTATTCTTGCCCTAATGCTAATTCGGGCATGCTATTAAACATACGTTGTGCCGTCATGCTAACAACCCGTTCATTATGAGTTAGTGGCTCACCTGGATTGAGCAAGTAGACTCGCCCTTTGTCGAAAAGTGGGTAGCCAACTTCTTCATCTTTATTGGCCGCAATTTGTGCCTCAAAAAGAACACCCAGTATATACAAGGTGGATTTGTAATCTTGAATGGATTTAGTGACTAAATGAAACTGCGCTACTTCGTTTTTTACCAACTTATCAAGGGATTGGAACACAGCGAAGCCGTAAATCAAAGAAGATACAAGCGCTGATTTAAACAAGAGTAAAGTGTATTTCTTCGTCAGCTTTTGCATCTAGATTTCGCAACACATCGTTAGAATATGAATGGCATGCAATTATCAGTGATGCAGTAAGCATTATCAATACAAATAGATCAAGTCGTGGAAAGCAAAGACAAATTGAGAGATAGACGTGGGGGAATACTGACGAGAAAAGAAAGACCCTGTAAACCCAAAAGTCACCTAGCCATGGTGTAATTCTATATTCTGTTCTGAATCTATCGTTCGGACGTTGTTAGTCAGGTTCACAGGGTCTTAAGACTGTTATACGCTTGTATCGAAAATAAGATACTGCAGAAACTGACAGGTTGACTTTTCCATAATTGCAATTATTCAAGCTGACTAAACTGTCAGTTATCCTCTCCAAAGCGTGGCGCTAACCTATGCATGAAACTGTATAGGAGGAAACCCCATGGAACCTATTGTCTATATCCGAAAATATGATGAATTGACCGAGAAGCAGAAATACGAAATGCACACGCTAAGATATGATGTTTTTGTGCGTAGACTTCGTTGGTCTTTGAATACTGAAAATCAACTAGACATTGATGAATATGATCGACCGGATGCCAAATTCATTGTTATTGAATACCAGGACAAGGTCGTCGCGTGTTGGAGGCTTATACATGCCGATACACCTTACATGTTGAAGCACACTTTTCCAGAACTACTTCAGGGAGAATCATTTGACGACCATAATGTTATCGAGCTTTCAAGGTTTGCAGTCGATCGCGAGGTATCCAAACAAGCATCTCACATTAACTTTACTGAACTACTTTTCTATTTGGTTGTGCAATATGGTTTTGAGCAGGGCTTCACTACATTTATTACGCCAACAACCACAGGAATAGAAAGGATAATGCGCCACGTCGGTATCCCGAATCAACGCATAGGTGATGGAAAGATTAGAATGTTAGAGCATACGAAAAGTGTCGCTTTACGTGTCCCTATTAATGAAGCGTTACGAAATTGGTTTACCAACGCTTCCATAAACCAACATAGGCTCGATAGAGCCGGTTAGCAAGGCCTTAGAGACCGCTTGAGTGCGAGAGAATGCATTGAGCTTTTCACTCGCATTCTGAATATGAAAATTTACAGTGCGCTCAGAGCAACCAATAATCTGGGCCACTTCCCACGAACTTTTTCCTTCCGCTACCCAAGCTAAACATATTTGCTCTCTAAGTGTGAGGCTCGATTTAACTTGTCCGAACTGCTTTTCACATACATGGTTTCTGATATCGTTAATGTAATCAGCAACCAGACTCCCCACGTAAGTTGATAGGATCGTTGATTCGTGGTCTATCTTCCGAGTTCCTTTCCGATTAGAAAAACTGATAAGCCCCAAGCACCCATGGTTGGCGCGAAGCGGGATCGTAATACCATCTCCCAAACCAAAGTCAGACGCCAATTTGATCACATTTTTATCATCTGGAATATCATTGGCGAGAAGAGATCGCCATTGGAGAGGAAGCATGCTATTCCGACAATGAAGTACGACTTGATCGAAGTACATGACTTCATTATCTTCATAGAATTGCCGCCAAGCTAAAGGTTGGTTAGTCAACACGACATTTTCAGCTCTCATTACTGTCACCGGCACCGAAACAGCAAAGAGATAATGTTCAAAGCCAATAACTTCAGTTACCTCAGCAAGTTTGCCACTGAGGTCTTCAAAGTCAAACTCATCGTTTGATCCTATATCTCTGATCAAAGTTGCGTTTATTTTATCAACTAACTGCACAATTAGTCCTTTTCTCCAACTACGCCCATAAGACTATGCACTCTATTGAACAAGATAACGAGACTAAAACCAGATTACAAACATTAAGAACTGAAGCACGCCATTAAATGACGTACACACTCCTTAATCTTTCGAGGTTGATACCTATCCCTATGATAAATTAGCGAAAGTGGTACCAACTCAATACCCCAATCATCAAATACAGGTTTTAGAGCCCCTGCCGCCAATTCGTCTTCGCAATAAAGAGTTGGGACTCGAATTAGCCCTAACCCAGACTTTGCCGCATTAATTAGCACACGCCCGTTTTTGCATTTCAAGTCGCCGTTAATGGAAGTTTCGAAGACTTCTTGATTGATGTTATTTACAAAGCGCCACTTGGTTACTGAGCCTGTAATGCATTTATGCTGCTTTAGCTCTTTGGGGTGAGTTAGTTTAGGGTATCTAGCAAGGTAGTCAGGACTGGCTAGCGTTTGCATTTCAATGTTTGTGAGATGTCTAGCGATATAATTAGAATCGGGTAATACCCCCATACGTATGGCTAAATCAAACTCTTCTTCGAGTAAGTCAACTCGATGGCTCGAGAAATCAAGCTCTATATTGACCTCTGGATATTTCAATAGAAACTGAGATAAGTAGTTTGCAACAAGCTCCTCACCTATATAACCACCTACACAATTGATCTTAATACTTCCACGGACCTCTTCCACATCGTCAATTGCAGCATGTACCGCTTGATCAATCGACTGCAATGCACCATCACAAGAGCTTAAAAATGCTTTACCTGCTTCCGTTAACTTCATTGTTCGAGTGGTTCGAATAAGTAGACTCACTCCCATTTGCTTTTCTAGCGATTGAATCTGCCTCGAAACATGGGACCTCGACACGTTGAGTGCTTCAGCAGCCTTTGTAAAGTTACCTAAGTTAGCGACCAGCACAAAAGCGCGAACATCAAGAAGATTAATAGATGAATGATACATGATGAAGTTCTCAAGCAAGTGATGACATTATTCTGTCCTGCATGGCTAGAAATGCAATAGAAACTAAGAATTAATCTCTCATCATTAAGTACTGGCAGTAGCAATTCTTAGTCATATCAATTTGACTATAAACTATGAGATACACCAACAACACCTAATGTGTTTAGCAAAATCATTCAGACAACAAATTCCTTTCCCAATTGGATAGCTATTCTTCACTGTGAGCCAAGTAATACTTTTGTGGTAGCGATTTAATCTGAAATTAACAGCTAGAAAACAAATAAAATACAGATAAATTACCCACTATTTTCAATTGAATTAATTGTTTGTCTTAGATCATTACATCAGCATGTAGTTGTCGTGCCACAGTGTAATATTTTGTACAGTTTCTGACATATTTTGAAATAGATACTTTAGATATTTAACAGTTTCAAGGGAGAATTATGTTAGAACTATTAATTGGTCTAGTCGTGACGATCGCCGTCGGCTACTTCATTGTCAAAGGCTACCGACCGGCTGGCGTACTACTGACCGCAGGTATTGCACTACTGCTATTAACAGGGATTTTAGGCCATACCGTACTACCGGCGAAAATCACTTCTACGGGTAACATCGTTACTGATTCACTCGAATACGTGAAGTACATGCTACAATATCGAGGTGGCGGTCTGGGTATGCAAATCATGCTACTTTGTGGTTTTGCCTCTTACATGACTCACATTGGCGCAAACAACGTAGTAGTAAAACAATTTTCAAAACCTCTCTCTTTCATTAAGTCTCCTTACATTCTACTTGTTGCTGCTTATATTGTGGCTTGTTTAATGTCTCTAGCGGTTAGTTCGGCAACGGGACTTGGTGTGCTACTAATGGCAACCTTGTTCCCTATGATGACGGCCATGGGTATCTCTCGCCCAGCTGCGGTAGCAGTGTGTGCCTCACCAGCAGCCATCATTCTGTCTCCAACTTCCGGTGATGTTGTGATTGCCGCAGAAAAGTCTGGTCTTGCGCTTGATGTATTCGCGGTACAAACCGTCTTACCCGTTTCAATCTGTGCCATTATTGTTATGGCTGCTGCCGCGTTTTTTTGGAATAAATATCTAGATAAGAAAGAAAATACACCAATGGAGCGTGTTGATGTGTCAGAAATGAAAGTAGACGCTCCGGCATTCTATTGCATTTTGCCTTTCTTACCGATCATCGGTGTTTTCCTTTTCAATGGCCGTACGATTCCAGGTCTTACACTTGATATCTACACTATCGTTGTAGGCTCTATCTTCCTAGGTGCCGTCATCGACTTTATTACTAAGCGCTTTAACGGCCAAAAAACATTGGAAGACTTAGAATCTTGTTATCAAGGTATGGCCGATGCCTTCAAAGGCGTTGTTATGCTCTTGGTTGCTGCTGGTGTATTTGCACAAGGCTTAATGTCGATTGGCGCTATCGACAATCTTCTTCACCTTGCAGACAAAGCGGGTGCGGGCGGTGTCGCACTAATGTTAATCCTCACAGGTCTGACTGTAGCCGCGGCGATTGCAACAGGTTCAGGTAATGCGCCATTCTATGCATTCGTTGAGCTGGCACCTTCTCTAGCGGCAAAAATGGGATTAAATCCAGCATTCCTAATCATCCCAATGCTACAAGCCTCAAACCTAGGTCGTACAATTTCACCAGTTTCTGGTGTTATCGTCGCCACATCGGGTATGGGTAATATTTCTCCATTTGAGGTTGTGAAGCGTACCTCGGTTCCTGTGCTTGCTGGCCTGATTACCGTAATCATAGGCACCATGGTATTAGTACCGATGAGTGCATAGTCCAATAATCGAATATCCAAGGGAAGCAACTGCTTCCCTTTTTTACGTTCAAATCAAAACCTCGCCTTTCACGCAATAAAAAATTCAATTGGTTACACCTCTATCTGGAATGTACGTACTAAGCTTTGTAGTGCGAGGACAATAAAGCCAGTAAAGAGGAAACAATAATGAATAAGAGACTCATTGGAATGCTTCTTGGTACAGCGTTAGTCAGTAGTTACTCTGTAGCGGGTGAACATGTTATCTATGAGGTAGATGGGCAGCCTTATGAAGGCTACTGGGCCAAAGTGAATAATACAGCGCCACTAGTGTTGTTAGTTCATGACTGGGACGGTCTCACTGAATACGAAGAAGACCGAGCAGAAATGCTCAATGAAATGGGCTATAACGTATTCGCAGTGGACTTATTCGGGCAAGACGTTCGTCCAACAAAAGTTGAAGACAAGAAGCAGCACACAGGTGAGCTCTATAAAGACAGAGCCAAGCTTCAAGCTCTGATGAATGCTGGATTACAAGAAGCTGGCAAGCTTGGTGGAAACTTAGATGATACAGTGGTCATGGGATACTGCTTCGGTGGTGCTGCTGTATTAGAATCCGCGCGAGCAGGTATGAATGCGCGAGGCTTCGTAAGCTTCCATGGTGGCCTAACAACGCCCGATGGACAAAACTACGCACAAACTAAAGCACCGATACTAGTGCTTCACGGCACTGCTGATACTGCAATACCCATGTCTCAATTTGCACAACTTGCGGTGGAATTAGAAAAGAACGGTGTAGAGCACGAGATGATCACCTACAGTGGTGCACCACATGCCTTTACTGTGTTTGGTTCTAAAAACTACCGTGAAGACGCCGACAAAAAGTCTTGGAAAGCCTTCTCTGAGTTTTTAGTCGCTAAGACAGGTAAGTAAACCATCTGTTTGGCTTAGATTAGATAAACGGAAAACAAAAAAGGTCAGACGATATGTCTGACCTTTTTGATCATTTCAATGTGATTTAAGCTGGATTCTTAGCTTTGAACAAAATCGCGTACATTACTGGGATGAAGACCAAGGTTAAAATGGTCGCAAATCCTAATCCGAACATGACCGTAATAGACATGTTAACGAAGAATACGTCTCCCAGCAGTGGGATCATACCTAATATCGTTGTACATGCCGCAAGCATTACTGGTCGCATACGAGAGATCGAAGAATCAATAATCGCATCATAAAGCGGTTTTTCTTCCGCTTGCATATCGATTTCTTCCAATAACACTATCGCATTCTTAATCAATAGACCGATTAAACTCAATGCACCCAGCAACGCCATAAAGTCAAAGGCACCATCAAGCAGCAGAAGACCAGCTGTAATACCAATGATTGCCAGCGGTACAGTAATCCAGATAATCAGTGGCTGACGTACCTTACCAAACAGCAACACAACCACGATAATCATCATGATGAATGAAACCGGAATAGCACTAAACAAGGCTCCTTGCGCTTCTGCTGAATCTTCGTACTCACCACCCCAGTCCATCGAATAACCTGGTGGTAGTTCGATAGCCTCTATCTGTGGTTTTAGGCGTTCAAACAGTGGTGCAGCCAATTCACCCGTAGGGTTCGCAGAAGCAATAATGGTCGTCAAACGATCGCGTCCACGAATCATTGCATCTTCCCATACCGTTTCAAAGCCAACGACAACTTGTGCAATTGGCACTGTTCTTTGCAGAACAGGGCTGTATACTTGCGCATCCATCAATTGAGCAACGTTTTGTCGCTCGCTCGCATCGGAACGGAAGTAAATCGGTAATAGCCTCACGCCATCTCGATAAATACCGACTTGAGAACCTTCACTCGCTGCTTTTAACGAAGCAGTAAGCTCAGTACGAGTGATCCCGAGTTGTCGAGCCACCTGTTCATTAAAGATTGGTTTAATCAACTTAACCGGTTGACGCCAGTCGTTACGAACTTCCTTCGTCTCAGGGTCAGCATGCATGATCGCTTCAGCTTGAGAAGCTAAATCACGCAAAACTTCTGGATCCGGACCAGCAAATCGAGCTTCGATTTTCGAGTCACGTCCAGGGCCGATACGTAGCCCTTTGATCTTAGGCTCGATATTGTCGATATTTTCTGTCATGAAAGTATCGATTTTCTTTTGTAACGGTGCGATCTGTTCACGTGTTTCAGTACGAACAATGATCTGACCGTAAGCTTTGGTAGAGTCTTGTGGTGTATATACCAACGAGAAACGTGATGCACCGCCACCAATGAAGCTCGCTGTCCATTCAACCCCTTCTTGTTCACGAATAAAGTCGGCAATTTTCAGGGTATCATCGCGAGTTTGACGAATATCGGTACCCTCAACTTCCCAAACATCCACGAAGAACATTGGCGTGTTTGCATTTGGGAAGAACGCATTCTTAACGAATCCAAACCCCCATACCGAAGCAACAAACATTGCCAAAATCACACTAATGGTCAGTGCTCGTTGCTTAAGCGCAAACTGAAGAACGCTCTTATAAATTACAAAGCCAGCACCTGCGTATGGGTCTTTCTCTTCTTCCCCTTCTTTCTTGTCGTCTTTTTTGAGCAACAATGCACAAAGCAGTGGTGTAGTCGATACGGCCGTAACCCAGCTTAAAGACAGAGAAATTAGGATTACGTAGAACAGAGAACGGGTAAATTCACCAGTGTTACTCTGAGACATACCAATTGCTGCAAACGCTAGAATACCTACAGCGGTACCACCGAGTAGCGCCCAGCCATTCGCGCCAACAACTTCTCCAGCGGCCTTCATCGCTGGAACACCGCGCTTGATCCGTATCATCATTCCTTCGGCGACAACGATGGCATTATCTACCAACATCCCGAGAGCAATGATCAACGCACCTAGAGAGATACGTTGTAGCTCGATACCATACATGTGCATTAGTGCCAAGGTACCTGCCACTGTGATCATCAATACTGCGCCGATAATAAGTCCGACACGTAACCCCATAAAGGCAAGCAGAACAACAACTACTATAATCAACGCTTCGACAGTATTGGTCACAAACCCAGCTACTGACTGATCAACCTCAGATGGCTGATCGTAGATGATATCTATGTTCATCCCAAGCGGGATTTGGTTCTCTAGACTTTCGATCTTATCTGCGATTAATCCGCCTACTTCCACAACGTTTTTACCAGGAAGCATTGAAATACCAACTGTTAACGAAGGTTTTCCATTGAAGTAGATGAGCTTCGACGGCTCTTCGACATATTCACGTGTTACTTCAGCAATATCGCCTAAACGAATTAGCTTCTTGGTGTCACTTGAGATAAGTAGATCTTCAATTTCACTTACATGTTTAAAGCTACCTGTCGGCTCAATTCGAATAAACTCAGGTCCAACACGGAAACGACCAGAATCGGAAACCAAGTTTTGAGAACTTAACAGGTTCTCTATCGTAGCCATATCAATGCCAAGTTCCGCCATTTTGGCTCTAGACATCTGAACATAAACGACTTCTTTTTGGTCACCATCAATTGCAACTTTACGTACGCCGGGGACAAGTACTAGTTGCTTCTTAAGGTTGTCAGCAACATCTTTTAACTCACGATAGGTATAACCTTCGCCATTAAGCGCTAGGAACCCACCATAAACATCGGCAAAATCGTCGATAATTTGTGGCTCTCCTGCACCAGGAGGCAATTTATGCTTATTGTCAGCAATTTTACGGCGAAGTTCATCGTATATACCTGGCATTTCAGCTGAGGTATATTCATCTTTAAACTCAATCGTAATATCCGACAAACCTTCACGAGTTACTGAGCGTTTGATCCGTTTAACTTGCCCAAGAAGACGAACCGCATCTTCGATGTGATACGTAACCTCGTCGTAGACTTCCTGAGGAGAAGCTCCTGGATAAGCAGTAATGATTTTTGCTTCTTTGATTGTGAATGCTGGGTCCTCAAGTTTACCCATTTCAAAGTAAGCCAAAACACCGCCAATGGTCATTAGCAGGACTAAAAGCCAGCTATTAACCTTATTCTTTACTGAATACTCACCTAAATTCATAAAACATCTCTTCTTGCTGAGTTACAGTTATTGCGCCTGATCGATTTCAGGCATTAGGCTCACTTCCATACCTTTAATCAAAAATGGAACACCTACAGTGACAATGCGTTCACCCATTTCAAGTCCAGAGAGTACCGTGATTCTGTCACCAGACATCGTGGAGACTTCGATCTGCTTTGGAGAAACCGTGTTGTCGTCTCCAACAACCCACACTGTGGCATTGTGTGCATTGTCGCTAATTACCGCAGTTGCAGGCACTTGGATTGAGCCTTTCGTTTCTTGGAGTTTAGAAAAATCTGCAGTGACATAGCCCGTCATGCCTGGAAGGATATTTTGATCCGATGGTGCCTCAAGTGTCACCGTCACCTCAAAGGTTTGTGTATCAGCATCAGCTTTAGAGGACACTTCCGTCACCGTGACTGGGTATGGTTTCTCTCGAGCTGCATCAAAATAAGCGAAGACCGGAATCTCTACAGGATCTTCAGCTTGCTCATCACGAATTTGCCTTACCAATTTTTCAGGAACGTTAAATTTCAATTCAAGGGTATTTAGGTTTTGGAAAGTAAACACCACCTGTTTAGCTTCAACATTTTCGAAATTTTGAATGTCTCGCTGTGCCACAAAACCATCAAAAGGCGCTAAAAGTTTGGTATAGCCAAGTTCTGTATTTGCTTTATCGTATGCTGCTTTTGCACGTGTCAAATTAGCGCGCAACTGCTCGAAATCTTTTTTGGAGATAAAATTATCTTTGATCAGTTCTTGAGCGCGTTTAAAGTCAGCTTGAGTTCGCTGCAAAGTCGCACGTGTATCACGCACAGCGAGTTTAAAATTAGTGTCATCTAATGTCGCAAGTACCGTGCCTTTCTTAACGTTATCACCCTCTTTTACTGGGATGCTGTTGACCTTACCCGAGACACGGAAAGCCATATCAGCACGATTCGACGCGAGAACACGCGCTGGGAATTCACGAATCATACTTTGGTTCTCTAAACCAATGACCATAGTTTTAACAGGACGAACAACTGGCGCTTCTGCCTTTTGTTCTGGTTCAGGACTGCATCCTGATAGAGCAACACCGATTACCGTTGCTAAAGTTAGCGCACGTAAATGAGTTTTCATAACAACCACCCAACAAAAAAATTTATAAAAACCAAGACAATAATAGGTCTAAGAAATCAATTACACGTTATTGGTACACGTTACATTAAGCGTAGCAAAAAGCAACAAACCACAAACAAAAACCCAACCTTTGAAAAATCCTATTAGTTACCTCAACTAGCTAAGCCTAGACGGGGCAATATCTAAGACCTTAAATTAACTACGAGTTCATTCTTTTTTTGGTTTTTTTAGCTTTAATTGAAACGACAAATAAGTATCCCATACTGATACATATGATCAATATTATGTGTACATTGTATGAACAAAATTCTCATTAGGTGGCTATCCTCACTATTCGCTATTTTGATACTTGGTGCCTACCTGCTTCTGAATTTTGACTCGCCCCTGACACTCCAACAACTTAAGCACGAAGAGCACCACTCCCTCGCCCACAAACAGCAATATGGTGTTGTTCACCTTGTTGCTCCAATTGAACACACCAGCCTAGAGGGCAACGACAAAAATAAGGCGCAGTTAGGACTACAACTTTTTCTTGACCCTAGGCTGTCATCCAATCAGCAAGTGAGCTGTGAATCTTGCCATCATATTTTCGATAATGGTGCGGAAAATGTCCGTGTCTCAAGAGGCGTAAATGGATCAGGTGTTAGGAATTCTCCGACAGTATTCAACATAGCCTATAACACTCGTTTCTTCTGGGATGGGCGTGCTTCAAGCCTAGAGAAACAAATGGACGGTCCCGTCCACAACCCTCTCGAAATGAATACTAATTGGAGAGACATCGTTGAATACGTGCAATCGGTGCAAGACTACCGCGTGCAATTCAACGAGTACTTTGGCGGAGTCATCACAGAAGAAACGGTCAAAAATGCCTTAGTCATGTTTATGACCGCCCTTAATACACCAGATTCGCCTTTCGACTTATTTCTTAAAGGGCAAACCGATGCAATGGAGCCAATTGCACAAATGGGGTGGGAGAAGTTCCAATCTTTGGGTTGCGTAGTATGTCATCAAGGAACCAACATTGGGGGCAACCTTTTTCAGAGATTTGGCAATGTTAGTACTACGACTAGTCAAGAAAGAGACCTAGGTCGTTACAACGTCACTGGAATTAATTCTGATAAAGGAGTGTTTCGTGTCCCTAGCCTAAGAAATGTCGCAAAGACTGCACCTTATTTTCATGATGGTCGTGCTGCGACATTGGAAGAGGCGATTGTTACCATGGCTAAAGTACAGCTAGGAAGAGAGTTAGATGCCACTACAACTCTTGAAATTAGCGCCTTTCTAAATGCACTGTCGGCTCCGCCTCCCCCACTCTTGACGGAGTTAGCGCAATGAAAAGGAGATTGTTTAACCGTTCACGGATAGAATTGCTCTACATGCTTGGTACTTTGATAGCCGCCTGTTGGCTTGTGATAAGCGCCGTAAATAGCTATGTCAGTGAAGCTTATCAGAAAGCGTACCTATCACTATCTCAGAATGTCACTCACAACCTCGAAGAGATATACGTCTTTGAATATAGTGACAACAGTACCTATGACCAGTTTTCAAATGAATTGGTATCTATAGAACTGTTATCTGACAAACTGTATGAGAATATTCGACAAAACCATAATGCCTACTTTCCAATTCTGAACCCGGTACCTGAAGCAGCAGTCACCTCCGCAAAAACCGTTCGAGACGCAATGTTGTCATTTACGCAAAGATTAGAACGACTACTCAGCGCAAAAGTATCTCTAGAATATTCCAGTAAAACAATCCAAGCTTTAAAAGACAAGCTCTGGAGAGACTCCCTAAATGAAGCTGACAAGCTTTCCATCTATCGGTACCTTGATGCTAAAAGCAACTTAAGCGATTTATCAAGCACACTCCGCGACAATACTAGCGTCGTAACCCTAGACAACTATATCCGACTAAACAAGCGTGTGATGCAAGATATTAGCAATGAAAAGAAAGCCCTAATTGACAGTGAAGTTCATCGTTTACTAAATCAAACCAACGATTTCTGGTTACAACGCTCTTCAGACACCAAGGTTCAAATCGCTTTGTCATCAGTAACGCTTTTTTTGTGTTTAGGCGCATATCTATACTGGCGTCAATGGCTACAGCAACATGTAGAAGCCAAATTGAACAAGGAGTTGCTCGACAACGAAAAAGAGCGCTCTCAGCTAGCAATGGTAGTAGAACACGCTAGCGACGCCATTGTGATTACAAATAGAGATGGCCTAACAACATGGGTTAACAGTGCATTCGAGAAACTCTCAGGCTACCAACTTGCAGAGACCATCGGCAAGAAGCCAGGTGACCTTCTACAAGGAATTGACACTTCCAAGGAGGAAATAAAGCGAATTTCAGATGAACTCGGTCAAGGGCATACTGTTCAATCAGAGCTTTTGAACTATCACAAAGATGGGCGCCCATATTGGATCGACATTGTTATAACACCGATTAGGAATATTCATAATCAAATCGAACAGTTTATCGCAGTAGAACGAGACAGCAGTGATAGAAAGCAGTTGGAGCAGAATCTCCAACAAGCGGTCCAAGTAGCAGATGCCTCCAACCGAGCTAAATCAACATTTCTTGCTACCATGAGCCATGAACTGAGGACGCCACTAAATGGCATTTTGGGCATGGCTCAAATTCTCGAGTCCTCAGTAACACAGGCGCAACATAAAGAGCAACTCAGTGTTTTGCTTGAGTCTGGAAACCACTTGTTGTCTTTGTTAAACGACATCCTCGATATATCAAAAATAGAAGAAGGAAAACTCGAACTTGAAGATATCGACTTTGCGATAGACGAACTTTGTTCTCCAATAATCAGTACGTATTCAGCCATTTGCAATGAAAAAGGTATTCAGTTCAAACTGAACAATCAATTACCATCCGGAAAATCGTTCCGAGGAGATAAATCGCGAATCAGACAATTAATCTTTAATTTGCTCGGAAATGCCGTCAAATTTACAGAGCGTGGATCTGTTGAGCTAGTTTTTTCGAATTCTCAGAGTTCAATGTCGAAAAGTAAAGAGCAATTGAATATTGATGTCATTGATACTGGTGTTGGCATCCCAAGTGACAGACTAGCTACAATCTTCGATCCTTTTACTCAAGCAGAAGCATCTACAACAAGACAATTTGGGGGAACTGGGCTTGGACTGGCAATTGTAAAAAAATTGTCCAACCTCATGGGAGGTGACGCTTATGTGTCCAGCGAACTAGGCAAAGGAAGTAAATTCACTGTCACCGCCAACCTAACGCCAATTGAGAACAAAGAAATTCAGCTTAAAGACAAGGTCTCACTCGATGAACAGGCAATTGCTCAGTCTCTTGCTATCCTTCTCGTCGAAGATAACAAAGTTAATGCTCTCGTCGCGAAGACATTTTGTATGAAACAAGGTCACAATGTAGAAGTAGCGGAAAATGGGAAAATAGCGATAGAGAAAGTCGGTAAAAAACAGTACGACCTTATCATTATGGACAATCATATGCCCGTAATGGATGGCATAGAAGCAACTCGTATCATTAGACAAGAGCTAGGGTCAAAAACCGTCATATTTGGCTGTACCGCTGATGTATTTAAAGAAGCTCATGATAATTTTGTTGACGCTGGTGCAAACCATATTCTGACTAAGCCCCTGCAAAAAGAGAGTTTTATCGATGCTCTCCAAAGGT
Organism: Vibrio mediterranei; assembly: GCF_900088415.1. Classification (GTDB taxonomy): domain Bacteria; phylum Pseudomonadota; class Gammaproteobacteria; order Enterobacterales; family Vibrionaceae; genus Vibrio; species Vibrio mediterranei. Next base: position 727,687 of record NZ_FLLQ01000001.1, read on the forward strand.
ACCAACACCTATTGGTGAACCCAACGCCACCTGAAAACAGTAATGTTATCCAGTTAGTGCGCCACGACATCATGCAACTCGACTGCACCAATACTGAAGCGGAACTCACGCTGTTGGATTCAACTAGCGAATCGAAACAAGTGCGGTTAGACAATATAGAGCAATTTAAATCCATCGGCGAAGAGACGCTCAATACACTCGTCAAAGTCTATTCTTCACAAGACGTTATCGGGCTCAAAAACGTCATTATAACGCTGAGGAAGGTAGCACAAGAGTCCGAGTTGAATAGACTTATCAACAAAATAGACGTGTTACTAAGTGAGTTAGATAACGATACAGTCCCGAATATTGAAGCGATGCAATCACTGGTTAACCTAGTCGAAGTCAATATCCATGAAGCGATTCGCATACTTGATCATCAGCAAGGGATGCGGCCGCCAATATCAACAATTTCACCAAATTAACTATCGATACTAACACAAGTTCAGGATACATTATCATTACCGGATGTTGTGAAAAAAGAGATGGAATTTAATGCTCAAAGCGGTAGTGTTTGATTTGGATAATACGTTGGTATCTTGCAACCTCGACTTTAAGCTTCTTCGTAAAGAACTAGCCTGTCCTGATGACAAAGATCTGCTAGAACATGTTGCTAGCTCGAGCGAGGACGCTAAACGCAGGGCACTAAACGACATTATTCTTCGCCATGAAATCGAAGATGCTCGATCAAGTACACTTATGAAGGGAGCACATGAGTTGCTAAAGTGGATGGAAGAAAAGCACCTCTATTCAGGCGTCATTACTCGCAATTGTCGTCAGGCTGCAGAGACGAAGCTAAAATCCAACAAAATTAAGGTTCATGAGCTTATTACTCGAGAAGATTTTCCTGCCAAACCCAACCCTGCTTCGTTACTCTTTTTAATAGAAAAATGGCAACTGGCATCGGAACAAGTTATTTACGTCGGTGACCACGAATACGACATAAAAACCGCAGAGAATGCAGGCTGCTTAAGCTGCTTTATTTCTAATGGTAACGTGACGCCACCTAACATGACGGAAGCAACATATACTTTCGCTTCCCTTGGTGAGTTACACCACTATTTAGTGAAAACCTTATAAATAGAATATTGGTTATTTGGCCTGCTTACTTGCATACATCGCTAGATCAGCTTTAGCCAATAAATCATTGTGTGAGAGATCTTCTAAAGGTGAGAAACAAACCACACCTACGCTATAAGACAACTCAAATTCGCTGTCACTCGAACCATTGAACATCGCTATTTGATCTTTGAAACGCATCAATGGAAATTTGGCATCCACTCCTGTGGTTCCAGACATGAGTACAACAAACTCATCCCCCCCAATTCTCGCTATCACATCGGAATCTCTAAAGTTCTCAACGAGCAATCGAGCAAAGGCCACTAACGCTGCATCTCCCTGACCATGCCCGTATGTATCGTTGATCAGCTTAAACTGGTTGAGATCGAATGAAGCCATAGTGTATGGCTCCATAGCAAAACGGCATCGGTTGATGACCTTGTCAGCCAATATGTTAAAGCCTCGGCGGTTTGAAATTTGAGTCAATTCATCAATCGTGCTATCAAGGCACGCTATTAACTCATCTTCTGCGAGTTTTGCCAAATCAATAAGGTCTTGGACTTCTTGGTCACTAAAATGTCGAGGTTTGCTATCAATGATACACAACGTCCCCACCTTAACATTGTCAGCTAGCTTAATTGGCACACCTGCGTAAAATCGAATATTAGGTTTAGATACAACAAGTGGGTTGTCACTAAAGCGTTCGTCAGACAGAGCGTCCGAGATAATAAACGGCTCATCACCAAGAATGGCATGCCCACAAAATGAGATATCCCTTGCCGTTTCAGTTGCATCAAGACCTACACACGATTTGAACCATTGCCGATCTCGTTCAACAATGCTCACCATAGAAATGTCTACGCTAAACATACGCTTAGCTAGACGTGTCACCCGATCGAACCTCTCTTCAGGCGTAGCCAATAGCTTCAAAGTTTGAAGAACACTAAGTCGGTAATCGTCATTTCTAGGTATCGGTGCTGGTTGCATATGTCTCTGAACCATTCTCTATCGATAGCTATAAAATTAGACAAAATACGCGAGTTCTGCCATATCTATGTAACTAAATCGGTACAAAATGATATGAACCTAGAGGAATTAGTGATAGAGCAGTTAATTGCATATTGCAAAGTTAATGCATATTGCAATTGCATAATGAGAAATTCCGCGTTAACTATGCATTGATATTGCCTTAAACCTTAACATTAACCAAAAGAAATATTGGCACGCGAAATGCATTATAGAAAATGACTTCAAAATTTGAGGTCACCTAGCCAACTGACGTTGTTAGTGAACCGATTTGTTCACACTGTTTTCGGCCGATTGAGTGATCAATCGGCCTTTTCTTTATCTGATGTTTTAAAACTGGAGTAATGTCCAGCTTTTAACTAGCTAGCATCAATTACTTGATCGTCTTGCTGAGCTTCCATCTCTGCCAATTTCTGCTCTAGCTCTTTAATGCGAATTTGAGCTTCAAGCTCATCAGCACGCATCTCCGCTTCACTACGATTATCCTGTTTTATCCCATCGGCCAAAATTTCAGTACGATTAGTTTCGCGTGAATCCTCAAGGTCTTTCATTGAACCAGCAACACCACCAGCAACACCACCAGCGACCGCACCTTTAACCGCGAGTTCAGGCTCACCAGTTAAAACCCCCATGGTAGCGCCTAATAACGCCCCTCCAGCAGCTCCGCGGTTTCTCGCAGAGTTTTCGTTTTCTGAATCAAACGCGGGCGAAGAGCATCCTGCTAGCAGCGCGAGGGTAGAAATAGCGAAAAGTGATTTAAGTTGAGATTTCGAAAATGTCATAGGATGCTCTCGACGTTATGTGTTTGCTTATGGATAGACTAACGCCTTGAGCCCTATTACTGAATTCACTTGTTGTTATTAAGCTGATAAGCAGTGGTTATCAGTCAATATCACATAAAAAGCCCCAGTTTAATTGGGGCGTTTATTGTTATGCCATGCCGAGTGGATTGGCAAGATTACTTTGATAGTGACCAAAGCAACATTTCCGTCGGCTTCACAGTGGCGACAATGCTTTCATCAATGATCTTAGCTGAGTCATTAATCATAGACTGATATTCCCTTGCGTCGGCTGAAGACACTTTCTTGCCAGCTTCGGCTTTTGTTACCAGTGTCAAACCTAACTGAGCGATGTTCTGTGATGCCTTAGCTAACGGTACCGTCTCTACTGACGCTACGTTGTTAGCAAAGACTGTAGCCGCCTCAGAAGAAGCATTGAGTAATTGCTCGTAGTGATTTTTAAGCGACGTTAAAGCAGACTTATCCCCATTAACGTATTGTGTCACCAAATCACGCATTTCGTACACTGTGTAGCTCTCTACCGGAAGCGCATCAGCGAAACGATTCAGGCGTTCGTGTTGATTGTATAAATCTCCTGGATTCTCAGTCTGAATCCATTTTTCCCAGTTACGCGCATAGTATTGTGCAGGTTCAGTGTACTTCGCCAGCACCAATAAAGGTGTTATATCACTGCCATTCGCTAACCTTTGCATCATGACTCTTGCGTCAGCATGGTGGCGCATACCCAAAGAAATTTCCGACCAATTATCGATAGCACGCATACGCTTATACATGCTTGCTTCATCGGTCAGGTTTTCACTTGACCAGAATCGCTCCGCAATTGCATAACTGCGAGGCCAAATTCTGTTTTCCATCGTCATCGAATTGATATTTTCACCCCAAACGGTGATTTCTCCACCCAATATCAGTTTTTGTTCTTGTTCGTTCAATTCAGCGGGATAACCACCAGTTGGCTCAGGAATTGACGCTCCCTCTTGTGCTGAAGAGGCAACCAGTTTCCCCGTCGTTGGCCACCTTACATTGCCAATAAGCTGATAGCTCCCTTCGGCAAATTGCTCTCCCGCTAGCTTGAGGTTGAACTCTGTATATGACATGAAGTTATCAAAGTGGCCGCGGAATATCTTGCCAGGTTCATATTCTAAGATCTCAACTTCAGCTCGAGATTTACCGTTATAATCCGTAAATGCACGAACTTTACCGTCTTTTGCTTGAATAATAGTGAGTAAGCCTTTGCGTGGGCCACCTTTAGTACGCGGTTTTTCCCACAGGTAGCTAACAAAGCGTTCCCCTTCGTGAAGCTTATCGTCAACGGTGATGCCACTCGGCATCGGATCATTTCTATAGTGATAACTTGTAGGCTGTGGTTGGTCTAAGTAGTAGCCTGTTGATAGCAACCCTTGGTAACCCTCTTGTGCCGCACGGCCAATACTGTCATGACCTCGCCAGCTCTGAATCACGATCGATTTGGGAAGATCTTTGTGCCAGATTTCGTCCCAGCCGCTCATCTTCTTACCACGCTCCTCAAGCATTTTTTCCACTTTCGCGTTGAGGTACGACTGAAGACCTCGTTCACCATCAAGCTCCTTATCTTTGATAAAAGCTTGAATTTCTGGATTTTCTTGCCATTGTTTGTAGTTAGGCTCATCACCACCGATATGGAAGTATTCATCCGGGAACAATTCAACCACTTCGTCGAATACACTTTCTAACATGACATACAATTCAGGGTTCGTCGGGTCCATCAGAGGCTCAAATACCCCCCATTCTCTCTGCTGCGGATAACTTTGTTCCCCTAACCCAGACATCAGTTCTGGATAAGCATGAGCAACGGCTGACGCATGGCCCGGTAACGAAATTTCAGGAACCACACGAATACCTAGTTTACGTGCATACTCTACGACATAACGAATTTGATCTTTGGTGTAATAGTCACCGTCCGTGGTTTTCTCCCACAGCTTAGTGTAGTTATCTAATTGAATTCGGATTCCTTGGTCATCCCAAATATGCCAATGGAACACGTTCATTTTCGCCGATGCCATCGCATCAAGTTGGCGCAAAATCACCTCCATTTCAATGAAGTGACGAGATGTATCATAAGAAACACCACGCCATCTAAAACGCGGTTCATCGACAATACTGATTGCCGGAACAGAGTAACCATTAGCATCGGTCTGGACCAGTTGAAGAATGGTTTCAATACCACGAATAGCGCCATATGGGCGACTCGACTCTAAAACAATTTTGCCGTCATTGCTCGTTAGCTTGTACGACTCATCAGCATCAATATCTTGCACCTCACTCTTAGCTGGGGACTGAATGTCGATAATAAGCGTAGCTTTATCCTCTGAATCAGCTCGCCAGTTAAGCGTCGGTAGACCTGTTTGACGTTCTAAGCGTTCTACAAATCGCTTAGCCGTATATTCGACTCGGTCGGAATTAAATCCTTTGATATAAATACTAAAATCTTTATCTAACGTTACGCTTCCTTGACCTAATTCCACCGATTGTGGATAAGGCATTAAATTTAGATCAGTATTTGGTGCCATAGCCCATGCTGCCGTTGTTGTTAGTGAACCGGCTATCAATAACGATAAGATACTTTTTTTCATTATTACTTCCTTAGAATACAAAGTTCAGACCAATACGATAGCGTCACTCAGTTTCGCCTTTATTTGGTCCTGGGATATAAATGTTTTTGTCTGCATCGACAATTTCTGCGTATGGCCTCATAAAATCTGAGTGCTTGCAGAGAAATCTAACGGTATGCTCACGCGCGATAAATTCAGGATGAAACCAGCGCTAAAAAACTTATTGATATGATTTTTTTCATTAATAATTATCTATTTTAGAGTTGTCAAAGGGCTACCCAAATCAATGGGCATGAAAACGAAAATAACTGGACTGAAAAGCGACCAGCTTAATTACTGGCCGAATAACAACATAAAACTAGTTATCGTGTCGCAGCTACAGCTTCTCGTACTAGCTCACCAATGTGTTCCCACTGCTCGTTTTCGATCAACGATGTTGCAACCATCCACGTACCACCGCAGCAGTGAACTCTGTCGAGAGATAGGTAGTCATTGACATTCACTTTGCTGATACCTCCTGTCGGCATAAATGCAACATCACCGTAAGGCGCCAATAGCGACTTAACCATGTTTACACCGCCAGATGCTTCTGCAGGAAAAAACTTAAGGAAAGACAATCCTAATTCTAGGGCTTGCTCAACTTGGCTTGGGTTATTCACTCCAGGGACAATGGTTATATTGTTTTCTTGACAGTATTTAACCGTGTTGGGATTAAGGCCAGGAGCAACAATAAACTCAGCCCCTGCTTCAATAGCAAGATCTACCTGTTGTGAGTTCAAAATGGTACCCGCACCAATACACAACTCAGGGTAGGCATCTCTCATAGCCTTGATAGAAACTGCTGCCGCCTCTGTTCTGAATGTGACTTCAGCGACTGGAAGGCCATTCTCGACTAAAGCCTTAGCTAAAGGAATCGCATGGTCCACATTATTAATTTGAATGACAGGAATAACTTTGAATTGTTTTAATTTATTAATTAACGACATGTTGACCTCCTCACAATAAATGATCCATAGCGCCAAGCGGAACAATAGCGCCAGGATGTTGAATAACGATAGCAGCAACAGAATGAGCAAACTCGGCAGATAACTCGCACGACTGACCACTCAATCTCGCAGACAAATATCCCGCAGCAAAGGAGTCACCGGCAGCACAGGTATCAATCACATTCGCAACCTTCGATGCTGTGACAAAGTGGGTATTAATCTTATCGTTTTCTCGAGTTATCACCTTACATGGCTCGCTACCACGCTTAATCACCACTTCTGGAATTTCAAATCGCTCACAACGTGATTCAATAGACTCTTGCGTCCCCCATATTTCTTTCTCATCATCTTCTGTGAGTAACGCTATATCCACATAAGGCAACAGCTTTTCATACCACTGTCGAGCGTCGGAGCTACTCCAAAGCTGAGGACGGAAGTTATTATCAAATATGACTTTTTTACCACTATCATGGTGGTGTTTAGCCATGGTCAGCATTCGTTCCCTAGCACTATTGTTCAGTATGGCTAAGCTGATTCCGCTGAGATAAAGCGCATCATGTTGGTTAGCGGCTAATGCGACTTCTAGTTTACTGACCACATTGTCAAAGTAGTATTTTGCGGCACTGTCATTGCGCCAATACAGAAAGGTTCGCTCTCCATTTGCATCAGTTTCGACTAAATACAAACCAGGCTGTTTGTCTGACACGGTTTCAACCAGGCTCGTGTCGATATATTCATCGTTCCAAGCTCGCTTCATCTCAACCGACAGTTTGTCTTCACCCAGTCCCGTCGCGTAGAAAACATCAATATCTCTATTGCGTCCAAGCCTTGCTAGATAAAGCGCAGTGTTAAGAGTGTCGCCACCGAATGTTCTTCGAAGTGGCTCCCCACTCAGTTCCACCATACATTCACCGAAGAAAGCTACTTTCATCAGAGCCTCTTAAAATATTAGAATTAGAAGAAGGAGTGCCGCGCGCACTCCTAGATAAGACCATAATTACTCAGTAACTGGTGTCGGTTTTGCTGAAGTTTCTTGAGGAGCTGAGCCCAACTCCATTTGAGCGCGTTCAGCATCAAGAATCGCTTGAGCTTGCTCAGGAGAGACCTTATTTTCAGGTGTCACTAGGCTAACCACAACACCTGCAATTGTTGCTACCGTCACTGATGGGATAACTGGATTGCCCCAAAAAGCTGTTAGGTCTGCGCTGAACATTACTGTGAATGACGCTGCCGATGCACCAACAAGTGTCGCAATTGCCCCCTGCCAAGTGTAACGTTTCCAAAAACGACCCAACATACCGCATACAAACATGCCTGACATGACCGTTGAGATCATCTTCGTGATATAGCCAATGATGTCATTCGAAGTTAGTGCGAACAGCAGTGCAAAGCCGATAACAACAACCAATGCTAGACGAGAGTAGTTCAGCATTGACTCTTTATTTGGCACTCGGCCTGTGAACATTACATACACATCGCGAAGAAGAATTGAAACGCCCGCTATAGCATCTGAGCTTGCACTAGACATTGTTGCCGACAAGCCCGCGATAAGAACGATCATACCAACCCCTACCGGTAGCACAGTCGCTGCAATATAAGGGAATGCGAAATTAGCATTGTCTAGGCCTGGTTCAATGGCGTGAGCAGCCATACCGATAATTGCTGGGATAATCGAGAAGAACAGATACAAAACACCAGACAATACAAATGAACGGCGAATAGTTGAGACATTCTTACCGGAGTAGATTCTTTGACGGAAAGATGGCGTCGCCAACACACCAACACCAATGACCACGGCTAGAGAGACAGCAGGAATAAGACCAAGTTTTTCAATCGCAAGGAAGCTTGTTGCCGCCGGGTCCATTGCTTCGTAAAGATTGTCCATACCACCGATGTGTTGCACAGATAAAACCGCCATCAAAATAAAGCCGACAAATAGGATAATTGCTTGGATAGTGTCGGTCCAAACAACCGCTGTGTATCCGCCAATGACAACATATATTGTGAATGCTGCTGCGATGATGACTTTTGCTACGTTGAGGTCAATATCGGCAATCCACGCCAAATACATACCGCCACCAAGAATATGAGCACCAAGCCAACCAATAGAGGCAATAAAGATAAGCACACCAACGACATTTTTAACGACACGGTTGGCACCGACGTAATACGCGAGTTCTTCACTCATTGTCATGAAATTAAGCTTTCGAACTGGTGCAAACCAAAGGGCTAATAGCAGAATACCTAGCGCACCGCCGATACCATAAAGTGCTCCAGCCCATCCATTGGCGTAGCCAAAGCCAACCGCTCCCATACTTGATCCAGTACCAACCATGGTTGCGACTGTCGTACCCAGCACAAGAAACAGAGGTAAACCACGTCCACCTAACAAAAAGTCTTCACCAGACTTTTGGTTTCGTGACACAAACCATCCTAGCCAAATAAGAAAACACACATATATTCCGAAGCCGGATAAAAATAGTGTACTGTTCATTGAACACCTCCAGAGATATAAGTGACTCATTTAAGCCACTTACCGTTTTACGTTATTTTAAACTCAGAAGTAAGAGGCACTTCTGAATTAAGTCCATTTAGATTGTAAATAATTATATTTTTGTGAAGAGCATTCAGTAGAATGCCCTTAATATTAATTTAAGTAATATATGACAAGTATTTAATTAACGACGGTCTTCGCGATAGCACGTTACATCAACTTCAACTTTTACGTCGACAACAAGATCGCATACCATACAAATACGAGCAGGTGGGTTTGCACCAAAAAACTCTTTAAATACTTTATTAAATGACTGGAAGTAGCGTGAGTCTGTCAGAACGACTTTGACATGTACTACATCTTCAAGGCCGTAACCTGCTTCCTCCATAATGTCTACACAGTTCTGGATTGCAAGACGAGATTGATCAACAATCCCTCCTTCAACGACTTCGCCGTCAGTCATTGGCGTTTGACCTGAAACGTAAAGAAAGCCTCCCGCTTCAGTTGCGCGAGCGAACGGTAAATGTTGACCACCTGTACCTACACCACCTTCAACACCATAGCGCTTAATCGTCATTTTAATTCTCCAATTATCTATTTTTTAACTAATTTTATATTTCTGAGAGCAAATAATGCTCATTTAAATATTACTTCTCTTGACGATATATAAATCGCCCAAATCTATTTTCAGCAACGGTTTTATTTGAGTAACTAATATTTCCGTTAACCAATACACACTCAATTCCATCAGCGACTGAAATGGGATTTTCAAATGTTGCGGTATCTTTTATTTTCTGTTTGTCGAATATCACGATATCAGCGAACGCACCTTCGCTAATGACACCTCGATTCGATAGGTTGTATCGTGTCGCAGACATACCCGTCATCTTGTGTACTGCTTCTTCCAAAGGAAATAATTCGCGATCTTGACAGTAATGGCTCAACACTTTGGGGAATGTTCCCCATAGACGTGGATGAGGATGAGGATCATTGGGTAAACCATCTGAACCCACCATCGTCAAACGATATTTCAAGACTCTTTCAACGTCTGCTTCATCCATGCAGTGATAAACAGCGCCGGCAGGTTGCAAGGCTTTTGCCGCTTCAATAAGAGGCAATTCCATCTGCTTTGCGATGTCCGCGAGCATTTGTCCTGCGCACTCTGGTTTGGTTTCAGACCATGTAATGAAAATATCAAAATCTTCGGTTACTTGTTTTAAATCTAATGTCGACGAGCTAGCAGAATATGGGTAGCAGTCGCAGGAGACATCTTGATGAGCTGATGTCTTCTCCATCAAATCAAGAACTTCAACTGTACGGCCCCAATTACCAGCACCTGCACATTTTAGATGTGAGATGACAACAGGCACCTTTGCGTGCTTTCCAGTCTCAAAAGCCTCTTCCATCGCATGCAATATTTCTTCAAACTCAGTACGCATGTGTGTGGTATAGATACCATCATGCTCAGCAAGAACCTCAGCTAACCGCATAACTTCACTGGCTGTCGCCTGTTTCGCACTGGCATAGGCCAAGCCTGAACTTAGACCTAACGCACCTTGTTGCATCGCTAAATCAAGCGTTGTCCTCATCGAAGCTAACTCTTGCTCGCTGGCCTCTCTGAAAAGATCATTCATCACGTTATTACGTAACGTGGTGTGGCCAACTAGAGCAGCGACGTTCACGGCTGGTTCTGCTGAAGACACCGCCTCTGCGTATTGAGCAAACGTCGGGTACTTAAAATCTTCCTGTTTGCCTAACAAGTTCATTGGATCCGGCGGCGCGCACTCCAATACAGCAGGCGATGCACTGATACCACAGTTACCGACGATCACCGTGGTAACACCCTGACTGATTTTTGGTAAGCAATCGGGATAGCGAATAACATTGGTGTCGTCATGAGTATGTACATCAATAAAACCAGGACTGACGATCAAGCCTTCAGCATCAATAACAGATGTCGCTTTCTCGTTTGTTAATTCACCAATTTTAACTATTCGATCTTTTACTAAGCCCACATCCGCTTTGTACGCTGGAGTATTGGTACCATCGACGATTTCTGCATTTCTAATAATTATGTCGAACAACATGACCTTCTCTCTCAGTTCGTGCATTTCACACAAACAATCATAGATATTTACCCACACAAACACAGTGACTAATTACACATTTTCACTCATAAAGTTTGATAGTTTCTAACATGTTAATTATCATAGTTATTATCAAACATTAAATATCAATAACTTAAGTCATGTTAGAAAGAGATTTATCAATGATAGATTTAAAAGAAAATGATAGAAACAAACAAAAAAATGCCACGGTACCATTTGGCAGAGGAATGAAAGGAGTACCAGTGACGGCTGAACTTAAGGCAAAATACAGCCTTATTGATGAAGAAATTAGCCTACCCGTAGCAGTTATTAACAAACAAGCATTGCTGAATAACATGGACTGGATGCAAGCTTTTGCTAACTACCATGGTGTTTTGCTTTGTCCCCATGGAAAAACCACCATGACACCAGACTTTTTCGCCATGCAAAAGCAAAAAGGTGCATGGGGGATAACAGTAGCGACAGCACCACAAGCAGAAACAGCGGCTAGCGCAGGGTTAAAAAATATCATGATAGCTAACCAACTGGTTGGTAAAGCCAATATGGCAATGGTGGCTCGTATTAAGAAAGAGACTCAAGCTAGAGTCATCGTATGCGTAGATTCAGCCATTAATGCTGACCAATTGGAGCATTTCTTTTCAAGCATGGATGCAAACATTGAAGTGTTAATTGAATACGGTGTTGCTGGAGGTCGCTGCGGTTGCAGAACAAGACGAGAGGTAGTCGAACTTGCTAAACATATTAGTACTTTGCCTCATGTCTCTTTGGTCGGAATCGAGGTCTACGAGGGGGTCATTCATGGTGGAGATGAAGAGTCTCTCGTTAGGGCTTTCTTAACAGACACTATTGAACTTGGACGCGACCTCATCAGTCAGGAGTTACTGCCTAACAAGCCTATTATCACCGGAGCCGGATCCGCATGGTATGACGTTGTGGCAGAAACCTTCGCTCATTTGAATGACTTTCAGGCTGTTATTCGACCAGGTTGCTATGTTATTCATGACACAGGGATCTATCTTGACGCCCAAGATAAAGTCATGGCCAGAGCCGTTAAAAATGGCGGTTATGCTTGTGAGTTGGGTGGTGACCTAACCTCTTCGCTCGAAGTATGGGCATATGTAATTTCTAGACCAGAACCGACCAAAGCGATCGTAGGACTCGGTAAGAGGGACGTCGCCTTCGATGCGGGACTGCCGATCCCAGAACGTATCTACCGTGCAGGTGCTCAAATCAAAGAAAGCAAGATCATCGCTACTGATGTTATGGACCAACACACATTTTTGGCCATTCCACCGGAGTCGTCACTTCAAGTTGGTGATATGATTGCGTTCTCAACGTCACACCCATGTCTTACGTTTGATAAATGGCGTCTTCTCGCGATCAGCGACGATGAACATAACATTGAGCAATGGGTAGAAACGGCTTTTTAGAGGGAAAGTTTTGACCGTAGAAGTAGACATCATATCTCAGATCACGGAGCGCTACAGCGCGCTTCGTGATGCTGAAAAGAAAGTGGCAGATTTAATTACCGACGACATACATTCTGCCGCCAACGCGAGTATTACTGAACTTGCACAGCAAGCAAGCGTTAGTGAAGCGACTATTACGCGATTTGCTAAGGCTGTAGGTTGTCTTAATGTTAGAGATCTTAAGATCAAACTGGCGCAATCACTCGCCGTTGGGCAGCGCTTTATCATTGAACCGCCCGACCAAACAAGCCACCAAGGCATTTACGAATCGATCAAACAGGCGTTGGATATCAACCGTGCCCTAATCAATGAAGCCGATATTAGCCAAGCTGTTACCATGCTACACTCAGCTAGACAAATTATCGCAGTGGGTGTGGGTGGCGGTTCGACAATTACCTCGCAAGAGCTTCAACATCGTTTATTTAGACTAGGTTACCCTGTAGTCTCATACAACGATGGTCTGCTTACTAGAATGGTAGCTGCTACTGCAGACGCTAACGATGTCATGGTGGTCATCTCCGCAACGGGGCATACCCCTGTTATCGTCGAAACCGCAGAAATTGCTCAGCAATACGGGATTAGAGTGATAGCCATAACCCCTGCTGACTCACCTTTAGCAAAGCTCAGTGATATTGTTCTTCCCATTATTCACAAAGAAACCGACTTCATCTACAAACCGTCGGCGTCTCGCTACGCTATGTTAGCTCTGGTTGACGTATTGTCGATGGAGCTTGCCGTCAATCACAAGCGTCGCTCTCGTGACCGCTTACGTCGCCTCAAACTCGCTCTAGATACTCACCGCACAGGCAGTGATCGCCAACCTTTAGGTGATTAAAAGTATTCAAACATGAACGCAATTGTGAACTAGCGTTCATGTTTGGTTCATATTGATTGCTCTATTATCTAACCATCAAGGAGCGATGCACATAAAGACTCATCCATTTTCCGACGCTGTTTATCAAGAGAGGTCATTATGAAAAAAGCACTCCTAACCGTTAGCGCCGTATTTATTGGCTTTGTTGCGATGATGTTCAGTTTGATCATGGCAATTCCACTTACCATTGCTGCATATGTCACAGGTAATCGTATTAAGAAAGAGCTCGACAAAGAGTTAGCTCAACAGCGCCAAAATATGCAAGGCAATACAATAGAAGGTGAATATGAAGAAGTCTCGTCCAAGTAGTTCTGCTATTCGCGAAATACGTTCGCGACATAAAAGAAAACTGGTCGCGCTTGTCTTCTATATTTCTGTATTCATCACAGCAGGTGTATTTGGTTGTTCTGCCAAGAACACTAACCCTGAATACCAAAAAGCAAAGGCACTCCCTGCCTATCAGCAAGCTTCGTTTGAGCAATACATCCAAGATACTCAACGATGGCTTGCTGAAAACCGTGCATTCAAATCTGACGATCATCAACAAGAGATCGTGCTCAATAGTCCCTTTGAGCTAGTGCCTGACTTCCCTAATGGTCAAGCCATATTGTTAGTACACGGACTTGGTGACTCACCCTACTCATTTCACGACATTGCGGAACATTTAGTTAAGCAAGGCTATTTAGTTAGAGCAATTTTACTTCCCGGGCATGGCAGTAAGGCCGGTGATTTGCTGCTGCCTAGCTACTCTGACTGGGAAAATATCGTTTCGCACCATACTCAGCTACTGCTTAAAGAATACGCTAACGTTTGGCTAGGCGGATACTCTACCGGCGCTAATCTTGTGACTTCCTATGCACTGAATGATGATCGTGTCTCTGGGCTGTTGCTCTTCTCTCCAGCATTCCAACCCAAATCGGAAGCAGTCAAATACGCGCGCTTTGCAAGTTACTTCATAGACTGGGCTGACCAAGACCCAGAGAACAATGTACTACGCTACAATTCGCTGCCTATGAATGGCGCAGCCGTCTACTACCAAACGGCAAAAGTCGTACAAGATAACCTCGCGACTCATTCTTTCGTCAAGCCAACGTTAATGGTGTTGAGTGAAGCCGATAGTGTTGTCGATACCACCGCGGCCTCCCAAGCATTCCAAAACCAGTTTATCCATGCTGAAAGCAGACTTATTTGGCAAGGAGAACACTCTCCTCACGGTCAGAGAATTGTGAGTCAAACGATGGTTTTGCCTGAATATCGCGTTTCCAACGGCTCTCATATGGGTATGCTATTCAGCCCTAACAATCCTTATTATGGGCAGAGTGGTACGATCACCATTTGTGATAACGGTCAACGTGACATTGACTATGCAAACTGCCAGTCAGGCCATCAGGTATGGTATTCCGCTTATGGTTATCAAGAACCAAACAAAATCCATGCACGGTTAACCTTCAACCCTCATTTCCAAGAGCTTGTGAAATCTATTGATTTAGTAATGAAACCTGACTCCTAGCTACAAATCAACTGTTTCTTTTATAATCACATAGCTCTCCAGAATAGACATTTTTGTTGATATCAGTTCCAAAAATGATAATTTGACGATGATAATTTAAACATTTACAATACGACATACCAATTATTTCTTGTTAACCTATCAGTGCTAATAGCTACCCGACTGTGTTTCTTGTTCACCATTATTCTGTTTGCGTTAAGCTCTAGGGCCGTTTATGCCCAATTTTCCCCCCTCGCGCTCATAGAAGACAAACCCTACAAAGAAACGGTACTTGCCTTGAATGCAGTACGTTACTCAAGTTTTAGTCATGGAGTCGAGCTCTTAGCGCAGCTTCAACGAAGCGCGAAGATTGGACACGATCCGATTGCAAGCTATTACTATTACCTTGGCAAATTCAAACATCATCGGGCACACAAACGTCCCTTGGAAGCACGTAAAGCATTAGATGCCATGCAACAAGTCGGCATCGAAAGAAATGTGCCTTGGATAGTGGCAGAGAGTGATATGTGGTTAGCGACCTTTGATATTACCGATGGTCGCTATGATGTCGCTTTACAACGAGCAAACCGCGCACTGCTGGCCGCCAAAAAGCTGCATTACTTGCACCTTGAAGCAAGGACACACAATCTCATCGCTGTCATCCACTCCAGTCAAAATAGACAGTTACAAGCCAAAAAAAGCTATACAGCAGCATTGGAGATTTTCCGTAGTATTGGTGACGCCGCGTATGTCGTTAAAGTTATTTCCAACATCTCTTTAATCTATGCCGACTTAGAAGAATGGGATAAAGCACTTGAATACAATCAAGAGGGCTATTTTTGGCTGCAGAAGAGTCATCAACCGCAATTAGAACAAGAGGCGATACTCGCCCTCAATCGATCTATCATCGCTGGTAATATTGGTAGCCTGAGTGAACGGTCAGAGTATCTTGACTTAGCAGAACTAAAGGCAGATCAGCTCGGTGATGTTAGGCTGATCGCCAATGTTAAAAGCAATAAGGCATATAACTCACTTGAAAAAGGGCACTACCGACAAGCTGAATGGTTCGCTCAAGAGTGCTTATCTCTAGCTGAAAAGTATCAGATAAAAACCCAAATTCCTCATTGTATTACACACCTTGGACGGGCACTGAGTTTCCTTGGGAGCAGTAGCAAAGCGGAGTCGCTATTGCTTAGTGCCAAAGATCAATTTATAGCTCTCAAAGATCCCCTTAATACGGTGAAAGCATACAACCAGCTTGCTAACTTTTATGCTAGTCAGCAGCACTTTGATGCCGCGTATAAGTATGCTCGGCTTTATCAAGAAGAAAATGAGACCCTACTTTTCGATAGACGGCAAAAAGCACTATTTGAACTAGAGCAAGTGCATGCTGATTCCGAACAGCAGCATAAAATCACCCAACTTCATACGGAGAACAAACTCAAGCAAACTCGCATCGATTACCAAGAGTCTAAGGAAAAAATGTGGGCGGCCATTTTTGTGGCAGGTATGTTTGGCTTTTTGCTGCTGTTTAAAAGCAAGAATACACTTCAACAACAAAACATTTCCTTGTTGTCGACCAATCATTCGTTGCGCGAGCAAAGCATGCTGGACTCACTAACGCGCATACCAAACCGCCGGTTTGCCGAGCATTATCTTAGTGGTGATAGAGCTCTACCTGGCAAAGGGCATATTGCTATCGGTTTAATTGACATAGACCATTTTAAAGATATCAACGACAAATTAGGCCACGCGGCTGGGGATATTGTCCTACAAGAAGTTGCTCAAACGCTCAACAGCGTCTTGTTAAATGACGACCTATTAGCACGTTGGGGTGGTGAAGAGTTTCTTATCATTGTCCGTGCAGATACTCTTGCTCAACTGCAAGAGCGTCTAACTAGGCTTCGAACCACCGTTGAAACGACCAACCTATATTTTGACGAAGGTCGATTGACGGTGACGGCATCTATTGGCGCAACCTTGTTAAGTCCTGCAAACTACCAAAGGCACTGGCGTAACAAGCTCGATATTGCTGATAAGCACCTTTATCAAGCCAAATCTGAAGGACGCAATAAAGTCGTTTTCGCCTGAGTATTCACTAGATGAAACTTAAAAACTCAGATTAGTAAGCAGAAAGATAGTTGTTTAGGTACTGTTTTGGAGTAATACCTCGGTATTTCTTAAACATACGGCTAAAACTGGTCATGTTGGTATAACCTAGGCTCTCAGCAATTTGTTCCATAGGTGTGCCTAGCACAATTTGCTTCACCGCCTCCCCGGATAGAACGAATCCGACCACTGAGGTAAAGTTTAACCCCGACGCTTGTAACCGTCTTTGTAACTGCTGCTCCGACAGGCCCAACAATTCCGACACCTTTGCTAATGTTGGAATCCCAAAATGTCGCGAATAATTCACCACCTCATACAACACTTTCATATGATCTTGAGAGTCTGGCATGTTCAAATAGTTATCGAGATCTGCAAAACTCATAGAAAGCTTTTCTGCGGCTAATGACGGTATCTTGTTACCTTGTAATCGCAGCTTGTTAGGTAACCAAACCTCTGTTTGATTATGCCCCCATTCGATTGGACAACCAAAATAGGCCTCGTATTTAATCCGATTTGCCTTGGTACCTGATATACAAACACGATCAGGAACAAACTCTTCCCCCAGATAGCGCTTCAATACATTACACATGAAGTTTGCAACTCTGACACCATCATCGGCTTTCGCGGCTGCAGAAATTGAGCTGTTGTAATACGTCCACTTAACAATTGGACCCACTACTTCGCCACTGAGAAAAGCCCCAGATTGAATACAAGTAATACCAAAATTAATTCGACGAATGGTCGAGGCAAGATCATGACCCGAGAAAAACCAGCGACTCATAGAACCTAGTCTATCAATCGACATTTGGCTGACAAGATTAAGTACGGCATCCTGATCTCCTGTTATCAACTCAATGTTCTCGTAGAACTGATTGAGAACTGAAACTGGGATCAGTGTCATTGGAAACTCGAGGGCTTTAGCTGGGATCCCCAACTCTTCTGGTCTTACACCATAGGTTTTGTGCAGGTTTCCGACCAGCCCCGCAATACCCATAGCTCTTACAAAGTGTACATTCTCAAACATATCGTCACCAGATGATACTAATTGCCTCAAAACATGTTGATTCTTGATGAAATCTATCATTTTGTAAATGATTATTTCTATGTTGAATAGACTCTCGTTTCTTCTAAATCTTATAAGGTAAATCAATGAGCCTACTGAGTGTCCCATTTGTCGGAACGAGCGCAGACACCGCATTACACGTCGTATCAGGAATCGTATTAGTCGCAAGTGTCGTTGCCGCGGTATATGGGTTTTGGCGTATTCACGAGCTTCCTATTAATAAAGCACACAGCAAAGATCACCATCAGCTAGGACTAATCACCGCTCTCACATGGATAGGCTTTATCTGGCATTGGGTTTGGGTATTGGCCGTCATCATTGCATTTGTAGACATGGAAAAAGCGATTGTTCGACTTAGAGATATTTGGCACGGAAAAGAAGATAATACGGAGAACACAACATGTTAGAGGGTTTAGCAGTTTGGGCTCTGTTTATATACCTACTGCGGTTAATAGGTATGCCATGGAACAAGTTTTCTAAAGGCTTCGCGTATATTGGTGGCGTTGGCTGGCTAATGTTCGTTTGGGTGGGGTTGATTAACTATACCCCGATGGATCTCTCCGGTGGCTCTCTAGTTCAGGCTCCGCATATTCAGCTTCGTCCAGATTCCTCTAATGTAACGGGGAAAGTCGTTAAGTTGCACATCAAGCCCAACCAACAGATTGAGAAAGGTCAACTCATCTATGAGATTGACCCGAAACCTTATCAGATCGCACTAGACCAAGCGGTAATACAACACGATGCAGCACAAGTAGCGTTAGATAGCGCAATTCAAGATGTCGAAATATCGAAATCTAGTTATCTTTCTGCACAAAAGAGTGTTGAAACAACTGCAAGTCAGCTTCGTTCTGCTCAGGTCGATTACACGTTACAACGAAAAATGCTGAAACGCTTCCAAGAGCAGAATGCCGTGGTTAGTAACACAATCACTGAAAGTGATATAGATAAGCAGATTAGCATTGTTGAAGTGGCAAAACACAAAGTAAAGACTACCGAGGCACAACTTGATAAACGCCGTGTAGATGCAAACAAGGCTCTACTTTCTATCAGTAAATATGAATTTGCTGTAGACAGCAGAAGGAATGATTTACGAAACGCTACGGAATCTGTCGAACGCGCACAGTGGGACCTCGACAGCACCAAAGTTTATGCACCGACTGATGGCTTTGTTACCAACTTCATTCTTCGTGAAGGACAATTATTATCGAGAGTGCCACGATTGCAAATGTACACCAACGAAAAGTACGTACTGATGCGCGTTAATCACCAAGCTATTCGAAACATTAAAGCTGGACAACCCGCTGAATTCTCTACATCCGTTTACCCGGGACATGTTTTCGCCGCAGAGGTGGAAGGCATTGTCGAAGCGACGGGTGAATCGCAAGGTACATTACTTGCCATTGATCAGTCAGTACGTACCACTACTGGTAAGAATCTTAATAACAAGCATCACTTTGTGCGCTTGAAAATCCAAGAGACTGAAGGTTATGACATTCCGGTCGGTGCCGTTGGACTAGCTTGGGTGAGCGGAGAAAAACCAATAGGTTTTCTTGCTTTCTTAGACGTCATTCGAGGCATCATATTGAGAATGAAGTCACAGCTCTACTTCTTCTACTCAATTTAAACAGGTCCACTTACGATAACAAATTTTAGTTATCGGTTCCCTTTGCCACCCTTAACGGGTGGCTTTTTTGTGTTTGAAGCAACTAGCATTCTGTGGCACGGCAAGCAGACAAAGAGCCTGACTTTGTCCTAAAGTCATAGTGTCTTAATAATAAGGAGAAATGATCAGCATGAAAAAAATAGCCGTCATTCTTAGTGGCTCAGGCGTATTTGATGGCGCCGAGATTCATGAGTCTGTGCTTGCCCTGCACGCAATAGAGAAAGCGAACGCAACATGGCACTGTTTTGCCCCCAACGTTGAGCAACTGCACGTCATTAACCATCTAACCGGGGAAGTGACGGAAGAGAGTCGCAATGTACTTGTTGAATCTGCCCGTATTGCGAGAGGAAACATTGAAGATGTCGAAAAGTTGAATGTGAATGATTTTGATGCGCTGCTGCTTCCGGGGGGCTTTGGCGCTGCCAAAAATCTTACTGACTTTGCCATTAAGGGCGCAGAATGCTCCATTAACACACACGTAGCAAGTGCATGCCGTGCCTTTGCCGAAGCTGGGAAGCCAGCAGGTTATTTGTGTATTGCCCCAACTATTATTCCATTGATTTATCCAAATGCTGTCAAAGGAACAATAGGTAACGACTCCGACGCTGCCGCTGGATTTGCAGCCCTAGGAGGTCAACACGTTGACTGCGCTGTAGATGAGATTATTTACGACGCACAACACAACGTGATTTCTACACCAGCCTATATGCTGGCGACAACCATTTCAGAAGCCAACAGTGGTATAGAAAAACTGGTTAATAAGCTGATTTCTCTAGCTTAAACGACCTCAAACAGGGCCTCACCCATCAAAATACGTGGGGCTTTGTAACGATGTGCAATCATTATGTCGTTTTCATTTCAAATTTGTAGTCACTCGAATACAATACGCGCTTCTTTGACAACGCACTTATTAGCGTTATCACGATTTTAAATGCCATCGATTTTATTGGTTTATTGAACATGTTTACTTACTTAAAAGCTAAGTTAAGTCCTTACTATGAGTTTTGGATTCTTAATGCACTGCTGGCAACCCTTATAGGCGCTCGCTACTTCCTGTACTTTCCTGATGTCCCTTTTGATGGGGTTCAATTCTCATTCGCTGTAACAAGCTTGTTCAGCCATATGAGCCTACTCGCCCTTGTGTTTTGGCTGGTTGGCCTCGTTTTATGCTTCCTGCCGTTAAAAGCTAAACGCCCGTTACTAGCGCTTATTGCAACCATTGCCTTGGTATTTTTGTTTGTAGACACCATGGTATTTGGGTTTTATCGATTCCATTTGAACTACCCTGTCCTGTCATTAGTCATGTCGGGGCAAATAGTTGAATTCCCACTATCTGCGTGGGCAATGCTTGTTGCAGGAATTGCCGCTTTATTTTGCTTCCAATGGTGGGCATTAGGCAAAATGGAAGTTGGTCAATTCAGCCTTACAAAGAAGCTTCGTAAGCTATTTCTTCCTCTGTTTTTTGTAACCACATTAGCGAGCCATGGCATTCACATTTGGGCGGCAGCCACTGCATACCAGCCGGTTTCTTTCGTTAATCAATATTTGCCACTTTTCTATCCAACCATCGCCAACTCATTTTTGATTAAGCATGGTTATATTGATCGAGAAGAGCTTGCTAAGAAGCAAGCAAAGGCTCCCAAAATGCAAGGCGGATTAAACTATCCTCTTCATTCAATCACTGGTGATAGACCTGAAAAGCCAAAGAACATCATGCTAATTCTGATTGATTCTTGGCGTCCAGATACTGTTACTCCGAAATATATGCCTACTGTCTATGGTATGTCTCAAGAGGGACTTTCATTCGACAAGCACTACTCTTCTGGTAATGCGACGCGTATGGGTACGTTTGGACTGTTTTACGGTTTGCCTGGTCCTTATTGGCATCCGATGCTTGCCAACCAACGACCAACGGTGCTGATGGACCGACTGCAAGAGCTCAACTATGAGATTGGTGTGTTTACTTCGGCACACATTGAATCGCCAGAATTCAACAGAACCATATTTGCTCATATTCCAAATTTGCGAATTAGGGGCAAGAGTAAAGGTACCGCGGCAGATCGTGACATCGAACTGGTCGACGATTGGATGAAGTGGTATGACGTTAACAGTAATAAACCAACTTTCTCATTCCTGTTCTTTGATGCGCCGCATGGTTTCATTTTCCCTGACGATTATGAGCCAAAATTTGAGCCAATGTCGGGACCAAACAATCCGTTTGTTCGCAGTAACGACTCTGATCCGGAACCGATTTTTAACCGCTACAGAACCAGCACACACTTTGTAGATAGCAAAATCAAAGAAGTGGTCGAAAAACTCAAACAAGCTGGCACATATGAAGACACACTAATTATCGTTACAGGTGATCACGGTGAAGAGCTGAACGACAATGGCCAGAACTTTTGGGGACACAACGGTAACTTCACTGAAGCTCAGGTAAAAGTACCATTCATCATGTTAGGTGCCGGAGTAGACAAAGCAGCAAATCAGTGGCCAAAGGGCAAACTGACTACGCATTTCGACCTTGTTCCAACGCTAATGAAGAACTACCTAGGTGTCACCAATGATCTTGAAGATTACACTGTGGGCGAAGATCTTTATGGTCAGTTTGTTGATCGACCATACACAATTATCGCAGACTATGGTGACTATGCCGTGGTCTCCGAAGATAAGATCTTCTCACTAAAAGGTAATGGTCTTTACGAAGTGA
Organism: Vibrio mediterranei; assembly: GCF_900088415.1. Lineage (GTDB taxonomy): Bacteria > Pseudomonadota > Gammaproteobacteria > Enterobacterales > Vibrionaceae > Vibrio > Vibrio mediterranei. The sequence continues at coordinate 750,164 of NZ_FLLQ01000001.1, forward strand.
AAGATGGCAGAAATAGACTACTTCCTAAACAAGAAATTGATCAAGAGAGAATGCAATACGCCATCGAATTGCTGACTCGATACACCAAATAAAACAGTCACCCCAAAGCCCTCTGCACAGAGGGCTTTGTTTTATTCACCGCTTATCAATAACTCTGCCGATCCAGCCGCTACGTGGATTTTTCCTGTTATTCCATCAACCGCTTGTCGAGTTAGAATCGAGTTATACTGTCCATCAAGGTCGACGTTGATTGATTTCGCGCGCGTCGATTTGTTGATTAGCACGATCCCCTTTCTACCGCGCTTAAACGCTAATAGATCGTCATTCGCTTCCAGCAACTCAAACGGTTCACCATGAACTGCGTGGCAAAAACGTATCACATGAGACAACTTCTGATCCCTCCAGCCTTCAACCCATCTCGGCTCCTTGTTGGTATTTTTGATACCACTAGGGTCGAGATCAGAATAGATAAGAGGTACCCCACCATCACGAGTCAAGATGTATACTGTCGCAAGCCATTCGTTAGTTTCACTCATGACAAGGTTGCTAAATACTTCATTGTTAGGAATGTCGTGTGTCACAGCAAAGGTTATTGAGCGCTCGTTAGTGAGCGCTTGCCCGAAACAGTATGGGTCAATTAATGCCGTCAAACTTCCGCTTTTAGATTCGAGCGCCTCATACACCGTTTTGAACAAAGGGAAATCATAAGCAGCTAAGCGAGTTTCTTTCAAATAAGGTTGCAAGAAAAGTTCATACTCTTCTTCCGTCGCTCCGCCATCGGTAATTATCTCACCAAAGACGTGCATGTCTTGAGTTATCTCCTTAGTAAATACCTGCTTTATATGCTCGATGGTCAAATGCTTAGCCGCATCTATACGAAAGCCACGAACCCCGAGATTTTTCATTGCTAAAAGATAAGCCTGTTGCTGCTTGATAACATGAGAACTGGTTCGCAGAGTAGGTAAACCGGGATCTTGAGGGCCTCCTGTCAGTCGACCATTTTGCACTTCCCAACGGTCTTTCCAATTCTCTATCCCAAACGCCTCAACAAAATCATGCTCATCAAACAGTGCTTCATCCAAATCGCCAAATAGCTTTTGCTGTTCGAAATAGGCACGATGCTCGGTATAACTTTGCATGTCATTATTGCTTGGATACTGTAAGTCCAGTCTAGCCGCCGATTCGTTGGCCATATGGTTGAAAACCACATCGATATAGACCCATACACCCACATCATTCAATTCCAACATCATTGCTTTGAAGTCTTCGGTATTTCCAAGCTTGTTATCGATAACTCGATAATCCTGAGGTTGATAAAGTTGCCACCACTTCACTTCATTACTGTCACGAAATGACTTCATTGGCGGTGAAACTAATACGGTCTGATACCCAAGTTCCTTTATTTCTTTTGCTCGCTGAGCCACCAGCGCATAAGGCCAATCAAACGCATGTAAAATCACATTGCTTTGGTTGTTCGTTGTCTTTGACATTGGTCCATCCCCTTTAACCGGGTTCACTACTAATGAACGAAATTATAAGGTTCATACCAGTTAGCAACTCATCCTCAAGGCACTTTCTATTGGTTGAGAGGTTGGGCGTAGCTAAAAAAGGCAACGGAATCTTGGGAAAAGCCGATACTCTCACACGACAAAGAAAACATATAACTGACTGAAAATTATAATATAAAAATCGTAATGGTTCACTTGTCCGCATTCTTAGAAGCTAGAGTCGGTATTTGTAACAAAATGATAGCGTGTGTATAAGCCAACTATAAAGCCGTGAGCTTGCTCACAGCTTGTAGTCATTTTGATTAATGAGCACCGTACGAGTTAGTTTTCTAATACTTTCAACCATTTAATATCATACGCATCAAAAATGATATTTTGATGATAGGGCTTTCGCTCTTGGTTAAGCACGTCTTGCACCTCTCTTGAACCCAAAACATCACATATGGATGTTGGAATGGTTTGCCGATGTTCACTGAAGTTACATATAGCCAATAATCGGTCACCATTGGCTGCTTTTCTGATATAAGCAAAAAGATGAGGCCGATACGTCTCTAGAATTTCCGTTTCCGCTACACCTAACACTGGCAGAGATTGACGAAGCTGAATCATATCTATTAGCTGTTGATGAATACGACCTCGCGGATCACATTGGTCTTGAGCGATTGCAATGTCTTTTTCCGAAATAGCTGGACGATTAACCCAACGAGTATCGTCAACTTTGTGTGGGTCGTTAAGGTATTGATAGTCATTGAACATCCCGAGTTCATCACCTTGATAAATCAACGGCACACCGCCAATGCTCAAATTGACGCTATTTAGCAATCTAACTCGTTTCACAGCAAGCTCAATTTCTTGCTGATGTCCAGATTGCATCGCTGCCTCCAAACCGCATAGCGATGCTAAAGATCCACAAACTCGACAATCCCCTGTCTCTGGGTTTTCTTGGAATGGGACACCATTGGCAAACGCCCCCTCAAACTTGCCTGTATAGAACTGATTAAGGAACTGACGATGGTCATGCCCCTTGATACCTACCTGATCTGCTACAGCATCATCGAAAGTCCAGCCAATGTCGTCATGACAACGTATATAGTTCACCCAACTGCAGTCCGGCGAGATAGCAAAACTTTTCTTTAAAGACGCTGTGAGTAACTTGGTTTCTCTAGTTGCCAAACTTTCCCACATCAAAGCCATCATCAATGGGTTATAGGACAATTGGCATTCATTTTTATCTATGTATTGAGCGACTTCATCTGGATGAACGATGGCTTCACTCTTAAATAAAACTGATGGAGCTGTGATCTGTAAGCAGAGGTTGAATGCTTGAATCAAAGTATGCGCTTTTGGCAAACTTTCACATTGAGTCCCCTTCTCCTTCCAGATAAACGCTAATGCATCGAGACGTAGGCCATCACAACCTAAGTTGGCCAAAAATAGCATTTCATCAGTGATTGCGTTAAATACTGCTGGGTTACTGTAGTTTAAATCCCATTGAAAGCTATTAAAGGTCGTCCATACCCATTTTTCTACATCTTCCAACCAAGTAAAACTGCCGCGCCTAACTGAAGGGAAGATCTCTCGACACGTAGCGTTGTATTCATCAACGTCCCGTTTGTCGTCGAAAAAATAGTAAAACTCTTGATATTGCTCATCACCAGACCGAGCATGCTTCGCCCATGCATGTTCATCTGAGGTGTGGTTAAAGACAAAGTCTAAAACCAGGGCAATTCCAGCTTCGTTAAAGGCATTGGCTAGGGACTTCAGATCCTTCTCTGTACCTAGCTTAGGATCCACTTTACGGTAATCCGATACAGCATAACCACCGTCGCTATTCCCCTCTGGAGCTAAATACAAAGGCATCAAGTGAACATAATTAATGCCAAGTTGCTCAAAATACGGGACCTTCTCTTTCAGCTTTTTAAAATCACCCGCAAACAAATCGACATAAACTGCCATACCTAGGACGTTTTCATCTCGAAACCAATTAGGTGTTTTAAGTCGAATCGCATCTTTGTTTTTTAGCTTACGAGAACGCGATGCGAATCCTGCGCAGAGCATTTCTACCAGTTTCTGTAGATAAAGGAAAAAATCATAACGAGTGCCATACAAAGCGTAGTAGTGCTCAAATAAGGCCGGAAAGTGCTGCTCTAATCTTCCATAAAGCTCTTTCTCATCTTTTTTAGTCAATTTAGGTAAGGTGATGGAGTCCATTACCTGCTTAAGTGCTCTCTGGCTTGTCGTGATTCCTTGCATTACCTCACCTTAATCGATTAAGTCTGAACTTAACCAATTATAGAATAAGTTAATTTTCGATATTCGAGTTTTTGTGTGACCAACTTCTTAATCGATTAAGTTCATTGAATAGAATCCAAAAAAAAGCGCATCAAAAGATGCGCTTTCCATTAGTGTTAGTTAATTCTAGATCGAGACTTAGAATTTTTTTGGAGCAAAACCTGTCATCACTTTCAGCTTTAGCTCTTTACCAATCTTCGTCATTGGATGCACTACGACCAAGCCTTTTACCGACTTTTTCAGTTTACCCATATCCGCCTGTTCTGCTTTGGTGATCTCACGAGAAAACGGCATATCAAGCAAGCTTTTGCGCTCTTTGTTCATATCGTAGCTCTGCTTGTGCTTAAGCTGAGCAATCTTCTTTGTCAGTTTGTCGATTTCATCAGTAAAGCGAGAAATCAGTTCGTTGTCGCCACGCGATTTGGCACCAGCCAATTTATGATTACACTTATCGAGGCGGTTATTCAGTTTTTGTAGTTCTTGTTTCATGCTCATGGCCGGAACGTTTCCTGTTAATTATTAGTGAATAGCGGTGTTGCGAACTAAGTGCGGTACAAAACCTTGACGACATGCCAACCAAACTTAGTCTTCACTAAATGGGGAACAAGCGTTTCACCACTAAAACAAACTTTGTCAAATTGAGGCACCATCTGTCCCTTACGAAATTCACCTAAGTCGCCGCCTTTTTTACCTGAAGGGCAAGTGGAGTACTTTTTAGCAAGAGTCTGAAACTTAGCGCCTTTTTTCAGCTGTTTGATGATATCTTCAGCTTGTTCTTTATGTTTCACTAAAATGTGAAGTGCTGCCGCAGTTCTTGCCATTAGTTGTCTACCCTTTTTAGCGTCTATGGGATGATGGAATGCGCAGAGTGTAATAGAAAATGAGATACAAATCACGTTTACTTTTCAAGCGACTAAACTTTTTTCTTTCCCGGCCGCACTAACTTTTGATAATAAAGTTTATAAAATCAATCTATTGGCTTATAGAGTAAGAACTCAAATGAATACTAGCATCAGTAAAGCGAACCAATCACAGGGCATGTTACTGTTTACCCTCAACTTGCAAAAGCAACGTTTTGCCATTGGCACGCTAAAAGTGCGAGAAATCGTTCCTTTCTTACCCACTACGCAAATTCCCTACTCTCATCAACATGTCGTTGGCACTGTCAGCATTCGAGGCCTGACCGTCCCCGTTATTGATATGGCAGCTGCAATTGGTTTTAGACCTATCGCACCAGAGGAATACAACAACACCTATTTAGTGGTTACTGATTGCCTGAGAACCGTTGTGGCGTTTATGGTTCGAGATATTGATAAAATCATCGAGTGCGACTGGAAGTCCATTGAGCCAGCTCCCGATAGTGCAGGTAGAAATGTATTTGTTACTGGCGTCACTCGATTTGAAGATCATATAGTTCAGCTGTTAGACGTAGAGCTGCTACTATCCAAAATCTACCCACAGTATGCCGATACCAAGATCCCAATGTTAACCGACGTCCAACGCGAAAGAATCAAGTCACTTAACATTCTACTGGTTGACGACTCTTCCATCGCACGCAAACAGCTAGGTGATGCGCTTAACAATATCAATATTCCTTTCGATATCTGTCGAGACGGCAATAGCGCCCTTGAGTTTATGCGCAATAAAGCAAAGCAAAATGATGCCATCGACATATTAGTCAGTGACATTGAAATGCCGGGGCTCGATGGTTATGAACTGGCTTTCGAAGTTCAAAATGACCAAATGCTCAGTCACGCCTACCGCATCTTACACACCTCGCTTTCAAGCGAAATGTGCACGGAACGCGCTCATCAAGTTGGCGCCCACGAAGCACTAGTTAAGTTCAATGCAGGTGAATTGATTGAAGCTATGTTGAGAGGGGCGGAGAATCTAACCGCGAATTGAGGTTCCCCTTCAACCAGTAGTTAAGCTGAAAGGGATAATGGACTTAGTTACCGTCGTAGTTATTGTTTGGTGCAAATGAGAAACCTTGACCACCGATCGAGGCTTCATACATTAATCCGCCCTTAGTCATGGTAAATACTGCCATGCCGTTAATGTAATTCGCTTTAGTTTGGTTGTCTCCAGCCTGTGCCCCAACACCTGTTGACCCAGCTTGTGCACTTGCGCCCACCGTTAAAGCAACAGCAGATGCCTGAGCACCAAATTCAAAACTGCCGCTTGTAAAAGAGTAATAGTCGGCTTTGCTTTCGAAGAAAATGATTTCGCTATAGGCCTGTGCGCCTAATTGAAGTCCAATGCTGAGCTGCGCTAACGTTGAATCACCAACGTGAATGCCTTGGCGATACACTTGCCCTTCACCGTAGGACCCTCCAATTCCAAAACCACCCTTACCAACGGTTGGAAATACCGCATAACCATACGCATCTTTGAAAAATGGATGCGTTGCGTCGGCTTGCTTGAATTTGTTTAACGTAGCTTCATATTTACTACTATTCTCGTTAGCAGAAACTGCTTGGTCATTTTCTTTAGCTACCTCAGTTCCTTCTTCAACACTTTGACTATCTTTCTGAGGTACTTCTGAAGCATAAGCTTGAGGGATGATGGTAATACACGCAGCCAGTAGATAAGGCCTAATTCTAACTAACATACTCTTTCCTTTCTCGAGTAAGATTTTGTGTTTTGACGACAGATTTCATCATTAGTTCACCCTATAACGCACTCATCAATAGATCAATTCCTTCACAGCATGTTTTGCACCTAAAGCAAATAGAATCTACACTGTTGCCATATCGAATCGAGTAATAACTTAATGAATCCTATGATAAAGAAGCTGCTCATCAATCTAATTTTGGTATTAGTCGGCGTTCCGATTCTGTTAGTCGTATTCCTTAAGTTTCTGAATCCGCCAATTTGGGGATGGAAAGTGGCTCGTACCCTATTTCCACCGGAAGGGTATCCAACGCAAACCCGCCAGACATGGGTTCCTCTATCTCAGATAAACCCCAACATGCCGCTCGCAGTAATAGCGTCAGAAGATCAGAATTTCCCTCATCATATTGGTGTGGATTTTGGAGCCCTTTTTGGTGTTTTGGCAGAGAGTGGCAGCCCGTCTCGCGGAGCGAGTACCATTACTCAACAAACCGCAAAAAACGTGTTCTTATTTCCAAGCCAAACTTACATTCGAAAAGCTTATGAACTTTATATTGCCTTACTGCTCGAAGTCATTTGGGGTAAAGAGCGCATTATGGAAGTTTATTTGAACGTTATCGAGTTTGGCCCCGGTATTTATGGTGTAGAAGCAGCCAGTCAATATTACTTTGGCATCAGTGCCAACAGATTAAGTAAAGTCCAAGCAGCTCAACTCGCAGTAGTGCTGCCTAACCCTTATCGAATTAAGCCGACACCGATGTCAGATTACGTTAACAAGCGGACACTCTGGGTAGTAAGTCAGATGAATAACCTAGGATATAATTCAATTAACTATCAATAGTGTCCATTTGTTTCGTTCCACCAGCATAGCGTCTGATCTGGCTCATTAGAAGAACGGCTGCCATCAACAAGGCTGATGCAATATAGAAACTTCCTAGCGTCATTTGGCTTGTTACCCAGCGTTCAACCAAATACCCACCAAATACACCAGCTATCACCATTTGAATTGAGCCGGATAACGCCGACACCGCGCCCGCGTTTTCTTTATGAGGACCAAGTAACAAAGCGATGGAAATCGGAAACGACAACCCTTGAGCAACAGTGAGCCAAGTAAAAGCGAACACAAGGTTAAATACCGTCATCTCAGTCATTAACAACCACAAACCCGATAACGACATAATGGTAATGGCGAGGAACAAAATCCAGTTGTTAGAAAAATACCGGTTGAGGATATTGAGCGATACGCTTCCCATCATAAGACCTGCTGATGGGATAATCATTATCGTTCCATATTCTGCCGCAGTTAAACCAAGCTGATGCTGCATTAAGAATGGGAATAAACTTAAAGAGACAACTGCACCTAGGTAACTGATCCAGTTATAACTTGCGCTACCAATCACTTGAGGGTTAACAATTAACTTTGAATAGCCATGGATCACTTCTGTCACTTTGAATTTACGAGGCTTATAAGGCAAGGTTTCCGGCAAAATGAACCAGCCAAGCGTGAAGATAGCGACCAAATATACCAAGACGAAAACAAACACTGCTTCCCAGCTTAAGTGAAACGCAATCCAGCCACCAAAGACAGGGGCAATAATAGGCATAACCGAAGCCGTCACCGAAATATAAGACAGCGCCTTGGTAAGCTGTTTTCCGTCATAGCTATCACGAAGTACACTTCGCCCCAACACGGAAGCACTTCCAGCTCCGAGTCCCTGAAGCAATCGACCTACTTCTAACGCGGTAAAGTGTTCATTCAAAGCAATACACAGCAGTGTTCCGACTAGGTAAACTCCTTGACCTAGGATAAACACCGGACGTCGGCCAATAGCATCGGACAAAGGACCATAAAAGAGTTGAGAAAGTCCGAAACCAACCAGAAACAGTGTTACGAGCATCTGAACATCCGCATGTCCAATTGATAGGGCTTCGCTAATAAGTGGAAGTGAAGGTAAGTAAATGCTCACGCCCACTTGACCCGTTGCGATGATCATCATCGCGAGCAACATAGGTGTTTTATTAAAAGATTTATTGTGTTTTCTATTCATACACACATTCTATATTGCGTATGAATCATTGATAATACACTATAAAGGAAACAGAATACGTCCTAATAGGAAACAATCTAGGAGTGCACATGGATTGGATATCGTGTATCAATACTTACATTCGTGTCGTCGAAGAAGGCAGTTTCAATGGTGCAGCCAGAAGACTGAATACTACCAGTTCAGCCATCAGCAAACGCGTCCACTGGCTTGAAGAACGTATCGGTGTCCAACTTCTAAAAAGAACCACTCGCTCTGTCACCCAAACAGAAGCAGGTGCGCTTTTCTATCAACGCTCAAAAGATTCTCTTGATAGGTTTCAGTCCATCATTGACGAGACTCGCTCGGTCAATGAAACTCCGGCAGGATTGTTAAAAATCGGCGCAACCATCGCCGTCGGCTCCAAATTTTTGGTTCAGTATCTAAACGACTTTCTAACGCAATATCCTGACATTCGAATTCAGCTGACCACCACAATTCCTGGTCAGCTTCCAGATACCAACCTAGATGTATTTATTAGTCGTGAGCTAGAAACTCTCAACAGTCTTAGCATGAGACAAACTTCGTTATTTGAGCAACGAATCGGCTTTTATGCTGCGCCTTCCTACATTAGAGAGTTTGGTGCTCCCCAATCTATTGACGAGCTCAAACAACATAACATTCTTATTTGGGGTGAGCGTCCACAACGAGAATACAAGATCTCGAAAACACAACGCGTCATGTTGTCCGGAAATTTTGCGACCACTAACCCAGAAGCATTATTTTATGCCGCCAAAAATGGGATGGGGGTATTAATCAGTAACGACATTATGATCAAAGAAGACGTCAAGTCTGGCGCTTTAGTTAGAGTCCTTCCCGAGATTCAAGCTTTGGACTCTACCGTCTACGCCTATTATCCTAAACTGGATTATGAGCATACGAGAACCAAACTATTTTTGGACTATATCAAAATGCGTTTGGCTCAGTCGAACGAAGAAGGGTAAAGCAATGAAAAAATCGCCAGCACTACCCTACTTTCTATCAATAAAAAGAACGCCAGATCCAATTTGGCTCAGGATGCACTAGTAAAGTGCATCTTTGACTTTTTCAAGGTTTTATCTAGTACGCTGATGGCCAAAGACAAACAGAAGAAGAACCAAACGAGCTGACCAGTAATAACTAACCAACTGTTTTTCCATTCAGAGGCCGTATAAACAATGAGTTGCATCCCCAAGAAATAAGCAATAATGCTCAAGAAAACCAAGGCAATAAACCCGAACACCATCAGAAATGTTATCCATTTAGGCATAATTAAACTCCAATAAGTAATGAAAAATTCAATTGCTCCTAATTGTCTTGCATAAGTAGTTCCACTTTTATTGCGGGCATTTTCTTGTTCAGTTATTTCGAACTTCTCACTCAAATTTAGTGACTTTTCAGTCACGCTCCGTCTGATTAGACTGGACGCATTGTTTAGGAAGCGAAAGTGACTTCCCCATAAAAGGATAACGATATGTCTAAAACTCTTGTTCTAAAGTCGAGCATTCTAGGTGATTACTCTCAATCAAATCAGATCATTGATCAGGCTATTGAGGGTAAATCCGATGTGATCATTCGTGACCTAGCCACTAATCCAGTGCCAGTATTGAACATGGAAGTGGCGACAGCCCTTCGCGGCAATAGCGAAGACTTAGCGCCAGAGCTACAAGAGATTGTCAAACTTTCAGACGACCTCATTGAGGAACTCAAAAGCGCAAATAAAGTGATTATTGCAGCACCGATGTACAACTTCATGATTCCAACCCAGCTTAAGAACTATTTTGATCTTATCGCTCGTGCTGGAGTAACGTTCACCTACACTGAAACAGGCCCTGTTGGTCTTATCCAAGAGAAAGAAGTAGTGGTATTAACCACTCGTGGTGGCATTCACAAAGATACACCTCGCAACAGTATGAATGATTATCTTGCTACGATTTTAGGCTTCCTTGGTATGACGGATGTGGAATTCATTTACGCCGAAGCGCTAAACATGGGTGATGAACCTGCCGCAGAAAACCGTGCATCTGCACTAGAATCTCTGAGCGCATTAGTCTAACTGTTCTTGGTGAGTCAATAGAGCAAATATAACGCGAATTGTACTCACCACTTTTGTTTCTCGCATTCTTTTCCTTGCTTCCATACAAACCTATGACACTTCTCCACAGATATAACTATACGCCTGTGCAATAATTTATTTATCAATGAATTGGAGGAGCCGTGTTGGTCGTTTTTTTCTGCTTTTGTCTAAGCGCGTACTACTTAGTCGCCTTTCCGGGGGGTGTTCACGCCTACCGCAAAGGGGCGTTGAGTTGGGGAGATGCGTTTTTGCCTCTAATGGTCTTCGCTGCTTGGTCTGTACTGGCAGTGTTTGGCGTAGGTGCACAAAGCTTAGGAAACTTGATAGAGGTTATCTTGCTGCTCATTGCAGCCGTTTGTATTTTCTATATTCGACTGATTTACGTTCACAGATATCCGAGTAACCGACTGCATTCGCTCTATATTATGTATCTGATAGTCACTGTGATAGTTATTCTAACCCGTGTTTTCTTTCCGCACATGATGGAGTAACACTAAGGATTAAGTTAATCATTATTAATACTCTTAGAAACGACCTTCTAAAAGCCATTCGTTATGGTAACTCATCACTTATTTCATATTGATTTACCATGAAACGTCTTTTCGCTCTTGCTATCGCCTTACTCGCTGCCTATGCCTTATTGAGTCCCAGTCATTATGTGACCAACCCTTGTCCCCAATCTCACTTGGAGCCCACTTCAAAGTCATTTGATGATGCTCACTTCCAGCAGTTGATCAAGCAAGCACAGTCTTGTTCATCTTGCTCAAAAAGTCATACCTAGAGTTGATATAAAAACCCGTTAAAAAAATGGGCGCTCGAACTAGTCGATACGCCCTCCCAAAACAGTGCAAATTATCAACAATCCGTCAGTACAAGCTCACTTCTACATCCGATTTAATGGTACTGGAACAAGCCAGCACAAATCCATTAGCTTTCTCTTCTTCAGTCAACGTTTCGTAGCTGGTAGAGCCTACTTGGCCAACTTTCACCTTACATTTGCATGAACCACAAATACCACTGCGGCAAGCTGCAATAACCGGCACGCCTCCCTTCTCCAAGGCATCAATTAACAAGGTTCCCTTATCAGCATCAAGCTCAACACCAAAGTCAGGCACCGCTACTTTTACAACGCCCTCTTCCATGTCTACCGTAACATCAGTCGGCGTAAAACTTTCTTGATGGAACTCCGACATATCAAAGTTGGCTTGCTCTAGGGAAGATTTGACTACCTCCATAAAGCCCGTTGGACCACACAAATAAACGGTGCGTTCATGAAAGTCAGGAATTAACGACGTTAGCCATTCAAGATTTATCAAACCTTGCGGAAAATCTGTGCCAGAATTGTCTTCAAGCAACATTTTTAGTGCGAAGTTATCGACCGTTTGGTTAAGCTCAACCAACCTATCAAAGTAAATTGCATCTTGTTTGCTCTTCGCAAGATGGAGAAATTCGATATTGACATCTGCACCGTCCACTAGCCACTGATCGACCATGGACATGACAGGTGTGATACCACATCCCGCGCTGATCATTAGGACTTTGTTTTTGGGCTGACAGTCAATATTATTGAAATGACCAAGTGGTGCTAACGCTTCTACCTGAGCACCAACTTCAAGCTGCTCAACAATATGGTTTGACACCAAACCGCCTGCGACGCGCTTCACTGTGAATTTGAGCGTTTTACTTCCCGGTACTGAACTAATTGAATAAGCTCGATACGCTTTACTGCCGTCAATATCAAAGCCAAGCGATGAGAATTGACCCGGTTTGAATTGAAATTCAGTCTCGCCGGACTTTGAAGCAAGTTCAAACGATACCGAATCTGGTGTTTCAAACCACTTTTTAGTACATGTCAGTTCTATCGTATCTGATTGGGACCATGCCATTACATCATTCCTCTGAATAAGAAATGGCGCCTTAAACGCCATTTCTAGTACCTTTTTTTACGCTGCCAAAATCGTCTTTAAGTCGTTTTCTACGGTAGAAATACCACGCATATCAAACTTCTCTTGTAAGATGCTAAGCAGGTTATCTGTAAGGAATGCAGGAGCCGTTGGACCGGTATAAATGCCTTTAACGCCTAAAGCGAAGAGTGTCAACAAGATGACAATCGCTTTTTGCTCAAACCAAGATAGGACGAGAGTCAGTGGCAATTCGTTAATGCCACAATCAAACTCATCAGCAAGCGCTAACGCCAATTGGATAGCAGAGTAAGCATCATTGCACTGACCCACATCCAATAGGCGAGGAATACCATTGATGTCACCAAACTGGTTTTTGTTGAAGCGGAACTTGCCACACGCCAGCGTCAGAATAACACTATCCTCCGGAGCTTGAGCTGTAAAATCGCTGTAGTAACTACGCTCTGCCTTGTCTCCATCACAACCACCAACCAAGAAGAAATGCTTGATTGCACCCGCTTTCACTTGTTCGACAACTGCTGGTGCTGCTTGCATTAGCGCATTGCGACCAAACCCAACCGTGATCATGTGTTCAATTTCGTCGTGCTGGAAGCCGTCTTGCGCAAGTGCACATTCAATCACTTGACTGAAATCGTCCCCTTCAATGTGCGCCACACCTGGCCAACCTACAATGCTGCGCGTGAACAGACGGTCCGCGTATTGACCGACATTAGGGTTAAGCAAGCAGTTCGACGTCATGACAATCGCACCAGGGAAGTTGGCAAACTCTTTTTGCTGGTTCTGCCATGCGCTGCCATAGTTACCAACTAAATGAGGGTACTTCTTAAGCTCTGGGTAAGCGTGAGCTGGGAGCATCTCACCATTGGTGTAGACGTTAATGCCTTTTCCTTCTGTTTGCTGAAGGATTTTCTCTAAGTCATGAAGGTCATGGCCAGACACTAGAATACAGTGGCCTTTTACCGTTTTAACGTTAACTTGAGTCGGCTCAGGGTGACCGAAGGTTTCCGTTTCACCTTTATCTAGCATTTCCATGATCTTGTAATTCATAAGACCAATTTGCATCGAGGTATTCAGTAATGGCTCTAAATCGACAGGGTCAGTACCTAACCAAGCCATAATTTGGTGATACTCACCATAGACCGCTTCGTCTTTTTGAGAGAGCACACGAGCATGCTCAAGGTAGGCGGCTGCACCTTTAAGACCATAGAGACAGAGTAAACGAAGGCCAATCACGTCTTCATGTAGACTATCGTGACCACGGTTTACCGCTGCAGTCGGAGCAAATTCTAATAGCGCTTGTTTTGTAGTTGGTAAGTCAAACTGAGCAGCAGAAGAAAGTTCATCAATCGCGATACCTTGTACTAGAGAGGCAGCTTGAACTTGTTCTTGAAGACGCGCTTTATATGTTGCAGCCAGATTGGCAAGCTCGATGATGCGTTCAGGGTCGAAGTTAACGTTAGTTAGTGTAGAAAAGAATGCTCTAGGCGCCCATTGGTCGATTTCTTGGTCTACGATACCGAATTTACGACCCTGATCGGCCCAGAATGAAACCCCTTGAAGGGTATACACTAATACGTCTTGTAGGTCAGAAACTTCAGACGTTTTGCCACACATACCTTGAGTATAAGAACACCCTTTAGCAACAGGGGTTTGAATAGTTTGTTCGCATTGAATACAGAACATAATGAGGACTCCAGTATTTTAATTCGTGCCTTGGTACTTTGCCAAAGCTGATTATTCCTGAAGTCTCTATAGCATAACGTGTGCCAATTTTTATCTTATTGTAATTAAAGACTTTTAACACAAAAATCACAATTAAAACAGTCATTTAGACCTAGACCACAATCACAACATTAAAACACATCTGAGTCATTATGACCTAAATTACATCAAGAAAACGATTCTCCATTTCAACTTCTTGAAGTTTCATTAGTTTCAACGCGGTTTTCATATGTTTCTGCATGACTTTATACGCCATTTCAGAATCACCAACTCTCAATGCCTCAATTAATGAAAGTTGGCTATCTATACCTGTGCGCCAGAGATCGTAATTTTCTGGCTCATATAGCTTCTTGTAGATTGTCATATCTGACAACATTTGAGCAGTAAAGCGGATAACCAGTTTTAGTAACTCATTGGAGGAAAAACTTGCCAAAATACGATGGAATTCAATCGACGCTAAGTGATGCTCTCGCTCTTCATAAATATCACGAGGAGGCTCAGCATACAATTTGGTTTGGTCCTTTAGCTCTTTGAGCTGATTCGACGTTAGTTTACCCGCTAAACTGGCGGCAAGTTGGGGCTCTAATGCGAGACGTAGCTGATACAAATCTTCAATTGAAGTCTCCTTGAAGAATAGATAATTACTCAGCAACATTTGCGCTTTTTCTTCAGAGACTTCGGAAACGAAGACACCACCTTTGGGGCCCGTTTTTGTCTGCAATAGCCCCTGAGCGTCTAATAGTCGCATCGATTCGCGCACTGTGCTTTTTGAGGCGTCAAACATTTCCATCACTTCCACTTCATTAGGAAGTCTATCTCCTGGCTGAAGCTTCTGTTCCACAATCCATTTTTTAATCGCTGACGCTACGTTTTCGGTTCGTCGTTTTTTGACGGTCAAAAGACACCTCTATTTTTACTCGATTTCAATGTCTACGGTAACTGAAACGCCCTGTCGGGTGAAGCAGTTACCTTAAAACACAAGGTTATTAGCTCTCAATATC
Source organism: Vibrio mediterranei (assembly GCF_900088415.1). Classification (GTDB taxonomy): domain Bacteria; phylum Pseudomonadota; class Gammaproteobacteria; order Enterobacterales; family Vibrionaceae; genus Vibrio; species Vibrio mediterranei. Next base: position 765,362 of record NZ_FLLQ01000001.1, read on the forward strand.
GTTACAAATCATACTCACAAAAGCGACGACATCGATTGCATTTATCATGATAAATAGTGTATTTTGCCAATTTATCATGATAAATAAGTAAACGCAGCATCAAAAACGAGAATAAATATGACCATTGCATTCACTTCATCACTAGCTTGGGATTGGCTTGAGCAACTAGCAAAATGTTCTGAGACAACCAACCCTGATGTAGAAGGCGTAACCCGCCTTTGTGCCACAAAAGAACATAAAGAGGCCATCAATCTACTGAAGCAATACATGATGGAGTCAGGCATGTCAGTGAGAATGGACAATGCCGCCAACCTAATTGGCCGATACGCCAGCGCGGAATCAAACGCAAAGACTCTCATCTTTGGTTCACATCAAGACACCGTTCCTAATGGTGGTAAGTACGATGGAATTTTGGGAGTCGTTGCCCCACTCGCTCTCGTTCACCACCTGAACCAGCAAGATATTCAACTTCCGTACAACATTGATGTCATCGCCTTTAGTGATGAAGAAGGCACTCGCTTTCAATCAACACTACTCGGCTCGAAAGCCATTTCCGGTATTTTCGACCCTGCAATGCTCGACGCTAAGGATCCACAAGGGGTATCGCTGCAAGACGCACTTCACGACTTTGGTTGTGAGACACAGCAAATAGAGAATGATGCCTACGACGCAGAAGAAGTCATTGGTTTTGTTGAGCTGCACATAGAACAAGGTCCACAGCTTGAAGCCGAACAACTGCCAGTCGGTGTTGTATCCGCTATCACTGGGATAGAAAGACATACCATAACCATTCATGGCAAAGCGGGACATGCTGGTACTGTTCCAATGCACAACCGCCAAGACTCTCTTGTCGGCGCTGCAAGTGTAATCAGCACTTTTGACGCCCTGTGTAAAAGTGATAGAGATCTCGTTGGCGTGATAGGAAAAATAGAAAACTACCCTAACGGCGTGAACGTCATCCCACAGAAAACGCATATTACCGTTGAACTTCGCTCTCCTATTGATGAGAAGCGCCGTAACGCAAGAGCGACATTTTTAGCGTCAATTCAGCAACAACTTAACGCACTCAATCTCAGTTACGACCATACGCAGACCTATGAGCAACAAGCCGTTCAATGTTCAAAGGCCCTGTCAGATAAGCTAACTCAAGCTATCGAAACTTGTGGTATTAAACCGAAAACCTTATTCAGTGGAGCTGGTCACGATGGCCTCGCGGTCAGCTCTCTAACCGACATCGCAATGCTGTTCATGCGATGCACTGATGGCGTAAGTCATCATCCTGACGAAGCGATTACTCAGGAAGACTTACAAGCATCTTTACAAGTACTAAAAGAATTCTGCCTAGCGATATAAAAACGTAAAGAATCAACCTAGAATCAAACTATGGAGAATATTGGACATGGAAATGACCAATCAGATTGACACAACATCAAAACGCCCCTGGTACAAGTCAATGCCAGACCCTATGGTCTTAATTTTTGGCATTTTAGTGGCAACTTACTTGCTCACGTTCATCGTTCCAGCAGGCGTATTTGAAAGAGCCGTTGTTGATGGAAGAACAACGGTAGTTCCGGAATCGTTCACGTACCTTCAAGATGCACCATCGGTACATTTCTTCGATATTTTCGTTGCCATTCCGAAAGGCTTGATTAGTGCAGCACCTTACCTGTTCATTGTGTTTATCGCTGGTGGGTTGTTCCATATTCTGCAACGTTCCGGTGCATTAGAAAATGCAATTGGTGTCGCAGTAAATCGCGTAGGAGTAGAAAACCGTAACCTAATAATCACTATTGGTACGTTTATTTATGGTTTCTTCGGCGTGGCGGTTGGTTTTGAAAACAATATTGCGTTGGTCCCGGTCGCTGTTTTGATTTCCGCAGCAGTCGGCTATTCAAGTCTAGTAGGCACCGTAATGGCAGTAGGTGGTATCGGTGTCGGTTTTGCTTTGTCACCTATTAACCCATATACCGTAGGTGTTGCTCAAGGTATTGCAGAGCTCCCTACTTTCTCTGGCGCTGGTCTGCGTACCGCTCTCGTTATCGCCTCGCTGGCTCTTCTTTCACTCTTTATCTGCAAGAAAGTCACCAAAATGGACTTTGTAGAGCAAGATGACTCTACCGGTCTTAAGAAAGATCTTAGCGAATATTCGATGAATCGAGAGAACAAGCTCACGCTTGCTGCTTTTGTTGCGGGCCTTGGCGTGATGCTTTACGGCGTTTTCGCCAATGGTTGGTACATCAATGAGATTGCAGGTTTATTCCTGCTCATGGCGATCGTTATCGGTATCATCAACAAAATGAATGCTAACCAAATCGTCAAAGAAATGATGGTTGGTGCATCAGGTGTAACCGCAGGTGCTTTGGTAATCGGTGTCGCGGCATCCATTCAAGTGATTCTAGATCAAGCACAGATCATCGATACCATCGTTAATGCGCTGAGCTCTCTAATCCAAGATATGCCTATTGCCATCTCTGCGATCGTAGCCAGTGTCGTGCAAGGTATTATCAACTTGTTTGTACCATCAGGTTCAGGACAAGCAATGGTAACTATGCCAATTCTAATTCCTGTTGCTGATTTGGTAGGAATGAGTCGTCAGTTGATGATTACTGCCTTCCAAGTTGGCGATGGTTTAACCAACCTAATTGTTCCAACGTCGGGCGGTACTTTAGCTATGCTGGCATTGGGACGAGTTTCTTACGAACAATGGCTTAAAGCCATTATGCCATTCATGCTTATGGTATACGGACTAAGCTGGGTCGCACTATTCATTGGCCAATTAATCGGCTACTAACTTCAATTATAAGTGGAGGCACTGCGCCTCCCATTTTCCAGAAGACTATGACAATATCTCTATTACATTTTAATCCATTAACCGGAACCTCCGCGTCCATTACTGCGACCGGTGGTCCTTGCGTTGGCGGATATGTCAATCATTCTTGGCGCTCCGTTGGTGCATGTGCTACCCAAGGGTTATTTACCAATCCTTGGTATGCAGACTTTGCCAAAAACAAATTACAGCAAGGTACTTCCGCCAGAGATATTATCAACGAACTGACTGCGTTAGACTCAGGACATAGTCAGCGACAATGTCTTGTTATGGACCAAAACGGAGCATCCGCTGCGTTAGATGGCAGCGACAATATTGCCTACATTGGTCACCTTAACTATCCAACTATTGCCGTGGCTGGCAATATGTTAGAGGGACATCAAGTCTTAGAGCAATTCAGTCGAGTATTTATTGAACAAACGGCTATAAATTCCCAAGCGGTATTGGAGCACATTGAGGCCCCTCAATATAAACCAGACTATGAAGCAACTTTGCCCGATGCGCTTATTAACGCTTTAGAAGCGGCCTTATCAGCGGGTGGAGACAAACGAGGTACAGTTTCTGCTTCATTGCGTATTGAATTTGCGCATCTCGCACCGATCGACATCCGCATAGATTGGGCAAAGGCGGACCTTATCGAAGAGCTTCGCTTTGTTCTGGAAAAAGTACGAGAAAGCAGCTTTCAAGCGTTTTTATCTGAGCTCCCTCGACAAGTAGACCATTAAATCTTCTGGTGTCAGAAGTGTGAAATCACTTCTGACACACTTATTATTCAACTAACTTCTCAAGCGCTTGTTATAGCTTAACGATATTGCTAATGTAGACGCATATAACAAAAACAATGGGTTCCAAGTGAACGCTGTCAGCTTTAACAACGTCGATAAATGGTTTGGAGAATTCCAAGCTCTCTCAGCAATTAACCTCGAAGTCCTCCAAGGTGAAATTGTCGTAATCTGCGGCCCTTCAGGCTCAGGAAAGTCCACATTAATCCGCTGCATTAACGGATTAGAGCAATACAATAATGGTGACATACAAGTATTGGGGCAAGCTATCAACTCTACTGGAATAAAGCCCGGACAAGTTGGTATGGTATTCCAGCACTTCAATTTATTTCCACACCTTACTGTGTTAGAAAACCTCACTCTGTCGCCTATTCGCACACTCAAGCTATCTAAAAAAGAGGCCACATCTCGTGCACTCGAAATGCTTGAGCGCGTGAAAATCGCCGAGCAAGCGAACAAGTACCCTTCTCAACTATCCGGTGGTCAGCAGCAAAGGGTGGCAATAGCGCGCTCTCTTTGTATGAAGCCTGACATATTGCTGTTCGATGAACCGACTTCTGCGCTCGATCCTGAAATGATCAGTGAAGTGCTCAATGTGATGGTTGAACTGGCAGAAGAAGGGATGACCATGCTCTGTGTTACTCATGAAATGGGTTTCGCCAAACGTGTGGCAGACCGGGTAATCTTTATGGATGAAGGACAAATTCTAGAATCTGCTCCGCCGAGCCAGATTTTTGATAATCCGCAACACCCTAGAACAAAAGCCTTCTTAGATAAGATCTTAAATCACTGATGATATTAAAGATTATTAAGCCAGTTCTATCGGCATTGTTACAGATCGCATTAGTCACTGTTGCGCTTGTTTGGCTGCTCGATAGCGGAGCTGAAGCGATGGGCTATCGCTGGCAATGGGAACGCGTACCCGATTACCTCGCCTTTTATGAAGATGGACAGTGGTGGCCCGCTGAGCTGCTTGAAGGACTTGTCGTAACACTCAAAGTCAGTGGACTAGCGCTCGTTTTCACCTTGTTGTTTGGACTCATTACTGCCTTACTTAAAACATCAAACTCAGTCGTTGGTCGTGGCATAGCTCATTGTTATGTCGAAGGGATTCGAAATACACCACTACTTGTTCAAATCTACCTGCTTTACTTTGTGTTTGGTCCAATTATAGGTCTTGATCGTTTTTCTACTGCCGTGTTCGCGCTGGCTTTATTTCAAGGTGCTTATACAGCTGAGATATTGCGAGCAGGCTTAAACAGTATCCCTAAAGGGCAGTTTGAAGCCTGCCGCTCAGTAGGTTTGTCGCGATTCTACACCTATTACGATGTGATACTGCCTCAAGTCGTGAGACGCACTGTCCCTCCACTCACCAATGAAATCGTATCGCTAATAAAAAACTCATCCATCGTCAGCGTTATGGCTATTTTCGATTTAACCACAGAGGGTCGCAACATCGTTTCAGAAACGGCCATGCCTTTTGAAATTTGGTTTACCGTGGCCGCTATTTATTTAGTACTAACACTTACGTTATCAGCTTTATCCGCTTGGTTGGAGCATCGCTTAAACCAATCGCAATCGATTTAACTTAAATCGCAATCAAGGAGTCAGACTATGCAAGGAAAACTCAAAAATATAATTAGAGCCATCACTACCGCAGCTATTGGTATGGCTGTGTCTCTAGGTGTCACTGCCAGTGACACTCCAAACCTCGACAAGATCAATGAACGAGGCACGCTACGCGTTGGTATGTCCACCTTTGTTCCATGGGCTATGCGTGACAAACAAGGTGATTTAATTGGTTTTGAAATCGATGTTGCTAAACGCCTCGCAGAGGACTCAGGCTGGAAAGTAGAATTTGTTCCAACTGCGTGGGACGGCATTATTCCAGCTCTATTGGCGCAAAAATTTGATGTAATCATCGGGGGTATGTCGATCACACCAGAGCGTTCTAAGAGTGTTCTCTTTACTACACCTTACTCTCATTCAGGAGTTCAAATTGCCGCCAGTAAGAAACTTGCGGAAGGCTTCTCGACCATTGAAGACTTCGATTCTCGTCGAGTTAAGATCGCGGCAAGACGAGGCGCCTATACGGTTCAAGTTGCTCGTGAAACCTTCCCTAAAGCTAAAGTCTTACAATTTGACGATGATGCCCAAGCGTTTCAAGAAGTACTCAACGGTAATGCGCATGCAGTGATCGCATCTAGCCCTAAGCCAGAGCATGAAGCAATTAAACACGCCAATGCCCTGTTTATTCCGTTTAGTGAGCGTTTATCAAAAGGTAACGAGGCATTCGCAGTGCGCTTGGGTGAAGAGGACAAAAAAGCATTCTTTGATCAGTGGATTCAGGCTCGTACCGATGATGGTTGGCTAAAAGATCGCTATGAGTACTGGTTCTCTACTCTTGATTGGCAAGATCAAATCGCCGGCGGACAGTAAATATTATGATGAACACCGACTCAACAGGCCGTAAATATCCCAATGGTGCAATGAAAAAGAAGTGGCGCTTATCCACTTTAGATCTTGTACTTATTACCGTGCTGGTTGTACTACTAGCGTGGCTCGGCTATCGCTCTTCCATCGGTATTAATTACCATTGGCGATGGTCTCAGGCTTTTGAGTTGGTGTTTACTCCCACAAGCAATGGTGGACTGCCTTACTTCGTTCAAGGCGCCATCTCGACATTACGCCTTAGTATTTGGGGTATGCTGTTGGCGCTTTCCCTAGGCACCCTACTTGGACTAGCGAAGCACTCAAATATGGTGTTTTTGCGGGTTCCGGCAAATATCTTTATTCAGCTGGTGAGGAATATTCCACCACTCGTATTCATATTTATTTTTTATTTCTTCATTTCCAATCAGCTAATTCCATTACTGGGGTTATCTGAATTACTTCGTGGTAGTAGTAGTGAAATTAGTGGCTGGCAATCCTTCTTATTCGGCCCTCAATCACTGTGGGAGAACTTACTATCCGGCGTAATATGCATAGGGCTGCTTTCCTCAGCCTATGTTGCTGAAATTGTCAGAGCAGGGCTTAACGCTATACCAAAAGGTCAGTGGGAAGCTGGCCAGTCATTAGGTTTGTCTACATGGCATCAATATCGTGACGTTATAGCCCCTCAAGTGCTTACTGCTATAAGCCCCGCTTTAGCCGGTCAAGCCATATCCTTAGTCAAAGACACCTCGATTGTTTCACTGATTTCGATACAAGAGATGACATTTGTTGGCACTGAAATCGCTAATTCGTCTGGATTGATATTTGAGATCTGGCTAATCGTGGGCCTATGCTACTTTTTACTCTGCTTTTCACTATCGCTATTGTTTAGAAAGCTAGAAGTAACCCAGCGCTAACACTGCGCAAACCTAAGCACTACTTTCTGACAGAACATTCAAATTATGGCCGTAATAGTATGTTATGGTCATTTCTTATCCAGTCCTATATTGTTAGTAACTGCCAATTATTTTAACTACGTCATACTTTTAAGTATAAACGTTATTATCTAACCATTCAGTTTTATATAAACATCGTACCTTTATAGTACGACATAATATTACATTTAATACATAATATTACCCAAGATTACATAATACTCTCGCAAGTACCGATAGAACGTAACTTAGAGCGTATTTTTGAATATAATTTAATTTATCCGTAAAGATCATCACGGAAAATATATTCTATTAGCTATTTCCTGAAACTATAATTCCATTTGTCTGCACTTATAGCTTTGTTAATAATCATTTAGCCTATTTATAGATACGACGAGCCAAGAGCGTATTAATAATAAAACTTATTAGAGACTAAATAGGGATTTAACATGAAGAAAGTTTCTCTTTTAACAGCGGCTATTATTGCAGGTTTATCAGCTACGGCAGCAAATGCAGCTGACGTATATAAAGGTGATAATCTGAACCTAGCAGTGGGCGGTCGAGCTGAAGCGCGTGCTGATTTTGACAAGAGCAGTAATGATAGAACCGTTGCAGACAATAGTCGTGCTCGTGTAAACGTCCTTGCTACTACTGAAATTGCTGACGGCGTTAATGCTAAAGGTTTCTTTGAAGAAGAAATCAACCGTTCTGGCGACAATAACGGTGCTGGATATGATAACCGTTATCTATATGTTGGTATTGCAGGTGAAAACAATGAACTCCAATACGGTAAAACGGATGGTTCTTTAGGCATTATTACTGACTACACTGATATTCTTGACGCATTCGGTGGCGAAGCGGGTAACAAAACAGCAACTGCTGACCGTACAACCAACCAACTGTTGTATATCGGTACATTCGGTGACCTAAAAGTTAAAGCTAACGCTAATGGCGGCGGCGCCGCTGATTCATTCAAGAAATACGGCAATGAACTATCAGGTACAGTAGACCAAGGTTATGGTATCGCGGCACAGTACCAGTTAGGAGATTTGAGCTTTGGTGCAGGTTACGCTTACCAAAAAGACGAAAACGTCAAAGTGAAAACTGGTAATTTAAAAATTTCACCAGATGCAACAAGCCAAAACGTTCTAGTTGGTGCGGGTTATCAGCTAAATGACCTATATCTTGGTGGTTTATATACCCAAGGGAAATTGCTAGACCAAGACTATAAAGGTTTTGAAGTAGCATCTAAATACGACCTAACAGACCGTATTCGTCTTGCAGCTGCATTCCAACAAGTTAAGTTTGATATCGCTGACGAAACAGACCAAAACATCGCGGCAAGCGTACACTACAAATTTACTAATTACTTCACGACTTACGCAGGTATCTCAAAAGACCTTAAAGGCGACAAAGATACGGCAGGACGTGTTGGCGCTATCGTCACGTTCTAATTCTAAACTGCACTTTTGTTAGATGGGATGGATTAACATGACCGAAGATCTTTCCTGGCAGCTAGTTTAAATCCAAACGCCCTATCAGCCATCACATTGTGATGGCTGTTTTTTATTATTGAAGATTTAAATTGGTAGGTAGTGATCCACCAGCAACACTACAAATAAAATCATCAAATGCATAATGGAGAATTTAAAAGTATCCATTGCTGTCTTTTCTGTTGCCGCATACTTTAACTTCCAAGCGTAATAGATAAAACCCGCACTCAAGAAGGTGGAACCGGCCAAATACACCAATCCTGTCATTCCAACTAAAGCGGGTAATAAGCACACCAGTGCCAATAAAATGGTATAAAGCAAAATAGAAGTCTTGGTGTATTCCACCCCGTGAGTCACCGGAAGCATAGGAATATCGGCTTTCGCATAGTCGTCTTTTCTATGAATCGCCAATGCCCAAAAATGAGGTGGTGTCCATATGAAGATAATCATTACCAGTAACCAAGCATTAGCGTGCAGTTCCCCTGTTACCGCGGTCCAACCTAACAACGGCGGCATCGCACCAGCAATACCCGCGATAACAATATTCTGTGGCGTCGCTCGCTTCAAATATAAGGTGTACACAACAGCGTAGCCAAGCAAACTAGCAAATGTAAGCCAAGCGGTTAACCAGTTAACCCCCACAGCTAATATTGCAAAACCTAGTACGCCAATACTCAGTGCAAAAGTAAAGACTTTACCAACACTCAAGTCTCCTGATGGCAACGGACGTTTATGGGTCCTTGCCATGACAGCATCAATTCGACGGTCAATTAGATGGTTGAAAGCTGCTGCAGAGCCCGCCATTAACGCAATACCCAATAAAGCCAGCACGGTCGCCTGAACAGGCAAAGCGCCCGGTATCGCCAAACACATCCCAACCAAAGCTGTTAAGATCATTAATGCGACCACTTTTGGTTTGGTCAAGGTTAAATAGACACGCCAGTTGAGTCTTGGTTTAACGACGGAATCCACACGACTTGTTGCCGCCATTGTCAGTTTATTCATAGAGAACTCTCCTTGTCTCCAGATGCTTTCAGTCTCTCAACTTTATTCTCCGACTCAATGACTTTCAGTGTCGGCTTTTCTGATTGAGCGTACCGTATATTCCACATAATATAGTTAGCTTGAATTAGGCTTAATAGAAGTAGCGCAGCGCCCAGATTATGCATAACAGCTATTGGTAAAGGTAAATGGAACACCACATTACTGACGCCTAGTGCAAGTTGAATCGCTAGCAGTCCCAATAAAAGTACTGCGACGTTGCGTACCACGCGCTGCTTATGTTGTAACAAGCACAGCCCTAATATCCCAACGAGTAAAGTCACCGCAATAGCACCAAAACGATGACTCACATGGATGGTCATTCTTGCAGCATAATCAAGCACGCCAAACTCGTAATTGTCAAAGCCAAAATGAACCGGAGTGAAAGCGGTTTTGAAGTCGAGATAGCGCACCCATTCGCCTTCACAAATAGGCAAAGCGGTACACACCACAGCGGCATAATTTGAAGATACCCAACCGCCGAGTATTATTTGTAAGATGGTTGCGACAAGAGCCAAGCCAGCCAATATTTTGAGTCGACGACCAATTATCTTTGGCTCACTAGTCACGGTATTAGCCTCAACCACTGTTGGCTGAAAGGTCACACTTACCTCAGATTTAGATTTCGCTTTATTATCCTGTCGCGTCGCTATCGCATTCGGACGTAATCTTAAATATGTGAAAAACAGTAAACAAAACATTGTAAAACCACCTATCAGGTGGCCCATGACTACAATGGGCATCAGCTTAAGCGTTACCGTCCACATCCCCAGCGCAGCTTGAAACACGATCACTAAAGATAACGACACCGACAAAGTCACCCCTAGTCGTGCACGCTCATTTCTTAACGCAAGATAGGTTATGGCGAACACCACCAGACCCAGAGTTCCCGCCAAGTAGCGGTGTATCATTTCGAGCCAAGCTTTGTGAGGCTCCACCGCTCGTTCGGGAAAAAGAGTATTAGCAACCACAACATCAACGTTATTGCTCGGAACCGTAAGATGACCATAACAACCTGGCCAGTCCGGACAACCTAAACCCGCATCAGCAAGGCGTGTATAAGCCCCCATTGCGATAACAATAACGGTCAGTATTAACGCCCCTTTCACCAAATCTATCAGTCTCATTGCAACTCCTTATGCCTTCAACACTGGTGTACTTAACCTTTCGCGTCTACCCTACTCGAGATAACTTAAGTAACTTTCTTAGGTCGGATAACAACCCCTTGCTATGGGCGATTTGTTGCTCCTTGGTTGTGGGTTCAAAAAACATCACGACTTGACCTAACGTGTCGGTAATGACATACCCTTGTGATGGCACTAAAGCAGAGAAAGCATCGTTAACGGTCAACACTGTCACCGAAGTCGGTAGTTCAGGCACTACTTGTCCGGTCTGTACATAAACAACAGGTGTCACGCGCTCTTTATACTTTCCTAGCGCTAAGTACGTTTGCCCCATGACGTATAAGCGATTTAAGCATGCATCATCACATGTAGCAGGAAGCATAAAACCAAGCTGCCAACTCTCTCCTTGAAGAGGGTTCACCATTCCTAGTGACTCAAACGTCACACGAGGCTCCAACAGCTGACCATGATTGGTTACGCCAGATTGATACCAATGGTTACTCAGAATTGCCTTCGCGACGATAAACGGCAACGCAAAAAACAGAATCAACGCCAGTAGCGTAAGTCGTCCTCTTAACACGGCTTTGGGCTTTAGCGAATGTGTCGTCATCCCTGTGCTCATAAACGCTCCTAATGTCTTGCTGAATGAGTTTTTCTGCCCCATCGATACACGGCAATACCTACTACGAAAGCAAATACCAACGCCATGGAGAACCACTGAAAAGCGTATCCATAGTGTTTGCTCGAGTTCATAGACAATGGTTTCCATGGGTGAGCATAAGGCGTTGTTGAATCGATAGGTTGCAACGCCCATGCTTGCAGGGGCTTACCAGTAAGCTCTGCCAATGAACCTATATTTAAGTTCTGAATTCGAAATCTGGTAGAAGTCGAAGAGGTAAAATCTTCAGGATAGAGTTCATTACCTAAAGGGCTGTCCATCTTTTGATATAAACGCCCGGTTATCATCAGAGGGTGGGTTAACTGCTCAACAACTGGCAATGACTGTCTTTGCTCCATTCCTTTAACGAATCCTAGTTCAAGAAGTAAAAAACGTGATTGGCCATCGATAATAAGCTGATACACCAAATAGCCAACTTGGCCTTCAAAGGTCTGGTTATCCAAATAGAAAAGCTCTGGAATAGGTGTGACCTCAGCAAACACGGGGACGCCTATCCAATCAAGATAATCACTGTTTGACTGGGACGTGTTTGAAAAATGGACAGCGCTCAACGAGATCGGAGACTGCTTACTTCGCTGAGCCAACATCGACTCCATATGCGATTTGTCGTTACCTCGCTGTAGCTGCCACAAACCTAATTTGACCAAAGTAGAAAACACAACCACAGTTAATACAAAGCCGACCCAGAATTTCACTGATTTGAACCAGGCCACGTGAGGAACTTCAATGTCACCGACACTATTGTTTAAGATTGTTTTAGTACTGCTGTTACTTTTCATCATCTTTAACTTAGCGCTTGCCCTAATTCGAATGGTGCGAGACGACCCTGATTCTGATAAACCAATGAGTCACTATCTGGGTCGCCGTGTCTTGTTTTCTGCGATCGTTATTATTCTTTTGATCATCGCCCTTCAAAGCGGATTACTTGCTCCTAACCCTCGTCCTTATTAAGTCAGTTTTCTAAAATCTGAGTTAAAGTACATAAACAAAAACAAAGAGGCACAGCCAAACCACATCAACAAAGTGCCAGTACCAACTGCCTGCCTGAAATGCGAAATGGTCTTTGGGAGTAAAATGGTCTTTAGCGATTCGAAACAAGAGTACAATCAAGAAGATCGTCCCTAAACACACATGTAGGCCATGGAATCCAGTCAACATGAAGAAGGTATTGCCGTATATCCCAGATTGTAAGGTCAACCCCATATCTTGGTATGCATGCGCATATTCGACCGCTTGGTAATAAAGGAAAAACACCGCTAATACGATAGTAATCTCAAGCCAGACGATGAGTGCTGTTCGTTTGTTTTTCTCTAAACTGACATGTGCCATATGTAGCGTAATCGAAGAGAGCAGCAATATGATCGTGTTCTTCAACGGTAACCCTTGCCATGGCATCGCCTGAGTCGTGTCACCTGCTGGCGTTGTCGTCAAAGGCCACATCGCTTCAAATCCAGGCCACAGTACTTCGTGAGTCATCACATTGTTATCTGCCCCGCCAAGCCAAGGGACAGAGATCATTCGTGCGTAAAACAACGCCCCAAAAAAAGCACCGAAGAACATCACTTCAGAAAAAATGAACCAGCTCATCCCTTGACGAAATGAACGCGTAATCTGATCTGAATACAAGCCTGCCAATGACTCACTGACAACATTGCTAAACCAACCTGACAGCATGTACAACAACACGGCAAAGCCAAGCGCTAGAGTAACGTTACCAATGACACTACCCGCTCCACCTGTTTCTAAATGTTGAACCGTGAGCCCAGCCCCAACCGCCACTAAAAACAGCGCGATTGCCCCCACGATTGGCCAACTACTCTGAGCTGGAACGTAATAAGATTGAGGTTTACTCATAGCTTAACTCCCTGTTAAGTGCGCTTTTGCTACCCTTACTGCGTTCAACGGCATCCTGCACGCTTGCATTGCTTGTGATGTTGTAGAGTGTGTACGACAAAGTCAGTGTGTGAATTGATTCGGGGATATCAGGTTCGATATAGAAAATTAGAGGCATCTCCGCTTCGCCATTAGCATCAAGAGGTTGATGGTTGAAGCAAAAGCACTCAATTTTATTAAAATAAGCAGCGCCAGTACCCGGAGATACAGATGGCACTGCTTGCCCGACTATAGATTGCGACGCATTGTTCTTTGCCAAATAAGCGGTTTGAATCACCTCACCGGGATGAACATCAAGGTAGATGGTTTCAGGCTTAAAGGTCCACGGCATATCAGGATTGATGTGTGCCATAAACTCAACACGAATCGTACGCGAGATGTCCGCCCTCATTCCGACGGGTTGCACCGCGGACACCGTATTGGTTTTACCATTGATACCCAATGCTTCACACATAATGTCGTACAACGGAACCAAAGCAAAACCGAACCCAAACATGCCGATAACAGCAACACTAAGCCACGTTACTAACTTTTTATTTGACTTACGGTTTTGCTCGCTCATAAGTCACCTCTCTAATCCACTTTGGGTGGAGTACTAAAGGTGTGATGCGGTGCTGGACTTGGGACTGTCCATTCTAGCCCTTCCGCTCTGTCCCAAGGTTTGGCTTCGGCCTTTTCTCCACCTTTAATACACTTGATTACTAGCCATAAGAAAATCAACTGCGACAGTCCAAAGGCAAAACCGCCGATTGAGACAATCTGGTTTACATCCGCAAATTGAATTGCATAGTCAGGAATACGCCTTGGCATACCCGCTAACCCTAAGAAGTGCATCGGGAAAAACAGCACATTGACCGAAATAACCGAGCACCAAAAATGCCACAGGCTAAGTTTGTGGTCGTACATATGTCCTGTCCACTTGGGCAGCCAGTAATAAGCGGCTGCCATAATTGAGAACACAGCACCGGAGACCAATACATAGTGGAAGTGAGCCACGACAAAATAGGTATCGTGATACTGGAAGTCCGCCGGCACGATAGCTAACATCAACCCAGAAAAACCACCGATGGTAAACAAGACAATGAAGGCGATGGCAAACAGCATGGGCGTTTCGAACGTTAACGCACCGCGCCACATAGTTGCTACCCAATTAAATACTTTCACACCCGTTGGCACAGCAATCAGCATAGTGCAGTACATGAAGAACAGCTCTGCGAACACTGGCATCCCTGTGGTAAACATATGGTGCGCCCAAACCAAGAAAGACAACAGTGCGATACTGCACGTCGCATAAACCATAGAATGGTAGCCAAACAGCTTCTTACCACTAAACGCTGGTACGATTGCAGAGACGATGCCGAAAGAAGGCAAAATCATGATGTACACTTCTGGGTGGCCAAAGAACCAGAAGATATGTTGGAACATCACAGGGTCGCCGCCACCCGCTGCATCAAAGAAACTGGTTCCAAAATACTTGTCTGTTAACACCATTGTCACAGCACCCGCTAACACTGGCATCACCGCAATAAGCAGGAAGGCTGTAATCAACCAAGTCCAAACAAAGAGTGGCATTTTCATCAACGTCATCCCAGGGGCGCGCATATTGAAAATGGTAACAATGACATTTATTGCCCCCATGATGGAGCTAATCCCCATGATATGTACCGAGAAAACAAACAATGCCGTACTATCGGGACCATAGGTTGTAGAAAGTGGTGCATAGAATGTCCAACCAAAATCAGGTCCGCCACCGGGCATGAAGAGGGATGACAATAGAATCAAGAAGGCAAACGGCAGAATCCAAAAGCTTAAGTTATTCATGCGCGGTAATGCCATATCTGGCGCGCCGATCATCATGGGGATCATCCAGTTAGCTAACCCAGTAAATGCGGGCATTACTGCACCAAATACCATCACTAAGCCGTGAACTGTGGTCATCTGGTTAAAGAAATTTGGCTCTACAAGCTGTAAGCCCGGTTGGAATAGCTCTGCACGAATGACCATCGCCATCGCACCGCCAGTAAGAAACATAGCAAAACTAAACCACAGATATAGTGTCCCGATATCTTTATGGTTAGTGGAATATACCCATCTTGCCCAGCCAGAAGGGGCGTGATCATGATGATGATCGTCTTCAATGATGGCCGTGCTTTCTGCACGACTCATCTCTGCATCCGTCGCCGTTGACGATTTAACTGTTTCCATAGGATCCGTTTTCATCATAACTCCTTGGAGCTGGTTTGCTCCCCATCTTGCGTTTTGAACGCATTGATATCAGAGGCTTGTACTGCATCTCCCGTATCATTACCCCAAGCGTTTCGCTGGTACGTCACTACTGCTGCTATTTCTTTGTCTGTCAATTGGTTAGCAAACGACTGCATGGCTGTTCCATTTACCCCATCAACAATTTTGCTGATGTGAGTCGACACCTCTCCGGTCGTCGCAACTGCACTCCCCGCAATGGCAGGAAAAGCCCCCGTGATACCTTCACCGTTTGCTTGATGGCAGACAGCACAACGGCCCGCATACACTTCTTCACCAATTGTCATCAGTTCATCAAGTGGAAGTGTCGCGTCAAGAGACTTTGCTGCTTCCGCAGCTGCCAAGGCCATTTCTTGTTTCTTCCTTGCTAACCATGCATCGTAATCACTCTGTTCCATGGCTTGAACAACGATCGGCATAAAACCATGAGCTTTGCCACACAGCTCGGCACATTGACCTCGATAAACACCTGGCTCGTCAATCCTTGTCCATGCCTCATTAATAAACCCTGGGATTGTGTCTTTCTTGACGGCAAAATCCGGCACCCACCAAGAATGAATTACGTCATCGGATGTCATTAAGAAGCGGATTTTTTGATTGATAGGTACAACGAGTGGATTGTCTACTTCAAGCAAGTAATGAGCACCTTTTTCTTCAATACCGTCTATTTGCTTTTGCGATGTAGCCAACAAGGAGAAGAAATTAACATCTTCACCAAAGTACTCGTAGTGCCATTTCCACTGCGAGCCCGTAATTTTGATAGTGATATCCGATTGAGATGTATCTTCCATTGCCACCAAAGTTTTGGTTGCGGGAATCGCCATCGCAATCAATATGATAATCGGAATAACCGTCCAAACAATTTCGACTTTAGTGCTTTCGTGGAAGTTAGCGGCAACGGCGCCGCGAGATTTTCTGTGTTTGAAAATGGAGTAGAACATCACTCCGAATACAACAAACGCAATGGCACAACAGATGTAGAAAATCAGCATATGCAAGTCATAAACTTGGTTACTGATATTAGTAACGCCTTTAGTCAAGTTATAGCCGCTCGACTCGGCGATGAGAGGTTGGCTGATTAGCGCAGCAGCCACACCAATCCATAAGCGAATGGTCAGCAATCTCTTCAAAAGATTTCTCCTTTGCCTAGCCACGTTTGTCCTAACGTGGTTCCCCTATGACTTATACCAAGCACGTCTGAAGAGTGATCAAACAATTCAGGATGGTAAAGCCCGCAATCAAAACCCAACTAACTGTGATTCGACGACGTCTAACGAAGACCAACTAGGTTTTATCAACTCGAAAATGAGTTTCAAAAATAAAGCCAAACTGCACAAGTAAACAGTCATACACAAGATAACCACTTACTTATTGAGTCCGGTATCAATAAAATACAACACAAAACAATTTGTTATATTTTTGTTAACTAAATGCTAGTTAGAGAATTAGAGATTCGCAAGGATAAAAATAAAAGGTCACTTTTTGTGATGGTGGCTTATCGATTACCGTTTAAATTTTGACAAACTGGAAAACTGATATCTCTAGAACAACGGAAGACGTGGATTCTGTCATTGGTCACAAAATACGTAAAAAACCATGAATCACTCGTAGAAGTATTTTATTATTGTATGACAATATGGCATATTATTTCTATTCCCTTTAGACATACTTCGTATATACAAGAGAGTTGGTATGAGTAACGACAAATCATTCGATGCAATCAAGGCCATGAAGCTTGAAAACGACACTTCTGCTGGTAACTTGGTTGACCTACTACCTATTGAAGTTCAGAAGCGAGACTTTGACCTGTCCTTCCTAGATAACCTTGCTGAGGCTCGTCCTCGCCTACTCATCCAAGCCAATGAACTAGCCGAATTTAAATCAAGAGTTAAAAAAGATGAATCTCACTGCATGTTCGATGACTTCATGAATAACTCGACGGCCAAATTTTTCAATACTGAACCTTATCCAGAACCTCAGCCTTACCCAGAAGAAACAGTTGGCAAAGCCTCTCTCTGGCGACCTTATTGGCGTCAAATGTACGTTGATTGCCAGATGGCGCTTAATGCGACACGTAATCTTGCGATCGCAGGCATTGTCAAAGACGATAAAGAGCTTATTGGCAAAGCTAAAGCTTGGACGCTTCAACTCGCGTCCTATGATCCAGACGGTGTAACATCTCGCGGCTACAACGACGAAGCAGCCTTCCGCGTCATCGCAGCAATGGCTTGGGGCTATGACTGGTTACATGGTCACTTTACTGAAGAAGAACGTACAATAGTGCGTGAGGCATTAGTGACTCGTTTAGACGAAATTATGCATCACTTAAAGGTCACCGTTGACCTATTAAATAACCCATTGAACAGTCACGGCGTTCGATCTATTTCTTCCGCTATTATCCCGACGTGTATTGCTCTCTATCACGACCATCCTAAAGCTGGTGAATATATTGCGTATGCGTTGGAATACTATGCCGTCCATTATCCGCCATGGGGTGGTGAAGATGGTGGCTGGGCAGAAGGTCCAGATTATTGGAATACTCAAACAGCCTTCCTAGGTGAAGCCTTCGATCTGTTAAAAGCATACTGTGGTGTAGATATGTTCAATAAAACATTCTACGAAAACACAGGAGACTTCCCACTTTATTGCATGCCAGTTCACTCGAAACGAGCCAGCTTCTGCGACCAATCTTCTATCGGTGACTTCCCTGGGTTAAAACTTGCCTATAACATCAAGCATTATGCTGGAGTAAATCAAAAGCCTGAATACGTTTGGTATTACAACCAGCTGAAAGGCCGTGATACTGAAGCACATACCAAGTTCTATAACTTTGGTTGGTGGGACTTTGGCTATGACGATCTCCGTTTTAATATTCTTTGGGATGCGCCTGAAGAAAAAGCGCCGTCAAACGATCCGTTGTTGAAAGTGTTCCCTATCACAGGCTGGGCAGCTTTCCACAACAAGATGACAGAGCGTGATAACCATATCCATATGGTCTTTAAATGTTCACCATTTGGTTCAATCAGCCATTCACACGGCGACCAAAATGCGTTTACTCTGCATGCCTTTGGTGAAACATTAGCGTCTATCACCGGCTACTATGGTGGCTTTGGCGTCGATATGCATACGAAGTGGCGTCGTCATACTTTTTCTAAGAACTTGCCCCTGTTTAATGGCAAAGGGCAGTACGGAGAGAACAAAAACACTAAATTTGAAGGTCACCAAGACCGCTTCTGTATCGAAGCAGGCGGTCAAATCACAGACTATGACACAGACTCTGACGTCAAATTTGTAGAGGGCGATGCAACCGAATCCTACAAGTTCTTTACACCAGATATCGAATCCTACAAACGTAAGATTTGGTTCGTGAAAGGCAAGCTCTTTGTCATCCAAGACAAAGCGAGCTTTGGCGAAGAGAAAGATCTCACTTGGCTAATGCATACCACGTTTAATACCGAGACAGCTCAAAAGTCATTTGCTATCCACGGTGACAAAGCACATCTAGATGTGAGCTTTATCAATCAAAGCGCGGACCAAATTACGTCAGTGACCAACGTCGAAGGCTTTGGCGATGTGGACCCTTACGAGTTCCAAGATCTTGAGAGCCACCGTCATGTAGAAGTAGAATTTTCTGCATCAAAACAACACGACATTCTTACGTTACTTGTCCCTAACAAGAATAGCGGGGAACAAGTTCAGGTGTCGCATAGCGTCCGCGATAATGAACTAACACTTGTTGTAGATGGTGAAACAGTGACCATAGATTTATAGTGGTTCAACGACTTTAAAAGATAAAGCCTTCACCGCATTTCAGCGTTGAAGGCTCTTTTTTATTAAGGGTTATATCGCCAACCATTCAACTTCAACAATGGCTTTTCCCGCGTATTTAATACGACCGAGAAACCTATCTCCAGCGACTATCTCACCAACCCCTTGGGGCGTCCCCGTCATCACAATATCTCCATCCTGCAATTCGGTGTAAGAAGCCAGTTCTTGCAAAATCACGTCTGGTTTATACAACATCTGTTTGGTGCCACCTAATTGCATTCGCATACTATTGATAAACAACTCCACCTCAAGCTCACAGACATCCATATCTGATAATGGAATGAAGCGGCTAAATTTGGCTGAGTTATCAAACGCTTTAGCTCTTTCCCAAGGCAGCCCCTTCTGCTTTAACTTAGACTGTAGACTTCGTTTGGTAAGATCTAATCCAAAACCCACTGCGTAGAGTTGTTGGTTGCGGATAAGGAAGCAAATTTCGGCCTCGTAATGGAGAGGCTCATCAAGGTAAGAATAGAGCTCTGATGCGATACTAGCGTTTGGTTTATTGAACACCACCATATCTTCAGGAATCTCATTCCCTAATTCATTGATGTGTTCGACGTAGTTACGGCCTACGCACAAGATCTTCGATGGGAAAAAAGAATCATCTCCAACAAATACCGCTTTCATTGCCCTTCCTTGACTGACAGGTAAATTCAACACTAAGAACTGTGCATTTTAGCGGATTTATAGTGACAGACTTATGATTTAGAAGAGTATTTTTCAAAGTTGAGGCAAGGATCGAGATTTGAGTTGTTATCACAGTTGCGCACCCAGCCCACAGATTTGATAGGATTTCATCTCACTCCTTGCATTTTAATTCAATTTCGACAACCATTTGTATATTCAATTTATCAAGTGACGAGTCGTTAATGTCCGCTGAGCCCCTGTATATTCAAATCAAACAATACATCGAACAGAAGATAGACCAAGGGCACTGGCCTGTTGGACAGCGTATCTCAACCGAAATGGAGCTCACCGAACAGTTTTCTGTCAGTCGAATGACCGTTAATAAAGCCATTAGGGATCTGGTGGGTGAAGGAAAATTAGAGCGACGGCCAAGGCTTGGCACGTTCGTAAAAAAGCAGAATGAAAAGGCTGAAAGTCCTCTACTTGATACACGAAACATCGCCAAAGAAGTCGCTTCTCGAGGTAAAACTTATTCGTGCGATGTCATTAAACACCTGGCAACCAAAGCCGATCAGAATATCGCCACCAAGCTAGGCGTTATGTTGGGGAGCTCGGTCTACTACAGTGAGATCTTACACAAAGAAAACGATCTTCCTATTCAGTTGGAGTGTCGTTGGGTGAACGCAAAGTTTGCACCTGACTATTACAAACAAGATTTCTCGAAAGTCACTCCAAACGAGTACTTAACGCTAAACTGCCCAATGACTGCCGTTGAACATACCGTCGAAGCCATTATTTGTAATGATGAAATTGGTCAGAGGCTCGAAATGACGACAAAAGAGCCATGTTTATTGCTCCACAGAAGAACATGGAGTGACGACCGCCTTATCAGTACAGCCTTGCTCTACCATCCCGGAAGCCGCTATCAGCTGAGCTCGAAAGTCACCCTTTAGTCACGTGTAATACTCTCTATTTAAACAAACTAAACAACCCATTAATTTGTAAGCTAACTAACGATAATACAACGAGTTAGCTTACGTTGGCTTACCCCAAGACCTAAGCTTCAATGCTAGGATTTCTCGCATAATAACCACATAAACCAGTGAGAAATCAGAATGAAAAAAACAGTCCTAGCACTTTCTTTAGCCATCGCCACTTTTTCTACGCCATCTTTGGCCAACGAAGGCTTCTACGTTGGTGCTTCTTATTCAAAAATGAGCTACGACGCGGCGTTTGTAAGCAGTAACGAAGTGACAAATGGCTACTCAGCGAATAGCGGCTATGATTTTGCTTTGGGTAGCTTTTTTGTACTTGGTACAGAGCTAGAATATAAGAATCTTGGTTCAACCAAAGAGTCTTTCCTCAACGATTATTACACCTTGTCGATGACCTCATACGGAATCAATGTTATCCCAAAAATTTATATGGGCCATCGTTTTTACGCGCTAGCAAAGCTAGGTTTCCACAAAATTAATTCAGAAGTTGAAACTAACGTTTCGGTCAACGGTTCATCAGTCTCCGACACTGCATCCGTATACGGACTCGGTCTTGGCTACGACATCACGGAACACTTTGCGATTCAAGCTAGCTACGAAATTCACAACATCGCCATCTACAATACCAAGTCTGCCAACCTTGGAGTTAAGTTTAACTTCTAATCTTACCTATATCTGGCAAATTGTACTCACGTCAGTAGGTCACCGTATAGTGGCCTACTTCTGTTTAAGATCATGTATATCAGTCAGTTAAGCCACAGAGTTACCGCTGTTAAGATCTAAAATCACCTAACCTGATCCCTCTATTTAATCATCTACTAAAACCTCAAATCTTAGACGCTTAGATCACATTTTGTACGATGCACTATTGATCAATTGTATATATTCGACTAAATATTTGTATATACAATAAAGCTCTGGATTAAACATGCACTTAATTCTTAAAAATGCCCGACTTGTTACTATGGAAGAAGGCTCAACTGGATACACTCCTACGGAGCCTTGTTACCTGCTTATTCGTAGTGGGTTAATCGTCGCTATAGGTGAAGACCTAACCACACTCTATGGCAATACGCCAAAAGAGTGGTCAGATTGTCCAGTACTCGATTGCGCTGGCAGTATTGTGACGCCCGGATTGATTGACCCCCATACACACTTGGTTTTTGCCGGGAGTCGAGCACAAGAATTCGAAGCACGTTTAAACGGCGAATCGTACCAAGCTATCGCTCAGCGCGGTGGCGGTATTAACAGTACGGTTGCATCGACTCGTGCCGCCTCTGTGGACGAGCTAATTGAACTTGCCCTACCAAGATTGGACAGTTTGATTAAAAGTGGCTGTACAACTATCGAAGTGAAATCAGGTTACGGATTGACGCTAGAAGATGAAGCGAAGATGTTGGTGGCCGCCAAGTCGTTAGAAAACCATAGACGCGTCAGTATTACCACGACGTTACTCGCAGCACATACTGTCCCCCCTGAATATCAGGATAGAGCGGACGACTACATAAACTACGTGGTAAACGACATCATCCCTCACGTCGCAAAACACAACTTGGCAGATTCTGTAGACGTGTTTTGTGAATCCATAGGATTTACTCTAGAGCAAACTGAACGTGTTTTTGACGCAGCTAAAGCGCATGGTCTTGCTGTCAAAGGGCACACCGAGCAGCTCAGTAATCTTGGCGGCAGTGTACTTGCCGCTCAATACAAAGCACAGTCGGTCGATCATATCGAGTATCTGGACCAAGCGGGCGTAAAAGCTCTTGCCGCTTCAGGGACCGTAGCAACACTTTTGCCCGGGGCATTTTACTTCTTAAGAGAAACACAGCTGCCACCCATTGAATGGCTGCGTGAGTTTAACGTGCCAATGGCAATCGGTAGCGACATTAACCCCGGAACCTCTCCATTTGCAGACTTACAGTTAATGATGAATATGGCTTGTACCTTATTCCGTCTAACGCCAGAAGAAGCGCTTCGTGGTGTGACATGCCATGCTGCGGCAGCAATTGGTCAGAAAGACACCATAGGACAAATCCGCAAAGGATTTAAAGCCAATTTAGCCATTTGGGATATCGACCATCCGAGCGAGCTTAGCTATCAGTATGGATTGAAAGGACTTAAACAACGTATGTTTGCTGGGAGTATCGAACATGTCGCCTAAAGCAATCAATACTCAGCACAGTTTTACTTGGTCTGGCCGTGACGACTTAGAAGATGGCGAGACGCGTCTCAGAGTTCATCACGTCATTACACAGATTCATGAGCTAATGTCAGACACTTGTGGTGCTCAACTTCTAGGTTTTGAAACCGATGAGGGCGTGTCCAGAAACAAAGGCAGAGTTGGCGCTAAAACGGCACCTGATGCGATCCGAGGTGCCTTAAGTAATTTGGCTTGGCACTCTGAAGCTAAGATTTTAGACCTAGGCAATTCCGGCTCACACAACACATCGTTGGAACAAAATCAAAGTACAACAGCCGAAATCATTACCAATGCCCTCTCGCATGGACCTGTAGTCGTGCTCGGCGGTGGACATGAAATCGCTTGGCCATCTTTCTTAGGGCTATCAAACTACCTACGCCAAAGCGAACCCAATCCCAGAATCGGTATCATCAATTTCGACGCTCATTTCGATCTTCGAGAGTATCAATCTGAAACCATGCCCTTAAAGCCGAGCTCTGGAACACCATTCTCGCAAATTGCTGACCACTGCCAATCAGAGCAACTCGCTTTCGAGTACCTTTGTATCGGCATCAGTTCAACTTCCAATACACAAGCCTTATTTGATAAAGCGCAGCGCTTGAATGTTCGCTATATCGAAGACACAGAGCTACTGCTTACCCCTCACACACCAATGCTTGAGGAACTTGAACAGTTTATTGCCAGCGTCGACTACCTCTATCTCACAATCGATCTAGATGTGTTCAATGCAGCGCTTGCTCCGGGAGTCAGTGCTCCCGCTGCGATTGGTTTATCCATTGAACACTTCTATCCATTTTTTGACACGATATTACAGCACAACAATAAGTTGCTGATGGCGGATATCGCTGAATATAACCCGACTTATGACATTGACAATCGCACCGCCAAACTCGCCGCTAGGCTCTGTTGGCAAATGCTGACGGCAATGTCCAAGCAGCAAAAATAGACAATAGATAACAATTAACAACCAATTACGTGAAACACAGTGCGACGCCGCATAACGAACCAACTTGGCGTCCACCATTCAAAAGGAAAACAAGATGACTGATAGTAATAATGCTCGTCTAGATGCAACTCGCAAAATCAAGGCACCACATGGTACTGAGCTAAATGCCAAATCATGGCTGACAGAAGCACCACTGCGCATGCTGATGAACAATCTTGATGACGAAGTTGCTGAGCATCCTCAATCATTAGTGGTTTACGGCGGTATCGGCCGAGCGGCGCGCAATTGGGAGTGTTATGACAAGATCGTCGAAGTCCTGAAACGTCTTGATGACGACCAAACACTTTTAGTCCAATCAGGCAAACCCGTCGGCGTTTTCCCGACACATAAAGACGCTCCACGCGTATTAATTGCCAATTCCAACTTAGTCCCACATTGGGCCAATTGGGAGCACTTCAACGAGCTGGATAAGCAGGGCCTAATGATGTACGGCCAAATGACGGCAGGTTCGTGGATTTACATTGGTTCTCAAGGCATCGTTCAAGGCACGTATGAAACCTTTGTGGCGATTGCCAAGCAACATTTTAATGGCGATGCCAATGGCAAGTGGATTCTAACAGGTGGCCTTGGCGGTATGGGCGGCGCTCAACCTCTCGCGGCGACTATGGCTGGCTTTTCAATGATTGCTGTAGAGTGTGACGAATCTCGTATCGATTATCGCCTAAATACTCGTTATGTCGATACCAAAGCGCATAGCCTCGATGAAGCATTGTCCATTATTAAGAATAGCGACAAACCAATCTCAGTGGGTCTACTAGGAAATGCCGCTGATATCTATGCAGAATTGGTAGAGAAAAACATCACGCCAGATGTTGTCACCGATCAAACCTCAGCACACGATCCTCTTAACGGTTACTTACCGCAAGGCTGGACCATGGAACATGCTAAACAGCAACGTGAAAGCGATCCAACGGGCGTGGTGAAAGCGGCCAAAGCCTCGATGGCAGTGCAAGTTGAAGCCATTCTAACTATGCAACAACGCGGCTCGGTAGCAACTGACTACGGGAATAACATTCGTCAAATGGCGTTGGAAGAAGGGGTAGAAAACGCGTTTGATTTCCCAGGTTTTGTTCCTGCGTATATCCGTCCACTTTTCTGTGAAGGTATCGGACCTTTCCGGTGGGCTGCACTCTCTGGTGATCCGGAAGACATCTATAAAACAGACCAAAAAGTCAAAGAGCTGATTCCTGATAATCCACATCTGCATAACTGGCTCGATATGGCGCGTGAGCGTATTCAGTTCCAAGGTTTACCTGCTCGTATCTGCTGGGTAGGCCTGAAAGATCGTGAGCGTTTGGGTCAGGCTTTCAATGAAATGGTTAAGAATGGCGAACTAAAAGCACCTGTGGTTATTGGTCGTGATCATCTTGATTCAGGTTCAGTAGCCAGCCCGAACCGCGAAACCGAAGGTATGATGGACGGCTCAGATGCGGTGTCCGATTGGCCATTATTGAACGCCTTACTCAACACCTCAGGTGGTGCTACTTGGGTCTCTCTGCACCACGGCGGCGGTGTAGGAATGGGCTTCTCACAACACAGTGGAATGGTCATTTGCTGTGATGGTAGCGATGATGCTGCTCGACGTATTGCACGCGTTTTACACAATGACCCTGCAACTGGCGTAATGCGCCATGCCGATGCTGGGTACGACATCGCTAAACAATGTGCCAAAGAACAGGGCCTAGATCTGCCAATGCTGAATCAAAATGATGATAACCGAGCTTAAGGAGTACACCATGTTGAAATTAGTTCTTGAGCCAGGTCAGCTAACGTTAGGGCAACTACGCCAACTCAGCCGTTCTCCTGTGAGCTTATCTTTGCATCCTTCAGCGGTTGAAGACATTGATGCCAGCACTCGAATTGTAGAGCAAGTTATCGCCGAAGATCGTACGGTCTATGGCATCAATACTGGCTTTGGATTGTTAGCCAATACACGCATCGAGCCAGAAGATCTCGAGATCCTGCAAAAGAGTATCGTGTTGTCACACTCCGCCGGTATTGGTGAGCTAATGAGTGACGAAACTGTTCGTCTGATGATGGTGCTAAAGATCAACAGTCTTGCACGCGGCTATTCAGGCATTCGACTTAAAGTGATTCAAGCCTTGATTGAACTGGTTAATTCGCAAGTTTACCCATGCGTTCCTCAAAAAGGTTCTGTTGGTGCATCAGGTGACTTAGCCCCACTCGCTCACATGAGCACAATCTTACTCGGTGAAGGTGAAGCGAGACATAACGGGAAAATCATTAGTGGTCTAGAGGCTTTGCAAATTGCTGGGCTTGAACCAATCACGCTAGCACCAAAAGAAGGGCTAGCACTACTAAACGGCACGCAAGCCTCGACGGCGTTTGCTTTAGAAGGTCTGTTCTTAGCGGAAGACCTGTTCGCATCAGCAACACTATGCGGCGCAATGTCAGTAGAAGCCGCACTGGGTAGTCGTCGTCCATTTGACCCGCGCATCCATCGAGTAAGGGGACATCGTGCACAAATGGATGCAGCTCTAGCCTATCGCCACCTATTGGAAGGCAGTAGTGAAGTGGGTGATTCTCACCAAGCATGCGAGAAGGTACAAGATCCGTATTCGCTGCGTTGTCAGCCTCAGGTGATGGGGGCATGTCTACAACAAATTCGTAACGCCGCAGAATCACTTCAAGTGGAAGCCAACTCTGTTTCTGACAACCCATTAGTGTTTGCTGATGACGGCGATATTATTTCCGGTGGTAACTTCCATGCTGAACCTGTCGCAATGGCGGCAGATGGCTTAGCGCTAGCGATCGCAGAAATTGGCAGTCTTTCAGAGCGCCGAATGGCATTGCTCATTGATAGTGCCCTGAGTAAGTTACCTCCTTTCCTCGTCGACAACGGCGGCGTCAACTCAGGCTTTATGATTGCGCAAGTAACTTCAGCAGCATTAGCAAGTGAAAATAAAACCCTTGCTCACCCAGCCTCAGTTGATAGCTTGCCAACTTCGGCTAACCAAGAAGACCACGTTTCTATGGCAACCTTTGCAGCTCGTCGCTTAAAAGATATGTCAGAAAATACGCGTGGTATCTTGGCAGTGGAATACTTAGCGGCGGCACAAGGGTTGGACTTCAGGGCACCACTGAAGTCCTCACCACGAGTAGAGCAAGGTAAACAAATCTTGCGTGAGGCGGTGCCGTTCTACGATAAGGACCGCTACTTCGCCCCGGATATCGCTAAGGCAAATGAGATTATCAAGCTCGCACTTCATAACGCACTGATGCCTGAGAATATACTTCCAAGCCTCTGATTTTATGGATTTAAAAAAGAGCCAGCATACTGCTGGCTCTTTTTTGTTGGACGCAAATATTTACCAATAAAATAACCGGACGACATGTTGGCAGTCACAAGTTTAAAATGAGCCTATGTGTACATGCATCAAATTGCGTTATAACAAATGTGCTTAATAAAAGAACAACGAGGCACAAAAGACATGGAAAATACGTTTAACCACCCTATGCCCAACGATGAGGGCTATTTTGGCGAATACGGCGGTAGTTTTATCCCTCCTCAGCTACAAGAAATCATGGATGAAATCAGCGCAGCTTACGACTCATGCCGCCAAGATCCAGATTTCAGAGCCGAGCTTGCACGCCTATATAAACACTTTGTAGGTCGCCCTAGTCCAATCTTCCACGCTCAAAATCTTTCTGAAAAATACGGCGCACCTATTTATCTCAAACGGGAAGATTTAAACCACACTGGTGCACACAAAATTAATCACTGTTTGGGCGAAGCACTGCTTGCAAAAAAGCTTGGTAAGAAAAAGCTCATCGCGGAAACTGGGGCTGGACAGCACGGCGTCGCCCTTGCCACAGCGGCGGCTTTAGTGGGTCTAGAGTGTGATATCTATATGGGCGAAGTCGATATCGCAAAAGAGCACCCAAATGTGGTGAGAATGCGAATTCTAGGTGCTAATGTTATTCCTGCAACTCACGGTAGAAAAACGTTGAAGGAAGCGGTAGATGCTGCATTTGAAGCCTACTTAGCGGACCCGCATACTCAGTTATACGCCATTGGCTCGGTTGTCGGTCCCCATCCATTCCCTGCAATGGTACGAGACTTCCAATCGATTATCGGTAACGAAGCCCGCGTTCAGTTCCAAGAAATGACAGGTGAACTGCCCAATAATCTCGTAGCATGTGTTGGTGGAGGCTCTAATGCAATGGGTCTGTTTAGCGCGTTTTTGAATGATGAAGAGGTTAAAATCCACGGGGTCGAACCATCAGGGCGCGATTTGCATACCGAAGGTGAACATGCTGCGACGCTAACACTTGGTGAGCCTGGCGTTATGCACGGGTTCAAATCATACATGCTAAAAGACGGAGAAGGCGAGCCTCAAGAAGTATACTCAGTAGCAAGTGGTCTCGACTATCCATCGGTGGGGCCTCAACACGCCTACCTCAAAGATACTGGTCGCGTGAGTTACGGCTATATTAATGACAAAGAAGCCATTGATGCTTTTTTTGAGCTATCCCGTTTGGAAGGCATTATTCCAGCCATTGAATCGGCCCACGCCGTTGCGTACGCACTGAAATTGGCAAAAGAGGGGGAAAAGGGGTCTATTCTTCTCAACCTATCTGGTAGAGGCGACAAAGATATCGATTTTGTTGTTGAGCATTATGGGCAAGACTTCGGTATTGAATCGCTGCTGTAGGCCGTAAAAGACCACAACATACCATAACGAGTTCTGCCTGATTGAGTCTCTAATCAGGCAGAATTAACATTCTCACTCATTGATAAAATCAACATTAAAACCAACGCTAGACCAGTATTTTAGAATAATCATCTAGAATATGTCATTTTAATGCCAACCTCGCCGATTTATTGAGTTTGATTCCATAAATAAGGCAAACCATTCGCCACACTTATTTTTCCACTCTAAATTACTTTCTATCACTTGCCGGATGCGAGTGACCATAAGAATAAAGACTTCCACTTGCGTGTTAATACGCATTAGAAACTGATTAAGAGAAGGTATTGGTATGAAACAGACAAGAGTCTTGCTTTCAATGGCGGCACTTGGTTTAGTTGCTAGCCCGTTAGCATACAGCCACGGATACGTTTCAGCGGTTGAAAGCGGTGTTGCAGAAGCTCGTGCAACGTTATGTAAGTATCCAGCCGACACTGGAGAAAAGAACGTAAATTGTGGCTCCGTCCAGTGGGAACCCCAAAGTGTTGAAGGTCCTGAGGGCTTTCCTCAAGCTGGTCCTCCTGACGGCCAAATCGCAAGTGCAGGCCTAACGCAGTTTTCTCCTCTTAACGAGCAGACGTCTGACCGTTGGGTAAAGCGCCCTATTCAATCAGGTATGCAGACTTTTGAGTGGACATTTACAGCCAATCACGTCACTAAAGATTGGAAGTATTACATTACCAAGCCGACCTGGAATCCGAACCAAGCCTTAACGAGAGATTCGTTCGATCTGAATCCATTTTGTGTGGTAGAAGGCAATATGCAGAAGCCACCAAAATTAATGAGCCACCAGTGTAATGTCCCTGAACGGGAAGGCTATCAAATCGTACTAGCGGTGTGGGATGTGGGTGATACTGCCGCTGCTTTCTATAATGTTATTGACGTACAGTTTAATGGTGATAATCCTGGCATCCCAGGCTGGTCTCAAGCAGGTACAATCAATCCAACGATGGATTTGAAGGTTGGCGACTCCGTTTTCACTCGCGTCTTTGATTCTAACGGTGAGCTACCAAACCTTTCTACCAGTATTACCATTACTTCAGAGCAACAAGGACAGGCAAATCAGTGGTCTCACGCTCTCGCGACACAAATCAATCATGAACACACTGATATCAAAGCTGGACAGCAAGATAGTAACGGCAATATCTCACCAGTTTATGGTAGCAACACCGTGTATGTGGCAGATAATAGCGGCTTAGATCGCGTTGAAATTGGCTATGATATTGTGACACCTCCACCTTCAATCGGTGCAGACGTAACGGGACTGGATCCAGAGTATCAAATCGGTGAAACACCAATTGAACTTGCACTGAACGTCGCAGCTACAGGTAGCGTGGACGTAAGCATGAATGTTTACAACCACGCACAAGAATCTCTAGCGAGTCAGGAACTTAGCTTAGCGGATGGTGAAAACCAGAATGTAACCCTAACGCTCTCTAAATCTGAAGCTGGCCACCATATGTTAGTGACACGCGTAAGAGACGATAAAGGCAATCTTGTCGACCAAACGACGCAGGACTTTATGTTGGTAGAACAAACCGTCCCCGGCGACTATGACTTCGTTTTCCCTGATGGTCTGTCACAGTACACAGAAGGCACTAAAGTCCTCGCTAAAGATGGTCACATTTATCAGTGCAAACCATTCCCGAACTCCGGTTACTGTGTTCAATGGTCACCAACAGCAACCCAGTTTGAACCTGGCGTCGGTAGCCACTGGACATCGGCTTGGAACAAACTGAATTAATCTTACCTCTAAGGTAGCACCTTCCCCTATGGGTGTTGCCTTTCTTGTTTTCACTCTTTTGAGTGGCCAATAAAAAAACCCATTAACCTCTAGTTAATGGGCTTTATAATTCATCGGTCCAGCATTTAGTTTTGCTGTTCACCAACCATAGACAGAGCAAGCGCTTCTGCCACTTTGATACCATCTATACCTGCCGACAGAATACCACCAGCGTAACCTGCACCTTCACCTGCGGGGAAGAAGCCTTTAAGATTAACACTTTGATAGTCTTTACCGCGTTTGATGCAAACAGGCGATGAAGTACGAGTTTCAACACCAGTTAACAGGCCATCTGCACCAGCGAAGCCTTTGATCTTTTTATCAAACGCAGGAATCGCTTCTCTGATTGCTTCAATAGCAAAATCAGGTAGTGCTTTAGAGAGATCGGTTAGCTTGATGCCCGGTGTGAATGACGGTTCTACCTCACCTAAAGCACTTGGGTCATTACCTTTTAAGAAGTCACCAATTTTCTGAGCTGGTGCATCGTAATTCTCACCACCTAGCAGATAAGCATTACTCTCTAATTCACGTTGGAATCGAATACCTGCTAATGGATCACCTGGGTAGTCTTGATCAGGTGAAATACCGACTACAATTGCACTGTTAGCGTTGCGCTCAGCACGAGAGTATTGGCTCATTCCGTTAGTCACTACGCGACCTTCTTCAGAAGTCGCCGCAACAACGGTTCCGCCTGGGCACATACAGAAACTATATACTGTGCGACCATTTTTGCAGTGATGCACCAGTTTATAATCAGCCGCGCCAAGGATTGGGTTACCAGCATTAGGACCAAAACGCGCTTCATCAATCACTGATTGTCTGTGTTCAACACGGAAACCCACAGAGAAAGGTTTAGCTTCCATATATACACCACGTTCATGCAGCATTTCAAACGTATCACGAGCACTGTGACCTACCGCTAGTACCACGTGGCGTGATTTGATTTCTTCGCCATTTGACAGTGTCAAGCCAGTGATTTGCCCGTCTTCCATGTGAATATCATCAACGCGAGTACTAAAACGAATTTCACCACCTAGTTCGATGATTTTCGCACGCATTTTCTCAATCATGGTCACAAGTTTAAACGTACCAATATGTGGCTTACTCACGTAAAGAATTTCTTCTGGTGCACCAGCAGCTACAAACTCTTCGATGACTTTACGACCATAGTGCTTTGGATCTTTGACTTGGCTATAGAGTTTGCCATCTGAGAACGTCCCCGCACCACCTTCACCAAACTGTACATTCGACTCTGGGTTCAGTGTACGCTTACGCCAAAAACCAAAAGTATCCTTGGTACGTTCACGAACTTCCTTACCACGTTCAACGATGATCGGATTAAAGCCCATTTGTGCCAACACAAGGCCAGCAAATAGACCGCAAGGGCCAAATCCAATAACGACAGGACGCTCAGTGTTATCAGCTGGAGCTTTAGCAACGAATTTGTACTCCATATCCGGAGTGACTTTGACGTGCGGATCATCGGTAAATTTCTCTAGCAGTAATGCTTCATTCTGCACTTCTACATCTAGAGTGTAGATAAGGAGAATCTTGGTCTTCTTACGCGCATCATAGCCACGCTTGAACACATTGAATGACATCATCTGCTCAGCAGAAATGCCGAGTTTTTTAAGAATGGCAGCAGAGATTGCGCCTTCTTCGTGGTCAAGAGGAAGTTTAATTTCAGTTAAACGTATCATGGAGGGGTCTCGCCTAGTCGGTGTCTTAGCCTAATCGGTCAACTTGGGGACCGATAAGCTCACAATGGCGCGCATTTTACGTTAACTTGTTTTGTCTGTCATACTTAATTCACTTTAGGCAGGAGTTAGATACACGAATAACCTGCTTCTAATATTGAATTTTGTTGGCGAATGAGTATTATCGCCCCTCCACAAATTTGGCAAATTAAGAGTTGATAACCATGGCTTTTGTCGTCACTGATAACTGTATCCAATGCAAATATACCGATTGTGTCGCGGTGTGCCCTGCTGACGCATTCTACGAAGGCCCAAACTTTATGGTCATTAGCCCTATCGACTGCATTGACTGTGGACTTTGTGTGCCTGAGTGTGACGCTCAAGCGATTTTCCAAGAAGACGAGCTGACGGAAGACCAGCAAGTATTTATTGAGTTGAACGCTGAATTAGCAGAAGTCTGGCCCAATATCACCGAAGTCAAACCTGCTATGGATGAAGCAGAGAAATGGAATGGCGTGCCAAACAAGTTAGGTATGCTTGAAAAATAGCACCATAAACACCCCAAAAGGGCGCAATATCAATAAGATATTGCGCCCTTTTTAGTTCTAGTCGTATTCTGCAAAGGCAGTTAAACTTCACTATGTTGACGACGAAAGTTATCGAGAATAATCCCCGTTGCCATAGCTACATTCAGTGATTCGGCACCACCAAATGCTGGAATGGTAATTTTATCTGTCACATACTGTGCAGCGTCAGGGCGGACACCGTGAGACTCACTACCCATTAGCAAGATACCCTCTGGAGAAAAGGTCATCTTATGCACATTTTCGCCTTCTAAGAACGCGCCATATACCGGTAGTGACGCTTGCTCTAGGTAGCTAGGAAGATCCAAAAGCGTTACTTGAACACGCCCAAAGCTACCCATCGTAGCTCGGATGGTCTTAGGATTATACGGATCTGCACAATCGGTACTGGCCACGATATGTTTGATACCATACCAATCGGCGATTCGAATAATGGTGCCCAAATTACCCGGATCAGAGACCCCATCTAGGGCGATCATCATCCCCTTAGCCGCTGGTATTTCCATTTGAGGGATCACTACGACGGCCACTGCCGCATTGTTACTCACAAGAGAACTGGCTTTAGTCAGTTCCTCAAGTGATGCTTCGATACATTCAACACGTTGCAACGCTTCTCGATTGCTTGCTAAAAATTCACTGGTGGCAAAGACATGTTTTATCACCATGGATGTCTCCAATAGCTCTAACACGTTCTTCTCACCTTCTACGAGAAATAAGCCATGTGCTTTACGCTGTTTCTTTTGACTTAATGCACGAAGAAGTTTTAATTGGTTTTTGGAAATCATAGTCATACCCCAGATGAAAGCGCGGGCATTATATACTTAATTGAGAATCTGATGCGAGTAGCAAAACGTTGCCTAGCGCCATTTCTAAAACCTTGGCGTTTCTGAGAACATTGGGCAATAGCCATAAAGTTGCACTTATCGACGTTATGAACCAATTTGATAACAAAGTTTATAAAAACGCACACTAAAGAGCCTCAGCAAACGGTTGCCACCTGCCAATACAAAATAACTACAAAATAATCACCGTCATAACAAAACACCTAACTAAATGATTTTATTATGCTAAATATCAATATCACTTGGCTAGCTGTAAAAATACGACAATTCGCCTCTTGACTCTCACATTTACATCACCATAATACGCGCCGTTTGCCTAAAATCTGGTAAATGGTGTATTTAAATTTAGATAATTGTGAGGTAAGAGATGTCTGCGGATAACAACTACAGTCTAGGTCCGGTTCCACAATCGGCTAGAAAGGGAGTCGCTTCATTAACCATGGTGATGTTAGGACTGACTTTCTTCTCCGCAAGTATGTGGACAGGTGGTTCACTCGGTACTGGTCTCTCCTTTAATGATTTCTTCCTCGCTGTTCTCATTGGTAACCTCATCCTCGGTATTTACACTTCTTTTCTTGGTTACATCGGCTCTTCCACTGGCCTCTCTACTCACCTCCTAGCTCGTTTCTCTTTTGGCTCTAAAGGCTCTTGGCTTCCTTCTGTCCTTCTTGGCGGCACTCAAGTAGGTTGGTTTGGAGTCGGTGTGGCTATGTTTGCCATCCCCGTACAGAAAGCGACAGGTATCGATACCAATACGCTAATCATTGTTAGCGGCTTGTTGATGACGGCAACGGTCTACTTCGGTATTTCTGCGTTAATGGTACTGTCTGCTATCGCCGTTCCTGCTATTGCCCTCCTTGGTGGTTATTCTGTTTTGACTGCGGTCGACAGCGTGGGCGGTATTGGTGAACTTCAAAAGATTCAACCTGCAGAACCTCTTGATTTCTCAATTGCACTAGCAATGGTCGTTGGCTCATTCGTAAGCGCTGGTACACTAACGGCGGACTTTGTTCGTTTCGGTCGTAATCCAAAAGGTGCTGTATTCATTACAATGGTGGCTTTCTTTATCGGTAACTCACTGATGTTCATCTTTGGTGCAGCAGGCGCATCGGTGACGGGACAATCCGATATCTCTGAAGTGATGATTGCTCAAGGTCTATTGCTTCCAGCCATCATCGTACTAGGTCTGAACATTTGGACGACTAATGACAACGCACTTTACGCATCAGGTCTTGGCTTCTCGAACGTGACAGGCTTGCCAAGTAAGTATCTGTCTATGGCGAATGGTCTGGTTGGCACACTATGTGCCCTTTGGCTCTATAACAATTTTGTTGGTTGGTTAACCTTCCTATCGCTTGCTATCCCACCTATCGGCGGCGTAATCATCGCGGATTTCATTACAAACAGAAAACGTTACGCAAATTTTGAAACTGCGAAATTCCAAACTGTGAACTGGGCAGGTATCATTGCAGTAGGTCTTGGCGTAGCAGCAGGTAATTTTCTACCAGGTGTAGTACCAGTTAATGCTGTACTTGGCGGTGCCATCAGCTACGTCATATTAGACCGCCTTATCAACAAGAAAGCGGCGCAACTTAAACAAGCAGACGCTTAATAATTAGGAATTTTGTGTTATGTCATCTTTGCTCATTCAAAATGCTTCAATCAATATGAAAGAAGGTCTTTATGACCTTTTGATTGAAGACGGCGTTTTCAAGGCGATTGAACCTGCTGGCTCAAAAACGCTGACTGCGGACAAACACATTGACGCGACCGGTCATCTGGCGACAGCGCCATTTTGTGAACCTCACATTCATTTAGATACGACTCAAACTGCCGGAGAGCCTAGTTGGAACATCTCGGGAACCTTGTTTGAAGGGATTGAACGTTGGGCAGAACGCAAAGCACTCCTGTCTATTGAAGACGTTAAGCAGCGTGCCAAACAAACTTTAAAGTGGCAGATTGCCAACGGTATTCAGCACGTTCGTACTCACGTTGATGTGTCTGACCCAACACTAACCGCGCTTAAAGCGATGGTGGAAGTTCGTGAAGAAATGAAGCAGTGGGTTGATATCCAGATCGTTGCTTTTCCGCAGGAAGGTATTTTGTCTTACCCGAATGGCAAAGAGCTCCTTGAAGAAGCGGTACAGCTTGGTGCGGATGTTATCGGTGCGATTCCACATTTCGAATTTACTCGCGAGTACGGCGTTGAATCACTTCATTACGTCTTTGAATTGGCGCGTAAATACGACCGCTTGATTGACGTTCACTGCGATGAAATTGATGATGAACAATCTCGCTTTGTGGAAACTCTTGCGGCGCTCGCTCATAAATATGAAATGGGCGACAAAGTGACAGCAAGTCACACCACCGCAATGGGTTCTTATAACGGCGCGTACGCATCTCGCTTGTTCCGTCTGCTGAAGATGTCAGGCATTAGCTTTGTCGCAAACCCACTGGTTAACATTCATTTACAAGGTCGTTTCGACGATTACCCTAAGCGTCGCGGTGTAACACGAGTAAAAGAAATGTTGGCTGCAAACATCAACGTCTGTTTTGGGCATGATGATGTTTTTGATCCTTGGTACCCATTGGGTACTGCCAACATGCTTCAAGTCTTGCACATGGGGCTACATGTATGTCAGGTGATGGGCTACGATCAAATCAATCAGTCACTTGACTTGATCAGTACTAATTCAGCTAAAGCACTGAATATCCAAAACAAGCACGGTTTGGAAGTGGGCAAAGCAGGTAGCTTGCTATTGCTGCCAGCGGAAAATGGCTTTGACGCTGTCCGTCGCCAAGTACCCGTCAGCTACTCTATTCGTAACGGTTCTATTATCGCTCAAACGAAGCCAGCCGAGACTCAAATCCACCTCGAGTCCTCTGAAAACGTTACGTTTAAACGCTAATCATCATCTCAAAAGAGCAAGTCACGAATGGCTTGCTCTTTTTGTAACTAATTCATAAGAAATTCATTTAATCCTTTGCTAGGTGTGTTACACTGCTTGCGCTCTGGTGTTCAGAGTTATTTAAAGTAAGAGTAAAAGAGTACGAGAAGTATTGTCAGATAATTTCCCTTGCGGGTATTTGTCATTCGTTTTTCCCATTTACGGCTTGATTAAATAAACGGAAACACAAAGCGAGATCGCCGAAAGGCAAATTTTAATCTTAAAAGTAAGGGACATAACATGTCTAACACAAATACTGGCACAGTAAAATGGTTTAACGAAGAGAAAGGCTACGGCTTCATCGCTCAAGAGAACGGTCCAGACGTATTCGTTCACTTCCGCGCTATCTCTGGCGAAGGTTTCAAAACTCTAAAAGAAGGCCAAGCGGTTTCTTTTGGTGTTGAGCAAGGCCAAAAAGGTCCTCAAGCTGTTAACGTTATTCCTCAATAATAACGACAGTTAAAGAATTTCTAAAAGGCTTCGAGTAATCGAAGCCTTTTTTGTATCTGCAAACATAACTACCCACCTCTCTTTTCCAACGCTTTTCTAACACTGCTACATTAGGCTACTAAACTCATCATCTTTACGATATCTCCTGTCACTCACCGTGACATAGGCTGTCTCTCCGAGGCTCTAAATCAGGAGAGTCAGTCATCCAATCTTATGGATTTCCACGCAGGGATGCGATTTCGTCAGTTGGTATTTTCTAGCTGTATTTTTGACATTTTTGGAATCGTAAAGACAATGAAAAAACTACTCGCATCTGCACTAATCGTGGCTTCTTCCTCTACTATCGCAGCAGGTATGGACGACGTTAATTTTAACATTTTGGCAGGTTACGACCGCAATGCACCTACGGTAGCGTTTGAAGTTGATTATGCAAACATTCTACTGGGTACTCAGCTACACGCTGAGCAAAACTCAAACGTAGCCGATTTAACATCAAAAAACGCAATAGCTCTAGGCACCGTAGAACGCAATAATTTCTCATTCTATTCAGGTTATCGCTTTGACATGGGGCTTAGCCTTAAAGCAGGTGTCACCTTTAATAGTCTTAAGTTCGACCATGTTGCAAGTGAGATCGGTTCTTTTAGCAACCGTAAAGTGCTGCCATTTTTAGGTGCTGGATATGAATTCAAAAACGGCCTCAATCTTAACCTGCACGGTACTATCGGCAAAAATGACAAACTAGATGTTGGCAGTGCAGGCGAACTGTCTATCGAGGATAAAGCCAACATCAGCTTCTTAGTCGGATACCGTTTCTAAAACCTTGTAACTAGAAGCTCACAGTAATGTCATCATTCGAAACAAGACATATGAAAACACTGAAATTAACAATGCTAGTCATTGGCGCTTCACTATTATCAGGCTGTTCCGTCTACAACGCGGTGGAAGCAGGACAACTGCAAGCGGACTACGACCTAATCTTAAGAAATAGCGCCATTTATAATTCTGATAATGGTAGCCAATACAGTATTCCTGTGCCTCATAATGAAAGCAGGAACAAAATGCTGGTTTGTTATAACCAAAGCGGTATCTTCAGTGCCTCCGATTCTGGGGAGTTACGAGAAGTGGCCAATGAATGGCTAAGCAAAAATAAGCCGGGAAAGCTCGCTGGCGACGAACTAAACCGTTCTGGCGTTTGGGATTCTAGAACCTGTTATGAGTTCGACATTGTGGATATTCAACCGATTGGTGCGTATCTCGATGAAGAAACCGGGGAAGTCGTTATCGTCGGTGAAAGTCACGGATAAGCAATATATAAGAGCCTAGATGTAGGCTCTTTTTACTTTATTCATACCACGACTCTGGGATCGGGTCATCGTACAAAAAGACATCTTGGTTTCGCTTTAAGAACGCTTGCACTATATCTGCCATTCCTTTCGCGCTGGCTAAAAACGATCTTGCCTCGCCAATAGTCCCCCAATGGCCGATACCTTGTTTAACAAATGGACGCTCAAGCTTGTCATAGTTTTCATGAATGCTACCAAACGGACTTTTATGGCGACGCAGAATCGTCTCAATAGCCTCATCACCTTTAATGATCGTGATGGCTTCTGACTCAGAATCGATACGGTTAGGAGTCGCACTCCACTCCTCCACACCATGTATGTATGTGTTACGAGTTAAAGGACACCCTAGAAAGAGAATCTGCGCATCAACGTCATAGAGTTTTCCCCAAGCGCCATGTCGAGGGCATGGAGACGTCAATGTTTCTTCGCCAGCAATAAACTGCTCGGCATTTTTCCCCAACGCGGCCATAGAGTGAGTAGGATGGAGCGAACGAAGCACGCCCTCTCTTTGCCTAAACATCTCACCAAGGATACCGACGCAAGAGGGTTCTGTTTTAGGGTCGTAAATACCATTAGCAAGATTGTGCTTATCCCAACTGTGCGTGGGTAGCAATAACAGCCCTTCCGACATAAACTCACTCAAAGCATCCAGTACTGTGTCAGCCCCACCCTCAACGTCTCCTATGGCTTTCATGGAGGAATGTACGAGCAACGTTCCATTTGGATTGATGCCGATATCTTGAAAATCGCTAATTAATCTCTGTTTCGTGATCATTTTTTTGTTGGTTTTCGTTGTTTCGAAAGATACTGACAAAAAACGCAGTAAATAACCGTTAACCAGACGTGTATTCTGGTAAATTTACAGAGATATGACGAAAAAAGCCGGAGCAAAAAACTCCGGCTTAGCAAAAACTAGAGACCTTAGAAGAAACCTAACGGACTAGTCGAATAACTCACCAACAAATTCTTGGTGTTTTGATAATGGTCGAGAGCCAGTTTATGAGTTTCTCGTCCAATGCCCGACTTCTTGTAACCACCAAATGCAGCGTGTGCTGGATATGCATGGTAGCAGTTAACCCACACTCGTCCTGCTTGAATTTCACGTCCCATGCGATACGCTAAGTTGCCATTACGAGTCCAAACCCCTGCGCCTAGACCATACTCAGTATCGTTAGCAATTCGCAGGGCATCGGCTTCGTCTTTAAAGGTGGTAATCGCGATAACAGGGCCAAAAATCTCTTCTTGGAATACACGCATTTTGTTGTTACCTGCAAGCATGGTTGGCTGAATGTAATAGCCGTCTTGTAAGTCACCTTCTTGCTTGTTCATGTCGCCGCCAATGATCACTTTTGCACCTTCTTGACGGCCTATTTCCAGATAGCTCATGATCTTATCAAACTGCTCTTGTGACGCTTGAGCACCGACTTGCGTGGTCACATCCAGTGGATTTCCTTGCTTTATGGTTGCTGAGCGCTCCTCAAGCTTGGCGATAAATTTGTCATAAATAGACTCTTGAACCAATACTCGGGATGGGCAAGTACATACTTCACCTTGGTTAAAGAAAGCTAATAGTGTCCCCTCAATGCACTTATCTAAGAAGTCATCATCCTTATCAAAGATATCTTCGAAATACACATTCGGAGACTTACCTCCAAGTTCAACCGTCGAAGGTATTAAACTTTCCGCTGCGCATTTCAATATATGGTGGCCAATTTCCGTCGAACCAGTAAACGCTAGTTTATTAATACGCTCGCTAGTTGCTAACGCTTGACCGGCCTCTGCCCCATAGCCGTTGACAATATTGACCACTCCAGCAGGAATCAAGTGACCGATTTTTTCCATAAGCATTAAGATAGATGCTGGCGTTTGCTCCGCAGGCTTGAGTACCACACAGCACCCTGCTGCTAATGCTGGCGCCAGTTTCCATGCTGCCATCAGCATTGGAAAGTTCCATGGAATGATTTGACCAACAACACCCACAGGTTCTGGGAAATGATAGCTTGCTGTGTTGGCATCAATATCCGCCGCAGATCCCTCCTGCGCACGAATACAACCAGCGAAATAACGGAAGTGATCCACGGCTAAAGGAAGGTCTGCTGCTAATGTTTCACGCACAGGTTTGCCATTTTCCCACGTCTCTGCGACAGCCAGTTCCTCAAGGTGTTGCTCTATCGTGTCAGCGATTTTGAGCAGGACGTTTGCTCGCTCAGTCACACTAGTTTTGCCCCAAGCTTCGCGTGCAGCATGGGCAGCATCGAGGGCCAAACTAATATCATCGGCATCTGAGCGAGGGACTTCGCAAAACGCTTTGCCATTAACTGGAGATGTATTTTCGAAATACTTACCGTTTACTGGTGCTACCCACTCTCCACCAATATAGTTTTCATATCGTTGCTTGTAGTTAACTACTGCGTTTTCCGTTCCTGGCTGAGCGTAAATCATAGCTTATCCTTTTGTTATTTAATCGAATGTTAGCAGCGTCGTATGCAAAAAAGTCATGCCTTATGTGTCATACGACATCGTGATAAACGCAACAATTACGCCAATCTAACAAAAGAGATGTTATAATTTTGTAAATTTATGATTAATATAATTTAAACGTAATTTGTATTTGTCCTTCTATTGTTGATGCTCAAATGGCCGTTGTTCCGTTATGTAGCATGATGTCACAGTGAACTGCTACAAAATGGAACACTCATGTTAATTAGCCATACAACTAACGAAAAGGCGTGGATCAAGGACTCTTGGAAACGCAGTATTCAAGCTGGTTTGAGTAGCCGCCATCTGCCCGAAGATCATCGACTTAGTAACGTCGAAGTTACTGAACGAATCGATAAGCATCAAACGTTAATAAATGTCATTGAAAAACATGCATACCCACTTTTTTGTCAGATATTTTCTCGTACAGATAGCCGACTTATCTTAGCGGATACCAACGGTGCAATAGTAAAGACGTGGGGACAAAAGCGATTTCGCGAGAAACTCACGGAAATAGCACTCGATCAAGGAGTGCTTTGGGATGAGGGACTGAAAGGTACAAACGCGATAGGAACAGCCTTGGTAGAAAAACGTCCAGTCTCCATCATAGGTGGAGAACACTTTATTAGGCATCATCATTTCATTAGTTGTACTGCCAGCCCGATCTTTTCACCCGCCGGAGAACTCATTGCTATATTGGACGTGACCAGTGAATATCAAACCCATAACGATGCCACTAGGGTACTTATTCAGAACATGGTCCAAAACATAGAGAGCGAACTACTCAACTTTATTCCCGATGCAGCATTAAAAATACGCCTTGGTCATGATAGTTCTGTTCTTAATAGTGGTTGGCAAGGAATCGTTGTCACCGATAAAAATGGGCAAGTGCTGGCTCAAAATGCTATTGCCTCCAGTGTACTAGCTAATCAGCTTAAACCGGGTGATCCTATTGAGTCTGTTATTGGCTCACTGACACTTGATCGTATCCGTAAAACAGACCAGTTTTATTATCAAGTTGAGTCTGTTAAACCTCTGCGTCACCTTCCTAAGAGTAAATCAAAAGCCGAGTCTTCAAGCTGCCCATTACACCAAGGAGATAGTTGTGTTGAAAAAGCTTGGCAACAAGCTACAAAAGTCATGTCAAAACGTATCGGCTTGGTAATTTCAGGAGAAACCGGAACCGGGAAAAATGAATTTGTAAAAGCATTGCATAAACAAAGTTCACTTGCCGAAAGACCTCTTATTGCTATCAACTGTGGAGCGCTGCCAAAGGACCTTATTGAGTCCGAGTTATTTGGTTATGCTCCAGGAGCTTTTACAGGCGCTCACCCTAAGGGGTTCGAAGGTCGATTTAGGCAAGCCAATGGCGGTATTTTGTTTCTCGACGAAATTGCAGACCTTCCCCTTAACGCTCAATCTCGCCTCTTACATGTACTGCAAGAGAAAATTGTTGCACCCATTGGAGCCAATCGCAGCTATCCTGTTGATGTCTACGTCATCGTTGCTAGCCACAAGAACCTGACTGATATGGTCGCTAAAGGGGAGTTCAGAGAAGACCTATGGTATCGACTTGAAGGACTGAGTATCACTTTACCAAGCGTTCGTGAAAGAGAAGACACTCAACAGCTGATTGAGTCAACGTTTACGCAGGAGTCCAATAAACAGCGTCTCTCAGATGACGTTATTGACCTC
This sequence comes from Vibrio mediterranei, assembly GCF_900088415.1. Classification (GTDB taxonomy): domain Bacteria; phylum Pseudomonadota; class Gammaproteobacteria; order Enterobacterales; family Vibrionaceae; genus Vibrio; species Vibrio mediterranei. Next base: position 808,019 of record NZ_FLLQ01000001.1, read on the forward strand.
ATGCTTAAGTATGATTGGCCGGGAAACCTTCGAGAAGTGCACTCTACCTGCCGTTTGATCGCCGCTCTATGTGATAATCCCATCGTCAATCTAGATGATCTTCCAGAAAACATAATCCGTAAGCTCACCACTACACGAACTGCTACTCTCGAACAAGATAACGACTTACAATCGACCATTGACAATAAGCTATTGAAAACTATCGAAGAAACAAACGGAAATGTGAGCTTGGCATCGCGAATATTAGGCGTGAGTAGAAACACTGTTTATCGAAAATTGAGGAAGCTCGGGATAGACAAAATTTCCTAATCGTTTCGAGAAAAACCTTTTGTTAGACATTAAACCCAATATATCCGTTAATGCGCACGACTCTTGAGTACCCTGCTCCACAACATTGGCATTCAAGAAGCTGTTCGTGACCATCATGGAAGATCATCACGAGGTTTGATTTTTCAGGTTAACGCTAATTCCCAATCATCAAATCGAGCGAAAATTCGAAAAAGAAAAAGATTAGTACCAGCCTGAGCGCATGATAAGTGAGACATGCCGTGACTAATACTTCCAAACTTGACCGCATCCGCGCCGACTACAACGTACAACACTGGAGCCAAAATTTCTTTGGCATCAATGATAGCGGCGACGTAACTGTTTCTCCCCGTAAAGACGGTCAACACCATGTTCCATTAACTCGTATTGCACAAGCACTTGAAGAAAAAGGCTTAACCTTGCCTGCCTTAGTGCGTTTTCCGCAAATCATCCATCAACGAGTTCATGGTATCTGCGACGCGTTTAACCAAGCGATCAATGATTACGGATATAACAACGAATATCTATTAGTTTACCCAATTAAAGTAAACCAACAAAAAGACGTAGTAGAACAAATTCTTGCTAGCCAAGCAGAAGCAGAAACGAAACAGCTTGGCCTTGAAGCAGGAAGCAAACCTGAGTTAATGGCAGTACTGGCCATGGCTCAACGTGCGAGCTCAGTGATTGTTTGTAATGGCTACAAAGACAGAGAATACGTACGTCTTGCACTGATTGGCGAAAAGCTTGGCCACAAAGTGTTCATCGTTCTTGAGAAGCTATCCGAGCTGGATATCGTTCTTAAGGAAGCAAAAGCACTAAACGTTAAACCTCGTGTCGGTTTACGTATTCGCCTAGCATCACAAGGTGCAGGTAAGTGGCAAGCAAGCGGCGGTGAAAAGTCGAAATTTGGTTTGTCAGCGTCTCAAGTGCTACAAGTCGTTGAAAGATTGAAAGCTGAAGACCAGCTAGAAATGCTTCAGTTAGTTCACTTCCATCTAGGTTCGCAGATGGCCAACATCCGTGATGTACGCAATGGTGTGAACGAGGCTGCACGTTTCTACTGTGAGCTTCGCAAAATGTCAGTGCCTATTGCTTACTTCGACGTTGGGGGCGGCCTAGCCGTTGATTACGATGGTACACGTAGCCAATCAAGCAGTTCCATGAACTACGGCTTGGCGGAGTACGCTCGCAACATCGTAAGTACCGTAGGTGATGTGTGTGCTCTTTATGAAGAAAGCGCGCCAGTGATCATTTCAGAATCTGGTCGCTCACTCACTGCACACCACGCTGTATTGATTACCAATGTAATAGGTACGGAAAGCTATAATGTGGAAACGGTTGATGCACCGAGCGAAGACGCACCACTGCTGCTGCAAAATATGTGGCAGAACTGGCAAAACCTAAGAGCAGGCACCGATGCACGTGCACTTATCGAGATTTACAACGATACTCAAAGTGACCTGAGCGAAGCTCAAACACTCTTCACTTCTGGTGTCGTGGATTTGCATCAGCGTGCTTGGGTTGAGCAATTAAGCTTAAGCATTTATGGCGAGCTACATAAACAAATGGACAACAAGAATCGTTTCCACAGACCGATTCTTGACGAACTAAGCGAGCGTTTGGCTGACAAGTTCTTCGTGAACTTCTCGCTATTCCAGTCGCTTCCTGATGCTTGGGGAATTGACCAAGTATTCCCAGTGCTACCACTATCTGGTTTAGGAAGTGAAGAGCAGACTCGTGCTGTTATGCTAGACATCACATGTGACTCTGATGGTGCAGTTGACCAATATGTTGATGGTCAAGGTATTGAGTCAACACTACCAGTGCCAGCTTGGAACAAAGACCAACCATACTTAATGGGCTTTTTCCTAGTAGGCGCATACCAAGAGATCTTGGGTGATATGCATAACCTGTTTGGCGATACGCACAGCGCGGTAGTTAACGTCACTGATAATGGCGATTTCGAGTTTGCTGCTATCGACCTTGGCGATACCGTTGAAGATATGATGCGTTACGTGCACATTGACGTAGAAGCGATCAAAAACAATTACAAAGAGCTTGTTGAGAAACACATCGAAGCCGATGAACAGGCCTTAATTTTAGAAGAATTAGAATACGGCCTAACAGGCTATACCTATTTAGAGGATTTTTAAATGAATGATTTGTTTACTAAAACTGATTATTCACTGTATTCAAACGCGATGACATTTGTTCGTCGTCCATACGTGAAAAATCCAGTTTCTACTGACGCAGATGTGGTTGTTTTGGGTGTTCCACTCGACATGGCGACCTCTGGTCGCCCTGGCGCTCGTTTAGGGCCAGACGCCATTCGCCGAGCATCAGTCAATCTTGCGTGGGAAGGAAAGAAGTTTCCTTGGGATTTTAACGTATTCGACAAAACAAAAGTTATCGACTCTGGCGACCTAGTTTTCGACTGTGGTGACGCAGAAGATTTTACTTATCGCTTAGAAGCAGCGACTAGCGAAATTCTAAAGAGTGGTAAGACTATGCTTGCATTGGGTGGTGATCACTTCATCACACTGCCGATCTTGCGCGCATACGCTAAACACCACGGTGAAATAGCGCTAATCCATTTCGACGCACATACAGACACTTATGCTAATGGCAGTAGTTACGACCACGGTACCATGTTCTACCATGCGCCAAAAGAAGGGTTAATCTCAGCCAAGCATTCGGTCCAAATAGGCATTCGTACTGAGTATGATTACGATGACCATGGTTTTAAAGTCATCAACGCAATGCAAGCGAATGACCAGAGTGTTGACGAAATTGTTAGCCAGATCCGTGAAACTATCGCTGACAAACCAGTATATATCACGTTTGATATCGACTGCTTGGATCCCGCTTTCGCACCAGGAACGGGAACGCCTGTTTGCGGCGGACTAAACTCAGATAAAGTGCTTAAGATCATCCGCGCTTTGGCTGGTATCAACGTGGTAGGTATGGATGTGGTAGAAGTCTCACCTCCTTACGACCAAAGCGAACTGACTGCTCTCGCTGGTGCAACCATAGCGCTAGAGCTGCTTTATGTTTGGGCGAGTAGACCGACTCAAGATTAAACATAAAAAACAGCAAGGCTTACTGGCCTTGCTGCTTTTCTAATCCAACCACATTTTCGCCAGCGTCGGTACCCCCATACCATTGATCTCAACCCCAGATAAGTTGTGTGACGTCTTAAAGATCATGTCATCTCGCCATAATGGGCAATAGTAGAACTGTTGAATAAGCCAGTTTTCAGCTTTGTGCATCTTTAATAGGAAGTCGTCACTAGTTTCACTCTCTTCTAGCCACTCATCTAGAAAGCGGGTCATGTTTTTCTGGTTCTCCACAGAGAGACACCTTCGGAAAACATCAGAAGTTAAGAGCCATTCGTAGTACTGAAATGCTTGGTCCTCACTAAACACATAACAGTCAAAAGAGATATCAACGCTGTAATTATGTGCTTCATCTTTATCTACCACGACCCAAGATTCAGACGCGACATCGATTTGCTCTAGCACTTTCAAAAGCAGGCTGCGATGTACGTGCCTGACTTCAATAACCACAGGTCTTCGAGGTAATGCAGATGTTGTCGTAAAGAAGTACAGTCCTTCCTTTTGATGACATCGCATTATGCTGTTTGCCTGACACATATTCATTTCAACCGATCTGAACTGATTCACGATCCAATGTCGTTCTTCAGACGATAACATGTTGTTATGATGAATGAACTGAAGTACTAAACCACCATCTTGCTCAGCTACTTGGCTATCTTCATCATTGCTATGTGATAACTCTCTTAGTTCTTGAAAGTGGGCAGTTGTGGGAGAAGAATCCGCTTCCCAAAATTCGACTTGATCTATCAAGCCACCGAGTGCGAAATATCTGTGGTTTTTAGTAAAACTCCAGTGAAAAGTCTTAAACATACCAACAGAGTAAGGCCCCGTTCCGTTAGGAAAACTTGGTTGTTCGGTATCAAAGATACCTGAATGGACGTCCGCTAAAAGGTGAACAAATACAGGGTCATGTTGACGTAGTTTTATGTGAACCCATTGTCCCTCAATAGTGATGCTCTCTAAATGCCTGAATAGCATTTTGTAGCTATGCTCACAAGTATGCCTGATTAACAGATTGTCCTTCACCCTATCTGCCGTTAGTCTTTGATTATCATGAAAAAAGACGTCATTTCTTAATCGGAAGCTCAGTTGATTATCTTGATAGCTGAAATGGTGGGCAAGGTGCGGAATGACACGCTGAGTGACAGTATCAAATCTTAACAATGTATCAAATACGCCCTCAAGTAGCATGATAGAGCGAGACGAACGAGCATGCATCGGTCGCCATTCAGGAAGTGGGAATGGAGTCGCATAGATCAACGTATTTTGCTTTCTTAGCTCACTTTCTGCATCTTGTAACCAATTAGAAAGGTTGGCTTTAAAGTCAATCTGGTAATCAAAATGTTCCGCTAATTCAAACGCTGTTTGGACCTGTCCTGCACCAACTAAAGCTCTCAGCTGATTTAGGATAACTGCCTTAAAGTCAACAAGTAATGTAACTTTGGACAAGTTACCTCGCCCTCTCCCTGCTTTCCAATCTAGCCACCCACGCTCCATCAAAGTGCCCATCAGCTTGCTGACATTACGTTCGGAACACGACAGATTTTCCGCAAGTTCTCCTATCGTAACAGGATGAATGGTTCCGACTGAATACAGCTGATTGAGCTGTTGGAGCCTTCTAAGTTGCGTTATCGAGTAAAAAGGTGAACTTCCCATAATCATCTCTTCATTCTTTGTTCGTCAATTAGTTTACATAATAACCACACACTCAACCCGGAGGTCAATATGTATCCTGTATATTATCCAACACACACTGTAAGGGCCGAACGCCAAGATTACCGCTATGCCGCCAAAGCGACCGAACCTAAGCTGCTGAGCATTTTGTTTATATTTCTTCAACTCATTCTTGTTCTGTAAGCGATTAGGGAGAAGCCGATACCATGAGAGCAAACTCACATTTTGCAGATAGAAAAAAGCCTCGATACTGTTGCCAGCATCGAGGCTTCTAGAAAATACCTATTTACCACATCAAGTCATCAGGCACCACATACTGTGCATATGGATCATCCTCTTCAAGGACTTCCTCTTTCGATTCATTCTCGATGATAGTTTCTGAATCACGTTCCATGATCTTCTTGGCAACGATACTTGGAATAACCGTATAAGTGTCTTCTTGTCGTGCTATAGAAAGTATTCCTTTGCTAAGCTGATCTCTGACTTCTTGAGTCACATATATAGACTTCACAAGCGTGCCGTCAGTGAAATTGTATTTAATGTCACCGTCACGTTGCTCAATAGCATTTAGTGTGACCAATTGTTTAACTTGAGCCTTAATCTCTTTGCTCAACTTCTCTTCGTCACGTTGTTTGTTTAACGCTTGATCTCGTTCTTTTTGAGCCGCTTTGTTCTCTTCAACAGCTGCTTTTGCTTCACGCGCTTGAACACGAGATTTTTTAGAGCCTTTTTTGGCTTTCTTCAGTTTTTTTTCGTTTACAAGGCCAGCTTTCAACATCTGTTCTTGTAGGCTTAGTTTCGACATGGGATGTAGACCTGAATCAATTTACCTATTGCCTTAATGTTCCCAAGAAATTCGCGCGAGAGCAAGTGCTACGCTGTTATCTCAAAATAAAAATCTCCTACATCAAATCAGAGATCACGTTGGTATTTAAACACTTTGAGACTTACGCAGGATTGCTATATGTTAGTGCTTAGAAAATAACAAAAAATTAACGATTTTATGCTGCTCGACATCACTCAATTAGCCACCTTATTTGTTGCCGGTATTCTCGGCGGTATTCTCAACTCCATTGCTGGAGGGGGAAGTTTTATTACTTTCCCTGCCCTACTTCTTGCTGGTGTCCCCCCAATTACTGCCAATGCCACCAACACATTCGCTGCATGTGCTGGTTATATAAGTGGCACCTACGCTTTCAGACGTGAAATTGTCAGAGACAGGGCAAACCTTGCCAAGATCATTGTACTAAGCCTTTTTGGCGGCATTACTGGTAGCTTCCTTTTGATCCAAGTCTCTGAGCAACAGTTTGTTACCGCGGTGCCGTGGCTTCTTTTAGTCGCTACCTTGTTGTTCTTATTTGGCGACATCATCAATAACCACCTCAAAAAAGTGAGCAGTCACGCTAAGCTTGGCTTGTTAATATCGCTGATGCTTTCATTGTTCCTAATTGGGGTAGGTGTATTTGGCGGATTCTTCAATGCGGGTTTAGGGGTTATCGGGCTGAGTTATTTAGCGGTCGCAGGCTATCGCGATATCAATCTAATGAACGGACTCAAACTGCTAATTTCTACCTGTGTGTCAGCTATTGCCATCGTACTTTTTATCTTCAACGGATTGATTGATTGGCAATCAGGCATTGCTGTCATGCTGGGCACATTAACGGGCGGTTACTTTGCTGCTGATTTATCACGAAAAGTACCCCAATCTTACGTTCGTGGCTTTGTTGCGCTGAGCTCAATTGCCATCACCTGCTACTTTTTCTACGACATATATCTATAACCAGTGGGAATAATCAATATAACTTATATAACCCTCTGACCTATCAATGACAAAGTGATGACCGGACGGTAATCAACTCGGTGTGTGGATATGTTACTGATACTTCCTACCCTTAATAGTAAATGTATCCAAAAACACCGAGGCCCTCATGTCAGTACGCTACGCGGTTCTGTTATCGCTTGTTTCATCGGCGGCTTTTGCACAGCCAAGCCCTTTCCCGACCATTCCCAATGATACTGGGAAAGAGTTTATGGTCAGTGCTACCAATCCTTACGTCACAAGCACTGGCTACACCATTCTCAAGCAAGGTGGAAATGCTATTGATGCTATGGTGGCTATGCAAATGGTTATGTCGGTTGTTGAGCCGGACATGACTGGTATTGGCGGTGGTACCTTCGCCTTATATTACGACAATGAAACCAAAAGCTTTACCGCCTACGATGGACGAGATGCCGCTCCAGCGAGTGCAACGCCCGACATGTTTCTCGATGACAACAGCAAGGCAATAAGCCGAAACGACATATTGGGACCTCGCTCCGTCGCAATACCAGGGACCCTTAAGCTCCTCTACGAAACACATCAAAAGCATGGCAAGTTAGGGTGGGCACAGTTGGTCCAGCCAGCTATAGATTATGCTGAAAACGGCTACGCTATGAACAGCTATACCTATGACATTGTCGTGCGTGAAAGTGAACGTTTAGTCAATGACCCGGAGATAAAAGCGCTGTACTGGAAAGGAGAGACGATTCGGCCAACTGGTACCAAAATGACCAACCCTAAAATGGCGAAAACACTTAAAATGATCGCCCAACAAGGCGATAGCTATCTCTATCAGGGGCCATTGGCAGAGCGTATTGTTGAGACGGTCAACGCACAGCTAAAAGACGGACAAGCCAAACTCACTCTAAAGGATTTTACCGATTATCGAATGAAGCAACGCGATATCATCCGCTCAAATTACCGAGGCAATCAAATCGTCTCATTCGGTTACCCTGCTTCCGGCGGTGTCCTTGTTTCTCAGTCACTTGACATGCTCGAGAAGTATGATATCTCCAACATGACGTACACCAGCGCCGAACCTTGGCGACTAATGGTAGAAGCGATGAGACTCGCTAAGGAAGATCGTATCGCATACGCAGGCGATCCTAGCTACGTTGATACACCCGTCAAAGAACTGCTTGCGGAAGACTATATCGATGATCGCTATGAGCTCATTCCTGAGCAAGGGGCAGGTAATAAGAAATCGATAAAACCAGGATTGCCTCCGGCTAAGACGCCAGCCAATCACGAGGGTTTTGAGAGTCAAGACACTGGACATATTTCTATCATCGATGCACAAGGTAACGCGGTAGCCATGACGAGTACCGTCGGAACGGGAATGGGCTCCGGCGTTATGGTCGATGGCGTTTTACTTAATGCTCAGATGGCAAACTTCTCTTCAATTCCGAGTATCAAGGGTAAGCCAGTTCAAAACTCTATCGAACCAGGTAAGCGACCACGTTCTGCCATAACGCCACTAATGATGATGGATGACAAAGGCCAGTTGCGTTTGGTAGTTGGCAGTCCGGGTAGTTCTCAGATTCCGGGGTATGTGCTAAAAACCATCGTTGGTATTGTTGATTGGAATCTTCCAGCTCAAGATGCTATCGATCTGCCCAATATTCAGTACGGGACAAAAATCGACCGTACCAAGCCATATAACCCTACAGGTCTATTGGTCGAAAAGCGCACATTTGCAGAGTCTATGGTGCCGGAGTTTGCCGAAATGGGCTACAAAGTTCACGTCATCCCTGTGGTAAGTGGGCTCAACGCAATTGAAATTAAAGATGGCGAGTTACATGGTGCCACTGATCGTCGCCGAGCCTCGACTTCGTTAGGTGATTAAAATCATTGAAACAGAGTCTAGAGGCTAAATGCTGGACTCTGTTTCTTCACAGCCTAAAGTCATGGATTTGAGCTCTAAACCACCATTGAATAAAAAACCATGATAAGTCGCTTTGACGAGTTGATAATCTAACTTTGGTGAAAACCAATACGTTACGGTTTCCGCACCTGTTTGCTCTACTTGGATCACCTCAAGCTCGCCCCACGGCTCAACCGTCATTCGCTGCGAGGCCATTACTTGGTATTGATACGGTTCGGGGCCGTCAGAAGCTTGCCTAGTTAACGTGAAGCTACTAAGCCCTTGTTTGACCCATTCTCTAAGTTGAAGAGAAAGCGTATCCATATCACGAAGCGGTTCGGCTGGATTATCGTAGGAAGTTAGTTCACCATTGAGGTTCACTTCACTTTGAAGACCACTTTCAGAAAAGCTAACCAACATATCCCGACTTCGAAATCCAGATACCTTTTGATGAAAGGTTTGAGTAAGGAAAGTGTTATTTCGGTAAACAAACTGAGCCTTCTGATGATACTTAGTACCAATGCCTAATATACTGGCGCGACTATAAGACTCGACACTCCCTTGGTGCCCATCAAACGTCTCATAGCGCTGCATACTGCCTGTTCGAATGCCACTAAAATAAATCGCATAGTCAAAGCTATTTCGGCACAGTGCACTATTATCATGCGATTTCATTGCTTCAGCACTGACGGCGGCAGAGGTTAGCAGCACACCAAATCCAGCGAGGTGATTCAACGCTTTTGTTAACTTAACAACCATTAAAACGCCTCATTCACATTCAAATAGAAATGCGTTTCATGCTTACCTTTACCTATGTCTGCACGCAGGTTGATTCGGTCTTTAATTCTGACTCTAAAACCAGTTCCAACAGAGGCAAGTACATCTTGGTTCAACTCATGAATACTAGGTGCTACACTACCGGCCGCGCCCCAGAATACCACACCGTAACGTTGAAAAACGGGTAATCGGTATTCGACTTGTCCCATCGCCATTTGCTTGTCTCGATATCGACCTCGAATATAACCGCGCATCGCACTTGAACCTCCAAGATCAGGCAATGCATACCATGGAACATCACCGCTGCTGAACTGACCTTGCAGCTGCCAAGCCAAAAGGCCAGGCATTGGAGAGAGATCAATATAATTGTTGAGTTCAACGCCATAACGTCCATATTGCTCATTATTATCAGAACGATGAAACAAAGCCGCATCGACTTCAAATAACCAGCCCTCTGAGGCATTTAGACGATAATCACGCGAATCATAACTACTAAGAAGACGAATACCGGAACTGGTACTACTCGGCAAAGTTAAAGAAGTCGGCCCAGCTTCACTTTCTATGTTTTCTGCTTTAGCGTGTGTAACCTCTGCCCCTATACCCACAAAATAATTATCAGCTAGTGCGGTCATCCATGTCGGTTTGAAAGATACCAGCACTTCATCAAAATCATTTTTATTATTCTCGTTATCTCCGGCGGCACTACCTATCCCATAATAAACTGCCGCTTCATTATGCAGCTCCAATTCCAAATTTAGACGTTGCTGACCTTGGTTAAAGTAGGTCATGTTTTCCGCACTGATGCCATAAGACTGGTTCATTGACGCATAAGTGTTAACAACTAGGGAAGAAGGCTGTTCTTGTTCTGTCGCCTTATCAGTTTTATATAAACCCACAAGTAGCAGCCCCACTCCGAATTGCTTTTCAGGCGTATAGTAGGCGGTCGGAATATAGCTCATGTCTATTGTTTTTGAGCGATCAAAATCTGCATCAGCACCGAATATATCCAGAACATCGTCCACGATATTGGGCTGGTAATCGTTAGGAGTAGCAATAAGAGGTTCAACAGCGAATGCAACTGGAGAGAAACCGGCGAGCAACACGCTTAACCGACACACGGTTCCTTGTGCAAATTTAAACATCATGTTTATGAAATCGTTGGAGAAAAACGACAGTATACGGCAAGGGATGCTTGGGGGGAATAGAATTAAAATCAACGACCTACTAACAGCCTAGTACTAAGGGTTTCTTTCTCATTTAACACCGATTTGGATTTAGCGTAATTTTTATTGACACTGAGTGACATGATGCTGTTTTAACCACTGGTTAATCTAGGCCTTAGTTAAATGAATCAAGACTTTACCTTTAACAGAGGCCAGACATGAAATATCAAGATCGTTTAGAAGAAACCGTGAACCATCTCGGCATGGTATTAGCAGAGCAAAAGCAGTTACTTGAAGAGCACAAAGCAACCATGAACTACGCCGAGCGTCTTGAGAATATTCTCACTCCAACAGACACACTCACGACTAAAGGCGACGATCTGTTAATTGGAGGCTGCAAAGCAAACGATCTTATTGAACAGTATGGCAGCCCGCTATTTGTGCTGAGTGAAGATACACTGCGTGGTAACCTGCGTCGTGTTAAAGCAGCGTTTGGGAGTTACTGGCCGAAACCCGTCAACGTTATGTTCGCGATCAAGTCGAATACGAACTTCGCGGTACGTGCTATTTGTAATGAAGAAGGTGTTGGCGGTGATTGCTTTGGTCCAGGTGAAGTAGAAGCGACTCATATTGCTGGAGCAGATCCGAAAACGATCGCTCTCAACGGCACCGTGAAGCCTGAGCTAGCAATTCGCAAAGCGATTGAGTACGGCTATGCCATTCACCTAGACTCTTATGAAGAAATCGAAATAGTTGAACGTATCGCCCGTGAAGTAAAACCTGAGGACAAAGTAAGAATTGCTGTTCGTCTCAAGGTTCTACCAGACGACTTCTTCGACAACTTCACACCAGATGCCTACCCATTCCCTGACTTCAAAGGTGCAATGAAGTGGATCAAGTTTGGTTTATTGCGTGAAGAAGCGAAGAAAATCGTTAACCGCGTAAAAGAGATCGATATATTTGAATTCTACGGCTTCCACACTCACCTAGGTCGTTTCTCTAAAGATCCAGCAGGCTGGGATGCGTTGTATCGCCAATACGCTAAAGATGTGATTGAAATTTCTCGTGCTTGTGATGTTCAACCATTCCAAGTCGACCTTGGCGGCGGTTGGCCACGTGAACGTGAGCCTGAATGTCGTAGCAAAGAGCACATGATGAACGCCAATACCATTGAAGACTACGCAAAAGTGGTTTGCGCGGGCATGTTGGACGAATTCAACCGTGCTGGTTTTGACATCCCTCAGTTGTGGTTAGAACCGGGCCGCTATATTGCAGGTAACATAGGTACGCTTCTCACATCAGTTTATGTCGTTAAAGACGATCAAGAAATGGACTACACCTACACTATGGTAGATGCGTCTACTTACCTAGCGACCTTGGTGGAATCTCAGGAGTCTAAAAACCCTGTCCTTCCAGCGAATAAAATGACACAGCCAGTGGTAGCAAAAACCACTGAAATTGCAGGGCCAATCTGCATCCCTTCAATCTGGGAAAGTGGAGCCACCATGCCTGAACTGCAACCAAAAGATGTACTGGCGATTATGGATGTAGGCCACTACGCTGAGTCTCAGGCCAGCCAATTTAACTCGTTACCGCGCCCGGCTACAGTACTGGTTAAGGATGGTCAATCTGAACTAATCAAGCGCGCAGAAACCGTAGAAGATGTGTTTGCAACTCAGATACTTCCAGAACGTTTTATCAAAGCAAAAGCGGAACTCGAAAAAGCCAGAACACCAGTGAAAAAGCCAGCACGTAAAGCTGCGACGAAGAAGCCAGCAGCCAAAACAGCTGCTAAAAAGCCCGCTGCCAAAAAGCCTGCGGCTCGCAGAGTGTCTCGTCGAAGCGCCGACAAAATATAGAGTAACGTAGAACGAAAAAGCTCCTCGCCACTGGTAGGAGCTTTTTTGCCTTAAGCTTATTTGGAGTAGATATGCCTAAACGTGAGATTAATCCTCGGTTCAACATGGCGGGCTGTTTTCGGTACCGTATGTAACCAATGGTGCTGTGTATCACCAGCCATCACTAATAGACTTCCACTGGGTAAATCTAGCGTTATCTTTTGCTTGGTTTCTCGATGTTTAAGCGCAAATCGGCGGGTGCCACCAAAGCTCAACGATGCGATCACTGGAGAGTTGCCAAGTTCTGGTTCGTTATCGCTATGCCAACCATTCGAGTCTTGTCCTGTTCGATACAGATTAGCTAAAACCGAATTAAACGGTGCTTCAGAAGCCAACTCACATCGCCGTCTTAAGTCTTCGAGATGCGGTGTCCAAGGTAGCGGATCCAACGTTAAATTGGAGTATTGATAACTCGCATCACCATACCATGCTTGCAACCTTGGTATCGTCACCCATTTACCAAACATCATGATCTTATCTTCACGCCATTGCAGCTCGCTGTCTAACAGACGAAACCACTCTAATGATTCGAACACGTCAATAAAATCAGGAATCCACAGTAGTTTACCGCCCGGTATTTCAGTCCAACTTCCTCGTGCTAATTCCATAACTAAAACCCGATGATTTATCCATCTGTAGGAATCAATACTTTATCGAAGAGACCGAGTTTTTCCAATGTTCGACATATCATTTCTCGTTCAATTAAGTAACGTTCTAATAAGTCTAAGTTACTCTATCGTTAGCCACATGAGCTTCTCACCACCAATTTGGGTGGGAACACCACGCTTTTGTATGGCTGTTTGTCGCCCTCCATGCGAGACAGAATGATCTCTCCCGCCGCACGGCCAATTTCTCGTGCTGAAACAGAGATGGAAGTCAGCGCTGGATTAGTATCCGCGGATTCTGCTACGTCATCAAAACCCACAACCGCAATGTCTTTGCCTACGGTTTTACCGAGATCTTTAATGGCTCGCATTACGCCAAAAGCAACAATGTCTTGGTAGCCAATAATAGCGGTAATTTCAGGGTGCTGATCCAGTAACTCCCTCGTTACCTTAGCACCCTCAGAACGACTCGCTGAACAGCTTCGAATGTATCGTTCATTGAACGGAATCCCATGTTCCATCAACTTCGACATATAACCCCCGAGACGATGGGATCGCGTCTTCGAGATCTCCAGTCCACCAACGAACGCAATGTGTTTGTGACCTTTTTTGATAAGGTGCTCCGTTGCCAACTGTAAGCCCATGAAGTTATTGGTACCAACGAAATCAAATTGATCTTCTCCAATAGGTCGAACAGCCAACACTATTGGGAAACCACGACTTTGTACTGTCTCCAAAAAGTCCAAGTTAGTTTCCATCGCAGGGCACATCACTACACCACCAGCGTTCTGGCTCAGCAATGAATCGATGAATTTGCTTTGACGCTCAACGCTCTCTTCAGCATTGGCGAGAAACAGTAGCGAATCTTGCTCTTCAAGATAATGGCTAAGTCCTGCGATCATTTCAGAGAAAAAAGGGTTGGTAATATCAGGTGTGACGAGCCCCACTAGATTACTGCGCTTATGTCGCAAGTTAGCCGCTGCTTGATTGTAAACATAACCAAGCTCCTTAACCGCCTCTAAAACCCGCTCACGAGTAGTCGCCGAGATTCGCCCTTTGTTAGTCAATACCATGGACACGGTCGCGGTGGAAACACCGCAATACTTAGCCACGTCCGCAATGGTTGCTTTGGCCATGTTGAACTCCAGTAAATGAAATTAGCACCAGTTATAGCGACTTTCTTTTCTGATTAAAACAAGGTTAATCGATTAACCTAATCAACTGTCATTTATCGTCATGATTATGTGATTAACTACAAAATTGCCTTGCTAATTATTGGTTAACAACTGCTAAATGAGTGGTTAAACGTGTTAACCAGTTTGTTAGTTGATTAACTGAGTGATTAGACTGTAGTCAAATGATTAACTTAAGGTGATGTATGAAGTACCTATCTGGTCAATCCAATTATGACAAGTTTCCAAAGGTAGAAGTGAAGGGCTTTGACCAAGCTGCCGTTCGCGGTTGGGACAGTATCGTTGACACAATTGAACAACGCATTCAGGGCCAAGATAAACATATTTTGGTGATCGACACCTATCATGGTGTCAATCACAATGAACTCCTCGACCAGCTTGTAGCACCGCTCTCCCCCGCTCTTGTGGTGTCAATGGACGATGCGAAATACTCCGAAGAACACATCTTCGCCATGCTAGAACGCAACATTACCGATGACCGAGTATTTGGCGTCATTGCACCACACAAGCTGGACGAGTTTTTTGATAGCGAGAAGCTACAAGGGCTAAAACAAACCGTTCGCGATGCGAGCTCTGGTTTGATCGTTGTTATTGGCCATGGCGCTAGACTGGTCGTCGATGGTGATACCTTTGTTTACGCCGATTTAGCCCGTTGGGAAATTCAGCAACGCTTCCGCCGTGGCGAACTTGGCAACTGGGGAGCAGGAAACTACAACGAAGACATCCTACGTAAATACAAGCGTTCATTCTTTATTGAATGGCGGGTCTTCGACCGCTATAAAACCAAGCTGTTGTCAGATGTTGATTTTCTCTTAGACACTAACACCGCTTTTGACCCCAAAATGGTTTCGGGCGCAGCGTTCAACGCAGGCTTACAGCAAGCGACAACTCAACCATTTAGACTGGTACCTTTCTTTGACCCTGGAGTCTGGGGCGGTCAATGGATGAAAGAAGTCTGCGACCTCGACCAAGACAAACCCAACTATGCATGGTGTTTTGACTGCGTTCCTGAAGAAAACAGCCTACTGCTTAAGTACGGTGACGTTGTTGTCGAGATTCCATCGCAAGACTTGGTATTAACACAACCGCGCGCTCTCTTAGGCGACAGTGTTCACGCGCGCTTTGGCGCCGAGTTCCCAATTCGATTCGACTTCCTCGATACCATGCAAGGTCAGCATCTAAGCCTGCAAGTACATCCTCTAACAGAGTACATTCAGAACGAATTTGGGATGCACTATACCCAGGACGAAAGCTATTACATGTTAGACGCTGGAGAAAAAGCCAGTGTGTACCTTGGTACTAAGTCTGGCATCAACCCAGATGAAATGATGGATGATTTATATGCAGCGCAGCGCGGCGAAAAGTCATTCGATGATGAGCGCTTTATCAATCAATTCCCAGCGAAAAAGCACGACCATTTCTTAATCCCCGCGGGCACTATTCACTGCTCAGGCTCCGACTCTATGGTGCTTGAAATCAGTGCAACCCCATACATCTTCACTTTCAAACTGTGGGATTGGGATCGTCTAGGGCTTGATGGCCTGCCACGACCAGTGCATTTGGATCACGGTAAAGAAGTCATTCAATGGGAACGCAACACGGAATGGTGTAAGGAGCATCTAGTTAACGCCATTACGCCAATCGCAGAAGGTGAAGGCTGGAGAGAAGAAAAAACAGGCCTGCATGAGCGTGAGTTTATCGAGACTCGACGCCACTGGTTCAGCAAACCCGTTCTTCATAAAACTGAGGGAACCGTCAATGTTCTGAACTTAGTCGAAGGTAAAGAGGCAATTATCTTGAGTCCAGACAATAAATTTGAGCCATTTGTTGTTCATTATGCCGAAACCTTCGTTATCCCAGCTCACATAGACGCTTATGTCATCCAACCATATGGCGAAAGCGAAGGACAAGAAATTGCCACTATTAAAGCGTTCGTAAGAGGTTAATCATGCTCCATTTTATCGTAGCCAGTCACGGTCCATTAGCCACTGCACTTATCAGCAGTGCCAACATGGTATTTGGCGAACTTAGTAACACGACTGCGATCTGTCTCACCGAAGAGGGAGGCATCGAGCAATTTAAACAAGATTTCCACCGTGAAATCACTGCGATAGCGCCCAATGTCGACGGCATTGTTGTGCTATGCGATTTGGAATGCGGCACGCCTTACAACGTTGCTTGCACTTACGCATTCAACCCAGATTTCAATCCAAAGGTTGAAGTCGTTACAGGGGTGAATTTCCCAACACTTTTAATGACGGCAGACTATGTTGAAGAGAAGGACGCTTCATACGTTGCAACGACCTTGCAGCAAGAAGCGCTAAAAACGGTTGTCGTTGCCAAGCCAGTAGAGCTGGCACAAGAAGACGATTTTTAAGGAGAAACACTATGGCTATTTCATTTGTGCGTATCGACGACCGCGTTATTCATGGACAGTTAATGACTCGTTGGGCGAAAGAACTTCCTTGTGATGGCATCGTAGCCATTGACGATGCTGTTGCAGCTGACCCATTGCTATCACAAGTCATGAAAGGCGCTGTAACCGACGTTAAAGTTTGGCTATTTGACACGGCGACCGCCGTCAGCAAGCTACCGAAGGTGATCGCCAGCGACAAGAAGTATTTCGTCATCGCGAAATCTCCAGTCACGCTGCGCCGCATTCGCGAAGCGGGTATTAGCCTTGAAAATCTCAATAACAAAATCAACGTTGGCCCAATGAGCGCTAGAGAAGGCACAACGACAATTGGCGGCAACCAATGCGTCAACCAAGAAGAAATCTCTGCATTTAACTACCTCTCAGAAGACGGTCACCACATCGACTTCAGATTGGTTCCTGATGCCAGTTCCTACACCTGGCAAGATGCACTGCAAAAACTGAAATAACAACAAGACAACCTCCACTTTTGACGCGACTTTTCGCGGCAAAAGTGGAGCGACTAATACGTGAGCTAAAGGATGACATTATGTTTATAGAAGCAGTATTTATCGGGATACTCTGCTATCTCGGTGCCCTCTCCACCCCCTGGTTACTTGGATTAACAGGTGGTTGGTACACAATCACTCGACCACTAGTGTCCGGTATGTTGGTGGGTATCATCTTAGGTGATATTCAAACTGGCATCATGGTTGGTGTGGCAGTACAAGCCGTTTACATCGCAATGGTAACACCTGGCGGCTCCATGCCAGCCGACCTTAACTTCGTCGCCTACCCTGCTGTCGCGCTAGGCATCATGTCTGGACAGGGCGTGGAAGTCGCTGTTGCTATCGCCGCAACCATCGGTATCGCAGGCACCATCATCTTCAACTTTATGATGGTTATTAACTCCTACTGGAACCATAAAGCGGATTTAGCCATAGAAGCTGGTGATGAGAAAGGCGTGTACATGAACTCCGCCATTTATCCGCAGGTCACCAACTTCTTAATGCGCTTTATTCCGACCTTTATTGCGGTTTACTTCGGTAACCAATACATCGAAGGGTTTATGGCTAGCCTCCCGGATATGGTGATTAACACTATGACGGTTCTAGGTGGCATCTTACCTGCTGTTGGTATCGCAATTCTGTTAAAGCAGATTATCAAAGAGTCTACGATGCTGATTTATTTCTTAGTCGGTTTCGTTGGCATCGTATTCCTAAACCTCAACATGGTGGGTTTGGTAATGATTGGCGCACTATTCGCTCTACTTCATTACAACTACAAACCAGAACCACAAACAGCTAACGCTGCGCCAGTTCAACAGGCTGATGATGACGAGGATGAATTCTAATGACTGTACAACACAACAAAATTGGTACTGAGATCGAACCAAAGGTCGCACTCGACAAAAAAGATCTTAAGAAATGTTGGCGTGCATGGATGATGTACAACCTATCATCGATGAGTTTTGAACGCTTGGAATCGTTTGGCTTCTGTCTCGGTATGATGCCTGCTTTGAAAAAGCTCTACCCGAATCAAGAAGATCGAAAAGAAGCAATGAAACGTCATGCTTCCTTCTATAACACCGAACCGCAGTTGGGCGCTATCATCAATGGTATGGCTGTGGGTATGGAAGAGAAGAAAGCCAACGGCGAGCCTATTGACGGTGAGACCATCAATACACTCAAAGTCGGTTTGATGGGACCAGTTGCCGGTATTGGCGATTCCATGATTCCGGGTATGTTAGTACCTATCTTACTCAGTATTGGTATGGCACTAGCCGCTGGCGGTAGCATGCTAGGCCCGATCTTCTACATCGTGGCATTCAACGCCATCGCTATCATCGGCTCTTACCAGCTGTTTATGAAAGGCTACAAGATGGGTGCAGGCTCCGTTGAGATGCTTGTAAGCCACCGTTCAACCAAGATCCGTGAAGCGTTGTCACTATTAGGTGTCTTCGTCATGGGCGGTGTTGCGGCCAGTTACGTCAACCTAGGCACTGGTCTTGAGTTTGCAACCAAAGACGGCGTCGACATTAACGTACAAATGATGCTCGATGGAATCTTCCCTAAACTACTACCATTAGTTGTCGTTTTAGGCACGTGGTTTGCGATGGCGAAAAAAGGCCTTAGCCCAGTAAAAGCAATGCTTTCATTAGTGGTTATCTCTTTCATCGGTGTCGCTATCGGTCTCTTCTAATTTTTCAATACTTAGGGCGCTCATTGAGTGCCCTATTCTTTGGAGCAAACCATGGACTCCCTAACCTTTCAAATTGCTCGTTGCCAACACTGGCTCACCCAGCATGCCCTACCTCGGTGGCAAAAAGCACAATCCCATCAAAACGGGATTTTTGCCGAAGGCTTACTTTCCGACGGACAAGAGTTTAGTGACAGTTTACTAAGATTTCGCGTACAACCACGCCAGGTTTACGTCTTCGCGCACGCCACTGAGCTCAATCTAATCGACGGTCGCAATCAAGTTTTAGCGGCCATTGAACGAGGATTCGCACACTTTGGCTCACCATCATCCGGTTATCATTTCGCGCTGTGTAAAAGCAATGACAGTGAGAGTGAGGCGATCAACCTATACGAACAAGCTTTCGCCCTTCTTGGGTTTGCTTGGCATTACAAACTAGCGGCGGATGAAAGTGCACTAGCCTCAATGGAAGCCATTTATCAATACATCTCAACGCACCTTTGGGATACAGAACAAGGTGGTTTCTTTCTGACTGAAGGCAACGCGGTCAACAAAGGGCAAAACCCCCACATGCATTTGTTCGAAGCGTTAGTGGTCAGCTATGAGCATACCGACAACCCCATTTGGCTAGAGCGAGCAACACAAATCTATCAGTTGTTCCAAACTCATTTTATGCAAAGTGACCATTTAGCCGAGTTCTTTCAGGCCGATTTCTCACTTGACGTGGAAACAGGTACCCATATTGACCCTGGTCATCATTATGAATGGATCTGGTTACTCAGCCATTATCAGAAACTGACTGGCGTTGACGTCCAAAAAAACATCGACGTGTTGTACCACTTTGCACAGCAATATGGGCACAACGACAATGGTCTTGTTAGAGACGAGATATACGCCAACGGCAAGCCGTTGCGCTCAACATCACGCCTTTGGTGTCAAACCGAGTACTTAAAAGCCTGTATTGCACTTTGGGAAAGAGACCCTAGCGAAACTCGCAGAGCCGCAGTCAGTCAAGCAGTGGAACACATCTTCGTTCATTACTTGAATCCAGCGTTGCCAGGGTTATGGGTCGATCAAGTAGATAGCACGGGTGAACCGTTAAATGAACACTCTCCAGCGAGCAGTTTTTATCATCTATTTCTAGCCTTTTCTGAATTACTCAGAATTGCCAATAAGGATTAACATGCATTTATCTATTCCTCCTAGCATTAATTACTTAACTGGTCATATTGATGCAGAAAACGTCGTCTGCAAAGAAACTACACTTGGCTCACTTGAAGGTGTATTTGCTGACGAAACCCAACGTGCCGCAAGTGCACAGCACCAAATTATCTACCAAGTAGAAATGCTACCTGCCCAGGATGCAGAAGGAGAACTAAACTTTGGTGTTTCGCATATTGAGCCCGGTTCTGTAGGTGATGAGTTCCACATGACGAGAGGTCACATCCACCAACGTAAAGAGCAAGCAGAGTTCTATTTCGGCTCGCAGGGTGAGGGTTTATTACTCATGCAAACAGAGCAAGGAGAAGTGTCGATTGAGAAAGTGTTCCCAGGCAGCGTGCATCATATTCCAGGCTTTGTCGCCCATCGATTGATCAATACAGGTAACACGCGATTATCTGCACTTGCTGTTTGGCCTGCCATAGCAGGACATAACTATGATTTTCTAAATGAGGTGGGGTTTAAAGTACGGGTACTAAAAAGTAATGACGGATACCAAATAGTTTCTGAGGAAGAGCAGCAAACCGTTTAACGATAGTGCAAATCCCTTGCACTCATCATTGTTGATATTACGCGTTATCTTCAACCACATAACCCGCATACTCGCGCCACTCAGGAATATCACGAGGGTCACCGAACTGACGGAAGAATCGGACTGAACTTTGTGGCGCTTTACAATCAAGTTGATCTTGGCAGAAATTCGTCAGCTTATAATGGCTTTGATACCCCTCTGCCCATGCATCATACGCAAGGTGTGATTGTTTCCAGAAAACGTGGTCAACTTGACCTTTTGTCGCAAGGAATGGGTAACTTGGCTTTACCTGCTGCGTAGCGTAGACCGCGTGCCCAATAAGATTGAGTAACTTAGAAATACAATCGGCACCAATGTCTTCGATAGTCAGCGTCTTAATTTTATCAATGTCGTCTCCAACGATAGAGGCAACGCGATTAATAATGAACTCCATATCAATAAGTGGTTGAAGCTCATAAGCAAGCCAATTAAGACGTTCGCCTATTTCGTCTAAATACTCCTGACGCGTAAACTGCCCTTCTCTTACCGCTTTCGCATACTGAGCAACGTTAGGATTTTTACGAGCCAAATATTCCTGAAGTTCCGGGTAGTCGGTCAATGAAGCATGGTTTTTTGAAAGGACTTCTAGCAGAGCTTCCTGGTTCACTAATAGCTTACCTAGCTCATTTTTGGCGTTTTCGTTCATTTTCAATCTCACTTATGATTCGTTGATTATCTTATGGCCGCAATCATACGTTTTCAATCTCTTTTCAGTCTAATTCTATAGCTTTAGTAAAGAGTAGTAATAGAAAAAACAAAGCCCAGCATACACTGTTGCTGGGCTTAGGTATGCGAGCATTAACTAAGTTCGATGAGTTCGTTACTAGAAGGTGAACCAGAGAAGAACGCTTGGATGTTGTTCAATGTGGTATCAGCGATATTGTCCAACGCTTCATGGGTTAAGAAGGCTTGATGGCCAGTAAACAGTACATTGTGGCAGGCTGACAGACGTCTAAATACATCATCAACGATGACATCATTAGACTTATCTTGGAAGAACAGATCTTTCTCGTTGTCGTAAACATCAAGACCAAGTGAGCCTATCTTTCCAGACTTCAGTGCTTCAATAGCTGCAGAGGAATCCAACAATTCGCCTCGGCTGGTATTAATGATCATAACCCCATCCTTCATCAAGCTAAATGCCTGCTCGTTGAGTAGATGATAGTTGTCTTTGGTCATTGGGCAGTGCAAAGAAATAATATCACTGATACGGAATAACTCTTCCTTACTACAGTAGGTTGCTCCTAATTCTAACGCTTGTGGGTTTTCGTAAGGATCGAAACACACCAACTTCATACCAAATCCTTTGAGGATTCGCATGGTCGCTACACCGATTTTTCCAGTGCCGACAATTCCTGCTGTTTTACCGTGGAGATTAAAACCCACTAAGCCGTCTAATGAGAAATTGGCGTCACGTGTGCGCTGATAAGCCTTATGAAAGCGACGGTTTAGGCACATCATCAAACCTACGGCGTGCTCAGCTACTGCTTCTGGCGAGTACGCTGGAACACGAACTACCTGCAAACCTAGCGCCTTTGCCGCATCTAAGTCCACTTTATCGAACCCAGCACAACGCATCGCAATAAGTTTTACTCCCTCTTGTTGGAGCTTAATCAGCACTTGCTTCGATAAGTCATCATTGACAAAAGCGCACACCACATCACATCCAGCTGCCATCTTGGCCGTTTTTTCGGTCAACCTGAAATCATGAAAATGCATTTCATTGCCAAAGCGTTGGTTCACATTTGAAAATGATTCCTGGTCGTAAGATTTAGAGCTGAAAAAAGCAATCGAAGTCATACTCACTCTCCCATCGATTATTGTATATCGGTTAGCATACGCCGACTTTTAAGCAATTACACATGACAAAAAGTATGGTTAAACTGTTGATGAATTAATAAGTTATGGCTGTAA
Source organism: Vibrio mediterranei (assembly GCF_900088415.1). Classification (GTDB taxonomy): domain Bacteria; phylum Pseudomonadota; class Gammaproteobacteria; order Enterobacterales; family Vibrionaceae; genus Vibrio; species Vibrio mediterranei. The sequence continues at coordinate 830,752 of NZ_FLLQ01000001.1, forward strand.
CGTCTATAAAACTCATCAATTTTCTAATACCTCTATCATTTGAATCCCCAACTTAGTTTTAAAATTGACAACTAAGTCAATATTTTGACTCTTCGATAAGTTTTTTGATTGCATATCACTGCTTGAGATCCTAGTATTTCGCGAACACCATTCCAAAAAATAATAGGTGTGAAGTAACAAATGTCAGGAATAACAGGCAGTGACGCAAACAAATAATAAAAAAACACTCTCCAACACAACTCAAAAAAGTACACAAACACTAAATAGTACGGATGCTTTAGCCATGATAGAGCATGGCGGGGATGTGACGCTTACAGTGACCACTCCCGTTGGCACCTCATTTCGTAGTGCGACTAAATTCATTGGTGCTCACTCCGATCATCGCATTCTGTTAGAAATCCCCAATATCGATGAAAGTGACCTTAAGTACTTTTTTCAAGAAGGCTTTTGGTTAATCGTTCGTGCTATCTCTCAACGTGGAGAAGGTGGTGTGGTTCAGTTCCGCTCCCAACTGTTGCATATCGTTGATGAGCCGCTATCACTAATCATCCTGTCGATTCCCCAATCCATGCAGGTGACCAATCTCCGCAAGGAGCCACGATATGAGGTAAATTTGGGCGCACGTCTTTGTACTGGTGATACACAAGTTCGTTGTGAACTTCGTGACATGTCAAAAAGTGGATGCCGATTTATCTTACCAGCTCTTGGGAAGAGCTTGGTCGTTGGACAGGAAGTCGCCCTCAAAGTCGCCGCAGGTGGAGACAAAGACCGCTTCTTTCCTGCGCTATCAGGTTTAATTTGTAATCAGCAAAAGTCCAGCCACTACACTGGTTACGGAATAAAGTTTGATGAAGAAGGAGAGAAGAACGCAAAAGAGCTGCTCTCTCACTTAAAATTTGATGGTACTAAACTCAAACTACGCGCCTAAAAAAGCCAAGTGATAACACTTGGCTTTCTCTCCCGTGAGGGGCTAACTACTTTCTAAGTGCGTTGAGCCTTGCTTGTGCGATGCCATAAACAGTATCTATAGGATAGCTGCCTTCCAATGACGGTGTGCCCGCCTCTTTTCCGGTAAACAGTTCTATCGCTTCTGTCACATGATCAATCGCCCAAATATTAAATTCACCCTTATCAACCGCTTTAACGATATCAGGTCTTAGCATTAGGTTATGAACGTTTGAACGAGGAATAATGACGCCTTGTTCAGAGGTTCTACCTTTAATGGCACAGACATCGAAGAAGCCTTCGATCTTCTCATTCACACCACCAATAGGTTGAGATTCACCGAACTGGTTCATCGACCCAGTGATAGCGATGTCTTGTCGATTTGCCTGTCCTGAGAACGCCGATACTACCGCACAAAACTCAGCCATACTCGCACTATCACCATCGACACCACCATACGACTGCTCAAAGGTGATGGTCGTGGTCAGCGGGACTTTAGCCGTCTTACCAAATACCGAAGACAAGTACGCCGTTAAGATCATCACCCCTTTTGAGTGAATACTGCCGCCCAAATCCACACTGCGCTCAATGTCGATAACATCACCATCGCCGTAAGAGGTCGTAGCGGTAATGCGATTAGGTGCGCCAAACATATGATCGCTGGTTGTCAGAACCGAAAGCGCGTTCACTTGCCCAATGGCCGATCCTTGGGTATGAATTAGCGTCGTGCCATTTACAAACCCTTCCATTACATTATCTTGTAAACGATTGACTCGCATCTGTTGGTATTCCAACGCTTGCTCAACGTGCCCAGCTCGGATCAGGTTGGATTTGGCATTACGAGCCACATAGTTTGACTCTCGCAATAGATTCGCAATGTGTGCCGAGTGCAATGACAGTTTGTTTTGATCACCCGATAAACGAGAGCTATGCTCGATGATACGAGCTATCGCTTTACGGTCACAATGCAACATATTGTTGTCATGAACGATACTGGAGATAAAGCGGGCATAATGTAGCTCGGAGTCCGCGCTCCGCTGCATCTCATCTTCGAAATCAGCGGTCACTTTAAACAACTCACTAAATTCCGGATCGTAGTGTTGCAACAATTGGTAGGTACGATAATCACCAAACAAAATGATCTTTACGTCAAGAGGAATTGGCTGCGGATCAAGCGAAACCGTACCAGTCAGAGTGACTTCTTTCTCTAATGAGGTGAAACTTAATTGTCGTGAACGCAAAGCACGCTTCAAACCATCCCAGACATAAGGCTGCTCCAGTACTTTTACCGCATCCATTAACAGTACGCCGCCATTAGCACGATGTAAGCTGCCAGCTCGAATCAATGAGAAATCGGTAAATACTGTGCCTTTGTAAGTCGCCGTCTCGATATAGCCGAATAATGAGTGATAGTTCGGGTTTTCTTCCACAATGATAGGAAAGTCGGAACAAGACTGCTTAACAATCAAGTTTACCTTGTAGCGACGCGGGAACTTCTTATCAAGGGAAGCAGACGCGATTTCGCCCTGCTCACTGCCCTCCTCTAAGAAAATATCAACGTTTTCACAGATGTCCTTTTGCAACTCTGTAAAGTACTTCTTGATTTCAGTGTAACCGTTATACTCTTTCTTAAGCTTTTTAATCAGATGGCTAATAACACCAAGCGTCACTTCTTCATTAAGTTTTTGAATATTGTCGGTATAGGTTTCTTCCCAGTCGGTTAGCTCACGAGCCATTCCACGTAGGCTCACTTCCAACTCATCAATCGTTAAACCAAAGCGCTCCTGTTCATCATCCGGCAATTCTGCAAAACTTTCTTCTGTATGCAGTTCATCCTCGTTCATCGCTACAAATTGGTAGTCACCTTGAGGCGTAATGGTCAGGCTAATACCTTTCTCTTTAGCCTCTTCACTGAGTTTTTGTAACTCTACTTGCTGTTTCTTAGCGAGATCATTTTTAAGCTTATCAGCACGACCAAAGTAAAGTTCATTGTCGAACGCCATAGGTATGGCTTTTACTAGCTTGAGGATAAGTTTTTCAACATCTTTTTTTAGCCTCTCGCCGACACCGCAAGGCAACTTCAACACTTTAGGCGTTCGAGTATCGGCAAAGTTAGCCACATAACACCAGTCATAGAGGTCACTGCTATCATGAGGATGGCGACTTAAATAACGTAAGATCATCGTACGTTTGCCCAGACCATTCTGGCCAATAGCGTAGATGTTGTAGCCTTTCTCTTTAATCGACATCGCAAACTCAACCGCTTTCTGAGCGCGTTCTTGTCCGACGATTTCATCAATTGGTGGAAGTTCTTTGGTGGATTTACAAGGCAGTTTTTCCAGTTCTGCTGCGTGGTATAGCTGTTTTGTTTCTAATCGTTGGATCGCCATAACCAGCTCCTTATCATTTCCTTCTTCACTTCAGTTTAGCCGAATTGGCTTTACAATTTAGTGACTTAGTAAGAAATTACGTTTAAGTGGTCAGTTTTTAGACAAAGCAGTAGTTTATAATAGAAGTGAAAAGTGCCAGAGTAAGGGTGTACTCTGGCACGCAGACAAGATGTTTAGCCAATAAACAGTAAGTCCATGGAGTTGTGCTTTCGAAGTTCAGATTCAGCGCCGGAGATCGCAGAGAAAAAGCTGTGCTCTTTACCAAACACAACTAGGTTCGCGTTCAATTCCTCAATCAGTTTAAGTAAGTGTTTCGTCACATTCCCTTCCGACATATGGATAGCACGAATGGGATAACTCGTTCCCTTGGCAAGCGCCATAAGCTCTTCAAACTTACGAAACTGTTCGGAGTCATGAAAAGACGCTAACTCGACTTCAAGATCATTGAAGCTGTTATTGCCGATTCCTGGCTCAACATAAACAACATGTAAATCGGCGTTGTTTTGCTCTGCAATAACACCAGCTTTCACCAATAATCGGTGAGAGCGCTCGTCAGCTGGGTCAAGCGCTAGAAGAATAGTTTGATAAAGCATGGTTTCGTCCCGTTAAGATACCTACCTATAATTTCGGTCTTAACACGATAAAACTCAAGATATTAGTGAATTAATTCCAGCAAGCTAAGTTTACATATTCGCTCAAGTTTCTTTGCTAGGCTGACATTCCAGGCGATATAATCGATACACGGTGGTCGATAATACGATGGCATTAAATGTGTCGTTTAGCATCCCACCATAAGAACCTACTATCACCGCGTTAACCAACCAAATTAACGTGCATAGTAAAAACGCCAATCGCATTTTTAAACCATGCCCAAGAAATAGTGCCCAACAACTCAACGAGGACGCCAGCCAAGGTAGAAGATCCTTCGCCTCCGAGTAATAGGTGATGGTCATTACGGTTTGGATAGCCAAAAATAACCAAAACATAGGCGCGCCTTTAAGCCTCAAAGAGACAAATGCACGCACCGAATTGATCAATAGATTAATGGCAGCAACCACGGCCCCCATAAAAAAGTAATGGGTCGAAAACAGCAAGCAAGAGCAACAAATAAGGGCTCGCATTCTATTATCATTGACGGTACTCCCTGCTAAGAGGTTGATACCAAACGCCATAAACCCTAATGCTTGTATTAGTTCACTGCTCACATAGCTCTCGTTAATTGTTTTTATTAAAACACTATTATGTCACTAGTCTTGAAACGGTATTGTGATTAACAGCTAGGCGTTATCCATTCCTTACATTTAAAACTCGGCTCCTTTTTGTTGCAAATAACGCAGACATCTGAAGTTACTATTGGTATGCAGATTTGGTTCTGAAAGCGGGTTATTAAGCAGTTGAGTACTGTGACCTCGATAGAAACTTACATTGCCAATTTGTTCCGTTTTTTCCAAATAGATATCTCGCAAAAAACACTCCAGGCTAGATGCATGAACCAATACGTGAAGCTCACAACCAATGCAGAGCTCTAGAATGGTGTTGGTCAAACAAATGCGAACCTCTTCCGATAGAGCTCCGTAGCTGGCAAGGGAAAATACGCCGTTTTCAATGGAGAAAATCGCATGCCCAATAATAGCGCCACCATGCAATAGCCGCAGCACCTGAGGCCGCTGAATATTCATCTTATTCAATACACGTTCAAGAGGTAACGAGAATATTTTTGAGTGGCCCTGCAGGATAAGTTGCTGACTACTATCGTCCAACATATCCCAATGCGTTACTACCTGTTTATCAACGGTAAAATTATAAAGGCACTGCTGGGCCAATAGATTATCTTTATTTTTAAGTGCTTTTGAAATAATCGCAGTTTCGGCGTCTTCATAAACATAATCTTGAGAGAAAAAGCTGGCGATACCAATTCGTCTTAATAGAGAAGGCTCAACATTTCCCCTCTCCCAATGGCTAACCATACTCTGGCTCACATTCTGATATAGCTTATGAGAGGTAGACAATTGGTCAGTTAACTCTGTTTGGGATAATTTACATTGTTTTCTGAAATAACGCATCGCCTCGGAAAATGTTTGGCGGCTAAACGAATTCATATAACCTCGAATCATTATTATTAGATTTATTAGTAATAGATAAAACTCACACTAAACCGCAGTCATCAAACTGAAGTTTGCAGCTAGCAACTCAAGTCTTTTTGTTATTCGTTTTGTTCGTCATAGTGATGCGCTGGTCACCCATCATAACACCCAATCATCTTTCAATGAGAAGCAGACAAAAAAACTTTTCTACCCTAGCATTTAACCTACCATTTACTCCTAAAATCACATCAGTTATGTTGTTTGTTATGCAGGATTGATGTGATAGGTTTAATACATGGAAAAGTTTGTGGCGGCGTCCAAGTTCGCCTTTTCGATTGCTTTGATTGTGATGGCAGCGTCCATCTATAACTTTACGCAGGAAGCGAGACAACTCAGACTCGAGCTTCCAACGCTACTGGCACAAGTTGACTCGACTGCTCAGAGAATCACCCCTGTCATTCAAGAAATAAAAAATATCCAAGAAATTGTGCCTCAAATTCTGGCTCAAAGTGAAGAGTACCAGAGACTTATTCCAGAAGTCCTAAAACGAATCGACGATGTCAATCAGCAGGTTCCGGTAATTGTCACTGAGGTCGCCCAAGTGCGTGAAGCCATTCCCCCCATTCTCAATGAATCTCAAAAATGGCATCAGTCTGTACCCGATATATTGGCAGAAGTGGATAAAACCAATACAACAGTTCGCCAAACAAACCAGCAAATCGCCTCGACAAATAAACAAATTCCGCTCATTTTGTCGGAAAGTGCAGCTCTAAGAAAAGAAGTACCTGATATTCTTTCTCAAGCAGAAGGCCTTGTTGAGCAAGCTGAACAGGCCGGAAGAGAAGCGAGTAAAGGTGCAGTCTCCGGAGTCATTGGTGGTATTTTAAGTTCCCCTTTTCAATTGGTTGATAAAATAACCGAAGTGTCGGCTGATACGTTTGGGCTAAAAGAGAGCGACAGCTACACCAAGAAAGATAAAGAACTTCATAAAGAAGCAGTCGAAGCCCTAGTTAAAAATCCAAAATCAGGTAAATCGAAGACATGGAGTAACCGTTCCTCCGGTAATTCAGGCGTCGTTAGTATTCAATCAATGAAAGACTCGAGTGAATCGCGCTGCTTCACCATACTGAGTCGACTCACCATTGCCTCTGGCCCAGATAAAGGCACACACAGCGTAACAACAGATAAATGTATAAAACTCTAGGAAGTATCGTGACAGACATTAAATACATACTTGATGACAACGTAGACGACACCATCAACCAACAGTTGATCGCTTTATTAAGTCGCTGTTTTACCAAGCCCAGCGATGAGCGTTTTAAGGTGCAACGCTACTACAATGAGATGCCACAACATCGTTGGTATATTAAGTCACCATCGGGAGACGCCATTATTGCTCATCTGGCGGTACATGAGAAAACAGCTCGTATTGGCTCACAAAAAGCCTTGATTGGCGGCGTTGCTGAGGTGTGCGTGCATCCGGATTATCGAGGTCATGGGTATGTGAAGTTGTTGTTAAAACAGGCTCATAACTGGATGGCGCAGCAAGGCTATGTCTATTCGGTATTATTTGGGAGAGACGAAGTATACAGCTCTAGCGGCTATGAACGCGTCACTAATCTTTACCTAGTTGGAGAAGAGACTCCGCCGCGAGCCACTTCAGTCTCAGCCATGATTGCTCCGCTAACTGATAAGAAATGGCCACGATTCAACGTAGAGCTAAAAGGCTTAGCATTCTAGTTCTGCCATTCTTTTAGCAGTAAACAAGCTTAACGTTTGAACAAGATGACCTCGGTGGCTAACTCATGCGGCGTAATTTGCTCAGGGTTATTGATATAACTCTTGAGGCCAAGCTGCCTCCTCTGCCGCACTTAGATTGCAACTGAATCGTGAGCTAAAAGCCGATTGATATGTTCGGGAGTAAACTAGATATCGGCTCCTCTATTAATGATATAACCCAACATCTTTAATCCGCCACCGCATTTATTATCAATAGGTTAGTTCAGATATTCGTGACTAGAGATTAGCGCCACTTAATGGCTAAACGATGACTTCAATCACTGCTAAGTGATCGATAGAAAACTCAACACGTAACAGAGCTCTGCCTATATGAACAAACAAGGAATGCAACTATGAAATACCTCATATCTCGCGTGATAACCTTTTTTTCTGTGCTTCTGTTTTCGTTTTCGGCTAGTGCAGGACATCATGGAAAGGACATTGTCGACGTCGCCTCTGAAAATGGCTCGTTCACTACTCTCGTTGCTGCGGTTCAAGCAGCAGGATTAGTCGATACACTCAAAGGCCCCGGTCCATTCACTGTCTTCGCTCCAACCGACGAAGCCTTTGCTAAATTGCCAGCAGGTACGGTTGAAGGTTTGTTAAAGCCAGAAAACAAAGACAAGTTAGTCGCGATACTCACTTATCATGTCGTTCCTGGTAAAGTAATGGCAGCTGACGTCATGGGGCTCGACAAGGCAACTACCGTTCAAGGGCAAGACATCATGATTACTAAGAAGGATGGTAAGGTAATGGTAGATAATGCAACGGTTGTTGCTACCGACGTGATGGCGAAGAATGGTGTAATTCACGTCATAGATACGGTAATCATGCCGAAATAAACTCAGGATAATTTTGAGTAGGTGGCCAAGACAACGACCACCTACTTCTGGCTACCTCTCAACAAATCAGTGCGCTAATTGGCTCTAGAAGGAATTAAGTTGAGCATTGACGTAATGATTCTTTCCATTTCATGTTGCAGATTTGGGTCATCAATGCGCCCCTCAGTAGGCCCCTGCGCCAACACTCGCCAACGTGGGAAATCGCCAACTGGGGCAAAAGCGGCGACGTAGACACTGCCTTTCTCACCTTCCTCACCAGGTTTTGCCTGCACCTTAATACCGGTAGATATTTGGGTCGATTCAAAGATCTCTTGATCGTTCATACCAGATTCCGTCGCAATTCCGAAATCCATGAACATATTAGGACGTTGAGAAGAGGAAACTTGAACATAACCCTTGTTGGCAAGCTCTTTATCAATAAGATCTTTAATAACTTTGAGATACTTTTCGCCATCAACATTATCCGATACTCTCGCCACAGCAGAGTCTGGTCTCCACGCGTAAGTTGCAACACCTTGTGTTGGCAGAAAAGAGAAATCGCCAGTGGTAGCAATACCATAGGATAAATTGGGTTGCGGTGAGATAGTAGTGGTTGTACAACCAACAAGTGCTAATCCAGCAATCAGTAATAGGGATAGTTTCTTCATCATCTCGTCACTCTTCTATTAGCCTTTCCGTTACAATACTAAATGACTCTATAAAGAATGACACCGTTTTTCATGCATTAACGATGAGTTTTCTACTCAAATACAGCGCGATACGAGATACCTTCCAATCGCTTTCTCAGGCTTTGTGCCGTACCTTGGTTATCGTCAAAGTTGGAGAGTACGCGCTCTAAATCAAAACCCTCCCCATAATAGGCCTTGTTAAGTTCATCATTTAAGGACAGTTGAAACGTATCAATACTGCCACCAAAATAAAGCCCTTTGTTTTCAGATACCATCATGGCACTGATTCCACTCGTTCCACCAATCACTTTGCCACTGACACCTTTACCAACAGTCAGGTCTGCCGTTCCCCCTAATTTGACTGGCTGATGCTGTAAAGTAGACAGCACATCATTTGAAAGCACAACACCTACGCCGCTGAGAGACTGGGCTCCGGCCAAAAGCCCAAACATAAAGCTGTTGAAATTGATAAAAACCGGCTGACTCCAATGGTGTGCTTGTCTGGTCATTAATATGCCCTGACCTCTTTGCATGCCTAGTAAAAAACCGCCTTGTCCACCGGAAGGGAAAATCACGATGGCTTTAGCAACACCAGTGAGATTTTTAACCGAGTCCCAATGAGATGTTGAGTCGAACTGGTCAATTTTCTCAGCAGAATCAACAATGATAGCGTGGGCTTGACGAGAAGATTTGTTATCTGATGATTCAATAGCATATGCCCTAGCCGGTAGCACCAAAGCTAACAGGGCGAAGGAAAGTAACATTGATAGAGTGCGATGAGTTAACGACATATAAGCAAACCCAAGTAGAAATATGGATGCGAATTGTAGCAAAAAAAAGGTGACGCCAATGGCATCACCTATTTAAAATTCAGATACGTTAAACGTAATTACTTATGAGCGACTGCCATCAGCACTTTTCGCACACCTTTGCCAGTATCGATTTCAAATGGTGTCGTAACGTCAACTTTATCAAAACCGGCATTAAGCAACGTGTCTTTTGCTCGCTTCAGTGTCAAACCATAATCTTGGTTGTCTGTCTCTGCCACCCAATCCCAATGAACAAATAAACCGTATTCATCAAGCAGCGTATAAATGATATTAACCGTTTCTTGAAGGTTATCTAAAAAGCCGCATACCGAAGACGCAACGACCAGATCAAACTGATTGCGAAATGCTGGGTGCTGAGCAACCAAACCGCGAGTCAAAAGATCAACGACCGGCTCAACGTTTTCCAAGCCTTTTTTGTCTAACTCTTCGATCATCGCTTCAGAGCCATCCAATGCCACAATCTCTTTCGTCTCAGGAGACATCAATTGGCTTAAAAGACCTGTTCCACAGCCAAAGTCTAATACCGATTTACGCTTAAGTGACGTGAGTTCAGTTAACTCTTTGAAGCAGGCTTGTGCAAAGGTTGCCGTTGCTTCGTTGTTTTCCCATGTCGCGGCGTACTCATCCCACTCGTTAGACATAGTTCACTCCATTATTTCTACTAGTACCACGATATCTCAGGCACCAAACTTTAATCCTTAATAACTAGGCATAGATTAAACCAGAACACCAATCAATTCCTAGTGTTATCTTCGTATTCTTTGGCACACATGCTATGATTTTTGTTCCGTTAAGTAACAGGTAGTTTCACCGCTATGTCGATAAATCTTTCTCAAATAGAGGCATTTTGTGCAGTGGCCGACACTGGTTCAGTCTCTGAAGCTGCAAGAGTCCTAGACTGTAATAGAACGAAACTTAGCATGGCAATCAAAGCACTAGAGAAAGATCTCGATACCGAACTGTTTGTGCGCACGGGCAACAACGTCTCTTTGTCTGAGACGGGTAAAGCGATCTACAAAGACTGTGAGAATTTACTGATTACTTCGGCGCGCATTCGTCAAACCTGTGCGCAAGTCTCTGGTGATTTTGCCACCGAGTTACGCATAGCCCATGATGACTCGCTGCCAGACACCTTGTGGCGTGATTTCTCAATCCACTTAAATCAGCAGTTCCCTGCCATCTCTTTCAATGTAGTTCTAGTTTCTTCAGGGGACCTAGCCGACATTGTTGAGAAGAAACAGGTAGATTTCGCGTTTGGTGTTGATTTCGAGCGCGTTGAAAACCCTCGTTTGGCCTATCAGCCATTGGGTAAAATACGCATGATGTCAGTATGTCGTTCCGATAATAAGCTTTCCAAGCTGCCCCGTGTCTCTGATGAAGTTCTACGCGACTCTATGCAGGTTTCCCTCGCTTACCTAAATCATCGCGATAACCCAGAACTATTGCCTTTCTCACTAAAGTACATTGGGTTTTCTAGCTTTGAATTTATGTTGAAAACGATTCTGTCCGAGGGAGCTTGGGGTGTACTGCCAGAGCCGCTGATAAGACAGCACCTAAGAGAGCAAGAACTCTCAGTCATCAAACACACTTATGGTCTAACACAAGAAGATTATTGCATGTTCACTTCAGCAGGTATGTCCGAACACCCCGCGATGATTTGGCTTGCAGACCAAGTCAGTGAATACTTGTTTGCTTTCTAAGCCAAGTACCATCAGTGAGCGTCAATATTCCTGCCACCAGAAAAGCGTTCTAATATATTGATTTTCATAAAATTAATTCACACCATTAGATTTTCAAGTCATGTTTAGCAAACTTTTGTTTGAAAGATAACCAGCCTAGCTCAACAATGGATACAGATTTTAAAGAAGGTAAATCGTATGTATCCCAATAATCCACATAATGAGTCAAAAACTCTGACAGTATCAGCCATTATTGCAACAGGCTTTGCTATCGCAGGACTTGTTGTCGGTGTGGTGATGGGCTCATTAGTTATCGCTTTTGATGGTGTGTACTCATTAGTCAGCCTACTGTTAACTTTATTGTCGCTGGTTGCTGCGACACAGTTGAAAAAGCCAAACAGCGCGCTTGCCAAATACGGTCGTACGACAGTTGAAGGTACCGTGATCGCCATTAAAGCTTCTGTAATTCTACTGATTGTATTGGCGTCGTTGTATTCCGCAGTAACAGCAATATTTGGTGGTGGCCGTCCAGTAGATACCTCTATTGCAACCATATTTGGACTGTTTAACGTTATCGGATGTGCGCTTTCATGGTGGTATATCGCTAAGAAAAACGTAGCACTTAACTCAAATCTTATTGATGCTGAAACAAAACAATGGCAAATGGACACCATGTTAAGTGTCGCTGTAATGACGGGCTTCATTGCAGCTTGGGTACTAGAGCAATCGCCATTCGCTGCATACAGCGTCTATGCTGACCCAATGATGATGATTTTGATCTCAGCGTATTTTATTAAGGTGCCTGCCGTCATGTTAAAGGACGCATGTGAACAGCTTTCTAGCCCACAAAGTAAGCAAGTATCAACATCTAACGCTTAACTCAAATTCAATATAACTTTATTTAAGCCGGAGCATTTTCATGCTCTGGCTTTTCTTTGGTGGCCCAATAACACACAAGTGACCCTATCGTTACTAATGCCACGCCTTGCCAAAATGAAGCGCCTAGAGCAACCGATAAATAGAATGAAGAGAAGATCGTCGAAAATACTGGCGTAAAGTAAGAGAAGGTCGCAAGAAGCACCATATTTCCGCCAATGATAGCTTGATTCCACAGTGCATAACCCGCTCCCATGACTACACCCGATATCAATAATGTTGATACAGATGAGAGCGTAAATGTCATTCCACTTTCAGAGCTGAATGCATATTGAATCCACAGGGTGATGGCTGTCGCGGCGAAAAATAATACTATGGCATTCTTCCCATTACTCATTTTCGGAGTGATATTACAGTAAAATGCCCAAATAAACGCCGCACTAAATGCCATAAAATAGGTAATCGGATTCGTCGCAATATTTGCTGCAAGTACAGACAACGCTAGACCAGAGTCCCCCGAAATACACCATGCGACGCCAACAAAAGCCACCAATACACTTGGATACACCAGGGCACTGACTTTGCGTTTAGTCGATACAACGGCAAGCAATACCGTTAGGGCTGGCCACAGATAGTTGATCACCGCCATTTCCATCGCTTGATGACGGTCATTTGCCATTCCTAGCGCGAGAGCCAAGAAGATTTCGTAGCTTACAAAAAGTGCCCCACCTAGTAACAGATATTTACGATTGAAGTCTGATAACTTAGGAACCCCCATCACCATAGCAAGTGAAATGGTACTCACAGTGTACAGCATCGCTGCCCCACCAATTGGCCCAAACAACTCGGCAATATTACGAGTCAATGCCATTAACGTGCTCCACAATAATATTGCGGCAACTCCAAACAGCGTGTATTTGTTTGAACCAAGTCCAGCCATAATCTCTCCTTAAATAATGGCAGCTAATTTTCTATAAACTGATATCAGCAATTGCTATGCAACTGAGCGGGTTTCTATTAACCTTAGATTAAGCAAGTGTGAAAAATATCAGTCAAAAGCCTGAGGATACAGTGCATTTGCCAATGGAAGTGGCTAAACTCGCTCTGCATTTTTAGGAAATCACAATTTAAAGTAACACTTTAACTATGCTCAATTTTTTGTCTATAAAAAACCTGTTTTCTGTTTTACTGATTATTGCCTTAAGTGGGTGTGTATCATCAAGCATTGATCCATCGAGGTACGAAAAATCCCCGTCCTTCACAATCATCAACGACACACCCACACGTTTGGACGACTATTTCTCACGAGAGGTCGCCTCGCACTCCTTGACCACTGAGACCGGCTTCTATCCACTAGACAAAGGTCATGATGCACTGCTTGCTCGTCTAGCGATAATTGAAACAGCACAATCTAGCATTGATGTTCAATACTATATTTTCCGCGATGATGAGGCCGGCAACTTAATTGCTTGGCGTCTATTCGAAGCAGCAGAACGGGGAGTTAGAGTTCGGTTGCTACTGGATGACATGCAAAAGTACAACGACAATGATCTAGTGCGCTTTAGCAGTCATCCAAATATCGAAGTACGTATGTTCAATCCGCATCACTTACGCTCGGCTCGTGGCATCGCGATGCTTAGTGATTTTGAGCGACTCAACCACCGAATGCACAATAAGTCACTGACCGTAGATGGTGTGGTTTCCATTGTTGGTGGAAGAAACGTTGGCAACGAATACTACTCCATCGAATCAACGGTTGAGTTTGCCGATTTAGATCTGCTTATGGTTGGGAAATCGGTTCGACAAGTAAATCGACAATTTGATCTTTATTGGAATAGTGATTACAGCGTCCCTATCGAATGGATAACACCTCAAATGGAACACTACACTGACGCAGATGTAGAAACTTGGGTTAAAAGTCTAGGGTTAGAAGCGAAGTTCTCAGGCGGTGTTTATGACTTTGCTAAGCTGCCTCTTTATACCGATCTAATCAATGGAACCATTGATTTGTATTGGGGAGAAAGCGACTTGTTGTATGACCTGCCAAATAAACCGGACAGCAAACAAAGTACCTTAATCGATAGCTTGAATGCCGTTCTGGAAGAAGGAAAAACTTCTTTAATATTCATTTCACCCTACTTCGTTCCCACAGAGCGTGGTACCCAAGACTTGGTGAATGCCGTCAAGGATGGCCTAGAAGTTGTCATTATAACGAACTCACTGGCTTCCAATGATGTATTTGCCGTTCACGGTTGGTATGCCAAATACCGTAAAGATTTAGTGGAAGGCGGCGTGCAACTATGGGAAGTAAAATCTCATGCAGAAATCAAAAAGAACTGGAGCCTGACAGGGAGTAGCCGTTCAAGCCTGCACACCAAGGCCATGGTTATCGACAAAACCAAGATCTTTGTAGGCTCAATGAACTTGGACCCACGTTCCGCGCACTTGAATACGGAAATGGGCGTCGTTGTTGAACAGCCAGAATACGCACAAAAAGTCTATGATGAAATTATGCGAGAAATACCTACTACTGCGTATGAGATTGCCGTCAAGGATGGTGATGTGGTTTGGATAGATCATTCAACAGGTAAAACACTCACCTCTGAGCCTGATGCTAGTGTCTGGCGCAAAATGGGCGCGTGGTTCAGTGGCATACTACCCATTGAAGAACAGCTCTAATGGATGGGATAAAAACTAAAAAAGGTAGCCTTGGCTACCTTTTTTCTCAATCTTGAAAGTGATTATGCTTTCTTAAGATCACGTGCTGGGTAAGTTAGAGACATGCCGTCTACTTTAACGTGAACGTAGTAGCCACCACTGCTCAAACCAGTAACAACCATCTGACCTAGATCGATACCTTTTGTTGCAACAACAACATCATCAATAGCAAACATTTTGAACCCTTAATTGGAAATAAGATTAACAGCAATCTTTCGGGCGCTATTGAAGCAAAGTTGATGCGTTTGAACTAATCTGATTTTTTGTCGTTTGGACAAGATTATTTTGTTGTGGCAGGCATAAAAAAACCACCGCTGCAGCGATGGTTTTTACTATTCATAATCAATATATTACAGTGACACTGAGCCGAATGCTTGATGCCAAACTGTGTGGCGATTCTCACCACCGTTTTCTCTCTTACGCTCTTCAGCTAGCCAGCATAGAAGTTCCCAACCAAAACCAGCAGCAATGATGCCATCTTTGTCAGTTGGATCCGTATCAGGCGTGTATTCTGCAATATCTGCTCCCACCAAACGTACTTTGCCTGATGCCTTTACTTTACGAATGATATCGTAAACTTGCAGGTGAGTAAGGCCGAACGGATCTGGGCTTGAGTTTGAACGACAGAATGCAGTATCCAGAGCATCAAGATCAAATGTAAAGTATACCGGACCACCGTCACCACAAAGCTCGATGATCTTATCCGCAACAGCGTCTACGCCTTGCTCGTAAACTTCATTGGTCGTGAAACCTGTAGTCCCGAATGCAATATGATTACCTTTTACTAATGCCGTTTGACGACCACGCATACCAATTTGTACCGTGCGCTCTGGGTCCGCTAGACCTTCAGAGTAAAGCTTTGGTAACCAGTGACCTGATGTGTACGGGTAATCAAAGTCTGCACGTGTCGACAAGTCATAGTGTGCATCGAAGTGAATCACTCGCAAAGGACCATACTTCTCACCAAGTGCACGCATCGTTGGATATGGGATTGTGTGGTCACCACCAAAAATCAGTGGAGTACAGTCTTTTTCGACCACCATGTGGTGTAGAAGCTCGGTTAACTGCTCGACTTCTGCTTTTAGTTCAAATTGACCTAAGCTGTCCCAGTTACCATAGTCAGAAACGCGGCACCATTCGAATGGAATTTCACCGTTATCACCAACCGTTCCCATCCCCATTTTACTTAGGTGACGTAGACGCTGTGGTGCGAACTTGTGAGAAGAGCCAGTTGGAGAGCATTTCTCAATACCCATTCCATAGATAACAACATCAGTGTTATCCAAATCTTGCGAGAACGGCGCTTGATAGAAGCCTAGGTAATCTTTATTGATGAAACTCATCTGCTCGATACCTTTGCCACCACCTTGCTCTTTAACACGAGCTAAGTAAGCCGCTACTTCAGGATCAAGGTTATCTGCTGCCGATACGTTTTCCCAAATATGTTTATATTTAGCAACTTTCTCTGGGTCAATTGCTGGCCACTTCTTAACATTAGACATGGTATTGCCTCTCATTTCTGTTGAACATCATCACTTTAGCGACTCTGTTATGGCAAAACCAGTAGCAAGGGGTATGTTACTTAAGTAACCCTGACACGTCGTCTGGTATCAGGGTTACCAATAGTAAGTCGCGCCACCATTTTAGTGATATCAGGCTAAGCGAATACTCGCTGTAGTCGCTCAATGGCTTCTACCACTCGCGCTCTCGGTGTTGCTAGATTAAATCGCAAAAACTGTTCACCGCCCGTACCGAATGACGAACCATGGTTCGCAGCGATTTTTGCCTCGCTCTGGACTTTTTCAATCACTTGATCAGGGGTTAAACCTGTACCTGAAAAGTCTACCCACGATAAATACGTCGCTTGCAAAGTCATAGATTGCAATCCATCAATAGCATTAATCGCTTCATCAAAGATACGACGGTTTTCATCCAGGTATTCCACCAGCGCTTCCAACCATGCTTCACCCTGTTCATAAGCGGCCGTTGCCATCAGCATACCGATGCGGTTAGGACCAACACCGGCAGCATTAAGAACACTCGTATACTGCGCTCGCAACGTTTCATTTGGGATGATGGCGGCACCGGTCAAAGCGGAAGCTATGTTAAATGTCTTAGTTGTCGCCGCAAGGATGATCATATTCTGTTCATGTTTAGGGGCTGCAAGTGTTGCCACAATGTGCTTATTAGGAGGGAAAACCAGATCATGATGAATTTCATCCACTACTAATATCAAGTCATGCTGAGCACAAAACTCGGCCACCTCACGGATTTCATCCGCACTCCAAACACGGCCGCCGGGATTATGAGGAGAACACAAGATCACCATCTTTTCTCGGCCATTAAGATTAGCCGCTAAAGCTGGTAGATCCATTTTGTAGTGACCGCCTTCCTGTACTAGCGGACTCTCTACCACAACTCGTTGATTGGCATTGATAACGCGCGAAAAAGCATGGTAGACAGGAGTAAACAAAATAACGCCATCGCCAGGCTTACTATACGCCTGAACGCAGAATGCCGTACCTTGTACCAATCCTGCACAGGTTACTATCCACTCAGGCTGAACACTCCATTGGTGTCGTTTACTCATCCAAGTAATAACGGCATTTCTATAGCGATGGTCATCACCATAGTAACCATTAACCCCGTTATCCGCGGCTTCCATTAAAACCTGATTGACGGCAGGCGGCGCTTTAAAATCCATGTCAGCGACCCACATGGGTAACCCTTCATCAGGAGAAACACCAAAACTACTCTCCATCTCATCCCATTTGGCCGAATGGGTACCTCTACGCTCTACAATCTCATCGAAGTTAAACATTGCTTATTTCACCGTCCATTTCGTTGGAGAAACAGTTTAACTCGTTGATATTCAGGGAACCAGACAGTTAGCCCGACATTGTCAATTGAATGTGACCTGTGTGGGGGTCAAGGCTTTCATCAACAATGCTAAAACCACAACGATGATAAAAGCCTATTGCACGACAGTTGTGTTTATACACAGACAGGGATAACGCCTGGCTTTTCTCTCTGGCATCCGTTATTAAACGCATCCCAATGCCGTCGCCTTGTGCTTGTGGGTCAACAAACAAGGCCGCTAAATTAGAATTTACCAAAGAATAAAACCCCAAAACCCGTCCAGCTCGCTCATATACAAAGGTATCTGAGTTCGGAAGGTATTTGTTACGCATATCGTCTACACGTTGGTGCCAGAATAGCGGCTCAACAAAATCATGCGCTTCTACTGACGCGCTGAGCCAAATCTTTAACACACTGTCTAAATCTTCTTCGCTAAACTCTCTGATCATTGACCTATTCCATATAGTATTTGAATCCGTAGTGACTTTTCTCGAAACCAAGACGCTTATAAAACTGATGGGCACGTTCGCGAACTTGATTACTAACAAGTTGGACTATCTTGCACCCTTGATATCTAGATTGCTCAATAGCAAACTCAACCAAAGTAGCCCCTACACCTTTTCCTTGAGCATGATTTGCGACAAACACGCCTTCAATATTAGCTCGTATTTCGCCGTTATAGGTAAATTGAGGAATAAAACTCAGTTGCAACGTCCCAACGACGTTGTCATCAATAGTAGCGACATACAGGAAATGATCCTTAGATGTCGCAAAATGGTCAAATATCCGATACATATCGTCAGTAATTTGCCCATCGCAAGCTTGCTTTAATTCGGGCTTATCATCCCAAAACAAAGGCAGTATTGAAGGCAGATCGTCAGAGCGGGCAATACGGATTTCTATGGTCATAACAACTTTCACTTATTCAAATTGAGAAAGGTATCGTTAAGTATGCAGACCATTCATGACTAAAGCTTTACAGCTTAAAATCAACAAGTTGCTGCGCTACCTTGTCACAAATATACTCACCAATCGGTATGGCCGATGTCGCTGCCGGAGAAGGTGCGTTACAGACATGCAAGCTTCTAGAAGTTTGAGCAAATAAAAAGTCATGCACTAACGAACCGTCTGCTTTGACGGCCTGCGCACGAATTCCGGCGGGGTAGGGTTTAAGATCATCCAAGACAATCGACGGACAGTACTTGTGCACTAGCCCTAAGTATCCGGGCTTCCAAATGGAATTTTTGAATTCAAACAATCCAGCCCTTAAATGCTGCAACGTAACTTTCCAATACCCAGAAAATGTCAGCATTTGCCAACAGTCACGCCAACTAATGTTAAATGAGCCGTAACCTTCTCGTTTCCAACCTTGCACTGCATTAGGGCCAACAGTAATAGAGCCATCGATCATTTTTGTTAAGTGAACACCTAAAAAAGGTAGCTCGGGATCGGGAATAGGATAGATAAGGTGGTTAACAACATCACGATGCTTATCAGCAAGCCGATAGTATTCACCGCGATAAGGAATGATTTGGAAGTCGGTTTTAATACCTATCATAGTGGCCATTCGATCCGCCATTAAACCTGCGCAAACCACTAGTTGTCGACATTTAAGAGTGTTCAAAACGCCGTTTTGCAAGCAGGTTAACGTCACATGGTCGTCATACTCCTGCATCGCTTTTACAGACGTTGATAGCTGCACTACACCACCCAATAGCGAAAATTGCTGTGCCATCACTTCGGTAACCTTTCGATAATCAACAATGCTAGTTTCGGTCACTCGAATAGCTCCCAATCCCAATATATTGGGTTCTAACGCTGCTAACTGCTTTTGATCGATAAGCTCGACCTCAATTCCATTTTGTAGGCAGCGTTGATACAAACTCTGCATCCGTTGCATTTCTAGCTCAGAGGTCGCAACAAGTAGCTTGCCACAGTTTTCAACGGGTATTTGGTGTTGATGACAAAATTCTATCGTCGCTTTAAGACCACGCTTACAGAAATCCGCTTTTAAACTGCCGGGTTGATAGTAAACACCTGCGTGAACAACGCCGCTATTGTGTCCGGTTTGATGCTGCGCCACATGCGATTCTTTTTCCACAACCAGAACAGAACTGTCGGGATAACGCTGCTTAAGCTGCCATGCGGTTGATACACCTACAATGCCACCACCAACCACAATAAAGTCGTACATGTCTCTCATCCTTGTGAAACTCGATATTGACTACCTTACTCCGCTGGCTGCTAGGAGGAAAGTGAAGGTGTCACAGCTTTTAAGTACAGCGTTATTGACCCCTGATAAATGTCGTATTTCGCTTGCTGGTTAATCTCGGAAAACTGCATAGAGAATGCGAACCCATGCAAATAATCCGCAAGCAGACTCACTGCGTTTTGTTTCTCTGTCGTAGATAGATCAAGTTCCTCAATAACTTGATTGAACCGACTGATAAATACATTAGCGGGTCCTGCTGTTTTCATCTTGAACAGTGTTTCTAGCAAGCCCGGATATTGTCCCAATAGCTCAAGATAACTCCAACCCAGTTGCTGTAACTCCTGTTGCCATTCTCGTCCTTCCTCCGGCAGATATA
Organism: Vibrio mediterranei; assembly: GCF_900088415.1. Classification (GTDB taxonomy): domain Bacteria; phylum Pseudomonadota; class Gammaproteobacteria; order Enterobacterales; family Vibrionaceae; genus Vibrio; species Vibrio mediterranei. The sequence goes on from NZ_FLLQ01000001.1 coordinate 851,010, forward strand.
TCCCCTCAACCAAAGATACTGCTACAGCTTCTAGCAACTCATCCTTGTTTTTGAAGTAATAGTAGATGGCCATCGCATCTATATTCAGCTCAGTAGCTAGACTTCTGATACTTGGGATCTTTCCATCCATTTGCATCAAGCGCTTTGCGTTTTCCACTATCACTTCTTTGCTCAGCGTGACATTACCTTTAGTTGGACGTCCCCTTTTTTTGGCCTTGACAGTCATAAAAGATCCTAGCTAAACTAATATTAATTTCTACACTGTAGAATTATAGCAAAATGACCTTTAATATCAAATAGCGGAGTCTCAATAATGGCAAATATCGTATACATCGGAACCAGTCTAGACGGCTATATCGCAGACAAAAATAACGGTCTCGATTGGCTACATGATGTGCCAAACCCTGAGGGCTCAGATTTTGGTTTTGCGGAGTTTATGGACCGAGTTGATGGGCTCGTCATGGGCAGAAACACTCTAGAAATCGTTCTGAGTTTTGGTATTGAGTGGCCCTACTCTAAGCCAGTATTTGTGTTAAGTAATACACTTACTAAAGTGCCTGAAGGCTATGAAGACAAAGTCTTTTTGGTGAAAGGTAAGCTAAGCGACATCGTTAGTGACTTGAACTCGAAAGGCTACAAAAACCTCTACATTGATGGCGGTAAGACGATTCAGAGTTTCTTAGCGGAAGATCTAATTGATGAGATGATAATCACCACCATTCCAACCCTTCTTGGTGGCGGCATTTCATTGTTCGGTGAACTCGATAAGCCCCTGAAATTCAAGCATGTGTCAGCAGATCGTTACCTTGATTGTATAGTTAAAAACCGATACGTAAGAGCGTAACCATTTGCCAAAGGTGCTAGATGGCTTATCTAGCACCTCAATGCTTACTATAGCAACAATAAGTGCGTTCAGAATGCGACGCTTCAGTTTCTAGCTTTCAAATGAAAGCTTGTCACCAAACACTTCTGACCAATCTTTATCAAACTGTGCTACTGCTGGTTCAATGGCTGGATGCGAGAACATTTGCGCCGCCACATCAACTGGTAAAGTAATTGCCCCAATCCCCAACTTCATCACATCCATCGCCTGCTGGACATTCTTGAAGCTTGCAGCGAGGATTTTTGTTGAAAGTCCATGTTTTTCGATCAGCAATTGAAGGTCACGAACCACTGCAACGCCATCACCATTCATAGCATCAATACGGTTAACGTAAGGCGCAAGATAATCGGCGCCACACAATGCAGCCATGAATCCTTGCTGCACCGTGTATATTGCTGTAGCTAGAACCTGAATACCCTCTTGTTTCATTAACTTAATAGCAGCTAACCCTGCCTCCGTAGCGGGAACTTTTATCACCATATCGTAAGGAAGTTCACTTAGCTTCTTTGCTTCCGCTAACATTGAATGAGGATCTTTACTCACCACTTGAGCGTGAAAACGCGCTGTATCACCCAATACTTCTTTCATATTAGCAAGTGTCGTCGTGAGCCCCACCTTAGATTTAGCGACAATCGTCGGGTTGGTGGTCACTCCCTTTAACGGGAAACATTGGTTAAAACGTGCGGTCTCGCTGACATCCGCCGTATCTAAGTAGAGTTCAATCATCTTCTATTCTCAAACCTTTATTTGAACATTATCAAGTTACCAACAATATAGATCTTGCCAATTTGATGGATCTTGATTTTGATCAAGACAATCTTCATATGAAGAGCTAAAGTTTCATTTAATGAAAGTATATAACTTCTTAAAATGAAAGATTGGATGGCACATGTATTTTAATATCCAAAGATTCTCTACTCATGATGGTGATGGTATTCGAAGCCTACTGTTTCTCAAAGGATGTAGCTTGGCTTGCCCCTGGTGCCAAAACCCAGAAAGTCGCAGTGCTAAGCATTCTGTGCTATTCGATAAACGCAGCTGTTTAAGTGACTGTCATCGCTGCTCGGACGCTTGCCCTTCAATTGAAGCTACACCAGAAGGCATCAAGATAAACAGAGATACCCTTGATGATTCACAAATCATTGCTTTGCGAAATGTGTGCCCGACACAAGCGTTAACCGTGTGTGGAGAAGATACTCAGCAAAAAATGCTGTTCGATACCTTAATGAAGGATAAGCCGTTTTATGATCAAAGTAGTGGCGGGGTAACTTTCTCTGGTGGTGAACCATTAATGCAGTCGGATTTAGTGGCATCCTTAGCCAAGCAGCTCCAAGCCGAAGGTGTAAATACAGCTGTAGAAACGTGTATGCATGTACCGTGGAAAAACATTGAACAAGCAGCGCCCTATATTGATTGCTGGCTAACCGATCTTAAACACACCAATGAAACAAAATTCTTGGACTGGGCACAGGGTTCACTGAAACGTATTAAGAGCAACTTCCACAAACTAGCGCCTATTGCAAAACGAATCATCATTCGTGTACCCGTAATCCCAGACTTTAATGACTCTCCCGAAGAGCTCGAAGACATTATTGATTTCGCAGCTGATATCGAAAACTGCACCGAACTACACCTGCTGCCCTATCACACACTAGGCATCAATAAATACCGTTTGTTGGACATGCCCTATTTATGCTCCGACAAACCACTCAACAACCCCGAGCTGCTTGAATACGCGCAACAGTACGCCAAGCAGTATCCACGTATCAACGTGATTGTAAGAGGCTAATGACTATGGAACTCAATTACTTACCTAAGCGTATTCAAGAACATAAGAAAGCTCTGGTTAATATTATTACGCCACCTATTTGTACCGAGCGTGCGCAAGCATACACCAAAGTCTACCAGCAGAATGAAGACAAGCCTGTTATCGTCCAACGTGCACTAGCACTGGAAGAACATTTAGCGACACGCACAATTTGGATCGATAATAACGAGCTAATTGTGGGCAACCAAGCCAGCAAACTGAGAGCGGCGCCTATCTTCCCTGAGTACACCGTACGTTGGATTGAAGCAGAGATTGATGAGCTTGCTGACCGACCAGGAGCGGGCTTTGCTGTCACCGAGCAAGACAAAGACGTTATTCACGCCCTTACCCCATATTGGCGGGGTAAAACGGTAAAGGATCGTTGCTATGGTTTATTCACCGATGAACAACAAGCCATTTTGGCAACGACCATTATCAAAGCCGAAGGTAATATGACATCCGGTGACGCTCACCTAGCAGTCGATAACGAGAAAATTCTCGCCATTGGTTTAGATGGACTCATTACCGAAGTGGACGACCACCGTTTAAATAACGATATTTCCACTTATGAAGGACTTAAGAAAGAGCAGTTTTATAAGTCGGTCGATATTGTATTACGCGCGATTCAGCAACATATTTTGCGTTTCTCGGAATTGGCACTGAGCATGGCGAAAAAGGAGTCGGATACTCAGCGCAAACTAGAGCTTGAAACCATTGCCGCAAACTGTGAACACATTGCTTACCACCCACCTTGCAATTTCTGGCAAGCATTACAGCTAAGCTACTTTGTGCAATTGATGCTGCAAATCGAATCAAACGGTCACTCGGTTTCATTTGGTCGTATGGACCAATATCTTAATGATTTCTACATCACCGATATCAACAATGGCTCCTTACAACCTAGCTTTGCAACAGAACTACTACAAAGCTGCTGGTTAAAGCTGCTGGAAGTCAACAAAATACGCTCAGGGGCTCATTCCAAAGCCTCGGCTGGTTCTCCACTTTATCAAAACGTCTGTATTGGCGGTCAAAAGCTTGATGAGAAAGGAGTGTCAATGGATGCGGTCAACCCACTTTCTTGGGCAATTCTTGAGTCATGTGGCCAACTCCGCTCCACGCAGCCTAACTTGAGTGTTCGCTATCACGAAGGCCTGAATCACGAGTTCTTAATGGGTTGTATCGAAGTCATTAAGTGTGGCTTTGGTATGCCAGCGTTTAACAACGATGAAATCGTTATTCCTGAGTTTATAAAACTAGGGGTCGAGCGAGAGGATGCCTACAACTATGCGTCGATTGGTTGTATTGAAACCGCGGTCCCTGGTAAGTGGGGTTATCGCTGCACCGGTATGAGCTTTATTAACTTTGCTCGAATCCTATTGGCCGCGTTAAATGAAGGTGTCGACGCCACGTCTGGCGAGTGCTTCTTACCTCACGCTAAATCACTGGAGAAAAACAATTTCGCTAGTATGGATGAAGTGATGCACAGCTGGGCAGATCAAATCCGCTACTACACCAGAAAGTCGATTGAAATTGATACCGTTGTCGACTCTGTGCTGGAACAACAGGCGCACGATATCTTTTGCTCATCGTTGGTTGATCACTGCTTACCAAGTGGCAAAACCGTCAAGGAAGGCGGCGCGAAGTATGATTGGATATCCGGATTACAAGTGGGTATTGCAAACTTAGGTAACAGCTTGGCAGCCATCAAGCATCTGGTGTTCGATGAAAAGCAGATCAGCCAGCCGGAATTGGCGAAAGCGCTGGCAGAGAACTTTGAAGGCTCACAACAAGAACAGTTGCGCCACCAGTTGATTAACTTTGCGCCTAAATATGGCAACGACGATGACGCTGTTGACCATCTACTAGCGCAAGCGTATCAAGTTTACATTGATGAGCTTAAACAATTCGTTAATACCCGACATGGACGAGGCCCGATTGGTGGTGGGTACTATGCGGGGACCTCTAGTATCTCTGCTAACGTGCCATTCGGAGCCTCGACGATGGCAACGCCTGATGGCAGAAAAGCGTCAACTCCACTTGCTGAAGGAGCAAGCCCTTCGTCTGGCTCAGATCGTTTGGGACCAACGGCTGTGTACAACTCAGTGGCCAAAATCCAAGCAAATCAGATTCTTGGAGGCGTGTTGTTGAATCAGAAACTCTCTCCTGCTGCTGTGCAGTCGGAAAGCGACAAACTGAAGCTATCCATGTTGATTCGAACTTTCTTCAATCATCATAAGGGGTGGCACGTTCAATACAATATCGTATCGAGAGACACCTTATTAGCAGCCAAACGCAATCCTGAACAGTATCGTGATCTCGTGGTTCGCGTTGCAGGATACTCAGCGTTCTTTACTGCATTATCTCCAGACGCGCAGGATGACATCATCGCTCGTACCGAGCACGACTTGTAACAAGTTTCAAATCACCACTTTCAAATGAAATTGAAACGAAAGAGGGCTATACTAGCCCTCTTCTTTATTGATTTACGTAACGCCCGGGGCCTCAATGAATTCCAGACAGTCTGAAATCTTAAACTTAGTGAACGACAGGACACGAGTGCAAGTCACCGACCTCTCTGAGCTCACTGGTGTTTCCGGTGTGACCATACGTCAAGACCTCAACTATCTAGAGCAAAACGGCTACTTAAAACGAGTTCATGGTGCCGCTGTTTCCTTGCAAAGTGATGACATCGACTCGCGCCTTGAAGTGCATTTCGATATAAAACAGCAGCTTGCCAACAAGGCTGCTGCTCTTGTTGCAGCTAATGAAACGGTGCTTATCGAAGGCGGCAGTGCCAATGCGTTACTTGCTCGTACACTAGCAGAAAGGGGTGATGTCACCATCATAACTCCTTCGGCCTACATCGCGCATCTCGTTCGTCATACCTCAGCCAATATCATTTTGCTAGGCGGTGTTTACCAACATCAAGGTGAAAGTTTAGTTGGACCACTAACCAAGCTTTGCATTGAGAACATTCATTTTAGTACTGCTTTTTTAGGTATCGATGGCTTTGATATTGATACCGGCTTCACCAGTCGCGATATGATGCGTGCAGACATTGCCGATACTATCATCCAGAAGAAACGCCGCAATATCGTCTTAACCGATTCCAGCAAGTTCGGGCAGATCTTTCCGTCATCGATTGGCGACACCAGCGAAATCTCCATTTTGTTGACTGATGACGCAGTACCAGAAAACATGGTTAAACATTTGCGGTCCAAGCACGTCGAGGTCATTATCGGCTAGCGATATTAGTTCAAAAGCAATAGTATTAGTACTGATATGCTTTTGTGTAATAAATGGTGAGCAAGGAAGATATGAAGACTCTTGAGCAGGAACTATCGAGAATAGACTTAAATTTGCTGGTATCACTTAGCGTTCTAATAAAAGAGCGCAATGTGTCACGAGCGGCTGAAAAGCTCTACCTCTCCCAACCAGCGATGAGTCGTACCCTTTCTCGGTTGAGAGCACTTTTTGACGATCCTTTGTTTTACCGCGAATCCAATGGCCTACAACCCACTACCAAAACACTTGAACTGGAGCCTGCACTAGACAAAATACTGCTCTCCATCGATACCTTGCTCAACGGGTTAACCTTCTCACCCAGTCAATGTGAACGCGCCTTTCGAATTTCTGTACCGCCGCTAATGAGCCGATTTCTCACCGCTCCTTTAGCTAAAGCAATCAAAGAAGTCGCTCCCAACGTTTCCCTTGAAGAGTATCCCTCTTCCCTCGACCCTGCTCAGCTACTAAAAGACGGGCAAGTGGATTTTTCAATTCACGTTGAAGAAGTAATTCAGAGTGAAGAGTACCATTGCGAGAAGATTGGTAGCACTTACCCGGTTATCTATGGTTCAGATAGCCACCCATTACGGGATCAACGAAATATCAGCATTAAAGATTGCTTAGAATATCAATTTGTCGATCTGTCTCTAGATGTTCGCTCGACTCAGCATTATCTCAATCCAATTGACATAGAGCTTGCTAATCAAGGCCTATCAAGAAATATCGCATTGAAATCAGGGCAACTTTCAACATTAATTGAGTCACTGGAAGAAACGGATAGGTTAATGATCTCAAGCCACGCCTTATCTAAAGCGTTCGAGAAAACGTCTAACTTGAGAGTTATTAAGTCGTTTAGTGATAGGCATTACCTAGTCAATATCTATCTTATCGAACATCGCCGCACACTGAGCAGCCCTGCGCATATATGGTTTAAATCGCTCATGCTAGAAACCCTGGCGGAAAAGATCACAGTATCAGATACCTAGCAGTGATATACGTTTTACGCATATCTTTAATCCACATTTATCATTGGTCGAAATACCCATCTCTCGCTATTCTTATTAACGTTCGATGGCGCTATTAAATACAAGGTTGAGTTAATCGCAGCTTTCTTTTTTGATCTTTCACTTACTGCAAATGAATACAAAGGAGAAATTATGATTCCTGTTGTTTATAGCAACTACGCCACCAGCATTTTGTCTCAGTTACGTCATCACGATGTCGATGTACACAACTTTATTTCCTCTGCAGGATTGCCAACCGAGTTCGAACAAACTGAGCCAACGTTCCTCCCTCAGCAAGCGGTAATTCGCTTAGTTCAACTTAGCTATGAACAACTCGGGCCAAAAATAGGAACAGAGATCATGCGTGTTGCACTGCGCGAACATACCGTTCCTCAGTTACTCAATAATATCAGTTCGGACATTACACTAGAACATGCGTTGCTGCAGACCATACAAGCACTTCAAGTTCAGTTACCTCAAGCTAAGATTGAACTAAAACCTTATAGCAAGCACTTATTGTTCTCTCGCTACAAAGAAAACAATACCGCGCACGCTACGTTCGTATGGTCTGAAGTATTTAGTCTTTGGGCAATGATTGAGACAGTACGAGCACTAACAACTGCGGATTGGATGCCAAAGCAAGTTCACTTACAGTCACTATGTAGCGACGACATTACTGCATGCTTCCCAAAAACGATTCAATTTGTTCAAGCTCGCCCAACTTGCGGGCTCGTTATCGAACGATCATTTGTACAATCTTTGGTGAAAATAAATAAAGAGAGTAACGGTTTTAATGATGAGCCCGAAGAAAACGAGAGCTTTCATTACAACGCTATCAGTCAAATATACAGTGCTCTGCGTCCGTACGTTTTGGAAGTTAAGTTTGATCTTGAACGTGCCGCACAAGTCATCAGTATTAGTAAGCGCACATTACAGCGTCGCCTTAAAGAGCATGGCATCACGTTTCGACAACTTCGAGATAACTTGATTTTAGATCTGGCGATGGAGCAATTGCAGCGAGGTGAGGCAGTATCTCGCGTAGCGGTTAACGTAGGCTTTGCCAGCATATCGCAATTCTCACGCACCTTTAAACGAATGACAGGTATTGCTCCCTCACGTATTGCTATCCGCCCCTTATAACCACCTGACGGTGTGTCAGTTTGAGTTGATTATCCACTTATAACGTCGAAGGTTAGCTTGGAAACGAACCATATCTAAACCCGCACACTCTGGTTTGTTTCCATCAAGCTCACTATGTTGAACAATTCTTATCTCTCCAAACTGTCTCTCTAGTTGATAGACAATCGACAACGCTGCGTTCAACTGTTCATCGGTAAACACACCAGAGCGACCAATCAAGCATATCCCAACAGATTGAGCGTTGTGCCCTTTCACATGAGCACCTACTTCAAAAGGAGAGACCAAGGAATCGCTATTCAACGCTCGTCCAGTTTCGATGTGGCCGTTATAGCAAGGATGATAAGATTTGGCGCTCAGCCAACCATTCAAAATCACGTAATGATATCCAATCCCTTGCCAGCCTCTCGCCAGATGCCATTTCGCAATGAGCGCAGCATTACCAAAATGAGAATCAGAACAATGCAACACTATGGTTACCACGTAATTTGCTCCTTCACTCTCTGTTCAAGGGTTTTAGCGGAGTTGTCACTTTGTGCTTTTGAAGCACCGGTTACCAATCGCGTAACCGAATTAGAGATGCCGCGCTTTTCGGCACTTCTCCCTAATGCGTAGGCACCCGCTACTGTTCCCCACATATACAGAAATGCCGATAATATTGCCGTAGAGCTTTCAATGACGGCCGAGCTCGCTTCAAGGTGGGAAAGTAACGCTACTCTCAACCCAAGCAGCTCTAGAAACACAAACAAAAGCCCCGCATAAATCACTGTTGGCCTTGCTCGCTTAGTGTAAAGATCGGATTGGTGAAGCTCGGCGACAATGACATCTTTCGAGGCACTGATTTCTCGTCGGTAGGTATCGTGGATTTGTTTTTCGCGCTCTGCGATTAGCTGTTCTAGTTGAACTTTAAAGCGCTGTTCATTATGTGCTAACTGTGAAGTAATCGCCGCCATTTGTGCTTTAAACTTTGTGCGATTTTTCTGTGCTGAGACGCTGTCTCTTCTCTTTTCTTCATCCGTATAGAAGTAATCATCTACGGCAGATTCTACCTGCTCAACTATCGAAGCTGCATTACCAGTCACAAATCCCCAGATCTGACTCCACATGTTCAAGTTCTCCTTATTCCTTTACACATCAAAACGTTGGGTAGCGAAATTATAATGACAACTAGAACACTGACGTCGCGTGAAGTATGAGATTTTTCGACCGTATTCACGTGTGAGGATGAAATGTTACCTAGGACTAGGGACAATTAGTTGAGTAGCGCTGAAGAGTTACTAACGTACTTCGCTTTCTAGGCTAACCACCAACTGTTTTGCATCGACAGTAAGATAAAGCAGCGGTTTCATCAGAGTCTCATCTGACGATGACAGAGTTTGCATTGTGACCTGACTAATATCTCCCGTTGCCATTTTGATTAAATACGCTTTGTCATTCACAAAACTACTTTGATCGATAGATTGGAACTGAACAAAAATGAAATCTCGATTGAAGTCCTCATACAGTTTTACACAAGATGCGGCATCAGACTGACATTGAGGAGGCAAGTCCGCCAATGGTAAGCGATATTCATCCGTTACATTTCGGAGGATATGAATGTATTCACTTCGTCCAACGGGCTCTCCATAAAAATGGCTGTCGTCATCGCATTTGATGCTGGCCAGTTCGCCCTTAGAATCGTGAGAAACGGTAAGCGATTTGTCTACGGTATGATGAGACAGCGTGTTTTCAGTTAATCCAGCAATTTCAAATCCTCTATGATTGAGCTCCATTAAGAGATAGGTTGCGTCGTTGCTTCCATAAAGCCCATCAGTATAAGTGTAGGTATAACGGCCATTTTGAGCTTGATACTCCGAAGCAGCTCCTCGTGAATACCCTTCACTCAGTGTCTTCATTGTCCCTGGCTGGCGTTCCTTTATAGTCAACTCAATGTTGTTAGGTTTACCGTAACGATATGTCGTTAACCCTGTTTTATCAGTACAGAAACTAACAACCTTATCGTTACGAAGCTCGCATCCCGCTAACCAATTTTCTTCTTGGTGACACAAGGTACTTGCTTGACTTAACACTGGCACAAATGCAAGAAATGATATTAAACCAGATTTCAATCTATCTTCCTTTTTAAACTTCGTCCTTTCGTGGCGAGTCTAACATAGCTAATCGAGCGAACTAAATGCCTACGTTAGGGAACGTTAACCACTCTCATCTGATGATTAAATGCGGTTACTACAATTTGAGAATACGAGATCATGAACACGACAAACGCTGTCCTCCTTGTGGCACAATAACGCCCTCATGCTTGAAACCATAGCGCCTCTCCTAAACTATCATTCTCAGCAGGAAAATCGGATGAACAAAGAGATGAAACTACTCGTGGTGGCAATAGTGATTGCTTTACTGAACATCATTTCCCACTTGTTACTTTCAAAATACTTCACCGACTTCCCTTGGCTAGAAATCTCCTTGGCGTCCATTCCTTTTATTATGATGCTTTTGTGTGTGTTCGCAGTTCGCTACGCAGCTAACGCCTTGAAGGAAAAACAGTCAACAGAAGATCGCTAGAGGATCTAAGGCGGCATTTAATGGTTGCCTTTAAGTCCTTATGTTGCCCAAAACCTTAACTAATATGGTGACTAGCCTAATACAAATATTTATATTGAAAAATCTAGGGTGTATACTTAGCTAAGTGAAATTAAAAAGTTTGTACACTGGAAACTAAATGTTAATAAAAAAAATGGACGCACCATTAGATATGCAAATAGGTGCGAGATTTGAAACTAAAAAGCATGGTTATGTTACTGTTGTGGAATACTACAATACACATACCGTCATTGTTGCGTTTGAAAACACCGGTAATATACGTTCAATTACAGCCGCTAAGCTTCGAAGTGGTCAACTTACCGACCGCTCTGTTCCAGTTCAATCATCAATGGTTGGTGAAACTATTCAATCACCCAACCATGGTTTGTTAACTATTATTCAAGTTGAGTCAGATAACATTGTCGTATTGGAAAATGAACTCGGTGATGAAGTTCGCATGCTTTTACCTGCGGTACAGAAATTGAGAGATAAAGCCGAAGATACAGTCGAAGATTCCGATAAACCGCAGCTACCAACCTCATTAAGTGCTCTTACAAAAAGAAATAAAAAGACCAAGGACGTTAATAAGCTCCTTAAGAAAATGCTCACTGATTATGGTAAGTAATGACATCGTCCCCTACCAATTATAAACAAGTGAAAATCTATTCATATACACAGATCACATTATTTCTCTTGTGATGTTTCATCGCTACCATCCTATTAAATCCACAAATAACCCTTAAGTATTAGCGCTCAAGTTTTAATCGATATTACTCCGCCAATACTGTGATCCAGATCATAAGGTCAACTTGATTTTGTGATTTGGATCCATGGCAACCCTCCTGTTTTTCGTTATGATGCACTCAATCCAATAGAGAGGTGAACGGCCTCCTTCTCAATAACTCTACAGAGAATGACGATATGAAAAAGATAATGGTTGTATGCGGAAACGGTCTTGGTACTTCATTAATGATGGAAATGGCAGTTAAAGAAGTAGCAGGGAAAATTGGTCTAGATGCAGAAGTTGATCATGAAGATCTATCATCAGCAGCATCAAGCAATGCTGATATTTGGGTAGCAGCTACTGATGTTGCAACGCAATTAGCAGACGCTGGTAAAGAGAATATTGTTAGCCTAGCGAATATTTTTGACAAAGCTTCAATTGAAGAGCAATTAAAAAAATTCATCTAAGGAAAAAGTATAATGGCTAACTTCTTCGAGTTTATGCTGGGCTTATTAAAAGAGCCCGCAATCATGGTTGGTTTAATAGCTTTCATTGGCCTTGTTGCACAGAAAGCTGATGTTTCAACTATTCTAAAAGGCACTATTAAAACCGTAATGGGTTTCCTAATTTTAGGTTTTGGTGCTGGCGCTTTAGTTGGCGCACTAAATAATTTCTCCACTGTATTTACAGAAGCATTTGGCGTAAGTGGTGTTATTCCAAATAACGAAGCAATTGTTGCTCTAGCACAAGAAGCATTCGGTTATGAAATGGCACTAATTATGTTCTTCGCATTTATCGTTAATATTCTTTTGGCTCGTTTCACACCGCTAAAATATATTTTCCTAACTGGTCACCACACTATGTTTATGTCTATGCTAGTTGCAGTTATTCTGTCAACAGCAGGTATTACAGGTGCGACTCTAGTTGCGATGGGTGCAATAATTGTTGGTTCTCTAATGGTCATTATGCCTGCTCTAGCTCAGAAATATACTGAGAAAGTTATGGGTACCGATCAATTAGCAATGGGTCACTTCTCAACACTGTCTTACATCGTTGCTGGCTTCATCGGTAGCAAATTTGGTAACCCAGAAAAATCAACTGAGCACATTAATGTTCCAAAGAGCCTTATGTTCTTGCGTGATACGCCTGTCGCTGTTGCAACAACTATGGCTGTGTTCTTTATGATTGCATCTATCTTTGCAGGCGGTGAGTTTGTAGAAGGTGTTTCAGGTGGTCAAAACTGGGTAGTATTCACCTTCATGCAATCTCTGACTTTCGCTGGTGGCGTGTACATCGTACTGCAAGGCGTGAAGATGCTGATTGCTGAAATTGTACCGGCATTTAAGGGTATCTCAGACAAACTTGTACCAGGTGCAAAACCAGCACTAGACTGTCCTATGGTATTCCCAGTTGCTCCTAACGCTGTACTGATTGGTTTCCTATCTTCATTCTCAGCAGGTCTTGTAGCAATGGGTATCCAAGGCATGTTTGACTGGACCATTATCGTAGCAGGTGTTGTTCCTCACTTCTTCGTAGGTGGTGCGGCAGGTGTTTATGGTAACGCAACAGGTGGTCTTCGCGGCGCAGTTCTAGGTGCATTCACTCAAGGTCTATGTATCTCGTTCCTACCAATGTTACTACTACCAGTACTAGGTGGCCTAGGTCTTGAAGCAACGACGTTCGCTGACTTCGACTTCGGTGTAGTTGGTCTGATTCTAGGTTGGATTGTATCATGAGCATCATGAATCTAATTGGAGATAACGGCATCGTTATCTCTCACGAAACGAACTTAAGCGTAGACGCAGCGTTAGACATCACATGTTCAAAGCTGATTGAACAAGGTAAGGTCGAGCCAAGTTATTTGGAAGCAATTAAGGTTAAGCACAAAGAAATTGGTGCTTACTATGTACTAGCTCCAAAAATCGCCATGCCACATGCTCGTCCAGAAGACGGCGTGAATGAGCAAGCGCTTCAAATCACGGTATTTAAGAATGGTGTTGACTTAGAATCAGAAGATAACGGCGACGTCTACTTCTCGGTCACATTGGCAGCGATGGACTCTGATAGCCATATCCAAACTATCATGGCGTTGGCAGAACTGTTCCAAAACGATGAAGACGTGGACGCCATCATCGCCGCGGATAATGAAGCCGCTATCGTGGAAATTCTTAAAAAGTACTAAGGGTTTAAAAGTTGCGTTAAGCATGCTTTTAAATTTAAAGTAGCTAGATTGAAAAGACCTATTCATATAGGTCTTTTTTTGTACATTCAGTTCTAGTTCTAGAGTGAAGATTGTCAGCAATATGAGTCCTCATAAAACTCGTCGTTATTCCCCTTTCCCAATCGAATAAGAGTTTTTTAAAATTGTCGTTGACCTGTCTATAACTTCACACTTTATAGTGACGACATCACATAAGCTAAGAACAGCGGCTTGATGCTTAAACAAGCGTGGCCAAATAGCAGGTAATTGCATGAAAATCAGAACAGAAACTCACGAAGATATTAAACAGATCCACTCAATAACATATCAAGCATTTGAGAACCACCCACATCACGAACCAGGTGCGAAACCAACAGAACATCTCATTGTTGACGGACTTCGTCGTGACAACGCACTTACTGTTTCTCTTGTGTGCGAAGCCAATAACGAGGTTATCGGTCATATTGCGTTTTCACCAATCCTAATAGATGGTGAAGCTTCAACTTGGGTTGGATTGGGTCCTGTATCTGTCATTCCAGAGCATCAAGGCAAGGGCATAGGCGGAGCGCTGATTCGAGAAGGGGAAGCTCAAATCAAACAACTCGGTTATCAAGGCATTGTGTTACTTGGAGACCCAAGTTATTACGGACGCTTTGGTTTCGAATCTCATCCAAACCTAACGTTTGCAGATGTCCCAGCAGAATACTTCTTGGTGAAAGGATTTGAGAATACTATCCCTAAAGGTGAAGTAAGCTATCACAAGGCGTTCTTTGAAACGGCATAAGGCATAACAAACAGATAAACCTCTCTGCATATCACAATGCAGAGAGGTTATTCACTATTGTGAGTTTACTGTTGGCACTGTTGAAGGCTACCTAGCATCGCCAGCAACAGCTGACTATATTGGTCTTTACCTACTGCGATATCAGCACCGATAGGATCCATCACACCGATGGTAGTAACAGTAGAGTTTTCAAACACTGAATTTACCAGTTGCGGATTAAACTGAGGTTCCGTAAACACACAAGTCACTCCGAGCTCTTTTACCGTGTTGCGAATTTGAGTAATACGCGCAGGACTTGGCTTCGACGCGTCCGATACTGATATTGCTCCTGACGCTAACACTCCAAAACGTTGTTCGAAATACTGATAGGCATCGTGGAAAACAATGAATTTAATACCGCCCAGATTCTGGGTTTGCTGTTTTATCTCAGAAGTCAGTTGTTGTAAGCGAGAAATCGTCGCTTTTGCGTTCTGCTGATAAATCGATGCATGCTCACTATCAGCTTCAGAGAGTGTTTTAGCGATGACTTTAACCCAAACCTCGGCATTTTGAGGATCTAACCATACGTGTGGGTCATGGCCTTCATGATGGTGCTCATGATGCTCTTCTTGGTGTTTATCATGGTGGTCAGCATCGTGATGTTCATGTTCATCATGATGAGCCTCATCTCCATGGTGTTCATGCGCCTCAAATGTGGCACCCTCACGGAAGTCATACAAGGTTGTGCCATCCACTTCCATCATCTCAACTTTCTTTGCTGATCCCGCTAAGCTGGATAGTGGTTTTTCGAGCCATGGGGTCAACCCCTCGCCAACCCAAAATACAACGTTCGCTTCTGAGAGAGCTTTAGCCTCTGATGGACGCAAATGGTATTCATGTGGTGATGACTCTGGACGAATCAATAAGTCAGGCTCACCAACGCCATCCATCACCTGAGACACTAACGAATGCAATGGAGCAATATCCACTGCCACATTAGGTACCTTAGCGTAAGCGTTTGAAGCTACGACCAAACCAACCACCATGCCTGATAAGGCTTTTTTAAACATTTTCTTCTCCCTGTTTTTTTAAGATATAAGATTGGCAACTACAATTGTTATGTTATAACATAACTTTTATTCCAGACGTCTTGCAAGCATCTTTTCTCTATGCACAGGTTTGCAAATCGTCGTTACTTAGTAAGTTGAGAGAAGGTGAATGTTGATTTCATCCCACGGGTTGTCAGTTAAATTTGGCAGCCATTTAATATTGGACAACATAAATATCTCGGTGAGTCAGGGGGAAATAGTCACGATTGTCGGCCCCAATGGGTCAGGTAAATCCACACTATTGAAGACCTTGATAGGCGCAATCTCCCCAATTAGCGGTCACATCGAGCGCAGTGAGAGTTTGAAGATCGGCTACGTGCCCCAGCGTTTACATATTGATGAAACCCTACCTATGACGGTATATCGCTTTCTAACGCTTCCTCTGCGTCATTCCAAATCAAGGATAAAACAAGCCTTGGAGCAAGCTGGTGTTGCTAACTTAGAAACACAGCAACTTCGGTCGCTATCAGGCGGGCAACTACAACGCGTCCTACTGGCTCGAGCACTTCTGGAGCAACCGTCCCTACTGTTACTCGACGAGGCCACTCAAGGACTTGACCAGCGAGGTACTGTCGATTTCTACCAACAAATCGACGCGATCCGCAAACAAACAGGATGTGCTGTCATCATGGTTAGTCACGATCTTCACGTTGTTATGCGAAGAACAGATCGAGTGATCTGTTTAAACGGACATGTGTGCTGCGAAGGTGTTCCAGAGAAGGTCAGTGCGTCACCAGAGTACAAAGCACTATTCGGTTTGGATGATGAAGACGTGCTAGGTGTCTATCGACACCACTCTTCCCCAATCGCTCTCCAAGAAGGAAGACTCAATGTTGGATGATTTTCTATGGCGAGCGGCCTTAGCAGGAATTGGCGTTACATTAGCCGCCGCGCCATTGGGCTGTTTTATTGTCTGGCGTCGCATGGCCTATTTTGGTGATGCTACCGCTCATGCCTCTATGCTGGGCGTTGCGTTGTCACTGGCATTTTCGCTGCCTATTTTTCCAGGCGTGCTGTTTATTGCGCTTCTGATGGCCATAACCGTCTCCACCTTCAGCGACAGAGGTTACGCCATGGATACCTTACTCGGCGTCATGGCTCATTCGGCATTGGCAATTGGTCTGGTTGCTGTCTCATTTTTATCCGGGATTCGCCTTGATCTGATGGCCTATTTATTCGGCGATATTCTGGCAGTAAGCAAAACCGATTTATTGGTGATTTGGCTGGGTACGTTACTAGTTGTTGGACTGATTGGCTTTCGTTGGTCTGGATTACTGCTCTCCACCTTAAACAAAGATCTCGCGTTAGCAAGTGGCTATTCTCCCAAAAGGGAGCAACTGATTCTCACAATCGCACTCGCTGTCGTCGTTGCAGTCGCCATTAAAGTGGTGGGCGTCTTGCTGATTGTTGCCATGCTGATCATTCCTGCTGCCACCGCCCGCCCATTTAGCCGCACCCCCGAAATCATGGTCGTATTGGCGGCGGTTATTGGAAGCAGTTCCAGCATTGTAGGTCTGCGCACTTCTTATCTAATGGATACGCCTACCGGCCCAACGATCGTTTGTGTCGCCGCTGGGCTATTTCTTGTTTCAAGCTTGGTTTGGAAAGTTACCGTCAAACGTCAAGAGAATGGAGGCTAAGCACTTATGCATAACTACTTAACCAATACAGCCACAGATTTGGGAATGTCCCCTCCACTGCCACTGAGCCTGCAACCCAGCGCTCTGACGGGAATTTATCAGCCAGAACACAACATCGCGGTTTGGCATCGCTCACTCTCAACAGAAATGACACAAAGTATAAAGTTGCTGCTTCAAGAGCAGACATCTTTAGCGCTAGTGCAAACTGTCACACCCAGCAACACTGCACATTGGGTAAAGGAGAAGCTGGCTGGTCATGATTGCGCAGACGCTCTAGGCGAAGACATTGCGCTTATCGTTGATATGTTCTGTTGTCTATTCGATTTAAAGGAGACGGGCTTGCGTCTGACTCGTTTAGATAACCCCATGTGTCCTAAATTTCATGTCGATCATGTCCCCTGTCGACTCGTGACGACTTATCTTGGCAGTGCGACCCAATGGCTAAGTAATAACGACGTTGACCGCCGTAAACTCGGTGCAGGAAGTCATGGTAAGCCCGATCATCTGTCTGGTATTTATCCTAATGAAGCTAGTATCAATCAACTGTCTTCTGGTGACGTTGCGTTGTTAAAAGGCAGTGGATGGGAAGGTAACGAAGCGTTGGGGCTGGTTCATCGCTCACCTGAGGTTCTGCCAAATGAACGAAGGCTGTTACTCACATTAGATATGGTATAGCGATTATGGGTGACATTAACGACATTATTGAGCATGCCGAAAAGCGCTGTAAGATTCGCGGTAAACAACTGACATCTAAACGTAAATTGGTTCTAAAAGCACTAGTCCATGCTGATAAAGCGTTATCCGCCTATGACTTAGTTGATTATTGTAAGACACATTTTGACCAGAATATTCAAGCCATGTCGGTCTATCGTATTTTGGAGTTTCTTGAGAGCGAGCACTTTGCTCATAAGCTCAATGTTTCTAACAAATACATCTTTTGCTCTCACATTCTTTGCGAACATGAGCACGGCGTTCCTCAGTTCCTTATCTGTTCTCAATGCAACAAGATCAGTGAACAAATCATTGATCCTAATGTGGTATCCGGCCTCCAGTCACACGCCAAAAAGGAAGGCTTTACCGTGCTAAGTCCACAATTTGAGATCAGCGGCGTGTGCGACGAATGTGCGAGAAACGACTAATCACCACCATTTAATAGCCTATTTCACCCAAAGGAGTCCCTAATTCCCATGTCTGCCACGCTTATCAAGAACGCTCGCTTAGTCAATGAAGGAAGCATCATTGAGACGGATATTAGAATTGTTGGTCAGCGAATCGAGATGATTGCATCCAACATTAGCAGTAAACTAGGTGACACCATTGTCGATGCCCAAGGTGGCTACATCATTCCAGGGATGATTGATGATCAAGTCCACTTTCGCGAACCAGGTCTTACCCATAAAGGGACTATTGCAAGTGAATCCCGAGCGGCCGTAGCGGGTGGCATCACCAGCTATATGGAGATGCCAAATGTCAATCCAGCCACAACAACCATTGAAGCATTAGAGCACAAATTTAGCATTGCAGAGCAAACCTCTTTCGCCAACTACTCATTTTACTTGGGTGCCACCGAAGACAATCTTGAGCAGATAAAGCGGCTTGATCCTCAAAAACATTGTGGCGTGAAGGTCTTTATGGGTGCTTCAACTGGCAATCTATTAGTTGAAGATCCAGCCGCATTAGAGGCTATTTTTCGCGACTCACCAGTGCTCATCGTCACTCACTGTGAGAGCGGTGCTGTAATAAAGCAAAACCTACAGAAATTAGCACAAGACAAGTCACCATTGACCATCGACGATCACCCAATACTCCGCGATGAAGAAGCGTGTTTTGCTTCCTCATCCTACGCCGTCGAACTGGCAAAGAAGTATCAAAGTCAGTTGCACGTTCTGCATATCACTACCGCAAAAGAACTGTCTTTGTTTGAGTCTGGTTCAATTAATAAAAAATATATCACCGCCGAAGCGTGTGTTCATCACCTTTGGTTTAGCAACAAAGACTATGAGCGCCTTGGTAATCAAATTAAATGTAATCCTGCTATCAAATACCCAAGTGACCGTGATGCCCTGCTTCAAGCTCTGAAGACAGGAAAAATCGATATTATCGCTACCGATCATGCACCGCACACTTGGGCAGAAAAACATGTACCGTACGAGCAAGCCCCAGCTGGGCTACCTTTGGTTCAACATGCCCTACTCAGCTTACTCGATCAAGTGAAACAGGGTCACATGACTATGACGCAACTGGTTGAGAAAACGGCCCATAACCCAGCGGTCCGTTATGGTGTTCAGCAGCGCGGATTCGTTCGCGAAGGTTACTATGCCGATTTGGTTCTCATCGACCCAGATACGACGACCCTCGTTACTAACGACAATAGCCTGTACCACTGTGGTTGGTCGCCATTTAATGGACACTCTTTCTCTGCGCAAATCAACAAGACTTGGGTAAATGGCAATCTCGTCTACGCCAATCAAAAAGTGGTTGAGCAGCCCGTGGGAGCAATGAGATTGGTGTTCAATAAATAGCTCAGACGACTTTTAATCATGCGATACAGCGCAATTTTCACTCACTATTGAACAAAGAACACTATGCTAAGAAGAAACCCCAATGGTCATATGCCGCAAGTCTCTGAAACGGCTTTCATCGACCCCACTGCAATTATCTGTGGCAAAGTTATTATCGAAGACAATGTTTTTATTGGTCCTTATGCCGTTATCCGTGCTGATGAAACCAACGAACAGGGCGATATGGAAGCGATAGTCATCAAAAGAGACACCAATATTCAAGACGGTGTCGTGATTCATTCCAAAGCTGGAGCCTCTGTCATCATCGGTGAGCGAACCTCAATTGCGCACCGCTCTATTGTTCACGGACCGTGTGAGGTCGGCAATGATGTATTTATCGGCTTTAATTCCGTTGTGTTTAATGCTGTCATAGGGGAAGGATGCGTGGTACGTCATAACTGTGTGATTGATGGGCTTGACCTCCCTCAGCACTTTCATGTCCCACCTATGACCAATATTGGTGCAGATTTTGATTTAAACAGCATTTCTAAAGTACCACCTGAATATTCAGCCTTTTCCGAGTCGGTGGTTTCAGCTAACCATACACTAGTTCAAGGCTATAGGAGAATCGCTAATGAACTCTGACAATCAACCTATAACTGGCGTTCCAACTAACATTATTACTGGTTTTCTCGGAGTTGGAAAAACATCGGCTATTCTTAACCTGATGAAGGATAAGCCCCAAAATGAGCGTTGGGCCATATTAGTTAACGAGTTCGGAGAAATTGGTATCGACGGTAGTCTGGTGCAAGGACAACACAAAGATAAGCAGCAAGTCTTCATTCGTGAAGTCCCGGGCGGATGTATGTGCTGCGCAGCCGGGTTACCCATGCAAATTGCATTAAACCAATTATTATCGGAAGCAAGACCCGATCGTCTTTTGATCGAACCTACTGGGCTTGGTCACCCCAAAGAGGTGTTAGAAGTCCTTTCTACCAAACACTATCGCCAAGTGCTTTCATTACAAAAAACAATCACGCTTGTCGATGCTCGTCGTTTGTCCGACTCTCGCTATACTCAACACGACACTTTCAACCAGCAAATATCGATAGCTGACACTATCGTCGGTAACAAGCTCGATCTCTACCAGCCAGGTGATTCTGAGAAATTAACAGCCTACGTAGCGAAAGTAGGTCGACCAAGTACAAAAGTGGTCTTTGCCAAGCACGGATCCATCCCTCTATCGGAGTTTGAAGGTGAGACAAGCATTCATCAACACCCACCTCATCATCACCACCATCATTCTCAAAAAAAGCCGCTAGCGTCTGAGCAGGACCTACCAGAGAGTGGTTTTCTTAAAGCAGAAAATGAGGGGGAAGGCTTTCAAAGCGTGGGGTGGCGCTTTAGTCCCGATAAAGTATTTAACCGACAGAAACTCATTTTATTACTGGTTGAATTAGACGTTGAGCGCATGAAAGCCGTATTTATTACCGAAGATGGAATATTCGGCTACAACTTAACGTCAGATGGCTTAACAGAAGTCGTCCTCGACGATTATTTTGAAAGCCGAATCGAACTAATTTCAGATACTATTGATGATACGTTTGAAGAACAGCTCCTAAGCTGTTTACAGGAGTAATCATCTTTGACGATTTATGAACTAAAAAATAGAGCCCGCCAAAAGAGCAAGTATTTATTGGTAGGTTTCGTCGCAGCGTTATTCGTTAACGCTGCTGCGGCTCATCCTCATTCTTGGATTGAAATGAAAACACATATCAATGGCCAAGACGGTATCATCACAAGCTTAAGTATGGAGTGGTCTTTCGACGCAATAACCTCTATCTATATGCTTGATGGAGAAGATGTTTCTCCCGATAAAGAGCAGGAAACGTTGCATAATTTGTCGATGTCAGTCCTCAACAATATGAAAGATGAACATTACTTCACTCACTTTTACGACGGTGAAAAAACAGTAAAGTACGGGCTAGCACGCAATGCAAAGATGACCCGTGATAAAGCAAAATTGGTGCTCAGCTTTGAGATTCCCTTTACCAAACCGCTGCCTGTTACTCGCGATTCATTAAAGCTATTAATATATGAGCCGAGTTATTATGTTGATATGGCTTGGCGATCCACTAATGATGTCGTCCTGTCACCAGAGCTAGCCCGCCAATGTCAGGTCAACATCATTGAGCCAAACCCTACTCCAGAGCAAATGAGTTATGCCATGTCTCTCCCTGCTGACGCGGATCCGGATAACACATTGGGTCACCTGTTTACACAAACTGCAAATATCCATTGTGCCAATGTTTCCGACTCGCAATGACAAACTCAAAGCAAATTGAATCAAACGTTATGAAGCAAAACAAGAACAATGTAACACTCAATCACACCAAAGAAGCACACTTACATTATCGACGTATCTTTGTAGCGATAGTCGTCTCTATACTACTGGTTGTAAGCTTATATCTGTTATGGCAAGCATGGCCGTCACTGGTCGTGATGAGCATTCAATGGCAGCGTGAGGTGAACACACAACTTGCCGATTTGCTATACGATGCTCAAACACAACCTTTGATCGCTGGTGGCTACTTGATTGGCGCCAGTTTTCTTTATGGAATGCTTCATTCCATTGGTCCAGGTCACGGTAAAGTCATCGTGACCACTTATCTGGCAACCCACCCAACCAAAGTTAAAACTAGCTTAGTTTTAACCGTTATTTCTGCGTTGTGTCAGGCACTCGTTGCTATTGTACTCGTGAGCGTCCTCATTTGGGGTTTCAATGCCTCAATGCAGGCCGTCAACCGTGATGCTATGATTTTTGTTTCAATTAGCTTTGCGCTCGTTGCTTTATTGGGAGGCATTATTTGCTGGAAGGCCGCAGCGCAGATTTTTCAGCTCTTGCGTTCTCACAACCTCAAGATCCGTAGTCTAGCTCCGCTCTCTTCTCTAAACACGAAACAGAAAACAAAGCTTGAGGTAAATCCTGCCACCTACGCTCTCAAGCCCTCACCTATAGTGGCTAAAGCAACAGGTATTCAACATCACCATTCCCATGGCGATGACTGCGGTTGTGGGCATCAGCATGTTGTTAGTGCACAGATGATCAACGAAGCTTCAACATGGAAAGAATACTTAGGCATTGTTGCGTCCATAGGTGTTAGACCCTGCAGTGGTGCCATTATGGTCCTGCTTTTCGCAAACGTTGTTGGTCTATATTGGATGGGGGTAATCAGTGCGATTCTGATGGGACTAGGAACGGCTTTAACAACGTCACTGATTGCACTAATGACTCTGTCTGGCAAACATATACTTAAACGGTATATAATGGTGGCAAACAGTGAGCACTCAGTTAACTGGAAGCTAGCTGGCAGTTATCTCAAGCTTGTTGGTGGCGTTATACTGATGATCATTGGCTTACTTTTCATGGGCGGGCAGGATTACGGAATGTCCCCTGTGTTGTCGAGCTGATCTAGAAAGCTCTAAATAGAAACTATTTAGAGCTTGTTTACTATGATATGCCAGCTGTATTGTCTATCCAGAACATATCCCAGCGGGTTCGAGGTCATCACAGTAGTCACTATATAAGATAGAAGCCCATCCTATCGAACTGAAACCGTGTGTTTCTCAGCCAAAGCCATCACGATATTCGAGTCACTGTAGGCACTCTCATTTATAAAGTGTGGGTAGACCTCATTGTCGCTCTCCCAATAAACATCATGACCACTGAGAGTGGCCAACAAAGGCTCTCCCTTCCTTAGTACTTCGAAATCTCGCCCACATAGCGTGGGATGTACGACAGCTTCACGCATACCATCGTTTCCGACTGGTGCTTTGACCTCTTCGGTATAGTAAAAAGCGTCATAATCATTCAACTCACCAAGCTGCTTCAGGTTATGCTTTTCCACATAATCCAAAACCACAGAACACATCGCTTTCATAAGCTCCAACGTACTGTATTTTAGCGAGCTATGAGCTTGACTCCCGACCTCTATCATGACGCCATATTCGCTAGCAGTGCAAAGATAGGGCTGATCACTCCAAGATTTCCTACTTTCAAATAAGATATTTGCCTTAGGTAGACGTTGCTTCACATACGCGCCCATCATTCGATAAAACGGGCTATCCGCAAGTAGAATCAAGGTCGCCCCCATATTACTTGTGGTGTTATGCAGATCAATGATCAGTTGATCATTTGTGTTTGCGTGATGTTCAATAAACTGATTGGCGACTTTCGATTCGTGCGAATTCGAACTCTCAACCTTATTAGATGCGGAGAATTCACGATTTAAGTCAGAATCAATATATCTAATGTTCTGTTTTTGAGCCTCAGGGTTAGCAATGATGGAAGAGGCAGAAAACGTCGAGCGATCAACGGCATAAAGACCTTCTTTAATTAACTTATGTAGATAAATCCCAGAAAGTTCATTGCCATGGGTCCCAGCCACAATCAGGACCTGCTTGAGTTTATCCATTTATCTAATATCTCCAATTAAAATTAATAACATTCCTAAACTAGGGCTGATTGCCTACGAAGTGTGTAAAGGGAAGCCAGGAATAATTGATATGTTATAACATATCAATTAAAAATAAAAAAAGACTAGATTTAGATAGGTTAAAAACACAAAAGAGCGGCTGACATGCCGCTCTTTTCTACTGTATTTTTTCTGAGTTATAAACTCCGTTGATGCGCTTCAATTAATGCTAACATTTTGGCTTCAGCCGATTGATTCGCTTGAGCGTAGTCCGTCTCTGGTGGAAAATCGCTGATGATCTCATAGTAGCATTTAAGCTTAGGCTCAGTGCCAGATGGACGCACAATGATTCGCGATTGATCCTCAAGCAAATAAATCAGCACATCACTTGCGGGTAAATCGATGGTTTCTGTCGTTCCGTCGGCGAATTGTCGAACGGATGTATTTAGGTCTTCAATGACTTCAATACGCTTGCCGGCAATCTCTGTCGGTGGGTTGCGACGAAGCTTCTCGCCAATAGGTGGCGACTTAGGATCTAACGCAATACTACGCTGAGCATTAAAGTAGAAACCATGTTGACGATACAGCTCTTCCAGCTTATCCCACAGCGTTTTTCCTTGCGCTTTGAGTTTACCGGTTAACTGTGAAAACGCCACAAGTGCTGAGAGCCCATCTTTATCCCACACTTTATTGCCAACCGTATACCCTAATGCCTCTTCATAAGCGAACAGGAACGGATGGTCCACGCTCTCTTGGGTCATTGCGACATTGGTTAGCCATTTAAATCCCGTCAATGTTTGGTAATACTGAGCACTATGCGCCTTGGCAATACTTCTTAGTAGGCGCGACGAAACTATGGTATTCCCCACCAGCGCATTAGGTTGACCCGCCAACAAGTAATCGCCAAATAGTGACCCTACTTGATCTCCCGTCAGCATTTGGTACTCACCATCAGGACGTTTAACTGCAACTGCAAAACGATCAGCATCTGGATCGTTGGCACAGGCAATATCTGCACCTACAGACTTGCCGAGCGCCATCACCATATCCATTGCTCCAGCTTCTTCTGGATTTGGGAAGCTAACGGTTGGGAACGTACCGTCCGGTTCTCGCTGCTCAGTTACACTCGCCACTTGGTTAAAGCCTGCGTCTGCTAACAGTGTTTCTGCCATGTCAGCACCGACACCATGCATCGCAGTATAAACAATGGAAATATCCGTATTGCTATCCGGTGTTAGAAGTTCACTTTGGTTTATGGCCTTACGATAGGTTTGATAGTAATCCTCTTCTAACCAAATCAATAACCCCTGTTGTTTCGCTTGGTCTAAGGGTAACAACGTTAGAGGTTGCGTCGTCGCATCGTCAATCTGTGCCGCAATACCAGAGTCATGTGGAGGAATAATCTGCGCCCCGTTTTCCCAATAGACTTTAAATCCATTGTATTCTGGTGGATTATGACTGGCCGTCACCACTACGGCTGCTGCTGCATTCAATTCACGAACACCAAAGGCAACGATAGGCGTCGCTGCAACTTTATAGGTTAGATACACCTTGATACCGAGCGCTGTTAGAACGGACGCGGTATCGTGCGCAAACTGCTTGGAGTCAGGGCGGCCATCATAACCGATCACTACACCTCGCGATGAGGCCTCGCTAACTTGTTCGAGAAGATAATGACCTAACCCAGTCGCAGTTTCTTGAATGACTAAACGATTCATACGATTTGGTCCAGCCCCCACTTTACCGCGTAAGCCAGCGGTACCGAATGCAAGGCGAGAGCTGAATCGATCTTTCAACTCTCGTTCATCGTTCGAGTCCACCAGCTGCTGCAATTCGTGTTTAGTAATTGGATCAGGATCGCGTGCTAACCATTGAGAAATTTGTTCAGTCATAGTGATGTTTCCTTAATTGAGGCAACCTGATGGAGAGGGATATCTTTCAGGTTCTCATTTGTCTATTTAATAATAGTAAATGACTCTCAATATCATTAAAGAGAGAGCAACCGATAAAATGAACTCCAATTTGATAACAAGCTAGAACAGTAATGATAGGTAAACCAACACTTACCTACCAATGGACAGGGTGACTATGCCTCTTCAGGGTCTAAATCGAACGACGCATCAATCAACTTCTGGGTATAGTCGCTCTTTGGATGATAGAAGATTTCATCAGTGGTGCCTTGCTCCATAATCTCACCCTTTTGCATTACTAGAACACGGTCAGATAGTGCTTTAACTACGCTCAGATCATGGCTGATGAACAAGAAACCGATGTTATGTTTCTTCTGAATGTCTTTAAGAAGGTCTATAACGGTAAGCTGTACCGAGCGATCCAATGCTGAAGTAGGTTCATCAAGCAAGATAAATGATGGCTCAAGAATGAGTGCTCGGGCAATAGCAATACGTTGTCGCTGCCCGCCTGAAAACTCATGGGGATAACGGTTGATACTGTGAGGGTCAAGCCTAACTTCTTCTAACGCAGTCCGTGCACGCTGCATGCGTTCGGCTTTTGACAAATTGGGATGATGAACCGTAAGGCCCTCTGTAATGATGTCACCTACGGTCATGCGTGGCGAGAGCGACCCATAGGGATCTTGAAACACCATTTGAATGTCTTTTTTAAGGGCAAATCGAGCTTTAGCCGTCAGTTTGTCCACTTCTTGACCTTTGAACTTCACAGTCCCAGTGCATGGTAGCAACCCGATCAATGCACGTCCTAAAGTCGATTTACCCGACCCTGACTCCCCTACAATACCCAAGGTTTCACCCTGCTTGAGCTGCAACGAAATCCCTTTAACCGCTTCAAAATACTGATTACGCTGTTGTATAAAGCTCGATTTAATCAAGAATTTCACTCGAATATCGTCAGCTTCTAGCAAAGTAGGGGCGGTTTCTTCTACTTCCTCTTTTTGTCCCTTAGGTACAGAATCGAGTAACATCTTGGTGTAATCGTGCTGGGGTGATGAAAACAGCGCTTGGCATTCGCCTTGTTCGACAATATCCCCCTTACACATCACTATCACTCGGTCTGCCAAGTGTTTGACCACACCCAAGTCATGAGTAATAAACAGAATCGCTGTTCCAAGCTTGGCTTGGATTTCTTTGATGAGATTAAGTACTTCAGCTTGAACCGTTACATCGAGTGCAGTGGTTGGTTCATCAGCGATCAAAATGTCAGGCTCATTAATCAAGGCCATAGAAATCATAATGCGTTGCAGCTGGCCACCAGAAAACTCGTGAGGGTACTTAAAGTAAGCCGTTTCTGGTTCTGGCAAATGCACCAAATCAAACAGCTCCAAAACGCGTTTCTTGGCTTGTTGACCACTCACCTTTCTATGGCACATCAATGCTTCAGCGACTTGAATGCCCACCTTCATATAAGGGTTAAGTGAGGTCATTGGTTCTTGGAAGATCATTCCGATACGGTCACCACGAATCTTTTGCATCGCCTTATCATCCATTTTCAGTAGCGAGTGGCCGTTAAATGCGATGTTTGAATCCGTGTGAATAATCGCATTGTTAGGCAAAATCTGCATCAGCGCGTTGGTTGATACAGATTTACCGCTTCCTGATTCACCCACAATAGCTAATGTTTCACCCGCAAAAAGATCGAAGTTGACTTGTTTCACTGCATCAACAATACCGTCATTGGTGGTAAAGCTTACGGAAAGGTCGCGGACAGTTAGAATAGGGTCTTGAGACATAATGCTTCCTTGCTCATTCGAATTAGTAATGTGAGTTTGGTGTCGGGTTGGTGTGTGGATTCAAGACCGCAATACTATGATGCGATCGGCTAAGCTCATTGAATTTTTGAGTCCACTCAGCACTGTGTTGAGAAGCGCAGAAGGCTTCCATATGGCTGAGCACAAGATCCGTACTCTCTTCAATCGCCGCATAAACGATCTTGATAAGTTGAGTTTGCTCTAGTGACAAAAATTGCAGTAATGCATAACAGCGATTGAGTATCTCAAACGCTTGCTGTGGCTCACCAATACTATTGAGGATACTTGATTGATAGATAGACGCGTCTCGTAATCCTGTCACCAAGAAAACGAACTGACATGGGCGAGTTTGTTTACATTCAAGTGCATGATAGACATGCGAAGGTAAGCTATCTAACACTTGTGAAAACAAGTGTTTTGCCTCAGGCCAACTGCCTTGTTTTAGTAATTTCTCTGCATTTACAAAACGAGACCAGCACTGTTGAAGTTCCATTGGGTGAGCCTTTTTAAAACGATAGTTGCCTATTAAAATTCAAACCAAATGCGAATGCAAGTAATTATCATTTAGCCAATGACTTCACTATTCGAAAATAATGAATACTAAATTCAAAATAAAGCCAATTATCAAATCTAATTAAATGAATACAATGAGCAGACAATAAACATCAGCCACTCAGGACATTCAACATGAGCAAGTTATTTGAGCAAACAGAGATTAAAGGTCTAGGACTTCAAAATCGTATCGCGATGGCACCAATGACTCGAGCACGCACTAGTCAGCCAGGCAATATTCCTAATGATATGATGGCTACCTACTACCAACAAAGAGCCACCGCTGGATTGATCATTTCCGAAGCGACGCAGATTTCCGATGACTCTCAAGGTTACTCTTTTACTCCAGGTGTTTATACTGATAAACAGGTGGCCGGCTGGAGCAAAGTGACGCAAGCTGTGCACAGTGAAGGCTCAAAAATGTTCTGCCAACTTTGGCATGTAGGCCGAGTGTCCCACCCGACGTTCCAAAACGGTGAAAAGCCAATGGCCCCCTCTGCTCTAGCACCAGTAGAAACTCAAGTATGGATTGCAGACGAAAACGGCAATGGCAACATGATAGATTGTGTCGAGCCACGCGAAATGACCAAAGACGACATTCAGCGTGTGGTTAACGATTTTGCCACCGCTGCAAAGCGTGCTGTAGAGGCCGGGTTTGATGGTGTCGAAATTCACGGTGGCAATGGCTATCTTATCGACCAGTTCCTTCGCACCAACTCCAATAAGCGTACCGACGAGTATGGCGGTACACGCGAAAATCGTATTCGTTTCTTACTTGAGGTTGTGGATGCAGTTGTCAGCGCGATAGGTGCTCACAAAGTCGGCGTCCGATTAGCACCATTCATAACTTTTAAAGATATGAATTGCCCAGACATCGTACCGACCATTCTTGACGCAGCGACAGAATTACAACAACGTGATATCGCTTACTTACATTTATCTGAAGCGGATTGGGATGACGCGCCTGAAATTCCTGAAGCATTTCGTATCGAGCTTCGCAAACGTTTCGACAACTGCATCATTGTTGCCGGCGGTTACACTCAGCAAAATGCAGAGGCCGTACTAGCTAAAAACTATGCCGATATTGTCGCCTTTGGTCGCCCGTTTGTGTCTAACCCAGACTTGGTCTATCGCTTACAACACGACAAACCACTAGCGGAACTCGATGGCGCTACTCTGTTTGGTGGCAATGACAAAGGTTATACCGATTATCCAACAATGCCGTAACTCTCAGGCCCGCCTTTTGTGCGGGCTTTTTTGTCACCAAATTCCTACATCAATCCTGCTTTTCTTCTTTTTAATCATATATTAACCCGTCACAATCCTTCATTTGCACAAAATATGACCTCGCTCAAAAATATATGCATCATTAGGAGTATTTTAGGAACGTTCATATTTCAGGAGTGAAAAACATGACGGCTTCAAAAATGTTTGTAAGGGATTTTCTGGGATTACTATTAATCGTCTGTACTGTACTTGCAGGATTGTGTGTTTTACTTTGCTTACTTGCACTGTTCGCATACGTAAACCACGAAACGATTCTCGCCTCTGACTTCTTCCACGAATCGTTCTACCTCATCGCTTTCTTTATTCCACCCTACTTCATAGCAAGACACATCAACCGTGCAGAGACGGTCACTGCCGTTGAGCAATATTTGTTGATGAAGAGTAAAAGCGAGCAACTTCCACACTAATACGCTTTAAGGGTAATCTTCAATTCATCCTGACCATTACCCTTATTCAACCGCGATCGACGTATTCAGTTACGTACTTCACTGAGCAATTCGACGTTTCTTGTCACTATCTTTCTCTGTTAACTACCGCCCTCAACACCATTAACTCGTCTGACGAATGATGCCCGGTAGTGGAATCTTATTTTCAGCTAGCACCAATATCCAAAGCTTAAAAAGTTACATTAATGTCACCAGTTGCTCTTTGTCTCTGACACAAAGCTGAAAGCATTACCTGTTCAAACTGCGGTGAAAATAGGGCTATTACGCTGTTAGACTCAGTCAGCTTAACTAATAAATAAAATAAACCATTGTTATTAAAAGATTTATATAGTTATCCGCTCCTCCCAAAAACAGAGCCAGCGCTTGTCGTAACAAATAGACTTAATGCACCTGATACATAAACAATTCTTAAACATATGCATAATTAGCATACATTGAATGCAAACCTTTCATTTTACTCATAAAAATTATCCATAGTATTTTTGAGGGAAAGTCATCTGATGATGTTTTTCTTATATGAAAAATACTTTGAGCAGTGCATTCGGCTCTTGAGGGATTTTTCATATAAGAATTAATCAGTATAAGGAATATTAACTAATGACAAAGTTAATCGAAGAGATAACGCTTGGGCTCTCTAAGGCCACGCTTAAAAACCGCATTGTCATGGCACCAATGACCATTCAATCTGCGTTTTTTGATGGTGGAGTGACTCAAGAAATGGTGGATTACTATGCCTCTCGTTCTGGAGATGCAGGGGCTATTATCGTGGAAAGCGCATTTGTCGAAAATTACGGCCGTGCATTCCCTGGGGCTCTAGGTATCAACCACGACAGTAAAATTGCTGGCCTCGAAAAATTGGCAACGGCAATTAAAGCTAAAGGTTCGAAGGCTATTTTACAAATTTATCATGCTGGACGCATGGCAAATGGTGAATTCAATGGCGGCCACCAACCGATCTCTGCCAGTCCTGTTGCCGCTCTGCGCGATAACGCAGAGACCCCACTCGAGATGACCGAAGAACAAATTGTTGGCATGATCGACCATTTTGGTGACGCAGTTAATCGTGCCATTCTTGCCGGCTTTGATGGCGTTGAAATCCATGGCGCCAACACTTACCTTATCCAACAATTCTTCTCTCCACATTCCAACCGACGCACTGATAAGTGGGGTGGTGATATTGAGAAACGCACCACATTCCCGCTCGCTATTTTAGAGAAGGCGAAACAGGTAGCCACATCTCACCAAATGCCTGGGTTCATTATTGGCTACCGTTTTTCTCCTGAAGAGATTGAAGAGCCGGGAATCCGTTTTGAAGAGACCATGTTCCTTCTTGATAAACTCGCTCAAAGCGGCCTTGATTACTTCCATTTTTCAATGGGTAACTACGCTCGAAACTCTATTGTTAATCCAGAAGACAAAGAACCGCTTATCCGCAAATTCCATGCGTTGAAGTCTGAAGATGTTGCTAAAGTCCCAGTTATCGGTGTCGGTGGCATTGCTCAGCGTCAAGATGCGGATACTGCGCTTGAGTATGGTTATGACATGGTTAGTATTGGTAAAGGTTTCCTTGTAGAACCAACATGGGCAAAGAAAGCAATCAATGACGAAGTCTGCGCTGAATTTGCTGATATCGCTCAACAACAAGCATTAATGATCCCAACACCATTGTGGGAGATCATGGATTACATGATCATCGACAGCGCAGCCGAAGCATTAAAACACCAACGTATCAAAGAGCTTCAAAGCGTCGAGATCAAGTTCGAACCCGGCGAATACACAGCGTATGGTTATGGCCATAACGGTCAACTTCCAGTCACGGTTAGTTTCTCTGAAGACAGAATTCTTGATATCGCCGTAGATTCCTCAAAAGAGTCAGACGGTATCGCCAACCCTGCTTTTGAACGTATTCCTCAGCAAATACTCGATGGTCAAACACTGAATATCGATGTTATCTCCGGCGCTACTGTCAGTAGCCAAGCTGTTCTTGATGGTGTGTCCAATGCCGTGGATCTCGCCGGGGGCAATTCAGAGGCACTACGTTGTAAAGCACGTGAAGCAGTTGAGTGGTCAACAGAAGTCATCGAAGACACCGTAGATGTGGTGGTAGTCGGTGGTGGTGGCGCAGGTTTGAGCGCAGCGCTTACCGCATTAGATAATCATCAATCAGTGATAGTACTTGAGAAGTTCCCAGCGATCGGTGGTAATACAGTTCGTACTGGTGGTTGGGTTAACGCTGCAGAGCCAAAATGGCAAAAAGCATTCCCAGCTCTTGCCGGGGAAGCAGACTATCTAAAAGCACTTGCTGACACACCAGAGTCTGAGATTGCGCCAGAATATCTCGCGGACTTCCGCATGTTGAAAGATCAGTTAGCAAACTATTTCTTAGATGTAGACGCTGGTAACCACTATCTGTTCGACTCAACAGAACTGCACTTGATTCAGACTTATCTTGGCGGCAAACGCACTAACTTAGATGGTGAATCAATCTACGGCCAATACGATCTTGTACATACACTGACTAGCCGAGCGATGGAATCGATCGACTGGCTAACAGAGAAAGGCATCGATTTTAACCGTGGTATGGTCGACATTGCGGTTGGTGCGCTATGGCGTCGCGCCCACAAACCAAATCGCCCTAAAGGTGTTGAGTTTGTTGAAAAACTGCAAAAGCACATTGTCGCTCAAGGTGGTCGTATTATCACTGATACACGTGCAGACGATCTGATTATTGAGAACGGTCAAGTCGTGGGTATTAATGCCACTCATTCAAACGGCACGAAATACAAACTAACCACGAAGCAAGGTGTAGTAATGGCATCTGGCGGATTTGGTGCCAACACTAAGATGCTTCAGAAGTACAATAACTACTGGAACGAAATCGCCGATGACATCAAGACAACTAACTCTCCAGCGCTTGTGGGTGATGGTATTGCCATTGGTGAAAACGCTGGAGCAGAATTAGTCGGTATGGAGTATATCCAGCTGATGCCAATTGGCGACCCTAAGTCAGGTGCATTGCTTACAGGCTTGATTGTTCCACCAGAAAACTTTGTCTTTGTTAATCAACAGGGCAAGCGCTTTGTCAACGAATGTGAAAGCCGTGATGTGCTGTCTAACTCATTCTTCGATAATGGCGGTGTGATTTACATGATTGCGGATGAAGAGATTCGTAAAACAGCGGCAAACACAACCGACGAGACTATCGAACGAGAAATTGAAGAAGGTATTATCATTAAAGCTGACACAATTGAAGAGTTAGCACAGAAGATCAATGTTCCGACTGCCGAACTTAGCAAAACCATTCGCTTGTATAACTCCTACGTTGATAATGGACGTGACCCAGAGTTCCAAAAAGGTGCACTTGGTCTCAAGGTCGAGCAGGCGCCTTTCTACGCGACGCCTAGAAAACCATCTGTACACCATACGATGGGCGGTCTCAAGATCGACACTGACGCTCGTGTGTTAAATAAACAGGGAGCACCAATTCCTGGGCTATATGCCGCTGGTGAAGTAACGGGTGGCATTCACGCTGGTAACCGCCTCGGCGGTAACGCCTTAATTGATATATTCACTTACGGCCGAATCGCAGGTCAAAACGTTTCTATGAGAAACTCGTAAACAAAAGGGAAGCCTCTGGCTTCCCTATTTTTATTCCTGTTCGGAGACACATTATGCCTAGCTATAAAACTCGCTTTCAAATGATGGGTACCTTCATTGATCTTGTTATTCATCATCACAATGGCGGACAGTTGCTAAAGGACTGTTATCTCCAACTCCAAGAATTCGCCCAGCGCTTTACTGTGAATCAGTCTCACTCGGAGCTGATGAACGTCAATCACAATGCAGGTATACGCCCGGTGCGTGTCAAAGCTGATTTATATGAACTGTTGAAAACTGCCACCGCAGTGAGCCTTGATAACGCCAATCCTTTTAACATCGCCAATGGGCCGTTAATCAAAACATGGCGTATTGGTTTTAAGGACGCGACCCTACCCTCCGATTCTGAGCTTGCATCAAAGCTCGAACTTGTGAATCCCTCACACATTGTGTTTGATGACGTCTACCAAACGGTATTCTTAACCAAAGTAGGTATGCAGATTGATTTAGGCGCTATCGCCAAAGGCTATTTCGCTGACAGGATAAAGCAGTATTTAATTAGCAAAGAGGTAGAGTCCGGCTATATCAGCTTGGGAGGGAACGTATTAACCATAGGGCATGCACCAGATAGCAAAGCAAAAGCATGGACGGTTGGCATTCAGGATCCATTTCGCCCAAGGGGCCAAGTTTGCCGAATCGTACCGCTTAACGACAAGTCCGTCGTCACATCTGGCATCAATGAACGCTTCTTTGAACACAAAGGGGTACGATATCATCATTTACTCGATGCACAGAGCGGCAAGCCCATCGTGACTGATATCGCGAGCGTAACGATTATTTCCAAGTTGTCTGTCGATGGTGAAATATGGAGCACGGCAGGTTTCCTGAATTCGGTTGACGACGCATTAGCTTACTTGAATCAACAACAGCACGTTGAAGCCATCGTCATTTCCAATCAAGGTCACGTACATATCACTCACGGACTTGTCGACAACGGCCATACGATTCTCGAAAAGTGAGACTATTAGCCCAACTCATTCACCCTGCGCAACCTCACTCCAGCAAACGTTTGCAATTCATCTAGAACTCACTATTATTCGCGCTAATTAAAAACAATAATTAAGAGCTACTATGAATATCAAGCAAACGTTACTCGCCACGACGATCGCTGGCTTAAGTACTTTTTCACACGCTGCCCAAAAAGTCGATCTGATGATCACCGACGCTCACGTGCTTACAATGAACCAAGAGAAAACCGTGTACCAAAACGGCACTGTGGTTATCGACGACAACAAGATTGTCGCCGTAGGGGACGAAGCGCTAGCTGAACAATATAAAGCCAAACAAACACTTGATGTTGATGGTGATATCGTGATGCCCGGCCTAATCAACACCCATACTCATGTATCAATGACCGTGTTCCGCTCTCTTGCCGATGATGTGCCAGATCGCTTACACCGCTACATTTTCCCGCTTGAAGCTAAATTGGTGTCTCGTGATATGGTTCGTATCGGGGCAAACCTTGGCAACGTTGAGATGGTGAAAGGTGGTGTTACCACGTACGCTGATATGTACTACTTTGAAGATGAAGTGGCAAAAACCGTTGATGAAATCGGTATGCGTGCAGTGTTGGGCGAAACCGTGATTAAATTCCCAGTAGCAGATGCTGCCAATGCTGATGAAGGCATCAAATACGCTTTGAACTTTATTGAAGAGTATAAAGACCACCCTCGTATTACCCCAGCGTTTGCCCCTCATGGTCCTTATACCAATACGACAGAAACACTACAAAAAATTGCTAAGCTATCACTGGAGCACGACGTGCCCGTCATGATCCATCTTGCTGAATCTCATCGAGAACAAGAGAAGATCGCAGAACGTTCCAATGGCATGTCTCCCGTTCAATACATGCACAGTATCGGCGCGCTCAATAAAAACCTTGTTGGTGCTCACATGATTTTGGTCGATGACGAAGACATCAAGTTGGTGAAAGAGTCTGATATGGGTGTGGCACACAATATGAGTGCAAATATCAAATCGGCGAAAGGTGTATCTCCGGCGCTCAAAATGTATGACCAAGGTGTACGTATTGGCTTAGGTACTGATGGCCCGATGTCTGGTAACACACTAAGTACTATTGACGAGTTCAATCAAGTGGCTAAGGTCCACAAGCTAGTCAACAAAGACCGAGCAGCGATGCCTCCAATCAAAGTTATCGACATGGCGACCATGGGCGCCGCACGTGCACTGCACATGGAAGATAAAATTGGCTCACTAGAGGCTGGCAAGTTGGCAGATATCATCGTCATTGATACCAAAGCGCCAAACATGGTTCCGGTTTACAACCCTTATTCGGCGTTAGTTTACTCAGCGAACTCCGCTAACGTTAAACACACTATCGTCGATGGTAAAATCATAATGAAAGACCGCGACATGCTAACCGTAGATGAAGATAAGATTCGAGAGGAAGCATTAGCGTTCACGGAAGTGGTTCGCAAGACCGTCGTTGAAGCTGGCGAAGTAGTTCAGTAGATATCTAATTCACCGTTAGAAAAACGCTTGGTGTTAGCCAAGCGTTTTTATTTGGAAGCTACCTGAAGCTATCGAGCAACCAATAACTAACCGGATTATCCGGACATTGATACGGACCACATTCAATAAAGGTCGACAGCACATTAATAGCAACCGCCACGATAGCCAAAATACAGACGACTCGACCAAACATACTCATTTGGTAGTGGTCATCACTCCAGTCTTTATTCCAAAGTACCAATAACAATGCAACTCCCGCGATAGTCATAGCAAAAATCACAAAAGCCCACGTGTAATAGTGCATTCCCAAAATCGGGCTACCAAAACCCGGGGTTCCCGGAATGACATGCAGTGAAACCTGCCTAAGTGCTGTCGCCGCACCAAATAGAGCCCCCACTAAAATGACACCATAGTGACGCTGCTCCGTGCCATACACAATATTGAGCAGGAATCCAAACATGACCATTACAAAACCAATCCGTTGCAATAAGCAAAGTGGGCATGGCAGTTCATTCCACGCCACCTGTAAAACTGAGCCCATGAGCAAAACAAAGGTAATTCCAAGTAATCCTAGAGTATTCAGCAAAGTGATGTGCTTCTGATTCATAAGTAGTCACCTCCGCTATAACAAGATCGATAACGTATCGGTTGCATGGTGATGAAACCAATATAGACCCAGCACAACTGAGACTCCGAAAAATGCGTAACCCACCTGTTTCTTACCAATGAACGCGCTAACCATGGCGATCAAAAGCAATAAGAAAATTAAACTCATCATAAGCGACTTACCTTATTGTTTTATAGAGTATTATCCTTCCGATAACATGAGTTTAAGTATAGAAAGAGTTGCATAGGTTGCAAAAAATGAGGTGTGGGAAATCTGCAGACTTAGATTGTACAAATCAATTGAATGCTCTTTATCAGGCTATTTCGCGCCCTTGTTAAAACATGGAAAAAGCTATCATACTAGCTCCCCAATACCGTCAGCGGTCTTTTCCCATCGCAGGCTCCTTTCTCAAGATCATACAACGGACTAGTACCGTGACTGCTCCAACGGTGGTCTTCTCTCGACAGCTTGCGATATTGTGTGGGCGTGACTCCGCTATAGGTTTGGAATGTCTCGTAAAAGCGGCTACTTGAGTTAAAGCCGACGGTAAGTGAGATATCTAATATGGTTCGGTCTGTATCACTAAGCAAAGCTCGGGCATGGTTAATGCGCATGGCGGTGATGTACTGTTTAATGGTCATCTGCATGGTGCGTTGGAACACGTTCATTGCGTAGTTAGTGTGCAAGCCAATGTGTTCAGCGATATCTTTGATCGTCAGAGGTTGATTGTGATGAGTTGCTATGTATTCCAACATCTGACTGACGTAAAACTGAGAGTGTTTAGATACCCCTTTAGGTGTTGACTTGTCCTGCTTATTAATAAGTAATTGCTGCCAACCATCAAGGCAAATCCGCTTTAACATCAAGCCAATTTCATCCACAGCAAGCTGCTGGCGGCTTTCCGATGGATGGTTCATTTCTTCTGCCCAACGGGCAATTTCAAACTCACTAATCAGCGAACATGAGTTGGATTGAATTACGCTACCGTGAGTGATTTGATTGACGAGATCTCGGCTCAATGTCCAAGACATAAAGTGATGGATAGGTATATTTATGATTCCCATATTGTGGCTGTGACCCGGGTCAGTCAAGCGATGTGGCACCGATGCCCAGAACAATCCAATCGCACCGCTTTTTACAACAATGGGGCTGCCGTTAATTATGTACTCCACATCATCACCGAATGGAATATTAACTTCAATTTGGCCATGCCAATGGTATCCCGGCATCGAATGTGGCGGTCTCAATTCAATATCAATTTTCTCATACGACGAATAGAGCGACAGCGGACTGACCGATACCGTTTCTGATGAGTATTTGTCTTGGGTGACAACTTTCAGCGCATCTGGGTCATATTGTTTCATCTATCACTCCTTAGGAAATCGTACAAACCCGTTTTAGCAAATCGTGCAATTTAAAACTCTGAACAGGATCATATAGCCAGACTACCCCAATAAGTAAGATTCAAGTTATGTGATTAAAGTCAGTATGTTACATGAAATACACTAACACTTTCACAACCTTTATCCGCAAAAATGACAATATTGTCCCATTTCCTAAGATTTTTGTTTGGCTCATTAGAAATATGAGAAAACAGGATACTCATTGTTATATCTGAGACGAATCTACTCTTGCCACAGGTGTACCTTAGCTTCATCGAAACAGAACTTTGAGAGATAAAGGATTCGACTATGAAAAGCCCTAAAATCACATTCATCGGTGCTGGCTCCACCATTTTTGTTAAGAACATCCTTGGTGATGTTTTCCACAAACCCGCATTAAAACAAGCGCAGATTGCGCTGATGGATATTGATGAACTGCGTTTAGAAGAATCTCACCTTGTCGTGAGCAAACTTATGGAGTCCTCTGGTGCGACCGGCACCATCACTTGTTATCTAGACCAAAAAGAAGCACTCAAAGATGCTGACTTTGTGGTTATCGCATTCCAAATTGGCGGTTATGAGCCATGTACGGTGACAGACTTTGAAGTGTGTAAGCGTCATGGTTTAGAGCAAACCATCGCTGATACTTTAGGCCCTGGTGGAATCATGCGCTCGCTGCGCACCATTCCTCATTTATGGAGTGTGTGTGAAGACATGACCGAAGTCTGTCCAAACGCCACCATGCTTAACTACGTCAACCCAATGGCGATGAACACTTGGGCAATGTATGAAAAGTATCCGCATATTAAGCAAGTGGGTCTTTGTCATTCGGTGCAAGGCACGGCTGAAGAGATAGCTCGTGATTTGGACCTTGATTATGCTGACCTTCGCTATACCTGTGCAGGTATCAACCACATGGCTTATTACCTCACACTAGAGAAGAAAAATGAGCAAGGCGAGTATGTTGATATCTACCCTGATCTTCTCGAAGCTTTTGAAAGTGGTAAAGCGCCTAAGCCAGGTCTTCACCACAATGGACGCTGTACCAACCTCGTACGCTATGAGATGTTCAAAAAGCTTGGCTACTTTGTCACTGAATCTTCAGAACATTTTTCTGAATACACGCCATATTTTATCAAACCAAATCGCCCTGATTTGATAGAACGTTATAAAGTGCCACTAGATGAATATCCGAAACGCTGTGTAGAACAAATTGCAGACTGGAAAAAAGACCTTCAAGCATTCAAAAACGCCGACCAAATTACGGTTCAAGAGTCACATGAATACGCCAGTACTATCATGAACTCAATTTGGACAGGAACTCCAAGCGTCATCTACGGCAATGTCAAGAACGAGGCATTGATCGATAACTTACCTCAGGGTTGTTGTGTAGAAGTCGCCTGCTTGGTTGACGCCAATGGTGTTCAACCAATCAAAGCGGGTCGACTACCAAATCACTTAGCCGCGTTGATGCAAACCAACATTAATGTTCAAACACTGTTAACTGAAGCGATTCTCACCGAAAACCGCGAGCGCATCTACCACGCTGCCATGCTTGATCCTCATACCGCTGCCGTACTTGGATTAGAGGAAATTTATGCACTGGTTGATGACCTCATCGACGCTCATGAAGGCTGGCTGCCTGAGTGGGTAAACCAGTAAATCAATACCAATAAAAACAATAACGTGAATATTTAACGCCTTCTCTATGGGAAGGCGTAAGGAGTAACAAATGAGTATCTCAATGAATACCAAGCTGAGCTATGGCTTCGGCGCATTTGGCAAGGACTTCGCAATTACCATCGTCTATATGTATCTAATGTTCTACTACACCGATGTCGTAGGCATCTCCGCTGCGGCGGTGGGTACCATCTTCCTCGTGGCACGTATTTGGGATGCGGTCAACGACCCGATAATGGGCTGGATCGTTAACAATACCCGTAGTCGCTGGGGTAAATTCAAACCTTGGATTTTGATTGGCACACTTGCCAACTCTGTAGTCCTTCTGATGCTGTTCAGTGCACACTATATTGACGGCCCTTGGCTGATTGCTTATGCCGCTGTCACCTACATTTTATGGGGTATGACTTACACCTTAATGGACATCCCGTTCTGGTCTCTAGTACCAACTCTAACCTTAGACAAACGTGAGCGCGAAGAGCTTGTTCCTTATCCTCGATTCTTTGCAAGTCTTGCATGGATAGTCACTGCTGCCATTGCTATGCCGTTTGTGAACTATGTAGGTGGTGATGACAAAGGTTTTGGCTTCCAAATCTTTACGTTACTCTTAATCGCTTGTTTCCTTGTCTCAACTTACATCACTCTTCGTAACGTCAAAGAGCGCTACTCGACCGCTAATTTGGATGAAACACAACAGGAAGAAAAAGTATCGTTAAAACAGCTTCTTAAACTCATCTACAAAAATGATCAGTTAACGAGCGTGCTATGTATGGCACTATCCTACAATCTAGCGACAAACATCATTACAGCGTTCGCGGTTTATTACTTTACCTACGTGGTCGGCAACGAAGCTCTATTCCCTTATTACATGGCTTATGCGGGGATTGCGAACCTCATTACCTTAGTACTGTTCCCGAAATTAGCACAAATGTTCTCACGTCGGGTTCTTTGGGCTTGTGCTTCTAGCTTCCCGATTTTAGGTAGCGCGGTACTTATTTATGTAGGCATGTACGACAAACAGAGCATTCTATTGATTTCAACGGCTGGTGTCCTACTCCAAATCGGTACTGCCTTGTTCTGGGTACTGAATGTCATCATGGTGGCAGACACTGTTGATTACGGTGAGTACAAGCTTGGCTCTCGCTGTGAGAGTATCGCCTACTCGGTACAGACATTAGTGGTAAAAGCAGGTTCAGCATTCGCCGCGTTCTTCATCGGTATCGCGCTCACTGCTGTCGATTACGTGCCAAACGTAGAACAAAGTGCTGACACTGTCTTTGGCATGCAATGCATCATGGTTGGTTTACCTGCGTTCTTCTTTGCGATTGCATTGGTGGTCTATTTCCGCTTCTACAAGTTGAACGGAGCCTATCACCAACAAATTCAAGACCATCTCACAGAGAAATACGACCACATTACCAATGATGGTTCCGAAAAAGGTCAATCGACTAAACCTGCTGAGCCAGCACAAGCTCTATAACCCAATACAATAAAACCCATGCAGAAGTCCGGTCTGCATGGGTTCACTAACAATCGTCAAACATCGGCTAGATTTTCCATTTCCAATAAAGAGAACAGTATGAAACTTAAAGTCCTTGCATCCGCAATCACTTTTGCCCTCACACTATCTGGTGCGGCAATTGCACAACAGAACGACAACCTTATTGTGAACCCAACATTTGAAAACAAAGGGCTAGGCTGGAGCTATTGGTTTGCCAATATCAAAAACGACCAAACTCATGAAGGTGAATACCGAGGCCGTATTGCCCAAGGTCGAAACCACCACATAAGCCAAGAAATCACGATTCCTGAAAGTGGCTATTATGATTTATCTGCGTTTATCAT
Source organism: Vibrio mediterranei (assembly GCF_900088415.1). GTDB lineage: Bacteria > Pseudomonadota > Gammaproteobacteria > Enterobacterales > Vibrionaceae > Vibrio > Vibrio mediterranei. The sequence goes on from NZ_FLLQ01000001.1 coordinate 892,767, forward strand.
CAGTCCAGGACAAGACGCCACTCTTGCTATTACCAACCTGTACGATGAAATCTTGGTACGAGATAAAGCTAAACAGAGCAAAAAATACAAACGTAACAAGCTCAAGCATATTCCTTTGGAGCAAGGTGAACAATTAAAGGTCTGGTTCTCGGGTTCTAAACGTGGTGGTGTTAGTGTCGACAGTGTTTCTTTGACTAAGAGTGACAAGAACAAAAAGCTGAACTTCAATCAGATCATCCAGTTCTCCGCTCTAGAGCAAGTGGGCGCAACAAACCTTAACAAGAAGTCTAAACAGATTGAGTTTTACGTCCCTTATGGTACCGACTTAACCCGTATCACCATTGATAATATTCTCGTTTCATCCACCAGCAATGTCTCATTAGAAAACGGAGACACGGTTGATTTTACTCAGCCTGTTCGTGCTGTCGTAACCGATCTAAAAGGTAATAAGCAACGCTGGACAATCAAAGCGATCGAAAAAGAGAAACAAGTTGTTGTCACCTCTTCCAACCAAAAGCTCCAAGAGTCATTCGATTGGGCTATCGATAAAACCCGTCGCTTCGTTATGACTGGCCAGCATGATCTGGTCAACCGTGACGAATTCAACAACGATGGAGATGGCACCGCGGATTACATCCCATCCTATTGGGCGGGGTATTTTGATAGAACAGCCTTCTATTCTCGCGATTTTTTGCATCAGGCGAGCGGAGCAAAGATCGCTGGATTGGATATCGAAAACTTTTCCATGTTTAAGACCTTTGCCAAACACTCAACAGAATCCAGAAAGTGGTACACCTTGTGGGCTGTGAACTTTGATGGCACGCCTCATACTATTGATTACAAAGATGATAGTTGGTTTGTCCGCGAGGTTCCGGCTCAGTTTGAGTTCGTCGAAAAAGCATGGCAGCAGTATCAGTGGACTGGTGATAAGCGCTACATCGAAGATGAGGACCTATGGCGCTTTTACACTAAAGTGCTCACAGACTATATCGAATTACACGACGACCAAGATCCAAACGGAATCGCAGAAGGTTACGGTGGGATTTTTGAGGGGTCAGCAACCTACAACGAGCGCGGCGAGTTTCCAATTGAAGCCGGAGATGGTATTGGCTCACAATACCAAGCAACAGTGGCTTACTCCGCTATGTTAGAAGCTCGTGAAGAGTATAGTGAAGCTGCGGTTTGGCGTGAGAAAGCCCAGCAACTCAAAACGTACTTTAACGATGAATGGAGCATCGCCGACCCTGATAAACCACTCGACAACTACGTCAATATCGTTCAAAGAGATGGCTTTAGAATGAATGATTTTGGTAAGGAAAACAGTTGGTTTATGCCAATGAAGCGAATTACCGAACCCGGGGAGCGTAATAATCGTTATCTTGACTTTATCGCCAAAAACTTAGGAGATGGTATCGGTTCGACTCCAGAAGCTCCAAATAATATTGAGGCCTACACTTACATTCCAGAAACCTACTTCCCGTACAATCGTAATGAGGAGGCATGGAAGTGGATGCAATACATCATGGATATCAAAGATGAGCCACATGAACGTCCAACTCAAGGTACTAACGGTGATTACCCTGAAATCTCGTTTACCTTTATCTCCAACACAATCGAAGGCTTGATGGGCATTAAACCTGATGCAGCGAACCACAAAGTGGTCACCGCTTCCCATCTCACTCCAGACATTGGTTGGCTGGAAGTAACACAACTTCCAATGGGAGAACATGAGCTTACTGTCCGACACGATGGCTTAAGTAAGTCCACACTCACTAACGACTCAAATCATAACCTAGATTGGGAGGTGTGGTTCTATGGTAATTATCCAAGTTTAGTTGTCGATGGACAAGCCGTTCGCAGTCAGCACAAACAAGTTAATGGTCAGCAAGTCAGCTATGTACTGGTCTCTGTAGCAGCGGGAGACACAAGCACCGTTCACAAGTAGCGCTCTGATCGTTCATTGAACAAGGCTCAAAGAACAAGGCTCCTCGGATTCATGCCGTGGAGCCTTGATGTCATTGCTAGTTGTTACTCAACCCCAATATGCGCGCCAACCCTTCTCCATAAGCCGTATCCGCTTGAGAAGCGTTGTATACGTGACGCAACTTAACTGCTTCACTCACTCCCGACATAGCACGAGCCGTATTTGCGAACAGACGCTGTTGCTCATCCTCAGACATTAAGCGGAACAAATCGCCAGCCTGCTGGAATTGGTCAACATTGTTTCGATGATTGTAATGGTCTGCGTCCCCAGAGATTTTCAAAGGTGGCTCTGAATAGTCTGGTTGCTCCGCCCATTCTCCGTATTGATTCGGTTCATAACCTATTGTTGCGCCCGAGTTAGCATCCACTCGCATCAACCCATCACGATGCGAGGAGTGTACCGGGCAGCGCGGTGCATTGACTGGGATTTGATGATGATTCACTCCAAGACGGTAGTTTTGTGCGTCGCGATAAGCAAAGAGTCGACCTTGAAGCATTTTGTCTGGAGAGTAACCAATGCCAGGTACAACAGCGGCCGGGTTGAAAGCCGACTGTTCAACTTCAGCAAAGAAATTCTCAGGGTTACGGTTTAGCTCGAATTCACCAACTTCTATTAGTGGGTAATCAGCGTGAGTCCATACTTTGGTTAAATCAAACGGGTTAAAGTCCACCGATTCAGCTTGTTCCTCAGACATTACTTGAATGAACAAGGTCCATTTCGGGAAGTCACCACGCTCAATCGCATCGAATAGATCTCTTTGGTGGCTCTCTCTGTCTGCTCCAACGATAACTGCAGCTTGTTCGTCAGTCAGGTTCTTAATACCTTGCTGGGTTTTGAAGTGAAACTTAACCCAAAAGCGCTCATTAACAGAGTTAATCATGCTAAATGTATGTGAGCCAAAACCGTGCATATGGCGATAGCTCGCAGGTATCCCACGATCTCCCATAACGTAAGTGACTTGATGTAGTGCTTCCGGTAGAGAGGTCCAAAAATCCCAGTTGCTCTCGGCGTTATGCATATTCGTTTTCGGATCGCGTTTCACCACTCGGTTTAAATCTGGAAACTTCAGAGGATCGGCGAGGAAAAATACCGGTGTATTGTTACCCACTAAGTCCCAGTTTCCTTGTTCGGTATAAAACTTGAGTGCGAACCCGCGAATATCACGTTCAGCATCGGCAGCACCACGTTCTCCTGCAACGGTAGTAAACCGAGCAAACATCTCGGTTGTTTTACCTACTTCAGAAAACATCGCGGCTCTTGTGAACTTAGTGATGTCCTGAGTCACTTTGAAAGTACCATATGCGCCAGAACCCTTAGCATGCATACGCCTTTCTGGGATTACTTCCCTATTGAAATGGGAGAGTTTTTCCAAATACCAAGTGTCTTGAAGAAGCATTGGACCGCGCTCACCAGCTGTTAGCGCGTGATTATTATGAGCAACAGGACAACCCGTTGCAGTGGTTAGTTTTTTAGTCATTGTTTATCCTTCCATTACTTCGCGAGTAGGTAACCTCTTACTACCGCTCAAATTAAATACAAGAACAGTAATTGCCTTTATTTAAGACGCCCAAAGTGGACCAAAAGGCGTTATCGACAGGTAGCAAGAGATTTTATTTGCATTTTGTAGTAGTAAACACAGAGTAGGATACGCTCTATAATGAATAACATAATATCTAAAAAAGCGAATTCTCTTTTTTGCACAGGCGAATAATACAAAGAAGCAAACTAAATAGATGAGTCCATATAATAATTTCCATCACATGGAATAACTTTTTTGAAATTTCCTTGCAAGCTCTCTTATTGAAAACTTGCTTACTAAGTTAAAAAATCACTCATAAAGAGTGATTTTTATCAGCAATTACGACAAAGCTATTTATCGATTATTTTCCAACCAATGCTTAGTCACAATATCAATATCCAAACCTTCCCTACTCACTTTGTAGTCTAGCTCTGCGATAATCTCGTTAGAAAACTTCAAATCATCTAGCTGATTGATTTGCGCTGCCGTAAACCTAACTGCTACGTCTTCAGGTACGAGTAGTACCGCACGGTCAACAATACCGAGCAAACCTTTAGGGTCTCCTATCTCTCGAATGTCGTACTTGAAATGCAGGAACTGCGGTTTCCATAGTGGCACAACGAACCACTCATTGTTGGCGACTCGTTGCTCAAAGGTAGTAAAGCAGTCTTCCTCAGTCCCAGTGTGAAATTCGTACCCAGCTTCACTTAGTCCATACTCTTCCATCATTTTAATTGAAAATCTGGTAATGCCGGCTCCAGGATTGATGCCCTGAATATCCTTTTGCATTTTGCCCAGTACATCTTGCTTGAGCAAATCCTTCACTTCCCGAACTGCTTCTTCAGGAACATAACTTGGCACTCCCCAATGCGCATAAGGTTCATAGTGCAAACCCAACTCAATCACGGGACGTTTTTGTTCAACATCCTGTTTGTAGATTCCATGGCTAGAAGGCAGCCAAGCAGAGGTTAGAATATCAACCTCACCAGACTTAAGCTTTGCGAAATTTTCTTGGTGCGGAGAGTAGATTCGATTTACCTCAAATCCCATGTCGGTAAGCACATGAGATATAAGAGAGGCGGTAATTCTATGGAATGATAAATCTGTTACGCCTAAGTTTATTTTTTTATTCATTATTTCACCGTATAAATTTATTTATATTAAAAGTTCTGACTTGTTAGCGAATATTTTCTTTCAATAACATTCAATACACGCCGATTAAATCCCTATTAAAATGGAATTTGAAGAGATGGAAGATTAGTAATCAATTATGGTTTGTTCGGTTGGTAGCTTTTTCTTATATTCGAAAAACTGTGCCATTAGGTTGCTTAGAACCATTAAAGCCATCACTGATATTTGAACTTGACTAAATGAATCTCCCATTATTGTCGCTCCGAGAACCATCGCCAATATAGGATTGAAGGTTCCAAAAAAACTCAATTCATTAGTAGATATCATCGGAATTGTATAAATGTAAGCACCATACGCCAAAGAAGTGAGTCCTATCGTCAACCAAAACATCGCGGCCCACTGCTCACTACCAACCGGGATGGCTGCGACAAATGACCTACCGCTCCATACCATTTCCCAATATGCCATGGGGATCAACAGCAAGCCTCCAAAAATCAGTTTCCATGTGAGTAACTTCCACCAATGGATCTTTTTCATGACGTGCTTTGCTACTACGCTACCGCCTATCAGTGCCGTCATCGCACCAATAAGTAGCACCACCGCACTCACATTGACAGGAACGGTACTCGAAAAGAACAAATACGTTGCACAGGCTATAAGAATTAAGGCTGATAGCAATTGAATCAGAGACGGTTTTACTTGATGGAATATACCCATTATAGCCAAACCAATCACAGGCAATGCGACCATTCCAACGCCCACCAAAGTGCTAGGAAGCTGCATCGCTGCAGCAAAGAGCAAACCAAAGAACAAAGCGATATTAAGAAACCCTATCAGTAGCAATGCAGGCAGTTCTGACGCCTTTGGTAAGGTTGGTTTAAGTAACAGCAGTATTATGCCCGCTGGTAATGCTCGCCACACCGCCAGCGCAAATGGTGACCAACCGACAAATTCAGAAGCCACTACGGCATAAGTGGTCCCCCACAACAGCGGAGCCAACATGGCTAGAAAGATGTTCATACTACGACTCTCATTTATGTTTAATTAAACATACTTTACATAAACAAAAATAGATAGTAAAGTGCCTTCAAGTCATCAAATGGGGTATGCGGGGTTAACGTGTGCCGTGTTATCAATCAGGTTCGAATGAGCCACATAAGGTCAGTAAGAGTTAGGAGTTACTATGAAAGCACTATCCATATTCAAAAAAGGCGCGAGCGTCGGGGTCACTAAGACTATTTTTTTGGCAATTGAAGTAGTCTCACTACTTGTGCTGGTTTTCCATGTAATCAGTTCGATCAGCAAAATTATGTATTACGGCGTAAAACTCAGCATTGCAAGACACCAATACCGTCAGTCCCATATGGGTAATCAACTCAAATAGTATGAATAGACAAGATTATGAATCTCCGCTGAGATTATTTTTAGATAAGACTAAGGCCCCATTTCATATCAGAAGCTTGACACATGAAATGGTGGCCTTAAATCAGGCAAGACAGTTTTTTAAGTCATGAAAGTGCATATACTTATAAGAGCCATCGCAGATACCCGTTGCGTGGTATCCAGTCTAAGGCGCTACCTAGATTCAGGCTCCCATCTTACTCATCAATACCATTAGTGTTTCTATCTCACTTGGCTCTAGGGATGAAAACTGACTGGACATTTGCTCGAAGAACTTTGGATACATTTGACGGACTAACTCCACGCCGTCTTCAGTGAGAGATATTTTTACGCTGCGCTTATCAATCGTATCATGTCTTCTCTGAACCAAACCTTTCGCTTCCAGGCGATCAATTCGATTTGATAACGCGCCCGAAGAAGGAAGCAAGGTCTGCTCTTTCAGTTCTTTCGCTGTCACTTCATAAACGTCACCCGCTCGATAAAGTGTTGCGATGACATCGAATTCAGACGTATTTAATCCATATTGCTTGCAAAACTCACAACGAACATGAGTAAACTGATTCGAAGCTAAAACAAATTGTGTCACTAACCTAACGGACGATTCAGATAGACCAGCGTCCGCACTCATCCACTGACTTACGATAGATTCTTCTTTTTCTCTATTAATCAAACGATTAACCTCGGTTAATATTGACGATGGTTACAGAGCATTACCCTAGCATATTTCGCCGTTTTTCGCTTTAACATCCGCTAGTCCACCAGCATTCCATTGACGATAAAATACCTAAAGTCCGCCAAACATCATTAATCACAAAACCGACAGCTTGGTGTCGGTTTACTCAATAGAAAGGTTATTCAGAACGAGCGCTAGCTGGTTTTGGCGTTCCAACTTTTGTCAGTACCATCTGCCACACGCTCAGTTCTCGACAACGAAATGCACCAGCACAACTCAATAGATAGTACTTCCACATACGGTAAAACCTCTCATTGTAGTTGAGGTCACCTTGCTGCCAAGCCTTGTCAAAATTACGATACCATGCACAAAGCGTATGATCATAATCCTCTCCAATATTATGCAGGTCTTCCATATTGAACTCTGGCTCCATCGCCGTCGCTAACTGAGCTAAAGAAGGAATTTCACCATTAGGGAAAATGTATTTATGGATCCACGGATCATTGGTTTCTGTCGATTCAAACGTACCAATAGAGTGAAGTAAAAAGACCCCATCTTGATTCAAAAAGTTATCTGCACATGTGAAAAAGTCTCGATAATTCGATGAACCAACGTGCTCTAACATACCCACAGAAACAACGCGATCGTATTTCGTTTCCGGTTCATAGAGTCGGTAATCTCGAAGAATGAAATTAACGGGAAGTTGTTTTTCCTCCACCATCTGAGTACCTAGCTTTGCTTGTTCTTCAGATAACGTTAAACCATCACAAACTACACCGTATTTTTCGGCGGCATAGAGCATCAAACTCCCCCAACCACAGCCGATGTCCAAAACCCGCATACCTGGTTTTAAGCCTAGTTTTCTACAAATTAGATCCAACTTGGCCTCTTGAGCGTCATCTAGGTTATCTGCATTTTTCCAATATCCACAGGTATACGTCATACGTTTATCGAGCATAGCGCGGTATAAGTCGTTACCGATATCGTAATGAAATGAGACGTTGTGCTTGGAAATTGTCGTGCCTTGAGGGTTAAAAAACTTTTTGATTTTGTCTTTACCAATTTTGGCACCAAGTATCATTTTGGTCCTTAAATCTAAGTGCTTGTCGAGCTCAAACGCTAAGATCCTGTTTACCAATTCTGCGATGTCCTTACATTCCCACATCTTTTCCATATAGGATTCGCCCAAACCAAGCGAACCATCGGCTAATATTCGATCAAACATGGCAACATCATTGACCTGAATATCCCATGGTCTAGAGCCATTAATCTTGATGTCCGCGGAACTCAACATACTTTCGAAAATTGCGTATTCATTACCCTTCATGTGTTAACTCCAAAAGAATCACCTTGAAGCTTCACATTATTCCCAATATATATTTACGTAAACATAATTTATTTAAACATTTATAACTTCAGAAGAGTGTTTTTTTTGGCGACAGTTGGAGTGTTGTGACTAAGACGCTCAACACAGCTCGGACCAACGTGAGTGGAATGCCCTACCGCTACCCATACTCTTAACCGTTCTGCTGCCAAACAAAGAGATTTGATTATATTGTTCAGTATTTACGAATAATGATTTCATTTTTTGGGTAATTCTAAAAACTAAAATGAATAAATATACTCTCACCATCACTTGAGAGACGAGCCACCTTACAACTCAGCGTGACTCATCCCAAACCGTTTTAGAGGAGAAAAACCATGAACAAAGAGAAGATGCCATTTCAAGTCTGGATACTAACACTCGCCGCCTTCGCTATCGGCACTGCAGAATTCATTATCGCAGGTATTTTGCCGCAAGTTGCCACATCGCTGTCGATTACTGAGGGTCAGGCAGGTTATTTAATCAGTGCATACGCACTTGCCATTGTGATTGGAGGACCAATCTTAACCATTTATCTCGCACGCTTTAATAAGAAAATGGTTCTTATCGGATTAATGGCATTATTTATAGTCGGTAACCTCATGTCAGCCTTTTCACCAAGTTATGACATCTTGTTCATCAGTCGCATTATTAGTGGCTTAGTACAAGGGCCTTTCTATGGTATTGGTGCCGTTGTAGCGACAAACCTCGTGTCTGAGAAAATGGCTGGTCGCGCTGTAGGACAAATGTTTGCAGGCCTAACTCTAGCGAATGTACTAGGCGTTCCCGGTGGTACTTGGATCGGTGTTGAATTCGGCTGGCACACGACATTTATTGTGGTCGCTGCATTCGGTGTCGTAGCTCTATTCGCCATTCTTGCCGCTATCCATTCAACAGGTCACGGCGAAGCGAAAAATGTTAAAGCACAACTTGCTGCGTTCAAAAATCCAAAGCTTCTTATTAGCCTAGCGATTACCGCTGTAGTTTGGACTGGCTTCATGACACTTTACGGTTACATTGCTCCTATCGCTATGCATGTTGCTGGTTACGGTGAAAGTGCTGTGACATGGATTCTGGTCATTGTAGGTCTTGGCTTAATCATTGGTAATACGCTTGGTGGTCACTCATCAGACAAAGATTTAAACAAATCTTCTCTATTTTGGGCCATTGCAATGATTGCTTCTCTAGTACTTGTCGGTGTGTTTACCGACAACAAAATCCTATTCGTCGCCGCATCATTTATTTTCGGCATCGCATCATTCGCTAACGTTCCATCTATGCAATTGCGTGTAATGAACAATGGTGGTGACGGACAAGAGCTGGCAGCAACAGCAAATATCTCAGCGTTTAATGTTGCTAATGCGTTCGGTGGTTTCCTTGGAGGTATGGTTCTTGATGGTCAGCTTGGTGCAGAAATGATTCCTTACGTGGGTGTTATCGTTCCAATCATCGGTGTGTTATTGATTCTTAAAGCGAACCGCAACGAGAAACAAGCACAACCAGTAGAAGCGTAATAGGCTTTTCTCCCCCTTGCCTTACCAACCTTGCCGTGGCGTGTTAATGCGCCACGGCATACGCATTAGCAGTCCGACAAGCTCTGTACCATTCTGAAAAAGCCAAATTCGATATTCAGCAAAGTCAACATCGCCTTTATTGGCTTTGCTTTGAGGAGAAAAAGATGAACACTTTTGATAAGACATTACGACTACTCACCCTCATTGCCGCCACTTTCACGGTAATACTCTCTGTCAAAGCCGTTGTGGACAACGGACTAGGTAGTTGGGTCTCTACCTCCACAGGCCTATTTATTGCCGTTCTTATCGCTTCCTTACTTAAAACCTATAACAAAGGACAGGTTAACTTTTTTGGTTTGATAGGTGCTTTGTTTGCACAGCTCACTTTAGGAAGAATATTTTCAACCATTCACCTTGAATCAATCGATATTTCCACATTGTCGTCACTTGATCCTCTGATGGTGGCAGAGACAGGCCCAGGTATCCCAAACATTGAGCTAACCAGCACCCTGTTGTTCGTCTTATTGGCCCTACAACTTATCGCCCTTCCTTGGAGAACCAGACTGTCGCAAACTCAATCGACAATAGGAAAACCAGACCACTACGCGTGGGGCATGACATTAGTCAGAATATATGTAGGACTTATGTTTATTGCCCATTTCACTGGTCACTTGTTAGTCGGAGGTAATCCATTTGCCGTATTTACCGATTACTTTGGCAGCATTGGCCTCCCCTTCCCTCAGGCCTTTGTCATTCTTGCAGGAATCATTGAGATATCTTTGGCGATTATGCTGTCCTTTGGCCTGTTCACACGCCTCGCAGGGTTTGGTTCGGCAGTCTACTTATTTGTATCTGTAGGCTTGGGCGGCCACTATTCAGTGGGGTATGTATGGGTACTACCCACGGGTGGCTGGGAATTCCCTGCAATGTGGATCTTCGTATCTGGGATATTCATGTTAGCAGGCGGAGGGAAATTGTCTGTTGATTACTTGCTTAGAAAAAAGCTGGGGCAAAACTCCATTAGTTTGCCGGAATATTTGGTTTAACCTATACCAAACTGAGTAACTAAAAAAGCGGGCAATCCTCATTGCCCGCTTTCAATCGCATATAGCTACTTCACCGTAGGTTTTTCTGTCTGATTGAGAACATCCGACACACTGAGAATACTCGCGTTAAAGATAAAAAACTGAGTTACAGCAGAATCACAAGCGCTTGATGTTGAAATGATAGCTGGTTGGCCTTTGAAACCGATACGGGATAGCTTATGGCAAAGTTTCTCTGGCGCTTTATCGAATACTACATTAAGAAAGGGCAATAATTCCTGACTGACTAATCCTTGTTCATTGAACACTTCCATTGCCTGACTAAGGTGATCCGTATCCGTGAATTCGATAATTTCTTCAATTTGTTCCAATTGCATGTACTACTCAATTCCATTTTTATCAGATGCTTAGCTCGAACGCCGAGTCTACACTATCTGATCGGTAGATAACATGTATTGGATCAAATTGAGTCTTTCGGGGACTTTCGATACTGTCGATCATAATCACTTTATGCTCAGGCGATATAAAGAAAGAGGGCTATCGCTATTAGTTTGATGTAAGCCGATGTATTGAAATCCCAGCTTTTCGAGTAATCGTATACTAGGTGAATTTTGTGGCAGTGATACCGCGTCAATCACTGGAAGTTGGAAAGCATCAATAGCAAAAGTCAGTAATTCGCTACAAGCCTCATGCGCATACCCTTTACCTTGATAGCAGGGCAAGAACGCGTAGCCGAAATCTGGGTAACTCAGGTCAGGTTTCTTTAAGAAACCACAGATTCCTATTGGTGTTGAACATGATTTGAGGCGCACAACGTAATACCCAAAGCCCAATTCTTGATAGGCTTTGATGAAACCGTTGGTTAGATACTCTTGAGCTTGATCTGACGTACGAACATTGCGATCACCTATGTTTTTGAGCCATCCTTCACTGTTCATCAACTTAACAAAGAAGCCTGCATCATTACTGGTAATGTGATCAAGTTGAATTCGAGCTGTATCAAGCAGCGTTTCAAAAGTCATGGTATCTCCAAACTCATTCAATAGTAGGAAGTCTCGTCGGTAAGTCGCCATCTGATTCGATAACCTCAGCATCAACTTCATTAAGTCAAAGCAACCACCAGCCCAACCAGTACTAGCGTAACCCCAATACCTCGAGTATACAGCCATTTCTCATTGAGAAACCAGATGCCCATCAGGAGCCCAAAGACGATACTCACCTGACGCATAGCAACCACATAACTAACGTTATCGACCATAGTCATTGCATACAGCACAATGCCATAGGTCAGTCCCATCATAATCCCTGCGATAGACGAACGATAGCGATGCTGCCAAGTTAGCGCTAACTCACTGCGTTTATTAGTCGCTAATAACCAAGCTACCAAAACAAACGCAATCGCAGCAAACTGCACACCTAGGTAGAAAATAGCTACTTGAACTTTGGTTAGTCCGCTAGTTTCAAGCTGTAGCCATGTTAGTGCCTGCTTGTCGATGATGGAGTAAATAGTTGTGCCGATTGCGGCAATACATGACCAGAACACACCTAAATTTAAATAAGAGCCAAGCCTTAAGTCTTTGATGTGTCGCATTGGGATCAACAAACAACCCAATGTTAAGACCACAAACCCTATCCATGCATTGGGGGACAGCGATTGGCCTATGAATACGGTCCCGATCCCAACCATCAGAACTGGTAAGGCTCGCGCGATAGGATAAATTACACCAATGTCACCGGCATCATAAGCCTTGATTAAACCAATCAGGTAGATAGCCTGCCCGATTCCACTTAGCGTGACCAGAAGCCAAAAGTAACCGTCAAGACTGTCAAAACCAATCACCGAAATGCACCAGATTATATACGGCGATAGTAAAATAAGTGGAGCAATAGACGCGCCTAAAGTAAACGAATACCCAGAGCCAGTATTCGATTTTCCAAGAATATTCCACCCCGCGTGGAGCAGTGCAGAAAAAATAACAAGAAAAGCGGCATAGAGAGTCAAAGTGGGCACCAACAAACATGAAAGTCACCCCTCTCGAGACGTCAAAAGGGATGAGCAGAAGGGTATCAATCGAGCTGAGCAATAGATTCTATATTGATGGCATCGTGTCGCCAGTATTCAATATCGCAATCAATCAACTCACCGTGTTGGTTGTAATTAATGCGCTCAACCATCATAGCCGGAGTGCCAGAAGTCGCACGTAATGCTTGCGCGATGTCACCAAGAAGCGAAGTAGTGCTGACTCGGTATTTCACCTTACTGTAGGTAACGCCATACTCGTCGCGATAGATATCCGTCAAAGAGGAGTTTTCCATATCAAACTCTAACAAGTTCGCAAATGGTTCCGTCCGAATAAAGTTTGTCACGAACACGACTGGGCGATCTTCTAAATAACGAACGCGATCTACTCGATAAATATCGGAGAACGGCGGCAAATGTAAAAGCTCTGCTGCTTGCTTAGTGGCTAACATCGCTTTGGCTGACAACAGCTCAGTTTTTGGCGTTCGATTTTGACTTTTCGCCATATTGGTAAAGTTCAATGTTTGAGTAGGATCATAACGCAGTGGTTCTGGTGAGATAAACCAGCCGCGCCTATCTTCGCGATAAATACGACCTTCCGACTCAAGTAGTGACAACGCTTCACGCAGCGTTACACGAGTCGTGTCAAAAGACTCTGCTAACTTTCTTTCTGCTGGCAATTTTTGTCTTGGTGTGAGCATTCCTGAGTCTATTTGCTCAACGATAGCGTCTTTAATTTTTACGTATTGCACACCGCATCCTTAATTCAATCATTGTTATTAGCGCTTGCGCCACGCTTGAGTTCGACCTTCAAACAGCTTTCCAACAAACATATGGGTAAGTTTTGCCACCGCTGCCGATAGCATGATCATCACTGCCATTGCCGCAGCACTGCCCGTCTGCCCTGCATCGTCCATATTCAGCACCGCTACTGATGCCGGAATGGTGTTGGTTGAATACAAGAATACTACTGCCGATGTGGTTGTTAAAGCATTGATAAATAAATATATCGCTATATCTAATACCGCTGGTAAACAGCAAGGCAGCGAAACTTTGAAAAACAGCTTATATTGTGGGAGTTTAACCGAAGCAGCGGTGGCTTCAATCTCTGCCGGTAACTGCTTCAGAGCTGTCAAAGCTGTCATGTGTCCAACCGTGTAATAATGGACAATGGTATTAATCACCAGAAACGCCATCGTACCGTACATGACACCCAACGGGTTGTTGGCATCGTTAAAATAGAAGATATATCCCAAGCCGAGTACGAGTCCAGGTACCGCCATGGGAATCACACTCATCATTTGCATCGCTTGACGAACGGGAGCGAAGGCACGACCTTTTTCAATACAGTAAGCACCGACAAAGATAACTACAGAACCAATAATCGCCGTCCACGTCGCCAGTTTCAGCGAATTAAAGTACGGACTCCACCCATAGGTGCTCATCTCAGCAAAGTTATAGTTATTTAGCGTCAGCGCCTTGTTCCAAGGCCAAAACGTCACGAGCGAGCCATAAACCGCCATACCAAGTACCGCTAGAACCGCGAGGGAAATAACCAGGCAATAAACGAAGCACACCGAATCTCGCAGTTTATTAGGGGATGGTTGATAAGGCACGGAACGACTGTCCAACATGCTCTTTTGCTTTTTTTGTACCCAGCGATCAACCACAAAGGCCAATACCGCAGGAAGCAGAAGTAAGATACTGGTAACCGCCCCCATGGAGAAGTTTTGCTGCCCCACAACTTGCTTGAATATATCCGTAGCCAGCACGTTGTAACTGCCACCAATGACCTTAGGCACACCAAAGTCACACACCACCAGCGTAAAAACGACGATTAACGTACTGATCAAACCGTACTTTGCAGCAGGTAACGTCACCATAAAGAAGGTCTTGAACGGAGAGGTTTTAAGAGCTCGAGCCGCTTCGTAAAGCCTAGCATCTGAGGTGCGTAAAGAGGTGTTGAGAATCATCAAGGCGTGAGGGAATGTCCAAAATATCAAGCCTAGAGAAATGCCAACTAAGCCATAGACTGAATGCCCATGCAGCAACTCTTTTGCGACGCCCTGATTACCAAACAGAAAAATCAAACTGATAGCAGGCAGCAGAGAAGGCGCTAATATTGGAGCCGTGCCCATCAGTTGAAACACGCCTTTAAAGGGCATGCAAGAGCGCGTTAATGCGAACGCATACCCAAACGCCAAAAAGCCCACTACAACGGTCACAATCAGACCAAGGGTAAAGGTATTACTTAGTGAATACCATAAACTGTCGGTAGCAAAATAGGTGGCAAAGTTTTGTAGACCAACAAACTCACCGTCGCTGTTTTGGACACTCTTTTTCATCATGGCCCAAAGAGGCATCAAGATAAACAGTGTCATCGCCACAAAAAGGAACGTCAGAAGACCAAACAAAACAATATTGTCTTTGCTCATTGTTGAGCTCGCTTTTTGCGTTGCCAACTGTGCAATTCGTTGTTTCATAGACCCGCCTGTCGTCAAGGTTGAAGATGCTTGCATGTCTGTCCCTTAAGCCGCCGACTCTAACGTTGCACTTAGCGATGGATAGCCCAGCAAACCACTTTCAGAAAACGCAACATAGCAAATATCATTACGGCGCAGATTAAGTTCATTCGCCTGTTTCACGGGTACGTCCGCATATAGAGCGTTGGCCATTGGTGCATGTTGCATTGCTACTTCGACGCGATAGTAAGACCCTTGAAATTCCTTGGATAACACTCTGACAGGAATAGCGTTCGAAGCGTGCTCGACAAAGTGCAGACTCTCCGGTCGCACGGCTAAATCAAATATATCGCCATGCTTTAGAGTCATATTGTCTAACGCAGGCAAACGCAGCATCGACTCAGCCACGCGCATAGTGTTAGCAGATGGCACCGATGCTTCGATAAAATTCATACTGCCAACAAAATCAGCGACAAATCGAGTCGCAGGTTGCTCATACACCTCTTGTGGCGTTCCAACCTGCTCAATCACACCGTGGTTCATCACCACAATGCGGTCAGCCATAGATAGCGCCTCTTCTTGGTCATGAGTCACCATAATGGTGGTGATACCAAGTTTGCGTTGCATCTGACAAATTTCATCTCGCAGGTGAGTACGCACTTTCGCATCCAATGCAGAGAGCGGCTCATCCAGAAGCAGCAGACCCGGAGACAACGCCAATGCACGAGCCAGAGCCACACGCTGTTGTTGACCACCTGATAGTTGGTTAGGAAACTTCTCTCCCGAGGTTGGCAAGCCGATCATTTCTAACCAGTGCTCTACTTTTTCAAGCGCCTCTTTGTTCGACATCCCTTGGTTCTTAAGACCGATAGCAATGTTCTCTTGTACCGTCAGATTTGGAAACAACGCGTATGACTGGAACACAATGCCAAAATCACGCTTCTCTGGTGGTAAAAACGTAATCGCCTCATCCGCTTGATGGATTTCTCCTGAGGTTGGAAGATCCAAACCTGCAATAGCGCGAAGCAACGTCGTTTTACCGCAGCCAGAAGGGCCGAGGAAACAGACGAACTCGCCTTTATTAATGGACAAGGAAATGTGCTTTAATGCCGTGAACTGACCAAATTGCTTCACCACATTGTTGATTTCTAGATAAGGTTTGGATACTGACATCGTTTACTCTCCAAATGGTATATACCAAATTTAAATCTGGTATATTTCATTGGGATGACAGTTTTGTAGCAGGTTGATTGCAGTTTAATGATTGGCTTTTCTGGTGTGATTGGAGAGCAGAAATGACAAGAGGAAGATCAATAACAATCTCCCTCAATAGCTTATAATCTACCAATTCCCAGTTATTTTATTTCTTTAAAATTAGGATTTAGGCTCTGACTTTCCATCAAACTTTTTCGACCATGTTTTTAAGATATCAGCACGATCGGCACCCATTTTCGCAAAATCCATCTCAGCCATCGCACCTTCAACTTCAGGGTAGTTCGAGACCACTGCTTTCACGTCTTTATGAGCAACCACTGGGTAGGATTCAACGTAGAGTTCGTTCGCCGCTTTTGACACTGACCAGTCAACAACACGCTTCGCCGCCTCAGACTCTTTCACCAAACCCACAGCCTCTGATTCCCAACCAATACCTTTAGGTGTGATAACCGCGAGAGGCGCACCTTGATTCTTGAGCTTCGCACCACGCACAGCCATCGAAATACCGATTGCCACCTCACCCATCGCAGCTTGAACGCAAGGCTTTGAACCAGAGTGCGTGTAATGTGCCATGTTGTTATCGAGTTTTTTCATGTAATCCCATGCTTGGTCCTCACCCATGTTTTGTAGCCAAGCTGAGACTTGCATATAACCTGTTCCTGATGAAGCAGGATTAGGCATGGCAATATGACCTTTGTACTCTGGTTTGGTTAAATCTTCCCATGACTGTGGCTTAGGTAGGTTGAGTTGCTTTGCCACCGCTTCGTTAAAACACACAGCATTGAAAAATGCATCATTGCCAAACCAAGCTTGATTAGATTGTGGGTCATTCAAACTGGCATTTAGCTCATCTGCACCTTTTGGAGTATAAGGCTTAAGAATCCCCTCTTCTTTAAGCAATGCCATAGAAGAGCCTGCTAATCCCCACACAACTTCGGCATGCGGATTGTTTTTTTCAGCAAGAAGTTTGGCCGTCATGATGCCCGTTGAATCTCGAACCCATTTGATTTTTACATCCGGATTTTCTTTCTCAAACGCATTCTTATATTTCGCCAGAATGTCAGTTTCGAAAGCGGTATACACCGTGACTTCTGTTGCTGCTAGTGCATTTGTCGCTAGTAGAGAAACCAGTGTCGCTAGTGTTCCCTTCATCAAACGGTTTTTCATCATTCTCTCCAGTTAGATTTGGTCTGTACCAGTTTGTGCGCTAAACGTTAAATTCCAATTATGACGATTAAATGAACGAATAATGGCAGTTTAAAGAAACTTTGATTGGCAAGGAGAGCGAGTGTGAAAGTTTTATGAAACCTTAAGTTGTGCCGTTTACTTCCCCTAATTATCGCTGTTAGATTAATCAAAACAAATTGGTATAGTCCAAATAGAGAAATAACATGAAGAACGATTATTTGCTGTTAACTCCAGGTCCTTTGTCTACATCAGAAACGGTGCGTCAAGCGATGCTTAAAGACTGGTGTACGTGGGACGATGAATACAATAAAGATGTCGTCGAAGTCATTCGTGCCAAGCTGACCCAGTTAGCGACTTCCCATCACGGTTATACCAGCGTTTTAATGCAAGGTAGTGGTACTGCATCGGTAGAGGCAACTATTGGCAGTGCCATCAGTAAAGACGGAAAGTTGCTTGTCATCGACAATGGCGCATACGGTGCGCGTATCGCCCAGATTGCAAGCTATCTCAATATCGCAACCCAAGTAGTTGATCCTGGCGAGGTTAACCAACCAAATATTGATGCTATTGATACGCTGCTCAAGCAAGATGACACGATTACTCACGTTGCCATCGTACACTGCGAAACTACGACAGGCATGCTGAACCCTATTAAGCAAATTGCATCGTTGGCAAAACAACATAGCAAAGTGGTCATTCTAGACGCGATGTCGAGCTTTGGTGGTATTCCAATGGATATTGGTGAGTTGGGTATCGACTTTATGATCAGCTCTGCCAATAAATGCATCCAAGGTGTTCCTGGCTTTGGGTTTGTTATTGCCAAGCAAACAGATCTTGAGAAATGTAAAGGTCAGGCCCGCTCTCTCAGTCTCGATCTTTATGACCAATGGCAATGTATGGAAGTTAACCACGGCAAGTGGCGCTTCACTTCGCCAACTCATACTGTGCGCGCCTTCTATCAAGCATTAATTGAACTGGAACAAGAAGGTGGGATTCCCGCTCGTCATCAACGTTACTTTACCAATCAGAAAACGCTGGTTGAAGGCATGCGTTCGCTAGGCTTTCGCACACTTCTTAACGACGATTTGCACTCACCGATTATCACTTCATTCTACTCGCCAGAGCACAGTGATTATCAGTTCAAAGAGTTCTACGACCGTCTAAAACAGCAAGGGTTTGTAATTTACCCAGGCAAAGTTTCCAACGCGGACTGTTTCCGTATCGGTAACATTGGCGACGTACACCCTGAAGATATTGAGCGCCTTATCATTGCCATCAAAAAGGCAATGTACTGGGAGGTAGCATAATGCCAGAGCAAGCGACCCATTTACGCAGCGAGGGGGACGTGAATAATACGCCCGCTCGCCACGAGTGGAATCAGAACATTCAAGACCAAGCGACTCAAGCACTGCTTAAACGTGACTCGGATGTGTTTCTGCATCAATCAATGTCCACGCCTTGCTTGGATTCTTTAGAAGCAGCTGAAGGTATCTACATTCAAGATACCCGCGGTAAGCGCTATATGGATTTTCATGGCAACAATGTTCACCAACTCGGCTATGGTCATCCTCATGTGATTAAACGAGTAACCGAGCAGATGCACTCGTTACCGTTTTCGCCACGTCGCTTTACCAACGAAACGGCGGTGCAATGTGCAGAAAAACTAACGCAGATTTGCGGTGGAGATTTGAGCCGTGTGTTATTTGCGCCTGGAGGCACTTCCGTTGTTGGCATGGCACTTAAGTTAGCACGCTACATTACCGGCAGCCACAAAGTAGTTTCATTATGGGATTCTTTCCATGGTGCGTCACTGGACGCCATTTCTGTCGGAGGTGAAGCCTGCTTTCGTGAAGGTATGGGGCCTTTGATGGCAGGTGTTGAGCGTATTCCACCCGCCGTGTCCTACCGAGGTGCCTTACCTTCTCAAGATGGCAGCGATGTACATTATGCAGATTATCTAGAATACGTTATCGAGAAAGAGGGCGGCATAGGTGCCTTTATTGCTGAAGGTGTTCGCAATACCGATGTTCAAGTGCCAAGTAAAGCCTACTGGCAACGCGTACGCGAAATATGTGACAAGCATAATGTACTGTTGATTATCGACGACATCCCAAACGGTATGGGCCGAAGCGGCGAGTGGTTCACCTATCAAGCCTTTGATATCGAACCGGATATTTTATGCATTGGTAAAGGTTTCGGTGGTGGTTTGGTGCCTATCGCCGCCATGGTAACCAAAGAAAAATACAACATCGCTGCAGAGATTTCTCTGGGTCACTATACCCACGAGAAAAGTGCGCTTGGCTGCGCGGCGGCACTGGCTACCATGGAAGCCATTGAACAAGAGAATCTTTTAGAAAAAACACGTCGTGACAGTGAGTATGTCAAAGCTCGCCTAGAAACGATGAAGCAACAGTATCCAGTCATTGGTGACGTACGCGGTATTGGTCTACTCTGGGGTGTGGAATTAGTGAAGAGTTATGTCACTAAAGCACGCGCATTCGATGAGGCAGAACAAGTTCTTTACCAATGTCTGAACCACGGACTGAGTTTTAAGGTGTCGCAAGGCAACGTTATTCAGCTTAGTCCCCCCCTCGTTATTACTCGTGAAGAGCTGACGACCGCACTCGATATTTTCGAGCAAGCAATCACTAAAGTATGTAAGGATTTCAACTATGTCTAATTCATCTCCAATTCAAGCCATTGTATTCGACTGGGCAGGAACTATCGTGGACTTTGGTTCATTTGCACCAACGAGTATTTTCGTGGAAGCATTTAAACAAGGTTTCGACTTCGATATTACGCTTGCCGAAGCTCGTGAGCCTATGGGCATTGGTAAATGGGACCACATTAAAGCGGTCGGCCAATTACCAGATGTAAAAGTGCGCTGGGTTGCGCAATTCGGCAAAGAGATGAGTGATTCAGATGTAGACGCTATTTACGCTGCTTTCATGCCTTTGCAAAAAGCCAAAGTCGCCGATCATGCCGAGCCGATTCTTAATGCCGTTGAGGTGGTGAATTCATTCAAAGATAAAGGAATCAAGATTGGCTCTTGCTCTGGTTACCCGAGAGAGGTCATGGATGCACTTATTCCTGTCGCTGCGGACTATGGCTACAAGCCGGATTATGTGGTTGCCACAGATGATCTCCCTCAAGGTGGCCGTCCTGCACCATTTATGGCACTGAAAAACGTTATTGAGCTTGGTGTTGGCTGTGTTGGTGCTTGTGTGAAAGTCGATGACGCTGCGCCGGGCATCGAAGAAGGTCATAATGCGGGAATGTGGACCGTTGGCCTGCTGTTATCAGGCAACGAAGCAGGCTTAACGTTTGACGAATACCAATCCGCGGATCACGCCACTCTTAATGCAGCTCGTGAGCGCGCTCGCACGAAACTTGGCAAAGCATCACCGCACTACCTCATCGATACCATCGCCGACCTCCCAGACGTCGTAGCGGATATCGAAAAACGTCTTGCTGCTGGCGAACGTCCTTAACGACGACATTTCGACAGTACAAGAAGCGCGCTAAGCTCCTTTGGCTTATCGAGCATTTGAACGCAAAAACCCGCAGCCTAGCTGCGGTTTTTTGCGTTCTGTTCGCAGTGCGATGTTTTGTAACGATATTTCGACGTGGGATTGCGTTGTTCAACTGAAGTAATCGTTCTGATCGTAAGTTACTGATTCGACCCTATCGAATTCCACAACAAAGCTAATACTAGCAACCGCACTCTACGACTAATGTCTAACTGTCTGAGACTATTTGTTTTTTTTTGATTGGTATAAGGTACTAACAACTGATTTTCAGGCGTCACAAAAAGAGTTCTCGAGTCTTTGTAGCAGAAAACATGTAAACAACTACTCGCGTAGTCTTCGTACAGTGAATAAATAACGTTGGTTGGAAAAACACACCTTAGAGTGTGAGCGAAAGGAATCAAAATGAGCAGTACTATAGAGTCCGTGCATATACGAGTAGATAAGCCTCAGGTCAACGAGGATGAACTAACTTATGAACAACAACATAAACCAAGATCGAAATTTGATACCCGAGAACAATATTTAGAGCATGAATTACAAATCATGGCACCCAAACGCTGGCGCGCCAATCTGCCGTTTAAAGATTATCGATTTGAGCTCGAAGACACCATCCCAGCTATGGCGGCGACGATTGGTAAAGTAGTTATGGTGGGCGCCATTGCAGCCACCTTTGCTGGAGCGCTTGGGCTAAATGAAGGCTTTGTTTTGGAAAATGTTCGTTATGAATTACTCATTGCATCTGTTTTCATTATTCTTTTCTCAGGATTCTTATTACCGACTGCTAATCTCGCAGGCACACACGGCCCACTAATCCCTTTAATTCCTATTGTCGTCGCAGCAGGCGGGCATCCTATGGCTTTTGGGTTACTGATTGGCGCTTTTGGCTTAATCTTAGCCATCAGTAAAGGCGGCAGTATGTTGGCAAGTCTCACGAGTAAAGGTGTGTGTGGCGGTTTATTACTCTACCTTGGCTTTGTTGGAACCGTTTCTCAAGTTAAAAAACTGTTTGCTTGGGCTGAGGGAATAGGCATGAGTCATATTGCGTTTGTCGTGATCTTCTGCACTATTATTTTGTATGCTTTATTGGAACATTTTCGTAAGCGTTGGCTAGCCGTTCCTCTTAGTTGCTTGTTAGGTGGTTCGTTAGCTTTTGCCATGGGTGCCCCGTTTTCTTTTCAAACCGAGCCAGGGTTACCCAATATGAACCCTATGTATTGGTGGGGAGAGGATACTGGCTGGATGCTCGGCTTACCCACAATTGAACATTTCATGGTGGTACTGCCCTTTGCTATTTTAGCAGTGGCCATGTGGTCGCCAGATTTTTTAGGGCATCAAGTGTTTCAAAAAATCAGCTATCCAGACCGTACAGAAAAAGTCCATATGAACATTGACGATACCATGACCACGGCTTCAATTCGTCAAACATTCGGCTCTCTGCTCGGTGGTACTAATTTTACTTCTTCATGGGGCACTTATATCGTGCCGGCCGCTATAGCTAAACGCCCTATTCCTGCCGGTGCCTTGCTGACAGCACTGTTCTGCATCATAGCGGCAGTTTGGGGCTACCCTATGGATTTAGCTATATGGCAACCTGTACTTTGCGTTGCGTTAGTTGTTGGAGTGTTTGTTCCACTGCTAGAAGCAGGAATGGAAATGACTCGTGAAGGGAAAACCACGCAATCGGCGGCTATCGTTGTATTTTCTTCCGCACTAGTTAACCCAGCATTTGGCTGGTCTCTGACCATGCTGTTAGATAACTTAGGCTTAGTCGGCTGTAAAGAACGTAGCGGTGAACTAAGTAAAATGAGCCGTTGGGTGCTACCTGGAGTTATGTTTATTGTGCTAAGTAGTGTGATGGCGTTGGTTGGTCTTCTACCAGGGATACCTGCGATTATCCCAAGCTTTCGTTAACCTTTAGATAAGCTCTCTATACGGGAGAATAGTTTGAAGGTACTTTTTCTAACCTGATAGAAACGGTTTAGTTCAGTGGTTCTAAACCGTTTATTCCCTTGTCGATGCTACTTGCCATCAAATATTCAAGTCCAAATACGGTCATTCCTGCGAAGGCAGGAATCTACTGACAACGCCCACTAAATAATATGGTCTACTCCACGAGCAGTCTGACGAGGCTGGCTTATTTTTGCCCCTTTCTGTATCGATAACCCAAATCCAAATCCGGTCTTTCCTGCGAAGGCAGGAATCTACTGACAACGCCCACTGAATCATGTGGTCCGCTCCACAAGCTGGCTGACGAAGCTAGCTTATTTTTGCCCCGAAGTTTGCTAGAGCATTTTTTGTCATGCTTTTTGGGACGAGTACTTGACTAACTTTTTCTGATATCTGATGCACCAATACCATTAACTTCCTAAAAGCAGTAGCTTGGTATGAAGTTATTACACCTCACATATGTCGTATCAGCCATATAAATCTCGGAGGTTCCAGATTCCATATTGATTTATTCACATTGGTTGTTGGTGTTTTGACGAAAAACGTTTTTGAACGCGCCATGATACAACCCAAGTGCGTCTTCTTTTGATCAGGACGAGTATACGAGTATCTGACCATCACGTAAGGCGGCAGACATACTTTATAAAGCTAATAATGACAAAATACCCCGCAGAGTCTCTGGGGTGAGTCAATGCGAGGTAATCTCATTATTTACTTGTGTATCGTAGCTTTGTTGTCACTTAGCCATCGTTACGTCTGTAAATGTTGGTACTTGCTTGTAGATATCTTGAGCGGAGTACTCAACTGTACCGAAATCGATCTTGTCTAGGTCAACTTTACGAATATCTGGGTTGTTCACAGTCCGATAGTAGTAATCGTTGTTAGTGAAATCAACTACGTTACCGTAACCAATCATTTGCGAATCTGGTGATACCCATAGCCAGTACATAGTGCTTGGTACAATTTCCATCGCGTTTAAGATTGAGAATGCGCGGCCAATACCGTTATTACGTTCGTCTGAATCTGCGCCACGGTTTGTGTACTCATAGTTGATAGCAGCTAGGTGAGAGAAGCGCCCTGTTACACTTGAGTCTAACTTGTTCCATACATCAAGCGTGTTTTCATCACGTGCTGCCACAGTTTGTATGTGCTTTTTCGCTTCTTCTACTTGAACTGGGAATCGAGGGTCATTCGCCATCACACCTAGCTCATTTTCATAGATAGCTGGGTAGCCCGAACCATCAATGTACTCAACCACAATTGCACTTTCTTTGTCACGAATCGCGAAATGCATGCCTACCGTTAGGTCGTGAGCCACTTTTATTGTGGTGGTTTCAACTTTAGTTTTCTTAAGTAACTCAACCGCATCGTCTACTGATTTCGCGTTAGCCAGTACGTGACCAACAACTTCTAAGTAGTTGATGTCGCCTTTACCTTCTTCAGCATATTCTGATTCAAGTAGTGCAAGTGATTCAATGTTTAGACCGTGTTCGTTCAAACCTGATGAAATCCACTCAGTATCTTCATGACGCATACCAACGAAACCGTAATCACCAGTTTTACCGTTGATTTCATAACCGCGAGGAACAGTTACTAGGTGCTCACCCATGAAATCTGGAGCTTCCATTGAACGAGAAACGTATACGTTTCCATCAACTTCGAAAGTTGAGTATGAACATGCGTTAGCCGTGGCAGTTAGACCAGCAGTGAGTGCAGCAGTTGTTGCGATAGTTAGTAGTGTCTTTTTCATGATAAGCCTCATTACAGAGAGTTAGTTTGCAGCGTTCCGATGCTGTTAAGTCCTGAAGTTGGGTGCTATTATTCACAACGTTTGGTTTATCATATAACGCTATTAAGCAATGTAATGGTGTTTATAGGCGAAATCTTTCGGGAGAGCGGTATGGATTATTCACTGGCACAGTTGCAGGCGTTTGTTGCAACCGTTGAAGCAGGTAGCTTTAAAGCTGCAGCCATCAAATTGGGCAAGAGTAGCCAAGTGGTGGCGCGCCTTGTTGGTATGATGGAAGACAGCTGTAGTGTATTGCTATTTGAGCGCCAAATCAGACAGTTACAGCTCACAGAAGAAGGTAAAAAACTCTATCGTTACGCTAAACGAATCATACTGGACAGTGAAAAGCTAAATGCTCAGCTAGCCAGTTTTGACCAACAGCTACCAAACTCATTTACAGTCGCAATTGATAACTACCTATCTTCTGAGCCTATTACTCAATGCTATTTGGATGTGTTATCGGAGTTTCCGAGTATCGACCTGGTAGTAAAAAGTGGGGATACAAGTCAAGTGATTGATTGGATTACGTCCGGACAAGCGGAAGTTGCATTAGTTTTTTCACCACTATCACAAATTGAAGATGTTCAAGAAATGGTTGCTTTTAATTTCCCAACAACAGAAGTGGCATCATCAAGACTTGTTTCTGCAGGTGCTGTGCTTACACAAGAAGAGCAAAATGACATGACTCAAATTGTTCCTCAGTTTGTTTACGACTTCGGACATGAAAAACGATACATACTCAGTGACAACACAATCTCATGCACAGGTTTTGACGAGGTGTTGTCCATGCTTAAAGCCGGTGCCGGTTGGGCACGAATACCAAACTTCAAAGCCAGCAAACTCATTGATGAAGGGGTTTTGAATGAATTCTATACCGAAGGCTCAACACCTGTCAGTTGGCATGCCATGCTCTACTACCCAAATGAGAACCAGTTAAGTATAGCGGCAGACGTGTTTATCGAGAGGGTTATGCACTTAACGGAAATCATTGAGTGAACTGAGGCACTCTGTTTCAGTGAGTTAATGGTCCTTGCTGAACTTTTTTCCGATACTAAAAGGTATCCAAGTTTTTTAATCTCAGTGATAGCTCTCTGAAGATTTTATCTAAAGACGTGCGGAAGCGGGGGGCTGTAACACAGAAATGCCCCTTTTCGTGTTCACAGCATCCCCAAAAATTACAGTCATCCCCTTGAAAAAGGGGATCTCATTCAGCGCGTCCCGCAGCCAAATTACGTGACTTAGTCGGCAATTTTCAGTCACCTACACGCGGTAGGAGATCCTCACTTTCGTGAGGATGACGGCTATAGGAGGCATGTTAGAAGTGAAGGGATGTAGAGCATTTCTGTCCAAAAATAAGCTTGAGCCAGCCTACTGAAATATTAGCAATCTTTATCACTAATGAGAGTGCCACTCGCAGCACTACAACACATACCCATACCAGCTCCCCACAAATTAAATTACAATTAACCCAAAGCCCCTAAATCAACAATACGGTATCAATGATCACTTGGAAGCAGTCCCTTGAAGGGTACGAATGGTTAATTCATCAAGTTTGGTATCTAGAGGTTAAACCTAACGAGATAATTAGTTCGCCTCCACAATTGATCCCGAACCCGAGGGCTCACCTGCTATTTACGCCACCGGAGCAGCATTACCATTATGACAATGGCGAACAGGTAATGAGTGGGCAAGGTAGTCATTTACTCTCGGCCTCCGAACACTTGTTGCTAATGGATGATATTGCTCCTTTAAAGCGCATTGGCATCACCTTTCAACCTGACGCACTTTATTTACTCAATCCACAATCTTCTGAAATACTAAATCAATGTGGCTGGTACGATTGGTTAGCCTTACGCTTTGACAAGTCATTTCAAGCGTCGTTACTCGACTGTATATCTCAACAAGAAGTCGTCAGTTGTATAGAAAAGCAGCTTGAATATTTAGGAATAAGCTATCAACAAGACAAAGCCCATTCATTAGTTTCTCAGGCTCTCTCCGTTATCGCTAACCAACTAAGTAGTGATGAAGCCAGCGAGCTAAATGTCGACCAACTGGCGCGAGATTGTAATAGCACTCGGCGCACGCTTGAACGGCACTTTCGCCAAATTATGGGGCTCAGTATTAAGAAATACCAATCAATGCTAAAACTGGAACAGATGGTGCTCGCACTGTACCGAGAATCAGAGTCTGTTAATTGGGCTGCATTTTCTCAACGATTTGGTTTTAGCGACCAATCACACCTCATAAAACAACTCAAACAGCAGATCAAACGAACACCGAATCGCTACCTGAATCAGCGCGACCTTACTATAGACATCTATGGCGACTTTGAGACGTAATTTGTCGCAAAAGTACAATTCGTTTTTGGAAAAGTTCATTAACATGGTCCGCAAATAACGAGGTAAACAATGTCATATTCAAAATTAAAACACGGCGAGCCAGTACCGTTTAATGAAACGCTATCTATCCAATTGATCCAACAAAAGGATCTCGTCGATATCTTCAAGATGTTTGACGACGAGAAAGTAAATCAATATCTATTCTTTGCCCCAGCAGACGAAGCCTTATACCAAGGATTTTTTGCTCCCATTGTTGAAGATACTGAAAAAGCACTCGAAGAGCAGCGCTGGCCCGATAACCCAACGTTTGTCATTCGAGACCATCAAGGACAATACATGGGGATGACTGCCATAACTCAAGTTATGTTCTTAGAGGGCAACCGCGAGGTAGGATATCAACTTCCAAGGCTCGCTTGGGGACAAGGTATTGCTACTCGTGCATGTCAACTTATGACTGAGTTAGCGTTCAATGAGCTTAACAGTCATAAAGTCTGTGCCGACTGTTACGGTTCAAATGTTGGCTCATACAAAACGCTAGAAAAGTGTGGCTATGTCAGAGAGGGCGAGCACGCTGATTATTACAAAACCACGTTAGGTTTTGACTCTAAGTTGTTTTATGGCATGACGAAACAACAGTACTTAAAACGTACCTAAACGTTCCTGTAGCATATGGAGTGGTTAAAGTGTTCGAATAAGCTGCTTACTCTTTAACCACTTCAGCCCTTCTCGCTTCGCTATCCCTTCAATTCGTTCTGTTTCTATAAATCGCACGACAGATTCCGCATCGGTTTTTGAATATTCTCGTAATGCCCAACCTATTGCCTTTTGGATGAAGAACTCTTTATCTGATTGGTTTTCTCGGATCAATTCAAAAAGCAAAGCTCTATCGGTATTTTGCTTGAATTTTAACTGATAGAGGAGCGTTGAACGTCGCAACCAGATATTTTCCGACTGCCGCCAATTCCCTATGACTTGCGCAGTTTCTTCGGGAAAGCGAACAAAATAACTCGCCAAAATATGTGTTGCTAGCATATCGACACTGTCCCACCATGACTTCGTGGTTAACCAGTGCTCTAAGTCCTTTAACATCGCTAACGGTAATTGAGTTTTGAGTTTGATAAGCAAGTCAACTGCGACCATTTGGAACTCTCGCTCGGGCTGCAACCATAGCTCATCAATCACACCTGAAAGCTCATCCAAAGAAGGAAGTTGGCTCTTGGTAAATAACGTCTTTAAAGCTGCTCTTCGCGGTGTAGACTGAATACCATAGAAGGTATACTGGTCACGCATGTAGGCTTTCATAAAGCTGGCGTTTTCAGCGTTTGCCAATGGTTCTAATGCTGCTTTTACTGTTTGATTCCATGGGTGCATATCTTCAACACTCCTCCTACGAATTATTCAACCATCTACCAATCTGAGGAAAAAAGCTGTCTAGAGCGTACACTACCCCTATGACTAAAGACCACCTCTATTAAGCCGCAACCACCATGGTTCTGTTCCACACTCCCAATAAAATGGTTGCGAAAAGAACCCATACCATAACAGCAGAAAGTAAAGTCCCAGTTAGAGTCAAGAAGTAACTAAAATAGTACACAGCCAATAGGTAGGCGGCATACGGGAGTAATGAATAGATCCCAAACAGTGCCGTCATACGAAGCGCTTCCATGTTGCGCTCAGTAGCCACGATGTAATGGGCAATAAGCGCAAAGCTAGGAAACAGAGGCACTAGCCCAGCGATATAGAAACTTTTACTTTTCGAAAGAATCGCAATAAGCAAAACCGCTAGAGATCCAATCAAGCACTTAATAAACAAGGCGATCATTGGTTAAGCCAAATTGAAGAATAGCTCGTCGTCGGTCATGTATTTATGCTTACTGCCTAAGTTGCGAACATGCATAAACATAAATTCCGGGAAAGCTGGAGCTAGCAGGTCGTTTGGCTCCCACACTACTCCACCAACAAACACATATCGCCCTTGCTTCTCTTCATGGTGGTGAGGGTTATTCAACTCGGTAGAGAGTTCGGCTCGTGCGCCATCTATCACGCACACCACTTGCCCACGAGCAACACCAATCACTCGATTCACCAAGTTGGCTTTCATTCCACACTTCCATGCTTGACGAGTAGCCCACTCAAAGCCGAGTTTGCGAACACCTTTGTGCACGTTGACGATTAAGTTCATTGCTTGCGATCCATGATTGTCGGTCATAACAAGCATCAGGTTAGAGCGGATGGTAAAGACTAGCGAGGAATAGGTAGAGGTGAATTCTCAGCCGATGGTAAAACATGCAAACAATCGTAGCATTAATGAGGCAGCCTACCATTGTTTAAGCTGTAGGCTGCCCAGTTTGGATTAGGTTAATGACTTGTTTGTGATTTTGTCAGATTGACGAGACACAATTTCCGCTTCGAACCAGTTTTGAATCTCAAAACCCTTGTTCTCCAAACGATTAAGCATCAGTTTGGCCATTTCTTCGCCCACACTATGCGTATCGTAATGCAAGGTTGTGATGGAAGGTTTACTGTAACGACTGTGCTCATAGTCACCATAGCCGGCAATCGCAATATCGACACCAGGCTGATAACCAAGCTCCTCACAAGCAGCTATAGTACCTAACGCCATGGTGTCATCAGCACACAAGATCGCCGTTGGGCGATGAGCTAATGACAATACTTCTTTTGCCATCTTGATCGCGTCTTCTTCGTTCAGTTCACCGTTGAGCAATAAACGGTCATCTGCACATAGACCGGCCTCTTCCATAGCCTTAACATACCCTCGCTTACGAGCTTGAGAGAGCGTCAATTCAATAGGCGCGTCTAGGAAAGCAATACGCGTATGTCCATGCTCTAGCTGACGTTTTGTCATTTGATAAAAGGCATGTTCATTGTCAACGTCGACAAAGCAATCTTCCTCAAAGCCGATATCGTAACCATGACAGATATAAGGAAACTGCTTCTGTTTTAGCATGGCAATACGTTCATCATTGCTGCGTGTACGAACAATAAAAATACCATCGATCAGGCCACTTTCAATGAAATCTGAGTAGACCTTATTCTCATCTTGGCAATCAGCAATCGTTGTTACGATCAGTTGGTAATCATGACGAGCAAGAAATGCTGAAGCTCCCGCCAATACTTTTGAGAAAGCGGGTGAAACGAACATCCGCGAGTTAGCCGGTAGAATGATACCAACGTTTCTTGATTTACCAGATGCGAGACGCTTCGCTGTTGGGTTAGGTTTATAGCCTATCTCTTTTGCCGCAGCCAACACCTTTTGTCGAGTCTCTGGGTTTACATCGTTGTATCCATTTAACGCCCGCGAAACGGTAGATTTAGAGAGCCCTAAATGTTCTGCTAGTTTTTTTATCGACATAATATCCTTAGCACTCACTGACCAATAGCTGACAACGACCGATAGAGGTAACCGCTTGTGGCGTCAACACTCCGTCCTTCAATTGTGAATAGTATTCTTGCCAACCTTTTTGATTGGAGATGACCTCATTCTCTAAATCATTTTTACAATAATTCAAGCAGTTAACCAAGCGCTGTGCACCATCATCTAAGTAATCTTTGTTTCGATAGCAACCTTCTAACATAAACCTCAGCAGTGCAAGTGCGATTGGCGTTTTCGAGACAAACGTACCGGTAAAGGGATACAGTTTTTCTTTTAACGCTTCAATTCCTAATGGATGCTGTTTAGCGTAGCCACTAAATAACAGCACTCGTTCGATATCACCGAGCACCTTTCCAGCCTCCGATACTTCCATGACTCGTCCCGCAAACGCTTCTTTATCGTGGCGCATAATCAGCCCCGGTTGATGACTGTACGCAAGGTAATGATCATCGATTGGGTTAGCTAAGGCAGACAATATAAATGCCTGGTCTTCAGCTCGATGGATAAACGTTGGCGTATAAGGTTGGAACTCATACAGTGCGTCGATCAAGATTCCGTTGGTTCCGCCAGTGACATGCACACGCTGGATGTCATCTCTCTGGCTGATGACTTCTTCTTGAGTGGATATAGCCTGCCCCCAACGAGCACAGAACAGCTGCTCAAACATGGCATAATCACTGCCCGTCGGCAACGTCACATCAGGGGTAAACAGACCCACATGAGCATCGCATTCATTGACCAGTCCACCAGCAATCATGCCCAGTTTGACTTTGTGACCATTGTTATCAACTGCACTAGCGCCCCAATTAGAATCCAAAAAGTGTTCAAACGCAGATTTGCCCGTTTCGTTGATGAGCATGGTTTGGTCGAACACTTGGTCAAGGTCAATTTTGAATGTAGCTTTGAGCTCTGGGTTCACTGCTTTTTGCCACAAAGGCGCAACAGCTTTAAGGAAGCTATAGTGTCTTCCATATGCCCCGTTTACTCCGAATACGCCTTTAAGGTCATCACTCGCCTCTGGAAATGCATGACGCAGCACCTCAAGACATTCACTTTCACCAAAAACTGCCACATTGAGGTGCTTGAGGTTAAGGTGCGCGTTGATCTCAAACTCGACATACTGTTTCGCAATATCTGCCAACGCAGGGTGTGTCACCGAACATGACAGCACGATAGTTGCCTTAGCGTCTGGTGCAAGGTTGCCTCGGTCTACTTCCCCAGCCAACGCTTTATCAAGGTGCTTTAAACCGTAAAGGATCTCATTCTCTTCGGCAGAGATACCAACAGGAATTGGATGATCGTACCAATACTGTTGCTGCTGGTTTTGAGCCTGCTGTAAGGCTTGATGGAAGCACTCCCCCAAAGTTAAGTGGCTAACATCATCCCCTCGGAGTGGCACACCCAATAACACATTGCTCGTGAACAAGACCTGTTCAGCGACATTTGTAATCGCCTGTGACGACTTGGTCATATTATGCAGAGTTCGATTGCGGTGAATATCCTCTCTTACCTTTTCGGGTGTCGATTTAGCCGCTATAGCTTCGGGGCTGAATAGTTGCCACAGAGGATTATCGCCTTCGAGTAACTCGTCATAGTTATGTGAAAGCTCGGCTTCAGCGTCCGGTACAAACGCATCTAGGAACTCCAAGACAGGATGGTATTTATTTATGGTAAGAAGCTCACAGGCGACCTGATATTCAACATGGTCAGGCTGCTGGCTAATAAACCACGCGTGACAAAGCTGACTGGAGAGATCAGAGCCTTTTAATAGGGAAAACTGATTATTTACGTTGAGATATTCACAAATTTTCGGCAATAGAGACATATTGGCATCCATAAAAAATCCCCTTCACAAACCTATGAAGGGGATTAGCAATTAAAGGCGTTGCTCTGTTTTCACATCAAACAGAAGGACACGAGATAAGTCGACGAGCAAGTCCATTTTTTGGCCGCGTGTTACTTCTGAGCGAAGGTCTAGGCGTGCTTTCACGTTCTCTTCTCCCAACTTAAACAACACTTCTTTATCAAACCCCATAGGTTCAACTAGGTCGATGTTAATGTTATCGAAGTTAAAGGTTGAGTCACTCTCCCCAAAGAACTCCATGTCATTGAAAAAGTCTGGACGAATGCCCACCTTTACAGCAAGTCCCTCCGCCGGTACTGCCTCATCAAAATGAACTCCGGTCAGCAGCTTTCTAGGCAGTTGATATCCTCCTAGTTCCAGATAGTCGTTGTACAGTGTACCGTCCATGATGTTCATTGACGGAGAGCCAATAAAGGTCGCAACGAAAATATTGACTGGATTGAGGAAAATCTCCATCGGAGAGCCGACTTGCTCAATAATACCATCGCGCAATACCACCACTTTATCCGCTAGCGTCATTGCCTCGACTTGGTCGTGGGTAACATAAACACTGGTGCGGCCAAATCGGTTGTGGATTTGCGCAATCTCGGTGCGCATGTGATTACGCAGTTTGGCGTCCAGATTTGACAAAGGTTCATCAAACAAGAAGCAGTCAGCATCACGAACAATGGCGCGACCCATTGCGACACGTTGGCGCTGACCACCTGAAAGATCAGCCGGCTTTCTCTTGAGATAATCTTCCAGCTTGAGCATTTTGGCAACATCTTCCAACCGGCGCTGGATCTCCGACTCTTCCATCTTTAAGCGGCGTAGAGCAAACACGATGTTCTCTTCAACGGTTTTGTGCGGATACAGTGCGTAGTTTTGGAACACCATTGCGATATTACGATGTTGTGGTTCGACATCGTTAACCACTCGGTCACCAATGGAGATCTCACCTGATGTCGCCTGCTCAAGACCTGCAATCATGCGTAACGTCGTCGATTTACCACAACCCGATGGGCCAACTAGCACCACAAATTCGCCATCTTCGATATCAAGACTGATGTTTTTTACAACCTTGGTGTCACCGTAGTTTTTAACAATATTTTTTAATGAAATAGAAGCCATAATTATTAACCTTTCACACCACCATCAGTTTTGCCACCATCCATATGACGCATAGCAAACAAGAAACACACTACGACTGGAGCCAGAGTTAACATGGACGCTGCCATGATTCGATCCCAAATCGCATTTTTCGATACAAATAGCTCTTGTAGCGCGAGTGGCAATGTGTAGAACTCTTTGAATTGTTTTAAGAATACAGACGCAAATAGGTATTCATTCCAGCCGATAATAAAGCAGTACATAAATACGGTTGCGAGCATAGGTACCGATAGCGGCAATACCACCTTCCATATTGCTTCTTTGCGCGAGTAACCATCCATCATCGCCGCCTCTTCTAACGCAAAAGGAATCGTGCGGAAGTAGTTACCCAGCATATACAGCGCGACTGGCAATGTTTGCACAATATAGATGGCGAAGAGACAGAACAGACTACCCCACATACTGGTCGCTAACCCGACGTTTACCGCCATTTGATACAGCGGTACCATCAACAGTACGCCGCCCACCATATAAACGAAGAGCACCGAGCGCTGAACAATTACCTGCCCAGTAAATCGCAGGCGCGAAATGGAATAAGCCCCCATGACTGCGAATATGAGCGACACCGTAGCCGCTCCCGCAGATATAGCGAAACTATTCAGCATAAACCGGCCAAAGGGAAACACATCAGAGTTACTGGCGTATTTCGCCATAATGGCGTCTTTCTTATCTTGAGGCAGTTTAGGATTCTCAAGAATCTTTTGTATTGCTGCCGGTATCTCTACCTGTTTTTGCTCAGTTAAGCCTAATAATTCCTTATAGGCATCGAGATTAACGACCTGCGGAATCAATGACGGGTTACCCCAGTCAAACTGATGTTTTAATGAGGTCGACAGAATTTGCGCAAATGGAAGTAAGCAGAAGCTCACCAGTAAGAAAATTGCTAACGCAAATCCAATACGTCCTTTAATTGTTGGTTTTCCTAACATAATGAATTACCACTTAAGAATTTTCTTAACATAGAACCAAATCAGCACACACAAGACGCTGAACTGAATCACGGAGGTTGCAGCAGCAAGCCCTTGATCAATGACCCCGGTGAAGGCTTGGTAGTACGTAAATACTGGAAGAGTTTGAACATTGGGCGCTAAAAGGAACACGTCTTCAAAGCGGTTCAGGTTCCAAATCAAACGTAGAATCACTACCGTTGCCAATACGAAATAAATCTCTGGCAGCGTCACATGGAAGAAACGTCCAATTGGTCCATAACCGTCAATCGCCGCCGCTTCGTACTGGTCTTTAGGAATCGACGTCAACTTGGATAGGATCAATAGATATGCAATTGGGAAATGCTTCCAAACATCAAAGATAATAACGACCCAAACAGCCGAACCCGGCTCACCAATGAGGTTGGTTCGTTGATTCCAGATATGCAGTACATCAACCATTAACCAGTTGAAGACACCATTAACTGGATCAAAAAGAAATTGCCAACCAAACACAACGGAAATAACCGGCGCAAAATATGGCATAAGAATAGCGGCACTCACTAGGCCACGACCTCGGAACGGATTACGCATCAATAATGCGACTGCGAGTCCTAACAGCGTAGTGCCAGCAACAGTACCAAATAGGTAGATACCGGTTGTTGCAATTGATGAGTAATAGTCTGGATTTGCCAGTAAGCGAGCGTAGTTGGCAATCCCGACAAAAGTTTTGTCACCGTTCAGCTTTACATCAAAGAAGCTTAGATAAACATTAAAAACGATTGGATAGAGTATCAAAAGCCCAATAATGCCAATGGTCGGAGCGACAAGCTTCCACCCGAACCGCGCTTCTGCTCTCTCTAATGGTGTCATGGTAATTCCTTGTTAATCTGAGGCAGCGCACCATGCTGCCCCGTAAAGGTTCTTAGTGAAGGTGCGCCGCTGGTTAGCCAGCGACGTCTTTCGCTATGCAGAGTTAGTTTTTGATAAGCTGCTGCATCTCGTTTTCAGCCCAATCCAACGATTTTTGCGTGTCTTGTCCCTCAATCACAGAGCTATAGATCATGCGTGGAATGATTTGTTTCGAGAAGATTTCACCAGATTCAGGGAACGCCTTACCGTCTACAATGGAGAAGTTCTTGATGTTCTCAAAACCGGCAATGATCTCCTTAATGGACTCTTTACCATAGTTAGCAAAAATGCCTTTTGGATCATTAAGGAATTCATCAGTTTCAGCGATGTCTCGAAGCATAGGAAGGTGGCCACCAGGTGCCATATGAGAGTATGCAACAACCTGATCTTTCTCGTTCATGTATTCAATGAACGCTTTAGTCGCTTCTACTTCATCCTTGTTATCGTTCTTCATGATAGAGAAACCAACCAAGGTACCAAATGTAGAAGCTGAAGTATGAGTGATTGCTGGAGCTAAACGCGTGTTCTTCGCTAGATTAGGATCGAATGTCGCGCCTTTAAGATCTTTGAAGTTCTCGTTACTCAATGAACTTGCCGCAGCTTCGGCGAGTGCAATGTCATCCATGATATACGTGGAGTAGAAGAACATCGCTAGCTTGCCTTGCAAATAGTAGTCACGTGCGCGCCATGTTTGTGGACCCGGAGGTGTGTACTTTGAAAGATCTTTATAAAAGTCTAAAACTTCTTTTTGCGCTTCAGAGTTGAATATTAGGTTGCCGTCTTTATCAAACTGACCTGCATCGTTTGATAGGGCAAACTGCGTATAAACTTGCTCAGCATAGCTATCCGCTTTAGTGCCAATTAAGATGCCGTATTGGTTTTCCTGAGGCTTATTAAAGTACTTCGCCGCTTTTTGAATGTTTTCCCATGTTGTCGGTGGCTCTAAACCCGCTTCTTCAAACCAGTCTGCACGATACCAAATACCTTGAACCCAACCTCGATATGGTAGAGCAACAAATTTATTGTTGTCTGGGTCTTCTACCAACTTCAATGAACCTTTATAAAAACGGTCTTTACCAACTGCTTCTATCGTTGCGGTCGTGGCGTCTAAATCAACAATACCTTGCTCAGCAAACGCTAATGACAGGTTAGAGCCTACTTCAATCATATCTGGGAGCGTATTCGATGCGGCAGCTGCAGCAATCTGCTTTGGCATGTCATTTTCATCTACTGCCACTACTTTTACATCGATACCTGGGTTCAATGCTTCGAACACATCAGCCATCACTTCTATCGTCTGAAGGCGGTCTGATTGGGTTTGTGTTGTCCAATACTCAACTGTAGTCGCTTGTGCAAGGCTGGATAAGCCTAAACCAGCTACAGCAAGTCCAAGGGTCAGAGTTTTTAGTTTCATCGTTATATCCTTTACGATTTAGGATTCATGTAATTTATGAGTCGCCAGCCAGGCTGGCTCTATTTTCTACTTAGCTAACCACATCACTTGATATGGTTGTACAGTAACAACACCACTTAAGTCGTTACCAGAAATCAAATCGTGAGAGACTCCTTTAAGCACTGCATTGGTATCTAGCTCAACCGCTTGATTTGAAATATTAATAGCCACCAATACTTGCTCATCACGCACAAAAGTGACCAATTGCTCACTGGTTGCCACTACACGCTGACTTGCGCTAGGAGCAAATGCTCTCTGTTGCTTACGAATACCCAGAATGTGTTTAAAGCGAGATAGCACTTGGGCACGACGAGATTCTGGCTTAGCCAACTCAGATTCCACTTCGGTACGTTCGAGCTTTTCACGGTTAATCGCGCGGTTATACCCCAGACGTTCCAATCCTTCTATATCGTTTCCCGACCCCAATAGACTGTGTACATATATTCCAGGAACCCCCGCCATCGAAATGAGAATGGACTGGGCCGCCATAAAGCGATCTAGGTTAGTTTGGTCATCCGAATTCGCATCACGGATGGCATCGAAATAGTTGATATTCAGCTCATAAGGGCTTTGTGTGCCGTCACCGTTATCTTTGTATGAAACGCGGCCACCATTGGTCTGCACTACCGATAGTAAATGGTCGACTTGCTCTTTGTTTAAGATACCTTCTACAGGACGCACACCAATGCCATCATGAGAGGCTAAAAAGTTGAAGAATGTGGTCTGTTCCGAACACGGCTCTAAGCTCGACATCCAATCAACAATCTTGTCACTGTTGCCAGTTTGCAATGTATGCAGTGTTAATGGCGGTAGCGGGAACTGGTACACCAAATGAGCTTCATTCTCACCATTGCCGAAATAACTAATATTGTCGTTATGCGGTACATTGGTTTCAGTGATCAATTTAACGTGAGGAGCCACGGCACTCATTAATGCTCGCAGCGCCTGAACAATGGCATGAGTTTGGGGCTGATGAATACAAGGGGTATCCAACTCTTTCCACATAAATCCAATCGCATCAAGACGAATAAAAGAGGCTCCTTGCTGAGCATAAAACAGCAGTAGCTCGGCAATTTTCTGAAACACTTCAGGACAACGGAAATTAAGGTCAATTTGATCTTCGCTGAACGTAGTCCAGATATGTTTTGTACCGTTTGCGGTTTCAAAAGTCGTCAGTAATGGTAATGCTCTAGGGCGTGTAACTGAACTGTAGTCTCGGTTTGGATTAGCTTCGGTGAAAAACTCTCGATACTGCGTTTCCCCTTTTAAATACCCTTGAAACCAATCACTGGATTTTGAAATATGGTTGATCACCCCATCAAACATTAGGTCATAGTTGTTCGACAATGATTGAACATCTTGCCAATCACCCAATTCTGGGTTGATTTTCCAATAATCAACGACAGAAAATCCGTCGTCTGAGGTATAGGGATAACACGGGAGAATATGCACCGCAGAGAGCACATCCGCAGCATTATCGTTTAAGAACTCTCTTAGGGTATGAAGAGGTGCTTCTCCTTGTTTTTTGATTGAATCACCATACGTAATCAGCATGATGTCGTTTTGATCTACCCATTGCTTTTTGCCCACATACTCAGGCTGATTCGCAATAACATTGAGAAGGTTGGGGATGAGTTCATTAAGTTGAGCTGGCGAATACACACCTGCCAAGATTTGTTGCAGGTCTTTTTTAACTTGAGAGTTAGCCGTCTGTTCCTGAGCCATGTTGATATCCATTATTACAAATCAAACAACCAAAACCGGTTTTGATACTTTTCCAAAAAATAGTGGCTTTGAAATTCACCACTTGATAATTGCGACTTCCATTTAGTCTAGACAGGCTTTATTGATTATTTATTGAGCCAAGTCTCATTTTTCTAGTCAACCAAAACCGGTTTCGGATTATCGTGAATTTGATCACTAATTTGTAAAACTATCATTAAATCCATTTACATAATCCTCTAAATTACGCCCAACAAGGTTCAGAAAACAAAAGGAAACTGAATTATGAATATCCTACTTGCACACTTCCGTGTTGGTGAAACTGATGGCGTGTCTCTTGAAATGGACAAATGGAAATGGGCGCTGGAAAGCTTGGGACATAAGGTTTTCTACCTGGCAGGGAGTTCGGGTAGTACAGACGCTGATCTCGTGCCAGAGTTACATTATTTAGAGCTATTCAACGACAAAATTATCCAAAACGCTTATGTGAGTCGCGATGATTACTCATCAGAATCGGTTTTGTTAGACGCCATTGAACATCGAGCCAATGACATTGCCGCAGGTATCATCAAGATTATCGACCAACGAGATATTGACATTATTGTCCCAAA
Organism: Vibrio mediterranei; assembly: GCF_900088415.1. Taxonomy (GTDB): domain Bacteria; phylum Pseudomonadota; class Gammaproteobacteria; order Enterobacterales; family Vibrionaceae; genus Vibrio; species Vibrio mediterranei. Next base: position 931,916 of record NZ_FLLQ01000001.1, read on the forward strand.
TAACATGCTGTCGCTTGGCTATCACTTACCAGCAGCACTCGGCATTATGAAAGCGGTCGAAGCCACTCAGACTCGTGTTATTTGTCATCATCATGATTTTCATTGGGAACGTGTTAAATACTCAAACCCAACGTCTCCAGGCATTCAGCAACTGCTCAACACCCTGTTTCCTCCTAAACACCCGCTGGTTGAGCACTGTGTGATCAACCGTATTGCGCAAACAGAACTTAAAAAACGCCGCGACACCGACTCTACGGTGGTGCCCAATGTGTTCGATTTTCAGGGCAGCGATTGGAAAGTTGATGAATACAATCAAGATCTGCGAGCACGATTCGGTGTCGGCGCAAATGATATCCTGTTTCTGCAAGCAACACGTATTGTTGCAAGAAAAGGCATCGAACTGGCAATCGACTTGATTGATGCAATGAGCAGACAGCGTGAAGGGCTCGTTGGAAAAACGATCTATAACGGAGAAATATTTCGTGCAGACAGTCGCTTAATCCTTATGTTTGCAGGAATGTGTGAAGAAGACAGCTATCTTGACTTATTGACGGATAAAGCCAAAGCCTGCAATGTGGAATTACTGTTTATCAATGATTGGGTAGGTCACTCTCGCGGTGAGAAAGAGGGGCAAAAAGTCTACTCTTTGTGGGACGTCTACTCACACGCTGACATCATCACCTACCCTAGTTTGCTAGAAGGTTGGGGAAATCAATTTCTAGAAGGACTTGTCGCTAAAGTCCCTATGGTAGTGTATCGCTATCCTGTATTTGACTTAGATATCGCCGATTACCAATTTAACATTATCGACCTTGGCAATGACCATCAAGTGGATGAATCTGGACTCGCTGTCATCGCTCCAGAAACGTTAAACGGCGCCGTCAATTCAACGCTTGAGTATCTGTTTGATGCTGATTTGAGATCATCCCGTATGCAACAAAACTATGACATTGGAGAAAAGCACTTGTCTTATAGCGCATTAAAAGCGATGCTTTCGGACATTTTTCAAGGATAAGGTCTAGTCATGAAAGCACTCAGCTGTTTTAAAGCTTATGACATTCGCGGCAAGTTGGGAGACGAACTCAACGAGGATATTGCCTACCGCATTGGCAGAGCATATGCGCAATTTCTAAAACCTAAAACCGTAGTTGTGGGTGGCGATGTTCGTGAGACATCAGAAAGTCTTAAACTCGCCTTGGCGCGCGGCATTATGGATGCAGGTTCCGATGTTGTTGATATCGGTATGACAGGTACAGAAGAGATTTACTTTGCGACCCAGTCACTGGACGTAGATGGCGGAATCGAAGTCACCGCAAGCCACAATCCTATTAACTACAATGGGATGAAACTGGTTCGAGATAACGGTAAGCCAATCAGTGGTGATACTGGTTTGAACGACATTAAACAGCTCGCTGAACAAAATGACTTTGAGTCAATTGCTCAAGTTGGACAATACAAAAAACTGTCTAACCTTGATGAATACACCGAGCATTTGCTTAGCTACATTACGCCGAACAACATCAAGCCACTTAAGCTGGTAGTAAATTCAGGCAATGGTGCTGCAGGTCATGTTATTGACGATCTGGAAGCAAAATTCGCCAAGTTGGGCATTGCCATCGAATTTATCAAAGTCCATCACCAACCTGACTCTAGTTTCCCAAATGGTATTCCTAATCCACTACTACCGGAAAACCGTGCGGCCACTTCTGAAGCAGTTGTAAAACACGGTGCTGATATGGGTATTGCATGGGATGGTGATTTTGACCGTTGCTTCTTGTTTGACGAGCAAGGTGAGTTCATTGAGGGCTACTACATTGTGGGTCTATTAGCAGAGGCGTTCTTGCAGAAGAATCCAAATGCTCGAATCATCCACGATCCTCGCTTAACTTGGAATACCATCGACATCGTCACAGAGAATCGCGGTACTCCGATAATGTCTAAAACGGGACATGCTTTCATCAAAGAGCGTATGCGTTTGGAAGATGCAGTGTATGGCGGCGAAATGAGTGCGCACCATTACTTCAAAGACTTTGCCTACTGTGACAGTGGAATGATTCCTTGGCTGCTTGTCAGTGAGCTTCTTTGTGTGAAGCAGCAGCCGCTTTCTAAGTTGGTTGCCGATCGTATTGTCGCGTTCCCATCTTCGGGCGAAATCAACGCCAAACTGCAAGATCCACAAGCAGCCATCAAGCGCGTTCAACAAACTTTTGAACACGGTGCCCTCGTTGTCGATTATACCGATGGTCTCAGCATGGAGTTTAATGACTGGCGATTCAACTTACGTACCTCTAATACTGAACCCGTGGTGCGACTGAACGTAGAGTCACGACACAATACCGAATTAATGTCCTCAAAAACTCAGCAGATTCTCGATCTGCTTAGCTAGCCTTCAGAGAGGGAGTGACCACTCCCTCTCTCTTTTCTCTTCCTCAAAAACATCCCAATTAAATTAACAAGATTAATATAAGCTGACTATTTACATGCGTCAGATCACACTATCCAACCTTTTACATCAGTAAATCCGTCAATAACGCTTATCACGTGACCACTTTCACAGATCAATTAAATTAACTTAGTTAATATAATTGCAATAATGAAGCGCTAGACTCCAAATCTGTGCAAACTTCTACTGAAACGGAATGCAACTCAATGTCCCGATTAGAACTAAAAAATATCTGTAAAAATTTTGATGATTTTATCGCATCTAAAGACATTAGCTTTGTGGCGGAAGAGGGAGAGATGGTTACTCTTCTTGGGCCTTCTGGCTGCGGCAAAACAACGTTGTTAAAAATGATCGGTGGTTTCCACACTCCCGATTCTGGTGAGATTCTAATTGGCGATGAAAACATCACTAATGTTTCTCCAGAAAAGCGCAATACCTCTATGTGTTTTCAATCTTACGCGCTTTTCCCTCACTTGAGCGTTGAGCACAACATTGCCTTCGGTTTGAACCAAAAAGGCGTAGCAAAAGCAGAACAGATTGAGCGCGTTCAAGAAGCCGTCGCACAGGTCGATCTGGGTGAACATTCTCATAAAATGCCAAGCGAATTGTCAGGTGGACAACAACAACGCGTCGCACTTGCTCGCGCGATGGTGACTCGACCTGCTGTAATCCTATTCGACGAGCCATTATCTAACCTAGATGCGAAATTAAGAGAGTCGGTTCGTTTTGAGATCCGCGAACTTCAAAAACGCTACAACCTTACTGCTATCTACGTGACACACGATCAGGCAGAAGCACTAGCCATGTCAGACAAGATCGTTGTGCTTAATCGTGGCCGTATCGAACAGATTGGTACCCCGGAAGATATCTATTACCGTCCAGCAAACCGCTTTGTTGCTGACTTTATTGGTGCCGCTAACATTCTACCTGCACAAGTAAACAAGACAGAGCAAGCCAACACTTACTCGGTCACAACAGAAATTGGTGATTTCATCGTTGAATCTGATGAGCCACCAAAGTCAGACAATATTTTTGTTTGTTGGCGACCAGAAGACGCTCGCTTAGCTGAAGATAGCGATATCAACCGCTTTCAAGTGCGCGTCAATCAAATGGCTTTCATGGGTAATGTCACCGACCTTCTAGTGGAATCACTTAATGAAGTTCCACTAGAAATGCGTATTCAATTACCAAAACAGCCTAAGTTCCAAGATAACCAGCTAACATTCAGTTTGCCTAAGACTGGCATTAGGTTCCTTGAAGAGGTGCCGCATGACTAGTCTACGTACCCACTGGAAAACCTGGCTCATGCTATTGCCTGGCGTAGGCACCATCTTACTTTTGATGGGGTCAACGTTTTACATGGTGGTTGCCCAGAGCTTTGGTTTTCACAACATGATGGGAGAGAGTGGCTTCTCCACTGAATTTTGGCGTGATGCACTTGCTGACCCAACACTTCACAAGTCACTGATTTACTCTATTAAAGTATCAGTCATTGGCGCTCTTGGCGCGGTGTCTCTGGCCTACCCGCTTGTGCTCTGGCTACGTAAGCCCTTCACCGGTTCAACCACGATTACGGGTCTATTGCGCGCTCCTATGTTCATTCCAGGCTTGGTTGCCGCATTCTTGTTAGTTAACGTAATTTCGTACCATGGTGTGGTTAACCAAGGCTTGATGTGGCTTGGCATTACTGAAAAACCGATCCGTATGCAAAACGACAACTTCGGTTGGGGCGTTATCATTCTTCAAATATGGAAACAGCTGCCGTTTGCAATGATTCTACTTGCGGGTGCGGTGAACTCAATTCGAAATGATGTTCTCGATGCCGCCTCAGATCTTGGCGCAAACGCATGGCGTCGCTTCACTGGCATCGTGTTCCCACTATCTATACCAGCCCTGCAAGTCTCTTTGATTCTAATTTTCATCGGTGCTCTAGGTGACTACTCGTTCTACTCGATTGCAGGTCCTAAGAATACCTACTCGCTATCTATGCTAATGCACATTACCTCAACAGAGTTTATGGAATGGAACAAAGGTGCTGTTGTGGCCGTCATCATCATGGTGACCGCTGTGATCGCCTCACTGGCTATCTCTCTACTGACTGCCCCACTAGCCACTAAGAAAGGGAAGCTGAAATAATGACTGCACTCGCTTCAACAGCAAAAGCACCACGCCGTAAGCTGCCGAAAATCAGAACGGCAAATGGCAAACTGATCAACAAAATCGCTATTGGACTGTTTCTTGCGGTCAACTTCTTCTGGTTAGGTGTGCCATTTATTATGGCGCTCATCTGGTCACTCGTAGATCCGGAACACCCATGGAGCTATCCAGATGTTCTTCCACCGGTGATGTCATTCGGACGTTGGACAGACATGTGGGAAAACTCAGGTCTAGTGGAAGCACTAACTAACAGTTACTCGATTGCTCCAGCAGTCGCTCTTTTGACAGTATTGCTCGCACTTCCAACGGCTTACGCACTAGGTCGCAAGGATTTTCCGGGCAAGAAAGTGGCCGAAGTTGTCACACTTCTACCGCTTGTTATGCCGGGTATGATCATCGGTGTCTTCTTTAGCTCGATGCTGATCAACCTGAATTTGTCTAACGCCTACCTTGGCATTGTGATTGGCCATACGGTACTGGCTTTGCCTTATGCTATCCGTATTTTGTCAGCCAGTTTCAAAAGCGTTCCTCAAGATCTTATTGAGGCAAGCCGTGACTTAGGTGGCAGCCCTTGGACAACATTTAAACACGCGTATCTGCCAATGCTAAAACCTGGCTTATTGGCATCGTTGATCTTCTGTCTGGTGATCAGTATTGAAGAATTCAACATCGCCTTTGTTCTTGGATCACCGGATTATGTCACCGTACCGACCATCCTGTATTCCTACTTAGGTTACTCATTCATCCGTCCAAACGCGGCGGTGGTATCACTTATTCTTGTGATTCCAAACGTAATTTTGATGCTCATTATCGAGCGTTTGCTTAAAGGCAACTATCTGGCGGACTCTACCGGTAAAGCCTAACTGTACCTACAACTATAAAGATATTAAGAGAATGGATTTATGAAAAAATTAGTTCTAACCGCAGCAATGACTGCACTTGCAGGTCTTTCTACCAATGCACTGGCTTATGACCTAAACGACATGACATGGGATGAAATTGTCGAGCAAGCGAAACAAGAAAAAATGGTGAACGCTTATATCTGGTATCTACAGCCTGAATTCAGAAAATTCTTTAAAGAATTTGAGAAAGAGTACGGCATTAAAGTTCGCGTACCAGAAGGTAATGAATCAGGTAACCGCAATAAGCTACTTGCTGAAGCACGCCGCGACCAAGGCAGCATCGACGTGATGGCACTCGATACTGTGAAACTGCCGATGCTACTGCAAAGCAACGTCGTTTATGGTCCATTGACCGATATTATTCCGGGTAGCGAAAAGTTAAGAACTAATCTTGTTGGTGTCGACACTCAAGGTTATGCCTATGCGTTCTGGGGCAACCAAACAGGTTTTGCTTATGACCCAACTCGAGTCGATGAAAATAACCTGCCACAGTCTTTTGATGACCTGACAACTTGGATCAAAGAACACAAACAACAGTTTGGTGTGAACGATCCAAACAAAGGCGGTGCAGGTAATGCCTTCATTCAACGTGCAATTTATTACGCATCAGGCAACAACGATGTCTACTTCCAAAATGAAATGGACAAGTCTGTAATTCCTACTTGGTCAAAAACGTGGGAGTGGTTTGAAGGTAACCAAGACAACATCGTTATCACCGCTTCAAATGCAGACAGCTTAACGCGCATCAATGATGGCGAAATCTCTATGGCACCAGCTTGGGAAGATCATCTAGCAGGTCTACAGAAAAAAGGTGCGATCACTAAACGCATCAAGTTCTATATTCCAGAGTTTGGTATGCCAGGTGGCGGTAACATCATCCTAATGCCGAAAAATGCTAAGAACAAAGCAGCGGCAGCGGTATTCATTCACTGGATTACGTCGGCACAAGCACAAACGGGCTTAAACGCAACGTTTGGTGCAGCACCGCAACATCCAGATGCTGATGACTCCAACGCACTTATCGACAACGCACAGCGTAAGTACAGCTCTGAGTTCTTTACATCAGAGTACGCAACGGAAGCCAAGAAAGCATTTGTTCAAAACGTACTTATGTAACATTTTTGCCCGGTCTTTGGCCGGGCCTATTTGGTTTGAAGGTTAAATGTGTCAATGTATGTCATTGATTTAGCTTTCAAATCAAATAGAAAGAGATTTTCAGTTAAGGAAACACCATTGATAGATTTCGGAACAGACACACAGCGTTCAATTCTTGCATTGATCCGTCAACAAGCCCCAACCACACGAGCAGCCCTTGCTGAGACCAGTGGTTTAACGCCTGCGGCCATTACAAAGATCACCAAGAAGATGCTTGATGAAGGTCTTATTGTCGTCACTGGTAAGCAACAAGGGGGCAGAGGTCAACCTGGTATTGAGCTAGGTATTAACCCTCAAGCAGCCTATAGCTTAGGGGTAAACATAGAGCTGGAAAAAATCAGCATTGAATTGGTAGACCTTGAAGGAGAAGCTATTTTCTCTAAAGCCATTCAAGGCATCTATTCAGACCCTAATAGCGCACTTGAAGAACTATCCAGTCTTATCGATGTCACTTCTGTTGCCTTTGGCAGCGAGTTTTCTAAGTTAATTGGGGTTGGCGTCACGACCAGTTGCAACTTCAACAAAGAGTCTAGCACCCTCACCATGCCTCCTCACTTAAAAGCTTGGGAACAGATCGACATCAAAGCCGCGGTAGAAGCTAAATTCAATTTACCATGCTGGATTGAGAACGACGGTATTGCCGCGGCATTGGGTGAGTCTGTGCGCTCCCGCCGAAGTACTGGTGCGAACTTTTTCTATCTATATCTTGGTTATGGTATTGGTGGCGGTCACTTCTTTGAAGGCGAGGTCTATCGCGGTGCACGAGGCAATGCAGGTCGCATTGGTAAGCTGTTTCCTGAGCGTGACAATCGTCCTTCTCTGTCTTGCCTGTATGAAAAACTAGGGCTGTCGGAGCCTAGCGCTCACCGAGCCGATACGCTTGCAACTTTGTTAGAAAAGAAACCGGAAAAAGTGGTCGAATGGAAAAGTAATGCTCAGTTGCAACTAACGTCTGCGCTGCAAGCTATTCGCTCTATTTGCGATCCAAACGAGATCATCATTGGCGGCTTGTTACCACCACAATTAGTCGAAGAACTACACCTTGCTGCTATTGCATCCATTCAACAGTATCTCGAACCTGATGAAGCCATGCCTAACATTGTTCCGGCGGCCATTTCCGGTGACAAAATTGCAGCTACAGGTGCGGCTATGCTGCCTCTATACAACCTCGCTTACTAAAACAACTAGCACGAAATAAGAACAACAACCATGAACACCAAATGTTTTCCAGAGCGAGTCTCTAACAACGTCACAAGCATGAATTCCCAATGTTGGGAGCCTATTGATATCGAGCCAAATCGTTACTTCAACCCATCCGTGGTGCCTGGCTATGAAATTAAACATGGCCCGAAAGGCAACCCTTTACATGGTTGTGTTGAGCCCGCCTTTGAACAAGGACTGGCACAACGATACCAACAGTTAAAGCATGAAAAGCCATCTTTAAAGGTAAAAAGAGCGCATTTTGCAATGCCGCAGCTTGACGCTGCGCAACTTCCTAGCGCCTCGGATTACGAGCTAATTAGCGAGCCTCGTTCACTATGTTCTACATCCGTTTCTTTAGTGTTAGCACCACAAGCAGACATCGATAAAGCGCGCATTGGCTATCACTTCAAGGGCAATAAGCTAGAGGACCTGAGAGATCGACTTGAATCAGAAAACAATCTGGATGGGTTGATTGGTAACCTTGGCTACTTTATGACTAAAGAGCTGAATATCGGAGACCATATTTGGTCACACAGACGCCGCTTTCCAAACCCAGACCATCAACTGCCAGAAGTGCTGTCATACCTAGGTTTTTACTATTTCTCAGATGAAAATGGCAAGGTTGAAACTGCCGGTTTCCCAAGTGCCCATGACGCCGCTGTTGCCATAGATCATGCAGGCAATGTGCAGATCGTTCCATCTCTGACTTTTCGCCAATTTAACGTCACTATTGGCGGGACAAACTTTGATGTTGATTGCTTTAACCCATCGCTAGAGTTACTTTCACAGCACGATGTCGCTCTGTTTAATGTTAAGTTCCCAATGCAGCACCAAGGCGACCTAGTTGAGTTCTCTCCAATGCTTGAGTTAGAAGGAAGAGTGAACCTGTTTCTAGCCAATCAAGGCGATGGCATTAAGCCATTCGAAGAGGTTGTCGCGATATGGAATGGCACATGTCCTCTTCCTTCTTTCGGAACACTCATATCCATTGAGGAGAAGTATTTTGAATCGCTGTTCTCTGAGACACCTCAAGTCGGACAAGCGGTTAAGGTTATCCCTGTCGCAAACGAGATTGACCTTTGCGACTATAAACAGATTTTGGGTGGCCTAGTTCCTTCTGTTATTAACGGACAATCGTTGGTTCCAACTGGTCCTACAGTATCCGCAATGCAAGCAGAAGCCGCACTAGATGCTGTCGCCAACACCGATTCTCCTCTATCGCGTTCAGGAAAAGAAACCAACAATTTTGATGCGCTCATCCGAGAACCTTCTGGTCTATTTATCGAAACTGAAAACCACATCGGTTACCTGCTGTTTGATGGTCGACACGAGATGAGTATTGGCGCCAACATTGTTGACGTTGCCAACCTTGTTCAGCGTTTATCACAACCCGATATCGACTTCTTCGATGGTGAATCTGTCATTAACGCGATTTCCATCGACGGTGGCTCAGCGATGAAGGTATACGCCGCAAAAACAAGCACCACTGAAGCACCAACAATGGATTTACTTAACCGCGTTGCGGCCGGAGGTAGGAACGCTCCAGGAAACGATCCTCAAGGCCTCAACTTGTATTCAACGGTCATCTTGGAACTCAATAACGCATGAGAATACTACTAACGCACTATCGTGTTGGCGAAACCGACGGTGTTTCGCTAGAAATGGATAAATGGAAGTGGGCATTAGAGCAGCAGGGTCACCAGGTTTTCTATCTGGCAGGCAGTGCTGGAAATGTTAATGCTTCTTGTGTCGAAGCACTTCGTTATGAAGATGAATTGAACGCTAAAATTACTCACGACGCATTTATTGAGCCTAAGTTTTTCACTAGCTCAGATGACCTGCTCACTGCCATTCACACTCAAGCTGATGATATTGAGCACGCAGTAACAGCTATCATTCGAGACCTTGAAATAGATATTATCGTTCCTAATAATATCTTCGCAGTCGGGCACAGCCTCGCTGCCGCAATTGGATTGGAGAAAGCCATTCGCAACACTCATGTTAAAGTTGTCAATCACCATCACGATTTCCACTGGGAACGCGAGAAATTCGCTAAACCCGTGTACCCAGAAATCCAAGACATATTAGACGAATACTTTCCTCCACGTCGCGACGCCGACCAACACTGCGTAATCAATCAGATTGCTTTTGAGTCACTCAAGAACAAAACTGGCAAGCATGCCACCGTCGTCCCCAATGTGTTTGATTTCGACAACAGTCATTGGTGCCTTGACGACTATAACCGAGACTTGAAACAGAAAATCGGACTAACCGATAACGACATCGTCTTTCTACAAGCCACTCGAATCGTTGCACGCAAAGGTATTGAACTGGCGATTGACCTTATTGCGAAGCTCAATCGGCAACTGCCAAACTGGGTTGGACAAGCACTTTACAACGACAAAACCATCACTAAAGAGAGTCGAATTGTCCTTGTTCTAGCAGGTATGAACGAAGAACAAGAGTACTTTGATAAGCTGAAGCAAAAAGCAGATCAAAACAATGTGCAGATGCTGTTTATCAATGATTATATCGAACACAGTCGCTGTGAAATAAATGGCGAAAAATGCTATTCCCTCTGGGACGCTTATGTTCATGCGGATATTGTTACCTACCCGAGCTGGCTTGAAGGTTGGGGTAATCAGTTCTTAGAAGGGTTAGTGGCTAAAGTACCACAAGTCGTTTATCGCTATCCTGTTTATGAAACCGATATTGCGCAGTTCAACTTCAATATCATCGATCTTGGAGAGAACCATTCGTGGGATTCACAAGGCTTAGCCACGATATCTGATGAACAATTGTCACTGGCTGCTGAGCAAACCAAACAATATCTATTTGATGCAGAGTACCGCCAGGAAGCGATGAATGACAACTTTGTTATTGGGCAAACGCATTTGTCTTATCGAGCACTTGGCGAAATTCTAGGCAAGGTCTTTAATTGAGTTAAGGTGGGATGAAAAAACGGAGTCGATAGACTCCGTTTTTTATTATATGTCAGTAAGTTACTTTTCCAACGACAACAGTTTTACTGGTTTGAACTCAAACATGTCCTCAAAGACACAGAACTCCACCGCGCCATGAGTAAGCACTCCAAAAGACTGATTGAGCCTTTCTTCAATACGCTGGCAAGTTTGCTCCAATTCGGCTTGTTGCTTTTCGTCAAGATTAATAACCTTGTAACTTAGCGTAATATGGAAGTGGTACTCATCATGCGTTGGGTGACGAATACCTGTCAGTTCACTCAAATTATCACGACATACTTTAAGTGCAGACTTAGTTTCGTCGTTCGCAGGCTTAAGCCTTAATACGGTTCCGCCCGCGCGACTGTTGTACACGTAATCAAACTTCATTTGGAAGTTAGGTGTCGCTGCAGCCTCTTGTAACCAAGCTTGGAAACTTTCTGTTGCCGATTCAATATTCACATCTTCGGCCAACTTTGAGCTCCAGTGTGTCGTCTCTCGAATCTGATCGCACAAACCTTCAATAACCGTCATATGCATACTAGCTTCTGGCAAGAAGGCATAGTTAGTTGCGCACTTCATCGCTTTTAACTGCTGCTGTGCCCATAACACTTCTTGGTATACCGGGCTGGTTTTATCAACGTGACAAAGGAAGGTGTTGCCGGGGAATCGGCGAACGGTGCCGTCCTCATTAAATTTGACACCGACAGACGGAGCATAATTCATAGGGTTCTCTCCAAATTGTTTCTATTGACACATTCTATAGTAATTAAATTAACCTAGTTAATTTAATTACTATCATCGTGGTAATTTTGTGAGCGCTGCATAATTCCGCGTCAATGCACTAGGCAGTCCATATTGTGAATACTAAAAAAGCGCCCCAAATGGGACGCTTTGAATTCTTGTATTTCGTTAACACGGTAAGACTTTACATCGTGCTCGATCAACTGTTGAAGTACAAACACACTCGACGACCATCTACGTCACGGATATCAAATGGGATCTCGTAGATGGATTCCATAATCCCTTGCTGCACTACTTCTTCGACTTTACCCGATTTAACCACCTGCCCTTTTTTCATCGCCACAATGTTGTCCGAGTAACAGGATGCAAAGTTGATATCATGAATCACAATTACTACAGCTTTGTTGAATTCATGAGCCAGTCTACGCAGCGTATGCATGATCTCTACAGAGTGTTTAATATCCAAATTGTTTAACGGTTCATCAAGGAACACGTAGTCAGTGTCCTGAGCGACAACCATAGCGATAAACGCCATTTGACGCTGACCGCCACTGAGTTGGTCGAGGTATTTATTTTGGATCTCTTCAATACCTAGATGCCCTAGTGCTTTATCGATAATTTTATTATCTTCATCGGTTAGTCGACCTTGAGAATGTGGAAAGCGACCAAAAGAGACCAACTCTCGGATCGTGAAGCGCATGTTGATGTTGTTTGATTGGCGCAGTACCGCTAGGTGTTTAGCCAGTTCTTTGGTGTCCCACTGAGCGAGCAACTTGTTTCCAATCACAACTTCACCCGCATCACTCTCCGTGAGGCGACTTGCCATAGACAATAGAGTACTTTTACCGGCACCATTTGGGCCAATAATTGACGTCACTTCACCTTTAGGAAATAGTGCATCGGCATCCTTAACAACAAATGTCTTCCCGTACTTTTTACTTAGACCTGTTAACTTAATCACTTCATTACCCTTAATTAATTCTGTTTCTTAGTAGTAAGAACAGGAAGTAAGAACCACCTACGAGGTTAATAATCACGCTGATCGTGGTTTCGAATGCGAGAACTTTTTCTACGAACCATTGACCGCTAACTAACAGTAATACCGCGAGTAAACTGCTCGCGATAATAAGAAAGCGATGCTGGTAGTGATTGAACATTTCTCGAGTCAGACTCACTGTAATAAGTCCGAAGAACAGTACAGGACCCACCAGCGCCGTTGAAATCGCGATCATAATAGTAATCAAGATCATAATCCGCTGAGTAAGCTGTTTGGTGTTAACACCCAAACTGGTCGCATTATCAATGCCTAGCCACAACACATCCAATTTCGGAGCATAGTAGAACAGAATCGCCAGACAGAGAGACAGTGGAATCAAACTCCAGTACACCAGCTTAGCGTTGACGTTATTAAAGCTCGCAAACATAGAACTCTGGATGGAAGCAAACTCATTTGGATCAACCAACATCGTCAAGAAACCTGTGACGCTGCTGAATAAACTTCCGCAGACAATACCAATGAGCAATAAGGTAAACACATTGCTATCCTGGCGTTTGAAATAGAAATGGAACAGCAACAGTGAAAAACCAATCATCACTGCAGTGGACAACATAAAGTTGCTCATCGCATGGATAACCCAAAAGCTTGTACTGCCTAGAATCACCACCATTAGCACCTGTACCATAAGATACAAGCTATCAAACCCGAGTATGGATGGCGTTAAAATGCGGTTATTGGTAATGGTTTGGAATACCAAAGACGATGCTGAAATCGCCACGGCCGCCAGAATAATGGCCAATACTTTAGGAATACGACGAGACAAGAAAAACTGGTAGTTATCCGCAGTCAGTCCCTGTCCAATAAACCACGCAATGATCGCCAAACAACCTGCGATAAGTAGGGTTACTTTCAACGAATCACGCATTGGCTTTATCTCTCAACACCAGATAAATAAACACAGCACCACCGAAAATACTGATGATCATCGAGATAGGCATTTCGTAAGGGAAAATAATTAAGCGGCCTAAGATGTCACAGGCGAGAACCAGAATAACGCCCCAATACGCCGTCCAAGGTAGAATGCGTTTCATGTTGTCCCCCATAAATAGAGAGACAATGTTCGGTACGATCAGCCCTAAGAATGGAATCACACCAACAATCATTACCACTGTTGATGAGCTCACCGCCACCAAAATAACGCCAATGAAAACGATTTTTTGGTAATCGAGACCTATATTCTTAGCGAAGCTCTCACCGACACTAGCCGCGCTAAACTGACGTGCATATAAATACGCAAGTACGCATGCTGGAACCGCAAGATACAAAATTTCGTAATTCCCTTGCAGCACACTCGCAAAGTTAGCCACCGTCCAAGAAGACATGGTCTGCACTAGGTCGTGCTTATAGGCAATAAAGGTTGTCAGTGCGGATATCACATTGCCATACATAATACCGATAAGAGGTACAAGAACCGCATTCTTGAATTGCAATCGTTGCAAGAATTTCACAAAGATCAATGTGCCTGCAACGGCAAAAAAGAAGATAACACCAAGATGCATCCACTGACTGGCACCACCCAAAAAGATAAGCCCAGCAACGTAGCCTAAAAGAGCGCAATCGATAGTGCCTGTCGTTGATGGAGAAGCGAAGCGGTTTTGTACGATCTGCTGCATGATAAGACCCGCAACGCTAAGACCAGCACCAGCCAGAATTATTGCTAGTAGTCGCGGAACTCGACTGACAACATAGATGGAATAAGCATGTTCATCGCCACGGAACAAGTCCGCAATGGACACGTGAGCAGCACCGAGTACGAGGGAACTAACCGCTAATGCGACCAGTAATGTGCATGCAAGAATGTATTTATGGATGGTCATTGAGAATGTGATGGCCAGTAATTAACAACAAGAATTAGAAAAGTCTCTCCTAGAGAACTAAGAGAGACTTTTTGAATACTTTAATTAGTTCAGAGCTTTATCGATATCAGCAATCATGGTCTGTGTAGCGGTTACACCACCACCTGAGATATACCAAGCATTTGGATTGATATAGACGATTTTTTTATTTTGCGCCGCAGGCGTTGAGTTCACTAGAGGGTTGTTAAATAACTCTTTCGCCTTACCCACACTGCGACCAATGGCTTGTTCACGGTCTAAAATGAAAATAACTTCAGGCTTTGCATCAGCCACATATTCAAATGAGATCAAGTTACCGTGAGACCCTTGGATCGGCGCAACATTTTGACTAGTCGATTCACCAAAACCAAAATCATCAAATACGATAGAAAAACGGCTACCTTTGTTGAACATCGCCACGTTGTTGCCATTGTTCATCAACATAAGTGCGTCCAAATCTTGCTTGGAAACCGCCTCAGCTACTTTATCAAATTGAGCTTGAGTCTCTGCGATTAGCTTTTCTGCTTCCGCTTCTTTATCAAACAGTTTGCCAAGCATACGCCAGTTTGCTTGCGTATCTTGCCAATACTCACCGTTATCAACATAAAACATCACTGTTGGCGCAATTTTATTTAAGTCATCGTAAACGCGAAGCATGCGGTTTTCAGCGATAATCACATCAGGTTTCAACGTGAAGATAGCTTCAAAATCAGGCTCGCTTACTGAACCTGTATTCCCCGTCGACGCTTTGTACTGCGCTAAATAGTCTGGAAGCAATGAATGTGGAGCACCAACTGGTTGTACACCTAAACGGTCTAGAACATCTAAGCTACCATTACCTAACACCACTACTCGCTTAGGGGTTTCATCAAACTCTGCTGTGCCTTTGAAGTGCTGAATAGTTACTGCACTTGCGTTCGCAACCATGGCGAAGCTGGCCGTTAGTGTCAGCGCGACACGCTTGATGAAACTCATAGACTGACTCATTCCGTTTTCCTTATATATTTTATGGTTATATTAAACAGAATCATTATCACTTACGATCAAATGGGAATCAATATCATTTTCATAGCTAATTGCATTTTTATTGTTATAACGCAAAGAAATACGGATTATTAGCTCAATGGTGTAACCAGTGATAATCATTGGCGGAAAGACAAACAAATAAGAGGCAAGAAGAAAACTCGATCAATAACAATATAATTTAATAAAAATAACCATATTGTTTTAACTGGTGGTTTTTTTGGCTTAGTATGAAGAATGTTTATCATGTTGCGAGAATCTATTCACTATGTCCACCACCAAAGCTAAGTATTCTGATATCTATCAGGCGATCAAGGAGAGGATTCTCTCTGGACAGTACACAACTAACCAAAAATTACCTGGTGGTAGTGAGTTAGCAGTAGAATTCGGATGCAGCGAGCTCACCATAAAGAAAGCACTCGATATTCTTGTCACCGACGGTTTAGTGGTGAGAAAACGAGGGTCTGGCTCGTATGTGAAACGTCCTCTTGGTAACTCCGGTTATAAGCATCTTTACGGCACCAAAGCCAATGTGCAAGACAGTGGTCAAACCCTAACCACAAAAGTACTGGAGTTCTCCGTCGTCCCTGCAGACACCTTCTTAGCAGAGAGATTGAACTGCGACATTGAAGATATGTTGTACAAAACAACGCGGGTACGCATCATTGATGACATACCGGGTGCGGTTGAGGAGACTTATATGCCTATTAATGTCATTCAAGGTTTAAAGCGTGAACATGCCCAAGATTCTATTTATAGCTATATCACAGACACACTAGGTCTCAAGATCCACAGTTCAACGATGGAAATCACGGTCGTCAAAGCGAATGAGTTTTATGCCACTGAGTTAGACATAAAACTAAGCGAACCTTTAGTCAATGTAGAACAGATTGTTTACCTCGATAATGGCGAAATTTTCGAGTACTCCAATGTGAAGCATCGATGGGAAGGTTACAAGTTCGCCACTAACTTTGTGAAACTGTAAGACTTATCTGGTTGAACACCGACATTTGCTTGCTAGCTTGTTAAAGTCCTAATTAGTGTTACATTTGCTTACAGGCATGACGACTTTTTCGCAAACAGGTAACGCTTATGGCTGGTTTGAGTCTATTAACTCTTCTCGATGATATTACTGCGGTATTGGACGATGTTGCGCTGCTCTCAAAAGTAGCAGCAAAGAAAACCGCTGGGGTATTGGGTGACGATCTCGCCCTTAATGCCCATCAAGTTTCTGGCGTTTCCGCCGAACGTGAAATCCCTGTTGTGTGGTCCGTCGCGAAAGGATCCTTTAAGAACAAATGCATTCTTGTACCCGCCGCGCTCATTATCAGTTTTATTGCTCCTTGGCTGATCAATCCATTATTGCTGCTTGGGGGGCTGTTTCTCTGCTACGAAGGTGCTGAGAAGATTCTGGAAAAGCTGTTCCACAGCAAAGAACACACTGATGATCAAACTACACCGGATCTTGGTGGTGACTCCGTTGAGGAATACGAGAAAAAGAAAATTGCCGGCGCGATTCGCACTGACTTTATCCTATCAGCGGAGATTATAGTTATTGCTTTAGGGACGGTCCAAGGACAGTCCACCAGTATCCAAATCATGGTGGTTAGTCTGATTGCCGTTGTAATGACGATTGGAGTATATGGACTGGTTGCGGGTATTGTTAAACTCGACGATTTAGGTTTTTACTTAGAACGAAAGTCTCAAGGAAAAGGACTATTATCCAGCATTGGTAGAGGATTGATTGCCTTTGCCCCTAAACTGATGCGCACGCTCACTATCGTTGGTACTGCGGCTATGTTCTTAGTGGGCGGCGGTATTGTTGTCCATAACGTACCCGCCATTCACCATCTTATTGAACCTATCATCATGGATATTCCCAACCTATCCGTTGCTCAAGCCATTATCCCAGCTCTGCTCAACGGCGTTATCGGTATCATCGCAGGCCTCATTGTTGTGGCTGTATTTAGCGTAATCGGCAAACTTAAAGCCGCCGCTTCTTAACAATTAACTGAGATTGTAGCTGACTAACAGCTACAACCGCATGATGACGTATCACCCGACTTCACTTGCTGCTTGAAATTTTGCAGCGACGCTTTTCGGATTTGGTCGAGGTCTCGACGCTTAACTATCACTTCTGTATTCGACTTAGGCTTACTTGAACAAGCATAAGTTTGCTGGCCATCCACTTCAACCAAACACGCTTTACAGCAACCATGCTTGCGTTTATTTTTCAAACATGGAGCGGGGATCCTTACCCCTACTCTGCTCGCTAATTCGACTAAGTTCTTTTCTGAAGCACCAATAACTGTCGTTTGACCATCAATAGTCAAGGTGGCAGGTTTAATCTGAAACATATTTCTCAACTGTTCTGTTTTAACTCTCTTAATAAGACGAAGCAAAATCAAAAAAGACGACCAATTCTCGAAATATTATTCAATTTAGTGTTTAGAACAAGTTCAGATCTTATCTCGCGAGAATCTCGCATGATAAGGGTCGAGCTCATTTCCCTGCTTTTCGGTTAGCTCTTGGTATAGCTCTGGCCTGCGACCGCGAATCCAGCGACGGCCAGTACACATTTCTAATTCCTGACCGTCCAGTACAGCGACAACCATGTCGTCATCAAGACTCTTTGACTCAGTAATCACTTCACCATAAGGGTTAAGAATCATCGCGTGTCCCGTGCGCACTTCATTCATGTCCACACCAACCCCATTACTAAATACTACAAATAGTCCATTATCATGAGCTCTAGCAGGCAGCCAGCGCATTAACCAAGCACGGCCTTTCCTACCTTGCATTTCATTGTAGATAGTCTGTGGATCTTGATGTCGATTATGCCAAAGCTGAGGATCAATCAGCCCCATAGCATTTGGGCTTCGAGAGTCGCAACCGCCTGTTTGATGAGGCGCAATTAAGATATCCGCTCCTTTTAACGCCGTGATTCTCACGTTTTCAACCAAGTTGTTATCCCAACAAATCAGGATTCCAACCTTACAGCCGTGAGGGGTGTCAAACACCGTATACTCATCGCCACTACTCATATGGGGGCTGACAAATGTATGCAGCTTTCTGTGCTTTTGAACCACACCGTTCGGCATCACAAACACGTAGGTGTTGTATAACTGACCGCACTCACCCTCTTCAATCAGCCCCGCGCCAATACTCATATTATGACGTTGTGAGAGTGCCAACAGTGCTTGGCTCGTGTCGCCCGATGGCACAGGTTCTGAGAGTTCAGAAATCTCATCACGAGTAAGCGCTGAAACATGCCAGTAACCAGTAACGCACATTTCGGGAAAGCTGATGATATCTACCTTGTTAGCAGCGGCTCGAGTCACAAATTGCTCTATTATCGCTAAATTGGCAGATTTATCTCCCGACTTTTGATTGAACTGAACTGAGGCTACTTTTACCGACTTCATACTTTCTCCTTATGAGAGCTTAACAGTGAAGTCACAGTGTAAAAAATACTGTTGATTCCGTATAATGAATTTGAATCACAAATTGATTACCATTTAGAATCATGAATATCGACCTTCTAAAAGCGTTCGTGACCTTGGCTCGCAGCGATACCTATCGCAGTGCTGCTGAGGCACTGTTTATCACTCAGTCAGCATTGACGAAAAAAATATATCGGTTAGAGAGTGATATTGGCGCGACCTTATTTGACCGTAATCGAGGCGGGACGAAATTATCCATTGTTGGAGAGTGCCTGCTCCCCGAAGCGAAGCGCGTCATTGCGAGTGCAGAAAAGTTTGATCAGTTATCCAACCAAGTTGCTACCGGACAATCAGGTTATCTCAATATTGGCTTTGGTATTTCGAGCTTTGACATTGCGCCTCGGCATATCTCTGAGTTCAAGCAACGTTTTAGCCATGTCCATGTCACACTCAACGATTTCCCCTCCCAGACCCAGACAGAACAACTCTTGTCAGGCGAACTGCACGTCGCGTACTCGCGCCTACCATGTGAAAGCAGCCTATCTTCAATCACACTCTCCAGTGATCGGCTTTGCGTAGCTATCAACCACAGTCATAGCGAGTCGTCACTGACGTCTATATTTGCTTCTCTTCCCTACTTAGCATTGAGACCAGAGCGAGGGATGGGGTTACACCAACAGATATCAAAGGTTGCTACGGAACTAAATTGGCAGTTAAAACCAAGCCAATTTGCCGATGATATCTTAACGCTGCTGTCATTGGTTAAAGCCAATATTGGATTTGCTATTGTTCCTGAAAGTGCTAACACATTAATAGACAGTACTATTCATTTCATTCCCATATCAGCTTCTAATTATCAATGGGATATAGGTGTTACATGGAATCCTAAGTTCAATAATCCAGCTAGAGATCGATATATAAACCTGCTAAAGACTTTAGAGCACAATAAAAAGGTTTAGTGCGCTCACTAAACCTTTTTCATCATTCACTTAGAACATATACCTGAAACCGAACTGTAGTTCATTTTCATTATTGTCTAAGATACCACCTTCGTCTTCACCTAGTTGATTAATTTTGTAGGACACATACAAAGATGAGTTATTGATATAACGAGCATATTCTACTGCTATAAAATCCACATTTAGATCTCTAAATGCCTCGTTATCGACATCAAAATAGCTACGCGTTAAGTTAATATTATTTTTGCCAAATGTGTACCCTGCATATAAGTCGTAAGCAGTGAAGTCTGAACTACCATACAAACCATATGTATCGCCATTATCTGCAATTTCACCAGACATTAACATAGCAGCTAAATTAATACCATTTGCTTTATATTTTGCAGCAATCAGTCCTGAATTAGAATATGAGTTAGAGTCTTCTACCTGTGTGGAGGACATATAACCCAAACCTAAACTAATACTATCAGTAATCGCATATGAACCTGTTGCACTATATCCCGTATATTCCGAAACATCACCAGTATTAGTATTTACCGAACCAATACTACCATTTTGATGTTCAGAATCTAAATTAATCGAAGCAGCAAAGTCGAACTTTGAGTCTATGCCAAGACGATAAGCTAGTACGCCATTAGCGCGATCAGCACTAGCTACAGAGTACTCGTTTACATAACCAGAAAAAGTTTCAGCCAAATCAGTCCAATCAGTTAACATTGTCGATGCATTATTTTGATGACCATAGGTTACAGTACCAAAACCTGTTTGCACACCAGCATACAATTGACGAGTATTGATGCCGTTTGTATCATATTGCCCTGGAGCAATCTCTGACATTTCAAATTCATATCGAGCTAACAAGCTTACACTGTCAGTTACTTTCTCTAAACCTTCAATATTCAAGCGAACTCGTGATGCATCTTTAAATGCATTGTCACCAAATTCGCTCTTGTTAGCATCTGAAATATTTCCTCGCACTTCAATACGACCATCTACTTTAATAGAAGTCGTTTCATCACTATATACCTCTGCTGCATTTACATAGGATGATACTAGTGCAATCGAAACTAGGGTACAAATCGTAGTTTTTTTCATGTATTTCTCAGTTTGACAGTTGCTGAATATAAATAACCCACAATAAGGAAAGAGAGCAGTCCTTTGCACTATAATTACCAATCATTCTTGTTGGCAGAGGGTTATATAGGCGTATAAGCAATATGTACTATTATTCAACATCCGTGCTAATTGATTAGTCGTGTGATAATAGCATGTAAACTCTTTGGATTAACCAATGAACAGTGGTGGGGGGAAATTAATGTCATGTTAATCGAAACCCGAACATAATATACCCAAATCGTTCACTGTTATTGCTTTACAGATGTATTATATTTAAAACAACTTGTAACTTGATAGGTAATAAATTGATATCGGCAATCTCATTTTCGGCAATTGAAATATTAATAGATATCTGTGCACTAATATCAACTTCCTACTTGTCACTACTAGCCTTCATACGATCTAGACGTTTCGCTTAGACTAGTGTCATTTCATAGCGATGTAAAAGAGAGCTAACACCATGACTATTGATACCATAATAAGCGTCCCCCCTAAGTTAGCCACTGCACTTGACACCGATAGTCCAGCAGCAATCAGTATGTAATACAGCAGACCAAGAATCGCACTCGCACTACCAACCGCTTGTTTATAGTTCACTAACGCTTGACTTAGCACGTTAGGAATACCAACACCAAACGCCATAACCACGACCATCATAGGCAGTAAGAACCATAGGCTGTCTTGCATCATGTAGACACCTAGAGAGCCTAAGGTGGATAAAGTAACAGCCAATTTGATTAACGATGCCGAGGCTTTCCCTTTGCTAAGAAGCCGTTTGTTGATAGAGCTGCCTAAAAACGTTCCAAGCGCCAATACCGCACCTGAGTATCCGAACTGTTGAGCGTCAAAACCCAGTTCACGAAATAAAAATGGGCCAATCTGGTAATAGTTGAATACCACAATATTAAAACCAGCGACCAATAGTGCCGATACCCAGATATGTTTATCAAGCAGCATCTGTTTAGCCGTCTGGATTAACGACGTTTCGCACGACTCTTGGCTGCCTGTTTCTGGCAATCGCAACGCACTTTTACCAAGCAGTATCACTGCCAGTAGGCATAGCGCCCAAAATACGTAGGTGTGTCCGCCTAATTGGGTGAGCTGTCCGCCTACGAACATGCCAACAACCGGACTAATGGCGATGCCCATCCCCATTAAAGAAAATACTTTCCCTAATTCCTCACCGGAGAATTTATCACGCAGCATGGTTTGTGTGACCACTGAACCTGCTGCTGCGCCAAAAGCACTAATAGCACGAGCGACCAACAGCATCTCGAACGATGTCACGAATACAGCCGTAAAAACACCGATAGCGTAGGTTGTTAAGCCCAATAGCATACTTGCTCGACGTCCTAATACATCAGACAGAATACCCCAAGCTACAACTCCTATCGCAAATGCATAAAAATACGTTGCAATGGTTGCTGCCGCGAGACTATCACTCACCCCAAAATGTTGCCCAATATCTCCTAGCGCCGGGCTGTAGATAGTTTCAACAATTTGAGGAAACATAATAAGTAGTACCATTAACCACAAAGGGGGTTTCGCTGTTTCCCCATATTTTGTTTGTTGAATCATTGTGATTCCTCCTCTTAATTTGATGGTGAGGAGTTTAGCCTTAATGGATTTTGTACTAATATCATCATAAGAACAAAAAACATCGAAAATAAGACAAATGGCACTAATTGATCACCAGACACGTTTCGATGCTGACGCATTGAGTGCACCTGTTATTGGTATTGCAGCAAGAGTGGGCAAACATGATTCAGGTATGCACCAGCATCAGAAAGGACAACTGCTCTATGCACCTCAAGGTTGCATGACCATCGAACTTCAAGGATGTCGTTCGGTTTTGCCGCCAACTCAAGCCGCTTGGATACCACCAAACACAGAACATCGAGCGAGCATGAATAATGTCGTCGAGTATCGCTCGCTATACTTTGATACCAACTTGTTTGATAGTGCCCCAGACACCATACAGTACCTTACCGTAAACGAGCTGTTGAAAGCCTTGATTGATAGAATGAGCTTTTGGTCCTGGGACATTAGTATCGAACAAACCCGCAACACCACAGCGCTGTTTTGGGAAGAGTTTCAATTAGCGTTAGCAGAGGTGCACCTGTTACCTATCCCCAGCGATCCGAGAGTCACGAGCATCTTGAATCATTTTTTGACCGGAGATCAAAGCCTCCCTTCACTAGAGGAATTTTCCCGTCATGTGGGGGCCAGCAGCAAAACCGTCAGTCGAATTTTCGCTAAAGAAACCGGTATGAACTTTCAATCTTGGCGGCAACAATGGCGGTTGCAGCGAGCCACAGAGCTATTGGCACTGGGGCAAAGTGTTCTAGATGTTTCTTATACTTTGGAATTTTCAAGTGACAGTGCTTTTATCGCTTTCTTTAAGCAACATATGGGGATCACCCCCAAACAGCTCTTTTAGTGTCGGAAAATAATATTCCATGATTTAATTTTTTGATAAAGCACTGATATTTCCGCCAAACATTCACAACGAGATTTCCCTAGACTACTCAATAAAAACAGTATGTTAGCTTATTAAACATTAGCTACATTTATACTTAGCTTCAACGATAACTAATGCCAATACGTCGATAAATATTTGTTGTCGTTATGGTCATTTTTTTTAGTTTTACTCCTCCTCTTTCAAGCCTCATAGTCGCGGCGAAAACCTAATCAATTTCTCAATTCTGTTTCGATTTTCCAACGACTATTTAGGAGGCTCTGCTAGTGGAAAACACACCTGATTTCGCAGTAAAAACTGGCTTTAAAGTACCTGTTATTGCGCTATCACTTTATGCCGTCGCATCAGGTTATTTGATGAGCTTAATCCCGCTTATGCTGGGTGAATACGGTATTGATGCAAGCAACGCAAGTTGGCTAGCAAGTGTGTTCTACGCGGGTCTTTTAGTTGGTGCTGTTGTTATTGAACCGGCGGTAAAGCATATCGGTCACCGTATCGCATTTATTGCCTGTCTAGCGCTATTTATCGCTACGATCGTTGCGTTGCCACTGATGCCTGTCGCATGGGCTTGGCTGATTGCACGCTTTGTTGCAGGTATTGCTGTCGCGGGTGTCTTCGTTATCGTTGAGTCATGGCTACTTGTAGGTGATGAATCAAGCCGTGCCAAACGTCTTGGCCTCTATATGGGTTCGCTCTATGGCGGCTCTGCACTAGGTCAGCTTGGGATTGGTTTTATCGGTGTTCAGGGTAGTCTGCCATTTGTGGCGATTCTCTCTATGCTAAGCGCAGCTATTCTGGTTCTGATGTTCGTTCCAACACAGCAACCACAGAGTGCTCACTCGGCGACACTATCGTTCAAACAAATTGCAAAACTGAACCATGCTGCAATCATCGGCTGTATTGTTTCAGGCTTAACCCTTGGATCTATCTATGGTCTGATGCCTGTAGAGTTAACGCACCGCGACGTGTCACAAAGCAGTTTAAGTGCATTAATGGCATTAGTGATCCTTGGCGGTATGGCAGTACAAACACTAGTACCTCCACTACTTAAAGTAGCGGGTCGCACTCCTCTAATGGGCATGTTCTGTTTATTGGGTGTATTTGGTGTCGGCCTAGTAATTCTCAGCGATGATCTGAGTGTACTGGCGATCAGCTTATTCCTAATTGGGATGGCAACGTTCGCCCTGTACCCGATTGCTATTAACTTAGGCTGTGACAAATTGGACGAGAGTTTTATTGTCTCTGCAACGCAAGTTATGCTGTTTTGCTACAGCATCGGCTCAGTCGCTGGTCCAGTACTTGCGGATTGGTTTATGGAAGGTACACAAGGTTTGATGGCTTATTTACTTGCAACCATGATGGCAACCGCTATCTATATGTTCATTGCCAGTATTCGTACTAAGAAACACTTGGTGGCTGGCGAGTAACATCACACCTTAAGTTCACGTGCAGCGTAAACAACAAAGCGGCTTTCAAGGCCGCTTTGTTACTTTGAAACCTTCAGTTTCATCTCTGGTTCATGTTTTAAGTACTATAGTTAAATCAAGTCATTACAGGGGAACGGTTATGCTATCCGAACAAGACCAACAAACTAAAACTAACGCCATTGTCGCTTACGCCTGTTTACTTTTAGGAAGTTTCACTGGCATTTTCTATCTCGTTGGCGGTATCTGGGCCATGCTTAAGCGCAGTTCCTCAGCAGGTAGTCCGTTGGCTGACCACCTCGAAAACGCAGTACAGACATTTTGGGTCTCCATTATTTTGACGGTCGTGGGTATCTTCTCCATGCCGCTGTTTGGCATTGGCTACTTAATACTTGTTGGGACATCCGTTTGGGTCATCTATCGCTGTGTGAAAGGACTCGTTAGGGTGCTCGACAATCAAGGTTACAACTAAAAAAGAGAGGCTCGATTGAGCCTCTCTTTTTCGTCAGTCAGTTAGGGCAATGACTTTGTCTATCCTTAATTGCTCGATGAATCCCATATCATGACTGACGACTAACACAGTCCCTACGTAGCCGTTAATAGCAGCAATCAACTGTTGTTTTGCTTCGAGATCCAAGTGATTATCCGGCTCATCCAATAACAGAGTCGCTACCTGTTTTTGGTGTGAAGCAATCAACATTGCTAGCTTCATTTTCTCGCCACCACTAAGCTGCTCGACTTTGTCATAGACTTTGTCTCGCCTAAAACCGATGCCAGCTAATAGCGTACGAGCGGCAGGAATTGTCATCTCCTCACACCCTTCACACACAGCGTCAATCAGCGCTAAATCACCGTTAAGCATAGAAAAGTGCTGATCTAAGTAAAAACACTGCGTATTGGCTCGAAGCCCTTCAGTCACATCACTTGAGTTTTGGCTAACAGCGAGTACTCTCTTTAAAATGGTCGACTTACCCGAGCCATTACGACCTTTTAACCACGCATGCTCGCTGGTAAGTACCGTCGCACGAATCGGTGCACCAAACACATTAGCATGCTGAAATGCGTCAAACGCGATGGCTGTCTTACCCTGCGTTTGAACCACTCCGGTATACCATTTCTGCGGTTTATTCTGTTCTATTTGATCCTTCACTTGCTGAAGTTTTTGGTCCAAAACCGCGAACTGGCGTTCACTTTGAGCTGCAATCGCAGCGTTAGCATTCTGTGCGCCTTGCTTTTTACCATCCATCAGTATTTTGGGCTGGCTACCACTCGTCCTTTGTGCTTTGCCTCTTGTCGCGAGCTTTTGAGCTGTGATCAGACGTTGGTGCGCTTTCTCTACTTTTACCTTTCTCTCCCTAGTCAGTGATTTGGCTTTGCCCTGCAACGCTTGCAGATGCTCATTTTTGTGAGCTACGAAGGTTTGGTAGTTGCCTCCATAGCTGGTAATACCTATCGAGTTCAGCTCGAGTATTTTGTCAACGTGATTGAGGAACGCAATATTGTGGCTCACCACCAACACTGGTTTATCTATTGTTTTTAATTGCTTCACTAACCAATCAACATGCTCAGAATCTAAATGGTTAGTAGGCTCATCAAGAACGAATGCGTCATAATCTTGCTGCAGCAGTACATAAAGCCTTAATACAGCGCGTTGCCCACCACTTAATTGCGCCAGTTTGATATTGAGGTCGGTAGGCAAACGCAGTTGCGTGAGTAGCCTTGCTAATTGTTCAGCAAGATCCCATTCACCATCGGCAATCATGTCAAACCAATGACAAGAGCTGTCACCTTGCTGAATGTGCTCAAGGGCGAGCAACTTCTTTTCCACACCTAATTGTTGAGCAATGCTTTGAGACAAGTCTGATTTACTTTCTAATTGGCTATAAAAGCCAACAGATTTGATCTGATTTCCCCACTCCACTCGCCCTTCAGACGGTGGGGTTAATTTAGCGAGGATCTGCGCCAAATGACTCTTGCCACTGCCATTTTTTCCTACTAACGCTGTGATGCCTTCTTCAGTTGAGAAGCTAATCGATGAAAATAGTCGGTCTCCATCAGGAAACTGCTTTGAGATTGAAATTGCATGAAATGCAGTCATACATCCTCCTTTACAGAGCATGTGACGCTTGGCAGATAGTACTATTTTAAGTCAGCTATATGCTGATGATAGAGATGTGTAGATAGAACGAGCCAACGCCCACTAACTCTGCGATTTCAAAAGTTACTTGTATAAAACGATCGAAATTGAGTTAGTTGTTCATGTAGGCGTGTACTCCTAGGAAAGTGATAGTGAATTTATAACTCAAGCGGCATGAGAAAACTACTGTTCTGCTCAAAAAAGCAAAATTCTCTGCGTCTTTTTTGAATTAGCACCGTCTAATTTAATGACCACTTATTTATGATAAGAGAAACCTATGTTTAAAGTAACCTCATCAACGTCCGCTACGCAGAACAACTTTATCAAACATGATTCTGCCATGTTGAACCAGTTTTACGGAACAAACGATGTCGTACCCTATTGGGTCGCTGATATGGATTTTCCCATTGCAAATCCAATTACGCAGGAATTACAACGTCTTGTTGATCGCGAAGTTTACGCTTACGAGTTCGACTCTTCTCGAGTTTTTTCAGCCATTGCGCGCTGGAATGAAACCGCGCATAACCTGTCATTAGACCCAAATCACTTCGTGCAAGTACCGTGCGTCTTGAGTGCTATTGCCCTGTTGATTCGCGAATTTACCCAGCAAGGCGACGGCGTATTGATTCAAACACCGGTTTATCATCAGTTCCGCAGATTGATTGAATCGGCAGGCAGAGTGGTTGCAGGTAATTCTCTCAAGATCGAAGATGGACACTACACCATCGACTTTGACGATTTTGAGCAGCAACTCAAACAGGGCAATGCCAAAATGGTTCTTTTGTGTAACCCTCATAACCCTGTTGGTCGTGTTTGGACTCGCTCTGAACTTCAAACGATGGTCGATATTGCCCGCCGTTACGATGTGATTATCGTTAGTGACGAAATCCATGCCGATATCGTTTTCGACGCTCATACATTCACATCAATTGTTTCTTTGGGATACGAGAAAGCGGTTTCTATTATTGGCTCACCCGCTAAAAACTTTGGACTTAACAGCATAGCGAACGGATATATATACACCGTGAGTTCATTGGCTATCGACCATGGGAATGCGCTAACAACTTATGCCACCATCGCTGCTTACGAGAAAGGTCGAGAATGGTTTGAAGGCTACTTACAATACACTCAAACCACTGTTCATTGGATCGCAGAGTTTGTTGCCTCATCTTTGCCAGAAATCACCATGTATAAACCTGAGGGTACCAACCAAATCTGGTTCGATTTTTCCAAGTTACAACTAGCGCCGGATGCGCTGAAGTCTTTGCTGGTTAACGAGGCAAAAATGGGGCTGACTCCGGGTGCATGGTTTGGCGAAACCAACCCTAATTACTATCGCATGAATATCGCAGTGGACAGAGCACAGATCCAAGCGTCATTTGCTAGGTTGCACACCGCAATTAAATCTCTCTAAATCCCACTCCCCTTACTGGCTAAGGGGAGATTCACTGCCGATTTAACCACGCTTCCTTTGGAGCATAATCGGTCACACCGCCGTGACCGATTTCGATATCACAACATCGCATGATATGCTCCCTCAGCTTGATTCGGCTTCGTTGAATTCGACTCTTAGCACCAGATAACGATATCCCCATTCGCTCCGCTATCTCTTTTTGAGATATTCCCTCAAGTTCGCCAGTATTATAGGTGTGCGATACTGCTCTGGTAATTCATCTATGAGCGGTCTTAAACATTGTGCCACCTCTTGATGAGCCTGCTCTGCCGTATCCGGCTCTTCATGAACAAGATCTTGCGGTAACTGGTCGAAATCACGACGCTGACGGTAGTGATCCATAATCGTATTATGGGCAATGCGAAATAGCCAACTACTCAAACTTCCTTGGGACTTGAGCTGATGTAAATTATCACTCGCTTTGATGTAAACATCCTGCAAAATGTCGTCAACAAAATGCTCATCATCCACTTGTTTCGCGATGTAATTTCTTAGTTTTGTTTTGTGATTTTGCCATTCTGCAAGCATAAACCCAGGCTCCTAACCCCACATTGCCTTAGTTAATCTCTTTAAGACGAAGCAACCCCATATTTCTGCCGATGCATTAAGGTCATGATAAAACACGAATAGGCTGAATATCTTGCGTCTCTGGGAAAGTGTTGTTGAGCGTCGTTTGATCCGCCCCCATATGCTGCTCTAATACACCTTTGATGACTGCACGAACATCCAACGTTGGTTGTAAGTCACGCCCCTGATAGAGCTGATTGCTAGCTAATCCTGGCCAATCGGATAAAACCCTAGAGCGTTGTACTGCTCCTCCCATTACCAACATCGCATTGCCTGTGCCGTGATCGGTCCCTTTGGTCCCATTCTCGGCGGCGGTTCGTCCAAACTCACTCGCTGCAATTACCACAGTCGACTGCCATTTTTCGCCTAATGCGGATTTTAACGCTGCCATACCTTGATCAAACTTATTGAGCTGATTGGCAAGTCTTCCTTTGTCCGCCCCTTGCGACGAGTGTGTGTCCCATCCGCCCAGCTCTAGCACTACGATATTAGGCCCATTGGGCGAGCTCACAAACTTGCCAGCCTGCTTGGCTAAGTTGGTAAATTGTTTATTTTGATTGCCGCCCATGGACATTGACTCTAACTTCATTGCTTCTTCAAAGTTTGCAGAGAGTTTGGCATCAGATTGGAACATTTCGGCAAGTAAATTGGCTTGTTCTTCTTTAGCTTTTAGCTTGTGAGGAAACCAACTGCTGACTTTGACATCACCTTGAGCAATCAATGGTAGCCCGGCATCAATAGCAATCGCTTGGTTGTTCTGTTGTGTCGACAAAAAGCGATTCAACCACCCCACAGGATCAAATGGATCCGTGGAGCCATTTTCTAGAATCTTCTGACCATCAAAGTGAGAACGACTTCGATAACCAGTGGCACAAGCATGAACAAACATGACTTGCTTGTCTTGATACATCTGATGAACACTTTTTAATGCTGGATGTAAGCCAAACCCTTTCTCTAACGGGTTAAGCTGATCTTTGGTGAGTGCTATTGTTGGCCGCAACTTTTGGTAATGCTCATCAAAACTTGGTACTACCACGTTGAGGCCATCCATCGCGCCACGAAGTGTTATCCAAATGAGTACATTTGGGCTTTGCGTTGACGCAAAGGAGAAATTGGGTAGCAAGGTAACCAGAGACGCCGCTCCTACGCCTTTCAAAAAATGTCGTCGTGTCGTCATAACCATTTACCTATATTGAAACTGTGGGCTCATCCAAAGCGCAACAAACTTGGAACTGGCATCTTGTGCCTTTTCTAACGCAGTCAGTAGGTGTTCATCGACTTCATTACCATAAAGGCGTTGTG
The DNA here is from genome assembly GCF_900088415.1 of Vibrio mediterranei. Classification (GTDB taxonomy): domain Bacteria; phylum Pseudomonadota; class Gammaproteobacteria; order Enterobacterales; family Vibrionaceae; genus Vibrio; species Vibrio mediterranei. Next base: position 962,275 of record NZ_FLLQ01000001.1, read on the forward strand.
CAATCTGTGTCACCCTGTCATCCGGATTCTGTTTACTGCGCTCAATCTGGGTAATCAGAAGCTTAGCCACTTGGTTGGCGACTTGCCAACGCTGAGTCAATGCGGCCGAGCTATTATAATCAGCGTCGTTATCAGGCCACCCTGCGGGCGACCCTGACATAAACGGTTCTTGCCCTAATTGTCTCAACATTGAATGCATCTGCTTCTGGTTGGGTTCAAAATCGGCGCTGCGGAGCACGGCAAAATACCATTCCTGAGGTGTACGAAAACGCAGGCGCTCATCCTTATTTTTGAGGCTGCTATTAATCAATGTCAGATATACCGGAATTAACATGCCTTCGTTATCTATCCAGACTTTGGTGAGTTTATCTACCAATGAAGAGTGTCCTACACCGTAGAAATGCTCGACCAATTTGCCACATAGATGTCTTGCGGTATTTTCATGATTTGCAAGATCGCGAAGACAGCTCATGCCCTGTTCTTCACCTTGCTGATCGTACACTTTACCCAATACGTTAATCGCACCAGGTTCATGCATGGTCGATGAAAAGCGATAACCTGGACTGTCCGGTTTAAAGCTCACCGTCCAACCAGTGATACCCTGCGCGAGCTCAACAACATCGTTTTGTGTATAGCCACCATCCACGCCTAAAGTATGCAACTCTAAAATCTCTCGAGCTAAGTTTTCATTGAGTCCTTTATTGCGCTTTTGCCCTGCTTTGGAGTTAGGCCCAACTGACTGGTGGTTATCAAGGAAGATCAGCATACTGGGGTGTTGAATCACGCCTACCAGTATACTCGGAAAATCGATAGACCAAAGCTCTCTGATTACTTCATTTTCAACACCAGAAGCAATTGGACGGACTCTACGTGTATCCGCGGAGATCGCAAAATGGTTGCTCCAAAATTGGATTAAACGTTCTTGAAAGCTTAGTGGAGTGTATAGGGTTTGTATGTTTCTCGCATGAACAAGATTGCGGAAGTTTTCTTGAAAAAACGCGTTATTGGTTTTGGTAAACTGTTTTTTCTCTTCTGCGCTTTTTGCTGCCTTTCGTCTTCGATTCAGGTCACCAAAATGTGCCAACATTTCATCGGTAGATGGAAGCGATGAAATCGCCTTATGAGTATAAGCCTGAGCTTTGAGTTGCTCATTTAAACTGGGTTCAAGCTTAGCATCACCAACTCTTGGCCCAAAACCAAATCGCTGCGAAACAATGTATTGAGCAGTGTCCTTGTTCTCCATGGCAACCTCTGTAAGTATGCGATACCTAAAGCATTACACACTAAGCAAAAATTGCACACCTGCCCTGACGATAAAATAACAAACGGCGCTCATTTGAGCGCCGTTTTGACTTTATCCGGATAGGATTAAGAACGTTTAGGTTGCTTGTAAGTCTTACCTGCCGCCTTATACGTGTCACTTTGCTTCATTTCGAACATAGCGTCGAAGAACCAAGCGACAAACTTAATGATATCGTCACCTTCGTTCATAATGTGCTCTACGTATTCTTGCTCGTCACCGTTATCATCGATATCGGTGAATACATGATAAATACGCTGTTCACCATCGACATCCGCTAATGCAAATTGACCGCTTAAACTGTTTGCTGCTTCGACAATCTCTTGGTTCTCGACGCTTTTAAGCTTATTCAATGCATCTGGGAGCGTTTTGAACTCGCAAAGCTGCATGACAAGTAGTTGAAATTCTAGTTGTTGCATTATCAATACCGTTATTAACCTAGCGAACTACAAGCTCGCCAGTTTAGTTTCTTGTTTCTCAAGCATAGAGTCTAACTCATCGCGACGAGCAATAAACTGCTTGAGCTCGTTCTTGGGCACAGAGTCTGCCATAGGAATGTTCGCTCGCATAGCATTAACTGGTCGCCCACGAGAAATCAATTCGTAATGCAAGTGAGGCCCAGTCACTCGCCCAGTCGCTCCAGACAAGCCTATACGAGTACCACGAGTCACTTTTTGCCCTTTCTTCACTAGAATCTTACTTAAATGAAGATAACGAGTCTTGTACGGACCACCATGATCGATAACGATATACTTACCTGCATATGGGTGGTTGCGCACCATAGCAACAACGCCATCACCAGTGGTATAAACACTAGTACCAGTACGAACACCGAAATCAGTACCGTTATGCGGTGCAATCCTGCCTGTTACAGGATGACGACGATTAGGGTTAAAGCCTGAGGTAATTCGATGATTTTTCACCGGATAGCGCATAAATGCACGCTGTAAACTGTCACCTTTGGCATCATAGTACTGGCCATTAGTATGAAGGTAAGCTGAGTACATCGCGCCACGATTAAAGATCTTAATCGCTTGTATTTCAGAGTTACCTGTCGCGGTACCATCAACAAACTGGCTGTTTTTAACAACTTCAAAACGGTCACCAGCACGAAGGTCGCGAGTGAAACTCAGTTTGTCTTTAAGCAGTGTAACAACTTGGTCAATCTCACGAGGGTTTAAACCCAATTTGTTCGCTGAAGAAGAGAAGCTGCCGTGAATTTCACCGACCAAAGCCACGCTTTCCCACACGCCGGGAATAGAGACATCCTTAAATTCAAAGCTACCGTCGTCTAGCCGAGTATAAACGGCTTTCTCGGCCACACTACGTTGAACTTCCAATTGACCGAGTGCGCCAGAGGCTTCATCTTGCCAAAATCGCATCTTGTCACCGGGACGCAGCGTGTCGAGCACTAAGTAATCCAAATCGGTTTCCATTACTGACATCATGTCTGAGTACGGAAAACCAAGTTGGTCGAAAATTTGGCTCAAGCTGTCACCTGACTTTACGGTATAGGCGAATTTAGGTGGTAGTTCAGCTTTGGTTGGCTCAGGAGTGATGGCTTTGGCGATTGGTGAATCATTGAGGTCTAGCTCTACCGTTCCGTTGAGGTTTGAACTAGGCAGACTATGAAGAAACAGAAACGCCGCGATAAGAGGCACGGTAAAAGCTAGGCCGCGTTTTAGTTTTCGTGACGGCGCTTTTGCCGTGCATACGCCGTCTATAGGTTGATTCGATTGCACAATGGTTCCAATGCATTCCATTAAAAAGAGCCAACAGATTAATCGTTTCTTCGGCGAATTGCATCCGATTGAGAGGAAAATTAAGGTAAAACCTGTGATGAGAATGTAAAAAAGCGAAGCTTGTCGCTTCGCTTTCTACAAAATCAGCATTACTGAGAGCTAGGCTTCACATGCTTGTTCTGTTTTTACGATACAGTTATCAGCACCGAAGCCATTTGGTACATAGTTATCCGCTTCAGCATCATTAACCCAGTCATTCTCATTCACAAGGTAGCGGAATTGAAATTCCGCGTTTTTTGGCAGACGAGTTTTATATTTGAAAGACTTGGTTTTCGCAACTTTTTTCATTGGCATAGGTTGCCAATCGTGAAACTCTGCTACTAGTACCGCACTTTCAATATTGGTCGCATCCAGTTCGAATGTGACTTCCACTTCATCTTTAGTTTTAAAAAAACGCTTATTGATCATTTGCAAGCTCCGTTTGTCTAAAAAATAACAACATCAAAGTGTCATATTATGTAATCAAGCTCACATTCTCAACATAATAAGTGACAAAGATGCATATCATTTACGGCTGGAAACAAATTCCAATTAACATCCTGTCAATTTGCCATTTTTCAGTGTGCAAACCAGTGAGTTTTCCTTTGTTGGCGTCTCCGCCATTGACTGTTCAGGGCCATGGCTTTTGAACTTCATTGTTACATCCTGTCCAGATAAGTCTAAAGATTCAATATCCACGCGATCCCCTGCTAGTTTAGCGTTAATAAGGATTACTCGCTGTCTTGATTCGTCCCAATTAAACAAGCCAAGGTAATAGAAGACTCCCGAGCCTTGGTTACTCACGGCAAATGGTACAACAGCGAAATGAAGCTTATTGTTTTCAAACATGAGTTGCTTAAATTGATACAGTAGGTATACGTTGCCACGCTCCATACCATCATCATAACTACCTGCAGCCACTTGTTTATCAATATCGATGTCAGTGAGTAGAGAGAACGCACTGGTTTCTGGTACCTGAATTGTCCATGGATTAGCCACCTTCACGCCTAGAATAGTCTCTACGACGACATCGGCCTTTTCTGCTTGATGAGATGGGAATTTGGCCAGTATCTCCTCATCACTCATCGAAAATCGATAGACTCCAGCCACAATGACAACGACGAGAAGACAAAGTGGGATCAGTAAAATCAGTGGCACTGGAAGTTTCTTGCGAGGCATTGTGATGATTCTCAATAAGTTAAGTTCTTCGTTCAGTGTAGCGCTTTCGATTACTAAGCTCAAAGAGTAACAACCCACTATACTTAGACAGATTTACCTAGCCTTAGCACCGAACATTGTTTTGCATATCATTTGCGACATCAGTACTAAATTGTGAATATTTAGTCTTTGTTGATGAATAGTATTGCCTTGATTGATAAAAAGCAGTAATCTTGCGCGCAATGAGCAAATATGGATGTTTAGTGAATAAATAGGCAATGGAATTGTCCATTATTAACTAGTTGTAACACGAGAGAAAAATGCAAAATAGCGCTCAATCTGTTCCTGAGTCTGGAAAGAAAGGCAACTTCTGGATGTTCTTCATCCCGTCTTTAATTGGCCTGTTCCTGTTTATGGCTCCAATCACCTTTGACGGCGGTCTAACTATACCTGTAGCTGTCTTAGCTAAATCATTACAAGCGGCGGTTGGCGACTTCATCGTACCTCTAGTTACAGCTATCATCGCATTTATGGCTATCGCGTCAGTCATCACTCGCATTGCTAAGCCTGCATTCATTAATAATAATGAATTTTTAAACGGTCTATTTAATCCAAGTCCAATGTGGTTAGCAGTCCGTTTGATCGGTGGCTTAGCGGTAGTAATGACTTACTTCCAAGTTGGTCCTCAAGCGATTTGGGAAGAAAATACCGGTGGTCTAGTACTTGAAGGCCTGCTACCCACTCTATTTGCCGTATTTATCTTTGCAGGTTTATTGCTACCTCTTTTGCTTAACTTTGGTTTATTAGAACTATTTGGTGCGTTACTAAGTAAAATCATGCGCCCAGTATTCAACCTACCAGGTCGTGGTGCTATCGACTGTATGGCGTCTTGGTTAGGTGACGGTAGTGTTGGTATTCTTCTAACGAGCAAGCAGTACGAAAACAAATTCTACACCATGCGTGAAGCAGCCGTTATTGGTACTACGTTCTCAGCAGTATCAATCACGTTCAGCTTAGTGGTTATCGCTCAGGTTGAGCTTGAGCACCTGTTTTTACCGTTTTATGGCGCTATCTGTTTAGCCGGTGTCGTTGCAGCGATTATCATTCCTCGTTTGCCGCCACTACGTAACAAAAAAGACGTGTTCATTGACGGCACTAAACCAGCTAAAGATGCTGAAGTGATTCCTGAGGGCCATTCTACTTTCTCTTGGGGTCTTGATTTAGCACTTAAAAGAGCAGGCACTGTTACCTCTGCAAAATCGGTGTTTGGCGAAGGTATTAAGAATGCCGTAGATATGGTGTTTGGGGTTCTTCCTGTGGTTATGGGCCTAGGTACAGTCGCGCTTGTTATCGCTGAATACACTTCAGTGTTTGAAACGCTAGGTACACCGTTTATTCCTTACCTAGAGTTATTGGGCGTACCTGAAGCAGTTGCGGCATCCAAGACTATGGTTGTTGGCTTTGCAGACATGTTTATTCCGTCAATCCTAGCAGCATCAATCAATAGTGAAATGACGCGTTTTGTTATCGCTGCGATGTCCGTTACTCAGCTTATCTACATGTCTGAAGTGGGGGCGCTACTACTTGGTAGCCGTATCCCAGTAAACATCTTCGAACTGTTTGCTATCTTCATCCTGCGTACTTTGATTACGTTACCTGTTATCGCTGGTGTCGCGCATTTGATTTTCTAGTAAAACATATTGCTCAGTTAAAAGGCTCACTTCGGTGGGCCTTTTTAGTATGGCTTACCTTTTGCGTTTCCATTCAAACCATCGTATCAACCATAATCCAAACCTTTCCCCTTTCCCTTAACTAATTGCTGTACTCAATAGCAAACTCGCTAATTTAAGCGCCCACATGGCAACAGAGTAGTGTTGTTATTGATTATTGGACAACGCCTACTGTTATTAATTACGGTCCAACATCGCATCGTGTAGAGGCTTTTTGAAGAGATAAGTTATGAGAAAATCAACGAGAACATAATGGTGAGGGTAAGACGTGGTAAGCATTCGCCAATGTCGGGATGCAAGTGAAGTGTTTTGGGGGAATCTCAGGTAATTGTACGACTATTGATACCAGTAGTCCAAACAAGAAAACGGAGCCAATGGGCTCCGTTTATTTAAGGCAGTGTTTCTGTTCTATACGGCTAAGCGCTTAGAAGAAGTACTTGAAGCGTACGCGAACACCTTTGTCTGCATCTTCGCTAAATGCGTAGTTTGAAGTGTCTGCTTGTGAATCAAGTTTATTGTTCACGTCAGTGTAGTATGCGCCTAGATAAAGAGAGAAGTCTTCAACTTGCAGTACATTAGCAAACTCATAAGAAGCATACAGAGTGCTCACTTCTACGTTACCGTCAGCCCAATTAGTGTTAACTTTATTGTTTTCGTACTCGTTGTTTGCCCAAATGTAGCCAAGACCAAAACCTTTGTAGAGAGCGTTAACGCCAACTGTCATGTTATTTTCATCAACCGCATCCATGTATGCAAAGTTGGCGATCAAGTTCCAATCATTTGTCGTGTAGTTAGTAGTCACGCCGTAGCCGATACGGTCAGAGATATCAACTTCACCGTTTACGCCATCTTCTACAATCACAGCGTTCTTAACAAGGTTTGCTTCCATGGAGGCTGCAATACCAAAATTACCTGCTTGGTAACCAACAACTGGACGAATTAGAACAGAGTCTTTGTTGTTAACAACTTTCTTACCGTGGTAAGTAACTTCGCCACCAGTTGGATCTGTCGCTTTTGAACTTCCAAATAGAACTGAACGGTCACCAATCATAGTTCCCAATTCTACGTACAGATTATCAAAAGTTTGACTATACATGATCTGGCCATCAGAACCACGACCGCGACCCTCTTTCATCTGGTAAACATATGCGTTGCCATCAACATATAGATCGTTAGCAGTATCGCCAGAGTACTCCAGGAACGTATCTTGACCTACAGGGAACATATCGAACGCTTCGAAGCGACCCATACGCAAGTTCCAACCATCTTGTTTACCGAATGCAAACCATGCGTCATCCAGTGCAACATTACCACTGCTTTCCATTAGAGGTTGAACGTTTACTTGGAAAACGTGTCCTGATTCAGTGTAACGTTCACCAGCAAACTCTAGAAGAATTCGGCCAGTTTGGTTAAAGTTTGAGTTACTGCTGCCCTCAACCCAACCACCGTTGTTAGCATCAAAGTCTCTTTCTGAGTTTAGATCTTGGTAGTTGAAATCAAATTCAACATCACCACCAATAGAGAACTTACCAGTTTCAGTATCAGTGATCGCGATACCAGCGTTTGCCGCCATTGCAGAAGAAACAAGTACTGCAGCTAGCGATAGTTTGAAAGTATTTTTCATTATTAACCCCAAGGATTGTAATTAACTATTTTTGTTATTTTTTAAAAGCTATTGAGTTGTCGTGAATAAGCATCGTTAAACTTTGAAAACTCATTCACCAGTCACATCACTCAAAAGTTTGAAAATCATGTACCGAATGAACGAGACAAATTTTCACTAATATCCCGACATGCAGCAATCCTAAGAATTTGAAAATGCCTATCTAAATCACGTTTTTATAAAAATGCAAATGTTCTTATTTATCAATTATTTATATATAAATAAATATACATTTAGCTTTAAAAACATTTATTGAGGTAATTTAGGGGAACTTTTTGGCGGATAAATTACTTTCAGTGATCTTGCTCACACACATAGTAATTCTTAACTACTATTTAAATTATTAATTATCAGTTTCCAAAATGTAACAATGGTGTGAATGTATTTTCTATATCACCTCTAATGCTCATGTTTATTTTTTCCACACTATTTGTATTGCCTTTCTATTAATCTAGTTCTCGTTATCCATGCAGTGTTATAGATATCAAGTGTAACAATATGCATAAAAGCCTTGCTATTAGACTCATATGGTCTAAGTTAGAGATAAGGAAAAACAAAGGAGTGATGCTGATATGAACCATGCGCTAGAAAAAGACATTGTCGACGCTATGCATCATTTAAATACTGAGCAGCTTCGCGACGTGAAGCGATTTGTTGAGCGTTTATCAACACGCCAACAGCCCAGCGATTTGGTTACGGAAGAAGAATTAGCCATGATTATGGAACTAAGCACATCCAAGCGAAGCTACCGCTAATATGGAACTACAAATCTTATAAGCAAAACGACCAGCTGCAGGCTGGTCGTTTTGCTTTTTGTACAGTAGAGCTGCACGATGAAGTTCGTTTGACAGGCTAAAAGTCTTAATCAAGAGCAGCCACATTATATAAATGAGCAAGCTTACTGGGCATTACTTTGGTACTTCGTACCAGATTTGAGCGCCTTCCTTCTCTATTTTGAGATCAGCCAGTAAGTGACAGCGTCACGATAAATGTATTTAGTTGTGACGCTGACGAATGACAGCAGGAACACTAGCCTTGCATTGGTAATTGGAGTCAGACATGGCTTTTTGCAGGAAATCAAATACCTCCGACGCTATTTGGCTACAGTCTTGCTCTATAGAGTCTATCTGTAACGGTAAGCAGTCCAATATGGCGTAATTATCAAACGTAGCAATTCGCATCCGAGCATTGGTTGCTGTTGCAAACAGATCATGTTCGTTAAGATAGCGCAGCACCCCTTCTAACAATGAATAAGATGCCGTAAATAAACAGTGTGGCAATCGACCAAGTTCATCAACACACGCTGCCATCATGTCGTAACCACTTGAAGGCTGATAATCACGATTGAACACTAAGTTCTGATTCAATGGAATTTGGTTTGCAGCTAACGCATCTACATAACCTTGATAGCGTTCTTTACTTGGTGAAAGCTCTAATTGTCCACCAATAAAAATACACTCTGCCACGTTTTTCGTATGTTCCGTTAATAACAGTCTCGTTGCATCGTAAGCGTCAGTGGTCACCATATTAAAATCTGAAGATTCGAACGAACGGTCAAAGAAAACGAGCGGAAGATCGTCAGGTAATCCGCTATAGAAAGCATCACTGGTGAGACAAGACGCAATCATGATGCCGTCGACTTGACGTGATATTAGATTGTCTACTGCGCGCATTTCTGTTTCAGGGTCATCATCGGTTGAAGCCAGTAATAACTGATAGCCTGATGCTAAACAAAGACGTTCCAATTCTTTGGCAATAGACGCAAAACCAAGGTTGAGTAGGTCGGGGATCACAAGCCCGAAAGTAGAACTCTTTTTCGATTTTAGCGCTCGGGCATAAACACTAGGCGAATAGTTATTCTCTTGCACAACATGCAGTACTCTCTCCACGGTTTCTTTCGTGATTCGATGCTTTTCTGCATGCCCATTCAATACAAAACTCACCGTTGATTTCGATACACCAGCGAGTTTTGCTATGTCAGCAAGTTTTAATTTTTTGCTCATTCCTTCCTACTCTTCCACTCGGTCAGTTTGATCTTATTTTCCTAAAAGATCGTGTGTGAGATCACAAATTCATTTTCAATCCATTAGAGGTTTATTAAAACACATTTTCTTTGCTAAATCGATTTAGTAAACTAAAAACAACTTAGTTAATACAGGATTTTTCTCATGAGCAAAGTGTGGGTAACCGGAGATGCTGTCGTAGATTTAATACCAGATACGGCAACTACCTATTTGAAATGTCCAGGTGGTGCGCCTGCAAACGTAGCTGTGGCTATCGCACGTTTAGGTGGTAACACTGGATTTTTCGGTCGCGTCGGACAAGACCCGCTAGGTCGCTTCATGAAGCAGACTTTGAGCGACGAAAACGTCAATACCGACTATATGCTGCTTGATGAGCAACAGCGCACTTCTACCGTTATTGTTGACTTAGATGACAGCGGTGAGCGCAGCTTTACCTTTATGGTTAAGCCTAGTGCCGACCAGTTTATGCAAAAAAGTGACATTCCTGCTTTCGAAAAAGGCGAGTGGCTGCACGTTTGTTCAATCGCTCTTGCCAATGAACCTAGCCGCAGTTCTACGATTGACGCAATGAAACAAATTAAGGCTGCTGGAGGCTTTGTTAGCTTCGACCCCAACTTACGTGATGAGGTCTGGGGCGATCAAAACTTAATCAAACCTGTTTGCCGAGAAGCTATTGCGCTGGCCGATGTAGTTAAGTTTTCAGATGACGAACTCATGTTCCTCACAGACACCAATACCTTAGAAGCAGGTATTGAAGCACTTGAATCCTTTAGCAATACATTGGTCTTGATTACTCAAGGAGCGAAAGGAGCACTGGTTATTCGTGGCGCACAACAAGAGTTGATTGCTGGCACTCCAGTAAAACCCGTCGATACGACAGGTGCAGGCGATGCCTTTGTTGGTGGTCTGCTAACTCGCCTGTCGAAAACAGAAAGCTGGGTAAATGATGAAACCATTCATGACGCTGTACGATGGGCTAACGGTTGTGGGGCATTGGCAACCACGCAAAAAGGCGCAATGACCGCACTGCCTAATGAAAATGCACTTTTGGAATACATCAAGTAGCTCCTGACACAACACAAAAACGCCTAACATGATTCATGTTAGGCGTTTTTTTAATTCGATTGTTTGAAAAGGCAAACTACACCGACACAACACACTGTTCCATCAACGCTTCTGGATTTTTCCATACATAGATAAACTCATCGACGTGGCGCCCACATGGCGATTCGCCACGCTGTTTCATCGCTCTGTTCGCACCTATGGATTCATAGAACTTAATGGCGTTCGAATTATCCGCCAGTACTTCCAAAAACACACCATTGTCCGGATAGTACTTACTTGCCCATTCCATCGCCAACGCAATCAGTTTCTTCGCCACACCTTTGCCTTGCGCACTTGCCCTAACGTGAAGGTTATCAATGATAGTACCGAACTCGACATTGTGATTACCAAACAGGCAGATAAAACCCGCTAATTCGCCTTGGTGCTCGGCAATAATGACATGTTGGCTGAAAGGAGGGTTTAATAGTCGGGTTTGCCAAATCAGTTGCTTGTCTTCAAGAACCGACTCGTCTAAATACGACTGACGCATGATGCCTTTATAGGCTTTTTGCCAACTTACCGCGTGTAGTTCCGCCACACTTTGGTAGTCAGAATATTCTGCTACTCTAAATTCCATTTTATAGTACCTACTGCTTAAGTTTTTACATATCCTTTCATTACATACTAATTATCTGCAACTAAAATGCAATCCATGCTGCATAAGTAATAGGCAAGTTGCACAAAAAAAGGGAGATCTTTCACGATCTCCCTTTATAAGTAGGATTACTGCCCTACTGGCAGCATATTACGCTAGCAATAGGCTCTTGCGAACTTGCCAGCACAAGTCACGCTGTAGTTACCCGCAGAAGCAGGGATGAACACTGAATGACCGCGTTCAACCGAAATGATTTCGCCATCTAGATGCGTCAATACGATTGGCTCATCCAATGCAAATAGAATCTCTGGTGTTGTGACGTTGACAAATCGGTCTTGCTGGTCAACGTAGACGCTAAATTTAAAGTCTTCTACCGGAATTGGATAGTGCTCTGCACCATTATCCATTTCTGGTTGAGTTAACAACTCCTCACGCAGCTTAGGTTCAAAAATGGTACAAGAAGCCAGCTCTTCAACATCAATGTGTTTTGGCGTTAGGCCTGCACGAAGTACGTTGTCTGAACTCGCCATAATTTCAAGTCCAGTACCACGACAGTATGCGTGTGGAGTACAAGCGTGAAGGAACATCGCTTCGCCCGGCTCAAGCGTCAATACGTGTAAGAATAATGGCGAGAAAAGACCGATATCACCAGGGTAGAGATCTTTTAGCCATAAGATGAGTTCAAAGGTTTCGTCGCCTTGTTTGGTCTCAGCGAAAGCAAGCAACTTATTCAATGCCGTATCTTTTGCTTGGCCGTCAAGCTTCAGCATACTAACAAACAACGCCTCAAGACCTGTTGCGTCCAGAGATGCTTTATAAGCATTAATAAGAGGCGCTAACTCCTCAATATTAAGCTGTTCGAAGTTGTTTAAGATCTCTTCATAAGAGCGGAAACCATTCATTGCTTGGTAACGTGTCAATGCGTAAACCAACTCTGGTTTATGGTTTGGATCTTTATAATTGCGGTTTGCTGCGTTACGGGCGATACCAGCGGCTTCTTCTTTGGCAAACCCTTGTTCTGCTTGAGCTTTGCTGGGGTGAACCTGAATAGACAAAGCGCTCGCTGCAGCAAGGACTTTGAACAGGTAAGGCAGCTCACCAAATTTCTGGCTAATGGCTTCACTCAAAACATCACTTAGGTTATCAGTAACAAACTGATCCAGACGCAAAGTCTTATCTGCGGTGACCACTTCAGAGCAGCCGCCTGGGTGTGCACCCATCCAGATCTCAGCTTGTGGTTTGTTATCTGGGTTGGCAATGCCAAACAGAGTGTTAATAGACGTCACGCTACCCCAAGCATAATCTTGGATTACGTTCTGCATAGGTAAGAAATGTTGATGTTTCATTTTTCAGTCCAAGCGATTATTAAATTCTTCTGAGCAGCAATGTATCTTAATCATGGTGTCGAGATTTTGATCACTCTCATTTTGTCAGCACAAATTAGCAGACTTTAGAGTAAAACTGTATAGTTTTTAAGTAAGAGATTGAAAAAAGATATTCAACGCAGAAATGGTATCTTCGGGAAGAAACCAATCCATTAACCCGCTGTAATCAATACATTTTATTTCATAGCTTAAGCGGTTAGAGATTATTAACCGCTGAAGGGAACAGGCAAAAACTGTGATAGACCCAAGATACAATTTGGTTTATCACTCCTAGACAAATTGCCATGAACATTAAAAAAGCCCCCTCGGGCTCGAATCGAGGGGGCTTATATTATCCTACGTAACGTCGTTCTATTTCGCTACTTCTGCGATGATGGCTTCCAGTTTGTCTAAACCTTCTGCCAATACATCTGATTCAATCGTTAGTGGCGGGAGCAAGCGAATAACATTGGCTTTAACGCCACAAGACAACAGAATTAAACCGTTTTCTTGTGCTTTGCTAATCACCGCTTTGGTAACATCTTGAAGTGGTTGCCCCGATTGTGGATCGGTAAACTCAATCGCCATCATTGCACCAATGGTGCGAATCTCACCAATCGCAGGCACCGTTTTTTGAAGCTCAGTCATACGCGCATTAACCACTTCACCAATACCTTGGGCTTTAGCGCATAGCTGCTCTTCTTCAATTATCTTAAGCACTTCCAAAGCGGCAACACAGCCTAATGGAGAACCAGCATAAGTACCGCCTAAACCACCTGGTAACGCAGAATCCATAACTTCCGTTTTACCTACAACAGCAGAGATTGGAAAACCACCAGCAATGCCTTTCGCCATCGTCATCATATCTGGTTCAATATCCAGATACTCCGTTGCGAACATTTTACCGGTGCGGGCAAAGCCTGTTTGGATTTCATCTGCTATTAGCATAATACCGTGCTGGTCACAAAGGCTGCGTAGTGCCTGAGCAAATTCCGCTGGCGCTTGGTAAAAACCACCCTCGCCCTGTACAGGCTCAAAAATGATCGCAGCAACGCGACTAGGTTCAATATCGCAAGCAAACAAATCTTGTAATGCCTGTAAGCTATCTTCTGTGCTGATGCCGTGGAACGCATTTGGATAAGGTGCATGGTAGATTTCGTTCGGGAAAGGACCGAAGCCCGCTTTGTATGGTGCGATTTTTCCAGTCAATCCCATGGTCATATTGGTACGACCGTGAAAACCACCTTTAAAGGCAATGACGCCGCTACGCCCAGTATGAGCACGTGCTACTTTCACCGCGTTTTCAACCGCTTCGGCACCCGTTGTTAGGAAAATAGCTTTCTTTTCCGAGTCGCCCGGAGCAATGTCAGTCAGCTTTTCTGCCAGCTCAACAAAAGATTCATACGGTGTCACCATAGCGCAAGTATGAGAGAAGTTGTCGATCTGGGCTTTTACAGCGTCAGTGATGCGCGAGTTTGAGTGCCCAGTATTTGTCACCGCGATGCCCGCTGCAAAATCAATGTATTTGTTACCATCGACATCCCATACATGAGCGTTGTCAGCCTTCTCAACATAAAGTGGGTACAGCGCGCCCATACCCTGAGCGATAACTTTGCTTCTTCTTTCGTGTAGTTGTTGGTTTTTCATTGTTTAGTCCTTTATTTGTTACCGCTAGACGTTTAGTTGCCACCAAAGCACAGGTATTTCACATCCATATATTCGTCGATGCCCTGCTTCGCACCTTCACGTCCAATACCCGACTGCTTCACACCGCCAAACGGCGCTACTTCTGTCGAGATAATACCTTCATTAATGCCGACCATGCCGTATTCCAGTGCTTCTGCTACTTTCCAAACACGGTGGATGTTCTGGCTGTAGAAGTACGACGCCAAACCGTAAATCGTGTCGTTCGCCATTTCGATAAGTTCTTCATCCGTATCAAAACGAATTACTGGAGCCACCGGACCAAATATCTCTTCTTGAACGATATCCATGCTGTGTTTCACGTCTTTGAGGACGACTGGCTGCATAAACAAACCGTCTAATTGTTTAAGAGGGGTGACAGGCACTGCACCTTGCTCTACCGCACGGTCAATCAGTGCTTGGATGCCCTGTTTTGCACTTTCATTGATAACTGGTCCAATGTTGACACCTTCATCTAAGCCGTTTCCGACTTTTAGCTGCTGTACTGCTGCATCAAATTTCGTTACGAACTCATCGTACACTTTACTATGCACATAGAATCGGTTCGCACAGACGCAAGTTTGACCCGCATTGCGGAACTTAGAGGCCATAGCGCCCTGCACAGCTGCATCAATATCAGCATCATCGAAGACGATGAATGGCGCATTACCACCCAGTTCCATTGAAGTGCGTTTGATGTCTTTTGCGGCTTGTTGCATTAACACACTGCCCACTTGAGTAGAACCAGTGAAAGACAGCTTGCGAATCAGTGGGTGAGAAGTGAAGATCGCACCGATTTTGCGTGAACTTTCACCTAGAACCACTTGCAGCGCGTCTTTCGGAATGCCCGCTTGGTACGCGAGTTCCACAATTGCAAACGCAGACAGCGGTGTTGAATCCGATGGCTTAACAACGAAACTACAACCGGCAGCCAATGCAGGACCTGCTTTACGTGTGATCATAGCGATAGGGAAGTTCCATGGCGTAATCGCACATGCGACACCAATAGGTTGCTTGATGGTTACCAAGCGCTTGTCTGCCGTTGGTCCAGGAATGGAGTCACCGTAGGTGCGTTTGGCTTCTTCAGCAAACCATTCAATAAAGCTGGCACCATACAGAACCTCACCCGCGGCTTCTGCCAATGGCTTACCCTGTTCAACAGTCATGATGCGAGCAAGGTCGTCTTTGTTCTCAAGAATTAGTTGATACCAGCGGTTTAATAATACTGCGCGCGACTTAGCTGGCACTTTGGCCCACTCTTTCTGCGCCACATGAGCTCGCTCGATCGCATCCATCAGCTCAGGTTCAGATGAAATAGGAGCATGACCCACAAGTTCGCCTGTTGCTGGGTTTGTCACGGCTACAGCGTTGTCCGCTGCCGTTACCATAAAGGAGAGTAAGCTCTTATTATTTATTTGCTGCATGGTAATTCCTTTTGTTCCTACTCCTAGCTTTCGCTAGGAATGCTGTGGATAAAAAGCAGATGAATCCTAAGCGGGAATCTGCTGGGTAATGCAGTGAATATTGCCACCGCCTAGTAAAACTTCTCGTGTTGGTATGCCAACAATCTCATAATCGGGAAGCGCTTTTGTCAAAATCTCGATAGCAATATCATCATACTGGTCATCAAGTAATGGTAAAAATATATGCCCGTTCACCATCAAAAAGTTAGCATAGGAAGCACTCAGTCGCTCACCTTCGTGACGATTCATACCATCGCTTGATTCAATTCCATTCGCTTCTTCCTGCGAATAGTAAAGAGGACCCGGAACTGGGATTTTGACAATCTCAATGGCTCGACCTTGTGCATCAGTTTGTGCACTAAGCGCCGCATACGCTTCACGTGATAACTTAAATTGCGGATCAAACGGATCATCCGTCCAGCTTAGTACCACTTTTGCTGGAGCGACAACGTGAAGTAAGTTGTCGACATGCCCATCCGTTTCATCATTAAACAAACCGTTTGGAAGCCAGACGACCTTTTCGATACCAAGATATTCGGCTAGTAGCGCTTCTATCTGTTGTTTACTTAGTTCTGGGTTACGTCCCGGACTCAATAAGCATTCTTCAGTTGTGTATAACGTGCCTTCGCCATCGGTATGAATCGCGCCACCCTCCAGAACAAAAGGAGCGCGATAATGATCGATTCCCAACACATCACAGACGGATGCGGCAACTTTATCGTCATCACTCCAGTCTTCGTAAAGGCCGTTAAACTCGCCTCCCCAAGCATTGAATTTCCAACTGACGCCGCGTCTCTCTCCCGATGAATTCACTACAACAGTAGGACCGATATCGCGCATCCAAGAATCGTTGAATGCCATTTCAACCAGTTTGACGGACGAGTGCAGCATGCTTCTTGCGGTTTCATATTGCGAAGAGCTTACAGCAACAGAAACACACACTGCGTCCGCAATCGCATTCGCCACGTTGGCAAAGGTTTGTTGCGCAGGTTTTGCACTAGCGCGCCAATTATCACGACGCTCAGGCCATGCCAACCAGACCTCTCTGACTGGTTCATATTCAGCTGGAAAATAGAAACCGTCTTGCTTTGGGGTCGTATCGAGTTTCATCGGCTACCTCGTTACTTAGCTAAGCTCATTATGTCTTGATATAAGTCCGGACGACGGTCACGGAACAGTCCCCACGCGTGACGCGCTTGCGCAGTGGCCTTTAGGTCAATTTCCGCATAGATGATAGTTTCACCTTCTCTTGGAGCTTCTGCCAACTTACCGCCAGTATGATCAGTGATGAATGATGAACCATAGAAGGTAGTTTCAATGCCATCATCCACTTCTACCCCTACACGGTTAGACGCGATAACGGGTACAAGGTTGGCAGCCGAGTGGCCTTGCATAGTACGCTGCCAATGGTCACGTGAATCCAGAGATAGGTCTTGCGGCTCTGAACCAATGGCTGTTGGGTAGAAAATAGCTTCTGCACCGTTAAGCACTAAGCAACGTGCCAGCTCAGGGAACCATTGATCCCAACAAATACCTGCACCGAAAGTACCGAACTTGGTTTTCCATACTTTAAATCCTGTATCACCAGGGCTGAAATAGTATTTCTCGCTATAGCCAGGACCATCTGGAATATGGGATTTGCGGTAGTTTTCTAGTACCGTACCATCTGCATCGATCATCACTAAAGAGTTGAAAAAGGTGTTTCCCGCTTTCTCAAAATAGCTCACAGGTATAACCACATTCAGTTCTTTAGCTAGCGCGCTAAGCTCTGTGATCAGACGAGAGTTATCCGTTTCTTCAGCAAGTTCAAAATACTTGGCTTCTTGCTTCTTACAAAAGTAAGGCGCTGCCATGAGTTCTTGAGGTAGTACAACATTCGCACCATTTGCCGCGGCTTCGCGAATCGCACCTTTAATTTTTTCTAGATTCGCTTCTAAATCCCAAGTTTTGGTTAACTGCATCGCAGCAAATTTAACTACTCTACTCATCGGATCTTCCTTTATCTATTCTTTGTTTGAGGCTGACTGAGTGCCTGTCATAGCAGGCACTTCTTGTTATTTTCTGAATTAGATTGCTAGTTTGTCGCGTAAGTTGTAATAAGCCGCCCCCATCGCCGTCATTGGGATAGCAAAATGACGACCGCCAGGGAACGCGATGTGGGTTAAATCAGCGAACGCGTCAAAACGTTCTGCGTGTCCGGTTAGTGCTTCAGCCAACAGTTTGCCAGCAAGGTGAGTACAAGTAACACCGTGGCCACTGTAGCCCTGTAGGTAATAAATATTGTCTGCAAAAGCACCAAATTGCGGCATGCGGGAATAAGTCAGTAGGAAGTTACCCGTCCACTTATAATCAATACCGATACCTTTTAATTGTGGGAAGATCTTCTCCATCTTAGGACGAATGATGCCTTCGATATTTTCTGGGTCACGAGCACCGTAAACTACACCGCCACCAAATAGTAAGCGCTTGTCCGCGCTAAGACGGAAGTAGTCCAATAGATAGTTGCAGTCTTCAACACAGTAATCTGATGGCAAGATCTCTTTAAGTTGCGCCTCGGAAAGGGGCTCAGTGGCTACGACCTGAGTACCACACGGGATCGCTTTATTGCTGATGTTTGGAGCAAGCCCACCAAGGTAAGCATTACCCGCAAGAACGATGTATTTCGCTTTTACGCTGCCTTTTTCTGTATGAGCAACAGGATTGGCGCCTTTTTCCAGGCGAGTCACACCGGACTGTTCGAAAATTTGTCCGCCAAGTGCCGTTACAGCTGCTGCTTCGCCCAACGCCAGTTTGAGTGGGTGAATATGGCCACCACGCATATCCAGTAGAGCGCCTTTATAAGCAGTGGTACCGACTGCGGCTTCCACTTCGCTCGCATCCATCATACGAAGCTGATCGTTACCATAACGTTCCCAGTGCTTTTTGTGCTCTTCTAGACCTTTTAATTGCTTATTATTCAGAGCAGTAAACATTCCCCCCAGCTTGAAATCACAATCAATGTTATGTTTGTCGATAAGGCCGCGAATGATATCACCACCTTCAAAAATCATGTCACACAGTGCCTTAGCTTGCTTTTCACCATAGCGACTCTCAATAACGTCTACGTCGCGGCTATAGCTGTTAACAATCTGGCCGCCATTACGACCTGTCGCGCCGAACCCTACTTTCGCATTCTCCAGCACTACAACCTTAAAGCCTTTTTCTGCTAAATGAAGAGCTGAGGAAAGACCCGAGAAACCCGCGCCTACGACACACACATCACACTCAATATTGTCTTGCAGTTGTGGGTACTCACTTACATTCGGGATTGAGTGAGCATAATATGAATCAGTATGTTTGTTCATGGTTATATTCCTTTCGATTACAGCTTCAGGCTTAAGGTTGGAGACGAATCCATGTCGTCTTGGTTTCAGTGAATTTTTCGATGGCATGAATCGACTTGTCACGTCCATTACCACTCATTTTGAATCCACCAAATGGGACGGTCATATCGCCCTCGTTGTAGTTGTTCACCCACACAGAGCCAGCTTCTAACTGCTTTGCGACTCGATGTACGCGATTAATATTGTCACTCCAAAGTGCAGCGCCTAAGCCATATTTGGAGTCATTAGCAATAGCGATAGCTTCTTGCTCTGTTTTAAATGGAATGACGCATAACACTGGGCCAAAGATCTCTTCTTGAGCCACACGCATACTGTTGTCCACATTATCGAGAATCACTGGTTCAACAAAGGCGCCTTTACCGCCTGCGTCACCACCACAGCGCAGCGTAGCCCCTGCATCTTGACCTAACTTAACGTAATCGAGCACTTTTTCTTTGTGTTCACGGTCGATAAGCGCCCCCATAGAAGACGTGGGATCCATTGGATCTTTAGGTATGAAACCCTGAGCTGCGCTAATCACTTTATCGATAAATACATCTTTAATGCTTTCGTGAACCAAAAGGCGTGTTGCTGCTACGCATACTTCACCTTGGTTATAGAAACAACCTGCGGCTGTTTCTGCAGCTGCGCGGTCAAGATCGGCATAATCATCAAAGACTATATTTGCGTTCTTACCACCAGCCTCAGCCCAGACACGTTTTAGGTTAGTTTCACCGGAGGCAATCATAAGATGACCAGCCACACGAGTTGAGCCTGTAAAAGCGATACAATCTACATCTTCGTGACGTGCCAACGCTTCTCCCGCTTCATGGCCATAACCAGTAATAACTTGAAATACACCCGCTGGAATACCTGCTTGATTCGCCAGTTTGCCTAAGAAGATTGCCGTTAATGAAGACTTTTCTGATGGTTTTAGGATGACACTGTTGCCCGCAGCCAAGGCTGGACCTAACTTCCAACAACCAATCCATAGCGGGAAGTTCCACGGAACAACAGCAGCGACAACACCGATCGCTTGATGAGAGATAAAGGCGTGAACATCTTTTTCTGTAGGTGCAACTTCACCATAAACTTTGTCGATGGCTTCCGCATACCAGCGAATAGATTTCGCTGCGCCGGGAATATCCGTCGACACACTGTGTGCAATCGGCTTACCAGTATCAAGTGTTTCTAATAGCGCTAATTCTTCAACATTTTCATCAATAAGAGCAGCAAACTTCAACAGTACGTCTTTACGCGCCGCTGGAGCAATTTGACTCCATTCACCTTGTTTAAATGCTTGTCTTGCGTAATATACAGCACAATCAACATCGGCAGTTTGGCAACGTGCAATATTAGCAATGATTTCATCGGTAGCTGGGTTTACGACCTCTAGCGTCTTGCCATCTGCTGCTGCGGTATACTCACCATTTAGAAACGCTCTTTGCTCGATATTTAGAGCATTTCGTTGTTCAATCCATTGTTGCTGCGTTTTCATACGCTCTCCTTGGTTACCTCAAGGCGCTAGAATGCTTTTGGCGTGTGTGCACTTATCATTCTGCAAGCCTTATCGGAGTGATTAGTAAATTTATGTGGAATCGTTGTATCAATAACGTAAGACTCCCCTGCCTTTATTAGGTAGGTCTCCCCGTTATATTCAAGTTCAACTTCACCACTTAATACGGTGCCGACTTCTTCACCTTCATGCTTGATATTGGATGCGCCCGTTGTACTGTTAGGCCCATATTCTTCAATAAGAAAGCCGATTTCTTGTTTATTGCTGCCATTGTTAACCAACTTCATTGAGACATTTTCACTGCCAATTTCAATGAGGTCTTCTGGTTTAACTACGACCTTAATCTCTTTATTTTCTTGTTGCTCAAGAGTAAAAAACTCTGAAAGAGACAACGAAAAAACGTTCACTATTTTTTGCAGAGAACTCACCGAAGGACTCACTTTGGCATTCTCGATTGAAGAAATAGCGCTATGGGTGATGCCCGCTTTTTCTGCCAGTTCTCGTTGTGAAAGTCCTCGCTCTTTTCTTAGTTGAGCGATATTTTTACCAATCTGGTGGTTATCCATGCATTCAGCCTCTAAATTACTGTGAAGCTGACATAATAAATTCTTTAAATAAAATTTGTGAGAAATGATTGTGTTTTGCTTGCCATTCTGGGTGCCACTGCACGCCAACAAAATATTTTTGACCAGGCAGACTAAAAGCTTCTACTAGACCATCAGGCGCTTTAGCTTCTACTTTTAAGGTTGTAGCCAGCTTCTCAACTCCCTGATTATGAAGCGTATTTACTTCAAACTTCTCCGTTTGATTCCACTCTGCTTTAACTAACCATTGTTGAAAGATACCGTCACTTTCAACATAAACAGGATGAGCGGGTGCATACTTCTCATTAAAATCTTTTGATTCGCTTTCGCGATGGTCATCGAAACCTGCTTCGTAAACCGCAGGGTTTAGGCTTCCCCCTAACGCCACGTTCATCTCTTGGAATCCACGACAAATACCAAGGCACGGAATGTTCATATCTATAGCACGGCGTATAAGCTGAATAGCTAATTCATCTCGCGCTTCATCTTTCTTTAGTTCTTCATGTGAGCCGTTGTATCGATGAGGCGCCACATTGGAATGACTACCAGGGAATAACAATCCATCACAAACCGCCAACACTCTATCTAACTCACTGTCTTCTATTACAGATGGAAGAATGATTGGTGTGCCACCGAAGTCTTTCACTGCTTGAAGGTAGAACTCATTCAATGCCTGTATCTGATATCCAGCGAGCTCTTTCTTACAGCTTACGAGTCCTATTATCGGTTTTCTTATCTCAGACATTGTCACACTCACGTTCGATTTATTTAACAAAAACCGTACAACCCATGTACAAAATTATCAACACAAGTGTTCAAAATAGGTTCCAAATCGTGACTTCGATCTCTATTTTGTTCAAAAAAAGCACTAATTTCGCTCGATATATTGAGCAAAAGGCGATCAACTGTTACAAATTAGTTAACGTTTAACAAGGTCGAAATAATCACCAAATTAAACAAATCACAATAAAAACAATTACATAAGTTTATAAAACAGCCAAAAACCCCATTTAAGACATGGCTCTTGTGTTCTTTTTGTTAAACACTAAGCTAATTTTTCATCAAAGAGTGGGGCCACTAGGAGTAGTAAAGATGGATACCTATTTACAGGAAGTTAAAAATTTTCGACAAAGTTGGCCAGAAATTAAGTACGTTGACCTCATTTTCACGGACGTCAACGCAACACCACGCGGTAAACGCATACCAGTAGATTCCTTAGACAAGTTAGTGAAAGGTGTTGCTCTTCCTCTTTCTACTATTACGCTCGATACCAAAGGTGCTGTTGTTGAATCAGCAGGATTAGGTGAAGATCTTGGCGAACCCGATAACCTTTGCTTTCCTGTCGCTGGCACTTTGCTACCAACAGCAAAGGAAGGTACCGGACAACTGCTACTCAGCATGATGGAAGATGACGGAAAAACCCCTCACCGTTTGTTCATCCGCAACATCATCGACCGTATGTTGAATACTCTGCATTCAAAAGGCATGTTTCCAGTTGTTGCTTTAGAGCTCGAGTTTTACCTCATTGATAAAGAACGCGGTGAAAATGGTGAACTGCAAACCGCTATTAATCCGACGAAGAATCGACGTGAAAGAGATACCGAAGTCTATGATGTCGATGGGCTTGATGATTATGCTGACTTCCTAGCTGAGCTTAACGCTGCAGCCGCTGATCAAGGTTTAAATACGGCCGGTGCACTATCAGAATCTGCACCGGGTCAGTTTGAAATTAACTTTAATCACTCACAAGACGTACTTCGCGTATGTGACGAAATCATTTTCTCTAAGCGTCTTATTAAACAAATCGCCCACAAACATGGTTTTGATGCCACGTTCATGGCAAAACCTTTCCTTGAAGAAGCAGGAAATGGACAGCACATGCACATCAGCCTTATCGATGAGCAAGGCGATAACCTGTTTACCAATAAAGACGATGACTCTGCAAGCCCACTGTTCTACCAAACTATGGCTGCAATGTTATCGCAGATTTCGGATGCGATGGCCCTCCTATGTCCTAACGTGAACTCTTACCGCCGTTTTGTGCCTGGTGCTTACGTACCAACAAAAGCGGATTGGGGTGAGAACCACCGAGGCGTAGCCCTTCGCGTTCCAATTAGCGATGGTAAAAACCGTCGTATTGAACATCGCATCGCAGGTGCGGATGTCAATCCATACATTCTCGCTGCAGTAGTACTCTCAGCCGTATTAGCGAGTGATAACTATACCCAAGAACAATGTCCACCAGCTCTTAGTGAAAACGCCGTAGACCTACCAACGCGTATGTCTGATGCACTGACACAGCTTGAAGCCAGTGAATTAGGTGCCTTTTTCTCTCAAGACTTTATTGATATGTATCTCGCTTGCAAACGAAGTGAACTGGCCGAATTCGAACGCATTATTACACCGTTAGAAATTGATTGGATGCTTCACTCTGCATAACGAAAGGAATGAGTTTTATGACTACGCAGACAAAGGCGCTGGAGGCGCCGCTCAAAATAAGCAGTAAACATTTGGCGGTTAGCCTTACAATAGTCTTCCTGTTTATAACCTTTACCTCGATTGGACTCAATCATGTTGAAGGCGAAAGCTACGGCTGGTTGGCACTGTTACCGACATCGTTAGTACTTGTCTTTGCATTAACCACACACCGCACCGTTGAAGCACTATTCAGTGGCACCATTGCCGGTGTTCTACTGCTTGACCCTACTCAAGCAGTAGAACAGATCGTTGGCATTTCGATGGATGTGATGATGAATGAAACCATCGCATGGATCATTCTCGTCTGCGGTCTAATGGGTGGCCTGATTGCGATTCTAGAAAAAGGTGGCAGTATCCTTAGCTTCAGTGACATGCTGGTGAACAAAGTTAAGAGCCGCAATCAATCGCTATTGATGACATTTTTTCTAGGTATTCTGATTTTCAT
This sequence comes from Vibrio mediterranei, assembly GCF_900088415.1. Classification (GTDB taxonomy): domain Bacteria; phylum Pseudomonadota; class Gammaproteobacteria; order Enterobacterales; family Vibrionaceae; genus Vibrio; species Vibrio mediterranei. The sequence continues at coordinate 986,525 of NZ_FLLQ01000001.1, forward strand.
TGATGACTACTTGAACGCCATTGCGATTTCGTCATCAATGAAGAAAATTACTGATGGCTATCAGGTTTCACGCGAGAAGCTCGCTTATCTTGTTGACTCAACGGCAGCACCTATCTGTATTCTGGTCCCAATTTCTACTTGGGCTATCTTCTTCAGTTCTCTATTGGAAGCCAATGAAGTTGCTGAACCAGGACAAGGTATTGCTGCGTACATTCAAGCCATTCCGTATATGGCTTATGGCTGGGTAACGTTGGCGATTGTTTTCTTCGTAGCTATTGGCAAAATGCCAGACCTAGGCGCAATGAAAAAAGCAGAAGAGCGCGCTCGCAACGGTCAAGTTAAACCAGATGGCGCAACAGATATCGACTTTGGTGCTGACATCAAAGCACACTCAAACCCGACTATGGGACTAATTAACTTCCTATTGCCAATGGTTGTTCTGGTCGGAGCCTCTTGGTACTTCGGTATTGACCTATTAGCAGGTGTGTTTGTTGCCATTATCTTTACTATCTGTTTCTACGGCATTCAAAAACTAGTCACCATGAATGAACTGTTCGATGCAGTGTACGATGGCATTAAGGTCATGTTACTGCCTCTAGCTACAGTGATTGGCGGCTTTATGCTTAAGAGTGTTAACGACTCATTGGGGCTAACACAGTACGTAATTGAGACTGTAAGCCCATACTTGTCAGCACAGTACTTCCCAGCCCTGATCTTCCTAGTAACAGGCGGCCTTGTCTTTGCATCAGCATCATCCTGGGGGACCTTTGCGGTCGCAATGCCAATTATTCTTCCTCTCGCGGAGCAAATTGGTGTTCCACTGCACTTAACCATCGCCGCTATGCTGTCAGCATCAGCAGCAGGTAGTCATTCATGTTTCTTCAGTGACTCCACGGTGCTATCGGCTCAAGGATCTGGATGTACATCAATGCAACATGCCGTAACGCAGTTCCCATATGCGTTGATTGGTATTGTAGCGACCACCCTATTCTTCATAGTCGTTGCATAACAGCGATCTAAGAATGCCAAAGGGATACCTACTCAGCGGGTATCCCTTTTTTTGTTCCGCTCTCTAGCTTTTTGATTTCGAAAAAATAGCACCTGTTCTCACTTTCCTACAAATATGTGTCTTACACTCTTGAAGCATTTAAACATAATAGCCTTACATTTTGTAAGTTATTGTAAAGAGTATCATTCTTATTTAATTGCTTGATTTAAATCAATTTTACTCAATCATTTTTGTTGTTTTATTGTGATACAAACGACCATACTGTAACTACAAGAATCGAATGTATTACAGCGAAATGGACGTGCACAGTGTTAGTTATTTTCCTTATTCGCATTCGCTTTTAAGGACATTTCAAATTATGGAGATGAAAATGAAACACCATAGTGGCGCAGGAAAAGGGCAATGCCCAGTGATGCATGGCAGTCATACTCGAGTTGGTGGTAAAGGTACACAAAACCGACAATGGTGGCCTAATCAACTTAACCTCAGAATTCTTCATCAGAATGATAAAAAAGGTAACCCGTACGATCCTTCCTTCGATTACAAGAAGGCATTTCTAACACTTGATCTAAAAGAAGTTAAGCAAGCTATCGAAACGGTTCTTACCGATTCAAAAGACTGGTGGCCCGCTGACTATGGGCACTATGGTCCCTTTATGATTCGTATGGCTTGGCACTCGGCTGGTACTTACCGTACGGCGGATGGACGTGGCGGCGCTAACTCAGGCAACCAACGTTTTGCACCACTAAACAGCTGGCCAGATAATGGTAATTTAGATAAAGCTCGTCGCCTGTTATGGCCAGTAAAACAAAAATATGGCAAAGCTCTTTCATGGGCAGATCTATTTATTCTTGCAGGTAATGTTTCCATAGAATCAATGGGGCTAAAAACCTTTGGTTTCGCGGGTGGCCGTGAAGATATTTGGGAACCTGAGGAAGACGTTTATTGGGGCATGGAAAGTGATTGGTTAGGCGATGAGCGTTACTCCGGCGATCGTCAACTAGAGAATCCACTCGCTGCGGTACAGATGGGACTTATCTACGTTAACCCTGAAGGACCAAACGGGGAGCCAAGCGTCCTTGCTTCTGGCCGTGATATCCGAGACACATTCGCTCGAATGGGCATGGATGACGAAGAGACCGTTGCACTTGTTGCCGGTGGCCATACATTCGGTAAAACGCATGGTGCAGGCGATCCTGAACTGATGGGCCCAGAACCGGAAGCGGCACCAATGGAAGAAATGGGCTTCGGTTGGCGTAACCACTTTGGCAGCGGCTTGGGAGATGACACAACAACCAGTGGTATCGAAGGAGCTTGGACTCCAAACCCAATCCAATGGGACAACGGCTACTTTGATATGTTGTTTGGCTACGATTGGGATCTTGTTAAAAGTCCAGCTGGCGCTTGGCAATGGGTACCTGTAGGGGTTCCAGAAGACCATATGGCCCCAAAAGCTCATGATGCATCACAGAAAGTCACCACTATCATGACCACTGCCGACATGGCAATGCGTATGGACCCTATCTACGGGGAAATTTCTAAACGTTTCCATAATAACCCAGACCAATTCGCAGATGCTTTTGCACGCGCTTGGTTCAAATTGACTCATCGTGATATGGGACCAAAATCTCGCTATCTAGGCGAAGAAGCTCCGAGTGAAGATCTCATTTGGCAAGACCCATTACCTGCAGTTTCTGGTGACATGATCGATGACACAGACATTAAAGAATTGAAGCACAAGCTCCTTACTTCAGGCTTAACCATTTCTGAACTGGTTTACACCGCGTGGTCATCCGCATCGACCTTCAGAGGCTCTGATTTCCGCGGGGGCGCTAACGGAGCACGTATTCGCCTTGCGCCTCAACGCAGCTGGGAAGTAAACCAGCCAGCGCAACTTGAACGTGTTCTAGCAACCCTTGAAGCAATTCAAGAGGAGTTCAATCAAGCTGATGGTAACAAAGTGGTTTCCATTGCTGACCTGATTGTCCTTGGCGGTAACGCTGCGATTGAAAAAGCAGCCCTAGAAGCAGGTACTAACGTTGAGGTTCCATTTACTGCTGGTCGCGTGGACGCAATGGCTTCTCAAACCGATGAAACATCCTTTAATGTTCTCGAACCCGTAGTCGATGGATTCCGCAACTACGCACAAAAAGCCTACTCAGTGTCTGAAGAAGATTTACTGCTAGATAAAGCTCAACTGCTAACACTAACAGCGCCAGAAATGACTGTTTTGATTGGTGGTTTGCGTGTTCTAGGCGCAAACTTCGGCAATAGTGAGCATGGCGTTCTTACAGAGCGTAAAGGTGTTCTTAGCAATGATTTCTTCATCAACCTAACCGATATGAATGTCGAGTGGCGTCCGAGTAACGAAGAGGCTACGGAGTTTGTCGGTTTAGAGAGAGCAACAGGTGCAACCAAGTGGAAAGCCACACGCTCTGACTTGGTGTTTGGTTCAAACTCGCAACTGCGTGCGTTGGCAGAAGTATATGCTTGTGATGATGCCAAAGAGACCTTTATTTGCGATTTTGTCTCCGCCTGGGTCAAAGTGATGAACGCGGACCGTTTCGACATCTAATTACGATAAACCCATAAGCAAAAGCCACTTGTTACCAAGTGGCTTTTTTGTTTCTAGGATCGGTTCGGCATTAACCTAATTCCAGTTAAGTACTCTTACCTCATTGCCTTCTTCGGGCTTTCGAGGAATGTTAAGTGACAACAATAGTGAAATCACGGCCATTCCTGCGCCAATATAGAACACACTTGAAGGTGAAATCAGCCAAATGAATCCAAAGGTAACAGGAATGACAACAGCTGCAATATGGTTAATGGTAAAGGATACTCCCGCCGTAGACGCCATATCCGCTGGGTCTGCGATTTTTTGGAAATAGGTTTTGATAGCTAACGCTAGCGCAAAGAAAAGATGGTCAATAACGTAAAGCGCCGCGGCCCATTCTGCCGTTTGAACCAGTCCATAACCCACAAAAACAAAGATCAGTCCAACATACTCAAACATAAGAGCCTTACGTTCACCAACAACACCAATAAACCGACCGATTTTTTTAGCAAATAGAAAATTAAACAAGTAGTTAATCAAGAAAAGGAGTGTGATATCAGAGACGCTATAACCAAACTTTTCCACCATTAAGAAACCGGCAAAGACGGTAAAGATCTGCCTTCTTGCTCCACTCATAAACGTTAGGGCGTAATACAGCCAGTAACGCTTACGCAGCACCAGCTTTTTAGTCTGAGGGGTTTCCGTTTTGAATTGTGGGAAAGCCAAGGCAATAAACAGCACTAAGACAAAACCAATACCGCCACTAATTCCATAAACCCATACGTAGTCTAGCTTGAACACCTCAACCATCACCCATAGCGCGCCATAGGTTAAGAGCGAAGCTAATGCTCCTACAGAGATGAGTTTACCCAGCACTTCAGGCGCCTCTTCTTTGCTTAACCATTGCAGTGATAGGGATTGCTTTAGTGTTTCAAAGTAGTGAAAACCCGTCGACATAATTAATGTCGTAATTAGCAAACCGGCAACCGAGGGAAACATACCCGTAATCGCCGTGCCAAAGGTCAGCAGTAACAAAGAAACAATCATGAACTTCTGTTCTCGAATGAACAGCAAAACAAAGACGGTAGTGAAGGCTAGAAATCCAGGGATCTCACGAACACTTTGCAATAGACCAATATCGGAACCATCAAAATTAGCTTTCTCAATTACGAAGTTGTTCAGCAATGCCATCCAACTCGAAAACGCAATTGGCACTATAATCGAGATAATGATGAGAAAGTTTTTTGGGGTTCGCCATCCGCTAGCGCTTTGCGTTGAAGACATTATCAATTCCTAAGGAGCTGTTATTTTTAATTTGGGAAATGTATGCTCACGATTAGACATGAGTTTTAGTGGAGTCTAATACGTTGACACAGATAAATAAATTAAAAGTCACCACCTGCAACTTATGTAATTTTGTAGAGCCACCGTTTGCCTATTATGAGATGGAGAACATCTACACGGCAAAACAATGGCAACAAAAAACACTGTGGCTAAAGCAAACGCTGAACGAACTCAACTCCGATGTCATTGCTTTTCAGGAAGTGTTTTCAGTAGAAGCGCTGCGGGCTTTAGTTAAATCATTGGGTTATGGTTATTTTACTTACAATACTGAGCCACGGTTAGAATCCGGATATATTTATTCTCACCCAGCTTTAGCTTTTGCCTCTCGTTACCCAATCGTCCGACATTCAAATCTCACCTCCCTTGCGCCTTTTGAAGGCGAGTTCAGCCGTCCAGCATTACACATTTCCTTGAATATTGAGGGGATCGGGGAGTTAGACATGTACAACGTTCATCTCAAGTCAAAAAGACCAACGCTGCCTGACGAGAATCTAGACAACAAGTCTACTGTCGATGCTTGGCTCGTTGAAACGCAAGGTCAGACACTTTCATCGTTGATGCGAATTCAAGAGGCAGGCGCGTTGCACCAAGCAATAGTGCAAAATAAACAACGCTACCAACGACCTTTTTTACTGCTTGGCGATTTCAACAACAATATTGGCAGTAACGAGTTCGAACCATTTCGAAGCCAATACCGTCATCGAAGGAAAGATACCCGCGCAGACATCAAAGCTTATCATTTTCACGACAGTTGGGATTTAGTACCAAAAGGTAAGCCGGTTCGCCCTGTAGATGAGATTAAGCCACCTATCACTCATTACTATGGTGAGTCTGGCAGTCGATTAGACCATATTCTTCTATCCAGTGAGTTTTGCCCTAACTATGAACGCTCAATGTTTGAGGTGACTGACTATCAGCTCACTAACAAACATATTATTGACCCCATATTTGGCATTGATGATCTCAGTACCGACCATGCTTTGGTTTCTGTCTCGTTTGAAACACGTGCCTAATCTCAATCCAATAAGATAAAGCGCTTGCTTATGATAAAAAATTCAATTAGTTATAGGGGTTAACAACATCACAAGCGAGGAGGCTGACATGAACGTTATTATTCGACCAACAGAACTACGAGACGCAGAGGGTCTGAGTCAGCTCTATTCGCAACCAAAAGCACAACGAGAAACCCTGCAACTGCCTTTACCTTCGGTCGCAATGTGGCAAGAAAGACTAAGTAATATGCCTGTCGGGGTGTATAGCTACGTAGCCGAATTAGACGGAAAAATTGTCGGTAATATTGGACTGGAACACTCTCAGCGCCCAAGAACGGCACACTGTGCAAGCTTTGGGATTGGAGTTCATGATGAATATCATGGTTTAGGCATTGGTAGTCGATTGGTGGAAACCGTGTTAGACCTAACAGATAATTGGCTCAATGTTCAAAGGGTACAGATCGAAGTAAACGCCGATAATAAAGCAGCTATCGCCCTCTACTCTAAATTCGGTTTTGAGATTGAAGGTGAGGCGCTGTGCTCAGTCTTTCGAGACGGTGAATTTATCTCGACGTATTATATGGCTCGACTGAAAGATCAATTGTAGTGTCAACTTTACCAAGAACACGAGTTCACCGTGTTCTTGGTACTCGCTTCTCTTCTGTCAGCAAATCTGTCCTGCACCCACTTTACTGTCTTTATCACAATTAAGCGCAACCTGAGCGGCAAGTCTCAGCCCCTCGACAATCTTATCCAACGACATAGTGGGCTGACTGCCGTCAATATCTTGCTCAGGTAACAATGGAACGTGAATGAAACCATGTTTAATACCACTACCCCGCAAGTAATGTTGCACACCGTAAAATAGGTGATTGCACACAAACGTCCCCGCCGTATTAGATACCTGACAAGGAATACCCTGTTGTTGGAGTTTTAGTGTTATCGCTTTAATAGGCAGCGTGCTGAAATACGCATCGGGCCCATCGTTCACAATAGGAACATCAATCGGTTGATTACCATTATTATCAGCGATACGAAAATCATCGACATTAATTGCAACTCGTTCAGGTGTAATCGCAGCTCGTCCTGCACCTAACCCAACCGTTAGAACTACATCGGGTTGGTGAGTCTCAATAGCGGCAATCACTGTGTCGATAGATTCATATTGTGTGACAGGTACTTTGCATACCTGTATTTTTGCGCCCTGGAGCTGCTGATTGGATAGTTGCTTGATCGCTTCCAACGCAGGATTAATCGTGTTGTCTCCAAACATATCAAAGCCCGCTATCAACACTTTTTTCATTTACTACCCAGCCTATTATTGGTTTCTTGGTTTAACTTAGGTAGAGTACGCCACCAGTCATTATCTGCAAGAGATAGAATCTGATGAATATTGAAAATGATGTAATTGAAACGCTTGAGCAGCTAGAGAACTTTCTCATTCAAGTAGAAAGTGGGGCATTGGGACTAAAAGATGTTGCTGGCATCGCGTTAGCAACTTCTAATTCTGATGGTCGTCCATTTGTGGCGGTATTAAGCGACAAACACGAGCTTCTGCTAGGGCGTTGGGTCTCTCAAGATGTATATGAAAACGGCAAAGACTTGGTGAGAACTGGTCCAAAGCGTAACTAACATCGCCGACAGATTGAAAGTAAAAAGGTCTAGACTGTGCTAGACCTTTTATTTATCACAACAATTAGTACTTCACTTGATAGTTCAAAGTAAACGTACGTCCGCGACCTTTGTAGTCATATAGTGCTGGAGTACCGCTATACCAGTATGTTGCACGCTGGCTCCAAGTGGTTTGGTAGTCAGCATTGAATAGGTTTTTAATACCAAAGCCAAGGCTACCCACTGGCAGCTTGTAGCTACCCATTAGGTCAACAACGGTATAACCTTCAAGTTTACGATCATCCGCATCCTTGTAGTCAAACGATGATAGACTTTGCAGCTTCACGTTGTAGTTGTCTTCATACCAGCCTAACCAAGCACTTGCTTTTGGAACACTGGCTTCCATCGCCTTGTACGCTTCCCAACCAGTGTCTGCTTTCTCTTCAGAAACCACATAGTGGCCTGTTGCACCTAATTGAAGATTGTTGGTCGCCCAGTACGTTAATTGAGCTTCCGCACCGTAAATGCGGATTGGATTGGATATACCTTTAATACTTTGATCAGCCGAGTATTCAACCGAACCATCAGAGTATGAGTAGTATGCCGCCGTTTGCAGTGACACTTTATCCCAATCGCTACGATAACCCACTTCGTAGCTATTGGTACGAATACCATCTAGTTTAGTATCGTTAACATTGACCGAAGGATCTTTGCCGTAGTACTTCGCTGGGTTTGCTAGATCAAAGCCCTGAGAGAAGTTAGCCCAAACTTGCGAGGTTTGATCAAGATGGTAAATAGTGCCCAAGTTGAATAAATTCGCAGAGTAGTCCGTTTCACCACCCGGAACGAGCGCTGTACTGGCATTTTTCTTAAAGTCATCTACTTTGGTGTTCATGTACTGATAACGATAGCCACCTTGGAGCATCCAGTCAGTGGTCAGTGCGTATTCAGCTTGAACAAAACCCGCTAAGGCATAAGTATCAATCCCTGGATAACGTCCTTGAATAGAATCAATCTTGTTAACCAAGCCACCGGTATTTTCCGTGATGGTTTGGTTATAAAGTGCCTGATCGCTTGAGAATCGGTCAATAAATCCATCAACACCATAAGTTAATTGCAGCTTATCAAACGATTTACTTAACGCCGTTTTTAGCGCGAAGATATCGGTATTTTGGTTAGATGAACTTAACTTAAGTGATGTTCCACCATCTTGGGTGTATGGTGAGAACGTATGATCTTCCTTACGATACGATAGCTCAGCAATGAGCAAATGATTCAGGAAGCTTTGATTGGTGTATTGTGCACTTAGCATATAACGCTCAGTGCCTTGCTGACGATCAGCCTCATAGCCTTTGCGAACATCAACAAACTTATAGACACCATTGTTGTCCTGTTCAAAGTACAAACCGTAAGGCGAATCTTGTTGACTATTGTAGTACTGAGCTAATAGGTTAAGGTCTTGAGTATCAGTAAGGCTAATTTGCATATTACCCAATAAGTCGACTGTCTCGTTGAACTGAGTCGAGCCTTGAGTGATATCAGGCGTCACCATTTTACCATTCGCATCGTAGTAAGCTTGAGTCTTGGTGTAAGCAACCGATGCACGACCACGCACTTTGTCGCTACCGCCAGAAACAGACTGAGCGAGCTTATAATCACCGTCTTCACTAGAGTTAAAGCCTGATGTACCCCCGACAAATGATTCAAATTGAAGATCGTCGCTTTGTGCTTTTTTCGTCACAATATTAATGACACCACCACTCGAACCAGCGCCATATACCGACGTCGCACCTGATAGCACTTCAATACGTTCAATATTAAACGGGTCAATGGAGTCTAACTGACGACTAATAGAACGAACTGACTGCAGTGACACACCATCAATCATTACCATGATGCTTCGACCACGTAGGTTTTGACCAGAGTGCGTTCGACCACCACTACTTACATCTAGTGAGGGCACAGTTGCCGCAAGAATTTCATCCAAACTCTTACCTGCGCGATATTGTTCTTCAATTTCCTCTGCACCCACATACCAAACCGTACCTGGAATTTCACTAATACTTTTTGGAGTGCGGCTCGCTACCACCACCATTTTTTCATCGGTATTCGTAGCGGTATTTGACGATTCAGTTTCCGCCACTGCTGAAGCTGAAACACCTGACACTATCATGGTCGCCAAAATGGCGTTAAGGGGGAACTTCCTTGAGCTGATTTTCATTTTATGACTCTTTTACATTTTTGGTTATTAACTCTAATTATCGGCAGCGCTTTTGGTGTAGCACGTCCGCTCCACAAGCGAAACGAATGATAAATGATAATTATTACCATTTCTATTATTAATTTGTCACGTTTTGCAATAATTAGTCGTTAATAACCCAGTTATATAGTTGATGTTTTTGTTATTTAAGAAGTAGCTAATTCTTTTAATGCCCTTTCTTCACAACGTTCCATCTTAATGTTTCCCCAATTCATAAGACCATTAACAGCCTCGATATCAAAAGCTACTTGGCCTGCAACTTGATTTATTATTTTCGCCGCACGCCATGCTGCCAAACTTAATTGCGGCTCAGCAATTCCGTGTGAATGTAAACCTGCATTCACCACAAATACATTACCTATTTCATCACTATCACTCAGTTCAATAGAAAATGCTCCATTGAGTCGAATCTGTCTGTTTTGGTCACGCTTAAAGCTACTTTCAAGTGCTTTAGCACAGGAAGGTAATTGCCCTTGATACCCCGTTGCTAGAATGACTACGTCGGCATTGTCTTCTTCGTCTGTTTCAGTGATGGCGTTAGCGTAGTTGAGCTTCAGCCCTTGTGATGTTTCTTCCAGTGCCGTCAGAGTGCGATGCGGGAGAAGCTCTATCCAACGCTCTTCTTTCATAACGTCAAATCGTTGATATAACTCTTGATATATCTCCAATAGGCATTTCTGAGTAACACCGTCAGAAGTAAGTTTTTGATGGGCGATTTCACGTTGTTTTACCTTGTCGTTTAATCCAATAAACGTATCAACGTATTCCGGGGTAAAGTATTCATTGGTAAAGGCAGCTTCATCTAAAGGTTGATAGTTCGCTCTTCTTGTCACCCAGTTTAAATGACTTGGTTTACCCCATTTCTCCCTTAAAACATTTAGGAATATATCAGCACCAGACTGCCCTCCTCCAATAATGGTGACTCTTCTTCCTGTTAAGTTCCGCTCTCGCAGACCAATTTCGGCAGCATGAAATACATTGGCACCTAGAGAAGGCTTGGTGCATTCGGGGAAATACGGCGTTTTGCCCGTTCCAAGACAAATATGTCGGGCACGATAAACCGAATCTTTAGTGTGAATATGATATAGGCCATCGTGCTTCTCAATATTCTGTACCGCACTATCAAACACAACGTTAGGCATATTTTTACTTGCCCAAGAAAGGTAATCAGAAAACTCTTGTCGACTAATACAGCTCTGTTCCGTACTCAAAAAACGATAATACTTTTTATTAGAGACGAGGTAATTTAAGAATGAATATTCACTCGTCGGACAGACAGCGCTAACAAGATCTTTTAAGAAATGAGTTTGCATATTAGCACCATCCAGTAATAACCCCGGATGCCATGAAAACTCACTTCGTGCCTCTAAGAATACGGTTTTTAGTGTATTAACTTCATTAGACAGCGCAGCAATGCTCAAATTGAAAGGACCTGCGCCTATCCCTACAAGATCGTATATTTCGTGTTGCTTTGAATTTGCCATAGTAGTCGTCCTTATCGCTCTGAAAAATAAAGTGGGTTGTCCATATAAAGATCCATATCCGGAAGCATACGGTCGCTGCTGTTATCGGTGTCGTGCCTGAATTTAGACAGATTGAGGCCCAGTTTTAGGATCTGTGGTTTGAATAGGTTCAGTGCTTCATAACGTGAAGCAAGCTCTGGATGTCGGGCTTGATATTGTCGGATGGTTCTCGCTAATACGGAGTAAAACTCCAGCTCTGTCACCTCAATTTTCTCAAGCAGCGGAGATAAAAATCTAAGCACTGTAACGAAATGACCGGTTTGCAGATCATGAATAATCAGCTCTTCCGGTAGACGTGTAGTGACTTGCTTGACGATATCTGGCAGTGCATCTAGCTCAGGAATGTCCGTTTGAACTAATCGCATATCACCTTGAAAATCTTTTAATAGAATTCGCTCAGGAATGCCGTCACGACAGACTACTGTGACGTTTTGCCCATGAGCGATGAGCGATATTCCATACTTCACCAGCAAGTGATAATAAGGAATCACAACCGCAGCAAACAGTTTTTCTAGCCATAGTGTCGCCGTCAGACCAGACTGCTTGATCAGTTCTAACACCATAGGTTGACCATGACTGTCCATCTCAAACAGCAATGCCATCAGATAGGCGTGTTCACCTTGCTCTAGTTTACTCTCCGCCGACTCTCGCCAAATAACGCCGAGTAACTCGTGAAATCGATAGGGAGCGTCTTGTAACTGCGAATAGGCAGTGGACGCTAAATACGCACTTGCTGGCTCTTCCAACGCTTGAGTGCCTAGCTGTTGCAGTTCAGCATCTGTTTCGCATTTCTGTTTTATCCAGCTCGAAGCATAAGGTCCCGCTTGGATATATCGACTTGGAATGCCTCGGTAACACGAGGTATTCATAATAGTAAGAGGAAGTTTGATATCAAACGCTGGAATACCGCTCGAATCATCAATGACACTCAAAGTGCGAATGGATAACTGCGGCGAGACCTGCTTACCAGCTCCGCCAAGATAAACCAGTGTCTTATCACTTATCTCTTTAATGTAGGCCATCGCCAACTTATTCTCCCATTGCCATGGGTGAACAGGTATCAACAGATAGTCTTCTGGAGCCAGCGAATCGGCAGCAAGTTTGTTCTCAAATAGAACCATTTCAGATGGAGATAGCATGCTTGCTACAAGATCGTGATTCCAGTTTAAATTGTTGGCAATACCAACTTGTAAACTAGTGCGACGAATCGCCAACCAAACGAGCTGGAAGTGACCACTAAATTCCGGTGCGTAATGTTCTAAATCACACACACCCCAGCCTCTTCTTCCTTTGTTGAAGGCGAACTTAGGGTGCCCTGCAATCGCCGCCTGCTGTTCAATTAGGCTCATCGAACACATGTCACTCGCAGTTCGCTTTGCATTCTCAGCCATCATCAAGCAATCGGAATACAGCGTGGCGTTCATATCTTCGACGTGCTCAGCGACTCGATGATCACTCATTGAGAGATGAAGCTTGAGGTCAGCCAATAGTAAGTTTGCCTCGACAGCGGTCTTATTTTGCTCTTCACAAACACGCACTAATGAGTCGGCATCAATGCGATAGCTGCCCCATATCTGCTTACGCCCCTGAAAATGATACTGCGCATTGCCGATACGAGCGGCACAGAGGTTTGAATCTGAGGTCTCGCCTATCTCAAACGCCCCCTCGTAGTGAAACTCACTGATGATTTTTGCCACCAAATTCCGATTGGCGTGCGACCAATACCGAGAAATAGCCTGACTAGCGTCCATACCTTATGCCCTCTCACTATCCATCGACCAAGCGAGATTGAAAAACAATTCTCGTTTCATCATCATTAATGCCGAACGTTTGTGTGGAAAGTTGAACTCAAACTGCTTTTCGAACGCACTGCTCGCAAGACGTTTGAACAGCTTCACATTGTCGAACCTAGGTTCCATGACAATACGTTGCGTTCGAACATCGTCTAAGAAAACGTAATGGCACAAGGCACGCAACCATGCATCGAAGTACTGCTTGCCTCGATAATTTTCGTCACCAACAAGCAGATGGATTCCTCGATCAAACTCCTGAAAATCATAATAAGGCGCTAACCTATCTTGGGCGGCCCAATACACTTCAAAATAGCCAAATGGTTGGCCGTCAATTTCGCCAATCAAGGGCAAAGTAAAACCATCAGAGAATCGGTTTTCAACAAACTCTTTGAGCTTGTCTTCCGTCCAAGCTTGCTCCCAGAATTCAGCGACTCGAGGGTTGTTCATCCATTGGGTAAAGCGAGCTAGATCTTTGTCGAAATCAAACGTTCGAAACGATATGACTTTCTCTAAGGCCACATCAAATCGACGGTAAACTTCACCTTCGGGCTTAGGTGGACGTGCAGCCAAATAGCCTCTCGTAGAGTCGTCTTGCTGCTTACTATAAGGAAAACGATCAGAAGGCTGATGGCAAAGGCCGGTGTGGTTAATTTGGAAGAAACAAGCTCTATCAATTCCCGTTTTATCTAACCACTGCATAGGAAAACCTAAAAGCTGGCATTCTTGTTCTGTTAGCGAAACTGCCCCTAAGTTGGGGTGATGAGTAAACTGCGTCTCAACATCACGCACAAGTTGTTCTGTATTCACGACGTAATCCTTTAATCAACGTGATAAATAGTTAGGAAGTTCAAAATAGATAACCGAAGGATCGGGAATAGAGTTCTCGTTGAAACCCTGGAGGTAACAATAGAAGTTGCCTTTGCAGCACAAGGAGTCAGAGTTGAGCACATAATGCAGGCAGTCTGTATCGGCTGGGGCAGATTGGTATAGTTGAGTTAAACGCTGCTTCAACAGGTCAAATAGAATCGCTTCTTCAACTAATGGCGATAAGCTTGCTATGACGCCGTAACATGAATTCAAAATCAGATAGTAGGGGAAATAGCGGTTTACTTTTGCTCTATCCCAATAGTTCTCTGTCGTCTCAGGGCTCCCCAGTTGTGGGAAGTGTTCAAAAGCGAGTTTGGTAAACCCGACACCTTGGCAGTCTCTAAAGTAACCTTTGGTTGGCATACCTTGGTCTAGCTCTACAACGATATTCTGTTGATGAGCGAGTAGCACAATGCCTAACTGGCTTTGCAACTCGAAAATCGGTACTACAACATTGTCACAAAACGCTTCAAACCATTGCGTTGCCAGTGTTTCGGCATCTGCTTGATTTCGGTGCGCCAACATGAGAAGTTCGTTGGACAATGCATAGCCGCTTTGCTTGTAAGGAGTCTGCTGGCAAAGGGTCGCAAGCACGCCATGAGATTTCATCGGCTGTTGGTCATCAACCACAAACGGGTTGTCGCGCACGGTCGCCAATGATTCATCGATAACCTCACCCTTGTTGTCCTTTAAACCAAAGTAACTGGGCTCGTGGATGATAGACAATCCATTGGCAAAATATTTCCTCGCATCTTCAGAGAGTGATTGGCAAATATCTGCAAGTGCCGTCCCTCTCTTCACTTCCTTCTCAGATAACAAGCGAATCGAATTGGTCAATTTCACACTCAGCGAGAACTTGAGCATAAATGGTGCAGTCGGATTATAAATAGCGCGAGTGGATGACGTTGCAAACCATGTAGAGTGTCCGAATCCAAGATCAATTAGCTTTCCTGAGTTTGTCAGTTCCTGAACTTGAGGCAGCGCTAATAGCTGTGTCGCTTGCCAAGGATGCATCGGGAGAACCTGCCAACCGGTACTATTTAAATACGGTTTGGCGGTGTCAGGTAATGTCGTTTCGCTCACCTGAAGCTGCTTAACATACTCTCGCCAATCACTACCCGTTGCCGAACCACCAAATACATACTCATTGCGCACTGCAAACCAACGTAAAGCAAAATTGGCTTTTAACTCTGGAGATAATTGTTTACTGATTTCAAGGCTAAGATTGGAGCGACTTTTCGGCGCTGGGTGCAACGAATGCCCGACATACAAACTCTGCTCAGATTCCTCAAACGATGTTTGCTGATCCCCTAGACTTTGACCATACTGCTCAAGTGCCACCCAGGTATTGCGATGACTTTCCGATACAGCTCCAAGGAATTGCTTGCGCTGCGTAGCGTCGATGCTACCAACAATGTCGTCATTGGCAATGATGAGTTCACAGGCCTGCTGGAAGCTTAATGTCTCTGCGTAATCACCACGTGAATTGCGCAGCTCAATTGATGGTGAATAACGGTTAATACCGGTGCTAGACTCACTCAATACCTCAACAATAATTAACTTGCCGTCTCGAATTGGAGCGCAAAGGTACTTGGTAGCTTCCTTACTCACAATCTCAACTAGAGCAGACTCACGATACAGTCCATTCCAAAAACAGTTCGCCGCCACATCAGTAAAATGGGCATGATGGGTTGTCATTTTTCTTACCTCTTCCGTAACCCTGACAATCAGATGCGAATGCTAATGATTATCACAATCAACATCAATATATTGAATCTTTACCGAAATAGCATCAAACAGAGAAATAGCCATCACCCAACAAGGGACGAACGTGAAAAGAAACAAGTGTGCAGATAAAATCGGGGAAATGACGTGGAACAGGATGATAGAATCATCAGAAAGCAGAAATGAAAAATGGCACTAAAATGTGCCATTTTTATGATACTAGTCACATTTTACTGCGTATTTTTAAGCCTTTCGTAGTAGAAGGAGGAAGTAACCACCACCAACAACAGAAGCCATTAAACCCGCAGGAAATTGCCATGGAAACCAAAGAGTTCGACCAAGCCAGTCAGCAGATACCATCAATATCGCCCCTACAAAACAAGCAACGATAAGTTGGTTCTTCGCTTTATACTGGCCTAATGCACGAGCGATGTGAGGGGCAAGCAGTCCGACAAAACTGAGGGGACCAATGACCAGTGTCGACAGAGCCGTCAGCAGAGACGCCATCACTAGCAAGAACAATCGGGTACGCTTGGTATTCACTCCAACCGAGACAGCAGATACCTGCCCTAGATTTAGAATATCCAACCAACGACTCGCGATAAACGTCCCGCCTCCCAATACCACAACGCCAATAGCCAATGCCGACACATCACTGTAACTCGCCAAATAAGTTGAGCCCGACAACCATGTTAATAGTGCTTGTACATTATCTTGACCAGATGACAACGCCACTCGAAGGATAGCATCTAGCGCCGCGCTCACAGCAATACCCGTGAGAAGTAACTGCGATGGAGCATAGTTCGAGCGTTTACTAAACTGCAAGATCACCATCATCACTAGTGCCGCACCCACTCCTCCATAAAGGATTTGTTCGCCTCTTGTTGGTGTGAAGCCAAACCACGCGCAAAGTACCAAAGCCAATGCTGCACCAGAGCTAATACCCATTACCTCTGGACTCGCCATTGGGTTAACTGTGATTCGCTGTACCATGGTCCCCGCTAAAGCCAGTCCACAGCCCGCAAATATTGCGCCTAAAACACGAGGAAGACGAAGGTTGAGAATATTAAGGTCCGCTGTAACACTCCAACCTAAATGAGTTCGCCCCAAGAACAGCGCACAGCTTGCTATCGTGAGTAATATCGCAGCAAGAATCAAAGAAACTAGAACAAAAGGTTTTGGATTGTAAACTTTGCTGGCAACTTCTTCTGCCTTAAAACTGGAAGCAAATTTGTGTTTAGTCAGCAACCAAAGAAGGCATGGCGCCCCAAACAACGCCGTCATGGCACCGGTTGGCAATAGTTCACTTGAGACACCTGAGAATGGTTGAATGATCAGATCAGCGGTTAACAGCAGTAATGCGCCAACACCACCGCTAACAAACACTCGATGCACGAACCGTCTAGCACCAAGCATTTTTGCAATAGTGGGAGCGACAAGACCGACAAAGCCAATCACTCCCACTGTCGCCACAACAACCGATGTCACGATAACCGCGAGCGTCAGGCCGATGGCTCGAACTCTAGCGACATTCACGCCAGCCGACTCAGCAACTTCACTACCTAGTTCTAAGGCAGAAAGCGGCCGTAGCATTGCCATGACCACCACTAGAATCACACTCAACACAGTTAAAATGGTGATGCTATTGTCCCAACCTTGCTGGGCGAGCGCGCCAGCTCCCCATACAAACAGACTAGTTAGCTGCTGCTCATTAAGCATAACCAACATCATGTTGGTCGCCCCCAAAAACAAAGTCACCACCATACCAGCCAGCACCATTTGCAAAGGAGCGAACCCTTTTTTAGCGGTCAACAAGAACACTAACGCGGCGGCAACCATACCGCCACCAAAAGCAAAGGAGTACTGAATAATACTGCCACCAGCGATACCAAACAGCAGACTGGTCGTCATGCCAAGTTCTGCTCCAGCAGCCACGCCAAGTGTTGTTGGAGAGGCCAACGGATTTTGCAAAAGATGCTGCATTAAGCATCCCGCAATCGCCAACGCGGCGCCACATAGCAGCGCCATCGATAAGCGAGGGAAAAAGGTAAAATGGAGGATCAGTTGACGGTAGTCACTATCATCTCGATGAAAAAAGTAGGTCTGCCACTCTGTCGCCGATAATTGGTAGGGTAGCGCGTTATCTACTAGCCAGGTCAACGCCACTAATCCAAGGAGCACTAAAACAAGAGCTTTAATGTTATAGGAAGTGCGCTGTGTTGCTGTTAACTGCATCTGCAAACCTGTTAATGACCAAGTGTTGAGACTTGATTGACGACTTCATCACTGAGTCTCTGCATCGCTATCAAACTGCCAAATGTCCAAACTTTAGGAATAATCTTCACGCGATGTTCTCGTGAAAATGCCATGGCTCCCCACAATGGAGACGCGTTAAGTTGCGTTTGCTCTTGCTGGGTAAGCGGACCAAAAATAAGTACGTTACTGTCTTGATACTTGGCAAGCTGTTCAACACTTGCAGAAGAAAACCCCCAACTGTTAGTTGGACCATTCCAGCTATTTTTAAGCGACATAGCCGAGATAGTGTCATTCATCAGAGAACCTGTACTGTGGACTCGAACATGTTTATCGCCAATAAAGCGCACCATTAGGAATGGTTTACCGTTGTTCAACTGCGCGACCTTAGCACCATTATCTGCCAGCTTTTTCTCTGTCTGTGCAATCACCGACTTGGCTTGTTCTTGTTTATTAAATACCTCTCCCAACATAGTCACTAATGATTTAGCATTCTCGTAAGGTTGTTGCTTGTCGTTGTATATACTCATCGCAATGGTTGGAGCAATAGCATTCAGTTTTTCATAAGCAGGCGCTAAATGACCGCTCATCAGAATAAGGTCAGGTTTTAAGCTAGCGATAAGTTCTAAGTTTGGTTCACGGCGTGAACCGACATCGATCGTGTCTGAGGGTAATGCCGGCGACCCTACCCAATCTTGATAGCCTTTGACGTCAGCCGCAGCAATCGGCTGCACACCAAGCGCTAGCACCGACTCAGCTAATGCCCAATCTAGCACCACGACACGCTTCGGAGTTTGCTCGAATGTCACGGTTCCCAATTCATGCTGAACTGTTTTTGCCATGGACAACGTTGACACCACACTCAGCATAAATGCCATGAGCGTAGTAATGATGAATTTTGATTGAGTTCGGTTTAACACAGTGAGCTTTCCTTGATTGGGTTAACGAACGTAGCTGATGACGTTCTGAGTTTGTGGATCAGTAAAGGTAGAGAGAGGCATCCCGTAGATTTCTGATAGTGATGTTTCATTCATCACCGCTTCTGGCGAGCCATCAACAACAATTCGTCCTCGTTTAAGAGCCACCAGACGATCACTAAACCTCGCAGCCATATTGACGTCATGGATTACCATAATCACCGTCAAACCTAGGCTCTGGTTTAATTCTCGAATCAGTTTCAGTAACTCATATTGATGGGTAACATCGAGTGCGGAAGTTGGTTCATCAAGCAAGATACATTCGCTTTGTTGAGCCAATAGCATAGCAACCCAAGCACGCTGCCTCTCACCACCGGATAACGTACTCACAAAACGCTCAGCGAACGGCTGCAAGCCAACACGTTTAATTGCATCTTCGACAAGCTGATAATCTTCAGCGGTATATCGGCCTAACACTCCTTTCCACGGATAACGGCCAAACATCACTAGTTCACGAACTGTCACACCATCGGTGATAGGTGGATGTTGAGGAAGGTAAGCCACTTTCTTAGCAAACTCTTTTGGTGAGTAATCATCAATGATTTTGCCTTCTAAGGTCACCTTTCCTGATGCAGTTTGATTCTGGCGGCTAAGCATTTTAATCAAGCTTGATTTGCCACTACCATTGTGACCTAACAGTGATGTGACTTCCCCTGCGACAAAGTCCAAATCAAAAGGGACTAAGATTTCAAGTGAGCCTATTTGGAAGCTTGCTTGCTTTAATGAAAACATAATAAATTGAGCATCTTATTATTAAAGCAATTAATATAATTGCAAATGAGAAAGATTTGTATGCGCATTGTAATTACTTTAGAGTGTTCTGTCACCACTCTATAAAATCTCATTGCTATGCTCGATACTCGTACCATTCAAGCGCAACAACGTCCGACCCGCACTCTATGGCTAATTGGCACATTCGCTTCGCTGATCGGTTTCGGACAAAATGCGCTACTTGTCTCCCTACCGATACTAGTATTGACTACAGATATTGACTTAGGCACATGGTCGATACTAATTGCCATTGGAAGTGTTCTATTTCTACCTAGCGCTCCATTCTGGGGAAAGCAGAGCGATAAATCCGGACCTAGGAAAGTGGTCTCTATCGGATTGCTAGGTCTTGCTGTTACCTTTATCGGTTTTGCTTTGATCATCCATGCCCTAGAACAGAGCTGGATTTCAACGACGACAAGTATTTTGTTATTGGGTACATTGAGAATAATCTATGGTTTGACGGTGTCAGGATTAGTTCCGGCCAGTCAACACTGGGCAATACAAACTGTTGGGAAAGAAAATCGGTTGAGTGCGATTACCTCTGTCAGCGCCGCACTTAGCGTTGGCCGAATTGGTGGACCATTGTTATCCGTCGCCTTAGTAAAGTTAAATCCGTTACTTCCTTTCGCTTTCGTCGGTTCCTCCGCGCTATTCCTGGTGACACTATGTCTATTGCAACCTTCTATACCGTCGACAGTAAGCCCCAAGAAGATAAAAAGTCGCGCGCTTCTCGGCAGCATTAAGAACTATATCACCATTGGGCTTTGTCTCTGTGCAGCCGTTGGTGTATTGCATTACTCGTTAACGCCGTTGCTGCAAAGCATACCTGAGTTAACACCCGAACAATGGTCAGATTGGGTTGGCTATTTGCTGACAACCAGTGCAGTGGCAACGTTATTGACGCAGCTATTTGTCGTAAAGAAAAAGTTGTTCTCAGTCAATCAGATGCTGACTCTGGGTGCCACTCTCACACTCATTGGCTACGGACTGTTTCTGGTACCTAGCATTACCACGTACCTAATTGCTATCATCGTTCTTTCTTCAGGTAATGCAGTAATGGCTCCAGCCTACACAGCAAAAGCAATGCAACATCATAGTGAAAATCAGGGACAGATCAGTGGGCTTATTGCAACAGGACACACTATTGGGTTTGGATTGGCAGGCCTTATCATGTCATTGAGCGCCTACTTAGACGCTGCTCCAATAGGGTTTAGCATCTTGCTTGCTGGTTTGATGATTTTACTTACATTTCGACAGCTCAAGACATAGTCTTTTTGGTTAAGATTGGAGCAGAATCGCAAACTAAATATGCAAATAATTGCATTTTAAAATTATCCATTATTCTAGCGCCAGAGTATTCACACTCTCTACGTCAGACAAGGATAATCATCAGATGAAAAATAAGATAACACTCGCTCTAACTCTCACGTCACTACTGCCATTCTCTCAAGCGGTAGTCGCGCAAAGTTGGGGTTACGGCGCGGATAACGGCCCCGCACACTGGGGCTCATTCAGTAGCACATGCAGCCAAGGTAAAAATCAAAGCCCCATCGATATAGAAACACAATCGCTTACCGCAGCAGAGATGACGCCACTTGAGTTTGACTATTCAGGTAGCATTGGCAACGTTGTTAATAATGGGCATACCATTCAAATCAATGTCACTGGTAGCAACACCTTGAAACTGGACCAACAAACGTTCACGTTAAAACAGTTCCACTTTCATACGCCCTCTGAGAATACCATTAACGGTAAACACGCCCCACTTGAAGCGCATTTCGTCCACGCCAATGACAATGGTGAACTCGCGGTTGTTGCCGTTATGTACGACATAGGAAAACGAGAAGACTCCGCCCTATCGGCTCTTCTGAATACACTGCCAGCAAATGGCCAGTCGATAAAAGTGGAATCCGATGTAAAACTTAAATCCCTGCTTCCAAGAGTTCATAGCTATTATCGTTACAACGGTTCACTAACCACCCCACCATGCAGCGAAGGAGTACGTTGGATTGTCTTAACTGACCCACAATTTATTGAACAAGCACCTCTGGAAAACTTATCTGATACTATGGGGAATAATGCACGTCCTATACAACCACATAACGCCCGCCTCATTCTAAAGTAACTCAGCTCTAAATTGACAAGGGTGCACTCTGCACTCTTGTTTTTATTAACAAAATCATTACATTAGTGGTGGATTTTTTTGATCAACCTTCCAGAAATACGAATCCCAACCTTTCGAAAATTAACTCTTTGAACTGCTTCAAAGTTTACCGTACGCGTAGCGTGTAACTTAACTGTTAAACAAAATTTAGAATATGTTGCAATGATGAGATTTTGAATAACACGATGTTCAAAAGCATTCCTTACTGAGAATAGTAGGTTAGCCTTGAATAGCGGTGGGCAAAACAAGGGGGGTGCAGTATGCAACAGTGTGAGATCAACGTATACGATATGAGGAATAAGCAGCGGTTTATCGTGCTCAATATCGGCTTTAGCGATACCACCAAAGCAGACTTTATGTGGAGCAATATGCCCACAACGAGTTGCCGAGATTACATTTCTCACCTGGTGGTGTCTGGCAACGTGGTCGCCAAAAAGTATATTACAGAAGATGACTTAAGTGACATGAATCGAGCTGTGTATCGCCAACAGCAGATGTCGATGAGTTGTTGACAGCGGTGCACTCAGATGCACCGCTATGACTACATTGGGTACGCGCCGTAGCGAGCTTATACCGCCACTGCTGCTAGTGTTTCTTTTAGGCCTTGTGCTACGTTTTTAGCAATCAGAAGCTTGCCTTTCTCATTACTGCCTTCTGCAGAAGTCACAATAAGATCCGTTAACTCTTCACCACCAAAACCGACCATTGTAGGGTTTTCTGATGGCACAGCAATCACGTCAATAACGTCGCCATCAGGTGAGATTTTAACCACAGATTGACCTGCATACATAGCGACCCAATAGTTCCCTTCAGCATCTACACTTGCACCATCAGGACGACCATTGTGTTCAGTAAGGTCACAATGCACTAGTTGCTCACCATATTGACCTGTTTCAGCGTTGTAGCTGTGCTTATACACTTTACTTGAACCTGTATCTGCCCAGTACAACCATTGACCATCTGGTGAAAACGCTAGGCCATTACATGTCCAAGCGAACATTGGTAGCGCTTCAATCGTGCCATCAAGATGTAACTGATGGAATTGCCCTTGGTCACCAACCTTGGCGCCATTGCGCGTACCTGCTATAAAGCGTCCGCCAGGTGCAGTGCGACCATCGTTGTAACGCATGCGTGGAAACTCAGAGACTAACGGTGCCAAAGACGTTTTTTCTGCACCCCAATTGCTAATGTGATACATACCTGACTTAAGCGCTACGATGAACCCTTGCTCACCATGCATAGCGAAACAACCAATAGGTTCGCCAAACTCAAGTTTTTCGTTCACACCATCTTTTTGACGCCAGAGCTCTCCGTCACAGATGTTGACCCACATCCAAGACTCATTACGCCAGTCCCAGCGTGGACATTCCGCCAAATCAAAATCTAGATCGACGAACTTTTCAAACTGAATAGGTTGTGCCACGTTCATGTCCTTTTTGTATCAATTAAGGTTGGTAATTTTCTGGCACTGTTGTAACAAAATCAGCGCTAGGGTGCTAGCGCTGATTAACAATTTGAAGGACAAATTATGTAAGCAAGGGACGGAGAATCGCCCCTATTGAATAATCAGCGAAGAATTCAGTCTCTATCGCCCGCGACTTTGAGCTGATTGGGATTGTTAAGCTGGAAGTCGGATTTTAAATACGTGGTATTCGAAGGCAAAGCAAATTTGGCTTCATGCTCAGTGACTATCTGATTTATCTTCATCAATAACTCTTGCTGGATGGTCAAGAACGCTTCCCGCTCTTGGGTATCAATGTGGGCGAATACATCAATATCCAGACTGTAATCGCTGAACGAAGAAAAGTGTACTCTGAGTGGTGATGCCAAAATCAACTCATGCGCTTCCAACATTGAACGAATATCGCGGGTCAAGCTCACCATCGTTTCCATTGGAGTTTCATAGCGAAGATTGAGAGTCAGCAAAAGTGGATAACGGTCCCTGCGGCTGAAATTGATGATTTGCATTTTCACTAGATCGCCGTTAGCGATAGTGACTTGCGTTCGGTCTTTAGCGCGAATCAATGTAGAACGAACACCAATTTGCTCAACTACTCCAGAAACACTACCTACTTTACAAAAGTCGCCAACAGACAAAGACTTGTCCATAAATAGAATGACCCCGCCTATCAGGTTTTCCATTGTAGGTTTTATCGCCAGAGCAATTGCCATACCACCTAGACTTAGCCCGGTAACAATCCCATAAACTGGAACACCCAAGCGATGTAAACCGAACCCAAGAATGGCCACCCCACATAAGGTCCCAACAATGGTTCCCGTGATTTGACTCAAACTCTTTTTCAAGCCGCTAACCTGGCCATTGCCTGCGAATAACACTTTACAACTTGAAGATGCGACGATGTATGCGACTTGTGCAATCAAAGGCCAGAACAATAACTCCCCTGCCACATTAAGAAGGTTCATCAGACCACCAGTTAGATTGAGCTGATAATCAGCAATCCATGTATAGCCAAACAATCCTAATGCCATCAAAGAGGGCTTCAACAGCGCATGGTGCACCTGTCGATAGACCAAATACGCGTAACCTGTAAGAAGAGCTGTTAATAATAGGAACGCAACCCATTGCCATACAGCTTGATCGGCGATCTCAGACATCATCGAGGGAGGTAACGAGTCAATGAGTGAAAACCACGTTGGCGGAATCAATCGTCCTGCACTCAATGAATAATATTGATAATAATCAGGCGTGGATTCCAACTTCGAAGGTAAGTGTTTCACTAACGAGTAATAATAATGAAGATTCGCTACCGTCTGTCTTGAGAACAGATAATTACCAGACTCTTGTTTTACTATTTGTATATTGGTGTTCGGAATCGTCCAACTTTGAACGTCTTGAGAATCGGGTATCATTGCCGGGTCAAAGCTTGGGATACGATCCAGAACCTCTTTCATTAACATTACCGATTCCATCGCAACTCTATGACGATTGAGATCGGAAATGGCAGAAAGATCGAAAGTTTGTGAGGCTTTATCGAACAGCGCGAAGATATTCTGCTTTTGCTCCACACTTACATTAGCAATATCGCCATATACTTCTCCCAGAGCCAAATTCGCCTCAGTCACTCGCTTAAGATAGCTTTCATAAGTTGCTTTTGGCGTACTGGTATCCGGGGGTGCTAATGGAAAAGCACTCTCTGCCCAAGAAGTCATGGCGACACAATAACTCAAGAATACTATCAGCCAGTGTTTCATTTGGTCATCCATTAACAGTATGATTTTCTATAAGAATAGGATCTAATTCTTTGAATTCTCGTTTTTTCTTATTGAAATTATAAGAGTTCGAAGTAATGTGATTTATCTCTCCTAGAACAATTTAAGGGCCAGAATTGCATGACCATAAAAACACTAGATTCAAAAGTCGTTTATAAGAACAATTGGATGACCGTTCGCGAAGATAGAATAGAGCGACCCAGTGGCAAAGAAGGAATCTATGGCGTAGTAGATAAACCAGATTGCGCGGTTATTATTGCTCTTGACGGTCAGAACATTCACTTAGTTCAACAGTTCCGATATTCGGTGGGCGATCGCTTTTGGGAGCTTCCTCAGGGGGCCTGGGAGTCTAATCCCGACGCCGATCATCTGGATCTCGCCAAGGGTGAGTTATTAGAAGAAACCGGACTTGAAGCTCAAAATATGACATATGTAGGCAAGCAACTCATCGCGTACGGTTTCCTCAATCAAACTTGCCACATTTACTTCGCCACTGAACTGACTCAAAAGCAACAACGCCTTGATAGTGAAGAAGAAGATCTCATCACTCAAGCCTTCACGATCAAAGAGTTTGAAACCATGATCATCGAAGGAAAGATCCAGGATATCGTTACCACGGGCGCATGGGGACTGACCAAAATGAAAGGCTTGATACCTTAGAAAATCGGAAACTGGTCACAAAAGTACTTATAAAGTTCGATATTAGGTAATTATATCCCAAGCTAGGAGAATACGACCCTGATTGAGGAATGACTATGGATCAGTTAACTCTTCAAGAGTGCTTAATCGACACACTTCGGCGACTAGAAAAATACAAAACTACAATGTATTTGAGAGAGGACGCCTATGATCTTGAATCTGCGATTAAAAAGCTCACAGAGCAACTTTTTAGTCTTCAGATACTGAGCGAGCTAAAAGGGTCAATTGACGATATTTCTTCCTCTATCGAGCTCCTAAAAATGGTCACAAAAGAAGCAGATCGATCATTAGATCAAGGCTTTGAACTTGATGACGCACGAAAGTTAATTGCCCACACTCTCGAAGCTGATCGTGCATTATCTAAAGTAACACTTGGTGAACTCGGTCACATTTAACCATTCGTATTACTAATAGTTCAGGGAGCTCAATACCACAAATAGTAATAGACCACCCCACAAAAACCGCTTAACCAATTGTTTTAAAAGGGTTAGTACATAATTTATACTAAATTTATCTCATACTAACCCATTGATTTACATCATAAGAACTTGCTCTTGCCCATGTTAGCTTCTCGCTATCATATACATCATGGCGAATAGCAAGGAGCATTCAAATGAGCAGTTCTATTATCCTTCCCTCTACCAATTTATTAGGCAATGGTTGTTTATCTCAAGCCGTAGATACCATTCACCAACAAGGCTTTAGCAAAGCGCTGATAGTGACGGATGCCGTTTTAACTCAAATTGGCCTCGTGGCAACGATTACTGAGCAACTTGCCGCCAAAAGCATGTCTTTTGCTATTTACGATGGAACACAGCCTAACCCTTCCATCGACAATGTAGAACAAGGTCTCTCTACGTTAGTAGACAATGATTGTGATCTTATTATCTCTGTTGGTGGTGGCTCACCTCATGACTGTGCAAAAGGTATCGCCTTAGTCGCAACTAATGGCGGCAAAATCACCGACTATGAAGGGATCAACAAAGCGAGTAAATCACCCTTCCCCTTAGTTGCGATTAATACCACAGCTGGCACCGCTTCTGAGATGACGATGTTCAGCGTCATCACGGACGAAAGCAGACAAATCAAAATGGCGATCGTTGACCAAAAGGTAACCCCATTGATTTCAGTCAACGACCCTCAGTTAATGCTTGCCATGCCGAGCTCACTGACTGCTGCAACAGGCATGGATGCACTTACTCATGCTATTGAAGCTTATGTCTCAGTTGCCGCGAACCCGATCACAGACACGGTTGCATTAAGAGCAATTGAGCTAATTACTAAACATTTGCCAACGTGTGTCAGCAACGGAAGTAACCTCGAAGCTCGGGAGCAAATGGCTTACGCTCAGTTTATGGCAGGTATGGCATTTAACAACGCGCTTCTTGGCTACGTACATGCGATGGCTCATCAGTTAGGCGCAACTTATCACCTTCCACATGGCATTTGTAATGCTGTACTCCTTCCTCATGTACAACGTTTTAATCTCACGGCTAACCCTGAAAAATTCGTCGATATTGCGCAAGCAATGGGCAAAGAGGTTCATGGATTAACAACAGAAGAAGCTTCTCAGCTGGCAATTGAAGCGATGAATGAGCTTGCAAGAAAGGTAAACATTCCTGCGACGTTAGCAGAATTAGGTGTTAACCAAGGTGATATTGATAAACTATCAGAAAGTACACTGAATGATGTTTGCTGTTTAACCAATCCTCGTCAGGCAACTAAACAAGAAATCGCGGAAATATTCCAAGCGGCTTGGTAGTTAAATTGAAGTAGTCACAATCCCTAAATGTAATAGGCATAGCACCTCAGCTATGCCTTGCATTTACATTGTAAACCGAACTCAAAACCGTTAACAAACGCCTTCTCAACCTCCTGGACCCAAAGCCTGAACGAACATTATTTGAACAATTTGACGACTAGCATCGTAAGAAATTTGTCTAGCAAGGAGGAGTTAGCATGAACACAAAATTAAGCGCTTTAGAACAGTTTGTTCAGTTTGATAAGTTGGTCATACACTCACTTGAAATGTCGCTTTATCAAGCATCGGTGATTATTGATGGTGACGAACACTACATTACAGAAGAAGATGGGCGGCTGATACGCAGTCACAACATTGTTGATATGCGCAGATTGTGCCATAACATTGAGGCAAAGGAAGTCGTTCTAAGACAAGATAATGCGTATGACGAA
The DNA here is from genome assembly GCF_900088415.1 of Vibrio mediterranei. Taxonomy (GTDB): domain Bacteria; phylum Pseudomonadota; class Gammaproteobacteria; order Enterobacterales; family Vibrionaceae; genus Vibrio; species Vibrio mediterranei. The sequence goes on from NZ_FLLQ01000001.1 coordinate 1,014,491, forward strand.
ATGATTGGAAGCCCGATCAGAGTCGGTGAAAACACTTTAGAAGTGCCCTTGGGAAGTTTTAGCTCGGTAATGTAACATCTCGCGATTAAGGTAGTGTGCAGTGCCCCATAACCAGCACTGCACAGAATTCAACCAAGACTGAACGCTTAACACTTATCACATTTCGATTTTTTCGCTTCGTAATCCATGACAGCACCTCGCGAGTCGAAGGAGAAACGGCAACATTGCTCATAAACAGCTTTCAATTCTGTACGACTTTTTTGCACTCGCGACTTCAGTGTTGAGTAACTAACACCTAGATGCTCAGCAACTTCTTTCTGCGACTTACCCTCGATATCTATCGACTGTAAAAGCTCGGCCGAAGAATCAGACAATGAGCTCATCAGTGGCTGAATACAACTCGCGAGTTGTTGCTTGGCATCTTCTTCTGAGCTTTCGTACCACAAGGTTTCTCCCTCTGCCAAAGAAGCTTTACCATTTGCTCGATAAAAATCGATTACGGAACGATTAGCGATTTGGAATAGCCAAGATTTGATGCTGTCTGGGTTCTGTAGCTTGTCGAGATTCTGATAGGTTTTTATCAAAATTTCCTGCAGCACATCTTCCGCATCCGATTCGTTGGAAATCTTACTTCTCAAGAAGTTTCGCAAGCCTGATTGATATTCTGACCAAATCTTTTCTAACATCATCAATTCTCTATGCTAATACTTGGTAAACTGATTATTTCACGGCGCCGTGAGAACGGGCGCGTTTTAATCCATCTATGGCTAATATTAGTAAAGCAACCATCACCAATAAATACGTCGGCATATCACTCGCAGCCACACGCTCCCCTAACAGTAGTCCTACACAGAATACTAAAACAGGTTCAACATACCCTAACAAGCCAAAGAGCGACATAGATAAAGACTGTGACGCAAACAAAAAGAGCAACATAGGAACTGAGCCAGCTACCGCCAAGCCAACATAGTAAATCCAAACCGATGCATCCAATTGCTGGATATAACTCCACGGTTGAAGATAGAGTGTGGCCCCTAACGCAAATGGCAACAGGAATAAATTATCGAGCGCAAAACCAACATCGCTTTTGACACCCAAAGTCCTTCTATGGACGAAATAAACTGGATAACCAAGCGCAATCAAAAGCACTATCCACGATAACCCTTCAGCCATCATATAAGCGTATATCACCCCGGCACCAGCCACACAGCAAGCCAGAGTTTGTAGCGGTGTCAGTCTATCGCCATAAACAAATCGCCCAACCACCACCAGCACTAAAGGTAGAGAGAAGTAGCCTAAGGCGACTGACAAGGTCTCCCCATATAGAGGTGCCCAAACAAAAATCCAGTATTGCGGTCCAACGAGTAACGCAGAGAACAAATACCGATGCCAGCGGTTGACTTGCTTTAGCGCGCTAAAAAGCATACCAATTCTTCGGCTCAGTGTAAGAAACAAGAGCACAACAAGCACACTCCAGATAATACGCTGTGCCGCGATCCAATGCCCTTCGCCTCCCGCAACATTAAATGCTTCTAACTCGGGCTGAAATTGAACATAAAGAGGCAATAAGCCAAACAAGCATGAGGCTAAAATCGACGCGCTAATCCCCTTCGCTGTGTCGGACAAGCTTAAGAACTTATTAATCATTGGACGCTTTTTATTTGTTAGGAATAACACGCGGACATTACCGCATTTTGAGCCTATTTTATATAGGATTTTTCGATGTCTGATTCACTTTTTATGCACTGTTTGCTGTGATAATTATCACTACTTTGTATCTTTTGCTTCCTTTCTTGCTCTACTCAGCCCACTAGAATTTATTGATTCAATTAGAGCACAGTCTCAAGGCCACTAGAGTAAACCTTCTAATGTCCAACTAAGACTCATAAAGCATTCGAATAGATGGCAGTTGGAGTATTTACTCATTCATCGTTAAACTACACAAATCTGACTTAGGAAGACCAGAATCCTTTATAGAATAAAGGAAAAATAGGGAGTCAACTTTCACCTAATAGGCCTAACTAAGTAGCAAAACATGCAAATACCTAATAGAACCCACCTATTCGCTTTACTGTCACTACCACTTGTTTTCATTTCAAAAAACACCAGTGCGGGAATGATGGACAGTTTTATCGACCCTACGGACGGCAGACTGGATGGCAGCCAATTTATCTTGGATAACGCCGCTGGTTTTTTGCCAGTTCCCCTTACAGTCACTGACCCAGCAGTTGGCGTCGGTGGTGGTGCAGCGTTGCTTTTCTTCCACGAATCAGACGAACGTAAAGCGAAACGCTTGGCCGGTGAAAAAGTTGAAGATATTCCAGCCAGTGCTTCCGGGTTGATGGCGCTTGGAACAAGCAACGGCTCCCATCTTTATGGTGGTTTTCATTCTGGCAACTGGCGTAACGACAAAATCCGTTATCTTGGCGGTTTGTTTGGCGCACAGTTCAACTTGAAAATGTACGAACAAGATACCCCTCTCGATCTAAGTTTAAAAGGATTGTATTTCTTTCAGGAGATTGATTTTCGATTAGGAGAGTCAAACTTCTTCCTTGGTGGCGCTTACAGCTATATGTCTTCGACATCGACCTTCGACCAATTGAATGAGCTAGCATTAAACTCTAGAGATGGACGAGTGGGCATTCGAGCGATGTACGATAGTCGCAACAACCAGTTTTCCCCAAGAGAAGGGACTAAAGCGGGTATCAAACTGGATTACCATAGAAAAGCCTTCGGGGGTCAATTTGACTACCAAAAATACAATGCTTATTTCCTCAACTACTCGAGACTTTCATCACAATGGGGGCTAGGCCTGCGCGCAGATGTAAAATCTATTTCGGACAACGTTGACCCACGAGCAGAAGTGTACGCCAAACCATTTATTGAAATGAGAGGCATAGCAGCCATGCGTTATCGTGGCGACAATACGGCCTTGGGTGAAATCGAACTGAGCTATGACATTGATAATCGCTGGACGATTCTTGGATTTGCTGGTGCAGGTACTGCATTCAATCATGATGAAAGCATCTCTAGAAGCAAAGTATATTATACCCAAGGTGCCGGTTTTCGATACTTGCTTGCCCGTCAGCTTGGTTTGCGTATGGGTATCGACGTCGCAAAAGGACCTGAAGAGTGGACAACCTATATTCAATTCGGTAGCGCATGGAAATAAACCTTTCCTCCGCTATGTTAAATGTGGCTAGTTGGGTAACCAATCTAGCCACAGTGATATCTTAGTTTGCCTGTTTCATACTGTATACCGAGTACAATACTAAGCATAACCCAACGGCGTGATAGACAGTAAATGCCTCACCTAGAACAAACACCGCCGCTAATGCCGTAATGCCGGGACCTATATTTGAGGTGACACTCAATTCGGTCGCGGTTAGTCGTGCCATTCCAGCTGCGATAAGGTAAGAGGGAAGCACTGTGCAGAAGATTCCTAATATAATACCCAGCAAAATTAGAGGAAACGACCAGTCACTCGGACTAATCCCTGATAAGGACAAATGCACTAGGATCGCTAATCCGGCGCTACCCATACCAATACTGGTAAACAGCTCGCTTCCTATCTTACTTATGATGTTTTTACTTAACATTAAGTAAGCGGCAAACACGATGGCCGATGCTATAGCCAAGCCACTCCCCTTCCATACTTCTCCGCCAAAAGACTGTAAGTCGTGAGCGATAATAAAACCAATACCTAAATACCCTATACCAACGGCTTTAAGCACAAGCTTGGACGGCGCTTGTCCCAAAAATACCCAAGAAAATAGCACCACGAAGCTGGGGAATAGGAATATAAGTAACCGTTCGAGTTGAGCACTGATGTACTCCAATGCGGCTATATCTAGATAACTGGCAACGTAGTAACCTAAAACGCCTACTAATGCAGCTTGCCAGCCATGACGTCTAACGTGCTGGCGCTTTTCCGCTGAGCGACAAAGAATACCAAGCACCAATAAATAAAAAGGCAGCGAGCTAAATGCGCGCAACGACATGATGGTTGTAGCATCGCCACCATATTGAAAAGCGATTTTAATCAATATCGGCTTGAGTGAGAAAAGCGCCGCTCCAGATAAAGCGAACATTAACCCTTTAACATATTGGGGCTTCGATGACGTTTGGGATGATTCTATCGCGTTGCTCATTCTTACTCCCTTTAAATAAAGGCTACGAGAATAAGCGGTGTGGACTGGCTACGCTTTACTCGTAGCCAGGCACAGAAAAACCTACCGAGCTACTAGTATATCGAGTAGAAGCCAGAGGTAGTTAGACTGTGCAAACATATGAATTTCCTTAGTGATGAAATAACAGACTATTTCATCACCTATCAATATGCAACTGCCAATACGGTTTTCATAAACAAGCAGCTAAGGGTTAAGCGAGATTTCGAAGATAATTACATAGCCATGCGATGGCATGATCGTTAATGCTAGCTCGGTTCCACACCAAACTGTATGCCACCTTACCGTATTCAAAAGGCAGGGGTTTTGCTACCAATCCTTTTGCTTGAAGCGCAATATCGGCCCATTTTTTAGAGCAAGTAAACAGCAAATTGGATTGATGACACAGTACAGCTGCCGCACCAAAGTCTGAAACATTCACTTTTACATCTCTAGCGCGATATTTCTGGCGTAGAGTCTGCTCAAAATAAGGGCGATTGAGTTCGGCATCTGAAATACCGATATGCTGACTATTTAGATAATCATCAATTGTCAGTTCACGTCCTGCTAACGGGTTTTCAGAAGACATTAGGCAAACCAATTCATCTTCCAGAATCACTTCCCAAATCAACTCTTTGGTATTGGTTGGGGCTTGGCTCACATCGTGAGGGAGAATAATGAAATCTACTTGGCCACTGTGCAAAGCGTCGAAGCCAAATCGAGCCTTTGTCATGATTTGGAGTTTGGCCTTTGGAGTGCACTCTATGGTAAGCCGCGCCAAGGAATGCGCAAACAACTCAAAAGTGCTTTCTCTCATCGATAGGCTGAACCGACCTTCAAATGAGTTTGGTTCAAATCGTGTTTGGTTCAATAAGCCGTTCATACTTGCCAGCATAGAGTGAATCAATGGCGCGATTTTTACGGCATAAGGGGTTGGCGTGAGTTGAGAACCATCACGGTAAAACAATTCATCGTCTAATATTTCACGTAACTGAGTGATGGTTTTGCTCACACTGGATGGCGTAACCGACAGTACTTCTGCTGATTTGGTGACACTGCTTGTGTCAAGCATGACATGAAGCGCCAGAAGGTGCTTAAAGCCTACTTTTGATAATCCTTCGATATCCATCAAGTACTAATCCATTAGGTTATTGGTCAATTGTTCACAGATTCGTTTCAATGTCAGCGCGTCTTCCAGTTCCAATTGAGCCTTACATGCAATGGAGTTGGGGACTAACATGGCTTTTTCACGCAGAGCAAAGCCCTGTTCTGTGACAGTAATCATTCTCGCACGCTCGTCTGTTTCACTGCGTTTTCTCTCCACAAGCCCTTTCTGTTCAAGTCTTTTAAGTAAAGGAGTTAGCGTTCCAGAATCCAACTTCAAGTCTGCACCAATGTCTTTAACGTTCATCGGGGCTTTCTTCCACAATACAAGCATGGTCATGTATTGCAGATATGTCAGGTCAATCTGTTCCAAAATTGGTCGATAAGCACGCGTCAACGCATTGCTTGCGCTATACAGTGCAAAGCAAACTTGCTTATCGATATCTAATGACTCTAGCTGGTCGAACTTCATATCTTTCCAAACCATTTATTTATATTGCGCACAATATACTTGCAATCACTCTTATTTGGCAATATGATTTGCGCACAATCTAATTACACACAATCATTATTAATACATAAGGAATGAATCATGTCTGCACTTTATACAACTTCTGCTACCGCTCTTGCTGGACGTAACGGACAAGTGACTACAGATGACGGTCTATTAGATCTTGCATTGTCATATCCTAAAGCACTTGGCGGCACGGGAACGGCGACTAACCCAGAACAGCTTTTTGCTGCTGGTTATTCAGCGTGTTTTTCGAACGCAATCCTTCATGTTGCTCAGCAGCAGAAGCTTAGCCTAAAAGCAGCGCCGACAAAGGCAACGGTTGCATTAAAAGCAAACGAACAAGGCGGGTTTGTTTTGGATGTTGCGCTTGATGTGACATTAGATATGGAAGATGCCGCTGCTATTGAACTGGTTCGTGTTGCACACCAAGTATGCCCATATTCAAACGCTCTACGAGGCAATGTCGATGTTGCAGTTACTGCAAACGGTCAAGCTATCTAAAGAATTCTAGAGGGTGCATCGCGCCCTCTTCGCTTTTCCCCTCAAAAATGACCTAGCTTACGTGTTGTAACCACTTTATTTACCTATCGAAATTTTTAACTTTCATCCCTTTCACTTTGTCGATTTTGTCGACATAAAGCTAATGAAAAGCGATCCCGATCAAGAAAAATCGCAAAATTCACAGAAAAGTAATAGCCGACTCGAAAAACTTATTTTATAATGCGAATTAATGTTTCAGAACAAACTAAATTCTATTATTAGGGGATCAACATGAGACTTATTCCATTACAAAACGCAGAACAAGTAGGTAAGTGGGCAGCACGCCATATCGCAGAGCGTATCAATGCATTCCAACCAACTGCTGAAAAACCATTTGTTCTAGGTTTGCCAACTGGTGGAACACCTCTTTCTACATACAAAGAGCTGATCGCACTATACAACGCTGGTGAAGTAAGCTTCAAAAACGTTGTTACTTTCAACATGGATGAGTACGTTGGTATCGACCCTGAGCACCCAGAATCTTACCGTTCGTTCATGTACAACAACTTCTTCAATCATGTAGACATCCAAGAAGAGAACATCAACCTTCTTGACGGTCTTGCTGATGACATCGATGCTCACTGTGCTGCGTACGAAGAAAAGATTCGTTCATACGGCAAGATCAACCTATTCATGGGTGGTGTGGGTATTGATGGTCATATCGCATTCAATGAGCCAGGTTCTTCTCTAGCATCTCGTACTCGTATCAAAACTCTGACAGAAGATACTCGTATCGCTAACTCTCGTTTCTTCGATAACGATATCAATCAAGTACCTAAGTACGCACTAACTATCGGTGTGGCGACTCTTCTAGATGCTGAAGAAGTAATGATCCTAACTCTAGGTCACAACAAAGCACTTGCTCTACAAATGGCAGTTGAAGGTTCTGTAAATCACATGTGGACAGTGACAGCACTTCAAATGCACCGCAAAGCGATCATCGTTGCTGACGATGCAGCTCAGCAAGAGCTTAAAGTGAAGACTGTTCGCTACTTCAACGAACTTGAAGTTGAGAACATCAAAGGTCTATAAACCAACTTTTTGAACAAGGGTAATGGAACTTTTTTGTTACCCTTTGTTCTAAAAAGACGTCACTTGCAACAAAAAGTGACTAGCAATGGAGTGCTAACGTATTCCAAAGCTCCGTATAAGTCGGGCTTATATGCCAAGCTAAGCCCGACTATCTCTTCTTCCCCTTCTTTCCTACTTAATCCGTTTTTTTGATTTCTAAACCATCGACTACAACTTTTATTGCATCCTTTCATTGAGTTAACCCGAGTAACCTCAAGTGACAACAGACTGCGCTTGAAAACGATCGTCACGATTGAGAAACTGTGTCGACCTATCCGAATATAGCCAAACCAATGACTCCACAACAATTACTCAAATCCCTTTTTGGTTATGATGAGTTCCGTCATCAGCAAGAGTCCATCATCAACACTCTTAGATCAGGAAACGATGTACTGACCTTAATGCCTACTGGAGGCGGTAAATCGATCTGTTATCAGATCCCTGCCATTTTGCGGCAAGGGGTTGGGATTGTTGTGTCACCACTCATTGCTTTGATGCAAGACCAAGTCGATGCCCTTCATCAGATAGGTGTAAAAGCCGCATATTTAAACTCAACTTTAACGCCCTATGATCAGCAGATTGTCGAACAACAGCTAAGATCTGGCGATATCGATATTTTGTATGTAGCTCCAGAACGACTGATGCTGGAGCGAACGCTTAGTCTGCTAGAGCAGTGCCATTTATCATTATTTGCCATTGATGAAGCACACTGCGTTAGCCAATGGGGACACGACTTTCGTCCTGAATACCAAAAGCTAGATGTCCTAAAGCAGCGCTTTCCTTCTGTTCCACGAATAGCACTTACCGCGACTGCGGATAGTCGGACACAGCAAGAAATTATCGAACAGCTGGCCTTGGAGAACGCCGAGGTCTTTGTTCACAGTTTCGATAGACCAAACATTCAATACCACGTCTCAGACCTTAGTAATGCCAAGCAAGAACTCTGGTCATTTATCCAAGCTCATCATCCAGAAGATGCAGGTATTATCTATTGCCTGTCCCGAAAAAAGGTGGAAGAAACAGCTCAATGGCTCAATGAGTTAGGTAAAGTTGCCCTCCCTTATCATGCGGGTATGTCTGCGGATCAGCGAGCGTTGAATCAACAAAGGTTCTTACGAGAAGATGGCATCATCATAGTTGCCACGATTGCGTTTGGTATGGGGATTGATAAGCCTAATGTACGTTTTGTTGGACACTTAAGTCTGCCGAAGAGTATCGAAGCCTATTATCAAGAAACAGGACGTGCCGGACGTGATGGACAGCCAGCCAATGCCTGGATGGCATTTGGCATGCAAGATATGGTATTACAACGCCAAATGGTGCAAAACTCCGACGCTTCGGAGCAATTCAAATTTACTTCCATTCAAAAACTCAATGCACTGCTAGGCTACTGCGACCTTGCCACTTGTCGCCGCCAAGCACTCTTGGCTTATTTTGGAGAATCACTGGAACAGCCGTGCGGTAACTGTGATAACTGCCTTACACCACCCGAGACTTGGGATGGACTCAAAGCGACTCAAAAAGCACTTTCTACCGTGTTTCGTACCGAGCAACGCTTTGGTGCCAGCTATTTAATTAATATTCTACTTGGCAAGTCAGACCAAAGAATTGAACAGAACCAGCACCATAACGTCTCTACGTTCGGTATCGGCACCGAATTAAATGCGAAACAATGGCAAGGCGTATTTCGTCAATTGCTTGCAATGAACCTGCTAGAGGTACATGGCGACCATGGCAGTCTCCGCTTGACCGAACATTGTCGACCATACTTAAAAGGTGAAGCCCCCATCCAATTACGAAAGCTTCGTAGTTCTAATTCAAAAGCTCGCTCTAGTACTAAAGGTCGCCGTACTGGACTTTCAACAGGAGACATCAAACAGTTTGATGTATTAAAACAGGTGCGCTCATCCTTAGCGACAGAGCAACAAGTTCCAGCCTATATCATTTGTAGCGACGCAACACTAGAAGCGCTATCGATTGAGAGACCTCAACAACTTGACGAGCTGCATCAAATCTCAGGGTTTGGCGAGACTAAAATCAGTAAATATGGTCAGCGCTTTATTGATGCTATCGAACCCAAAACAGAGCAAGAAATCGTCTTAAATGAGACTGAGCTTGAGTCACTAACACGACTTCAACAAGGATTGGCGCCTGAACAGATTGCGACTGAGCGTAATATTAAACCAGCAACGGTATTGGCCCATTTAGCCAAAGCAATAGAAATCAATGCCTGCCAACTCGAACAAGTCGTCGATATTAGTGAGGCAGAGTATGACACCATCACAACAGCAGCAATAAGTTTAAAGACATTGCAAGATTACAAACTCAAGCCGCTCTATGAGTACCTTGAGCAGAACTACGACTATGCGGTTTTGAAGTGCGTCATAGCAAAAATCTCATCAAACGCAAAAAATTCTGTGAAATAAAAATGAAAAATCAGTTTTCAAGTTTGCTATTCGCTTTACCACTTTAGTCTAATGTTCCAATCGGAGTGGTGAATATATGATCAAACTGTTTCTACATCATTATGTAGCCAACGATCCTTAAGATTTTTGTATTGGGAGACTCAGCCCTCCCGAGTTTACTATTACTATCTTTCACACCGAGACTATGTTCTCGGTGTTTTTTTATCTGTCATATATTCCCCCTACGTTCAAAACCCTTCATCGCAAGATAAAAAAAACCGCGCTCTAAAGCGCGGCACCTTGGGCTCGGTTTAATTGGGGGTGTATTTTTTATAGTTGATTGTTTAGTGTTGGGTTGCTTTTAGCTTCAAGCGCATCGCATGAAGAACAGGCTCCGTGTAACCATTAGGTTGTGCACAGCCTTCAAATACAAGCTGGCATGCGGCTGAAAACGCAATGCTACTTTCAAAATCAGGCGCCATATTTTTGTAGTTAGGGTCACCTGCATTTTGCTCATCAACAACCGCAGCCATGCGCTTCATGGTTTTCATAACCTGCGCCTCATTACAAATGCCGTGACGTAGCCAGTTGGCGATATGTTGACTAGAGATACGTAGTGTCGCTCTGTCTTCCATCAGGCCAATATCGTTGATATCCGGTACCTTAGAACAGCCAACACCTTGGTCAATCCAGCGTACAACATAACCTAAGATACCTTGCGTATTGTTATCTAGCTCGCTTTGGATATCTTTCGCCGTCAACTTTTGATTGCCTAGCAACGGAATCGTCAAGATGTCGTCCACATTCGCTCGAACTCGCTCGCGTAATTCTTTTTGGCGGCTAGGCACACTCACTTTATGGTAGTGCAGCGCATGGAGTGTTGCCGCTGTTGGTGATGGAACCCAAGCGGTATTCGCACCAGCTTGAGGGTGACTAATTTTAGCTTCCATCATCTTGGCCATATTATCGGGCTCAGGCCACATCCCTTTACCGATCTGTGCTTTACCTTGCAGTCCACAGGCAAGACCAAGGTCAACGTTTTGATCTTCGTATGCACCAATCCAAGTCATACTCTTCAGCTGTGCTTTAGGAGCGAAGGGGCCAGCTTCCATACTGGTATGAATCTCATCACCAGTTCGGTCTAAGAACCCAGTGTTAATAAACACCACACGATCTTTCGCAGCGCGGATACACTCTTTTAAGTTAACCGACGTACGGCGCTCTTCATCCATAATGCCAACTTTGATGGTGTATCTCTCTAAACCTAGGGCATCTTCAATACGACCAAACAGTTCATTGGTAAATGCTACTTCTTCAGGGCCGTGCATCTTAGGCTTAACGATATTAATGCTGTCAGCGGTTGAGTTTTGATACTGGCTGTTGCCTTTCAAGTCATGCATTGCAATTAACGATGTAATCATGCCATCCATGATACCTTCAGGCACTTCATTACCTTGTGCATCAATAATAGCCGGGTTCGTCATTAAGTGGCCCACATTTCGTATAAACAACATACTGCGGCCTTTGAGCGAAATTTCTCCGCCTGACACGCTAGTATAGTGACGGTCGGGATTGAGACTACGAACAATGGTTTTACCATTTTTCTCAAGCGACTCTTGTAGGTCGCCTTTCATCAGCCCTAACCAGTTTCGATAGGCAAGCGCTTTGTCTTCACCATCCACTGCAGCTACTGAATCTTCGCAATCCATAATCGTAGTCAGTGCCGCTTCCACCAGCACGTCTTTGATACCCGCGGCATCAACACTTCCAATAGGAGCTGTCGGATCGATTTGAATCTCAATATGCAGATTATTATGCTTCAACAAGATGCAAGATGGTGCGCTTGCATCCCCTTGGTATCCAATGAACTGATCACTGTCGATCAACGTAACTTCCTCACCGTTTTCCAACGTTGCGGTTAACGTATTGCCGATACTGACGTTGCTGATACTGTATTTAGTCACGTCTTTATGAGAGACACCATTTAGCGGTGCTGCTTCATCAAGAAACTCTCGGGCATAAGCCACCACTTTTGCTCCACGAACCGGATTAAAGCTTCCACCTTTCTCTGCACCATCATTTTCACTGATGACGTCTGTTCCATAAAGCGCGTCGTAAAGACTTCCCCAACGAGCATTAGCAGCATTCAAGGCAAAGCGAGCATTCATAATAGGAACAACCAACTGAGGACCTGCTTGCGTTGCAATCTCAGGTTCAACACTGGCAGTGGTGACTTGGAAGTCATTGCCTTCTGGTACTAGGTAACCAATCTCTTGTAGGAACTGTTTGTATTCTGCTGCATCTATTGCATGTCCAGCCCGCTCTTGGTGCCAAGCGTCAATCTGATGTTGTAGATCATCACGCTTAATTAACAGCGCGCGGTTTTTAGGCGCTAAGTCTTTAAGAATGGACTCAAAAGATTGCCAAAAGTCGTCAGCATTAATGCCAGTGCCAGGCATCACCTGTTCATTAACTAATTGGTAGAGGGTGCTATCAATGTTCAAGCTTCCCTGTTGAATACGATTGCTCATAAAATCTCTCTCGAATTAATCGATGACTATTCAATAAATTTACGTAACAGACGAAAATTTAGCTAATTTATGCCATTTATAGTGAACATTCACATAATAAATACCCAATTTCACTACTCTGTTACACCACTTTCTAGCTCGTTTGCCACACTCTTAATCAAGCGTCTCATCCATTGGTGATCCGGATTACTTTGCAAAAGTGGGCTCCATGCCATCTTCACTTCAAAAGGCTCAATCGCAAATGGTGCTGGCTTTATCAGAAGCTTAGGATTATGACGCTGAAGCTGCGCCGCTTTGGTTGGAATGGTAAGGATCAAGTTTTTCTGCTGAGCAAATAGGATGGCCGACAAATAGTGTCGAGTGAACACCGTAATGTTGCGGGTCTTACCAATACGCATCAGCGCTTCATCAATCCAACCGAGCTTTTGTGCCTCACTGGGATTAATCCCAACCCCAGTCCCCATCCCGGTTTTACTTACCCAAATATGCTGTGCTTTCAAATACGACAACAAATCAAAGTTATCCGCTATCGGGTTGTCGCAGCTAAACAAACACGAAAAGCCATCGTGCCACAAACTCATTTGATGGAAGGATTGAGGAATATCATCAAATCGGTTGATGATGATATCCACCGTTCCTTGCTCTACATCTTGGTAGCTCACATCACTGGGGGTCATGATGTCTAAGCGGATTTTTGGCGCTATTTCACTTAGCCGCTTAAGCAAAGGTTGGATGATGGTGGATTCCGCATAGTCACTTGCCATGATGCGGAACACGCGTTCACTGTCATCGGCATGGAATTCAGTGGTCGGCTGTAGTGTCTTTTCAACGTTTGCCAAGATATTGCGAATCACTGGTTGCAGTTTTTGCGCACGCTCTGTCGGTATCATTCCCTCGCTCGTTCTAACCAACAACGGATCTTCAAACAGATCACGTAATCGGCGCAAACCATTACTCATGGCGGGTTGGGTAATGCCCAACTGATTTGCCGCTCTGGTGACATTTCTTTCCCGTAGCAACATGTCTAAATACACAAGCAAATTAAGGTCTATACGAGCAATATTCATATAAAAAATACCGAATATAATAACTATAAATTAACAAAATTATCACACATGCGGCTACGATTTGTCCATAACAACAAATTAAACGGGTCGTCCCATCTGAAACATGAAGCCCTCGGAGAAAGATGACTAAGCCATTTGGCCAATAATATCCAACGTGAAACTAAGGAATAGTTATGTCGCAAATCACTCAAGATATCGAAATGATAGAAGTTGCAAAACGCGCTGCTGGTGCTCCATGGGATGCTATTAATCCAGAATCTGCTGCTCGCATGCGTGCTCAAAACAAATTCAAAACGGGTCTAGATATCGCGCAATACACAGCAGATATTATGCGTGCTGATATGGCGGCCTACGATGAAGACAGCTCTAAGTACACTCAATCATTGGGTTGCTGGCATGGTTTCATCGGTCAACAAAAACTGATTTCTATTAAAAAGCACTTCGGTGGTAAAACCGACCGTCGCTACCTTTATCTTTCAGGTTGGATGGTTGCAGCACTTCGTTCAGAGTTTGGTCCACTGCCTGACCAATCAATGCACGAGAAAACGTCGGTTGCTGGTTTAGTAGAAGAGCTATACACATTCCTACGTCAAGCCGATGCTCGTGAGCTGGGTGGTTTATTCCGTGCTCTAGATGCTGCTCGTGAAGCGGGTGATGTGGATCTACAAGATTCTATTCAAGACCAAATCGATAATCACGTAACGCACGTTGTACCTATCATCGCGGATATCGATGCTGGCTTTGGTAACGCAGAAGCAACTTACCTAATGGCGAAACAGATGATCGAAGCTGGTGCTTGCTGTCTTCAAATCGAAAACCAAGTAGCGGATGAGAAACAATGTGGTCACCAAGACGGTAAAGTAACGGTACCTCACGCTGATTTCCATGCCAAACTTCGTGCACTACGTTACGCTTTCCTTGAGCTAGGTATCGATAACGGTGTTATCGTTGCACGTACTGACTCACAAGGTGCTGGCCTAACAAAAGAAATCGCAGTAGTTAAAGAGCCAGGCGACCAAGGCGACATCTACAACTCTTACCTAGACGTGGAAGAGATCGATGTAGCAGATATGAAGCAAGGCGACGTTTGTTTCAACCGTGAAGGTAAGCTGGTACGTCCTAAGCGTCTACCTTCAGGTCTATATCAATTCCGTCAAGGCACTGGTGAAGACCGTTGCGTATTTGACTGTATCGAGGCGATTAATGCTGGTGCCGACCTACTGTGGATTGAAACTGAGAAACCACATATTGGTCAAATCAAAGAGATGATGGACGGCGTACGTGAAGTTCACCCGAACGCTAAGCTAGTTTATAACAACTCACCATCATTTAACTGGACACTTAACTTCCGTCAGCAAGCTTATGATGCAATGGTTGAAGCAGGTGAAGATGTATCAGCATACGAGCGCGCTAACCTAATGAGCGCTGAGTACGACGAAACTGAACTGTCTAAGCGTGCTGATGAAAAGATTCGCACTTTCCAAGCGGATGCCTCTCGTGAAGCAGGGATCTTCCACCACCTAATCACGCTACCAACATATCACACTGCTGCATTGTCAACTGACAATCTAGCGAAAGAGTACTTCGGTGAGCAAGGCATGTTGGGCTACGTAGCCAATGTTCAACGTAAAGAAATCCGCCAAGGTATTGCCTGTGTGAAACACCAAAACATGTCTGGCTCAGACATGGGTGATGACCACAAAGAATACTTTGCAGGTGAAAATGCGTTGAAAGCAGCCGGTGAACTTAATACTTCTCACCAGTTCGACTAATTAAGGTGGCGATTTGCTCTCTACACACTTATGAGAGTAAATTGATAACACACCTAGAGAGTGAGAATTGCGCCCCAAGACGCAGTCTCACTCTCCACTTCTGTTAGACTAAATTCATTCATGTTTGTTGAGAATGCCTATGACTACAGTTCCTTCCTATCTCCAAGATGCTAAAGAGTTACTATCACAAGATGGCTTTGCAACCAGTGATGTTTGGTACCACGGCACCTCATCGGCGCTACTAAGTTCAATCCAAGGACAAGGGCTTAAGCGCTCCGGCGACAAAGCTCTTAACCAAGCCGCGAAAAAGACCATGGCAACGATAGGTAACAATTACACCGAATCTGTCGCGCCTGTTTTTCTGACTCAAAGTAAAGAATTGGCTTATTATTGGGCACAGCAAACCGTTCGAGACCGCAGCGTTCGTTTTGAAGGTGAAGAAGAACCTATCGTCCTTGCGGTAAATTTATCAGAAAAACAACGTGCCAAAGTAAAGCCCGATGTGGGGGCGATGAGCCTACTAATGATGAGCGTAGGTGAGCGGTTTATGGCGCACTTAGCGCAGATTTATCAAAGCAACAATATTGAAGGTCCCGATATTGACCTGCGAACCGCGGATAGAATGGATTACTTAAATAAGCTCGGCATGGCCTATATCGATCAAGACGTCAGCCTTGCTTGTGTTAGCGTTGTTTCTGAAGCATAACGCCTGCTAGTTTTCCCCCAAGATTTCGAAACCGAGATATCAAATCTCGGTTTCTTTCATTTAACGAACATAGATTTCGCCTTACATTCGCTTGTGGCCTGATGTATTAAGCCCATCACCTTCATGAATCACATTGCCATTGATGGTTATTGAGTCTGGACAGGTCAACGTTTTGCCCCATTTAAGCTCTACGGGCTCTTCGGTACTGCCTTTATAAAGGCAGGTTTTTACTTTTGTGCTGACTACATTCCTAACCAATACTTCCGCTTCACCAACATACTCACCATGTCGCGGCGTTTGCTCGTTAGCAAATGAGAATGATGAGAGTGAAAGAAGGATCGAAGCCAATATGATTTGAGTAAGTTTGCTCATAATAATTCCCCTTGACGTTAATCGTTAGCGAATAGCCGAATACTCCTTTACTCTGCTCATGTCGAACACTATAAGGCGTTTTTTTGACCAATAAAAAACACGTACTATCAGGAAAACTGATACATTTTCATAAGTCATTGTTTCTTTGCAATGAGAACAATGAACTATCATCACATCTCATATGTAGCGAAGATTAAAGGAGAATTGCATATAGGAGAGACAACTTAAGCCGATCAATGAATTTTAAACTTCACAATCAACTCACAATCATTTGTCGTTTGCATGTCAGCTATATGATTTGCAACCTTTGGATTCGGATGGCGTTTAAGAAATTCGACCAATGCAGACTTGCAACACCCCAACGAAGAGATAAAACGATCACAACTAGTGCGCGGGCATTGGGGTAACAAGGTCATCACTTCTTCTGAAGCTAGTTGTAAGTACTTCAGTTCATACTCACTGTCTCCTTGTGCACGCCAAAAGTCAGCAAGGTTATGGCAGGACATTACTTTAACCGCCAGCAGATCTTCCAACTCTTCAAGGTCTGATGTATCAAATTTCATCTGCTGTGATTCAGACAGCGCGATTTGGTAATGGGCGACCGCTGCCATCAACTCCCCTTGTTTCTCCGCTTCGTCGGCTAACAGTGTATGTCTTTCCCATTTTTTCATATCCATCGGTCTAACCTTCAACTCTCCTTACCAAGAAATTAGATGATATTGATTATCATTTAAATATCAACCGTAACTTTGTTATGGATTAGTCATCACACAGACCACTATTGAAATTTCTGTTGCATTCTTCATTCGATAACGATTATCATTTGATATGTTATAACATAACAATTGGGGTATTATGAAACCGAATATTCATCCAAATTATCGTCAGGTTATTTTTCACGATACGAGCGTAGACAAGTACTTTATCGTTGGCTCAACGCTGGAAACAGACCGAACTATCGAGTGGAAGGATGGTAAAACCTATCCGTATATGACTATTGAAGTGTCATCGGAATCACATCCTTATTACACAGGAAAACAAAGAGTTATTCATAAAGAAGGACGAGTAGCTAATTTCAATCGCCGCTTCGGCCATGTCGCCACCAACAAGTAAGGAACACAAATGAAGGTACTTAGCTCACTCAAAAGTGCTAAACAGCGCCACCATGATTGCCAAGTCGTTAAGCGCCGCGGTCGTATTTATGTAATATGCAAATCCAACCCAAGATTTAAAGCGGTTCAAGGAAAAGTGAAGAAGAAAGCCTGACTGCAAGTTATCGGTAATAAAAAAGGGCAATGAATGATGACTTCACTGCCCTTTTTTGTATATTTGCTCGTTCTTTTACATTGAAGAAAGTGCCGCTTTCATGAGGCTAAAGAGTGTTTTTGTAAACGACACCATCCTTCATGATGATTTTTTGTCTATCGCAATTCATAACACAATCTACGCCATTGAGCGGGTTACCATCGATAATCAATAGATCCGCGTAAGCTCCTTCAACAATCTGACCCAGTTTCCCTTGCGGGTATGGGTGCTGGTACGTTGACATCTCAAACAAGCGCCCACAGTTTGAAGTTGCCATACGCAGCGCAGTTATCGTATCGAAGGTTTGCTCGATAGCCGCCAACTCATTAAGTTGAGTCGCGTGCACATCTTTCTCACCCACACAATCAGTACCGAATGCCAAGTTTTGGATGTCATATTTCTTAATAAGCTCAGCGGAGTGAAACATCGCTTTACCAACTCGCTCAGTTTTGCGATAAGTTTCTTCATTTGGCAGCGGTATTTTTCGCTCTGCAATTAAGGACGACGTGAAGTATGACGGGATAACCCAAATCCCCTTTTCTTTGATAGTTTGTGCGATATCGTCATCCATGATTGTCGCATGTTCAAAAGACATGACTCCCGCTTCAGCAGCTCGGCGCATCGCATCTGCGGTATGAATGTGCGCCGCTACGTAGGTTCCATAATCAGAGGCCGCTTCAACAGCCGCTTTCATTTCATCCAACGTGTACTGCAATGTATCTAGTGGATCGAATGTTGAGGAAGCACCACCACCGGCCATAATCTTGATTTGAGAGGCGCCCATAAACAACTGCTCGCGTACTGCTTTTAATACTTCAGCACGACCATCCGCGACTTTCATCGCTCCCAGTTTCATCATCGGTGAATCTTCGTGGTCACCTTTGCGTTCTTGAGCTCGGTTTTGGCGGTAGTCAGAATGACCACTCGTTTGAGAAATAGCCGCCATAGACGGCAAAATGCGAGGTCCTAATGCGTAACCATTATCTATACTGGTTTTGAGTCCAAGCGTATTACCAGCCACGTCACGAATGGTGGTGAACCCACGCATTAGCATCTCTTCGGAAATCTTGGCCGAACGAATCGCCACTTCCTCACGTGTCATGGTATCAATAACATTAAACGGCGCAGAGAGAGTAATATGTACATGGGCATCAATCAGACCAGGCATAACTGTGCCACCCTTCGCATCAATAACTTCATCAGCAACTGAAAGATCAATATCACCAATCTCTACTATCAAATTGTCTTCAATGAGAATCGATACATTCTCTATCAGCTTGTCATCGACACCGTTAAATACATTTGTATTGATAATCACTTTTTTCATGATGGCTTCCTCTAGAACACTATTAAGTTGATGGAGGCATCATAGACAAAGCAAAGGTTAGTGAATTGCCATTTGGCGACATAATTGCTGATTATTTAGGCAGACCAAATATCCCTAAAGGGTTTCACCCTTGATAATACTGCCACACAATTTACTTCTTAAATCACCGATAGGCTATATAGTCAAAGCTGTACTGATTTACTCTAAAATAGTGCACCGTATACTCAAACACGATACCACTTTCTAGCTCACCAACAGAATCGACGCGAATAACCGGATCGGCCATATCCATATTGAGTTCGTCAGCGGTTATTTTATTCAATATTTCGGGCTTGATCGATTGACGAGAAAGTTTGATTTTTAGTCCTTTCGTCTTTTCTATGTAGTCGTATTTGGAGCTACGCATGGCTTTAATACTAAGATCGGGAAATAGAGAAACGGGTAAATACGTGTGTTCTAGCACTTCAGGCTCATCATCTATCATTCGTAAACGGCGGATTGAATACACCTCTTCTCCAATTGAAACGTTAAGCTTATCTGCCACTAGCTCATTGCATTCAATAAGTTCAAACGTAATTATCTTCGAGCTTGGCGTCTTGCCTTGTGCCGAAACCTCTTCTACGAAGCCGCTCAAGTGCAGAGCATTATGTTGCGCCTTAGGTGCTTTAACATAAGTACCGCTGCCCCTTTGGCGAAACAATAAATCTTTATCCACCAGTAGTTGCATTGCTTTACGAATAGTCACTCGGCTTACATCAAACTCTTTTTGCAGCTCGCCTTCAGTTGGCAAGATAGAGCCTGCTGACAGTTCACCATTACTGATCTTTTCAATCAAAGTATCAGCTATCTGCAAGTATCTAGGTTTACTCATCTCATCTCCTTAATCTCCAAGCATGATAAAAGTAAACTGTGATCGACGATACATTTAAAATACTTTTAGGCTCGATTATTGTGAAGGATATTATAATTCACACTCAAAGTATCTTATATGTATTGCCCAAAATAATACTTTTAAGATACTTTTGTGTCATCAAGTTAAACATCAGGACATTTCAATGAACAAGCAAAACCTAACCGTTGTTGGCGCAGGCAGTACCTACACGCTGGGTATGATGAACAGCCTAATTGCAGAAAAAGATACCTTTCCTTTAAAGCGTGTTGTTTTTTATGACATTGATGCTGAGCGCCAAGAATCAAATGCCAAAGCGACAGAGATTCTATTTAAAGAGCATTATCCGGAAGTTGAAGAATTCATTTACACAACAGATAAAAGTGTCGCATTCTCAAACTCAGACTTCTTCTTTATTCAGATTCGTACTGGCGGCTTAGAAGGGCGCGAACGAGATGAGCAAATTCCGCTCACTCACGGCTGTGTCGGTCAAGAGACATGTGGTGCTGGCGGTATGGCTTACGGCCTTCGTTCTATTGGTGACATGATTGAGTTGGTTAACGATATCCGCTCGTACTCAAAAGAAGCATGGATCCTTAATTACACCAATCCAGCAGCGATTGTTGCAGAAGCACTTAACCGTGAATTCCCAGATGATAAGCGCATCCTGAATATTTGCGATATGCCAGCCGCTATCATGGTGAGCTACGCAAACCTATTGGGTTGTGAGTTCTGGGATCTAGTACCTGAGTACTTTGGCCTAAACCACTATGGTTGGTTTACCAAGATCAAAAATAAACGAGGCCAAGATCTGACGGATGAAATCAAGAACATTATCCTACACCAAGGAATTAGTGCCGTTGATCCTGAAATTGCTGATGATCCGTCATGGCAAGCCACATTCCAAAATATGAAAACGATGCTTGAGGATAATCCAGAGTATCTGCCAAATACCTATCTCCAGTACTACTTGTATCCAGAAAAAATGGTCGCAAAAGAGCAGATCAACAACACTCGAGCACGCCAAGTGATCAACGGTCGTGAAAAGAGAGTGTTTGAGTTAAACCAACGCATTATTGATGCTGGGACAACCGCTAATGAGACCTTACACGCTGACATTCATGGACGCTATATGGTTCGGGTAGCAGCATCCCTAGCGTACAACATGGGCGACACTTATTTGGTCATCGTGCCAAACAATGGTGCGATTTCAAATCTTCAGGATGATGCCATGGTTGAGGTGCCTTGTGCCCTAACTAATGACGGCCCTAAAGCGTTTGCAGTTGGCACCATTCCAACATTCCAGAAGGCCATGATTGAAAGTCAGTTAGGATACGAAAAATTAGTTGTCGACGCATGGTATGAAGGTAATAGACAGAAATTAATCAATGCATTAACCCTCAACCGTACCGTTGTTAATGTCCCTAAAGCGAAAGCTATCGTTAACGATCTTCTAGAAGAAAATAAAAACTATTTGCCACAATTTTCCCAATAACTTGAACCGCCTCTGAGCAGGAAGGAACTCCTGTTAAGAGGCACCTTTGAGGTCACTATGAAAGACATGATACAAAGATTTGGGGCAGCCATGTTTGTCCCTGTTTTGCTATTCCCTGCGGCAGGTATGCTGCTTGGATTTACCGTTATGCTCCTAAACCAAGATCTGTTCCCTTGGGCAGTTCCTGGTTCAACATGGCACAGTGTTTCAACCATTTTGCTACAAGCGTCATTAGCTGTTTTCAAAAATATGTCTCTTATTTTTGCAGTTGGCTTACCCATCGCGCTAGCAAAATCAGCGTCAGGTCGTGCGGTACTTGCCACCCTCGTCTCTTACATCACTTTTAACTACGTTATTGGTGGAATACTACAATTTTGGGGGACCGATCTTGGCGTCAATTATGTTGCTGGTGAGCGTGGTCTAACTGAAATTGGCGGAATCTTAACACTGGATACCAACCTTTTAGGTGCTATCGTTATCGCGAGTGTATCGGTTTGGGTTCATAACAAATACTTTGACCGTAAACTGCCGGACTGGGCTTCTGTGTTCAATGGCACCCCATTAGTGGTTATCATTAGCTTCCCTATGATGGTTGCACTTGCCGTTATCACATGCTTTGTATGGCCAACTATCCAAGGTGGTATCAATGGTCTACAAACGTTCTTAGTCAACTCAGGTTCGTTCGGTGTTTGGGCATTTACTCTTCTTGAGCGTCTGTTGATCCCTACTGGTTTGCATCACTTTGTTTATGGTCCCGTATTCTATGGTCCAGTCGCGGTTGATGGTGGTACTGTTGCTTACTGGATCCAGCACATTCAGCAATTTGCAGAAAGCAGCGCACCCTTAACTGAACAATTCCCTCAGGGCGGCCTCATGTTAACAGGTATGGGCAAAGTGTTTGGATGTACAGGTATCGCACTAGCCCTTTACTCAACCGCGAAACCAGAAAAGAAGAAGATGGTACTAGGACTTGTTCTAGGTGCAGCCATTACCGCAATTCTGACAGGGATTACCGAACCTATTGAGTTCACATTCCTATTTATTGCGCCTGCTTTATTTGTTTTACATGCACTACTTTCAGCAACAATGGCGACGCTTGCCTTTATGCTTGGTGTATCGGGTAACTTCCAAACTGGATTAATCGACTTTGTTTTCCAGAACTGGCTGCCATTAGGTGCAAACCACATGGGTACGTATGTGATTCAGATAGCACTAGGTCTCACCTTCACGGCTATATATTTCTTCAGCTTCCGTGCAATTATTCTGAAGTACAACTTAATGACTCCTGGGCGCGATGATGCGGAAGTGAAATTTGTGTCTAAGGCAGAGTATCGTGCATCACAAAAAGGAAATACTGTAAACGGTAGCGAAGACGGCCAAGCCAATGCATTCATTGAAGGCTTAGGTGGGCGCGACAATATCGAGTTACTAACTAACTGTGCTACACGACTACGTGTGAAAGTCAAAAACGCTGAGTTGGTTCAACCAACATCCTATTTCCAACAACAAGGTGCTGTTAACGTGGTTCGTAATGGAGAGAGTTTCCAAATTATTGTTGGCTTGACTGTACCACAAGTTAGAGAAGAGATGAGCCAACTCATTCAAGCCTAACTTCCCTACTATTTTTATACTTCTACTAAGCCTCTGTTTATACGGAGGCTTTTATTTTGAGGACATAACAATTAATTTTATTAAGATACAAAAAAGATAGAAACTTTTCTCCTAAACAGGGCTGATTACTACCTGATGTAACAGCCAAAAAGTGACAACAAAGATCGAAACTTTGACTCCATCATCGTTGCTATCCAAACAGATTGTGACAACAAAGTTTGAAACTCACTTTTGGAAAGAAATGCTCTACACCCCTTCATTTCTAACATGCCCCCTATAGCCCTCATCCTCACGAAAGTGAGGACCTCCTACCGCGTGTAGGTGACTGAAAATTGGCGACTAAGTCACGTAATTCGGCTGCGGGACGCGCTGAATGAGATCCCCTTTTTCAAGGGGATGACTGTAATTTTTTGGGATGCTTTGAACACGGAAAGGGGCAAAAATAAGCTAGCCTCGTCACTCAGTTTGCGGAGTGGACCATGTGATTCAGCGGGGGCTGTCAGTAGATTCCTGCCTTCGCAGGAATGACCGGATTTGGATTTAGGTTATTGACACGAAAAGGGGCAAAACCTTCTCAGGGAAGAAGGCAAACTACGACAAAAAGCATCGAAAAGTTTCGCACTTTATTGTCGTAGTTCTAATCATTATTGTCGAGTTTCGATCTTTATTGTCCACCGACAGCTCTTTGTCGATCTTTTAATTGCTCTTACTCAACCGTTACCGCTTTCGCTAAGTTACGTGGCTGGTCCACATCAGTACCTTTGATTAATGCAACATGGTAAGACAGTAGCTGCATTGGTACGGTGTAGTAGATTGGTGCGATGATGTCATCAACGTGTGGCATTTGGATGATCTTCATGTTCTCATCACCTTCAAAGCCTGCTTTCTCATCAGCAAATACATACAGTAGACCGCCACGCGCACGTACTTCTTCAATGTTCGATTTCAGCTTCTCTAGAAGGTCGTTAGTTGGCGCAACAACTACCACTGGCATGTCTGCATCAATAAGTGCTAGAGGACCATGTTTCAGTTCACCTGCTGCATAAGCTTCTGCGTGAATGTATGAGATCTCTTTGAGTTTCAGCGACGCTTCCATAGCAATTGGGTAGTACTCACCACGGCCAAGGAATAGTGTGTGATGCTTATCTGCAAAGTCAGTTGCTAATGCCTCGATTTCTTTGTCGAACGCTAACGCTTTTTCAATGTTTGCAGGAAGTTCATGTAGAGATTTTACGATTTCAGCTTCGCGTTCTTCAGTCATACGACCTTGCAAACGAGCGATAGACACTACCATCATTAACATTGCTGCTAGTTGAGTCGTAAAGGCTTTCGTCGATGCCACACCAATCTCAGTCCCTGCACGAGTCATAAAGGCAAAGTCTGACTCACGAACCAACGATGAACCAGCAACGTTACAGATAGTCATTGCCGACATGTAGCCTTTTTCTTTCGCTAAACGAAGAGCAGCCAAAGTATCAGCCGTCTCACCAGACTGAGACAATGTCACTAACAAGCTGTTTGGACGAACCACAAAATCACGGTAGCGGAACTCAGAAGCGATTTCGACATCACAGCTTACGCCTGCGATCGACTCAAACCAATAGCGAGCTGCCATACCTGAGTTATAAGACGTACCACAAGCGATGATTTGAACGTGGTCGACCTTCTTAAGAATATCTACCGCGTTAACACCAATTGCTTCAGTGACTACCGCTTTGTCGGTAATACGACCTTCCATAGTGTTGATCAACGCACGAGGCTGCTCGAAGATCTCTTTTTGCATAAAGTGACGGTATTGACCTTTGTCGCCAGCATCATGTTCCGCATTAGACTCAGTGATTTCACGCTCAACTGGGTTGCCGTCTACATCGATAACAGTAACCTCGCGACGAGTAATTTCTGCCACATCGCCTTCTTCAAGATACATAAAACGGCGTGTCACACTTAATAGCGCCAATTGATCTGAAGCCAAGAAATTCTCACCAACGCCAAAACCAATAACGATTGGACTGCCAGAGCGAGCTGCAACAATACGACTTGGGTCTTTACGGTCAACCACAACCGTACCGTACGCACCGTCAAGTTGAGCCGCCGTTTTTTGCAGCGCTTCCACTAGGGTTGCAGAAGTACGCAGTTCCCATTCAACTAAGTGTGCGATAACTTCCGTATCGGTTTGAGATTGGAATACATAGCCACGCCCTTGAAGCGTTGCACGTAGCTCTTCATGGTTCTCAATGATGCCATTGTGAACCACAGCGATATCACCAGATACGTGTGGGTGAGCGTTCGCTTCTGACGGCTCGCCGTGTGTTGCCCAGCGAGTATGAGCAATACCCGTACCACCAGTCACATCTTGAGAGTCAACCGCATCCGCGAGCTCTTGAACTTTACCTAAACGACGAACGCGTTTCAGTTCTGAATTTGCATCAACAACGGCTACACCCGCTGAATCATATCCACGGTACTCCAGACGGCGTAAACCCTCTACCAAAATTTCCGCTACGTCTCGTTGTGCTACCGCACCTACGATTCCACACATATCAATTCTCCGTTTCTCATTTCTGTCTCCCTCTCTGAGTGCAAGCAAATCAATAATGGAGGGAGTAATTTTGTTAAGCGCAAATCACCTTTACGCCGTTCGATTCGATTTGAGCTTTCTGCTCGTTAGTTAAGCCTTTATCAGTAACGACGACGTCAATGGCATCCCACGCTAATTCTAGATTAGGAATTTTTCGGCCTATTTTCTCGGATTCAATCATCACCACGACTTCGCGTGCGACTTCTGCCATAACATTGCTAAGACCGATCAGCTCATTAAATGTGGTGGTGCCGCGCGCTAAATCGACACCATCGGCACCGATAAATAACTGGTCAAAGTCGTAAGAACGAAGTACCGACTCGGCAACCTTCCCTTGGAATGATTCTGAATGACTATCCCAAGTACCGCCTGTCATTAATAGCGTTGGTTCATTTTCCAAGTCATTGATGGCATTCGCCAATGACAGTGAATTTGTCATTACCACCAAACCTTTCTTACTACCAAGCCTTGAAACCAAAGCGCCTGTTGTGCTGCCACAATCAATAACAATTCGATAATGATCATTGATTAAACCAACTGCGGCCTCTGCGATGCTTTCTTTCGAGGCGGACGTCAAACTCGACTCATTAAGCACTTCATCTACGGCTTCTTGGGGCAGCGCTACAGCACCACCATAGCGTCTTAGTAACTGGCCGTTCTTTTCTAAAGAAGTAAGATCTTTACGAATCGTCACTTCAGAGGTATCGAATAGAGCGGATAGCTCTTCTACGCTCACCTCTCCACGCTCTTTAACAAGCTGAGCAATGGAATGACGTCTGACTTGAGTATTTCGTTTTCGCACTTTAATTTCGATTCAAAACTTAACTGGTAGCAAAATTATTTCACAACGTAAGTTATCACGCAAGAAATCCGCTGTATTAAATCTAAGACCGAGTTTATTTGATGAAAAAACACACAATAAAGTTTCGTTTCGAAAGTTAATATCACAAGAATGGATAGAATTGTGCGAAAAAAGCCGAGGAGAAATTGAGAATAATAAAGAAGAAAAGAAGGAGAGACAGAAACGAAATATAACTTCGGCACAGGATAGTGCCGAAGTTCATCACTATTTAAACCAGCGGGTTATCTCGACACAGTGTTTCAACCAGCTCGGTAATCGCCAAAATAATGGTGGATTTAACGCGTTGATAGTGGCGCTCTAAGAACATTTCCAACATCACTGCGTCTAGGCCATCTGTCATGCTTTCATCGTATTCGATCGGCATCATTTTTTGGATAGCACTGATTTTGTTCAACTCAAACAACACGTCTCTTTCGGTAAAGCTCACATCGTTCTCTTGATGTTTGGTCCATTCGCGCAGTGTTACGAAGATATCGATATCATCGAATACTTCCTTAGAGATAACACCTAGACCTAAAAGTAGCTTAGCCCGAACAAGAATATCCCCCAGCGGACCATCGTTGGTCAGGAGAGGATCCACCACGTACTTCACTGCATAGTCGTCTTTATGAAAAATACTATTGATCAACGTATCTAACGTGTCATCAATCGCATCATAAGCCGCCATAAGGCACTCACTCGCGTCTTTCGCTTCAGACAGCGCCTCTAAAAGTTCAGTTTCATTAGGTGGGTGCAGTGGCATAACATCTCTTAATACAAAGGGTGCCACTTGCGTGGCACCAACAGCTTGAATCATTTGAGCGCTAGATACGCTTCGTGCGCTAGTGTAACAACTTCTGAATCAACATTCAGCTCTGAATAATGAGCGAGTGTTTTAGCAAAGCCTTGTTCAGCAAACATAGCTTGAAGTTCTACTGCTTGTGGGTCATCGTCATTCTTATAAAGAAACGCAGCCGCAATACCTTTGATTAGATGAGAGTTAGGTAAACCGTATTCAATCGTACCGTTGAGTGGTTTGATCAAACGATCTTGTGGGCTTAACTTACGAATTGGTTGACGACCAACACGATCTACTTCATCACGTAGGTATGGGTTGGCAAAACGGTTAAGTATTTTTTGAATGTACGCCGCGTGTGCTTCTGCATCAAAGCCGTAACGACGAATTAATACTTCACCACTTTCCTGCATAGCTGCTTGAACATCTGCAAAGATCGCAGGGTCTTCAATAGAATCTTTAATTGTCTCATGGCCTGCAAGCACACCCAAGTAAGCCGTTATTAGGTGGCCAGTATTCAATGTAAACAGCTTACGCTCTACGAACGCCATTAGGTTGTCCGTGCATTCCATGCCTTTAATAGCAGGAATGTCGCCAACAAACTGAGTTTCATCAACAATCCACTCGCTGAACGTTTCTACCGTTACTGCCAGAGGATCGGTTTCGCCTTCCTCAGCAGGAGGAACGATACGGTCTACCGCAGAATCTACAAAGCCAATGTGCTCTTGAGCAAACGCTTTAGCATCATCTGATAAATGCTCAAACACCATCTCTTTGAGCTGGCTAGTGCCGCGAACCATGTTCTCACATGCAATGATATTAAGAGGTGCAGTATTGCCACTTTCTAGGCGCTTTTCGATACCTTGAGCAACAGATTTAGAGATGATTTTTAAAACCGTAGGGCCAACTGCAGTTGTTACCATATCAACAGTCGCAATGAGCTCAATGATGTCTGCGCTCGTTGAGTTTACGGCAGTCACATTGTTAACTTGCTCTACAACACAATCTTCGCCAACGATTTTTACTGGGTAGGATTGACGTTCGATTAGGGCATTAACCACTGTTTCGTTTACATCGGCAAATGTTACGTGAATACCCGCATCTGCCAATAGTTTACCAATAAAGCCACGACCGATATTACCTGCGCCAAAATGTAGTGCTTTCATAAGACGTCTTCCTAAATAACTCATTAAAAAAAGAAAAAAACAAAATCAAAAATGAGACCAACAGGGGGAGCGTTGGTCTCGTTTCACTTAGGAGCTATGACTTAAAGCCATGGTGATCATCACCATTTATGCTACTTACCACTTAGGATGCGAAGTACATCCTCAACGTCAGTGGTAGACTTCAAACATTCAACAGCTTCGTCGTCATCAAGTGAATTCGTAATCGCTGTGATAACTTGAATATGTTCATCACCTTGAGCTGCGATACCAATGACCATCTTCGCAACATCATCTTCGTCCTCACCCCATTGAACACCTTCAGGGAATTGGCAGAACACGATACCGGTTTTGTTGACGAACTGTTTTGCTTCAATAGTGCCGTGAGGTACTGCAATCGACTCACCAAGGTACGTAGAAACCAACTCTTCACGAGCCAACATGCCTTCAACATATTGCGGTTCTACATAACCAAGTTTTACGAGTTGCTCACCAGCAAACTTGATAACTTCTTCTTTGGTTTTTGCTTCCATACCTAAGAAGATATTTTCATTTGAAAGCTTAAGCGTTCCTTCTTCGCTTGAGCTAGTGTCTGCTGGTGCTTCAGGCTTTTTTGGCTCAGCACCCGCTTGTTGTGCATTCACAAGGTCAGAAACCAGACCATCATATAAAGCACCATCTAGGAAGTTGCTTAGAGAAATGTGATGTGAGTTTGCAGCATGTGTACGTGCACGGTCAGTCAGATCTTTATGAGTAATGACGATGTCAGCATCATCCGGTAAGCTGTTGATCGCTAAGTTAGTGACTGAAATATCTAAGTTAGCAGCATCTACCTTCTTACGAAGCATGCTTGCGCCCATCGCACTTGAACCCATACCCGCATCACACGCTACGATGATTTTGCGAACTTTTGCTAGGTCTGGCGCTGCACCAGTTTGACCTTTTGAAGACGCTTTCATGCTTGCCATTTGGCTTGCTGCTTTTTCTAGAGACTCTTCTTCGTCATCTTGTTTAGATGTTTTCATTAGTAGCGATGCGATGAAGAATGTCACTGTTGCTGATGCAATTACAGATAGAATCACGCCAACAAATGAAGACTTAGGAGTCATCAGAAGTACAGCAAAAATTGAACCTGGAGACGCTGGAGATACTAGGCCCGCGTCGAACATCGTTAATGTGAACACACCTGTCATACCACCAGCAATTACTGCGATAATCAGACGTGGGTTCATTAGCACGTATGGGAAATAGATTTCGTGGATACCACCAAAGAAGTGGATGATCGCCGCACCTGGTGCTGACTCTTTAGCATTACCGCGTCCAAAGAACATGTAAGCAAGTAGTAGACCTAGACCTGGACCTGGGTTCGCTTCAATCAGGAAGAAGATTGATTGACCCATTTCTTCGGCTTGTTGGATACCAAGTGGCGAGAAGATACCGTGGTTGATCGCGTTGTTTAGGAACAGGATCTTCGCAGGTTCAACAAAGATAGAGGTTAGAGGCAGAAGACCTGCGTTAACCATTACGCCTACACCCGCAGCAAGGGCAGTAGAGAGTACCTTAACTGCTGGGCCAATAACTAGGAAAGCAAGGATGGCACAAAGCATACCAACGATACCAGCCGAGAAGTTGTTAACCAACATCTCAAAGCCACTCTTAACTTTACCTTCAACTGCTTGGTCAAACTTCTTAATCGCTAGACCGCCAAGTGGACCTACA
This sequence comes from Vibrio mediterranei, assembly GCF_900088415.1. Classification (GTDB taxonomy): domain Bacteria; phylum Pseudomonadota; class Gammaproteobacteria; order Enterobacterales; family Vibrionaceae; genus Vibrio; species Vibrio mediterranei. Next base: position 1,044,463 of record NZ_FLLQ01000001.1, read on the forward strand.
ATCATTGCACCCATAAACATTGGAATGTCTGTACCAACAATCACACCCATTGTTGTGATAGCACCAACAACCGCACCTCGGTCGCCAGCAACCATTTTACCGCCGGTATAACCAATCAATAGCGGTAAAAGGTAAGTAATCATCGGACCGACCATCGAACCCAAAGTTTCGTTTGGAATCCATCCGGTTGGAATAAATAGTGCCGTAATCAAACCCCAAGCGATGAATGCGCCAATGTTTGGCATCACCATGTTGGAGAGGAAACGACCAAAGTTCTGTACTTTGATTTTCGCTTCAGGAGATAGCATAAGGTCATCCTCGTTATCAGAAAAAGTAGTCCCTTTGGACCAAAAGTTGTTATTCAAAAGTCCATTAAAAAGTAACACAAGATTTCCAAAAGTCAGCATGACGGCATTTTTGTGATCCAAATCACCACACAAAAACCACAAACAACAATAACAAGTGATGTAGATCACGTAATTTCAGCGTTGATAAATTACACAGCAACTTTATTGATAATGAATCTCATTTATTGTTGATCGGCATCACATTTATTAGCCCGTGACACATAAAATAATTAGAGACTCAAGTCACACTTTGATTAAATTACCACTCAGAATGCTCATCTAACCCTACTTAAAGCCGACCAATATAGCTCAACAAATAGTCGAAAATCGCCATAATGTAATTTTATTACAAATATGTTTTTTGACTTTCATTTAATCTCTGACAAAGTAGCGCTATAAAAACAAAACGTGAAACCTAAGAGGATTACCTAAATGATCTCCGCACTTTTATTTGATATGGACGGATTGATATTCGATACGGAAACGGTCTACAAAAAGAGTTGGCAATACGCGGCTACCCAGATGGGGTATGAATTAACCGACGACTACTATCAAGGTTTTATTGGCGTGCAAGACCCTGACTGTGAACGAATGTTGTGTGAGCACTTTGGTGAAGGATTTGACTTAGCCGCATACAAGGTCATTCGCGACCAACATTTTCATGAAACAAGAGAACAAGGAATAGACTACAAACATGGGTTCCACCAGCTTTTCAAAACGGCTAAGGAACTCAATCTTATCACTGCACTCGTCACCTCCTCCCATTTGCCTGAAGTAAAACATAACTTTCAAAACTCAGACTACCTTGAGCAATTCGATACCATAATTACCGCAGAAGATGTACAAAATGGTAAACCTAGGCCAGATTGCTACATCATGGCATGCCAACGCCTTAACCTGATTCCAAGTGAATGCTTGGTACTGGAAGATTCGAATAATGGCATGCGCGCAGGAAAAGATGCTGGATGCCAGGCAGCGATGATTCCAGACATAACACCACCCCAAAAAGACATCGCTGAAATAGCTGACTATTTATTCGAGTCATTGGAACAGGTCACCGACCTCATTCGTAGCCAAACGAGTTCTTAAACAACGTCGGTGATTACGCAAACCAATGGTGTCAACCTAGATACCATTGGTTAATCCCACCAAACCTGTTGATTCTCAGTTACACTCAACTCCGATATGAGTACCTTTTCTCCAATTTTTGGACATACGACATTAACATTGCGTTCACTAGCTTCGTGAACTAGGCGTTTTAACGGCTCATTCCAAGCATGGAAAGAGAGGTCGAACGTGCTGTTATGAATGGGCAACATGACACTCCCTTTTACATCGATATGCGCTTGAACACTTTGCTCTGGAAACATGTGAATACCGGCCCACCTATCATCATAAGCCCCCGTTTCCATCAACGTTAAATCAAAGGGACCATAACGTTCACCAATATCGCGAAAACCACTGAAATAACCAGAGTCACCACTAAAGTAAATATTTGATTCACTACCCTGTATCACCCAGCTTCCCCACAACGACAAATCACGCTCTTTGTAGGAACGACCAGAGAAATGTTGAGTTGGAGTGAAAACAAACGTCAATGTCCCAATTCTCTCCGACTGCCACCAATCCAATTCTTGGATTTTATTTCGCGCCACCCCCCAGCTAAGTAAATAGTGTCCGACACGCTTCGGTACAAGAAATTGATCAACTCGTTCATGAAGTTGTTTAATGGTTTGTTTATCAAGGTGATCATAATGATCATGACTGATTAAACAGATATCAATGCGAGGAAGATCTTCTAAAGAGATAGGTAAGGGGTGAAAACGCTTAGGACCAACCCAAGACAAAGGCGATGCTCTGTCGCTGAATACAGGATCAGTGAGCAACACTTTACCGTCTATTTTCATTAACACCGCAGAGTGTCCTAAGCGAAATACACAATCGCCTGTATCTGACTCAATGCTTTCACGTCTAATCGTTTCAACCGGAATGCTAGGAACCTGAGAGTAGATTAGCTTATCCACATTTAAATATGAACGCAGTGTCGCTAGCGTATCTTTGAAAGAGGGATTGTAGATGAGTTCGGTATTGGTGAATGGTTGAAGCTTAGCTTTGCGGGTAAATGGCAGCGCTTTTACACTGCGAGATAACAACACTGGCATACATGACTTTCCTTGTAGCTGATTATGTTCATTCAGTGTTGCCTGCCAAAATGACATCGAGATGCAAAATACACGAACATTATATGTCGTTAAATTGACCAAACTGAAACAATTGCTAGAAGTGGAGTCTGTATTATTTCCCAAGTAAAAATGACAAAGCCCCGCTTGATAGCGGGGCTCAATTAACTTAGCAACAAACCGTTACTTCTTAAGTTGAGTAAAGTAGTCGAAGATTACTGGCACGTCGTTTTGAGCTAGACCTGCGTCAACCGCTGCTTGTAGGCTCTTAGAAGTCCCTTCAGCAATCAAAGACTCAGTACCTAGGTCAGATACCATTTCTAGGAAGTAGCCTAGATCTTTGTTTGCATTAGCAATAGAGAAACCCAATTTCTCTTCGCCGTCTACGGCGTAGAACTTACAGAACTGCATAAATGGAGAATTAGATGGGCCTGCTGACATAATGTCGAATAGCTGTTGGCCATCAACACCGGCTAGTTTCGCAACAGCGAATGCCTGCGACATCGTTGCTACAGTGGTCATACCCATAAAGTTATTCACTAGCTTAGTCACGTGACCTGAGCCTAACGCACCAAGGTGGAATACGTTTTCGCCTTGTTCATCAAGAACAGGCTTTACCTTATTAAACGTGTCAATATCACCGGCAGCCATGATGTTTAGTAAACCATCTTTCGCGTGAGCAGGAGTACGACCCAGTGGCGCATCGATCATACCAGCGCCGCGAGCTGCAAGCTCTTCGCCAATCTTGCGAGTGGAAGCAGGGATAGAGGTACCAAAGTCGATAAGTGTTGAACCTTCTTTAATACCAGCTAGGATGCCTTCGTCACCATAAACGACTTTCTCTACTACTGCAGAAGTGGTTAGACACAGCATTACAATGTCGCTGTTTTCAGCCAGCTCTTTTGCCGTTGTTGCTTCTTTAGCGCCACGAGCTACACAAGCAGCAACAGCGTCTTTGTTTAGGTCCATTACGTTTAGCTCGTAACCACGGTTTTGAAGGTTCTCAACCATGTTACCGCCCATAAGGCCTAGGCCGATGAAACCAATGACTGGTTTTGTCATGTGTGACTCCTAAAATACTATTGTATGACTATTTGAGTTAATCATATATGCTCTGTTTGGGTTAAGCAATCAATCTCCGGTGAGATTTTGTGATCAATGCTAGATAATGAGATCTAACACTCGAAAATTGAGCATATAATCATACAAAAGCAGTTTTTCATTACGTTCTGATAACAGAATCTTTATGAAGACTCCGTTCAACGTTAACCAATTTCTATGACGGCCTGTATATCGTGACTATAGTTAACAAAGGCTCATTAACATGGGAAAACAGATAGGCATGAGCGAGTTAACAGAGATTCATTGGCCTGACTATTACCATCCTAAAAACTCATCCGTACACGTTAAGGAAGAGATTGTCGTACCTTCAGAATGTGAACGGATATGGGCTTGTATCGTTCAAGCGCCTTGTTGGCCTAATTGGCATCATAGAAAAACTGCGGTTCAGATAACAAAAGGTGACACGCGTGAGCTTCACAAAGGAACGATGTTCAACTGGATCACCAAGACCATGAGCTTTGAATGTACGGTAGTGGAATATATCCCTCACGAGCGTATTGCCTGGAAAGGGAAATGTGGAGGCGTTGATATGTACCACGCTTGGCTATTAAGTCCTTGCGACAACGGTTGCCGCATTGTCACTGAATCAACTCAGCGAGGTGGACTCCGTTGGCTAACCGGTAGATTCGTGACCAAACAAGTGGCGGCTCATCACCAACAATGGTTGCATCTACTATGTGAGCAAGCAAAAGGATAACCAAATCACAGAAGACACGCAGCGTCTACAACAGCGAAAACACTGTGTCGCGTAACCAACGGTGTGCCACATCATTTTGCCATTTAGCATGCCACAGTAAGTAGTAACTGTGTGATGGCAATAAAAATGGCAGTGGTTGAATGTCAAAGTCCGCTTTGTCTGGCAGTCTATCTACCAGATACTTAGGCAAGGTTACCAATAAGTCACTTTCTCGAACAACGTCAAGAGCTTCGCGAGCGCTCGACAACGTCAACGCAACGTTTCTTTTCACCGATAAGTTAGCAAAAAACTCGTTCACCTCAAGATCAATATTCGCCACCAAATGCAGTAAGACATGCCGAGACTCAAGATATCGCTCAAGACAAAGCGTCTGTTGAGACTTGTGGTGCTCTTTAGACCTAACAACAACATAGTCGTTGTCAGCAATGCGCTTCCCATAGATGTTGTTCGGGATCCGGTGTGCTGGGGTGATCAGTATATCGACATCCTCCGTGGACAACTCATCAATATCCCGATGTTGCCACAATTCCATACTGAAGGAGGCATTCGGCGCTTGACTCATCAACGCCAAACTCAAGTCTTTTACCAGCGATAATGAACTAAAACTTGAATACGCTATTCGATAGATGCGCTTTATTTCACTGGGCTCAATCGAACTGTCTGAATATAAGCCTTCAATGGCGCCAAGAACATGAGGTAGCGCTCGTTTAAGCGACTCCCCACGCGCCGTGAGCACAAATGTTTTTCCCTCTCGAATTAACAGAGGGTCAGAAAACTCCGCTCTTAGTTGAGTGAGATTTCTACTCATCGCCGACTGAGTTACTCGCAACCGTTCTGCAGCTTCAGTGAGGCTACGTGTTTCAAGTAGAGCTTGCAGTGGTCGCAATAACTTGTAGTTGTGTCCTATCATCCGTAACGCGATTTCCTTTTTTACGGTAGAGACTTAAGCATCCAAACATCGCAACCGTTATGCAGCGTACCTTCATAGGGTGCATTTAAATGTGTGAAACCAAAGTTCTCGTACAATCTCACTGCTGCCGACATGGAAGTGAGTGTGTCCAAGTAGCAAGATGCGTAGCCTTGTTCGGTCGCGAACGCTAAACATTGCTGCACTAACTCCTTACCTAATCCAAGCCCGCGAGTTTCAGGTAGTAAGAAAAGTTTCTTTAGCTCGCATACGTCTTGATGCTCACCAAATGGTGCTAATCCGCAACCTCCAACTACCTTGCCATCCACTAACGCAACAAGATACAAACTGCGATTTGCTTCACTGTAGTTTTCGCTCATTGCTAACACTTCCGGGTCCGAAGGACCAAACCCTTCGCCCACTGCGCCAAACTCGGCTCCCACGGACTGAATCACAGCACACAACGCCTCATCGTACTTTGGCATTGCACTTACTATTTCGACTTTCATAATGTTCTCTACTTCTATTAAATGTCCTTTCACTGTATGCCGCTTAAAAGGCCAATAAAAGTGATATTTAGTTTAGTTAATCATGATAAAAAGTGATAGTTATACGATTAAGCAGAGTAACTCTGATTAGATGGAAGTGAAAAACATAATATATAAGTTATTGGTTATTCCGTGAAAGGAGTCTGACCGTTAGGATAATGACTGGTTATAACTGATTGAAGCCCGATGAACAAAAACTTCCCTTTGGCGCTCACTGCCATGACGGCATTTGCGCTTAACTCTCTATTCTGTCGATTCGCTTTGGGAACCGAGGTCATCGATCCAGTAGGGTTTACTTTAATTCGCTTAGTCAGTGGAGCCGTCACCTTGCTTGCCCTTAGCTATCTATTGGACGACCAACGACAAAACCAAAGTTCACCCAAGCTCAGTCAATGTCAATCACTCTCCCTAGGCTTGTCACTTTTTGGCTATGCATTACTATTTTCTTTTGCTTACATCACGCTTGATACTGGGACTGGCGCCTTAATCTTGTTTGGCACCGTACAATTGGCACTGATCGCTTATCACCGAATCAGTGGACATCAAATATCCAAGTTAGAGATGGTGGGTATTACCATCGCGTTAACCGGTTTTGCTTCATTACTATTGCCGTCCGCATCTCAACCTTCTGTTGTCGGCACTGTGTTGATGGTCTTATCTGGGGTTTGCTGGAGTATCTTCACAGTATTAGGGAAAAGCGTCCCATCTCCTATCTTAGCCACTAAACAAGGTTTTCTCGTGGCCAGTGGATTCATGATTCTCTATTTTATTTTGAGCCTATTTGTTAGTTCAGAATCGATTCTATTTAATGCGTCTGGCGTTCTTTACGCCGCTTTATCGGGTTCACTCGCCTCTGCTGTGGGTTACTTTTTATGGTACTCACTGCTTCCGAAGATCGATGTGCTTGATGCGTCATTACTGCAACTAACAGTCCCTGTTATTGCTATGGTTCTTGGTTGGCTATTTATCGGTGAAACCGTGTCTGCCATGTCACTCCTATCAACCTTTCTTATATTGGGCGGAATAGGTTTAGTGTCTTGGTTTAAGTTGCAACGTAAATAGAAAATACAGATAGGATACAAAACGTTAATTGGTATCTACCTTAAAGTTGAACTAAGTTAGTAGCATTAAAATAGTCACTTATTCTGCTTGGGATACCCATGAAAACGTTATTAACTATCGCCCTGACCCTTTTATTACCATTGCAAAGCGTCTTTGCCGCGACCTCAGAAACTACAGAGCCGAGCGAGCTAGACGAGCCATTAGTCAATATTAAAATGATGCTAGATCTTAAGGGAATCGAACAGTCCATTGAGCGCTCTGCAGTTGCCATCGATAATTTGGCGACATCGTTAACTTTACTGTCAAAAAATGAAAGCTTGAATGAGGAACAACGACAAGTGCTCGTTGATACCATGGATAACATCAACGAACTCACTGAGATGTCCAAACAATCACTTATTGCCTTACCGGGCGCTTTAGAACAATCACAAAACTCCATCGCCAACAGCACCAAAAAATTTGCCTACGACGTTCGATTTAATGTGTTGTTATTGCTTGCTCTACTTGTCTTCGCCATTGTTCTGGCTTTGATTGCAGCGTACTGGTTAATTCTTCGTCCAATGCAAGGCACCATTATTCACGCCACACGAAACGTGTCCAAAATGGCCAGTGCGATCCATCAAACGGCAGAATCGTTAGAAACGACCACAGCCAATCAAAAGGTGCTAACCGAACGCTTAGCAGCGCACGAGGTTCAATCTACAGACCAAACATCACGTAATTGAGGCCAGCCCCAAGTCGTGATTTCCACACCTTTCAAGATGCCATGAAAGCTCAATGTTTGACGATGATGAAACATTGGGCTGGCTAACCCTTCATGTATCAAAAGCGAACCTAGCTGTTCTAACTGTTTTAAATAATCACTTGGCTTTGAACTCGCCCTAATCTTGTCAATCTCCGAAATAAGGCAATCACTGGCTTGTTTACCAATTGCAGAATGAAGTACGGGGTCACTAAGGAAAAACAATAAAGCCGATACCTGCCTATTATCATCTAAGTTTAAGCTGCTCATAATAAGCTCTTCTTCAAACCCTTCTGCCATAGCTTTTTCAATAAACTCATGAAACTTGTACAAGTTGAGTTCTACTTTCACCCCTTGTCGCTCAAGAATCTTCTTCGCGGCATCAGCGCTTCGTAAAACACCGGGATGAGCATAGAAAGCTATCTGAATAGTTTCAGGTAGGTCAACGGGCTGAGCGGTATGAATTCGCTTAACGTTGTGCCAGAAAGGAAAGAAATTACTCGCTATTTCCGCACCGAAGGTACGCTGATCCAGCGTTAACTGGTGCCAAACATTTTCACCGCATAAGGTTTCACTAAACCAACGTCGTTGAGGGTAAGTAAGTGCTCTACCATACTGATTAAAGAGGAGAAACAGGCAACCATCTTCAATTCTTGCTCGTGATGTGGCACTGAGCAATTCATTCTGATCAAAGTCGATGGCGGGATGGGATATAGTCGACCTAGATGAGGGCTCGATACACTTAATGGTGGGTGAAACACGGTGCGCACATGCTGCATCACGCTCAGTCACTTTCTCTATACTGCCATCCAAAGACCAAATCGTAACATTATCGGTTAAGGCTCTTAGCCCAAAATACTGTTCATTAGCAACGAGGGAGAGTACTTGTTCTGAATGGTTATTAAGTGAAAAGACACCACTACCGACTATGTTTCGATCATTTTGTGCCAATTGCTCTGGTGGCTGTATCGAATACTTAAGATCGGTGAGCAGCGCGGCAAACCCTCTGTCAGGACGGCTAAGATTGATGGTCATCACATAGGGGGGCTTAACATCTATGGATTCCAAATGGTCGAGTTCATTCGCATAGTAGCGATGTTGCTGAAGTTGCAACAATAAGCTTTTAATCGTCTTAGCATCAATCCGGTCACCGTTGTCAAAAAACACGGAAGGTCGAATGTAGAAAGTCCAAACTTGAAACGACGGGTCCACTTCCCAATGATGCGCCACATCAGGTTTGAGCTCGCCAGCTTTATCCATTGAAACCAGACAACTATAGAGCTGGCGATTCAAGAATCGTTCGCTATTTCGATGTGGAATATGAGGAACTAATCGAGTTAATGGTCGGTTATAGGTCAGTTGGACATTGACACGTCCTTCAGTGATTTTTGCACCTGAGGTTTGTTGTAGCAGTTGACCAAACGCCACTTGATCATTATCTAAAAATTCCAGAGCCCGGTCATACTTACCCTCTTTAACCCATTGAGAAGCAATACGACGTTTAACCTCCCCTTCAGACAATAATCGAATGAGTGTAGAGCGCTGGTTTCGGCCCGCTCTGGGCACCCAAGTAATCCATTCCGCTTGGCTTAGGTGTTTTAGGATCGAACGCGTGTGCCTTGGGCTAGAAAAGAAACGCTCTGCGACGTCAGAAAGTGTCACTGCATGCTGATGACCGACTTCAAAAGCCTCTAGGCGCTTAAAGTAACGATAAAGGTTAATACTTTCCAAAAACAGGTACCAATTCGTCTTAGTAATGTTCCTTATTTTAGCAATTTAAACCCGCATTCATAGATTAATCGCCAAAGCTTTACTTATAAGGAACATTTGAGACAAAAATAACTCTGTTTTTAACTGCCGTATTTTAACCGACAATGAGTTCAGATTCTGAAGCAAACTCAGGCTGGAGGAACATGATGAAACACACTAAGCCTAAAGCAAAACAAGATGCAAAACGTCCATTGCGAGACTACTACTTGGCTCAACTTGCCGGCAGTAAATCCAAATTCAAATCAGAAACGTTGATTCGACTGGCCCAAACCTGCAACTACATGTAACTAAGAATTTAGCGACGGTAAGATCCATTATGTTTATGCTCCACCCCCGCAATCATAAGCTTGCTGTCGCTATTCCGACTAACTTCATTACCATCGAATATAAATAGGCGTGCCTATTTTCACTAAAGAAACAAGCTCATCCATCTCATCGTTAGTAATGGCAATACAACCATTAGTCCAATCAAAGCTTTGTACGAATTGAGGTGGCTTAGTATTGTTGTTCTTCAACCCATGAATTTTAATGTTGCCGCCAGGCGCGACACCCAAACTCTTTGCACGATTTTTGTCTCTCAGGTTAGGATAACTAATGTGCATGGAGCGATAAAAAGCGGAATCGTCCATAACAAAATCGAGATAGTACTTTCCTTCCGGCGTTCGATTATCACCCTCTTGGATTTTATGCCCTCTCGGATTCTTACCAAGCGCAATCCTATACTCACGGATAACAGTATCGCCATCCATCAAGTACATTCGCCTTGCTGATTTCTTTACCTCTACTCTATCAATTTTGACATCTGGAGAGATCTCCAGACCAAAAGATCGAAATGGCAGCCCCACTATAACCAATACAACTAATAACCACTTATACATCAGTTCGTCCCCTAACAACTGACAGGAATTTTAACCCTTTCTGACACACGATCCAACGAGGTGTTTAGGTGCATATCTTTTTTAGTATAGGAACAGAAGGTTAGTTTTCATTGTTGCTATATGACAACACAGTTTCAATTAAATCCCCATATATCAACAATAATTCATCTACTACAATACACACATCTTCGAAAAAGAAGTCTAATCACAAATAACACTTAGAGGGTGAACAAATGAAAAAGCTGATTGTAATTACAGGTGCGAGTTCTGGTATTGGTGAAGCGATTGCTCGTCGTTTAAGTGACGCTGGTCACCCACTATTGCTTTTGGCTCGTCGTGTAGAAAAACTTGAAGCACTGCAACTTCCTAACACACTGTGTGAAAAAGTCGACATCACTGACAAAGCTACGTTTGAAGCTGCAATCGCTAAAGCTGAAGCGCAGTTTGGTCCTGCCGATGCTCTTATCAACAATGCCGGCATGATGCTACTTGGCCAGATCGATACGCAAGACTCTGCAGAGTGGAAAACCATGTTTGACGTTAATGTACTAGGTCTACTAAACGGCATGCAAGCGGTGCTAGCACCAATGAAAGCTCGTAACTCTGGTACAATTATCAACATCAGTTCCATTGCAGGTCGCAAGACGTTCGGCAATCACGCTGCTTATTGTGGTACTAAATTTGCCGTTCACGCAATTTCAGAAAACGTACGTGAAGAAGTTGCAGAATCAGACGTACGTGTTGTTACTATTGCACCCGGCGCTGTAGAAACTGAGCTTCTTTCACATACTACTTCTCAAGAAATTAAAGACGGTTATGATGAGTGGAAAGAAGTGATGGGTGGCGTGTTAGCTGCAGATGATGTGGCTCGTGCGGTAGAGTTTGCTTACTCCCAACCTCAGAATGTCTGCATTCGTGAAATCGTCCTAGCACCAACACGTCAACAGCCTTAATAAGGCTCGTTGTTAAAAAACGTAAGGCGGCAATCTATTGTCGCCTTATTTTTTGATTGGTAGATGGCCGGTCTTAAACCAAATGGTTGTCGGTTGTTTTACATAGGGTGTATGTTGGCTTTCGTGAGGACTTCGCGTCCATGTTCCTTTGGGGTACTCTCCGTGTTCGTCTATCAACGCCCCTTCTATAACAAACAGTTCTTCACCACCAAAATGACCATGTGAATGGTAGTTATCCGGACCATTCCAACGCAGTAGCACAACATTCTCCCGATTGAAGGAGTGCAAAGGCAAAATTTCCATTTGACCTATCCCCGGTCGCCATTCTGCTTGGGTCGTATCAACTCTAACAAACTTGAGATCATTCTCATCAAACTGATTGAGTTTTACCAAGATGACACACCCTTGTTTACTAAATGGCGCGTGTGAGCTACCCGGTGGGTTTCGAAGGTATGTGCCTGCTGGGTAATCTCCCGTTTCATCAGAAAACACACCGTCTAATACAAATATCTCTTCACCCAGTGGATGCGAGTGTTGACTAAACCGAGTTCCTGGGCGGTATTCAACGATGCTAGTAACATGACCTGACTCAGCGGCTTCTCGTTCTAAAGGCTTCCGATTCACACCATTTGCGGGAGAGGCGATCCATTCCATAGTCAATGTATCGATAACAACTCTTTGGGAGAAATCCATATTCAACATACAACGTATCCCTTGTTGATTGATGATTTAATTATAAGATATTTGTTTCAAAACACGTACAAACATTTCAATATATCAAATTACATTCCCAGACTTGTCATTGTAAGCAGTTGTAAATTTATGACCTACTCGCTTTTTATACAATTAGTTCAAAGATAAAGTTCAATATATAGCTTGACGTCGCAATTAATATTCTACCAATGACATAAAATAGATAGCAGATAAATACTGTTCACGTTTCAAAGGAGAAGCGATATGGAGAAGATAATTAATACCATTGGCCTATGCATCATAGCAAGCAAATATGCCATTGTACTACTTGTAGCTGGTATTACTTTCAGTACTGGTGCTTTAGCGACAGAATTACTACTCTGCACTGGGTTAGAAAGCTCTGAATAGGACATAACTATACTTCGCAAGGAATAAAGGAATATTAGCGGCATTCATTTTTAACTTCTTTTAGTTGCTTAATATTTCAGGGAGCATTATTGCTCCCTTTTTTTATTTTTCATATCACTTCATATAATAATTCTTAACATCATCTATTTTAAATATTTTGTTACTTTTAGCGTGTCTACGTGATGACAATTGTATACAATAGCAGCACTGCTGTTGTAATGTTGTTCTTTATAAAGGAAGTCCCATGCTCGCTGACTGGTTTAGTCACACGGCACTTATCGCGATGTTGCTGATCTTTTTGGGTTCGTTTGTACAAACTGCCATTGGATTTGGGTTAGCGATCGTTGCTGCACCACTGCTGTTCCAAGTATCTCCTGACTATGTACCGGCCCCTATCTGCTTGGTTGCATTATTTATCTCTTTACTTAATGCTGCGAAACATCGCTCTAATATTGCAATCGGCGGATTAAAAATGGCCATGATTGGTCGTGTACCGGGCTCGATTGCAGGAGCTGCGTTGCTTCTGTACGTTTCCACACAGGTTTTATCCCTGTGGTTAGGGGTATTGGTAGTATTCGCCGTTGTAGTTAGCCTACTGCCATTCAGAATAGAACCAACACCTACCAGAATGGGTGTCGCTGGCTTCTTCTCCGGCTTTTTTGGTACCAGTAGTGCCATTGGAGGGCCACCGATGGCCTTGTTACTCCAGCACCAAGAGGCGAACCAATTAAGAGGCAATTTGTCCGCTTTCTTCGTATTCAGTTCGATCATGTCATTAGTCGTGCAAGCACCGATAGGCTTCCTAACACTACATCATTTGTATATCACGGTACCGCTTATCCCAGCAGCATGGTTAGGCTATAAGTTGGCTTTAATGACTACTCATTCCCTACCAAAAGAGAAAATCCGTATTGGCGCACTGGCATTATGTTCACTCAGTGGTGTTACCGCTATTGTTCAAGGTCTAATTCATTAACAACAAAACAAAGAAGGAGGCAAACGCCTCCTTCTTTTTTAGTATACGAATGGTGGAGCCATTACATATAAAATGCGCGCTTCAAAGCGAGTTCCACACCACGAATCTCAGCCAACCCTTTCAAACGACCGATACAAGAATAACCTGGGTTGGTATGTTTCTTTAGATCGTCGATCATTTGATGGCCATGGTCTGGTCTCATTGGAATCATGCGAGTCTCACCGGCGCTTACTCGACGGTTCTCTTCTTTCAACAACGCATTGATCACATTGTACATATCGACATCGCCTTCCAGATGAGCTGCCTCATGGAAACTCATCGGATTATCTTCACGCTGAGTAGAGCGTAAGTGCGTAAAGTAAATGCGATCTCCGTATGATTCGATCATTTTCACCAAGTCATTGTCACCACGGACACCATACGAACCTGTGCACATCGTGATACCGTTCATTTTACTCGGCACTGCCGTTGTTAACGCTTCAATATCTTCAATCGTCGACACAATGCGCGGTAGACCAAGAATCGGACGCGGTGGATCATCAGGGTGAACCGCCAACTTAAGTCCATACTGCTCACAAACTGGAATCAGCTCTTGTAAGAACAGCACCATGTGTTCGCGCAGCTTCTCTTTATCGATGCCTTTATAGGTATCTAGGCGCGCTTGAAACTCTTCAAGAGTGTACCCTTCCTCGGCACCAGGTAATCCAGCAATGATGTTAGACGTTAGCTTATCGATCTGAGCTTGAGACATAGCGTCAAAACACGCCTTGGCATCCGCTTGCTCCTGTTCGGTATATTCAGCTTTCGCGCCTGGACGTTTGAGAATAAATAGTTCAAACGCTGCAAACTCGATTTGGTCGAAACGCAGTGCTTTTGAGCCATCAGCTAATTCATATTCCAAATCTGTACGCGTCCAATCTAATACCGGCATGAAGTTATAACACACCGTATCAATACCGCATTCAGCAAGATTGATTAGCGATTGCTTGTAGTTATCAATCCACTGTTGATAATTACCAGAGCGAGTCTTAATTTCTTCATGTACTGGTACACTTTCTACAACCGACCAAACAAAGCCTTTTGCTTCAATTATTTCTTTGCGCTTTAGTATTTCTTCTTTTGTCCAAATTTCACCATTTGGAATATGGTGCAGAGCATTTACAATACCAGTTGCTCCCGCCTGTTTAATATCATCTAGTGATACAGGGTCATTAGGGCCATACCAACGCCATGTTTGTTCCATATTAATTACCTATCTTTGGACAAGACTAGTGCGTAGCGAATAATTTCATACTCACTAGTCGTTATTATTATTGAAGAGCTAAATTGTTATTTTTAACTAACGGAAAAGGAAGCCGTCAAATTGCGGATCATCTACGTCAGATAATTCAAATAACGTTTGTTTTACGTTTTCCAAGTGTTGCCACATTGCTTCTCTTGCACCTTCAGGATCTCTACGTTGAAGGGCAAGCAACACTTTTTCGTGATCGTCTAACCAAGCGGTACGATAATTCATGTTAGTGATACGTGAGTGCAACTGTCTCCACATTGAACTCTCATCGCGGCGCATCCAAAGATCTTTAACAATATCACTAAGAACACTGTTTTGAGACGCTTCTGCAATGGTTAAATGGAATAGTTCATCACCATCGTAATCCCCATGACCTGTTTCCAACTGTTGACGCTCAGTATCTAATGCCTCTCTGAGGCGACTGATATCGTTTTTCGTCACATGCATCGCTGCAAAACTGGCGATTTGGCTTTCGAGTACTTGTCGAGCTTGAAGTAATTCAAAAGGACCAATATCAGAATTTGCCCTAAGCGTTGCCAATTGAGATTGCTGAGCATCAGCAGAGGGCTTTGCGTTGACGTAAACGCCTGAGCCTTTGCGAACTTCAACTAATCCTTGCAGCTCTAGCATGATAATCGCTTCACGCACCACAGATCGGCTCACTTCCATCTCTTCAGCGATATCACGTTCAGGAGGCAGTCTGTCCCCTATTTTGAATTCATCTGATTGAATACGCTCTTGAAGCGCAAGTCCGATTTCTTGATACAGTCTTTTAGGTGCAGTAATAGCGATATTCATAGCATCGTCTTATAAATTGGTCTTAGGTTAATAATATCACTTGGTTTAAATTGGTCAACCAATTGGTTGACCAATTATATGTCATTTCAAGCTTTCTTGTTTCAACTTGCCATAGAAGTCAGCAAGTAGCATAAATGACTCTTTTTTCGTAAATTTGTCATTCGAGATGAGACCTTTACGGTTCCAACCTTTCTGGAACATGTTCTGGCGACGTTCCACACGGAACTCATAAAGAATCCATGGCGAAATGCCTTTAATGTAATCCAGTTTTTCCAGATATTCGATTTGCTTTTTGTATACATCTGTCATGTATGACTCGCTGAAGAAGCCGGTTTTCGGCGCACCCTCACCAATGAAGCCATCAGCACCAGTCTCCGAAATAACAACCGGTTTACCTGGATTAGAGTTTTCACCGATTTCGATAAGGTCATCAAACACTTCTTCATACCAACCGTAGTACTCGTTGATACCAATAATATCTAGATGCTCAGCTAAACGGTCCTCAATCTTGTTCTTCGCATGGTTAACCAAACAAGCAGCAGAAACTAGACGACAAGGATCATTGTCACGCGCGGTACGAACTAGACCAGACATAAACTCTAAGCGCGCATCCGTATCAGCGTTCTCATTGCCCACTGACCACATAATGATACTTGCGCGGTTACGGTCACGCTTAATCATCTCTAGTAGTTGGTTTTCTGCGTCTCGGTAAGTTGCTGGATTTTCGAAATCTATCGCCCAATATACTGGTATTTCAGCCCAGATAAGGAAACCAAGCTCATCAGCCATTTTGGTCGCCATTTCGTGGTGCGTATAGTGCGCAAATCGCATGTAATTGCAGTTCAGCTCTTTCGCATGCTGGAATCGACGCTTTAGGTCTTCCGGTGTAACAACCTTGCCTATCTCTTTGTCATCTTCATGGACACTGATACCACGTAAGAAAGTATTCACACCATTAACAAAGATTTCGGTACCTTTAACTTCGACCTGTCTAAAACCGATACGATCTGTGACGACATCATTCCCGTAGGTTGCTGAAACATCATACAGTTTCGGACTTTCTGGAGACCAAAGCTCAGGCTCAACGCTTAATTCTATTGTTGCTTTTCCATCTACAATTGACAGTCTCTCATTGATACCCAGCTCTTCAATTGCAAAGGTTATTTCAGACTGTGAACCTTCAACTTCTACGTCAACATGCACCAAGTTATATTGACCGTTTGGTACTAAGTAGACATGCAAATCTCGAATGATCTCTTTTGGGGTTCTTACAATCTCGATATCACGATATATACCACCGTAGTTGAACCAATCGGTATTGCGCATTGGGACTCGGTCTAGGGTGCGAGTATTGTTAACGCAGCACATTATCCAGTTACGCCCCTGGTTTAATTTACCCGTAAACTCAGCGAAAAATGGCGTGGAACCACCATAGTGATTACCTAGAAACTCGCCATTTAAGAATACCTTACAATCATATTGTGCAGCACCAACACGTAAGAATACACGCTCATCCGTATTAGACTCTTCATAATCCCAAGATTTGGTATACCAAGCACTGCCTTCGAAGAAATACCACTTCTCCTTTTGCATTTGCCAACACGAAGGTACTGGAATGGTTTCGCCGACGTATGGGTCATAGTCCCAAGGTTCAATTCGTTGCTCTGCTGGCATCGGCTTCATGTCATACCAACGTTGACGAAGGCCTGTATCTAAAAGGTCAACCGCAAAGTTCCAATGTCCATTTAGAGACTCAGTGTTGCGTCCCCCCATAAACAACATATTGCTATGGTTTAAATTCTGCAGATTGAAAGGCACATCGTATTGTTCGTCATGCAAACAATTAATTGCATTCTCAGCAAGTTCAGAACGTTCTAGCATCTTACTTAAACTCCGAAAGCGGGAGCACAAATCGTGCTCCCAAAAACTCATTAATTATTGAACTGCTAACGCATCGATATCGCGTACGTAGTCTGCAATTGCAGGGTTATTCAACGCCGCATCGTGCATTGGTTTCACTGCATCAACAAATGGTTGTTTTTCTACAGTCACGAACTCTACGCCCATGCTATCTTTTGCTTTCTCGATAGCTTCGTTCGTCATTTTGGTCCATAGATCTTTGTGATACATCATGGAATCTTTAGCCGCTTTCTTAAGAGCTTCTTGCTGGTCTTTCGGCAGCTTGTCCCAAACTTTAGAGCTAATTACTAGAACATCTGGAATCATCGTATGCTCATCTTGGCTAAATACTTTAGCAACTTCACCGTGACGAGCGGTTGTTAGCGCTGTAGGGTTGTTTTCTGCACCATCAACAACGCCTTGTTGCATTGCAGTGTATAGCTCACCGTAAGATAGTGGAGTTGGCGAACCACCCATCAGTTTAATCATTTCAACAGCAGTTGGACTTGGCTGAACGCGGATTTTCATACCACTAAGATCAGCAGGTGTTTTAATGGCTTTTGAGGCGTAGAAGCTGCGAGCACCAGCATCATAATAAGTTAAACCAACAAAACCTTTATCGTGAGAGGAATCTAGGATTTTTTCACCTACTTCACCTTGCATTACACGGTAGTAGTGGTCACGGTCACGGAAGATATAAGGAATGTTAAACGCACCATAAGCTGGTTCAAACGCTTCCATTTCACTCGCATTTGATTTCGCAATGTCTAAAGCACCATTCTGTAGCAATTCCATCGATTCACGTTGAGTGCCAAGCTGTCCATTCGGATAAATACGGATACGAACTTCACCATCTGTCAGCTCTTTCACTTCATCAGCCATGTACTGCATTGATTTATGCACAGGGTGATTACGGTCTTGGTTGTGGCTAAGTTTTAGCGTGGTTACTGCAGAAGCGGTAAAAGAAGTCGATGCAGCGAGAGCACAAGTAACGAAAGTTGTTAGTGCTGTTTTGTTCCAACGCATAGGGGAGTCTCCATTCAATTTATGTTCAGTTATAGGATTAATTATTACAATTCGGTTAACCAATTATGGCTAAATTCCGTTTCTTATTAACTACGCTATCAATCTGAACCATCACCAACCAATAATCAACGTGAAAAATCGAATTGGTTGACCAATGTCATACTTTTATCGCTAAAATTGGTTGGACCAATTTTATTGTGAGATTTGTCACAAGCGGTTTCAATTTACTGTGTTTAAATCTGCTCAACCTTACCTCTTGCTCTTTTTCCAAATTATAAGACGAAGGATTTCGTCAACTAGGAGATGTTATGAATAAGCTCATTACGATAATGAATAAGGTTTTATCCTTATTCTGTATTTCGCTGAGTAGTGTTTTAGTTGTTTGCGTGTCTTGGCAGGTGTTCTCTCGCTATGTATTAAACGCGCCGAGTACTTTCACTGATGAAGTTGCCCGTTTTCTCTTTATCTGGGTCGGTTTGATGGGTGCAGCTTATACGCTAGGACAAAAACGCCACCTTGCTATTGACTTATTAGCAATGAAAATCGAACACGACGAAGCTAAACATAACAAGTTGAAGTTACTGATTAATATGATCAGCATGTCTTTCGCCTCCATCATTATGGTCTATGGTGGCGGTAGATTAATGTTAAAAACTCTAGCGACAGGTCAAGTATCTCCCGCTCTAGGTATAGAGATGGGTTTAGTGTATGCCGCAATTCCTCTTGCGGGCTTATTTATGGTGATTTATTTGGTCCAAGATATTCTTGAGAATATCGCTTTTATGACCTCAAAAAATACCAACTCTTCCACTCTTTCAAACCAATAATTAATAAGGAATATTACTGTGGAATGGCAAATAATTATTGTTTTATTTGGTAGCTTTTTCCTTTTCCTAGGATTAGGGGTTCCTATTTCGTTCGCTATTGGTATTGCGTCATTATTAACGGTAATGATGACACTACCTTTTGATGCCGCTATCGCCGTTATTTCTCAGAAAATGGCATCCGGCCTTGATAGCTTTGCTCTACTAGCAATACCATTCTTTATCCTAGCGGGTAATATCATGAACCAAGGCGGTATTGCACTTCGCCTTATTGAATTCGCAAAAGTACTTGGTGGCCGCCTCCCAGGGTCATTAGCTCACGTAAACGTACTTGCTAACATGATGTTTGGTGCTATTTCAGGTTCAGCCGTGGCCTCTGGCGCAGCTGTTGGTGGCACTATGGCACCGCTACAAAAGAAGGAAGGCTATGACCCAGCCTACTCTGCAGCTGTTAACATTACTTCGTGTCCAACAGGCCTATTGATTCCACCAAGTAACACATTCATTGTTTACTCTCTTATTTCCGGTGGCACATCAATCGGCGCACTTTTCCTAGCGGGTTACATCCCAGGAATGATTATGGGCCTTGGCCTTATGATCGTTGCCGCTATTATTGCGAAGAAACGAGGCTATCCTGTTGCCGCTAAGCCATCTACCTCTGTCGTCATTAAGAAAACACTTGATGCTTTACCAGCGCTGAGCTTAATCATCGTCATCATGGGCGGTATCATCGGTGGTATTTTCACAGCAACTGAAGCATCTGCCATTGCTGTTGTTTATACGCTATTGCTGGCTGTAGTTTTCTATCGTGAAGTATCGATCAAACAGCTTCCGGGCATCATTCTTGAATCTGTCGTTACGACATCCATTGTTTTACTACTTATTGGTGCGTCAATGGGCATGTCGTGGGCAATGGCGAACGCTGATATCCCTTATATGATAAGTGATGCCTTATTAGCCGTATCGGAAAACCCATTGATCATTCTACTGATCATCAACTTGATTCTGCTTATTGTCGGTATCTTCATGGATATGACACCAGCGCTACTGATCTTTACACCTATTTTCCTTCCAATCGCGATGGACCTAGGTATGGATCCAGTTCACTTCGGTATCATGATGACCTTCAACCTATGTATCGGTATCTGTACTCCACCTGTAGGTAGTGCACTATTTATCGGTTGTTCTGTAGGCGATGTGAGGATCGACAAAGTTATCAAACCATTACTGCCTTTCTACGCTGTATTGGTACTAGCACTAATGCTAGTGACTTTCGTACCTCAAGTAAGCCTGATACTACCTCAACTATTCCTAGGCTACTAATCTCACCAAATATCATTCTGAGAGCCCGTTTGGGCTCTCTCTATTGAAAGGAATTCTAAAGTGAAGACCATTAGAAACTGGCAATTTAAGCAGCAAAATAATAACGAAATCATTCTAAGCTGCGACGACAAACACACTCTTCATTTATTCGTGCTAGAGAACCATCTAATTCGTGTGTTATTCCAACGTTACAATACTCTTCGCCTTGACAGAACTTGGATGGTGGCACCCGATGGTAACGATGTACCATGGGAAGGTCGCGACAGAATGTCACTAGAGGGGTTCACCTTACCTACTTTCGAACTCTATGAAAACCAAGATACTCTGCGCATCGAGACAGAGCAGTTGCGTTTAACCGTCCACCAGCCTCTATGGATGGAGTGGGAACATAAAGTAAACGGTGAGTGGAAACCATTAACTAAAGATCGCAAAACAGGCGCATACCAATTGGGTGTGAGTGAACCAGGTATTGCCCACTTTATGAATCGTGGTGACAACGAACTATACTACGGTCTTGGAGAGAAGACTGGCAACCTCAATCGTGAAGGTCGTCGTTTTGAGATGCGCAACCTCGATGCAATGGGTTATGACGCAAGCAAGACCGATCCTCTGTACAAACATGTTCCTTTCTATATCACTAAAACGACCTCTGATGAAAGTGGCGCATCGTTTGGTGTCTTTTATGACAACTTAGCAAGTTGCTGGTTTGATTTAGGAAATGAGCTGGATAACTACCACATCAAATACCGTAGCTATCGTGCCGAAGACGGTGACCTAGATCTGTATTTCATGTACGGCGAAAGCATCAAAAATGTGACTCAACAGTTTGTCCGTTTAACTGGTGGCACTGCCTTTGGTCCAAAATGGAGCTTGGGTTACAGCGGCTCAACCATGCAATACACAGACGCACCTAATTCTCAGGAGCTACTAGAAGGTTTTGTAGACCAATGTGCAGAGCACGGTATTCCTTGTGACTCGTTCCAACTTTCTTCGGGTTATACGTCTATCGGGGACAAACGCTATGTCTTCAACTGGAACTACGAAAAAGTTCCTAATCCAAATGCAATGTCAGACCATTTCCATGCTCATGGGCTGAAGCTAGCCGCAAATATTAAGCCTTGTTTGCTACATGATCACCCTCGTTTCGATGAAGTCAAAGAGAAAGGCTTGTTCATAAAAGATTCCGAGTATGACGTACCAGAAAACTCGGTGTTCTGGGACGCGGACGGCTCACACCTTGATTTTACCAATCCAGAAACTATCAAGTGGTGGCAGGACAATGTTAAAGAGCAGTTATTAGAGAAAGGCATCGATTCTACTTGGAATGACAACAACGAATACGAGATATGGGACAAGAGTGCACGTTGCTTCGGTTTCGGCAAAGAGATTCCTGTTGGCTTGATTCGCCCGCTGCAACCATTACTCATGATGCGTGCTTCTTACGAAGCGCAAACCGAGTTTGCTCCAGAACTTCGCCCATACTTGATTTCACGCTCAGGGTGCCCTGGGATGAACCGCTACGTTCAAACTTGGAGTGGTGACAACAGAACCAACTGGACCAGCTTAAAATACAATATCAAAATGGGTTTAGGTATGAGCTTGTCTGGCTTGTATAACCTTGGTCATGATGTTGGTGGTTTCTCGGGTGACAAGCCTGATCCTGAACTCTTCGCTCGTTGGGTACAGAACGGTGTTATGCACCCACGTTTCACCATCCACTCTTGGAATGACGATGGCAGCGTTAACGAACCTTGGATGCATCCAACTGTCACTCCTATTATACGTGACGCAATGAAGATTCGTTACCAGCTTCTTCCGTACATCTATGATTCGTTGTATCAGGCTCATACTCATGATGAACCAATGCTTCGCCCTACGTTCCTGGACCATGAGCATGATGAAAATACGTTTATCGAAAATGACGACTACCTGCTAGGCAAAGATCTACTCGTCGCTTCCGTAGTAGAAGAAGGACAACGTGAACGTGACATCTACCTTCCAAATAACGAGGATGGTTGGTACGACTTCTACACAGGTCAATGGTATAGCGCTGGTAACACCATTTCCGTCGCCGCACCACTAGAGCGCATCCCTCTGCTTGCTCGTGCAGGTGCAGTGATCCCGACAAGTGCGAGAATCGCTAATGCCAACGCCCAAAAAGATGACAGTCGTGGCCTAAATATTTACCCACTTCAAGGGGTAGGACAGACTCAATGTAGCATTTTTGATGATGACGGTGAGTCTAACGGTTATCTAACAGGCAACCATATTACTTTGAATATCGAAATGGTTTGCGACAACAACACCATTACTTTGAATATTACTCGTACCGGTGACTTCCTGCCGGCATATGACACATTAACGCTGAACCTTCCAAACAGCGAAAAACGTCAACTCATCGTTAACGGAAACACATATCAAAATGGTGATGCGTTTCCACTTTCAGCGGCTAAATAAGGAACCGATTCAATGACAAATATCAGTAACCACACACTGAACGCATCTGTAAGCCAACCTAACTACCCGCGTTCTGAGCTGAAATCACGAATCGTTCATCTAGGCTTCGGTGCATTCCACCGCGCACACCAAGGACTCTTTACTGATGAAGTTGCGCGAAAATCACAAAGTGACTGGGGTATTTGTGAAATCAACCTTTTCGGTGGAGAAGAATTAATTACTTCGCTACGTGCGCAAGATCATTTATATAGTGTCGCTGAAAAAGGCGCTCTATCGACAGACGTCAAGGTCATTGGTTCAGTAACAGAATCTCTACACCCAAGTTTAGACGGCATCGATGCTGTTATTGAAAAAATGGCCGAACCACAGGTCGTCATTGTTTCAATGACTATCACTGAAAAAGGCTACTGCGCAGACCCTGCTACTGGTCGACTAGATAAGAACAATCCTTTAGTCATTGCCGACTTAGAAAACCCATCTTCTCCAAAATCAGCACTAGGCTACATAGTTCAAGCTTTGAAAGTTCGTCGCGAACGTGGTCTATCACCATTTACCGTCATGTCTTGCGACAATGTACAAGAAAACGGTCACGTGGCGAAAGCGGCTATTTTAGAATTCGCCAAGTTACTAGATGCTGAGCTAGGTGCCTGGATTGAAGCAAACGTAACTTTCCCTTGCACTATGGTAGACCGTATCGTTCCTGCTGCAACGGAAGAAACGCTACGTGAAATTACTGAACTACTCGGCGTTGAAGACCCATGTGGTATTGCTTGTGAACCTTTCCGTCAATGGGTAATTGAAGACAACTTCGTAGCTGGTCGTCCAGATTGGAACATTGCTGGTGCAGAGTTTGTCGCAGACGTTGTGCCTTATGAAGAGATGAAGCTAAGAATGCTCAACGGTAGTCACTCATTCTTAGCTTACTTAGGTTACCTCGGTGGTTACGCTCATATCTCAGACACGATGACAGATGCCGGTTATCGCAAAGCCGCTTTCGATATGATGATGTTAGCGCAAGCCCCATCGCTTAAGATGCCCGAAGGGACAGATTTAGAAGCTTACGCCAAGCTGCTCATTGATCGTTTCACTAACCCTAGCTTAAAACATAAGACTTGGCAGATCGCGATGGATGGTAGCCAAAAGATCCCTCAACGTATGGGAGGAAGCCTAAAATTCCATCTAGACCAAGGTTCTGAATTTAAATGGCTTGCAGCAGGTATCGCTGGCTGGATGCGCTATGTGTCTGGTGTTGATGAGCAAGGTAACGAAATCGACGTCCGCGACCCAATGGCGACGATGCTTCGTAGTGTCTGCGAACAGCACGGTCTGAATGTCACTGTCGTCCCAGCATTACTTGGCATCGAAGCAATTTTCCCAGCTGATATTGGCCGTGACCTTCAGGTTATAGACGCCGTTTCGAGCGCTTATCAATCACTAATCGACAATGGTGCAAAAGCGACCGTCGCGGCACTTTAAGGGTGAGTTAAGGAATTAATGATGAAAGACTTTCTATGTGAAGATTTTTTACTGAGTAATGAAACTGCTCGCCGCCTTTATCATGAGCATGCGGCGGACCAGCCAATTTACGATTATCACTGCCACTTAAATCCAGCCGAAGTTGCAAGCAATCGTAAGTTCGATAACCTCGGTCAAATTTGGCTTGAAGGCGACCACTACAAATGGCGCGGTATGCGCTCAGCTGGTATTCAAGAGCAATTGATCACAGGTTCTGCCTCTGATTACGACAAATTTCAAGCGTGGGCTAAGACAGTGCCTATGACGTTAGGTAACCCGCTCTATCACTGGACGCATTTAGAGTTGCGTCGACCATTTGGTATTACAGGGAAGCGACTTAGTCCCGAGACGGCTGACACCATTTGGAACCATTGTAACGAGCTGCTACAAACGCCTGAGTTTTCAGCACGCGGTATTATGAAGCAAATGAATGTTGTCATGGCCGGGACAACTGATGACCCAGTCGATACGCTTGAACATCATAAAGCGATTGCTGATGATGAAAGTTTCGATATTGAAGTACTGCCTAGTTGGCGTCCTGATAAAGCCTTCAAAATTGAGCTGGATGGTTTTGCAGACTATATGACGTTATTAGGCCGCGCAGCAGATGTTGAGATTAACAGTTTCGCAACCCTGCTTGACGCACTTGATCGACGTCTTTCTCACTTCGATGCTCACGGCTGTCGTGCAGCCGATCATGGCATTGAAATCGTTCGTTACGCACAAGTTCCATCAGAGCAAGCATTAGACCACCTGATAAAACGCCGCTTAAGCGGAGAAAAACTCACAGAAGAAGAGTGCGCACAGTTTTCTACTGCGGTACAAGTCTGGTTAGGTAAACGCTATGCCAAGCTAGGTTGGGTAATGCAACTGCACATTGGCGCACAGCGAAACAACAATACGCGCATGTTCCAAATGCTTGGTGCAGATGCCGGCTTCGACTCCATCAGTGACCGTACCTTCGCATTCGAATTAGCTCATCTTCTTGATGAAATGGATCAAAGTAATGAACTACCTAAAACCATTCTTTACTGCCTGAATCCTCGTGATAACGAAATGATGGCGACGATGATTGGAAACTTCCAAGGTGGCGGCATTGCGGGCAAAGTTCAATTTGGCTCTGGTTGGTGGTTTAACGACCAAAAAGATGGCATGCAGCGACAAATGGAACAGTTGTCTCAACTGGGTTTACTAAGCCAGTTTGTTGGTATGTTGACAGACTCTCGCAGCTTCCTTTCTTACACTCGCCACGAATATTTCCGTCGTATCTTGTGTGACATGATTGGTCGCTGGGCGGAAAATGGCGAAGTACCAAACGACCTATCACTGTTAGGTCCTATGGTTGAAGATATCTGTTTTAACAACGCCAAGCGTTATTTTTCCATCAAGTAATTGGGAGACTTGCGATGAAACATATCGCCATCATTGGTGAATGTATGATTGAACTAAATGGGAAACCATTTGGTGAGATGCATCAGACGTTTGGTGGAGATACGCTTAATGCCGCGGTTTATTTGAACCGTGGCTGTCAGCTTAACTCTGAGGACACCTTAATAAGAACCTCCTTTGTCAGCGCTTTGGGAACCGACGCGATCAGCGAAGGAATGATTACGCGTTGGCAAGATGAAAATATCGATACGCAGTTCGTGTTGCGTGACGGGGATCGAACGCCTGGCCTCTATCTTATTCAGCTAGACGAACAAGGGGAACGGACGTTTCTCTATTGGCGTAACCAGTCAGCAGCAAAATACCTGTTACAACACCCTAATTTTGACGCCATTGCTCACGATCTAAAGTCGACAAACATGGTCTTTCTCAGCGGCATTAGCTTAGCTATTTTACCCACTGAAGATCGAGTCAAACTTTTCGGCTTACTTAACGAGCTAAAACGAAATGATATCGAAATAAGCTTTGATAGCAACTATCGTCCAGCTTTGTGGCCTTCAGATGGACTTATTACCGTCAAAGAAAACTACCGCCAGATGTATCAACTTACTGATATAGCATTGGTCACCTTTGATGATGAAAAGCTAATTTGGGGAGACCTCAATCCTCAAGCAACCATAGAACGACTTCATAGTGAGGGCATCAAAAATGTTGTGCTAAAACTGGGCTCAGAGGGTTGCTTAGTTTCAGAAAACTTTGGCAAGCAATCCCTAACCGTTCCCACGCAGCCCGTGAAAAATGTTGTAGATACAACATCGGCGGGCGACTCATTTAACGGTGGCTTCCTCTCCTGTTATCTCGCTGGTGGCTCAATGGAGCAATCTTGTCAGAGAGGCAATCGTCTCGCGGGAATCGTAATTCAACATAAAGGGGCAATAATCCCCAAGACTGCGACTGATGTCGTGACCCAAGAAAAATAAGGAATTTACATGTCGACTATCAACGAAAAATTACAGGCGCTTAAAGTCATCCCTGTTATCGCTATCGACAAAGCGGAAGATATTATCCCTTTAGGCAAAGTACTGGCTGAAAACGGCCTACCTGCCGCTGAGATCACTTTCCGCTCTGAAGCCGCGGTCGAAGCGATTCGTTTGCTAAGAGAAACGCAACCAAATATGTTGATTGGAGCTGGTACTGTTTTAAATCGCGAGCAAGTGATTGCAGCAAAAGAAGCGGGAGCGACATTTATTGTTTCACCAGGATTCAACCCAAATACCGTTAAAGCGTGCCAAGAGCTTGAGATTGACATTGTACCCGGAGTCAATAACCCAAGTACGGTTGAAGCGGCGTTGGAAATGGGGCTCACTACTTTAAAATTCTTCCCAGCGGAAGCATCTGGTGGCGTTAGTATGGTGAAATCACTGTTGGCACCCTACGGTGATATTTGCTTAATGCCAACTGGTGGAATCAACCCTAAGAATATCAAAGACTATCTAGCGATCCCTCGTGTACTCGCTTGTGGTGGGACATGGATGGTTGATAAAAAGCTAATCGAAGCTGGAGAATGGGAAGAACTTGCTCGACTTACCCGTGAAGCGGTTGCATTAGTGAATAATTAATCTGTATTGTTGAGGCTTCAGAAGGAGCCTCCCAAGCAATAACGAAAAGGATTTTTATGAAGATTTTGTTCCTGCACACTTTAGCGAGCAACATCACCCTCTTTAAACCTCTAGCCGCAACATCGCTCCCTAAACATGACATATTCCACGATGTCCAAGAATCATTTCTAAGCAACATACGCAAAACAGGGGCAACTCCCTCTATCGTCAAGCAGATTCAAGATTATTTAAGCCAGCGGCTTACTCAAGGCTATGACTTTATTGTTTGCACTTGTTCAACCCTGGGCCCAATTGTGGATGCTTACCCTGATAACCGTGTTTTTCGAGTCGACCGACCGATGGCAGAACAAACCATTGGCTACAGTCGGATACTTGTTGCTGTTACGCTTGAAAGTACGATAGAACCCACTCGATCTTTACTAGAAAGCTCCAACAACCATTCTCAATTCGAGTTTTTATTTATTCCTGCGGCGTGGGAACATTATGTCGCGGGCTCAATGCAGGCTTTCAATTCAAGCATTGCAAACACTATCACTGAGCATCGTACACATTCTACGGACCGTTATGATGCTATCGTGTTAGCGCAAGCGTCAATGGCATATGCATTAGCGGAGTGTCAGTTTGACATTACCGTTTTATCCAGCCCACAAAGTTGCCTGAACTATCTGGAGAAGCAATTAGAATGACGTTAATGCTATTCGCCCAACTTGTTGGTGGTATTGCTTTTGTCTTTGGGATCATGGCATTTTTACAAAAAGACGACCTTCGGTTTCGTTACTGTATGGTCGCGTTTTGCTTCATCATGATGATACATTTCGCCATGATGGGGGCCGTGGTTGGTGCAATAGGTGTCGCTATCAATGGTATTCGTGCTTTCGTCTCCATTAAAACTCGCTCTAAGCGCGCTATGTGGTTCTTCATTGTTATTCTACTTGGCATGACCCTCCCCAATGTATCCTCTCCTGTAGAGCTCTTACCAATTATTGGTTCCGCAGTGGGCACATGGGCATTATTCTCCGCATCTGGTATCAAAATGCGGAGTTTAATTTTATTCAACTCCGCATGTTGGTTTACCCATAATATGTGGATTGGCTCTATCGGCGGTTCACTAGTCGAAGGTACATTTCTGATAGCTAATACCACCACGATATATCGCTTGTGCATGAAAAAACACGAACCAGCATAAATGCTGGTTCAACACTTTGCCTCAAGTTATTAAAGCTTCGTCATCGTTTTCGGACAGGTATCGAGGTGGGTAGTGACAACTAAACCCGCTTCCGTTAGACAAATATTACCTGGTGCGCCTCCTTCCTCAGCTATAGAAGCGAACGAACACATAACGCCTAGCATAAAAATAAAGACTGCTTTCATATTATTCTCCATGTCATTACGTTCAAAAATGACGATTTCCTTTACTTCGTCATTTATAGCTTAGTCGAAGAAATCAACTCGCAAACTAATTTTTATCTTTATTTTTCAAATAGATAAACCACATCAATATGTTAAATGGCAAGATTTGTCCGCTGAATCATATAATCGGTAATTTCAGCGGCAATCGTTCTCCGGTTACGGAACAAAAGCCGTTATAGAAAATTTGACAAGCACTTCTTCAAATTAGCTGACTTGAGGGCACAACCTTTATAAACCATTCAGGTAGAGGAACTATTTTCCAAACACCATTCCCTGAATAAATTTTAGGCACACCACTTGCTTTGTTATTGATGCGTAACTCAATAATTGCGTATTTATTATAATAATTAGGATACGAATGTTATGAATTTGTCTATTCGAAAGCGGTTGTATGTCTTAACGATACTTCCTTTACTACTCGTTACATTAGGAATTTTAGGAGTCACTTACTCAAAGGTTTCTGAACTCAACCAACAACAATTTGATGATACCCGAGAAAGCTTGCTGGTTAATAAGAAACAAGAACTGCGCAACTACTTACAACTTGCTAAGTCCTCACTTCTCCCTCTAATTGAGAAAAAAAGCCAGAGAGAAGAGGTGCTTCAGCTACTTAAAAATCTTGAATATGGAGAAAATGGCTATCTATTTGGCTATGACTCGAAAGGCAATCGTCTGCTTGTAGGTAAAAATGGTTCAGGTCTAGGCCAAAACTTTATCGATGCTAAAGACAGCAAAGGCAACTTGTTTATTAAAGATCTTATTAATAACGCCAAATCTAATGCATTTACTACCTACTATTTCCCTAAACCAGGACAAACCAATCCTGAAGCTAAATTAAGCTACTCGATATATATACCTGAGTGGGATTTGATACTCGGTACTGGTTTTTACATAGACGACATAGACACCACTATTTCTGCTATGGAGCAGCAAGCAACAGAAGCGCTTAATGCGAAAATTATCACTATCATTTTATTATCTGGACTGACACTGGTTGTGGTATTTGGTATGGCTACCTTCATCAACCGAAGCATTATGAAGCCACTTGATAAATTCGATGCTTCGCTAAAAACGTTTGCGACAGGTGATGCCGACTTGACTGCAAGAATGGAGAGCTTCGATGCACCTGAATTTAAACGTCTTGGAGAGAACTTCAATGCGTTTGTGAGCAGTCTCCAGGAGATCATTACCAACGTCTCGGAGACCAGCCATATTGTTGTGGAAGAAACTCGCGCGATGAAAGGAAGAGCAATGCAGGTGGATAGCCTTGCTACTAATCAGCGAGAAGAGACCGAACAAGTAGCCACAGCTATGACTGAAATGACGACAACATCCTCTGAAATTTCATCTAACGCCACTAGCGCTGCAACATCAGCACAGCAAGCAGACGAAAATGCCCGAGACGCCCAACAAACGGTGAATACAGCTGCAACGTCTGTACAAGCTCTAGCTGATGAAGTCCTCCAGGCAAGTTCAGTTATCAGTAAGTTAGAAGAAGATGTCAAAAACATCTCTACCTCTTTGACCGTTATTCAAGATATTGCCGAGCAAACTAATTTACTGGCATTAAATGCAGCCATTGAAGCAGCTCGAGCGGGTGAACAAGGACGAGGTTTCGCCGTCGTAGCGGATGAAGTTCGACAGTTAGCTAGCCGCACACAAGACAGCACAGGCGAAATCCATCAGATGATCGAGCAACTCAAAAGCGCTTCCGATGAAGCCGTCAGAGCGATGGACTCCAGCCGAACTAGAGGAGATGAAACGGTACGTCAAACCAATGATGCCGCTACCGCCATTGAAGAAATACAACGAGCCATCGCTAATATTCACGATATGAACGCGCTAATTGCAACGGCAACGGAGGAACAAGCGATTGTCGGTAAAGATATAGCTCAACGTATCGTGGTGATTTCAGACCAAAGTGGTGAATCCGCACAACTTGCAGGTCTAAATAAGAGCGGGAGTGACAATCTAAATCAACGCGCAACGCAGTTAGAGCAACTGGTATCCCGTTTTACCGTATAACCCGTCCTCCCCCTATAAGACCAAACGAACCAGCGATATATAGCTGGTTCGTGTTAGTTTCTCAATCATACTAATAGATGATCAGAGTTTGGTTGTGTTTTTAGGACAACGCTCCAGATGAGTCGTAATCACTTGTCCTGACTCCATCTGACAGATGGTACCTGGCGCACCACCATTTTCAGCAAAGCTTGAGAATGATACGAATATCAAGCTAAGTGTCACTAATAATGTTCTCATTTTGTCACTCCTTCTGTACTAGAATTAGACAGAAGCGCCGCCTCCCTGCCTCTGCATAACATAGACTAGGAAAAAACAATTCGATTTCAAATTATGCGCTTCTACAACCAAGCTAAATGAAAAAGTGAGGGATCTAAAATCAAGTGTTCATAAATATTCTGAATAAAAATTAACCTCAAAATCACACACGTTTATTAATAACTTTTTACAATCCACCTTTCACTTACCATTTAGGCTGCACGTTATGAAAATGAACAAGGCGATCGTTGCAATAATTGTTAGCGTATTTTTGCTAACCGGTGCTAGTATCATCACTCTTGATACCCCACCAACCAAGCAACATTTCCAGGCGTCAGCAAACGTGGTTAAAGACACCTACGAGTCACAATTATTTACTCTGTCTGCCTACAAACAAGGTCACTTCGGACTGCGTATGTATAGGCAAACACAAGACCCTAGATACAATGCTGTCGTTTTAGGTGATCTTGCCAACGTAACTTCTAGAGTGAATGAAATTGCGGCTGATGTAACCACGCCTAAAGCCATTCGAGCGTATTCTCTGCAAAGACTTAACGACTATAAAAAAGGCAAAGATGAACGCAGCCAACGTCGCTACGAAGCAACTAAAGAGCAACCTGAATATTTCTATATGGGACTGGACTTGTTGCGCTATTTGGCACGACTGAATGAATACGGTGTAGTTCATAAAGACGATAAAAAACTAAGGTCGATTTTACAGCAATACGATTTTGAAACTGTATTAACTGACCCAGAAATGATTACAGCTTGGGCTGCTCAACTAGCAAATCAAGCCTATTGGCTGAAGCAAATCGGTGAACAAGATCTTGTTGATGAATTTATCGCTGCATTTAGAAAAACTTACCCTGATGGTGAGGACTACCGATTAAGCAATCAGCAATTCGGTAATAAACTTTACGGCATGACGCATATTATCCTTGCAGACTCGGGTTATTACCAACGATTGGTCGACGAAAAAGAGCACCAGTGGATCTTCGATTACTTTAGAAAAAACATCGATGACATCATTTTACATACTAAAGAAGACGTCGTAGCAGAAGTCGGGTTAAGTTTCTTGCTTGCTGGGTTAGATGATGATCCTGTTGTAGCGAAAACAAGAGTGTCGATACAAAAAGCCATCGACAAAGATAAAGGCATGATCCCATCAGTTTCCGGCGACTTTGATTTTGCTTATGGGGAACATCGAAATGTCCTTGCTATTATGCTGCTCGATTGGCAACCGCCCAAAGAGGGACCAAGCACAGTCACAGTTCCAAAGCTGTTCTCTGAACTCCCTTACGGCGTAAAGAAGATTTCAAAACCTCAGTAGCACGTCGAATATGGCGATTAACTAGTAGTCTAAATTTCGAGTAAACATTCAACTGACGGAGTGGTTAATCGACCACCATACATCTCACTTATATAATTAATCGTTTTTCAACGATAATGCAGTAGTTTTACGGTACTCAGTCGGGCAATTATTAGTTACAAAGTAGTTCAGGTTAAGGAGTACTGAATGTCACTAGCAAAAGAGCGAGCCAAACTTCGCTTAAAATCCGATATCATTAATTATCAATTTCCACCCGGTCAAAAACTCAGAGTAAACGAATTAGCAGAACTTTATGATGTAGGCCTTTCTCCAATGCGAGAAGCCATAATTGCATTAAGTAGCGAAGGTTTCGTCGAATATAAAACGCATTTGGGAGGTTTTGTTTCAAACCTAACATGGAAAGAGTTCATCGAATCCACTTCCACTGCAAACTTCATCTTGTCACAGCTTTTATCTCAACGAGAATACCCCCTAGCACCTGCACAGCTGAAAAAAGCGAAGACCTTGGTTACTGAGTTATCTCACGCATTATTAGAATCACCATTAACACTCAACCATATCGATAGAATAGAGCAACTTTATCAGCGATTTCTGCTGACTCTCACTGAAGAAAAATCAAAGACTATTTCCCACCAACTGCTTAAGACAATACTTGGTGTACTATCCCGATATCGCCGTCTGTATTACCTGAAAACCAGAAGCTATAAACAGATGATTGATATTGAGTCACTATTCAGTCTACTGAATGGGTCATTCAATCAAGTAAGCTATGAAAATGAAGAGATTATTCAGCGCGCTGTACAAGCTAATACAAAAACGATTCAAGAAGTTTTCTGTTTAGAACAAAGTTACGATCACTAATTTCATCTACGCGCCTATAATTATTTTTAGTGTATGTTGAAAAGCTAATAAGTCTTTATGTCGAAAATGAATTTTGAGTCTTTGATTTTATCTCAGTCCCAAAAACTGCATGCTGGAGAAATCGAGCAATTTGTTGGCACATGGAATGCCTGCGCCTCAGAACTACTTGAATTTTATGGTTTGGATAGACTAACGGTTTATCCAAACTCTCCAATACTACTCCGAGATCAAAAAACTCTCTCCAGTGCTCGTGAAACTATCCCCCCCCTGCATAAGTTCGATTATCTGTCGGATGATGATAGTCATTTACACTACTTGCGCTTGCTCAAAACGAAATCACTTTATCGAGTATTTGATGAAGTAGAATTAGCGACATCCAGTCAATACGTTTTAAAACGTATTTTTCGTCAAGGCGGACGTTGGCACGCCATTATTCCCCTAAGTTTCTTTGCCAACCCGTGGGGAGCAATATCGTTAACCAACTTTGAACGAGGTTATGATGAGTTCACAGAGACTCTAGCTCGACAGATAAAAATGGTCGCCGAAATGTGGTTGTGTTATTGGCAGCATGCTGATTTACGTTTAAGTTTACATGGCAATGCTGGCAGTATTGCTCAAGAGTCCGACAATGAACGACTCATTAAACTGACGCTAAAGCAAACGACCATCTTATCGTTACTTGCTCAAGGTAAATCCGCTAAAGAATGTGGAGAATTGCTTCATCTAAGCCCAAGGACCATTGAATCACACAAGTACCGTATGCAGATTGGTCTTGGTTTGGATAGCAAGGCGGAGCTCATTCAATTTGCTTTAAGAAACGGTTTAGGTTCACCTCTTAAAAGTTAAAGAGCCCCTGAAAGGAGCTCTTTGAATAATTGCTAACAACCTCTATCTAAAGATATTTCAAAGAAATACCCTCTTCATTAAATAAGTGAATTTTCTCTGGTTGCGCTTTTAAGTGAATGGTTTCACCTTTGTGGAAATCAAGGATACCTGGTAACTTTGCCACGACCGTCTCATCATGTCCTTCAACATTAATATGTAGGAGAGTCACTTCACCCAAGGATTCGACAAATAACACTTTCCCAGACATAAGTGCATCGGACTCTTCAGCGACTAAAAAGTCTTCCGGTCTGATTCCCAATTGTAACGTACAGCCATTGAGCTCTTGTGCTGCTGCAATTGGTATTTCTACGTTGTGGCCACTCTCTGCAGTAACCAAGGAGTGCTCACCTGCCTTCTCCATACGCGCTTTACTAATGTTCATCGCCGGAGAGCCAATAAACTGAGCCACAAACACATTCGCCGGATTGGTATAAAGCTCAAGTGGCGTGCCTACTTGCTCAATCTTACCGGCTGATAAGACAACGATTCTGTCAGCGAGCGTCATTGCTTCTACTTGATCGTGAGTCACGTAAATCATCGTGGTTTCCGTTAACTCTTCCTTCAAGTTGGCAATTTCGATTCGCGTTTGAACACGTAACGCTGCATCTAAATTGGAAAGCGGTTCATCGAATAAGAACACCTTAGGTTGGCGAACAATCGCTCGACCAATCGCTACCCTTTGTCGCTGACCACCGGAGAGCGCCTTAGGCAGACGATCAAGATACGGTTCAAGTTGCAACATACGAGCGGCTTCCATAACGCGCTCATGTATAGCGTCTTTCGGCTCCTTCGCTATGCGCATCGCAAAAGCCATATTGTCGTATACGGTCATATGCGGATAGAGAGCATAAGTCTGGAACACCATGGCAATGCCCCGCATCGCGGCTGGCAACTCATTCACTCGAGCCCCTTCAATACAAAGCTCACCTGAAGTGATGTCCTCAAGGCCCGCAATCATTCGAAGCAGAGTAGACTTACCGCAACCTGAAGGCCCAACGAATACGATGAATTCGCCTTGGTCGATGTCCAGATCGATGCCGTGCAGTACCTGAGTTTCACCGTATGATTTTTTAACGTTTGTTAGAGATAATCCTGTCATTTCTTTCTTCTCATCGTTGAATCAGGAACTGCTTACTTAACAGAACCAGAAAGTAGGCCACGAACTAGATAACGTTGCAGCGTAAAGAACACGCCCAAAGGCACAGCAATCGAAACAAATGCAGATGCTGTCAAAATCTCCCAGTTACCACCACGAGAGCCTAATAGTTCACGTAATCGTGCTGTGAGTACCATGTGCTCTTCGCCAGTGCCCAAGAATACCGTTGCAACAAGAAGGTCATTCCATACCCATAAGAACTGGAATATCCCGAATGATGCTAGTGCCGGGAACGACAGCGGCAGAACGATTCTCATGAATATTTCGAAGTCAGTCGCACCGTCCACTTTCGCCGACTCGATAATCTCTCTAGGCAAACTGGAGATGTAGTTTCGCAGCAAATAAATCGCCAATGGCAATCCAAACCCAGTATGCGCTAACCATATTCCCAAATAGGTTTTCGCCCCGACACCGAAGAAAGCCCCAATGTCGTTATAAAGTCTTAAAAGAGGAATCAAAGACATTTGCAGAGGTACAACCAACAAACCAACCACAACTGCAATAAGTAGGTTTCTACCCGGCATTCTCATCCAAGACAACGCATAAGCCGCGTACGCCGCAATAAGAATTGGGATGATTGTTGCGGGAATAGTAACGGTCAAAGAATTAATAAACGAACGACCAATACCTTCTGCCGTAAGTACTTCACGATAGTTGTCTAAACCAAACTTCGGTGGCACCACAGCGGTAAAGAAAATTCGTTTCCCTCGTTTGCCTTTGAACGGTTCGAGTGCTGTCATTTTGTAGTGGCCATCTTCCGTTACCGTTAGCGTGCCACCCTTTCTCATTTCAGCAACATCACCAGGGACGAATTTTGTCGGTTCGCGAGAAGAGAAACCAAAAGCATGTACATCAGCAGGCTTGCCGTCCACAAGTAATTGTCCCTTGAGTACATAAACGTCACCTTCCTGAATTTGAGTATCGGGTGCTCCGGTACGGTCTACTAGGTTCTGCTCGGAAGCAGTTAATGACGTCCACCAACCTGATAAAGCAAGCTGATCTTTGTCCCTAAACGATGAGATAAACAGACCTGCTGTTGGTAGAGTCCATAGAATCACAATCAGCAACACCGAAGCGTGAACCAAAATAGTCAGTGGCGAACGTCGCAATTTGCTTAAGCTAAAGCGTGCGTTACTCTCTTCAAGACTTGGCGCCGTTTGGGCTTTTTCAGTCATTATCGCCCCTCCATTTGAGCGCTAGCTTGGCGCATGTTCCATACCATGACAGGGATTACCGCCACCATGATCACGACCGCAATCGCTGCACCACGGCCAAAGTCACCGCCACCACGGAACATCCAGTCAAACATCATATTTGCCAGAACCTGAGTACTCCACTGACCGTTCGTCATCGCTAACACGATATCGAAGACCTTCAGAACCAGAATGGTGATTGTGGTCCACACTACTGCAATCGTTCCCCATATCTGTGGAATGAGAATTTTAAAGAATATTTGTACTCCATTGGCACCATCCAGTACCGCCGCTTCCACCGTTTCTTCTGGAATACCGCGCAGAGCCGCAGACAAAATAACCATTGCAAAGCCGGTTTGAATCCAAATAAGAATGACCATCAAAAAGAAGTTATTCCAAAACGGGATGGTTATCCAAGCCTGTGCAGTACCTCCAAAGTACTCAACCACGGCATTCAAAATACCTATTTGCTCCGACCCCGGCGCACGGTAGTCGTAGACAAACTTCCAAATGATCGATGCACCAATGAACGAAATGGCCATTGGCATAAAGATTAAACTCTTAGCAATATTCCCCCAGCTCACTTTGTCAGTCAGTGCTGCGATAACCAAGCCAAAAAATGTGGAGGCGGCAGGCACAACCAATAACCACAATAGATTGTTAAATAGTGACTCTCTAAACTCAGGATCGTTGAAGAGCCAAATGTAATTTCCTAATCCTACAAATTTGTCAGCATTTCTGTCGTGCATTGACAGATAGAATGACTCAAATACTGGATAGACAAGATAGAGGCCTAAAAACGCCAAAGCAGGCCCAAGGAATAACCAAGGACGAATCGCTGCCGCTCGTCTAAGGTTTTGTGCCATCTTTTGGTTTGAGACATTTCTGGTAGGAAATAGGATAGTGAGAAGCCAGTTGCTGCCTACGAAGTAGACCACACATCCAGCGACGCCTAGTGCCATGATAAATAAAGAGGAATAAAGCTGTTCCATCATTACCTCGCTTTATAGAGAGACTTAACGAATATCAAGATTGCGAAAGCCGATAGACGACCCAATGAAATTACGTCTACCGGCATCGCGTTACTTCGCCAAGTTACTTACTTCCTTGGTTACTTAAGTGCATCCCAAGTTTTTTGGATGTCATCAGCGACCTCTTTCGCAGGTTTGCCGCCACTGTAGTCGACCATACCTGTCCAGAATGCACCGGCACCGATCTTACCTGGCATCAAGTCTGAACCATCGAAACGGAACGTCGTCGCATCCAACAAGATTTCACCTTGTTTCTTCAGAGTGTCGTTGCCATAAGCATTAACGTTGGCACCTTTATGCGGAGTTAGGAAACCCGATTGAGCCATCCAGATTTCATGTGCGATTGGTGACTGTAAGAACTCCATAAATGCGCGTGCTGCTTTAGAGTCTTTAGTAATGCTCCACATAGTACCTGCGCCAAGTACTGGCTTCCCTAAGTCTTTTGATTCATACGCAGGGAAGTAGAAGAAATCAACGTCAGCACCTAGCTCTGTACCTTCTGGGAAGAAGCTTGGAATGAATGACGCCTGACGGTGCATGTAACACTTAGCTGGCGATGTAAACAAACCTTTTGGTGAATCACGGAAGTCCGTTGCAGCTACTGCACGTGCACCGCCGTCGACGAACTTATCGTTACGTACAAACCATCCAAACTCTTCAATAGCACCAACAACTTTCTCATCATTGAACTTGAGTTCGTTTGTAGTCCACTTATCGTAATCAGCTGGCGATTGAGTACGAAGCATCATATCTTCCACCCAGTCCGTTGCAGGCCAGCCCGTTGCACCACCAGAACCTAACCCAACACACCATGGTGTTTCGCCATCTTCAACAATCTGTTCAGTCAGTGCTTTTAGCTCTTCCATTGATTGAGGTACTTCATAACCGGCATCTTCAAAGTTTTCAGGCACATACCATACTAGTGACTTCAAATCAACTTTATAAAAGAAACCATACAGATGGTCTTTACCGTCTTTACCTGCAAATGTGCCTAGGTCAACCCATGAAGAACCAGCGGCGTAGTTGTCGTTAATCCAATCACCCATTTTAGGGTCAAGTGGAGTTAGGAAACCTTTAGAGGCTAAGTCTGCCGCTAAACCAGGCTGCGGGAAAATAGCAATGTTAGGTGCACTACCTGCTTGCACATCAATCGCAATTTGCTGTTCAAATGAGTCAGAGCCTGAATATTTCACATCGGCACCAGTTGCCTCTTCAAAATACGCAATGACACTTTCAACAAGCTCTTTATCTTCTGTTAACCAAGGACCAAAAATGGTGACCGTTTCACCTTTCAGATCCATATTTTTCAGCTCTTCGTAGCTTTGCCAGTTAAAGCGTGCGTCTTCGCCAGGTGCGAATTTTAAATCAGCGGCGAATGCGGAGGATGCAGAAACAGCAAGAGCTACTGCGCTAGCAAGTAGAGAGGTTTTCATCAGTAAGACTCCATGTATTCAGATACTTTGTTTCGTTTTTATAGTCAGTTCTTATGTCCTCGACTTAACTTCTTACTTAATTACTTAATCGGTTAAGCCGTTAATGAATACCATAAAACCTTATTGACAATTCGACCACTTTCTTGCCAAATCTTGTGCCTTTGATCATGTTTTGAAATACCTTGATTACAATTAAGTGACAAGCATCAAACAAATTATAATGGCTATGAAATTTTAATTTCGCATTCCTTCTTAATCGATTTAGACTCAACTGATAAATTTCGCTATTCTAGATTGCAGATAATATAAATATGGACAATGACTGATATGGAACGGAAGAAACCTACATTGAAAACCGTCGCCGCTCACCTAGGTGTATCAACGGCTACCGTATCAAACGCTTTCAACCGTCCAAACCAACTTTCGAAGGCGCTGAGAGAGAACATTCTGCTTGAATGTGAAAAACTCGGTTACACCGGCCCAAGTATCACTGCACGAAGCTTACGCACCGGAAAGACCGGCGTAATCGGAGTTTTGCTCGCAGACAACCTCGCCTATAACTTTACCGACCCAGTAGCTACTCAATTTTTAGCTGGAATATCAAAGACTTTAGACGAGTCTCATGTCAACATGCTGTTGCTGCCATCAAGCAGTGATAACTATCAGAATACGCAGGTTGAAACTATCCCCGATAGTTTCATAGTTTATGGCAAACCTGTGGACTCAAGCATAATCAACCTGATACTACGCCAGCATAAGCCTGTCGTGGCAGTCGATTTCGCCTTGCCTGACATTCCATCCATCAATGTCGACAACCGCAAAGCAAGCTACGACATAGCCATGCATGCCATTCATTCATCCGACGACAATGTGCTTATCTTGGGGCTGCGTCTTGAGCCATCAACATCGTTATCGCTTGCCAACCTCGACAATCTTTATACCAGCGAAGAGTCCGTTTCTCGTTGTCGTTTTGAAGGTTATAAAAAAGCTCTCGAGGAAAACGGCATACCGTTGTCATTCGAAAATGTCTGGCAAATTCACGATCTTGACGAAACAACGTTAAAAACCATGTTGCGTGGCACACTAACGGCCCCTAAGCGCGTGGATGTACTGCTTTGTATGAGCGATAAAATCGCTTTGGCCGCTCTGGAAGTGGCAAGAGAAATCAACATCGATATTCGAATTGTTGGCTTTGACGGAATACCCAAAGCTGCAGAAGCCGGCTTAACGACTATTCAGCAACCTATTGAGAATAAAGGCCGAATCGCTGCAAAGATGGCGCTCGGCCAACTACCCTACGAATCTATCCAACTGGATACGGAGCTTATTATTCGTACCAGCAGTTAGACATTACCTCACTTGCTAAGGAGAATTGATCCATGAGTACGGAACAACTGGAAAAGCGTTGGTGGCATGACGCTGTCGTTTATCAAATCTATCCAAGAAGTTTCAACGACTCTAACGGAGATGGCATTGGTGATATCCCAGGTATTATAGAAAAATTGGATTACATCAAAGCCCTTGGCGCGAACGTCATTTGGCTCAGTCCTGTGTATAAATCTCCGATGGATGACAACGGCTATGATATTTCTGGCTATCGTGAAATTGCACCAGAATTTGGCACCATGTCCGATATGGAAAAGCTGCTATTCGAAGCGGATAAACGCGGTATCAAAATTGTCATGGATCTCGTGGTAAACCACACCTCAGATGAACACCCTTGGTTTATCGAATCCAAAAGCAGTAAGGATAATCCAAAACGCGATTGGTATATTTGGAAAGATCCCAAAGAAGATGGCAGTGAACCCAATAATTGGGAATCTTTCTTCAAGCCTAAAGCGTGGACACTTGATGAAGCGACCGGCCAATACTATCTGCACCTGTTTAGCAATAAACAACCTGACCTAAACTGGGCAAATCCAGAGGTACGAGAAGCGGTCTACGACATGATGCACTTTTGGCTGAAAAAGGGCTTAGGTGGTTTCCGAATGGACGTCATTAATATGATCGGCAAACCGTCAGACTATCCAGATGCAACTATTTTTGACGCAGGAGTAGCAGGTTGGGAGCATTGGTCAAATAACCTACTTGTGCACCAGTATCTGCGTGAAATGCACGATAAAGTTCTGAAGCATTACGATGTACTCACCGTAGGTGAAACTCCCTTCACCACAACACTGGATGGCCGTTACTACTCTCACCCTGATCGCAATGAAATTAGTATGATCTTCCAATTCGAACATGTCAGCATCGACCGCGAAGAACACAATGCAGTGAAAAAAGATTTTGACTTAGTTCAGTACAAAGAAATCATGTCGCGCTGGCAGGAAGACTTATACCAGAAAGGTTGGAATAGTGTGTATTGGAGTAATCACGACCAACCTCGTACGGTATCGCGTTATGGCTCTGACTCTCCTGAATATCGCATCATCAGTGCAAAAATGCTCGGCACGGTTTTACATATGATGAGCGGCACCCCGTATATTTATCAAGGTGAAGAAATCGGCATGACCAATAAGCACTTCAATAACATCGAAGAGTTTAATGACCTCATGGCGCAGTTCCATTACCAGAAAATGATTGAACGTGGCGTTTCCAATGATGATGCCATTGAGTTTTTAAACTACTTCTCTCGTGACCATGCCCGTGTCCCAGTGCAGTGGGATACAAAAGCTCATGCAGGTTTCACTACAGGCACGCCTTGGCTCCCAGTGAATGAAAACTATGTGGAGATCAATGCAGAACAAGCGGTTAACGACGAGGATTCCATTTATCATCATTATCGCCAGCTTATCCAACTGCGCCAAGGTGAAGAATATGGGGATGTTGTGGTTTATGGCAATCATACGTTACTCGACCCACAAGACAGTGAAGTCTACGCATATATTCGCTCGAGCGGCGAAAAATCTTTGCTTATCATTGCTAACTTTACTGATAGTACCTTAGAGAGAACCTACCAATACGGTGTGAAACAAGTCGTACTAAATAACTATTATGATGCACCAAGCTCACTACACGAGCTAGTATTGAAGCCTTATCAAGCCATGATCATTGATATTGAATAACTAAGGCAAATTTAGCAAAAGCAGCGATTAACAACATCGCTGCTTTTTTGTTGGGGTACAACAGTTATCGTGTTGTATCAATATGGCTACAGTGCACCAAGCCTGGCTCTAACGACACGCTCACATCGACTCACTTCAGAAGCCTGTTTCGGGATCACTAGAATCGTATCATTGCCACCAATAGTCGCCAAAATATCAGCGTGCGGGTCAATATCAATCAAGCGAGCAATAAGCTGGGCACTTCCAGGGTGAGTTTTCACGACAACGAGAGACTGATTGTTAGTGATCAGCTCGATCTGTGACGAAATAGAAGAGTCAACACGAACAGGGCTGTTCTCCGACGTTAGACAATACGCCTTTTTACCGCAGGCATTTTGAACTTTGACTACTCCCAGGTTGGTCAATAGACGAGAGACCGTCGATTGACTAATCCCATCATAACCAAGGTCTACCAGTGCTTCGCGGAGCTTATTCTGTGTAGTAAAGCTCTGCTGCTGAAGAAGCTTCTTACATACATCTGTCAGTTTTTGATCGACATCGAGCATGTCGTTACAAGTTGGAGTTTCATACATGTT
Organism: Vibrio mediterranei; assembly: GCF_900088415.1. GTDB lineage: Bacteria > Pseudomonadota > Gammaproteobacteria > Enterobacterales > Vibrionaceae > Vibrio > Vibrio mediterranei. Next base: position 1,087,103 of record NZ_FLLQ01000001.1, read on the forward strand.
ATCACCTGTAAAATATTGAAACTCATCCATGAGTGGGTTCGTGATCTTGTATTTGTTTCGCTGGTATAACGTAACAATTAATCGTTCTGAAAAATCCCGATCCAATCGCATTGTTACAGCAACTTATTGCTACTTTAGTTAAGATGAGAGGACATTCCTGTTCCTCTCATGCAATATGCTAGCCCTTTAGCTACCTAAGGTCGCGACCATTACCGCTTTAATCGTGTGCATACGGTTTTCCGCTTCATCAAAGACAATAGAATGCTCGGATTCAATCACTTCGTCGGTCACTTCGCAGCCATCAGCTAACATTGGATATTCTGCTGATAAAGACTTACCCACCGTCGTATCTTCGCCATGAAAAGCAGGCAAGCAGTGCATGAATTTCACGTTTGGATTGCCTGTCGCTTTGAGCATTTCCATATTGACCTGATAAGGCAGCATCAACTTGATACGTTCAGCCCAGGCTTCTTTTGCTTCACCCATAGAAACCCAAACGTCTGTATATAGGAAGTCACACCCTTGAACACCTTCACGTACGTCTTCCGTGAGTATAATTTTCGCTCCGGTGTGTTTAGCAATGGATTGACATTCCGCAACAAGTGCTTCTTCAGGCCAGAACTGTTTTGGCGCAACTAAATGGATTTCCATACCCATTTTTGCCGCGCCTACCATTAACGAATTACCCATGTTATTACGAGCATCCCCTAAGTAGGCAAAGCGAATATCTTGCAATGGACGACCTGGAGCATGCTCCATCATGGTCATAAAGTCTGCAAGAATTTGAGTTGGGTGGAATTCGTCTGTTAAGCCGTTCCAAACCGGTACACCTGCATAAGCACCAAGCTCTTCAACGATAGATTGACCATAGCCGCGATACTCAATCCCGTCGTACATACGCCCAAGTACCCGAGCGGTATCTTTCATTGATTCTTTATGGCCGATCTGCGAGCCCGTAGGCCCAAGATAAGAAACTTGTGCTCCTTGATCGAATGCCGCCACCTCAAAAGCGCAACGAGTGCGGGTCGATGTTTTTTCAAAGATGAGCGCGATATTTTTGCCTTTTAAACGAGGTTGTTCGTATCCGTTGTACTTGGCTTTTTTAAGTTCAATGGACAGCTCAAGCAAGTGCTGAATCTCACGAGGAGTAAAATCTAGAAGTTTAAGGAAGTTGCGATTGCGAAGATTGAAAGCCATATTGTGTTCCTTTTCTATCTATGCGTGTCAGTCACGACATCACTCTGCTACTGACACGCTCGTGCTTTAATTTAAATACGTATTCGACGACAAAATTAGTGTTTTGAAATCGTGGTACCTGCGGTCCCTTCAAGAATGCGAAGACCATCTTGTAGCGCGCCGATCCCCACCATTTGCCCACCTTGATTAATAAACTCACACGAGGCATCAATTTTAGGCCCCATTGAACCTTCATCGAACTGGTAACGTGTCAGTTCTGATGGTGTCGTGGCTCTCAACGCATGTTGAGTTGGTTTACCCCAATCTAGGTAAACGGCGTCGGCATCAGTTAATATCAGTAATCGGTCTGCGTGAAGTTGTTTGGCAAGGAAAGCTGCCGACATGTCTTTATCAATCACCGCCTCAACTCCAACCAGCTTGCCATCTTTATGCGTGACCGGAATACCACCCCCACCAGTGCAAATAACAAGGTGCCCCTCATCAATAAGGGAGGTGATAGCTTCGTGCTCAACAATGCCAGTTGGTAATGGACTTGGGACCACACGGCGGAAATAATCACCATCAGGTTTCACAGTCCAATTATATTTCTCAGCCAGTTCACATGCCTCCTGCTTGTCATAAACAGGGCCAATAAACTTGGTAGGATCTTTGAATGCCGGATCGGCTGGATCCACAGTCATTTGTGTCAACATGCAGGTGATATTCTTGCTGGGCATTTGATTCTTGAACTCTTGCATCAACATGTAGCCAATCATGCCCTGTGTCTCGCTACCCAATACATCAAGTGGGTAAGGACTCACTTTCTTATATTCCAGTCCTTGCAATGCCAATAGCCCGACTTGAGGGCCATTTCCGTGCACCAATACGACGTTATATTGCAGGGCAATTTCCGAAATGGTTTTAACCGCGATTTCAATATTGTGGCGTTGTACTTCTGCTTCGAGTGGCTCTCCGCGCTTTAGTAAGGCATTACCACCCAAAGCAACAACGATAGTTTGTTTCTTCATAATCTTTTATCCAATACAGGTAATGAAAAGCGAAGTGACTAAATACCATCACGTTCAATTGGGCAGCTCATACAACGCGCGCCACCGCGACCGCGGCCAAGCTCATCACCAGGGATTGGTAGTACGGTAATGCCGGCTTTATCGTACTTCTCGTTGGTATAGGTATTGCGTTCATAACCAATAACAACACCGGGTTTGACCGTCAGGACATTATTTGCATCATTCCATTGTTCACGTTCAGCTTCGAAGTTGTCGCCTCCAGTAGTGATAAGATTTAACTTATCGATCTGTAACGCTTTTTCGATCGTCGTAATGTACGAACTCTGCTGCGTAGCCGTTACTCGACCGGATTCATCACCAGTAAGACTCCAACATTTCACGTCATCAGGAATAACATTAGGGTAGATGGAGAACGTATCCTCACGCATGTGTGTCATAACCGTATCTAGGTGCATGCATGAGCGATCTTTCGGTAGTTCTAAGGCAATAACCTGCTTGGCTTGATTATTCTTAAATAGGCTCGATGCTAAATGCTCTACGCCTTGTGGCGTAGTACGCTCAGACATTCCGATTAACACAGAGCCTTTACCTATGACCAATACATCTCCACCTTCGATAGTCGAGTGATCGTACGATTGCTGCTCATCACCAAAGTATTTAATGAAGTCTTGCCCAGCAAAGGTCGGATGCCAGCGATATATTGCACGTAAGTGATTTGTTTCCCTTTGACGAGCGACCTTCGCCATCGGGTTGATAGAGACACCACCATAAACCCAGCATGATGTATCACGAGTAAATAAGTGATTTGGCAACGGGTCGATAATGAAATCGTTAGCTTTATATAAAGATTGCAACATTGACGAAGACTCAAGCGGCATTTCACCAAATGACAAGCCCCCAGTAAGTACTTTAGCTAATTCGATATTTGGCATATCACTCAAATAACATCTCACATCGTTGGCAAAGGTATTGCCATAACGAAAATCTGAAACCTGAATATTTAGCAGCCAATCTTTTGCTTCTGAAATAGCGAGAGTTTCAGCAAGCAAATTTGTTAGAAGTAAAACCTCAACACCTTGTGATTCTAGTGTTTTGGCAAAAACATCATGCTCTTCGCCAGCTTTCTCTACCGCTAGTACATCGTCAAACAACAGTTGATGGCAGTTAGAAGGCGTTAAGTGCGTGAGAGCACGTCGCGGACGATGTATTAAGACACGGCGTAACTGACCAACTTCAGAACCAACATATAGTTTATTCATAATCATGTCTCTCTAATATTATAAGAACCAAAATCGTTCTTTATGGAATATATTAATAGCTTCGTTGTGGTGTAATTAATATGTACTAATCATTCAAAATAATATTGGACACCGATCACACAAATATATATGTAAACAAAGGCGTCATAAAAGTGGCTGTTAACAATATTTATTCCTTGATAAATATAATTACCGAGAATTAATCTCGCATATTAAATGAAATAGTATGCATGGATTATTCGTGAAGCAGTCATAGTTACGTTCTTTTAAGAAACTTGATTCGCATTATTAATTCTAATGGATATAATTACTTGGAAGAAATATGCATTGGCTTTTGTTAGTTACCTATTCCTAGCTCACCTCCTCTGTATCCATTAACAATTTTTAGTCTATTTTCGTGATAAATATCACATTCAAGAGACCGTCGGACATAAGCGATAGAACGCTGCTCATATTCAAACAAAAAGGAGAAAAATTGGTATTTCGTCACAAGGGCATAGAAGTGACGACTCTCTTTCGCAGCTAACTCAGAAACTGCAACAAAAAAGCCCACTGCTAATAGCAATGGGCCAGTATAAAGACTAGGCGAAAGAACATTTAACCGACAAGCGTACCAATACTAAGCATTACCACGCAGAATACGGTCAGAATAGCCATTAGTGGAGCCACCCATTTCAGCCATCTCACGTAAGGAACCCGAGCTATGGCAAGACCTCCCATCACGACAGCAGAAGTTGGGGTTATCAAATTCACCAGCCCTGAAGCAGACTGATACGCTGTAATAACCAACTCTCGACCAACACCAGCAAAATCACCTAGAGGAGCCATTATCGGCATCGTCAACACAGCCAATCCCGAGGTCGAAGGCACCAAGAAAGATAATAATATTTCTAGGAAAAACATAACATTAACAAACACAACTGAAGAAAGACCAGTGACAATATGTTCCGCCGAATTCAATATGGTATCAGTGATCATCCCTCGGTCCATCACAACAACGATGCCTCGAGCAATACCAATAATCAAAGCTACTCCGAGTAAGTCTCTCGCCCCTTCAATAAAGCTATTGATGAAAGATTCTTCACTCATTCTAGCGACAAGCCCAACCAAGATAGACGAGGCTAGGAACATCGCAGAGATCTCTGCCATCCACCAGCCAGCAACCGAAACACCATATATCATCACAGCAAATGAACCACCAAAGATCGCTAAAATCACTTTTCTCGTCGTAGTGAAATCGAGTTTTTCCTCTCCTTTATTACCGAGGAAATGAGCCTTGTTCTCCTCTTGTTTATCATAAACAATAGATTTAGACGGGTCGACCTTGACCATTCGAGCATATCTCATGACATAAGCGACACAGATGATCCATCCAATCACTAACATGGCTAGACGCAGTAAAATACCATCAGTAAAAGGAATACCAGATGCATTCGCAGCAATCACCGTAGCAAATGGATTAATTGTGGAACCCAGAACTCCAATCCCAGCTCCTAATAAGATGGTAGCGGCCGCTACAAGTGGGTCAAATCGAGCTGCCATCATTACTGGGACGAGAAGTGTGTAGAATGGTAGAGATTCTTCCGCCATCCCATAGACAGTGCCACCCGCAGCAAACAAGGCCATAAGGATGGGAATCATCAACTCTTCTCTACCCTCTAACTTGTGAGTTACACGCTCAATTCCAGCATCTATCGCTCCGGTCTTAGTCACTAATCCCAAGAAGCCACCGATGACTAATACAAATAACGAGACATCAATTGCACCTGCTTCATAACTATTGTGATCATAGAAGCCATCAATAGGGGCCATTAAGACGTCGATTGGAGTTTGTGGATTACTTTCTACGCTCGAATAAGTTCCGGCCACTGGCACTTCTCTGCCCAGATCTTCATTCATCACTCTCTCATATTGACCCGCAGGAATAATCCAGGTCATGACTGCAACGATAGCAATCAACACAAATAAAATGGTATAGGCTGAGGGAAACTTGAAATTTGCAAAAAAGCCTCCCGACTTTTTCGGCTCGTGAACGACGTGGGTAGTCATAGTATTCTCCTTAGTAGAAGGGCTATCCTGCTACTTTAGCTGTATGTTTTACATTCAATCACCACATTGAAGCCATAAGAATTACTAATCATAATTTCAAAGAAAATATACGCCTTTATTTACTGTTATTCTTGTGCCTTGTTCACACTTATTCCTGCAATAGTTAAATGGCCGCTGAAATAGAATTATTTGTCTGGATTAATAATTAGATATTTTTGAAGAATATTCGCAAACAAAACAATCTCAAATGATAACTACTTTTGAACTTGGATATTTATTCAGATATATAATTATAAATATTTAACGAAATGAATTTTCTATTTTTTGAAGAATGTCACTCAAAATGCTATTAGCTAACGAAGTCACGAGACAAAATGCCGTAGCACTAAAGAACTAACACTATCGTATCGTTCTATAATGCTACGTTATTTCGATTCGAACTTATCGGTCTCAATAAAGTTCAGTACCAATGAGGTTACATAAGGATCACGACGTAGCCTATCGTGTTTGATATCTACTTCAATAAAGTCTCGCATACCATCAAGTTTTGTAGATTCTACCGAGACCAGCCCATCGTTGCTTTTGCTAAACATGCCACTGAAAACCGGGTAGCTTTGCGTACCTGCTATGACACCGAAATCGTAGTTTGGAGTTGGCAAACTGTTTGGGAATGAATTAGGACTGGTTGTTAGCGATTCAGCGGTACCACCCACTAGAGATAGCATCCAAGTGTCCGAAAAGAAATCAGCAACATCACTACCATGGTTGGGAGTACCAACAAACACCACTTTTCCCATCTCCGATGAGTCGACAAAATCAGGGTGCTGTGCCAAATACGAGCGGATAACTAATCCACCTAATGAATGCCCAACAAAGTGAATTTTCGACTGATTAGTGACAAGGTTTTTTGAGTGATTAAACTCGTCAATACATCGAGAGAGCTCCTTGGCACTCTCGGCAAGCGTATTTTCAATAGGCTGGCGAAGCGTTGGGTAATCCACGACACAGACTTGATAGCCTTGTTTGGCAATACCTTTTGACATATTCTGCATCGACCAAGCGCTTCTCGCTAAGCCGTGCACTACAACAACTTGATCTAAGTGGTGTGCATTTAGTTCACTATCGACGGTTTCTATCTCCGGCTTACTGCAACCCACTAGAGCAAGAGCAGTCAATATTGTCATACTGACTTTCCACTTCATTCTACGCCTCCTAACCTCGATACCCACCCCAGAATATCAAAGTGGTTTAACCACTTCTACACTATCTCTGTAAGACTTTCATTCCAAATCTAAGTAAATTTACGAAAAATCAAAAACCACTTTACCGCTGAGTTTTTAATCGGTTCTTCAATGCACTGGAGTGTGAAAGCTAACAATTTGAAACTTATGCGCTCATTGCTAACCGATCGCAAAGAAATCTTATTATATTCACCGTTTTTATGTGTCAATCACTAACAAATTTACTGTCGTATTAACCCTTAGTACCACATAGATATAGTGGCTAACGGACTTATTGGTGATATTTTAAGCCTTAATCGCTATTTTTCTATCTAATGCGTTTAAATAGCCTTTCTTTCCTAAAATGCATTCACCACATCAATATAAAACCTGTTTGATATGCATTCCAAACTTTCTAAGGTGTTGAAGAGTGCACTCATTTAATTCCAATTTGATCCGCCTACTAGATGTTGCGACCTGAGCTCGTAACAGGCGTAAATAACTAAGGAATATATTATGAGAACAAGATTAAATTACCCTGCAATGATTCTCCCCGCATTGATGTTTGGGATGTTGCTGAATACCTCACTGACCTTCGCCAATGTCGATTCTGATGGCGACGGTATCCCCGACCTTGAAGATATATATCCTTGGGACGACACCAAGTCTGCCTTACCTATTCACCGATTACCTTCCATTGTGGAAGCGGAAGATTATGACCTTGGTGGACAAGGCATCGCCTACTTCGACAAAGAACCAGAGAACCGTGGGGGAAAGCAATACCGTAACGATGGTGTGGATTTATCTACTCACACTGATGGGCAGGTACACGTTGGCTGGTTTGCGCGCGACGAATGGATGAACTACACCGTGCAAGTCGAAGAGGATGCCTACTACGAATTCTCTGCTTGGTTAGGTTCTTCTGCCGACAAAACCAAACATGTAGAACTGCGTAAGGGCACAGAAGTGTTGTTCCGGATTCCATTCCTTTCCTCCACCCAGATTACTCGCGAATTTGAGCAAACCTCACCTCACACCATTTGGTTAACTAAAGGGGAACATACGTTTACGCTCGCAGCAGTAGAAGGTTCAATCCGTATTGATCGCTTGCAGTTTGACTTATCGCCCCTTTCCAAAGACTCTGATAATGACGGTGTCGTCAATGCCGAAGATGCCTTTCCCTATGACCCTACCGAGTCTGTCGACACGGACAGCGATGGCATTGGAAATAACAAGGACACCGACGATGATGGAGATGGTGTTGCCGATATAGACGATGATTATCCACTTGACTCAGAAAGGTGGAAAAATGAGGTCACCATTATCTCCCCAGATAGCTGCAATGGTTTAGAGAACCAAGCACTACTATGCAATGTGTTAGCAAACGACCTAGACCCTGAAGGTGATGAACTAACCATCGTCATTTCATCTGAACCAAACTATGGAACAGTTACCGTTGTCGAAGGACAAATACTATATCAGCCAAATGCTGACTTTGTCGGCTTAGATGGCTTCTTCTACCATGTAGAAGACGGATTTAACCAATCGCAACCAGCTTGGGTCGACATTCAAATCGACCGAACCACGACAATCGAAAATCCAGCCACCATATACACTGCTGGTTGGGAAAACGGTCTGGCAGACTCCGGCTTACCTGGGGAACTCACCCCTTCTTTTTCTAGTAGTTACGACTCACTCACCAAAATACCCGCCAGCTATCACTATTACGAGGTAGCTCAAGTAGATTGGGCTCGCACAGGTAATCATGTGATGAAGTTTTACGGCGAGCCGCCAGCTTATCGAAGCGAAACAGCCTTTATGGATGGCCGCTATCAGTATGCACCGGGAGATGCCTTCTATTTTAGTGCCAGTATTCGCCCCGATGCATCTTGGCAGACCATCACTAAATACTCCATTATCTTGGCGCAGTGGAAGTCATTCAGCTCTGGTCCTCACGCCGCAGTGCGTCTAAGCAATGATGGGCTTTTCAAACTCAGCTTCCACGCACCTAACTATCCGGTGATCGATTTAGGCCTTGCCCCACAAGACCAATGGACTGATATTCGTATCTACTTTAAAAAGTCTTTGGCCGACGATGGACGAGTAAAAGTCTGGGTCAATGGTGAGCTGAAGCTCGACCGGAAAGGTAAAAACATGCTGATTAGCAATAATGGCTACACCAAGATCGGAATGTATACAGAAATTCGCAATCCTAGGACAATCTATTTCGACAACGTTTCTGTCTCTAAAGCCATTAATAGAGAGTTGGATGCTTGGGGACGCTCCCCCGTGGATGGTATCTATAATGACAGTGACGATGACGGTAAAAGTAATGGCTTAGACCCGTATCCATTTGACCCAGAACGTTAGCTTTCGTCACTCTTGCAGCGACGGTGTGAAAACCGTCGCTAAGCTAACCCAAGGCACGGTTATCTATTCAAGAATCTAGCCACATACCAACAGTCGGCTTCAATCTGATAGCCTTGCTCTCCAGCCCACGCAAGACCGTGATCGACTAACTGTTTTGCCGCGCCCTTTCCACGCAGTGATTCTGGTACAAAGGTGTGGGTAAAATTAACCGTATTACCCGAAAGCTTGTAATCCAATACCGAGTCTTGCCCGTTCGAAGAGAGTACAAATCTCTGTCTATCTTGTTGATGTTCAATCATGATATTTCGTGCCCTAATTGCGCTAGATATTGTTTCATAAACGCCACTCTACTGATTGCTTCCTGTTTACCCGCTTCGGTTTTCATTGTGTCTGCAATGGAAAATAGCTTGATGTAAAAATGGTCAATGGTGAACTTGGCATCGTCAGCAGAACGCTCAACGCAAAAAGGGTCATCAGTACTATACAAAGTTCGACCCAGACTGCTCGCAACCTGAATACAACGCGTAACACCTATAGCACCTAAGGCATCTAATCTGTCAGCATCTTGTACTACTCTAGCTTCAATAGAATCAGTTGCGATATTGGCGGAAAAACTGTGCGCGACAATCGCATGGTGGATGGCATCAATATGCAGCTCTGGGTAACCTATCGATCTCAAAAACTGACACGCTTTGTGCGCCGCGATAGTTGAACTGCTCGCACGTTCTGGATGATCCTTAGGATAAGTAAAGCAATCATGCAAATAGGCCGCTGGAATAACCACATCCAAATTAGCGTTTTCTGTCACTGATAAGCGTTTAGCACAATTAACGACCCGTAATACATGGTTAAGATCATGCGCCGCATCAGTGATCATTTCCGCTTGAATAAAGTCCAGAAACTGAGGAATCCATTTCTCATTAAACACGAATAGTACCTTTGATAAGCGTAATCGCTTGACCACTAAGCTCAATACGGTCTTGTTTCAACATCATACCAACGTAGCCTCCGCGCTCAGAATCTTGGTAACCGATCAGCGAACACTTGTTGAGCTTATCGGCCCAATAAGGAGCCAATGCGCAATAGGCAGACCCCGTAACAGGATCCTCATTAACTCCAACCCAAGGAGCAAAATAGCGAGCAATGAAATCCACATCACTCCGCTCAGACTTGGCCGTTACCGCCATGGCTCGACCTTCACATTGGATAAGAGCGTGGAAATTTGGAGTAAGATGATGCAAGCGTTCTTCACTTTTTAGCACCAGTAAATCTTTACCACCTTCGAATTCACCCCAGTACTCGACATCCTCTTCTTTCAAGCCCAGAGCTTCCAGTTTCGCGAGTGACTTTTCAGCCTCATTGGCAGGGTAAAGTGGAAAGTCTAAAGAAATACGTTCACCAGCTTTCTCTGCATGAAGCTCACCCGATAGAGTATGAAAACTGCACTTTCCATCTTTTTCTAGCAGCCCTATCTCATCTAGCACATTAACAGTAGCCAGTGTTCCATGACCACAAAGCGCTACTTCCACTTGTGGTGTAAACCAACGCAATCTGTTATCGGATAGTGATAGAAAAGCGGTTTCTGAGATCGCCATTTCCTTGGCAATAGACAGCATTAATGAGGCGGGTAACGGTTCTTGAGTAATACACACACCAGCAGGATTCCCCTTAAAGGGCTCGCTGGTAAATGCATTTACTTGATAGATATCTAACTGCATGACAACTCCTTATGGACCGTTACTACTTTAAAGGATAGATAAAATAATCGCGAGCGGAGTTTAAATTGTTATGGGTGATGATCTCGCCTGTTATCAATTCGTAGATAACAAAAAGAGTCAAAAAGTAGCTAATATGCACCGAAAAGCCCACCTACCGAGTAAGATCTGCATTGGTTGTGATAAGCCTTTCACTTGGCGCAAAAAGTGGCAACACTGTTGGGAACAAGTTCGATATTGCTCAAAGCGATGCTCAAGTAAAGCGCGCGGAGCTAAGAAATCGTCTGAATGTTAACAACGTCACCACGTAATATCACTGCCATCGTAAGCAATGAAGCGCCCGTTGTCTTCTGGACTAAGATTTTTCAAAACGTGGAACAGTAAATTTGCGGTTTCATCCGGCGCGAATAGCTGTTTTTCTGGCACATTTGCTTGAAAAGGCAAAGAAAGTGCTGTGTCCGTGGTCCCTGGATGTAAAGCTATCGTGCAAGAACGTTTCATTAAACGCCCCCATTCAATGCTTATGTTCTTCACCGCCATATTCAACGCGGCTTTTGAGCAGCGATAGCTGTACCAGCCACCTAACTCATTGTCGTCAATACTTCCCACTCTTGCTGAGATGGTGGCAAAGCGGGGAGCATCCGAGCGTCTGAGAAAAGGTAAAACGTGCTTTGCTAACAGCAAAGTAGGCAGGGTATTAACTTGAATACTGGTCATAAAGTTGTTTGAGGTAACTGCCTTTAAAGTCTTTTCAGGAGTGAGCTCATTTATCGACAAGACACCAACACAATTGATGACCCAATCTAGATGGTCAACCTCAGCATCGAGTGACGTCGTTAACGAGCTATAATCATCTTCTTCGGTGACATCTAAAGCATACCAGCACAATCGCGCATGCTGCACTCTAGGCTGAGCACGGCGATAAGTAGCAAAGACATTGGCATTGGTATGAGTCAGAATCTGCTGGCATAACGCACTCCCTATCCCTCCGGAAGCACCAACGATCAAAACATTCAATGGCTGCATCTCTACCTCACAGGCGCTCTATTCGAGCTAAGTTTGCTTCGGCCGTTGTAAGATGTTCATCTTGAACATCGGGCGCCAACCGGTCCCAAGTTCGATAAATCATCGCCGTACGAGGGTTCTTACTCAACCAATCACGATGCTTATGCATAAACCGCCAATAGAAGCCGTTAAAAGGACAGGCTTGTTGGCCTGAACGCTCTTTGACGTTATAAAAACACCCACTACAATAATCACTCATTTTGTTAATATAGCCACCACTTGAACCATAAGGTTTGGTCGCAATAAGTCCTCCATCTGCGTACAAAGCCATACCTCGAGTATTGGGCATTTCTACCCACTCAATCGCATCAACATAAATGCCAAGGTACCATTGTTCTACTTGGTCTGGGTCCAACTCTGTGAGCAACGCGAAATTACCAGTCACCATTAAACGCTGAATATGATGAGCGTAAGCGAAATCAAGAGACTGAGTGATGGCTCGCTTCATACAACTCATCTTTGTCTCGCCGTTCCAAAAATATTGAGGTAGCGCCCTAGAAGCTTTTAGCACATTGGTCGTCGAGTAGTCTGGCATATTGCTCCAATACATGCCTCGAATATACTCACGCCAACCGAGTATCTGTCGGACAAAGCCTTCAATCTGCGCAAGTGTGATCTTTCCTTCAGAGTGAGCATATTGCTCAATGGCTGCATATAGTACTTCTAGAGGGGATAGCATCTTACAGTTGAGCGAGAAAGAAAGGCGGCTATGGTACAGGCTCCACTGACTCTCATGCTGTTCCGTCATGGCATCTTGAAAACGGCCAAAATTAGGCAAACAGACTTGGCAAAAGTGTGCCAGTAGAGTGAGAGATTGAGAGCGATTGATAGGCCAAATGAGTTGTTCTTCAATTCGTCCTATCGAGTTTAGGTTGTGACGCTCTATCCGAGACACCGTCTCCTTCGTCGGTGATGCAAACAATAACGGTGTGGGTAGCGCTTTTATGTCAGATTTTTTCAGTTTGTTGCGGTTATTGGCATCATAACTCCACTTACCACCAAGCGGTTTAGTTTCACTTTCCATCAACACGCCATGTTTCTTGCGCATTTTGCGGTAAAAGTGGTCCATGACTAATGCTTTACCTCCCACGAAATAGGTTTCTAATTCTGAAAAAGGCAGTAAAAAGTGTTCAGACTCCACCAAAGTGGCTGAAAATTGTGGGTGAGAAAAGTGAGACAGTTGGTCAAGTAGACGATATTCATCTGGCCTTTGATATTCAAATCTAACGATGTTGTATTGCTCACCAACTGAGGCAATCAGCTCCGATAAAGAGTCAAAAGCGCAAGTGTCATCTAGAGTGAGATAGTGAACGTGATGCCCTTGCTGCATTAGGCTTTGCGCAAAGCTTTCCATTGATAGGAAGAACGCCACTTGCTTTTGAATGTGATGCGTCACGTATTCAGATTCTTGCTTTAGTTCGGCGATTAGATAGAGCACATCATTGTCCTGTTGAGAGAACCACGAATGTTGGCTATCCAACTGGTCACCTAAGACGAGCCTCAGCGTTTTGTATCCCATTTTCATTCCTATCAGTCCTGAATTGGCCAATCCGCCATATCCACCGCGTTCAAACGAGAATTTGGCTGGTCACCTTTCCACTTACGGATGAAAACATTTTCAGGATCATAGAGTTGGGTCTGTTTATCTAGATCAAACTTTCTATTTCCCCTCGGGTCAGCACCTACTCCAGCCAAATATTGCCAGTTTCCCCAATTCGACCCGACATCATAATCAATAAGCATGTGCTGGAAATAACACGCACCATAGCGCCAATCGAGTGATAGCTCGTGCACCAAACAGCTCGCGACCAGCTGCCTCCCCCGATTAGACATGTAACCCGTTTCGCGGAGTTGGTTCATGCAAGCATTCACAATGGGAAACGGCGTGTTGCCTTCGACCCACTGACGTAATCTTGAGGCATAAAAAGTGGTCAGGGGACGATTGTTTTGTATCCCACCAAATGCAAACAGCTTGGCGCCATGTTTGTGGCTGTACCAATGAAAGTACTCGCGCCAGAGTAGTTCAAACAGAATCCAGTAAGTGGACTCGTTACTACCATGCTTTTGCTCGAAACGGTGTAGTTGATTCACCACTGCTCTGGGCGACACATTGCCGTTGGCTAACCAGAGAGAAAATTTGGTCGAGCTGCTCCAGTTATCGAGTTCGTTGCGTGTGGATTTGTAACTAAGCGCCGCCTGAGTAGCAAAGTAGTCTCGCACATGCCCTAAGCCCGCCAGTTCACCTCCACGAACGCTGCTATGAAGCTTCAAAGAAGAAGGTTCGCACCCATAGCTGGCAGGGAGGCCATCTCGATTATTCATTGGAGGTGGTAGCTGGGTCGTAGTTTGAGATGGGGACGGCACTACAATGCCTTCCATTTTATTCTTAAAACGAGTGAAAGAATGTGGCAAGTCTTCTAAGTCAAAAGGCAGTAACGTTTGGTGAAACAAGGACTCGGTATCATCACGATGCAAAACGATATCGGTGCGCTTGAAGAGCGCTTTAGTAACCACATAGTCAATGTACCAGCTTGCACTGTTCGCTACATACAGGTCAGTAATCGAATAATAGTCGAACATCTGTTCTAGCTGGCTCACGGCCTCATCGAGGCTGGTGACTGAAACTTGATGTAGTACTTGCCCTAGTTGCATCAGAGATTGGTTCAGCTCACCCAGCGCCTGCATCTTGAACTCTCGCTTCGCTGAATCGTCTATCTCTACCGGCAGAAAGCGTCTGTCATACATGGTTTTCAGCTCATCAAAGCACACGCAATGCAGTCTGTCGACGTGCTCACTGGCTTTTTGCAACAACCGATTATCATGCAACCGGAGATCATGGTTGAACCAATAAATTCCTCTTCTTTTTGACATACCATTTCCCAACGTCATCTTTTCCCAGTCATCTGATACGCAGTAACACCCTTGATAGCTTAGAAGAGAGTTGGTCATTCTGTGATTCCATCACGTAGAAACTTTGTTGAAGCTATAAACAACACCTCAAGGAGGGCTTTGGGATGTCATTGAAAAAAAACCTCGATAAACTCGCTCCTCATTTTGAAGCTGGAGGCAAATACCAAACTTTTTATCCACTTTATGAGGCAGTCGCCACGTTGTTTTACACGCCTGGGCACGTCACTCGAGGACAGACACATCTGCGGGATAGTATTGACCTCAAACGCATCATGATAATGGTTTGGATCGCTGTATTCCCCGCTATGTTCTGGGGGATGTTTAATATTGGCAACCAGACTGTCGCAGCGCTATCGGTCACCTATTCCCCAGAAGAAATCAATCAAATAATCGCCGAAAGCTGGCGCCTATCATTGGCATTTGGCTCTGCCAATGATCTGATTGCGGCGGGCTGGGCAAGTAAAATGTTGTTTGGCGCTAGCTACTTCTTACCGGTCTACCTCACCGTATTTATTGTGGGCGGTTTTTGGGAAGTCCTGTTTGCTATCGTCCGCAAGCACGAAGTTAACGAAGGTTTCTTTGTCAGCTCAATCTTGTTTGCTCTCATCCTCCCGCCAACTATCCCGCTGTGGCAAGCAGCGTTAGGGATTACCTTTGGTATTGTGGTTGCAAAGGAGGTTTTTGGTGGAACAGGGCGCAATTTCCTCAATCCGGCTCTTGCTGGACGGGCATTTCTTTACTTCGCCTACCCTGCTCAAATGTCTGGAGGAGCCGTGTGGGTCGCCGCCGATGGCTACTCAGGCGCTACACCGCTAAGCCAATGGTATGAAGGTGGAGAGAGTGCCCTATATAGTACCCTAACCGGACAGCCACTGACGTGGTGGGATGCGTTCTTTGGCAATTTGCCCGGTTCTATGGGAGAAGTATCAACATTACTGATTATGTTGGCGGGTATATTCTTGATAGCAATCGGAATCGCCTCTTGGCGAATTGTGGCGGGAGTCTTAATTGGCCTCACCGTAACCGCCACTTTACTGAATGCTATTGGTTCGGATTCCAACCCTATGTTTTCGATGCCTGTTTATTGGCATTTCGTCATTGGTGGTGTCGCTTTTGGTACCTTTTTTATGGCGACCGACCCAGTGTCCGCGGCGTTTACTGATACAGGGAAATGGGCTTATGGTTTACTGATAGGAGTTATGACTATTGGTATCAGAGTGCTCAACCCAGCCTATCCGGAAGGTATTATGCTCGCCATATTATTTGCTAATTTATTCGCACCGCTATTCGACCACTTCGTGAAAGAG
Organism: Vibrio mediterranei; assembly: GCF_900088415.1. Taxonomy (GTDB): domain Bacteria; phylum Pseudomonadota; class Gammaproteobacteria; order Enterobacterales; family Vibrionaceae; genus Vibrio; species Vibrio mediterranei. The sequence goes on from NZ_FLLQ01000001.1 coordinate 1,103,202, forward strand.
GCCGTAGTTAGACGGCGAGCGAGACGCATCAGTAATTAGGCGCTATCAATTTATACAGCCGATAAATAATGGCGTTAATTTTAATGCATTTTATAAATAGCGCCATTATTGAACCAAAATCACGTTAATATTTGAGTCCGTTTTCAAAAACTGAACTTTCTAAAGTGACAAACTACTGAACTCGTTGGATAATTATAAATAATCGGACCAGGAGAGTCTGACTTCGAATTAAGTGCAAGCCTCGCCAATCAGAATGAGCCAAGGACAATAGTTAGATCATGAAAAAGAACGATTTTCAGAAATCGGCGGCTAATTTAAAAAAAGCAGTACCATTGATGGTAAAACACCACGTTCCCGCGACGCCTGCCAATTATGCACTTTGGTACACTTATGTGGATCAGACTATTCCAGAACTGAACGCTGAAGTTGACTCTATTCTCAAAGATTTCGACGTTTTACCGCCAGCAAACACCAATCTACTTTATCGCGACCATATTGCTGGCAAAGCCGAAGTCAATTTGCAAGATCTCAAGCACAATATGGAAGCCCTCGTTACTGAAGTTTCAAGTTCAATGACGGACGCCATCGCCGATACATCACAGTTCTCCAAAGTGCTTGAGCAAAGTTTTGACGGATTAAGCACGCAAATAGAATCGCAGCGCGATCCGACACTTGATGAAGTAATGCCTTTGATTCAACAGTTGGTTGACGAAGCAAACGACATTCGCCATTCAACCGACTTCATTCATAACCAGTTAAAAAACGCCAGTGATGAGATAGCACGCCTAAAATCTCAGTTGGCTAAGGTTCAATGCAATGCGTTATTCGATAGTTTGACGTCATTATATAACCGCGGAGCGTTTGACGCCGACCTCAACATGTTCTGTGATGCTAAGCAGCCAATGAGCCTCATCTTTTTGGATATTGACCACTTCAAGAAATTCAATGACGAATTTGGGCACCTATTTGGTGATACGATCTTAAAAGGCATTTCACAACGTCTAAAACAAGCTTGTCGAGGTGGGATAACTGCCTACCGTTTTGGTGGAGAGGAATTCGCATTGATCATTCCTAATAAGTCCTTAAGAGTGGCAAGACAAATGGCAGATGCACTACGTCTAGCCATCGAAAAAATGACGATTAAAGATCGAAAAAATGGTTCAAAGGTCGGCAATATTACCGCTTCCTTTGGTGTCGCTGAATTTACAGCGGGTGATACCTACATCTCACTGGTCGATCGTGCAGATAAGATGCTCTATGATGCCAAACGAGCAGGCCGCAACCGAGTTATGCCTTTTTAACAACTCAATAAAAGCCATAGTCGTAAATTAAAATAACAAGGGCAGATAATTCACTCTCTGCCCTTGTTACTACTTCACGATAAATACTGCTCTATATCTACTTCATCAATCTGTTCTGGGTTTAAGAACTCCATGGCAAATGTTTGATAAACCCCAGACGTCAAGAATAGCTTAAATAACTCTGCATCCAGGTGTTGGTCTTTGACCATAAAAGACATGATCTTAATCGACTCTGATAACGTTTTAGGTTCTTTATAAGGTCTATCCGCACTGGTCAACGCTTCAAAGACATCGGCTAACGCCATCACTCTGGCAGTAAGAGGCATTTCATCGGATTTGAGCCCCATCGGGTATCCAGTTCCATCCACTTTTTCATGATGACCGCCAGCTATAGCAGGAACATTACGCATTCCTTTCGGGAACGGCAGGCTCTCCAACATTTTGATGGTTTCAACGATATGGTTGTTAATCACATAACGCTCCTCATCGTTTAACGTGCCTTTGCGAATGGATAAGTTATACAACTCTCCCAAATTATTCTGATACATCGGTTTTTTAAGCGTAAATCGAGTCGAAGGCTCTGTTTCAACTGCCCATGGGATGGTGTGATAGGGTTGATCAGCCAACACCGACTCACTTTCACCAAGTTTTGTTTCAGCTTGCTCATAACGTCGACGCTCTTCCCACGACAAGCCTTGACCTTCATCAATAGTTTTAGTCCATTGCCTCTGAGCTATAGAATGAAGACGTGTCACCGCATCGTCCGTCATAAATTCACCGCCTACATTCGTAGCAGCAATAAAGGCAAAATCGTCATCAATGTGCTTCCATGTAGCATCAAGCTCTTGTTGTAATTCCAACGATAATGGTTCACCTAGGGCCTGCTGTAATATCAAGATATGTGCATCACGTTTAAGCACCTCGAATCGTGTTCTTATTTCGTGAATACGGTTATAGATTGTCTCTAGCTTCACTGCTTTATCAACCACATGCTCTGGCGTCGTCACCTTGCCACAGTCATGTAGCCAAGCTGCAAGTTGCAACTCTTGCCACTCTTCAGATGACAGCTTAAAGTCTTTAAATGGTTCGGCTTCAGACTGCTCGGCGGCTTTGGTCAACATTTCTGTTAGTACTGGAACACGTTGACAGTGATTGCCTGTGTATGGAGATTTCGTATCAATCGCTCCCGCCATGACCTCAATAAACGAGTTAAGCAACGCTTTTTGATTAGCAAGAATTTGCTGAGACTCAATGGCAACAGAAGCGTATTCGCTTAACGATTCAATAAATGGCAAACGTGTGGTCGACAACGTATCAAGCTGTTCATTTTCAATAATCAAACCGAAACCACCTAATACCTGACCGCCTCTGTCTAACAACGGTAGAAACAAGAATACGTCATGGGCTCCTATTTGCGGAATAGCATGCTTGATTTCCTGATATTCGACCGCTAACGCTTTTGGGCGGGTGCCATTTAAAGATTCGAATGAATACGCGACATCTGGATTCTTTGCATCAAGTGGTGACAGTTCAGAGAGATCAAACTTATCGTCCGTTTTTGAGACCACACTGTGCGGAATCAACACGTTGTCATCATCACTTAGATACAACAAAGCACGCTTCGCACTGGTCGCATCTAATGCTCCGTTAGCCACTAAGTCCAACAAAGGTTTCAACTCGTCTTGCCTTGCAATCGCGTTGGTCAATAGCAAGAACCTAGACAACGTCTGCTGCATACCAAACAGGGCTTGAGATAAGTCATGAATCTCTTTGATATGTGACTTTTGCGGTGTCTTTTTAGAAAAGTCAAAACTCTCAATTTTCTGTGCCCGTAATGTTGCCCTTCGAATCGGTGCAGAAACGCGCTGTGCTGCAATATACACAAAAGGGAGAGCAACCAATAAGACGATCACAGAGGTCAGAATCGATCGCTTGACGATAACTTGAGACTTATCCAACAACTCTGTGGATTTCACCACCATCATCAAATACAAGTCATGACCCGAGTTGTTAACCGACTTGGTGACTTTACCTATCCATTTTTCACCGTCGACATAAAACTCATGTACGGTATCTACCGTATTGCCAAATAATAGAACGGCTTCGTGAACAACTGGGTTATCAATATCTTCAATAAGAATAGTGGTACTATCCAAAGCGTCTTCTTGAATGATTACTTGCCTCGGGTTGCTGTAGGCGTACAAACGCCCACTTTCATCGTAGAGCACCCGAAAAGAAGATTTGCGACTGATGGTTTCGGCAAGCACTTGGGAAATTTGACCCAAGGTGATGTCTGCCGCGACCACCGCTCCACTCTCGGAGCGCCTCGATACCGTGACACCAATTTTACCCAACTTTTGAAAATAGTAGGGGGCCGACATGGCTACAGAGTCGCGATTGGCTATATCAAACCACTCTCGGTCTCTTAAGTCGGTCTGATATCCATCTTGCGAGGTAAAATTGACTAATTCGTGCGCTTCATTGTATTCGTATCTGTGCAAGAGTTGCTGATCAGCATAGTAACTAAACACCACGTAATGTGCCTCAGGAGAAACCTCAAAGCCTTTTTGGATCTTACGGTCAAATACTCGATAAACACTAAAATGGTCACCATTAGGTAGTGTTAAGGTATAGGAAAAAATAGAAGGGCTAGCGGATAATAAATAACTGATTTCGGGGACGTAATTTAGACGTTCTTCATGTGTTGAAAAACGACTCAACTGCCCTTTGGAAAACGCAGTGACGGTCGAAAATGCAGGACTATAATGGTGAAGCAAATTGGCTCTCGCTTCACCAGAGATTCGGTCAAATAGATGGTCATTAGCGTCAACCAATACTTTATTTAAGCTTGAATACGTAAGCCATAACTGCACACCGCATACCAACATCACAATGATGATAAACAAACTCGATATGTGGATGTGCAGTGGGTAACGGAACCAGCTTTTGCCCGCACTTTTGAAATCCATTTCACGTACCTAAAACTAATTAACTGATAATTAATAATAGGTTACGCCACCGATTTTAGTAGCTTAACTCATCCACATACTGAGAAATATCCACGTCATCTATTTGCTTACTATCAATGTGCGCCTGCGCATAATCACGATAGACACCAGAGGTTAAAAACAGTTTGAACAAAGCTGGGTCCAAATGTCCGTCCTTTACCATAAAACTCATAATTTTGATGGCTTCAGAAAGCATCTTTGACTTCTTGTATGGTCGGTCACAACTTGTTAGTGCCTCAAAAACATCAGCGATAGCCATGGCACGAGCAGGGAGGGGAAGTTCGCTGGCTTTCAAACCTAATGGATACCCGGTTCCGTCCACTTTCTCATGATGACTGCCAGCTAAAAGAGGCACATTTTTCATATGTCTTGGGAATGGCAAGCTCTCTAGCATTCGCAGTGTCTCTATCATATGGCTGTTTATGATGTAGCGTTCTTCAGGGTTCAACGTGCCTTTGCGAATGGATAAGTTGTACATCTCACCTTGGTTATTTTGATGCTCACCAGCCTTTAAAACAAAACGTTCTTCCCGAAGAGGCGCTTTTTCCCACGCAACCAAGTGCGATTCATTATCTGCCAACACGGGAACATGTTTACCTTCAACAAAAGGATTGTCCGAATAACGTGCGAGCTCCTCCCATGAAAGGCCTAATCTAGGATCAATTGTGCTCTGCCATGTTCTTTGAGCAATGGCTTCTAAACGTTTTACTTTTTGGTCATCTAAAAACTCAGATCCCAGATTGATTTCGGCAATCAGTGCGAAATCCTTATCTAACTCTTCCTGAGCCAAGTGAACCGCTTCTAGGTCCTGGTTATCTAATTGACCACTAAATTTAGCTCGATAAATGTTAAGTTCCACGTCGCGCTTTAGTACTTCAAAGCGAGTCCTGACTTCATGAATTCGATTGTAAATGGTCTCCAGTTTGGTGGACTTATCAATAATATGCTCAGGTGTAGTCACTTTCCCACAGTCATGCAGCCAAGAAGCAATATGCAGCTCTTCCCACTGCTCTTTGCTCATTGAAAAATTAGCGAAAGGCCCTTGAGTCGAGTCCTGCGCAGCTTTAGTCAACATTTCAGTCAACACAGGAACACGCTGGCAATGGTTACCGGTATAGGGCGATTTGGTATCAATAGCTCCTGCCATCACTTGAATGAAGGAGTCCAATAGCGCTCTTTGGTCAGCCAACATGGTTTGAGTTTCAATGGTAACAGAGGCATACGCTGCCAATGTCTCTAGATATTCTTTGTTGTCCATTAATACTTGAGATTCATGCTCTTCATCAAAGCCTAAACCCAAACCACCAATTACTTTTTTGCTTCGGTCTATCAAAGGAATAAACAATAAGTTGTCGGTTTCATTTTCCTTAATAACAAAAGGCCTGGCCTCGTAATACTTAGAATAAACCGGCTGCTTTTGATTAAAAAACACCTCTACATCCTCGGCGATCCTAGGTTCATAAAGAGGCAGTCGCTGCTGTGTTGCGACATCAATAATGCCTTTGGTTTTGAGCTTAATAAACTTAGGATCGAGATACTTCTCATCTTTACTCAATAAATACAAATACGTACTGTTCGCGCTCGTGGCATCTGCGGTTTCGACACAAACCAATTCAAGTATTCGTTCTAGGTCATTCTCTTTTGCCATTGAATTGGTCAGTGAAAGAAAACGCTTTATTGTCGACTGCATCACCGTCAATGAATCCGACATAGCTTTGATTTCCGCGACTCGAGAGTGCTCCTGATTATTCTCGTCAAAGTTAAAATGTTGAATAGCGCGTGCTTTCTGGGTTGCCTGGCGAATCGGTCTCGCTAACCACTGAGAAAGATAGTAAATACATGGCAATGCAATTAACAAAGCGAAGAGAGAACCGATTAGAGAACGTCTCGCAACAGTATTGGCATCTTTCAATAGCTGCTCTGACTTGACCGCCATCACTAGGTTAAACAGCTGGTCACGAGTGCCGCGCAGCTTATCGACTTTAACAACCCACTTTTCGCCTTCATAGTTAATTTCTTTTGCCTGTGAACCAAACTCGATGATATTAGTAGTGCCTGAGATCAACGGATGATTGATCTCCCCTAATTTAAGTTGGCTCGATTGTCTTAAGGCATCTCTTACCTCAAACAGTTCAGGTCGGCTGTAAGCAAACACATTAAACTCATCGTCATATAACACTCTGAGTGCATCACGGTTTTCATCACTGTCCCTTAGTACTTCAGAGACTTGATCCAATAAAATATCCGCACCAAACACCGCACCGTTGGCCGCTCGTCGATGAATCGTAATACCGGTCCTAGACAACACAGACATGAAGTAAGGCTCTGACACGTGTGCTTGTACCAACGAGGCAGAACGAAACCAATCGAGTTTACGTGGATCGCGAAGAGGGCTGTCTATTTCTGAAGATTGCAGCAAAGCAAGGTGAGCGCTGTACGTTCTTACCTCCAGTTTTTCTGTTTCTGCGTTGTAGTTCAACGCCGCATATTCTGCACTATGGTCGATACCTAAATGATTCCGCATCCGGTCATCTGCTAAACGGACAACCGCTAACCACTCACCATCAGGAAACGCAGCTTTCAATGAAAAAAGGTGTTTATTCGCTCTTAGTAAAGACACCAACTCAGGCACAAACGCAAATCGCTTTTCTGGATCTACTTCGCGAATCAATTCACCTGCAGAGTACGCATCAACAATGCTAAATGCGGGACCAAAGTGATAGGACATATTGCTGCGTGTCTCGCCGGCGATACGTTCAAATAAGTTTTCATTCGCATTTAATAGAACTTTATTCATGCTCGTTTGTGTAATCCATATCTGAATACCACTTATCACCAAAACCAAAATGACGAAAATTACGGAGATATGAATATGCAAAGGCAGAGTGAACTTTTTACTAGATTGCGAGCTGGTAGGCATATCGACTAACACTTTGAATTGACACCGTATAAGACTAGTCGAGTTAGCTATTGACGAGAAGTTAAATATAGAAAATTAATATAAAAAAAACCCCACTGCTCGTATGTGGGGCTACACTACCAAAGGAAAACGGTATTTAAATAAAAGTGCTAGCGGGTATTAAAAGGCGAAACTAAATCCTAGGTTATAATCGTCACCGTTTTTCGCCGTAAACTCTTTGTCTTCACTACAAGCTCTAGGACGACCTTGGTCATCACCTTGAACTAGGCTAACCCAGTGGCGGATGCCAGACGCATGGCATTTCTCTGTTTGGCCGAAGGTTGTGCACGTTTCTAATTGGATATCTTCAATTTCTACAAGCTCTAGATTGCCGGTTCCTTTGCGCTTACCCATCATTACTTCTACATGTGTTCCACTCTCATCACGGAATAGAATTGCTTCAGGAGCACATTTATCACCAGCGTAAGCCACAAAGTGTTTTGCGCGCTTCAGCCCCGTATGCTCACCATTTTTAAAATAAGCTTGTACGTGACGATAATCTATTTCGTAACTTACCACGTCTTCGTGTGAACCATTTTCTAGTGGAAACAAAGTATCAAGTAGCTGTTTTGCCATCTTTTGTTTCTCTATTTGCTCATCGGCTTTCACCATTTCCACGGCAAAGACTGCTTCTGCGATAAACGTTGAGTGGTTTTTATGTAGTTCTGTTTTATCGAATGTCAGCATGTTCATAGTCTTTCCCTCATACGGCCTTTTGTTCTATTTAGAGCAAATATACTAAACAAGTGTTTAAATTTATATTCGTTTTGTGATTTGTATACTTTGTAGACTAGCCTGTTTTTGACTACAATTTCACAACAAAAATTTTACAATGTGAATTTTACAAAATGCCTCTGTCAAAAAGTCTAATCCGTCAGTCCCATTTTTTGGGCACTAAGGTAAGAAACCTTAGAAAACGCAACCATTTAACAATGGAAGACCTCTCTGCGCGTTGTATTCGCATCAATCCAGAGTACGCTCCTTCCGTTTCGTATCTATCGATGATTGAACGAGGAAAACGCGTCCCAAGCATCGATATGCTTGAAGTGATCGCCGAAGTTTTCCAAAAAGATCCAGCATGGTTTTTAGATAATGAGCCTGAGCAAGAAGAAATTACTCCGGTTAAAGGCAATCGCGGAGGCATCAGTGGCATGGCTTTAGAGCCAAGCTTTTTATTTTCAAACGACATACTGCAAATTGCCATTCCGGAAATGTTGTCGCAAACCGGAATCACCGGAAGACAATTCGCCCACCTTTTGATTCGCGCTCACCAAGAAAGTTTGCAAAATCACTTTCCCGACTTAGAACGGGCTGCAGAAGAAGTGGGACTGAAGCGATTGAACCTATCAGTAGAAGATCTGATCGATATTGCTGGCGATTTAGGTTTGAGAGTTCAATGGGTCAATCGCACACCAAAAGATGTGGTGGATGAGTTAGGAATTAATGCCAAGCAACTCGTTACCTCGTTTTTTGAGCCTCCTGGTACCATCTACCTCAACGAAATACTCAAAGCATACCCAACAAGACTCAAATATGATCTCGCGGTTTATATCGGACACCGAATTCTGCACAGTGAAGAAGGGCTAAAAAGTGTCCTCAGTGTTGGTCACCACAATAGCTGGGAAGACTCTGCAGCCAACCAGTCTACATCTGCTCTGAACTCACAAGATATTTTGCAAGCATGGAGAGATTTTGAATCCAGCTTTTTTGCAGGAGCCCTACTTTGCCCTAAAGTCCCATTTAGACAACTACTTGACAGAAGTGGGTATGAAATCGACGTTCATAAACGTGCAGGCGTATCTCCGTCTGTCGCCATGCGTCGTATGACCGTGGTATCTCCCTATCCACATTGGCACTATTTCGACGCCTACGGGCCAGGAAAGCTCAAAGCAGTCTACCGAGGAAACGGTATTCCGCTGCCATGGGGAAACATGCGGATGGTGAACGATCCGTGTCAACACTGGGCGGTATTTAGGCGCTTATCTGAACCTCAAAACGGCTCTTCTGCACAAATCTCTATTCTTAATGTGGGTGATGAACCTCGTATTTATTGCTGTGAATCCATCAACATGACCGACCCGGCTGGAAATAATCGAGTACTCTGCGCGGGTATTGATCTAAATCCTGCGATAGATGCTCAAGGCGGCAACGCATTGGAGATAGCTAGTGAACTAAAACGATCATGTGTCGAAGGGGGTGGCAGTGTCAGTATTCCTCGTTCTATCAAAAAGGATCTGCAAACAGTCGCCAAAATCCTCAATATCAATTGGGTTGAACGAGGTATTGAAGGCGACGCACGATTAATTTGTTCAAGAGGAGCAGCATGCCCGAGAAAACCAAGCTGTTATGAAGGCTGTGCCGAAAGCAAGGAAATGCAACTTGGCGATATTGTATAAGCCTTGATGAATTAGCTCTTAGCCTAGAAAGAAAAAAAGCCAGCCACTAAAAAATGTGACTGGCTATATACAAGTGTGAACAATAGAGGTTCACTAACAACGTCAGTTGGCTAGGTGACCCTCGGCTTAAAAAGGGTCGCTTTAAGTAATGCATCAAGCGTGCCAACTTTTTAAATCGTTGTTTTCAGATAATTCTGGTCAGATAAGTATCGATTTCATGTAAACCATACTCATATAGTATTTTCATTTTGCAAACACAGATGCATTTTGCAATTACTCACTCTCTATATTTGCGAAAACGCAATAAAAAAAACACAGTAATATGAAACCAATCGCTAACAACCCGTTATTTATGAAACAGCACCAATAGCTTAATGTTTAAAAACCCTACAATGCTCCAACATTGTAGGCTCTCTTGGTGCGTCAAAGCTTGATACCTTCCAGCTCCAACAGCTTTCTTTTTCGTTCAATTCCGCCAGCATAACCAGTCAATGTACCACTTTTCCCGATCACGCGATGACAAGGAACGATAACTGAGATGGGGTTTTTTCCATTTGCAGCTCCAACGGCTCTTACGGCTTTAGGTTTGCCTATTCGATTCGCTAACTCTTGGTAACTTATCGACTCACCAAAAGGGATATCACACAAGGCACGCCAAACAAGCTTTTGAAAATCCGTGCCCTCGGCTGCTAAGGGGAGATCAAATGACCGTACCTTGCCTTCAAAGTAATGAGTGAGCTGTTCAGAAGCTTCAAGCAAAATCGGATGCTCGGGAGCCAATGAACCCAGAACATCGGGCAATGTAGTATGTTCTTCAAACCAAAGCCCTAGCAACCCATCATCGTTCGCTTGAATAGTGACATCCCCAAGTGGGCTTGGTGTTATTAGGTAGTAGTTCATGAAAAATGACTCCAACAATGTAATGTCGCGTAACTTCCCCAAGGTGACACATTCGCTGCGTTCAATTGTGGATGCTCAGCAAGGTATTTTTTAACGATCAAATCTGTATCAAGAAACAAGTTGGGCTCAGAGGCTCCCCTCATTTTTGCATAACTAATGGTCCATGGACCTATGCCTTTTAGAGCCAGCCAGTTATTTGGCGTGTCCTCAGGCGAATTAGTAATATGATGAGCCAACCGGGCTAATGTCTCTTTGCGACTGTTTGGCATTTTAAGGAAACTAAGGTCGGAGCGGGCTACGATATCCGCACTGGGAAATACACGCTGCCCATATACCGTATAACCCAAAGTATCAGTCAGCAAATTGAGCTGCCCGATGGCTGCTTTTACCGAAACCTGCTGCCCAACCACAGCTCGAACCCCTGCTTCCCACGTCGACCATACACCAGGAAGCCGCAGTCCTGATTTAATAACTAATTGGTCATCGTACTTCGATAGCAACTCTTCAATCAAAGCCACATCGGTGTTTAAATCGAAGACTCTTTTTATATTGCTCATCAACCAAGACAGTTTTGTGACATCTTGCAATTCAAATTCCACTTTAATTGTTTGCTTACCCTCCACATCAGCGTGTAACTTGAACCAAGCTAAACTACCATCAATCTCCACATAACGAGCGTAGCTGTATTGCGTCACTTCTTCTACGCCCTCTATTGCTCTTAAACGATAGAAATCGAGTAACGACTCCCAGTGATATTGACCTCGGTAAGCCAAATGAATCACATTGCGACCGCTGTTATCTTGCCTTGCATGGTGACGCCTCATTTCTGAAGGCGTCAATTTAAGATACTTCTTAAAGGCATCATTGAATCGTCGAGTACTATTAAAACCGCTGGCAAAACCAACATCAGTTATTGATAGTGAACTGTTGTGAAGCAGTTGTTTGGCAAACATTAATTGATGATATTGAGCATACACCTTGGGTGACATACCCAGGTGGTTTTGAAATAGTTGTCTTAAGTATCGACTGGTAACGCCGAGCCTATCTGACAACCTTTCCAAATTGGAGTGCTGTAACGCCCCCTGCTCGATCAAAGTTAATGCTCGTCGAAAACTGGTTTCTTTACCAAGCCAGGCCCACGAATTAGGCGCACTATCCGGACGACAGCGCAAACAAGGTCGATATCCTGCCTGCAACGCTACAGGTGCCGTAGAGAAATACTCAACATTCTCCTCTCGTGGCAAGTTTGCTGGACAAATAGGGCGGCAAAAAATGCCCGTTGTCTTCACCGCCACAAAAAATACGCCATCAAACCTTGGATCCCTTGATAATCGGGCAACAGAACATTGCTCTCTACTAAGTGACTCCATACCTGCCTCTAACCTTGCCTATTCTATCGCCAGTGTAACGCACATTTTGCATCTTACTAGCCGCTTTCGGAACTCAAGGACGACATGAAATCTTCATCAAACCATCACACAATATTCAAAAACCCAAGTAAAAGTAGCGTCTAACCAATGAGTTAATGAACAAACCAAAAAACGTTGAAAAAATCGATGGGTAGAATTTCAAAAACCTTACATCCTCTGTCTATACTGAGGCTGGGTTCGATGATTAACGTCATTTTATGAGGGTGGCTATGTCAAATGTAGATTTTCGTCTTGGAAAGAGACCTTTTTACGATAACAAGCGGTTTCGACGTGGATTTGCTAAATCTGGCGATTTTACTTTAGCTGAAGAAGATATCTTGATTCGCTTTGGAGATACGATGAGTTTGCTAGAAAGTGGCGAGCTATCTCCGGAATCTGATTCAGAAAAACACTTTCTAGAAGTGCTCCAAGACGAAAGTCATGCGGAGAGCAAACTAGAAAAAACATGGGTGAAATACATACACCTTGCACGCGATAGGAAAAGGTTTCATGCATTAAATGGTAAGAAATCTGAGCCAGAGACAATCAATGAGGATGTGGACTATAGCGATTCAGATGTGCTCAGTGATGAGATAACTGATGAAAATATAGATTCTGACAACTAGTTTTACAGGGAAACTAAGGCTCTCCAGCTTGCCGTAAATATATGTGACAGCTTAAACAACTGGCCGTCACATATAGCTTTAAAACCTATTTCTCGATCTCAACCGCAGCTTTTTCTATCACCTTTGTTATTTATTTTTTGCGTATATACTCTATTGTTAATAAAGTAAATTATAAAAATATTCGTGGAAGAGCATGCTTACTGAATTAGACGAAGTATATGAGGTGCTTTCTTGTTTACCTGACCCTGTCTTCATAATAAGTGAAGAAGGAGAATATGTTGATTTTCTTGGCGGAACTGATACTCAGTCGTATCATGACGGCAGCGCACTGATTGGGCAAACTCTGCACTCGGTAATGCCTTCCGAGCAAGCCGACTGGTATATCAGTCAAATCATCACATCACTCGATAATAATCAGGTCATGACTGTCGAATATGATCTATGCGTTGAAGATCTTAACGGCATTGACCCCAAATCGGGTCCAGCAGGTACATTGAGGTTTGAGGGCAAGATCTTTCCGCTTTCTTTTACCTGTAAAAACCAAAGGGTAGTTTGTTGGCTCACTCGAAACATATCGAAGCGCCATCGCCTTGAACTAAAGCTCCGTAAACAGAGTGAATCCGATCCACTCACACAAATAGCTAATCGCCGCTATTTTTTCTCCACATTAGCAACCATAACTAAAAGCACGACCCCACACTGTTTATTGTTGATGGATATTGATTACTTCAAAAAGGTCAACGATACCTATGGACACCTAGCTGGGGATAACACGCTAAAAGAAGTGGTTGCTCGAATACAAGATATCATTCGGCCTGATGATACTTTCGCCCGAGTAGGTGGCGAAGAGTTCGCACTGCTTCTACCTGATATTGAAGAGCACACGGCTTACGAGATTGCGGAACGCATTCGCTGTACCATAGCCGATACTCCTTTCCACTATGAACAGCAGACCTTTTCGATAACATTGAGCGTTGGCGTAACCCAAGCTCGCTATCAAGAGCGAAATAATCATATTTTTTCAAGAGCGGATGACGCGTTGTACATTGCAAAGAGCCGAGGTAGAAATCAAAGTATGGTATTAAGTTAGCCGATCAGAACAGAGTACTCGGCCACTAAAAAAGCGGCCACTTGACCGCTGTGACTTTACTTTACGAAATTTCCTGACAGGTTACTTGTTGCTATTCACTAATACGTAAGTCGGCCCCGCACTATCAGCGGTAATCAATTGCAACTCAGAGGTGTTTGCCCCTGCTCCTTGGTATTGATTAAAGCCGTTTTCCAAGGACATGTTTGGAAGTGTTAGTGAATAATTTTCTAACTGCTCTTGTCCAACTAAAGTTGGGGTGTAAAACTCATTATGGTAACTGGCATCAACCAGAGGAAACTGCTCTGTAGCTCGTACACTCACAAACTCCGGGTTTTGTGAATTGTCGACGACATTGTTGTTAAAACGAATATCAACACCAGCAAAAATATTGTCTACTTCGGCATTATTGAACAAGCTTACGCGGTGAGATTGATTACCGTAGACAATGCCCCACTCGGTATCAACAAACGTGTTGTTCTCTATGTCGATGTTCTTAGGCGTCCATTGCTTGTTTAGCTCTTTCCCTTTTACTGACTGGTCAAGCTGCTCGCCGTTTTTTACGTCGATAATCCCTGTATTAATGACAATACCACCTCGAAGATCAGCGTTACCTTCAATTAGTCCATCACGCCCACGTGTGTTAGCAAAGTAGTTATTGCGAATCACATGATCTTCATCGTAGATGCGCACACCACCTGTTAGCAATTTCTTGTTTCCAAGAATAACGTTGTTCTCTACCTTATTACCTTTACCATGTCTCAATGAAATCAACGCTGCACTTTCGAATATTGTGTTACCTGAAATCTCATTATCACCCGACTTGATCGAGATAAGTTCACGTTCTCCATCCATATCTACGAGCAAATTATCGACAAACTTAGAACTAGAATCCCATTGCGAAGATTTCGAGTCACCAATTCGAATCGCTTCCCAGCTGTTACCGTTGTAACGAACGGCTTCTTTTATATCTAACTCATTAAACTGGTTCTGTTTTTGGTCAACAAAAATATTATGAGCAATAAGGTGGTTATCTGGCGTCTCATCTTTCTGAACACCAATCAAAGTGCCACGTTTCTGCTTTCCTTCAAATCGATTATTGATGACTTTTCCATCTTTACCCCATAAGGACACCCACAGGTATTTAGGATATTCAGAACGACGCTCGTCAGGTTCGTACGCATAATCATGATTGAAGTAATAGAATGTGGAATTTTGCAGTGTGTTTCCGTTACCCATCATGCGAACTCCGCCGAAACGTTCCGCTGGGCCGCCTTCAGTGAACACCAAACTATCTAGCGTCACGTTGTTACCTGTTAGTTCAAATTGAACCAGACCAGTAAACCAAACCGCTCCTGCAGTTTCGGCCTTAATCGTCACACCATTTGCCGCAATTGTTACATGCCCCAAATTGGTATATTTTCCATCTGGAATCGTAATCACCTCACCATCTTTTGCATTCTCAAGTTGAGATTTAAGTGCGTTAACCTGTTGGTCTGATTTGGACTCCAGTGTCGCACCATCAACATCAACCAATCTGTCACTCGACAAAAGGTAATCGCGTGTCACTTCATTAAACGCCATCGGCACAGACGTTTGAAGCATTGTTTTATTAGCGTGAGTAGTGTCAGCATTCGTGTTACCACAACCAACCAGCGCAACTGAGGCGAATACTGCCGTTAAAGATAAAGCGAGGACATTTTTTTTCATGTGATTCTCTTTATGAATTCTTGTTGGATTAGATTTAACAATGGACTTGCTTGAACGTTGCAAGCATTAGAAAGGTTGAAAGCGGCTGGAATCAGCCGCTCAATATTTATGAATAAAGCGCTCTAGTTTTCGGTAGCTATGTTGGCTTCAGCCGCGCTTTCCACTTTGTCATCCACTGCTTTGACGAGCAATAAGCCGACTGCAAAGACGATGCTGCCGCACAGAACAAACACGAAACGTCCCCACAATGGATTTGGCAAGACGAACATCGCCATTACACCAACACCAGCAACGGCGATCAATGAACCCAACATACGACGCTGTCTATTATCAAGCTTCTTCTGTTCAGTACTTTCTGCCACAAGAGGTGTCGCTAGATTGTTGAAGAACTTGTCGACGTCTTTTTCACGATGCTCAGGTAAAGGCTTATAGAACAACGTTGAGAGTACAAAGAAACCTGCGGTGAAAATCATGTGACCAATCAAGCCAATAGCGACTTTTAAATCAGCCCATTCACGACCAGTCAACTCATTAAGACCGAACCAGTTTTGAATCATGTCTGCCGTAATGACAAAACCGACGAAATAAGAGACAAAGCCACCGACGACTAGCGTTCCCCAACCTGCCCAATCCGGCGTTTTACGAATGAAGAAACCACAGAATGCAGGAATAGTCATTGGGAAGCCGATCAAAGCACCCACGTACATCATAGTGTCGAAAAGGCTTAAACCTTTAAGGGAGTTAATAAACAGAGCAACTAGAATAATAGCAATGCCGAAGAAAGTAGACGTCAGCTTAGAAACCACGACTAGCTCTTTTTCATTGGCATTTGGACGCAGAATCGGCTCATAGAAGTTCTTAACAAAAATCCCTGAGTTACGGTTCAGACCAGAGTCCATGGAAGACATGGTCGCTGCGAACATCGCTGCAATCAAAAGACCAACCATGCCCACTGGCATATACTCTTGAACGAAGTAAAGGTACGCAAAGTCACTCGCTTTAGAGCCAGCTTCTGGGTATTGTGCCGCCAAATCCACACCTTGACCTGCTATAAACCATGAAGGCATAAACCAAATGATTGGCCCAAGCGTCATCAACACACATGCCAAAAGTGCAGCTTTACGAGCGTTATTTGAGTCTTTTGCAGCCAAATAGCGATATGAATTCAACATGTTGTTAGTAATGCTAAACTGTTTTAGGAAAATGAATACAGCCCAGATGCTGAAGATACTTAAATAGTTGAGGTTATCACCGGTAACAAATGACTCAGTTGGGAAGTTCTCAACGATATTGGAAACACCACCACCATGATAAACCGCAACAATTGCACACGTTACCGTTACGGCCATGATAATGACCATTTGCATGAAGTCAGAGGCAATGACGGCCCAAGAACCACCGGTCACAGACATGACAAGAACCACAAGGCCGGTAAGAATAATGGTTGTGGTCATATCGAATCCAAAAATACCAGAAGCGATGATGGCGAGACCATTCAGCCAAATACCTGCCGAGATAACACTGTTAGGCATCCCTGACCACGTAAATACCTGTTCATTTACTTTGCCAAAACGCATACGTATCGCTTCGATGACAGTGACGACACGCAACTGACGGAATTTAGGAGCAAAGTATAGGTAATTCATTAAATAGCCAAATGCGTTGGCAATAAAAATGATGGCAACGGCAAAACCATCGGTAAACGCTTTGCCAGCAGCTCCGGTAAATGTCCAAGCACTAAACTGCGTCATAAATGCCGTTGCACCAACCATCCACCAAAGCATGCTACCGCCCCCACGGAAGTAGTCGCTTGTAGTGCTAGTAAATGTTCGGAACATCCAGCCTATTGCAATAAGAAATAGGAAATAGATGCCTACAATTAGGGTATTGAGATCCATCTTGAAACCTTTTGATATGTTATTCGGTTACGTTAACTATACGTCCATACCTTACAATTTGTAGTACAATATAATTATTACGTGAACAAGATCGTTTATTTAACCATCATTATTGTATTACATATGATCCGTATCATATTTTAAAGAATATCGAGATCTACATCACAACCGAGAGGCAAGTCCATAATTTAAAAGCAAAAACAATAAGTTAAATGAAACCACAATCCAAACGAATGATTTATAAATTAAGGAAAGCATAAGTAAATGAGACAATTTATTGTAAGACATAAAAAACACCCTCGCATCACCTGTAATAATGCGAGGGTTAAAACGACATTAGGAGATCCATTGTCAATGTAGAGTGACGTCGACATTAACTCCGGGGGTGTTTGAGTGAGGTGGTAAACAACACTCTTATACTTATCAAGTAGGTTTTGGAGAATCATCCCATTCGCTTGGGGTCGTATGGAATAATCTGAACGCTTGGCTGCTTTACCACATCCAGGCTAATTCTGACACTTCGTGTCGCGCTCTACCAAAAGCAAATTAATATTAATGTATTACAAATGGAGTTAATGAGACATGGATCATATTTTGGAAATGTGTAGAACTCTTCCGCGACTACCACATCACGAAAATCACATTAATATACTGAAATAAAATAATTTAATTCTCAAACCTCGCAATCTAAGTCTCGATAGAAAACTCTCTTCCAAGTATTTTTAATACTGTCACCTCTCTTTCAATCGTTGAAATTTGCATAATTGTAGTATTTATAAAAGTCCTGAGTGTATTTTTGTGCATACTCTGTCTCTATCCCATCATTAACAACAAACTAAATCACCAACAGTTTGTTGCTGTGGTCTGAGACCAAATCTATTCGACAACATTCCAACTTTAATGGTATTTGAGTTGGAAGTAGAAACCTCCCTCAATAGGATAATTCGAAGGCTTTAATTGGATAAAAATCAACCGCACCACATCATTATTGTGATTTTATAGTATAAATATATATAAAAATTACTTTACCTACATCACATATCTTATTGTTAAATTCGATAGAGGCACAACTACACAACAACAGATAAAAACTTATATATCAATAGTATAAGTCAATTTCCCGCAGTAAGCCGTATGAAAGGCATTGCCAAAGGACGGCCAATCCCGATCCGTATCACATTAAAAACATAGAAAACCTCTTATCATATTTGTCATACATTACCACAAACTAAAAATCTTAAGGGTTAAATAAGATGAGCACTTTAAACAAAGTAACAGTGGCATTAGTTTCTGTGTTCGCGACAGCAACGGTAAGCGCAGCTTCTTTAGATATACGTACTGAGTACAAGCACACAACGGAGCAACATGCGACGCGCATCAAAATGGGAGACAGCATCGGTAACTTCTACTATAGCGGTGAGTTAAAGTTCAAAGGAGAAGATGGCGCGTTTCTTAAAGACTTGCAAAATAATGGTTGGGAGCTGGATTTAGGTTATCGTTTTAAGATTAACGACAACTGGACTATCCAACCAGGTATGCCTATCGAAGCTCGTTCGGCGGGTATGACTTACAAACCACAGCTTCGCGTGACTTACGCACTGGATAGTGTTGAAGGACTCAGCTTAAGTGGTCGTTATCGTTATGACATTCGTCAAAACAACGGTGAAGACGCACAAAATGAACGCCGTCATCGTCTAACGGCTAACATCAATTATTCAGTAAACGAGTGGCGCTTTGGACTTGAAGGTAACTATTATAAATCAGCAACAGATGGTTATATCTTGTACAACGGCAAAGACACAAACTACGAGCTAAACGCCACAGCACGTCGTAGCTTCGGCCAATGGGCACCGTACGTTGAGTTTGGTGATGTGAACGTCGATTCTGTTACAGATCGCCGCGAACTACGTAGCCGACTGGGTGTCACATACAGTTTCTAAGGCGTAATTCAAGAATCAGTAAAAGGAGGTGTCTTGATAGGCACCTCTTTTTTACCCCCTTATTGGCTTAGTCGGTACAATTTTCCAATACAAGGGTGCTGTTTGTTGAAAAGTCGAGTCGACTGAGCCAAAAACAACTCTGCAGTTGCAATGGCATCAATTAAGGCCTCATGCCCATTATACTCAGGTAGTCCGTATCGCTTCCTAGTCTCAGACAGACGAACATCGATCTCAGCATCTTTATTCACCGCTAACGCCATCGACTTTTCAATAGCTAGTGTATCCAGCCACATCACTGGCAGATCTGACACTCCATACTTCTGAGTTAAATATTCATCAACGAATGCCGCTTCAATCATCGAACCGTGTGCAATCAGTATTTTGGTTTTTGCTGCTTGAAATAACTGTGTCATCGCAGAATCTAATGAAATTCCATCTTGCAACATTTCAGGCATGATATGGTTTATGACCGCGGTTTCCGCCTTAACCTCATTTGGCGACTCAATAAACAGCTGTTTTGCACTAGCAACATTGACCGTAAAGTTGGCAATTTCTACCCAACCTAAACTAAGAATGGTGTCGGTATTGGCATCTAACCCAGTCGTTTCAAAATCCAACACTAGGTACTCGACTTCTGTTGCTAATACCTCCATTCTCGGCGGTTGCTCACTTAACAAGTTTCTCAACTCATTGGGTATCTTTTGATTGGCGAGATATCGCTGCCTTTGCTTGAGATAATGGTTATAAACGTGAAATTGATTCATCACGCTTTTCAAAACACCAGCCACTAGTTACAACCTCCCACCAAACCGGAGTTTAACCGCATCTTGCAACGTAGAAATGATTCTAAATGCATCTTTCAAGTTGCCACGTTCAAAACTGCCAAATGAATCGGGATTGATGTGATTATCCGGCTGCTCACCTCGTTTTAGCGCTTGTAGCTGATGATGCTGTCTAAACATAAGAATGTAATGGTATGCATTGATAATGTTTTTGTATGAGTCATCACTTAACATGCCTTGCTCATTGGCTTGAGTGAATCGTTCGTCGGTATTCGACGAGTCGCATTCTACGGCAAGACCGTAAATACGCGCTAAATCAATAACGAGGTTTATCGCGTATTTTTTTATATTCAGAGTTTTCTTGTTCTCGCCTGTTTTTTCCAGCACTAGGCTGTTAAAAACACCAAGAGGGGGTGACGTATTAATAGCATCTCGAGTCAAAATCCCTAAAAACTCGCGGTTGCTACGAATGTTGGAGTGAAGTTCATCGCGTAATATATCGGCATAGCTCGCTTCACCATAAACACAGCGAATTTCCAAGAACACGCTGATATTCAAAAGTCTTTCGTACTCAGGGTTCGATACCCATTTTTTATAATAGTGTTTCCATGTCGACAATGGCTGACACCATTTGGGCGTAGCTGCCATATATTTACCTGGACACAAAGGATATCCGCAAGCAGCAAGCCCATTTGAGACATACTGTGATAAGTGCCGGAAGTAGACTTTGTCATTCTCGGTCGCCTCATCACTAAGAATGATTGCATTGTCTTGATCCGAAAGCATGTGAACTTCATTTCGAGCGTGAGAACCTGCAACTATCCACGAAAAATGACATGGTGGCTCCCCCAGTTTATCAATCGCAATCTGAATAATTCGACGATTGTACGCATCCATAATCATCGACATTACCCGACCTATGGTCTCAGGTGCGACATTTCCTTCTACTAGAGCTTCAAATATGGCCTGACGTTCCGTGGTGAAACTCGCCATGTTACGAACACTGGTAGCGTATTTGATTTTTTCGATAAGAAATATCGCTTGCATGCGATGATTCTGCACCAAGTGCGAAGTGGTCAGCAGGCCCACCACTTTACCCTCAGAAACAACGGGTAAACCCCGAACATTATGTTGCATCATCAATGATGCGGCATGCAAAACCAGATCGTTTGGGCTGACTGTTAGTGGATTAGGCGTCATCACATCCCTAATCGGAGCACTGTTATCATGGCCTTCTGCGATGACTCGTTTGGTCATATCACGATCCGTCATCAGGCCAACTAACTTGCCGTTGTCACACACCACCGCAGTTGAAGATCGTTTAACAACTCGCATTTCGTGTGCGACATCTTTAATCGACATAGAGGCATCAACAATCGCAATGACTCCACTCGCCACGTCAGACACCTTTTTAATAAACAGACCTTTTTCTTTATTGGACCAAACAACATCTAGTGCAGATTTAAGGCGAACTTGCGCTTGAGAAGCAAAGTGTTCCGCGTACTCTGGGTTACGTTTAAAGATGGTTTCAAGCGTAGAATGAGGGATTAAATATAGAAGCGTATTTTCGATGGCAACCGCTTGATAACCCGACTCTTTAGAAACTTGATCATCGAGAAAAGTAAAGCCAAACAAATCTTCACTTCCCAGTCTTGCGCGAAGAACGCCATCGGGTTTGCGTTGCTCCATAGAGCCAGTTCGAATGACATATAGAAACTTCTGTTGGCTTTTCGACAAATTCTCCCCTTCTCCACTAAGCCCAGATTGCCCGTTACAAGGGTCAATCACCTCACCCTTACCCAAATAGGTGATTTTTATTTCCGCAGCGACCTTACGAACCAGCTCTTTGGGAAGTTTATCGAACGGATCAACGCTACATAGAAATTGCGTGATATTGGGTAGAAGCGCGTGAGGCATGTGAAGTCTCCAACTGACATTTTGTATTATTATATCAATAGAAATTTCACAATGGTGCACTTTGAATACAAAAAAGGCAGCTTATATGCTGCCTTTTTCTTCAAATTGTTAACAAGCGCGCTCATCTCTTGGTGTTAACTTGCTACAGGAAGCCTGTGGTTTTCTTCGCGTAGATGGTTTGCTGACGCCTCACGAGCTTTGTCACTATCCCCTGCCATGATCGCTTCGTAAATAGCTCGGTGTTCGTTGATACACGTCGAGCCGCCGTCTGAAGAGAACTGGATAAAGTTAACGAACATAGTGGTAAGAATATTGCCAAACGGGAGATAAAAGTCATTGCCCGTCGCATTAAAAATCAAACTGTGGAAACGAGTATCAACATCTAACCATTTAGACTGTTCAAAGTTTTCTTCTTTAGACACTTCGACCATTTCTTGGAAGGTCGCAGACAACTCAATTCGTTGCTCTGCAGACGCGAACTTGGCCGCTAACGCACATGCTTCTGGTTCAATAGCACGGCGCAGTCCAAGGAACTGACCGCAGAACTGTTCTACATCGTTAAGACCATCCATCCACTCGATCAACTGTGGATCGAGAAAGTTCCAGTACGCGCGATCAACAACACGTGTACCAATTTTAGGTCTAGATTCAAGCAAGCCTTTTGACGTCAATAGCTTAACTGCTTCACGAAGTGCAGTACGGCTGATACCAAATTGTTCACACAACGCCATTTCGCCTGGAATAATTGAACCTTCCGGCAAATCACCAGAGAGAATACCTCGAGCAATTTCACGAGCGACCTGGACGTGGATACTGCGCTTTGAACCCGTAATAGAATTAAACTTACCTGACATATCTTTATCGCTTACTTAAAGTGTTTATGTATTATTTTAGCAGCTATTCTATCACTAAACTTTCCAGAATAGATGTGATACATCGCATTTATTCAATGTAAATGTCTTACGTTTTGCCCCAATTAACCACCCTATTACCCAATAACCGGCTAATTTACGTGTTACCCATCACATAATCCGAGTCTCATGCTCAGTTTGCGACCTAGAATTGTTTTTTTACTATTTTGTCCATTGACGCCATTAAGTGATATTGTATGATTATATAGTTATTACACAAACACACGTGAACTTAATTGACGTGTGAACCTAACAACCAACAAGGTCAGAACTATGGCTACGTTCCATACCGTGGCAGACTCTAGCAGAAGAATTCACGTTCAAGTGGCAAAAGAAATCGCCAGCAAAATCCTTACCGGTGAATTAGAAGAAGGTGAGAAGTTGCCGAGCGAGTTAGAACTTTGCGAGAAGTTTGGCATCAGCCGTACTGCGCTTCGTGAGTCCACTAAACTGCTTTCTGCCAAAGGCTTAATCGAGTCAAAACCTAAAGTCGGGACCAATGTGACAGCTCGTCACCATTGGCACTTTCTCGACCCTCAATTTCTTGACTGGGTAAAAGACACTGAGAATGTCCAACGCTTCCTCACCCAATTTTTGGGACTTCGAAAAGCGATTGAACCAGAAGCCTGCTCCATGGCAGCGAGAAATGCCTCTATCGAGCATCGCAAGGCACTGTCTGTCTGTTTTCAAAACATGAAACAGGCCGCGTTTAATCACGACTACACAGCGTGGACACATAACGATCATGCCTTTCACAAAACGATATTCTTAGCGACAGCTAATCCGTTTTACGTCCCTTTTGCCAATATTCTTGAATCGCTTTTTAAGACTTTTATCGATGAAGCTGCCGTGGGCGGGCGATTCTGTATTGAAGAGCATGGGGATATTTACGACGCAATTATGACTGGCGATGCAGACTCTGCAAAAGTCGCATCACGCCAATTATTAGATGATCACAACCAAAGACTTGCCCTATTAGAGGCGGTTTAAACCTGATTTAGAGGAAACAGCAATGTTCGTATACAACAAAGATGTAGCATTAGAAGATCAAGGTGGCGGCCTACGCCGCAAAGTGTTGGCGCATTGTGAAAACATGATGACCGTAGAAGTGCACTTCGAAGATGGAACGGTTGCACCAATGCACAACCACCCTCACGAGCAAATTACCTATGTTGTCTCTGGTGAATTTGAATTCACAGTAGGTGAAGAGACAAAAATCGTCAAAGCGGGAGATACTGTTTATAAAGTGCCAAACATTATGCACGGCTGTAAGTGCTTAAAAGCCGGTATCTTAATTGATAACTTTACCCCAATGCGTAAAGACTTCATTTAAACGCTAACGCAATGGGCAGTAGAGGCTCTCTTAACTGCCCATTGCGCTTCTCCAAATGACCCTTCTTAGTGACTCTCTTGCGTTGTTATTTCTTAATAGTTCGTACTCTAAATATTTATTGAGCCAAGTCAGCCTACTCAATATGGTTTTTCCGCTGAACCGAAATTCCAAACCTTTCACTCCCAGACAAATTACAAGCCAAAGTAATCATTTTAAATCAATGAATTAGATTCCAAAAAATCAACTATACAGCTTGGTTTAGCACTTTTATTGACCTGTTTCTTTGGTGTCGAATGATAGACCTACTCTTTGGTTGTGTTAAAAAATGTTTACTTACTGGTTACGCAAAAAGAGAGATTTAATTTGAACTCAAATCTTTTTTCAGGCATTTTATATTTAACTGAACGTTCAATTAAAAATAAAAGGGAGTTCAAATGCCGAAGGTTGGCATGCCATTAGTCAGGAAACCACAGCTAGTTCAAGCAGCCATGTCTGTTATAGATCGTGTGGGCTTGCACGCCGCGAGTATCTCTTTAATTGCCAAGGAAGCAGGCGTCTCTACAGGTATCATCAATCACTATTTTGGTGGTAAGCACGGCCTTCTCGAAGAGACCATGCGAGAGATCCTAAGGCAGCTTTCTAGAACCGTGACATCTCACCTGAGTCGAATCCCCAAAACAGAACATGTCAAACGTATCAATGCCATTATTGACGCCAATTTCGTAGGATTTCAGGCAGAAAATAAAGTGGCGAAAACTTGGTTAGCGTTTTGGTCTTATTCAATGCACGACGTCCAGTTGAAGCGCCTACAACGTGTCAATGAAAAACGCCTGTTATCGCACCTTAAGATTGAACTCAACACTTTGCTCACACCGGAACAAGCCGATGTCGTTGCTAACGGTATCGCTGCGCTTATCGATGGAATTTGGCTAAGAGGCACCTTGACCCCAGAAGGTATTGACGCTGAAAAAGCCCGTTTCATCATCAACGATTATCTAGATAAGCAACTCACTTTTTACTCATTAAAATAATCATAAGTCAGACTTTCAAATGGATATGAAAACACTCTACATCGACGGACAACTTCAACAAGGCTCATCCGACGAATACTTTACGACCTATAATCCTGCTAACGGTGAGCCCTTAGCTGAAATCGTCCAAGCAAATTCTGAAGACTTAGCGTTTGCTATTGAATCTGCTAAAAAAGGCTTCGCCATTTGGTCTGCGATGAGCCCCATTGAACGCAGTCGAATTCTTCTCAAGGCAGTGGCATTGCTGCGCGAACGCAATTCTGAACTCGCTGCTCTCGAAGTTACTGACACCGGAAAACCACTACAAGAAGCCCTTGAAGTGGATATTGCCACTGGTGCCGATGTCATTGAATACTACGCTGGTCTCGCTCCAGCATTGCAAGGTGAGCAACAACCACTTAGCGAGAATCAGTTTTTCTACACCAGACGTGAACCTTTAGGCATCTGCGCGGGAATTGGCGCCTGGAACTACCCGATTCAAATTGCTATGTGGAAGTCTGCACCGGCACTTGCTGCGGGTAATGCCATGATTTTCAAGCCTTCGGAAGAAACGCCTCTAAGCGCACTAAAGCTTGCGGAAGTCTATAGTGAAGCGGGAGTACCAGATGGTGTGTTCAATGTGATTCAAGGTGATCATCGGGTTGGTCAGATGCTGACAGCACATCCTGATATTGCCAAAGTTTCCTTTACCGGTGAATCAGGTACAGGGAAGAAAGTCATGGCTGATAGTGCTCGAACCCTTAAACACGTCACCATGGAGCTTGGCGGTAAGTCTCCAATGATCATCTTTGAAGACGCTAAACTGGATGACGCAGTATCTGCCGCTATGGTCGCGAATTTCTATACCCAAGGCGAGGTCTGCACTAACGGCACCCGCGTCTTTGTACATCAATCTATATACTCAGCCTTTATTGAGCAGCTGAAATCCCGCACTGAAAAACTGATCGTTGGCGACCCGATGGACAGCAAAACTCAAGTTGGTGCCCTCATTTCAAAAACACACTTATCTAAAGTTTTAGACGCCATTGAAAGTGCTAAGAAAAGTGGCGCAAACCTACTGACTGGCGGTTATCAGGTGACTGAAAATGGGTTAGACAAAGGTAACTTCGTCGTGCCAACTGTCTTCGTCGATTGTGACGACAACATGCCGCATGTACAGCAGGAGATCTTCGGACCTGTAATGTCAGTACTTACTTTCAATGACGAACAAGACGTTATTGCACGCGCTAACGACACCGATTATGGATTGGCCGCTGGACTTTTCACTCAAGATTTAGCACGAGCACATCGCGTTATTCATCAAATGCAAGCTGGTATTTGCTGGGTGAACACATGGGGTGATTCTCCAGCAGAAATGCCCGTAGGCGGATATAAGCATTCTGGTATTGGCCGTGAAAATGGACCTGAGACCTTAAGGCATTACACCCAAACTAAGAGTGTTTTAATCGAGCTTGGCGAATACGTCAGCCCTTACGCCTAACGATGAGTTTACGGAGACAGATTATGGAACAACGCTACGATTATATTATCGTCGGCGCGGGATCGGCTGGCTGTGTGTTGGCAGACCGACTAACGGAAAGCGGTGAGCACTCTGTATTACTGTTAGAAGCAGGTGGCAGCGATAAAAGTATTTTTATTCAGATGCCAACAGCCCTCTCTTACCCAATGAACACCGAAAAATACGCTTGGCAATTTGAAACCACTGAAGAGGCGGGTCTAGATGGACGCAAGCTACATTGTCCTCGCGGTAAAGTGCTTGGCGGTAGCTCATCCATTAACGGAATGGTGTATGTTCGCGGGCATGCTTGTGATTTCGACCAATGGGAACAGCAAGGTGCAAAAGGTTGGAACTACCAGTCTTGTTTACCCTATTTCCGCCGCGCAGAGTCTTGGGATGGTGGCAGCGATGAGTATCGTGGTGGGGACGGCCCAGTTGGCACTTGCAATGGCAATAACATGACTCGTAATCCACTCTATCAAGCCTTTATCGATGCAGGCAAAGAAGCCGGTTACCCTGAAACTCAAGACTATAACGGTTATCAGCAAGAAGGCTTTGGTCCGATGCATATGACCGTTGATGGTGGGGTCCGAGCTTCTACATCCAATGCCTATCTAAAACGTGCCCTCAAGCGCCCTAACCTCACGCTGATTAAAGGTGTCGTGGTTAATAAAGTCCTATTGGAAGCTAAGCAGGCTGCCGGCGTCCAGTATGAAAAGTCTGGTATTGTCGTCGATGCCAAAGTAAACAAAGAGGTCATTTCTAGTGCAGGTTCTATCGGTTCAGTGCAGCTCTTGCAGCTTTCCGGAATCGGTCCTAAGAAGGTGTTGGAGCGCGCAGGCGTGACGGTAGAACATGACCTCGCTGGTGTAGGTGCTAATCTTCAAGACCACCTTGAAGTGTATTTCCAATACCACTGCTCTCAGCCAATCACGCTAAACAGCAAACTCGGTTTGGTGAGCAAAGGGCTTATTGGCGCAGAATGGATTCTTACTCGCAAAGGCTTAGGTGCGACCAACCACTTTGAATCTTGCGCGTTTATTCGTTCTCGTAAAGGACTGAAGTGGCCCAACATTCAATACCATTTTCTTCCAGCTGCCATGCGCTATGACGGGCAAGCGGCGTTTGATGGGCATGGTTTCCAAGTGCATGTGGGGCCTAATAAACCCGAGAGCCGTGGCACCGTAGAGATTCGTTCGGCAAATCCGCATGACAAGCCATTAATTGAGTTCAATTACATCTCGACCGAGCAAGATCGCCAAGATTGGCGAGACTGCATTCGCCTGACTCGTGAGATTCTAAATCAACCCGCAATGGATGCCTACCGCGGTGATGAGATTCAACCTGGGCTCCATATTCAAAGCGACGACGCTATCGATGAGTGGGTAAAGCAGAACGTAGAAAGCGCATATCACCCTTCTTGCAGCTGCAAAATGGGAGCCGATAATGACCCACTAGCCGTACTCGACGAGCAGTGCCGCGTTCGCGGTATCAAAGCACTACGCGTGGTCGATTCTTCCATTTTCCCAACGATTCCAAACGGCAATCTTAACGGTCCAACCATCATGGTTGCCGAGCGCGCTGCCGACATCATCTTGGGTAAACCTCTTCAACAAGACAAGCAACCCGTTTGGCTCGCCCCGAACTGGGAACAAACACAACGAATTGGCTCTCCATTGAGAGAGCTGGACTAAGTCCACCAAAGTCAGCCAAAAATAAAAAGGAAATAGCATGTCAACGATGACAAAAACACTCTCAGCACTCGCTCTTAGTAGTCTGGCGATGAACGCCTATGCCAACCAATGTGAAACGGTACGTTTTGCCGATGTTGGTTGGACAGACATCACTGCAACCACTGCGGTCACTACGGAACTACTAAAAGGGATGGGTTATAAAACCAAAACCGATCTTCTGTCAGTACCTGTCACTTACTCTTCAATGGCGAACGGTGATATCGATATCTTCCTTGGCAACTGGATGCCTACGATGGAGGGAGATATCGCTAAATATCGTGAAGCCAAAACCGTAGAAACCGTTCGTGCCAATCTAGAAGGTGCTAAGTACACCCTAGCCGTGCCTAAATATGTCTATGACGCTGGCGTAAAAAGCTTTGCTGATCTAGCCAAACATGCCGACAAATTCCGCGATCGTATCTACGGCATAGAACCAGGCAACGATGGTAACCGCCTTATTCAATCCATGATCGACAGTGACGCTTTCGGCCTCAAGGACTTTAACTTAGTCGAATCTAGTGAAGCTGGCATGGTATCTCAGGTTTCTCGCGCTGCACGCCGCAACCAATGGATTGTGTATTTGGGTTGGGCACCACACCCAATGAACAGCAATATCGAAATGGAGTATCTCTCTGGCGGTGACGATTACTTCGGTCCTAACTACGGCGGTGCCAACGTTTACACCAACGTGCGTGCCAACTATCTATCTGAATGCCAAAACGTGGGTCAACTGCTGAAAAATCTAGAGTTCAGCCTTGAGATGGAAAACCAATTGATGGAAGCCATCTTAAATCAAAATGTACAACCGTCAAAAGCGGCACAGCAATGGATGAAGGCAAATCCAGAGCAAGTAGAAGCTTGGCTATCTGGCGTGAAAACTCTGTCGGGTGATGACGCAAATGCAGCGGTACAAAACTACATCGACTCAAAAGCGTAATTCAAAACGAGTGGGCATCACTGCCCACTCAAAAAACACTAAGGTTGTATTGTGAATTTTATTACTGACAACAAAATCCCTCTGGGTCAATGGATGGAAGCAGGTGTCGACTGGCTGACATTCAATGCCGCAGGCCTGTTCGACGCAATTTCTATCTTCCTTGAAACCATCATTTTGTTTGTCGTTGATGTGTTTAAATGGATGCCACCTGCAATGCCGATCATTATGACCGCAGCCATTGCTTGGTATCTGCACCGTAGTATCCCTCTGGTACTATTTGTCATTGGTGCTTTGCTGACGATTTTGAACCTTGGCTACTGGCAAGAAATGCTAGAAACCTTTGTTTTGGTGTTTGCCGCGACAACGATTTCTGTATTAATTGGCGTACCTCTTGGCATCATGGCAGCACACCGCCCTTGGCTGTATACGTTGCTGCGCCCCATTCTCGACTTAATGCAAACCGTCCCCACTTTCGTCTATCTGATTCCAACTTTGGTTCTGTTTGGGCTCGGTATTGTTCCTGGATTGATCTCCACCATTATTTTCGCCATCGCCGCGCCAATTAGACTAACTTACCTTGGCATCACCAAAGTACCGGAAGAGTTGGTGGAAGCAGGCAAGGCATTTGGTGCCACACGAATGAAGCTGTTGTTTAAAGTAGAACTGCCAGCGGCCATGCCCAGCATCATGGCTGGCGTGACCCAATGCATCATGCTGTCTTTATCCATGGTGGTCATCGCCGCTCTCGTCGGTGCGGATGGACTGGGTAAACCCGTCGTTCGAGCCCTAAATACGGTCAATATTTCTCAAGGATTTGAAGCCGGATTAGCGATTGTCCTAGTTGCTATTATCCTAGACCGACTCTGTAAATCGCCGAATCAAAAGGAAGCCTAGTCATGGATGCCATTACGATTAAAAACCTAGACGTTGTCTTCGGTGATAAGCCGCAATTAGCGCTTGAGCAACTTGACCAAGGCAAGACTCGTCAAGAAATTATCGACCAAACCTCGCAAGTCGTCGGGGTCGACAATGTGTCGATGAGCGTAAAAGAAGGTGAGATTTGCGTCCTGATGGGACTTTCAGGCTCAGGTAAGTCCAGCTTACTCCGTGCAGTCAACGGATTAAACACCATCTCCCGAGGCTCATTAGCGCTGAAAAATGGTGACGAATATGTTGATTTAGCCACTTGTGATGACGAAACGTTGCGTCACCTTCGTACTCATCGTGTTTCTATGGTCTTTCAGAAATTTGCTTTGATGCCTTGGCTCACCGTGTTGGATAACGTAGCTTTTGGACTTGAACTACAAGGCATGTCAAAGTCGACAAGGCGAAACAAAGCACGCGAGCAGCTAGAGCTTGTTGGTCTCTCTGAGTGGGAAGATAAGTACCCGCATGAGCTATCAGGTGGTATGCAGCAGCGTGTGGGACTCGCTCGTGCATTTGCCATGGATACTGACATCTTATTGATGGACGAACCCTTTTCTGCCCTAGATCCATTGATTCGAACCCAGCTTCAAGATGAGCTGATTCTTCTCCAAGAGAAACTCAATAAGACTATTCTATTCGTCAGTCACGATTTGGATGAGGCTCTAAAAATAGGCAACAATATTGCCATTATGGAATCTGGCAAACTAATTCAACATGCGAAGCCAGAAGAAATTATCCTCACACCAGAAAACGACTACGTCCGTGACTTTGTTGCTCACACTAACCCGCTTAACGTACTTAAAGGCCGCTCATTAATGCAACCAGCAAGTGAGTTAAAGCAAGAACATGATCGTTTGCAGATCTGTTCCGATCAATCGGTTTGGGTCAATCAAGCGAATGGCAAACTCAGCATCGTTAAAGACGAGGAACTAAAGCTCGTCCATTGGGATGCAAATCGAGGTGATCTGACCCATATTGATCAAAGTACCGTCGTGGTCGCCAGTCCAGACATCGGTATGAGAGAGGCAATAGAACTTAAGCAGCGTAGTGGGTTACCGATTTTGTTGGTTGAGTCTGGTAGAGTCGTTGGCATTCTCGATGACAGCGAATTTTATGACGCATTGTTAGGTAACTTTAGTACTCACCAGGCAGCCTAACATGGCCAAGAAATGATCGCCTCCTTGTTGAAGCTTGGAAGAATCTCTCAATTTTATTGGCTATCACTTTGTTTTATAATCACAAAGTGGTAGCCAAAAAATTGACACTCATCAAACCATTGACGCTTCTCGTATCGTATCAAAGTTCTAATACCCTGACGTGTAATACGTGTATTGAACTCTGTAAAATCTTTAGGTTACGCATCCAGTTTTTTATACACGGTTTATACAATGCCTAACCTTCTTAAGTTACTTAATATTAAAAACACCATTCTCTTGGTTTTTCTAATTCCAACAACACTTTTGATGGGACTCATCGCTACCCAGATCTTCAAAGCCCAAGAACGTGCCGACCATGCCCAAGCATCACAAGAAGCGGTCGAGCTGTTCCATCTGTTCGATAACATTGCTCATCAATTTGCTGTTGAACGAGGATTAACGGCAGGTGTGGTAGCATCCAAAGGACAAGGGCCGCAAGTCACAGCACTTAAACAGCAAAGGGTGAAAGCCGATCAGGCGTATCAAAGTCTATTGGCCTTTGCACCACAAGTGTTGGACAAACAACTGATAGACCGTTTAAGCCAGGATGTTCGACAACAGTTGGAACAACGCAATAGCATTCGCCAGCAAGTTGATACTCTGAATATCAAGGATTCACCCTTTGCGTTTTACTCCAATATCAACCGCATGGCGCTTGATAATCTATCGGTAATTTTAACTCAGGTTGACGCACCAAAGCTTGAACAGCAGTTACGTGGTCTACACGCCTTACTAGCTATGAAAGAGGAAGCCGGTAAAGCTCGTGGCGCTCTCAATGGTGCATTTGCCGGACAACGTTCAACACTGGATGCATACGCCAACATCACCAGTTATATCGCAACCGAAGCCTATGCCCTTCGTCAAGCAACGCTTCTGTTTTCCGCCGAGCAAGCTCATCAGCTATCCGCAATGACTAACAGTTCAAACTGGCGTGACGTGAATGCCATTCAACAAGATTACCTGTCACAGAAAACAACGCTGGACAACTTGCAAGGACCAAGTGCTTCTCTTTGGTTTGAACTTGCTACTAAGCGTATCGGACAGATTAAGTCTATGGCCGATTCCATTGCCAACGATATGACAGCACTGGCGTTACAAAACCAGCAACAAGCACAGCAACTAGTCTATGCGTATATCGCTTTAACATTATTTGTGGTGCTACCTCTCTCCATCATCGCATTCATGTCAACCAATCGCCTACATCGCCGTGTTAGTCGTTTTGTCGAACAAATCGATACCATTGCGCGCAGCAAGGATTTGAGCCTAAAACTGCCTTGTGAGCAAAAAGATGAACTTGGCAACATCGCTCACCACTTTAATCAGCTAACGGACAGCTTTGCATCGGCATTACAAACCTCTCTCGATGTCGCACAAAAAACTGAGCAAGAAATGGCAGAAATGAGTAGGTTGGTCGCCTCGACTCAAACCGTGAGTCAGCAAACTCATCTGCGTTGTGACAATATCGCAACGGCTATGACAGAAATGGCCCAAACCAGTCAAGAAATGGCGGGCATTACCGTAGAAGCCCAACAAAGCGCTGATAGCGCTCAGAATGATGCAATGCAGTGTCAAAGCCATGGGGAACATTCACTCTCGACCACGACCAAGTTAATTTCGAGTGTTGACGACACTTACACGTGTCTAGAACAGTTGGAAGTGAAGATGGCGAACGTGTCTGAGATTCTCGACAACATTAATGCCATCTCTGAGCAGACCAATTTGCTGGCGCTGAATGCCGCTATTGAGGCAGCACGAGCGGGTGAGCAAGGGCGTGGGTTTGCCGTGGTAGCAGACGAGGTTCGTTCACTTGCTCAGCGCAGCAAAGAATCAACTGAAGTCATCCGCAACCTTCTGGATGATATCTCTAGTAACGCGAAAACCTCATTTGAGAACATGCAGCAAAGTCGTGATGCCAGTTATTCGGCACAATCTATGGTATCGGAAACCAATGCCGTGATCGAAACACTTATTGGCACCACCAAGAAGATCACAGACTACAACAGCAGTATCGCGACAGCGACTGAAGAACAAGCACAAACCACACAATCGGTTGAATCAGATATCGATAACCTGCTCTCTATGGTGGAGGAAACCGATAGTAATATTCAGAAAATGAACAAAGAAATGCACATTGTGAAACAAAGAATGGAAGAGTTAGTGTCGGAAGTTTCTCTATTTAAGCTAAACGCCTAATCAAGTATAAAAGCAAAGGCCCTAGTCAGTGATGACTAGGGCCTTTTGGATCGTCGTGACAATGCGTATTAGTCTTCAATTTTCGAGCGGTAAACAAAACCACCGATAAAGACAACCAATACCAATGCTAGCGCTTCTAGAGTAGGGACATCGAACATGTATTTGCCTTATTGATGAGCTTGCCAAAACACTGCTGAAAATCCACAAACAAAAGCTAACGCTAATCCAATGAAAGCAATCGCTTCGTGTTGCTGCTGAAATATTTCCATAATGCCAAAACTGTATGAGGAAAAGGATCTCAATAGTGAAGCAACTATTTCAGCCCCTCAAGATGATAGATTTTTACCGACACCAGCCACTCTGATAAATAAAATTCACTCAAATTCTATCCTAGAGTGAAAATTCAACTAATGTATTGTTAATACGGTAATTTTAATGTGAAGTCGCATCTTCTAACTTGTCGTCATTATGTCTGGTTCGATATAAATGAGTACCAGCCAACACTATAAGAGCACCAATGACAACAAAAATACTGCCATCACGTAACGAGTCAGTCGTCATTGAAATAAGCACCACCAGCAATCCTAGCACTTGACACATTCTTCCTAGATAAGCGCCTTGACGAAAATCTACAGGTGCCTCTTCTTCTTTACTAATCGGCGTGAGTAAATTCTTTTTCAGCGTATTCAACTCACCTAATCTCGCACCAATCGGCTTTTGATAAAAATAACGTGTCATCATGAAGAACCCGCCGGTAATAAAGAGGTGAGCTAACATGGTCGCTGCGACTTGCAGATCCACTGTTTCACGATGGCTAAAGCTTGCTGTATCGAACAGTGGTAACAACCAATCCACTTGGAATATGAACTGCATAAATGCTGACACACAGAGTCCCACAGCAATAGTCGCCCAGCCAGACCAGTCTGGTGTTTTTAACGTCACAAACGCCAACAGCGATGGAATAGAAAGTGGTGTCTGTAGTAGAGCACCAAATAACATCATGATATCGAAGAAACTGTATTCTTTAATCGACGCAAACATCAAGGCAGCAAGAACGCAAAGCACACCATTCACTAATGTGGCTACTTGCCCCACGCGAAGCTGCTCTACTTCATTAGCTTGAGGTTTAATAATGGATTGATAGACATTACGCACGAAAATACCTGCATTACGGTTCAATGCTGTTGTCATTGGAGAAATCGTCGCAGCAATCATTGCAGCTAATACCAAACCTAACATCCCAGCAGGTAAGAAGTGGTCAATATAGTAAACATATGCAGCGTTATTGGCACTCGTGCCTAACGTTGGATAATACGCCATCAAGTCAACACCCATTGCTGCTGTTGCCCATGGCGGCACGAACCACATAACAGGTCCAACAATGAAAAGAATACCCGTAACCAGAGCCGCTTTTTTCGCTTCTTTCTCATTGGTTGTCACCAAAAAGCGGTAACAGGATAATGCGTTATTGGTGTTCATGGTTTGCTTCATCATCATAACCACGACCCATAACCAGAAGATCTGCCAATAACTGATGTCATGCCCCATATACGTTTCAGTCGGGTATTGATTAATTAGTTCAGATGGACCACCAATTTCAATGAGTGCGTAAACGCCAACCGCCATCGTAATAGCCACCAGCAAAATCAGTTGAATCACATTCGTCGCTGATACCGTCCATGAGCCGCCACTCACCGCAATAAACGTCACCAAGCAACCAACACCAATAATGGTAACCATTAAATCGATATTAAATACCGCAGAAGCAAAGATCCCTAAGCCATTGAGCCATATTGCACCAGATAAAATGGTAAGAGGAAAAGAAATCCAAGTGTAGACCTGCTCTGAACTACGACCAAAACGAACCTTAATCACTTCCATCGCCGTTTCAACGCGTAGCTTTCGATAGCGTTCGGCAAAATACCAAGCCGCTACAAAGAAACCGAGTGCGTTGCCCCAGAAGATAAATAGCACAGTTAGGCCATCCTCATAAGCTTTTGCCGCAGCACCAGTAAATGTCCACGCGGAGAACTGAGTCATAAAGGCCGTCGCGCCAGCCATCCACCACATCATCGCTCCACCACCACGAATAAAGCCAGATGAGTCAGTAGTAAAACGCTTGAAAGCTAACGCAGCGAACAGCACAAAAGCAAAATAGCCAATGACAATCACACCATCAAGAGTGTCCATAGTTCCCCTTTTAAATTGCTAAAATCGTCAACGCAAAAAGCCGGGCAATGCCCGGCTAGAAATAGATATAGAGTTAGAGTTGAGCAAACGAGCCAGTAAAACTCACGCTTTCGTCGCCAATCGTCATTTCATGTAATAACTCTTGTTGCCCCGCTTCGCGGTTACTGATGGCAAATCGATATGCATTACCTGTTGTGGTTGTCACTTCAATGACAGTCGCATCGTCATTATCAGCCAACGTTGTCACCGCTTCGACAAGACCACGGGCTCCCACTGAAGCCTCAAACTCTTCGTTAAAATAACCATGAGTTTCAAGTACAGAAGCAAATACATGATTCTGACCAGATTGACGCAAGATAAGTGCAGGCTCGCTGCGTAGATTGAAGTCTGGATCGTTAGCACCTAGGCGCGCAAAGTACACTTTTGAATCTGCTACTGCACTTGTTATCAAGCTGTAGTAGCTGTTGCCGTGTAACCAAGATACAAGAGAGCTACCTTCAACGTTACCACTAGCTAAGTTCCATAGATGCTGATAACCAAAGTTTTCACCCATTGGGCGCAATGTAGATTCTGTGTTGTATTCAAAGTCGGTACGAATGATTTGACCAGAAAAGTGAACGGGGAGATCGTAAGAGTGCTCTTTGTCCGCTTTGATACGGTAAACGTCAATAACCAATGGTTTCTCGAATTCTTCTATGTCAGCCAGTAGCACTGAACGCTGCATATCCACGCCTTCATCGTACTCGCTGATTTTACCGCTCATACCTTGCAGTTTTGCATCATCAGCTTTAAAGAACTGCTTCGAGCCAAAACGAGACTCCGCGGTTGCCGTGTCGAAGTTGTTTTGCGTTCTTTGATCAACTGTTACTGTGTTATGCGCGACCGTCTGCTTACAGTACGACTTGTTCTCAGGGATATAGCGACCACCAAACTTAGGCTCTACGTTTACCCAACGACCGAAACCATAATCGTGCAGAACTTCTTGTCCACGATTAAATACGCTTAAATGAAGCCCATCGTAATGACCGTGGTCAAGAGCAGAGTGATACTGGTGATCAGAGCCGTGTTGACCAAACCATAGAAGAGCCATCGTATCATCGTCTTGAGCATCGCGATGACGGAGAATAGTAAGTCCACCTTTCTCACCTTTAGGGCCGTCAGTAACAAACAGGCTACCCCAGTTAAACGGTTTGATTTCATCCGCGGCATCGACTGCGTCAGACAGTGTTTTACCTGCTGATTGAACCCAAACATCTTGTTGGTGGTTTGCCATGCTAAGCAGCGTTTCGCTTTGCTCATAGCGGTGGTAGCACACGCTTGTCGCCATAATAACGCCTTCATCATTAATGCTGATGGTTTTCGACGAATCGTTTAGTGCTGGCAGCGTGCCGTCTGGGAAAGCTGTAGAGAATACCGCGTAAGAAGTCGTCTTGATCACTGAGTCGTTAAACTCATAGATACCGATCTCTGGTTGACGACGCTCAATCGCTTCTGCGAACAGATAGATTGGACGCAGCGAGAAGCGGTGGTAGTAAGGACCTTCCATATAGTAGCCGTCTGGCGAGAACAGTTGGTCTAGCTGAGCTAGGAAACCGCCGCTTACTTTGTCAAGCTTCAGACCGTAAAGCGCTTTATCAACAGACTGTTGATCGTTGATCGCATAGCCACAAATACCCACAGCGGCTACTGCCCACAGACCGTGGTTGTGGACGATGTCGAAGTCGTGACCATAAGTCACAACGAAAAGGTCGATCATCTGTTTGAATAGGTCTGTTTCGATGTGTTGCTTTTGCTCATCCGAAAGCGTGTGGTACACGCAGCTGTATGCGCAAGATGCGTAAAGCATCCACATGTTTTCGTTTAGCGTTTGGTGGAAGATTTTACCCGGTGGGTTAGTATCACGGCTCACGTTGCTTTCCAGTGTTGGATAAACATTCGCGTACGCGGTTAGCATCTCTACGATGTAGTCACGGTATTTAGTTTCCTCAGTGATAAGGAACAAACGACCAGCTAAGTCGATATGAATATAGTTTTGCTTATGACGGTTATGCTCGTAACCGCCGCCTTCACCGTGGCCAGGGACTTCAATACCCACTTCAGCCATGTAGTCATTCACTTGAGCAATATCACGCGCTAGTTTCTTACCTAGCAAGGTTTCCTTACCTAGATCTTTGCGCAGCTCCGCTGCTTCCTCAAAGTTCAATAGTAGTGGTTGATAGCTCATTTATAGTGTCTCCTGCTCAATCGCGAAACAGCCAACCCAAGAGTAGGTTTTGCCTGCGATCTCAGCATTGTTGGTTGTATCTTTAGTAACTTGTGGGTTGTTGCTCACCATTAGCGTAAAGCGAGAGGTTTCCGTTTCAATCTCTACCACTGACGCTTGCGCGTTGTGACCAACAACTTGGATATTTTTAACGCTACCACGGGCACTGACCGATTGCTCAAACTCTTCGTTGAAGTAACCGTGTGTCTCAATTACCGATGCAAATAGAGTGTCTTCACCCTTAGTGCGAAGAATAAAGCTTTGCTCACTACGTAGGTTAAAGCTTGGGTCATTGGCGCCCGTGCGAGTGAAGATAACCTCGCCATTGTCATTCGAGCTGGTACCTAGCCAAGTATAGTAGCTGTCTTCTTGTAGCCAGCTGACTAGCGCCGTCTCGTTTGCTTCGCCTTGTGCTACATTCCAAAGGTGGCGATAGCCAAGCTCTTCGCTCAATACGTTGAGCTCTTTATGTGCCTGGTATTCAAAGTTGGTGCGGATCACCTGACCATCAAACTGATGCGAATAATCGTACTGGTGCTCACCTTCGCCTGTTAGGCGAAATAGATCGATGAGTAATGGCGCTTCAAGATCGTCATGTTTCAACATGAACACGCTGCGCTGCTGCTGTACACCGTCGTAGTGCTCATTAGCAAAAGCACTCATACCAACGATCTGCTCGTTGTCTGCAGCAAAGAAGTGTGGCAGACCGTGTACGCTGTCAGCACGCTCTACGTCAAAGTAGTTTTGGCACGTTTCGTCAACCGTCACTGCGTTGTGAGCAATCGTCTGACGAGCATAGGTTTTGTTCTCGTCTAGGTAGCGTCCACCAAACTTAGGTTCAACGTTAACCCAACGGCCAAAGCCGTATTCACGAAGCACTTCTTTACCTCGGTTGAAGTAAGAAATACCCAGCGTATCAAAGTTGCCATGTCCCATGCCGTGCTGACCATAGTTCATCACTAGCTGAAATACGTCTTTGTTCTTGTCTTGGACACGCATAAAGCCTTGCGCACCACGGTCACCATTTGGTCCTTCGTTTAACTCAACGCTTGGCCAGAATGGAAGACCCACATCAGTTGCTTTTTCAAACGCTTGTGATAGCTCTAGACCACAACCGTGAACCCACACAGAGTCTTGGATCTTCGCCATACCGAGTAGGTTATCGTTGATACCATAGTGCTTCGCGTACTGACTTACTGCGACCTGCACACCCGCATCATTGATGCTCATGGTGCGAGATGCATCGTTAAGTGCTGGGAACTGACCATTTGGGTAGGCCGTTGCTAGCATCGCCTCAACCGTGTTACCAATCACACCATCTTTGTAATTGAAGATGTCGAGTTCTGGCATATGACGATGAAGAACCTCAGCAAACACACACAGTGGACGAATCGCATAGCGGTGGTAATAAGGACCTTCAATGTAGTAACCCGACGGAGCAAACAGCTGAGTGATCTGCGCTAGGAAACCACCCGTGCCGTTGTTCTCAAGACCAAATACGGATTTCTCTAGGAACTCACGACGGTTAACCGCTAGGCCACAAATACCAACGGCCGCTACTGCCCAAACACCGTGGTTATGAATACGGTCGAAATCATGGCCGTATTTCACAGTGAACATGTCCAGCATTGGGTTAAACAGACGGTCAACCACGTTCTGGCGTTCTTCTTCACTCATGGTTGCGGCAACACATGAGTATGCAAGGCTAGTAAACATTAGCCATACGTGTTCGTTTAGAATTTGGTGGAACAGACGCCCTGTTGGGTTCGTGTTCTTTTGAACATGAAAATCGAAGGTGAGATATAGGTCTGCATACATTGCCAGTAAATCACGCACAAACTTAGCGTAACGATCATCCCCCGTAATGAGGAACATACGACCCGCTAGGTTCATGTAAGTATAGTTTTGCTTGTGGCGGTTGTGCTCGTAGCCACCTGCTTCACCGTGACCTGGTACTTCAAGAGGAAGCTTCATGAATGCTTCAACATCTTTGATGGCTTTTGCAATCGCTTTTCCCATTAAGGTATCGCGACCGAGCTCTCTTCGTAATTGCTCTATTTCGTCTTCGTTTAACAGTATGGGTTGAACCAATGTGGACATTTTCACCCTCAAAATCTATTGAATCTATAAATCCGACCCATATAAAGTAATACAATATGCATTATTGTCATACAAGAAATCAGACAAAAGTGGACATTAGTCACATTTAACCAAGGATGTGCGATATGAACACTACTATTCA
This sequence comes from Vibrio mediterranei, assembly GCF_900088415.1. Taxonomy (GTDB): domain Bacteria; phylum Pseudomonadota; class Gammaproteobacteria; order Enterobacterales; family Vibrionaceae; genus Vibrio; species Vibrio mediterranei. The sequence goes on from NZ_FLLQ01000001.1 coordinate 1,143,589, forward strand.
CGGGCACAAACTGGTAAATTACACATTATTAAAACGGCGTTTTAATAATAAAACAGATCAAGATCACATTGCAGTAAGCTTATTGTATTACAAATTAATAAATCTGCTTATTATGACGTCAACGAATTTAAGAGTAGACATTAACTTGGTCTAGGAGGCAGTTAGTGCACCGTTTTTTCTCTGCTGATGAACACCCCTGGGAACAGGTGAGTCAAGGCATCAAACGTAAGATTGTCGGCTTTACCGATGATCTGATGGCGATGCATCTTTGTTACGACAAAGGAGCAAGCGGTACGATACATAGGCATGAAATACACGATCAGATTGTTTATGTCGTTAGTGGCCGTTTTGAAGCTATCGTCGATGGGCAAAAGCGTGAGTTAAAGGCGGGTGATGCATTTATGGTGAAAAAGCTTCTTGACCATGGCACCACCGCACTAGAACAGGATAGTGTTCTACTCGATATTTTTTCTCCTTCACGTGAAGACTTTTTAAGTTAATCACTCCAAAGTGGGATCGCACACAATGAACCAATACAAAATCGCCATCATCGGCGAATGCATGGTAGAACTACAGCGCAAAGGTGACCTTTTAAAACAAGCCTTTGGCGGTGATACGCTCAATACTGCACTATATCTATCTCGGCTAACTCATGCTCACGACATTAAAGTAAGTTACATTACAGCACTAGGTAACGATCCGTTCTCTGCTGAGATGATAGAGAGCTGGAATCAAGAAGGTATCGATACAAGCTTAATTCTGCGCCTTAATGACAAAATGCCAGGCCTATACCACATTGAAACCGATGAAACTGGTGAGCGTACCTTCTTTTATTGGCGAAATGATGCAGCGGCCAAATTCGTTTTCGACCAACAAGAATCAGAACAACTCATCGACACCTTATTAGGTTACGATGCGGTTTACTTAAGTGGTATTACCCTTGCGATCCTGACTGATTCAGGACGCGATAAATTGTTCGGCTTCCTAAAAGCATTTAAAGAAAAAGGCGGGCATGTCTTCTTTGACAACAACTTCCGCCCGAAATTGTGGGCAGATCAGCTCACAGCAATCAATACTTACAAAGCGATGCTTAGCTATACCGATACTGCCTTGTTAACATTTGAAGATGAACAGGCGTTGTTTGGTGACATGTTTGTTGAGCAATGTATTGAACGCACAAGCGAAGCTGGCGTCTCAGAAATTGCTATTAAGCGAGGTGCAAAAGATTGCTTGGTTATTGTGAACGATCAGGCTAATTACGTCGCACCTAAACCAGTTGACAATATTATCGACACCACTGCAGCTGGCGACTCGTTTAGCGCAGGTTACCTAGCGAAACGCCTAACTGGCGGCGATGCTCTAAAGTCAGCCGCAATGGGTCACAAAGTCGCAGGTACGGTTATTCAGCATCGCGGTGCCATTATTCCCAAGAACGCAACACCAACTCTTGATTAGTAGGACAAATAAAATGACGACATTAAACGAACAGCTAGCAAGCTTGAAAGTAATTCCAGTAATTGCCATCAACAAAGTTGAAGACGCTATTCCACTAGGCAAAGCGTTGGTTGACAACGGTATGCCATGCGCTGAAATTACGTTCCGCACTGAGTGTGCAGCTGAAGCTATCGCTGTAATGCGTAAAGAGTTCCCTGAAATGCTTATCGGCGCAGGTACTGTGCTGACTAACGCGCAGGTTGACCAAGCAATTGAAGCGGGTGTTGATTTCATCGTAAGTCCTGGCTTTAACCCACGAACAGTCCAATATTGTTTGGATAAAAACGTACCAATTGTACCGGGCGTAAATAACCCAAGCCTTGTTGAGCAAGCAATGGAGATGGGCTTACGTACCCTTAAGTTTTTCCCTGCAGAACCTTCAGGTGGCGTAAACATGCTAAAAGCACTCACGGCGGTTTACCCAGTAAAATTCATGCCTACAGGCGGTGTAAGCCTCAAGAACGTCGACGACTATCTGTCTATCAAGTCAGTATTGGCTTGTGGCGGTACATGGATGGTTCCTACCAACCTAATAGACGAAGGTCGCTGGGAAGAACTCGGTCAACTGGTTAAAGATGCAGTTGCACACGTAAACTAATCCGTATTGACCTTGCAGTTTAATTCGGGAATTAGCGAGCCATTGGCTCGCTTTTTTTGTCCCACAATAAGTGCATATCTGCCCACTTTCGCTTGAAGTCTTCACCGTTTGAAAAAGCATAGGCGTAACAACCGCACAATAGGCAAAGCAAATTCAAATATAACTCGTTCATAACTCGTTGATTTGTATTAGAGTTAATTTGTGAGGATTTATGTATCGTTTTCCACACAAAATAAAGATGCGTCTCCCATCACACTTTAAGCTTATTGTAATACAAAACTACAAGAGGATTATTTACTATAATCGTCAGTATGAATGATATAAGGCTGAAACATGACTATTGATACTCTTGTAGTACTCGCCTACTTCTTTTTCCTGATCGCTATCGGTTGGATGTTCCGTAAATTCACCACGTCGACCAGTGATTACTTTAGAGGTGGCGGTAAGATGTTATGGTGGATGGTAGGTGCTACCGCTTTCATGACACAGTTTTCAGCATGGACGTTTACAGGTGCCGCAGGACGCGCGTTCAACGACGGTTTCGTTGTTGTAATCCTATTCTTAGCCAATGCATTTGGCTACTTCATGAACTACCTCTACTTCGCACCAAAATTCCGTCAGTTACGAGTAGTAACGGCAATTGAAGCGATTCGTCAACGCTTCGGTAAAACTTCAGAGCAGTTCTTCACTTGGGCTGGTATGCCAGACAGCTTGATCTCAGCCGGTATTTGGTTGAACGGTCTAGCAATCTTCGTGGCAGCTGTATTCAACATCCCAATGGAAGCAACAATCGTTGTTACTGGTCTAGTACTGATGCTAATGGCAGTAACAGGTGGTTCATGGGCGGTCGTAGCATCTGACTTCATGCAGATGTTGGTCATCATGGCTGTGACAATCACCTGTGCAGTTGCAGCGTACTTCCACGGTGGTGGTCTAGGAAATATCGTAGATAATTTCCAAGGCGACTTCATGATGGGTAATAACCTGAACTATGTGAGCATCTTTATCCTTTGGGTAGTGTTCATCTTCGTTAAACAGTTCGGTGTTATGAACAACAGCATCAACGCTTACCGTTACCTATGTGCTAAAGACAGTGAGAACGCGCGTAAAGCGGCTGGTCTAGCCTGTATCCTAATGGTCGTTGGCCCACTAATTTGGTTCCTACCACCATGGTACGTAGCAGCATTTATGCCTGACTTTGCTGAGCAATATGGTTCAGTAGGCGGTGACGCGGCATACCTAGCATTTGTGCAGAACGTAATGCCAGCAGGCATGGTAGGTCTACTTATGTCAGCTATGTTCGCGGCGACTATGTCTTCGATGGACTCTGGTCTAAACCGTAATGCTGGTATCTTTGTGATGAACTTCTACAGCCCTATTGTTCGCCCTCACGCGTCTCAAAAAGAGCTAGTTATAGTAAGTAAACTTACCACTATCATGATGGGCTTTATCATCATCGGTATCGGTTTGTTTATTAACTCATTGCGTCACCTGAGCCTATTCGACATCGTATTGAACGTTGGAGCGCTTATCGGCTTCCCAATGCTTATCCCTGTGCTACTTGGTATGTGGATTCGCAAAACGCCAGATTGGGCTGGTTGGGCAACACTTATCGTCGGTGGCTTCGTTTCTTACATCTTCGGTATCTCACTACAAGCAGAAGACATCGAGCACCTGTTCGGTTTGGAGCAAGCTCTAACAGGTCGTGAGTGGGGAGATCTTAAAGTTGGATTGAGCTTAGCAGCACACGTTGTGTTCACTGGTGGCTTCTTCATCCTAACGACTAAATTCTACCGAGGACTATCGCCTGAGCGTGAGAAAGAAGTAGAACAGTTATTTACCAACTGGAATACCCCGATTGTTGCAGAAGGTGAAGAGCAGCAAAATCTAGATACTAAACAACGTTCAATGCTAGGTAAACTTATCAGTGTGGCTGGTTTCGGTATCCTTGCTATGGCTCTAATTCCAAATGAACCAACAGGACGCCTATTGTTCCTACTTTGCGGTTCAATGGTACTGACTGTGGGAATCCTATTGGTTAACGCATCTAAATCTGGTTCAACGAAAAAAGCGCAAATTGCGAGCTAATCATTGAACTCAACAGAAAGCCGCGCAGAGTCTTCTCTGGGCGGCTTTTTTTTGCTAAACGTAAGTGAAAGTTAGTCCATCATTTCCTTCATACACATCTCACACAACTGTGGTTTCGGTCTTGTTCGCTGATACTTTAACCAAAACTCAGGTTCGGCTTTGGTGACAAAAATCCCGCCAAGCAAAGGTAAAAGTAGACCCACAGATACTAACGAGATCGAGTTCCCAGCAATCCATGTAGAAATACTCAATGCGATAAGCGGAAAGAACAGAAAACAGATCGAAGCAGTAAACGGCGTAGACACCTGACCTAATTTGAAATACGCCACAATGCCGCCGACACTAGCAAATACCCCTAGGTACAACACCGCTGTCATCGAGTCCAATGTGAACAGGCTTATGTCTGGTTGCTCAATCACCCAAGAAGTGAACAACAAAAACAATGACGCAAGAAAGCTTGGTACCGCATTATAGGTCAGCACTGGCGTGCCTTTGCAAAACCGTTCCATAAACACATACATAACTGCATGAATCGCTACCGCCCCCCCTAGGGCAGCAAAGCCAACCAAGTAGTTTTTGCCTCCCAATTTCATCTCTGTCGCCAGAATCAGAATGAGACTTAACACCGCGACTAGCAGTCCTGCGATTTGAACTTTTCGCAGGCGTAAACCAAGAAACAGGCTCGACATAACCATCACCGCAATCGGCATGTTGGCGAAGATAATCGAAGCCAACCCAGAGGAAATATATTGCTCGCCAAATATCATCAACGTAAACGGAATCGCAAAGTAGAAAATGGCGACCACATACATCCACGCTCGCTTTCCTTTAGGAAAGAATAATGGTTGTTTTAGGTATTTCGCCAGCATCACCAATAGAGGGGCAGCGATGAGAAAACGCATCCCCGTTGCGAAAATTGGTGGAATAGTCTGAACGGCTACTTCCATTGCAAACCACGTCGTCCCCCAAATAAGGCACACAGAGACAAACAGTAAAATAGGTAGCTGTTTATGCGACATCACAACCTCCTAATTTACTACAACGAATGAGATAGCACAGAGACATGGCATTGAGCTTGCCACAAGCTTTGGATTTAGTTTTCATTTTTTATTCCCATCACAGGACGGTGCAAATAGCTTTATTTGCACGCACAACAAGTTCGCGTGAATAATCACACAATAAAATTGTTAACAGCGAAGCGCTGTAAGATAGGAACTAGGCGATGGGAGGCCGGTAGAGTGAGTGCATATCTGCGCTCGTATAAAGACTAGCCAGTCTTTGTGTGAGTTCATAACGATACGGAGCAAGGCGAGAATCTTGTGACGTCTCAACTAAAGCAGAGCCTGATGCGTGACCATGGGAACAACACTGCTTTTCGAAGCAGGTTCCTCCAGGCTCACAACAGCCTGAGTCCTTAGTTTGCAATGTATCGGAGGTGATACCGCAGAACTTCACATGGATGACTTGCGCCATGCTCAGTGTTGATTGCGGTAACGAGACTTCTGCACGCACTGCTCCACTGGATAATACGAATATTACCAGTATCGCTAGCAAGCTACAGATTGTAGATACGCTTTTAGCGAGCATCACAACGTCTCATTCAAATAAGTAGAAAAAACACTTAAAAATTCTGAGTCTGAAGATACCTATCCAAGCTGGAACACACAATAGCCTTTGAGACGACTTTACATTTTTTTACGCGAATTTGGTGACCTGTATTAGCGCAACGATACCTTTGTGTGAATAACGCTACTTTGTAGAAATAACGTTAACTTGCACCATCGCTCTCGTGCATCATTACTGACAATAATCCACCTTGCGTACCCAATCATCAAAACGTCGTAGCCAATCGTCGGCATCACTTCCTTCTCGGACATAGACGCCAAACCCATGTCCACCTCGCTCAAATAATGTGAGTTCACTAGACACAGATGCTGCCACTAGTGCATTGTGCAGCTTAAGGCTATGTTCAACTACAACAACATCATCGTCTTTAGCGTGCATAATGAGCATCGGGGCAACATCTGGGGAAATACGCTCATCAATAGACAACAAACTTATTTGCTGCGCATCGTTTAAGGCATTAACGACATTCTCATAAGAACCCAAATGAGCGACACCAGAGGTCATCGATACCACAGGATACATTAAACAAGTGAAGTCTGGTCGGTTAGAAAGCGTATCGGTACTTAACCATCCGGCTAAATGACCACCTGCGGAAAAGCCCATGATACCTACCCTTGCCATGGGGACTAGCTGGCGAATCAAAGTCAATGCTGCTCTTGCATCGACGATGGGCGCAAGCTTTTCTATGTCAGAGCCATTGTTTTTAATAGGCAGTCGATAATTTAAACAGAACGCATGATAACCCATTTCGCTAAGGCACTTTGCCACCTCTACGCCTTCGTTATCAATCGATACAATTTGATAGCCTCCACCAGGGATAATGAGAATAGCGTGACCATTGCTTCGCTCAGGCGGAAATTCAAGCAGTTCAGGGGAGCATATATCGGAAATGAGCCGATGGGGATAGCGGAGCGGAGTTTGCGAATCGTTTACTTTCATTGGAGAGCGTTCCGAAAATCCATCACCTTGCTCAAGGGAATGGACTGTTACTGCTGGGAATAACTCCGAAAGCGAATAAATAGATTGCATCAAATTACTCGTTATTACTCTTTAAGTTAAATACCAAAGTAAAACGCTTCTTAAATGTCGACAAGCGTTTATTGTGTAAACAATGAGCCGCTTCTCAGTACAAAAAAGCCGACCATACGTCGGCTTTTAAAACTTCAATGCACAGTATATTAATCGATAAGTGTGCGTACATACTCTGCCAGTTCCGGTTCTTGGCAGTTGGAGAAAAAGCATTCCTGAAACTGAGCACTACCGACCGCCGTTTTCACTAACTCTTGGTCAATGGCCTGCAGTGACGCCATAACATCTTTGCAAACGGCAGCTTTTACTTCTGACAAAATCGCAGCATTTTTCTGTTGAGGTTCTGCACGCTCAATAGGGTAACCTTCGCCGCGATTACCAGTGAAGGCCTTTTCAAAGATATAACGTACATTCAGTTCACCGGCCCAACCAAAGCCTTTCGCAAACGCCAGTGAAATCGCATTACCGTTGTTAATTTGATTGAAAAGGAATGCATCAGATGGCTCTAGGCAGTAGCCACATACTACTCCTGGGTGAAGGTTGCTTGCCATCATCGCGCCTTGTCCTGTGCCACAGCCAGTCACGACAAAGTCCACCGCTTTTGAATTCAGTAGAATGCTCGCCATAATACCAAGGTGAATATAGGTAAGGTGATGGTCATTTTCATCCATCATACCTACGTTAAATACGTCGTAGCCTAAACCGCCCGCTACTGTATTTAATTCAGCCGCTACCATAGCATTTTTCGGTGCTTGGCTGTTTTCCATCATCAGTGCAATTTTCATGTTCTTTCCCCAACGGCCTTATTAACCGCGAATTTTCCTAAAACTAAATAACTGTGTTGTCGACCAATACGTTGGCCATGCTACGGCTCAAACATCATGAACCGTGCGCTGACCATCGCGAGCTAATCTAAAAATGGTCAATAAATTTGTTAATAGAAGCGTAGCTTCGAGCAGGACGCCGCCAATTGAACCCACCATAATATTGTTTGTTAACCAGCACACTGCACCTAATAAAAAACCGATTCGCATCGCAATGCCCTGAAGCATAAACAGCGAATAAGTACCAATTGCCGCCCCTAAAATTGGCCAAAGCTGCGATAAGTTTTCGGCTATCACACCACCTAAGAGAAGACTCAACGCAATGAAAATCAGAGCGACGATTTTGGAACTTGTGTAAATGGCAGCAGTTGTTCTGACCGCAGAGAGTGCAGCAGCTAACGCAGAAGTTAACGAACCCAACAATAAAAAGTGGATAAGGTGATTAACGTTCAGTGCCAGCATCAAAATCTTCAGTCGTTTGTCGTTTTTTTGGTAAAAGGTAGAAATACCTAAACCATAACTTACAAACCCTAGTATCTGCCCAACAATGTACGCGTCCATCACCTAATCGTCTCCGGTTAGCGTGCCAACCATCCACCATCAACCGCAATGGTATAACCATTAATATAGTCTGATGCTTGTGAAGCTAAGAATACACAGGGACCTGCTAGATCTTCTGGCGTACCCCAACGATCGGCAGGAATACGCTCTAGAATTTCTGCGTTACGCTTTTCGTCTGCACGTAGCGCCGCAGTATTGTTCGTCGCCATATATCCAGGTGCAATTGCGTTAACATTGATGCCTTCTTTGGCCCACTCATTTGCCATCAAACGCGTTACACCCATCACGCCACTTTTTGAAGCGGTATATGATGGAACACGTATGCCACCTTGGAACGAAAGCATGGAGGCAACATTGATAATCTTACCGCCCTCGCCTTGAGCGATGAACTGCTTAGCGACTGCTTGAGACATGAAAAACACCGACTTGATGTTGATATTCATCACGTCATCCCAGTCTTGCTCTGAGAAATCGATAGCATCGTTACGTCGGATGATACCTGCGTTGTTAACTAGGATATCAATTCGACCTAATTCGGTAACTGCACGGTCTACGATTCCTGGAATGTCGTCTAACTTCATCAAATTAGCACGAATGTCGATAAACTTACGGCCCGTTTCTTCCATAAGAGCAATGGTTTCTGTCGGCTCAACAATATTCACTCCGACGATATCACAACCTGCTTTAGCCAGACCCAATGCCATACCTTGGCCCAAACCAGTATCACAGCCAGTTACGACTGCGACTTTCCCGTCTAATTTGAATGAATCAAGAATCATTTTTTATTCCTTCATAGATGTATTCGAGGACGAACCTTAGAAAGTTCTCACTGTTGTTAAATTAACCATACACAAAAAATGAATCACATTAAAGTTATTTTTGAAATGCTGTTTCATTTTTATATTTAACTTATACAAGTTTGTGAACGCAATCGCACTATTCGGTTCTAATTTTTATGAAAAGCCTTTTTGAAATTACTGACATGGTAAGGTTGCAAGGCTATAATCGCGCCCACAACAAAAAATCAAAGGAAGATAGATGGATAAGTCCACGCAGCCAGAAGCCGTGTCCTCGGTACTCAAAGTGTTCAATATTCTGCAAGCCTTGGGCGAGCAAAAGGAAATTGGCGTTTCAGAACTGTCACAAAGACTCATGATGTCAAAAGCGACGACCTATCGTTTCCTACAAACCATGAAAACGCTCGGTTACGTTTCTCAGGAAGGAGAAGCAGATAAGTACGCACTTACTCTTAAAATGTTCGAACTTGGTTCGAAATCATTGGAGTTTGTCGACCTTATTGATATTGCAGATAAAGAAATGCGTGAGATTAACAAAGTGACTAATGAAACGGTTCACTTGGGTTCTATTGACGATGGTTCGATCATCTATTTACACAAAATAGATTCAAGCTATCACTTACGTATGCATTCTCGGGTAGGCCGCCGCAATCCACTCTACAGCACAGCGATAGGTAAAGTGCTACTTTCCCACCTTCCTGACGCAGAAGTTCGTGTAATATTAGACACGGTCGAATTCATCAAACACACAGACAAAACCCACGACAACACAGAGCAACTGATTGAAGAGCTGAACACCGTTCGTGAATGTCATTATGGTGAAGACAACGAAGAGCAAGAGCCTGGACTACGTTGCATCGCTGTCCCTGTTTACGACCGTTTCGGCCATGCTATCGCTGCAGTCTCTGTCTCCTTCCCCATCATCCGTTTCGACGAAGAGAAGAAAGCAGAATACATCACTCTCCTACACAATGCCGGAAGGACCATTTCTGAGCAGTTGGGTTATCACAACTATCCTGTCTAGTTATCGTGGAATCTCGGGCTAAGTTGGAACTAGCCTGAGATCAAACTCAAGAATGGGAGGTTATCAAGGATCCCGTTTCCCTATCAACGAACAGACAAGTCCCGAGCTAGAATCAACGCTAAACCAAAGATCTGCAAAAACAGCGCGATATTCTTATAATACGCCATTTCTTCTTCCACAAATTGAATCGCTTCAGTCAGCGACAGGTTATCCAAGTATAGTTCATCGATAATGTTGCGTTGTCCTTGCTGTGCTTTATTAATCAAACGCATCAATTCAGAAAGGTTAGCTAACTCTATTTCTGGGACATCAGCGTTTACCCATCGAGCGAGCTGTCCTCTTAGTAATTGAGAAATTTCTGGCGTGATAGTTTGAGATTGAGCGAGATGAAGCTGCAAGGTTTCTCGCTTTCGTTCCAGTGTTTCCACTTGGTTCCAGGCAAGTTGGATGGAGTATAGATTACTGTTTTTACGCTCCTGAAGCATCGCGACTTCCCCAGACATTTTATCAAGCACCTGACTCGATAAAATGATGGCCGTAATATTAAGAATTAACCCAACTGAAACCATTACCCAAGCGGGAGGAAGTGCGACTTTCATAGACTATAACAACCTATCGAACGGCAGATAAACGAGGTTAGATAAGATAAGCCCTACGATAACCAACACGGTGACTTGCATGCCTAGAACACGCCCTTTAAAGCGCTTATTTAGAATGCCATGAGCATGTAGAATACGACCAATAACAAAGCTGAGTCCCGTTAGATGAATCCAAATAGCGGGAGCCCCATTGTACTCTACCAGCGCCATCAATATCAGCGTAATAGGGATATAATCCATCGCATTGCCTTGAGCACTTCTGGCAATTTGGAGCCCTTCTACACCGCCATCTGCGTATGCTACCTGATTAATTCGTCGTTGTTTGATTACTTGAAAAGCTAACCAAAGCATAAGGCAAGCTAAAAGAGAGGCGTACAGCGCAGTGATCATTAATAAACCTTATTTTTTATTGAGTTAGGTTTAGTGAGTGTAGACTATTCAGCTAGTTTCTCCAGATACAAAAAAGCCCAGCATTAGCTGGGCTTAGATCATTAAGTCAAAATGATCGCTAACCTAAGTACTTATAGAATACCGTTGAAAGCGGTGGTAAGCGTAACGACAACGATTGTGGTTGTGCTTCACTTTCCATTTGCTCAGTCAATGCAGTTTGCACCGCACCAAACCCACTACCAGCATAGATAGAGTCATCGGTATTTAACATCAGCTCATACTTACCTGCTAACGGCACACCTAAGCGGAAAGCTTCATGGGGTACAGGGGTAAAGTTACTGATCACTAACATACGTTCGCCTTCTTCACTGATACGTTCATGAGCTAGAATACTCGCTTCTGCCGCATCTTGAAGACGCCACTCAAAGCCTTTAGGTTCTGAGTCGAGTTCGAACAGTGATTTCTCATTACGATACAGTTTGTTTAAGTCACGCGTTAGCGCTTGCACGCCCTGATGACGGTCAAAATCTAACAAGAACCACTGTAACTGGTCATCGTGGTTCCACTCACCGGTTTGCCCAAACTCAGCTCCCATGAAGTTAAGCTTCTTGCCAGGTTGCGCATACATATAGCCTAAATACGCTCGTAAGTTGGCAGTTTGCTGCCACTCATCACCCGGCATTTTATTGTGAATAGAGTGCTTACCGTATACCACTTCATCGTGTGATAGTGAAAGAACATAGTTCTCACTATGGGCATAAACAAGCGGGAATGTGATGGTATCGTGATGGTATTTACGGTTAATAGGGTCTTCTTGAATATAAGAAAGGCTGTCGTGCATCCACCCCATATTCCATTTAAACCCAAAGCCTAAACCACCCATAAAGGTCGGAGCCGATACGCCTGGGAATGCGGTCGATTCTTCAGCAATGGTCATCGCATTCGGGAAGTGCTTGTAGACTTCTTCGTTCATCCACTTAAGGGTTGCGATAGCATCGTAATTTTCGCGACCGCCATCGACGTTTGGAATCCACTGATCGTGACTACGCGAATAGTCTAGATACAACATCGACGCAACGGCATCAACGCGAATACCATCAATATGGAACTGCTCAAACCAATAAAGCGCATTGGACACTAAAAAGCGACGAACATGTTCACGGCCTAAATCGTAAATATAAGAATTCCAATCTTGGTGCCAGCCACGACGCGGATCAGGATCGTGGAATAGAGGCGTACCATCGAAATTCGCCAAGCCATGATCATCTGATGGGAAGTGTGCAGGTACCCAATCCAGAACAACACCTAAGCCTGCTTGGTGGCACTGATCTACGAAATACTTAAAGTCATCTGGGGAACCAAATCGGCTCGTCGGTGCGAACAACCCAACTGGTTGATAGCCCCAAGAACCGTAGAATGGGTGTTCAGACACTGGCATTAGCTCAACATGGGTATAACCCATATCGGTCAAATAAGGGATAAGTTCGGTGGCCAATTCACGATAAGTCAGGAAATCGCCATTATCATTGCGCTTCCACGAACCTGCGTGCAACTCATAAAACGACAGCGCCTCTTTACGCTTTTCGGTGACAGGTCGAGATTGCCACTTTTCATCTTGCCAATCGTAGCGATTATGATTGTAAGTCACTGATGAAAAAGAAGGGTATTGCTCGGAGTAGAAGCCCCAAGGATCCGCTTTATGCGGTAAGCCTTCACCATTTGGTCCTTTCAATTCAAATTTGTATTGTGCTCCTTCTGGCAGATTTGGAATAAAAATACCCCAAATTCCATAATCCAATCGCTGCATTGGATTACGACGCCCATCCCAAGCATTGAAGCTACCGACTAAACTAACCGCTGTAGCATGAGGGGCATAAACCAAAAAGCGTGTCCCCTCAATGTTCTCACCGTCTCGCTCAAGCGAGATAAATTGTGAGCCCATATGGTGATACATCTCTTTTGGTGTATGTAACTCATCGTATTCTGCGTACAAAGCGTGATATTGGTATGGGTCATCCAGCATTTGCTCAGTACCATTCCAATCTACCGCTAACTGATAGTGAGTAAATCGCAGGTCCAAATCAGATTTGAGAACAAAACCTGACGCCTCATCTCTCACCATCGGTAGTCTTTCACCTGATGCTAGTTCAACGGCTACCCCATCGGCACCTGGCATCCATACTCTTAAGGCAATACCTTCTTCCTGTAGATAAGGTCCTAAGAATGAAAATGGATCAGCAAACGATGCACTCGAGAGTCGATCGTACGCCTGTTTTAGTTTTTTAAGCCCTTTATTATTCAACGTTCATCTCCCTCGACCTTAAATAGCCCCATGATTATTTTTTCGAAACCAATAGTTGGTTTCACTGACGTTTGAGGCACTATAAAAAAGCCCGCAAAGCGCGGGCTACCAGCAAGGTTTCATTGTACTTGATTGCACCTATACGGGAAGTGATTTAACCCTAATTTTCGGGTGCAATACGGTATTTTTACGCACTTCTTTACAATATAAATCCCAATAGTGACAAGCGATAAAAAGAAAAGCACGACTCCCAGAGATGACAGAACAAATCTCTGAAGAAGCCGTGCTTGATTAGCGATTTTGAGGCGGATTATTTGCTTGCGTTAGCGCGCACTTCCGTTAGACGTTTCGCGATACGATTCACCCCTTCTTGAGTAAAGATTTCCTCAAGGTTCATCGACAGTTTGCGACGCCAGTTCGGATACTCATTCACCGTTCCAGGGATGTTAACTGGCTTATCCATTTCTAACCAATCTTCAAGCTGGACACTCAATAGCGTTGATGCGCCCGCAGCAACATGCAGCTGAAGTGCTTCACTTAAATAAGCGTCCATCGGCACTAGGCTAGCATCACGACCAACACCTTCTGGTAGATAACCGTGCCATGCTACGCTATCAAGAATGCCTTGTTTACATTCCAGTCGATCATCAAACAAGCCTTCAAGTTGCTCTTTATCAGGGTAAAGACCAATCTCGCTACCCATTTTTAGGTCGTCACAATGCCAGAAACCACGTAATGTCGGCATGTCGTGCGTACATAGTGCTGACATTGACTGATCGGCGTAGTGCGCTGGTGAGATGAAACCACCATCTTCTGCTGTTTCGAAGAAGAACACCTTGTACGAGTGGACGCCTGCTTCACGAAGGATTTCAACGATTTCATCTGGCACCGTACCCAAGTCTTCACCAATCACACTACATTGATGACGATGTGATTCAAGCGCTAAGATGGCTAGCATGTCTTCCACTGGATAGTAGATATAAGCACCTTTAGTGGCATTTTCACCTTTTGGAATCCACCATAGTCGCAACAGGCCTAGTACGTGGTCAATACGTAGTGAACCGCAATGTTTCATGTTAGCGCGCAGTAACTTGATGTAGGCATCATAGGACGTCGCTTGCAATACTTGTGGGTTCAGTGGAGGTAGACCCCAGTTTTGACCTAACGGACCTAGAATATCAGGTGGAGCACCAATGCTTGCATCCATCACAAGGTTGCCATTGTCTGCCCAAGTTTCAGAGCCAGAATCTGCAACGCCAACCGCCAAGTCACGATATAGACCTACAGCCATGCCTTTTTCTTCGGCAAGTGCTTGTGCTTCGTTGATTTGAACATCAGCGATCCACTGTAAGTACATGTAAAGCTGAACTTTATCGCGGTTATCAGCGATAAATTTCTGAGTAGCGCTATTTTCAAAACGGCGATATTTCTCAGGGAAAACAGGCCACCCCCAAACACTTGAATCTTCTGCGTGCAATTCGGCATGGATCGCGTCAAATGCCGCCTGATGCAGAAGGCTTTCGCCACCCTCTTCCACAAAATCTAAGAACAATCTTGCGCGCTCAGACTGCTTATCCAAATGACGAGATTTAAACTCTTCAAAAAGAAGAGGTAACACGCTCATTTTCAGATCCGCGACTTCAGTGTAATTAACCCAGTGGGAATCACGCGCCTTCTGAAGGCGAGCTTGGAAGTCAGAGCTGCCGACCATTTGCTGAGCATCAGCGCTCAAAGCGAATTCAGCGACAGAGCTCACATCGATATAGAGTATGTTCAACCAACGACGAGAAGAAGGACTGTAAGGGCTTGCTCCTTCTGGGTTGGCTGGGAATAGTGAATGAATTGGGTTTAAACCAACAAAGTCACCACCACGCGCAGCAATGTCTGCCACCAACTGTTTTAGATCACCGAAGTCACCAATACCCCAGTTGTGCTGAGTGCGTAACGTATAAAGCTGGACACTCGGACCCCATAGTTTCTTGCCATGGTCAATGGCACTCTGTTTGAAACAGGCACGTGGCGTACGAATCAGTGTCATTTCATAAGGGGCTTTGCGACGCTTACGCTCTAGGTAAAGCTTATGGTAACCCCATGGTAGGTCACTAGGTAACGAAAATACTAAAGGGCCACCCTCAGCACGCTCATCACGAACGATTTGAGATTGAAGATAGCCTTCAAGTACTTCTCCCTGCTCGGTCTCTAAACGCCAGCTGAAATCGCTTTCGCGAGCGCTAACACCTAAATGAAGTTCGACTTCAACCGCATCCTCGTCTTTAACAACAAGAACTGGTTCAATCACTTCTTTTTTATGCTTTTTCTCAGCAGATTTAAGCAAAGTTTCATCATTTGTGGTGTCATAGCCTAAAGACGCTAGCAGACGAAGAATTGTTTCGTCTTCTACTTTCGCTGGACTGCCCCACGCACTTACGTAGCTGTCGGCTATTTTTGCCATTTCAGCAACTTGTTTTAATGCTGTTTGTTCTGTCATCGCTCTCTCCGAAGGACTTCTTTAACCTTCAAAACGGTAGGGTTAGTGTAATTCTTGATTCGAGCTTATTATGCCGCTCGACAGTCTATTTTCGTCATTCCTGCTCATCGCGCATTTACGCAGGCAGAAATCTACTCAAAGTATTCATTATCGCTGTTAGAAGATCCCTGCCCGCGCAGGGATGGCGCTAAAACAGAGATGAAGCAATTAAAGCGACCAAGGCACTCTCTGAGCACCTTGGTCATCGTGGTTAACGAGAAACTGCTTCTAGTTTCCAAATGTTATTCACGTAGTCTCTGATGCTTCGGTCAGAGCTGAACTTACCAACTAGAGCAGTGTTCAGAATCGCTTTCTTAGCCCAGCCTGCTTGGTCACGGTATTGCGCGTCCATCGCTTCGTGTGCTTCAACGTAAGAAGCAAAATCAGCAAGACATAGGTAAGGGTCACCGCCATCTAGTAGGCTATCGTAGGTAGCACGCAGTAGACCTGGTTGACCTGGAGTAAACTCATCACCTAGAAGTAGGTCTAGAGATGCTTTTAGTAGAGGATCCGCGTTGTAGTAGTCGTAAGGGTTATAGCCCGCCGCCTTCACTTCTTTAACACCGTCAACATCTAGGCCGAAGATGTAGATATTTTCGTCGCCTACTTCTTCACGAATCTCAACATTCGCACCATCCATCGTACCGATAGTTAGAGCACCATTTAGAGCCATCTTCATGTTACCTGTACCCGATGCCTCTTTACCTGCCATAGAGATTTGTTGAGACACATCTGCTGCTGGGATGATGATCTCAGCCATGCTTACTCGGTAATCAGGGATGAATACCACTTTCAGCTTACCGCCAATACGTGGGTCATTATTCACTTTCTCAGCAATCTTGTTGATTGCAAAGATGATTTCTTTCGCTAGGTGGTAACCTGGCGCTGCTTTCGCTGCGAAGAACACAACGCGTGGAACCATGTCGAAAGAAGGATCTTTCAGTAGGCGGTGGTAAAGCGCTAGTACGTGTAGAAGGTCAAGGTGCTGACGCTTGTACTCGTGTAAACGTTTAATTTGAACATCAAAGATAGCGTTAGTATCTAGCTCGATACCCATGTTCTCAGAAACCCAATCCGCAAGGCGCTGTTTGTTTTGCTTCTTAACAGCCATATATTCCTTCTGGAATTTAGCGTCATCAGCAAACTTAGCGATGCCTTCAAGCTGTTCTAGTTTCGCAGGCCACTCATCACCGATCTTGTCAGTAATCAGAGCAGATAGACCAGGGTTACAGAACTTCAACCAACGACGAGGCGTAATACCGTTAGTCACGTTATGCAGACGCGTTGGGTACATTGCATCGAACTCTGGGAATAGGTCCTTCTTAACCAATTGAGAGTGAAGTGCAGCTACACCGTTAACCGCGTATGAACCAATAACACATAGGTTCGCCATACGAACCATGCGATGGAAGCCTTCTTGGATGATAGACAGTTTCGCTTGCTTCTCACCATCACCAGGCCACATTGCACGTACTTCTTGCAGGAAGCGGTGGTTGATTTCAAAGATGATTTCCATGTGACGCGGAAGTAGACGCTGGATTAAGGACTCAGGCCATGTCTCTAGTGCTTCTGGAAGTAGTGTGTGGTTAGTGTATGCAAATGTCTTAGAAGAAATCGCCCACGCGTCATCCCAACTCATGCCTTTTTCATCAAGAAGGATGCGCATTAGTTCAGGAATTGCGATCGTTGGGTGCGTATCATTTAGCTGAATAGTTTCTTGCTTAGGTAGAGATGCTAGCGTGTAACCCGCTGCTTCATGACGACGCAGGATATCGCGCACTGACGCTGCTGAGTGGAAGTACTGCTGCATTAGACGCAGAGTCTTACCTTTTTCATGGTTGTCGTTCGGGTATAGAACCTTAGTGATGTTACCCGCGTCAATTAGCGCGTGCTGTGCTTCGAAGTAATCACCATTGTTGAAGCTTGCCAATGAGAATGGTGCAATAGCTTGGCATTCCCAAAGACGTAATGGGTACACTGTTTCTGACTCGTAACCTACGATAGGTAGATCCCAAGGCATCGCTTTTACTGTCATGCCAGGAACCCATTTACGAACTTCTTTACCGTTCTCGTTGACAACTTCAACGTGACCGTAAAAGCCAATTTCTTGCGCAAGTTCTGGACGCGCCACTTCCCATGGATAACCTTCTACACCGCGCCATGCGTCTGGTGCTTCTTGTTGACGGCCATCTTTGAATGACTGCTTAAATAGGCCGTATTCATAGTGCAGACCGTAGCCTACCGTTGGGTATTCTTGAGCGGCGCATGAATCCATGAAACATGCCGCTAGACGACCAAGACCACCGTTACCAAGTGATGGGTCGCGCTCTTCTTCAAGAAGATCGGTAAGATTATGACCTAGCTCAGCCATTGCTTCAGTGATCTGCTCATACAAGCCCATGCTGATCAGGTTGTTACCCGTCAAACGACCAATCAAGAACTCAAGAGATAGGTAGTTAACACTTTTTGCTTTTTTGATGCGCTCGTCCGCTTCAGTAGCAAGAAGGTCAAACGTAGTTAATTCCGCTAACGCTCGACCCATTGCTAGATACCATTGGCGCTCAGAAGCAGCCTCGACAGTCGTTGCGTAAGTAGCAGACAGGTGCTTTTTAACACTTTCTTGGAAAGAAGCTTTATCAAATTGTTTTTGCTGAGTAGGTTTCATTAAGAAATCTCACTTTAAGTTTTTATCCATCTGTCCCATATCGTGCATGGTGACGTTTCCATAAACATCCTCCTAGTTCCGACTCCATGGAGGATGAGTGAGGAGGGCGTAGAGGGCGTACTCCCCTCCACTTAGTGATCGATCTCCCATTCCGGTTAACCATTCTGTTTTTTCTGGTGATAACGATCACGCCAAGCTCACATTTCACTCTAAGCGTTAATTAAGAAACATTTGCTATCCATTATCGGACTAAATACAAATTCTGCTGTTCAGATCACAATTAGCCTCGAAAAAAGCCGCAAATCACAAGGTTTTTTTGTATACATGACAGACCATTCACACTCCATACTAAGCAATAAAAGTGATATCAATCACACTTATAAGGCGTAGTAGCTGTGAAAAAAGCTTAAAAATCAAAATATAGCCCTCGATCAATAAATGTAGAGCTCACTCTCTCATACCATCGAACGTGCAATAAAAAGCTCTGGTGACTCGCTCCCTACTCCCCGACGGAGTAGAACATAATAAATTGGTAGGAAATATCTATGTGGATTCCTTCAAAACTAACTCGACCTGGACGCTTACATAACGCTATTGTGCGTCCACGAGTATTGGACCTGCTAGCACAGGCTCCATTTTATAAGCTTGTACTTTTTCGCTCGCCCGCCGGTTACGGCAAAACAACGATGGCAGCTCAATGGCTATCAGATAAACCAAACGTTGGCTGGTACAGCATCGATGAAAGTGACAACGACCCATTCCGCTTCGTCAACTACCTATTGCAGGCCATCAACAAAGCCACGAATAACACGTGTCCAAATGCACAAACCTTGGCAGAGCGTCGTCAATTCTCTTCACTCCACTCCCTGTTTAGTGAAGTGTTTGCAGAACTGACGAGCTATCATAACGAGTGCTATATCGTCCTTGATGACTACCACTTAATCACTGACGAAGAGATTCACGAAGCGATGCGCTTTTTCCTTAAGCACATGCCAGATAATGTTACTCTCGTGGTTACCAGTCGAGGCAACCCTCCTTTAGGCACAGCAAACCTCCGTGTGCGTGACTTAATGATCGAGATTGGCAACGAGCTACTCGCTTTTGATACCGAAGAGACCACGCGTTTCTTTAGCCAACGACTCGCTAGCGATATCGATAATGAGACCGCCGATTCATTGCGCACTTACGTTGAAGGCTGGCCATCTGCATTGCAGTTATTTGCACTACAAGCACAGCACCAAAAACGTACTCTTGCCCAATCGGTCGAGACTATTTCTCAATTCAACCATGCACACCTTTGGGACTATTTGGTTGAGGAAGTGTTTGACCTGTTAGACAAAGATACCCGCAAGTTCTTGATGCAGTGTTCAGTACTCGATCACTTCAATGACAGTCTGGTTATCGCCCTAACCAAGCGCGACGATGCGCTAAGCATGATTGAATCTCTTAACCGATTTGGCCTATTTATCTATCCGCTTGAGGGAGAAAATAACTGGTTTAGATTCCACAATCTGTTTGCCGAGTTCTTATCCCATGAGCGCAAAGCGCGTATTCCTCAGCAGGAACACGAACTTCATTTGGCAGCAGCCGAAGCTTGGCTAGAGCAAAAAGTGCCGCACCAAGCACTGCGTCATGCTCAACTGGCCAATAACAGTGAGTTGGTTGCAAAAATCTTAAGCGAGTTTGGCTGGAAAATGTTCAACCAAGGTGAGCTTGCGACTCTGGAAGGAGCCATTGCGGTCCTGACCCAAGACCAATTATATAGCCAGCCAAAGCTGTGTATGTTGCAGGCGTGGTTGGCGCAAAGTCAGCACCGCTACAACGATGTTGGCGAGCTGATTGCTAAAGCCGACAAAGAAATGGAAACGCGCAACGTTGAGCGCTCGAAGAAGCAAGAAGGTGAATTCCACGCGCTGCTAGCTCAAGTTGCCATTAACCAAAACTCACCAGAAAAAGCGCTTGAACTTGCCGAGCAAGCATTGAGTGAACTCGACCATTCTGTTTATCGCAGCCGTATCGTGGCAACTTCGGTGGTGGGTGAAGTGAATCACGTCATCGGTCAGCTTAGCCGTGCTTTGTCGATGATGCAGCAGACTGAAAAGCTCGCGCGTCAGTACCATGTCTATCACCAAGCACTTTGGGCCCAGCTTCAGCAGAGTGAAATTCTGATTGCACAAGGCTACGTACAAGCCGCGTTCGAAATTCAGGATAGCGCACTGAAACTCATCGAAGAACAGCAGCTACATCAAGTCCCATTGCATGAGTTCTTGCTGCGTGTTCGTGCGCAAGTATTATGGTGCTGGAACCGATTGGATGAAGCTGAAGAGTGTGCTTATAAAGGACTTGATGTACTTGGCAACCATTCACCGAGCAAGCACCTTCATAGCTACTCGATGATTGCACGCATCGCAATTGGTCGCGGGGAGCTCGATAAAGCCGCTAAGTTCATTGAGCAGATCCAACATCTGATGAAACAGTCAACTTACCATGTTGATTGGACCGCAAACGCCTCATTATCGCTGCTCCTCTACTGGCAAGCACGCGGTGACGTGGACTCCATCGAACAATGGCTAGAAACTGCGATTCGACCAGACAACGCTTGTAACCACTTCGAGCAGCTTCAGTGGCGAAACATCGCTCGTGCCCAAATCAACCTAGGCCAGTTCGAGCATGCTCAGCAAACTCTAAACTATCTCAATGACAAGGCAGAAGCCCACCAGTTAGTGACCGATCGCAACCGCAACCTGATTGTGGAAGCGGTACTCAATGTGCAAAACCAGGATGAAGAGACCGCCAAAGCTCTGCTAAAAGAAGCGTTAGTCTTAACGAACCAAACTGGCATGATTGGTAATTTCTTAGTCGACGGTGCAACCATCGGCCATCTGCTTGAGAAACTGGTCTCTAAGTCTGAATTAGGGGATTTGGAGCGTCATCGCGCACAACTATTGATGAAAGACATCAATACCACGCAGCGTAGCCGTTCCGTCCACTTTAACGAAGAGTTTGTGGAAAAGTTAATCAACCACCCGAATATCCCTGAGTTAGTACGCACTAGCCCTCTAACACAAAGAGAATGGCAGGTTCTTGGTTTGATATATTCCGGGTTCAGTAACGAGCAGATTGCTCAAGAGCTGGACGTCGCAGGTACAACAATTAAAACACATATCCGTAATTTGTATCAGAAGCTCAATATCGCAAATCGTAAGGAAGCAATCAGCACCGCTGAGAATCTGTTGCAGTTGATGGGGTATTAGATAAAACCGATGCTACAGAAAGCCCGAGTCATCAATCAACTCGGGCTTTATCATTTTTAAAGAGTAATAGTGACAAGAGTCTATAGAAAAAGAGCAACTCCGATAACCTATTCTCCAAACAAGTTGGTGTAATCGAATGTTCCTAAATTACAGGTCAAACAGAAGCACTCAACGTTGTAAACTAGTTAACATGACAGATGGTCCCGTATTTTGAGGTTGGCGAGGCAGCCCCGCCTGAGCCTGTATACAAGCTTCTATATGGCACAGTTCCATCCTCTTTCGGTGTCGATGTCCAATTCCAAGTATGAAAGCCATAACGTTCATGCTCTTCTTTTGTATACATATTTCGCCACGTAGAAAACTGAGAGGTTGTCGGTAGCGCTCCACCTAGTGATTCACAATACTCTGTTGCTTCAATGAAAGTGCGCTTCGTCATTGCTGTATCATAGACGAGCCCATCATCATATCCGTCCGCAAGTGTAGCACCTCGGATTTTATATCGATCAACCTTACAAATAGCACCGTAATAGTTAGTGATCGAATCACGTCCACCTGAAGAAGTATACAAGCTCCGATAAGGTACTTTCCCATCTTCTGTTGGTGTCGATGTCCAATTCCAGTATTCAAAGCCCTGCTGAAGGTGCTCATCTGTTGAGTACATATTACGCCACTCTGTAATTTGAGCACTCGTCGGTAGCTCTCCTTCTAGGGCAGAACAAAATGCCTCTGCTTCGGGAAAGGTAAGACTCTTGGTACTAAACGCAACTTCACCTTCATAACCGTTTGGTAAGTTGTAATTTAGCTCTCCATTTGGAACATGGCATAACGTTCCATATAAAGCATCTTGATGAACTGCACCACCTGATGACGTATATAAACTTCGATACGGTACTCTTCCATCCGCCAACGGAGTTGACGTCCAGTTCCAATATTGAAAATCGTGTCGTTCGTGTTCAGACGTAGAATACATACCTCGCCAGTGAGCCACTTTGTCTTTGCTAGGCAGTTCACCACCTAGATCTGCACAATAGTCTGACGCATCTTGAAAATTTCTTAGCACTCGGCTGAAAACGAGCTCCTGGTTGTACCCATCTGGTACTATTGGAAAGTTGATTTTTCCTGTAGTTTTGCTGAAGGTCTGCCCATTGATATTTCGACCATATATTCTAAAGTAGAACTTAGTGTCTTGGTCTAACCCCTCTATCGAAATAATATTGACGCCCTGATTGAGTTCTGCGGACGTCAAACTTATCGAGCGTTCCGGATCCCAGGCCTCAAAGTGATAGTCACCTGTATTATTGCTCCCACTCATAGTTTCTAAATAAGTAAGTCTGTTCTCAGTTTCCCAATACAAGGTCACTTCTGTCTCATCTAGAAGCTGATTTAGTGAGAATTCAATATCGGCTACCCCATCAATGACTTCAACAACATCAGAGATAATTTCAACCTCTAAAGGTAATTCAACAAAGTTGTCTAAGGTTTTGCCTTCAAGGTAATCGGGTTCCCATTCTACATTGGAGAGATGCAGTGAATCTTCATGTGAAGCATAGTGAAATAGATCACCCATATGCATTAAAAACTGACCGTTGTTTTCATCTACCGTCCAGTTCTTATTGAGTGGGTTCTCTAACGAACCTTTACCAGAAGTTGTCATCGTATCCACTGGATACCAGACCTCATCACTCCCCAGGATCCAACCTTTATGCGCAACAGTTCTCAACAGATTGCCAGTACGTTCTACATCGGCAGGACCGGGGACTTCAACAAAGGCGCTGTAGTTATTTCTAGGGCTCGCATTTGGTACGTCATGCGCGGTACCGAATAATCGAAATTCCTTAGAAACATGATCATAGAAATATGTTGAGTAATGGTGATAATAACCATCTTCTCCAACTTCAATATCTTTATCGCCCCATATTGTGGAGTAGCCGATTATTTGTACCGGGTTATCATTGTTCTCGTAGGGGTCAAAATCCCTAAACTTAACACCGGTTCCTTCATGCCCAAACCAGCTATACGTTGCGTCTTTGTCTCCAACAGATAATAAATGCGGCATTTGGATGAACTCTGGGATCTCATCATTCTCACCAAACGCCCATAAACTGAAATTAAATCCAGATGGTAGTCGCTGCTTGGTAAATGTAGAGCCGTAATAACCGAACGGCGTAGTCACTGGTGAATATGAACTGCCACCCTCCGTTAATTGTTGTATTTCCATTACGGTCAGAACAGCATCGACGCCTGAAGGAAGGTAACTGGAAGAAAAACTCGCATGAACAGCGGCAGGTCGCCATCGCGCTCGTACCACACTAGATTGAGATGCGGCTTGACCTGATATGGTTAACCGCTTAAGGGTGCCCACATCGGTCCTGGGTATATTGTCAGCAATCAGTGATAAATAGTAATAACCCTTTTGTACATTAGGTATCGATAACTTCCACTGAGCATCGCCATCGGAATCAGAGTTATCTGTTACATGACAAGTCGACTCTACACTTTGATTGGATTCTTGATCGACCAATAAAACACGGACTGTCGAGCCGTCTCCATCTTCATTAAGATGCTCCGCTGACGCTTTTAATTCAATAAAGAGCTCCAGATCGCCATCTTGCTCTACCATTAACGGCCAACTAATCGGCTCTGCGACTTTTCTCCATTGTGAAATTTCTAGGAAGTTTTTATTTTGGCGCATATCTGAATCAGGATACGTACTTCCGGTACCATCATCATTAGACGCCTTAAAACCTTCTCCCCGAGGAAAGAAAGAGTTATTAGGGTTCAATACCAAATAACTGTCTTCAGTTTGTTGTATTTTGAAAAAAGCGTTGCGACGAATATTATCAACATCTTTAATCTGAACAGGTGAGTATAATTGTCCTTCTCCAGAGTAAGACTTTTCCCCAACAGCACTTTCACATTCCACTGCAATAACATTTGGCGAGAATAACATAGCTACCAAGCCAGATAGTGCAAGAGGTTTTAATTTTCCTTTCATATTCCTGCATCCATAGTTAGTTTATTTGAACCGTTATGGGTAGCCGTTTCAACACTACACTAATGAGATGTAAAAAGGTGATATAGGCTAGGCATACTCATAACTAAACTCATAATTACAAATACAAAATACAATTAGAACAACACTCTTGGAATAACGTTTATTACATACACAAAGCACCCAAATAAAATTCCAGAACAAATAAACCTTTATTAACACATGGTTAATCCTTTAAATTAAATATCCTAGCACTAGTATTGTCATTATTAACATTATAATAGGTCAACTAATGGAATTAAAATCAAGAAATACTATTAAAAACACCAGCTAGAGGTATTATTGATTCTGACCAAGAAAAATGCGCCCACAAGAAAGGGGGCTTGAGTTAATGGTTTGCTTTCACACTACCTTCGAAGATAGCTGATGCACTCTTTACCCTAATTACTCCTCAATACCGCGTACTATCATATTTCGTCGTCTAAATACTCCAGTGTGACCAACAACAATACCGACATCAGGACAAACATTGACGCTACCGCCAAAATAGTTGGGCTGATTTGCTCGCGGATTCCCAACCACATTTGTCTAGGTACAGTTCGCAGCGAAGCACCAGTAAGGAAAAGCGCTAGCACGACCTCACCCCCGGACGTATCAGAGGAAAGGTTACACGGCTCTGGTCTACGTCTAATCACCACCTTCAAAATGAATAAAAATTACATTTATTGGAATATTTCATTCCATTTATTATAATTTAATAGTATGTTATTTGTACAAGTGCAGTTACTAGCATCTAGACCCGTAACGTCAGATCTTACCCCCAGGGCCACAAACGTAGAGGAGAGCATGTATGGATTTACAATCAAACCATTACCAGCAAGAACATTGCTTAATTAACACTTCTACTTCTGAGGTGATTCGGGGCAGTGTCTTTGAATTAGCACAACAGCTAGGCTGTCGTGTGGAAACCATTCAGGCTTTAGTCCTTAACGCAAAATCGAATAACAAGTATTGGGGACAGAATGGGTTTTCAGGGTACGAACCTTACGTACCCTGAGTCTGGTAAATTGTGGAAGTGATTACCAAGTAGTGGTTGGTGTTTAAGAAAAGCTTGAGTGTGTTCCTGAGCCTAATTGAATCGTTTGGACAAACAAACGATACCTCGACTCTGTCCTAATTGATCTCCCATAGGAACCTCTACGGCGTCCATAGCGTTATCACCGAAAGTCAATTGCCAAACTCGATACCCATGAGGCTCGTCTCGAGATAAGAATACGTTTTTGGGAAGTTCTGCAATTAGCTGATGAGCTTCTAGGAAGTCCCATAGCTTTTGATACTCAGCCTTCTCTGCGAGAATTCCACCATAACTCTTACATGTATTTCGAATGTCCCAAGCATTGGCTTTATAATTCAAAAGTTCATCGGCCAGAACCTTATAGTTTGTATCTCCAATTAGGTATGTCTTAGAAGGTATAAGGTCATCTTTCTGTATAAGAATAGTCCCCATATAATCATCTTTCTTACCTTTCGCTCTAACATACAAAGGAGCCTCCGGTAGTTTGGAGAACTTGAGCACTACTGAGTTAGTTCCTTTGGAATACGAAGATTGAAAACTTACTTCAGACGCTGATAAAAAGTCCACATCAATTGTGTCATCCTCATCTTCACCTACTGGTCGATAAAAGGTTAGCATCACTTCGTTATTTGCTAGCGTCTTTTTCTCTATAAGAACGGAAGGCAACTTCATTTTGGTTACGTTCTTTCTATCATGCTCTGTAACATGAGTTTCCATATAAGACTCGTCTTTCCCATACTTATCTCCCGTAATGGCACTCCATGCCCATGAAGCTTGGGCACCATAGGTCATTCCAGACTCATGACTGAAACCATAAGCATGAGCGACTTCATGCCATATAACATTGTAAGCTTCATTCGTATAAGGTCGATTAGAATCAAACTTTGGATCCACTACCTCCCACCAAGCTGATGCCCATCCCCTCCCATTTGACAAGGCATTGGTTATATCAGGTGACGTTCCTCCGCCCATACCGTGGGCAGCATAGTGAGCGGTCATCACACGCATTGATAGGCGATGGCCTTTAGAGCCATACTTTAAAAATGCCATTTCTGAATAGCTAAGTTTTTTGTCTGTCCATGACTTACAATCATATTTCTGGCACTCCTTTGGAGTGGCGAAATATTTGTTCAAGTTGTCTAAAAAGCTCTTACGATTAAATGAATTATGCATATTCGTTAGCATGGTTTCATAAACTTGTCTTTGCTCTTTCGTTGGCGTGGCATAACATGCCTGGCCAGGCCCCTTTAAAGAACAATCTTCACCGATCATGGTTACTTCAGGTGTAAATAGTCGCATTTGGTTCACAACCTTGATATGTTCTAATGTCGTCGTTCCGGAGGTCAGTCTCGCTTGGCTATACGCAGGAATTTCTTGGTCCAAAACAATTGTGACAAGACGCTGGTCGTCGCCTATCCTTGCTATGAAGCGGTTTACCGGCTGCGGAGTGCTGTTCGTCAATAGGGCATCTACGCCTTTTTGCTCTATTTTCATCTCGGAGAATGCGAACGTATCAGGTGTAGCAATTGGTATGATATCTCGTGGAGTTATATCCACTCGCTGAAGTTGAGTAGGGCTAACTTCATATTGAGTGCTGAAACTCTTTTCATTTATCGCTCGCCCCGTATGAGAATTAGAGTGTTGACCACCTTGATTGTTATGGGTATCAAAGTACCCATCATCGCTGTAATTACAACCAACCAAACTAACCGCACTGCCTAACATTGTTATTAATAATTTATTTTTCATACACATCCCTCATATAGGAACGCGATTGTCATTCGGCATACATTGAAAATAAAGATAATATATGGAATGTGATTATTTAGCTTACTGATAAATATTTATCTCAGATTCGAATGATTTAAAATTATCTCAGCTCTATTCAATAGTAAAAAGGGCCGTGACTCAACTAGCCACAAATTCAAAAAAACATTTCGCCTCTGAAGTTACATCCTATTGTTTGGTGTTTAAGTAAGAGGTGGAGTACGTTGTGAGAGCATAGCTGAGACTCGAACTGGCAGGTCATCGAGCCATGCCTCGACGGTTTGTTTGAACTGTTCATTGCTTGCCACATTGGATGTGGTGGGAAATAGGTCGACACCAACTTGCTCCAACATTTTGAGAGTCGAGCTTTGATATTGACTATGTGCTTGTGCCTTTTTCACTCTTGCGATGATCAGCTGTACCTTGGCTTTGTACACTTCTAGTTCATCCATTAACTCATAACTCAAACGATCTGAACGAAGCTGCACTATTTCCTGTAACGTTCTTTCGCGTTGAGATTGAATCTGCAATCGCAGCCTATCTGATTGGTAATCAATATTCGCCGCACGAACTTGCCCGATGATCGCTACCGCATTGGCTAGCGACGTTAACTTCTCTAATGCTTGTTTCTGCTCCAACTCGTCCAGTTTTGCAGGCAATGTCAGCAACTCGATCACCTTAATCGCTAAATTTAAATCTACCTGAAACCACTCATTATTACGCAAGTTAGGATCAGAGTCGTAGTAACTGGAATAACCCACTGAGAAATTTGGCAGTGCCTCAAGCCAAGCTCTTTTGATCTCAAGACCGGCGTTGCGAACTTGATACATCGACTCCATCAGGTCAGAACGATGATAAAGCGCGAATCGTTCAAGCTCCGGAAGGGCAATATCCTCAATGTTCAGCCCCAACGTGTTGACACCTTTGTGCTCAAGAGGAATATCTAGGCTTGGTGCACTTATCAGTACCATGAGGTCTTGCTTGGCGCTCAGAAATTCCTGCTCTACATCTTGCAGTTGTACCCTAAGGCTTAATATTTGCTCTTGATATTGCAATAGGACTAAGGGGTCAACCAGCTCTGTCTGCTCCAGCGCTTTTGCTTGGTCTAACATCTCACCTAATGTCTGCAGCGTTTGGCGAGAGATCGACACTTCTTGTTCCATGGCAGAAACTACTAGGTAGGCACTTAGTACTTCTCTAACAATGCGGCTCATCACCCTTCTTTGTTGCTGCTGTTCCATTAACAGGTCATTACCAGCTTGCTGCGCGCGTAAATACGCTTGACCAAGATCTAACGAGGACCAAGAAATAGTAGTGGATGACGAATTTTTGTCTCGGGCAGGAGGAAGTACGTCTACTGCGCCACCATCGTTGTTGCGCACATAGCGATTGGAGTTCGAATCTAGCTTGGGTAAAAAGCCAAACATGGCGTTATTTAACGCTGATTGACCGATTAAATTCTTGTATCTCGCTTGCTCAATCTCCAGATTATTTTTCAGCGCCAAAATCACCGCATCCGACAGTGTGAGAGGCTTGTTAATTTCTATCTGCGTGTTTTGAATCCAGTTAAGTTGCTGCAGTACTCGCAACTCTATTTGTTCATCAGATACTTTGTCTGGCGTTACTGAGCACCCGGCAAGCAACACAACCATTACCACCAATAATCTATTCATTTATGGCTCCCTAAAGCTCTCATCGAGCGCTCTCGCAATCGGGAACAAAATGTACGAGATCAATGTTCTTCTGTCGGTTTGGATATTAGCCTCAAGCGACAGACCAGGCTGTAATCGAAACTCCTCTGGTTTATTACGAATACCTTCAACACTAGTGATATCAATCCAACCTCGATACGCTAACCCTTCTTTCCCATAAACATCATCAGTTAACACATCCTCACTTACTTGGCGCAGCTTGCCTTGCATGGTGCCGTATTTGGTAAAAGGTAACGAATCCAGCTTAACAGTCACCTCATCCCCCAATGTAACTTGGTTAATATCGGCTGGATTCAAATCAACTACGATTTCCATTCGCGTGTTAATAGGCACAATCTCATATAGGAATTCATTTGTTGCCACATAGGTTCCCGAAGTCTTATCTGCGACTTTGAGGATGATACCGTCAATGGGAGCATGGATTTTTGAAAGTCTCTGCTGACTTTGCGCCGACACTAATTGCTGCTTCAACGCAATGTACTCTCGCGTTGCACTAACCAGTTGATCGGAAACGTCCACTTTGTGCTGACTGATGTAGCGTTTAAGATCACTAAGCGTCGTTTTTGCTTCAGTAGTCAGAGAGGTAATGCCACTGAGAAGTGACGTCTTTTTTCTTTGTAGTTCCAGGAGTTGCTTTTGAGAATCTAGGAATGCCTCGCGCTTTGGTCCCGTGCGTCTGTACTTGTCCTTTTCCTGCTCATATAAACGTCGCCTCTCTTTAACTAGCGACGTTTGCAAACTGATTTGTTCGATAACCACCGATTGCTCTTGATGCAAGCTTTGGATTCGTTCATCCAGCGACAGCAAGGTCTCTTTTTTGGCCGCAATTGTGGCACCGTATGCCCCTTTTCTCGCGTCAAACAGAGTCATTTCTAATTTCTGCGCTGAGCGAGGCGGGTTTTCTATTAAGTAAGGCGTCTCGGCAAGCTCTGCCTCCAAGCGACGAATGCGTTCTTTAAGGCGCGTCATTTGATATCGAGTCACGTGAATATCCGAATCGATCGCTCGACCATCGATAACAGCAATAAGATCACCTTTTGTTACTTGGTCGCCAACTTGAGCGACAAACTGCTCTAAAACACCCTCGGCTTGACTTTGAATGACTATATTTTGTGCCATAGGTTTAACGTGGCCACGAGCAACAACAAAGGTGTTTACCTTAGATACACTGGCCCAAATAATCAGTAGAAATAAAGCACCTAGAATCACCCAAACAGAAAGCGAAACCAGCCGATTAGGGTAAGAATGACGAATTTGTTGCCATAAGGGAGCATGGTTTAACAGCTCATCCTTGTGCTTAATATTCATGAGGCCACGTTCTCCTCAGGCTGTTCGAAGCTAGGTTGTGCAGACTTATGCTCAATGGACGCATGCTGTTTATGCCACAACTGCTGATACAAATCGCATCGTGCTAACAGCTCCTGATGAGGTGCAAAATCTACTAGCTCACCATCTTTGAGAACAAGGATTTTGTCCATGTAAACCATGGAAGATAAACGATGAGAAATGTTAATTAGCGTTCGCCCACGAGCAAGCGCATGAAGGTTGTTAAGTATGTGCTGCTCACTGTCGGCATCAAGTGCACTCGTTGCTTCATCCATTAACAATATTGGAGGGCTATTTAGTAACGCACGCGCAAAGTTGAGTCGCTGCCGCTGACCTCCCGACAAATTGCTGCCATTTTCTTCCAACACCGTGTCGTAACCCATAGGGAGTTTATCGATAAAGCTATCGGCGCCAGTGAGCCTGGCAACATTGATGATCTCTTCCAATGATTTGCTCGGGTTGGCTTTAGCGATATTGTCTTTTATCGTGCCTCGAAACAGGAAGCTGTCTTGCAATACAATGCCGATTTGGGAGCGAAGATACCCCGGTTCGTATTCGCGTAGTTCATTGTTATCAATACGAATCGAGCCTTGATTCGGTCGATAAAATCCGAGTAGCAAGCGAGTTAAGGTGCTCTTTCCTGAACCACTAGGGCCTACAATGCCTATTTTCTGGCCTTGATGAATATGTACGCTGAGCTGATTAATTGCGGCAGGTAAATCAGGTGCGTAATGAAATCCCAACTGACTGATGGCGATTTCCCCTTTGATTGGCGACGTCACTCCTCCTTCTCTCACCCGCTCTGGAGGACTATTAAGCACTCGACCTAGCATATCAACACTAATGGATATCTGTTGAAACTTGCTCGTCAGTCCAATGAGTTGCACTAAAGGCCCTGCAATACGGCTCGCCATGATATTAAAGGCAATTAAAGTACCAATCGTCAGCTCCCCAGCTAATACCAACTGAGCACCAAGCCAAATGATCACCAATGACATCACTTTCTGCAAAAAGCCACTGATCTCATTGATGTAACCACTCCAACGGCCAACGGTGTGCTGACGAGACACTACATCAGCTGTGACATCCAGCCACTCTTGTTGCTGACGTTTTTCTATCGCCATACTTTTTATGGTTTCCATGCCTTTCACATTTTCAACCACTATGGATTGTCGCTCTGCTTCCGAGAGATAAAGCGCCTCTAGCTGGCGTCGATAAGGCCGAAGAATTGCGAATAATGCCATCATAATGACGCAGCAAAACCCAACCACAATCCAAGTGAGCGTAGGACTGAAAAACCACATCACAGGAAGTAACACCACCACTGACGTGAGTTCAATCAGAGTAAACAATAGGTTGCCAGTGATAAACTCACGAATGCCACTGGCTTCTTGAACTTGCTTGGCGAGTTTGCCGGATGCCACCTTGTGGAAAAAAGCCAGCGGTAGCCGAAACAGCCTACGACAAGTCAAGTGTGCTATTTCGATATCCAATCGTGCCACTGAGTGTAATACGATCAGGTTGCGGATGAACGCCAATACACCACTGATTGCAAGAGCGGCAATAGCAGCGATGAACAGCACGTGTAAAGTGGCGTAGCCGGAATAGCCAATAACCTTGTCGAAAACAATCATGGAAAATAACGGCACGACAAAGGCGATGATATGCAGAAAAAGAGACACTGCTCCTATAGTGTAAAGTAAGCTTGGCTGCTTAAGTGCTTCGTGGAACAGCCAGCCAAAACCGAAGGGTTGTTCGATGCCAACATCCACACCGAGAGGTCTAACAAAAATCACATCTCCTTTCCAACAGCGACGAAAGGTAGCTTCATCAACCGACAACAATTCTGTTGATTCCGCCTTAGGATCTTGAATCAGAACTTCTAGTTTGCCTTCAGACGTAGACTGCACGCCCGCAGCGATGACAAAGTCACCGTGCTTCAATTTAAGAATCACTGGGAACGCAGCACCCAACTTCGATAGTTGTCGCCAACGCAGTTTTTCGCATTTGGCATTAAGCCCCGTTTGATTAATCAGCAGTGTTAAATCAAGCGAACTCATGTCATCTTCCTTGATTTCATGATCCCGCTTTAAAGTATCGACAGAGTGATAAACCTGATAATACCTAGCGATAAGAACGTACGCCTCCAATGCTGTGTTCATATCTATTCCTACTATTTTCAGTGATGATGCAATTAGCTAAAACTTGGCGCTAATGTGGTTTTCTCTTGGTCGCTGCTTGTACCTTCGGCCGGCTTCTCAGTAATCAAACCTCTACTTTTCAATTCTTCGAGTAGCTGAGTGTGGGTTTGCCAGCTTCGTAAAAACGCATCGGGAGACATCACCAATCGCAAGTTATGCTCCTTTGGAGGCTCTTTACCGCTAGTCTCTGGATCCACCGCAAAGGTGTAGAAATCCATGCGAATATTGCCCGCGATAATTGCGACGTTTTCAATACCATCAATGTAATGTTGATCTGCCATGATTTTGCTTTCCTTATTTAGAAAAAAAAGGCCTGACTCAATCACTGAGTCAGGCTCCCGATTACGCAAGACTTACTGCGCTATCAATTTTCGATTTAGAATCGTGCATGTCGCCAAGTATTGTTTCCACAACGCTCGACAGCTCGTTGTTTACATCTCCAAAGTCAACCTTATTTGCCTCTCCATCTTGTAACCAAGCTACCGTTGCTTCAGCTCCTGCCTCTAACGCTGCAACTGAATCAAAAGCAGCAAAGCCACGCAGCTGTTCAGATGCCGACGCATCCATACTATCCCAGTGCTGTTTTAGCTGTGCGAAGGTTAGGCTGGACAATCCTTGGACTTCAAATACGTCGTTATCGCCCCAGTTGTTTAAGCCAATTTCGCCAAGCGACTCATTGCCAAAAACAATATCGACCTGAGAGTGATCTTCAGAAAGAACGAGGTTATCCAAGGTAAAATTCAGGTCATTCTGAGTGTTGTTGCTGTTGATAAATAACGAGTCAACTTCAGACACAATATCCGACTCATAAATATCAAAACGGCCGCTTCCCAATGTAAACCGATAGCTGTCATTGCCTTCGCCACCAGTTACTTGAGCACTACCGAATCCAGATACGAACACGTCATTTCCTGAGTTCCCTAAAGATACCGACTGATCATCAAAGCTGAACAGAGAAGCGATACTATCGTGCTTATCACCACCAAAGGTACTCACAACGTTACCCATAAAGTCGGTAATACCACCTAACACATTATTGATGATTGTTGCGCCGCTTGAGGTTAGTAAGTCGAAGGTCTCCCAACCTAGGTTGAGGAAGACATCATTACCTTCACCACCAGAACTAACACCTGCTAAACCGATATTAAGTACGGTGTCATTGCCATCTCCCATGGACACCACATTGGCCAGTCCCATGTTAATCGCAAAGTCATCACCTAGTCCTGCGGTCACCGTGTTAGCACCACCAATAGTAGCAATCACATCATTACCACTACCGCCGCTGACAACCGACTTACTGCCCATGGCAACTATGAGGTCATCACCATTACCACCTACAACATGGTTGAACAGGCCACCAACAAAGATACCGTCATTACCTCCACCACCATCGACTAGGTTACGTACGCCTGCGGCAAACAACACATCACTTGCTGATCCAAACTCATCGACATAGTCACCATATACTTTGTTATCAATACCCATCACGAAAGCAACGTCACTACCTTTATGTAAGGAGACTGTATTTTCCACACCTATGGACACCACGTAGTCATTTTCAAACGTCGTACTGACATTATTTTTACGACCCACAACAACGGCGGTTGTTACGGCAAAACCACCTTTCACGGTATTTTCATTACCTAGAGCGAAAATGACGTTCTTCGAGGTCACCCCCGGAAGGCCGGGTGCAGTATCGCCTTTAATAGTATTTTTGTTACCGATCGCTGCCATCAAGTTTTCACCAGTGCCACCAGCTAGGTTGTTCTCATTACCAATCGCCAGCATCACGTCATTATCGAAGCCACCAGCTAAGGTATTTTCGGCACCAATCGCGAGCGCCACATTGGAGCCGTAGTCGTCACGCCAGATATTCTTCGCACCAACCATCAGCGCAATATCGTTACCACGCCCGGTGTAGACTACGTTCTCGCGTCCGACACCAATGGCTACATCGTCACCACGACCACCCATCATGCGGTTGGTATCTCCTAACGCCAACATCAAGTCACCCCAGTCACCTTGTTGATTCTGTTGCAACAGATAGTAGTCATGGTTAAACGATGGCAACCTCTGTGACCAATCAATACCAATCACATTGGGAATGGAGAAAGCAGGGATATTCACCGTCTGAGATGGTATTGTCAGCGAGTCCATTTCCACATAATCACCCAGGCTAAAATCTGGCACGCCAAACTCTGGTATCTCAAAATCTGGGATTTGGAAACCGTAAAATTCGCGACCACTCAATGCCGTTCCAAACAAGCTAAAGCCCGACAAATCAAAACCATTCAAATTGAACTCTGGCACTTTAATTTCAGGCAGCAATAAGGTAGGCAGTTGAACCGTAGTAAATTCTGGAGTAGGTGCAGAATCGCCAGAACTGTCCGCCGTAGAGTCCGAGGATTCACCGAGGGTAATATCATCCTTATGACGAAGCTCAAAGTCGTCCGGCGTGTTCCAAGTTCCGACAGAGGTGTCATTAATCAGATGATTATTGGTTCCCGCTTCTGCTGGAGTGTCTTCATCTCCGTACAAAAAGTAATTGTCTGAAGCCGCTTTAGTTGCGGTGTCGATATTGCCCAAATCTGCCGACTGGTGTGTGTAGGTATTGAGGAAAACACCGTTGTCGTTGATTCTCGGTTTAAACTCCGCTTGAGAGTTGAGAATGTTGCGACTCTGACCGCCTCCCGACTCATAGCCAGCAATATCACCAATCAACGAATCCATACCGCTGAATATCCCTGAATTCACATCCAACTCATAAGTGAGCTCAAGATCAAACCTATCCACTTCAACACCAAAGCCACTTAATGAAGGCATGCATAGCGATGGAAGCGTGATGCTTGGAATCTCAATTTCAGGAGTACTTAATGTAGGCAGATGAATTTCCGGTAATCCATAGTTGCCAAGAGAACCGTATTTGTATGATGGTGCAGACTTCACCTCGGGAATAGGTGGAATCTCAAAATCATATTGAGGAATGGTGAAGGAAGGGGTTTTCCAATCAGGCACACTCGGATCAGAGAAGTCTAGTTCAGGGAACAGGACATTGAAGTTAGCGGTCGCTTGTAGTTCTGCTTCAAAACTTGCAGAACCTAAGCTGCCTTCAACGGGATCACCACTGCGCTCACCTTTCTCATCCTTATCTTGGAACATATTGCCAGTGCCCTTTTTGAGCTCGGTAATCTCTTCCGTAGAAAAAGTAATCTCATTGTCCGCGGCGATCATATTGCGCTTACCGACAGCGAGAATGATATCGGCCCCACCACCTGCGGCGATCCAATTCTCTTTGCCGAATGCGGCAACAACATCGTTACCACTGCCAGACATAACGACGTTATTTTGACCAATAGTCAATACGACATCGTCTCCACCTTCGGTAAGCATGATGTTATGTTGCCCTGCAGCAGCAACAATGTCATTACCCCACCCTGTGAGTGCCACATTGTAGCGGCCCCCCATAATAGCAACATCGTCACCACCACCTGAGTGAACAAAGTTGGTGTAACCAAACGCGTAGATGGTGTCGTTACCTGATGCTGTAGAAATAATGTTCTTGGAACCGAGCGCCGCAACAGAGTCATCATCGCTACCAGTCAAAACGATATTGTCCATTCCGGCCACTATCACGCTGTTTTCACCGTCACCGGCTAGCATCACGTTTAGTTGACCTAACGCAATGAGCGTATCGTCACCATCGCCAGACCAGAATAAGTTTTTAGCTCCCACGCCCAGCAAGAAGTTGTCACCATTGCCAGCGAGCATAGCATTGAGATTACCTAACCCGGCGAAGGTATCGTTACCACTCGCGCCTTGGAAAAAGTTATTCGCGCCCACTGCGATAGCAATATTGTCGCCGCCCCCCATCACCATGATGTTATTGGCGCCGCCAACCATTACATCATCGTTACCACCAGCACCAAGGAACACATTATTGGTGCCTATGGCCGTCATAGTGTTATTGCCATCACCTGCAATAAATATGTTGGCATCACCCATAGAGCAAAGGGTATCATCGCCAGAACCACCCCAGATGATGTTATACATTCCCAAGGTCGTAATATCGTTGGTGCCATCACCAGCAATAATCAGGTTAGCGTAACCAAAGGCGACAATGAGGTCGTTACCTGAGCCCGTTTGCACTAAGTTGCCGCCACCATATGCTTTGACAACATTATTCCCTTCTCCAGCCAACACAATGTTGCCAGCACTGGTAACGTTGGCGAGATTTTTTAGATGGTCGACACCAGTGTCTTTGCCAAAGTCATCACCATCTTCGGTCACGATCGATAGTAATCCACCTGCTCGAATTTTGTCGTCTCCATCACCAGACAAAATAAAGTTACCAAAGCTATAGGCTCGGATTTCATTACCTGCGATCTCAACAGTTTCCGTTTGAGCAACAACGTTGTCTAGCACATAGCCAACACCATCGTTGTTACCTGTTCCTCTAAATTCAATGCGATTATTATCGGCACTTGCCGTCAACTCCAGTGTTCTTTGTTGCCAATTTGCAGAATCACCTGAGCTCGAAAATACCACCTCTCCGTTCCAAATAACCTCCATGCCTTCGTTGTTGGAGATGTTTGCTCGTTTAGCGAAGTCAAAGCTTAATCTTACTTTGTCACCTTCTTCTAGATCGGTGATATCCTGATAGATTGTCGTATTTCGGTCAGTCGCAAGTTCAGTAACCCTAGAACCATGGCCTTCATTGCTAACCCCATAAACGGACGCAGCATGACTCGCCTCTATTCCGTTGGTTGATTTCCAGCCATGACCGCCCTGTTCAAAGTCACCATTTACAATCAAATTGCCAAAGCTGTAAGAGCGGATTTCGTTACCCACAATTTCGCCATGAGATAGCTGACCCAAAGGTGAAGCCCCCGAACCACCGCCATTGCCGGTACCAATAATATTAAAGCCGCCCTCTGCACGGATAATATTCTTACCGTCACCAGCAAAGACGATATTTAGACCGCCCGCTGCGTGAATGGTGTTTCTGCCATTACCCGTAAAGACAAAGTTTCCACCACCAAAGGCATCAATATTATTTTGACCATGACCTGACAGCACAACATTCATACCTCCAGCGGTATAAATTGAGTTGTCTCCATGCGCCACTTGAACCACATTAAGGCCACCACGAGCATCAATGGTATTGTTGCCCCAACCCGCGGAGACCACGTTAACGCCGCCATAAGCTTTGATAGCGTCATTACCGTTACCTGAATCTATCGACTGGCCACCTATGGACAGAGATTCAATGACATCATTACCACTACCACTACTGATCTCCGCTCCAGCTGCGCTGACAAAAATCGAATTGTCACCATTCTTTGCGTCGATTTTTACGCCGACCGCTCTCACTTCAATGCGGTCGTCACCATCACCGACAAACACATTGCCACCAGCTGCATGTAAGACAACATGGTTGTTACCGTGACCAAGATCGAGCAACCCTACACCCGCACCAACGTACGCGTAATCGTTGCCGTTTCCTGCGGTAATACGAGCACCTGCCGCTCTCACATCAATATGGTTATTGCCCCCTTTCGCATCAATATTGACGCCAACAGCTCGAACGTTAATACGATCGTTACCATCACCGACACGCACTTCACCACCTACCGCATGAAAATCGACGGTATTATTGCCATGTCCTAAGTTGAGCAGGCCTACTGCAGCGCCAACATAGGCATAATCGTTACCGTTACCCGCGGTAATATTTGCGCCTGCGGCTCTAACGTCGAGGTGGTTATTACCCTCTCCAACATTCATGCTGACACCGACGGCACGAACATTAATACGGTCATTGCCATTACCAACACGTACCGTGCCCCCAACAGCTCGATAATCAACCGTATTGTTACCGTGCCCTAGGTCCACTAACCCAACACCTGCCCCGACATAGGCATAATCATTACCATTTCCGGCGGTGATATTGGCTCCTGCTGCGCGAATATATAAATCGTTATTGCCACTTCCGGCATTGACCGTGGCACCCACAGCATTGATGTTGATTATGTCATCGCCGCCTTCAGTACGGATCTTGGCGTAAATGCCTCTCGCATCAATTTCATCGTGCCCATTACCAGTCCATATGTCAGCGTGCGCCCCTCCAGCATAGACATAGTTGTTGCCATTCCAACCAGTATGAGCTGTGACCGATGCGCCTTTTGACACAATCCAATCATCGCCATCACCACTGTGGATATAGGAGGAAACAGCGCTGCTTGTGATGGTATCGTGACCACTGCCTGTTTTCACGTTAACCCCAGCACCCTCAGCAATGATGTTATTGTTACCGCCCCAACTTTCCACTTTGCATGAGAACAGACCAAACGCGTATACCGTATCGTCACCATAGCCAGTCGTGACACTGGTGTTGGCAGACTTCACGTTAATATCACGGTCATACCAATAACCCTTTTCAACTAAGGTGGCCTTCGAACCTACGTAGTTGACCGTAACATCCTTCTCACCAGTACCTAGCTCAATATACACGTTGCTACCAGACGTCACTTTATAGGTATCGTTGCCGGAACTGGCGTAGATGTTTACGTTGACAGCACCGACATTAACATAGTCATCTCCCGCACCATCCCAGATGTAGATTTGATTAAGGGCCTTGTTGTAGTTACCAATGACGTCGTTGCCATCTCCCCCGTAAATCCAAGACTCCCATGTTGTGTGTCCAGCATTCAAATCGTCGTTACCACCTCCGCCAGAGATGATGCTTTTGTGTGTGGCGTGACCCGCATGGAGCCTATCCGCGCCATTGCCACCTCGGTAATTTCGAGTACCCATATTTCTCCCTTACTTTTAGGTTGCCTTACATTGATGTCGCCACTCGATTAAAAATTTCATCGAGTGCCATCAATTAAAATATCCTTCTTGTTCATCCGTTAAATGACCCTTGCGATGCAAGAACACGCGGTCCGCTCGCTTTTCATCACCTATCCGGCGACACCATGCTTTGGTTTTATGTCGAAATTGAGCACTGAGCGAACGGCGAATAGATGTGCAGTTACCAAATGGAGCAATGAAGTCCATAAACCATAAATAGTTACCTCGGTTCCATTCTTCTTCAGGTAGCCATTCATCCTGTTCCATCAGTTTTTGATGCCAGGCTTCAGTCACTTGAGCCCAAGTCACTAGCCCAATTGGACCCTTGCTATCGTAGTAAATGCGGCATTGCCCCAGTCGAATCGCGTTAAGGAAGCGACTCTCCAGGACGTGAAGGGGGTATTCTCTGTGTAAGGGAGATTGCAGTAACAACCACGTCACTTCTCCTATGAGTTGCATTTCCTTTTCATTCGAAACAGTTCGTTCCTGTGACATGAAGCGACCTCTAACTGGTTATATTTTGAGCATATCTATATTGTTAGTAACTTCATGGAATTCAATCAATATAAAATACAGTAATTGTTATAATTTGTTTTAAATACCATGACACAGATCTATATAATCAATGTATATGAAACAAATTGTTCCATTATTGTGCTTTATGTGAATATAAAAGAGGAATTTAAAGGGTTCGCTACCAACCAATACAACACGGCTGATAGCGATGAAGAGGGGGTGATGGGATTAAGATGAAGCAGTTTTAACGTAATAGCCCACAGCGACAAGTTTATTGTCGATCACACGGTAGTATGTATGTTTGGTTTCAACTTTGTTCGACTGAGGGTTCAACCATTTATAGGTATAAACGCCGCGTCCATTTTCCTT
The DNA here is from genome assembly GCF_900088415.1 of Vibrio mediterranei. Taxonomy (GTDB): domain Bacteria; phylum Pseudomonadota; class Gammaproteobacteria; order Enterobacterales; family Vibrionaceae; genus Vibrio; species Vibrio mediterranei. The sequence continues at coordinate 1,184,174 of NZ_FLLQ01000001.1, forward strand.
AGCTAGAGTCAGTAATTCGGTAAGAATAGGTTTGTTATCTGGGCTTAGGATCTCATCATGTGAGCGGCCCACTAATTCAGGAGACGCACCATGAGCAAGAAACTTACCCGAATTCATATCCATCACAAATACGTATAAATCCCCCTCCACGAAACTACCGTCGGTGTCGTTAAACTCATCGATACTTTTCTGCTCAGATTCCACCATGGCTTTCATTGCCCTAGCCAGTAATCGTTTCGCCTCAGCTGCACTGGAACGCTCGGGGTAATAGCCCACAGCAACTATTACATCACCTACACGTTCAAAGAACGTAGTTTTGGGCTCCCCCATACGGTCGGTAGGATTAGCCCAGTTGTACTTCACTTCACCGTAACCATCATGTACCGCTTTCGTGATCATCTCTCGGAAAAACGGCTTACCGTAAACATCTTGAGTATCAAGCACACTGTCACCAACCAACACCATGGACGAACCTCCACTGGCGAGAAATTCGCCATCAATACCTAAGGCAAAGACATAGAGCTCTCCATCAATGTATTCGGGGTCACTCATGAAATCTTTAACACTCTCATCCCCTTCGGTTTGTACATGTATCACCGCTTTCGCCAACAAGGTTTTGGCACGCTTTTCTGCGTCACTGGCGACATGAGGCTCAGTAATATCCAAGACATTGACGGCAGTGCTGCTTTCAGCTCTTACAACAAAACTCGTTAACATGCCGGACAAGGCACAGCCTATCACCATCAGTTTCAATACGTTCATGGATATCTCTCCTAATAGCCGACTAATGACGGAAGCCATAGCGTAATTTGTGGGAAGAAGGCAATAACAAACACGCCAATTACCGAAGCCAGCACAAATGGGTGGATCTTCGCGGTAATCTGTTCCACCGTGGCTCCCCCTATCCCTGAGGCGACAAAAATATTCTCCCCGAGAGGTGGCGTCGCAAACCCTATCGATAACGTACATACCACAACAATACCTACGTGAGTTGGATCAGCGCCAAGCATGTACATAATAGGTAGCAGAACAGGCACGATAATCATGATTGCCGCTAACGTTTCCATAAACATGCCGATAAACAGCAATAAAATGATAGTTAATGCCCAAACGAGATACATATTGTCGGTAAAGCCAAGCAATGACTCGGCGACCACTACTGGAATCTTTTGCTCAATCAGTAAGCGACCAAACACGGTTGCCGCGAATAAGATCAATAGGACACGCCCAGTAATCCATGTTGTCGTCGACAGGGACTTAAGGATATTTTTGAATGACAGTTCGCGGTGAATAAATAAACCAACAAATAGCGAGTAGAAAATAGCAACCACCGCAGACTCTGTTGGAGTAAACATACCGCTATAGATACCACCGAGAATCAAAAATGGCGCTAATATTGACCAAAGTCCCCGACGCAATGAGTGTCGAATCTCACCAAAAGACCAGTTTTCAGTCAGCCCTTGATAGCCTTGTTTTTTGGCAATCATGTAATTGGTGAACACCAAGGTTGATGCCATGATCAAACCAGGAATAACACCCGCGACAAACAGTTTAGGAATCGACAGCGAGGCAAACTGGCCGTGCTGAGCAATAGCCTCAGGCGGCGCCATCAAACCCATTGCAGAGATACCGAAGATGACCAACGGAATCGACGGTGGAATAATGATCCCAAGTCCGCCGGAGGCCGCGGTAACCGCGGAAGCATAACTTTTTTCATAATCACGCTTCACCATAGCCGGTACCATTAACATACCTACTGCTGCAGTGGTTGCGGGTCCAGAGCCAGAAATGGCACCAAAGAATAGACACGCCATAACGGTTGCCGCTCCGAGGCCGCCGGTTACAGGCCCCGCTAAGCTTTCGGCAATGTCCACCAAGCGTTTAGAGATACCAGCAGCTTCCATCAAAGCACCAGCCAGTACAAACGATGGTAATGCCATCAACGGGAAGTTACCCACTGAGGTAAACGCAATTTGCACAAGTGCAATCGGGTTTTTATCCAATATCAAATACGCGGCCATGGAGGCACCTGCGAGCGATACGGTAATTGGCGCGCCAAGGATTAACAGCGTTAAAAAGCCACCAAATAAGATTAGAGTTAAATAGGATTCCATAATTACATCTCTCTGTTACGACTATGGCAGTGACTTTTGAGCGGTCATTTTGCGAAGCTCTTTTACTTCGGGGTCTTCATTTTGAGCCCCTTTGAATAAACGCTCATAATTGTTCCAAATGATTCGAACCATCATTAGGGAAAAGGCTATCGGCAAAATCATGTAGAAGTACTTCATTGGGATGCCAGTCGTTTGCGATTTCCAAAATAGATTCATTTTGTTGAAAACAAAGTCGTAACTGAGGTAAACAAAGTAACCGTTGAACAGCAGCCATAAGAAATCTGCGATGGTTTCACTGATGGTCTGAACAATCGGTGGAAAGAACTTGAAGTGGAAACTCACTCGGTTATGAGCGGACATTTTCGCGGCAACTACCGCACCTAGATAAGCGAACCAAACAAACATGTAGGTGGCGACTTCATCACCCCAAGGAATGGAATAGTCAAACAACTGACGAGTTAAAATTTGCGTGAACAGCAGTAAGACAAAGCTCGCTAGTAGTAAACAACAGGTGTACTCCTCAATGTTGTTTAGGTGTTTTCTAATTATTTTAGCGACTGACATATAACCTCCAATGTTGATTTTTACATGACAACCAGTCGCTCAATATGTATGAACAGATAAACGAGTAAAGCCATGCAAAAACCCTATCTATCAGGTCACCAATAGATAGGGCGTAACTAATCGTTATTGTCTACCCAGTAGCTCAAGAACGTTGTCTAGCTTCTCTTTACCTCCGATGCTTGAGTAGAATTTTGGCCAAACAGACGTCGTGACTTTCTCGATCCACTCTTTTTCACCATTGGCAGGGTCGGTAAATACCATGCCCTTGTCTTCAAGGTCTTTACGAATCTTGCTCTCAGTTTGCTCAAGGTAAGCGAAGCTATGCTCTGTCGCCTCTTGGCCTGCTTCCAGAATGGTTTTTTGCATCTCTGGAGTTTGTTGCTGGAATACAGTTTCACTGACAATCAACGGCTCAAGAGAGAAGATGTAGCGAATATTAGTGACATACTTTTGTACCTCATTAAATTTCATCGCATACACTGTGATGTATGGGTTATCTTGACCATCTACCACGCCCTGTTGCAGACCTGTAAAAGTCTCAGACCACGCCATTGGAGTTGGGTTTACGCCCCATGCTTGATAAGACGCGATCATGATTTCGTTGCGAGGAACACGAATAACCAACCCTTTTAAATCTTCCGGTGAAGCCACTGGTTTCTTCGAGTTGGTCAAGACTCTAAAGCCTGAGTACGCCCAACCTACAATACGAACGCCTGCGTCACGAATGGTGTTTTCAACCAACTCCTGACCAACCTGGCCTTGTGTCAATAGCACTGCTTCTTCAGGGCTTTGAATCACATATGGCATGGTAAGTAGGCCAACCGTTGGTGAAAATGGGGTTACGTTGTTTATAGCTAGAACAGAGAAGTCTAATAGACCGATAGCCGCATCATTGACGGTGTCTTGTTCATTACCCAATTGTCCATTTGGAAATAGGTCAATCTTTACTTTGCCATCCGTCTTTTTCTCCATTAGCTCGGAGAACGTTGTGGCTAGCTCCCATTGCGTTCCACCAGCGGCATCGCCAATAGCCATTTTGAAATTTGCTGCCGCAGCCGTATATGAGAACACTGCCGTCGCCGCAATTGTCATGCCCGCAATGATTTTGTTCTTAATAAGTTTCATAGTCTTAACCTTTAATATCGTACAGACATCCGCTCTGTACTTTGCTCACAAGGTGACCTGGTACAACTTTCCTGGTCGTCATTATTTCCCTATTTTGGAAACATATTTTGAGTGTCACAGCACCTCATCCTTTAGCGAATACCACTGATAAAGGAATCGCTGTCCTACTCGTCGAAATGGTGCAAACATCTCTGATTCCACCACTTCCCTCACGTTTGGAAACGGAAGTTTTGATTCGAATATGGGTAGATCCAGTTTGTGTCCTTCTCCGCCAATCCATTGAGCCAGACGTTTGCCGGCTTGTGCGGAATACATCACACCATTACCGCCGTAACCTAAGGCGTAGAATATGGATTGCGATGGATTGGGCTGATAGATCCTTGGCATCATGTCGTGGCTTACATCCACCCATCCCCACCATGAGTAATCGATTTTGATCTGATCTAGGGCTGGGAATTTACGCGTGAGATCGGCGCGCAACATATCTTCATATTTCTTCTCTGGCGCATTTTTACCTGTAATAGCACTGCGAGTTCCTATCTGAACTCGATTGTCTGGTAGTAAGCGATAGTAATGACGAAGAACACGCGTATCGGTAATCACCTGATTGGTTTTGAAATTACACGCGGCAATCTCCTGTTGCGTCAAAGGGCGCGTAACCATTGAATTGGACAGCACTGGCAACAAACGGTTTTTTAGCTCAGAGTGCAGACCTTGACTGGTGTAGCCACCAGTGCAAACCCCAACTGAACGAGCCTTTACCACACCACCTGGTGTTTTAAGGTAGTGCACGCCACCGCGAGTTTCCCATCCCATAACAGGGCTTGACGGGTGAACTTTCACACCCAATGCTCGTGCTTTTCTCAAGTAGCCAAACGCCAGTTTACCTGCGTGAATGCCGATGCCTTCTGGCTCGTGCATTGCACCTGCGGCTTCTTGATCGCCGACGTAATCGCGTTTTACTGTCTCAGCATCCAAAATTTGCGCATCGTAATTGAAGGTGTCACGCAGCAGTTTTGCTTCTTTCTCTAAACCTGGCATCATTTTGGGTCGGTGCGCCACATAGAGGTGACCGCCAGGCTGTGGGTCGCAGTCGATATCTTTGATTAACTCTTTAAATGTGTTCATACCATCAACGCATTCGCGGTGCATTTTCAAAGCCGTTTCTAGACCCCAGCGTTCAATCCACTGAGAGCGCTTTAGCCTCCCTGAAGCACATTGAGCCTGACCGCCATTTCGAGTACTGCAGCCCCAACTTAAGCGATTCGCCTCAATAACGGTTGCTTGAATACCGTACATTTCGGCAAGGTGTATAGCCGTACTCAGCCCAGTAAATCCAGAACCAATAATGGCAACATCAACGTCCATATCGGACATTATTGGCCCATCATCTTCTGGTGGTGCACCTGCCGTATCAACCCAGTATGTTGGCGCATACTCTTTACCGTGACCTGGCGTTTTGTCTTTTAGAGGATCATATTTCGGGTCGTATTTGTCTTTGGCTTGGGTACTTTTCGCTTTAGCTTCTACAGCATCTACTGCTGGTTGTTCCATTACTAAACTCATAATTCGACTCTCCTAGTCATAACACGTGAACGAACAGTGGTTGCCGCGTTTACTTATTGGGAGTGATTACTGGTCGAGTTTTTCTAAAGGCGTTCTTAACACTGATCTTCCCTTCACGTAGCGTGAAAACGTCCACCATACGAGCTTCGATAACAGTGCCATCTGGGTTAGTTGCGGAGAATGTAGATTCTGTTACTGCTCGATCGCCGCAAACAAAGTGCACAGGGTCGCTCCAAGCTGCGTCTGGAAAGTTTTGCCATACCAACTCAAAACTGTTGCGAACCGCTTCGTACCCTTCAATGGTGTTTCCTAGCAAGCCATCACCTGCAACAGTGTGGAACACACAATCATCGGTCATAAATGACATCAAGGCTTCGATATCGTGGTTATTCCACGCATCACTAAAGGACTGTAAAAATGTCGTATCGACTTGGTTTTCCTGCACTAATGTCGCGGCATTGGTTTGCATATTCATATTCCAGGGTCCTTTTATGTTTTCGTTATTGATTTAATACAAAGCAGTTTTAGACTGCCGTTTTATTAGAGTATTTAAACTAGAAATACAGCAAGTTAACAAATTTATAACATAACTCCAACTCTAACTTTGAGTTATGGTATGTACAAACTTTAAGCTCACAGATTTAGTTTTTTTATAATTTAATTATTGACCTCGTTAGATTTAAAAGCATTTATCACTCACTGATAATTCAAACGCTTGTTTACTTTCTCTGCTAATTCTTTCTAGTCGAAATCAAAATCTTGATGATACTTACGTCCATATTGTTCCAGTTTTCTATCATGAACAATTACTTCAAGGTCGTTACTTATTTCACCCTTATTAGTCTTACCGTTATTATCTACATTATGTTTGGAATCTATATTCGTCATTTTTTCTTCAACTGTTATTGAAGTTTTGTTTAATGCACTCATAGATATTAGCTCCTTTAATAAGTTATTTTTTACCGATGGCGATATGTAAATAGATATCAAATCCGTTACATATCGCTGATCATCATAAAGAGAAAGAAGGCTGCCATTTCTTTCCTTTTCAAATGGATGAATTGAGTACCATTCATCGTTTTTCGTAGTTCTAAAATTGCAGTCGGTCGCTTTAAATATTTTCGTATTTTCAATGTCATGGGGAGATTTTACAAAATTCACCTTATGACAATCCCGGACCTTAAGAATATTTACACAGTCCTCTGTTGAGCTATTACAAACCGACCACATTACGTTAAACAGACTGTCAGTCCATTCAAGTAAACGCGTTGGAAACCCTTGCTGATTGGATAAACACATTAATAGCCATTCATTGATGTCACGAGAGTCCAACATCGGCATACCGTAAACTTTCATAGTTGAAAGAAGCTCTTGTTCTACTCGCCTTAGATTATTACTATTTACTTTACCCAAGCTTGGAATTAGTCCGCCTTTTGAACATTCTTCTGCTCGATATATCAAATGGTCATTATTATTGCATTCAGAAAATAAATTCACTATTTCATATAGTTCTTCTATTGTATTTATATAATGCTTATCATTCATAATGAACACTCTTGCTACCGAAATATGAATTAGCTAATTAAATCATTCTCTGGGTGTAAATTACCGCCAACATATACCCAGCAATGAACATTGCATTTAGTAAAAGCAATATGATTGGTTTCCACCCTAATGAGAAAAGCTTCTCAAATGATGTCTTTACGCCTAAGGCTGCAATTGAAATAACCAAGCACCACTTAGATATTTCTGACATGCCTTCCGAGACAGAATCAGGGACAAGATTAAAGCTATTGACAACAATCAGAGCAATAAACACCAATAGGAAAAAAGGGATTATTGGCGCATTAATATTGTTTTCCTTTCCGTCACTTTGTTTTTGCGCTCGAAATGACAATGCGATTAGCAGTATCACTGGCATTAGCATGGCTACTCGGAACATTTTCGCCAACGTTGATGCATCACCGATCTCTGTCGACAACATAAAACCTGCCCCAACAACCTGAGCGACATCATGAATTGAACCACCTAAGAACATGCCTGCTTCACTGGATGACAACTGCAATGAGGTCACCACTAATGGGTAAAGCACCATAGCAATCGTTGAAAACGCAGCCACACCAATGGCAGTCATTAACGTGTACTGCTCATTCTCTTTGTTTTGCGGTATCGTAGATGAAATGGCCATCGCCGCAGAAATACCACAGATTCCCGTTGCGCCACCTGCAAGTAATCCAAATGTGCCAGAAACATTCAACAGCTTGGCAAAAAGTAGGCTGAACATGATAGTCAACACCACCGCACCAGCAAGAATACCAACGCCATCTAATCCGATAGTACTGACATCGCTGTATGCAATGCGTACCCCTAATAAAGCAACACCTATGCGCACCAATTTTTTAGCTGCAAACTCGATACCTGCACCACATTTTTCATGGTCAGAAAGAAAATGCAGAGAAATACCAAGCAACAATGCATAAAGAAATTTGGGACCACCATAATGGTCGGAGACGAACGTCGCACCTGGCTTATTACTATGCTGAGTAATAAGCCAGGTGCGATACCCGTCGCTTCTCCATACAGCGTTCTCGGCATTTTCATGGTTTTCGAAATCATCGCGCTCACCTTTCCGTGTGTTCGTATTGTCCGGCCAAACATTGACCGGACAGTCTTCCCGTGACCTATACGTAGTCTTTGTATTTATCTAGGAAGCGAACCGGTTTTGATAGCGCATCACGACGGAACGGGTCGCCCAGTTCTTGTGTACACATGATTTCAATAACCGTCGTTTTGCCTTCGTTCATCTGCATATCGATGGCTTTTTGAAGAGTTGGGCCGACATCTTCTAGTTTATCAACCGTGATCCCTTCAGCGCCCATCGCACGTGCAATTTCCGCGAAGCTTTGGTTATCTAACTCGCCTGCAACGAATCGGCGGTTGTAGAAATCCACTTGGTTTTTCTTCTCTGCGCCCCACTGACGGTTGTGGAATACTACTGCAGTCACAGGAATGTTATGACGAACACATGTCATGGTTTCCATCAGGCTCATTCCCCACGCACCGTCACCGGCATAAGAAATAGCTGGACGATGTGGTGCAGCAGCCTTCGCACCAATAATGGTTGGGAATGCGTAACCACAGTTACCAAAACTCATTGCTGCAAAGAAGCTACGTGGCTTTTCAAAACGCAGATAGCTGTTAGCAACCGAGTTGATGTTACCAATGTCGGTAGAGACCATGACATCTTCTGGCATCGCCTTTTCCAACTCACGAAGCACTTGGCGAGGGTGGAGATACTCACCACCGGAGAACGGCGTTTCTTGCGCGTTTTCTTCAATCATATCTAGGCTGAATGGGTCACGTTCGTGCGTCCACTCATCCAGTTCCTTCTCCCAGAGTGCTTTTTCTGTTGCGACTGTGTCTTGGCGAGACGCTTTATTTTCGTCACATAGCAGTTCGCGACCTTCCAAACGCTCTGTTAGTGCAACTGCCGCCGCTTTAGCATCACCACAGATGCCCACGGAAATTTTCTTAACCAAGCCAAGCATCTTGTTGTCTGCATCGATTTGGATGATCTTCGCGTTTTTCGGCCAGTAATCCATACCATGCTGAGGTAAAGTCCCAAATGGACCAAGACGAGTACCAAGAGCAATAACAACGTCTGCTTGCGCCATCAACTTCATTGCTGCTTTCGAACCTTGATATCCAAGAGGACCACACCATAATGGGTGACTTGCTGGGAAGGAATCGTTGTGCAAGTAGCTGTTTACAACTGGTGCGCCAAGTCTTTCTGCTAATGCAGCACATTCTTCGACAGCATCTGCCATCACCACACCACCACCAGAAATGATGACTGGGAACTTCGCTTCAGCAATAAGGTCTGCAGCTTCATTCAGAGATTTTTCGCCACCTGGCCCTCTATCTAAACGAGCAGGTTTTGGAATTTCCGTTTGAATCTCACCATAAAAGTAGTCACGCGGAATGTTCAATTGCGTTGGACCCATCTCACTCATCGCACGGTCAAAACAACGCCCCGTGTATTCCGCCATACGATCGGGGTGCGTCACATGACCTTGATATTTAGTGAACTCTTGGAACATAGGAAGTTGGTTACACTCTTGGAAACCACCCAGTCCCATTGTTTTTGTTCCGGTTTCTGGCGTGACGATAACCACTGGGCTATGTGCCCAATAAGCTGCTGCAATCGCAGTAACACAGTTACTGATACCCGGACCGTTTTGTCCGATAACCACGCCATGACGACCAGATACTCGTGAGTAACCATCCGCCATATGAGCAGCGCCCTGCTCGTGAACCACTGGAATTAATCGAATGCCAGCAGGAGCAAAGATATCCATTGCGTCCATAAATGCTGACCCCATGATGCCGAACATGTCAGTAACATCATTGGCGACCATAGTTTCAACAAACGCTTCTGATGGTGTCATCGTTGTATTGCCGGAAACAACCGTGCGTTTTTCTTGCTCGCTCATCCTTCCCTTCTCCTTGAGTTGAACTAAAATTTCATTTTTCGGAATGAATTGTCTCTTTTTTAAATTCACATTCACCTTAGTAGTAGAATTTTTGCGCGTCAATTTTTTATCTTAAATTGGAATATTTCATTCCAATTAATAAAACTAGATCACATTATTGATAGTTTTTTGTACAAAAAGTATCGTTAACTCAGGCTACGCTGTTCATAATCGATGAACATCACCAACCGTTAGCGGAAATTTGCACGCTATATAGAGGGAATGAGCAATGAAAGAAAAGGAATGGGTACCGACGAAACAGGTTAGCGTTAGAGAGTACTTCGGTATTGATAGTGACTTAACCGTGTGGGCGTTTGAGGAAGCTGGAGAATACGTTCCACAAATCGACCCCAACTACTGTTTTGATCCCGAAGTAACGTTGGCCATCCTAGCTGGCTTCTCATCTAATCGCCGAACTTTGATTCAAGGTACGCACGGTACCGGTAAGTCTTCGCATATAGAACAAGTTGCTGCCCGACTCAATTGGCCTTGTTTGAGGATCAACCTTGACGGTCATCTAAGTCGATTAGATTTGATCGGCAAAGACAGCATAGTTATAAAAGATGGAATGCAAGTGACCGAATTTAAAGAAGGGATTCTGCCACAAAGTATCCAACAACCTATCGCTTTGGTATTGGACGAGTACGATGCAGGGCGACCAGACGTGATGTTTGTGATTCAACAGTTACTTGAGCAAGATGGCAAATACACGTCTCTGGAGCAAAACCGTGTCATCACTCCGCATCCTTATTTCCGGTTGTTCGCTACCTGTAACACCCTAGGTCTTGGCAACTTCTCGGGTTTATATTCCGGTACTCAAGTACTCAATCATAGCCAACTAGACCGATGGAATATCATTGCGACTCTGAACTATCTCGACCCTAAACACGAAGCTAATATCGTGTTATCCAAGAATCCGGAACTTAATAATGAGCTTGGCTTAGCACTCATCGAGCAAATGATTGCGACAGCAGGAATGACGCGCAATGGATTTATGGCAGGCGATCTTTCTACCGTTATGTCCCCCAGGACCGTGCTGACTTGGGCAGAGAACATTCGAATCTTTAATGATGTTGCAACAGCGTTCCGGCTGTCCTTCCTAAATCGATGTGAAGAAGAAGAAAAGCAACTTGTTAGCGAGTACTACTTCCGATGCTTCGGCGAACCTTTGATTGCGAGCACTTCCTCCTCGACTATGGAGCAGACAAGCCATGGCTAATGTGTCGTCTCGACAGAAGAAGATTCTTGACCTAAGCGTTTCTGTTGCCCGCGCAATCAGCGGGGATGCCACGCTAAACTACCGTGGTGAGCGATTGTATAAAGGCGACCAACCTTGCTACTTTCTCTCAGCGCATGCTAACGATCTCACGTTTGTTTCTCGACATGAGTTAACGAAAAGTAAACTGGCGATGCAGGGAAAGATAGACTCTTCAGCATTCCGACTATTGATTTCTGACGCAGAATTACATTATTCGCTGCGTCCAAGTCATGAAGTAGAACGGCTCCTATTCGACTTTTGCGAACAAGTACGTATCGAGTCGCAAATCCCGCATTACTTAGCTGGTATTCAGACCAGCACTCGATTTAATTTCAGTTATTGGAGTGAGCAGTATCATCAAAACGGCTTTACCGAGTCTCGTCTCGGGATGCTTCTTTTCACTCTTATGCAAGTCATTTACACACGTATGATTGGCATGCCGGTTTCAGAGCCTATCGCCGAAGCAATAGAATCTACTCGCGCAGGGATCGTGCCGATAATCGGCACCTGTTTAGTTCAGCTTAAAAAACACCGTTGCGATCAACAACTATATGCTGCTTACGCTAAGGAGCTTGCCGCGCTAGCCAGTGAACTCATAAAGCAAGAGCAGGAACAATCCAACAACCAGCCCACACCAACAGTAGAGGAAGACATTAAAATCCTCGCGCAACTTGCCTTGATTGTAGACGGCGATATTGAAGATCATGACGTCGAAGCAGACATCACAGGCAACAGTAAAGCTTTTCAATTGGCTGGAGCAAATTACCAAGTGTTTAGTCGGGAGTTTGACAGAGAGGTTAGAGGGGACACTTTGGTTAGACGAGCATTACTACTGGATCTACGGCAAAAACTCACAGATGACATGATGGCTAGGCAAGTGAATACTCGCCGGTTGGCCGCTATCTTGTCTAGTATTGTACAAACTCCTCAGCACAATAAGCGCCAAGACCATCTCGAAGAGGGGGTCGTCAACGCCGACACTCTCACGAAGCTGGTTACGTCACCTCTTGAACGCAGCATCTTTTCACAGCCAGAACTAGGCATCTCCCACCAATGTGCAATTACCTTTCTAATGGACTGCTCTGGTTCTATGCAAAAGCACAGTCACAAAATGAGCTTGTTGATGGATACTTTACTTAAATCGGTAGGGTTAGCCGATATCCCTTTCGAAATTCTTGGTTTCACGACCGGTAACTGGAATGGTGGAAGAGTATATCGACAGTGGCTTCAGCAAGGCCAGCCAAAACACCCTGGCCGTCTGAACGAGCTTAGACATATCGTCTTCAAAGACTTTGAGACACATTGGCGACGCGCTCGACTCGGAATCGCCAGCTTACGAAAGGCTGATATTTTTAAAGAGGGCATCGATGGAGAAGCCGTCCAGTTCGCCACCCAACGTTTAACATCGCAAGGGGCGCAACGAAAAATCCTCATCATCTTCTCAGATGGTTGCCCTATGGACACCGCCACCAGCACCGCCAACGATCAGTTTTATCTCGACAACCACCTAAAGCAAACCATAGAGCGCGAATCCCACCGTAATAACATCGAGATCTACGGCGTCGGCATGGGCATCGACCTGAGCCCCTACTATCGCAACAACATCACCCTAGATGTGCAAGAAAGTTGTTTGTTTAGTTTATGCCGAGAGGTGTTTGGGATGTTGAGAAAGTACGCAAGTTAGAGTAACAGTGTGGCGACTAAACATAGCTAAGTTGAGGGTTTGACCGTAACTAGATGGGGGGACCTTTCACACCAACACCGACGCAGATACCCCCATTAAATACCCTCCAATAACCATCAAGACACCGAACACCGTCTTTCTTAACTGATCGTTTGATAATGGAGGCGGATAACGCCTAGCGATTAGAGTGACCAAAGCCACCAGCGGAACGGCAATGACAGATAACCAAAGGATACTGACACTCAAGCTACCGTCGAAATACACGTAAGCGGTGCGCGAAGCCGAGGTACAAGCGAAGACCATCAACAGCGTGCTGCGCACTAATTCAATAGAAAAAGGCTGCCGATAAAGATGGTAAACAATCGGTGGGCCCGCCATACCAAATAGACCGCCAGTAAGCCCCGAACCAAAGCCAGAAAATAGAAAAGACGCTGCAGCAGAACGCCGCATTAACGTTTTCGGTTTAAACATGAAATTGAGTCCAGCCGCTAAAATCATGACACCAAGAAGACCGCGTAACATATTGGTTGCCGATTCACTGAGTTGATCAAGCAAAAATACTCCAGCAACGACACCCGGTATAATGCCAATTACCAGAACCAACATGGTTTTAAGATCACCAGATAATGGTTTACCTACCAACGCCACCAAACAATTGAACAAGGTAACAATACTCACCACCGCTGCAATCACAGGTAAAGCGACCAGATTTAGGCTCACCGTCAAACCAATGACAATGATGCCAAGGCCAAAGCCAGTTACTGTCTGAAAATAGGTGCCAATGACTATGGTGGCAAGAATGGCGAGTAACGTCGGTAATTCCATTTGTTTCCCTAGTTGGTTATCCCTTCTTTTATTGAAGCGGGTGGAGTGTGTTTGATGTTTCGATCTTGTTGGGCTTGCACTGCAGTAACCGCAATAACATGAAGAATATCCTCGGCGCTGCATCCCCTAGATAGGTCATTCGCAGGCTGATTTAACCCTTGCAACAACGGTCCTATAGCTACTGCACCACCTAATCGCTCCGCCAACTTGTAACCGATGTTTCCGGCTTCCAAATTGGGGAATATCAGTACATTTGATTTGCCCTTGACTTGTGAGTCAGGCAGCTTCTTTGCAGCAATTTCAGTAACAATTGCCGCATCCAACTGTACATCTTGGTCAACAGCGATGTCAGCGCAGCGCTGCTTTACAAGTTGTGCGGCATTGCGAACTTTGTCAACGGACTCATGTTTAGCGCTGCCGTTGGTGGAAAACGACAACATGGCAACTTTAGGTTCTTCCATTAATAGCGATTTGGCGCTGGCTGAAGCTGAAATCGCAATAGACGCCAGCTCTGCTTCATTCGGATCAATGACTAATCCGCAATCACTAAAAATCAAACCACCTTTGAGGTTATGAAAAGGCTCACATAACATCATTAAAAAGAAACTCGATACTAGCTCGCTATCGGGAGCAGGACCGATGATTTGAAGCGCTGCACGAACCACATCAGAAGTAGTGTACACAGCACCATTCACAGTACCGTCGCCTAGCCCTTCTCTGACCATTAGGTTGGCGAAAATAAGCGGGTTTTGCACTTGTTCGAGCGCGTCGTTGTAAGACATACCTTTTGCTTTACGCAGCAGATATAACCGCTCTGCTAACACTTCTTTAAGCGGTGAACTCTGTGGTGAAACAATATGAATGCCAGCGAGACTCACATGATACCGCTCCGCAGCCTCTGCAATGGTTTGTTCGTCGCCAACTAAGGTAATGTATGCCAATTGCTTATCGACAGCCATGCGAGCAGCGGTAAGCACACGAGGGTCTTCTGCTTCACTCAACACCACCCTCTTACGATCTAAGTGAGCTTTGTTGACAATCCTTTCTATCGCCTTCATATAACAAACTCCATTTATCGAGACGTATTGTTCCATTATTTTATTTCATGTTAATGACACTAATACAAAAGATCAAATTTTATTCAGAAAATGGATATATACTAAATTGGAATGTACAATCTTAGACTTCGACGTATCGCAAGGATGAATGACTCTATGCCAACAGAAACACCACAAGTTCAAGGAGATACTCCTACACTCAGACTTTTTGCACTATTAGAGGTGATAGCGCAAAAAGACGAGTTCATATCTCTTCAAGGATTAGTAGAAGAAACGGGATTACCAAAGCCAACCCTACATCGTATGCTGCAGCAGTTAGAGGCCGCAGGCATCATTCAAAAAGATGGGGATGAAAAGCACTATAGCTCCGGAATTCGTTTGAGAAAGCTAGCCGAGAATTTGTTGCTAAACAGCACCATGCACAGTGCCCGCCGCACGATTCTTGAGAACCTACGGGCCGAAGTGGGCGAAAGCTGTAACCTGACAGCGCTCTCCAGTGGCGAAATCATTTACCTCGATAGAGCAGAGACAGAAGCCCCGCTTCGCTTCCACTTACATCCAGGTTCGCGTGTTCCTGTTCACTGCTCTGCAACAGGCAAACTGTTTCTCGCACATATGTCGAAGTCACAGCGTAGACGCCTGATTGAAAACGTTCCGCTTACTCAATATACCGTGAACACCATCACCGAATACTCAGAATTGGAAAAAGACATTGAGGAAGCAAAGATTCAAGGTTTCGCTATCGATGATGAGGAATTCTTACCTGGCTTGGTGTGTATTGCGGTTCTGGTACCCTCTCCAACCGGGCAATCTAACCTCGGTTTAGCGATACAGGCTCCGGTTATTCGCGTTAAACCGGATGAAGCCATCAAGTTCTTGCCTGCACTACAAAAAGCAGCGAAGGCACTGGCAAAAATAGAAGCCGATAATTGGGGTAATGATTAACCCCAAATCTGATGAAAAGGCACCAAGAGCACTTAGCCCGGTAGAACTACCAAACCCAGTGGCTCTAATAGCTGCTCTTGTTGCCAGTCGCAAATTTTGACTCCGGTGAGATCCACTCTTCTGGGGTCCAGCCCCTCAAGATCTACATGACACAAATCCGCTCCTTGAAACCGAAACTGCGACCAAGCGTCCGCTGAGAATACCCCACGGCTGAGATCTGATTCTTTTAATGACGCTCCCATTAAGTTAGCCCCAATCCAACGGTTCTCAAACAGCTCGCACTTTTCTAAAACCTGTCGCTCTAGGTTGGCATAAGACAAGTTACAACCCGTGATATACGCAGAACAAAAATACATAGTGTGACTGACTTGATTGGCAAATCTTGCACGCTGGAAATTCGCCCCTTTCAAGTCACATTCACGTAGCTCTATGCCAAAACAATCAGCTCCTTCAAAATTACACATGGCTAACTGGCAATTATTAAAACTGGCATCCTTCAAATTGGCATAGTCAAAATGACATCCTTCTAGGTCCGAGGTTTCGATGAATTTACAACGCTCAAACCTTGCATCCGTGAGATCTGCCCGAGCAAAGTCACAGTGAAAAAACTGACAGTTTTCAAAAACGGCTCCAGAAAGATCTTGCCGAGAAAAGTCATGGTGTTGGAATACTTTATCTTTCAGATTCATAGTGTTGCTCCTCATTATGCTGCGAGACTAACACTCATAACGCACAGTTCCTAGAAAAATAAACCTTTAAAATACAGTACATTACCACCCCTATAAATCGCCAATTTAAGGCCCCTAGAAACGCTCCTAAGCTTATTAAAACTTTCTCATCGGATGCTCGTACTCGAAAAAAAGTTTAATGACTCTTATCAGCGATTAGGAGTTCTTTATGATCGTTCCGTACACATGAGTTCACGAAATACTTCAATTGCTTAAACTGAACGCTCGTTCCAAATCATTTTGAACGAACGCTCAAGATAAAATTAATAGCGGAGAAAATCATATATCATTGTTTTTAAAGTTTTTTAAACTGTTGTTTTCTCCCATCGGTGTCTGATTATGGACAGAGACGAGACAATGGCATGCTCACTTTACAACAACTGCGTGAGGTGGATAAATGCAAAAAATGTTAAGTAAAACCAGAAAATCTGATATTTGGGTCGGGTCAGAATGGGGAACTCTGAAAGAGGTAATCATTGGACGCGCCGACCAACTCGCCTACCCGGTTATCGGCAAGACCTTAGCCAACCGCATGGGCATCTTTAATAAAGAAGATCGAGACAAAATTATGGTTGATGGCGGTCAGTCCTTTGCTGACGCCGATCCGGTTCGCTTTAAGAAAATTAAACAAGAAGTCGAAGATTGGGTCAAACTGCTTGAAACTAAAGGTATTAAAGTACACCGTCCAAGATTGTTAACCGAACAAGAACTACTCTACAAAGAATCCGGTGTAGGCTCGTTGTTTGTGAAAGACCCGCTCTCAGTAGTTGGTAACATTGTCATCGAAGGTGCTAATCGCTTCCCAATGCGCCATAAAGATGTGTTCACATATCGCCATATTCTTAATGAACGTGTCGCAGGTACCGATGCTAAATGGGTCAATATACCAATGCCGGAAACAGATATGGAGTGTTCGGAGGGCGGCCAAGGCCCATTTTTAACCGGTGGTGACATATTCGTTATGGGCAACAATAACGTGTTGCTGGGCTACAACGGTATTGACTCCAATATGAAAGGATTACAATGGGCGGCAGATCTCCTGCATTCACAAGGTTGGACCGTTCACTTTGTCGAATATAGCCCAGAGGTAATGCACCTTGACTGTTGCTTGTCCTTACCTCGAGAAGGCTTAGCATTAGTCTGTCTAGATGCCTTCCCTCACGGCTTGCCAGATCTGATTAAAGACTGGGATATTGTCAATTGCACATTGGAAGAAGCTCGAATAGACGCCTGTAATGGTCTCCCATTAGGAAAAGGGGTTTATGCCATGTCGAGCGAGTTCAAGCATATTGGTGATCAGCTTGAAGCTAAAGGGATCGAAGTTCTCTACACAGATATGACTGAAACCAATCACGCCACTGGTGGTGGAATGCGTTGCAGTCATGCCGCATTGGTACGTGAAGACTAACCCTTTAGCACACAAGAACAAGCACCCAGGGTTAGCCCGTTTTAAGGCTAACCCTGCGTTGACTAACGCTTTTCATACAACGGGACATTCTCTCCCACAATGTATTTCTGTCTCAGAATACTCGATACCTTATCCAGACCCATGATGATGGCAACAAGAACCAGCGTAATAAACGTCACTACATCCCAATTCCACAAGCGCATGTTCTCCGCATAAACTAAGCCGATACCGCCAGCACCAACAAAACCTAATACCGCCGCAGAACGAGTATTTGATTCCAATTGATACAAGGTTAATGCAAGAAAAGTCGGAAAAGACTGAGTAAAGATGGCAAAACGATGTTTCTGTAGATTATTCGCGCCCAACGCGGTTAAGCCACGTGACGGTTTCTTATCTGCTGATTCGTGACTCTCTGCATACAGTTTTCCGAATAGCCCTAGATCTTGAACGAATACCGCCATTACACCGGCAAGAGGCCCTAAGCCCACAGCACGCACAAAGATCATGCCCCAAATCGCCATATCAATTCCGCGTAAAACATCGAACACACGGCGCATAAAGGTAGCAATAAAGCGAAATGGTCCCGTCATCACGTTACGAGCAGCCATAAATGACAAAGGCAACGCCACAAGAGACGCCGTTAACGTGCCGCCAAATACAATCGCCAGTGTTATCGCTATTTGCTTAAAGTAATAGGCAAACGGCCAATCCCAAAAGTCTCTCCATACAAACATATGCAGGAAATAGCTCATAATTTTGCTATTGCCCATTTCAAACTGCTTTGAAGACACGCCAAAAAACGTAAAGAACAAGAAGTAGTACACCAAAACGCTGCTCGCGAGCATTGCAACAATGGTTAAATAACGTTTTTGTTGCGAGAAAATCGCTTTATTTTCTTGTTTGATTTGCTCTAACGTTAGTTCCGTCATTTTACATCTCCACTGATGACTTTTTTGCGTAACACTCCAGACGTCATGTCTATGAGCGCGACGACAATGATGATCAACAACAGCGTGATGCTGACCTGATCATGTCTACCCAAGCTAATATTCGTCATCAACTCTTGACCAATACCACCCGCCCCAACTAAACCAAGAATGGTCGATGAGCGAAAATTGATTTCAAATCTTAGAAATATATACGACAGTACTGTTGGCTTAATCTGCGGCCAAAAGGCAAAACGTAGTCGTTGGACTGGTGTTGAACCACACGCCGTTAGACCTCGAACTGGCTTATCAGAAATGGTCTCGATGGATTCATAAAACAGCTTGGTCAAGCTACCTATCGTATGCAGCGTCAGTGCCACGAACCCAGGGAACGTTCCGACACCATAAGCCATCACAAACATCACCGCCCAAGCAAGCTCCGGCATGGTGCGCAAGAAGGCAACAAAAGAACGCACTGCCACTCTGACAGATGCAGGCGCATAACCATTACTGGCGGCTAAAAATGCCAAGATAATCGCAATAACTGATGAGACTAGAGTCGCGGCGATCGCAACGTTAATGGTTTCCCACAATAGAGGGATTTGAATCGGTAGTCGGTAGCCCCAATAGATGAGTGAACCCGGAACCGCGCGACCAGTCTCATCGCGACTGGCGAATAAGACATCCCATGACAACTGCGGAAGTGTGTCGTAGATATAATCAAAAAGTGCAGGCGCGTTATGTAGAATGGTTGAAAGGCTAAACTCTGCATAATGCCCAGAAAGCAAGTAAAGCAGCATAAACATGGAAGACCACATAAGTGCATCCATCTTCTGCTTACGACGAGCCTGTTGGTAATATTGTTCAAACTGCATGAAATTGACCGTAGAAGTAATAAGCTGGCAGCGCCTGCCAGCTTTTAATTGGAGGGGGGATTAACGCTGAGCGAATTTAGTCGCTTTAACTAAGTCGATGATTGACTGGTATTCAGCAACACTGGTCTCTTCTAGGTGAAGCGACCCACCCGCCGCTTTGCTAAAGCAAGCGTTGTCTTCACGGTCCAGTTTCTTCACAGCAGCAACAAGCTTATCTTTGAAATCGGGGTCTAGGCGGTTGCTAACAATAGTTGGGCCATTAGCGATAAGTGGCGATTCCCAAATAATGCGGATTTTTTTCATTAGGTCAGCGTCGTGGTCCATATAACGTAGCAACGCCCCAGCGCTATACCCTTTATCTGCATCGCCCACCATTGATGACCAAGTTACCGCAGCATCAAACTGACCGTTAAGAACACCAACGATATCTTGCTCATGTCCACCAGAGAAGTTGACCGATTTGAAAAAACCATCAAATTGATTATCCATATTTCCACCCAGAGTGTTTTCTAACTGGTTGTTTGGAATAAGGAAACCTGACGTTGAATTTGGATCAGCGAAGGAGAATACTTTACCTTTCAAATCTTCAATGGACTGATAAGGGCTATCTTCTTTAACTAAAATAACCGAATGATAGCCGCGAGAGTTGTCAGTGTTATCTACTGTGATACCCACCAAATCTACCGCTTTAGGGTCGCTCAAATATATTTCAGCATACGATTTTGGTGACATGTTGATAACCAGATCAATCTTCTCACCTAACAAACCTTGAATCACAGCATTGTAGTCACTTGAGTTGCGGATATTAGTTTTTACACCAAGCTCGGCATTGAGAAAATCAGCAACACACTGGTTATCACCAATTTGGTCTGCTGCATTTTGACCACCTAGAATACCTAGATTGATTTCACTTGGAGCAGCCGCACTTGCGTTAAAAGTCATAGCAGACGCAACAGCGATACCAATAGATAGAAGCTTTTTCATCACTTGTCCTTAAAATTTATTGTGTCCAGTTTTCCGATTGGATTAGTTGATTTGGTCGATCTCATCGCCATAGAGACGATGTAAAACATCATCATTGAGGCCAGAAGGATGTCCGTCGTAAATCACCTTACCTTTGGCAAGACCGATTACGCGGGAGCAATACTCCTGAACCAGTTCGATTGAGTGAAGATTTACCATTACCGCCACACCATCACGGCTAACTTTTTGCAGCGCTTCCATAATGCGAACGGTATTTTTTGGGTCTAACGAGGCCACTGGCTCGTCGGCAAGCAGGATCTTGGGGTTTTGCATCATCGCACGGCAAATCGCCACACGCTGTTGTTGTCCCCCAGAGAGGTTTTCTGCGCGTTGCAGTGCGTACGGCAACATGTTAAGCCATTTAAGCAGTTGGATAGCTTGAGCTTTGTCTTGGTCGCTGAAGATTTTAAGCAGCGATTTAAGCGTCGAGGTATGGCTCAAACGTCCAAGTAAGACATTGGAAATCACATCCAAACGAGGCACTAAGCAAAAATCTTGGAAAATCATGCCACAGTGAGTACGCCACTCACGGATTTCTTTTCTCGACATTGATAGTACATTGTCAGTCGATAAGTCTTTATGCACATTAAGAATTTCGCCGCTGGTCGCGGGTATGGTGCCATTCAACGTATGCAGCAACGTAGACTTTCCTGCTCCAGAACGGCCTACCACCGCAACAAATTCGCCAGCGTGAAGATCAAAGCTGATTCCATCTAGAACCACTTTTCCTTGTTGGTAAGACTTAGTCAAAGCGCGAGTTTCAAGAACTTTTCTACCCAGTTGCGGCGATGCAAACTCTTCTGCATCCGATACAACCGTCAGTTCAGGCATGGTCATGGCCATAAGTTTCATTCCAGTCAATAGTAGTTATTGATTGAATATTAGAGCGTGGATTTTTGACGAATTCGGGATAGTTTTGTGACTAATTTATGAACAAACAAAGTGCACCATTCAATAGAACTACGCCAATAACTACTTTTAATTCAATATATTAAATAGCAAAAACTGCACATCTATGATTTTTGCTCTTAGAACAAAAACTCAAAACTGTGACTAATTAGTTGATCTAATCAACTAATTAGCTAAAATGGTTGACTAGATCAACTAATTGGCCTTCATTGATGATAATAGACTATCGAGCAATTAATCACGCCTTACGTGAAATTCGAATGAAAACCCGCGGCAAGATGGTGGCGGAGATCACCCGTCAAAAAGTCGAGTTTTCCCCCCTTGAGCATAAAGCTATGAGTGATATTCGTGCCTTCGGCGGCGCCTCTCAGCAGAAGTTAGTCGAGTCAATGAACCGAGATAAAGCCCAAATTGCGAGAATTATCGCAAGGCTTCATCGTCAAGATCTCATCATCAAACAAAGTTGTCCTAACGACCGACGCTCCGTTGCACTATACCTCAGCCAAAAAGGGGAAAAGCTGCTAGAACGCCTCGACCAAGTCGAAATGGAAATGATAACGGAAATGCTAACTGGGTTTTCTCAGGCCGAAGCAAGCACACTGAAGCAGCTATTAGAACGCGTTAACGACAACTTGAGTTACTAATTTCACCCACAGGAGAATCATTTGAAATCAACACAACCCATCCTTGGGCAAAAAGGCACTCTATTTTTTCTCGTTATTATCAGTGCATTTCCACCATTAACGATTGACCTTTATCTGCCAGCTTTGCCTACTATGGTCGATATATTTAGTACCACTGAATCAATGGTAAACCTCACGTTAAGTAGCTATTTCGTTACTTACGCGATTGGTCTTCTATTCTGGGGGCCGCTAAGTGAGAAATTTGGTCGCAAGCCAATTTTATTGATAGGTATCGGTGCTTACATGCTTGCTAGTATTGCCTGTGCGATGGCAGGAAGCATTGAGCACCTCATTGGCTCAAGGGTACTACAAGCGTTTGCTGGCAGTGCCATTACTGTCGTCTCTACCGCCATCGTCAAAGATATGTTCGAAGGACGTGAGCGCGAGAAAATCATGGCCACTATCATGTCGCTCGTGATTATTGCGCCAATGGTCGCTCCCGTACTCGGTGCGTTTCTTCTCAAAGTCGCTTCATGGAGAATGATGTTCGTGACCTTGGCAGTATTTGGCGCGTTTGCCTCCATCTTAGCCATGTGTTACCGCGAAACACTGCAAAGTCAGTATACAGGCTCTTTGGCTCGCTCTTGGACTCGACTTGGCGTGGTAATGACGAATCCAAGATTCGTGATGCTGCTGTGTATTTTCTCAATCGCACCCATGGCCCTTATGGCCTTCTTAGCGGCCGGTTCGTACATTTACATCAATGGTTTTGGCCTGACTGAGCAAGAGTTCAGTTACTATTTCGCATTCAATGCGATGTGCGCCTCTTTAGGCCCTTCTATTTACATGAAGTTATCCCGCCATATTTCAGTACAAAAAGTGATTACTTTGTGCTTTTTTATTTTGGCACTGATGGGTGTGTTAACGCTCAGTATTGGTTCTACCGCGCCTTGGGTCTTCGCATTAATAGCCGCTCCAGCGACGCTAATGGTTATTATGATGCGAGTGCCTGGTACCAACTTGATGCTTGATCAGCAAGACAAAGACACCGGCTCCGCTGTGGCATTGATTCAGTTTTTTGCCATGATTTGTGGCTCTGCGGGCATGTTGCTGGTTTCCATGCGTCCCGACGCACTCATCGCCAATTTAGGTATGATTCAGCTCTCAATCGGCATTGTGGGTGGTCTATTATGGTTTGTGGTTCGCAATCGAGCATTTGTCACAGACAAGCTGGTCAAAAGTGTCTAATTAGACTCCTAAAAATCAGAAAAGGGGCAAGCGCTCCTTTTTTTGTGACTTCTCATTGCAACAAAATCCAGACCCTTTAAGCTAAAACGAACAACATCAGAAAACATTAGGGAAGTACTAGATAGTGAAGTTATTGATTTTTCTCGGCTCTGTAAGAGAAAGTACCCCACCTCGCCCCGCACGACTGGGCGCAAGAGTCAGTGATGCCTGTCAGTCTCTGCTAACACGCTTTTATCCCGAGATTGACGTGGAAATCATCGATCCTCTTACTTTGAGTTTTGATGCGGTTTTTAAACCTGAATTTGCTTACAGCCGAAGTAAAGTACCAGAAGGCTTAAAGCAGCTGGCAGCGAAGATTGAACAAGCTGATGGCTATGTGATGGTCTCACCTGAGTACAATCACTCTATGAGTCCAGCACTTGCTCACCTTCTTAACCACTTTGGCAGCTCTCTATTTTCTTATAAACCCAGTGCAATTGTGACCTACTCTGCAGGACAGTGGGGCGGCGCTAGAGCAGCCGTTTCAATGCGAACTTTTCTCTCCGAGCTAGGCTGTTTGCCAGTATCTGCCATGATTCACATTCCCAATGCTGCTAGCGTATTCAATGAAAAAGGTGAGGTGCTAAACGAAGCATCTCAACAAGAGTGGGATAGCTATATGAATCGAACGCTTGCTCAACTTATTTGGTGGGCGGAAGGTGCCAAAGTTCAGCGCAGCGCCAGCGATCCGGCCGAACTTATTCATGCGTTTCAACGCGATCCTTCACAGAGGAATGCGCCAAAATAGTCAGCACTTGAAGCTATTTTTTGTACTTATGCAAAATCGCCTTGGGTATATGGCAATAATCATTGGGGTGAAGCGTGAGCCGATCTTGATGCTCGTCATCACTCTTTACGTAGTTACTAAGTAGCAACACCTCTACCACGATTTTATCTGCATCGGAACGCTCGGCAATGTAGCGTTTCGCTCGCTCAAGATGTTCTGGATTTACACTATAAACTCCAGTGCGATACTTCTCTCCTACATCTACCCCTTGCTTGTTGACGCTATAGGGGTCAATGATTTCAAAAAAGAAATCCATAAGCTCCTCAATTGACACTTGGTTCGCATCAAATTGAGTTAGAACACACTCAGCGTATCCATCGTAATCACACTGTGTGGTACTCGCACTGCCATTGGCTCTACCCGCTTCGGTATTTATGACCCCAGGTAAATGTCGCATAAACTCTTGGACGCCCCAAAGGCAGCCACCAGCGAAAACTATCTCTTGCATCGTAAATTCAGTCATCCACGTCTCAAACTGTCGGCTACTTTAGCAGAATTATGCCAACATCAACTCCAACCTGTTGTTAAAGTAATACAGAAACTCTACTCCTCGACCCAGACGTTCTTAATATCCGGCCAGCCCCAAATAGTCATGGATACGCCTTGCAGCTGGTCAGCAAAATTCAGAGTTTGCTTATGGTGAAACAGTGGGATTATCCATCTATCAGAGACTAATGTCGATGCGATCGGTTCAAGGACCGTCATATATTCCGTAGATTGGTTCTGTTGTCTCACTTGTTCAAGCTCATGTTGCAGCCATTGCTCCGTGGACGGTGTCAGGCACTGTCTTAACACTCTATCCGTCGCAAGCCAAATAAACGCCGAAGACGGTCGGTTGTCATCCAAACTCATGCTGGTGAGGATAATCTCTTCCTCAAGATTATGACGCGCGCACAGTTCGTAAAAGTCGGCATAACTGTATTCGTTAATCTGACAGCTCACACCAACCCGCAGCAACAAATCGGCAACTACTTGGGCGCTTGCGCGTAAAGCATGATGTTGGTAGATGGCGATATCTAGCTGCTTCGGCAAAGGAGATGTCTCTGCTGGAGGAATCAATACTTTCATCCAGCTTGGCAAAAGGTTGTATGCCGCAATGCCCTGAACTCTGGCTGCGTCGTTATTGGACAACTGCTGCAACACCGGCCTTGAATTCATCAACTGACCAAGATAGTGACGCTGCGTGCTATCCAGAGCTGCAGAGTGGTTGAACATCGCCAGTAAGCAGCCATCCTCAATCCGGCTCTGAGGAGTCGCCTGAGTTGATGGTTCAGTACCGCTTTCAGTTGAGACCAAATGACTACAAACAGCATCATAGGGTGTAGGTAAATCATAAGTAGAAAGTGAGGTAGAACAACTGCTTGTTCCTGCTTTTGGGAGTTGCCAGATCGTCACGCTGTCTGATAGTGCACAAAGGCCGTGATAATGCTCAAACGCCTGTAAATCAAGCTGTTCCTGAGAATGCTCGACTAGCTTAAAGGGACCACTACCAATACGAACGGAATTATTTTCTAATTGAGCGCTCGGTAATACAGAGAATCGGTAATCCGCTAGCAGTGCAGCAAAGCTTGGCTCTGGCTGAGACAGAGTGAACTCAATACACAATCGCCCCACGGCGCAGATCGTCACAACATTAGCTAACAAAGAACAATAATTAGGGTGCTGTTTAAGACGCATGAAGAGTTCAGCAATGGTCTCTGCATCTATTGGTGCTTCGTCATGAAATCTAAGATGAGGTCTTAGATAAAATCGCCAAGTTAGCGCCTGCGAGTCATAGCGCCAATGATGAGCCAGATCGGGTTCGACATTTCCCTCACCGTCACAGCGCGTCAAACAAGAGAATACTTGTCGGGTTAGGAATCGCTCACTATTTCGTAACGAGTTGGTGGTATCCAACGGTGACAATAAGCGGTCATAAGTAAGCTGAATATGAACTACGCCTTCTCTTACTTGCGGACCGGCAGTTTGTTGTAACACTTGTCCGAATAACGCTTTATCCCCACCTAACAGTTGCAGTGCTTTTTCATAGTGACCTTGCGAGATATGCTCTGACGCAACATTGACGACCAACGTGCTCTCAGAATGGTTTAGATGAAGTATCGAGCGTTGATTCCGTCCCACTTTGGGTTGCCAATCGATCCACCCTTTCTCGTCAAGCTGTTTAAGTAAGGTTCGACTATGCCGCGTACTGGTAAACATCAGCTCCGCAAGCTTATCTATTGTGGTACTGATGTCTTTATTCGTTCCTAATACCGCTAGACGTTGATAATACAGCAGTGCTCTATCGTTACTTATTTCCGGCATTTCTATATCACCTTAGTTCCACATAAGACCAAAAATCAGGCAAACATAACCTCATCCAGACAAATTAACGTTAAATGTGGAACTAAACAACACCAATTACTCAGTTTTTGCCCTCCTATTAATTGTTCATAATCTATCTCGAGTCTTGAACACCAACAGCTCCACACCAAATGACTGTGCCACGATTAATGAGGACTAAATTATGTTGAAAGCCATCAAAAACGCACTCACATTCAATCTTTCTGAAACCGATCTCGATGAAGCGATAGTCTGTATTGAGCAAGCCGTCAGCGAATACACAAATTCATTAATGGCTCTATATGAGTGGGAAGAAAACACCAATGAGAAGCGGCTGTCAGATTCGAATTAAACCTTTCGAAGTCTGTGGCTTATGGATAAATCGTAGTGCTAGGATATCGATCATTATCCAATACCAGCTTAATAGTGAATACCTACATGAATCCAATGTCAAAACTGCACAGTCAAAATGTCTATGCTTATGATGAAGCGCTTGCTGAACGTCAAACTGAGTGTTTAGAAACACTGTATGACTTTAATCATACCCGCCCTAGTGAGACCAAAAAACGAGAGCAAATAATGCAAATTTTGTTCGCAGAAGTTGGTGAAGATTGTTATTTAGAGCCTCCTGTACATGCTAATTGGGGTATCCATACCCATTTTGGTAATAACGTCTACGCTAACTTCAATCTCACGCTGGTTGACGATACCCATATTTACATTGGTGACCATGTAATGATTGGGCCTAATGTAACCATAGCAACGGCTGGACACCCTATTGAGCCAGAGCAGCGCAAGGTTCTAGCTCAATTCAATATACCCGTTCACATTGAAAATAACGTTTGGATTGGTGCTAATACTGTCGTGCTTCCGGGCGTGACTATTGGAGAAAACAGTGTCATTGGCGCTGGCAGTGTGGTGACGAAAGATATTCCTGCCAATGTGGTGGCAGTTGGTAACCCTTGTCGAGTACTCAGAGAGATTAATGACCGCGATAAAACCTACTTTTACAAAGATCGTCGCTTTGATGAGTAGAGCTTAAAACACTTGAGTGACCTTATGACTGAAAGAGAGAAAATGCTTGCGGGACTTCACTATGACCCAAGTGAGCACACCTTGGCGACGCTGCGCACTGCAGCGCGCGATCTAACCGAACAATACAACCGTACTTCTCGTCACCAAAATAATGATAGGAAGCAATTGCTCCAGCAGTTGTTTGGCACTATTGGTGGTGAGATTAAAATTGAACCAAACTTTCATTGCGATTATGGCAAGAACATTCATGTTGGCACCAATTTTTACATGAACTTTGGCTGTGTCATTCTCGATTGTGCCGAAGTACGAATCGGCGATAACTGCTTTATTGGCCCTCAAGTAGGGCTATATACCGCTTGCCATCCACTGGACCCTACAACTCGGAACACGGGTATTGAGTTCGCTAAACCCATTACGATTGGAGATAACTGTTGGATAGGAGGGCACGCAACGATTAATCCTGGCGTTATCATTGGTAATAACGTTGTCGTTGCCTCAGGTGCAGTCGTTACAAAAAGCTTTGCAGATAATGTCGTGATTGGTGGAAACCCAGCACACATCATTAAACATCTCGAAATAGAAGAGGCGTAGCCAATGAAGAGTCAACATATTGGAGAGCTGGTTCTCAGTACAGAGCAGATACAAGACGGCGTGATTGCGATTGCGGACGTGCTTAATAACGATTTTGAATCTGCGGCCATCATCAGTGTTGTTCCGGGAGGCATACTGTTTACTGCCGATCTCGTCCGTCACCTCACCTTTGACATAAAAATGGACTATATTTCCTGTCCTCATACTCCTGGCGATAGCAACAACTCTTCAGAAATTGTTTATCATCAGAACATAAGCATTGAGGGTCAAGACGTCATTGTTATCGACGATGCGATTGAATCAGGAGGGACGATGAAGCGACTGGTCCAGTATCTTGCTGAGAATTTTGCCCCGAAATCGGTCTCTATTGCCACTCTGTTCGTAAAACCCGGTCGAGTGGATATCCCATTCCAACAGTTTTACGCCTATGAAATGGAAAACGACGACTTGCTCGTTGGTTATGGCTTACCGTGGCAAGATAAACTCAGAAATGTGCCTTATGTTTCTAAGTTGGTGAAATAGCCTAGCTCCTTACTAAATTACAACAGGTAGAGGAGAGCCAAGGCTCTCCTCTATTGATAGACCAAAATTAGATTATTTCTCAATAACCGATGCAAATTCTTCAGCAAAAGCACGGAAGGTTCTTGGCTTTTTGCCGGTAACTTGCTCGAAGGTAGTTGTAACTTCTGCGTAATGACCCTCACCAAACCACGCCATTATCTCCGCAAGTCTTTCAGCACTCCAGTCATCCATCCCCGCCTCTTTCATTGCCGCTTCTGCTGCTTCTTGTGGTACAGCAACGTAGTCAATTTGCTTTCCAGATACTTGCGTTAATATCTCTGCTTGCTCGGCAAACGTTAAGGCCTCAGGACCGGAAATAAGATAAGTCTGATTCTCATGTCCAGGTTGAGTTAATGCCGCAACCACAACAGCCGCCACATCACGAATATCAATCACACTCTGTTTTGCTTGCGCAATCGGTAAGAAAAATTGTCCCATTGCGTTGATCGTCCCAAGACTGCCATATAGGTTTTGGAAAAAGGAGTTAGGTTGCACGATGGTATAGGCAATGCCCGATGCCTTTACAATATCGTCTGTTACAACATGCGTGCGAATAATTTCTGACCCCGCGTCAGCTTTTGCTCCCATACCAGATAGTTTTACAATAAGCTCAACACCTGCTGCCTTGGCTGCCGCAACCGTATTTTTCATCCACTGCTGATTGTTTGGATGGGCTGGCATTGCTACATAGATCTTTTTGATGCCTTTCATTGCCTCAGTCATGGTATCGACATCGTCGTAGTTGCTCACGCGAACTTGATCTGGGTTGAGATCTAACTTGGTAGCAGCGTCGAGATTTCGTGCCATAACACCAAAGCTTGCACCAACCTGTTTAAGTTGACGAACCACTTCTGAACCTGTGTTACCTGTTGCGCCTAGTACTAGAATTTCCATCGTGACCCCCTTAATCGTCTTATCTATTGAACCTTATAGTGCAGCATAGTTTGAGAGTGCCGCGTCGGTATGTCGTAACTATAGCCAATACCAAAAACATTGATTAGAAGGTTAAAATGAACTTTACTATCCCATATATGGGATGAATAGATAATCAATACAATGAAAGAACTCTCGGCTTTACCGTTGTTTGCCAAAGTTGTAGAACTCAGTAGCTTCGCTGAAGCAGCACGACAGCTCAATGTGCCCACTACAACAGTCAGCCGCAAAATACAGCAACTTGAACATGATCTTGGTGGCAAGCTGTTGAATCGTTCCACCCGCTCCCTGTCTTTGACCGAATTGGGTATTCAAGTTCTTCCAAAAGCTCAGCTTATCGCCGACACGGTCGCCGAACTATATAGCGATGCAGAAGACATGGCCAATCAGCCTATTGGTACATTGACCATCACCGCACCGAAAGCTCTGAGCCAAGATTTACTTGCTCCTATGTTTGCTGAGTTCAGAGCGCTATATCCAACCATTCGCATCAACTTGGCATCATCAAATCGTTATCAAGACCTTACCAAGCAAAGTATCGACTTCGCTTTTCGGCTTGGTCCATTGCATGATTCCAGTCTCGTGGCGTTAACTTTGTCTCCTGTGAAATACGTATTAGCCGCTTCAACGCAATACATAGATAAATATGGAGAACCCAAACACCCGTTAGAGCTATATCAAAAACCGTGTATTAAGAATCACGTCGAAG
This sequence comes from Vibrio mediterranei, assembly GCF_900088415.1. Taxonomy (GTDB): domain Bacteria; phylum Pseudomonadota; class Gammaproteobacteria; order Enterobacterales; family Vibrionaceae; genus Vibrio; species Vibrio mediterranei. Next base: position 1,214,562 of record NZ_FLLQ01000001.1, read on the forward strand.
GCTATTTTCTCCCTTGGCGTTTTGCTCGCAATAGCGAAGAAATAGAAATCACCCACAACTCAGAGTTGATATCCGATGACTTCAACGTCACAAAAGAACTCGCCCTTCACCATGCTGGGATCTGTTACTTACCCTACTCGCTGCTGCGCCAAGAGATCCAATGCGGTGCTATAAAAACACTTCTTGAACCTTGGGTTCCACAAGATCGAACCATGTTGTTGGTGTACCCAGACAAGCGTCATTTGCCACTTAAGTCTCAGCTTTTTATTGAATTTATACGTAACAAGCGCAGCGAATTTAGTAAAAAGTTGGCGGGGACAACAGATTAGAAATTCAGTTGCGAAAAACTCGTGACTTCATGATCTCATCACCTATTTTGCTGGAAACATTTGCTATATGATTAAAAGATACAACACAGGTGATATTATATGACAAATATTTTTCAGCAAGCTGCCTCTGAGCTGCTAAGCCGCCGTGTAGCGGGAACCAAAGCACCACGACTGAATGAACTGCAACGTCCAAATACCTTGGATGACGCACTACAAATCCAATCTTCAATGATCGATATGCATAGCGATGAAGTTGGAGGATGGAAGTGTCTCCTGCCTCTATCCGATGACCAATTTATCGTTGCACCAATTTTCTCTAATAGCGTGCAAAAAGGAGAAATCTGTGAGCTCTTTGCCGACAATAATACCGCTCGGATAGAGCCTGAGATCGCATTCCTCCTGTCAAAATCGTTACCCGCAAAACCTGATGGCTATAGTGAAGAACAGATCAATGATGCCATTGGCTCTTGCCATATGGCATTGGAACTTATGCAATCTCGCTATGCCGATGATAGTGGCGCTGAGTTTTATGAGAAATTAGCGGACTGTTTGGTTAACCAAGGATTGTTCATTGGGCCAGAAATTGCTCGTGAACAAGCTTTTGATGCTAGTACCATCCAAATCACCGTATCTCAAGATAACAATGTGCAGACGTTCGCCGGAAAACATCCAAACAAGCTAGCACAGACTCCGATCTACTGGCTCATTAATGCAATGACTCGTCGTGGTATTGAGTTTAAAGCGGGTGAAGCAATTATTACTGGATCCTACTGTGGCATTATTGAAGTAGATTTTGATAAGCCTACGACAATTGACTATGAAGGGTTAGGTATGTATCAAGTTGCCTTTAAAGAGAAAAACTAACACATCAACCAAGTGGCTATCTTGATAACCGATTCAAGGTAGTCTCTGCCAATCTGTCACTCTTTAATAAGCTTCTTGGATAAGAGCAGAAGCGCTATCTACTTTCCTGTAGCACATTCTTTCCAATTTAATATACAACCAACATAATAATGAGCTACGTTTAACAAACTAAATTCCCGTCTCTCATTTACAAGTACAGCGAGGTTGCTATGGGCAAACAGAGAAATTGGAAACGTGAGCATCAGGAAATGCGTCAATTTAGATCAGAAGCTAGGCAGTACTTGTATCAATGCAAAGGCGAATACTTAGGCAAGATGATGGCGTTTGCGTATGACGGTAAGCAAGCAGTATTCGAAGCAAGTGGTTATATTCCCGGCAAGAATTATCAAGAATATGCACGTGAGTTTGCCGCTGAAGCTCCTTGGAGAAGTTTAATTCGAAAAAACCTAACCCGACAATTTTGTGACTGTGCTGAAGCCCATGTTTGGTTTGAAATAGTAGCCAGAGGTAAAAACCCAAAGAACTACATTATCGGAGCCCTGAACGAAAGAGGGAATTTTGCCTCACCTTGTCAAAACTGTGCGCTTTGGGTCGATAGCACATTTAAAGCCGTGTACCGAACTACGCCAGCCTATGAGGGTAGAACGAAACAGGTTCCTGGGGCATAACCATCAAAAAATTGCTTTTGAGTTTTGGTGCTTTAAGAGAAAAGCACCAATATTTCATTTAATTTATTGTTCAACTATTCACCCTGCCCATCATGAATCCGCTCTAACGCCTCAATCCTTCGCCACTGATTCTTATCAAACAGCGGTTCTCTAAGGTCGTTAATAGCCTGAGCTTTTTCTGCATCATTAAATGATGCGTTATTCAATATGTCGGCTCTCGCCACTAGATAAGAGTCGAACTGCTGGTCAAAATCAGCACGTTTTTGGTCCAGCGTCATTAACCTTTCTGCGGCTTCACTACCCACCAGTGCCTCTCGAGCGATGTACTGACTTTGCGTATCCATAGCATTGGTATCATTGAGAGCCGTCAACACTGTGGCATTACGAAAGCTGTTTTGCAGCTCTGGTGACAGTTGGTTGAGTTCATTCTCCCAACGCTGTTGATACTCCTCTGGGGTTTGTGCCGACTCTTTAATGGCTTTTTTAGTCAGGGCGAGTTCACGCAGTAGATTCTCTTCACCAAACAAACGCTCTTGTTCATCCGCAGTGAAAAATTCACTTTGCATTAGTAAGATTTGCTGGTGCAGGTCTTGAAAATTTGTAGCTTCGTCACCGTTTCGTTTGAGCGCAGCTAGTGCAGCTTTGTATCGCATATATTTTTCGAACAACTCTGGCTCAAGCTGTTCAGAGCCATCCCGTTGCTGACTGTAGTGTTCAAACCGCTGCTCTATCGTATCGGTGTCGTTGTCGACAAGCCCCGAGATAAAATACTCGAAGGTATCACGCTCTGATGCGTTGTCGATTTGAGTATCAAGCTGAGAGCTCACTTTGAGCGAGTCATGATCATCCGCGTCGAACACAGAGAACAATCCTGCTGCTATCACCACCAATAAGGCCATCACTGCTGTTGTTTTGGAGAACCTGTTCATGGCCTAAAGTCCTTGTTGCTGCAGACGGTTAGCATGCTGTCGATACAAGGTCTTAGGATCCGTTTCAAACAGATGGTGGATACCGAGTAGACCATTGATTTCATCTAGGTGGTTCATCTTGTAATCATCACGGATGACTCGACCTAAATGAGTACTGCACCTTCCTACTAATCCATCATTAGGTTCATCAAACGTTAAACCTAGGATAAACATTGCGGGATCAGCCGGGTCTAGCACATTAGTGTAAGTCGAAGTCCCTGTCCATGAGTAGTAGTACACACCGTTTGTAGCTTGCCATTCACCATCACCACAAGACGACTTTGGCACGCCTTCTGGATAATGCTCATTAAAGGCCAGCGACCCTTCTGTGGTGAGCGCCTGCAATGAGCTCAAACCATCTTGTGGTAAGTCACTACCTCCAGATAACACACCAATGATCGTCGTAAGTGCACTAGCCAGTTCAACAGCGATTGCCTCAGACACTGAGTCTTCCGGTACGGTATTTCGCACTATATCCGCAACTTTCGACCCTTTATTCACGCCTCCAATACTGGTGACTGACGCGACCATTTGCGGTGCAACTGATGCAACATATCTCGCCGTTGGCGCGCCATGGCTATGACCTATTAGATTTACTTTGTCGGCACCCGTGATCGCCAAGACATTTTCCACTTGTGCTAGAAGCTGTTCACCCCGTACTTCCGAACTGTTGGTCGCCGAGATTTGGGCAACATAAACCTTTGCTCCGCTTTTGCTCAATGCTTGAGGGATACCATAGAAATAATCGAACCCTGCTAGTGAATCAAAACCAAATAAGCCATGAACTAGCACAATTGGGTATTTGGTTTCGGTATACCCTTTGCTCGACCAAAAACTTATCGCCTGTGCATTCCATGCGATTACGCTACATAAAATGAATGTGAAGAACGCTTTCATTTAACACCTCCTTGTCAGACCTCCGATGAGTGATTGAGCGTAGATTGCACAACTCTAGCCCGCCAAGATAATGTTACAAAATTGTGAAGTTATGCCGAAAAATATGCTGTAGATACACCAAAATCGACACCTAAGATGACAAGAATTGGAAGAATAGCGTGGTTTATTCTAGCAAACCAAACCAATCTTGAACGAAGTTCACAATTAAATAACAAAATTAGCAAGTTTTATTTGCTTAATTCAAATTTAACGCTTGAGTAACATTTATCAATCAGAATCATTACTCTAACTCAAACCATGGATAAGTAAGATGAAGTTTTCACAGTGGAATCTTTTACTCAGTGGCTTAATCGCCTTGCCAGCCTTGGCAGACACTGATGTGTACCTAACCAATAACTCAGATCAGCCGCTAACAATCCAGATCAGTCATGAAGGCACTGATTTACTGAAAGAGGGAGAGGAATGGCAGCAACATGTTCAAGTTCTAGCCCCTTGGGAAACAAAGTCGATACTGAGCTTTAATCGTTGGGAAGGCGTGAAATCGAATCAGACTTATCGCTTCGAAACCATAGTCTCGAATCCTCACGGTGAAAGCGTATCACTTAATCAAGTGATGGAGGGTCACTGGTACAATTCAACCATAGAGTATGGAATGTCCGCTGCCGACGTCGACTTAACCTTAAAAGATGATCGAAATATTCATCGCCAAAACACAAACTCATTTGGCAGTCTCAATACAGAATTGGCGTTCAAATCAGCAAAGACCGCACGCTACGATGACTTGTACTACACCATTACCCCTGCTCATGTTGATGAAGAGGTCGATAACGACGAACAGAACTTAAAGCTAATGACCTATAACATCTGGGCACTTCCCGCTATCGCCTCTCATATTGGAGACCGATATGAGCTAATTCCAGAATATGTGAAGGGTTATGACGTACTTGCTCTACAAGAAGTGTTTGCTAGTGGACGCGACGCATTCTTAAGAGAGCTTGCCAAAGAATACCCTTATCAAACGAAAATGTTGGATAAGGAAGGGATCAATATTTACGACGGGGGCGTCATCATTGTTAGTCGCTACCCCATCGTTAATGAAGCTCAGTACGTATTTCCAGATTGCTCCGGAACCGATTGTTTTGCCGATAAAGGAGTAAACTACGCAGAAATCATTAAAGGTGGTCAGGCTTATCATGTATTTGCAACACATACCGCATCATTTGATACCGACACCGCTCGTGATTATCGTCAGCGCCAGTTCAAACAAATACGTGCATTAGCCCAATCTCTCGATATCCCAGCAAATGAAACGGTAATCTACAGTGGTGACTTTAATGTCAATAAACTCAAGTTCCCAGATGATTATCAACAAATGATGACAAACCTAAACGTGTCTGAACCGCAATATTCTGGCTATACCGCATCAACATTCGACCCTCGGATCAATGATTTCGCCGGTGGGGCACTGTCAGGTGGTGCTAATGTTGAATATCTCGATTACGTCATGGTCAGCAATGAATATGGTACAAAATCGTATAACGACAACCGAGTTGATGTGCCTCGCATAACGGATGAGAGTCTATGGAAACACTATAATCTCTCGGATCACTTTCCCGTTACGGCTGTTATAAAGCCATGAACAAATTCACGCTAATCATTGTGTCCGCCATCTTGGTGGGCACGGTTTGGTGGTCATTCGACAACAACCATCCACAAGTCAAACAAGCTACGGCATCCGTTGACATTACCTCAACGATTTCAAAAACAACGACAGCCGACATTTTAGTACCTGTAGAACAAACATCGTTTACACCATCCATAAATAAACAAGGCGAATCCGACATTCAAGCGACCGCAGCAGCTTTCAATAAGGCGAGAGGTCGCGATTTAATCTCTGACATCGAGTCGTTTTGGCGTCAATGTAACTTAGCTGAGAACTGTGATGTATTACTAGATAATCTGGCTCTATTTCTCACACCTGAACGGTTTTATCTCATTGAAAACTATCAACAACTGAACAACCAATGGCAACAAACACTTGGCAACTTATTGTTTGATGAACAAATATCATTAGCCGCACGTATCGAACAATTAAAAGCAGAGGCGAGAAGAGTCTGGGGTCAACTGGCTGACGTCATGTTTGAAGATGAATTTGCGCTGTATGATTTTACCATTCAGAGTAAGCATTTGGAGGTGGGAGCTCCAGAGTACATTTCGGCAGAGGATTATATTCAGAATTTTGAAGACCTGATGCAGGCATGGCAGGAAAGAGCAGAATCATTAGGACTGGTGAGCAACCAAGCGAAGTTTGAACAAGCTGTTACTCTTGTACCTGAAAATCTCAGTGAATCAGAGCGTGAAGCTTTGATTAGCGAGCTAGAACACCATTTCCTGACCCCCCAACAGAGTGCAGAGATCGCAACTCGGCAGCAGCAGGTCACTCAACAACAAGCCGTCGTCAGTAACTACCAGAGTGAACTACAGCGCCTAGAAGCTTCCCTTGAACAACAAAGAGTGACGCAATTTTCGGGGTTATCACAGGATGAGTGGCAACACTACTATGCCCGGCAAGTTGCTGATTTTCGTCGGGCGTTTTTTTCTCAGTAACAAAACGAAAAAGCGCTGCTCTCAGTTGAGAACAGCGCTATGAAAATAGGTTATTTAACCTTAAGCCGTTTCAGCTTGCTTCACAGGAGCTGGATTACGAATCAAGAAATCAAACGCTCCCAAACTAGCTTTTGCCCCTTCACCCATTGCGATGATGATTTGCTTGTATGGAACAGTGGTGACATCACCTGCCGCAAAGACTCCCTTCATGCTGGTTGCACCATGAGCGTCTACTTCAATTTCTCCGCGAGGTGACAACTCAACTTTTGTCCCTTTCAACCATTCACTATTAGGAACTAGGCCGATTTGTACGAAGATGCCAGCAAGTTCAATATGCTTGATTTCATCCGTATTGCGATCTTTGTACTCAAGACCAGTAACACGCGTACCATCACCCAGAACTTCTGTGGTTTGTGCCATCGTGATGATGTCGATATTCGCCATGCTATTCGCTTTGTCGATAAGCACTTGGTCAGCGCGAAGTGTATCAGCAAACTCCAGAACCGTTACGTGCTCCACAATACCCGCAAGATCAATGGCTGCTTCAATACCAGAGTTACCACCACCGATAACCGCGGTACGTTTACCTTTAAATAGTGGGCCATCGCAGTGAGGGCAGTACGCCACACCTTTGTTACGATATTCTTGTTCACCCGGTACGTTCATTTCACGCCAGCGAGCACCAGTACTTGTGATCACAGAGCGAGCTTTTAGTACTGCGCCGCTTTCTAGTACTACGTGGGTGTAACCGTCATCGGTATCTTCTGAATCGATGATGTTTGCAGCACGCTGCTCAGTGATGACTTCAACGCCGTACTCTTTAACGTGCTCTTCAAGGCTTGCCACCAGCTTAGGACCTGTGGTCGCTTTCACTGAAATAAAGTTCTCTATTGCCATGGTGTCCATCACCTGACCACCGAAACGGTCAGCAACCACACCAGTGCGGATACCTTTACGAGCTGCATAGATAGCCGCTGAAGAGCCCGCAGGGCCGCCGCCCACGACAAGAACATCAAACGGTGCTGTTTCATTTAACTGATTAGCTTTTTTCTCCGCTGCACCTGTGTCTACTTTGTTTAGGATTTCATTTAGTGACATGCGGCCTTGACCGAATAGTTCACCGTTAATGAATACACTTGGTACCGCCATGATATCGCGCTGCTTCACTTCCTCTTGGAACGCTGCACCGTCGATCATAGTGACGTTTACCAGCGGGTTAATTGCCGCCATCATGTTGAAGGCTTGAACTACCTCTGGACAGTTCTGGCATGATAGAGAGATAAAAATCTCGACATCTAGCGGTGAGCTCAGCTCTGCGATTTGCTCAATGGTTTCCGCTTCTAGCTTGATTGGGTGGCCACCTGTGTGCAGTAGCGCTAGCACAAGTGACGTAAATTCGTGACCCATTGGCAGACCGGCAAAACCAATAGCGGTGCCCTTCTCTGGGTTAATAACGCGCATGACTGGCTTGCGAGGGCTTGCAGCGTCGTCGCGAACGACGTCAATTTTGCTGCTAAGTGATGCTATGTCGTTAGCAAGAGATTCGATCTTGCTCGCAGTATCACTGTCATCAAGGCTGAGAACTAATTGAACTTGGGTTTTTACGTTTTCTAAATACGCTTTTAGCTGCTGCTTCATTGCTTGATCTAACATACTGATACCTATTCTATAAGACTGCTTAACATCAGAAGGAATTAAAAAGGGAAAAATAAAAGGGGACCCTTTTGATGTTTGGTTATTCACTAAAATGATGGTTTAAGGGTGCACGCCCCCACTTTTACCTGCCAATGGTAGAAGCAATAAAAGTGACGACGGGGCGTGCAACACGGACTCGATATTCCGCTTAAGCTAGAGTGTGATTAGCTTAGATTTTGCCAACTAGGTCTAGAGATGGCGCTAGTGTTTCTTCACCTTCTTTCCATTTCGCTGGGCAAACTTCACCTGGGTTAGCCGCTACGTATTGTGCTGCTTTCACTTTACGCATTAGGTCTTCTGCGTCACGGCCGATGCCTTCTGCAGTGATTTCCATTGCTTGGATGACGCCTTCTGGATCAACTAGGAACGTCGCGCGGTCTGCTAGACCTTGACCTTCACGCATCACACCGAAGTTGTTAGTGATAGTGCCTGTTTGGTCACCAACCATGTAGTAGTTGATTTTGCCGATAGTGTCTGAGCTGTCGTGCCACGCTTTGTGAGTGAAGTGCGTGTCTGTGGATACTGAGTAAACTTCAACACCGCGCTCTTGAAGCTCTGCGTAATGGTCAGCTAAATCACCAAGCTCAGTTGGGCATACGAATGTAAAATCTGCTGGGTAGAAGAAAAATACTGCCCACTTACCTTTTACATCTTGCTCTGTAATTTCTACGAATTCGCCCTGTTTGAATGCAGTTGCTGAAAATGGCTTGATAGTTGTGTTGATCATAGTGATTACTCTCTCAAAGTGTTCGTATTGTTTGTTTTGGCACTGTCCTGCGCCGATGTATATATATTGCAATGAGAGCGTGTTTTTGAAAATTCGTCCTTTCCTATCTATTTGATAGGGGTTTCCTATCAAAACACTTTCTTGATTAAAAAGTAGGTAGAGACGAAGAGGGGCAAAAACAATTAAAACAACACACCGTTAAGCGATACAATACTCTCGCTGCACGGCCGTAGCATGAAATACTCACTCACAGAAAGGTCCAAAGTAACTGCCTATGTCTAAAGATTATGATTTCACTACAGAATACACGCTCGACAAGACCTTTTTTGCGGAATGCTTTGATCAAACTAGCCACCCCGCTACATTTCCAAAAGCTTATTATAAAGGGATGCTTTTTCTAATTTTTGGTGTAGTACTCGTAAAATTTGAGCTGCTTCCAAGTGGTTACGTGGGTTGGTTCTTTATTGTCTTGAGTATTATTGAAGCTTTAAGTGTTTATTTTAAAAGAACTTGGTGGTTGTGGAGGCAAACACTCAGTACGAGTTCTGGCGGTAAAGTGCAACTTAAAATTAACTCTGACGGTATGAGTTATAAAAGCGGCAAGAACACCCGAAACATCACTTGGAATGATATTGATCAGCTTGAACAAAGCGATTTGGGTTTTATCCTTCATATAGGCAAACAACGCCAATACGTCAGTAAATCTTGCTTAAATGATGAAGTGATTGACTTTATGATCGAGCAACACTCAGAATCAAAAATGAACTAGCATCGATGTACATAGGATAGGTGCGATGAAATGGAAATGAACAGGGGCGTCATTTCCAATCAGTTAAGAGTGTTAGGACAGGCAGTCATTTAGTTAAAGTGGCCGCATCGTATCACTGATAGTTTGGATGACGGCAACTTTAGAGCAATAGAACTAAGGCACTATGCAGGCTCAACAAAGCTGTAATCTCAACAAAGCTGCCTAAGTTTAGTTATCTTACATGTACCTAAGGAAAAAGTTAGTAATCGCCAACTCAGCTTCTGCTCCATCCGGGCAATGACCTGAGTTACCGAAGTACGCCACTTCACCTCTTGTTGAAAGCCCTGCTGTATACCTCATTTCTTCCGGCGGGTTCACCATGTCATCTTTGGTATTAATCGCCAATACAGGAATATCGGTTTCATTAGATTTAAAGCCTTTAGTCATTAGTGCTAATGGAATCGTCCATTGTCCGTAAGAATTAAGATCGCTGACATCTTTGACACCAATTCGATAACCGTAAGACATCGATGACATGAGCGGGGCGTGATGAAATACCTGCGTATCTGTCAGTACATCAGTCACTACTGCACAGCGAGCAACACCCGCTTTGAGTTGTGGAGTGTTGAGAATGAATGTCATCAATGGAACGCCACCACCCGATGAACTCAGCGCTCCGACATTGTTGCTATCCAGCCTTGAATCAGATTTAACGTACGCTAATGCCGCTTGGTGGGCCTGATCTTCTTTACCCAGCTCAATAATGATGTTGTTGTTCAAGCCGCCACCAGGAATATCAAAAGTCAGCACAGCAAAGCCTTGCCTCAAAAGGGTATCAATTGCATCACGGTGTTCAGTCAGAATTTTATCGACCCCTCCTGTGTAAAGGATAACGCCGGGCTTCTCGGCACCTTTGGGGATATGTAATAAACCCGTGATCGAACCTTTAGTCGTGAGCGGCATCTCCACGCGCTCTACATCAATAGTAGGGCTCAATGCTTCTGCTTTAAGATACATATCAACCGATCGCTCTATGGCTTCGTGTTCGTGCTCTGTCATGTGGTTTGGGTATGAAGCAATTAAGTACATCATGGATGCCTTACGATACGACTCATAATCACTTGCTGAGTTTGCATAATCATCAGCAGCTTGAGCGAATTCATATGTCCAGTGACCCGCTTCGTTTGTGTTGATGAAATCGCGCAGCGGTTCACCCGAATCAATCTTAACTAACGTATCTCGTATGTCTTGCTCGGATACAACGTGAGTCCAATTTTCCATTCTTAGCTCTCGAAACCATTGTGATTGGTCTACTTCAAGAGCTTGTTCTCCTCGGAATTTCTTATGTGCGTCAATGTTGTTTGAAGTAGTTGCAAAAGCCAGTGTCGACAATGTCATTAGGCCTAGTAATACGCTTAGGGAGAGATGTTTCTTTTTCATACCATACTCTTTTCATGTCAGTGGATTAATTCAATACATGTAGAGTATTCCTATGAATGTCGAAAAAACGTCGATATATGACTCTCACTTCAAACAGTATGTGGAAAGTACCGTAGACACACTGAATTTACATCACCGCTTGTATTAGTCGATGACAAGCAACTTCAAATACTTGCCAGCATGGTAAACGCAGAGTGAGGTGATCATTTACGGTGTCTCTGAGAGCACTAACTCTTAAAGGGTACCCTCTCAGCGTTCTTGTTTGATATTGAAGCATGGCAGTTTCGACGATCACATTTCGACACCCAACGAAGTATCCATAAATTTGGTCGTTACAATAAACGCACCAATCCAATCAGATTAACGAGAATAAACCATGATTGCTGTGATCTTCGAAGTTCAAATTGCCAAAGGCCAGTCTGACGAATACTTAGATATTGCTAATAATCTAAAACCATTACTATCTGAAATAAAAGGGTTTATTTCAGTTGAACGCTTTCAAAGCCTAACCAATGAAGGAAAAGTCCTTTCTTTGTCATTTTGGAAAGATGAAGAGTCTATTCAAGAGTGGCGCGCTTTAGAAGCCCACCGATTTGCGCAATCCGAAGGACGTAACACCATATTTGAAAACTATCGACTAAGAGTGGCAGGTGTCGTCAGAGACTATGGTATGAATCAACGCGCCGAAGCGCCTGAAGATAGCGTTCACACTCATGGATAACGTACTAATTGGTCTTAAACATTTGATAGTCATCCGTAGTCGCTATACAGTGACCGTCTAGGTCAGAACAGCGTAGGTAACCCATACGTGAGTAAACAAGATCCGTTTTTTAGTGAACCTAAAGTCCACAGCCAAGAGGCCAATATGGCAGCATTAGCTGCTGCCATGTCTGATGTTTCAAGGATGAAGATACTATGTGCTCTTATGGACGGGCGAGCCTGGACTGCGACAGAGTTAAGTGCCGTCGCTGACATTTCTCCATCTACAGCCAGCTCACATCTAGCTCGTCTAATGAAAGCCAATGTTGTCACTTGTTTATCCCAAGGTCGACACCGGTACTTTCGCCTTTATAGCAGTGACATTGCTTCATTACTGGAAAGTATGATGAATATTACTTTTCAACCCAACAACCCTGCGCGTTCGAAAATCCCAAAAGAGCTCTTGAAAGCAAGAACTTGTTATGACCATTTAGCCGGAGACGTAGCAGTAAGACTCTACAACTGCCTAATATCAAACCATTGGCTCGAAAGTGATGGAAGCGACCTAACCCTACAAGGTAAAGAGAAGTTTCTGAAACTTGGTATTACCGTCGATGCCAAAACTAAGCGGAAAAAATGTTGTCCATGTTTAGACTGGAGTGAGAGGACATTTCATCTAGGCGGCTACTTAGGCGCCTCTATCCTTGAATTTTTAGAAAACAATGGCTGGATTGAAAGAGTTCCCGGATACAGAGAGGTGATAATTACACCTAAAGGCCGCCAGGAACTTAAACGGCATTTTTCCATCAGCATATGACTCTGCGCTGGTATTCATCATAAAAGCTAAATAAAAACATGCCCCAATTCGCTATGCGATATTGGGGCATGCAACACGGACCCGATATTCCGTTTAAGCTAAGGCTTGTATGACTTAGATTTTGCCAACTAGGTCTAGAGATGGTGCTAGAGTCTCTTCACCTTCTTTCCATTTCGCTGGGCAAACTTCACCTGGGTTAGCCGCTACGTATTGCGCTGCTTTCACTTTACGCATTAGGTCTTCTGCGTCGCGACCAATACCTTCTGCAGTGATTTCCATTGCTTGGATAACACCTTCTGGGTCAACTAGGAAAGTCGCGCGGTCTGCTAGACCTTGACCTTCACGCATTACACCGAAGTTATTAGTGATAGTACCCGTTTGATCGCCAACCATGTAGTAGTTGATTTTACCGATAGTATCTGAGCTGTCGTGCCATGCTTTGTGAGTGAAGTGAGTGTCTGTTGATACTGAGTAAACTTCTACACCGCGCTCTTGAAGCTCTGCGTAGTGGTCTGCAAGATCACCAAGCTCTGTTGGGCAAACGAAAGTAAAGTCTGCTGGGTAGAAGAAGAATACAGCCCACTTACCTTTCACGTCTTGCTCTGTGATTTCTACGAATTCGCCCTGTTTGAATGCAGTTGCTGAAAATGGCTTAATAGTCGTGTTGATCATAATTTTACTCTCTCAATATGGTCTTGTAATTCGGATTGGCGCTGTCCTGCGCTGATGGGTTTATATTGCAATGCGAGAGCATATTTGAGAATTCGTCCTTTCCTATCTATTCAATTGGTAAAATCTATCAAACGAGCTTGGTGGTAAAACTTCGCTTAAAGCGGTGTGTTTAATAAGGAATTAACTGCTAGAATCCCCGAGCGGCTGCACACTTCATCAGTCAATTAATCAATCTAATCAGAGAGAACTCTATGATTGTCGAAAATGTGCTTCCCAAAGATTACGCTGAACTGCTTGATGTTTGGGAAAACTCTGTCCGAGCGACTCATGACTTTATAACAGAACAAGATATTGAGTTTTTTAAACCCATCATTATCGAGCAAGCTTTCCCTGCGGTAACATTGAAATGTGTTAAGAATACCAAAGGAGCAATTGTTGGTTTTGTTGGTGTTCATGAGAATAAGATCGAAATGTTGTTTGTCCTAGACCAACAGCGTGGACAAGGTACTGGCACAGTACTCTTGCGATACGCAATAGAGAAACTAGGAGCAAATAAAGTAGACGTTAATGAACAAAACCCTAGTGCTGTTGGCTTTTACCAACACCTGGGCTTTAAGATCAGCTCTCGATCACCTCTTGATGAGATGGGAAAACCTTTCCCAATTCTGCATATGACGTTGTAATCATCTCGGTACGTAAAACCTTGTCCGTGATTGACAAAATGCCAGAAGAAATGCCCAAAGCTAATAACTTTGGGCATTTCCGTATTGGTTCTTATGATCTCGCTCCCCCAGGGTTGCGTTCATATTACTTGGTCAGGGAAAATCACAACAAAATCGTGAACGTACTACCTACACCACATTCAGATTTCACCATCAACTGTCCTTCAAGATTCTCCACCATAGCAAGTGCCAACGATAAGCCAAGACCATAACCTTCGATATTGCTTCGGCTACTATCCACTCGATAAAGTCGCTCAAAAATAAGATCTTGGTATTTGGGATCAATACCAATACCGGTGTCTTGAATACTTATCTTAGCCTTGATGTTCGAGCTTTGTTCAGCCTTAATCGTCACACAGCCACCGGGTTCGGTATACTTGATCGCATTATCAACAAGGTTAACCAGTACTTGAGTCAGTTTATCCGGATCGGACTGGATAATAAGCTCATCGGCAACGTCACTGACTAACTGAATCTGTTTATCTTCCGCTACATCGTCGTACCAGCTTACTACCTTGGAAATCACGTCAGACACCTGAGTATCCACATTTTGTGGCTGGCGCTTTCCGGTCACTTCATCGTTTAGTTTCATTAATGCGGTCAACATATTGCTGGCCTGCATGGCATGCTCTGCACAATCGGCCAAAGCATCACGCATTGCTTGCGGATCAGCGTTATTCAGCAACGCACTTTGAGACGCGAGAGTAATTCGCGATAGCGGCGTACGTATATCATGTGCGATAGCGTCTACCGTCGTGTTTAACGTGGTGGTGACATGCTGTAATTTGGCCACGGCAGAGTGAACACTAGAGCTAATAACCGTAAGTCCTTGGCCACTCTCTGGCTCTGGTTCAGCGAACTCTAACTGCCCTTTTTTGAGCTTGTCTAACAGGTCTCCAAACGTCACTAACGGCGACATGGCACTTTGAATGATTTTACGAGTGAAAACAGTCGTCACTATCACCAATGCAATCAGTGCATAGAATGTCATTAACCATTGATTGTATGCGATATAGTCTCTGGCACGATTATCCAGAACCAACCAAAACTGCTGTTGCTCCCCTTTGATGCTTAAGGTCATATACGGATTGACAATAAAGGTGTCAAACCAAGAACGACTCTCATCAATCTGATAGTCAGCAAAGGGCAGATTAAGCACAACATTTTTATCACCCGCGACAAACGTTGGTCGAGACGAATTGTCTTGCGCCCAATAGGCAGCGATGTTGTTGTCGACCAGTCGGTGAGGGTTGGCTTCTAAAACATGAATTAAACGGTCACTCGAATCGTAGGTCAAAATACGCTGATACTCGGTCGACATGGACGTTAGAATCTTCTTTTCTGTTTGAAACAGATCGTAGAAAAATATCGCGCCTACAATTAGCTCCACCAGTAATAAACACAGTAGTAAGGTCGCCATAAAGCGCACTAAAAGATGTCGCTGCGTACCAGCAAGAGCTTGTTCAATACTATGACTTGAGGACATAACCGACACCTCTCAGTGTATGTATTAATGGTGTCGCGAAGCCTTTATCCACTTTGCTGCGCAATCGGCAAACTAACACATCCACAACGTTAGTTTGTGGGTCAAATTGATGCCCCCACACATGTTCAAGAATGGCAGTTTTCGACATGACGGTTTCTGGGTTTTCCAACAGTAACTTCATCAACATGAACTCACGTTGATTGATGGCGATATTTTGCTGTTCCCTTTGCAAAGTATGCTTCAGTAAATCCAAATTAAGAGGGCCATAATTCAGTTCTAATGCTTGAGGCGAAGGTGGCTTGCCCCGGCGCATCAAGGTTTGACACCGAGCGAGTAGTTCAGGAAAAGCAAATGGTTTAACTAAGTAGTCATCCGCACCCGATTGCAGTCCTTGTACCCGCTCTTCTACAGAATGCTTGGCACTCAATATGATGACTGGGGTAGCATGTCCTTGTCCTCGCAGCTCCGCCAACACTTCAAAGCCGTCTTTTTTAGGTAGCATAATGTCGAGAATAATGACATCAAAGTCTGCGGTAACGGCTTCGTGCAATCCGTCTACACCATCTGTTGAATGCGTTACCGTGATTCCTTCTTGCTGGAAGCCATTCACTAGAAATTTCGCGATATGGCTATCGTCTTCGATCAGTAGAATTTTCATTAACGTCCATGTACCTCTTAACCTTGGTCTGAATATACTTTATCAATATCCTTTCTCGAATATAACCAAGATTACAACTTTGTAATGTTCTAGAAAGCCTGTCGCAATCCTCCGTTGGTTACTATGAACTCGTTGAATAAAAACACGCTATTAACGGAGTAAACATGAAAACGACAACACTGACTGTATTCGCTGCAACCCTTGGTTTTCTGAGCCTTTCTAACAACGCGCTGGCCTCAGATGCACAAACAGTATCAATCACTCAAATTTCATCAAAAGCGGCATTCGAACTGGCTCATGAAGCGGTAAATCAATGCGAAGCGGATGGCTATAAAGTCTCCGCGACTGTTGTCGACCTATCAGGGAATGTGATTGCTCAGCTTCGTTCTGATGATGCAGGGATCCACACACTGGATAGCTCACGTAAAAAAGCCTTCACAGTGGCGAGTATGAAACAACCATCAGGTAACTTAATGAAGCTGATTGCCGACAAACCTATCATGCAACCGCTACAAAATATGGACGACAATCTGCTGTTCTTAGCAGGCGGTGTACCCGTTCAAGTTAACAGCGCAATGATTGGTGCGATCGGTGTTGGAGGCGCACCAGGAGGTCACCTTGATGTCGCATGTGCCGAAAAAGCCATTAAAAAATTCTTCTAAAAATAATCAGTTATAACCACAGCCTTTAGAACACGCATTTTGTTATGAATGCGTGTTTTTTTGATTTTTATGAAAGAGAATCGACATTGCTACGGTCTGCTCTAATCAACGTATCACCAATTTGCTGTTTACTTAAACGTGAATCACACTCGGGGAAGATTATGTGGATCAAAAAGAATCATCGCTGGGCTCTGTCTGAAAACGAAGCAACGCCAGAGTCTGTCTACAAAGAGCGTCGAGACATACTAAAGAAGCTCGGTATTGCTGTCGTCGGCATGCCTATCGCGGCTAATGCCCAAGCGGGCATACTGGATATCTTTTCTTCCGATGAGAAACCCGTCACTGATAGTCGAATTGATCTCAAAGCCACTAAACCACAACAATACCAAGCCGACCTTTCGTTAACGCCAGAAAGTAAGGTTCTGAAGTACAATAACTTCTATGAGTTTGGTACTGATAAATCCGACCCTGCGAAGAACTCGTCGGCGTTTGTGGCAGACCCTTGGACCATAGAAATCGACGGGCTGGTCAACAACCCAATGAAACTCGACTATGACGACATATTTAGTAAATTCACGTTAGAAGAACGCATCTATCGCCTTCGCTGCGTTGAAGCATGGTCAATGAACATTCCTTGGATTGGTTTTCCACTTGCAGACATCATTAAAATGGCCGACCCCAAAAGCGGTGCCAAATATGTTGCTTTTGAAACCCTCTACGACCCCAAACAGTTCCCGGCTCAAGGTTCATTTAGTAGCATTGAATACCCTTATATAGAAGGACTTCGCCTTGATGAGGCCATGAACCCTCTAGCTCTGATCTCGGTTGGTTTATATGGCAAAACACTCGCCCCACAAAATGGCGCCCCGCTTCGACTTGTTGTGCCATGGAAGTATGGATTTAAGAGCATCAAATCGATTGTTCGTATTCGTCTCACCGACCAAGAGCCACCAACAACGTGGAATCGTTTGGCTCCTAATGAGTATGGTTTTTACGCCAATGTGAATCCTAATGTCGACCACCCGCGTTGGAGTCAAGCCAGTGAGCGTTTCATCGGAGAAGGTAGTGTCCTCAGTACACGCAGGCAGCCAACTCTAATGTTCAACGGCTATGAAGAAGAAGTGGCGCATCTATATAAAAATATGGATCTGAGGAAGTTCTATTGAGAAAGCTAACGCCAAAAACGATCATCGCGCTAAAAGTCGTCATCCACGTTATATCATTGGCATTTTTAGCACTGCTTGTCATTGCTATTAATACCGATAACTTAGGTGGCGATCCGGTACAAGGCATCATCCATTACACTGGTATTAGCGCGTTGAATACCTTGTTTATTACTCTGCTGGTTTCTCCTTTGGCAAAATGGACTAAACAAGGTTTGCTTCTTCGCGTAAGACGGCTATTGGGACTGTACAGCTTCTTTTGGGCAGTGCTCCATTTGGTTGCCTTCGCGACGCTAGACTTAGGGTTGGATTGGAGCTTGTTGGCCTCTGAGATCGTTAAACGTCCATATCTCACCGTCGGAGCGGCAGTGTGGGTGATTTTGTTGCTGCTAGCGGTTACATCCACTCAAGCAATACAACGTAAAATGGGCGCAAGATGGCAAAAACTGCATAATTGGGTCTATTTAGCTGCCATCTTGGCACCGATTCACTTTTACTGGTCGGTAAAGTCAGAAGTGGCTGAGCCTACTATCTACATCGTAATCGCTATAGGTCTACTTCTCGCCCGTTGGAAGACATTGAAACAACGAGTGTTTCGAAAAATGCTATCCAGTTGAGCGATTGATGATTCTTAGACTAAGCTGAATATGCAACCAAAGCATTAATCTAAGAGGCGCTCAATGGTAGATTCAAACCAATCCCCACAAGCTCAGTTCCTTTCAAAAGGATGGAAGTATTTTGTTACTGTAGGCATCGTCGTTTCCCTCGCGGGTATTGGGGCAATGGCGTTACCTGTATTTGCTGGTGTCACCATCTCAACCATTATCGGTGCCGTACTCTTGTTCAGCGGGCTTGTGCAGGCTTATCACACCTTTTCGATAAATGCGTGGGGACAAAAGCTGTGGTATGTCTTAAGCGCGGTACTCTACATAATCGGCGGTTTATTCATCTTATTTAAGCCACTTGCAGGACTGGTCACCATTACTATGCTGATGGTGTTGGTGATGATATTAAACGGACTGACACGAATCTTCTTTGGGCTCGCCAACCGCAGCCTTCCAAGTAGTGGCCTCATCATTTTCAGCGGACTTCTGTCCGTCATCATAGGTGGTTACTTCTTCACGTTACTTGAAGACCCCGCTTTCTCCACTTCATTGCTGGGTACTTTCATTGGCATTTCTTTGCTAATTGAAGGAGTCAGCTTTGTCTTTTTAGGTATGAAGTTAAAACAGCTAAGCAACTAAAACTGGAAACGAGATTGCGAGAGGATTATAGCTTTACATGGTCTAGGTTAAGCTGGTCGAGTTACTTATGACATTGTAGTATTGAGTGAATACACATGACGCGGGATACCAGCCCAGATGGATGATAACCTATTAAGAAGGCTAGACTTTAATACACTAAAGCTGCTGAAAGTCCTTGGTGAAGAACGCAACACCAAACGCGCTGCCGACCGCATGTTTTTATCACAACCTGCGGTCAGCAAGCAGCTTAAAAAGCTCAGGGAAGAGTTTGCCGATGAGCTGTTTATCCGCAAGCAGTATGGATTAGAACCCACACCCTATTGTTTGGAGCTGCTGGAAAAGCTGCCTGCTCTGTTCGAGCTATTGGAAGATCTATTCTCTCGAAATCAACAATTCAATCCAGCGTTGTATACCGGTGACATTAGCATCGCCATCAATACCACTCTATACAGACCAGTATCCAGGCGTCTGTATCACCACCTTCGTCCTTTGCTGCCTAACGCTACGCTCAAAATCATCAACTGGGGGCAAGATACCGAGCACGATCTTAAGCTTGCACGCCTTCATATTGGCATCAATTACTTACCTCTAGATATCTCCAAACAGGTGATACAGAAAAAGCTGACTCATTGCTATTTCAAGCTAATTTGTCGAGACGGGCATCCAGTCCTTGAAACACAAAGAACCACACAAGATATTGGACAATATCCACTCGCATTGCTTCAGCTTCCTGACTTCAATAAGAAAGAAAACTTAATTGAAACCAAACTGCGAGAAGTTGGAATTACGCCGCAAGTCGGGCTTAGAGCGGACCAACTCAGTATCTGCCTACATGTCGTTGCTCAAACCGACTCAATCTTGCCTTGTGTCGACATTTTTGATGCTGATTTACCGCAAGGGACTCAGTTCTTCTCAGCTCATAAAGAACACCAACTAGGCAGTGATATTGGTGCCTTGATTCCAAGCAAACTCTCCAATGCGCCATTGGTGAAATGGTTATATAGCGAAGTTCGCACCGTATTTGAACAGCAGGAAAAGACTGTGCAAGAGCATTAATACCACAAACCCCACTGCGAACTAGTTTCCGTAACTAGCCCATTTACAGTGGGGCAAAAAGTATCAGCGTGGTTGTACGCTCAGTTAATTACCATAGTTAAACGTCGCTTTAGGAACCATCAAACTTTCCAGCTCGGTTCCCTTGTAGATAATACTTTGCGCAGTATTACCAGCTAGACCCGCTTGAGGTAGGTAATAGCGGACCACAAAGTAATAGTCCTCTCCATCGACCACTGGCATCCAATAAGTCCCATTTTCAGGGTTGTCGCTTGAGAAAGTAATGGTGACATTTCCTTCATCGTCTGGCGTAGTATTGCCACCAGCCCATACTTGACGGTCAGACCCACCTATCGTCGCTGGGTCCAGCGGTAAGCGCGTCTCATCAGAATAGCGCGTCACCGACCAGAACTTACCCACCGCTTGGTCATGAGGCATGGTCAACACAAAATCTTCGGAACCATTCAACTGCTTACCTTCAGGCGTCATTGGAATTAGCTCATAATAAGCGTGCTCAGCAGGGAATCCTAAGTGACCTAAATGAGTCAACAGCGAACGACGTCGCTCATCAGCAAGGTCATCAGCATGTCCTGGGTGCTCAAAACCGGATAAGTTATTCACCACCAAGCCAGATGTTCCTAGTTCGTGTACGTAATTGCGAACCTCATTAAGTCTTTGTTTATCAAAGCTGTCATCGGAAATAATGGTTTGCATATTACTATGCGTTTGTGCCCAACCATCTGAAATCTCATCGGCAAACTTAATTACAGCATGAATATTGTTGCGATCTGGCAACGCAATCTCAGACTTCGGCGCAAGGTTGTTAACCTCAATCTGTTTACGCCAAGCATCGGCAACACCACTATCGCGATACTCAAATGTCTGGACACGAATGAAAGAGAAAATAAGGTCGTCTTTCACCGTAATTGTATCGATATAATCGCCTTGTGGAATCGTATAGTCAGCGCCTTCTCGTACGATTAGATAAGTACCGCCAACTTCTGGTGTCACTTCGTGATAAACCGAGAAGTGCTCCGCATCCACCAAGTGCAGAGATGCGTAACGCTCTGATTCACGAGGGGGAACCGTCAACTCCACAGGACCTGCTGTTACATCCAGCATCGCTTTGCCATAAATATGGTCCAGTGCAGGGGTAATGACATCCCATGTGTGGTCTGCCAAACCTGGGAACTCAAAAGTATTCACTCCATTTTGCTCCATAAACGCGACCATATTTTCCATATGATGGTAGACACGTTGACCCGTAAGTTCTGCGTTCGTAGGAGTGGTATCTGCGGCGCTGACTACAGAGCCGAAAGACAAGGATGCTACTAATAAAGAGAGTGTTGTTTTTTTCATCGTCGTACCTATAAAACCGTTTGTGATTGCCTTAGCAATTCATTGGATTGTCGTCTTGATGGGTGGTAAGAAAGCCAGAGTTAGAATTGGTAGTTGTATTCCACTCTAAAGTCCGTGCCTTGTAGCACTTCGCCAAAGTTCCAGAATGCTCGCAGGTTACTTCGGTTGTTCAACTGATAGCTCGCCGCAATTTCATGCTGCCAACCATAAAAGTTACTGAAAGACTCCACTCCACCAAGTTGAGTGGTGTACATCGGGTTGTAGTTCAGCCAGATATCATCGGTAATTTCGATTTTTGAGTAGAAACCCACTAGAGCAAAACTCGAGGGGATGGTGTAACCGATAGAACCGTCATAATCCGGGCTCGGTTGAATCAAAGACGAATGAACATCCGCCACATTAATGCCAATTCCCGCTAGTGGATAAAACTGTACGGCGCCCATTTTTGGTAACGCTTGAATCAAGGAATAGGAAGCTGAGCCTAATTTGTTATCAAAGTCCCAGCTAAGATCAACTTGAGAGCCCAGCCCACTATTGATGTCGACATTAAAATGTCGATAGCGTAGTGAGTCGAAACTATCATCACCCTTTAGCCCCAAGCTGTCTGCAGCAAACCCTTTGGCTTCTAGTACATGCATCGCCATGGTTGAGTCATTATTGGTATCGTAAGCCTGACCAAACTTAAAGTTGATGCCTTTATTGGTCACGCCCATACCCGCTTGCGAATACACCGCTAGTGGGTCAGACATATCCTGATATTCGTCTGCCGTTACTGAAACTGAGGTAAAAGAAACCAATGCTGTTAAAATCGTCCAACTCAGCGGACTTTTTGCTGTTTGTAAATTCATAATTACTCTGATTTATTTCAAAAGCCCTCCTTAGCAAAAATAAATTATTGGACTTAATTACTTATTAAATTCAGGCAATTAATCCCAAGCAAACTCAGGTAAACCATACCTTCACCTGACAGAATGAATAATAAAACAGAGTTAACTGGTGTCTGAAATGACTCATTAAACTTAAAATATTACCTAAAGTAATATCTCGGATTTAACCGTAGAATGGATAGGTAGATGCGGCGAATAATGTGCAGCGACACCAATGATGTCGCGCTTATTCGAGCATCTATAGATAATCAGGTAGGAAGAAAGTGGGTTACTGCATATTTTCAAAGTAAGCTAAAAATTCTCGAGTATCCTTTTGAAACAGCGGCAGCGCCATCGCGATTTGCTCGTCACTCCAGTTCCACCATGCCAGAGCCTCTAAGCGGGGGCCGAAGCTGTCATCATCAAAACGGGGACGAAGGACTCGCGCCGGATTACCGACCACAATTGAGTAAGCTGGGACATCTTTTGTGACTACGCTCCCCGCTCCAATAATCGAGCCATTGCCTACGGTCACTCCGGGCAAAATGATCGCGCCGTGGCCAATCCAAACATCATGACCTATCACTACCTTGTCTTCTTCACGCCAACTGAACACTTCGTCATCCAATACCGATGGGTTATCTCCCAAACCGTATTTACCTGGGCGATAAGTGAAGTGGTGCAGAGTTGGCCTCCACCATGGATGATTGCTTGGATTGATGCGAACGGCGGCGGCGATAGACGTGAACTTTCCCACCTCGGTAAACATCAAATTGCAATCATTTTGGATATAACTGTAATCACCAACGGTGACGTTATTTAACACGCATCGCTGCGCAATCTCAGTCCAACGACCTAATTCGGTGCGATGTAATTGGCTGCAAGGCGATACGCTCGGCTCAGCAGAGAGAGTTGGTGATAGCGGCTGGTTCATAGTGGGATCTCCTGTCCGTCATGAAGAAGCTGAAAGCTGTCAGAAAAACACTGTGGATGTCGCTTGGCCCAAAGCAAAACGTTGTGACCTAAATGAATCAGGCCAATACGCTCAGGTTGGCATTGCTCAGCGATGTTCTGCACTTGGTAGATATCGTTGTGGTTATTGCTAAGTCTTGTGTGTTCGCTCTCGACAGGGGGAAAGCTGCAATCGGTGACAATCCAGTCCACTGTGCGCTGTTTAAGCCACTGTGTCGTCGCTTCTGGCAGCCCATTGGTATCGGTCAAGTAAGCAATGCAATGGCCATTCAGCTCAAAAGCATAGCCCACACAAGGTCTAGAGTGGTTGAGGGGAAGTGGCGTTATAGTGATGTCTTGCCATATAAAGGATTGAAACGGCAGTGAACGCTGCGAGAAATCCAACACGCCGGGGTATTTGTACAAATCATCACACCCTTGCTCGTCCTCAGGTGCATGCACTGGAATGAGCGCCCCCTTCCCCCAGCGAAGATCAAACAAGCTGTGCACATGGTCCATATGAAAATGTGTTAACAGAATCTTATCGATCGACCCAGATGGGAAACGATCCAGAAGATCGGGAGCATTGGCATCTAACAGCAGCTTACGACCATTGTGTTCAACATAAGCCGAGCTTTTCTCACGTCGCAGAGTTCTATCCAGCCTGGCTTCAGCACATATTTCGCAGTCGCAGCCCCAAACAGGCACCATGGCACTGTTCCCCGTGCCCAACATGACAAGCTTCATCACGACTTACCTTCAAGTTGAAAACGAATGTGGCGGAACTGCTTTGCGCTCGATTGCACGTCACCGCTATTATCAATTGGGTAAAAACCCTCTTGTTTCGATAAGGTGAATTCGGTGGCGCGTTGTAATCTACGTTCAATCTCTTCGCGAGATTCGCGTCCTCGGTTTTGCAATCGAGTCCGCAATACGTCCAAATCTACATTGACTACAACAGGAACCAGATCTGACCCAAAGCACTGTTGCGCTTGAGCCAATTCCGCACGCGAGCCATTCAGCAAAACCGAAAAGCCTTTATCTAGCCACGCTTTCACCTCTAACCCCACACCGTAGCACAGCCCATGGGCCTGCCAACTCATAGCAAATAGTCCTTTTTGCTGTCTTGATAAATACTCTTGCTCACTAACGGCAACATGGTTTTCACCACCAGCACCAAAAGGACGCGTGATATAGCGATGAGCAACAATAATATCGTCAGGATGATCGGCGCGAATGGCGTCAATCAGGGTATCTTTGCCCGCACCTGAAGGGCCTATCACGTAGTAGAGCTTACCTTTGCGTTTGGTTGAGGCGTCGGCGTAGTCCGCCGTAGATGAAAAAGAAGCATCCGAAGATGCTTCTAATAATGTGTTATTAGTCATCGGCTAAAACACCTTTTTACCTTGTCGCCAAACACGAGCGACCAAAGGATGCCCATCCACTTGTTTTGCTAATACAAGGTCGGCACGCTTCCCTTCTGCAATAACACCGCGATCATTTAGGCTCAGTGCTTGCGCTGGATTCTTGGTGACCAGTTGAACAGCTTGCGGCAGCGTTAACGTGTTGCGCTCATCCCACGATAACTTGTAGATACCTTCTAACAGGCTCATTGGGTAATAGTCTGACGATAAAATGTCTAATACACCGTGAGAGGCCAGTTCGTGCGCAGCGACATTGCCTGAATGAGACCCTCCGCGAACCACATTGGGCGCGCCCATCAACACTTTCAGTCCAAGCTCATGAGAGCGTTTCGCCGCTTCCACTGTCGTAGGGAACTCTGCAATGACCATTCCTAAGTCTTTTGACTCTTGAACATGCGCCTTTGTCGCATCATCGTGACTCGCCATTGGGATGTTGTGTTCTCGGCACTGACGACAAATTTCATTGCGGTTTTGTGTCGACCAGCGCTCAGAGAGCTCTACTTGTTTCTTCTCAAACGCCGCCATCTCAGTGTCCGTTAAGTTGTGCTTGCCTTGATAGTAAGTGCGATACTTTTCTACATCCACAAACTGGCGCTGACCCGGTGCATGGTCCATCAACGACACCAACTGGACTTCCGGTAAGTCGACATATTTCTCAAACATTCCGACTGTGCTTTCATGTGGTACTTCGCAGCGAAGGTGCAGTAGATGCTCAGCACGAGTCAGGTTACGTTTTTGGCTATCCACTACCGTATTGATGAACAGATCCAAGTTAGTTTGACGTTTCTCATCTCGAAAATCACCCAGCGCCACGGCATCTAGTACCGTGGTAATGCCTGAGCCAATCAATTGAGTATCATGCGCACTCATCGCAGAGAAAGGCGGCCAATCCACTTTTGGTCTCGGAGTAAAGTACTGCTCTAGGTTGTCGGTATGCAGTTCAATAAAGCCCGGCATGAGAAAGTCACCTTCGCCGTCATAGGCACCTGCCACCTGACTTTGTGAATCTGACATACTAACGATTTTGCCGTCACGGAGCTCTAATGAGCCTTTTACTACTTCGTTCTCAAGAACCAAATTTACATTGGTGATAATCATGCTGCTTTCTCCCGTTATGCGCATGCTGAGATGGAGGTTGCCTGAGCACTGCCCTGCTCGGCCTGTCGAGTGGCTTCGTTTTGTTTCTTCACGTCATACAAACGGTCAGCCACCTGATCTCGAGTCGCTTCATCGTGGAAAATTCCCACAATGGCGGCGCCGCGATCTTTCGCTTCTTGAATCAGATTCACCACAACTGCGCTGTTGGTGGCATCTAACGACGCCGTAGGCTCATCCAACAGCAGAATGGGATAGTCGACGATAAAGCCTCGGGCGATATTCACCCGTTGCTGCTCACCACCAGAAAATGTGGCAGGCGCTAGATTCCAAAGGTGCTCTGGTACATTAAGACGAGTCAGCAGTGTTTTCGCTTTTTGCTCAGCTTGATGACGACAGCCACCCATTTCTAACATTGGCTGCATCACGACTTCCAATGCGCTAATACGAGGAATGACACGCAAAAATTGGCTGACCCAACCGATGGTATGTTTGCGAACATTGATGATTTCACGCGGCTGCGCCTTAGCAATATTGACCCAGCGCCCTTGATGCTCGACTTCGATGTTGCCTGTATCCACAAGGTAATTGGCGTAAAGTGCCCGTAGCAAAGTGGATTTCCCTGAACCGGAGCGGCCATTAAGCACCACACACTCGCCACTTGCGACGCTAAAATTAGCGTTGCTCAGCACATCCAAAGTAATGCCATTTTGGTTATGCAGAACAAAGGTTTTGTTTACATCGGAAACGATGATTTTTGTTTCAGTTGTCATGATAGTAATTCCTTTATTCAGCCATCAGTTCTGCAACACGGACGAAACCAGTAATTGGGTGTAAGGGTGCTGCGGATCATCAAGTACTTGGTCCGTCAGCCCAGTTTCTACCACTTCACTGCGACGCATCACCATCAGTCGATGAGCCAGTAAACGCGCCACCGCTAGGTCATGAGTGACAATAACGACAGCCAGTTCCAGTTCTGTGACAAGGCGACGTAATAGATCGAGGAGTTTTGCTTGCACCGAGACATCCAATCCACCTGTTGGCTCATCCATAAAAATCAGTTTTGGATGAGTCACCAAGTTGCGAGCAATCTGCAAGCGCTGCTGCATACCGCCGGAAAACGTGGTGGGCATGTCATCAATTCGGTCTTGAGGAATTTCTACATCAGTGAGCCACTTGGTTGATGCCATTCGAATATCACCATAATGACGCTCGCCTACGGCCATTAAACGCTCACCAATATTACCGCCCGCAGAAACACGGCCGCGCAATCCATCCATCGGATGCTGATGCACAACGCCCCACTCTGTGCGCAGTAATTGACGACGTTGACTTTCTGCCATCAAATAGAGGTCTTCGAGTTGAGTTACCTGATCTTCTCCGCGACCTCGGATGTAAAGCACCTCACCGCTGTCTGGCGTTTGGCGACCCGACAGTGATTTTAGTAAGGTACTTTTACCTGAACCTGACTCGCCCACGATGCCTAGCACTTCGCCGGGGTACAAATCAAACGAGACATTGGTAAAGCCTTTTCCTGGTGCGTAAAGTTTGGTGAGATTACGAACCGACAATAGTGGCTGCTCACTTACATCAAAGGTATTGGTGTCTAATGTTGGCTGTTTCACCGCTAACGTGCTCATGCGTGACTCTCCGTTTCCTTAGTATGGATGGTGTGTTTTTCGACTTGCTGAGAGCAGTAATCAGTGTCCGAACAAACAAACATATGATTGCCTTTGTCATCCATCACCACTTCATCTAGGAAGGTGTCCGTTGCGCCACAAATGGCACACGGCTCATCCCATTGTTGGATTTCAAATGGATGATCTTCAAAATCTAAACTCTTCACTTTTGTGAATGGCGGAATGGCATAGATTCGTTTTTCACGTCCCGCACCAAACAGCTGAAGCGCCGCCATTTTGTCCATTTTCGGGTTGTCAAACTTAGGGATCGGAGAAGGGTCCATAATATAGCGATCGTTGACGCAAACCGGATACGCGTAAGAGGTAGCAATATGACCAAATCGTGCGATGTCTTCATAAAGTTTGACGTGCATGATTCCGTACTCTTCCAGCGCGTGCATTTTTCGCGTTTCCGTCTCTCGCGGTTCAATAAAGCGCAACGGCTCTGGAATCGGAACTTGATACACTAAGATCTGGTCTTTATCGAGAGTGATTTCCGGAATGCGGTGACGCGTTTGAATGATTGAGGCGTCTACCGTTTTCTCGGTGGTTTTCGCGCTTGCTACTGACTTGAAAAACTCTCGAATGGAAACCGCATTCGTCGTATCGTCGGCACCTTGGTCAATCACTTTCAGCGTGTCAGTTTGACCAATGATCGCTGCGGTAATCTGAACACCGCCGGTTCCCCAACCGTACGGCATCGGCATTTCACGGCCACCAAATGGCACTTGATAACCAGGAATCGCAACTGCTTTGAGCAGAGCGCGACGAATCATACGTTTGGTTTGTTCATCAAGGTAACCGTAGTTGTAGCCGGTCACACCTTGCGCATGAGTGTTAGTTTGTACTTGGCTCATGACTGGCTCTCCTGTTGGTTCTGTTCACCCTGAGACTGAATGAATTCATCATGCTCTTTGTGCATCTTACGAAGCAGTTCTAGCTCTGCTTGGAAATCCACGTAGTGAGGCAGTTTCAGATGAGAAACGAAGCCTGCAGCTTCCACGTTATCAGAATGCGATAACACGAATTCTTCGTCTTGAGCTGGCCCATCAATGGCTTCATCGTAATCTGCCGCTTGCAGTGAGCGATCCACCAGCGCCATTGACATCGCTTTGCGCTCGGTGGAGCCAAACGTCAAACCATAACCGCGAGTCAGTTTGGCTTTTTCTGTTTTGCTACCAACAAAACCATTCACCATTTGGCACTCGGTTAACTCAACTTCACCGATATCAATAGCAAAGCCAAGCTCCTCTGGCACCAAACTTAAATCGCAGAAACCGATACGAATTTCGCCTGCAAATGGGTGATTTCGTCCATAGCCGCGCTGCGTTGAATAGCCGAGTGCCAGCAAGAATCCTTCATCGCCGCGAACCAAGTTCTGTAATCGCGCACTGCGATCACACGGATAGTTCACCGGATGCATAGTGATATCTTCTGGGGTTTGTTGGTTATCTTCTTCGGTCGTCATCAAGTCGAGATTTTCAAGAATGCTCATCACTTGAGGGCACACTTCCATCGCTTGAACATCTAAGGTGTCGACTCGCGGTGCTTCACCTTCAGCAATCAAACTAAAGTCCAGCAAACGATGGGTATAGTCATATGTCGGCCCCAACACTTGTCCACCAGGCAGATCTTTATAGGTAGCAGAGATGCGGCGCTCAATGCGCATTTCACTGGTGTTCACAGCCTGTGAAACCGAAAGGCGCGGCAACGTGGTACGATAAGCACGCAACAAAAAGATAGCTTCTACTAGATCGCCGTTCGCTTGCTTGACAGCCAGTGCGGCCAATTCACGGTCATAAATGCCACCTTCCGTCATCACGCGATCAACGCTGCCAGAGAGCTGCTCACTGATTTGTGCCACCGTCAACTCAGCAAATTCAGGATTACCACGACGCTTTTTAGCCTGCAGCTGATGCGCGTTGTTAATGGCTTTTTCGCCACCTTTTACTGCTACATACATGAGTTCACCTCAACAAGTGTGGTACGTGGTAAGCAGGCAATGCTCTCATCGTTTACCAAGATCAAATCAATACCAAGCGGAAAAGCGAAATGCTCTTGGCGTCCTTGTAAGAAGTGCTGAAATGCCTTAGAGGCCACACCAATATTCAACACCGATTGTGATTCGATTCCCGGTCCAGATAGCGTTAGCGTGAGGCCACCTTTAGATGGACTCGCGTCAGAGCCATTGGTTAAGCTGCCTAGTTCAACAATGACCGTCGTAGACTGATCTGGGTACTCTTCACAGCCAAGGCTAAATGTGGCGTTATTCCAATCGAAGTCAGCCAAATCTTGTTCAGCAATCACAGCAAAACTGGCACTGTTTTGTCGCTCAGTTACGGGACTGCCACAGTGAAAGCGGATATTTTCACGAATAGCAGCGTCTTTTAAGTGTGACTCTGACAGCCATATCGGCGTCGCATTGTCGCTTAAGCTCAACAAGGTTTGTGTCGCTGCTTTATGCATCGCACCAAAACCTTCGCTCATCTCTAGAGTGACTATTTCACCCGGTTCAGACATCGCCTTAAGCAGCAATCTGAAGCACTGCTGGCTGTCGTGAACTGCATCTTTGAATGCAGTAGTAATTGTGGTCATTATCGTTGCCTTACTTGGTTAATTCGTTAAACCAAACTTGTTCATGTTCCTTGAATCAATCTTCACCGCGTACCATGGTGAAAAAGTCCACCTTACTGGTCGCCACTTCTTTTGCTCTGAGTTGCTGCTGTTCTTGCTTCATCGCTGCCAAGGGTTCAATGACCATGCGCATTAATTGTTCATGGTGCGATTGGGTCTGCAGTAGGCCATCAATAACGGCAGCTAGCTCTGCTTGCGCTTTATTACGACCGCGCAAGTAGCTGTAGCCCATCTCCCCACTGTCCAATTTGACGACTGCTCGAGTGATCGTGGCATCCCCCATATTGAACTCACGACCGCTCCCCCCCATTCGAGCACGTACCTGTGCCAACCCTATCTCTGGTTGACGTACCATTTGATAACTCGCTTCAATCTTGGTTGAGTGCCACAGTTGCTCTAACTCGCTCTGCTGACTTTGTGCCAATGTTGACATCCAGCTTGCTCTTTCGCTCACAGCAGTCATTTAATGCTCCATTACTATTTCAGTTGCGTCGGAACGGCTATTGGAGGTCGAAAACTCGGCCACCATGTCGGTCCCCTTGATAACGTTTTTGGTTTTGACTCTTAGAATTGGTGTGCTTGATGTAATTTGCAGCAGTCGGCACTCTTCACCTGTTGGCGTTTTGGCCCCTACTCGGGTCTCTTTGCGCTCCAGCTCTATATCAAGCCCACGTTTAATGAATTCGTGTAATGAACCACTTTGGTAATTCTTCAAAATGCTCCACCACTCTATATTGGCTAGGTAGTGATCAATGATGGTGCGAGGACACTCCTCGGTTTTTCGCAGTGTGCGGATATGGATGATCTTACTGCCCTCTACGACGCCAAGATTGGCGGCGATGTCCATAGGAGCGACAAACACTCGATGTTGAATGACTTCGCAGCGTGGCCTTGCCCCTTGTTCAATCAGATTCTTAGTAAAGTGCGCGCCCGAATGCACGTGATACTCACTAGGCTGCCTTATCACCATATTGCCTTTACCTTGATGACGTTGGACCATGCCAGTGTTAACGAGCTCATCAATAGCTCGACGAAGCGTGTGGCGATTGACATCAAAGCGCTGAGCAAGTTGTCCTTCTGGCGGCAGGTAGTCGCCCGGAACATAACGTTCACGAACTTCTTGTTCTAATACCGACGCAATGTCTAAGTAAACTGGCATGGTGATCCCCTAGCGAGTGAGTTATCTAGACATGTGCTCAACTTAAAAACAGCAATCCGCTTGCTGTTCATGTCACATGTGTTTTCTCTGATAACTGTACTTTGACGGGGAAAGATGAAAGTTACGTGTCGATTTGTTTGCAGAATTGCAACATTTCTAAGGCATGCACAACTTATCTAGACAAGAAAAAGGCTTTGAATTAATTGAAGTAATAGGGAACTTTTCTCCCTAAGTGGCAGACATATATACATCACGAATTCACAATATCTTGATACGTGATGTCGCAACTTTACGGCGCTAATTGAATAGTGCATCAAAACAAGCATGCATATATACTCTGCATCAACTTTTTAAACCTAGAAGAAATCATGAAGAACTATCTGACTACATTCTTAAAAGGAATGGCGATGGGTGCAGCAGACGTTGTACCTGGGGTATCGGGAGGTACGATCGCCTTTATTACAGGTATTTACGACACGCTTTTAGAAAGTATCCGTCGTATTAACCCAAGTATTTTTGGGATCTGGAAACGTGACGGATTCAAGGCTGCATTCGACCACATCAACGGCTTTTTCTTAATCGCGCTGTTTGGTGGCATCCTGACCTCTATCTTATCACTAGCGAAATTCATTTCTTGGGCACTAGAAACTCACCCAGTGCCAGTGTGGTCCTTCTTCTTCGGCCTTATCATGGTCTCCGTGTATCACATGATTAAGCAAGTCGAGCAAAAGACACTATCGCGTTTCGTGTTCTTATTACTTGGCGCCGTATTTGCCTACAGCATCACGGTATTGAAACCACTGCAAATGGATCCAACCAGCATCAACATCTTTTTCGCTGGCTGTATCGCAATTTGTGCCATGATTCTTCCAGGTATCTCAGGCAGCTTTATTCTATTGCTACTAGGTATGTACACGCCGGTATTGGGCGCAGTGAAGAGCCTACAAATCGATGTAATGGCGTTGTTTGCGATGGGTTGTTTGATTGGTCTATTGTCATTCTCTCATGTCCTATCATGGTTACTAAAACGCTACCGTGATTTCGCATTAGTGTTCCTGACTGGTCTAATGCTAGGTACATTACCAAAACTATGGCCATGGAAAGAAACCATCTCATGGCGCATCAACTCAAAGGGTGAGCAAGTGCCTCTTATTCAAGAGAACCTATCACCATTTAACTTTGAGTCTGTAACTGGCCAACCTTCGCAACTGGCTATCGCAATTGTTCTGATGCTGGCGGCAGTAGGTTTAGTGCTTGCACTAGAGAAGATCGCAGAAAGTAGCGACAAGTAACGATTACTTAAGTTTGAAACGACAAAAAGGGCTCACAATGGTGAGCCCTTTTTTTGATATTGGGGTCAGCGAACCTAGGAACTAGAACACAAAATTAAGCATGACGGTGTACATATTGGCATCGGTATCTGTACCAGGGTTACTTACAAATGGTCCAGTCTGTCCACCAAAGCTATTAAAAGTTTGCCACTCAGCATTCAATGAGACGTTGTATAACACGTCGTAACGTAACCCTAAGGTCCAACTATCCCCTGTTTTTCCATCATATCGATTATCGCCACCTTCACTATACGTTTGGCCATAAACGACATAAGGCGTGAATTTTTGAATACGATAAGCCGCGCTGCCGTACCAAGAAGAGGCCAAATCATTCTTTTGTCCTTCAGCCGTTAGCTTCAATTGCCCAAAATCATACTCTCCCCCTAATGAATAGAGCTTAATATTCTGGTCGGCGAGTAAGATCTCATTATACGGAGGCGGTAACTGAGGTTGCTTTATCGTTTGGTCAAAATTGGAATCGAGGTAGGCAAAGTTCACTCGGAAGTTATCGCCGATAAGCTGAGCATTGACACCCCACATATTCTTCGTCTCAAACTCTAGCGTTAAGCTCGGGTTAAATTCCACTTCATTATTGTCTTTAAAACCTACAAATGGTGTGAGAGACAATTGTAGCTCATCAGTAAGACTATGGTTCCAAGTAACACTCAGCCCGTTAAATGCAGTTACCCCTAAGATACTGTTGTACACTTCTTCGTTTGGCCTAGCTGTCGTGTATGCTTGACCAACATAATAATACTCAGATGCTAGAAAGACAGGCAGACGAAGTCGACCCGCACGCCCTTCAAAATCACCGATGGAATAACCAAGATACGCCCACTCCAGTTGAGGTTCGCTCCAGTTATCTTGTGGACGTTTTACCACCTGCACCGAAGCTTTAAATGCGTCAAAGAAGTAGTCCAGCTGAATCCCAAATGTTGTGTCGCAATCAAAACAGTTTTCGTCACTGATGCCTCTATTGATAAGTAGTGGCGTTTCATTATCAGACCTAGCCCAAGAGGTAGAGCCAAAACCACTGATTGAGAAGTTGTCGTTAATATCGATAGCTGAAACCGCGGGAAGACTAATGGCCGTAGTAAGAAGTGCGAGTAATGAAGTTTTATTCGTCATTTGCTATTTCTCCTTACTCACGATGTAGAGCACTTTTGCGTCACTAGGCAAAGCGTCCAATGGGGCATAGCCGATTCGGTTGGGTTTTGCTGATAACCAGGTGATAAGCGCATTGACATTGGCATCATCAATTTCTTTGGGCGGTCGGGCTTTGCCAGAAAACGAAAGACTTGCCCAGTAGGCATTCATTTGCGAGACATCTTTCCCTAGCAAGTATTGATAAAACTCAGAACGCTCAGATGAACTTTCAGGCCAATCGGATAGCTCTATCCGTTTCCCTTGCAACGATTTAGTCTTACCTCGATAAAGCATCCTAGCTTTGCTCCGACTTAATTCATCAAAATTGTCATTTAAGGTGAACACCGCATATTCATTCGCAGCAAAAGCTCTACTTTCAAATGATAAAGCTAACATCAAACCCAAGGCTATTATGGCGCTACCACGAAAGAGCCCTATCCGTATGCCTATGTTTGTCAGTAAGTTTTGAGTCATTTTATTACACTCAGGCGAAATCCTTTCCTAAACTAACAAACAGATTAGTTCACCAAAAACGATGTTCAAGATTATTATCAAGGAATAGTGATATGAATTTGCTAAATAAGATGTCTATTAAGAGCAGGATCATACTACTAGCTATTTTACCTTTGACCGTTATCTTAATATTTTCCGCTTGGGAAGCGTTTAGAACTCAAAACAGTCTGCAACAAATGTCTGTTTTATCGAGTGAAGTGACCGCTCTAGGTTATATTTCCGGATATAGCACATCACTCCATAAATCTCGTCTAGAAAAGCTCGAAAACACATTTGATAGTAATAAAAATGTCATATTTAGCGAGCTAAATGAATGCTTAGACAAAATAGCCAACACCGTGAAGAGTATTTATTCTGCAGACGCACTCTCAATGGCAAATACTACTCTCGAAGAACTTCGAGACGCTCAAAGTGAATTGCAATCCGTCACGGAAATGGACGAACTGGAAGAATGGAGTTCATGGACTAATGACCTTATCAATCAACTGATCGCGCAATTAGAAAGCACTAAAGTCGATACCGGAACAATTAAACTGGAATCGCATTTAAATGCTTTATTTACCCTCGAGTGGATTCGTCTCTGGGCAACAGAAGAGAATTGGTTAATCCATATTGATATTGTCGAAGGACACGCCGAAGAGCATCATGATTCTCATGCAGCTCATGAACAACTCTCGACTTTATTTGAGCGCCAACAGTATCTTATAGAACGCTTCCTTAATATCAATGCCGATGCATCTCAAGTCAGTTTACTGCTAAAAACGTTTTCCGATGAGTCTTTTGTGGAGAGCATCCTTTTTAGGGACCGTGTACTAGATGAAAGCCAGCCGGAGCTGGCAACGCAAGAGATTACATCTGGTATTGCTGCTCTAGATAAGAGGCTAAAACTTATTCAGCAAGCGACCGATCAAATCAATGAACAGCTGACCAATGAAATGGCTCAAAGCATCAAAGACTTGGAACAGCGTCTTTGGTTAACCATTGGCCTTACTGTGTCAATTATGGCAGCGCTCTTCATTTTGAGTATAAACATCACTCGTCGAATCATCTTTTTCCTAAACAATACACTAGAAACATTTGAGCGGCTCGAGAATCAAGAGGAATCAGATACTCTAGCCTCAACCGAGGGACAAGATGAGTTCAGTCATTTTGGTAAGAAAATGAACAAGCTCATTCATGAAAGACGAGAAAATGAACACAGAATGCTAGCAGCCAAAGAGGAAGCAGAACGAGCCAACGTGGCGAAAAGCTCTTTCCTTGCCAATATGTCTCATGAGATAAGAACGCCTCTAAACGGCATTATCGGCATGTCTGGCATTCTCTCTGAATCTAATCTCGATCCGATTCAACGCGATTATCTCAACACCATCGACACCTCATCGCAGACCCTACTTATCTTGATCAATGACATCCTAGATATCTCTAAGATTGAGTCAGGTAACCTATTGATTTCTTTGCATAGCTCGAACTTGCGCGAGATCGCTTATGACACGATCGCGATCGTAATGTCAAAAGCGAAGGAAAAAGATCTCCAACTGCAGATCTGTTTCTCACCTCAGATGCCACATATGCTGATCATCGACGATCAC
This sequence comes from Vibrio mediterranei, assembly GCF_900088415.1. Classification (GTDB taxonomy): domain Bacteria; phylum Pseudomonadota; class Gammaproteobacteria; order Enterobacterales; family Vibrionaceae; genus Vibrio; species Vibrio mediterranei. The sequence continues at coordinate 1,250,427 of NZ_FLLQ01000001.1, forward strand.
CGTTTGCGTCAGATCTTGATGAACTTAATGTCGAATGCAGTGAAATTTACCAACAAAGGTCATGTAAGAATGGAGATCAACGTGACTGAGATCGATGAACAGCGCTGCAGTATTTACTTTGCCATTGTCGATACTGGTATAGGTATCGACAAAGATAAACAAGACTCAATTTTTAAACCATTTACGCAAGAAGACAGTTCTGTGACACGACAATACGGCGGTACGGGCTTGGGACTCGCTATTTCATCGCAATTAGTTGAGTTGATGGGAGGAAATATTGAAATTGACTCAGAAAAAGGTAAAGGAAGCCGATTCTTTTTCAAAATCGAATCTAGTATAAATCAAGCCACATCACCGCATATCAATGAATTGGACGGCAGCAATTTTGTTATCATCAGTAATGGACAAACTTATGCAGCACAAGTAAGCCAAGAACTGCATCAGTTTGGTTTAGATAATCTGTCTATATGCACTTCTTATGAGGAAGCCTCTCCAAACGATCGCTCTATTATTCTTTATTGTGCAAGCGAAGAGCATGATAGCGAGGCTGACTTGATTGATATTGCTAAGCGATCACCTGACAGCCCAATTGTGCTCGTACAGCCACAAAACTCTTCTTCCACTCACTACCCACAACTTATTTCTGGTTTAGTCACTTTCCCTCTGCTGGGAGCTCGGTTGATTGATACATTGAAACATGCACCAAGTCAGCATCAATCCTTGCAACAGCCCACTCCAAATACCCTTGAGATTGTGGGTGACGAGGCTGCTAATACAAACTCAGAAAATGCGCCTAAGTCGCTGCTTAACATAGTGAGCAACCCAGACAGCCAATCTATATTGCTGGTCGAAGACAACCTAGTGAATCAGAAGGTCGCGAGCCTGTTATTGAAGAAGTCTGGTTACGAAGTTGATATTGCCAATAATGGACAGGAAGCGTTGAATTTTCTTTGTGATGACTCTAACCACTACCACGTAATATTAATGGACTGCATGATGCCAGTAAAAGATGGCTTCACCGCTTCGCAAGAATTCAGGCTTTACGAGGAACAATACAACAAAGCACGAACGCCAATTATTGCTCTTACTGCTAGTGTGCTTGATGATGATATCCGTCGCTGTACCGAAAGCGGAATGGACGATTACGTATCAAAGCCCTTTAATAAAACCGTCTTGTTAGAAAAAATCAAAACTATTCGTGACAACGCTGACTAATCGTCGACAAAAAGTGGCTTTTTATAACGGCATTTTTTCAATAGAATCAGCGCAACGTTATTAATCTAGCAAGACATTATGAATAAGAGTCTCATTACTAATTTCATTGCCCTAGCGCTACTCGCTGCTGGCTACCAACTCGACAACACCCTAGTGCTATATGCTGGCCTATTCGCCTTTTCAGGTGCGGTGACTAACTGGCTCGCCATTCATATGTTGTTCGAGAAAGTGCCAGGACTTTATGGCTCTGGTGTTATCCCAGCACGCTTTGAAGATTTTAAATTAGCGATAAAAAACTTAATGATGGAGCAGTTCTTTACCAATGAGAACATCGATCGCTTCCTCAATAAAGAAATGAGCTCAGGTATTCCACTGGATTTAGAACCAATATTAGAAAAGGTCGACTTTAACCCTGCTTTTGATTCGCTGGTTGAAGTGATCGCGAACTCTCAATTTGGTGGTATGTTGGCGATGCTTGGCGGCACCGAAGCATTGGAACCAATGAAACAGCCGTTCGTTGAAAAGATGCAGCAGTCGGTGATTGAAATCAGCCAAAGCGACTCAGTAAAACAAGCTCTGGTTGAACAACTCGAATCACCGAAGATGTTAAACGAAGTAAAAGGCAATGTTGAAGCGATTATCGACCAGCGACTCAGTGAATTAACACCAAAGCTGGTTAAAGAAATCGTTCAAAAGATGATAAAGGAGCACCTAGGCTGGCTTGTGGTTTGGGGCGGCGTATTTGGTGGGGTTATTGGTATTTTGTCCTCACTTTTTGTCTAGCACTTGTCGTGTTGACAATTACTATGCAGGGGCCAGCGTTATATTCGCTGGCTTTTTTGTATCTTACTCAATATAAATGGACATCTTTAATCAAAACTAGACATAAATAAACTTAGGTTCATAACTATTACCTATGTCACGTTACCTAAATGATGAAAATATTACTATATACATCAATAACTTCGGTAAATGGACCTACTAATAATGAAGAACCTCTCGTTCAAACTAAAACTCTATTCAATAGTCATAGCAATTATATTTACTACCATTGGCACCAGCTATTTTGCTGCTAATAGCTTTGTGGAATCCTATATTGAGCGCAGTGGTTCTTCTACAACACAAGAAAAGCTTACCCTCTTGAACCAAAGTGTTACCGACAAACTTAACTACAGTTTTCAACAAGCCAAGTCCCTTAATGTCAGCTTTATCGACGTAAAAGATATCGTCGAAAAAACCGAGTTTGATAACATCACTAAAATGTCTTCTGGTTTCGTTTTCGACAAATCCGGCATTGTGGAAGATGAGAATATTGTTGCGGCATTAGAGGCAGAATTAGCCAAAGCCAACGGACAGATCGTTGCAAACGAAATCGTCAAACAGGATGATAAGCTCCTACTGAATATAGTGGTACCCAATGCTCAAAGTAATGAAGTGACATTCTACCAACTCGATCTCAGCTTTATTACTCAACCGCTCGCAGAAACCAGCGGCAACGGTGACTACCTGACACTCAAAGATGGTGCTGGCAATGTCCTATTCTCCAATACTACTCCGGGTCAACATATCGAGTTTGACTCAACGATTCCTGTATTAAACGATACTTGGACATTGACCGCTTACTTAGATAGTGCTGTTACAGAGGCTAATGCCGCCACAATCAGTACGCAAATAACCCAAGCACTGCTCGTAGCTGCTGTTATCATTATTCCGTTGAGTATGATGATAATCGCCTTCTTACTAAAACCTATCACACTGCTTCAGAACGTGGTGAGAAACCTCGCAACAGGTAAAGGCGACCTTACTCAAAGACTTACGGTCGACTCTAACGATGAGTTTGGTAAAATTTCCCAAGACATCAATACCTTTATCGCTCAATTGCAGACCTTAGTGGGCAATGTTATTCAGTCTTGTAATGAAACCAGTCGTTCAATCCTACATATCGAGCAACAAGCTAAAGAAAATCAGGCTCTGTTCCAATCACACCAGAATGAAATGGACCAGATTGTTACCTCTATTCATGAAATGAGTGCCTCTTCCGATACAGTGGCCAATGATGCGCAACTAGCATCAAATAATACTGAAACGGCTAACCAAGCCAGCTCTGACTCGAAGCTGATTGTCGAAGAAGCTATCTCAAGCTTGCAGGCTCTGGTCGCAGAAGTGGAAAACACCTCACAAGCTGTTGTAGCTATGAGTGCCGATACACAGAAGATTGGTGACACACTTGAAGTAATCGGTGATATCGCAGAGCAAACCAACCTACTTGCACTTAACGCTGCAATCGAAGCTGCACGCGCAGGTGAACAAGGACGCGGATTTGCCGTCGTCGCTGATGAAGTGAGAGCTCTGGCTTCTCGCACTCGACAAAGCACATCTGAAATCAATGAAATGCTATCTAAGCTTCATGCTGGCAACGAAGCCGTTGTCGCCAATATGGACTCCACCAAGCATCGTTGTAAGCTGTATGAAGAACAAACCAGCGGGGTGACTAACTCTCTCGACTCCATGATGACCTTTACTGATGAGATCAATGGTCTCGTTGCTCAAATTGCATCATCAGCGAAGGAGCAAAGTACTGTATCGGAAGAGATCAATAAGAACATGGTGACGATTCAAGATATGGTACGCACATTGGTCCAAAATGGAGAGCTGGCAACACAAAATGCCAATGACTTAAAAGGCAGAAACCAAGAGCTTCTCACTACCGTTGAACAGTTCAAAGTGTAGCTCCGGCTCCATATATCGTTGCAAGCTCACTTCGGTGAGCTTTTTTAATGCTAGGACAAGTTTACGACAAGAAAAAAGCCAATCGCGAAAACAAGGCGATTGGCTATATAACGTGTGAACAAGAGGTGTTCACTAACAACGTCAGTTGGCTAGGTGACCCTTAAATCAGAGGGTCGAATCATTCTAGATTCATAAACGAGACAAATTCAAGCAACAATTGCCATTTATATCAGCAATTTATGTACTATTGGATTTACATCACAGCTCAACTTATCGCCAGCCCAAGTTAATTACCACTTTATAGTTAAAACCATATTGCTCTCATCACAACCTGAGGTAGGCCAATTCCTACTCGTGATCGGATTGTCACCTCGAATCACTTATCCATAAGTGTCATACTAGACACATCTTTCCTTGCCGCCTATGTGAATCATGAAAGACAAAATTAACTTGGTAACATTACCCAAAGGTCATCCTTGTCAGGTCGTCGATTGCCGTATGGAGTCAGAAGAAGTCTTCTTGGAACCACATCGTCACGACTATTTTGAAGTCATTTGGTGTTTGGATGACTCCGGCTCTCAACGTATCGATTTTGTCGATTATCAGAGTGTAAAAGGACGGTTTTTCACAATCGCCCCAGGGCAAGTTCATGAGTCAAACTCACTAGGTAGTAACGTCAAAATGCTCATTTTCTCAACCGATTTTTTCGAAAATCGCTACCGCCATCAATTAATGTTTGACGCAATATTTTCTGCTCACCAGAATCAGCACCCTTATATCGATACTCAGGGCAGAGGAGCAACGCAACTTGATGCCGTTTTCGATTTGCTGCTGGAAGAGTATCAACGTGAAGACACTGATTGGGATTTGATCGAATCCTTGCTTACCTGTTTTTTGCGCTATCTTGTTCGCTTTTCGGTGGACAAAACCGAAGCAATTACTGTGCGGGATGAACGAATTTCACAGGTGATAACACTTATCGAAACCCACTATCAGAGCGAACGAAACGTGGCGTTTTATGCCGATAAGCTTTCCATTACCAGTAAGCGCCTTAATGAGCTAAGTAAAGCACACCTAGGTAAAACCATTACCAAGTTGCTTCATGATAGAGTACTTCTGGAAGCGAACCGTGAACTTATCTTTTCGACGAAAACCGTTAAAGCCATAGCACTGCAACTTGGATTTGAAGACCCCGCTTATTTTGGCAGATTTTACCGTACGAACATGGGTGAATCTCCGGCTGAATTTCGAAGAAGAACATCCAAATAGTGCCAGATTAAAGGCAGATAATCCCTTTTTAATGTCAAATTTCGTAACGATAATACCATTATCTCTGTTCATCAATTTATAGGTATTGTCGTTTCCAATGAGCATAAACCTCAAGTCCGATCCAATCCAGAAATCGTTCATTCAGTATCTTCTACCAGCGCTATCAGGCATGGTCATTAAGTCCATTTTCATTATGGGTGACGCTTGGTTTGTGGGGAAAGGTGTCGGCGCAGAAGGTCTTGGTGCTATCTCTTTGACGATTCCTGCCTTTTCCTTGTTCACTGCGATTGCAATGATGATAGGTATCGGTGGTGCAGCGCTCATGTCGATTGAATTTGGAAAGGGCAATCTAAGTGTTGGCCAAACGCTGTTTAGTCAGGCGATGCTTGCCACAGCAATTATCTCGACCATTGCTGTATCAATCGCACTCTTTTGGCTAGACGATATTATCCGCTTGATGGGCGCTACTGGATACATGGCACAACTAGCGCATGACTATTTGGGTGTGATGCTCAAGTTCTTTGTTCTTTATGCTCTTGCTTGGGTTATGTCTTGCTTTATACGTAATGATACCAACCCAAAACTCGCTATGTACGCCATGTCAGCAGGCGCAGTCACCAACTTGGTCTTGGACTACTTCTTTGTGCTTCAGTTTGGCTGGGGAATGAAGGGAGCGGCATACGCGACTGCGATTTCTCAGGCGGTCATAGCACTGATTCTTCTCAGCCACTTTTGGCAAGCTAAAGGTCAGCTGAAGCTGACCATACAAGGGCTTGGTCTGGATAAGGTAGGACAGATCCTAAAGATAGGCACCCCCACTTTCTTTATTGAGATCACCTCTGCACTGACGATACTCTTATTCAACTACGTACTGCTTAGCCAATTTGGAGAGAGCTACATCATCGCTTATGGCTTAACCGCAAATGTGGGTGTATTTGCGTTATTTGTTATCGTTGGCATTAATCAAGCGTGTCAGCCTATTATCAGTTTTAACCATGGTGCTAACTTGCCGGAACGAGTGAAAGCTACGCTCAAACTTGGGCTTGTTACGTCAATTGGCAGTGGCTTACTATTTCTCGCTGTGATCGGATTGTTCTCAGAGACAGTCGCACGTTTCTACCTTGGCGATAATATCGAGCTCGTTGAACTATCCGCGACTGCGCTACTGTTTTTCTTTTATGCGACACCGTTAATGGGATTAAACCTTGTCGTCGCCAACCTGTTTCAGGCCATTGCAAAACCCAATCAAGCAACCATAATCTCTCTTGCTCGTGGGTTTGTATTTGTTGCACTAGGCGTCATTATCCTGCCAAGCTTGTTCCCTATTAATGGCATTTGGGCGAGTATTCTATTTGCAGAGGCCATGACAGCTATCATCAGTTTGGGACTGTTACTAACTTTTATAAAGTCACAGAAAATGGCGGCGATTCGTACTTAAATTTTGTACTTAAATAAAGTGGGAGTCGCCATTTTTGTCGACTCTCAGTGACCGAGGTTTAGCTCAGACAGGTAGGAAAGCAGCTTTTCCCGAAGCCATATATTGGCTTTGCTGCTCTGCTCTCGACTATGAGCGACCAACTTAAAGTCGACAGGGATAGGGCGAAACGGTGCTTCGATAATCTGAATATCAAAACGCTCCGCAAACAAAGTAGCCACGCTACGGCTCATCATTCCAATACTCTCACTACTTGCCACTAATGCCATCAACACCAAAAGAGAATCGCTTTCTGCAGCTACCTTTCTCCCTCTAATATTCTCCTCAGTAAAATAGTCCGCTAAGAAGGCGTTTTCTCGTCTGAGCTTAAGAGTGATGTGCTTCTCCTGATAGTACTGATCAACCGTGATATTGCCGCTGATTCGTGGATGTGATTTGCTGGCGATCAAACAGATTTGGTCAGTAAAGAACGGCTGTGAAAAACACAGCGAAGGTGTACGTTTGGCAAAGTCTATCGCTAGGTCTGCTTGACGTAAATTGAGCTTATCGAGCAGCTCCTCTTCGGTCGCTAAAGTAGGATGGAGCACGATCTCACGCTCTCCCAAGGTTTCATCCGCTTCAATTTTCGGTAATAGCATCAGCATCACTGGTTCTGACGTGTAAACGGCAAAACGCCTTTTGCCTTGCACACTGAAATCTTTAACACCATCAATGGTGCTCTCTATGGTTTCCAGAGCTGGCTCAATATGGCGAGCTAATTCGTGAGCTAAATGCGTCGGCGCAATGCCTCGACCATCACGAACAAAAAGCTGCTCACCGAGTTGAGCTTGAAGTCGCTTTAAAGCCCCACTGACACCAGGTTGAGTCAAGTTAAGTACCTCTGCCGCCACGGTTATCGACTGATAACGATATACGGTCACGAACACGCGCATCAGGTTAAGATCAAAATCAGAGGTATTCATAAACATCACCATTAGTTATGTATTAACTAAATTAAATTGCATATTTAGTTATGAGTCAAGCCGCTATATTGACCTTAATTCCTGTTCTAACCGTGTGAGGTCAATTATGTACCGCAAACTTGTGCCATCTACTATCACCATTGCGATTCTTGCATCATTCAACGCTAGTGCTGATTACGTTGGCCTAGAAGACTATCAAGGCAAACCTGCGACTAGTCATACTATTGAAGCTAACCAAGCGTTAGCCGCCACTCTTCCTTGGGAAGATACTTCTGCTTTTGAACGCACGCAAAAGGGGCTGATTGCTGAATTTGGTAATCATGCTGCAGGTGAGCTGAAAAATCGCTTCGAATTTATGGCTGAAATGTCAGTCGAAGACATCCCACCGACGGTAAATCCATCGATCTGGCGCCAAGGTATGTTGAACTACGCTGCTGGTGGACTGTACGAAGTGACCGATGGCATTTACCAAATTCGTGGTGCCGACCTGTCTAATATGACCATCTATCGCACTGACAACGGCTACGTTATTCATGACCCATTGCTATCACGCGAAGCCGCTGAAGCGTCTTGGGACTTTGCCAAGCAACACCTTCCAAAGATCAATGGCGAGCACAAAATCACCGGCATGATCTATTCGCACATGCACGCTGACCACTTTGGTGGCTCAAGAGGCATTGTTGAATCTGGAGATTTTGCTGACAATGCAAAGATTTATGCGCCAAAAGACTTTATCAAAGAGCTAGCAGATGAAAATGTCATCGCCGGCACAGCAATGGGACGCCGAGCAAATTACCAATACGGTACGACACTGGTGAACGATGCGAAAGGGATCGTTGATAACGCGTTAGGTCTTGGCACATCACGCGGTGAAGTGACCTTAGTAGCTCCAACAACAGAAATCCAAGAACGCGAAAAAGTTATTACCATTGACGGCCTAGAATTCCACGCCATCAATATGCCGGGCGCGGAAGCACCAGCTGAAATCGTCTTATATGTTCCTCAGTATCGCTCACTTAATACCGCAGAGCTAACCTATGACGGTATGCACAATATCTACACCTTCCGCGGTGCAAAAGTACGTGATTCCTTGGTTTGGACTAAGTATTTAACCGAACTGAAGCTACGCTATGTTGATTCTGGCTTAGTCGATAACATTCACGCCGCGCACTCAGCTCCGGTTTGGAACGATCCAAACACGGAAGGTAACGAAATTTCCGACTATATGGCGTTGCAACGCGACAACTATGGTTTCATCCACAATCAAGCAATGCGTCTTGCTAACCACGGGGTCACCATCCATGATGTGGGCAGAGAAATTGAACGCCTAGTACCAGAATCACAAAAGCAAACCTGGCACACTAATGGATATCATGGCTCTTATAGCCACAACGCGCGAGCTGTTGTGAACTTATATCTTGGCTATCACGATATGAACCCAGTCAATACTAACCCGCTGCAGACTCAAGATAAATCGTGTGTCTATGTTGAGGCAGCTGGCGCCGATGTTCTATACAAGGCCGGGATAGACTACTTCAACAAAGGTCAATATCAAGAGGCTTCTCAGCTACTCAACGACTTGGTACAGTGCGATCCAAACAATATCGACTATCGATTTGCTTTGGCTGACAGCTTTGAGCAGCAAGGCTACCAATCAGAAACCATGGCATGGCGTAATTCCTACTTACAAGGTGCAGTGGAGTTAAGAACTGGCGAGATATCACCTTCAATCAAGCTGGCATCAGCTGACGTAATTGCTAATACTCCTACAGGCATGTTCCTTGATTTTATTGCAGTTAAACTCAACGCAGAAAAAGCAGAACAAGCTGAATTGGACTTTAGTTTCGGTTTATATCACCCAGATGTGGCAGAGCGTTACTACGGTGAAGTGTCTAATGCCAACATGAGTAACATCGAAGTGGACACTCTACCGAAAACCGATGTGGAGCTCATCGTACACAAAGCGGATTTAACACGAATCGCATTGGGCCAAACGACCTTAGAAGCTTTGTTGAAGTCGGGGCAAGCAGGAATCAAAGGAGATGGCGAGTTAATCGGCAAACTAGCCGACACCTTGGACGAATTTGACGGAATGTTTGAAATACTTCCGATGCCAACCAAATAGATGAATAAGCCCAGAGCTAAGCTCTGGGCTTATTTTATTCAATCTAAAACACACACTATTTAAAACACACGTCCGCCCAACGCGCTAACCCTGCCGTTACCGAACCAAAGTAGTTGCCAGATACTACAGGGATGTTAGGTAGCACTTCTTGAACCGCATTGCGTAATACTGAAGAGCGTGCTGATCCGCCAGTCATATAAATGACATCAGGTGAGGTCGCAGATTGATCTACTGCTTCTTTGACTAATGCCTGGATTTTTCTGGTTGGGTTATCAATGGCTTCTGCCATTTGAGCATGGCTGATATCAATGCCAACTTGTTCAGAGAACAAATCAATCATAGCGCGATATTCTGCTGAAGATTCTAGTGCGATTTTTGCCTTCTCAGCTTCGCGAATAACGGCATAACCTAACGTGTCTTTGTGCAGTGTGACCAGTCTCGATACTTTGTCTTGTTCAATGGCTTCTTTAGCAAGAAGTTTTAGCTCTTTTAGATTGTCATGAGCGTAGAATTTACGTTGAGCTTGAACATCATTAATCGCTATAGGGTTCCAAAATTGCGTCACAGGGATGTCTAATCCTGAGTGGCGCTTAGTCCCCATTCCGAATGCATGCATAAAGCGGCGAAATGCAATGTAAATGTCCAGGTCGTTTCCGCCTACAAGTTGACCAGTGTGAGCTATGAGTGAAGAGTCTCTATCTGCTTTGCCCACCCAACTTGGTCCCATTTGAATAAATGAGCAGTCCGTCGTACCACCACCGATATCGACCACCAGCACATTTTTATCTTCAGTTAACGATGACTCGTACTCAAGCCCTGCCGCTACAGGTTCAAACTGAAACTCGACATCTTTGAAGCCCGCACGCGTTGCCGCTCGCGATAAAATACCTTCCGCCTGACGGTTAGAGGCATCACCGCCACGACCTAAAAAGTTAACAGGTCGACCAATAACCGTTTGGCTGATGCTTTGTCCCAAGTGCAATTCCGCCTGACGTTTTACATTGCTCATCATGGCGCACACCAAATCTTCAAAAAATGATAGCTGCATATCTCGAAGCCCCATCGCGCCCAAGAAAGATTTCGGCGACTTAATGTAATAGACGTCTTTAGGGTCTTCGAGGTACAGATCCAGCGCTGCTTCACCAAACAGTACATCCGTAGGAATCACTTCAATCCCTTCTTCTCGATTGAGCTTTACCGCACGTCGAAGCACGGCTTCACCTACTTCGTTGGAAGGTCGAATATCCAAGCAACGAAACAAGTACTCAGACACAGTTTCAGCCGTCGGAGCACAAAGCGTTGAGGGGATATAACAGTTATCACCTACCAGTGGGATCTGCTCGATGGCGTTATTCACAAGATGAGCGATAGAACAGTTCGCGGTTCCGTAGTCAAAACCAATGGCCATGGGTTACCTCAACATAAGAAAAAGGGCGGCAAAGAATAGCAGCCTGACAATGAAGTTCAAGGGGCAGAACCTTAAACCCTACACATGTAGACAGGTCAAAAGAAATTTTGCGCTACACTGTAGACATCATTTTTACAGTGTAAAGCAGAATAAAGGTTGTGTGATGCATGAACCGCCGTTCACTTTAGAGCGCTTCGAACCTAAATACGCTAAGCAAATCGTGACGCTTTGGCGCCGTGCTTTCGTGCAGGCGTTAGGCATAGAGCCTATTCATTCTGTTGAATCTCAATTGTATTTTCTAACCAATATTTTGCCGCACAGTCATGATATTTGGGTGGTACTCACTCTAGAATCAAAACAACCCGTGGCGTTTATGGCCATGGATCGGAACGAAATCAATCAACTGTATGTTGCACCTGAGTTTCAGAGAAAGGGGATTGGACGGTTGTTAGTCGAAGAAGCACAAGCTCGTAGCGGAGGGGAATTATCACTGAGAACATTTCAGATCAATCACAACGCGATCGAGTTTTATCGTCGACTTGGATTTACCGAACATGAAGGTAATAGCGATAACGAAGAAGGGCTAGAAGATATAGTATTTTGTTGGGTGCAGGAGCAATAATTCACAACGTTCGTTACTATGCTTTGACTTGAACAAACTTACTGTAAGTACTGACCTTACCGTTTATATATTCTACACCGTCGTGAATGTTCTGCTCAGAACTACCCACAATTTGATATTCAACGATGAACTCACCGCTGATCACTTTAATAAACAGTAACCCATCGATGACTTTCCACAAACCCGATAACGACCGGCCGCCAAACATATCACGCTCAACTAAACTACCATTAGGACGTAGCTCAATAAGCGAACTAAAGCCATCTTGGTTAACCTTGACCCATGATTGTTGATGTACTTCAAAGCTTAGGATTTTCCTACGTTTTTTCATCCACAGTTTGAAATCTCGCTGCTGTTGCTCAGTCAAAACTGGAAGATCTTCCATTTCTAGCAACGTATTCTGTGTTTGATGCCAAAATAATTGGAGATGCAGAAGTTTCATAGCAGGCTTAGTGTCGAAAATGGAGGGCTAACTCTGAGGTAATCAACGAGGGATGTCAATAGATGAAAAAAGACGCAGCTTGGAGGGAAATCGCTGCGTCTTACTTCAGGAGCTCATATTAACCAATGTTTCCCAACTAGCTAAACAGCAGAGGTACCTCCACGCTCTGACAAACTTGGTTTAATCGTTGCTTGGCTATCTCAATATTTTCGCGCCAGTTATCATCTTGCGCCCACATTTCAATCACCATTGGTACGACACAATCGGTACGTTTAAGTGTCCCGAAAATTGCCTCAAAATCCACTTCACCATCACCAATCACCAAATCCCTAAATTGACCTTGGTAATCGTTGGTAACTTTATAAGTGTCTTTAAGGTGAATTTGCACAATGTGCGGCATACTCAAGGCCAGTTCCGTCGATACGTCATAATTCCAACCTGAGATGTTACCCACGTCAGGATAGGCCGTAAAAAATGGCGAGTTTACTTCACGATTAAGCACTTCAAATTTGCTTAATGAGTTGAGGTAACGGGTATCCATTATCTCGACCGCTAGCATCACACCAGCTCGCTCTGCCATTTTTGCAGCTTGCTTCATCCCTTGGATAAAGTTCTGATGCGTCTCTTGGTTAGCAGGCTCATAATAAACATCATAGCCCGCGAGCTGGATGGTTCGGATACCCAATTTAAACGCTAACGTAATCGCTTTTTCCATATGTAGGTGTGCTTGTTGACGTACTTGTGGATCCAAAGAACCATAAGGGTACTTGCGGTGAGCACTAAGACACATTGATTGCAAAGGGATCTCGTAGCGTTCGCATAACCTTTTCAGATCGTAAATGGTCTCGTCATCCCAATCTAAGCGGCTTCTTCTTTCATCCGATTCATCGACGGAGATTTCTAAGAAATCGAAACCGAGCAGCTTGGTTTGTTGCAGTTTTTCTTCCCACGACAGTTCATTAGGCAACGCCTTTTCATACAGTCCCATCCGCGGTCTATCTAGCATCTGAAACATAGTGGCTCCTTAGTTCCAGAAACGGTCAATTTGCGCACGCAGTGCTTCTGCGGTCGCTTTTCCGTTCTCGCCCGCGAGTGCACGACCTGCGATAAACGTTTTTGCCTTAATGCCTTCAAATAAGTACAAATCTTCTGGCACGATACCACCTGTAATGGATAGCTCGATGCCTAAGTCCGACAATTGACGCATTTTAACTAAGTCTTCTTCAGTCCAACCCACACCAGCAAGTTCTGCATCGCGAGAACGATGATAGATGGCTTGCTTGATACCTAGATCCACCCAAGCTTGTGCATCTTCCATGGTCCAGTTGCCGTAAATTTCAATTTGAATTTCACCGTTAAACTCATCAGCAACTTTCTTACATGCGCCTATGGTTGCAATATGAGCGGCAGCTGACACCGTGATCCAGTCTGCACCAGCTTCAAATGCCATTTTAGAAAGAATTGCACCACCATCAGTAGTTTTCATGTCGCAAACAAGTACATGCTCAGGGTGGTTCGCTCTTAGTGTTTTTACTGCATTCATTCCTTCTGCAAACGCGAGAATGGTGCCTACTTCAATTACATCCACAAAGCTCTCTACATTGTTTGCTACTTCAATCGCTGCAGATAGATTGGTTTGATCTAGAGCGATTTGAATCATTGGTTTAGTCATCTTACTTATCCTTTAATTTTTTCACGTATTAAACGGGCAAGGCCGTCTTCGTTGTTATTCGTTTTGCAGGTGATTTTGGCGCTTTGTTTTACCATCTCATCGGCATTTTTCATGGCGATGCCAAGCCCGGCATACTCAAGCATGGAAATGTCATTGTGGTTGTCACCAGCAGCAATGACATGATGTGCTTCGTAGCCAAGTCCTTTGACATAATCAGCCAATCGTTTACCTTTGCTATTCCCTTGAGCGGCAAAATCAATACGATTGGACCAAGAGCGCTCACCATTAAAATTGCGCTTTATCCAAGAGTGTTCTGAGAGACGCTGAACCGAACTCGGAGCGCCCTCCACCACAAATTTCCACACATAATCAGTCTGTTGTGCCAATTGGCTGAACGAATCTATCTTGCGTATTTGTGGCTGATGCTGCTTCGGAAATTGCATTGCCCAAGACTCCAGCGCTTGCATATAAGCAATAGGATTGGCTCGGCTGTACGTCATCTCATGCGTTACGTACATCACCATTTTCATTTGAAATTCAGTGGCTAGTTCAATGAACTTCAACGCATTGTCTTTATCGATAGCGTTATGCTCTACTACCTCATCTCGTTGGTAGTCATACACATAGGTACCGTTGCAACATATGATTGGCGTCGTCAGCTCTAGCTCATCGTAGAATGGCTTTGCTGCGGTATGATGTCGGCCAGTAACAATGACGACATGACATTGCGTTCGAGCCATGTGGATAGCAGATTTCACCTCCGGGTGGATCGTGTGGTCATCCGTTAATACCGTGCCATCTAAATCAAGAGCTAGTACTTTATACATAGGCTTACCTCTGGCCGTAATAGGCGTTCTCACCATGCTTACGCAAGTAATGCTTGTCTGACAGTTCTGGTTGAATCTTGATACCGCTATTGAGAGAACGTGTCGCTAATGCCATCGCCGAGATTTCTTCAAGCACGACAGCGTTGTGAACCGCATCGTGACCATCTTTGCCCCAAGAAAATGGCGCGTGTCCAGCTACAATCACACTTGGAATCGACATCGGTTTGATATTGCGTTGGTTAAATTCCTCCACTATCACCAAACCAGTATTGCGCTCGTACTCCCCTGCGATCTCCGCTTTAGTTAGCTTACGCGTACAAGGAATGTCGCCGTAAAAATAGTCTGCATGGGTCGTACCCAGTGACGGGATATCAATGCCCGCTTGAGCCCAAATAGTAGCGCTGCGTGAGTGGGTATGAACGATGCCACCAATTTCCGGAAACGCTTTATAGAGTTCAACATGCGTATCGGTATCACTGGATGGATTGAGCGACCCTTCCACTCGGTTGCCATCAAGATCAATCACTACGATGTCATCTACCTTCATGTCATCGTATTCAACGCCAGATGGTTTAATCGCAATGACGCCACGTTCGCGGTCAATTTCGGAGACATTGCCCCAAGTAAACGTCACCAGTCCATATTTTGGTAATGCGAGATTGGCAGCGAGAACTCGTTGTTTTAGTGCTTGATACATAACGCCTCCGTTAAGCCATCTCAGCGGCTAAGGCTTCATCGATAACGCGGTAGATGTCTTCTTTTGATTGGCAGCGGCGCAATTTATCTAGGTCAACGCCCGTTTCACTGTCTTCATCATCGAGTACCTGAGTAACTTCCATTAAGCCTTCCATATGCTCATCAGACGAACTACCCGCTAAAGTAATCAACACATCGACAGGCTCATCTTCACCTTCGAAATAGACTGGCGTGTTCAGAGTCACTAGCGCAAACGCGGTTTTAATCACACCGTCTTCTGGTCTCGCATGAGGAAGTGCAAGATTCGGAGCGATACAGATGTAAGGACCTAATTTTTCTACACTACTGATGATGGCCTCATGGTAAGAGGGCTTGATAGCGCCAGAGGTAATAAGCATGTCGGTACCAATGGTAATCGCTTCACGCCAATCACCCGCATGAGCGTGCAATTTGATAGAGTTGTTTTCGATTAGGGATTGCTTCAGAGCCATGATTTATCTCCTTCATCGGGCCAGCCATTACGCTGGCCCTTTTTGGTGTGTCGTTATTATTTTTGTGTTGCGAAGTTGGTGTTTATGATGTCGAGTAGCTCATCACCAAATGAATTTGGGTTAAGCATGTTTTGTACACCCAGCACAAACTTGCCATCGCCTGGATCCATCTCAGCAGAAAGGTGCTTAGATGACACGATGATGTCGGTAGATGCGAGTTTCGATTTGTAGTCAGACACGGCACATGAATCCATCACGTGGGGTATGCCTTTCTTCTCAAGATACTTGCCAATCTTCATCTTCATCATCATTGATGAACCTTGACCGTTACCGCACACAGCAAGGATGCTTACTGGACGTACACCGTCGCTGGCTTCTACTGCTTTAGCTACAGCTTCAATCACTTCCGGTTCTTCTGTAACCGTTACCGTACCTTGAGCATCTTCTTCTGCACGCAACGCACGTGATGCGTAGAACATGTACACACCGGATAGCGCGACAAGAACGAAGAAGAACAAGTTAGATGCTGATAGACCTTGCATGATTGGTGGGAAAATTAACGCCCAGTCCGCCATACCCATCCAGCCGCTGAACTCAGTGCCTTGTTGGGTGAATAAGTGGATAGCCCAAGCCGAACCCACAACTTCGATGATGCCCATAACGAAACAGATCTTCATTACCGCTTTCCAGCCACCGAAGTGGTTAGCAAACACACCGATCGTTGCGTTAGAGAAGAACATTGGAATGAATCCAGGAATGATCATGATTGGCGCATCAAACGCTAACATCGCAAGAACCGCGACGAATTGACCAATCGCACCCCACATGAAACCAAATACCATTGCGTTTGGAGAGAATGCGTAGATAGCCGCACAGTCAATTGCCAATACCGCGTTTGGAATTACTCGCTCAGAAATACCTTTAAAAGCTTCTGACAGCTCAGCGACAAACATACGAACACCGGCAACAATAACCTGAATCGCTACCGCAAACTTAAGACCAGTCTCAAGGATGTAGATTGTCCAGTGCGTGCTTCCAGCCATGGTTTGTAGGTTATCGAGGCCAAATGAAAGAAGGATAATACCGAAGAAAACCGTCATCACGATCGCTGTTGCCGCGATGCTATCGTGGAATATGTGCAACCATTTAGGCAGTTCTAATTGGTCAACGCTATCATTTTTGTCACCCAGTTTTGGTGCCACTTTGGTAGCAATCCAAGAAGCAACCTGTTGTTGGTGACCAATTGAGAACCCAGCGCCACCGGTGACGGCTTCTGTTGGCTTAAACATGATATTGGCGGAGATACCCCAATACAGCGCCATCAGAATTGCTGAATAGATGATCGTTTCCCACATACTAGCGCCAAGCACGAAGTAGAATACTGCGATCAAACCCGCTTGTTGGAACATGATATGTCCAGTAAGCATGATGGTGCGAATACCGGTATAACGGCGGAAAAGAACTAGTAGAATGTTGATGCCGAGTGCTAAAAGAACGGCATAGCCTACCCATGAGTAGTTATCACCCATCGTCTCCATAGTAGCCATCATTGATGTGTATGGGTCAATGACCGAACCGGTGAGTCCGTGGAACTCAGAGAGTTTTTCAATTACGGGTTTGAAACCTGCGACTAAGGTTCCCGCCCCGACTTGTACCAGCATAAAGCCGACAATAGTTTTGATTGTACCTTTGATGATGGTGGTGCCGTCACGTCTAAGTAGCCAGTAACCAATACAAGTTACCAGACCCAGTAGCAGCGGCGCTTTGGTCATTACTTGACTGTAAAATATGTAGAAGATGTCGTATAGAAACTCCATATTCTTGCCCCTTGGTAATGTTTTATATTTATGTGTAGGTCAGAGATTGTCCGTGTCGTTCACTGATGTTCTGTTCAGTAGTTGCTCACAACACAAACATTACCAATCATAAGTAATCATTCAATGCTCATTTATGATTATTTTGATTTTTATCAATTTTCGCGTTCTATAAACTGTATTTTTGCCAACACGATCACACACAAAAACAACAAGTCATTTAATATCAATAACTTAACTATTTTTAGTGATTTACTTAGCACTTTTAGGACGAGAGAATTTGACAGTCAGCCCTGAGCAAAATAGAATCATTACAAATCAAAAATAATCACCAAGTAATCACTTGATGACAAATTAAGGTGATAACCATGAATGAATTACAAAGACATGATGGAATCTTGTCTCTACTTGATGAAAAACGAGTCATCAATGTGGCTCACATCATCGAGAACTTCGATGTTTCGCCTGCAACGGCCAGACGGGATATCGCAAAACTAGATGAGCTAGGTAAATTAAAAAAAGTAAGAAATGGTGCAGAACGTATTGAGATTAAGCGTAAGGCTTGGAGCCCGCTCAATATTGATACCACCGATCATTACCACGAAAAATCACGCATTGCAGTGAAAGCCGCCTCTTTGTGTCAACCAGGCGATAGCGTTGTGATTAACTGTGGTTCAACAGCTTTCTTATTAGGACAAGAGCTATGCCAGCAAGATGTGCAAATAGTGACGAACTATTTTCCACTCGCCAGCTATTTAATTAATGAGGATCATGAAGATGTCATCATTATTGGCGGGCAATACAACAAAGCACAGAACATATTTCTTAATCCGTCACCAAACTCTTTAGGCGGATACGCCGGCCACTGGATGTTTACCAGTGGTAAAGGGCTCACTGAAAACGGTTTGTACAAAGCGGATATGTTAACCGCAGTATCTGAGCAGCAAATGGTAGAACAGATCGACAAACTCGTTGTTGTGGTAGATAGCTCGAAAATAGGTAATCGCACTGGCATGCTTTTCTGCCCAGCAGACAAAATAGATATCTTGATTACTGGCAAAGATGCCAACCCTGAAGTTATAGAAGCAATAAGAAGTAACGGCACCGAAGTGCTTCTCGTGTAAATAATTAACTAACCAAGTCCAGAAAAAATAACCAAGTACCTCTTTGCAAAAAGAGGTGCTAGGCACCCTACATCCAAAATTTGACCAATTTATTGAAATAAAAGGTATTGTTATGAGCAACGTAAATGAAATTACTCGTGAATCATGGATTTTAAGCACTTTCCCTGAGTGGGGTACTTGGCTAAATGAAGAGATTGAAAATACTGTCGTAGAGCCAAACACATTTTCAATGTGGTGGTTAGGCTGCACGGGTATTTGGCTTAAGAGTGAGGGCAATACTAACGTTACTATCGATTTCTGGTGTGGTACTGGTAAAAAAACACAAAAGAACCAGTTCATGAAAAACCAACACCAAATGATGCGTATGGGTGGTGTTGAAGCACTCCAACCAAACTTACGTACAGCAATTTTCCCACTTGATCCCTTTGCGATCAAAGACATCGACGCAGTTATGGCCTCTCACGATCACGCCGATCATATCGATGTTAACGTGGCGGCGGCAGTACTACAGAACTGTGGCGATCATGTAAAATTCATTGGTCCACAAGCGTGTGTTGACCTATGGATGGGCTGGGGTGTTCCAGAAGATCGTTGTATCGTGGCAAAAGTAGGTGACGTTCTTGAAGTGGGCGATATGAAGATTCGCGTTTTAGACTCATTTGACCGAACGGCTCTAGTAACTCTGCCAGAAGGTACTTCTTCGTATGATAAAGAGATCCTAGATGGTATGGATAAACGCGCTGTAAACTACTTGATTGAGACTACAGGCGGTAGCGTATACCACTCAGGTGACTCACACTATTCAAACTACTACGCAGCACACGGTAACGAGTACCAAATAGACGTAGCCCTATTGTCTTATGGTGAAAACCCTCGCGGTGTCACTGATAAAATGACGTCATCTGACATCCTTCGCGCGGCTGAATCTTTAGACTGTGAGGTAGTTATGCCGTTCCATCACGATATTTGGGCTAACTTCCAAAACGATCCTAAAGAAATCGAAGTACTTTGGAATATGAAGAAAGACCGTCTGCAGTACAGTTTTGCACCTTTCTTCTGGCAAGTCGGTGGTAAATACACCTATCCAACAGATAAAGGTCGCATGCACTACCAGCATTTCCGCGGCTTCAAAGACATCTTCAAAAATGAGCCGGAGCTTCCATATAAAGCATTCTTATAAGGCGAACCGGGGGCGATATTCGCCCCCTTTTTTTTATCTGAAGAAAGGAACATCTGAATGCTGCTAAAGGAATTCAAACATCATTTTGCAAGAGGTGATATTGAAGGGGCAATAGCCCTTAAACCTCGCACGGCAAGGGGCTACTATCTGCTGATTATGAGCTCAAAATGGGGAGTGAACAGCTTCTTAGAAACAGGACGCGATCTCACCCCTCGCGTGTTCATGACAATGAGCGCGCTAATCAATGCCGCAACAGCGATTGGTTTGCAACCTAATCAAGTTGAGGTACAACATGAAGTATAAGCTCATCGCCATTGATCTAGATGGAACGCTACTCAATTCACAAGGGGAAATTGATACCCAAACCCAGCAAATAATTCGCTCCATAGCTGCAACAACAAACATCATCTTAACGACAGGTCGCCACCACACCACCGTCGCCTATTATCACCAACTGCTGCAATTGCACACTCCGGCCATCTGTTGTAATGGCTCTTATGTCTACCAGTTCGAACACCAACAAATTACTTTTGCTGAGCCTATAGACAAACAGCGAGTGGCGCACTTTGTTTCTCAGTCTGAGTCTCTCGATCTGATTGCTTATGCTGACGACAAAATCTTGCTTTGTTACCAACATCCCGCTAATTACATCTCAAAATTGGAGTCATGGGGCACCACGCTCGAGCCAAACATCCAGCCCAAAATAGAGCGTGTTACTGATTTCGCGAGCGCGCTGAGCGATTGCAAGCATATCTGGACGTTCGTAACAGAAGGTAGTCCAAATGATATTGATGCCTTTATCTCTGACCCGCTGATTTATGAAAATTTCAGCTACGAACAGTCCTGGTTTAACCGCATTGGCTTTAACAAAAAAGGCAATAGTAAAGGCGCCATGCTTTCACGCTTAGCCACTTCGTTAGGCATTGAGCTTGAAGATGTTGTGGCAATCGGCGATAACGACAACGATGTATCCATGTTGCAGTGTGCAGGACTTGGCATTGCGGTAAATAATGCGACAAAGAAACTGAAAAACTGTGCGAATGTGGTAACGAAAGCCTCAAATGACCAAAACGCTATCGTTGAAGCCATAAAGATAATTTCTTAGCACTAGGAGAGCGTGTCTCTCCTAGCTATAGCTTTTTGTTATCAATCGAAGATTGCGATGCTCTGACGACTGACTGCCACCAACTGACCTCTATTGTTCCATATATTAGCCTGAGCATGCGCGTATCCTTGAGCCGCCTGACGAGTATGGGATTGGTAAGCAAACCAATCTTCTGGTTCAACAGGTTGGTGAGGATGGATAAATTCCAAGTTCCACATCATACTGCTCGCAGGTGCCGGCGTTGACATCATTTGCAGTACACCTGGAGGCCATGCGTCGACCAAACAAATAAGATGTGCATCTGTAATCTGTTTTGGAGCTTGCTTGAATCGCATCCAACCCCAAGTATGTGAGTCTTTACTTGCAGTAAATGGTAGATGACCTCTAGCCAAAGCAAGGTCTATATGCGAGGTATAATTAGGGGCACCTTGAGCCACATCAGGAAATCTAGGTAGCTCATCCGGCAGTGGCATGATGTGGTTATCGTTGTTGTTAACACTAATATTCGAGTCGCGATCTGCCCCAAAACATCCTTGCTGAAAAACAGCAACCTGACCATTTTGAATCAATCGAGCACTCATCTGAGACACGCTTTTCCCTTCACGCAACACTTCGACTTCAAATGTGAAAGGCACATCTACAAGCAGCGGACCAACAAAATTGGTGTTCAATGAACGCAATACACGTTCACCATTAACTTTGGATTGCATAACGGTATACAACAGAGATGCAGATAAGCCACCAAACACCGTTCTGCCTTGACCCCACGAAGATGGAATGGCCATATGCTCTCCAGTTTGAGCACATTGCTTAGCTTTTTCTAATAATTCATCGAAATGCATGCCGACCACCTCATGTTAACAGCTTGTTAGTTAAACGATAACTGGTCGGATAAGATAAATCAACACGAGCCTTATTTTTCTATAACCAAAGTCATATTTGTTATAAAAATAAACATTATTTGTTAAGCATGATAATAATTGACAGATGTAGAACAATTATTCTACTATATAGGTAGAACAAACATTCTAGCTATAGGTTTTATGATGTCCCAACAACAAATAGCCGAGAACCTAGAACGTGCTTTTGCGCAAAAAGGGTTTGCAGAACCGAGTGTTGCTGAGCTAAAAGCACTTTCTGGTGTCAGTATGCGAACGCTTTATAAATATTTCCCTTCTAAAGAAAGTATGGTCGTGGGAGCGCTGGATTATCGTCATCAACGTTACCTATCGTTACTAGAAAGCTGCCACAGTGCCCCTGGCTTAGCTGCCACCTTATCGGCGTTTGATACGCTTAGTCACTGGATGAGGCAGAACGCACCAAAAGGATGTCTTTCTGCAAATGCTCTAGCGGCATTTCCTGACAATGCAGAAATTCACTCCGCTGTTGAAACCTATAAACATGCGGTAATTCAACAATTGGCGCAGATAAGTGGTCGTGAAGATCTAAGTCAGGCGTTATATGTACTTCATGAAGGTATCACGGCCGCTTACCCTATCCTGGGAGAAGCTGCCGTGAGTGCCGCTAAAACGGCAGTCAGCGCTCTATTCACAGCGACAACATCAAACAACTAAAAAAGGAAACCACACATGAGTTCAATTATGACTGGCGTTCAGCTCATAGGGCACGGTGACTTCGAACAACTTGTCGTCAAATCAGACATCGTGGTTCCTAAACCAGCCGCTAATGAAGTTCTCATTAAAGTCAGC
The DNA here is from genome assembly GCF_900088415.1 of Vibrio mediterranei. GTDB lineage: Bacteria > Pseudomonadota > Gammaproteobacteria > Enterobacterales > Vibrionaceae > Vibrio > Vibrio mediterranei. The sequence continues at coordinate 1,273,253 of NZ_FLLQ01000001.1, forward strand.
GCCGCAGGCGTAAACAACACAGATATCAACACTCGTATTGGCTGGTACTCCAAGGGCGATAACGATAGTGAAGACGCAGGCTGGTCTGGCAATGCTCTTTCTCTACCAAGAATTCAAGGTGCGGACGTTTGTGGTCATATTATCGCTGTAGGAGAGCATATTGACGATGCTCGAATTGGCGAACGCGTGCTCATTGATCCTTGCCTTCGGTACGCCGATGGAGAACGCCTTGATCATTTCTGGTACTTTGGCTCTGAGTGTGATGGTGGTTTTGCAGAATATACCGTAGTGGATTCTCGCCAGGCTTACAGTGTAAATTCAAGCTACAGCGACATTGAGCTCGCCTCTTTTCCGTGTTCTTACTCAACCGCAGAAAACATGCTCACCAGAGCATCAGTCACAGCTAATGATACTGTTTTAGTCACTGGCTCATCGGGCGGTGTGGGTTCTGCTGCAGTGCAGTTGGCGAAAGCACGTGGTGCTAAGGTGATTGCAGTAACTAGTGAATCGAAGGCATCAGCCTTACTTGATATCGGTGCCGATAAAACGGTATCACGTGGTGAAAGCTTGGTGGATACATTGGGTAGAAACAGCGTTAGTGTTGTCGTTGATCTCGTTGCAGGTCCTCAATGGCCAGAGTTACTTGAAGTGATGCAACCCAAAGGCCGCTATGCCGTCTCTGGTGCTATTGGTGGCGCGATGGTCGAACTCGACGTTCGAACACTGTATCTAAAAGATCTGTCTTTTTTCGGCTGTACTGGGCTCGAAGATGAGGTATTTCCAAACCTAATCAGCCGAATCGAACACTCACAAATAAAACCACTAGTGGGGAAAGTGTTTGCATTATCAGATATCAAACAGGCACAACGGGAATTTGTAGAGAAAAGCCATATAGGGAAAATTGTATTGCAAGTGACACAAGGATAATACTAAAAACAACCAACTATCCAATGATGCCCCCTTACTTTAACAAGTGGGCATCATCTCTTGGTAACAAGACGTTTGATATTGGTTATTTCTTGCGGGGAGGCAACATATCGGTCATAGAGCCTTCAACCAATTCCGCAGCAAAGGCAAAGGTTTCTGCTAGTGTAGGATGAGCATGAACAGTGTGAGCGATATCTTTAGCACGCCCCCCTAGCTCTAACATCGCAGCGGCTTCGTGAATGAGTTCCCCAGCATTTTCTCCACAAATCCCAGCACCTAAAAGCGTACCTGTTTCGGCACAGAAAAGCGCTTTGGTGACGCCATTCGTCGCCCCAACACTCTGAGCTCGACCACTGACCAACCAAGGCACTTTGCCTGTTTGGAATTCTATACCTTGCTGCTTAGCTTCCTTCTCTGTCACACCGACCCAAGCGATCTCCGGACTGGTGTATGCCACCGATGGAATGGCTACAGCATGAAAAGTTGAATCCATACCAGCGATAACCTCTGAGGCCACCTTGCCCTCATGTGTTGCCTTGTGAGCCAACATCGGTCCTTTGACGATGTCACCGATAGCAAAAATATTAGGGACGCTGGTTTGCATCTTGTCATTCACAGGAATAAGCCCCTGTTTATCAACCTCAATGCCTAGCAAATCCAACCCTAAGTTGGACGTGTTTGGCCTGCGCCCAACAGCCACTAATACGGCATCAAAACACTCGCTTTCTGGTGCTTTCTTACCGTCAAAAGATACCGTGATAGCATCAGTGTCCGCTTCAATGGCAGTCACCAACGTCTTAGTCAGCATTTGATAGCGCTTCTTAACCGACTTAACTAAAGGTTGAACAATGTCTTTATCTGCTGCAGGAATCACTTGCTCTTGTGCCTCGACAATAGTGATCTGCGATCCCAGTGCTGAATACACTTGTGCCATTTCTAGACCAATAATCCCGCCGCCAATGATCAATAGTTTGTTAGGAATCGTCGTCAGCGCTAGTGCGTCGGTAGAGTCCCAAATCCTCGGATCATTAGGTGCGATAGGAAGTGATACTGAATGTGACCCAGTTGCGATGATGGCATGCTTAAACAAGATTTGCGTTTCTGATTCACCAACCACTGACAGTGCATTGTGTGAGGTAAACTGACCAACACCTTGAACGCGTGTTATCTTGCGAGCTTTTGCTAGGTTAGCAATTCCTTTCGTCAGCTCTGATATCGTGTTTTCTTTGTGAGATCGTAAACCGTCAATGTCTATGCTTGGAGTACCAAATGCGATACCCATTTGCTTTCCATGCTGGGCATGTTCAATTAACGCCGCTGCATGCAATAAGGTTTTGGATGGTATGCATCCTACGTTTACACACACGCCGCCCAGCGTATCTTGCTTCTCAACAAGACATACAGACAGTCCAAGATCAGCCGCGCGAAAAGCTGCGGTATAACCTCCAGGTCCACCACCGAGTACAACTACATCTACGTTGATAGAATCCACCATCCCTATTCTCCTCATTTTTCAGAAACGTCACTACCGCAACACGATAAATTCCGTCCAGTATAGATCGTCTAAATGTCTGAGCAGTGTTAATTTTTGCTGTTAGGTGACCTGTGTTTAAAACTTCTCTTTATCTGTCACAAATAGTGTTTAGTATGAGCGCTTGTGCACAAACCTAGGACAAACCACTAACTGCTATGAGAATAAAAGCACTGTTATCTTTCACCTTGCTCATCATGACGGGCTGTTCGTCATATCAAATGAATCAGCTTGGCCTTCGCTCCTCATCAGTTAATACCTACCCTAATTACATGGACACAATAGAGCTATGCGAAGTTGCCAACGGCTATCGAGCAACCAATCAAACTCGCATCTCCGTGAGCAGCGAGCAGTGGAAACGCAATCTCACAACTGAACGCTGCGACGAACTGGTAAAAGAACTCTACTTCAGTCGATTCATCCGTAGTATTACCATATCCAAACCCGAAGAAGCAGCGCAGCCTGTCCCAACACCATTACCGGCAAAACCTCAATAGCTTTGTAACGTATGAGTATTATTTTTACCTTTATGCAATAACAACATACCCAGAGCGGCTAGCATCATCACAACGGCGGCCACCGCAAACCCAAGCTCCGTAAGATCGTAGTGAGTCAAATAAGCGATAAGAACATAACTCATACTTTGAATAAAAGTAGAGAATAGCTTCATTCCACCATCTACTCTGCCTCGAACTCTATTATCAATCGTTTCATGCAGCTTATTCACTCTAGCGATTCGATTCGTCGCATTGAATAAGCCAATAAATAACGCAAAAATAACGATACTAAGTGCTGACATCGAGCTAGCCAGAACACTCAATAACACCGCCAACCCAACAACACTGACAATCATTAGCTGTTCATGTTGAAAACGAGTCAGTAGCTGCGTAATGATGACTCCGCATAACATTGCGCCTAAACCGTAATTGATTTGCCACCAAGCAAACCAGTGGCCTTCAATGTTTTGCTCGGAAAAATAGATAGGCACCAACTTAGACAAGTAAGTCATCATTGGGTAGCTCAGACAGGACAGAGCGACAAACAAGTAAAACATCGGTGAGCGTGAAAATATGGCTTTAGATTCGCTCAGCAGTGTCATAAAAGATACATGCTTGGTCTCGCGTTGCTTTGGTTTGTAATGGATGCTGGCATAGCAAATCATAGCGCTGACAGAAAGTAACATAGCCAACAAGGCAAAGTATTCGATTGACCACAGTTTCAATAACAACACGCCTAAACCGCCTGCACTCAGGGTGGTCATCTGTAGGACGATCTCTTGTTGCCCAGAGATTTTTGCATAATCTGATTCTTTATAGAGTTCTTGTGTGAATGCACCGTTTGTCCCCCATGCAAGATCGTTAGTTAACCAAAAAACCAGTTGAGCAACAGCAAGGGACCAAAGTGCATTCGGTTCAATATACCAAGTAAAAACAACGAGTAATGCAGCTAGCGCCTGTAATAGTTGGACCAGTGCTAAGATATGCTTTCGCGAAAAGCGGTCAATAGCTGTAGCAAAGAATGGGGTCGCAAAGAACGATAACACCGTGCAACATAACGTGAGTATTGCCAAGAATGTACTGTTGTTTCCTTGCGTCAAGATGCTCCATGGGAGCGCCATTAACATCATCCCTGAAGCGATACCATCGAACAGCAGTGCAGAGAGATGTTGCAGCGAAGTCCTTTTCATCATCATTCCTTTATCTTTGTGAGTTGCTTCAATGCTAAAACCTCAACATTACTTGAGGTCAAGCTATACTGAGTGTAAAGGAGAATAAAATGGAATTATCAGTCGGTCAGGTAGCAAAGCGTGCGGAAGTTGCTGTGTCAGCACTGCATTTTTATGAGCAGAAAGGAATGATTTCTAGTTGGCGAAACCAAGGGAATCAACGTCGCTATGACAGCTCAGTCTTGAGACGTATAGCAGTTATTAAAACAGGACAGCAACTCGGGCTAAGTCTGGAAGAGATTAAAGAGGCATTGTCGGTGCTCCCTATTCAGAGAGCCCCCTCTCAAGAAGAGTGGGAATCTATGGGAAAAAACTGGAAGCGCATATTAGATGAGAAAATTTGGCTAATGACCAAACTTAGAGACGAGCTTGGGGAGTGCATTGGTTGTGGTTGCCTCTCGCTAAGTCGCTGTCGACTAAGAAATCCTGACGATATATTGGCCCAGCAAGGAAATGGCGCTTTGTTGTGGAAGCAAAGCACCTAAGTCATAGTCTAGGCTAACAAAAACTTGGTTCTAAACTGCAAGGTCTTCTTCTTTTAGCTTTGGAGCAAAATGGATAATATGCTTATTAAAGCTGAATGATGCAGGGCCGTGCGTATTTTTTGTCGTCACCTTTTCTTCGTCAAACGCGACGGTTACACGTGTGTGAGTTTGAACCAAAGACTCTACGGTATTGAGCTCTAACTTAGCAAACAGCTCCAGCTCCAATCTCTCTTTTTCAGCATTGAGTTCATCTAACGCTTCGGTGTTTGAACTATTTAATGCTTCGAGCTCTTTATTCTGTTCTTCTGTTCTTGCTGACTTAGGAACCTTCTTAAGCTCTATTTCGCGTCGGATTGCTTTCATTTTACTTTCTTGAAGCTCGGTATAACGTAGTTGCAGTTGTTCTAGTCCATCTTGGTAATTTTGGAACTGCGCAAAAGCTTTTATGTAGGTTGCGGTATCACCTTCCACACCGAGTTGATTACAAACCACTTTGCCACCGACTATCGCTTCTCCACCACTTAAAATCCCTTGTTTCTTCCCTGCGCCAGTCACTATTAAATCACCACTACACACGATGTCGTTGTTTAGACTATGCACCGTAAAGTGAATATCTCCTTGTGAGCTGATATTGGCAAACTGAGCGTAATTAGCGACAACATCGCCGCCAGACTCAATGAGACAAGATTTGGGTTCGCCATCATCAACATTATGTCCGATGATACCTTTGCTGACGATGATATCCCCTTTCGACTTCAAAATTGCCGACTCAACAAATCCCCCAACAGTAATAGTCCCTGTCGCTGTCACTTCCATATTGGGTTCAATATTTCCAGAAATCACCACACTGCCCTTAAATTTGATATGTCCGGTGGATATATCCACTTTACTCAAGCAAAGGGCTTCATCAATCTCGACACCCGATGATTTAATTACCGGCATTCCTGACATCGTAGACAACAATGTATTCGGGTTATCAGCCGAGAACTTGGTCCCTGCTCCCGGTTTAAGTGGATTGTCTTTGACTGCTTTGGGAGGGATGATGGCTCCAGTGACTGTGAATCCATTCTCACCTTTGATGGCCGGTATTCGCTTCATCACTTGCTCATTTTCACCTACCGTAACAATGGCTCCTAAATCACGCATATCCACTTTGTCACCATCGCCGGTAGCTTGTGGTTTGAGAACACGCTTTTTAGGGTCGGCCACTAAGGGAATAAACTGAGCATCTTTACCTTCTTTTGGCCTTTTTCCTATCGCCACAGGTTGGGTATAGCTCTCACCGGCTTTAAGCTGACGGCTGAGTAACAGTACTTTCTTTAACGCTTTTTTGTTAAGCCCTTTAACTACTCTGGACTCTGTGAGTGATTTGATGATGTCATTAGGCTGAAGTGGATTGCCGCCGTATGCTCCAGTGACTTTAATACTAGCGATCATATCTTGCTCGGTTAGTATCACTTCAGCGCTAGCATCTTTAATTTGGGCAATAGTGATACCAGAAAAGGCTTCACCTTTTGCACTTGCTGCACACTTTATGAATTGAGCGACAGCAGATTCGTCAAGAAAGAAATGCTGGGCATTAAGCTCACCCAACATGTTGTTTAGCAAAGAAGCTTCTAATGCCAGACCTTGCTCATACTCACTCGGTAATTGGGCAATAACTTCATTACCATTTGACGATATTTTGAGAACACTTTTCCACATGATGGCTAGACACTTCCTTATGCTCTGTACACAAGCTCAAACTGAACAATGTGATCATGCTTCAACAATTATAATTATCTTAATGCAGTCTCAGTAGTGAGACTATGTTCAATATCGAAAACTCCGGTTGGCGTCACGGTAATTCGGTTGGTTCTTTGACTCTGATTCAACTATGAATGTGTAGTAGATAAGAGAGAATTGAGTTTGAGTTTGATGAAGATTTACAGTGTAAAAACAGGATTCCGGCAATTTACACTGTAAACGTCGCTGGCTTTGTTTACAGTGTAAATCCAAGGCGAAAGAAGTTTAAGTCAATTTACACTGTAAACGTTCCATGAGTGAACAGAGTTCCAGCCTGAATTGAGCTTCAGCTTGTTTACGTCCAGCTAGGCTCAATTGATGGACTACGTGTTCCCAAGACCATTCTTGCAACACGACGGCCGTGACAATCGGACTCTCAACATCTACTGAGGCATTTGCTAGAGACACCATGAAGTCGAACAAATCGCTACGACTGGAAACCAATGAGTTGCCACCTCTTGAGTACAGAATGGCGAGCTTGGATGGCAACGCAGCGCTTCTATCCATAATTGAAGTCGAAAATAACGACCATGCTAGCGATGGATGAATATCCCGATTGACCGTTCTCAATTGATAAACCAGATTTCGACTGAACTGTTGCTTAGCTTGGAAAAGCCAATGTTCGCTATTTTTAGATGTTGGCAATACCAAAGTAAGACTATAGGTTCCACTGGCTTTATCCTTAGCACTACCCAGTTTAAGCGGAACGAATTGGTTGCTTTGCCAGAATCTAAACAGCTCTGTCGTTACTCCAAAGCTGGTGGCAAGGTAATCTACCTGATCACCTATTTGTAGTCTCAAACGACGCAGCATATCAGAACCGACACCAGAGGATTGTAATAGAGGATGAACCGCTATTCGCATCACTCTGCCACAACGTTGCGTTGCAGGCTCTGATAGAGCAAGGTGATTGGCTAGCTCAACAGGCGCCAAGTTACCCGGCGGGCGAGACTGTCCTAGTTGGACTCTCTCAACGATATCAAAAGACAAATCCCCTTCCCTATTTAAGAGTACGGCGCCGACAACCTGACCATCGTAACTCATGGTATAAAGCGTCATTGTTTTTGACGAGAGCAATAACATCAGATCATTAGGAGAAGTCTGGTAGTGCGCATTAACGAGTAAAGCAAAGGCTTCAGACAATATTGACTCGTTATTGCTACAATCATCTGTTGCCACTGAACAAAAAGACCAACGCTTTGAGTCAAACGAATCAAACTTAGCGTCATTTGCCAACTGTGTTAGCTCAGCTTGTAATAGAAACGCACCGGCGCACCACTTTTCTAAAGCATCGTTTTGGGCCCATCGAATCGGCTGCTGCATATGATGCAGTTTGGTTCCTTTACGCTCCTTCTGAAGCCAAGGAAGGAACTTAAGACTAAACCCTCTTCCACATCCTTCATAACCGTGAACGGTCGAACTGATAACTAGACGATGATAATGAGCAACAATAGTTTTTAACAGAGGTACTGGAATCGCAGCGGCTTCATCTACAAACAATAAATCGCAGACAGGCATTGACTTTATCAGCTCATCTGGCGAAACAAACTCAATAGATGACGAAACGCTTTGTTCAATCTGACTGAAATCAAATACAGGCTGAACAGCAGCTTTGCTTGGCGCAGTGAGCAGGATTCGACACGGACGTGAAGCGGCTATTCTTGCCGCCGCTAGTCCGAGGGCACTGCTTTTGCCACGCCCTCGATCGGCAGTAATAACCAAAGGACGTTTTCTATGTCCTGTAAGGACTCGCTCGATGGCCTCGATGGCTTCGTTTTGTTCTACGTAAATATTGCTACTCTCACGCGCCTGGTGTTGATTTTGCCAATAAGCCAAATCATTAATCAGGTTGCGGCTTGATTGTTTCAGTAGAGGTAGCAAAGCGAGGTGTCGCTCTAACCAAGGATGTACATCACTTTCATTACTTAACAGAATGAGTACACCGCCTCCTACGAGCGCACCAAGTGCAGCATTAAAACTATTAGCATCAAAATCATCGCTAAGCGTCACGACGAGTAGCTTAACTTCCCTTCCTAGTAGACGTTTTCCTTGTTTAACCGGAATAGCGTCTAGAGAGCCGATAGATTCTCCTCCTAGCTGAAACTTAGAGTCTTTAGGAAAGCGCATCGAGAATTGCTCAATCAATTCATGCTGCCATGCCAGTGAGCCTTCTAAAATGAGCGCACTTCGTTGAAAGCGCTCATCCGCTATTGCATGTTGTTGCTCGAGAAGATGAAGCTGTGAGGAAAATAAAGCCGTCATGGGTATCATTGCTGTGGGGACTTACCACAATATTAACACAAAAAAATACCTCGCTATGGCGAGGTATTTTGAAAGTTATTTAGTTCATCTTAGTTTTTATGAACTCTAGGATTTCATCCATTGTTTGGTCATCAACCTTTTTAAGGTTGAGCGCTAAGTTTGGACCTTTGCGAGTGTAACTAGCCCGTCCCTTAACGAGATCAATTTTCGCGACTTTAGCTCTCTTAGGTGGCGCGAGTTCGTGCATCCAGTTCTCTAGGGTTTCCGATACATCTTTGGTAATGCGCGCAACACCTTGAGCACGACTTTTCTGCCACACGTAACCTTCATTCTGGTGACAACGCTCAATCAATTGGTTTTGTTTGTCACCATCAAGCTCGCTAAATTGTTTATGTAGACGCACAATCGTTGGACGCCCCAAATCACTCACGTTAGGGTATGCTTGAAGAAGTTCTAGTGGTAAGTCTGCAGCTTTCAGAGCTCCGCTTACCAATGCTTCGCTACATTGAAACATTTTCGCTAGCGCTTTTTGGTCTTCAGCTTCGCCGCTTTCAAGCTTAGCTAGCATCTCTTTACCTTTTTCATATAGAGACAGCGGCTTATGGGCGTTCGCGACATCAGACAAGAATTTAGCATGGTCGCCATTGATGTTTTCAGCAACGTAAATCAAGAACTCTTTTTGAGCCAGAATACATGACATACGACGACGGCTACCATCAAGAACTTCAATGGTTCCGTCTTTTTGACGGCGACCAACTGCTGGATACTGTTGCCCTTTGTCTCTTAAAGTTGCCAGTACATCAGAGAGTGCGTGCTCGTTTAAGAATGATTGTTCACGTGCATTTTCTTCAAATACGAACGTCTTCGATTCCACTTCATTCGCAGGAATACGCACAAGTTCAAATGAAACTAGCTCTTCCCCTGCAACTGATAACTCAATGTATTGGGCTTGTTCCTTGGCTGCGGTTTGCGCTTCCTGAGGGGTAGTTGCACGTCTCTTATTCGCTTTTCCGAAAAGCTTAGCGTTAAGTTCAGAAGTTTTAATAGCCATATAACGTTACCCTTGATTCAATGATGACCAGTTGCTGTGAAGCACTCTTTCTAACTCTAGTGCACTTTTGTGTACTGCGTCTTGTGCTGTCGCCAGCGTTTTTTTACCACCTTCAAAGTCAGAAGCCGTTAAATCAAATACTGTGCTGTAGGTATCTGCGCAAGTTTCAAATGCCCTACTACGAGGAATTGTCGCCATCATAACTTGGTCACCAAGTAGGTAGTTCATCTCTGTTAAGACAGACACTTGTTTTTTATTATCATCTTCAAACATGGTCGGCATCAGACGAACAAATTCTAATCCTTTCCAATCTTCAGGGAACATCTCATAAACAGTCGGAAGGTGCTGGAAGAAATTGACTGTTGAAGCCCAATCTAAACGTTTAGCTGCACATGGAATAAGCAGCGCATTAGATGCATACATAGCGTTCCAAACTAATGGATCAACGTGAGGGCCAGTATCAATCATGATGACGTCGAAATCATCCGCGATTTTGTCAATCAACTTCTCTTTTAGCAGTTTAACAATATCGAGAGATTGGTTTTGAGAAAGGTTTTGCCATGCTTCCGCGTTAAACATCGCATCTTCAGGGAAGGCTGAAATCGTTTTTAGGTTAGGATACTGAGTTGGTAGCAAAACGTTACGGCGTAAAAAATCAATATCAATATCAGTCCCTTCCGGTACATTTTCTAACATTACATCTACCGCAGAATAGATGTTTTCATGTTCGGAAATACTGATTTGTGGATTCAAGAACAAACGAAGTGAACCTTGAGGGTCCAAGTCAATTAGACAGATACGATAGCGTTTGTCCAAGTTTAGAGCTAGGCAGGCAGCTAGATGAACTGCACTCATAGATTTACCAGTACCACCCTTTTGGTTTTGAACGTTAATAATCCACGGTTTATTATTGGCGCTTTGTTTACGTTCGTGAAATTTAGGTACCGCAGCCGCATCCATCAACATGTGTGCTTCTTGCAATGAAATAGAATAATGATTGGCATTATTCTTAGTAAATTGATGACCATTTGCTTCCATCTTACTGATGGCATCATCCAGTTTACGACGAGTCAGTCCAGAACGAGTTTCCATCATTGCTTTTGACATTGCTGGAAAGTGATCATCGCTTCGTTCTTCTAATACAATTTCGATGCGATCTGCTTGTACTTGCTGAGTTTGTTCTGCAAGTCGGTAGAGATTATCTATTGTTTGTTCTCTTTTCATACCTAAGTTCCAACCAAGTAACCTAATGATTTAATGTACAGCTATATCGTACATTCACATCAAAAAGCTGTCCACTCACTTAGTGTTATTTTTTACAATAAATTGACCACATAAAAGCCAAATCGTGATTTTTACTACAAAGCTGATGAAAAATACATCAAATAATCCAAATTATAATGAAGTGAAAGACACAGAAATCTTATCAGATTTTAAGTGTTACGCCGTAACTTATTTACAATGTAAATAGAAAACATCTCGGAACGATTATAAATATTGGATAACTTACGGACCTTGTTGTTTCTATCTCAGCCATTTCAAATTAAGCGTCTTTTTAGGAACACAAATAATTATTCATAGGTCAGTGGAGAAACGTTAGAACACCAAAAGACAAAACTCATGATCATAGTTCCGAGAATATAGAAGCATGATCAAGGGGAATTTTAGAAACAGACGTTGGATTATTGGTCTGTTACTTCGATCATTTATCTTGGAAGAATGATCAAGTACTTTATCACTGCGGAAGCATGTAAAATCCCGACAAAATTACGGCTTATGCCCGATAGAATAAGGGATAGTGGCGAGATTCAGTGGTTAACGACAGAACTCAAAATGCAATAACAGATTCAATAAACTTACTTGATCATGCTTCCCGATATATAAGGGTTAAAGCCATTAACGATGAAAAAGCGTCTGTTCGTTTATCTTTGTTCAATTCGAGTAACATTTGAACAATGACTTTCATCAATTACCTAAAACGACAAATAATTCTTCCACCTTGATCATGCTTTCGAGGTAAATTTATGATTTAAAAGATATTTGCATTAAGCTATTCACAGCTTTTCTACTTTTTCTGTGGATAAGTTGTGGTGACCTCATGATCATCTATCCGTAAACTTAATGATCATATTTTCGGGCAGATGATGATCATGCCTCCAGAGTTCTATGATCATGCATTCGAAAAACAATGATCATCGTTTCGTGATTACTATGATCATGCGTCCGAATGCTTGCTAAATCTTTACTTTTAAAAACATAGGGTTACAATCAATAAAAGTGCCAGATCATATGATCAGTTAATCATATTAGATCAGTATTATCAGTAAAGATCAGTTTATTAAGAGCAATAAAATAGATCTTTATTTATTCGACATTATTCTTTATTCTATGGAACAATATCGAATTTACGGATAGTGTGATATAGATCCAATCATGAGCAACGATGAAAAATTATTGATCCGATCTCCACGAGATCACAAAGGCGGACATCTTTTTGAAGTGACAGAAACGTCTGTCGATTGGATTGAGCAGTATCAGCACTTCAAAGGAGTGACCAAGAGTATTTTGGAACTTCTGAATCTTATCTCTTTACGCGGATTCAGTTCTAAAGATGGTTACGTTTCAACTACTGAGTTAATCGACGCTACTGACGGCAAACTAACTCGTGCAGCTATTCAGCAGCGTTTGAGAGCCGCAGTAAATATTGGTTTATTCAGCCAACATGGTGTTAAGTTTGAGGAAGGCCTCGCTGGCAAAACAATGCTTCATCGGTTTATTAACCCCAATCAATTAGTATCCGTTTTGGGTGCAACCAGCCTGGTAACCGAATCGGTTAAGCAATCCGAAAAGCAAAAAAAATCAAAAGCATTGGCTCAAACGCAAGTGAATAAACGCTTGTTGAATGAACATGGACTTTATACGCCACCAGCGATGCGCGATGAAGCCGATCAGTTTGTAGTATCTCCAACAAACTGGGCAGGCATTATCGATCAAGCACTCGCTCCACCACGTACACGTAAAAGCTATCAGAAGTCGATGGTATCCATCTCAGGTACAAAAGCGGTGATTGAAACTCGATCATCTAAGAATATCATGACTGTTGATGATCTTATGACGCTGTTTGCATTGTTTACGCTAACGGTGCAATACCATGATCATCACCACGAAGAGTATCACCTTGATGCTAAACATGTGCCTAACAAGACCCCTTTGTATATCACTGACATCCTTTCCCTTCGAGGTAAAAAAGATAGTGGCCCAGCACGTGATTCCATTCGTGATAGTATTGATCGAATTGAATTTACCGATTTCCAATTGCACGAGCTTACAGGTCGTTGGCTCAGCGAAAATATGCCTGAAGGATTCAAGAGTGATCGTTTTAGATTTCTAGCCAGAACGATCACTGCATCTGAAGAGGCACCACGTGAAGGCGCGGATGGTGAGATCAAGATCAAGCCTAATTTATATATCTTGGTGTGGGAGCCGTCGTTCTACGAAGAGTTATTAACGAGAGACTATTTTTTCTTGTTCCCGCCTGAAATTCTAAAACAGCATACCTTGGTATTTCAGTTGTATTCGTATTTCAGAAGTCGTATGGCCCGACGTCATACCGATACTCTTCTTCTTTCAGAGCTTAATCAAAAGCTTGCGCGTAACATAGAATGGCGACGCTTCTCGATGGATCTTCTTCGAGAGCTGAGAAAACTAGGGGAAGGATCCACAAGCAATGATCAATTTGATGTCAACTTATGGGGCTATCATCTGACACTACAATGCATGGATCCTGATGCTAAGCTACCAGATTATCAGGTTGATATTCGTTGTGATGTAGAAGAAGTATTGCGTTACTCAAGAGCAAGAACGACGAATGCAGGTAAGCGAAACATGGCACCAACCCTACCTAACCCATTACGCAATGAGTTAGTAACTCGTAAGCAACTCGACGAACTGTCGACAATCATTGACGGTGAGTTCGAGCCAATTCAGCGTAAAGCACCGTCTCCAAGAGGAAACTTGGGGCGCAGAGTGAAGCAGAGAAAACACTTAGTTGAAATCAATGCGGATGAAATAACCATCATCTTATCTAAATATACTTCATCAGAAGCTCTAGAACGCAGTGTAACGGCATTGTCTGCCATGACAGGGCATTCGGTCGCCTCAATCAAACAAGAGTGCTCAGAGCTTATGGAGAAGCTGGATTGGTTGCGTGTTGATGACCAGGTCATTCCGTATGAAGTGCTAAGTCGTGTTGTGGAGTTATATAACTCTCGACAAGAAAACAAGCATTTGTCGATTGAACGACTGATCTCAGCCTTGGCCGTCCGTAAAAAAGTGTGTAAACAAGTGCACGAAGGGCATATCGATGAAACGGTATTTCGCGTGCTAGATGAGGTCGCTATTTAGCGCTAATTAACCCCTTGTTACACATAGTACTAACTTGTTAGGAATAACACATAACGCTGACAATAAGCTGACAAAGTAACAAGTGTGGTTGGCTAATATTTATTCCGAATAGACAACCTTTTGTCCTTTCTAATGAAATAAGTAGATTGGCTCATATTGTTACATTCATTCTGATATATTTTGGCGAGTTCAATTTGGACTCGCTTTTTTTTGTCTGAAATTCGACGATTCCCCCATTTCTGGGTGAGGTGAAACTAATATTTGGTGCGGGTTTAGAGGAGAAAAAAGGAGATCTCGATCAAGTTGATTTTCTGAGGTGGAATCTCCTAAATGTAATCCCACCGCTGATGGATTTCAAAGTTTAAAAACCGCTTTCTAAAACTTCTGTTTAGAACTATTGCCCCTATCACATTCTGACTCAGTTTTTCTTAACAACAAAATTGTCGTTTGCTACAGATTAGGTGTTCAGACATGGTTCATCAGGAGGTAACAATGTCCATTAATTCAATCGACCATGACGAAATGACATCCATGACAAGTAAGTGGGATCACTCTGAAGAAGTCCAAGAAAACATACGTCCTGCGAAACAAGGAAAATCCGCAGAAGCTAGACGTCGCATTGAAGCGTTGAGGGAAATCAGAGAAAGTGGTCTAACTCTCGAAGAAGCAAGAGAGCTAGGCTTGATTCACTAATATTGGATGACCAGATAGGGTGGCTAAGGCCACCCTTTGTATTTTCTGTCTATCCCAAATAACACCCTTTCATTTGAGTTTAATACTTCATCAATGGTATATTCTGCTCCCTTGCCAACATCAACTGACTAAATACCATGTCCCATAATTTGTCGCTTCTCCCACCCTCTGAAAAGAATAAAGTTGAACTTGATAAACAAGCTTCCTTTGTTGTGTGGCAATTAAAAGAAGCCAAAGCGGGGCCTGAAGCTATACGCGAGCAACTCGAAAAGATAGCGGATGAGGCTGAACAAGCATGGTTTGAACAGTGTGTCGACAAATACAAAAGAATGATGGGAGTGATGTAAACGCCATTCACGGCGTTCACAATTGAATTGTACCGACGATTTGATAAAATCCTCCGCGTTAAAATGAATTAGAGAGAACATCCCGATGGGAAGAAGTTTTGAAGTGCGCAAGGCCTCAATGGCCAAGACTCAGGGCGCGAAAATTAAAGTTTATTCCAAGTATGGTAAAGAGATCTATGTAGCTGCTAAGAACGGTGGTGCTGATCCAGAAATGAACCTTTCACTTAAGCACCTGATTGCTAAAGCTAAAAAGGATCAAGTTCCTGCTCACGTTATCGATAAAGCACTAGACAAAGCTAGCGGTGGTGGTGGTGAAGATTACCAGCCTGCACGTTACGAAGGGTTTGGTCCTGGTGGCGTTAGTGTCATCGTTGACTGTCTAACAGACAACGGCAACCGTACTTTCCAAGATGTTCGCCAATGCTTTGTTAAGACTGGCGCAAAGATTGGTAGCCCTGGTACTGTGGCTCACATGTTCGATCACCAAGCGGTATTCCAGTTTAAAGGTGATGACGAAGAAGCAGTGCTTGAAGCTCTGATGATGGCAGATGTTGATGTAACGGATATCGAGCTTGAAGATGGCGTCATCACGGTATTTGCACCACATACTGAGTTCTTCAAAGCGAAAACGGCATTGAATGCTGAATACCCAGATCTAGCGGTTGATGTAGAAGAAATTACGTTTGTACCGCAAACTCATACTGCAATTGCTGGCGAAGATGCTGAGAAATTCCAAAAATTCCTCGACATGCTAGATGACTGCGATGATGTTCAGCAGGTTTACCATAACGCAGAGCAGTAATACGCTCGTTATGAAGAAAAAAGAGTCGACATAGTCGGCTCTTTTTTATTGCCGTTTTTTCAGTTCTAAACGGCGACTAAATATCATGCTCTCAGAAGCATGATCAAGGTACTCTCCCATGATCATGCTTCCTTGCTTTTGATCTTTCTTGGAGCGCATACCCAAGCTGCGAAGTTTCTCACTTGAGGTAAGACCGTAAGGTTTAACAACAATGCACATGGCCAAGCAATAAGAAAACTCTGTAGCCATATCGGTGGCCATGCGCTACTAAAGCCCATTTTGTATCCTGAGATAATGCCGGACATCATGATTCCCATAGTTAGAGATGAAAGTAGGGCTGATACCCAAAATTGTTTTTTACTCATTGTTATTCTCCTGTTGATTTTTGTTATAAGAAGTATAAACCTATTCATAAATAGATAATATTGGGTAATTTAGAATTGTGGATTCCATATTTGGGTATATAGATGACGTCTACTTGTTTTGTAAGGTCGTGGAACACGGCTCAGTCTTAAAAACCGCTAATCTATTGGGCGTGCCTCAATCGACGGTATCAAGACGTATCTCATCGCTTGAGGAGCGTTTAGGACTGCGTTTGCTAGAGAAGAAGGGTAGGGAATTAGCTGCGACTGAAATTGGTAAGCTCGTTTTCGATCAACTGAGCAGTGGTATCGAGCAGCTCGAAATAGGGTTGGGTAATGTAACGGAACAAACAGAACAGGTTGCTGGTACGGTACGTTTGTCCGCCCCTCACAGTTTCTATCATTCTTTCGTAGCACCTGTGGTTGAAGGGTATTTAAAACAATACACTAAAGTTCACATCGATCTCGCTTTAAACCATGATCAGCTAAAACCACAAACGAATCGAGAATTGCTGATTACGTTTGACATCAGTGAGATGGATGATCTTATTGCTCGACCACTGTTTACAGCACGTCACGGCTTTTTTGCTAGCGCTGAGTACTTAGCAAGTCGCAGTCAAATTACCCACATTGAGCAGTTACAAGACCTAGATTGGCTTGCCATAGATAACAGTCAGAAGCTGGCGATTTACCGAGATGACGCTCTTGAGCAAAGCATGACGATAAAACCTAGGCTTGTTGTTAATGATATCCAAGCGTTACTCGATGCAGTTGAGCGAGGCTTAGGAGTCGCATCACTGCCTTTACGGCATGTGCGTGGCAACTCAAATTTAGTTCATCTTCTGCCTGAGCACTATCGTAGTGACCGACAGGCATTTTTGGTGTACAAAGATAGGAAATACCAACCAAAGGCCGTCAAATCGCTAATAGACGCGATTTTATCTAGTGCAGATACGATGGATGCTGCGGTAAACCCCACCAGCAATTAAAGGAGTACAAATGAAAGTTAGTTTTATTGGATTAGGCGTTATGGGATACCCAATGGCTGGTCATTTGGCTAAAGCAGGATTTGAGGTTTGCGTATTTAATCGCACTACAGAAAAAGCGAAGCGCTGGGCGGAAGAATACAATGGTCGATATCGTGAAACAGTGGCGGATTGTGTTAAAGACGCCGATGTGGTGGCGGTATGTGTTGGCAATGATGATGACGTTAGACAGATGACCACATCCGCGACAGGTGCCATTGCGAGCATGAAGAAAGGGGCTATTCTCGTTGATCATACAACTACATCAGCAGTGTTGGCAGAAGAACTTGGAGTTGCGTGTGATAAAGCGGGTGTCCATTTTATGGACGCGCCCGTATCAGGTGGACAGGCTGGAGCAGAAAATGGTGTGCTAACCATTATGTGCGGTGGCGAACAAGTGACTTTTGACGCTTTGCAGCCAGTATTTGATGCTTACGGTAAGTCATCGGTCTTGATGGGGACTGTTGGTCAAGGACAACGAGCAAAAATGGTTAACCAAGTATGTATCGCTGGTGTTCTAACAGGGTTGTCTGAGGGATTAATACTCGCGCAAAAGAGTGGCTTAGATATTCCTTCATTAGTTGATTGCTTGAAAAATGGTGCGGCGGGTTCTTGGCAGATGGAAAACCGTGCCAAAACTATGGATGAAGATAAGTATGACTTTGGCTTTGCCATCGATTGGATGGTTAAAGATCTCGGTTTTTGTTTGGATGAAGGTGCTCGTCAGGGCATTCGACTTCCACTGACGGAACAGACGGTCGAAAGATATAAAGCACTCGCTTCGCAAGGTGAAAATCGATCAGATACATCTGTTTTACTTAAAGCTGTTCGTAAAGACGCTGAATCATGACGTTTACAGTGTAAATAAAACGTTGAGCGGTAGTCGACTAATCAAGCCGACACCGCTCACATCGTTTCTTTCCAGTCAGCCAGCCTGATATCTGGTAGCGATTACGAGCAAATTTCAGGTACGCCCAGTCGCAAATAGGCTTGAAGAGTGGCCATCGTGTGAATCCATATAGATAGGGTTTTCCTACTAAGCTCCATGCTCTATGAGTAACGTCCAAACCGAGAAGCAATTTTCCTTCTATATCGTAGGCATGAAGGCGCTCTGATGCTTCTTTGGGATCGATATTAGGAAAGGCCTCAAACTCTGTAGAGAAAATGTCGATAAGTTTGATGGCTAGTGCTTTGTCATGATGCTTTAGAGATTGCATTTCTTTGACACAAAGTGGGCAGGTTCCATCAAAAAACACGATGAGTTGGGTCGACATATCAATTCCTTTCTTTGTTTTTAGCTTTTGTCTTCTTTTATTCCTAATACTTGTTTCCAGTTCATATCGATCTGTTGGAAAGTCATTTCACATTTATCTTTTTGCTCCTCTCTATAGTCTTCTTCTATCTCATCCAGAAGCGTGGCATGGCTCTCTGGGTCACTACCATATACTAGACAAAGTGTGCTGAAATAACGTTGTAGATCAAAACTATGTTCACCGATATACTCGGCAAAATCGTAATAGTCGGGTCGGTCTTCGGATTCAAAGGAAAACATATCTGCAGCGCTGATAGTGGCATCGGCACCGTTTTCTACGTAGTTGAGCATTAACACTGCCGCAAAGTTATCTACGGCATCTTCTTCTTTACCTAGAATAGCAATGCCATGATCTGCGACGTAAGCATGCCCTGCTTCATGCAACAAAGTATGAAGCAGAGTATCAAGCGCTCCATCCTTAGCTGGTTTGCCAAATTTCTTTTGGTAATCGTTGTTTAAAAAGTAGTTGAGTGAGTCGGTATAGAATTCATAGGGAATATGCACCACATGAGCTTGAGGATCGTAAAGTGGTCCATCATCACCGCCATATTGAATCGTTAGATCGTTGTTAAATGGAAAGTAAGCATCTGAGAGCTGTACCACGAGCTCATTTATTTTGCTTTGTTCGATTGCAGTTTTCGCTTGTAGTTCTGACGTTGTATTTGTATCGCCATAGCTAATATTGACAGCGCTTATTGCTGTTAATGGTGCCAATAGAGCAACTGAAAAAACAGTCCTTGTTAGTATAGATTTCATTCCGTTATCCATATATTCGATGGTTCAATTAGTCGCAATGGCCTGTCTGTGGTACACTGCGCGATTAATTTAGTGTAGTTCTTCTTTTTATATTCATAAACTCAATGTAGCCAATAGGTTAACAGTGTTTCTGTTGATTAACTATGGCCACATATTTGCCGATTCTTCCCGGCACCTTAAGAAGTTATAGATAGTCTAAACAAGGTCGTTTGGTGTCTGCGTAAAGCGAGTCGCCATCTATTCTATTTCTACTACACTTTACAATTTAGTCGAACCTCATTAAGGAAGATGAGCGATAAAGCAAAAAAAGAGGTTATATGAACAACACCATCTCTGTTGGCACGTTAGAATCTTTTTTGATCGCTATCAGCGTTCTTTTTCTGGGACACATAATTAATAGTAAGCTCCCTGTTCTAAAAAAATACAACATCCCTGAACCCATTGTTGGTGGATTAATCGTTGCCCTTATCATTACGGTTTTGCACTTTAACAACGTTAATCTTGAGTTCTCGTTACCCTTGCAGAAAACATTTATGTTGATGTTTTTTAGCACCGTTGGATTAGCGGCTAACTACACCCAACTGATGAAAGGTGGCGCTAAAGTCTTTGTCTTTTTAGCGGTCGCATCGGTATATATTATCATCCAGAATAGTGTCGGAGTTGGATTAGCCACCATGCTCGGCTTAGAGCCGTTAATGGGGTTAATTGCGGGCTCTATTACTTTGTCGGGCGGCCACGGTACTGGGGCCGCTTGGGCTCAAACCTTTACCGAGACCTACGGCATCAGCAACACACTAGAAATTGCGATGGCTTCTGCAACCTTTGGTCTAATTATCGGCGGTATTATTGGTAGTCCGGTTGCACAACGACTCATTGATAAGAATAACTTTGAGTCAGAGTATGGCCGAGGCAATGATACTCATGAGCGCTTCCCTGAATTGGTGACTTATAACGAGTACGAAAGAGATCGCGTGACTGCTAAGAAGGTTGTTGAAGTTCTGTTTATCTTACTCATCTGTGTGACTGGAGCGAAGTATTTACATGCGTGGGTTAATACATTTGAAATATCTTGGTTAATGATTCCTGACTTCGTTTATGCGTTATTTATCGGTGTTTTCATTACCAATATCTGCGAAGTGACCAAAAGTTATAAAGTGGATGCAGAAACGGTCGATATTCTCGGTACGGTGTCATTATCGCTTTTCTTAGCAATGGCATTGATGAGTCTTCAGCTGTGGAACATTTTTGATCTGGCTATTCCTTTCTTAATCATACTGTCTGTTCAATCGGTTATTTTGGGGCTGTTTGCTTATTACATTACGTTTAGAGTGATGGGCAAAAACTATGATGGAGCGGTTATAGCCGGTGGCCACTGTGGGTTTGGTTTAGGGGCTACGCCGACAGCGGTTATGAATATGGGGTCTATTGTTAATCGATTCGGTCCATCTCCTCAAGCCTTTATGGTAGTGCCTATTGTGGGAGCGTTTTTCATTGATATTGTGAACCTAATCATCTTACAAGGATTTATCACTGTAATCGGCTAAGATTAAGCTTAAATCATTCATCAAAAAGTCTCGTATTTGCGAGACTTTTTTCGTTTTTGAGACAAACGAAAAATACTTCCCCAAAAAGTTTCATTTCGTCAACTAATCTGATATCTAAATGTAAAATAAAAGTAAAATTTCGAGCTTGGGCTAGTATGTCCATTCGCGCAAGCAAGGCTGGCTAGAACTGATAAAAGATATTGTTTCCTGGCGTCGGAAGCAATTCAAGGAGTAGATCATGAGTGCGTTGTCTCTATTTGGGTTGGCAAAAGTGTCTGGTACGTTAGTAATAGATGCTCAAGGAAAACTCACCATTCTTCCGGAAGGAACGGAACCAAGACCGGGAGACGTTGTGATCAACGTTTTGAACGATGCAGAAGTAGGCGAAGACTTAGACCTTGTATTGATTCAAGAAGAGGGTGAAAGCCAAGAGATCGATGTTTCTGATATAGATGCCGAAGAAATCATTGCTGCCATTGAGGCCGGAGAAGACCCTACTCAAAATGAAGAACAAGCTACTGCAGCAGGCGAAGCGAACGGATCAAGCCCAACGACCACTGGCGCTATAGAACGTGATAGTTCGCAAACTCTCGCTCAAACTCAGTTCGACACCTCTGGCCTAGAAGCGCAAGGTCTAACCGCAACGCAATCTAATACTCTCCTTCAGGTACTCGTCAACTCAGCTCCGCAAATTCTTAGTGAAGCCTTAGCTGGAAACGCTGTGGAAGCAGGCCATAACTCCGACGGTAGTGATTTTGACGGTACTGCTGAGCTGACAGGTCAGCTTTTAGCTACTGACCTCGAATTTGACGATGGAACGTTGACCTGGAATGTGACTTCTACTCCGGACAATCTTTCTGACTACGGTGAATTCGAGCTCTCCGATAATGGGGAATGGACCTTCCGTTTAAATAATGATTCCGATGCCACACAAGCTTTAAACGTCAATGATACCGTAACACTCTCCTTTACCGTTCAAGTCACTGATCCCCTAAACTCCTCTACCTCGCAGCCAGTTGTAATCACCATTAGTGGCACCAACGATAAACCAGTAATCAGTGCAAATAGCGAAATTAGTGGCGACATTGTTGAAGCTGGACACAATGATGACGGTTCAGAGAACACAGGAACAGCATCGGTGAGCGGGCAGTTGAACGCCACAGATGTTGACTCTCCAACCGAAAGTTTGATTTGGTCAGAAGACGGAGATGTGTCTTCAGCATATGGTGATTTTTCGATTACAGAAGCCGGCCTTTGGACATTTGAACTTGATAACACAGCAGATGAAGTTCAAGCCTTACGAGAAGGGCAATCAACTTCTCTTGAATTCAAAGTCAAAGTCACTGACGACCAAGGTGTCGATGTCTTTCAAACGATTGTTATCAATATCCAAGGTACGAACGATAAGCCAGTAATTGACTCAGAATTGGTTACAGAAGGTGAAGTAAGAGAGTCTGGGCATTTTGATAATGGTACTGAGGATGCCGGAGTACCAAGTACAGGTGGTCAACTTTCAGCGACGGATGTGGATTCTTCAAACTTAACGTGGAGCTCAGTTGGGGATGTTAGCAGCCCGTACGGTACATTCAATATCACAAGTGATGGCTTGTGGAGCTTTGTAATTGATAATGAAGCGGATGCCGTAGAAGCGTTAAACGAGAATGATACAGAACAGTTGACGTTTACCGTTCAGGTTGAAGACGAACAGGGTGCAATTGTCACTCAAACCATTTCTGTCACCGTAAAAGGCACCAATGATAAGCCAGTCTTGGACTCTGAGCTCGTTACAGAAGGTGAAGTAAGGGAGTCCGGACATTTTGACAATGGTACTGAGGATACCGGAGTACCAAGTACAGGTGGTCAACTTTCAGCGACGGATGTAGATTCCTCAAACTTAACGTGGAGTCCAGCAGGCGATGTTAGCAACCCGTACGGTACATTTAATATCACAAGTGATGGCTTGTGGAGCTTTGTAATTGATAACGAAGCTGATGCAGTTGAAGCGTTAGCTGAAGGTGATGAAGTTCCTTTGAGCTTTACCGTTCAAGTTGAAGACGAACAGGGTGCTGTGGTTACTCAAACCATTTCTGTCACAGTAAAAGGTACCAATGATGCGCCAGTGATTGATTCCGCCAAAGACATTGGTCGTGTGCGTGAAGCAGGTGATGGCGTGGAAGGAAAAGACGTCACCCGTGGCCGTATTGAAGCGTCTGATGTGGATAATGGCTCAGAGCTAAGCTACTCGGTACAAGACGGTGGCAATACCGATTACGGTACCTTCTCCGTGAATGATAATGGTCGTTGGAAGTTTGAATTAGATAACGACTCAGAGATGACAGACGCGCTCGCGAAGGGCGAAAAAGTCACCTTGAACTACGTGGTCGTGGTGACCGACGAGCATGGTGCAGAA
Source organism: Vibrio mediterranei (assembly GCF_900088415.1). Classification (GTDB taxonomy): domain Bacteria; phylum Pseudomonadota; class Gammaproteobacteria; order Enterobacterales; family Vibrionaceae; genus Vibrio; species Vibrio mediterranei. Next base: position 1,296,675 of record NZ_FLLQ01000001.1, read on the forward strand.
GTGACGCAAGCGGTGTCGATCATCGTGAAAGGCACCAATGATGCGCCAGTGATTGATTCCGCCAAAGACATTGGTCGTGTGCGTGAAGCAGGTGATGGCGTGGAAGGAAAAGACGTCACCCGCGGCCGCATTGAAGCGTCTGACGTGGATAATGGATCAGAGCTAAGCTACTCGGTACAAGACGGTGGCAATACCGATTACGGTACTTTCTCCGTGAATGATAATGGTCGTTGGAAGTTTGAATTAGATAACGACTCAGAGATGACAGACGCGCTCGCGAAGGGTGAAAAAGTTACCTTGAACTACGTGGTCGTGGTGACCGACGAGCATGGTGCAGAAGTGACACAAGCGGTGTCGATCATCGTGAAAGGCACCAATGATGCGCCAGTGATTGATTCCGCCAAAGACATTGGTCGTGTGCGCGAGGCAGGCGATGGCGTGGAAGGAAAAGACGTCACCCGTGGCCGTATTGAAGCGTCTGACGTAGATAATGGCTCAGAGCTCAGTTACTCGGTACAAGACGGTGGCAATACCGATTACGGTACCTTCTCCGTGAATGATAATGGTCGTTGGAAGTTTGAATTAGATAACGACTCAGAGATGACAGACGCGCTCGCGAAGGGCGAAAAAGTCACCTTGAACTACGTGGTCGTGGTGACCGACGAGCATGGTGCAGAAGTGACGCAAGCGGTGTCGATCATCGTGAAAGGCACCAATGATGCACCAGTGATTGATTCCGCCAAAGACATTGGTCGTGTGCGTGAAGCAGGCGATGGCGTGGAAGGAAAAGACGTCACCCGTGGCCGCATTGAAGCGTCTGACGTGGATAATGGCTCAGAGCTAAGCTACTCGGTACAAGACGGGGGCAATACCGATTACGGTACCTTCTCCGTGAATGATAGTGGTCGTTGGAAGTTTGAATTAGATAACGACTCAGAGATGACAGACGCGCTCGCGAAGGGCGAAAAAGTCACCTTGAACTACGTGGTCGTGGTGACCGACGAGCATGGTGCAGAAGTGACGCAAGCGGTGTCGATCATCGTGAAAGGCACCAATGATGCACCAGTGATTGATTCCGCCAAAGACATTGGTCGTGTGCGTGAAGCAGGCGATGGCGTGGAAGGAAAAGACGTCACCCGTGGCCGCATTGAAGCGTCTGACGTGGATAATGGCTCAGAGCTAAGCTACTCGGTACAAGACGGGGGCAATACCGATTACGGTACCTTCTCCGTGAATGATAGTGGTCGTTGGAAGTTTGAATTAGATAACGACTCAGAGATGACAGACGCGCTCGCGAAGGGCGAAAAAGTCACCTTGAACTACGTGGTCGTGGTGACCGACGAGCATGGTGCAGAAGTGACGCAAGCGGTGTCGATCATCGTGAAAGGCACCAATGATGCGCCAGTGATTGATTCCGCCAAAGACATTGGTCGTGTGCGTGAAGCAGGTGATGGCGTGGAAGGAAAAGACGTCACCCGCGGCCGCATTGAAGCGTCTGATGTGGATAATGGCTCAGAGCTAAGCTACTCGGTACAAGACGGTGGCAATACCGATTACGGTACTTTCTCCGTGAATGATAATGGTCGTTGGAAGTTTGAATTGGACAACGACTCAGAGATGACAGACGCGCTCGCGAAGGGTGAAAAAATCACCTTGAACTACGTGGTCGTGGTGACCGACGAGCATGGTGCAGAAGTGACACAAGCGGTGTCGGTCATCGTGAAAGGCACCAATGATGCACCAGTGATTGATTCTGCGAAAGACATTGGTCGCGTGCGTGAAGCCGGCGATGGCGTGGAAGGAAAAGACGTCACCCGCGGCCGCATTGAAGCGTCTGACGTGGATAATGGCTCAGAGCTAAGCTACTCGGTACAAGACGGTGGCAATACCGATTACGGTATCTTCTCCGTGAATGATAATGGTCGTTGGAAGTTTGAATTAGACAACGACTCAGAGATGACAGACGCGCTTGCGAAGGGCGAAAAAGTCACCTTGAACTACGTGGTCGTGGTGACCGACGAGCATGGTGCAGAAGTGACACAAGCGGTGTCGATCATCGTGAAAGGCACCAATGATGCACCAGTGATTGATTCTGCGAAAGACATTGGTCGTGTGCGTGAAGCAGGTGATGGTGTGGAAGGAAAAGATGTCACACGTGGCCGCATTGAAGCGTCTGACGTGGATAATGGCTCAGAGCTAAGCTACTCGGTACAAGACGGTGGCAATACCGATTACGGTACCTTCTCCGTGAATGATAATGGTCGCTGGAAGTTTGAATTAGATAACAATCTAGAGGCTACCCAACAACTGACTGATGGCGATAAAGTTAGACTAGAATACACAGTGATTGTGACTGATGAGCATGGTGCATCTGTTGAACAGCTGGTCACAATCATCGTTAAAGGGACGAATGACGGTCCTGCTTCTGAAGACTTCTCAATTACACTCTCCGGAGATGACGCGATTCCAGTTATTTTTGATACTGGAGAAGGGTCGATTGAGGGCGATGGAACCGACCATATCTCGGACTACGAAGATGATCGCAGTACGACAGATGGAAAGACACTGTCAGTTGTAATCACTGAACTGCCTTTAGGCGGCACACTTCTCTACACTGAAAACGGTGCAACTCGAGCGATTGTTGAAGCTGACCTCCATATCGAAGGAGGGGCCAATGGCACACCGTTTAACCCAGATAATATTTCCTATCTACCAGATGAAAGTGCTCAAGGTTTTGTTTTAGGTATTAAAGATTCGCAAGGGTTAGACAGTGAAGCCAGTTCGCAAACCGATTTCTTAAACTGGGGCTCTCCTGGTGATAATCCCGGAGAGCGTATTTTAACTTTGGGTGATGACTCGATCAGGATTACCTCAACCGGCGGGGATCTAACTCAGTACCGGGGAGATGCTAATCACGTTGGATTTGGTCTTGGTGTCGGTGGTGGACAAGGCATCAATGAGGGAGAGACTATTTCGATTGATTTCTCCGAGAGACCAGCCACTTCAGTGACATTAGGACTAGATGGTCTAGGTGGCTTCTTTGATGAAAATCTCAACAATGCCAACGAGTCATCAGTACTAGTTACCGTTACCTTAAGTGATGGTTCAACGAGAGTTCTAGATCCGATTCAAAAGACGACGTCTGGTAATGGCGATCTTGATTTAGACCTTACGATATCGATCGATGATCTTTCTGGCGCAGAAGGATTACAAATATATGGTGTCACGGTTGGAACGGAAGGTAATGGAAACTGGGAACTAAGATATCTAGAGACTAGTTTAGAAGATTCCTTTGACTATAAAGCACTTGATTCTGATGGCGCATTTAGTAATGAATCAACCGTGACCATCGATGATCAACGTACCAACCTAGCACCAGATGCGATTGATGATCCAGAGTCTTATACCCTTGTTCAAGGTGATATGGGAGCAGGCGATCAAGGTTGGGATATGGTTGACAGCATTCAGGCGAAATATGAAGGCCACCTTGTTAACTACAACATAGATGGTACTGATCGTATTGGCATTCCTGATGGCACTACAAACGATGGCCCTGAATCTCAAATTCAATATAACCGAGGCGATGACAAATCTGAACAGCTCATTATCACACTGAAAGAGCCAGCTGTAGATGGGGCTTTCTCTGTAACCAACTTGTTCGCTAATGAGGGCGGGGCAGGCAGCCATGAACAAGGCAAGTGGAGTGCTTATTTAGGTGATACTCTGGTTGCCAGTGATTATTTCAATAATGAGTCAGGTAATAAAGGCACGTTTGACATTGAAACAGGCGGCTTTGCCTACGATACATTGGTATTTGAGTCTGTTGATTTCACAGGTGGTCCTGCACGTGGTACGGACTCTTCCGATTATTTCCTTCAGGGTATTGAAGTGGTCGGTGCGGGCGCTTATGTCTTTGACCATGATGAACCTGTCGTTATTCCGCTTTCAGAGATTTTATCTAACGACGATGCGGTGGATGGTGACGATATTCGTATCACTTACGTGTTCGGTGAGACGCAAGGTGATGCGCGTATTGAAGGTGGTAATGTCATTTTCGATTTGCCTGAAGGCTTTGCGGGTCGCACTGAGTTCCAGTACCAAATTACCGACGATAAAGGTGGCTTTGACACTGCAACAGTGAATGTTCTGGTCAACCCTGGACCGATTTCAGTCAACGGGTTTGAGATAGGTACGGCTAGTGTTGAAGAAGGGGAGAGCTTCTCCTATAACGTGACTCTGGACGGTTCTACCAATGTGAAGACTTTCTTTGACATTGAGTTTGGCGCTAATGGCGATGAGGCTTCAGCTAATGATGTTGACCCATCGACTATGACCTTCAGCAATGGGGTCACTTACAACGAGGTGACTGGAGAGCTTGAAGTTCCTGCTAACGTTTCTGACTTTACGATTACATTGCCGACAATCGATGATAATCGTTATGAGGGTGACGAAGGCTTTACTCTGGTAGTCGACGGTCAAACCGTGACTGGAGATATTCAAGATAACGATCCAATCACACTCTCATTGAGTGGTGGTGGGGAAGTGAGCGAAGATGCGGGAAGTGTTCCGTTCACTCTGTCTTTAAGTAATCCTTCTGATGTTGACCTCACGGTAGCGCTCGATCGACTCGATGTTGATACCGATGATGATGACTTTACTACTACGACGGCGAGCTATAACGATGGGACGACCAATGTTCCACTACAGATTGTTAATGGCCAGATTACCATTCCAGCTGGTGTTACCTCCGTTAATATCCAAGTAGGTATCCAAGATAACGATGTCTATGAGCAAGATGAGAACTTTACGTTAAAAGTGACTGAGCCAGCTGGTCTGACAGTTAACGGTAACGTAGGCGTATCTGCTGGTGCCACTATTTCTGATGATGGGCAACTAGGCGGGCAGTCTGGTGGTGATAATGATAATTTAGCTCCTACCATTGACTTAAATGGCGAAGATTACGAGATTGTTTTTGAGAGTGAAAGAGCGGGTTACTCTAATGTGTTTGGTTATTTTTACACCGACTCACAAGGTAATCCAACCGACCCTGTAGTGTTAATACATGATACTAATGCGGGACTTGCCAATGATCAGTTATTAGCTGAACTGGATTCTAAGGAAGGGCTGGAATTTTTCCTTATTGCCAATGGTGCAAATCAAACCCCAGATGATGCAGTACTCAGTTTTAATGCTCAAGGCGACTTGCTGGTAAACGGCCAGATACCAAGTAAGCCTGTCTACTTATCAACAGAAGATAGTGTTCAGTATCAATTTACGGTTTCTGGAGTTGATGACGGTGCACTGGAAATCCGTGTTGAAGATATCGCGTACGATGAGAGTGATAAAGACTTTAATGATCTAGTCGTCACCCTGCGTCCGACTAATGCAAGTGATGGTACGGGTTACACTACGACCTTTAGTGAAGGTGATGATCCTGTTGTCATTGTTGACCAAGATGTCACTGTCACAGATGATATCGATGTGATAACTAGAGCTGAAATTACCCTGACCAACGCTCAGTCTGGTGACTCAATTGCACTCGCAGCTGCGGCGGTACTTGCTTCAGGTTTGACAATCACTCATGCATTAGGCTCCGATACTATTGTGATAAGTGGCACGAGCAGTGCTTCAGATTATGAGGCTGCACTGAAGTGGGTTGAGTTTAGTAATGATAGTGAAGATCCAAGTGCGATTCCGAGACAGATAGAAATCAAGGTGTTCGATGACCAAAATATCGAATCAAACACGGCAATTTCAACGATTAATGTCGTTCCTATCAATGACGGACCAGAATCAGAAAGCTTTAGTTTCAGCATTACTGATAATGATGTTACAGCTGTCGTATTTGATACTACGAGAGCTGCCGTTGATGGTGTAGATTCTGGAGACGGCGATGACCATATTTCGGATATTGAAGATGACATAAATTCTGAACAGGTTCTAGTTGCGATCACGGAGCTTCCGATTGGTGGTACGCTCTACCATGATGGTGAGGAAATCACTCAGACAAATGTCGCCAACGGTGATACGTTTGATCCAACTAAGATAACCTATGAGCCTGATTCAGACGCTCAAGGCTTCATTCTTGGTACTAAAGTGGTGCCAACATCGAGTGATATGGAAAGTACTCAAGATGAGTTTTACAACTGGGGAACTGAAGTCGATGGTAGGAATAGAGTATTAGAGCTACCTAACACTGACGGCAGCACAGACAGTATCACCATTAACAGTAACAAAGGTAATCTCACTCAGTACCGAGGTGATGTTCAAGATAATCATGTTGGTCATGGCTTAGGTATTGGTGGCGGCCAAGGTATTAATGAAGGTGAGTGGTTATCTATAAACTTTGCAGATCGTCTTGCTACACATGTCAACCTTGGATTGGATGGCATGGGAGGCTATTTCTATAGTGATTTAGGTGGTCGAAACGAATCTGCTGTCACGATTAAGGTTACACTCAGCAATGGTGATACCGTTGATTACACACCTGATGTACAAAAAGATACGTCAGGTAATGACGTATTATTCCATGAACTTAGCTTCTCTGTTGATGATTTAGGCGATGTTGAAGAGGGGACTCTCATTGCTGGAGTGAGTGTTGGTACCGATGGCCGAGGTAACTGGGAGTTACGCTATCTAGAAACAGCACTGAACGACAGCTTTAAATACAAAGCGGTTGACTCCGATGAAGGTGAGAGCCTTGAGTCCGTCGTTACCATCATTGATGAGCGTGATAATAATATGCCACCAACGCTCGATCTTGACTTAAGTGCTGACGGTACAGGCTTCGATACGAATTACCAAGAAGGTGATAGTGCTATTGAGATTGTCGATAGTGACATCACCATTTTTGACGAAAAAAATGTCATCTATGAGGCCGAAATTGTCTTTACCAATCCAAAAGCGGGTGACAATTTTGGGATTGATGGTGCGACTAACCCACTGCTTAGTGGGATTAGTTATACAACAGAAGTACTCGATTCTGGTGCAATTAAAATCACTCTGAGCGGAGAAGCAACACCTGCCGATTATGAGGCTGCTATTCAGCTAATTGAATTCTCCAACTCCTCACAATCTCCGGATGATGAGGACAGAGTCATTGAAATCACGACATTTGATGATGAAATGCAACCATCAAATACCGCAGTTTCAACCATTAACTTTACTGCGATCGCTGACCTAGTTGTTGCCGCCGCGATCGGTGACGAAGACAACAAGATTGCGTTGGATATACAATTGCCAGCTAACAGTGATGCGACGTCAGTAGTAATTAGCGATATACCTGACGGCGCTACATTATACTCGGGTGATTCCACGTTATCAGTGACCAATAACAGCGCAACTGTGTTGCCATCACAGCTAGCAGACTTATTTATCAAGCCTCCACTAGATAGTGATGTAGATTTCACCTTGTCGGTGTCGGGACGTGATAGTCAAGACAATGTAGTAGAGGCTCATAGCTTAACCGTTACCGTTAAACCTATTACAGATGAGCCAACACTTACAATCACGGGTGAGCAATTAATCTCATCTATTGATTTTGAAAACGTTAATCTTGGCAACAGTTCTTGGCGTGGAAATGTGAGTGATAACGAGCTAAATCAGGACGGTTCACGAGGTGTTTGGGGGACAAATAACACCGGTAATGTTAGTGAAGTAGGTAACGAAAATGTTTATCTAGGAGGAAGTTCGGATAATCAGTTATTTGAAATTGAAGGGCGACGTAACAACGATGACTCTCTGTACACTGAATTTGTGGGTGAAGCGGGTAAGTTCTATGAACTAAATTTTGATGTCGCGGCTAGAGCACTTAATAGTTCTCCTTTGAAAGTTTCTCTGGTAGACGTGAATGATTCATCTAATGTTGTAGAGATATATGAGTTTAATGATGCGGTTAATCGTAACTGGAATAATGTTCAAGAGTTTTTCCAAGTACCGTCAAACGGTACATATCGAGTATTGTTTGAATCAAGTCAAGCGGACAGCTATGGCGCTCTTTTAGATAATATTACGCTCTCTACTAGAAGTAATGTAGGGTACGAAGATACCTTTATTGATGTTAGTGATATTAAGTCTGTCAATCTAAATGATACTGATGGTTCAGAAGTCCTAACTCTACTTATACAAGGACTACCAACGGGAGCAATAGTTTCCAATGGTACTCTGACATCGATTGCCGATGCCGCTGGAGAGGTTGATATTTCTGGCTGGGATGACCTAAATGATCTCCAGATCAAGGTATTTGATACGGGAACTTATACCATCACAATCAAAGCGACGGCATCCGAGCAGGATGATACTTACTCACCGATAGATAAAATAGCGTCGCAGACTTTTGACATTATTGCTCTGACAAACCCAGAGGCAGCGCTTCTAAGTATTAATACTCCACCTGAAGTTACAGACTTCGAGTTTTTTGCTCCGGATGACACCATTCCACTCAACTTTGAAGATTTCGCAACCGATAGTGGAGATGATGCGATTGATTCTAAAGATACGTTGGTTGAAATAGTGGATGAACCAGAATATGGGCAGCTATATTTCCTCAGTGGTTCTGGTGAACGTTTTGACTTAGATGTAGGAGATGCAGTAGAAGATGGTACTGATATTTTCTATGACTTAGAGGTTGGTTTTGATGCTATTGCCCTTGGGTACAACCATGAAGGGGAGGAGCCATTTGGAAACGGTATCGAAGTAACCGGAGGAACGTATTCCGGTGATAAGCCACATATTGGTGCTCAGGTCGAAGATATCGCATTCGATGACCAAGCTGGTTTTTACACCCAGAGTGACCAAGATGTTGGTAACAGAGGGACGGAAGCGAAACAAAATGAGTTTATGTCTGTTAAATTTACTGCTGGTTTGATGACGAGAGCATTAGTTGGAGTCGGAGGTCTTACAGCACCATTTAGTGCTGCTGCGAATAGTAACGCACAGATTTTCGTCTACCTCTATGCTGGTGGTGTTTTGCTTGATGAGACTCCAATAGTAATGAATAACGATGCCATTACAGAGCAGCAAGCCGTTATTGAGGTGCTATCAGAGATACCATTTGATGAAATGCGTATTATGCCATTTAGTGCTGATGACAGTGACGTAGGTTTTGTTTTACAAAGTGTGAAAGTTACTGATGGTGAAGTGGCAGACCAATTCGATTATCGAGCTGTAGATTCTGATGGCCTTTCAAGTGATGAGACTGCGACGGTTAACGTCAATATCATGCCAAATGGCAATGTGGCCGAGTCTGAAGAAGTCGATTATGCAGTCCAGGGAGGCAGTGGCGTCACAGTTATCCATGGTTCGGATGGTGACGATGTTCTATCCGGTGGACTTGGTAATGATGTATTAACTGGTGGTCTTGGAGATGACACCTTCAAATGGAGTGAAGGTGACTTAGACGGCAGTCATGATGTGATTACTGACTTCTCTCAAATGGAAGGAAACCGAGACGTTATCGACTTGTCAGAGGTATTTGAAGATAGTAATACATCATTAGAAGCTCTGTTAGATAATGTCGCTGTCGGCGGAGACAAGATTACACTCACTGAAAACGGTGATAATACGAGCACCTTGGTTAATGTCACCAAGGGCGATAAGAGTGTCACCATTGAACTTGAGGGTGTAACTGGATTGTCTGAATTGGATGTTCAACAGTTGAGCAATATCATCATTATTCATGACACTTAATCTAAGTGCATAGCGACAAAAAGGCCGCAGCTTAATCGCTGCGGCCTTTGTGTTTCTGTTGTGTCGTCTGAAATGAGTTTACACATTGAGGACGAGGAGACATAGTTTGGTTTTAACTTGCAGCGCGAACTTTACCTTGCCTCAAATCACTCAACACCTGCACCTTAGGACCATCAGCAATAATTGCCCCTTTCTCCATGACGATGACTCTGTCTACCACATCTAGCATCGATGTTTTATGAGTAATTAAAATCAGGGTCTCGGATTCCTTAAGCTGTTTTAACTGCGTCTTGATATGCAGTTCGGAACGGTTATCCATTGAGCTTGTCGGTTCATCCATAATCAAAATAGGTGGACGCGCTAAAAATGCTCGTGCAATAGCAACGGCTTGACGTTGACCACCGGATAACAGCAGACCACCTTCACCAACCTGACGCTCAAGACCAGCAGGATCTTGCTGAGTGAATACGGTCACCCCTGCACGGTTTGCTGCATCCATAACATCACGGTCGTCGACCAATGGTCGCCCTAGCGTAATGTTGTCGCGAATAGAGCCATAGAACAGGGCACAGTCTTGGGGCACACAGCCTATATTGCGTCGTACATCCACGTGATGCAATTGAGCGATGTCTGTCTCATCAATTCGCACGTGACCCTCTGTAGGCTGATACAGGCCCATTATGAGGCGTTCTAGCGTAGTTTTACCTGAGCCAATACGTCCAATAATCGCGACCTTTTCACCAGGTTCAATAGTTAGACTCAGATCTCGAATGGACGCCATTGGAGAATCAGGGTAGTGAAAGGTTACGCGATCCAATTCGATTTTGCCGTGGATGATTGGGCGATGAATATAGCGCTTTCCTTCTTCTTGCTCGTCAGGCATTGCCATTACTTGCTCAATGATGGTCATCGACGACTTTGCTTGATTGTATCGTGTAGAAAGCAATGAAAGCTGCACCAAAGGGCCAATAGCACGGCTACTTAGCATGGTCGCAGCAATCAGGCCACCCATTGTGAGTTCACCCTCTGCAATAAGATACACACCAAGAATGATCATTCCGATATTGGAAGATTGCTGAACAAATCCTGCGGTGTTTTGAATCCCATCCGTAATGCGCTTACTTTTGATGTTCCAGTTCGCCATGTGGGCCACAGCTTCTTCCCAACGATACTGATATTGGCTCTGTGCACCGAAGATTTTTACGGTTTCTAGGCCAGCCAAACTTTCAATAAGGTTGGCGTACTTTTGAGAAGCTAGGCGTGAACCTTCTTCAATCGTTTTACGCAGCGGTCCTTGTATCAACATCGAGTAGATGATTAATATCAACACACCGATGATTGGGATAATGACCAGGTTGCCCGCCATGAGCCAAATAAGCACCAAAAATAGCAATGCAAAAGGCAAGTCGATTAACGAAGCAATCGTTGCAGAGGTAAAGAATTCACGAATTGATTCAAATTCTTGTAAGTGACGCGCAAAGGCACCGACAGAAGGAGGACGGGATTCCATTCTGATGCCCATAACCTTGCTAAATAGCTTAGAGGAAATCAGGATGTCTGATTTTTTCCCAGCAACATCAATAAAGTAGCTACGCATAAGCTTAAGTACTAAATCGAATCCGAAGACAATAAATATCCCTGCCGCCAGTACCCATAGTGTTTCAAATGCTAGGTTAGGCACCACTTTGTCATAAACAAGACGAGTGAACAGTGGTGCGGCTACAGCAAATATATTGATCAATAGCGAGGCAATGAGCACATCACGGTAGATGCGTTTCGATTCCCACAGAGTGCCCCAGAACCAGTGGCCATCACGAGTTTTTAGGACTTCCGGTGAGCGCTCGTCATAGCGAAACTGCTTCTTGACCAAGAAGTAGCGGCCAGTGAATTGTTCTTTCAAATCCTCGAGCGGGACGGAAATGGGGACCATGCCGGACTCAAGCGTAATCACTTCTGCTTCATTGGCATCGGAATCAATACTGTTTAGTACGCAAGCATCGCCACCTTTCAACAGCAGTATCACAGGAAATACGATGCTTGGGATTTTATCTATATCAGAGCGATTCTCCTTCGCTACCAATCCAGCGCGCTCGGCTGAACGAGGAAGTAAGAATGGTGTGAGCTTACCTTCCGATAGGGGTAAGCCGTTCACCAATGCTTCTGGGGAATTGGCTAAGCCGTAGTATCGGCTGATATAGATAAGCGAGTTTAGTAACGGATCCTTCATGGATTCTGCACCTATTATTTGTCCACGATAAAGCCTTGGAATACATCCACAAAGTGCTCAGACAAGAAGTCGAGCTGAGTTTGTGTTTCCACTCGTGAGGCAATAGTTTTAATACCCAAATTGTGCGCCGTTCTCGAAATCGATGTTAGCGTAAATTTCTGTTTTTCATCGTCAAGCTGGTGGGTATAGAGATAATCCAGTTTCACATAATCTGGTCTGAACTCGTTGAGATACTCCAGTGATTGGAAGTTCCGACCATAGTTATCCACACCGAACTTGGCACCTTCATTGCGAATAGCGTTACAGAAGAGCGCAGTATGGTGCGGATTATTGATAAAGCAGCTTTCTGGGATCTCAAAGTGTAGTTTGTCGTTAATGTCACGATGCTTGGCGAGCACTTGGCTAATCCAGCGAATGAAGCTTGGTTGAGCGATACTAGTTGGGGTGATGTTAATTGCCATTGAATCGGACATTTCTTCTCGCTCAAGCTTGTTAATCACCGATATGATAACGTGCTCATCAAAGATATGGCTGGCATCAAGCTGCTCTAGAGCAAGTAGGTATTGATTGGCTGTATAGCGTTCGCCATTCATTTCGATGGCAGAGAACACCTCTCGGTGATACGTCTCACCACCACTGCTGTTTGCTGCTTGGAATCTAAAGGTGACTGCATCGTCGCTGATCGCTTCTTCTACCAGTGAACGCCATTGCTGTTTACCCATGATGGCGCCAGTATGCTCACTAGAGATATAACCATAATCGATTTCCGGATTAGATTTCGCTTTAGTCAGTGCGTTATCGAGCACGGAGAGCATTTGTGTTGAGTTTTTGCGCTCTTCGTTAAAGACAACACCTAGCGATGCGTTAGCTTTGCTCAGACCTGTAGGATCGGCGTTTAGATCTTGAATACAAGTAATGATGCTATTTGCCGCGAACTTCAATTCGCTTTCGTCAATGTTCGGGAATACAAAACCGAACTCATCGGTTGATATACGGGCAATGACGGTGTTTGGAATATTGATGGTCATCGATAAGAGATCAGACAGCTCTCTTACTAATCCATCGCCAGCCTCGTAGCCATCAGCTTTGTAGGTTTGTTTAATGAACTCAGCGTGTAAGATAGCCACACCGCCTAACGAAGACTCTGAAAGCCATTGATTTAACTGGCCCATAAAGAAGGCGCGGTTACCTAGTTGAGAGACTGGATCCATATAAGCGCGTTCACGGAGCTTCTGTGCTTCTTTCGCTTGTTGTTTGAACGACTCTTCAACATGCGCGGACATGCTATTTATACCATCAACGACGGCGATCAAGTCTTTCGTATTGGGACGAAGCAAAGGTTCACCAAACTGCTTATTTGCTACCTGTTCCATTTTGTTTACGATAGCTCTAAGTGGCGTGAGAGCTCGTCTCAGGATAAAGGCTATAGATAACAAACCTAAGGTAAAGATAACAACGAATGCTCCAGCAAGGCGCTCAAACGCTTGCCAAAGCTGAGCGTAAGCTTCACCGGGATGACTGATGATTTCTACTTCAGCTAATTGCAGCCAACCGCTAGTAACCACGCGGGAATCATGAATGGGCGTAAATAGGTTTAGGTTGGTAAACCAATCTGGTACTCCGTTGGGTTTGATAGGATAGCTGCGGACAATCTCTTCATCGGTCTCTAGGAAAACGAGTTTTACTGTCGAATAAGTACTGCCATCAAATAGCGCATTAATCACAGATTCAACCGCAACCTTGTCTTGTGTCTTCAAGTAAGGTGCTAAGGCTAACCCCACGGTGTTAATCGTGTTGTTTACCTCTGAGCGTTGTTGCTGCTCTAGGAAGTTTTTAGTCGTGTTGAACTCGATGATAAACACCGACGTCAATAGCATAATGAATACTGCTATCATGCCGACCACTAGCTGTCTGTATAGTGTCATAATTGTTTACTCGTCGTAATTTACCTTAGGTTTCCTTAACGTCAATGAACGCTCTCGGCTTCGCAAATCATTCCATAATTTCAGTCTCGACGACTTTCCGGCTAATTTGCCCTGGGTTGTTTTCATGGTCCACAAGTTGCGACCATTAAAGCTGTAGATCGGTAGCAAATCGCCTCGCTTAGAAGCGGGTTTGATCTCACCAATCAGGTTATCCAAAATCAGCGGCTGTGAACGCGGTGTCTCGTAGTAGGCGAGTACCATGTGAAATTGGTTCAACTCGATGGCTTTGACGTACACAAGCCTCAGTTTTTTGTCGGGAATACCGAGCTCAAGCAGTGAGAAGTACTTAGCAATAGTAAAGTCTTCACAATCCCCTGCATTACTGCCCAAAAACTCTAGTGGTGTAGCCCAGTAGTCTTTCTTACCCCATAAATGTATGTCGTCGACAAAGTTGAGCTGATTGAAAAACTGATTCACTCCAGCAAGTTGCTCTTTCTCTGATTTACCCTGTAAATCTTCGATAACAGTGCGCCAAGTTTCGACTCGTTTACCGGCTCGAGGTCCATATGTTTTTGCTACGGTGCTTATCCAACGTTGCTCTTGCTTGGTATAGGCGTCACTATATCCAGCCAAAGAAATAGCTGTGATTACCCCGCATACCAACAGTGCGGTTTTGAACTTAGTTTGCAGACTTCCTGTCCGCTCAATCCGTAACACTACATTCCTTTATTCTTTCAGTGCGTTATTTTGCGCACTTAGTATTGGCTTGAGTAGATAATCCAGAACCGTTCTCTTGCCTGTAATAATGTCCACGGACGCTGTCATACCAGGGATGATCGGTAACTGCTCATCGTGTCCAAAATTGGTTTTGTCGGTTCTTACTCTTACGATATAGAAGCTATTTCCTTCTTCGTCTTGGGTCGTATCAGCACTGATATGTTCCAAGGTGCCATCCAATCCACCGTATTTGGTGAAGTCATACGCACTGAACTTGACGATGGCATGAAGATCGGGTCTTAGGAAAGCAATATCCTGTGGTGCTATTTTGGCTTCCACTAACAAAGTGTCTTCCGTTGGAACTATCTCTACGATATCCATTCCAGGTTGAATAACGCCGCCTACAGTATTGACGTTCAGTGTCTTAACGGTGCCGTTAACAGGAGAGACCACAACAGTACGGTTCACACGATCTTCCAACCCTACGGCTGACTCAGTCATAGAAGAGAGCTTATCTTGGGCTTGATTGAGCTTTTCTTGCTGTTCTGAGCGGAATTTCTGTGCAATATCAATGCGGCTTAGCATGGACTCTTGAATGGCAGATTTTAAAGCTGGGACTTTCAGTTCTGTGGAAGTTAACTCACGTCGAGTGTCATTGACCTGACGCTGAAGCTTTAATAATTCGACTTTAGGAACAACACCTTCATCGGCAAGAGGCTTGGTGATATTCAGTTCATCACGTGCAAGGTTATAGCCTTCTCTGAGGTTATGGACTCGCGCTTGGATTTCTATCAGATCTTGTTGTTTTTGATGAACTTGTTGATCAATAACGGAGAGCTCATTGCGTAGCTTGTTGAGGTCCTGACGGTATTCAGCGCGTTGTCTGGAAACGAGAGCTTTGTTTTCTTCTTCAAAAGTAGGTGGGAAAGCGAGTTTGTTGAAATCCAGGGTCACCGATTTTTTCCATTCTTTATCTTTGACATCTTCATTGATGACCACACTGGTTAAGGAGGCTGAGAGTTGTAACACGTTGGCGGTCAAATTGAGAACTTGTTGCTCTCGTTCGCGGTAATCTGAGCGGAAACGCGTATCGTCAATAAGCAGGAGCTGCTGACCTTTTTTGACCGTGTCACCTTCTCTCACCAAAATCTCTTTAACAAGGCCACCTTCGAGGTTTTGGATTACTTGCACTTGTGATGAAGGAATAACTTTGCCTTGTCCGACGGTCACTTTGTCTATCTCAGCCCAAGATGCCCACACTGCCGCACTAATAAAAAAGAGCACCATCACCCACAGCATAATCCGAGCACTGGTGGGGGTATTAAGGAGTAAGGCCGCGGTTTTGTCATCGATGTAGTCGAGTTCAGCGTCAGAGACCTTTTTGTATTCTTTTTTATCCATGTTCAACTCGGAATCCAGATGGCTAGGATTTATCTAATAATATGATTTTATTACCATCGTTAATGAAATGTAACCTTTTCAACAACAAAGAGTCGATCTGTCCTGCATATTTATCAACAATCTAATATTTCAAGAATTGCATCTATCGGTATGTTTTCAACGTATTTAGAAGTTTAGCAGTGGATTCTTGTTTATAAAGTAATGAATTATCGAAAATTTGTCTGTTATGGCTGCGTGTGTCATAAGCTCGAATACAAACTAGGAGATTGGATTCAAAAATCGATAATAAGATACCGTTAGCGGGTTGTTTTCTAGTAGTTTAGAGCGCAGAATTCAAGAAAAACGTGAGGAGTGGTTATGGGAATTGAAGATATCCGCCGAGAGTATTCTCAAGGGGGGTTACGTCGAAAGGACTTGAATAGCGATCCTATTGTTCAATTTAATCTTTGGTTGCAACAAGCGGTCGACGCTAAATTGACCGATCCTACGGCAATGACAGTGGCGACGGTTGATGAACGCGGAATGCCGTTTCAACGCATCGTGTTATTGAAAAATGTGGACAGTGAAGGCTTCGTTTTTTACACCAACTTGGGTAGTCGTAAAGCTCAACATATAGAGCACAACAGTAAAGTAAGCTTACACTTTCCTTGGCATCCATTAGAACGACAAGTGCATATTACGGGTGTCGCTGAGAAATTGACGGCAATGGAAAACATGAAGTATTTCACCTCTCGCCCCAAAGAAAGCCAACTTGCTGCTATCGCAAGTAAGCAAAGTAGTCGTATTTCAACTCGTGGCGTACTTGAAGGTAAGTTCCTAGAGCTAAAGCAGAAATTTGCTAAAGGTGAAATTCCTGTACCTTCATTCTGGGGTGGCTATCGCATTCGCCCTGAATCGATTGAATTCTGGCAAGGTGGTGAACACCGACTTCATGATCGCTTCTTGTTTAGTAAAGACGGTCAAGGTCATTGGGATGCAGAACGACTTGCTCCGTAACCATTGGCGCAAATATTGTTTCTAAGCTGCGGTTTTCGCAGCTTTTTTTATGTCTCAATCATCGATATCGCACAAATTACAACCACCGTAACTTATCGCTTCATGATCATGGTTCCGGAAGCTTGATCAAGTAAGGATCCTTTTTCGCAGTTCTAAGCGGGATACAAAATCATCACTCCGTGCCCGTTATCACAAGCTTGGTGGCGATTACTTTTTCCAATTGCTATTGAAATGGGTATACTCGGCGGATCGAATCTCACTTTACAAGATGGCCGGAAACATGGTGACACGAAACAATGACATCCTTGATCATGCTTCCCCAAAACCAGCAGAAATCGTTCGGTTACCCTCTCATATGGACTCACACGAGCACCAATATACCCAAGTTGTGATTGGGTTGAAGGGGAAATCTGAGTTTGATGTAGGTGGTGTGGGTAACCTCGTCGGCCCGGGGCAAGGGTGCGTGGTGACGTCAGGCCTTGATCATGCTTTCGGAGGTGTGATTGATCAGCCTGATATTCTCGTGTTGAATATGCCTCTCCCTAACAATGACGATCCGATACTTCTTCAACGAATCAACGAGTTATCTCAGTCCAAGACTTACTTTCAGTTGGATATCCAAATTCAAAAGCTGATACAAATGTTAGTGGCGGAAATGAAAAGCAGCCCTGATGATTTGCTTCTAAGTCGAGCATGCAATGACACGGTCGTAGCATTATTACAACGCCATATCTCGGATCTTAAAACATCACTTCGTGACTCACGATTCGATCTTGAACAGATCGATCGTTACATTGAACAGCACCTGTGCCATAAGATCTCTGTCGCTCAATTAGCTGGAAGCGTATTTTTAGGCGAAAGCCAATTTCATATGCTGTTTAAAGAGCAAATCGGTATTACTCCTCATCAATATGTATTGAACAAACGTGTCGATGCCGCAAAACGCTTAATTGAGCAAGGCAACTTAAACCTTGGTCAAGTCGCTGAGTTAACGGGCTTTTCAGGACAAAGCACTTTTACGCATGCCTTTTCACGCCTACAAGGTGTTTCCCCTTCACAATATAGAAAGCGCTTTTCTTGATCATTGCGACTCGCTATCAATACAAATCATCATGGCGTCGGGCCGCCAATACTCAAATTCACAATCCATTAATACCCCATATTGGTTAAAGTTCACTCGGCAGATTTTGACAACGGGTTGTCCCTCCACCAAGTTAAGGGCTCGTGCCACATGACTTGGAGCAGACGTAGGGATGACGTCAAAGTGTGAACGTTGGGTATGGAATTGGTATTTCTCTTGGTAGCACTTAGTGAGCGATAGTGTCAGGTTCTCTTCCAGTATTTTTGGGAATAGGGCGGCGATCAGACAGTTCTCTACAAACAGCACGACCCGACCATCGATATACCTTAAGCGTTCAATAATATGGATGGGTGTAATGGTATCTACGGCCAATGCCTTGGCGTACATTCCGCTCGCCATTTCACTTCTTACACTGACTAGCTTAGTTTCGGCGATACGGTGCTGTTCGCGGATCATCTGATGAAAGTGACTGCGCGACAATGGGTTATAGCGAATACGTTCTGGAGAGACAAACCAACCTCGACGTTCCTCTCGATAAATCAATCCTTCAGTTTCTAGTGAAGTCAGCGCATCTTTAATGGTAATACGCGTCGTAGAAAACAGCTCGCTAAGGTCTCGCTCGGATGGCAGTTTCTGGCCTGCAATCATGATATTACTTTGGATTTGTTCTCGAATAGTCGTCTTTATTTTACTGAGCTGTGTTGTTTGGATTGGCATTGAGTGATCTAGTCCATGATTCATCGGCATGAACAAGATACGACAGGCGAGTAACAGTTTCATGACAGCAGAAACTGGCTTATCAGTCACTGGCTTTCATAAAGTTGACGCATAACTGCCATCTAACCTCAATAAAAACGTCAAATACAGGCACATAAATTGTCACATTCCCCAAATAGCATAAAAAGTGAACTTACTGACCTAGTCCAGAGGGATAGAGACAATGAAAACTTTGCTTAACCGTGCAAGTATCACCGCAAAACTCAGTGCTGTGACACTTATTGCCACTGCGATTTCTTCCACTGCTTTTGCTAACGATAGCGTCACTGCTCTTACAGAAGCGGCGAAGCAGGAAGGTGCGGTTTACAGTGTGGGTATGCCTGATAGTTGGGCAAACTGGAAAGATACTTGGAATGACCTTAAGTCTGATTATGGACTTAAGCACCAAGATACCGATATGAGCTCGGCACAGGAAATCGCTAAGTTTGAAGCTGAAAAGAAAAATGCGACAGCAGATATTGGCGATGTCGGCTTTGCATTCGCTCGAGTGGCGGTTCAAAAGGGCGTAACGCAACCGTATAAGCCTACCACATGGGACGAGATTCCTGATTGGGCCAAAGATAAAGACGGCCACTGGGCACTGGCGTATACAGGGACTATCGCGTTTATCTCAAACAACAACTTGGTCAAAGATGCCCCAAAAACGTGGCAAGACCTTCTTGAGGGCGACTACAAAGTGACGGTCGGCGATGTGGGTGTGGCAGCGCAGGCTAATAATGCCGTACTGGCGGCGGCTTTCGCTAACGGTGGCGATGAGTCTAACCTTGGCCCGGCGATTGAGTTTTTCTCTAAGCTTGCCAAGCAAGGGCGTCTATCATTCACTGACCCTAGCATTGCCAACCTTGAGAAAGGTGAAGTAGAAGTGGCAATCCTTTGGGATTTCAATGCGCTTAATTATCGTGACCAAATTGACCGCTCACGCTTTAGCGTCAATATCCCGCAAGATGGCTCGGTGATCTCCGGTTACACCACGATTATCAACAAGTATGCGAAAAACCCTAACGCTGCAAAATTAGCTCGTGAACACATCTTTAGTGACCGAGGGCAGATCAACCTAGCTGAAGGTTATGCGCGTCCAATTCGTTCCAACGTTAAGTTGCCTGAATCGGTACAAGCTAAACTGATTGCTAACGACCAATACGGTAACGTTCATCCTGTCACAGACTTTAAAGCTTGGGAAAAGTCAGCGCGTCGCCTGCCTCGCCAGTGGCAAGAAAACGTACTGATTCACCAACAGTAATTTGAGACTTTTATACAGAGGTAAGTATGAGCAATAAGGTTATCCTTGTTGTCCTCGATGGTCTCAATTATCAAGTAGCCCGTGATTGCATGGGCTACTTGAGTGGCTTAATCGAGCAACAAAAAGCGACGTTGTATCCCATTCAATGCGAACTCCCTTCTATGTCCAGACCACTTTATGAGTGCATTTTGACCGGAGTTCCTCCTGTCATAAGTGGCATCGTAAACAATGAAATAGTTCGCTTGTCGAATCAAGAATCGGTATTCAGCTTGGCGAAATCTCAGGGTAAAGTGACCGCGGCCGCGGCTTATCATTGGGTTAGTGAACTATACAACCGTGCGCCTTATGATGCAGTGCGCGATAGATTCACTGACGATGAATCGTTGAACATTCAATATGGTCGTTTCTATCATTGGGATCATTATCCTGATGAAGCCCTGTTCCTTGATGCCGAATCCTTGAGGCAGAAATATCACCCCGACTTTTTGCTGATACATCCTATGAATATCGACAATACTGGGCATAAGCATGGTCTCGACTCTAGGCAGTATCGAAACAGTGCGAGAGCCGCCGATATTTTCCTATCTAACTACCTTACGACGTGGGTGGAAGCGGGCTATCAAGTGATGATCACCAGTGACCACGGTATGAATAATGACTTGTCGCATGGTGGTATTTTGCCTGAAGAGCGCGAAGTGCCGTTGTTTGTTATTGGTGAGCAGTTTACCCATGCCGCAACAGATGTGAAGCAAACGGAGCTTTGTGGCGTCTGTTGTCAGTTGCTTGGGCTGGAACATCGCAAGCCTTACTCACCGGAATTGATTGCATTATGAGTGACGCAGCATTAACACCTGCTTGTTCAGATGAGCAGCTAATAAGTAGAAAACAGTCACTGTGGAACAAGTTCAAGCCTGTACTTTGGCTTGCGCCATTTGTGCTGTTTTTCTACCTGTTTCAGCTTGCTCCTATGGCTTGGGTCTTCTTCAATAGTTTTCAATATGATGGCGTGTTTTCGTTTGAGAACTATTCAGAGGTCTTAGACTCGAGTTTTATGATGCAGGCTTTTAGCAACAGTATTTGGCTATCGATTTGGTCGAGTGTCATAGGGTTGGCTATCGCAGCACTGTTGGTGTCATCACTGCGCCGAGTGGACAGCAAGCTTCGTGATGGTGTGATTGCTTTTACCAATATGAGCAGCAACTTCGCCGGTGTGCCGTTGGCATTTGCGTTCATTATTATTTTAGGGGTTAACGGTGCAGTCACGCTGCTGCTGAAGCAGTATGGGTTGATTGAAGGTTTCAACTTGTATGGCAAGTGGGGGTTACTGGTTATCTATATCTATTTCCAGATCCCGCTTGGCGTGTTGTTGCTCTATCCTGCTTTTGATGCGCTGCAAGATGATTGGCAGTCGGCATCTGCGTTGCTCGGTGCCAAAACGCATCAATATTGGACTCAAATAGCCCTTCCGGTGTTATCACCAGCTCTACTTGGCACCTTCATTATTCTCATCGCCAATGCCATGGGCGCGTATGCGAGCGTCTACGCACTAACAACCGGTAACTACAACGTGATTACGGTACGAATTGCGAGTTTGGTGTCTGGAGATTTGTTCTTAGAACCGAACCTTGCTGCAGCAATCTCAGTGATTCTCATGGCCATTCTTGCCTTTATCACCATCATCAATCAGTGGCTATTGTCGAGGAGTTATCATGCATCGAAATAGCAATGTGAGCGTTTACTATCACAAAACCGTTGTCTACGGAATTGTTGGTATCATGCTGATTCCAATCGTCGCTACTTTGGTTTACTCGTTGTCGTCAAGTTGGGGGGCGACCATATTACCAGATGGATTTACCTTAAATTGGTATGTTCAACTACTGACGGATTCTCGCTTTCTCGCCGCCTTTGGGCGTTCATTACTGGTGTGCTTTGCGGCACTTGCACTTAGCGTGGTATTAATCCTTCCAGCGATCTTTGTGGTGTTTTACTACTTTCCAAAGCTCGACAAGCTAATGAATGTACTGATTTTGCTGCCATTTGCGGTACCTCCTGTGGTGTCATCGGTAGGTTTGCTTCAAATCTACGCCGATAGCGCCATTCCTTTAGTTGGGACTCCATGGATCCTTATCGGAACCTATTTCACCATCGCGCTGCCTTTTATGTATCGAGCAATCTCGAACAGCTTTGAGGCCATTAACCTCAACGATTTGATGGACGCGGCGCACCTGCTAGGAGCGAGCACCACAAAAGCATTTCTCTTGATCATCGTTCCGAATTTGAAGAAAGGATTGCTGGCGTCGTTATTTCTATCGTTCTCGTTTTTACTCGGTGAATTCGTGTTCGCCAATATTCTGGTGGGAACTCGCTACGAAACGCTACAAATCTATCTTTACAACATGCGTCAAACCAGTGGTCACTTCACTTCGGCCTTAGTGATGACTTACTTTTTCTTTATCTTCCTACTGACATGGCTTGCCAGCCGTTTTAGCAGTAATCAACAGAAGGGCAAATCATGAGTTACGTATCCGTCAATCATCTTACCAAACGATTTGGCAGCAACACGGTGTTTGAAGACATCGAATTTACCATCCAGAAAGGTGAGTTCATTACCCTACTTGGCCCCAGCGGTTGTGGTAAGTCGACATTGCTACGCAGTCTAGCAGGTCTGAATCCAGTCGAAGGTGGGCAGATCGTTGTCGATGGAGTAGATATTACCCATGCCGCGCCTCAGCAACGTGGTATCGGCATGGTGTTTCAGTCCTATGCCCTGTTTCCGAATATGACGGTGGCGGGCAATATCGCTTTTGGACTTAAGATGCAAAGTTTGGGTAAAGCCGAAATACAGCGTGAAGTTGCAAACGTCGTCGAGCTGGTGGAACTGCAGGGTAAAGAAAACCACTATCCACATCAGCTTTCAGGCGGTCAAAGACAGCGCGTGGCATTGGCTCGTGCTCTGGTGGTCAAACCAAGAATTCTCTTGTTGGATGAACCTCTGTCTGCGTTGGATGCCAAAATCCGTAAGAGCCTTAGGCAACAAATTCGTTCTATTCAAAAAGAGCTTAATCTGACCACTATCTTTGTCACTCATGATCAAGAGGAAGCGATGATTATGTCAGACCGGATTTTCTTGATGAATAAGGGCGAGATTGTTCAGCAAGGTGCACCCGAAGCCATCTATACCCATCCGGTAAATGAGTTCGTGGCAGGCTTTATGGGGCATTACAATTTGGTGGCAGCAGATAAAGCAAAATCGTTATTTGATATGGACGTGAACTCGAAAGTCGCAATTCGTCCGGAGTCGATTTATGTCAAAGAACAAGGACGCGAGTACGCTAACCATATCTCTGCGCCGCGAACGGGCGTGATTAAAAACCATCAGTTGCTCGGTAATGTTATTCGCTATCAAGTCGACATTGATGACTGTGAGTTGACGGTGGATCTCCTTAACCGTTCTTCGGAGCGATTACTCGCAACAGGCAGCCAATTAGAACTGCTATTTAACCTTAACGAAATTCAACCTGTGAGAGCCGAAAATGTCTAAACCTCTATACGTATTCGACATGGATGAAACCTTGTTTGATGCTGACTGCGCCGTGCTATGGAATGAGTTTTTGGTAGAGCAAGGCATTGCCGTGCAACCTGATTTCCTTGACCAAGATAAACGGCTAATGGCGTTGTATGCGGAAGGGAAGATGGATATGGAAGATTACCTAGAGTTTTCTATTGCACCTTTGACTCACGTTCCTACTGAGAGAGTAAAGCAATGGGTAGAACAGTGCATCGATGAAAAAATCCTGTCCCGCCTCTTTCCACAAGCGCAGACTTTGCTTGCAGATCTAAAGCGTGACGATATCCAAACTATTATTATTTCGGCCTCCGTTAGCTTTTTAGTTGAAGCGATAGCTAAGCGTCTTGGGATTGATGTAGCGATGGGTATTGATTTAGAACTCAAACAGAACAGTTTCACCTCCAAGATAAAAGGCATTGCGACCTATCGAGAGGGCAAAGTGGCAAAACTCGCGCAATGGTTATCTGCGCAAGATAACAGCTATACCGAGATTCATTTTTATACCGACTCCATTAACGATCGACCTTTGTGCGAGTTTGCTGATTACGCTTATTTGGTCAATCCATGTCCAGCACTAAAAGCATTAGGTGAAAAGCAAGGATGGAAGCAACTCAAGTGGTCACTATAGTGTCCCTGCCTTGATACTAGAAATCCGCCGCTGCTATCTAAGCCAATAGCGGCGGCGTCATGGCGTATTCTTAAGTAACGATATTGTTTTTGCTCGAGCGTAAGTAGCGGTACAGCAAACCAACAATCGCTCCCGCCATTAGGCATAAACTGACTATCACCAACGATTTAGAAAGTAGTTCTTGGTAGTCATTAAGTCTTGGATGAATCATCAACCATTTACCAGAGAGCATAAGGATCAAGCACCAAATAACAGAACTGCTCATGCTGATAAATAGAGTTCGTATGAAATTCAGCTTCGATAATCCCATAAGCATCGGTGTCAAGACTCTCACAAATGGGACAAATCTGGAGATGAATAAAGATAAGAATCCGTAGCGACTCAGTAAGTGTTTGGCCTTAGGGAGTGAATCATTCGGTAAAACGCGGTGCAAAAAAGGCACAAGCCGAGTTTGGTTTAAAACTCGTCCTTGAATATAGGCATTAATACTTCCCAATGACGCGGCTAAACAGAGTGCTCCAGCTGCGGGATAAAACTCCAAAATTCCTACTCCAACTAATCCGCCAACAAACAGTACTAGACTATCTCCCGGCAGTGGTAAGAAAACGAAGCTGGATTCCAGTAATAAAATAAACGCAAGCAACAAGAGAAAGCTATTGAGTGAGCTTACTTGAGCCAGAGTGTCGAAATCATGGTGCCAAATGGCAACGAATATTTCTTGCATGATAAAAATCCTTATTGGTCAGTTAAGTACATCACTCAAACATCAAGATGATGTAAGCAAAGAACAAAATGAGGTGGGCCATGCCGTTTAAGGAGTTGGTTCTGCCACTACTAAAGCTGACGGCGGTCATCATAAGTGTGGTCGCGAGCAAGACCATTTCAGCGGGTGCCAAGCCCAGTTGAACAGGTTGCTGTATGACCTCAGATATTAGAAGGACAGCCGGTACGGTGAGTGCGATAGTTGCCAGTACGGAGCCAAAGAACAAGTTCATCGCGCGCTGCAGCTGATTGTTTAAAGCGGCTTTAACAGCCCCGACTGCTTCAGGCGCAAGAATCAAGATGGCTACTATCAAGCCTCCCAGTGCTGGTGGTGCACCAAGTAAGCTGACGGTGCCTTCGATAGGGATAGCCAAGCTTTTGGCTAGCAGAATCACCACGATTAAATAACCTACAAGTAACAGTGAATGGTAAAAGTTACTCTCTAGAGGACCATGAAAATCGTGGTTATCCTGGTGGTCCTCATCCATAAAAAAATGGGTATGGCTGCGCGTCTGAATAAACAGAAACACGCTATACAACACCACTGAAGCTAAAACTAGCGTTATAGTGAGCGCCTTAGACATCGACCCTAATTCTGTAACGCTGGTGAAATTTGGTAACACCAAACACAACAACGACAGAGGAATGATGGCGACGAGGTAAGATTTCAGACCATCAAGGTTGTACTTCTGTGTGTGGTATTTCAGCCCGCCGATGAGTAATGTGATACCGACTAAACCATTGAGGACGGCCATCACAACTGCAAACATAGTATCTCTTGCCAAAACGGAGTTGGCTTCTCCCGTCAACATGACAGAAGAAATCATCACTACTTCCAAGAGGATGACTGAGAGGGTCAGAATTAATGTTCCATAAGGGTCACCTAACTTGATGGCTAAAGCATCAGAATGGCGAACCACGGCAAATATTGAAGCCATGACCACTGCGAACAGAGCCGTGGTAAGTACCATCCCGATAGTTGAGCTCATTTGAGCCTGCAAGATAGTGTCACCAGCAAATTTAAACAATACAACGGTAATGATGCCAAGTAGCAGTACGAATTCCTGCTTCAAGAACTGCGTCATGGCATTGCCTCCTCTGGTTTCGGTGTTGCCACTCTGTAGTGTTCAGGTCGGACACCCATCATTTGAGGTAAGGTGACACCAAGTGAAATTGACGACCATGTCCCACAGGCAATACCCACACACAATGCAATCGCGAAGCCTTCTAACGCAGGCCCTCCTAGCAACCACAAACTAGAAACAGTTACCAATGTGGTGCCTGAGGTAATAAGAGTTCTCGAGAAAGTGGCACGTACCGAGTTATTGATAAGTGTATCCGCTGACTCGTTTGGCTTTGCTTTGAATAGCTCGCGGGCTCTATCAGCAATAATGATGGAGTCATTCAAAGAGTAACCAAGCACTGCAAGTACAGCGGCGAGTATGGTGAGATTGAACTCCATCTGGGTGACGGCAAACAGACCGAGCACAATAACAATGTCGTGAACCAGCGCCACTAATGCGCCTAGAGCGAGTCGCCATTCAAAGCGGTAGCTTAGATAAAGCATGGTCAACACAAAACAAGCTAGTATTGCCACGCCACCTTGCTCAACCATATCTTGGCCGACTTGAGGGCCTACCATGCTGCTATTTAGGATCTCTACGGATGTGCTGATGGACTCTAATGCTGGAGTTAAGGACAACACCACATCATCGAGTTGGTTATAGCGTAAGATCCAACGGCCGGGCTCTGTCGAGCTCACCACTTGGACATCTTGCATCAAGGCGTTATCAAGTGACGCTTTGAGCTCGGTTGCGACAATGGATGCGTCTAAGCGTACTTCAGCCACGAGACCGCCAGTAAAATCCAACCCCCAGTTAAAACCTTTAAAACTGATAAAAGCGACGGCTAAAGCAAAAAGCAGCGCAGAAATTGCCGACATGCTAAAGCGAACTCGGCTAAGAGAATGTTGTGAAAGAGTCATATCTAAATCCTCACTTCTCGGCGCTGATCACGCCCCCAAACAAGATTGATGATGGCGCGCGATAAGAACACGCCGGTAAACATACTGGTTAATAGACCAAGCCCTAGTGTGATGGCAAAGCCCTGAACGGGACCATTACCAATGGCATACAGTGCAATGGCGACAATCATGGTGGTGAGGTTGGCGTCGAAAATAGAACGAAAGGCACTGCTAAACCCTTTTTCAATGCTCTGAGCTAGCGTTCGCCCTTCGCGCATTTTATCTTTGATGCGTTCAAAAATGAGTACATTGGCATCCACTGCCATACCGACGGTCAGCACCATGCCTGCAATACCAGGTAAGGTAAGTACAGCTCCGGGAAGCAGCGCAATTAACCCAAATAAGCTCATCATGTTGGCGAGCAAGGCAACATTTGCGACCCAGCCTAAGCGTCGATACCAAAGTGCAATGAAAGTTAGTGTTAGGCCTAATCCTAGCGCTAATGCAGCAAAGCCATTTTTGACGTTTTCAGCACCCAGTGAAGGACCGATGGTTCGTTCCTCAATAATGGTAACTGGCGCTGTGAGTGAACCTGCCCTTAGTAAAAGTGCTAGCTCTTGTGCGTCTTGCATGCTGCCAACACCGGTAATACGAAAACGGCTACCCAACTGTGACTGAATGGTGGCAATACTGATCACCTTACTGAGCTGTTCGCTATCGCCCGCAGCATTGCGGCTGTACTCGCTGTAGACCGTCGCCATCGGGTTACCAATATTGCTTCGGGTAAACTGAGACATTTTTCTTCCACCTGATGTATCGAGCGAAATGTTAACTTCAGCGGTTCCCATATCACCGACACCCGCGCGCGCATCGATAATATGCTCTCCGCCAAGAATGGCGCGGCGCTCCAAATTAACGGGGATTCCGTCATTGTCTGGTAGTACTTGGGTGCGATTTCCTCGACCATCTGTGACGGCATGAAAGGCTAACGAAGCTGTTGCACCGATAACGTCTTTAGCCGCTGCAGGATCCTGAACTCCGGGTAATTCTATGCGAATGCGATTCTCACCTTGTCGTTGTACCGAGGCTTCGGTAATGCCAAGCTCGGCAATACGCTCTCGCATGATCTGCAAGTTTTGCTGAACCGTCAGGTTGCGCAGAGTGCTTTTCTCTTCATCTGTCAATGAGAGTCGAATCGTGTTGTCTTGGATTGACGTGTGCCAGTTAGGAAACTGCTGACGTAAAAAGGCTCGTGCTTCTGCGGTAGAAGTTCCACCAAACAAATTGAGCTGAACGCTATCGCCCGTGATTCGACCTCGGCTAGTTCGAAACTCCGAAGAGAACTCATCGATAACCATTTGTCGGTGTGCTTGATAGACGGGCTCCATATCGACTTCCAATAAAAATTGGACGCCGCCTCTCAAATCAAGGCCCAGAGCGATAGGCGAAAAACCTGATTTTAGTAACCATTGAGGCGCTGCTGGCTCCATCGCTAGTGCGACGGTTGTGGATTCATCTAAGTGCTGTTTTAGCAGTGTTTGCGCTGCCGCTTGTTGTTTGGGGCTATTTAGAATCACGATGGTTTTATCACCATCTTGTTCAATGCTAGTGGGGGTGATGTTGGCATGTTCAAGGTATTGAGCGATTTGACTCGCATCAGAAATTTGCCCTCGATGGTTAATATGAAGGGCGGCATTTTCACCATACAAAGAAGGTAGAGCACTTAACAGCATGACGAGCAAGCTGAATATAAGTACCACGTACTTCCACTTGGCGTAGCGGTTGATTGGTTGACGTGATGGTTTTTTCACAATGAAACTCTCTAAAACGGATCAAAATGAGCGCATGGTCATCATGAAAGAGACGAAAGCCGTAACCAAATCAGTCTGTGAAGACATTTATTTCAGTCATCAGCGAGTCGCTGCTCTTAATGTGCTGCGCGTGTTGAAGCGTTCAGGTAGTCCTGAACTTGGTCTTGAGAGTTAGTTTGAGTGAGGTTGTCTGTGAGCGTACAAGGTGTTGGCTTCTTTCCAGCCTGCCACTCTTGAGGGGGCACTTTGTGTGCGGCTCGTCCAATGACGTTGCGGTGGAATAAGTGAGGTGCTTCTTGTGGCGAGCGCCAGCAATGGAGGTACTAAGAAGGCAATTAATAAGTGGTAAT
The DNA here is from genome assembly GCF_900088415.1 of Vibrio mediterranei. GTDB lineage: Bacteria > Pseudomonadota > Gammaproteobacteria > Enterobacterales > Vibrionaceae > Vibrio > Vibrio mediterranei. The sequence continues at coordinate 1,325,808 of NZ_FLLQ01000001.1, forward strand.
CAGGCGCTGCTTTTTGGTCGGCATCCCAACTATCACTGATGACACGTCTGGATGAAGAAAGAAACAGTGGACCCATGTAATCATTAAGAATCGACCCACTATCATCTGTTGGGGCATTAAAATCATCAGATGGCGTCGTCGAAAGATCGACGGTGATAAAAGTATTAGCGAGATTGGAAGTATTGGGCGTGAGATACTCGTCTGCGCTTACAGTATGTGTGCAAACTGCAATCATAAGCGCTAGAAATAGACGATACCAATGTTTAACCAATGAATAACCTTTACGTGTAAGCGATGACTTTCTGGTTCGCGGGCAGTATACCGGATGCTGGTCACAAAATGGGCAAAGGTTAGCGAGATAAGTGTTAGTATTTGTGTCTGCATAGGCCTGCTCACCATAATGAATAACAGTGAGCAGATATTAGAGAGGGAATTGACATACCAGCAATACTTATAAGCACATCAGCTGATTGGTCACCCAAATATACAACAGGTTAATTAAGTAGTAACGGCATCAAAAATCTTTCCGTTTGCGACTCCCTCTAAAGCGCTTTGATAGCACAAAGCAACATCCGCTGCTGAAATTCCATTAGTACTGTCCATTCCCATTCGTTCCATCGTTTCTTTGACGAATGAAGGGCTTACCGCATTGATGCGGTGATTGCTTTTGAGCTCAAGAGATGCGGTTGTGACAAACGCATTAATGGCGGCCACACCCATCGCAATGGCTGCTGTTCTTTGGGTTGGAGCGTTGCTTGCCTGCCCAGAAGTTAGCGTTATCGAGCCTCCCGGAGTTAGGTAGTTTATTCCTAGTCGCGCGACGTTCACTTGTCCCATCACTTTATTATTGAGCGCTACCTGATACGCTTGGTCAGATGCGTCATCGAAGTTAGCCATCATTCCATTTCCAGCCATGCTGATGATGGCGTCAACAGCACCGACGCTTTCGTACATGGCTTTGATGGAGTCGTTATCTTCAATGTCTACTCGACGTTCACCTTTCGAGTACCCTACAGGGATGACGGTATACGTATCGTCTAAAAGTTCTATTACTGCTTGTCCAATGATCCCATTTGCCCCTATGGCGAGTATTTTTTTCATGCTGATTGTCCTGCTAGATTGAAATGAGTGTGGTCAAGCCAATCAATAACTTGGCTCGTAATTTCAAGATGTTGGTCTTCTTGGAGAAAGTGCGAAGCATCAGTAATTGTGCGGTGAGGCTGATGTGCGGCACCTGCAAAATTTGCTTGGAACTTTTTGTCGTAGCCGCGTCCTGCCAAGAAAGGGTCTTTGTCGCTAAATAGAGTCAAAACAGGCTTTTGCCACTGTTTGAGCTTCTGCCAGTCTTCATTGACTTGATTGAGGTCTGAAGCCACGATTTCCGGCATTTTTCTAGGGCCAGCGTAGTATCGCTCGTCGGGAAATGGCGCGTTATAGGCGTGAATTTCGCTCTTAGTTAATGGTTTTGTGGTTAGCGCCTGGATGACTTCTCCTATATCCAAATGACTAGCGGTTCGAAAGTAGCCGGCCCAATTTCCGTAGTTGATTTTGTTTGTGAGTTGGCTCAAGTCGGTTTGACCAGCTGAGGCAGCCATTAGCTTTAGTACACTAGGAACCAGCAACTTCTCTAAACCTTTCATCTCGGCGAGTGCGGTGTTAGAAACAATTAAGCGATCTAACCATTTGGGTTGATTTGCCAAAGCTCTAAGCCCAATCATACCTCCCCAATCTTGCATAAATGCGGCTGAGTGGTGGAGGTTGAGTTTATTAACGAACATCGTCATCCATTTGACATGGTTGGCATAGGTATGAGTATCGGTACTGACGGGTTTATCCGATTTCCCAAACCCGATAAGGTCGGGTGCTATTACTCGGTAGCCCGCATCGACCAAAATCGGAATCATATGACGATATAGGTAGCTCCACGAAGGTTGTCCATGAAGAAGGAAAACAGTATTTGAGTTCTGTGTCCCTTCATCAACGTAATGCATGCGATAACCATCTATCTCTATGTAATTAGCCGAGAATGGATAGTCTGCTAGGTTGTCGAACGCTGAATCTGGTGTTCTTAGAAATGTTGATGGCATGATGAATCTCCTGTGTCCCTGTTCGATATACAGACTTTAGAGGAGTTTTATGGACTAAAAAAGCATAGCTTTTATATCAACTTGGTCATAAAATTAGACCATGATTGCCCTCGAACATTTACACGTTATCTACGTGATTCATCAAGAAGGGAGTTTTCGCAAAGCAAGTGAGAAACTCTTTAAAGCTCGTTCTGCGGTTTCCTATTCGGTGAAACAAGTGGAAGAGTATTATCAAGTCTCCATTTTTAACCGCGATACCTATAGACCAGAACTGACTCGTGATGGGCAACTGCTCATGCCAAAAATTCAACAGTTATTAAATGCAGCGGACGAGTTCGATGTGTTTGCCAAGCAAATGACGGGGGAAATTGAGCCAGAATTACGACTTAGCGTCGGCGCGATTTTCCCAATTGAAAAGGTGACGGGACTCTTGACGCAGCTTAAGCTGCATTTTCCAGAGACAATATTGCACCTTAATATCGAAACGGCGTCTGGTGAACGTATGTTACTGGATGGGCTAGTGGACATTGGTATTTATGCGGGTCTCACACAAGACACTCAACGAGTTAGGTATCGACATATCGATCAGATCCGTTTGCCCGCTTATATTTCCAATCAATCTTCACTCGCTCTTCAGGCTGATATGACCGTCCAAGACTTGCTGGGCATGCCTCAAGTTGTAGTTAAGTCGTCGTATAAGACTAGCCCTGATTCAGGCATTTTAGCGGATGCTGTTCACTGGTACGTCTCTGACCACCAGACTAAAAAATCTATTATTCGAAGCGGACTTGGCTGGGGGCGATTATCAAGTGATGAAGTGCAAGCTGAAGGGCTCGATAATTTAATAGAACTCAACTGCATTGATAAGCTTGAAGTGCCAATTTATATGGCGTGTGCTAAAAATAAAGCGTTGGGGCCTGTGGCTAAGATGATTTGGCACTACTTTGATGAAATATCGAAGACATAATGTGCGATGAAACGATGCAAACCTGACGGATTTGCATCGTTTTTCTTATTTTAAGCCATACTGACGTTGTTAAAAACGCTCTGTTCGAGTTTGTTGAGACGTTGATACAGATGCACTGTTTCGCGAGCACTTTCTATTGCTTGTATGGTGGTCATCAAATGGTCTTGAGCATGAACCATCACTAGTGTGACCGGGATTTTACCTTCACCTTCATCGGCGCCTATTAATTCCGTTTGAACTAAATGAGCTTGACGAATTGCTTCATCTGCTTGATCTAGGTAGCTTTGTGCTTGTTCAAACTGTCCGTTACGGGCACTTTTAATAGACTCCATGGATAGACTTCTAGCTTCACCTGCATTGCAGATTAAGCCCATGATGGTGATCTCAAGATCCATATTTGATACCCCTATTTAAGCTGTTTCACTGAGTGCTTCAATGGCTGTTGCCAGAACTTTCTCACCGCGCATTGCACCGTAATCCATAGGATTGATCGCTAGGACTTTCTTGCCTTGCTCTGCTGCCAAGGCTGCAAATTCTTGTTGGCGGAATTTCACTTGTGGACCGAGTAAGAACACATCCCAGTCGGCTAGCTTTGTTTCGAATTCAGCAATTGGCACAGCCAATATTTCAGCGTCAATAGATTGATTTTTAGCAGCTTCTTCCATTTTTTTTACTAGGATAGAGGTCGACATACCCGCTGAACATAGCAATAGAATTTTCATCGTTGTTTCTCCTGTTATTGACACTTATTTGTGCTTTTTGTTGCCTATAGTGTTACGGGTAACTATTAATTCGGCAATACGTGATCTATCAAAAGTGTTATCTAGCTCAAACTTGATGAGTAATTAGGCTTTTTTTCGTGCTCAAGCTAACAATTATCCGGATTTTTCTTTGTTTTCTAGTTTTGTTACCCGTAATGTTACCCGTAACAAATATGAACGACACGAATGGAAGGGGATACCTCGTGCTTAATAATGCGTTTACAGAAAAGCTCAATTACTGGGCGGGCTGGTTTACCAGCTTGAAATACGTGATGGCTATCAAACAAGCATTTGTCATGCTGATGCCAGTCATTATCGTTGGTGCGTTTGGCGTACTGATTTCTAACATGGTTATGGGTACTCAGTCAGGTCTTGCTGCCTTTGAAACCTTTGCCTTTTTGGCTGAATACCGTCCAATCATGGGACAAATAAACTATGCGACACTGAACTTCTTGACCATCGGGGCCATCTTTATGATTGGTCTTGAGCTTGGCAAGCTTAATGGTCAAGTTAACGCTTACTCAGGTTTGCTTGCTGTTATCTGTTTCGTAGCAGTCATTCCGACAACCTATGAAGTGGTTGTGGCGGGTGAAGCGTTTGAAGTGAGCAACGTTATTGCTCGCCAATATACGGACACGAAAGGCTTATTCTTGGGCATGTTTATCGCGATCCTATCGGTTGAGGTATACAGCAAGCTCCTGAAAGTCAACGCTTTACAAATCAAGATGCCTGATTCGGTGCCGCCAAATGTGGCGAACTCGTTCTCTGCATTGCTGCCGTCTATCATCACAGTTACTGCGATTGCTACATTTGGCTTTGCGTTCTACGAGATTTCGGGAATGACGCTTTACGATGCAACGTACGCTGCGATTCAACGTCCGCTTGAAGGTGCTATCCAAAGTCTACCAGGCGTGCTTCTACTGATGTTCCTAGCTCAGGTCTTCTGGGTAGTGGGTATTCACGGTAACCAAATGATCAAGCCACTACGTGAGCCGCTGTTGCTTGGTGCGATTGCTGCGAACATGACAGCGTATGAAAACGGGGAAGAAATTCCGAACATCATCACGATGCCTTTCTGGGACATCTACATGAGTATCGGCGGTTCAGGTGTCACGATTGGTTTACTTGTCGCAGTCTTTTTAGTATGTAAGAAACGTAAAGATATGCGAGAGATTGCTAAGCTTTCTGTAGGTCCAGGTGCATTCAACATCAACGAGCCAGTGGTGTTTGGTATGCCTATCATGCTGAACCCGATTCTAGCGATTCCATTTATCATCACACCTTTGATTACTGGCATGATTGGCTACTACGCAACGGCGATTGGTTTTGCAGGTAAAGCCGTGGTTATGATTCCTTGGACATGTCCACCGATTCTGAGCTCATGGCTGGCAACGGGGGGATCGCTTGGTGCAGTAGTGACTCAGATTGCTTGTATTGTTACCTCGATTCTCATCTACCTACCATTTGTGAAAGTGTGTGAGAACCAGTTCAAAGAGCAGCTCGATAATCTAGAAAGCGAGCAAAAAACGGAAGCGAAAGAAGCGGTGGCTTAAGGAAGCATAATGACTCAATACTCTATGAAGTTTCCTGAAGGTTTTATTCTTGGTGCCGCAGCCTCTGCATGGCAAACCGAAGGTTGGAGTGGCAAGAAAGACAGCCAAGATTCTTATATTGATGCTTGGTACAAGAATGACCGAAAAGTCTGGCACAAGGGTTATGGGCCAGCAGTTGCGACCGATTTCTACAACCGTTATGTTGAAGATATTGACCTAATGCAGGTGGTGGGTTTAACCCACTACCGCAGCTCCATCAACTGGTCTCGTTTTATGCTTGATTATGAGCAAGGGATTGTAGATGAAGAGTATGCAGGTTACGTTGATAAGGTCATTGATACTATGCTTGCGAAGGGTATAGAACCAATGTTCTGCTTGGAGCATTATGAGCTGCCCGCTTATTTGCTCGAACACTACGGTGGCTGGAGCTCGCCTAAAGTGGTTGATATGTTTGTGCACTACGCGGAGGAAGTGTTCAAGCGTTACGCTCATAAGGTGAAATACTGGTTTAGTTTTAATGAGCCTATCGTGGTGCAAACCCGAGTGTATCTTGATGCGATTCGATACCCGTACGAGCAAGATACCAATAAGTGGATGGTGTGGAATCATGCCAAAAACTTGGCGACGGCAAAAATCGTTAAAGCTTATCGTGACAAAGGCTACGACGGAAAAATCGGCGTGGTGCTAAACCCTGAAGTGACCTATCCACGTTCTAGTGCGGTGCATGACAAGCGAGCGGCTGAAATCTACGATTTGTTCTACAATCGTGTGTTTTTGGACCCGGCTATCAAAGGAGAATATCCGGCGGAGTTGTTGACGTTATTGAGAGGCAATGGCATTGATTTCGCACCAACGGAAGAAGACCTTGCGATCATCAAACATAATACTGTGGACTTTATTGGAGCCAACCTCTATTACCCACACAGAGTGAAAGCGCCGGAAGCGGAATGGCCAAAGCACGTGCCGTTTCATCCGAAAAAGTACTTTAGCGGCTTTGACTTACCGGGTAGAGAAATGAACTTCTCTCGAGGTTGGGAGATCGATCCGGCTATTGTTTATGATATGGCGATGCGCATTAAAAATGAGTACGGCAATATCGAGTGGATCTTGAGTGAAAACGGTATGGGCATTGAAAATGAAGCTGAGTTCAAAGATGAACAAGGCCAGGTTCAAGATGACTACCGTATTAATTTTATCTCAAGGCACTTGTTCCATTTGCTAAGAGCGATCGAAGACGGCGCAAACTGTAGAGGCTACATGCTTTGGGCGTTCACGGACAATGTCTCACCTATGAATGCTTTCAAGAACCGCTATGGCTTGGTAGAGATTGATCTGGAAGACAATCGCAACCGTCGGGTGAAAAAATCCGGCCAATGGTATAAAACCTTGTCTGAGACTCGATGTCTAGATATCGATCTGGATGATGAGTACCGCTAAACCCTAATATCGGCGAGTTTACATACTCGCCGTTCTTTTCTCCCAATTTTGTTTGCCCTGCCTAATATTACTAGCTATCTATTTGAATCTGATATAAAAATCGTTATTCTTCAACCGTCCCTACCTAGAGACTTGGATAACCGTTAGTTCATTAACAGCAAAAATGTTACAGTAACATTCACTACTACTTGAGAACTCGTTGAATGACTATGGAAGCAAAACGTTCACGCCCAACTTTGCAAGATATTGCTGATAGAGTGGGTATCACTAAAATGACGGTAAGTCGCTACATGCGCAATCCAGATTCGGTCGCCCAAGCGACTCGCGATAAAATCGCTCAAGTGGTTGAAGAGCTTGGATATATCCATAATAGAACGCCTGCGATGCTGTCGAAATCGTCGAGTAAAGCGATTGGTATACTGTTACCTTCATTGTCTAACCAAGTATTTTCTAGCTTCGCGCAAGGTGTTGAGCATGTGACTAACCTCAATGGTTACGATACCTTGATCGCTCACTACAGCTACGATCGTGATGTGGAAGAAAAGAAAATCGAATCTTTTCTTTCTTATCAAGTAGATGGCCTAATTTTGACGGACACCAATCATACCGAGCGCACGCTGCAAATGATAAAAACCGCAGGTATTCCTGTGGTAGAAGCCATGGATTTACCGGTTAATCCTATTGATATGGCGGTCGGTTTGGACCATATGCAGGCGGCTTATGAAGTGGTGACGCAAATGATAGCCAAAGGTAAGCGCAATATCGCTTATTTTGGTGCTCGCCTAGATACCCGAACTCAGCTACGTATGCACGGCTATGATAAAGCGGTCACTGAGGCAGGGCTGGAACCTCTACACGTATTAACCAAAGAGCACTCTAGTTTTGCTTTGGGTAGTACTTTGCTCGACAAAGCTCTGCTGATTCAACCAGAGCTTGATGGCGTATTCTGCACCAACGATGATATTGCGATTGGTACTATTATGGCATGTCGTGCTAAGCAACAACGAGTTCCTGAGGACATCAGCGTCGTTGGTTTTAACGCTCTGGATATGGGTAAAGTGATTAGCCCAACCTTGGCAAGTATTGATACACCACGATTTGAGATTGGAAAAAAGAGCGCCGAGTTATTACTATCGGCGCTATCAGGAGCCCCAAGCGAGCAAAAAGTTTTTGATATGGGCTTTACGATTACTGAGGGAGAGAGTCTCTAACTCAAAATCTCGCCTTAATGAAAACTCGGGGGTAGGCTCGCGGGGTCAACATGGTTTAGTCGGCAAAGAGGAAACTCGCTCCTCGGTCTGCTGCTGAGACGTTCTGGCGACAAGTTGCAAACAGGTCTCTGCCCCAAGTCTTTTGATGGATTTCGGTATCATGAGCTTCTGGTGGGCGACTCTCGATACCTGCGAACACTCTGAGTTCTCCACGGTGGCAATCTAATCGAATTCTATCGCCATCTTGAATACGTGCAATGTTCCCACCTCGTAGGGCTTCTGGCGATACATGAATCGCTGCGGGGATTTTCCCTGACGCGCCAGACAGCCGACCATCGGTCACCAAGGCGACGTTAAAACCTTTATTTTGGATATTGCCAAGCAATGGCATCAATTTATGCAGCTCAGGCATGCCGTTAGCTGCTGGGCCATTAAAACGCACGACGACCACGCAGTCGCACTCGAGTTCGCCTTGCTGATAGGCTGCTTCCACTTGGTTTTGGTCGTTAAATACTTTGGCTGGTGCTTCGATAGTCTTGTGCTCTGGCTTAACCGCCGACACTTTAACGATAGCTTGCCCTAAGTTACCGGATACTCGCTTTAGCCCGCCCGTTTTTTGGTAATACTGCTTGTCATTAGCGATGACCTCTGGGTTTTTCGTCCCATTAGAGCGTAACCAAGTCAGGGCATAATCATCAGATTGAGAGTCTAATTCTGGGTAGCAAAGCTGATCTTCAAAACGGCCAAATGCCGTCACGGTATCGCGATGCAGTAACCCTTGCTGGTTTAGTCTGGTTAAGAGGGCAGGGACACCGCCCGCCGCGTGAAAGGCATTGATATCACTGGTGCCATTTGGGTAAATATTGACGACCAAAGGTACGATATCCGAAAGATCGTTGATGTCTTGCCAAGTTAGTAGTAAGCCCGCAGCTCGGGCGACAGCAATCATATGAATGCTATGATTCGTGCTACCGCCAGAAGCGAGTAGCGCTACCACACCGTTAATCAAGTTTTTTGCTGAGACCACGTCACACAGTGGGCGATAATTTGCTGAGCCTGCAATGCTACTGGCGATTCGCTTCGCGGCATCTTGTGTTAATGCTGTTCGCAGCGGGGAATCTGGTGGTACAAACGCGCTACCGGGTAGCATTAACCCCATGGCTTCAAACACTAACTGATTGGTATTGGCGGTGCCAAAGAAGGTACAGGTACCACTGCTGTGGTAAGCACGACATTCCATCTCTAGCAGCGAATCTTTACCAAGCTCTCCAGCGGCGTGCTGTTGGCGAATCATGACCTTCTCTTCATTAGAGATTCCCGTTGCCATTGGACCTGCGGGAATAAACGCAGTGGGAAGATGACCATACGCCAGCGCGCCCATTAATTGACCGGGCGCTATCTTGTCGCAAATACCAAGCAGTAAGTTACCATCAAACATATTGTGGCTGAGTGAGAAGGCGGTGCTTTGGGCGATAAGATCGCGTGAAAACAGCGACATATCCATACCCGGCTGTCCTTGTGTGACTCCGTCGCACATTGCGGGAACACAGCCCGCGACTTGCGAGGTATGGCCTAACGGACTTAACGCTTGTTGGATGAGTTCCGGATAACCCTCATAGGGCTTATGAGCGCTCAACATGTCGTTGTATGACGAGATGATAGCCAAGTTGGCGCTGGTGTTGTTGAGTAAGGACTGTTTGTCCGCATCGCACGCTGCAGCCACGGCGTGTGCAAGGTTGCCGCACGAGAGTTGCGAGCGCCCTTTGCCTGCTAGTTTTTGCTTCGCAATATTCGCTAAATATTGTTGTCTTAATTTTTCACTGCGCTGCTCGATACGCTGCGTAACGGCCAGTAAGGTTGTATGAGTCATGATACAACCTCAAGCGTGGCATTAGATAATTGGCTGCGGATATCACGAACGGCGGTCTGAATCACACGTTCTAGTGGCATGTCGATAGGTACAGTCAAGACATCCAGTTCACAATCAGGGCGTTCTAGAGCTTCAAACTGACTTCGCAGGAGGGAGCCTTTCATAAAATGCCCTCCTCGTTGTTCGACACGTTGTCGAATGAGTTCAAACTCTCCATCTAGGAACACAAAGATAAGGTTATTGTTGCCAAGTCTTAATGTGTCGCGGTACCCTTTTTTAAGTGCAGAGCAAACAATAACACCATGCTCATTCTTGCATCCTAGGCTGTACGCGGCATCGTTAATACGCGTCAACCATGGCGCTCTGTCATCATCACTCAGCGGTATGCCTGCGGCCATTTTGTCGATATTGCTTCTCGGGTGAAGATCATCGCCATCGATAAACTTTGCGCCTAATACATCGGCAATCCCTTTGCCTACTGTGCTCTTACCTGAGCCAGAAACTCCCATAACAATAATGCACTTCCCCAAGTTCCCTCCTCACGAATCAAAATTTGATCCAATCCGCACAATTCAATTAATTCACAAACTGGACTTCATATTATCGATGTTACTGGTAACATGATACCGGTAACTTTTAATGTTGTGAACAAGAGCACATCCAGTTAAAAAACTTAATTACAGCCGAAATGAGGCTGGCATAGTGTTGATAAAATGCTAGCTCATCGGTTCACGATGTACTATTTGAGGGGTAACAATGTCGGTATTTCCAGAGAACTTTTTATGGGGCGGAGCTATCGCTGCTAACCAAGCTGAGGGTGGGCACCTAGAGGGCGGTAAAGGCCTAACTACGGTCGATATGATTCCGTACGGTGACAATCGTATGCCAATTAAGCTGGGTCTACGTGAGCAAGTAGCGCTCGATGAATCGGAGTTTTATCCAAGTCATGGAGCTATCGATTTCTATCATCGCTATAAAGAAGACGTCGCGCTATTAGCGGAAATGGGTTTCAAAGTGTTCCGGACTTCTATTGCTTGGGCAAGAATTTTCCCTAAAGGCGATGAGCTAGAACCTAATCAAGAAGGGATTGCTTACTACCAAGATCTGTTCCGTGAATGTCAGAAGCATGGTATTGAACCTCTTGTTACCTTATGCCATTTCGACGTGCCAATGCACTTGGTGAACACATATGGTTCGTGGCGCAGTCGTGAAATGATTGGTTTTTTTGAGCGTTATGCTCGCACTTGTTTTGAAGCATTTGATGGTTTGGTTAAGTATTGGCTCACATTTAATGAAATCAACATCTTGCTAGCAAGTCCATTCTCTGGTGCTGGCCTGCTATTTAAAGAAGGTGAGAATAAAGAGCAGGTGAAATATCAAGCGGCGCACCATGAGCTTGTGGCAAGTGCTCTAGTGACCAAAATCGCCCATGAGATTAACCCTGATAACCAAGTGGGTTGCATGTTAGCGGGTGGCAACTTCTATCCGTACTCCTGCAAACCTGAAGATGTCAAAATGGCGCTTGATAAAGATCGAGAGAATCTATTCTTTATTGATGTCCAAGCCAGAGGCTATTACCCATCTTATGCTCAAAGAACGTTCCGCGATAAAGGTGTAGAACTTGAGATTCATGACGGCGACTTGGAGATTCTAAAGCACACTGTGGACTTTATTTCTTTTAGTTACTACGCCTCTCGTTGCGCTTCCGCTGATATGAATAAAGGCAACACCAGTGAAGCCAATGTCGTGAAGTCGGTTCGCAATCCACACCTTGAAGCCAGCGATTGGGGCTGGGTTATTGACCCTCTCGGTTTGCGTATCGCCATGAATACCCTTTATGATCGTTACCAGAAGCCGTTGTTTTTAGTAGAAAATGGCCTTGGAGCCAAAGATGTGGTGGAAGCGAACGGTGAGATTAACGATGACTATCGCATCGACTATCTGCGCGCTCATATCAAAGCGATGGGAGAAGCCATTGAAGATGGTGTGCCTTTGATGGGCTATACGCCTTGGGGGTGCATTGATTTGGTCGCCGCATCCACTGGAGAAATGAGTAAACGCTATGGCTTTATCTACGTTGACCGTGACAACAAAGGTAATGGTACGTTGAACCGTTCTCGTAAGAAGTCGTTCTTCTGGTACAAAAAAGTGATTGAATCCAACGGTGAAGATTTGTCATAACCTCCGATTCTCATTGGTGATTATGAAGGGGTGCCTATGTGCATCCCTTTTTTGTGTTTTAAAACTGAGGGGAATGTTTAGCGAGAACGAAACAATATGTTAATTTGGTTGCAGATTGTAACGGCTCATTTTGTCTAACTCGATGTGACCTTGTATTAATTTTGTTAATAAGCGTAGAAAACAGCAAAAAGCTCGGAGTTTTTGACAAGTAATTCCTTAACACTCAAAATACACTGCCTGCCATTGTAGTAGTCCAGTCGTCTTTTGCGGCTGAGTAGAGATTGAGGAACACACATGTTTACAGCAACAGATGTGCTAAAAACGGAGTTTGTTGAGCAGCCGCTTGAACAGCTCTGGTCACTGATCTCTCCACTTTACATGGTGGATGAGTCTCAATGGTTGAAACAGCTTTTACCTCTGGCGACGCCGCAAGGCGATGAAGCCCAGCAAATCCCACAGAAAACCACCGAGCTTATCGAAGCCATCCGTGCCGATAAAAATGCCATTCAAATGATTGATGCTTTGCTGCTTGAGTACAGTTTAGATACTCAAGAAGGCATTTTGCTGATGTGTTTAGCAGAAGCGTTAATGCGCATTCCTGATTCTGCAACGGCTGATGCGCTTATTCGCGACAAACTGAGTGTCGCTGATTGGAAATCTCACCTGAAAAATTCTGACTCTGTGTTTGTCAATGCGTCAACATGGGGTCTTATGCTGACGGGCAAAGTTGTCGGGCTTGCTGAGTCTGAATCACAAAGCCCAGCAAAAGCAGTGAACCGTTTAGTCAACAAGTTCTCAGAGCCTGTGATTCGTAAAGCCATGTATCAGGCCATGAAGATCATGGGTCATCAGTTTGTTTTGGGCCGCAGCATTGGTGAAGCTCAGAAGAATGGCAAAAAGATGCGTGATCGCGGTTTTACCTACTCTTATGACATGCTAGGTGAAGCGGCGCTCACTAAATCTGATGCTGACAAGTATTTCAAAGACTACCTGATGGCGATCGAAGCAGTAGGCAGTGATAAATACGGCTTAGATACTATTCCAGCACCATCAGTTTCAATCAAGCTGTCGGCACTTCACCCTCGCTACGAAGTCGCTAACGAAGAGCGCGTGCTGACTGAGCTTTGCGATACGTTAACTCAGCTTCTCACTCGAGCACGAGAGCTGGATGTGGCGATTACGATTGATGCGGAAGAAGCTGACCGTCTTGAGCTATCACTTAAATTATTTGAGAAAGTGTATCGTAGCGACGTGGCAAAAGGGTGGGGCAAGTTTGGTCTGGTGATCCAGGCTTATTCTAAGCGTGCACTTCCTGTTTTGGTTTGGGTTAACGCTTTAGCGAAGCAGCAAGGCGACCTGATTCCACTCCGCTTAGTGAAAGGTGCGTATTGGGACAGCGAAATCAAATGGTCTCAGCAAGCGGGCTATGATGCGTACCCTGTCTATACCCGTAAAGAAGCGACCGATGTTGCATACCTAGCGTGCGCTCGATTCCTATTGAGTGAAAACGTGCGTGGCAATATTTTCCCGCAGTTTGCGAGTCACAATGCACACACAGTGACGGCTATTGCGACAATGGCTCAGCACACCGATTACGAATTCCAGCGTTTACATGGTATGGGTGATTCACTTTATGACCATGTGATGGATACGCATAAACAGCCAGTACGAATCTACGCACCAGTGGGTAGTCACAAAGACTTGCTGCCATACCTAGTGCGTCGTCTGTTGGAAAACGGTGCAAACAGCAGCTTTGTTCACCGCCTTGTTGATGCGCGTTGTCCTGTTGACAGCTTAACTGTTCATCCGGTAGACGCATTGCTCGCCAATGACACCCTACACAACGCTAATATCGATCTACCTCCCGCTATTTTTGCCGATCGTAAAAACTCCGTGGGTGTGAACGTTGATATTGAGAGCGAAGTGAAAGACTACGAGCACAAAGTTGAAGTGTTCCGAGCTAAGCAGTGGCAAGGTGCTCCGATCATTAATGGTCAATCGCAATACGAAAGCATGATCAAGGAAGGTACTAACGTTGATACGATCACTGCGCCTTATGATCGCCGTCTTGTCGTGGGGCAAGTGGCTATGGCTAACCTTGATCATGTTTCCGAAGCTATCCGAGTAGCAGAGCAAGGTTTCACTAGTTGGTCGCAGACACCATATGTTGAGCGTGGTCAGTGCTTACTAACATTGGCAGACAAGCTAGAAGAAAATCTTCATGAGTTGGTGGCGATTTGCCATCAGGAAGCGGGTAAGACCATTCACGACAGTATTGATGAAGTGCGCGAAGCGGTCGATTTCTGTCGTTACTATGCGAAACAACCACATATTTTTGAAACGCAATCGGTACTTGGCTTTGACGGTCAGTCAAAAACATTGACACGCGGCGGACGAGGTGTGTTTGTTTGTATTAGTCCGTGGAACTTCCCACTGGCGATTTTCCTAGGTCAGGTCACGGCAGCATTGGTTGCGGGTAATACCGTTGTGGCTAAACCTGCGGAGCAAACTTCTCTTATCGCTGTACGTGCTGTTGAGTTAATGCTTGAAGCAGGCTTCCCTGCTGATGCGATTCAACTGATTACAGGACGCGGTGCTGATGTAGGTCAGGCGTTAACCTCGCACCCAGCGATTGCTGGTGTTGCCTTTACTGGCTCTACGCCAACGGCCCAGCGCATCAATAGCACGCTTGCAGCACGTCAAGTTGCGCCAGTACCATTTATTGCAGAGACCGGCGGTCAAAATGCGATGATTGTTGACTCGACCGCACTGCCTGAGCAAGTCGTTCGCGATGTTGTTCGCTCTGCCTTCGCTTCTGCCGGACAGCGCTGTTCTGCATTGCGTGTTCTGTTTATTCAAGAGGACATTGCGGAGCGTGTTATTAACCTGATTCAAGGCGCAATGGATGAGCTTAAAGTGGGCTTGCCATATCTGCATGCTACCGATGTGGGCCCAGTAATTGATGCCAATGCGAAGCAAAAACTACTGGCACATATTGAAGCGATGACAAAACAAGGCAACAAAGTGGCGCAACTGTCGCTTGATGCCGAGTGCCAAGAAGGGGATTTTGTACCGCCTTGTGCGTTTGAAATTTCTGATATCTCTGTGCTAACGGAAGAACATTTCGGTCCTATTCTCCATATCGTCCGCTTCAAAGCATCTGAACTACCAAAAGTGGTTGATAGCATCAACGCCACAGGTTTTGGCTTGACGCTAGGTGTCCACAGCCGTAATGAATCGACGTACGAGTGGGTGGAAAAACACGCTCGAGTGGGGAACTGCTACATCAACCGTGATCAAGTCGGTGCGGTGGTAGGGGTTCAACCATTTGGAGGACAGGGTCTCTCCGGAACTGGACCAAAAGCTGGTGGCCCACACTACCTATATCGCTTTACTGATGTCATTAACGCCAACGCTAATCAAGCGGCGAAATAAGGAGAAAAATCATGGTCAATAACGCAACTATTTTCTCCGATGTTTTGACAGCATGGGAAGGTTGGAATCTTAGTGATTTTGCTGAGCAACGTGAGTGCTTACTTTCTGCTCAGCGTAATATGAATGAACTGAACGCTACGCTCGCTAGCGTGATGGCATTCCATATTCAACAAGCTAACGTGTTATTAGCTAACCCGCATGTGATGCCAGGGCCAACGGGTGAAACCAATGAGCTTTATGCGGCGGGGCGTGGTGTGGTTTTAGTGGTTCTAGAGAGCGAAGAAGCACAAGCTAAGATCGCGGCAATGGCGCAAATTACCGCAGCACTTATCGCTGGTAATGGTGTCATTGTTTGTTCTGGTAACGACAAGTTTAATCAAATTTTAAAATCGGCAGTCGAGCGTTCTCAACTGCCTACTAACCTAGTTCAATTTGTGGCTTTAGAAGAAGCTTCCACCTTTATCGAGTTCGATGTACGAGTGGTTGGTCTTGTTGGCTCTAAAGACACTGAATGGCAGGTTAACCATCAACTGGCTAATCGCGATGGAGCGATAGGTCTTTTGGTGTCTGAGACGGATTTGGCGCTGCTGCCTGTGGCGCACGATCCGAATCTCGTGTTGAGGTTCATAACAGAAAGAACAAGAACCATCAATATTACAGCAGTGGGGGGCAACGCTACTTTGCTTGAGCTTGGTAGCTAGTGACATAAGGTTACGGACCCCTACCAGCCTCCAATATCACCGTTATGTTGGAGGCTGTATTCTAGGATGAGGAAATAATAATGATTCAAAATAGCTTCGCTATTACAACTACTTTCATCGCTTATTTGGCGTTGATGCTCGCTATCGGTGTGATTGCTTACAAGCGCACGGCCAATTCTAGCGACTACTTTCTAGGTGGTCGTTCATTAGGACCATGGCCAGCGGCTTTGTCTGCAGGTGCATCGGATATGAGTGGCTGGTTACTGCTAGGTCTTCCTGGCTATGCGTATGCAGCAGGTATTGAAGCTTTCTGGCTTGCTGGCGGCTTGCTGGTAGGTACATGGCTAAACTGGCTAATCTGTGCAAAACGACTACGTACTTACAGTATTACTACTGACGCACTGACCCTGCCTGAATATTTGTCTCGTCGTTTTAACGACAATTCAAAAGTGATTCAGGTTGTATCTGCGTTCTTCATTTTGCTTTTCTTCCTTTTCTATACCAGTTCTGGTCTAGTGGCAGGTGGTAAACTGTTTGAAACAGTATTTGGCTTGGATTACACCATTGCCGTCATCATCGGTACGGTATGTGTTGTCTCGTACACGTTATTCGGTGGCTTCCTAGCAGTATCTTGGACTGACTTAGTTCAGGGCCTATTGATGGCAGCGGCACTGATGATTGTTCCTGTGATTGGTATGCAAGGTGGGTTCGGTCAGCTAACGTCTGATCTTGAAGCCATTAACCCAGAGCTTCTTACTCTATGGAATGACACGAAAGGCCAGCCGCTATCTGCAATCGCTATCATCTCTCTAGTGGCATGGGGTCTAGGTTACTTTGGTCAGCCACACATCCTCGCGCGTTTTAAAGCATCTCGTTCAAACAAAGACTTAACGACTGCTCGTCGTATTGCTGTAGTTTGGTCTGCGTTGTCTATGCTTGGTGCAATGCTAGTGGGTGTTGTAGGTCTGGTTTACACTACAGGCACTGGTGGCGATGTACTGGCAGATGGTGAGAAAATCTTCATGTTACTAGTTAATGCGCTATTCCACCCAGTAGTCGCTGGTATCCTTTTGGCTGCAATTCTCGCGGCTATTATGAGTACAGCGGATTCTCAGCTATTGGTGTCTTCGTCGGCGTTGGCAGAAGATTTCTACAAGCAAATCATCAACAAAGATGCGACATCTGAGCAAGTAGTGATGGTAGGTCGTGTCGGTGTTATCTTATTGTCAATTATCGCACTGGTTCTTGCGATGACTCCAGACAGCTCGGTACTTGGACTAGTGTCTTATGCGTGGGCTGGGTTCGGTGCTGCCTTTGGTCCTGCAATCCTACTAAGCCTATACTGGTCTGGTATGAACCGTAATGGCGCTATCGCGGGTATTTTAGTTGGTGGTGTGACTATCGTAGTTTGGAAACAGCTAACTGGCGGCATCTTCGATATCTACGAAATCGTTCCTGGGTTTATCCTATCTTGGATTGCGATTATGGTAGTTAGCTCAATGACTGGTGGCCCAGACAAAGCGGTTCAAGCTCAGCATGAAGCATTTGAGAAGAACCTAGTCGAGTTAGACTAATCACCATCTTTGTGATTTAGCATAGTTAATACATCAAATGGCCCTCAGTTACTGAGGGCCATTTTTTTAGTTCTATTAATACAAAAAAGTGTATGCCACTCAGACAATTGAAGATAAATCTCAATAACTGAATCATATTTAATCGACTTCTAAATTCTGCACTATCGTTCAAGCGAATCGGTTTGATTAACATGCATCTCGTCAGCTTAACAAAGCAAAATAATTTTGAACGAGGTATCCATGAAACAGTCAACTAAAACGCTCTTCACACTCCTTCCGCTTACTATGGTTATGGCCCAGGCACTCAATGCCGCGCCATTAGATAGTTATGACTTCACTGCGAACTCAAAGGGTGCAACGTCATACACGGCAAAGGCCAACCAAGAGGTTTACAAACAGTTAGACTTCAACAATAAAAAAGCGTTTGAAGAAGTAGATCGCGGCTTTATTGCTCCCCTAGATAATGGTGGACTCATCAAAGGTATTGCTGATGTGCCAGCAATGCAGTTTGTGCAAGGTAAACAAGCACCAGATACGGTGAACCCAAGCTTATGGCGTCATTCTCAGTTGGTAAACCGTGGCGGTTTGTACGAAGTGCTACCAAACAAAATCTATCAGGTACGCGGTAATGATGTGTCTAACTTAACCATCATCGAAACGGACAACGGCATCATTCTTTATGATATCGAATATTCACCAGAAACCATGAAAGCGGCTTATGAGCTTTACGCGAAGCATCGAGGCAACCGTCCGTTAAAAGCTATCATCATTTCACACTCTCACACCGACCATTATGGTGGCATTGAAGGTGTTATTAAGTCAGGTCTTGCATCTGAGCAAGATATTGCGAGTGGCAAGATTCCAGTATATGTACCACAAGGTTTTGTTGAGCATGCCGTAGGTGAAAACGTACTGTTTGGTAACATTATGAGTCGTCGTGCTGTGTACCAATATGGCTTCCTGCTACCGAAAAATGAAAAAGGTATTACCACAGCAGCACTAGGTCCGCTGGTGGCTGCGGGTGCTAATGGCTTGCCAACTACGGTTCACGAAATCACTAAGCAAAAAGAATCGGTTACCATTGATGGTTTGCAATTCGACTTCCGTTTGGTTCCTGAATCAGAAGCGCCATCGGAAATGGTCTTCGAAATCCCAGCTTGGGGTGCGGTTTCTATGGCTGAAGACGTTAATCATCTTCAACACAACATTTACACGATGCGCGGCGCTAAAACGCGTGACGCTGGTAAATGGGCGAAATACATCAATAATGCGATTGTTGAATGGCACGACAGTGCGAAAGTACTATTTGGCCCTCATACATGGCCAACTTGGGGTAACGAAGAAGTCATTAACTACATGAAAGGTCAGCGTGATTTGTACAAAGCGATTAACGACCAAACCACTCGATTAGCTAACTACGGTTATCGTCCAAGAGATATTGCTAAGAAGATCGAAATCGCTGACCCGATCATGAAACAGTGGAACAACCGAGATTACTACGGCAACTTCGAAAACAATGTCATTGCTACCTACGTTAACAACCTAGGTTGGTTCGACGGTAACCCAGTGGAAATAGCTCGTCACACTGATGCAGATACCGGTAAGCGTTATGTTGAGAGCTTTGGTGGCGAGGATGTCGTGATTGAGAAAGCGCTGGATTACTACCAACAAGGTGATTATGCATTTACTGTTCAGCTGCTAAACAACATTGAGTCGTATAACAAAGACAACAAGAAAGCCAATTACTTGATGGCTGATGCGTTTGAACAACTAGGCTTCCAAGAGGAAACCGCGCTTAATCGCAACTGGTATTTGACGGCTGCAAAAGAGCTTCGTAACGATAACTTGTTGCCACAAGTTGTGAACTCAGCAGGTCCAGATGTGATTAAAGCCATTCCTTCTGATTTGATGATGGATGTGTTCGCAACACGTATCGTTCCTCAGAAGTCATTAGATGCAGGCCGAATTGCCTTTGATTTTGAATTAAACGGAGAATCATTTGGTGTAGAAGTCGAGAATGGTGTAATGAACTCAGCGCTGGATTATCACCCTCAAGATTCAATGGGTACGATCAAAGCCGATAACATGACGCTGTTTGGTATCATCAGCCACAAACTGACAGTAAAAGATGCCCTTGCTACTGGTGCGTTAAAAGTAACCGGAGACCAATCGGTACTGAACAAGTTTATGGGCGTTCTAGATAGCAATATCCCAGCAAACTTCAACTTGATTCAACCGCGTATGAACTAATCGTACAAAATAAGTAGACAAACGAGAAAGCCCACGACAACGTGGGCTTTTGTCTTTTCAGACAATGGATTAACCATCCATATCTTCTTTATTGCGTTGCTCTAACCACATCGCATTGATGACCCCGAAGGAGCATGCGAGCAACACACCTAGAACCCAACAGATATACCACATACGTTTTATCTCCCTAGTACAGCGATGTGCTGTTGTCTTCAATGAATTGCTTGTCGATTCGGCCGAACATCTTGTAATAACACCAAGTCGTGTATCCAAGGATTACAGGGACAACCACAACGGCGACCACTGAGATGATGCTGAGCGTTTTGTAGCTTGACGTGGCATCCCACAACGTCAAGCTGTGAGAAGGTACTAAACTTGATGGAATAATCATTGGAAATAGTGCAATGCCTGCGGTCAATATGATGGTTAGAATTGCCAAACTCGAGCACAAAAATGCCCAGCCAGCGTGCTTAGCCGTGGACAGCAGTGCTGAACAAAGTAACATAGCGCATGCCGTGAGAGGTACGATAAATAACGTAGGGTAGCTAACAAAGTTATGCAGCATATTATGGCTGACAACCGAGACCTCTTTGCTTACTGGGTTTGAAACGCCATTGGTATCGATAAGGCTTTGGATGATATAGCCATCTTGGCCATTGGCGATGACGCCACCGACAACGAACATAATCAGCGCGGTACACGCGGTCCACACTGCGATGGATCGTGCTCTTTCATTAAGCTCTCCTACCGTTTTTAGTTGCAGGAAGGTAGCTCCTTGAAGCAGAGTCATGGCCACCGCCACGACACTGCACGCTATGGGGAGAGGAGTAAACAAGCTCCAAAATCCGCCCTTATAACTGATCATCAGCAATTCATTGAGCTCGAA
This sequence comes from Vibrio mediterranei, assembly GCF_900088415.1. Classification (GTDB taxonomy): domain Bacteria; phylum Pseudomonadota; class Gammaproteobacteria; order Enterobacterales; family Vibrionaceae; genus Vibrio; species Vibrio mediterranei. The sequence goes on from NZ_FLLQ01000001.1 coordinate 1,346,721, forward strand.
TGGCAGACCTACAAACAAATTGCCAAAGCCAATACCAAATACTAAAGGTGGTACGAGACCACTGACAGTTAGAGCAACATCACAAGCGCGTCGCCATCTAGGGTCGTCAATTTTGTTGCGATAATCCATGCCAATAGGGCGCAACCATAGCGCGGCAAGAACAAGAACCAATGCCAAGTAAAAACTAGAGAAAGCTGTGGCATAGACGGCAGGCCAGATGGCGAATATCGCTCCCCCCGCAGTGATCAGCCAAACTTGGTTCCCGTCCCAATGCGGGGCAATGCTATTGATCATAACCCTACGTTCAACATTACTTTTTCCGGCAACAGGCAGTAGTGCGGCGACGCCCATATCGAAGCCGTCGGCGATAGCAAAACCAATGATCAGGATGCCGACAATCGCCCATGTGAAAAGGCGGAGTGCTTCATAGTCAAACATATGACCTCCTTATTTGTAGTTGTCGATAACATTGTCGAGTGAGCGGTGTTGTTCGTGATAGTAACGCCCGGTTTTCAGTACACTTGGTCCGCGGCGGGAGAATTTCACCATCAAATACATTTCAGCGATAAGAAACAGGGTATAGAGCACGTAAACGGCTCCTAGCGAAATCCAAATATCACTGGCAGCCAAGTTTGATGTGGCCATACTGACAGGCAGAACTTCACCAATGGCCCACGGTTGTCGGCCATACTCAGCAACAAACCATCCAGCTTCACAAGCTATCCATGGTAGTGGAATCGCCCAAAGTACTGATTTAAGTAGCCATCGTTGGCTGCCGATTTTCTGACGGCAAACTTGAATAAACGAAAAGCCAATCAGTGCGAACATCAAGACGCCACACACCACCATAATTCTGAAGCTCCAGAACAGTGGTGCGACTTGCGGAATGGTGTCTTGTGTAGCCATTTTGATTTGTTGTTCGCTGGCATCAGAGACATTGGGCGCGTATTTCTTCAGCAGAAGACCGTAACCAAGGTCAGACTTAACGTCATTGAACTTAGCGATGTTCTCAGCGGTTTTATCACCAATTCTTAAACGCTCGAGTAAACCATAGGCGATCATTCCGTTGCGGATTCGTTGTTCGTTGATTGCCATGAGGTCCCTAATACCCAACACAGGTTTATCCAATGAGCGTGTTGCGATAATGCCCATTAGATAAGGGATCTTAAGCGCATAATCGGTTTCCATGGTTTCTTGATTGGGAAGTCCGAAGACGGTAAATGAAGCTGGTGCTGCTTCGGTGTGCCACTCCGCTTCAATCGCTGCGAGCTTAACCTTTTGAACATCGCCAAGTTCATAGCCAGATTCATCGCCGAGTATAAGTGTGGAAAAGATGGCAGCCATGCCGAACGAACAGGCGATAGCAAATGAACGTTTTGCAAATGCCACGTCCCGATTTTTCAGCAAGTAGTAAGCGCTGATACCCATGATAAATAGTGCACCAGTGGTGTAACCTGCGGCGACGGTATGAACGAATTTCACTTGTGTTACTGGGTTGAAAATCACGTCGGTGAAACTGGTCATTTCCATACGCATTGTTTCAAAATTGAACTCGGCACCGACAGGGTTTTGCATCCAGCCATTAGCCATCAAAATCCAAAGACCAGAGAAATTTGAACCCAGTGCAGTAAGCCAAGTAACTGTGAGGTGTTGACGCTTACTTAACCGATCCCAACCAAAGAAGAACATCCCGACCAATGTCGATTCAAGAAAAAAGGCGACTAGTGCTTCAATCGCAAGCGGGGCCCCAAAGATGTCACCAACGTAGTGAGAGTAATATGACCAGTTGGTACCAAATTGAAACTCCATGGTTAAGCCTGTTGCAACCCCTACGGCAAAGTTGATTCCAAAGAGCTTGCCCCAGAACTTGGTCATATCCTTGTAAATGGTTTTGCCCGTCATCACATAGACCGATTCCATGATGGCCAGCAAGAATGATAGCCCTATAGTGAGAGGCACGAATATAAAATGATACAGCGCGGTACTAGCAAATTGCAGACGCGACAGATCAACGACATCTGTTAACATAGCATCCCCTTCCCGCTACGAGCGTAGCGGGCAGAAATAGTAGAAAGATAGGTTTTTATTGGGTGATTAAGCGTTTGCAGGCTTGTTTAGAAAGGGCTTTTTTAGCCAGTAATCGAGGCTTAGATAACGGCCACCGCCGTAGACAAAAAGCACCATTAACATCACGAAGTAGGTGGCAGCGAATTCCATACCGTTATTGAGCATAACCGGGTCACCAAGTTCGGTAATGTAGTTGTAGCGGCCCGGAAAGTTCTCCGCCAACCAAGTGATAAAGCCGTTTAGACGAATGGTTGATTCCATACTCCCTGTCGCAATCGCATCCCAGCCATGTTTCCAATGCACCATGGCACTGGCCACACTCATCATAAAAATCATTGGAATCGCGATAATGCGAGTAAACAAGCCTAGGGCAATACAGATACACCCGACGACTTCAGTTGCAGCAGCGAGGAACGCAAGAAGTTCTGGAAACGGGAGGTTAAGTCCACCGTCTGCTACGGGGGCGCCAAACCAGGCAACCGTGCCCGCGAATCCCAGTACTTTAGAGCGCGCTCCGACATAGATAACCGGAACCAAGAAAAGACGAATAGACAGTAGAACCAAAAAGTCGATTTTTCGGCACTTGTCGATAAGGTTGTCATACCAAGTTAAGACTGACTTAATCATTTTATTCTCCTAGGGTGTTGATGTTTAACAGCCCGAGATGGGTGAAATGTTGTAGCCAAAGACGTACATCGAAATCGGCGAGTTGAGCTTCAGTTTGTTGTTGGAATGTCTGTAAGCTCGAACAATATGAGGGTTGAAGGGTCTGAATCAGTGCCACATCGATGGGCCGAAGTTTTTGTGAGACAACATGGTGTTGAGCGTTTCGAAATACCGCGTAGTAGTTTGGTGGAGTGCTATCGGTTATTTGTATTGAGTGACTAGACACCTCAAAAGGCAATTCCACTAAGTGCAGAGTGGGATTGCAGCTCAAGGTGTATTGCTCAGGGTTCTGATACACAATGTCACTGCAAGACTCGATATTGATTCGAGTTTGGTCAATTTCTGCGCTGAAGGCGATCCACTCGTATTCAAGTACCATAAGGTCAAGTTGGTTGACCCAAGTACCATGCTGAATGAACTGCACGAACTCTGTCGCGATGTGATGAAACTCAGGTTCCATTGCACAATGCTGCAACAGAAAGTCTTCCACTAACTGAACCAAAGCTTGATGACCGACTCGCTCAACGAAAAAAGGAAAGGTGTTGTTTACGACACCAAAAACGTTGTCGCGAATAAACTCACCGTATTGGCATCCTTCAATACGACCTAATCGTATCTTCTGCGCAAGTGCTTCAGTTTGCTGGAGCATCAATCCTGGAGGGCTAAGCATAGAGGACCCCACTTTCAGACAGCTGGACTTGTCGTTCAGCAGCTTTGACAACTGCATGGATGTCTCGTAGCTCTTCAGTAAGGACGACCAGTGGTGGTACGTTGTGGTCTCTCTCTAACAGTAGTGGTTTGTTGCCGTGGAGGTTAAACACATAATGAGCCAATTCAATTACTGAGTCAGAGACGGGTTTGCCATGAGTATCGAGTAATGACTGATCGCTCTGCTGCAGATGTCCTGCAATGTGGTAATAGCCAATCGCGTCGCTCGGCAGGCTTTGCAGCATCTCATAAGCATCAAAACCGTAGTTGATGCTGTTGACGTAGACATTATTGATATCCAGCAGCATCTGACAGCCAGATTTCTCGATAAGCTCTGAAAAGAACTCGCCTTCAGGAATGTCGTTGTCATAATTGTGATAAAACGAGATGTTTTCGAGCACCAAAGGCCTAGCGACCACGTCTTGCACGCGTTGGATTCGAGAGGCTAGATAGTCGATATTCTCTCTGCTTCTTGGGATCGGTAGCAGGTCATAAAGATAGCCCTGACTGTCCCGAGAAAAACTCAAATGGTCACTGTAAATCTCGATATCAAACTCATTAAGAAAACGGGCGACATCTTTCAGGTAGCTTTCGTTTAACGGCACGCAATCACCAATGGATAGACTAAGACCGTGAGCAACCAAGGGGTATTTGTCAGCGATTTGCTCCAAACGCTCCCGTTTTGCGCCACCAAGATTCATCCAGTTTTCAGGTGCGAGCTCGAGAAAGTCGATATCGGGATGCTTAGGCATGTCACTCAGCATATCCACATGCTCCATACGCAGACCCAATCCCTTGCTGGTGTTGGTTATTGTCCGCATACTCCACCTGTCACCTTACTGTTTGCTGATGTCACTGCGTCAGCAGGCGCATTGATACCTTGACCAGAGAGGCCGCACTTCCCGTCACGCGCGCGCACTAACTTATCTTGTGGATCGCTATCGAGCTCTTGTTTTTCAAAGCGTTTTTCGGTTCCACATTTACCTGCGGCACATTTACCGCCATGCTGTTCTGTTGGCTGAGCGGTAACAGGAGCTTCAGCAGATTCACTGATGGCAGCGAGTGCCGCGTTCATTGATACCAGTGAGCTGAGTGCGATTGATATAGCCATTTTATTGTTCATTTGAAGTCTCCTTGAAAGACGCCATTGGGAAGCTCGACAGATCACGAGCAGAGAATATTTTTCCTTTGTAGTACTTTTTCACGATCTCCACTGACTGTGCTTTACGCTTTAGGCCTAGCCCCATCCAGTGATTTAAAATCAGTAGCTTAGGATTAATTTCAGCGGCAATTTCCCCCACGGTCGAAGGTTTCGCATGCATAAACGATGAGATAGCATCGGCTTCTTCGTGAATGGCCATAGGCATTACTAGAATGTCAGCGCCTTTGGCAAAAGGAATGAAGGCGGGATTACTGCCATTTTGGTCTGCAGAAATAACAATGACGCCGTCCTCACTCTCAATTCGGTATGCCAAAGTGGGTACATCGCCATGAGGGATGCCGAGTGCATAAACAGTAAGCCCATCTAATTCGTAGATTTTTTGTGGTGTGGTTTTTTGATAAGAAACATCGGTGAGGGTGATAGGGAACAAGCCATCTGAGCCATCATAAAGTCCATTAAGGTAAGCGTAAGCTCCGTGTTCCTGATTGAACATCGCATCCATATAGCCTGTTAAACTCGGGAATGCAGAACCAGCTTCTGGACCGGTGATATCTAGTGCGTCTTCACGTTCGAAAAAGTAAGCGCCTTTAAGCAGGGCTGGAAGATCGGCAACGTGATCGGTGTGGAAGTGAGTGATGGCTAAAAGATCGAGGTCTTCGAGTTTGCCTCCTGCTTGGCCAAATCGTAGGTAGTTACCACCACCCGCGTCAATCATGATTCTTGATTTGCCTTTCCACCAAATCAATTCTCCCGATGAGGCGCGCATATCATCAGAGATGGGACCTCCAGAACCAAGGATTTGTAGGGTAAAGTCTTTATCTAGGGGTTCGAGATTGATTGCAAAAGATTGTGTCGCCCCAAGTGAGCAACTTAGCGCGACTGCCAGCGCTTTTATCGGCCATTTCATAACCATTTCCTATCGTTTTTGTCATCGACTACTTTTGGTCAAAGCGTGAAAGTGCAGACAGGGAATCATCAAGTTTGTTGATCTCTGTCAAAACACGCCGATACGATAAGGAAAAAATAAGGTTAAGTATGTATGAATATATTTAATGTTGCGTTTAGTTAATATGAACATTTGATAATGAAGTCATACTAACGGACAAATGAGCTAGTTAATTAATTCGCCAAGACTAATGCAAGGTTTCATTATTCATAAACATACCTATGGAAGCATAAATAATCTGAAAATGCGGTTAACGCATACTTTCAAATACAAAAAAGGGCACTCCGGTAGGAATGCCCGAACACCTAATATAGGGGGCAGGTGTTGTTAAATTTTGGTTTGTGAATAGATAGGGTTACAGTCGGCCTTCACTGCGACACATTCTTATTTTATCGATAACCACTTGTTTCATAGCGGCTTTACCTGGGGTGATGTACTTACGAGGGTCATTCGCGTCAGGATGTTCACTGAAATGATCTTTAACCGCGTTAGAGAATGCAATCTTTAGCTCTGTTGCGACATTAACCTTACAAATACCTAAATCAATACATCGATTTACCATCTCATCAGGAACGCCAGAAGCACCATGGAGAACTAATGGGATATCAACCATTGAACGGATTTTCTCCAGTCGGTCAAAGTCTAGTTGTGGCTCAGCTTTGTATAATCCGTGAGCCGTTCCGATGGCTACAGCCAGCGAGTCTATCCCCGTTCGGCGGACAAATTCTGCAGCTGAGGCTGGGTCTGTCATCAATGCATCGGCGCTATCAACAATTAAGTCATCTTCTTGACCTCCGAGGCGACCTAGTTCCGCCTCAACACTGGCATCAAATCGATTGCAGTATTGGACGACAGAGCGGACTATTTCGATATTTTGATCAAAGGCATAATGAGAGCCATCGATCATGACTGAACGGATGCCGTGTTCAACTTTATGTCGGATATCTTGTAGGTCTTCATGGTGATCTAAATGAAGCACTAAAGGTATAGAGTGCTTATGAGCGGCTTCTTTACATATGCTTATTAAGTAGTCGGTACCAGCATAGTCATAGGTTCCGGGAGTGCCTGCAAGGATTACCGGAGACCCCATTTCAGATGCAGTTTCCACAACGACTTGGACAGTTTCTAAGTTGTGGATATTGAATGCAGGCACTGCGTAGCCACCAAGTTGAGCACGTTTTAGCATTTCACGAGAAGAAATTAAATACATGGAACCTCCTGACTTGGCGACACTTCAGAATCAAATACGATTCGACCGTTAACCCAAGTTTTGGTAATAGAAAAATCTGAATTAATAGCGACCATCGAAGCAGCTTTTCCTACTTCTAATGAGCCCAATTTTTGTTGTAAGCCTAGCGATTTAGCGGGAGTTAGTGATGCCATAAGCCAGGCTTGCTCTAGAGGAATATCAAGCCATCGCTGAACACTAAGCACTGCATCTAGCAAGTTAAGAGTGCTCCCAGCTAAGCTTCCGGATGTCGTAGTGACAACGCCTTTGTTCATTTTTACTTGGTATTCTCCAAGAGAATATTGACCATCAGGCATACCCGCTGCGCACATGGCATCGGTAATAAGAGTCATTCGGGAGCCACAACAGCGGTGGGCGATATCGATGGCACTTGGATGAACGTGATGTCCATCAGCAATCATCTCTACATAGCTTTCAGGGTGAATCAAACCTGCGCCTACTGTACCTGGATCTCGATGATGTATACCTCTCATGCCGTTGTAACAGTGGACAATGCCATTTGCTCCCGCATCAAGAGCGGCATTAGTCTGCTCGTAACTGGCATCGGTATGCCCGAGCATGACTTTTATCCCTTGTTTGCGCAGGTATTGAATCGCTTCAATCGCACCTTTCTTCTCTGGAGCGAGAGCAACAGTCACGAGTTGGTTATCGCTATAAGAAATCCAATTATCGAGCTCTTCAATTGATAGTTCACGAAACCATTCTGTTGGATGAGCGCCTTTGTTCTTTTCAGTAAAATAGGGTCCTTCTAAATACGATCCGAGTAGCTCCGCGCCAGAAAGTCCTAGTAGTTTGCTTTTAGCAACTTGTTGTAAAGCCGCGCGTATTTTAGCTATTGGTGCGGTGACGGTAGTGGCAACAAATGCAGTAACACCTAAACTAGCGAAGTAGCGAGACATGCTGTCTAAACTCTGATGACTTGCATCCATGACATCACAGCCTTTAGCGCCATGAACATGGCTATCGATTAGACCCGGTAAGAGAATGCTGTCACCTAAATTTGTGAATTTTGTGTGCTTCACAGAGTCATAAGACTGAATTTCTTCGATAAAACCGCTACTGTTGATGCCGATGACAGCATCATCTAGCCACGTTTGGTCATGCAAGAGCTTTGGTACTCGATAATATAAAACTTCAGATACCATTTTCTTCAACCATCACCGAGTTATCATTTTTCGTGGTCATTTCTGCCGCAAGAGAGGTTACTCCTCGACGACCACACTCAATGGCTTGGTCGGGAAATTCTGCTAATGCCAATCCGTCGCGCTCAAGAAGCATTTCTGCAGCCATTTGCATATTTGTACCAGTAATAACTTGAATGTCTGAGCGTTCCTGACTGATTAGAGAAGCGGTTCTAAACGGTGTGCCACCCAATAAATCGGTAAGGAACACTATTCCTTCATTGGAGTCCAATTCTTTAATTTTCTGGCGCATTTCCTGTTCCAGCAAAGGGGTCGTGGACTCTTCTGGAAAATCAATAAAACCGAATTGAGGTTGTTCTCCGATAACTTGTGTGATCGCTTCGGCAATACCAGAAGCGAACCCACCATGACCCGATAAAATTACAGCAATCATATGTCTTCCTTTTTGGGGCTAAAAAATTAGCCCCATATGTTATTTATCGATTGATAAGCGGCTTACAGGAATCCCATAAAGCGACCAACAACACCCAGTGTTACCGTGATACCAATAAGTTTTAGTGGGCTCCATCCACGTTTTACCAAGGCGTACATCGCTAAGGTGTAGACAAGCGGAAGGAATGCTGGCATCAATTTGTCAATCACATCGGCCTGAAGTTTGACCACTGCATCACCTGCATTGATTTCTGCAGTCGTGGATAGTCGGACGTAGGTAGCAACTAGTGCTCCAATTACCGTCATACCAACCATGGAAGCAGCGTGTCCTACTTTTTTGGTATTCGCTTTGATTACTGGTATCGCAGCAACACCCATACGGTAGGCATAATGTGCAAGTCCAAATCTCAAGCCAAAATGCACGGCATTGAACAAAACAATAAAGAACACTGCGCCCATGATTGAACCTTGGAGAGCAAGGTCTGCACCTATACCACCACATATGGGTAGTAACGTTAGCCAGAACATAGCGTCACCGATTCCCCCCATCGGCGCACCAACGGCTATTTTGGTACTTTGAATACTATTAATGTTCTGTTTTGAACGCTCCATTGCCAAAACAATACCCATAACAAAAGTCACCAAGAATGGGTGTGTATTAAAGAAACCCATATGGCCCTGCATCGCTTTTGAAAGGTCAGCTTTATTAGTGTGGATTTTTTTAAGAGCTGGCAATAGGCCGTACAACCAACCCGATGCCTGCATACGTTCATAGTTGAATGACGCTTGTAGCAATAATGAACGCCAGGCCATCTTATTGATGTCGGCTTTGGTTAACTCAATACCAATTTCTTTATTTTCATACTCGTCATCGGAGATACCAGGAGCGGGCTGAACTGCTGGATCCGTTACCTTAAGGTTTAGTTCGTTGCTTACGTTAGATTCCATCTTCAAAGTCCTTAGTTGAGCCTGCTGTTGCTACAGGAGTGGGTTCCGATTTACGCATGAAGTCGATAATTGCCATTGCTGTCGCAGCCGCTGCAATAGCTAAGATAGGTAGTTGCAGCCAAGCTGCGGCGACAAAACCAAGAATGAAATAAGGGATGTAGGCATTCTTCATCATGATTTTCATCAGTACTGCGAAGCCGATAGCTGGCATGATGCCACCTGCTACACCAAGGCCATCGATCAAGTCTTTTGGAAGAACCTCTACTATCTTTCCAGCGTGCTCTGCACCTAAGAAAACTGGTAAAAAAGCGCAGAGAAAATAGAATGTACCTAGTACGCCCAACGCCATGTAGTTAACGCGTTCGATACCATCGGTATCTGCCGATTGTGCGTATTCATCACATTTCGACATAACAGCAGACATTGCGGAGAACAATAAAGTGATCCCCATCTGGACGGCGACCGCAAACGGCACGGCAACACCCACCGCAACGTTAGGCTCTACTTTTGTTGTAATAGCGAAGGCTGTGCCTACAATTGTCCCGATAATGACATTGGGTGGCTGAGCCCCTGCAAGCGGTGCCAAGCCCATCCAAATAAGCTCTAACGTACCGCCGACTAAAATACCGGTTTGTAAGTCGCCTAGTATTAAGCCAACGAGTGGGCCTAACACTACTGGTCGGTGAAAGTGGGTCAGACCGTTAAACAAATCTAGGCCTGCAAAAAAGGCAAGGATGCCGAGCATCAAGGCCTGTAAGAGTCCTATTTCCATAATTGATTTCCTTATTAATTAGATAAGAGTAAAGAGGTCAGTTGCGCTTTCAGTCGGCACACCTTGTATGGTGCACGTGACTCCTAACGCTTTTAGTTTTGTAAATTCCGCAACATCGTCCTCTCCAACAGACACAGTTTTGGCAATCTGTTTCTTGCCTTCGACATAGTGCATGTTGCCGACGTTGATGTTACTTATAGGCACACCACCTTCGACCAACATACGAAAGTCTGCGGGAGTGCGGCACACCAATAGAATTTTTTGTCTGTCAGAGGCTTTATGGATGGTGTCTATCGTTTTTTGCACAGTCCAAAAGCGAATCGCAATACCGTCAGCGAGAACCATTTCCATAAGACTCTGCTGTATGTTGTCCTCAGCAACTTCGTCGTTAACAACAACGACGATATTTGCGTCTGCAAAACCTACCCATTGAACGCCTACTTGGCCATGTACAAGACGTTCGTCAATTCGACTAAGTACGATATTTGGCATAATTAATTCCTTTAAGTTAATTAGTTAGTTCATGGATGGTGACGCCTTGCACAACACGGTTAACTTCACCAGTTGGACACGGGTTATCTGGTCCAAGACCAAGTTTTAGGGATTTTTCAAAGGCCAACATTTGGCAGAATAAGATGTAAGGGAAGCAAAGCCATTCATCGCCAAAGCCGAGGTGTCCTAGTTCGAAAACATGGTCTGCGCTTAATGCTTGTTCGCTAATAGCGATATGTGCCATTGCTTGCTGGTCCCGGCGAATTTCGTCGAAGAGATCTAAGTCATAGCGACGGGTATAGGGATCGCTGGAGATGAGTTGAATGACAACCGCTTTGTCATTAATGGTAAATTTCGGCCCGTGACGGAAGCCAAGTGAGGAGTCAAAGCAAGTCATTATGTTACCTGCACTTAACTCGAGAGATTTTAAAGACGCCTCTCTTGCGAGCCCTGAAAAACCGCCACTTCCAAGAACAATTAATCTTTCATATGGTTGTTCTGCAAGGGTTTTGACAGCAGATTGCCACTGTTGCAATTTGTTTTCACATAACGACGCGGTAGCCTCAATTTGTGCCTTCCATTCTTGCTGTTTTTGATGCCCGAATAACGTTAGAGTCGACATCAACATACAGGTGAAACTGGATGTCATCGCAAAACTGTTATCATTTGACCCTTCAGGCATTAGCATGCAGTACGCGTTATTCGCGTTGCTTGCATACTGTGCCAGTGCGCCATTTGCGTTGCAGGTTAAAAACAAGTGATGACAATTGGGGACGATCTGATCGACCAAAGCGACGGCGGCGACGCTCTCTGGGCTATTGCCTGAACGGGCATATGACACCAATAAAGTAGGCCGAGTTTTATCAAGGTATTGTTCTGGGTTTGATACAAGATCCGTTGTTGGGATGGATTCAACCCGGCAACGCAAACCGGAGAGAAGGAAAGGCATGGCAGCATCTCCAACAAATGCCGATGTGCCAGCGCCAGCTAAAATAATACGCAGTTCTGGTAACTCTAGTAGTGGAGAAAGAAACGCACTGACAGAGTTGTATTGCTTTTCTAAGCTATCAGCTAGATTGCGCCATAGTCTGGGTTGATGACTAATTTCAGTGGCAGTATGAATGCCATTGTGTTGCTCTAGCCATTGTTCGTCATAGCCTAATAAAACGCTCATTAAATAGTCTCCTTACAAGCCGCTGCATTTGAATAACAAGCCTTGGAATAAACCTGAGTTACTTCCATGATCTTGTGGATAACAATGTCAGCGGGATTATTCTGAATTTGGTTTTGCGAAATTGCTTTTGCCTGATTGGGCAAGTACTGGCTCAGTAGAGTGACAGGCAACGGGTTAGCTTCAAGATGAGTAAACAAGGCTTGCTGGGCAGTTTGCACTTCTGGATGTGACCAGTAGTAGCGAATGCGGTCACTCAAGCTGTAGCTACAATCAAGAAATTGCTGATGTCCCTTTGTGAGGTAGTGAGAGCGCCAGTAATCAGGCTGTTCATGCATAATTTGTTCAACGGTGCTTCGAAGGTGAGCTGCATGGTGAGTACCTAGCCACTCGGTTTCCGCTCGGTCGAGACCATAGAGTGCTTCGCGCATAGCAAACGTTAGAGCTGGGCCAACCTTTAAAATAGCGAAATGGTCTTTTACTAGGTCCTGGTATGCTTTCGGGTTTTGATAATCGGTAGAGTGAGCCTCAAAAACCAAGTAAGGTTGGCTTTCGACCATTTTGCTAAGGGTTTGTGCTTTCGAGCTGTCATAATGATGGACGTTATGATGATCAAACTCGACACCTGGTTGTACTACGAGACCGACCACTCGGGGCCAAACATTGCTTAATCCAATATCATCAAAAGCAAGGTTGTGTTTGTCTAATGTGACGAGTGCTTGTTCTGAAGATGTGACTTGCAACTGCACTTCTTCTAAGGACTCTAATGCGCCTCCTGGTGTCGGTACTTCTGTGCCAATGACATAAACAGGTGCTTCGCCTCTAACTTTTTGCCATGTTTGTTCCGCGATCAAACAGAGTTGCGCTGCTCGCTCTGCCATGATGGTTTCTTCAAGAGGTGTTGTGTCGTCTAAGCAAGACATGGAACAGTCTAGATGAATTTTTCTAAAACCCGCTTTGATGTAGTCATGAATAAGAGTTGATGAGTTTTTCATCGCCTCTATTGCTGGTAAATGTTGCCAGCAGTTTGGACCTAAATGATCACCGCCGAGTATTATGCGCTCTGTCGGAAATCCAAGTCGTGCAGCCAAAGTAAAGACAAAATCAGAAAAGTCCTTTGGCGTCATTCCGGTATACCCACCAAATTGATTAACTTGATTAGATGTCGCTTCAATCAGTACATGTGTACCGTCTAGTTGAGCTTGTTTTATCGCGGCTTCTATGACCAAAGGGTGTGCTGAGCATACTGAGTAAATCCCGTTCCTTTGCCCTTGTTTGTGCTGTTCAACTAGTGATAATAGAGTTTTCATCGTTGTTCCTAATTTACGATTTGGTCTGCGAGAATGACTTTTACGCCCATATTCAAAAGAGCTTGATGTGTGGCGTGGGGGATACCACTATCTGTAACCAATACATCGATTTGATTTGCCGCACGAATCATGCAAAAGCTCTTTCTACCGAATTTACTGGAGTCTGTGACTGCTATGACTTGACGAGCAACGTCACACATTGCTTTATTGATTTGTGCTTCGTGGCTATCAGGTGTAGTGATACCAGCGTGCAAGTCAAATCCATCAACACCTAAAAACAGTTTGTCGAACAAGTAAGAACGAATGAGTTGTTCACCGTGATTCCCGATGAGTGAACACGAAGCGCGGCGGAGGTTGCCTCCAACCACATGCAACTCGACGTTTTCGTTATTACTGAGTTGGTAAGCGGTGTTTAGAGCATTAGTTAAAACGACTAAGCGTTTAAAATCAGTGAGGTATTGGGGCATGAGTCCAATAGTAGAACCTGAATCGAGAATGATGGCTTCACCATCATTGATAAGTTTTGCAGCTGAGTACGCAATGCTCTGTTTTGCCCCTCTGTTGATCTGATCTTTACGGTACAAAGGTTGATCAAATGCAAAGTTAGGATTTAAATTAGCGCCTCCATAGCATCTAAAAACACATCCCTCTTTTTCTAGGAGGTTTAGGTCATGTCGAATCGTTACTGCTGATACGCGAAATTGCTCAGCAAACTCGTCAACTTTTCCGCTGCCATGAGCACGAATGTGCGTCATGATTTTAAGTCGGCGCTCCTCGCTATTCATGAATAAAACCTCGCTTTCGTTAACTTTCAAATGGTATTCAAAGAGTTTCGATTTCTTATGGTTTCTATTAAATCAGGCGGGGATTAATAAAAGTGAAAGCCAGATCACAGTTGGTTTTCTTTCGGTTTAGGGTGCTTCTATCTTTCGTTTTAAGTGGAGTGAAAGGTTTGTCTTTCAGTTTTAGAGGTGGAATGAACAATCTTGTCTATATAGCGACTTGGTTTTATAGAATGCCAAGTGAAAGGAGATACTATTGAGGAGTTAAATAATAGGTTTCGAAATCATAGATGATCAATGTCACACTATTGATATTCAGTGATTCTGAGGTTACGAGTTATTGCAGAAATTAACGCTAATCAACAATGCGTACATCTATACCTAGAGAGATGAGTTCTGATGCATATTGTGGTGGGATTCCACTGTCAGTAATCAACATATCGATTTGATTGGGTCGAGCGATAAGGCAGAAGCTTTGACGATCGAACTTAGAAGAATCCGTTACCGCTACCACTTTTTGGGCAGCCTTTACCATGGCTCGATTAATGCTCGCTTCGCCCTTATGTGGAGTGGTGATACCTGATTGAGCATCGAAGCCATCGACGCCAATAAACAACAAGTCAAAGTGAAAGCTCGTCAACAAATCTTCACCTCTTGAACCATAAAGAGAATAAGAGTTTTTCCTCATCACACCACCAGTGACCATCACTTCAACATTGTCTTGGCTTGCAAGATGGTAGGCCACGTTGATGGCATTGGTCATTACAGTTATGTTGCTCTTGTTTTGAAGGTGATAGGCAATTTGCTCTGTGGTAGAGCCTGAGTCGATAATCACTTTGCTTCCATTCGGTATTAACGAAGCAGCGTAATTGCCAATTTTTGCTTTTACTTCGTTATTTAGCTGCTTTTTATCGAATAATGGTTGGTCAAAAGTGAAACTACTATTTAAAAGTGCACCGCCGTAACACCGGGTAACACAGCCCTTTTTCTCTAAATAATTGAGATCATTCCTGATAGTAACTTCTGAAACATTATATTGTTGCGCAAAGAGGTTTACTTCACCTTTTTGGTGCGTTTGTATATGAGCTAGAATGGCTTCGCGTCGCTGGGCTGTGGTAGTCATTGGATAGATAATCTATTGTAGGTATGAATAAAGTCTAACCTAATCAAATTGGGCTTGTCGAATGTTGTACTTTGATTATTGGGAGAGACTTAGCAACATATTTGAGATGCATGACTTGCGGCTATTTGTCATCAAAAAGTAGCTTCTCCAGCTACTTTTTGATGACAAGATAAAGCTCTTACCTTGGACACTCACCCCAATCACATTCAACTTGATAAACAAGCTCATCGACCTTTGTCGGCTTCAAACGGTCTTGTTCACCTATAGACAATTCATTTGCAACTTGTGCTTCGAACAGCGACCAGTGTTTGACCAAACATTCATCCAGATCTGTGGTTTCCTGTGACCATGTTTCTTTGAGCATTGGAAGCATACAAGCAGAACCGTGGGCGAACATCATCAGTTTCCACTTCAGCTCATGCATAATGAGTGGAGTTTGTGGGGAATTTGCATTGTAGTCATCAACCAACTTGAACACGATGCTCTCAATTTCTCCGGTGCTATCAATAAAGTAGTCGAAGAATTCATTTTCTTGACGCATTGCGTCTGCGATAAGTTGGATCGGTTGAGGAATGACAATGCAGTGCGCCAACATACCTACAGCAAAACGGTAGACTTTTACATTCGCGGGAGTGTCTTCTGGAAGCTGATCGAGAAGATAACGAATGTACTTTTGCATATAAGCGTGAAGGTGGTCGCTGATGCCATACCAAATTTGTTCTTTGCTACCGAAGTGGTGACGAATCAAACTATGAGAGACGCCTGCGCGCTCACTAATATTGCGTATGGATACACGCTCATAGCCTAGCTCACAAAACATTTCTGCTGCGACCGTCATAATCAGGTTTTTCGTCTCTTCCGCTGCCGTAGCGCTGCGACGACCTTTTTTCTTTTCCACTCGATACCTTCTAAATTCAATCAATCCTATACAGAGTACTGCAATAGTGTGCTCGACGACAAGATTCGCATCAATCCTGTCATCAAGAGCAGTAAATTTACTGAGTTAATATCACGACTTCTTCATATAACCAAAAGCGATAAATTTAGTCTTAAATATTATACTGCACACATGTGCAATATCTATTGATCTCTTTCAAATTATACTTATACTGCACACTTGTAAAGTAATTAACTGCACAAGTGTAAAATATAATTTGGGATAATTATTATGAAAACCCATCGTCTATTCAAAACTAGTGGTTTGATGGTCTTGCCTTTACTGGCGGCCATCGGCCTGACCGGTTGTAATCAAGCACAGTCGGAAATCAATGAACCCGTGATCAAGCCGGTTAAAGTGGTCGAAGTTCCTGAGTTGAATTTCTCGCCGGTGAGCAGTTACTTAGCGCAAGTGGATGCCACAGACCGAGCACAGCTGTCGTTTCAGGTTGCAGGACAAATATCTTCGATAGATGTGAAGATGGGTGAAGCGGTGAGAGCGGGTGAAATTCTAGCGACACTTGACCCAACGGACTATCAAGTGGCCCTGGATGCTCGTCAAGCTGAGTTTGATCTCGCACAGTCGCAACTAAAACGTGCCCAGCAGTTATTTGCTAAGAAGCTTATCAGTGCCGATGCCTTTGATCGCAATGAAACACAGTTTAAGGCTGCACAGGCGTCACTTGAGCAAGCTAAGGCGGATTTAGGCTACACACAAATTATCGCTCCGTTTGATGGTGTGGTGTCCGTTACTCACCAAAAACCATACGAAGTGGTCGGTGCCAAGCAACCCATTCTGAATCTCATTAGTAGCCAAGATTTAGACGTGACGTTCGCCATTCCTGTCACTGAAGTGAAGAATATGACGCTTGATGAGCTTAAACATCAGCACTTTTTCGTCACGTTAGATAGCCACCGTAATCAACGTATTGAAGCATCCTTTAGAGAGATTGCGATGCAGCCTGATCTTGATACCAATAGCTATGCGGCGTCAGTAAAAATCACTAAGCCAGAAAATATCAATGTACTCGCAGGCATGTCGGGCCAAGTACATATCCAAAGTGAAACCACAGAACGTGCGTTTTCTTTGCCTGTTGCCGCTTGGATTAACCAGAACGAAACCAGCGGTAAGGTTTGGCGCTTTGACCCTGCGACCCGTCAAGTTCATCAAATTCAGCTTTCGCTTAATGAAAAAGGTGATGTGACGGCTGGTTTACAACAAGGCGACCAAATTGTTGTGGCTGGTGCGGCAAACTTAGCCGAAGGACAGCAAGTCAAATTATGGACTCGTGAGGGTGGTATCTAGTGAAAAAGTCAATATTAGCATTAGGCTTAGCTGCGCTTGCATTGCAAGGCTGCTATTCAGATATCACAGTACGTGAGCGAGCACCTTTGCAGGTGGAGACGATTGAAGTCAAAAAGCCTGTTGAACAGCAATATCGCGAATTTCGTGGCCAAGTGGTCACAGCAGAACAGACCAATCTGGCGTTCCGTATTCAAGGCGAAATCTCACACTTACTCGTGAAGTCCGGTCAATCGGTGAAGAAAGGTCAAGTTGTCGCAAAGCTTGATGACCAAAAACTTCAGCAGCAGTACCGTGATGCACAAGCACAATACGAGCTAGCGACCAAGCAATTGCGTCGTGGTGCGGAATTATTTTCAAGAGACATGATCTCTAGCTCTGAGCTGGATGAATTAACGTCCAACAAGCAGCTTGCGAAAGCGCAGTATCAGAACATTCAACATCGGATTCAATATACCAACTTGAAGGCTCCTTTTGCAGGTGTGGTTGCGAGTGTGGATAAAGAGCGTTTTGAGAATGTTGGAGCGGGTGAGACCGTAGTGTCTATCTATCAAGACGACAAAGTGTACGTGAAAATCAGTTTGTCGGACTACATTCTTGCATCGATTACTCCACAGGCTCAGAAAAATGCCTATCAGCCAAGAGCCTATTTTTCTGGTGTAGATCAAAGCTACAGTATGACGTATTTGGAGCACTCTAGCGAACCAGATTCACAAAGCCGTGCTTATGAGTTGTGGCTACAGATGCCTCAACCAGCTGAGAAAATCCTTCCTGGTACGAGTGCTGCCGTGAACGTGGACATGGTGGCAGCAGGGCTAAGTTCAATCCAAGGCTATCAACTACCGATGACCGTGCTTGAGGCTGGTACTAAGCCAGGCGAGTTCTTTGTATGGAAACATGCTGAAGGAGTCGTTATTAAGACACCTGTTCATGTGGACCAAGTAAACAGTTTCGGCGTGATTGTTGATACTGGTGTTACCCAAGGCGACGTGTTGGTGAGCTCTAACTTGAGAAAACTGAGAGATGGTGAAGAAGTGGCTCTCAAGGGGAATAAATAACAATGAGTTTAACGGAATATTCAATTAAGAACCGCGTCATCAGCTGGTTGTTTCTAGTCATTTTGGCTATCGGCGGCGTGCAATCTTTTATGGATCTAGGTCGTTTGGAAGACCCTGCATTTACCATTAAAGATGCAATGATTATTTCTACCTATCCGGGGGCAACATCCACGGAAGTCGAAGAAGAACTGACGTATCCATTAGAGAAAGAAATCCGCAAACTCCCTTATATCGATAACATCAAATCGACATCATCTTCGGGTCTTTCTCAAATCATGGTTAGTATGAAAATGGACTATGGTCCTGATGAGTTGCCACAGATTTGGGATGAGATGCGCCGAAAAATCAATGATCTACAACCGCAGCTCCCAAATGGTGTGAGCTCGGTACAAATCATTGACGATTTTGGTGATGTGTTTGGCGTAATGATCATGCTCACGGGTGATGGCTATGATTATGTTGAGCTTAAGCGCTATGCGGATTATTTAAGCAGAGAGCTTGAGTTAGTCGATGGCGTAGGCAAAGTGGCCATTGCAGGCGACCAGCAAGAGATGTTGTTTGTTGAGTTGTCTCTAGAAAGGTTGTCAGCACTGAACCTGGATATGAATGCGGTGATGGGATTGCTTAATCAGCAAAACAGCGTGCTTTCCTCTGGCGAGATTATGATTAATGGCGAAAGCTTAGCGATTCGTCCAAACGGTAGCTTAGATTCCGTTGAGTCATTGGAAAATCTGATTATCCATGGTCGTGATACCGGAAACTTGATTCGTCTTAAAGATGTCGCGGATATTTCAAAAGGTATTCAAGAGAAACCGTCGAATGTGATTACGTTTAACGGTAAACCGGCTATTAACCTGGCGATTTCATTTTCGTCTGGGGTTAACGTAGTGGAAGTTGGTAAGGCGTTAGATGTACAGCTGAAATCACTAGAAAGCATCAAACCTGCGGGTATTCATCTTGATTACTTCTACAATCAATCGGCGGAAGTAGATAAGTCAGTTCAAGACTTTGTAGTCAGCCTTGCTCAAGCGGTTGGAATCGTCATTTTAGTGCTGCTGTTTACCATGGGAATGCGTAGCGGCATCATCATTGGTGCGGTTTTGCTGCTAACGGTGTTTGGTACTTTCATTATGATGAGTATCAATAATATCGAGCTACATCGTATTTCTCTGGGCGCGTTGATTATTGCTCTGGGTATGCTGGTGGATAATGCCATCGTGATTGTAGAAGGCATTTTAGTGGGGCTAAAACAAGGCCAAACCAAGAAGCAAGCCGCAATGGGTATCGCTAAGCAAACCCAATGGCCACTGCTCGGTGCAACCGTAATTGCGATCACAGCATTTGCGCCTATTGGTTTGTCTCAGGATGCAACTGGTGAATTCATGGGGTCTCTATTTTGGGTTCTGTGTTATTCACTGTTCCTAAGTTGGATTACCGCATTAACGTTGACTCCGTTCTTGGCTGACTTACTGCTGAAGGAATCAGACAAAAACGAGAGCGCAGATGACTCTGACCCATATAAAGGTGTTTTGTTCACGGTCTTCCGTTGGTCATTAAAACTTGCTCTAAAGCTGCGTTGGTTAACCGTCGCGGGCATGGTAGCAATGCTCATTGCCGCGGTGATGGCGTTTGGTTTGGTGAAACAGTCATTTTTCCCACCATCTAATACGCCAATGTTCTTTGTCGATATGTGGATGCCTGAAGGAACGGATATTCGTCAGACACTTAAGCAAACAGAAAAAGTGGAGCAATACATTCAAGCGCAGGATAACGTTGAGTTCGTCTCTACGTCGGTTGGCCAAGGACTGCAACGCTTCATGTTGACCTATCAACCAGAGAAGAGCTACGAAGGCTATGCTCAGCTACAAGTTCGAGCAACTAGTCGCGACAATATGTTTGAGCTATTACATAAGTTAGATGATAACTTAGCGAGCGAATTTGCCGCACCAACGTTCCAGCTACGTTTAATGGAGTTCGGTCCGTCTCCTGCTTCAAAGATCGAGGCTCGTATTATAGGTCCAGATCCTCAGGTACTACGTGATATTGCGGTACAAGTTGAAGATGTACTGATTGCTGATCCTGGGGCGCGAAACATTCGACATGATTGGCGTGAAAGAACCAAAGAGCTCGTCCCTCAATTCAACGAGTCGAAAGCGCGTCGTTTGGGTATCTCTAAAGAGGACTTATCGAACACACTTCAGCTGGCATTTGGTGGCAATACCATTGGCGTATTCCGTGACGGAACTCAGATGCTACCCATCGTGACTCGCTTAATTGAAGATGAGCGTGTGGACTATGCATCTTTGCAGAATATTTCCATATGGAGCCCAATGCTTCAGACCTATGTTCCGGTCGAGCAAGTCATTGACAATGTTACATTGGATTGGCAAGAACCTATTATTCAACGTCGTGATAGAAAACGCACATTAACCGTACTTGCAGACCACGATGTGCTTGGAGATGAGACCGCAGCAAGTTTATTCGCTCGTGTTAAGCCACAGGTAGAATCACTGCCTCTGCCTGATGGCTACACGATCGAATGGGGTGGCGAATATGAGTCATCGAAGGATGCGCAAGAAGCGATGTTCAAATCCTTGCCTATGGGTTATTTGTTGATGTTCATTATTACCATGTTGCTATTCAACTCATTGAAAAAGCCTTTGGTGATATGGCTTACTGTTCCACTGTCGATCATTGGTGTCGCATTTGGTCTCTTACTATCCAATATGCCATTCAGCTTTACGGCGTTACTTGGTCTGTTAAGCCTGAGCGGTATGATTCTGAAAAACGGCATTGTGCTGATGGATCAGATCAATCTTGAGTTGGAAAGTGGCAAAGATCCGTATTTAGCGATTGTTGATAGTGCTGTGAGTCGTGTGCGTCCAGTGAGTATGGCTGCTTTGACAACTATTTTGGGGATGATCCCGCTAGTGTTTGATGCGTTCTTTGGCTCTATGGCGGTGACGATCATGGCTGGACTTGGATTTGCGACGGTACTGACTTTGATCGTGGTGCCAGTATTGTTTGCTATTTTCTTCAATATCAAACCAGCTAAGTAACTATCTAACGAAATTAAAGCGTCGAGCCTACTCTTAAGAGTAGGCTTTTTTGTGTCAGTCAAATGCGCACTTTGTTGATTATCAGTAGTGATACGTGATTTTCGCAGCAAGATGACATAATTTGCTCGCATCTTGTTACACTTTCGGTTTTTTAGAGGGGGTTGTAAGTTAATTTCGAAATCTTGATCAAAAATTCGCAAAATAATGACCAAGAATTTGGAATAGCCGCCACATTTTTTGCAATGATCGTTTTGTAATTCTATCGACCTTTTACACAATATGGTCACGAAATGATCAGACCAGCTGGAGACAATGACAATGCCAACTAACTACTGCGCAGCATGCAAGAAAGATACAGCCCACAAAGCCGTGATGCGACGCAGTCCAAATGATAGTACTTCCATGCTCCAGAGCTTCCAGCAATTAATGTCTCAACTTGTCACAGGTAGTGGTTATTACAAACTAGAGCGTCAGCTGTATTGCCGAGTTTGTAATAAGCAAAACCAAGAAGCGGCAAAACCAGTCATGAGTCAGCAAGCAAACTTAGCGTAACTTTTTCAGGCTCCCTACGCTTAACCTTTTGGTTTTGTTGTGAGTTTGTGATCTGACGTCTATTTACATGCATAACGATTGATTTACAATCGAGAGAATGTCCATTCGCTCGAGATAAATCAATGGCTTCGCTCGCATTAGATAAAATCGATTTAGAAATCCTAAGAATACTCAGTCTTAAAGGTCGAATGCCGATTGTTGAGTTGGCTAAACAGGTCAATCTAACAACGTCCCCCTGTTCTGATCGGGTTAAGCGACTAGAAAAAGAAGGCTTCATTCTTGGGTATCATGCGGAGCTCAATCCAGAAAAACTGAATTTGGATGTCCAAGTCTTCATTCATATTCGACTCGATCAAACCAGTTTTTCCATCTTCGAGAAGTTTGCCAAAGCGGTAGAACTGATACCTGAAATCGAAGAGTGTTATTCTCTGTCGGGTGACTTCGACACAATGATCAAAGTTCGCACCAAAGATATGAAGTCCTATCAGGCATTTATGTCCACCAAGTTGGGTACTTTGCCGGGGGTGATTCAAACTCGCAGTGAAGTGGTCATTGAGGAGCATAAAACTGGCTTCGGGGTTAACCCTGAACTTTTGGACACGCTCACTACCTAAACCATACAAATCATTACCTTTATCCTCTTGTTTTAAACGAAATGACTGCTTGTTTTCTATACAGGCACCTTTTGGTATTTCGTTTTTGAGACTACCCCTGATTTAATTCTAATTTCATTTTATATAACGATAAATATCTGATATTTACATTACGCATATAAATTAGAAATGAAGATTAACAAACCTATAATGCTTAAATGTGCGGGAGTGCATATCAAGTAAGTAGTGTTTGGGTATCGAAGTAACTGTTTTTTGAACTTTTAACCAGAGTGAAGTCGGTTTTAAAAGGAGCTCGCCATGAGTATCGCTGCATTAATGGGGCTTGTGAATGTCACAGGAACCCTAGTTCTTGATTCACAAGGAAAATTGGTCGTATTGCCAGAAGGGGTTGCCCCCCGACCTGGAGACGTGGTGCTTGAACAGGTTGCCGAGCAGCCTAGCAATGAATTAGAGGGCATTAAGCTAGCTCAAGTCGACGTTCCAAGTGATGATTTTGGCTCAAGTCTACTGCAAGGTGATCAAGATGCACTAGACATCATTGCTCAAATTGAATCCGGTGAAGACCCGACCCAAAATGAAGATCAAGCGACGGCGGCCGGTGATGGACTAAGCTCCAGTATATCCGATGCGGCAACCGTTGAAGCGATAAACCCGCAAGTTCAAGCAGCGACTTTTTTCGAAACTACAGGACTTGACCCTCGCAGTCTTAACGATACCCAGACTAATGCACTCCTAGATATTTTCTCTAATGCTGCCCCTGTTACTGTATTTGATTTACGCAATTATGATGAAGAGTCGCAAGATGGTGAGTTAAACCTCGACTTTCCCATCGATCCGAATGGTGATGTGCTGACGCTCACTGTTACAGAGCTTCCTAAATTAGGTACCCTAACACTCGCTGATGGCACTCCGGTTACGTTAGGTCAGCAGTTAACGCAAGCTGAGTTTGAAAGTTTACAATTTGATGCGCCAATGGAATACACCGTAGGTGAAGATGCTGGCCAATTTACCTACACAGTTGACGATGGTCGTGGGGAGATAAACTCTGTCCAGTCGGGTGGTGTAGCCATCAACATCAATCCCATCAATGATATTCCTGTAATAGTCGAACCAGGGGAAGGGAGCGTAACCGAATCTGGTCACTTCGATAACGGCGATATTGACGCAGGAAATAACACTGCAACTGGCCAAGTTGTTGCGACAGATAACGATACCGACTCGGTTCTTGCTTATTCAGTCGCTAACCAATCTGACCAATACGGCTCTATCTCTATTGATAGCAAGACTGGTGAATGGACCTATACCCTAAACAACACTTCTACCGCTACACAAGCTCTAGCAGAAGGTCAAACAGCTACATCTGAATTCACGGTTTTGGTTACCGATGACAAAGGTGCAGTAGTAACCGATACGATTGTAATCACAATTACTGGGACGAATGATAAGCCAGAGTTTTCGACTTCAAGTAACTTCTCTGGGCAAGTTATTGAGGCTGGTAATCTTGACGATGGAACAGAGGTGGCTGGTCAATCAATAGTGTCAGGTACGCTTGTTGCGAGTGATGTGGACCAAGGCTCAAACTTAACTTTTGCTGTGGAAGATGGAAGTAGCGACTTCGGCAGCTTACAAGTACAACCTAGTGGTTTGTGGGTCTTTAATCTCGATAATAATTCCCCACAAACACAGGCACTTAAAGAAGGTCAAACGCAAGAGATTCAATTTACCGTCAACGTTACTGACGACAAAGGCGCAGTGACCTCGGAAGTTGTTACGATCACAATTACTGGTACGAATGATCAGCCAACGTTTAATGCCAACAGTCAGCTTGTTGGCGCTGTGACTGAAGCGGGTCATGATGACGATGGTAATGTGATTTCAGGTACACCAAAGGCTACCGGTACGTTGACTGCGGATGATGTCGATGCCGGTGCAACCCACAAATTCTCAGTGGACAATGGCGACAGCCCTTACGGCAAACTTGTGGTGCAAGAAGGCGGTCAATGGACCTTTACGCTAGATAACACCACGACTGAGACGCAAGCACTCAAAGAAGGCGAAACCAAAGACGTCAGCTTTACGGTGAAAGTGACCGATGAGTTTGGTGCGGTGAATACTGAAACGGTGACCATCACTATTACCGGCACTAATGATGCTGCGACTATTGATGGTAATAGCGTAACGGCGGGAGCAGTGAAAGAAGCGGGCCATGAAGATGACGGCACCGTGGTATCTGGCACGCCAAGCGCAACGGGTACTATTGAAGCCACTGACGTGGATGCCGACTCCGTTCTGGCGTTTAGCGCCGAAGGCAGCAGCAACTACGGTAGCTTCGCTATCGATCCGGTGACGGGTCAATGGACGTTCACTTTAGATAACAACTCAGACGCTACCCAAGGGCTGAAAGAAGGCCAATCGGAAGACGTCATTTTCACGGTGAAAGTGACCGACGACAAAGGGGCGGTGACAGAGCAAGCGGTGACCATCACCATTACGGGTACCAACGACCAGCCAACGTTTAATGCCAGCAGTAAGCTTGTTGGTGCTGTGACTGAAGCGGGTCACGATGATGCGGGTAACCCTCAAGCAGGCACACCTACCGCCACGGGTACGTTAGCTGCGGATGATGTAGATGCCGGTGCAACCCACAAATTCTCAGTGGACAATGGCGACAGCCCTTACGGCAAACTTGTGGTGCAAGAAGGTGGTCAATGGACCTTTACGCTAGACAACACCACGACTGAGACGCAAGCACTCAAAGAAGGCGAAACTAAAGACGTTAGCTTTACGGTCAAAGTGACCGATGAGTTTGGTGCGGTAAACACTGAAACGGTGACCATCACTATTACCGGTACCAACGATGCTGCGACTATTGATGGTAATAGCGTGACGGCGGGAGCGGTGAAAGAAGCGGGCCATGAAGATGACGGCACCGTGGTATCTGGCACGCCAAGCGCAACGGGTACTATTGAAGCCACTGACGTGGATGCCGACTCCGTTCTGGCGTTTAGCGCCGAAGGCAGCAGCAACTACGGTAGCTTCGCTATCGATCCGGTGACGGGTCAATGGACGTTCACTTTAGATAACAACTCAGACGCTACCCAAGGGCTGAAAGAAGGCCAATCGGAAGACGTCATTTTCACGGTGAAAGTGACCGACGACAAAGGGGCGGTGACTGAGCAAGCGGTGACCATCACCATTACGGGTACTAACGACCAGCCAACATTTAATGCCAGCAGTAAGCTTGTTGGTGCTGTGACTGAAGCAGGCCATGATGACGATGGTAATGTTATATCAGGTACACCAACGGCTACCGGTACCTTGACTGCGGATGATGTTGATGCCGGTGCAACCCACAAATTCTCAGTGGACAATGGCAACAGTGACTACGGTGAATTGGTCGTGCAAGAGAACGGTCAATGGACCTTTACGCTAGACAACACTACAACCGAGACACAAGCACTCAAAGAAGGCGAAACTAAAGACGTTAGCTTTACGGTCAAAGTGACCGATGAGTTTGGTGCGGTGAATACTGAAACGGTGACCATCACTATTACCGGTACTAATGATGCTGCGACTATTGATGGTAATAGCGTAACGGCGGGAGCAGTGAAAGAAGCGGGCCATGAAGATGACGGCACCGTGGTATCTGGCACGCCAAGCGCAACGGGTACTATTGAAGCCACTGACGTGGATGCCGACTCCGTTCTGGCGTTTAGCGCCGAAGGCAGCAGCAACTACGGTAGCTTCGCTATCGATCCAGTGACGGGTCAATGGACGTTCACTTTAGATAACAACTCAGACGCTACCCAAGGGCTGAAAGAAGGCAAATCGGAAGACGTCATTTTCACGGTGAAAGTGACCGACGATAAAGGGGCGGTGACAGAGCAAGCGGTGACCATCACCATTACGGGTACTAACGACCAGCCAACATTTAATGCCAGCAGTAAGCTTGTTGGTGCTGTGACTGAAGCGGGCCATGATGACGATGGTAATGTTATATCAGGTACACCAACGGCTACCGGTACCTTGACTGCGGATGATGTTGATGCCGGTGCAACCCACAAATTCTCAGTGGACAATGGCAACAGTGACTACGGTGAATTGGTCGTGCAAGAGAACGGTCAATGGACCTTTACGCTAGACAACACTACAACCGAGACACAAGCACTCAAAGAAGGCGAAACTAAAGACGTTAGCTTTACGGTCAAAGTGACCGATGAGTTTGGTGCGGTAAACACTGAAACGGTGACCATCACTATTACCGGTACCAACGATGCTGCGACTATTGATGGTAATAGCGTAACGGCGGGAGCGGTGAAAGAAGCGGGTCATGAAGATGACGGCACCGTGGTATCTGGCACGCCAAGCGCAACGGGTACTATTGAAGCCACTGACGTGGATGCCGACTCCGTTCTGGCGTTTAGCGCCGAAGGCAGCAGCAACTACGGTAGCTTCGCTATCGATCCAGTGACGGGTCAATGGACGTTCACTTTAGATAACAACTCAGACGCTACCCAAGGGCTGAAAGAAGGCAAATCGGAAGACGTCATTTTCACGGTGAAAGTGACCGACGATAAAGGGGCGGTGACAGAGCAAGCGGTGACCATCACCATTACGGGTACTAACGACCAGCCAACATTTAATGCCAGCAGTAAGCTTGTTGGTGCTGTGACTGAAGCGGGCCATGATGACGATGGTAATGTTATATCAGGTACACCAACGGCTACCGGTACCTTGACTGCGGATGATGTTGATGCCGGTGCAACCCACAAATTCTCAGTGGACAATGGCAACAGTGACTACGGTGAATTGGTCGTGCAAGAGAACGGTCAATGGACCTTTACGCTAGACAACACTACAACCGAGACACAAGCACTCAAAGAAGGCGAAACTAAAGACGTTAGCTTTACGGTCAAAGTGACCGATGAGTTTGGTGCGGTAAACACTGAAACGGTGACCATCACTATTACCGGTACCAACGATGCTGCGACTATTGATGGTAATAGCGTAACGGCGGGAGCGGTGAAAGAAGCGGGTCATGAAGATGACGGCACCGTGGTATCTGGCACGCCAAGCGCAACGGGTACTATTGAAGCCACTGACGTGGATGCCGACTCCGTTCTGGCGTT
>NZ_FLLQ01000002.1 GCF_900088415.1 Vibrio mediterranei
TGTTGTACTTGCGCCAGTTGGTGGTTTTATAGCGAGGCTTCGGCATGAAATCAAAGTCAGTAAATGAATGTCTCTGATCTGATCGTAAGATTGTGATTTAGTTCATTCGATTTCGGCAACAAAGCCGGTTGGATACGAACTGGCCACGATAAAGTGATTGAAACAACGGGAAATCGTAGCCGATTAAACATTATTGGCGCACTGAACCTGTCGGATATTGGGGCGACCATTGTTCATGATTATGAGAGCATTAACAGTGAAACGATTGTTCACTTCTTCTGTAAGTTAAGAGAGAGTTATCCGTTAGCTCATAAGCTTCATATCATTTTAGATGGTGCGGGATATCACCGCAGTGACTTAGTCAGAGATGCGGCGTTTGTCCTTAATATTGAACTGCATTATCTTCCACCTTACAGCCCAAACCTGAATCCAATAGAGCGACTATGGAAAGTAATGAATGAGAAATCGAGGAACAACATTTACTTCAAAAGCAAACGGGATTTCAAGGTGGCAATAGACCAATTTTTTGCTGTGACTCTTCCTGAGATCGCAGGCTCTTTGGCATCTCGAATTAATGACAATTTTCAGGTGCTCAAGCCTGCATCTTCAAGTTGATTCGGTATATTGTTTCGCTTCAGAATTTATTACGCCCTATCGGCAACGAACCTAGCAAAGCTGCAGGATTCCCACGGCTGTCAAACATCCGCTAAACTTCAAGTGATGGGTTTGGGCTGCCGCTCTACAATCTGTATAGTTTTCGATGATTCACAACATGTCCCCCTGATAAACTATAGGCTAAGTATTAACAGAAGCTTATTTTTTCTCATGTTGCTTGCGTGCCACAACTGGTAAAAGGCCTGTTGCAGGCTTCAACATGGATCCTTTTTGATAGTCTCGTACGGTTCCAACGGCCGCTGTAAACCAAGCAACAACTAATAGTGTGAATAATCCTATGGCGAAAAAGGTAAAGAGATCTAGTTGAGTATGTAATGCCAGTTGAATAGTTCCTGTTACACATGTCCCTACAGGGAAAGTAAATGCCCACCAGGTTAAACTAAACGGCATTCGCAAACGAATCGCCTTCACTGTTAACATTAGTGCAATTGACATCCAGTACATAGCAAAACCCCATACAGGTACACCGAATACCGAAGAAATCGCATTTAGAAACTCTGCGCGTGGAGGTTCAAGGACGTGAGAGGACATGACCCCAAGTGTTCCCATCGCGGTTATTGACTGACCGAGTGGCCCAAGAACTACCCATAAGGTCGGGACGCGAGCACCACCTGAGGTCCCATAATGAGAGAGGCGACGCCAGATCAAGGTAATAATAATTAAAGCGGGAAAAATACTGACACCAAAAAAGATATAACAAAGATAAAGCAGTAATTTGGCGTCTTCGAGAGATGACATGTGGGGAATATACAGTGCTCCTATTGCAGCAGAGACCATCGGAGACACCACTGGCATTAGCCATCCCCCAAAAGCACCATCTTCACTGATTTCGTGCTGAGTGAATTGGAGGTACGGAACAAATACGGCAAAAATTACGCCAGACACGGTACCAATAAACCATAGCCACCAACCAATAGTAATGATGATCTCCGGCGGAAAATAATGGATACCAATCAGAGCACAACCCCCTGAGATAGTAAGGAAAGCCATTGGAGGAGCCCCGAAAAATTGGGACATGATAGGATCAAGCAGCTGACGTTTAACTACCTCAGGTCGAATCACAGCTTGCACAACCTTGAGGATGGTCAGAATGGTTAACCAAATCGAGGCACTGATCCAAACAACAAAAGCAAAAGGCTCTAAATCCACCCCTATTTTAGGAAGTGAAACTGCCGCATTAGCGATAATCCCTGTTCCCATCACTGATGCAAACAGGTTAGGGGCAATCTCGCGCTTATGATTCTTTATTTCCATATATAAGAACTTCCACTCTGATTTTATTTCAAAGTATAGCAGCATCCCAAAGTTCAGGCTCTGTCGCAAATTCTAATAAATACGTGATTGATCTCCCAAACCAAGGCAAAAGAATATATAGATAATAGCTATTTTTCAGATATTTCAATTTATTCTTTGTTATCACAACAAGAGGAGCAAGAGTTAGCATATAGGGTAAAGAGTGGGTGTGCAGACGCACGAGCACAATTTATTCACAGTAACCTCAGATTGGTCATTAAAATCGCAAAACTGTTTCAAGGTAGAGGTGTTGAATTTCTTGACTTAATCAATGAGGGAAATATTGGCTTAATGCAAGCCGTAGACAAGTTTGACCCTGATTTAGGTTATCGATTCTCAACCTATGCGGTTTGGTGGATCAAACAATCCATAGATCGTGCAATTATGAATCAGGGAAGAACCATTCGTATCCCTGTTCATGTGATTAAGAAAGTAAGGACATGTGAGAGAGCCACAAAATCTCTCAGAGAGGCTAGAGGCTATGAGCCTCACGTCAAAGACATTGCAGAAGAAATAGGCACTTCAATTGAAGAAGTCAGTAAACTCAAAAAATTAACCGAACATTCTTATTCTTTAGAGCATGGCTGGGAAGACAGCTCCAGAACAGAGCAACTAACAGCGATAGACGACGATGTTTTTGAGGTGCCAGAGAATCTAATCGTTCGAGATGATTTGCAACAAGAAATCATTAGGTGGCATCTTGATTGGAAAAAGCAACCTCTTTACTTAGCGCAGCCCAAGCCCTAAGGCAAGATCATTATGAATTTTGAACTTATCCCAATTTGACGGATCAGATCTGGTATCTACCACCTCTTAGAGCCTTTTCCATGTCTGATTCGTTTCTAGAGCACTTCGAAAGCATGGCTGACCCTCGTATTGAGCGTTGTAAAAAGCACCAACTCTTAGATATTCTCTTGCTTGCTATTAGCGCTGAGGGTTGGGAAGACATCGAAGATTTTGGCTATAACCGTTTAGATTGGCTTCGCAAATATCACCCATTCCTTAATGGCATCCCACATCACGATACAATTGCAAGGGTCATCACTCAACTGAAAGCAGGTGAGATTGAGCAAGCGTTTCAGTCTTGGATGAAGACTCTAGTTCAAACTACAGGTACCGATGTCATTGACCCAATCTATCAATACTTACATCACAAATTGTTCCTCTTTACAAAACTGGCCCCGTGTGATTAAGCCCTAAATACTGTCGAGCATTCATTTACTAGCTCATTATTTACAATTGACAAGATAATTTTTTAGAAAAATTATCTTGTCTGAGAGCGCATTTAGCCTTTACTTAAAGCAAGGTACTCAAGGCCTTGGGTGACATGAGACATATCATTGAAATGCAAACTATCGAGTTATCGTCATGCGCACTTGTATACGCTTTTTGGTCTGATGGCCTGGTTGAAAAAGCGATAACTAAGAATAAACGAGTGATCTATTACACGGCAAGGAAGGCACCTAGGAGTCATTATGGAAAAAAAGAGTGTACCATTGTTCCAAGCGGTAATTGAAATTGACGGCTGTTTTTATGTATCGGCAGAAGCAGCTTTCAAAGAACTCAATGAGGGAACAGATAGAGAAAAGGGTGAAGTATGATTTCTGGTAATCAATTAATTATTGCTCTGTTATTGATCATGATTAGCGTATTTTTACTTGCTCCAGAAATCGTGGAACAATTGTACCAACATAGCGTACAAATCATGCTTCAAGCGACAGGACAAGTGCTGCCCTCAGAGCCCTATTAATTTGCTATTTGTCAAACTATTACTTAGTAAAATGGAGTTTCAATGACCCTCGAACAAACATTTCTCGCTCTCACCGCAGTAGGGTTAATACCCGTTGCACTCAGTTACGGCGCCTCCCCTTTTAAAATGACTAAATTGTTATACAAAGCCGATATTAATGACAATATAGCGCATATTTTCCGAGGGATCATGGGAATATATTTGGCTATGATTACAGCTTGGTTGCTCGGAACCTTCAGTTCAACCTTTACTCTGCCAGCCCTTTTTACCTTGGTCTTTTTCATGTATGGTGTAGCATTTGGTCGAATCATTAGTTTTGTTCAAGAAAAACGTGTCCACGCTTTGTTTTATCTCTACTTGATTTTAGAAATCATCCTAGGCTCAATTGGTCTCTACTTATTAGTAACTCAAGGGCGTTAATTGGGCTTCTCATATCAAATGAAGGGGCTGTGACGTTTTGAAGTTACAGCCCCTTCGAGTTTAGCTCACAAAACAACATCTGATTCAACGTGTTTGGAATACACTACCGACTCATTCGTCAACTTCCCAAGTCAGCTGCTGCCTATCAGACTCAAAGAATTAATAGGCATCTTGGTGGTCTTGAAAATACTCCGTTGCATCCATCTTTCGACCGTCTTCAAGTACACATTGATTGGAATAAGCCATATAGGTACCACCGTTTGCCACACAAAAGCGGCCAGATTCATTTTCAGTGGCTATAGGAGCTTGTGTTTTGGTTGAATTTGAACACCCCACTAGAAGCATTGCGATGAATGCAGTGACGGTAACAATTGATTTTTTCATAAAACAAACCTCTTTCAATGACTGCCATAACTAAGTTTAAATACAACATATAATAATGTCATAAGCGGATTAAAAACTTCTTTCCCAACGAATGACTCAGAAAAAAAGCCAAACCTATATAACTCGCAAGAAGCTTCCATAGATGCTTTTCAAAATCACAGAACTTTTAAGCTTTCTGTTTACTTAAACTAGTGAACTTCCGTCGAACATTCAAGAATTAATCTTATTTGGTGGCTTGCGTCTGTGAGCATTTGGTCTAGTCTTCAAATTAGGCAAGGCCATCACAGAGGTAACCAATCTATGTCAGGAAATAAGCAAAAAACCAAACATGCAACAGAAGAAAAAATGCATCGTAAATACGGGGAAGATATTGAACACAAGCACAACAAAGACCACCTAGAGTTTCACGATAAAGAACAGAGCCACCCTCATTCCAAACATGGTGGTAACAACGAAGGTCATAAACATACCGTCAACCATCACCCAGATGGCAAGCATGACAAGCACCATCATGACAAAAAACACGACCACAAACAGAGCGCCCGCAATCACCACAAAACAGGGCATAATGAGTAATACCTCTTCCCTAGCGTGATTCCATAGATAAGTAGGCTAGGGTCACATGAGACAAAATACACCATGATAGCATTGAGACTTTATGGCTTAGCTTTATTGGTCGGTACGAGCGCAGGGCTCTTGTCTGTTGGCTTTGAAGCCAGCATAGAGGCCCTGATTCACTTTAAAACAATCTTGTTTGATTCTCAGGACCAACTCACCCTTGACTCTTTTACCATCGCTTTTTTCACGAGCGCCCTACTCGCCATTGGAAGCTTAGTTTTCATACAAAAGCTCGCCCCTGAAGCCGCTGGCTCAGGCATTCCAGAAGTAGAACGCGCCATGTTAGGAAAAGCCCCTTTACGATGGCATCGTATCTTGCCCGCAAAGTTTTTCGGTGGCATAGGAGCACTAGGCTCAGGCATGGTACTTGGCCAAGAGGGCCCTGTCGTTCAAATGGGAGGGGCCATTGGTGCAATGGTCAGCCGTTTTTTTCATTTGGACACCCAAAAAGCCAATAACACTTTATTAGCCAGTGGCGCCGCGGCGGGTCTCGCCGCGGCTTTCAATGCGCCACTTGCCGCAATTCTGTTTGTTGTTGAAGAGATGCGTCCTCAGTTCCGCTATTCAAGTTTTTCTATTAAAGCCGTCTTCATTGCTACCATTGCGTCAGTCATGGTTTGTCGCACGTTTAAGGGACAGCATCCTTTGCTGCCCTTACCAGACTACCACACCCCCACACTCGACTCTTTAACCAGCTTTTTAATACTTGGTCTTATCATGGGCATCATAGGCGTGGGGTTTAATCGTGCACTTTTTCATACTTTTGCAATTCAAAAAAAAATCCACAAAGGCAAACCTTGGCGACAACGACTCTGGGTTGGCTTGATAGGCGGTACATTGGGCAGTCTTGCTCTGACAGTCCCTCAAGCAACCTCAAGCGGAATGGCATTAATACCTGACATTATCGCTCACCACCCAAGTATCACCGCTCTATTGCTTCTCTTGATAGTGCGCTTTGGCGGGACGTTACTTTGTTTTACTTCAGGTGTCCCTGGAGGCGTTTTTGCTCCTATGCTTGCTCTTGGCACCTTGATTGGACTGATATATGGCCACGGCGTTACGGTCATCTTTCCACACCTCATTCAAGACAGTGCACTTTTTGCGGTGGCAGGCATGAGCGCTCTCTTTGCTGCCAGTGTCAGAGCGCCGTTAACGGGCATTTTATTGGTGGTTGAAATGACAGGAACCTATCATCTTATTCTACCTTTGATGTTCACCTGTTTAACCGCCGTCATCACAGCTCAATGGCTTGGAGGCAAGCCTCTCTATGAAGCGCTTAGGGCCTATAAATACTCAGATTAAACGCTGCACTCAGGGTCGTTTATAATTAAGCGGCAACGTCAATCATAAAGTCTATGACTCACCGCCGCTGTTAACGATAATCCACAACAAGCACATCTAAAGGCGTTTCTGTTTTGATACGCTGCTCTAAATGCGCCCCTAAGTGTGCCTTTCTCGTATGCCCGCCAATAATGAGCAAATCAGCATTAATGCCTTCAACGATTTGTTTTAACTCAGTGACAACCTGGCCGCCCCGAGTAAGGATGTGTGCCTTATCAATAGGGTATGCACTGCGTATGAACGCCAAGTCTTGGCTACACTCGTCAATTTTATGACGTCGGTAGTAATCACGATAAGTCTGAGACCAAGACGCTAAAGAGAAGAAGGAATGGCTTTTATCTGGGTATACATAGGCAAGATAGATATCCGCATTGAATACCTTAGCAATCTCCACCGCATGTTTGATTAACTCCGCGTCGGTCTTTTCCACATCAACGGCGACCAGTACAGTTTGGTATATCATCATAATACTCCTGCTAAAAGGGACTCTCACCAGTCAGGCATAACACTAACCACGGCACCCTGCCACAATGCGGTTAGGGTGAAGCAATAAATCCAGTGCATCCACTGGAGAGCCAACAAGCAAATCGGCGTGCATTAATGCCTTCGGGTGAGTACCTTCTGCGGTATTGACAACAATACTCATGGCTGCTTTTTGAAGCATCAACACATCATTGAGCCCGTTACCAACGACAGCATTTTGTCTTGGCGGCGTGATGATATGCTCAGACTTTTGCCTTTGTATATTTTCGCCGTCCAGCACTAAAAACTTTACTGGGAGTTTTGATAGCTGGTCTCGCACTGTGCCAAAGGTATCGGCCGTAAATACGTAGATATCTGCGAGTTTTGCTAAGTCATGCAGCCTTTCTTTTACTCCTTCCACGAGTTGACCATCGACCGCCAACGTGCCATTAAAATCGAAATATACGGTCTCTATTGTGATGGACCGACTAGGTATTGGTATACGAATGCTCATTGGTGCTCTCCTTTAAGGGAATAGGCGGTTTTATATAAGGCCGAGAAAAAAGGCCACTGTCTTTACCCTGCTCGCTGGAGCAGAAGTTCATTGACCGCTCGATTTGAATCGTGCTTTCAGTGATGGAATAAGGTTTAAGCACTCTCTGTATAGCGACCAATAGATGGTCGTCATATAGAGGCGGTCTATCCGTCGTGATATGTACGGTCAAGGCCGTTTCAGTCGTACTCACTGCCCACACGTGCAAACGATGAAAGCCAGTGACGCCATCGACCTTTAACAGAGACTGAGCAAGTAACGTCATGTCAATCGACTCAGGAACCCCATCTACGGCAAGGTGGCACGATTGTTTTGTCAACGACCAGGTCTCTTTCAGCACAACAATGACAATACATAAACTGGTAATAGAGTCCACCCAGTGCCAACCTGTCATCATAATGGTCAGGCTCGAGACAATAACGCCAACAGACACTCCCGTATCCGCCATCATATGGACAAACATTCCTTTCATATTGAGGTCATCCTGACGAGATTTTGCAAACATCCACGCGGTGATACCGTTGACGCCAACACCGACAGCGGCGATTGCCATTATGGCTGAGCTGGAGACCTCAGGCTGGTCACTGAAACGCCGCAACGCTTCCCAAGCAACACTTCCCAAGGCAAGATACAAAACCACGGCACTCAAGATCGCCGAAAAGATAGTCAGCTTGCGCCAACCAAAGGTGCGAGTGTTGGACACTGACTTTTGCGCAAGGAGGACGCTCCCCCATGCAATAGCAAGGGAGAACACGTCACTTAAGTTGTGCCCAGCATCGGCAAGTAAGGCTAACGAATGAGACCAGTAGCCAACCCCAGCCTCGACGATAATATAGAGGACATTCAAAGTTATCCCAGTGGCAAATACACGATTGTATTGTGGTGAATGCTGCATGTCTAAACTGTGCTCCACAGCAGAAACACATTGAGCATCACAATGACGAGTACCGTAAACCACCCTAGCATTTTAACCATTCGATTGACCACAAACTGCCCCATAATGGCTGAACTTGAGCAAAACCAAAGGAGCGGGATGACCGCAAGTGCAATCCCAAAACTGAGCACCACTTGAGACATCACCAACACTTGAGTGACGTTGAAACCATAATAAATCACAACAAAGGATGGCAGCATAGTGACAAAACGTCGTAGACTGAGAGGGATTTTAAAGAGCACAAAATCTTGCATCATCTCCTGCCCTGCCAGTGTTCCCACTACTGTAGAGGCCACACCTGCAACAATAAGCGAGAGCCCAAACACCAAACTGGCTGATTCCCCTAAAATGGGGCTGAGCGTTTGATATGCCTTGGTTAAATCGGCATTGGCGGCGGCGTCGGGCAGCCCAAAAAACACGGCCGCCGCCATCGCTAGCATGGCCAAGTTAACAAAGCTCGCTATGCACATGGCAATAGCCACATCCCAATAACTGGCTTTAATGGCCATGGAACGCTCTTCATCCGTCAGCCTCTCACCGTCTTGTTTGGTCATGGCAGAGTGCAGATAAATAACATGAGGCATAATAGTCGCCCCCAAAATACCCGCAGATAGATACAGTGCATTCATGTCGGGTATGGAAGGGATCAACATCCCCTCAACGACTTGAGTTGGAGAAGGGTGAGCAAATACCAGTTCGGCGATATACATCACGCACACCACAACCAACATAACGCCAATTGTCATCTCAAGTTTTTTTAAACCTTGTGATTGCAACAACAAAATTATCCAACTTAACACCGCCGTACATAAGGCACCTTGCATCAAGCTAATCCCAAGCACCAAATGAAAGCCTAATGATGCGCCGACAAACTCAGCTAAGTCGGTGGCCATGGCGGTCAATTCCGCTTGAAGCCAATACGCATACTTCACAGGTGACGACACATGGTCACGAATGTGATTAGCCAAACTTTTCCCTGTCACCAAGCCTAATTTGGAGGATAAGTACTGTATCAAGGCGGCCATTAAGTTAGCCGCGACCACTACCCATAGCAGCGCGTAGCCATATTGAGCGCCAGCCTGAATATTAGTCGCATAATTACCTGGATCAATGTATCCGATAGCAGCGACGAAAGCGGGCCCCAAGTATAGCCACATCCGCTTTCGATGTGCAGGGTGCGTTTGCTCGTATTTGTGTTTTTGTGCTGCTTTATGAAACAGTTTCATGAGGACTCTTCTACAATATTGATTTGAATTTGAATATGCTCGGGCACGACAGGATGGTGTGAGAGGTAATACTTCAGTTTTTTGCACTCAAGCCAGCACCGTCCTAACAACAGCACGGAAGGAAACGAAACACTAAGAAGACATGTTGTTTGTTCCTCATTCTTGTCATAGCTCACCTGAACTAAAGTAGCATCAAGTGAAAGTTTTCTGATTGCTGACTCAATATGCTCACGTTCAATGGCTTCTTCTTGGCCGTCCATCAGCACAAAGGAAGCGGAGTGAATCACATTCCACGCCCCATACAAAACAAACCCACTGACCAATAAAGTAGCAAAGGCATCCACGTTGTGGTGAATTGGCATATAGTATTCAACCAAAATGGACAACAAAGGTACCACGCTGCTTATCACATCCACCTTGTGGTCGGTGGCGTTCGCCAACAGCATAGTAGAGGACCATTTTTTGGCTCGACCATTCACCCAAACATAGAGCCCGCCCTTTACCAACAGGACAATAAGTATGACCCAGAGCGCAATGGGTTCGACCGTTGATGTTTTTGGTGTCGCTTCCATCAGCGTCACCAGTGCCTCGTGAGCCAGTGTCAGACCTGTAAAAGCAATGGCGGCGCCAACAAGAAGACTAATGACTTGCTCTAGTTTTTGATGGCCGTTAGGGTGGTCACTATCCGCAGGCTTATTCCAATATCTAACCCCCACCAAGGCAGATAAATCCACAAACGCATCCGACAGTGACAAAAGACCATCTGCAAACAGGGCTTGAGAATGGCCAAGCTTGCCCGCTGTCATTTTCAAAGCCGCCAGCGAGACGTTGGCGAACAAACTGACCAAGCTGGTATTTTTAATGACGGCATTTCGCCTTATTTACGTTCAAAAAGAGTGAACTATCACATCCACCCTCTTACAACACTACAAGGTTGTGACTGGTCGAGAGGTATCGTGCTTGATACGACTTGGGGTGTTTACACACAGGACAGCTTTCAAGCGCTTCATGCCCAACATGCACATGCCCACATTCCTCACACACCCATTCCACCGCTCGAGTACTATGGAACTCCATGTTGGATTCTATTCGGTACAATAAATCTCGGAACATGTCAGCATGACGATGCTCTATCGTGCCAATGCCCATAAACAACGCTTCGACCTCACGCTGACTCTCTTGACGGGCAACATCCGCGAAGTCTGGGTACATCACAATATCTTCGTAACTTTCGCCATCAATGGCGGTTTTCAAGGCCCACTCAGTATTCATTGGCTCACTACCTTGCACTGCTTGCAAAGCGCGAAAAAACAGTTTTGCATGGACTTTTTCGTTCCCTGACGCGGTTCTAAAATGACGCGCCACGTCTCGGTAGCCTTCTTTTTCTGCGAGCCTAGCAAACAACTCGTATTTAGTATGAGCAACACACTCTCCAACGAAGGCTTTAGCAAGGTTGGCTTGTGTTAGGTTATCGGTCATGCAAGCCATTTCTACTCCGCAGCAAGACAGCGCACCTCCGCCAACCTTTTGGACTTCCACATGATTACCGCAAACATCGCATCGATACACTTCATTTTTATTCATGATAGTCTCCTAGAGTTATGCCCGTTATTACAAAGGAAATACGTCGATATAGTGGTCAACTAGCAAGGCTTGAATTCTTTCGACATCGTCTTCATCACCGTCATACAACACCAAGAACTTGTCTGCTTTTAATGCCGTTTCATACTTAATCACGCTGTCTTT
This sequence comes from Vibrio mediterranei, assembly GCF_900088415.1. GTDB lineage: Bacteria > Pseudomonadota > Gammaproteobacteria > Enterobacterales > Vibrionaceae > Vibrio > Vibrio mediterranei. Next base: position 11,403 of record NZ_FLLQ01000002.1, read on the forward strand.
AGGAATGCCTAGGCTGGCTAATGCTCCGCCAACGGCCGACAAGCCGCCAGCAAGCGCTGCCCCCTCGACGGCGGCAACCAATGACGTAACAAAAGGCCCAGCAGCCAGCACCGCGCCAATCCCTGGCAACCAGAACAATCCAGAGCCCAGTAACGCCCCCCAAACGCCCCCCCATAAAGCGCCCGTTTTGCCCCAAGACTTCGCTCTGTCTGACACATTATAAAAACCCGTTGCATGCTCTTCTGTGTGGTACCCTTTACCGAAAATGGACAACTTTGTGACATCTTCTCCTTCTTTACTCAGGATATTGATGATGTTTTCAGCCGCAACATGGCTATCAACAGTGGTGATACAAACATTTCGACTCATGTGATGACCTATTTCTCTACGTTGATTGCATTATGATTTTGATGCTTTTTTGAATGTTGTGTTTTTTGTTTCTCAAGCTGATGAGCCATAGCCGCACAGGTATGAGATAATGTTTGTTTAAAATCGGTGCCACGCTCTTTGGCGAACAGCTCCTTTTTTTCATGATGGACAAAAAGCTCGCATTCAAACTCTTGATAACTGTCGTGATAAATAATATGACAGCGCACGTTATCCAATGTAGGCGCATGAGACGCCAAATGGGCGACACGCTCTGATACAAGCTCTTCCATCGATTCAGTCAGTGTGACGCCTTTTGATGTAATGTTCATGTTTCCAAAACCTCATTCTTAATGTATTGCGCTATCTCTGCACAATAATATTGATGTCTAATACGGTACAAACAAATAAAGTCTACAGACTTACTCCGTCGCCGTGGGTGAGTTGATTGTGAAAGATTAGGCCTTATTTCTCACCACCACTATTGAACATTCTTAAATTGTGTTCTTAATGTGGCTAAATTGAGTGTCACTATGGCGTTCAAAATACCAACTTAACGCCATGGTTAATTCGCTTCTTTGATAAAAGTAATAGTCACTATTTGTTACTCTTCAAGCTTTTTTAAGTTGCCATAGACCATTAAAAAAAAGAAACAAGCTGGAAATTTCAGTCATTTTTCTTAACCTTAGGTTAAGCATCGAAAACGAGAACAGGCCATGCATAAAAAAATGCTGATACGTGACTTACATGCGTTTTACCGTAATGTCATCGTAAAAACAGCGCATGAATTGGGTTTAGAAAATGTCGACTTCAAATCAAGCGTGGAGCTCACATTGGAGATTGAACAGGTCAGTCGTGATGTCTACTTCAAGTTAGACGATTTCATTTGCGCTTATGAGGATTGGTTTACGCAATATATGCATTGTCGTAACGCCTCCCAGAATATGAATACACACAATATTGATTCTCTTAAAGAAGCAGAGCAAGTGCGCAATGAGGTGCGATTGCAGCTCATCAATAGTCTGCGAGAAATACGACTTCTACTATCAAAAGACGGCCATCGATAGAGGGCCTAGATTGGTCACTGTACGGAAGGATATGGAAATTATGACACCATCAAGGATGCTCCCTCTCGCATTGTCTATTGCCTCCCTATCAGTGCAAGCTTCAGAGGCTCATAACCATGATACTCAACAAAAACCCGTGTTAGAGGGACGTTGGTTGCCAGCCCCGCAGCTCAGCAATGGCCCTAAACTCGGTTTATCTCTAGGTGCTAGTCTTAACTACTTAAAGCAGTTTGACACAATTTCCCCGACCTCTATTACAGGCGTGAGTGGCACTTACTCTGATACTCAATCGTGGGTGGCTCTGCTTTATAACCGTTCTTATTGGGATAGTGATCAACAGCGTTTCACGGGCGTCCTAGGCCTTGCGGAAATCAACAATGACTATGACGACTATTTGGGGCAAGGGCCCGCTTCCGTTACTACCAACTTTCATCTTTATTACTTACGTTATCAACATAGATGGCACCAATCAGATTGGTTTATAGGGGGCAGCTATGTTTATACCAATATCAACCCGCAAGCCAGCGACGATGTGGCCTATTTAATCATGACTGAGTATCAAATCAGCGAGGAGTATAACGCAGGACTTGGCATCAATATTACCTACGACTCCAGAGACAATGTCATGAACCCAACAACAGGGGGACACCTGGAGTTTTCGAGCACGGCTTATCAACAGGCTTTTGGCGGAGATAACAACTACTGGGCATTTAATACGCAGTATTCGTACTTTCAATCCCTAGATAAAGATTGGGTCGTTGCCTACAACACATCTCTGCTCTCCACACCAAATGCTCCTGAAGCGTCAAAGGCGACACTGCGGCGTTATCGTGCTTATACCCCTGGTGAAAACAGCGCAGACAATGCCTTTGTTGCGCAAATTGAAACGCGGTACGCTTTCAAGCTGCGATGGTCGGTCGCGGGATTTATAGGTGGCGCCTCTCTCTTTGATGAAAACCAACCGATAGAAGAGCGTCAAAACTGGTATCCAATAGGCGGTGTCGGTGCACGCTACATTATGGATGTGAAAAGCCAAGCGTTAATTCGCCTTGATGCGGCGCTGGGGAAAGCAGGCAATCACGCCATCTACCTTCAACTTGGACAAGCTTTCTAATTGACACGTTCTTAAGCTTATAGGTTTAATGCTGACGAACGAAAGACACACAAGTACTCGCCCACTTTTTTAAGTGTACGAGAGAAAACGCAAACCATAAATTGAGAGGCAACTGATGAGCTCAAAGCTAAAGCAAGGGTTACACGCCATATTTTCCACTTTGCCCGTCATGGAGCGCTATTTGCACGCTATCGTCCTGTTTGGAGTCCTGTGGCAATTGCTCTCCAGTGGCGTTATGCATGTGCATGGTGACACACCATTACTGGATGTTTCAGGCATCTCTTTTTTTCACATTTATGGCGGATTGATTTTAATCCCATGGGCGTTGCTTTTTACTTTAAAAGTGATGACTCGACGGCAGTTTGTTGACCTCTATCCTTGGTTTTATGGCCGATTTGATATCCTCAAACAAGACCTAGACTCCCTCCTAAAATTAAAGCTGCCAGAAACAAAACCGTCTGGCCTAGCCGCTTGTATTGAAGGGCTTGGGTTATTAGCACTGCTATTGGCTTTGTTAACAGGTGGAGTGTGGTATTGGTTTTTAAGCTCAAACGGCCCCAACGACCTCTTACTTTCCGTTCACAAATTGTCCGTAACGTTTATCCAAATCTATTTTTTTGGTCATGGCACTGCTGCCCTATTGCACCTCATCAAATGGTGGCATACACAATCAACCCACTAGTATGCATTAAATGACTCTAGTCTCCTTGAGGCTGCTCCCTTGAATAATCACCAAGGTGATTATTCAAGGCTCGTTTGATGAGAGACGTAGACAATAGGGCTCTAAAAGCCCCTAAAGCCATTGTATTATCCCTTTGCCGATAAGATTGACACTCCTCACTTTCACTTGATAAATGTGTTGTTCAACCATAGAGCTTGAACCTTACAATATCCTTCCTATACTAAGAAAAGGAAACAGGGCTTCTTATAGGCATTAATTTCCTTGAGCACTCCGTTTGGGCATCAAACATTACCGTTGACAATCCTGTACAATGATGCCAACCCAACCTACTCTTTGTGGGTTTCTTTTTGTCTCAAACGATACGCTTTCGTGCCTCTATCTCTATTCGACTATTTCACCTCTTACCTTGAGCCTCCCCTTTCGGAGTAGCGCTTCAACGTAATGGCATACAAAAGCAAATCACATCATAGGCTCTTTTCCCTTCTAAGCCCTGAAACATCAAGGTTTTCCTGCGCCATGTTGTTGAAATGTAAAAAATACCAACTATCACTTATATAGAAGAGGGCCATTTTTCTTAGACGAGTTAGGTCAAACTAGTAAATAGCACAAGGATGATGTTATGAGAGCGATGAGTACAGAGAATCAAACACCCATACCTAAGCCGTCATTGGCTCCTTTCGATATTGGCTCTGCCTATTTCAAAGAAATCTCTCATTTCTCTTTGTTAACTCCAGAGCAGGAGCAATGCCTTGCAAAACGAATGAAAGACGGAGACACCACAGCGCGTGATGAATTCTTCCATGCAAACTTAAGACTGGTTGTCAAAATAGCGAAGCAGTTTTCAGGGCGTGGTGTGGGTTTATTAGATCTGATCAATGAAGGGAATATTGGCCTGATACAAGCTATTGATAAGTTTGAGCCTGAATACGGTTATCGATTTTCAACCTATGGCACATGGTGGATAAAGCAAGCCATAGACCGAGCGCTGATGAACCAAGCAAGAACCATTCGAGTCCCTGTTCATGTTATGAGAAAGCTCAGAGCTTGTGACAAAGCAGCGAGACAAATACGTGACACAGAGCACCGCGAAGCAACAGTGAGTGAAATATCAAAGCAGACAGGTTACCCACCTCCTGAAGTGAGCAGGCTTCAAAAGCTTGCTGAGCACGCTTATTCCCTCGAACATGGCTGGGATGAAGATGACTCTAGAAGAGAGCAGCTCTCCACTATCGACGACGATGATATTTATGAAGTACCAGAAGAGATGTTGTTAAAAGACAACTTGAACACACGACTCATTGAGCAGGTCAATACACTCCCTACTGTACAAAAAGAGATACTCTACCATCGATTTGGACTGCTAGGCAGTGAATCAAAAACACTAGATCAAGTGAGCGACATAGTTGGGCTTACCCGAGAGCGTATTCGACAAATTCAAAATCAGGCATTGCAATCGCTTCGTGATAAATTAATGAGACAAGATCTTAATAGTAGTGATATTTGAGGTAATCGAGACGCGATACGTTTTCAAGCACCGCTGGTCGGGCGGGGGCGGTGCTCGTTATATTGTGGATGTGAAAAGCCAACCGTTAATTCGGCTAGATGCGGCGCTTGGGAAAGCAGGCAGTTACGCCATCTACCTTCAACTTGGTCAAGCATTTGAATTTATTCACAACGAGCGCTCACACTTACTTATAAAACGTCCTATGTTTATAAATATCCGAGTTTTTTATTTTAACACTCAACAGGAGAACAACCTATGAAAATGAACACACTATGCTGGGTAACGTTGTGGACTGTAAGTAGCGTGGCGACCGCCAATGTGATTGTCGATACCAAAGGTGTAGATATGGAAAAGTACCACGCCGATATGTATGAGTGTCAGCAACTAGCTGGACAAGTTCAGCAAGGCGAATCTGGTAGTGTTGCAGGCGCAGCGGTCGGCACGGCAGCTCGCGGGGCCGCCCTAGGCGCAGCAGGTACAGCCATCGCGGGTGGGCATGGTAGTGAAGGCGCCAAAGTTGGCGCGGGAGTTGGCTTAGTTGGCGGCATGTTGGGACACCGACGTGAAGAAGCTGAGAACGAGGCGGAATACCAGCAAGAAAGCCAAAAAGTCGTACGTAACTGCCTCACTGAACGCGGCTACACGGTCTTAAATTAAGGAGCTCATATGCCAAACCAGTCTTCTACCACTGGCAGGGCCATACAAAGGTTGTCCTTAATAGTCGGCAGTATTGCAGTGGTTCCCGTTTCCATCGCTGCTGGAAATCAAGCCTACATAGGTGGGCTTGTTGGTGTCGTAGACTCTACGTTTGTATCGGGCTATAACATTGATACAAAAGGGGGGGCTTCTTATAGCATCCTCGGGGGTTATGATTTTTCAGTTCACGAGCATATTGTTATAGGCACTGAGCTCGAATATCGCTCTATCCGCGATGGTACCATCTCCGACGGAGATGAAGATATCGTCGACTATAGTGCCTATGGCGTATCTATTAATGTGAAACCTAAATATTACTTTGATAACCCCCAATATTACCTTGCTGGAATGATCGGGATGGGATACTACAACATTGATGTCACCCAACGTCCAGAGGATGCTTTGTCCGACAGTGATAATGATAAACAGCTTGGTCTTCAAGCGGCAATAGAGTTCGGCACAGAGCTTAAATCTGGTTTAGGTTTCGCACTAGGCATCAGCACGTTAAATCTAGAAGTGTCGGAGGTAGAGTTTGGTTACAACATGACCTATCTAAAAGCGGACTATCACTTTTGAACATCGTGTAAGTACTAGCCAAGGACAGTTAACATGAACCTAACCACATTAGTAATATCCGCCTTTGCAACAACTGTACTGCTTGGCTGTCAACAAGAGAGCATTAGTATTGAACGATATATTCCCATTGATAGCACAGCCCAAAATATTGAAAATAACATCCAAGCTTCGCCTGAACTCACCTCGATCATTTCCATTGACCATTCACGTCTCGCTAGTGCCGCTGGTAAGCCTTTCCCCCCTACCAAAGTGGTAATGTTTCAGGACCGTGTATTAGAAGCTCACTTATTGGCCCTTGACTTACGGCTAGCACTGAACCTCCCACTCAAGGTACTCGTCTACGAAAACGAGGAGCATGGAGCTTCGGTGGTTTGGAACAGCCCTGATTATTTAGAGCATCGCTTTAATGTGCATTTCTCTCGTGAAGAAGAAGCGCGTTTTCATTATGCCATAGCGTCAGCTCTTGAGGGGGTTCCACCCGAACAAAAGCGTATGCTAACCGAGCCCTCGGACGATACAGGTATTATCACCATACCAAGTAATTTAACTTTTGAACAAACTGAGAAAAAAGCCCTCGACATCATTCGCTCAAATCAGGATGTCACTGTCTTCGATATTATTGATTACCAAACGTTAGCCAAAAGCCAACAGGTTATCATTCCGAAAACCACTCTTATCATGTATGGTGCCCCTGCCCCAGGAGGTGCAGCAATGAAAGGCGCACAAACTCTAGGCCTTGATGCCTTTCCTCAAAAGTTTCTTATTTGGCAAAATAAAAATGGAAGCACCTTTGTAAGCTACAACGATATCGCTGCCCTTGCAGACAGGCAAGGTGTCCACAAGTCACTGGGGCTTTATCTGATTAAGTTTAGAATTGGCTGGTCGTTTTACCATGCCTTTGATTAGATTTTTCAAAAGAGCGCAGGGCTAACCTTTGAGTATTCGAGTGGACGTTGGGCAAAATCACGCTTCATGATCATCGAAGCCTTATCTTCGAATGGGCTGTTCTCAACCTATAAGCCTTTATAGTCTTATTAAGCCTCAACATTCATCACATACACATCGCAATGACTTCGAGATTCAATGTCTCTTTGATGATCTGCCCACTTAAGGTACTTATGATGAGTTTTTGACACAATGATGAGTTGAGCCGATACTTTTTCAGCTAGCTCATTAATCGTAAGTGCTATAGGCCCGTTAAGGATATATACATCTTCACATTGCAAACTTGCCTTATCTATCATTGCATGTATCTTCGCTTTTAACTCACTATGCTTTTTGTTGACATAAGCTTGTGCATCGACCTCTCCAAAATACTCCGTGTCATCTTCTAGCTCTTCTTCCAAATCCGTCACATAACACACATAGAAAGGACCTTCAAACCGCCTTGCGATTGATGCCGCCCTTTTCAAGGATTGTGGAGAGTGCAGATTTAATGCATAAATCACAGGGTTACTCATCAGATATTATTTCCTTGACGGGGTTATAGCCTGCGTACTCGAGGCGAGAGATGAAACGGTGATAAAACAAAGCAAAACCGACAATAAGAAGACTCCCGACAAACACGGGGTACAAAACAAACAAGAAACTAGAATGACCTCCTAACATAATCAAAATAGGGTTCCCACCCGCAGGCGGGTGTGTGACTCGCAACACTATCATGCCGAACACCCCTAACCCGACCGCTAAGCCTACAGACCAAAAGGTAACTGGCAAAAATGATAAACACGTAACGCCAATAATCGCGGTAAGCACATGACCCAAAATGACATTTTTAGGTTGAGCAAGGGGGCTTTTGGGCAGACCAAACACGAGTACCATGGACGCGCCGAACGGCGCAATCAAAGCGTAGTCACCCTTTAAAATATCATCCAACCAAGCTAGGAGACCTATACAAGCGCCAGACCCGACTGCTGCAACCAAAGCCACGAACACTCTTGATTCAGCAGGGTGAGTGACAATGTAATGAAATGTTGTTTTAGAACCTTCTACCACAGTCTCACCCCCTAATCCAAAAAAAACGCATCGTATCTCGCGCCACAATGCCAAGCGTTTATTGATATTCGATAACCTTCGCCACGAATTGCTCTACGTCTTCATCACCAACATAATTTTTGTATAAATCGACAGAGAAATATTCAGGGTTATCCGTCTTGATGTGCTTTACAAGCTTTTCATCAAGTTGTTTGATATTGAGAAACGCATAAACATAAAATGTTTTCGTTGCGGTCAGCCCTTTTCTCTTGGCCTCTTCGCTAGTCAAATACACATCACTATCAGTGAGGCTCAGTGCATCCACTAACGCCGCATCGTGAACGAAGTCACCGTCCCCTGTCGCTATATAGAGTTTTTCATCCCCTGACACTTGTTCGAGACCACCCATGTCTTTATTAACGATGTCTAAATCGCTGTCAGCGACAACACTGCCACTACCAAGTAACACAGACAACACTATTACTGAACGAACTTTCATCTTTTCTCCCACCCTGAACTGGTATAAAAAGAGCCGACTTTTTAGCGGCTCACTTTGGCTTATGCTTGTCTATTTTTGATAAGTGGCGACGATACCATCCACTCGCTGATTGGTGGCCTCTGATTGATTCAACGCCGCACTGGAGTTGGCTTTTGCCTCTAACATATCCGATTCTAAAGCAGCAACACTCGCCTGCAGCTCTGCCACTTGACTGTCTAGCATAGCAATTTTTTCTGACGTTTCTGTGGTCGCACAGCCAGACAACGCAAGTATCCCTACTATTGAAAGCACTTTAATACTATTTCCCATGATTAACCTTCCTTGTTTTAGTCTACGTAGTAGCGCACACGCGCCACAAATTCATCGGTGTTGTTTTCTGACGCAGGAAGCCCTTTAAATAGCCTCACTGAGAAAAATTCAGGACTATCCGCCTCCACTCTCATCGCAATGTTGTCGATTAACGTATCGATATTACGGAACGTGTAAACATAAAAGTGTTTCACTTGATTGAGTTTTAAGTCCTTAGCTTTGAACTCATCTACATATAGTTTTGACGCGGTGATCTTTGTTTTCGCAACTGCGCTCGTCACATCGGAATATGAATTACTGTCTGTCACCACATACATAGCTGTATCACTATCTATACTGCCTAGCTGCATCATATCTTGGTTAAGAATATCGAGATTATTAGCGTGTGCGCTGCCTGCTAAAAAAAGTAGGCTCAAGGCAATGGATTTTTTCATCTGTCTTCCTCTTGTCTGCATAAGTTCTGTGCTCATTCTATTGAGTTTGGATGTTCACCGTACTATCAAGGACAGTACATCCCTCCTCTTCATTGCAATTAACTAGATAAACCTTTTTCTTGCCACAACCTTTGGCTCCAATTTGATATTGAGGCCTTTCAATGCGAAACGTCTCTATCCTCTTTTCAGAAATCAACGTCGTTGAAACATCTTTACAGTCAAACTCAAATTCGGCTTTACGTTTTGAGGCCGCTTCAGCTTCAGCTTGTTCCAGGCTAAATCAAATTGTTTTGTGAGCTTATGGAAGCCAGATAAGTCTAATTGAGCCGCATTAGGTATATTGAGCCCAACTGAGCCTGACCCTCCATTTATCAAAGAGTAATCACCACTCAAATCGTGTTTGATTTCAGAGCGGTATGACAACCCAATATGGTCACGCTCTGTTGGACGATACATAAATCCGACATTAAACCCTGTTGACCAGTCATCAGCATTAATGTCAATGCGCTTACGAAAGACATGCTCTTCAACTGTCATATACTCAATGGCAATCCCCAACCCCAATGACCATTGAGCGTTGATTTGGTAAGAAAAGGAAGGATTAAGCTGTATGCTTGTCAAACTAACATCATTCAGTTGGTCTTTGCCTTCCCAATTTGTACCGTAGTCTAGAGATACACCACCTGGCGCGGTTAAGGTAAAACCCAAAGCCATATCATTTGGCAATTGCTTTACAATAAAAAAGTTGCCATAGCCCATTGTAGACCCTGAGTTGGGTGCACTCTCACCGCTAAAAGAGGTGTAGTCGGAGTCATAAGTCATCACTCCTACCGAGCCTGACAGTGAATCTTTGCCGAGCACTGTCATCCCCGCTGGGTTGGTGTAGGCGATCGTCGCGTTATCTGCAATCGCAGCCGCTCCTGCGCCTGAGAGCGCTAAGTTACCATCGCTTAACGCAGGCACCAAGATGACTGCGCCTGTGACGTGCTAACCATGCTAAGCCCCAAAACCACTGGGTAGAACAGTCCTTGTTTCATAACTTATACTCTGTTGAATTTCCTTATATTTATACAGTAGTACACCTCAATGCATTTTCAAGGAAATAGTCAATGTATAGTCAAAGTTAACCAAAAAAGGTCTGAGAGAGGAGTTTCGATTGACGGCGACTCTTTACTTGTCTTAAGGCTGGGTATCAACTCAGGGAGGCGAACGAAGAGAAGAGAAGAGAAGAGAAGAGAAGAGAAGAGAAGAGAAGAGAATTTGAATGAAGAGAACACCTGATTCAAGCGTACAAAATGACCGCTCCTAACATGGAGCGGCCTTGCTCATATTAACTCACAAACCCGCTATGGTTTTCTCACCTGTCCAATAAGAGGGTTCTTGACTGGCGCTGCAATACCATAAATCACGACTATACCAGTACCGCCACCACGTGTTGCTGTTCTTCTGTCAGGGTTAGCGTCAAGCAATGCAGGTATAACATCCCAGTTATTGGCCATCCATGCGTTGCCCGCATCATCTATCATGATGTCCGTGGATTCCTGAAGTACGCCTGATTGGTACAGGTGAATCAAATCCCCTGTCGTTTTTCCTGCAGGACACTTAGACGTATCAGTACCACATACCTGCACAAAGCCAGTACCGAGGAAGTTGCCTGCATAGACATTATCGTTACCATCGATGCTAACCCCCCACATCGCATATACAGTACCGTCAAGAATCCCTTTCTTAATGACCTTGCCAGATGCATCAATCAAAGTGAGATTACCTGTTGTGTTAATGCCTTTTGTCTCGTTGCTTAGCACCTTCTCTATATTCAGCTTGAACTCTTCTATAATATTGGCTCCCTCAGGTACTTTGGCAAGTGGGTAACCCATTGAAAAGTTGTTACCAACCCAAACATGCCCTGTAGAGTCAATGGCTAGCCCTCTCGGCGCCATCGCACCAAGCGGAATTTGTTGAGCCTGCTCAGGTGCATCGGCAGGGAAACGAGTCACCGTCACATAGCCATTATTGGTCACCCAGACATGATTGGTGTTATCGACTGCAATAGCAAAAGGTCGTTTCAAGCCAGGCACTTTAACCACTTCACCTTTGGTGAAATCGCCTTTCGGGAAATGCAGTACTTGGTTATATTGATTGTCTGCTATCCAAACGTCACCATTTGGTGCCGTCGCCAAACCCTGCAAAGCGCCATGCTTGCCATTAACGGTTGCAGGCCCAAGAGCATTACCGTCTAAATCCAGCACGCCAACCTTAGCATTGAAGCTGCTGACCCAAACCTTGTCTTCAGTGACCGTAGTTCCCCACCCGATACCATCAAGGCCTTGACGGTTATACCCCGTTAACCTAGGAGAGATGGCCCTACCACTAGCATCAAGTCTTGACACTCCCCCTCCTATAGCAGATGAGAGATTAGCTTGGTTACCAGGCATCCAGTTTTGACCCGACCACAACTGACCTCGGTTATCAAACATCATTCGTCCTGGTGAATACACACCGCCGCCAGTTAAACGCACCATCAGGGCAAAATCTTTAGACAAAAATTGTTGGCTGTAATTTTGTGCGGAACGAACAGTAGCCAACTGTTTTTGTTCCGTTAAAAGTGCTTGTTAAACGTCTGGTTCGTGAAACTCTAAGCCAGAATTCCTAAAATACCTATAAAGTGTTTCTTGTGAATCAAATAACTCAGCAATTTTATAATCATATGGCTCGACAGCAATTAATTCACCTTTAGAGCTTAGGTTTCTAGGTAATGGTAACAAAGCCATACCACCATCGACTGATACAAGTACTGTTCTATCTATATGGGTTTGACCATAATAAATATCACACCAATAACCTGTAGCATTTGAGTTTTGAAAAGAATTTGCCCATGCTTCTTTAAAGTCAGAACATTGGGTACCATCTTCCGTATAGTTAATTTCAATTCGTAAGTTTACATTTTGACCATAAATTGAAGTACTTTTTGAATCAATCGAGTGTAGACTCCAATCCTTTTTTGAATCAGAAGATAAAATATGGTGTCGAATGCTATCAATTGATGGGTCATCAACTAAAGGCTTAAGAGAGGTTGCATCTTCTCTTATATTTAAAATTGGCTTGATGGCTTCAATTAAAACTTTAACGAGTTCTTCTCTGACTTTAGCCTTATCTGAATAATTTTCTTCATTTAAATGATATTGAATAGGCCATCGTTTGTGGTTTAAGTCAAAAGGAAGGTTTCCTTCTGCTTTGCCATAAGCAGTGTTCATTATATTTACAATGCATAAGTCTGTTAGGCTTGATAAGGCATACCCTAATTCGATCATCACATTAGGATTGGAGCATAACTTTTTATCTTCACTCCCCGCTATAAAAGTTACATCGCCGATAAAAATAACACTATTTCGTATTTTTTCAAAAATTGTGTTGGCTATATCAGGAGTCCCTGCTATCCCTTTTGTGTCTTGATCGAGCCTCACAGCTTCATTTAAAAGAAGGTCCTTATTCAATGTTTTAATAGCACGTTCTAAACAATCTTTTATAAAATTTCGATTGTATTTAGACTCTATATCACTTTGCCATGAGTAAAATATTTTCATTTTGGATTATGACTTCCTTGAATAAGTAAAAGACGTTTAACGCCGCGTTATAACTCATTTAGACGATAAACTCTTCGAAGGGAATATCAGATTCTTTCGCTAAACCTTCATCGATCATCTCGTTGAACCATGCCTTTAAGGCTATTTGCATTTCTCGCATTGAAGATTTCCACACAGGTTTAATGTGTTTAACCCAAAGCTCAATCTCTTTTTGTGTATATGTTTGGTGCTCACACAGAATACGAGCAATTCTCAGAATATCATCAGCAGTTTCTTTGTCGATTACTTGACTAGGCACTGACCAATGTTTTTGACCTAAGCAATCTGTGTAAAATCCGATTTGCTTTAGATCGTCTAATAGCGCTGGAAAATCGCTTTTCTCGGAGTAAATACCATCGAAGTCACGCAGTTTTGTACAGCCATTTGCAACCAAATAAGGAAATACATACATCACATTCTTTTTTGTATGAGTGCGATAAGCTTTCCAAGCGTCTTTGACGTCATTGCCATCTCTTGCTACGGCTAACTCACGTAAGATTGAGATTTTACCCGCCTCTTCAATTGCTAATACAGCTATCGAATAAGCAGTCGGATAGCTTTCAATTTCAAACAGTTTTTCAGCGTCTCTCAATAGTCGATTAGCGTTTTGTTGAGCAAAGTTCATCCCATCAGCAATTTCGCTTGCACTGAGTGTATTTTTCCACTGTTTCAAATTTTTACTCACGATCACTCCTATGAGTTATAACGCTCTATATATGGCAAGTTGCGGTCTATCCTGCCGATGCTTTGCCGTATATATAACCAGCAACAAGATTAACTTTAAGTCAGCTACCGCTACAAATCAATGGCTTACTGAATATTTACGTCTGTGACAAAGTAGGATAAATGACCTTTGCAATCTATCCTGACTTAGTATTTGCTTAATGAATAGACTTAAGAATTGGCAAGGTCTGGAACCTATCGACATCCGAAGATTAGAAGAGGTATGTCATCACGTTGATTGGAACTTGCTATTGATAGTATTAACTAAAACGCCTTGGTCGGGTAGACGCCACTTGTTACCAAGTGCCGTCCCCCTAAGAACCCAGCGTGCAACTTTCACTGCACTAGGCTCAAGCCTTCACGAAGGCATCGTTTGATACCCAGCAACTTATAAAGCAGCGAGAGTAGGCTCCTTCCAAGAGTTGCGAGCTTGCCTTTTTGACTTTCTCTTAGCCAAGTATTCTTGGTGTTGAGAGTCATATGGTGTCGCTGCACTTCGGATTTTTACATGCCTCTCGATCGGTACTTTGGCTATTTGGAAGAGATTGAATTGGCAATCCATATCCATGATCTTCTGCCTACCATGAAAATGCCATTGGCCTTTTCGGTTGACGAAGTATTTAAGGGCCACCCAAGTTTTGGATTTTGTCGGATGACTCCTCACTGCCCAGTGCCATAATGCAAGAAATAGCTTATGACCAACATATCCGAATACCTGTTTAGCCACGCAATGGCGATAATAATTAGCCCAACCCCTTAATTTCGGATTTATCAGTTTGATAAGATCGTTTACAGAAGTTGTTGCATGCTTTTTGATGAGTTCGCGCAGATTACTCAAGAACAGCAATGTGTTCGATTTACTCGGTTTAATGAGCAATTTCCCTTTGTACTTTCTGTGATTGAACCCTAGAAAGTTAAAGCCGTTATCGATGTGTGTAATGTGCGTTTTCTCTTCGGATAATGTTAATCCTCTTTCCGCTAAAAAATCAGCGATCAACGGTTTGATATCGTTCTCCAACACTTCCTTTGAAGCGCAGGTGACGACGAAATCGTCGGCGTATCCAATGAAATTGGCTCTACTACCCTTTTTGAGGGCCGTAGACTTAATATGCTGCTCAAGTCCAGCAAGAGTCATTAGCATCAAGGTTGGTGATATTATCCCACCTTGTGGTGTTCCCTCATCGGTGCGATAAAACAGACCTTTGTCCATAAAGCCAGATTTTAGCCATTGTTCCAACATTCTCTTATCAATAGCGATGTTATCAAGAAGCCATTGATGGCCGATCTTGTCGAAACAAGCTTTAATATCCCCTTCAAGTACCCATTTGGCTGATTTCTTTAATGCCAAACATTTGAAACACTGCCCAACTGCATCGGCAGTACTGCGATTTGGCCTAAATCCATAACTATTGGGGTCAGCAAGCGTTTCCGATATAGGCTCTAATGCAAGAAGATGGAGGGCTTGTTGCGCTCTGTCTATCATGCATGGGATTCCCAATGGTCTGAGCTTGCCGTTCTTTTTGGGGATGTAGATACGCTTGAGCGGTTGGGCTTTGTACGCCTTTCGACTCAATTGATTAACTGCTTTTATGCGGCGTGCATCTGTGTTCCAGATGACACCATCTATTCCAGGCGTTTTACTACCTTTATTTTGAGATACTCGCCTTACCGCAAGAAGCTTGGCTGAGCGAGAATGAGTTAGTATCCACTGCAAGGCTTTCGCTTTACCGTGTTTACCTTCTCTAGTTGCCTTTGCGATACGCATCTGAAGCTTTAATACATGCGATTCAATAGGTTTCCAGTCGATAGACTGCCATTGAGCGCTGTCAGGAGAGGCACTAATCTCTTTAGAAATCATCATTTGCGTTTCTCCTTAAATAAAGTTCTTCAAACTTTCTCGCAACGAAAGACCAGTCGGAAGTGGGCTCACTTTCGTGACCAGACACGAGTCTGTATCTGCATCGTTACAATGCAGCCTTAGCTTTCTCCGACCTCCTTTACCCGCATCGCTATCGGCCACAAGGGCTTTCCCATAGGGAGCGATACAGGCTTACCCTGTTCCGTATGTTACGTAAAATGTCAACTTAGATGCCCACTCTAGTGCGGAGAGTACTTTGATCACGAAAGGCCAATGCCCAACTCCTTTCCGACTCTCGTTGCCGTTTTGGCCACAGCGTATTAACCACTTCCGCTGCTTCATCATATAACGCACCTTTAATGGATTCACATACGTTCATCATATTGACTCCCTAGCACTTACCCGAATTGTGGTTTTCAGGAGGAACATCCTCTCACGATTTTGTTCCCACTCAGCCTAACGGCTAAGTTTCGTTACATTGTCAGATCCGCTGCTTTATTCAGGATCCTAGGGTCATCTGGTGATACAGATGGTTCACTCTTGTCGTGGTGAACAACGCTTCATACGACTTCAGGTCGCACGGGCAATTTTGAGTTACGAAGCGTCGACTTCCAAGGTTCCTCGTCAGCATTTCTGGTAGTGGCTTGCGGTTGCTACGTTTCAATGCGGTAATGATCTTACTAACAGCAGCACCAATGCAATATCTACCAATGAACTAGAATGCGAAACAGCTTATTGCTCAATTCCGTCTTTATACAAATTAATATCCAGAGACTGTCTGGATTCATTTTGCTTTGCTTACGATAGGTCAAGCATGCTGGCACGCCACGAGCATCACTCACACTATGCTATAGGTGGTCAGCATGCTTGTTTATTAAGTGAGGTTTATGACGAGGATGAAGAACAATTTTTAGATCGTCTCCAGATTAAAGTCGATACGCCTGCAAGAGCATAGGCTTTGGTTTGTGGCAGGTTGTATTCGTTAATGTACTAAGTGCTCAACAAAATGACCCAGCGAGTTTGAAAAGTCGCTTGTGTATTGAACTCTTATGATTTGGGAAAAGTAACACAGCTCGAATAGACGTACATTTATCCTCCAACGGAAAATAAGCAATCGCTATCACAGTAATACGTAATCCCTTACGTTTAACAAGACAAGCTTAAAGGATATGACGCCATGTGCTTAAAGTGGAATTCGAAATCTCACATAACTGATTATGTATATCTTCTTGTTTAAATCTGGGAGATAACTCCACAAATTTCTTTCTTATAGTATCTTTTGATCGCATTTTGACCATACCTAAACCTTCACAATTTAGGCTTCATTTCAAACCTGAATTAATTGTTGTGGAGATATCTCGACACATTAATTTCTCTCTATTGCGCAGCCAAGGTCTTCAAGTATCGTTACTTTAAGTTTGACAACGGTGAGAGTGAAGGCTTGAGAAAGTTAAAACCAAGACAATTTATTCAAGAAAATTATCCAGACTCTGGCATCTGTACTGCAACGGTTAAGAACTGGATAAAGTCAGGGAAAATCAAAGGTGAAAGAACACCAACTGGACGATATCTTGTCGTGATTGACCCCGAAGAACAAACTCGTAATGAACAAGAAGTCATTGATTTACTTCATATCCTAGAGGCATGACAATGGCAAATCGAAGAAGAAAAGCTGAAACGTCTGATTTACCTCCCTACCTATGGGAGGTAAATCATCGTGGTCAAAAACGACTTAGGTTTCAACGAATAGACGGTAGTCTCACTTTAATTGACAGCGATGTGTCTCGCCATAGCGCCGTACAGGCAGCAATCATGTACAACAACAAACATCGTCCTCAGCTCAACACATTGTCAGTCATCGAAAAACAACGACCGCAACTACATGATGATTTTAATAAGCCACTGAAAATTTGGATTTCTGAGATTATTAAGAGAGTTGAATCTGAGGAAGGGTTAGCTACTGGGACGCTGGATAAGTTTCGCAATCAGATGGATAAGCTATCAAGAGATTTAGGTGAAAGACTCACTAAAACTCTCACATTGGAGGATATGAATAAGTTTATTAAAAATCACTTCTCTCAGAATAAAAAAACCACTTACAACGACAAAATAAACAATCTCAAAAAGCTATTTTCGTATTTGGCTGATGAAGGCGCTATTGAGGTCAACTTTATGAAAAACAAAAAACTAAAACGAGTAACAAAGCTTGATAAACAGAAAGGGCGTAAGAATTTAACCATCCATGACTACAAACTGATTTACGAGGCTGCACCACTATTCTTAAAAGTCGCCATGTCGTTGTCGCTACAAACTACCCACGCAGTTCGTGAGATTTACCGTATTAAACATTCAATCACTAAACCCGAGTCTGGCGTTTGTGGGATCGTCTGGTATGACGAAGCGAAGATAGACGACATTACAAAATCACCGATCTATGGCATTTTGTATATTCACAGGCAAAAAACCAATACAAATGAGGCATCTCGTGTTGCCATTCCTGTGACACAAGCTATCAAAGATACGATTGATTTATCAGAAACAAGCGGTCTGTCCTGTCCGTATGTTGTACATAGAAAACCCATTCAGGCAACGAGAGGAATCGCAAAAGACTGTGATCACAAATTCCAAGTTCACCATACAAAAATCAGCAAGACTTTTTCAAAAGTGAGGGATGAATTAGGACTTTATCGTGAACTACCAATAAAAGACCGACCCAGTTATCATGAAATCCGAGGACTAGCCGCTCGATTGATTGAAAGCAAAGGAACAAAAGCTACAAAGCGTATGGCTCATGCAAGTCGTAAAGCAACTAAAAGCTACACTCAAGAAGAAGACAATTGGCATTTAGTTTCCCCGATAGACATACAGCTCGATTAATAAATTTTCTCCCCTTCAAAGTACTATTGATCGGCGATGTTGCATAAAACCAACGCCTAGTGGACATCATCGTCAGATCACTTCCCTTGGCTCTACACCAATATTTTCACGGCTTACATACCTATTTGTTAAGTGTGGCGTCCGCCACTGAACCACCAGTCTTCATACTCGAATACCAGTCAAACTAAACTGCATAATCAGCCAATAAACCACTGTATTACCTGTTACTTGCAGCGACATTCTGAAAGCCTCTTGGGTGTAGTTATACAGTAGTCCTATGTATACTAACTCTCTGATTTCATTAACCCCTCTTTTTAACTTTTTTGTAATTTTAACAGACGACAAAATCCACACAAAACAAACCTAACCTTCTGTTTATTATAGACAAAAAATCACAACCAGTCCCTAAAACCATGAAACTACCAACATCGGGGTTTCACCGTTTTTAAGTAACTAAGATAATAAACAAAAGCTGACTGTTCCAACTTCTATGGTTACTTCTTCCCTCTATCGGTCTCTATGTGAGCCTCGAAAACCTTATTAGAATCATCATAAAAAAGCGAAAGCCTCGGATACAGCGATGGTGGCCATTCCTGTCACAGAAGCCATCAAAGAAATTGTCGATCTTTCCAAAACCGACCGCCTTCATTGCCCATATATTGTTCACAGAAAAACACTTCAGGCGACCCGAGGCGTCGCCAAGGAATGCCAACCCCCCTATCAGGTACACTACAACCTTATCAGTCGAGAATTTAGTGAAGTGAGGGACAAGCTCGGTTTGTATGAGCACTTAGATAAACCGGTGAATACTACAGTGGCTGCCCGACATGGCACCCGCAGAAGCTAGCAGATGAAACACCATTAGAAGATCGCTATCCAAAAGACAAATGGCCATTTAGCTTAACAAACTTTAAATCCAATATTCATAGTGCGGTCTCCAACCTTTCACCAAGGTTAAACTCAATTAAGGGTATCAATCCGGTCTACATTCACCCAGATGATGCCAGCAGCGTAGGAATTAAAACAGGTGATGAGTTCATCATCGAAACGCCAGGAGCAAGCACCACGGCCCTTGCGATGGTTGTGCCAGGAATCCTTCAAGGCACACTTGGATTCGAGCATGGTTTTGGGCATACCGAATTAGGACAACGAGCTCACTGGATTGGTGACAAGCAGCAACCTATCAAAAGTCGTCAAATGGATGGAGTAAATATCAATGACATCGGCTTAACTGACCCTACCCGAGAGGGTAAAGGCGTCATGCTGGATTGGGTTGTTGGCGCTGCTGCCCGTCAATCATTACCCGCGAAGATTCACAAAGCGTAGTCTACCTCGACTATTTCTTTAGGGCTTCTTTCAGCTTTAGAAAGAAGCCTTTTTTATCATTATTTGCGCTCAAGCCATCAACACAATCACACACATACGAGTCTTATTGACATATTTTCAATCTTATCTTTTTGACAAAACAAAAATCAAAAAAAACTATAACCAACTGTAATAAAACAAAAATAAAACGTGGCACAGAAAATGAATTAAGTAAGAGTAGTATCAAATAAAAACAATACCCTAGTGAGGTAACTTATGACTGCTCAACATAATAAATTTAACTTCCACCACCTACTCACTTTCTCAAACATCGCATTAGTGGCCACCTTTATTGCCATGATCGTGAGTATTCTGGTGTCTTACCCCTATGCACACCTGTTTACGCTACCTCAACAAATCGCTGCGCACATTAGTACAATCGTCATCGCGGGCTTGCTGAAAGTGAGTTATGTTACCCGCTGTCTCGCTCAGTACAATTTAGGATTAGAAGTTCGCTAAGGAGACGAAAAGTTGGCGTTGAATACTTAGCGCCAACTTATTTACCCAACACACCCGTTAACTTAAACATCCAACAGTCGACGTTGCGACTGATTAAGTCTCATTGAGGTTTCTGCCGTTAACCATTTCTTCTGATCTTGCTGCTGAACCCCGTCTTTAGCGACATACAACCCATGCAATACACGGCGACGCGTGCCTAGCGTGTTGACCGTACCTCCGTGCCAGGTGTGGGCATTAAAAATCATAATACTGCCAGCAGGACACTCAAGGTAGACTTCATCTGGATGCGTTGCTTCGGTATCTTCTAAAACATCTTCTGGTAACTCTGGACGTAAATGAGTGCCCGGAATAATCCGAGGGGCGCCATTGTCTCTGCAAAGATCATCAAGTGCCCATATAGAATTCACTAAATGCACTTTGGGGAAATCGGGCCTTGGTTTCTTCCAATCGCCATGCAGCGGTTGCAAGCCACCACCAGGGTGAGCCTCGCGGCCATTCAAGCTCGACAGTTTGAACTCGCCATTAAAGATATGCTCACAGGCATCAAGCACTAATGGATGACACCAGATTTTTTCCCAGACGGTGCCCTTATTAATCAAATTGGCAATTCGAGTCACCGTCTCTTCTTGGTGGTGCTCAATGGCTAAGTTATCTCCCTCTTTCTCTACAAGGTAGTCAAACTTTGCTCTGAGTTCTTGAAGCCACTCCGGGTCAATCACATCATGAATGATGGTGAAGCCATGAGTGTCTAAGTCATCATATTGATGCGGTGTTAATCCCTCTAAAGAGTAGAGGCTAGTTATTGTAGATTCGTGACTCATTTTATTATCCTTCTCGGCTGACTTTTCCCCTATCAATCTACTGTTAAAGCCGTAATAATCCTGTAGGCAATATCTACGATAAACTGGATATTTGTAAGATCGTTTACTAAATGTGAAGCAACGCAAATAGACCAATTAAGCTTGTCGCGTATACTGGATTCTTATTTAGTTCCGCCTCCACCACCTAGAAGAATGTTATAAAGCATGTTAGATAGAACCTACCTCATCGAAGCCTTAGAACACTACGCAACGCATACGGAGCAAATCCACTCATTGCTGTTTGCAGGTAACCTACCAAGTCCACCGCCGCTTGCGTATCAAGTTCACTTTCCTCGTATTGAAATGGTGTTAATTGGTGAACTGGAAATGGACGTTGGTAATAGCATAGGAACAGATACGGAGGTCACTCTCAAACAAGGTGATGTTCTCTACTTACCAGCCGAAAGTTGGAATAAACCTAATTGGGATAAACCTGTGGTCACCATGTCAGTCCTTGTCGGTAAGCAAAGTTTTGGGATGAGTCTTTTGAGTTGGGATGGTGAAAAGTTCGATTCGGCAATAAAAGAGAACGTCGCAAGGCGCGGACCGAGAACAGGCTCCTTCATTCTTCAAGCCATTGAGGAATTATCATGGCACTCTCAAGACCAGAATACGTTGCACCTTTTGGCTAGCAGCCTCTTTAGTCATATCCATGACCTGATCCATAACCCACCCGAAACGCCGTCTAAGAGTAAGGCGTTGTTCGATGCAGTAAGAGATTACTTGGAGCAGAACTATCATGAGCCATTGACGCGAGAGTCAGTCGCTAAACATTTCTACGTCTCACCGAACTACCTGTCGCAACTTTTTAACAAAGAGGGAAAAGTGAAGTTCAATGAGTATTTAACGCATATTCGCTTAGAGAGGGCAAAGTACTTACTCAAACAGTATGACACCAAAGTGAAAGAGATTGCGCATCGCTGCGGATTCAACGACAGCAACTACTTCTGCCGAGTATTTAAACAGCAGACAGACCGCTCCCCTTCTGAATATCGGGCGCATTACCAAAGCGGAACGATAGAATAAAGCTAAACGCTTATAACAGTCCCTGCTGGGGCTACTTTAGCGCGCTCGATAGCGTTAATCGCCAGCTCTGGACTACGCAAAAAATCTGAAATCGACATCTTGATTAAGCGTGATTGCTCGAACCTCTCAGCCCCTTCAATGTTGATCTCTGAAATGATAAATGCGACGTCCGCGGCATCAATTGCTGCTTGCTCTAAGGAATTCTCAGCGCCTAATGCTCCCTGTGTCTCCACCTGGATTTTATAACCTGCTTTTTTGGCTGCTTTCTCCAGCAACTCCGCTGCCATATAGGTATGCGCAACGCCACTGATACAAGCCGTGACTCCAACTAACTTCATTATTACCCTAAGATCTTCCTATAGCAAAAAGCCTAGTGAGTATAATCTCACTAGGCATCCGTGTCTTTGTCTATCCTAGCTAAACTTGTTTTTAATCATGTTCATAATAGATCAAGAACCGTTTTGCCTTCACCGTAAGCGCCATGCCAATCACTCATAAAGCCAGCGACACCAGAATCGGTTAACGGATGAACAAGCAATTGGTCAAACACATCTGGTGCAATCGTAACGGACTGAACCCCTGCTTTTGCCACTTCATGGACTTGTTGAACATTTTTAAATGAAGCAGCAAGTACTTTTGCATCTAGATTATAGACATCAATTAGGTGGGCCATTTCAGCCGCAACCAACGTGCCATCACCACAGATGTTGTCCAAGCGGTTCACATAAGGAGCAAGGAATTCAGCACCTGCCATAGCGGCCATCAATGCTTGCTGCGGAGTCAAAATCGCCGTTGCAGTAATTCGAATACCTTCAGCGCTGATCAGCTTCATCGCTTTAATACCTTGCGGTGTCACCGGCACTTTAATAATGATTTCAGGGTCAAGCTTACGCAGTGCCTTTGCTTCTTCCAGCATCACCTCTGCAGTGTCACCTACCACCTGAGCATGAAGCATACGCTCAGAGCCAATTAACTCACGAATATCCAAAATGATATCGCGCAGTGAACGGTTTTCTTTTGCGATGATCGTTGGATTGGTCGTCACACCCGCAATCGGATACAGGTCTACCGCTTTCTTAATCGCATCTAAATTGGCGGTATCTAACATATAAATCATGGTACATCTCCAATAACTTTCACTAGTCACGACGCTCTCTCATTTCGGTTCGTCGTTTACTTTTTTAATAACCAAATTCTTTTAAACACTGAGTAATGGCTTGTTTACTCTCAGTAAAGCAGATGCCCTGTGCCGCGAGCTTACTCGTGTCTAAACGAACATCACGTGTCTTAGGCGCATCGCATTGCACCAATATGTCCGGCAAACGCTGCTCTAATTTGAGTTCCGTCAGAATATGCTCGGCAATGTCATAACGACTCGCGTCATTGTGCGCGCCGGTATGATAGGTGCCATAAGGGATGTCAAAGATCTTAGTAAACTGCTCGATAAGCTCGTGCACATAGGTTAAACCTCGGAACTCATTACCACGTTCGTACATCACTCCCCCTTTGAATAAGGTTTGAATGGCATTCCAAACCACATTAGGATTGATCGTGGTGTTTCTTTCAGGCAACCCAAACAACCACGTGAACCTCAACACCCACATTTCTGGCAGAATGCTCGCTAACTCTCGCTCTGCTTCCAGTTTGTTCTGACCATAAACGGTGTCAGGAACCGGGATTGATTGTTCTGTGTAAGGACCCGCTTCAGAGTTACCATTGAAAACTTGCTCAGTAGATATGAATACCAGCTTCGCGCCAACTTGCTTACATGCTTTGGCGACATTGATTGCACCTTGGACATTCACTTTATGAGCAACTTCAGGATGCTCATTACAAAAATCCGTTACAGCAATAGCAGCAGCGTGAATCACGAAATCAGGCTGAAATTCGGTAAATATCTGGTTAACGGCGCTGTTATCAGTGATATCCAGTTGCGCAACGTCCGTCCCTTTAATCTCAAATTCACCTTGGTAACGATTTATAAATCGAGTACCAAAAAAACCACCCGCTCCTGTAATCAAAATTCGTTTCTTGCTCATGTCTAGCCTCCTATGACGACGTTATATCCATGCGCTTCGACATGGCGCTGAATCGCATCAATTTCTTGTTTTGTCGGTACTGGGGTGTCTTTCATGGTGTAGTGCATCCCCAATGTGTCGTATTTATTTGAGCCAAATTGATGAAATGGCAATAAGTGGACCTCTTCAATATCGTAAGGAGCAATAAAGCCAAGTACCCTATCAACATTAATGAGATCCAGGGTGTAGCCTGGTATTAGCGGTAATCTGGGGATGACCTTGCAAGGTTTGGCCATTAACGTCTTGAAGCTTTCGAGCACCTTATCCAGATTAATGCCGATGATCTCCTTAGCTCTGACCTCATCCATCAACTTGAAATCAAACAGAATTTCATCGCAATATTGAGCCATATCGCTCAACTGCTTACTATTTCCATGTCCTGAGGTTTCAATCGCCGTTTTGTATCCCAGTCTTCTTAGCTGCTTTAGAAGTTCGATGCAAAATCTGCCATGCACCAGAATCTCACCACCAGACAAGGTGACGCCACCGCCTGATGTTTGATAGAACACATCATCTTTAGCAATTTCTTTTACCAGCTCTTCAATAGTGACGTCATAACCTACTTGTTCAAACGCACCACTTGGACACTCATCCGCGTCCTGCTCGCAAACATCACAGTGTAAGCACTTGGCTTCCCTGCGAATGTTTACCAAATCAATCGAACGTGACTCTGGGTTAGCACACCAAGGACATTTCAAAGGACAGCCTTTAAAAAAGACCACGGTACGAATACCTTCACCATCATTTAACGAGTATCGCTGGATGTTAAATACTCGCGCTTTGAGCTGGGGCGCACTAAACTCCCCAGATTCTGAACAACCCGTTTCGCTCGTTTGGCAATTACAGCTCATGAGCGGTTCTTCGGATAATGTCATCTTGAATTTCTTTCGATAGTTCAACGAAGAAAGCGCTATAACCGGCTACTCGCACCACCAATCCTGCGTAATCTTCGGGCTTTTCTTGCGCCTTACGTAACGTGTCTGCATTCAATACATTGAACTGAATGTGTTGCAGCTTGAGCTTCATAAATGCTCGTAAGAAATCCCCTAACTTGGTAATGCCCTGCTCTCCCTCTAGGGTTGATGGCGTGAACTTCACATTGAGCAAGCTACCATTCGACAGTAAGTAGTTATCCAGCTTACTGACCGATTTCAGTACCGCAGTCGGGCCTTGCTGATCTTTGCCCAACATAGGAGATAGGCCACCATCAGCCAATTGCTCACCAGCCAATCTTCCATCTGGTGTCGCACCAACCACAGCACCAAGAGGAACATGAGCAGATACCGTGTATGACCCCGGAGTAAAATAGCCACCACGAGGGTTTTGGTAAGTTTCGACTTCTTTACAGAACAGTCTTAACAAGTCAGCACCCAACGCATCCACTTCATCGATATCGTTGCCATATTTTTCGTAGCGGTTCATCAGACGAGCACGAACTCGTTCGCCCTCCTTACCTTCGAAGTTAGATTCAAGAACCGCGATAAACTCCGCAAAGTTCATGCGATTTTCTTCAAATACAAAACGCTTTAACGCCATTAACGAATCAGAAAGGTTGGCAATCCCAATCCCTTGCACACCAGAGAAATTATAACGACCACCACCATAGGTAATGTCCTTCCCATTCTTGATACAGTCGCTAATGAACGAGGACAATAGTGGAACAGGAGCCCAGTCACGATGCCCCACATCACAGATGTTTGACCCTTCAACCATTAGCTGCACATACTGGCAAATGTCGGTGCGAATCTCAGCGAGTAATGTTTCAAAACTGACGTCTTGATTGCCCTTATTGCGCTTAAGTACCAATTCCATGAC
Source organism: Vibrio mediterranei (assembly GCF_900088415.1). Taxonomy (GTDB): domain Bacteria; phylum Pseudomonadota; class Gammaproteobacteria; order Enterobacterales; family Vibrionaceae; genus Vibrio; species Vibrio mediterranei. Next base: position 37,308 of record NZ_FLLQ01000002.1, read on the forward strand.
CTTAAGCAGGTTAAACATCGCTATGTCATGCAGCCCATAGGTTTTCCCCGGAATCGACAGCTCCACACAGCCCACGACAGAATAATCACGCGCATCTTCCAAAGAGACACCACGATTCAAAAACGCCGGCACCACTACTTCATCATTGAATATTTGCGGAATACCTGTGCCTAAACGAATGGTTTCTGCGGTTTTATTGAGAAACGCACGGTCAATGAATTCGTTAACTCGAACACCAAGGTTTGGCTGCGGTAGTTGCACGCTTTGGTACGCATCAAGGCAGAGTGTTGACAGTGTATTAACTGCGCTACGCCCATTTTCAGTCAGACCGCCGAGCAAGATGGTATAACCGGTTGGAAAGCCAGCAAAAAACTTAGCACTGCTGGATGAACGCAGTAGGACAATGTCGTTTGTTTTGACCCACAAACTCTCAAGCAGCTCTTGCAAAAACGCAGGAGATTCACCGTTGGCGATAGAGTCCTGATAAAACGGCATCATATATTGATCAAAACGCCCAAGAGATAGTGAACTCGCATTCGACTCATACTGAAGAATGATATTCATATACCAGAACAGCTGACACGCCTCATAAAAACCTTGCGGTTTTTGTGTGGCGACTTTGCCAGAGATACCTGCAATACGAATTAACTCTGCCGCCCTAACGGGACACTCGCACTCAGCGGCCATCTGTTTGGCTAACGCTTCGTAACGACGAATATGTCTAGTTGAGGCTTGCAGTAGAATCAGTACCGATTGATAAAACTCGTTGTCACTATTAACGGTTGCTAGCGTAGACATGTCATCGGTCAATGCACCTAACCCGTTTTCAAGTAAGCGATCAAAGTCGATAATGATGTGGCCTTGACCTTTATCGGTTTGGTTAACACTGAATACTTTCTCGGACACCGCTTGTTTGACGTTTTCAGGAATCTGAGCGTTGATAAAATCTTTCATAGAACGCTCGGACCAGTAACTCAGCAGCTTCTTTTTATAGACTACTTTATCTTCTTCAGAGATATAGAACTTATCCTGTGGGCGTGATTCAAAGACATCTAACTCTTTATCAATCCAATAAGGATCCATTTCTGGTGAGACAATACCAGAACGCGGCTTGATGGTGCGGTTTCCGGCAATCAGTTCATCATCACGAATCGATATCGCAACATTATCCAAAACGTGTGCTGTTGCCTTTGCTCGGCGGATAAGCGTATGTTCCCCTTCCGTCTGCTGGTGGCTCTCGGTATACAGTAGCGCACGTTCTAGAGAGATTTCACGTTGAGCTTCAAACAGGGCGGACTTTAATCGAGTAATTCTTTCGGTGCTCACAATAGGCTCCATTATTATTGTCTATTGCCACTGATGGGCATTTTCTTGATTCATAACAGAGTCACTTTCGATAACGCTTGAAGAAAGTAACTGTGCTATGAAGGCTCCCTCGTGTTAAGGGAACCTGACTGGTTATGCTGTCGCTTTCTCTAAGTGAGCTTCAATCTTGCTCATCACAGCATCTGCACGCTTGACGGCATCACTCACGCCGATACGAACAATAGTTTTGCCCTTGAATCGATCCTCATTCTTGATACCGATATCCTTAGTTAGAATCACGATGTCAGCTTGAGCGACCTCTTCTGCTGTCAGCTCATTTTCAATACCAATTGATCCCTGAGTTTCAACTTTGCAATTCCAACCTTTTGCTTTTGCTGCTGACTCTACGGCTTCCGCCGCCATGTAGGTATGCGCTACGCCAGATGGGCACGCTGTAACTGCTACGATATTAGTCATAATTTTCACCTTTATTTTAATGTTCTGTTTTTATTGGATAATATTTAATTCAAAGACTTAGAGTTAACCGATTGAGATGTCTAGGTCTAAATCATCAGATTCTTCTTTCTGCGGCTGTTCTACTTTACGACGAGCTTTAAGAAAGTTAACCAGTAGTGCAGTCACTAAAGAGCCAACACCAAGTGCAATTAGGAAACCAAATCGTCCGTCTACAACTGGTAGTACAATCAAACCACCCCATGCTGCGAAACACTCAACACCAAGAATCGCTGCAGTTGATGCGCCTACGGCAGTACCAATCATGATGGAAGGAAGCACACGAAGTGGATCAGCTGCCGCAAATGGAATAGCACCTTCAGTAATGCCCATTGTTCCCATTAGAATGGACGCACGGCCAGCTTCCTGTTCATCAGCGGCGTAAAGCTTCTTGTTCAAGAATGTCGCAAGCCCCATGCCCACAGACGGTGTTGCTACCGCAACCGCACTAATACCCGCGACGTTGTAAATGCCTTCACCCACACAAAGGATGACGAATGCATACGCAACTTTGTTAACTGGACCACCCATATCAAAGGCAATCATTAGGCCCATGATGATAGCGAGTACAACGATACTTGAGTCCTGCATACCTTTTAGGAAACCAGTAAGCGCTTCTGTTGCCGCGCCAATTGGCTCACCGATACCCCAAACAATGGCACCTGCGGTAATAAATGTACCTATAATTGGAATCACGAAGATTGGCATAATTGAACGAGCAAACGCTGGCACTTTTATCTTCTTCAGATAGAAAACAACAATGCCGCCTAATAGACCCGCGAAGATCGCACCGAAGAAACCAGTGTTGTACATGTTTGCGCCAATGAACGCTGCAATTGCAGAAGGCGCAAGCGCTGAGCGGTCAGCAATCGAATAACCGATGTAAGCAGCTAGAATGGGAACCATAAGTTGGAAGCCAGCTACACCGATAAAGAATAGGTCGTGCAGCCACGTTCCTTCTTCAGGCACAGCACCTTCCCCATATAACATGACGGAAGCCGCCAGTAGGATCCCCCCCGCAACTACGAAAGGAATCATGTGAGATACACCTGTCATTAGATGTTGTCTCGTATTTTTAAGAATTGAGATTAAGTCATTCATTGACCTCTCCTTTGAGTACATAAGTATTAAAATTTTTATTAAAGGAAGTACTTCTTTTGTATTTATTGGCTCACGTTTCTGATTAAGCTTCAGAGAAACTCCATCTCTACAGCACAGGGTTATAATAGTGAGCAAATGTGCTAACCAGTTAGAGGACAAAACTGCTTTTTACTGGATATTTGTTAGATGCAGCGTGAATATTGATCTTGAGCACACTTTACTAGCACTTTTATCAAAAGATCCAAAGAAACAATATAAACAACTGTTATTAAAAGATTAGTTAGACATAAAACACTGGCGTGCCTTTTATAAAGCTTGATTAAAGTCACATACTAAACTGTATTTTTGAACGGTATCACAAACAGCCCATCACCTTACAAATATCCAGTTTTTAGCACTTTTATCCAATAGTCCACACGGTGCTTTTTGTTAAAGTTGTAGACATAAATGACTAATAACAAATTCGAAACTAAGGACTAAACCCCTATGAGAAGTTTTACCTTTTCTTGTGAGCTACCCAATGGTGTTCACGCAAGACCAGCGGGTCATGTAGAAACCCTTTGTAATCAATACCTATCTAACATTGAGTGGCAGAACGAACGTACTGGTCTATCTGGAAATGCAAAAAGTGTGTTGTCTTTAATAGGGACAGACACACTACTCGGTGACACATGTATGATCACCATAGACGGCGAGGATGAGGAGTCTGCTCTGGAAGCTATACAGAACTTTATTGCGAATGAGTTTCCACATTGCGATTCTCCACTAGAACAAACACACGCTAATGAAGAACAGCAACCACTACCACGTAACTTATCCAACCTCACGGAAGGAGCGATTCGTGCAACTTCCGTGAGCAGTGGGATTGGCCGTGGCGTCGTGGTTAAAGTAGGTGCAATCAACTTTGATCAACTGCCCTACCTTCCTGAAACAAGAGCACTTGAAGAAGAAAAGTCTGAACTAAAAAGCGGTCTCGCTCAGCTTTCTAAGGCCATTGAAGTGCAAGCCAACACATCAGTAGATACGGAAAGCGAAGTGCTTGCCGCGCATCTATCTATATTGAGGGATGAGTTTTTCGCACAACAACTGAATACTAATCTCGTAGAAGGAAGAAGCTGCGCCCAGGCAGTGGTCGCTACCGCAAAACACTATGCAGAGCAACTACAGAAATCTTCCAGCCAGTACCTTCGTGAGCGTGAACTCGACATTCGAGATGTTTGCTTCCAATTACTGCAAACAATCTACGGTGACGAACATTACACCAGCCAACTCACGCTGACTGAACCCTCTATCTGTATGGCTGAGGACCTCACCCCTAGTCAGTTCTTAGAGCTGGATAAGTCACTGTTAAAAGGTTTGGTTTTGACCCATGGTGGCAGCACATCTCACACGGTTATTCTTGCTCGCTCTTTTGGTATTCCAACAGTTGTTGGAATGAAAGATGGTGCGTTGGAGGCCGAGATCGGCCAAGAGGTTTATCTTGATGCCAATTTAGGTGCAATCGTCACCGACCTAACTGAACCTGTGGTTCGTTACTACGAACAAGAAAACCGAATCATCAATACGGTTCGAGAGCGCCAGGCTGCGTTCAAAGATACACAGGGTATGACACAAGATGGAAAAAAACTTGAAGTTGCAGCGAACATCGCCCATTCCGTAGAAGCAAAATCAGCATTTGACTCGGGAGCAGAAGCCATCGGTTTATTCCGTACCGAGATGCTATACATGGATCGCAAAAGTGCGCCGAAAGAAGATGAGCTCTACAACATATTCTGCCAAGCACTGGATGCAGCTTCAGGTCGTGCGATCATCGTTCGTACTATCGACATCGGCGGCGATAAACCAGTTGACTACCTCAATATCCCTAGAGAAAACAACCCATTCCTTGGCTACCGCGCTGTACGTATCTACGAAGAGTTTATTGACCTATTTAAAACCCAACTAAGAGCTATTCTGCGTGCGTCGGCACATGGTCCGCTAAAGATAATGATTCCAATGATTTCTTCGATGGAGGAGATTTTATGGGTCAAAGACATTCTTGCTGAGATTCGCCAAGAACTCCGTAAAGAACAGGTTCCGTTCGATGAAAAAATCCCGCTTGGCATTATGATGGAAGTTCCTTCTGTAGCCTTTATCATCGATCAATGTTGTGAAGAAGTGGATTTCTTCTCCATCGGCTCTAACGACCTAACTCAATATTTGATGGCCGTTGATCGTGACAATGAAAAAGTAACGAAACACTACAACAGTCTAAATCCAGCATTCTTGAGAACGCTAGACCACGTCGTCAATGAAGTGCATCGTCATGGTAAATGGATTGGACTGTGTGGGGAGCTTGGCGCTAAAGGCTCAGTATTGCCCCTACTCGTTGGTCTAGGGCTTGATGAAATCAGCATGAGCGCACCAAGCATTGCTGCGACCAAGGAACGCATTTCCAAACTAGATAGCCGAGAATGTCGACAGTTGTTAAACAAAGCAATGCAATGCCGTACGCCATTGGAAGTAGAGCATCTACTTGCGCAGTTCCGTATGGCACAAACCGAAGCGCCACTGATTTCAGAAGATTGTATCAAGCTTGATCTCGACCTGCGTAGCAAAGAGGAAGTGATTAAGACACTCGCTGACAATCTATTCCTAACAGGACGTTGCCGTTATCCGAATAAATTGGCGGACGATCTTTGGGCTCGAGAAGATGTGTTCTCAACCGGTCTAGGCTTTGGCTTTGCTATCCCTCATACCAAGAGTGAACACATTGAGCAATCAGCGGTGAGCGTATGCCGTCTAGCGAAGCCTATTCAATGGGGCGATGAAGAGGCGCAATTTGTCATCATGTTGACGCTGAACAAACACGCAGCCGGCGACCAACATATGAAGATCTTCTCTAAGTTGGCACGTAAAATTATGCATGCCGAATTTCGTGATGCCTTGTTTAACGCCCAATCGAGCAGTGAAATAGAACAGAAACTCATGACGGAGCTAGAGCTATAGTCCCCAATTCCAAATGGAAGTAAGAAGGATTCAAAACCTTCTCACCTCGGACTTGGGCTGACTACTTGTTCGGTTCCAAGTTTTTGGCGAAGTAACCATCATTCGTGTCCAGTGTTACTTCGCCCTTTTTCGTTTTAGAAAGGAGCGGAATATGCCCGCCACTACGACATCAAACACTCAAACAAGACTCGACACCCTTATTGCGGAAGAAAACCTGTTGCAGTTCCCCTATTTCAATCAGCAAGTCGCTTGGGATATCGGTAGTGAACTACGTGCCAACGCCATCGAAAAGCACGCTAAGATTGCCATCAATATTTCGGTTGGCGAGCAGTGCCTTTTCCACTGTGCACTTGACGGAGCAACGTTAGACAATCAAGAATGGGTGAGAAGAAAATCAAACGTTACCAAGCATTTTCAGCGCAGTTCTTGGTATATGAAGCATTACCTAGAAATGAAGGGAAAGAATATAGAACAAGCTTCCTTCATTGATGAGAAAGATTACAGCCCATTTGGCGGTTCTTTTCCTGTTCGAGTTAAAAACACAGGTATGATAGGAACGATTACGGTTTCAGGTTTGCCTCAACACGAAGACCACCAGCTAATCGTAGATGTGCTCTCACAGTATTTGAAAAAGGAATAGTTATCGTGACGACGCTTTCATTTAAAGGTCTGTTATTCGACCTAGACGGTACATTAGTCGACTCAATCCCAGCAGTGACACGTGCATGGTCACGCTGGGGAGAATCTAAAGGTCTCGAGCCTAGCTACGTGATGTCGAGGATTCACGGAAGGCCTGCTATCGAATCAATCGCTGAGCTGCTTAATGCATCAGTCGATACACTAGAAGTTCAAGCCGAATTTGACTATCTAGAACGCTATGAAGCCACCCACACCGAAGGCACCACTGCACTACCTGGCGCCGTTGAGCTACTAAACAGCTTAAATGAGCTCGGTATCCCGTGGGCTATCGTTACCTCCGGCACATTGCCAGTAGCAACAGCTAGAATGAAAGCCGCAAACCTCCCTCTGCCCAAAATCCTTGTTACACCCGAGTTGCTCTCCCAAGGCAAACCACACCCCGAGCCTTATTTGAGAGGAGCGAAAGAACTGAACCTGAATCCTGAAGAATGCATATGCTTTGAAGATGCGGTCGCTGGCCTCAACTCAGGGATCGCAGCAGGTTGCCAGAGCATTGCGGTGCTCAGTCATAGCTCAAGAAGTGAATTGCCTGACGCGGATGGCTATATATTCAAGCCTTCTGATATTCAGATTGAAAAGACAGAACACGGATTTACCCTGACGTTGTAAGCCGAAAAGGAGGCATACGCCTAGCCTGTTCAGAAATTGTCTATTAGTGCTTCTATGTATAGGAAACCTATACCATTGAGCAACCTAGAGTCTGGCAACTCACCATATCGCACCGATGCCCTTTGCTCCTTTGGGGCATTAGTGTTAGCTTCAAACGTATTGAATAGCGCTGGTTCTGCTTCTGTACCTCTCGCCACCTAAGACGCTGTCCGCACAACATCAATAGTTCAACTGATCATCAACAAACATACCATTCCCTGTTCTCTTTACTACACTACTATAAGCAACTCCAACTAGTGACACATTTGTTAATAGCACTGGAAGAGATCATTTGAACAATAATAATAGATCAGTTACCACTGATTCCCTCAGCAAACAAGGCCGTCCATTATCGTCCTTTGATTTACGCTATGTGAGTTTGTTTTTTCTATACATAGTATCTTCATTTCTTTTCTCAATGCTCAGCCCTCAAACTTTAGTTGCATCATTGTGGCCATCAGCTGGTATTGCACTTGCGGGTTGTTTTTTATGGCAGAGACACTTCTTACCTGCAATCTTAGCTGGCTCACTAATATTTAGTATTGGGATTCAATTATTCGATGGGAATGCAATTGACCTCTCTTTAATAGTAACGTCAATTGGAATCAGCTTCGCTTCTACAGTTCAAGCTTGGATAAATTACCGCGTTTTAAGACATCTCTCCCTAAATGTCATTAGCTTAGCCAGCTTTACCAAAGTGACTCTATTTATAGGAGTAGCATTTATATGCTCTCTAATCGGTAGTTTGATAGCAAACCTGCTCATAGAGCCCGCTCATATATTACGCTTTAGCGGGAGCTACTGGGCAAATGTTGTCATTCAATGCGTAGGTGACTTTTTAGGTATTATCATTATTACACCTATCGTTGTTATCTTATTTAAATCGCGCGACCGACTAGCCAACAGACTAAAGCACTCTAGGGCCCTAATATTTCCACTTTCTATTGTTTTTATTACACTTATTATCATTCAAAATTACAGTGATAGAACGCTCAAATCCGACAGCCTCAATGAGGTCCAAGTCCGTTCTCAATTGATTGAAAAAAACCTTAATCATCAAGTAGAAAACTATTTAAAGTCTTTATCAACTCTAGCTAGAAGTCTTTCTGGGAATGGCGACATTACACAAGAAGAGTTTAGAGAGATAACCTTGCCCCTTATCGACAAAACTCCTGGGATTCGAGGGTTTTCTTGGAATCCACTTGTAGAGCAGCGCCATGTAAGTAAGTTTGAAATAGAGACCAATAACCAAAGCTCTTCGATGTTTAAAGTTCGGGGCATCCCATTGAATGAGTATGATCCTCTCGTTGTTGTAAAATGGATCGAGCCATTTCATTCCAATGAAAAAGCATTTGGCTTCAATGTGTTCTCTAATGCAGCACGGCGAGAAGCAATGATTCTCGCGCAGAACAATAACTATCCAGTCGCTACAGAAATTATTCAACTTGTCCAACTTGAGACCAAAGAGCCTGGATTTTTAATATTTACTCCGATAAATGATGGACCTTCTCTTGATACCTCAGTTATTACGCGCTCTTTCAATCTATCTGGTTTTGCCGTTGGCGTTTTTGTCGTTGGGGATATTGTTAAAGCAAGTGTGAACAATAGCTCTGCACACTATATGGACGTAGAAATTCTCGACTCTAGTGCTGGAGATGAAGTGATTTACCACTACTTCTCACCAGACAATTTAGCCCCATCTGAGGGCGCAGTAGAGTTTTCTTTTTCTCAACAAGTGACTACTCGAGAGTGGACCGTCGTTTTATCTGTATCACAACAAGTACTCCTTTCTTTAACCGCTCAAAAATCCGTAACATTTCTCATTTATGAGTCTGTGTTTGGTGCTTTAAGTGTACTGCTTATCATGACGGTGTTTAACAATCATAAGGTCTTATTAAGGCGTGTAAAAAGTCGAACTAAAGAACTGGAAGCGTCAAGAGATCAGCTTAAGCATTACGCGTTTAATGATGCACTAACCAACTTACCTAACAGACGCATGTTTATCGAGCAAACTAACCATGCTTTGAGATTGGCCGAACGGAATCGTTCGATCACAGCCGTTCTTTTTCTTGACCTCAATCGTTTTAAACACGTAAACGATAGCCTAGGGCATGACTTTGGCGACAAGTTACTCGTCGAAGTTTCTAAAAGGTTAAGTGGTTGCTTGAGAAGTAGCGACGTATTAGCTCGTTTTGGCGGTGACGAGTTCACAATTCTTATCGAAAACCTTACCAACATAGAACAAGCAATCGCTCTATCCAAAAAGATCATTAATGGGTTGCGAAAGCCCATTCAAATTGGGAGAGAATCCCTAACGATTTCAACTAGTATAGGCATTGCCGCTTACCCTAAAGATGGGCAAAATGTCGACGATCTTCTTCGAGCCGCCGATACCGCCATGTATAAAGCAAAAGAGTCATCGGTTGGTTATTTTTGTTACGCGAACACTTTAAGAAAACAAGCACAACACAAACTATTTATTGAATCAGAACTGCCGCGAGCCTTGGAGAAAGGACAATTTGAATTATACTACCAACCTATTATCGAGCTACGCTCTGGGAAGCATCTTGGTTGCGAGTGCTTGCTAAGATGGAACCACCCTACCTATGGAGTAATTTCACCCGATTCATTTATACCTATTGCGGAGGTCTCTGGAGAGATCATTCCTATTGGCGCGTGGGTCATCGAGCAAGCCTGCAAACAGATCAGAGTGTGGCAAGACCACAATATTTACCATAAAAAAGTATCAGTAAACGTATCAGTAGTGCAGCTAGTTTCGGGTCAACTAATTGACGATGTGGTGGATCCACTTCAACGCTACGGGATTTCACCTGAAGCCCTTGAACTTGAAATTACTGAGAGTGTATTAGTACAAAATATGGGCCAAGCCATCAGGTTCATCACAGAGTTGAAGAAGATTGGGGTAAATATAGCTATCGACGACTATGGAACCGGCTATTCCTCGTTAAGTTATTTGAAGCAACTTCCTGTTGATAGCTTAAAAATCGACAGAATTTTCATAGACCAACTTCACCCAGAAGACATGACGATAGTAAGTTCGACGTTACAAATGGCTAATGAGCTTGGTATTAATGTCATTGCGGAAGGGATACAAACCGCAGAACAAATGAAAATCTTGATAGATCACGATTGTCAGTGGGGTCAAGGTTTTCTATTTAGCAAACCACTCCCCCAATCATCCTACACAGCGTTCTGCCAAAACAGCAAACTTAGCCGTTCAGCTCGCTCCAATTGACTCTAGGTCCATTTTAGACACTAAAATCACACAACCGAAGACTAGCGACCGATCGATGATTAAATAGAAAAACCGCGCATACACAGCGCGGTTTTATTTTTTAGCAGTTTGTAAGTGAGCTAGCCAAGCTAATAAGCGAAACAAAAACCTAATTTGTAATCTTCACCACTCTTCGCTGTATATTCCTTGTCTTCATTACTCGCCGTTGGGCGACATTTTTCATCGCCTTTCACCAAGCTTACCCAGTGACGAAGACCCGTGGTTTGATGGCCTTCAGACTGACCAAACGTAGTACACGTTTCTAATTGAATGTCAGCAATTTGAACCAACTGTAGAAACCCGTTGCCTTGACGGCGAGCGAACGTAACTTCTACGTGAGTGCCACTTTCGTCGCGGAATAGAATCGAATCCGGAGAACACTTGTCGCCAGTATAAGCAACAAACTGTTTGGCATGGCGCAGGCCGCTATGTTGACCATTTTTGAAGTACGCTTGAACGTGGCGATAGTCAATTTCATAGCTTACTACATCTTCGTGAGAACCATTCTCTAGCGGGAACAAGGTATCAAGAAGTTGCTTAGTCATTTGTTGTTTTTGAGTTGGCTTATCAGCGTTGACCATTTCCACGGCAAACACGGCTTCAGCGATAAAATTTTGTGGGTTATGTAGTTCTGTTTTATCGAATGTCTGCATATTCATAGTCTATTCCTTCAGAGGCAATTAATAACAGCTTAAGCAAATACCCTTAACACCTTGTTGGTTTGTCTCGTTATTGCTTGATTATTAGAATAGCGCTTTTTTGACAACAATTTCACAACGAAATTTTCACACTGTCAATTTTACAAAATCACTCTTTGTAAAAATCGATAAAGCACTCTTGGAAATCATATTTATTCTCAATTTTTCAATACGTTAATAAAATCAGACATGCAAAAAACACAAAACCCGCTAAAAGCGAGTTTTGTAAAATTCACTGTGTGAACGAGTAAAAAAGGGGATTTTTACAAACCTCTTTGCCACTCTTGGCGGAGCGAAATTTGCTCTGGATGATGAATTGCCAGCTCAACTTGTTGCAATAATGCCTCTTTATCTTTACCCAGTACTCCCTTGAGCACTAGATAGTTGGAAGCATGATCTGAGCGGAATATTGTCTTGTCTAACTGTAAGTGTTCAAGCAATAATTTTATTTCTTTGAATAACTCGGGTTGAGTCAATTGGCGAAAGTCACCGTTATATTCAGTCGCGACGCGCTCTTCACCAAATGGAAAAGACACTACTAAGGTTGAGAGATAGTCTGGCTGAGCGGCATTCATTAGCTTGGCCGAATTCAGTGCATGCTGCTCACTCAAAATAGGGCCGCCTAGACCATTTAGGATCATGACAGAACTTTTCATGCCTGCCGCTTTTATCTTGTTTAGCGCGGCCAACGATGATTCAAATGTCTCACCTTTTTTCACTTTAGCTAGTACTTCGTCATCTCCGCTTTCACAACCGATATACATCAAACTCAACCCAAGCTCTCTAAGCTCTGCGAGTTGCTCCGATGTCTTGTTGGTTAAATTTCGTGGCAAACAGTAGCTTGAGATACGTTGAATGTTGGGAAGGTAGCGATGAATTAACTCACAGATCGCTTTAAGACGATGAAATGGTAATGTCATCGCATCACCATCCGCAAGGAAAACTCGGTGAACTCGTGCACCAGACGCGGCCACTTGCTGCAATTCTTGCTCTAGTTCTTCTAGCTTCTTAGGACGAAACTTCTTCTGAGACTGAGTATACATATCGCAGAAAGTGCATTGATTATGGCTACAACCATTGGTTACTTGTAATATCAGCGACTTCCACTCTGACGGTGGTCTAAAAACCGGTTCAATGTAATTGAGCATCCGATATCCTGTTAAGTAAGTGCGTTAGCGAAATCGTAACGCACTTTGACCTCTCGTCCAACGAACAAGGTGAGCTAGAACTACATAAATATGAACTGCCTATATAAACTATCCAGTTCCGCTCGCATTTGACGAATTTGCGCATCATTTTGCGCAGAGACCGCTTCAAGCAGTCCTTTCTCGCGCGCGGTGATTTGTTGACAAAGGCTAGCAAGACTGTCGCAAAACGCGACATTATGACAAGCCTGCTGCTGCGCCTCTTCCATTGCTGATGCTACTTTACGACGCGATGTAGCGGGCACAATCGCATTTGCTTGATTATAAACTTGTTGTCTTTTTCGTCTTTGTAGCGATTCGTCTATCGCTTGCTTCATGGCGGGTGTGATTCTATCGGCATACAAAATCGCCTTACCATTGGCATTTCGTGCTGCTCGACCAATGATCTGAATCAGCGCTTCTACCGAACGTAGAAATCCTGCGTGGTCCGCGTCGAGAATGGCAACCAAGGAAGCTTCGGGAATATCCAGTCCTTCTCTGAGTAGGTTGATACCAATCAAGACATCGAACTCCCCAGCCCTTAATCCATTGATAATACCAACTCTTTCTGAGGTTTTAATATCGGAATGTAAGTAACGAACGCGTATTCCCTGCTCCGCCATATAGTCGTTTAACGACTCCGCACTTACCTTAGTTAAAGTGGTCACGAGCACTCGTTCATTATTACTGGTACGCTGACGTATCTCCTTTAACAGGTCTTCCATATTGTTAGCTGATGGGCGCACCTCAACCTCAGGGTCAAGCAAACCTGTTGGTCGAATAATTTGTTCAACCACCACTCCACCTGAACGCTGAACTTCGTATTTTCCTGGCGTCGCAGAAACAAAAATGGTCTGCGGTTTTGCCTTTTCAAATTCACTGAACGTCAGTGGACGATTATTTAAAGCTGAAGGAAGACGAAACCCGTAATCAATAAGGGTATCTTTACGACTTCGGTCTGATTTCGACATTGCTGAAATCTGAGGAACCATCACGTGAGACTCGTCGATAAACACCAGCCCATCCTTAGGTAGGTAATCCATTAATGTCGTCGGCGGTAGCTCAGGATCTCGTTCATTAAGATAGCAGGCATAGTTTTCGATCCCGGAGCAATAACCGTATTGCTGCATCATTTCAATATCATGCATACACCGTTCGTAAAGCCTTGCCGCCTCGGTTAATCGGTTTTCTTCGTTGAGCTCTCTAACTCTTTGTTCCATTTCAATACGGATCAACTCACTGGCTTTACGGACTTTTTGTGGTGACGACGCATAGAGTGTTTTAGGTGAAATCTTGTACTCTGTGCAAGATTTTAAGAGTGTACCCGCGATAGGGTCGACCCAATCAAGATGCTGAATAACTCCGTTATTTAAAGTAATGCGAATAGCATCTTGGGCAGAATCAGCTGGAAACACATCTATTTCGTCGCCACGAATGCGAAAACCAGCGCGCTCTAATTTGGGCTCGGTAAGAGTATATTGTAAGCGTGCTAATCGTTCAGTTAAATCAGCTTTATCTAGTGCCTCACCTACTGCGAGCGATATTTGTAAGTCTCGATAAGCTTGCGGATCGCCTAACCCGTAGACAGAAGAAACGGAAGCCACCACGATAACGTCTCTTCTCTCAATCAGTGACTTGGTTGCCGAGAGCCTTAGTCGCTCTAGCTGTTCGTTAATCGCGGAGTCTTTGCGGATAAAACGGTCGCTACCGGGAATGTAGACTTCTGGCTGAAAGTAATCGTAATAGGAAACAAAATACTCAACGGCATTCTCAGGAAAGAAGTGACACATCTCGCTATATAACTGGGAAGCTAATGTTTTGTTATGAGCAAGAATCAACGTGGGTCGTTTCAAGCGATGGATAATATTCGCCATCGTGAATGTTTTACCCGACCCCGTTACACCTTGTAGTGTTTGATGGCTTTTGCCAGCTTCGATGCCTGAGATTAAACGAGCGATGGCTTCAGGTTGGTCTCCTGAAGGTGGGTATGCGGAATGAAGGATAAATTTGTTTTTAGACATATACTCGCCCTCTGAAGAACAGTACTAAAGTATATGCCTATAATCGTCAAAGTGACTAAGCGAAGCTTGCTTGAATCATATAGCTTCTGCAGAATCGATCTCACTTGTGCCCCCTGTCGACTCACTTAACAACCCTGCATAGATGCCATTAATAGACACCAATTGTCGATGGTTGCCCTGTTCGACTATTCGACCCTTTTCTAATACTAAAATTTGATCCGAGTGTTTGATGGTACTTAAACGGTGAGCAATAGCGATAACCGTTTTTTCCTCAAATAAACGCTGCATGGCTTTCTGAATAAGATCTTCAGTAATCGAATCTACAGAGCTTGTCGCTTCATCAAGCATCATAATCTGCCCACCTTGAGCAACTGCTCGAGCAAACGAGATAAGCTGCGTCTGCCCCACCGATAAGTTCGAACCATTCTTATCTAAAACCGAGTCATAATTTCGAGGTAACTGTTCTATAAATCGATCTGCATAGACATAGCGTGCGGCTTGCTCGACTTGTTCACGGTCAATCCCCGGTTTACCAAGGGCGATATTGAACTCGATACTTTCTTCAAACAAATGAACATCTTGCATCATCATCGAAAATAGGTGTGCCGAGTCATCCACTGAAATCTTCGATAACTCAATGCCATTTAACAGAATACTGCCCTCATAATCTTGATAGGTTTTTGAAATCAATCTCATGATGGTTGATTTTCCAGAGCCAGTAGAACCTACCAAGGCAATTTGATGGCCTTTTTTAAGTACGAAAGAAATGTCTTTCAGTACATACGGAGCATCTTGTTTATATCGAAAACTAACATTAATGAACTCTAAGCTCACAAACTCTTGCAATGGTTGTTGGACCTGATGACTCGGTAACAAGGTTCGACCTTGTTCCTCCGTCGGCTCAACAAAGAGTTCTTCGATATGATCAAACGCCGCAAACGAGCTTTGAATAGAGGCAATTTGAGAGGTGAAATCACGAATCGGCACAAACACTTTTTCTAGCGTATTAATAAAGGCAATCAGTACACCTAAAGTCAGCGTTCCGGCTAGCACTTGTTCAGAGCCATACCAAATCATGAGACCAATGGTTACCGACGTCACACCTGAAATGAAAGAGAATAAGATGGCGTCATACTTATTGATTTTCTTTTGAGCAACCAAAAACTCATCAATATGCCCATTGTATTTCGCTTCTACTTTCTCTTCAGCGCGGTACATTTGAACGGTACTCATACCGAACAACAATTCTTGTAGATAACCGATACCTCTTGCCAAGGATGCGCGCGTTATCTTATGTAAAGCTCTTAGACGATTACGTACATACACCGTTAAATACATAACAGGAGGCATGACTACTAATACGATCAAAGTCAGCTTCCAATCGATAAATAGCATCATTACCAACAAGGCAATGGTGTTTATTGAATCCTTTACCAACCCGACAACTGATTGCACAAACGTTTCACCGATAGTCTCTAAATCACTCGTCAAACGTGACAACGTGACGCCTGCTGGCGTATTGTCGAAATAGCTGCGCGGAAGTCTGAGTACGCGTTCAAACAACACTGCGCGCATGTCGGTAATCGTTAGTTGACCAGTTTTTCTTAAATTGTAAGCATAAGTGGTGTCCACCACGTACCCTGCAATAAGGACTAGGACCAAATACACCACATATTGCATTAACCCAGCGAAGTCATTTTGTCCCAACTGAACGTCAATAACTTGGATAATTAACCAAGGGAATAACAAGCTGGTTGCGACCGACAAAGGAAGCATAGCAATACCAATCAGAGCGGTTTTCTTGTATTTCTTAGCGAACTTAAAGAAGTGCTTGAGATACTTTACGTCGACACCTTTTAACATGCGCTCGCCTCCGCTTCATTTTGCTGAAGCTGCCACGTTTCCAAATAGTACGGGCATGTTTTCAGTAACGTTTTATGGTCACCTTTCGCAATTATCTTGCCTTCATTAAGTACGATGATCTCATCCATATATTCTAAAGCGTTAACACGGTGCGATACCACGAGCACCGATTGGTGTTTGAGTCGCTCAAATAACCCATTCAATATTTTACGTTCGGTTTCGTAATCAACCGCAGAGAGTACGTTATCCATAATGACAAGGTCTGCAGGCTCTAAGAGTGCTCGTGCAATGCTCAACCTCTGCTTTTGCCCACCAGAGAGCATAATGCCTTTTTCACCTACCAGAGTTTGATCACCATCCTCAAACCTAGCCACATCGTTTGCGAGCTGGCTCAGCGAGAGCACTTCGTCCACTTGCTCCTTCGTGGCATCATTGTTGGCACTACCGAATCGAATATTCTCTTCTACCGTGGCCGAGAACAGATAAGGATCTTGGGTGACGGTTTTAACATAGCGACGCAAGTCACTGCGGGCAAAATCCGTAATGTCTTTACCACCTAAGAAAATCGCATTAGTGGGAACATCTAAATGATGATTCAGGCAGTTCACCAAAGTTGTTTTGCCTGAGCCGATTCCACCAAGTACCCCTACTTTTTTCCCCGCAGGAATGTCAAAGCTGATATTGTCCAAAATCAGCCGTTCATCATTTGGATAATGAAAACTCAAATTTCTTACCGATAACGACTCCCCTTTCAACTGTTCAACATCTTCATCAGCGAGACGAGTTTGATCAGTTTCAGGGATTTTAGCATTGAGGATAGTTTGAGCACTTTGAATACCAACAATACCTCGCTGGTAGATAGTCGCGATTCGACCAAGCTGCATCAATGGCATAGCCAGTAACACAGAATAAGTAAGAAATGCGGTAATTTCGCCAAGAGTTAGCTCTTGATTCATCAGCATGTAACCACCTAGACCTAGAATTAATATCTTCATTAGGTCATTGGCGTAATCAAGTACCGGTAAAAAGAACACCTGGATTCGAGTAATCTGCATTCGGCAACGCAGCAGTTGCTGATTGAGCTTCTCTATTTCTGTAGTTACCCAAGGTGACATGCGTTGATTCTTAATCAAGTCGATGCCTGACAAGTAGCTCATAAGCTGAGCAGACAAGCTTTGTAGGCGATTCATATGCTCAGTGTGCAACACTTTCATTCGCTTAAATCCAATGCGGAAAATCACAAAAGCAATGGAGATTGGAATGACTGAATACATGGTCAGTTCTGGAGAGATACGCCACATCCAAATTGGTGTCAGAGAAAGAGCAAACATAGTGTTAAAGAACTGGAGAAAGCCAATCCCAAACATCAGTCGAACCCCCATCACATCGTTGTTCATGATAGAAATGAGTCGACCTGATGCAAACTTCTCGTGGTAGCTATTTGGTAGCCGATTGAGCTGTTTTAACAGTCTATTTTTAAGTGCAGCTTCTGCAATCCTTCCGGGGTTAAGCGCATACACTCGAGACAGAATACGCACCACAACCATAGCTACAGACATGCCCACTACAATGGCGACATAAGTTTGCAATTGTTGATGACCGTCATTCGACGCATCATCAATCAGATCTATCGCCAGTTGGATATAGCGTGGAATTTCTACTTGCAGCCAGTTAACGAGAAAAATAAAAATGATCGCGAAAATATAGGATTTGCGATTCATATACAAATAGTGCGAAATCAACTGCCTAGTGTTCATAAAGCTCTTTATTTGGAAAGATTTAGGGGCGTACTAGTCGATGCTGATATGACCAGATTGTGTCAGTAGCATAGGATTAGCTTTAGAATATGGTTGATAATATCAACTTTAATTAGTCTTGTGAATGGATTCATTAAAATTATCCCGAACTAAACTCACTAATATTTGTTCTACTCCTTCTAAGTTGTAATCTAGTAATGCTAGCCAACTCAACACTGAACGTTCTTTTGACGCTTCTTGTAATGGAGCATCATCTAATAACACCCCCTTAGTTAGAAAAATGGGACTTATTTGATGTAAATGGAAATATGGTTGGCTATCAGCAAGTTGGTAATCAACACATTGCTGTCAGTTACAAATCACGCAAAGGAACGGCCAATGCGCTGCAAGAAGTAGTGCTCAATGAGTTTTCTAAATTATAGTTGAGTTCTTGTTACAGCATACACGCATGAGCCGTGAACACCTGAAGCAAAAAGAGAGTGTGGATTGGCTTCAAGATAAAACACTCTTTGATAAGAGCAGGGATATCACCTTGAAAGATGCCAAAGCCATTTCTGACATTCATTCACTATGATCAGTTAGACGACATGAATTTTGGCAGTCACATTTAGTAGGGGCCACAGTATGGGTCAGGATGAGCTGAAACGTCGGTGGACAAAAATAGTCTACATCTGCTCGTATTCTCCGTGCCCCAACTGGCCGTCATCCTCACGAAAGTGAGGATCTCCTACCGCGTGTAGGCAACTGAAAACCTTCGACTAAGTCACGTAAATCAGCTTCGCGACGCGCTGAATGAGATCCCCTTTTTCAAGGGGATGACAGTAATGTTTGGGGATGGTGTGAAACACAAAAAGAGGCAGAGACGAGCTAGAAAATGCCATGGGTAAAAATTCAGCCCGTGAAGGTTTTGGACGAGAACTGTTTAGATCTCATACCCTAAACGATTTACCAAAAATTAGAAAACATAAAAATGGTGGCTCAAATATTCGCCACCATTGAATAAGCTATAAACACAAAAGCATTATGTTAGTGAGTGGTGATAGTCAGCGCGGTATCAAAGTCTGCCAACGAGGCATTTAATTGCTTAAACTCTGTCTCGCCTAATAACACTTCACTCCACTCAGAGTGGGATAGATTAACGGTAATCCCTGAATTTAATTGAGAACTAATTTGAACAATGCCATTTCGAAGCTGAATACCGAACGTGTGCTCACTATCACTCATGTTTAGATTGAACTGAGAAGACAAACCCTCCGCTTTACGTGTATCAACCAAATAACGGATGTACTCGACATTATTTTCTATCGGAGAGGCCTCTAACTTTTCACTGGTGATTGCCCCAAGTAGTTGGGTTAGAGATTGATAGTTATCCAATTGATGTTCACCGAATGAAAGTTTCCCTTCATGAAGTAATGCTTCAGAAATATAGAATCCACGAGCATTGGCTGAGCTGGTACGTTGCCCAAGTGCACGAGCAGCTTCTGCGCGCGACAGTTTAGCTTCTTCGTTATTTGGCTCTATTTCAAGTATTTGGGACGTTAAGTATAGCGACCACTGCCACCCTTCCAAGGTTTGCTTCTGATTTGATTGCTTGACCATTTTATTGGCCAACTCAACTCCACCTAAACTCCCAATAAATTGATGAGCAAAGGTCTGTGTCGGCAAAGGGTTGATGTCGTAAACGTCCCAACCGTTCCAGCCCATTACACCGTTATAGACCTGCTTAGCATGACTTTCGACTTGCCCATAGGTTTCTTTATCCAATCGTAGGTTTTCTGGCATATAAACAAATTCAGCAGCACCCTGAGCATCATTTCCAAGCTTTATTGCTCTTATGGTTTGGTCATGTATCAGCTGCATCGAATCACGGAACTCATAAATGACATCTTTAGCTGATTCTTTGGTTACATTGGCAGCACCATGTATATCAACGTGATAGTCAAAGTCATAAGAAAGCACCAGATCTGCCGCATCAACAAGTCGAATAGGGTCACGATACCTATCTCCGCGCAAAGTATAGAGATTGAAAATTGAGCCTGCATTCATTGCATTGGTCACCATAAGGCTCTTTTCGGGAAAGTAGTAAGCGACACTGTCTGTCACATCCGTAGGGCTAGGTAAAACAATCACCTCCATCCCCGCAATTGTGTGAGTTTCAACTTGATTGTGCTCAAAAGTAACGGTCGGAGATTGGTAGCCTTTTTCGCCCTCTAGCTTGTCTAGCGTGAAACCAAGTTTATTAGGAAACGCGTCTGGGCCGCTTTCAGGGTGTAACAACCCAAATTGAATAGCGACTCGAGAAGAAAATATTCCAGCTAGAGGGCTCACACCATTGTCTGCAAACAGGTGTTTCTCCATCCACTCATGTGCGTAAATAGCTGTGTCATCATTACTCCACGCTTGTGTACCCCATACATAATGCGAATGGGTATAAAGAACAGCGCTAACATCAATCTCTCTATTCAGCTTTTCCTCTAACCGTTTACGTTGCTCTTGCGCTACTTTTAAATCATCTCCCGTATCAACGATGATCCAGCCTTCAGGAGCCTCGACCGCAATCACGTTACCGATACCCCACCCAGCAATACGATAGACACCATCTGTTATCTGAGTGATTGATTGCACGTCTACATCCCACAATTGGTCGACCATAGCCGCGGGTTTTGTAGTAACAATCCCTCTATCCGTAACAATAGGGTCATACTTAATAGAAAGGTTGTATTGGTCGGCAACCACGCCAAATGAGGTAGAGAGTAAAAGAGCAGTGCTGAGAATTGTCTTTCGCATAATATCGTTCTTCTAGTTAATGAAATAATTTAGGGTTAGCCCCTTTCGATGACACCATTACACTCAATCTCAATAATTAAATCGATGAATTAGAGAAAGTCATATTTGGCTAATCAGCATTGGATTTAAATAGGAGATACTGAGGTACACCCCAGAAATATCTCTTGACCTGTATCGGTTTTAATTTCAAAGTCATCAAGCCAATAGATGTCAGTTAACAAGCGAATATCTGTGATTAACTCGCAGCGATCCTTTTCGTACAGTGTGTCGATTTCACCACTCCAACATGTTGATATATCGATGACTATCATTCTTTCTATCTCAAGAAACTGATGGCTAAAGTGCTCATGTAATAACTCTATCCCTTCTGCGTAACTCAGCACTAGAGTGCATCTCCCTTCACCAATATCACAAATTCTATATTTTCGGTCGTTTAAATATATTGTGCAATCCACGTAGATTCATCCTCAATCATTAATTCAGATTTCATTGTTTTAAATAAATCAAATCTCTACGAGGAATTAGAGAAATTCATATATGACAAGTTGAAAAAACCAAATATGAATTTCTCTAACCCATAGTTCTATTGAGTCAAAAAACTAAGATAGCTCTGTATCCAAGAGTTAGGTTTATCGAAAACCTTTCAGGCCCCTTAGTTTCAACTCATACATGATTAATACCGCTGTTTATTTAATAAATAAGCTTGGTGCTATTTAGGTATGCGTTAATCAATAAGATGCAACCAAAATGAAGTTAAAGCGCTCAAACACACCCATAAATTATTCAGCGAAATGGAAGGTCATCGTTCTCGTGCTGTCTGTGGTACTGATGCTTCTCAGTGCCCTAACCTCTGCATTTGGTGAACGTGAAGCTTTGCACATTTCAAACCAAACACATTCGGCACAGGCTGATGACGTCTATCGTTATCTTTTAGACAACAACATTGATGTTCACAGTGTGAACGAAAACAACGATAGGTTAGTTGTGACGTTTGCTTCTAACGGACAGCAAGCCGCCGCACAAGCTCTGATGTCCGAGTTTATCCAACCATCAGAGACCGTTGCCCTCACACTCGAACCTTCAGCCCCTTCTTGGCTAACCTCGCTGGGCTTTCAGCCGATTAAATTTGGATTAGATCTACGTGGTGGTGTGCAATTTCTGTTAGACGTTGATCTAACCCCTGTCTTTAATGCTCACGCGCAATCAGTGATCGACGACCTACGTCAGGAGTTTCGTGTACGCGGTCGTGTAGAAAACGGTGAAGTGGTCATTGCTCGATATAACGAAGCACTGCTTGGTGATATTAGACACCACTTAAGAACACAGTATCCAAGTTGGACTATGAGCCTATCTGGTGAGCGCTTAATAATCTCAATGGATGAGGAAGAAAAACGTGCGATTCAAACTTTGACTGTGACACAAAATCTTCAAACAATGCGAGGCCGCATAGAAGAACTTGGAATCACGGAAGCCGCGGTCCAACGCCAAGGTGAAAATCGAATTCGTATCGAACTGCCAGGCGTGCAAGATCCGACATCCGCAAAGAACATTATCGGCGCCACTGCATCACTAGCGTTTTACCATGCGAAGGCCGATGCTAACGCACGAACAAAATCCATCAATGATCAAGATGGTAGACCTGTCATTCTGCATAGAAACAGTATCTTAGGGGGTGAGCATATTATCGATGCACGCGCTAGCCTAGGAGAAATGGGGATGCCCGAAGTCAACATCACTCTTGATAGCACGGGTGGGCGACTGATGAGCAATCACTCACGCAGCAATATCGGAAACCCGATGGCGACTGTCTACAGTGAATACAGTCAATCAGAAACAGGACAATCCATTGAGCAAAGCGAAGTTATAAGCGTAGCGACAATTCAATCAACGTTGGGGAACCGTTTTCGCATCACCGGCGCAGGATCAATGGCAGACGCTCAAAACCTTGCTCTTTTATTGAGGGCTGGCTCGCTCACCGCTCCTGTCACCATTGTCGAAGAACGTACAATCGGGCCAACTCTTGGTGCTGAAAACGTCAAAAATGGCTTTGCGGCACTCGCCTTGGGACTTGGTTTTACGTTGGTATTTATCGCTTGTTGGTATCGACGCCTTGGCTGGGTTGCAAATGCTGCACTGACTATCAACTTAGTGTGTCTGTTTGGTCTATTGGCGCTTATCCCTGGCGCTGTACTAACGCTTCCAGGCATCGCTGGGCTTGTGCTAACTGTGGGGATGGCTGTCGATACCAACGTGCTTATCTTTGAACGCATCAAAGACAAAATGCGTGAAGGCAGAAACTTTTCCCAAGCCATAGATCGAGGCTTCGATAGTGCATTCTCTTCCATTTTCGATGCCAACCTCACCACTATGATCGTCGCCATCGCTTTGTATGCAATAGGTAACGGTCCAATTCAAGGCTTTGCTATCACACTCGGATTAGGCCTACTGACTAGCTTATTTACCGGCGTATTTGCGTCTCGAATTCTTATTAATTATTTGTGGGGAAGAAATACCTCACATGAGGTAAAACTGTAATGTTCAAAGCAATTAGCGTCACCAAAATACGTCAATTGATGACGATGATATCCTTGATTCTATTGACACTTTCCATTGCCTCTATCGTCGCAAAAGGCTTCAACTGGGGATTAGATTTTACGGGCGGTGTCGTCGCTGATATTCAAACAACACCAGATCTAACTCAAGTTCTGCTCAAATCTCACCTCGATTCGGCACTAAGCCAAGACGTTCAGGTGACGGCAGCAGGTAGCGAAGGAGGTTGGCAACTGCGCTTCAATGATACAGACCTCAATTTGCGAGAAGCGCTAACCCGAGCGCTGTTGCCGATAGACAGCAACTTTCAAGTTACCAACAGCAGCGTAATTGGCCCTCAGGTTGGGCTAGAAATGATCGAACAAGGTGCCTTGGCGATTTTGGTTTGTTTCGTTCTTACCTTGCTGTACTTGAGTTACCGATTTGAATGGCGATTGGCACTTGGTTCAATTACAGCGCTAGTTTACGACATTGTCATTGTGCTAGGGCTCTTTGCGGTGACTCAAATTGAATTCAACCTAACCGTGTTGGCCGCTTTACTGGCAGTGATGGGCTATTCCTTGAATGATTCGATCATCATTTCAGATCGCATCCGTGAGGTATTTCGCGCGAAGCCAGACGGTGAAACCGATGCCCTTCTCGATCAGTCCATCGTGTCAACGTTGTCACGAACGCTTGTCACATCAGGCACTACCTTGGTCACAGTCTCAGCATTGTGGTTGTTAGGAGGGAGTGCATTGGAAGGTTTCGCCATTGCATTGTGTGTCGGGATTTTAAGTGGGACATGGTCTTCTATCTCTATTGGCACACTCTTGCCAACTCGTGTTGGCTTGAAACCAATCCACTATAAACCAGAAGAAACTGAATCCCTTGAAAGCATGCCTTAGCTTTTACTTACTGCTTACTTAGCATGCTATTAGGCGACAGTCGGTCGCCCAATAGCATCAAAGAATTTCTCTAATTCATAGCCTGAATCATCGGCTCACCTTAAATTAGAAACATAACTTAAAGCGCTCCGTCTACTGCACAGGAAATTGTAGTATTCACCCGATTTACTCTCGTTAAAGGACATTAGCGAGCCTTCGGTTACTCAATAAAGGCTCAACATGCTCAACGTACTCAAACAAGAATACAAACTGCCACTTGGCATCGTTGCCGTTCTATTTTTCAAACTGATTGGCGACAACTTACTCACAGGGGAGCTATCACAGTTCGCCTATATAATGATTACTGCAGTACTGTTTTACGCGGTAATGAGCGCTATTTTCTCCGTTGTTCGTCACTCAGATGCGCTGGCGATTAAGCTTGGCGATCCATACGGAACGCTTATATTAACCCTATCTGTTGTATTGCTCGAAGTCATTATGGTTTCTTCCGTTATGTTAACAGGAGAATCCAACCCCTTCTTAGCGCGTGACACCATGTTTGCTGTCGTGATGGCGGTGCTTAATGGCTTTGTTGGTATCACCTTGCTAATCGGTGGTATGAAATATCATACCCAAACCTATAACCTTGATGGAATAAAAGCGTACTTGGTCGCCATTATTCCACTTTCATTGCTGTGCTTGGTGCTACCTAATTTCACCAGTATGGACTCGTTAGGCAACATGTCGACCAGCCTAACCTGGACTCTGGTTCTCGCTTCAATCGCCTTGTATGCCGTATTCCTTTTCATCCAAACACGCAGCCATACAAACTACTTCATTGATGGTGACAATGAAGACCACCATGAACATCATGGTCCGCTACACAGCAATATCTTCCATACCATTATGCTGGTGAGCTATTTGATGGTGGTGATTTTATTAGCGAAAAGCCTCGCGATTCCAATTAATGATGGCATTACGGAAATGGGCGCACCTGCAGCTCTAGGTGGTTTGATTGTTGCCCTGATTATTCTCGCCCCTGAAGCGGTTGGCGCCATTAAAGCCGCGGTAACCAATCAATTACAGCGTGCGATGAATCTCTTCTTTGGCTCGGTTCTCGCCACTATTGCACTAACCGTTCCTGCTGTTCTGCTGATTTCAGGGGTAATGAACGAGCCCATCCAACTCGGTCTCGCCCCGGCAGAGATGGTGTTATTAGGCGCAACGCTATTAATGACCAGCGTGAGCTTTAGCAGCGGGAGAACCAACTCGCTCAATGGCGCGACCCACCTCATCCTGTTCTTTGCCTACATCATCTTGATGTTTGATTAAAACGTACGTTGGGCTTTGGCTGCCAGCTGCCAGCTGCCAGCTGCCAGAGCCCACATTAACTTGGAGTTTCCATGCAAGAAATTATTTCCGCAATTTGGCTGCAAGACTTTGATTCATTACTCGAGTTAAATTCACTGCACGTATTATTGCTTTTACTTGGTGTCGTGCTTTTTCTTGAGTCGAGTTTCGTATTCTTACCACTACCTGGCGACGGTCTGGTGTTGTTTGTCGGAGGCATGGTGGGCTTGGGCGCGATTGATTTTTCCAGTGCTCTAGTACTTCTCACCTGCGCCTCTTTTTTGGGCAGTCTCATTGCGTATCTTCAAGGACGTTGGCTGCACAATACTTCGTTCATGCGAAAAGCTGAACAGACACTGCCAGATGAATCGTTACCCAAGGCTAGAAGACTATTAAACCGATACGGATTTCTGTCCTTATTCGTTTCACGGTTTGTCCCATTTGTTCGTGTACTAACTCCGATGTTGATGGGCGTTGCACAACTTAGTGCAATTAGAACACTTATTGTTAGCTTCACTAGCTCGATTACATGGGTCTTTAGTTTGTTGCTGGCAGGAAAGTGGATCATGCGACACCCTTTCGTTTCTCAATATCAAGAGTTCATTACAAAGTGGTTCTTAATGGGCAGTTTAATTTTGATGGTCACCGCATTTATCGCCCTCTTTATTCGGCTTTCAACTAGAAAGCCACAACCACAAACATCCGAATAAAAATCGCTTCAATCGCATTATCACTTATTGTCTAAGGTCAAACAGATGACATTAATCACATCAGCTTTTCCATCGGAAGGGGCGGAAAAGCTACATCTTAAAATATTGGAGTGTCTAACTCTAAGAAAGCCTAGGAGGCTGAATCAAATCCTTCTAGAAGCAGAACCCATTGAACTTCCATCAGTATTGAGGAAGCTCTCTGATCAGCAACGTATCCTCACTTGGACTCTACTAAGCGAAGTAAACCCAAGTCTTGCGGCCAACATACTTGATCACTTCTCTGATCCCGAGCTTTTGTGGCTATTCAGTCAATTACCTGAAAGCAGCACCATGATGCTATTTCAGTATTTGCACTCCGCCGACCGTAGACTGCTGCTTAATGAACTACCAAGCGATCTACGAAAACGTCTTAGGCAAGTACTACCTTCAACATGGAAAAACGAAGAGCGTGCAGCCTTACTCTACCCACCAGACTCTGCCGGACGGATTTGTAAAAGCGAAATCCTAAAACTAGCCGCAGACGCTACCACTGACACGTTGAGCGCAATATTAAGCGCAGAAGAACACAATTTAGATCGACTAGAGTGGCGCTACGTTTACTTGCGTGACAATGAAGGCTGCTATGTAGGTGGGGTGAAAATCCGAGATGTTCTGCTACTACCACGTGGAACGTCATTAAAGGAATACATTGATGCCACAGTGCCCGTTATTAACCCTCACACAGATCTAAATACAATTAAAAGTACGCTGGACACTACTTTGCACCCAGTCGTTCCTATCGTTGATGAACAGGGTTTCCAAATAGGTGTCGTCGGCTTTAAGCATCTCAATGAAGCTTTATACCAACGTTCGAAGCAGCAAATGCTGGAGCAATCTGGTGTATTTGGAGGTGATGAGTCTCGCACAATGCCTGTCGTAAAACGAAATCTACGTCGACTCGCCTTTTTACTACCTTCCGTCGCCTTAAGTTATGCCGCAATTTCAATCATTGCTATCTACGAGCCCATTATTGAACAAATTGCCGTCCTAGCCGCGGTGCTTCCGCTTGTCGCCAACCTTTCTGGTGCGGCGGGGAATCAATCCGTTGCAGTATCGATACGTGAATTATCCATGGGACAGATATCAGTCAAAGATCTGCTGTATGTGGTGGCGAAAGAGATTCCAATTGGTGCTATCAATGGAGTGATAATTGGCGGCGTTTTAGCTCTACTTACGCTGCTCACCCTTGGCGGAGAACACTCAGGATTACCATTGGTTATTGCCATCGGATACACACTTTCTTCCACTCTTGCTGTCGTGATCGGAGGGACATTACCCTTGTTACTAAAACGGCTCCACTTCGATCCAGCAATGCTATCGAGCCCAATGCTGACAACCTTTACCGACGCTATTTCATTCTTCAGCGTTCTGTATTTAGCGCACAGTTTTTTGCTGTGATTTAACGTTTTCTTCCACTAATAAATTGGAGCCCCCTATGCATTTAGAAACTTTGTTCACCTATATGACACTCACGGTCCTTGGCCTGTTACCCATCATGAACCCACCCGCAGCAGCAACGGTTCTGCTCGGTTTGAGTAAGGGACGAAACAAGAGCTATATTGTATCGCAAGCCAAAACGACTGGAGTCTATCTTTTCATTGCCTTGTGCATCACGTTCTTCATTGGTGCGTCGGTACTCGAACTCTTCAGTATTTCAATACCAAGCTTGCGTTTAGGTGGTGGCATCATCATCGTTGCGATTGGCTTTAATATGCTATTTCCTCGTCCCGACACTGGAGCTGCTCCCTCAGGGCAAGATTCAATCGCACTCGTCCCTTTGACCATTCCTTCACTATGTGGTCCAGGTTCCATGGCGATGATCATCAGCCTGGCCGCTCAAATTGCGAGCTATGAGAACCACATGAGCATGACTAGCGTTTATGGTGGTGTAGTCGCAGGGCTTGCTGTCGTTGCACTTATTGCTACCTTTACATTGACCATGGCCTACCCTTTGCTAAAAGCACTTGGTCAAAATGGTATCAATGCATTTACTCGAATCATGGGTTTTCTGTTGATCTGTATGGGCGTGCAGTTCTTTACGCTTGGTATTCAAGAAATTGTTGTCGAAATTCATACGCTGTTGTAGCGCGGTTGCCGCAAAAGGATACTGTAATTCTCTACGTCATCGCAGAGAGGACATTGATCGAAATACAAATGGGCCCGCACTAAGCGGGCCACAAATAAACTAAAAACCAATTCTGTAGGAAATTAGGGAAAGGTGATCCCCTTTATCGTATTGATAGGTGTAAACCAAACTTTGGTTGTTATTAATCTTATATCCCGCATCTGCAATAAGATCCCAGCTTCTAAAGCTTGAGCGACGACCATTGTCTTCCTTTAGATCATTGAAACTATAGGTATATTCAGGTGTAACACTAAACCAGATGTTGTTATGTGTATTGTAAACCATGCTAAGTGACAACTGCGTATAGTATGCATTGTTCGACATATCTTTATGTTCGAATGAGCCTAGCGCTAGCTCTGGAACCAGGCGAATTTCCTTGTTGAGCGGCACATTGACGTGCACCCCAAGTTCACCGGTGTTCGCTCGGATACCCCTATTGTCGAAGTTTGAATCGTAGTTATAACCGACAAAATAACCCACACCTGTATTGTGAATTACATTAAGTCTTAGATCGTGATTATCAAAGTTTCCGTCACTATGATACGTTCCCAATAGATTCCAATGGTTATTAACTTGGCTAGAAAATTGACCACTTACATCAAAATCATTACTACCATAACCAACAGACAGGCCATTGTACAATGCATACGGATTTGAGAAATCGATATTATTTGCCAGAACCGATGTAGAAGATAGAGCTGTTAAAATCACCCCAATAGTTGCTACTTTTTTCATTGATACTCTCTGTATTACTCTATGTTTAACTCATCCTTAAAATAGTGGGCAGTCCATCGTCTGTGTGTCGTTTTAATAGCACTACTTTAAGTTTTGTGGTTGATGTTTACGATGAATTAGAGAAATTCAAATCAGGGTTTCTACATACCAGCTCTCCGTAGTTTCCTAATAAGCTACCACCCTTAAGAACGGTATCTACAACGTTAAGGGGCACTGACCCCTCTTGTTCCATTAGTTGCAAGAGGCAGTATCAAATACTCATAACGCGCTTTAGTCTTAACCTATTGAAAAGTTGACATTTACCTTTATTCTTAAAGAACGCCCTCGAATATCGATACGAAAAGGTAACCCATGAAAGAACTTCAAGACTTAGACTTAAATCTGCTCAAGTTACTCAAAGCGGTTGTCGAAACTCGTAATACTCACGCAGCAGCAGACAAACTTGGCATATCGCAAACTAGTGTCAGTAGAGGGATGGCGAAGTTAAGGGACACTTTTGGGGACCAACTTTTTCTCCGCAAAGCACATGGAGTAGAGCCTTCAGAACTGGCAGAGAAACTCGCCGAAGCGGCCGATGAGATGTACTTTCCTTTGATTAAGGTCGTTGAGTCCTACCACAATTTTGATCCAAAAATGTTTACCGGTGAAATCACCATCGCTTTGAACATCTTTCTGATTGAACAGTACGGAGAAGGTATTTATGAGGTTCTACATGAAGCACTCCCACAAGCGAGCTTAAAGTTAGTCTACTGGCAAGAACAAAGCTTGGCAGAAATGCTAAATGGACAAGTCGATTACTTGTTGCAACTTTCAGGATTCCCATTGCCCCAAGATATCTACCAACACAAGCTCACAGAAGTGAAATTGAGCCTCATTGCACGCAAAGAACATCCTGTACTAAGTAAGAGCACTGAATGGGAAGATATTCATCACCTACCAATCACAAGAATCTTGATCGATGGTATCAACACCAAGCGAACTCCAGTTGAAGATCTCTATAAATCAAAAGGCTACGCCGCGAATATTGTATTGGCGACACATAGCCTGAAAGTACTGCGAAACAAACTTAGAAATTCAGACGCTTTCTCTTTTGGTAGCAGTTATATGACCGAAAATGATCCTGAGCTAAGCTGTTACCCATTACCCCACATCCCAAAAGAAATGCGCCAAATTGGCGTAGAGGGTGGATACCTGCGATCCAAGCGAGGCTTTCCACTTCATCAGCTGTTGCATCAAACCATGCAGAGTTACTTTGACAGTGTAATCCAACCAGAAGTTTGATAACGATGCCCTCTGCATTAAAAATGAAAAATTATCAACTAAACCCAGACCTTAAAGTGATTATTCATCACTTTAGGGCCTGGATATCTATCGAATGAATTACCTTTAAGTAGAAGATGGACGCACAGCGGAGGTTACTGATGGGTACATAATGGTATTTTTAATTTCGTATTTGTATTCGTAACTGAAATCTGGGAACGGGAAAGCGTGTTCTTCATGCCACTGCGCAACAACCTGTTCAGCTCTTCGTTTTTGTTCCTCATTGTCATTTGCACTAACATCCACAAGTTGATATTGCGTAGAATGAGCTATTTTCGCACCGACACTCTCTACCTGAGTCAGCATTGAAAACAGAATATCCTCTTGAACCGCCATGAACTCTTCGTTGTCTCGGCAACTAATGTAGGCCATCATATTGATATTAATCGAGTATTCCCCTACTCCCATCAATCGAACCCGAACCGGTTCTTCTTCGATCATAGGGTGCTGCAATAACAAACGGCGAATATTTACAACGACGACCCTTAACTGCTCAAGAGTCGTTTCTGAACGCAGCCGAATGATATGATCCATACGTCGTTTATCGCGTCGCTCTAAGTTATCAATCTCCATATTGGCGAATTCAGAGTTAGGGATGGTAATCAAAGAGCGCTCTAGTGTTCGAACACGCGTTGAGCGTAAACCAATACTCTCTATGGTCCCAAGCTTATCCCCATAACGACAAAATTCACCAATCTTTACCCCTCCGTCAGCATAGAGTGTAAGTCCATTAATTACGTTCTCCAATATAGGGCGAATAGCCAGTGCAACTGCTAAACCACCCACACCCAGGCCGGCGAGTATTGGCGAAATTGAAAACCCCATAAATTCGATGACATAAATGCCAAGAATTGCGATCGTCAATCCCCCAAAGATACGTGCTAAAACGGTTATCAAAGACGAGTCTACGTGTTTTCCATTATGCTTCTTGAAAACATAGATATCCGCAAAGTAGTTGAAAATAGCCATAATGAGCCACGAGACGAAGAAGAACTGAGCGAGCAAGAAGACAGTGGTGAACAACTGGTAAACGCCACCAGTAATCCATATCCCATCATCAATCACCCATCTTGCAAAAAACAGCAGATTCACTATACCCACCAGCGACAGCAGTCGACCTGCCCGCCATTTCAAGCCTTTACTTTCCCAACGAATGTCCCAACGCTCACCAAGCAAAAAGCTAATTTTTATCAGAACCTTACAAAACAACAAAACACCTGTAAGCGCTAGCCATTGCCATAAAGGAAGTGGCCCATAAAGTTGAGTAAAAGACGAAGGTAAAGAAAGAACAAATTGCTTGGAGAACAGAGGGCCAGGGCTAATCAGAAATTCCTGATAATAGTCTGAGCGCGCTTCATTGTAGTAAGGTAGAACTGACATGGTTCTATACCAACGAGAAAGGCTTTGAATGGTATTGGAACTAAAAAGGAACTGATCGGTTCTATCGCCCAGTGTTTGGCGAGACAATACGATCTCAGTGTTACCTAGTCGCCAGTGGTCAATCTCCTCTCCTTTTATTTGCTCGATAGTTGGCACTAACTGATGAGTACCTTGATCAATTCGATCCAACAATTCACGAAGAAGAATAATCTTCTCCATCACGACCACTGTTCGACTGCGATTGGGAACCATAGACAAATCCATGGTTCTGATTACTTGTGAATAAGCATGCTGCGCTTCTTTAAGATGCAGTGTTTCATTTTGCCAATGCTCAATAACCGCACTTGAATCCCTAATGAAGCTTGAAAGGGTATGTTTCGGGCTTGACGTATCGGCGAGTTCAAGGGCGACATTTGGCATCGCTAGCGCATGAGGTATGGTAAAACATACGGGGATTGTTAGAAAAATGGCTACTAACATCGAATAAAAACGTCTTATCACAACGAACTCCGGTTATTATTGATTCAGTCTAACCATTGAGATAAAAAACAAACACCCACATCCATGTGGCTTAGTGTTGATAAGCTGAAATAGATTAGTTGATATGTTTATTGAAGAACGATCCTAGTTCATTGATAGCGTCTTCAGACTCTGGCATATCGAACAATATACCATTCAAGTAATCCGCATGAGATTGACCATCATAGATATGCAGATCTGTGTCCACATCTGCGCTACGCAATAGTCGATGCATACGAACCGTATCACTTAACAAGAGATCACGAGTACCTGAAATGAACATCGTTGGTGGGAATTCATCAATCTCAGCGTATATTGGTGAGATAAGAGGGTTATCCAATGCCTCTCCGTAAGCATATATGCCGAATGCACCTTCAATAAGCCCTTCTCGCTGACCGAGAGGATCTAAGCCTCGCAACGTTAACCATGAATCTGATGTCTCTTTAAGATCGACGGCAGGTGTCCCGACAAACAGTGCTCCCGGTGTGGGAAGGCCGAGTTCCTTGAGTTTAAGTGTCGTTGCCAGCGTTAAGTTTCCGCCTGCAGATGTGCCAAAGATCGCTGTCGATTCCGGTGACTGTGTTTTTATTAACTCTTCCCACACTGCAACGGCATCGTCAATTGCGGCTGGAAATGGGTGTAATGGTGGTTGACGATAGTCTACAGAGATCACTTGAGCACCAAGCCCGTTGGCAACCCAAATCGCTTCTCGCAATGCTGATTCCCCTCCACCAAATACAAATGCCCCACCATGGATATGCACTAGCCATTTATCTCTATATTCAGGCGCGATATTTTTCGGCGTAACAAAGAACGTATCAACTCCTGCAAACTGCTTTGCTTCATAAGTAACCTCTAAACGCTCAAGCGCTTGTTGAGCCATATTAATACCCGCCACATCAAACTGAGCTTGTAGCGACAACCACTCTGCCGTGTTATTGGGTACAGGAAGTGCCGGTGGAACAACTCTGTTCTCAAATAACTGAGCAAACTCTGTCGATATTCCTACTGGGGTCGGTATGGTTCGTTCTTGCAGTTCCATCCCGGAAAACGCTGCTGTACTCGACAAGCTAAGTAACAATGCTGGGACAACTAAACGTAGTGATTTGTTTTTCATAGTAACTCCGGTAATGAATCTAAAAGCCGTGATTGGCGAACTGAGGCTATTATTCACGTCCGAATCCATTAGCACTATGAATTAGAGAAATTCAGTTTTGGTTGTAAATAAGTAGCAATAATGAATTTCTCCAATTCCTACTCCATATTCACAGCACTATTCATAATCAACTTATTAACAGTGAGGATTGATAATGAAATATTTACCTGTAAGCATGATATTTATAAGTTACTTAGCCTTCTTTTTCTTCTTAGTTATCAGGCTAAATAGTTAGCATTACGATATTATAGGAAAGGCAAACTGACCTTTAAAAAATGAGTTTATATTGGTTACCAACATTAGAAAATGTAGGTCAATGTGAGCATAATTGTTGAGCGATAGTAACTACTCTAACAAGCTTTGGGGCAAAGGTGTGTTTGTCGTGATCGACTTCAGCACACCTCTGGACAGAAGCCATCTACGCAAAATCAAATATTAGCAATTAATAACTACAGGGATATTAAATAGCCAAACTGACGTCCTGGACGCACCGGTTCAGGCAGAAATCTCTACCCTACAGTGACGTCACTCATCTTAAGAAACACACCTGTGCTCACCATCGCTGTAGCAAGGTGTCTGAGTTTTTCAAAGCAGTTTAGCTCTTGTAAGGGAACCCCAATCCCCCCGTTGACCTGCGCAGTGCGTCATTAGGGTCATAGTATCTACGACCCATATCAGTTTGAAAATCTCCAATAAAGATTCGTTCGTTGTATGTACACGTTATTATCTTGGGTGAACTTGAGTACACTGCTGCTACAGCTCTCCACGACCAAATCTATAAATGAGCTTTCCTGTTGTCACTTTATCATTAACACTCTCTCTTGTTCCCTTGGCATAACGCCAATCTGTTTGAATCGCCCAATTGTTATTAATCTTGTAGTGAAGGCCTAGACCTCCGTTAACTTGGAGAGACTTCCATGTTCAAGAATTGTTGAACAATATAGCGCCTTGGAATATAGGCACCATATCGCTCATACAATTATATAAATGGTATGGGAACGTTTATTTAGCTTCCGAACATTCAACTTTTTCGATATTTGGAATTACCCAGCTATTGTCATACCACATGTCAGTAGGACCGTAGATTCTAAAGTATGGGAAGAACCCTTCATTTGAATTGGTTTGAATTGAATTATCGTTATTGTCTACATTAGGTCCCCAATAAATGCTGTAAGACCCATCTGCATTCTGCTCTAGTCCTTCTTGGTAGCTATTTATTCCCCAAGTAAAATGATCATTCTGAATCATTGAACGCTCTGGCGCGTTATAAGTCACCAGAGACCAGAAGTTGCTATAAGGAACGTCTGCTGGAATGTCTAGCTGATAACAATTTGAACCATTCAAATAATTTCCATCGCTATCAACATAAGTAGACACGTAGACAGCACCTGTACCTCTAGGAGGCCGAGTCATAGCCGCTGCGGTAAAAGTCGCTTGATGAGCCCAAACAACCTGAGCGACTGGGTCTACAACATCGAAGTCCCGATGCGTCCAGTTTTCATCCGCCGTAGTATTGGGTAACACCCACAGGCTTTGCTCTTGCCCCCACTTGTAGGCATTTTTCTCTCGGTTAGAAAACGTTAATGTAAGCACACGTTCCCAGGCTAAGTCCTTTGCTTTTTCTAGCATATTTGGATCAATTGAATTATCAAAGAAGCCAGCGTGATATAAGTGTGCAGTATTATAACTGTGCTTCTCTGCATCATATCCATTTAATAGATAGTACTGTTGAATCAACGCAGGAATATCCTGCTTATGAAACAGCATATCTTGATACCCGCCATCAGCGTATACCGGTGCAGAAGTATTGTAGAAAGTAGTTTTAGGTGGCTTATTTGCGTCAGCTAGAGAATAGGTTTTTAAACCACTTTTTAATGTGTTAACTGCCCCTGGCATTCCCTCTTCACCTTGAAAAGCTCTAATTAGCCAGACAATAGTATTAGTCGGCGAAGGTGCGTGAATCATGTCTGACGGTACTTCACCCTCCCATCCAGGAGCGGTAAGTAAATAGATCCCCCCTTTGCCTCGATCAGGTCCCGTCAATCCAAAGTCTGCAAAAGACGTCCATCCAGGGCCATTTGCCATTCCCATCACGCCCGGTGGCACCTCTAGTACCACAGCTCCTCCTTGTACTTCCAAGTTTACTGGGTGAACGGCATAAACAGTTTCCGAATTTGCGGTAAGGACAATTTGTCTTGGATCTACCGACGTTTCCATAATGCCAATATTCTGCTCTGTTGAACCAGCATCAAAATAGGAGTGATATAGCGACATAAAGGCCGCTTCAGGTTGTAGGTCGACAAACGCTCTTGTTAGATTCTCAAGATCCATTTGTTGGTAGACGTCTTCGCTATTAAGTACCGGATAACCAGATGGAACCTCGCTCGCTATGCTAGTAAAAGCGGCTGTTGCCAATGCCAAAGCAATCATTGATTTTTTCATAATATTAAGCTCACTCATGGAGTTAGTTTTCAGGTATAGCGCAATGCAATCGCAAAAATACAGTCAACTTTGCAATATAGCTATCGTGCTTACTCTAAAAGAGAAACCAAGACATTCCATAGTCAGTATTTCTTAAATATAAGATGATTGCTCCCACATCATCAATCCACGTTAATATTAGCGATTAATTTATCTAATAAGAAATAACAATTATTACATTAAGAAATAACTTGAAATCATATCATCGTATTAATATTTACGTAGGAGACTTTTAGATATAACCAATTGTAATAGCATGAAATAACCATATTCATTTCTTACACTGAAAAACTGAACATAGAATTTACGACATAGCAAAGACATCTGTTTTTACGTCTCTGTAATATCGCATGACGGCCTAATTGGAACTGGCCTTAAACACTCACCAGGGAGGGTATATAAAAAGTAAGAGTTATTATGAAAACAATCAATTCAGTTAAAGTAGCAACTATCGCATCCATTCTATCTCTAGCATTTAATACTGCGGTCGCTGAAGAATATCAAGATATGTCAGACCCACTTGCAGTCTATTCACAAGCAGGAGTTGGGGTCACAAACAAAGGCCTAAACTTCAAGTTCGGCCAGGCTTATGACACCAACAACGAATCCACAATGGCAATGCATGTCCTTGAAGCAAAAGGGTTTGCTGCTGATACCCTTGGATTAAAAGGAAATGATAGCTTCGATTCTCTTCGTTATCGCCACTTTAATGTCAATATGCAAAACGGCATTGGCTCTCAAGTGGACATAAACTGGGACTTCAATCAAAAGCTAGGCTCAGCCTCATACTCCATGATTCAAGCACTCCCTGCTATGGGAGCGATTCAGGTCTACCCCTTAGCAGGCATCGGAGTGAATATTGCGGACGTTGATTCGGCTCTATTAGTCGATGAAAGAGAACCTTTCGGATCAATAGGTTATGCTATCCCGTCTAGTTTTGGTTTGCTAGGCTTCTATTCGAAAATAGAGATATCCGACCAAGTCTGGTTGAACTACAACCCTATGTACACAACTCAATTGGGTGGTATTGAAGCATTAAGCAGTTTATATGGTTGGCAGCATGAAGTTGCCGCAAGCTATCAAATAGACACTCAAAGCAATATCCGAGCATTTTGGAATTTTGGTGAAGCAATAAACGGCACTGATTTCAGAGTCGAATATAACTATCAATTTTAGGGTTATCGCCATGGACGGCGAACATATCAGAAGTATCAATCCTAAAAAAACCGATTATAAATATATTGGAAAACTAAATATGATATTTAAAAAGACACTTGCTTCTCTCTTATTTTCCATCATAGCGCTGCAGGTAGCGGCCTATGAACTAGTTGATGAAGAGAAAAACCAAGAAGACCCTACTAAAATAGTGACAAGAGTTGGCGCTGGCTATAACGGAGAGTTAACACTTAGTGGTTCGTTGGGGTTGGATGAAGCCAGAATGATCAGCGGTAATATTAATTCCGATGCTAGTGAATGGCGCATAGGCGGATCTTGGCTGTTTAGCAAGGGGATCGTGAACTTCAACTTCAAGAAAAATCAGTATGATAGCGGCGGTGATAGTACGAGCTACAACTTAGGTACATTCGTGCCTCTCAGCGTTTTCGGTGTGAAGCCTGCTGGCTGGCAACTTTTTCCGGCCTTTGGGTATAACTACACAGAGGGACGCACGGCAGTTCCTACTACTCACTCATACCAAAGTCAGTTATTAATGGTACCAATAGAAAGTCATGGTGCGTATTTAGGAATGCTCGCTCTTAAGCCAATAAGTAATGGCTTAACACTGATGTTAGGTGGCGGAGGAAGCGCAGGTAGTAATAACACGAATAATGGTTATCTTGGTGGTGGCGTGAGCTATCGAATCGATGATAACCAATCAATAAACAGCTTTGGCATTGTCAGTAATAGCTCACAGTTTGGTTCAAAAAGCACCCTGTCAATTAACTATCGATACGAGTTCAATTAGTTAGTCAACCTCTATACTCTATCGCTCTATGGTACACACAAAGGTTACTCTCCTTTATCCAACCAATCGCTACTTTATTGGACTCTGTGCAATACGTTTAACTTCATGATAACCTGACATAGTTATCATGAAGCAAGGATTGCCTATGAAAGAGTCGGAGATGTTAAAACTCGACTTTAATTCTCTAAAGTTGCTCAAAATACTGGGCGAAGAGAAGAATACCAAACGAGCCGGCGAGCGACTTTTTATCAGTCAACCTGCAGTAAGCAAGTCACTAAGAAAGCTTAGAGAGCAGTTCAACGATCAACTGTTTTTGAGACAAAAGCATGGGTTAGAGCCGACCCCCAAATGTGATCAGTTGCTTAGGCAACTTCCCGATGTCTTATCAAGACTGGAAGCGATATTTGAACAAGGTAGTAGTTTCAACCCGGAGGACTACTCTGGTGAAATCAATATTCACATCAACACTGTACTCTGCTACCCACTAATGGAGCCCTTATTCAAAGCTCTCACTAAAACCGCACCCAATGCAACGATCGTCATCCAAAACTGGTCTCACGATACCGAAGTTAAAATCAAAACCAACCAAGTAGACCTAGGTATTAATTTTATGCCTTTAGGTATTACTAAAGAGATCGTGCAACAACATGTTGTTGCCGCTCAGTTTAAGCTTTGTTGCTCTACCGAACACCCAATGAGTAGAAAAGGAAGCATAACCCCACAAGATGTCGGAAGCATGCCGTTAGCATTAATGTTAATGCCTGATTACCACCAAGGGGAAACATTTGCAGAAACCTATTTGAGAGCGCGGGACATTGAGCCTAGAGTATTATTACGAACAGACAAAATAGGTCTATGCTATCAAGCAGTACGTAAACACCACTGTCTTTTTCCTGTCAGCCATATTGTTAGACACTCTATTCCAGAAAATATGACGCTACTTGATATAGAGCATTTTGAAGATGGACCAGAATTCTCCATTGGTGGTTTTTTTGCTCATCGCTCCCGACATTCACCGTATCTAACTTGGTTAAAAGGGCTTGTTTTCGACACGATAAACCACCTAAGCTAACGACCGTACAACATGCCCCTCCTTCTGTGAAGAAAGGACAAAGCACACGTATCTTTCCAGAAAGACCTTCATGGACTTAGAGCACAAACCGAGCTCATTTAAAATGATGTCAACAGGGTTCGCACATCATTAGTCGCATTAAATATGTAGGTTACGATGTTTATGGACATAAACAATTTAGATTAGGTAATACCATGGTTAATGCATTGCGCACCTGCCAATGTAGAGGCATGACGCGCCGTAACATTGGCCTGGTTTTGCGAATTATTAGAGTCGATTGTTCACGAGTCGTTTCTCGTCATATTTGGCATCTGGCCCAACATACCAGACTTCCCAAAATGGAATGTCTCAAGCTGGGCTCTCGGGGTTGAACTGGACTTGATCGAGCTTGTATGCAAAGCATCATCTTTCGTGCTGGCGGCGTAAAGCTGACCCGAGAATGGGATGCTTGTGTCGTAGTTTTCAAACCACCTCCCCATCGCTTCCGTCAACTCTTTATCTGATTTATCTACATGCGCCAAAAATGCGCTATGGTTTGCAAAGAGTCTTAAGTCATGGACTAAATTCGGGGTCTTTTCATCAGGAAATGCAGCGGCCATTAAGATCCCTGGAATTTTTTCATACCATAAATTACATACAGTCTGAAAAGAAGTCCCCAACTCTTTCATCTGGCCTGGTTTAACATAGCGCATTGTAAATCCAAATAATGCAGGGCCCTCTTCTCCTCCGCCATCAGCTTTAATAAAACCAGCCATGCTTTTCTTAAAATCGTAACGCACACATGGAATATTCTGAGTCTCAGCAAGTGTATCCTTATCCCAACCACCATACACAATCAGTGTATCAGGATCTTCTGCTGTGCTTTTATAAGTAGCCCATAACGGTTCACTCTCAGTTGGTCGGCCCCAATCGTTAGCGAAAGCATTTGCACTCTTAACCCAGATAACATGCCAGTAAACCAATGGTTCTTCTTTGTCAGGAAATGCAAAGATAGCCTTAACGTCTGGATTGCTCTCGTAGACAGACTTGGAAAACGCTTGATACTGGAGCTTAAACTCTTCTAACATGCCATCCTTGATACGACGCTTGCCGTAAATGATGACTGGCGTTGTTTCAGCTGCACCAGAAGGAGCCTTTGCTTCACCACGCACCTGCGGAGCCGAGTTATCCATCTTTTCATTTTTTGCTAATTTCATATCTGCTCCAAGTAAAGCTTGTCTATTCTGTTCAACTCAGAAAATTTTGATTTTCACTAATTAAATTAGAATTTTAGGTATAAAAAAACCCTCTGGCAATTTCGCTCAGAGGTTTTTTTAAAGACGCAAAAAGCTACCCCCCGAAATCTATCGTGGTGGTAGTGGTCGTGTTAATTGCGTTTACATAAATTCGTTTCATATTTTATGAATAACAAATCTTTTATAACACAGCAAGCTTTCTTCAAAAAATTGTACTTTATTTTTGAGTATGGCGGTGAGTCATAGGGTATGAAGTCTAATGGGACAGAGATACTCTGCATCCCTTCATTTCTAACATGCCCCCAATAGCCGTCATCCTCACGAAAGTGAGGAGCTCCTACCGCGTGTAGGCAACTGAAAACCTTCGACTAAGTCACGTAAATCAGCTTCGCGACGCGCTGAATGAGATCCCCTTTTTCAAAGGGATGACTGTAATTTTTGGGGATGCTGTGAACACGAAAAGGGGCATAACTGTTTTAGCTGGGAGTTCCGCTAGCACCTGAAGCAATGCGCTCCACTAACTCGGACAACAATCACAACATTCAAAGCCCTAAATTGACAACGTTTGTTACTTAAAATCGATATTAGAAAAGCAGTGTGTTTATACGTCGTCCTGCCTAAAATCAAACAAGACATGATCTTAATCATAAGAAACTCACTTTTTATCCAGTATCATCGAGACGCACTGGACTTACTTTTTTCTAGTAAAAACTATATAAGTGACCTATCCGATGACACAAAATATAAACTCTATTACCTTCGATATGGTCGACACAGCAATCACAAGAGTAGAACACGCTAACCATATCAATTTGGAAGCACTCAAAAACACACTGAGTGTTAACCCTGATCAGGCAGTAGAGATGTTCAACTCTTTGGTTTGCATAGACTCTATCGATGACAAATTTAAGCAAATCATGAATAGCTACCCACAGCTACTAGATAACGCTCAGCACCTTTTAGAAACCTCTATTTTGCTGAGTTAGTCAATTTGTCGTTTGAAATCATGAAAAAGCTCTCTTTTTAGAGAGCTTTTTTGTGGCCGTTATTTAATTAACCGAACAAGTAGTGAACCCGGTGCTCTTACCGACTCTACGTTGTGACTGATCACCACGCCGTCTGAAGGTGACAAGTACTCTTCGATAACATCACCAAAACTGTTGTATTGTGTCGCTATTTTTTGACCCTCTGATATCTTATCGAGCAACTCAACATGGCTGATCACAAACCCACCTTGATTCGCTCGAATACTTACAATTTGCTCGCCCTCTGTACAAGGTAGAGTTTGCGGCACCACTTCACCATCAATTAACTGATACGATCGCAGAATATTCAGCACCCCATCTACCGCACGTTGCACCATGTCTAGGTCAGAATAGCGCCCGACGCCAACTTCAATCGTAATTGAGGGAATGTCTGCTCGGTTATACACAGTTTCAAGAATGCCTGGGTCTCCTGGGTCGTTTAAAATCACATCGGGGTTCAGCAGACGCGCCATTCGAATGGCGTCATCAAGTCGATAATCGGCAAAGACATACAGTGGATACGCCGCGCCCGAAGTTTGGGAATGCAGATCAATGGCCAGATCGGCGTTGGGCTGAAGAAGGTTGGTCCAAAGGCTGTGCGCAAAACGATTCGCATCATCGCCATCTGGGCTGCCGGGAAAAACACGATTCAAATTCGAGGTGGAACTATCCGGAGCAGCGGAGTGGTAATCACGACTGTGGCGCGCGATCCCAGACAGGTTCACTGTCGGCACAATGGTGACCGTACCGGCATTCGTTTTACCAATCAGCTCTCTAGCCAATTGCTGAGCCGTTAGGATCCCATTTTGCTCATCACCATGGATACCAGCGGTAATCATAATCCGTTTTCCAGAGCGAGAGCCCTTGAACACACGAACGGGCAACGTCTGGGGATGACCTATAGCGTCGGTGGCAACCGCAAACCAAAATTTATGCTCACCCGGCTCTAAACCTTCCACATCCAGGGCCTGT
The DNA here is from genome assembly GCF_900088415.1 of Vibrio mediterranei. GTDB lineage: Bacteria > Pseudomonadota > Gammaproteobacteria > Enterobacterales > Vibrionaceae > Vibrio > Vibrio mediterranei. The sequence continues at coordinate 79,665 of NZ_FLLQ01000002.1, forward strand.
ATCGTTGGATACATAGGCACAATACATTGGTTGAGTGGTTTAGACATAGTAACTCCGACGCTGGCACAAAGCATCATCATAACATTGATATAACACCAGTACAGTGCTGAATCACCGACTTACATCCCCCCTTACTATTGGAACCATGGTGGCAGAACTGGTTGATAAGACTGAGTTTAAGTTACGGAAGGAGGCGATAAAAACGTTGCATAAAGGCGGCAGAGTCACTGCCGCCGTTTTATTATGCTAACAGGCAAGATACCGAGTGCGCTTCGTCACCAGTTAGTATCGGCTTTTCCTTGGCGCAGGTTTCATTGGCTAGTGGGCAGCGAGTACGGAAAACACAACCTGAAGGTGGATTGATTGGAGAAGGCAAATCCCCTTCCAACATCTCGATGGTTTTCGAGCGCTCAATGTGAGGATCTGGTATTGGTACCGCTGACATCAAAGCTCGAGTATAAGGGTGCTTTGGCTCAGCAAACAACGCCTCTGACTCTCCCAACTCTACCGCGCTTCCTAAATACATCACCAACACTCGGTCTGATATGTGTTTGACTACCGACAGATCGTGAGCAATAAAGACCAAACTCAGTCCTAGTTCCTTTTGTAGTGCTTTCAATAAATTCACTACCTGTGCTTGAATCGATACATCCAATGCTGATACTGGCTCATCGCAGATGATCATCTTGGGACGCAGAATCAGTGCTCGGGCAATACCGATACGCTGACACTGACCACCAGAAAACTCATGGGGGTAGCGGTTAATCACATTAGGTAATAAACCGACTTTCGCCATCATTTCTTTAACGCGTTGCTTCACTTCTTGTTTGCCAAGCTCTGGATAAAATGTCTCTAGGGGCTCAGCAATGATATCTCCTACTGTCATGCGAGGATTGAGAGACGCCAGCGGATCTTGGAAAATCATCTGGATGTCCTTACGCGTCTCCCTGCGCTGCACAGAGTGCATTTTAGTAAGATCATTCCCAAGCCAGACCACCTCACCATCGGTGGCTTCAACTAAACCAATTATCGCACGTGCAAATGTGGATTTACCGCAACCTGACTCACCTACTACTCCGAGTGTTTCTCCTTCATAAAGACGGACATTGACTCCATCGACCGCTTTCAACTCAGAAGCTTTACTCCAAGGCCATGCGGATTTCGAAGCAATGCTGAAGTGTACTTTGAGCTGTTTTACATCTAACAGCAGGTTTTTGTTATCTTTCATAGCATTCATTTGGTCCAAGTCTCCCAATCAGAGAAGCAGGCTCGCTGGCGATTATCAGCAAAGTTCTCTAACGCCGGCGCCGTAACGCTGCACTGTGGAATAGCACGATGGCAACGTTCTTGATAAGGACAGCCCGGTGGTAAGCGAAGCAAGTTAGGTGGATTGCCGGGAATAGTAGGGAGTATCTCCCCTTCCGTGTCCAATCGAGGAATAGCCTTGAGCAGGCCCTCTGCATAAGGATGACTTGGGTTATAAAAAATATCATCCACAGTTCCATACTCCATGGTACGGCCTGCATACATAACCAATACCTTGTCGCAGGAACCAGCGACTACACCCAAATCATGGGTAATCATAATGATCGCCGTATTGAACTCAGTTTTCAGCTCATTCAATAGGTCCATGATCTGCGCCTGAACTGTAACGTCCAACGCAGTGGTGGGCTCATCGGCGATCAACAGCTTAGGGCGACACAACAGAGCCATGGCGATCATCACGCGTTGGCGCATACCTCCTGAAAATTCATGAGGGTACATCGAGATACGCTTACGGGCTTCAGGAATCTTCACCGCCTCTAGCATGCGCACAGATTCTTCAAGCGCCTCCGTTTTACCCATCCCTTTGTGCAGCATCAGGACTTCCATCAATTGGTCACTGACCTTCATGTATGGATTGAGAGAAGTCATTGGGTCTTGGAAGATCATTGCAATCTGTTCTGCACGAACTTTATTCAGTTCTTTTTCAGACAGATTAAGAATTTCACGACCTTCAAATTTAGCACTACCAGAGACAATGCCATTTTTTGCCAGTAAACCCATAATCGAGAAAACGGTTTGTGACTTACCGGAACCAGACTCGCCGACGATCCCCAACGTTTCGCCTTGGTTTAACGCGAAGTTGAGGTCATTCACTGCCGTCACTAAGCCATCCTGCGTCTTAAACTCAACTCGCAGATCTTTTACATCTAATAAACTCATTATTTTTCCTTAGTCACGACTATCTGTCTTTTGGATCCAGCGCGTCACGAAGACCATCGCCAACGTAGTTAAAGCAAAATAGTGTGACCACCATGAAAATAGCAGGGAAAGCCAGTTGCCAAATAGCCACTTCCATTGTCTGAGACCCTTCCTGCAGCAGCGCGCCCCAACTTGTCATTGGCTCTTGCACGCCTAATCCAAGGAACGATAGGAACGACTCGGTTAAAATCATGCTCGGAATAAGTAGTGTCGAATAAACCGCAACAATACCCAATACATTCGGCACAATATGGCGTGTAATGATTCGCCAGTTGCTCACACCACTGACATGAGCTGCCTCGATAAACTCTTTACTACGAAGACTTAACGTTTGACCACGTACTATTCGGGCCATGTCCAACCAGGCAATTGCGCCGATAGCGACGAAAATCAACACGATGTTGCGACCAAAGAAGGTTACTAACACGATCACCAGAAACATAAATGGCACTGCATAGAGAATTTCAAGCACACGCATCATCACGCGGTCCACTCTGCCTCCGATAAATCCAGAGGTCGCCCCATACAAGGTCCCAATAAGCACAGCAACCAGAGCACCGAGCACACCAACCATCAATGAAATACGTCCACCGATTAGCGTTCGCACATAGAGATCTCGTCCTAAGCTATCCGTCCCAAACCAGTGATCTGCACTTGGTGCAGCGTGCATGGCATACCAATCCGTATCATCAAAGGTGTAACTTGCAACCATAGGAAGGAAAATCACTGCCATGGTCATTACAAACAGAATCAACAAACTCACCATCGCAGCTTTGTTTCGCATAAAACGAATTCGCGCGTCTTGCCACAAGCTTCGACCTTCAATTTCTAAACTTTCTGAAAACTTCTCGACAGCTTCCAAGTTTTCTTTTTTCGTTAGCATCACTCACTTCCTCAGTAACGAATTTTCGGGTCGATCATCGCAAGCAAAATATCCACGATGGCGTTGAATAGAATGAAGAGGAAACCAATCAGAATGGTCACTCCCATCACTAACGAATAGTCTCGGTTAAAAGCCGCGTTAACAAACAGCTTGCCGATACCCGGTAAGCCAAAAATAGTTTCGATAACAACGGAGCCAGTAATAATGCCGACAAAAGCAGGCCCCATATACGACACTACAGGCAGTAAAGCAGGCTTTAACGCATGCTTAAGAACGATGTAGGAATAACTCAGCCCTTTGGCTCGCGCTGTACGAATGAAATTACTGTTGAGCGTTTCTATCATGCTGCCTCTAGTGATACGAGCGAAAGTCGCCACATACAAAAGCGACATCCCGATAACGGGTAGTACAATGTACTTCAGACCACCGTCGTGCCACCCCCCTGCTGGAAACAGGTGCCAGTGCAGTGAGAACAAGTAAATCAGTGCCGGAGCTAACACGAAGGATGGCATCACGACACCTAACATCGCGGTCGACATAATGGTGTAATCGACCCAGGTATTTTGCTTTAAGGCGGCAATCGTACCGACTGTGACTCCCATAATGAGGGTAAAGATAAATGCGACTAACCCCACTTTCGCCGATACCGGCAGTGCCACAGCGATCAATTCGTTAACCGTGTAATCTTGATACTTGAATGAGGGACCAAAATCTCCATGGAGGACGTTAGATAGGTAGGTCGTGTACTGCTCAAATACTGGCTTGTCTAGGCCATATTTAGCTTCAATATTTGCCATGACTTCAGGGGGAAGTGGGCGTTCACTTGAAAAAGGGTTACCCGGTGCAAAACGCATCAGAAAAAAAGATACGGTGATCAACACCAATAACGTTGGTATTGCTTCCAATATCCGCTTCATGATGAACTTAATCATAAACGTGTCCAGTTTGAAATTATGAATAACAGAAGGACACTGCATGTACGATCACATACAGAGTCCTTGCTGACTTTTTAACACTGATTACTTAGCTTTGATGTAAAGGTCTTTTGCGTAGATCTTGTCTTCCGCGTTCCCTTCGGGATAACCGCCAAGTTGAGGTGAAACGAGACGTGTCGTCACGTATTGATAGATTGGAGCTAAAGGCATGTCTTTCGACAGTTGTGCCTCTGCGTCATAGTAGAGCTGAGTGCGCTCAGACTCGGATTTTGAGTTGAGGGCTTTGTCGATAATGGCATCATAAGCTGGACTCTTATAATGAACACCACCATTGACGTTATCGCTCATCATCAAAGTTAAGAAGGTCGATGCTTCGTTGTAGTCTCCACACCACGCAGCACGCGTGACGTCAAAGTTGCCTTGGTCCCTACTCGCTAGGTAAGACTTCCATTCTTGGTTCTCCAGGTGAACATTAACCCCGAGTTTTTTCTTCCACATCGACGAAATAGCTACCGCAATTTTCTTGTGATTTCCCGACGTGTTATACAGCAGGCTGAAATCTAGCGGGTGGTCTTTATCGTAACCAGCCTCTGCCAGCAACGCCCGCGCTTTCTCATCTCTTTGTTTTTGCGTTAGCTTGCCGTATTCCGGCAATTGTGGCGAAAATCCCGCGGTGATTTCTGGCGTTAGGAAGTAAGCGGGTTTCTGTCCCTGCCCTAAAATGGCTTTAGTAATAATGTCACGGTCAATAGCATAAGACAGTGCTTTGCGGACTCTTACATCATTAAACGGTGCTTTCATTGCGTTGAACTGATAGTAATAGCTGCATAAGTTGCCCTTGATGGCGACATCCTGCGGATACTCTTTTTGAAGGCGATGGAAATGCTCGTTTGGCACTTCGTTGGTCATCTGAATTTCACCCGACAGGAAACGGTTCATTTCAGCGACTTGATCCTCAATAGGCAAGAAAGTGACTTTGTTGATCACTGTGTGTTCATTATCCCAGTAATTAGGATTTCGCTTCAGCTCTAATCGCTCATTCACCACCCACTTTTCCGGAAGGTATGCGCCATTACCAACAAAGTGCTCCGGTTTGGTCCACTTCTCGCCCCATTTTTCAATTGTCGCTTTATGTACAGGCATCATAGTGGTGTGAGCCAACATCTTAACGAAATAAGGTACTTCGGTATCCAATGTGACTTTAAGTGTGTAGTCGTCAACGGCCTCAACACCTAATTCAGATATATCTTTCTTACCTTCGATAATATCTTGCGCGTTTTTCATCTTGGTTGAGGAAAGATACCAAGCGTAAGGTGACGCAGTTTTCGGATCCACTGCTCGGCGGAAACTGTAGACGAAATCTCCCGCGGTCACAGGATCGCCATTGGACCATTTAGCATTGTGACGGAGGTGGAAAGTGAAGGTCTTATTGTCAGGAGTATCCCAAGATTCGGCCACACCCGGAATGGTTTGACCATTGGCATCCTGTGTCACCAGACCTTCCAACAAATCACGGATGACGTTTGACTCTGGAACACCTTCTGACTTTTGAGGGTCAATGGTTGCCACTTCGGTACCGTTACCTCGTACAAATTCTTGTTTTTTTGCTAGTTTAGTTCCGGCTGGAACGTTAGCTGCATAGGATGACTGAATAATAGTAGAGCTAAGTATGCCCGTACTAATTAGTAGTGCTATTTTCGTTTTATTAATAGTTAACATGTTGTGCCTGCATCTTTTATTGTGATTAAACTGGAGAATTAACTCCGTTTGATTCAAAAGTATTTTTTACGCAAAGATGTAACACAAAAAGATAATTCTTATTCACATTAAGGAAATTTGATAGATAGGTAACGTTTTTATCACATTATATTAATGTCAAGCAGCACCTATAAATCATTCGATTATCATAGAAATTGTTTTACTTTATCTATATCTGCTTGGAATGTATCAGCGCCGATAATAGTGACTACTTGCTCAATAACTTTGATTTCTTCAGGGTCAAATGTATGGTGTGGATCGACTAAGTTCCATACATGAAGAGGACTTGGAGACCATCGCTTGAACAAGCAGTCTAGAGCTTGCTCTTGGCTTCGGGCGAGTTGTTTATGTATATTTTTGGCACCTTTGTGCCTCAAAGGGCCGTTAATGTAGACATCTGCCATATGAAGCATCAATCTTATTCGTGTTGTTTCGAACATTATTTCTAATTTCCTGCAGTGCTCTACGACTTATTACACACAACAAAATATCCGTTATTGTCCATTTATAATGAGTAATGTCTAGATAACATACTTTCTCAAAAGGTTAATGTGAATCGTGGATAAATTATTCGCTGTTATTTTCTGATATATTGCTTTTAATTAGGCAAGAGATAAGATATTTCCATCGAAAGATAATATTATTTAGAAACTGATCATTCTAGGCATACACTAGCAGTTAAATAATATTAACACTATGAAGGTAAATGTGGCTCAAAAAATCACATTCATAAGAGTGTTGATGAGAGGGATGACTGTCGATTCTTGAGGCAGGTTGTACGGCATAAGAGAAACATCTCACTTCTTATACCGTACAAAAGCACTTACGCCAGTAGCGATTTCGCAGTCGCTACAACGTTTTCAGTTGTGAAGCCAAACATCTTAAACAGCTCACCCGCTGGCGCAGATTCACCGAATGTTGTCATGCCGATGATCTTGCCACCGAAACCAACATACTTGTACCAGTAATCCGCAATACCTGCTTCAACAGCAATACGCTTAGTCACTGCCGCAGGAAGAACCGCTTCACGGTATGCTTCATCTTGCGCATCAAATACGTCAGTAGAAGGAAGAGACACTACACGTACCTTCTTACCTTCAGCCGTCAGTTCAGCGTAAGCGTTTGTTGCTAGCTCAACTTCAGAGCCTGTCGCAATAAAGATTAGCTCAGGCGTGCCTTCGCAATCTTTCAGGATGTAACCACCCTTAGCAACGTTTGCTAGCTGCTCAGCGTCACGATATTGCTGTGTTAGGTTTTGACGAGAGAAGATAAGCGATGTTGGGCCGTCTTTACGTTCAATTGCGTATTTCCAAGCCACCGCAGACTCTACTTGGTCACATGGGCGCCATGTACTCATGTTTGGCGTTACGCGTAGTGATGCGATTTGCTCAACCGGTTGGTGCGTCGGACCATCTTCACCCAGACCGATAGAGTCGTGAGTGTAAACTTGGATGTTTTGCACTTTCATCAGTGCAGCCATGCGCATTGCGTTACGAGCGTATTCCATGAACATTAGGAAGGTTGCACCGTAAGGGACGAAACCACCATGCAGAGCGATACCATTGATGATCGCCGTCATACCGAATTCACGTACACCGTAGTGGATGTAGTTACCAGACGCATCGTCAGCCGTCAGCGACTGAGAGCCAGACCACATGGTGAGGTTTGATGGTGCTAGGTCAGCAGAGCCGCCCATGAATTCTGGAAGCATCTTACCGAACGCTTCTAGAGCATTTTGAGACGCTTTACGAGATGCAATGTTTGCTGGGTTAGCTTGAAGATCAGCAATGATCTTGCTTGCTTCTTGTTCCCACTGAGCTGGAAGCTCACCGTTCACACGACGCTTAAACTCAGCTGCTAGCTCTGGGTAAGCCGCTTCATAAGCCGCTAGCTTCTCGTTCCAAGCTGCTTCTTTTGCGCTACCCGCTTCGTTTGCATCCCACTCTGCTTTGATGTCAGCAGGGATTTCGAATGGACCGTGTTCCCAACCCAGGAATTCACGTGCTGCTGCAATTTCGTCGTGACCTAGTGGTGCACCGTGACAGTCGTGAGAGCCCGCTTTGTTTGGTGAACCAAAACCGATGATGGTTTTAGTACAGATAAGTGTTGGACGTGGATCCGCTTTTGCCGCTTCAATCGCTGCATTGATCGCGTCAGCATCGTGACCGTCTACTGCAGGAATTACGTGCCAGCCGTATGCTTCGAAGCGCTTAGGTGTATCGTCAGAGAACCAACCTTCGACTTCACCATCGATAGAAATACCGTTGTCATCCCAGAAAGCAATCAGCTTACCTAGACCTAGCGTACCTGCTAGAGAACATGCTTCGTGAGAGATACCTTCCATCAGACAGCCGTCACCCATGAAGACATAAGTGAAGTGGTCAACGATGTCGTGACCTTCTTTGTTGAATTGTGCTGCAAGAGATTTCTCAGCAATCGCCATACCAACCGCGTTGGTAATGCCTTGACCTAGAGGACCAGTCGTCGTCTCGATACCTGGTGCATAGCCGTACTCTGGGTGACCTGGTGTTTTTGAGTGCAGTTGACGGAAGTTTTTCAAATCGTCAATTGATAGCTCGTAGCCGCTTAGGTGAAGCAGAGAGTAAATCAGCATTGAGCCGTGGCCGTTTGACAGTACGAAACGGTCGCGGTCAGCCCATTCTGGGTTTGACGGGTTGTGATTTAGGTGAGAACGCCAAAGAACTTCAGCGATATCAGCCATACCCATTGGTGCACCTGGGTGACCTGAGTTAGCTTGTTGAACACCATCCATGCTTAGCGCGCGGATTGCATTAGCGAGTTTTTTTCTGTTGTTTGTTTCAGTCATTTTAACTCTCGAAAATTAATATAAATGTTCAAATTCTTGGATTGTTGCTTTGCCGCGTAGACGCAGGAAATTTAGAAAGCGGCTCGACGATGTCGATACAATTCTCTCTTTCGGTACTTGGTGTTTAGTGAGCAGGTCTATGGCTTTGTCGAGTTTTGAAATTTCCTCACAAAAGTGCGCGTCTGAACCCGTGGTGAAATACACACCTATTTCATTTCCTAGACGGACAATTTCGTCACAACGCTTGTCACTGCCCTTACGGCTTTTACCAGTTAGTGAGGTGTTGTTTACTTCGACAACAATGTTTAAGTCTTTCGCGCACTGTAAAACTCTGCGCATATCAAACGGGTAGTTAGGGTTCCCTGTATGCCCTAACACATCAATTCGGCCACTTTGCATAGCGTTGATCAGCGCTTCTGTGTGCGCTTCTTCCGTGGACGGTGAAAACACGGGTTCATGAAAGCTGGCAATAACCCAGTCCAAATGTTGGTCACTGGAGTTAGGAAGATCAATTTCCCCCTTTGTATTTAGAATGTTGGCTTCGACACCACGCAAGATGCCGACATCATGGAGAAATCGGGGCAGAATCCTTTGATTGTTAAAATACCAGTAATGGGGGGCACCTGGCATTTCAGGAGCATGATCCGTAATACAAAGAAGCTCCAGCCCCTTATTTTTTGCTGCTAACGCATTCTCTAAGACCGTACTGTAAGCATGGCCGCTAGCGATAGTATGAGTATGGGTATCAATGACTATTTTCATGACTCTCGTCCTCTATCGCTTAAATCTTGAAGGAACCATCTTGGTTTAGATATAGGTTCAAGTCTGCTTTTTGAGAGTTGTTCAGTACGTTATCGACGTTGATAGCATCTGACTTGTAGTAGAAGTCCAAGGCATCTTCCTCGGATGTACCACCGCGAATCTTACGGTTCACCAAACGATCTTGTAAGAACTGAGGGTCGGTATCGATGAACACCGTGAAATCAGCAAAATTCTTTAACCCATTCCAAACCGGTTGATCTAGCAATAAATAGTTTCCTTCGATAACTACAATGTTCTTATCGACAATCAATGCATCGTCCACGGGATCGTGAAGATTTCGGTCGTAATAAGGCCATTTAGGCGCAGGGTCTTTTAACTGTCTTAGTTTTCTGACCAGTTCAGTCAGATTGAAGGTTTCATAAGCACCCTTTATTGAGCGAAGTAATACTTCTTTACCATTTCGAGTCGTGCTATTGCTGTCTAAGATTTCATTTGGAAAGTGAAAGCCATCAAACGGTAATACTTGCAAGGTTTCTAGGGCTTCGTCTTGCTCTGACAGATGTTCCCAAAATGCTGCAAGTGTGGATTTTCCACTGCCTGGAGGCGCAGCAAGAAAGATAATGACTCGGTCTTGTTTTTCTTTGTAGAGTTTGGAGAATTTTCCGACTAGGGGTTTATGGATTTGTTCAACGTCGCTATTGGGAAATTCAGCTTGGGTTTCAAAGCCGCTAACGTTTAAATTCACTTTCATAGTGACACCTTACTGATGGATCTCCTCTTCTATTTTTTGAATGAGCATTTCACAAGACAGTTTAAGGACTGTGATGATGAGAGATTCGTATCTCATCTGTGAAAACGTCTCAAATGAAGAGAACTTAAGTTGTTTTAGAGATTCAATATAAAAGCTATCTTGTTGCGAAGATAAAATGGCTTGATTCTCGATAAAGTCATAAATCATGTCATCACTAAACGACACTTTTTCTGGCCTAGACAAGGCGTACTCCAGCACTTGGTCGTAAAGGCCGATATCCGAATAGGTTTCTAGCGAAATCTTACCCATTGCGAATACTAACTTTGACACCACATCTGTGGTCACGAGAGGCCCATCTTCTTTCAGCAACGGGTCCACAGCATACTCCTTCACTAGTTCGTCTTGGACGAATACCGATGGAAGTATGGCTTTTAACTTGAGGTTTATAATTTTGTTTGAAACTTGAAGAAAAGCGGTAGCGTTATCGCACTCATCCAATTTCTCCAATAAATCTTCAATTCGTGACAAAGTTTCTAACCTTTTGATTATGTGGTAACCGTGAGGCTACCACATAAATAAGCTTCGACTAAACCGTCAAACTCACGTCATAAAACTCCAGTAACGCTTTTTCTGCTTCTGCATTCCAAACATAGTTATTTTGCTGCAAAATCGCGTCCAATTCCCCAAAGAATGGGTCACTGTCTTCTAGAGTCTTAAACTGGTCGATTGCTGTTAAAGGCAGGTCGATATGAGGGTAAATCAGCTTCTTACCACCCGGAATATCGAGCTGGTTCAGAATCGTATCTGGTGCTGCTTGTAGGCCGCCTACATGGGTAATCATGAACGATGGATTAATCTTCCCTTTTGCAGAGAGGTCTAGAGACTCAATCATGTCTCCGGTAGAGCCACCTGACGTCCCGACAATGTGAGTCGCTTCGTAGTGCACATTATAGAAGTTAAACGGTACTTTGAATTTCTTATCTGTAGGACCAGCAAAGAAGTTTAAACAGCCGTCGTTACCCAGCAACTCATCCGCTTGCTCTAATACTTGTGATACAGCAGCGTAGACCATAACGTCATCGTAACCTAATCCGCCGTTCAGTGATTTAAGGTACTCAACCGGATCTTCCACATTCGCCGTATTCACATAGTGAAGCTCAACACCATTCTCCGCCGCTGTGCTTACTGGAATTAAGCTCTCGGCGCGTGCGAGACGTTCTGCATCAATGTCAGTAACAACCAGTAGTTTAGGTTTTACTGGACCATTGATCGCGTAGTCGATAGCACCGATACCCATTGGACCAGCACAAGCGAGAAGCGCGAGTGACCCGCCCTCTTTGATACCCATATCATGTTCATACACGTAAGGAGTTGTATGGTAGCTCGCGTGATAGGCGCCAATAATGCACGACATTGGTTCTGCTAGCGAAGCGTCAGCAAAGTAGTTCCCTTCATAAGGAAGTACACAGCCAAGGTCGATAGCGATTTTCGGGATAATTGAATAAGTAGCGTTACCACCAAATGTCTCGTAGCTGTAGCCGGCAGAATAACCCGATGGTAAGCCCATTGCTGGTTGAAGCACAAAAGAGTCACCCGGCTTGAACTTGTCTTTTAGGTTGTCTCCAACTTCAACAATGATACCGGCGTACTCGTGACCTGTGATAACTGGTGTTTCTGCAATATCTTCTGGTACACGCTTATGTTTGCTACCTAGAAGCGCTGCTTTATACGTTGATAAACAAACGCTGTTAGAAATATTTTTGACCAGTAGTTCATCCGCCGAAATAGCTGGTAGGTCAAAAGTGCGAAGTTGAATGTTCTTTTCTCCGCAGATAACAGCTGCCGTAGTTTCAACCATGTTCTCTCTCCTCATAGGGGCGCTGAGACGCCCCCGAAATAATAGTTATTAAGCTTGTTGTTCGATAGTCACCAGCAGCTCATCTAGCGCTGGGTCATTGATAAAGTTTTTGATGGTAATGACCGGTAGTCCTGTTGCTTTCACTGCGCGACTTTCTAGACTCTCATGAGTCACAACTATATCTGCGTCGCTAGGTACTTTTTCGATAGCGAAGTTCTTCACTTCGACATCGTAGCCCGCTTGTGTCAGCTTTCTCTTGAAGGTAGACGCTCCCATAGCACTTGAGCCCATACCAGCATCACAAGCAAATGCAACGAACTTGATGTTTTTGCCTTCAGCCGTAGCTTGAGTTGCAGCCACTGTGTTGATAGCACCTTCCGCTTTCATGTCCTTCATATTGGTGACTGATTGCTCGAAGTCTTCTTCAGACTCTGTGCTCTTGGACATTTTCAGAATGGCACTCGCTACCAAGAAAGAAACAATTGTTGCTGTTGTCACACCAGCGATAGTAGCTAGGAAGCTTCCTTTCGGCGTTAGCGCCAAGTAAGAGAAGATAGAACCTGGACTTGGACCCGCTACTAGACCTGCATCAAGTAGATTGAAGGTTGCGATACCTGTCGCTGCACCAGCAATCATTGCTACGATCATGATTGGCTTCATCAAAACATATGGGAAGTAAAGCTCGTGGATACCTCCGAAGAAGTGGATGATGATGGCACTTGGCGCTGAACGCTTCGACAAACCTTCACCAAATTTTGCATACGCAAGTAGCATACCTAGACCAGGGCCTGGGTTAGACGCCACCATAAAGAAGATGGATTTACCAGTTTCAGCCGCAGCTTGAAGACCTAGAGGGTAATAAATGCCTTGGTCGATTGCATTGTTTAGGAACAATACTTTTGCTGGCTCATTGATAATCGCAAGTAGAGGTAAGAAACCTGTTGCTACCAAAGCTTCAATGCCTGATTTAACGAACAAGTTTGCAGCAGTCACAGCAGGACCAACAATCTCATAAGCAAATAGGCACAAAAGCATACCTACGATACCCAGTGAGAAGTTGTTCACGACCATCTCAAAGCCAGACGGGATACGGTGTTGGATTCGCTTATCCATTTGCACCACAACCCATGCACTAAGTGGGCCCATAATCATTGCACCAACAAACATTGGAATGTCAGCACCTACGATGACACCCATAGTAGCGATAGCACCCGCTACTGCACCACGCTTGTCACCAACAAGTTGACCACCTGTGTAACCGATTAACAGCGGTAACAAGTAAGTGATCATTGGGCCAACAATGCTGCCAAACGCTTCGTTAGGCATCCAGCCTGTTGGGATAAATAGCGCAGTGATAAAACCCCACGCAATAAATGCGCCTATATTGGGCAATACCATGGCGGTAAGATGTCCGCCAAATGATTGCACTTTCGCTCTCATATTTGTAGTCACGTTACATTCCTTATTAGCAGGTTTTTATAATATCCAATACTTCTGTTTTCGATTTTGCTGCTGCGAGCTTCTCTATATTTGTCTCGTCGACAAGCATTTCACTTAAAGATTGGATTACTTGAATGTGAGTATCTGAATCCTTGGCAGCTAAGGTTAGCAGTACGTTAGCGGGGCCAAGATCTGAACCAAAGTCTACTGGTTCAGGGAAGATGTGAATGCCTAAACCGGTTTTTAATACACCGGCCTCAGGGCGAGCATGCGGCATCGCGATGCCCGGGCACAAAACGTAGTAAGGACCATTGTCGATGGTAGACTGAATAATGGCATCAGCGTAATTCGACGTCACATAGCCCTTCTCTTCGAGGTATTGTGTTGTCGTTCTTACAGCCTGTTCCCATGATGTGTTATCATGTTCTACAACGTCTACTAGGTCATGGTCGATTAAGTCATACAGCATTGTCTTGTCCCATAATGAATGTCGTTTCGTTGAGTTCATTATGAGTTCTTTTCCTGGGGACATGCAATTCCGCACAAATTGTGACGTAAATCACCAAAAATAACCTGTCAACAGGCAAGCAATGATCAAGTTAACAAATTACAATTGAAAGTTTTGGTAAAAATTTTATTTTAATTACAAGTCAATAGAACAAAGTTGATGCACGCATCATTTTTGGACATTTCTTAAATTACATAAATATTGAACTGAATCACATTATTCATATTGACGATCGCTTTTATGTGATATTGAGATCATTAATTATAAGCACTTTAAAGCCTATTCCAGTCACTAGTAGCACACTTTTCACCAAATTAACAAAAGCAACAATAATTTGTTTCTCAGTTTCAGGTAACTTTACACTTCACTTTATTCTTCCACGATTGTGTTTGCTGATTTCTTTATTCTTGGAAGTAATAAGCCGCGTCTCAACCCTTCTGCTTTTTGATTGCTAGTCTATCCACTGAGAATATTCACATAACTAACTGATGAATATAAATATAACTTTATATTCACCCACTATTCATTCTTATGTCGTTAGGATTCGAGAAAACACATAGGAAGTACACAATATGAAGATCAAATTGAAATTACTCATCGCAACATTATTAGGTGCAATGGCGCTTTTCATTGGCAGTTTCACTTTCGTTTCAGCAGCGAAGCCACCTATTGACGGCAATGTCGCTAATGGAAAACAAAAATACGAGGCGCTGTGTATCTCTTGTCATGGTTCTAAGGGGCATGGTGATGGTGCAGCGGCTAACGCTCTGCCAAATGAACCAGCCGATATCGCTCAGAAGATCAACAAACCTTTCAAAACACCCACCCAAATTGCGAATAAAGTGTTAGCGGGAAAAATAGACGAAGGTATGCCTGCTTTTAAGGGAGTACTTACCGAGAAAGATGCTATTGATATCTTGGCGTATGTGCAGTCCATTCAATAAACAATCTGAAAAGTTTAAGGATAAAAGGTTCACGAATCGTCAATCACGACTGTGAACCTGTCGATTAAAAATGAAGGGGTAGTAGCTCTAGTCCTAGCACTCCGCTGAAACTTGTCACCACCAGCAACGAAACTTTAAATACCGCTTTGGACCAATCAATATAATTGCTGCTATTCATATCGCGGAATGTAACTCGAGCCCAGAACGCACTCATCGCTCCTACTACAATCAGATATTCGTAGTTCGCCTCACCAACAAAGAAAAGTGCGGCAGCAACCGCGCAAAATGCCAACACATAGTGTCGAATATGTTGGTTCGCTTTATTCAGGCCTTCCTTAACAGGTAAAACAGGAATACCTGCTTGACGATAATCTTCCATTCGAAAAATCGCAATAGCGTAAGAGTGTGGCATTTGCCAAAGGCAGAACAACAGGAACAATAAGACAGATTCAACGCTCAAATAATTGGTGACCGCTAGGTAACCGACAAGTGGAGGTACTGCTCCTGAGATACTTCCGATCAAGGTTCCATAAACTGAATGCCGCTTGTACCACATGGTGTAAAAGAACACGTAGAAGACATAGCCGATGAGCACAACAACCGCAGATAGTGGATTGGTCATCTGATATAACAACGCTGTGCCAACAAGCAAGAGGAATAGCGCGTAGACAAACGCGACATCCATATTGACATAACCCTGAACTAAATCACGATATTTAGTTCGCTCCATCTTCTGGTCAATATCTCTATCGAAAATATTGTTTACAACACAACCTGACGCTATGACTAGCCCCACACCAACGAGTGCTGCAAAGAACAAGGTAATATCGACATGCTCACTTTTAGCGGCAAGGAAAAACCCTGCCGCTGTTGAGACCATGTTGCCAAAAATAATACCTGGTTTTGTAATCGTCAGATAATTTTTGAGCATACTGCCTCTACATCATCATGTTCATATTCATGTTGTACATTATCCACAGCGACCCAGCGATGAGGATAAACACCACAACGATGGTGAATAGCAACGAAACCAAATTCCACTGCCCATCAGAGGTCTTCGCTTCCATATGTAGGAAGTATTTGAAGTGAACAAACACCTGAACAATCGCGCAAGCAAATAAAACAAAATACGTTGTACTCGCTGGCAGAGATTGTGCCCAAACCAAATAGAACGGTACTACAGTCAGTACCAAAGCCGCACAAAACCCTTTGATGTAGTCTGATGCAGCTATATCTGTATTACTGCTCATGACATGACTCCCAGTAAATAAACGATGGTAAATACACAGATCCAAACAATATCTAAGAAGTGCCAGAACAGGCTTAAACAACTAAAACGCATCGACATGTTGCTGTTTAACCCTTTCTTCGACAGCTGGTGATAACACACCGCCATCCAGATCAAGCCAAATGTCACATGAAGGCCGTGAGTCCCAACTAAAGTAAAGAATGCTGACAAGAAAGCATTGGTTTGAGGTCCATATCCTTCAACTATCAGGTGATGAAACTCATACACTTCCATGCCAATAAACCCTAGCCCGAGCAGAAAGGTTACTTTCATCCACAACTTGAGGTTGGTAATATCCTGACGCTTCATCGCAATCATGCCAAAACCAAACGTGATACTACTCAGTAGCAGCAACATGGTTTCGACAAAGACAAACGGCAACTCAAACAGTTCTCTCGCTAATGATCCCGTCATAGGGTTACTAGCAAGTACCGCATAAGTAGCAAACAGCGTTGCGAAAAGCACGCAGTCACTCATCAGGTAAATCCAGAAACCAAACAGCTTGTTATCACTATGATCGTGGCGATCATGAACTGGTGCACTCACACTACCCTGCATAATTCACCTCCATATCGTCCTTCTTATTTCCGTCGGCATGAGTGTGTTGCTTAGCTAGTTCAAGCTGCTGTCGTCTAGCGTTTTCGATGGCTTCGATTTCCTCAACCTCGACGTAATAATCCACATCATCGTTGTAACTATGTTTGATACAACTTACGACAATGCCAACGAAACTAATGGCCGCTAACCACCACATGTACCAAATCATTCCAAAGCCAAAGGCCAGTGCCCAAGCTGAAATATAGATACCTGTCGGCGTATTTCTCGGCATATGAATACGTTGATATTCCACTTTCTTCATTGGATCAAACTCACCGCTTTCTTTCTGATACCAAAATGCATCAATTTGGTCGCCTTTTGGTAAATGTGCAAAGTTATAGAACGGCGGAGGTGACGAGGTTGCCCATTCAAAGGTACGGCCGCCCCATGGGTCTCCAGTGAGATCGAGGTGCGCTTTTCTATCACGAACACTGACATAGATTTGAATGAACTGGCACACAACACCGAGTGCAATTACGGCGGTTCCTGCTGCTGCAACAGCAAGTAATGGGAAGTACTCAGGGTTGATATCTTGACTAAGACGTCGCGTCATCCCCATAAAGCCCAGCGCATACAAAGGTAAGAACGCCATCAAGAAGCCAATAATCCAGAGATAGAATGCTCGTTTGCCCCACGTCTCATTCATCATGAAACCTGTTGCCTTCGGGAACCAGTAAGTGATAGCAGCAAAGCAACCAAACACCACACCACCAATAATCACATTATGGAAGTGCGCCACTAGGAAGACCGAGTTGTGTAGTACGAAATCAGCTCCCGGTACCGCCATCAATACACCAGTCATCCCGCCGACCGAGAAGGTAATCAAGAAACCTAGTGTCCATAACATTGGCGTGGTAAAGCGTACTCGTCCCTTGTACATAGTGAACAACCAGTTAAAGATCTTCACCCCTGTAGGGATAGAGATAATCATGGTTGCAATGCCGAAGAATGCATTGACGTTTGCACCAGATCCCATGGTAAAGAAGTGATGTAACCAAACGACAAACGCCAAGATGGTGATCGCAATGGTGGCCCAAACTAGTGAGGTATAGCCAAACAGTTTTTTGCGTGAGAAGGTCGCTGTGACTTCCGAAAACACACCAAAAATCGGCAGTACTAGGATGTACACCTCTGGATGTCCCCATGCCCAAATCAAGTTGACGTACATCATCATATTGCCGCCAAAATCATTGGTGAAGAAATGCATTCCTAAGTAACGGTCTAAAGTCAGCAGCGCAATGGTGACCGCCAAGATGGGGAATGAAATAATAATCAGAATATTGGCGCACAAAGATGCCCAAGTGAATACCGGCATTTTCATTAACGGCATGGATGGAGTTCGCATGCGCAATATAGTGGCAAAGAAGTTCACACCAGTTAAGGTTGTTCCGACACCAGATATTTGTAACGCCCATATCCAATAATCGACCCCGACCCCGGGGCTTGCATCAATCCCTGACAATGGTGGGTACGCCAACCAACCTGTTCGGCCAAATTCACCGACACCAAGCGATAGGTTGGTGAGTATCACGCCAACAATAAACAGCCAAAAACTGAGGTTATTTAGATAAGGAAAGGCGACATCTCGCGCTCCTATTTGCAAAGGAACGACGATATTCATAAGACCAATCACAAGTGGCATGGCAACGAAAAATATCATGATCACGCCGTGTGCAGTAAAAATCTGGTCATAGTGGTGAGGTGGCAAGTACCCGGCTTCACCAGCAGACGACAGCAGTTGTTGGCTGCGCATCATCACCGCATCAGAGAAGCCCCGAATCAACATCACCATTGCCACAGCGATGTACATGAATCCCAGTTTTTTATGGTCAACTGTGGTAAACCATTCATTCCAAAGATATTGCCACTTTTTAGCTTTAGTAATGGCCGTGACTAATGCTAATCCAGCAAGCGCAATCACGACTAAAGTGACAACAATAATCGGCTCATGGTATGGAATCGAATTGAGCGATAATCTTCCAAACATAACGTTTATCCTTCGTGTTCGGGTAAACGGTTCATTGAACCTGGATACTGAGTTACAACATCATTAAACAGCGCGGGAGGGACACTCGAATAAAGACTGACAGGATCAGCCACACTCGGTTCTGCCAGCGCTCGATATTGCTGCCAGTTTTCGATCTGTTTTGGACTGTGTTTCACTTTGTCCACCCATTGAGAAAAGGCCTGTTTGTTTTCCAAAGCGGCGGCAGTGAACTTCATTTCGGAGAACCCTTTACCGCTGTAGCTAGAAGCAAAGCCTTTGTAATCTCCTTGATGGTTCGCAATCAGATTCAGTCGCGTCACCATGCCGGGCATCGCGTAGATCTGAGACCCGAGCCTCGGGATAAAGAACGCATTCATAATGTTGTCAGAAGTGATTTTGAATGTGACCGGAACATCCTTAGGAAAGGCTACATAGTTAACCGTTGCTATCCCTTGTTCTGGGTAGATAAACAGCCACTTCCAATCGAGTGAAACCACTTCGATTGTTAAAGGTTTTTCTGGATGTGCGATGGGTTTAGATGGCTCTAAAGCGTGAGTAGAACGCCAAGTGATAACCGCCAAAATCGCGATAATAATAATCGGGATAGTCCAAACCACCACCTCAATTTTGGTCGAGTGAGCCCAGTCTGGAGCGTACTCTTCTTCGGTGTTAGTTGAACGATACCGATAAGCAAAATAAACCGTCATCAGAATCACAGGAATGACAACTATCAACATCAGCAAAAGAGCAGTGATGATCAGCTCTTTTTCTTGAACGCCAATTGCACCTTTGGGGTCAAGTAAAGCAGAACTGCATCCAGAAAGAGTAAGTATGGCAGTCGCCACACCTCCCCTAAGCAAGATGCTTTGATATCTTGAGGCTTTCATTAACTTTCTCGAGTATATTCGGGCTTGACTACATTGTCGGAACTCGTTGTCAAAACCCATTAGTTAGAATTATGTTTTTGTTGAGCGTGTGTAAGCAAAATCATCAAGGTGAAGCGTAAAACCCATGCTTCAAACATGGATTTATTGTTACACTTTGAAATACATTGTTACAGCAAGTGCATTATGCGTAGATAAAATGTGAAGCACATCTGTCGTATTTGAAATCTAAGCTTGCGTGAATCAAGTTAGACAACGGGATGTGATAGTAAGAACTGAGGCGAGATAGTATTACTATCTAATTGATATTAAATAATTAAAAAGGTACTTGAATGTATATTTACGTTGTTATCAAATGCGTTCAATAACACGTCATTTGTTGCATTATTGTTATCACCACAACAATAAAAATGTGATTTTATTCATGAATTTAGGATCTCAAGTTAACATATAAATTACACTACAATTCACATAAACCCCTATTTCTGTAAAATAATCATCTCATCTCCGACCCATTGAAGTAATTGTTTAGTCGCTTTAGACAAGATTTGATTCTGACGAACAATGTAGCCAAGGTTCGTTGTCGGGAAATCAGATAACGGCGTAACATCTGTCTGGATATTTCTTTTTGTTGACAGCGCAAACTCAGGGATAATTGCCACCCCAAAACCAGCTTCAGCCCAATCAATTTGTGCATCAACGCTCCCTACTTCCATCACACGATAATTTGATAGATTTAATCTAGGTAACGCGTCATCAATTAGATCCCGCGTTCGGGTGTCATGGCCAAGCAGAATCAAGGTAATTTCGCTTTGATTGGCGATAGCTTGTTGAAACCCTTCACCAAACGCCACCCATTTGACCTGTTGTAACTCTACAAAGTGCAACGGCTGAGATTGCTGTTGGGAAATAACAAACCCCACATCAGCCTCAGCCTTTTTAACTAAATCTGCTGCTTGAGATGACGTGGTATTTAAAAGCACGATATCCATTCCAGGGTAAGCATTTCTGAACAGTTTAAACGCACCAATAAGTAGCATACGTGAAATAATATCGCTTGCTGCAACGGTGATGGTTCCCTTGTCTAACTCATTAAGTGCATTCAGATCGGATTGACACACCTGTAATTCTTCCAAGGTCTTGATACTGCTTTGTAGTAAACGCTCACCCGCTTGCGTGAGATGAAAAGGATTACGATCTAACAGCTTCACACCTGTTGTTTGCTCTAGCTGTTTTAACTGTAAGCTCACGTTAGGCTGAGTCATGTGCAACGCATTGGCCGCTTTACCAAAATGTTTGTATTCAGCCAGTGTTACAAACGTCTTCAACCAATGAATATCTAACATTTTTTCTTCCCTCTTAATGCGTGAGTTAGTCAATAGAATAACCATAGTGCCGATATGATTTTCTTATTGACTTAATAATTATAATTAATTTTTCTTATTCACACTACAGGGTTAAGCTGACTCCCTAATCAATTAGGAGAACTTATTATGTCGTCTATCGTTGTCTTAGGTGCTAACTGGGGTGATGAAGGCAAAGGCCGCATCGTTGACTTTCTAGCTGCAGACGCGTCTGCAAGCATTCGCTTTCAAGGTGGAAACAATGCGGGTCACACTGTAGTCAATGACTTCGGTACCTTCAAACTGCACCAACTTCCTAGTGGCATTTTTAATCCTGATTGTACCGCTGTGCTTGGCCCGGGTATGGTCATCAGCCCTGCCGCACTAAGTGAAGAAATTGCTGAGGTCGAATCAGCAGGCGTTAAAATTAATCTATGTATTTCAGACCGTGCGACATTATGTCTGCCTCTTCACGCTCTTGAGGATACTTTAGAAGAGCAACGTCTAGGCGATGCCGCTTACGGTTCAACTCGACAAGGTATCGCACCAGCTTACGGCGATCGTGTGATGAAAAAAGGTATTTTAGTTGGTTGGTTACAGCAGCCTGAAGTCCTAGAGCAGCGCCTCCAATTTATGCTCGATTGGAAAATGCCTCAGCTAAAAGCGCTTTATCCACAATGTGACTATTCACAAAGCGCAAAAGAAATCACTGAATGGCTACTAGAAGTGACCAAATCTTGGCGTCCATTTATTTGTAATGTCACCGAGCCACTAAAAGCATTGCAAGCTAAAGATGCGAACTTGTTGTTTGAAGCACAGTTAGGTGCAGGTCGCGACCTTGTATACGGTGAGTACCCTTGGACAACGTCATCTAACGTAACAGCCGCTTATGCTGGTATCGGCAGTGGTCTACCAGCACTTAGACCTGAACGCGTGATCGCGGTAGCTAAGGCATTTAGCTCATCTGTTGGGACAGGTACATTGGTTACTGCGATGGAAGAACAAGATAACTTCCGTGAAAGCGCTAACGAATTCGGTGCGACAACGGGTCGCCCACGTGACATGGGTTTCTTTGATGCCGTAGCCACCAAAAATGGCGTTGAGCTACAAGCGGCCACTGAAATTGCACTGACAAAAATCGACTGTTTGACGGGCTTAAAAGATTTAAAAATCTGCGTCGCATACGATGGCGAACATACTGAAAACCCTATTTGGCCTCAAACTGCTGCACTGGCACCAGTCTACGAGCAAATGGAAGGGTGGGATGAAGACATCACCGGCTGTCGTAGTTTCGAGGAGTTGCCAAAAGCAGCTCAAGACTATGTGGCACGTATCGAAAGCTTAATGGGTGTGCCTGTACGCATGGTATCCGTGGGTCCAGAGCGTGACCAGATGATCATTCGCGATTAACAGCAGCGAATTTAACAGATAAAAAAGCCCAGCTCGATAGCTGGGCTTGTTGCATTTTATAACTTTAAAAGTTGGTGCAAATGAATCACGTACTATTACGACTTTATTTTTAATTTCAGTAAAGTATGGCCTAAACCAATATCGTCGGTACGTTCTACCACTTCTAATCCGGACTCTTCGACAATTTCTAAAAAGTCTTCACTGCGATAGAAACGACTATTACCGTTTGCTAGACAGGTGAAATACAAAGACGTCGCGTTCAAACTAAACGACGCCGCATCGTATTTCTGTGCATCCCAAAATAGCTCAAGAATATAGACCGTTGAATCGGGAGTCAGCTGAGAACGAACATTTCTTAAAATCGTTAGAATCTCCATTGGAGAGAAACAATCTAAGAACTGGCTCATCCACCAGACATCTGCTTTCTCAGGTAAGGCTTGAGACTTGTCCAGCATGTTAGCAGGGAAAGGATGTACACGCTGTGCAAAGCCATTGTCTGCCACATTCTTCATTGCCACATTAAGCTGTTGAGGCAAATCGACTATTGTTACTTCAACATCGCTATTGTAGCCACAACATTGCATCGCCCATTTACCGGTGTTACCACCAATGTCCACAATATGCTTCGGCTCTTGGCTAAACACTTCTTTCAATAAAATAGGAAACGATCTGTCCGAGTAGAAATGATCAAACTTGAACCAACTCTCTTTTGCTTTCTCTGGCAACTGAGACAGGCCTTGATATATGGTTTCCCATTCACCAAGTTCCTTTAAACCCGCTGGTTTGCCTTCTTTAATCGATTCCGTCAAATGCATCATAGCGGCGTAACAAACATCAGCTGTGAAATCCATATTCGCCTGAGTCATACCATCATGAAGCAAAAAGAAGCCCATATTAGCTAGCGAATAGTTGGGTTTGTTCCACAATACGATATGGGCACTGATTGCCATGTCGAGTAGCACTTTGACACCATACTCAGAGACACCAGTTGCTTGGGCAATTTCAGGAGCACTTAGTCCCTGCTCTCCCGCTTTATCGAGCTCAGCTAAAATACCTAGGTCTCGTAAAGTGCGAGCGGCTTGAAATACAATTGGGGCAAAAGACAGCTCTTGAGCCGCTGTCTTTGCTTCAAAAGCATTGTATGGATCAATATTTTGTTTTGACACATCAATTCCTGGTGGTTGTTCTGTTCAATTATTTTGCTGCTGCGATAGCGGCAAGTTGCTTTCTTATATCAGTATTCAAATTGTTGATCCAGCGATTGTAATTTCTATGAATTTCGCCGTCTGCAGCTTTTAGGTTCTTAGAGCTTACATAAGTAATTGAATAGAATTTATTAGTGTAAGGAATTTTAGCTTCAGCTTCATGGCTACGAACCAAAATTGCTGCTTTTAAAACGCCCTCTTCAGGTTCAGTGATCACCCAACCGCGATTCGTCGCAGCTTCGGTAATCGCTGACTTGACTTCTGCTGCGGTCAAATCATATGTTACCGGCTCATTGTCAAAATTCAGTACAGGTTGGACTCTTCCACAACCTACTACAACCAATGCTACAACAACTGCCATCGCGAACTTTAACGCTTTCATATTAATTCCTTACATTTTAGTTTATAAAACGATATAATTATCCAGTCGTATCTAAATAAATCAATACCTTATGTCAAATTCAACTCCATTAATTTCCTTTCACCTTGACGCATGGAGTGCAAAATCAAACGGTCTGCATACTATTTCTGATTGGCAAGATTGGTACCACACAGGCAACTGCCCTAGCGAAGGCGCGTTGGAAGTGAACCGCATACCTGCCATGATGCGCCGTCGTATGAGTACATTAAGTAAACTGGCTGTCCAATGTGCACTTGAGCTTATGGAAGAACAGCGTATTGATTATATTGTTTTTTCTAGTAGACATGGTGAACTACGCCGCAGTTCCGAATTAATTAAAACTATTGTCATTGGTGACGATGCGTCTCCAATGGCTTTTTCTCAGTCTGTACACAATACGGCAGCCGGACTCACTACCATTGCAGCAAAGAAGGCCATCCCAGTCACTTCCATTGCAGCATCGAACAATACGTTTAATAGTGCATTAATTGAAGCGTGGAGTTACTTAGAAGAAAACCCTGAACATCGAGTCTTGGTTGTAGATTTTGATGAGCCTCTACCTGAGATTTATCAACAATTCAAAGATCAAGAGTTTTGCGGCTATAGCCTTGGTTTGGTATTGTCTCGCGGAAATTCGATGCAAGTCCCTCCAGTAACGGCGTCTAATCAACCGCAAGCTTTGGACTTTCTTCGACATCTTTTAGCCTCAACCCAGTCATAACCTAATAATAATCGCATGATAGTGAAGTCTCTATATCTAAAAGTGAATCAGATCTGGCGCATTGCTGCGACAGGTTTTTGCTTTGGTGTGTTTGGCATTGGGGGGTTAGTGCTCAGTTTTGTGCTAATTCCGTTCATTATCCGAACCACATCTGAGACAGAACTAAGAGAACATCGCGTACAGGCATTGATTCAATCTTCTTTCCATGTATTTTGTCGGTTAATGAAATTTACTGGTGCTATCGATTACAAGATAACTGGCGCTGATGTGTTAGAAAACGACCGCAATTGCCTAATTGTGGCTAATCACCCAAGTCTAATTGATTACGTTTTGATTGCCTCGCAACTTAAGCAATGTGATTGCTTAGTGAAAAGTGCAATATGGCGTAACCCGTTTATGAAGCACATCGTCCAAGCGGCAGGCTATATTCCTAATGAAGCCCCAGATGATGTTATTACAATTTGCGAGCAACGATTTGATCAAGGCAACGTGTTACTCGTTTTCCCTGAAGGAACACGCACCACTCCTGGTGTCGAATCAAAGCTACAACGAGGTGCGGCTCAAATTGCCGTGCGTACTCAGCGTGATTTGCGGGTAGTTCACATTACTGTAACTCCCTCTTTTCTCACGAAACAAAAAAAGTGGTACCAAGTTCCAGAGACCAAGCCCTTTTTCCATGTCGAAATAAAGGGTAAGATTGAAATCACGCCCTTTATTGAGCAAACTAATTCTCCGACTTTAGCGGCAAGAAAACTAAACCGTTATTTGGCCGAAGCGATTTTCCCCGAAAATGAACACCAATAAGTAGGACCCTGTGGAAGCACTACAAAACCAAATCAAACAACTAATTATTGACGCCCTAAACCTTGAAGATATTACTATTGACGATATCGAAACTGATGCACCATTGTTCGGTGATGGTCTGGGCCTAGATTCCATTGATGCTCTTGAACTCGGCTTAGCCATTAAGAAAACGTTCAATATCGTAATTGACGCGGACGATACCAATACACGTGAACACTTTGCATCTGTAGCAAACCTTGCAAAGTACATTTCGTCTCAAACTAGCAACTAATCGATAGATATCAGCATGACAGAATTAAACCAACAGCAAGTATTTGACCAAGTAAAAGACGCTCTCGTGGAGCTGTTTGAAATTGACGAAGCGGATATTCAACCTGAAGCTCACCTTTATCAAGATCTTGATTTAGATAGCATTGATGCTGTTGATCTAGTAGTTCACTTGCAAAAAGTAACGGGCAAAAAAATCAAGCCTGAAGAGTTCAAAGCTGTACGCACCGTTAATGACGTTGTGGTCTCTGTGACTGAGCTATTGAAAGATAAATAATGCGAGCTTTGCTGACCATACTGTCTGCAATAGTAATTTTTGCCTATCCTTTTGCCGTCTACTTCGGTGCAGAACGATTCGGTCTCCAAGCTATCAGTCTGATTCTTATCACAGTATTTGTGGTAAGAATCATTTCTAGCAAACAGGCAAAATTCAAAGAACTCAAGCAGCTTGCATTGATCAGTGGTCTCACAGGAATCACGCTTAGTGTATTAGGTGCTTTATTTAAACAGCACGGATGGCTAACCTTTTATCCCGTCGTCGTTAATCTTTGTATGCTGAGCGTTTTCGCCATCAGCTTAAAGCAGCCACAATCCATCATCGAGCGTTTCGCTCGTCTTCAGGAACCGGACTTACCCGCAAGTGCCATTTCTTATACTCGAAATGTCACCAAAGTATGGTGTGCCTTTTTTATTATCAACGCGGGCATTGCTCTCTACACTTGCTTTCAAACACTAGAGGTTTGGACTTTGTACAACGGATTGATTAGCTATCTAGCAGCCGGAAGTCTTTTTGCAGGTGAGTGGATAATCAGACAATTTGTACGCAAGGATTAATTCAATATGGCAAATGTTGATCACATGAACCGCCCGAACAACAAACACCGGACGCTTGCGCACTTACTCTGCACCTCTAAAATCGGTGAAGACACTGTCGCGTTTGATATCGAGAAACAGTGGACGTGGCAGCAATTTTTATACGACATTCGTGCCACGAGTGACATGCTCGAACACTCGACCTCACAGCGCGTTGCAGTGTGCACACTAGATAGTTATCAATTTGCAGTTGGGTTCTTAGCCTGCTGCCATGCAGGAAAAAGTGTGGTCCTTCCTGGTAACTACCAAAATGCGGCGTTGACTGAACTTTCCTCCCAGTTCGATTTATTAATCCATGACGCTGGTGTAGAACCCATTGCGACCAGACCATGCGAAAGGATCACTATTGACTCTCACTTTGAGAACCTAAAGCCGTTTCACATCCTCGATTTAAAGCAAGTTGAAATCATCTTATTTACTTCTGGTTCGAGTGGAGCACCAAAAGCTATTGTTAAGACACTCGAGCACTTAGACACAGAAATTGCCATCCTAGAGTCTATTTGGGGCGTTCTGCTAGGCAATGCCCTCATCGAAAGCACGGTCTCTCATCAACATATCTACGGGTTGCTGTTTCGCGTACTTTGGCCACTATGCACTGGCCGTGCATTCGCTTGCCGAAACCTAGAGTATCCTGAGCAAGTGATGAGTCATGCATCGGCCAATCGTGTGCTAGTGAGCAGCCCTGCTCTGCTCAAGCGGTTATCTACCCAGACAGATTCTGCTGAGATACGCGCCTTGTTCTCGTCAGGAGGGCCGTTACCTTGCGAAGCCGCGAAACACGCGCACGAACTTTTTGGACAATTACCTATCGAGGTCTACGGAAGCACGGAAACTGGCGGTATTGCCTACAAGCAACAATACAGTCCAAGTGAATTTTGGCGACTATTTCCCGGCATCGAAGCTGAGCTAAATCACGAACAATGTTTAAAGCTCAAATCACCACATATTGATGCTGACAACTGGTACCAAACTGCGGATGCTTGTGTATTTCATGATGCACAACGCTTTGAATTAAAAGGACGAACCGACCGTATTGTCAAAATAGAAGAAAAGCGCATTTCGTTAGTTGAGGTTGAAAAACGTCTCGATCAGCTAGACTGGGTTTACGAAAGTGCCGTATTCTGCTGTCACGATCAACAACGCTTGTCACTCAATGCTGCTATCGTACTCACGCCCGCGGGTCTTGATAAGCTTAAATCCCTAGGGAAAGGCAAATTTTGGCTACTGCTGCGCGCGGAATTGAGGCAATGGATTGAGCCAATCGCGGTTCCACGACGTTTTCGAGTCGTTGCAGAAATACCATTGAACAGCCAAGGTAAAAGGCAAGTATCTGAACTCGAGAAGCTTTTTGCCGACTCGCTATAGTTCGTTTATCTCAAAGAACACTGCTTACATTTACACGACTTACATTTAAAAGACTAAGACCGACACGACCATGACAAAAAGAAAACCGACCGTACTAAATTCTGATATACAATCAGCGTCTGCAACGCTTTGTATTCAAGCAGACGCCGATATTCTGGATTTTTGCGGTCACTTTAATCACTTCCCTTTACTTCCTGGTGTAACTCAAATTGATTGGGCACTCCACTACGCTGTTGAGTACCTTAATGTTCCTTCTGCATTTAAAGGAATGGAAGTGATTAAATTTCAAGAGCCTATTCTGCCTGATGCAATCATCACACTGACTCTGAATTGGAATGAAGAGACGCAAAAGTTAGCGTTTAAATATACGTCAATATCTGGAGAAGACATCGTCGTGCATTCCTCCGGTAAAATGAAACTAGGTAGTTCGAGTGAGTAACAACAAAGAACGTGGACACGCAGAGAGCATCCAAAAACAAGACGGTCAGTATCAGCCTTGCTTTCTCATACCATGTTTTAATCATGGCTCTACTGTCGAAAGTGTAGTGAAATCGTTAAAGCCATATGGCTTTGCAATCATCCTTATCGACGACGGCAGTAACCAGACTACAAAAGCAGCGCTTAACGCCGTGGCTATCGCTCATGACGTGCACCTTATTACCCTTGAACAAAATCAAGGGAAAGGTGGCGCCGTGATGGCAGGTATTCGTCATGCAAGTTCGCTTGGCTTCACTCACGCCATACAAATTGACTCTGATGGTCAGCACGATCTAGAGTCACTACCTGTCTTAATCGAAACATCACAAAACCAGCCATATTCGCTTATTTCAGGCAAACCGGTTTATGACAGTAGCGTCCCCAAATCCCGATTGTATGGGCGCTATATCACACACTTTTGGGTTTGGGTTGAAACACTTTCGCTGTCAATAAAAGACAGCATGTGTGGCTTTAGAGCCTATCCAGTTGAGGCTACTATCAACGTTCTCAATCAATACGACATCGGTACTCGAATGGATTTTGATATCGAGATCTTGGTTCGTATGTATTGGGAAGGTTGTGACATTCAATTTATTGATACCCGCGTTATGTACCCAGAGGGTGGCATCTCTCACTTTGATGCCTTGTGGGACAACGTAAAGATCAGCACGATGCATACGAAGTTGTTCTTTGGCATGTTACCGCGCAGCCCTAAGTTGATCGCCCGCCATTTTCAAAACCAAAATGTGAACACGCCTCATGGCTCTTCAGAGAAATCTGGTGCTCATTGGTCAACGCAAAAAGAACGTGGCACCATTGTCGGCATCAAAACCTTGCTTTGGGTATACCGTTTGCTGGGGCGTCGAGCTTTCAATCTCGTTTTACCCATGGTTATTGGTTACTACCATTTAACCAATGCCCGAGCGCGTAATGCTTCGCAGCAATACCTCGACAATTTAAGGCACTACGCGGAACGTCGCAACATTGCTTTGCCCGATGATTTAACCAGTCAGAAACACCTATTGTCGTTCGGTCATACCATGCTCGACAAACTGGCAGCATGGCAAGGGGATTTCTCTCTAGATAATCTAACGATTCATGGCCAAGAGCAGTTTCAGCCTTTGATTGATAGCCAACGGGGTGTTTTATTACTGGGCTCTCATCTTGGTAATATTGAGTTGTGCCGTGCTCTCAGCCAGCGCTATTCTCATATCACAATTAATGCCTTAGTTTTCACAGAACACGCCGAGCAATTTAACTCAGTAATGAGAACCATTAATCCAAACTCTGACCTTAACCTAATTCAGGTCAGTCAGATGGGCCCAGATACGGCGATCATGCTGCAACAAAAAATCGAGCAAGGCGAATGGGTCGTTATTGTTGGCGATAGAACATCGACGAGCAAAGAACAACGCTGCGTCTGGGCCGACTTCTTAGATAGAGCCGCTCCTTTTCCTCAAGGGCCGTTTATGTTGGCGTCGGTACTCAAAGCTCCAGTCTATCTAATTTTTGGCTTTCGAGACGATAACCACAAAGAACCACATTTTAATGTCTATTTTGAGCATTTTAGTGACAAAATAGCCTTGCCACGTAACAATCGACAAGACGCTTTGGAACACGTTGTCCAGCGGTATGCGAACCGCCTAGAGCACTATGCCGTAAAGTCGCCACTACAGTGGTACAACTTTTTCAACTTTTGGACGTTAAGTAAGCACAATGACCAAGAAAAATAACATCACCTTCGGCGCAGAGCGCCTTTCTATCGAAGACGTCGTCGCCATTTCTGCTGGCGCAACGGCTAGTATGAATAGCGCTCCTGAGTATGTTGCCAAAATTGACCGCAGTGTGGCTTTTTTAGAACGTCTTCTTAAAGAAGAAGGTGTTATTTACGGTGTAACCACAGGGTATGGCGACTCATGTACTATTGCTATTCCACCAAACCTTGTCGATGAGCTGCCACTTCATTTAACTCGTTTTCACGGCTGTGGTTTGGGCGACATACTCACTCACGAACAATCTCGCGCAGTTCTTGCGACCCGTTTATGCTCGCTAGCACAGGGGATGTCTGGCGTTTCTCACGATCTACTCAACCAAATTACAACGCTGATTAATCACGATATAGCACCAAGAATTCCTCAAGAAGGTTCTGTAGGTGCCAGTGGTGACTTAACACCGCTGTCTTACCTTGCCGCGGCCCTTATCGGTGAACGAGATGTACTGTATAAAGGCGAGATTCGTGAGACTAAAGACGTCTTTGACGAACTGAACATCAAGCCTATCACGCTGCGGCCAAAAGAAGGCTTGGCACTCATGAACGGCACCTCTGTGATGACTGCTCTCGCTTGTTTGGCGTATAAGCGTGCAGAATACCTTGCACAACTGTGCACCAAGATCACTGCGATGGTTTCAGTGGGGATCCACGGCAATGACTTCCACTTTGATGAAGCACTATTTGCTGTAAAACCGCACCCAGGTCAGCAGCAAATTGCAGCGTGGCTACGTGATGATCTTCAGGCTGAGCGACCGCCTCGTAACAGTGACCGTCTGCAAGACCGCTATTCATTGCGCTGCGCACCGCATGTCATTGGTGTTGTTCAAGACTCTCTGCCTTGGTTACGACAGCTGATTGAAAACGAGCTTAACAGCGCCAACGATAACCCGATCATTGACGGTGATAACGAACGCATACTGCACGGAGGTCATTTCTATGGCGGACATATAGCTATGGCAATGGACACGCTCAAGACGGGTGTTGCCAACCTCGCCGACTTACTTGATCGTCAAATGGCACAGTTAATGGATTACAAGTTCAACAATGGCTTACCGTATAACCTAACGGGCGCTGAAGGTGAACGTAAGCCTATTAACCACGGCTTTAAAGCGGTACAAATCGGTATCTCGGCTTGGACAGCTGAAGCTCTAAAACACACGATGCCAGCGAGTGTTTTCTCTCGCTCTACCGAGTGTCACAACCAAGATAAAGTCAGCATGGGTACCATTGCTGCTCGTGATTGTTTACGCGTGTTAGAGCTCACTGAGCAAGTTGCCGCGGCTTCTTTGTTAGCTGGTATTCAAGCCATAGAACTCAGAAAACGCCAAAATGAGTTAGATGAACATCATATGAGCGAAAATCTGAAGGCAATTCGAGACTCCATATTAAGTGAGTTTGAAATGGTCATTGAAGATCGTCCTTTAGAAGCGGAATTGCGCCATTTCATGCAGCGCATACAACAGCGCCACTGGTCTCTTTATTAAGCTAAATTTACCGTTACAACTTAAATCATTCTCTGGTTAAATTGTTTAGTTAACCCCATGGGTTTATACAGTATTAGGAATCGTTATGACTGATATTCAACATCCGCTTACGGCTGAGGTCAACATTATTACCTCTTTTCAAGATGCGGATCCTATGGGCGTTATCTATCACGGGAATTTCTTTCGATTTTTCGAAGAAGCCCGCCGAGTTTTGATGAGTAAAATCAGCTACGATTATCGTGCCATGCAAACCTCTGGCTATGCGTGGCCGATCATTGATACCCGAGTGAAGTACGTTAAAGCCATTCCCTTCAATCATGAGATCCGAGTAACGGCTGAGTTAACTGAGTGGGAAAACCGTCTGAGAGTCGACTACGTGATTTACGATGCACAAACTGGTGCTCGTATGTGTAAAGCGCACACCACACAGGTTGCGGTAGCAATTGAAACTGAAGAGATGTGTTTCGTCTCTCCAACTATTTTCACCGATAAAGTTGAGCAATGGCATAAACAAGGGCATTTCAATAATGAAAATTAGACAAAATATCCACGTTAGACGCTATTGTTCGGTCATAAGAACTATAACCACAGTGATACTGCTTATTGCTTCTCCTTTTGCGTTGGCCCAAGTCAACACAATGGAAGAGTTGCAACAACAACTCGCTCAACATCCTATCGTACGTGGCGATTTTGAACAGAAGCGCACGCTCGCAATGTTTGACCGACCTTTAACTTCAACGGGTCAATTTACACTAGATAAAACGCACGGTTTATTATGGCGGCAAGATGTGCCCTTTACGGTGCAGTTAGTGTTAACAAAAGACAAGTTACGCCAGACTTTCGCGGACCAACCTGCACAAGTTATCACAGCAAAGGATAATCCGATGGCATTTTACTTTAGCCATATATTCCTAGCCGTGTTTCATGGTGATACCGACCAGCTTAAGCAGCAATTTGATATGACGTTTAAAGCCGACAATGGTCAATGGACCTTAGCTTTAACGCCTAAAGCCGCACCACTTAATGCCGTTTTTGATACCATCACACTAGGTGGAAAAAGCGACCTTGAGCGCTTAACGCTACAAGAGATCCGTGGCGATAAAACCGACATCCTTTTCAGCAACCAAAGCTACCAACCTGAAAGCTTAACGGATGCCGAACAAGCTCAATTCAAGTTCTAACATTATGCGCCGCCTACAGTTCACTCAAACACGTTGTTATCAACTGGCCACATTGTGGGCTGGCATCGTTGTATTTGCTATTTTCTTACTGATCAAGCAATGGGGATTCTCAGCGACCTCACCAATTGAGACTGACATTCTAAAGCTACTCCCCGTCAACCAGCAAAACCCTATCGCGGAAAGTGCATTTAATAAAGTGACAGCCAGTATGAGTGACAAAGTGGTGTTTGTGCTATCGACTGACGGTAACTCACAAGAGCACTCAACTCTCTTCAACGCTGCAAACGCTTTTGCTAAACAACTGAAAGACAGTCCCTATTTTGCTTCGGTCACTGCGAAAATATCACAAGACCAACAAAAGCAATGGGCTCAATATTACTTTCAACACCGCTGGCAGCAACTGACCAAAGATCAAAGAGAGCGACTAACCACTAACCCTAGCGCCCAAACACAACGAGTGATTCAAGCGATTTACAACCCATTTTCTGGCGTTACAGGTAGCGAATTGGAGAATGACCCTTTTCTACTATTTCGCGACTATTTGAGTCAAGTGAGTCACTCTTCTTCAGCGTTCCAATTGCTGAACGGTTTCCTAACCACAGAGTATCAAGGCAAAACCTATTTACTGGTGACGGCTGAACTTAATGACTCGCCTTATAGTATGAAGGCGCAGAAAGCCGTGCCTGACATCGAGCACTGGCAGCAGCAACTCAAGCACAAGTTTGACGTTGATGTTGCACATACTGGTGTACTTTTTTATGCCGATTTCGGTACTCGCAGTGCTAAGTCCGAAATCAGTACAATTGGCGTATTTTCGCTCGTTGGCGTAGTGCTATTAATTGTTCTCGTTTTTCGAAGTGTCGTGCCACTTGCTCTAGCACTTATCTCAGTATCCATAGGGTTGTTGGTTGCTTTAGCAGTGACCACAGCGATATTTGGACAGGTCCATCTATTTAGCTTAGTGTTTGGCGCTAGCTTAATTGGTGTGTCTATTGATTATGCCTTTCACTTTCTTACTGACCGTTTAGCTGCGGGTAATAATTGGAACAGCCTTAAAGGGTTGCAACATATTTTTGTAGCGATCACTTTTGGACTACTCACTAGTCTAATTGGTTACTTAGGTTTATTAATTGCCCCTTTCCCCGGCTTACAACAGTTGGCATTGTTCTCGGCAATTGGACTGATCTCGGCCTATGTCACTGTAGTCGCGTGGTACCCAATTTTAGCAAAAGCACCAAGTCAGCCGCGTGTTCTACCGGGTCAGAAGTTGAGTCAGCTGTGGCTTGGCTATTGGCAGAAGCGAAGTGTCTGGTTGGGCCTACCTCTGGTTGTTTTGCTGTTAAGCGCTATCGCTGTCACCAAAGTACGCTATAACGATGACATCCATCAGTTGCAGGCGATGCCAGCAGACTTGAAACAGCAAGAATCTACTATTTCTGGTTTAACCGGAATGCAATCTTCTCAGCAGATGTTAGTGGTTACCGCTCAGAACAATGAAGCGCTGATGCAAACTTTAGAATCGCTAGAGCCCCAATTAGACTCGTGGCAACACAATCAAGTGATTACCGGTTACCAAAGTCTAAGCCGCTACCTTCCTTCGCAGAAAAGACAAGCGCAAGATTTTAAGTTAATTCAGAATTTATACGCAGATCAAGCCGAGCCATTAAAAGCGGCGCTGCAAATAAGTCAGTTGCCGCCTATGGCGAAACAGCCTCAATTAGTCACGTTAACTGACTACCTTAAACAAGCGGTATCAGAGCCCATCCGTTTCTTATACCTCGGCGATATCGAAGGTAAAGTCGCCTCGGTGATTTTACTAAAAGATGTGTCTAGCGCTGAAAGTATTAAACAGCTAGCCCACCAGCATAACAACATCACCTACCTGAACAAGGCAGAAGAAGTGTCTGATCTTTTTGCTCAATACCGAGTCAAGATTATGGAGTTGTTGGGTTTTGCCATTGCAGTTATCGCCGCCGTTTTAGTGTGGCGCTATGGTCTGGCTCACAGCATACGAATCCTGTTGCCCTCACTCATCGCATGTGTTGCAGGGTTGGCCGTGACAGTGTTGTCTGGTGGAGAATTAAACCTGTTTAACCTACTGGCACTGATTCTAATCATTGGTATTGGCATCGATTACACCTTGTTTTTTGCTGAACAACAGCGATGCCAAAGTACCTTACTAGCGATCACGCTTTCTGCTATCACGACATTATTGTCATTCGGTTTGCTGTCTTTGAGCCAAACACACGCTATTCACAGCTTCGGAATTACCGTATTAGTCGGTATTTTCGTGGCTTGGCTGCTCTCGCCTTTAGCCATTGTTGATAATAAGGAAATGAAATGACCTTAACCTTCTCTCCTACTCTGGCTCACACACCGATAAAGATTATTAATAGGCTAAAGCAACGTATCGGTACGTTGATCGCAACGCTCTTCCTCCTAGTGACGACAGGCTGTGCTTTACAACCACAAGATGCTTCTACACAAGTGCAATTAAACCCAAACACATCGGTTGAACTGCCGACTCCAGCTCAGCTAGGGTATCAGCTAAGCGCCAGTCAACTGATCAGTGCGACCTGGCAAACTCCAAAAGGACCAGAGTCCTCACAACTGCCAGTGCAGCTGCAAGTGGGTAAAGACAAACTTGTACTCGCAGGGTTCTCTTCTTGGGGAACACGCATTATGTCTCTGAGTTATCAGAATAACGATATCGAGGCGAACGTACTGAACGGTTTGGAGAATACAGTTCCTGAGCCGGAGCAAATTTTGTTTAATCTCATGATGACGATCTGGCCAAAGAGCGCTTGGGAAGCCCCACTTAGCACAATAGGTTGGCGAATCAAAGATTCCACGCAACAACGTCAGCTCATCGATGAGACGGGGGCTACGGTAATCACAATCCGTTACAGCAACCCAGATCCACTTCGTGGTAAAATTTACTTTGAGCACCAACAATTGGGGTACTCAATCGTAATCCAGACGCTCAACTTTCAACTCAACGGCAGTAAATAATAGATAGGTATGAAGCAAAGCATTCCCCCAATACCCATTTTCATCCAAGATTGCGGGTTCCACTCAGCTCTAGGACATACACCTGAAGGTGTAAGACGGAGCTTGTCTCAAGGTTATTGCAACCATATGGAACACGACCATGGATTGTTGAATTCGGGAAAAGAGACTGTCGTAGGACGCGTTAAAGAAGCACTACCTGAGCTTCCCGCCGAGCTTAGCCGCTACGATTCAAGAAACAATCGATTGGCGCTTTCTGCATTGCAACAAATAGAAGACAATGTGCGAGCCGCCATTAATCGTTATGGTTCAGAGCGCGTCGCCGTCATTGTAGGGACCAGCACATCTGGGATTTCCGACGGTGAAGTGGCTTACACTGAAGTACTGGCTACAGGCCAATTTCCAAAAGAATATCACTACACCAAACAAGAGTTGGGTAACTGTAGTGACTTTATTGCTAAGTATTTTGGCATCAAAGGCCCGTGCTATGCAATTTCAACAGCCTGCTCTTCCAGTGGACGCGTATTCATCACAGCGAAACGGCTACTCAAGTCAGGGCTGGTAGATGCGGTTATTGTAGGCGGCGCAGATACGCTATGTGCACTAACACTGAACGGATTCAATAGCTTAGAAGCGCTATCCAATACGCTTTGTCGTCCATTCGATGCAGATCGAGATGGAATCAATATTGGTGAGTCCGCCGCCTTTATGCTGCTTGGTCATCAGCCATTAGACACCGATAACAAGCCAATCGCTTTGCTAGGGGCTGGGGACAGTTCTGATGCCCATCATATCTCAGCGCCTCACCCGGAAGGTCGTGGTGCGGAAGAAGCAATGCAAAAAGCCCTAGCAGATGCTCAATTAAGCCCTGCAGATATTGGCTATATTAATGCCCATGGAACCGCGACACCGTTAAACGATAGTATGGAAAGCAAAGCTATTGCTCGTGTTTTTGGTACTAACGTGCCAGTTAGCTCCACCAAACCATTTACTGGCCATACACTTGGCGCAGCCAGTGCAACAGAAGCAGCTATTGCTTACCACATACTCAAATCTGACTTGTCTTTGCCTAAACAATCCTGCAAAAACAAAGCATCCGACATCGAAATTAGCCTTGTGGAGACTGACCTCAAACTCAATGGAAAAGCAATATTGAGTAACTCATTTGCCTTTGGCGGCAACAACATCAGTCTTATTTTTGGAGAATGGAATGACTAATTTTCCAGACATCGCCGAATTGCTTCCTCATGATGCACCAATGATTTTGGTGGACCGTTTGATTGATGTACAAGAAGAATCAGTGCATTGCCAAGTGGATATTGGTGAGCACCAATTGTTTTTTGATAACGAATCTAAGACCACTCCTGCATACGTTGGTATTGAGTTCATGGCACAATCTATCGCTGCTTGGTCAGGGTTTCATTCCAAACAAAAAGGTGAGACACCGCCCATCGGTTTTTTATTAGGTAGCCGACGTTACCAGGTTGATTGTGACCGTTTTGAACAGGGACAAACTCTCGATGTCTATGCTGAGAAAGTGATTGAAGATAGTGGAATGGCGGTATTTTCTGCCCGGCTTGAGCTTGATGGAGTACAAATTGCTTCATGCCAACTCAATGTTTACGTGCCATCTGAACAAAAATTAGAAGAAATGAAAAATAGGAACTCCCAATGAGCCGACAAGTTTTAGTCACTGGTGCCAGTAAAGGTATTGGTAAAGCCATTGCTATACAACTCGCTAATGATGGTTTTACCGTCGCCGTGCATTACATGGGCGATAAACAAGGCGCTCAAGCAACGTTATCAACCATCGAAGCCAATGGCGGCAAGGGTCGATTGATTCAGTTTGATATCAGCAATCGTGCACAATGTCGTGAGCAAATTGAGGCGGATATTACAGAGCATGGTGCGTACTACGGCGTGGTCAACAACGCGGGAATTACTAGAGATACCGCATTTCCGGCTATGACAGAACAAGAATGGGACGGGGTTATTCATACTAACCTAGACAGTTTTTATAACGTACTTCACCCTTGTGTAATGCCAATGGTTCAAAAACGCAAAGGCGGCAGAATCGTCACTCTTGCCTCGGTATCAGGAATCATGGGTAACCGCGGGCAAACGAACTACAGTGCTGCAAAAGCTGGAGTCATTGGTGCAACAAAGTCGCTTGCTCTAGAACTGGCTAAGCGCAAGATCACTGTGAACTGCGTAGCACCTGGTTTGATTGACACTGGAATGGTGGACGAACACGTGAAAGAGCACGCGATGCCACAAATTCCACTCCGAAGAATGGGTGAGCCTGAAGAAGTGGCTGGTCTGGTAAGCTATCTGATGTCTGATATTGCCTCTTATGTCACCCGCCAAGTTATCTCTGTTAACGGAGGCCTAGTATGAGTCGCCGTGTTGTTGTGACAGGAATGTCTGGCGTTACTGCTTTTGGCAACGACTGGGCGGCGGTTGAGCCGAAGCTTCGCGCCTGTGAAAACGCAACTCAATATA
The DNA here is from genome assembly GCF_900088415.1 of Vibrio mediterranei. Taxonomy (GTDB): domain Bacteria; phylum Pseudomonadota; class Gammaproteobacteria; order Enterobacterales; family Vibrionaceae; genus Vibrio; species Vibrio mediterranei. The sequence continues at coordinate 118,143 of NZ_FLLQ01000002.1, forward strand.
TGCCGAGTTACGAGCAATATGACGGGTTGAATACTAAATTAGCCGCACCAATTGATCAGTTCGAACTGCCTAAGCATTATAAACGTAAGCAAGTGCGCGGTATGGGGCGTGTTTCTAAGCTCGCTACTGTTGCTACTGAAAATGCATTATTGCAATCAGGACTTATTGGCAACGACATTCTGACTAACGGGCAAACTGGTATTGCTTACGGTTCTTCTACCGGAAGTACCGATGCCATTGGTGCGTTTGGTGTGATGCTCAATGAAAAAAGTACTAAAGCTATCACCGCAACCACTTATGTTCAGATGATGCCCCACACTACCGCGGTCAATGTAGGCCTCTTCTTCGGCCTTAAAGGTCGCGTCATTCCTACCAGTAGTGCTTGTACATCAGGAAGTCAGGCGATTGGCTATGCTTTTGAAGCTGTAAAACATGGCTATCAAACGGTGATGGTTGCAGGCGGTGGTGAAGAGCTCTGCCCAACAGAATCGGCCGTCTTCGATACGCTATTTGCCACCAGCTTAAAAAACGATGATCCAAAGTCTACGCCGAGTCCTTACGACTCAAGCAGAGACGGCTTAGTCATTGGCGAAGGCGCTGGGACATTGATCCTTGAAGATTACGAACACGCCGTTGCTAGAGGTGCTACTATTTACGCCGAGATCATCGGTTTTGCCAGTAACTGCGATGCTGCACATGTAACACAGCCTCAAATGGAGACCATGCAAATCTGTATGGAGATGGCGTTACGAGATGCCGGTATCACCGCCGATAAGATCGGCTACGTTTCTGCCCATGGAACCGCTACAGAGCGTGGTGATATCGCGGAAAGTAACGCAACAGCCAATGTCTTTGGCAACATTCCTATCAGTTCTCTTAAGAGCTATTTTGGTCATACCTTAGGGGCTTGTGGCGCTATTGAAGCCTGGCTTAGTTTAGAGATGATGAACTCTGGCTGGTTTAGCCCGACGTTAAACCTGAACAGCCTTGATAAAGAATGTGGTGCATTAGATTACATCACCGGCGAAGGACGCAATATCGACGCTGAATACATCATGAGCAATAACTTTGCTTTTGGTGGAATCAATACATCGATTATTTTTAAGAAATATAAGTAGACGTTCTACGCGTCATACATACAATTATGTCGCCATTTACCTCCGCTCAGTTCATTGAGTGGAGGTTTGTTGTTTTTAGTCCTCATACACTCTCTTGCTTCCCATAACCATTAGTCCCACCTGACATCATTATTCTGTCACAAATAGACATATTGATATTTATCGCTGTGATATCAGCTATCGCTCCCACTTCATTGTTGGTCCTTAGCTCGCTATCTACAATGCGCCTCAGACACTAAAAGCCCACAAATAATGAGGCCATTATGAAAAAATCCATTCTAGCTGTTTCGGTATTATCTATCGTTTCTGCACATGCATTTGCAGATTACGAGTCAGTAGAGACTTACCAAGGTAAACCAGCAACTTCACACACTATCGAAGCCAACAATGCGCTCGCCAAAACACTTCCATGGAAAGATACCACCGCGTTTGATCGTTCTAAGCGAGGTTTAATAGCCGAGTTTGGTAACCATCGTGCAGGAGAGCTAAAAAACCGCATGGCTCACTTAGATAATGATGAAATCCCGGCCTCGGTTAACCCTTCGATTTGGCGACAAGCACAGATGAACTTTACGTCAGGTGGTCTGTATCAAGTCACTGAAGGTGTGTATCAGATTCGTGGTGCAGACCTTTCAAACATGACTATCTACAAAGCAAAAACAGGCTACATAATTCACGACCCTATGGTAACGGCTGAAACCGCACTAGCAGGTTGGGAGTTTGCGAAAAAGCATCTTCCGAAAATCAACGGCAAGCATAACATCGTAGGTATGATTTACTCGCATACGCACGTTGACCACTTCGGCGGCTCGCGTGGTATTTACGAGTCAGGTGACTTTGTAGAAGGTGCTCCTATTATCGCACCGGTAGATTTCATCCGTGAAATGGCGGACGAAAATGTATTAGCGGGCAACGCAATGGGACGTCGTTCAGCTTATCAATACGGCTCAGAACTGGGTAACGATGTCACTGGTATTGTTGATAATGCACTGGGCATGGGCTTATCAAAAGGTAATGTTACGCTCGTAGCGCCAACTCAGTACATTGAAGAAAGAGAAGAAACCGTTGATATTGGTGGGCTAGAGTTCCACTTTATCAATATGCCAGGAGCAGAAGCACCCGCAGAGATTGTTCATTACATCCCAGAATACCGCACACTGCATACTGCAGAACTGACCTATGACGGCCAACACAATATCTATACCTTCCGCGGTGCGAAAGTCCGTGACTCGTTAATCTGGACTAAGTACCTGACAGAGCTAAAAATGCGATTTGTAGACTCTGGATTAGTCGACAGTATTCACGCGGCTCACTCTGCTCCGGTGTGGAATGATAAAGGGAACGAAATTTCCGACTACATTACCCTTCAGCGCGATAACTATGGATTTGTCCACAATCAGTCGCTGCGCCTTGCTAACCACGGTGTCACCATTAATGATGTTGGACGTGAGATCGACAAGATCATTCCGAAAACGCAGCAAAACAACTGGGCTTCAAGAGGTTACCACGGGTCCTACTCGCATAATGCTCGTGCTGTTGTGAACATGTATTTAGGTTATTACGACATGAATCCAGTTAACACCAATCCACTGACTACAGTTGATAAGTCATGTACCTATGTTAACGCTGCTGGTATCGATACCTTCATGAAAGTCGGCCAAGAACATTTTGCAGCGGGCGAGTATCAACAAGCCTCTCAACTGCTCAATGATGTTGTCATGTGTAATCCCGATAACAAACAAGCACGCGAGTTGTTAGCTGACAGCTTTGAGCAGCAAGGCTATCAGTCAGAAACCATGGCGTGGCGTAATAGCTATTTACAAGCTGCGGTTGAGCTTCGTACCAACCAAATCGGTGAAGGAACTAAAGTAGCATCGGCGGATGTTATCGCCAACACTCCAACTTCGAGTTTCCTAGATTTCATCGCCGTGCGCCTCAATGCTCCTAAAGCGGAAACACTAGGTTTAGAATTCAATATGAATGTGGTTCATCCTGACGTTCAAGAAACCTATTACGTTGAAGTGTCTAACGCCAATATGGCAAGCTTTGAAGTCGATGAAATAGTGAAAGATACCGATACCACCCTACGCATCAACAAATCCGATTTGACCAAGGTGGTGTTAGGTCAAACTACGCTTGATGAGTTGATTAAGTCCAACAAAGCTCAAGTTGAAGGTGATGCGAACACGCTCAAAGATTTGGCTAGTTCGCTAGATAGCTTTAAACAAGGTTTTGAGATAATGCCTTTGGCCAAATAAACCTTTTAAAATAACACCTTAAAAATAAACGGTAGTATGTGACCAGCGTACACGACAATAGCAGCCAAACATACTGCCGTTTTTTAAATTAGCTATCTTACTTTCACAACGCTCTTTGCTCTTCCTTCTTTTAGGTAATATCAATCTCTTCATAAACCCTCGATTAATGAGGTAATCAATCCTCTCCTCTCATGCCAGCCAATTGTTGAATTACCATCATACCCTAGACAATTCCGTCTTCTGTTCCTTATTATCGCCAACAACTCAGATATGAAAATTGCAGACCTAAAGCTGTTCATTAAAGTCGTGGAGTTAGGTAGTTTTACTGCCGCCGCCAATGCACTTGATCTTCCCAGAGCCAACGTCAGCAGACGAATCAATGACCTAGAGAAATCTGTGGGGTCTCAGTTATTCCACCGAACGACGCGTAATCTGTCATTGACGAATAGTGGCAGCACGTACTTTGACGAAATAACTCAAGCCATAGAGTTATTCGATCGAGCACAACAATCTCTTTCTAGTTCTAGAGATATGCTTACAGGAAAAATAAAGCTAGGCGTACTCCCTGAAACCTATGATCTGCTGCAGCCTATTTTGTTCGAATTTCATGACAAATACCCAGAAATTCAACTCGATATTCGTAGTATCAGTAATGGCTTTAACGAGATTTTCCAACAAGGATTAGATATAGCCATTCATGGTGGGCCCATCTTTGACTCAGATATTGTCGCCCGAAAAGTGATTCAATATCGCCGTGCGTTAGTCGCCTCTCCAAGCTATATCGAAGAATACGGTCCTCTAGATTCCTTAGAAGACCTCCACAACCATAAGTGCATTTGTTTTCGTTGGCCTAATGGTGACATCGATAGTCACTGGCACTTTGATTCAGGAACGGCCTCTGTTAAAGCGAGTTTGATAGCAAACAGTGTAGGTTTTATTAAAGGAGCAGCAATAAGGGGCAGAGGCATTAGCTTTCTGCCAACCATGATGATTAAAAGAGAGTTGAAGCAAGGCTCACTAGTGTCGTTGCTGACACAGGAAACGGCAATCAGCGAAGATGGTTGGCTGCTTTACCCTCAACCTAAAACACTGAATAAAGCTAGCAAAGTTCTCATTGAGCACCTTTCGTTAGAAATACCTCGCCTAAATCGATTGTCATAATTTTCGTGACAGTAAGTCTCGCCAGAGACGGATTATTTGAACACTGTTCGATATTAAGATAGCTCCACTATAACGGAGCTATCTACTATGAATAAACTAAACACACTAACACTTTGTATCGCGGCTTCAGTTGCGCTATCAGGGTGCAACCAAGCCAAGGTTTTAGAACAACCGGCACCAAAGCAAACCACATTGCAAGTGATTAAACTTGATAGCCAAGAGGACAACACCACCAAGCACTTTAGTGGTGTTGTACGTGCTCATGAAACAGCAAATTTAGCCTTTAGGATTCCCGGCACAATAAACCAAGTCCACGTAAAAGCGGGAGACACAGTAAACAAAGGCGATGTAATTGCCCAGCTGGATCCTCATGATTATCAAGTTGTACTTGAAGAGCTGGAAGCAAAAATGCTTGAAGCACAGTCTGCGCATAAACTCGCTAAAGCTGAGCTCAATCGAGTTAAGCAGGCAACTCAAGACAACGCTATCGCCAGCGTGAACTTAGACCGTGCTACCAGCGGTTACGAGCGCAGCCTTTCAGCGGTGAAAGTTGTAGATAAGAACATTCAACGTGCTAAAGATACACTGCGCTATACGCAATTAATCGCGCCTTTTGATGGCGTGATTGCCACCGTTGATTTTGAAGCTCACGAACAAGTGCTTCCTGGTATAGCCGTTGCAACTATGCAAGATAGCTCCACACTAGATGTAGAGATCGATGTTCCTGAGAACATGATCGAACAGTTTAATATCAATGAGGTTGGAACCGTTTCTTGGTACCAATCGGAAACTCCGATTAATGCTCATGTTTCCGAAATTGCCCCACTACCGCATTTGATAAAACAGACCTATACCGTGACTTACACACTGGATAATGAAGATAAACACCTGTTCCCAGGTAAGTCCGTAACCGTCTCTTCAAAGACCAGCACACCTATGGATTCATTTTGTATTCCCTACTCTGCTTTAGTTGGAGAAAAAGAGGAAATGCACATCAACATTGTTCGCGACAACCAAGTCATTGCTACTCCTGTTGAGCTTCGATCATTGGATGCTTACCAAGCATGTATTTCTGGGAATGTTCGAGGTGATGACTATGTAGTTGTTAGCGGTTCTTTCTATCTAAAAGATGGCGATATCGCTGACAAACTAGTACTAAGAGATTTGTAGGAAAATAGACAATGATTAAACTCGCCGAATTCGCCATTCGTCAAAGAACATTCCTGTTGTTTTTTACGGTACTAAGCATAATTGCGGGCATCTACTCTTACTTTGATCTTGGTAAGCTAGAAGATCCAAGCTTTACCGTAAAAACTGCGGTCGTTGTAACCTTGTACCCTGGTGCATCCGCTGAACAAGTCGAAAAACAAGTCACCGACACAGTAGAAACCAAACTGCAAGAGATGGGAGAGTTGAATCGACTACGCTCCTTATCTCGTCCTGGTATGTCTATGGTTTTTGTGGATTTAAAGGAAAGCCTTAATTCTAAAGCTTTACCTCAGCAATGGGACATATTGCGCAGAAAAGTACAAGACGTAAAGTTGCAACTTCCTACGACAGCGCAAATCAGCTTAGTCCAAGATGAGTTCTCAGAAGTCTACGGTATGTTATTTGCCATTCACAGCAAAGATGCAAAGCCTGAAGAACTGAGAGGCTACTCTGAAGAGCTTCAACGACGAATAAAGGCGGTTGATGGTATTAAGAAGATTGAGCTTCATGGTGTAAAACCTCGTGTGGTTTATATCGATCTTCCTGATGAGCGATTAGCGCAGTATGGACTGTCTGTCGCCCAAGTCTGGAGTCAATTGAACAGCACAAATACCACATTTGAGGCAGGCAAATTTGATGCGGGTTCAGAGCGTATTCGTATTCACCAAGGTAGTGAATTTCAGTCTCTGGCAGACATTCGAAATTTAGTCATTAAAGGCGGCATTAGTGAACTTGGAAGCGGACTGATTCGCTTAGGTGATATAGCTGATGTTTCCATGGGATATCAAACTCCGGCACTCACTGAGAACCGCTTTAACGGCGAACCTTCAGTGACGTTAGCTGTCAGTCCGGTACCAGGTATTAATGTCGTATCACTCGGCGACACCATCCAGGACATCATCGACGAATATCAGGCGAGTCTTCCTATTGGCGTTGATATCTCCACAATCGCGTTTCAGCCTAACGAAGTACAGAAATCTATTGATAATTTCGTAGGCAACCTAATGGAAAGTGTTGGTATTGTCTTTATCGTCCTGTTGATTTTCATGGGCTTCAAGAGTGCAACAATTGTTGGTAGTAGTCTTATTCTAACAATCTTGCTCACGCTGATTTACATGAACATCTACGACATCGATTTACATCGTGTTTCACTAGGCACGTTTATCTTGGCATTGGGTATGTTGGTGGACAATGCGATTGTTATCACTGATATGATGATTGCCAAACTCAATAAGGGAGTTGAAAGAACTGAGGCTGCGCTGGAATCCGTTTTGGAAACTGGTATCCCACTGTTGGGAGCGACGGTCATCGCAATCATGGGAGCGAGTCCAGTACTATTTTCTAAGACAGACGCTGCAGAATTTGCAGGCTCTGTATTCTATATTATTGCATCATCATTGCTGCTTTCTTGGTTAGTAGCGATGACGTTTACTACTCTGATGTGCTGGCTGTTTATCAAACCAAGCTCAGAGACCAGCGATGAAAAACTTACTCGTTACAAGAAGTGTGTCAGTTGGACCGTAGATAACCCTAAAAAGGCACTGGCGGCATTGATACCTTTGATTGTTGTTACGGTAGTAGCGATCCCTTCCGTTGCTATTAACTTTATTCCTCAATCAGACAGACCAATCGTGTTTTTCGATTACTGGCTACCGAATGGCGCCAAAGTAGAACAAACCTCTGTCGACATGCAGAAGATGGAGCAATGGCTTCTCGCGCAACCTGAAGTTGATAGTATTGCTACAGCCATTGGTAGCAGTGTGCCTCGATTCTCTGTAACAGTAGAGCCTGAGCCATTTGATCCGGCATATGGTCAAATCTTGATTAATACCAAAGATTACCACTCTATCTCTACGCTAGTAGCTAGAGGTGATGCATGGATAAGGGAAGAATTTCCAAATGCTGAACCAAGATTCCGTGCATTGAAACTGGCTACGGCCGACAAATACGCGGTTGAAGCACGTTTCTCAGGTCCTGACGAGGCGGTATTGCACCATCTCTCAGATCAAGCTAAAGCAATCATGGCTCAGCATCCAGAAGCAAAATACGTAAGAGACGACTGGCGCCAACAAAGTAAAGTGCTAACTCCAATCATTAACCAAGATAAGGCTCGTCGAGCTGGTATCAATCGTACCGACATTGCTTTTGCAATGAAACGAGCCTCTGATGGAATGCCTCTAGGTCAAATGAACTTGAACGATGAGTTAATTGCAATTCAGCTTCGTGGTTCTGAGCAAACCATGGCTTCATTAGAAACATTGCCAGTGAAATCGATCCTCGGTTTACACAGTGTTCCTTTGGGGCAAGTGGTAGACGGATTTGAACTTAAGTCGGAAGAAAGCATGATATGGCGTCGTGATCGCGTTAAAACCATTACCGCTCAAGCTGGTGTAGAACGAACGAGTACTCCCGCAAGAGTAAGAAATGCTATTAAAGATCAAATTGAAGCTATCGAACTTCCACCAGGCTACTCAATGGAATGGGGGGGAGAATACTACGATGAGCACAAAGCGGTTTCAGATATCTTAAAGCAGCTACCAAAAGCTCTGATCATCATGGTAATCATACTTGTAGCAATGTTTAATGCCTTCAAGCAACCGGTGATTATTCTTTCAACCATCCCGCTAGCAGCTACAGGAGCAACATTTGCTCTACTTGCTTTCGACAAACCATTTGGGTTCATGGCACTCATCGGAGCAATCACCCTTATGGGCATGATCATCAAGAACGGTATTGTTCTGATGGATCAAATAGAACTAGAAAGAAAAAATGGGATGGATCTTTCTGATGCGATTAAGTCGGCAACAATCAACCGTACTATGGCTATTTCAATGGGAGCTTTAACCACAGCACTTGGGATGATTCCTTTGCTTAGCGATCTTCTGTTTGATCAGATGGCCGCTACCATCATTGGGGGTCTTGCTGCTGCAACAGTGTTGTCATTATTTGTTATGCCGGCTCTTTATCGATTGGCTTATAAAGAGAAACCTGCAACAGATAAATTATCAACACAAGAAGTACTTACCACCTCACAACAAAAGGCATAAAGCATGAAGACGCATCACTCACGTAAATGCCTGCTAAAGGCGTTAAAACTTGCTCCCTTGGCTCTAGCAATAACATTGGCTGGTTGCGCCGTTGGTCCAGATTACACTGAACCAACGACGACACTGTCGAATGCATACTTACATAGTAGCGGCACACAACTAGCTGAAGACGATTATTGGTGGACCAGCTTTAACGACTCTTCACTTAATCAAATGGTGCAAGACGTACAACGTCAAAACATTCCGCTAAAGATGGCTGCGGAGCGGATAAAAATGGCGAACAGCTATCAATCAGTAGTGAGCTCATTCAAGGTGCCTACAGTTAACATTGGCGCAGGTTATTTCAACTACCAACTGAGTAAAAATGACTCATTGTTGGGACCAGCGTTGAATCCTATTGGAGATTCATTACCTACTGGTACACCTCTGGATTCTGCAACGCTATTGGATAATCAACATGATGGCGTATTCGCAGGGGCAAGCATTGCTTGGGAAATGGATTTGTTTGGTCGTCTCGATAGGCAGTCTAACGCTGCCAAGATTCGTGTAGAACAAGCAGAAATCTACCGTAGCGGGCTCAACACTTTGATCACGGCAGACTTGGTGCACAACTATCTACAATACCGTGGTGCTCAAGAAAGAATGACATTAGTTCAGGCTAATCTTGTCGACCAAGCTAAGACATTAGAGCTGGTTAAAAAGCTGGTGAAAAGTGGTTACGGTTCTGAGCTCGACTTAGCACAAGCTCAAACCATGCTTGCAGCAACTGAATCCGTTATTCCGCAATTGGAAATCGCTCAACAGGTTCATAAACAACGAATAGCTACTCTGTTAGGAGAGCCTCTGACTAAGGTAGATATCCGTCTTGCCAGTAGTGCAAACCTGCCAAATCTGGAGGGAGTAATTCCTGTTGGATTACCATCTGATTTGCTAACGCGTCGTCCGGATATTCGCATTGCAGAACGTGAAATGGCAGCGATAAATGAAGAGGTGGCAGCTAGTATAGCCAACCGTTATCCTAAGTTCTTCTTGACCGGGACACCGGGTGTCTCTGCAAGTAGCTTTGACGACCTATTTGACTCCGATTCAGTGGGATGGGCAGCCGCAGTTGGCGTAAACTGGAACGTGTTTGATGGAGGTAGAGGTGAAGCGCTAGTCGAGCTAAACGAAGCACGATTTGACGCCGCCGCGCTTGGCTACGAGCACGCCGTTAATTCAGCGATTACCGAAGTTGACTCAATGCTGTTTGCTTATGGTCGAAGCCAGCAAAATGAACAGCGGATTGAAAAGGCCTTAACGGCTTCAGAAAATGCACTGGGTAAAGCCCAATCGCTCTATAACGCGGGTCTGATTAATCATCTTGCATTACTTGATGCGCAACGTCAGCAACGTATAATGGAAGATCGATTATTGGCAGCAAGGTTACAAACAGCTCAAGTCACCGTCAGTGTCTTCAAGTCGCTGGGAGGAGATTGGCAACTTCCCGAGACAGATTCATAACAAGCTAACACAAACAACAAGAACGCTATAGCGGTACCTATAGCGTTCTTTTGTTTGAGTAACCTGTAAGTCGGCTACCCTCCTAACGGCCTATCACTTCAATATGTTTGAAGTTGTTCCATTCTTGCAACGAACCATCGACATCATTGTTTCCTTCGCATTTAAAGCGAATATATTTTCCTTCTACCACAGCTAACGAATATTCGGCCATCTCCTCAGTAGTACCGCTCGTTGTGATCTTTCTAGCGTGAACAAAGTTCACCCCATCTGTGCTGGTTTCAATCTCCATAAAGTACTGACGTTCATTACCCTTGGCTTGGGCAAACCTAACACTATGAATCTCCGATAAAGCCGCAAGTTCTATGGTGTAAAACACTCTGAACCCTTTTGCAGACCATTTAGTCGAGAAATTACCATCAATTGCATGCTCAACTTTATCAATACCATTTGGGTTAGTGGCACTGGCGCTCGCATTGCGAATAGCAAGTACGCTGTCTCCGCCAGTGTCGCAGCTATGAAAGATGGGCAGTGCTTTCTGTTCAAAGTCCTGAAGTGTTGGAAATAGGCATTCAATACCACTTCTCCTCACTCCTATCCACTTTAGTAGGGATGCATGAAACAAATCCACACTCAAACTTGGTATTACTCGCCCTCTAGTTAACAAATCGTCACTATTTGACGCTAAGTTAGGCCACTCTCCGAGCACTCTTCCACCAATGACATCTCCACCAATAACCATCTGACAGTTTCCCCAACCATGGTCAGTGCCAGAACCATTAGGCTCAAGAGTTCGCCCAAATTCAGAGAAGGTGAATGTGGTCACAGACTCTATTAAGTTATGCTGTTCAAGGCATTGGTAAAAAATAGATACTTGAGAGGCTAGCAAACGAAGTAAAGCACCTTGTTCTGCTTCTTGTGCACTATGTGTGTCGAAGCCTCCCAAGGTAACAGAGAAGAATTGAGCAGGCTGCTGAAACTCATCACGAGCACGTAACAATAAGAAAACTACCCTCAGTTGCTTGCCAATTGAAGTATCTAAGTCAAAACCATAATCGTCATCATCTTCAAAAATAGCCCTGAACTCGACAAACTTGTCTTCGGCATCAACACACAGCTCTGAGTAATACTCTTTATAGAGCGAACCTTCCGTTAACGAACTCTCTCTAAATGCCTCATAAAGCGATCTACCTTGGCTCTTTAATACCATATCGTCTGGCATGGACGTACCAATTCGATTTGCCGACTTGGGAATACTGTTGGTCCATACTGTCTGAGAGCCGACTTCAAATAAAGGAGGCAGTTCCTCAAGCCCAAATGCGTTTTCGAGCAAATTAGCGGACAATCCTCCCCACCCCTGGTTGGTAATCTGTTCAGAAGTATGAGTTTGTGTAACTGCACTTTGGTGATTATGAGAGAATAGATGTATTGGCTTTAGTTCATCGACCTCCTGCTCCTTAACTCGTTCCATCATTAATGGCCCCACATTGAGGACTGGCAATGCCATTTTCCTCTCAAATAGCCATTCCAACTCCTTAAGCTCTGATGAAAGCCCTAGCTTAAGCGAATTATCATCTAAACCAAGTTCGATGATATCATCGCGCTTAATCGCTAAATGAGAACGAAGCTTTGCATACTCAGGGTACTGCTTAGTATCTTTGGGAACAAAACAATTAAAACCGTCATTTCCTCCAGCGAGATTGATCCCAACAAGTGCCTTATAGGGCATATTATCATTGCATTCTTGACCAAAGGCGTGTGCTATTGGTGAGCTTAGATTTAACGCAGCAACCCCTACTCCCGACAAACCACCTTTAAGAAATACGCGTCTCGACATTTTCATTGTGATTTACCCCTGAGTAATAAAGTCTGGCGACATGATTATTTGAATAAGTAACGCTCTGAGATAGTTAGTGTTATGCCGAGGTGCATCGACCAAGAAGTCTCGAATGATAACTTCCATTTCACTACTCATATTGGAAGCAAATAGATGGATATTTAGTTCTTCAATTAATAGGTCAATACTATTTTCATTTTGCTCCTCTAAATAGAACCTAATTATCCGATCCCGTTTCATATACGTTGTTACATTAGCGTCAGTTTCTATTTGGACCGCCAGATCGGATATTTGCCTAAAGTAATGGTATATATCATCCCAGTTATACAATTTAAATTCTGCTGCCGAATAGCCAACGAACCGGTCATCACTTGGTGCTTCCTCCGGTTGATAATAATAAAAAACACTAGGGCCGTGTAGGATGGTTCGTCTATTCTTCCAAGAGTATTTGTCAGGTAGCATTGTAACTCCGGGCATTAAAGTAATATTAAGTGCTCTCATTGCGTGAGATAAAACAATTAGCGGATCCCTTACTAAACCATCCTCCTTTTTACCACGGCTATACTCTGCCTCATCGTCTGTTAATATTGCCTTAATTAAAACGAGCATATCCAGTCCACTGTTCTGAAACTGCCTTGAAACTCGGGCAATATACTCAGGCGATGGATTTGAGGACACCATCTTTTGGATAAAGAACTTAGAAATGAAAGGGGCGATGTTTGGATGGGAACATAACGTACTGACAAATTGATCTAAATCTTGTTCTGCATTCTGCCCCGCTGCAAACTCCACACCCAAGATTGTTTTTGATTCGCTATTGTGAGCACCTTCTTTCTCACACATTGGCTTTAGCCAATCACCGTTATCAAGCCCCCAGCCTGTCATAACTTTTGCACCATTCTCTATATCATCTTGGCTATAAGAAGGGACAGGTCTGTCATCTGAGTCCGTCACTACAGAACCATCCATGTTAAGCATCGCAGGACCTATAGAAAACAATTGCATTATCTCTCTGGCAAAATTTTCGTCGGGTGATACACCGTTTCGATGGTCATTATCTAAATAGGTTAAGTACTGCCCCATCACGGGAGAAGTTGCCGCTGTTTTCAACAGTTCACCAAATGTTGAAAAACACGCCTCTGAAAGATTGTCGTAGTACTTTGCAAACGCAATTCGTCGATGATATTGATTTAGGTTCGGCGCATTTTTACTCACGACAAACAGCTGTGTGAGGATGTAACTGATACGATATCGCAAAATGTCATTACGCTTTAAGAGTCTATCTGTATAGGCAATATTAAAATGAACATCTGTCCATTTTTTCTTATGATGCCGACTTTGCATTTCCTCTTGCCAACGTTTCAAAGAAGCGTGATCCATTTTAGATTGGTCTTCTATCCAATTTTCGATACTACCAGCTTCAAATACCCTATTTACATCACTGCTTTTGAAGCCCATTGAGGCTTGCAAAAGAAGTTGATGCACTCTTTTATTAGTAATGGTTTGCATATGACTTCCTTAGTGAACTAAACATCACGTGGAAATATACTTATTAGCCAAAGAATTATGATTATTACGAGTCAAATAATGAAGCAAGGTTAAATTAACCAATCGACTAACAAGAAAATAAAGCAGCTAGATTGACAAGAACCTACACGAGTATTTAATTTGACATAGCCACCTTCCTTAAATGACACGTCAGGTTTTGGACAAATATTTTTTAGGACTTAACTAAATTAATCTTCTAAATTAAGCGGGTACCATTAATTCAAGGTTATTTTTGTAACAAAAAGCCCGCAAAGTACACTGTACCTCACGAGCTTTATGACTATCGGGTTAACCTATTTGGTTTTGCTCTTTTAATCTCTTTAATTGGTTAATAGCACTGAACTTAGCACGCGTCTGCACATACTTAGATAAAGCTCTCTCCTGGATATGTGCCACCCTGATCGCACCGAGTACATTTACCTCCAATGGCGCATCGATCGAAAAAACCATCGTTGGAATATCTGATACAAGGTTGTGATAGCCTTTGTTAGCTAAGATATCACACTCGTAACTCTTACTTATCAGGTTACAAGATATACAGATATTTACATATTTGAGTTTTCCTATGATGAAGAAGTTAGAGTCGTCACTCCCACGCTGAACTTCAGTGAACCCAAACTCCTGCAAAGAAGCGGTAATCGTTTCGGTATGCCGTTCAACGAAGAAACTCATAACCTTTCCCTTTGCTTAGTGCAAAATCGATACCTAATTTGATACCACGCTATATCCTGGCGAGCAGTGGCTTACTCTACAGCCTTCTTCCAGTAAATAGAAGCTTCATTATACTGACGCTGTCTCTCCAACTTTGAAGCGGTCTCTGCGTATTTCTCAATATCAGTCAAAATTAAACCCTCAGCTAAATATAGATTGGGGTACCTTTGTCAAAGCAGTAGCCTTGATACCCCCAAAAGAATCGATTTAAGCCAACTAACATTTTGAATATCGACGTAGACTCAACATGTTCCATGATTATTTTTTCAGGCCTTACCTGTGCGAAGGTCTCTAGCATATCCACTTCTCTTGCTGAGCTAGGAGATTGGATTTTTATGAACTCGTATAAGTTCATGTCCAATTCATTAGCACGAAAGTCCGAATGGTAAATATCGTAGTCATCAGCTGCCGTCACTACGCCATTCTGTTTTAGTAGAGTAAGCCCCTCTATGATTCGTACACAGCTACCGCATACATTTCGTTCAGTCATTTCCACTACAAGCCCAATTTGTTTTTCTAATAGATAGCTATTTAACTCAATGAGTCTCGCTAACAAGGTAATATCACAGAGATTACTTCGCTCAATGTTGAGAAAGATATACTTCCCAGACCAATCACATTCAAACCTACCATTCTCAACAGCGACTTTTATCCTTTCGAGTAAATAATTGGCTGATGATGAAAATGTTAAGTCACTATGAACATTGGGACCAAGCAAGGTTTCTCGACTTCTTATTTGATCAATTAGAACCTCATATCCTATACATTGCCCACTTGCACTATATATACCTTGCATTTTGTATTGGTAATTTGCGCTACTTTGCTTGTTCCCCTTAATAAACCTGTCAATTTGCACACACATAAATGGCATTCTCCCCTTCTACGAGTGCGTAACCTACGCCTCGTATACTTATTATCCTTATATTTTTATCTGCCAGATTCCTTCTTGTGCAGTACACCAACTGGAGCAAACTACTTTCGCTTATTGGTTCTCCGTCCCAAACAAAATCAACAATCTCATTTTTCGATAGAACCACACCTTGAGGTGTTTGGTTTAAGCAGCAAAGCATTCTTAAACATGTCTCACTCCATACTCGATTGCTTTTTCGGTCTATTACTTTGTTCTTTCTCTTCTCTAGTTGAAGATCAAACCGGCACTCAATATTCTTAATTCGAATACAGTTAAAACATTCAAGACTTTTAAGACATTCCATTAGTTACTCCCCCGTAAGCGAAAATGCTAACAAACAGACCAACTGACATGACGTTTAATGATTATTATTATTTAGAGCACAAATTCTATTTTAGGGTGGAAGTAAAGTGCGAACCAATAACCAATGTAGATCACATAAAACAATCACACTAATAATAGTAGAATCAATAGTAACCTAAATTTCAATGGTTATAAGATGTAGAGTAATGAAGTGTCGGAATAAGTAACGTTTCGTAGGAATAACCCATCAAATATCCGTACGCAATCCCAATTAATTATATGTAATAATTCCATTAATGAGAAAAAACAAATATTATCAATTGGCTAACATCGACGAAAATTAGGCGTTATATAAAACAACACCTCTTATAAACCGCATGTCATGAGATATAAATAATGTACGCTCTTCATCACAATGGGGTTACTCTTGGTATCAGATATCTACGTACAATAAATTATCTGATCAACATGACTTATTCTTGGTGAATAGAGCTTGAAAAATGAAATTACATTAACGAGCCAACAACTGTACTCGTTTACTTTTTGTTGGATATACTATTGGTAACTCTGGAAGTGAATATGTTTTTTACACATACGAAAAAGCCCGCTTCAGAGAAGCGGGCTTTCGAAAATTTGGTGGGTCCGGGCGAACTCGAATCGCCGACCCCTACCATGTCAAGGTAGTACTCTAACCAACTGAGCTACGGACCCAAATTTTGTGTTCCTTTTGAATCGTGATTCAAAGTGAGGATGGTGGGTCCGGGCGAACTCGAATCGCCGACCCCTACCATGTCAAGGTAGTACTCTAACCAACTGAGCTACGGACCCATCGTCTTTGGAACGAGATGGATATTAACGAGAGATACCAAGCTGTGCAAGTAGATTTTTGTGTTTTTGGTATCGTTTGGCTTAGAAGCCATCAATTCGACTCTTTTTTATGCTTTTAACCAGTAAAAATGTGAATTACATCAGTTTGTTGAACCTAATGGTATTACGTATTTATTCCTCATCATCGAAAACGACATTGTAGTTTTCGGTGTATTGACATAATGGTTGGCGACTACAAGTGAAGAAGCGTCGTCCTTTGAAATCGCCCTGCGTTGCCGTCTTTATCGTCATAGGGCTACCACAACGTTTACAGAAACGGACTTCTTTTTCGGGTTCAATAAGATCAATATGTGCAGCAAGCAAACGTCTTATCTTACTGACTTGGTAGCTCAGCTTAACCGATGCGCCTATTAGTGGGATATTTGCAGATTTACACACTTGCATAATCAGCTTTTGACGTTCGACTTTGCCTTTATCCAACTTTTGACCGTTGTCGTACTCGATCACGACTCTGGGCTGCATCGTTCTCGGATCGCAAATAACAAAATCGAAATAACTTTTGGCAATCACGTTGTTAGCTATGAACCATTGCTTCTTATTACTCGTTTTCTGAGGAGTCACTACATTAGCCATGCTAACCTTAGTTAAGATGACACCATGCTCCCCTACGGCTTCTTTTAATGCATTATAGAAAGCCGTTTGTGCCGAAGAGAGAATTGGTCCCTTCACTTTGTACTGATACGATCTTGTGTCTTCCTGCTTTACAAAGTACTTCTGAGCAACAAGGAACAACCCCACCAGTAACGCTAATACAATGAATATCTCAAACATTGACGCAGTAATACCTAGAATTAATGAACATGTTCGATTCCAGAGTATTCGCAATAGGATATAGATGCAATCATTGTAAGCTGAACTCTGATTTTTGTCGTATATTCTATTTAGAAATAGTCAGTTAGGTAATAAAAGGAGTCTGCCTTGATAAAAACAATTCTTCGCTATTTTGTGGTTAGCTTGCCACTGTTGTTACTCGGCTGTACTGGCATTCCCGACAAAGTGCAGCCCGTTACAGGTTTCGATCTCGACCGCTATCTTGGTAAATGGTACGAAGTGGCTCGACTGGACCATAGTTTCGAACGAGGTCTAGATAATGTGACAGCTACCTATTCAATAAATGATGATGGCTCTGTAAAAGTACTGAATCGCGGTTGGGACACAAAAGATCAGGAATGGTCGGAAGCGGAAGGCAAAGCAAAATTTGTTTCGTCACCTGATATAGCTCATCTTAAAGTGTCTTTCTTCGGACCTTTTTACGGTAGCTATGTGGTCTATTACTTAGAGTCAGATTACTCTGCGGCACTAATTAGTGGCTACAATTCCGATTACTTTTGGATTTTATCGAGAACACCGACCATACAGGAAGCAAAGCTAGACCAATATTTGAAAGTCGCTTTTGAAGCTGGATTCGACACATCAGCACTTATCTTCCCTAAACACGATAGGTCTGAGCAAGATTAACGCGCAGTCAGTACGGACCTAAATACCCCTTTAAGTTTAATTTTCGTTACCCGCCAATGAGTCACTGGTCTCATTGGCGCGGTATCAAGAATATGTTCTTTTGCTCGCTCGTCAAAAACCACAGGGCCTCGGTGCGCCAAGAGAATCTGCTCGGCGTTTAAGTTGTACACTTTCTCCACTGATCTTCGATACTGATTGGGATGAAATATAGGAAATGGTGCGATGAGATGCTGCTTTACTTGCACCATTAAGTCCGCAACATAGACAATCGATTCATCGGGGTTATAGACCGAGATATCTCGGTCTGTGTGACCCGGCGTGTCAAGTATTTGCCAATCATCAAATAGCGGTACAGTATCACCATCAATCAGTTGGTAATCCGCATTTAATGCCTTCTTGTACCATAGGTTTTTTCTAGGTTGCCCTAGGCGCTTTGCCATATACCACGCCAACACTAAGTCTGTAACATGCATCAGAAAGCCATCGATCCCGGAATACCAATCACGCTCTTTGGCCGCAGAGACAATTTTAGCCCCTGTAATGGCTTTAAGCCGATGGGCAGCTCCAGCGTGATCTGGATGCATATGGGTCACGACGATAACTTTTAAATCAGAAACTTGCCTCTGTAAATCATTGGTGATAAAACGCAGAATTGTACCCACGTCAGCACGGCTTGCACCGTCTAACAAGAGCAATTTATCTGGGTACTCAACCAAATAGATTTGTTGTATATATCCTTTGATATGATGAATCTTCATCTTTTACTGACTGGTCTGATGTCTTTTCACCAAGATAGCCTTCAGGTAACATTTTTGCAACATAAACATCATTCATCTATGTTGAATTGATGAGTCTCTAGGAATATATATGAGCACATTAATTGCAGGTCATCGCGGTGTTGCTGGAACCCATCCGGAAAACACCTTAGTGAGTATTCAAGCAGCAAAAAAAGCGGGCCTAACTTGGGTAGAAGTAGATATTCAACCGACTAGAGATGACATTCTAGTAGTTTGTCACGACCATACTATTAACCGATGCAGTAATGGCACTGGCAGAATAGATGAATTAACATTCGAGCAACTTAGTCAGTTCGACTTTGGGTCATGGAAAGCGCCACAGTTTGCTGGTGAGCGACTAATGGCGTTCGATGAATTACTCAATTACTGCCAAACTAACCAACTAAGCATCAATATTGAGGTCAAGGTCGATAAACATGATGCAGAGCACGTCGTTGCTCTACTTGCAGAACGGCTCAATGCCAGTGAGATAGACCGAAATCAGTTGCTTATCTCAAGTTTTAGTCGTGAGGTCATGCTTGCAGTGTATGAAGCAAAACTTGGCGTGCGCCTAGGCGTGCTGGGTAACAGACTTAATAACCGTCTTTTAAAAACTATTGATGAGGTCGAAGCATTCAGCTGCCATCTCAACTATCGTTGGCTTACTCAAAAGCACATTAGAACGTTGCGAGAACATGGCTTGCAGATCTGGTGCTATACCGTTAATAACCCGAAATCTTTTAAGCATTTACAACAAGTTGATGCAATTTTCAGTGACTACCCGCAGCGATTTATGAACTTACTTTAGTGGGCTTCATTGACGCAACCATATAGTCAATAAATGCTCGTCTTCGGGCGGGCATAAACTTTGACTGGGGAAATTGCATCACTATTTCCCCTTGATACCGAGAATTAATATGCCATTCCGGTAACACCTGTAAGACGTCACCTTCTCTCAAAGCTTTTTCCACCACAAATTCTGGGAAGATACCAATACCAATTCCACTTTTGACTGCATTTAACCGCATCTCGGAGTGGTTAACTGAGTAACGGCCGTCAACTTGAACTTTAACGTTTTCCCCATCCTTATTGAAAAGCCATACATTATCGTTTGGTTGTTCATTGAGAAATAAGCAATTGTGATTCAATAAGTTATTTGGATGGAACGGAATACCATGCTCTTGAAGGTATGATTTGCTTGCACACAGCACGGCTTTGATTTCACCAAGTGTTTTTGCTACCAAATTTTCTCTTGGGAAGTGTGTCAGCTCGAAAACGATATCTAGGTTGTGACCAAAAGGGTCAACGAACTCATCACTAACCAATAGGCGAAGTTTTACCTTCGGGTACAAATCGAGAAACGGCAGCATTAATGGCTCTAAAATGTGGCGACTGAAAGCTTTGGGAGCTGAAATCCTTAGTTCGCCTTGGGCTTCTCCCCCTTCCTGACTGGCAATATTGGCGATATCAGAAGCAGACTCCATGATTTTCTTACTGAACTCGTACACTACCTTGCCAGTGTCTGTTGTTACCTGTTTTCTCGTTGTTCGTTCAAGTAGGTCAGCATTAAGCGCAGCCTCAAGTCGACTTATTTGGCGGCTTACTCCTGATGGCGTCATACCCAACCTCTGCGAGGCGGCGGTGAAGCTCCCAGCTTCAACAACTGTCACAAACGCAGCAATATCCGGCAAAAGTGCCATGAGTTTATTTGTGTCCATCAGTCATAAGTCCTATGCATTTCGGAAGTATTATCACTTTGTTATTCATAAGTTAGCATATCGATAGAATTATTCACAAAAAATATTTAAGAGCAATTACAAATGGATAGGAATTACGCACAAAGTTTCACAGTGAATTGGGCGGTTATAGGGTTACTCGCGGTATCAATCGTCTGGGGTACCAGTTACGGAACGTCAAAACAGGTTCTTCAAACACTTAGTGTCCCACAACTATTGTTCGCCCGTTTCGCTTTAAGCTGTGCCGTACTAGTCGTAATCCTATATAAGAAAAAGCTCTTCATTGAATTTACTAACAACGCAATTGGCTATTTAAAAGTAGGATTACTTACTGGCGCTATCTTGAGCAGCATATTCATTACCGAAACATGGGCTGTGATGCTCGCTCAAGCAGGACAAGTTGCTGTCCTCATCAGTCTCTGTATCCTGTTCACTCCATTCTTGGAAAAGGTATGGCTTAAGGTTTCATTGCCTAAAGGCTTGGTAGGATACTGTTTTATAGGGGTGGTAGGTGTCGCTTTGCTTTCCAACGTGACTCAACAGGACTTTACCTTCAATTTGGGAGTCGCATTAGTTCTAATCGCGGCCGTACTCAGAGCGATCATGGTTGTTACCTGCCGAAAAGCCTTTACGGGACACGAGTTGAATACCGAATTGATTACTTTTATTCAACTCTCGGTTGTTACTGTCGTAAGCTTGTTATTAATGTTCAAAGAAGGGTCGGCTACCCAGTTTACAACAACTATGATGCAACTTGATTGGGTCACCTCGAGTTGCTTAATATATCTTGCTTTAGGTTGTACCCTTGTGGCGTTTTTCCTGCAGAACTACGCCGTCAAGTTTCTTCACGCAAGTCAAGCATCACTTTTGATGGGCACAGAGCCACTATTTGGGTTGATTTTCGCGGCAATTTTCTTGCAAGAGCAACTTACAAACCTTCAATGGTTGGGTAGTTTTCTTATCATTTCCACCACTGTTGCAGCTTGTTACCAATTTTCTAAGCACAAACAGCCTTGATGTCAGTCGATTTACCTAAAATGCGGCACTTTTTTTGATTTACCTCAGGTCTAGCACGTAAACATAGGGTGTAAAGTGAGTGTCCCTGTTTCATAACGTGAAGTAATCCTATGACACTAGTAAATACCGACCGCCTTGTTAACCACTTCTTTGATCTTGTTAAAATCGACAGCGAATCTGGCAATGAAAAAGCCATTGCTGAAGCTATTGCTGAACAGCTGGGTGAGCTAGGTTTCGCCGTAAGCAAACTTCCTGTACCAGAACAGTATACCAATGGGTTTAATGTATATGGTCGCCTTGAAGGTACGCTTGACGGTAGCATTGTATTCAGTGCTCACATGGACACAGTAACTCCAGGTATTGGCATCGAGCCAATCATTGAAGACGGTATTATTCGCTCAAAGGGCGATACGATTCTTGGTGGAGACGACAAGTCTGGTATTGCAGCAGTAATGGAAGCGGTACGTTGTCTTAAAGAGCAAAACCGTGAACATAAAACTATCGAAGTTGCTTTCACCGTTCACGAAGAAGGTGGCCTGTTCGGTTCGGAACACTTCGATATGTCCTACATCCAATCAAACAACGCGATAGTACTTGATACTGGTGGCCCAATCGGAACCATCGTAACGGGTGCTCCGGGCCAACAAAAAATTGTTGCTAAAATCAAAGGTCGCCCAGCTCACGCAGGTCTAGCTCCCGAAGAAGGCATCAGCGCAGCAATGGTTGCCGCAGATGCTATCGCAAACATGAAGCTGCTTCGCATCGATTCAGAAACTACAGCAAACATCGGTTCTGTTAACGGTGGCCAAGCAACTAACATCGTAATGCCAGAGCTAACTGTGGTTGCCGAAGCACGTTCACTAAACAGCGACAAGCTAACCGCTCAAGTTAAGCATATGGTTGATACTTTCCAAGCGTCGGCTGAGAAATTCGGTGCAGAAGTCGAGATCGAATCTACACGTGCCTACGACGCTTTTGTTATCGCAGAAGACGACGCACACGTTCTGAAGGTTAAACAAGTCTTTGAAGCAAACGGCATCGAAGCCAACACAAAACACACTGGTGGTGGTAGTGACGCGAACAACTTCAACGGTAAAGGTCTAACAACTGTAAACCTTTCTACTGGTATGGCAAAAGTTCATACTACTGAAGAGTACATCGCTATTGACGATATGGTGAAAATCACTGACTTCGTTATTGGCTACGTAACGGCTTAAATCTAGCAATAGAACTTAGCGCTGCATTTCACCCCTGTGGAATGCAGCGTTTTTTATAGCCCCTCATATTCATCAATGGCGGCACGAGCTTCCACTAAAGTACAACCCGACTCATGCATCAATTCTGCAATGGTTACTTCAGGGTTTCGCTCTAATACTTGTTGAATGGGTGACTTATACTCCGATAACACTTTCTCTATCGCAACCGATATCCAACCTACACTGGCATCTAATGCGAACGACGCCAGTTGTTCTTTGCGACCAGTAACGAGCCAATTGCGTGAGCGGCGGATGCGTTTGAGCGTGCATCCGGATTGGGAAGCCCTTGCGATAACCTGTGCTTTATCCTCAACTCGATGGACGAAGCTATTAAGACGAACTGATATTAAAAGCCGCGATTTTTCCAAAACTGACCTTCATCTCTTGCTGTTACTTTGAACTTCTTCTCCGCAACCACACGTCCTTGCATTTCAAGCACCATGCGCCACTCCCCTAGATTGCTTTCAAAGCCATCGATAGGGTGAAGCAGCTGAATGGTGTCACCCAGATAGAAGTCCCAATCATTACTGCCGATATGCTCTTCACCATCAAAAGGTTCCAACACCTGCCCTTTCTTGCCAAGGATGCCGGGATGGTAAATGCAGTATCGAACGCGCTCCCCTTTGGCTTTTTTGATATTAACAATAAAGCCAAATTCAATGTGCTCATCAGCTGGCACTATGGTGGTGAAATCTTGAATTTGAGGCAGCTCTTTAGAGCCTGAATCCCAAGTTGAATAAATACCATAAGACGTCATCTCGATGACGGGTGAACGTTTAGCCATTGTCCCATTGAGCCTTTTATTTGATGAGCATTATTTGATACGCCATTAGCGTGACACAGCGCTGTATATAGTGCATTCAGTCTTGCCAGCGAGCACGCATTTTAGCAATGACAGCATCACTAACTCCATGGATATTTTGGTATTTACCGTTACAAACGATAATTTCCAAATCCGCATTGAATTGCTGCGCTAGCGTTTTATACGCCTTCATTTCCCAACGTCGGACAAAGGTATTTGCCACTACTACATTTTCACCTTTGGCAAGAGCCTGTTTGACCTGCTTCTGGCACCACAAATGTGCTTGTTCAATCAAGCTCGGATCATAGCAGTAGTCTCCGTGAACATTAACAAAATACATGTCTGCTTCGAAATGTTGTGCATCATACGTCTTTGCTAATGTTGTTTTTCCTGAGCCAGGTAAGCCACGGATAAGCGTCAATTTCAATTGCTGGTACCTTCAAACGTATAAAGCCATGCATTGTACCCAATTTCAGGTTCAGTACACGGTTTGATTCTTTGGTCATACTCGAATTGAACTAAAATTAACTATCGACAAGCAAAAACGTTTGCGTTAACTTTAGATGTATAGACGTCCAGATGACCAAACAATAGCTTAGGGAGAAAGCTGTGCCAATTAAGATTCCCGATCAACTGCCTGCATCCAACGTATTGAGAAACGAAAATATCTTCGTGATGTCGGAGACGCGTGCTGCCACGCAGGAAATTCGACCACTCAAAGTACTGATCCTCAATTTGATGCCAAAGAAAATTGAAACGGAAACCCAGTTCCTAAGATTGCTTTCTAATAGTCCACTACAAGTTGATGTCGAGCTGCTGCGCATTGATGACAGACCAAGCAAGAACACACCAACGGAACACCTAGATACCTTCTACCGTCAGTTTGAAACGATCAAAGATCGTAACTTCGATGGACTTATTATTACCGGAGCACCACTCGGTCTAGTTCAATTTGAAGACGTGATTTACTGGGAACATCTGCAAACCATTATGAATTGGGCCAACCAGCACGTGACCTCTACCTTGTATGTGTGCTGGGCGGCTCAAGCGGGACTGAAGCTGTTATTCGATCTGCCGAAAAGAACTCGCAAAGAGAAACTGTCGGGCGTTTACCACCATACTATTCAGCATCAATACCACCCGCTACTGCGTGGTTTTGATGATTCTTTCCTTGCCCCCCATTCGCGCTATGCGGATTTCTCGCCCGAGTATCTGGATTCACATACCGATCTAGATATCCTAGCGACCTCAGATGTAGCAGGTGTCTACCTTGCGGCAACCAAGGACAAACGAAATGTATTTGTGACAGGTCACCCTGAGTACGACTCACACACTCTACACGGCGAGTATGTCCGTGACCTTGGTGAAGGTATGGAGCCCGCAATTCCGGTCAATTATTATCCGAACAACAACCCTGATAATAAACCTATCGCGAGCTGGCGTAGTCATGGGCACTTATTGTTTGCCAACTGGCTCAACTACTGTGTATACCAGCAAACGCCTTACGATTTGGAACACTTCAGTGCAGATGCGTTTACCACCGACGAGTAAGACTCTCTCGCTACCTACTTTCTAAATCCTATTGCGGCAATATCTACCTATCTCCCCAGCTATTGGGGAGATATCATCTGCTTTCCTACGATTTTACTTCGCCAATAACGCTACTTTTTTCAAAAAGCTATCACGCAAGTGTTCTTGGTCGTATTCCAAATGATAGGTATTGTGAAAGCCCACTTTCAGCTCTACACCATTACCTCTCATATACACGTTATAACCATCATAATCTGAGAACGCTTCAACACCGCCATAGATCTTGCCAAACTCTGTATCAGCGCCATGTTCCATTATGTTGTCGTAGGCTTGAAGTACTTTTCCGGGATCCAGTTCGTTTTTCATCGCTGCCTCCTAATTAACAAAGCCACACTAAAAGTGTGGCTTATGAATATGCAGAGCGCCAATTTTCTCCGACTATTGCGTGAGCTGTCCGATCTTATTCATCACGTAGAACTCGACGTAATATTTTACCCACGTTGGTTTTTGGCAGCTCATCTCTAAACTCAATTACTTTAGGGATCTTGTATCCTGTGAGATGTTGACGGCAGTGCTTTTTAATGTCATCAACGGTAACTGGACCACTAGTCACTACGATTAACTTGACGCGTTCCCCAGCTACATCATCAGGCACGCCTACCGCTGCAGCCTCAACAATTTTCGGGTGTAGCGTCGCTACCTCTTCAATTTCCGTTGGGAACACATTGAATCCAGAGACCAAAATCATATCTTTCTTACGGTCTTCGATATAAAAGATACCGTCTTCGTCCATACGACCAATATCGCCCGAATACAACCAGCCATCTTTGGTTAAGATAGCGTTGGTTTCCGCTTCTTGCTTCCAATAGCCTTTCATTACTTGGTCACCACGGATTTGAATCTCTCCGACTTCATTTACACCCAGTGGCTGACCGTTTTCATCTACGATACGCAGTTCGGTACTTGGCAAGGGCACTCCTACCGCAGGCACGTAGGACTGCTGCGTATGAACACCACCTGCGACTACAGGCGAGCATTCCGTCAAACCGTAGCCTTCAATGATTGGCATCCCTGTAATCTTTTGCCATTCGTCTGCGATGTGTTTTTGAGTAGCCATGCCACCAGCAATGGTGAACTCAGCATTGGAGAAATCCAACTCTCTAAATTTGGCGTGATTGTTCAATGCAGCAAATAACGTATTAAGACCAAATATCATCGTGAACGGATATTTACTTAAGTCATTGACAAAGCTATTCAAATCACGAGGATTCGTAATCAAGAGGTTGCTCCCCCCCATGTACATCATCAACATCATACTGACTGAATTAGCGAAGATGTGATAAAGCGGTAATGGAGTCACCGCACGCTCTTTGTCTTTCGAAGTTCTAGGACCGAAATGGCCATAGACTTGCAGCACGTTCGCAATGATGTTTCTATGAGTCAGCATCGCACCTTTCGCAAGACCTGTGGTGCCGCCAGTGTACTGCAGATAAGCAAGATCACTGCTTTCAATTACTGGAGGGTTAAAGTCCATACGTTTACCGTCAGTAAGCGCACGTCTTAATGAAATCGCCCCTGGCAAATGGTACTTAGGCACCATTTTTTTCACGTACTTAACCACAAAGTTCACTAGCGTTCGTTTATGTGGCGCAAGTTCATCACCAATGCTCGTCAAGATGACATGCTTAATGCTGGTCTTAGCAATGACCTGTTGTAAGCTGTTGCCAAAGTTAGTCACTGCCACAATGATCGTCGCACCCGAGTCACGCAACTGGTGCTCTAGCTCTCGTGGCGTGTATAGAGGATTGACATTAACCACAACAAGCCCGGCCTTCAACGCACCAAGAATGGTGATCGGATATTGCAGTAAGTTCGGCATCATCAGCGCAATTCTATCGCCCTTTTTCGCCTTTAGTTCGTTCTGAAGATAGGCAGCAAAAGCATCACTTTTCTCGTTTAAATCGCGATATGTGAGTGAATGTCCCATGTTGACAAACGCCGTGTTATCCGCGAACTGCTCGAACGGCTTAACGAACATCTCATTGATGTTGGTGTATTGGTCGATGTCGACAAACTCAGGAACATCATCGGGGTACGTTTTTAACCAAGGTTTGTTATTTGCGCTCATTGCTATTACACCTATTTATTTTGTCTCGAGTACTCTAACGAAGTTCACACAATAGATATAGATTAGAGTCATTATTCTATCTTAAATGGCTACTTTATAAGCAAAATGATTTGCACGCACTTCACAACCATCATTGAGTTTTGACGATTCGCTCGCACAGTTACCCTGTTTTCCTACGTTAGTTCCGGCATCTACTTATGATGATCGGAACAAAATCACAGTATGACATTTAGGAATTTGGGACAGAACTATGAAAATCCATACTCATATCGTAACGCTCGCCTCGATGACATTAAGTGGCTGTGTTACCGTTCAAGAGGATAATACCAATGCTCAACACAGCCCAATAGATATGGCTGATACACGTATTGCTTTAGGTCTTAACTACATCAAACTTGAACAGTATTCCAAAGCACGTCAAAGCTTAGAAAAAGCCATGAAATATGCACCTCATTACTACAAAAGCAGTTTGTCTTTAGCGTACTATTTCGATGTGGTAGGAGAAGTTGATAAGACGACAAAGCTATACAAGAAAGCGCTTAAGGAACACCCAAACAACGGCAATGTTTACAATAACTATGGTACGTTTCTGTGTAAGCAAGGGGAGTTTCAAAGGGCAGATGTCTTATTTAAACAAGCGATAGACAAGCCTAACTATTATGCTGTCGCCGAAACCTATGAAAATGCGGGGTTATGCGCTCTCAAAGCGCAAAAAAGTCATCAAGCCAAATACTATTTCAACAAGTCCGTTGAACACCAGCCGCTGCGTCCAATCTCCAGTTTGCAATTAGCGGCGTTAGAAATAGAACAGGACCAATTGCATCTAGCTCGATTGAGATTGCTCGACTTTAGCCAACGTTATGGTTATCAGCGAAACAACCTCGTGTTATTAATCGAGCTTGAGCGAAAATCGGAGAACTGGATGTTAGTCAACAAGTACCAAACCCTGCTTGAGCAAGTTAACGTATCAAAGTAGTGCTTTGACCTTATCTTGTCTTTCTTCTGCCGACATAAACGTCCATGCCAAGAAACGACTTTTCTTCTGCCCTTGGGCCATTTCTTGAATCACAATTTCAGAGACACCTAGTTTTTCTAGACGCTTTCTAAGTGTGCGAATATTGTCTTTTTTGGACAGTAAGGTGCTAAACCAAATCACTTGTGATGCAAAGTCTTTACTTTCCTGAGCCATATTAAGGACAAATGCTTCCTCTCCTCCGGGGCACCATAGTTCTGCATTTTGTCCGCCAAAATTGAGCTTCCCATTTAACTTGGTTGCACCGGCCTGACCACGCGACTTTTGGTTTTTCGAGAGATTGTTGTTTTTTCGCTCTGTGCCTTTTTGCGCGTCTTCCATCGATTTATGGAAAGGCGGATTGCAAGTAGTCGCGACGAAGAAATCATCAGGTGCAATCACACCAGCAAAGATATGATTGCTGTTTTGTTGATGACGAATCTCAATTTTCCGCGCCAGTTTGTCGTTATTATTGACGATCTCTTTGGCACAACTCACCGAGACTGGGTCGATATCCGACCCTATCCAATTCCAGTGATGACGTGTCGCACCAACAATCGGATAGATACAGTTTGCGCCAGTGCCAATATCAAGCGCTTTAACCTTAAGACGAGCTTTCTCAGACTGCTCTCGCATTAAGTCATATTGCAGCCACTCATTAAGGCGATGAACATAATCCGCTCTGCCGGGGATAGGAGGACACAAATAACTCTCAGGAATGTCCCAAAAGTTTATACCATAGTAGGCCTTGAGCAGAGCGCGATTGAGGAGCTTAACCGAAGCAGGATCGGAGAACATAATCGTCGCCTCCCCTTTAGGATTATTGATAACACAGTCCTTCAGTTCAGGGAGTGCTTGCGTGAGCTTTACAAAATCGTAGCGTCCATGGTGTAAATTGTCTTGGTGAAGACCCTCAGCATGACGCTTAACTAGCGTGGTTTCTGAGCTGACCTTTTTGTTCTTCTTAGTGTGACCCGATTTGCTCTGAGCACGTTTATTATTTTCGGGCTTCATGCTTAAGTTCCTGATAGATCATAAATAGGCGTGCATCGAACTCTAACTGGTGATAGTCAGGCTCCATATGACAGCATAATTGGTAAAACGATTTGTCGTGCTCTTTTTCTTTGATATGAGCAAGTTCGTGCACCACTAGCATCCGCAATAACGGCTCCGGCGCATGCTTAAACACGCTAGCAATGCGAATTTCGTTCTTAGATTTTAGCTTGCCGCCATGAGAGCGGGACACATAGGTGTGCAAACCAAGCGCGTTATTTATCAAGTGAATTTTGTTGTCCCAAATGACTTTTGAAATCGGCGCTGTTTTTTTCATGTAGCGCTGCTTGATATCCATGGTGTAGTCGAATAAGGCTTTTTCACTTTGGATTTGATGACGTTCGGGATAACGCTTGTCAAACCACGTGACAAAACGTCCGCTTTCTATTAGTGAAGATACTTGTTCAATAAGGTTTTGCGGATACCCCGCAATGTATTTGAGACTACTATTCATCCGCTTTTAGCGCATCCTAGGTTAAGTTTGTCGCCATTCTATAGAAGTCCCTTTTTGAAAGCCATAAGATGGTTCTGCCAATCTAACTGCTCTAAACCAACAAGCAAAAAAGCAGCCGAAAGCTGCTTTTTGATTATTAGTGTCATGGTTAACGATTAAATGGGTTCAATATAATCCACAACCTCCAGACCAAAGCCAGACAGCGAGTGGTATTTTTTGTCTGCCGAAGACAGGAGATTCATCTTGGAGACACCGAGGTCAGCAAGGATCTGGGAACCAACTCCTACCTGTCGTGATGTGCTGGTTTTCTTGCTTTGTGGGTAGTTTTCCCCTTGGTCTAACGCCTGATAACGTTTTACTTTTGCTATCTGCGACTCGGTACTATCCTGCCCTTCTAGGATCACCAATACCCCTCCTCGATCAGCAATGGTGGCCATGGCTTTGTTTAGTGTCCATGATGATTGAGATTCGCGAGTAGAAAACAGCACATCTTGGAAAGTGTCTTTCACATGAACTCGAACGTTAGTCGGCTGCTCATCAATACTCCCCTTCACCATGGCGTGATGAATTTGGTTATCCACGGTATCTTTATAAGTCACCATTGAGAACTCACCAAGTTCTGTTGGGATCTGACAGCTTGCAACGCGTTCAATGGTCGTTTCTGTCGCGTTTCGGTATTCGATAAGATCGGCAATCGTCCCTAGTTTAATGCCGTGCTTTTCAGCAAACACTTCCAATTGCGGACGTCGAGCCATGGTGCCGTCGTCATTGAGGATTTCAACGATAACTGAAGCTGGCTCGTGACCAGCTAATCTCGCTAAATCGCAGCCTGCCTCTGTATGCCCAGCGCGAACCAACACCCCGCCATCTTTGGCCGCCAACGGGAAAATATGCCCCGGTTGTACTAAGTCTTGAGGTTGCGCACCTTTGGCAACAGCAGCCTGCACAGTCACTGCTCGGTCCTCAGCAGAAATACCAGTCGTGACACCTTGCGCTGCTTCAATCGATACGGTAAACGCGGTTGCCCAAGGCTCAGTAGGATTTTGAACCATAGGGAACAAATTTAACTCTTGGCAACGCTGCTGCGTTAATGTGAGACAAATCAGCCCTCGACCATGGGTTGCCATAAAGTTGATATCTTGGGCTGAGATACACTCAGCCGCCATCATAATATCGCCTTCATTTTCACGATCTTCATCATCCATTAGGATGACCATTTTTCCTTGTTTATAGTCTTCAATGACATCTTTGATACAGCTAATTGGCATAAGAAAACCTATGTTATTGTTCGGCAAGTTGTTGAATGTAGGACACGCTAGATTGTAGTGCTGCTACAATGTTTTCCATACTTTCTGGCGAGCGCCCACGAATTGGGAAGGTGTCTTTGCGTCGATACATACGCAGGGGCTTTTCAATACTGAATGGCAGTTGACGGTTAGCAAGCGTCTGGATAATTGGCTCAAAGTTAATTACCCCCTGCCCTAGCGCTGGGAACGTAAACTTGTCATCATGAATTTGCACATCTTTAATGTGGAAATGCTGACAGAAAGGCAACGCCATCTTAGCTTCTTCACTCGGGCTTAAATTGGGTACAAGAGAGACTGAGTTACCCGGGTCGAAATTTAGCGCTAACGCATCATGGTTAACTTCTGAAAGCATTCGAACACCATCGTGGGCCGTAGCAAACGCATTAAAGTTATGATCACCACCATTCTCAATGCAGATGACACAGCCCTTGTCTTTGGCGTATTCCGATAACACTTTAAGATTGGCGATAATGGTTGCACGATCGGCAATGGGACCAGTACAGGTATTAAGGTAAGTCACTCCTAGATGATGCGCAAAATCGATTCTCATCATAAAGTCATCTATCGCACTCGGTGCCGCCAAATTCATGGTACAGCCCAGCGCATCTGATTTAAGTTGCTCTTTCTCTAAAAGAGACAATAAGTATTGAGCATGGCTCTCGGAGAACATGTCACTATCAAGTTGACCAACATAGCCTTGGTTGAAGGCAAATTCGACTTTACCTAAGCCCAATTGACTGATTGTTTTCAACGACGTTTTTAAATCATGTCCATCAAAAATCGCCGTATTGATGGCTAATCTATCTAATATTCCCATCACATTAATCCCTTAATTATGTTACTTGGAGCACCTTTTCCCATGTCACTAGCGACACCAACGAGAGCATAGTGGTGAACAGTATCACGCTCGCCGTTGCTTCTTTTGCCACCTGGTATCGCTCAGACAATAAGTACACGTTAATACCCGTTGGTAGACTGGCTAGAATCACCAGGACTTGAACTTCTATTTGAGAAAGTTTAAATACCAAGCTTGCGAAGAGCAGCATTGTTAGTGGAAATACGACGATTTTCACAACAAGAAGAAGTAACACTTTCTCTTGCATCAATGAGCGGAACGGATAGCAACTTAGGCTTGCACCAAGAATAAATAAAATAACCGGAAGAGCGGCCCAGCCAATAAGCGCTAAGCCATCAACAACTGCCGGGTAGAGAGTAATGCCCCATACATTAATCAATAACCCAGTGGCAATTGCGAGTAGAATCGGGTCAGTCACGACTTTTTTATAAGAGTAGAAACCCGGCTCCCCCGAACGAATCATAAGTATGTTGACCATGGGCAACACCACAACCAAATTGGTCACGATAATTCCCATCAAGATCAATTCAGCTTCTGGACCATACAGTGAGAACACCAATGGCACCCCAATACCAACGGCGTTAGGGTACAGCGCAGAAATCGATTTGATCGTCGCCGCCGCAGCAGTGTCATTGCCTTTGACGGAGAGCCAAAAACGGACGGCGAAAAATAAACCTCCCAATCCCAAACCATAGGTAGCTAGTAGCTTTGGTGAAGGAAGTTGAGAGAGGTCAGCGTGAACAAGTGAAGTAAAGAACAAACAAGGCGTGAGATAACTGAAAGCCACATTTCTACTCCAATCAATGCGACTTTTGGTCATGATTGGTAACGTTTTGGCGACTAACAGTCCAAACACAATGAGTGATAGTAACTTCACTTGCTCCATCGTTAGTGCTCCAACTTGCTATTGGCAATACTGAGTAGCTCAACGTAGCCTTCGGCATTCCATGCCGTACGACCAACAAACACGCCATCAATATTGGCTTGGTCTAGTAGCTCTGAGGCATTAGTTAGATTGACGCTGCCACCGTATAGAAGTACCACATTATCCGCGACCTCTTGACCATAGCACTCCACCAGTGCATCACGGATTGCGCAATGTACCTTTTCGGCTTCTTCTTTGGTTGCCGGAGTGCCTCCTTCCCCGATTGCCCATACAGGCTCATAAGCGAGAACAACGTTGGCTACTTTGTCTAGAGGAACGTCATACAACGCAATTTTAACCTGACGCACAACAGACTCTACTGATACGCCCCACATCTTTTCATCTGCGGTGTCACCGACACAAACCAGTGGCGTTAGGCCATGCTTTAAAGCCGCGAGCACTTTAAGATTGACGGTTTTGTCCGTCTCGCCGAACATGGCGCGTCGCTCAGAATGACCGATCTCCACAATAGAGACACCACAATCTTTCAGCATCAATGGTGACACTTCACCGGTAAATGCTCCGCTGTCTTGCCAGCACATATTCTGTGCGCCAAGTTTGATCGCATCTGCATTTATCGTTTGTGCCATTTGAGAAAGGTAAGGGAATGGCGGAATAACAAAAGGTTGAATTCGGCCATCTGACCGTTCGACCGCCTGTTCCACTGCCGCTGCCCATGACGCTGCCGAGGCAGCGTCTTTGTTCATCTTCCAGCTTGTGCCGACCCAGATTTTCTTCATGCTGGAACCTGCTCGCACGCATACTCAGACATGAACTGTAAGATAAGAGACATAGAAACCGCGCCTGGGTCTGGATGACCCAGTGAACGCTCGCCAAGAGTTTTCGCTTTACCAGTTGTGGCAATCATATCTTTAGTTGCTTCAACACCTTGCTTGGAGGCAGCAGCAATTGCAGGTAGGTTTTTCGTCAAGTCACCAGAAAGTTTTTCAGATGCTTCAACAGCTGCTACTAGGGCATCAATCATCGTCTTGTCCCCTGGTTTTGCACCACCACGGTCATAAACACCTTGCAAGCCGCCGGCTAAGAATGTCGCCAGTGTTTCGGTATCTAGTTGCTCTGCACCTTTGATGGACTTAGCACCGCTACGGAACAAGGTACCGAAGATCGCCCCAGAAGCCCCGCCCATGGTAGCCATCATAGTAGAGCCAATTTTCAGCATCAGCTTACTGACATCTTCTGGTTGAAATTCGTCCGTCAGCAGCGTCTGAACGGCTAGAAAGCCTCGCTCCATACCTATGCCGTGGTCACCATCACCAATCGCTTGATCATACTTAGTCAGCATAGGTTCGCTATCGACCATGTTCTTTGCCACATAAGCCATCATGTTTTTCGCTGTTAATACATCCATTGTTATTTCCTCAAAGCAAATGATTCACAAGGTAGGTCGTAGAGCGCTTTCAGCTCATCATCCAGTTTTAATAAAGTAATTGAGTAGCCAGACATTTCCTGAGACGTACAGTAGTTACCGACTAACGTGTCATGAACAGTGATGCCGCGCTCTGCCAGAAGCGCATGCGCTTGCTTGGTAGCAATAAGAAGTTCCATATAAGTCGATGCGCCTAGGTTATTAACCAAAAGACACACTTCATCGCCAGATTGATACGGAAGGTCAGTGCACAGATCATTAATGAGACGGGTGACGACTTCGTCAGCAGAGGTCATTTTCTCGCGGGATACGCCCGGTTCACCATGCAACCCCATACCAATTTCTAGCTCATCATCTGGCAGTTCAAAGTTAAAGGTATTGGTTTGTGGTACTGAGCCCGCCGACAATGCCACGCCAATTGAGCGGGTGTAGTCGCGAGCGCGTTCAGTCACTGCCACAATTTGGTCAAAGTCATCGTATTTTTCAGACGCTGCACCCGCGATTTTTAGCACGTATAAATCACCCGCTGTACCGCGTCTTTCTTCGATTTTTTCTAGCGGTGCAGAAGCCACATCATCCCAAACACGAATGGTGTGAGTTTTGATGTCATCATCGTCCGCAAGTTCGGCAGCAATATCGAAATTCATATTGTCGCCCGCATAGTTACCGTAAATGTAAATCACGCCTTTGCCATTGTTGACCGCTTCAGTCGTCTGCAAAATCACGTTAGGAGCAGGAGCGGCGAAAATATCACCCAGAGCCGCGGCATCCGCGAGCCCCTTGCCGACGTAGCCTGCAAATAATGGCTCGTGACCTGCACCACCACCTGTCACGATAGCGACTTTATCCTGAGGAAAATCGGTACGCATTGCTGCGGTAATACCCGGTAAGCCTTCCAGCTTGCCATTCATCGCAACTAAGAGACCATCAAATTGCTCTCTTGCCACCGCCATTGGATCATTAATCAGTTTTTTTGGCTTTCTCATGGGGTTCACCATTTGATTTATTGTTGTTTTAGTTGATAACTAGTCGCCATTCTTGTGGTCAGCTTCAGCGCATTTTCCATTGCAGGCGTTGAGGCAACATTCTTGCCGTAAATATCAAAGGCAGAGCCGTGGTTAGCGGTTGCGATTGGAATTGGGATTCCTCCCTGAACTGTTACACCGCGGTCAAAGCCCATCATTTTCAGCGCTGTCGCGCCTTGGTCGTGGTACATAGAAACAATCGAATTCATCGATTCTTTCTCTACAACCCACATAGTCGTGTCACCAGGGAATGGCCCGAATGCTTCGATGCCTTTCTGCTTCGCTTTTTCAATTGCCGGTGTAATAGTGGTAATTTCCTCATCACCGAACAGTCCACCTTCCCCACCGTGTGGGTTAAGAGCTTGAACGGCAATTCGTGGAGACTCAAAACCTGCAGATCGCAATGTTTTGTCCATCAGCTCAATGGTTTCCAAAACCGAATCAACCGTGAGGTTATCGACAACATGCTTGAATGGAATATGAGAGGTAACGCGACCAGCCCAAATGTCGTCAACAACGTTGACTTCACAACCAAATCCTTGATACCCAGTTAGCTCTGCAAACCACGACAGTTCATCACGGTGAGCCAAACCTGCCATGCTCATCGCCTGCTTATTCAAAGGCGCAAAGCAAATACCGTGGGTTTTATGGGCTAGGGTTAAATCAACCGCTATCTTGAGTGTTTCAAGCACATAAGTTCCGCCTTGCGCCGTGGCTTTACCGTACTCAATAGGCTCGGCATGAGAGCTGCTAAATTTCAGTAGAACAGGCTTATTGTCGACAAAATTGGCTTGCTCGAATGAATCCACCACATCGTAATCAAATGTCACCTGCGCAATATCCATGCCTTTGCGAAGTTCGTATTCATCAGCAATGATAAGAATATTGGCTTGCTGTCTGTTTGCCTCGTCAGCGAGCACCTTAACCGCAACTTCAGGGCCAATTCCGGAAGGGTCACCTAATACAAGAGCAATAGTCGGTTTAGTCATGTTTTAATTCCTTGAAAGTTATTTATAAATGAAGTCCACAAAACCTACAGAGAGCGCGGGTACGTACGTTGCCAGCAGCAGTACAAAGAACAGTACTCCAATGAACAGTGCGTTGACTTTTGTTACCTGCCAAATGTCTCGTTTCGCAATAGAGCAGGCCGTGATAAGAACACTTGCCACAGGCGGCGTTTGCTGACCGATAGAGATGTTGAGTGCCAGCATAATTCCGAAGTGAATTGGGTCGATACCTAATTCATGAATAAGTGGGAGTACGATAGGTACAGTTAGAATGATGGCCGCAGCGCCGTGCAAGAATACACCAACAATTAAAAGCATCACGTTAAGCATCATGAGAACAACGTACTTGTTTTCAGAGATACTTAAGATGCCAGCTGCCATTTGTTGCGGTACTTCTTGCTCGGTTAGGAACAGACCAAGTACTGCCGAGGTTGCGACAAGAAGCATGACTACTGATGTACCTGTCACCCCTTCCATCATCGCTTTATAGAACAGCTTTAGATCCATCTCACGGTAGATAAAGATACTGATCACTAACGCTAGTAACACCGCGATGCCCGCAGCTTCCGTCGCGGTCATAAAGCCTGAAAGGATGCCACCAAGAATAGCGAACGGTAGCGTTAGCGCCCAAAATGCATCTTTAAATGCTACCCAAAGCTTACGAAGGCTAAACGACTCTTCTCTTGGCAAGTTGTATTTGACTGCGTAGTAGTAACACACTCCAAACATGCCAGCCGCGCCTAGGAGACCCGACACGATGCCTGCCACAAACAGCTGTGAAATCGACACATCTGCCATTGCACCGTAAATAATCATTGGTAACGATGGTGGAATGATCACCGCTAGAGAAGCTGAAGACGATGTGACCGCCGCAGAAAAGCTTCCTGAGTAACCACGCTTTTTCATCGCTGGAATCAAGATAGAACCTAGCGCGGCAACGTCGGCCACTGCCGAGCCAGAAATCTCAGCAAAAATCATCGAGACACCAACGTTTACCATAGATAGGCCGCCACGAACGAAGCCTACAATAGCGTTAACGAAATTGATCAATCGAAGAGAAATACCGCCAGTGTTCATTAGTGCACCAGCAAAGACAAATAATGGAATAGACAGTAGCGTGAATTTAGAGCCACCCTCAAACATTGCCAGCGCGGCGTTGTAAATTGCGTCAATGCCTGACGTAGCAACCATCCCAACAATAGCGACCGCTCCGATAGCAACACCAATTGGTACATTAATCATTACTAAAGCGATCAAACAAAACAAAACGACTAACGCACTCATTTCACAGCCTCCATTGCTTCTGACATATCCTTTTTGGCATCACGAATTGCTTCTTTTATTTCTTCGTCTTCTTGCGTTGAACCATCACAGAGTAAGTTCCATGCTTTTGGCAATGAGCAGATTTGTGCCACGATAAACAGCACCGCTCCAATAGGTAACGCGGATTGAGCAAAGGAAAGCGTAATAAAGTCGAGACTCGTTAATGTCTCTTCCCCAAAAATCTCCAAGATGTAGTAACTGGCCCAAGCAATCACTGCAAAGAATCCAATCACCACCAGTTCACTAAATAAGAACAGCGCTTTACGTAATGGCAACGTCATGCTCGCCACTAAACCGCCAAAGCCCATATGAGATCGTTTGATTGCACAAAGCGCTGAACCATAGAAGGTCAACCAAGCCAACAAAATAGCGGAGACTTCGTCGTACCAATAAAGAGAAGCACCACTAAAGCGTGAAAAAACCGCAACAATGATAATGGTGCTGAGTGCGAGTAAGATCGTCATTGAAATAGCGATCAACACTTTTTCTAGAACGCTAGAAACTCTATTTAACACAGCTAGAAAAGACATCATAAACCCTCGCGAAAAACACATGAGTGGCTGCACCCAAGGTGCAGCCAAGGAACTTCTTAGTTAGCTGTTGCCATTGCTTTATTTAGCATGACTTCGCCGTTGTTTACGTTTTTCACAAAATCGTCGTAGATAGGTTGGCTTGCATCTACGAAGGCTTGACGGTTCGCTACGTTAAGCTTCATACCACCAGCAACCAGCTTATCTTTCAGTTCGCCTTCTAGCTTCGCGGCTTCTTGATAGCCCCACTGCTGTGCTTGCTTAGCAGAGTCTTCAAGCACTGCTCGAACTTCATCAGGGAATTTCCCATAGTGGCGTGCACCTGCAGTTAGGTATGCTGGTGTGTACACGTGGTTTGTCACACTCAAGTAGCCTTGCACTTCATGTAATTTCGCTGCATAGATGTTGGTATACGGGTTTTCTTGCCCATCGATAACACCAGTTTGTAGACCAATGAATACCTCACTGAAGCTCATAGGCGTTGGGTTCGCCCCCCAGTTTTTGAACATCTTCACGCGCCATGAACTGTTTGGTGTGCGAATTTTCAAACCATCAAGATCTTCTGGTGTGTTAACCGGGCGCTGCGCATTAGTGATGTTTCTAAAGCCGTTTTCCCAAAAACCGATGACTTTATAACCTTTCTTTTCAGCAGCCGGCGCGATATATGGCCAGAATACTTGCTCCTCGATCTTAGCGACATGGTCACGATCTGAGACTAAAAATGGTAGTTCAAACAACGCCATTTCTGATACATGCGTTGGTAGTGTTGAAGTGAGTAGAGCCAAGTCTACCGTGCCAAGCTTCAACTTCTGCTGCACATCTTTATCTTTACCTAATTGAGCTGCACCAAAGAACTTAAGGTTGTAGTCAATACCTTGTTTTTTGAATTCTTCGTTTGCCACTTCAGTAAAATATTGTGTCGTGTTGTATTGAAGTGAACCTACCTGCGCGCTAGTCGCCACTTTTAGGTCTTTGGCAAATGCCGCTGAAGAAAGAACAGCAGACACAGCGAGTGCAGTAAAAGTAAGTGTTGTTTTTTTCATTTTAGTTTCCACGTTATTCCATTAAACATTGAGGGAGGGTTATCCAATAAATTCTTTCTCTATCTCCTTAATTCTATTTACCTTAGGGGTCGAGGGTCCGTCAGAAAACTCTGAATCTAACCATGTATCTAATATCGCTTTTGCGAGCTCAGAACCAATCACGCGAGAACCCATAGTGATAATTTGCGCGTCGTTGCTCTTACGAGCTCGCTCAGCAGAAAACGTATCGTGGCAAAGTGCAGCTCTAATACCTGGTACTTTATTTGCCACAATAGATACACCGATTCCGGTACCACAAAGAATGATGCCGCGTTCATGCTTTCCAGCACTCACTGCTAAGCTGACTTCTTTGGCAATATCCGGATATAGTGATGCGTTCTCTGGGTCGATTCCGTAGTCGACATACTCAATACCTTTCGCAGCTAAATGAGCTTTCAAGCACTCCTTCAAATCTACTGCTGCGTCATCACATCCAATTGCAATCATGTCGCCTTCCTTTATGTTCATTTGTCCAAACAGATTACAAATGATATTGAACTTTTATTCAAAAAAGTTACAGATGAACATCTTTTAAATGAGATACCAGTCACCAAAACAATACAATTTATTAACATTATCGTGATCAAACAAACCTAAATGCCAATTTAATAAACGGATATGACTTTTATAAAACAGAACAAGATTGAGATCACAAAAACACAACAAATTCATTTAATACAACAACTTAATAAGAGCCAATAGCTTTTTTAACACCATTTAAATAGAGCTTTAACTCTACTCAATGACAGCTAAAACACCCGGTTTGATAGTTTGTTCAGATAAACAAAGAAATTAGAACATAAATATTCTAAACATATTGTTCAGATGTTATATTTGATGAACATATGAACAACGCCAATAACAAAAGGACTTACTAAAATGCACAACGAATTAGGTTTAACACTTTCTCAAGTAACTGAGTCAGCAGCACTAGCTGGATACAAATGGCTGGGGCGTGGGGATAAGAACAAAGCTGACGACGCAGCAGTGGCTGCAATGAGGCACCAGCTTAACGATTCACATGTCGACGCGACGATTGTCATAGGGGAAGGGGAAATTGACGATGCTCCCATGCTGTATATTGGCGAACAGTTAGGGAAAGGTGGACCTGCTATTGACATTGCGGTCGACCCTATTGAAGGGACACGAATGACGGCAATGGGACAATCAAATGCTCTAGCGGTGTTAGCAGCCGCTGAAAAAGGCACATTACTTCAAGCTCCCGATATGTATATGGAAAAATTAGTTGTCGGCCCAGCAGCGAAAAGTGCGTTAGATTTAACGCTCTCTATTGAAGAAAATATTCTCGCTATCGCTAAGAAACTCGATAAACCGGTAAAAGATATCGTTGTGGCAACGCTCGCTAAACCGAGACACGATGCCATCATTCACACCATGCAATCGATGGGAGTAAGAGTCTATGCTTTCCCAGATGGGGATGTCGCCGCCTCTCTGCTGACATGCATGCCAGAAAGTGATGTTGATATGATGTACTGTATTGGCGGAGCACCAGAAGGTGTAGTAACAGCAGCAGTAATTCGTGCATTAGATGGAGACATGCAGGCACGATTATTAACGCGTGATGTAGTTAAAGGTGAAACCTTAGCCAATATCAAACATGCCGAATCAGAGCGCCAACGCTGTGAGGAGATGGGGGTAAGAGAAAATGTTATCTTATCGCTCAATGACATGGTGAAAACCGATAATATTGTATTCTGCGCAACGGGTATTACCAAAGGTGACCTCCTCGATGGTGTACAAAAACATGGGTCGTACCTCACAACTGAAACCTTACTTATACAAGGTCACAACAGAACGATTAGAATGATAAAGTCTAATCATGACCTAAATAAAACTAATAAAGAACTACTTAAGCTTATTGCTTAGCAATCTATTGCTTGCAGTGATACGCCTTTAAAGGAACAGAATGGACTTAACCAACATTGAACAAACAGAGGAAACCAATCTTCTGACTGAAATTGCAGTGGCCTATTATCAGGATGGTGCAACACAAGAAGAAATATCAAAACGTTTTGGTCTGTCACGTGTCAAAATAGGACGCTTGCTCAAACGAGCTCGAGATCAAGGCATTGTCGAAATTAAAGTCAAGTATCACCCTGTTTTTGGCGCTAAGCTCGAGGAGCAACTCAAAGAACGCTTTGGTTTAAAGCGAGCTTTAATAGCACTCGACCAACCAACCGAAGATGAGCAGCGCGCACTATTAGCCGGTGTCGTTTCTACTTACCTTTCCGCAACGTTAAAGGACGGCATGATTGTCTCCATTGGCCAGGGGCGTAACG
This sequence comes from Vibrio mediterranei, assembly GCF_900088415.1. GTDB lineage: Bacteria > Pseudomonadota > Gammaproteobacteria > Enterobacterales > Vibrionaceae > Vibrio > Vibrio mediterranei. The sequence goes on from NZ_FLLQ01000002.1 coordinate 159,594, forward strand.
TCTCATCTGTCTCTGAGCATATCGGCGTCGTTAACCCGAAAAAATGTACATTCGTGTCTAGTATTGGAGGTATTCATCCCCGTGGTGGCATGCTCAATGCGGACCATATCTCGCGCCGTTTTGCCAAAACTTTCGGTGGAGTCAGTGAAACCTTGTACGCTCCGGCTTATGTTCGTAACCCCGATCTACGTAGAGCCTTGCTTGAAGATGAAACCGTTCAGCAAACAATGGACATTGCAAAAAAAGCGGATGTGGCATTAGTCGGAATTGGTGACTTGAATGAAAGTAGCTATATGGTGAACCTAGGCTGGTTTTCAGTTCAGGAAATGGTCGAAGCACGAATCCAGCAAGGTGTAGTCGGTGAAGTCGGCGGTTATGATTTTTACGATATCAAAGGCAACGTCCAAGATACCAAAATGAGTAACCGTGTAATCGGACTAACCATCGCTGACTACCAAAAAATCCCACAGGTAATCGCCATTGCTGCAGAAAGCAGCAAACCACTGTCAATTGTTGGAGCTTTGCGTACGGGAGCGGTAGACATACTAGCGACTAGCGTCGCCAACGCGATCACCATTCTTAATTTAGACGCTCAGCAATAAAATAGCCGTGCAATGTAACAACTAGTGCATTGCACGGCTTCAACTTATTGTTCCCGTTTACTTCACATTTCTCTCAGTTGACAGGAAAAGTCGTGTTTTCTCTCTTATCCTAAACAAGACGCCATAGTGACATTGTTGTCATTATGACTTATCAAGTAATGATTCTAGGAGCTTCTATGGGAAAACTGATGCTAAAAGTTATTGTGCCAGCTCAAATGCATACAGGGATGACAATGGTGCCTGACCCAATGCCACAGTATATTGGAGCAGAATCACTTCTACCTAACGGGTTGCTACCACCAATGATAGCTGGAGCGACGGTTATTGGAGGCCAAAAGGTCGGGAGCAAATGGATGGGGTGTACTTACATGAAAGCTCCGTATGTGATTCCAGGATTTGCCGAAGTTGAGGAAACCCCTTTTTAGGCAGCAATGACCTATTTGCCTACCTATTTCATTCCGGTACCTACCTATTCAAAAAGTAAGTACCGGAACTTGTGTTCAAACTAATCCCAAAGAATTAACTCTCCCAAAGTCCTTTTGTATCAGAGAACAACGACTTAAACCAAAGAACAACTGAGTCCCATGCTCGTTTAAAAATAGAGCCTTGCTCTACATTAGACATGGCAATCAGAGGCTCCGAGGCAATTTCATCATTACCAACACTCCAAGTGACATTACCAATGATATCCCCCTGTTTCACGGGAGCAACCAACGGTGCGTAGATTTCGGTTTCCTTCGTCACTCCACGGCTGTTACCGCGCAGGTAAGTCGCATAAACATCATGGTCAAACCCCACGTCAATATTGGCGTTTTTCCCTTTCCAAACTCTAATCGTCGCTTCACTTTCGTCCGCTACGGCAAGTTGGTCTGTTTCATAAAAACGGAAACCGTAATTGAGTAGCTGTCTTGATGCTTCCACGCGAGTTTGCGTACTCGGTGTCCCCATAACTACGGAAATCAGACGCATCTGCCCTTGTGTCGCTGAACTAACTAAGCTATACCCTGCATCTGAGGTATATCCGGTTTTTCCACCGTCGACATTAAGAGAGTTATCCCATAGTAGTCGATTACGGTTGTATTGCTTAATATCCGCCCAAACAAAGCGTTTTTCAGAGTATATTTCATAAACCTCAGGCACATCTTCGATGATCTTTCTCATCAATATAGCCATATCGTTTGGCGTAGTGTGAATCCCCTGCCCATCTAAGCCATGAGCGTTAATGAACTGAGTACTGTTCATACCCAAGTTCACTGCCCATTGATTCATCAAGGCAACGAAACCACTTTCCGTCCCGGCTACATGTTCGGCAAGTGCGACCGCGGCATCATTTCCTGATTGAACAATCAAACCACGTAGTAAGTCCGACACCGTGACGTTGTCACCCGGCTTAATGAACATTTTGGAAGAATCTGGAAATTTAACTGACCATGCGTTCTCACTTACCGCTACTTTGCTATCCCAAGAAGTGCGGCCGTTTTCGATTTCTTTACCAACTACATAAGCAGTCATCAATTTTGTTAAACTGGCAGGCGCTAAAGCGGCATCTTGGTTGCCTCCCACGAGTATAGCTCCGGACTGATAGTCCATGAGAACGTAGCCTTTGGCATTAAGTGTGGGTGGGTTTGGTGTCACCAACGCCGCGACAGACACCGATGAACTCAAGGCTAAAGACGCAAACAGCAGTGACATAGTTTTATTCATCTCACGGACTCCTTATTCTGTGAGCACTCCATTGAACCACCGATTTAGGGAATCTTGACTACAACTCGTCATTTGAAACATCGGTGTCAACACGGAGCAGAAAGGTTTCTTTCCCCCTACCCACAAACTAGAATAATATTCGCAAGTTAGCTCAGAATTTTTGTAAAATTTATTACCTGCCCTCAGTTTTAAATCCAGTATGATTTTTAGCTCACCAAAACGCCTAAAGCGCTAAGAAGCCGCCCACAAGATATATCATTCCAGCAATCACCAGTCTTCATTGACATAGATATGAAGATAGTTTTTACAAAAACTACATACTCATGACATAGACAGCTTCTTCTCTCATCAAAGCAGAAGACACATTAGATTGGAGTAAAATACTTTGTAACAATCAGAACGGGTAATTCTTCGAGCTTATGTAGTGGCTAGATGAACCAGCTTGCTTTTTCGCTTGATACATCGCCTTGTCCGCAGTAGAAATAGCATCTGATAAATCTAAATCAAAACTGAAGCATAGTGTGGCGCCTAAACTCAATGCGGGTTGTATCTCTTCACCGCTAGGCAACAAAATAGTATGAGAAACCACCTGAAGAATGTGATTCGCTATACCCAAAACGTGCTCTTGACTATTCAGACCAGGAAGTACTATCAAAAATTCGTCTCCTCCTAATCGAGCAACCAAATCTGACTGGCGTGTAAAGTCTCTGAGCCTACTGGCCAAACAAACCAAAACTTGATCGCCAGCTGCATGCCCATAATGATCATTCAGCTGTTTGAAATTGTCTATGTCGAGGTACATAAACGCTAATTTCTCAAGCCGTTTACTGGATTCCGATACTACAGATTCGAGTTTGGCATTCAACAACCTACGATTTGGAAGATTAGTGAGCGGGTCCAAGTTTTGAGCTTCAATTACCTGTTGCTCCCTAGCCTTGCGCTCTGATATGTCCCGAACTATGGCCAATAGATAGTACTCGCCATTAAATTCGACCATACTGACATTAGCCTCAATAGGCAGTTCACTACCGTCCTTGCGCCGATGTGTGGCCTCAACAAACTGATGAGGGGACTGTTTCATGTTCCTAACGTGCTCTCCCCACGTCAGATTTTTACTGAACATCGGGTTGATATCAGGAACCGTTAACTTTAGTAACTCTTGCTTAGTGTACCCGAGTCGCTTATATCCCAATTCATTGCAATTTAAAATCTGTCCAGACTCTCTATCAACAACATAAATCGCATCATGGGACTTCTGAACTAGTTGGTCTAACAGTAACTCAGCAGCCTGAGATTGACGGACTCCAGATAAATCTACTATCTGTGATAAAAAGCGGCAGGCATTTCCATATTCATCGACCTCGGCAGCCATATTCAGTAAAGCGGGAATAGAATGTCCGTCTTTGTGGAGGTAACGTTTGTGTACTTGGACCGACTGCGTCGGATTTTCCACCAATTGGGCCCGTACCTTCTTGTTAATGTGCAAGTCTTCAGGATGAGTTATGACGACTTCAGACGACATAAGCTCTTTCCGGCTATAACCAAGAAATGCATGCAAAGCAGGGTTTGTATACTCCAACCCACCATCTACCGATGTCACTACCGTGGGTATTGGGGTGATATCAAAAAGACGATGAATCGATTGATCAAATTTAGCGGAATATCTATCCATACCATTCTCGCTTTAAATCAAGCAGTTATATAAAACAAAGCAAGCCAATGACAAAAAAGCACTGACGGGTGACAAGCTACTCTGTTATTTTTATTAGTCATTTAATACTGAATCAAACTAGTTCAATTCACTGCGCTTACAAACCCATTATTAACCAATTACTCAAAAATGAGACACTAATATACACCCGTATGAATTAACCCCTTAGTAGGATGTTGTCATTCGAATTGCTCAATTATGATGCCTACTTGTCCCGCCTTTTAGTTCTGTGAAATGCTCGTAAAACCATCCTTGACTGAAGCAACTCAACAATTGATTCAAGCCGTAAAAGAAGAACTTCCCCTTTATGCTGAAGACACTTTCGTCTGTGGCCCAGAGAATTCCTGTATTGGCTGCCCGAAAAAGCTTATGGAACTAGTGGAAACTGAAGTTAGTTACTGGGAATCCTCTCTAAATCGTGGCATAGCTCCTAATTTTGAGGAACTTCGTCGATTCGGCAAACTTTGCCAAAGCGTTAAGCGAGGTTTAATTCGAAACGGAGTGATCAATAAAAAGTAACGCCCTACGTAAAATTTGTATGAAAGGAATTCCAACTACTGACGGTCATGTAGATATTCCTGAGTTAAAAACAAGCAGGCGTATGGATATGTCAACTCAATTAAGGTTATTTAACGACCTAGAAGAAACGCCCTTTGCACAAGTTGAAGTAGAGTTTTACCACGTAAATATGATCATGGATGAGATTCGGTGCTTTCATTCCTGTCTACAGTGCCCCCATGTGCGTATCGATGTATTGGAAAGTGGCCAGCTTGTTCATTCGTGTAGAGCTCCATTTACGACGGAGCTACAACAGCTACTCGATCAATTTTGACACTATACTCAAGATAGTTGGTGGACATAGCAACGACATCTCTAATTACTTGGAATTAACTTTATTAATCGCGCTGAAATTTCTTTCCTTTCTGTTCGGTCTTATGCGGCTGATGGTTTTTTCAAGGCTCACCTCTATAGATGTTAATAAGGCTATTGATTATCACAGGCCAACCTTTAGTATCATTTATTAACAACTAGGCAAGGTTCGCCGCAAACAATATTAAATGGATAACAGAATGAATAATAAAAGATTTAAATCCGCAGTACTTCCTACTCTCGCGCTTTCCATCTCAGCTTTATCGTTTCCCGTTTTGAGTGCAAACCAAACCAATATGGACTGGAATAGCATACTGGACGATGCTAATGGTCAAACCGTTTATTTTCACGCATGGGGAGGTAGCCAAGAAATTAACCGTTACCTCCAGTGGGCAGGTAAAGAACTTAAAGACCAATATGGCGTTAACTTTAATCACGTAAAAGTCACCGACATCGCCGAAACTGGCTCTCGTTTACTCGCTGAAAAAGCAGCAGGAAAAAATGATGGTGGCAGTGTCGATATGGTGTGGATTAATGGTGAGAACTTCAAATCCATGAAGGACAACGCCCTACTTTATGGACCTTTTGTATCCAATCTTCCGAACTGGCAATACGTCGATAAATCGCTTCCCGTTGACAGCGACTTCTCAGAACCAACAGGGGGGCTTGAAGCGCCTTGGGGAGTGGGTCAACTCGTGTTTATTCACGATACACAAACTCTAAATAACCCACCGACGTCTTATATGGAGATGCTCAACTACGCTAAAGCGTTTCCGAATAAGTTAAGCTACCCTAAACCGCCCGAGTTTCATGGTACTAGCTTCTTGAAATCTCTGTTAATTGACCTTACAGATAACGATCCTGCGTTAGCAAAACCCGTTTCAGAAGCTGACTTTCAAGGCGTCACCAAGCCGCTTTGGGATTATCTGGATGAGTTTCATAAGGTTGCATGGCGTGGTGGTAAACAATTCCCTGCCGGAACCGCTGAAACAATCCAATTACTAGACGATGGTCAGCTTGATCTAGCTATTACTTTCAATCCAAATGCTGTCTACTCTGCTCAAGCGAATGGTAACCTTAGCGATACTACTACCGTTTATGCAATGGACAGTGGCGCATTGTCCAACATCCATTTTCTTGCAATCCCTTGGAATGCTAATGCTAAAGCGGGGGCTCTAGTCGCTATTAACTTCCTACTAAGTCCAGAAGCGCAATCGCGAAAAGGTGATATCGCAATTTGGGGTGACCCTTCGGTACTCAGCAAAGAATATCTCACTGGCAGTGCGGCGAAAACTCAACAATTTAAGTCTGTCGCCGAACCTCACCCAAGCTGGCAGAGCGCTCTTGAGCAAGAGTGGCTCAAGCGCTACGGCAGCTAACGGCTTACGAGATAATAAGATTATGCTTAGACTGTTGTACGTCTGTTTAGTCGTTGTCTGCATTTTCCCTACAGTACCTGGTTTACTTGGGGTGGTGGTATCCTCTTTGGGTTATATCCCCCCTTTAGGTCTACATCATTTTGATTTAGCCGGATTCAATCAGGTCTTTGCATGGCAGGGCGTAGAAACTTCTATTTTGCTGACATTTAGCTCCGCAATACTGAGCAGCTATCTCGCCTGCTTCTTATCCTTTGCCATTATTGCCTCTTGTTGGAACAGTAGATGGTGGAAGCGAATCGAACTATCGCTATCTCCTTTACTTGCTCTGCCTCACGTCGCCTTTGCTATTGGTTTTGCTTTTCTGTTTTCTCCTACCGGATTTGGCGCGAGAGCCTTCGTTGACCTTTTTGGAATGGACCTAAACGGAAACTCTGCCAGTTCAGCTTGGCTAGTCAAGGATCCTTATGGCGTTGGCTTGACGTTGATGCTAGCCCTCAAAGAAGTGTCGTTTATACTGCTGATGAGCATCCCAATACTACGACAACTTAGAGTCCGTGAATCACTGCGTATCGCTGCATCACTAGGATACACAGAAAGTGCAGCTTGGTGGAAAATCATACTTCCACAATGGTTTACTAAAATTCGATTCCCGATGCTCGCAGTGATTGCGTACAGTTTATCCGTCGTCGACGTTGCTTTAATTATCGGACCAACTAACCCGCCAACCTTCGCGGTCTTAGTTTGGCAATGGTTCAATGACCCCGACCTGAGCTTGCTTCCCCGCGCCAGTGCTGGTGCTGTTGTGCTGTTTGCTATTGCCTCAATATTGATTGGTATCGCTCGTCTTATCGAGCATCTCGTCGTTACCGTTTGCAATCAATGGCAATATTCAGGTCGTACATCGCTGCATATTCCTGGCAAACCAATATTCACCGTACTTGTATCCATTGTTGCCGCCATGATACCGCTGACGGTCGTTTGGACATTTGCGCAGCGCTGGCGTTTTCCGGACGTCTTACCAAGCCGTTATACAATGCGTTTCTGGGAATACGAATGGGACGGTATTTTTGAAGTGATGGCACAGAGCTTAACCATCGCGCTTATCTCGGCAACGATTGCTCTCATACTTGCTGTTGTAGGACATGAGTATCGCAATAAATATCGCTTACATATCCCAGGTTACGTCATTGCGATTCCCATGCTATTGCCGCAATTAAGTATCCTGTTCGGATTGCAAGTTACCACGCTATTGCTTAGTGATTCGAGTTATTTGCTTTGGGTTTGTTGGTCACATGTATTCTTCGCCTTCCCGTTTGTTTTCCTTGCACTAGATGGGCCATGGCGCGGCTTCAATAGTAAGTTTACCCAAGTATCACTGAGCCTTGGGAAGAGCCCTATTCATACTTGGCTGCATGTCAAATTGCCGCTTCTTTTCCCTGCAATGGTATTTGCATGGGCGGTAGGCATTAGTGTGAGTCTTGCTCAATACTTACCTACGCTGGTATTAGGAGCGGGTCGAGTTGCCACTATTACAACCGAAGCGGTAGCCCTATCGAGTGGATTCGATCGCAGAGTCACCGCCATCTATGCACTCTTCCAAGCCTTATTACCACTACTATTTTTCTCTGTTGCCGTATTGGTTAATCGCATTCACTCTCGTTATCGACGAATTAAGATCAAAGGACTTTTATTTAATGACACTATCGCTGGTAAACCTCACCATCCGTAAGAAGGAAGGCGAGGTGCTGTTTTCTGACTGCAGTTTCAACATAAAACAGGGCGAAATATTGACGCTAATGGGCCCAAGTGGTTGTGGAAAATCCACGCTACTTGACGTCGTTGCGGGTCATCTGTCGTCAGAGTTTGTCTACCAAGGACAAGTTCTACTCGAAGACAAACGTATCGACATGCTAGAACCACACAAGAGACAAGTCGGAATTTTGTTTCAAGATGACCTGCTGTTTCCTCATCTCAATGTATGGGAGAACCTTGCCTTCGCCTTGCCTAATCGAATTAAAGGAGCTGAACGACAAGAACATGCAATGAACGCTCTTGCTAGTATTCAACTCAATGGTGTGGCTAATCATTACCCAGAGCAATTATCCGGAGGACAACGTGCCCGCATCAGCTTAACACGAATGCTGCTCGCTGAACCAAAGGCCGCCCTACTTGATGAGCCATTCAGTAAACTCGATAAAGAGCTGCGGGTTCAGTTCAGAGATTGGGTTGTGGAACAGCTTCGCAGTGCCAATATTCCCGCTTTAATGGTCACACATGATGAGGATGATATTCCTGATGGCAGCCAAGTCCTTAAATGGCCTTGGGAGAGTGCAGCATGTTAGACAGCATTAGTATCAAAGTTATTCGCTGGCCGTTATCTCAATCGGCACGTGTGCTTAACCGATTAGGGATAACAGCCAATCAAACTACACTATTTGGCTTCGCTTTGGGTTGCCTTGCTTTTCCTGCTTTAGCGTTTGAGCATTATTCCATCGCCCTGATATTTATTTTGTTAAACCGAATTTGCGACGGTCTTGATGGCGCTCTAGCACGTATTCAAGGGATTTCAGATGCCGGAGGTTTTTTAGATATAAGCTTGGATTTCTTATTCTACTCACTGATACCGTTTGGTTTTGTTATTGCCAACCCTGAGCAGAATGCCATTGCTGGCGCTTTTTTGATTTTCTCTTTTATCGGCACAGGAACTAGCTTTTTGGCATTCGCTGTGATGGCAGGTAAACGCGGTATTGAGAATCCAGTTTATCGTCATAAATCTTTGTACTATATGAGTGGCCTTACCGAAGGCACCGAGACCATTGGTTGCTTTGTTCTTTTATGCTTATTACCTGAACATTTTGCTACCATTGCGTTCGTCTTCGGAGCTGCGTGCTGGTTTACAACGTTCACTCGCATTTATTCAGGGTTTCACACATTGCGATAAACGCTACCGAAATCAAGTTAGAACCCACTTTTGTTGTGGTACATTCAGCATTAGTTGTTTCGGTTAATACGATGAAAGGATCGATATGTCTTCAGACTACTTTGGAACCAGTGCAGCCTACGCACGAAAAGAGAGCGATTACCGTGAGAAAGCCCTTAAGCTTTATCCGTGGGTATGTGGAAGCTGCGCTAGGGAGTTTGTTTATTCAAACCTGAGAGAGCTAACGGTCCATCACAAAGATCATGACCACACGAATAACCCCGATGACGGAAGTAATTGGGAACTTCTATGTTTGTACTGCCATGATCATGAGCACTCAAAATATACTGAGCACGATTTATACGGTAGCGAAGTAAAACCAGGAGAAGATAACCATCAGGCCGCTACGCATAATCCGTTTGCAGACTTAGCAAATATGATGAAGAAAAAGTAAACGCGTTAAACGAAAAACGTCAGGGCTTACCCTGACGTTTGTTTCACCCAGTCGAAACTTAGTCCCACTCAGGAGCGAAGTCTGGATTGGCTAATCGATGACCTCTATCCAGTTTCGAAATACTCTCCATATCTTCATCGTCTAATTTAACGTGAACATACGCTAAATTACTCTCGATATTCGTTTGCTTAGTCGATGATGGAATCGTCACAAATCCGCATTTAGCCATCCAAGCCAATACGATTTGAGCAGGCGTCGCTCGATGTTTTTCAGCAATATGTTTAATTGAACCATCTTTAAGTACATCCCCATACGCAAAAGGCATGTAACCAGTCACAATCATCTTGTGTTGACGGCAGTAATCCACTACGCGTTGGTTCTGCAGGTATGGGTGCACTTCGACCTGATTGGTATAAAGCACATTGTCACCTAAGATCTCAATTGCTTTCTCCATTTGCGCAACAGTGAAATTAGACACGCCAATATGACGAGCGAGTCCATCGTCTTGAGCTTGCTTAAGTTGTTGCAAATACTCAGCCATTGGCACTGCTTCATCTTTAAGTGGCCAATGAATAAGAAGCAGATCCACATAGTTTACCTGAAGATCTTTCAAGCTCTCATGCAAACTAGGTAGAAAAGACGCTTTCCCTAGCTTATCCATCCAGATTTTGGTCGTTACAAAAAGCTCCTGACGAGGAATTCCAGAATCCGCTATCGCTTGCCCCACTTCTTTTTCGTTGCCGTAAATTTGAGCGGTGTCGATGTGGCGATAGCCAGCATTCAAAGCCATTTCAACGGACTTATAAGCATCGTCGCCCTTTAAGCGAAAAGTACCGGCGCCAAGAGTTGGAATAGAAAGAGACATAGCTTCTCCTTTGAGTTGGTTATGCATTTAATTACAGTACTAATTACAGTACTAATTACAAGGTACTACAAATAAAAAAGCAGAGTGTGCGCCAACTCTAAAACTATATAGTTATAATATTATCGAAAATCTATTGGAACAAAAAAAGCCTCGCAAACTGTGCGAGGCTTTTTGTTAGTTTAATAACGAATTACACGTCGTAAGTCGTTGAAGCCGTGTTACCGCCTGTACCAGTCCAGTTTGTGTGGAAGAACTCACCACGTGGACGGTCAGTACGCTCATAAGTGTGAGCACCAAAGTAGTCACGTTGAGCTTGAAGCAGGTTAGCTGGTAAACGTGCTGTTGTGTAACCGTCTAGGAAAGATAGCGCTGAAATTGTACATGGCATTGGGATGCCCGCTTCTAGAGATTTCGCTGCTACTTTACGCCATGCCGCTAGGCTGCTTTGTAGGATGTTTTTGAAGTAATCATCTGAGCCTAGGAATGCGATATCTGGGTTCGCTTCGTAAGCATCACGAATATTACCTAGGAATGCAGAACGGATGATACAACCACCACGCCACATTAATGCTACGTTACCGTAGTTTAGATCCCAACCGTTCTCGTTTGACGCTTCACGCATTAGCATGAAACCTTGAGCGTAAGAGATGATCTTAGATGCAAGTAGTGCTTGGCGCAGTGCATCAACCCACTCTTGCTTATCGCCTTCTACTGGAGTAATGGTCTTACCGAATAGAGATTCAGCTTCAACACGTTGGTCTTTAAGAGCTGATAGACAACGAGAGAATACAGACTCAGAGATAAGCGTTAGAGGAATACCAAGGTCTAGTGCGTTGATACCTGTCCATTTACCCGTACCTTTTTGGCCCGCAGTATCAAGGATCTTCTCTACTAGTGGCTCACCGTCTTCATCTTTGTAACCAAGAATATCAGCGGTGATTTCTACTAGGTAGCTGTCTAGTTCTGTCTTGTTCCAATCTGCAAATACAGCCTGCATTTCATCTGCAGACATACCTAGACCGTCTTTCATGAACTGGTACGCTTCAGTAATCAACTGCATGTCGCCGTATTCGATGCCGTTGTGAACCATCTTAACGAAGTGACCTGCACCATCGTTACCAACCCAGTCACAGCAAGGCTCGCCAGCATCAGTTTTCGCAGAGATACCTTGGAAGATAGGCTTAACTGCTTCCCAAGCTTCAACTGCGCCGCCTGGCATGATTGAAGGTCCAAAACGAGCGCCTTCTTCACCACCAGAAACGCCAGTACCGATAAAGTGGATACCTTTTTCACGTAGCTCAGCAACGCGACGGTTTGTGTCTGGGTAGTTTGTGTTACCGCCATCAATGATGATGTCGCCTTTGTCTAGTAGTGGTACTAGCGCTTCGATGAACTTATCTACAACATCACCAGCACGTACCATTAGCATCACTTTGCGTGGCGTTTCTAGCTTCTCAACGAGTTCTTCTAGCGAGTATGCACCAACAATGTTCGTGCCTTTTGCTGGACCTTCCAGAAACTCGTCAACTTTTGCAGCAGTACGGTTGTGAGCCACTACTTTAAAGCCGTGGTCATTCATGTTTAGGATAAGGTTCTGACCCATTACCGCCAGACCAATTACACCAATATCACCTTTCATTGTTCTCTCCATCAATTCGGCAACTTAACTTGCTGCTTTGAAATCTTTTCGTCGAGCCAAGTTGTGCAGCTCTCCTAGCTCGACATTATTTGTGATTACAGTTCGCAGTAATCGGTATCAGTCAGGTTTTTACATGGGAAGCGCCACGCGCGACCATCATTATGTAGTAGCTGATCTGACTCTTGTGGACCCCAAGTACCACACGCATAACCAAACAGGGATTGCGGATCTTGCTTGTAGTCCAGAATTGGTTGAACAAATTCCCAACATGCCTCAACTGCATCGCTACGTGCGAACAGCGTAGCATCACCATTAAGTGCATCAAGTAATAGACGCTCATAAGCTGTAAGCATCTGTGTCTCTTGCAGTGATGCGTAATGGAAATTCATTTTTACTTCTTTTGCATTGAAACCAGCACCTGGTTCTTTCAAACCAAAGCTCATTTGAATGCCCTCATCCGGTTGAATACGGATGATCAGCTTATTCTCTGGCGCATCTTTACCAAACACTGGGTGCGGCGTTTGTTTAAAGTGAATCACTACCTCTGTCACACGTGTCGGCAATCGTTTACCTGTACGAACATAAAAAGGAACACCGTTCCAACGCCAGTTGTCGATAAACATTTTCAAGCCAACGTAAGTCTCTGTGCGAGAGTCGTCAGCAACACCATGCTCGTTGCGATAGCCTGGTAGGAATTGACCACGTACGTTAGATTCCGTGTACTGCCCGAGTACAAGGTTGTTACGCAGGTCTTCATCAGAAAGAGGACGCAAACACTGCAGCACTTTAACTACTTCGTTACGAATAGCGTCAGCGTTAATTTGAGCTGGAGATTCCATACCGACCATTGCTAACACTTGCAATAAGTGGTTTTGGAACATATCACGTACCGCGCCAGAGCCATCGTAGTAGCCACCGCGCTCTTCCACACCAAGGAACTCTGCACCTGTGATCTCAACATAGTCGACATACTGGTGATTCCAAAGCGGCTCGAACATGGCATTTGAGAAACGTAAAACCAATAGGTTCTGAACCGTTTCTTTACCCAGATAATGGTCGATACGATAGATTTGATGCTCTTGGAAATGCTCGTGAATTTCTTTGTCCAATTGACGCGCAGACGCTAGGTCATAACCAAATGGTTTTTCGATGATCAAACGCTTCCAGCCATCAGCTTCATCATTGAGACCGTGAGCAGCAAGACTTGCAGGAATAATGCTATAAAGGCTTGGCGGTGTCGCCAAATAGAAAAGCGTATTGCGTTGCTCGAAACCATATTGGTTAGCAACATCATCAAGGCGGGTTGCCAGTTTCGCGTAGTCTTGAGTATCAGAAGTATCAATGGCTTGATAGTGAAGATGATTACAGAAGGCTTCTAGTGTTTCAGGTTCTGTTTTTTCCATCTCCTGAAGGGAGTGTTTTAGCTTTTCTCGGTATGATTCGTCGCTGTATTGAGTGCGGCTTACACCAAGAATTGCGAAAGATTTAGGTAGCTGGTCGCTAGCATACAAATGGTAAAGTGCAGGGATCAACTTACGATAAGTAAGGTCGCCTGAAGCACCAAAAATCACGATGCTGCTGTTTTCAGGTATTACCATCTTTTTTCCTTAGACAATGGGGGCAATTGTTTAGCGGACGCAATGTTAACAGCGTGCTAGAGAAAAAGAAAATAAGTTTTGCCTATAAGAAAGATAGGTAAATTCGTTGGATATATGACATCTGACCAGCCATATAATTTACCAACCCTATTTTAAGAAAACTAGCGCATATAAAGTTTCTTCTACCAGTCAATTATCGCAGAATCTTCTAGCTTGGTTACAAAATTGGACCACATAACTTCATTAGTTATGGCACAATCCAATATAATGTAAACATAACGTTAAAAAATACGCTTTTGTTCTCGACATAATCGTCAACCAACACTCAAAGCGACCAATAGAAGAGAATGTGTGCATGCTTTCAATATTTGAGATTTACAAAATCGGGGTTGGCCCTTCCAGCTCCCATACCAATGGTCCAATGATCGCTGGGCATAGTTTCACTGAGTTAATCGCAGACCAACTGACTAAAGTGAACCGGATTCAAGTCGATCTCTACGGCTCCCTGTCGCTGACAGGCATCGGTCACCACACCGATCGTGCCACTATTTTAGGCTTATTGGGCAACAAACCCGACACTATTAAGATTTCGAGCGCAAACCAAGCGATGAGAAATGCTATCGAAGATGGCGTATTACCTCTCTCAGGCACTCACCATATTCCGTTTAACTACAAAACGGACATGCTGTTTCATGAAGACAATCTGCCTCTACATGAAAATGGCATGACCATCTCTGCGTTTGATAAACAAGGTGAGCGCATTGGCTTTGAGACTTACTATTCCATCGGCGGCGGCTTTATTGCCACAGAATATGAATTGCAAAACGGTAAAGACGAAGAAGACGTCAGTGTCGAATTCCCGTTTAGCAGCGCTGACGAAATGTTAGAGCTAGCAGAAGAACACGGCATGAGCCTCGGTGGTATGGTACTTCGCAATGAATTAGCGTTCAAAGATCTTGAAGACATCAATGATAAAGCCGAGCAGATTTGGCGAGTCATGTTGCGTTGTATGGAGCGTGGTTTTGAAACTGAAGGTATCTTGGATGGCGGGCTAAACGTCACCCGTCGTGCTCCTAATCTACTGAAAAAGCTGGAAGCAAACGCCGCCATCGAAAATGATCCGATGGAAATTATGGATTGGATCAACTTATTTGCCTTTGCCGTAAGTGAAGAGAATGCGGCGGGCGGTCAAGTGGTCACCTCTCCGACAAACGGGGCTGCGGGGGTTATTCCAGCCGTATTAATGTACTACCATCGTTTTATTAAAGAGCTTGATACCAAACAGCTCAAAGACTTTTTAGCGGTTTCCGGAGCCATCGGTATCCTCTACAAAACCAACGCCTCCATTTCCGGTGCTGAAGTGGGCTGTCAAGGTGAGGTAGGCGTATCATCATCCATGGCAGCGGCTGGCCTAACCGCACTACGAGGTGGTAGTAACGAGCAAATGTGTATCGCAGCAGAGATTGCCATGGAGCACTCACTCGGTATGACCTGCGACCCTATCGGCGGTTTGGTTCAAGTCCCTTGTATCGAACGCAATGCCATGGGTGCAATGAAGGCAATCAATGCTTCGCGCATGGCGCTTAAGCGAACCAGTAAGTGTCTCATCTCTTTAGATAAAGTCATCGATACTATGTATCAGACAGGCAAAGATATGAATAAGAAGTACCGTGAAACCTCGCAAGGTGGGTTGGCGCTAATTCATTTGGCTCCGCCTTGTGAATAAATGTGCAAGTAAACAAATAAAGGCGACCAGAGGTCGCCTTTTTTGAGGAACAACTTAACGAAATTACTGCGCGATTAAGTCTTTGTAAGCGATAGTCTTGCCTTGAGGTTTCTCATTAGCAAGCTTAGCTTTAGGTGCACCTGGTTGTGATAACCAATATTCTGGATCCTTCTTAGGATTCAGTTTTGGACCACAGTCACCCTGAGCGCCACTTCTTTCTAGACGCTTAAGCACTTTGTCTTGAGCTGCTGCTAGGCCGTCCAGAGCTTCTTGTGGTGTTTTTTCTCCACTTGCCGCTTCAGAAACATATTGCCACCATAGCTGTGCAAGTTTTGGATAGTCTGGCACGTTGGTACCAGTTGGGGTCCACTGTTTACGTGCATCACTGCGGTAGAACTCAACCAAACCACCCAGCTTAGGAGCCGCATCTGTCATCGCTTGAGAGTTAATGTCTGACTCACGAATTGGCGTCAAACCAACCAGTGTTTTCTTCAAGCTCACAGACTTAGACACGACAAACTGAGCATACAACCAAGCGGCTTGACGACGATCCACTGGCGTACTGTTTAGGAATGTCCACGAGCCCGCATCTTGATAACCAAGCTTCATGCCATCTTCCCAGTATGGGCCACGAGGTGATGGAGCCATACGCCATTTCGGTGTGCCATCTTCATTAACCACAGGTAGCCCTGGCTTGGTCATGTCAGCAGTAAACGCGGTATACCAAAAGATCTGCTGCGCGATAGAACCTTGTGCGGGAACCGGACCTGCTTCGCCAAACGTCATCCCTTGGGCTTCAGGTGGCGCATATTGTTTTAGCCAATCCACATACTTGGTGGTCGCATACACCGCCGCTGGACCATTTGTCGCACCGCCGCGAGCCACATCGGAACCGACAGGGCTACAGCCTTCTACACGAATCCCCCACTCATCAACTGGTAAACCATTAGGAATCCCTTTATCACCCGCACCAGCCATGGAGAACCACGAGTCAGTGAAACGCCAACCTAGTGATGGATCTTTTTTGCCGTAGTCCATATGACCGTAGACACGTTCGCCATCGATCATTTTCACCTTCTCACTAAAGAATTCTGCAATGTCTTCGTATGCAGACCAGTTAAGTGGCACTCCTAGCTCGTAACCGTATTCCTTCTTAAACTTGGTTTTAAGATCGTCGCGCTCAAACCAGTCTGCACGGAACCAATATAGGTTCGCAAACTGCTGATCTGGCAGCTGGTAAATCTTACCATCAGGACCTGTGGTAAAATCCAAGCCAATGAAGTCGGGAAGATCCAAATATGGGTTAGTCACACTCTTACCGTCACCTTCAATAAAGTCAGAGATTGGTACCACTTTTCCGTATCGAATGTGGGTACCGATCAAGTCTGAGTCATTGATATAGCCATCATAGATATTGCGACCTGTCTGCATTTGCGTTTGCAGCTTTTCTACCACGTCACCTTCTTGAATCAAATCGTGATTCACTTTGATGCCGGTTATCTCATAGAACGCTTTAGCAAGAACTTTTGCTTCATATTCGTGGGTAGTGATGGTTTCCGAAGCAACGTTGATTTCCATGCCTTTGAAAGGTTTGGCAGCATCAATAAACCACTGCATCTCTTTCGCTTGCTCATCAGCGGTCAACGTCGTCGGAGTGAACTCTTCACTCATCCACTTTTTAGCCGCGTCCATATCGGCAAACGCGTTTGGCGAGAGTGCTGCGAATGCAATAGACAAAGCAACGCAGCGGGTAAGATAAGACTTCTTCATATCCTTTTTCATTATTGTTTTACTCCAATTATGAGTGTTTTGTTTCGTACGTTATTAGTCACACCTAAGCGAGCCCTATGGCATTGAAGCCAAATACAACATGTTGAGCATGGTTAGGCACTTATCGGTGAAAGTTGTTATTACCCCCATTTTAAAACGGTCAAAATCCAAACCGTGGAAATCGCAAACGGCACCCAAATAGAGAGCTCCGTTAGTCCCACAAACCCAAGGTGTATATAGGCTGAACTCAGCAAGCCAATAAACAGTCGGTCTCCCCGTGTTGTACTGATTGGGAGAAACCCTTTGCGCTCAATACATGGCGCTTTAATTTCAGCAATGGTCATCGTTAACAAAATCAGTGCGATGCCAATAAAAAACAGTGCAGACGGAGTCGTCCATGCCATCCAAGCCATAATGTGTCTCCTTAAACTCGACCCAGTGCAAAACCTTTCGCAACGTGGTTGCGAACAAACCAAATGACAAGAATGCCCGGTACGATAGTCAGTACCCCAGCCGCAGCTAACACGCCCCAATCTATTCCCGAGGCACTGACGGTTCGCGTCATCACCGCAGAAATAGGCTTAGCATCAACTGATGTAAGTGTTCGAGCAAGCAGCAACTCAACCCAGCTGAACATGAAGCAGAAGAACGCCGTCACACCAATACCTGAGCGGATCATTGGCAGAAATATCTTCATAAAGAACTTTGGAAAGCTGTAACCATCGATATAGGCGGTTTCATCGATTTCCCTTGGAACACCTGACATAAAGCCTTCAAGGATCCATACCGCCAACGGCACGTTAAACAAGCAGTGAGCAAGCGCGACCGCAATATGGGTGTCGAACAGGCCTACTGATGAATACAACTGGAAGAACGGCAACAGAAATACTGCAGGCGGTGACATTCGGTTGGTCAGCAGCCAGAAAAACAAGTGTTTATCGCCGACAAATTTGTAGCGTGAAAAGGCGTACGCTGCAGGCAGTGCCACTGCTAACGTAATACACATATTCATGACCACATAGATGATGGAATTGACGTATCCCATATACCAACTTGGGTCGGAGAAAATGGTCTGATAGTTTTTAAATGTCCAGTTTTCTGGCCAGAAGCTTAGGCTTCCCAATATCTCTTGGTTTTCTTTAAACGACATATTGAGCAGCCAATAAATCGGCAGCATCAAGCAGATGATATAAAGTGCTAAGCCGACAATTTGGGTATAGCGTGTGTATTTTGACTTCGTCATGGTTAAATCCCTTTATTTATTCTCACCGTGCGTCATCGCGGTATAGAACACCCAACTGACGAGTAATATGATCAAGAAGTAAATGATGGAGAAAGCCGCAGCAGGACCAATATCAAATTGTCCGATGGCCATCTTGGTTAAGGTTTGGCTTAAGAACGTGGTTGAGTTACCTGGCCCCCCTCCAGTAAGCACAAAGGGTTCGGTGTAAATCATAAAGCTGTCCATGAAGCGCACTAACACACCAATCAATAACACACTCTTCAACTTTGGAAGCTGAATGTAACGGATGATTGACCATGTAGAGGCGCGATCAATATTGGCCGCTTGATAGTAGGCATCCGGAATAGCGCGCAAACCTGAATAACACAGCAAGGCGATGAGTGACGTCCAGTGCCATACGTCCATCAGAATCACAGTAAACCAAGCATCGACCGGATTACCTGCATAGTTATAATCAACGCCAAGCCCGTTTAGAGCCCAGCCAAATAAGCCAATATCCGCACGACCAAAGATCTGCCAGATAGTACCTACGACGTTAAGTGGGATAAGCAATGGAATAGCTAATACGATTAGGCAAAACACCGACCACTTACCTTTGGTTGGCATGGTGAGTGCCACAATAATCCCAAGGGGAACTTCAATCATCAGCACCGTAAATGTAAATCCAAACTGACGCAGTAACGCACCGTGTAGTCGTTCATCATTTAACGTTTCTCGATACCACTCCGTTCCAACGAAGTAGGCGGTATTAGCGTCAAAGATATCTTGTAGCGAGTAGTTCACTACCGTCATCAATGGCACGATGGCACTGAAGGCCACCAAGGCGAAAACCGGAAGAACTAGAAACCATGCCTTGTTGTTGACTGCCTTGTCCATTAGTGGCCTCCTACATTAACTAAGAATTCATCGACATAGAGCATTGTCCATTGCTCTGGAAAGCTGATGTACGCGACACTTTTCGGTACATGTTGGTCTTCTTGAAGGCGTGCTTTGATGTGCTGTTCACCCAACTTTAAAGTGAGAATTTTGTAGGTACCCAAATCTTCAACATGTAATACCTGTGCTTTTAAAGCAGAAGGGTTCTCTTTCTCCCATACATGAACAAATTCCGGTCTTATTCCAATCTTGATATTGTTACTCGATGCCTTTGCAATAGCGTCTCGATAACTTGACGACAACGGCACATCGACATCATCAAATCGCACGCCAACCTCAGTTGGTGTCACTTCCATTAGATTCATTCCAGGACTGCCAATGAAGTAACCGACAAAGGTGTGATTAGGGGTTTCGAACAGCTCTCTTGGTGTACCGAATTGCACAATTTGCCCGTTGTACATAACCGCAATTTCGTCTGCGAAGGTCGACGCTTCCAATTGGTCATGGGTCACGTAAATCATGGTGATATTGAACTGTTGATGGATCTGCTTAAGCTTGCGTCTTAGTTTCCACTTCAGTTGCGGGTCGATAACCGTTAGTGGTTCGTCAAATAGAATCGCCGAGACATCATCACGAACCAGCCCTCTTCCCATCGACACCTTTTGCTTTTCATCCGCAGTAAGGTGTTTTGCTTTTTTGTTCAGCACGGCGGTCAGCTCGAGAATTTCGGCAATTTCCGTCACTTTGGAATGAATTTTAGCTTTGTGTACCTTCATATTTCGCAGCGGAAACGCTAAGTTGTCGTACACCGTCATAGTGTCGTATATCACCGGAAACTGGAAAACCTGCGCAATATTTCTATCCTGAGGGCGCAGTTCATTCACTTTCATGTCATCGAAAAGCACTTCACCTTGCGAAGGACTCATGAGCCCAGAAATAATGTTGAGTAGTGTCGATTTTCCGCAGCCCGATGGACCTAATAACGCGTATGCTCCACCTTGTTTCCAAACGTGGTTCATTTCTTTAATGGCATACAGCGACGACTCGCTTGGCTGTTTGTCATAAGTATGAGCCAGTGAATTGAGTGTAATTTGGACCATGACTGACTAACCTCTCACATCATTAATCGGAGCATGAATCAGTTTTTCGTCCATACCGAATACATAGAATTTGTGGATTGGAATGTAGATTTTGATGGTTTCGTCCACTTCATAGCTGTGAACGCCAGCCAAGTGAAGCACCAACTCAAAATGCGCATTACGAACATGAAGAAATGTCTCTGAGCCACTAATTTCGGCCACTTCCACTTGAACCGTCAGCTCAACATCGTCGTCGTTTTTCGGTAACAAGCTAAGATGACTAGGTCGAATACCAAACTTGTAGCTACCCTTTTCAAGCTTGCTTAACGACTGGTTAAGCGGGAAGTGAGCACTTTGATCAAACGTGACTTCACTTTCAGTAACGTCACCTTTTAGTAAGTTAATAGGAGGCTCACTAAACAGAGTGGCTGAGGTCACGCAATCTGGGGTGTGATACACCTCTGCGGTCGGGCCTGACTGAATGACCTTTCCTTCGTGGAGAATGGTTGTCGTTCCGCTAAGTGCTAGAGCTTCGTTAGGCTCTGTAGTAGCGTAGATAGCGATCGTGTGACGGGTTTTGAACAACTCACGCATTTCCTGACGCAGTTCCTCGCGAAGCTTGTAGTCTAAGTTCACCAGAGGCTCATCGAACAAGATAATTTCAGCATCTTTGACCAATGCTCTAGCCATTGCGGTTCTTTGCTGCTGACCACCAGAAAGTTCTAATGGGTGCTTTTTTAGATGTTCAGTAATGCGAAGCATGTCTGCTGTTGCGTGCACACGCTCGATGATTTCTTTTTCAGGTGTGCCAGCAAGTCGCAGTGGAGAAGCGACGTTTTCAAATACCGTTAGATTCGGATAATTGATAAATTGCTGGTATACCATCGAGATGTTTCGCTCTCTTACCGAAACCCCTGTTACATCAACGCCGTTAACCAGAATTCGTCCTGACGTAGGTTTATCCAAACCTGCTATCAATCTCATCAATGAGGTTTTACCTGCGAGTGTTCGCCCAAGCAAAACGTTAAACGATCCTGCTTCAAAGGTGAGGTTCACGTCGGATATGTGATGCTCGCCGTCGACTACTTTGCTTACCTGCTCAAGTGTTAATGACACTAAAAACTCCTTTCATCTCGAACAATGTCGTTTTCGATATTGCTCATGATTGCTAGAGTCATGCCAACTTACGAAAATTGTAACAATTTAATTACAAGACATGCGATAAACTATTGAATGAGCGTAGTTTTAAACGCTAAACCCATATAAAGAAAGCACTTATCCTACAAAAACGTTTTATGATCCAAGTAACATTTGTTAACTAAATGTGTTCAAACTGTTCAGAGCAGTGATATGTTTATTGAGCAATTGGTGAACAATCTTTGTTCGCAAACGCGCTTTTAGTATTTTGACTCTAATTTGGCTGGTCGTAGAAATGAACAGTAAACACAGCACGATCATTAAAAACTCTTGGCAACGATGTAGAGAAGCTGGGTTGTCACACAGCAGTGCTCCCATTATAGAGATGGAGACAGGCTCCTCACTGGCGAGAACAACAGAAGAGCACTCCGGTTTAATAGAAACTACCCAACAAAAAGTGTTGCCGTTCTACGACAGTTTATTGGCAAACAGTAACTGCCTCATTACCTTGGCAAATACTAAAGGCCAGGTCTTGAATAGCTGGGGAGAACAACGTTTTTTTACCCAACATCAACCACAAGTCTTTCAAAATGGCGTGCAATGGAAGGAACAGTTAATTGGCACGAACGCCATAGGCACTGCTCTAGAAACGGGCTCCATTGTGCAAGTTTTTCACGATGAACACTTTCTTAGTTCAAACCGATTTATGGCGGGTTCCGCAGCACCTTTGTTTGATGCAGACAGAAGAATGACGGGCGTTTTGTCGATATCAAGTGACGCTTATATGCCCTCTTCTCATACACTTGGCATGGTAAAACTGATGTCACAGGCCATTGAGAACCAATTAATATCTAGTCGATTTCAAACGACTCATCACCTATTTTGGTTCAACACTTCTCCTGAAAACATTGATAGTCAATGGTCTTCATTGTTGGTGTTTAACGATGAAGGCATTATTGTTTCAGCCAATCGTCGCGCTGAAGTGGTACTTGGTCAGAATCTTGCGCTGCAGCGTTTGGAACAATTGTTCGATGTAAAGATGGAGCAAGTGCTATCGCATCCTCCTTTTACGCCATTTGCTCTAACTTCTCGTAGCCAGTCTAATTACTTTGGCTTGACCATGCCTCCAACGATTCCAAAAGGTCGTCAACTCGATTTTAGGTTAGCACCACAAACCACAGATATAGCTGCGCCTACGGACAGACCACTTGATTTAGAACAGTTGAATACCGGTGACCCAAGATTGGCGAAAGCGATTAATCAAGCAAGTCGAATCCTTGATACCGATATACCCATTTTGATCCATGGCGAAACTGGGGTGGGTAAAGAAGTTTTTGTTAACGCACTGCACCAATCAAGTAGACGCAGTCACGCCCCACTCATTGCAGTAAACTGTGCCGCTATTCCGTCTGAACTGGTTGAATCCGAGCTGTTTGGATACGAGAAAGGGGCATTTACCGGTGCTCATACTAAAGGCTATGTGGGATTAATTAGAAAAGCCGATAAAGGAACACTGTTTCTCGATGAACTTGGCGACATGCCGATAAATGTTCAAGCTCGACTGCTTCGAGTACTACAAGAGCGCAAGG
Source organism: Vibrio mediterranei (assembly GCF_900088415.1). Taxonomy (GTDB): domain Bacteria; phylum Pseudomonadota; class Gammaproteobacteria; order Enterobacterales; family Vibrionaceae; genus Vibrio; species Vibrio mediterranei. The sequence continues at coordinate 182,756 of NZ_FLLQ01000002.1, forward strand.
TGACGCCACTTGGCTCCACAACCTCTTACCCAGTTGATTTTAAGTTAGTTTCCGCAACCAACCGGAACCTAAAAGCTGACGTAGAGCGCGGCACGTTTCGCCAAGATCTCTATTATCGAGTAACAGGTCTTAACATCACGCTCCCTGCTTTGAGGGAACGAACGGATAAAGAGGCTCTGATCCGGTTCATTCTAAGAAAATACGCATACGGCAACGATATACCAAATCTAAGCGTGGAAGTATTGGCGATGTTCAAACAACACCCTTGGCCCGGCAATATCAGACAAATGGTTAGCGTGATTCAAATTGCAGCCGCCATGGCGGGCGATGAAACCATCACCTCAGAACATTTACCTGATGACTTCATAAATGACCTCAAACCTTATGAAAGTGCGCCGATTCAACCTATATTGGGCGCTACCGCATCAGACTTAGCAGCCGTCCCAAATTTGGTTGAACAGGTCACAGAGCCAGTATCAAACAATCAAGAGTGGCTTGATATTTATGAGGAACATGGAAGGAATATTTCGGCAACTGCAAAGGCACTAAATGTCAGTCGCAATACATTGTACAAGCGCCTAAGGGAGCAAGGATTAAGATAAGCCTCCCTGCTCCACTTGGATTGTTTTTATACTAAATTACTGGATCGACGTGATAGTCATGAATAGTGGTTCTGGTGCCGTCCAAGCTTACTTTCCAAACTTCGTTAACCAGCAAGTTAATGCTTTCACCACGCAGCGTTGACTCGGAATAGGTGTCTGCAAGTAAGCGTATTCTGAGTTCGACTGCGTAATGATTGCCTTCTCTACGGACTTCTATTTGCTCGATTTGATGATGGCAATCCGGTTTAAAGGTGCGCTTAACGATGGAATACCAATCTCTAAATCCATCATGACCAGAGAATGTTCCTTCTGGCGCTGACCATTTGATATCCGCGCTTAAATAACGCGTAAAATCATCAGTCGAGTCAGGAAGTTCATCAAACTGGGCGAACCATTGAGTCACAAACTTACTAATACGGTTTTCTGGTGCTTGGATAAGGTCTTCAATCCTCGTTTGCAAGCGGTCCGCATGACTCCTAGCACGAGCTTCTACCTCCTCCAGTGTGTTGTACACGCCTGCAATGTAAACCATGCTATGAGTGTAAACTGGCTTAACGTAATTCATTCCTGCAAGATAAGCGGTTTGCTCTAAAGGTTTGAGCAACTCTTCAATTGAGAAATGGTTATAGCCAAGCGGGTTATAAGACTCCTCAGGACCACCGATTGTGAACGATAGCACCAAGTCTTTGCCTTTTAACTTGTCGCCTTTAGCACCATAAGCAAAGTTATAGCTGAATACATCATCAATCCATTTTTTCAGCAATGCAGGAATGGAGTACCAGTAGAACGGAAACTGCAGTACAACAACGTCAGCTTTTACTAAAGCCGCTTGCTCTGCCTCTACATCGATCTGATAGTTAGGGTATAAACGGTCTAGTTGACGCACTTCAATGTCAGCAAAATGATCACTTAGTTGGTTCAAAATAACTTTGTTGGTATTTGACGCGTCCAAATTTGGATGACCTGAAATAACTAAAACCTGACTCATAATGACTTTCTCATCGGTTACTGACTTAACATGTGAATAGTGTAATTAGCATCATTGATAATTTTTAGATGACTTTTAGCTAAATAATTATTAGTTTAAAGCTAACAATAGTATTAGGTCCTAATCATGAACGGAACAATATTCAACCAACTGATTATATTTAATACGATCGTTCAGGAAGGTAGTATTACCAGAGCGGCTAAGAAGCTCGAAATGGCACCTCCTTCAGTCAGCAATGCGTTGAAAGCTTTAGAGCAAGAATTAGGTCTACCGTTGTTTACACGTACAACACGACGCATTGAAGTCACTGAAGCAGGTAGATTACTGCATGAACGCACCTTGCATTCTATTTCCGAGTTGAGTTTGGCTTTCGAAAGTGTCAGCGATTTAAGCCGAGAACCCACTGGCACGGTTCGCGTCACCATGCCACGCTTTGTCTATCAGTATTTAATCGAGCCCATTTACGCGGAATTCTGTCAGCAATACCCTCATATACAACTAGAAATTTCAGTTTCTGACGCCACAATCGACATACTTAACGAGAACTTTGATCTTGGCATCCGCTTTGGTGATAAAGTGGAAGAAGGCATGGTCGCTCGACCACTTACGACTTCTATGAAAGAAGCCTTTTTTGCGTCCCCTGCCTATATAGAACACTATGGACAACCATCATGCCCAGATGATTTGAAACATCACAAGCTGATACAGTATCGATTCATCTCATCAAACAAAATTGCACCTCTATTGCTAAACAAACAGGGAGAGATGCTTTCGGTGGAGATGCCTACCTCCATGGTTGTTAATGACACGAACTTAATGGTAGATGCTGCCATAAAAGGTTTGGGAATAGGCAGACTTGTCGAACCTATGATTCAATCACATATCGCCCAAAAGCAACTAGTACCAATTTTAGAAGACTATTGGTACCCATATTCTGGACTTTATGTCTACTTTCATAAAAACACACAAAAGGCTAAACGTGTCCGTGTATTGATTGATTTTTTGATAGAAAAAACCAAGCAGCTATAACTAAATGGCGGCTCTTTTCATGGATACATTGTCCCTACTACGAGGTATCAAATTGAACACAAGTAAAATTCGCAACGTGGTCTTCGACGTTGGCAACGTGATTGTTCGCTGGTCTCCCATTGAGATCGTCCGACTAACATTTGGGTATAGTGCTCATGAAGCAGAGCAAAAGGCTAAAGCTATTTTTCAACATGATATATGGATGGCACTTAACAAGGGTCTATTGACCGAACATCAAGCACAAGAAGAATACCAAACTGCATTGGGGCTATCTGAGGCTGAGTGTGAGAGACTCTTCTACTACATCAAAGAAACCCAAATTCAGATTTTTGGTACGGTCGATCTCATTAAGCGCCTGAAACAAGCCAGCTACAACATTTATGCATTAACGGATAACGTCCATGAAATTGTCGAGCACTTAAAGCATCGTTATGACTTCTGGCCACTATTCGAAGCTGCTACCGTATCAGCTGAGTTGGGTGTACTCAAACCCTCTGCTGGCATTTATCAGTCGCTACTCAACAGCAACAATCTTATAGCGGAAGAGACCGTATTTTTGGATGACATGCCATACAACGTCGACGGCGCAGTGCAATGTGGACTGCATGCCATTCAGTTCAGCGACGCACTACAAGCAGAGAATGCACTTCGAGAATTGGGCTTAGAGTTTTAAGACGATTAACGGCAGTTCTCGTGACAAGAACTGCCATTACTATTTTAGTTGATTCAAATGAACAAACGCTTAACTAAGCTTGCTCTTCAAACTTTCCAATACAGACTTACGAATTGAACCCAGTTTTGGACGCTCCTCATTTGGAAACGGGATTGGTCGCATTAGACTGATCGTTTTCAAACCCAAACGAGCTGTTAGCAGCCCCACACCAAGGCCTTGTCCAGCTCGGGCTGAAAGTTTTTCTGCCAAGTTCATCGACAATATATCCGCACTTGATTCAATGGCAAGTTCACTGGCACCCGCTAATGCTATGTTCATTAATACGAGTTTGAACAACTTAAGTCTTGACCAGTAACCTAACTCTACGCCGTATACCTCTGATAATTTGTCGATCATTCGGAAATTACGCCAAGCGATGAGAAGCATGTCAGCAATAGCCAATGGACTCAGAGCCACCAAAATTGCCGCTTCCCCCGATAACTTCGACACTGCGGCCAGTGCTTGCTTATCTTGCTCTTTCAGTACCATGGACTGGTACATATTTAGTACTTCAGCATCACTATGCGCACTGTGAATACTGTTCTTCCAGCGGTCAAACAATGGGTTTTCAGGTTGTATCCCCGCCTCATCAGCTAGCTTTTGACAGAATTTCTCACCCTGCCCCACTCCATCGTTGGCAATCAGTGCTTCGGCCTGTTCCTGAACCGAAAAGTGGTCTTTCAGTTTGCGAAGCTTATACAGCTCCTTACCAAACGCCCCAATACCCATTGCCGCTACTGCGGTAATCAAGCCTGACCAACCTAGAGACAACCAGTCTCCGGTATTGGCAGCAGTCACGACGTTATCTATCGCTTGCCAACCAACTAAGCCCGCAAATGCCGTTAATAAAGTAGTGGCAATCCAGCCTTTTTTGCTGCTTCCTTTGACTACTCTTTCAAGCTCTAGCTCGTCCTGTTGATCATTTGCTTCATGTTCAACAGGTATGAACGCCTGTTCCGGTTCAAACAGCTTTTGGCTGTTTATATCCACTGAAGATTCTATTTCAGAAGTATCCTCAGTGAAGACTTTTCTACCTTTGATATCACTCATCGAAGTTTATCTCCAATCAAATACTGCAGAGCTTTATCAAGTCGAATATGCCCGCAAGGTTCGTCAACCGCCGTTTCAAGCGGTCTAAATGAGGTAAACTCAAACTGATTGTTTTTCCAATACTCAGTCTTTGGGAGACGGGCTGGCACATCACCGGGGTACAAGGTCATGGTTTCATTATCCAAGGTCGTTCCTCTTAACGCAGCACTGCTCTCATTTCCCTTACCTACAAACCCTGCTTCAGTCGCTCTGATGGAAGCGACGCTCATGCAGCTCATTTCTATATTTTCGAACGCAGTGTCTTGCCACGCTGGATGTACCATTTGCTGTAACAAGCTCACCAAGTTGTTGTGCTGATCTGGCGTGACATGATCAGCCTTTGTGGCGGCAAACAGAATTTTATCTATTCGTGAAGAGAACAAGCGACGTAGTAAGCTAGATTGTCCATAACGGAAACTCTTCATAATTTGTTGCAGCGCATCTTTCATATCATGAAACGCTTCTGAGCCTGCCATTAATGGCTGTAAACAATCCACCAGCACAATCTGACGATCAAATGTCGCAAAGTGATTCTTGTAGAATTGCTTCACCACTTTGGTTTGATACTCTTCATAGCGGCGCTTAAGCATCGCATAGCCGCTCGTTTTCGTGACTTTGTCTGACGGAGCCTGACAAGGGAAGAACTGCAGTACCGGTGCGCCTTTTAATTCACCAGGAAGAACAAAGCGTCCCGGTTGCACCCAATGTAATCCACGCTCTTTGCAGGCATACAGATATTGAGTAAAGCTCTCCGAAATGTCGGCTATTTGCTTTTCGTTTTCTTCTCCAGTGGCATCAAACTGCTCAAGTTTAGTCAGCCAGTCTTGAGCACATTCGCGGCGAACGCCCGTTAGATTCTCAAACTGCAACTCACTCCACTGCTCAAAGGTCAAATCGAGTAGTGGCAAATCAAGTAACCACTCTCCCGGATAATCAATGACATCAATATACAGAGTCGACGTTTTGCTGATTAAGCGTTTCGCCCCTTTTGCCGGCTTATACTTAACTGCTAATCGTATCTCACTTACATCGCGCGTTGGCTCAGGCCAACTTGGTGGCATAGCATGCAGTTGACTCATCGCGTCATCATAAGCAAAACGTGGAACCATTAAGTTAGACTGCGGGACACGCTTGGCACCGATCAATCGTCCATCTCTAGCACAGTCCAACAGAGGTAAATTCTCGTGCGTAGAGGTATGCAACAGTTGATTAACCAGTGAAGTGATGAACGCCGTTTTACCTGCTCGCGACAAACCTGTCACGGCAATTCGAACATGAGAGTCCATACTACGATGCAGAAGATCAGATACTTCTTGACCAATTCGGCTCATTTAACGTACTCCAATAAAACTAATGGGCTAAGTTTGCACTATACGAGATTAACGAAACATGAACAAAAAACCCCTGAAAATATTCAGGGGTTTACGTGAAACTTTGAGAGCGTCCTAATCGTCTTCAATTAACTTATAAATGACGAACAGTGCGATTTCCAACAGAACCGTCAGCACACAAGCCATGGTGACGTATTTTTCATTAAAGATGCTGATACCGTGCAGTATTAAATCGTAGCCAACGAAAAATCCCACTACTAGCAATAACGCAATTTGTAATATTTGTATGAATCGAGGCATTGTTGCTCTCTCCTTGGTTCTTTTTCTAGTATGTTTTTTAGTATACGCCTGAATTATAGATAAAAAAAAGTGAGTATGCGTTCACACACCCACTTTTTCTAAGCGGATTAAGAAACTTTTTCTGCTTCCGCTATCTTAACTTTCCACGTATCTGGACCAATTTGGTGAGCATTCGCTCCGCTTGAATCTACCGCGACAGTCACAGGCATATCTTCTACTTCAAACTCGTAAATAGCTTCCATACCTAAGTCTTCAAACGCAACCACTTTGGCTTTCTTAATCGCCTTAGCTACCAAATATGCCGCACCGCCGACAGCCATTAAGTACACAGCCTTGTGCTCTTTGATAGACTCAATCGCCGCAGGACCACGCTCCGCTTTACCAATCATGCCAGTTAGTCCAGTTTCAGACAGCATCATGTCAGTAAATTTATCCATACGAGTTGATGTTGTTGGGCCAGCTGGTCCTACTGCTTCGTCGCCAACGGCGTCTACTGGACCTACGTAGTAGATAAATTTGCCTTTAAAGTCGACACCTTTTGGCAAACCTTCACCACTCTCCAACATCCCTTGAATACGTTTGTGCGCTGCATCACGACCTGTCAGAATTTTCCCAGAGAGCAATAGAGTCTCACCTGTTTTCCACTCTTGAACGTCTTCTTTGGTGATAGTGTCAAGATTCACTCGACGAGTATTTTCGCCAGCTTCCCATGTAATATCTGGCCACTCTTCCAATTTTGGTGGCGTAAGCTCTGCAGGGCCAGTTCCATCGAGAGTGAAGTGAACGTGACGGGTTGCCGCACAGTTTGGAATCATACACACAGGCTTAGAAGCTGCGTGAGTTGGTGCGGTTTTGATTTTAACATCGACAACGGTCGTTAAGCCGCCCAAACCCTGAGCACCAATGCCCAGTTTGTTGACACGGTTAAAGATATCAAGGCGAAGCTCTTCTTCTGCATTAGAAGGACCACGTTCGATAAGCTCTTGAATATCGATATGCTCCATCAAAGATTCTTTTGCAAGTACTGCCGCTTTCTCAGCCGTACCGCCAATACCTATACCCAACATACCTGGTGGACACCAACCTGCCCCCATAGTAGGTAAGGTTTTCTCTACCCATTCTGCGATGTCGTCAGATGGATTAAGCATGACCATTTTGGTTTTATTTTCAGAACCACCGCCTTTTGCTGCGATTTGAATTTCAACTTTATCCCCTGGCACCATATTGATATGAACCACAGCTGGCGTATTGTCTTTGGTGTTAATACGCTTACCTGCTGGATCTTTTAGCACAGATGCACGCAACGGATTATCAGGGTTGGTATAACCCTGACGAACGCCTTCATCGATCATCTCTTGAACAGTTAGATCAGAGTCCCATTGGACATTCATACCAATGTTCACAAAGCAGGTAACGATACCTGTATCTTGGCAAATTGGTCGATGACCTTCTGCGGACATGCGCGAGTTAATGAGAATTTGCGCGATGGCATCTTTTGCCGCTTGGCTTTCTTCCTTTTGATAAGCTTTATCTAGGGCTTGAACAAAGTCGAGGGGATGGTAATACGAGATGTATTGCAATGCATCAGCAACACTACTGATCACATCTTCTTTACGAATAACCGCCATTGAATACCTCTTTATAATTTTAGCTTCCAGAATTACGAACTTTCTTTGAACCTGTACCACGCCTTAACCCGCAGTATTTTCAGGGATAATTGTCCGACTTTTTATTGTGAAAATATGATACTCTTGCTTTCCACTATGCGCCATGAGTGCGACAACGTTTCTGTCACAATTTAAGCAAATGAACACAAAAGAAAGACTATCTATTCAATTCGTTGACCTTCCTTATTACCAAGACCTAGCCCGAGACAAGTTTGCTGAGATTGAGCAACTTCCTTGGTCAATGCTACTGAAATCGTCAGACGCCAGTCATGAGAACAGCCGATTTGATATTTTGGTTTCTCAACCGGTCGCAACCGTCGAAACGTTTGGGGCTATCACCAAGGTTATGGTTGGAGACGAAGTGTCAGAAAGTGACCAAGATCCATTTGCCATCGTTAATGATTTGATAGAGACCTTGGTTGGCTTCAGAAAAGATTCTACCAACTGGCCATTCATTGGAGGTGCGGTTGGTTACTTTGCGTATGATCTAGGACGCAGAGTGGAACGTCTGCCAATAAAAGCAGAAAACGACATCCAAGCCGCCGATATGTCTATTGGTATTTACGATTGGGCATTAGTCGTTGACCATCAAGAACAGCGAGCTGCCATCGTAGGTAGCAACCCTGAATTTCATAAGCAATGGTTAGAGCGCCAAGTCTCCCTTCAAGAGAATCCGTTTACGTTGGTGTCGAATTGGCAGTCCAACATGACCAAGCAACAGTACCAAGACAAATTTCTTTCAGTACAAAACTACCTCTCTGCTGGAGACTGCTATCAGATTAACTTAGCGCAACGACACCAAGCTCAATATACTGGTAGTGAGTGGCAGGCATTTAATCTGTTGGACAACCAGAATCAAGCACCGTTTAGTGCCTTTATCCGAACCAACGATAGCGCGATAATCAGTGTTTCCCCTGAGCGTTTCTTACAGCTTCATCAAAACTGTATTGAAACCAAACCAATTAAAGGTACTCGACCGAGAGCAGTCGATGTGGAACAAGATAAAGCGTACGCAGAAGAGCTACAAGCAGCGACCAAAGATCAGGCAGAAAATTTGATGATTGTGGATTTGCTTCGCAATGATATCGGACGAGTAGCAACTCCAGGCAGTGTTAAAGTGCCTAAGCTTTTTGATATCGAAAGCTTCCCTGCTGTTCATCATTTGGTAAGTACAGTAACTGGTGAATTGGCTCCAGAATACTGCGCTACAGACCTTCTTAGAGCTTGTTTCCCTGGGGGTTCAATAACTGGCGCACCTAAAATACGAGCCATGGAAATCATTGAGGAACTAGAACCTCACACTCGCAGTGTATATTGCGGTAGCATTGGCTACATCAGTGCTCATGGCGTTATGGACACTAGTATTACCATTCGAACACTCATCGCAAAACAAGGTCAAATCTATGCTTGGGCCGGTGGCGGTATAGTAGCCGACAGTGAATGTGATGCGGAGTATCAAGAAACCTTCGATAAATTAGGTAGAATTTTGCCAACCCTTGGCAACCTTTAGTCAGAGCGCATCTAAACCAGAGCTTGGCCCCCATTTGGAGAGTGTGAGGGTCAAGTCTTTTGCGGTATAAGGTTTGGATAAGATGTCATCCATACCCACATCATAACAAGTTTGTCGTTCTTCTCGTGTTGTGCCTGCGGTTAGTGCCACGATGGGTTTGGCGTAGCTTGCATCTCGTAGTCGTTTCGTTGCTTCAAATCCATCCATCACTGGCATTCGACAATCCATGAATATGATGTCGTATTGCTGATTGGTCGCATGTTCAACCGCTTCAAGGCCATTAACAGCAAGATCAGGTGTGATACCGACTTTGCTCAGCATTTTAGTAATCACGACCTGATTCATTTTGATGTCATCAACGACAAGCACTTTGAGTGCTGAGAAGTCTTGCGCGATGATATCGAGATTTTGTTGCACGCGTTCCTTCTCATCTACTTCTTCAATACCTACTGGCAAAAAGCCAAAGAAAGTCGTTCCTTCGCCTACTTCACTTTTGAGTGAGATAGAGCCACCCATTAGCTCAACAAGCCTTTTACAAATGGCTAAACCCAAACCAGTACCTTCGTAATTTCGTGAACTCGAACGATCTGCTTGAGTAAAAGGTTGAAACAGTTTCTTTTGAGCTGATCGGCTAATACCAATTCCGGTATCGACCACTGAAAAGTCAAACCCTTTGTCTTTTAAGCTTACGGTGACCTTAACACTACCTTCATCGGTAAACTTGATCGCATTACCAATAAGGTTTACAAATATCTGAGTCAGACGTTCTAGGTCACCTTTTAGTCTCTTATTTTCGAACCCCTCCGAGCAAACAGTGAATCCAATTTGCTTCTCTGCAGCTTTATGTTCAAAGATGCTGCACAACGTTGACTGAAGATTGGTCCACTTGAACGTAGAATCTATTAACTCCAACATACCAGCATCAATTTTACTAAAGTCCAGCAAATCATTGATGATCGACCTGAGTAATTGACCTGATTGACTCAAGTTAGTGTGCAACTCCTGTTGAGCTCCTTTTAAGTCAGTATCAGCAAGCAGTTCAACACTACCGAGTAACCCATTTAGTGGCGTTCTTAACTCATGATTGATCATTGCAAGAAATTCACGGGTAGAACGCTCAGACGCTTCTGCACGCTCTTTCGACTTAACTAATCTAAGGTTAATCAGTTGCCGTGTAATCGAACTCGATAACAGCTCACAAACCAACGACATTTGGCTCTCAATAAACGCGAGGTCAAAATCTTCCCCGACGAGCCTTACTTCCAGTTTTCCAACGTTTTTCTGCTCCACTTGAATCGGAATAGAAGCTTTCAACATCGGAATATCACTGTCTTCATCGTTCTGAATTGACGATTTGAAGCGATTATTGGTGAGCGTAGGAGTCAAATCATCAGTCAGTTCAATGTGATAACAGATGCCCTCAGCGGCTTCACTTAGTTGCTTGATCAAATCTGAGAGCAACACATCATCAAGGTTGCTGCGCAGAAAGGTCCTTCCAAAATGAATAAGAATACGTTCAATGTGCTGTTGAAATTCAAGTCGCTTAAAGCTTGCTTCAGAACGCTGCTCAACCTGCTTCAACGCTACTTCTAATTGTTGGTTAGCGTTAAACAATTCTAAACTCTTTGCTTCAAGCAAACTCTCAGCCGCTTTCCTCGCGGCTATCTCACGTTTAAGCTTTCTTTCAATCGCTGAACTACTTGTCATTATTTCTTTACACTAAAGATAGACTAAACCGAACGACGCTTCCGTCTTCTGTTTGAGGGCTCATTTTGACCTCCAATGTTTCTCCAAAATAGGTGGCGCAGCCTTCAATTAAACCCAAGCATACGTTAGACATACAGCGGGCGCTTTGATAATCCATGACCATTTCAGTTTCTGTCTCACTAATGAAATGAAATTTTGGAGGTTCTGCATCGGCATAGAGTTTTTTCACCTCAACATGAATATAATCCTCTACATGGCGGATAAATTGAAATGTTGATGCACTTTGGCCAATGCTGGCGCCTTCAGGTATAGATGCGAGTAACGCTTTGAACACTGTTTGTCCAAATACCTGCTGTAGGGTGTCAGGTGCAATATCTGTCTTTTTACTTAGGTTAACAATAAGCTTTACTAGGTCTCGATGATCGTAGCTACCTACTGCGGTATAAACACCTTCATCTCCCGACATTTCAAGTACTTCGTCCAACACGTCTAAACCGAACTTTTCTTCAACGAGCTCCATAAATTCGGTAAAAATGATTCCTTTCATAGCCAATCTCCCCAAGGTTGAGAGGTCAAATTCTCTCTTGCCGATATTGAGCCTTATCTTTGCTAGACTCGATGAGTATTTCGTTTCCTTTATTAAGTTCTAGAACATTATTCATACTAAATCCAAGTTAATCGTGTTCACAATCAATAACCTAGTTAAATAGTGATTGATGAAAAACCTAATGTTCCATCATCAAAACTCAATGTTAAATTCAGCTGTGTTTGCGCTTTGCGGTTCACAGCCCATAACGTAAAGGTGTTCATGTTGTTTGCTGTGACTAACCCATCACTACAATTAACATCGATATGTGCGATACGTTTATGAACTCGCCTACTCAAAAGAGCTTTAATCTCTCGAGTCGACACTTCCCAATAGTTACCAGTTTTAGTTTGAATACAATTATCGAAAATTAGGTTGGGCATAAAGATCAGATCAAAAGTTAAATAGCCGTCACTACTATCTCCATCCTCGCCAGAGAGAGAAAGTTTGCCGAGGCCTTTACTACGATTGACAGAAGACAACGTCAAATCCCCTTCGCTTTCTGACTTTACTTGAACCAAATCAGAGTGCTCGAATACTAACTGGTGAAGGGATTTTGCACATTGATTGCTCACAGAGGTGGAGATCAAATCCCTTTTATTGACTTCAATGTCACACCATTTGTTCGACGCTTTCAGGCTCGTTTGCATCGGCACTGCTTGCATGTGTGTTATGAAAATTCCAGTCGCAATATATTCCACCGCGTCAGACAACAAATAAATATATCCTTTTGACTCACTCTTAGGTTGACTGAAAGACCCATCTGGCAAGCGACGTAAGTAGCTCTCGTTGGAAAACGAATATACAGAGTCGGCGTAGACTATCGGACTTGCAAATTGCGAAGGAGAGCCAACTAGGTCTATCTGCTCTAACGCATTTCTTGAATGCATAGTATTTTCTGTTTTTACAATTAAGTTCTTTAACAGAATAAAATCAAGAGTTAGGACTAGCTCAAAACGCTGTTCATTAAATAGATTGAACGCTTCGACGATGAGAACACAAGACAAGGGCTGAGCACTGTTTATCGAATGCGGATGCGGTGATGAAACGAAACAAAACTCCTTGGTCAGTTTGCATTGATAGTTTAACGTGTCGGTTGAGACTGCTCTAACTTCGATTGCAATTCTAGAACTCCTCCTCCCTGCCTGGCCAAGTTTCTCATTCACAAGATGGACAAGCGCATCTCGACTGATAGCGATGGTTCCATCCGAAAGGATTGAGTAACCAATGGGGCTATTCTCAGGCCGCACTAGTTGAAATTGTTCAGGGACCACAATATGGGGCTCTGATAGTAGATTACATTGCACTTGCAGTGGCACACCTTCTATCAGGCATCGAAGTGACAACACTCCACCGAATTCCTTCTTCGGTAAGTAAGCATAAACTCCATTGCCATAATCCCTAAAGATCCCTTCACCACTTTCACAAAGTACTTGCTCAGGCGATAAGCCATTGAGCTTTTCAACATGCTCAACGAGGTAATCTCGCGAAAAAACGAGTAAACCAGATTGGAACTCAACAACTTGATGTCGATAGCTATCTACACTCATCATATACTCTAGTAAGTCTGGGAAAATTTAGTGTCGCTTAGTGTCAGAAGCATACTTAAGAACGTCTCGTACCTGACTTGATGTCAAGGGGCGATAAAAGAAGTAGCCCTGGATATAGTCCACGTCAATGGACTTTAACGTCTCCAATTCCGACACTTTTTCTACACCTTCAGCGACGACTTTAATATTCAAGTCGTGTGAGAGCTGACGCAACATATTAACGGCAAAGTATTTCTGCTTAACCTCATTGATATTGGTGATGAACTTGCGGTCGATTTTAAGTTCATCAAAATGAAAGTCGTTGAAGTATGAGAATGAAGAGCTACCCGTCCCAAAGTCATCAACCGCTATCTTGATTCCAGCTGAACGAATTTTCTCTAGCAAGTTGGCGTTATAGGCATTGTTTTCGAAATAGGCAGTTTCTGTAATTTCAATAGTCACATCGTCATTGGCTACTGGCGATCGTTGAATAAGCTCAAATAACTCCGCTAAATGAATCGAAGGCTGGCCTGATTCGGCAATTGAACAATTTAGTGACAACGAGAGCTTTTTAGAGATACCAGAAGTAATACCCACAAATTCTTCAATCGCCCGCTCTGCCACCATCAAATCAAGAGCCGATATCAGATTAAGCTCTTCTGCTAGGTGTATCATCTCTTGAACCGTGTAAGACATATCCTGAAAGCGAAATCGACACAGCGCCTCCAGTTTTACGATCTCTCCAGTATGGGTATCAACTATTGGTTGAAAGTTGACGTCAATGGATTTATTGCGGATCGCGTCAATCAGTAGCTGCTCCAAACGCTTTCTGCGTATATTGCCTTGAACCAGTTTTTCATCATAGAAATTGACGCTACTCACTTTAGAATCATGGACAAACATCGCTTGTACCGACTGCGATATCACTTCGTCGATACCACAACCATTAAAGCCATGAAGGGCAACGCCAACTTGACCATCAGCAATATCATTCACTAAATGGTCATCTAAGTACTTTCGCATACCCTTAAAAAACTGCTTAATACACGTGTTAATAGTGGCCAAGTCTTCAACATCACTTTCACGTATTTTTACCAGTGCTACGAAAGTATTGCGCCCTAAATAGCCGGAACTTGCTTTATCGTGTGACGACTTCAATGCTGCGAGGACCTTGCCACGTGATTCTTTTTCCAGCTCACTGTAGAAATGAGGCTTAAAGCTGATCACTATATGCTTGCCATTCTTCTTTGACAGCTCTGCTGCACTTTTTCTAAAAGACGCTTCATCCTGTGCTGTCTCTTCCTGAAAGTTCGTATTTACCGAGCTGTTGGCCGTATTTTCAGAAAAATTTTCACCGAAGAAAATGTAGACAAAAATATGTTTACCATCAGACAACTCAACTTTCTTTACACTGATTGTTTCTAGCCGAACTTGAGAGTCTCTCGCTCGGGTGATAACGGCTCCTTGCCATCGATTGGTTAGAGATATTCTTCCTTTGAATACGTCCATATGGTTAGCATCACTTTGCAGCAGTTGAATATCCGCTATGTTTCTGCCCAAAACGCTGATAGGAGAAATATTGTGCTCGTAGCACAATCGGTTGTTTGTGAAGAGCACATTATGGTTTTGATCGGTCACTAACACACCTCGATGCGGGTCGTCGAGCAAGTGTTCAATCATGGAAAATAAGCTTATTTGGGCTTGAGATTGAGATAGAAGCTCAACACTTCCTTTTACTTTGTTGTCCAAAATTAGATAGATTTCGAACTTAACAATAAACAAATCTTCTGAGGTAGTCTCAAGGGCAATGGGAACGGCCGCAGGTAGACCATTGAACTGGACATCCCTAATCAACAATAGAATTTGGTTTATATAGTCAATTGATGGTGGCTGCACTGTGGTTCGTTTTGTCTCACAATGCAAAACCTTCTGCCAGAACTCTCCTTTAGAAATTACCGAGGTAATCTCAGAGAGATCTTCCGACCAAAAAGTTTTCTTTTCGTCATGCATGGTAGAAAGCATTCGCTTCTCACTTTTATAATTATCTGCCAACAACGTGTTCAAAAGTAAACTAGGTAATAGGAATATGAAATCAAGTTAACTTAGGTGATGAATTAAAAGTTGAATACACCAAATTTATTCCTAGCTTGTTCACTAGATCTGAGAGAAAAGGAGCAAGTCATGCAGTACGTTTATGTCAATGACGTGTACGATGAACAATATCGGATAACGCCTCCTCTTCAAGGACAATTGGTGAGCGGCGATATTCCGGAGGAAGAGCTCGAAATAAGAGAAATACTTCGATGTTGGATTGATACTGGTTTGAGGCCGTTTCAAACTGCTAAAAAGTCGAAATTAGACTTCTGGTGGCACGCCAACAACTTTTCTCGGCTTAGTGTCATCTTGAACACATTGCTCAAACACAAAGCCTACTACTTCGCAGCAAAGCGGGTTGCCTCATTGTGGCGGTTTGGTTCAATTGAGAAAGCCTACCTGGAATACTTGCTAACAAAACATGTAGGCGTAAAGTCATAGGATTAATCAACCACCAAATGGAATTGCTTTTAATTTTCATTTAGCTAGATTATATTTAATATTGTCAATAGATAGCGGACGTTAGCCATACTGCTACCGTAGATAGGTATGTATAAGTATATAAACGATATTTTCGATACGGAGTATAACCAATCACTTCCTGAGCGAGTGGACTTTACCGAAAGTGAATTACCACTCGAAGAAATAGAAGTTAGGGAAATGGTCGAAGCTTGGTATCTATCAGGATATGCGCCGTGCTTTGAAAAGCACAAATCAAGTCTATCCAGCAAATTCGATGAACTTTCATTTGACACTGGCGAGAGTGCCGCTCGTTTGAAAAAGTTAGAAACGACTCTGATGCTTGTTATTAAGAATCAAGTATACAGAGCCGCGTTCAAACGTTTAATGACGACAATGAAGCCATCAAGCTCCAAAGCGAGATTAACGCTCTTATTAAAACAAGTAGAAAATGATTTAAAGATTCACTAACTATGCTACTTGAACTAGTTGATCCAGCCATCAAATTTTAGTTTGTTCTGTAATTTTTGAATCCCTTCTTGCTGCAACTGACGAACTCGCTCTTTCGACAGTCCAAACATTTCTCCCAGATTATCCAATGTAAGTACTTCCTTGCCAAATAAACCAAAGCGGTGAATCACGATATCACGGTATTTTTCTGGCAGAGAAAGTACAACGCTTTCCAGACTCTTCAACAATTTTTCATTGTGGCATAAGTCATAAGGTTCTGGGATAGCTTCAGAACGACAAGTTTCTAAACTTTGAAACTCTTTATCTATAGTGTCAACTGACGAACTGGATTCTATAAATCCGCTCATATGGATCAAGTCACTCACTTGTGCCTGAGATTTCAGCGTTTTATCAGCAATCTCCTTCACTGAAGGAGGACGTTGAAGGTCGGCAATAATCTCATTTGTCTGTTTCGACAGTCGATTGATTTCCTTGATAACATGCACGGGTAAGCGAACTGTTCGTCCCGTGTTCATCAACGACGACTCAATACTCTCTCGAATCCACCAGACCGCGTAGGTACTAAAACGAAATCCTTTCTCGGGTTCAAATTTATCAATTGCTTTAATCAGTCCTAAATTGCCTTCTTCGATGAGATCAAGAATAGTATGATTACTCAGCCCCCTCTTCGTATAATTTCTGGCAATTTTCACAACTAAACGTAAATTGGATTCAATTAAAACGTCTCGAGCAGCCTTGTCACCTCTGCGCGCTAACGTCGCATAGTGATACTCTTGTTCCGGTGATAGCAGATCAATACCCACAACGTCATGGATATATTTTGAGTAGAAGTCCGAACCACGCTCTTCATATTGCTTGCTAAGCCTTTCTGTCCTTGTGCTCATGATTAGCTCCTTTGTATGGCGCTGCTCCTAGCCAATTAATTATTATTGATGTGATCTAAGTCGCACGAATAAGCATAGACGCGTTTATGCTATGCATCAAAATTTAGTCCTATCGAATAAGCATAATTTCCTTAAAAATAGTAGAAAAGTATTAGAAATTTGGTTTTGTGGTCATTCAAGTTTAGATCTCTTGTTTCTGCAGATTTTAATTTTCTATGAACTATACTATTTTTGTAACTATCTGAAGTTGGTAGGTAATCTACTGAGGAACATCACTTATTCATTCTTTACAACAACAGGGACGCTACAATGATAGATTTTGAGGTCTTGCGCGGCTACATGGATAATGACGACGATATCATCGCCGCTGTATTCATGGCTTTTATGGAAGAACACGAAGATGGTGCGGAAAAAATCCAAACTTTGTTCAACGAACAAAATTGGAGTGAGTTATTTATTACCGCCCATTCATTGAAAGGCATACTAGCTAGTTTTGGTGAAACTAAGGCCGTCGAAAAACTCGAAGCTATAGAAGGTTTAACCAGAAACAGTGATGCTCCTAACAGCGAAGATATTCAGTTTGTTGTTCAAGAGCTCGATGTTATCAAGGGACAAATCAACGAATATCTCGCTTCCGCCGTATAACTAAGCAGTAAGGCACCAATGACTAAGCACGAATTTTTAGAACGATTTCAGTTACATCAGTTAGCGGGCTATCATGCTGGTTCTAAATCGAGGACGGAACATCTTGATCAATCAGCGCTCAGGGAAGCGAGCGTTCTTATCGGCTTAGTTGAAAGAAATCAGCGTCTTCATGTCATATTGACGAAACGCGCAAGCCATTTGAAGCATCATCCGGGACAAATTAGTTTTCCGGGAGGAAAAGTTGAAGCAGATGACCTAAACGCAACCTTCACAGCTCTTCGCGAGGCTGAAGAGGAAATAGGCGTGCGCTATGACGAAGTATCCGTCATCGGTCATCTCCCTCGCTTGGTCACCGTTACCCAGTTTAACGTGACACCCGTTCTTGCATTTGTGGACAGTAATTACCGCCCATCGATAGATGCTAATGAAGTGGATTTTCTATTTGAGGTACCACTTGAGTTTCTCGCTCACCCAGAAAACATGTCAACAATGCAGTTTATTGTGCGTGGAAAATCACACCGCGTTCTCTCTATTCCATATAAAGAGCACTTCATCTGGGGAGTGACCGCACAAATAATTGAAAGTTTACAAACACAGCTGCAACTTAGTTAACAGACCACCAACACCAGCCAATCGATTGCGTTATTTAGCATTAGTTTTACTAATGCATTGCAATAGTCAATCTAATCTCTGGCACGTAAAAAACGTGACCCAAATAACGAATCCATCATTAGTATCAATATCCCGCTACAAATCATGACCTAGATCTAATTTTCACGTGAGAAAAGCATGCAAAATGCCCCCGACTTATTTCCTGTTCCCAAAATGAGTAACAAACTATGACTACCACAACTACTGCGGCAACTAGCCGTTCTTCGTCTAAGTGGACCTATAAGGATTTCACCTGGGCTCTTTCTCTATTCGGTACAGCGGTTGGTGCTGGTGTACTTTTCCTTCCAATCAAAGCAGGTGCTGGCGGTTTTTGGCCATTAGTTATCCTAGCCCTAATTGCAGCACCAATGACTTGGTTTGCACACAAAAGCTTAGCTCGCTTCGTTCTTTCTGCTAAGAACCCAGAAGCAGATATTACCGACACAGTAGAAGAACACTTTGGTAAAACTGGTGCGAACCTCATCACTTTTGCATACTTCTTCGCTATCTATCCAATCGTTCTAATCTACGGTGTAGGTATCACAAACACAGTTGATTCATTCCTAGTGAACCAAATGGGTATGGAATCTATCCCACGCTGGTTGCTTTCAGGCTGTCTGATTGCAGCAATGACTTGTGGTGTAGTATTCGGGAAAGAGCTTATGCTGAAAGCGACTTCCGCGATGGTTTACCCACTAGTATTCATCCTACTTGCTCTATCTGTATACCTAATCCCAGATTGGAATACTTCAATGATGAGCGTTAGCCCTGACTGGGGTTCAATGCCAGCAGTTATCTGGCTAGCAATTCCAATCATTGTTTTCTCTTTCAACCACAGCCCAATTATCAGCCAGTTCTCTAAAGAACAGCGTCGTGTATACGGTGAAGATGCAGTTAAGAAGACTGACATGATCACTGGCGGTGCAGCGATGATGCTAATGGGTTTTGTAATGTTCTTCGTATTCTCTGTTGTTCTATCTCTATCTCCAGAGCAACTAGCGATTGCACAAGAGCAAAACATTTCTGTTCTTTCTTACTTAGCTAACGTTCACGAGTCTCCACTGATTTCTATCCTTGGTCCTGTTGTTGCGTTCGCCGCAATCACTTCAAGCTACTTTGGTCACTTCCTAGGTGCACACGAAGGTCTTGTAGGTCTAGGTAAGTCTCGTTCTAAAGCACCAGTTTCTAAGATCGAGAAAGCATCTCTACTATTTATCGTTATTACTACTTGGATTGTTTCTATCATCAACCCAAGCATCCTAGGCATGATTGAAACAATGGGCGCGCCAATGATTGCGGCAATCCTATTCCTAATGCCTGTATACGCAATGAAGAAAGTACCGGCTATGGCTAAGTTCCAAACTTCAGCACCTGTACAAATCTTTACAGCAATCTGTGGTATTGCAGCGATTACTTCTGTAATCTACGGCGCTTTTTAATTGACTTCGTCAGTTGAACATCTCGGTTAAACAATAACGATAATATAAGCCTCCATGTACTTTGGGGGCTTTTCTAGAGGTAAATCAGTATGATCAGTGTTTTTGATATCTACAAAATTGGTGTTGGACCTTCAAGCTCTCACACCGTAGGCCCGATGAAAGCTGGTAAAGAGTTCATCGACGACCTACGTTCAATGGGTAAGCTAAGAGACATCACCAAGATCACTGTAGATGTTTATGGATCACTATCACTGACAGGGAAAGGTCACCACACAGATATCGCAATCATTATGGGTTTGGCTGGTAACTCACCAGAAAAAGTCGACATCGACTCCATCCCAAGTTTCATTGCCCGTGTTGAAGAAACAGAGCGTCTTCCAGTTGGCATGCACTGTCACACCGTTTCATTTCCTCGTGACGGCGGCATGAACTTCCACTCCACTAATTTAGAGCTTCACGAAAACGGCATGCAGATCCACGCTTGGATCGATGACGAAAAAGCGTATTCAAAAACTTACTACTCTATTGGTGGCGGCTTTATTGTTGATGAAGAGCACTTCGGGAAAGAAGAAGTATCAGCATTAAAAGCTCCTTATGAGTTCAACTCAGCGGAAGAACTGGTAGAGCTGTGTAAAGAAAATGGCCTATCAATCAGCACACTGGTTATGGCTAATGAGCACGCTGTACACTCAGATGAAGAGACTCGTACGTACTTCGCTAATATTTGGAAAACAATGCGTGAGTGTATGGAACGCGGCATGAGCACTGAAGGCATTCTGCCTGGTCCACTGCGTGTTCCACGTCGTGCAGCAGCACTTCGCCAACAATTGATCACATCAGAAAAAACCACAACTGACCCTATGTCAGTAGTTGACTGGGTGAATATGTTTGCTTTTGCTGTAAACGAAGAAAACGCAGCAGGTGGTCGCGTTGTTACCGCTCCGACCAATGGTGCTTGTGGCATCATTCCAGCGGTACTTGCTTACTACGACAAGTTTATCCAAACCGTGACTGAAAAAGACTACATCCGCTACTTCGCTGCATCGGGCGCAATTGGTGGATTGTACAAACAAAATGCATCGATTTCTGGTGCAGAGGTAGGTTGTCAGGGTGAAGTTGGTGTTGCTTGTTCTATGGCGGCGGCAGGTCTTGCTGAACTTATGGGTGGAAGCCCTGAACAAGTTTGTATGGCAGCTGAAATCGCAATGGAACACAACCTCGGTCTAACTTGTGACCCAGTTGCTGGACAAGTTCAAGTACCTTGTATCGAGCGTAATGGTATTGCAGCGGTTAAGGCTATTAACTCGACTCGAATGGCGCTTCGCCGTGCTTCAGCACCTCGTGTGTCATTGGATAAAGTTATCGAAACTATGCTTGAAACGGGTAAAGACATGAATGCTAAATACCGTGAAACCTCTCAAGGTGGTTTGGCAATCAAGGTTGTTTGCTAATAGACAAATTCCAATAACAAAAAAACCGAAGCCTGAGCTTCGGTTTTTTTATGGTCATAGTAACGTTTAGCAGCTAGCGGTTTATTCGCCTTTGTAGATACAACCTGCAGTACACGTTTCTTTGATCTCTACTTTACTCAATAGCGGTAGGTTAGGCTTAAGCTGCCCCCAAATCCATTTGGCCAGTACTTCACTGGTAGGGTTCTCTAATCCCTCAATATCGTTCAAGTAGTAGTGGTCTAAACGATCGTAAATTGGTTTGAATGCTGCTTTGATCTCTGCAAAATCGACTACCCAACCAGTATGCGGATCGACTTCACCTTCAACATAGAGACGTACTAAAAAAGAGTGTCCATGCAGACGACCACACTTATGGCCCTCTGGCACATGCGGAAGATGATGCGCAGCTTCGAACATGAACTCTTTATACAACTCAGTTTTCATAGGATATCTCTGTTAAAAAATGACACGCAATCCTACTGAAAACCGAGCTCTATCTCAAGCTATACCGTAAAGAACGACGACGAGAAAAACCCGATAGATATAAATGTCGACATGGCTGCACCGCACAACAGCACTGGCATTTTTGCTCTTGGGTAAGATTCAAGCAGCAAGATAATCGCCAGATAAGTAGGATACAAACCAAAGATATAACGCGGCATCGCATTGACACCCGATGATAAAGGTATCACTAAGTTGATAAACATAAATAGCGCTTCAGCATAACGTTTTTTGTAGATTAGATAGCCGTTAAGTGCGAAGCCAAGTAAAGAAACAATGGTGAGATAGAGCTTTGGACCACCTCTTTCAAATCCATATTCCAACCAAACAAATGGATTACTAAAGGTTCTGCCCCACGCCACTTGAATATGACCGAATGCCAATGCATCTCCCATATGGAAGTACAAATAAGCCATGTAAGTAAAGAAGCCTAATGGGATGACCCAAATAGCCGCAATAACCGCCAAACCGCGAGTTTTAAATCGATAAAAACTACTTAACCCATAGTGCTGGATGCCAATAATGAGTACAGAGAATACTAACATCACACCTAGATTTCGCGTCACTGCAGCTAACATCCCTAATACAGCGACCAATAACCAATTCTGGCGATAACAAGCAATGAAGAGTCCTGCTACCAAGGCAATATACAGCGGCTCAGAATAGCCCGCTAATGAATAAACCGTATAAGGCGAGAAGCACATTAACCATATTGCCGTATCTTGCGCATTATTGCTGAGTTTCATCTGTTTCAATGCCATCACTAAAGCAGCAGTGCCAGCAATGAGGGTCACATTAGACACTAAGACCAATGACAGGTTGATGTTATTAACGACGTAATTCACTGTTTTCGCGAGATAGGGGGACATGGGCATAAACGCCCAGTTAGCTCCGTTGCTTTGCCTCATATAGCTAGGCACTAGCGCGTAACCATCTTCCGCTATTCGCCTAAACCATACACAGTCAAAGCGACACATTTGATGCCAAATATCGATGTCCTTGATCGCTTCAGGGTTGAATGAGTACGTTCCTATTAAACCAAAAGCGGCAAAAACGATACGACTAGTGATCACTGCCAGCAAGAGTGTTATCCATTGGTTTTTGGTTAACATTATTGAAGAGTTTGGATTATGCATGGACTGAACTCACTTTCTCGACTTGCTGCGTCCCGGATAGAGGGGGTTGTTCTGGGTTATTTCTCTTGTCATATTGACCATATATTCCTTCTACAAGGTAAATTGGTCTCTGTTTCATTTCACGATACATTCTGCTGATATAGCCGCCGATAATGCCAAGCGAGATCAACTGAATGCCACCTAAGAAAAGTACAACACTAATAGTCGAGGCATATCCCGGAGTCTTAATATCAAAGAAGGTTGCGCCAATCACTATCTTTAGCATAAACAGAAAAGCGAGTAGAGAAATCACACACCCTACAAATCCCCATATTCGCAACGGCCATGCAGTAAAACTCAGTAAACCGTCTACTGCAAAATTCCACAACTTCCAGTAATTAAATTTGGTTTCACCAACATGTCTTTCAGGACGCTTAAAAGTAATCCCTTTAGAACGAAATGCCCCCCAAGCCAATAAGCCTTTCATAAAGCGATTTCTCTCCGGTAGTTGACGCATCGCCTCTATCACTACTCGATCAATCAAACGAAAGTCACCTGCATTTTCCGGCAAGGTTGTTTCTGATGCGAGCCAGTTGAAGACTCGATAAAAGCCACCAGCAGAGACTCGTTTCATCCACGTGTCTTTGCTTCTATCTTCGCGCACGCCATAAACAGTGTCCCACTCACCTGTCTGCCACTCTTTAACAAACTCTAATATGAGTTCAGGAGGGTCTTGAAGGTCAACATCCATAATGACACACGCATCACCTCTAACATGATCAAGACCTGCTGTCATCGCCGCTTCTTTACCGAAATTTCGGGCCAAATTCACTAAAGTGACCCGTTTATCTTTGCCTATCAATTCTTCAATAACCGTACGAGTTCGATCAGAGCTACCATCATTGACGAAAACAATATCTAATTGATGACGCATTCCATTGAGGGCATTATCCAGCGCATCAATAAACGGTATGATCGACTCTTCTTCATTAAACACGGGAACTAATATGGATAAACTAAACTCGTTGCTACTTTTCATCAGCCCCGTCCTTAATCGTTATTTTGGTGACCGTTAGACTCGCCGGAGTTTCAAATTGCATATATTGGATGGGACGCGCCGCATCGATATTTGCTGCGGGCAATGTAGCTGCAAGAGACAGCTGACCGATAGGCTCCAATCGTGTCTTATGTTCACCATCGATGGAAACGTAAACGGGCTCAGTAATGCTTTTCGCTAGATCAATTTTTACATACACGGAACGAGTTGGATTTTGGTCAAAGTTAAAATACACACCGCCAGAATGAACCAGTCTCCTACCTTCGTTTTTATTACGCTCAAGCTCGGTGTGTAAATCGTAGTTCCAGCCTTCACGACTAATAAATGGGGACTGTTCTCCGGGCTCAATAATCCCTGACAAAGGCAGCACTAAGTTGTTATTATCCTTGCCCCAAAAAAGCGTCGCTTTATCAATGTAATACGTTTGATAACCTACCGTTACATTAGGTGTTGCCGCTAAATATAAAACCCACAAATAGTAGCCAGACAACGTAATCAGAATGGCAATTAGACCTATTCTAAGTCGACACTCTTTACCTTTAACATTGCCTCTAGACATTGTGTTTTCGAGATTTTGTTCGGTCATAATTAATTTACAACTAGTTACATTTTATGATGTTTTACTCCTGCACCACGACTAGACTGTCAACATATAGTCAGAAGCTTATTAAGATTTGATTAACCGATAATTGAGCATAGGGTACAAACTACCATTCATCCGTGCTTTCTATTTCACCGCCAATTTAAATTCATACGGACATATACCAACTCAACTTATATTTGTCTCATTTCTCAATTCCAAGATTAGTTGCATAAAAAACCATGAGCTTTTCGAGGTTTTACCAACAAATGCCTTCCAGAGCACCGGTAAGTTAACTTAATATTCACTCTGTCAGCCCATATCATTAACAATAAAAACTATGCGTCTAACAATTACAAATAAACTTTTAATAGCGCTTATATTGGTCTTTGGAACAGTGGTTATTATCTCGACAACTTATCAATATAACCAACAAAGGGATCTCATCTATTCAGTCCTCAGTGAACAACTTCATGACAAAGCAAGTAACTATTTCGATAGCTTAAACATGATGATGCTCACAGGTACCATGTCTCAAAAAGAAACGCTGAGAAATAAAGCACTAGCTCAGGAGAATATTGAAAACGTTCGTGTTCTTAGAGGAGATGCTGTTTCCAAGCTATATGTACAAGGTTTAGAAAACCAAGTGGCGGTCGATGACATCGATAAACGTGCCCTCAATGGCGAAACGGTTATAGAGCCGTTCAAAGCAGATTGGGGAAGCGGCCTAGTCGTTGCCCTGCCAATGGAAGCAAGTACCAACTATCGAGGTACAAATTGCGTTACCTGCCACATGACAAAAGAAGGCGAAGTATTGGGTGCCATTCGCATCGAATACAACCTGAATCAAGTCAATGGATTCATCAATAAGCGAACCGCTATTGCTGTCGCGATTATGGCTGCCATCGCATTTCTTGGTTACTTAGCAACGATATTTATTGCTCGTCGATTTATTGTTGGGCCAGTCCAGACAACATCCAAATTTATGACTCGTGTAAGTGGCAGCAAAGATCTGTCCATTAGGTTATCGCAAAAACAAAATGATGAAGTCGGTGATTTAACTAATGACATCAATGCATTTCTAGACACGGTCTCAGATAGCCTGACTAAAGTGCAATCTACGGCGCAAACTGTCAGTTCAAATGCAGACAAACTAACAAGCATTGCCGAAAATAACGAATCTATCGCCAAACGTCAGCTTGATGAAACCGCGGCAGTAGAATCCAACATGCAGATGCTGAAACAGCAACAGGCCACTGTTAGTGACGCAACCGAACGCGCATCGCAGTTGATGCAAGAGACGTGTGAACTGACAAAAGCGAGCAGCACCGAAGCTCAATCTGCAAGTAATGATATCGAATCGTTGGTACAAGATATTACCCAAGTCTCCTCTCATATCTCTGAGCTTAATGAACAGACAGAGCAAGTCTCAGCAATTCTGTCGACAATCAAAGGAATCGCAGACCAAACAAACTTGCTTGCACTAAACGCTGCTATTGAAGCTGCGCGAGCTGGAGAGCAAGGGCGTGGTTTTGCGGTTGTAGCAGATGAAGTTCGCTCTCTGGCTAGCAGAACCACGCAAGCGACTAATGATATTGAAGATATCATTGCCAAATTCCAACAAGGCAGTAGCCATTCCGTTCAAGCGGTTCGAAACGTCTCCGAAACAGCTCACCAAAGAGCGGATGAGGTTCAAGCACTTGCAGATAAAATGCAGACCGTTGTATCTCAAATTGAGGCTACGACTGACATCGCTAGTCAAGTGCAAGAGCAAATACAAGCTAACCGAGAAACCAGCGAAAACGTTGGTCAAAAAACCGTCGTAATTAGTGAGCATGCCAATGAAGCCTCGGACTCGGCGACTCAAACTCACCAAATTAGCATGGATTTGCAGCAACTCTCCCACCAACTCGATACGTTACTGAATCAATTTATGCTGAATAACCACAATAAAGGTTGAACCGTAAAAATTGACAGGTAATATGTCCCTTTGAAAAGAAATTTAGTAGCAACCCAATGAATTGGCTAAATGTTAGCCAAAGTCATTGGGTTGTATTGTTACCTCCATGGAGAAGATTAATAACATGACTTACGCGCCTGTAACTGACGTACTAAGCGGTAAGCTAGCTGTTGACAGTGAAGTCACTGTACGCGGCTGGATCCGTTCACGTCGTGATTCCAAAGCTGGAATCTCTTTCCTTGCCATCTACGACGGCTCTTGTTTCGACCCGATTCAGGCCGTGGTCCCTAATAATCTTAATAATTACGAGAATGAAGTACTGAAGCTAACAACAGGCTGCTCTGTTGAAGTAACAGGTACCATCGTAGAGTCTCCAGCAAAAGGTCAAGACTTCGAACTTGCAGCGACAGACGTTAAGGTTGTTGGTTGGGTTGAAGATGCTGATACTTATCCGATGGCGAAAACACGTCACTCAATCGAGTATCTGCGTGAAGTTGCTCACCTGCGTCCACGTACCAATGTTATTGGTGCTGTTGCGCGTGTACGTAACTGCCTATCTCAAGCTATCCATCGCTTTTATCACGAGCAAGGCTATTTCTGGATGTCTGCACCACTTATCACGGCTTCTGATGCAGAAGGTGCTGGTGAGATGTTCCGCGTTTCTACGCTAGATATGGCGAACCTGCCATTGACAGAGCAAGGCGATGTAGACTTCAACGAAGATTTCTTCGGTAAAGAAACATTCCTGACGGTATCTGGTCAACTTAACGCTGAAGCATATGCTTGTGCTTTAAGCAAAGTGTACACATTCGGCCCAACTTTCCGTGCTGAAAACTCAAATACTAGCCGTCACCTAGCGGAATTCTGGATGGTTGAGCCTGAAGTCGCGTTTGCAGACCTTGATGACGCAGCGAAACTGGCTGAAGATATGCTGAAATATGTGTTCAAAGCGGTATTGGAAGAACGTCGTGATGATCTTGAGTTCTTTGCTCAACGCATCAACAAAGAAGCGATTACTCGTTTAGAGAAGTTTGTAGAATCTGACTTCGCGCAAGTAGACTACACTGACGCAATTCAAATCCTGCTTGATTCAGGTAAAGAGTTCGAGTTCCCTGTTGAATGGGGTATCGATATGTCTTCTGAGCATGAGCGCTACCTAGCGGAAGAGCACTTCAACGCACCAGTTGTTGTTAAGAATTACCCGAAAGACATCAAAGCGTTCTACATGCGTATGAACGATGACGGTAAAACAGTAGCGGCTATGGACGTACTGGCACCGGGCATTGGTGAAATCATCGGTGGTTCTCAACGTGAAGAACGTCTAGAACTTCTAGACAAGCGTATGGTAGAAATGGGTATCGACCCTGAGCACATGAGCTGGTACCGCGATCTTCGCCGCTATGGCACAGTACCTCACTCAGGATTTGGTCTAGGCTTTGAACGTCTAGTATCTTACGTGACTGGCATGGCAAACATCCGCGATGTGATTCCGTTCCCACGTGCACCACGCAGCGCGAACTTCTAATTCTTACTCATTTTGCTCTTACGAGCTGAGATAGAATCCAATTTAAAGACCACCTCTTTTGGTGGTCTTTTTTGTTTCATCACATGCCAATTCAAGAGCAGATAATTGAATGCTTAATTTGCAAATTCGAATCGAATATTCAGTTGGTAATTCATCCTATTAGCACTACATTTAAAGTGTAAACTTTATATAGAACGAGGGCTCATGATGGGAAAATTTACAGTAAAAGACATTGAATACTATGGTGAATCAGACGGCGTTCATAAATGGCAAGCTTCAAGTGGTCAACCATATTACTGGCATCCTGATTGGCTACATGTTGCCGAAGATGAAACCGGATTGCACCCAAAACAAGCGCTAGAAGTGGATGACAATGAAAGCGCAACAAAAGAGCATGCAACAACCGCTATTGTTAAGCATCTTAACGAATGGCTAAAAGACAAGCTAACGCAAAATCCAGATCTAGAAACTCAAGCTGTTGAATCGGAACATGAACTTAAAGGTCATGATGACTAATTCGACTTCTTAAGCAGCTAACATATCGATGAAAGTATATCACTCGGTATGTTAGTTCTCCTCGGCCTCATCCAAGTACACGTTCTTTTCATTGCAAGTCGCTATAATCTGCATTCAGGCTTTACCCATCCACCCCTCCAAAATATTCTTTCCACCACAAATTATCGATTATCAATATGATGTCATGTTATCAATAAAGGTTACGAATAATTTCCAAATCAAACCTTTGGATATGTATAGTAGATATGAACATTGTGGCCCTAACAGGAGGTTTTATGAGTCGCGAATCTGCTAGACACGGTATGCATTATTTTGGTCAGTCATACATCAACCAAGGTTGGGGAAGATGTTTTAGCCAACCATGTTATCTCAGTGGCAACTGGAATCAGATTGCAGAAAGTACTTTAGGTATCTCATATACAGAACTGTGTGAACCCAACTACGTAGATGTTCCAACAGAGAAAATAAAAGTAGATAAATAGAGTTAGATATCACTTCTGAGTTAGAAGGTACATTTCCTACAATAAGTGTACCTTCTTTATATGAAAGCCAGCCTTAACGTTAGTTACCCTTCCTTTAACCTCAACTCTTAGACCACTTAACTCATCAAAATAATGAATTAGAGTCCTTTTCTGTTTCAAATCAAAATAATTTTCTGTTTTCTTCTTTAATGTAGTTGTCTCCTATAGCCTTGAAAGGTATAAATAGGCTGTTGTCGTTTGTTAACAAACGTTTTGATTGCCCCTTCAATTAACATGGATGAAGAATATGTTTGAAAAAGTTGTTGCAGCACCCGCCGATCCAATCCTTGGTCTTACAGAAGAGTTTAAAAAAGACACTCGCGCAGAGAAAATTAACCTAGGTGTTGGTATCTATAAGAATGAACAAGGTGAAACTCCCGTTCTAGCGACTGTTAAGAAAGCAGAAGCGGCACTGCTGGAGACTGAGAAAACCAAATCTTATCTAACGATTGAAGGGACAGCTGAATACGGTCTAGCTGTTCAAAAACTGCTTTTCGGCGCTGATTCAGAGATCGTTGCCGAAAAACGTGCCAAAACAGCTCAAGCTCCAGGTGGTACTGGCGCACTTCGTGTTGCTGGTGAGTTCATCAAGCGTCAGCTTGGTGAAGTGAAGATTTGGATCAGCAACCCTACTTGGGCGAACCATAATGGCGTATTTAGCGCTGCAGGTATCGAAACCGCTCAATATCGTTACTACGACGCTGAAACTAAAGATAAAGACTTTGCAGGCATGGTTGCAGATCTTGAACAAGCGTCAGCTGGCGACATTGTGTTGCTACACGGTTGCTGCCATAACCCAACAGGCATCGATCCTACTGCCGATGAGTGGGACCAATTAGCTAAACTTGTTGCAGAAAAAGGCTTAATCCCATTATTTGACTTTGCTTATCAAGGCTTTGCTAAAGGTGTAGAAGAAGACGCTCAAGGTCTACGTGCGTTCGCTAAACACAACAAAGAGATTCTAGTGGCAAGCTCTTTCTCTAAGAACTTTGGTCTATATAACGAGCGTGTTGGTGCGTTCACATTGGTTGCGACTTCAGAAGAAGTAGCAACTACGGCTTTCTCTCAAGTTAAGAGCATCATTCGTTCAATCTACTCTAACCCACCAGCGCACGGTTCTGCAGTAGTCACTCACATTCTAAATGACCAAGCATTGCGCGCAGAATGGGAACAAGAAGTGGCAGAAATGCGCGACCGTATCCAAGAAATGCGTGAACTATTCGTTGAAACTCTTAAAGCTGAAGGCGTAGATGCAGACTTTAGCTTCATCGAGCGCCAAAATGGCATGTTCTCTTTCTCAGGCTTGACTAAAGAGCAAGTTAACCGCTTAAAAGAAGAGTTCGGTATTTACATCGTTGGTTCTGGACGTATCAGTGTTGCTGGTATGACAAAGTCAAACATGGGTCCACTATGTAAAGGTATCGCCGCAGTTCTATAAGCTCTAGCTCATAGAATCAAGACGTTAGCATTGAACAAATGCAGCTATAAGGCATAAATAATAGGTCAGCTTCGGCTGACCTTTTTTGTATCTGCGTGTAGTATTAAAGCATTGACCGACAGCTAAGGCCGCACATGGACGCAGAAATCTTGGAAATTCAAAACTTCCTAGCCTCCCACCCTCCTTTTGACGAACTTCCAGAAGAGACCGTACTTTATGTCTCTCAACATATGGAAATCGCTTACTACCGACAAGATACCCCCATCATCCACTTTGGTGATGATATTCACGACCTTTATATGGTTCGCAGCGGTGTGGTTGAAATCTACCGTCGAAAAGGAGAGCTCTACAATCGCCTAGATGAGGGAGACCTATTTGGGCAGATGGGACTGCTAACCAACAACAAAGTCCGTTTTCCTGCAAAAGCTGTCGAAGACACGTTAGTTTACTGCTTGTCAGCCGAGATCTTCCAAGAGCTCTATGACGGCTTCGACTCATTTGCTGATTTTGTAGAAGTAGAGGATACGGTACGTCTACGCCAAGCGGTATCCAACAACACCAATGAGAATGACCTGACCACATCCAAAGTAAGAACTTTACTAACGCGTGACGCTCCAACTATTGAGCGTTCCAGTACCATTCAAAACGCTGCACGATTAATGGCGGACGAACAAGTATCATCGTTACTGATCATTGACCCAGAAATTGTAGACAATGATGAGGAAGACACTTCTCCGGTCCTCGGTATTATCACTGATCGGGACCTATGTACTCGTGTGCTAGCAGAGAGCCTTGACCCACAAGATGAAGTGGGTAGCGTGATGTCTACAGATGTGATTTCTCTCGACCACAATGCTTATGTTTACGAAGCCATGCTTACCATGCTTCGTTATAACGTGCATCACTTACCGGTACTCAAAAACAAACAGCCTATCGGCATCATAGAAACTACCGATATCGTCCGTTACGAATCGCAGAACTCGTTACTACTGGTAAGCAGTATTTTCCAACAACAGTCCGTTGAAGAGCTTAAATCGCTCTCCGAACAAGTTGGAGACAGCTTTGTCCGTTTAGTTAACGAAGATGCTAATGCTCACATGGTAGGAACCGCCATGTCGGTCATTGGCCGAAGCTTTAAGCAGCGCATAATTGAACTTGCAGAAGAAGAACTCGGAAGTGCGCCTATCCCATACTGCTTCTTAGCACTTGGCTCAATGGGACGAGACGAACAACTTGTCGTCACAGACCAGGATAACGCCATTATTCTTGATGACAGCTACGATGAGAAGAAACATGGGAAGTACTTCGAAGCCTTTGCTAAGTTCATTTGTGATGCTCTGGCAGACTGTGGGTACAGTTACTGCACGGGTGACATCATGGCCACCAATCCGGAATGGCGCATGACTCGCAAAGAGTGGGAAGCGTGTTTCTCTGATTGGATTGATGATCCTAACCCGAAAGCCCTGTTGAATGCATCGATCTTCTTTGACCTCGATGGTGTGTACGGCAAGTTGAAATGGGCCGAGCAACTAAATAGCTTTATTGTCCGTCGTGCCCGTCGTAACAACCGATTCCTTGCTTGTTTGGCACGAAATGCCTTAAACCGAAAACCACCTCTCGGTTTCTTTAAAGATTTTGTGATGGAAAAAGATGGTCAACATAACAACTCCATCAACCTCAAACGTCGTGGTACTGCACCTTTGGTCGACCTAATTCGAGTACACGCGTTGGCGGTAGGTTCTCGCTCTACTAATTCATTTGAACGACTGGACGACATTCATGAAGCGGGAATATTACCCAAAGGCCGTGCCCGAGATCTCAAAGACGCGCTTGAGTTTATCTCTATGGTACGCATTAGCCACCAAGCTATCGACGTAGAGCAAGGAATAGAACCAGATAACAATATCGAGCCTGAAAATCTTTCTGACTTTGAGCGTCGAAACTTAAAAGACGCGTTCCAAATCTTAAGTAACGGTCAAAATTTCCTCAAATTCCGTTACCAAGCAAATAACGCGTTAAAGTAGGTTCAAATGATTAAGAAATTACTTCAGCCCCCTTCCGTTCAATGGGCAAACAAATTTGCGACCTTGGCAGAACGAGTTAATGATGAGCGCCTACGCGCATTTTACTCTGCCGGACTGCCTGCTGCAGACACGCCATTGAATGAGTTAGAGTTCGTTGCATTGGATTTCGAAACCACTGGACTAAATCCGGACAAAGACGGAATTCTCTCGATCGGTTTAGTGCCGTTTAACGCGTCTCGTATTCGTCTCAAGCAAGCAGCGCATTGGACCATCAGACCCAAAGCTAAGCTTGAGGAAGAATCCGTTGTCATTCACGGGATTACTCACAACGACATTCTTGATGCCCCAACATTGGATGAAGTATTGGGCGATGTCCTTTCAGCGCTAGCGGGAAAAATTATCGTGGTCCATTATCGACCCATTGAGAGAGGCTTTCTAAATAGTGCGCTTAAGCGAATGATTGGAGAAGGCATTGAGTTTCCGGTTGTCGATACCATGCAAATCGAATCGGATTATCAATCGCGCCTGACCGGAGGCATTATTAATAAACTGAAAGGGAAACGAGCAGACTCTGTGAGACTTGGTCAAAGCCGACGTCGATATGGTTTACCTGATTACCCACCTCATCATGCGCTGACCGATGCCATCGCGACAGCAGAACTTTTGCAAGCTCAGCTTGCTTATCATTTCGAAGGCAAACATACGATTAGCGAGATTTGGCTATAACTTTGCATTCCCCTCTGACCACGTTTGGTCAGAGGGGAAATAAGATTAGATCTTAAAGCGACCAATCTCTTTCTCTAGTTTCTGAGATAAATTAGATAGGTCAACGGCTTGCTGTGCAGCTTCCTGAGCTTCTTCAGCTAACTCATCAGACACATCACGTATACCTTGGGTATTTCGAGTGATTTCAGAGGTCACAGACGCTTGTTCTTCCGCTGCCGTAGCTATTTGAGCAGCCATATCACTGATTTGTTCAACAGCCGCATGAATTTGCGTTAGGCTCGCTGCAGCACAGTTCGCATCGTCAACACTAGTGTCAGCCAGTTTTCGACTATCGTTCATAATACCCACCGCTTTTGCAGTGGTTGCTTGCAAGGTTTCAATCGTACTTTGAATTTCTTGAGTCGACGCATGAGTACGCTGACTAAGCACACGAACCTCATCCGCAACAACCGCAAAACCACGACCCTGCTCTCCTGCACGTGCTGCTTCAATTGCTGCATTAAGAGCGAGCAAGTTCGTTTGTTCAGCGATGTCTTGAATAGTCGAAAGAATGGTATTGATGCTATTACCGTGCGTCTCAAGCTCTTGAATTACGCCTGTCGCCACTTGAACTTCTGCCGCCAGATTTTGAATAGAGCCTTGAGTTTGAGAAACTTGGCCAGCACCGTGATTACTCGCACCAACCGCTTCTGACGAATTAGATGCTGTCATGTCGGCATTACTTGCGATTTCTTGAGTGGCCGCAGCCATCTCGTTAATCGCTGTCGCAACCATGTTGATTTCATCTTGCTGTGTTTGAATACGCTGGCTACGCACTCGGGCATGCGTTGCCGTATCTTTAGCTTGCTCCGATAGAGCCAATGATACATCTTTCAGGTGCATGACCGTTTCATGCATATAGCTGACGAACGTATTGAAGTTTCTCGCCAACTGCCCTACTTCATCTTTACTACGTGGTTCTAAACGCTGAGTTAGGTCACCTTCACCAGAAGCAATCTCTTTCAATGCTTTTGACACGCGCGCGAGGTCATTCACTAAGAAACTCATCAACCACGACGCTACAATACCCACCAGAATAAGAATAATCAGAGAGGTAATAACCAGTTGAGTTAATGCCGTTTTGTGACCCGCTAGTTCTGTCGCCTTATCAAGTTCCACCGCAAACACCCAGTTTGTTCCGGGAACCTTCGAGAAGAACATCAACTTCTCTGTACCGTTTAGTTTAAGCTCCAACATTGAGTTATCGGACGCTTTTTGCTGAATAGTTTGGATATTAAAACTCTGACCCAATGCCGTCACAGGCTTTAGAAGTAGCGATTTGTTAGGGTGCGCTAAGAAAGTGCCATTAGTCAGATCAATGAGCATTGCTGTCGCATTATTACCGACGTTTAAGCTGATTACATCGTTAACTAATTGGTCAATGAGAACATCAGCCCCAACGACCCCCATAAGTTGGCCGTGCTGTTTTACTGGCTCTGCAATTGTCACCAATAGTGCATTGGTAATGGCATCTTGATAGGCCTCAGTAATAATCTGTTTATTCGCAGCTTGAGCCTCTTGATACCAAGGACGGGTGCGAGGATCGTAATCAGCACGATTACGCTCAGGGTGAGAGCGGAACATTTCGCCAGTTGGAGTGCCAAAGAAAATGTCGTCAAAGCCACCCGCGATGCGAGCTTGCTGTAAATATGGAACTTTATCCTCTTGATCAACAAAACCGTTGAACGCAGTGGCGATAGTTTTGCGAATATCGACCCAGTTTTTAATGCCTTCTACAGCAGCGTATGAGACGTTGTTCGCACGTGCACTGATTGCAGCATTAGTTTGCGAGGATAATTGATTAGCGGCAAGAATGGTCAACGCGACCGCCATGAGCACCACCGCACTGAGTGTGGCAGCAATAAGCTTTTGTCTTAATGATAAGTTCATAGTTTATTATTCTGTCTTTTTCGGATTTTGGTTGTTATTTTTATTGTTAACCACTACGTGGCGTGCGAATAATATACATATTCAGCAGCAAAATCGAGCGCCAATATATTGACTTATAAGCATTTTGTAGTGACATTTCATTGACCCCACTAATTTTACAAACAATGTTTTTATTTGTATTATGCTGGAGATTTAATCAACTCCACTATAATCGGCTGATCACTCCATTTCTTTAGGGCTCGACATGTTAAAGATCTACCAAAGACAATATGCAGTTGTCGAGGCCATTGCCTACTTGAAGCAACCTCACATTCATTAGCTAATGTTGACTTTTGTGCTGACAGCACTCAAAAACTCGCGAGAATTTCTCAACATTCACTTTGGCTAATTTTAGAGGTTCACTATGAACTCCAAACATTGGACTCGGTTTGAACTACTCCATCAAACTGTGACTAACCCTAATATCCACGTTAAAGGTACGCATAGTTATTACAGCGACGCTTACGACAATGGTTTCGAGTCGTCTGTCGTCCGCTACCTGCATGGCGACGAGCAAACTCGACATAAGTCGCCGCCATGGGACATTGACCAACTATATATAGGCGATTATGTCTGTATCGGAGCGGAAGCAGTAATACTTATGGGTGGCAACCACACTCATCGACTCGATTGGTTTTCACTCTATCCATTTTTGGACAATGTCGAACAAGCTTATCAATCGAAAGGCGATACCATTATTTCTGATGGTGCATGGATTGGCATGCGAGCGATGCTCATGCCAGGAGTGTCTATTGGTGAAGGTGCAGTAGTTGCGGCGAATAGCGTGGTGACGAAAGATGTAGCGCCTTATTCCATTGTTGGCGGTAACCCAGCAAAGGTCATTAAGCATAGGTTTGATGCCGACAGCATAAAGCGTTTGCTAACACTCAATATCTATCAATGGAGTGAAGAAAAATTCGAGGCGCTACGACACCTCATTAGCGCCAGCGATATCGATGCACTTGAAAGTGCTCACACACTCTATGAAAGCCGTTAATAGCAATCATAATTTGAACATCGATAAACAAAAAGAGCGGCTAATTAGCCGCTCTTTCTTATCTGCTCAGATTGCAATCAGTATTTTTCAGTTCTCATACCAAGCAATAGGCTCACACACATCATCAGCAAAATGATGGTGAACGGTAATGCAGATGAAATCGCACCGGCTTGCAGTGCTGCAATCGCCTCATTACCACCAATCCAAAGTAGCGCAACTGCGATAGCACCTTCCATAAACGCCCAGAATACGCGCTGAATAACTGGTGCATCGACTTTACCGCCCGCTGTAATACTATCGATTACCAAAGAGCCTGAGTCTGACGACGTAATAAAGAACACCAAAACAAGCACAACAGCAACGATAGAGAGCATCGTACCCATAGGCAATTCATCGAACATTTCAAACATCGCCAATGGAACATCACCTAAGCCATTGGTACCCAGTGAGCCAACTTGATTAATCACTTGATCAATAGCCATGCCACCAAATACTGACATCCACACCACGGTCACTGCGGTCGGTACGATAAGTACAGCTGTAATAAATTGGCGAACAGTACGACCTTTAGATACACGCGCGATAAACATACCTACGAATGGGGACCATGAAATCCACCACGCCCAGTAGAACACAGTCCAACCGTGCATCCATACTTCATCTTCGCGTCCATGAGGGTTGCTTAGTGGAATAATGTTCTTAATATACGCAAACAACGTCTCAGGAATCGCGGCAAATGTAACGGCATAACCAATAAAAGCAACTAATATAAGCAACAAGAAGGCGATGATCATGTTGATATTACTAATAACCTTAACACCGCCATCAATACCGCGTAATACGGAAACAACCGCTAATAATGTTACGACCGCAATAACGACTATTTGCAAAGTCATTCCTGACTCAACACCAAACACGTGATGAATACCGCTCGCTGCTTGTTGCGCACCTAAACCAAGAGATGTTGCTAAGCCGAACAATGTCGCCAATACCGCAAGAATATCAACGATGTGACCTGCCCAACCCCAAGCTCTGTCGCCAAGAATCGGATAGAAAATTGAACGCATCGACAAAGGTAAACCTTTGTTGTAGGCAAAAAAGGCAAGTGAAAGAGCAACAACGCCGTAGATTGCCCATGGGTGTAGACCCCAATGGAACATAGTAGCACCCATTGCAAGCTCTCTTGCCGCCGCAGTGTTTGGCTCTACACCTAGTGGAGTTTCAAACCAGCCAGTAAAGTAAGCCACGGGCTCAGCTACACTCCAGAACATTAAACCAATACCCATACCAGCAGCGAACAACATGGCAAGCCATGACATAAACGAATAATCCGCGACCGCATCTTTACCACCAAGGCGGATTTTACCGTATGGAGACACTATCAATGCTAGGCAGAAAACAACAAATATGTTCCCAGACCACATGAATAGCCAATCAAATTTATCAATGATTGCTAGTTTGATACCATCAAGAGCAGATTTTGCCGTATCCGCATCAACAATGACGGTTAGTAAGAGAAGCAGTGCAATAAATCCCGCACTAATCCCGAAGACAGGGTTGTGAACATCAAACCCCCATTTCTGGACATTATCTTGCCCAATAGTGTAGTCAGTACTATCAATACTGTACTTATCAATACCCTTTGTCATTAATCCTCTCTATGACCCATTCCTTTCAACTCAAAGCATTTTAGGTCAAAACTATGAATGCTGGACTACAACGAACAGCTGACCCTTAACGATATCTGCTTTGCAAACGCTGTATTTTACCAAATTATAAGCGGAATTTCACAAAATGTTAGGAAAGTCAGACAATTCGTACCAAATAGAACTGAGACAATTAACAATTAGAACTCGAATTAAATCGGAGTGAGCGGGAGTTTAAGGGCCAAAATAGGAGAGACATATGGCCCCAAATTGATGAGGCCACTATTCCAATAAAATACTAGTTCTTTGAAATATTACTATCGAGTTGTAGAACTGGAGACGCGTCAATATCGTCGGCATTCATCATCAACGAAATACGCTGGATCGACGACAGCAATAAAGTTTGCTCCCAACTTTCTAGACGCTGAAATTTCTGAACGAAGCTATCCTGAAGTGGTAAAGGCGAATCTTTCAATACTTCCTCTCCTTTCTCAGTCAGTGTTGCGTGCACTTTGCGTTTGTCTTGCTGACTCCGAATACGTTGGACATAATCTTGAGCTTCAAGACGGTCGATGATCGTCGTTGCCGTGGCTTGGCTGATATTGGTTGAGTTTGAAAGTTCACGAATTGTCACATCACCCATATCTTTGATAGCTTTCATCAAAATAAGCTGAGGCCCCGTCAAGCCGCACTCTTTCTTAAGCTTTTTAGAGTGTAGGTCAATCGCGCGGATAATCTGGCGTAACGCCACCAATACTTCTTCGTGTTTTTCCAATTTCCAATCCAGTCTTTCAAAGAGTTAGCGCGCTCTTTATAACAGAACGCGAAACAGAATGCGTCGTGATTTTAGTAAAAGTCTCAATTGATCACAGCTTTTGTCCACTTAAACAACCTAAACCCTCGCTAAATCTAGCTTCACGCCTATTTTATGCTCGTTAGGAGCATATTAAACCAAGTCGTTTAAGCACCCTACGACAAACCATTTTCTAGAGCGTATTTTGCCAACTCTGCCGTCGAATGTAGATCCAGTTTATGTTTGATGTTTTGACGGTGAGTCTCCACCGTTCGATAGGAGATGTCTAACATCTGAGCTATTTTCTTACTACTACAACCTTGAGCTACTAGCTTGAGCACAGACTCTTCACGTCGACTCAATGGGTTGGACTTCGCTACGACAGGGGTAATCTCTTGAGAGAATAATGTTTGGGTGACTGACTCACAAAAGTAGGTCGACCCTTGATGCACAGTCTTAATTGCCTGCACCATTTTCTCTGCGGAGATTTCCTTTAGCATGTAACCTACCGCTCCTGCCTGCATTACCTTCATAATGTATTCACGATTATCATGCATCGTTAACATTAGAACTCGGATATTGGGAAGCTCTTCTTTAAGCATTTGCGTGGACTCAATGCCGTTCATTATCGGCATACTTACATCCATTAAGACCACATCCGGCAAAGTGCTTTTGACAACCTCAATAGCTTCTACACCATTGCTTGCAGTTGCAACCACATCGATTTCCGGTTCCCGCTCTAGCCTAGCCATAAAACCTTCAAGAACAACCTGATGATCATCGACAATGACGACTCGGATCTTGGCATCCATTACACTGCCTCCTCTACCTTTAACAACACGGTAATTTCTGTTCCCTTTCCATATTCACTAATCAGCTCGAACTCTCCCCCGATGAATTCCACTCGTTCGCGCATGTTTCTTAATCCAATCCCACGGCTATTCATCGCATTTCCAACATCAAATCCAACTCCATCATCGGTGACGATCAACTGTAGTACACCGCCAAATTGCTTCAAGAACACGGTGACCTTGGTCGCCTGAGCATGCTTTTCGATATTATTAAGAGACTCTTGAACCACTCTATAGAGTGTAGTCGCCACTTCAGATTTGAGTTTCGAGGCATTGGAGTCTAAAACCAGTTCAGTACTTGCCATGGAGTAAGTTTTAAAATCTTGCAAGAGAGTGGTAATCGCTGCTTCCAAACCTATATCATCCAAAGCACTAGGACGTAAGTGATGGGAAATTCGACGAACTTCCATTATTGCTTCTGACAATGAAGATTGAGATTGCTGTAAGTGCCCCATAGAACGATCATCAACGCTTCTCGTGTCCATCAACTCAAGATGACATTTACTCGACACCAGCAATTGATTTACCCCATCATGAAGCTCTCTGGCTAAATGCTTACGTTCATCCTCCTGAAACATCACCGTTTTATGGGCGAGCTCTTTTAGATTTTTATCAGCTAATTTATGTTCGTGCCAATTAACCGCTAAAGTCAGTACAATAATCACCGCTACTGTTACTGCGAAAATTGTCACGATAGAAAATATCGTGGTCTCGATATTGTTATCAATGGCGGCCCTCAATATTGCCACTTCTTGCGCCACATCTTCGATATACAGCCCGGTCCCTATCATCCAGTCCCACTTATCCAGCCAAGCTGCATAACTAAGTTTGGTGACCGTTTCTCCAGTAGAAGGTTTTTGCCATAAGTACTGGTGATAGCCCCCTCCTGATTGAGCTTGAAACAACAGAGCTTCAATCAGGTAATCACCATCTTGGTCTTGAAGTTTTAACAAGTTTCGACCGACAAGCTGCGGAAGAATTGGGTGGACAAGGTTGGTACCGTTTTTGTCGTAGGCAAAAAAGTAGCCATCGGTTCCATAACGTAGACGATTGAGCGTTTCTTTGACCTGGCTTTTGGCTTCAGTTTCAGTTAATGAGGAGTTGTTATAGACTTGCTCAATAGCATCAAAGGCCATTTCGACGCTATCTTTAAGAGCAGATTCTTTTGAGCGAATAAGGCTCTCTCGGAAAATGTTAATTTCATTTTCTCCGAGGGCTTTTGCTTGATGAAGAGTTATCCAACTAACACTCGCCGTCACAATGATAAGTGGGATGAGTGTCAGTAAGATAAGTTTTGCTTTGAGCGGCATAGAAGTCCTTTTTCTAAGCTGCATTGGATGTAGCTTATTGTTTCCTATTGTAAACAGTAGCAATGTCTAAAATAGAAATGAACCACTATGCCGAGCTAACGCAGCTCCGATCACATTCCATAAAATTCTGGGAACATAAGTATCGACGCTAAGACGACTATTTGTATCGCAATAAATGGCATTACACCTCGGTAAATATCTCTTGTGGTCACGCCATTAGGGGCTACGCCTTTCAAATAAAACAAGCTAAAGCCGAATGGTGGGGTTAAGAACGATGTTTGCAGGTTCATCGCAATCAAAATAGCAAACCACGTCATATTGATACCCATTAGCTCTGCCACAGGGGCAATCATCGGTACGATAATGAAACAGATTTCTACGAAGTCGATAAAGAAACCAAGAATCAATATCACCACCATGGTAATGATTAGGAAGCCCCATTTCTCACCAGGCAGTTCAAGCATCCACTCCTCTACCAGCATATCACCACCAGTATAAGTAAACGCCATTGAGAACGCCGTTGCACCAAGTAGAATCGCAAATACCATTGCCGTCACTTTCACCGTCTCTTTGGACGCATCATAGAGCATGCCCCAACTGAATTGGCGATACATAAGTGATAGAACAATAGCACCCGCACCACCGAGAGCAGCAGACTCCGTTGGCGTCGCAATACCGGCAAAGATAGAGCCTAATACCACAACAATCAGTGCTAGCGGTGGAATAATCGCTTTCAGCGCCGTTTTTACTTCTTCTGAGCGTGAAATAGTTTCATCTCTTGGAATCGGTTGGGCACTCTCTGGGTTTAGCTTTGCATAAATGAGTATGTAAGCGACATAAGCGCCAACTAAGACAAAGCCCGGCCATAACGCCGCTTGGAATAAATCCCCTACTGGTACACCTAACACGTCACCCAAAAGAATAAGCACGATGGATGGTGGAATGATTTGCCCTAGAGTACCCGACGCACAAATAGTGCCGCAGGCCAACCCTTTATCATAGTTGTACTTGAGCATCACTGGCAGTGAGATAAGCCCCATGGCGACGACCGATGCTCCTACAACACCCGTAGATGCTGCAAGCAATGCACCCACGAGTACCGTTGAAATAGCAATACCACCACGAACACCACCAAACAAACGACCCATCGACTCAAGAAGCTGTTCAGCTAGTCGAGTCTTTTGTAAAACTAACCCCATAAAAACAAACAGAGGTACAGCCATTAATACTGTGTTTTCCATAATGGACTGTATCCGATATGGCATAAACGCAAACATTTCTATCCCTTCCGCCCACACACCGAAGATCAGCGCAATGCCGCCAAAAGTGAAAGCAACAGGAAAGCCGAGTAGTAGCGCGAATAAGGCTACAAAAAACATCACAATACCGATCATGAGAATGTCCTTATTCGTTTGAGCCGGAAGACTTAGCGTAAATGAGGTGTGGATTGAACAGTTTGTTCAATGAGTGCAGAACCAAGCCAACACCAGCAATCGCCATAAAGAAGAATGAAAGAGGAATCATCGCTTTGATGATCCAGCGGTAAGGTAAGCCACCAGGGTCACCAGAGGTCTCTCCTAGCGCGTAACTTTCTTTGGCAAAATCGATACCGAACCAAGCGACCAATAAGCAAAATGGGAAAAGAAAAACAAAAGTGCCTAGTAGGTCGATGATGGCTTGAGCTTTAATAGATAAACGCTCGTAGAACACGTCTACTCGTACATGTCCGCCCGCTTTAATTGCGTATGGGACACCCAGTAAAAACACCGCCGAGAATAAATGCCATTCCATTTCTTGGAAGGCGATAGAAACATCATTAAATACGTAGCGCATCACTACGTCATAAACAACATTCACCAATAAGAGCAAAAACAAAATACTGGATAACCAGCCTAGCAAATCCGCTACCTTGTTAAACAGTCTTTCAATGTAAATTAAACTACGCATACAACTTTCCGCCTATCCGCCATATTTAGTTCATTGTTTTAGTTAAGGGCGTATGACCATTTTTTGGGAAAAAGTGGCGCAGGAGCCGCGCCACTTAAAGGGGGGTATTAATTGTCGAACTTGTTTAGGTAAGCTTTAGACGCAATATCGGTCCAAGAGCGTACTTGCTGTAGATAAGCGGCTTGAGAAGCTTGGATTTCTTTTGCCATCTCATCTTTAGCTGCGTGCTCTTTTAGCAATTTGTCATTCGCATCACGCAGTGCATCCATTACTTCGCGTGGGAAGTCTTTAACTTTCACGTCTGGGTAATCTGTTTGGATAGTCGCCCAGTTTTTGCCACTTTCGTGAGTCGATTGGATGTACATGTCGTACGCTGCTGTCTTCATAGCGATTTGTAGAATTGCTTTCAAATCGTCAGGAAGTTTGTTCCAAGTACGTTTGTTTACTAGGAATTGCAGCTCTGTTGCTGGCTCATGCCAACCGGTGTAGTAATAAGGCGCAATTTTGTGGAAGCCCATACGAAGGTCTAGTGATGGTCCCACCCACTCAAGTGCATCGATGGTACG
Organism: Vibrio mediterranei; assembly: GCF_900088415.1. GTDB lineage: Bacteria > Pseudomonadota > Gammaproteobacteria > Enterobacterales > Vibrionaceae > Vibrio > Vibrio mediterranei. Next base: position 225,941 of record NZ_FLLQ01000002.1, read on the forward strand.
ACGTTCTAAAGAGGTATACAGTTCACCTGAAGCGATGTTTGTTGGCTTAGCACCAACCTCTGCTAGGATTTCGCCCGCAAAACCTGGAATACGCATTTTCAGACCTTGTAGGTCATCGACACTGTTGATTTCTTTTTGGAACCATCCGCCCATCTGAACATCAGTGTTACCACCAGGGAAAGACATCATGTTATGCGGCGCATACACTTTCTCCATTAGTTCCATACCACCACCGTGATAGAACCAAGCGTACTGTTCTGGTGCCGTCATACCAAAAGGCATTGTCGTAAAGTAGAGGGTATTTGGCACTTTACCTTTCCAGTAATACGACGCTGAGTGCCCCATGTCATATTGACCAGATTTAACCATATCAAACACACCGAAAGGCGCTTTGTGCTTGTTCGAAGAGTCAATGCGGATTTGCAAACGACCGTTTGACATTTCTTCTGCCATTTTCGCCATGTTCTTCGTTGCGTCACCAAAGATAGGGAAGTTTGGCCCCCATGTTTCGGCTAACTTTAGACGATAAACTTTATCGGCTGCATTTGCGGTACCTGCAACAAACGCTAAACACGTTGCTGCAACAATCGCCGTGCTCTTCATGACACGTGTTACTGATTTCTTGATTAGACTCATTATTCAGTTCCTTGAGTAGGTTCCCTGTTGAAGTCACTGTCGCGACTCCAAGTTTCACATTCCACACAACTATGGATGCAATTCTGAATAACGGGTATTAGTGAGAGCACGCAGTGATAAAACCATTAATTAGCGTTATCAGACCTTGGTATTACGTAGAAATACGTAGGAAATAACCGCAGAAAAAACCTTAATGTCGATAAATCAATAATTTAAGAATGTAGGGTTTAAAAGGAAATAGTAAAAGTACTTAGGCATTTATTATCAGGCACCAATTACACAATCGCTACTTTTGTGACATCAGTCGCTAACATTAGTGCATTTTAGTCTTCTGGATCAAAAAGACCCCTAAATAAGGGGTCTTTTTGAGAATGGGTAAAGTGAACGCTTAAAGCGCTTTATAGATAACTTTATTGCCCGCAAGCTGTTCTTTAGCCACTAAGCCTTCTTCTAGAAGCTTCTTAAGTGCGCCAGTCGCCCAAGATGCTGCTTTCGCTTCTTCTTGGCCAGCTTCTAGGCCGATGCCTTTTGGATTGATACCGTCAGCATTTTTAGCAACGATGTCTAGCACTTGTTGCTGCTTAGGAGTTAAGGCTACATCAACTTTTTTTGTCGCAGTTGCGGTTTCAACTACAGGCGCTTTCGCTACAACAGGCTTTTCTGTTTTTGTTGCAGCTGCTGTGTTGGCAACTACCGCTTTAACGCGCTTTTGCAACTTAGATTGCACTTTGCGCTTATGAGCAAGTCTCATTTAGTTTTCTCTCCAATTCACTGCACCAAGACAGTGGTCAAAATTCGAAGCGCGTTTTATACCAAAATTTTGATAGCTTTTGTAGAGGATTGACACAAAGTGGCGTCAAAAATGCAGACCTAGGACGTTTATGGCTATTATTTAAACAATAAACTTTATTATCGCTTCATCGGTATAAAGAACCAAATAGGGTAAAAAATTAGTCGTCACTATGGATACATTACATTTCAGCAATCATAACTACACATGGCAATCTCCGACCATTAAAGTCGTTGCAGCAGTTGGGGGACTAGCCTGTTTTAGTTTTCTTCTACTTTCCCCCAATTGGCAGCAAGCACTGGTGTTTATTACGCTCGTCGCTGCAGTCATGACCTTTGCTTACTTTATGCTTATCAAAAGTCGTGTCACCTTCACACTGACAGCGACTCATTTCCAGCAACACGTATTTAAAGGGGGCTGGGTCGTTAAATGGAGTAATATCGAACGAATAGGCGTATGCACTCACCACCAAGAAGGTTGGCATAAACCGTTACCTTGGATCGGAATCAGACTTAAACACTATCAACCTTACTTAGATGGCATCTGTCCTAGAGTGGCAACCGACCTTTTGCTAAGCCAACGTGCATTGCTTTATTTGGGTGCTCAGCAAACCTCACCAGCACTTAATTTTGAAGACATAGTGTTGGACTCTGAGGCTTACGTTACCAATGAAGGAAAAGAGTACAGAGGACTTCTCGCCATGTTGGCAAATCGAATGCGTTATCAGCGAGAATTTTATGGATTCGATGTATTTGTAGCCGAGGCCGACTTAGACAGGTCTGCAGACGAGTTTGTGGGTCTTACCCGCCGCTATTTGGCTGCGGCGGATAGAGAGTTATCCTAGAGAAGCGTTACTTTTAATCGCTTACTGTCAGTACGCTTCTCTTAGACGTCTGTTAGTAGAGCGGAATCTCATCGGCAACAAACGGATTGGATGCTCTCTCATGACCAAAGGTAGACTGTGGGCCGTGACCCGGTACAAATGTTACGTCATTACCCAGCGGCCACAACTTTGTCTTAATCGAGTTAATCAAAGTAGCGTAGTCACCTTGAGGGAAATCTGTGCGTCCAATACCACCATTAAAGAGAACATCACCAACAAAGGCGACTTTTGATTCCTCATTAAACAGCACTACGTGACCTGGAGTGTGACCCGGAGTATGAATAACATTAAGAGTTTGATTACCAAACTCTACGGTATCACCATCATCTAACCATTGATTGGGTTCAAACGCTTTAGTTAAAGGAAAACCAAACATTTGGCTTTGGTTTTCTAAGCCTTGTAGCCAAAAGTTATCAGCTTTATGAGGACCAACAATGTTGGCATCAAGCGCCTCTGCAAGTGGCTCAGTTCCGCCAACGTGATCTAAATGCCCATGGGTCAGTACCAGCTGTTCAACTTGGACTCCAAGTTCTTTGATCAACATTTCTAGCTGTTTTACATCACCGCCAGGATCAACAACCACACCTTTCATGGTTTCGTCACACCAAACGATAGAACAGTTTTGCGCAAATGAAGTGACAGGCACTACTTGATATTGAAGACTCATCATAAATCCTATTAATTTTGCAATTAGCGGGACTATGACATCACGCTAGCGGAATGACAAGTGTTACCAGTTTCTCACAGGACCCGTATCAATATGGACGAACTGGCTTCTTGGGTAATACCCCACTCCACCAGCCTTTATGGTTAGCGCCGCCTCATGAAGATGACTGAGTTTTACTCCATCTAATCTAAAGTCGATAGCCTGACCTAACATATGAAGACTTTTTTTCGCTACTCCATTTGAGCCCGAACGCAATGAAGCATTGGTTTCTGGAGATCGGTAGCCAGAAATGATCAACACCTCTGATTTAACGCCTAGTAGGCTCTGAATCTCTGATATCTGGTCGAACAAACGCTTATCCATGTTATGGGTTTCATTACGTCGATGATCACGACAAAGTGTATTGAGGCGAGCGAGTTCAGATTGAATATACTTAGCACCGTCAAAGTAGCGACTTTCTAGACTCTCTCCCGTGTGTAAGTTATTCATTGCTAATGTTCTTGGTGCAGAGGAAGGCATTGCAAAAGATAGCGAAGGCACCAATGACGCAGTTGCGCCACACAATGCAAGTTTGAGGGCGTCTCGTCTAGAAATATTTGTTTGGATCATACTACTCAAAGAAAGGAAACTACTGAATTGCGGCGCAAGATACGTGTTTCTCAAGCCTAGTTCAAATGCAGAAATGAGCAAAATGCGCTTATTTTTGCAGCTAGCAACGGTTAACCTTTGAGCAGAAAGCGTTTTTTAGATTGTTCAAATTTGTGTCAATTTTTTGAAAAAGCCGCACTGTTCATACTTTCTCGTTTCGCATCGTATTGGTATACGTCGCCACGGAAGTGTGCCTTTCCATCAGACATCCAAGCGGTTTGATAAATGATATGTACTGGAATTCGCTGTTTAAGGGCTATCGCTTTATTTGGGCGATCCGTTGCGACATCTTCTAGTGTTTTCCCTTGTGCTTCGAGTAACACTTGAGCGAACTGGTCAGCGTGTTCTACTCTCACACAACCAGAGCTGAACGCACGTAAACTCTCATCAAAGAGATGTTTACTAGGTGTATCGTGTAGAAATATGGCCTGCGCGTTGGGTGTGTTGAACTTGTACTGACCCAGCGCGTTTAACTCCCCAGCTTGTTGACGCATACGATACGGGAAGCGCCGCGCATTAACCTCCTGCCAATTAATCATCGTAGGGTCGATACGAGCCTGATTGTTCCAATCTTCTAAAATTTCAATTCGCTGCGAAAATAAGTAAGTGGGATTTTGTTTTACTTTAGGAATGATGTCTTTAACCATAATTTTCCAAGGCACATTCCAAGTAGGATTTAGGATAAGCGAATCCATATTAGTTTCCAGTAGAGGCGTTTGACGCGAGGTTCTGCCTACAATTACGCGAGACTCAAATCGTTCCTCTCCTTCATCCCAATATTCAAGCTGAAAATTCGGCACATTGACGACAATGATGTTTTCGCGCTGCTGTGGCCACAAGCGAGAACGTTCCGAATTGAGTGCCAAGATACGCAGTTTATCGGACGCGGACTTGTTCAACCATTCAATGGTATTGGGACCGATAATACCGTCATCGTTTAACCCGTAAATGGTCTGGAACTCTCGAATAGCAAGGTCGAGTGATTCATCGAAATACTGGTCTTCCCTTGCGGTTATAAAGACATTTGATTCGGACAGTCTTTCAAGAAGAATTAAATATGCTTCTTTAGGTAACGTATCACCGAGTCTCGTGAGTCCAACTTGCTGGTACTCTATTTTGGTCATTTGCGATTTCGACACTAGATCAATGTAGGCATTCTCAAATCCATCTTGCTTTAACATTGGCGACGCGAACGAGGTGATATAAGCCAGTGCTTCTTGCGCTTCGAAAGCTTTTACCATTAGATCCACTTCAGTTGCCGAAGGACGCGGAAGAGGTTCAATTAGATCGGCAGTAAAATACCACTCTTTACCAAGCTCTTGAGACGCTGCAACATAGCTTAAATAAAGTAAGAAAGTATCTGTAGCCACTCTATCATAACGATCCACTTCGCCCTGCTGATAATACCGTTGCAGGAGTTCTACTCTTGATTGGAACAGCGGACTAAAGCCAGCAAGCTTCATCATATCTAGTTGCAGATTTAGCTGAGCGTTAAGCTCGTTGCCACTCCATATATGTTCAGCATCCAGTCTGGAGTATAAGTAGTCAACTAACGAGGGATAGAGAAGCGCGTCTTGAGTACTCTCTATAAGCTCAGTTGAGCCTTTTGTATTATCCTGCTGAAGGATTGGCTTGATGTGTTTTACAGAATAAGAGGCTAGCTCGGTCGAATTTGAGACAAGCTGATCTGGCGCAGCAACCGTCAAATCAGTTGTAGCAAGAGAGAATAAACCAACAGACAATGAGAGTAGCCAGTTTCGCATCTACCAACCTCCTTTCAAACAAGGATCTTAAGTATGGCAGAAATCACACTATCAACCGGACAATTTTAAACTAAACCAGCTACCGTCTCATTTATGTGATGGCACTCCAATGATTATCCCACTGAATTCCAGAATAAAAGCGCTGCTTGTCCAGTTGTGGATTAATTTTAATTACTTGCCCCGCACCAGAGTTCACATGAAAGTCACCATTCCTGACTACCACTCCTGAAGCATCCGGGAGCGCATTAATCTCTAGCAATTCACGTGTTGCCTTGTCCCATATACCGTAGCAGCTTCCTCTAGGAGATGTAGCCAGAATATGCGTTTCTGTCGCTGCAATACTGGCAATATAATGATTAAATCTTGCCCACTGCTCAGGCTCTCCACCCAGCTCTTCCATCACCGAACCTCTCTGGTGAATAGCAACAAGTGGTACGTAGTCCTCCGCTTCACCCCGATATTGCTGACCTGTTAACACCGTAATGTCACCATCATGAGCAAGGTGGCGAATACTCTTATGATGGTCGCCAAGTGTTGCTTGCTCAAGAAGCTCTCCTTGATAAGAAAGATAACTCAAGCTAGGTTGCATGGTTGCAAGATTTTTAGGTTGCCTGCCATTGGTATGTACGCCGCCGACTCCAACGACTAACGAATCGTCTGCCATCACGATCACTTCATGAGGACCTAACCCGAAACCGGTAAACTCTTCTATTTTTTTATAGTCATTCGCAACATCATAAACGCCAATAATTCCGCGACTGGTCGACCGCTCTCCTTCCGTAGCGTACAGCCATCGACCATCATTTGAATACACGCCATGACCATAAAAATGTCGGTTATTTGGCGCTAAAATGAGCTTTATTACTTGTCCTTCACGATAATCAAACACCATGGCATAGCTACCTGGTCTTCGAGCGAACATCACCGCATGATTAGTATTCGGCGATACAGCAATGCCATGGCCACGGTCTGGTAAAGGCAGTCGATGCATAGCAGTAGCATTTTCGGCAGAAACAATAACTTCGTAGTCACCCTTATTACGAACCGAACCGCCTATCAAAGTTTCCTGAGCCATTTTCGTTGTGGATGCGCAAGCCGCAAGCAAAGAAGGTGACATCGCCGTGATGCCTGCCAACTTTGTGAAGTTGCGTCTAGAAATATCAATCGCCATCAGTCGCATTAAATCCTATTACTACTCCCAACTGAATCGCAGCCTCTTCATTGATAAGATACTTAAGTTGTTCAAGCTTGTTGAATTGCGACAGCACTGTTCGATAACCTTGTTTAGATTGCAAAAGCGCAAATAGGCTGGTTTCACTCGGCCAAGTTTCCAGCGTATCTTCAAATTGGTGAATGATACTGTCCGCCAAAGGTGCATGACCTTCATCGCGCAAAATCTTATCTAATCCCTCTCCTTTCGCCAGATAGAGTGCTTGTATAGCTTCTACGTTGGTTTTTAAATTGCTCATCGACGTTTCCGATCGCCACGACTCAGAGAAATAAGGTCGCGGAGCACCGATTTTCGCTAACGGACGAGACAATTTTTTCATACTGTAATCCAGCTGGTTAGACAGCAACGCCAGATATTCTGACTCCCACCCCTCTTTGTCTAAAGAGGACCACGGATTGGTTTGCCATGCCATGAATATCGTGTCGGCGCGATCGGTAAGAGAAGCGGTAATCGCAGTCGCCAATGAGCAATGCTCTCGTGAGCCCTTTGCTAGTGTTGAAGCATCATCATAAAGCAGCCATTCAATTGCTCCTAGCCCCTGAATGGTTACACTTTGCAATTGTACTGACTCCATGGTCCACACGTCGGTTTTAACCGCTTGTGACATCTTCCTACCGGTGGTGTTCTTCTTATCTGGCCAAAACTGAACATTCCAATTCTGCTCCAGTGCCATAGCAGGGCCTCGCTCTTGCCCTTGCAACCACATCCAACGAGACATTCCTTGTTGCCATGCTGCAGACACCTGCGTCAGGTCCGATTCCTCTTGGCAAAAATGTGCAGTTTGCGATTGCAAGTTCATCATTGCCGTTTTGAACTTCAAGGCAGAGTCAAATTCAACTTCATATACTGCTTGGCTAAGGTGTGTTGTGGCTTCTGGCTCAGGGGCTTGGGTCACACTACTCGATTGACAAGCCGTTAAAAAAAGCAAGCTCAACGCTATAGATGAAAGTTTGTAATTCACGTTGCTCTCCTTACAGTGAATTTAGAAACGCCAATAGCGCATCACGTTCTGATCTAGATAAAGCTAACACGTTTTGTTTTGCGGCTTCTGCTTCGCCACCGTGCCATAAAATCGCTTCGGTGAGATTTCTCGCTCGCCCATCATGAAGAAAGTAGGTGTGACCATTAACTTCTTCCGTGTAACCAATGCCCCACAGCGGTGCTGTGCGCCACTCACGGCCTGAAGCTGCGTATTCTGGTCGATTGTCTGATAGTCCCTCTCCCATGTCATGTAATAGCATATCGGTATAAGGGTGAATCGTCTGGTTCGAAATGGCAGGTAACCCTTCTTGTGTACCGGTTTGAATGCCTGTTCTATGGCAGTTTTGGCAACCAACATTGTTGAATAGCTTCTCACCTGCGACAACCAAAGGGTCGTCGATATTACGTCGTTGAGGCACCGCTAAATGCTGAGTATAGAACTCGACAAAGTTGAGAATTTTGTCGCTCACCTCAGGGTCTCCGCCACTATGCTGTGCCGTACAAACGTCCTGATTACTGGTACAGTTCTCACTCGGAAACAGCGAACTTGTCAAGCCTACGTCACCATTGAAAGCGGCCGCATTTTGCTGCATCAAATTAGGCTGGCCTGCTTTCCATCCAAAGCGCCCCAATGCCATCTTTTGGGTGCGCACATCCATTACATAGTTCGGCTTTCCTGTTACTGATGAGCTGTCCGCTTTCTGCGCTTCAGCAAATGCTAAAATCGTCGACTCTGGAATCGATTCGAGCAACCCTAAGCCAATCATTGGCGGAGCAACTCGTGCCGACATTAAAACGTCGGGGTGCATATCGCCGTAGGCTAGTTCAGCAATCTTGAGATTAGGTTTGCGTAACATGACGACCGTGCCATCTTTAAAACTTACCGCAACCTCATCATAAGTAATATCAATTTGTCCTTCTGGCTGCATGTTCGGCAAAGCAAAATCTTGCAACTGACCGCCATACGTCGGCTCAGGTATTACACCGTCAAGCTCATAGGCCGCTTTCTGCTGCGCAGTCACAGCCGGAATACTCAACCTAACCAACATAGATACGGCATGTTGGTCATTTTCTTCAGGAGGATGACCACGACCGTCTTTGATATGACAGTTTTGACAACCATTGGTATTAAATAGTGGTCCAAGTCCATCCCTCGCATCTGTGGAAGCGGGAGCTTGAACCCAGGGGTTTCTAAAAAAACTGTTACCGACGCTAAAATCTAGTCGCTTTGACATAGGCAAGTTGGCTGCAGGCATTGAGTAAGCGTTAGGCCCCTCTTTTTTTACTGTGGTTTTACCGCCCGACAGATGAGAAGACTCAGACCCGGCAAACACCGAGCCGACAAAAAGAAATAGTAGCGTGGCTAAAAAAGGATAAGATCTTGACATACAGCGCTCACAAAAAGATCGACAAAAGGGGGCAGTAGCCCCCTATTTATTATGGTTATTGTGCTTAGAATTCGTGGTCAGCAGTATCTGGATTTAGGCTATCAATACCGATGATGCCAGCGGCACGCTCAATTGAACCAGTTTGCGCGACAAGTGCAACAATGGTCTCATTCACGAGTTTGTTACCTTGAGGATTATTAGACGCGATCAACTGGTCAAAGTGTTGGTTGTCTTTTTCTGCCGAGGTAACAAGTTTGCCAACTTGCGCGCGTGCAAGATCAAATTGCTTTTGAATCTCTTTCGCTGCTGTTTTGTCTTTTGCTTCAACAAGGTTAGCGATACTTGGACCGTCAACTAACGTTCCATCAACGCGAACGTAAGTGCCCGTGTAAACGTTATAGATACCTTGCTCGTTGTAATAGTGAGAGTTATGCGTGTTATCAGAGAAACAATCGTGCTCATCTTCAGTAGAGTTGGCTTCTAGAGCCACTTTCATGCGCTCACCCGCAAGCTCACCTAGAGAAAGTGAACCCATACCAAATAGCATCTTACGAATGCCGTTGTCAGCTTTGTCAGCAAGTAGTTCAGAGCGGTAGTTGCCTTTCTCAGCCGCCGACCATTGTTTCTCCATCCATTGAAGATCTTGAATCAACAGTTTTGATGCAGCTTGAAGATACTGCGCACGACGCTCACAGTTACCGTTAGTACAACCTTCACCGACGACATAGTCAGTATAAGGACGTTCGCCTGCACCTGCGTTGGTTCCGTTAAGGTCTTGTCCCCACAGTAAGAACTCAATCGCATGATAACCTGATGCTACGTTTGCTTCAGAGCCACCAACTTCATTAAGGTTAGCAATGACTTCAGGTGTAATTTCTTTAACGTCAAGAGTTGTCGCGCCGATTTTTAGGCTCTTGTTAGCAACAATGTTTGCTTGTGCACCTTCATTACCTAGTTCATATTGGTAATCCGCACTCACATAGTCGATAAGACCTTCATCAAGTGGCCATGCATTAAGCTGTCCTTCCCAATCGTCAACGATAGCATTACCAAAACGGAATACTTCCGTCTGCTGATAAGGTACTCGAGACGCTAGCCATGCTTGTTGAACATCGGCAAGACCTTTCTCTGAAGGGTTTGCCAAGAATGTGTTAATAGATGTGTCTAAATCTTTTGCTGTAATTAGTGCATCTGCGAATACTGCGTGAGCCAGATCAGCATAGTGTTCTACTACTTGGTCTTTAGTAACTGCAGAAAATGCAGCGCTTGAAGTCATTACAAGAGAGGCTGCCACTGCACCCTTCACCATGGTTGTTACATTCATGAAAAGCATCCTTGTTGAGCTTAATAGTTATCTGTAGTGCGAATTATTATCATTTATACTACGAAGTGCGATAATACTCAGTTACAATTTATTTTCAAGAATAAATACAAAAAAGCCTCACAAAAGTGAGGCTTTTCTATCATTTTACTAACAATTTTATGATTGGTGACCAAGATTACTGGCTAAAGCTTGAGGTAGTGCTTACCGTGAGAGACCTTTGCTTTAAGGTAGTTTTCATTGCCATCTTTGATATGAGCGTGCGTATTCACGACTTCTTCAATATTGATGCCGTGCTCGCGAAGTTCGCGCACTTTTTTAGGATTGTTAGTGACCAGACGAATAGAGTGTACGTCCAGCGCTTTAAGCATTTGAGCGGCTTCAGTAAAGTCACGTAAGTCATCGCCAAACCCTAAATGGTTATTGGCTTCATACGTATTCATACCATCAGACTGAAGCTTGTAGGCGTCTAATTTGTTGTAAAGACCGATTCCTCGCCCTTCCTGACGTAGATACAGGATGATGCCGCCTTCTTCGCCCATTTTCTGAATGGTCTCTTCCAATTGCTCACCACAATCGCAACGTGACGAGTGGAACACATCACCGGTAAGACACTCTGAGTGCATCCTTACCAGAGGTAAAGATTGGGTCTTGTCAGATGATTTAAAAATAATCGCTACATGTTCTTTATCTGTCTTGAGTCCACGAAACGACAGCATCTCTGCGTCTATATCACTCCTGGAACCGACTTTTAATTGTATTCTGGCACGTACTTCCGCCATAGTTTCTCTCACTAGATTATCTGAGGCTAGTAATGAACTTATCTCAGCCATCGCTCTATTCTCCATAAAGTGAACTATGGGGGCTAGTACTCGACTTTTCAACAATAAGATCAATATAGTAATTGTTATATTATAACAATTACTATTTATAAGAAACTAAAAAAGCCCCGAGTATCAATACTCGAGGCTCATAAAAATCATTTAGTTAGGCGATAAAAAGATAGGTCTTACGCTTGTTTTTGTTTCCATACAGCGAGTTGGACCCACACATTTTCCAGTTCCGCTAGCTCTTCTTTTGTTAATAGAGAGATGGTCTGGGAAGACTCACCCGAACTCGCACCATTGGCAGATTTAAGGTGTGCATAAAAGTCTTTTTTGAGTTGGCTGATGACTGCTTCCACTGCTGTACCACCTTACTTACGGGTTATTTCCTAAACAATGCGATAATACCACTCTGATCAGATCGTACAGCTTTTTCAAACATTTCTGGAACTGCTATCACAATCTAACGGGTTTTTACCTAGAATTTTCTAAACTTTATCGCACAGCGGACGAAGGCGGCAATTTGTTACTGAACTTTTTTGTTGAGGCGGTAGAATATCGACACTTTACACTTCAAAGAACAATGTCATGTTAAAAATTATCAGCAACCAAGACTTCGATACATTTGCGCAAAACGCAAAAGAAGCACCACGCAAACGCAGTCATCATAACCTACACGAGCAATTAGACGCTGGCGTTCAACGTTTATTCATCTCAACAGAGCCAGAAACCTACATGCGCCCTCACCGTCATACTGAAGAGCACAAATGGGAATTGTTCCTTGTTCTTAAAGGGCAACTGGATTTATTGATTTTTGATGATGAAGGCAACCTCACAGAGCGTCATAGTCTATCACCAGAAACTAACCGTGCTATCGAAATACCACCAGGTACTTGGCATGGTTATGCTTGTATGCAATCGGGCACGGTCGGCCTTGAAATCAAAGAAGGCGCATACATACCTACTCCTCAAGAAGATTTCGCACCTTGGTCTCCAGCAGAAGGGGAAGATGGCGCCAATGAATATCGCGATTGGATGAGTACAGCACAACCAACGGCAAAATAATCTTCAGCTGCTATTCTCACTACTAAATCTACAAAAGCGTAGATAAAAGTAGCATCTAGAGCGGGAATGTTGATAATACCCGCTCTGCATACCGACTGAGGACAGCTCTTGAACACTCCAGCCTTTTCTACCTTAAACTTACCATCTGAATTACTCGGCACATTAGACAGTCTTGGTTACGCTTCTATGACGCCAATCCAAGCCGAGGCACTACCAAAGATTTTGGCGGGTAAGGACGTTATCGGCCAAGGAAAAACAGGTTCAGGAAAAACCGCAGCCTTCTCTCTCGGCGTACTTAGCAACTTAAGAGTAAAGCGCTTCCGTGTGCAGTCTCTTGTTCTCTGCCCAACTCGTGAGCTTGCGGACCAAGTTGCAAAAGAGATTCGCACCCTAGCTCGTGGTATTCACAATATCAAAGTACTAACACTGTGTGGCGGTATGCCAATGGGACCACAAATTGGTTCTTTGGAACACGGTGCGCATATTTTAGTGGGAACGCCTGGTCGCATCCTTGATCATCTAGAAAAAGGTCGTATCAACCTAAGCGAACTGAATACTCTGGTACTTGATGAAGCGGACCGTATGCTAGATATGGGTTTCAAAGATGCCTTAGACGCTATTATCGACCAAGCTCCAAAGGAGCGACAAACGCTGCTTTTCAGCGCTACATTCCCTGAGCAAATCCAAACCATTGCTGCTCGAGTTATGAAGCAACCAGAAGTGGTGAAGGTAGAGAGTAAGCACGATCACTCAAGCATCAAACAGTTCTTCTATCAAACTAATACTCTCGAAGAACGTGATAATGCACTTGAAAACTTGCTTCTGACTCACCAACCGGAGTCTGCTGTAGTGTTCTGTAATACTAAAAAAGAAGTTCAGAACGTCGCGGATGAACTGCATCATCGTGGCTTTAGCGTGATTGATATCCACGGTGATTTAGAGCAAAGAGATCGTGACCAAGCACTCGTACAATTCGCCAATAAAAGTGTTTCTATTTTAGTGGCAACGGATGTTGCAGCTCGTGGTCTCGATGTCGATAACCTCGATGCAGTATTCAACTATGATCTGTCTCGCGACCCAGAAGTACACGTACATCGCATTGGTCGTACTGGGCGCGCCGGTAATAAAGGTTTAGCCTTTAGCTTCTACAGCGAGAAAGAGTTCTATCGTGTAGCGCGTATTGATGAGTACATGGATATGCCGATTGAACCAAGCGAATTGCCTGCAAAGTCAAGCAACCAACCATTTCAAGCAAAAATGGTGACGATTCAAATTCAAGGCGGTAAGAAGCAAAAATTGCGCCCTGGTGATATTTTGGGGGCGCTAACCGGTGATAAGACACTCTCCGGCAATCAAATTGGTAAGATCAATATGTTCCCGATGAGTGCTTATGTGGCGGTCGAGAAAGTGATAGCTAAGCAAGCATTAGGTAAGATTACCAATGGCAAGATGAAGGGCCGTAACTTCCGCGCGCGAATCATCAAAGCTTAACCTTCAACTCCATCAAAAACAGCTCTTAGTTAATACATAGAGCTGTTTTTGTATTCGCTACTGCATGGATAACGCCATAGATACAACGGAAAAAGGACATCCCTGCTTACAACGTCCGCAGCCATCACAAGCTTTCTTATCCAACTCCGGTAGGCTGTACGACGTGATACTTATCGCCTGTTTTGGGCAGGCTTCTTGGCATAAGTGGCAATCACTAAACAGTGCATTTTGACATCCATCCGAGAACTGCGGAATTAAACCAGTATCGTTGTCCTGTCCATGCAATGCACCTGTTGGGCATACTTGGCTACATTCTCCACATTGGCTGCAGTACCCATAATCAAGTACAAGTCGAGCGAGTTCATCTTCAATAGCAATAACCTGCTCAGGACAAGCCTTGACGCAATCTCCACAAGCATTACAAATCTGTTGATAGAGCAACTCATCAACAGCTTTTGGTGGTCTAGGGATTGTTCGTGATACTTCTTGGCACTCTAACTTAGCAGCTAATGAGTCATCACTGGCCATGACAGGTGAATTACGCGTACTGCCATTCGCCAAAGCGCGAAAAAGACCACGACGACTTATGGTTTTGTGCTCCATATACGCTTTGTAGTATTTTTCATCTCTGGTCATGAGCGCTTACCAACCCTAACGATACAGCTTAACGGCAAGTGGCGTAATATTTAACAGCTCCTGAACGGCTTCACACCATTGCGATACCAAGGCCGCTAGTTGTTTGTAACTTTGAGTTGAAGCATGCTTCTCAACCAACTCGAAATAACGGTAACACCAAGTCAGTAAGTGCTGTGAAAACAGCGCCTTGACCGACTCAATGTCGTGTTCTTGCTCAACCAATTGACTCACTGCAAATAACATTAATCCAATCTGATCTTCAGGTTCTCTCATACCAGTATCTAAAGCGATGTCGTGATCTCGAAGAAACTGACGGTATGCTACTGTGGTATCACCAAAAATCACCTCTTCTCTATCCATATAGACTGAGCCCCACGGTGGCGCCAGCATCGCCTCTCCTCCTTCAAAAAGTAAGAAGAAGTCTTGATTTAGTGCTTCGTTGCTTTCGCCATTAACCTGATGACACCATGCCTGAAGATCACTGTCTTTTAAGTTTTCATCTTGTAGCAACGCAGTCAATAAGGTCTGGTTGTTGTTGTCGGTAAGCGGGAAATAAAACAGCGAACCGAATACCTTTGCCATGGTTTGTAGACTAAGTAGATCGATAGATTGATTTTCTGACATGAATTTACCAAATTTCAAAAATGACTAAGTTGAACCAATAAATGAGAGCAGGCCGGTCAGCCTGCTCTTATCTTTGCTACATGCCTGCTGTCATGTGCAGACCAAAGAACACGCTGCGTCCGATGAGTTCCGCAACTAACACCATCGCAAAGCCAATGACGGCAATCGGCATAGAACGAGACTCTGAGCGCATCGCCCACATCCACGCAGCTAGGCCAACGAACACTAGGACAAAACGTAAGTTTTGAATCTCTGCCATATTTGGCACTAACTCACTAGCTGCAACAATCGCAGAATGAATATTAGGCAAGTTGGCGACCATTGACATAGTGACCATTGCCATTGTCACTGCGGCTACACTTGCCACAATCGCCGTGACTTTACCTAAACGTGGACATTCCAACTTAGCGCCACGCATCAAAATAAGTGACAGCATCACGCCACAAATAACAGCTGTGAGCGTAAACGATTGACCCGTAAACGGTGTATCCCAAGTCGGAACCGTATCGATGATGTAGACGTTAGTCATCGCGACCATAAAGACCACGCCGATCACCATCGCCGCTACCATCAACCCTTTACGAATCGATTCACTACCTTTATCGATGACAGACAATAGCCAATATAAACCACCTAAACCAAAGAACATCGAACCAAATAGGATCTCACGTGATAACCAAGACGTTCCAATTTGGTTTAACGCATTGATTGCACGCATTGGGCTACCTAAGTGCATGGTTGATGCCATAAAGCCTAGTCCCATGAACACCCAAATAAAAAACATATTGCGAGTTATCGCTGTCTTAACGTGTGCATCCGCCTTACCAAATAATGTGATTAAGCCCATTACGATAAACGCACCGACTGCTGTTTGAGCAAATACAGTAAAGAAAATCAGAGGCCATTCATGCCATCCCATGTTAAACCTCCTTAGGGTTTGCTAGGTGACCAGTGGTGTCATTCGTTGGACGCGCATGACGATTTGGTTTGATCACGATATTTGGTTTCGTTAACGTTGATGATGGAAGTGGCGCTACGTCAGCGTTGGTTCCATACTTGGCACGAAGCTCAGCAATAGGACCGAATTCCAACGCACGAAGTGGGCAAGAACCGACGCAGATTGGCTCAAAACCTTCTGCTACGCGCTCGAAACAACCGTCACATTTCGTCATGTGACCCTCTTCTTTGCTGTACTGTGGCGCACCGTAAGGGCAAGCGTTAGCGCAGTGTTTACAGCCAATACACACCTTTTCATCCACGACCACAAAGCCGTCTTCACGTTTGTGCATTGCACCCGATGGACACACTTTTGCACACGCCGGTTCGTCACAGTGGTTGCATGCAATAGAGGTGTAATAGGCAAACACGTCTTGACGGTAAGTGCCGTTATCTTCGATCCAGTTACCACCAGCGTATTCGTAAACTCGACGGAAGCTGCGATCAACACCAAGATCCTTAAAGTCTTTGCAAGCTAACTGACAGGTTTTGCAACCAGTACACTTACTCGAATCGATATAAAAACCGTATTGTTTCATGAGTTAGTCCTTACGCCTTATTTGCCAGTTGAACTTCAACTAAGTTAGTGTGCTGAGGGTTACCTTTCGCCAACGGGCTTGGGTGTTGAGACGTCAGAACATTGATCGAACCATTATGGTCAACCTTGTTGCCGTCTGGCGCATACCATGCTCCCTCTCCGAGAGCTACAACTCCCGGCATCATTCTTGGCGTGACTTTAGCGTTAATTCGAACTTCACCACGGTCGTTGAAGATCTTAATTCGGTCACCATTGTTAATTCCGCGACGTTCAGCATCTACAGGGTTGATCCACATTTCTTGTTGTGCGGCCTGCTTCAACACATCGACGTTACCGTAAGTTGAGTGGCAACGTGCTTTAAAGTGGAAGCCCGTTAACTGTAATGGATACTTATCGCGTTTCGGTGAATCCCAGCCTTCTGATGTGCTCACGTAAATAGGTAGTGGATGAATCACATCACCTTCTGGCAGCTCCCACTCAGCGGCAATACGAGCTAACTCTTCCGAGTAGATCTCTACTTTACCTGAAGGTGTGTTAAGCGGGTTATTCACCGGATCTGCACGGAAAGCTTGGTAAGCGACATAGTGACCATTAGGATCGCTACGTTTGACGATACCTTGCTGACGTACCGTCTCGAAATCTGGCAATGTCGGGTCTAACTTCAATGTTTCAGCATACAAATGACGTAGCCAACCTTCTTGGTCACGACCTTCGGTAAATGCCTGGCCCACACCCATGCGCTCCGCCAAATCAGAACAGATTTGATAGATGCTGCGTGCTTCAAATTGAGGCTCAATCGCTTTGTCAGCAAAGATAAAGTAAGGCATATTTGCCGCTTTACCATCCATACAGAAATCCGCCTGCTCTGAAGTAGTGAGGTCAGGCAGAATGATGTCGGCGTACTTTGCTGAAGACGTCATGTGGTTATCGATCACGACAATCATTTCACATGCTTTGTCATCTTGAAGGATATCGTGAGTACGGTTGATATCTGAGTGTTGGTTAATGACACAGTTACCCGCATAGTTCCAAATGAACTTGATTGGCACATCGAGTTTGTCTTTACCACGCACACCATCGCGTGTGGCAGTCATCTCAGGGCCACGAACAATCGCATCAGTCCACAGGAACATAGAGATCGACGTTTTCACAGGGTTTTCTAAGGTTGGGAAGCGCACAAACGGAATGTTGTAATCCGATTCACGAGCACCAGAACCACCGCCATGAATGCCTAGGTTGCCAGTTAATAGCGCTAACATGGCAATCGCACGTGACGCGATTTCACCATTTTGCGTACGCTGCAGACCCCAACCTTGGTAGATTGCACAAGGTTTGGTTGAACCAATCTCACGAGCTGTCTTGATAATGATATCCGCTGGAATACCGGTAATTGGTGCCGCCCATTCTGGCGTTTTCTCATTACCATCTTCACCCAAACCTAAAATATAAGATTTGTAATCACTATTTGCTGGCGCAGATGCTGGCAGGGTTTTCTCATCGTAACCAACACAGTAGGTATCTAAGAACTCTTGGTCGACCAAGTCTTCTTTGATCATCACGTGAGCCATTGCTGCTATGAACGCTGCATCAGTACCCGGTTTGATAGGAATCCACTGATCTTCACGACCCGCAGCAGTATCGTTATAGCGTGGATCAATCATGATCATTCTTGCGTTGGATTTCTCTTTGCTTTCAATCAAGTGATGAATCAAACCACCGCCAGACATACGTGTTTCGGCTGGGTTATTGCCAAACTGAACAATGAGCTTACTGTTTTCGGTATCTGAGAAAGAGTTACCGTTAGCCCAACCGCCATAGGTATAACTCAGGCCTTTGGCAATTTGAGCCGTCGAATAATCGCCATAGTGATTCAGATAACCACCCGTTAGGTTCATCAGACGCGCGATTAACGTGCTACCAGGAGGCCATGACTTGGTGACCGTGCCGCCTAATGTGCCAGTACCATAGTTAAGATAAATCGCTTCATTACCATATTCTTTCTTAATGTGGTCTAGGCTATTTACGATCTCGGTGTAAGCTTCATCCCAAGTAATACGCTTAAACTTGCCTTCGCCACGTTTACCGATACGCTTCATTGGGTACTTCAGGCGGTCTGGATTGTACACGCGACGACGCATAGAACGCCCACGTAAGCAAGCGCGCACCTGGACATCTTTGTTTGCGTAATCATCTTTGCCGGTATTATCTGCATCTACCCACTTTATTTCACCGTCAACGACATGCATACGCAGTGGGCATCGACTGCCGCAGTTTACGGTACAAGCGCTCCACACCACTTTTTCATCGTTTGATTGTGGTTTGGTTTCCGCTTGGGCAGATTTAAAAGGAAGAGAAATGGCGCTGGTTGCAGCAGCAAGACCGCCGATGGCCGAAGAGGATTTTATGAACCCTCTACGCGTCAGCGACGGCGTCAATAATTGCTTCAGTTTATTATTCATAAAGACATGCTCGATTATAGTTATGCATCATCGAGCGAATGTTACTAACGAAACCTTTAGAAACTGTTGATAAAAATCAACACTACTACTTAATGGTTAGTGGATTGACAATTCTCTGACATTTGGTGGAATATTTTTAAATCACTCATTTATAAAAACAAATAATTTGCTATTTAATAGAAAAACAAATTATCGTATTGATAGACATTCCATTTTATAAATGAATATCAACATCATTTAATCTCAAAGAAAAATACCATTTAATGGTGTTTAATAAACACGTTCGCCAACGTTGGATGAGGATTAGTGCCAGTCAACAGTACAATATCCACACTAGGGAGTGGTGGCATTCCGTTTAATATCTTAACGTCTTTGTTAGTACTTAGACGCCCCATCGCACCGACGCCCATTCCTTTAGCCACTAATGCTCGCTGAGCCGAAGCGGTATTGCAACAAGCAAGTAGTCGATGAGCGATCCCACGCTTGGTTAAACTATCCAACGCCGCGGCATGATACTTACAGTCGGTTTGAAACAGTACCAACGGCAATGGGGTGATAGCGGTATCAAAATCATGCCCAGCAATCCAAACGCCTTTGTCTGACTCTAGCCAATAACCTTCTTCACTGTCAGGCGCTCGCGTCACAATCGCTGCGTCTAACTTTCCCTCGTCTAACCACTCTCTTAGCATAATGCTAGGCTGACTGAAGATTTGAACCGAACAAGTAGGTTCAACTTCGTTAATTGCCGCCACCACTTTCGGTAGGACAGTGTCATTGTAGTCTTCAGGGCAACCAAGCCTCAACGCAGTCTTGTTTTGATAGCGTTTCACCTGGTGCAAGGCGGCATCATGTAAGGAGAGTATGCGTTCAGCGTGTGCCTTCAATGATAGTCCAGCTTCACTTAGCACCATATTCCGGCCGTCACGCTCAAACAATACAGCCCCAGTTTCGGCTTCTAACTTTTTCATCTGCGCGCTAAACGCAGATTGAGTTCGGTTTATTTGTTTTGCTGCTCGCGTAAAGCTCCCCGTCTCGGAAAAAGCGAGAAGACTTCTCAGCGCATCGATATCCATATCGCCCCCAATCCATCGATTTCATTGATGAAATACATTCAAATTTTGCGTTAGTCACCCATCTCACCATTGATTAGTATCAAAATCAAACAGGCAAAGGAGTCAAATATGAAACTGTATATTGGAAATCAGAATTACTCGAGTTGGTCATTACGTGCGTGGCTTATCTTTGAGCATTACCAGCTTGAGGTCGAAGTAGAAAAACTCAAACTGTTTTCAACCGAGTTTTATCAAACACTTGAAACGCTGACGCCAACAGCCAAGGTTCCTACTCTCATTGATGATGAAACTACGGTTTGGGACTCTCTTGCGATATTAGAATATGTGAATGAGCAATATCTCAATGGTTGCTGCTGGCCAAATGACAGCGTGAGAAAAGCCAAGGCAAGAGCAGTAGCCTGCGAAATGCACTCTGGATTCTTGGCTCTACGCAATGAATTACCAATGAACTGCCGAGCCAAGCGCCAGGTCGTACTTTCTACAGAAGCTAGAAAAGATATCCAACGGATTGACACCTTATGGGCAGAGCAGATGTTAAAACACGATGGTCAATGGTTATTTGGCGATTGGTCCATTGCCGACGCCATGTTTGCTCCTGTTGCACTTCGTTTCCGAACCTATGGCATTGAACTGTCACCCTTAGCGCAGCAGTATCAACAAAAAGTGCTAAATAGTGACGAAATAAAAACGTGGTTAATACAAGCAAGTCATGAGCAAGACATCATCGTTCAGGACGAAGCGGGAGTTGAGCGCTAGCCAACGCAACGGTTTGACAAAATAACAAAGGCTTGCCTAACGTTTCGTTATGGCAAGCCATGAGTTCAAAACCGCAGTGCATTGACTGCTTTATCAAATCATTATTCGATTAGTTTAACGCTTTTGCTCATTTTGGATATATATAATTGCGACCATACTAAAGCCCATAAATTGCCATAGGTACTGACCATCACTAGCACCCGAAATCGTTTGAGTAAATGCCATACAACCTGCGACGAAAAGAGAGGTGATTGCCGAATAAAGCAACCAAGGACGTTCTCTATCAGTCATAAATTCTAGATTCAATACCGAACGAATAATGAGAATAAAAGGTAGGCATTGCAACAAAATCAGAATCGGAAACATGAAGTCGAATGTTGGACTTAACAAAGCATGACCAACCTGACTTTTATCCCATGTCCCCACAATATAGCCTTTCCATCCGGCCCAAGTATCACCCGCATAGGCCGTCTCAGGAGTGACAGCCCCAAGTAGTACACCCATTACCTTGTCGATAAAGCCATTCTTAAACCAGAATACAAATAAAAAGATTTGCACTGGAATGATTTGAAACGCGAGCTTCTTTAACATTTTTTGTTCCTGTTAGCATAAATAACACAAGAACAATTATGAGTTTGCCTTTATTAAAGACGCTTGATGCAAGGCAATCGGCGTTAATTACAAAGTAAATTCAAATAAACCATTCTCCGTAGCCCTATGAACTATGGCAAGGTTTGAATTAAATTTGATTTTTGTAAAGATTCAATTAAATCATAGAGTTGCCCACCACTCTCTTTCTTCATCGCGACATAGTGTTGGTAGTTAAAATCGGCACCTTTTAGATTACCAACTTGTTTGTCGGCCACACTTAATAGGTAGTAGCCGATGGGAGTTGGCGTACTCTCTGCAGCATAGAAAAGGTAAGGTATGGCTTGGTCAGCGCGTTGGTTTAACAGCAAGGCAAGCCCTAACGTCAGGTTTGCGATATCACAACGAGGGTTAAGTTCGAACGCTTTTTGACCCAATTTAAGTCCCTCAAGGCGCGTCTGCTCATCTCCCGATTGCAAATAGTCAACGGAGGCTGAGTAAGAGAGTAAAGCACTGACTAAATAGTTACCGCGACCTTGAGACTGAATGTTCTCTAGCATAGGTGAGAGCTTTACAAAGGCATCGTTTCCGCCACCTAAGTAGAACTGAGAAATACCGTCTGAAATCACTTCCCAATCATCGTAGTTATTAATGGCACTAACACGATGACTGGTCACTTCATACCCGTCTTCTTTAGGTTCTACCAACGCCTTAATTTCCAATACTACATCGCCAATTGCGGTGAAAAAATCTTCTTTGTTGAACGTTTTTTCAATACGCTGATTCTTAGATGGTAATTGGTTGTTCTGAATCATCAAAGTAAGTAAGAACTCACTCTCGCCGCTCTTTTTAAGCCAGCCTTTAAGCTCAATACCCTGTTGCTTTAATGCCGCTTTACTCTCCTTAGACAACTGGGAAAAGTGATAGCCGGTTAACGCTCGCGACGAGTTGAGGCCATAGAATAGATAATTGTAGACGCTTTCCGACAGTTGATAGTCTTGCATCGAATCTGAAGTAATATCATGGATATAAACCGGCACAGCACTTAGCGGATTGGTATTTTCTGCCACGATGTCTGTGTTCTCTTCAACAATATAAGTGACAATCCATGACGCCATTGCCAATATCGCTAAACACCCAGCAAGGGTAGCCCAAAGCTTGTTGTTACCGCCTTTGCGCCCACTCTTTTCCGAAAATTGTGGCTCCTCAATATCATCGACTTCAACCGCGACGACTTGTGGTGCTTTTTCAATGTGAGCAATCACTTCAAGATCAAATAGGTACCCTTTCTTCGGGATAGTTTTGATCGTACGGTAAGGCCGCGCTTTGTCTTTAAGCTGGCCTCTTAATGAGCTAATCACTTGGCGAACCAAATTGTCCGATACATGATTACGCTGCCAAACATTGTCTGCGATTTGTTGAGTAGTCAGGACTTGCCCTTGGTTTTCAACAAAATACTTCAACAAACGAGATTGCAATGGTTCTAAATGCAGTTCTGCACCATCGACTTCAAGCTTATTTTTGCTTGGATAAAAAACAATCGGAGATTCGAGCTGCAATACGTAGTATTTAATGGAGTCCATAGTGGCTACAAGGGTAAGAAATAACCCTAAAAGGGTATTAATTTCGTTTCACAGAAGCAACTGAGATTTTGTATTGTTAAGTATGGACAATAACGCTGGCGAAATGGACCGATTAAGGAAAAGGCTGTTGTGGGGCGCTTTGTAAGTCAAGCCGCCATTTGAGAGCCTACAGGCCCTGAAACGGCGACGAGGAATCTCAAACGATTACTTTTGAAGTTGCTCTTTTGCTGCTTCAACTTTTGCGAAATCAAGTCCTAACTCTTCAACTGCTTCTTTGATCAACGCAGGGTTTTGCATAACTTGACCCATTAGCGCTTGAAGCTGCTCTTGTGGCAAACCAAGCTGGCTGATTGTTGCCATTGCTGCAAGAGGGTTCTGTGTCAGCACTTCAAAAATTTCACTGATTTGCTCATCACTGATGTTGTTCTCTTTTAGCATTGCAATTATTGGATTCATTTCACTACCTTTCTCAATATTAAATGAAATTGCCCGCAGTTTATCATTTGAGACCTTAACTGGGTACTACCCGATTCCATCACTCCTGCCAGTTGGAGAAATGCGCAACCAAGTAGTCTATCGCTAAACGAGCCCGCATTGGCAAAAACCGTCGATTCTGGTAAACAATCCAGCTACTGGAGCCTTTGCCCCAATAGGGAGTTAAGACGGGAACCAATCGCCCGTTATGGAAAGCGTCACTAAAACTGCTTTTTGGCATATAGACAATGCCTAACCCCTGTTCACAAGCTTTAACCACAGCACTGGAGTTATTGCTGCGCCAACGTCCCTCTACTCGAATACTCCCCATCGGTTTGCCATTATCTTCAAATACCCAATGGTCATTATTCGCGATGATACAGCTATGGTGTCGAAGTTGATCAGGATGAGTTGGTACTCCGTATCGTTCTAGATATTCAGGACTGGCCGCGGCTGCCATTGGCCTGTCCACCAGCTTCCGTGCAACTAATCCCGAATCACTTAATCGGCCGTACCGAATCGCAAAATCGATACCATCTTCGATGAAATTGACCATTCGAGTATCAAAATCCATCTCAACCGTCAGTTCCGGGTACCCTTTCGCAAATTCCATCAATGCAGGAGCAACGTAGTTTTCGGCAAACGCACCAGCGGCACTCACCCTTAAAGTACCATTTAGCTGTATTTGCTCGGAACTAAGCTGCTCGTTAGCTTGTTGAAGTCCAATAACTAAGTCTTTGCACTGCTGATAATACACCTGCCCCGCCTGTGTGAGATTCACCATTCGAGTGGAGCGGGCAAGCAAAGCGACGCCCAAGCGTTCTTCTAAACGCGATACCTGTCGACTCACATGACTTGTGCTGCAACCAAGTTGCTTAGCTGCCGCAGAAAAACCGTGGCTTTCTGCTACCGCTACAAACTCGTTGATTCCTTCAAAGCTATCCACATCTCACCTTTGTCATATAGCAATAATATTTTGTCATTTAGCTATATTATCACCAAATCAGTTAGCAATTAGTATAACTAAGGTAATTACAACAACGAATCAGCCAGAAGGACATAACGATGAAAAAGGTACTTATTCCCGTCACTAACCATGCAACATTAGGTGAGACAGACCAAGCAAACGGAACTTACGCTCCAGAACTCACTCACGCTTTACGTGAACTCCAGTCGGCAGGTTATGACTATGACATCGCATCCATTAAAGGTGGCAAAGCGCCACTTTACGGTACTGACATCGAGGGTGACAGTGTCAATACAGAAATCCTAACGGACGAGGCGTTTCAGAATCGTATTAACAACACCATTCCTGTCTCGCAAATCAATATCAATGATTACGATGCTATTTTTTACCCGGGAGGGTTTGGATTGCTATCTGATCTATCAAGTAACGAGGATTTCGCTGCGCTTGCAGCTACTCATTATGAGCAAGGTGGTGTAATTGCAGCAGTGTGTCACGGCCCCGGAGCTCTTCTACCTATTACTCTGAGCAATGGCGACAAATTACTGGCATCGAAGTCAGTCACTGGATTTACACGAGAAGAAGAAATCGACTTCGGCACTATCGGCGATATTCCTTTCTTACTTGAGGAATCACTGGCACGCACCGCTGCTCAGTACAGCAAAGTACAACCTTGGCAAGAGTTTGTAATTGTTGACGAACGTGTAATCACAGGCCAAAACCCAACCAGCGCACACGCTGTCGGAAAAGCGATCGTAGCGGCTTTATCTTAACTTTTGTCACAGCTGTAACCGTTCGTGTCGTGTTAACGTAACGCAACGTTCTCACGACACGTATTGTTGTCTATTGCCATTTATAGACTTGGGTCTCTGGATAAAAAGCGTACCACGCGAACCAAAATAGTAAGGTTGATGGTTGGGTTTCACCCTTCTCATCAGTTATCCAAGCTGACTGGTTGCTGCTATCCCAGTGAACATAATAGCGATCCCCGCCCAATTCAAAGCTTTGCTGCTGAGTTGTTAACTGGGATATCTCACTAAATGGAAACGCGATAGTTGACTGCTCCACTTTAAACCCTAATACCATCTCTTTCGGGTGATACTCATTGGGTGCTTGATTTGCTACAGGAAAGTAGATGGCAGCGTTTTTTCCATAACCCGCATAAGGATCTCTCTGGTAATCGCGTTGATAACCTGTGTTGGTGGAGAGAACTAGCGAGTCAGGGTAACGAGCTAGCCAATTCGACCAACGACTAAGTGTAAGCGGCACTTGCTTGAGTTTACGGCCAACTAATGGTCCAGCTATAGCCTCACCATGAATTTGCGACCATAGCGATTCGGTTTTTCGGTCGTACATAAGTACGTCTGAGTTATACAACAAACCTGAAACCCCAAAGTCCAAAGCTTCACGCTCCCCTGTTGGCTGGCTCAGAAATGCCATTCCACTGCCACATAATGGACAATAACTGATTACGTAACGTGTTCCGCTGAATTGGTCATTAACGATTTCATGCCAGTTGAGAATTCGAATCGGATACGCCTTAACCACATCACCAACCTGCAACCCCAATACGATATCCTGTGCACGCATGAATTTTGCATCGTTGCCTTTAATAAACTCAGGCTGATTGAGCGCTGGAATACCATCTTTAGGTGGCCCACCTTTTTGAATAAAATGTGAAGGCACAGAAGCATTGTCGATGTTGAATCCATTGAGCACCTTAGCCGATAGTGATATCGGAAACGACAATAATATGAAGGCCAAAAGAGTTAATCGCAGCTGCATTAGCTTCTCCTCCAATCAAGAAGACTGGTCATATAGACCCGCCAACAACAGCAATGCTTTCAATTGCCCTCTAGAACAAAAGCAACAAAATGCATTAATACGCATAGCACTCTAGCGCTTATTCGACATAACAAACGCCGCGTTGAGCTGCTCAACAATTGTGACAAACTTCAAAACCATAAATAAAAACTATACTTAATCCGAATGATCAAGTTGATCGAATGATGCAAATGTGAAAACCTTGCCACATTGAAACATGAAAACCTTTTCATGTTGTGTGAAAACCTTTTCTTAAAACGTATCAGGATAGAACAAATGAATAAGAAAATCGCGGTCCGCTTGCTTGCGGCTCTCGGCGGAAAAGATAATATTCGTGCCCTAGAACATTGCGCGACAAGGCTTCGCGTTGTTGTCAAAGATGACGCGCTTATCGATGTCGATCAAATCAAATCAACGGATAATGTCGCTGGTTACTTCCTCCAGTCAGGCCAACACCAAATCATCCTTGGCACGGGCTTAGTCAACAAAGTCTTCGCCCTTATCCAGCAAGAGTTAGATGGCGAACTAGAGAGCGCGAAAGGTGCTGCGTATGAAAACATGAGCCCATTCCAAAAGGCCCTGCGTTCTTTAGCAGACGTATTCATTCCTTTAATTCCAGTGCTGGTTGCGACCGGTCTGTTCATGGGGTTACGCGGATTCGCCCAACAGCTAGGCTTTGAGTTCTCTCCTGAGCTACTCACTATGACGCAAGTTGTAACTGATACGGTATTCATCTTCCTACCAGCGCTTGTCGTGTGGTCTGCATTTAAACGCTTTGGTGGTACGCCTGTTATCGGTATGGTGCTGGGTCTAATGCTTATCGCACCGATGCTGCCAAACGCATGGGACGTGGCAAGCGGTAACGCAGAAATGCTGAGCATTGGTATGTTTAAGATCCAAGGATTCCAAGGCACCATTATTCCAGCTCTAATTGTAGGTATTTTGGGCGCTAACCTAGAACGCTGGATTAACTCATGGATGCCATCGGTGGTTTCGCTAATCTTTACTCCATTCTTGACGATCACTATTGGCATGCTAGCAGGTCTATTCATTATTGGTCCGGTATTCAACATTGTTGAACATGGTGTAATGGTTTCTACAGAATCTATTATTAACTTACCAATGGGCATCGGCGGTGCAATCTTTGGCGGTCTACAACAGGTTCTAACTGTAACGGGTCTTCACCACAGCTTAATGGTTGTAGAGCTTAACTTCCTATCTACTATCAAGATCAACCCATTAAATGCACTGATTACTGCATCAATGGCAGGTCAAGCCGGTGCAGCGATTGCCTACACCATGTCAATGAAAGATAAGAAACAAAAAGCGCTTAACTACTCTTCGATCGTACCGTGTTTCTTTGGTATCACTGAGCCACTACTGTTTGGTGTGACGCTAACCAATAGCCGTGTATTTGCTTCAGGTATCATCGGCGGTGCTATTGCAGGTGCATTCGCAACCATCATGCACATCGCACCATCTGTTATGGGTGTCACTTTCATTCCAGCTATTCCTGCTTATTTAGGTAATGGTCTTGGTATGTACCTAGTGATGATTGTTATTGGTATGGGTAGCGCAGCAATGCTAACTAAACTACTAGTGAAACCAGCAAGCAATGAAGCAAAAATGACAGTTGCTTTAGATAAGTAAACTTCCCCTCGTGGCGGTGTACCTTAGGGTCACCGCCATCGTTCGTTTTACAACATTGGATAATTCAATGTTAGCAACAAGTCCAACTACAGAGTGTATTAATAGCAATGACTTCAACAGAACTGTGTTCACAAAGCGAAACTTCAGTGTCGCACCAACCAAACACTGACCACTTGCGCCCACGGTTTCACCTAACTGCACCGTACGGACTGATTAATGACCCAAACGGCTTTATTGAATACGATGGACAGTATCATCTGTTTTTCCAATGGAACCCACACGCTTGTGAGCACGGGGCGAAATATTGGGGACACAGCACCAGTCAGGATCTAGTAAACTGGGCACTGCAAGGTCAAGCGTTAGTCCCAGACGAAAGCTACGATCGCCACGGCTGCTACTCAGGCAGCGCGTTCGTATTAGATGAGCAACTTCATCTTTTCTATACCGGAAATGTAAAAACTGACGACGGCGTTCGTCTTACTACTCAATGTCTCGCCAAATCTATTGATAGCCGCAACATTCATTTCGAGAAAATAGGCCCGGTTATCCCAAAACAACCTGAGGGATATACGGCACACTTTCGCGACCCTAAGATTTGGCAACACGATGGTACTTGGTATTGCGTGCTTGGCGCTCAGACAAATGATGAACTTGGTCAGGTGCTTCTTTTCAGCTCAAAAGATGCTTCTAACTGGACGTTTCTCGGCCCAATTGCAGGCAACCAGATCAATGGACTTCGCGACTTTGGTTATATGTTCGAATGCCCAGATCTGTTCCATCTAGATAACACTGATGTTTTGATAGGTTGCCCACAAGGAATTAAGCCCAACGGGTTAAGCTTCCAAAATCGCCACAATAATGGCTATTTTGTAGGTAAGATGGATTACCTAAATACGTGCTATACACACGGCAACTTTGAGCCACTCGATCATGGTTTTGAGTTTTATGCTCCGCAAACTACCGAGTCGACTGATGGACGCCGCCTGATGAGTGCTTGGGTTGGTATTCCTGAGGAAGATGAACAACCTAGCGTCACCAATGACTGGATTCACGCTTTATCCTTGGTGCGAGAGCTTTCCGTCGTTGATGGGAAGGTGCATCAAAAACCCGCTCGCGAGCATGAATCTTTGCGCGGTGCGATGTCTTCGTTTGAAGAGGTACAACTTACCAATCAGAATCACTTATCTCTGGACAGCAACCACTGTTTTGAATTGAATCTGGATATCGAGCATATTACAGATGATGTCACGATCAAGTTAGCTGATGAAGGTGACCGTTGGCTGGCATTAAACTATCAAGCAGAGACTGGCGTAGTCACTTTAGATCGTTCAAACTCCGACTATTTACCGGGGAAACGACAGTGCAAAGTAAACAGTGAGCAATCCCTCAATCTGCAGATTTTCTTTGATCAGTCTATTGTTGAAGTCTTCATCAACCATGGTGAAGCCGTGTTTACATCTCGCGTGTTCCCGCAAGCCGAACAGTCAAAAATCACACTTGAAACTGGAAAGTCATGTATAATCAAGCGCTTTATTAAATACGATTACTGACCAAAGGATTAACGGGAAATGGCGACAATTAAAGAAATAGCCAAGTTAGCAGAAACTTCAATTTCAAGTGTTTCCCGTGTCTTAAACAGTTCTGGTTATGTCAGTGAGCCCGTTCGAAAGCGCATTCAAAAAGTGCTTGATGAAACGGGCTATCGCCCCAACGCCTTGGCCAAAGCTCTGCATTCAAAACGCAGTCAGACTATCGGGGTTATTCTTCCAAAAATAAACGCCACTTCCTCTGGTGACAACATCGCTGGCATTGATCAATACTTTGCCAATAACGGCTACAGTATCATCTTAGGTAACACCAATCACAGCATAAAAAGCGAGCTAGAATTTCTCGATTTATTTGCAGAAAAGCAAGTCGATGGCATCATCCTAATCGCGACTACGATTACGAGTGAACACAAAGAAAAAATCAGAAAGGTAGGCAAACCCGTTGTAGTTATGGGGCAATCCACCACCGATGGAACACCTTGTGTGTTGTTCGACGAAGTGACAGCAGTGGAAGAGATCATTGACTACCTTGTAGCGTCGCAACATCGCAATATCGCGCTTATCGGTGTATCTGAAAGTGACGTATCTGTGGGCGTGAAACGAAAGCAAGGCTACTTAAACAGTTTAGAAAAGCATGGATTACCCATTTCTGCCGATATGATGGTCAATGGTGAGTTCTCAGTAGAAAGTGGCTATACCGCCTGTCAGGAACTTTATGAAGAGCGAATGCAGCGCCCAGACGCTATTTTCGCTGCCAACGACAAAATGGCCATTGGTGCGATTACCTACTTACTTGAACATGGCTTTAAGGTCCCAGAGGATGTCAGCGTGTGTGGCGTTGGTGGTGGTAATATGTCTCGTTATTACAACCCTAAGATTACCTCGCTGGTTTATGACTTTGAGGAGTCAGGTAAAACCAGTGCACATTTACTGCATATGCTGATTGAAAAGCCCGATCTGGATTTGACCAATCACGTAAGCTTTATTCCCTACCATCTCGAAGTAAGAGAAAGTACTGCGCCTAAACTGAGTTAAAGCGCAGCCATATTTGATTAGTCATTTAGCAAGTGATCATTTGATAAGCATATTAAATGCTATTCGAAAAACTCTATTACTAGCTGGTTGTTCTTAACTACAACTTCAGGATTAGAGGATTTCAACAGTGCCTCTTTGACCGTATTGCTATCGAGTTTGTAAACAGGATAGGTAGACATAGCAGCACCAATCATACTTACTGCTGGCTTAATTAACTTTTTGATTTCTGGTGTTAGCAGTTGCCCTTCTTGGTCAATTTTTTCTAAACGGAGCGATTGTAGAAAAATCTCACCACTTTCTTGTTCATATTTAGGTATAGCACTGAATTCTATATCCAAATCAAGGTTAATATCTTGTTCATCCAACAACTGTAGCTGAGCCTTAGTATTGGCAAATACCGCTACACGATCAGCGTCAGAACGTCCTATTTTGACCTGAAGATCATCCACTGAAAGTTTGGCATACATGACGTTTTCAACGCCGACAGATTGGTTAAGCTGTAGGTTGTCATTGAGATAATTCGTCATTTCTTGTTCAGTGATGCTGTAACTCACACAACCTGATAATAACAACAGCACTGATGAAGCCCACAGGAGTTTGGCGAATCTGTTTTTCATAACGGGTAGCACTCTCAGAATATCGGAATAAGAGAAAAATAAAGCAGACCTTTGAGTCTGCTTTATCTTATTAAAAGGTAGGGTGTTTTTGTGTCACAGGCAAGTGTTAACTTAGTCAGAATAACTTAGCTAATCGACCAGCGTGACAATGAGCTCTTAAAGTCATCGTAGCCAAACTCGTTAAGCTTTTCGATCTGACCGTTTGAACGCTCACAGTAGATTGACGGCATCTTCAGACCATTAAACCAATTGAGTTTCACCATGGTATAGCCAGCACTATCCATAATATGCAGTCGTTGCCCCACCTCTAGCGGCTCATCAAACTTGGCCTCACAGAATTGGTCACCAGCCAAACATGAACATGAGCCAATGACGTATTCATGATCACCTTCTGAATTGGCTTCTAAAATCGAAGCAGGTTCATCGTATATGAGCGTGTCCAGACGATGCGCTTCCGTCGCAGAATTTACAATCGCCGTCTTTTTCTCATTTTCGACAATGTCCACAACGGTAACAACAAGGTCAGTCGTTTTAGTTATGATCGCTTCACCTGGCTCTAGGTAGAGCTGCACACCATGCTTTTTCGAGAACGCACTCAATGCAGCACCAAGTTTATCGATATCATAACCAGGCCACGTAAAGAACACACCGCCCCCCATACTAACCCAATCGAGCTTATCTAGATGCGTACCAAATCGCTCTGAAATAGCATCAAGTAAACCGATAAATGCATCCACATCTTTATTTTCACAGTTCATGTGAAACATAACACCATCGATAGAATCGAAGATCGTTGGGTCGATATGATCGGCTTGCACCCCAAGGCGAGAGTACGGTCTGGCAGGGTTGGCCAAGTCCTGTCCCGCATAGCTCACCCCCGGATTAAGACGTAAACCAATGGACACTTTGCCTTCAACGATATGACGATAAGCGGCTAATTGAGACTGCGAGTTGAAGATCATCTTGTCACAAATATCAGCCACTTCGCGTACGTCGTCTTCGGTATAACCAACACTGTATGCGTGCGTTTCACCACCAAAAGTCTCGTAGCCGAGTTTTACCTCAAATGGACCACTGCTGGTTGAGCCATCTAAGTATGGTTTAATAATGTCAAACACACCCCAAGTCGAGAAACACTTAAGCGCCAGCACTAGCTTTACGCCAGAGACCTCTTTGAGGTGTTTTGCTTTCTCTAGGTTCTCAACCAGTTTGTCTTCATTAATCATGAAGTATGGTGTTTTGAGTTCGTTTTTAATCATTTTGTAGACCTAAGTTTAAAGACCCTAGGTAGCTACCTAGGGTCTGTCACTTTATTTAAGAATCTTGATATCCGGAGCACTGACTTCCAGCTCTTGAACATGCCAATCTAAACCGATTTCAGGCATGGTTTCTAGGAACGGATCAGGATCTAATTGCTCCATATTGAACACACCAGCATCTGCCCATTGACCACGGAAGTATTGCAGTGCCGCCGTGATAGCTGGAACACCCGTTGTATAAGAAATCGCTTGATGCTCTACATCTTCGTACGCCACTTCATGGTCTGCGTTGTTGTAGATAAATACTGAACGTTGTTTACCTTCTTTCTTACCTTGAACCCAAGTCCCGATACAAGTTTTACCTGTGTAACCTGGTGCCAAAGAAGTTGGGTCTGGAAGTAGTGCTTTTAACACATGTAGTGGCTGAACCACAGTGCCATCATGTAGAGTTAGAGGGTCAGGGCTAAGTAGACCAATATCGCGCATACAATTGAAGTAGTTCAAGTATTTATCGCCAAAGCCCATCCAGAACTCGATGCGCTTTGCAGGAATGAACTCTTGCATAGAACGAACTTCATCATGTGCCATTGAGTAAACTTTGTGTTTGCCGACTAATGGGAAATCGAACTCAAGCATACGAGTGTGGCATTCAACTTGTTTCCATTCACCGTTTTCCCAATAGAAAGAGTCACCTTGAATCTCTAGCATGTTGGTTTCTGGATCAAAGTTAGTGGCAAACTTTTTACCGTGGTCGCCAGCATTCACATCCATTACATCGATGGTGTCGATTTCATCGAATAAATGCTTCACTGCGTAAGCTGCAAATACGCTTACAACACCAGGATCAAAACCTGCGCCTAAAATACCTGTGATGCCTGCCTCTTTGAATTTGTCACGGAAACCCCATTGCCAATCATAAGCTTGAGGAACTTGCTGACCTTCCGAGCATAGATCGACAGCGACAGAAGTATCTAAATAAGAGACTTTCGCTTGCAGACACGCTTCCATGATGGTGATGTTTACCCAAGGAGGACCCGCGTTAATCACTAGATCTGGCTTCACTTCATTGATCAGGGTAACCAGCGCTTCAACGTCGTCAGCATCAACAACGCGAGCGTCTAGCTTTTTAGTCGTGTCTTTTAAGTTGTTTTTGCCCTTGATGGATTCAATGATTTTTTCACACTTCGCGATGGTGCGCGACGCAATCGTAATATCACCTAGTACGTCGTTATTCTGAGCCGCCTTGTGCGCGACTACCCAACCAACACCACCTGCGCCAATCTGTAAAACTGCCATTTTCTTTCCTTATTCTATTTATCGGTTAGTACGAGTTAGCTAGCTCAAGTGCTAACTGATCAATGTTATTCAGTAGGCTCTCAAAATCTGAGAGCGTTAAGCATGGATTTAGAATCGTGAACTTAAGTGCTGACTGACCGTTCACTACCGTTTCTCCTAACACCGCAACGCCACGTGTTAGTGCTTGTAAACGGATCGCTTTATTCAGCTCATTCAAATCGTTGACGTCATGATTAACAACGCGCAATAAGACTGTTGATAATGATGGCTGTGCCAATAGTTCAAATCGTTCATGCGCTTGAACAAGGTTAGCCACCTCTTGCGTTTGTGCCATCAGATGGTCATACATATCACCCAGAGCCTGTGGGCCAACGTTTTGCATCGTCATAAAGACTTTTAGAGCATCGAAACGTTTGGTTGTAGCAATGGATTTATCGACCAAGTTTGGCAGCTCATCGTGCTCTCGATTGAGATAATCCGCATGATGAAGCAGGTACTTAAAGTTGCTGCGATCTTTTACCAGCAGTGAGCCACAACTGATGGTTTGATAGAACAATTTATGGAAATCGACGCTGACGGAGTCCGCTTTCTCAATACCATTAAGCTTGTGTTTGTGACTGCTTAAAATAAGTGCGCCACCGTAAGCACCATCAACGTGGAACCAAAGCTGGTTTTCGGCAGCAATGGTGGCGAGAGAGTTTAGATCATCAATAGCGCCGTGATCTGTCGTCCCTGCTGTTCCGACTAAAGCAAAAGGTATCAAGCCTTCAACTCTCATCGCTTGTAAGTCAGTGATAAGTGCATCCGTTTTGATGGTACCGTTGTCGTGGGTTGCAACGCAGTGCACGGCTTTTTCACCCAAGCCTAACAACGAGGCTGACTTTTGAACCGTAAAATGCGACTTATCGGAACAGACAATACGAAGTCTATCGGCATAACTCGGAAGACCTTGCTTTTGGATAGAATGACCATCCGTCACATCCGCAACTCGGTCACGTGCCAACAGAAGACCCATTAAATTACTCTGTGTGCCACCACTGGTGAAAATACCATCTGCTGACGCACCAAGCTCATAGCGCTCGCAAAGCCAATCCAGTACTTTCTGCTCAACATAAGTTGCCGCCGATGCTTGGTCCCAAGAATCCATAGATTGATTCAACGCCGCGATCATCGCCTCTGCAGCTACAGCTGGCATTAAAGGTGGTGTATGCAAATGTGCAATACAATTAGGGTGTTGAGTGAATATTGAATTGTCTGCAACCAAACTTGCTGTCTCATCAACAACACGTTGTAGATCATGATGACTGCCGTCAAGATTGACATTGTTAATGGCCGATTCAAGCACTTTTGGATCTAACCCCGAATACGGTTTAGAGACACCCTCAAACACTTCTTTCATCGCTTGAGTAGTGTGATTCATTACCTGAGAAAATTCGGTCGCACCTTGCACACCCGTATGGATGAAGTACTTTTTCCACGACTTTGCTTTGTTATCTTGCTGTGACTTTTGCCCGCCACCAGCTACAACGATAGCTTCTTCAATAGTGCGTAATGCAAAATCGATCTGCTCGAAACTAATGATTAGTGGTGGAAGAAAGCGAATAACGGCACCATCACGCCCACCTTTTTCAACCATCAAACCGCGTTCTAGCGCGGCGCGCTGTATGCCTAGGGTAAGCTGACCATCGGCAACAGGTTCACCAAACTTGTTGTGTTCACCCGTTGGCTTGACAATCTCGACGCCCAGCATCAGTCCTTTACCGCGAACCTCAGCAATACAGTTTACACGTTGCTTTATTCTGTTGAGGCCAAGACGTAAGTACTCTCCAGCGACTCTGGCATGCTCAACAAGATTGTCGCGCTCGATGATCTCAAGTGCTTTCTCGCCCGAAACCATGGCCAGTTGATTACCGCGGAATGTGCCCGTGTGTTCACCTGCGTTCCACGTATCCACTTTTTTGTTAAATACCAGTAGTGACATCGGTAAGCCGCCGCCAATCGCTTTGGATAAACAGAGAATATCTGGGCTAATCCCCGCTTCTTCAAATGCAAAACGGTAGCCTGTTTTGCCTACGCCGCACTGGATTTCATCCAAAATGAGCAAGATCTCATGCTCATCACAAAGTCGGCGTAGTTCTTTCAGCCAAAACGCCGGAGCAGGAATAACGCCCCCTTCTCCTTGAACTGGCTCAACAATAATGGCAGCTGGTTTCATGATACCGGCTTCATCATCGTTCAATAGTCGTTCGATATAACGAATACTCTGTTTTGCGCCCGCATCGCCACCAAGACCAAACGGACAACGAAGACTATAAGGAAATGGCATGAAGTGAACATCGGACATCAGCCCAGTACGACGCGCTTTGGTGCCAAGGTTACCCATCATTCCCATGGTGCCATTCGTCATACCATGATATGCACCGCGGAAGGCAAACATAGTATTTCTACCCGTAGTTTGCTTCGCCAATTTGATAGCGGCTTCAACAGCGTCGGCACCCGAAGGGCCACAAAACTGAATCACCGATTGGTCAGCGAATTCTTGCGGTAGAAACGCTTTCACTCGTTTGATAAAACGATCTTTCGCTTCTGTCGTAATATCAAGAGTTTGGTACGGTAAACCTGAATCAAGCTGCTGTTTGAGAGCTTGATTGATTTCAGGATGGTTGTAACCCATCGCAAGCGTGCCTGCTCCAGCAAGACAATCAAGAAAGATTTGCCCACGAGTGTCTTCCACCAAAGCACCAAATGCTCGCTTGATGGCGATAGGCAGACGTCGCGGATAGGAACGAACTTCTGATTCGTGCTCCGCTTGATCAAGTAGAACCTGATCAGGTGTCAGGTCATAGATGCCTTCAACGTGTGGAACGTGTACCGAAATTGAAGACGCGAATTCTTTGGAATCAAATTCGAATGCTGTACTCATTTTTTATAACCTAGATTAGGCGTGCGAAATCACTCGCTACGCGCATAGCAAAACAAGTCCCACCGTATTTCAGATGTGACAAAGGCCTAAATGAACTGCTTCATTTAGAAAGGTATTAGCGTTTTGAAATCAAGGCTCTGTGATACTACGGTTTAAGCGCAATACACAGTTTGGAAGTACAAAGCTGATTTTTGAGTGTGAGTTAATCTGTTTCAATGTTGGGTTTCCCATTAACATGCCCTTCTAGGCATCAGTATCCCGTCTACTGGTTATTGGCATAACCAGTACCTACCCTACGTTGTGTCACAATCAGCTTGAATGGTCACAACGCGTCTCCCCCAGATTCATTCCGAGATTGCGCGGGAAAGTAACATAGAAATCATTATCATCGCAACCGTTTTCTCCAGTTACGTTTTGTCTAACTTATGGAAACAACTACCAAAAATATGAAATTGGTTAGATAAAAAAACCGCCTCGTGGGAGACGGCGTTATTTTATTTTGCTACTTATCCTTTTGATCGCTTAGGCGTTTGGTGGTCGCTTGGCCTATGGTATCTACGTCAACACCATTTTGTTCCAAGAATTTTTCAAACATCGGTAACAGTGGGCCCAAAGTGTCAGCAATTGTATCGCGCACGGTATCAACAACAACTTGAGTGCCACGCTCAATCTCTATATTAACGTCATCACCCACCAGTTTGCCTTCAAAGGTCGTCATACGGCGAGTTTCTGGAATCAGCCACACATCAAACCACCCTTCTTGCTTATCTACTTCTGAAACCGTCAAGCTTGCCCCGTTGATAGCGATATAGCCTTTAGGGAACACGTATGGTTTCCACTCTTTTGGCAACTGAAATTGTATACGGTAGTTATCTTCTTGTTGATGAATAGCAACCAATGGCGTTTTGAAGTCCACGTGTCCTGAAAGCGGATGACCACCAATCTCTGCGCCATCTTTTGCCGCACGCTCCACATTGATTCTCTGGCCTTCTTCAAATGCACTCAATGTGGTGATGTTTAGGCTCTGAAGCATGACGTCAAAAGAGAGACGCGTCTCACTTTGAATTTCGGTAACCGTTAAACATACCCCATCCACAGCGATACTGGCTCCAATTTCAACATCGACGCAAAACCCAGATTCAAAATCGATTTCAAAGGTACGAATGCCGTTAAGATCAGTAATTTTGTCGATTGTCGCGACAGATTGGATAATTCCCGTAAACATAGATGCCTCATTTCACTAGTGAAGTGCCTTTAGTACGGACATCATTACAAAAAGAATCAAGAAGATAAAGAGAGTAGAAAGGAAAAACGAAAAAGCCCAGCATAGTTGCTGGGCTTTCTTGTTTGGAGCGACACACGAGGTTCGAACTCGTGACCTCAACCTTGGCAAGGTTGCGCTCTACCAACTGAGCTAGTGTCGCATTTGTCTTTTCAGACTAATTTGAGATGGTGCCCCGGGCCGGACTTGAACCGGCACAGCGCGAACGCCGAGGGATTTTAAATCCCTTGTGTCTACCAATTCCACCACCAGGGCACACAAAATTCATTGTGATGGAGACACCATCTAGATACCGCTTTCGCCATATCTTTAAAACTTGGAGCGACACACGAGGTTCGAACTCGTGACCTCAAC
Source organism: Vibrio mediterranei (assembly GCF_900088415.1). GTDB lineage: Bacteria > Pseudomonadota > Gammaproteobacteria > Enterobacterales > Vibrionaceae > Vibrio > Vibrio mediterranei. The sequence goes on from NZ_FLLQ01000002.1 coordinate 264,107, forward strand.
CTTGGCAAGGTTGCGCTCTACCAACTGAGCTAGTGTCGCATATTCTCTAAGAGAGAATGGAGGCGCCTCCCGGAGTCGAACCGAGGTCCACGGATTTGCAATCCGCTGCATAGCCACTCTGCCAAGGCGCCTTCTTGTCACTCTGGACTCTAACTTAATCGCTTTGCTTTAAGCAGTTCCTCTTGAGTACGGGAGGCATTTTACGCAATCAGGGAAATGAGTCAACACGTTTTTTTATATTTTGAATCGTTTGTCTAAGAAACATCCAAAAAGCGCTAATTTGCTCAATTTTCTAGCAAAAACATGCACATTTAGCGCTAGAAAACTTGTTTCGCTTTGTTGTCGTATTTATATCTACAAAACCTAAGGACTCTGATATCACTTACCAAAGCGCTCATCTTCGAGTATTAGGGCATTCAATAGTGATAAAAAAGGCGAGCTCATCGCTCGCCTTCTCTTATTCATTATCACTAATCATCTGCATTCAACAAATCATCTTTAGCTGCAGCTAGATATTGGAACATTGACCAGTAGGTTAATACCGTTGCAACATAAAGTGCACCGAAGCCTAGCCATACCATCCAATCGTCATAGCGCCAGATAAGTACCCACAGTGCGAACATCTGTGTGAGTGTCTTAACTTTGCCGACCCAGGAAACAGCAACACTGGCTCGTTTACCTATTTCAGCCATCCACTCTCTCAAAGCAGAAATGATAATCTCACGTGCAATCATGGTGACAGCAGGAATTGTCACCCAAATGCTGTGGTAGTGTTCAGTAATTAGAATCAACGCAGTAGCAACTAACACTTTATCAGCAACAGGGTCGATGAAAGCGCCAAATCGAGAGGTTTGACCCAGCTTCCTTGCTAACATCCCATCTAACCAGTCGGTAAAACCGGCCACCCAAAACACCATTGCGGCAGCAAACGGCGCCCAGCTGTATGGGAGATAAAAAACTACAATGAATACGGGGATGAGAAATAATCTCAACAAAGACAGAATGTTAGGTATGTTTAAACGCATATTATTATCGGCTCTTTTCTACTGCGCCTTTATGTTGCGGGATTTTCTCTAGTGTTTCAATGCTTGATAGATGTTTTCTGCCAAAGATTTGCTAATTCCGGGTACTTTGGCGATTTCTTCTACACTGGCTCGCTTAAGTTCTTGTAAACCACCCATGTACTTCAGCAAGGCTTGACGACGCTTAGGACCGATTCCTTCAATCCCTTCTAACGGACTAGTACGTCTTGTTTTAGCACGTTTGGCTCGATGGCCTGCTATCGCATGATCATGACTCTCGTCCCGAATATGCTGAATTAGATGAAGTGCTGGAGCGTCACTTGGTAAGTTAAACTCACGCCCCTCAGGGGTAATTAACGTTTCTAATCCCGGTTTACGAGTCACCCCTTTAGCGATACCAATTAGTAATGGATGCTTAGGCCACTCTCCCCAATACTGAGAAACGATTTCAACCGCACGGTTGAGTTGCCCTTTACCACCATCAATAAAAATAATATCAGGAATTTTGTCTACGTCGATTTGCTTAGAGTAGCGACGTTCAAGCACCTGTCCCATAGCAGCATAATCGTCACCGCCAGTAATACCAGTAATGTTGTAGCGACGATACTCTTGCTTTAACGGCCCTTCTTGATTAAACACCACGCAAGATGCAATCGTACTTTCACCCATCGTATGACTGATATCGAAGCACTCCATGCGAGTTATGCTCTCCAACTCAAGTTCTTCTTGAAGGGCTTTGAAGCGCTGGTTGATTGTCATCTTATGATTGATTTTGGTGGTAATTGCCGTTAATGCGTTGGTGTTTGATAGTTTAAGGTAACGACCACGGGATCCCGTTGGGTTGACGTGGAAAATAACTTTCCTTCCCGCAATTTCAGACAGCGCTTCACCTAACGTACTGATATCCTCCACAAGGTCATCATTGAGGATGATTCGCGTAGGGATGGTCCTAGATTCTGTTTGATTCAGATAGTATTGGCTCAAGAAACTGTAAAACACTTCTTTTCGGTCGGTGTTACTTGGGATTTTCGGGAAATGACTGCGGCTACCGAGTACTTTACCTTGGCGAATCATTAGAATATGGACACAAGCGACACCTTTCTCTTGAGCAAACCCAAGCACATCCATGTCATCATCGCTGTCTTCGGAAACGAACTGCTGCTCTTGAACCCGTCTAATAGCTTGTATCTGGTCACGATATTTAGCCGCATCTTCGAATTTCAGATTGCGGCTTGCTTCATCCATTTTCTCCACCAGCATTTGCAATACGTTACTGTCTTTTCCTTGCAAGAACAGGCGTAGCAATCCAACCAGTTCTGCATATTCTTCATCGGAGATAATGCTGCTGACACAAGGACCGGCACAACGGCCGATTTGGTACATTAGGCATGGACGGCTACGGTTAGCATAGACAGAGTCTTCACATTGACGAACCGGAAAGATCTTTTGAAGAAGGTGAAGAGTTTGCCTAACAGCACCAGAATCAGGGTAAGGACCGAAATACTCCCCTTTCTTACGTCGTGCTCCTCGATGCATCGAGAGCCGTGGATGTTTGTGTCCCGATAAGAAAATATAGGGATAAGACTTATCGTCTCTTAGCAACACATTATATTTGGGTAAATACTGCTTAATATAATTGTGCTCAAGGATCAGTGCTTCGGTTTCTGTATGAGTAACAGTAACATCGATTTTCGCAATATTGCTGACTAAGGCACGTGTCTTTTCGCTATCGACTCGTTTGCGAAAGTAGCTAGTAAGGCGTTTTTTGAGGTCTTTGGCTTTGCCGACATAAATAACGACCGACTCGGCGTCGTACATTCGGTAGACGCCGGGTTGGTTTGTTACAGTCTTTAGAAATGATGATGAATCAAAAATGTGTTCCGACACTACAATGTCTCAGTATCTAACATTCCATGTCGAATAGCTAAATGAGTCAGTTCAACATCACCATTGATATCCAGCTTACTAAAAAGTCTGTATCGGTAGCTATTAACTGTTTTCGGGCTCAAGCTAAGCTGCTCTGAAATATCTGTCACCTTCTGTCCTTTGGTGATCATCATCATGATTTGAAGTTCACGTTCAGACAGGTCTTTAAACGGGTTCTCAGAGGCAGATGAAAATTGGCTAAGTGCCATTTGCTGAGCAATTTCAGGCGAAATGTATCTCTGACCACTATTGACGAGTCGAATAGCGTTGACCATTTCATCAGGCGCAGCACCTTTGGTTAGGTATCCGGAGGCACCTGCTTGCATCACTTTTGTCGGAAACGGATTTTCCGTATGTACAGTTAACACGATGATCTTAATGTCTGGGTTGTGGCGTAGAATCTTCTTTGTTGCTTCTAAACCGCCAATACCAGGCATATTCATGTCCATTAAAATGACGTCAACATGGTTGCTACGACACCATTTTACGGCTTCTTCACCACTGTCAGCTTCTCCTGCTACATTCATTCCACGGACGTCTTCGATAATACGTCGTATCCCTGTGCGAACCAGTTCGTGATCATCTACAAGGAAAACATTAATCAAACTTGTATCTCCACACTTGTCTATTGGCTCTGCGACCACTTGAGGTTAGTGGATAGCAGCATGGCTAGCTATCTTACCTCATTTGAAACTAAATTGCTCTCGTACAAATCGTGCACGAGCGCAAACTTTGGCAAACACATTACGATGAAGATGAAGCGTCGTCAATCATAAAAACTTTAAAATCATTAGGTTACAAATTAGTCACTCATCCTAGTGCTTAAACGTAACTCCTCGTTTTACTACGATTATTTCCCAATAGTCGCCTATGAAACCCAGTACACATCATATGCCAAAAAATCACAAAAACTCGATATAAATCACTATTCTAATTTATACTGTTCGTTACTAAAGTTTAGCGCATATCCATAGATTTTCGCAGTTGGTAAGCCTTTGTTACACTACTTCCTCACATGTGATTATCAACGAATGATATTTTGCTTAAAATTTACGCAAAGCCATTATGCCGGTAGGAAAAAACTGAGTTGGACATCCATAAAGGGTTTCTGTTAACCCGACAATCAAGAGACACGCGCCAAGGACCACAGATTGAGTTGTGGATTTCCACTGTGAATGGGCCCGTCCAAATTCTAATTGAGGGTCAGAAACCAGTATTCTTCGTGCCACGACATTTTGCAGAACTGGTCGATGACCTGGCATCTGATGCTCGACTTCCTATTGCCCTCAAGCCTGTCGAACTAAAAAGCTTTGAGGGTGAAGACCTCTTCGCGGTCTACAGCCAATCAATTTCCGGTGCGCGTAAGCTTCACGAACTCTTGTTGAATAATGACATTCTGGTTCTTGAAGCAGATATTAAGTTAGCAGACCGCTTTCTAATGGAACGTTTTATTCAGGGTAGTTTAGCGGTCACTGGCAACTGTGAAGTGATCAATGCCAACACTTGCAACCAGTACATTCGAATCACTAATGCTAAGTGCAAAGCATACGACTACACACCGGAATTAAACGTAGTTTCTCTAGATATAGAGTGTTCTGAGAAAGGTCAGCTATATTCCATTGGACTTGATAGCGTGAGAGACAGTCGCGTTATTATGGTCGGTGAAGCACAGACGTGTGCGACCCAAGTTCAATGGGTCAACGATGAAAAAGCCCTACTTGTAGCATTAAATGATTGGTTTAAAACGTTCGATCCCGATGTCATCGTAGGGTGGAGTGTCATTGACTTTGATTTTAAGTTACTTAATAAACGAGCAGAATTGAACCATGTGAAGCTCAGCTTGGGTCGAGGCGAGCAGAATATATACTTTCGTACTTTGCCCTCTAGTCAGCAAAGCTTTATCACTATTCCGGGGCGTGTGGTCTTAGACGGTATTGATACCTTAAAAACTGCCACTTACAGCTTCCGCTCTTGGTCTCTAGAGTCGGTTTCTCAAGAACTATTAGGCGAAGGGAAAGCGATTCATAACGTGCATGACAGAATGGCAGAAATTAACACCATGTTCCGCCAAGATAAACCATCACTCGCCAAGTATAACCTGCAAGACTGTGTGTTGGTTAACCGCATCTTTGCACACACCCACTTGCTAGAATTCGCCATAGAACGTACCAAGTTGACGGGCGTAGAGCTTGACCGAGTCGGCGGCTCGGTAGCAGCTTTCACTAATCTTTATCTCCCTCGTCTACATCGCTCCCATTACGCGGCACCCAATTTACATCCTGAAAACTGGGTCGCGAGTCCTGGTGGTTACGTAATGGACTCCATTCCTGGATTGTATGACTCAGTGCTTGTACTCGACTTCAAAAGCCTTTATCCGTCCATTATTCGCTCCTTCTTGATCGACCCTATGGGACTGATTGAAGGATTGAAATTAGAAATTGGCAAAAATGACGACCAAGCCGTAGCAGGATTTAGAGGAGGTCAATTCCATAGAACACAGCATTTTCTCCCAAATTTAATCGAAGAATTGTGGAAAGCTCGCGATGTCGCAAAAGCCAACAATGAAAAAGCATTTTCTCAAGCCATCAAGATCATTATGAACTCGTTTTATGGTGTTTTGGGCTCATCAGGCTGTCGATTTTTCGATACTCGTCTAGCCTCCTCCATTACGATGCGCGGCCATGAGATAATGAAAACATCGAAACGCTTGATTGAAGAAAAAGGCTATCAAGTTATTTATGGTGACACCGATTCAACCTTTGTTTCATTGAATGGTAAGTTCGATGCTCAAAGCGCGGATGATATTGGTAACCAACTTATCGACTATCTGAATACGTGGTGGGCCGATCATCTCAAGAACGAGTACAACTTAACGTCCATTTTGGAATTGGAATATGAAACCCACTACCAGAAGTTTCTAATGCCAACGATAAGAGGTTCCGAAACCGGATCTAAAAAGCGTTATGCAGGGTTAATTGGAGATGGTGACAAGGAACGACTGATCTTCAAAGGATTGGAAAGTGCCAGAACCGACTGGACTGCACTGGCGCAACAGTTTCAGCAAAAACTCTATATGATGGTGTTCAAAAACCAAGATCCATCTGACTATGTCCGTTCATTTGTGGAAAGCACTTCACGAGGTGAGTTTGATAACCAATTAATCTATCAAAAACGCCTTCGCAGAAAACTGCATGAGTATCAAAAGAATATTCCCCCTCAAGTACGAGCGGCGCGCATGGCAGACGACATCAACCAACAATTGGGACGACCATTACAATACCAAAACAAGGGAAGAATAGAGTATGTCATTACCTTAAATGGGCCCGAGCCCGTTGAGTATCAGCGTTCTCCCATCGATTATCAACACTACATTGATAAACAACTGCGGCCGATTGCTGAGGCAATATTACCGTTTATTGGTCAAAACTTTGATGATTTGAGTGCGCCTCAAATGGGGCTCTTCTAATAGTAAAGTTAGCCAATTTTGAATTCTGTTTTCTTGTACTCATTAGCAATCCATGTCCCAAACTCATCCAAGATACCCACTACTGAACGTTTAGGAATGACTCGATTCCCCAACAAGATCCCAAGACGTTCAACAGTTTGCTGGCGCTCCGGAAAATAGTTTAAGAATTGCAAACCACACTCCTTAGGCTCATCTATCCATTGCTTGTTTTTATGTAAAACAAGTCCATAAGCAGCACGTAATAACTTCTTAGCCATTTGGCGCTGCGCCATTAGCATTTGGTCATCTGTTGTTGCTTGCGCAATTTCGCTACGCAGATTGATAGAACTCTCTGCAATATCCATATTCCACTGCTTAGAAATTTCCCAGCTAGGAATATACTCGCCAAAACACTCGGCCAAGTTTTCACCATACACATTCATACAACACTGCTTAAGTAAGAATCCCCACGTAAACAAGGCATCAAGTGATGCCACTTGCTTTACGAGCGCAGTGCGTATCGAGATACCTCGTACAAAGGGAAACTCTTTTTGAAAGCGCCAGTTAATACTATTGAAAAGAGACGCTCGACTATCACTGAATGATTGATGAGTAACCACAACAACATCCAGATTGGATACGCCAGGGATGGCACGCCCCTGCGCCACGGAGCCATAGATATAAACACTGTGGAGATTGTCTTTAAGCCCGGCTTTCAAACAAGCTAATAGGTCCTTTACGACATCAGCATATTGAGGTTGAGCTACCAGCGATGAAAGTGAATTCGGAGTTTGCACGATATCGATTTAGAGTACTGCGGATAGATCTATTCTACGTTTCGAAATGTCGAGATTCAATGCTCAAATGAATCATGCCCAGCATCACTTGTTTCTTGAGCAAAGCCCAACTTCGGACGTATAATTGACTGTCTAAACAAAAAACGAAGGAAATATTCCCATGCCTAAGGCAAGTGAGCTAAAAAAAGGTTTTGCGATTGAGTCAAATGGCAAAACGTTGCTAATCAAAGATATCGAAGTAACGACTCCAGGCGGTCGTGGCGGTGCAAAGATCTATAAATTGCGTTGTACTGATTTGGCAACAGGCTCAAGAGTTGATGAGCGTTTCAAGTCTGATGATACTCTAGAAACCGTTGAAATGAACAAGCGTAACGTGACGTTCTCTTACGTTGATGGCGACGAGTATATCTTTATGGACAACGAAGATTACAGCCAATTCACGTTCAAACATAACGAAATTGAAGACGATCTACTGTTCATCAATGAAGACACTCAAGGTGTACAAGTTATTCTAGTAAACGGCAGCGCTGTGGGTCTTGAACTCCCTTCTTCTGTCGAGCTCGTTATCGAAGAAACTGACCCGTCAATCAAGGGCGCATCAGCATCTGCTCGTACAAAACCAGCTCGTCTGTCAACAGGTCTAACCGTACAAGTACCTGAATACATCGCAACAGGTGACCGTGTAGTGATCAACACTGCAGAACGTAAATACATGAACAGAGCATAAGTTATGTCAGAACTGATTTCATACGATGACGTTATCGAAGCGGCCTACGACATCTTCCTAGAGATGGCCCCTGATAATCTTGAACCTGCAGATGTCATTCTTTTCACCGCACAGTTCGACGACCGTGGGGCTGCTGAGGTTGTAGAAACAGGTTTGGATTGGGCTGAACAGGTAGGATTCGACGTTGATGAAACCTACGCAGAAGTGCGTATTGGGTTGGTAAACGAAGAAGACGATGTTCTTGATGATGTGTTCGCGCGCTTATTGGTAAGCCGTGATCCAGAGAATAAGTTCTGTCATATCCTTTGGAAGCGCGATTAATCGTTGGTTTCCATCCATTAAAAAAGCTCAGCAAACGCTGAGCTTTTTATTTTACGCTAAGTATTGAGTACTGACATAAATCACTACCAAACATAGGTCATAGAAATACCTGCACCCTGAGATGAAGCCCACGGCAACAGTTGAACATTTTGGTCCAACTTGTCGGTAAACATCCAACCAGTAAAGACACCGATAGCCGCACCCGCAGCAACATCGCGCCAATAGTGTTTGTCTGCTTGTACACGGCCAACGCCTACTAAAGTTGCGACTCCATATGCGGGTAAGCCGACCTGCCACCCATGCCTTATGTGTAAGGTAGTTGCAGAAGCAAATGCATTTGCCGTATGGTTTGATGGAAAGCTTTTGTTATCGCTACCGTCCGGTCTCGGTGCATCGATCGTATGTTTTCCTACCAAACCGATAGCCGAGGCAGAGCCAATACTCAAACCTGCCTGCCAAACACCTTCCCAATCTTCTTGGTAGGCTGGTAATCCCGCCGCTAAACCAACCAATCCATAGGCGCCAATATCGCTGAATAAATCCCAGTTATCCTTATTAGAGGCAGACGCCAACGAGCTAATAAGTACGCCCAAGATTAATAGAAAGAAACGTTGCATGACAGAAACTTACCGTAAGAAAAACTGGCAAAGAGTCTACCTGAAGTTCAGGTAAATGAATACGTCATGCAATGTCTATTTACTATTTCAATACTCACTGGCTTTCTGGAAAGCTTACTTTCTGGAAAGCTTAGTCGCCTGCTTCTTTAGCTCGAAATCAAACTCATCAGGGAATAAAATAACCCCTTCTTCATTTTGATTTGGGAACACAACCACAGCCAACTCGTCATCTTCCAAACCATAGGTCCAGCGGCTATGCCATTTATTTAGAGAGATAGCTTCAGCTTTGCAGTGATCCCACTCTCCTGTAGCCCATTGCTCAGCTAACTCTTGGTGCGGCCAAACTGGAACACAATCTTCATCTTCCGTATTTAACATGACACAACCATGTTCATCGGTCAGAATCCAAATCTGACGTTCTTGAACCATAGTCTTCACACTGTACTTCAGCCGTTTCTCTTCGTCATAGCTGGAGATTTCATCGATTTGCTGTTGCTCTAATGCCATCACTGAACACCTTTATGTAGATTCGAAAATTAAAAAACCCCAGTACCTTAGATACTAGGGCTTTTTTCAAACTTAGTGAATAATTACACCAGCTCGTTCTGAAGCCAAGGCCAACCTTGCTTCTTACGGCTTAGTGTATTCTCCATCATAAGCATGCCGTTTTCTTCGTGCTTAACCAGCTTCTCAGCCCACTCGCCTTTGTAGATTAGGCGAGTTTGTGCTGTTGTGATATCCGTTAGCATTACCGCTGCAAACGCTAGGCCTTGTTCTTCACAACGACGAGTTAAGTCTGCTTCAAGCGCGTCAATCATGCCATCTACTTGCTCAAGTGTCGCAAGTTCAACTTGGCCAACAACCACATCACGACCATTGAATGGGTATGCTTTAAGGTCTTTTTCTACTAGCTCAGCAGCAGACAGGCCTTCGATGTTTGTTTTTGCAATCAGAAGATCTTTGATAAATGCATCAAGATCTTCAACACCAGCGATCTCTGCTAGTTCCGCTACTGCATCTTTATCTTTTTGAGTACACGTTGGTGAAGCGAAGCCTACAGTGTCAGACAAAATTGCAGACATCATTAGGATAGCGAGAGGACGAGTGATCTCAGCGTTTTCCATCTTGAATAGATTGAACAAGATAGTACATGTACAACCCACAGGCCAAATCCAAGCTTCAAGAGGGTTAACGGTCATGACGTCACCTAAACGGTGGTGGTCAACAATACCTAGAATTTCAGCTTCATTGATATCATCTGGTGCTTGAGCCAGATCGGTGTAATCAACTAACCATACTTTTTCACCAGCAACGCTAGTGCGAAGTTCTGGTTGATCAACACCTGCTGTGGCAAGGATATGTTGAGTTTCACGGTTAATTTCACCTTGGCGAACTGGCTGTGCTTCAAGACCACGAGCTTTTAGAAGTTCTGTTGCAACGAGTGCACCACAAATGCTATCACTATCTGGGTTTTTATGACCGACAACTAAAATCATTTTGCTTCCTAACTAATTCTGATCATCAGGCTCATGCGCCTGCTTTACATCTCACAAAGGTCGTTACTTTACCTGAATTTCTAAATTTGTCATCGGTTGATGTCAGATTCGTTCTATTTCTTCGCGTAGAAAACCACATTAATGACATTGAGAATTATTCTCATTCATGTATAATGATAACAATTCTCATTTGATATCGGTGAAATGTATGCAACAGGTAAAAAACCTCGCTATCGTGAATGGATTAACTATCGACCAGTTCACACCAAAGTATAAGCGTCTCATACTACCTATTGCTATGGCTGCCCTACTCGCCTCTAGCGTTACTAGAGAAGTCACAATGAATGCGCTTTCCGATGCTTTCTGGGCAGTCTCCTGCTATGTCGTATTTACCTTAGTCGTTTATCATCAAATATCTCAACTGATATCTAGTCAAAACCGACTCGTCGAGCTTTACCACCACTCACCAACACATCAAGTTGTCTTTTCTTCGTTGTTAGGGGCTCTGCCCGGCTGTGGTGGCGCCATAATTGTCACGACGCAGTTTGTTTCCGGTCGAGTTGGCTTCGGTTCCGTCGTTGCGGTATTAACGGCAACAATGGGTGATGCCGCATTCTTGATTCTAGCGAGTAAACCTAGCGTGGGATTAGGCCTTGTCGCGATGGGTGTCGTTGTCGGGATGATCTCAGGGTTAATTGTAAACAAAATACACGCTGCCGATTTCCTGCGCCCTAAATCCGCTAATCCTTCGGCAAAACGCGTCTCACAAGTAAATAACACAGATAATACCGATTGCACATGCAAAACCACACAGGAATCAACGGGGGTTCAAAGAGCAGCGATCAATCTACAAGGACTATTCTGGAAGTGGATTATTGTGCCCGCTTTGATAATTGCCTTTGCCATGTCATTTCAGGTCGACATAAACCAAGTACTTGGTTTGCCAGCGAACAGTATTGAGTGGACTGGTGCGGTCTTAGCGGTGGTAATGATGTTTTTGTGGGCCTTCACCAAAGAAATCAACGACTATCAAAGCACGGTCGCAGAAGACGCTAAAATCGCGTCATCACACCCAATGCAAAAAGCAGCACAAGACACTCATTTTGTAAGTGCTTGGGTCATAGTGGCGTTTTTGTTTTTTGAGCTAAGTGTCCACTTTGCACATATCGATTTAGGTTCTGCGCTATCTGGTTATGGCGTTTATATGCCTCTTGTAGGAATGCTGGTTGGTCTACTACCGGGTTGCGGACCGCAAATTTTGGTAACTAGTCTTTATATTACTGGTGCGATGCCAATGTCCGCGCAAGTTTCGAATGCTATCTCTAACGATGGGGATGCTTTGTTTCCTGCTATCGCACTCGCTCCTAAAGCTGCGTTAGCCGCTACATTTTACTCGGCAATACCCGCAATCGTCGTGGGTTACGGGTATTACTGGTTGTTTGAACTATAATTCTGTCAACTGGTTAAGTGATGACCGATACGATTGCACGACTGTCGAGTCCTCGATTAACCGGAATAATTTGGATCTGAACCGGTTCTTTATTGAGTTTCTCTCCCGTCCAGTAATCGAACCAGTCACAAGGTAACTCAGCGGTTAGGGTGTACTCCGTTACATCATCGTCATAGTGGAACAAACAATGCACTCTGCGATCCTCTGACAGCTTCAACATTGCGTGATTCATCGACAGTGATGTAAATGTTGACGCATTGGTCGAGTGTCGCTGGCGTGACACCAACCGTGCCAGTGTTTCTTCAGCAAATGGCGTCAGTTCTGGTAATGGATCTCCCGACAACAACAATCCACCACTCGCCAGCAGAACATTACGATGGAATTCGTAACTGGCTCTATCGGTGCCCTGATTAGGTAGTGAAGTAAACGTGGCACAATCTGGATCAATTAACCACAACCTCTGATGTTGCCAACTGCGATAGAACGTCTCCTTAGCAATTTGCTCAAATCGATGTGGATCGCGTTCTACGTCATCAGAAACACGCATTGCATCAACCAACCCAAGTGAAGGCCACATTGGTGCGTTGCAACCCAGAACTAAGGCGTCGCCAGCACCTTCGTTTATTGCTGCCATACCTAGGCGATAAGCTTCAACACCAGTGACACCTTTCTGGTAACATTGACCTTTTAAGGTTCCCCAGTAGTTGGCATCCAGCTTGAACAGCTCCACACCCCACTCTTCTCTCATGGTTTTAACAACACGAGTTAAGTGCTCTTGAACTTCTGGATGTGACGCATCAAGGATGTACCATGGCGTACAGCGCCAACCGCCATAAGTAATATCCTCCGCCTTAAGCAGTTCACCATTGTCATGCTTTAGAAACCATTCAGGGTGATTTTTAAATACTTCCGATTCCGCTTGAGCGATAAATGGTGCCATCCATATGGCCGGTTTTTTTCCTTTTTCACGAATATTGTTGATCAGTGATTTTACGCCACCTTCAAATTTTTCCGACGGTGTTAACCAGTCTCCCATAAAAGATTGGTAACCGTCATCAAGCAGCACCCACTCCAAGTCAAACATCTTATCAGCCATGATTTCGACGTTTTCAAGCACGTTTTGCTTAGTTACATCGGCATAGTATGCGTACCAAGAACACCAACCGATGGGACTGTCACCTGAGACGCCAATTCTGGTGGGATGATGATTTGAAATGAGGTTAGCGTATTCGTTGTAGACCGACTCTAGGCTATCGCCATGCAAGACCGTTAGCGATTCCAATTGATTGTTTTCCCAATGCTGCGGAGAGCTTTCTTCACCATCAATCAAGGCCACAATGTCTACGCCATGACCGGTATGTTGCAGTTCAAAATAACCGGCGAAGCGATGGCATGAGGTAAAACCATATAGGTGAAAGCCAGTAGACTGCTCAACAACCAGATAATTGTAGAAACGGCGCGGAGCATCTTCAGGATATATTCGATAACTACTGTTGTTATCTGGGCAGCGGCCTATATCAATAAAGCCATCAAGTTTTCCTGCGGTTTGGCACAGCATTTGGAAACCATCACCAAGAACGTACGCTCCAGATTCGATCTGATTTTCAAACTGCACTAATGCGGTACGGGACGACAAAGGAGAGAAATGAAGACTAACATTTTCAAAATGCAGCTCTTTGCCTTGTTTGGTTACCTTAATTTCAGGATTGATAGCCAATGCATCAAGCTCTTGAGATACAGGGATATATTCGGTCATTGAACCCTCGACCATAAATTAGGAAGTTGCTCAATAAGTATATTGTTAGGTAAAAAAAAACCCATCCTAATGGACGGGTTTTGTGTACTAGTTAAAACTATGGGAGACCAATTGCAATTAAGCTACTTCGATCGGTCCACCGAACGACGTCACTGGCGGCACTTTGCCTGTGAACTTCTCGAAGTTTACAAGACAAGTATTTGCAGATGTCGCCTGTGCCAGCTCAGAAGAAGGAATATCTTGAGTTAGCGTATTTGGATCACCATAGGTATCGATCGCACCGATTTTTTCGTTTAGAGGACCATACCAAGCCCCCTCTTCAATACGAACCACACCAGGTGCATAGCTATCAGTAACCACAGCACCCGCTAGAAGCTGACCACGGTCATTGAATACGCGAACCAAATCACCGTCTTTAATGCCTTTTGCTTTTGCATCTTGAGGGTTGATGTAGATTGGCTCACGCCCCTGTACAGCATAAGTCGCGCGGAATTCTTCAGATTCACACATTTGTGAGTGAAGACGCTTGTCCGGGTGGCACGATTGTAGCCAGTACGGGTGCTTGTCAGAACCAGGACCGCCATGTGAACGCTCAGATTTTTCAAACCACATTGGGTGCTCTTGGCAATATTCGTAACCCATGTTGCCGATAGTACGGCTAGTGATTTCGATAAAGCCTGAAGGCGTACCCAGTGCGTTGATCTCTGGATCTTCACGGAAGTCAGCGTGGCGAACCCAAGGTTTACCAGTACCGAAGTCAAGGAAGCCTTTTTCCCAGAACTCTTCAAACTCTGGTAATTCAAACTTGCCTTTGTTCGCTTCTTTACAGTTGTTATAAAGCGACTTAACCCATTCCATTTCAGACATACCACGAGTGTAATCGTCTGAACGACCCCAACGACGAGTAAGCTCAGTCATGATCTCGAAGTCTGTCTTCGATTGGAATAGCGGGTCGACCAGCTTATGCATCGCGATTAGGCCACGGCCAGAGTATGCACCATAACCATCAATATCGTTACGTTCCCACTGAGTACAAGCAGGTAATACGATATCAGAGAAACGACACGTTGCTGTCCAAGCAAAATCAACAGCGACCACAGTGTGAAGGTTACGGAACGCTTTCTTCATGCGGTTGCGATCTTGGTGGTGATGCCAAGGGTTGTTACCACTAAACACCATCATCTTAAGATCTGGTAGCGTCACAACAGAACCATTTGAATTGATCTTCTTACCCGGCTCTACAAGACTATCTACCCAACGCGCTACAGGAATAACTCGGCTGTAACCGTTGAAGTCTTGGTTGGTGTACTTAGGCTTTTGACCTTGGTCGATATTCAATGGGAATGAACCCGGTGCTGCGAAGCCTGTTGATGGTACGCCAATACCTGAGTAGTGGTGACCGTATGATACACCGCCGCCTGGCAGACCAATTTGACCGATCATTGAGGCAAGTACGGCACCCATCCAGTATGGTTGCTCACCATGTTCTTGGCGTTGTACACACCAACCAAATAGGATTTGAGTGCGCCCTTGAACCAGCATACGTGCAAACTCACGAATCTTGTCCGCAGGAACACCACAGATGTCTGCAGCCCACTCTGGAGTTTTCTCAACCTTGTCTTTGGTCTCACCCTGAACGTACTTGATGAAGTCTTCGAAACCTAGGCAATACGTATCGATGAACTTTTTATCATACAAGTCTTCGTTATAAAGAGTGTGAGCCATACCTAGCATGAACGCCACGTCTGTTTGCGGGTTCACATATAGGTGTTCGTTTTCTAGATAGCGTTGAGTCTTGTTTTTAACTGGGTCAACAGAAATAACATTGATCTCTTTCTTCGCTACTTTTTCTTTAAGCTGTTCTAGGTAAGCAAACGACTCATGTGTTTCACAAGTCCAACCTACCTGCAGGTTTTTCACTGGATCGTTAGCCCAAAGAATAATGTTGTCACTATTCTCAAGGATCAGTTCCCAAGACGTACCCTGTGCGTAAACTTCTGTAGAGCCAAGCACGTAAGGTAGGATTGTCTGACCTGCACCAGTTGAGTAGTCACCCACTTTCTTAACAGAATAGCCGTGTAGGCCCATGGCACGCATCATGTGGTTAGTACAGCTGTGGAACTGACCTGTTTGACGCCAACCTGTTTGACCTGTGTGCAGTGCCCATGGACCGTAATCTTTCTGTACACGTTCTAGTTCACGGTAGAACAGGTCAAGTGCCTCATCCCACGTCACACGTACAAAACGGTTGTTACCACGAGTTTCAGCAGCATATTTGTGCTTCTTGAACCAATCAAGGCGAACCATTGGGTAACGCACACGTGATGGGCTGTAAATAATACCCTTAATGCCGTTAAGCATGTCAGTTGGGTACTTATCAAGTTCTAACGGTTTAATTTCTTGAACTTTTCCGCCCCATACACGGGCGCGAAACGCGCCCCAGTGAGAACCAGATGTCTTCCAAGTACCATCAGTTTCCGCTGCACTTGCAGACGCCGAAGCCAGCAAACTTGGTCCAATCAGTGCTGCTGCACTTGAGCCAGCTGCGCCTTTAAGGAAGCTTCTTCTTGTAATTGCCATTTTATTACTCCAATTGACGTCTATTAGTGGTGACCTTCAGAATAATCTGAAGAGTGCTTCTGTAGATACTTAAGAACAAGCGCTTCTGTATCTGTGTCGAAGTTCACGAATGCGATCATACCGTCTAGCATACCTACCCAACCGTTAGCACTGAAGTGCGCAACATCCGGTTGTGTGTGACATGTAGAACAGTTGGTTTGATACGCTTCACCAGCTGCATCCCAAATTGGATTGAAGTCAGACACCATAGAACCTTGTTTCATCCAAAGATCCACGGCAACTTTCTCCCAAGGAAGACCCGTCAACTCATCTTCTTTCTTCTCGCCGACATGAACGTCACTGCTCTGAGATACTTCACGAGTTAGAATCGCGGTAGAAATGTTCTTACCAAAGTCTTCTTGAATAACGCGACCGAAGCCTTTCGCTTTACGCCAGCCGTCAATTTCAACTTTAATCATGTCACCTTTCACATCCAGGATTTCAACTTTACTTGCAGGGCTTAGTAGACCTGCTTCAGTTGTACCCGTTTCGTCTGTATAAAGAGGTAGGTGACGAATGGACACCACTTCACCGCCTTTAGAGTAAGACGTGCTATTTGCAACTTGCTCTAGGTCACCCACAATACCGCTTGCTTTAGCCATATCTTTAGGCAAGTTGTGCGCAATACCTTTGTGACAGTCAACGCAGCTTTGGTCACGTTCAGCCGCTGATTTCATTTGGATACGAGCGGTTGGAGACATTTGCTCAAAGTCCATTGACTCATAGTTGTGACAGTTTTTACATTCTAAAGATTTGTTGGCAGAGAAACGATCCCACTCGTGACGAGCGAGTTCGAAACGACGCGCTTCGAATTTCTCTGGTGTATCTAGATCGCCAAATACTTGCGCGAATACTTCTTTAGAAGCCTGCATCTTACGTGCAATTTTGTCCGTCCAGTTATGAGGAACGTGACAGTCTGGACAAGTAGCACGAACACCTGAGTGGTTTTTCCAGTGAACGGTTTCTTGTAGTTCTACGTATACGTTGTCACGCATCGTGTGACAACTAATACAGAATTCTTCTGTGTTTGTTGCTTCTAGCGCAGTGTTAAAGCCACCCCAGAAAATAACACCTGCGATAAAACCACCAGCAGTCAACACACCCAAGCTGATGTGAACTGCAGGGCGACTGATAGTACGCCAAAGTTTGATTAAAAAGGATTTCATGACTAACTCTCTTGAATATCGTAAATGAATAAAGGGCTATGGAATTAGCCGTGTACACCAGGAGGACCAAATACGAAGATTTGAAGCATCCAAACGATAAATCCGTAACCACCTACGATGGCTACACTCAAAAGAGGGAAGAAGACGGCGCAGATGAAGAAAAATGATTTCCACTCCATACCATGCTTTTCAGCACTCTCAACTTTGTTAACATCACTCATACATTTGCCTATTTTGTATCGTGTATAGTTTGCGAATTGCACTAGTTTGCAACTCAATTATTTAATATCTCTATTGGAAAATGCTAAACCATACTAACCGTGTGGTTCAATCAATTCCGACCATTCATACCTTATTAATCAACCGTTTTTTGAGTTCATCCAGAGATGTATTTAATTAAAAATCGATGTGTAATTTTGTTAACAGTTATGAAAAAATAATATCGTTATAAGTATGTAAAACACCTTACAATTTTGCAACTTTAACCCTTTAGAGTAAGCTCGAAAATTTAGTTTCTGGCGTGAGATTTTTAGATTTAACCCACATATTTGTTAAAGAAATGTATCTATATCTCGTTTAAAAATAGGTGGTTAAGCATTCAGTTTGCGGTAGAATTTAGTCTCTCGAACACCACTAAATAGGGTCAATATGCAGCAAGTCGTCGATATAAGTTGGTGGCAAATACTCTTGTTTTCACTCACTCTGCTGATCCCGTTTTCTATCAATAACTACTACAAAATCAACATTGGACGCGATGCCATTGTCGGTTTGGTGAGAATGACGGTACAGCTGGCATTAGTCGGCCTCTACCTTGAATACTTGTTTTATTTAAATAGCTTAGTCATCAATCTTATATGGTTAGCGGTGATGATAGTGGTAGGCTCAAACGCTATCGTTAATAAAGCAAAGCTGCCTAAATATCCATTAATGGGCTTCGTCAGCATTGGTCTAGTAGTCGGTCTATTTCCTATTGTCGGATTGCTGTGCATTGCCATCATCCAACCAGAACCATTTTACAGTGCTCAATACGTCATTCCTTTGGCGGGTATGCTGTTAGGAAACAGCCTAAGTGGCAATATCGTCGCGTTACAAAACTTTTTTGGCTCTCTAGAAAACCGATGGAGCGAATATGAAGCCTCTATCGCGTTAGGAGCACCGATTCCTCTAGCGACCCTGCCTTTTATTAAGGTCGCACTCCAGAAGTCCTTAGCTCCCATTTTAGCGACTATGGCGACGACCGGGTTAGTCTCTCTCCCTGGCATGATGACTGGTCAAATTTTAGGCGGCGCTAGCCCACTTATAGCAATCAAATATCAGCTTGTCATTATGATTGCGATTTTTGTAATGATGACGATCTCAATAACCATCAGCCTTAACTTAGTCGTACGCCGAGGTTTCAACGAAGCCGGCAAACCGAAAATTCGATTTATTGATCCTCAATAGATCTGCAACTTTCATTGTTACTCACCAAATTTAAACCAAGTTATCCACAACTTATGTGGATAACCAAGCTATTGAGTTTAGTGTAATTATTGGTTCTCAATACTACATATGGTGTGCTGATCATACTGGATCAGATTTCTTCATCTTATTGTCATACCTTCTGGTTATTTTGTGTTCTAAACAGTCACTCCTAAATGGAGACACCCATGGGAGGTGACTTAACGCAGTTCGTATTATCGAGAGAGGAAGGAACCCATGCCGAATAACATGGATTTTGAAGACGGTATAGATAACGAGGCTAAAAACTGGCTCATTCACGAACCGGAAGAGCTCAGAGATATAATGGCTGACATTCCCTTTTCCGTGGAAGGCAACAGCGCCGCCACAAGAATACCTATATTTTAAATTCAATGAGACCAACATAAAAAAAGCGCCAAAAGGCGCTTTTCTACAAAAATCCGTTATTTAATCTCTTAAGTAGATCAACCAGTAAAGCATACCGACGAAAACACCACCACCGATGATGTTGCCAAGCGTTACCGGAATCAAGTTGTTCACGACAAAGGTAACAACATTCAAGTCTGCAAAGTCGGTAGGATTTGCACCAATCATTTGCCAAAACTCTGGCGACGCAAAGTTCTTAATACCGATCGCCATTGGTACTTGAAATAAGTTCGCAATACAGTGTTCAAAGCCCGCAGAAACAAACATCGCCACTGGCAAAACCATCACAATGATTTTG
The DNA here is from genome assembly GCF_900088415.1 of Vibrio mediterranei. Lineage (GTDB taxonomy): Bacteria > Pseudomonadota > Gammaproteobacteria > Enterobacterales > Vibrionaceae > Vibrio > Vibrio mediterranei. The sequence goes on from NZ_FLLQ01000002.1 coordinate 283,634, forward strand.
TCAGTTAAGGTTCTACCACTGAATGTCATCCAGACAGCTACGCACACCAGTACGTTACACATAATACCAAGTGCAACCGCTTGCCAGAAACCATGATGCAGTTTGTGCTGAGCGATATGCATGGTGTTCAGTCCCACCTGCCCTGCATCAAACATATATTGTTTTGCTGTAAGCATTATTCCAACAAGAAGTAGCGCCCCTAGCATATTGCCGAAATAAACAACGAACCAGTTTTTGAACAGTGAACGCCATGTAATCTTGCCACTGGCACGAGCAACTAACGTCAGTACCGAACTGGTAAAGAGTTCTCCACCAGTGATAATGACCAGTACTAAACCTAAACTGAACGCCAGTCCACCAAGAAAGCGAGTGATACCCCAAGGGAGATCACCAGCACCCGTTGTAATGGTTGTATAAAATATAAATGCGATACCTATGTGCAGACCTGCAGTAATCGCCAAAAGAAAAGACTTCATTGGGTCTTTTGTTGCTTTACCTACACCGGCCTCGGCCGCACGTTCTGCCATTTGTGGTGGCAATAAGGCATCAAACTGATTCATTTCCATTTTGCTCTATACATATTTGGTTACATGTCAACTGGGCGCGGATAATCGCTCCAATCAATAGATAAAGCAAGATCTATTTAGCACTTTAATTGCGTTTTTCTTGACAGGTGGTAAATGAATCTGCAGTAAGGTTTATGTGACAAGGATCACTCGCTGATTTTCAAAAATAAGTGTTTATATTTCACTATTGAAAATGTTGAACTTGGATCTCGGTAATAAAGGTAACTGATAAAAAAACGCCGCATGACGCGGCGTTGATTAGAAAGATGTGAGACTTTAAAACAAGCCGTTAAGATTTGTCTGATTTCTCTTGCAGTGCGGACACCAATTTCTTTAAAGCTTCAATGTCTGCCTGATTTTGCTCGGCTCGGTCTAGTGCTACTTGAGTATCCTCTGAATGTCCTTCGGTATTTTGCTCTTGTAACAGAGCTATTTGCTGTTTCAGTAGTTGATTTTCTTTCTGTAGCGCTTCAGAACGATCCGCTTTCCTCAATTGTTCAACATCATGAGCAATACGTTCAGACTGTGCCGTAAGAGATTGATCTCGATAATCGTTACCCTTTGCCACCGAAGATATCTTGTGCAAACGTGATTCAGCCTCTAGCACCATGGGTTCAAATTGAGATTTCTCGATATTAATCAACTTGTTTACTTCAGCGACAACCGCCTCGAGACGACGGAACTGAAAGTTGATCTGATCGACTTGATGTTCTATCCCAGAAAAACTTCGCGGTGACTTAGCAACATACTTCGCCAATTCAGCGGTCCCCTGCTCTACATAGCCATAGCTCACCGGTGCCAATGTATTGTATTTTAGCCGACTTAGATCTGCCAGTCGCTGCTCCAATGGCTTGACGTACATGGCATCAATAACGCGAACTTCAAGTGCCACGGCGTTATTGAGGAATGTCTCTTGATAGCTTTCAGCATGCTCAGTTTCAGATACGACTAGATACTCAAACAAGCGCTGATAATCACGATTTAAGTTGTTCATCGCATGTCTGAAATATTTGCCAGCCTCTATCTTATTAAGGTAGGCCATTTGACTCATCGCTGGTGCGAGCAAGACATCCGCTTGCTTTTTGAGTCCTTGAATTGCTTTATAGTTATACTCCACAGAATTAATGCGGTCTCGGAAACCAACCGCATACGTCTCACTAGAAAAGACGGAATGCTTCGCGTCAACTTGCGTCGGGTCCTTACGCATTTCTATGAATAGATCATGCGCACTTTTCCAAGATGACATCATATCGCGGTAGTTTTCGGGAGCATAAATTCGAAGTGCATCCGCACCTTCCAATTTCTTCGACCATTCAGCATAGGTGTCTGAAATCTCACTAAATACCCTGCTTCTTGTTTGACGAACCTCTTCCGGCGTCAAGTTGGCATGGGATTCATTAGCCGTTGGGGTACTCGCGCACGATGCAACGCCCAAAACACACATTAATACAACAGCCAAATTGCGTGTAGACATCTACTCTCCTAATAACTTGAATTCATCATATGAACCAAGAAAAATCGTCCTATCAAATCGACAGGCCATAACCTACGAACTATATTCAAATTACTCACTAAAATACATCACATAGAGCCCTAAGTGATTATATTTCATCCACTTAATAACAAAAATTTACCGTTTTCCTTTAGAAGGCGGCGCAAGCTAACACTTTATTAACTGTGTGATTGTCAACTCGTTCAATCCCCACTATGTTGAGTGGAGAATCTCAACCAAGAGGCAAATCTATGAAATTCACTCCAGCGCATCTTTCTGAAATGAACCTGTTATTGCAATTTGACTTAAGCAGCGCGGCAACAGGTATCAAGGTCCATCACGATGCAAGCAAAGAGATGCAAGAAGCAGTCCAACGATTATTCGATAAAGGACTATGTACCCTGCCTGACGGTGGCTACCTTACGGACGAGGGAATTGAAGTGGCGGAGCACGCAGACAGAGTTCTTCGTGTCTTAACGTCTTAGCACTAACGTGATATGTCTCTAGCAGCGGCATCTCATTGCCGCTGCAATTAACTCCTACCTCTTAGGCTAAAAAAAGACGACGATAGGGCTGCCATCTGTCATACACCCAATTAAACCCCGTCGTATAGAAGAAAAAGAATACAAGAAAACCTGCTTCAATAATCAAAGCTGTCAGTAATGAAACCTGTAAGAACCAAGCGATGGCCGGTATGGTCATCACGATCAATCCTGCTTCAAATCCTATTGCATGACCGATACGCACAAGCACGGAACGCTTACTTCTCTCACCCGGAATATATCTATCAAACAACACATTATAGAAATAGTTCCATACTACGGTGAACAAACTCATGCCAACACCTACAATCATTAGTTGCGTTGATTTACTACCTGTAGCTATAGATGCAATAGGAATTATGATAGCTAATGCTAACGCCTCAAATAGAATGGCATGAAATATTCTTTCTTTATTATTCATTAAGTTACCTTGTAAATTTGAAACATCGTTTACCAATAGAGCTATTATCCGTTATGCTTTAACAAGACGGAAACGAGATAACATCAGGAAACCTGATATGTTTAGCATCGAACAATTAGAAGCATTTATTACCACAGTTGAAACCGGTTCTTTTTCTGCTGCCGCACGCAAGCTCGGCAAGGTTCAATCTGCTGTTAGTCAAAACATCATGAATCTTGAGATCGATTGTGGTGTTGATGTCTTTGACCGAAGCGGTCGTTATCCAGTTCTTACCGAGGCAGGTCATAAACTACTTCCCTATGCTCGCGCTGCCATCACCCAACATCAACGTCTTGCAGATTTAGTCGATACATTAGGACATGATGAGATACAACCTATCGTTTTAGCAGTAGATGAAGGTATTCCACTGGAAAGAATCACTCCAATACTCAAGACGCTCTCGGAAGAGTTTCCCTCTCTGCAATTGGAATGCTTGCTTGCCTCCAGTGTCGATATTATAGAAATGGTTCAATCAGGTAGAGCAACCTCCGGTTTAGTCTATGGTGAACACGTTATCCCCTTCTCATTAGACTTTGAACATGTTGGTGATTTCGAGTTCGACATTTTTGTGTCTTCAGAGCACCCGCTCGCTAAAACTGTCACCCCCCATCTTGAAATGTTGAGTTTGCACCGACAGCTTGTCGTCAGCTCGAGAAGTTCTCAAAAGAGTAGCTTTCATCAAGTGCTCAGTCCCGATGTTTGGTACTCCGATAGCTACGCTATGATTATGGAATGGTGTCTTGCAGGATTTGGATGGACCTATGCTCCTTCCTATATGGCAAAAGAAGCGCTTGCTCAAGGTAAGTTAGTACAGGTTCCGATAGAATTTGAAAAGATATCCGCAATCACTAACATCGATTTAATCCAACACTCAAGTAAGAGTAAAGATGCCGGTCATAAGCGACTGCGGGAATTACTTCGACACCGTTTCGAGGATGTGTAACATGACAGAAAAGCAAATACTCGTCGTAGGAGCTGGTTGGCTTGGCCTGCCGCTGGCCCATGCTCTACAAAGCCGAGGCTACAAGGTTATAGCAACAAGAACCAGCGTTGAAGGCGTGGCTGAAATCACCCAAGCGGGTTTGGATAGTCTCTGTTTGGATTTGAATGCTATCCGTTCAGAAGAAGAGGAGCTGACACTAACAGATCAACTCATCAAGAAGCAGATAAATGTGATTATTGGCTGCTTTCCTCCAGGCTTTAGGCAAGGAGGCGGTGCGCTTTACGCTTCTCAATGGGCGCAGCTTGTTCAAGTGGCAAAACGAATTGGTGTTGAAAAGATCATCATGATTAGCTCTAGTTCTGTTTATCCAGAGCGAGCCGAAATCATGACTGAAGATATGGCTAGACTACCGATAGCAAAAGGCAGAGAAGACTTTAGCGCTAAGTCTATTATTATGCTCACTGCAGAAGAACACGTTAGAAACTCGACTTTAGATTATGTCATCGTGCGTTGCAGTGGTTTGTTTGGTCCAAATCGTCATCCATCTCGATTTGCCTCGAAACTCAAGACTGTGAGTGATCAAGCATCCGCCAATATGCTGCACCTTGACGACGCTGTTGGTGCGATTATTTTTTGTTTAGAACATGTGGATGCGAGCGTGGTAAACGCCACCACACCAGAGACCTGTGACAAAGTGACCTTTTATCGTGCTGCCTTGCGTTCGGTAGGTTTAGATACCTCGTTGAATTTAGTGAACTCAGAGCCAGACAAAACCATCTCTAGTGAAAAACTACAAGGTCTGGGTTATCACTTCAAATACCATCATACGCTTGATGCGCTGTAGATTACTGAATAGTCCACTACTAAAAAAGGAAGTATTATGCTTCCTTTTTTACTTTCATTATGCGGCTTACTTGCCCAACGCTTCTTTATAATGCTGACGGCAAACTGAGACATATTTATCATTACCACCAATCGCTACTTGGTCACCTTCTGCGATAGCTTTACCGTCTTCATCGGTTCGGATTACCATATTAGCTTTACGACCACAGTGGCAAATTGTCTTTAGCTCGACCAATTTATCCGCCCACGCCAGTAAGTGTTTACTGCCTTCAAATAACTCACCCAAGAAGTCTGTCCTCAAACCGTAGCAAAGGACTGGAATGTTCAGCTTATCAACCACTTCTGTAAGTTGATAAACCTGTTCCTTTGACAAGAACTGACATTCATCAATAAGGATACAGTGTCGTTTGGTCTCAGCATTCAGCGTTGCGATCTCATCAAACAAATTGGAGTCTGGCTGGAAAAGCTGCGCTTCGGACTGAAGCCCAATACGTGAGCTAACCTTACCAATGCCATAGCGATCATCAAGTGCGGCAGTGAAGATTAGAGGATTCATTCCTCGTTCTTGGTAATTGAAAGAAGACTGAAGAAGAGTTGTCGACTTACCCGCATTCATTGCCGAGTAATAGAAGTACATCTGAGCCAAAGTGTTACACCAAATTCAAAACTTAAAAAGAAGCCCTTGCATGCAAGGGCTACGAGAAATTACTTACGACGCCACGTCGTGCCTTCAGGGCCATCTTCTAGAACAATGCCCATTTCCGTCAGTTTGTCGCGTGCCATATCTGCATTCGCCCAATCTTTCGATGCACGAGAGTCATTACGCAGCTTAATCAAAGCTTCAATTTCAGCCACTTCATCGTTATCGCCTGCATCACCTTTCAAGAAAGCTTCCGGATCCTGATGAAGAATACCGATAACATCAGCCAGTTCACGCATTAGCGCACCAAGTTGGCTCGCCTGACCCAAATCCACCGTTTTCAGACGGTTGATTTCACGTGCCATATCAAATAGCACTGAATACGCTTCAGGTGTGTTGAAGTCATCGTTCATAGCTGCGGTAAAGCGAGTCACGTACTCTTCTCCACCCGTTGGTTCTGCATCTAAATCCAAACCACGAAGTGAAGTGTATAGACGCTCTAGTGCTGAACGAGCTTGGTTTAGGTTGTCTTCACTGTAGTTCAGTTGACTACGGTAGTGACCTGACATTAAGAAATAGCGAACCGTTTCTGGATCGTAATGATCCAACACATCGCGAATCGTAAAGAAGTTGCCAAGAGACTTAGACATTTTCTCTTTATCAACCATCACCATACCGCTGTGCATCCAAGTGTTCACGTATTGTGTGTCGTGTGCGCAGCAAGATTGAGCAATTTCATTCTCGTGGTGTGGGAATTGAAGGTCTGAACCACCACCATGAATGTCAAAATGATTACCTAGAATCGATGAGTTCATTGCCGAGCATTCAATATGCCAACCAGGACGTCCTGGTCCCCATGGCGATTCCCAAGTAGGCTCACCTGGCTTAGACATCTTCCAAAGTACGAAATCCAGTGGACTGCGCTTAGCGCTCTCAACATCAACACGAGCACCTGCTTGAAGTTGGTCAAGATCTTGCTTTGAAAGCTTACCGTATTCATCGAACTTCGATACTTCAAACATAACGTCACCGTTATCAGCAACGTAGGCAAAGCCACGTTCGATCAGTTTTTCAACCAGCTCAATGATTTCCGCAATGAATTCAGTAGCACGAGGCTCTACATCTGGACGCTTCATATTTAGCGCATCAAAGTCCGCGTGCATTTCACCAATAAGGCGTTCAGTCAACGATTCGCACGACTCACCATTTTCGTTAGCACGTTTGATAATTTTGTCATCAATATCAGTGATGTTACGCACGAATTTCAAATCGTAGCCAACATAGCGAAGGTAACGTGAAACCACATCGAAAGATACAAAAGTACGACCATGACCGATATGACAGAGATCGTAAATAGTGACCCCACAGACATACATGCCGACTTTGCCTGCATGGATAGGTTTGAATTCCTCTTTTTGTCTCGTCAGTGTGTTGTATATTTTTAACATGATCTCTATCTGGATTATTACGTTTAAAAAGTAACGGCGATTATAACCATAATCCTTGTCATAATGGAGTCATTAAGCGAATAAATCTTGCATTTTGCGTGCAGAATGAGCTATCTCCAATCGAGTCAGCATAAAAACGCCCTCAATAATGCCAGATAACCGGATTTCGACGTTTGCTTGTGACAACAGTTAGGCTAGAATCGTTGTCTCTAACATAAAAACACAGAATAGGTATTCATCATGATCACCCTTCATACTAATTTCGGCGACGTTAAAATTCAGCTAAATGAAGAAAAAGCACCAGAAACGAGTGCTAACTTTGCTCAGTACTGCCGCGATGGTTTTTACGACAACACACTATTTCACCGTGTTATCGATGGTTTCATGATTCAAGGTGGCGGCATGACGTCTGGCCTTAAAGAAAAGGCAACTCGCGCGCCAATTAAAAACGAAGCTAACAATGGCCTGAGCAACAAAGTCGGCACTTTAGCAATGGCTCGTACAATGGAACCACATTCTGCAAGTTCTCAATTCTTCATCAACGTAAATGACAACACCTTCTTAGACTTCCGTTCAGAAAGTCTAGATGGTTGGGGTTACTGTGTATTCGGTGAAGTAGTTGAAGGCATGGACATCGTAAACAAAATCAAAGGCGTGAGTACTGGTTCTATGGGTATGCACCAAGACGTACCGCTAGAAGAAGTCATCATCACTGGTACTACGATTCACGAATAATCGTTCAAGGGAGGGCAATGTCCTCCCTAATTCAACTATGACTACACTATTTATTTCCGACCTTCATCTTTCTCCCTCTCAGCCCCAAATAACGGATTGTTTCGTTAAGTTTATGCGCGAAGAAGCAATTCACGCAGAAGCACTCTATGTGTTAGGCGATCTGTTTGAATTTTGGATTGGCGATGATGACCCCTCTGATTTTGCTCAAGCGATCAAAACCGAATTCAAAACTCTCACTCAATCAGGTGTCTCCTGCTATTTCATCCAGGGAAATCGTGATTTTTTGCTTAACAGACGTTTTTGCAAAGAAACAGGGATAAAACTACTCGATGAACATAGCGTGATCGATCTTTATGGTCGCAAAACCGTGATCCTTCACGGCGATACGTTATGCACTGAAGATCACAAGTATCAAGCATTCAGAGCTAAGGTTCATATGCCTTGGCTGCAGTGGATATTTAATCGGCTTCCATTCTTTACAAGACAACATATCGTAAATAAAATCCAAGGCGATATTCGTGATGTAAAGGCGCAAAAATCGCTCGATATCATGGATGTCACTCAATCAGAAGTGGAAACACTGATGAGACAATGCGGAACCGACTTGATGATTCACGGTCATACACACCGACCTAATATTCACCAATTCGAGGTTGATAATAAGCCTTACACACGCATCGTACTTGGTGACTGGTACCAACAAGGATCTGTTTTGGTTTGTACACCAGAGTCGCAACATTTAGAAGTACGCCGTTTTGCTTAAAGCATGAGCCAAACCGCAGAAAATTCGACATATAATTAGTCAAGGACTGCAATAAAACGTTAAGATAGTCCAACGTTTTTGAGATCACGATGCAAAATTTGAAATACTCCTACATTGCTCGGCAACCCATTTTAAATAGCGAACAGAAGACTGTTGGCTATGAGTTGCTATTTAGAGACGGGCCGAACAATACCTTTCCAGATATCGATCCAGAACTGGCGACAAACCGTCTCCTTTCTGAGCACTTCCTTGCAACTCACTACAGTACTATTGGTGATAAACTAGGTTTTGTTAACTTTCCGTACCAGAGTTTAGTGAATTTGGTCCCTACTCTATTCCCTAAAGATAACTTGGTGATCGAAATCTTAGAGAGTTGCGAGCCCACTGCGGAACTCCTCGCCGCGATAAAGAAGATGTCGAAAGCAGGCTATACCATTGCACTTGATGACTTTGTGCCGCGTAAAGAATGGCTACCATTCTTGCCGTATACTTCGATTATCAAGATCGACATTCGCCAATATTCTTTGTCGAAAGCTGAGACTTTGATCGAGCGCCTCAAGGATCAAAACATCGTGTTTCTTGCGGAAAAGGTAGAAACCTATGAAGAGTTTGAGCTCGCTAAGCAAGTTGGTTTCACCCAGTTTCAAGGCTACTTTTTTAGCCGCCCTCAGCTGATAAGAAGAAAACAGATCAAACCTTCCTTCTTGACTGTAGTTCAGCTTTGTAAAGAGATTTCAAACCCGAGTATCAATTATGATGAGCTTGAGCGACTCATCTCTCTAGATGTCACGCTCTCATATAAACTACTCACATTTGTCAACGCCTCTTATCTGATACGAGCAGAGATAAAGTCATTTAAACAAGCTCTGGTCTATCTCGGCGAAGATCGCCTGAGAAAGTTCATCTCGTTAGTCGCGATCACTTCAACACAAGACGATAAGCCTGACAGCTTATATAGCTTGTCGATTCAGCGTGCCCGTTTTTGTGAATTATTGCTTAGTGATATGAACACCAACTTAGATGATGGATTGGGCTTTCTGACTGGCATGTTCTCGTTGCTTGATTCGTTATTCGATCAACCTCTAGAAGAGTTGGTTCAAAAGATGCCAATCGATAACCTGGTTAAAAGTGCCCTTGTGACCAAACAAGGCACACTTGGTAACATCTTAACCTTGGTGAAGGCTTATGAAGCGGCAGATTGGACAACGGTGATTGCCTGCCGAGATAAACTTGCTCTCAATGACGAGATGTTAGCTAAATATTACGATGAAGCCATCAAATGGACTGAAGATCTATTAGCTATCGAAACGGAATACCACACCCACGCTTAACTTGGATTTTTTATGACATCATGCTATTGCGGTAACGATGCACCGTTTGAGTCGTGCTGCCTACCAATACACCAAGACGTTCGCAAGGCCAACAAGCCTGAACAGCTTATGCGCGCTCGGTTTAGTGCTCATAAGACGAAAAATGTCGACTTTGTTGTCGCCACCTATCACCCTAGCTGCGATGCCGAAGCCGAACGCAGCTCAATCGCTGATTCAATTAATAGCAATTGGACCAAGCTCAAGGTTACTGGTACTGAGAGCGGAACGAATGAACATGAAGGTTTCGTGTCTTTTGAAGCTTATCTTGAAGAGGACGGCTTTGAATATTGTCTTGCCGAACGATCTCGCTTCCTTTTTGAAGACGAACAATGGTATTACATCGATGGCGAGTTAGACGACTCTATTCCGCCTCGCCCACTCACCACACAAGCGCTCAAGGTCGGCAGAAACGATCCATGCGTGTGTGGCAGCGGCAAGAAATACAAAAAGTGCTGCGGATAGAGGATCACAAGGGAGAGTGAATCGACTCACTTTCCCTTGTTTCATACATTGGATTCGCCACGACTGCCCGCTGGACTGGAGTTAGCGCTCATACGCTTTAAACTGATTGGTTAACGGATCATATTGATAACCCAGCATATCTAGTTTACCAACAACCCCTTCTACATCCATTTCGTACATGCTAACAAGCTCTTCGAACGAGTCACATTCCAAGCGAAGCTTTTCATTAACGATTCCCAACAAGATAATGCTATCAAAACGGCTCACGTTACTTAAATCCATAATCGTACTCCATAAAAAAAGCTAGCCTTTAAAGACTAGCTTGATTTAGTAAAATAGAAAGTGACCTAAGTGGCAGATTACGCCAGCCAATAGAGTTGTAACAACCCGACGTTAGTAACCATTAAACTCAGAAAAGCGATCGTCAATTGACCTTTGGTTGGTGTGCTATGACGAATGATGTGCCAGCTCCAGATAACTATTCCAACCACCAGCATCACCAATGAACTGACCACAGCAGAGGTGTATTGAGTTACGATTTCTGGTTCCCACTGGTAAGCATTTACGACAAAGCTCACCGCAAGAAGCATTGAAAAGATCACCCCAGAGACAGGCAAAATACGATGAAACGCCTGTAAGCGCGTTCTCGCGATAGTCAAAAGCAGGTGAGCAAAAGCTGTACCTAGCAGTAGGCCAGAACAGACTAGAGAAAGAGACTGAGCTAAATTTGGCTGTTGAGCAACAATGATACCCGCAAACGCAATACTGAAACCATTGGCTAAATGCACTACCCAAAAAGGGCCTTTCTCTCGCGTTTTGCCAGTTTTAACTTGGGAATAGAAGTAAAACACCGCGAATACCACAAGAAACGCCTCAACTTTTAATGATGCGATTGCTAACCACAAAATTCCGATAGCTGGAAACAACTTGTGGATACGCCCGCGTTGACCAGGGCAAATATCACCTTTTGCCAGTATTAGGGTCAGGATAAGCAGAGCTACCGTTAAAGCAGGCGCTAGAAGGGTTAAAACAGCGGTAATCATGGTTTGACATTCAAAATGGTAATTGATGGCGCTGATAATATATCAGGTAACCCTCGAATGCTATTCACATTGAAAAACCACAATTTCTTTGGGCTTTGAAGTCATCAACGTAGGGGTATATAATGCCCGCCTCCAAAACTAGAGGTTAAAATATGTACAACGACGTTTCCCCAATCCATGAGCATAAAAAATACTGGGCCGAGTGCTTCGGTGTGGCTCGTTTTCTGCCCACTAGCAGAAAAGAAATGGATGCCCTTGGTTGGGACAGCTGCGACATCATCATTGTCACTGGTGATGCCTACGTCGATCACCCTAGTTTTGGCATGGCGATCATCGGACGCTTATTAGAAGCGCAAGGCTTTCGTGTCGGCATTATTGCCCAACCAGATTGGAGCAATAAAAACGACTTCATGAAGCTTGGTCAACCGAATCTGTTTTTCGGTATTACAGCGGGTAACATGGACTCGATGATAAACCGCTATACTGCCGATCGTAAGCTACGCCATGATGACGCATACACGCCGAACAACGAAGGCGGGAAAAGACCCGATCGTGCAACACTTGTTTATTCACAGCGTTGTCGTGAAGCTTATAAAGAGACCCCCATTGTCTTGGGTGGTATCGAAGCAAGTTTGCGCCGAATTGCGCACTATGACTATTGGTCTGATAAAGTGCGCCGCTCTGTGTTATTTGATGCTAAAGCGGATATTTTGCTGTTTGGTAATGCCGAGCGTGCCTTAGTTGAGGTCGCACACCGTCTTGCTGATGGAGAAGCTGTTAGCAACATGACCAATATTCGCGGGACGGCTGTTAACCTTCCAGCAGAACCAGAAAACTATACGATTATTGATTCTTCTCGCATTGAAAAACCGGGGAAAGCGTTCGTGCCTCAAAACCCGTACGAAGTAGAGTCAAATTGCGATACACAAAAGAAAGAGCCTGAAGCTAAGCCGATTACGATTCGCCCTTCTCGTCACGATGCAAAAACAACGGCAGTAAGACTGCCACCGTACGAGAAGCTTAACAACGACCGCATTTTGTACGCGCACGCTAGTCGCGTCATGCACCTTGAAACAAACCCTTATTCAGGTCGTGCTCTGATTCAAAAGCACGGTAATCGTGAGCTATGGGTAAACCAAGCCCCAATCCCACTTTCTACCGAAGAGATGGATTACGTATTCGGTCTACCTTATGCACGTGTACCACATCCTATGTACGGTAAGGCTAAGATCCCTGCCTATGACATGATCAAGACTTCTGTGAACATCATGCGTGGCTGTTTTGGTGGCTGCTCATTCTGTTCGATTACTGAGCACGAAGGCCGCATTATTCAAAACCGTTCTCAGGACTCAATTCTTAACGAACTTGAAGAGATTCGCGATAAAGTTCCGGGCTTCACGGGTACTATTTCTGATCTGGGTGGTCCAACAGCTAACATGTATCGTCTTGGCTGTTCAGATCCAAAAGCAGAAGCTAACTGTCGTCGTCCTTCTTGCGTCTTCCCTGGCATCTGTAACAAGCTCAATACTGACCACAAATACACTATTGACCTTTATCGTGCAGCTCGCAAAGTGAAAGGGGTCAAAAAGGTGATGATTGCATCGGGTGTTCGCTACGACTTGGCAATAGAATCACCGGAATATGTGAAAGAACTTGTTACGCATCACGTTGGTGGTTATTTGAAGATTGCTCCTGAGCATACCGAGAAGAATCCGCTCGACTTAATGATGAAACCGGGTATGGGAACTTACGACCGCTTTAAGGAGATGTTCCAAAAGTACAGTGAAGAGGCTGGTAAAAAACAATACCTCATCCCTTACTTCATCTCTGCGCATCCAGGCACTGAAGATGAAGATATGTTGAACCTCGCGTTGTGGTTGAAAAAGAACAACTACGAATGTGATCAGGTTCAGAACTTCTATCCATCGCCTATGTGTAATGCCACATCAATGTATTACTCAGAGACCAATCCACTCAAGCGTGTGAAGTACAAAAAACGTGAGGATGTACCTGTAGCCAAGGGCGATCGTCAACGTCGACTGCATAAAGCGTTGCTACGTTATCATGACCCAGCAAACTGGCCGTTGATCCGAGAAGCATTAACGAGCATGGGTAAACAGTACTTGATTGGTGACAAACCGGGCTGCTTAGTCCCTGCAGAAGATCTAGACGCTAAGACGCCAGCCCAACGAAGAAAGTCAGGTCGACACGGTGCAAACAGATTTGCGACCAAACATACTAAAGGTCAACCAGATATCAGAACTGACGGCCAAAGGAATTCAGGTAAACGTCCGAAACCTAAGAGCAAACCAGGGCAACCATCTGGCAATGGAAAACCAACCAGGAGCCCTAAACGACGACCTCGTTAAGCCTAACGCCAATATAGAAAAGCGCCTCTCAATTTGAGAAGCGCTTTTTTTTATTTTGCGATAAGCCCTTGGACATACTAATAAGCCCATGAATTATCGAAATTTATAGGTTTGGCACAGTCCATGCTCTGATACTTAAAACACTATCCCCCTTGATAAGGACAGCAAGATGGAACTATTAAGAGCAGAAACCAACAACCACACTTTGAAATTAGAACTTTATGGTGATTTTGATGCTCGAGGAAGCCGTGAAGCACAGCCTCAAATCGATGACATTATCCATAATGACTGGCACCAAGAGATAGAGGTTGACCTAAGTCAAGTCCGCTTTATGGATTCTTCAGGCATCGGTGCTATTGTTTATCTATATAAGCGTCTAGTTGAACGCGAACGCAAAATGCGTTTAGAGAACGTAACGGGACAACCGCTACAAATCATACAGTTGCTTCGAATTGGCCAAGCAATTCCTGTGAACACGCATGCGAGTAACGAATACCTGTAACACATAATTATACTAATTTGTTGGCAAAATAGGTGGTAACTACATGGATGTAAAAACGGGTGTAAAGCTATGCATTACCTGTCTCTCGGCATATCTCATTTTAGCTTGTACAAGCTACCCCGATGAGGGAACAGGTGGTATTGCCGAGAACTATGCAGGTTCTGATTTTTCACCAGTAATGCCAGATGAACCGTTAGGACCAGAGCATGGTTTGAGATTCGACTGGAAGTTAGCCGCGCTGCACCTAGATTCTTTGATTGAAGAAGGGGCCCAATGGTGCTTCCCCGCTGCCGTTCTTCAGGCACAAGAAAAACAAAATCGCATCGCAAGAGAGTTAGAGGGCGGCCTATGGATTGACGCTGCTAACGACATCGTCATTCAACGTAAAAAGCTCAATGACTTAGAGCTGCGTCTCGACTACGTATTGAATGAGGCGACATGTGCGCCCCCTCTTAAAGGCAAGGATTTTGATGATCTAATGCAAGTGGTTAAGCGTGTCTACCAACTTCTTAATGTCGATAACCAGTTCGCGTATAACTCTGTCGAAGTTAATCCCAAATACATGGGTCATCTCGCGGAAGCAGCAAACATCCTTAAACAACATCCTACCATTCGCCTTTCCGTTACCGGACACGCCGATGCTACCGGAGGTACCGAATACAATGAAAAGATTGCGAAAGGACGTGCGCAGCAAGTTAAGCGTTACCTAACTATATTTGGCCTAGCTCCTGGTCGTATCGAAACACACTCACTTGGTGAAGAACTGCCTCTCTACGAGGGTGACAGCCCGGGAGTTCGACTTACCAACCGAAGAGTCAGCATTGAAGTCATCGCGGATAAAAATAGCAATGCCACTCAAGGAGCGTTGTGATGAACCAAGCTAAAGTAATAGTACTACTATGCGTAACTGTTCTCTTCGCCTTATTTGCACCACTTTCCCTAGCTAACGAGAAGCAGGTACAAGTCGGCGACCTCATTCAAGTCGATTTGCCTGGCGAATCGAGCTTAAATAGGGGATTTCAGGTTGATAAACGTGGTCGAATTACACTACCAGAAGTAGGACCTGTATTCGTTGCCGGCTATAACGAAGAACAGCTCACCACGGCGGTAAAGGGTGCGCTTGATAAAGTTTTTCGTGACACCTCAAACGTCCAAGTTTATGTCGCAGAACGGCAAATTCTAATTTCAGTGCAAGGCTATGTTGCCTCACCAGGAGAATATACGCTTCCCTACAACTCAAATGTCCAAATGGCATTGCACGCCGCTGGCGGACTGCGCTCCGGAGCCCAGTTAAACAAAATGTTGTTAAAACGAGGTGCAGATAGACAGGAATTCGACTACAAGCGATTCCTTGATACTGGTGATGACAAAAACCTCCCAGCCCTGCAATCTTTGGACACCTTATTTGTACCAGCTTCCCCATTAGTCGGTAATATTGAACAAGAGTTTGACCCGGCTAAACTTGCTGATTCGGGTGATAGTGCCGACTCACGCCAAGCCATTAAAGTATTTGGTGAAGTGAATGCACCTGGCTCCTTCTCCTATAAATCGAATAGCGACCTAGTAGACGTGCTGATGCGAGCAGGCGGCGTTACGCGTTATGCGAGCGTGGAGCAAATTCGAGTAATCAGCAATAACACCCCTACACTATTCAACTTAAAACGCTATTTAGACAGTGGTGATGTTTCCTTGTTACCTCCTCTGCAAGCCGGAGCGACGATTTTTGTACCCAAACAAGAAGAGGAAATTAAATCCGGCTCCAATACCGTGTATGTCATGGGTGAAGTAGCCGCTCCCGGTGCTTTTGAAGGTAAAAAAGGCGCGACCTTTATGGATATCCTTGCCAATGCCGGAGGCCCAACACGATTTGCAGAGTCTAGACAGATTCGCGTAATAAAGTCCGATGGACGAGTAGTCCCTTTTGATATGACGGCGTACACCGAAGGTCTAAAAGGCAGTCAAGCACCAAAAATAGAGCCTGGTGATGCTATCTTTGTACCAGAGAAAACCGATATCAACGAGAAATCGTGGCTTAAAGTATCCCCAGACCGAGCAGTCAACGTAATCGGTGAAGTAGTTCGACCTGGCCGAATTGAATGGTCAGATGAAATGGATCTGATGGACTTGCTGGCGCATGTTGGAGGTCCAAGCGGCCGCGCAGACACCTCAAAAATCGAAGTCGCTAACGGCAATAAAATGGTGGTGTTTGATCTTGATGCCTTCATAAAACGAGGGGCTCCTCAATCAGAGCTGCCTTACATTTCAGCTGGCGCTATTGTCCGTGTTCATGATTTACCACAAGATCCATCAGATAACAAAGCTCAGTGGGTAAGACAAAGCTCCGATGCCTCCATCTACGTGTTCGGCCAAGTCAATGCTCCGGGCCGTTATCGATTCACGGACGATATGCATTTTCTTGATATTTTATCTGCGGCAGACGGACCAACTAAAGACGCGGACATTCACAACATTCGCGTGACTCACCGAGACAAGCCTTATTCGAAAGTAAGCAAGCTCAATCTCTCGCTTTACTTTGAGACCGGTGATGAGTCCATTATTCCACTGGTTAAGCGCGGAGATACGATTTATGTCCCAGAGAAAAACCGTAACTGGTTAGATACGCCTAAAGAGAAAACCATTCGCATATTAGGTGCTGTCAATAACCCCGGACGATACGTGTTTAACGACAATATGACAATTCTCGACGTTTTAGCAGAGGCAGGAGGACCAAGTGATAGAGCTTATGTAGAGAAGATCAGCGTCGTCAACATGTCTTGCTGCCAAGGACAAGCAAGAACCTTTGATCTGGTGGAGTTCAGTAAAACTGCTGATATCAAAATGTTACCCGTGATTCGCGCAGGCGATACTATTTATATCCCGGACCGCCGTAATAGCTTTGCAGAACAAGCTCGACTGGGCTTAACCGATATCTTCAGGATAGTCTCGACGATCGCTGTAATAGGAGCGCTATAATGTCTATTCCCGCGACTCATGCTGAAATTGAAGAGCTTTATCTCAATGCAGAATTGAAGCAATGCCGCTCAATCACTATTACAGCCTGCAACAGCCAAGAAGGCACCTCTTCGATAGCGCAAGCTTTGACTGAGCGCTACCTTCTTGCTGGTCATAAAACACTGTTGGTCGACCTCAATCTATACCACCCAAGTCTGATGAGCATAGAACTGTCTGATGTTCCCTCTCTTTCATCAGAACTCACGCCGAAGAACAGCCACTGGGTGCAAGATAAAAACTCCCCAAAAGTGTTTCTTGGGGTATCCGCACCTAGCGATCCACGAACTCGTTTGTTGTATAAGGACCCAACCAACTTAAGGCAACAAGTTGCGGAATGGCTAACTCAATACGATCGAGTGGTTATTGATACTTCACCTATCCTAAACGTTAATCAAAACAACATCCCGGCGCACTGTGTCGCTAACGCATGTGATGGTACTTATTTGGTTGTGCTAAGCGGGGTCACGCTCACCAACCAAGTAGCCGATGCAGTTCAGGCATTACAAGAAGGTACCCACACCCACTTATTGGGAACCGTACTTAACTACCGGGATCAACCTTCACTAGCAAGTGAGATTTGCCGCGAGATTGATCGTCTGGGTTGGTTACCTTCCAAAATAACATCGTGGGCTAAGAAGAAAGTGATCAGCAATAGATTCCTGTCGTTGCCTATTTGACACTCTTTTGCGCAAATTCTTTATATTCAGCGCGTTAGACAGTAATTTACTAAAAATCGTCGTTATTTGTACTATCCTTTAATCAGCAGTGATATTAAACAAGGAAGTAAATATGACACCGAAAGTGCTCCTTATTGAAGACTCTTCTTCACTCGCAGTACTTTATAAACAGTTTTTGCAGAACGAGCCCTACGAATTATTGCATGTGGCTACCGGCGCGGAAGCAAAGCGTCTGTTAGAACGAACCTTGCCTTCATTGATAATCCTAGATCTGCAATTGCCCGATATGCAGGGAGACGAGATCCTTGAATGGATGGAAGAAAAAAACTTGCAGATTCCGGTTATCGTCGCTACCGCACATGGCAGTGTAGATACTGCCGTCAAGCTTATTCAAAAAGGCGCGAAAGACTTCCTTGAAAAACCAATTCGAGCTGACCGCTTAAAAACGTCCGTCAACATTCATCTAAAGCAAGTTCAATTGGAAACTATGCTCGATGATATTCAACAGCAGATGGAACGTGAACGATTTCATGATTTTATTGGCGCCAGTATCCCCATGCAAGGTGTATACAAAATTATCGATGCAGTAGCGGATACCAACGCCAGTGTGTTTATTATTGGTGAAAGTGGCACCGGTAAAGAGGTTTGCGCCAACGCCATTCACAACGAAAGCGAACGTCGAGAGCAGCCTTTTATTGCCATAAACTGTGGAGCTATTCCTAAAGATTTAATGGAAAGCGAAGTTTTTGGACATGTCAAAGGCGCATTTACAGGGGCGACAACGGATCGTAAGGGCGCAGCGTCACTTGCACACGGCGGTACTTTGTTCTTGGACGAATTGTGCGAAATGGACTTAGAAATGCAGAAGAAACTTCTGCGCTTTTTGCAAACTGGCACGTTTACACCACTAGGTGCAACCAAAGAACAAAAAGTAGATGTTCGCATTATTTGCGCGACGAACCGTGACCCATTAGCTGAAGTAAAAGAAGGTCGTTTCCGTGAAGACCTTTATTATCGCGTACATGTAGTTCCAATTCATATGCCGCCACTGCGTGAGCGAGACCGTGACATCGTCACTCTGGCAGAACACTTCTTGAAAGGTTACGCGAAGCAAGATAAACGCCGTTTTGAATCTATTTCCAAAGAAGCACAGCGTTATCTCAAACGATATGACTGGCCTGGGAACGTTCGACAGTTGCAAAACGTAATACGTAACATTGTGGTTCTTAACGATGACAAATCTTTGGGCGTTAATCATCTGCCCGCCGAAATGGTCCAAACAAGACCAGCAACAGTTGTTCGTCCTAGCACCCCACAAAGTCTTCTCTCAGTGGTACAACATCCAACGCCAGAAAACACCGTTGACCACAATATGGTAGAGACGGTCCAAATGGCCGCCGTGCAACCTCAGCCTGACAGCGATACTGAGCCTAGAACACCTAACATTCGTCCTATGTGGCAGGTTGAGCGAGAAACCATACAGCAGGCTATCGATTTTTGTGATGGCAATGTGCTCAATGCGGCCGTGCTTCTTGAGTTAAGCCCATCCACTGTCTACCGAAAAAAACAAGCTTGGGAGGCAGAAGACAGTGCCTCGTAGCAAGCGGGTTTGGCTACTGTTAGACAGTAGTACTTTTGGCGGTATAGAGACGCACGTCCTTGAGCTAGCAAAAGGCTTGATTGCCTTTAAGCAAAACGTAAAAGTTGTATTTTTAACGTCGCATAAACCTACGCCGCCACTCATTGCGCAGCTTCAAACCGCTAATATTGATACCACTATATTGGATGTCGACTATCCGCAACACTCTATTTGGCTGAGGCTAAACAAAGCCATTGACAAAGCGGCTTCGCAAAACCAAAAACCCACTGTTATTCATGCACATGGCTATAAAGCGAACATACTACTTCGCTTATCTCGCCTTTGCGGCGCGACATCTGCAATTAACATAGTATCGACTTTTCATGCTGGTGAAACACCGATCGGAAAAGTTCGCTGGTACGACGCTGTAGATCGCGTCAGTGCCATAGTCAGCCATAAGCGGATTTGTGTAAGTCGCGCGATCCAAGGGAAAGTTCCTTATTCTAGTGTACTGGTCAATAACTTTGTCCCACAAACAAAGTTTCTTGAATCCACAAATCAAAACGTAGCGTTCGTAGGGCGATTAAGTCCAGAAAAAGGCCCAGACACCTTTCTAGATATCGCTAGTCGGTTTCCTCGTAATGCCTTCCATGTTTATGGCTCTGGTAATATGGAGCAAGAGTTAAAACAACACAACTCACCCAACATCACTTTCCATGGCCACCAAAATGAGATGGCTCGCGTATGGCCTGATATCGATGTATTACTTATCACCTCGAAATATGAAGGGCTGCCCATGGCTGCATTAGAGGCTATGTCGCGTGGCATTCCGATAATTAGCTTTAAACTGGGCGAGCTACCAAGCATGATAGATTCGGGTATCAATGGATGGATCGTTGACAATAACCAGGAGATGTATGATGCACTAAAGCACTGGTTCTCACTCTCACCCGCCGAAAAAGCCCAAGTAAAGCTTAATGCGCAAAAGACGATAGAACAGAACTACTCCACCAAAGTCATCATTCCGCAGGTACTGTCTATTTATGGTTTTGCCGATACTGTAACCCAGTAACGCCTATCATTGAGCTGTCATTGTGATTCCTATATTGAGAATCTCATTATCAAGTCCAAACACACCAGCGAATTTGATTCTTAACTATCTGTAATATATAGAGTTAGCAACGTGGCACCTTACTTGCTCTAGTCATATCTATTATGCAAATTCAAGGGCTATCCCTCGTGATAGCTACTCATCCCTATCAGGCCTTAGATATGACCAAACAATGCCAAAAACATATTGTAGTCTTCGACTCTTATTCCACGAAAAACAGCGATACTTTAGCGTTGCACTCTTTGCTGCGTCAGCTCGGGAGCGAAGGTGTAGAGATAAGCGTCTTAACGGCAAAAGCCGATCATTGGACACAACTGAAAGACTATGAAGTCCCGTTACAGATATACTCACTCCCTTTCCCAATTGACTCTAAAAAGCGATTATCAATTACTGATTGGCTCAAAAGCTTCTGCCACCTTTGGGAGTGTCTCTACTTGTTAACAACACTCCCAAAGGTGCATATGATGCTATCGTTTTCTCAGCCTCAAATGTCCCTCCCAGTCTACTGGTTGAGAGTGTGTTTGGGCTACGCGCTCGTTCACTTGGTTTATTCAAAACTCTATGACTCTGCCACAAACCTATGGTGTCTAACAAAAGCCAAGAGAGTTTTTTACCTATCTGGTACTGAAGACTTAAACAAACATCTGCCACAACGAAGCAACACATTGAAAGATGGAAACTGGCAAAGCTTCCAAAGTGGTATCACAATCTCCGATTGGCCAACAGTAAGAAAAACCGCAGACTCGAGAATATTCTGGGCGGGAGACCTTAACCAAGATCATATCGAGCACCTGTTAACTGCGGTATCACAAGTTCCTCGGCCTATTGACGGAGACATCTGTTACTTCTCTCAATCTTTATTGAAATCGACTGATAAAAGCACTTCTATCCCTCGCCCGATTAAGGGACTGCATTGGTATCAGGACTGCCGAAATATTGATGAAATAAGACAGCAATGTAGTATTTTTGTCTCAACTGCAACTGATGAGTCGGCTAACCTTTTAATTTTAGAAGCGATGGCTGCGGGCATGTGCCCTATTATTCCAAGGGACAGTGGATATTGGGGACGAGTGTTGTCAGATGGTTACAGCTGCATGAAGTATAATCGCAATGAACCCTGCTCTCTCGCAAAAGCTCTCCACCATTGTTACAAAGACCCCTTCTCAAGGGATGCGATTGCCGTCGAAGCGATGAAGGTAGCTCAGTGTTACGATGCTGAGACTAGTTATCGCCCAATCACTACTTACGTACTCGCTACATGTAACTCCATTCTTGAGTTGGAGCTAAGTCATGACTAGCGTCGATTCGTACAGTTCCAATTGGAATGGACGAGATATCGTTATAAGAAAGGTATGGCAATGAGTAGCGCCTTTCCTTCTTCTGAACACTCTAAACATGCACTACTCAGTGTTACGTTGTGCGCTCTGGTAGGCCTTATATGGGGATTGGTACCCCACCCTATCGTTGGTCTGGCTATCGGACTAATACCAATCGCTATATTGGTTGTTTTGAGTCAGACCTTTTGGTTAGTAACACTATTTATCGTATTTTCTTTTTTCCGAATTCATGAAGTTTTTCCCGCACTCTATCCGTTAAAAATCCCGTTGATGCTCTCAGCAGCTGCTCTGTCCGCGTTACTCTGGCATACCTTAATTAGTGGGAAAATACAGCTTTATTGGCATCCGGTTTACCGATGGCTGTTTATCTTTTGGGGGATTGTCATTGTAGGAGCTGTATTTGCCGCGAATAGAAGCGTTGCCATCGCGATGTTTAGTGGCACTTACGTCAAAATAATGATCATGACATTAGCCGTGTCATGGCTGATTACCTCTCCTAAGGAGCTATCACGATTTTCATTTCTGATTGTTATCTCAGGGCTTGTTGTAGGTTGTGTTGCCCTTTATAACTCCGCAAATGGTATTGGTTTGGTCGAAGGCTCAAGGGTCACTATTGGTCGAAGTTTCGGCTCAATGCTTGGCGATCCAAATGATCTTGCCTTAGTGCTGCTATTTCCCCTTGCGTTCACTGTCGCCACTATGACGACGAAAGGAATCGGGTGGTCATTTCGAGTCCTATCGCTCCTTACTTCTGCAGTTCTGTTTTTTGCTATTGTCGCAACGAAAAGCCGAGGAGGGTTGTTAGGGTCACTAGCGGTGCTTGGTTTCTACGCGTGGCGTATTATTCCATCAAAAACTCTATTCGTTTTTTTAGGTGTTATCGGTGCTCTTGCGCTCTACTCATTAGCTGGCATATCCGGACGAGCCTCTGGAGGAGCTGCGGAAGAAGGCATTGATGAATCTGCAATGGGCAGGATCTATGCGTGGGAAGCTGCCTATAAAATGGCACTAGACAATCCTGTCTTAGGTGTTGGACTGGATAACTTTTACTATAACTATTTCTTCTACAGTCCTCATTGGGATGGATTAAACCACGCTGTTCACAGTACTTGGTTTGGTGTGTTAGCCGAGACTGGCTTTATTGGGCTTATTGTTTTCTTACTTTTCATTTATCAGCTTTTGAAGTGTGCTAGGCAAACACTCTCTTTCATAGATGGTAGAGCGGATATCCCACCCTATCTGCGCTCAATGTCATTGGCGGTATACAGTGGCCTTATAGGCACCTTCGTATCCGGTACTTTTCTCACTCAAGGCTTCGTATGGCCGATTTATATTCTCGCATCACTGACCATCGCAGTGTCACAAATTGCTTCGCAATTTGAGAAGGGCGAAAACCCAGAACATAAATAGTCGACAACCCTCTGATTAATATAACAATAATTATTGGCGCAATTCTTGATACTCCTTCTAGCATCCTAATATCTACGACTCAGATTAATGAGAGGGAATGTCAAAATGAATACTACTTCGTCATTCGATTTCAAAAATTGGCTTCGGTCTCATCCAAATCCCAAAATGAGAAACCTTTTTGTCA
Source organism: Vibrio mediterranei (assembly GCF_900088415.1). Classification (GTDB taxonomy): domain Bacteria; phylum Pseudomonadota; class Gammaproteobacteria; order Enterobacterales; family Vibrionaceae; genus Vibrio; species Vibrio mediterranei. Next base: position 307,122 of record NZ_FLLQ01000002.1, read on the forward strand.
TTTTGAAACGAGCGCGTGCGACAGGCATTCCCACGCCATCGTTCTATAACAAAGCGCTTTATGCATTATTAGTAATTCTGCGAAATGGAATCGAATCACTATCTCGACTGTTTGTATACACGCCTGCGTTTAAAGGTCGCGTATCAACATGCGGTCACTCACTCTATCTTTACAGTGGATTGCCACTTGTCACTGGTCCCCTGAAAATTGCTTTAGGCAATGACTGCCGAGTGTCAGGACACACCACCTTTAGCGCTCGTACCACGCCTCATCCTAACCCTGCAATACAACCAGAACTCATGGTCGGTAACAATGTTGATATCGGCTGGCAGGTCACTATCGCCGTTGCCGAAAAAATAGAAATTCAAGACAACGTGAGAATCGCGGGACGTTGTCAGTTGTTTGGTTATTCAGGACATCCGCTTAATGCACGCCAAAGAGCAGAAGGGGCACCCGATGAAGATCATCGTATTGGAAGCATTGTCCTAGAGCAAGACGTTTGGCTAGCGACAGGCGTAACCGTGCAAACGGGGGTGACAATTGGACAGGGAACTATCGTCGCTGCAGGTAGCGTCGTGACTCACGATTTACCCGCTAACGTTATCGCTGCTGGATGTCCTGCGAAAGTCGTCAAACATATTGATCAGATGCTGTAGCGTTAAGTGATCGTACTGAATAACAAGGATTGTGTTATGAGAGATTTGATTGTATTTGGAGAAGACTATGGTGCTCTGCCTTCTAGCACTCAGCATCTCGTCAAGCGCCTTGCCAGCCAACGGAAAGTACTATGGGTAAATTCCATTGGTTTACGTCAACCCAAGTTCACTAAACACGATGCAGCCCGTGCGCTAAATAAGCTACTTCGACGTGATAAGTCCAAACAGCTGAAACTCGAGTCCGAGCCAGTGCCGGAGACTATCACTATTGTAAACCTGATGACGATTCCAGCACCTCGATCAAAGTGGTCTAGAAAGCTAGCAGCAACCTTGATGGAGTCACAATTGGTTCCCATTATCCAAAAACTAAAACTAAAAAATCCCATTATTTGGAGTTCATTACCCACCGCTGCTGACGTCTGCCAACGTTTAGGTAATCTACCTATTGTCTACTACTGCGGTGACGATTTTGGAGCACTCGCAGGCGTTGATCATGACACGGTATTGCAGCATGAACGTCATCTGGTTCAAGAGGCTGATATGGTCATTACGGCAAGCGAAAAGCTTCTGAGAAAATTTCCAGAAAGGAAAACTCGCTTGCTCACTCATGGTGTGGATTGTCAGCGCTTCTCCCAGCCTACCAAGCGTGCCAATGACTTACCAAACAGAGGACGTCCAATTGCTGGCTTCTATGGCAGTCTTTCTAATTGGCTAGATTATGATCTCCTTAATCAGGTGATAAGTGCCATGCCGCATTGGGATTTCGTATTTATTGGTCAACTCGAACTAGAACAGTTGCCAATTGTACAGGCCGACAACGTCTTTTATCTGGGACCCAAGCCTCATGCGCAACTCGCATGTTACAGCCAGCACTGGACTGTCAGTTTGCTGCCATTCGTCTTAAACGCACAAATTAGTGCGTGCAACCCTCTTAAGCTGAAAGAGTATTTAGCCGCAAGAAGACCGGTTATTACTACCGAATTTCCGGCACTTAAGCCCTACCGTGAACATGTCATCGTGATTCAAAATGTTGGCGAAATGATAAAAGCGCTTGAGTCAGCGGCAAAGCAATCGACTAAGCTTCCTGAAGGTCTAGTCGACAGCGAGAGCTGGGAACAAAGAACTCAAGTACTAGAGCGCTATTTGGAGGCCTTATGAGTGAGCTAAAGCTGAGGCTTTTAGCTATCTTAACGGCAGCCTGGAGGCGTCGTTATGCGATAGCAATGCCTATCTTGATCATGCCGTTTATCGCTTACGCTATTGGCGTCTTGACTCCTCTGAAATATAAATCGCACACCAGCATGCTGATTCAAGAAACCGCCAAAATGAATCCGTTTCTTGAAGACATTGCCGTCTCGACCATGCTCAAAGATCGTCTATCAGCGCTCAAAACTCTCCTCAACAGCCGCCACGTGCTACTGTCAGTTGCGAGTGACCTAAACCTTATTAATGACTCAATGACCGCATCTCAAAAAGATCAAATAATCGCTGAGCTTTCTGCCAACCTAACCGTCACTCAATTGGGTAAAGACTTCATAAAAATCGAACACTCCTCATCCTCACCAGAGGGGATGAAGGCACTGCTAGAATCGGTAAGTGTTCATTTTGTGGAAGAGCTTTTGGCACCTGAGCGCTCATCCATCAGAGATTCCAGTGAATTTCTGACTATCCATATTAAGAAACGCAAACAAGAACTAGAAAACGCCGAACAATCGTTAGCCGATTACTACAATCAACACTCTTCAGCGACGCCTGAAATGCAAAATGAGAACCTGAGCCGGCTCGCCTCCCTCAAACAAACTTTGGCAGAAAAACAAGCAGAGCTGTCTGGCGTAGAGCAAAGCTTAGGCTCGCTTGATCAGCAACTCTCTAAAACCAACCCAATAGTCGGCAAACTGGAGGAACAGATCATTGAAACTCGAAGCGCGTTAACCTTACTCAAAGCAAAATACACTGATACACACAGTGCCGTGCAGGCCAAGCTCAGAGAACTTAGTAGGTTAGAGAAAGAGCGCAACCAATTACTTCAGTCTGAGCAACCCGAACTCAACAGTGACCAACTGTGGGATATTGCCAGCGTGACTTCAGTGAGCGATGTAGGTGATATTCAGCCGCTTCTAATTACCCAGCTCCATAGTCTACAGCTTGTTCGAGGTCGGTACGAATCTCTCAAGCAAGAGACTAATAGCTTGCAGTCTATGATTGATGAGCTCACCGTCAACGCTCAAAGTTACGGTAGTAATGCCAAACAATTATTGAAGCTACAACGCGATGTCAGTCTAAAAAGACAACTCTACGATGAACTAGTGGAACGTTATGAAATGGCACAATTGACTGGTTCGTTAGGTGTGTTTGAGCAAAATAAACGAGTCAAAATCATCGATCTCCCTTATACACCTAGTTCACCAACAAATTTCACGCCAACCGTATTTGCGGCTGTTGGTGTTATAGCTGGACTTGCTCTGGGCATAGGTATGGCAATTATTCTTGAGCTCTTTGACACAACTATACGCCGTAGGGATCAACTCACTCAAATATCCGGGGTGCCTTTGATCACTGCTATTCCTAAGATTGCCGCCGAATGATATTCAGAATGAATTTCATATCGGGAAAGCCATATGTTTTGAGCTTAACTATATGTTTTTACTTACTTATAAATTTGGCACAGCCTGTGCAATGTTAGATTAACAATGCAGCGCCTATGCAAGGAGCAAATTATGGCAAGCTCACCCCTTATCCCAAAACACAACTCTGGCCCCACATACAAGGTCGTACACGTTGTTCAACACCTCGCTCCCGGAGGACTTGAAACCATGGTTCTTGAGCTGCTTAAGCAAGCGAAAGAAGATGAGAGAGTATTTATCATCAGTTTGGAAGGGGAACTTGAACAAGCCATCAAACACTGGCCACAACTTATCAAATATCGTTCACACCTGTTCTTTCTTGGCAAAAAGCCAGGTTCCCAAATTACTCTGCTTCGAGTGATGTATCGACTCCTTAAGGTACTCAAGCCCCAAGTTGTCCACACTCATCATATTGGACCTCTTATCTATGGTGGTATTGCCGCCAGACTCAGTCGAGTCCCAGCACGAATCCATACCGAGCATGATATGTGGCACTTAACCGATACAAAACGTCAAAAGGTAGAAAACCTCGCACTCAAATTGGTTAACCCTATCTTAGTCGCTGATGCTCAAAAGGTTCAGCAGCAGCTTTCTCAGCTTTTTCCGTACACCACGCCGAAGGTGATTAAAAATGGAGTGGATTGTAACCGATTCGTACCTGCAAATCAGGCAGGAGCAAGACGTATACTTGATTTACCCTCTAAGGTTATCCTTATTGGTACTGCTGGTCGCCTAGAACCTGTCAAAGCACAGGCGACTTTGATCAAGGCCGTTGCACGACTTTCCAACGATATCCACCTCGCTATTGCTGGTATTGGTTCCCTTGAGCAAGAGCTCAAAGACCTTGCCAAAGCGTTGAAAGTGGAGGACAGGGTCCACTTCCTTGGATTAGTAAACGATATGCCTTCATTTTACCAATCGCTTGACCTGTTCTGTCTTCCCTCTGTGTGTGAGGGATTTCCACTTTCGCCACTAGAAGCACAAGCGTGCAACATTCCAGTAGTGGTTACGGATGTTGGTGCAGCAAAGGAAACTCTCTGCCCATTATCTGGTGTGACAACGAAATCAAATCGAGTGTTTTCTCTAGTGCAAGCTCTAGAGAACGCGTTGAAGACACGTCACCTATTCTGTCCACGAGACTTTGTTGTCGAGAATAATGATGTACGTTCAATGAGTGAAGCCTACCGAAATCTAGTATTCAAGGCTTAACAATTGGCTAGTCGAGATTAATTATAGAAAGGAAATAGTATGGAAGTTGTAATGATTGGAGTATTCATTCTAAGCGCATTTTTCATAGTGTATCACCATGCTGGATATCCTGTGATTCTCCGTTGGTGGGCTAATCGACATCCAATAATCACAAGTGGCGCAATACCAAGAGGTTATCGTTGCGTTCGTAGAGATCGTGTACTACCGACGGTTACCATTATCATACCTGCCTATAATGAAGAGCAGTGGATAGCGGATAAAGTCAGAAATTGCGCATCGTTAGACTATCCAAGAGATAAGCTGAAAATTGTGATTATTGATGACGGCAGTGAAGACAGCACTCTTAATATCGCTGAGTCAACAATACAAGAGGCCATATGCGCGGATACCCATTTTGAAATTATCAATCAGCAAGATAATACCGGGAAAGTTGCGATCCTTAACCGATACATTCCGAAAGTCGACAGTGATATTACTTGCATTTCAGATGTTTCAGCAATTATCTCCGTAGATGCCCTTCTAATTGCCAGTGAGTTCTTCAAAGATCAGAACATCGGTGTCGTAAACTCAACCTATCAGCTGCTTCATGCCGGTCAAACCGGAGAGTCAGACTACTGGCAATACCAAAACAACATCAAATATCGTGAATCCACTATGGGGTCTACGATTGGTGCACATGGAGCACTGTATTTCATACGTACACCGCTATTTGAATTGTTACCGGACAATACAATCAACGATGATTTCATCATTCCGATGAGGATTGTTCGCCATCACTATCAAGCCGCATACGCACCTAATATGAATGCCATCGAGCAAGAACCCACTGAATCAGTCCAAGACTTTCGGCGACGATTACGTATCTCAGCGGGCAACATGCAACAGGTCATCATGTTGTTTGATCTATTTTCACCGCAATATGGAAGAACTGCATTCACCTTTTTTTCCGGCAAAGGACTGCGCCTATTTACACCATACTTAATGATTGCATGCTTGCTTTCTTCACTTTGGTTGGCGCAAACAAACACTATCTTCTTGGTACTGCTTTATTCGCAGGTAGCCGTTTACATTTTTGCCGCGACAGCCAGCTACTTCCCACAACTTCAAAAGCTGCGACTCATTCGTTTAATTACATATTTAATCGTTGGTCACACTGCTAACTTGATTGGTGGGCTTCGTTACTTATTTGGACTTGAAAATGGAAAATGGCAGCGTCTCGCGCGCTAGGAGGGGAATTATGACTAACTATGAGAGACGCTCAATACACTTCTCAAAGCGAATTTTCGATATCGTAGGTGCTAGCGTTGGCATGATCATACTGGCAATCACTTTTGTACCTGTGGCGCTAGCGATTAAGTTTACCTCGAGAGGACCCATATTTTATAAGCAGCTCAGAGTCGGGAAATGGACTCCTGAAAGAATGGACTTCATTCATGTACTTAAGTATCGATCCATGTATGTAGATGCCGAATCACATTCAGGTGCTACATGGGCAACAGAAGACGACCCGCGAATCACACCGGTAGGCCGCTTTCTTCGCAAAACTCGACTCGATGAACTCCCGCAGTTTATTAATGTACTCAAAGGAGACATGTCACTCATAGGGCCGAGACCAGAACGCCCTGACTTCTATAACAAGCTTGAGAATGACATTCCCTTCTTTGTAGAGCGTACTTACGACGTACTACCCGGTATCACAGGACTAGCACAAGTAAATCAAGGTTATGATACATGTATTGAAGATGTGAGAAGTAAGGTTGGTTACGACCACAGTTACGCTTTATCACTGTCGTCATTTAAAACTTGGCTATCCACTGACATTCATATTGTGTTTAAAACTCTAAAGATCATGGTTGATGGACGCGGCAGATAAATCTGAGGCACAAAGAAAAGTCCAGCCTAATGGCTGGACTTTTTCGCGGTAAAGATAAAGGTCAGCCCTAGGAGGATAAAACCGATCCCAGACAATTTCACCCAACTAAATGACTCATTGAGCCAAGGCAAAGTAACTGCTAGCAAGTAGACAATTACATAGCTCAAGCTGAGCAAAGGATACGCGACCCCTAGTGGCAAGTGCTTTAAAGCCATTACCCAGCACGCCATAGACAGTGCATAGCAACCTAGGCCGATGCCAACACCAATTAAAGCTGGCCACACATGCCATAGCAGCTCGGCCAGTTGAGCTTGCTCAAATAGAGCTACAATGCTGTCCCATTGCGATGCAAGCCCTCCCATTCCCCATTTCATAGAGAGCTGAGCAGTAGATATGAGCAGAACGCTCACAAGTGCAATTGGCAAGCCGGCTTTAAGATCTTTCACTACCATTAACCAGCTCCTCCAAGAATGCCAACGCCGATCATTATGCACATGACACCAAGCCATTGCTTGGGCAGAATGACTTCGCCAAAGGCAAATTTAGAAACCAATAACATGATAACGAAGTTAACGCTTAGTAACGGATAAGCAACTGATACATCCCACTGACTCAGTACACCCAACCAAGTTAGAGCGCTGGTCCCCAAGAAGACAATTCCAAGGATCATAGGAAAGCTCAATAGCTTCCCTACTGCGGACAGCTGTGGATTTTCTTCAAAATACATAGCGGCTCGCTTTTGCCAATATTGGCTAAGCGAGCTTGCTACAACTGAGAGTACAAACAGCAGTACTGTCATTACTGGGCATCTTTTTGATTAAAGATCAGCGCATGATAACGGCCACGGTCAACGTGATCATCTGGCTTAGGAAAACCTTCTGGCAACGGTGGTAGGTCTCTAAAATGCAGCAACACTGGACCCGTTAACTGTTTCTCTTTGATAAAGTCATCTAGCTGATTCCACTCAATGTAGCGATGCTTCGAGTCATCATATTTCAGACCATAATCCACTTCGCCCATTGCCTTGGTAAGATAAACATCGCTGCGCTTCAAGTACCAGTTTAATGCTGACATCGTATCCGGGTAGTCAGCGATAAGAACCATATCATCGGTGACTTTTGGTGCTAGCTGCTCCATGAAACGCGCTGGCATTTTTGAGTCAATCGTCGTGTTTGGGACAACGGTAGAGAACAGCGCGAAAAGAGCCAAAGGCGATACCATATACGCTACAAACTTGTGTTCGAACGCTTTGGCTTTCGCTGCATAAAAAGCACAGGTAGCCCAAAATCCTAGTATGAACAACGCAATCCAAGGACGATAAGATTCAGACTCATCCAAAGGTAGCTTGCCCATAAAGAACATCACCATTAATGTAATAGCAACCGTCGCAAAGAATAAGCCATTAATGATCGAACCTATTGTTAGGCCTTTCGCTTTGCTGTTATAAGCTTTGATAATGCCATGGGTCAATAGAATCGCAATAGGAGCCATGCACGGCAAAATATACGTTGCCAGTTTTCCACTTGCATAGGAGAACAGCAAAAATGGCATTACCGCCCAGAGAATAGAGTAGCGAATAAGTGGCTTTGAAAACTCACCCTTCAACTGAACAAGAGCAGACGGTGCCCAAAATACCCAAGGTAAAGTTCCTAAGAATAGGAACGGTACATAATACCAAATCGGCGCAGCATGCTGTGCATCTTCAGCAGAGAAACGATGGATATGCTCTTCCCAGAAAAAGTAATTCCAGTAATCTGGTTCAGCTGCATGTATAGCTAGAGACCATGGCAAACAAGTGATTAGCGCAACAAACATTACCCACCAGCCCCATCTTAATATCTCTAGGAACTGCTTTTGCATGATCATATAAGGCACGACAACGATAACTGGTAAGGCAAGTGCCAAAAAGCCTTTAGTTAATACTGCACAACCACAAAAGAAGCCCGCGAGACCGTAATGCAGCCAACGTTGCTTGGTAGAGGTCGCTTCCGTTGCAAAATAGAAAGCGGCATAACAAGCAGTAAGCCAGAATGCCAACATGCCATCAAGTACACTATAAGTACCGATTGCTGCCACCATAAACATGCTAAGAAACACACCTGCGGTTAGCCAACCTTGACGGCGATCTGTCATTCTGCCAACGAGAGAAACTAAAAATAGTGCAGAACCAAACATAGCGAGTGCCGAGGCAATTCTCACAGCAAAATTGGTATCACCAAAAATAACTTGTGCAATGGCGTTAAACCAATAGCCCATGATCGGCTTTTCGAAATAACGTAGGTCGTTAAAGGTGGGAACTATCCAGTTACCGGAAGCCACCATCTCGCGAGAGATCTCACCGTAGCGTAGCTCATCTGGTGACCACAGAGGGCGCAGATCAAGCGGTAGTATGTATAACGCAATAAAGAAAAGCGGTATCCAAACCGCCCAGTTAATTCGTGATTGTTGCATTCTTCATCCAATTGAATAAAAGCCCATGACATCATGGGCTTATACTAGTTTCAAATCTACATGCCGCAGCATTTAAGGCGTAAAAGCAACTACAGTCCCATGCGTTCAACAAATGACGCCTGGTGTGTTAGCCACCCTTCTCGCCCTTCCATTTCGATGTTTTTTATTGCATCACGTGGAAGTGGCGATTCTGTCCCTTCAAGCAGATCTATCATGGGTACGAATTCTATATTCTGTTGCTTGGCTCTGACAATCAAATCTTCAAACATTTCAGCACAAACAATACCTTCTACTTCCGCGTGGATTGTATAAACATTCAAACCATCACGTTTGATAAGCTTAAGAATAGCATCATTGTAGTTGCTGTTGTCGACACCATCTTGCCCGACAAGCTCGTCATAGGTAGGCAGGGTCACCGGGATTTGGGGTGCCATTCCTTCGCCTGGAGAGAAAATAGAATCGCCACGGCAATCGCTATTGTACTTAAATGGGAAGGCATCTTTCTCAACAAGTGTTTGATCAGTACAGCGCCAGCCAGCTACCGCACTACAAGGCAGATCTCTACCAGTAATATCCTTCAGCATGTTATAGCCTTTGGAAATCTCACTGCGCAGCTCTTCAGGTGACATGGTATCGGTTTTCATCTGCCACTTGTGGTGATCCCAAGCATGCAAACCGATTTCATGACCAGCTTTATCAGCCGCCTCAATAATTGGACGAAGTTTTTTACCAATCACGGGGCCTGGCCAAATAGTGCCACGAATTAAAATATCGTAACCGTAAAGACTAGCAGCCTTAGAGCGAAGCATCTTCTTCAGAAATGCAGGACGCAAAAGGCGCCATATATGGCGCCCCATGTTATCAGGTCCAACAGTAAAGAAGAATGAAGCCTTCACTCCGTGCTTCTCGAAAATTTCGAGTAGCTTAGGTACACCAAGCTTGGTGCCTCTAAAAGTGTCTACATCGATACGAAGACCGACTTGAGTGACTTCATTCTGTTCCATTACTTCTCTTCTGCTACTGCACCTTTAAGGAAGAAATCTAGTGTCTCTTCGATTGTGTCGTTCATGTGAACTGTTGGTTCCCAATCAAGCAGTTTCTTCGCATTTGCGATGCTTGGTTTACGGTGTTGAACGTCTTGGTAGCCGTCACCGTAGAACGCTTTGCTTTCTACTAGGTTGTAGCCAGCAAATGGAGGGAACTGATCACGCAATGGGTGGTTCTCAAACTTCTCAACTAGCGTCTCAGCAAGCTCTTTGATGCTCGCTTCGTTTTCTGGTGCGCCGATGTTGATGATTTGACCGTCACACAGACCTTCTTTGTTCTCGATGATGCGGAATAGCGCTTCAATCGCTTCAGAGATGTCAGTGAAACAACGCTTCTGCTCACCACCGTCGATAAGCTTGATTGGCGTACCTTCAACTAGGTTTAGGATAAGCTGAGTGATCGCGCGGCTAGAACCAATACGTGCAGAGTTCAAACTATCTAAACGTGGACCCATCCAGTTGAACGGACGGAATAGAGTGAACTTAAGGCCATCTTTCTTACCATAAGCCCAGATAACACGGTCAAGTAGCTGTTTAGATACTGAGTAGATCCAGCGCTGACGGTTAATAGGGCCAACGATCAGTGGTGAAGTATCTTCGTTGAACTCAGGATCCGTCGACATACCGTAAACTTCAGAAGTCGATGGGAAGATGATGCGTTTGTTGTATTTCACACACGCACGAACAATCTTCAGGTTCTCTTCGAAGTCGAGTTCGAATACGCGAAGTGGGTTACGCGTGTATTCAATCGGTGTTGCAATAGCAACTAGTGGAAGAATGATGTCACACTTCTTAACGTGGTATTCGATCCACTCGTTGTGGATGGTGATATCACCTTCTACGAAGTGGAAATCAGGGTGGCTTAGGTGCTCTTCGATTTGGTTCGAGTTCATGTCCATTGCATAAACTTCGTAACCACCGTCGTCTAGAAGACGCTTAGTTAGATGAGTACCGATGAAGCCGTTTGCACCTAGGATAAGTACTTTTTGACGCTTCTTAGCGTTAATTAGAGCACTTGCCTGTGGACCAAAACGCATACCTTCTACAAGATGAAGCTCTGCAGCTAGCTGCTCACCACCTAGATATAGACCGTTTTCTGCTTCGCCAGATTTAACAATCAGTGAACCTTGAGCACAAGCGATCGTTAGTGGTGTAGTAGAAACGATAGTACCAGGAGTTACATCAAATGTTTTGTCGCTTGCTTCCGCGCTCCAAATAGTCAGCTTACGCTCACCAAGGAAAGTGAATGCGCCTGGGAACGGTTCTGTTACCGCGCGAACTAGGTTAAATACGGTACGAGAATCGTTAGACCATTTAATCTCACCGTCAGCAGGAGTACGACGGCCAAAGTAAGTCGCTTTGCTTTCATCCTGAGCCGCTGTTTTGAATGAACCATCTACGATAGTTGGAAGCACTTTGCTCAGTAGATCGCTAGATGCGGTGTTCATACGCTTATGAAGCGTTTCTGCCGTATCAGCATCAGTGATAGCAATTTTTTCTTGACCAACGATATCGCCAGCATCCGCTTTCTGAACCATTTGGTGCAGCGTTACACCAGTTTCAGTTTCGCCGTTGACTAATGCCCAGTTGATTGGTGCACGACCGCGGTATGTTGGAAGCAAAGAACCATGTAGGTTGAAACCACCTTTAGGAGCGATATCTAGCACTTCTTGGCTGATCATATTGCGATAGTAGAAAGAGAACAGTGCATCTGGCTTCATCGCACGGATTTTCTCAACCCATAGTGGGTGGTTCACGTCTTCAGGTGCGTAAACTGGAATACCGTTCTTTGCTGCAAGTTTCGCTACAGAGTCAAAAAACACGTTCTCGTTGCTGTCATCAACATGAGTAAATACTGCTTCGATTTCTACACCCGCGTCTAGCAAGCTACGAATACCAGTACAACCGATATTGTGGTAGGCAAACACTACTACTTTCATGGAATATTCCTCTAAATACAAATCTTATTCTTTATTTTTTAATTCGTCGCTTTCACGTGCATTTTTAGTGGCTTCACCGACTAAAACATCTTGCACATAAAAACGTGGGCGCGCTCTTACATCAGAGTAAATACGACCAATGTACTCACCAAGTAAGCCTAGACCCACAAACTGTGCACCAACAAATACAAATAGGATAGCAAACAAAGTAAACAGGCCATCACCTGCCCACTCAGAACCAAACATAATGCGCATCAACATAAGGATGACACCAAACGCGATACCTGCCGCAGCGATACCACCACCAACAATGCTCAACAGGCGTAATGGCGCTGTTGTCATACTGGTAATCAAGTCAAACATTAGGCTAATAAGCTTCATAAAGCTATATTTCGACTCACCATCAGCACGCTCATCATGATGCACATCGATCTCAGTGGTATGGCGAGAGAAGCCATTCGCTAGCACAGGAATAAACGTGCTGCGCTCGTGACACTCAAGCATTGCGTCAACAACATGTCGGCGGTACGCACGAAGCATACAACCGTAATCGTTCATCTCTACGCCAGTAGAACGTTTCACTAGCTTGTTGATAAGCTTGGATGGGTAACGACGAAGTGCACTATCTTGACGGTTCTTACGAACTGTCCCCACAGAATCGAACCCTTCCTCAGCTTTTGCTACAAGGTTAGGGATTTCTTCTGGTGGATTCTGAAGGTCTGCATCAAGTGTGATGATCAAATCGCCACGTACTTGCTCAAAGCCAGCCATAATAGCGTTATGTTGGCCATAGTTGCGATTCAAGATAACGCCAACAACATGGCTCCCTTCTTTCGCTGATGCTTCTTCAATGATTTCCGCGCTGCGATCACGACTTCCATCATCTACAAGAATGATTTCATAATCTTTCCCAATGCTATCACTTGCTTTGGTAGTACGATCAATCAGTTCTTGCAGACAGTTTTCTTCGTTGTATACCGGAATAACGATAGAGACAAAGTTGATTGCTTGATTGTGTTTCATGGTTTACCCAATTATTTCTGAAACGGCGCTAACTACACGTTCAACGTCATCCTGAGTCATATCAGGAAATAGCGGTAGTGAGCAGATTTGATTACTGTTACGTTCTGTATTCTGTAAATCAGGGTTAATCGCCCCGAACAATTCCGCGTAGTTTTCGCGGTAATATTTTTGTGTATGGCAGGCTTTAAAGTGAATACCTGCTCCGATACCTTTTTCTTTTAGTGCGGCAATTAGATCGTCGCGCGTTAGGCCTGCAACCGCAGGGTCAACTCTAACGATCATTAGGTGCCAACAGTGTTTGTGTTCATGAGAAGCCAAGCCTAGTGGCGTAACACCTTTGATAGACGCCAACTGACTGCGATAAGAGAGCGCTAACTGCGTACGTTTTTCGGTAATTTCTGCAATTCGATCCATTTGTCCAAGCGCTAACACTGCACAGATATCTGGCATATTGTATTTGAAGCCAGGCTCCACGACTTCCGCTTGAGGCGCTCGTCCTTGAGTTTCACGATCAAAAGCATCAACACCCAGACCGTGGAATTTTAAACGACGCACTTTGTCAGCTAATTCAGCATCATGCGTGGTAAGTACACCGCCTTCTGCCGTCGTCACGTTTTTGATTGCGTGAGTAGAGAATAAGCATGTACCACGATTGCCCACTGGCTTGCCTTTGTACTCGGTACCTAAAGCATGAGCCGCATCCTCAACAACAGGGATACTGTGCTTCTCACCTAACTGGTAAATAGGGTCAAGGTCAAGCGATGCCCCAGCATAATGTACCGGGATGATAAGCTTAGTCTTGCTAGTGATCAGTGATTCAATTTTCTCAGCATCCGTCATCAAGGTATCAGCATCAACATCTACGAATACTGGTTTTGCTCCAACAAGCGTAATCATATTGACGGTAGAAACCCAAGTAAGTGATGGAGTGATAACTTCATCTCCAGGACCAATACCTAAAGCCAACAATACTAGATGCATACCCGCAGTCGCGCTGCTAAGGGCAACGGCATGTGGAGCACCAGTGTGTTCAGACACTTTATTTTCTAACTCTGCGTTTTTGGGACCCGTGGTGATCCACCCGGAACGAAGGACATCGACCACGGCTTGGATGTCTTGCTCATCTACAGCAGGTCTACATAAAGGGAGAAAAGGCTGGCTCATTTTTTAAACTCACAGTTAAATCGTGTACTCTGACACGAAGAAGGACACCAAAGTTTACTAGGGCGTTCAAAGAATTAAAAGGGTCGATGCGTTTTAGCAATACAAAACATTGACCTTTAGAACATATTTACCGCAAATATAGTTCATACCTATGTGTGTATCGGCAAATTAACAATAATATTTACTAAAGTGCCACTTATAGATAAATATTATTGGCCTAGCAGTGAAAATCCTACGATTTGTCTAATCAGCATAGCACTCAGGGCACTAAGTCAGTTTTGTGTAAATTTAACCAACTCTTGTTTCACACTTTCTAAGCTAAGCTAAGAAAACGCGCTATTCTGCCACATTTAATGGCTCGCCAATGTAATCATTTGTATGTGCTCTGTTTGTGTCTATCATGGTGAGAAGGTAGAATCAGCATCCACTTTTTTGAGTCAGGTATGATCGTGAACCTCAATAACAGTCCTGTGACACAACATCACTTTCAAGGACACGATTTTCATTTGAAGCGAGATGACTTGCTACATAGTCATTTCAACGGCAATAAGGCTAGGAAATTTGCTGAATTGCTAGAGACAGATTTAGCGAACGTTACTCAACTCATCGGTTGGGGCTCCGCTCAAGCAAATTCCTTAACCTCTTTGGCTGCGCTGGCTAAAATAAAAGGTATAAAGCTCAAGTATTTTGTTGATCACAAACCAGAATGGTTAGACCTAAACCCTAATGGTAACTACAGGGCAGCTAAAGAGCTTGGTGCTGAGATAGTCTCCCTCAAAGGGCTGCTAGGTCCCAACGCACCGCATCCGCATGCCTATATCCAAGCCAACTTCGCTAATTCTACTGACAGCTATATCGTACCAGAGGGGGGACGCTTTCAATCAGCCCGCCAAGGTATCGTGCAGTTAGCAGAGGAAATTCTAAGTTGGTCGAGATTTGAAAAAAACAAGCAGATTAAAGTGGCATTACCTTCAGGAACTGGAACGACCGCCCTGTATTTGGCACAAGTTCTCGCCCCCCAAGGTATTGAAGTTATTACTTGCCCTTGTGTGGGCGGTAAAGATTACTTAATACAACAGTTTGACGAGCTTGGTAACTTTTCTTATTACCCGACCATTCTTGAGCTTGAAAGCAAGCATCACTTTGGCAAGCTGTATTTAGAAGACTATGAGATCTGGCGGTTACTGCAAGCTGAAACCCATATAGAGTTTGACCTACTTTACGACCCAATGATGTGGCGTTGCCTGCTACCTTGGTTAAGTGATAACCCAGATGTTTCTCTATTGTACATTCACCAAGGTGGTATACTGGGTAATGAGACCATGCTACCCCGCTATCGCAGAAAATACGACGCACCAAAAAATGAGTGGTAGCTCAGCCTCAATGCGGTGCAACATGAAACAAAAAGAGGAGCTACAGCTCCTCATTTTTGTTTCTAAGAACGCTCCGCTCTATTATTGATGCGAAGAGTACGACTCTAAATAAAGTTTTGCTTTCTGTTGAGCTTGCTGTATCTCGTCCGCGTTTAACTTGAGCGCTAAATCATCACGGAGCTTCTCCGCCGTTGCATAACCATTAGTAGATGCAACAGAAGCCCAAGCATAAGCTTCTACATTATTGATCTCTACGCCCTCTCCTAATGAATACTTATAAGCTAAATTTCGCTGCCCATAAGCGTATCCATTTTCAGCCGCTTTTCGATACCACTTTACTGCTTCAAGATCATCACGCTCAACGCCCAACCCTTTAGCATACATTACGCCCAGACTGTTCTGTGCTACATCAAAGTTGCGTTCAGCAGCTAATCGATAATACTCTACTGCCTTACTATTACTCTTGGGAACACCGCGTCCCCATTTGTACATACCAGCCAAATAATACTGGGCTTGAACACTGCCTTTTTGAGACGCCTTTTCGAACCATGACGCCGCCTCTTTGGCATCATAATTTACACCATGACCGTTGTCGTACATCATGCCTAACTTGTACATAGCAGATTCACTGCCCTGTTCAGCCGCTTTGTGATACCACTCCACCGCTTTGGCATCATTTTCTTTGATACCATTACCGTCAGCATAGCGATCACCCAACTCTATTTGAGCAAATAGATCACCTTGCTTGGCACCTTGCTCAACTTTTCTAACGCTTACTGTTGACCAATCTTTTACAAACGCAAGGCTTCCTGCACTAAAACACAGACCACATAGGGAAACCGCTAACAGTGTTTTTCGCATTGTTTATTCCTATCCTTAAAGACGTCGTCAAATTCTGCCATATGATTAATAATCTTCTGACTAATTAAAACAGAATTAGCGATACTCTGACAAAGAATTTCGTATTAGTCACAAAAATGTTGTGGGTTGAACGCAAACTAAGCATAAATATATCGTTTGCCTTTTCAAGTCCCGCCCTATTTGAGCCTACAAGGCTCAGCCTTGCAATCGTTTACAGAAATCCCTCGTTTTACCCTAGTAAGTTTTGTACACTCAGAAAAGATTTTGAATTGGTCAAATTAGATAAAGAACGGAGTAGTTATGGTCTCTAAATGGGCGAAACGATTCATTCAGATGGCGGAACTGGTTGGTTCCTGGAGTAAAGACCCATCGACGCAAGTTGGTGCCGTTATTACCAAAAATAATCGAATCGTTTCTGTCGGCTTTAATGGGTATCCCCATGGCATTTCTGATAGTGCAGAAGTCGATGAACGAGAAACCAAATACCTCAAGACTCTGCATGCTGAAGAGAACGCAATTTTATTTGCAAAGAGAGATTTAGACGGTTGTGAGATCTGGGTTACCCATTTCCCATGCCCTAATTGCGCTGCAAAGATTATTCAAACTGGTATTTCGGTCGTGCACTGTCCGCAACAAACGGAAGACTTTCTGTCTCGTTGGGGTGAAAAAATTTCACTGAGCCAAGATATGTTTGAGCAAGCAGGTGTTCATGTAGATTGGCTACCTTTAGAACAACTAGATTAGAAATCATAGCAGTCTGAGTGCTTATCTTTTAGTTTAGAACTTACCACCTAATTCTTAACTAAAGAGCTAATTACTCTACACACAATGAACTGATAGCCTAGGGGAACCGTAAGCCAAATTGCAAATAATAAATGCAATGAGGCTTAACATGAACATCGTCAAACTTTCACTATTCGCTTCTGCAGCAACGTTCCTAGCTGGCTGTGGAAGCGACTCTCACGACTCACCCCCTACTTCTCAACTTCGTGTAACGCATGCTAGTGCTGATGCACCGCAGGTTTCAATATTACTTGACGGAGCTGTCGCCAGCGGACTTTCTGAAGTGGATTATCAACAAGGCAGCGGGCTAATTACTGTAGATGCGGGTAATCACGACCTCATCGTCAGAGGTTTATTGGCAGGAGATACGACCGCGGATGTCATCACTGCTAATGCTGTCAATTTTGCACCAGACATGCAGTATGACGTTTTTGCGGTAAATAACGTTAACGCAATCGAGCCTGTGATTTTATCACGTTCGACAAGCGGTCCAGACGCTCAATCCGTGCGATTGGACGTATTACACGGTCATCCGGGAGTTGGTGGCGTCGATATTCACCTGACTACAGACCCGAGTATTAGCGCCAGCACTATCGCTGTTTCAGACCTTACTTTCAAAGAGGACGAATCTCAGCTTCCAGTGACATTACCTGCGGGCGATTATCGTATTAGAATTACACTCGCCGGTCAGAGTACTGATGCAGACGTAGTGTACGACAGTGGAACCCTGTCACTAGACGGTGGCAGCGATCTAATGGTTACCGCAGTTCCAAATGTTAGTGGTGGTATCGTATCACCTGTTAATTTACTGGTCGCAGACGGTTCCGCTGTTACTGTTTTGCGTAGTACAGGAGAAAAAGCTACAGTTCGAGTCGGTCACGCCGTTGCCGATCTTGGTGACGTCGACGTTCGAGCTTCAGGTAACGTAGTGACTGGACTAAATGTTATTGGTTTTGAGAAAATCAAGAGCCTTGATCTGGCCGCTTCATCATACGATTTAACCGTTACCCCAACTGGAGCAACTACACCTGAAGCAATACAAGCTCCAGGAACGTCATTTGCTGCAGGATCGGAAACGACAATTTTTGCTGTGGGACGGTTTTCGGATCAATCAATCGAACCTGTTGTAATCGAAGATGATCTCCGAAGTGTAGCCTCCTACGCAAAACTACGTGTATTACACGCCAATCCAGTTGCAGGCACCGTTGATATTCACGCAGCAGCGGCAGGAACCGGATTCTCTGCGAGCACTGTTGTTTTGGAAAGCGTTAACTTTAAAGATACCGCTGTTTTAGAGGTTAATGCTGGAACCTATGATTTTGCCGTTGCAGCCGCTGGAACGACAAACGTACTCTTGTCTGCTTCTGGAGTCACACTAGCTAATGGTAACGTCGCGA
Source organism: Vibrio mediterranei (assembly GCF_900088415.1). Taxonomy (GTDB): domain Bacteria; phylum Pseudomonadota; class Gammaproteobacteria; order Enterobacterales; family Vibrionaceae; genus Vibrio; species Vibrio mediterranei. The sequence continues at coordinate 325,522 of NZ_FLLQ01000002.1, forward strand.
CAGCGTTCGCTACTGAAAACTCGATTGCGCTCAATGTAGACAAATAGCCTAAAGCTCACGTCTGACCAAAGTCCGCTATTAACATATAACGGACTTTTTGCTCAGCCTTACCATTAATTTTCTTTCCATATATGTTTTAGTCCACTACAATCCGCGATCTTATAATTTGAGCCAATAGTAACTCCATCAATGACCAATTTTCTTGTTTCCGTTTTCAAGCGTGCCGTATGCACTTCTGCCTTAATATCTCTAGGTCTAGGTTCAGCGAACGCCATCGAGCTACCTCTATTTAAGAAGGAAGCAGAAGAGCGTGGATATACTCTACCCGAAGCGGTTGGACTTAGCTTGGGGTATATGAATGTGTCTCAAGGTATTAATGTCGACTCTATTGCTTTAACTGGCTTACCTAGCATTATTAAAGACCTGAATATCAACACACAAGGCGGCTACCAAGAAAGTGAAGTACTTACATTAAAGGCGGATGTTTGGGTCCTGCCATTTCTTAATTTCTATGCAATTGGTGGTAAGTTAAATGGCTATTCAGAAACCACTATTACATCCGCCAACGGTACAATTGACTTAGGCTTTTTGGGCCAGCACGAAGTCAGTATTGACGATATTAATGCACCATTTCGTCTGGACTTAGATGGATATATGTACGGTGCAGGTACGGTTTTAGCCGGTGGCTACGAAAGTGTCTTTGCTCTTGTTGACGCCAGTTATACAAAAACAAAATTGACAGTAATTGATGGTGAAATAGATTCTATTGTTGTATCGCCGCGAATTGGCTACGACTTTTCAAGAAATACCGACTTTCCCGTTAGAGCGTGGATTGGCGCGCAATATCAAAACATCGAACAAACTTTAACTGGAAACGTCAAAGATCTGCCTCTTGGTGGACTAGGAGACTTAGGTTTCATACAAAACGCCAAGTTTACGGTTAATCAAAGTCTTGCAAATAACTGGAACACCTTGCTAGGCGCTCAGTACGAGTTTACTCCAAATTGGGTTTTAGTTACTGAAATGGGTTTGGGTCAACGTAAGAGCTTCTTTGTTACTTTGGACGCGCGATTCTAGCTACCGAGATTGCCAAAGAGAAATCTAACGCATCGATTTAATTAGATAATAACGGAATTTACATCTAATTTGAGTTTATGTTTGCTTTGGGTAGGTTCCTGCCTACGCAGGAATGACGTGGCTTCTTCCCTTGGGCTCGCTTCAGGTAATTGACAGCCTACGGAGGCTGGGGGTTTGTTCAACGGTGCGGAGTGCGCTTCGAGTAGATCCCTGCCTGCGCAGGGATGACCACCTTTTTGGCTTTGGCTTTGGCTTTGGCTTTGGCTTTGGCTTTGGCTTTGGCTTTGGCTTTGGCTTTGGCTTTGGCTTTGGCTTTGGCTTTGGCTTTGGCTTTGTGCCGATTATGTCGCTTTTTTCTTTGTTAGTTCTAGTAATACCGGTAGTAAAACCAAACTAAATATCAAGATGCAGCTAAGTGCGATGGTTAGCACTAAGCCAATAGAATGCATCCCTCTATGTTCTGCGACGATTAGCGCTCCAAACGTAGCGAGTGTCGTTAGACAACTAATCAAGGACGCTTTAGGTGTAGAGCTCTTAAAGAAAGCATTGATGTTTCTAACGGCTCTAAAACGCTTAACGATATGAATACCATTATCGACCCCCAAGCCAAATATCAAAGGGATAACAATAATATTAGCCATGTTCATTGAAAGATTAAACCAATGCATCATGCCTAAAGTGGTAATTGCAGCTAGGCCAAGCGGAATAAAGATCAAAATAACATCACGCTTCTTGTCTACTGTCCAAATCAAAATCAGTGCAATACCAAATACCGACATCAAGATGGCGGCTTGAAACGCTTGGACAATAATACTGCCAACTTCTTGCTCTGCTACTGCACGTCCTGTTGCATTAGAAGCGACTTTTTTCACCTGGGAGATAAACTGTTCCAATTCATGAACATTTGTCATATCTCCCTTAGGAGTAACTGCAACCAACCACTCTCCATTATTCGCGATGTAGCGTTGCTGTAGTGATTTTGGTAACTGACTGACTGACGGAGCGACAAGCTTAGCTTCCGGGTTATTAGCAAGTGATGAAAGGTTTTCAAACAGGTTCATTGTCACTTTCTGGGTGTCAATATCCGTAGGTAATTTCTCAGCATCAACCCAATTTTTTGACAATGCAGACTGTCTAAATTCGACATAATCCATTGGTTCGTCAACTGATTGAGCATTTATAGCGTTGTGTAGTTGTGAGTATCTCTGTTCGATTTTATTAGGTAGAAAATCACTCGCTATTGTTACATCTTGAACGCTTGTCTGACTCAATAGCCTTTTTTTCCACTGCTCAGCTTCTTGCTGATCCTTTGCTATTGCATACAGTTGGTAACTTGAACCAAGGCCATGTTGTTGAAGCGCGTTTAAACCCGCCACTGACTCGGAGTTAGGATTTTTAAGAACCAATGTCGAGAAGTCGAATTTAAATTGTGTTGCACCATACCCCATACCGATAGCGAGAAGGCAGGAAGCCGCGACTATCAGCTTTTTGTTTGCATTTAGTTTTTTCCCAAACCATACAAATCGGTGTGTATCCACGTGATGCTTCACTGTTGGATACCCAAACAAAGTGAAGAACAACGGTATAATGATAAAGGTGGCGGCCAAACCTAAAATCATACCCAACGCAGATATAATGCCCAACTCGCCTAAACCAGTGTAGCTAGTAGGATAAAAGCTTAGAAAGCCCAACGCTGAAGATAAGGCACACAGAGTAAGCGGCTTAATTGAGTGAGATGCCGCAGCTTTCAAACTTGTGACGTTACTATCACCTCTTGCTCTTAGTTCATGAATATGCAAACAGAGGTGAATGGAAAAATCGACCGCTAAACCGATAAACATAACCATAAATACAATCGAAATCGTATTGTAAGACCCAACAACAAATAAGCCTGCCGCAAATGTCCATACTAAACCGACTAATACTGTTACATAACAAGCAAGAATGACACGTAGAGAGCGAATGCCAATAGCTAGTATTAGGACCAAACCTAACAAAGACGCAGATCCAGCAATAGTAATACTGTTGTTTGCATCGGCAATTTCATCAAAGTCTAAGGCTGCTTGGCCGGTAATTTGGACTTTGATGTCATTCGGTAAATTCTGAGATTCAATAACACGATGAATAGTTTCTATTATCGCCCTATTGGGCTCTTTTACGGTCTCGTCAGGCTGAGCCACTATGGTAATAGCAAACGCTTTAGGTAGCTCTATGTTAGTTTTTAATAATTGTTGCCAATCCACTGCCTTGCTATCAATCGCTGACAGCAGAGGTGTAAGGGATGCTTGGTCTTGCTTGGCGAGGGCGCCGAAATATTGGTTAATATTCTGTGCTCTTGCTGCTTGAGCAGCAGGTTCAACGTCATCCTGTGCGGTTTTTAACAAGTGTTGAAATTCTGTGTCTGACAAGAAGCCCAGTGAGTATTGTTCAAACCAAGAAAGTGAGCTTGGCGCGAATACGTCTTTAAACAAAGCCTCTTTTGCTAAGGCGTCCGATAAATCGTCAACATGCTGCTTTAACTGCGGGTCGCTACTACTAGTAATAAGCAAGACGACATTCCCAGTATCAGGGAACGTGCGATCTAACGTTGCTAAGTTCTCAACCCATTGCCCCTCTTGTTTTACTAGAGAAGACAAGTCCGCGTTCATTTTAAAATGTTGCTGACCATACCAAGCACAAAGAGCGGTCAAAGAAAGGACAAGAAAAAGTGTTAGCTTAGGAAAGCGTAGAATATGAGAGATAAATCGGTTCACAGTAAGATTTAAGACAAACGTTAATTAAGGCAATGATAGCCCAAAATCGCTAAACATTGGTTAACTTCCTGTCAGACCCGACTAATAAAAAAGGAGGCATCTGCCTCCTTTTTGCAATATTCATCACATCAAATGATTATTCTTGATCAATCATCCACTTGCGGAATTCTTTACGTTCTTCTTTTGAGGCCTTAAGGTACCAAGCTTTCAGTTGCTCGACATTTTCTACTTTTGTCGGTTCAGCTTTTACTGTGGTTTTCGGAGCGTTATTATTTGCTGCAGTAACATCCTTAGAAGTTGCTACCGCGGCTGTTGTCACTAAGGTTGCTGTGGTAGCTTGTTCCGCCTTGGTCATTTGACCGTTATCGAAGACAATACCTCTTTCAGCATTGTGTGCTGCTATCAGCTCATCCATTTTCATATAAGGTAAGAAACCACTTTGTGCTTGAAGCTTCTCTTGAGAATAGGAAAGAGTACTGCCGTCTTGTGTGATGCGCCAGTCAGGTTGGTCTGTTCTAAATGCAGCTTTAGCCTCTTGCTCACTTCTGGCAACTGGATGATTGATTTTTACTTCATCACCTGAAACATTGAATGTGAGAACGTAGGGAGCAGAAGTGAACACACCTGAGCTACTACCTTTTCCTACTTTTTTATCCATTCTCACTACAACTTGGTTTTCACCTTCCGTCAACTCGTTTTTTCCTATTCGGCTTTCCGCTTCTTGTCCATTAATAAAATAAACAGAAACTCCTTTGAGAGGAATAAGTGTTGCCGCACTTACTGAAAAGGAACAACCAAGCGCAACTAATGCGGCCACCATATTTTTTTTCACGACCCGACTCCCTTACAAAATACGATTGGGTTATTAGGCTAGAATGCCATAGATTCAAATCTCAAAATAGCCATTTTTAGGAATATTTAGCTGTAGAAGATTGATTATGCGCACAAAAAAAGAGTCACCCTAAGGTGACTCTTTCTAAAATTATCTGCTCTAAATTAAATTAGAATTCAGCTTTAGCACCAACTGCGAAGCCAACACCGTTTTGAGCATAGAAGCTGTTTCCAGTGTACTTGTCGCTGTAACCATTGCTTCCACCAACTTCAGCGTATACAGTTGCTGCAGGAGCAACTTTGTAACCAGCGTTGATGAACCAGTTAGTCTCGCTATCATTGTTAACTGTTTCTGTAGCAGAAGTATTTACGATATTGTCTTTGTCTAGGTTAACTTGGCTTACACCACCAGCGAATACCCATTGGTTTAGAGTGTAGTCAGCTGCAAAACCGTAAGTTTGAGCAGTTTGGCTCTCACCAGTCTTAGGATCCATCTTCATGTTGTAGTAACCTAGTTCAAGGTTTAGGTTCTCAACACCAGCCCAACGACCTTCGATTGCATAAAGTGTTTCTTTATCGCCGTCGCTCATGCCGTCAGCTAAGTTTGCGTTGCCTTTAAACTCAGCTTGACCGTAAAAACCAGTGAAGTCAAAATCAGCTACACGGTAACCGATTTTAGCATCTACCATGTGACCGTCTTCACCAAGACCAGCATTTTCGTTCTTGTCTTGCTTGTATGCGATACCGCCGTAGAAGTTACCTTTATCAATGTCGTAACGGATTGACTCATCAGCACCAAATGGTGAACCGTTTGAGAAGAAAGAGTTTAGACCGAATTGATAGTCAGAACCGATACCAGCATCGTCAAGCATAGAGTCAAGACGACCAACGATTAGAGAACCAGCTGCTTGAGAGTATACACCAACATAAGTGTTACCAGCTTTAACTGCGTTATCGTCTAGACCGTTATCTGCACTACCGTCGAATTCCCAGTAAGCGCCGAATTGTAGGTCATTGTTGATAGCGTAACGAACGTCAAAACCGAAATCTGCATCTTGAATTTCTTGTTTAGTTGTTGCGTTGTCTTCATAACCGCGCTTGTAAACAACTTCAATGTCACCTTTTAGGTTAACAGTAACTTTGTTTTCGTTATAGATTTCGATACCTGCTTGCGCAGAACCCGCTGCTAGTACAGCTAGAGCTACTAGAGTTTTTTTCATGATAATCCACTGCCTTTTCTTAGATGGGAATTCCTTTTCGGTTCCCTTTTTTAATATATGTGACGTCTAAACCTTCCTTCAGAACGACAACCTTTTGTCCTTTGGTTGATTCAGCGTCTTTAAATCTCGAAACCAAGAATGCAAAAGTTATCAGGCAATGTCAAACACTCTAAACAAAATAAATAAATATATGTAAAACATTAAAAATCAACAACTTATGAATTTCATAGTGACGTATCGCAAATTTTTTGAACACCTTTCGATTGCAACACTAGTCTTGTTTTTGGGTAACATTCATAAATATAATTCTATAAATAGTTGAAATAATACACATCAAACAGAACTTTATTCGTTACAACTATGTTTTTTGGCGTTTTATATTTTTTATCATGCGAAAAATATAACCTAATGTGAAAGTTCACTTATTTTTTGTGACTTTGATCTAAATACCCACACTAGATACGACTGTTTTTGAACATATTTTTCACTAGCTAAAGTGTGCTACACTCGCTCGTCGTCAATTTAGGGCTGTTTATGCTTACCAGTAAAATCCAACAATCCATTCGCCAGAGTTATCAAAACCTTCAGAATCAGCTAGAAAACTTTGTTCCGCGTCGAGCTCAGAACTATCTTGTTTCAGAGATCGCTAAAACACTTTGTGGCCAGTATCACAAATCAACTCGTATGATTGTTGCAGAAGCAGGTACTGGGATTGGAAAAAGTCTGTCTTATTTAATGGCAGCTATACCTGTTGCTGTTCAAAATAATCGTAAGGTGGTTATTTCTACCGCAACAGTTGCCTTGCAAGAACAGTTACTTGATAAGGATTTGCCACTGTTCCGACGTATTACCGATCAAAACTTCTCTTTTATTATTGCTAAAGGAAGACAGCGTTATTGCTGCGCCGAGAAATTGGCCGTGGCATGCGGTGCCGATGGTGGTCAAATGGCCATGTTTGAAAGTAAGCCTAAAAAATCTGATATCGAACAGCTTCAACTCATGTACGAGAAGCTAGCTCAAGGTAAATGGGACGGAGACAGAGACTCCTGGCCGAAGCCCATTGATGATGTCATTTGGCAAACCATCGTTAGCGAAAAGCACAGCTGCAATAACAGTTTACCTGCTCACCGAGGCTGCCCATTCGCTAAAGCGCGGTCTGAACTTGATAAAAACGATGTCATTATTGCCAACCATAGTTTGGTAATGGCGGACGCAGACCTTGGTGGCGGCGTCATCCTCCCAGATCCCGAAAATACAATCTTTATCTTCGATGAAGCTCACCATCTACCGCACGTAGCTAGAGACCATGCATCCGCAGCGGCTACTTTAAAGGGTGCCGCCTCTTGGTTAGAAAGATTGAATCAGTCTGCGAGTAAGTTCTCTGGTTTAGCTGACGAGAAGCGGGTTGGTCGCTTTCGCAACGAACTACAGGATTCCATACAGCAGCTCATCCCTCTATTAAATGAGGTCAATTCTTATTGCTCTGGTCTTCCATTTGAAGAAGACAGTTGTCGTTTCGAGAATGGCGAGTTACCCAGCTGGCTAGAAGAGCAGTCTAAAGCACTCAAACAGTTTTCTCAAAAAGGCGCACAAGCATCGGCGAAAATTGCTGACCTCATTTCAGAAAGACTCAAAGACGGAGAGGTTTCAGCCAAACTAGCCGAACCCGCTTTAGCCGAATTGGGTTTCTATATTCAGCGATTTGATAATCTAGCTGCGGTATGGCGACTCATGGCCGAGCCTAAAAAAGAGAAAGGTGCACCATTGGCACGCTGGGTAGAAAAAAGCAAAGAGCGTGAGGGTGACTACGTAATCAGTGTCGCGCCTCTTGAGGTAGGCTGGCAATTAGATCAGCAGTTATGGTCTCGATGTGTAGGCGCCGTCCTTGTTTCAGCGACGATGCGTGCACTCAATTCCTTCGCTTTTTTCTGTAACCAAGCAGGTATCAGTCAGAAATCTGAAGATGGCGTCCAATTTTTAGCTTTAGCGTCACCTTTTAATTATGCAGAACAAGCAGAGCTTATTGTGCCCAAAATGCGTAATGAACCGCAGGCCCCTCAGTTTACTGAAGAGTTGACTGAAAAGCTGTTCGACTTTATTCAGGACGGCAAAAGTAATTTAGTGCTGTTTTCCTCTTATTGGCAAATGAATAAAGTTGCCGATGAGGTGCGATCGAAATTCGCTCTAAAAGGGTGGCATCTGCAGGTTCAAAGTGAGAAATCACGTACAGAAATTCTAAATAAACATAAAACACTGACTCAATGTCAAAAAACCAGTGTGCTTTTTGGAACAGGAAGCTTTTCCGAAGGACTAGACTTACCTGGGGAACTACTAGAGAACTTGATTATCACTAAAATACCTTTTGCGGTGCCGACTTCTCCCATCGAGCAAGCACACGCCGAATATATAGAGAGCAAAGGTGGCAATCCGTTTCTTCAGATTACAGTTCCAGAGGCGAGTAAAAAACTGATACAATCTGCAGGCCGTTTGCTACGTAAAGAAAGAGACTGTGGAACTCTCTATATTCTCGATAGGCGAATCGTCACAAAAAGGTATGGCAAGTCTCTGCTCGATTCCCTACCCCCTTTTAAAAGAACAATAGAATACTAAGGTCTAAAATCTCGATGGAATTTATCGAACCTAGCATGTTGGTTATTTTGGCGCTTGTCGCCTTTGCTGCAGGCTTTATTGACGCGGTCGCAGGCGGCGGCGGAATGCTAACGGTACCTGCACTGCTATCGCTAGGACTTCCTCCACACATAGCACTCGGTACTAACAAGCTAGCAGCTACGTTTGCCTCATCTACCGCAGCGTTTACCTACTATCGCAAAAGGTTATTTAGCCCTGAATGCTGGTATCGAGCTTTTATTGCGACACTCATCGGCGCGACTATTGGTACTCTCGTTGTTGACATGATCAGTACCGAATGGTTAGAAAAGATCCTACCTCTTATTATTCTTGCCGCAGCGCTCTACACGGTTTTTCAAAAAGCACCTCAAGGCGATGAACAGAACAAGGTCCATGTAGGCTGTCCCAAGTTTAATCGAAAGCAGTACTTACAAGGACTGTCTTTGGGCTTTTACGATGGTGTTGCCGGTCCCGGCACTGGTGCATTCTGGACCGTCAGTTCAATGGCTTTATACAGACTGAACATTTTATTCGCTTCCGGTCTCTCAAAAGCGATGAACTTCACTAGTAACTTTACCTCATTGATAACGTTCGCAGTATTAGGCCATATTAATTGGGTCTTGGGCTTAACCATGGGGCTGTGTTTAATGGCTGGTGCTTATATCGGCGCACATTCCGCTATTCGATTTGGAGCCAAGTTCATTCGACCTATCTTTGTTACCGTTGTAAGCATTCTGGCCATCAAACTGGCGTATGATGCTTGGTTATGATTTGGTCGAAGAGAAAGAGGAGCTGCAATGAAATTATCTGAAGTTAAAGCTCGACTAGAGCAACTCTATCAAGATGCTCAAGAGTTTGATTTTAAGAATCGTGGTCATAAAAAACCACTGTTTGATGAACACCTTTTCTCCGCTTCCAACATACTGCTTCAACCTTGCGTTATAGAAGCCGAGCGAACCTTAGATAAAATCATCACATTGAGTAAACAAGGTATTAGCACCTCTTCTTCAGAAATTTGGGTGACAAAGTTTACCGAGCAGCTTGAAGCGATTGAGCGAGTCTTGCTCATTGCGAATACACCCACTGATACTGCTTTAGAAAGCAAATCCCTTGAACAATTGAGGGCTGACCTTAGACAACATCAAGTTTGGGAACAAAAGTTGTGCACTCTTGTGAGGCAACAAGAACAGAGCCTGACAGGTGGTCAAACGACCAAACCACAACTTATCTCCACCGAACAACGTTTACAACGCTGCCGCAATGCTATGAATGCGATTCAGCACACCATCAATCAAAAGATGAGGTTAATATAATGTCTTCTGAATCTGGGCTCGATAACGCACCTGAAGAAATCAAACTTGCCGTTGATCTCATCTTTCTACTGGAAAGTAATGAGGTTGACCCTAAAGTGGCACTCAAGGCGCTAGAAATCGTGAAAAGCGATCTATTAAGAAAAGTAGAGAACTCTTAGGCCAAAATCTCCACCCAAACTTCATAAGCCGAAAAAAAGCCTTCTAATAAGAAGGCTTTTTGGTTTTTCTTTACGCTGTTGCTTGTTCAACTAACTTTTCAGCGTCATCTAATCGCTTATTCTCACCAAAACCGCGAAGACCGACAACATGAACATGCTCGTGATCTTTGAACACTTTACGCACCAATTTGTACGTCGTCCCTTTTTCTGGGCTGATGTTCTCCGGTGCGGCAATGAGTAGCTGCATCCCTTGGCGGTCACAAAGTTCAAATAATGTCGCGATGGATTTAGCATCAAGACGCGCAGCCTCATCCAGGAACAGTAAACGACAAGGCAAGATATCTTTGCTACGTAAACGACGCGATTCTTCTTCCCAGCTTTGCACTACCATTAACAGAATTGACTGACCTGTACCGATAGCTTCACCTGTCGATAGTGCGCCCGACTCTGCCTGTAACCAGCCATCAGAACCACGGTTAACTTCGACACTGAGCTCAAGATAGTTTCTATAGTCTAGTAACTCTTCACCCAGTACTTGCGGAGAGCGTTGCCCCATATCGATATGTGGGTTAACACGTTGGAACAACTTAGCCATGGCTTCAGAGAAGGTATAACGCGTTGTCTCGAACAAGTCTTTATGCTCACCCGTTAGAGCTACTAACAATTGCTCATGGCTCTCACGAATCTTGACATTAAGTCTTACGCCTTTCACCTGACCGAAATGAATATTCGATAGACCTTGGTTAAGCATACGAATTCGATTCTGCTCGCGCTGAATCGTTTTCTTGATGATGCTTGATACCGATTCCGAACTAATAGCCAAACGGTTTTCGCGTTGCGTCAGTTCTTCGGTCAAGCGAGCCAGCTCTACTTCCATCTCTTCAATAGCTTCTACCGGATCATCGGTGCGGATGATATCCTGACGGATGCGCTCTCTTAGATGTTGGTATACAGCGATATAGAACAGGACTTTGCGTTCTGGTTTTGAAGTATCTTCCGACTGACGCAGTGAATCACGCAAGTCTTCATTATCAGCGACCGCCAAACGCAGTGCACCCAATGACTTATCCGACATTGAACGCAATTCACCAGCACTCATGTAGGCGAGTTCACGTTTGTGTAATCGACGTTCTACGTCATTAGCTTTGGCTAGACGTAATACGCTGCACCATCCCGCTTTTGCTGCTACCACATAGGTACGTAACTCAACGTACTCTTTCTGAACCTTTTTCAGACGTTTCGCCAAACCTTTCATTTCAAGTTCAGTGGACGTCATGGTTTTCTCGTATTCGCTCTTACGAGTACGAGATGTTTGCAACGCTAACTGAAGCTCATTACGACGCTGCTCTGCGCGTTCCAATGCAGATTCATCAGGGACAATACCGTATTCCTGAAGCTCTGCTCTAAACTCTTGAACCGTTTCCAGTTTAGCTTGATGGGAACTCTTAAGAGACGCCAGTACTTGGTTGTATTGGTTAGCTTGCTCCTGAACTTGCTTTAAGCCTTCACGCAAACGAGCACGCGTTGATTCAGCTTGCACCAACTTTGCTTTAAGTTGCTCACTAAGTTCACTACTTTGATTCAACATATTTATGGAATCAGCATAAGCAAAGTAAGGACGACGCTCAGCCAAATCGGCAACGGCAAAGATCTGAGCTTTTAATGCTTGTAGATTTTTGTCCGCAGATTGGTATTGCTCCGTTAACGCTTCAAACTGTTCAGGGTCACTATCCAACGCATTGACCACACTAGATAGTTTTTCTAATGCGGAACCATGTTGATTAACATATGCTTTCGCTGAGGTTAGCTGTTCCATTTGCGATTGCAGCTCTGCAAATCGCTCAACCAGTGTCTCATCAAACAAAACATTTGATGAAATCGCCAATCGGTCAAGTAAACCAACCGATTGTTTTGTCGCCACCAGCTGCGCGTTGATCTGCTGTTCACGTTGTTTGTGGTCGCTTAGCTCACGAGTTACAGCACTTCGTTGCTCACGCAGACGCGCTAGCTGTACTTCAGGGTCGGATTCAAATGCTAACTGCATATGCTGTGCTGCGAAAGCATTGAATGCTTGGTATAGACGTTGCAGCTTTTGAGCATCAAACGCCGCTTTCGCGTGTTTTTCAACGGTCTCTTCACGTTGTTCACGCAGTAGCTCCAAACGCTGTTCACGCGCCGCTCTGCCAAATAGAGGGATCTTCGGAAAACGCGAGTAACGTAACTGTCTTTCATTAAGCTGCACGCACACTGCACCATCTAATTCGTCAGCATCAAATGAACTATCATCAAATGCATCGATGTCGCCTTCGATGATGTACAGATCTTCAGGGCAGTCATCAAGCTCTACCAGCTTTTCTTTAATTCCGTCAAGGTTTGACACTACAATCGCATGACGAGCAGGACCATACATTGCGCTAAAGTACGGCGCATCATCAATAGTAATGTCATCGTAAATCTCAGAGAGAAGCACGCCACCCAGTGTATCAGCCAAACCTTTCAAGCGAGGATCATTTGAACCACCTGGGGACGCAAGACGTTCAATCTCAAGATCAAGTTCTTCACGACGTTTCGCTAGTGAGTCGCGCTCAAATGAGGTCTTACGTTCGTTATCATTCACTTCCTGCATTGAGCTGATAACATCCGCTCGATCTGTCAGTTCCAGACCACTTTGCTCTCTTAACTCTTCTAGTGCATTGTATGACTTAATCCATTGAGGAGCATAACGTTCAAGTTTACTAATTTCAGAAGCAAGTTCCTGTTCACGTTGCTTCGCGTCACTTGATGATTCACGTAACTGCTCAAGTTGTTGCTCGCCTTCTAGCACTTTTTCGCGCTGACGCTCCGCTTCTATCTCAATATCCATTTCATTGGCTATTGTGACGCCAACACTATGGAGATCGTTAACCAGTTGCTGAGCTTGCTCTTGACGTTCAATATTCTTTTCAGTATCACGGAACTGTGCTCTTAGCTGGGATTCATTGCCTAGCAGTTGACGCTGCTCATCCACTTGCTTTAACGCTAGTCTCGCTGCGCTTGCTGCTTTATTACGAGGTACATCGCCTGCAACTTGCTGGACGAGTTCTAATGCAAGTTCAAACTGCTTCGCCGCAGCAGAAGACATGTCCAACTTATGCTTAAATTCCAGCAATTGAGTAGTACGTTCAGCTTCTTCAGTTTTCAGCTGAGTTAGCTTAGTCGCAGCACCATCTTGCTCAAGAGCATCATCATCAAGCAACTCACGCGCTTTCTCTAACGCTTGGACCGCCTGCTGATATTGCAGTGCGCGCGTCTGTTGCACATCCAGAGCTTGTTGGTAATCTGCGAGCTGCGTTTTTAAGCTATCCACTTCTTCTTCAGCGAATGTCGCTTGCTCTTCTGCAGCTAACTTACGCTCAGTGGCCTCTTCAACCACCATCATTTGCTCTTCAAGGCGCTCGTTGAGCTCCTCAAGATCTTCTTGATAACGTTCGATCTTCTCTTGTTGGCGTAAAGCATTTTGGACCAACAATAAGTGGTCTTGCGCGCCTTGATAGTCCTGTTCAAGCCCAGATTCACTTTCGAGAAGCATGGACAGTTCTTGCTGAACTTTATTTAGCAATTCATTCTGTGCAATCAAGGTTTGTCTTGAGCCAAACAACTCATTGCGCATCGCCATTGTACTTTCAAGCTTATTACGGCGCTCATTCGCATGTCGCATGTAATCTGCAGCAACATAGTTCGTTGATTCAGTAATAAGATGCTTGAACAGGTCACGGTCGGCTTGCGTCGTTTTGATCGCTTCTAAGGTTAAACGGTTTTCGCGCAGTGCCGATTCCATATCTTGGAATGCTTTTTTCACGCCGCCATTTTGAGGCAATAGATAGTCACGAAGCGAGCGAGTAATGGCGCTTGAAATACCACCATATAGCGAGGCTTCAATCAGGCGATAAAACTTCGAGCGGTCGCTGCTATTGCGCAATTTCTTTGGCAAAACACCAAACTCAAACATTTGCGCATGATAATCAACAATAGAATTAAACGCTTTAAAGTGAACGCCTTCCATACCACTGACCGCATCTTTCACTTCATTGATTTGGCGGACACGAGCATGGTTGTCAGACACTGCTTCAATTAGGATATCGGTCGGCTTAACGCTGCTTGGCAAACCTTGAATAATAAACGGTTTAATATCGACTTTTTTATCTCGTCCAGCAACTTGCTGCAACTTAACCACGAACAAGACTCGTTGATTGCGTGAGTTCACAACGTCGAGTGCCGAGTAACATGTACCTGGTTGCAGCTTACCGTATAGACCTTTGTCTCTCGATGCCTGAGAACTGCCGGCTTCTGTCGTATTTCTAAAGTGAAGCAAGCTTTGGTCGGGGATCAGAGCCGTGATGAATGACGCCATTGTAGTAGATTTGCCCGCACCGTTACCTCCAGATAACGTGGTCACTAGGCTATCAATGTCAAAAGTACGCGCGAAAAAGCCGTTCCAGTTGACCATCGTCATTGATTGATACTTACCTCTTTCAATCATACGTCAGCCTCCTGATCATCTTGCTGAATATCCAATTGTTCGGTTAACTCTGTCTCTTTCACTTCTTCGTTAGGAATTAAGCTACCTTGTGATGGTGCTTGAGTATGCGCTACCGCTTCGCCATCGCGGATCAGTCTCAATTGAGCATCACGCATATCGTCACCAACCCTAACGTCGGCACCAAAGCGGAACACCGCCTCACTGATACGGAACTTACCTGTATCACCAATAGAGATCGTCATACCTAGGCGGCGTAGACGTCTTAAAGACGTACGTACTTTTTCAAACAGTTTTTCTTTATCGAGATCAGATCCTGTTGCGCGATTAGTGACGAGGCGCATCAGTTTCTTTTCATCAGCGAGTGCCAATAACTCGTCATACAGTTCTTGATTGGTAAAGATGCCTTCATGAGCTAGACGCTCTGGGCTCAAATACAAAAAGCACAGTACTTTGCCCACCAGCATATCTAATTCTGACAACACACTTCGACCAATTAACGTGGTCGAACGAGGGCGTAAATAGAAGAATCCTTCAGGCGCTTTCACCAATTCCGTGTTATAGCGCTGATAGAAACTCGCCAGTTCCACATCAAAATCACACAAAAGAGCGTGATTATCCAAGTCCTCTGAGGAAATGTGTTTGCCCGCACGAAGTGCACTATCTAGTGCAGGAAAAAGCGGATTTGTTATCGCTTTTGCCAGTTTTTCTGACATGTATTCGTCAATATTTGTCGATGACATTTGCTTGTACCTTTGCGCCAAAATCGTTGATAGCTTGCCAATCTGGTTGAATGGCGGAGTAATCGGATTGGGAGTAACCCAACCGAACTGCTTGGTCCACAACGATTCTTGCTAGATCGAAATGATGAGTGTGTGGGTGTGCAGCAAGATAATCTCGAAGCACTATGCCTAAATCAATTGGAGCGCCCTGCTCTTTATGCACTTTCAGCATGTCTCCGATACGTTCGGCAAGTTCATCATTTACTTGTTCAAATTCTTCATATTCCACTTCAAGTGGCACAGCCCCCGTCACTTCGTCATTTCGAAGCACTAAAGCTTCATCACGAAGATCGGTGAGTTTTTCTGCGTCGGCATAGGTTAAATACCATGGCGCATCAAAATAGTCGGTCACAGACTGGCGAAGTCTTTGGCTGAATGCACGGTTTTGATCCATATCGATCGCAGTACGGATAAATTTATGTACGTGACGATCGTAACCAATCCACAAATCGATCGCTTGCTGGCCCCAGCTGATGATTCGATCTAACTTCATTTGTAAGCCAAACAGCGCTTCTCCCACAAACTCAAGCTCATCATCACCATAAACAATCTCTTGAATATCAAGTATTTGAGTTTGTAGTTCGTCCCCTGCTGCTTGCAGAGTATCTTGAAGCTCACGAAGATTTGCGGAGGTTTCAGACAGCAAAGCTTCGCAATTGTTGATGGCTTCTCGCCAGTCTTTATTGAGTAGCTCTGCAATTTGCAATTTGACCGACTGCTGCTGCTCATCCATAACTCGTTGGTTCAAATCAATCTGATCGAAAATTTCACCCACTGAGTATTTCAGAACGCCAAATACGTTCTTGCGCCAGTGACCAACCGTCCCGCCTTCTTGAGCCGCGAGAATGGCTTTCGCCATTTCATCCGCCACCATTGAAAGCTGGATAGAGAGTCTGAGTTTGGAGAACTCGCGATGCCTGACGTAGTAATCCGTAATGCCAATCGCAAGTGGACTGAGACGGTAGATGCTCGCGCCATCGTTTATCTCACTGGTAAAACGACTTAGCAGCCTCTGTTTAACCAATTCATTAATCGCATTATTGGCACGAAACGCGGTCGCTTCGCCCGTTTGCTCGAACTGTTGGGTGACGATCTTGAACGCATCGTGTAGCTCGCCCTCCCCCAGTTCTTCATCAAATCTTTCATTACTCAATACCGCGATAGATATGAGAAATGCCAACCGTTCAGTGGAAAGATTCAATGCAAAATCATGCTGTTTGACCCAGCCGACAAGTTCATCAATCGGTCGGTCATCCGCAATCAGAGTGTTATCACTCATGGTCTTTCCTGTTATTGTTTTTTCCTTGCCCATACATGAATGTATCGGCCCATGGAGAGATAGGGTTCTTGGCGACACAGCTGCTGCTCTATTTTTAGAACGTCTTCAGCGGTGTAGTCTCCCATGTATTGCATATTGCCAATGTAATCACTGAATGAACGAATACCAGATTTGCCACATATTTCAAATCCCGCATCCTCTATCCACTGATACACTTCCTCTGGCTTTAGCCCTTTTTGTGGCTGAAGCTTAAATCTCTTTCTATGTGGCATGCCTTCAAGTACATGAGGAATATTGCCACATATGACGTTCTTAAATACCAATCCATGATGATTGTAAAACATGACAGAAGCGATACCACCAGGTTTCACTTGCTGCAAAACCGCTTCTAGCGCGGGTTTAGGTTCAGCTAACCATTCCATAACAGCATGAAACAACACCAGATCTACGGGTTGGCTCATATGTTCTGCAATACGCTGTACTGGACTATGTATCCAGCGATATTGCGAGAGTAGCCCGTTTTTTTCAACATCTGCCTTGGCCAACTTGAGCATTTCAGAAGAGAGGTCACATAATGTGATCTTGTGTCCTCTCTCAGCAATTCGTTGAGAAACTTGCCCTAATCCACCACCTGCATCTAAAACTTCTAGGTTTTTTCTTGTATCATCCAGCGCAGCGAGAGCTTGGGTTAAGTCTTCCCAAACAATAGTTTGGCGAATTTCACCCTTCTCTGAGCCGTAAATATTTTTTGCAAATTTGTGGGCGATATCGTCGAAATTTCGGTCTTGCATCACGGTATATTGAGTTAAGATAACCAGTTATACAGCTATTCTGTCATATAAGTGACAGGAATAAAGGGGCAACTCCCTTTTTTAGCGTTAAGTGGTGTTTTTTCGGACTATTATTCTATGTTTGAGCTGAAAAAGGTTGTGTCTTCATTACTAATGCCTCTACCTGCCATGTTAATTCTTGGCTTCTTGGGCTTAGTTCTCATCATGTTTACGGCACGTCGTAAACTAGGAAGCCTGATTATTCTCGTGTCTCTGTGTGGGACTTTTCTTATTTCATTCCAACCCTTATCTAGCCGCCTGTTGATGCCGCTTGAGCGCCAATACAGTGCGTTCTTGCCGATTAATGAAACCATCGACTATGTGATGGTCCTTGGCGGTGGACATGTGGTCGACGACCAAATTCCACCCACTTCAGAACTGAGTCGAGCTTCATTAATGCGCTTAAGTGAAGGTATCCGGATTCTTAGAATGTATCCAGGCGCTAAATTGATTCTATCTGGTTATGATGGTGGTACCGGTGTCAGTCATGCTAGAACCATGGCGAAAGTTGCACTTGCTTTAGGTATTGCGAAACCGGATATCATTTTGTTGGAAACAGCAAAAGATACATGGGAAGAAGCACGACAAGCCGCTGGATTCGTTCAGAGTAAGAAACTTGTTTTGGTGACATCTGCTAGTCATATGAAGCGTGCTATGCACGAATTTGAAGCAGCTGGATTGACCCCGTACCCAGCACCGACTAACTTCTTAGCGCAGAAAGACATTGAGCAAGCTTGGCAGAAATATACGCCATCATCTCGTTACTTGGAGCAGACTGAGCGATACTGGCACGAGACCATGGGATTAATATGGCAAGACCTTCGTGATTGGGTGGCTAACGAAGGTAACCAAGAGTTTTTGCCTTCCGTTTCTGAGTTAGAGTCTTCTGAGGATGTAGATAAGATCACCGAGCAAGACATTGAAGCGCAACTTGCTCCTGAAGAACCGCAAGAAGCAGCAAACGCTCAATAACAGTCAGGCACAACAAAAAACGCCACACTTATAAAGTGAGGCGTTTTTTTGATTATTCAAAAAGTCTAGCTGCAACAGACTTTATGTCGTAATTACAGCAGAATAGAATGCTAATCACCGGCGAACATATACCCTTCACCGTGGACAGTAATGAAAATCTGTGGGTTCTTCGGATCCAGTTCCATCTTCGCACGCATGCGACGAATCAAAACATCAATAGTGCGGTCGTTTGGCGCGTCAACTCGATGACTGATCATATTAAGTATACGCTCGCGGCTAAGTACCTGATTAGGATATGCCGATAGCGCTACTAAGAGTTCGTACTCTGCCTTAGTGAGTTTTACTGGCTCTCCATTGTTACTTAGCGAACGGCGTTGCTTGTCAAACACCCACTCACCAAAGTAAATCAAGTTTTCATTCTGCACCGATTCTTCAATAATAGGTTGTTTTCTGGCTAGAGAAATACGCCATAGCAAATTTTTGACGCGGACTAGGAGCTCCCTCAATTCGAATGGTTTCGTCACATAATCATCTGCGCCCATTTCCAAACCAACGATACGGTCGATACTATCTGTGCGACCCGTCACTAGAATGATGCCAATATCCGATTGACTTCTTAATTCACGCGTTAGCATCAGTCCATCTTCTTTCGGCAAGTTGATGTCTAACATCACCAAGTCGATGCTGGCTTCCTGTAGAATCTGACGCATTTGTTCGCCGCTCTCCGCTTCACTCACCAAGTAACCTTCACTTTCGAAGTAACCCGCTAGTTTGCTGCGCGTAACGACATCATCTTCCACTACTAGTACGTGATATTTCATGTCTTTCTATCTCAATCTTTCAATGACAGAGTCATTCTATTCATAATTAGTCACAATTCTAGCCTACATTGACGTGAATTGAAGAAAACTTGCTTTTTCTTGATTCAAAACAAATAGAAATCTTAACTTCAGATATGCAACAGAGATTTATCCAAAAACCTTGTTCCACATGACCATGTCTTCACAACCCTTCATTTTTCATCTTTTTTTTTCACATCAATGATTACTGTTGTTCATCTTTATTAGCTAAAATAGAGATAACACTTTTGGAGATAAGAAAATGCAAGAAATCAAAGCATTTAACGAACAACGTGCTGAATTATACTGGTGGCTTTCGAGCCTCTTTGCTAGAGAACTAACCACAGAAGAACTCGAGAAATATCAAAGCCCAGATATACGCGCTTTCCTTACTGGACTGGGTGAAAACCCAACACTATCAGCTCCTATCGCCTCTATGGTCGACGCACTAAACAGACTGCAAGTAAGAGAAGATGCCCAACTTGAGTTGTCTGCTGATTTTTGTGATCTGTTTTTGAAAACAGATAAGCATGGGGCACTACCTTATGCTTCTTTATATATTGGTGAGTCAGGTCTGTTAAACGACAAACCCGCTCAAGTAATGTCAGAGTTGCTTGCGGAGCACAATATTGCGGTAACTGAAAACTTAAACGAACCAGCGGATCATTTGGCTATTGAGCTCGATTTTCTCGGGAACCTCATTATTCGTTCCAACGAATTAGAGTCAGAAGCTCACATGAATGAGGCGATGGAACAGCAAGCAGAGTTTATTGAACAACACTTGCTAACTTGGGTGCCACAATTCGTGACTAAATGTCAGCAGCACGATGAGTTCGGTTTTTACGCTGCGGTATCCACAGTACTTCAAGCACTTATCAAGCTAGATCTTGATTACTTAAAAGGTGATCAAGCCTAAGATTTTGAGGCGCATATACTGTTTATCACTCACCGTTACAGACAAAAGTGCGCCTTATCTATAAATTTGTTGTATAAGTGATTGCTTGTATCAATGGGGAAGACTACAATCCGCCGTTTAAATGCAAAAGCCGCTTTGGTATTCAACAAGCACAATAATAATCTGTCGAACTGTTGAACCAAACCGCTGAAAAGCGGTTTTTTCATTCAGAATGCACTACTTATTAGGAACCCATAAATTGGCTTCCAGAATTCGAAGCGGTATTGGCTATTAATAGCACTCCGCGATAAAAGGATATAGCTATGGCAACAATCAAAGATGTCGCCCGTCTGGCTGGCGTTTCAACGACCACCGTTTCTCACGTAATTAATAAAACTCGTTTTGTAGCAGAAGCCACACAAGAAAAAGTGATGGCAGCGGTAGATGAACTTAACTATGCACCAAGTGCGGTTGCTCGTAGTTTGAAATGTAACTCGACCAAAACGATTGGAATGCTTGTCACTCAGTCTACAAACTTGTTCTTCTCGGAAGTCATCGACGGTGTTGAAAGCTACTGCTATCGCCAAGGCTATACTTTAATCCTATGTAACACAGGTGGTGTCTACGAGAAACAGCGCGACTATATTCGCATGCTCGCAGAAAAACGTGTTGATGGCATTTTGGTTATGTGCTCCGACTTAACTGAAGAGCTACTAGAAATGCTAGACCGTCATTCAGATATTCCGAAAGTGATTATGGACTGGGGCCCAGAAAGCTCTCAAGCCGACAAGATCATTGATAACTCGGAAGAAGGCGGCTATCTCGCAACTAAATATCTGATCGATAACGGTCATACTGACATTGCATGCTTGAGCGGACACCTAGAGAAAGCCGTTTGCCAAGAACGTATTATCGGCTATCAGCGTGCTCTAGCGGAAGCGGGTATCGAGATGAAAGATGACCGAATCTTAGAAGGTAACTTCGAATGTGATACGGCCGTGATTGCCGCTAACCGTATTGCAGCAATGGAAGTTCGTCCTACTGCCGTATTCTGCTTCAACGACACCATGGCATTCGGTTTAATGAGTCGCCTTCAACAATTAGGTGTAAAAGTTCCAGAAGATATTTCCGTTATCGGTTATGACAATATCGAATTGGCTGAGTATTTCTCTCCACCACTGACAACAGTGCACCAACCGAAGCGTCGTGTAGGTAAGAATGCGTTTGAGATTCTTCTAGAACGAATCAAAGATAAAGGTCACGAAAAACGCATTTTCGAAATGCACCCTGAGATTGTAGAACGTGATTCTGTCAAAAAACTCACATAATCCTGAAAAAAGTGCCTTTCTAGGCGCTTTTTTTTGATCCTCATCCAATAAACTGAACGCTTTATTGTTTGTTTCGACACACTCTCCCGCACAAATCCCAATCGATTATCTGAAGCAATATCACACTTTTACCATACAACCGTCATAGATGTGAGTCATTTTCATTTATTCTAAATATGTCACGCACAGGGCAAACCACTTGAAAGGGTGGGACGCAAAGCCACCGGCCTAAACCAAATTTATTTGATAGGTAGCGGGGTTACCGATGGCAAAGGTATTAGCATTCTTTTGGTTTACCGCTAACAGAAGGCTGACACCCGTTTGCTATACTCTCGGACCTGATTTTGGTGACACAATCAATAACACCGAGAAAAGAATAAGCATGGACAATCCTATACTAAAAAACTCGATGCAATTGTTCGCTCAGCTTGGAAGAGTTAAGTCTCGTTCTATGTTTGGTGGATTTGGTATCTTTATTGACGATACCATGTTTGCATTAGCAGTGAATAACAAATTACATATCAGAACTAACCGTCAGACGATCGCTAAATTTAAGCAACTTGGCTACAAGCCATACGTTTATAAGAAGCGTGGGTTCCCCGTTGTCACTAAGTATTTCGCACTCCCTGAGGACTGTTGGCAAGATCAGGATGTTATCTTGACTCATGCTCGCTCTGCCTTAGAGTTTGCAAAAACAGAAAAAGTGCAACAGTCGGAAACAAAACCCAATCGACTCAAAGATTTACCTAATTTAAGACTGGCTACTGAGCGTATGCTTAAGAAAGCTGGAATTGAATCGGTATACGATCTGCAAGAGCAAGGTTCTGTGGAGGCTTTTAAAGCAATCCAACGAACTCACTCAAATACTGTAGGTCTTGAGTTACTTTGGGCGCTAGAGGGTGCCATTAATGGCACGCACTGGTCCGTGATTCCGCAAAATAAAAGAGAAGAATTGGCCAGTCTTATAAACTAGCCCTTATCGCTCTATACAAAAAATCAGCCTAACGGCTGATTTTTTTAGTTTATGATGAAAGTAAATCTATCCACGCCCTGTCTACTAAACTAATACAGAGTCGTCACAAGGACAGCATCATGAGCAAAAAGCTAATACTCGGAATCGCACTTCTCGCCGTCATTATCATTCTAGGTGTTAATTTTGGACAATATTTAACACTGGAAAATGCTCAGGCTCAGCAAGCTGCACTCAGCGAATATATCAGTCAGAATTTTGTTACTGCCACATTAGTGTACTTTTTTGCCTATATTGCCATTACCGCATTCTCAATTCCGGGAGCTGCAGTTGTTACGTTACTAGGTGCTGCTTTATTTGGCTTTTGGACCAGTCTTCTTCTTGTCTCTTTTGCTAGTACCATTGGTGCAACCATTGCGTTTTTGAGTAGTCGCTTTTTATTGCGTGACTGGGTTCAAAGCAAGTTCGGTTCAAAGTTAGAAACTATCAATAAAGGTGTAGAAAAAGACGGTGCTTTCTATCTGTTCTCGCTAAGATTGATTCCGGTATTTCCGTTCTTCTTAATCAACCTATTAATGGGCTTAACGCCAATTAAAGTGTCAAAGTACTATTTAGTGAGCCAGCTAGGCATGTTGCCTGGTACTGCGGTTTACTTAAATGCCGGCACACAGCTCGCCAGTATTAACAGTTTGTCAGGTATCGTTTCCCCAGCAGTTGTGGCCTCATTTGCCTTATTGGGATTATTTCCACTGATTGCTAAGTGGATTATGGCGCGAATTTCTCGCTCACCACAGGTACAAGAATAATGAAGGTTTTTATTGGTAATAGTCCGGCGGAAGCACATATCGTTCAACAACAGTTGGAAAATGAAGGAATCCTTTGTGAAGTTAGAGGTGAAGGGGTTTACACGCTTCGAGGTGAAGTGCCATTTGATGAAAATACTTTGCCTTATGTCTGGCTAATCGATAACAAACAACACGTTAAAGCGAGAGCTATCATCGCTGAGTGGCAAGAACAGTTAAAAGCAGATTCGGAAAAAAGGGATTGGGTGTGTCCAAGGTGTCATGAAGTGAATGAAGCGCAGTTTGGCGCCTGTTGGAGTTGCCAAGCGTTAGCACCTACTGAGGTGTCACCGACTTAATAAAGGCAATTGAGTGACGATTGAACTCTTCGGGGTTCTCGACATTACAAACATGACCACAATCTTTAATCTCTAATAGTTGGCTGGACTTATGTTCAGCCACCATTTCTTTCACCGGCTTGATGAACATGTAGTCTTTCTCACCCATTAGGTACAGGGTCGGAATCGGTAGTTCTCTCTCCTTGAAGTAACGATTAAGTGGGTTGACTTCAGTAGTTAGTCGATACCAACGCTTAAATTCGTTTTGGCACAGTTTCTTAGCTTCCCTAACAAACAAGTGGCGAGACTCTTTCTGCCCTCTCTGAGGCATCACAATGTACGCAAATAAGCTGTAGAGCCACATATAAGGGATTATGTGCTTACTCATGTTGCCAATTTTTACCAGTATTTGTGAGCGTGTGTTAAAGCGTGTTACCGCTCCACCCAGAACCATCGAGCGTACTCTTGGCATTGCCAGTTCGGCAATATTGCGCACTATGATGGTACCAAGAGACATGCCGACAAAATGGGCCGATTGTATTTTAAGGTGATCCAGCACACGAACGATATCCATTGTTACCGTTTTGAATGTGTACTTGTTGGCCATGATATCTTTTAAGAACTGATTCGATTTACCATGCCCACGCAAATCAATGAACAGTAAGTTGAAATGCTCACGATAAGCTCGTATCTGCTTAAACCATATAGATGAGCTGCCCCCTGCCCCATGCACAAATACCACCCATTCATCACTTGTAGGATGGGTATACGTTTTATGAAATAGTAGGCTTTCGGACATAGTTCTCGGATTGGTTAGTAGTACGAAAATAAAGTTATCACAACTCTACACGTCTCAGGAGAAAATTGCGCGGAAATTTAGAAAAAATGATTTCCAATTGTGTCAAAAAATGCCAACAAGTGCATATAAAAGAGCGGCATTACGCCGCTCTTCCAATGATATTAGCAATGTGAGGCTTCAAGTGCCAAATTATACATTTTGATGTATTCCTTGGCAGATTCTATCCAACTAAAGTCTTTGCGCATTGCTCGAAGTTGCATCTCACGCATCTCTTCTGGGTGTTGCAAATAGAACAGAAGCGCTCGCTGTAAGACAATCAACAGCGCGTCATGGCAAGGCTCATCAAACCCAAAGCCCGTTGCCTGCTGTGGACTATCATCAAAGTCGATTACCGTATCTTTCAGCCCACCAACTTTACGTACAATAGGTAAGGTACCGTAAGCCATACTGTAGATTTGGTTCAGGCCACATGCTTCAAATTCAGAAGGCATTAGGAAAAAGTCTGAGCCTGCCTCCACTAAATGGGCAAATCGGTTGCTATACGCCTCTACAAACGCCAACTTATCCGAAAACTGCTCAGCAATATCGTTAAGATGGGAAGCGATTTGTGGCTCACCAGTTCCGATAATGACAACCTGAACATCGTTTTTCAGAAACTTATCCAATATTGGCAGTATGTAATGGAAACCTTTTTGGTGAGTCAATCGACATACCATGCCAACCATTGGAACATTGCGTTCTGGCAGCGATAGCTCCTTTTGCAGCGCCTGCTTAGCAGCGAGCTTACCATTTAGCATACTCTCTAACTCGTCGTCGTAATTGACCGGTAGAAAGCCATCAAGCTTAGGGTTCCACTCTGAGTAGTCACAGCCATTAACAATACCATGAAGATCTTTGGAACGATGAACAAAATCGTCTACCAAACCATGTGAACCTAGAGGTGTCACTAGTTCAGCGGCATAGTTAGGGCTTACTGCGTTGATTTTATCTGCAAAGGCGATGCCCGCTCGAAGTGTGCTTACCCAACCGTCACCATACTGTAGAAATTCCATTCCAGAGAGATGAAGTTCCGGAATAATTTCCAACTGACTGTAGGAAAAGATGCCTTTAAAAATAGCGTTGTGAACCGTTAGTACTGACTTCATTCCTGCAAAACGCTCGTCATCAGCGTAGCGTGTTTTAAGCAGGAATGGGATCAAACCAGTATGCCAGTCGTTGGCATGAACAATAGAAGGCCGAATACCGAGTTTCGGTAACACATCCAGACTCGCTGCCGCGAAGAAACCAAATCGTTCGCCATTGTCAGCATAAGCTCGATTGTGCTCAGCATACAATTCAGGCCTATCGAAGTATCGATCACATTCGATCACGAACACATCAACGCCGTCGAGTTGCGTTTTCTTAACTTGGTACGGTGTATGTGGCCAGTGCTCTAACTCCGTAGCTAGAACAAACTCATACTGACCCTTGTTAGGCAGTGACTGGTAACCGGGTAAAGTAATGGCTACGTTTTTACCCAGTTCTTGCAGAGCTTTAGGCAGAGCCTTGGCAACATCTGCCAAGCCTCCACTTTTTACAAGTCCTTGCGCTTCTGAAACTGGAAACCATACATCTATGTTTCGCATTTTAGAATCCAACTTTCGTCCCTTTCTTGATGACTACAACGCCACCTGGGGAGACATGGAAACGTTTCGCATCCAATTCAAGATCTTCACCAATCACAGTCCCAGGGGCAATTTCTACGTTCTTATCGATGATCGCGCGCTTGATTGTACAACCAGCACCAATCTTAACGTCACCTAGGATAACAGATTCACTCACCACAGAACCAGCTGCAATGTTACTTCTAAAGCCTAATACAGAGCGATAGATTGATGAGCCACGGACATAACTACCACCAGCAATCAAGCTGTCAGTAATTTTGATTTTTTGATGCTCAGCGTCAACGAAAGTTGCTGGCGGTAACGGAGGATAATAAGTGTGAAGCGGCCATTTACGGTTGTATAGCGAAAACTGAGCATCTTCCTGAAGAAGATCCATGTGAGCCGCCCAGTACGAGTCGATCGTACCTACATCACGCCAGTAAGTAGTGTCTTTCTCACCGCTGATTTTGTTGGTAGAGAAATCATAAACATAGACATCTCCTTCAGGGAACATCTTAGGAATGATATCTTTACCAAAATCATGGCTAGACTCAGTATTCTCGGCATCTATACGTAGCTCATTGCAGAGACTTTCTGCTTCAAAGATATAGTTGCCCATAGACACTAACGCCATATCAGGGTGACCAGGGATTGATTTCGGGTTTTGTGGCTTTTCTTCAAAGCCAATCATTTTGCCTTCTTCATCAACTTCAATCACACCAAATTCAGACGCTTCCGCTAATGGCATTCGCAGTGCTGAAACGGTTAGTTTCGCTTCCTTGCGTTTGTGAAAGTCTAGCATCTGACGAATGTCCATTTTATAGATATGGTCAGAACCAAAGATACATACATGCTCAGGATTGGCTAACTCGATAAAACGAACGTTTTGATAAATCGCATCCGCAGTACCTTCATACCAACGTTTACCATCACGCATTTGTGCAGGAATGGGGTCAATGAATCGATCGGTGATTCCCGTCAGATTCCAACCCTTGCGCATGTGTTGATAGAGTGATTGAGACTTAAATTGAGTGAGGACATAAATTCGCATTAAGTCAGCATTGATAAAGTTGTTCAGAGCGAAGTCAATCAGACGATAGCTTCCTCCAAATGGTACCGCAGGTTTGCTACGTGATTCGGTTAAAGGACGTAGGCGAGAGCCTTCTCCACCAGCAAGAATCATTCCCAATACACCAGCCATTGATATCTCCGTTTTATTACAGCTTTTTCCATTTATTGTCGGGTAGTTAAATTACATTTGGGGGTACCCGACTTCTTTATTAACGGATGACAATGTCGATTATTTCATCGACCATTCAAACGTTGAATTTTGTATATAAAATAGGTTTTAGGCCAAGTTGTTTAATTATTGGCCTTGAGCCAACCATTTTTTTAATATGGTTTTTATCTAAATTATCGTTTTGAAATAAGAATACAATGCATCATGACGCATTATTTGGCATTGAACACAGTTGCATCAAAACTTATGTCTTTAGTCACAGAATGGCATACCGACATCACCTTATCAACACATATTGTTAACATGCAATTCACCTCAACTGCACTTTGGTGAAAACTGCCTGAAAAACAATAAGCTAAACTGCTATGACCAGTTCAATGGATATATAAAGATAATGAATGTACTAAATATATACAGTCATTTACAAAATGAAGGATTTAATAGCGAGGATAAAAAAACAGCACTCAAATGAGTGCTGTTAATTAGAAAGTTCAGAGATTATTTTTTAGGCTTTTTACGCTTATCGGTAATTTCCCATTTACCATCAACATATAGCCCAGTCCAACCCGATGGTTTACCATCGATTTCAGAACGAACATAATTCTCTTTCGTCTTACGACTGAAACGAACTACCGTTGGTCTACCATCTGGATCTTCTGTTGGTGCATCCGCAAGATAGTGGAACTTCGGCGATAAACGTTCTTTGTATTTCGCAAGTTCACTGACAAGCGGTGCGCGAGTCTCACGAGATTTAGGGAAGTTGCTAGCAGCCATAAATAGGCCTGATGCACCATCACGCAGTACAAAGTAAGCATCCGAGTTTTCACAAGGAAGCTCTGGGAAATGAACTGGGTCTTCCTTAGGAGGTGCTATTTCACCGTTTTTAAGGATCTTACGGGTGTTTTTACAGGTCTCACTGGTGCAGTCCATGTACTTACCAAAACGGCCGTTCTTAAGTACCATTTCAGAGCCACACTTGTCACATTCGACCGTCGGGCCATCATAACCTTTAACTTTAAACTCACCCTGTTCAACCACATGGCCTTCACAATTTGGGTTATTACCGCAAACATGAAGCTTACGCTTATCATCAATCAGATAAGCATCCATTGCCGTCTCACAAATTGGGCAACGTTTCTTAGCACGCAGAGCTGCCGTTTCGACGTCTTCTTCAAGAACGTTAATAATGCCTTCTTCATCACCCAAGTTAATCGTCGTTTTACAACGCTCTTTAGGTGGTAAAGCATAGCCAGAACAGCCCAAGAATACGCCAGTTGAAGCGGTACGAATACCCATAGGGCGTGAACATGTAGGACATTCAATTTCTGTCATAACGATATGATTTGGCTTCATACCGCCATGCTCTTCGTCTTGCTCAGCTTTGCCTAAATCAGTAGTGAACTCTTCGAAGAATTCGTTCAATACATTTTTCCAGCTTGCATCACCTTCGGCGATTTGATCGAGCTTCTGCTCCATGCGAGCAGTAAAGTCGTAGTTCATCAAATCGGTAAAGCTGTCATCAAGACGATCGGTCACTATCTCACCCATCTTCTCAGCATAGAAACGACGCTGGTCAACTTTTACATAACCACGATCTTGAATCGTTGAGATGATTGATGCATAAGTAGAAGGACGACCAATTCCACGTTTCTCTAGCTCTTTAACTAAAGCCGCTTCGGTGTAACGTGCAGGTGGCTTGGTAAAGTGTTGCTTAGGATCTAACGCAACAAGGTCAAGCTTATCGCCCAGCTGTACTGCAGGAAGGATAGCATCTTCGTTTTTGCCCATTGGACGCTGAACACGAGTCCAACCATCAAACTTAAGAATGCGACCCTTCGCCTTCAACGTATACTCATCAGCTTTCACGCTGATCGTTGTGGAATCGTACTTCGCTGGTGTCATTTGACAAGCCACGAACTGGTTCCAGATAAGTGCATATAGCTTATGAGCGTCGGCTTCCATACCTGAAAGATCATCAACTTTCACGTTAACGTCTGAAGGACGAATCGCTTCGTGCGCTTCCTGAGCACCTTCTTTGCTTCCGTAGAAGTTTGGTTTTTCAGGAAGATAGGCACCACCAAACTCACTATCAATATAGCCACGGACTGCATCAACGGCTTCTGCACTCAAGTTGGTAGAGTCGGTACGCATATAGGTGATATAACCCGCTTCATACAGCCTTTGAGCCAACATCATGGTCTTTTTAACACCATAACCTAGGCGCGTACTTGCAGCCTGCTGCAGCGTAGAAGTGATGTAAGGTGCTGATGGCTTACTTTGAGTTGGACGGTCTTCACGTTTACAAACTTCGTACGTCGCCTTATCCAATACAGAAACAGCGGCTTGCGCTTCTGTTTCATTAGATGGTTTGAACGCCTTGCCCGCTTTTTGAGCAACTAGTAGACGGAAATCTGTCTTATCCGAAGTTTTAGTATCCGCATGAATATCCCAAAATTCTTCTGGGATAAACGCATTAATTTCACGCTCACGCTCTACGAGAAGCTTAACGGCAACTGACTGGACCCGACCAGCAGATAGGCCTCGTGCGACCTTCTTCCAAAGAAGCGGAGACACCATAAAACCAACAACACGGTCTAAGAAACGTCGTGCTTGCTGTGCATTCACGCCATCCATATTCAGTTCACCAGGATCTTGGAATGCCTGTTGGATCGCGTTTTTGGTAATTTCGTTAAATACTACTCGTTTATATCGCTCTTCATCGCCACCGATGATCTCACGAAGGTGCCATGCGATAGCCTCTCCTTCGCGGTCCAAATCGGTTGCGAGATAAACATGGTCAGCGTCTTTCGCAAGTTTTTGTAGCTCGGCAACTACTTTTTCTTTGCCAGGCAATACTTGATAGTTTGCGGCCCAATCATCATATGGGTTAATACCCATTTTTTTAATTAGCGCTTTGCGGTCTTTTTCTTTTTTAATACGTGCTTTTTCTTCAGCACTTAAGCCTTTTGTAGAGACAGCTGCTGCTTTTTTACCAGTACTTTGCCCTGCAGTTGGTAAGTCACGCACGTGACCTACACTCGACTTCACGATAAAGTCTTTACCGAGGTATTTGTTAATGGTTTTAGCCTTAGCGGGTGACTCCACTATAACCAGTGACTTTCCCATAATGACACTAACGTCCTATATCACATTGCGACATTTAATCGCACGATGTTCGAAATTTATGCTTCTTTTTACTATTGAGCGAGAACAAAAGAAGATCAACCAGTTTTTTTGCAATTAGATTCTGATTGCTCGACAAATGTCCGATCAAATAGAACTCATCGCTTGAAAAATGGCGCAATATTAAACGCCATTTATGATTGTTGCCTAGCAACATTCACCAAAATTTGTTGCTTATCACAAATTGCTGCTAACTATAGCCGAGATATTTGTCCTTGCAAAATGTGTTGGCACTCATACACTACGCGGTAATGTTTTATATAGAGGACATCAATATGTCACAGAAAACCGCCATCACAGAGTTTGATTTGTTGCTCATCGCCAACCAAATCATTCAGGAACATGATGATTTCATTGAAGGAATGCGTGCAGACAGCGTCGAAGAAAAAGACGGTGTCCTAGTTTTCAAAGGTAACTACTTCCTCGATGATAAAGGGCTACCAACCGAGAAAACAACGGCGGTATTTAATATGTTTAAATACCTTGCACACCACCTTTCGAAAGAGTTTACTCTACAGAAC
This sequence comes from Vibrio mediterranei, assembly GCF_900088415.1. Lineage (GTDB taxonomy): Bacteria > Pseudomonadota > Gammaproteobacteria > Enterobacterales > Vibrionaceae > Vibrio > Vibrio mediterranei. The sequence continues at coordinate 356,419 of NZ_FLLQ01000002.1, forward strand.
TAAATAATAACGCCCCGATTCAGGGGCGTTATTGTTCAATATGTTACTGGCTTAAATCTGCCAATTTATCAAAGTAGTCAGGGAACGTTTTTGACGTACACTTAGGATCGTTGATCGTCACTGGTGTGTCACTCAACGCAACGAGAGAGAAACACATTGCCATTCGGTGATCATCATACGTGTCAATCGCAGCATGTTTTAGGGCATCCGTTGGCTCGACGGTAATATAGTCTTCACCTTCTTCTACTGTGGCACCTACTTTTCTCAATTCGGTAGCCATAGCCGCAAGACGATCTGTTTCTTTTACTCGCCAGTTGTATACGTTACGAATTGCCGTTGTGCCCTTTGCAAAGAGTGCCGTCGTAGCAATAGTCATGGCAGCATCAGGGATATGATTATAGTCCATATCAATACCCACTAATTCACCTTTACGACACAGAATGTAGTCATCACCCCATTCAATCTCTGCGCCCATTTTTTCTAGCGCGTCGGCAAATCGAATATCACCCTGAATACTGTTCTTACCAATACCCGTCACCTTTATCTCACCGCCCTTGATGGCAGCAGCAGCAAGGAAATAGGAGGCTGAAGACGCATCCCCTTCTACCAAAAACTGGCCTGGAGACTGGTATTGTTGACCACACTTAATAATAAACTGTTGATAGTCACGATTTTCAACTTTAACACCAAACTGCTCCATTATATGCAGCGTAATATCGATATATGGTTTTGATACCAATTCACCGACAATTTCGATGGTGACATCAGCCTTTGCCAATGGTGCAGACATCAAGAATGCTGTTAAAAACTGACTGGAAATGGAACCATCAATTTTGACCAGTCCACCTGTCAAACCGGTACCAACGATCTTTAGAGGCGGATAGTTTTCTGCTTCTAGATATTCGACGTCCGCACCAGCTTGCTTAAGCGCATCAACCAAGTGACCAATGGGTCTTTCCTTCATCCTTGGTTCGCCAGTAAGAACATATTCGCCTTCACCAAGGCAAAGCGCAGCTGCTAGAGGACGCATCGCGGTACCTGCATTGCCAAGAAATAGTTCTTTTGGTTCCGAGACACTGAATGGTTGACCTAAACCTTTAACGATGCATTGAGTTTTGTCTTCGGATAACTGATACTCGACACCCAAACTGGTGAGGGCGTTGAGCATATGACGAATATCATCACTATCTAGAAGATTGGTAAGTGTGGTCGTACCTTCTGCCAACGCAGCAAGCAATAAAGCACGATTCGAGACACTTTTTGAACCTGGAAGGTTAACCGTTCCGGATACTTTTTGGATGGGTTGGAGTGTTAAGCTTTCCATTAGTTGAATCTAATCCTTTGTAGACACTTCAGTCCTTGTAATGAAGCGTCTTAAATAATTTTTGGTAGTTGCAGCGTAACTAAAATACAAGGTAAACACCAGAGCTAATACACCTCTAGATGGTCAATATCTCGACACTTAGTACTAGCCAACTAGTACTAATGAAAATTAATAAATGAGTCGGTATTGCTTATAATTAATAGAAAGGAACGCAACATTACAGCACTATGACGATCTACCTGACAGAACTAGACAGCAATGACTTTACATTCCCCTCTCCTTTCGAAGCGCTTGATGAGCCAAATGGCTTACTAGCGTTTGGCGGTGATCTTAACCCACAACGACTGCTGTCTGCCTATCAACATGGCGTTTTCCCTTGGTTTGGTCCAAATGAACCACTGCTATGGTGGAGTCCAGCCCCGAGAGCCGTATTTGATCCATCTCTTTTCCGTCCATCAAAAAGCCTGCGTAAATTTCAGCGCAAAACAAATTATCGAGTCACGATGAATACATGTACATCGCAAGTCATTGAATATTGCGCAAGTACACGTCCTATCGAAGAAACTTGGTTAAATGAGGATATGCGTTCTGCGTATGGAGAGTTAGCAAAAAAAGGCCACTGTCATTCCGTCGAAGTTTGGAACCATAATGCCCTAGTCGGCGGCCTTTACGGACTTTCCATTGGCCAAGTCTTTTGTGGCGAATCGATGTTTTCTCTGGAAACTAATGCTTCCAAGATTGCTCTTTGGTACTTTTGTCATCACTTTAAAAACCATGGAGGCAAACTCATCGACTGCCAAGTTATGAACCCGCACTTGAACTCACTAGGAGCACAAGAACTGACCCGTGAACAGTTTATAGCGGCTTTGCATAATTTACGTGAACAAACCGTACAAGATTCCTGTTTTTCTCAACAAGAGCTATCATTTCCTATACAACAGGAGATGAGTTGATGAACATGGCTGTCCAACAGATCCGAATTGGTCTGAGTCGCAAACAAGCTTGTAGTTACTTGCCTGCTCAACAAGAGCGAGTCGCTATAGTTTTGGAAAAAGAACTGCATGAAGCCAATCAATACGAAATGTTATTAGCTAATGGCTTTAGAAGAAGTGGTGACGCCATTTATAAGCCTCAATGTGACCATTGCAGTGCCTGTCATGCGCTCAGAGTAGCTATCGATGATTTTAAGTTATCTAAGAGCCAGAAACGTCTGCTAGCCAAAACCAAATCATTTCGCTGGGAGATCAGACCAACATTAGATGAAGAATGGTTTGACCTTTACTCTCGATATATTGAGAAACGTCATTCAACAGGCAGTATGTATCCACCAAGACAACAAGAATTTTTTGAGTTTGCACAGTGTTCATGGATGACCATGCACTATCTGCACATCTTTGACGATGATAAGCTGATAGGGATCGCCATCACCGATATTCTCTCTGATAGCGCCAGTGCTTTTTACACCTTCTTCGACCCTGACTACACGTTGTCTCTCGGCACATACGCTGTTTTGTGTCAAATCGAATACTGCCAACGATATAACAAACAATGGCTCTATTTGGGCTACCAAATCGATGATTGTTCAGCAATGAACTACAAAACACGGTTCCAACGTCATCAAAGGCTAGTAAATCAGCGATGGCGAGGGTAGAATACACCGCAACTTTACTTATTAAGATTTTAACGGCACAATGCCTGCCGTTAAAACGCCGCATTTCGAAAGAGGATTAAATGGCTAAAGAAGACGTAATTGAGATGCAAGGTACAGTCCTTGATACTCTGCCAAACACAATGTTCCGTGTTGAACTAGAAAACGGTCACGTAGTTACTGCGCACATCTCTGGTAAGATGCGTAAAAACTACATCCGTATCCTTACTGGTGACAAAGTAACTGTAGAGATGACTCCATACGACCTAACTAAAGGCCGCATCGTCTTCCGTGCTCGTTAATCTCAACGTTTAACCGAACACAAAAAAACGGAGCTTAGGCTCCGTTTTTTGTTATCGACTCACTAACGATTCAGATGAAGAAGCGCTAGTGATGCGCTTCTGCTTCTTCCTTAGCGCCTACATACTCAAACGCTAAATCATCGTCTTTAAGGGACACTTTCACTGTTCCGCCATCAACCAACGAACCAAATAAGAGTTCATTCGCCAGTGGCTTCTTAAGCTTATCTTGGATAACACGACCCATAGGTCTTGCACCCATTGTCTTGTCGTAACCCTTAATCGCAAGCCAATCGCGGGCATCATCTGACACTTCTAACGAAACGCCTCGAGAATCCAACTGCGCTTGAAGCTCGACAATAAACTTATCAACCACTTGATGTATAACCGTGTCATCTAGGCTGTTGAACCAGATGATACCATCAAGGCGGTTGCGGAACTCCGGAGTGAACACACGTTTAATGGCACCCATAGCGTCTGGCTTGTGATCTTGTTGAATCAGACCAATAGATTTCTTCTCAGTCTCAGCAACACCTGCGTTACTCGTCATTACCAAAATCACATTGCGGAAGTCAGCTTTTCGGCCATTGTTATCCGTTAGCGTACCGTTATCCATGACTTGCAGTAGCAAGTTGAAGATATCAGGGTGCGCCTTCTCAATCTCATCCAGTAATACTACAGAGTGCGGATGCTTGATAACCGCGTCGGTTAGCAAACCACCTTGATCGTAGCCCACATAACCTGGAGGAGCACCGATTAAACGGCTTACTGAGTGACGTTCACCATACTCCGACATGTCGAAACGAAGCAGTTCGATACCCAATAGCTTAGACAATTGAACGGTCACTTCTGTTTTACCAACCCCAGTTGGGCCAGCAAACAAGAATGAGCCAACAGGTCTATCATCATTACCTAATCCAGCGCGAGTCATCTTGATTGCTTCACAAAGCACGTCAATGGCTTTGTCTTGACCAAAGACCAGCATCTTCATCTTGTCATCAAGGTTTTGAAGAATATCCTTGTCTGAAGAAGATACAGACTTTTCTGGAATGCGCGCCATCTTGGCAACCATCGCTTCGATATCTGCCACACCAACCGTTTTCTTACGACGGCTTACCGGAACCAAACGACTGCGAGCGCCCGCCTCATCGATAACGTCAATAGCCTTATCAGGTAAATGGCGCTCGTTGATGTACTTCGCTGACAATTCAACGGCAGCACGCAACGCTTTGTTAGTGTAACGAACCTCATGGTGCTCTTCATATTTTGGCTTAAGACCCATCAAGATCTTAGTCGTATCATCTAAAGAGGGTTCCACTACATCAATTTTCTGGAATCGACGTGATAGTGCACGCTCTTTATCAAAAATGTTGCTGTATTCTTGGTAAGTTGTAGAGCCAATACAGCGCAGTTTGCCGCTGCTTAGAAGAGGTTTAATAAGGTTTGCTGCGTCTACTTGTCCACCAGAAGCCGCACCCGCACCGATAATTGTATGGATCTCATCAATGAATAGAATGGCGTCATCTTCTTTTTCCAGTTGCTTGAGAATTGCTTTGAAGCGTTTCTCGAAGTCACCACGGTATTTAGTACCCGCAAGTAGCGAGCCGATATCGAGAGAGTAAATAACACTGTTTTGGATAACATCTGGCACTTGGCCTTCAACGATTCTCCATGCCAAACCTTCAGCGATAGCAGTTTTACCAACACCGGCCTCACCCACCAATAATGGGTTGTTCTTACGACGGCGACATAGCACTTGAATCGTACGCTCAAGCTCTTTATCACGGCCAATAAGAGGGTCTATGTTGCCTGCTTTCGCCACTTGGTTCAGATTCGTTGCAAAGCTTTCAAGACGATCTTCACCGTTGGCTTCTTCAATGTTCTCACTACCACCACCAAGTGAGCCACTCGATGGTTCGTCACCAGTTGGACCGATGTTTTTGGTGATGCCGTGAGAAATAAAATTAACGATATCTAAACGGCTAATGTCATTTTTCTTAAGAAGGTAAGCAGCATGTGATTCTTGTTCACTAAAAATCGCTACTAAGACGTTAGCGCCTGTTACTTCACTGCGCCCAGAAGACTGTACATGGAATACGGCGCGTTGAAGAACACGTTGGAAACTTAAAGTAGGTTGTGTTTCTCGCGTGTCGTCGGCATCAGGGATAAGAGGAGTTGTTTGATCAATGAAAATGTCGAGCTCATTACGCAGATTCTCTAAATTTGCGTTACAAGCAGTTAGTGCCTCTTTAGCCGAGTCATTTTCCAACAAAGCTAAAAGGAGATGCTCTACGGTCATGAATTCATGTCTTTTGTCACGTGCACGAGCAAATGCGCCGTTCAGACTCGATTCTAATTCTTTATTAAGCATAAGTACCTCCTAAGGAATGACAAACGTCATTCATGCGAAAATTAGGCTTTTTCCATGGTACACAAAAGTGGGTGTTCATTTTCCCTTGAATACATGGTCACTTGAGCAACTTTCGTTTCCGCGACTTCAGATGTGTAGGTGCCACAGACAGCTTTACCTTCATAATGCACCGCTAACATCACTTGAGTCGCTTTATCTTCGTTGAGTGAAAAAAAGCGTTCCAAGATTTCTACTACAAAGTCCATCGGCGTATAGTCATCATTGTTTAACACAACGTTGTACATTGCCGGCGGCTCAACCTTAGTTTTTTCTTTCTCCAGTAAGTCTGAGTCTGGAGTCACCCATTCAAAATTTTTACTCATGGCCAAATGTTGAGAGTTTTCTTTTAATTTCAAAACACTGTGCTGAATTTCAATGCTCAAAGCTTCGCTAGAAACACCTAAGACCCAACACTCAAAAAACATCTCTATTTAAGAGACTAATGCACCAATTGTATCGCTGCAAACAAAACAATGCTATTAGTGTGTGTCACATATGAGCCAAGTTGAAAAAACTTTCGCCTCCCTCATAAATAGAATACATGAAGCTCATGCAAACAGAAGATAGATTTTACACTTTTGTTAAAACTAAAGCGCATATGTATAGAATATGTGGTTATTTATACGACTTTCCTATTGACTCCGCTCAATGTTTGACTACAGTGGTTAATTAGTGACTAAAATTTAACAAGTTTTGCATCGGTATTCCCCACAGAGTAAGAATACCCTTACAACAAAAAACACATTCAAAACGGATGAATGTGGTATAGAGCCACGACTTAGGTTGTGGCTAGTTAGTTTGAATCACAGCAAAGAAGAAGCAAACACGATTGGTCAGTGTCTTCAAAGCGACTTCAGTAACAAAAAATGCATGAGGGATGTATAGCATGGCTACAGGTACAGTAAAATGGTTTAACAACGCCAAAGGATTTGGGTTTATTTGTCCAGAAGGCGAAGATGGTGACATTTTCGCACACTACTCCACGATTAAGATGGATGGCTACCGTACTCTGAAAGCGGGTCAACAAGTGAATTACGAAGTAGAAGAAGGGCCAAAGGGCTATCACGCTAGCTCAGTTACGCCTGTCGAAGGTGACATAGCGAAGTAGTTTCACAAAACAATCACCCATTACAGAAGACACGACCTATTAAAAAAACCACCTTTCGGTGGTTTTTTAATTGATTTCAACTTTGTGCTATCTTCTTTAAAATCAATCTATTGAGCAAAAATAACAATTCCCAAGGCTTTAGTCTGTCCACAAAACGTCCACCGCTCTAAACATCTACAACACTTAAAGTCGCCTTACTAAAGTTCTCTGTTCATCGATGATAAATAAGCAAAGTGCTTGAAGCGTTCAGGCACTGATTTACCTACGTTCAACTCTTTGTATGCAAACTTAATCGCACATCCTCCTAAAGCTGCAACATTCAGAGTTTGCACATATGGTTGATAGTTCTCAGGTAAATAATCCTTCACTAAGACACCTGCATTAGCTACACCAAACCAAGGGTCAGTAGCTACGGCGGTAAGTGAACGTTTTACTCTCTCGAACTTAGTTTCTTTCAGCACACGATTATAGTCATTCAAATCTCTATGCAACTTATTTATTGCTTTACTTTTTCGTTTCGGTATATCTTGCGAACTTAAAACAGAGTCAACAATCGCATCCATCGAATCCCTCAAAGCTAATAGTTCATCATTCCTTCGCTTCTTGAACTCGTAGACTTCTGCCAGTGGTACATCTCCCGTTGGGATTTGAATAGCATTGTACAACTCAAATTCTAAGCACCCTTGTGTCTTAGCATAGCTTTGGGGTATCAATAGTTGTTGAGTAGGCTGGGCTATACTCCACTCTTGTTCAGGGTTTTTATTATTGTCTTCATACGCTGACATTTGCGTTGCTAAAAAAATCAACCCGTTTTGGTCACCTCTTAGCTCTCGGAAACGAACTGAAGATGATTTTGCAACACCTTCTTGAATTAGAAACTCTATATCGTTGCAGGCTCCTATATGAATCATATTGTTTGTTGGATAATCAATTTTGTCCCAAAACAATACGTACTTTCTCAAATTTATAGGCTCCACAGGTCCATGGATTTGTATACCATGACCACCATTTAAGATATCGTAGTTAGGAGTAACTACTATTCCTCTTTCCACTTCGCCTCCGGATATCCATTAAGGTCTACAAAACACAACTAGCGTTAGGAAGTAAGGTAAGAGCTTACTTACTGCATACGGTATATATAAACATCATCAATAAAATGACCATTTATCGTATTTTTTGAAAACCGAATACCATTGATTGAGTTATCTGTTTTAATCATCATCGATAAAAGTTGAACAATCGGATTTTCAATTGTAGATACGCCAATGTCACTAATTGATATCTTGGCGTAGTCTTTTGACAATAATTTGTTAGCGTCGACAATCCGCTTATAGTACTTTCGCGGTCCCTCTTCTGCGACTTTCTTAGACACAAAAATCAACTTCCATAGATGTTCTTCAGCTAGGTAAAACCAAAAAGCAGACGTGAGAGCCGCATCATTCTCATCCATTTTTCTAACTAACTGAGCTCCAGAATCAATCATCGCATCAGAAAGTGTTTCACTTACCAGTAATTCTTTAACCATCTCAACACACCTGATTCTTCACTTGTGATTGCTTCATAAAGATCAGACGCTTTAAACTGATCTATATGTGTTTCATATCGCGTTATTTCTGACCAGTCTTTTGCAACTGCCCAGTTCAGTTTGAACTCTTCATCTTCATTCTCTTTCTCAACTAGTTTCTGCTTTAATCCAGCAACACCAATCAAATCCCTTAAGTTGTGAGTATGACACGCATTTGCTAGCTTTTTATCTGGAAAATCGTTTTCACGTACTTCTCGACAAATTTTGGCTTTCAGGGCGGCTTCAAGAGCATATCCTGCTAAATAGTATGCCCCTTGAAAGCAACCACCATCAAGTAACAACTTAGCTTCAGCGAGCCTAATATCCACCAAGCTCTCAAAATCTTGCTTGTTCATTATTTAGGTTCCATGACTTAATTATCTGCGATTTTATAGCAACATACCATAAGAGCTCCCCTTAACGCCTATTCGTATAGAACAAGTAACAGGTATGCAACCCAAGTAATATAACATATTGAATAGTTGTTTATCTTGCCTAAGGTAAGTGAAATCATAAAATCTTTTAATGAAAGCTTAATGTGTGCTTTTATTTTCAAGCCGAGTCAAACGCTCATCCATTTTTTCCATCATGAGCCGCAACCATTTAACGTCTGTTTTGAGCGCAACTCCAACCCCAAGACCACTAGAAAGTGCACTTACAGCCGCAACAATAACCGTCTGGTACTCAGCCATTAAATTCATCTCGAATCGCTTCCCATAATCCAAGCAATATAGGTGCAGCCACACCAATCAAACCACCCATTTGCACACCTTCTGGCGTCACACTTGCCGTAAGCAGTTCAGGGTGTCCGGTTGCCAATGCGATACCCGCGCCCACAAGCGCGAGCCCTTTCTTAGTTGATGGTTGTTTCAAATCTATTTTCATGAGGTTAGCTCCTAGCCGTTGATGCGCTTCCAGATATAAGCGCTGATAAGCGCGGTCAGTATCCCAACCGCGAGACGTTGCATTACTTCTTGTTTGGTCATGCGAGTTGCACCCCTTTGGCGGCGTCACTCATTGAGTAGTAGCGCCCCACTTCCATGATGGACATGGCATGAACCAAGCGCGTCATTAAGGCGTCGTCATAGAGGTTCAATGGTGCGTTTTTATTCACTCCGACCTGACCCGACACAAACTGAACGTAGTTATCGGTATCGTTGTTATCACTTTCAGGCGCCCAGCGATGGATAATGCCCGAGAGCGTATTGAGCCCGTAAATATTCTGATAGTTTCGGATAAGCTTGGTTGCCGCTCGAAAGCCGTATTTCGAATCCGAGAAGGTTTCAAACGCTTTGTCTTTTGATGGCGTCACTTTGCCTGTCCACGCATTGTTACTAATGCGAATGTTGAGCGGGTTGTTATTTCGAATCCCGCGATTGAGTTGTGATTTCATAACTTTTTGCCCCTGATACAACGTGAAAATCAAGACGATGACGAGTAGCCAGCGCAACATAAACACCCCCCGATTAGATGGAGGTGGATGACACGCCTAGCCCGACCAAAGTCACCTCACCGACTTGGAACTGTGCATGCTCCAACACATCCCGATGACTCACGCTTTGAGTCATTTGGTAAGTTGGGTCAGCGCGAACCACCACACGAGCAATCACTTTCTCTTTGTCATGGACATTGAGCTTATCGACGGACAACACGACGGTTTCATTTGCCGTGACACGCTGCCCTTGCTCAGACATAGCGCCATGCATGGTGGTGCTGTTTAAGCCAATGCCTATAGGCGTATTAAGACCGTCACGAATCGGTTCGCCGCGCTCATTGACAAGCAAAATGGTGTAAGCGAGCTCACCCGTAAAACCGGATAACATGGCGCTCAGTGACACGCTAAAACACAGCGTGACTAACGGCTCATCGTGTTCAAGCTCTGGCGTAATGAACGGTTTTAAATCCAAATCATTACTCCACCCATTGGCAAAGGTTGGGACAAATGGCTTTAGGACAAACCCATCTAAATCATCATTCCACCCCGTATCTTCGGACGGGAAGAAATTCGTTTTGATAATCGGTAGCGTGCTGCCGCCACCTAAACCCGCCATTTGCTCATAAAGAAATTCAATTTTGTTTCGACTGCTACCCGTTGGTAACGGTGCTAAACCTGACATGATTAATACTCCAATACTTGCGCTTTATCGGGCGCTGAACCTGTTAACGTAAACGCCGCCGCGCTTTCAATGGTGAGTTTTTCCCCTGCCACCAACTCAAAGCCGTTAAGACTTACAATACCTGCATTGCTTGAAGGGGCTTTGATAATGACGCCTTTACGATTGGCATTAGCGGGAATGTCTAAAGGCAGTTCCCCACTGTGCGCCGTGAGTGTGCTTCCCGCTTGAACTCGGATTGCCTGACCCGCTTCAATGCGCACTTTGGGTAAGCTCGTCACCCCGATGTTTTGATTAGCCGCCAGTTGAACGGCGGGTAAAGCGCTGACTTCGATGCTTTGCCCGTTATCGATTTTCATCTTTGGCATGGAACTCACGCCAACACTTTGCCCGCTTTCAATCTCTACTTTGGGTAGCTCGCTGACCTTCATGCTTTGACCAGGCAACAATTCCACTTGAGGCATGGTTTGAATATCGAGCTTTTGCCCTTCAATCGGTGGCGTGAAATCCCCGCTACCATGCTCAATAGATAAGGCGCCTTGACCGCTTAATAAGATGCGACCTAATGGTTTGCCATAGCGAAGCACTGAACCACTTGGCAAAGTGAACTCTTCACCCGTTGAATCAATACGTACCGACAACTTGCCGTGATAGGACTCGATGAATAGCCAGCTCGACTCCACGGTTAACGGCATCACTTGCCCTTGAATCAGGTTGAAGTTCATTTGTTCACCGCCTTAAACAGCACAAAGCCAAGCACGAGCACAATGATTGCCATGAGAATCAATTGCTGTTTGTTCAGTGCGCTTTGTCCGTTGTCTTGTTTGAACTTGGACAGCTCGGTTAGCTTGTCGAGGTTCTTCGTGTTTTGGGCTGCTTGGTTACCCGCGAGCCCCGCTATCATTTGAAGGTTTTCACTGTTGCTAGAGCTGAATTTATCCAGCGCACCAGAGGCAAACTTCATACTGTTTTCTGTGTTTTGGTCTACCAGATTGAGCGATTCACTCATTGCGCCTTTAGCGAACTCATACGATTCATCAAGCGCATCACCCGCAAAATCAAACGACTTGCCTACACTGCCGTGGTCGGTCACGGTGGCATTAATCGTTGAGCCTTCAATACCACTTAGCGCAACCCCAAGGTTGTCGCCGCTAATGGCATTTTGACTACTGGTATTCTTCGTACTGGTGCTATTGCGTGAACTGGAACTGCCGCCCATGCGCTACACCTCCCATCGTAATAATTGGTGGTCGCCTTGCTTTATGGTTGAGACATTGCCTAGCCGTTTGAGCAGCCGAGCCACCAAAGGAAAATAGGTTTTTGTGGTCATCGCTTTCAGACCGCTATTTTTAACGTAGGTCGCCAGTTCACGAGTGGCTTGCACCGCGCCCGTCCCCTCCACTGCCCATACAAAATAGTCATCCCCGACCACCTCACCCGCGACAGCAAGGTGATAGTCATCGCCTTGTATCTGGTAGATGCTCACAAGGTCATCATTGATAGCCTGTTGCATCAGTGCGAAGTCGTCAGGGCAAGCGCGAAAAGCATCACGCAAACGCTCTTGCACGCTTTGGTTTTGCGTTACCACTTGAATCATTTGAGTACCTTTAAGGCAACGACGACGGTAATAGCGATAGCAACGATAAGCCAAGGACTCACGCCACCACCCATATTGATGCCGCCAATGGATTGCCCTGATTGGTTGCTACTCTTCGCCGCCGATGGTCCAGCGCTACCGCCTTTCAAACCACCACCGCCCGTTAAACTGGTCATTGCTCCAAACATATCAACCCATTTTCAGCCATAGAATCAGCGCAAGAATCACCACAATGAGCCACGCTGATTTGTTGATTTCCTTGGCAGTCACAAACCCAAGGGTTAGACCCGCCAAGCCTAGATAGACAATCGGCATTACTTGCCCCCTTTGAGCGCGAACGCCAAGCCGCCTACAACCAGAATCAGCAACACCGCGATAATGGCGACGGTTTGCCATTGGACACCGTGACCCGTGTTCACAGGTTGACCGTTAGCTTGCTGATAGTCGTTATTGTTGGCGCGATTTTCGTCTGGACTGGCAGATTTAGCGCGGTCTAGCTCGTTACCCATCTTGATACCGAGCCAGTCACCACTAAAGTCACCCACCACATCGACAGCGCCACCAACAAGTTCACCCGCACCTTCAAGGATGCCGTCAAACCAACCGCCAGAGCTGGCGGTGGTTTTCGGTTCGTCAGGGAAGGACATTGCTTACCCCCTTAGTTCGCTGAGATAACGCCCACTTGCTCAATGGCTTCAATCAGCACTGGCACACTGCCCGTTTGAGACTTATCAAGCTCGAATTGAAGCTGTTTAGCAGCATTGGTAGGTAAACGACCTTCCACACCAAACCCAGTACGAACAAAATCAAGGCTGAACCAACCCGCGTTTTGCTCTAAACCAGAGATAGCAAGGTCAAAAGCGTTATCGGCTTTGTTGACGTTGATTTCTTCCACGCTGTCACGAAGGACGCGAACGCGGTCAATCGATGAGTCTTTGAAGTGAATACGCTTCAATGACAACAGTGGTGAACGCTCAGAAAAATCAAACGGAGTACGACCCGATGCACTGGCAAACCAAGACAATGAATAAATGCGAGGCAAATAAACACGTTGTGATTGCGCTTGTGTGGTGTGAGAGCGAGCGCGGATACTTGGCGCAGCCGTACCACCCGCTTTAGAGGCTAACTGGATGTACACAAACCAGATTTCACCTTGCAGGGTAACGAGTTCACCAGTACGAACGCCGCCTTTAGTGCGAAGCGTTAAATCCGCAAATGGGATGACATAGCGACCCGCCGCAGTGAATTGCTTACGGTGCTCTTGAAGGTCTACTAAATCTTGACCTGTCAGGTTGTAGACTTCCTTGCCGTTTAGCGTGATACGTACACGCTCAATATCAGCAGGGTCAGTAATACTCGTGACCAGTTCAATGGATTGGTAAGTTGGACCACTCACCAAGCGAAGGCTTGCTTGGTTGCCCCAATTCACACCCTCAACAGGGTCTAAATCAAGTGGACGTGGGTTAAATGGTGTGTTGAGTAGTTCCATAGCTTAAAACCACCCTGTATTACCATTGATTTGCTCTTTGATAGGCTTGAGCGCGCCTACATTGTTGATTACTGCTAATGCAATCAGCATAACGGCGACCGTCATTAGCATGGTTTTATGACTTGCTTTCATAGTTTCCCCTGCTTCACAGCGTTGGAAAGGTTAAAGGAGTCATTATCAAATCAGGTGGCGGGAGTTTCGTCACTAAGGTTCAACCTATAGGTAGAACTTTTAACCTATAGGTTGAAATGTGACATTAACGGTAGTTTCGTGAGAGCTTTTTGCCTGTCTCACAGTTCAAGGCGCCCCGCTCTAGGTTGCCAATCCCATCACGAACGATGAGGTATTCAGCTATCGCTTTACCTATAAGCCGCTTATTTACCTTGGCGCTTTTAAGGTCAGCGACTTCATTCGAGTGAATGCCTTTTTGCTTGGCGACCCAATCCGCATCCACACCAGAGTTCACCGCTCCAAGCCACCACACGCTAGATTGGTTCGTCACGGTTTTGGGGACTTCCTGCCCACGCTGAAAAATGGTGTGAACCACATGCCCAAACTGACGACCACCTCGAAGAAGCTCACCCGTTTTCCCTTCGAGCTTTCCAGAGGTTTCCGCGCAGCTTGCCAACTCTTCAATCACCACATGCAATTTAGGTTTACGACCATCACCCAATGCCCAAGCAATCGCGCTGAAGGTTTCAAGCTCAGACATACACGCGCCCTTTGGCGGGACATACGCCAGCTTGAACGAACAGCCAACACGACGACCATGCACCGCCGCTTTGATGAACTTGGCAGGGTCAGAAAAGCCGTGACACATTTGACCGTGAAACTTTTGCCCCGCGTAGTTTCGATACGGGTCAAAGAACACCGCTTGCGCCTTTTTAGGCACAAGCCCCATGTATTTCACCGCACTGGTTTTGCCGCTACCTGTACCACCTAAATACACAGTGTGTTCGGCATCATGAGAAGGGTTTGAGTTAATCGGGTTGACGACTAGCGACACGTTTTGCCTCCTCTTGTTTTTGCACTTCTAAAGCCGCAATTTGTTGTTTCGATGCCCACCATAGTCCCAAAATCGCCAAGGCTAACGTCATCACATTCATGTAGTCGCCGCACTGCTCAAGCAGCGCCCCGCCATACTGTTTAGCCACAGGTCGAGCCGCACTGATAACGCTTTGCTTGGCGCGTTCATCAAAGACAAACTCAATGTCCTTCATAATCGACACAGCTTGCTCAACCACCACTAGTCCCGTTGAGACCAAGGCGTCAAACGCCTCACTGGTATCAACCTCCGGTTCAGGTTCAGCGCTTCCACTCGGTTGGTTTTCGGTTGAACTACTGCTTTGCAGCTCGGCAACGTACATATCCAGTTCAGCAAGGTTGTCAGCACCCATTTCAACGGTTGAATCACTCATTGGCATCCCCTTCTTGCGTTGGTTGAGGCGTTGCCAATAACCGTTTAATGGCAAACAGCAATACCAGAATCAAACCCAAACATGCGCCCACCTTGAGCAGTTGCGGTTTAAGGCTTGGTTTTGGTGGTGTTACCGTTTCTTCGGTTGGTTCACTGGTAGGCATTGGGTCTACCGTAGTCATTTCGGTTGAATCGGTGTTTTCAACCACTTCGTCAACGGTTGGTTCAACGGTTAACTCAACCGTTGAATCTAGCGCTTCAACCATATCAGGCAAGGCTTGAGGCTTGTCGCTCGTGTCGCGCATATGGTCAACACAATACTCATTCACTTTATTGCTGACTGAACTATTCCCGCACTCAGGGCAACGGTAGTAAAGTTTGCCAAGGTTGCGACTGTTCTTAGGTGGTTCACCCGTATCAATCATGCGACCTTCTCCAACCATGTGAACGGTTGCCGCCGATTGGCAAACAGGGCAATCCACATAGCCGCGTACAGGGTTAGGCGTTTTCATGCTCACCCCCTTCTTGCACGTCGGTCATGTCTATTTCGGACTGTTCGATTAACTGGCGCTTGCGCTGCTCACGAACGATTTTGTTCGCTTTGGCGACCAGCTTTGCTTTGTCTATCAGCTTTGGGTCTAACCCCAACTCAACTAGCGGATTGGCTTTGCTCATCAAAAGCCGTGGTGCGATTGACATTAAATAGGTCGGTGAAAGGTCTTTGACCTTATCAAAGGCGCTTTCAAGCTCTTGCTCAAGTCCATCAATATTTTCAAGGCGCTGTAGCTCTGCTTGGCACTCTTCTTTAGAAAGTGTTTTCATAGTGTTCCCCTGTCTCTCGACGTTGGTGTAGTAATGGTAGGTTTGCCCCTGATTCACATCGTTGGCAGTAATCTATGTCACGCCGCTGGCGTAGAACTCTTCCCATTGCGGTGAACCGAATCTATCGAGTTCATTGAATAGAAAGAAATTGTTGATGATTTTTTGTTGTCTCGGTGGCGATAAGTCCAGCGTACAATTATTGCCACTAGACCAAGGCGCAAGCTCCCGCTTGCTTAGAGCAGCCTCCGACAAGTCGGAAGGCTTTTTGATAAGCTTCCATTCTGTCTCATGAGTTAACACTTCGAGACCGCTTCCCTTCAAGCCAATGACCTTTTGAGTCACTTCGCCGTATTTGTTCTCTGTATTCTCTTTGATGGTGGTAATGGTGCGCATGGATTGCGGCAGACGGTGCCCACCCATGTAATCGAAAAAGGCAGAAAAGAAACCCATATCGGCAGCACGGCGAGCTTTCTCGAACGTGCAATACTCTTGCTCGTCACTGATTCGTCGCAGCTCTCGCCAGATAGTAACGGACGGCGTTTTTTGAAACTGGAACTGACGAAAACAGAACGTGCGTGACCATGAGGTAACGTTTTTAACTGTGTCTTGTAGCTTGGCTTTTTTGTTGTCGAGATCTGATAAATCTTCAAGCCCAAAGCCGTCAACGTTCTTAGAAATGTACTTGGCAAGGTAAGCCACGGCGCCACCTTCTGTCCCATCCAACATTTTCGCCTCAAAGCGGGCTCTCATTGCTCGATAGTTTGGGTCGCCGTTTTTTGTGTAAAGCTCTTGGCTGTCACGCTGAAATTGATAATGCTGTAGTGCTTTGATAAAGGTAGGCACTTGCTCAAGAGGTACAAAGAACACACCATGCCAGTGCGGTGTACCGTCTTGATGGGGTTCAACAACTCGCATCCCATAATACGTAAGCTCATGACGCCCTGCCCACGCTCTAAAGCGCTCCCACGATTTTGACAACCAAGCGTGAGCACCTTTCGGTGTGCTACCGTCCCAATTCTTGTTTTCAATCCAATACTCACCGCGTTTAGTGAGACGATGGAAACGACTAGGCGCGGTCATTGTGACAAACACAGAAGCGTGACTATTTGAGTCAGCGTATTCCTGACAGCCAGCAATACGGGTCATGAGTTCATGACGACGATTCACAGGGTTGGATTGTGACGACTCATGCACAAGCGACATATCAATCACATCACCCTCAAGCGATTCAATCGCCATAAGCTCTAGCCATTCACGCTGTCGCTCTTGGCGTACTTTGAGCCATTCACAAGCAGAAATCGACGCATAAGGGGAAACGTGTGGTGAGACCATACCCGCCGCTCGACGTGCATTTTCAAAAGCGGCAACGGTTTGTTTGTCGATAGCGCGACGCCATACCGCCTCATCCAGCAGACGAGCTAAAAACGAATAAGCTTCATCTTCATCACACGCCATTTCAAATTGAGGCATCCAAAGCGAAGCGCCTACAAACTCATGTATACGCTTAATCGCATCAAACGGTGTGCCGCCAGTTTTAGCGACTGACTCAAAATGAAAACCCGCGCGCCCTGTTAACTCAGTAGCAAGACGTGCACGTTTTAATTCTGTATCCACTTTCCAATAAGGTTCAGGCAATACACCAAGTGCAGCAGACACCGCACCACTTCGTGACTCGATAAAATCCAGTGCGCGTTTAAATCCATATTTGCGAAAGCGAACCGCAGAGGCTTTATCGATGTAATTGCGAATGTCATTAGGTAGCTTGAACTTGTTAGCAACAGCATGAGCAAACTCAAATACTCGTGCCTTTGGCGTTTGACCTCCAAATGTATGGTGATGGTTTGAGACCATCGTTAAGTGCGGCGCGGATACTTGGTTTTTCACAACGTAAGTCGCAAGCTCCTGACGCAAATTGTTCGGGAGCTTGGACAAAGGGTTATTGGTTGGTTTATCGATTTTTCTCATTGGCAGACTAGCGCTTTTTCCACGTAAGAGGGTTAACGTTAAGCTTGCGAGAGCGCGAACGGTTGAAACCAAACTTCGAGCGAAGTTCTTCTACCTTTCGAGCGGAGTTTTCGCACTTATCAGGGTCGAAGTTGGCGCACCCTGCCATATCTTCACAGGGTGCATGTATCGGGTCACTGATTGGTGCGTCCACAATGGAGATTGCAGGCGTGTAATCAATATCCACCCTACACCTCCAAACTTTCTAAAAGCTCAACATCTTGCTTCAACTGCAAATAAACAGGGTGCAGAAATGCAAATTCAGGAGAGCTCGGGCTTAACCAATCCAGACGAGCTTTAACTATCTTGAAAAGCTCCATTGCTTCACTTGAATGTGAGAAATCAATATTGATTGAATGTATCGGTGCAGTGTTGGTTTGCATCATTGCCCCCTTAAATCGCCGCTTTCCAATCTGTGTACTCTTGAGCTTGCTCTTTCGCATACTCTTCAAGAGCTTTCATGTTGATTAACGTGCGTCCACGACGACCACCTTCACGGCGGATAACGGGTAACTTGCCTGTTTGTACCTGACATTTAACGGCGTCTACTGTGAAACCAGCTAGCTCTGCATACTTTTCAGGCGTCACAAATGGCGCATATTGTTTGTTTATATTGTTTCCTGACTGCTCATTATGTTCTAACATTACACGTAACCTCGCTTATGAATTGAATATTGTTAGTCTGTGTTAGTTTACGTTAGTTACAGTAATTCCATTCATTAGTGTTTGTCAATGTTAGTTAAGGGTTATTTATGCGTGAATGGTTCTTGAGTACAGAGTTGATAGGGCTAAAAGGAATGCCAAATTCAACTACTGGAATCTCACAAAAAGCTAAAAGAAACAATTGGATAAGCAGAAAAGCGGCTGGCAATGGACGTGCTCTTGAATACCATGTTTCGAATTTTCATGATGAAGTGTTAAATGCTCTAAATGAGAAGTACGGCACACTTGGAGAAAGTAACGTTTCAGCAATTCACACGACTGCACCTAACAACGATTCGGTATCAATTCCCGAATTTAATGTTAATGCAGCAGCGGGAGCAGGAAAGCTCGTCAGTGGCGAGCATCAAACAGGCACATTTACGGTTTCAGCGCATCTAATTCGTGACTTGGGCTTACAGCCAGAACACACGGCTGTCGTTTTCTGTTCAGGTTCAAGTATGTTGCCGACCATGAATGACAATGACCGAATTCTTGTAGACACAAGAGAGCTAACAGAACCGGTTAAAGATGGCGTTTACGTTATACGTGTCGATGACATGGTTTATGTGAAGCGCTTGAAATGGAACATCCTGCAGCAAGGCTATGAAATCATTTCTGACAATCCAGACTACGATTCATTTTCTATGTTCGGCGAAGATTTAAACCGACTAAAAATCATTGGTCGCGCTGCGATGGTGATGCGCTCACTATGACCGTAAAAAAAGACAACGATAAGTGGCTAGTTGATATTCGTCCTGCGGGTCGAGCGGGAAAGCGATTCCGTAAGAAATTCGACAAAAAGTCAGAAGCGTTGGCTTATGAAAAACACATTTTGGCAACTGAGCATGATAAGAAATGGGTCAGTAAGCCTAAAGATACCCGACTACTTTCAGAGCTA
This sequence comes from Vibrio mediterranei, assembly GCF_900088415.1. Taxonomy (GTDB): domain Bacteria; phylum Pseudomonadota; class Gammaproteobacteria; order Enterobacterales; family Vibrionaceae; genus Vibrio; species Vibrio mediterranei. Next base: position 375,815 of record NZ_FLLQ01000002.1, read on the forward strand.
ATCGAGGTGTGGTGGGAAATATCAGGGCAATTCAAAAGAACTGCCATTCCTTACAAGCGTGACTTGACTAGGTTCTGTCGTGAACTCAACGACCCACCCGCTCATAAGATTGATTCAAAACTCATTACTGATTGGGTTGCTGACTTACAAGCTAGAAAGCTAAAGGACAGCACAATAAGGCGTTCCATGCAGTGTTTGAGCAACGTCTTCACAGTTCTGATTGAGTCGGGCAATTATCGCCATGAGAATCCACTCAAGGGAATTAAGCGTCCTACAGTTAGAAAACAGGAAATGGCATTTTTGACGCATGAGCAGATAAAAACGCTTAGGTCAGAGATCCAAGGTAATCCGTTAATGTTGAATGCTGTTGATATTTGTTTGTCTACAGGGTCACGATGGCGAGAAATGATAACTCTCAAAGCAAGCAACTTGTCACCCTATAGAATCCGGTTCACCCAAACCAAAACCGATAAGTCTCGGACAGTTCCAATTAGCAAAGAACTGTATGAACGAATCTATCCAGAGGATGGAGGCGCGTTATTCCCTTACGACTTTCAAAAAGAGCTCCGACTAATTCTCATTAGGTTAGGATTCGATTTACCAAAAAGTCAGAAAACCCATATCTTGAGACATTCATTTGCTAGTCATTTCATTATGAACGGTGGCAACATCCTAACGCTCCAAAAAATCTTAGGTCATTCGGATATCAAACAGACGCTAGGTTATGCCCACCTTGCACCGGACTTCTTGCAGGACGCAGTGAGAATGAATCCCTTAGCAGTGTCCACATAATGTCCACACATATGATTTCCAATAACGATTAACAACTTTATTGAAAACTATATAACACTGATTATTAAGCATTTTATTTTAATAGACATTTCCTCAAGGCATAAAAAAACCACCTTTCGGTGGTTTTTTTATGCCTTTCACAATTCGATGTTTAGCGATTAGCCAACAATGTTATTCAATGTAGAGCTTGGACGCATTAACGTTGAAGTCTTCACATCGTCAAATTGATAGTAACCACCAAGGTCGCCTGCAACGCCTTGAGCACTGTTTAGCTCAGAAACAATAACACTCTCGTTTGACGCAAGGTGCTCTGCAATTGGCGCGAACTCATCTGCTAGTGCTTTGTCTTCTGTTTGAAGAGCTAATGCTTGAGCCCAGTATAGAGCTAGGTAGTAGTGAGAACCACGGTTGTCTAACTCACCAACGCGACGTGATGGCGATTTGTTGTTGTCTAGGAACTTGCCTGTTGCTTCATCAAGTGCTTTCGCTAGTACATTCGCTTTTTCTTTACCAGAAACGACCGCCAGATGCTCTAGAGAAGCTGCTAGTGCTAAGAATTCACCTAAAGAGTCCCAACGTAAGTGATTTTCTTTTTGAACCTGTTGAACGTGCTTAGGCGCAGAGCCACCAGCGCCTGTTTCAAATAGGCCGCCACCGTTCATCAATGGAACAATAGATAGCATCTTCGCTGATGTGCCAAGTTCAAGAATTGGGAACAAGTCTGTTAGGTAATCACGTAAAACGTTACCAGTGACAGAAATGGTGTCTTCACCTTTCTTAATTCGGTCTAGTGAGAACAGTGTTGCTTCCAGAGGAGCCTTCACATAAATTTCTAGACATGACGTATCGTGCTCTGGAAGATATTGATTCACTTTTTTGATCAACTCAGCATCGTGGGCACGGTTTTCGTCCAGCCAGAATACCGCAGGCGTGCTTGATGCACGAGCGCGTGTCACAGCCAGTTTCACCCAATCTTGAATCGGTGCGTCTTTCACCTGACACATACGGAAGATATCGCCTTCTTCAACTGACTGCTCGATAAGCACATTACCGGCTGTATCGATAACTTCGACTTTGCCATCACCTTTTAGAATGAAAGTCTTATCGTGTGAACCGTACTCTTCTGCTTTTTGAGCCATCAGACCTACGTTTGGCACACTACCCATCGTCGTTGGATCAAATGCACCATTCTCTTTACAGAAGTCGATAACTGCTTGATAGATACTTGCATAGCTACGATCAGGGATCATTGCTTTGGTATCTTTCTGCTTACCATCCGGGCCCCACATTTGGCCAGATGAACGAAGCATCGCTGGCATAGAAGCATCAACGATAATGTCACTTGGTACGTGTAGGTTGGTAATACCACGGTCAGAGTCAACCATTGCAAGTGCAGGTTGAGTTTCATAAACAGCTGCTAGATCGGCTTCAATCTCAGCTTTTTGAGCAGCTGGTAGTGAGGCGATTTTTGCGTAAACATCACCAATACCGTTGTTTACATCAACACCTAGTTCTTCAAATAGCTGACCGTGTTTTGCAAATACATCTTTGTAGTAAACTTTAACTGCGTGACCAAAAATAACTGGGTCAGAGACCTTCATCATCGTCGCTTTCATGTGCAATGAAAGCAGAACATCTTGCTGTTTCGCTTCTGCAATTTGCTCTTCAAAGAAAGACACCAATGCTTTCTTGTTCATTACAGATGCGTCGATGATTTCACCCGCTTGCAGGGCAACCTTCTCTTTAAGAACACTAGTCTCGCCAGTAGCTGAAGTAAATTGAATCTTCACATCCGTCGCATCAGCAACAGTGACCGATTTTTCACTACCGAAGAAGTCTTTATCTGCCATGCTAGAAACATGAGACTTAGAATCTTTCGACCATGCTCCCATTGAATGCGGGTTTTTCTTAGCATAGTTCTTAACAGATAGCGGTGCGCGTCGGTCTGAGTTACCTTCACGTAAAACCGGGTTTACCGCACTGCCTTTGATCTTGTCATAAGTCGCTTTGATAGCTTCTTGTTCTGGCGTGCCTGGCTCTTCTGGGTAGTTTGGTAAATCATAGCCATTTGCTTGAAGTTCTTTAATAGCAGCCTGTAGCTGTGGGATAGACGCAGAGATATTTGGTAGCTTGATAATGTTCGCTTCTGGTGTTTTCGCCAGCTCACCAAGTTCAGCTAGTGCATCACCAATACGTTGCTCTTCTTTTAGGTATTCAGGGAAGTTAGCAATAATACGCCCTGCTAGTGAAATGTCTCTCGTTTCAACACTGATACCAGATGAAGCAGTAAATGACTGAATGATTGGCAGCAACGAGTATGTTGCGAGCGCTGGAGCTTCATCAGTAATGGTATAGATAATTGTCGGCTTTTCTGTAGGCATGAAATTTCCCTATCGTTCTAATTGGGTATGAGTACCCTTATTAATCAACGTGCCTTCATCAAGGACACGTAAACGTTATGACGGAACGCGATTGAGTGGTTGATACAAAAAGTTTGTACATGAAAACCCTCTCAATTGGGCTTTTTTTGTTCAGTCAAACGAAATCCTAAGCACTTATAATTAAACAAATTTGGGTAATTAGTCTATTATCTTGTGCGTTATTCCTGTTTTTGAGCGCGCTTATGATAGCTCAAAACAACCGTAGACAAAACTACACCACACAGTTTGTTTACATTTTTGCAAGGTAGTTAACATGACGAATAAAACAGCGGCACCTCGTAGTAAGTCGAAAAGCCGCGCTGCTTCTACACGTTTCAAACAGCACTCAGGTCCAGGAAGTAGACCGCGAAAGTCCACTTCGAAACCGGCGTTTAAACGAAAAACAGACACTAACCGAAGCAGACTACCCATTGAAGAACGCAAAGTTATCCTCTTCAACAAACCTTATGACACTTTAAGTCAATTCACAGATGGTGACGGACGTAAAACCCTTGCCGATTACATACCTGTCAAAGATGTATACGCCGCCGGACGCCTCGACAGAGACAGCGAAGGGCTGATGGTTCTTACCAACGATGGTATTTTGCAAGCTAGACTGACTCAACCAAAATCCAAGTCAGAAAAAACCTATTGGGTTCAGGTCGATGGAGCGCCCAGTGAGGATGACTTAGATAAACTGCGACGTGGTGTAGTGCTTAAAGATGGGCCTACATTGCCTGCGAAAGTAAGCCTTATGGAAACGCCTGAAGTTTGGGAGCGTCACCCACCTGTGCGCTTTCGTGCCAACATTCCTACCACATGGTTAAGCATTACAATTATTGAAGGAAGAAATCGACAAGTGCGCCGAATGACAGCCAATATTGGTTTCCCAACATTAAGGCTTATTCGTGCTTCGATGGCTGGGTTTGAGATTGGAAACTTGCAACCGGGTGATTGGTTGGAAATCCCCACCAATCACCCGGCTTTAAAGAGATAAGTAATTTAAGCAAAGCTCTTATTGCTGAGCGACAATCGCCCTAACATGCTCAAGATCTTCAGGAGTATCTACCCCCGCTGGTGGTGCTTCCTGAGCTGCTGCAACGTGGATTTTCTCTCCATACCAAAGCACTCGAAGCTGCTCTAGGCACTCAATTCGTTCAAGTGCACTCGGCTCCCATTCTACATAAGTCTTAATAAACCCAGCACGATAAGCATAGATGCCAATGTGTCTCAGTAGAGGGCTAGTTGCATGTTTTTTCGGCTCTGAAGCGTAAGCATCACGATCCCAAGGTATCGTTGCTCTACTGAAGTACAACGCATAACCTTGCTCATCCGTCACTACTTTTACCGCATTCGGGTTAAAGACTTCCGATTCATTCTCAATCGTTACACCGAGGGTAGCCATTGGCGCCGTGCTGCTCTCAAGATTATTAGCGACTTGCTTAATAATGCATGCTGGAATCAAAGGTTCATCACCTTGCACATTCACAACGATGTGATCGGGTGCGATTTTCATTGACGCTACCACTTCCGCTAAACGCTCGGTGCCAGACTCGTGAGTCGGAGAAGTCATACAAACTTCGGCACCAAATTGTTTTGCTGCGAGCTCCACTCTTTGATCGTCGGTTGCAATGATTACGCGATCGGCACCAGATTGTAGCGACTTCTCATAAACGTGCTGGATCATCGGTTTGCCACCAATATCCGCTAACGGCTTACCTGGTAAACGAGAAGATTCATACCTTGCTGGGATAATGACGGTAAAAGACATTAGCGTCCCTCTTCCATACTCATGTGTCTCGCTTCAGGCTCTAGTAAAACCGGAATACCCTCTTTAATCGGATAAGCAAGACGATCAAGCTTACAGATAAGCTCTTGCTTATCTTTATCAAAAGTGAGTTTTCCTTTACATACTGGGCATGCCACGATTTCAAGAAGTCTGTGATCCATAACTTTCTATTACCTTGTTTATTTTTTTGAGTATTTCACTACCATCCTGCTCGGTAAATTGAGCAGTGACAGGTAAATACCACCAATTGTTTTGTGCAAATGAACGACATTTTACGGCATCTTTCTCCGTCATAATGACGTTATCAGACCCATCACTTAGGGCATATAATTGTTCCGGTTGAAAATCTTTATGGTCTGCAAAGCCTTGGCTGCGCACTACATCTGCATCAAGATCATTCAACGTATTAAAAAAACGTGGAGGATGGCCAATACCAGCAAACGCAGTGAGTTGCCCTAGCTCGGTCACAGCTTTACGCTCATTGGTTGTAAGATTGATAGCAAGCTCAGGCTGTAATTCAAAACGCTTCTCTTGCCCTAAACGAGGCTCCCCGCCATTGGTAACAATAAGGTCTACTTCTTCCAAGCGAGACAGAGTTTCTCGTAGTGGTCCTAGTGGAATAGATTGCTCATTACCAAAGCGACGCACTCCATCAACCACTACAATTTCCATTGCTCTATCAAGCGCATAGTGCTGCAGACCATCATCGGTGATAATCACATCAACACCAAGACTTTCTAGTGCCTTGACTGCATTCGATCTTACCGGATCGACAACAACAGGGACTTTGGTTCTTTCATAAATAAGCTTCGGCTCATCGCCACAGGCTTTAGTACTGGTCTGGGTTTCCACTTGCAAAGGATAATGGTTAGATTTACCCCCGTAACCTCGAGAGACTACTCCAGGTTTGAAACCTTGACGTTGCAAATTCTCAACCAGCCAAATAACGATCGGAGTCTTACCATTACCACCAGCGGTAATATTGCCAACGACAATCACAGGCACAGAAGCGCGGTAGCAATCTTTTGAACCCTCACTGAAAGCCTTCCTGCGTCGCTTCGCAATCGCTCTATATAACGCACTAAGTGGCCACAAAAGCGGCCACCATAAATAGTTTAGTGGATTACGACCAAACCACAGTTTCTCTATCACTCGTTGTCACCAAACTGAATTTTATGCAGTTGAGCGTACGCACCTTTATGTGTAAGTAACGTATTGTGATCACCTCGTTCGATGATCTCACCGTCATCAACAACGAGAATTTCGTCAGCTTCTTCGATTGTTGATAAGCGGTGAGCTATCACTAACACCGTTTTATCCTTTTGAAGTTCATCCAACGCAGATTGAATCGCTCGCTCAGATTCAGTATCGAGTGCAGAAGTCGCCTCATCCAAAATCAGAACGGGTGCATCACGCAACAGAGCTCGTGCAATCGCGATACGTTGTCTCTGACCGCCAGACAAGCTTGCGCCATTTTCTCCAATCACGGTATCAAGCCCGTTGTCGAGACCATTAATGAACTCCATAGCATGAGCTAATTTCGCCGCGTGCTCGATTTGCTCTCGGCTATATTCTCCATCAGTTGCATAGGCAATGTTGTTGGCAATAGTATCGTTAAACAAATGAACATTTTGAGAAACCAATCCGAAATGCTTACGCAAGTTGGTCAGCTTGATATCATCAATCTTGTGGCCGTCAAGTTCAATATGTCCGCTATCGACGTCATAGAAGCGTGTAAACAAGTTGGCGATGGTGCTTTTACCCGAACCCGAACGCCCTACAAGCGCAATGGTTTTACCCGCAGGAAGATCAAAACTAACATGACGTAACGCTGGCTTTTCGGTTCCCTGATAAGTGAAAGTGATATCGTTAACTTTAATGTCGCCTTTCACTTTCGACAGCTCAACTTTACCAGTATCGCGCTCCGTATCTAGGTCCATTAACCCAAATAAAGTTTGGCTTGCTGCCATACCACGCTGGAACTCAGCCGTAACACCAGTCAGTGCTTTCAATGGACGCATCAATGAGAACATAGCCGAGAAAATAACCGTAAAAGTACCCGCGGTAAGTTGCTCACGAATCTCATCGAAACTCGCCAAATAAAGGACCGCAACCAATGCTAATGAGGCAATCATTTGAATCACAGGATTCGCTACCGCTGAGGCTGCTACCATCTTCATGGTTTGCTGCCTCATTTGGTTACTCATCTGATCAAAACGCTCTTTCTCAACTTGCTGACCACCGTAACTCAACACTACCTTATGACCTTTTAGCATCTGCTCGGCTGAGGTGGTCATATGACCCATCGAGGTTTGCATGTTGCGAGAGATCTTTCTAAAACGCTTAGATACAAAGCTAATCGCCCAAGCTACGACAGGAGCGACAGCGAAAAGAACCAGCGATAACTGCCAGCTGCTCCAGAACATCAGTATCAATAGACCAATGATACTTGCTCCTTCTCGAACAATACTGACTAGCGAGCGACTCGTCGCTCCTGCAACTTGTTCTGAGTCATAAGTAATCCGAGAGAGCAGTCCACCAGTTGACTCTTTATCGAAAAAGGAAACTGGCATGTGCATAAAGTGACTGAATATTTTGCGTCGTAGTTCCATGACGACTTTGCCGGATACCCAACTCAAACAGTAGGTCGAGACAAATCCACTGGTACCACGTATGAACATCATTCCAAGAATGATTAAAGGAAGGATTTTCAAGAAATTCGATTCGACATCACCAAAGCCTTCATCAAGTAGAGGCTTAAGTAGTGATAGCATGTAGGTATCTGCAGCAGCATTGATCACCAGTGCGATCACCGCAACGACGAGACCCGCTTTGTACTCTCGAATATAAGTCCAAAGACGCTTAAAGGTCTGCAGCGTCGTTTCATCTTGATTTAGCGACATAATTATTGTTCGTTTTCTTTTATCTATCTGTTCATTCTACTCTGCTTCGCAACATCTGCCTATACCAAGGGTCGAGGTTCTGGTTACGAAGCGTTGAAACGGTTAATTCTCCATCAAAAAAGACGAAATTAACCTGCCCCTGCTTACCTGTTTCATACCATTGAGCACCTCGCTCTAGGTATCGTTGTTTAACCAATTCGTTAGGCAGTTGCCAGTGGGAACGAAATTTCGTAGAGGCCACAACGTGCTCAGCATGAATCAATTGTGTCAAAAACGTAGAAGAGGAGGTCCGGCTGCCATGATGAGGAACACTCATAACATCAACATCTAGTTCAGAGAGTGTTCTGGCGATCAATATTTCACTGACTTTCTCAATATCGCCTGTAAGCAATATTCGATGAACTGAATTGTCTCCCTGAACAAAACTAATCAGAACCACACAAGAGTGTGGGTTGTAAGCTCTATCCACTCTCTTCGGAGGCCACAGTGCCTCAAATCGAACTGCCTTCCATTGCCAAGTTCTACCTCGAATACAGAGTTGCTCTTCTGTCAATCCATCAGGCTTCTTGACCCAATCAGGCTTCCAATAATTACGGAGTTCAATTTCACCACCAGCGTGGTCATTATCAGCATGACTAATAATAACTCCATGCAGGTCTCTAACTCCTATAGCTAAAAGATTGGGAGTCACTACTGCGCTCGCCATAGAGAAAGTTGGACTCGCGCGTCCTGTATCATAAAGTACCGCTTGTTCTCCCTGTTTGATGGCAACAGAGAGCCCGTGGGCTACATCAAAAAAGTGGACACTAACTTTTTGCCCGCTTTGTTTTAATGGCAATGTGACAGCACATAATATCAGTAATAGTGCCAACCACTTCAATGACACTACTTTTCTCAGGACCAACGTGAAAATTAAAGGTATTGCATAGAAAGCAAAATAAGCTGGAGCGTTAAGCCAGAACCAGTTTGATAGGTTCAAAGAGTAATCAAAGGGCATCATCAGCATATCGACCAATGCCCAGATTAAATTCTCCTTCTCCGACAGTACGGTCACTACAGTCGCTAAGAGCAATAAAGGAACGACTAAAAAACTAAACCATGGGACAAACAACAAGTTATAGAAAGGCGATGCGACAGCAACCCCTTGAAATAAGCTGACCACAATTGGAATGAACAGTAAGCAGAGCAAAACATGGGTATACAACACAGTGCGAACACCAAATTGATAGGAAACAACCGAGTTGGTCACCATGAGTGCGGAGACAGCGAGAAAGGAAAGCCAAAAACTGGCACTTGCGGAAGAAAAAGGCATCAAGGTGAGTATGAGAGAGGCCGCTACTAATAAAGTGGTCATACTCATTATCCGGATGTGAATAATGCAAAGCGAGTTGACAATGACAAGCATGAGTAGAGCGCGAACTGTTGATGTAGCAAACCCACCTAAAGCAGCATAAAAAAACGCTAACACCAACCCTGTAAAGATGCCTAACAATAAACAGAACGGTGTCGTTTTACAACGTAGTTCTGTCGGTAGAAGCAAGGTCACCACCAGCAGTGTTCCCCGCCCGACAAGATAGCCAACGGCAAAAACTATTCCAATATGTAGACCAGAGATAGCAACTAGATGAGACAGTCCGCTCTGTTTTAATCGCAACCAGTCTTCACCAGCGAGTTTGCTTCTGTCACCGAAAATTAACGCTAAATAATAACCTTGATGTAGGCTGTTTGCGGTCACAGACGTTACCAACCGATGTATTTTCGAACGCCAATCATACGTACTACGAACCATAAAATGACTGTCATCCGATAGAACACCATCGGCTAAAAACCGATTAGAAAAATAGTATCGCTCTTTGTCGAAGCCAACCTGATTAAGAACACCAACAACGGGTTTGAGTTGAACCAAAGCTTGAAGTTCATCGCCCATCGTTAATGCTCTCGGTGCATATAACTTAACGCTAGGTCTCTCAAAGAATGACAATTTTTCTCCATTAATCGATAAAATCGTCAATTCAACCTCATATCCACGAGTTATTTTTTTAAAATAGCTGTCAACTCGTCCTTTTATGGTAATATCTGTGCCAAATCGGTAAAGCACCTCCGATTGGTGCTTGTAAAGATTCCCTTGTATCAAAGCCACGGACATTGCAATAAAAACCACTGCGATTATCGAGCAGCGTTTTATTAGTAAGGCTATGCTAATTAAGGATGTAGGAATCAACCAGTAGTAATGAGGCATCATTGGCCACCACGCAACACTGATAAGTGTTAGTGAAAAAACCAACGGTGCAACAATGCCTGTTAAGAGAGTCATGTTTCCCTATGCCAAGAAAGTTCATTAAACGTTTCATGCCCGATCACGAGATGATCAAGCGACAAAAGGCATTGAAAGTGTTCGGCAATGTCCTCTATAACCCAAACCTTTGGTGTTTAAATCGACGCTCAGCGGCAGGCGCTTTTGCGGTTGGTTTGTTTATGGCTTTTGTCCCACTACCAAGCCAAATGATTATGGCGGCAGGGTTAGCTATCCTGTTTGGTGTTAACCTTCCATTATCGGTTGCACTTGTTTGGATTAGTAACCCTGTGACCATGCCAGTACTGTTTTATTTTGCGTACAAGATCGGTGCGTTTTGCTTGAATACGCCTCCACAGCCATTCCATTTTGAGTTGTCTTGGCAGTATTTATCCGACCAAATGACCACCATTGGCCCCCCGTTCCTCTTAGGATGCGCCATATGTGGTATTGTTGCTTCTGTTGCCGGGTATTTCGGCATTCGTGGCCTTTGGCGTTACTCTGTGGTTCGCAGTTGGCAGCAACGCGCTACAAGATAACGTTAGCTTGGAACCGACAACAGAGTCGTAAACAGAAACTACGAGTGTGACGACACTTCTAAGTAACAAGACTGTCGACCAAATATGAAAAAGCCCGTCAATGATATTCATTGACGGGCTTTTTCTTGAGATTAAATTACTTGGCGCTCAGCACTGAAGCAGGGTTTAACTGACTTGCCTTTGTTGCTGGATACCATGTCGCAATCAGACTTAACACCGTTGCAGTCCCCGCTACTAAAGCCACATCACTCCAAACCAACTCAGATGGCAGAAAGTCTACAAAGTAAATGTCGCCAGATAAAAACTTATGACCAATGAGAGACTCGAGGCCAGAAACTAATGGTGTGAGATTCAGTGCAACTAAACTGCCCAGCATACCACCGACAATACTACCCACTACGCCAGAAAATACACCTTGCCAGATAAAGATGCGTTTTATGAGGCCATCTGTGGCGCCCATCGTGCGTAATATTGCAATTTCAGATGCGCGATCTTTTACCGCCATCATTAGCGTTGAAACAATATTGAAGCACGCAACACCAATAACCAAAACCATCACCAAATACATAATGGTACGAACTAACTGAATATCTCGATATAGGAAACCATATTTCTGTTTCCAGCTACGTAAATAGACGTACTCCGTTAAGGTATTACCCACCTCTCTAACAATCAAAGGGGCATTGAATACGTCATCTACTTTTATAGAAACGCCAGTAACTTGATTACCTAGTCGAGCATACTGCTGAGCATCTGCTAACGGAACAATCGCCAAGCTATGGTCAATCTGTCCATTTAACTCGAGCAAACCAGAGACTTGGACTCGAACTCTTCTTGGCGCTTGCACTTTGCTGGTGTTACTAGTGGTTGGGATCATTAACGTTACGTAGTCACCTACTTTCGCATCCACTTGATCTGCGACCCCTTTGCCGAGAATCACTTGCTGCTCACCGGCATGAAAATTTTGCCAAGCTGTGCCTTTGACAAAGCCCGGTAGTGTCGACACTTTGGTTTCAAGCTCAGGGTCAACGCCACGAATTTCAACAGCTTTGAGTAGGCTGCCCTTTTCAACCAGCGCTGTCATTCGAATATAGGGCGCAGCCGCCTCCACTTTTGAATGTTCCATTGCCGAGTCCATCACCTTTTGCCAGTTTTTGATAGGAGCATTCACACCTTCAAACTCACCATGGGCAATTACGGATAACACTCTATTCTTCAGCTCGCGCTCAAAGCCATTCATCGCAGACAAACCAATGACAATCACCGCCACCCCAACAGCGATGCCAACAATGGATGAAATCGAAATAAACGACACCATTTTGTTACGTTGTTTGGCTTTGCTAAAACGTTTACCAATAAAAAACGATAGTGACACGTTAGCTCCTTGAATTACGCAATTTTGGCATCGAGTAGCAGGCCGTCTTGCATATGCATCTGCCTATCCATTTTCGCGGCTAACTCATTATCATGAGTCACCACTAGAAAAGCGGTTCCGTATTCTTGGTTAAGTGTTCGCATCAAGTCATATATAGATAAAGCCGTCGTATGGTCAAGGTTACCGGTCGGCTCATCAGCCAACACTAACGCAGGCTTATTGACCAAGGCTCTAGCGATGGCAACTCGTTGGCGCTCTCCCCCCGAAAGCTCAGAAGGTCGGTGCTCTAAACGATGTTTTAGCCCCACTCGCTCAAGTAATGCACTCGCTTCGGCCTTCGCTAGTTTAGTTCCCATACCACCAATAAGTAACGGCATCGCCACGTTTTCTACCGCTGTAAAGTCACTGAGTAGATGATGGAACTGATATACGAACCCTAAGTGCTCATTACGAAGCTTGGCTTGTTGGTTGCTGCTTAAAGTCAGTAGAGGCTCACCAAGGAAAGTAACCTCCCCTTCCGTTGCCTCATCCAAAGCACCTAGTACGTGAAGTAGCGTTGATTTACCGGAGCCAGAAGAACCAATTATAGACACCAACTCACCTTTGGAGATCTCAAAACTCACGCCTTTAAGTACCTCGGTATCCACCGCCCCATCGTGATACGTTTTTCGGATGTTTTGACAGGCGATTAACGGACTACTCATATCTTAAAGCCTCTGCTGGTTTAACGGATGATGCTCGGAAAGAAGGAAACAATGTGGCTGCTAGACTCAGCAACACAGCACAAATAACAACGACAATAATTTGGCTAGGATTCACCACTATCGGTAACTGTCCGCCAAAGCTAAATAAAGCGACACCCATGACTTCCAGTAGGCTATTAAGGTTGTTTGCCAACAACACACCAAGAATGCCACCAACAATGGCTCCGAGTGCACCACTGCTGGCACCCTGAACCATAAAGATGGCGAGCACTTGACGATCAGTCATGCCTTGCGTTTTCAAAATGGCAACCTCTGATTGTTTCTCCATCACCACCATAATCAGTGCGGAAATAATATTGAACGCCGCTACGCCGATAATGAGCCCGAGCATCAGCCCCATCATATTCTTTTCCATTTTTACAGCTTGGAACAATTCGCCACGTTGATCACGCCAGTCACTCCATAACCAACCGTCCGGCAATGGCTGCTCACTTAAACTGGAGACCACAAACGGGTCATTGAAGAACAGTCTCCACCCACTCGCTTCATCGGCTTTGTAACGCATCAACTTGGCGGCATCTTTCAAATGAGTTACGACTAATTGGCCATCCACATCGGAGCCAGTGCTATAAAGCCCAGCAACAGTAAACATTCGCTGACTCGGGATTCGCCCAAGCGGCGTATACTGGCTAGCACTGGTAACCATTAGTCTTACCTTATCGCCAACGCGCACATCGAGCTCTCGGGCAAGCGTATGACCCAACAAAACCTGATACTTTCCTGCTTGTAAATTATCTAGGCTACCACTTACCAGACGATAGCGAATCGGATCATCAGTTTCGGGCTCAATTCCAATCATCATGGCAGCAGACAATCCCTGATGGCTTTGGACCACAGCCTCACTGCGGACAATAGGGACCGCTGGCTGACTAGTAGCAAAACTATTCAGCAACGCATCTGGCTTGTCATTTAAGTCGACTCGACCTGAATCATGTGAAATAACCGCTTGAGGCAAAACGCCAAGAATTCGACCTTTCAGTTGAGCTTCAAATCCGTTCATTACTGAGAGAACAGTAACGAGCGACAAAACACCGATAGTGATTCCTGCGGTCGACATATAAGATACGAACCGACTAAAGCGATCGCCTGAGCGACCTCTTAGGTAACGTAATCCAATAAAAACGGGCAAAGGGTGAAACATAATAATGGCCATGGGACGAAATCTATGAGTAATGTAACCAGAAAACCCATTGGGTTGTAGCCCCGATTGTAAATTTCCTTTTAAATTACGTACTTTTGACCTTTCATTCGGTCATTTTCTTGATAACTCAGACATACACAGAGATAATTAATTCAAGTCGATTAGGAAAAATGTATGCAGCAGAACGAATTCTTCACCGTAAATGGACCTTTAAAAGCCAACATTGAGCCACTAGCACCTGGTAGTACTCTACCCGACCTAGACCAATACATTGCTGAAATTCCAGCTCCATTTATGGCATCGAGTGAATTTAGTCTACTCGATCAGCAAAATGATGCTGCAAAGCACGAACTGAATCAACATAACCTCAAGCATGTTGCCGAGTTAATTGAACAGCAAAACAGCAAGCTTAATTTGCTGCTTAATTATATTATTTCGCAACAAGACGATCCTGCACAGCGCCACGTCACTCACAGTTTTGGCGCAGGTCAACTTACCTATATCACTTCAGAAGCACTGAAAGTTGGTCAAATAGCCAAGGTGAAGCTTTTCCTAGATCACCCACCTGCTGGTATTTATTGTTATGCAGAAGTCACCGATATACAGAACTCCGAATCAGGCCAACTGGCTACGTTGAGTTTTGTACGAATCCTTGAAGAACACCAAGACCTACTAATTAAAGCCGCTTTATACCAACAACAGAAATTGCTTCGACAGCGCTCGCTAGACAGAGACAACCAATAAATACTATGAGTAATTGTCAACTACTTCCTCTTAATGCACCAACGGGTGCCGGTGATAAAAAGTTTCTCGGTAACCTGATTGGTGGCGCATTAGCCCTTGCTATCAGCGAGCATGCTAACGCCTATACTGATCATACTTTACTGGTTGTGCCAGACCCACAGCTTGCTCTTAAACTTCAAGGTGAACTAGAACAGTTCTTTCCAGGAGAGGTTGCGCTATTTCCTGACTGGGAAACCTTGCCATACGATAATTTCTCGCCACATCAGGATATAATTTCAGATCGTATTGCACGGCTATACGCCCTACCGCAACAGTCAAAAGGGATCACTATCGTCCCGGTAAGCACTTTGTTGCAAAGGCAAAGTCCTCGCGATTTCTTAATGCAACATACCTTGATGGTAAAAACTGGTGATTTGTTTTCACTGGATAAACTACGTCTACAGCTAGAAAACTCTGGCTACCGACATGTAGACCAAGTGTTTGGTCCCGGTGAATATGCAAGTAGGGGTTCAATTCTCGATCTCTTCCCCATGGGAAGCTCTGCGCCTTATCGCATTGATTTCTTTGACGATGAAATCGACACTATTCGCACCTTTGATCCGGAAAACCAACGTTCCATCGAAGATATTAGCGAGATTCGACTCCTCCCAGCTCATGAGTTTCCTACGACAAAAGACGCGATTGAAGAGTTTCGTGTTCGCTGGAGACAACAATTCGACGCAAGGCGCGAACCAGAATCAGTCTACATGCAGGTAACAAAAGGCACTTGGCCAGCGGGTATAGAGTATTGGCAGCCTCTGTTCTTTGAGCATACTGAAACGCTATTTGATTACATCAGCCAAGACTCCCAAATTATCGCTGTGGGTGATATTGAGTCCGCCATAGACACCTTTTTATCTGACGTTGAAACGCGTTATGAGCAGCGAAAGGTCGATCCTTTGCGCCCACTGTTAGAACCGAGTGCGCTTTGGCTGCAAAAAGATGAGTTCTATTCACAGCTTAAAGCCTATCCACAGTTGCTGTGCTCAGTTGATTCTGTGGATGAAAAAGCAGGACGCGTCAATGCTCCCGTCGAGGCACTTCCTGATTTAGCAGTACAGCATCAATTAAAAGAGCCGATGGCTCAAATCCGTCAGTTTACGGAGCAGTACGCTGGTAAAGTGATTTTCTCGGTGGAATCTGAGGGCCGTCGAGAGGCGCTACTCGAATTACTGCATCGCATAAAACTGAGGCCACAAGAGAAAGAACATTTTCTCGATGCGCTGAAGAGCGACGATAAGTTCACACTTGTTATTGGTCAATGTGAACATGGTTTTGCTTATCAACAGCAGTTCGCACTGATCTGCGAAAGTGACATGCTCGGCGACCGCGTTATTCAACGACGCAAGAAAGAAAAACGCTCGATTAATAGTGACACCGTCATTCGCAACCTTGCTGAACTCAAGCCAGGCCAACCCGTTGTTCATATTGACCACGGTATTGGCCGCTACGTCGGCTTGCAAACACTTGAAGCGGGCGGCATGACGACAGAATACGTCACACTCGAATACCAAAATGATGCCAAGCTGTACGTCCCTGTCGCGTCACTAAACTTAATCGGACGCTACTCTGGTGGTGCGGAAGAATCGGCACCACTCAACAAATTAGGCAGTGAATCCTGGGCTAAAGCCCGTAGAAAAGCCGCTGAAAAAGTGCGTGATGTTGCGGCAGAGTTGCTCGACGTATACGCCAAGCGCGAGTTAAAACCTGGCTTTAAATTCAGCTTAGATCGTGACCAATATGCGACCTTTAAAGCTGGTTTCCCATTTGAAGAAACTGACGACCAAGCACAGGCCATCAATGCTGTCATGTCTGATATGTGTCAGCCTAAAGCCATGGATCGTTTGGTTTGTGGTGATGTTGGCTTCGGAAAAACAGAAGTCGCAATGCGCGCTGCATTTGTGGCAACCGACAACGGTAAACAGGTCGCAGTGCTGGTTCCTACAACACTGCTGGCACAGCAGCATTTTGAGAACTTCCGCGATCGATTTGCCAACCTGCCAATCCGTGTTGAAGTCTTGTCGCGCTTTAAATCGGCCAAAGAGCAAAAAGCCATCCTACAAGACGTCGCCGATGGAAAGGTGGATATTGTCGTTGGCACCCACAAACTGCTCTCTAGTGACATTCAGTTTAAAGATCTTGGCCTACTCATCGTTGATGAAGAACATCGATTTGGTGTGAGGCAAAAAGAAAAAGTGAAAGCGATGCGTGCCGATGTCGACATTTTGACCTTAACAGCAACGCCTATTCCACGAACGCTGAATATGGCCATGAGTGGCATGCGCGATCTTTCCATCATTGCTACACCGCCAGCGAGACGTCTTGCCATTAAGACCTTTGTGCGTCAAAGCGAAGACAGTGTTGTACGCGAAGCAATACTTCGTGAAATCATGCGTGGTGGTCAGGTCTATTTCCTTCACAATCAGGTTGAAACCATTGAAAAGGTCGCGGCAGACTTAGAAAAGTTAGTCCCCGAAGCACGCGTCACAGTTGCCCACGGCCAGATGCGTGAACGTGAACTAGAGCGAGTTATGAATGATTTCTATCATCAACGTTTTAATTTACTAGTATGTACGACCATCATTGAGACGGGCATCGACGTGCCAACCGCTAACACCATCATCATGGATCGTGCTGATAACCTTGGCTTAGCGCAGCTTCACCAACTTCGTGGACGTGTGGGTCGCTCACACCACCAGGCGTATGCTTATCTGCTGACTCCTCATCCAAAAGCCATGACAAAAGATGCAGTGAAGCGATTAGACGCTATCGCCTCGCTAGAAGATCTTGGGGCCGGCTTTACTCTAGCGACTCATGACCTTGAAATTCGTGGCGCTGGAGAGCTTTTAGGAGATGAACAGAGTGGCCAAATTCAGTCCGTTGGATTCTCACTCTATATGGAAATGTTAGAGCAAGCCGTGGAAGCGCTAAAAGAAGGTAAAGAGCCCTCTTTGGACGATCTACTTCGCGAACAAACTGAAGTGGAATTACGTATCCCCGCTTTGCTCCCTGATGACTATATTCCGGATATCAATACTCGTCTATCTATGTATAAACGGATCGCAAGCGTTATAGATAACGAAGAGCTCGACGAGCTAAAAGTGGAACTGATTGATCGATTTGGCCTGCTGCCAGATGCTGCCAAACACCTTCTTGCCGTCTCACAAATGAAGCTTCGTGGTAGAGCACTGAAAGTTAAAAAAGTAGAAGCCCATGATAAAGGTGGCTATATTGAATTTTATCCGGATGCTGACATTAACCCAGCCTTCTTGGTTAAACTACTTCAAGCGCAGCCAACAAAGTTTGCGATGGAAGGGCCAACTAAGTTCAAGTTTATGGAAGCGTTAACCGATAGGCGTAAACGCTTAAGCTACCTCAATAACATGCTTGACGAGTTTGAAGCCAATCGACTTCCGAACGCATAATTGCTTACAGCTGCAACGATTTTTCACCGTGAAATGTTTCAGCAACGTCCTGTATTAATTGATATAATGGGATTGCACTCAATGATAGTGGCAATCAATGGAGAAACAATGAAAAAACTGATCCCACTGCTACTCCTATTGGTTTCTATGCCAAGTTTGGCGCAGAGACAATTTGATATAGAAGTGATCGTTTTCAAACGTGCGGTAAACCCTGAAAAAGTAAACGAGTCTTGGCCAAACACCATGCCGCAAATAGACTTTAGCCGCGCTGGTTCAATGAACGATGCCAGTTATCGCGCGTCGAAAGGCGTTCAGATGCTGCCTTACTCTTCATACCAATTGAATGATGAAGCGGCAAAACTAAAAAATCATGCAGGCTATACGGTGCTCATGCACAAAGCATGGCGCCAAGGCGATAACGGTAGAGGCTCTGCTCCAATTTTCCATATTCGTGCAGGGAAAGATTACTCAGCTGGTTTTAATGCCGATGGAACAGAGAAGGGCAGCAACAGCAACACCACAAGCCCGGTTGATGGCGTAACGGAAGTGGCCATAGATAAACCGTTGTACGAGCTTGACGGTAAATTACAGATATACGTGCAGCATTATTTGTATGCTGAAGCCCAACTAGACCTTCGCTCGCCAAGCACAAAAGAGGTGATTGTTACTGATTCAGTCACGGCAACAGAACCGATGGAGCCGTCTGCTGACAATTCTGTAGCGACAGGGACTGCAGATAGTAACGTCATTGCTGGCAACTTACAGGCCATAGAGCCTCAACGTGAAGTTCAAACCTTTCTCAAGGACTATCGATTTGATCAGAAACGTCGCATGAGAAGTAGTGAAACGCACTACCTAGACCATCCGTTAATGGGCATGATCATCCAAGTTCGAAGAGTACAGAACTAATCCAGAAAGGGCCTAAAATAAGGCCCTTTTTTCAATTCCTGTTCCATTCCAAGGCATTATGAATACGCATTACACTATCTACACAAAAAGATTATGCCTTCGACTATTGGATGTTAACGATGCCGAGCAACTGGCAGTCGCAATCCAAGAATCTCCCTCATTGCATCAATGGATAGATTGGTGTCATAAAGACTTTACTCAACATGAAGCGATGGATTTCATTGGCGCGACTCGAGTTAACTGGGTGAAAGCCGTGGCATTTGGCTTTGCATTGTTTGACCGAAAAACCGAACAGTTTCTAGGTATGGTGGCGCTCAATGAGTTTTATCATACCTTCAACATGGGAAGCCTTGGCTATTGGCTAAGAGACGATGCTCAAAAGCAGGGCTATGCCTTGGAAGCGCTCGATGCGTTGGTGGAATTCAGTTTTGCCAATTTATTACTCACCCGACTAGAAATTGTTTGCGACCCAGGCAATACCGCTAGCCATAGGCTTGCTGAACGTATCGGAGCAACCTACGAGTGTTTAGCGCAGAATCGCTTTATTTTTGATGGTAAACCAAAAGCTGGACTGGTCTATTCCCTCATTCCCCCTACCCGTTGAACCAGTGGCTCTGAGATAAAAAAAGAGGCGCTTTTCAGCGCCTCTCTGTTATCACTAGGTATTAGTGCAATTTCAAGTTTGGTCTCAATACACGGTTAATACGACCAACCAACATCATTAATCCGGTCTTTAACACGCCATGTAAAGCCATTTGGTGCATACGATAAAGCGAAATGTAAACCACACGAGCGATTCGGCCTTCTACCATCATAGAGCCCTTGGTTAGGTTACCCATTAAACTACCTACGGTTGAGAATCGGCTCAATGATACTAAGGAGCCGTGATCGTTGTATACGTAAGGCTTTAATTCTCTGTCTGTCAGTTTAGCAACGATGTTACTAAACGCACGACTCGCCATTTGGTGCGCAGCTTGAGCACGTGGGGGCACAAATTTACCATCAGCTTGGGTACACTGAGCCAAGTCACCGATAACGAAAATATCGTCATCACGCGTGGTTTGCAGCGTGTCTTTTACTACTAACTGGTTGATACGGTTAGTTTCCAAACCGGCAATGTCTTTCATAAAGTCTGGCGCTTTGATTCCTGCCGCCCAAACCATTATTTGTGCCGGGATTTTTTCGCCATCTTTAGTAGTTAAGCCATCTTTGTCCGCTTGAGTCACCATAGTGGCAGTGCGAACAGTTACACCCAGTTTTGTCAGTTCAGAATGCGCTGCGCTTGAAATACGTGGAGGAAGCGCTGGAAGAATACGCTCACCCGCTTCAATTAAGTTTACGTTCAGCTTACTCGAATCCAGGTCACCGAAACCATAAGTACGAAGCTCTTTGACCGCGTTATGCAGTTCAGCAGACAGCTCTACACCTGTTGCACCAGCACCAACGATCGCAATATCGACAGTACCGTGACCATTTTTCGCATGCAGTTTTAGGAACTCATTGTTCATCTCTGTACGGAAACGGTGTGCCTGTTCTGGGCTATCTAAGAAGATGCAGTTCTCACGAACACCAGGAGTATTGAAGTCGTTTGATGTTGAGCCAATCGCAAGCACTAAGATGTCATAAGCGATCTCACGGCTCGGCATCAATAGTTCATCGTGCTCGTCTCTCAATTCACTTAGCGTAATGCTTTTTCGCTCACGATCAATCTCTTTCAGACTGCCCATTTGAAAATCAAAATGATGATTTTTCGCGTGGGCACGATAGCTTAGCGCATCAACCCCTTCGTCCAATGAGCCGGTCGCTACTTCGTGTAGAAGTGGCTTCCATAAATGGCTTGCTTTACGATCAACAAGCGTAATATTGGCGCGCCCTTTACGTCCAAGTGTTCGGCCTAATTTGGTCGCAAGCTCAAGTCCGCCTGCGCCACCACCAACAACGACAATATTAGTCACAATGGCTCTCCTAAAAAGTGAAATTTGAAAGTTAGAAAATGGTCTTACATCCCGCCTAAAGTCGAAATGCTTAAAATTTGGTCATTATGCGCAAGTATGGACTCCAAGTGGCAGCCCCTAGCGCGGTACAATCATGGTTTCACTTCACAAATTTGTTCAAAATCGTCTTTGTTTGAACATCTTAGGGCAAGTTCTCTTCTTGCTCTCAACTTTTTTTGATATTTATCAAATAATGTAGAATGGTTTTATTATATAGGGCAAATCAATGTCCGCAACTATTCAATGGAATTATTTTTGTTAAGTGAATTAAATGGCCATTTGTTAATCGATAGTTCCATCACTAAAAACGGCTCCTCAAGGGAGCCGTTTTTAACTTCATAATATCAAGGTCAATACCTAGGGCGTTACCGTAACTAACGCATCACCTGTGACATTTTCAAATGATGCAGTGATGGTAGCGGTACCTACCGAAATACCACTTACATATTGCTTGGAAGGGTATGCCACATTCATGTTTGAGCTGTTCCAAGAGACATATTTGGCGTAGTTCTCAACACGACCATCAGAGAAAGTGACATTAACAGTTACCTCAACAGTATCACCAGTAGCAACCGTGATATTTTGTGGCACAATTTCTACCTTTGTCGTTGTGGCAGGGTAGGTTTGCGTTTCAACAAAATCTGTCATGCCTTGGTATGACATCGTAATCGTCGCGCGCCCTCCTTCATAGACACCTTGCGCCAAACCCGCCTTGGCATTTCCGGATTCAATCGTCGCGGCAGTGGTATCGCTGCTCGACCACTCAGCATCTAAGGTAACATCTTTGCTCGACCCACCTTGATAGTATGCAATAGCATGGTATTGGAATGGTGTTCCCGAATAGAGGATATCCTGTCTTGGTTCTATTGCGAATTGTGCTAGAACTAGAGGAGCAACCGTGGTAGTTACCTCATCCTCAACCCCATCTAACTCAGCTTTGATCTGCGCGCTGCCTGCAGATAACGCTTCACCACTACCTCCTAACTCCCCTGTGGTAACCACTTGAATCACAGTAGGGTCACTAGAAGACCACGTCGCTTTTGAAGTTACATCTTCATCAGGCAAGCCTTGATGATATTTAGCAATCGCCTTATATCGTCCTGCAGTTCCTTCTGGAACTGTCTCATTGTCCGGCGTAACGACTAGCTGCCTGATATATGTGTCAACAACACTAACCTGACCTGCTCCTTCGATGTTTTGATAGATCGCATACACTTCACTGTTACCCGCAAATTTTCCTTCTATCAACCCCGTCGTATTCACGGCAAGTTTATCTCTCTGTTGCGCCCGCCAATCACTTAACGCTGTTACATCTTTAAATGAAACCTTATTAGTATTAACGTCTTTGTATATTGCATAAGCAGTAAGTTGCTTTGTATCCCCTACTTTGACCGTAGAATCGGCAGGTTCAACGTTCACGCCTAAGTAGGTCAGGCTACTGAAGAGTGTGAGAATGACCTTGTAAGAGTAACCAACCTAAATTAACTGGGCGTACCATAATAAAATCTTAATGTTGTGTGAAAGTTGTTACCGTATTGAACAAAAAAAGCAGCGAAATCCGCTGCTTTTGTAAAAAGTAGTACACGCCACTCGGACGTTTCTTACATTACGATTCTTTAAACGCCTTCATTGTTTGAAGGTGCTGAGAGATCTTCTTGAATTTATGAGTTTGAGTTTCATCCCACACTACATCGTAATAATCTTTGAGGGCGTCCGCCGTTTTTTGATTGTCATGAATTTCGTCTTCTTTGGACAAAATGACCATACAACGACCCGCATTTTTACTACGGAACTTTTCAACACACTTAGTGGCAATGTCTTCATATTCTTCTGGACGATCAATACGATCTTGCATGTTTACTTCAGGATGCAAGTTAGGGTTGAAGATAACTTGCTTAATGCCACACAAGAAGCCGATGCGCTCTGACCAGTAGCCTCCCAGACCAACACCGCAAATAATCGGCGCTTCGTCTTTCGACTCTTGAACCAACTTGTTTACCTCTTTAAGAAGGTGCTGCATATCATGCTTGGGGTGAAGTGTGCTGTAGTTGACGAAACGAACGTCTTCGTCAATGAATTGCAACTGAAGCACTTTTTCATGGTTGCCTGGGCTTGTTGAATCGAAGCCGTGAAGATAAATAATCATAGTACCTCTCAATCCGTCCTTATTGGTACGCTTTCGTTAAATCTACCACGAAAGCCCTAGTTTCATAGGGGGTAAGATGATTTTTCAGAAAAGATAACGTTAAACAGTGATCCGCTCAACATAATCGTAGATAAATAGCCTCAGCTTCGACTAAAAAACCATCATCTTGCCACACCTGCGCTGCAAGTAGATACCAGAGCATAGCCATCATCTGCGAGTGTCTTTGCCAAATCTCCACATCCTTTTGCCAAGATCTACTATCTATCGTGGGCTGGTGCTGTTTGTAGAGTTCAATTCCTGTAACGACATCCATTTGAAGCATATCCAAGGTCATTGTTAGGTCCAGAACGGGACTGGCAATTGCAGCATATTCCCAGTCAATTACCGCAAGGCCCGTTTCAATCTGCACTAAGTTATGAATGCCAAAATCAAAATGACAAAGCGCTTGTTGCGCACAGCTTAATTTTGGTAGCGTTCGAAGGCTTTCGTAGATCGGACGAAAGCGCCGCTTTAGAACAGAATCGTCAAGCTGAGACCAGTAATGATCCACTTTTTCTTGGTAATCAAAACGTCGCACCTGACTGATAGGTTGAATGGTATGGATATTCGCAAGAAGCGCGATAACCTTTGAATGATCGTCTAACTGACTAACAGGAATGCCATTACACCAACTGAGCGCGATACCCTTTGGGCCGCGAGCGATGACTTTGTTAGTAGGGAGGTGTCCGGCAACCGAGTTCAAAACCTCAGCTTCATTGTCGCGACTGATATCAAATGACTGACATAGCGATGAGTTGGCACGCCAAATCACCCAACCATGAGATGGAGTCAATACACGCCACGCCCGATTTGTCAGGCCGCCAGATAACGGAAGTGCCCCTAAGGGCACTTCGTTTAACAAGGAAGATAATCCAGCCAAATCTGGTGATTGCTGGACCGCATCAATCCAATTAAGCATTGAGCGCTTGTTATAGACCTAGTACTGAACGAGACTCTTGCTTACGAATTTCAGTTTCGTCAGCCCACTCAATCAGACCCGTTTCTAGATCCATAAGACGCATTGTCATTTTGTAGTATACGTCTTTATCGCTGCCCGCTTCTTTAACGATACTACTTAGGTTACCGTAAAGCATATATTGCGCACCAACCATTTTACCGAATTGGATAGCTGTGCTTTGGTTCACTAGCTCATCATTGTTTTGGAAGTTAAGCTGTTCACGTACAGACTCAACACGATCCATATCTACGAAACGGAACTTACCAGAGTTCAGCATTTTGGTGCTGATGCTGTCAGTGATAGACTCGGTATCAATGTGCTCCGTTGTTTTGTTCTTGATACGTTCAACAAATACAATTGGGCGACTGTCGCGCGTGATTGCCGCAACTGAACCAGACATCAGCATGCTATCAACCATATCACCAGCGATCTTCTGTAGGTCAGTTGAACCGAAATCGATTGTTGTCGTTTCAGTAGCTTGCGCGTCGCCGTAACTTACTTTATTTGAACAGCCACCGAGAATGACAGCCAAACCCAACAAAGCAATAATACTTTTTTTCATTTTGTTTCCTTAGTCTTACTTACTTTCCAACGGGTGGAAATTACTCATCCGCTCCGCGCAATTGCACACGGAATTCTTTACCATTAGGATTTACAGACACCTCAGATAGGGTAATAGTTTCATCACCGCGTAAGATGGCTCTTTTCCAAGGGGCTTGTTTAGTATTTACTTCGAGTCCTTGCGCATCATACCAATAGAATCGATATTGGATGATTTGGTCCGTAGATGTCGTATTAGACAATCGCACCACGCCTCTCGCATGACCATTGGTATCAATGGTCGAAATGTCATCAATAGAGAATTTTTTACCCATTTGTGCGTCACCATAAAGCACTGCCTGAGTTTGGCCTTCGATTTTGATCCCTGAGGTTTTACTTGAAGCACAGCCAAACAACGTCAACAGCACACCAATACTCACTAACCATTTTTTCATTACATTCTTCCTAATTGTTTATGCCAAATGGTGGCATTGCCGCCCTGGCGCGACACCCAAACCAAAGTGGTTTGTCTGTCTCTCACATCAAAAGTATAGTCTTGACCATCTAACGTCATTTTGTGGCTGCCCGCTTTAACGATTTGACTTGCACCGTTCACGACACCCGGTAATGTTTGCCAACTCCTAGTATCAGGCTGTTCCGTCAAGGTGTTCCACACGTTGAAGATAAGGTTACCGACATCATCGTCTTTCGCCGTACTCTTACGAATTTGGTCTTTGGCATACACGCGCAGTGCTTGTCGCAACAAGATGGTCGGCATATTCTCGGTAAGCTGCTGCTGCGCCATTAAATTAGTATCCACTAATTCATCCGACTTCAGGGGCTTACCATCCAACATAATATTCGAAAATTTAGGCGTCACCGCTGGAACATAATACGGCAGTGCCACAGTATACAACGCAGTATTACCTTGGCTGTCATAAACAGGCAAAGTCAGATTCCAAGATTGCATGGCGCTCACAACCCCCTGCTCTTCGAGCAGGATGATACGACCTTCACCAGCTTTAATACCTGGTCGATCACCATATTGCTTTTTAAGCTTCGCAAGATCTTGGTTACGACTTGAGCGTTTAGCCACACGAATTACCGCGTCGATAACGGCTTCGTTATCTGGTGCAACAGCAAGTGCGCGAGTATAGTCAATATAGGCCCCATTGAGGTCATTTGAAGCTTCGTACATCAAGCCTGACAAAAACAACAAATAGCCATTTTGAATCGCTTTCAGTTGATTTCCCGCATCAGGATAACGCGACAACACCGACCCTAGATTAGGTGATAACCCCTTCTGCTTCATTTCAGCTTCAGCAGAACGTAAGTCTTTCTCTCGCGCCTGGCGAGCACGCTGTTGAACTTGGTTTGCTCGTCGCACTTCAACCAGTGCACCCTCTAGGTCGTTCTTTTGAATATAGTTGAGCCCTAGATACAGGTGTAAATAACCTAGCTCATAATCTGGCGGCACATACTCGGTTATATTGTCATTGACCGCTAAGGCGCCAACACTAGTCGCAGTGTCAGTAATAGAAATAAGCGCCTTATCTTGCTGAACTCTAACGGCCTTATCACTAACTTCAAGCGCTGATTTACTTTGCGGATAGGATTGGTTTAAGAACTCGACCCTGCCGCGCTCAAAATTATCCAAGATATCACCCGCAACGACATCTTCAGCCTGAGGCAATGCAGCCTGCGCTTTTTCATATTGGCCAGTTTTCACCGCTTGATACACCACCGTATTCTGCTGGGTATAGTGGCTAAACAGATTACCTGCACTTAGTCCCGCACAAGCGGTAAGTGATGCAGCAAGTACGACGATGAGTGCGTGTTTAACGCTACGTATTAACATATGTTTTGAAGAGAATAGATACCTTTAGTGAGGCTTTGACAATTACGTGAGTACTAAGTTGCCAAAGCCTCTCGAAATTAGCTCATCAACAATGGGCCAAGTGGGCGACCACCAACGAGATGCATGTGAATATGGTACACCTCTTGACCGCCGTGAGAATTACAGTTGACGATCAAACGATAGCCATCTTCTGCAATACCTTCATCATGAGCGATCTTCCTTGCAACGGTGAACATACGTCCCATCATTGCTTCATCATCAGTTTCAACTTCATTAACAGTGGGAATCAGTTTGTTTGGAATGATCAACACGTGGCTTGGAGCACGCGGATTGATATCACGAAATGCGGTAACAAGATCGTCTTGATACAACACATCGGCAGGAATTTCTTTACGAATAATTTTGCTAAAAATGGTTTCTTCAGCCATGAAGTTCTCCAATTACCAAACCAATAATACTGACACAGGATCGCCAGCACATACTTACTTTAGAAGTATGCACTAAGGTCTATAGAATCACAATTTAAAGCAAAGCCAACATAGCTTGTTGTTTTCATTATTGTTCGATTCTCAACCTATATCTCGCTAGAAGTACTTTTTTGAGATAACACTTCACGCCAAAACCTTGGCTTTTATTACATTTTTGACGAGTGCGTCATAAAACGTAGCACGACAAGTCATATATATTTCAGTTTTTGTTATTTGTAACGATAAAGAGACAAAAGCGCCAAACCTCAATTCCGACCTGATGTTACGAGTGGACGGATAGTGCAAGGTTTAGCGCAAAGCGTCCAGTTAAATTTTGTATGATTTTTGTATTGCTGCAACATTACTAGGGAGAGATATATGCAGGGTTCCGTTATACGGAGGATGTACGCTGGGTTCACGCTCATCGTCATTCTTTTTGTTATCACCATTATGATTATGCTCAGTGGCATGAACCAAATTCATCAGTATTTTGGCTCTGTTTCTAAGTCCTCTCTCCCACTAGTTTCTCTTTCGAATCAAACCAGTGTGCAATTGTTGTCTGCGGACAAATCCTTCAAAGATTTCCTCACTACGCAGAACGAAGAAAGAATGACTATCCGTCGCGAAGAGTTTTCCGCTTCAATGGAAGAGTTTGGTCGTGACTTAGAACAACTCGCTAGCGCTAGTGCCGGTTTCCCCGAACTAGAAAACCGAATTGGCGAACTGCGTGAGGTTCAAGCTCGCTATAGCGAAGAAGCTCAAGAAGCAATGGATAACTATCAATCCATGTTCTCAGCTCAAGAACAGGTTCAACTCTCCACACGACGATTCCAAAAACTCCACTCAGACCTCTCTGTTGGCATGAAAGAGTATGTAGATGACGCTTCGAGTATTTCTGTCAAAGTGATGGCAAAAAGTTACTTTATCAAACTAAAAGACGCCGAACTCATCACTTCAGATGCACTAGCCAGTAGCGATACCGTCTTCGTTCAAGAAGCCGTTAATAAAAACCGCAAAGCCGTCACTCACCTCAACTACGCTTACCGCGGCTTAGTTACACAAATGCCAGAGTTGAAGAAAGTGTTTGAGAGCTCTGTGGAACAATTTACCAAAGATGTCGGCCAGAAAGGCGGCGTGTTAGACCAACATAATAATTATTTGATCGCCAGAGCTGCTCTGTATCAAAACATCGAAAATCTAGCTCTGGAAGTAGACGGCGCGATGGCGACCCTTAACGGCTTCACCGAAACTGCGACAGCCAATCTAAACCAATCTCTTGAACAAGCTGGCACTATCTATGACGAAGGCGTAATAAAAGCCATTGGTATCGGTGTGGTCGTTGTCTTAATTGCAGTTGGTATTGGTTACCACATTGCGCAAAGTGTACGTCAACCACTAAACAGCACACTCAAAACACTAGAAAGCTTAACCGAAGGCGACATGACGCAGCGCATTGAAGTGAAATACAACAATGAGTTCCGCCGTCTAGGCAACCACATTAATACGCTTGCAGACAGCCTGCACAACGTGTTGGTCAAACTGAATGATGCATCGGACAACCTAACAGATACTGCAAGCAACAACCAAAGCACGTCTTTGAGTGCGCAAAGCCAACTTAGTGCGCAGCGTGAGCAAACCGCTAACGTCGCGACGGCAATGACCGAAATGTCTCATTCAGTACAGGAAGTGGCAAACAGTGCGCAAAACTCGTTAGAGAAGGTACATCAAGTCGAATCAGCCTCTGAATCTGGTCGTCAGATCATGAGTACCAATATCAGTACCATCAATCAGTTGGAGCTTCGTCTTAATGAATCGGTTGAAGCGGTTGGCGAACTTCAGAAGATGAGCAGCCAAATTGGCAGCATTTTAGATGTCATTCGCAACATCGCTGAGCAAACCAACCTACTCGCCCTCAATGCCGCTATTGAAGCAGCACGTGCAGGTGAGCAAGGACGTGGGTTTGCAGTGGTGGCAGACGAAGTTCGCGTACTGGCTCAGAAGACCACTGAATCTACCACTGAAATCGAAACCATGATCAGTAACTTACAAACCAGCTCTAAAAGTGCAGGACAAGTCATTGAAAGCTGTATGAAGGATATGGAACTGTCGGTTGAGCAAGCCTCTACCGCTAATGGAGCCATGGAAGAGATACAAGCGTTGATCATTGAAATCAGCCAAATGAGCACGCATATTTCTCAAGCCGCAGGCGAACAAAGTGAAACTACCGTAGATATCGCTAAAAACATCGAGGAAATCAATCATATTGCCGATGAAAGCTATCAAGCTATGTCGCAAATTGCGGCAACAAGTGAAAGCTTAACTAGCCTAGCTAATCAGCAAAGTGAACTAGTACACCGCTTCAAACTTTAGTTTTCGTGTAAGAAACGCGTAAATTCTCCCCCTAAGAGCAGGTTTCATTGAGACCCGCTCTTGTTTTTTACAAGTAACGGCATTATATCTGAATTATGGCTTGCTTCACTTTTCCATGACCTTTGATTTTGAAAGCCCAAGTTTCGATATCAATGACGAATGTCATGCTCTCATTTTCTTCAGCAAGCCAATAGTTGAAGGAAACTATAATGGCCGTTCACGTAGGCATAATTGATCAAGATCCCATTCGTTTGGTAACTCCTTTACTGGATGACCGAACCGTTAGTCGTCACATCATCTTTATTGGTGACGAATCCCAATTTGAAATGTATGAGCGTTTGAGCTCAGTATTGGCGGAGCGCGACATTACTGCAGAATTTTACGAAATTCCCAATATCGTCAATACGTCTGTTATCAAACAATCCATTCTCGGTTTAGCTAAGCAACTTAAAGAAAAGAATGTCGAAGTTAAATTGAATGCCAGTTGCGGCTTAAGACATCGACTGCTTTCTGTCTATGAAGTATTCCGTACCTTCCATTGGCCAATCTTCGTTGTTGAACCGAACAGCGATAAGATGTGCTGGTTATACCCGGAAGGCGCAACTGATGCGCAAGTACAAGATCATATCACCATCGGTGATTACCTAACGATTTTTGGTGCTCGTGGTGAATTTACTGACTACGATCTTCCCCCACAGCTTGACAGAAAACTTTATGAGCTGGGTGAAAAATGGGCGAGTAACGCACTGGAACTGGGTCCGGGTCTAGCGACGCTAAA
Source organism: Vibrio mediterranei (assembly GCF_900088415.1). GTDB lineage: Bacteria > Pseudomonadota > Gammaproteobacteria > Enterobacterales > Vibrionaceae > Vibrio > Vibrio mediterranei. The sequence goes on from NZ_FLLQ01000002.1 coordinate 406,098, forward strand.
CTACTTGGCAACCACATGCCGAAAAGAACAGAAACTCGATGTTGAGCTTTCCGAAAAACAACAAGGTTATCGCGAACTCAATATGCTACTTAGCGATTTGGTAGAATCTGAAATAGCGACATATGACAACGGCATTTTGACCTTTATCAGTGAAGACGCACGTCGCTTTTCCAATGGGGAATGGTTAGAGAACCTAGTTCATAGCACAGTCAAACAAATCCAAGACGACTTACCGACCATTCAAGATCGTTCTTTGAATGTTCAAGTATACCGTCAGCTTGGTGAGCGAGAAGTTCGCAACGAACTGGATGTCGCATCCGTCGTAAACAATAAATTACACATTATTGAATGTAAGACCAAAGGCATGCGCGACGATGGTGACGACACTCTATACAAACTGGAATCGCTGCGTGACTTGTTAGGTGGCCTGCAAGCCCGTGCCATGTTGGTTAGTTTTAGACCACTACGTCACAACGATATTACTCGTGCAGAAGATCTTGGCTTAGCACTTATTGGACCGGATGAGTTGAAGGATCTAAAACTGCATCTAACCAAATGGTTTAAAGGTGCCGGCGGTATCGATGAGAAAGCTCACCTTTCTTAAGCAGATAGAAACAGAAAAAGCTTGGCCATCGCCAAGCTTTTTTACTTTGATTTTGCGTTTACGCTGCAGCTTGTTGCTGCTTATGCTTTACCGACGCTTTGTGTTTCGCGCCAACAATGACAATACATACATATGCAGCAATCGTCAGGGCTAAAATAGCAAATGGCAACGCTGCCCAACCAAACCCATCTACAGCAACACCACTGATAACGCTACCAGCAGCAAAACCTAATGAGATGAAGAACATCATTAAGCCTTGAGTCAGACCACCACCTACTACGGTCAAGCGAGCAGCAATCGCTGGTGAAATCATATCGGTGATAGTGATACCTTGCAGATAGATTAGGAACAAGCCTAGGGTAATAATGTAGTGCACACTCATTCCGGCTTCAGCTATCACATAAAGCAAACCAATCACGACGATAGACGCAATCGCTGACACTTTGAATAAGCTAAGATTGCCGTAGCGTGCCACAAAGCGCTCAGCCGCGATTAAGATAAACAGACCTACAACTGACGCCACCGAGAGATTCGCAGCTGATAGAGATTGCGCGACACCGTAAGCGTTTTCTAGTAGGTTCGGATATTGAGCCTGAAATGCCCCCTGTCCAGCACATAGCAAACCAACAGCCAGTAGGAACAAACCGAAGTTTGAGAATAGTGATTTTGCTAGACCAACGTCTTCTTTACCATCGACATCCGCTTCGGCACTCGCCTCAGCGTTATCCAGTACTCGTTGAGCTGCTGCTTTATTGGTAAACATGGTTATAACGAACAGTACAGCAACAATGGCCATCATAACGCCAAAACGTTGTTCGTAAGACCACCCTAAATCAGTGATATATGCCAAGGCTACACCAGATAGTAAAGCACCAATAATAAGGGTTTGAGCCATACGACCAAGCTTCATCGCTTCAGTTTTTGTATCGTAGCCCGCAAACGTAATAAAAACTGGGTTTAGCATAAGAAGAATAGCTGAGCCTACACCGAAACATGCAGCACCCACCAGCATCATTGGGAAGCTTTCGCCCGCGACGACGAAACTTGCTCCAGCAAGCAGATAACAGATCATACCGAAAAGCTGCGCATGTCGATGCGCTTTATACTTATCAGCTAGGCCCCCAATAATTGGAGCGGCAAGACCCGCCATACCAAATACAGCCATTGCCAGACCCGCTTGAGTCGCACTACCAGTGCGAGCTAGAATAAAGGAAGGCATTAACATAGGAATAAACACGATTTGCACAATGCCATATGCAAAGTGCGCCGCAAACCAGCCCTCTAAGCCAAGTTTTTTCAACATGATCACAGACCTCAATAGATCATTACCCTTAGTGTTGTGGGTAACAAATTAAACCACAGCAAAAAGATCCGTTTTCTACTGAGCGAATAGCCAGCCCACGCCAAATCTAGGTAAATAATCAACCGAGTAAACACTCTGTTTGACCCGTTGTTAACCATAAAAATACTGGGCTTATTTATAGTGATGATAATATCAGCCTACCTACAAAGTCGTAATAGCCTAAAGTCTCCAGTGTTAAGCCCACACTTCTCTCAGCGTCAAGTTTGTTATACTCTAAACATGCTGACAGAAAGAATAGTAGTCATCTACCCAGACGTGTTGGGTATATACTTTGCCGCTAATTATTAAGGTAGGAGTTTGCCTTATGAATCTCACCAAACTTAGAGTGTTTGCGTTAACTGCAGAGCATGGTTCATTGACCAAAGTTGCTAATATTATGGGTAAAACGCGCACCTCACTAAGTATGGCGCTATCCAGTTTAGAAGATGAATTGGGTGTTGAACTGTTTGAACGGACTCGTAATCGTCTGGTATTAAATGACGCGGGAAGTGCTTTACTGCCCGATTGTCGAAACATCCTCAATATGGCAGAAAGTCTGTACTCAAAAGCCGAGCAGTTTCGACAAGGTGACAGTGACAAAATACGCATCGCCTATGACGACACACTACCGTCTTCATTCTGGCGCAAACAACTTGTTGCTTTGTCTGACGAGTTTCCACATGTCTCCCTGACCGTAATCAAAGCCTCCAGTGCCGATATCCCGACACTCGTTCGTGAAAACCACGTAGATCTTGGCTATGGTTTGGTCTTTAGCTCAGGCGATGACCCACAAGTTAAGGTTCGTGCTCTGCATCGTATTCGAATGATGGCGGTATGTTCCCCTAAGCATGAATTGGCTAAACTCACCAACGTTACCAGTACCGACATTAGTGCCCATCGGCAAATCGTGCTGTCTCACTTGTTTGAAGAGATCCATCAAGACTTTCGCCCCATTTCAAGTAGCACAATGAGCTTTTCTAATTACCAAGAAGTATTGGATGCGGTTATCGATAATTTAGGTTGGGCGATCATTCCTGAGACATTGGTAAAACAAGAGTTACGCCAAGAACATTTAGTGGTCGTGAAGCATCCGAACGGCATGTATTTTGAGAGCTTTGGCGAGATGTCACGCCCGAACGATCATGCGGTAGAAACAAGACAAGCACTGATCGATGGCATCGAAGAAGGTATCTACGACTTGTTTTAACGATCCGCTTTCATAAACGAGAAAAGCCGAAGCAAATGCTTCGGCTTTTTCGTTTCTCGATTGGGGTAAATCGATTAAACGATGCGCAGACCGCCTTGAGCGATTGCGAAACGACGTGCACGAGTGAACGAGTACGCGTTTGTAATACCTTCACCAGTTGGACCAGCGATTGTGAACGTTGAAGTACCTTCAGCGTTGTAACCTACACCAGATAGTGTTGGACCGTTGTGTGCGAAGATAGTTGTGTTGATAGCACGACCGAACTTAGTTACGTTCTCGATGTTGCCAGAGTAGATACATGCAGAGTGCTTATTACCACGCTCAGCTGCAACAGCACGCTCGATAGCTTCGTCGATGTTCGCACAACGAACAACTGGAAGTACTGGCATCATTTGCTCTACGTGCACTAGTGGGTGATCGTTCTCAACAACCATAACCGCTAGACGAGTCTCAGACTCAACGCCGATAGACTTAAGGATCTCACCAGCATCTTGACCAACGTGTTGCTTAACTGGATGCCATACGCGAGCAATTTCTTGTGCAGTACATGGCTTAGCACCGTCGATTTCATCCATAGTTAGGATTTGTGCAGTTAGCTTCTCAGCTTCTTCTGCAGAAAGAACGTAAGCACCTGTTGCTTCTAGCTTAGCTAGGAACTCGTCAGCTACTGAATCTTCAACGAAGACTTCTTTCTCACCGATACATAGTAGGTTGTTATCGAAAGATGCACCGCCGTAAACGCCTGCCGCAGCTAGGTCTAGGTTAGCAGAAGCGTCAACGATTACAGGTGGGTTACCTGCGCCAGCGCCTACACCTTTTTTACCAGATTGTAGGATTGCTTTCACTAGACCTGGGCCACCAGTACCAACTAGCATGTTTACTAGTGGAGATTTAGCGATTTCGTTAAGAGTTTCTAGCGTAGGCTCTTTAACCATAGTAACTAGGTTAGCTGGGCCGCCTGCTTCAACAATAGTCTTGTTGATCATGTCGATCATTACCGCAGAAACAACTTTTGAAGATGGGTGAACGTTGAACGTTACCGCGTTACCAGACGCTAGCATAGAGATAGCGTTGTTAACGATAGTTTCAGTTGGGTTAGTTACAGGAGTAACAGCACCGATAACACCGTATGGTGCACGCTCTTCTAGAGAAATACCGTTGTCACCAGACCATACTTTAGTTTCTAGAACTTCAGTGCCCGGAGTCTTAGCAGCAGTTAGCTGGTGCTTAGCGATCTTGTCTTCAACACGACCTAGTTTAGTTTCTTCACGAACCATTTTCGCGAAGTCTTCAGCTTTAGCTAGAACCGCACCACGGATAGCAGTAAGGATAGCTTCACGGCCTTCTTTGGTAGAGTTAGCGTAGAATTCAACTTGAGCTTTGTGAGTTGCTTCGATTGCTGCTTCAACAGTTTCGAATACACCTTGTGCGTTATTGATATCGAATGACATTTTAATTACCTTCTGTAAAGTATTCAGTGGCGAGCCACTTCTACAGAGCAGGTTCATGACCTGCCCAAATCTTTAATTCATTAAGCGTATGTTTTCGCCGCTTCTTCGCCGTTAGCCACACGCAGTGTGCCTAGTACAAGTGCTTCTAGTTCAACTTCACCTGGGAACTTAGTTACCGGAGCAATGAACTCAACGCGCTTAGTGATTTCAGCTGTGATGTATTTGCTGTAAGCGATACCACCTGTTAGCAGGATTCCATCAACTTTCTCACCACCGAATACCGCGCCCATTGCCGCGATTTGCTTAGACACTTGGTAAGCCATTGCATCAGTGACTAGTTTGAACTCAGCGTCGCCCGCTTCCGCTTTCTCTTCGATTTCACGCATATCAATGCTACCTGTGTAGCTAAAGGCGCCGCCTTTACCTTGGATGAATGCTTTCATCTCAGCATGCGTGTACTCACCGCTGAAGCAGATGTCAATTAGCTCACGAGTTGGCAGGTCACCAGAGCGCTCAGGAGTGAAAGGGCCTTCAGAAACCGCGTCGTTTACGTCAACAGTACGACCGCCCATGTGAGCACCAACAGTGATACCGCCACCCATGTGACACACGATAACGTTCACGTCTTCGTATTTCTTACCTTGCTGTTCAGCAAACTGACGAGCGATCGCTTTCTGGTTAAGCGCATGGAAACGACCTTTGCGTTTAATGGCTTTGTGACCAGAGAAAGCCGCTAGCTCAGATAACTCATAAGTCACTGGTGCGTCAGTGAAGAACGCTTCAATACCGTTCTCGTCTGCAATCTCTTTACCGATGATGCCTGCGAGGCTTGCTGGGTGTTGAATTTGTGCTTCAAGAAGATCAGCGATGACTGCATCGTCAACTTTGTAAGTACCACCAGTGATTGGCTTAAGAACACCGCCACGACATGCAATAGCACCTAGTTCAGACGCTTTAACACCAGCTTCTTCTAGTGCCGCTAGGATCGCTTCTTTACGGAATGCTTTCTGGTGAGCAACAACCGCGCCAAACGGTGCCAACTCTTCAGCACTGTGACGTAATGTTTTCTCGAACAGCTCAGTAGTGCCTTCGAAAACACCGATTTTTGTAGAGGTAGAGCCAGGGTTGATAGCTAGAATTTTCATCACTTATAAACCTAATTTAGTTATTGCTATTTATGATTAAGCAGACGCTTCTGCGGCTGTTTTCTGTTGGCTCATTGCAGCAACAGAACAAGCAAGCGCGATAGAGACTGTCTTCTCTGCTTCGCCGTCAGCGCGAGACACAAGAACAACAGGAATACGAGCACCAAGTAGAACACCCGCCATGCTAAAGCCAGCCATGTACTGAAGTGCTTTCGCAAACACGTTGCCTACTTCGATGTTTGGAACCATTAGGATATCGGCGTTGCCCGCTACTGGAGACTCATAACCTTTTAGGTTTGCAGCGTACTGAGATACCGCGATATCTAGAGAGATAGGACCAGAAACGATACAACCTTCGATTTCACCGTTTTGGTTCATTTTTTGAAGCTCTGCCGCGTCCATCGTCGCTGGCATCTTGTCGTATGGCTTCTCTTTCGCACATAGATTAGCGACTTTAGGCTCTTCGATACCTACAGAGTGCGCTAGGCTTACAGCGTTTTTGATGATGCCCGCTTTTTGCTCAAGCGTAGGCATGATGTTCATCGCTGCGTCAGTAAATACGTGGAAGCTGTCGCCACCTTCTTTGAATAGAACGCCAGCATGGCTAAGCACATTGCCAGTGCGAAGGCCGTGCTCTTTCTTTAGGACTTCTTTAAGTAGAACAGAAGTGTCAATAAGACCCTTCATTAGTAGGTCGCCTTTACCTTCTGCAATAGCTGAAACTGATGCGGTTGCAATTGCTTCAAGACCGTCGGCTTCGATGATCTCAAAGTTGGCTAGGTCAACATTTGCTTTCGCCGCTGCTTCGTTAATTAACGCGCGCTCACCAACAAGAATGACGTCTGCCATGCCTTCTTGGAATGCATTGTTTGCTGCATCAAGCGTTGCATCATCGTGCGCTGCCGCAACAACCATACGTTGTTTCTTGCCGAATTTTTTAGCTTGCTGAATAAAGAAATCTTTATTGTACATAGGGGCGATACCTTTTAATTAAGAAGAAGGAAACAACCTTCTTTTTATTTTCGATAAATATTCATCAAAGGGAGTAATCAATTATTGTGGAGCAATAAATTGAGACTATTTTTAACCCTTTCAAAGGATGGAATTAATCTATCTCAGGTATCGTCGAAATAAACTTCACTCAGAGTCAGGTTTTTTGACCGTTTTACGGTAACAATGATTTGACGATGAATAATTGAAGCAATGAAGTATCAACCAGGGCTATAACTGGCGATCTTCATCACAAAAACAACTTATATTTTCGCGTAGAAAAATAGACTTTTTACTGTCCTAGCCTTAGGTAACACTACAAAGTAACCGAGTAATTTACTTTATAGCGAATAGGTAACAATTACTGGTTATTGCCTTTATTAGTGGAATTTATGGATTGTCACGCTCTAATAACCACTTCAACACCAAAGTCAGAAAGCCATATTCATTCATCAGAGGAATGATTTTGCTTCCTGATGCAAGTTGTTATTTTTCGCTAGCGTAAGTTTTTTTGACGCTGAGTGATGTGCTTGGGGACAACTTCCAAGAATATACTCAACAGCAACAAATCAATACCGCATTCGAGCCTTTGTAGAGTCCAAAACTCAGTAAATAAATCGAATGTAACTTCATGATAATCATTGACTAAATAGTAAGGGTCGAAGATGACAATTCAAAACCGCTTAGAAGAAAGTGTAAACAACCTTAGCGTTGTTCTTGAAGAACAAAAACAACTACTTGCAGAGCACAAAGCTAACCAAAACTACGCTGAACGTCTAAACAACCTATTGACTCCAACTGACGAGTTAACCACACAGGGCGACGATCTATTGATTGGTGGTTGTAAAGCGACTGACCTTATTGAACAATATGGCAGCCCGCTATTCGTTCTAAGCGAAGACACTCTGCGTGGTAACTTACGCCGTGTGAAAAACGCCTTCGGGAACTACTGGCCAAAACCAGTAAACGTTATGTTTGCTATCAAATCGAACACAAACTTTGCGGTTCGCGCTATCTGTAATGAGGAAGGTGTTGGTGGCGACTGTTTCGGTCCAGGTGAAGTTGAAGCAACTCACATTGCGGGCGCTGATCCAAAAACTATCGCACTAAACGGTACAGTGAAACCTGAGCTTGCCATCCGCAAAGCCATTGAATACGGCTACGCTATTCACCTAGATTCTTACGAAGAGATCGAGATTGTTGAGCGTATCGCTCGTGAAGTGAAGCCTGCTGAGAAAGTACGTATCGCGGTACGCCTAAAAGTCATCCCTGAAGATTTCTTCAACGACTTCGAACCAGACGCCTACCCGTTCCCTAACTTTATCGGTGCGATGAAGTGGATTAAATTCGGTCTACTTAAAGAAGAAGCGAAAAAAATCATCAACCGCGTTAAAGAAATCGATATCTTCGAATTCTACGGCTTCCATACTCACCTAGGTCGCTTCTCTAAGCAGCCTGAAGGTTGGGATGCGCTATACCGTGAGTATGCACGTAACGTAATCGAGATCTCTCGTGAATGTGGTGTACAACCTTTCCAAGTGGACCTAGGTGGTGGTTGGCCTCGTGAACGTGAGCCAGAGTGTCGTAGCAAAGAGCACATGATGAACTCCAACACTATCGAAGATTACGCAAAAATCGTCTGTGAAGGTATGCTAGAAGAGTTCACTAAAGAAGGCTTCGAAGTTCCACAATTATGGCTAGAACCTGGCCGTTACATTGCAGGTAACATTGGTACTCTACTGACATCTGTATACGTCGTAAAAGACGATCAAGAGATGGATTACACTTACACTATGGTTGATGCGTCAACCTATCTAGCAACGCTAGTAGAGTCTCAAGAGTCGAAGAACCCTGTACTACCAGCCAACAAGATGACACAACCTCTTGTTAAGAAAACAACAGAAATTGCGGGTCCAATTTGTATTCCGTCAATCTGGGAAAGCGGTGCAACAATGCCTGCATTAGAACCAAAAGACGTCCTAGCAATTATGGATGTGGGTCACTACGCTGAATCTCAAGCGAGTCAATTTAACTCACTGCCACGTCCAGCAACCGTGCTTGTTAAAGACGGTCAAGCTGAACTCATTAAGCGTGCAGAAACAGTTGAGGACGTATTCGCTACTCAAATCCTTCCAGAACGTTTTAAGAAGGCTAAAGCAGAAATCGCTAAAAAGAAAACCGCTAAAGCGTAAGCTTTAACGTATCGGGAATAGAAGCCTCTTAATTGTCATATGGGGTGTTCTATTTAAAAGGCTTAGCTTATTGCTAAGCCTTTTTATTATCTACACTTCCCCTCTACTAATTACATAAGCCTACATTACTTTTCTATTGGTTAGGTTTTTCCATTAATTATAACCAGCCGTTTCCATCCGATCATTTAATAGAACATACTTTAATCCAACTTAGTATTACATAGATAGAGCCAGTACCTAATATTGAAAGCAATTTATACAAATTAACATTTCAAAAACATCATAGTTAACAAATAAACAAAGCTATTTGCAATTAATTATCGATACTATTTTAGGAAAATAATATTGAGACATAGAGCAATATATAACACTACTTTGTACCTATTTAAGGTATATCCAAAAGGAGTATCTCTAGCTAACTTAAGTAACAGTTATCAAGTGAATGACTATCATCCTATTAGGTGTTTTTTGTTAATAATATTTTTAACAAAAGATTTTTATTAATTTTAATAATTCACTTCTTGAAAACTCATCAGTGTGATTGCAGCTACGATGGCTGAAATATTAATTAGAAGGATGCGGGTTGAAATTTTATCTTCTTTCGATTGAACGAGGGAAGCTAAATGGGAAACGCAGATTGATTATGCTAAAAAAACTATGTAATAAACTGGGTATTGAGCTTTGGTTCTCCGCTCACCTTGCCTATGGCTTTGTCCAACTTGTGTTTATCCCGATCGTAATGCCTGCGTTTGTCGCAGAGCGAACCGGCAGTTTTGCCAATGCAGGCTTAGCGATGGGATTCTTCGGTGTAGCGGGTCTTGCAGCTCCTATTATTGGCTTACTAGCAGACAAATATAAAGCACATCGATTAGCTCAGTTTTTAGGCATGGTGGCATATGTGATTGCCGGTTTCTGCTATATCGCTTCAGGCAGTGACTTTAAGATGATGGCGATTGGCTCTATTTTCTTTGGCCTAGGTTCTGCAACATTATTAATGTTAAACCCCGTCTTTATTGCTTTCGCCGGTTATGACAATAAAACGGAAGCTCTCAAGCTGGGTCGAATGGCACAAGCCGCTATTATCGGTACTTTGATTGGCGGTGGCGTGTTAGCAGCTTTAACCGATGGAGGGTTTGGCTATGAAACAAGCTTTTACACTATGATGGGCACCGTCGCTGTTTTAGCCTTGATCACCTTTATGACTAATAAACAGGCTGGTCAGCGAGTACTTGATACCGCAAAAGCTCGCGAAGAAGCAGCGAAAGCTGAGTCTCAACAAAAAGTGAATCTGTTGAGTGTGCTGTTTTCTAAATTCGGTCTATTCCTTTTTGCTGTCGCAGCGTTATGCGCAGGTCAAGGCGCGTTTCAAGCTCAATTCCCAAACTTAATGAAAAATGCGTTCTCGGTATCTGAAGCAATATCCGCCACCAGCCTATCAATTTCAGCAGTGCTTGGGTTAATCGTCGTCGTTATGGCCGAGCGCTTCTCAGCTAAATTTGGTCCAGCAGCACTATTTAGACTGTGTACGGTAGCGTCCATTGTGGTTGTTGCAGCACTTTACTTTATTGCTGAGTTCCAACTCATACCAACCATTGTTTTCCCAGTTGCGTTAGTCATCATTTATTTACAAGGTATTACTGTGACAGACATGTGCTCTCCAGCCGTCGCTTCCCGCTTAACAAGAGTTGGCGCAGGTTATACGCAAGGGCTAATGATGTTCTTCATTTCCATCGGTTTTGCAACTGGCAGCGCGATCAGCGGCTTTACTGTCGAATCGTTTAGCTGGAGCGCATTACCCGTCGCCATTGGTGTACTAACAACAGTTGCTTTTGTATGTATTTGGGCCGTCACTCGTGACAACAAAGAAGCAAAACACCAAGCCTCGACAAAACATGCTTAGAAAATTCGGCGATTTTTGACTAAAAAAAAGCCTCCATAACAGGAGGCTTTTCTAATTGAATCAATGCTTAAAGAAGCTTACGCGCAGCCTCTACAACCACTTTGATAGAGCGAGTTTCCGCTTGCTTCAACGTATCATGGTCAGGTGTTTCTTTCTGAGTACGGTTGATGATAACACCCGCAACACAGCCAGCTTTAAGACCAGAACTTGCACACATAGTCAGTAGCGTTGCCGACTCCATTTCAAAGTTCAGTACGCCCATTTGTTGCCACTCTTCCATAGAACCTTGGAAACGACGAACAACACGGCCTGAGAAGGTATCGTAGCGCTCTTGACCAGGGTAGAAAGTGTCGCTTGATGCCGTTACACCAGTATGCACTGTAGAACCCGCTTCAATTGCCGCTTCTTTCATTGCCGTTGCGACATCGAAATCGGCTACCGCAGGGAATTCCATAGGAGCAAAGTGCAAGCTTGCACCATCTAGACGAACAGAACCCGTCGTGACAATCATGTCGCCAACGCTTACGTCAGATTGAATCGCACCGGTCGTACCAACACGCAAGAAAGTGCGAACGCCCAATTGAGCCAGTTCTTCAACAGCAATAGAAGTTGATGGACCACCAATACCTGTCGAACAAACAACAACCGTCTTACCGTCTAGTTTTGCACGGTATACTGTGTATTCACGTTGGCTAGCCAAAAACTCTGGCTCATCCATTAACTCAGCGATCTTTTGAACTCGAGCTGGGTCACCTGGAATAATCGCTAGTGTAGCGCCTTGTAGATCTTCTTTATTTACTCCGAGATGGAAAACAGCTTGGGACATGGGGGACTCCTTTTGTCTCTTGGATATGTGATAAAGCTTATAAGATCACGCCCAACATAAACGTACACAGATCACACTTTGCCAATGTAACAATGCCAACATTTCAAATAAAAACGGTTTGCATCACACTTTATTGTCATATTGGTCTATAAATTACACGAATAACTCTTTGCTGTTCACAAAAAAACCGCCCTACAGAGGGGCGGTTTATTGATGGGATTATTTATAAATACAGCGAAGCTGAATACTACATTCAATCAAATTTAGATTTATGACGCAGTAATCTCAGTGCGTTGAGGGTCACGATGGCGGTAGCGCCACTATCTGCTAAGACAGCAACCCATAACCCTGTAATACCTAAAAGACTAGTGACTAAGAATATGCCTTTTAAACCTAATGCTAACGTAACATTTTGCTTAATGTTACTGAGTGTTGCTCTTGAGAGCTCGATCATCACAGGAAGCTCACTCAAGCGGTTATGAGTCAGAGCTGCATCAGCTGTTTCCAACGCAACATCAGTCCCCCCACCCATAGCAATACCAATATTCGCCGCTTTCATCGCAGGTGCATCGTTGATGCCATCGCCGACCATAGCGACGCGACGACCTTGAGCTAGCTCATTTACAAAGGTGACTTTATCTGCAGGCAACAAACTTGCTTTATAATCCATACCCAGTGGCGTTGCTATCGCATGTGCGCTTCGCTCATTATCACCCGTCAACATGATGGTATCGATACCGAGCTTAGCGAGTTTTTCCACCGCTTCTGCGGTATCCGCTCTCACTTCATCCTGCCATGCGATAATGCCTTTCACCGTGTTTTCTGTCGCCAGTACCACCACCGTTTTTCCGCCATTTTCCAGCTCAACCACTTTATCCATCACCTCGTCAGCAATGTCAAAAGTGACTTTAGATGGTGCGCTTAATATCCACTTACTACCATCAACAATACCTTCGATACCAACACCAACCAGTGCTTTTTTCTCTTGGGCTTCTGGAATAGTAATGCCACGCTGCTCTACGTACTTAATCAATGACGTTGCTAGAGGGTGATTTGAACCTTGTTCAATCGCGCCAGATAGCGCCAACACTTGCTCAGTATCCAAATCTGCTGTCACTACTACGTCAGTAACATGAGGTTTACCTAGCGTCAGTGTACCTGTTTTATCAAATGCAATGGCTTGAACGTTGCCTAACTGCTCTAACGCTGCGCCGCCTTTAATCAGTGCACCACGTCTTGTTGCCGCGGCAAGGCCTGACGTAATCGCTGCTGGTGTTGAGATCACAAGCGCACAAGGACAAGCGATCAGCAGTAACGCTAAACCACGATACACCCAGGTTTCCCATGGCTGTGCAAACATAAGAGGCGGCGTGATAATTACTAGTAGCGATACCAACATCATTAATGGTGTGTACCAACGACTAAATTTGTCCAAGAATCGTTCGATTGGCGCTTTTCTCGATTCCGCTTCTTCTATGAGGTGAAGAATGCGGTCAATAGCGTTTTCACCCTGTTTGGACGTTACCGTGAGTCGTACTACTTTGTCCGCCAGTACCGCGCCAGCCATAACAGTCTCACCGACATGGCGTTCGACAGGGAGCGATTCGCCTGTCAATGCACTTTCATCAAAGCTGGCGTTAGCATCCAATAACGAACCGTCGGCTGGCATACGATCACCAGGTGCAACTTCGATAATGTCACCGGGCACAAGTGCCGATGCACTCTTGGTTTGACGCACACCATCTACAATCACTGTAGCTTCTTCTGGAACCAGGGACATTAGCGCTTGGACACCACTGCGCGCTCTCGAAGCAGCAAACGCTTCCAATCGCTCACCGATAAGAAACAGTAACAGAACCATTGCTGCTTCTACCGTTTCACCGAGATACAGAGCACCAATCGCCGCCACACTCATTAGTGTTTCAATGGCAAAAGGAGTACCAGATTTGGCCAGTTTCAATGCCTTTGAGGCAATAGGGATAAGACCAAGAATACATGTAAGCGTGAATAGCCATTCGCTTAACTGCGGCAAGCTGCCTTTAAACGCAGCAGCGATCGCCATACCTGTAGAGATAGCAAGGATATGAAAGTTGTCTTTTAATGTTTTTTTCCAACCTGTTAGTTGGTCTTGCGGCGCTGTATTATTGCTGCCATCTAAAGCGTTCAGAGTAAAGCCAGCATCAACAACGGCTGCTTCAACTTGAGTAAATAACGCAACATCATTAACTCGAACCACCAACTTTTCAGTGGCAAACAGAACTTTAGAGCTCACCACACCAGCTAACTTATTGGTTGCTGATTCCACTTTTCTAGCGCATGCGGGACAGTCCATCCCGACAACTTTCCAAGATTTTAATAGTCCAGAATCAGGTTCACTTTTCCCACCGGAGGCGGCAGGTTCATCAGGTTCCGACGCACAGCAACTGCTCTCTGAGTCGCAACAATCCGCAGATTGCTCGCTAGAAATAGCCGTTACTTGTGCGATTTTTGGCGCGTTGCACGCATCACCCGCGGGACGAATGGCGTTGATAGATTGTGAGCTGCACGCTTTATGTTTTGTACACATGGGATTCTCCTTTGCTTATCCTACACCCCAAGTGTAAACCTTGGAGCTAGCTCCAAGGTCAAGAAGAATTTTACCCTGATAGTGTTGGCGACTCTAACTGCTCCTCAACTTTCGACACATCATTAATCATAACCGGGTCTGTTGTACTGAATGGTTGAGAGTTAACACAAACCAAACTTGGGTCTTCTTCTGTACTTTGACATTCGCCAGTCTTACGCAGTTCAGAGATATGGAATTTAAGAACAATGTAACCTAACACCCCAAACACGATATTACCCACCGCTTGTCCATACAAGACGCCCAACGCACCAAACCATAATGAGCCTAAGTACACAAATGGCAAAGTACCTAATGTCGCCTTACTCAGATTAAGTGCGGTAGAATACAGTGGCTTACCCAAATTATTGAACGACGTATTCGCAACAAACAGCACACCATTAAACACAAAGGTAATTGCTACATAAGTCGCAAATGCCGCCACGATCAGCGATGCATCACCGGTTAACGAGAACATGTTAATAATCGGCTGTTGGAGAAGATACAATAAAGCGCAAACCACTAATGTGTAGATGGTCGTCACGATGAGTGAGTTCTTTAGCGTTTCCTCCACACGATCAATTCTTACCGCTCCATAGTTTTGCCCCACGATAGGCCCAACAGCCCCAGACAGCGCAAAGATAAAGGCAAAACAAACTGGCGTCAGACGACCTATTACCGCAAACCCAGCAACAAAATCCTCACCATACTGGGCAATAGCAGTGGTCACAATCGCATTACCAATAGGCGTTGCGGTATTAGTAATAATGGCAGGAATAGCGATCGCCAACATCACTCTGGCATCACTAATGACATTCGAATATGTAGGTTTGGCTAGTAATTTGTGAACACGTAATAACGGTGCAAACGAGAAATAGAACACAGCAAATCGTGCGACCACCGAAGCGGCGGCGGCCCCTTCCACATTCCAGTTAAAACCGAAAATGAAAATAGGATCCAATATAGCGTTAACGATCCCACCCGCAAGCGTTGCCCACATCGACCGTTTAGCATCACCCGCAGCTCGCAAACCTGCACCACTAGCCATACCTAAAGCAATCAGAGGCGTACTCGGTAATAAGATCCAAAGGTAGGCTTCTGCCCTCTCGTGTGCTCTCCCTTCTGCACCGATGGCCGTCAGCAGTTCTGGAATGTAGGCACACATTATTGCCGTTACAATCGCGCTAATGATAAATGCGATGACAAGAACACTAGAGCCTATCTGCCTTGCATAATCTACGTTCTTAGCTCCAATCGCTTTGGACATTAATGCACCCATAGCGATGGAAGTTCCTATAGAAACGGAGGTTGCAAAAAAGGTTAACGTACCAGCGAACCCAACCGCAGCAGCCAGTTCGGCTTGACCCAACATACTGATGAAGAGCATATCGAGTAAATCGACAATGAATATCGCCATGATTCCGACAGTAGAGGTTCCTGACATCACCAGGATATGCCTCATGGTTGATCCTTCAACGAATTTAGCCGATTGGTCCGCCATATCAGTCCTTTTTATTTACACGCAACAAACAATAAAGGGCGCCGAAGCGCCCATAGGGGAATATTGTTTAGTTTACACAGGATGTTTGAAGCACGCTTCAATATTTTTGCCGATGGCTCGAAGTACATCGCGGCGAGTAATCGTTCCTACCAATCTTCCATTGTCGATAACAGGATAGACTTTCGGTTTACCGACCTTCATCATATCGGCAAGTTCAATGATTGACGTTTCTGGTGTCACTGACAACACCTCTTGATGCATACAATCCCCAACAGTATGCGTGTCTTGACAGTGATAGCTAACTTTAACCAACTTATCGAGCAAGTCTTGTTCCGAAATGAAGCCAATTACTTGTTCTCGTTCATCAATAACTGGACCACCAAGGTGGTTAGATTGCATGACTTTATCAAGCGCAGCGCTCAATGACATGTCTTGTGTAAAGGTCACCGTTCTTTGAGTCATGTAGTCTTTAACTTTTAGCGATTCCATGGCGATCTCCTTCAGCCCCAATAACTTAATCTTGATAAGTTTATTGTTGTCCAAATTTTCAATATTGCTAAATGGGATTCTACGATTCTTGTAATAGACATTACCTATCAATCCATGATGTTAGGTAAGAATTGTTTGTCCCGTTTAAATTAAGCGTAAGACGAATTTTCTTGTTTTGCCTATCTTATTGTTAAGATTTTTGTAACAATCGGTCGCCTTATTGTCTGTTAACTCAATGCACTGAGTCATTTTCATGCTAAAAAAACTTCTCAACTCTCTCGCGAATGCGGTCGAATTTCGCTCTCGCATTTGGGTAGTCCATGTTTCCGAGTCCATACTCAAAGACCAGTCATATGTGGTCAATGAAGATCAGTTCTCGTCTCCGCTATCTTGGATGAAAGGCAAAGGCTACGATCAAGAGATGCTGAGTAAAGTCGAGTGCATGAAGCGTTCACAAATCTTAGTGTTCGAACTCGGTCGCACTAAACACCAGCTTATGCGCGTCAAGTAAACAGCTATTGAATCAGTAACAGCATCAACTCGATGGCGGCTAATAATGCAAGCAACGCTGTCGCTCCCTTCCAAAAGAGCAATGGGTGCTTTTTAATGAACGGACTCGTCTCATATTGTTTCATTAACGTTTTATTCGGCTGACTCAAATCCAATAAGAACTCTCCCAACGCTTGATAACGATGTTGCGGATTGTGATGACAAGCCTTCTTTAAGGCCATGTCCAACCACAGCGGGAGTTCAGGATTGGTAATTTGAATACTCTGATACTTCCACTGTTGATGGCGTGCATTGTCGACACTGCGTGCGATCACCGCTTTATAGGGAAGCGTGCCAGACAGCATTTCATACGTCATTACCGCAACAGAAAATAAATCGGATACGGTTGTCGCTTCATTGCCATTCAAATACTCAGGGGCAATATAATTCGCCGCGCCTTTAGGCATTTGAACACCTTGTTCTTGTCTTGCTTCGTCTAAGCCCTTCACCGAAACAGACCCCAAATCAATCAAGGTCACTTGCAGCGACTCTGATATCATTACATTTTCCGGCTTTAAGTCGCGATGTACCATATCTAACCGTTGCAACACTCGCACCGCTTTCACTATCTCAGAAACAATGCTCCTCACAGAGTCTAAGCTCGGCGTTGGGTTATCAAGCATCCATTGCCTCAACGTGCTCCCTTCTATCGGTTCACATAGTAAGTAGAGAAAGGGAGAATTAGCAGGTCGTGGATAAGTACGCATGATTCGATGGCTATTCACATGCGTTCCCACCCAATACTCATTACTTATGTCGAGTAGAGCCTGTTTATCTTCCACATGCAGTAAAGAAGGCGCTTTGAGAATATACTTCCTATCAGTCTGTTCCTGCCTCACCTCATAAACATGACTTCGAGTTCCAGCATGAAGTACTTTTGTCACCGTGTAACTATCAATTCTGTTGTTCACTTTAAGCGGGGGTGGCACCACTTGGTTAAGTGATTGTTGTTGAAACTCATGCAATGTTAGGTTGGGAACATGATCGATGGAAACCAATAAGCTGGTGACATTGTCTTGGCTACCATTTTCTATGGCGAGATCCGTCAATGCTTGGCTTCGTGTCTCAAAGCCTTGGTGCTGATTTTGGATAACGTTGACCAACTGTTCATCAGTGGTGAAATCATGTACCCCGTCGGTTGAGAGCAAGAAAAGATCGCCAGTTTCAACGGCAAAGGTCTGAAAATCGACCTCCAATTTGCTATCCATGCCTAAAGCGCGAGTTAGGTACGTCGCTTTACCGATGTTGGTCCGCTGATGATCTCTAGTTAACAAACGGAGTTTGCCTTGTCTAAGCAAGTATATCCGGCTATCACCCACATGAAATAGATAAGCCGTATTGGATTTGACGACAATGGCACTAAAGGTAGTTACCAGTCCATTATGCTTCAGCGGTTGCTTCAGACTCTGCTCATATAGCCAAGTATTCAATGACGTCAATACCTGAATTGCTGAACGCCGAACACTCCAACTTTCTGGCGTTGCATAATAATCGGCGACAAACTGCATCACACTAGTGTGACTGGCTTTCTGCCCGTGTTCACTGCAGCTCACACCATCGGCAATGCAAGCAAGCATACCCTTGGTTTCCAACTCACTTTGCAGTCTTGGCTCTCGAACCACAAACGCGTCTTGGTTTTCGCTTCGAGTACCTGCAGAAGACACGCCGCCGTATGATGTCGTCAGAGCTTGTGGATGGTTAAGCGGTAAGCCCATAATCATTCCCTAATTAAACCTTCGGAGAACAAAAGCCCTGTGCAAGCAGAGCTTTTGAACGAGTGAGCACGCTAAGTGCTCACTCCCCGATTACCATTAATGAGATACGTTGATTAACGTTACGCTACCATCTTCGTTTACCTCAGCTATTTGACCACTGGGCTCTTCCATAAACATCAAGGTTGCAAAACCAAGAACCGCTGTACCCGCGATAACATAGAAGAAGGTTTGATAGTCCACGAACGACAGAACCGTCAGATAAACCACAGCACCGACATTCCCGTAAGCGCCTGTCATTCCAGCGATTTGACCTGTCATGCGGCGCTTGATTAATGGCACCGTCGCAAACACTGCACCCTCACCAGCTTGAACAAAGAACGAACAAACCATGGCAGCACATACTGCAAGCCACAACGGCCACTCACTGTTGACTTGACCCATCATAAAATAACCCACAGCCAAACCTGCTGTTAGAATTAACAATGTCGATTTACGACCAAATTTATCTGAGATCCAACCGCCGCCAGGACGCGACATTAAGTTCATAAAGGCATAAGCCGAAGCCACCATACCCGCTAAAACAGGCGTCAGTTCAAAAGTCTCAGAGAAGAACAGAGGTAACATCGAGACCACCGCCAACTCCGATCCGAACGTGGCAAAATATAAAACGTTCAACACCGCTACTTGCTTAAACTTATATTGATGCATCTCCGGAACTGGCTTAGAGAAGATAGATTTGTTGACCTTCCAGACTTGAGAAACTTCGTATCCGTATAGGACTACTAAGCCCACATAGAAGGCGTTAACCACAGTGTCACTCAACATGCCAATATTCGATGGAGCAAGTTTCCAAGCAAGTAGAGCAAGCGCGGCATACATTGGGATCTTCATGATCAACAGGAAGAAAAAGTCCCCTTTCGATGTCACTTCCATCGCTGCTAAATGTTTAGGTTTAAAGTAAGTCGATCCTTTTGGCGTATCTTGAACGTTACGATAAAAAATGACTGAGAACACCAAGCTCATTAGGCCCGTCACACCAACGGCATAGCGCCATCCGTCGTCACCACCAAACATCAGAGCCAAGGTTGGTAAAGTGAAAGCCGCCGCCGCTGAGCCAAAGTTGCCCCAACCACCATAAATACCTTCCGCAGTACCCAGTTCATCATGTGGGAACCACTCAGATACTAAACGAATACCAATAACAAACCCTGCACCAATAAAACCTAATAGGAAACGAGCGATAGCCGCTTGAATAAATGAATCTGACAACGCAAAAACAAAACATGGAATAGAACATATTGCCAACAGTGCGGAGTAGACCAGACGTGGACCATATTTGTCGGTCAACATACCAATGATTACCCTCGCTGGTATCGTCAGCGCCACGTTGAGGATAAGTAAGGTTTTGATCTCTTGCGTTGATAAGCCCAATGACGTTTTTACCATTTGAAGTAATGGTGCAAAGTTAAACCAAACCACAAAGGTAATAAAAAAGGCCATCCAGCTTAAGTGCAGTGTTTTCATCTTCCCTGAAAACGAAAACAAATTAAATTTAGTGCTTTCCATAACAAATTCCTTTTACTGATCAATGTGTTGATCAGGTTTCCTTGTACACGAAGAGTTAAGCTGCAAGTGGCAACTTGAGTTGAACATCATTACCACTGACTCGTACATCAAACCGAGTCAGTTGGACCTCTGGCTCTTCAATGCAGACACCCGTATGTAAGTTAAAGTGCTGCTTGTAAAGCGGTGAAGCCACACAAGGTTGGCCATCTAGCGAGCCCATAATGCCGCGAGACATCACATAGGCATGGCCAAAAGGATCATAATTGCAAAGCGCGTACAGTTGGTCGCTACGCTGACAATAGAAAATAGCGACCTGTTTATCTTCGACTTTAGCACACACTCCGGTATGTGGTACTAAGTCATCAGTTGAGCAAACAGTTAACCACTGACTCATATTCTTCTCCTTAACTATCAAATTTCATTCGCCTATAGCGAGGCAACGTCGTTAAACTTCAACAACATCAATACGTTGCTCCAAAATAAGCGCTTGTTTCTTATTATTAGTTGGGAATCTTTGTTGGCGAATATTGACAAACTGAAGGTTACCATCCAGTTCATCGGTATTAATAAAGTGTTGGAATCGTTTTAGTTTCTCTGGGTTTTCGAGTGTGGTTTTCCACTCACACTGATACTTGCCGACATTGGTAGCCATGTCCTCTTCCAGCTCATCGGCGAGTTGCAATTTGTCATCGACAATCACTTGTTTGAGGTATTCAATGCCGCCTTCTAGGTTTTCAAGCCACACAGAAGTTCGTTGTAAACGGTCTGCAGTGCGGACGTAAAACATCAATAGACGGTCGATATAACGAATCAGTGTGTGTTCATCAAGATCAGTGGCTAGCAAGTCGGCGTGACGAGGACGCATGCCACCATTACCACACACATACAAGTTCCAACCTTTGTCGGAGGCAATCACACCAATGTCTTTCG
The DNA here is from genome assembly GCF_900088415.1 of Vibrio mediterranei. Classification (GTDB taxonomy): domain Bacteria; phylum Pseudomonadota; class Gammaproteobacteria; order Enterobacterales; family Vibrionaceae; genus Vibrio; species Vibrio mediterranei. The sequence goes on from NZ_FLLQ01000002.1 coordinate 427,107, forward strand.
ACTGAGCTTCTGCACATTCACGAGTACAGCCTGAGACAGCGAACTTCAGTTTGTGAGGCGATCTTAGCCCTTTGTAACGATTTTCAATGTCGATAGCTAAACCTACACTGTCACCGACACCATAGCGGCACCATGTGCTCCCGACACACGATTTCACCGTACGTACCGATTTTCCGTAGGCGTGTCCGGTTTCAAATCCTGCTTCCACCAATCGCTTCCAAATCAAAGGCAACTCATTGAGTTGTGCCCCAAACAAGTCAACGCGTTGACCTCCGGTAATCTTGGTATATAGGTCGAAATCTTTAGCTACCTGACCAAGTACAATCAATTTATCTGGTGTAATTTCACCACCAGCGATACGAGGAACCACCGAATATGTTCCATCTTTTTGCATGTTACCCAGATAGATATCGTTGGTATCTTGGAGCTCCACGTGTTGCTCTTCCAGAATATAGTCATTCCAAAACGACGCTAAAATTGAGCCCACTGTTGGCTTGCAAATCTCACAGCCCAACCCAGAGCCATGGCTAGATAGTAATTCATCGAACGTCTTAATTTGGTTAACGCGAATAATGTCGCTGAGTTCTTGACGGGAATAGGCAAAGTGCTCACAAATATCGTTGTTCACTTCAACGCCGAGGTTCATCAACTCACTATCGAGTACTTGTTTTGCTAACGCTGAACAGCCACCACAACCTGTCGATGCATTAGTGGTATCTTTTAGCGCAGCCATCGTGTTACAACCGCTCGCCACCGCTTGTTTGATATCACCCTTTGTCACATCAAAACAGGAGCAGATCACCGCAGAGTCAGGCAGAGCATCCACACCGAGTCCTGCTGAGCTATCGTCAGCCACGTTAGGCAGAATTAATACCGAAGGGCTGTCTGGGAGAGCTATGTCGTTTTGTTTGAGTTGCAATAAGCTGCCGTAGGCGTCAGCATCCCCTACCAAAACAGCACCTACAATTTTACTGCCATCCTCAGACACAATTAGCCGCTTGTAGACTTGCTCAATTTCGTCATTGTAGGTGTATGACTGCGCACCAACTGTCTTTCCGTGAACCTCACCGATACTCGCAACATCAACGCCCAACAATTTAAGTTTGGTGCTCATATCGGCACCAGTAAATGCCAGTGGCTCCAATGAATCGACAATTTGGCTAGCTGCGACTTTTGCCATTTGATAACCCGGAGCAACAAGCCCGAAGATCTGATTTTGCCACAAAGCACATTCGCCAATTGCATAGATATCCTCGACGCTGGTACGGCATTGGTCATCAATCACTATTCCGCCGCGCGGCCCTATCTCAATATCCGCTTGACGCGCTAACTCATCTTGAGGACGAATGCCAGCCGAGAAGACAATAAGGTCGGTCTCAAGGTAAGTACCATCAGCAAAATTCATTCGATAGCGAGCCTGCTCACCTGCAATAATTTCAGTAGTCGCTTTATCGGTGTGCACCGATACACCTAAATTTTCAATTTTCCTGCGCAGTAATGCGCCGCCACCTTCATCAAGCTGCACCGCCATAAGACGCGGGGCAAACTCCACCACATGTGTATCTAAACCAAGGTTTTTAATCGCGTTAGCGGCCTCCAAGCCGAGTAATCCACCTCCGACAACGACGCCTGTTTTACTGACTTTACTGCCCGACTCGATGGCATCTAGGTCTTCAATGGTGCGATAAACATAACAGTGTTCTTGGTCATTACCAGAAATGGGCGGTACAAAAGGAAATGAACCCGTGGCAAGTACCAACTTATCGTAACTCTCCTGACGCCCACTTTCGGTTGTCACCTGCTTTTGGTCTGTATCAATCGAGACAACTTTGTCATTTAAGACATAGTTAACCCCATGATTCTGATAGTAAGTTTCATCGGTTAGCGCAAGATACTCAGCACCTTTATCGTCATCAAAATAGCTGGTAAGCTGCACGCGGTCATAAGCAAGTCGCGACTCTTCTGAAAACGTGATAATTTGCGCAGACTCATCGTTTGCAGCAATCACGCTATCAATGAACTTGTGGCCTACCATCCCATTGCCGACCACCACAATCCTTTGTGTTTTCATAATGCTTCCTTTCATAATTACGCTGTCAGCTGTAATTTGTGTTGTTGATTTTGTTTTGGTGATTCCATCAATACTCGTTCGTTGAGCTGCGACAGCCACTGCATTTGCTCGGCCACTTTAACCACTTGGCCAATTACAATGAGAGCAGGCGACTGAATTTGATGACTATCTCTTAACTCGACAAGCTCATCCAAACTGCCCAGCACCGTTCTTTGTGCTGGGCAACAGCCGTTTTCAATTAACGCTACAGGGGTAGACGCCGATAAACCTGCGTCTATAAGAGAGCTCGCAATCATCTCCGCTTTGCTTAATCCCATGTAGATAACGAGAGTTTGATTCAGGTCAGCCAGTGCTTTCCAATGTATGTCCAATTCCTTTTCGGCATGGGCGGTGATAAAAGTACACCCTTGAGCTAAACCGCGATGAGTAAGCGGGATATCAGAGTATGTGGTGCACCCCGAAGCAGCCGTAATGCCAGGAATAACATCAACATCAAAGCCTTGTTTTTTGAGTAGTAGCATTTCTTCTCCGCCACGACCGAATATAAAGGCATCGCCCCCTTTAACTCGGCAAACTCGTCCACCTCGATGGGCATAGTCGATTAAGGTTTGGTTAATTTGCTGCTGGGTATAGCTATGGCAACCCTTAGCTTTGCCAACATAAACCTGCTCGCTGTTGGATGGAAAAAGTGCCTTGATCTCTTGGCTAACGAGATTGTCAAAGATAATGACATCAGCAGATTGGATTGCTCGAAGAGCCTTAACCGTGAGCAAATCAGGATCGCCCGGTCCAGCACCCACCAATGAGATATGATTACTTCTCATACTATTTCCTTGCATGGCATTTCTCCTTATAGACAGGCGAAATTTTTTTATTCGCTTGCCAACTTAGAGGCAATAAGGATGCCAGCGATGATAATAGTCTCGTTATTTTTTGAATAAACTCTTTAAAAACAATGAAATATAATTTCAGCCTTTGATTTAGAAACACAAAAACAACACCCACAAAAATCCAATTAGAGAAGATTTTGAGCATTTTTAGTGCGATAAATCCCAAAACAGTGCAAATAAACAATAAATAACTGATATTTTGTCAAAAAAGCCTATATACCACTTTAGTGGTATATAGGCTAACCATTTGTATTAATTGACTATATTAGGGATAAATACATATTTAACCCAACAACGCCCCAATGGCGCGCGTTTTGCTTTCAACAACAATTAACGGAAATTATCAGCAAGGATAAAGGTTATGACTAAAGAAGGCTGGATTAAGACAACATGTGCCTATTGCGGAGTCGGTTGCGGTGTTGAAGCGAGACCAAAAGCAAACGGTCTTCTGGAAATAAGAGGCGACAAACAGCATCCCTCCAATTATGGCAAACTGTGTACCAAAGGTATCGCACTTGGGGATACGGTCATTACCGACGGTCGCCTTTTATCACCGATCCATCGCACTCGCAGCATTGATTCTTTAGAGGAAAAGTCTATGACTTGGGATGAGGCGACGTCTCTTGTCGCTGAGCAATTCCAGAAGGCCATTCAACAACATGGTCCTGACTCTGTCGCATTCTATGTATCAGGTCAGTTGCTCACTGAGGATTACTATGTCGCCAACAAACTCATGAAGGGCTTTATTGGCAGCGGCAATATCGATAGTAATTCCAGGTTATGTATGGCCTCGAGCGTCGTAGGCCATAAACGTGCTTTCGGCAGCGATACTGTCCCCGTGGTCTATGAAGATGTCGAACTGGCTGACTTGGTTGTCATTACTGGTTCTAACTTGGCGTGGTGTCATCCGGTCCTTTTTCAACGCTTAAAGACTGCTAAGCAGAATAATCCAAATATGAAAGTGGTGGTAATTGACCCTCGTCAAACCGCAACTTGTGAGCTTGCCGATCTACACCTCGCCATTCAATCTGGCAGTGATGTTGCTCTGTTCAACGGACTATTGAATCATCTCTCACTGACGGGACAGCTCAACGCAAACTACATAGAACACCATACGCAAGGGTTTGATGACGCGTTGGCCGTTGCGAAGCAGACGGTCGACGTTGGTTCCATCACAGGGCTAACTCAATCGCAACTTGAAGAGTTTTACACTCTATTTGCTAACACCCCAAAAACCGTCACCATCTATTCGCAAGGCATTAATCAATCCAGCAGTGGCTCGAACAAAGTCAACAGCATTCTAAATTGCCATCTAGCTACAGGTAGAGTTGGACAGCCAGGAATGGGGCCCTTCTCTGTCACTGGGCAACCTAATGCAATGGGAGGAAGAGAGGTAGGTGCACTGGCAAACACATTAGCAAGTCATATGGAGTTTGATAATCCACAGCATCACTCATTAATTAGTGAGTTTTGGCAAACCTCCACTCTTGCCACTAAGCCTGGTCTTAAAGCGATCGACCTATTTGACGCAGTCGAAGCAGGAAAAATCAAAGCGATTTGGATCATGGCAACTAACCCCATGGTGAGTCTACCTAACTCAGAAAAAATAAAATCAGCGCTACAAAAATGCCCGTTTGTGGTGGTCTCAGATTGCATTAAGGAAACCGAAACAGCCCAACTAGCTGACGTGCTTTTACCCGCACAAGGTTGGAGCGAGAAATCGGGCACAGTCACCAATTCTGAGCGCCGTATTTCAAGACAACGTCGATTGCTTCCCAGCCCTGGCATGGCTAAACCTGATTGGTGGATAGTAAGCAAAGTGGCAATGAAAATGGGTTTCACCAACGCTTTTAATTATTTACATGAGGGGCAAATCTTCAACGAGTATGCTCGCATGACGACCTTAGGTAATGAGGGCGGTCAACAGCGTGATCTGACATTAAGTGGGTTAGCTCAGTTGGATGACAAAGGCTATAACACGCTGGTTCCGCAACAATGGCCAGTGTTAACGTTACAAACCGATATCGTCAACCAGCGGCTGTTTAACCAACATCAGTTTTATACTGCTGACCAAAAAGCACACTTTGTCACCACGGGTTATGAAGCCCCGCAACAAACAGCAAGCAATGCGCTGCCTATCTTGCTTAACACTGGCCGGACGCGAGATCATTGGCACACCATGAGCCGCACTGGATTGTCACCTAATCTGGCCTCTCATACTCCAGAACCGTTTGTAAACCTGCACCCTGATACGGCGCTCATGTGGGGACTTAAATCCGGAGACATCGCAGAGCTCTCCAACCCACACGCCAATATTCACATGCGGGTGGCGGTAGATTCCGGCGTGACTGCTGAGCACGCCTTTGTACCCATTCACTGGAACTTGGCAACCGCCAGTAATGCCAAAGCGTGTCAACTTATCTCGCCCAATACTGACCCTTTTTCTGGCCAACCCGAATTCAAACATACCCCAGTATCAATAGAGCTTTGGCCAAAACAGTGTGAAGCGCTGCTCATCAGCCGCACCCCGTTAAGCCTCATTGACATGGATTACTGGGTGAAACAGAAGGTTGAATCCGGCTACTTGTATCGTATCGCCTCGAAATGTGATGCCATGTCGCTCATCGTACAGCTCACAAACATCATTGCTGTAAAGAACAACAAAACGCTGTCATTTGATGGAGGTATTACGGATTTGGAACATCGCAAAGCAGTCATTAGCGCCAATGTTATGCAACGAGCCTTTATCGTAAAAACCTCGATACAAGAACATGACCTAGACTGGTTGACATCTTTGTTTGAGCAATCAGTCAACGACCATCTGGAAAGCCAGTTTATGAGTCGAGCCTAATCTCCTCAACATAGCCGAATCGAATAGAGCATTGACCTGTCTACGTTTTAGGCGCTTAATGTATATTTACGTGAACCGCTGTTATTGTCAGATAACACTGAAATTTTTATCCGATAATTAATACTATATTTAAACAACAGCCACCTAGCGTTAAGCTCCGAATGCATAAAAACAAAGTAAGCAGGTAGATATTATGAAAGCAGTGACCAAACAATACGCCGTGATTGGTTTAGGGCGTTTTGGAATGAGTATCTGTAAAGAGTTATCTGAAGCCGGTGCTCAAGTTCTTGCTATCGACATCAATGAAGATCGTGTAAAGGAAGTGTCTAAAATCGTCGCACAAGGCATTATTGCCAACTGTACGATAGAAGAAACCGTTGAAGAGCTCAGACTGAATGAGTTCGACATGGTGATGGTATCCATAGGTAATGACATCAATGCCAGTATTCTCACCACACTGGTGCTTAAAGAAGCCAAAGTGAAGAAAGTGTGGGTTAAGGCGAATGACAAGTTCCAGTACAAAATCTTGCAAAAGATAGGCGCAGATAAAATCATCATGCCTGAAAGAGATATGGGTATCCGAGTAGCGCAGCGTATGCTTGATAACCGAGTGATTGCTTTCAATGAACTAGGAAGTGGCTTAGCGCTAACCGAAATCGTCGTTGGCAATAAGTTAATGGGCAAAACTTTGGCTGACGTCGCTATTTGCCAAGCTAGCAATATTAAAGTGCTGGGATTCAAGCGCGGTCCTGAGCTAGACGCCAACCCTAAAATGAGCCAAACACTTGAAATTGGTGACATGATCATTGTTGCTGGCCCAGAAAAAGACCTGCACGAAAAGATCAGATTGTCATGAATCGTCGTTTCCAGAAAGGTCTGATTTACCCAATTAAACTCAATAAGAAATCAGCGGTACCGTCAGAGCCTTACCTTATTGTAGCGAGTTTTCTGGCAGTTTTAGTGCCCTCTGCTTTGCTACTGACACTGCCCGTATTTTCGGTTACTGGATTGAGCTTTAGCGACGCATTCTTTACGGCGACATCCGCTATCAGCGTGACTGGACTTGGCGTGGTCGATACTGGCCAGCATTTCACGACTTCAGGAAAAGTGTTGCTGATGCTATTGATGCAAATTGGCGGCCTTGGGCAAATGACGCTTTCAGCGGTTTTACTCTACATGTTTGGTGTTAGATTAAGTCTGAAACAGCAAGCCTTGGCTCAAGAGGCGCTTGGCCAAGATCGCCGTGTCAATATTAAAGGGTTAGTAAAGAAAATCATCATTTTTGCCTTCATTGCGGAAGCTATTGGTGCGGCTGTCTTAGCAATGCGCTGGGTCCCCGAAATGGGCTGGTCACAAGGGGTGTTTTATTCGATTTTTCACGCGATTTCCGCCTTTAATAACGCCGGCTTCGCTTTATTCTCAGACAGTATGATGAGTTTCGCGTCAGAACCAATCGTCCTGCTGGTTTTGTCTGGGTTATTCATCTTCGGTGGGTTGGGCTTTACCGTGGTCAGTGATCTTGCCATCAACGGTAAGAAAGGCTTTTCTCGACTGGGGCTACATACAAAAATCATGCTCACTGCAACACCCATCTTGTTGTTGGGCGGCACACTCTTTTTCTTCTTACTGGAACGCACCAACCCAGACACTTTAGGGGCTTTACCTCTTGGTGGACAATGGCTCTCCGCATTCTTCCAGTCGGCAAGTGCTCGTACTGCTGGCTTTAATAGCGTTGATATCGCTCAGTTTGGGCAACCTGCACTACTGATTATGATTATCTTAATGCTGATAGGTGCAGGCTCTACATCGACAGGTGGTGGTATTAAGGTATCGACATTCGCAGTTGCCTTCTATGCCACATGGGCATTCTTAAGGCAGAAACAATACGTGGAGATCTTTAATCGCACTGTTAGTTGGCAGACCGTCACTAAGTCGCTAGCAATCATAGTGGTGAGCGGCGCTATTTTGACTATCGCCATGTTCTTACTTATGGTCACCCAACAGGCAAAATTTGAACAAGTGTTGTTTGAAACCATATCGGCATTTGCTACCGTCGGACTAACAGCAGGTTTAACTGCTCAGCTCAATACCGAAGGTAAGTGGATTATGATTGTCGTGATGATTATTGGTCGTGTTGGACCACTAACCTTAGCCTACATGCTAGCCAGACCAAAACCGACATTACTAAAATACCCTGAAGACAACGTCCTGACAGGTTAATAACGGTAAACTAAAACAGGCGCGGTCAATGGCTGCGCCTGTTTATTACTTAACAACTTGAGTGTGGAGTCTCGCAATAACCATTCCAGTATTGGTTTGCTTTCTCGGATGCTTGTTGCCAATCCCCTGAAATTGAAAACAGCGCTGCCGTCAATGTGGATACAACGGTATTTGCCATCAACTGCATTTCTTCTTGCGGTGTCTGTAATGGACAGTGTTGTGGAAGCGCTAGCTCGGCCATACTTTCTTCAACGTACTCAGAATGAATCGTATCGGATTCGACCCACCACACAGTTTGGCTTACTTTCGGATTGTATTCCGTTTCACCACCTTGTCCCTTGAACGATAGCATTCGTTGATAGTCATTGTTGTCTCTTCCATGTCGAGCGAGAAGATGTTCGACTTTGGCGTGCAGTTCTTGGAAACCCGGGTGAAAACTTCCTCGCATACCAAAAGGTGCATTCGCTGGATTCAGGGCTCGAATAACGGTATTGATCGGTGTTCTTAAACCGTAGCGATGCTTCCAATCCAACATTTTCTTGGCGAGTGGACAAAAGTGGTTCAGCGGTAAATAGGCAATATTATCGCGGTCAAGAAGTTGCTGTGCATGCGCTAAATCCTCCGCTTTGGAAATATTCAGTGTACCCAAACAGTCTTTTGCATGTAAGCGATCACTTTCTTTATCCAAGTCGCCATGCAACACCACCCGTACACCATGTTCCGCCAAAATGCTCGCAGCAATAAGATGCCAAGGTTTTCCCGATGACTGCCCTACTCTTTTACCCGCATATAATGGCCAATCGAAATCAGCGCTAATATCTGGGTAATGAGGTTTCAAACCTTCCACGAAGCCCGCGATTTCCTCTGGGGTTTCGTCGCGGACGCGGATAAGCATCATCAACATAGCCATTTGATCATCACCGATCTGTCCATCGATAAACTCTTCCATCACTTGCTTAGCTTGTTCCTGAGTTAACGGACCACGTCCACGAGACCCACGGCCAACCGTGCGAATACACTCTTTAATAATCGACAAACTTAATCCTTTTTATATGTACTGACTCACCCATTGTAATCCAAGAATTAGCCATCGCCACAACATATCCCTTACTCAATAGAAAAAAGGTGCGCCTCGAATGAATGAGAACGCACCGTCGCCAACTGATTATTAGTGAGACACTTTATGTCACGCTTCTTATTTAGAAGTCTTCATGTCACTGCAAGAACATTGCCAGTTATTAAAGTCACTAAATATCAACAATTTGTATCTATTTCTTTGTATTTACCACGTCTTACTGTGATCTATCATCATGCAGTTGCACCAATAGTGTGATTCTTAACTTTGTTGTTTCTCAAAACTGTTACAACGCTCTGATGGATTGTCAGTCGTCCACAACTACTATAAAGAGCGGGCCATAACAGCGATTTCAGCCCGAGGTGAAAGCTCTAAGCCAATGAAAGGACTCGATAATGAAAACAACGACTACAACACTTGCCATGGTGTGTCTTGCCACTTCTGCCGAGGCTGGGAAAGCATTTGACGACCCGCTGATCTCATTAGACACCAATCGTTGGTTTATCGCCGACGGGTGGGAGAACGGTTATCCGTTTTTAAATCGATGGCAGCACGACCACGCAGAATTTAGTCCACAGGGGTTGGCACTCAACTTATCCAATATCATCGACAATCATGGCTATCCAGATATCGTATCAGGAGAGATACGCACTCAAGGCTTTTATGGGAACGGCTGTTTTGAGGTAGAGATGAAGCCTGTCAAAGCAGAAGGTGTCGTCAGCGCGTTCTTCCTGTTTGCAGGTCCCTACGATCAGTCTGAAGGTGGCAATGGAACCCATAACGAAATTGACATTGAATTTATTGGCCTGAACACCAACTTGGTACAGTTTAATTTTTGGAGTAACGACGATAGCTACGAGCAGCGTAATGAATATATTCACTACCTAGATTTTGACGCCGCAGATGAGTTTCATAAGTACGCCATAGAATGGAATAAAAACACCATAAAATGGTACATCGACGATGAACTGGTATACAAAGTGCGCAATACTAAAACACAACCTATTCCTAGCCAAACCGACACGAAACTAAGAGCGATGATGAATATCTGGGCCACCGCGCCAGAGTTCTCAAACTGGGCTGGGTTGTATGATCAAAGTACTGGCGCTCACCATTCGGCCCACTATCGAAATTTCCGTTTCACACGTTCGAAATGCAATAACTAGCTATCTCTTAAGGTGATTTTGAGTGTGATAAGAACCCATTCACCCAACAACTAAACCGTCTGTCGTCAACGTGACTAAGTCATTAACTAAGATTCCAGTTATTTACTTCACCATCGCGTCGATTTACGTATACTGCACACGTCTCTTACCATTTGAACAGCGATAATATATGCACAGTACAATCAAGTTTATAGCAACGGACATGGATGGCACACTGCTAGACCCAAACGGTCAACTGACTCCAGATTTTTTCCCTCTCTACGAGCGTATTAAAGAGCAAGGTATTCACTTTGCACCAGCTTCCGGCCGTCAGTACTACAGCCTTAAAGACATGTTTTCTTCTATTCAAGATGAGCTGATTTTTATCGCCGAAAATGGCACGCTGGTCATGCAAAACGATGAGGAGCTTTACAGCTGCACATTAGATACGGCGGCCGTAAAAGAGATCATCAAAACAGCCCGATCTATAGATAGCACTTATATGGTTCTATGCGGTAAGCACTCAGCCTATATTGAAACTCAGGATCCTAGAGCGCTTGAGGAAATCCGTAAATACTATCATCGATGCGAATATGTCGAAGACCTACTCTCTGTCGAAGACGATTTTATCAAGGTCGCTATCTGCAACTTTGACGGCGCTGAGCAACATGTCTTCCCAACCATCAATGATCATTTTGGCAATGAATATCAAGTGGTGGTAAGCGCAAAAATATGGTTGGATGTCATGAATAAAGAAGCCTCAAAAGGGGCTGCTATTCGTTTCTTGCAACAGCATTTAGGGTTTAAGTTTGAGGAAACGATGAGCTTCGGTGACTACTTCAATGACGTTGAAATGTTAAAAGAGAGCTACCACTCTTACGCTATGGACAATGCACATCCTGAGATAAAGAAACTGAGTCGCTTTATTGCTCCAAGCAACAATAAAGCAGGTGTATTGAAAGTGGTAGACAAGTACTTAGCCACCATAGAGTGATACAAAAAGAGCATATCATCGACATGCTCTTTTGATTTAGATTATTTTTCTTGCCAGCGTGCCGCCGCTTCAGCGTCGGAGTCTCGTGACTCAACCCAACGCGTCGACTCTGTGGTTCGCTCTTTCTTCCAAAACGGAGCTTTGGTTTTAAGGTAATCCATTATGAATTCGCAAGCTTCAAACGCAGATCCACGATGAGCACTAGATACTCCAACGAATACGATTTGGTCACCGGCATCCATATCACCCACGCGATGAATTACACGAATACCATTTAACATCCAACGCTCTTCTGCTTCATCACAGATCTTTTCCAACGAACGTTCTGTCATTCCCGGATAGTGTTCTAGTGATAAACCGGTAACATTGTCGCCTAAGTTCATATCGCGAACTTTGCCGGTAAACGTGACAATTGCACCCGACGCTGTACCTTCAGCTAACGCATCGTATTCAGCGCCCACTGAAAAGTCTTCGTGTTGAACGGATACTCTTAAGGTCATGTTAACCTCCCGTTACCGGTGGAAAGAAAGCCACTTCATCGCCGTCTTGAACTTTCTCATCCAGAGCAACAATATTTTGATTAAGAGCAGCAAGCAACTTACCACTTTCAAGAGCTAGTTCCCACTTACCTTGCTGAGCGGCAAGATGGGCTCGAATATCTTCGATTGTGGCAAACTCAGCAGCAAGCTCCACACTGTCTTGACCAATCAGCTCACGAGTTTGTGCAAAGAAAAGTACTTTAATCATGATTCCACCTTGAAGTGTCCTGATTTTCCACCCGTTTTTTCGAGTAGACGAACGTTTTCAATAACCATGTCTTTTTGTACCGCTTTACACATATCGTAAATAGTCAAAGCCGCCACAGACGCAGCTGTTAACGCTTCCATTTCTACGCCAGTTTTACCTGCTAGCTTACAAACAGACTCGATACGTACTTTGTTTTCCGCTTCGATAGCTTCCAGCTGTACTTCCACTTTAGACAGTAACAACGGATGGCACAAAGGAATAAGATCCCATGTTTTCTTAGCCGCTTGAATACCTGCGATACGTGCAGTAGCAAACACATCACCTTTGTGATGGTTGCCTGAAGTAATCATCTGCAGAGTTTCTGGTGCCATGTGAACAAAAGCTTCGGCCCTTGCTTCACGCACCGTCTCGGCTTTAGCCGACACATCGACCATGTTTGCTTCGCCAGAGGCGTTGATATGGGTAAATTCGGACATGACTTTCCCTAGATGATTACTTACTTAGATGAGGCATGAAGTTACATGGGCGGTGGCTAGCATCAAGTTGCTGCTTGATGATCTTTGTCCAACCTGTGCGACATGCTCCAGTCGAGCCTGGCATCGCAAAGATAACCGTGTGGTTTGCAAAACCTGCGATTGCACGAGATTGGATAGTTGATGTGCCAATTTCCTCGTAAGAAACTGCACGGAATAGCTCACCAAAGCCTTCCACTTGTTTGTCGAATAGTGGAACGAGTGCTTCAGGCGTGCTGTCACGAGAAGTAAACCCCGTACCGCCAGTGATCATTACCGCTTGCACACTCTCATCAGCGATCCATTTCGACACCACTGCGCGAATTTGATAGATATCGTCAATAACGATTTGCTTATCCGCCAGTGTGTGGCCTGCTTCTTGTAGATTCTCGACTAAAAAGCGACCTGACGTGTCATTTTCTTCGGTACGTGTATCCGATACGGTTAGCACTGCGATATTTGCAGGCACGAACTTGCTTTCTGCGTGACCCATGATTATTCACCCTATAAAATTTTTACGTATTTTTTCGCGGTCTATTAGCCGCCGATAGATGCCAAATGCGGCGTCATCCCTGAATTACCGTCATGCAGGAAATGACTGACTGATTTGGTCTGTAATTGTGCTTGAATTCGTTCGATCAGAGCGCTCTCTTGAGCGTCTTCTTGAAGTAAGTCGCGTAGCTCTACACCATGGTCACCAAATAGACAGAGGTGCAGTTTGCCCATTGCCGACACACGTAGACGATTACAACTTTCACAGAAGTTTTTCTCGTATGGCATGATAAGGCCGATCTCACCTTGGTAGTCCGCATGAACAAAAACTTGAGCTGGGCCATCATTTTGACTTCGAGCTTTCAAGATCCAACCGTTGGCAATCAGTTGATTACGAATGTCAGTGCCGGAGACATGATGCTTGTTAAATAGCTCGTCCATTTCACCAGTTTGCATCAACTCGATGAAACGCAATTGAATCGGACGATCTTTGATCCAGTTAAGGAAGGCAGGAAGCTCTTTGGCATTGAGATCTTTCATCAATACCACGTTGACTTTGACCTGCTCATAGCCGACTTCAAACGCTCGGTCGATGCCAGACATCACTTCAGTAAATTTGTTTTCACCGGTGATCTGGTGGAACATTCTTGGATCGAGACTATCTACACTTACATTGATATTGGTAAGGCCAGCTTGACGCCATGTATCAACTTGTTTAGCCATTCGATAACCATTGGTCGTCGTTGCTACCTTCGTAATACCCGGTGTATTCGCTACCGTTTCAATGATCTGAGGGAAATCTTTGCGCAAGCTCGGCTCACCACCAGTGATTCGTACTTTGGAAGTACCACAATCTGCAAACGCGGTAACCACGCGTTTGATTTCTGGAAGCGTCAAAAAGGCTGGTCTTTTGTGACCAGGCGGTTTGTAGCCATCAGGGAGGCAATATGTACACTTGAAGTTACAGACATCTGTAACCGAAAGACGCAAGTAATAGAACTTGCGATTAAATTTATCTTCGAATTGTTGCGCCACGGAACACCTTTCCAAACACGGGAGGCACAATCATTTCCAATTATGCCCTTGTGACAAATTGTCACTGGCTCTAGAAGCTTATCTTTGGTTCGACTTAGCGCGTAGAGCTCGGAGTTATGGCAGTTACCGCATAATGAGTCGGTAACAGCTTTTGAGTAAAATACTCAATAACGGTATGGTTTTCCAGCCTTCATGTCAAAAAACCTTACATATTCGTCATTTTTATTATAGTTGAGTATCTCAAATGAACAATTTAACCTATGTTACAAAGTTCAGATAACTCAAAAGAAGTATAAGATGAGCATATATTCATCAAAGAAAGTCGTGGCCATTGGTGGTGGTCATGGGCTAGGTCGTATGTTGGCGGCTTTGAAGGAATTTGGCGGGAATGCTACAGGTATCGTAGCTACTACAGATAATGGTGGATCTACTGGGCGCATCCGAGAATGTCAAGGCGGCATCGCTTGGGGTGATACTCGTAACTGTATTAATCAGCTTATTACCGACCCGTCTATTGGCTCCATGATGTTTGAGTACCGCTTTAAAGGTTCCGGCGATCTCAACGGTCACAACCTTGGCAACTTAATGCTCACTGCGCTAGATAACTTGTCCGTTCGTCCACTTGAAGCCATACATTTAATCCGCAAGCTTCTCGCGGTTGATGTCAATATCATTCCAATGTCAGAGCATCCATCTGACCTAACAGCACTTTCAGTCGATGGTAAGTGGGTGACTGGTGAGACATCCGTTGATGAGATGGAACAAGATTTACAAAGATTGGATCTCGACCCCGTCGTGCCCGCCACCAAAGAGGCGGTAGAGGCGATTACTCAAGCCGATTGTATTATTCTCGGACCGGGCAGTTTCTTAACCAGTATTATGCCACCGCTGCTTCTCGCTGATTTGAGCCAAGCTATCTGCCAGAATCAAACTGCTAAAGTCGTATTTGTCGAAAACTTATCACCCGAATATGGCCCAGCCGGCCGCATGACATTAGAGCAGAAGCTGGTGTGGTGTGAACGTGCACTTCAAGGCAGAAAACTGGACGTTGTTTTAGGTGAAGAAGCACACTCTGATATTTGCAGTCAATGGAACTGCGTTACCCTTCCTCTGGCATCGCCAAATAGAGATTGGCGTCATGACCGAGTAAAACTAAAGCATGCTATCGAGTCACTGCTTTAATAATTGATGCAAAAGAAACGGGGGCGCCAAATGGTGCCCCCGTTTTGCAACTCGGTGATGACATTATTTAATCGACTCTAAGAATTCTATATAGCAAGAGTGTGTTTCCGAAAGATTCGCCAGCATACTGTCGACCTGGGCTTGATCTTCTCGTAATTTGCCACCTTTCACTTGAGCGTCGATATCAATAGCAAACTCACACAGTGACTCAGCTCCGAAGCTAGCTGCACTGCTCTTAAGCGCATGGCAGATTTCCTTCATGTGCGACATTTTTTCGGTTAAGTCACCTTCACTTAACTGCGCCTGATAAGTCACCAACTCTCCGGTGAAAATCCCTAGAAGAATAGGAATGTTATCTTGACCAATCTCGCGAGTGAGCTGCTCTACTTTTTCTCGATTCATAAACTTCATGCTTTCTTCTCGCTTGCATTCCATGCCTGTATTTTGCGGTAGATTGTCGAGGGACTCACGTCCAAGTGTTTCGCTGCTTGTGGAATGTTACCGTCACACGCTTCTATCGCTTGCTCTATGGTGGTTTTTTCAGTTTTCCACAAAGGTTGGATGTCCTGTGGCCCAAATGATACTGATACCACATTACTTGAGTTTGCGGGCTTAACCGCTGGCTCATTCAAAGGCGGCGGCAACATACTTAACTCTATTTCTTTACCCTGATTCAATACCACCACATTGCGCAATACATTCTGCAATTGGCGAACATTACCTGGCCACTCGTACTGAATGAAGCGGTCAATGACGTCTTGAGCAAAGCGCACAAAACTCTTACCTTCTTCATGCGACATAAAGCCTAATAACGAGTAGGCAATTTCAATCACATCTTCTTCACGCTCTCGAAGCGGTGGCAAATGAAGAGGGATAACATAAAGTCGGTAGTATAAATCTTCTCTAAATCGCCCTTCTTGTACTTCTTTCCAAGGATCTCGGTTGGTCGCACATACGAAACGTACATCCACTTTCTTCATACGTGAAGACCCCACTTTTTGGAAGGTACCCGTTTGAATAAAGCGCAGTAGTTTAGTTTGTAGATCAAGATCCATTTCACAGAGTTCATCAAGAAACAGCGTGCCGCCATCAGCGAGTTCTGCCGCACCTTGTCGGTCACTTGCCGCCCCCGTAAAGGCACCTTTGACATGTCCAAACAGCTCACTCTCAATAAGATCTTTTGGTATGGCGGCACAGTTGATCGCAATAAATGGCTTATCGCCTCGTTTACTCGCAGCGTGGATCGCCTCTGCGCACACTTCCTTACCTGTACCACTTTCTCCAGTAATAAAGATACTGGCCTTACTGGAAGCGGCAGAGTCAATAGTGCGGTAAACCGCCTGCATGGGTTGGCTGCTGCCAATGAATCCTTGGTAGTTTTGGCTACTAGAATCATTAATCTCATTACGTAGCTTAGAAGCTTTGCGGATGGCGTTGGTTACCGTCACGCGAAGTCGATCGGCTTCGCACGGTTTGATTAAAAAGTCCTGCGCGCCATGCTGCATAGCGTCTACCGCAATGTCGATAGAACCATGAGCTGTCATAAAGATGACTGGAACATCGGGATTGAACTCTTTTACAGCGTCCAATACATCCATACCCGTCATGTCGGGAAGTCGTAAATCCAGTAGAATGAGGTCAGGCGTCCGGTGCGCTAAACTTTGAATTGCATCTCTACCGTTTCCAACGATATTGATATCTATACCCAATGGAGATAGATATGAGCGATACAGCGCAGCAACGGAAGCCGTGTCTTCTACCATAAGTAGATAGCGAGACTTGGGCTCGTCGAATAGTTGTTGCATAGTTCCTAGCTAACTGTTGATTATAATTTGGTCTTTATCAGAATATTCGCATTTTGCAATTTTTATCCAATAAAGACCATTTTTATTTTGCTGTTTATATTTGAAACAGCCTATCAAACTCAACCAAAACTTTTAACTATTAGCAATAAAATGCTGTCTAAGTTTTTCTATTTCATCACGTTTTTCTGCGGCTAGTTCAAATTCTAGGTTCTGAGCATGCTGGTACATCTCTGCTTCTAATTTTAGAATTTGTTTTTCTAGATCTTGAGGTGATAGTGCCACATACGCTTGAGAAGGCTCAGCCACTTTCGATAACGGTACTTGTTTTCCTTTCTTGGGCTTACCACCCTTGGCCACGCTGCCAATCTCCATAATATCTTTGATATTACGTTTCAAGGCCATCGGGACCATACCGTTTTCAACGTTATAAGCATGCTGCTTTTCACGACGGCGGTTGGTTTCATTGATGGCTTTTTGCATGGAATTGGTAATGCGGTCACCGTAAAGAATCGCCTTACCTTTTAGGTTACGTGCAGCTCGACCTATGGTCTGAATCAGGGAGCGCTCAGAGCGCAAGAAACCTTCTTTGTCAGCGTCAAGTATAGCTACCAATGACACCTCAGGCATATCCAGACCTTCTCGTAGTAAGTTAATACCTACTAACACGTCAAATTCACCCAATCGTAAGTCGCGTATGATTTCAGTCCGCTCCACGGTATCAATATCTGAGTGCAAGTAACGTACTTTGACGCCATGTTCACTCAAATACTCAGTAAGGTCCTCGGCCATACGTTTGGTTAGTGTAGTTACTAACACACGCTCATCTATCGCGGCTCGAGCGCGTACTTCAGATAGCAGATCATCAACCTGAGTTGCTACAGGACGTACTTCAATTTCTGGGTCAAGCAAACCAGTCGGACGAACAACTTGGTCAGCGACATCGCCATCCGATTTTTCCAGCTCATAAGTACTAGGTGTTGCCGAAACAAAAATAGTCTGTGGTGCAATCATCTCAAATTCATCAAACTTGAGGGGGCGATTGTCTAACGCTGAAGGTAATCGGAATCCATACTCCACCAGCGTCTCTTTTCTTGAACGGTCCCCTTTGTACATGGCTCCAATTTGAGGCACGGTGACGTGAGATTCATCGATAATCAATAAACCGTCAGCAGGGAGATAGTCAAACAGTGTCGGTGGCGGCTCTCCCTCACTTCTTCCGCTGAGATAACGTGAGTAGTTTTCGATACCAGAACAGAAGCCAAGTTCGTTCATCATCTCAATATCAAATTGAGTCCGTTGCGAAATACGCTGTTCTTCAAGTAGCTTGTTATTATCTTTTAAATACGTCTGTCTAGCTGCTAACTCTACTTTGATATTCTCAATAGCATCTAAAATACGAGCTCTAGGCGTCACATAGTGAGTTTTTGGGTAAATCGTATAGCGAGCAATATCTCGCTCAGTAATCACTCCGGTAAGAGGATCAAAGAGACTGATGCAGTCGATTTCATCGTCAAACATTTCCAATCGAACCGCTTCTTGATCGGATTCCGCTGGGAAGATATCAATGACCTCCCCTCTAACTCGGAACTGACCACGCTCAAAGGCCACATCATTTCGAGAATATTGCAGTTCGGCCAGACGCAATAGAATATCTCGCTGGTCAATAACCGCACCTCGAGTAACATGCAACATCATCTTCAGGTAAGAGTCTGGGTCACCCAAACCATAAATCGCTGATACTGAAGCCACAATGATGGCATCCTTTCTCTCTAGTAATGCCTTAGTCGCAGATAAACGCATTTGCTCAATATGTGCATTGACTGACGCATCTTTCTCAATGAAGGTATCGGTGGTAGGTACATAAGCTTCAGGCTGGTAGTAGTCATAATAAGAGACAAAATACTCAACCGCATTATTTGGAAAGAAGCCTTTCATTTCACCATACAGCTGAGCCGCAAGAGTTTTGTTTGGTGCTAACAGAATCGCTGGTCGCTGAGATTGCGCAATCACATTGGCAAGCGTGAACGTCTTACCTGACCCGGTCACGCCGAGCAATGTTTGGTGTGCTAAACCAGAATCCAGCCCATCGACTAGCTGCGCGATGGCGGTAGGTTGATCTCCAGAAGGTTGATAATCCGAAACCAATTCGAAGTGTTTTGCCATAATGCGATTCCTTTGTTAACGAACCTAGTATTTCACCCCTAGCCGACAGAATTTGCAACCTAAAGCTCGCTATCGGGCAGACTTTTTGATATTGTATTCGCCCTGCTCGGCGTCACAGCCTAATAATTATTGTTAATTAATCCACGACTTTTCCCCAATCAATCGATAAAAGTGTCTTATTCACACAATTCTCAATTCTGACATTAATTTTACCTTTCCGTTTAACTCCAGAAAATTCAACAATTTACCATCAAAGCTTAAAACTTATTCACAACCTCTTGTTCTAGCATTTCACCTACTTCTAATTTGATACAGTGTAATTAACACATTTATCCACAAATTTGGTGGATAAGTAAAATAGCCTTATACCCAGCAAGGCATACAGAAAAGTAAAGTTTTTTCTTCGGATTTTTTTCTGCTTTTTTTCTCAGAAAAATATTGACTCTAACAGGTGGGATAGCTAATATTCGCCCCGCTTAAAGCAATTCCCCCTTAGTTCAGTTGGTAGAACGGCGGACTGTTAATCCGTATGTCGCAGGTTCGAGTCCCGCAGGGGGAGCCAAATTCCAAAAAGCCGTGTCGAAAGACGCGGCTTTTTACGTTTCAATGCGACGAAACTCGTACCGAGCTTTATGTCGCATAGCTCGCCGCCCGCGTCCGAGTTCCGCAGAGGCGCTTAACTCCAAAAGAGCCATGTCCTAATATGCGGCTTTTTGCGTTTCAGAAACCCAAAACTTCCCTTTCCTGATTTTAGGCTTAATACCTATACTTTTCGTACAAACAGACAAAACCTTATGTTTCACTGGTTGTTATTCGCTACGCAAAGCAGGATAATAACGGGATCGGAGCTCTTTACACTTATTATTATGACCGAATATTTCTTATTGTTGGTGGGAACTGTCCTCGTCAACAATTTCGTACTGGTAAAATTCCTTGGGTTGTGCCCTTTCATGGGTGTTTCAAAAAAACTCGAGACCGCAATTGGCATGGGGTTGGCCACGACATTCGTGCTGACACTTGCATCCGTGTGCGCGTACTTAGTGGAAACTTACGTATTAGTGCCTCTAGGCATTCAATATTTGCGAACCATGAGTTTTATCTTGGTTATCGCCGTTGTCGTACAGTTCACTGAGATGGTGGTTCATAAAACCAGCCCAACGCTTTATCGTTTGCTAGGTATTTTCCTACCCTTGATCACCACTAACTGTGCAGTTTTGGGCGTGGCGTTACTTAACATCAACGAAAACCACAACTTTATCGAATCCATTATCTATGGCTTCGGAGCGGCGGTGGGTTTCTCTTTAGTTCTTATCTTGTTTGCTTCAATGCGTGAACGTATTGCCGCTGCTGATGTGCCAGCTCCCTTTAAAGGAGCTTCAATTGCCATGATCACAGCGGGGCTAATGTCTCTAGCATTTATGGGCTTCACTGGGTTGGTGAAACTGTAATGACGACAATTCTTATCGCAATTATTGCTCTTGTTATCTTAGCGGCCGTTTTTGGGGCCGTTCTCGGTTTTGCTTCGATTAAGTTTAAAGTGGAAGCTGACCCAATTGTCGACCAAATTGACGGTATTCTGCCTCAAACACAATGTGGACAATGTGGCTACCCTGGCTGCCGCCCTTATGCGGAAGCTATCGCAAACGGAGACGCTATTAACAAGTGTCCTCCCGGTGGCCAAGCAACTATTGAGAAGCTTGCTGACTTAATGGGTGTTGAAGTCGAAGACTCGGCTCATGACGCAGAAAAGTCGATAAAGAAAGTGGCTTTTATCCATGAAGATATGTGTATTGGTTGTACGAAATGCATCCAAGCCTGCCCAGTAGACGCTATCGTTGGCGGAACAAAAGCACTACACACTGTTATCAAAGACGAATGTACTGGCTGTGACCTATGCGTTGCCCCATGCCCTACTGACTGTATTGAAATGATTCCTGTAAAAACAACCGCTGATACATGGAAATGGCAGCTAGATGCTATTCCTGTTGTCAATATTTCCGAAACTCAAACACAAGCTAGCGGTGAGTAGGGAGCGTCATGTTATCACTTATTGAACAAATCAAATCTGGTTCTCTTTGGGATTTCCCCGGTGGCGTACACCCACAAGAAAACAAGAAACAATCCAACCAAAGCTCTATCGCCAAGGCAAATATTCCAAATGAGTTAGTGATTCCACTCAAACAGCATATAGGTAAATCAGGCGATATATTAGTAACTGTGGGTGAGCGTGTCTTGAAAGGACAACCTCTCAGCCAAGTCAATGCAGCATTTATGCTGCCGATTCACGCGCCAACATCTGGAATGATAAAGGCCATTGAACCGCGCACTATTGCACATCCTTCAGGTTTGAGCGACCTATGCATTGTTATCGAAGCTGATCAACAAGACGAATGGTTCGATCTCAACCCATGTGATAGTTATCTTGATGAGCTACCAGAGTCCTTGATAGAGCGAATCCGCTTAGCGGGTATTTCTGGTATGGGCGGCGCAGGTTTTCCAACTGCAAGAAAAATCCAGTCTGGCTTACAACGCACTGAGATTCTAATTCTCAACGCGGCCGAATGTGAGCCCTATATCACTGCTGATGACCGCTTGATGCAAGATAAGACGCAGGAAGTCATTGAAGGTATTAAGATCCTCAATCACATTCTCAAACCAAAGCTGACAATCATTGGTATTGAAGACAATAAGCCTGAAGCCATTAAAGCTCTGGAGCAAGCAGCGACAGATGAAGATATCGTCATTCGAGTCATTCCAACTAAATATCCATCTGGTGGCGAAAAGCAGCTCATTAAAATACTTACCAACCTGGAAGTCCCTGTAGGCGGTATTCCTGCTGATATTGGTTTGATGGTGCAAAATGTTGGCTCGGCTTACGCAATCAAACGTGCTGTTTGCGATGGTGAGCCTTTGATTGAGCGCGTTGTTACTTTAACAGGGAAAACCTTTAAACAACCACGTAATGT
This sequence comes from Vibrio mediterranei, assembly GCF_900088415.1. Lineage (GTDB taxonomy): Bacteria > Pseudomonadota > Gammaproteobacteria > Enterobacterales > Vibrionaceae > Vibrio > Vibrio mediterranei. The sequence goes on from NZ_FLLQ01000002.1 coordinate 449,255, forward strand.
TTGGGCATTGATCGGCACTCCTGTGCAATCTTTATTGGATCAATTTGGTTACAAAGCCGATAAAAAATCTCCACGCTTAATTATGGGCGGCCCTATGATGGGCTTCACATTGCCTCATGCGAATGTGCCAATTACTAAAACAGCGAACTGTATTCTAGCTCCGACTTATCGAGAGATTGATCCTCGTTCACATGAAATGTCATGCATTCGTTGTAGTCAATGCGCAGAAGCTTGTCCTGCGTCCTTGTTACCTCAGCAGTTACAGTGGTACGCGAAATCTCAAGAATACGATAAGTGTGAAGAGTTAAACCTCAAAGATTGTATCGAATGTGGAGCGTGTGCTTTTGTTTGTCCAAGTGAGATCCCTTTAGTTCATTACTATCGCCAAGCTAAAGCCGAAATTCGTACTCGAAAACAAGAGTCTGAGGCAGCAGAACGAGCCAAAGTTCGATTTGAAGAGAAGAAAGCACGTCTAGAGCGTGATAAAGCTGATCGAGAAAACCGCTTCAAGAAAGCCGCTGACGACCGCCGCAAACAAATGAAATCATCTGGCGGCGATGATGCCATCGCTGCTGCGATTGAACGCGTAAAAGCACAGAAGTCCACTTCTGCAACGAATGAAGTTAAGCCTGCAGTTGCCGCAGCCATAGCTCGAGCCAAGGCTAAACAAGCGGAAGCCGCTAAACAAGGACAAACAGGTCCAGACAATTCCGAAATGGCCAAGTTGCGAGAAGAGCGTAAACGCTTGGCTAGAGAGCGAAAAGCAAATAAGCCAGCTGAAGCGGATAATGTACAAAACTTAGACAACACTGAGCAAGACCCTAAAAAAGCGGCTATTGCCGCTGCATTAGCAAGAGCAAAAGCGAAGAAAGCTGCTCAACAGTTACAAGCTGAAGAATCATCAGGTGAAGAGTCTCAGACGTCGAAAAAAGACGCTGTTGCCGCTGCAATTGCACGTGCTAAAGCAAGGAAGCAAGCCGCAACTGAAGCCGAGCCGGAAACTCAAGATACCGATGCACCTGCTAAAGAAGATCCGAAGAAAGCAGCCGTCGCTGCCGCTATCGCTCGTGCTAAAGCGCGTAAGCAAGCCGCTGTCGAAACCGAGTCGGAAACTCAAGACACCGATGCGCCTGCTGAAGACGATCCGAAGAAAGCAGCCGTCGCTGCCGCTATCGCTCGTGCTAAAGCGCGTAAGCAAGCCGCTGTCGAAACCGAGTCGGAAACTCAAGACACCGATGCGCCTGCTGAAGAAGATCCAAAAAAAGCTGCCGTTGCTGCCGCTATTGCTCGTGCTAAAGCGCGTAAGCAAGCCGCTGTCGAAACCGAGCCAGAAACTCAAAACACCGATGCGCCTGCTGAAGACGATCCGAAAAAAGCTGCCGTTGCTGCCGCTATTGCTCGTGCTAAAGCGCGTAAGCAAGCCGCTGTCGAAACCAAGCCAGAGATTCAAGACTCCGAAGCTCCTGCTGAAGACGATCCGAAAAAAGCTGCCGTTGCTGCCGCTATTGCTCGTGCTAAAGCGCGTAAGCAAGCCTCTGTCGAAACCGAGCCGGAAACTCAAGACACCGATGCGCCTGCTGAAGACGATCCGAAAAAAGCTGCCGTTGCTGCCGCTATTGCTCGTGCTAAAGCGCGTAAGCAAGCCGCTGTCGAAACCGAGCCAGAGATTCAAGACTCCGACGTTCCTGCTGAAGACGATCCGAAAAAAGCGGCAGTTGCAGCCGCAATTGCACGCGCAAAAGCGAGAAAAATTGAAAAAGAACAAAATAACAAGGAGAACAACTAGTGTCTTTCTTTATTGCTAGCTCTCCACATGCGCACAGTCGTAAACGCACTCCAGATCTAATGAAAGGTGTGGCGCTTTGTGCGTTGCCAGGTCTGATAGCGCAAACATACTTTTTTGGTTGGGGCACCGCTATTCAACTGTGTTTAGCGATCATAGTCGGCTTGATACTCGAAGCGATCGTAATGCTGTTTCGTAAGCGCTCTCCAATCTCTGCTCTTCGTGACTATAGCGCGCTCGTCACGGCTTGGTTATTGGCAATTGCTATACCGCCACTCTCTCCTTGGTGGGTATTAGTCATCGGCTTAGTATTTGCAATCATCATTGCTAAGCATTTATATGGCGGCCTAGGACAAAACCCGTTCAACCCAGCGATGGTAGCCTATGTTGTTCTGCTGATTTCCTTCCCGGTTGAAATGACCAGTTGGATTACGCCTCATTCACTCTCCAGTGAGCCTGTTACTTTCACCGATGCATTCTCGCTCATTTTCTCGGGTTTTGATGCTGACGGGTATTCATTACAGCAAATTCGTACTGGTATTGATGGTATTACCATGGCGACACCACTTGATGCTTTCAAAACGGGTATTAAAAATGGCAACACTATTGCGGAAGTCGTTCAACAGCCTATATTTGGCGGTCTAGCAGGTATTGGTTGGGAGTGGGTGAACCTTGCTTATTTGGCGGGTGGCCTTATCTTACTTAAGCTACGAATCATTCAGTGGCACATTCCTGTTGCGATTCTTGCCTCGTTAACCGTAATTAGTGGTCTATTCATGCTGTTTACACCAGGCGCGACGGCATCACCAATATTACACCTGTTATCTGGTGCAACAATGCTTGGGGCATTCTTTATTGCTACTGACCCAGTATCAGCCTCAACAACAGTAAAAGGCCGATTGATATTTGGTGCATTTATCGGCGTGATGGTCTTCGTGATCCGTACTTGGGGCGGCTTCCCTGACGGTGTCGCCTTCGCTGTTCTGCTAGCGAATATGTGCGTTCCCCTCATTGACTATTACACTAAACCAAGAACATATGGACATTAATCACCATGTTGAATGCAATTAGAAAAAATGGCTTAACTTTGGCTATCTTTGCCTGTGCTTCAACAGGGGTAGTCGCTGTTACGCAGTATCTAACCAAAGATCAGATCGTTCGCCAAGAGCGAGCACAACTTCAAGCGACGCTTAATGAAGTTATCCCGCATGAACTGCATGATAATGAACTTTACGCATCTTGTACTTTGGTGAGTGATCCAGCTCTTGGAACAACACAGCCACAGCCGGTCTATATCGCGACCATTAATAATGAACCCAAAGCCATGGCTATAGAGTCAATAGCACCTGATGGCTACAATGGCGCAATTAAGATCATTGTTGGTATGGATATCGAAGGCACGATCTTAGGTACTCGGGTTCTGGCCCACCAAGAAACACCTGGACTAGGCGATAAAATCGACCTAAGAATTACTGACTGGGTGCTTGGCTTTACAGGCAAGCAAGTCACAGAAGATAATCAGTCACAGTGGGCCGTGCGAAAAGACGGTGGTCAATTTGATTCTTTCACTGGCGCCACAATTACACCACGTGCCGTCGTTAAGGCCGTGAGGAATACAGTAAACTACGTGAACACCCATCGCGATAAGATATTAAACCAACCACTAAATTGTGGAGGTGAAGAGTGAGTACTTCTAAAGAGTTGTTAAAAAATGGCCTATGGAATAATAACCCCGCGCTAGTTCAGCTTCTTGGCCTATGCCCTCTCCTTGCAGTGTCATCCACAGTGACGAATGCGTTGGGTCTTGGCCTTGCGACTTTAGCGGTGTTAGTCGGTTCCAACGTGACCGTTTCTCTTATCAGAGACTACGTCCCCAAAGAAGTTCGAATCCCTGTCTTTGTAATGATCATTGCCGCGCTAGTTACCTGCGTTCAGTTATTAATGAATGCGTACGCTTATGGACTGTATTTATCCCTCGGTATTTTCATCCCTCTTATTGTGACCAACTGCATTATTATTGGGCGAGCAGAAGCGTTTGCCTCCAAAAATGCGGTGCTACCAGCGGCACTTGACGGTTTGTGGATGGGGCTAGGCATGACTTCAGTACTGGTCGTTCTTGGTGCCATGCGCGAACTTATCGGCAACGGTACTCTATTTGATGGTGCTGATTTGTTATTGGGGCCGTGGGCGGCGGCACTTCGTATCGAAGTATTCCAATTTGATAGCCAGTTCTTACTCGCCTTGCTACCACCAGGCGCATTTATCGGGGTTGGCTTTCTCATCGCTCTGAAAAATGTTATTGATAAGCAAATAGAGCTTCGTCAACCGAAACAAGAAAAACAGCAGATAGAACGCGCTCGTGTAACGAACTAATCACCATCTATAACAAGCCCAAGACTTTGCTAATCTTGGGCTTTTAATCACCGGAAGAACCCACTACTTTTTGGGAAGAGCTAAGTCAGCCAATGAACAATATAAAAAGAAAAGAAATCCTCGAACGACTTCGAGAAAACAACCCAAAGCCAGAGACTGAGCTCAACTGGAACTCCCCATTTGAGCTACTTATCGCCGTTTTACTCTCTGCTCAAGCAACCGATGTTAGCGTCAATAAAGCGACCGATAAGCTCTATCCCGTCGCTAATACACCTGAAGCAATGCTCGAATTGGGTGTAGATGGCGTAAAGGAGTACATTAAAACTATCGGCTTGTTTAACTCTAAAGCAGAGAATGTCATCAAGACTTGCCAAATCATAGTTGACCAACACAATAGCGAAGTCCCAGAAAACCGCGAAGCATTAGAAGCTCTGCCCGGTGTTGGGCGTAAGACCGCTAATGTAGTGCTAAACACTGCGTTTGGCTGGCCTACCATTGCTGTAGACACCCACATTTATCGTGTCTCAAATCGAACCAAATTTGCGATGGGCAAAACGGTGGATGATGTAGAACACAAATTACTAAAAGTTGTACCGAAAGAGTTTAAACTAGACGTTCACCACTGGCTGATCCTTCACGGACGTTACACATGTGTCGCTCGAAAACCGAGATGTGGTAGCTGCATTATTGAAGATCTTTGTGAGTTTAAAGAAAAAGTCTATCCAGAGAATTAAAAACAAAGGAGCAATGTTATGTCTAACGGTCGTATCCTTCACACCATGCTACGCGTGGGTGATTTAGACAAGTCAATTTCTTTCTATACCGACGTTATTGGAATGAAGTTGCTACGTAAAAACGAAAATACTGAATACAAATACACGTTAGCGTTTTTAGGGTTTGGTGACGAGTCAGAAGGCGCAGTAATTGAGTTAACCTACAACTGGGGCGTGACTGAATACGATCTAGGCAGCGCTTACGGTCATATCGCTATTGGTGTCGATGATATCTACAGTACTTGTGATGCGATTAAAGCAGCAGGCGGTAACGTCACTCGAGAGCCAGGTCCTGTGAAAGGTGGTACCACTCAAATTGCATTTGTAAAAGACCCTGATGGCTACATGATTGAGCTTATTCAAAACAAACAAGCAAGTGCAGGTTTAGAGGGGTAACCTCTACTCTTTCACCATGCCTCTAGTAAAACGCCAGCTTAGTTCGCTGGCGTTTTTTTCCTATCAAAACTAAACTTCGGTACGCCCGAAAGAAATCACCACGCGCTGATTCTTCGCTTTACCTATTGGGGAAGAATTGTCTGCAACAGGACGACGTTTCCCATAGCCTTGAACTTGAATACGGTCTTTAGGTAGTCCCAGTGACTGGAAATAGTCTTGCAGAATCGATGCGCGTTTATCAGAAAGTTGTTGGCTCTCACCTTTGGAATCCGAAGAATCCGTATAGGTCGAGACAAGAACCAAATCGATATCTTGATTGTATCGAACGTACTCGGCGATTTGCTCAAGCCTATGTTGGGAAGTCTTATTCAGCTGTTCACTATTACGGTCATAATGTAAAATCGTGAATGAAATGTCTTCGAAGCTGTAAGGTAATAGATTGGCGATACAGTCACTAAAGACATTGTATTTGGCTTGGAATAAAACCGAAGACAACGAGACCTCGATTCGCTCATCTCTACTTTGCCAATCTTGATAACTGAAAGTTGGATAGCGTCCTTTTTCTAGCTCACTCAATATACTCCAAGCAGCCTGTCCACCGACATACCCATCAAACTGCTTAAAGAACTGTAGGTTAGTAATTCTGTCGGCACTGTCACCCGGTCTCCATGGAGGCGGTAAAGACACCAAACTCACATTTCGAGTTTCGCCCATAGAGCGGCGCATTTTTAATTCAAAATCCAGATTCATCTTCTTGCTTGCACGCGCGATGAACTCAGCGTCACCGAAATTAGGAATCGGATGAACAAGTCGGCATTCTAGTGGAGAATTACTGACCATTTCCCATTGTGACTGTGTTGGTGTTGCCACATAACGTTTCTCAATTGCCGCATTGGCCGCAGTAGCAGTCATAATAGGCAACAGTGATAGTGTTAGTAAGGCTTTTAATTTCATACAGTTAAGTAACTCTTTTGCAATATACGCGACGGCACAGTTTTGCCGCTCTACGTGCTAGATGGATCTCCATATCAGTTACTGCAAAAACCTCGCCATGTTATCGGCTCAATTCACCAACATACGTTTCCTCTGCGTCTTTGTTCAACTTGTTCCCTTTAATGTTTTGATAAATAGTCATGAATCATAGCCAAGCATGATTTTTCAAACTTTGTCTGCGAAAATTAAATGGCTCGTCTGGTTTTTTATAGTTGGATAATCTGCAATAATGTTGCCTTCGTCACACTAGAAAACTCTGAAATGACCGTAGAAAACGAAGCACTCACCCTAAAAAAGCGATTCCGTGGCTATTTTCCCGTCGTCGTTGACGTTGAGACCGCAGGTTTCAATGCTAAGACCGATGCGTTATTGGAGATTTGCGCAATCACTTTAACCATGGACGACCAAGGAAATTTGCAGCCAGCTTCCGTCTTGCACTTTCACATAGAGCCATTTGAAGGCGCTAACCTAGAGAAAGAAGCACTGGAATTTACAGGGATTCGCGACCCATTTAGTCCGCTTCGAGGTGCTGTGCCCGAACAGGAAGCACTTAAAGAAATCTACAAAGTCATTCGCAAAGAGCAAAAGCAACATGATTGCAGCCGAGCTATCATGGTGGCTCACAATGCTAATTTTGATCATAGTTTTGTTAGTGCAGCGAATGAGCGCGCTAAACTTAAGCGTGTTCCCTTCCACCCGTTTGCCACTTTCGATACAGCCACTCTAAGTGGTTTAGCTTATGGTCAAACGGTATTGGCAAAAGCTTGTAAAGCCGCAGGTATGGAGTTTGACAATAGAGAGGCTCACTCTGCCCTTTATGACACTCAAAAGACGGCTGAGTTATTTTGTCGAATCGTCAACAAATGGAAAGCGCTTGGTGGCTGGCCTATTGTTGATGAACAAGCCCAAGAATAAATAAACACAACTTTTAGAGATTAATATGAATCCTGTCGTTATTTCCGTTTGCATCATGCTGGTTTTGGCCTTGATGCGAGTTAACGTTGTCGTTGCGTTAACATTCAGTGCCATTGTTGGTGGCGTCGTGTCTGGTATGTCATTGACTGAAGCTGTGAGCGCCTTTGAAGGTGGCTTAGGTGGTGGTGCAACCATCGCGCTAAGCTACGCAATGCTTGGTACCTTTGCGGTGGCAATTTCAAAATCTGGCATCACTGACCTGTTAGCTCAAAGTGTTATTAAGCGTATTCATGGCAAAGAAAGCTCTGCTTCAACTACTGGCCTAAAATATGCGGTACTTGCAGCGCTCATTCTCGTGACTATGTCTTCGCAGAACATTATTCCTGTTCACATCGCCTTTATCCCAATTTTAATTCCACCTCTATTGGGCGTTTTTGCTAAGTTAAAGCTCGACCGTCGACTGGTAGCATGTGTGTTAACTTTTGGTTTGGTGACTCCTTATATGGTGTTACCTGTTGGTTTCGGTGGCATTTTCCTAAACAACATTTTGCTAAAGAACCTTCATGACAACGGTTTGGAATCAGTGACAGCGGCACAAGTACCAATGGCAATGCTTCTTCCTGCTGCCGGTATGATCACTGGCCTTCTATTTGCTATTTTCTTTAGTTATAGAAAACCTCGTGAGTATGCTGAAACAGAGATGACTCAAATCGATGAAGAGCCAACACATATTAATAAGAAAAACATAGCTGTAGCCATTGCTGGTATCGTCGCAGCGCTTGCTGTTCAGTTAACGTCTGGTTCTATGATCATTGGTGCACTTGCAGGTTTCATGGTGTTCACGTTTGGTGGTGTTATCGCTTGGAAAGAAACCCAAGATGTGTTCACTAAGGGTGTTCACATGATGGCAATGATTGGCTTCATCATGATTTCAGCTGCTGGATTTGCCGCAGTAATGAAACAAACGGGCGGCGTAGAATCTTTAGTGGCAGCGCTATCAACAAGTATTGGCGACAATAAGCCACTAGCTGCATTGCTTATGCTTATCGTCGGTTTGCTAGTTACTATGGGTATCGGTTCTTCATTCTCAACCATCCCAATTATCGCTACTATCTATGTGCCTCTGGCACTGGCATTTGGCTTCTCACCAATGGCAACAATTGCTCTAGTTGGTACCGCTGCGGCCCTTGGTGATGCAGGCTCTCCAGCTTCTGACTCAACCCTAGGTCCAACCTCTGGATTGAATGCCGACGGCCAACACGAACACATTTGGGAAACTGTTGTTCCAACCTTTATTCACTACAACATCCCACTGATTATTTTCGGTTGGATTGCAGCCATGGTTCTGTAACAACATCAGATACGAAAAAGGCTTGGTCATTGACCAAGCCTTTTTTATTTCTCTCATCACTCAATAAAGAGAAATGATTGAAAACAACGCGTTACGCTTCTTCTTCACCAGCGTTACGTGCAGCCGCTTCTTTGATTAGAGGTTGTAGTTCACCCTTTTGGAACATTTCCATAATGATGTCACAGCCACCAATTAGCTCACCTTCAACCCATAGTTGTGGGAACGTTGGCCATTGTGCGTACTTAGGCAGTTCAGCGCGAATATCTGGGTTTTGTAGAATGTCTACGTAGGCAAATTTTTCACCACAACCCATTAGTGCTTGAGCAGCTTGAGAAGAAAAGCCACAGCTAGGCAATTTAGGTGAACCCTTCATGTAAAGAAGAATTGCGTTTTCTTCAATTTGCTGTTTGATTTTATCGATAGTTTCCATTGCTTCCTCGAAATGCTTTTACTGCGGATATGGTCACATTCTAGCGAATCGCCACAGAATAAAAAGCACAATAATTATGTGGTTATACTATTGTAGCTAAGATGTGATGCAACCGACTCTAATCTTAGCTACCTGAGTTTGGTTTTTAATAAGTCATAACAATAAATTTTCTTGAGAACTCTTTTAATAAAGTAAAAACTTGCTAAAATAGCAAGCAGTCAGTCAACACCCGACTCAATAATAAATATCTTGGAAGCAATCAGGGTAAAAACCCGCTAATAATCAATGGAGAAGCGAGCAATGGCATTCGAACTACCAGCACTTCCTTACGCAAAAGATGCTCTAGAACCACATATCTCAGCAGAAACTCTGGACTACCATCACGGTAAGCACCACAACACTTACGTTGTTAAACTAAACGGCCTAATTCCAGGTACTGAGTTTGAAGGTAAAACACTAGAAGAGATCGTTAAGACTTCAACTGGCGGTGTTTTCAACAACGCAGCTCAGATTTGGAACCACACGTTCTACTGGCACTGTCTAGCGCCAAACGCTGGCGGCGAACCAACAGGTGCGGTTGCTGATGCAATCAACGCTGCATTCGGCTCGTTCGAAGAGTTCAAAGCTAAGTTCACTGATTCTGCAATCAACAACTTCGGTTCTTCATGGACTTGGTTAGTTAAGAAAGCTGACGGTTCTCTAGATATCGTGAACACTTCAAACGCAGCGACTCCACTAACAGAAGAAGGTGTGACTCCACTACTAACTGTAGACCTGTGGGAACACGCTTACTACATCGATTACCGTAACCTTCGTCCAGACTACATGAATGGTTTCTGGGCTCTAGTTAACTGGGCATTCGTAGAAGAAAACCTAGCTAAATAATCGGATCGATAACTGATTACTCTAAAGGCCTGCTTTCGCAGGTCTTTTTTTATGGTAACCGCCAATTATTGCTAAAGCCCCCTGTTCTCATGCCGATAAAGAAAGAGTCATGAGGGGTATATATGCAAATTCATAGCTTAGACAAAGCGAATTTAATCAACGAACTACAATGTGGTACGTCGCTTTGCCGTGCCGTAGAACAAGGTAGACGCGCTGACTTCGCATTAATGCTATCTATGTTTAGTGATGACTGTCGTGAAACCAGCTTTATTGAGGATATCGATACTGCTATAACGGACGAAACAGTATTGCGCCAACGCTTCAATGTTCCTACTGCTCAGAAACTTCAGGGAGAGTTGGATGACTATCAAACCTCGGCAGCAATTGCTAATCATTTCCACCGAGGTGGTCTGGCAAGCGCAAAACTTCAGCATTACAGCACACCTGAACCTCTAAACTACCAACCAACAGATACCATAGGTCTCAGTGAAGAAGTCTATCAAAATCTGTCAGGACATACGCGCCGACAGTTGGCTCAGGGGTCTGTTAATACTCCAAATATAGATTACTTATATAACCACCTTTCCACCGCCTACCGTAAAGATACGTTAGCCATCCAAGCTTAACCACAATTTATAAGTGGTTACTAATGTAATCTTGTCCACTTTTTCCGTACACAATGTGATATGTGGCAGAAATAACCCTTTCGTTTAGCACTTTTCTAGAAAAGTTTGAAGTTATTCACATTTGATTCACAGTTTTTCTACCAAGTTATTAATTCAGGGGAATGCCGTTTTGGCTAAATCTATCCGAAACCAACACTTTCGGGGTAACTATGATCATTAAAAATTCAGTTGTACTTATTACATCCGCAGGGACTAGCTTGGGAGCAATGATTGCGTTGCACTTTGCTAAACTTGGTGCCCGTATTGTTCTGTGCGATGTGAACCCATCTTCACTGCTGGCTACTTATCGTCGCTGCCTCGAACTCACCGAGCTTGTCGATATGGTGGAGATTGAGGACATATCGTTAGATTCTGTAGAATCTCTGTTCAATGTAATTGAGTCAAAAACTGGTCGATCTCTTGATGTTCTGGTTAACCATTGGACGTCACTCCCGCAACAATCCTTAACAGGCAGTTCATCGAACTCAAGCTTTATTCAAAAATTCTCTATGCTCGCCTCTAGCCTATTTATGTTTGGACAAGTGGCAGCGGAGCGCATGGCTATTCACCAATCCGGGGTGATCGTCAATGTGGTCGCGCAAGAGCCAGATCAGCATCATAGTGATTTGGATAACACGACTTCGATGGTGACCGGGTTTACCAAAAGTTGGGCGAAAGAACTAAAAGCACACAATGTACGTGTTGGTGGAGTGATTCCGGTGACAACGCATAACTATCACATTGCTACAAATTGGTCAGAAGTGCAGGACGAACTAACAAGAACGACGGAATACATAGTGAGCAACGATTATTTTAGTGGTCGAGTTGTGAGCACTGAAGCATAGCTATGCACAGGTCTGAGTAGCGCCATAGGCAGTTACTCTTTGAAAGCCGGATAAAAAAAGCCCCTTCATTTCTGAAGGGGCTTTATCATTTTTCCCGATTTAGATTTCGTGCTAGCGAAAATCTACAACTGAATTAAGCTTCAGCTTTCTCTTTTTTAGCTTTAGCTGCTGGCTTAGCTTCTTGGTCTGCTTTCTTCTTGATAACCGTCGTACCTTCGAAAGTTTCACCTTCAACGAATGCTTTACCGTAGTATGCAGCTTTCAGAACTTCTTTAAGCTCAGAGATTAGAGGGTAGCGTGGGTTTGCACCAGTACATTGGTCATCGAACGCTTCAACCGCTAGCTCGTCAAGCTTCGCTAGGAAGTCAGACTCAGCTACACCTGCAGCTTGGATAGAAGCTGGGATGTCTAGATCTTGCTTAAGCTCTTCCATCCATGCTAGTAGACGTTCAATCTTCTGAGCAGTACGGTCACCAGCTTGGCTTAGGCCTAGGTGGTCAGCTACTTCAGCGTAACGACGACGTGCTTGTGGACGGTCGTACTGAGAGAACGCAGTTTGCTTAGTTGGGTTGTCGTTAGCGTTGTAACGAACAACGTTAGAGATTAGTAGTGCGTTCGCCAGACCGTGTGGTAGGTGGAACTCAGCACCAATCTTGTGAGCCATTGAGTGACAAACACCTAGGAAAGCGTTCGCAAATGCTACACCAGCGATAGTTGCCGCGTTGTGTACTTTTTCACGAGCGATTGGGTCATTTGCACCGTTCGCATAGCTTGAAGGTAGGTACTCTTTAAGCATCTTAAGTGCTTGTAGAGCCTGACCGTCAGAGTATTCGTTCGCTAGAACTGATACGTAAGCTTCTAGAGCGTGAGTTACTGCGTCGTAACCACCGAATGCTGTTAGAGACTTAGGCATGTTCATAACAAGGTTCGCGTCAACGATAGCCATGTTAGGAGTTAGTTCGTAGTCAGCTAGTGGGTACTTAGCACCAGTCTCGTCGTCAGTAACAACTGCGAATGGAGTAACTTCAGAACCAGTACCAGATGTTGTAGTGATACATACAAGCTCAGCTTTTTGACCCATTTTAGGGAACTTGTAGATACGTTTACGGATGTCCATAAAGCGCATTGCAAGCTCTTCGAAGTGAGTTTCTGGGTGCTCGTACATAACCCACATGATCTTAGCAGCATCCATCGGAGAACCACCACCTAGAGCGATGATTACGTCTGGTTGGAAGCTTTGCATTGCTTCAGCACCTTTCTTAACAACAGATAGCGTTGGATCCGCTTCTACGTCGAAGAAAGTTTGAACTTCCATGCCTTGAGCTTTAAGTAGCTTCACTACTTCGTCACTGTAACCGTTGTTGAATAGGAAACGGTCAGTTACTAGGAATACGCGCTTCTTACCTTCTAGGTCGCTAAGAGCGATTGGAAGGCTACCACGACGGAAGTAGATAGACTTAGGTAGTTTGTGCCACAACATGTTTTCAGCTCGCTTCGCTACAGTTTTCTTGTTGATTAGGTGTTTAGGACCTACGTTCTCAGAGATAGAGTTACCACCCCAAGAACCACAACCTAGAGTTAGAGAAGGCGCAACGTTGAAGTTGTAAAGGTCACCGATACCACCGTGAGTAGTTGGGATGTTTACAAGGATACGTGCAGTCTTCATCTTGTCACCGAAGTAACGGATGCGGTCAGCGTTAACGTCTTGGTTTGTGTACAGACCAGATGTGTGACCGATACCACCGATTTCAACCATAGTTACTGCTTGAGCAACAGCATCTTCGAAATCGTCAGCGCGGAATAGACCTAGAGTTGGAGATAGTTTCTCGTGAGCAAATGCGTCGTCGTAAGAAACTTTACCTAGACCTTCACCAACTAGAACTTTAGTGTCAGCTGGAACTTTAACGCCTGCCATTTCAGCGATAGCTGGAGCTGGTTGACCTACGATCTTAGCGTTAAGGTTACCGTCGATTAGAAGTACTTTACGTACTTTCTCAGCTTCAGCTTTGCTTAGAACGTATGCTTTGTGAGAAGCGAAACGCTCTTTAACTTCGTCGTATACAGAGTCAACAACGATTGCAGCCTGCTCAGAAGCACAAACTACGCCGTTATCGAACGTTTTAGACATAAGGATAGAAGCAACTGCACGTTTAACGTCAGCAGTTTCGTCGATAACTACAGGAACGTTACCTGCACCTACACCGATTGCTGGCTTACCAGAAGAGTAAGCTGCTTTAACCATGCCTGGACCACCAGTTGCAAGGATAAGAGCGATGTCGTCGTGCTTCATAAGAGCGTTAGAAAGCTCTACAGATGGTTGGTCGATCCAACCGATGATGTCTTTTGGTGCACCTGCTGCTACTGCTGCATCTAGAACCAGTTTAGCTGCGTCGTTAGTAGAGTTCTTCGCACGTGGGTGTGGTGAGAAGATGATACCGTTACGAGTCTTCAAAGAGATTAGAGATTTGAAGATTGCAGTAGAAGTAGGGTTAGTTGTTGGTACGATACCGCAGATGATGCCTACAGGCTCAGCGATAGTCATAGTGCCTAGGTTGTCGTCTTCTTCAAGAATGCCACAAGTTTTCTCGTCTTTGTATTTGTTGTAGATGAACTCAGACGCAAAGTGGTTCTTGATAACTTTATCTTCAACGATACCCATACCAGACTCTTCTACCGCTTGTTGTGCAAGAGGGATACGAGCTTGGTTAGCTGCTAAAGATGCTGCGCGGAAAATCTTGTCAACTTGCTCTTGAGAGTAAGTTGCAAATTCTGCTTGTGCCGCTTTAACGCGTGCAACCATTGCATCTAGTTCAGCCATATTTGTTACAGGCATAATGAATCTCCTAAAATAAAAAAACTAAAAACTTTTTAGTAAGTTAGCTGTTTGCCATCAATAGTTACTCTTCGGTAACTCAACTCTACTTAGTAAATTGCTTTCATGGCTGAGTATAATATTTCAGGACGTGAAAAAAATTGACTCAGATCAGTTCTGAAAAGTAATTTACCTACTTAGTAGTAACCATTAAGGGTAATGCAAGGTAAGTGGTTGTTTTATAATAATTATATTGAGTAAAATACTTAGCTCAAAATTACAGCAATCGAATGATTTTTTTAAATAAACTACAAATTTCTGTAAAAAAGTTTCATTTTTGTACAGATAAATCAAGTAAACCACCCTGCACGTGCTACAGCAAGTATATCCGCAGCCACCTCTAAAACCACCGACATCACATTTTTTTATCAAAAACGTGCTCGCGATAACAAATACGAAACAAGCTTCAATTCAGTTTGCTACTGGTATTGAAATTTATTTTCACATTCTATTCATAAATGCGACCAGCATCATTTGCCATTAGATTTTTTGTGGTTATTGAGTGACATATCGTTAGATTTTTTCATTCGCTTATCAGTAAAGGTTAGCGTACATTAGCGTCCTAAATTTGTGCCCAGCAGGCCATGTTATCCATTAGTTTCGCTAAGAGTATCGAGAAATGAGTAGTATCGAATTCGCTATTTATTTACAGTTTTTTTTGGGACTCGTTGCAGCAGTCAACCCCGTAGGGATTATGCCGGTCTTTGTGTCCTTAACCGGACACATGTCACCAGAAGATAAAAATAAGACCGCAGCCACAGCCAACATTGCTGTCGCGGTCATACTGATTACCTCCTTATTAGCAGGCCAGGTTCTGCTAGACATGTTCAGTATTTCCTTGGATTCGTTCCGAGTTGCAGGTGGCCTACTTTTATTAAGCATCGCCTTCTCAATGATGTCTGGCAAACTTGGTGAAGATAAGCAGAACAAACAAGAAAAGTCCGAGTATGTGAGTAAGGAGCAAATTGGAGTGGTTCCGCTTGCTATGCCATTAATGGCAGGCCCAGGTGCGATAAGCTCGACCATTGTCTATGGTGCTCGCTATCCAAATATGGTCGAAACTATCGGTATCATCATAACTATTGTCACTTTTGCACTGTGCTCTTGGTTACTTTATCGTTCTGCGCCTTTAATTGTTCGTTTCCTAGGGCAAACCGGGATCAACGTAATAACTCGTATTATGGGGTTGATATTGGGTGCATTAGGTATAGAGTTCATGGCTAATGGGTTGAAAGCTCTGTTTCCGGGCCTTGCATAAGCTACTATCACTAAACCAGCCTCCCATATAAGCTTACTAAGATAGATTTATATGGGAATCCCTTCTTTAGCCATCTAAGTAATTCGCCATCTGCTCGCAACATAAGCTTACACCGTTATATTCCACCCTTTATAAAACAAGAATTGTAACACTTCACACCGATATGCAACCTTGTTAGTATCAAGAGTTACCTTACCGATACAGAATTACCAAAATGCGTACTCATCCTATCTTGATGGTCATAGCAATTAGCTATTCATCAGCAGTTCAAGCAAAATGGTGTTACCAAAATCCCGAGGGGCTTTGTATTCAAACTGTCCAAGAAGACGACAGCTCTATTAGAGCGCGATTTAGTCAAGACGATTACTTTAGAACATTGGCCATCGGCTACGACCTAAGAAGCAGTCGCTCTTGGTTTCACATAACTAAAGAATTTGGCAATCAAGCAGTTTTTGAAGTAAGCCGTTATTCTGATTACAACAATGAGAAAAATGAAAGTTTATGGTTTACAGCGTATCAAGCCAAAGGAGCATCGTGTTGGCGGCGAACAGAGGTTCTATACTTTTACGATAACTGGGCGGGTACTAATTTTATTCAGTCACCTAATGACTGGCCCAAATCAAACGCAGCAGAAGTTACAACGCTGGAGATAATAGAAAGAATAAACAACCTAGGGGTCATGTTTGATGACCAAGGACACCTTATTTTGTTTTGTCCTGGAGTGATTCAGGTCTCGCATAGACAATAATTTCGATTTAATTAGCGTCAAGAGAGCGCTAGCCGATACTCATCAATTTTAAAGGAGAGATGCCTGGCTGTTACCATTTAAACCGCCAGGCACTGCCTATCAACCGCTAGTTACTTATCAAAAATATCTCAAAAGAAAAAGTTAGACGATTCTGGCATCCTCACTAATTGTCGTTTCAGGCCAAAAGAACCCCTGCATCAAATCTGCACCAGACGATATCGCCTTTTCAAGCAATTCGAAAGTTTGAACCCCTTCAACAATTACTTTAATATTCTGATCCTGATATGCACGAACTAGGTTTTTAATATCAGGTGCAAACCAGAATACTAGCTTATCTAACTTAACTCCAAACACGTTCAATTTCTCTGCTAGTAAAAGATGCTCTGCACCCACATCATCAAGCCAAACATTTACATTCGTTGCTTGTAGCATTGAAATGTTATTGCTTAGAACATTGAATTCAGCCTCTGTTAGTTGCCTAATATCGTATGAATCTTGAATTTCGATATTGAGACCAGAACCCATAAGTTTTTTCACTACCCAATCACTATCATGGTTAGCAATAATCGATAGCGGAACATTGATAAAATAATTACCCCTAAGACCCTTAAATAAATCCAGTTGCTTAATCAGTAGTTCTGTAAACTGTTTGACACTACATATTTCAAAAAATGACTCGATGTCATTATTCTCGACACCTTTGGGTAAAGTTAACACTTCTCGACCATATTCAGCCAAATTAGATGCTTGATTGAAAATTTCAACCACTGATTGTAACTTATAGATGTCGACGGATATTTTTTCGTTTTGACTGCTGTAAGATTGCATTTTATTTGATTCAATTTTTTAGATAGAAAACGAAACTTCCCTGTCCAAAACCAGCTCAAACCTTAACGGTCTACCCATGAGCACCGTAATTAAACTTTGTAATTTAGACTATTAAAAACAAACACCACTATTCTACAAAACCTTTTTTTGGATGATCATCAAAATCAGATTTAAAAATAGCACCTCTTGGTATCTCCACCATTGAATAGGTATTTTCATCATTACTCCGAGAAAATGCACTCCAAATTTTGGATAAATGATAAATGGACAAACCACTATTTTCCACATCTAAATCCACATCACTTAATGTTACTTTCGTACCAAGATCAATATTATAAGTGTACCCACCCCAATATCCGTAAAGCGATTTTTTTATATACTTCTCTCCCGTTTCTTTATCCCAAACATCATTATAAATCACTCCCTTTTTGCATGTAAGCGAATAGTTAATACGCTCATTGTAGTCGTATAACTCAAAATTACATCCTAGGCCATTTAGAAATGGCTTGATTATATATAGCGTAAGAAAAACACTAAAAAGTATTGCTATCCAATTAGTGTATTTTAATAAAACGCTTAGTATTGTCTTCATCATAGGTGTAACCATAGAAATAATAGCCTTCAGTTAAATTATTAAAGTCACGCACTGGTATTGGCAATACAGAACACGCTTCAACATCTTTATTTTTAATGCAGTTTACATCAGGTTTTCCTGACTCCAGAGCTATATATAGCAAGAGCTGCATCATGTTATATACAATAATAAATATCCAAAAGTATTTACGACTTTTCCTAAACGCCTCTTTGCCATTCAATGCATCTCTCTCGAAGTGAGATTGTCGATCTTTAAGTACCTTTCCAGATTCGCTGTTCGTTATAGCTTCCTCAACTCCCAGTTCATCAGAAGCGGTAGATTGGAACAAAACAGATTTTACGTTCTTAGTCTCTCTTTGATAGATATGTATGTTACTATCAATCAGGACATAACCCTTTCTTGGAACTGTTTTGATATCAATTCCAGCTATCCGTAATCGACGAATAGCCATAGTTAAAGCATTCTCCACTACAATCATTCCTGGCCATCCTTTGGCAAACATATCATCTCTTGAAACGCAATCGCCTCTATTCTCGATTAATAGCTCAAGAACAGCGCTTTCTGCGGCACTGAGTTTAGCGTGTTCCCTATCAGTGCTATCTAGGATCAAGCCTGTGCTTTTCTCTAAAAAATAATCCAACTTCATCCCACCTCTTATTGTCCCTCTATAACATTAGCACTACATGGTTAAAGACTAACAATAATAACTGTATTCAATCTAACTGCGTTACTAACAGAGCCAAGTTAACCTAGGTTCTCAGGGCTACCTCCTCCGTTCTTAACCATATTAACAATAAAGTTTGGCGTATTGTAAAGTCACTTTCAAACTCTACCACTAAATAAAGGTAACAACATATAACCTAGTACTTTCAATAATATAGGTACTGATTATCTAAGCCCGACAAAGAATAACCCCACTACAACCAGGTCTACCTAATCTTATTTTTTGCTATTGAAGATTAATTCTGGGTTACTCTCTTACGTGACGATATTATCTTGTGCTTTTTCTAATGAACCATTCAAAATTCATGTATTAAGTTGCCAATGATTATCTCTACACGACGATTTCGCTTTCTTCCTTCTTTCGTTTCATTATCCGCTCTTGGATGTTGTTCACCCTTACCGACATAGCTGATACGTTCAGAACCTATACCGTGTTGAATAAAATACTCAGCAACGCGAGCTGCCCGGCGATCGGAAAGCCATTGATTATAGGTTGTCGCTCCCGTTTTATCCGTATGCGCAACAATTCGCACATTAAGTTTTGATTTACTTCGAAGTCTCGCGAGAGGTGCTTCTAAAGCTTTGGTTGACAAGAGTGTGCTCGAGTTGGTAGCGAATAGCAGTTCATGATGGGTGACCTTTGAAGTATTCTCACTTGGTGCTGGTAATCTTGTCTCCACATATTCAAGCGGGCTCGAACTCACAGACTGTGTACCTGAAACACGCTGCATTGAGTTATCAAAATAGTAGTTAAACCCCCAATAAAATTGGGTAACATTACTCTTTACTCGCTGTCCACTACCTAAGGCATTAAAATAGTCAACACCTAATTTTGTAGAAAGTCGACAGGTCAAGCGATATTCCGCACCAATGCCTAATGAACCACTAGGTCCATTGCTATTATTATTGCCCAAAAGATAACTGGCACCCACCTTGCCATATAAAGACAATTCATCCGTAATCGGCTCACCGCTCAGCAAACCTAATGATAAGATGTTTAAATTGGCATTTGTTTGTGGGCTCTTAATGACACTAAAGTTCGAATATGTACTGACATAGCGAGTGATATCAAATCCAACGTCGACACTAAAACTAGGAGATGTATTGACCGCGCGCCCCTTACTTTCTCTTACTTGCTCGACGATACCGAAGCCAAGCGCATTACCGAGCCAAAATTTGTTGGAGTCAACCCTCTCCTGGGCAAAAGAAACGCGAGACAGTATAATTAAAATGATGGATATAATATTTTTCATGTTATTGAAAATTCGATTATATGAGCACAAACTTATAATTAACAGAGCGTTATAAAAACACCGCTCGCTATATAAATCAGGAGCGAGCGGTATTTAACTCACAGACATTTTATCAATGCCTTAATTCCATGTCACACTTACGTTGGTGGTAGCTTCCCACGGGCCGTCTCGTAATTGTGATGATTCAGGTTTATCTTCTGCAATAAATTCGACCTTTTGGAATCCTACACCAATAGCTGCCGCAATGTTTTGTTGATCAGTATGGGTACCCTCGAGTAATTGATTAAACCAAGTATAATTAGAATCGCGAATACTCGTATAATCATAATCTTTAGCATAATCCATACTCAAAAGCCATTCGGAAGCATAATTTTTTGCGGCTCGGTTAGTATGTAATAATGATTCATTTACTGTTTTAGACAATACTGCATACTCTCCATTAACTGTTATTTCTAGCACCCCAATTTGCGTTCCGCTCTCAGTGTTTATGGCATCAATAGTGAGTTTACTTTCACACCCCCCTGTACCTTCAAAACACCAGCCCTCCAATACCATATTCTGACCTTCGTTGTTTTGAAAGGACACCTGAGGAGCTAGATTTGACTGACCTGTTGCCGCGGGACCCTTCATAACAGCCTTTAGAACAGTTAGGTCGTCTTCCCTATTAAACAATGTATATCTGCGAGTATCACCCGACTTAGTAAAGCTACTCATGTCAATTTGTATATTATTGAGCTTATCTTTAAATCCTCCGACAAGACTTACCTCCCATTCTGGTGCTGTATCTTTTATCATACCTGTAAATTTAATATCTTCACTAAAATTATTATTAGCATTTGCTAAGCCAGATATTAGCAGACCCGACATAATAATACTCGTGATTAGTTTCTTTTTCATCATAACATTTATCATCCTTTATAATTTAAATTAGCTATTTGCAAATTGATTTTATTTTGCACTTGATATAATACATACAGTTACCTGGATGCACTGGTTTAGCACACATCACGTATGCTAAATTTAGAACACCTTTATATTAATAAAGCCTTCTATTAGAAATGTTGCTAACTAATCGCAACATTTCTTAAAACCAAAAATTATCGTCTATTTATACTTCTTCATCATTTGAAAAATGACTTTTATTGTATGCTGACACTTATTGGTAACGTAGCCTTCCAAGGCCCCTGTATATCAAAGACACGGATGTAGGATGACTTTAACGTAATGAGCCTAGACTGAGATATTTCCTCCCAACTAGTGGAATTAAGAACATCATCAAGCCATTGAATAGTTGGCGCGACTACAGTATCTAAAGATCGTGCACCTTTATAAACTTCGCTATAATTCTCTTGGTTAAGGCTTAGGATACTTGCTGCATTAATTGATTGTGCTGCTAAATCCGATTGTGTTTCATATACCACACCTTCTTTTTTAGCAGCTAGGGCTGCGCTCGCGGTGTATTTAACTCTAAGCCAACCATCTCTTTTACCACCCCGAAAAACCGCCACGTCAGAAAAACACTCTTGTTCATAACAGCGACTATCGACCATAGTTTCGCCAATGGTAATTGAGGGAACTAACCCCAATTGGCCAATAGTAGCAGGTACTGTCATAAAACCTTCAAGAAGAGGTAAGTCATAGATACCAATGTCAAAGTTAGCGAGTATGCCATCTTTATCGGTCCCAGTACTTCTTAACGTTTTTGCTCCAGTTAATTTTTGCCTTGTTGTATCAGGAATTCTCCATACCCAAGTGGGGTTTTGATCAATAATAACGCCGGACAACTCTACGTTTGAAGTGAATAAGTTATTACTCATATCCGAGAAATTAGCGTTTGCAGAACTTATAAATGTCATACTCGAGGATATCATGATAGCCATCAATGTTTTTTTCATTGTACTTCCTTATTATGTTTTTACCGCTATTACCACCCTAAGATTGACATATTTCAAATGCTTAGCCATTGATAACAACAGTGATACTTTATTGTTATCCCTTACAACAAAATAACGATAACAACGAGAGCTAAATCTGAGCTGAATACATTACCAGTTATCCAACCCCTTCAACTTCTATTGCAAACTCAATCCCTCCTCTATAGCTTTTAGGCATGGTTATTTTTATTGCTTGATTAATTTTAAGTTTGATATTTTTAAAGCGAGGCAATGCTGTAATTTCCACAGTATCCCCTACTTGCTTCCCATTGATACTTACTTTTCTTTCGTCAGCTATTAGCTCTACATTAGCAAATGTGGCTACATCGCTACCAGTTGATGATGTCACTTTTACTAGGACTTCACCTCGATGGTTTTTTAGCAGTGTAGCATTAGCAATTCTCAAATATTTTAATTTCCCATCTAAGTCCGCATCATTTACTGATAATAACACTGGATCTTCTAATGTTTTTTCTATTTGCAATCTATCATTATTCACAACTCCATTAACCAAACCTAGAGATTGGTTTCTTACGTATTTTGTTGTACCCTCAGCAGCTGCTGTATAAGAAAATAGATAACCTACTAATATCATTAATAGCAAGAAAAATAGTCGCATATTAGTCATCCCCTGGACCATCAAGGATATATGTATTCACACTTCCAAAATCATTTAATGCTGAGACGGAGTGTATCTGATTACCAGTTACATTAATCCTGTCTCCTGGTTTAAACATTTTTAGGCCACTATTAGCTTCTTTGCTAAATTCAATAGCTTCCCCCTTAGCATTCTGAACACTCGCGATTGTGAATATATAAGGTGTCGTATTAACTAACCACTGCTCACCAGGTAAATGTTCTACTGTTAAGTTTTTTTCTGCACCAAGACGACCTTCTGCAATGGCTTCGGGTCTGTATATCAACTTAACCCGTGTACGAATTGCGATTGCAAGTCCACTTCCTTTTCCAGCGGGAGGAATTTCTTGCAAATTCAACCAATAAATTGATTCTTTATCATTCGGCATATGGTCGGATACTTTCATTATCCTAAACACCTGTGTACGACCCTTATTTATTTTGAAAAATGACGGAGTCGCGATAAAGGACGGGCGCGTATCATTCTCCACAATATTTTCAACCCAAATTTGCGCGCCATAATCTTCCTTAGAGCGATTATCTACTGTTGCTGAAATAAACTGACCGTCTCCTTTATAGATATAACGTGTAGCGTCTAACGCCAACGAAGCGATGGCCTCATTCGTGAATAATATTGAGCTCAAGGCAAACGTTAATATAAGTTTAATTTTCACACATAACCTCTTGTAATTGTGTTGTTTGTTTGATGGACGAGGTGGGGATTTCGCAATCTCCGACACGAAAACTCTTTAATTCATCGATAGAGTTAACAAATAAAATACCGTTTTGAGTAACGAAACCTAACGGAGTGCCGTCGTTCGATTCTGCCCACGTACCACTCTGCACAAAAGCGCCTTGTTTATTCTTTATTTGAAACAGATATCTAAGTACTTTTACCGATTCAAATGGTAAAAACACTACTGCACCACCGGTCGGTACAACGCGTTTTTCAGTCTCTAATAACTCAATATCCGTAGGCAACGTATCACCAGACAACCTAATACGGTTTTCTCGATAGGCACTCGCAGGAACTACCGCATTACCTTTAGACGTCGAGCGATATGGAGACGAGGAAAACTTGACTCCTTCAGTATCCGCAACATTCGCAACAATGAGAGTGTCTGCTCTCGTTCCGGTAAATATCATGTCGCGCTCTGTAGGCAACAGAATCACCGAACCACTTGTCGACGCTGAACCTGTCGTTTGCCCATTCGATTGAGATAATCTTCCCCGTAATGAAGCACGTTCTGCTTGATATCCCGTACTCACTGAATAGGTTT
The DNA here is from genome assembly GCF_900088415.1 of Vibrio mediterranei. GTDB lineage: Bacteria > Pseudomonadota > Gammaproteobacteria > Enterobacterales > Vibrionaceae > Vibrio > Vibrio mediterranei. The sequence continues at coordinate 472,791 of NZ_FLLQ01000002.1, forward strand.
TGCTATCACTGTCACCTGACCAGTTGATATTTGCGGAGTAATTTGCTTTCTCTCCAATTGACGAAGATACCCCGGTTGAGTAATTGCTACTCCCATTATCATTCGTCGTCACCGTGCTATAAGTTGAGTAATTTGAACCACCTATACTAAAAGGTACCGACAGTGATAACGAACCACTGAGTTCCGAGCCGTTGCCTGATTGGCTATATGATGTCACAAGTGACACATTGAACTTCGGAAATTGTAATGATGCTCTGGCATTAATTCCGGAATTGTCCGCAACATCCTCCCAATAAGAACGCTTCCAACCACGGAACCCTACACTTAGGTTAGTGGTGATTCGGTGGGAAAGTCCTAAGTTATATTGTGACTTCAAGCTGCTGCCATAACGAGCTCCCTCTGCATCAGGAGCAAAGTTTGAAAACTCCGTGTATCCCTGAGACAAGTATTGTGCGCTAGTTACTTGTAACGACGTACTTTTGTTCAATTTCTTACCGTAAGTCATCGATACTCTACCCCCAGTCGCGCTGCTGTTGTCATCATATATCGCATGGGAGTAAGCACTTTGGGCTCCTAAAGTCCCCCAGTGACCAAGCCCTCTTACCAGGCCGGCGCCAAAAGCTACGTATTTGGCATGAAGTAGAACGCTCGTTTTAAGCGTGAAGTTCTCAAAGCCATAACCAACATTACCCGCCCAAAAAAGACCATTTAGGTCGTTGGTACCACTTTGGCGTAACCCTGAGTAAACACTGTATTCGTAGTCTCCAGAGCTAAGCATGTTTGGAATAACCGTTAGTGGGTAGACTTGAGTTAGTACTGAACCATCTTCTTCCGTAATAGTCATCGTTACGTCTCCACTGCTTAATAGACGCACGTCGCGAATTTCAAAAGGGCCTGCTGGAACCGATTCGATATAAATCGTGCTCCCGCTCTGACTTAATACGACTTTGGCGTTACTTTTTGCAATACCCGAAAAAACAGGCGAATATCCGATTTCATTGGCACGCATGTTACTATTGCTGACCAAACCAACACCCATCAAGCTCGCTCCACCAATTAGCGAGTTAGAGGTAAATGTTCTACCTATGGTCAAGTCCGATTTCCAATCATAAAGTGCACGTCTCGCACTGCCTGTTGAAATATTCACATCACTTTCACTGATACTTATGAACGAGTCACCCACCCATTTTCCTGCGTTTGCTAATAGACCCAGAGACCCATAACTGCTTGTTCCAACTTTATTTACATTGGTACTAGCTGAGTAATTCATTCTTAAGGCGGGGATACCATAATCCCATTCCAATACTGCCTTTTGTTTTTTATCAAGCCCTTTTTGTGGTATTTTAAAGTTTATATTCTGGGTCGAAAAGTCCATATTTACCGTTGTATTTATATCATTAGCAATAACATAACATTGACGTTCTTTATTTATATTCTTAGCGTAGAAGTCAGTATTTATATTTATGCCAGCGTCCCTAAGCCACTGCTCGCTTAAACATAAGTCACTCTTGTCCTCAGGTAAAATATTGAGTATGCGTTTGCCGATATGTTTATCGTTCAATTCCACGTCAACCAGAAATCGACCGGGCATAAATTTATTGGTAGAATCATCCCAAGCCTTCATATCAGCTCTATTTCCGCCCCGAACAAACCCCCAATTGAGCTCACCAGCATGAGGGTATGATGTCGTCAGAATAAACAATACACCGCACATCAACCCGCTAAAACAGTTATTCATAGGACACCACCAATGACAAAGAACCGCTATAGGTTCCAGACGTAGCGCTATCTAAGCCCTCGACACGAGCTTTGAAGTTAAATACACCTTGGGTTGCGAAGCTTGACGGATAAGATAGTACATTGTTATCAGCTGTTATTTTTGCAACACTACTCACGTGTCCGGAATCGACAGAAGAGATGGCTATGCGAACACCATCACCAGCTCCACGGGTAACAACACCTCTCGAATCTAACTGGTCAGCCCCTTCATCTCCGAACTTAAACTTCACCAGACCAGAACTTCCAGCTTTAAAGGCGCTGCATCCTGGCTGCTCCGCGCCTGGTTCAAACAAGTTAATAACAATAGATTTCTCTGGCATGCCAGTTCTTGTCGACTTGTTGTACACACCAAAATCAATAACACCTTCAGAAAGACTTCGAGCGCTACCGTCGCTGATTGTTATCGTACATACAGATGCGACAACGTTCCCACTGATGTTAGTTTTTACGCTGATTAGAGAAGCAGCAAAGCAATTACTAGATAAAATAACAAACAGAATAGGTAACATATTTTTCATAGCAGTTTGATACCTCGGGCAGTTAAAAAACTTGGGATTTCGAATTTAAAAAAACGAAAAAAACTAAACTTGCAAACAATTAAACCGGGAAACACCAATTAATTAAAGTAAGCAAAAATAATAATTTATTTTTATATCAATAATAAAAATAAGCTCAGGAGAGCCTTGATCAGATTGATAAAACCTCAACTCTATTAAAGTTAGCCGCGCAACTAAAGGCGCCAATCAGAACATACAAGCCATAGATAAATCGGAATTTTGAGGAATTAATTAATAGATATATAATCCATCCATAAAAATTACATATCACATTACCAAACTGGTTATAAACTTTTACTACTCTCCTAACGCTAGCAAGAAAAAATAATGACATAAGTTAGATATTTTAGAACAATCACATTGCCTATTACGGCTGTTACGATTTATTTTTGATCTCGACACTAATACGAAAAGAGAGCTATTAAGTTAACAGAGGGTATGTCTAGCGTTGTAAGTTTGATATTCTTATCATGTTTTTAGGGGTTATGTTTTAGGTCAGCTACTCTAGTAATAGTAGAACCATTTACATAATGCAGTCTTGAGACTCTGATTTTTGTTTCGCTCGCTGGCTATTCTTAGGGATTAAAAAACGCAATGGATAATAATCGCTTACAACATCAACTTTACGTCATCATTTTTGGGCACTCCACTCGAGCCGGGCGTGCTTTTGATATCACACTGATCATTGCAATTCTTCTCTCGCTCACCGTACTGATTCTTCATTCAATAGAAGGCTTCGCATCGGATTGGGACAATGAGTTCGTAATAATTGAATACATCTTCACTGGACTATTCACTGTTGAATACCTTTTAAGACTCTATTGCTCGCCCAAACCTAAAGCCTACGCAACAAGCTTTTATGGTGTGGTGGATTTATTGGCGATCTTGCCAACCTATCTGGCACTGCTCTTCCCTTCAGCTTCTTTTATGGGTGTCATAAGGTTGCTACGTATCATGCGGATCTTCCGGATCCTAAAGTTGGTTCGCTACCTTCAGGATTCCAATATACTGCTACGTTCTTTACTACTGTCACGCCGAAAGATAATTGTGTTTTTTAGTACGGTCGCCATTTTAGTGACGATTTTTGGTGCCCTGATATTTGTTATTGAAGGTCCCGAGAATGGCTTCACAAGTATTCCACAAAGTATCTATTGGGCTATTGTCACTATTACTACGGTTGGATACGGCGATTTGATTCCCAGCACCCCACTTGGGAAAGCGCTAGCGTCGCTGACTATGTTACTCGGCTACTCCATACTTGCCGTACCGACCGGAATCATCACGGCCGAACTGAATCAGGAGATGAATGCTCACCGTAGCCTAGTTAAGTGCCCAAACTGTTCGAAAGCAGGTCATGAAAGTGATGCTTTGTATTGCAAGTACTGTGGTAGTGAGCTCGCCGAGCCCGATGAACGTGTCGTTATAAAATCAGATTAAAAGAATGATATGTCGCTGAGTAACCGCAAAAAGCAGATACAAAAAAGCCCTCTTTCAAGGGCTTTAGTCTTATCTAATAGATAACAATTAACACGTCTTTTCCGCCAAGATTATGCGCAGCGTACGACGCAATGGCTCCGCCGCGCCCCACAGCAATTGGTCACCCACAGTAAATGCATTGAGAAAATCATCACCCATCGCCATCTTTCTTAGACGACCAACAGGGATAGACATCGTGCCGGTGACTTTCGCCGGAGTCAGTTCTTGAGCGGTAATGTCACGCTCATTCGGGATAACTTTAACCCAGTCATTGTGAGTGGCGATGATCTCTTCGATTTCATCCATTGGTACATCTTGCTTAAGCTTGATTGTGAGTGCTTGAGCATGACAACGCATCGCGCCGATACGAACACAAGTACCATCGATAGCAATTGGGTTGCCATCCGTACCAAGAATCTTGTTGGCTTCAACGCCAGCTTTCCACTCTTCTTTACTTTGACCGTTATCGCGTTTTACGTCGATCCATGGAATGAGAGAGCCTGCCAAAGGCACACCAAATTGATCCGTAGGGAAAGAAGACGAACGAATAGTCTCAGCCACTTTACGGTCGATATCTAGAATCGAACTAGCAGGGTTTGCAAGCTCTGAAGAGACCGCATCATTGACCACACCCATTTGTGAAATTAGCTCACGCATGTTTTTGGCACCAGCACCAGAAGCAGCTTGATACGTCATGGCACTCATCCATTCGACCATGCCTTTTTCATACAGGCCACCTAAACCGAGCAACATCAAGCTCACGGTACAGTTACCACCAACAAAGGTGTTTGTGCCTTTAACTAGACCATCTTGAATCTGACCTAAGTTCACTGGATCTAAAGTGATGATGGAGTCTTTGTCCATACGGAGAGTAGAAGCTGCATCAATCCAATAGCCTTTCCAACCAGCTTGACGTAATGCAGGATAAACTTTTTCGGTGTAGCTACCACCTTGACAGGTAATGACTGCATCAAGTTGTTTCAAGCTTTCGATATCAAAAGCATCTTGAAGCATACCGGCATCTTTGCCGAAGTTAGGGGCTGGGATACCTACTTGAGAGGTACTGTAGAATACTGGTTCGATAACGTCGAAGTCTTTTTCTTCGACCATACGCTGCATCAATACCGAACCAACCATGCCGCGCCAACCAACTAAACCTACTCTCATTGAATTACTCTCCGTGTGAATTTAAAAAAGGCTCCTCCATCTATAAAATTTTCCGAGCCATAACACAAGAGTAAAGTAACAATAAGTGTGTCTTTTTTTAACTAACCCTACCAGTTTTGCTAATTTGAGAAGATTAAGTTGTAAAAAAAGCCCCAATACGGGGCTTCTATAAATTTATGCGCTTGTTTTACTCTCTTTTCTTGCTTGAACCTTCTTACCAAGGATGTAGCCAAGTCCAAGAGGTGCAAAAAAGATCACCAAAATAAACAAGATAAAGTAAACAATAGTGCTTTTAATCAGTTGGATAAGTTTTTCTACAGCTAACGTTACGACATCTTGAGAAATCTTGTCGAGGTCCTGAGCAAACAATTCTCGCTCTTGATTTACGATAAGCGCGATTTCCTTACGTTCACGCTCAACCATTTTAATCAGCTCTTCACGCTCTCTCGCCACCATGTCGTCAAGGGCTTGTCTTTCCGCGCTTAGCTGCGTCAACTTATCTTGAGTCTTGGCATCCAGATCATTGAGTAGTGGCTGCAATTCAATCGCCATCTTCTGCGCAAGGTCTCTCATGTATTCGGGATTATTGTTAACGAAGTCCTGAAACGCGTCTGCACTCAATTGGAAACTTTGGATAGCTCCTCGAATATCATCACCATTTACGTTGCTGTTTAAAGCAATCAGCTGCGCTTTCCACGTCATTAGCTTTGGTGTTTGTTCCGACATAAGAGATAAACGATCCGAGACATCCGATAGAGCTTCTGGCATGGTTCCAAGCGTTGTTGTAACTTCACTTTCGTCGATCCCCTGCGCTTTTAACCACTCACGATAAGCCGGTGTTCTGGAAAAAGTTAGATTTTCAAAAGGGTGTAATGCAGCGAATTTCTCGACAAACTCTTTGCTAGTAGCGTAGTTATCACCTTTGAACAAGGATTTTGCTAACTTATCAATTTCGTTGCTAAGCTGCTGAGACACTTGTTTAGCATCATCACTTGTAAACAGAGCTTGACCATTGCCTTGGTTGAAAAAGTTATTCATCTGGATCGTAAACACCCACGAATCGATCAAACCCGCAGTTGGCGAAACTTGATAAGCAGCTTGCTGTAGACCCTCTTCGGCATGGATTTTCCAAAGTAACACGTACGATTGGTTCATCACGTCATTTTCAGGATACTGAGCTGCAAGTGAGTCCGCTGTTGATTCAACTTGGCTAAAAAACTCACGACTGTATTCTCGCGTCATCAAGCGCATATTCAATTCTTGCTTCGTCAGCGGGGTCGTTTGACTATCGAGCTGTACCTCGAGAAGTGAGCAGCCTGAGAGAGCTACCATGAGCAGTAGCAAAAGAAAATTGCGAGTGGCGCGCAATGCGTTCATCAAAAAAGCCTCTGATCGTGAATAAATGTACAACACATTCATTATACTTATAAAACACAAAGTTCTCGCTAAGTGTCAGTATTTTTGAGTGATTTTGACAAACTCTTTTCTTGGTGCACGTTCAGCCTTAAACCTAAATGCGTGAAAGCCTTAGGCTGTTTTCGCTAATTCAAAGTGCTAGGTCGTCGATTGCGCAATGTAGGCCTGCGCTGACACTATCGCTTGCTGTAAATTATTATCCAGCTCAGCGAGCACGGTTTGAGATAGCGTTTGACTCTCTTTCAAGCTTTTTTCCGCTACTGTCGCAACATTGCGAAGTTCATCAGCAAAAATACTTCCAGAAACGCCTTTCAACGTATGAGCAATTCGCGTGGCTTGTTCAATGTCGTCGGTTAAATGTTGTTGTAATCTTTCTGCGTCTTGCGCGTGCTCTGAAACAAATACTCCCAACAGCAACAACATAGACTCTCGGTCACCGTCAAGAGTGTTCAACATCTTTGAGAAATCTATCGCCTCGGAACTCTCCCGCCTTTGAGCTGGAGCTTGCTGTTCAGTTTCTACCTCAGTCTCCACATTCGGCGCGGTTTTGAGTTGATTAGGCACGGCTTGCGATTCAATTTCCACAGCGAGTGCTAATTCAGGCTCTGAGATGTGCTGCTCCTGCTCAACCGAACTTTCCGTCGCGAATGACTGGGTAGTTGGCTGCAATTGACTATCCTGAGCAACACGCATGGTCCGAATCGCAGTTAGGATGATTAGAGCCATCGCGACAATACTAAGCACTACTATCATTAATATTTGATGATTAACGATAAGCTTAGATTGATCCGTTCTTTGAGAAAGCTCACGCATCACCGGGTGATTTACAACTCGTTCGACTAGGAACTCAGTATTCGCAGATTGTGAGAGTAGAACCGATGCTTGAGAGTTCAGAGCTAATAGCTCCAACCTATCCTCTTCTGGTAGTTGATACGCCGCACGCTGAATTTCTTCTAGACGCAGATAGACTTGTCTTGGCTCGATAGATTCATTAAACAATGTGTCCAATACTACATAAGACAATTGATTACTTAGCGCTTTTGCACTTGCACTAAATGTTGGCGTTTGCTCGCTGACTCGCGCGATAAACTCATCAAGTCGAGTTTCATCAGTTGCAAGCAGTTCCGCTTGCTCAACAAATCGTTCGAGCAAATATACAGTGTGTGATACGTCGGAAAGTAGATCTGAGCTTGTCAGGGATTTTAATTGAATCGTTTGCGCGTGTATCAACTGAATATCAAGCTCTATCTGTTCCGAAAACTTGGAGCGATAAGGTTGAGGGAGGAAGAGAGTCTGCTGCAGCTTATTGATGCTAATGGATATCTCATCCATTAAATGGTTAGTTTGATCTTCTTTAGAAGTCAGATAAACGACAGCCGAAATGGCCAGCGCCCACATCATGCCAATGATGGCAACGACAGTAAAAAGACGTTTATAAGAATTCAACAACCGTTCCCCTTCCTTGGTTCTTGCGATCTAAAAAGCGCTACACAAGGCAGCGCTTTCATTATTTTATCGGTTCCGAGTCAACTGGTCTCTGAGATTAGGAGGAGTTCCCTTGATCGTCAATGTATCAGTTTCTGGATCGTAAAATACGCGCTCACCCAGTAATAGACTATCAAAGCTTAAGTTCAGTCCACCACCCGCACCAACAAATTTTGTTAGCTTGCGAACTGTGGAGCGATCTGCTGGAAAACTGTCTTCAAGATCATAGCCTTGTTCTTGAGTGTAATCTAAAAAGCTCGAGCCTTCATTACTAGGTAGCTCTCCGGACAGTTCTTTTATTTGAACTTCATCACCAGTCTTCAACTGATCACTGCAGTAATCAAAGACCTGTTTCTTGTAACTAACGGTTTCATCTTTATCAAGCTGAGCATCCGCACAATAATCCTCTACCGCTTGCATCAAAATGGTATTTTGCTGTTTAGTGTCCAGCCCCACCTGTGCCTGCAAAAAGTCGAGGAAGAAGTCTGCTACTTTGCGACCTACCCTACCTTTGATGTAGGTAAGATAACGGTTAGAGCTTTTATCTAAGTCATAGCTGGTTAGGTCAATACGTGCAGCAATGTCCATTTTAGCGATATCGAGATAATCAATTGAACCGATGTTCAATCCTTCTGTGATTTGCAAGCTATTGTAAGAAGGCAACAAACCGATGAACAAATAGTCGGTTGCTAAAGACTGATACTGTGCCATTACCAAAGTGCCCGCTTCAGCAAATGGGTATTTAGCCAACTCAGTTTTTAGTCGCTCGGCGCTGTCTTGCGAGAATGCGTAAAAGTCTTTCTCACCTTTTAGCAGCTCACCCAACCAAACTTGGAAGTCACTTTCTTGAGTAAAGGAACCAAATCCTTTTCCTGCTTTCGAATTAAATACGCGATGAAGCTCAGCAACAAGGCTTTCGGTTGAATTATCGTTTGGTAAAAGGGCCTCACGGTAATGAACAACCAGTTCTTCCTGCTCATTTATCGCCAACTGGTGTAAAATAACGTTAGATAGGTTCAAACTCATAGTGAAATTATTATCGTTGCTGTTTCGTTTGTGATGCAGAGTAGGGTATCATAAGCCGCTTTCATTATCATTAGCAGAGTCTTTATGCCAATTACATCTAAATATACCGATCAACAAGTTGAAGATATCCTTTCTGAAGTTGCAGCAGTGCTTGATAAGCATGGCGCAAGTGCAGAACTTTCACTTATGATTGCAGGCAATATCGCAACCAATGTCTTAAATCAGAACGTTGCTCCTTCACAACGCCAAGCAATTGCGGAAAAATTCTCTAAGGCTCTGATTTCTTCTCTAGAAACTAAAGACCAACACTAATCAACTACGGACAGAAATAACGGCAGATGGTAGATAGCGAAAATTCATATGGTGAACGAGTCTCACGACTAGTTGGTTGGGGACACTGGTTTGCGTTCTTCAATATTATCGCAGCTATGTTGGTTGGCACGCGTTATATCGCCGCGTCACCATGGCCAGATACACTGTTGGGGCAGATCTATCTGCTGACCTCGTGGATTGGGCATTTTGGCTTTTTAGTATTTGCCTTGTACCTTTTAGTGCTATTTCCGCTAACGTTTATTGTTCCCTCGCGCAAGCTGTTTAGGCTGCTTGCCGTTTGTTTCGCAACGTTCGGACTCACTGTCCTACTTATTGATACCCAAGCTTACCAATCAATTAACTTACACCTTTCCCCGGTGGTATGGGAACTACTGTTCAATGACGAAAGTAGCCCGGTAAGTTCGGACCTACAACATCTATTTATTGTGCTGCCGCCAATATTCCTAGCGCAGTTGGCACTTTCAGAGTGGGTTTGGAAGAAACAACGCAAACTTTCCCACAAACATGTTGGACGCCCACTCACGGCGGTGTTCTTCTTATGCTTTATTTCTAGCCATCTGATCTTTATCTGGGCTGATGCTTATTTCTATAACCCAATTACCATTCAAAAAGCGAACTTCCCGCTTTCTTACCCAATGACAGCTAAGTCATTCATGGAAAAGCATGGTCTATTGGATAGAGAAGAATACCTTCAAAAATTGAAAGAGAATGAAGGTGCGGTTGACCTTGTTAGCTACCCATTAACAGAGATAGAGTTCAATCGTCGCTCAGAAAATTTAAACGTACTTGTCGTAAGCATTAATAACTTACGCAGTGATATGTTAACTGCGGACACCATGCCAGTCAGTTATGGCTTCGCGCTAAACAACCAAAATTTCACTAATCACTATAGTTCTAGTAACGATGACTTTGGTGTATTTGGTTTGATGTATGGTCTGCCAAGCAGCTATGCAAGTAGCATCAAAGCTCAAGGGACTGCGCCTCTGTTTATGTCAATCCTTCGCGACCAAGGCTACAGCTTCAAACTCTATAGTGGTGATAATTTTGAAGATGATATCTATAGAGATACCATATTCCGCAAATTCCCTATGGTAGATCTAACCGTTCAGCAAGAAGGTGAAACGAACCCACCTATCGTCTCTGACCTCACTGCCATTAAACGTTGGCAAGCTGATATTGAATCAGGGACTGGAAAACCTTGGTTCAGCTACATAGAACTTACCACCGTTGATAACTTCGACGCTTATCAACCACAAGGCACTGACCTATCGCCGGAACAGCAGTTTATTGCTGCTTATTCTGCTGCAGCGACAGCAGCGGATGGTGAGTTTGCTAAAATATTGCAAACAATCGCTGACCAAGGGTTGATGAACAACACCTTGATTATTCTTACGTCTAATCATGGCACTGAATTCAACGAAACAAAGACGCGCAGTTGGGGCTCTAATACCAACTACAGTCAATATCAACTCCGCGTACCTATGGTGGTTCATTGGCCTGGAAAACTGGCTGCAGATTATACCCATATGACGAGTCACCTTGATCTCTCAGCAACCATTATGCAAGACCTAAGTGGCGTCTCCACGAGTGTGAAAAACTACAGCAGCGGTCGTAACTTGTTTGATGAACGTAAACGCAAATGGATTATTGCAGGGGACACGAGAGAGCTTGCATTAATTACGCCGACAGATACTACTGTTGTCGATAAATTTGGTAACTACAGCTTATACGATCACAACTATCGCAAACTCGACGATAAGAATCCGAAGCTGCCGATACTGATGCAAGGCTTCACAGAACTACAACGTTTCTACGCAAAAAGTCAGTAAATCAAGGATTTAATAACTCTGGACTCTTGACCTAGAAAATCCTCTGGTTTAGATTAATCCCATCGGACTGTAGCGCAGCTTGGTAGCGCACCGTCATGGGGTGTCGGGGGTCGCTGGTTCAAATCCAGTCAGTCCGACCATATTCAAGCCCCTAGTGAAAGCTAGGGGCTTTTTACTAAAGAAATGTTTAGTTTATAGACACCCAAACCTATTTTTTAATTCAAGCGCTTATAATTGCAGCAAACAGTTAAAATAAGGGTTTACAAACAGTAAGATGCCTATTATTATGCGCATCAACAACGGAGAGATGGCTGAGTGGTTGAAAGCACCGGTCTTGAAAACCGGCATACGTTAATAGCGTATCTAGGGTTCAAATCCCTATCTCTCCGCCACATTAAGAAAAAGCCGCTACTAAGTAGCGGCTTTTTTGCATTTAGCCTTTCTATATATTTAGTTAACGACACTTCCCAAATATCCGCAGTATGCTTATCTACACCTATAAAGACGTGATGGTTTATACCGGACTCATGGCGTACAGCTAGTATTAATAAAATATGCAGGTCGATTGATGATTCCTATTTCTAAAAACGCACACATAATGTTGTGTGTCTTATTTAAGGAATCTTGGCTTAAGAGTTTCTGGTGATACTTTTTGCACTACGCAGTATTTGAGTTGAAGCTAGAGTTGAATTAATTGATATGGTTGGGGTTGAGCGGTTTTAAACTGCTCAACCAGACTTGCTAAACATTATGATGTTGCCTGTTCAGGCGCATCTAACATTTCATTATTATTTTGTGCTTCTTGCTCCGCTTCCATCTTCGCACGTTCGGCTTTAGATATGTAACGCGGTTTATTCTTCCCTGCGCCATTCTTTTTAGCGTTCGCTTTTTTCATTCGCGCTTTATGAATCTGGTTGATTTTTTTCTTACGGTTCATCGCAGGTACTCATTGGTTCTGTGTTGGTCGTGCATCATACAGAGGTTATTGCCGTTAATCTAGGTGGTTCACATCGTCATTCTCTCCTTGGACATAACTTCCTAAATGGGTCGCAAACTGCTTGGCTTGAATCAGTGGAAGTACCGTAGACACAATGTCAGCTGGAAAGACTTTGTATTGATTGAGATCTTCAACATCAACCCAAGCTACTTGTTGAATGTACTCAGAGTCATTAAGTCCCTCTAGGTTAACTAGAGAAAGCTCTCCTCTCCATGACTCAACTAAATAAAACAACTCAACGTGGTAGCGATCGGATGAGGTCTCATGAAACTCCCGTACACACAATAACGGCCCGACGGTCACATCAAGCCCAGTCTCTTCACGAAACTCTCGCACTAACGCTTGCTTGGAAGACACATCCGAATCCTCAAGGCCACCACCCGGTGGAATCCAGTATTCTCCTGAGTATTGGTCGCGCACACGAAGCATTAGTATCTTATTATTTTGTAACGCGATACCTGCCGCTCTTATTCTGTGCTTCATTTGCCGCTCCTTTGCTGGTATGCCGCATCGATAAGTGACATGTGAATAGGAATTAAATCGCTATGCTCTGTTCGATAACCACCACCAACGACACAAGCGACAGGGATACCTTTATTTCGACAGTAGTCCAGCATCCATAAATCACGCTGGCATACTCCGTCCAAGGTCACTTGTAGATAGCCTAGTTCATCGTCCTCGTGAATATCTACACCCGCGTCATAAATAATCAGATCGGGTTGATGCAGTCGTATTGCTAGTTCAACCACCTGCTTGAAGCTTGCCAAGAACTCTTTGTCACTCGCACCTCGACTTAAAGGCACATCCATATCAGATAACGGCTTTCTCGCGGGAAAGTTCTTTTCGCAATGAAGTGATAGAGTCACTATTTGATCAGTACCTGCGGCAAGGGTCGCACTTCCATCGCCATGATGTACATCACTATCAACAATCAGTACTTTCTCTATCCCATGCTCTATTGCATTTTGCGCGGCGATAATAAGGTCATTGAACAAGCAGAAACCACTACCAAAATCGTAATGGGCGTGATGATAACCGCCACTTAAGTGAATCGCTAAACCATACTCCATCGCTTGTTGTGCTGCTAAACACGTCCCACCAGCTGAGATCAGTGTTCGTTGAATAAGCTGCTCTGTCCAAGGAAAGCCTATTCTTCTTATCTTCGCTGCAGGTAAGCTTCCTGTGACCAAACCCTCTACATAGTCTTTACAGTGAACCTGCTGCACTTGCTCTACCTTCAACGGGCTAGGTGTTTTTATGACAAAAGGAGATTCGGCCAAGCGTAAGTACTTTCGCTCAACCTCTTCATACAGCAAACGGTATTTGTTGATAGGATAACGATGTCCTTCTGGCAATGGTAAATCAGAATAGATAGGGTGATAAATCAAAGGAACAACGTTGTTGTGCATCAGACGCTCTAGATTTCATTTATAATGGGAGCATCTTATCGTTAGGGAGCACATATGAAAACCGTATTCATTACAGGGGCAAATCGAGGTATTGGTCTTGCTCTTACCAAAAGATACCTTCAATCTGGCTACCAAGTACACGCCACTTATCGCAGTGCATGCAGCGCTAAGGAGCTGCTGTCTCTGGAGGTAAGTGAGTCAAACCTGTCTACATACTGCTTTGACGTCACCGATTATCCAACCTATCCGCAACTTCTCGCACAGTTACCCAACCTCGATATTGTAATCAATAATGCAGGCTATTATGGCCCCAAAGGCTACGGTTTCGGCAATACAGACATCGATGAATGGCGCAAGGTATTGGAAATAAACACCATCGCTCCACTTAAATTGGTGGAAGCACTCTACCCCAAAATCCAAAAATCCACGATTAGGAAAATTGCTTGCTTATCTTCTAAAGTTGGTAGCATGACAGAAAACACATCGGGTGGCGGGTACATTTATCGCTCCTCAAAAGCCGCACTTAACTCAGTAGTTAAGAGTTTGAGTAACGATTTAAGCCAAGAAGGTATTACCGTTCTGGCATTACATCCGGGTTGGGTTCAAACCGAGATGGGCGGTCCAAATGCTCTTATCTCAACCACAGAATCAGCATCTGGCTTGTTCAAGGTCATCGAAAACGCTAACTCCAACCATTCAGGCCAATTTATTAACTTCGACGGTCAACCACTTCCTTGGTAGGCCATTAGTCGTTCGATATTAGCTGCGGCTCTTGGTCTTACTAGGCGCTTTTTTTCCCTTACTAAAACGTCGTTTCTTAAATGCCGGTCTCTCAACTTTGGGCAAATTTTTGAGAGAATCCGGCACAGGGCCTGACTTCACTTGTTGCATAAGCTGTTCAAGGCGGTTATTGAGCTCAGCCATAAATGGCGTATAGGACTGCGTTTTCTCAGCCATGCCTTGCAGCTGAAACTCCCAGTGGGCTGTCATATCAGGATAGGTCGATTCATCAGGTAGCGCATGAATTAAACCTCTTCCTGCAGAAGTGCTAATAACTGACTTGCCCTGACGATTAAGCAACTTGCGTTTAAAAAGTGTATCAAGAATACCCGCACGCGTTGCTTCTGTTCCGATACCATCGGTATCACGTAGGATTTTCTTCAGCGATTTGTCTTCAACGAATCGGCTGATCCCAGTCATAGCCTGAAGTAATGTTGCCTCGGTGAAATGTCTTGGTGGCTCGGTTTTCTTCTCTGCGATCACACCTTCGCGACAGATGAGTTCGGTACCAACTTCCAAAGGCGGAACGGCATCTACGCCATCCTCTTGCTCATTAGCAGAGTTCCCTAATAAGACTCGCCACCCTGGCTGCTGCAAGCGCTTACCTTTAGCAATGAAACAGCCACCTTGAATATCGAACTCTAACATGGCTTCGGCGTAAACCGCGGCTGGATAAAACTGCATTAAATACTGACGCGCGATCAACCCATAGATTTTCTCTTCAAACCCAGATAGCACACTGCTGGTTTTCTTTGGTGTCGGAATAATAGCGTGGTGTGCATCCACTTTGCTGTCGTTCCACGCTTTGGACTTACGACTGCTGTCCGCGTCATCGACCGCCTGAGCATGCTCTCTGCTATTGTTCTTTATTGCACTTAGGACATCATTCGCTTGGTAAAAATGATCTTTAGGTAGATATCGGTTATCAGAACGTGGATAGGTAATAAGTTTGTGCTTCTCGTACAGAGCCTGACAAACATCCAACACTTGTTGCGCGCTCATATTAAAACGCTTGGCCGCATCAATCTGTAAAGCAGACAAAGAGTACGGTAAAGGCGCATTCTGTTTTGTCGACTTATGCTCTGACTTAGTGACTTTTGCTGGCTGTCCTTGAATACGACTCGCGACATTTTCCACCAGCTTTTTATTCAGCACTCTTCCTTCTTCATCTTGCCATGGTTGGCAGGCTTCACTTGGTTTCCATTTGGCACGAATGTCAAAGGCCGCGTGCGAATCTTGGTATGGAATCAAGGCGTGTAAAGTGTAATAGTCTTTGGGAACAAAGTTCTCGATTTCTTCATCACGGCGAACCACCAATCCCAACACGGGTGTTTGTACTCGCCCAACAGATAACACACCTTGATAACCCGCCTTTTGTCCGAGAAGCGTATAGGCCCGAGACATATTCATCCCATAAAGCCAATCCGCTCGTGAACGTGCTAATGCCGATACCGAAAGTGGAATAAACTCTTGGTTCATGCGCATAGAATTGAGCGCTTTTTTTACCGCCGGAAGGTTTAAATCGCTAATCAACAAACGCTGAGCAGTATCTTTCTTGGCTTTCGGAACCTTACAGTAGTCGATCACCTCATCAACCAGAAGTTGCCCTTCCCTATCTGGGTCTCCCGCGTTAACAATACTGGTCGCCGTTTTTAGAAGTTTCTTTACCGCAGTGAGTTGTTTTGAAGCACTTTTTCGAGGTCTGAGTTGCCACTGATTTGGCACGATAGGCAGATCATTCAGATTCCACTTTTTATAACGCTCGTCGTAGGCGTCAGGCTCTACCTGCTCAAGCAAATGACCAATACACCATGTGACCACATCACCATTTCCACATTGGATGTATCCTTCGCCTTTTTTTTGAGGGTTTGGCAAAGCGGCGGCAATAGCACGCCCTAAGCTGGGTTTTTCGGCAATAAAGAGACGAGTCATAGAGAAGGGTCACAGGTATCTGAAAAAATAAAGGTAAGCTTAACTAAGCTTACCTTTAAGAATCAAGAAAAACTGTATAAATAGCCAGTTAAATATTCCGTTATAGGAACTTAACGTATTTATTTAAATCACGCTCTGGCGCTTTCATTGGTGTACATCCAGGCGTACCGACGTAGAGAAAACCAACGATTTGATCATCACCCTCAACGCCAAACGCTTGACGAACGTGTTCATCAAACATCCATTTTCCCGAACGCCAAAATGCTTGGAAGCCTTGAGCCACAGCTGCCATTTGCATTGCTTGAACTGCACAGCCAGCAGAAAGATGCTGCTCGATTGCGGGTACCTTGTCATGTTGCGTCACTTTCGCAATGACGGTGATGACTAGAGGAGCACGAAAAGGGGCTTTCTTAGCTTTTTCAATCACCGTCTCCTCACTGCCCGCCTGAGCAGCAGCATCACTTAAGATATCAGCCAGTTTCTGTCTGCCATCACCTTGCGCCAGCACAAACTGCCAAGGAGTCAGTCCTGCATGATCGGGAGCACGCAAGCCCGCTCTAATAATATTTTCTAACGCTTCTCCTTCAGGAGCCGGTTCTGATAGTCGAGCAATCGAACGCCTATTGAGTAACAGTTCTAGGGCATCCATAACACTTCCCTTTTTGTTTGTTGTAATAACGCTCATTATAACAAAACGTTAACGTCATGACAGCAAAAGTGAGAACTGTTCTCAATCTACTCTATAGCTTGGCAGCTAATTCGACACCTTGGCGAATCGCTCTAACCGCGTCCAGTTCACCAGCATAGTCAGCACCACCAATAACATGCAATTTTTCACCAAAGCTTTGCCACTGGTCTTCGAATGGTTTTACAGACTCTTGCCCGGCACAGATGACCACTTTATCTGCGG
Organism: Vibrio mediterranei; assembly: GCF_900088415.1. Lineage (GTDB taxonomy): Bacteria > Pseudomonadota > Gammaproteobacteria > Enterobacterales > Vibrionaceae > Vibrio > Vibrio mediterranei. The sequence continues at coordinate 489,887 of NZ_FLLQ01000002.1, forward strand.
GTATCAACTGCTCTTCACCTTTGACAGTAATGTGCAGACCTTGATCATCAATCTTGTTATAAGTCACGCCACCTAAAAGATGTACACCTCTCTTTTCAAGGGTTTTCTTGTGGATCCAGCCTGTCGTTTTACCCGGGCCTTTACCTACTCTGCCTTCTTTACGCTGCATTACCCAGACATTGGTATCGGTCACTTCTTCCGGGAATGGGAATAGACCTCCTGGATGCTCGATGGTTTTGTCGATGCCCCATTCGTGTAACCAGTCATCTAACGTCTGACCATGAGGTTCAGTAATCATGCTCGCAACATCGACCCCAATACCGCCTGCTCCCATGATCGCCACGTTGTCACCTACTGGTGTCTTATCGCGAATCAATGTTTGATAGTCGATGACTTTATCTTGGTTATCGATACCTTCAAGCTTGGGCATTCTTGGCTGAACACCGGACGCCATCACTACTTCATCATATTCGCGTAGCAGGTCAGCCGTCGCTTCGGTGTCAAGATGTAGCTTGACGCCGGTCTCTTCAATACGGTTGGCAAAGTAACGGATAGTTTCTCTGAATTCTTCTTTACCTGGGATTTGCATCGCTAAACGGAACTGGCCACCAATGCGATCACTCTTCTCGAAAAGATCCACAGAATGGCCTTTTTCCGCCAACATGGTCGCACACGCTAACCCGGCAGGCCCTGCACCTACAACGGCAATGGTCTTACTATTTACGGCCTTCTTGACGATTAAGTCCGTTTCATAACACGCTTGAGGGTTGACCAAACAAGTGGCGCGCTTGCCTTTGAATGCATTATCCAAGCACGCTTGGTTACAACCTATACACGTATTGATTAGTTGTGACTTGCCTTGCTCTGCCTTCGCGATAAAGTTTGGGTCGGCCAAGAAAGGTCTCGCCATCGAGACCATATCAGCGTGCCCTGATGAAAGTATCCGCTCGGCTTCTTCCGGTGTATTTATTCGGTTAGTCGTGATAACAGGCACATTGAGATAAGGACGGATTTTTTCGGTTACCCAGGTGAAAGCACCGCGAGGAACTTGAGTGGCAATCGTCGGTACTTTCGCTTCGTGCCAACCAATACCAGTATTGATTATCGTTACGCCAGCCTGCTCAAGCGCTTGGCCAAGCTGTACCACTTCTTCAAAAGTACTGCCTTGCTCGACCAGATCCAGCATCGAGAGTCGGAAAATGATAATAAACTCTTTACCCACAGCCGCTCTTACTGCTTTAACGATTTCTAACGGCAAGCGGATACGGTTTTCATAACTACCACCCCACTCATCGTAGCGAACATTGGTGCGCTTACAGATGAACTGGTTGATGAAGTAACCTTCTGAACCCATGATTTCAACACCGTCATACCCTGCTTCTTGCGCCAGTGATGCACTGTTTGCATAAGCGTCGATAGTCTTCCAGATTTGACGGCTGCTCATTTCACTAGGTGCAAAAGGAGAAATAGGTGATTTTATTTTCGATGCGCTTTGTGAAAACGGGTGGTAACCATAACGACCAGCGTGAAGAATTTGCAATGCGATTTTACCGCCATGCTTATGCACAGCCTCAGTAACAACTTTATGCGCTTTGGCATGTTTTGGCTTACTAAATTCAGCAGCAAAAGGGGCAAGACGTCCGCGAAGGTTTGGCGCAAATCCGCCAGTGACAATCAGGCCTACTCCTCCTTTGGCTCGCTCTTCATAAAATGCAGCAAGCTTATGCAGTCCTTCCTTGTGTTCTTCAAGACCTGTGTGCATCGATCCCATCAGCACACGATTACGTAGTTGGGTAAATCCTAAATCCAGAGGCTTAAGTAAGTTCGGGTACATAGCAGACTTCACTTCCGTTGTTATAGTTGTGGTCTGACCAGAATATTATGTAAAGGTTAAAAAATCAAACTAGCGTTTACATTTTCTCAACATTATTAAAAATTTTTTCCTGAATATTTGAACTTAATCTAGTATGTTAAGTCTTTAATTTTTATTCACTTAAAACCTTGATTGAGTGATAGTGGCAACAAGCACGTACAATTACATTATTCATACAGCGAATCTGCCATGCCAACGCTACACTAGTAATTGATGTTTAGGGACAAAAACACTCACCAATTGGTGATGTGGAGAGATGATGAAAAAAGTATTTCGATTTATCGGTTTGATCTTCAAAGGGTTCTGGAAAGTCATTAACTTTACCAGACTTGCCATTATTAACCTGCTATTCTTTGCTGTGATTGCAATGATCTATTTTGCTTTCACTCAAGTCGAACCTGCGCCAGCTACCGTCAAAAAAGAGTCAGCGTTAGTCCTGAACATTTCTGGGCCTATCGTCGAGCAAAGCAGTTATGTGAATCCTATGGATTCTGTCACTGGATCACTGTTCGGGCGCGACCTTCCAAAAGAAAACGTTCTGTTTGATATAGTAGATTCAATCCGCCACGCATCGACTGATGATTCTGTAAAAGGATTAGTGCTATCGTTGAGAGACATGCCGGAAACTAGCTTAACCAAACTTCGCTACATTGCCAAAGCGTTGAATGAGTTTAAGGCGACAGGCAAGCCTATCTATGCCTACGGTGCTTTCTACAATCAAAGTCAATACTATCTAGCCAGCTATGCCGACAAAGTCTACCTTGCTCCTGATGGTGCGGTACTTATCAAAGGCTACAGCGCGTACTCAATGTACTACAAGACGTTACTCGAAAAACTCGATGTGACAACTCACGTATTCAGAGTCGGGACTTACAAATCCGCGGTCGAGCCATTCCTTCGTGATGACATGTCTGATGCAGCGAAAGAATCTGCCACTCGCTGGGTTTCACAGCTATGGGGCGCTTACGTAGATGATGTTGCCTCTAACCGTCAAATCGAAACCAGCGTACTAACGCCAACCATGGATGAGTTTCTTAAAGAACTAGAAGCTGCTGACGGCGATTTAGCCGCGTTATCTAAGCAACTAGGATTGGTCGACGAACTTGTTACCAAACAGCAAGTCAATCAGGCTATGGTCGAGGCATTTGGTAGCGACGGCGATGGTGGCTTTAACGCTGTGGGTTATTACGAGTACTTGGCATCCATGCCATACGACCTACCTGAGCAGCCAGACAACCAAGTTGCCGTCATCGTAGCGAGCGGCACCATCATGGACGGTGAGCAACCACGTGGTACTGTCGGCGGTGATACAACAGCAGCCCTTCTCAAACAGGCTCGTGAAGACGACTCTGTTAAGTCAGTGGTATTGCGTGTTGATAGCCCAGGTGGAAGTGCGTTTGCTTCAGAAGTGATTCGCAACGAGGTTCAAGCGCTACGCGATGCTGGTAAGCCTGTCGTAGTGTCCATGTCGAGTGTTGCTGCCTCCGGTGGTTATTGGATTTCTATGAACGCTAATAAGATCATGGCACAGCCAACAACCATCACTGGTTCAATCGGTATCTTTAGTGTGGTAACAACCTTCGAGAAAGGGTTAAACAATATTGGGATTAACACCGATGGCGTTGGTACATCACCCTTCTCAGGCGTTGGTGTAACCACAGGCATCAGTGAAGGCGCGTCAAAAGCATTCCAAATGGGCATCGAGAATGGCTATAAGCGCTTCATTACGTTAGTCGCGAATAACCGCAACATGTCTGTCACGGATGTCGACTCTGTCGCGCAAGGTCGAGTATGGACCGGTAAAGACGCATTAGATCGCGGCTTAGTTGACCAGATTGGCGATTTTGATGATGCTGTCGCTCTCGCTGCTGAACTCGGCGGTATGGAGAAGTACGATATCTATTGGGTCGAAGAACCGCTAAGCCCAGCGCAACAGTTCGTCCAAGATATTATGCAGCAGGTAAAAGTGAGTCTTGGACTCGACATATCAGCTTGGGTCCCACAAAGCTTACTGCCTGTCGCAACTCAGTTGCAACAACAAGCCAGTTTGCTGGAAAGCTTTAACGACCCAAAAGGCCAGTACGTACTGTGCTTGACCTGTAATATCCAGTAGGCATGCAGAGCTAACAAATTCATTTATCTAGAGCCACCAATCGGTGGCTCTTTTATTTGTTTTGGTTATAATCGCCTGCATCTGTTCCCCTTGATAATAAAGCGATCCCTGGCATGACAAGAAAACACATCTATATTGCGTACACTGGCGGCACCATCGGCATGCAAAAGTCCGATCACGGCTATATTCCCGTCGCCGGTTTTATGGAAAAGCAACTGGCTAGTATGCCGGAATTCCATCGCCCTGAAATGCCAGAGTTTACTATTCACGAATACGAGCCGTTGATTGACTCTTCAGACATGACACCTGCAGATTGGCAGCAGATTGCTGACGATATTCGTGATAACTACGACAACTATGATGGCTTCGTTATTCTGCATGGCACCGATACGATGGCGTATACCGCATCGGCACTATCGTTTATGCTAGAAAATCTAGGTAAGCCAGTCATTGTCACCGGATCACAAATTCCTTTAGCGGAGCTACGTTCTGATGGACAAGCTAATCTTCTGAATGCACTGCACATTGCGGCTAACTATCCGATTAACGAAGTCACACTGTTCTTCAATAATCAACTTATGCGTGGTAACCGCAGTACCAAATCTCACGCCGATGGTTTCAACGCGTTTACGTCTCCAAACATGCCGCCGATTTTAGAAGCGGGTATCAATATTCAGTTAGGTAGTGGTGTAGAACTGAACAAAATGCCTGAGGGCAAGTTTAAAGTACACGACATTACACCACAGCCTATTGGGGTCATTACTATGTACCCAGGCATCTCACATGAAGTGATTCGTAACACGCTACTTCAACCTGTTAACGCTATGATATTGCTCACTTTCGGTGTTGGTAATGCGCCACAAAACCCTGAGCTTCTCGCACACCTAAAAGAAGCTTCTGAACGTGGAGTGATTGTGGTTAACCTTACCCAATGTCTAGCAGGTAAAGTCAATATGGGCGGTTATGCCACTGGTTGTGCCCTAGCCGATGCCGGAGTTATCAGTGGTTTTGACATGACCCCAGAAGCGGCTCTAGCCAAGCTACACTATCTACTTAGCCAAAACTTGGGCTACGAAGAAGTCAAAGCCCAAATGTTAGAAGTGCTACGTGGCGAAATGAGCAAATAAATCCTTACTATTGATCATTCTAAAAACGCAGCTAAGCTGCGTTTTTTTGCCATTAGACTTTAGCTAACACTGCATCGGCCGCTTCTTCAATCAGATCCAACACCAACTCAAAGCCCTGCTCCCCTCCATAGTAAGGGTCTGGGATCTCACTATAGGATGAAGAGCCATGGCTAAGAAACAACGAAAGTTTGTACTTGAGATGTTGAGGACAACGTTGTTTAAGGTCGGCCAAGTTATCCTTATCTGCGGCTAGAATCATGTCAAAGATCTCAAAGTCTTCATCCTTCACTTGTCGCGCTTTTATTCCCGAAAACGAGTAACCACGAGCTTCGCAAGCGGCTTGCGCTCGCTTATCAGGGGCGTCACCGTGATGGTAGCCAATCGTCCCTGCTGAATCGATAAGGACCTCAATCCCTTGATTCGCTGATCTAGAGCGTAATACCGCTTCGCCCGTTGGCGAGCGACAAATATTGCCCATGCATACCACCAATATCTTTTTCATCCTATTACCCCTGAACTTTGTCTTGTTTTTTTCTGTTTCTATTTCATTATCATATACCGAACACAGAGGACTAGCAGCTAAACATAAGGAATCACCATGTCACTCTCCGAAGAGCAAAAACAAGATCGTCATAAAGCACGACAACAGAAAGTAAAAGAAAACGTTGATAAAAAGATCGCCAACGCTCAAGAAGAAAAAGGTTTGTTGTTAGTCATCACCGGAAACGGTAAGGGCAAGTCAACAGCTGGCTTTGGTACCATTGCTCGTGCCGTTGGTCATGGAAAGCAGTGCGCGGTTGCTCAGTTTATCAAAGGAACATGGGATAACGGCGAACGTAACCTACTCGAGAAGTTAGGTGTTGAGTTTCAAGTGATGGCAACAGGCTTTACTTGGGAGACCCAAAACAAAACCGCTGACACGGAAGCAGCTCAGTTAGTTTGGCAAGAATGTAAACGCATGCTTAAAGACGAATCACTTGATGTGGTTCTATTTGACGAACTGACCTACATGGTTAGCTACGGCTATATCGATTTGGAAGAAGTGGTAGAAGCGTTAACCAACAGACCAAAAATGCAGTCTGTCATTATCACAGGTCGCGGTGCTCACCGAACGCTCATAGACATTGCAGATACCGTTTCAGAGGTTAAAAATGTCAAACACGCCTTCGAATCAGGCGTAAAAGCGCTAAAAGGTGTCGATTGGTGATGTTCTAGCCAATCAAACCAAAAGAGTAAAAAATGAGATGTAAGTCTCATTTTTTACTGTATACTGCCCTCCCGTTTGTTAGGGCACTTCGCATTGTTGCGTAATCTTCTAGCTATACACCAATACAAGCCGTCACCAAGGAACTGTGAACGACCCAAGGATTTGGACCAGCTGCAATCTCCACGCTTGTAAAGGGTATAAAAATGGGCAAATTTATCTTCAGTTACCACAATCAGTGGTTTCCTCAGCTTTCCGCTGTTTCCTCTTGGTCATCGTATTCCATGCTTAACTGTCTAAGCTACGGTGAGGTGACCCAATGTTAATGACTATCCTGTTTGGTTTTGTAGGCATTATCTCGCTGTTAACTATCGGTTTTATTTTCTCCGAAAACCGTAAAGCAATTAACTGGAATACCGTATTACGCGCACTCCTCCTTCAAACATTGTTTGCTGCTTTTGTTCTTTACATTCCTTTTGGTCAACATGTTCTTGGCGCAATGAGTTCTGGTGTTGCCAAAGTACTGAGCTTCTCCGACGTTGGTATTCAATTTCTATTTGGTGATTTAGCTTCTGAAGGCTTTATTTTTGCCATCCGTGTTCTTCCTATCATCATCGTTATTAGCGCTCTTATTTCGGCACTTTACTACCTTGGCATCATGCAAGCGGTAATCCGCGTACTCGGTGGTTTAATTCAGAAGTTCTTGGGAACAAGCAAAGCGGAATCGTTGGTGGCAACCGGCAACATATTCCTATCACAAGGTGAGTCCCCACTGCTTATTCGTCCTTTCCTTGCAACTATGACACGCTCGGAACTGTTCGCAGTCATGGCGGGCGGAATGGCGTCTGTGGCAGGGAGTGTTCTTGGTGGTTACGCCGGGTTAGGCGTAGAGCTAAAGTACTTAATCGCGGCAAGCTTTATGGCTGCGCCAGGATCCCTAATGATGGCTAAGCTTATCGTACCTGAGCAACAAACTCCGGTAGCTCATGACTCTGTCGACTTAGATACTGGCGATCAAAGTAATGTGATTGATGCCTTAGCAGCGGGGGCAATGAACGGAGTAAAAGTTGCGGTTGCAGTGGGTACGATGCTTATCGCTTTTGTCAGTGTTATTGCGATGGCTAACGCCGCTATTGAATCCATAGCGGAGCTGTTTGGTGCGCAAGGAATCACATTACAACTGCTATTCGGTTACCTCTTCGCTCCAGTAGCTTGGCTTATTGGTGTCGATCAAAGTGAGATGCTGATGGCAGGGTCATTTATCGGCCAAAAGGTAGTCATGAACGAATTTGTTGCTTTCATCGACTTCATTCAGCATCAAGCTAGCTTATCGGAACACAGCCAAGTTATCGTAATTTTCGCTCTTTGTGGCTTCGCCAACATTGGCTCTATTGCCATTCAGCTAGGGTCTATCGGTGTAATGTCGCCGGAGCGCCGCTCTGACGTGGCAAGCCTGGGCCTTAAAGCCGTGCTGGCCGGTACGTTAGCCAACCTGATGAGTGCTTGTTTAGCGGGCATTTTCATTGCGCTTTAACGCAAGGTAAAACTACCTTCAGGGTAGCAGTTTAAAGTGTCAGCTTGTTAGTACTTTAAATCTGCTATCCTCGCCTTAATTCTTACTGACTCCTCTCCCAGTAACAACACTCTGTCACCCCATTTAGGTACAATCAGACAATCAACTTGGCGTGAAACTGTCGTCACAATTGGTTAAATTAACACAAACACAACATCATGATAACAAGGAGAGTTTCATGGAAAGTGGTCGTTTGATCCTATGGATTGGTAGTAATGAGCACCGATTTATACTTGGCCAAAGTTCAACTCAACCTATCAAACAGTTAAAGCAAGACTGGGAGAATATCGAAAAGAGCCGACATAAGAGTAGCTATTCGATTACTCTGCAACATGACGGCTTGCCTACCCATGCTACTCACAACTTATACAAAAACATCACAATGGTCGCTGCCACAGCGCTTATAGAATCATGGCAGCTTCTAGCAGTTGAGGAGCTCGAAGAAGAGCAAGATCTTGACTACCATTGGTAGCAACATCTCTAACGTAATTTGTTCCGCCAATACGAAAAATGCCAGCGTGAAACACGCTGGCATTGGCTTTACTTGTAGCTGGCTAGTTTAGTTAAACAGCCCTTTTAGTAGCCCATCGACGGCTTTCTTGGTCTTTTCATCTTTAATACCAAGACGCTCAGTCGCGCGTTCTACTTCTTTTTGAGCTTTCTGTTTCAACACATCATCAAACACAAGAGCGAACTTAGGATCAGTCCAAGCGCCGGTCACCTTGATTGGAATCGTAACATCACGCAGCTCCGTAATGCTTTGACCACCTTGCCCTTCCAATGTCCCTACGATAGAAGTGCGCACCAAAAAGTCGACCGTCTCATTAATGTAATTCGCAGATCCTTCACCTTGAATACGCAATAGCGGCGATTCTGCTGACATATCTTTGGTGGATACGACACCTTTGGCTAGCTTGAGTGTAGCTTTCATCGCGCTAAAGTCGGTTTTCTTAGGCCCTTTTTCAGCTTCAACAGACTGACCTTTAAAGCGAGCGTAATTTTCTCTGATAATCTGTGCAACGTTGATACCATTGACGGCACCATCAGCAAAATTGATCTTCACCGTACCCGCTAGATTTTTCTTAATACCCGTTGGGGTTAAGCTCCTACCTGTAACATTCACATCGATATTACCGGTACCTTCGAGCATGTCGTTGTTAGCAACATCTTTTAGAAGCGGTTGTACTTTTACGCCTTTAATGCGCTTCACGGCACTATAAGATGCTGGTGATTTACGCGCATCCAGTTTTGCTTTTGCTGTAATTGAGCCGCTATACAGCTGAGAACTAAATGACGTGAGTTCTGCTACGCCACGATTAACATAAAAGTCGGCTTTTACTTTCTGCATGTGGGCATTAGCCGCTTTGAACTTATCAATCGTTACACTGCCTTTTACATCCAAGCCTTTAAGTGCACTTAAGTCAGGTTCTACCTCTTTCACAGGCGCCGAGTTGTCTGAAGAAGCGCTTGGCTGGCCACCAGTCTTGGCTGTTTTGTTGCCGGTCTGAGTTTGGTTTAGTCCTAAAAACTCATCAAGGTCAATATTAGAGCTATGCAGTGAGAAGCGGACTTTCGGAATATCAGCCAATTGAACCGTCGCCTTCCCATCTAGCTCCATTTTGTTGAGTGATAGTTTTTGAAGCACAAAGTTCAAGAAGTTCTTCTTAAGATCAAAGCTAAGATCTGATGACATTCCCACTTTCATTGGAGACTGAGGTAGTGGTTTACCCTCTAAGGTAGAGTCAAGTGTCAACGCGCTTAGTTTAAGCATGGTCATCGCTTTATCAATTTCAAATGATGTACCACCTTTGGCATCGAAACTAAGATCTGGCGTTTTACCTTTAACCGCAAACTCAATACTGTTTGGTTTATCAAATTCGAATGTCGCTACCGTAAGTTGAGCTTGCTCAACATTATTAACCGTATCTTGATATGTAGCATCGAACTTGATGTTTTTCAGTGCGTACTCAGCAAAGTCCTTGCTCAACTTAAAGTCTGCAGTACCTTTAGCAGTAAAACTCTGGTCGTTGTTTTGACCTTTCAAATCAAAGTCGGCTGTAGTCCATTGGTCTGCTGCGAACTGAGAGACATTTAAACCGACATCATAAAGCTTGGTGAATGACCCTGTTTCTTCGTTAGAAATCTCAAGTAACGCATTGGACACCGTCACACCAGAAAGTGAAATGCTCCAACCTTGTGCGGCAGACGCGGACGACGTAGTCTCAGGCTCGGTCGCTGCCTTATCGGCTGGGGTTGCAGATTCAGCCTCTTTGCTAGCCGCAGTCAACGCGTCCAAGTTAGACGTTCCGTCTTTTAATGTTTCTAAATGAACTTGCGCACCATCAAGCGTCACAGAACCAATTTCTAGGGTTTTATCGAGTAGAGGCATCACCCCAACACTCACGCCCACTTGGCTGACACTGAATAGATTGGGATTCTTAAAGCCCTGAGGATTCTTAAGATTTGTTTGACCAAGTTCAAATCCAAGTGAAGGGAAGAACTGCCAACTGATGTCACCGCTTATTTCAAGTTCTAGACCAGTTTGTGCCTGAACCTGCTCAGTTATCATAGGTTTGAACTGATTAGGGTTTACAAACATCACCAAGGCGGCGATAGCGACGACGATAAGCACAATCGGGATCGCCAAGATAAGGAGTAGTTTTTTCATTCGCATCTTCCTTGCAAAGCGGAAAACAAAAAGTGGCACATAAAGTGCCACTAATCTATTAAAAAATAAAGCAATTTAAACGTTATACGTGCACCCGTTCAGTATAGAACAGTTTGGTTACTTATAACGTAAGAATTCAATCCGAATATTGTAAGGATTACGCTTTTAACAGCTTTGCGATGTGTGCTTTGAGTACATCGATCGCAATACGGTTTTTACCGCCACGTGGAACGATAATATCAGCGTACTGTTTTGACGGCTCAATAAACTGCATAAACATAGGACGAACCGTTTTTTGGTACTGCTGAAGAACGGATTCCATGGTACGTCCGCGCTCTTCAACATCACGTTTAACGCGACGCAGTAGGCAGATATCAAGCGGAGTATCCATAAATACCGTCGCATGCATTAGCTTGCGAAGACGAGGATCAGTCAGAAGAAGAATACCTTCAAGGATGATGACTTTCTTTGGTGTCATCGACGTAGTGTTATCAGTGCGAGTGTGTTCGGAGTAGCTATATTCTGGCACTTCTACCGCTTCGCCTTGAATCAGCTTTTCAAGATGGTCGCAAAGCAAGTCATGATCCAGTGCACTTGGGTGGTCGTAGTTCGTTTTTACACGCTCTTCCATACTCAAATGACCTTGGTCATTGTAGTAACAATCTTCCGTGATCACTCCGATTTGATGGTCGCCTACCTTCTCACGAAGTTCGTTATAGATTGTGCTCGCAATGAGGCTTTTTCCGGAAGCAGAAGCGCCAGCGATACCTACGATGACACATTGATTATTATCAGACATTCTTTGCACCTAGTACATATATGGTGGTGAGGACAAAACCGGGTAATTATATGGACATCAACCCTTAGATACTAGTCGAGATCTCACTTATTTGATGCCCAATTTTGCCCTCGCTCAAGAAATAGGAAATTGCAATCGATTACTTCATTTTACAAAGTAGAAGGCAATAAGAAACCGAGCTCACAACTAGCTCGGTTTCTCCGTTATTCCACCATTTTAAACAAGATGGATTCCGGTTTCGCTTTTCCATTCCAATACAGGTCTGCACATACTCTTTCAGCCAATTGTGTGTAGATCTGAGCATGCTCTCCCTCTGGATTGGACACCACAGTTGGCGCACCATTATCAATGGATTCTCGAATATCAATATGAAGCGGAACTTGGCCCAGCAGGTTAAGACCGAATTTCGAAGCCATCCATTCAGCACCACCTGCGCCAAAAATATGTTCTTTCGAGCCACATTGGCTACAAATGTGATAACTCATATTTTCGACGATACCCACCACAGGAACAGACACTTTTTCAAACATAGCGGCACCTTTGATAGCATCTGCTAGCGCTAAATCTTGTGGGGTGGTGACAATCAATGCGCCAGTCACCGGGATCTGTTGAGACAGGGTGAGTTGGATATCGCCAGTCCCTGGCGGCATATCAATCACCAGATAATCAAGTTCTGGCCATTCGGTTTCATTAAGCAGCTGAGCTAACGCTTTGGATGCCATCGGACCGCGCCAAATCGCCGCATCATCAGAGCTAATAAGGTAACCGATAGATTGAGTATAGATGCCGTGCGCCGCAATTGGTTGCATCCACTTTCCGTCACGGACTTCGGGATGCGCATTGATTTGCCCAAACATCATCGGAATAGATGGCCCGTAGACGTCGGCATCGAGAATACCTACCTTCGCCCCAAGCTTGCTGATGGCAAGCGCTAGGTTGACCGCTGTTGTCGATTTCCCGACCCCTCCTTTTGCGGACGTGACCGCTATGACGTTCTTCACGCCTTTGATTTCTGACGCCACCGTAGTTTCTAGTGCTTTCACTTGGCTTGATACAGAAAACTCAAATGCTGCCACTTGGTTTGATTGTTGCTGCGTTTTAATCCAAGTCGTCAGCTCTGAAATCAGTGATTGATTAGCGAAAGGTAACGTAATCTGAAATTCACCAGATGCCGATACAGACACTACATCCGGTGACTCGCTCCAACCCAGTTTTAGGTTTTCCCCGTGAAACTCCCCGAGCCACTGGCAAAAATCTTGTTTTGATTCGAACGTGCGCATCTTGCTTTCCTTATTATTTTTTAGTCCTGTTAAGATTAGCATTACGTCGCCAGAACCAGAACCCCAAAAAAGTTATGGGGATTGACTCTGGATACCTTGGAGTCATGGCAGTCATCATGTAGTATTAGCGAATATTTTACTCTGAATAAAGAAAGCGAAACTAAAGTATGGCAACCGATCCAAGAAACCTTAACTCAAGGAAACTGTTGGTCACTTGCGCGCTACCGTACGCTAACGGTTCTATTCACTTAGGACATATGCTTGAGCATATCCAAGCGGATATCTGGGTGCGCTACCAACGTCTACGTGGCAACGTAGTAAACTTCATTTGTGCTGATGACGCTCACGGCACACCAATCATGCTGAAAGCTCAGCAGATGGGGATCTCGCCAGAAGAAATGATCGCAGCAGTTAGCGAAGAGCACCAAAAAGATTTCGCTGGCTTCGATATCAGTTTTGATAACTACCACAGCACGCACTCAGAAGAGAACCGCGAGCTTGCATCTCACATCTATCTGGAATTGAAAAAGAACGGCTTTATTTCTAGCCGCACTATTTCTCAATTGTTTGACCCAGAGAAAGAGATGTTCCTTCCAGACCGTTTTGTTAAAGGTACTTGCCCTAAGTGTAAGTCTGAAGACCAATACGGTGACAACTGTGACAACTGTGGTGAAACATATAGCCCAACAGAACTTATCAATCCTAAGTCTGCGGTATCCGGTGCAACACCAATCATGAAGGATTCAGAGCACTTCTTCTTCGACTTGCCTCAATTTGAAAGCATGTTGAAAGAGTGGACTCGATCTGGCTCACTTCAAACTGAAACTGCAAACAAGATGCAAGAGTGGTTTGAATCTGGTCTACAACAGTGGGACATCTCTCGTGATGCACCGTATTTCGGTTTCGAAATCCCTGGCGAAAAAGACAAGTTCTTCTACGTGTGGCTAGATGCACCTATCGGTTATATGGGTTCATTCAAAAACCTATGTGACAAGCGCGACGACTTAGACTTTGAAGAGTACTGGAACAAAGACAGTAGCACTGAGCTTTACCACTTCATTGGTAAAGATATTGTTTACTTCCACAGCTTGTTCTGGCCTGCAATGCTTGAAGGTTCTGGTTTCCGCAAACCAAACAACGTATTCGTTCACGGCTACGTAACGGTTAACGGCGCGAAAATGTCTAAGTCTAAAGGTACATTTGTGAAAGCAAGCACTTACCTTGACCACCTAGACCCAGAATGTCTACGTTACTACTACGCTGCAAAACTGAACAGCCGTATCGACGATCTTGACCTTAACCTTGAAGACTTTACGCAACGTGTAAATGCCGATGTGGTGAATAAGATTGTTAACTTGGCTTCACGTAATGCAGGTTTCATTACTAAGCGTTTCGAAGGCAAACTTTCTGAAAACTTCGCTGAGCCAGAGCTATACAATGAATTTGTAGCCGCTGCTGATCGCATTGCTGAGTTGTATGAAGCTCGCGAATTTGGTCGTGCAATTCGTGAAATCACCGCACTTGCTGACAAAGCAAACCAATATGTTGATGAAAAAGCACCATGGGTTGTCGCGAAAGAAGAAGGCAAAGACCAAGAGCTACAAGATATCTGCTCTGTTGGTATAAACTTGTTCCGTGTGCTGATGACTTATCTCAAGCCTGTAATGCCTGCTCTTGCTGCTCGCACTGAAGCTTTCCTAAACGAAGAGCTATCATGGGATGGCATTGCGCAGCCACTCACTGCTCATGAGATCACTAAGTTCAAGGCTCTGTTCAACCGTATTGATCCTAAGAAAGTAGAAGCAATGATCGAAGCGTCTAAAGAAGACGCAGCGGCAGAGCAAGCTGCGAAGGAAAAAGCGGAAGCAGCTAAGACTGAAACTGAACTAAGCAAAGACCCAATTGCAGAAGAGATCGAGTTTGATGCTTTTGCTAAAGTTGACATGCGCATTGCTCGTATCATCTCCTGCGAAGAAGTGCCAAAAGCAAACAAGCTATTGAAATTCCAGCTTGATATTGGTGGTGAAACGCGTCAAGTATTCTCAGGAATTAAGTCCGCGTATAAGCCAGAAGAGCTTGAGGGTAAGCTAACCGTGATGGTTGCAAACCTAAAACCTCGCAAGATGAAGTTTGGCATGTCTGAAGGCATGATCTTGGCTGCAGGACCAGGTGGCAGCGATCTTTGGATACTTGAACCGCATGAAGGCGCACAGCCAGGTATGCGAGTGATGTAACCGACTCTTTTATGACTAAAAGCCAGCCTTCGCGCTGGCTTTTTTTGTGACAGAATTCACACAAAATGTGCATTTGCACCAATTAGTCGCACTCCCATTGACTGACTGATATATAACTCATTGTTTTTAAATGAATAATCAATTGGCATTGAGCTTGCTGAGACATAGACAGTAAATATTGTTCGACAAAGGAGGTCGTTATGTTTGTATTACTGTCTCTACTTCTATCTTTAGCCATTCTTGCAGCTATCTATCGATATGCCAAAGTCACCGAGGCAAAAACTGAGCGTAAATATCAACTCATCGTTCATTTACGTGAGTTAGTCACATTAGTCAGACAGCACCGCACCGCTACTCACTACACATTGATGTTTGAGCAAAAGAAGAATAAGCAGCTGGAGAAAATTGAAGTCGCAATGGAAGAGTGCTGCCTTGCATTGACTGACATTGCTCACTTCGACAACAAACCTATGTATCGTGTGCTGCACAGCAATATTAAGCTGTTAAGTCGTTCTTGGAAGAAGCACAGCGTCAACAAAAACCAAATTGTGCATGGCAAGCTCATCCGCCAGACATTACTGCTGATCGATGACATTCTAGTCGCTTGGTTGATAGCTGTGGAAAGAGAGGACTTAGAACAAGAGTATCGTACTCTATGGCAAAGTGTTATTGACTCGCTTGATTGCCTAACTCAGTTAAGACTTTGTATTGATAGCATTGACTCTGAGCTCGGCAAACAACGCGCCTTGCATTACTGCAATCAAATCCATCGCAAGGTTAACCAACTTAGCTTAGTAGGTCCGCTGTCTATTCCCTCTCCTATGTACAGCACTGCCATAGGTAAAATAGAGGCGTTGATTGACCATCCTAAAGCTGAGCTCGATAGAGAATTTATGTATCAGCTCACGTCGGAGCTCTCTGAACTTATATTCACCAACTACGATGGCATTATTAAAGAGCTAGCAGAAGAACTATACCAGCCGATTCCCAATTCGGTCATCGTCTGAAGCCAGACTTGCACTCACAAAAAAGGCCACGATTGTGGCCTTTTCATTTTTAACTGTCGTCTTCGGTAAAGTCCGTCGGAAGAGTGGTCTTCATCTGATTCCAGATCTGACTACTCTCAATACCATAGTGACGAATAACCAATGGTAATTTGTCTCTATTACCCGTTTGGCAAACATCTAGAAGCTCTTTATAGAAGTTCAGAGCCAACGCACGTGCTTCTGGATTCGAGAAGTAGTAGCTACCTACACGATCATAAAGCTTCTTAAGACCGTTAAAGATCAAACCATAGATCTGGTTCCCAGAATGGAATGCGAGGCGTTGGAAAAGCATGTAATCATAGAAGTTGAAAGTGCGAGCCACCAGCATAGCTTGGCGCTTAGCTTCATCTTTCTCACCTTCATCTTTTACGTTCTGTTTGATCTTGTCAGCGTATGGGGAAGAAGCGACAAACTCGTCCCACGACTCCGCTTTCAACAGGCTCTCACAAGAATCAATCACACCTTCAATCGTGCGCTCAGAATTCTCTTTATTAGCTTTAAACGCATAGCGCATGAAGATTGGACTGATGTTCGCTCTCGCTGCTAACAAATCTTCTACGATAGAAGTCGCGTTATCCGCATCAAGAGTCATCAGCGTATCTAGGATATGAAGACCAGACGTCTCCATAAATTGATTCACTTTTGTTGGCTTGCCATGTTGGATCGTCAACCAACCATCTCTTGCTAGGCGCTGTAGCACTTCTCGAAGCGTGGTTCTTGTTACCCCAATTAGTTCAGATAGCTCTCGTTCAGCTGGAAGAATGGAGCCAGGAGGAAAACGGCCATTCCAGATGCTCTCAATAATATACTTTTCAGCGAACCCTGCTGGGCTCTTCGCCTTAATTACCATTATGGGGTGTATCCAATCATTTTATTTATTCGTGTATAGAACTCATCATACCACTACTTCGAGAATTTGGTAAACCTACACTACTTATATCTGTAACAATACCAAAATAGAGCAAATACTCCATTTTAACAATTTTCTCAGCATAACCATTTATAGGTACGAGGCATAAGTATTACATATTTATTAATGTTCTATTAACCTCAAACCCCTTATAGATTATGGTTATTCAATCTATCATAGCCAAAACTAATCAATACGTTTTTATCGAGTATTAGGCGCAAATCACGCTAAAAAACATACTTTTTTGAAGGCTATGTTTCGAATACTATCCATGAGTCATGTTTTAGGTGGTCAGCCACCTAGAGGCTAAAAACGCAACTATTGTATAGGTCTATGTTTTGCTTATTACACATAGATCGCGTTTTTAACAAAAAGTAGAAATTTACCAATCTGAATTTGTAATTTTTGTTGACTATATCTTACCGAAGAGTAGAGTTTCGGGCGAAGCAAGGAGTGCTTAGCAACTGAGGGACTTGGCAAGTGAACAATGATCTCCACTCCATGTAAGCATTGTTCGTTTACTAAGTTTTTTAAGTTAGATATTTTGGAAGCCCTCTCAAATACTCTCGTACCCTTGCATTTGTCGATTAATAACAACATAAGAGTATTACTATGCCGATGTCTTTAGGAAATGCTTTTATCAAGAACTTTCTTGGTAAGGCTCCCGATTGGTATAAAGTAGCGATCATCGCTTTCCTAATTATCAACCCTATCGTTTTCTTCTTCATTGACCCGTTTACCGCTGGTTGGCTGTTGGTCATTGAGTTCATTTTCACGCTTGCTATGGCGCTAAAATGCTACCCATTACAGCCTGGTGGCCTACTTGCAATCGAAGCCGTTGCAATTGGGATGACCAGCCCGGGTATGGTGAAGCATGAAATCGTCAACAACATTGAAGTTCTATTGCTTTTAGTGTTTATGGTTGCCGGTATTTACTTTATGAAGCAGCTTTTGCTGTTCATCTTTACCAAAATACTTCTCGGTATCCGCTCTAAAACAATGTTGTCTCTCGCATTCTGTTTCGCAGCCGCTTTTCTGTCTGCGTTCCTAGATGCTCTGACCGTTATCGCTGTTGTTATCAGCGTAGCTGTAGGTTTCTACTCGATTTATCACAAAGTCGCGTCTGGTCAACCTAGCAGTTCTTCTCATGACCATACTCAAGATGAACACTTATCTGAACTAACTCGTGATGACTTAGAAGATTACCGCGCGTTCTTACGCTCGCTACTTATGCACGCTGGTGTTGGTACCGCACTGGGTGGCGTAATGACCATGGTTGGTGAGCCACAGAACCTGATTATTGCCGATCAAGCAGGTTGGCTGTTCGGTGAGTTCATCATGCGAATGCTGCCAGTTACTGCGCCAGTATTCGTTTGTGGCCTTATTACTTGTGCACTTGTTGAGAAATTCAAGGTATTTGGCTATGGAGCCAAGCTACCAGACAACGTTCGTCAAATCCTTGTTGATTTCGACCGCGAAGAACGTAAAACACGTACTAAACAAGATGTTGCTAAACTTTGGATTCAAGGCGCTATCGCAGTTTGGTTGATTGTTGCTCTTGCAATGCACTTGGCCGCTGTCGGTCTTATTGGCCTGTCTGTGATTATTCTTGCCACGTCTTTTACCGGTGTTATTGAAGAGCACTCAATGGGTAAAGCGTTTGAAGAGGCACTACCATTCACGGCACTACTTGCAGTGTTCTTCTCAATTGTTGCTGTAATTATTGACCAAGGGCTATTCAAGCCAATCATTGATGCTGTGCTGCATATCGAAGACAAAGGTACTCAGTTGGCGCTGTTCTATGTTGCGAACGGTCTGTTGTCGATGGTATCTGATAACGTCTTCGTTGGTACGGTATATATTAACGAAGTGAAAACAGCATTGGTCGAGGGTGTCATTGACCGAGCGCAGTTTGACTTATTGGCCGTCGCTATCAACACAGGTACTAACCTACCTTCAGTAGCAACACCGAACGGACAAGCAGCCTTCTTATTCCTGCTTACGTCTGCTTTGGCACCACTTATTCGTTTGTCTTATGGCAAGATGGTAGTCATGGCCCTGCCATACACTATCGTTCTCGCTTTGGTCGGCTTATTTGGTATTGTTTATCTCTTAGAGCCAATGACCGCGATATTCTACGATCTAGGCTGGATTACCGAAGCCACAGGCAAGGTAATTGAGGCGAGTGTCTCATCTGGGCACTAATTTTTAGTTGATTGTGAAACTAATCCGCGTTAAAAAGCTCTGAGTATTCAGAGCTTTTTTATTTCAACAAGGACGTATCAGTGACGGTTCTTTCCAACATCAAAGCATTTTCCAAAACTCGTTTGTCTTGGGGCCTGCTTTTTATCTGCACCATTTTCTTCGAGCTTTGTGCCTTATTCTTCCAACATGTTATGCAGCTTGGTCCATGCGTGATGTGTATTTATGAACGGGTTGCCATGTTTGGTATTACCGGTGCTGCGCTAATAGGTATGATCAATCCGAAAAATACGGTAATGCGTTGGATTGGATTTGGTGCTTGGGGTGCTTCGGCAATCAAAGGATTAACATTGGCGCTTGAACACGTGGACTATCAGTTCAATCCATCACCATTCAAGACCTGTGATTTGTTCGTCACCTTCCCAGATTGGGCACCTTTAAATCAATGGGCTCCTTGGTTATTTGAAGCCTACGGTGACTGTTCTAAAGTCGTATGGCAGTTCCTGACACTATCAATGCCACAATGGCTGGTGATTATCTTTGCAGGTAACTTAGTTGCACTGGCCATCATCATTATCTCCCAAAGCGCGAAACTGTCTGGCTCCAGAGCACGCGGTTTTCAGTAACGCTTTTCGGTAACTAATTGATAAAACAAAGCCTCCAAATTGGAGGCTTTGTTTCTTATGGTTGTAAGCGATTACTGACCACAGCACTTCTTGAACTTTTTGCCACTACCACAAGGACAAGTGTCATTACGGCCCACGTCTTTAAACGGGTTAACTGTTTGAGATTGATGTCCAATCATCATTTCATCAGCCGCCATACCTACTTCGTGTATCATCGCATCTAACTGTGGTAGAAATTCCGTTAGTTGTGGTAGCTGTTCATACCCTGCTTGATGCATTTCGTTATGCGTCTGTTCTTCATCAATAGCCAGCATAAACGTAGTTAACAGCGCTTGAAGCATGCGCTGCGTGCCATCTGCAAACTGCTTGTTAATCCATTGCTGTTCAACAATAGGCCACACAGTCATAAACCCTTCGGCTACGTCTGCTAACTGCTCAGTATTACTGCCAATAAAATCCGTAAGATGGTATTGAGCGGTCTTCAATTGGGCGTATTGAGCATTTAGATGCTCTACAATCCACGCTTCTTGCTCAGCCGAATAGTCGCCGACCACATTAGCTAACCAGCTTTCCGGCTTTAATGGTTCGACAGCAAAGTTTGCCGCCAAGATTGCGCCTTCAATAAATGCACTAGACTCACCTGTCCAATCAGCAGGTAGCTCGATGAATTTCATACGTTGATCTTTTATCTTAAAAATTTGCAGCAAGTATATTTGGCTACGTCGCTGAACTCAATGGTCGATTCTTTACCCTATAACAGGTAGAATCCTCGCTCCCTGAGTATAGTGAGAACTGGTATGCGTGTTGTTTTGGGCCCAATGGAGGGCGTTTTAGATCATCTAATGCGAGAGATTCTTACAGAGATCAACGATTACGACCTCTGTGTGACTGAGTTTGTTCGTGTCGTTGACCAAACCCTACCCGATCACGTATTCCACCGATTGTGCCCTGAGTTAGCGCAAGGTTCAATGACCAAATCCGGTACACCCGTTCATATTCAATTACTGGGTCAAGACCCTCGCTGGATGGCAGAAAATGCGGTAAGAGCGGCTAGCCTTGGCGCTAAAGGTATCGACCTTAATTTTGGTTGCCCCGCAAAACTGGTTAACAAAAGCAAAGGGGGCGCTGCCCTACTGCAACATCCCGAGCTTATTCATAACGTCGTTAAAGCGTGTCGTGAAGCTGTTGACCGCAATATCCCGGTGACAGCGAAAATCCGCCTAGGTTGGGAAAACCCGGATGATTGCTTTGAAATTGTCGATGCGATAGAGCAAGCTGGAGCCAACGAGTTAACCGTTCATGCTAGAACCAAAACTGGTGGCTATAAGGCAAGCGAGATCAAGTGGGAATATATCAATGAGATCCGCAAGAAAACATCCGTTCCCTTAATTGCCAACGGTGAAATCTGGAACTTCGAAGATGGTCAACGCTGTATAGAAACTACCGGTGTTGATTCACTCATGGTCTGTCGTGGCGCGTTTAATGTCCCTAACCTCGGCAATGTAGTGAAACATAACCACACCGTGATGCCATGGCAAGACGTGGTTGATTTGTTGCTGGTCTATTCGACTTATGAAATCAAAGGCGACAAAGGACTGTACTACCCTAACCGAGTAAAACAATGGTTCTCATATCTTCGTCAACAATATCCTCAAGCGAACGAGTTGTTCCGAGAAATACGCACTTTCAATAAGGCTGCACCTATCGTTGAGCATATACAGAACTACCGTGACAATGTACTTGAGACATTGCCACAGTAGTTTACTCAGGCTAAAGGGTTAGAAGCAGTGAATGTTCGCCTTCTATCGAGACGGTGAGCATTCCTTTGTTAGCAGAGATCATCTTTTCGGTAATTGGACAACAAAACGCTCCCTGTTCAATCCCCAGCTTCCATACGGGCAATTCTACTTGGTTAGATTGTTTTCCTAGATTGAATCCACTTAGCACCACTTCGCTATCGAGTTGGCGAGCGAATACCAAACAAGCGTCATCAACATACAAAGGCATAAAGCTACCTTTTTGCAGTGCCTTCGAGCGCCGACGAATGGCAATCATCTTTTTAAAGTACGGTAGCCATTCACTGTGCTCAATCTGTTCCCAAGGGAAGCAACGACGGTTGTCTGGGTCGTGAGAGCCTTCTAGAGCAATCTCGGCACCGTAATACAAACAAGGTGCCCCCACAAAAGACATCAATAGCTGGTTCGCGATAGCAAACTTCGCTTTGTCTCCACTAAGTGTTGTAATAAAGCGTTCAGTATCATGGCTATCTAACTGGTTGAGCTGTGACAGCTGGTTGTTCCATGGAACCTTTGCACTTGCTTCCTGAAGCCACTCAAGAAAGTCATGGCAGTCAATGTTAATTGGATCAAATTGAATGTCCTTGCTTGCTAGCAAAGCCCTAACTGGATGCGCGAATCCATAATAGTTCATCGCCCCATCTTCTTGATCACCCTGTAGCCACTGAGTCGCCTCAAAGAAATGCTCTCCGAGCATATAAGAATCTGGGTTCACCGACTTCATCGAATCACGGAATGCTTTCACATAATGCGCATTATTGGTTGCTCCCTCTCCTTCACCTAACATATGAATCACATCAAAACGCCAGCCATCGATATTATATGGGGGCTTTAGCCAGTACTTGATGACTGAGCTTTCATCCAGATAGATCTGGTTGCATACTTCTTGGTTGTGGAAATTCAATACTGGTAACGTGTCAATCCCTTTCCAGCCAACGTACCTATCTGAGTCAGCTTCAAAAAAGTAGTAATCACGATATGGGCTATCTTGCGATGTATAAGCTCCATTGCCGTGACTAAGGATATCGAACCATGAATGTGAGGTGGATGTGTGATTGAGTACTGCATCTAGCACTACTTTCAAGCCTCGTTGATGAAGCTTATCCGTCAATTGGGCAAATTGTTCATTAGTGCCAAATTTTGGATCAATTGAGTAGTAATCAACGGTATCGTATTTATGGTTAGAGTATGACGTGAATATTGGGTTCAGATAAAGCGTAGTGATACCTAAATCTTGAAGATAGTCGAGTTTACTTTCGATGCCCGCAAGGTCACCACCGAAGAACTCTACTGCACCAGTATCACCATGAGTACCAACACTTTCTCCCCACTGTTTTTTCACAGACTGTCTATTCCGAGCAAGGTATTGATATTCACCCGTTTCCACCGCTAAGTCTGGGTCACCGTTGCAAAAACGTTCAGGGAAGATTTGGTAGAAAACTTGCTCTGCTACCCAACTTGGGGGCTGATGACAGCGATTGTACTTAAAATGGTACTCTCGCCCGGGCATACGTTTTTGAACACCGCGGGCATCTAACCAGTACTGCTCCGTTTGCGTTAGAGCTTTAAACACGTAGTAAGTAACATCTTTATCTTCGCTAAGAGGAAGCGTCGCCTGCCAAATATCAAGTCGTCCTTTCGTGCCTACTTTAGACATAGGGACTATGTACTCTTCATTGTCAGGCTCATGACGAAGACTTACCGACTCATAATCTTTTGCTTCAGCAAACAAAGTAATGGTTAGCTTATCTTCGACGCGCACCACCCCATCATGAGTCTGTGGATGAAATAAAAAAGGCTGTGTCATTGTTATTCTTCTTACATAGAGGGAACGAGATCACGTTATCTTAGTTGAATAACCGCAATAAAAGATCCCCCTTCATATTGAAGAGGGATCACAGTCTGTAGGCGTAGCACTGAGGCTTAGAAACCGCTCGGTTAAAGATGTTTAAAAATAGATTGTTAACTCAATAGCAAACTGTCATCCGCCAGCTCTTCACCACGAACTTTTGAGAACATTTCTAATAGATCTGGAACTTGCATATTTGCGCGCTGTTCCCCTTCTACGTCCAAGACGATTTCTCCTTGGTGTAGCATTACGGTCCGATCACCGCAGGCCAGCGCATCTTTCATCGAGTGCGTTACCATCATTACCGTAAGGTTAAACTCCTTGATCACCTTTTTAGTTAAGTCGATAACAAAAGCTGCCATACGTGGGTCAAGTGCCGCGGTATGCTCGTCAAGCAGTAACAGCTTACTATCTGACAGCGTTGCCATCACTAAACTTACCGCTTGGCGCTGACCACCTGAAAGTAACCCAATGTTGTCACTCAATCGGTCTTCAAGGCCCAAACCAAGAATGCTAATGCGCTCTTGGAATAGCTTGCGACGCTTTGACGATAGCGACAAACTCCAGCCCCGTTTTTTACCACGCATATATGCCAGGGCCATGTTTTCTTCAATAGAAAGGTCACCACACGTTCCTGCTAAGGGGTCCTGGAATACACGAGCACATTGGTTTGCTCGCTGATCTACCGTTTGTCTGGTCACGTCCATTTCGTCAATGAGCACTCGACCGCCAATCATAGGTGTTTCACCAGTAACAGCGCCAAGTAACGTAGATTTACCCGCTCCATTTGAACCAATCACCGTTAGAAACTGATGTTCCGGAACCTCTAGATTAACGCCTTTCAATGCTTGGTTTTCTAGGATAGTACCTGGGTTGAAGGTAACTTGAATATCTTCTAAACGAATCATGCTACTTTCCCCGCTTTGCCTGAATTAGATACTGCTTGACTCTTTACAGGCTTAACGCCCTTTTTTGCTTTGAGGTTTCCTTTTAGTTTCGGAGCAATCAGTGCGATGGCTACCAAGACCGCCGTCACCAAGTTAAGGTCCGATGCTTGCAATCCAAACATGCCAGAACTTAATGCGAACGCCACAGCTAGACGATACAAGACGGAACCGACAATCACCGCGGTCACCGCTACCCAAATCTTTTTACCCGGAATCAAGGTCTGACCCAGAATAACAGCAGCAAGGCCAACCACGATCGTACCCACACCAGAAGTCACATCCGCAAAGCTATTGGTTTGAGCGAACAGCGCACCAGCGAAACCTACGAAACCGTTGGATAAAGCAAGACAAAAATAGGTATAAAACGATGTGCTTGCACCTTGAGCCTTAACCATGCGCGCATTGACACCAGTCGCTCGTAGCCCCAAACCGAAGTCACTATTAAGAAGGCGGACAACAAACCATGCCGACACCAGAACGAGTACACCCACCACTAAAGGCCTGATGTACATGGCATCACCCATCATTTCAAATGGCGTTAAAATGGTATCTTCACCAAGTAGTGCAATATTTGGGCGTCCCATGATTCGAATGTTGATCGAAAACGCCGCGATCATAGTCAAGATAGATGCAAGAAGATGAAGAATGCCACACCTAACGGCTAAGAATGCTGTCACCCAACCCGTTGCTGCACCAGCAACGATAGCCATCCCCGTTGCTATCCAAGGGTCGATTCCAGCCACAATAGCGGTCGCTGCAACGGCCGCTCCCATAGGGAAACTGCCATCAACACTAAGATCTGGAAAATCAAGAACTCGGAAGGTGAGATAGACACCCAACGCGACCAGTCCATAGATAAGACCGATTTCTAGAGCGCCGAAAAAAGCGAAAGCAGACATAACAACTCCTCTTCTGCTTAATAAAAAAGCTGGGCCTTAAATCATAAAGCCCAGCCACCATCACTCGTGCGTTACTTTACGCTTGTTGCACGATCCATCACTGATTTAGGAATCGCTAAACCCAATTTTTTAGCTGCTGTTGCGTTGATAACCAAGTCAGAGCCTTTCGCAACTTTGACATCCATTTTGCCTGGATCTTTACCATCTAGGATATCGGCTACGTAGTCTGCGGTTTGAACACCAATTTGGTAGTAGTCGAACCCAAGACTTGCTACCGCACCACGCTCAACATAAGACGTTGCTGCACCAAATACCGGTTTCTTCGCTTGGTTTGCAGAAACAATCATGCCTTCAATCGCACTAGCAACCGTGTTATCGATAAGTGCGTAGATGATGTCTGATTTGGCAGCAATTGCTTGAGTCGCAGTTTGTACATCAGCACTTTTAAGTGCCGTCGCTTCTACCAATTCAATACCGCGCTTATCAGTGCTCTCTTTAAGCAGCTTCATAAGGCTAACCGCGTTAGCTTCACCCGGGTTATAAACCACACCAATACTTTTCACATCTGGCATAATTTCTTGAATTAATTCAATGTGTTGATCAACAGGAGAAAGGTCAGACAGACCCGTTACATTTTTACCTGGTTGCTCAAGCTGCTTCACTAACTTCGCTCCCACTGGATCAGTAACGGCAGTGAAAACAACCGGTATATCGCGCGTCGCTGATACCAGAGCCTGAGCCGTTGGAGTTGCTATACCAACAAGAACATCAGGGCGCTCACCTACATATTGGCGTGCAATCTGTACCGCAATAGCTGGATTGCCCTGCGCCGTTTTATAGTCAAATTCTAGATTCTTTCCTTGCTCATACCCTTTCGCTTTTAAACCATCCACTAAGCCTTGGCGAGTCGCATCAAGCGCTGGGTGTTCAACGATTTGGGATACTGCCACTTTTGCCGTCTTTGCCATAATGCTCGTAGACGATAATAGAGCCACGCCAGTTAGTGCTGCTGTGACAAGTAACTTGCTTGCTTTCATCTTCACTCCTTGATTCAGCAATTTTTCCTTGTGAGGCAGAAAGCTCTCACTCGAGAGGAAATTAGGTGTAATTATTGTTTTACATTAAGTGTCGAATATTTATTTAATTTTCGACTTACTGCTATTTCTACCAGTAAGCTTACCAAATTGAAAGATAATATTAACAATCCGACCAGATAAACGTGCTGAAAGATTGATTTAATGACGTACATTTTAATCAGGATGTACACTCTGCGATACATGCGACTAATATTTAGCCAAATCTTAGCGTAATGCATTTTTGACAAAAGTGAAGGATTGTGAGTGATTTTTTGTGAAAGGTGTCTATATTCATACAGATAGCGTTCTGCTTCATATATGCTCGCTCCCGATAGATACCAAGGAAGACCTTCATGAACCTACATATTCAAAAAGCTTTATTTATATCTCTAATTTGTGTGTTCTCTGCGTTCGGGTTTGCGAGGGAATTGGAAAGCAGCAAGCTTGATAAAGTTGCCGTCATTGATGGCGTACCGTGGTCAATAGAGCCAATTGATAATAAACATTTTTTGATAGCTTTACGCCAAGGCAGCCTTGTTATCCTTGATGGGGAAACCGGAAAGGTATCTGCTGTCTCCGGTGTACCAAATGTGTATTCGTCGGGTCAAGGCGGTTTAATGGACATCATCGCTAGTCCTAAAGACAAAAATGTTTTTTATTTCACTTATGCCAAACCCGATGGTAAAGGTGGCACCCCGACACTTGCCAAAGCGCGTTTAAACGGGTCAACCATAGAGTCATGGCAGGACTTGTTCTCCAGCAACGTTGTCGTCACCTCGGGGCGACATTTTGGCAGTCGTCTTGCTTTTGATGATGAAGGCTATATCTACATGACCATCGGAGACGCAGGGGAACGGGATAATGCACAGCAAACCGACAATCACGCGGGCACTATAATTCGGCTTAATCAAGATGGCAGCGTGCCTAAAGACAATCCATTCATTGATAACAAGCGCTTTGCGCCTGAGATATACTCGTATGGTCACCGAAACCCACAAGGCATAATCTACGACAGTAAAAGAAAACAGCTTTGGGCCATTGAACACGGACCACGAGGCGGAGATGAGCTCAACCTAATCAAAGCTGGGGCCAACTATGGCTGGCCAATTACTTCTCATGGAAAGGAATATTGGGGGCCGATTAATGCGGGTGAAGCTCAAGAAAAAGATGGAATAGAGTCGCCGAAGAAAGTGTACATCCCCTCTATCGCACCTGGTTCACTACATCTTTATCAAGGCGATAAGTTCCCTCGATTAAACGGCATACTTCTGATCGGCGCATTAAAGCTCACTCATATGAACGTCCTCGATGTCAATGAAGCTGGCCAAGTACTCGAAGAACGCCGTTATTATGAAGAGCTGGACGAACGTATCCGCGATATCACTTCTGATGCCACGGGTAACGTATGGTTTACGACAGACAGTGGCACCGTCTACAAGATCCGTCGAGCCTATGAATAGCGGTAACAAAACAAGCCTCTATAAAACAAAACCCCGCATTAATGCGGGGTCTTGTTTTGAAACCAATTAGATTAGAACCAACGGTCAAAATCGCTGCGATCGAGCTGTCTAAACGCTCTATTTAGAGTGACAGCGAGTTCTTTATATTTGGGCTTGGCCTTAACTGGCTCCATCGCACAGCCGGTCTCAATGATTTTTTGATGCAGCTCTCGATACCAAGACGCAAGTGCTGGAGGTAGTTGTGTGTTGTAGCGGTTTCCAAGCCACCACATACCTTGAACTGGTAAGCTGATAGCAAACAACGCGATAACAATAGATTGTGGCATGGCTTGAGCATTGCTAAATGCCATTTGCGTTAACACGCTAATAGCTGCAACCGCAGGCATGACTTTGATACCAAACTTTGTTGCTTTGATTATGCGCTGCTCTGGGAACAATGGTGTGAGTTCCTTTCTCATTGGCCATAGTTCCATGTACTTTTGGCCATTTTTTATACTCTGAGTCAGACTTACTCGCTCGCTCATAGGCAACCTCACTAAAAAAAAGTTGAACTCTTCAACTAAATCAGCAAAATATTGACTGAAGTTAATATTCTTTCAAATTTATTTTGTTATCTTCTGTCATTATCGTTATTCTTTGCGTTTCCTCAATCTCATTGTTGTCTTTATTTACAAATAAGGCAACCAAGAGATGAACGTCGCAAGGACGCAAATGTGATTTTAATGAAGAAATCGCATATTATTATACGGCAATTGATGAATTTTTGACCAAGACTGAATGGTAAATCTTTTGTACCTTCTCAGCCTTGAGATACGTTTTATACCCCAATGATCCATGATCAATAAAATACAGGTAACCTCTAATGTCTAAGCTGGTTTTAGTTTTAAACTGCGGTAGTTCTTCTCTTAAGTTCGCCATCGTTGATGCAGAAAACGGTGATGAGCACCTAACAGGCCTTGCTGAATGTCTACACCTTCCAGAAGCTCGTATCAAGTGGAAACTTGATGGTAAACACGAAGCTCAACTAGGCGACGGCGCTGCTCACGAAGAAGCGTTAGCGTTCATGGTAGAAACTATCCTTGCTTCTAAACCTGAGCTAAAAGCTAACCTAGGCGCTATCGGTCACCGTATCGTTCACGGTGGTGAGCAATTCACATCTTCTGCGCTAATTACAGACGATGTACTTAAAGGTATCGAAGACTCTGCAACATTTGCACCTCTTCACAACCCAGCTCACATCATCGGTATCGAAGCGGCTAAGCACAACTTCCCAGAGCTTAAGAACGTAGCAGTATTTGACACTGCGTTCCACCAAACTATGCCTCAAGAGTCTTACCTATACGCTCTACCGTACAACCTGTACAAAGAGCACGGCATCCGTCGCTACGGCATGCACGGTACGTCTCACCTATTCATCGCACGTGAAGCAGCTGAACTACTTGGTAAGCCAGCTAACGAACTGAACATCATCAACTGCCACCTAGGCAACGGTGCTTCTGTTTGCGCTATCAAGAACGGTGAATCTGTAGATACTTCAATGGGTCTTACTCCTCTTGAAGGTCTAGTAATGGGTACTCGTTGTGGTGATATCGATCCAGCGATCATCTTCCACCTACACGACGCACTAGGTTACTCTGTTGAGCAAATCAACAACATGCTAACTAAAGAGTCTGGCCTTCTAGGTCTAACTGAAGTGACTTCTGACTGCCGTTTCGTTGAAGACAACTACGGTGAGAAAGAAGAAGCAACACGTGCAATGGACGTGTTCTGCCACCGTCTAGCGAAATACGTAGCGGGTTACACTGCATCTCTTGACGGTCGTCTAGACGCTATCGTGTTCACTGGTGGTATCGGTGAAAACTCTGCTCCAATCCGTGAGATGGTTCTAAACCGTCTAGGCGTATTTGGCATCGAAGTTGACGGTGAAGCTAACCTTAAAGCTCGTTTCGGCGGCGAAGGCACTATCACTGCTGCAAGCAGCCGTATCCCTGCAATGGTTATCTCTACTAACGAAGAGCTAGTAATTGCTGAAGACACTGCGCGTCTAGCAGGTCTTTAATTTTCAAACTGGCTAACTTAGGTTAGCCAGTTTTCTTATTGGGCTCAGCCGACCGTCTGTTTTTCTCATAAAAGGACGTTCACCACGCTGAGTTTCTTCCCTACATATAGTTTGAGGTACTCAAAGAATGTCCCGTACTATTATGCTTGTACCAACTAGCGCTGGCGTAGGTCTTACCAGTGTTAGTATGGGTGTATTGCGTGCTATGGAGCGCAAAGGTGTGAACGTTGCGTTCTACAAGCCTATCGCTCAGCCTCGCCACGGTGGCGATCAACCAGACTTAACTTCTACTATCGTTGGTAACACCAGCGATATGAAAGTGGGCCAACCACTTCCAATGTCTGACGTTGAGAACCTATACGGTAGCGAAAAAGTTGACGTACTACTTGAGACAATTGTTGAACGTTACAACCAAGTAAGCAAAGACGCTGAAGTAACGCTTATCGAAGGTCTAGTACCGACTCGTAAACACCCATTTGCGAACGCAGTTAACGCAGAAATCGCAAAAACACTTGGTGCAGAGATCGTATTCGTAGCAACGCCAGGTACTGACAACCCAAGTCAGCTTAAAGAGCGTATCGAAGTTGCATGTACTAACTACGGTGGTACTAAAAACAAGAACATCTCTGGCGTTATCATCAACAAGCTAAATGCTCCTGTTGATGAAGCAGGCCGTACTCGTCCAGATCTTTCTGAAATCTTTGACGACGCAGACACCGCGCAGCAAGCTAACCTTGAAGTAATGCAAATCTTCAACACTAGTCCAATCCGCGTTCTTGGCTGCGTGCCTTGGAAGATCGATTTAATTGCAACGCGTGCAATTGACATGGCTCAGCATCTAAATGCTGAAGTAATTAACGCGGGCGATATCGAGAAGCGTCGTATTAAGAGCATCACGTTCTGTGCGCGTTCTCTACCAAACATGATCGAGCACTTCAAACCAGGTTCTCTACTTGTTACTTCAGCAGACCGTCCAGACGTTATCGTCGCTGCGGCACTTGCTGCAATGAACGGTGTAGAAATCGGCGCTATCCTGTTAACGGGTGGCTACGATGTTCCGGTTGAAATTGCTGACCTAATCAAGCCAGCACTAGACACTGGCCTGCCAATCTTTAAGGCTCAAGGTAACACATGGCAAACGTCTCTGAACCTACAGAGCTTTAGCCTAGAAGTACCTGCAGACGATAAAGAGCGTATCGAGTTCGTTAACGAGCACGTTGCTGGTCACATCGACGGTCCATGGATTGACTCTTTACTTGAAGGTACTATCGGTACTCGTAAGCTAAGCCCACCAGCATTCCGTTATCAGTTAACAGAACTTGCTCGTAAAGCTGGCAAACGTATCGTTCTTCCTGAAGGTGATGAGCCTCGTACAGTTAAAGCTGCGGCTATCTGTGCTGAGCGTGGCATCGCGGAATGTGTGCTTCTTGGTAACCCTGACGAAATCAAGCGCGTAGCTGCACAGCAAGGTGTTGAGCTAGGTGCAGGTGTTACTATCATCGATTCTGATGCGGTACGTGAAAACTACGTTGCTCGTCTCGTAGAACTGCGTGGCGCGAAAGGTATGACTGAAGTCGTGGCTCGTGAGAAGCTACAAGACTCTGTTTACCTTGGCACAATGATGCTTGAAGCAAACGAAGTAGACGGTCTAGTATCTGGTGCTGTTCACACAACAGCAAATACTATCGTTCCTCCGTTCCAAATCATCAAAACGGCTCCGGGTACATCTATCGTATCTTCAATCTTCTTCATGCTGCTGCCTGATCAAGTATTGGTGTACGGTGACTGTGCAATCAACCCTGACCCAACAGCTGAGCAACTTGCTGAAATCGCTATCCAATCTGCAGACTCTGCT
Organism: Vibrio mediterranei; assembly: GCF_900088415.1. Classification (GTDB taxonomy): domain Bacteria; phylum Pseudomonadota; class Gammaproteobacteria; order Enterobacterales; family Vibrionaceae; genus Vibrio; species Vibrio mediterranei. The sequence continues at coordinate 521,483 of NZ_FLLQ01000002.1, forward strand.
GCGGCATTCGGTATCGACCCACGCGTTGCAATGATCTCATACTCTACTGGTGAGTCTGGTAAAGGTGCTGATGTAGATAAAGTACGTGAAGCAACCAAACTAGCAAAAGAGAAACGTCCTGATCTTATCATCGACGGTCCTCTACAGTACGATGCAGCGATCATGGAGAACGTAGCGGCTTCTAAAGCACCTAACTCTCCAGTTGCTGGTAAAGCGACTGTATTTGTATTCCCAGATCTAAACACTGGTAACACAACATACAAAGCGGTACAGCGTTCAGCAGACCTAGTTTCTATCGGTCCAATGCTGCAAGGTATGCGCAAACCAGTTAACGACCTTTCTCGTGGCGCACTAGTAGACGATATCGTGTACACAGTAGCACTAACTGCGATTCAGTCAGGTCAAGAGCAAAAGTAATTTGCCCTTTAACTGAATGAAAAAAGCCTCCGTCATCGGAGGCTTTTTTATTGTATGCAGTTTAACGCTCTCTTCCATGAGGCGAATCCAAGTCCAAATCAGGGCCGGCAGGAACAATTTGAGTTGGATTGATACCCGTATGACTGAAGTAATAGTGGCGTTTAATATGGTAGAGATCCGTGGTCTCTTTAACACCTTTAACTTGGTATAGCTCTTTGAGGAAACCTTGGATATTTTCGTAATCAGCGATACGTTTTTTGTTGCACTTAAAGTGCCCCACATACACCGCATCGAAACGCACTAATGTGGTAAACAATCGCCAATCTGCTTCCGTTATTTGGTCACCCGTTAAGTATCGATGGGTCGCCAACTGCGCTTCTACCTTATCCAAAGCATCGAACAAGCTATTGTAAGCTTCTTCATACGCCTCCTGAGTAGTTGCAAAACCGCAGCGGTATACTCCATTGTTAATGTTTGGGTAAATAAACTCATTCCACTCGTCAATTGCGGACTGCAATTTCTCCGGATAAAAATCGTCACTATTATTTGTCAGTTGGTTAAACTCCGAGTTGAACATTCGGATGATTTCCGATGACTCATTACTCACAATAGTGTTAGTCTTTTTATCCCACAAAACAGGTACAGTAACTCGACCGGTATAGTCTGGTTTAGCTTGTGTATAAATTTGGTGAAGTTTGGTGAATCCAAATAGTGGCTCAGGAAGCCCAAAAGACCACCCTTCAGAAAGCATGTCAGGACACACGACCGTAACATCAATGTGCGCTTCCAAACCTTTAAGAGCGCGAAAGATCAGTGTTCTATGAGCCCAAGGACAAGCTAGCGAAACGTATAAATGATAGCGACCAGATTCAGGCTGGAATTCTGCTTGTGGGCTATTGTCTATCCAATGACGAAAGCCAGCATCTTCACGCACAAACTTACCGCCAGACGTTTTAGTGTCATACCATACATCATGCCAAACACCTTCAACCAATTTCCCCATGCTTTCATTCCTTCTCTTCATTTAGTGATGACATTATATGAAACGAACATGAAGAACTTGAGGGGATGGTTTGAAAGAAGTCGTTCGAATAACTTGAATGATCTTTTGGTAAGATCAAAAAAAGCGCGACCAAAAAAGTTGCCGCGCTTAGGCCCGTCACAGGCTGAAAATAGCGACTCTAATTATTCACACACAAACAACTAGAGCCATTCCTTGCTGGTTAGTAGGATTCCCTAAACACTGACGTTTAGGCACGACACTGCGTGTACGTCCGTTCCCTGAATTGTTGGTTTCTGTTGAGCACACTGCTCCGTTGCTTGTGGGCAGCGTGTTCTGAACACACAACCTGATGGAGGACTGATCGGAGATGGTAGATCCCCTTCCAACATCTGAATGGTTTTAGTGCGCTCAATTTTTGGATCTGGAATCGGAACCGCTGACATTAGCGCTTTAGTATAAGGATGCGACGGATTGGCAAATAATGCTTCTGCCTCACCTAGTTCAACAGCATTGCCAAGATACATTACCAATACACGATCAGAAATGTGCTTCACGACTGACAGGTCATGCGCAATAAACACTAGACTCAAACCCAGTTCTTTTTGTAGCTCTTTCAGTAGGTTAACCACCTGAGCTTGGATAGATACATCCAATGCCGATACAGGCTCATCACAGATAATCATCTTAGGACGTAAGATGAGTGCACGCGCAATACCGATACGCTGACACTGACCACCAGAGAACTCATGAGGATAACGGTTAATCACGTTTGGTAGCAGACCTACTTTCGCCATCATTTCTTTGACGCGATCTTTCACTTCCTGTTTTGAGAGCTCTGGATAGAAGGTCTCTAATGGCTCGGCAATGATGTCACCTACCGTCATACGAGGGTTAAGTGATGCCAAAGGATCTTGGAAAATCATTTGGATTTCTTTGCGTGTATCACGACGCTGAACCGCTTGCATCTTAGTCAAATCTTGACCAAGCCACATCACTTCACCATCTGTCGCTTCTACAAGACCGATAATGGCGCGTGCAAACGTAGACTTACCACAACCTGACTCGCCTACTACACCCAGTGTTTCACCTTCGTATAAACGAACGTTTACGCCATCTACGGCCTTAAGCTGTGCAGGTTTTGACCAAGGCCAAGCTGATTTCGATGCAATGCTGAAGTGTACTTTTAGCTCTTTTACATCAAGTAATAGTGATTTGTTGTTTGTCATTGCATTCATTTTGCCCAAGCCTCCCAATCAGAAAAACACGCACGTTGACGACCTTGTCCAAAGTTCTCTAGTGTTGGCGCAGACACGCTACACTGTGGAGTTGCACGGTGGCAGCGCTCTTGGTAAGGACAGCCCGGTGGCAAACGTAATAAGTTTGGTGGATTACCTGGAATCGTTGGTAGGATCTCCCCTTCCGTGTCCAGACGAGGGATTGCCTTCAACAGACCTTCCGCATAAGGGTGGCTAGGGTTATAGAAGATTTCATCTACCGTGCCGTACTCCATCGTACGACCTGCGTACATCACTAATACTTTGTCACATGAACCTGCAACAACACCCAAGTCATGCGTAATCATGATAATAGCTGTGTTGAACTCTGATTTAAGCTCGTTCAGAAGATCCATGATCTGAGCCTGAACCGTAACATCCAATGCCGTTGTCGGCTCATCAGCAATCAGCAGTTTTGGACGACACAATAGTGCCATCGCAATCATCACACGTTGACGCATACCGCCAGAGAATTCGTGTGGATACATAGTAATACGCTTGCGCGCTTCTGGAATTTTTACCGCTTCAAGCATACGAACAGACTCTTCGAATGCTTCCGCTTTACCCATGCCTTTATGCAGCATAAGTACTTCCATCAATTGGTCGCTAACTTTCATGTATGGGTTAAGCGACGTCATTGGGTCCTGGAAAATCATCGCAATTTGCTCAGCGCGAACTTTGTTCAGTTCTTTTTCTGGCAAGTTGAGGATTTCGCGCCCTTCAAATTGTGCACTACCCGAGATGATACCGTTTTTCGCTAACAAGCCCATGATAGCGAATACAGTTTGCGATTTACCTGAACCGGACTCACCTACAATACCCAGCGTTTCGCCTTGGTTAAGGGAGAAGTTCAAGTCGTTTACAGCGGTAACAATACCGTCCTGCGTGGTGAACTCAACACGCAGATCTTTGACATCTAATAAGCTCATATTCAATCCTTTCTACTAGTTCTTATCTGTCTTTTGGATCCAGCGCGTCACGAAGACCATCGCCAACATAGTTAAAGCAGAACAAGGTTACGACCATGAAAATAGCAGGGAAAATTAACTGCCAAATAGCCACTTCCATTGTTTGAGAACCCTCTTGAAGCAGTGCGCCCCAACTGGTCATTGGCTCTTGTACACCAAGGCCAAGGAATGAAAGGAAAGATTCCGTCAAAATCATACTTGGGATAAGTAGTGTTGAGTACACCGCTACGATACCAAGTACGTTAGGGACAATGTGACGTGTGATAATTTTCCAATTACTCACGCCGGAAACGTGTGCCGCTTCGATAAACTCTTTGCTACGTAAGCTGAGGGTTTGGCCGCGTACGATACGCGCCATATCTAGCCAAGCAATCGCACCGATAGCCACAAAGATAAGCACAATGTTACGACCGAAGAATGTCACTAGTACGATAACCAAGAACATAAACGGTACAGCGTACAAGATCTCAAGTACACGCATCATAACGCGGTCAACACGACCACCAATAAAGCCTGATGTTGCGCCGTAAAGTGTACCAATCAGTACCGCAACAAATGCACCTAGAACCCCTACCATTAGAGAGATACGGCCACCCATTAATGTACGTACATAAAGGTCACGTCCAAGACTATCAGTACCAAACCAGTGCTCAGCACTTGGCGCAGCATGCATGGCATACCAGTCCGTATCATCAAACGCATATTGCGCAAACATTGGCAGGAAAATCACTGCTAATGTCATCAGGGTTAAAATAAATAAACTCACCATCGCAGCTTTATTACGCATAAAACGGATACGCGCGTCTTGCCACAAGCTACGACCTTCAATTTCTAAATTCTCGGAAAACTTCTCTACCGCTTCCAAGTTTTCTTTCTTCGTTAGCATCATTACCACACTCCCTTAGTAACGAATTTTCGGGTCGATCATCGCAAGCAAGATGTCTACGATGGCGTTAAATAGAATAAATAGGAAACCAATTAAGATGGTGACCCCCATTACTAACGAATAGTCTCGGTTAAAGGCTGCGTTTACGAACAGCTTACCGATACCAGGTAATCCGAAAATAGTCTCTACAACTACCGAACCGGTAATGATACCTACGAATGCTGGACCCATATACGATACTACTGGCAGCAGTGCAGGCTTAAGAGCGTGCTTAAGAACGATATAACGATAGCTCAAGCCTTTTGCGCGAGCTGTGCGGATAAAGTTACTGTTCAATGTCTCAATCATGCTACCACGGGTAATACGTGCAAACGTTGCAACATAAAGCAGTGACATGGCGATCACGGGTAACACGATGTATTGGAAGCCACCATCATGCCAACCACCAGCGGGGAATAGATTCCAATGCAGTGAGAACAGGTAAATCAGTGCTGGTGCCAATACAAAAGAAGGCATAACGACCCCAAGCATGGCCGTCGACATAATCGTGTAATCGAGCCAAGTGTTTTGCCGTAAAGCGGCAATAGTCCCTACGGTTACCCCCATGATAACGGTAAAGATGAAGGCAATCAGACCTACTTTGGCCGATACAGGTAGAGCAACCGAAATAAGCTCGTTTACGGTGTAATCTTGATATTTAAAAGATGGACCAAAATCACCTTGTAAGATGTTGGTCAAGTACGTGGTGTACTGTTCGAATACTGGCTTATCAAGACCATATTTTGCTTCAATGTTAGCCATAACTTCCGGTGGAAGTGGGCGCTCACTTGAAAAAGGGTTACCTGGTGCGAATCGCATCAAGAAAAAGGAGACAGTAATTAATACCAACAGTGTTGGTATCGCTTCAAATATCCGTTTAAGTATGAATTTAATCATAAACTCATCCATCCAGTCTGTGACAATTTAAAATAAAATAGACACTGCGTGTGCTTACGCACACACAGGTCTTAGTTAGTTATATTTTTTATAGGGAATTATTTTGCTTTGATATATAGATCTTTTGAGTAGATCTTATCTTCAGCGTTACCTTCTGGGTAACCACCAAGCTGAGGTGATACTAGACGTGTTGTAACATACTGATAGATAGGAGCAATTGGCATATCTTTCGCTAGCAATTTCTCTGCATCGATGTATAGCTGAGTACGCTCTTCTTCAGAAGTAGAGTGTAGAGCTTTATCGATGATCTTATCGTATTCTGCACTCTTATAGTGCTGACCCGCCGTTGTGTTTTGACTAACCATTAGTGTTAGGAATGAAGACGCTTCGTTGTAGTCACCACACCAACCAGCACGTGCAACGTCAAAGTTACCTGTGTCTTTACTGTCCAGGTAAGACTTCCACTCTTGGTTTTCAAGCTTCGCGTTGATGCCTAGCTCTTTCTTCCACATAGAGGCGATTGCAACAGCAATCTTCTTGTGGTTTTCAGATGTGTTGTAAAGTAGGTTGAACTCTAGAGGGTTGCTCTTCGTGTAACCTGCTTCTTCAAGAAGACGCTTCGCTTCAGCGATACGCTCTTTCTGAGAAAGCTGACCATACTCAGGAGTTACAGGGTCGAAGCCTGCAGTGATCTCTGGCGTTAGGAAATAAGCTGGTTTTTGACCTTGGCCAAGGATAGCTTTAGTAACGATATCTCGGTCCATTGCATAAGACATTGCTTTACGTACGCGAACGTCGTTAAACGGTGCTTTTTGTGCATTGAACTGATAGTAGTAAGTACATAGGTTACCCTTGATGTTTACATCTTGTGGGTACTCTTTTTGTAGACGACGGAAGTGCTCGTTAGGTACTTCGTATGTGAAATCTAGTTCGCCAGAAAGGAAACGGTTCATTTCAGCAACTTGGTTCTCGATAGGCAAGAACGTTACTTTATTAAGAACAGTATGGTCGTTATCCCAGTAGTTGTCGTTACGTACAAGCTCTAGACGCTCGTTCACTACCCATTTGTTAGGAACAAACGCACCGTTACCAACGAAGTTCTCTGGCTTAGTCCACTGGTCACCGAATTTTTCTACCGTCGCTTGGTGAACTGGCTTAACCGTTGTGTGACCCATCATCATTACGAAGTAAGGTACTGCTGTATCTAGCGTCACTTCTAGCGTGTAGTCATCTACTGCTTTAACACCTAGCTCGCTCTTGTCTTTCTTGCCAGCAACGATGTCTTTAGCGTTTGCCATCTTGGTATATTCCATGTACCAAGCGTATGGAGATGCTGTTGCTGGATCAACTGCGCGTTGGAAGCTGTATACGAAGTCGTTTGCCGTTACAGGATCGCCGTTAGACCATTTTGCGTCTTTGCGTAGGTGGAAAGTGAAAGTTTGGTTGTCTGCCGTTTCCCAAGTTTCGGCAACACCTGGGATAGTCTTACCATTTGCATCTTGGTTCACTAGGCCTTCAAGAAGGTCACGAATTACGTGTGACTCTGGAACACCTTGAGATTTGTGTGGATCGAGTGTTGCTACCTCGGTACCGTTACCACGAACAAGCTCTTGTTTCTCTGCTAGTTTAGTGCCCGCTGGTACATCTGCGGCAAGAGTAGAAAAAGAAGTGGCAGCCACTGCCATGCCAGCACCTAGAAGAAGGGCTTGCGTGATTTTATTCTTATACATGCATTTAACTCCAAGTTTTAATTTTGCATCCATGACTTCTTCGTAAGATTGCTAGAACGGACAGCATTTTAGATTTATTTAGCTCACTTTTTGAGCATTTAATTCTAAATCCATACAAAGATTGCGGTTCACATTACCAACCTTCGAACTAATTTGCCATATTTTTGTAGCAAAAATGGCATAATTCTCCTACAACAGGTAAAAATCAGATGAATATACTGCAATGTGAAGGTAAATTGACAACTTCTCTCTGCTCAGAGAAATATAGCTAGAAATTAATATTGATAGTTCTATTTATTAACGATTATTCAGCACATTATGCCAACCATCTAGCATCAAGTTTAACAATTCGTTTTCATTCTACCCTTGCTGTAGAATTATCAAATGTCAAAAAAAACCTAAATGTGAACATAATCACATACAAGTGAATGACGTACAGAAACCCTAGGATAGAGATCACAAAAAGACCCGACCTCTGACTACCAGGAGGTCGGGGAAACTGATGTTTTCACGCGGCTCAAGCGTGAGTTCAGATAAGGAGATGTGTCACTAGCAAACTTGATTGCTACTGCTTGATTGCTGCTTGCCTGTTCCAACATCATCATTGTTCCGCGCTTTCGGTAGAAATTGAATTCCCCAATGAGGTGACATTACTCTCATCATCAATGGACATGTTTGCCTCCGAAATAGACCGTCAATGGATCGATATTACTATCAGCGGGAACCGTTGATGCCGCCTCAAGAAAAAGAGAAAACAACTCAGATTGGGAAGATATCTTTAGTTTGTTATGAATCCGCTTTCGATACACTTTGACGGTTTCGGTGCTGACTTCTAACAATGGAGCAATCGCTTTGGTTGAATAGCCTTGCAGAACCAGTTGCGTCACTTGGCATTCCCTTTCACTTAAGAAGTCTTTCCCAAAATTACTAAAAATGTCATTGAGCTGATGCCCAATCGTTCTCTCTTCTGGGCTACCCAACTCAAAATGTTTACGAATGGCTGATTTAAGCATGTCAAAGTACAAATTCAGACGTCGCTTCTCATCACAATCGACACTCTGTTTATTTCTCAGCCCAGCAGAAAGCACCAAAGTGAACCCTTCGGTACAAGTAACAATCAAGCCTATTTCTTGCTGTAAGCCAGTCTTCTTGTATATCTGATGGTAATAATCACTGCTATAAAACTCATCTGGGGCGATTTCATCCAGTTTATACACCCCCTCTCTCACGCCTCTGCGGATCAGTTGGTAAAACGGATCCAAAACTAACGCCCCCATAAATTCTTTATCTCTGCTCTGTTCGGCAAAGAAGTTGGTATCGTTATAGATGACCACTGGGGCTTTATCTTCGCTAAAGCCCATAACCACTAGACTTTCATAATCGACAATGTTGGTGATGAGCTGAGACAGTTTTTCCAAAAAGCTCTGCTCACCGATTGCTTCAATAAGAGGAGGATAGCGATGGCTAAACTCCATCCACCCGTCCATAATAACTGACATAGACACTCCTTATCACGTATCGCTCCCTGATGAAATACCACGTCGGGGGCACGAGCTCAAATCCACCAATTCAACATCTCAAACGATGACCCAATGACCTATTCGATTTGTCAAACTTGCGACTATTTTTGGGCATTATTTAGTACACGATGGCAAATATTCTTGATGATAAAAAGTAAAATACCTGCGTTTTGATGAAGACCATCACAGATTGAACCGAGTTAGAACATAGACCCCTTAAGTCACTTCGAACACGTAACCCCATCAGGGTACATACCCAAAAGGAAAGCGATCACATACTGTTTACATTTCATCAACACAAATGGAGTTGCATAATGAAAGGACAGATGATGAACATCCCTCTCACCATCACTGAAATCATGCGTCACGCCGACCGCGTCAATGGCGATACCGAGATAGTCTCGGTGACCTACGACAACCCTAGGCACCGCTATACCTTGTCGGACGCCTTTTCACGAACTCGACAATTGGCGAATGCACTCAAATCACTGGGATTAAAAAAAGGTCAGCGCGTCGCTACGCTTGCATGGAATGACTACCGACATCTTGAGTTGTACTACGCCATCTCTTGTTCTGGGGGAGTATTACACACCGTCAATCCTAGACTCTTTGAACAACAAATTGAGTACATCATCAATCATGCAGAAGACACCATAGTGTTCTTTGACCCCATCTTCACACCTCTTATTGAAAAACTGCAAAGCAAACTCTCTACCGTTAACCACTTCATCGCACTAACGGATCACGCTCACTTACCTGAATCTCAAATCGAAAACCTATTGGACTACGAAAGTTTTATCGCAGACCGAAGCACTGTATTTACTTGGCCCGAGCTAGAAGAAGATGACGCCAGTTCTTTATGCTATACCTCGGGGACAACAGGCCATCCCAAAGGCGTGCTTTACTCACACCGGTCAACAGTCCTTCACTCATTAGGCAGTGCTCTACCTGATGCGTTTGGGCTTTCCATCGATGAGTGCGTAATGCCTATCGTACCTATGTTTCATGTTAACGGATGGGGTCTGGCGTACAGTGCCCCGATGACTGGGACTAAACTCGTGATGCCCGGTCCCAAAATGGCAGATGGAGCTACATTGACTGAGCTTATCAACAATGAAGGCGTGACCATGACAGCGGGTGTGCCTGTTGTGTGGCTGATGTTGTTGGAGCATTTAAAACAATCAGAGCTTCAAGTACCAAGTCTCAAGCGAATCGTCGTCGGTGGCTCTGCTTGTCCTGAAGTATTAATAAGGGAGTTCGATGAATTATTTAATGTCTCGATGCACCATGCTTGGGGTATGACCGAAATGAGCCCCCTTGGTACCTTCAATAAACTCAAGCCAAAGCTACGTTCACTTGCTGATGAACAAAAGATGGGGTACCAGCTTAAACAAGGTCGCATTGTGTTTGGCGTAGATATGCGAATAGAAGATTGGCAAGGCAATCAGGTGCCGTGGGATGGTCACCAATTTGGTTCGGTCAAAGTACGAGGCCCGTGGATTGCATCAGGGTATTACAAGCAAGGAGAAAGTGTTGATAGCAACGGCTACTTTGATACCGGAGACGTAGCCAGCATTGATCCTGATGGTTACATGCAAATCACCGATCGTTCAAAAGATGTTATTAAGTCAGGAGGCGAGTGGATTAGCTCAATTGAACTGGAGAATATCGCTGTAGGGCACCCTGATATCAAGGAAGCTGCAGTGATCGGTGTTTCGCACAACAAGTGGGGTGAACGCCCGCTGCTTATTGCAGTCACTCATGATGTGACTGTGACGGAATCAGAGCTCTTGGCTCACTTCGATGGTAAAGTTGCGAAGTTCTGTATCCCCGACGCCGTTGAGTTTATTAACGAACTTCCTCACACCGCCACTGGCAAACTCAGTAAAAAAGATCTGCGAGATCACTTTAAAGACTATGTTCTCGGTTGATCGTCACTTTGAGTTAAACGATAACACGCCAATAGATAGCGCTCCCCTCTAAATCTCTCCGCCTTCAATATGTGTTCGATAAACAGATATTGAAGGCAGTAACAACTTACACAATAAGCACAGTTGTAACATTTTTGTAACCCATAAGGGTACTACTGTAATTCATCAATAGCACTCATGATTAACATATCATTAACAACCCTAATCTAGGATGGATAGGAGATAACTATGTTAAAACACTTTGTGAGCCCCGCTAGGACTATCGACTCCAAAGCCCTGATCATTGCAGCCATGATGCTGGTAATGTTCGCCCCAAATGCCTTTAACTTTCTACCTTTTATGCTAGGTGGTGCGGCCGAAGTGATGTCATTAAATGACGCACAAATCGAAAGTATTGCCATGTACGAATTATTAGCCACCGCCCTTTCATCACTTCTCTTTTCGTTGCTACTCATTCGTCGTACTAATTGGCGCTATATTGGATACCTTGCTGCACTTGCATTGATTGTGGGCAACTATTTAAGTATGACGGCACAAGATTTTGACAGTTTTATCTTAAGCCGCCTCATTGCAGGTAGTGGTCAGGGTATTGGTTACTCACTAGGTCTTGTCGGAATGAGTGTGACTCGTCACCCTGGTCGGAATTTTGGCTATATGATTGCAGCTCTGAATGTATGGCTGATCACGTGGTTTATCCTCATTCCAGAGTTAATGGCTACCTATGGTTTGAATGCGCTATATCAATTCTTCATGTTCGCATCCGCTCTTTGTCTAGTGGCATTTTGGTTCTACCCAGATAATGGCCGACTCGACAAAGATCTTGAGATATCAGAAGGTAGTCAGAGCAAGCTGGATAAGAAAACATTTGTCGTCCCTATGGTATGGGTCGGCGGCGCGTTTCTTGTGTACAGTTTGAGTCTAGGAATTATATACCCGTACATCGAAATTATTGGCGATGATATGCAAGCTTCCACTGAAGATGTTGGGTTGGTGTTGGCAGTTGGTTCAGTAATGGCAGTTATTGGTGGTATTTTGACGGCTGTAGTGGATAAAAAGTACAGTCATACCACGATAATTGTCTCGCTAAGTATCATCAATGCCGCAGTCTGCTTTGGTATGGCTAGCACCAATGACACCACCTCTTTCCTCGGTTTTTCAGCATTTTATATTATGCTATGGAACATGATGTACGCACGTTACTACACCGCATTAGCCACCACCGATAAGTCAGGGTATTTCAGTTCCTACGGGCCAGAAATTGGTACAGTAGGTCTTGCACTTGGGCCAATTGTCGCCCAGTCAGCTACGGCAACTGGTGACTTTCAAGGACAAGTCGGTGTCGGTGCTATATGCATTGTCTTCGCCACCGTGATGGTGTTCATTGGCCTTGGAAAATCCAAACTCATAGAACGCTCTTTAGCGACGTCAACTGATTCAAGTCATCAGAAAGCATAAACGAAAGGAGCCGATATCTTATCGGCTCCTTTGCTTTTTCTATCGATTATTTATCAGCCGGGAACACCACACCGGTCTGCAATCGTACTTCGGTAATTATTCTCGAAATATCCAATGAACGCTGCACCGCATGCGGATCCATTTCTTGCGCAGTGATCATAGAAGCAAACGCCTCAGCTTCATACATCATGCTGTTCTCTACTTGTGGAAGCGACACGCTGGTGATTTCACCGCTTCTTTCTCGCTTTTCAAAGCCTAGACACTCAGAAAAGTGGGTGAGTAGTAAGCTCGCTTCTTCACCTTGAATCTCGCTTGCCGCGTAACTGTTACTCACCTTTGAATGCTCCAGCGTCACATCAAAGTCCGAATAACTTAGCAATACACTGCCATGCGCATCAACGCCCGACTCCAGTAAATGCCCAGACGCTTGAATCTTGTTTGGGGCGCCAAACAACTCAACCGCTGCCGCAACGGAATAAAAGCCAATATCCATAATAGAGCCGTTAGAAAACTCAGGATTGAACGTATTTGGATTTTCGCCGTCAAGGTATCTTTGGTAACGTGAGGAATATTGGCAATAGGTCAAATGAACCTTATGTAGGCGACCTAATTCCTTCGTGGCTTTTTTTAACTCGATAAAGTTAGGTAAGTACGCCGTTTTGAAGGCTTCCATTAGGACAACGCCATTCTCTTTGGCAACCTCAAACATCTGCTCAACTTCTTTAATATTCGAAGCTAACGGCTTTTCACAAATCACGTGTTTGCCCGCGCGCATAAGTTGAATCGCTTGTTGGCAGTGCAGACTGTTAGGAGAAGCAATATAAACTGCGTCAATCTCTGTCGATATACCGAGCTCATCTAAACTATCAAAAAACAACGTCGCTCCAAGAGGCTCACCAAAGCGCTTTGCTGTCTCTAACGCTCGAGAATAGACGCCACGCACGGTGAACTTTTCACTTTCTAGAGCCGCCAGAGCAAACTTCTCACTAATCCAATTGGTTCCTACTATCGCAAGCTTAATCATGACACATCCTTATGATTTTAGTTTGCAGCTAGAGTACTCCTTCAACTTGATAAACATCAAATGAAATCGTGAATATTGATAGACCATCACGATTCGTTGCTCCATCTTATTCGATCTCTTCCACTATCAGTTTGGACGGGCAATGCCCAAAGTGCTTACGAAACGCTAAGGTAAAATTAGAAGGATGATGGTAGCCCGCTTCGTATGCAGCTTCGGATATGGATAGCCCACTCTGTTCAATAGACTGCTTAGCGCGCTCTAACTTGCGCGCTCTCACATAACTTATGACCGTCATGCCAATCTGATTCTTGAATTTTCTTTGTAATTTAGAAACACTCATTGCCATCGACCTAGCGAGTTCTTCCAAACCTAGATCCTGATCTAAATTGTACTCAATGTGTTTAATCAACTGCGCCACACTGTCCGGCCGTTTCTGTTGTGACAAGTTGGAGATTGGTAATCGTCGCTCAATTTCATCCGTGACGATTTTGACCAACTGCAATGTCGCAATATCTCTTGAGATCGTGTCATTAAAGTTGTTGTTTTGTCTTGGTTCAATAAGACTACGAACTATCCGATCCAATTCTTCAGAATAATGAACGTCGATATGTGCCTTATGAGTATTGAGAAATTGATTCAGTGCACAAGACCCGCTCCCCAGCCTAGATTGCAACCACTGGTGAGAAAACAAGATGTTAATTTTCTTTAATGTCGATTGCTTGATGATATCTCTTCGAAAACTTGCGGGCTTCGTCAGATTAACCGCTATCGCTTGCGATTGATTCGTTACCGATAAATCAAAACAGAGGTCATCGTACCCAAAGCTGAGCCTCCCCTCGAGTAGCACAGTAACAATAAGAGCTGGCGTAGCGACGGAAACTACTTTGGTATTCATTAATTCTTCACTGATGCCTCCGTGAAGAATATACCCTTCCTCAATAGTAGAAGGGTGTGAGATAAACACCCCTCTAGCCAATTGCGAACGTCGGGAAGGTGTCTCACTAACAATCGCCTCAAGGTCGTTGTCAGCGACTCTTTTTGTCATTACCACTTTCTTAAAAGCACTATTGGCCAATTCCACTGCCATTCCTCTTTATAAAATTCATAACTGTTGGACGATTTCTCATAATTGTTTTTGCTATTCACGACCAAATTACAAACTTATCATAAATGCAAATTATTATCATTTACATCATTGGTTAATTTTATGAATGTTTGTCTACTCTCAAAGCCCTATCACGACTTATCTAAAACCAGCTTAGCGGTGGCTCTTGCTTTAGTAAGTGCCCAATCTTTAGCGGATACCGCTGTCAATAACGAAAATACTCCACTTGAAGAAACCGTTGTGGTCTGGGGAGCAAAAGTCTCCAGTAGCTCGGAGTCAGTGTTTGCTGAAGATATGTCACTACGCCAAGCCGATCATATGTCCGACTTATTACGAGATATACCCGGTGTCGATGTTGGCGGTACGCACTCGGTAAACCAGCGGATTAATATTCGCGGATTTGGTGAAACTGATTTAGATATTCGTTTAGATGGCGCTTCGCAGCACGCGAATATGTTCCATCACATCGGTAACTTGACACTCAACCCTGACATCATCAAACAAGTAGACATTCAAGTTGGCAATAACTCTGTTACTCAAAGTGGCATCGGTGGCGCGGTTTATTTTGAAACGAAAGATGCACGGGATTTGCTTCGAGGTTCTGATCAGTTTGGCGCCCGTGTGTTTGGTGGCTATGCTGACAACAACAGTAAGCAAGGCTCGCTAACTCTTTATGGACTGATGTCAGAGAAAGTTGATTATATGGTATACGGCCACGGTGTAAGCCGTGGTAATTTTAAAGATGGTGATGGTAATCAAACTTATGGCTCCGAAGGTGATGTTTATAACATTCTGGGTAAACTAGGATTTGAACCCACTCACGAACACCGCTTTGAACTGGCTTATGACTACTATCGTGACAAAGGTGATTACAACCCTCGCCCTGATATGGGTGGAAACGCCAATATAGGGCTCACTCAGGACGATCTCATTCCGACAACTTATGACCGCAATACCATTACGCTTAATTACGAACTCAACAAAGAGAAACATATAGGTCGGGTAAATGCGTTTTACAGTAAAACCAAGATAGAGCGCGATGAGAGCGCCATCAGTGGGCGCTGGCCGGGCAACCGACATTTCAACAATAGCGCTGAAAACCGTAATCAGGGCTTCAACGCTAAAGTGCAATCTCAACTACCGGTCTTTGGCTTCGACAACTCACTCACTTACGGTGTCGATTATGTCGACAAACAGTCAAAAAGTGCCTACGGTGGGGTCGAATTTATGGATGAAAGCGCTATTTCCAGCGCTGCATTTATCGAAGACAAGTTTTATGCTACAGATAGGTTTGCAGTAACGCTTGGAGGTCGTTACGACAACTATAGACGTGAAGCCACAACCAGCGACAAGACATTTTCTGACTTCACATGGGCTTTGGCAGCAGATTGGGAATTTGTTGATGGATGGACATTATTTGCCAGTGGGCGAACACTCTTTAAAGGACCAGAACTGTTAGAGACCTTTATTCGATATCAGGATGTGGCTTATTTGTCCGACGATATCAAACCAGAAACAGGTTACAACGCTCAAGGTGGACTCAAGTTCAATCGACATATCTCGGAACACTTTATTGGCGGTAACTTAACTCTATTTAATACTCGTATAGATGACTATATCGTCGCAGAAGGTAGTGGTCGCCCATATGTTTACAACATTTACAACAAAGGCGACGCCCAATACCGCGGCTTTGAGCTAAGCGCTACATACAGCTATCAAGCATTCCGCTCGAAAGCATCATACTCCAAGTCGGACAACAAAGATTTGACCAACGGTGGGCCCGTAGTCAACGCTGCAGGACGCAGTGCGGACATTGGGGATAGTATTGTCGTAACCTTGGAATATGATATTTTTGCCGTTGATACGCTAATTGGATGGACATCCATAGTGGTACTTGATGAAACGAACGTTCAGGATGGAGCGCCTATTAAGCAAGGTTACAATGTTCACAATTTCTACGCACAATGGGTTCCTAACCAAACGCCTGAGCTTTCGGTAACCTTTGGTATTGATAACATCTTTAATGAGCAGTACGTCTCTCATGCTTCACGCTCTGGAACTGCAAGAGGATTTACGTTGGACGACTATGAGCCTGGACGTAACATTAAAATCTCAGCAGCATACGAGTTTTAAATCAATATAAGACGATCTGATAGAGAAAAGGCGCCAATTGGCGCCTTTACTTATAACTGTTTAACAGCAGTTTGAATTTGCTCCGCAAGTTCTGCATTGCGCAGACTTCCCGCTTCCAAGTCAAAGTTGTCGTAGAAACTTGGCACTGAGACTGTGGCTTTAACATTGCCGCCAAAATAAGGTGCAGAGTTAACCGCAGCCGCAAGAACGTTACTTGCTCCGCCTGGACCCGGTGAGGTAGCTAAATAAACTGCCGGAATGCCTTTGAACACTTCGCGCTCAATGCGCGTTGCCCAGTCAAACAGGTTTTTATAAGCCGCTGGATGATGGCCGTTATGTTCAGCAAAAGACACCACCAAAGCATCAGCTTGATGAATAGCCGCTAAGAATGCCTTGGCCCCTTCTGCTTGGCCAATTTCTTTTTCTTTATCTTCGCTAAACATTGGCACATCAAACTGGGTAAGATCGAGTACTTCAACGTCCGCGCCTTCGATCAGATTTGCAGCATAAGTAGCTAATGCTTTGTTGATAGAAGTGCTGCTCGTGCTGGCTCCGAATGCGATTACTTTCATGACAAGTTCCTTATTAGTGACAACGTTTTAAGAAGTTGTTTAAAGGTTAACCTATCCATCGTTTTCAACAAGCGAGTAAAACCAATCAAATCAATCGATTTTTTCGAACAAGATTAGATCGCGGCTTGTAGTTCGGCCCAAAGATCGTTCACTATGATTCTATCGGCTGGAGACAATTCAGATTTCGCTTCATCAATACTAGCCTGAATACGAGTTTTGAACTCAGCTAAATCCACTACCCCTTCTTCCTCACAAGAAGCCGCTGACAACGAAATGTGGCCGCGAAGATACCCACCAGCAAACAACTCATCTTCGGATGCGTCTTGGATGCGAGAATCAATGGTCTCTAGAAGTTTTTCTTCATATTCGATGATCATAGTTTAGGTTTTTCCTAGTTTACTCTAACGAACCGCAAATTGGTCACGGCTAAGTTCAGGGGTTTGATAAAACTGTCTTAGTGCTTGAGAAAGAGCCAATACCCGCTTAGGGATACCTTCGGAAAGTATTGCCATTACTTCGTCGTGTACTTTACTCATAAACGCCACTCTATCTGGCTCAAAATCGCCGCTTAGATTGTCACAACTTACGGTAAACGGGAACCCCGCACTGACGGATAAAATCCATTCATAAGCTTGAGGGCGAATTTCTACTTTCTCAAATTCACTCTGCACTTCCTGAGTACGCCCATCAGGATGATACCAGTAGCCAAAATCTTCCAATAATCTTCTCTCAGGTCCCGCCACACACCAGTGTGCAATCTCATGTAAGCCTGAAGCGTAAAAGCCCCGTGCAAAGACAATACGATGATATTCCGTTGTTTCGTCGGCAGGTAAATAGATAGGCTCATCTCCACCAAGCTCTAGCTTAGTGTTGTATTCCTGATAGAAAGTTTGGTTAAAAATAGTAATTAAATCTTGGTACTGATGCTGCATAGTGACAGTTAAGCGAAAACAATTGGGGCGTATTGTCTATGGAATTTTGCTAGAGGTAAAGTCTTGAGGTGAGGGAACAAGTCGTATCATTAGTTTTATTAATCAGAAAAACGTTTCCTTTATATAATATTTCATTCGTCACAACGCCTTTATGCCACTACACTAGCGCATCTTTTATTTTCGAGTATCGTGTCATGTTGCTAAGTGTCTTATATATTATTGGGATTACCGCCGAAGCAATGACTGGCGCACTGAGCGCTGGCCGTCGCAATATGGACTGGTTTGGAGTTATGTTAGTAGCGAGTGCTACCGCTATCGGCGGTGGTACCGTTCGCGATATTCTGCTTGGTCATTACCCTCTTGGTTGGGTAAAACATCCTGAATTTCTCGCCATCACTTGTGTGGCAGGAGTTCTCACTACTGGGCTTGCCAAATGGATCATCAAGTTCAAAGGGGTGTTCATTCGTTTAGATGCACTCGGTCTTGTTGTCTTCACCATCATTGGCACTAACGTCGGGCTTGGCATGGGATTACACCCGTTTATCTGTATCGTTTCCGGATTAGTAACTGGCGTTTTTGGTGGCTTGTTGCGTGACTTGATTTGTCGTCAGACACCTTTGGTACTGCACCAAGAGCTTTACGCATCGATCTCCGTCATCGCTGCCTGTTTGTACCTTGTTCTTCTAGAATACGGTGTGAGCACTTTGACCACAACGATAGTTACCTTAGTGATCGGTTATACCCTGCGTATGGCAGCGGTTCGGTTTAAATGGCGTTTGCCTTCTTTCCACCTTGATAGTGAAGAAGCCGTCCACTAAGCCCAATTCAACACCATTTTTTCTCTTAGCTGATATTTACTAAGTAAATATCAGCTATCTTCTCCGCTCTATCGCTCCTACTCTCTTCTGCTTTTATAGTAAGACTCATCCAAAGCAACCAACATTAAATGTTAGCTGCGCAGCAACGTTTGCTCGTGGCCGCACAATAGGTACTCAACTATGTTTAAGTCTAATTCTTTAAAAGTACTCGCGATCGTTATGGCTATTTTCGCAACGGGATGCGCGTCTAATAAGGCTACGGATGGCGAGGAAGAGAATCGAAATGCAGCGCGTAATCGTGGTGCCATCGGTGGTGCACTTATTGGCGTCACAGCAGGTGCTTTAACTGGTAGCCCTGAAGTCGCAGTAAAAGCAGGCACTATGGGTGCGGTTGCCGGTGGCGTATCGGGCTCTATGAAAGATACCGCAGAAGCGAGAGAAACCGAGCGTACTGAGATCCTTGCCGAAAGCTTGGACAAAGATACGCGCAGCGAATCAGAAAAACGTGTTGCCGAGCTTGAAGCAGAAATTCGAATTAAAGAACTTGAGCAGCAAATCGCAGAGATGGAGCAGCAAGAACAAGCCACGGATTCGGAAAATGACCAAACTACAACTAAACTAGAATCACAACAAGAGAGTGACAGATCCTAACTTATAGCGTTTGAAGAATAACAACAACGTCGGTTGGAAGCCCCTGCAACCTCATTCGAGGTGCGGGGCTTTTTTTCATCGTTTAGGAAATATCAGAATCAATCAGCGCCTTCACATACTTTCTTTTGTATCGTTGGCGGTGCCGGTTCATAGTGGCTGAGCGTCATGCTAAATCGCCCTTCGCCACCCGTCAGTGCTTTGAGGCGTCTCGAGTAATCTTGTAGTTCGTTAATTGGCGACTTGGCTTCCAGTAATGTACTACCAAACGCCCCCTGTTCGCTGCCAACAATCAATCCACGATTACCGGACAAGTCGCCAGATACATCACCTACTGACGCAGTCGGTATCTCAAGTGTTAAATCCACAATCGGCTCCAGTACTATTGGACCTGCCTCTTCAACCGCTTGCAAAAAGGCTTTCTTACCTGCGATAACAAAGGCAATTTCTTTTGAATCTACTGAATGGTATTTGCCATCAAAAACCGTCACTTCAATATCACGAATTGGGTTACCGGAAATCGCCCCTTCTTCAAGGGCCTGTTGAATGCCTTTCTCCACAGCAGGGATTAATGCCGTTGGAATGGCACCACCTACCACTTTATTGACAAACTTAAATCCTGCGCCTCTTGCTAGCGGTTTTACTTTTAGCTGAACCTCTCCAAACTGCCCAGCTCCGCCACTTTGTTTCTTGTGACGATATTGCGCTTCTGCTGGCTTAGTAATGGTCTCGAAATATTCAACGCTTGGCTGACTGGTTTCAACGTCCAACTTAAACACTTTAAGCATTTTTTCGAGCGCAATTTTGAGGTGGAATTCACCCTGTCCACTCAAGACCGTTTCATTGGTACGAGTGCGATGCTCAATTTTCAGTGTCGGATCTTCTGCGGCAATCTTAGCCAAAACATCAGAAAGCTTCTGCTCATCACCACGTTTTTTGGGGCGCAGGGCTAAGCTATACATGGATTCAGGGAAGTTTAGTGTTTTGAACGCCACTCCATCTTCATCATGGGAGTCATGAATGACCGAATCAAACTCCAGATCATCCACCTTAACAAGTACACATAAATCGCCGGCTTTAGCACTGCTAATTTCTTGTCGTTTTTTACCTTGCAGATTATACAAATGGCCCACTTTGAATGCCTTGCTGCTATCTCCAACAAACAACTGGCTACCAGTTGTGAGCTCTCCTTGGAAAACTCGGACATAAGCAAGTTTGCCCATGTATGGGTCTACATTTATTTTATAGACATGTGCGACCGTGTGGTCACGTTTATCGCAGTCAATTGATACTCGTTTGCCATTTTTCTCTAATAAAGGTGGGTTACCTTCATCAGGCATTGGCATAATTTCTGCCAATGTACGAAGCAGAAGATCACAACCTGCCCCCGTATCGGACGATACGAAACATACTGGTATTACATGCCCAGTGCGCAAGGCTTCCTCAAATGGATCATGAAGCTGTTCTGGTGTTAATTCTGAGCCCTGTTCTAGGTATAGCTCCATCAAGGCTTCATCTACCTCCACTACTTGATCGATGAGCAGTTCATGGGCATCTTCAACTCCGCTAAACAAGGTCGCTTGCTCTGGATTAGGTTCGAAGTAACAGTCTATGACCTCTGCGGGCTTATCGGAAGGTAAGTTTATTGGCAAACATTGAGCGCCAAAACGTTGCTCAATGTCTTCTAAGAGTGCCACCAATTTATCGGTATGTTGGTCAATCTTGTTCACCACGATCATTTGGCATTTTTTCTGCTCTTGAGCAAATTTGAAAAGGCGTTCTGACACTTGGTTAATTGGTAAACTGGCATCAAGAATCAATGCCGTCGTTTCAACAGCAGGAAAGATACTCAAAGTGCGGCCAAGCAGCTCAGCTTGTCCTGGAGTATCGATAATATTCATTTGGTGTTTTTGCCAAGAGAGTGTAACGGGAGTTGCTTCAACACTATGCTGGTAGTGTATGGATTGGTCATCAAAATCAGTGATGGTGTCACCATCTTCCACATGACCAAGATGCTGGCTGGAATGGGACTCAAAAAGCAGGCGTTCAATTAGGCTGGTTTTACCGGTTCCTGTTTGACCGACAAAGGCAATATTTCTGATTTCATGTTGAGACATAATGGACTCCTAAAATGATTGGAAACAAGCACAGTTGCATCGAGTCGGCGGTTACCCGCCAGCTCGTCTTCCAAGTCATTTTTCGGATCCTTCTGTCCAATAAATGCACTCCTTTTCTCGATGAAGTTCTAGTGTGACCCTATACCCCTAAAATTATTGTGACTAATTTCATATCATCACTAATTTTGAGCATTTATTGTTCAAGACGTGATGAGGTACAAAAAAAGCCTCGCAGCGTTACTGCGAGGCTTCAAGTCTGTTGCTTATTCGAGCTAAATAACCGGAGTTTCTGTCGTTACACCGTGGTTTTGACCACGATGACGCAGTAAGTGATCAAGGAGAACAATCGCTAGCATCGCTTCCGCGATTGGCACAGCACGAATGCCCACGCAAGGATCGTGGCGACCTTTGGTAATTAGCTGAGTTGGCTCACCAGCTCGAGTAATTGTGTCTCCCGGAACGGTAATACTTGATGTTGGTTTTAGAGCAATATTCGCAACGATATCTTGCCCGGTAGAAATACCACCTAAAATGCCCCCAGCGTGGTTGCTTGAAAAGCCTTCAGGCGTTAAAGGGTCACGATGTTCGCTACCTTTTTGGTTTACCACATCAAAGCCATCGCCAATCTCGACACCTTTAACGGCATTAATGCTCATCAATGCATGAGCAATATCAGCATCAAGACGATCAAAGATAGGCTCCCCAAGGCCAACTGGTACATTGGTTGCTACTACTTGCAGCTTAGCGCCAATGGAATCACCCTGCTTTTTCAGGTCACGAATCAGCTGATCAAACGCTTCGACTTTATCCACGTCAGGGCAGAAGAACGCGTTGTTTTCGATTTCATTCCAATCGACCTTTTCGATAGACACATCGCCCATTTGTGATAAGTAAGCACGAATTTCTACACCGAATTCTTGTTTAAGATATTTCTTTGCAATTGCACCAGCCGCAACACGCATTGCGGTTTCACGAGCTGATGAACGACCACCACCTCGGTAATCGCGTACCCCGTACTTTTGGTGATAGGTATAGTCGGCATGACCGGGGCGGAATTTATCTTTAATTTCCGAATAATCTTTAGAACGCTGATCGGTATTTTCAATCAGCAGGCCAATTGATGTACCTGTTGTTTGTCCTTCAAACACCCCAGAGAGGATTTTTACTTCATCAGGTTCACGTCTCTGAGTTGTATACTTTGAGGTACCTGGGCGGCGACGATCTAAGTCTACTTGCAGATCGGCTTCGGTAATTTCTAGCCCTGGAGGACAACCATCAACGATACAACCCAATGCAATACCGTGACTTTCTCCAAATGTTGTTACACGAAAATGTTGTCCGATGCTATTTCCTGCCATTACTTCCTCTGTCTGTCAGAACAAGCTATATCCGAGCTTGTTCAATGCCTGTCTGTTCTTCGTGATTTCATAGTGACGACAAAGGCAGACGTTGTAAACCCCCAAACAAAAAAACGCCGCAATTCTCATTGCGGCGTCTTAAGTCATCTCGTTAACGATCAATCTTTATAGATTGCAAATTCCTCAGCGTGGGCAACAAGCTGCTCTCGCGTCAGCATAAATACGCCGTGCCCACCGTTTTCGAATTCAATCCAAGTAAATGGAATATGAGGGTACTGTTCCATCATGTGAACCATGGAGTTACCCACTTCACAAATAAGAATGCCGTTGTCAGTTAAGTAGTCTGGTGCATTAGAAAGAATACGACGCACCAATTTCAATCCATCTGTCCCTGCCGCAAGACCAAGCTCCGGCTCATGAGTAAACTCTTCTGGTAAAGAATTCATATCTTCTTCATCCACATATGGTGGATTTGAGACAATCAGGTTGTATTTCTCTTTTGGCAGATCGCGGAACAAATCAGAGCGAATTGGGAACACTTGCTGCTCGAGGCCGTGGTCTTGAACGTTTTGTTCTGCAACTTCCAATGCATCGGTAGAGATATCAATAGCGTCTACTTCGGCATCAGGGAATGCATGTGCACATGCAATCGCAATACAGCCACTGCCAGTGCAAAGGTCCATGATGCGTACCGGCTCTTCACTTAACCATGGCTGGAACTGCGCCTCAATTAATTCGCCAATTGGAGAACGCGGCACTAATACGCGCTCATCAACGAAGAACTCTAAACCACAGAACCACGCTTTGTTAGTCAAGTAAGCTGTTGGAGTGCGATCGTTGATACGCTTAATCACACGCTCAACAACGCGAAGACGCTCACTACTTGTTAAGCGTGAGTTCAAAACATGCGGTGGCACATCGATAGGTAAGTACAGCGTTGGCAGAATCAGCTGAACCGCTTCATCCCAAGCATTGTCAGTGCCGTGGCCGTAAAAAAGACCCGCTGCGTTGAAACGACTGACCGTCCAACGAATCAAATCTTGTAATGTGTGAAGCTCAGAAACGGCTTCTTCCACAAAAATCTTATCCAAAATTGCCTCCAAAAAGCGCTACAATACTGCTAATAACCTAATTTAATGAGTTGTTCCCATTAATGAGCCAGAAAGACGACAATACCGATGATGATTTCGGTCTATTCCGGGACGCAGTACAAGGCGTAAAAAAGTTGCGACAGGATACCATAGTCCAGCAGCCAAACCGAAATAAGAAACAAAAAGAAGCGAAAAGAACCAATAGAGAAGCGAAAGACGCAGAGTTTTACTTCTCGGACGAGTTTGTTCCGCACTTAAGCGATGAAGGACCAACGCGCTATGCTCGCGATGATGTGTCTACGTATGAAGTAAAGAGGTTACGTCGTGGTGTCTATGTACCTGATGTTTTCTTAGACATGCACGGCATGACACAACAAGAAGCAAAACGTGAATTAGGCGCAATGATTGCTCATTGCGTGAAAGAGAACATTCATTGTGCTTGCGTTATGCATGGCATCGGCAAGCACATTCTGAAACAAAAAGCGCCTCTTTGGTTGGCGCAGCATCCAGACGTAATGGCGTTTCACCAAGCACCACTCGAGTTTGGTGGTGATGGTGCTCTGTTGGTATTGCTTTCAATACCAGAAAAGTAACGCCCTAAGGGTGAATGTGCCAGAGCACTTCGCCCTGCCTTCTCTCCACATCATACTCAATGCACACTAAGCCTGATGTTGGAAACATTGGTGCACTGATATCACCGACAAACTCGGCAGTTAGGTAACCAACCAACGGCAAGTGCGATACCAGCAAAATTGACTCTAGATTTTCTAACTCAGCAATAGCTGACACATACTCAACCACGTCTTCCGCTTGACCATAAGGCGTAATATCGTCAGAGGTCACCACATCGTTACTACTAAACTCGCTACTAATTGCAGCCCAAGTTTGTTGTGCTCTCAGGTATGGGCTGACCAGCACTTTGTCAAACTCCGAGTAACCTTGCTGTTTGCAAGCTCTCGCAACGATTACCGAGCATTCTTTACCGTGAGATGTCAGAGCTCGCTCTTCGTCGCTAGGTGCGTAATGGACGGCCTCGCCATGGCGCATTATAAAAACTTTCATATGTTTACCTGTTTCTACTGATGGTTAACTTCATCGTTCCATCGATACAGAGCTATACTTATTTAAAAAAATTAATTATATCAATTCACTTGCTAAAGGCTTCGACTTTCTTAACAATTTAATAAGTAGTCTAAAAATATTTGTAACTTTGTTTTTGCGTGTCTCTTATTTAACGTCATAATTATTTTACTTAAGTATTGGTAAACCCTGTTAGTACCAATAGTGAGACATTGCTTTTGTTGCCAGGTGCTTGGTTGAGCTGTCCAAGCTTCCGCTTAATCTGGAGAAGATAAGTGCATCTAAGTCCTAATGATAGTCGCTCCTATCGCTACCTTACTCTCAACAATGAGCTAAGAGTGCTGCTTATTCAAGATATGCAGGCTCAAAAATCGGCTGCCGCTCTGGCCGTTAATGTCGGTCATTTTGACGATCCTGATGATCGTGAAGGGCTCGCTCATTACCTGGAGCATATGCTGTTTCTCGGCACAGACAAATACCCCAAAGTTGGTGAATTCCAGTCTTTTATTAGCCAACATGGTGGCTCAAATAATGCGTGGACAGGCACTGAGCACTCGTGCTTTTTCTTCGATATTTATCCAAACGCTTTTGAAAAAGGTCTCGACCGTTTCAGCCAGTTTTTTTCTGCCCCTCTTTTTAATGAGGAAGCGCTCGACAAAGAGCGTCAAGCGGTAGATTCAGAGTACAAACTAAAGCTGAATGAAGATGGACGACGTTTGTATCAGGTCCAAAAAGAGACCATTAACCAAGCTCACCCATTTTCTAAATTTTCCGTCGGAAATATCGACACGCTGAGTGATCGGAATGGGCAAAGTATTCGCGAAGAAATTGTTCGTTTTCATAAAGAACAATACTCTGCTGACCTTATGACATTAGCACTCATAGGCCCTCATGAACTTGATGAGCTCGAGCAATGGGCTACCAGCAAGTTTAGCGATGTGGGCAATAATCAATTACACGGCAAAGTAGTTGATGTCCCTTTTACGACGAAAGAACATACCGAAGTTCTAATTCAAGTAGAACCTATTAAAGAGATCCGCAAGCTGATTCTCTCTTTCCCATTACCTGCCACGAATCAGCATTATCACCAAAAGCCAATGTCATACTTCGCCAACTTACTCGGCTACGAAGGTCAAGGCAGCTTAATGCTTTATCTTAAAAACAAAGGGTGGATTACCTCGCTATCTGCTGGTGGTGGAGCGTCGGGCAGTAACTTTCGCGAATTCAGTGTCAGCGTCTCTTTAACACCTGTTGGCTTAGAGCATGTTGATGAGATCATCCAAGCCGTTTTCCAGTTTACCGCGCTAATAAAGTCTGACGGCATGGATGAATGGCGCTACGATGAAAAAAGGGCTGTCACCGAATCAGCGTTCCAATTTCAAGAACCTGCACGCCCATTAGATCTCGTTAGCCACCTTGTAATGAACATGCAAAACTATTTGCCAGAGGATATTGTCTACGGCGACTATAAAATGTCTGGTTATGATGAAGAGCTATTGAAGCTATATGGTTCCTATCTCACCACAGACAATTTGAAAGCAACCTTAGTCGCTAAAGAGCAACATTACGACCAACAAGCGAAGTGGTATTTTACGCCCTATTCTGTAACGCGTTTTACTGACGAACAGATAGCATTCTTTAATCAGTTGCCTGCGTTTTCTGAGCTTCCATTTGGATTGCCAGAGAAAAATCCATTTATTAACTACGATTTAAAGACCTACCCTGTTGAGTCCAATGGAGAGCACCCTGAGCTAATTGAAGACCTTGACGGCTTTAGGCTGTGGCACCTACAAGACGATAAATTCAACGTCCCAAAAGGCGTAGTGTTTATTGCTATCGATAGTCCTCATTCTGTCAATTCACCCAAGAACATTGTCAAGACTCGCTTATGCGTTGAAATGTTCCTCGACTCATTGTCTGAAGAAACTTACCCCGCTGAAGTGGCTGGTCTTGGGTATGACATGTATGCACACCAAGGTGGTGTCACGCTGTCCATCTCAGGATTCAGTAAAAAACAGCCTCAGCTACTGGAAATGATTCTTAAGCGATTCGCGTCTAGAGAGTTTAATCCTGCCCGATTCGAAAGCATCAAATCGCAACTATTGAGAAGCTGGCGCAACACGGCCAAAGATCGTCCTATTTCACAGTTATTCAATGCGATGACCGGGATATTGCAACCAAACAACCCGCCTTATCCGGTGCTAATCGAAGCTCTTGAGTCTATCGAGGTGGACGAGCTACCTAACTTCGTTCAGTCTATTTTGTCCGAGCTGCATATTGAGATGTTTGTCTACGGTGATTGGCATCGCCAAGGCGCACTCGATATCGCCACTACTTTGAAAGATGCCCTTAGACTGAATAATCAAAAATACGAAGAAAGCCTGCGTCCTTTGGTCATGCTTGGGGAGAATGGCAGTTTCCAAAAAGAAGTATTCTGCGACCAAGATGACTCTGCCATCGTGGTTTACTATCAGTGTGAAGATATTGAACCAAGAAGCATTGCGCTGTACTCGTTGGCGAACCACCTGATGTCCGCCACCTTCTTTCATGAGATTCGTACCAAGCAGCAGCTCGGCTATATGGTTGGCACTGGTAATATGCCGCTTAACCGTCATCCTGGTATTGTATTGTATGTCCAATCGCCAAATGCAGCGCCCAACGATTTGATTCGCTCAATCGACGAATTTCTTAACGCCTTCTATATGGTGTTACTAGAACTTAATGATTACCAGTGGCATAGCAGTAAGAAAGGTCTTTGGAATCAAATCTCAACCCCTGATACAACTTTACGAGGACGAGCTCAGCGACTATGGATTGCTATTGGCAACAAAGACACTGAGTTTAACCAGCGAGAGAAGGTGCTAGCTGAACTTAAGTCACTTACAAGGGCGGATATGATTCGCTTTGTTGTGAATGAGCTAAAACCCAGAACCGCCAATCGACTGATCATGCACAGCCAAGGTAAAGCGCATATTAACGCGCCACGTTTGGACCTAGGTTTAGAGATAGGCTCAATTGAAGAGTTTCAATTAAGGCCGAAGGATACGGATTTAGGATAATAAAAAACCCCTCATTTGAGGGGTTTTCTTTTTTAACGCTTATTTATAGAAGGTTTCGTCAAGTCCAGCTCGGGTTAACAAGCCATCACATGGTGCAAAGCGGTCACCGTATTTCTCTGCGTGCTGGTTCATCAACTCAACGACTTTCTTAATTCCAATCGTATCCATATAGCGGAAAGGACCACCTAAGAATGGTGGGAAACCAATACCGAAGATCGCACCAATGTCACCATCACGTGGACTGCGAATAATGCCTTCGTCCAAGCAGCGCACTGCTTCATTCAACATAGGTAAAGCACAGCGAATAGCGATATCTTTCTCAGACATCTTAGCTTCAGGTTTCAGGCCAAGAACGCTGTACACCGAACTGTCCACCGACTTCTTCTTACCTTTATAGGTATAGAAACCTTTACCTGTTTTTCTGCCTTTACGACCATCGTTTAATAGTTTGTCGAAAACATCTGGGCCTTGGAATCGCTCGCCTAGCTCAGCGACTAGAATCGGCATGATCTTAGCGCCAATATCAACACCTACTTCATCTAACAGTGTGATAGGACCCACAGGGAAACCAAAGTCCAACAAAGCGTTATCAAGCGCTTCAATCGGCTCGTTTGATAGTAGGACGTTTGCCGCTTCATTCATGTAAGGCGCAAGAATACGGTTTACGTAGAAGCCTGCTTGGTCTTTAACGACAATCGGTGTTTTACCTTGCTTTCTGGCAAACTTAACCATAGTCGCGATAGTTTCATCCGATGTACCTTCATGCGGAATCACTTCCACCAACGGCATTTTATCGGCTGGACTAAAGTAATGCAGACCAACCACATTTTCTGGACGTTCCGCTTTTTCAGCAATCTGCGCGATAGGAATGGATGAAGTATTGGTAGCAAAAATGGTTTCTGGTTTAGCGTTGGTCTCGACGTCATTCACCATCTGTTGTTTCAACGACAGATCTTCAAATACCGCTTCGACCACAACATCGGCCTTGGCAAAACCAGTAAAGTCTGTGCCGCCAGCCATTTGCAACATTTGCGCTTGTAGATCCGCTTTAGAGATAATGCGACGCTTACGCTTTTTCTCTAACAACTTAAAGTTGTAGTTAAGCGCATTCACAATGCCTTCATTAGCAACATCTTTAATGCGAACTGGCACTTTCGCTTTGCATACGGTGACGTGAGTAATACCCGCCCCCATTAAGCCACCGCCCAGTACCACAGCGTTGTCGACGGCTTTAGGTTGTGCGTCACTACCAAATTCTTTCTTCATCTCTGTGGTAGCGAAGAAAATAGAACGTAATGCTTTAGATTCTGAAGTCATCACTAATTCGCCAAAGCGTTTAGCTTCATTCTCCAGCCCTTTCTTCATGCCTTTTTCGAGACCATAGCGAATCACATCTAAAATGGCATCGGCCGCAGGATAGTTGCCGCGTGTTTTTTCGTTGGTCTTCTTCGCTGCTTGGTCAAAGATAACTTTACGACCAAGACCGGTACCTGACATCAACACTTCTTTCTTGGTGAGCTTTTTCGCTTTGCGCTTTTTGCCCTTATCTAAGAAATCTTTCGCTACGTCCAACAAAATAGTGTGCGGCACGCTTGCATCGACAACACCAAGTTTCTTCGCCTTTTTGGCTCGAAGTTGCTTACCAGTAAGAATAAGGTCAAGAGAAGGCAGTAGCCCAATAAGTCTCGGTAATCGCTGTGTGCCACCAGAGCCAGGAAGCAGACCGAGCTGAACTTCAGGTAGTCCTAGCTTAGTAATACCTGAATCACTACATACTCGGTAATCACAGGCAAGTGCGAGCTCTAGACCACCGCCCAAGCAGGGGCCGTGAATCGCAGCGACAACAGGGAATGGGAGATCGGAAAGCTGCTGAAACATCTCTTGCCCTTTTGCAGCTAACGCTTGTGCTTCTTCTGCAGATGTACATGCATCAAGCATTCTCACATCTGCTCCGGCAATAAAGTTATCCGATTTCAATGAGTGGACAATCAACCCTTTAAGTGCCGATTTTTTCTCTTCAAGCTCAGAAAAAACTTGTGCCATTTCATCGGCAAACGCAGCTTGAAGGGTATTCATTTTCTCACCTGGAACATCTATTCCAAGCCATGCAATGTTCTGCTCATCAACATTAAGATGAAAGGCTTTTTGCTCGCTCATTATTCTACCTCCAGAATCATTGCCGCACCTAAACCACCAGCCGCACAGGCGGTGTTAAGCGCTAATCCACCACCGCGACGCTTAAGCTCGTTCAGTGTTTGCGTAATCATTCGTGCACCAGTGGCTGCGAATGGGTGGCCATAGGCAAGTGAACCACCAAGTACGTTGAATTTCTCCATATCAATTTCGCCAATTGCACTCGAACGGCCAAGCTTTTCTTTAGCAAATGACTCGCTTGCAAACATCTTGACGTTAGAAAGTGCTTGGGCAGCGAAGGCTTCATGCATGTCGATAAGCGTTAAATCTGATAACGAGATTCCAGCGCGATTTAGTGCCATAGGTGTCGCATAAGATGGCCCCATCAGCATATCTTCACGAACGCCAATAGCAGAGAACGCATAAGAGCGGATATAGCCTTTGATTTCTAAACCCAGCTCTTTAGCTCGACCTTCACGCATCAACATAATAGCTGCAGCACCATCGGTCAGCGGCGTACTGTTAGCCGCAGTTACGGTGCCATATTGGCGATCGAATGCTGGACGAAGCTTACTATAGCTAGCAAGCTCTGAGTCATGACGGATGTTGTTATCTTGATCTAGGCTCTTCTTATATGGTTCAGGGAAGGCCGTCATTACCTCATCACGCACTTTGCCTTCTTTCCAAGCCTGCGATGCAAGGGAGTGAGAGCGATGTGCTAATTCATCTTGTTCAAGGCGAGTAATTCCATGAGATTTCGCCATTTGCTCAGCCGTTTGTCCCATAGATAAACCAGTCGAATACTCAGCGACCGCAGGTGGCACAGGCATAAGGTCCTTGAAAGACAACTTCTTAAGAATGCTAAGTTTTTGGCCGACTGTTTTGGTTTTACTCAAAGCAAGTAGGTTCGCCGCCAGTTTTTTAGAAACCCCAATAGGTAAAACAGAAGATGAATCGGCACCACCAGCAATCCCAACATCAATGGTGCCAGCCATAATACTTTCGCAGACATTGGCAGCAGCTTGGAAACTAGTCGCACAAGCTCTTGTCACACTATAAGCGTCAGTATGAATGTTCATGCCTGTGCCAAGAACAATTTCTCGTGCAATGTTAGGGGCTTCTGGCATCTGAACAACCTGACCAAATACCACTTGGTCAATTAACTTAGGGTCGATATCGGTACGTGCCATCATTTCGGCAACGACCATCTTTCCTAGGTCAACAGCGGGTACTTGGCTAAATTCGGTGCTTTGGCGCGCAAAAGGGGTGCGCAACCCTGCAACTACAGCGATACGTTCGCCGTTACGGGTGGTGAGATCGATTTTCCCCACTTCCTTACTGCTCATAATTTCTCCTTCCTAAGAGGTCTGACCACAACATTGTAACGAAGATGTTAAGAATTTAAAACAGTCGTTTAATAAAACTTGATGGATTTATTGAATAACGTGATATGGTCGACCAAAATGGAATATGAGAATGACGCAAGCTAAGCGACAATAGGAACAGTGAAAACAAGAAGATAGATTCTACGAGCAAAAAAAAACCACACAGTAAATTGTGTGGTTGGAATCTATAAAGCAATTAACTTGCGCCAATTGAAAATAATCAGTTTCCTGATTAGGAGAAAGTAAAGTCAGCCTTCAAAAGGAAGTGTCATCTTGCTCAACATGTTAGTCCCGAAAGACCAACGAGATGACAAGGGTTAATATAACCGCTCCTCAGGTCTTAATTTTGAACTAGATCAATTTTGAGTGACTTTGCCATCAATCCAGGGAAAAAAACACGAATCACAGAGCAAAATGGGGACTCCTGTGGCATTTATTAAAATGTTTGGAAAGAAATCTTCGAGTGGTCCGGTCAACTCGAATATGGACAAACAAAGAAAATACGAAGCACTGGTTCGTGCTTATCATAGAGATTTGTATCGATACGCTTATTGGTTGTGCAAAGATAAGCCGGTCGCCGAAGATCTCGTACAAGAAACTTGCTTGCGAGCATGGAAGTCTCTGGATAGCCTCCAAGACGAAAAAGCCGCGAAGTCATGGCTTATCACGATTCTACGTAGAGAGAATGCTCGACGTTTTGAACGTAAGCAATTTGATCTCGTGGATATTGATGATTACGGCAATGATGCAAAGGTTTCTGATGATCCGCACCATCAGCAGGAATGGCTTCAAGCACAAATTATGAAACTCGATGTTGAGTATCGCGAACCCCTCTTTCTACAAGTCGTTGGTGGCTTTAGTGGCGAAGAGATCGGCTCGATTCTCGACCTTAACAAAAACACTGTAATGACTCGATTATTTAGAGCACGTAACCAGCTCAAGGAAATGTTGGAGTCTGCGGATTCACCTAGGGGGCAACACAATGGATGAGTTAGAATTCCGTCGTCGTATTATGTCCGATCCGAAGGCGAAAGATGCTGAGTTATTGAAAGCGATCCAACAAAGTGAAAGCAATGCGAAATATATGGACGATATTTTGTCATTGGACGCTCGCATCGAACAAGCGATGAAAGTCGATGTTCCCGATGATTTAGCCGACCGGATCTTATTTAACCAACCAGAAAGCAATGTGGTCAAAGTGAAGTTCGGTAAGCGTGCGCTTTCGTTAGCTGCGTCCATCGCTTTCGCATTTGGCTTGCTAGTTGGCCAAGTTAATTGGGGAAATGTGGTCGTTTCACCGGCCCAAGCTTCGTTAACTGATACTGCTATGAAACACGTTCATGAAGAAATGGGCTTTATTGAGCCCCTTGATGAAAACGTGTCTAAGGCTCAAATCAATGCTAAATTGCTGCCATTTGCATATCAGATCGGTCAGAGCTTTCCTTACCATGTTTACTATTTGAATCACTGCGGTTTTGGTGAATCCAACGCAATGCACATGGTATTTCAAGGTGAGAAAGGTAAAGTTACTCTGTTCTTAACCGGCATCGCAAGCGAGCAAACGAAATCTTTCGATAAAGACGGTATGGCAGGAATGGTCGAACCGATTGGCGACGCTAGTTTCATCCTTGTTGGTGAAGAAGGCGAAGATTTTAGTAAAATCGGCGAAAACATTAAGAAAATCCTTAACCCTGCTTAATTTTACAGATAAAAGAGCCCTATTTCTGAGTAGGGCTCTTTTTTTATTGATATCGTTATTTTTAGAGTACAAACTCTAGAAATAACCTTTTTCGATGCATTTCCTGCCAATTAGTCATCATTTATATACTTTTTACACGATTTTAGTTACTGGTCAGATTTCTATTGCCTATACTAGCGATTAGGATCAGCCCCGAAATTGAGCATTAACTCAATTTTCACTAACGCCCAAAGAGGCGATTACAAAAAAGGATGTATACTAAATGACTACTTCGCGTCTGTATAAAAAAACACTATTAGCAGTGGCAGTCTCGTCACTCACTTTCGCCTCTCAACATGCAGCAGCAGCAGGTTTCCAACTTAACTCTCAATCAGCAACAGGCTTAGGTCGTGCGTTTGCGGGTGATGCAGTAATTGCGGATAACGCTTCGGTAATGGCGCGTAACGCGGCAGCGATGACGTTGTTTGATTCGCACCAGTTTTCTGGTGGTTTGAATGTCATCGCATCTAGCATTGATGTTAAAGATATCGGTGGTGCGGGTTCTCTGGGTATACAAGAACCTGATGCAAACAACACGGCAACGTCATATGTACCTAATATCTATTATATCCATCGCCTAAATGACAAATGGGCTTTAGGTGCTGGTATCTATTCTAACTTTGGAACCACTAACAACTTCGATGACTCTTTCGGAGACAATAACTATGCTAAGGTCTATGGCGGTACAACAGAGATTTCCAGCATCAACTACACACTAAATGCTGCATACCGCATTAATGAGCAGTGGAGTGTTGGTGGTGGTATTGATATCGTCCAAGGCTCAGGCAAGCTAGAGCGTACAACTAGCCCTTCTACACCTGTGCTAAATGAAACCAAAGTTGTAAACATTGATGCTAGCGGCGTTGGTGTTGGTTTCAATGTCGGTACTGTGTTTGAGCTAAATGAAGATAACCGATTCGGTTTAGCATACCACTATAGCCCAACAGTTACCGCAGATGGCACCGTTGAATATCTGGCCGATCCAAATGCCAGCAGTATCGATCTAAAGCTGCCTAGCATGGTAGAGTTTAGTGGTTTCCACAAAATTACTGATACCAAATTCGCGGTTCATTATAGCGTTCAATGGATTGGTTGGAGCGTATTTGACAAAGTAGAAACTAATAACAACGAAACTATTAAAGAATACAACTGGCAAGATGGCTACCACTTTGCTCTAGGTGGTACGTACTACTTAAATGAAGAATGGACTCTACGTGCTGGCTATATGTATGACACAGCAGCGCAAGACCAAGACCGCTCGATTTCTGTACCAGACTCAGATCGTCAATGGTTCTCTGTCGGTGCTGGTTATAACTTCAAGAAACACCACACGATTGACCTAGGTCTAACTTACCTAGCAGGTAAAGATGTTTCTGTAACCGAATCGAGCGCTCCTTTAGCTCCAGAACTAACTGCAACCACACATGCTAACGCATGGCTTGCAGGTATCCAATACAGCTACAGCTTCTAAGCTAAACAGCTAAAATTCTTAAGGGTCGGTATTCCGACCCTTTTTTCTATCTACCCCTACTCTACCCTTCACTTTCAGCATACAACTGGTCATACCTTTTCTTAGTTTTTGTATACAGATGTAAGCTGAATTTTTGAAACATCACCATAACATCTAGATTATTAACCCACAATAATATATTTTTACGATATTTAAATTCAAAAATGATGTATTTGTAATAAATTAGTTTTAAAGCATTTACTCTAAAAATAGAATCACCGCTCTAAATGGAAATACTTTGAGCGAACAATAATGACAATTTCAAAACGAACTCCCCTATCTCTTGCAGTGGTTTTGGGGCTGCTCTCCTCTACACAGGTCTCAGCGGCAGGTTTTCAACTAGCAGAATATTCAGCGACTGGTCTAGGACGCGCATTTGCAGGTGAGGCAGCAATGGCTGACAATGCAAGCGCACAATGGCGTAACCCAGCAATGTTGACTTATCTAGAGGGTACTCAGATATCTGGTGGTGTGCTTTATGTCGACCCAAATATTGACGTTACAGGCACCTCTTCAACATATGGTTACACTGAAGCTAAAGACATTGCTCATAGTGCACCTGTACCTAACTTATACGTGTCACATCAAATTAATGATAGTTTTACTGCTGGCCTCGCTCTAGGGTCAAACTACGGTATGGAAACAGAGCTTGATAGTAGCTTTCTTGCGACCCAGTATGGCAATCAAGCGAAAGTAATGACCGTAGAAGCTGTCGCTAGCTTAGGTTATAAAATTAATGAGCAATTTAGTATTGGTGGCGGTATTCGTTTCGTCACTGGAGAAGGACATTTTGGTGCTTCAGTTCCCGTAACAGGCACTGACCTGAAGTATATGGAAGGAAAAGATAGCTCTTGGGGCTATCAGCTTGGTGCGGCTTGGCAGATTAATCCTGACAACCGTGTTGGTATTGCTTATAAGTCGAAAGTAACTATGGACTTCGAAGGTGATGCCAGTGGTTTATTAGTACCAAACCAAAGTATTGGCGGAACGCTCTCAGTCCCTCTACCAGCAACCCTTGAACTAGCTTCATTCCATCAACTAAATGAAAAATGGGCAGTTCATGGAAGTATCAACTGGACCCAATGGAGTGACTTCGACAAACTTGTTGCCGAATACGACAATGGTATGAGCGATCATATTAAAGGTGAATACTGGAAAGATAGCTATCGTTTCGCTCTGGGTACTACGTACAGTTTAAATAAAAAAGTAACGTTGCGTGGTGGTGTTGCTTACGATATGTCAGCTGTTGACGATAAATACCGTACAACCACTATTCCAGAAACAGATCGTACATGGTTAAGTGCTGGTGCTAGCTATGCATTTACAGAACAGTTCACTTTGGATGGTGGTTTGACTTATATAATGGCGCGTAAAGCTCCGATCGTTGAACCTCGCGACTCACATGACCAAGCTGCGTCCGTTTTTGGTGATTTCACTGGTGAAATCTCAGGTGATGTTTGGATTGTAGGCGTACAAGCTAACTATCGTTTCTAATAGTCTCTATAGCTAATTAAGAGATCCTCTATTATTCACAATGAGGATCTCTTTACAAAGTGCCTTCTTGAGCTACTCAAAATCCTCCAAGTAGTCATCAATATAAGCTTCTTCCTCCGCATCCACTTCATCATCCACTACTTCTGCTTTGTAGTTCTGACGTTGGATATAAATATCCCGAGTAAGCGAATAAGGATCTGGTGACTGTTCGAGTGTTGCTTCTTGAGGGACGACTAGCGCACGTTTTTCCATTCCTTCCAAGGCCCACTTGCCAAAGCTAGCCCAGAAGTTCAAGAAAGATATCGGCGGATATAATCCATCTACTACATCCGCACCTTCACGCAAGGTAATCGGTCCGTAGCCCGGTATCATAAAATATGGGCCCGTACCGACTCCATAATGCCCAATTGCATCACCAAACTCTTTTTTATCTCGCTTTTCAATACCGGCCGCAGACGCGATATCAATAAAGCCTAATAAACCTAACGTACTGTTTATCCAAAAGCGATTGAAGTGATCTAGCGCCTTGCCGCCATTCCCCATAACAACATTGTTTACAGCGCTAAACGGCTCATCAAGGTTCGCTAGGAAGTTACGTACCCCTAGTCTGACAGGGTCAGGCGTGTAGTTGACATAGGCGAGAGAGACGGGACGCACAAAATAGGGGTCTAAATAGTCATAGTTAATCGCCCACATTGCTCGGTTAAAGCTCTCGAAGGGGTCATAGACATCGGTTCCAACCTGAGTCGTATCATTGTCAGGTTGTTGTTCACTGTTCTCGACTTGCAGATCGCTGGACTCGCTTGAGCTAGAATCCAAAGTCGTCGTTGTCTCTTGACTTTCTATTGGCTGGATTTCTTCAGGAGATGAAGAGCAACCAAACAGAAATACGCAAGAAACAAAAACGGCAAAAAGAGTTATCTTTTTGCCGGTTGATGCTGACTGCATAACCTCATCCATAAGCCATGACAATCTGAGCAGTTTCGTATTTTTCTATCCTAATACTTTGATAATTAGGAATTAAGCTCTAGATTGTTGTTATAACCACTAATAATGAGTATAGCGGTATGCAACTACACAGGCTAGTTAAAGCAACAATCTAGGCCAATATTTATTAATCAGTATGACTATGTGTTATAGGCATCAGTACTGCTGATTAATAGACACCTCCACGGTATCACCTAATTTAGCAGGCTGGCTTTCACCAAACCAATCGCCATCACGAGTAGCAACATTACCATCACTGTCGATACGAACTCTCACAATAAGGCCATCTAAACTTGATAGCTTACGCCCTTCCATCATGCTGTTGTTATCATCCAAAACAACAGTGCGTGGGAAAGTGCCTAGCGGATAGCGCGCTGCCGCAACTGGCATTGGCGAACCGTCAGCTGGGTGTACTGAGACGATTAGAGCTGCATCTTCTGGGATACGAGCATCAGGGCTTAGTGAAATCGTCACCGCCACTGACTTACCTTGAACAATCGGTTCACCCATGCGCGCTTTGGCACTCTCAATGCTTCGAGAAAGCATTTCATAGCGGCTGTCTTCTGGACCAATCATTTTCTGCATAATCGACCAATAACGGATAGCGCCTGGGAAATCTTCTCGCTCAAATGCATCAAATGCCAATAGCGAGAACACTCGAAGATCAACATACTCTTCTTGAATCAAGCTAGTAAGAAGGCTTCTTGCACGATTATTGTCCATTTCATCTTGAGACATCATCAGAGCTTGAGCGTAACCCAACTTAACATCTGCATCATTAGGCGTTAAGCGATAGGCTTTTTCCATCGCGTCTGTTGCGGTTGTCACGTCGCGATTCGCAAGGGCGATTCGACCTAACAGCAACCAGCCCGTTGCATCGTCTTTTTGGTAGTGCAAACGCGTACGCAATGCCAAAGTAAGATCTTTCATCTCATCTTCGGTCATTGGCTCAGCAGAGCCCGCCATCAGCTTCTTCGACAATTCAGGAAGATTAGCCGTGACTTCTTGCCAATTTTTCACCTTGGTTGCACCACCAAAATGCATATACATGCCGTAAGTCAAGATAACAACCAAAGCAACAGAAGGAATCAGTATCGCCATTGGCGAAATATTGAATTTCTCGGTTTGTTGCTGCTGTTGTGGAATATCGTCAAGCAGTGATTGTTTAAGGTCATCGATTAAGTCTTGTTGGTTCTCTACCAAGCCTTCTTCGTTTTCCACTTCCAACTCAGAAAGACGATCTTTATAGAATGCCTTGTTTAATTCATCACGAAGCTGTTCATCGTTGTTGGCTTTCTTACTGCTAAGAGTGATTGCCAGCAGTGCGATTGCAACGACAACAAGACCGACTGTTGATATCCAAAAAAGTGTCATTACTGCTTATCTCCAGTCTCTTTTTCATCCAGCAACGCTTTCAGTTGAGCTTCTTTTTCATCGCTCCACTCGCTGCCTGCTTGTTCAGTTTGCTTAACGCGGTTCTTACGACTGCGCATTACAATCAGACCAAAACCGAACACCACGACAAATAACGGGCCAACCCAGAGGATAGCCGTTGCGAATGTCAGCGGTGGATTATAAGTCACAAAGTTGCCGTAGCGAGCGATCATATAGTCGATAATCTCTTGCTTAGATTTACCTTCTTTGGTCATCTCATAGACTTTCTGACGAAGGTCTACAGCAAGCTCAGCATTAGAGTCACCTATAGTATTGTTTTGACACTTAGGGCAGCGCAGCGTGTGGTTTAGCTCTTTGAACTGGTTTTCCTGTTCTAACGAGTCAAACTCATGAACTTCAATTGCAGCATTAGCTGCCAACGCGAGCACTAATGAAGAAGCTAAAGCGATTAACCACTTTTTCATTTTTTCGCCTCCTCTAACATTTGCTGATATAGAGGCTGAAGTTTCTCACTCCAGTTACGAGCGTTCACATCACCAACGTGACGGTAACGAATCACACCATTAGCATCGATTAAGAAGGTTTCAGGCGCACCGTAAACCCCTAAATCTAGACCTAGCATGCCATCACCATCGAACAGGCTAATCAAGTAAGGATTACCCAACTCATTAAGCCATTGAATCGCCTTGTTACGTTGATCTTTGTAGTTCAAACCGATAATTTTGACGCCATTCCCCGCAAGCTCATTGAGATACTGGTGCTCGGCATAACAAGTTGGACACCATGTGGCCCAAACATTAAGCAGTAAAGGCTCACCTTTGAAGATATCCTGATTGTATAGCTTTCCAGGCTCGGCAAGATCTTCTAAACGAAACTCTGGAACGTGTTTGCCAATCAGCACCGATTCTAGCTTGGTAGGATCGTCCCCAGCCTGGTTCCGCCCTAGCTGAACCGCAAAGACCGACACCAGAATTAGAAATGCGACTAAAGGAATAAATAGGATCTTCTTATTCATTATGCGTCTCCTTCCGCCTTCGCTGTCTTTCTGAAACGGTAACGTTTATCACTGATAGCTAATGCACCACCTATAGACATAATCAGTGCACCTAACCAAATCCAACGAACAAACGGTTTGTGGTAGATACGAACTGCCCATGACTTACCATCATCTAGACGCTCACCCATCGCAATATATAAGTCACGAGTCACTCCACGATCGATAGCGGCTTCAGTCATCATAGACTTAGCAGTGCGATAGAAACGCTTTTCTGCATGAAGGGTGTTGATGTATTTACCATCTTTGGTGATTTCAAAGTCAGCGATGTAACCATCGTAGTTCGGGCCATCTTTGTCACGCAGACCTTTGAAGTAGAAGTCGTAGTCATTAATCTGGTAATGCTCGCCCGGTGCTAAACGCACATCGCGCTCAATGCTGTAGTTTTGCACCATAGCGATACCAATCACGCTTACCGCTAAGCCGATGTGACCCAACATCATCGCCCAGTGGCTGCGAGGTAGCTTAGTAATGCCTTTGGCAAAACTGTGGCGGTGAGTTGCACGCTCGTAAAGTTCAAAACCATGCATGGTAATGATCCAAGATGCCATCAACCATCCAAGGAATGCGAGACCTGTAAAGTATTCAGCCAAAACGGTTACCATCAGCGCAGAAAAAGCGAGTGAGATAACACCAGAGATTATCATTGGCTTAATAAGCGTCGACATTTTGTCACGCTTCCAGCGAATCAGAGGGCCGATACCCAGTAGGAACGCGAATGGCACCATTAGCCAAGTAAACAACATATTAAAGAATGGTGCACCGATCGATACCGAGCCCAGACCAATCTGTTTATGAACAAGTGGTAGTAAAGTACCAACAAGCACCACGACGAGCGCCGCCATCAACAGAACGTTGTTACCCAACAACGCGTTTTCACGTGACAGCAAATCGAAGTTACCACGTACTCTCACCGAGGCACCTTTCAAAGCAAACAGCAGTAACGAACCGCCTATCACGAATACTAAGAAACCAAGGATAAACATACCGCGCGATGGATCGGAGGCAAACGCGTGTACTGAGACCAAAATACCGGAACGTACTAAGAAGGTACCTAACAAACTCAAAGAGAATGCTGAAATCGCCAACAATACTGTCCAAGCTTTGAACGTGCCGCGTTTTTCAGTCACTGCCAACGAGTGCATTAATGCGGTACCCGCTAACCAAGGCATGAACGAGGCATTTTCAACTGGATCCCAGAACCACCAGCCACCCCAACCAAGCTCATAATATGCCCACCATGAACCCAGTGCGATACCTAGAGTTAGGAAAACCCATGCAGCGGTTGTCCAAGGTCGAGACCAGCGAGCCCAGGCAGTATCCAAGCGACCTGACATCAATGATGCAATCGCAAATGAGAACGCAACCGAGAAGCCAACATAACCCATATATAGCATTGGAGGGTGGATGATCAAACCAGGGTCTTGCAACAGTGGGTTGAGATCTCGTCCGTTAACCGGGAAGAAAGGTAACGTTCTTAAGAATGGGTTTGACGTAACAATGATAAACAGTAAGAAACCTACTGTGATCATGCCCATCACTGCTAGCACTCGCGCGACTGACTCTTGAGGCATACCTCGGCTAAAGCTAGCTACAGCAACGGTCCAAGCCGCTTGAATCAGCACCCATAGTAATAGTGAGCCTTCGTGAGCACCCCATACTGCCGTTAGACGGTAGTACCAAGGCAACTGAGTATTCGAGTTATTCGCCACATACTGCAACGTAAAGTCGTTAACGTAAAACGCCCACTCGAGAATAACAAAGGACAACAGTAGCATAATGAACATACCCCAAGAGAGAGGCCTTGCTGTGTTCATTAGCAATGTGTTGTTTTTCGATGCGCCTATGAGCGGCAAAATACTGAGTAGCACTGATAAACTCAACGAGAGTATCAGTGCAAAGTGACCAATTTCAGCAATCATTGACCGCTTCCTTGTTTCTGTTCTTGAGAATATTGCAGTGGTTCATGCGTCTTCTTCATAGCTTC
This sequence comes from Vibrio mediterranei, assembly GCF_900088415.1. Classification (GTDB taxonomy): domain Bacteria; phylum Pseudomonadota; class Gammaproteobacteria; order Enterobacterales; family Vibrionaceae; genus Vibrio; species Vibrio mediterranei. The sequence goes on from NZ_FLLQ01000002.1 coordinate 563,223, forward strand.
TGCTACTTCAGGAGGCATGTATTCTTCATCGTGCTTAGCTAGTACTTCAAAAGCCTCAATCTTAGTAGGCTCCACTAGTACTCCTTGAGCAACAATGCCCTGCCCTTCACGGAACAAGTCAGGAAGAATACCATCATAAACCACTGTCACCTTAGGACCGACATCAGCTAAATCGAAGCTGACGCGCAGTGATTCTGTATCACGACTTACCGAACCTGCAACCACCATTCCACCAATACGCAGACGTTGGCCAATTTCAGGTTTTGAGCCGTCTTTCTTACCATTCACCAATTCCGTTGGTGTATAGAACAGATCCATGTTTTGATTAAGTGCATAAATGATCAAGCCAACAGTCGCACCGATACCAATGAAAATGGCCAGAATAATCCCGAGCCTTTTCTTACGCCTTGGGTTCATAGAGTGTTCTCCATATTTTTCGCTGCTTCGATACGCGCCTGCCTATCGACTTTAGCTTGAACGTCTTTAAGTAGTTTTTTTCCTCGTGACACGCTAGTCACGAGAAGAATAATCATGGACAAGAAGGTGATGCCAAATGCACTCCAAACATAGGAGGCATAACCTCCCATAGCAAAAAAGTCACCTAAAGATTCAAAATGCATAATATCTAACCTCTTTGCTTGGCTTGTTCAGCCAGTTTGATCACCCACGGACGGTGCCCCTCTTTATTGATGATCTCATTGCGTAAACGAATCATCGTCACAGCTCCGAAGAAGAAGGCAAATCCGAAAATATTCAGTAGCAGTGGCCATAACATGTCGCTCGAAATAGATGGCTTAGCGAACTTAGTAATCGTTGCACCTTGGTGTAACGTGTTCCACCATTCTACCGAGAAATGGATAATGGGTAGGTTGATGACACCAACTATCGCCAAAATGCCCGCCGCCTTAGCTGCAGTTTTTTGATCGTCAAACGCATGGTAAAGAGCAATAACACCCAAGTAGAGGAACAACAGAATCAACTCGGAAGTCAAACGAGCATCCCAAACCCACCATGCTCCCCACATCGGTTTACCCCAAACTGCGCCAGTAAGTAAGGCAATAAATGTAAATACAGCACCGATCGGCGCCATAGCTAGTGCGGCTAAGCTAGACAGTTTAACTTGCCACACCAAGCCAATAAATGCAGCAATCGCCATCGACATATACACACCCATAGACCAGATCGCAGAAGGGACATGAATATAGATAATACGGAAGCTGTCACCTTGTTGATAATCTGCAGGTGCAAACGCAAGCCCCCAGATGGTGCCGATAGATAAGCATAGCAATGCTATCGTGGCAAACCATGGTAAAAGCTTACCGCACAATTGGTAAGTGGTTTCGGGTTTGGCATAAGGATGGAGCCATTTCCACATAGTGTTTCTCACTCTTTGACGACATTTCTCTCATCGCCGAATCGGCAATGTAAGCGTGGTATATTTTTAGTTTACGCTAACTCTTAGTGCGGCACTGATAGCAAACGGAGTCAGAGTCATGGCTCCGGCTAACATAGCAGCTAGCAAAGCTAACTGACCATTATACGCAACACCCAATGATGCTGCATCAATCGCAGAAGTAGCAAATATTAGAATAGGAATATAGAGAGGCAATACGAGCAAGCTCAGTAGCACCCCACCTTTTTGCAACCCAACAGTCAATGCAACACCGATAGCGCCTATAAAACTCAAGGTAGGTGTCCCCACCAATAAAGTTAAGACGACAGCAATCCATGTATTTGAGTCCAGTGATAGCAAAATCGCCAGCAGTGGACTAATAATGATAAGAGGCAGCCCTGTCAGCAACCAGTGAGCGATAATTTTAGCTATAACAACCAGTTGTAGGGGAATAGGCATGAGCATCATCTGTTCAAGAGATCCATCTTGGAAGTCATCTTTAAACAGTCGCTCCAATGACAAAAGTGCAGAAAGCAAAGCGGCTACCCACACAATACCAGCAGCAATACGCGCCAGTAAGTTTGGCTCAGGCCCGATACTTAATGGAAAAAGAGTAATCACTATGATGAAAAACCATAGTGGATTGAAAATATCGGCTTGACGACGAAATGCAATGAGTAGCTCTCGACGGATTATTTTCATCATGGACGCAATCATACTACTCTCCAAGTTTGATCTTTTTGAGTTTAGGATTGTCGCTAAACATATCTTGGTGAGTCGTTAACAATACGATACCGCCCTGTTCCGCATGGTTGAGAAATAGATCTTCTAGCACTTTAACACCCTGCTTGTCGATCGCTGTCAGTGGTTCATCCAAAATCCACAATGGTTGCTTACTGAGCCAAAGACGCGCCAACGCTACTCTGCGTTGTTGACCTGCAGAAAGTTGAGCAACAGGTACATCTTCTCGACCAGCAAGGCCGACTTGGGTTAACGCAGAAAAAATCTGTTCCGTCGATGTGTCAGGAGCATGAATAGACTGATAAAACTTTAGATTTTCGAACGCGGTCAGATCGCGTTTGACGCCAGTTTGGTGTCCTAGAAACAACAAAGATTGGTGATAATCTTCCCGACTGGATTCGATTTTTTCACCGTTCCATTTGATCTCACCGTCTTCTTTATCTCCCAGTCCAGCAACAATACGCATCAGCGTGGTTTTACCGGTACCGTTTCGGCCCTCAATCTGTACGAGATCGCCTAATTGTAAAGAAAAAGATAAATTCTCAAATAATACGCGGTCATCGCGAATCGCTGTTAATTTTGTTACTTCTAACATTCATTTACGTACTGGTTCGACAGGGCGTCCATCTTACCATAGCTAAAATAGCGTTAAACGATAATGATCAAACTCGCTTCACGAAACTTGGTAAGAAACTATAAATTGCTGTTCTTAAAACGAAATATATACCCACAAAGTGGTATATATTTTCTTAATCTGTCATATCATGCCGAACCATAGAATAGCAAACCGTATACCTATGACGACTAGAAAAAGGTAAAGAATTGTTAACGTTGTTATTAAAATAGAACAAGAACATCAATGGGTTATTGATGTTCTGTAACGTCTATCTGCTCTTTTTAAGGGAGGAATAACCTTGACTGGCAGGTGCTCGGATAGGTTGCTTTGCCTTGTGTAAAGGCGGCACTTTTTCTTTGCCGGCAATTTTGTTCTGCAGCGAGAGCATCAGCTCTGCTTCCGCCTTTGGAAGTTCGCACTCTTCGATAAGCTCGTTGATATCCGCGCCCAGTTTGACCATTTTGTTAGCGCGAGTGTACAAACGACCGTCACTATCGACATTTTCCAGCTCGATAATACGCTCGGTTAGGTGGGCTATAATTTCTTCTTGTTCAGATACTTTCTGACCAAGTCCAACTAGCACCGAACGTACTTCAAGAAGCTGTTTATTGCATTTTTCTACATCTTTCTCTAGCGCTCGCTTTTGCTGGCGAGCATGTGCCTTATGCAAATTCAGGCCACGATGAACCCTCACCAACCATACAAAGAGAATAATTGCTAATGCCACCGCTCCCCATAGCAGTGGTGACATCAAAGACACAGAGTCAATCATTATAGGTAAGCCATTTCATCCCACTCATCTTCCGAGAGCAGTTTATTTAGGTCAACAAGAATCAACAATTTACCTTCACGGTTGCTCACCCCTTGAATGAACTTCGCGCTTTCATCTGTGCCAACACTTGGCGTTGTATCAATTTCAGAAGAGCGCAGATAAACCACTTCAGCCACGCTGTCGACTAGAATACCAATAACTTGGCGTTCAGATTCGATAACAATGATACGAGTATTATCCGTGATTTCACCAGGCATCAAGCCAAAGCGTGAACGAGTATCAATCACCGTGACCACGTTGCCACGAAGGTTAATAATACCCAATACGTAGTCTGGTGCTCCAGGTACAGGCGCTATCTCTGTATAACGAAGTACTTCTCGAACTTGCATAACATTGATGCCGTAGGTTTCTTCTTCTAACTGAAACGTCACCCATTGCAGCACTTCATCGTTAGCTTGATCTTTTCTTAGTTCAACATCCATCGTTTGAGACATAGTCTTCCTCTCAATTCATTTCTGCCTTGCTTCATAATAAAAGCGGAAGCAAATAGCATTAATTTTGTTGTTTACTGTACCGATTTAACATCTAATCCAGCATTAAGCATGTCAATTAGCTCAGACACATGAACTAACGCACACATTTGTTCTTTTACCATCCCAGCAAGCCAAGGACGCTTACCGGACTTTTCTCTCCAGCGCACTGCTTCTGGTCTAAGTAGTTCAGTACCTTTAAGTTCTGTAGATGCCAGTCCCCAATGGCTCTCACCTAACATCACAATATACTCATAAGCATCTTTGTAACTATCGTCATTAAGAACATCAGGCATTACCCACATAGCCGTATCAACCACATCAAGTTGACTATCACGACTCGACTGCAGCCCTAGATACCAAGCAGGTTTGCCAATCAAATGGTTTAGCTCACCAATCTGGTGGATACCACCAAGCTCATCCAAAGGCACGGCAAACGTCATACCATTGACATCAAAATACAGCACCTGAAAACCTTCAGTACGCTCGCCATTTTGCCAAATGTTCTGCTCACCCGACCCACCATCTGCGGTAACTAGTTCTACATCAACTGTATCGGCAATCTCAGAATCAACTTTAATATCACTAGTTACATCCGAAGTTTCTTCTACATCCCACGATTGAATTTCTTCTGTTGCTGGTTCAGCAGCAATTTGCTCTGACTCAACCTGAACGACTATGTCTGGCTCAGTAACTATTGACTCTTCAAGTGCTTGAGCTTCTGACTGGTGCTGCAACCCACTAAACAGCTTCTCAAGGTGTTGCAGATCTGGCTCTTCAGCTTCCGCGATAAGTTCGTCGTAAGTGCGTGCAACTTCTTTTGATTGGCTAAGTTGTAGTTGAGGCTCAGGTTGCCAAGTAGATTGTGAACCCTGCTGCTCAATAGAAGCCTCAGCTTCTGATACTTCAATAACAGAAGCTAGTTCACTCACTTCGATTGGCTCAGACTCACCACTATCAAAATCAAGGCCATCTTCTAGCCCTAATAATGACGTAAAGTAATCGTCTAGCGCTTGTTCGCTTGAGAGGGGAGCTGCATCAGCTTTCATCTTGAGCCAACCTTTCTAAATAAATCAGCAGCTGCTTATAGGCAAATACGCCACGACTTCCAGCGGCAAAATGCGACGCAGGTAAGTGCTTAAGACTTGCGTCTCTAAATTTGGTATCGATAGGTACCGCAGAGCTCCAAACTTGCGATGGATAATCGTGTTTAAGCTGGGTGAGTGTTTGCAAAGATGCCCGAGTGCGTTTGTCATACATGGTAGGGACAATCGTTACTTTGAATGGGCGTTGACGTGATTTCTGCATGATAGCCAACGTACGCACCATTCTTTCCAGCCCTTTCATAGCCAAAAACTCGGTCTGTACTGGGATTAAAATTCTATCACTCGCCGCCAACGCATTGACCATCATCACACCTAATATTGGTGGGCAGTCTATCAACACATAATCGTACTCGTCACGAAGTGCCAATAATGCGCGCTTTAAGATAAGTCCCATGCCACTGCGATTGCCCATAACGCGGTCGAGTGTCGCCAGCGACATATGAGCTGGCAAAATATCAATATTATCTATCTCGGTCTGGTGAATTAAGGCTTTAACACGTGTCTCACTGAATTCTTTCAGTTGGAACAAATCAAACAAGCTATGAGTCAGCTCGTCTGAATCCATACCCAGATAAGTGGTCAATGATGCATGAGGGTCGGTATCGATCAACAAGACTCGATGCCCCTTTTGGCTCAATAGTCCTGCCAACGTTACCGTGGTGGTGGTTTTACCCACTCCACCTTTTTGGTTAGCCACACTCCAAACAATCATAGTTAGTGCCTCTTGAGCTCTACTAAAATACGTTCGGCGATGCGCTCCAACGGCAGGTCTTCCGTCGAAATACCTGCTTTTGCTACAGCCTGAGGCATGCCATAAACCACGCAAGACTCTTCGTCTTGAGCCCAAATCGTTGACCCTGCAGCTTTGAGCATACGAGCGCCTTCTCTGCCATCTGCACCCATTCCAGTTAATATCATCGACAACACTTTGTCTTGATAGATCTTAGCGGCAGAACCAAAGGTGACATCTACACAGGGTTTGTAATTCATGCGTTCGCCACCATCAATGATGCGGATCTTGGTATTACCAGGGCGCCCCTCGAGCATCATCTGCATTCCGCCTGGCGCCAAATAGGCAACACCTGGTTGCAACATATCGCCATCCGCCGCTTCTTTGACCGTAATTTGGCAAAGAGAGTTTAAGCGTGCTGCAAACGCTGCCGTAAACGTCGCTGGCATATGCTGTACAAGTAGAATCGGGTGGGGATAATTAACAGGTAACTTGGTTAAGATCTTTTGCAGAGCGACTGGCCCGCCCGTTGAAGTTCCGATCGCTGTCAACTGATACGACTTACCACTGGCACGAAACCGTGCGGCTGGCGCGGTGGCCTTTACAGCACTCACTGAAGGTTCGACACGTGAAGCGGCTGTTCTCGATGATAATGTGCCCGCTGGTCTTGATATTGGACGAATAGGAGTTCTGCGTAACAACGCGCGACGGCTAGCAATTTGCTGCACACGTTGCTGCAATAGGCTGACAGCTTCGTCTTTGTTGCGCGCAATATCTTCAAATTTCTTTGGTAAGAAATCTAAAGCACCAGCTTCCAATGCATCTAAGGTCGCTTTGGCGCCTTCATGCGTCAAAGACGAGAACATAAGTATTGGGGTTGGTTGAGACGCCATGATCTCACGTACCGCAGAGATGCCATCCATAACTGGCATCTCTATATCCATAGTGATCACATCGGGTTTCAGAGACAGTGCCTTTTCGACTGCCTCTTTGCCATTCACAGCAACATCAACCACTTCTAATCGAGGTGCTGCATTAATAATATCGCTAACACGTCTGCGGAAAAAACTTGAGTCGTCGACGACGAGTACTTTAAGTGACATAGACTTCCCTAAATTAGATACGCGATGCCGCTGCGTACTGCTTAAGTAAGTCAGGTACGTCTAATATCAATGCGATGTGACCATCACTAGTAATTGTTGCGCCTGCCATGCCCGGCGTACCTTGTAATAGGCTATCTAGCGGTTTAATCACCACTTCTTCTTGGCCGATCAAAGTATCCACAACAAAGCCAACACGCTGGCTGCCTATCTGAACGATGACCACATGCCCATGACCCGTACGCTGCTCAGCGCGACCCGCGTGTGGTGCGAGCCAGTTTTGCAGATAGAACAGAGGAATAGACTTATCACGAACAATGATCGTCAATTGACCATCAACCACATTGGTACGGCTTAAATCTAGGTGGAAAATTTCGTTCACGCTTGCCAAAGGCAGTGCAAATGGATTACCTCCCACGCCCACCATTAAGGTTGGAAGTATCGCTAATGTGAGCGGAACTTTAATGGTAATTTTGGTGCCTTTACCGAGTTCTGAGTCAATATCGATAGAGCCGTTTAAGGTATTAATGGCAGTCTTCACCACATCCATACCTACGCCACGACCCGATATATCCGAGATCTTTTCTTTGCTGGAGAAGCCCGGCATAAAGATAAGATTAAAGCACTCTTTGTCGGTCAGACGAGAGGCTGCGTCCTCGTCCATCATGCCACGTTTTACTGCGATAGCTCGTAGCTTCTCAGGGTCCATACCACCACCATCATCAATAATGGCAAGTTCGATATGGTCACCTTCTTGAGAGGCAGAAAGGGTTATCTTACCCGTGCGAGATTTACCTGACTGTTCACGAACATCTGGCATCTCCACACCATGGTCAACCGAGTTTCGAACCAAGTGAATCAGTGGATCCGCTAGGGCTTCTACTAAGTTCTTATCGAGGTCGGTATCTTCACCTTGCATTTCAAGAACAATGTCCTTGTTAAGGCTACGCGCCAAGTCTCTTACCACTCGTGGGAAGCGACCGAATACTTTCTTAATAGGCTGCATGCGGGTTTTCATTACCGCACCTTGCAGATCTGCAGTCACAACATCGAGATTGGAGACTGCTTTAGACATCTCTTCATCATTACTGTTGAGACCAAGACTTACCAAGCGGTTACGAACCAACACCAGCTCACCAACCATGTTCATGATGGTATCCAGTGTTGAAGTATCAACACGCACTGTTGCTTCGGCCTGTGGTTTCTTGACCTGCACAGCCGTGTTCTTGCTTTCCGCTGGTAAGGATTTTTCTGGGGCTGGCGCAACAGCGGGGGCCGCCGCTTTGGCAGGTTCTGCTACTTTAGGCTCGATCGTCGCTGGTGCAACGTTTTGAGATGCAGGTTTTGTTGCTACATCCAGTTCATCTGGAGAAGGACCCTTACCAACACCATGCAGTTCATCCAGCAGTTTCTCGAACTCTTCGTCCGTCATCAAATCACCGCTGTCAGACCCTGCTGGTGTCTCTTTAACCTCTGGATTAGAGGCAGCTACAGGTGTCACTGCCGGGGCAATATCTGCCGCAGAAGGTCCCTTCCCAACACCATGTAGTTCGTCTAACAGTTTTTCGAATTCATCGTCCGTAATGTCTGACGAGCTAAGTTCCGCTGGCGCAACAGGCGCGCTATCCACCGCAGAGATGGCAGGCGCAGCCGCAACTTTACTCGGGCCACTCCCCTTGCCATGAAGCTCATCTAGAAGACGCTCAAACTCATCTTGAGTAATATCATCGATGGAGTCGCCTTGCGCCACCGTTGAAGATTCAACTACGCTGAGCTCTGGCTCAGAGACGGTCGGAGGTTCTGGGATTTCAACCTTAGGAGCTACGGCCTCATCTGCGGACTCTGGCTTACTTAGGCGATGAAGTTCCTCTAGTAGTGCAGGATCGGCTGGTTCAATCGGAGCCATGTTCTGAACTGATTGGAACTGATGGTTAACGGTGTCTAACGCTTTAAGCATAGTATCCATTAGACCAGCACTCACTGAGCGCTGGCCGTTTCGAAGGATATCGAAGACGTTTTCCGCACCATGACAGGTATCAACAAGTTCAGTTAATGCTAGAAATCCCGCGCCACCTTTTACGGTGTGGAAACCTCTAAATATCGCATTCAAAAGATCTTTATCTTCAGGGTTGTTCTCTAGTTCGACTAGCTGCTCTGAAAGCAACTCGAGTATCTCACCCGCTTCTACTAGAAAGTCCTGTAGAATCTCTTCATCTAATTCGTAGCTCATTGTCCACCCCTAAAACCCAAGACTCGAAAGCAAATCATCGACTTCGTCTTGCGAAGAGACGGCATCGTCTCTCTCATGAGGGTTAATAATCGGTCCCTCGACGCCAACTGGTGCCTGCTTTGGTTTTGTTGTTATTGGTTGTTGTTCGTCACTGAACACTTTCAAGATTTCCACCAGCCTCGTTTCCACTTCACTGACTAAAGTGATGACGCGGCGAATGATTTGTCCAGTAAGGTCTTGAAAATCCTGCGCCATTAGGATGTTGGTGAGCTGAGTACGCAGTTCGGTACCATCCCCTTCCACCTGACTAAGTAGATCATCAATACGATGACACAGGTCTTTAAATTGTTTTAGCTCAAGCCTGCCATGCATTAGCTCGTTCCACTGTGGACGAACCTGTAATAAACATTCATGGAGATTGTCCGCCATAGGCAGACAACGTTCTACCGCGTCCATTGTGGTATTGGCAGAAATTTCCGTCTTGTTGATGACGTATTCTAAGCGGTCGCGAGCTTCAGGGATTTCATCATTGGCAATCTCATTAAGACGCGTATCAATGCTGAATTCCTTTAAAGCATCGTGCAGGTCACGAGTCAGAGCGCCAACTTCTTGAAGTACTCGACTTTCGTTGCCGCCTTGAATCATCATGACCAGCTCATTGGCTTCTTGTTGTTTGTCGTTTTCCAACAAATCAACAAGCTGCTTAGCTTGTTCTAATGAAATCATTCTGATATAGCCATTCGCTATGATGAGCGCGTTATAAACGCTCGAAAATTTTGTCTAATTTTTCTTTTAGTGTTGCTGCGGTAAATGGTTTAACGATGTAACCATTTACACCGGCTTGCGCCGCCTCGATAATCTGCTCGCGTTTAGCTTCTGCAGTGATCATAAGAACAGGTAGGTGTTTAAGTTCTTCATCCGCTCGGATGTGTCGTAGTAGATCGATCCCTTGCATGCCTGGCATATTCCAGTCGGTTACGACAAAGTCAAAATCGCCCTTCTTGAGCATTGGTAGTGCCGTTAAACCGTCATCAGCTTCTAGCGTGTTGCTAAAGCCCAAGTCGCGTAGAAGGTTTTTGACAATACGGCGCATTGTTGAAAAGTCGTCAACAATAAGGATTTTCATGTTTTTATTCAAAATTGCCTCCACTGAAAGCAAGATCAGTGTTTATTAATTATTATCTGTCCAAGCACTTAGCTTGGTGCGAAGACGCTGCATCGATTGGCTCAATATTTGACTAACGCGCGATTCGCTGACGCCCAATACTTCACCTATCTCCTTCAAATTTAACTCTTCGTCATAATACAAGGATAACGTTAATGCTTCACGCTCTGGTAGCGATTTTATTGATTCTATTAACGCTTCACGGAACGCATCGTCCGCGACACCTTGAAACGGAGTATTATCTTCTTCATCTGAAACAGAGACAGAATCTTCCGAAACGCCTAAATCTTCTATTCCCACCAGCTTCGAACAATTAATATCGGTCAGAGCTTTGTGGTATTGAGCAAGACTCAGCCCCAAATAGTTAGCCACCTCAGAATCGGTTGGATCTCGATTGAGTTCGACTTCCAACACTGAAATGGCCTGAGAAATATCACGGCTATGTTTATGTACCGAACGTGGTACCCAATCACCGCGACGAATATCATCAAGCATGGCTCCTCGAATCCGAATCCCGGCGTAGGTTTCGAAACTCGCGCCTTTAGTGCCATCGTAATTTTTTTGTGCTTCAATCAAGCCGATCATTCCAGCCTGAATCAAGTCTTCAACCAACACGTTCGGTGGAAGTCGCCCAATCAAATGGTGGGCAATACGCTTCACCAATACTGAGTACTTCTCTAAGAAAGCTTGCTGACCACTCAAATTGGCATGTTGGTCATAGGTCAAAGCTTTATTCACTAAACGGTTCCTCTAGCGCTTCTGGTCTATTTAGTAGCCTTTCGACAAAAAACTCTAGGTGCCCACTTGGTACTTTTGGAATTGGCCAAGTTAACGCTTTGTTCGCCAAAGAACTTAGCGCTAGAGCAGCAGGTGAGCGTGGAAATGCATCAACTACTATTTTTTGTCTCTTCACTGCTTGTCGCACTTTATCATCTAATGGGATGCATGCGACTAACTCAAGACTCACATTGAGGAATCGTTCTGTGACTAGTGTCAATTTTGTAAACAATTCTCGCCCTTCTCGATAGCTACGAACCATATTCGCCACTACTTTGAAGCGCTGAACTTGATGCTCTCGACTAAGTAGCTTTATAAGCGCGTAAGCATCGGTAATTGAGGTTGGTTCATCACACACCACCACTACTACATCTTGCGCTGCACGAGAAAAGCTCACCACCATATCGGAAATGCCTGCTGCAGTATCTACAAGCAGTACGTCCATTTCTTCTTCTAAGCTACCAAACGCTCGAATCAACCCCATATGTTGAGCATGACTTAGCTCTGTCATACTTTGCGTACCAGATGTCGCCGGGATAATTCGAATGCCGTGAGGACCTTCGACAATGGCATCTTTTAAATCGCATTCGCCTGCCAATACATGGCCAAGGTTTTTCTTAGGTCGAATACCAAGCATGACGTCGACATTTGCTAGACCTAAGTCAGCATCCAACACCATCACTTTTTTGCCTTGACGAGCCATACAGATTGCAAGTCCAAGCGTCACATTGGATTTACCAACACCACCTTTACCGCCAGTAACTGAAATTACCTTCGTCAATGTTGGCTGAGTCAAACGTCTTAGGCCACTCGCTTGGTCATGTATCATGTTATTTGTCATATTCGCTTGCACCTAAACCCCCTCCATATCACTGTTCCAGAAGTGGGGTTCATTCTCTGTCGACTTCTCTAATAGTTCGTTCGCTTTCGCGACCATATATTTGGGCTGCGCAATTACAATGTCTTCTGGCACCCGTTGTCCATTGGCAATATAGGTGACTGGCAGTGCATTTTGTACTACAACACTGATAAATTCGCCCAAGCTTAACGACTCATCCAACTTAGTCATAATGCACCCTGATAACGGGATGCGTCTAAAGTGGTCTAACGTTTCTTGCAACACTTGACGCTGCGCCGTCGCCGGTAGCACCAAGTAGCTATGTATTACTTCTCCACTCTCCTGCATCAGAGTATCAAGCTGTTCGGAAAGCCTAACGTCTCGCTGCCCCATACCTGCGGTATCAATCAGCACTAAACGTCTGTTTCTTAATTGATATAGTACATCGGCAAGTTCTTCAGAATCTTTAGCAACTCTGACGGGACATCCCATAATTCTGCCATAAATAGATAATTGCTCATGAGCACCAATTCGGTAGGTATCCGTTGTGACTAGCGCTACATTGTCAGAGCCGTATTCCATGGCGGCTCTTGCTGCTAGTTTGGCCACCGTCGTAGTTTTACCGACCCCCGTAGGCCCAAGCAACGCAACTATCCCACCTTTGCGCAGAATATCTTGCTTACTCACTACGATTTGATCTGAGACTAAAGACAACAACGCCTTCCAAGCTTTTTGAGGCGGCGTATCTTCTGGAATATAACAAGCGAGTTGGTCAGAAAGTTCAGGAGATAGACCCATTCTTTCTAATCGTTTGATTAACATGGCTCGAAGTGGCTCTCGGCGCTCGACTTCTTGCCACATTAAACCGGACACCTGATGTTCAAGAAGGCGGCGGATGGAAGACATATCTTCCTTCATCGCTTCGAGTTCTTCACCGATTTTCGCGTCACGTGGATTGGAACCTCTGCGCGGTGCATCTGTACTATTTTCAGCGAATTGATGACACCCTGTGGAGCGTAGGCTTGAACGATTGTCGCGAGAATCAAAATCTGAGCGATTTTCTTGAGCGTACTGATAGCGATCGCTGTTTTGATAACTGTCACTGACCGATTTTGCTCGCTCTGATTGTCTTTCTAATAAAGCAGAAAGAGAGTCTGGCGGTGTCGATGCGCTTTTACTCGCGTTGCTGTCAGAACCACGATAATTTTTGAGCATACTGGCAAACCGATCGGTGACCGACGGCGCACTTGCTGAACTTTTTTGATTGAGATTCACAACGTCGTCCTTGAGGCTGCGTCCACTATTCTGGTTTCTACCATCAGCATAACGGTCATTGGTCTGGCGACCACCGTCATAACTGCTCTGTGGACGTGTTGGTGCCGCCAATGCGTTGCTTTGCATCTGACGTGGTTCCGATGGTGAACTATCACCATCGACGGCAGCAACGATTTCTACCCCACCCGCCACTTTTTTATTGGACATGATCACCGCTTCAGCACCAAGTTCTTCTTTTACTTGGAGCAGTGCCTGACGCATATCTCTGGCAAAAAATCGTTTAATTTTCAACTGTTACATCCATTTTCCATCCAAACCGCTAATTACCAACGGCTTGCACAATTCTGATTTGTTTCTCATCTGGGATTTCTTGGTAAGACAAGACGCGTAAGTTTGGAATGGTATTTTTCACAAACTTAGCCAATGTCGAACGTAGTACCCCTGATGTCAGCAGCACAGCTGCCTCACCTTTTAGCTCTTGCTCTTGTGTCGCTTGAGTCAGCGACGCTTGCAGTCGTTCGGCTAATCCAGGTTCAATTCCGGTTGATTCGCCACCAGAAGCTTGCATTGTTTGATGCAATATTTGTTCCAGCTCAGGAATAAGGGTAATGACCGGCAACTCTGGCTCTATTCCATTGATTTCCTGAACAATTAGTCGTTTTAGCGCTATGCGAACCGCTGCTGTGAGAACGTCAGGTTCTTGACTCTTGCCGGAGTACTCGGCCAAAGTTTGCACAATAGTTCGAATATCTCTGATTGGTATGGCTTCATGCAGCAAGTTTTGTAGCACTTTCACCACAGTTCCTAGAGGTAATTGCTCTGGTACAAAATCCTCGACCAGTTTTGGCGCACTGCGCCCCAGCATTTCAAGAAGGTTTTGCACTTCTTCGTGTCCAAGCAATTGCGCTGCGTTGTTGGTCAGCAACTGACTTAAGTGAGTTGCCAACACGGTAGATGAGTCGACAACGGTATAGCCTAGTGCTTGAGCGTGCTCTCGCTGTGCTTCCTGAATCCAGACCGCTTCAAGTCCGAATGCAGGGTCTATGGTTTGTTCGCCGTCGATCAGGCCATAAACTTGCCCCGGGTTTATGGCTAACTCTTGGTCAGGGCGAATTTCCGCTTCACCCACCGCGACACCCATCAACGTGATTCGATAGGAATTTGGTGTTAGCTCTAGGTTATCTCGAATATGAACAGCAGGAATGAGGAAGCCAAAGTCTTGTGACAGCTTTTTACGAACTCCTTTAACACGCTCGAGTAATTCACCACCTTGGTCTCGGTCAACAAGCGGTATCAACCGATAACCGACTTCCAAGCCAATAACGTCCACTGGGTGAACATCATCCCAAGACAGCTCTTTAGGAGTTGATGATGTTTCGTTGCTGCTGATCTCAGCGGGCAGATTCTTCTGCTCCTCTTTCTTAGCTTGTTTTCTGTGTAACCAATAAGCCCCTAAACCGGCGATCAATGCCAGCATCAGGAAAGCAAAATGAGGCATTCCAGGCACAATACCCATCACGCCTAAGATCCCCGCAGTAATGGTTAGAGCTTTTGGATTATCAAATAGTTGGAAAACAACCTGCTGGCCCATATCCTCGTCAGTATTTTGACGGGTTACCATGATTGCAGCAGCGATAGAGAGCAAAAGTGATGGAATCTGTGCTACTAAACCATCACCAATGGTCAGTAACGTATAGATTTGGATTGCTTCACCAAAACTGAGTGAGTACTGCATCATACCAATACTCAAGCCGCCAATGATGTTTAAGAACAAAATCAGGATACCAGCAATGGCGTCTCCTTTAACGAACTTGGATGCACCATCCATCGATCCGTAGAAGTCTGCTTCTTTGGTTACTTCAAATCGGCGTGTTCTAGCCTGCTCTTGATCAATAAGGCCAGCGTTTAAGTCTGCATCAATGGCCATTTGCTTACCTGGTAAGGCGTCCAAAGTAAAGCGCGCACTAACTTCAGAGATTCGCCCCGCACCTTTGGTAACCACCATAAAGTTAATGATCATCAAAATCATAAACACGACTAAACCAACCGCGTAGTTACCGCCAATCACGACGTTACCAAAGGCTTCAATTACGTTACCGGCCGCACCACTTCCCTCGTGACCATACAGTAACACCACTCGAGTAGAGGCAACGTTTAGTGCCAAACGCAGTAAAGTCGCGATGAGCAGCACCGTTGGAAAAGCAGCGAAGTCGAGGGGACGACGGGTATAGACCGATACCAATAGCACCACCATCGCTAATGCGATGTTGAAGGTAAAAAACAGGTCGAGAAGAAATGCCGGGATCGGCAGTACGATCATCGCAAGCGCTGCGAGAACCATCACTGGCGCACCAATCGCAGGTAATGCACGACGTGGAATCGTCGGTAACCTGTCGGCAAAAGGTAAAGTTAACTTCATGTACTACATCACTGCACTACCACTCTATATTAAGCGGCGTATTGTTTTTCCTATAATGACTTGAGAAAAAGCAAGAATTAAGCCAAGAAAGGCGTCATTATTTTGACACCAAATGCCAAAAATAGGGCTAGTAGCGCATATCTTTAGGAATACTGATTTGGTCGTTTTGCAATGTCGGCCGTTGTCCGCCTTTCTTACGGTATTGTTTTAGCTGATACACATACGCCAATATCTGAGCGACCGCGGCAAACAAACCGTCTGGAATCTCCTGTTCCAGTTCTGTTGTATGATAAAGAGAACGCGCTAGCGGTGGCGAAGGAATTACATAGATGCTGTGCTCTCTAGCCACTTCTCGTATCTTGAGTGCCATGTGGTCGATACCCTTTGCAACCACAACAGGCGCTTTGTCCTTTCCCTGTTTATAGCGAAGCGCTACTGAGAAGTGCTCCGGGTTGGTAATAATAACATCGGCCTGCGGTACTTCCGCCATCATTCTTCGCTGGGCGGCTTCTCTTTGCAGCATTCGAATCCGTCCCTTCACCTCGGGTTTACCTTCGGTATCTTTAAACTCGTCTTTGACTTCTTGCTTGGTCATTTTAAGCTGATTCGCATGCTGCCAAATCTGGAATGGAATATCGATGGCGACCACAATCAATAGTGTCGCACTAATCAACAAGATAAAGTTAAGTAGAATATCGAGCGCGTGAAAAATGTTTTGTGGAAAAACTTCCATACTAAGCTGGAACAAGTCTGCTCTGGAGGCGTTAACAAGATAGAATGCCATCCCTGCCACCAACGTGACTTTTAAAATCGATTTGACCAGCTCGACCCAACTTTGCATTCCCACCATGCGTTTCAGGCCACTAAGCGGGTTCATTTTGGATAGTTTTGGCATCGCCGCTTCTGCAGAGAAACTAATACCACCAACACCAGCAGCTCCGATTAACGCCGCAATAAATAGAACAAACAAGATAAGCAGAAGTGGGAGCAATAGACTGGAAAGTGCGCCAAGTGCCACATCAAACAGCTTGGTCGAATCGTAGATTTCTTCTCGGCTCAAGTTAAACAGCCGAGCCATTGAACCAAACAAAGCGCGCGCGAGCCCTTCACCAAACATCATCAGCGAAAGCGCCCCAACAATCAGTACTGAGACCGACGCTAACTCTTTAGAACGTGCCACCTGCCCCTTTTCGCGAGCTTGTTTAAGCCGCTGGGGGGTGGCGTCTTCGGTGCGTTCTTGGCCATCTGATTCTGCCATCGTCAGCCTCCTACTCGCTTAACAGTTCAGGTCGATCAAGCGACATACCTGACCTTCCACTTCGAGCCAATACAATTGGTAGTGACTGTACAGGCCAGCCATGATGTACCAACAGATCATCAAACCAATCAGCAATGCAAAGGCAAAACCAAGAGAGAAAATATTCAACTGCGGTGCCGCACGAGTCATCACACCAAACGACAAATTCACCGTTAATAGAGCGATAATCCCGGCTAAGGCCATACTCAACGCGGTTTGGAACATGATACTTAACCATCCAGCCATCTCACGAAAATCGGCACTAGAGAGATGTCCAGACCCGATAGGCAGAGTCTTAAAGCTCATCACCACCAGTTGAATCATCTTCAAATGGCCATCCGTTGCCAGAAAAAACATCGTGGCTAGGAACATAAATAGCTGACCAAGCAAAGGAGTATTTTGACCATTCGCTGGGTCGACCATAGAAGCAAAACCCAGACTCGATTGCATACCGAGGATCTGACCTAGCATAACAAACGTCTGAATCATGAAGACGGTCGTCATCCCCATCGCAGTACCAATCAGTATCTGTTCTGCGACCGTAAGAAAGCCTTGGAAAGAAAACAACTCGATAGTTTGCGGGACGGCAGGGATAGAAGGCATGACAGCAAGTGTCAGCGCTAACCCCAAAAACAATCGAATTCTAGGTGACACAAAGTTGGCCCCAGTCACCGACATCACCATCAACATGGCAGAAATACGGACGTAAGGCCAAAAGTAATTACTGATCCATTCGAGTACAGCGCTTGTAGGGTACTCCATAACGTTATTACCAGAGTACCTGTGGCAGTCTCTCTATAATTTCATAGAAAAACTCCATCATCATCTGAGTGCCCCAGTGAGCAAAGCCAATCAACGCCAATATGGTGACTATCAATCTTGGTAGAAAACTCAGCGTCTGTTCGTTGATAGATGTGGCAGCTTGGAAAATTGCCACCACCAAACCGACGAGAAGGCTTGGCACTACAATGGCACAGACGAGGATCAGCACCATCCATAATGCGTCTCTAAACAGTTCAACAAATACCTCTGGAGTCATCGATTATCTCCAGCTACAAGGCAAAACTGCCGGCCAACGTGGATAGTATTAAGTTCCATCCATCCACCAACACGAACAACATCAATTTGAATGGCAGCGATACGATCATTGGCGACAACATCATCATACCCATCGCCATTAGTATCGACGCTACTACCAAGTCGATAATTAAAAATGGTAAGAACAACATAAAGCCGATCTGAAATGCTGTTTTCAACTCTGAAGTAATGAATGCCGGAATCAATACCGCCATTGACACATCTTCTGGGTTTTGTGCCGTCGAACCGGACATTTCAACAAACGTTTCCAAATCTTTTACTCGCGTCTGCTTCAGCATGAAGGATTTCATCGGACCTTGTGCTTGATCAAACGCTTCTTTTGCCGTGATTTGTTCATTCAAATAGGGTTGAATTGCTTGGTCATTCACCTGATTCAATACCGGTGACATGATGAAAAACGTCAAGAAGATCGCGATACCAATAATCACCTGATTAGATGGAGTTTGTTGCAGACCCATCGCTTGTCGTAGTATCGACATCACAACCACGATACGGGTAAATGAAGTCATCAAAATAACCATGGCAGGCAAAAAGCCCAACATGGTCATCAGTGCCAAAATCTGCAAGTTTACTGAGTAGTCTTCGCTGCCATCAGGGTTGGTTTTCATGGTGAACGCCGGAATACCAGGCCCAGTACCAAACGAGCTTGAGGTGGCGCTGCCCGCTGCCCCTCGGTCATTCTGCATAGCGGTGACAGTTACACCCGTATCTAACGCAGCATTATTCGGTACTGGTGTCGCTACCGCCTCTTCTGCCCATGACAGTGGCGCAAGAAGCAACGTCAAACAGATGAAAATCAGTCGAGTTAAGTTAGTCATGGGAATTCGGTTTCTTCATCAATTTCGATAGCTGCGCAGCAAACGCAGGCTGAGCTAAATCGGCTTCTTCTAGTGGCGTCTCCAACTTTGAAATGAGCTGAATCGACTGCGAGGTAATACCCACCAAAAACTGCTCTTCACCCGCCTGTACGATAGCAATACGTTCTTTTGTTCCGACTGGAATCTGCCTAACAATCTTAAGCCCTTGCTGGTTGACCAGTGATGGCACCTTCATGCGTTTTAGCACCCATGCCAAACCAAGAATTATCAGAATAACTAACACTAAAGAACCTAGCGTAGTAGCTAGGTCAAATGGAGAGCCTGAAGCGCTTAGTGGAGCACTTTCTTGAGAGGCGACCGCCGTCGATACCCCTCCCACTGAAACAGCCACTAGCAGAACTTTAGAAAAAAGCTTTATCGCCATATTAACGCAACTTCTTAATTCGCTCAGTTTGACTGATGACATCCGTCAAACGAATACCAAACTTGTCGTTCACCACAACCACTTCACCATGGGCAATCAAGGTGCCATTGACCATGACATCGAGTGATTCGCCAGCAATGCGGTCTAATTCCACTACCGAACCTTGGTTTAGCTGAAGCAGGTTACGGATACTAATTTGTGAACGGCCAACTTCCATAGAGATGGTCACTGGAATATCCATAATCGTATCCAGTTTACGACGCTCATCCTCTGAAATCGGCGCTGGTGAGTCTTGCAGTTCATCCAGTGGGGCGGCGAGTACCTCATCCACATCAATTTCTGGCGCCATTGGATCTTCACCTAAAGCGGCTGCCCATTCGTCTGCAAGTTTTTGGTCATCACTAATCGTCATTATTTATATCTACTCTGGTTATTCTTCGTCTGCGTCTTCCACATGCTCCAACTCAGCCATAATATCCTTACCAAGGAAAGCTAAGTCGGTTTTCACTACATCTGGGCGCCTTATTTTTTCGGAAATCTGTACGGCAACTTTTTCGCCAGTGCGTCCCATCTTCACTCTGAACGTCGGTAATTCCTCGACAAACATGGTGGCATTTTCCGGCATATCGATAGGAATGATATCTCCGGCTTGCAACTCCATAAGGTCGCGAAGTGATACGTCTTTCTCTAACAGATTCACGCGGAAGTTCACTGGAACATCCATAATCTCTTCACGCAAGGCGCTACTCCACCGGACATCGGTTTCCATCTTGTCCGACTGGACACCTGCATCGAGTAATTCGCGAATAGGCTCCACCATAGAATACGGCATCACCACATGGAAATCGCCACCACCGCCATCCACTTCAATATGGAACGAGCTGACCACAATAACTTCAGTTGGGCTGACAATGTTTGCCATGCTTGGGTTCACTTCTGAGTCCAAATATTCAAACTCAACGCCCATAACTGGCGACCACGCTTCCTTGTAGTCTTCGAAAACAGTTTTCATTAACAACTGAATGATACGGCGCTCTGTAGGGGTAAACTCTCGACCCTCAATCTTGGCGTGGAAACGGCCGTCACCACCGAAGAAATTCTCCACTAAGATAAAGACTAAACGAGCCTCCATCGTAATAAGAGCCGTCCCTTTTAGCGGTCTAAAACGCACCATATTCAAGCTTGTTGGCACGTATAAGGTGTTTTGGTATTCACCAAACTTCATCATCTGAACGCCGTTAATCGACACTTCAGCGGTTTTTCGCAACATATTGAATAAGCTGATTCGCATATGGCGCGCAAAACGTTCATTGATAAGCTCGAGCGTAGGCATTCGACCACGAACAATGCGGTCTTGCGACGAGAAGTCAAAATGCACCACATCATTGGGGTCTTGATCTAACTCATCTTCAACTTCATCGACATCGTCTACTCCGTGGAGAAGCGCATCAATTTCGTCTTGGCTTAATAAATCGGTCACACAATACCTACTGGATTACAAAATCGGTAAATAACACTCTTTCGACTACAGGCTTACCGACAACCTGAGACAAACTGGCTTGAACATCCGCGGTAGCTTGGTCACGTAATTCAACGCGGCCATTAGTGCTGCGTAGTTGCTCAACCGTCGCCGACGCAAACGTCGACAACAATGTACTTTCAATTAAAGGGGAGTGGTAACGCGCTACTTCTTCGTTATCTAGGCCGCGTACCATAAGCTGTACTTTAATCTGAACCATACGATCACGCTGCTTACCAGCGACGTTAAAAATAAAAGGCTGGGCGATGTTCACATACGATATTGGGTCAACTGGCACCGCAGCACCACCACTTTGTGCCGTGGGTGTACTTGCTGGCGTCTCTTCAGAGCCAAGCAACCAATAAGCAACACCACCAGCGGCCAGCAATAGCACCAGCACCAGCACCGCGACAATAATGATCAACAGTTTTTTGTTGTTCTTGGGTTGTTCTAAAGTATCTTCTGCCATTTTGTTCTTCTATTTTCCATGAGATTACTCGCCTTAGGCGTAGTAACTAATACCATCTTTTTTATTGGCAACATTCACGTTCAAACTCACGCTTTCTTCACTATCATCGAAACCATGGTTCGACTCACCTCTAGATTGAGAGCCAGAACCACTTGATTCATGAGAAGCATGACGCTGTTGCTGACCTTGGTTCTGTTGCTGAACCGATGAATCTGCCAGTTGAATCCCTTGTTGAGACAGCATTTCACGAAGCCTTGGCATCGCTTGATCCACCATGTCGCGTGTTTGTTGGTTTTGGACCGTAAAATGCACGGTTGCAGAGTCATTGTTTAAACTCATACGAATTTGCATTCGACCTAAGTCCGGCGGATCCAGACGAATATCTACATGCTTCAAGTTTTTCGCCATCATCATTTGAACGCGCTCTGCAACTTGGTCACTCGCATTCTCTTTAGTGAGCACGAGGGGCGACTGTACGTTTGTTGGTGCTTGTGATTGCTCAGCTCGCAGTTGATTAGCAGTCACACCTGCTGCGGCATGCGTTATACCGGCAGGAGCGTCATTTGCTTGTCCAAGGTTGGCGGCGCCTTTTTGTTTTTGCACACCAGCCAAACTTACATTACTCGCGGTTAACGATGGATTATTGGCGTTGTGACTGGTTGCGGCAGCATTAGCGGCTAATACACTCGCGGTCATCGCAACCTCTGAACCGGCTTGAGTTGCAGTATGTACTGGCACCGCTGTAGCTTGGGCTGCTGGCGTCGCCATAGCAGCACTTTGACTTGTACTCGAATGAAGCTTATCTGCAGTAAAAGCCGTCGCAGCTAGAGCCTTGGCGTCTAATTTGCTGCCTTGCTCTACATCAGGCTGAGACCAGGCAATTTGGTTTTGTGTGCCGGCTTTTGTGTCTCCATCAACCGTCGCTGCTTTCGCCTCTTGGCCGGACGCTAAATGTGTTGTCGTTCCTGCAGCAACCGCCATAGATTTATTTGAGCCTTCAAGGCTATTGCCAGAAAGCGAAGCGCTACCTTGTGTAGAGTTTTGATGTGCAGTCCCATTTTGTGAAGGGTTGCCCTGAGACGCTGAAAGTACCATGCCACTAGCCACAGCTGCGACTTCTTCTGTAGCATCATTGACAGCTCCATCAGCAGCGACGGTATTTTTGCTTTGTTTGTCTATTGACGAGCCGTCGCCACTCATTGATGCTGCGTGTCCATCGACTTGACTCATCTTTTGAGGGCTTTGAGCGTTTACAGTCACAGCACCTAACACCGCGGTTCCTGCTAATTTGGCTTCATCTTGAGACTCAACTGATGTTGATTTGGGTTTTAACGCACTATTTGATTCATCTAAACGATTGAGCAATTCAGCACTGTCGCTTACTGTTTTTTTGGCTTCGACACTACTGCCTTGAGAATCGGGGCGTAACGTCTCATCGCTCACAGCTATTACGCCACTCGTTGCCGCCATTTTTTTGACGCTCTTCTCTTCAGTGCCCTCTGTATCTTCAACATTCGCCTGACTGTTTACCGCCGTTGAAGTGGCTTGTGAAGACTTCGTGGTCTCAGCGGCCTTTCCTACCTCATCACTCACTTCAGCGCTATCTTCCAATAAAGCGTCCGTCGAACTCGACGTCATCTTCTCGCCTGATTTTTTACCTTCAACCTTCTGGTTTTCCTCAGTATTTTCTGAATAAATTGCGCTTTTAAGCTTGTCAAAAAAGCCCTGCTCTTCCGCGTTATCGACGGAATCGACCAAGGTGGTTTTGTCACTAGACTTAGCATTTGGTGTCGCTGAAATACTGTTGTTAGTAATTGCCAGACTCATTCCATTAAGGCCCGTAAAGAAGAGTTAAATACGCCAGGTGGCAAAATGCCGCCGCTTACAGTTATGTCATCTAACGATGCAAAATTTGTACCGAAGAGTAAATTTAACTTAAGGATAGGGTTAACGAGCAGAGCGACGACGAGCGAAAAGCAGGTTAGAAAACTCATCCATCTGCTTTTGCTCAAGCTTTTGTTCTTGCAGTTGTTTCTCTTTGGCTTTTTTATCGATAAGCCACTCATAAGACCGACGTTGTTTACGAGTGTTGTGCCAGTAATCTTGGCAATCTTCGACCTGTTGTTTGAAGTGACTTTCTGCGGATTTTTGCTTGGTTAAGGTCTCATCTAGCTGTGTCAAAAACCGATTGAGGTGACCATACTCACTCGCCGTTAGTCCTCCTTTGCCACGCTCTACAAGTTGATTACAGTAATCAAGGCGATACTGCTCAATTTGTCTTACTTGGTTGTAATAGTCTTCGAGCTCTGATCGTGCTTTGTTGAGGGCTAAGACCGCTTGTTGCTCGCTGTCTTTGGCTTGTTCTAGAAGAAAATCGAGAGCATTATCCATAACCGAATCAATTTACCTGCAACAGTTGTTTGAGCATACCCAAACACATATCGTATGGTACCGTTTCACGCATACTTTGTTGCAAATACTGGTCAAGCTTAGGTTTAAGCGTAAAGGCACTATCAATAGCAGGGTCGGTTCCCGGTTTGTAAGCACCTATGGAAACCAGATCTTGATTTTTGCGACAAACCGATAGCACCTGCCTAACAGCTTTAGACATTAGTACATGCTGATCATCGGTGATTTGTGGCATAACACGACTCACCGATTTTTCTACATCAATGGCAGGATAGTGACCAGCATCTGCCATTTCACGAGACAGAACGATATGACCATCCAAAATCGCCCTCGCCGCATCAGCGATAGGATCTTGCAAGTCATCCCCTTCGGTAAGCACAGTGAAGAATGCAGTAATAGAGCCCTGATTCACATCACCGTTGCCCGCTCGCTCAACTAAAGCAGGGAGCTTGGCAAAGACCGACGGCGGATAACCTTTGGTTGCCGGTGGCTCACCTACTGAAAGCGCTATCTCACGCTGCGCCTGTGCAAAACGAGTTAATGAATCCATCAGAAGTAAGACATCGAGCCCTTGATCACGGAAATACTCGGCAATGGTTAAAGCAGTTTGACAGCCCTTCAGGCGCATAAGTGGTGACGCATCAGCTGGTGCTGCAACGACCACCGAACGCTCACGACCCGATGTCCCTAGAATCTCTTCGATAAATTCTTTAACTTCTCGGCCACGTTCACCAATCAGTCCCACCACAACCACTTGTGCCGTCGTACCGCGAGTCATCATACCTAGCGTGACCGACTTACCAACACCTGAACCTGCAAAAAGACCAATACGCTGGCCTTTGCCAACGGTCAATAAGCCATTAATGGCTTTAAGGCCAACATCAAGTGGTTCAGAGATGGGTTTACGCGCTAGCGGGTTGATAGGTTCAGCATTGAACGACGCGCGTTGGTCAGTATAGATCTCACCCAGTCCATCAAGCGGGTTTCCCACGCCATCAATCACTCGACCGAGTAGTTCCATTCCTACTGGAAGTCCAGCATCAGACGTCATTGGCGTTACCCGAGCGCCAGGAAGAACTCCGGTAATCTGTTCACTTGGCATTAGATACAAGTGTTCACCGGAGAAACCTACCACTTCGGCGTCCATTTCGCCGTGCATGGTTTCCACTTTACAGACACTACCAATGGGTGCTTTGCAACCGATGGCTTCGAGTGTTAATCCAACAACACGAACCAGTTTGCCAGAAGCAATCGCGCGAGACTTATGCCCTTCAACTTTGTAATTGGCCAGTCGCTCGGCAAGTACTTGCATCACTCGCCTCCCTGATGGCGATTGGTTCCACAAAAACTTTGTAATACGCTTTTCACACGCTCTTCGAGTTTGTAACTCACGCTCGATTCACCCGCTTCGATAAATACATCACCACGATTGAGAGACGGTTCAATAACAAGCGTCCAATTGCGAATATCAAGCTCTTCATCACCATAAGCGGCACGGATAATATCAACATCAGCCGGATGGAGTTTTAACGTAATTGCATGACCAACAATCGGTAACGCGTCGACCGATTGCTTGACGGTATCGAGAATGACTTGCGGATTGGTTTGTACCTCAACATGCACCACTTCCTTGGCCAACGCGAGCACCATGTCGACCAATTGCTTTTCAACTTGGTTGTTCATTAGCTCTAACGGTTGAGCAAATTGGTTCGCCATGTTTATGAAGACTTCAACCTGCTGCTTAATGTACTCTTCACCAGCGGCAACGCCTTCTGCTTTGCCTAACTCAAGTCCCTCGGCATGTCCTGCTTGAGTTCCCTCTTCCTTGCCTTTGTCGTAGCCTTGTTTAAAACCGGCTTCTTGGCCTTGGAACAAGCCTTCTTGATAAGCACCCTGTTTGATCTGCTCAATCTGCTCTTCAGTGAGCATCAAAGGCTCTTCTTCAGCTGGTGCTTCTTCTAGAGGAGCCCAACTAGGATCGTAGTTAAGCGCGGTCTCTTTGGCATGTTGATTAGTTTGTGAGGTGTAATCTGGTAACCCCCAAGAATGAGCTGACTCTATGGTATTGTCTTCTGACGGACGCAAAAAGCCACGTTTTCTATCTCCAGACATCAAGCCTTCCCTTTTATTCTTAAGAAAGTTTTCCAAATGAATATGTTATGAGTTTTTATAGGAACTCATCTGCGCCACCAGAAAGCATCAGCTCACCGTTGTCCGCCATTCGTCTAGCAATCGTGAGAATTTCTTTCTGTGCCGTTTCTACATCAGCAACACGCACAGGTGGCATCGCCTCAATATCTTCACGCATCATGTCAGCAGCACGTTTCGACATGTTATCGAAGATCTTCTCTTTAAGCGCATCATCGGCACCTTTAAGAGCACGTTGCAACACGTCTTGCGGTACATCTCTAAGCAGCTTTTGGATACCTTGGTCGTCCACTTCGATAAGGTTCTCGAATACAAACATAAGATCTTGAATCTGAGTCGCCATATCTTCGTCTTGGTCGCGAATTTGATCCATAAGAATCCCTTCGACGTTGTTGTCGAGGTAGTTCATGATCTCCGCAGCCGCCTTCAGGCCGCCAATTTTCGCGGCTTGAGCGCCTGCTTGGCCTGCGAACTGCTTCTCCATAATTTCGTTCAGTTCTGCTAAAGCAGACGGCTGAACTTCTTCCAAGTTCGCAATACGCATCATCAAATCAAGACGAACTCTCTCAGGGAACTGAGAAAGGATTTCTGCTGATTGATCAGCTTCCAAGTAAGAAAGTACGATAGTTTGAATTTGTGGGTGTTCGTTAACAATGATGCTGGCAACTTGACGCGGATCCATCCATTTCAGTGAATCCAAACCTTTGGAGCCAGTTCCCAGAAGGATTTGGTCCACAAGGTTGTTGGCTTTATCTTCACCTAATGCGGCTACCAAGGTATTGCGCATGAAGTCTTCGCTACCCATACCAATATTGGTGTACTTCTGGATATCTTCTAAGAAGGCGCGGTGAACCGCCCCCACTTTGTCTTGGCTCAGATCGCTGGCTTTCGCCATCGCACTACCCACACGCTGAACTTGTTTAGGTTCAAGATGACGAATGATGCTGGCCGCATCGGATTCATTCAAACTGAGTAGCAAAATAGCCGCTTTTTCATCTCCGCCAATGCTCGAAATGTCGACACTGGTTTCTGCAAGTTGGCCGCCATTTGCTGCCACGATCTCGTTTGCCATTAGTTTTCAGCCATCCAATTTTTAACAACTTGTGCCGCGAGTTCCGGCTCATTCGCCACCAGAGCTCTTACTGCTTTGAGCACATCTTCGTCTTTGTGTAGGTTTGGTAGGTCAATACCGGTACTAAATTCGAACAACTCACTGCCGTCAATATCGGTACCAATCAAGCTGGTTTCGCCATCGGCGCCAAGCGGCAGACCATCCGGGCCATAAAGCTGGTCGTCTTCTTCCTGAGCGGCTGGGTTAAGCAGCTTCTTCATTGCTGGTCGAATTAGAACAAAGACCACGACGATGATCACCAAGGCACTCGCAAACCAGCGAATCCAATCATTGAAATTAGGGTGCTCCCAGATTGGTACATCCGGTAATAGATCGGCGGCAGGCTCTTCAAACGTCATACTCAAAACATTGAGTAAATCACCACGGTTTTCATTAAAACCAACAGCACCGATAAGTACTTGTCGAATTGCCGCCAATTCACTCTCTGAACGCGGCTGGTAAGTGACCTCACCAGTATCTGGGTTCACGCTTGAACGGTTTTTGATTGCAACCGCTACGGTCTGGCGATTTACTACACCGCTTTGTTTGCGCTCGTGACTAATCGTGGTATCGAGTTCGAAGTTACGCGTCGCTTCTTTATGAACTGAACCTTGCCCCATGATCGAGCCATCTTTCATTTGCGCGACATCAGTAGGAATAGAGGCATCAGCGGGTGGCTGGTTACTAAGTGCACCCGGCACACCAGCCACAACATTGCCGTTGTTGTAGTCTTCTAAGGTGTATTCACTTCGAGTTGCTGGCGTATTAGGGTCAAAGCGCTTACGCGTTTGCTCGACGGCGCTAAAGTCGAGTTCAATATCAACTTGAGCGGTGTAGTTACCTAAGCCAAGAATTGGAATCAATACCGAATCGATTTTTTCACGTAGCGCTTGCTCTTGATTTCGCTCTAACTCTTGCTCTTTTCGACGCGCCATAGAAGCTGCATCTTGAGAGCCTGAACTCAATAGGCGACCATGCTGATCAGTAACGGTAATACGTGATGGCTTCATGCCCGGTACGGCGCTCGCTACCATATCCACAACAGAGTCAACTTCTTGCTGCCTTAATACAGCGCCTGTGGCTAGGGTGAGAAAGACTGAAGCGGATGCCTCTTGATTATGGCGAACAAAAACACTTTGTTTTGGCAGCGCCAGTAGCACGCGAGCGGTGCGCACTTGCTTCATCTGCTCGATAGCTTTGCCTAGTTGCCTTTCGCGGCTTAGCTTAAGACGTTCTTGTTCAAGACGCTGAGAAACACCAAATCCCATATCCTGCATCAGGATATCGTCACCGGTATTTGATGCGCGGTTTATTCCTGCACGCACCATATCAAGTTTGAGGTTATTGTATTCACTCGCAGGAACACTCAGCGCATTACCTTCTAACTTGTATTGCACTTTCTTTTGGTCAAGATAATCAAGAACTGGAATAAGCTCTTCGGTCTCATATACGCCTAACGGGCGCATCTCTGGCTCTTTAACCCAGAAGAACAACATCACGATGAGCGCCACACAAATAGAGATAGACAGAACTAGGACGATTTGTCTGAGAAGATCGAGATCGCCTACGGCTAAGTCAAACTTAGAGCTGCTTTTCTCGTTGATGTCTGGATTTTGACTTTCTGCGGCGATCTCTGAGCTCGTCACCATTGCGGTATCTGAGCCACTATCCATTAACGCTACGTCTGTCGATTGGTTTTCTTGAGCCACTACTTTTTACTACCTAGATTAAACGGGCATATTCATGAGTTCTTTATAGGCTTCTACAAGCTTATTTCTCACTTGAATGGTTGCTTCAAAGGCGACGCTAGACTTGTTTCGAGCGATCATGACATCAGAAAGAGAGACATCAGCGTCCCCTCGGTCAAAACGCATTTGCAGATCACCAGATGATTTTTGAAGACCATTCACGTTGTTCACCGCTTGAGAAAGCATGTCGCCAAAGTTAGCACCAACCTGATGGGCGTTTGCTGCAGGCTTAGAGTTGGCCGCTTCCAACATCATGGTCTGCATTTCATTGTGTAATCCGTCTACTTTCATGCTTTATCAATCGCCGTCAATCTTTTGACAGTGTCCTTACAATATCTTGATTCTTTCCTGAAAATTGCAAAAATTATGCCATGGTTTAAACCTAAAGTGTTAGCTCTAAACCAACACTTTAGGACACATCTTAGCTCGGGATCTCAATACCAGCATCGCGCATCTTCGCTAACTTATAGCGCAAGGTTCGTGGGCTAATACCAAGTTTCTCCGCCATTTCTTTGCGGCGACCTTCGCACTCTTTGAGCGTCTCCAAAATAATTGAAAACTCTTGGTCACGAAGTTCACCGCCCAAGCCTTCGCTCGATGCTGCGCTGCGACCCATCACGTCACTTGAAACCTGAGCAACAGGAGCGATCTCCGGTGCAACTTGCTCAGGGCTCGACACCACTTGTTGTAAGCTCGATGCATCTTGCCAGTCCACACCTTCTAATAGAATGTGCTCAGCACAAATGGTCGACTC
This sequence comes from Vibrio mediterranei, assembly GCF_900088415.1. Classification (GTDB taxonomy): domain Bacteria; phylum Pseudomonadota; class Gammaproteobacteria; order Enterobacterales; family Vibrionaceae; genus Vibrio; species Vibrio mediterranei. The sequence goes on from NZ_FLLQ01000002.1 coordinate 592,710, forward strand.
GTCACATAAGATCAAAGCGCGTTGCACCACATTATCTAGCTCACGAACGTTACCCGGCCATGGGTAACTCATGAGTTTTGCTAACGCTGGTTGACCAAATTCTGGCACTGGCATTCCCAATTTCTTACAGTGGCGCTCGGTTAGATGACGGGCTAAAGGCGCAATATCTCCAGGACGATCACAAAGAGCAGGCCACGCAATTGGGAACACATTTAAGCGATAATATAGGTCTTCACGGAAGTTACCTTCCTGAACATATTGTTTAAGATCACGGTTACTGGTCGCCAATACTCGAACGTCTAACGCAATGCTTTTACGACTACCTAACCGCTCTACCTCACGCTCTTGTAGTACACGAAGTAATTTAGCTTGAAGGTTTAAGTCCATTTCACTGATCTCATCAAGCAAAATGGTGCCACCTTGGGCTTGTTCAAACTTCCCCGGACAAGCTTGAATAGCGCCGGTAAACGCCCCTTTCTCATAGCCAAATAGGGTTGCTTCTAACATGTTGTCTGGAATCGCCGCACAGTTGATTGCGACAAAAGGACCGTCCGCACGTAGCGATTTGTTATGGATATAGCGTGACATGACCTCTTTACCTGAGCCACTCGGCCCCAGCACCATGACACTGGCGTCAGTCTTGGCAACTTTTTCAGCCAAAGTAAGCAGTTGAATACTCTTAGCATCCGCAACAATCGCATCACCATTGTCATCTGACTTCACTGGCGCATAACGACTGACCATATTCAACAACACTTCCGGCGCAAAAGGTTTCGCCATGTAATCAATCGCACCTTCCTTCATGGCCGCGACGGCATCTTCAATGTTGGCATAAGCTGTCATTAACAACACAGGCAAATTGGGCCAATGCTGCTTAATGTTTCGCAGGAGTGCTAAACCGCCCATCCCCGCCATCTGCACATCGGAAACAACAATATCTACCGGCTGAGTTTTGAGTTTCACTAGGGCATCTTCAGCGCAATCGGCTTCTACCCACTCGTAACCTGCAAGGGCCAATGTATCGACGAGAGCTTCGCGAAGACCTTCATCATCCTCTACGATAAGTACTTTGCTTTGAGCCATCAGCTTATTCCTTCATTTGTTACTTCTTGAGATGACGTTGCCAATGGCAAACACATGGTAAAACATGCGCCATCATCCTCTTCTGATATCAATTCAAGCCGTCCTTCATGAGCACGGCAAACCATTTGCACTACCGCAAGACCAAGGCCCGTGCCTTGTGAGCGAGTAGTGAAAAACGGTTCCATTATTTTCTGTTGCAGTTCAGCAGGCACGCCTGGCCCGCTATCTTGGACAGAGATTTTTAATTCGTTATTAACTGGACGGAAAAACACATCCAATTGCGACCCTTTACCAGCAATTTGCACGGCATTAAGTACAAGGTTACTCAAGGCAGAGGCAACCGCATTAACATTACCCAGCAGCGCTACTTCATCTTGCTCTACTTCTAAGCAATAATCGATGTTGTTGCTTTTTAGTGTGGTCTCGACCATCGGCTGATACTCATCCACCAGCTGTTTTAAGGTAAATGGCTTTATGACCTTATTGTCGCCCCCCTTTGCAAACAACAGCATGTCATTGACCTGCTTCTCAAGATCATGAAGTCTGTCGACCAATTTGATTTGAAAGCGTTCACGAGTAGGTTGTGGAAGGTTAGGCGCACCAAGGTTAGAGGCATACAACATAGCACTGGATAACGGCGTGCGAACTTGATGAGCGAGTGAAGCAACCATTCTTCCCAAAGATGATAAGCGCTGTAAATCGCTGACTCTTGATTGCAGCAAGCGCGTTTCAGTGAGGTCAGTAATGAGAATCAACTGTCCAGTTGAGGAAGCGGAAATAGCCAATCGAACCTTGCGACCATTGCGCAAAGAGACCTCATGACCATCATCTTCTTTGGGGTCAAAGACCACTTGAATCAGATGAAACCATTTTTGGCCAACAAGGGGAATATCGAGAATACGGTGCGCTTCTGGGTTCGCTTCCCTGACCACACCTTGTGTATCCAACAAAATGACACCTGCAGGCATCGCTTCTATAACCTGCTGATATCGTTCTACTTGCGATTCCAAGGAATCTAAGTGTGAGCTTGATTGCTCATCTTGTTGTGATTCGCCCGTTGCCAACTGATCCATTTACGAGATGTTCCTTCTCAATACGACTCGCAGAAATACGTAGTCCATAAAAGACTTAAGCCCGAAAATGCAAAAAGCATGCCGGGCTTAAGTCTATATATTTCAACAAGTTAATCGCGTCAATAAATTGTCATAGCAAATTTAGTGTGACTTAAATCACATCACAAACAGCTCCAATCTAGCGGTGTAAGTTATACTTACGCATTTTTTCAACAAGGGTGGTACGACGCATACCGAGCATATCAGCAGCACGAGCAACGATGCCTTCTTGAGCATCCAAAGCTTGGCTAATCATGTTCACTTCGAGGTCGGCCAACATTTCTTTCAGGTTGACACCTTCAGGTGGTAGCGATTGAGGTGCGTTGTGGCTTTCCAGTTCAGGCTCTTCAAAAGTAAAGTTTTCCGCAAATATACTATCGAGCGCATCACGCTCTTGTTCTTCAATCGTCTTGAACGCATTCATTTCTGGCTGGAATTCTGGGATATCACTATAGCGGTATTTAACCGGAAGATGATTCACATCCACCAAGCTATTTGGATACAAGATCACCATACGTTCAACGAGGTTGGCAAGTTCACGAACGTTACCTGGCCAATCATGTTCCATTAACGAATTAACGGAACGTGGGGCGAAACAGATAGGTTGTCCACCTTCTGCTTCCATTCGTGCTAGCAGCTCTTGCAACAACAGAGGGATGTCTTCTTTGCGCTCTCGAAGCGATGGCATTTCAATTGGGAAAACATTTAAGCGATAGAACAAGTCTTCGCGGAAGTCACCCTGTTGGATCATACTTTCAAGATCGCGGTGCGTTGCGGCCACAATGCGAACATTGGCTTTAATCACGCTACTGCCACCAACGCGTTCAAACACGCGCTCTTGCAATACGCGCAGTAACTTGACCTGCATCGGCATTGGCATATCACCAATTTCGTCAAGGAATAAGGTACCGCCATCGGCAAGCTCAAAACGTCCTTTGCGAGAAGTAATCGCCCCCGTAAAGGCGCCTTTCTCATGACCAAACAACTCACTTTCTAGCAAGTCCGGTGGAATCGCTCCGCAGTTCACTGGAACAAACGGCCCACTACGACGAGTTGAATGGTAGTGAATATTGCGAGCAACAACTTCCTTACCCGTGCCCGACTCGCCCAGAATCAACACGTTCGCTTCTGAACCAGAGACCTGTTCAATCAGATGACGAACTTCCTGTATGCCAGGACTTTGTCCAACTAAGCTACGAAATAACGTATTTTTACGAAGATTCGACGGAACCTGAACACCCTTACGCCCCAAAAACTCGCGACAATGACGCAGCGCATCACTTAGCTGCGGGTAGTTGAGAGGGAGCTCTAACTCACCAACAAAGTTGGAAAGTGGCTCAACTGCGCCGGTAAATTCACTCGTAACCAGTAAAGGAACATGATTAGACAGCGAAAGCTGCGATAACAAGACTTGAGATAGATTTGGGCTTTCCAAAGCACCTACGATGCAACCCGACCACGTCTGGGACCAATCGATTTGGTTTATGTCTGTAGATGGAATCGCCACACAATGCTCACCAACAAACTCCAAAATGGTGTTTAGATTAGTGCGAATTTGCGGATCATCAGCAATAACAAGAAGTTTAGCTAAGCCTTGCATGAGTCAGGAATTATGCCTTGATCAAAACCAACCACAGTGGCGTCAATTTTTTGTCATTCGTCAATTTTACGCCGAGCTAACAAAAGCCAAAAAACACCTTATAAAATTGACAAGCAATTTATAAAACAAGTGGTTAGATATAAAAAAACGCCATTAGGCTGGGAATGGCGTCTATTCTATTGACATTATTCTGATATAGCAACTTTGTCACGTTGACTTTAAGAGGTTAATTCCGCTTAGATTCCAACTTCTTGTGCTGTTAAGTTGTGGTAATCACTAGGAATTTGATCCCAAGCAGATTTTATCTCTCGTATGATCTCTATCACATCATCAATTGGTTTTGGGTTGTTTTCGTGATTAGCCGTTGTGATTTGCGCAATCATGAATTCATACAACTGGTCGAGGTTTTTAGCGATGTCGCCGCCATCATCCATAGACAAGCAGCTACGTAGTGCAATGATGATATCCAAAGCTTTGCCGATGCGCTCGCCTTTTACAGGTACATTGCCTTGTTCCATCGCTGCTTTAGCTTGAATCAGTCTTTCTATCGCACCACCCATTAGCATTTGGATAACTTTGTGCGGTGAAGCAGCACTCAATTGGCTGTCTACAGATACTTTCTTATATGCTTGTAATGAACCACGCATCACTATCCTCTCAAATAAATTTTTGGTACTGCTGTAGGGACTTTCTGCCATGTCGGTACTTTCTGAGTTCCAGTCCCAATTGATCCGTTTTAGTTTGCATATGGGTCGCAATTCGACGTGTCGATTGTTCCACTTGCAACCACTCATCACTCTGCTTTAGGTTCGGATTCCTTTGGCAAGCGGCTATTAACTTAGTAATTATCTGTTCTCTTTTATCGACCAGAAGGTGAATTTCTTCAGTATCCAGCTCATCATTTTCTAAAACAGATTGTAAACGGTGATCCAAATCACCTAATTCTTTGAATACGCTCAATTAGTAGCCCCAACTCTCGACACCAGCTTAGCCTCCCATCGCACTCATCATGCCGGCTAATTGCGACTGCATCTTTCCGGTAGCGTCTTGCATGGCGGCAAATTTGTCGTGAGTTCGTTTCTGCAGGCTATCCATGCGGCGGTCTAAATTGACCTGTTGGTCATTCAGTCGATAATTTTGTTCAACTAAGCTTTGCTCTCGAGTACGGATCGTCCCGGTAGCACCGGTCATACTGTGAATGGCATCTTCGACGCGTTTGGCAAATCCGTTATTGCCGCCGAAAAACTCGCCTAGCTTGTTGAAGTTATTATTCAACTGCTTATCGAGCATTTGATAGTTTATTTCGAGATTACCTTGGCGCGTCGTAGTGACACCAAACTCAGTTAAGGTCTCTAACCCTTCAGGAGCACCTTCTACCGCTGATGAAAAGACACTTTTCAAACGCGAGTCCGCACTTCTCACCACACTATCTCCCGCCAATGGGCCGGTTTGCCCAGTTGTGGGGTCTGCACTAGAAAGCTCTTTGGACACCTGATAAAACTGGTTGTAGGCGGCAACAAATTGTTCAATATCAGCACGCACACTAGCGCGGTCATATTCCACACCAATTTCAGCTGGACGATCCCCTTGCTTGGTCGTGCCTTTCAACGTTAAATCCACACCTTCAATGGCACCTTCAATGACATTGTTGTGACTTGATAGCTCAGCAATACCGTCGAGTATGACTTTTGAATCTTGCGCCGCTTGGACTTGTGACATGCCATTGTAGATTTGCAGCGCTCGCTGTGCTTCGGCAAGTTCAGCTTGAACGGATTCTACTTTTTCTAAACGCTCACGTTCTTCTGGTGATAGCTTGGCACGTTCTAGTTGCTTGGCCTCCGCTTCGGTCATATCACCGTCAGCAACAGCTTGGGCAATGGCCGCTTTTTCATCGGCCAATTCTTGCTCTAGCTGAGCTTGTGCTTCACTTGGCGTTACATAAGAGTCGGTCAAAGTGCCTGAGGCCGTATTACTCCAACCAGGGACTTCACCCGATTTTTCTAATGCTTTTTGATCAAGCTCCGGCTCTGGCGCTTGATAGGAATCCATCAAGGTTCCTGATGCAGTTTCTGTCCAACCGGGAATAGTGTCTTCAGGGCGGCCAGATGTTGCCTCTTGCGCGACAGATTCTGCGCTTTGCTCATCCTTGGTGCTTTCCTCTGCCAAAGTTTCATTAACAGTGGCTTCACTCACCTCATCTGCTTTCTTAGCTTCATCTTCCTCAGAAGATGGAACATCCAGCAAAGCTAAAGCATCAGCCTGAGCTTGCTCCAACGCCTTAACGCGCTGCTCAATAGTTTTGTATTCGAATCGATAGAGATCGTTGCCGGGCTCAGCGTCCACAGCAATTAACAAGGCATGTTCAGCCCCTGATTGGTTAGCCGCCACAATGAGTCTAGGACCATTGATGTCTTTAACGATAGATGCGCGTACACCGGGGTTGTCACTCGCGCCGTTAATGGCACGAACTACGTCGGTTAAACGAGAATTACTGCGAAGGGAAATATCAAAGCTGTCATCACCCATTGAAATTTGCAGCTTACCTGGACCAAACTTCGTATCTTCAGGAATAGCATCCGAAGCGATTTTATGGCTTTGAGCAAGCTGCAATACATCGACAGCGTATTTGCCAGCAATAGCATCGGTAGATGCTGTTGCCGTGACAACGCTTTCTTCGGAGGTGTTGACGCTTCTCAGCGCAAACGCCTTCTCCTGGCGAAAGCTTGCCATAAGATTTTTCATCGTATCTAGTGACTCTTTGAGTCGTCCGTAGGCACTTATACCGGTATCAATTTTGCTACGCTCATAGTCGAGACGTTGCTGTTTCGGAATCCGCTCAGCATCGACTATTTTGCTCACCATGGAATTGATATCCATGCCTGAAGACATCCCTATCGGGCCCATATTCACCAAACCACTTCGAATTTAATACTATTGCATCTTAGTGATGCGACTACACCAACATGTCAATGCTGAGTGCGCCATGTTTTTCAACACGCTTTAGTACGTCGAGAAGCTCTTGATCTGGAAACTGACGAATGATCTCACCGCTGTCTTTCGCATAAACAGTAATGATGTCGCGCCCTGATTCTTCATCTCTTCGAAACGATAATCCCGTATTCATTGAGGTGAGAAACTCATCAAGACGTTTGACCATATTTTCACGTTCTGCCTGATTGAGGTCATGACGCTCGGTCGCAATTTTCTGAATCAATTCGGAAGTTTTCTGGCTAGAAAACTCCACACTTTCCGCCGTTCTCAGTTCATTGACCTTTTTCGGCTGTGAGCCTTTATCGGTATCAACTGACGGTGTTGTTTTATTAGTATTTTTCGAAGCAAGTTCTGTGCCACTAGAAGAGGCAAAAGGCTGAATGTTCGACGCGTAGGATGAGATATCCACTTTCGTTCTCCCGTTTCTAACCTTCTCTATTGTCCAACTCCAACTGGGGTAAAACTAGTTGAGCAATAAGCTTGAAATTGGAAGTTGGTGATAGAGTAACCCTATCACCAACACACTTGCCTAAGGTGTAAGCCTTTTTTAGCCTAGTAGGCTAAGTGCAGCTGATGGCGATTGCTTCGCTTGAGCTAGAATTGAAGTACTCGCTTGCTGCAGGATTTGGTTCTTGGTCATTGCCGTCGTTTCTTTCGCGTAATCGGTATCTTCGATACGGCTCTTAGATGCATTAACGTTTTCGTTGATATTATCTAAGTTATTGATTGCGTGATTGAAGCGGTTTTGGAACGCACCAAGTTCTGCACGGTTACTGTCTACGTATTTTAGCGCCGCATCTAGAATAGCTACTGATTCTTGTGCACCACCTACAGAAGTAACATTGATGTCATTAACTGATACCGCGCTTGCTGCACCAGAGAGGTCAAGCTCAGAACCGCCCGCTAGTGAACCACCGAACGTTAGTGAAGCACTATCAGCTTCGCCGTTGCTGCTTGCGAAGATTTGCAGAGCACCGTCTTCATCAACAGATGCTTGAACTTGGTCTGTTTGACCATTGATGTAGGTTGCAAGTTGCTCGATATCATCACCTTCTTTACCAGTGATAGCAATCTGAGTCATTGCGTTACCCGCTTTATCATCTAGGTCAATCGTTAAGGTCGCACCCGCTGCAACTGTCCAGCTTTCATCTTTCGCGTTAGCCGCTTTATAAGAAGAACCGCCCATTTGAGCATTATCAGAGCGCATATCGTTCATGCTCAGCATAACCGCTTCGCCACTGTTAGAACCGATTTGGAACGACTGTGTACCGTATGTACCATTTAGAAGACGGTTGCCACCAAAAGACGTGGTTTCCGCGATACGGTTTAGCTCGTCATTAAGCGCTGTCACTTCTTCTTGAATTGCTACACGCTCTGCTTTTGAGTTAGAGCCGTTTGCAGATTGTAGAGATAGGTCACGCATACGTTGTAGGATGTTAGTTGTTTCATCCATCGCACCTTCAGCTGTCTGTGCAATAGAGATACCATCGTTTGCGTTTTTTACAGCCATATCTAAGCCGCGGCTTTGAACATTCAATCGGTTCGCGATTTGCAGACCTGCTGCATCGTCTTTCGCACTGTTGATTTTGTAGCCTGAAGACAAGCGTTCCATTGATTTTTGTGTGTTCTCTGCTGCGTTATTCAGATAACGCTGAGCAGTCATTGCAGACACATTCGTGTTTACATTAATTGCCATACTGATCTCCTTAGGCATTTAGGATAGATGGCCTCTGTGTCTCTCACCTCACATTGGCACATCCGATTTTATTTCTCTCAATCCCTGTAACGGCGATAAATTTAGAAGCTTTAGAACAAATTGGCGTTTTTTTTACTATTAATTCAATTGATTGGATAAATGTGATTTAGATCGGAGATTCGAATGGAGGATAGTTGTGTTTGCAACGCTCTAAAGCCAAATGAAAAAAAACCAGAGCCGAAGCTCTGGTTTGTTGTTTGTCATCTGAGGCAATGCTTAGCCTAGTAGGCTCAATGCTGCGTTTGGCGCTTGTTTCGCTTGTGCCAAAATCGAACTTGAAGCTTGCGATAGAATTTGGTTCTTCGTCATCGCTGTCGTCTCTTTCGCGAAGTCCGTGTCTTTGATACGGCTCTTCGACGCGTTCACATTCTCATTGATGTTGTCTAGGTTGTTGATAGCGTGGTTGAAGCGGTTTTGGAAAGCACCAAGCTCTGCACGGTGACTATCCACATACTTCATCGCTGAGTCCAGAATCGCAACGGACTCCTGAGCGCCACCTACTGACGTGACATCAATATCGTTAACTGTTGCTGCTGCCGCTGCACCTGACATGTCTAGCTCACCTGAACCCGCTAGCGTACCACCAAAGCTTAATGATGCGCTGTCGATGTCTTTATTGTTGCTCGCGAATACTTGTAAAGCGCCATCTTCATCTACAGACGCTTGCACTAGGTCAGTTTGACCATTGATGTACGTCGCTAGCTGCTCAATGTCGTCGCCTTGTTTCGCATTAATCGTCAGCGTTGTCATCGCGTTACCCGCGCTGTCGTTCATGTCGATTGTCAGTGTTGAGCTTGCTGCCACTGACCAATCTTTATCTTTGGCGTTTGCTGCTTGGTAAACCGAACCACCCATGCCGCTGTTGTCTGAGCGCATATCTTTCAGGCTTAGCATCACCGCTTCACCATTATTTGAACCGATTTGGAATGACTGAGTACCGTAAGTACCGTTCAGTAGACGGTTACCACCAAATGCTGTGGTTTCAGCGACGCGGTTTAGTTCGTTGTTCAGTGCCGTCACTTCTTCTTGAATCGCCACACGCTCTGCTTTTGAGTTTGAGCCGTTTGCCGATTGCAGTGATAGGTCACGCATACGTTGCAGGATGTTCGTTGTCTCATTCATCGCGCCTTCAGCAGTTTGAGCGATAGAGATACCATCGTTCGCGTTGCGCACTGCCACATCAAGACCACGGCTTTGAACGTTCAAACGGTTCGAAATTTGTAGACCCGCTGCGTCGTCTTTCGCACTGTTGATTTTATGACCTGAAGACAAACGCTCCATTGATGTTGCTTGCGCTTGACTTGCATTATTTAAGTAACGCTGAGCGGTCATCGCTGATACGTTAGTATTTACATTCACTGCCATGTTGTTTCTCCAATTGATTTTCCGGTGTAGCGGTTTCCGACGTCTCGGAAAACCAAGTAGTTCTCTCAAAGTTAATCTTTTAACGACGCGAGCGAAAAAACCTTTAGAAAAAAACTCGAAAAAACAAAAGAAAACATCCGTTTGATTAGGATTTGAGCAGTTAACGAAAAATTGAAAAGAAAAGATTAAAGTTTAACGAAATGCCGCCGAAACACTGTGATTTTGCTGAATTTGCTAGGGGTGAGTTGTGGATCTTAAGAAAAGAAAAAGCCCCTTTTCCTTTGAGAGAACTGGGGCTGGGTGGCGACTAGAAGCGTGCGGAGATCAGAGAGAAATAAACACACCCTAGCTAACCTACATACTTTGATGCCGTATTGAGGCAGGTTGAGAGAGAGAGCCCCAACACATCACAAAGTATGTTTGCCAAGCAACAGGAAATTTATTGCCACGTCTGGCTTATGTTCCTGTCACTTAGAACTCGGACACTATCTCTATTGTAGTAGAGACATCGCTGAGTTAGGCAACTGTTTTGCTTGTGCCAAAATTGACGTACCAGCTTGTTGTAGAATCTGGTTCTTGGTCATTTCGGTTGTCTCTTTAGCAAAGTCGGTATCTTTGATTCGGCTGTTTGACGCATCAACATTCTCTTGAACGTTCGCTAAGTTGTTGATGCTGTGGCTTAAGCGGTTCTGCTTCGCACCCAAATCTGCACGTTGTGAATCCACATACTTAAGCGCAGAATCGATAATCGAGATAGCGTTTTGCGATCCGGCGACTGAAGTCATGTCAATATCTTGCACTGTAGACTGAGCAGCAGACGCGGTTTGTAAGTCTAGATCTGTAGCTAACGAACCGCCAATCGTCACAGACTGGTTTAGGTCAATGTCAGGTTCTGCGACAAACACTTGAAGCTCACCGTTATCTCCTACAGAAGCGCTAATCTTGTCAGACTGACCATTAATGTACGTTGCTAACTGCTCAATATCATCGCCTTGCTTTGCAGTAATGTTGATAGCGACTGCTTCGCCAGATTTGGTCGTAAAGCTAATATCCAACTGGTTATTCGTATTATCAACACGCCAATCAGCGTCTTTACCGTTGTTTGCAGTGTATGTGGTCCCGCCCATACGGAAATCATCTGCACGAATACTGGTTAGTCCCATAATTAAGGCTTCACCTGAGTTAGCACCGATTTGGAATGACGCTTCGCCGAAGCTGCCATTGAGCAAACGACGGCCACCAAATGAGGTAGTCTCTGCTATACGGTTTAGCTCCGCTTGAAGTGCATTAGATTCTTCATTAATTGCAACACGCTCGGCAGGAGAGTTAGTACCATTTGCCGATTGAATCGCCAGGTCACGCATGCGTTGCAAGATGCTGGTTGACTCATTCATGGCACCTTCCGCAGTCTGTGCAATCGAAATACCGTCGTTCGCATTGCGCATTGCCACATCAAGACCACGTGATTGCGCTGTTAGTCGGTTCGAGATCTGCAAACCTGCAGCATCGTCTCGTGCGCTATTGATCTTGTGACCAGACGACAAACGCTCCATTGAGGTATTTAGCGCATCGCTGGATTTGTTCAGATAGCGTTGGGCTGTCATAGCCGAAACGTTTGTACTTACTGTTACTGCCATTATGCTCTCCTAATTGAGTTCGCAAGCTTCAAGTAGGCTCACTTAATAACAAACATTGTTAATTCAATATTGTTACTACGCCCACCTAATACCCCGTATCAGGTGGAGTATCTAAAGTGCTTATTTATCGAGTTAGCCCGTAATCGGGTACTTTGTATTCATGTTTAGCATTTTCTATGCCAACTAATACATTTAATTATAAATCAATACATTAAAGCCCATTCATTGAGCCGGTGTATGACAAGACCTCGTTAGTGCATCCAAAGTGGCTTAAGATTGCCACCTAACGCTTTCACCTCTGCACACATGGCAATGCTCATGCGGCAACCGAGGTGCCAAACTATCGCTATAGATAATTAAATAACGTCAGGTCCTTGGTTTTTCCAAACGCAAGCTGTGAAGCCTGTAATGCTCGTGAGTTCTCTTCAAAATCGATGACCGCTTTTGAGTAATCGAGATCCTCAAAATTACTTTTAGAACGGGCAATCGAAATTTTAAAATCTTCATGCTGCGATTGTTGGGTATCAAGACTGTTAAGCCTTACCCCAACATCGGTACGCGAGCTAGTTAAGTGCAAAAATGCCGCGTGAAACTGCTCAGTGACCTGATGAAGCTGAGCACTGGCTGAGGCATCGGCTACATCGTTATCCATCCAATACACCGCATCATTAAACGTATCAAACACACTAAATGTTTTTTGAGGCTCAACTTCAATCGCGTCCCCCGGTGTAATTTGACCTTTAGTCTGAATGTTGAGCCCTTGGAATTGAATGCCTTGGCTCGGGTCAAAATTACCCGCAGCAACAACCGTATTGTTCTGTTCAAGCTGATAACCAAATTGCTGATTACCCATATCCACAAACGTCACTTTGTATGTACTGTTGTCGTTTGCATTACTGTTGGTGGCTTTTTCAAGTAGTAATTCTGAGCCTTTTTGCAGCTGATAATTGGCTTTGTAATCCCCAAGTGGGTTGTCAATCTCCATAAACAGCTTGCTACCAGGATCGCTCGTAGCCACTTCTAGACTTGCTGCAATGCGCATTTTGCGTTGATAGTCATCGCCAGCGTAAGAAATACGCCCTTCCCCATCGACGAAAAATGGTTGAGTCTTAGGTTTTGTGCCAGCAAAGCTATAGTTACCCGATTCATCACGGGTATTCGCAAGCGCGAGAAAGTTCTTTGCCAACTCCTCTATTTCACGTGCTTTTGCTTCACGGTCTTCAGGAGAAAGCGCACCGTTGATTGCTTGCATCGTTAAGCGTTTTGCATTATCGGCAAACTGTTCTGTCTCACCTAACATGACTTCTTGATGCTCAAGGCGATTTCTCGACAACGTGATGGCACTGTCGTACTGGTCCAACTGCTGCGTCTGCTGTTTAAGTTTTTGCAAATAATGCGTCGCTAGTGGTGAGTCCGCTGGCTTTTGCAGCTGTTTACCAGAGGCGAGCTGTGCATGGTTTTCATGAATTTTGTTTTCTTGGCGGCGCATATCATTTTGCACCGTTTGGTAATTATGAAAACTAGAGATTCGATTCATCATAATCTAGCTCCTTACCTTAGCTGCAAAATAGTATCGAAGGTTTCATTTGCCGCCTGCATCACTCGAGAAGACGCCATGTACGCTTGCTGAAACTTCATCATATTGGCCGCTTCTTCATCGAGGTTCACACCCGAAATAGACGCTACACGGCTTTGCGCGTTTTCATGCTCAAGCTCAGCGACTTCCTGCAAACGAGTCGCCGTCGAGGCTTTCAAACCCACATCGGTATTTAAGTTGTGATAGATATCAATGACCGTCGAGTCGCCATCATTCATCGATTTATCGGTCTGAATATGCAGCATTTTTCTCAAGTTACCGTTATCACCCTCTGCCGGATTGAGGTTAGCGGTGAACTTGTCATTTGCCATCGCTCCGTCACTGAGCTCGAACGTGGTGCCAAGTACCGTCACCGGACCAGTCGGAGGATAAGGCGTTGGGCTCAATAATACGTTGCCGCTTTTGTCAGTGACGGCAAATTCCGTCCCTGTTGGCGATACCACCACTTCAAATTCTTTCAAACTGCCCACTGACGAGACTTTAAATTTGGCATCACCCTGCGCAAACGTAGTTGAGGCTTCAAAGCTCTGTGCTGCTATGGCTTTTGGGTCGTTAGTCGTCATTTTCATATTGGCTGCACCGTCTCTCGTCGGACGCAACAAAAGCTTCTCGCCTACAGCAGGCGGATTACCAATTTCAACTCGAATTCCATCCAGTTGCATGCTCGGGCCGGAGAAAGACTGAGTCACACCATCTGAGTTGGTCACATGGTAATTAGCACCGTCAAATTTCAATGAATACTCTCCACCCTTAAGTTGTGAGGTATCATCAATAAACACTGCCACGTCGGCACTTGAGTTCACTGGTGCAACGACCCTTGCTTTGGCAAACGCGAGAGTATTGACATCCGCGAACAGGTTTTGTCCGACTTGACCATTCAAATCAAGCCCTTGCCCTTGCAATTCATTCACTTTTTCAGAAAAAGCGATAGAGAGACGACCGAGCTCATCCAGAACGTATGGAATCTCTTTGTCACGAGTTTCAAACATACTTTCTAAGCGTCCGCCAATGTCATCGCTGGTAATTGGTTTAATGCCTTTACCTTCAACAATCGCAAGGCGGTGCTGGTGAGTATCTGGGAATCCATCAATCATCTTCAACTGACTGGCTTCTGTACCCGATACCAAAGTATGACCATTACCAATATGAACGTTGAAACCCTCAGCATTCCTGCGAGGCGTCACCGTCACTTTGGTGTATTCGGACAACTCTTTGATTAACGACTCATGCTTATCCATCAGATCGTTATGTGGACCAGGCGAGCGCATCATTAAGCGGTGAATATCACGAATTTCGATACCGATTTGGTTCACTCGCTCAACACTCACTTCGAGTTTCTTGTTGACGTTGTCTCGCTGTTCACGAACCGTATCGTGGAAATCATTCATCGATTGACGAATCAGGTTGGCTTTATCAAGCACGACTTTACGCGCACCAATATCATTGGGGGTGTCGGCCAAGGTTTTTACAGCATCAAACCAGTCGTTAAGACTTTCAGGCACCTTTTTAGACGACATAGACGACAACATCCCCGACATCATATCGAGGTTAGTCAGGTTTTCGTTGCGATAATTCACCTGTGTCGTTGCCATGTTGAGTTCTTTGACGGCAAACTGATCCCACGAGCGGCGAACATTTTCCACATGCACTCCCATACCATAGGTTTGACCACCAAACTGTCGCGGGGTATTGGTCCCCTGTATAACAGATTGTCGGCTGTAACCTTCTGTATTTGCATTAGAAATGTTATGACCAGTCGTGTTTAACTGTCTCTGAGCTGTCAGTACGCTTTGCGCACCTAAGTTCAGAAGATCTGACGCCATATCGCCTCCAAAAAACCAAAATTAGCCTAACTAAATCCACAAGTTACGCCACTCTGCCGTTTAATTTGCAATATATATGCCAGAGTATCTTTGCCGCTGAGCTTGGCACTAAAAAAGATAAGGATGAAGGGAAAAAGATGAAGGTAGTGAGAACAATCCCGGCGATTTGCCGGGATTAATGAGATCAGTAGAACTATCGATAGCCGTTAAAGTGACATATCATCGATTTGCGCCTTAACGCGCAACACTTTGTCCGCATAGTTTGGATCTGTCGCATATCCAGCTTGATGAATATCACGAATGAAGCGTTCAGAACCTTGGTTACCATTCAATGCCGACTGATAACGTGGATTCTCATTTAGGAACTTCACATAGTCGTTGAAACTGTCTTCATACGAGTTGTAAGAACGGAATGCTGCACGCTCTTGCACAGGTACATTTTGATGGTATTCCAGTGTCTGCGTTGCGACCTTATCGCCATGCCAACTTCTGTCAGCCTTAATATTAAATAGGTTGTTACTGCTGCCCTTGCTGTTGTTGACGACTTTTTGCCCCCAACCAGTCTCTAAAGCCGCTTGCGCTAATAGTAACGATGAATCCACCCCTAACGACTGAGCTGCTCTGTCCGCGTATGGTTTCAAAGACTCGACGAAGTTTTGTGGTGTCTTAAAATCAACAGGCTGAGCAACAGGGGCTCCGTCTAGGCCCAGTGATTTCGCGGTATTACGAGCTTTTGCTTCATCGTAAGGGAGATTAAGTGACGTATCGAACACTTCATTACGCATACGGATTTCACTGCCCGCTGCAGCATGCGCTTCTGGTGAACGTGCCGCGCCAAGCTGAGCGACGATCATATCAGCTAACCCTAAAGAGCCATTGGCACTCAACTCACTCGACATCTGCTCATCAAGCATTTGACGGTAGAATTGACCGTTTTGGCTATTGGTCAGGTCTGATTCAAAATGAGTATTCGCGTCGCGCATTGACTTTAACATCATAGAGGTAAAGATAGATTCAAACTGACGAGCGGCAGCGCGTAATGCCGCATCATCATCGCCTTCTTTGCCGCTCACGGCTTGCTGACGAAGCTTATCTAGACTGCTGATATCATGGATAAAACCGATGTCATTGGAGTTTTTAATCATGATGCTTACCTAGATAACGATCAACTGACCTTCAATGGCACCAGCTTGCTTAAGTGCCTGTAAAATCGCCATAAGATCTGATGGCGCTGCGCCCACTTCGTTAACGGCACGAACGAGATCATCGAGGGTCAAACCCGGTTGGAAATTGAACATCTTGCCCGAACCTTCTGTTACCTGAATATCTGAGTTAGGCACCACCACTGTATCGCCACCCCCAAAGGCATTGGGCTGGCTTACTTTCAAGTTTTCTTTGATAGCAACCGTCATACCACCGTGAGTCACTGCCGCCGGTTTAAGCTTCACGTGTTTGCCCACCACAATTGTTCCTGTACGCGAGTTAACGATGATTTTTGCACCACTGTCTGCGGTATCGAATTCAACGTTTTCAACTGCTGATAGGAAAGCTACGCGTTGGCTGAGGTCGCGAGGCGCACGAACTCGAACAGAGGTAGAATCTAATGGGCTCGCCATTTGCGGACCCAGAAAGTCATTGATGGCATTTGCCATGTTTTGCGCCGTTGTGAAATCTGATTGCAGAAGGTTAAAGGTAATGTAATCACCGCGAGAGAATGGGCTAGGAACTTCACGTTCAACCGTTGCACCGCTTGAAATCATACCGACCACAGGGTTGTTGCCCACAATCTTAGAGCCATCTAAGCCTTCGGCACTAAAGCCACTTACCACTAAATTACCTTGTGCTACAGCGTAGACCTCGCCATCCAAACCTTGCAAGAAGGTCTGCATCAAGGTGCCTCCACGGAGACTTTTTGCCGCACCAATTGACGAAACTGTCACGTCCACGCGCTGACCCGGTTTTGAGAACGCTGGTAACTCTGCGGTGACGATAACCGCAGCCACGTTTTTAAACTTAGGTTTGAAGCCGATTGGCATTTGAATACCAAACTTCTCAAGCATTGAGCGGAAACTTTGCTCTGTAAACGGCGTTTTCTCACCTGTACCCGGGAGACCAGTCACCAGACCATAACCCACCAATTGGTTACTACGCACCCCGGCAACTTCTGCCACATCCTTAATGCGTGCCGCTTGTACACTTGCCGCAGCAAAACATAAACCAAGAAGTAAAAACGTGAATTTTTTCATCATGTTACCCTAAAAACAAACAAACCCTCTGAGGAGAGGGTTTGCCGCTTATTATTCGTCGATTCCTATCCCTATAGAGAGACATTAAAAAATCGTGCCAAGAATCCAGGTTCCTGCATATCTTGTTGGGTTCCGGTCCCCGAATACTGAATTCGAGCGTTGGAAATACGGTTAGATGCGATGGTGTTATCAAACTCAATATCATCTGGTCGAATCGTGCCGCTTAAGCGAATGTACTCATCTCCAGTATTTAAGGTTAGCCACTTTTCACCACGAATGACGAGATTGCCATTGGCAAGTACTTCAATCACTTCTACGGTAATCGAGCCCGATAAACTGTTGCTCTGATTGGCCGAGGCATTACCTTTGAAGTTGTTGTCGTTCTTCAACTCATAAGAGAAGTCATAGTCATTGACGGTGACGGGTCTACCACCAACGAAAAGTGGGTCCATTGAAGAATCATTGGCTTTCGAGAGATCGGCATCAGCACTTTTTGCGGCTTTAGTCGCTTCATTGAGCTCTACCGTGATGATGTCACCAATGCCACGGGGCTTAGAATCGTCATACCAATCGCGCGCGTAGTGAGTATTAAACAGTGAACCCGTTCCCGCTGCGTAATGTTCTGGCTTGTTTTTTGGATGAATCGGCGCCCATGCTGGGTCATCGGCAACAGGATCAGTTCTACCACGTAACGTATCAACAATCCCTGACGATTGGCTTTTATCTCCTTCAACTGCATCGACTGTCGTCGTGCTATTCGAGACATCGTCTACCGACTCTTCCTGACCAAACTGAGCACAACCAGAAAGTACGGCAAGTAAGGAAACACACAATAACTTTTTCATTCAATGTCGTCCTTATCCGTTATAGCTGCTGGTTAGCAAAGCTCATCATCTTGTCGACTGACGAGATAACTTTGGAGTTCATTTCATACACACGCTGAGCTTCAATCATGTTAACGAGCTCTTCCGTTACGTTAACGTTTGAAGTCTCTAGCATCGACTGACGAATTTGACCGAAACCATCTAAACCTGGAACCCCTTCATTTGGATCACCACTAGCACCGGTTGGTAAGTAAAGGTTCTGCCCGATAGGCTCTAGACCGCCCGGGTTAATGAAGTCGACAGTGGTAATGTTACCCACGACTTGGTTATCTTGCTGACCACGTACTCGAACGGACACTTCACCGTCAGTACCCACCGTGATAGAAATCGCATCTTCAGGAATCGCAATTTCTGGTTCCAATGCATAGCCAGAACCAGACGTAACAATAGTCCCTTCATCATTTAGCGTGAACTGACCATTGCGGCTATAACCAATATTGCCATCTGGCATCAATACTTGGAAGAATCCATCACCTTCAATCATCATATCGAGACTGTTGGTCGTGGTTTGCGCATTACCCGGTGTGTGGATCTTTTGTGTTGCCACCACTTTTGAACCTGCACCTAGCATTAAGCCTGAAGGAAGTTCGGTGTTTTGCGATGATTGACCGCCAGGCTGATTGATATTTTGATAAAACAAATCTTCAAACACCGCGCGGCTTTTCTTATAACCGACGGTTGATGCGTTCGCTAGGTTGTTTGAAATTGTCGAAATATTGGTTTGCTGAGCGTCTAAGCCAGTCTTACTTACCCATAGTGCCGGATGCATTCTATTCTTCCTCTCTCAATCCTATTAACCCATGCGAAGCAATGAGTCTGAAGCCTTATCCATGTCTTCTGCGGTGCTCATCAGCTTGACCTGCATTTCGAATTGACGCTGCAAATCAATTAAGCTTGTCATTTCACCAACAGCATTAACGTTACTGCCTTCAATAGCTCCGGTCATCAGCTGTACATTGGCTGAAGCGGTGTAGCCTAATTGAGGATCTTTATTACGAAATAGACCGTTAGTGTCTTTGAATAGTGAACGGTTATCAGTATTGGTGAGCTTGATACGGTCAACGATTTCCATTTCGTCAGCCGGTGCATCTTGCGGTATAACAGAGACGGTGCCGTCACGGCCAATTTCAATCTTACGCAATGGAATCGGCACAGTAATTGGCGTACCACGTTCCCCCAACACAAGGTTACCGTTGCCATTAACCAACAAGCCGTTTTGATCCACGCGCAAACTGCCATTGCGAGTTAACCCTTCTTTGCCGGTTTTATCCAATACTGAAATCCAACCTTGGCCTTCAATAGTGACATCAAGGTCTCGGCCTGTCGTCACAACACTGCCTTGCTCGAAGTTGTGTCCTGGGCGTTCTGTCATGCTAAACACACGACTCGGCATGCCTTCACCATACGCTTGCATTGAGCGCGCTTGGGCAAGGTCAGCTCGAAAGCCAGGCGTGCTCGCGTTCGCAAGGTTGTTTGCTCTAAGCTGCAAAGCTTGCATATTTTGCTTTGCGCCGCTCATTGAGAGGTAAAGGGCACGATCCATTGATAGCTCCAAAATTCAAAGTACGGAGCTTATAAAGCAAAGACTATGCCATTAATTTTATTCTTTATAAATCAACTAAATAAAAGGAAAATCAGAAAAGGAAGTGGAGGATCGGCAAGCGGTATTATATCGAAGAGGCAAAGCTATACGGCAAGGTGGCAACGATGCGGCAACAATATGACCGCTTTATAGAAATGCAAAACAGCGTACGAATGTCCATATGCACTCGTACGCTCGAATCTTCAAGGCATTAATAACGAGTGGCTGACAGCCACTCATACTATGACTTAACGGATTTGTAGAATGTTTTGTTGCAGCTGGTTGTGTACATCCAAAGCACGTGAGTTAGCTTGGAAATTACGCTGCGCTGAAATCAGGTCTACCAACTCTTGGGTCATATCAATGTTCGATTGCTCTAGAGTACCGTTGTTAATGGTACCAAAAGAACCCTTGTTTGATTCACCCCAAATCTTAGCACCAGAAGCAGTCGTAGAATCCCACTGGGTACCACCCTTCTTATCAAGACCTTGTTCGTTCGCTACACGCACCATAGCAACACGACCTAACGTCACATTCTCACCGTTTGAGTAAGTGCCTAACACGTTGCCTTGCTCATCAAAATCGACTTTAGTTAGGAAGCCAGTCGTCGCGCCATCTTCTTGAAACTTAGTCAGTTCAAACGGAGCGGCAAACTGAGTGGCACTATCAAGACTAAACGACAATGTCTGCGCAGGATCGGCACCGTTCATGTCGATACCATTTGTACCTAGGTCAGTAGTAACAATTGGCTGACCATTGTTCAAGCTCGCCAGCGTGCCGTCATTGTTGAATCGCATTGTATGACCAACATGTCCTGTTGGCGTCGTTGCATCACCACCAGCGATATTCACTGGCTTTTCACCTTGACCGTCAGTCACCGTGTAGTAACTTTGCCAGGTGTTTTGCTGGGTTTGATCTTTCACATAGTACGTCGTCATTTTATACGACTGTCCCATGGAATCATAAATCGTTGATGATGTTGAACGGTTATAAGTTTCAGGATCGGTAAAGTCGAACAGAGCCGGATCTTTTAGATCACCGTTAGCAGGAAGGTTCACACCAATCTCAATATTCGCTGTCTGTTTTGGCTTACCAAACTCTGGCGGAATATTGATTGGACGAGGCTCGTAAGACACAACCTCATTGGTATCTTTATTCACTTCATAACCCAGTAAAAACTCATCGTTCGACGTCACCATGTAACTATCTTTGTTTAGGTGGAAAGCACCGTTACGCGTTAGCTCATTTTGTTGTGGTACAAGACGATCTTTAGATACAGCGAAAAAGCCCGTACCGCTAATGCGCAGGTCCATTGGGTTGTTCGTCGAAATACTCGAACCTTCGTGGAACTGCTGAGCAATTTTGCTTGGCTGAACACCGCCACCCGGTGTGGTTTTCGCATTAGTAAACAGTGAGTTTGAATACACATCGCCAAACTCGGCACGTGACTCTTTAAAGCCGAATGTGTTGGCGTTGGCAATGTTGTTACTGGTGGTGTTGAGGTCTAACTGAGCCGCAGATAGACCACTTAAAGATACATATGACATTCCTAATCTCCTAATCTAGCCAGCGGTTACGCTTTGCCGACTTCCAGTACTTCTGCTAGCCGAACTGGATTTTCGAAGCCAGCTAGATTGAGTAGTACGTTTCCATCCCCTTTACCAAGAAGCACACTGTTCACGTTCGCATATGTCGACACTTCGAACTCGCGGCTTTCTCCATCAAGTAAACCCGAAGCTTTCACTTTGTATTTACCTGCAGGCATTGGATTACCCTGATCATCTTTACCGTCCCATTCGACACGAGCATCACCGCCAGGTTTTGCACCGACATCAAAGGTACGTACTAATTGACCCATTTCATTTTCTACACGAACAAACACGTTATCCATGGACTGTGGCAATTTGACCATTGCCGCCATGCCAGCGTCTGCTCCCTTCACACCAGCCGCACCGGGTACCAAGACATCACGCCCAACAAGTGAAGACGCTTGTAGTGCTTGGTTAGACGTCATTGACGAGTTCAAACTCTCGAACTGAGTGTTCATCTTGCCAATACCATCTACCGTGGCAAACGACGCCATTTGAGCAATCATCTGGTCGTTACTGACTGGTTTAAATGGGTCCTGTTGAGCCAACTGTTTGGTGAGCAGGGACAAGAAGTCTTCTTGCTTCAGATCCTGCTTACCGGTTGTCTCTTCAGGTTTGCTTTGTTCTTGCAGTTTTTTCAGTTGGTCAATGTAGGATAAACTGCCTTGACCAACGTTGTTGATTCCAGCCATGAGCTACTCCTATCTCTATTGACCCATTCGCAAAGTACTCAACAACATTTGCTTGCTCGCGTCCGCTACCTGAACGTTAGTCTGGTATGAGCGCGAAGCAGAAATCATGTTGGCCATTTCTTCCATCACGTTAACGTTCGGCTTGTAGATATAGCCTTCATCGTTAGCAAGTGGATGATCTGGGTTGTACTCTGCACTTAAGGGTTTGTCGCTCTCTACAATACCCAATACTTTCACAGGTACTGAATGATCGCGGTTGTATTGAGCTTTACTCAGTTCCGCGCCAAATACGGCGTGGCGAGCTTTGTAAGTCTCTTTTGCCGAGCTACTAATACTGTCAGCGTTGGCAAGGTTACTTGAGGTGGTATTTAGACGAACCGACTCAGCGCTCATCGCACTGCCTGTCACATTAAATACATTAAATAAGCTCATCTAAATTACTCCCCTTTAATCGCTTTGGTCATATTTTTGAATTTGCCGCCTAAGAAATCGAGTGATGCCTGATGTCTTAATTGGTTCTGCATGAACAAGTTTCTTTCTAAATCTACGTCTACGGTATTGCCGTCACCGGTATCTGGCTGTGTCGGAATGCGGTAAAGCATTTCGCCACTGACGTTTGTAGAGGCAGAAATATGCCGTCCATCAGTTCGACTAAGCCCAATACTTGCCCCTGAGCTTGCCGCTTTTAACGCACGATCAAACTCCATCCCCTTCGCTTTATAACCCGGCGTATTCGCCTGCGCGATATTGGTAGAGATGACTTCAGCATTCTTCTCACGCACACCAACGGTGTACTGATGAATACCTAATGCATTGTTAAAAGAGATGGCCATTGAAACCTCATCGTTCAAAAATACGTGCCCTATACAGAGATAAAGCAATTTCCGCGCCAAAAGTTATTTTTTGGTAACAACCACTGATGACGCTATTCAATTCGACGTTCATCATGCTCCTTCTGGCAAAGATAGAGAGCAAAATGTACGCCAGTTTTGGCGGAGGGTTTAATTAGGAATGTCGATAGTGATGGCCTCCAAACCGTCACTGAACCTAGAGAATAGCAAGAAAAAAGCCTTGGCGAAAACCAAGGCTAGATACGGTAAAGATTGTGCAGAATAGCTATTGGCTATTTGAGCTTGTAGATAATGCCCGGATTACAACGCACCATTTCAAATTGATCCGTCAGCCCCGTTAGCGACTCCGATGCGCCTAACAGCAAGTAACCACCTGGATTTAGGCTACGTGCCATTTGGTTCAGCACTTTAGACTTCATTTCAGGGGAGAAGTAAATCAGTACGTTACGACAAAAGATAATGTCGAACTTACCCAACAACGCATACGAGTCCATCAGGTTTTGCGGACGAAAGTTCACCAAACGCTTTACGTTGTCTTTCACTTTCATCTTACCGTTACTGGTGTTTTCAAAAAACACTCGGCGACGCTCCGGTGATAGACCGCGACCCAACGCGAGGTTGTCATATTCTCCAAGACGACACATATCTAACATCGTCGACGAGATGTCCGTCGCGGTAATCGACACGTTAGGGATCATTCCCGGCTTCTTGTTTTGTGTCTCCAAAACTGTCATCGCCATAGAATACGGTTCTTGACCAGAAGAGCTCGCAGCCGACCAAATTTTAATCGGTCGCTTGTTGGCGGCAAGTTCTGGGAGCAGTTTGTCGGACAACACCGTAAATGGGTAGTTATCTCTAAACCATAAGGTTTCGTTGGTGGTCATGGCATCAACAGCGGCAACTCTTAACTCACGATTGCGTCCAGTAACCACATCTCTTAATAACTGAGACAAAGAGACTAGGCCGAATTTCGCCACCAACGGACTTAAACGGCTGCGGACTAAATACTGTTTACTATCGCCAAGAACAATACCGCATTGGGACTCTAAAAAGCGGCTAAAATCACGATACTCTTGATCGCTTATGGTTATCGCTGTCATTCACTTCTCTATACTGCTTTGAAGGCTTGCTTTATACGCTTTTCTCAAGCGACTACAAGCTCTAATTTTGTTTGTTTAATTTGTCGGCAAAATGGCCGCTTTGACGGCGCCTCCCAATTCATCAGGGTTGAACTTCGCGATGAATTCGTTAGCCCCTACTCGCTCTACCATTGCTTGGTTAAATACACCGCTTAACGATGTGTGCAAAATAATATGAAGATCTTTAAGATCGGGGTGACGGCGTACTTCTGCCGTTAGGGTATAGCCATCCATTTCAGGCATTTCAATATCAGAAATCAACAGGGAAATCTGATCATGAATATTGCCTTCAGCTGCCATCTCTGTCAGCTTGTTGTAAGCGTCTTTACCATCTTTCACCAAAATGGACTCAAAGCCAATAGACTCAATGGCTCGTTGGACCTGTTTTCGTGCAACAGCGGAATCATCAGCAATCATAATACGCTTAACGATCTGCTTTTGCTCTTTCTCTTCAGCAGCGGCAATTTCCGTGGCGATATTGCTATCCATGGTCTCAACCACAGGCGAGATCTCAGCGAGAATCTTCTCAACATCCAGAATCTCAACCAATTCATTGTCGATGTTGGTCACAGCTGTCAGGTAATTGGCTTTGCCTGCACCTTCAGGCGGCGGCAAAATCGATTCCCAATGCATGTTAATAATGCGTTCAACAGAGCTTACCAAAAATCCCTGTACGCTACGGTTAAACTCTGAGATAACCACAAAACAATTTTCAATGTCCGTTGTTGGTCGACCACCAACAGCAAGACTTAAATCGATCACTGAGATAGTTTGACCACGAATATGAGCCACCCCTTTGACAAGACGATGTAGGTTGGGCATGCGCGTTAATTTAGGGCACTGAAGCACTTCTTTAACTTTGAACACATTAATGCCGTAACGCTGGCGGCCCATCAGACGAAACGTCAGTAGCTCTAGTCGGTTTTGACCAACCAGTTGCGTTCGTTGATTCACCGAATCCAAGATACCGGTCATAAGTTCATCTCCATCTCAAACTTTAAAGCTAAAAAAGTGATAGTCTACACAGGCAACAAGGAACCCGAGAAACAGAATGCTGTATAATAAGACATCTTTTTTGTGTACATCCAGTTACAAAACGAGGTTAAGGCGCAACTGGCTTTCCCTCTGTATCGTCTGGCAAGCGTTATTCTTTAGTGTATTAACGCACGCAGCAACGCCTGAGCAAATAGAAAACATTCAAAAGGCTGCCCAAGCTCATGTTTTAAATACTATTGAGCAACCTATCGGCGGTGAAATTGTTGCCACACCTGGGCGTATCGACTCTAGAGTACATGCAACAGATTGCCCCTCTCCGCTTTTGACCTCGTCGTCAAATACCCGCAACACCAGCAGTAATGTCACCGTTTTAGTGGAGTGTCCGGAAGATAACTGGCGACTTTACGTACCCGTTCGAATGTCCATTTCCTTGCCCTTAGTGACCACAACTCGCCCGTTATCACGAGGCAGTATTGTATCCAGTGACGATGTCACGATGAGCATGGTGGATAAGAACCGTTTTCGCCGCCAAGGTTTTACCGAGTTTGACCAAGTGGTTGGTGCAAAACTTAAGAAAAACATGAAGATGGGTGATGTAATTGAGCGTAATGATGTCTGCGTTGTTTGTCGCAACGAAAAAGTCGTTATTCGTGCAGTGAAAGGTGAAATGACCATCTCCACCAAAGGCACAGCACTTACCGATGGCGCTAATGGCGATCAAGTAAGAGTGAAAAATGACAAGTCTCAGCGTATAATTGAGGGTATTGTTACTGGCGTTGCGGAAATCACGGTTAATTTTTGATTTTTTCCTAAAGTAATCATTACGCTGGTCGATATGCTCGATATACAGGTAAACTATGCAAATTAGGCAACAAGAAGGCTAAACGATGGCAGGCATTGATAATATTCGTTCTGGACAGACGCTAACGACGACAAGTCGCGCACCTGCCCGTTCGGAAGCAAGCAAAGACAGAAGTTCAGCTCAAGTTGGTCAATCATCAGCACAGCAAGATGCCGTAACACTAAGCCAAGGCGGTAAAGCCATTGGTCAAATGCATCAGCAAATGGCAAGTCAGCCTACCTTTGACGCGGCAAAAGTTGCGGCAATCAAAGAAGCAATCTCGAACGGTTCTTACACCGTCGATGCTGAAAAACTGGCAGACAACATGATGAAGTTCGAAGACGAACTTGGCGGATTACGCTAAACAGGTTAACAGATAATACTCACAGGTATATTAATGGCAGCACTGGTTGATTTGGTTGAATACCAACTGAAAAATGCAAAAGCATTGTCTATGCTCCTCTCCGAGGAGACCAAAGCCATTACTGCTCGTGAATCATCTGAGATTGAGCGATTTGCCAAAGAAAAGATGGCAATCATTGGTCAGCTTCAGCAAACCGATCAAAGACTGGCTCAACATCAAGATGTGGCAAGACTCACCGATGAAGCATTACTAGCTCAAAAGGTGGCCGACATTAAGTCGATTATCCTCGACTGCCAACAACTTAACGACATCAATGGGCAGAGTCTGCAACGCGCCCAATTAAGCTTTAATAAGCTCAATAACTTGATGCAGCAAAGTCATGGCAAAGTGGGCATGACTTACAACGCGGGCGGTCAGACCCACACTTTGTCGACATTAGGAACCAACTTAAAAGCCTAATCTCTCAAATACAAAAAAGCGGCAACAGGAGAACTGTTGCCGCTTTTTGCTATTATCTAGGGCGTTGATATTAGAATAAGCTCTGACGTTTCTTCTCAGGTACTCGACGGATTTCACCGTAGTCTCTTAGACGATCCATCTTCTCAATATCGAGCAGCAGTTCAGTAACATAGCTGTCGCCTACCTTATAGCTGCGAACTACTTCTGCACCACGAATGACACCATCTACCGCACCTGTCGTCGATTCAACACCCAAGCGTTGATCTTGTAAGTCAGCACGCGCAGACACTCGTAGGCCGTAGACTTGCTCTGCTAACTCACGGTAAGCGTCAATCTTAGAAGCACGCATAGCACGAACTTGCTTTTCTTCTTCATTACGTCCAGTTTGCTCGCTGATACTCGCATAGCCCACCGCCGTTAATGTGTTCTGGTCCATGGCTGTAATCGGAGTACAACCTATCATCACAAGCGCTACAAGCGCGGCAAATAAAAATCTCATTATCCTTTCCTATGGGCGCAATATGACTGTATGAGGTGTCGTCATAGTCGGGTCTGAACGAATCAGAACGCCATCTTCGGTACGCATTTGATTCAGCGTATCCAAATCACGGCCAATACGGTCAGCAGGCAAGAAGCCTTGAGCCGAAGCGACCACAATACGCGACTGCATGCCAACAACACGAGCATTAACCAGTACACCACCTTCCTGGCGTAACATGGTTCCCGTCAAGACGAACTGAATCTGCTGCTCTTGGGCCAGATCTTTCCAGTCACGACTTAGTACGAAGTCGCCTTGGTTCGTCACCTGAATAGAGCCCGTTGTCTTGAAGTCAACAACCTTAAAGCCGCGGCGCTGAAGCTGGTAAATAAAGCCCTCTGATACCGAGTTCCCTAACCAGTTCGTCGCATCCATATTCTGCAAATCAACAAACGATGCCACCGCTATCGGAGTGCGAGACGACACACTAGTGTTCGATTCAACTAAGTCTTCCGTCAAACTCTCGACGAAATAATCCATCGTATGGCGAGGACTTTCCATCAGCATAAACTTACTGCCGGAATAGGATTCCTTACCGTTATAGATTGGTGAGTAGGCACAAGCGGTCAGTGTTAACACTGATGCCATCAGGAGCCACTTTTTCATTACACACTCTCCAAAAAGTTATTAATTGGATGGATAGGTTCCCTCCCTTTTCAAGGTTGGAACAATCCTTGCTATTCTCATTCTGTCCTTAATAAGAAAGCCCGCTCCAATATTCGCTACAAACTAGCTAGCAAATATTGTTCCGCATTTGGATTGGTTGTATGAAAAAAATCGTTTCTTCTTTAATTTCAACGGCATTGGTTACATTTAGTAGTAGCTCTGCCTTTGCTGCATGGTATGAAGTCACAGGTACTTCCACCATCGTCTCCTCTGAGAAAGCGGCAAGGATCTACGCACTAGAAGACGCCGTCTACAAAGCAGTAGACTTCTCCGGAGCTGATATTGGTGGGCTTGCTAACTTAGCGCCGCTGCTCGAAGACGATAGAGAACAATACCAATTCATTGATTCCGAAGTTCGCCAGATCGTCATCGACGATCAGTACAAAAGCGGCAACCAAATGGTCGTGAAAGCGCGAATCGACATTTACCCGACGGCAAAGGCTTGCCATAACGAGCAATACAAAAAGACGTTTGGGGTGGCAATGTTTGATATCGTTGACCCACAACAAGCGGTCATGGGGCAAATATACGATTTAGGTGAAGACTTCAGCTCTGTTATCTCTAATCAGCTTGAACATCGCTCATACAGCTTTGTTTCGGTTGGTACCACACGCTATGAAATTAATAAACGCCAACCTGAACGTATAAAGATGATCGCCGAAGATCTGGGAGCTCAATACTTAGTGACCGGGAAAATCCACGACTTGACGGCCACCATCACACAGGGCGGTTTACTGACAGACGATGTAATCAATCGCCAGTTTGCTATGGATATGTCGGTCTACGACGGCAAAACCGGCCATGAAATCTATCAACGTAATTACCGTGAAATCGCCCAGTGGCCATTTGCTAAAACCAGTAAAGTCGACACCAAAAGTGCTCGTTTCTGGACATCCGCTTACGGCGAAATGATCCAGAAAGTCAGCCGAAACATCATGCTCGATCTCGAAGCAGAGATCTCTTGTAAGATGACCTTGCCTGAAGTGGTCGCCTCTTACGGCAATAGAGTCACCATCGACTTAGGCCGAGTCCACGGTGTGCAAGCGGGAGACCGATTGCAACTTTGGCATACAGGCTCCTTTATCGACCAGAATGGTTTGCCGCGCAATAAAGTGAGTCAGAGCAACATCACCCTAACCGTGTCACGCGTCTATGAAAATGATGCTGAAGCAACCGTCGACCAGCCAAGCCTCGCCAACAGTATTCAAATTGGTGACGTGATGAACAAACTGTAATAAATGTAGAAAAGCGACTTAACTTATTCAAATAATTGAGTATTATTAGCCATAAGCTCCCGTGGCACAGCTGGATAGCGCGGCCCCCTCCTAAGGGGCAGGTCACAGGTTCGAATCCTGTCGGGAGCGCCATTTAAAACAATGACTTAGCATAAACTTTGGCTAGGTCATTTTTGTTTGTGTCCACAAAACGTCCACACCTATTTGAAGCTCAAGGATTTTTGAATGAATATGAATAGAGACACAGGTGATGTTGGTGAAAGCGTAATATCGTTTCTAGCTTCTGACTGTGGCATTATTGCCACCCCACCCAATAGAGATGCTTATGGATGGGATCACCACTTACAATTCAAGAATCCTTCCAACTCTGTTTTTTTAGACGAATTTGAGAGCAACTACACCGTTTATATCCAAGCTAAAGGCTTCGAGGGCAAATATAGTGACTATAAAGGAAGAGCCATAAAGCTTTCCAACATACAACATATGATAACTAACGGTTCTCCTTGTTTTTTTGCATTCATTGAAGCGGATAGCAAGAACACATACCTAGTGCATCTAGGGGAGGAGCTTATCAGATTAGGCTTAACGAAAATTCGAGAAGCACAACGTGACGGCGTTGAGCTTAACAAGACTACAATGACTATAAACCCCCACACTCAAAACGCAGTCTTGATTCCTATTATTGGCGCGTCACTAAAGAGCTCGCTACTCAAGATAATTAACAAATCACCAAGTAGCTATGCAAGCTGGAAGCAAGAATTTCGGACAAATGTTGGTTTTGATAACGGAGCGCTGCAGATTGTAGGGGATATAAAAAATCAAGATTTCATAGAGGTAGCTCTGGGGCTGAAGGACTCCGCACCCGTTAACGTAAAAGCACTTACAAACCTGCGCTTCGGCATCCCTCTCCCATATGATGAACTCCCCACTTCGATGGAAATACTGAGTAGTGAATATGCCGAGTCTATTGGCTTGCCAGTCAACAAATCCGTCACCTCCGTTAAGTGCTACATCAAGAACGACGAACTCTCTGTCCCTACAGAAGTCCACGGAGAGTTATCAAAATTGCCCGGCGTCGATAGTGTTTGCTGCTTTTCTACTCCTTTCGTGAAGTTTATCTTCTACTCTAATGGCACAAACGACATCGAAGTTACATTCTTATGGCAAAAAATGCTCGACTCGAAAATGACTCTAGATGCACTCCGTCATAACTTACAAGTCATCAAACAATTGCTGAATCAAACCGTGATTCTTGAGTTTTTTGTTAATGAAGAGATAGTTACTCATACTTACTTCAATGAAGAACCATGTATCAACGAACTCAAACGAGTCGATAAGTACTTGAACTATTGTGAAGTGTTCAAGGTCATACAAGAACTATTGAACGTTAAGATAACTGAGTCCGTTGAGGCAGACTTAATCCTTCGGACTGGAGACTATCTAGAAAGTTTTTATGATTACGTAATGAGTAAAGACAACGCCCACCTTAAACTTACAGGAGACACTCTAGATATAGACTCCTCAAAGCCTACTTTGGTTTTTCTGCCTATACCTGTCGCCTTCCTAGGTAAAAAATATATTGTGACGTTTCAAATTGAAGGTCAATTCGAGATAAAAAAAGATGCCGCTTACTGTGCCAAAGGAACGACTAAAGTATTCAATGTCCTTCAGGTGCGGAGCAACAAACAAGTCGAGGAACTTAAAAAACGGATGAACAATGTTTGCAACGCAAAATCCACAGAATATAACCCAGTGATTTCTTTGGCTGCATTAGATAATCAATCGCGTTGACTTCAATTGAACAAGGCTAAAGCTCCTGCTCTAGCCTTGTTATTCGCTTATCCATTTTTTCCATCATTATCCTGAGCCACTTAACATCGGTTTTTAAAGCTACTCCGACACCCAAACCACTAGATAAAGCACTTACAGCCGCAACAATAATCGTCTGATATTCAGCCATTAAACTCATCCCGAATCGCTTCCCACAATCCAACCAAAATTGGTGCCGCCACACCAATCAAACCACCCATTTGCACACCTTCTGGCGTCACACTTGCTGTCAGTAGTTCAGGATGACCCGTTGCCAATGCGATACCCGCGCCCACAAGCGCAAGTCCTTTCTTAGTCGATGGTTGTTTCAAATCTATTTTCATAGCGTTAGCTCCTAGCCGTTGATGCGCTTCCAGATATAAGCGCTGATAAGCGCGGTCAGCATTCCAACCGCGAGACGCTACATTACTTCTTGTTTGGTCATGCGAGTTGCCCCCTTTGGCGGCCTCACTCATTGAGTAGTGCCGCCCCAACTCCATGATTGACATGGCATAAACCAAGCGCGTCATTAGGATGTAGTCATAGAGGTCATAATGCTTTTTATACCCGCTGTCAGTAGATTCCTGCTTTCGCAGGAATGACCGCATTTGGATTTGGATTTGAGTTTGGGGATTTTCGGCTATTGACACCGAAAGGGGAAAGAGTGTGTCAGTGGCATTTCTAGTTATGTTTACTCGGTATTCATTTTTGATAGCCTTTTTCTGAGTTCCTTCTCAAGTATTTTTTTAGCGTAAGGCTTCATGGTTTTCCATTTTTTGCATTCTTCCCGAGTTCTACCGCAACCCAAACACCATCCTTTGGACTTTGAAAAGTCACAGAGATCGATACAGGGACTCTTTTGTTTCTTCATACATTTATCTCTATCGACTAAAAACAACTCAAGATCAAAGCATTATCAGCTTTCTTCTCATATTAGATTCAAGGCTAATTGGCAGTTGAATTCATCAAATACTTGCCGCTTTTTGACAGCCACCCTAACGCACATTTACCCGTTCAACAGCTGTACTTTACCGTATATCGTAACTAATTTGCTTACTTACGTTCTTTAGTTGCACCCCGACCTTACTAAACTCCTTTTGAACAGTCGTTGAGACATGCTGCTGACCTTCTCCCATTAAAAAGTTTGCTCTATCTTGAGTCGTTTCGAATACGCAGACGATTTTTAAGCTCTGTGGAAAAGAATTGAATTTAACAGTATGAGTCACCCAAAGAAAACCATCGTAGTTTTTTAGCGTCCCTTCACATACTTCGGTCAGTACGTCTCTAATTAAATTTTCAACTTTCTTATCTGATTTACGCATGGAGAGAATTTCCTATTTGTAATGGATAAATAAATATGACCACGTACTTAGCGCTCCCAATGTTTGGAAAGCAGGTCAACCAACAGGGGTTGAGGTTGGAGTATACCCACATCAAACTCATAAAGGACATCGGCCTTTCAGAAATAGAGAAAAGCCTGTTTCGACACTTGCTAGCAATCTGTCTGCTCTCGAAGGCTGTTGGATAACAACGAAACGCCTATGTTTGCCAGCACACGCCCTATGAAAGCCATTAATAACGTTATGTTATCATTTTTATAATTATTGATAATTTTTAAAAACCATCAGTCATACTTATACTTCTCCACATCGAAACGAAACACGAAACGAATAATCAAATCAGTTTTTGGAGAAAGTTATGAAAATGAATCACGTTGGTATCATGGTTGGCGATATGGACAAAGCGGTAGAGTTCTACACTAAAGCGCTGGGCCTTCGCGTTGTAATGAACAACACTAAAGTAATCGAAGAGCGCGAAAGTGCAATCGGTCGTATGTGTATTGCAGTATTTGGTGAAGGCTTCAAAGGCTTCAACATTGCTCACCTAGTAACTAATGACGGTATCGGTGTAGAGCTGTTCGAAATGGTTGACCGTGAAGAGCGTCATAACGTTGATTTTTCTCGCCTAGGTATCTTCCACTTCTGTCTACAATTGCCAAAAGAGCAGTTTGAATCAGCAATCAAACGTGTAGAAGAGTTTGGTGGTAAAGTGCGCATGGATATCCACCGTTACCACCCAGAAGATGATTCTAAGCAAGCTCAAATGGTTTACCTAGAAGACCCGTTTGGTAACTTATTTGAGTTCTACTCTCACTCTTACGAAGACACTTACGCTTCTGATTACGAGTAACTCTCTCATTTGCTAATGAAATAATTCTAATGCCCACTAGATATTTGTCTCGTGGGCATTTTTGTTTTGTTGCCTCAATGAATCTCGAAAAAAGTGAGTTAGTGAGGCTCTTGCTGACGCAAACAACACAAACAATGAAGCTTAAGTAAGCCGTGCGATTTGCTCTCTTACAATCTCTAAAGCTGATTGCAATTGTGGACGACTTGATGGACCTGCCAGAGATATCCTCACCGCTGCCGGAACTTCATAACGACCCACAGCAAACATTTCTGCTTCTCTCACTCTGACCCCATATTTCAGCAACGATTGGTTAAAATGATACCCGGTTAGCGGGTCAGGCAAAGGTAGCCAAACATTGTAGCCAGGCACACCAATCTGGATTTTGGGAAATACCGTCTTCCAGACTCGATGACGTGCATTGAGCTCCATCGCGATCTCTTCATCCACAGCTTGCATCGCACCGCTGGTTAGCCAGCGACACACCAGATCAATGATTAGCGGGCTAACATACATACAACTGGCTCGTAGCGCACGTTGCATTAAGTCCTTGAAAGACAATGGTAGAATGATAAAGCCTAGTCGCAACCCACCCGCAAAGTACTTAGAAAAGCTACCCACGTATAAGGTAATATCCGGAGCGATAGCAACTAACGGACTCTTTCGATGAGACGGCGGGCAGTAGAGCACATCGTCCTCAATAATTAGCACGTTGTAGCGACGGCATATTTCAATGATTTTCAGTCTTCGGCTGTCCGATAGCTGGGCTCCGGTCGGGTTTTGAACTCCCGGAGTTAGATAAAGTAGTTTGGGACGATGTCTCTTACAGTGCAAAGCCAAATCTTCTGGATCTAATCCATGCTCATCAACTTTTACTGGCACTAGCTTTCGTTCGGCTTGTTGACATGCGTGAATGAATTCCGGATAACACAACCCTTCGGCAAGAATGGTATCTTGGGGACGGCTTAGTGCTTGAATAATCAACGATATTCCATGCTGCCCTCCATGTGTCCACACCACACGTCGGGCATCAATATCGATATTGAATTTGGTCATCAGCCATTGTCGAAGGGTCTCGCTATGACCATGAATGCCATCAGCGGAGTAATAATCCAGTACCGCTGCTTGCGCGATTTCTTCGTGAGATAACTCCTTCAATGCGTCAGCAAGAAGTTTCGGCTGCGACAACAAAAAAGGTCGGCAGCGTGCCAAATCAATACCTTTTTCTTCTAATACCGGATGATAAAAGTGATTCAGTTCAGTTTCTCTGTTCCGAACATAGGTCCCGCTTCCTACTTTGGGCTCCGTTAGTCCCCTTCGCTCAAGCTCATGATAAGCTCTTGTCACCGTTCCAACTGTCACACCCAATCGATAAGACAAAATACGCTGGGGTAACAATTTAGTATCCGGCGCCAGCTCACCACTTTCTATCACCTCAGCAATCGCATCAGCCAGTGCCATAAACTTAGGTCCGGAACGACCCGATATATCTGGGACTAACATTGTCTCTCTCCAAAGGGGTACAATTGTTTCTTGTAATCAGGATAAATAAGGCCTGACGAAAATGAAACCAAAGAATTGTCACCATGACGCATTAACTGTAGGTCAATCTCTCTGGGCACCTTTACTCTTGGGCTGTCTGTACTTGTTTGAGAGGAGAAGAAAGGAAATGACGACATTATGGGACTTAATGCCGGCCATGAGTTTATTCGCATTTGTTACCGCCATCACCCCGGGACCGAACAATTTATTGCTCGCCAATTCAGGGGCACAATTTGGTATCCGGAAATCATGGCGACATCTGATTGGTATTCGTATTGGTGTAGCCGGGCTGATCCTGCTCTGTGCATGTGGCGTAGGTGTCGCTCTTACAACTCACCCTAGTTGGTATCTAGCAATAAAATACCTTGGTCTGGCTTATATGTTTTGGTTGATGATAAAGCTTTTATGTACCAACCCTTTCTCCGGAAAATCCACCAAGAGCAAACCAATCAATATGACTCAGGCTACGTTATTTCAACTGGGTAATATGAAAGCCTGGATGGCATCACTCGCTTTGGTAACAAGCTATAGCCTACCCTCCAGCTATTGGCTCTCTGTGGCACTGATTACCCTAGTATTTACGACGTTTGGACTGTTTGCCAATATCACTTGGGTTTGGGTTGGTCAAAAAATCCGAGTTTATCTCAATACCACCTTAAAACAGCGCATGTTTAATATCAGCCTAGCCGCTATAACGTTTATATCATTGTTGCCAGTGTTGGAGCACTCTATCTGAAAAACACCTGTCACCCTTGTTATATGAACACTAATTTCTCACAACTAATTATTGGCATATGCCATTTATATTTATAGTATCTCTGGCAAAGCTTAAGGAGTCCATTAACCTGAAGGTACGTTATGTCTATTCATCATCCTATCAACCACCAGCAGTGCGCCATTTGCTGCCAGCCTTTTTTCAACCCACATACAACTCTTGAGTTCATTGCTACGTTAGATGGTGGAGTAAGAGCTAAAATCGTACCCATGGAGAATGTGCAAGGCTACCAAGATGTCATGCAAGGTGGGGCAATCAGCGCTCTACATGATGCCGCCATGACCCACTGCCTTTTCTCTCGCGACGTTTGTGCCATGACAGCCCAGCTTGATGTTCGCTTTATCAAGCCGATACCTCTTAACACGTTAATTGAAGTACAAGCTCATTGCTTAAAAAGTAAACGAGGTTTGTATATATTAAATAGTGGTATTTATGTGGATGGTGAGTGTTATTCAAGGGCTGAAGCGAAGTTTATGTAAATACCTTCATTGCGGATGATCATCAGTCTCCCTCGCCGCAAGAGACGGGCTTCAGGAGCATGTAGTCCAATGAGAATAGAGAGTTAGATATGTAGAATAAAACGCATATGGTTGAACTTTTAAGACTCTTTAGACGCTATGACATGCACATCATTTTCTAGCCTTTTGTTTTACTATCATACTCAGCGCGAGCTTGCTCAATATTAGGTTTATGATTCTCGGCCCATTGAACAAGTTCATATAATGGCTTAACTAGTTGTTTACCTAAGTCAGTCAACGCATATTCCACGCGAACAGGTACTTCTGGGTAAACGGTCCTATTTACATAACCTTCTCTTTCCAAGTCACGAAGAGTTTGCGTCAACATACGTTGAGAGATTCCTTCAATTCTAGACTTTAAATCGTTAAATCGGTCAGGCCCATCCACTAGTGCAAATAAAATAAGCAACGACCATTTGTCACCGATTTGAGCTACCACGTTTCTAACGGGACAGTCCTGAGTGTTATAAAACACACGCCTTTCCGTCTTTGTTGCTTTGACCATAACTTCTTACCTTTTCTCTGTACCAAACCCGCCAACAGTTACCAAAAGGTAACTAACGCATCTTTTGGTGCCTTATTGTACTGCTAGTTACTATAAATTACTATAGTTACTAAAAGTAACTAATGGAAAACTGTGAAAGGGAGTTAACTATGTTTAAAGCACTAACTACATTCATCCTTATTATCGTGACTAGCCACGTCTGCGCACAATCAGCAGACGCTTTAACTATTGATTTTAAAAACTTAACAAAAGCGAACTGGACAGAACAAGAAGCGAAAAATGCCGCACTAATTACTGATTTTGTTCAGCACCTAATGAACAACCATGACTTTGACTATGTGATGGAGCACTACAATGATAGTTCTTACGTTCAGCACAACCGAAACCTCCCCGATAAAGTCACCGGGCTAGTTGGATTTCTCAAGGAGTTTGTCGAGGACTACCCAGAGTACAGCTATGATGTAAAACATATCTATGCTGACGGTGACTATGTGATTTTTCACTCTCACGCCACACTCAACAGTGAAGACAGAGGAAACGATCAAAAAGGGATGAATATTATCGATACTTGGCGTATTGAAGATGGTCGGATTGTAGAGCATTGGGATTCGATTCAAGCGCTCGACTTCTCAATGCGAGTATATTCACTTATCAGTGGTGGCGATATCGAAAATGAAAATGGCGTGTTTTAGGCCTCTTTTCGCTAGTCTTGTTATCAACGCCACCTCTTTAGATGGCGTTGAATAGATGCCTTGGCCTGATTATCAGACCGAGGCATTCTCGTTAACGCCTACTCAGTATCTTGAAATGAAGCATTGGATTACTGAGAGTACAGTTTCCTCGTTGGCTCAGGCTCGACGTACTCAACCAATGCGTTATCAGCTAAGGAATCAGCCTTTTCCTGCTCACCAGAGACAACAAACACCCTCTGATTGTCCAATACCTCGACTACTTCTAATTGATGAGACATTAATAACTCCCTCACCTGTTGCTCCGCTCCCTGAGTGTACTTAACGTAAAATCGGGTTGGCTGCTCTGTGATGTCCCCTGGTATCTCATCTATTGGTGGAAAGGCCGGGTTATCCGCGTAGCTTGCTGTCATGCTAAATACAAGGGCAAATCCGATTAACCAAGTTAGCCATTGAAAGCGAGAAGGTATGTAGTTCTTCATATCCACTCCTTACTGAAATGACAGTGTCCAACTATTGATTGTTCCGGTATCTTGGCGAGCGCTATCTACCGCTTTAAGCGTCCAGTTCCCTTTAGACTCAACACCAGAAAAGTCTAAAGAATAGCTGGTTTTGATGTCACTAGCAGAACCCCCACTATTTTCATGCAGTACTTTTTCACTATTGGTCGGTGAGATCAATGTCAGTTTAAGATCTCCGATATAACTGTGGGTAATGTCCACGGTGACCTCAACGCTTCCAGAATCACCAGAGCGTAAGACCTCTATTTGGCTGATTGCTCCGCTAGTATTGTTATCAGGGATCTCGACCGCGCTGTTGTTAGTGTAAGTGGATGGTGGTTGAGTGCCGCTCTCTGCACCATTATGAAAGGCGGTGAGCATCACACCAGAATACGCCGAGTAGCCCTTAACCAATACATGATATGTGCCTGCTGAGACGTCATTTATCGTGCAGCGTTCATTATTTCCAGATTCCCATGAACGACAATCATAACGACGATTCGTCGGCTCTTGCTCAAAACTTACATAAAGATCAGCATCACCACTACCGCCCACTAATGAGAAGCTAAGCTCGGTTGCATCAGCGGGTACATCAAATGTGAACAGACGACTTGATTGAGCACTACCTTGGAGCGGCCCTTTTGCAATACTATTAACTAATACCGTTTCTCCCTGCCCACCATCCGGACCATTACAACCTTGATCGAGATAGCGCTTTGCCGCATCAGCATCAACTAAGCCATAACCGGTTCTGTTATCTCTGCCAGCAACATCGATATCTTTTGCACTTGCGGTTAATGCTCGGCGAACTTGTGACGCGGTGCAATTTGGATGATAGCTCCACACTAGTCCTGCTACACCAGCAACATGTGGCGTGGCCATGGAAGTTCCATTGTAATACTCGTAGTCTTGCCCTTTTGATGTGGAAACGGTGACGATTTGGCCTTGTTGAGCGGCAAGCTCTAGCCCGAGTTCCCTATTGACCGTTACTGAAATCAAGCGATATTGGTCGTTGTCATCCAATACAAACGGGTTCTGCAAACCTGGTAATTCACTGTTGCTGTAGACAATAGCAGCCCTAGCACCTGCGTTATAACAGGCTTTGACAGCATTTATCTCAGGGCGAACGCCAGAGCGTTGATTCTCGATACGCTCAGTTAAACACACTTTGTCGGTAAGATCGCCACAGCGATAGTCGCCAGACGACACATCACATTGTGCTAACTCTCCGCTAAAGGATCCTGAGATCGGGTCCGATAAATAACGGCCAGAGGTTTTTGACTTGCGGTTGTGCGATACCACGCCACGCTTAAACTGACTGACGCCATTGAATACAATGTCACTCAACACCCCTTCTCCAACGGTTACCGTAGACAGTACTGCTACACCCGGAGCAGCGATCTCTACTTGGTCAGTAGCCTGAGAAAACGCTGCATGATCGTCGTTGTTATCAACAGCTGCCACAGACATTACCGCCTCGTATGACGCTGGATAGCTATGCGCGGTATTCCCATCGTTACCTGCAGCGGCGATGAGCAATACGCCTTGGTCGGACAATGACTG
Organism: Vibrio mediterranei; assembly: GCF_900088415.1. Taxonomy (GTDB): domain Bacteria; phylum Pseudomonadota; class Gammaproteobacteria; order Enterobacterales; family Vibrionaceae; genus Vibrio; species Vibrio mediterranei. Next base: position 631,844 of record NZ_FLLQ01000002.1, read on the forward strand.
CAAAGCATTTTGCTCAGTGCGGCTGGCTTGGCTACCACCTAAACTCATGTTCACAACATCGGCACCATTCTCTGCACAGGTTTGTATTGCTTTCACCAAGCTTGACGAATAACCCCACCCCGACTCGTTGAAAACCTTAACAATATGTAGATTCACCTGCTGATTTGGCATGACTCCTTTCACACCTTCACCATTTGCAATGGCAGCAATGGTTCCCGCAACATGCGTACCATGAGCATTGTTATATCCCGGTTCACTCCAAGAACCCGTTCCACTGTCATTGGTACCACGAACGCGATTTCCACTCAGGTCGTTATGGCTAACGTCGTAGCCCGAATCAATAATGCAAACGGTTCGATTACCAGCATTACTATCACCCAGCAACTGCGCATTAACGGCGTTGTATCCCCACGGCGTTGTTTCGCTTAGTAGAAAACGGGGAGGGTCAACTTCCACATACTCTACTTGTTCATGACTTCTTAACTTTGAAAGCTCAGCATCGTTGACCTCTATGCTGTAAATCGGCTCAGCGCTGATCTTCTCCACCGCACGCGCTTGGGCAGCTTGGAGAACATTCTCTGGCAACTGATTCAAACTTGGCTCTGTACCGTCCGCAGAGAAGGCCTCTCTAGAAACCTCTTCTTTGAACTTAATAATGTACTTAGCTGGAAAATCATCCTCGTTGAATGGCGCTATCTGAGAAGCATTCGCTATAGAGGTACCAAGTAGAACCAAGGTTAGTGATGACAGGGTAAAAACCCCTTTTGTGTTGTGCATGTAATCTTTCCTTATCTAGCCATTTTAATTATTTTTATTCACGAACCATCACCTTGGTGACCATTTATGAACTATTTAGCTATAAGGCGTTGTCACTAACTTGCAAATAATAAGGTTTACTATTGATTGTTTTTTGCACTTCAAATCACTAAATAAACCCGAAGAGTGAACACTCAATAAGAGCATATACTCTAAAAATTAAATTGACAAATTTGAAATTTAAATCATTGAATTAAAGCTAATTTATTGTAATTTCCAAGATTAAAATTGAAGCGATAATTAAGAGTTAATAGTAAAAATCGAAAAAATTCTCTTAAATAACAAAGTGAAAGAATAACAATTAACTTATCTAAATTAAATTACGATTGGAATATGCACTCGTTATCTATCAAACTCACTAATAACATTTGAATTAATTAAATTTCACTACAGCTATTTAGGTGACAGATAAGTTTATTGCAAACCAATAAGAGGCTAATTATGACCAATACTTTTGTTTTGTTTGAGTGCACTGCTAAGCTGAAATAATCCTTTGTAACTTAACTCGACACGACGAGTGGCAACCTATCATTATCAATGAGATTAGGGAGGAGGAATTGCCAAGTATCATTCAGGAATGTAATAGAGAGCTCAAAAAGGTGTTGTTATTCTACCCTGAAGAGCAGAGATCAAGCGTCGATTGTATGCTGGCTCAGTTGATGTGCTGTGAAATATTTCTAATTCAGTACCCTATTCTTAATCACTTTCGAGGCAATAGTTCGCCTTGGTATCACGTCCAGAATATCCGCTATCAGCTGTTGTCACAGACAAATGAGAAAGAATTGAGTGGTTATGAGCTCGTCATTTTTCAAGGTTGGTCAATGGCGAAAATTGATGATGCTCGGATTTATGAAAAGCCAATACCAGAGCGAGTACGTCGCGCGTATCTAGACTATCAATTCTTCGTCGACAGCCTGGCTTCCGACTAGCCTAGAACTCGCTATTCATCTTTGTGAGACATGAAATCAACAAGGCTTCTTGCTCCGGCTCGATATGCCTCGTTAAATCTTTAACTAAATCTAAATGCAACTGGTTATGATGACGATGAATCTCTTGCCCTTGCTGTGTTAGCGCCACCACGATGGCACGACGATCATTAGGGTGTGGCAAGCGTTCCATCAGGTTGGCAGCAACAAGTTTATCTACTTGAACCGTTAATGTGCCCGTAGTAATGCCGAGCTTGTCGGCAAGCTCTTTCATTCTCATAGCACCATGAATACCGAGCACTTCAATGGTGTGGACTTGTGCAAGGGAATAGCCTGTCTCTTTGACCACTGACTGTTCCCATGAAGACATCTTGTCGTAAAACTCGGTAAGCAACTGATTTAACGATTCTAAGTTTCGCATTATGTTGAATGTACTTCTAAAGTGAGATGGTCAATCTTATCAAACTTGCTTAGCTTTTGCTTATACTCATCCAATGAAATACCCGCTTGGTCTATAAGCGTAATTGCCGCTGCATGATGATGTCCACTCACCTTCCAAATATGTAAATCCGTAACAAGGGCTACTGGCGCAAGCTCATCTTGGATTGCCTTTCGATATTTATCATCGATATTTTCATCAAGCAGAATCGGGCTTGTTTGCTTGAGTAAGTTCAATGTCCACTTACTGATCACTAATGCACCGACCATGCCCATCACCGCATCGAGCCAATTCCAACCATAGAACTTCCCTAGTACCAAGGCCACAATTGCCATCACGGAAGTCAGCGCATCTGCTAGCACGTGTAAGTAGGCTGCTCGCAAATTATGATCATGGTGATGTGTATGTCCATGATGGTGTGAGTGCTCGTGATGATGAGCATCATCATGGCCATGGTGGTGATGGTCACCTAGCAGCAGCATACTGATGACGTTCACTGCCAAGCCAATACAAGCGACGATAATCGCTTCATTAAACTGAATCGACTGCGGATTAAGCAAGCGATGGACCGACTCAACCAACATTAATAACGCAACAATCCCAAGTGCAATAGCACTGGTGTAGCCACCAAGCACACTGACCTTTCCCGTACCAAACGAAAACCTATCATTACTCTGATGTTTTTTCGCATATCGGTAGGCAAACAAGGTAATGCAGAACGCTGCTGCATGTGTGCCCATATGCCAACCGTCTGCCAAAAGCGCCATAGAGCCATAGACCGTGCCCGCGACAATTTCGACTACCATCGTGGTCAGCGTAAGAAGCAGCACGTAAAACGTACGCTTTTCACCTTGATGATTGTGGCTAGAAAAATGGTGATGATGAGTCAGTGTGTCATTAGCTATTTTCATTATATTGTTTGATTATCAAATTATTTGATTTAAATTTAGTTTGATCATCAAACAATGTCAATCTTCGATTGCAGCAATAACAGCTTCCTTGTTATCGTCAGGATTCAAATCGTGAGGATGCACGACATAGCGACATAATGATTCCAAAACAGATGCCTTGAGTGATCATGGCGGTCCCACCATAGCTAAAGAAAGGCAAGGGGCTACCCATCACCGGTAATATCCCGCTCACCATGCCCGTGTTAATAAAAGCATATAGAAAGAAGCTTAATGCCAACGAGCCTGTCACCAGGCGGCTATATGCATGGTGGCAATGACAGGAAAGCCAGAGCGTACGCAGCGTGATGAATAAATAGAGCGATAGCAGCAGTACACTACCAATGAACCCCCACTCTTCTGCGTAGGCGGAAAAGATGAAGTCGGTATGACTTTCAGGAATAAAACCCAGCGAGCTTTGCGTTGCATTGGTCCAACCCTTACCCGTGATACCACCTGAGCCAATCGCAATATGTGACTGAATAATCTGATACCCAGAGCCCAATGGATCACTTTCGGGGTTAAGAAACTGTAGGATGCGCTTCTTTTGATAGCTCTCGATAACAAACCACCAAAGTATGGGGATCATTGTCGCGACCAAACCAATAAAACCGCCGATGATCTTCCAGCTCATTCCCGCGAAATAGAGTACGAATAGCATGTAAATCACACCAAATATCGCCCCATCCAAGTCTGGCTGAACAAAGATAAGCCCTGCGGGGATGGCGGTCAGTATCATGGCATACACAATCTTCATCCCTGTTGGTCTCTCGCCATCTTGCTGGATAAACCATGCCACCATCATAGGAATGGCTAATTTCACCAGTTCAGAAGGTTGAAAACGGAACCCAGCAATGCTCAACCAACGTTGGGAACCGTTAGTACTATCACCGGCAAATACGACTGCTACCAGAAGTGTTACCGTCAAGAAATACAGATATGGTGAGAAACGGCGGTAATGTTTGGCAGGAATCGACGACATAATCGCAAGACAAGACAGTGAAATAACACATCGAATCAGGTGGTTGGTGATAACGGCTTCGTTATAGCCACTGGCGCTCCATATCGTTAAGGTACTGAGTAACATCAAAGACAGAATCGCTAACACAATAGACAGGTCTATTTGTGGAATAAGGTACTTTTTCAAAATATAGCTCGGTAAAGTGACGCACAATATCGCCACTTGGATTGATAAAATGGTGAAAGGAACAACGAAGAAACCGCTCTCAATTAGTGTTTTTTAGCGGTTTGCCTAAATCCGCGAATAGCTTTACGCAGTCGCCATGTCATAAAGGTAAAAATCGCCGCAAACAGCGTTACAAAGGGAGCAGCCATTAAGACCATAGTGGTCACTCTGCTAATGGGCTCAGGCAACGAAGGTAAGAGAAATCCTACACCCGCCAACAAGCCAATCCACAGCGTGGCACTAAGCCATGAGAAATAGTGAAAGCGAGGAGCATCATGAACACGAATCCCCATAACCATTGGGACTAAAGAACGCACACCCGGCACAAAGCGAGCACAGAACAAAGCGACAAGCCCATGGCGACAAAGTAAATTGTCCACCAAACGCATATTGCTCTCAGGAACTTTCGCTAACCAACCACGAACAATAGGAAGCTTGTTAAGCCACTTACCTTGTAGATAGGCGAGCCAACTACCACCAGCCGCAGCAACGATGAGTAGTGGAAACGCGATAAATGGACTGAGAACACCGACTGCCGACAACGTCCCAACTAAAACGACGACACTGTCGCAAGGTAAGGGGGCAGCTGGAAGAAAGCTACTTTCTAACCCGATAAAAAATGTCACCAACACATAAATTAAAATGGCGCTCTCTGGTGCAAGCAGCGCATTAAAGTCCTGATTCCAAATAGCAATCAAGACATCCTGAGTAGCTTCAAACATAACGACTCCAAAAACCAACAGTTAACTAAGGAAATAACAGCAGGAATGAGGCGTACTTAACGAGAATGGATAAACCGATATTGAAGGTTACTGTCCTGCCATCCGGCTAAGCGTCGACTGTCTGAAAACAAGTAACTTCGTGGCGTGTAACGGGCTCCCCAGCAAGTAGTTATCAGACATGCGAACGCGGCAACGACAAGCAGCCACGGCAGGACTTCTTTTGAGGCTGGCTGTGCTTTGGGAATAGGTATTCGAAACGTCGAGCTGCGCAGCAACTGGTTATCATTAGCAAGGTCAGGAGTACGATCAGGAGTGATGACCGTCGCTTGATATTGAGGCAAATCCACTTCCATAGCATTAACGATCCCGCCCAACAGCAGTATCGGTAACAAGGTCGCAATCAGTGGAAAAAGCTCAATGAGTCGCTTCAAAGAAAAAGCCCAGTAGTGGAATCTGCTTATATGTACTGCTATCCATGCTAAAAAGCAATCTTTGTTATCACTAGACGACAATACACCCAGTTAACTCTCTATTTTCGATAGCTTATTTTTCATCAGATCCAATTGCGTGAAATCTTCGTACCTGATATTTATCCACTCATTGAAATATGGCATTTCCTGCATATTGCTCTATAACTACGAGTAATGGTTTTGCACACACTCAATGGCTGGGCAGTCACACTGTCTCGACCTGGTTTCTAAGGAATCAATATGAAAAAAATCCCTCTTGCTATCATTACCTCACTCATTCTTTCAACCTCTGCTTTCGCTGCTCAAAGCACGATTAATCAAGAAGCTATGGAAACGACAACGGGTGGGTTTCAAGGACCGTCAGCAGAAGACTCTTTAAACACTGTTCAGGAAATCATGGATGCGGGCTGGTTAACCGACGGTAACAAGGTCACCATCGTGGGCTATTTGGTAAAATCAATGGGTCATGAAGTGTATATGTTTAAAGATGATACTGGTGAAATGCCGGTAGAAATCGACGCCGACCAATGGGCAGGACAAACCATCACGCCAAAAGACAAAGTAAAAATCTATGGCGAGATTGAAAAAGGTGACAGTGATGTTGCTGTAGAGGCGGAATCAATTCGAATTATCAAGTAGTCCGTCTAATACATGAATCTTTACGTACTCAGCGCCGATGTACATCGGCGCTATTTATTTTCCTTTTAAATAAAACACTTGCTCGACAGCGCACTCCTTATCATCTCCCCTTCTTATCTCAGTACATCTCTGTTCTAATCCACTTATCTCAACGATAAAAGAGAACCGAACCATGTTTGAATACAGTCAAAAACTCATTTCTGCACTCGATACACTTTTTAAAGCCAATCAATCTCAGATTACTCAATCTTCTCAGCTTTTCGCTGATGCTATTGTCGGCGATAACATGATTCACATCCTTGGCACCGGACATTCGCATATGGTGGGGTTGGAAGGCTTTATCCGAGCTGGAGGGCTTGGTAATGTGAATGCCATCTTAGATTCAACCGTACTGACTTCAGATGGTGCCTTGCGAGGTTCAAAGCTCGAAAAGCTAGAAGGTCTTGCGCAGATCTTATGGGAGGAGCAGAACATTTCGAGTGGTGACGTCATCATGGTGGTATCAAACTCGGGAAGAAATGCGCTACCGGTCGAATTTGCTCAGTTAGCTAAGCAAAAAGGTCACCCTGTGATCGCTATTACCTCCGTCACCCAATCGTCTCAATACCCGAGCCGCCATAGCTCTGGATTAAAGCTGATGGACATCGCTGATATCGTGTTAGATAACCAAGTTCCAAGTGGCGATGGTCTATGCGAAATCAACCAACGCGTTACTGGTGCCTTTTCAAGCATCTCCGGTATGGCGCTGGTCAATACTATTACCACCGAGGCGCAAAAGCTTGCACTCGAGAAGGGGGTAGAGCCGCTGATATTCTCAAGTCAGAATGTCGACGGATTTAACAATGATGATGTCTATGCGCACTTTAAAGGTCGCCTCAAGTCCATGTAATACGGCGTCACATAGTCTATTTTGTCGAGAAGAAACCAACTCACTAATACATTCAAGCCACTGATGAAAAACAATAAATTACAAGACTTGACGATATAGTTATGTAAAATGACCGCACCTATATAAAAAGTTAGCACCAAGACTAACTCGCCTTAGGTATATCAGAATAACAATATAAAAAGGTATCAGTATGAATCGAGTTATTCATGTGCCCGCTCACTTTTGTGAAGTCGGCAAGCATGAAGCTGTCGACTATAGTGACACGCCTGTTTGGACCAAAACGGGTTACTCTAAGTCTGTCATTGACAGCGTTCGCCTCACAGAAGATCTTCAAAAAGCCGTAGAAACTCTTAACCACGACGGCTATGAAGTGATTTCGATTACACCCATTACCAGTGGTGACTATGATTTTAAAGCGCTCCTGGAGCCGGGAGGACGTGGTGATAGCGGATATGGCGGCTACGGTTATGGCTATGGCTTTAGCTATACCCAAGGGCTTATCGTCACCGCCAAACGTATTTCAAGTAATCAAGCACCGACACCCAAACCATACTAGTCATCTCAACTAGGTGAAAGCAGCCTCTGTTTATCGTAGGCTGTTTTGCTCACTCGCCACCAAGCACGTCGCATTGAGAGTTTTCACTTCAACTCTGTACTAGCAAATACTCGCTCAGTGAGAAAGTAGATTTTTAAAGCACGCGAGTTATCAGATACTTAGCCTCGTATATTCCATGCTATGAGTAACACTTGGTGAAGAAAGCGCTTCTTATCTCAGTACTGCTGTTATTTGGCTGTGCTAACCACACGAATCCTCCTGGATCTTCCACATCATCGAACACCCAAAAGCAAGTCATCAATCAACTTTTAAACTACGTGGCAGGTCAAGCCAAAGAAAAGTGGGGAGAGGACGAGTTTGTTCAGGCAGGTAAGCATCGCTACGTGAAATACCTAGACGGCTACCGAACACGAGCGCATATCGATTTTGACCGCGGGAAAATTTACGTATCCACGCTGTCTCAAAGTCACTCAAAACAACATCTGCAAAAAGCCATTGTACAAACGCTACTGATGCCGGCCGACCCAGAACATGCTGAGCTGTTTTCCGACAAACAAGTAGTTCTAAAGGGAAAGCCTTTTCTACTTGGTCAAGTACTCGACCATGATGGTAAGCCGATTGAATGGCAGTGGCGAGCCAATCGTTACGCCAAACATTTGATCGCTACCCAACTGCGCACCAAGCCAATTAAAAATGGCAACGCTTACTATGTCGAGATCTCTATGACGGACGATCACTTGCAGCAGCGCGAGTATCAATACGCGGAGCTGATCCAAAGCGCGGCAAAACGTTATGGCTTATCTGAAGATCTCATTTACTCGATCATAAAAACCGAAAGCAGCTTTAACCCATACGCGGTGAGTCACGCAGGTGCTTACGGTCTTATGCAGGTTATTCCAAAAACCGCAGGAGCGGACGTGTTCAATTTGGTCAAAAACAAACCCGGCATACCTACCAAAGAGTACCTTTTTGATCCTGCTAATAATATTGATACGGGCGCTGCCTATTTTTACATCCTAAAGAATCGTTACTTACGCGATGTAAAGCACCCTACATCTCTCCATTTCAGCATGATTTCGGCCTATAACGGTGGAACTGGTGGGGTACTGGCGACATTTGATAAAGATAGGAAACGAGCGATGAACAAATTAAACCAGATGGAACCAAAGCAAGTTTATACCGCTCTCACCACACAACATCCGAAAGATGAAGCGCGGCGCTATTTGCAAAAAGTTTTGTATTTTCAGAAGGACTTTAATGAGAATGTGTTAACCAAATAACGCTCTTTCTTACAACATTACTTAGTCTGCTCAACAAACGATCATAAGATTAACAAACCTATATTATTCATACAGTTAAAAATGAAAAATTAAAGAAAAAGGACACTGATACTTACAATATTTGTGTCCGAATTTTCTAGCAGTCCACGACCAGACTGATATGATCATCGCAAACCAATGAACCTCCAATTTTCGACATCCTATTTGTTGGTTAATAAGGCCTATCAGACTCAGCATCTAATAGGCCTTTTAGTTTTTGAGAGCTAGAATCGTAAGGGTTAATGAGTCACCAAAAACGCCTGTTTTGCTAGCTCTCTAACGATAATCCGATTAACCGCCAATGAGTGCAGGAATACCTGGTAGTTGACCAACGACCGCCAGCGAACCTACACAAACTACAAATGCCAATCCCGGAATCAGATACTTATCTTTAGCGGATAGTTCTTTTGCTCTCTCTCTATCACCGATAAAGCCCATGTTATCTAGCAGCATGGTAGTGGCCCATCCAAATACAGGATTAACAAACGCACAAGAGAAAATACAGATGCCAGCACTGAGTGAATCTTTGTGCTTATGAATCATCTGCATCCCTGCTTCAAGCAAAGGTAGGAAAACACCAACAATCAAAGCAACACGAAGTACCGGTTCCCACATCGCCAGATCCATTGGATAACCTAATACAGACGCTAAGATACACAAGATGCCAGTTAACAGTGCCCCTCCTGGAATCGGGCGTTTGGCGATAGCAGCAGGTATCATGTAAGTTCCCCAAGATGAGGCAAGATTTCCTCCTCCTAACAATGCCCCCACTCCTTGACGAATTGACGCACCCATCATGGTATCGTCAACATTCATCAATACACCTTTGGCATCTTTTGGATAGTTCAGCTCTTGGAACACTCGGTGACCAAGATAATCTGGCGACCACATTGCCACTGCTAACAAAGCAAAAGGAGTCACAGCAATATAGTGCTCAAGTGTAGGCCAGCCTAGTTGCCATCCCGTATCTTCACCCCACCAGTAGAAAGGACTCAAGTGCGGCAAGCCAGGCTCTGTCGTAAACGCAAACTCTGCCCCCATAATGAATGCTACAATCCCTGCTAATGCCGAGCAGAGAGGAATCGCTAACCAACGTTTATTGACCTTGGCAAGGTAAGCGTAGACCAACACGGTAATCCCAATTACTGCAAAAGAGATATAGCCATGTCCACTACTCGCAGCCCAAGCCTCAGTTTTATTAATCTGACTAATTAAACCAACCGCACCTAAATAAATCAGCAACCCTCCCCGAACACCGACTCCGGTGAGCGCCATCAATTTCGACCCTCCTTTGGTAAAGGCGAGAATCAACCCGAATAGACACACCATAAGACCCAATGCCAACGGATGCCCACCAGCCGCTGCAATGAGGGGAATCAAAGGTATCATCGGTCCATGTGTACCAGCTAAGTTGGCATTGGGGTTCAGAATGGCCGAGAACAAAATAACAAACAACGCACCCGCAATGAGCAGTTCATAACGAACATTTTCCGCAACAAACTCAGGGGACAGCCCAAACTGAGCTGCAAATGCGGCAACCATTGCGGTCACCATGACCACTTTACCTATGGTTGCTGCAATAGCAGGTACCCAATCTTCTATCTCAACACTGTAATCACGAAAGGGTAAGTGGATCCCCCAACGACGAAAGCTCATGATTCTTAGATCGTGGTCTAAAAACTCTTCCCTGCTTTCAAACTCCTGCGCTTTTCGGCGCATGTCCCTATAAAACGTCTTACTACTTCCAGACATACATCTCTTTCCTTATTGAGCATGAGGTCGCCCACCTGAAAAAAGTACATTCAACTTACGCTTGGTATATCAACCTTCAATTGATACGAGACGACATCCCAGCCGCTACCTAGCTTCTTCTTTTTGCGCCAGAAGAGTGAATCTACTGTTTGGGTTCCTCATTGGTGATAGTTAAAAAGCTCATGCGTTTTAACTGAATCCCTGTAACAACAATGGACAAAATGTAAGCAAAATTTACGACCTGTTTTTTGATTTGAATTAGCGTGAAGCCACTCTTAAAGCGGTAAGGTAGTGTTTTTGCAGTAGTTGTGACGAAGTGCACAATGAAATACTTTGTGTATCTTGTTGAAATGAAACAGATTTAATAGGGAGTCTATGAAGATATCGGAGCATGCTAATCGAACCGAAAAGCTGTATGGAATAAGAGCAGAAGATATTCATAAATGGATTGATGGCTTTTTTGACCACGACCGATTTGAGCATGCATTAAGCAAGGGCCGCGTCGCTAATAATGACCCCTACGATCACCGACAGTTTCGTCACTGCAAGGAAGCCTTAGCAGAGGCATATTCAGAGTTTGAAGGGAAATACAGCAGGCAAACTATCCGAGACGTATTCGAGGCTCATATCCGTGACGATTATGACGGATACCTCCCTTCGAGAGCCGACTTCAAAAACGACACATTTAAAGCCAAATACCACGAAGCACGTGAATCAGAAGAGTTACGCGCTGTGCTTAGCGCCAATGAACTCGCTGAGTACTTTGATGGTTTACACGCAAGTAGGCAAGAGAGTAATCGACTCTTTTCACGCTTTAGCTTGCGGATTGTTGCCCCATCTATAGTGGCACTAGTTCTGTTTGTATGCGCTACTTTTTTCATGGTTTTGCCATTTGTCGAAGAGTCGATGATGAATCAAAAACGGCAAATGTTAGAAGAGTTGACATCGTCAGCCGTTAGCATTGTTGATAGCTATATTGACCTCGAAAAGCGTGATGTCTTAACTTTGGAAGAGGCTCAATCTCGAGCAGCTACAGAAATTGCAGCCATGCGATATGGTACTGATAATAAAGATTATTTTTTTATTATAGACTTCCATCCTAACATGATTATGCACCCGTATCGACGAGATTTAACGGGTCAAGACCTCACTGATTATCAAGACAAAGATGGTGTCGCGATTTTTGTCGAATTTACTAAGTTGGTCGCCGCTAAACAGCATGGTTTTCTCGAATATCTCTGGCAATGGAACGACCGCACTAATACCACAGCGCCTAAGCTGACCTACGTGCAAGGGGTCGACGACTGGCAATGGATTATCGGAACAGGAGTCTATTTTGACGATGTTCAACAAGGGATTGATGATCTAAAGCACACATTAATGAAGATTTTTTCGGTCATTTTCTTCGGGCTTTTGGTTTGCCTCGGATTTATCTTATCGCAGAGCAAAGCGATAGAAAATCGCAAAAAAAGAGCTGAGTTAGCACTACATGAGGCGAAAGACCGCTATAGAGCATTGGTTGAGTCATCAAACGAGGGTTATATCTTGGAAACTGAAGGCAAGATAGTCTATTCCAATGATTGCCTGCAAAGAATAACAGGATACAGCGAAACGGAATTACAAGATCACTCTATTTGGAGCCAGCTCTTTCCTGAAAGTCCGCAAAATGTGCACGTACTCCAACACTTACTAGCACTGTTTAACAACGCCGTAGAACCTAATGAGTTCGAAGCACAGCTCCTCACTAAGAGTGGTAACATCGTCGACATTATCTTCAGCTCATCAAGAATTTTTCTATCTGAAAAGCAAGGTCATGTTCTGTCGTTCCGTCCAATCACACGTAAAATCTATAGTGGAAGCTTTGGACTTATTGAACAGGTTAGTCACTATCAAGAGCTAAGCAGTCAAATCGTCAGAGACATCGAGCAAAGTCAATCTCAAGGCCAAACGGTTGAAGCACTCAATCAACTGGCTGAGCTGATTCGAGAGATGATTCAAACGGGTTCTCGTCCCGAAATTTTGCGTCGCACTATTGGCACTGCTTACGACGCCGCTATCCGTCGATTTATCGAGTTAACCATTGATGAGCTCGGCGAACCACCTGTGCCGTTTTCTTTTATTTCTTTCGGCAGTAATGCACGCCATGATATGACGCTTTTTTCTGACCAAGACAATGCAATCGTCTTTGAAACGCCAGATACCGCTGACCTAAAAAGCGTGAGACGTTACTTTTTGCATTTGGCGGAAAGTGTCTGTGCCAAGCTAGATCAAGCTGGATATCGCTATTGTGAAGGGCTCATCATGGCCTCAAATCATCAGTGGTGCCTTAGCCAAAAAGAATGGAATGACAATTTCAGCCAGTGGATTCAATATGCCACCCCTAAGTCGATACTGGAGCTGAACGTCTTTTTTGATATTCGCTCCACCTATGGTGACGAACGTTTGGTCAATGCTATCCAAGATCATATTCAGGTCTTGCTCAAACAATATCCTGGATTTATGTCGGTTTATGCCAAAAACTGTTTAGCACACAAAGTACCTGTTACCCTAACCAAGCAGATAAAGACTGAAAGACAGCAAGGACAACTGACACTTAATCTAAAAGAGTGCTTACGACCTATGGAAATTTTCTGTCGGCTATATGCCCTAAAACATGATATTCGTGAGAGCAATACTGTCTATCGACTAAAGCAATTGGCGACAAAGCATGAAATTGATGCCCTCGCTCTTCGAGAAATGCTCTATGTTTTCGACCATATCTGGCAATTGCGCTTCATGAATCAGATTATTGAATATTCAGATCTGCGTAAGATCAACGACCAGATAGTATTACAAGACCTCACACCTATAGAACAACAGCACTTACAAAGCGTTCTTAACCGCATCGCTATCTTCCATCAAAAAGTACAACAAGATTTCCTATAACTCCCCTTGGTTAGTCTAGTTTTTTCGCTTCATCTGAATAACCTACTAGACTAACCCCTATGAATAGAAATCAGCTTATTATTCCTATACTACTTACGCTGAGTGTCATCTCCGCTGGGAGCTACTGGGTTTATACGTTTGTAAATCATGCTCAGCAAGAGAAGATGGTTCATGCTCAAGAAATCGCCTTTGATAAAGCTCGAGCTATAGAGCTTGAGTTAGCGCAAGCTTTATCTGTAACTAGGGTGCTTGCCTTATTGATATCTCAAGACCAAGGTAACGTCGAGGATTTCGAGTTCTACGCCCAAGGGTTGATAGCTCAACATCCACTCGTTGATAATATTCAGCTTGCCCCGGACGGCATTGTCCAACATATCTACCCGCTTAAGGGGCATGAAGCCGCCATTGGTCATAACTTACTACGGGATCCTGCAAGAAAAGTGGACGCACTACGTGCAATCTCAACCCGAAAATTAACCTTATCTGGTCCATTTCAACTCAAACAAGGTGGGGTAGCCGTAATTGGCAGGTTACCTATCTTTTCACCCCAACAAAAAGCATTCTGGGGCTTTGCATCAGCCTTAATCTACTTTGATACTATTTTGCTCAATGCGGGCCTGCCTTCAGCTGCTGATTCATACTATTCGTTCGATTTGTCCGCTATTGATACCACAACAAGTCAAGTGAAAAGTATTGCAGGGATTAAACTCCCATCTTCTGACCCACAAGATGTGACAACAACCTCCACCATTACCCTGCCAAACCAACAATGGCAATTAGCCATTACATTACCAACATCAAGATGGGAAAAGTTTTTCCCGATGGTGAGCTATCTTGTGATTATTTCTATCGGGATATGCTCCGGGTGGATAACCTGGAAATATTTACAACTTCCAGTTCAATTACAACAAGCGGTAAAGAAAAAAACCAAACAGTTGGAAAATCTGTCATTTACCGACAGCGTGACTGGCATTGGCAATCGTCGCTTCTTTATGAAGAAGTTAGTCGCGGCACAAGCTCACACGCAATCGACCTTAACTAAAGCGGTACTATTTATCGATCTCAATGACTTTAAGATCGTTAACGACAGATACGGACATCTATTTGGCGACAAGGTCCTTAAGCTTGTTTCTCAAAGACTCAAAGCCAATACCGCCCACTCTGATATTACCGCCCGAGTGGGTGGAGACGAATTTGGTCAGCTACTGTTTGATATAAAAAGTCGTCAACACCTACAAGACTATATTGAAGGTGTCATTACCTCGCTGAAAGAGCCTATGAACATCTCTGGTATCCAAGTGACTATCTCAGCATCGGTTGGCGTCGCGCTTACCCCTGAACATGGTCGTCGCGCTACTGAGTTACTTAAGGCTGCGGATATCGCTATGTACCATGCCAAACAGGAAAAATCTGGGTATCAGTGCTGCTTTTATGACTCCAACATGGCGCTAAAATTTCGCCAAATCCCCGACTTCAAGCGCGATTTTACTGAGGCACTTTTACACGAACAATTACGCCTCTATTACCAACCCATATACTGCTTACGCAGCCAACATATTGTGCACTACGAAGCTCTAGTTCGATGGCAGCACCCACAAAAAGGCTTGCTTCCACCCAGTGAATTTTTAGAACTCGCTGAACAGGTTAATTTGCTTGTTCAGCTCGAACAATGGGTGCTAAACAAAGCATGCGCTGATATTGCAGAACACCGTGATCTGCATGCTCAGGAAGTGTGTGTCGCTATCAACATGAGCCCTGGTTTTGTGACAGACTCTGATTTATTACAGCAAATTGATGATTTACTAGCGCTCTATGAACTTCCGACAAAAGCGATCAAACTAGAACTCACTGAGACCAGCGTACTGACAAATCATGACATAGCAATGAAGACCCTCTCTGCATTAGGAGCAAAAGGTATTGAAGTGGCTTTGGATGATTTTGGAACCGGCTATAGCTCATTTTCATTGCTACATGAACTTCCTATTCATACTTTAAAGCTCGATAAGAGCTTTATCGACAAACTACTCATCGATAGTAAAGATTACTGCGTGGTTGCCAGTATTATCGAACTCGCACATAAGCTAAACCTTAACGTCATCGCCGAGGGTATTGAGACAAAAGAACAACAAGACAAGCTAAATTCGTTAGGGTGCGATTACGGACAAGGGTATTATTTTTCTCTTCCTTTTCCTGCATTTAATACTGAATTACACCCTTCAAACTGCGAGCAACATGATTTGTGCGACAAACCTTGCATTCCGTCCCCTTCTCCTAAACAGCTAACCACGCCCATTCCTATATACACTGCCTTCAACAAAGCACAACGTAAGTAAACACTAGACGATAGGAAGACCTGTTAACGGGTTACCGCGAGCCCTTATAATGAAAAAACTTCTGAACTCCGCTGATCAATATGCTAGGATGGCCGACTTTTTATGACGCAGCTCACATTTTGCTCAGCAAAAATCGCGTCCAAATCCACATTGCTCGCTTAATCGCAGCATATAGTGAATAGTGATTATTTAATGCTAAATTCTAATACTGTTGAATCTACTTCAGCAGCTTCAAACTCAGCGTACGATGCTATCCATCCACCTGAACGACTGAGACAGCTCGCAGCCAAACTGGAAATGAACAATCCAGTGTTTTGGATTAGCGGCTCTTTTCTTACCCTATTTGTTCTACTTGCCCTTACCCATCCTGTTACTCTTTCTTCTCTGGTCGATTCTGGTTTCCAGCTAGCAACTCGTTATTTTGGTGCATTTTGGCAAATTTTGTTGTTAGCCAACTTCGTTATTGGCCTTGCACTCTGTTTTGGTCGTACCGGTGATGTTCGCTTAGGAGGTCTCAATACTCCTGATGTAACGAATTTCAAATGGCTATCGATAGTATTGTGTACACTGCTCGCAGGTGGCGGCGTGTTCTGGGCTGCTGCTGAGCCAATCGCACACTTTGTTTCACCTCCACCTTTATTTGGCTCTCAAGATGCCAAAACCAATGCCATCAACGCACTTTCTCAGTCTTTTGTTCATTGGGGTTTCTTAGCTTGGGCTGTTCTAGGTTGTTTATCTTCCATCGTGTTGATGCATCTGCATTACGACAAAGGCTTACCTCTAAAACCGAGAACCTTGCTATATCCGCTACTTGGGGAAAAAGCTATTAAAGGCGGAATCGGCAACACGGTAGATGCACTGAGTATTATCGCTGTTGCCGCCGGCACAATTGGTCCTATTGGTTTTCTGGGGCTGCAAATCAGCTATGCCATGCAAGAGTTGTTTGGCACTACGGACACCTTCATAACCCAAGCCATAGTAGTGGTCGTTGCGATGGTATTTTATACCCTCTCGGCATTAAGCGGAGTCAATCGCGGTATCCAGTTGGTGAGTCGCTATAACATTATTCTTACCGTGGCTCTTATCGTGTTTATTCTTTTTGCTGGTCCCACTGGCTTTATTATCGATAGCTATGTTCAAGGTTTAGGTCAAATGATTGACCAATTTGTTCCAATGGCACTGTATCGAGGAAACCCTGAGTGGTTAGGTTGGTGGACCGTGTTCTTTTGGGGTTGGTTTATTGGCTATGCTCCGATGATGGCGATTTTTATTGCCCGCATTTCCCGTGGCCGCACTATCCGCCAATTAGTACTTGCCATTAGTATCGCCGCACCACTAGTAACTTGCTTTTGGTTTACCATCGTCGGTGGTTCTGGGCTTGCCTTTGAATTGGAAAATCCTGGTGTGATTCAAGCAGGCTTTGAGGGATTCAATATGCCAGGAGCACTTTTAGCGATTACACAACAGTTGCCATTCCCGACGCTGATCTCCATTTTATTTTTGATTCTCACCACAACTTTTATTGTCACCACGGGTGACTCGATGACTTACACCATCACCATGGTGATCAGTGGAGACAAAGAACCAAACGCGACGATTCGTGCTTTCTGGGGAATCATTATGGGTGCCGTTGCCATTGTTCTGATTTCGTTAGGCAGCGGCGGGATCTCTGCCTTACAGTCATTTATTGTTATCACGGCAGTGCCAGCCTCCTTCATTATTGCGCCGAGTCTTTGGTATGCACCAAAAATTGCCAATCAGATGGCAAATCAGCAACGACTTTGACGCTATAACAAAGTCACTAGTAAGCTAAAACGATTTCACGGCAAGCACTTTACGCTTGCCGTTTTTCATTTCACTTATCTGTATTCCGCACTCCCTATTCATTACAAATATTTGCCCCCACTTTTGATACATTTCATCATTAGATACATCAGAGTTATGTCAACTTGTTTCACCTTATTACACCGCGTTCAACAGCATTCCATTAGTCTTTGTTAAATATGGAAAAATTTACCGGCTGTCTTTATTAACCGTCACTTAAACGTCTTTTAACTCAAACACATTTATCAGATACCTCCACCGCTTTAGGCTGCGCCCCCTCCGTTGCCAAAGGCTTGTTTAGGTTCTTGTCTAACCCCCTAGCACCTAAACATCTTTGGTAACGACCAATTTATTATTACTGCTTAGGGCTTGTTATGAATACCAAAACTAAAATCGCATTTCTTCTCGCTTCAGCGCTGACACTCAGTGGCTGTGTCGGTAGTAATGCTGTGACCGAAAAACTGATGGGCTTCAACGTTAAAGTCGTGGATAACCGTTACGCACGTGCAGGCGTTAACTTCCTGCTATCTCCTGTCTATGGTTTTACGCTAGTGGCTGACTTGTTCGTTGTGAACTCCATCGAATTCTGGTCTGGTACCAATCCAATTAACGGTAAGCCTCATGTGTTTGATACAAAGACAGAGACCTATTTAGAAGTGAATGACAAGGTGGATTCTAGTCTGCACGATGCACCGATTGATCCACTGACCATGAGCACGCCTAACTCAGGCACCATTCGTTACCTCGATGAAAATACGATTGAAATGGAAGTGACCTTGGCGGATGGTCAGCAATCGAAAGTGATAGGTGTAAAAGAAGGCGACAAGATCAGTTACTACATTGATGACCAACTAGTGTCTCAAACAACGCTTGATGCGCTAGAGCATGAGTTCTCAGAATCGTAGGAAATAATCTCTACCTTTCCTATAGTTAACTAAGTAACCATGGAAGGTTACCTACTTTAACTCACGGCAAATTCTATGACTCAATACAGTGACAAGATTGATTTAAACCTTTTTCGAACTTTTGCTACCGTGTACAAACATGACTCGATTAGTCGTGCAGCAGAAGAGCTCAACGTCACTCCAGCATCAGTAAGCCAATCAATCAAAAAGCTTTCCACTGAACTCAACACCTCGCTATTTATGCGTCGAGGCCGCGGTATAACTCCAACCCTACAAGCGCATCATTTAATAGAACGCATTGCCCCTCTGCTTCATGAATTCGATGTGATTACCAATGACTGCCTTTATGGTGTTCACCAATCAACACCACGAAAGGTGGTGGTGCAAGCACCTGAACCCATCATATTTGAGCACATAAAAAGCACAGAGCTTGCCAATCACACTGAAACTCGTTTTCGTCTCGAATGGTTGGATATCCTTTATAGTAATAGCGATAGCTACGAGACTTTAAAATTCAAACACGCCGATGCCATCATAGATATTTTCCAGCTCGCTGAACCGAACATTTGCAACGACCTATTATTTGAGGATGAAATTGTGGTGATCGCGTCGAAAAACCATCCACGAGTAGGCTCCACCATCTCACCAGAGCAGTTTGCCGAAGAGTCGCACATCATATTGAATTACCAATTTGGAGAGTCTTCGCTGTTTGAAATGCTATATAACTCACCGCCACCCAAACGACGTATCTTGAGCACGCAAACCTCTTTAACGTCCATGCTGTCGCTTACTTCAGAAAGTGAAGCACTGTGCCTCTGTACCAGACGATTCGCTGAGCAGCATGCGACTCGGCTACCCATCAAGATCTTGCCATTTCCGGGTCCGGTAGAACCTGTCAAATTCTGGCTTATCTACCCAGCCCAAAGCCGAGATTCACACGCGATAAAATGGCTTCACTCCACACTGGTTGATTGGATAAAGCAGTAATGAGCTCTGGTCATCAAACGGTGAGTTAACGCTGACTGAATTGTGCTTGTAAAAAGGGTAACAACAAAAGGCCGATGACAGCCGAACAGACCGATATCACCACAAAGAACCCAGTCCAATGGAACTGCTCTAATACCATCGCAAGTGGGTAGCCAGCAAGAGCTGCGCCCATATAGGCAAACAGTCCAACAAATCCTGTAGCCGCACCTGCTGAGTCTTTATGTGAACACTCAGCCGCCGCCATACCAATGAGCATCTGCGGTCCAAATACAAAGAAACCAATGGCAAAAAAACCAGCAGACTGAAACACAAAGTTGGTTAATGGCATTAACCAGAGCGCGGCAACAGACAGGAAAATCCCCATTGCGAAAATCAGGTTCATTGGTCCACGATTACCGCCAAATAGCTTGTCTGAGCCCCAGCCAGCTACTAAAGACCCCACAAAGCCGCCGACTTCAAACAAAGATACTGATGCATTGGCGTTGATTAAACTGTAATGATGCTGCTCAGTCAGATACAAGTTACCCCAGTCATTGATCGCCGTGCGCACGATGTAAACCAATACGTAGCTAAAAGCGAGCAACCAGATGTATTTATTGTTGAGAACATACGACCAGAGAATCTGCTTCGGCTTCAGCCCTACTCCGTCGTTTTCTTGAGCCAATTCTAACTTATCATTGCGCCATTGGCCTACGGTAGGCAATCCCATTGACGTGGGTTTATCACGCAGTCGCCAACAGAGAAATAAACCTATCAGCACGCTTATTACGCCCGGAATAATAAACCCCTCACGCCAACTATAATGAAAGGTTAGAAAGCCCACCAGCAAGGGAATCATCGCACCACCGACATTATGTGCCGTATTCCAAAGCGACCAGAAAAATCCTCTTTCGGTTCTGGAGTACCAGGTGGTCAAAAGCTTGGAACAGGACGGCCAGCCCCAACCTTGGAACCAAGCATTAAGAATCCATAAACTCGCGAGAACAAACAGCGAACTCGACAAACCAAAGACAATGTTTACCACTCCACTGGCAATAAGCCCGATACCCATAAAGTAACGAGGGTTGGAACGGTCTGAAATAATACCTGAGACAAATTTTGATAGCCCATACATCAAATAGAACATGGTGCCCATCATGCCGATGTCTCCCTTGTCTAAACCAAGGTCGGCAATAAGTGCAGGCGCGGTGTAATTGAAGGTTTTTCGGGTGAGATAAAAACCGGCATAGCCGAGATACATTCCCAGCATGATGTGAAAACGCCAGTACCGATAGCGAGTATCGACACTCGCGCTCTCTTGATGTTTCATCTGTTGTTCTGCTACTTTGACTGTCATGAACTACCCCGCTACACCAATGGAAGTCGTGCATCAATTTCGGTGCCACGTTGTGTTTCATCTCCGTCAACAACGCTGCGAATCTCAAACTGGCCACCTAACGCTTGAACACGCTCTTTCATGCCTTTAAGGCCAAACCCTTTTTGGCTATCTTGAAGCGGAAAGCCAATACCATCATCAGCAATCTTTAGCGTGATTGTCGCATCAATGACGAGCTCTATTCGCACCTGTTTGGCTTGAGCGTATTTGAGAATGTTATTCAGCGCTTCTTGGCATAAACGGAACAAAGTCACCTCCATCATATCCGAGAGCACTCGCTGGCTAACATTGTCGACAGTAAACTCAACTTCAATACCAAGCTGTTCAAACTCCATCTCACGCACCATTTGCTGAATGGCGGAGATCACGTCTAAATCATCCAAGGTTTTTGGTCTTAATCGAGTAAGCAGCCCTTTTGTGGTGTCATAGACATTCAGAGACAAGGATTCAATGGTATCAGCGCAACCAATGCTCAAATCAGGATTGTTGACGCGCTTAATAATGCTCGCTTG
The DNA here is from genome assembly GCF_900088415.1 of Vibrio mediterranei. Taxonomy (GTDB): domain Bacteria; phylum Pseudomonadota; class Gammaproteobacteria; order Enterobacterales; family Vibrionaceae; genus Vibrio; species Vibrio mediterranei. The sequence goes on from NZ_FLLQ01000002.1 coordinate 653,366, forward strand.
CGTTCGAATAGCAGTGATATTCTGACCAATTTCATCATGCAGTTCGCGAGCAATGTCCTTACGCACCGACTCTTCCGCTTGCACCAACTGTTTCGCTAAGTGCTTGTTGCGAGTAAGTTCAGAGCGAAGCTGATGGTTTAAATCGCGCTGTCTCTGCACCGCCATTCCCAGCAATATTCCCGTTAATGATTGAGCACTTATTGATAACAGTAGGTCCGTGACTTCCAGCTGTGACACCCCACTACGCGCCGCTATTAATGCACAACTATTAAGAAGCGTACCTAGCAGAGCACCCTGCCATCCATAACGAAACGCAAGCAAGATGATGGGTATTGCCAAACAAAACGGAGCAAAGCGCCTAAGCTCGTCAGGCAGCCCGACTTGCAGAGAAATGCTCACCGCAAACAGTGCAATGAACAGCAAAATGGGCTTATAGTGAAATTCGATTGGTTGATGGATGAGGTTAGATGTCAAAGGTCGCCACGTACTTTGAAATAGGTAATTCCAAATGAGGTAACAGCTCGGCACCAGCATAAGCCCCGCCGTAATACTCACCAAACCGACGAAACTCAGAGAGTCACTATGACTGCCGACAGCAAGCATATTAATCAGTGCGCAGGCAACAATCGCTGCGGCTTGAATAAGTAATCGTCGCCACTGAGCACCTTGATAATAACGCTCAGCAACCAAGGCAACAGGAATACTTAGCGCACTAGCAACCAAAATGGCCGACCACTGAGGCTGCGCAAGCAAAATAGCCAGAGAGATGGTTAAGCACCACTCAGCAGCATAAACGGCACCCCAGTATTTTTTAGCGGCATGCAGGGTAATCCCAAGCCTAAGAGCGAACGGGAAAAACAGAATTGCCAACTCAGCGTCGTTAACGAAGTAATAGGAAATCACCCATAAACAAAACCAACTGCACAGGGTTATCAGCCATGCACTGGCGCTGGCAACGAGGTAAGTTCGCATTACAACGTCGCTTCTGCCCTAAACAACTTGGCAAGTTCCACATTGTTTTTGACAGCAAGTTTATCCAGTGCATTAGCACGATGGACATGAACGGTTTTGTGACTTAATCCAAGTTCGGCCGCTACCGCCTTCACATCGAGTCCCGTCGCCAAGAGCTCTGACACTTCATATTCACGTTTAGTAAGTCGAGATAAGGCTTGTTGGAACGGTCTTGGAGAAGCAAGTTTCATGGCAATATCCGGGGTAAGATAGCAACCACCGTTGGCACTGGTTCGCACAGCTTGAATCAGTTCATCAGGACTGCAACGTTTGGTCAAATAACCAAGTGCACCTAATTCCAATGCCTTTTCCACCATAGCAGGAGAGTCATGCACACTGAGCATCACACAGGCAATGCCCTTGGGCATCGACTCTAGTAACGCGAGACCACTTTCGTCCGGCATCGAGATATCCAGAATACATACCTGCACACCACTGCCCGGCAGCCCTCTTTTAGCTTCTTCAACCGAGCTAAACTCACCGACTACATTAATGTCTTCCTCTAGATTGAGTAATTGAGCAAACCCAGAACGTACGATGATGTGGTCATCCACTAAAACAACATTGATCATGATGAAGTACCGACTAGAGAAAGGCGAAAAATGGGGTAACTTAACGCCGACGCATCGATTAAGCAAATAGCGTTTGGTTCTAAAAAAAGCGCTATCTATGATTCCAATGGCTCAGGCAAACCAAATGCGAAATCGTAGACAGCGCTTTTCAGGGGTATATTAAGCCGTAACTTGTTGTAACTGCTTCTTAGCTTTACGAATTTTCTTCTCTTCTGCGATAGCTACGAAGACAAGTAGACCGATACAAATCGCTGCAGATGTATCCAGTGCCGCAAAGGTACCTTTCCATCCTGTTAGGCCAAAGATAGGCGTACCATCGGCAATCATACCTAAACCTAACTTCGCGAAGCTGTCACCAATGAGGTAAGCAAACGTACCTTTCACGCCGTCGGCAACGCTGATGGCTTTCTTAGGCACGAAACCTACTGCCGCTACACCAATAAGTAGTTGAGGACCAAAGACTAGGAAACCTAAGACAAATAGCGATGCAAGATACATAAATTCACTTGTCGCATGTTGATAGAATTCCAAGCTTACGATGATTAGCGCTAATGACACACACGCAACCAGAGCGCGACGACCATTCGCCAAATCAGACAGATAACCCCAAAGTAAGGTACCCACTAACGCACCGACTTCGAATAAAGTGAAGCCAGAGATTGCCGTTTCTTTGGATAGACCAAGTTCTTGGTAGGCATAAACTGTTGACCATTGGTCGATACCGATACGCACGATATACAAGAAGATATTGGCAAAACACAGTAGCCAAATCACTTTGTTTTTAAGTACATACTCAACAAAGATTTCACGTTTGGTCATTTGGTTTTCTTCAGCGGCTTCGTCTTCTTCACTCACTGCTTCATCAAATAACTCTTCTACTTTACCTAGACCGTAAGCTTCTGGAGAGTCACTACCGTAACGAAGACCAAAGAAACCAACCACCAAAGCAATCAGAGATGGGAACACAAACATACCAATAACGTGTCCATCAAACAGGTAGTTAGCACCGAATAGCGCAACACCCGCCGCACCTGCACCACCTACGTTGTGCGACATGTTCCAAAGACCAAGGTATGAACCACGCTTGTTACGTGGCGTCCACTTAGTAATGGTTGAATAACTAGAAGGTCCACCGGTACTTTGGAAGAAACCACTTAGTGCATAAAACGCAATCATTAGGAATAGACTAACGCTGCCGCCACCCATACTGAAGCTGAAGCCAAGCATCGCAAGACCTGAAAGGATCAGCATAAACGGAAGGAACTGTTTGGTGTTCTTGCCATCGGCATAGTAGGACACCACGGTTTTACCAATACCGTAAGTGATGGAGAAACCAAGACCAATCAAACCAAGTTCAGTCATGGAAAGCCCATAGTTCGAAATCATATCGTTTTGCGCGATATTGAAGTTCTTACGAATCAGGTACATGGTCATGTAACCGATAAAAACCACTAAATAGGACTGTAAGAATGGTTTAAACCACATTTTGCGTCTTTGTTCGACGGGAAGATCCAACGTCGGCTTACGCACTTGCTCTAGAAATTTCAACATGATGAATCCTTAGACTCTCAACATAAGGGGCAGCACTACCCAAAGAGCGACCCATCGCCGGTCTTGGTATGGTGCAAAAAGTAAATTCGTTTGAGGATCAGCGCTAATAACGCTGAAAATCTATGAGCAAGAGTGTAAGAATTGGCCGAGATAATGGCTTGAGAGGCGGTCTTAGGAGTACTAGGAAAAATTCCTAGTACTCGCTAGTTATCAAAGAATACGTGAATCACATCACAGATGTAGGGTTATACTAAGGCGTGTTTAATGCAAGTAAGTGCACGTTGCAACGTAGTCTCTGGACAACCAAGGTTAAGGCGAACAAAGCCCGAACCTTCTTTACCAAAGGCCGTACCCATACTTGGCACCACGCCAGAGTCGATAAAGCGCTGCTCCAGATCGCTGTCAGTAAGGCCAAGTGCTCGGCAATCCAACCACGCTAAATAGCCCGCTTGAGGAGGTAAAAACTTCACCCCTGTACCTGAAAGCTCCAACTCTACAAAGCGTTGAAGTCGCTCGATATTTCGTTCTAGATACTGCTTTAATTGCTCCAACCATTCAGCACAATGCTGATAGGCAACGGTCGCGGCGACCATAGACAAGCTATTAAACACATCCATGCCATGAGCATCTAATCGCCTAACAAAGCACGCTCTCAGTTCCTCATTAGGAATAATGAAATTAGAGATACGCAGTGACGAAAGGCCAAAGGTCTTGCTCGCTGCCGTTGCCACTATCAAACGTTGATTTAGGCTTTGCGGCAGTTTCAGCGCCGAATAGTGTTGTTGGCCGGAAAGCGTAAGATCGCACCAAATTTCATCACTTAACAACCACACTTGATAGCGCTCGCAAAGCTCTGCAAGCTTTAGCACATCTTGCTGTGACCACACACGCCCCGTTGGGTTATGAGGATTACAAAAGATCATCGCCTTTGCACCTTGAGCAAAGCACTGCTCAAGGTGTTCAAAGTCAATACTGTACTCGCCATTCTCAAGCGTTAATGGATTTTCCTTCACTACTCGGTCGTTGAACTCAATGATTTTGCGAAAGGACCCGTAGCCCGGAGACTGCATGACAATCTGGTCACCAATATTGGTAAGCATTTGCAGTGCGATCGATAACCCAGGCAACACACCATGGACCGTTGTGACCCACTCCTTATCGATATGGGTGTCATGCTGAGTAACAAACCAGTCAATGATGGCTTGATAATAGTCAGCATCTCGCTCTGCATAGCCAAAGACACCATGCTCAGTGCGCTGCGTTAGCGCATCTAATACCACTTGTGGCGCTTTGAAATCATAGTCTGAGACCCACATAGGGAGTAAATCCGATTGATGCAATCCTAGCTTCTGACCCATAAAATCCCATTTAAGCGAGCCAGTGTTACGACGTTCTAACGTTTGGTCGAAGCAATTCATTCAGCAGTTACCTTATTTTGTTGGGGTAGCAACAGTTTGTAATTCTGTATTATCTGTTGATTCTGGCTTCGCTTTCGCAATACCAAAACCAGTAAAACCGTAAATAAGCGCGAAGATAACGCCGGTATAGCACTGAATCGCCCAAGGTAGATAATCAAGCGTTGCCACGCCTAGCGTGCCCGCCATGTAAATACCTGCAGCGGTCCAAGGCACTAGCGGTTCAATAATTGTGCCTGCATCTTCGATAGTACGAGAGAGGTTCTTGGTATCTAGACCCATTTTTCGGTAGGCGTTTTGGAACAGTTCTCCCGGAATCAATAGCGCTAATTTGCCGTCTGATGTCGTGAACACAACCGTAATCGTCGCGATAACCGTTGAAGTAATCAATTGACCCGTTGAGTGAATCAGATGCAGGAAGCGACCAAGCACCACGTTCAATGCGCCAGTTAAGCTTAAAATACCTGCGAAAGAGAAGGCACAGAATACCAACAAGATAGTGCTCATCATTGAGAACAGACCACCACGGTTAAGCAGCTTCGCTACATCCGGAATGATGCCTGATACTTCGTGGCCATTCGCTTCAAACATTGATAGATTAAAGCCATCAACATACGCTTGGAAACCTTGTTGTAGCGAGAAGCCTTGAAGCAGCATGCCAAGAGCTATAGCAATCGCCGACGCTGCAAGCATGAGCGGTAATACTGGCTTTTTAGTAAGAGCACCCCAAAGAATCATCACTGGTGGAATAATAAGAACAATGTTGAGGTTATAAAGGCTTTCAAGGCCCGCTAAGATCTCAACAACTTTCTCTGGTTCGCTCACTCCTGCCACATCGGCACTTTGACCAGCAAAGAAAAACACGGTTGCGGCAATCACAAAGCCTGGCAAGGTAGTGTAGAGCATATGTTGGATGTGTTCGTACAAGGTTGTGCCTGATACCACTGGAGCAAAGTTGGTTGAATCAGACAGTGGAGAGATTTTATCGCCGAAATAAGCGCCAGAAACTACTGCACCCGCAGCGGCTGCAAGCGACACATCTAGGCCAGCCGCAACACCCATTAGTGCAACACCAACAGTACCTGCTGAACCCCAGGATGTACCTGTACATACCGATACTACGCTAGTCACGAAAAAGGCAGCGATAAGGATGTATTCGGGACTGATCACTTTAAGTCCCCAATACACCATATAAGGGATCGTGCCGCTCACCATCCAACTGGCGATAAGGCCGCCAACAGAAACAAGAATTAGGATGACTGGCATCGCCTTGGCAAGCTTCTCAACAATAGCGCCAATAATGTCATCCCAGTTGTAGCCCATCTTCCAAGCGATGAAACCAGTAAATGCCGCAGAAATCAGCAGCAAGACTTCAATTCGTAGTCCTAGCGCTCCGTAGCCGATTGCCAAAAGCAAAAACATCACCGCGATAGGGGCGAGCGCTAAACCAAATGAGGGCAGAGGCTTTGAATTTGTCATAATGTATATCCTCAAAAACTGTGTAGGGTTTGTTCGCAGAGATAATATCCTTAGCCTCATTCCAAAATTGAGAACTAGATGACTGTTTCATGTAAGCGCTTACATGAGATTATCTGATGTGAACATTCTCACGTTTTTTCATTGATAATTACCTTTTTAACGACTTGACGGTCTGTCTTTCGACTAAATTGGCTTCAAAACGATGGTTATGGGGAGGAGTATAGGCTGATTTTTTGAGGTTCAGTGCTAGCTTCGCGGCATGCACCGACATCTCGTCGATAGGGTTGTGCATTGTGGTTAAACGAGGATAGAGATAGCGTGCCAACAACACATCATCAAAACCCACAATAGACATATCGTCAGGTACTACCACGCCTTGTTCGTAGAGACTTGCCATCAACCCCGCCGCCATGACATCATTAAACGTCACCACAGCAGTAACTTCTGGGCACCGCGCCATCAACGCCTTTCCTGCCGCTTCACCACCAGACTCACTGAAATTCTCGTTAATAATCCAGCTAGGCGGTACTTCAATGTTGGCGGATGACATGGCGTCTTTATAGCCTTGAAGGCGATCGGTTCTATCTTCTATCGGCAGATCGCTGGTGACGTAGGCTATCTTGCGATGACCTAAAGCAATCAAATGCTCCACCGAGACCTTTGCTCCAGCTCGATTATCCACCCATACCGAGCGATTCGAGATCTGTGGAATAGTGCGATTGAGTAGAACCATAGCGGGAGCTTGGGCAGCGTAGCGGAGCAAAGTGGCATCATCAAGCATTTTGGCATGCACAACCATAGCTTCGCAGCCTTGGCTAATAAGAAAGTCCAAGCCTTCTTTTTCACGTTCCGTATTGTGACCGCCACTCACCACTACCAGTTGATGGCCATTAAGACGTACCACCTCTTCGACATTTTTGGCGATTAGTGCAAAGAAGGGATCAGCCAAGTTACCTGTGAGTAGACCTAGTGTGTTATTGCTTCGTTTCGCTAACGCAGCGGCTCGAGGGTCACGACGATAGTTAAGCGTTTTAATCGCTTTCTCCACCCGCTCCAACGTTACTGGTTCTACGTAGTGAGAGCGGTTAATTACCCTCGATACTGTCGCTGTCGAAACCCCTGCTAACTCTGCTACGTCTTTCATGGTTGCCATGACTGCTTTCCTTAACGCTCTCTATTGCGAACTCGATGCTAACGTTTCTTGCTCTTGAATTGACTCGCACGGGTCTTTTTATTGGTGCGTCGATTGGCTTGCTTGTCTCGTTTAGGGCGCTTGCTTTCTCCTGTCGAGGGTTTATCCGTCACTGGAAAGTCAGCCAGCTCTTCCAACACTAAACTTCGTGATGTGAGTTGACGAATCGCCTCAAGATATTCGGTTTCACCATGGCAAACTAGCGACAATGCCTGTCCCGTTTTTCCTGCTCTGGCGGTGCGCCCAACTCGATGCACGTATACAGATGGGTCACTTGGCAACTCATAATTAATCACGACGGGAAGATCATCTACATGGATGCCTCGAGCTAAAATATCGGTAGCAATCAGTACTTGAATCTCACCTTGTTTGAAAGCCTGTAGGGTACGTTCACGCTCCGTTTGCTCTTTATTACCATGTAAGGCGCCACTAGTAATACCTGCTTTATTCAACTTCTTACAAAGCGCATCGGCATTGTCTCGTGCACCAATAAACACCAACACCTGAGGCCATTGATGCTCAGTAATTTGCTTAATCAGCACATTGGCTTTACTGCCTTTATTTACCAAATACAATGTCTCTGCAATCTGCTCCACCACACTATTGGTTTTATTGGCTACAACTCTGATTGGATTGTTAAGCAAAGTCGTGACTTTTGCTTCCAACTGTTCTGGTAGCGTTGCTGAGAACATTAAGGTTTGTTTTCTGTTGCTCAATCCATTGAGTATACTCTGAATGTCTGGCCAAAAACCCATGTCGAGTAAACGGTCAACTTCATCAAGCACAACAGTTTCAATACGTTGAGTGTCCACCAGCTGTTTATTCATGATATCGAGCAAACGTCCAGGTGTTGCCACTACAATCTCTGGAGCAGCATTAAGCTGACCCACCTGCGGCTCTACATCCTCGCCGCCGCAAACCACAGCGACTGAATAACCTAATAGAGCGACGATAGGATCGATGGTCTCTGTTACCTGTTTCGCCAATTCACGCGTAGGCACTAGTATCAAGGCTTGCTTTATCTCGTTGTTAAGCAACTGCTCTATCAGCCCAAGGCCAAAGGCTAAGGTCTTACCGCTGCCAGTTTGTGCAAGAGCCAAGACATCGTGCTGTGCGGTAATAGCAGGAATAGCGAGGGTTTGAATATGAGTAGCATGAGAGAATTCACTAGGAATGGCATCAATTAATGCCGAGCTTAACGTTAACTCAGAAAAAGACATGATAGGTTTACACGATCGCAGAAATATGTGCGGATGATAGGAGGAAAGCGTGTGGAACTCCAGTTTCTGTATCAATAAAAGTGTTGATCGTTGAAGTGTCAACGTTAGTAAGCGGCTAGCAAAAACGAGCCTGCTCGAGTCAATGAGCAGGCTCTGATAACTATTAAGACGCCGTTGCGTACTGTTCTAGTTCTGTGTGAGATGCCGTAGTAATGAACTCACCATCTAGGTAGAAATCAACCGAGTCTTTACCGCTCACACCTACAAGTGTGCGTGCCTTACCAGAATCATCAATGAAGTCCATCTGCGTTGTATTATCATCTAGCATGGATAACTTAACAGGTGCAGTAGAGAGCTTCTTACCTACCTTGTGATTTACTTTGATGTAAGCTTCAGCAGGAGTGTCCGCTACCGCCTTTTTCTTAGTTAGTGGGTTGGTACCAGTCCAAAACTCAATCGAGTTAATCACGAATAGATCCGCTGCCGCTGTAATGGCATAAACCGGTGACATCAAAGTGTATAGGCCAGCACGAGCATAACGGTTGTCCACACCTTTTAGGTTAACTTCATACATCACCATACTCGTTGTTGCCATCTGGCCAATACAGCCAGTTAGCATAGTAGACATTAGTGCAGCAGCAATCGTGGTTTTAATTAATTTCATTTGTTTCGCGATCCTCTCGCATCATCACAATAGATAAATGATGAGCAAGTTGATTAAAGTGGATTATTACAGGAGAGGCGCCAGGCGAGCGGCTCATCCCATTCACACCATTAATAAAATGGCGCGCGATTATAGCCAGACTTTAGAGCATCGCAAGCACTTAAAAACTAGAGATTTATTGATAAAAACAAAGGAATTAGAAAGAGAAGAGCCCAAACAGCCAAAACAATGTCAAATAGGATAAATTTACATTTATATTCAACTAATTAAAAAACAAAAAGGCTCAATTAAAACCTGGGGAAAAGGGAAGATTTTTCGTTTTAAAATCATAGGAAAAGAGGGTTGCAGTCCAATTCTTACAACCCTCTTAATGAAGACTTACAACATGACTAGGCTTGCGGTACCAAGGAACGCAAAGAAGCCGACCACATCGGTAACCGTCGTTAATATGACTGAACCCGCTAAAGCAGGATCAAGCTTGAGCTTATCCAGAACCAGAGGAATCAAGACACCGAACAGCGCTGCTGTGATGATATTGACGACGATAGCCAACGCTATGGTCGCACCAAGGATCGAAGACTGGAACCACAGTCCAGCCATCGCTCCTATGATGATCGCCCACAGTAGACCGTTAATTGCACCAATGCCCAACTCATTCTTGATAAGAGCAAATCGGTTACCGGAGGTAATCTGGTTGAGAGCCATAGAACGCACGATCAAAGTTAGTGTCTGGCTTCCTGCGATCCCCCCCATAGAACCGACAATAGGCATAAGGATCGCAAGGGCAACAACCTGCGAAATGACGTTTTCAAACAAGCCAATTGTCACTGAAGCTAAAATAGCGGTAAGCAAGTTAATCCCCAACCAAACCCCACGCTTTTGCGAACTTTTCAATACTGGTGCGAACAGGTCATCGCCTTCATCCATACCTGTACCGGCCATTAAACGCGTCTCGTAGATTTCTCGTTGCGTGCTAAGAGCAAACTTCCAGTCAATCTCCCCTACCAACAATTTACGTTCATCAAGAATAGGCAATGCACTGAAGGAGGAACGCTCCATTGCTTCCACCGATTCGGCCAATGTTAGCTTGGCACTAAGCGTGGTGACGTGCTCCAAAACCAATTGTTTGATTCGCGTTTTAGGATCACTTTTTAAGACATCGCTATAATCCACCATCCCACGAAAACGTTTTTGTTTATCAATTAGATAGATATGCTCTGGCTGCTCATAATTGTATTTATCAATCAACAGCTTGGCTCTGTCTACTGAGATACTAAAAGGAATCGTAATGACTTTCCTATCTGCCCAGCGGCCAATCTGATCTTCTTCATATTCATTGGCTTGGTCATAAAGCTCTAGCTCATCCTTTTCAAGTAAAGAGATAGCTTCGGCAATGATGTCATCAGGCAGTGAGTCCGCCCACTCGATAAGCGAAAGGTTATCCAACTTCGCCAGCGTAAGCTTAAGCTCAGTTTCCGATAACGCATCCAGAATAGAAACACGTACTTCCGCACGAGTCTCTGTGAGCACTTCGATATGCATTTCCAGCGGCAACTCACGCCACAAACGAACCCTTTGCTCTATAGGAAAGGCTTCCAATATCAATCCCACCGACGACGACTCCATCCCCTGCTCTATAAGTTCATTAAGCACACTTGGTTGCTCATGCTCCTCAGCTTGAGAGATTTGTTCGATTTGTATGGATAGATCTTGGAATTCGCTCACTCGTGGCTCCACATGGTGCTATACGTTGTTAGTCTCGTAAATTTGTTCGATAAATTAGCGCGTTAGAGTTGAAAAACTCTGTGATAAATGTGCTGAATAGAAAGAGGAAATCTTAGCTCGTCACAGATGAATAATCTAGCGTGCTCTTGATGAATTCAGAGGCATTATTGAACAATTAGACTTAAGAAGAGTAAAGGCATGTCGCTATCTATGAAATAACCACACGCCTTTGAAAGGATTACACTTGAGGCGTTAACTGATAACTGATTGATTGGCAAATAGCGACTAACTCGTTCTTTGTCGTTTCAATACTATCTACAGCATGATGAACTGCATCAGAGTCTAAAGTGACATATGGAACAGTCAACACAGCCAACATCTCACTGCCGGTAAAGATCGGCACACTGATATTAGTAATACCCGAAATTTGTGGACTGGGACCAATAAAGTAACCTTGATTCTTGGTCTGATTGAGTAAAGCGTTCGCTTGTTCTATTTCGTAATCAGTTGCACCACTCTGCTTAAGTATTTTCTCTCTTTTGAGCTCATCACTAAAGCTCAACAGTACGATTCCAGAGCCGGATGAACATACGTCTAACTTAGCGCCAATCTTGAGGCTAAAGCCCATCTTATATGGACTCTCTTCCCTTCCGATCACCACCAGATGCTGATTGTCATACCATGAAACGTGGCATGATTGATTGACTTTTTCACTCACCATTTTCATTAATGGCTTGGCGATATTTAGCAGTTGAGACTGAGGTGGATACTGATTAGCAACGGTAAACATCTGCATAGAAAACATATATTTACCGCTATCTTCATTAAAGGTCACATAACCACGACGAGCCAATACAGAGAGTACTCGGAAAATCTCTCCCACACTACGACCGACCATCTCTGCGATCTGTTTCTTTGACATGGGTTCAGCTGAACTTGCTAGCAACTCCAGTATATCCAACCCTTTCTCTAAGGCTGGGGCGTTATACTCCTGCCGAACAACTTTTTCCAAGTACCTGCTCCTTATTTCACTAAGCCCATCATTTGTGGGATCGTCATCGAAATTGCCGGGATATAAGTCACTGCCATTAGTACCAAAAATATCACCGCAAAGAATGGTAGCAGCGTTTTGATCACATGGTCAATTTTGATATCGCTAACCTTACAACCAGTAAATAGTATTGGTCCAACTGGAGGTGTTATGGTGCCAAGTGACAAGTTAAACACCAACAAAATACCAAACTGGACTGGATCCATACCCAAATTCATACAAATCGGTAGAAAGATGGGTGTGAAAATTAATACCGCTGGCGTGGGATCCATAAAGGTCCCTACAAATAATAAAATCACATTGATGATTAGAAGGATCACAATCGGGTTATCGGTTAACGACAACAAAGCATCGGCTATAGCTCCAGGAATTTGCGTAAACGCCATTACCCACGACATGATTGACGAAGCGGCTATCATAAAGATGACAATCGCAGTTAACTTGGCAGTCGACAACAAAATACTTGGGAGCTGCTCAACTTTCAGAGCCTTGTATATAAACCCAAGTGCCAAAGAGTAAACAACCGCAATAGCTGAAGCTTCTGTCGGTGTAAAGATACCTGCGAGAATACCTCCTATCACTACCACCACTAATGACAAACTAGGTATTGCATCAATGAATAGTTTGGCGCGCTCAGAAAGGCTCATCACATGTTTCGACATATATCCACGGCGATAGGCCATAAACCCTGCCACTAGCATAACGCCACCACCCCAGAGTAAGCCGGGCAAATAACCGCCCATAAAGAGTGCTGAAATAGATACCGAACCAGCGACAGTCGCATAAACAATTAACGTGTTACTTGGTGGAATCAACATTCCGGTTGGAGCAGATGCAATATTTACCGCTGTTCTAAATGGCGAGTCGTACCCTTCCTTCTCTTGAATAGGGTTCATAATGCCACCAATCGCCGCGGCCGAAGCAACGCCAGAGCCGCTGATTGAACCAAACAACATATTCGAGACCACATTAGTTTGGGCTAATGCTCCAGGAAAATAACCCGTTACTATGCGCGAGCAATTAATGAGTCGTATGGCTATGCCACCATTATTCATAATATTGCCCGCTAAGATGAAAAACGGTATCGCGAGCAATGCAAAACTATCCAAACCCGTGAACATACGTTGGGCGGCTGTCGTCGTAGCACCTGCTAATGGCAAAATACTGACCATGGCAACAAATGAAGGCAATCCAATACTAATACCTATCGGCGCACCTAAAACGAGTAGAATGATAGCGCCGCCAAACATAATAAGGGCAGCGAGGGTAGCAGCATCCATATGTCTATCCTTTTACACTAAGTTGCTGAAACTGATGTATTAGTTTCAGTTGGTTGATTACGAAATAAACAAGAATAAGCACTCCGGCAATAGGCAATGCCGAGTAAATAACACCCATTGGCACTTCTAAGGCCGAATCTAACTGCCACATTTGACGAACGGACGCTTTGAATCCGCCTTGCCACATAACCACGAAAGCAAATATAGCGATTGTCCATTCAGTGAAAATATCAACCAGTATGCCTATTTTCGGCGAGAACTTATCTCGTACATAGGTAATAGCCATATGTTCTCTCAAGCCAAACACATAAGCCCCACCAATCAGCACCAACCAGACAAACATGTATCGTGACAGTACTTCACTCACCGCACTTGGACTATTGAAGACATAACGAGTAACGACCTGATAAGTAACAAGAACTGTCAAGAATGCCATAATAGCGATACAAGCTCGTTCCACTACCCAATCGATGATTTTCTTGAACTTATCTGTCCAGACTAACAACTTTTCCACTAGACTTTTCCTTGCAAAAAAGGAGTTAGGCTTGGCGCCTAACTCCTTCTTAATTAGCTCAGTTCACTGATCGCCTTAGTTAATTCTTTCTGTGCGTCAGTTTTAATCAATTTTTGCTGTAGAGGTTTGCAGCTTTCCTGGAATTGTCTCACGTCGACATCAATAAAGGTCGCACCATTCTCCTCCGCTAACGCACGAGCTTTACCAATTTGAGCATTCCATTTAGCAAACTCGTCAACAGTCGACTCTTTAGCTAAACGGCGAATCGTCGCTTGGTCTTCCTTCGACATTGAATTGATGAAGTCGTCGCTGATAACAACTAAGTCAGGCACCATCAAGTGAGAAGTTTTGCTAAAGTAAGGAGCCACTTCATAGTGCTTCATATCGGCATAAGTAATTTCATTATTCTCACCGCCGTCAAGGACACCTTGTTGAACCGCGGTATACACTTCACCTTGACTCATCGGAACACCAGTGCCGCCCATGCACCCTAGCATCTCTACCATAGTATTCGACTGCATCACGCGGATTTTCTGACCTTTCATATCCTCGACGGACTTAACGTTATGCCCCTTGGTATAAACGTTACGAGAACCAGCGGTATAAGCCGTCAATACTTCAAAACCAAACTTTTTGGTAGAGGCAAATAGCTTGTCTAGAGCTCCGGAAGTAAACACTTTTTCTTGATGCTCAATACCGGTATAAGCGAAAGGCATGCCGATTGCAGTGAAGGTATTGTCATAGTTTTCTACCAACGGGTTTGCTACGACTGCCATTTGCACTGCGCCAGCTTGAACCAGCTCCAACGACGCACGTTGATCGCCGAGCAGTGCATTGGGATAAATAGTAACTTTGTAACGACCATCCGTTTCCGCTTCTAACTGTTTACCAAACTCTTCCAAAGCCAAATATTGAGGGTGCTTGTCAGATTGGTTAAATGCCGCTTTGATTTCCGTTGCTGCAAATGTCATTGATGATACTGTGACTGCTGCGCCCGCTACGGTAGTAAGAAGTACATTTTTCAGAGTTTTGTTCATGTTAATTTCCTATTAGTATCAACTAAGCCAATGTATCCATTGGAATAAAGTCCATATCGTCGAATGTTTGATTTTCACCTAACATTCCCCAAACAAAGCTATAGTTTTGCGTACCACACCCCGAATGAATCGACCAACTTGGTGACAGTACGAGTTGTTTATCTCTAACTAGAATGTGACGAGTTTCAGTAGGTTCGCCCATCATATGAAACACGGCTTGTTCCGGTTTGATATTGAAATACACATACGCTTCCATCCGACGTTCGTGAGTATGTGCAGGCATCGTGTTCCAAACGCTACCCGGTGCTAAATGAGTGATTCCTAAACATAGCTGACAGGTTTCTATCACATCCGGGTGTAGGTATTGGTTAATGACGCGCTGGTTTGCCGTCTCTATTGAACCAAGTTCTACCACGCGAGCCTCACTCTGAGGAATTACCCTTGTGGGTAGCGATTTGTGCGCTGGTGCACTTAATCCGTAAACTGTCGCGTCACCTTCTACTTTCTCTATCTCAATTGTCTTTGAGCCTAGGCCGACATAAAGCACATCCATAGCATTTAAATTGAACGTTTTTGTATCTACGGTTACTTTTACGGCCCCTTCTAAGCAAGCTAACCCAAGCTCTCTTCGTTCAAGAAAAAACTCGGTACCGAACGACTTACTATCTATCCACTCCTCTAAAATCAATGGGTTATCTTGAGGACAAATCCCTAAAGCAACCGCTCGGTCAATATGGCTATACGCCACCGATACCCGAGATGGTATGAATAGCTCGTCGATCAAGAACTCATCACGCAGTTGTGCAGTGGAGTACTTTTTCACGTCTCTGGGGTTCGCTGAATACTTCGTTAACATAACTTTCCTTAACCGTAATTTATGCTTTTAATAGTAACAGTCGTTCTTATATGATCAATATCATTCACATACGAACAACTATAGACGTGATCACTGATCCTTAAAATTGGAAAATTAACGGTTAAATCTTGAACTAGATCTGGTTTTGAAACTGCGTTTTAAAAACAAAAGGAGAGGCATTTGATGTGAGTAAATTAACTTTGAATGTTAAGCAGAGATGAACGCTATGGCGTGGCTGGCGAGAGCACAGCCACGTTACATTGATCATAAGAAGTGGAGATCGTAAATAGTTGAACTTACCAGTGACGCTGTCTTGGCTCAAATTGTGGCGATGTTTTCTTTTTCAAAGCCTGCTGTACACGAACGAAATTTCTCCCCAGCATAATGCGTATCTGGCTATAAGTTTCATACGCCAAAAGTTTCCATGCTGGTGCGGTCCAATAACGAGTGTACATATGCTTCATAGCGGCAGTCACATCCGGGGATTTTTGGGCGATTTGAGTGCAAAGTGCCAATGCCTCTTTCATAGGGTCATCGCTAACTTCAGTCACTAGTCCCATAGATAATGCTGTTTTAGCGTCAAGTTCTGTAGCACATATCGAGATTCGCATCGCTTTGTCCTTCGGCATGATTTCTCTAAGTGCAATGGACCCGGCCATATCTGAGGTTAATCCCATCCGCGACTCCATGATTGACAGGTTGGCATTAGGCGCACAGAATCTAAAATCGGCTCCCAGCGCGATTTGCATACCCGCTCCCCAGCAATATCCTTCGATTACAGCAATAACAGGAACGGATAGCTTTCGCCAATTACTGCTCACTTGTTGTGCACGATTTGATTGGCCAGGAAGCCACTTAAACAAGAGTCTTGCAGCAAAGCTCTTGTTTTTCATCATAGATTTGAAATCGAGTCCTGAGCTAAAGTTGCCTTCACTTCCCGTCAGGATAACTGCCCTCAGCGTTCGGTCGTTACGAAGCGCTTTGCTCACATGAATCAACTCATTAAACATAATCATGTCGACGCCATTAAGCTTATCCGCCCTGTTTAAGCTGACAATCACGACATGCTCGTCCCTAGTTACTTTAATGCGTTGATAATCCATCCTTGTATCCTCTGTCTAATCGTCTATCGCATCCGATATGCGAACTCTAATAGTTATCTCAAAGTGTAGTCGGCAAACCATTAGAATTAGAATCAATACTCTAAAATGAGAGATCATCACGAAAAAACTAGATACTTGGATCCATGTTGTTTATCGAGTAATTGTGAGCGAGGTTCATTCTTAACAATACTAATTGATAGAATTATGAGATTGCTCTAATTAGTCGTCGAGTATTCTTGTGAACTGCAACTACGATGTTTGAATGTCTTAGGCGTAACGGATAAATAGGAAACACCGTCCATGATTAAGGATAATCAACCACGTTCTGAACACCAATCTAAACCTAACAAGCTCTCTGAAAATAGCCGTGACCCTTTATGGCTTACTGTCAGCTACACCGTCTTTACCTACCTACTTCTTAGCTACGTACTACCTCATTATGTAGGAACAGAAACTGCTGTCGGCACGGCGCTTGTTGGGCTTCTTGCCGAATATGCACTGTATGTTTCTTCACTTTGGCTATTACCAGAGCTGATCGTTCTATTAAGATCTTTCAAATCAGAGTCCGACATAGAAACCGTACAGAAAACCATTTAACTCAAACGTTATATCACTCGCAAAAAACTATTTTAATGATTAAGTATTAACCAAATAAAAATAAGTTCGCACGTTTACAATAGGTTACGACTGGCACGTTAATAGCCCCAAAAAACTGTGAGCAAGATCAACTTGATCCTGTAAATTCATAGTGTTACTGTGGCTTCGATGACGAAAATATGACCACAAGGAGTGTGCTTTGCCGAATATTCAAGTGAGTCGTTGGCGTGTTGAATCCTGTCCAGAATCATTGGAACAGAAAATCATCTCTGCCGTCGCCTACCAAGAAATGAAGGGAACTATTTCTGATTTTGAGTTGTGTCAGATATTCGGAGAAACCGTTTGGAAGAGCGGAGAGAATTACCATACACATGCTGTTTCTGTGTTAATCAATGAAGCAGAAAGGTGCTGTCGAGTCATTCCAAGACTACCGGTTGGGTAGTCTGTATTGATAACCTAATGTATTGATATTAAAAAGGGTCTACCAACTGGTAGACCCTTTTTGTATTCTTGTTACTTATTATTAGCTCTGCGAATAGATAGCTTCCAATTTTTCATCTTTGCGCTTCCATACATCGTTGAGCCAATTGTGGAAGCGACGTTTGAAGACTTTGTCGTTGAAGTAATCACCGTTGAGGTTTTCGTCCATCTGATATACATCGATTTTAACGACAACTTTCGTCAACTTACCCTTCAACAAATCATTAAATGGGTCTTCTCGATTTTCTGGATACGCCAATGTGATATCAACGACCCCATCCAACAAATGGTTCATGGCGTTAAGTGTGAACGCTACACCACCTGTTTTTGGCTTCAATAGGTGTCGATAAGGTGTTTTAACCGTCGCCAACTTTTCTTCGCTATATCGCGTCCCTTCAACAAAGCTGATCATCGTTGTTGGCACGTGCTCAAACTTTTTACAAGCCTTGCGAATCGCATTAAAGTCATCATTGCGTCGTTCGGGGTGCTTAACCAGATAGGCCTGCGAGTGTCGCTTCATAAATGGCATATCCAAGCCCCAACAAGCAAGACCAACAAAAGGCACATACAGTAAGCTTTGTTTTAGTAAAAATTTGCACATTGGCATTCTGTTTTTCATCACGGATGTGATGATAACAATGTCAGCCCAGCTCAAATGGTTAGACAACAACATATACCATTGATCTGGCGTCAGATCGTCACCACCTTCAACGTCCCATTCAATGTTGTTGTTCAGGTTTAGCAGCCATAAGTTAATCGTCGCCCAAAGCCACATCTGTTTGTTAGATAGGCTGGTCATCAATGTCTGAACGAATTTCAGTGGCAGTAGTAATTTGATGATCGAGAATGTGCAAACTACGAATGCAGTCACAGCCGTATTTGCCATTACTAGAAAAGAATTGATGAAGAGACGTAGATTGCTGAACATACCAATTGTTACAAAACTAAAAGAGGCCGCAATCATAGCAACTTTTGACTAAACGTATAGTAAAGCTTTGTCATTCAAACGTGCCTTTCTAAAGGCACGTTTATTTTATTGTTTAATTACAATGTGTTATTAAACCCAACCCGCTAGTCGTCCGACCAGGTAAAGTGAAATACCGGCCATCACACCCGCTACAATGTCGTCAATCATGATACCTAAGCCACCATGAACACGCTTATCGAGCCAACCGATTGGCCATGGTTTTACCATATCGAAGAAACGGAATAGCACAAAGCCTGTCAGTAACCATTTCCAATCGTCAATCGGCAATTTGAGTGCCGGGACTATCGCCATGGTGATCCAAAATCCAGCGAACTCATCCCATACGATGGAGCCATGATCATGTACGCCCATATCATCTGAGGTCACTTGACAGATTTTTATACCGATAATACAAGACAGTAAAACCGCGGTAAGATACATGCTCAAAGGCAATTGTGCTAACAGTAGATATAACGGAATCGCTGCCAGTGTACCCATAGTACCGGGTACAACAGGCGATAGACCACTGCCAAAGCCAGTCGCAAGCAAATGCCAAGGGTTTTTCAAAGAGATTAAGTCAAGGGGGTTACTCATTGGCTCACCTTAAAGTGGTCGAATCCACCCAACTGCCAGTCAAGTGGTTGGTCGTTAGAATGTAGATCAAGATAGCCTGTGCCCGTTATTTGTCCAATACAGGTAAATGGCGTATTTGATAGCGCGATCTCTAGTTGCCCTCTGTTGGCTTCCGGCACCGTAAAGCAGAGTTCATACTCTTCACCGCTTGTTAATGCGTACTGCTTTGCGATGTCATCAGACTCAACGAATTGCTTGAGTTCAGACGAAACAGGCAGCAAGTCGACATCAATACGGGCGCCAACGTCTGAGCACTTTAAAATATGCCCTAAGTCAGAAATAAGGCCATCAGAGATATCAATCGCGGCAGAAGCGATATCGCGAAGGGTAATGCCTGCAAGCACTCTCGGCGTCGCCTCAAAATGGCGCTTTTCTAATTCACGGTTGAGCTCGGTATTCGCGCTGATGTTTTTTTCCAGAATCACATCAAGGCCGGCTTTGGCATCACCGAGGTGACCTGTCACATATACCCAGTCTCCAGAACTTGCCCCACTTCGAGTCAAAGCTTTGCCTTGTGGCAGTGTGCCTTGCACAGTAAGCGTAATCGCCAGCGGTCCTTTTGTGGTGTCGCCACCGATGAGCTGGATACCGTAATAGTCTGCTAACGAGAAAAACGCATTGCAAAAACGTTCAAGCCAGCGTTCGTTCACTTCTGGTAATGAGATCCCCATGGAGACCCAAGCAGGTGATGCACCCATTGCAGCTAAATCACTGATATTCGAGGCAAGTGCCTTATGTGCAATCCAAGCCGGATCGGCGTCAGCGAGAAAGTGGGTACCGGATACTAAGGTATCAGTGCTAATGGCGATGTGGCTGTCAGCTGGAGGGGCAACAATGGCACAATCATCACCTTGTGCTAAGACCACGTCTTTGCGTTGCTGCTGTTTATGCGCGAAGTACTTGTCGATTAAACTAAATTCACCGGACATCTTGTAGGCTTTGTGCTGGAAAGGTGAGAAGAGTATATAAAAAAGGCCAGCAATTTGCTGACCTTTTTACGAATAGACAAACGTTAATCGTTACTTTTTGCGAACGTGAGGTGCTGCTTTATCTAGAACACCATTAACGAACTTGTGGCTGTCTTCTGCTGCGAATACTTTCGCAAGCTCAATAGCTTCGTTGATAACCACTTTGTAAGGTACGTCTTCGCGGCTCGTCATTTCGTACATAGCTAGACGAAGAAGCGCAAGCTCCATCATGTCTAGATCTTGCATTGGACGAGAAACGAACGGACGTAACTTGCTGTCTAGTTCCGTGTGATTCAACGCGACACCCGTGAGCAAATCACGGAAATATACAACGTCAGTCTCTGGCGCAGTCAACGCAGGCTCAGCAGCATGATGTTCTTCTTCATCATACTTACCACCTGATAAGAACTGTTCTTCAACAGTGGCAACATTTTCTTTAGTAATTTGCCAAGAATAAATTGCTTGCAGAGCAAATTGACGTGCATTACGACGTGCGGCTGGTTTCACACTGGCCCCCATTAGGAATCGATTTCAGAAAGAACGTTGATCATTTCAAGCGCGCTTAGTGCAGCCTCTGCACCTTTATTACCAGCCTTGGTTCCGGCACGCTCAATTGCTTGATCGATAGTATCAACAGTCAATACACCAAATGCTACTGGTAGGCTATATTCCAGAGACACTTGCGCAAGACCTTTATTACACTCACTACAAACATAGTCGAAATGTGGTGTACCGCCACGAATTACTGTACCCAAAGACACGATTGCATCAAACTTACCTGTTTTAGCAACTCGCTGAGCAACCAATGGTAGCTCTACCGCACCAGGGCAGCGAACAACAGTGATGTTGTCTTCACTTACTTGGCCGTGACGTTTTAAAGTATCGATAGCACCAGATAATAGGCTTTCATTGATAAAACTATTGAAACGAGAAATTACAATAGCAATCTTTGCGTTCGGTGCTGGGAAGCCACCCTCGATAACTTTCATATGCTTTCCTTATAAACTATGTTCATCGCGCGAGAATCGCCGGATTCTAGCACAACTCAATTATTAATATCCACCGCTAACTTTAGTCAAACACTGCTTTCACAATACTTGAAATCGGTTGCGGCGCGACGAAAAAGAAAAAGCCTTTGCGTTTCATAAGCAAAGGCTTGGATAAATTACTCAGTAATGTATTCGGTGACACTCAGACCAAAGCCACCCAGTGCGTGATACTTTTTATCCGCCGAAGACAGAAGCTTCATTTCATGTACACCAAGATCCGCGAGAATCTGCGACCCTACGCCTACTCGGCGTGATGTGCCTTGTTTTTTAGCCATGGTCGGTGCTGAGCCATTGTCTTGTTGCTCAAATACCTTGATCTTGTGAACAATAGCCTCGGTGCTTTCTTCATTACCAAGAATCACCAGTACACCACCTTCTTTTCCAATGCGCTTCATCGCTTTGTCCAAAGTCCAGCTACGATCGGAGTTTCTATTTGAGCGTAAGATATCAGTGAAGGTGTCTTGCAAATGTACGCGAACTAATGGAGTGCTAGCCGTCAAATCACCAGCACACATCGCGTAGTGGATTTGATTGTCGATAGTGTCACGGTAGGTCACTAGCTCAAAGTCACCAAATTCAGTCGGCAAATGACACGCAGCAACGCGCTCAATTGTGGTCTCGTTATTGTTACGATACTCGATAAGGTCGGCAATCGTTCCGAGCTTAATGTTGTGTTTTTCGGCGAAAATCTCTAAGTCGGGACGACGCGACATAGTGCCATCGTCATTAAGAATCTCGACAATCACAGAAGCAGGCTCAAAACCCGCGAGTTTTGCCAGATCGCAGCCGGCTTCAGTATGACCAGCGCGAGTTAACACACCACCATCTTGAGCCGCCAGTGGGAAAATGTGTCCTGGTTGCACTAAGTCTGCAGCCTTTGCGTCTTTTGCAACTGCGGCCTGAACTGTACGTGCGCGATCTGCCGCAGAGATACCAGTGGTTACGCCTTCCGCAGCTTCAATAGACACAGTAAAGTTAGTGGTGTACTGCGCGTTGTTGTCTTGAACCATAGGTGGTAAGCCTAGTGCTTCACAACGGCTCTTTGTCATGGTTAAGCAGATCAATCCACGTCCATGAGTCGCCATAAAGTTAATGGCTTCTGGTGTGATATGTTCAGCGGCCATAATAAGGTCACCTTCATTCTCACGGTCTTCATCGTCCATTAGGATAACCATTTTCCCAAGGCGAATGTCTTCAATGATTTCTTGCGGCGTACTAATTGGCATTTCACATTCCTGTATTGGTTCGTTGGGCATCAAGCTTTGCGTCAGATTTTAAGCGAAGCCGTTTTGTTGTAGGAAGTCCATGGTAATTCGAGACTCAGATTCGTCACTGGCTTTCGATTGCAGCAATCGTTCCATATAACGAGCTAGGACATCCACTTCTAAATTAATTTTTCGGCCAACATGAAAGTTGTCGATGGTCGTTTCTTCAGATGTATGAGGCACAATCGTCAGTTTAAAGGCATCTTTGCGAACGTCGTTGACCGTCAGACTGATACCATCTACGGTAATAGAACCTTTTTCCGCTACATACTTGCCTAGCTCAGATGGCATCTGCACCCAAAACTCTATGGCGCGACCAACTTGTTGTCGGTCCACAATTTCTCCAACACCATCCACATGCCCAGACACGATGTGCCCGCCAAACCGTGTCGTTGGTAGCATCGCTTTTTCTAGGTTTACTTTGTCGCCAACGCTGTAGTGAGCAAAGCCTGTTTTCTTTAGCGTCTCAACGGATAAGTCCGCATGGTAACTGTTGTCTGTGAAGCTGGTGACCGTAAGACAGACGCCATTTGTCGCGATGCTGTCTCCTAGTTTTACGTCACTCATGTCCAGTTTGCCCACTTCAACATGAATACTGATATCTTCTCCTTTTGGAGTGATACCCTTCAGTGTGCCAACCGCTTCAATAATTCCTGTAAACATTGTTCTACTTCTGCTTTAGTTGTGGTGTGGCGACAATACGAATGTCGCTTCCCACCATACGAATATCTTTTATATCGATCTCGATGACGTCTTGCATCTCAGTCAATCCAAGTGCCCCAATAAGCCCTCGCCCATCGGCCCCCATAAGCTTAGGTGCTAAATACACAATAAGCTCATCAACGAGCTGTTGTTGAATCATCGAGCCTGCTAGCGTTGCCCCAGCTTCTATCCATACATGATTAATTTGTTGGTCTTTAGCCAAGCCTTGCAGTGTTTCAGCTAAATCTAGTTGATTAGCTGAGTTCATTGTCACGTTAAGATCGCCACCAGCCTGAGCCACTCGAATAATATCACCCTCAGATTGGAACAATTTCAGCTCTCTCGATAGTGCATTTTGTCTATCCAAAATCACGCGAGTAGGTTGGCGTAATTCATCAGGCTTAATTACATCAGTGACATGACTTGGCAGCTCATCCCAACGCACATTTAAAGAGGCGTTATCTTCTACGACTGTTTGACTCGTCGATAGAATCGCGCCTGACTGGGCACGATACGCTTGAACGTCTCGACGTGCTTCGGGGCCAGTAATCCACTGGCTTTTGCCATTGGCTAATGCCGTTTGTCCATCAAGGCTGGCTGCCATTTTAAGTTGGACAAATGGCATGCCCGTTTCCATTTTCTTCAGGAAACCAGGATTAAGTGCTCGAGCATCTTGTTCCAGAAGACCAACGGATACCTCAATACCGGCTTCACGAAGCATATTGAAGCCTCGACCAGCTACTTGCGGATTAGGATCAGACATGGCACAAATAACTTTAGACACTCCTGCTTTTATCAGCCCTTCAGCACATGGAGGTGTTCGTCCATAGTGTGAACATGGCTCCAATGTGACATAAGCGGTCGCGCCCTTAGCTCGCTCTGCTGCCATTCTTAAGGCATGAACTTCCGCATGTGGCTCACCGGCTTTCTTATGATAGCCTTCTCCCACTACCTCGTTGTTTAAGGTAATGACGCAACCTACATTTGGGTTAGGCGCAGTGGTAAAGCGCCCTCTTTTCGCGAGCTCTATGGCACGGCTCATCATTTGATAATCAATAGCGCTAAATTGGCTCATAACTTTCCATATCTATGGCTAAATGAATCTGGGTCGATCAGTCTTCGAGACGAGCGATTTCTTCTCCAAACTCTCGAATATCTTCAAAGCTTCGATAAACGGAGGCAAAGCGAATATAAGCGACCTTATCCAACTCTTTTAACTGAGTCATAACAAGGTTACCAATCATCTCACTTGGTACTTCACGCTCTCCAGTCGCACGAAGTTGTGACTCAATATGACTGATAGCAAGTTCAATAGCGTCTGCACTTACCGGACGCTTTTCTAAAGCACGCTGAATACCGCCAACCATTTTATCTTTATTAAACGGTTCACGATTGCCGTTAGACTTGATGACTTTAGGCATCACCAGTTCGGCCGTTTCAAAGGTGGTGAAACGTTCACTACATGCCAAACATTGACGACGACGACGCACTTGGTGGCCATCCGCTACCAACCTTGAGTCGATAACTTTTGTATCATTTTCAGTGCAAAAGGGACAATGCATAACACCTCCTGTGGTTGATTTCCCAGTTTAGCGAAAATTCACCTATTAAGAAATCCACTATTTGACCAGTTAAGCCCGTTATCTATGGTATTGCTGAATGGCTTCACACTCTTGCCAATCAAAAGCATCAATAAGACTTTGCCAGACCGCATCAAAGTTTGCAGAAATGGTTATTTCCTGCTCAGTAATAGGATGAACAAACTTCAGTTCAGAAGCGTGTAGCAATAGGCGGTGCGAATCGTAGTGTTCGCGAAACAAACGATTGTGCTTGCCATCACCATGACTAGTATCACCAATAATCGGGTGACTCAGATGGTGCATGTGTCGGCGCAGTTGATGTTTACGACCAGTCTTAGGTTTCATCTCTACCAGGCAATAGCGACTGGTTGGGAATTGCCCTGTAGTATAAGGCACTTCAACCGATGCCAATGGCTGATAAGCGGTTACTGCAGGCTGCGCTTCCTTGTCTTGAGAAGCAAATTTATCGGCGATTTTGTCAAGCTCCACTTTAAGAGGGTAATCGAGAACATCACCCTCAGTGATCCAGCCTCGAACGATGGCATGATAGGTTTTCTCAATGTTGTGCTCAGCAAACATCGGCATAGCCTGTGAAGCGACTTCACTAGACAGAGCAAATAACAACACGCCAGACGTTGGTCGATCTAAGCGATGCAATGGGAATACATGTTGGCCAATTTGGTCTCGTAATGTCTGCATGACAAAACGTGTTTCGTTTTTATCAAGCCACGAACGATGCACAAGCATACCCGCAGGTTTATTTACCGCGACTAAATATTGGTCTTGATAAACGATCTCTAGTGGTTCCACGGCAGGTAGAGTCATGGTTTCGGTCATTTGGCATTATCATCCAGTTTTTTTAATACAAGGATTATTTCTTGATACTCAGGGCGCAGCTTCCATACCTCTTCAAAGTAAGGAGTGATCTCAAAGCCCTTCGGTAATGGCTGTCCCATCTCTATCATAGATTCAATACGCTGAATAAAAACCCATTGTAGCCACTCATGGGGTTCCAAAGTATCGACAGAGAAAGGTTGTTGGCTGCTCATCGCACTAGCTGTTGGCTCTTGGGTTTGCCACAGTGCATGTTTTTTAAGCAACTCTTTTAGCTCTACGAGCAATAGCTTCATGGTAAATAGGCCGTTCGTTAGATTGCGGTCTCATCATTCGATGAAATTGGCAACCAATGACTTGAAAATTCGCGATAGAATACCATCTATTGTTCTATACCCAAACCGTACTAGGAATTACTCCATGGATACCATTCATACTTTGTCGGACCTTCTGGTAAACAGTGGCTGCCAATATCACATTTATGATATTTCTCGACGAGTTCAGCGCATCGACAATGATCAATTTGCCAACGTTGAGCAAGCAAGCCAACCGTACCCTTATCCGATTCAAAGACAGGCACAGTTTGCGATTGCCTACTGGAACGCGGAGAAACAACCTTGGATATGGTTTCTGAAGTTTAACCTCGATGAGCGCGGTCTACTTAGTCAGGCTGATGTGGGTCAGTTTCTTAAGTTTGTGATGGAAGCGATGGGGACTCGGCTGAGTAAGGAAATGAGTGAAGAGCAACAACAAAAGCTCGCGAATAACCCATTTACGTTCAAACCAAAAGACGACAAGCTTGCCGTGTTTCATAGCGTACTTCGTGCTGAGTTAGCACTACCAACCAGTCAATACTACACGCATGCGCAAGAATATTTTGCCGGTAAACTGGGATGGGATAATTGGCAAACAGTCGGTCTACAAGGTATTACTGACATTGCCGCTCGTCTCAGTACTGACGATAACAATCGACTAGTAAGAACCAGTTTACGACATATTGCTAACGAGCCGAGATATGCTCTGCTTGGAGCCTTGGAGCATATTGCCCTTCCAGCAAAACTTTCTGATACCTTATTTGAATTGGCACAAAAAGAGGTGGAGACAGAGTATGCCGATCTGTTCCTACTATCCGCATATGTCCGTGCCTTATCTGGAGGAAAACCGGAACAACTTGAGTCGCTGATTACTACCATTTTGGCCAGTGCGACACTCAGTCATCAAGAAATTCTCATCGCAATCGCGGGTCGCTCTTGGTTACCGTTAACGACACCAGCGCTGGCAGAGCAATTTCTGATTAGGCTGGCACAAACAGGAAACCAGACTCTGTTCAACCAGCTGTTCGCCGATCTGGTTATGATGCCAAGTTTACGTTTGGTTCTGCTGCCACTGTTGCACTCTAGTCCGTCCCCTGAACTAGCACAGGCTTTAGTTGCGCTTCAGCAAAGTGCCACGCAGGGCCGGATGCACTAAGGAGACCTAACGGTGATCGACAATTTACTGATGATCTTAGCATTGAGCTTATTTTGCTTTTTGTTTTGGCAACAAAGACGACAAGGTGAAATTGCTAAAGCTGCGGTAAGTAGGCGTTGCAAGGAATTGGATCTGCAGATGCTTAGCGTGTCGTTCGGCGCACACAAGCTAAGAGATGCCAACGGTAGATGGGGTTGGCATACTATTTATGAATTTGAGTTTTCAGCCCTGGGCGATGACTACTATCAAGGAAAGCTGTTGATGAAAGGCTTTCATGTTCTGAATTTTCATCTGCCACCGCACCGAATGTAGATTGAAAGATCAAATACGGGCCGTGTTCATCTTTTGCATGGCCTATTTGCTCAAAGCCGAGCTTCTTAAGTAGTCTGATGGAAGGTTCATGGTCAGTATCGACATTCGCCGTCAATTTACTCAATCCCAAGGTGGCAACCACGTCAGGAATAAACGCACGCAACACTTCCGTGGCAATACCTTTATTCCAATACTGTTTATCAAAGATATAGCCCAGTTCCCCTTCACTACTCGCATGCCTGTCGACAAATATATGACCTAGATAGTCCCGGGTTCGAATGTCCAAGACTGCCATGGCATAAATATCAGGGTCGCTTAAGATCGATTGAAAAATAGTGCGTGCTTTTGCCAGCGTGTGAGGGCCATTCATGTGCTTTCTATTCTTAGCACAGACGTTAAGCATGAGAAAATCCGACTCGAGATGGTCGGTATAGGGGATTAATACTGTCCGTAGCGTAGCGATCGTCATAACGTTATTACATTCCTTTGATTTCGCGTGCAGACTATAACAAGTGATTCCATGAGATTTATTGATCTCAGATATAAGAAAAGCCCCAACACTTGCGTATTGGGGCTATAGTCTTACTCGCAGCAGTCCGGCTACTAAAAATGCTCCATGCATCATCCGTAATAGTGGCTGAATCCTTCAGCTATATCCATTCGTCGCCGTCCTAGCGGTGTCCATCTCATCCAATGACGCTAACCATCCCAGTCAGCTCGCTTCACTTGTTCCTTGAGCGGTGTCCTTGACCATCTTCCTGATGGGGTTCCTTCACTCTTCCTGAGTGTATCCTTTTCCTTTTAAATCATCTTCCTGATGATTGTTCGCATCCCGCGCTATCCTAACTTCCTTGCTGGTTACGGTTCCCTTGGTAACCAAATCTTCTTCCTGAAGATGACCTTCCAATGTCTTTCCTGTTCCGTGTCAGCATCCTTCCGACAAGTTCTAATTTACGCGATTGCCGTTTTTGAGCAATGCAGAAAATTCAATTTTTTCCGCAGCAAAATGTTTAATAACAGTTAAAAATCAATAAATACAAATACTTAATTTTATTTTCTTCCAGATTTCTCGCGCTTTTATCTCTTTCTCTCACAACTGCTGTGAGAGATCTCGCACAAGCCTCTTCCGTTTTAGCGCGCTTATTAATGAAGCCATCAATGCCAAAGTGTGACGAGAATCGACTTTTGCTTTTCTGTACCCCGACCAAAATCACAGGTACTATTTAGTTATCCCTTATTGAATGGAAAAAAACATGCTAACGAAAGATGTCTCCGCAGAAATTGAAGCGGCTTTAAACTCATTGCATGCTGAGGGCAAGGAACCAACAGTCGCTTTGGTAAAGGCGCGTTTGAAGACCAAAGTGCCTATGCCTGCACTAATCACTGTAATTAAGTCCTGGAAGAGTAGCCAACACGTTCCTAAAGTTGAAGTGGCTGCTGAGCCTGAGATTCAGCCATTGGAACTCAGAGTGAAGGAATTAGAACAACAAGTCGCGCTACTGACGGAAAGACTGACCAAGCTGGAGCAGAACAATGGTTAAGATTTGGGTGGATGCCGATGCGTGTCCAAAGGTAATTCGCGAAACCATTTGTCGAGCAGCAGAGCGAACCGGATTAACCTGCACATTCGTGGCGAATCACGCGGTGCCTGTACCAAAACGAGAGAACATTCACTCACTCACTGTGCCTTCAGGGTTTGATATCGCTGACAATGAAATTGTAAGGCGTGTTAGCGAGGGCGATTTAGTCATCACATCAGATATCCCGCTTGCAGATGAAGTCATCACCAAGAATGCCCTAGCGCTGAGTCCACGTGGCGAGATGTACACTAAAGATACAATTAAAGCACGACTCAACATTCGTGACTTTATGGATACCATGCGCTCGAGTGGCGTTCAAACTGGCGGGCCCGCACCGTTAGGACAAACTGAACGACGCGAATTTGCCAATAACTTAGATCGCTTTTTGGCAAAAGCGAAGCGATAGCGCACTTCAAGTAAGTCGTCGGTGCGAACAGAAGCACACAAACAAAAAAGTCAGAGCTTATAGCTCTGACTTTTTCAATTCATCATGCTTGTGGTTAATTACGCACGTGGCAAGTAATCAGCCTTTCCAACCCACTTGTAGCTGGTTAGTTCTTCTAAGCCCATTGGACCGCGAGCGTGAAGCTTCTGAGTAGACACGGCAACTTCAGCACCTAAGCCAAACTGCGCTCCATCGGTAAAACGCGTAGATGCGTTAACATAAACCGCTGCCGAACCTGCTGAGTTGATGAACTTTTCTGAGTTCACCAAGCTATTAGTCATAATAGCGTCGGAGTGACTAGCATTATGTACTCGCATATGGTGAATCGCTTCTTCCACATCCGCGACCACTTTCACACCTAGCGTAAAACTCAGCCACTCAGTATCAAAATCGCCTTCGCCTGCACTTCTTAAGTCTGCAGCGCCAGCTAGAATAGCCTCCGCCTTTGGCTCAGCAACTAAGCTCGCTTTACCTTTGAGACGCTCGGCAAGCATCGGTAAGAACTCCGCCGCTACCTTCTCATGAACTAGTAGGGTGTCCAATGCATTACACGCAGATGGACGCTGAACTTTAGAGTTTTCTACCACATCTAAAGAACGTACTAGATCAGCAGACTCGTCAACGAAAATATGACTGATACCAAAGCCGCCAATGATTACTGGTATATTACTGTTCTCTTTACACATTTTGTGTAAACCGGCACCACCTCGAGGAATGATCATATCGACATAATCATCCAACTTAAGCAGTTGTGATACAAGCTCACGATCTGGCTTTTCAATATACTGAACCGAAGCAGCTGGTAAGCCCGCTTTATCTAACGCCAATTGAATGACTTTCACCAGTTCCATATTGGAGTAGAACGTCTCTTTACCGCCACGCAGAATGCTTGCATTACCTGTTTTTAGGCAGAGCGCCGCAATATCGATGGTTACGTTTGGACGCGCTTCATAGATAACACCTACTACACCAAGTGGCACGCGACGACGAGACAGGCTCATGCCGTTCTCAAGGATTTTGCTGTCAATTTCACTGCCAACAGGATCTGACAAGGTGATCACATTGCGCACGTCATCAGCAATGCCTTTCAAGCGCTGCTCGTTTAACAGCAAACGGTCCAAAAGTGCTTCAGTAAGCCCAGCTTGACGGCCAAGCTCAATGTCTTTAGCGTTTGCCGCTAGGATTACGTCAGCATTCGCTTCTAGCTCATCAGCAATGATCTGTAGCGCATTGTTTTTTTGAGCAGTCGATGCAGTAGCCAGAGAGAAGCTTGCTTGCTTGGCATTCTGACCGAGTTTAATCATATCCATTACTTATCCCTTTATTCTTAATCTTGAATGACAACCATATCGTCGCGGTGAATGACTTCAGCACCATAGTCATAGCCTAGAGTCTCACCGATTTCTTTACTGTGTTTACCTGCAATTTTCGCTAGGTCAGTATCGGAGTAGCCACAAATTCCTTTTGCAACCAGTGCTCCGTCTTTGGTTGTCACACGCACCACTTCACCTCGAGCGAAGCGGCCTGAAACTTTAACAACACCTTTTGCGAGTAAACTGCTGCCTTTGCCAATCACAGCATTGACTGCCCCCGCATCGATGACAATGTTACCCGTTGCTGCCGGGCCAGCAAGAATCCAACGTTTACGATTCTCTAGTGCTTCTGGAAGTGGTAGGAAGCGTGTACCTTGGGGCTCATCTGACAACGAATCAAACACCACGTTCTCAGCACTACCAGCAGCGATAATAACTTCAATACCGGCACGACGTGCAATATCCGCTGCCTGAAGTTTGGTTGCCATACCGCCTGTGCCCAATGTCGTTCCACTACCGCCAGCAATCTTACGAAGCGTTTCATCAATCGTAGTGACTTCGCGAATAAGTTCCGCATTAGGATCCTTGCGAGGATCAGCGGTAAACAGGCCACGCTGATCGGTTAACAGCAGCAGTTTGTCTGCACCACACAAGATACCCACCAATGCTGACAGGTTATCGTTATCACCAACTTTAATCTCGCTAGTCGCAACCGCATCATTCTCATTCACAACCGGAATAATGTCGTTTTCCACTAGCGCATTGATGGTGTCACGTGCATTCAAGAATCGCTCGCGATCCTCAAGATCTGCGCGTGTTAGCAGCATTTGGCCGATTTTAAGTCCGTAAATCGCAAATAGCGACTCCCAAACTTGAATCAACTGACTTTGTCCCACAGCCGCTAATAGCTGCTTGCTCGCCATTGAATTGGGAAGTGCGGGGTATCCTAGGTGCTCTCTGCCTGCGGCAATAGCACCAGAAGATACCATAACCACAGAATGACCAAGCTTTTTCAGCTCAGCACATTGTCTAACGAGCTCGACCATATGCGCTTTGTTTAGCGCTAGGGAACCACCTGTAAGAACGCTTGTTCCTAACTTCACCACTACAGTTTTTTTGTCTGTAGCTTGACGATTAATATCAGTTGTCATCTCTGTTTGTTGGACACGAAAGTTAAATAAGGAGTGATGTTTTAGCAATCAAACATCATTTATACAAGTAAAAAGTGAGAGGATTGGAAAAGCAGCAAAAAAAAGCCCCAATCGAGACATTGAGGCTTTGTAAACGTTACACGAACTCTACAGAGTCATCATGTATTGCTACATCCAACGAGAACTTTTCTTGAAGCGCAGAAACCAACTTTTCATGGAACACTTCTTGTGTTCGAGTAATCTCTTGAGTTGCTGATTCCGGAGCCGACTCTAGGACCCACTCACCTACTTGGTTATAGCGACCAATCTGATACGTTGCTTCAAATTGCTCGTCAACTAGGCTCAAATCAACCCACCAACCCCAAAACTCTCTATCTTCTGGAGACTTAGTATCATCAACACAAACGGAAAGGCAATCAAAGTGATAAAACCCTTCTTTGCATAGAGGCTCTCTAAGATAAGGACCAATCGCTTTTAGAGCAGTGAGCAAACGATAATGCGTAGGGTTTTTAGCCGCTTCTGACATGAGGAAACTCCATTTATAAGTAAAATTAGTTATTGAATTGAAATAGCGTTAAATTTTCCGAGATATTTATTGTTTTATCATATATTTGATTACACGCTTATTTCATATTTAACTAATTTACCACAAATGTCACCTCCAAAGTTCGTCCTCCAACCACTTAATCGCCATTTCGAGCGATTGCTCATATCCTTTAGCAATACCTTTCGCAGGTATTTGTTTTGCCTTGCCGTAATCACTGAACATGGCTACCAAGCGGTTGTCTGAATGTGGTGAAACCATATCACCTTCTAGGCTCATTGCTAAGATCGGCACTTTCGTGCGACGAGCACTGAGGAAGCCTTGTATCTTGAGTGACCAAGCCATTAGCTGCCCTGACAAACTATTGATATCAATAGCATCTTTGCCTAATCGAGAGCCTAGCATATCCAAATACATCTTAGGCATGTTCTGGATTTTCTTTGGACTCGTCAGCAAGTCATGGATAGGTGCGCCAAGTGATACACAGCCTTTAATCTTATTGGGTTCAAGAAAAGACAACCTAACCATCGCGTTGCCACCAAAACGGAAACCTAATAGACCTACTTTGAAATGATCGACCCATGGGATATTTGGTAGCTCGTTTAGCACAGCTTGGTGTAAGCAAGACGTGTCTTCCGTTAGGGGCCAATGAGAGCTGTGACCGATAGAAGGCATATCGACGGTTAACATCGCGATGCCTGCGGGCGCAAGGTAATCGCGGAACAAACGCCACATGTCTGTTTGTAAGGAGTCGAGACCAGCACTCACTATAACAACAGGTTGTGGTTTATCTGTGCTAACTAGATGCAGATTGGCAATAATACGTTTGTTCTTATAAGGAACCTCAATTTGCTTAATAATGTGACTAGTGCGTTTTGCTGCCTCATTGTAAGCCGTATTCGCTAGCACCTGCGCCTGTAACGCA
Source organism: Vibrio mediterranei (assembly GCF_900088415.1). GTDB lineage: Bacteria > Pseudomonadota > Gammaproteobacteria > Enterobacterales > Vibrionaceae > Vibrio > Vibrio mediterranei. Next base: position 686,851 of record NZ_FLLQ01000002.1, read on the forward strand.
AGATTGTCGTTCTTTAGATGAGGGTAACCTGCAATGCTAAAACAAAGTGAGGCTTTAAATAACTCTTCGGCCGAATCATCACCAGTCACATCATTAGAACGCTTTTGATGCAACATACCAAGCTTCGTCCACTCATAGTTCCAGTTACCACCGTGATAGCCCATTACGGTATCCAGCCACTCGTCAACCGTACGAGAATGTTTTGATGAGGCAATGGTCGCTAACACACTTTCCTGTTCAATAGGATCAATACCCTGCCAAACCCATTGCAACCGTAGTAGGTTTCGGTACCAAGAGGTGGGGTTCTCCGCTCTGCGCTCCTCAAGCAGCTTATCGCTACTCGGCATATATCTAATCAGACGGGAGGTTTCTTTTGCCTGTTTGTTTTTCTCGAACAACGTCTCAGAGATATTCTTGCTGGTTTCTTCAGACATGTCATAACCTTCTAATGGAACTTTGTCCTATATAGTAATAAAAAAAATGACCCAATAAAGGGTCATTTTTCGCAAATACAGATTGATGTATTTATTTTTGTTTACGGTTGATTGGCTCAACGTAAGACAGCACCATATCCCATGGCTGCTCAATCCAACAGTCCTGAGCGATGTCAACGATGTATTCATCAACAAGCTCAACACCCGCAGGTTTCGCACATACTGTTACAAATTTAGCTTTAGGGTACATCTCGCGGATCTTACGAGCAGTGTCGCCACTGTCTACTAAATCATCAACGATTAGATAACCTTCACCATCATGCTCAGGTGCTTTTAGCACTGTCATGTCACGCTGATGATCGTGATCGTAGCTAGAGATACATACCGTATCTACGTAACGAATACCTAGCTCACGAGCCAGAATTGCAGCAGGAACCAGACCACCACGGCTTACGCCTAGAATGCCTTTCCACTGTTCTGCTGGCATTTGACGCTCAGCAAGTTGACGGCAATATGCGTGCATATTGTCCCATGTGATGATGAATTTGTTAGCCATAGTAAAAACCTAATTAAAACGTGTTCGTGCGTTATGCAGCCAAAATGTACTTCATGATAAAGATTGCCGACATTACCCATACACTTAGAGAAACGTCACGTCCTTTACCACTCAATGCTTTGATCGCCGCGTAAGCAATGAAACCTAACGAGATACCTTCTGCAATAGAGAATGTAAAAGGCATCAGCAAGCAAGTTACAACAACCGGCGCAGCTTCTGTAATGTCTCTCCAGTCGATACCAACTAGACCAGACATCATAAGAATTGCTACGTAAAACAGAGCACCTGCAGTTGCGTAAGCTGGGATCATACCCGCCAAAGGCGAGAAGAATAAAGCAAGTACAAACAAAATGCCAACAACAACTGCAGTCAGACCTGTACGACCGCCAGCAGCCACACCTGCTGTACTCTCTACATATGAGGTTGTGTTTGACGTACCCAGTAGTGCACCTACTGATGTCGCTGTTGAATCCGCTAGAAGCGCTTTGTTCAAGCGTGGGATTTTGCCATCTTTGCCAATTAAATCTGCTTTTTGAGCAACGCCAACCAGCGTACCTGCAGTGTCAAACAAGTCGACGAATAAGAAAGCAAATACCACTGAAATCATGCCGATCTCAAACACGGCTGAGAAATCTAATTGCATGAAGGTAGGCGCAATGCTTGGTGGAGCAGACATGATACCGCCCCACTGCACGTCACCAAAGATAAGACCAAGACCGGTTACCGCCAAGATAGCGATCATTACTGCACCTTTTACACCACGGTGTACAAGTGCAATAGTCAGGAAGAAACCAACTGCAGCGAGAGTTGCTGGCAATGACGTGATATGACCAAGCGAAACCAGTGTTGCTGGGTTATCGACAACAATACCCGCGTTTTTCAGCGCGATAAGTGCCAAAAATAGACCAATACCTGCAGAAATACCGGTTCTAAGCGACATTGGAATGGAGTTAATGATCCACTCACGAATTTTGAAAACACTCAAAAGGATGAACAAGACACCTGAGCAGAATACTGCCGCTAGAGCCACTTGCCATGTGTAACCCATACCTAGCACAACAGCGTAGGTAAAGAACGCATTCAGTCCCATACCAGGAGCCTGTGCGATTGGATAGTTAGCTACGAAGCCCATGATGAAACAGCCAATAGCAGCCGCAAGACAGGTAGCAACGAATACTGCGCCGCGATCCATGCCGGCATCAGCTAGAATTGCTGGGTTAACAAAAATAATGTAAGCCATCGTCAGGAAGGTTGTTAAACCTGCGATGATCTCAGTGCGCACATTGGTGCCATGTTCACTGAGTTTAAACAGCCTTTCGAGCATAATCGAATCCCTAAAATGTAAAAAGTAAACGGTTGCGTAAACGATTGGCGCGAATTATAAGGTTATCAAAACGCAAATTCCACCTAGAATTTTGACTCTAAACCAAATAATTTTAAGTTGATATGAAACCTATTCGGTAACAATAACTAACAATTTGATGTAGTTACTCAATCGCCAATAGAATTCAGTGTAGTCAGGCTATTTACCGTTCGTTCACTATTTGAACGTTTTTTGAGATTGAGACGGTAGTTTGGGGAGATAAAAGACAAAAAAAACGCCACTCAGTTGAGTGGCGGTAGAATAATTTGGTCATCAATTGGGGTATATAACCAACGAAAAATTCTAAATATAGGGGTATAAATCGTTAACTATCTACCAAAGTAGACATTGTACGCGAAGTCTTTTGTGTATACGTTTTGAGTTGTCCAAAACATCGCGCTTGCTAAACCTTTCATAAACATCACCTTCTAACAAAACATCATTGTGCATTAATTGCTTTGAATCTCGGTTCCTTGGAGGCGATAAATCGGGCTCTTTCCGTGAGCAGTATCGTTGAGTCTCTCAACTGTTTAAAAGAATACCATATCGGATTTTTATTACAAGCATAAAAGCGATCCAAGTCACAATAATTTTGATGATGACTAATTTATTACTTAAAACTGTAATTAAATTACAAAAACAGCACCATCAAATATGCACCTAAACTCATTCAAGTCTGGTAACTAAGCTTTATCCCCGTTTCTACAAGATACTTCAGGTTTGACTACTACCTATTTACAACTAATGATATCCTTTGCTTTATCTTAAATAAGCTAGAAAACCAGACGTTCCCTTCAAAATAAGGGGCATCTGAGGAACAACTATCTAGCAAAGCCCGTCAAAAGGAGAGTTCCGTGTCTGAATTCCATTCTGAAATCAGTAAGTTGTCACCAGCACCTGTCTGGCAATTTTTCGATAAAATCTGCTCTATCCCTCACCCATCTAAGCATGAAGAAGCTCTTGCAGAGTACATTGTCGGCTGGGCAAAGGAGCAAGGTCTTGAAGTAAAACGTGACAAAACTGGCAACGTCTTCATTAAGAAGCCTGCTACCGCAGGAATGGAGCATAAGAAAGGTGTTGTGCTTCAAGCGCACATCGATATGGTACCGCAAAAGAACGAAGATACTGATCATGACTTTACCGTTGACCCAATTCAACCTTACATTGATGGCGAATGGGTAACTGCAAAAGGCACAACACTGGGTGCTGATAACGGTATTGGTATGGCAACGTGTTTAGCTGTGCTTGCTTCTAATGACATCAAACACGGTCCTCTAGAGGTATTGCTGACTATCGACGAAGAAGCTGGTATGACTGGCGCGTTTGGTCTTGAAGCAGGTTGGCTGGAAGGTGACATCCTACTTAACACGGATTCAGAGCAAGAAGGTGAAGTCTACATGGGCTGTGCTGGCGGTATCGACGCAGCAATTACTTTCGAGGTAAATCGTGAAGCAGCTCCTGAAGGTTATGTGGCGCGTCAGCTGACATTAAAAGGTCTTAAAGGCGGACACTCCGGGTGCGATATCCATACTGGTCGCGGCAATGCTAACAAGCTGCTGGCTCGCTTCCTTGCTGGTCATGCTCAAGAGTTAGACGCACGTCTTATTGAGTTCCGTGGCGGTAGCTTACGTAACGCCATCCCACGTGAAGGTTTTGTCACCCTTGCACTGCCAGAAACGAATCTAGCAAAGCTGGACGAATTATACAGCTTCTATACTGAACTGCTGAAATCTGAGCTTGGCGCTATCGAAACCGATATTGTTACCTTTAACGATGCAGCTGACTTAGCTGATGTATTTGCGACAGAATCTCAAACTCGCTTCATTGCAGCACTAAACGCTTGTCCAAATGGCGTGATTCGCATGAGTGATGATATTGAAGGCGTGGTAGAAACCTCGTTAAACGTTGGCGTTATCAGCACTCAAACAAATAAAGTAGAAGTACTTTGTTTGATTCGCTCTTTAATTGATTCTGGGCGTTCACAAGTTGAAGGCATGCTAGCCTCTATCGCAGAGCTAGCTGGCGCTACTATCCAATGCTCAGGCGCATATCCTGGTTGGAAGCCTGATCCAGAATCAGAAATCATGGCTATCTTCCGTGACATGTATGAAGGTATCTATGGTCACAAACCAAACATTATGGTCATTCACGCGGGCTTAGAGTGCGGTCTGTTCAAAGAACCATACCCTAGCATGGATATGGTCTCGTTTGGCCCAACGATCAAGTTCCCTCATTCGCCAGATGAGAAAGTGAAAATCGATACCGTTGAACTGTTCTGGAACCAAATGGTTGCGTTATTAGAAGCCATTCCTGCTAAAGCATAATTCGCTGCTTTAATCGCCATTATCAAGCCGATGTTTAACCATAACATCGGCTTTTTTGTTTCATATCAAATGGCAGTTTTGTTTTTTACGTTGCCTCTGTGTATATTGAGACAAGTTATCATTTACAGAGATCATTGATATGCAAGTTTACGGTTGTTGTGACTTAGTAAGAGAAATCTACGCCCAAATTGGTAGTGGTGACCAAGGTTATATCCCCCAGGCTATTTCTTGTGCAGTACGTGCGTTAAACGACATTGCAGCGGACGAATCCTTACCTTTGGAAACACGTGAAAAGGCAGCTTTTGCCGCCGCCAATTTACTCATTTCCGACTTTGAAGATAAGTAGAGACACATTATGAATCTAGCGAACTTTGAGAGTATGGACCCCATCATGCTGATGAGTATTGTTAATATGAAGCTACGGGACGATTTTGGTGGCGATCTCGACAAACTTGCTAACTTCTTCGATATCAGTAAGTCGGCATTGATTGAGAAACTAGCAGGTGCTGGGTTTGATTTTCTTCCCGAGGCTGGTCAATTTAGATAAGACGTAGACACGACGTTTTCTTCTTGGTAAAAAGCTCTGCAAATGCAGAGCTTTTTACTTATCTCATACTGTTTGTCTTAGCCAAACGATGCCCAAATAACCGTAATCACTAAGATCGGGCAGACAAATTTCACGTAGAAAGGCCATACCTTGCCAAACCAGCCAAGCTGAAAGTCTGGACAGCCTTGTTCAAGCTCTTTTATCTTACCAGCTCGGCTCCAGACCCAACCACCAAATAAGCAGAACAACAGGGCAGCGACTGGTTGTAAATATTGTGTCGCTACCATAGCAACCAGGCCAAATAGCTCTGCAAAATTAAACACAATATAGACACTAAATAGAGCGATTAATGCGCCCAATACCCAACTGGTTTTCTTACGGCCAGTCTTGAAGCGTTCATCTACTAACGCTACCGGACATTCAAGCATCGAAATAGAAGACGTTAGCGCTGCAATAGTAAGCAACAAGAAGAAAACAACAGAAAACACTAAACCCAATAAACCAAGAGATTCAAACATCAATGGCAGCACGGTAAAAACAAGCGTGTCGGAGCTCAATAATGAACCGTCTTCAGCATAAATTTGTACCCCTTTCTGCATAGCAACAAACATCGCTGGCATCACCACCAAACCAGCGATAAATGCCACCGCTGTATCTACTAACGTGACGTTCATCGCCATCTTCGGCAGGTTCTCTTTTTTTGAAAGGTAAGAGCCATAAATCAGCATTGAACAGCCACCTATCGTTAATGAGAAAAAGCCCTGTCCCATGGCAGCAAGAATTAATTTCCTGTCCCAAACTTTTTCGAAATCAGGGATTAGGTAATGCTTGAGCCCTTCCATCGCTCCTTGTTGCATCATGATATAAACGAATAACAACGCAAATAGAATGAAGAGTGAAGGCATTAATCGGGTTGACCATTTCTCGATCCCCTGTTTAACACCACCTTGAACGATAAGAACAGTGAGAAGGTAGAAGACAATGGTACCGAACACGTTGCGTTCGACACTAAAACCCTTGAACCAATCGGCAAGACTCGTTAAGCCTGCAATATCTGCTAACGCACCAAACAAGAAGCAAATCAGCCAGCCACCAACAATGGAATAAAATGCTAGTACTGCGCATGGCACAGAAAGGCCAATCCAGCCAACAAGGCCGCCCGCTCGTTTACCTAGAGCATTAGTGGTTAGTGACTTCATACTATCCACTGGGTTAGCTTGACCATGACGACCAATCGCCATTTCCACAACCAACATAGGAAAGGCGACCACCAAAATCATCACCAAATAAACCAACAAAAATGCCCCACCGCCATTACTTGCTGCTTGAGTTGGGAACCCCCAGATGTTGCCGAGACCAACGGCTGCACCAGCTGCAGCCAGTATAAAGCCAAGTCGAGAACCAAAATGCTCCCTTGGAGCGGAAGAAGAGTTAGAAATGTCCACTGCGAATATCATGCCGTACTAGTTTGCTGGTACAGTATGATAAAAATGCGACGAGAGCAATATTACTTAGTTAAATAATCTAATATAAGCTTCAGCATTGATAGTAAGTTTTTCGTTACAGTAAAACAAAAGCAACTTAATTTACAATTACCAAAAAATGCAACACTAAAACCTAACATTCTAATACAAAAAACTCCGCTATTACTTTTTAAGCACTAGCGGAGCTCATAGATAACTAACAGTAATAACAAAGTTAAATAGTAAAGACTTGATAATCCTTTAACTCTGGGATTTTCTTTTGAAGATCTTGCTCTTGTTCAGCAACATCATTGAGAGAATCGCAGTAATCCTCTGCTTGTTGCTTCAACGATTCAGACTGTACCTTCATGGTTTCTGACATACGAGTTTTGAGCTCGTCCATCTGCTTCGATAATTCAGTCAAATTCAAGCCTCCCTCTTCACTCATTTTCTCTTGAAGAGCAGTAAACGCGCTACTAAAGAATTCTTTATTAAAGACTTCTTTCGCTTTAGCGACATCTTGTTCCCAATTGTCCATAAAGGAGCTAAAGGCTTCAGATTGGAGAACAAACTCGCCATTGTTTTCATATCGAGATTCCACATCGGCAAAAAACTCGGCAACGGCTTGTTTTACGTTTTGGAACGCTTCTGAGTTGTCAAAACTCTCTGCAACATCGTCGATAAGTTCATTGGTAAGTTCGAGCCCGTTTTCCGCAAGCTCCTTTGCTTTAGGCACGTACTTATTCATGTTTTCACGATAACTTTCAAGCGCATCTTTTTGCAACTGAGTTAGCTCTATCGCTTTCCCATTGATGAATAAATTATTGTCTTCATCAATAAGTACTTTAGAAGCGGGGGTCTTTACAATTTCTACCTGCTCGCCATCAAGGTGAACTTCATTCTTGATATCGACACCACACTGACCCACAGCCAAAGCATGACCCGAGGCTAGTAAGGTGCTTAATAATAGACTACGACTGAACACTCTATTGTGTATCTTCATAAATTACCCTATAGCATACGCTTAATATAAGTGAATAATAGCATAATGCGTCAGTTTCTCTCCAATACTAACCACAACCTCATCATCAATAGACTTACCAATTAGGGCCTTACCTAAAGGCGAGTGTGGTGTGACTACCTTGATTGTCGCCTCTTCAATGGTCAGGCCGCCAGCACATGGAAGTACGAAAAATCGCGACACCACTTCATCTTCATCTTCTATCTCTACCACGGCGGTAAGTCTAACATTGTCTAATGACGAGAATGGATTCAATACCATTTTTCGAAGTAATGCGATATCGCTTTTTACTTGCTCCAACCTCACGGCTTGCCCGTGAGCAAGATATGACGCTTCTAAAGCCAAGGTATCATATTTATGCTCTGGCACTGTTTCTTCATTGGTAGCGGCGTCAACCGTTTTCTCCATCGCAGAAGTTAACGTCACAACGTTCTGCTCCAGTTGAGCGATCACGTCGTCTAGCAGCACTTGCTTGTCCATTGAGCTCCTTACTACAATTACTAGTTAACAATGTAACGGTTAATCTTCAAACATCGTTAGTTGGCGAGCTTGCTCTAAGGGCTCCAACATAACGCTTAATCCTAACAAACGAATCTCGCGGCCTTGTTGACGCTCTAGCACCTCTCGCAGCAAGTCTTTAAAATATGCTAAATCCAATCTATTGTGGACATGCTCGATGGTAGTTAGTTTAAAGTCAGCAAACTTCACTTTGATGCCTTGCTTGATAACATTACGTTTAGGCTGAGATTTATTAAGTCGCATATCCAGTTCTGGATACAACTTCTCTTCTATTACTTGCCAACATTGTTCAAAGGAGGAAATATTAGTACTAAACGTCCTTTCGACACCAATAGACTTACGCTCTCGCTCAACGACCACTTCCCGCTCATCAATTCCGTGACTCTTTTTCCACAGAGAAGCACCAAGGCGGCCAAACCGTACGATCAGCTCTCGGTAATCACTATTACGAACGTCTAAACAAGTAAAAAGACCTGCTTTGTTAAGTTTCTCAAGGCTGACCTTTCCCACTCCGGGTATCTTACCAAGTTCGAGCTCATCAACAACCTGTTGTACTTTACCGGGTGGAATCACAAACTGCCCATTTGGCTTATTCATGTCTGAAGCGATTTTGGCGAGAAATTTTAATGGTGCGACGCCTGCTGAAGCCGTGAGTTGTAATTCATCCCAGATGTCTTTGCGAATCGCTTCCGCAATAAGAGTTGCAGAATTTTGACAGTGTGGAGAGTCGGTAACGTCTAAATAAGCCTCGTCCAGAGACAGTGGCTCAATCAACGAAGTATAGCGAGAGAATATCTCTCGAATCTTAACTGAGGTCTCTTTATAGATCTGCATACGTCCAGGGACTAACAACAAATTGGGACAAAGCTTGAGCGCTTGTGCAGTTGGCATGGCTGAACGAACCCCAAACTTTCGGGCTTCATAATTGCACGTGCTTATTACGCCTCTCTGACGCTCACTGCCACCGACCGCTAGTGCCTTGCCACGATAGTGAGGGTTATCTCGCATTTCCACTGCGGCGTAGAAGCAATCCATATCGACATGGATGAATTTTCGTATTTTGTCAGACACCGCCACTCACAACTGTTTATTTATACAGTTCAATTATACGACGAGTTTCCAGGTAATCAAAACAAAAAGACCAGAGCATTACTCTGGTCTTTCATCAAGTATTAAGGTTGACGCAATTATCAAAACCGCAGCAAACCGGATTGAACGCTTACGCAATACGGTCCTTTTCCCACGCTGCTAGCTTTTCAGCACGCGCTTGCTCACGTGCTTCACGCTTCTTACGTGCGTCACATGGTTCTGGGCAGTTACAAACTTTGTCAATGCCTACGGCACCTAGTCCACCGCAGCTACCTTTTACCACTTTCTTCTGGATAATATAGCCAATCGACATGGCAGCAATAACCGCTAAGAAAACACCAAACGTAATTAAAAATGTATTCATGTGATTGACCTATTACTTGTTCAGATAAGGTTTAAACGCTTCTGATGCAAACTCTTCAAAACCGTCTTCTGTTTTAACTATGATAAAGGCTGGGATATTGTTTTGCTCAGCGATCTCTAGTGCTTTCTCTTCACCCAAAACCATCAGTCCTGTCGCAAGTCCATCCGCTGTCATGGATGACTTATCCAAAATCGTCACCGACACCACTTTATTATGAATCGGCTTACCTGTCGAAGGATCAATGATGTGAGAGTAGCGTACTCCATCCTTCTCAAAGTAGTTGCGATAATCACCTGACGTGGCAATTGCCATATCTCCAGGTTCAATAATCTCTTGTACATTGCGTTCGTCTACGGTTGGTTTTTCAATGGCAATACGCCACTTCACACCTTCACGATTAATGCCTTTTAGACGCATTTCACCGCCGACTTCAACCATGTAATCTTGAACGCCAATACTTTCTAGGTAATCTGCAACTACATCGACACCCCAACCTTTTGCGATAGTAGACAGATCGACATAAAGGCTACGAAGATCTTTTCTTAACGTTGTATCTGTTGCAGACAAATGTTTGATGCCTGTTTGCGCTTTACGAGCAGCAAGTTCTTCATCACTAGGAACTACTTCTGGACGAGCTTCTGGTCCAAAGCCCCACAAATTAACCAATGGACCCACCGTCACGTCTAGCGCGCCTTGCGTCAGTTCATTCAAACGAATGGCTTCATTAACTACGATGGCTGTTTGTCGGGAAACCGGAAATGGTTCCGTACCATAGTAACGGTTGAAGCGACTCAGTTCTGAGTCTTGACGATACGTCGACATCTGGTCGTTTACTTCTTCAAGTAATCGATTTATTTCAGCTTGAATGACTTCCGGTTTAGGGGAGGTATCAGTCACAATGTACTTAACATTGTAGATTGTACCCATCGTTGGTCCACTCAAATGAACCTGTTCACGCTGGTTGCCGCAGCCCGATAAAATTACTGTCGCAAACAATGCAACCAAAATTAGCTTAAGATGTTTAGCTAGATGAAACATACCTTTACTCACCTACTTTCAAAAGTATTTACGTTTGCCCCAAAAGATTAAGGCTTAGACAAACGTAAATAGTTTCAGAAACTTAGAAACAGGAATTGTGTTGTCCTGAAAATACAAATGGCTGACTCACATGAGCCAGCCATGTCGATACTTCAATGAAGATTAACCACCGAAGTCATCTAGAAGAATGTTTTCATCTTCTACACCAAGATCTTTCAGCATGCCGATAACAGCCGCGTTCATCATTGGTGGACCACACATGTAGTATTCACAATCTTCTGGTGCTTCGTGATCTTTGAGGTAGTTCTCATAGATTACGTTGTGGATGAAGCCTGTGTAACCATCCCAGTTATCTTCTGGCATTGGGTCAGATAGAGCAACGTGCCACTGGAAGTTATCGTTCTCAGCCTGTAGACCGTCGAAATCTTCTACATAGAACATTTCGCGTACAGAACGAGCACCATACCAGAAAGACATCTTACGCTTAGACTTCAGACGCTTAAGTTGGTCAAAGATGTGCGAGCGCATTGGAGCCATACCAGCACCACCACCGATGAATACCATTTCGTTGTCTGTTTCTTTCGCGAAGAACTCACCAAACGGTCCTGAAATCGTACACTTATCACCTTCTTTAAGTGACCAGATGAACGAAGACATGATACCCGGTGGTACATCAGGATTATTAGGCGGCGGCGTAGCGATACGCACGTTTAGCATAATAATACCTTCTTCTTCAGGGTAGTTAGCCATTGAGTATGCACGGATGCATTCCTCATTAACCACTGACTCGTAGCGGAACAGGTTAAACTTGTCCCAGTCTTCACGATACTCTTCAGGTACGTCGAAGTCAGAGTACTTAACATGGTGAGCAGGTGCTTCGATCTGGATGTAACCACCAGCACGGAAAGGTACTGATTCGCCATCTGGAATCTGAAGCTTAAGCTCTTTGATGAAGGTCGCTTTGTTATCGTTAGAGATAACACTACATTCCCACTTCTTAACACCGAAGATTTCTTCTGGAAGTTCGATGTCCATGTCCGTCTTCATGTTAACCTGACATGCTAGACGCTCACCTTCACGTGCTTCACCTTTAGTAATATGGTCAAGCTCAGTAGGTAGAATATCGCCACCACCAGTTTTCACTTTCACGCGGCACTGACCACAAGAGCCACCACCACCACAAGCAGAAGATACGAATACGCCAGCACCAGCTAGAGCACCCAGAAGCTTACCGCCTGGTTGAGTTACGATTGCCTTCTCAGGATCGCCGTTTACAGAGATCGTGATGTCGCCTGTTGGTACTAGCTTAGATTTAGCGAACAAAATCACTAAAACTAGGGCTAGAACAATCAGCGTAAACATCACTACACCAAGAATAATGTCCATTGACTATTCCTTATACCTTACAGTTGAACACCAGAGAAAGACATGAAGCCTAGTGCCATCAGACCTACTGTGATGAACGTGATACCAAGACCACGAAGACCAGGAGGTACATCAGAGTACTTCATCTTCTCACGGATACCCGCTAGCGCAACGATAGCTAGCATCCAACCCACACCAGAACCGAAGCCGTATACGACTGATTCAGCAAAATTGTAATCACGCTGTACCATGAATGATACGCCACCAAAAATCGCACAGTTAACCGTGATTAGCGGTAGGAAGATACCTAGTGCGTTATACAAAGGTGGGAAGAAGCGGTCCAGTACCATCTCTAGGATTTGTACTAGTGCTGCGATTACACCGATAAAGGTAATAAAGTTCAAGAAGCTAAGGTCAACACCTGCAACCAGCGCATTTTCTCTTAGTACTAGGTTATATAGTAGGTTGTTCACTGGTACCGCAACGGTAAGAACAACGATAACTGCAACACCTAGACCAAATGATGTCTTAACTTTCTTAGATACCGCAAGGAATGTACACATACCTAAGAAGAAAGAAAGCGCTAAGTTTTCAATGAAAATCGACTTAACTAGTAAGCTAATATAATGTTCCATGACTACCTTACTCCTTCGCTTCTACTTGTTCTGGCTTAAAGATACGAATTGCCCAAATCATAAAGCCGATTAGGAAGAACGCTGAAGGTGCTAGAAGCATCATACCGTTTGGCTGATACCAACCACCGTTACTTACTAGTGGTAGAACTTCCAAACCAAACAGCTTACCAGAACCAAGAAGTTCACGGAAAAACGCAACTGTTAACAATACGAAACCGTAACCTAGGCCGTTACCAATACCATCGATGAATGACGGTAGTGGCTCAGATTTCATTGCAAATGCCTCTGCACGACCCATTACGATACAGTTAGTAATGATCAAGCTTACGAAAACTGAAAGCTGTTTTGAAATATCATAAAGATACGCTTTCAAAACTTGGTCAACCACGATTACCAATGATGCGATAATCGCCATTTGTACGATGATACGCACACTGTTTGGCATGTGGTTACGAATAAGAGAAACGAATAAGTTAGACAGAGCAGTTACAAAAATAACCGCGATCGTCATAACAAATGCTGTCTCTAGTTTGGTGGTCACTGCCAATGCAGAACAAACACCAAGAACCTGTAACGCAATCGGGTTGTTATCCAACACCGGTGCGAGCAAGCTCTTCTTCATTTCTTTAGCATCAGACATTAGTTTAGACCTCCGTCACGAACGTTTGCTAGGAATGGACCAAAGCCCATATTGCCCAACCAGAAGTCGAAAGTACCTTGAACGCCGTTAGCTGTCAGTGTTGCACCAGATAGGCCATCAACACCGTGCTCAGAACCTTCAGGAGCACCACCTTTCACGATCTTAATCGCTGGCTTGAAGTTATCATCATAAAGCTTCTTGCCAACAAACTGAGCGCGCCAAGTTGGGTTTTCAACTTCACCGCCTAATCCTGGGGTTTCACCTTGTTCATAGTAAGTAATACCGTTAACAGTATTACCATCAGTTTGAACTGCTACGAACGCATACATCATAGACCATAGACCATTACCGTGAACTGGTAGAATTACGCTTGTCACTTTGTCGTCTTGCTTAACTAAGTACACAGTACCGATGTTTGCACGACGTAGGATCTTAGCTTTGTCTTCATCAGCAGTTAGACGAATAGACTCAGCTGGGTCTTTAGCTGCACGACGCTGATCGTAAGTTTCTGCGTCACCTTCAACAAATTTACCAGTGTTGAAATCAACCAAACGAGGTTCGATGTACTCATGGTAAAGGTCTGCAACAGAACCTTCAGCTTTGATGCCAGCTACTTCAACAATCTTTGACTGTTTATCTAGCTTAGCGTTAGCAACTTGTTTGTCTTTTAGAAAAACGGCTGCGGTCGATACAACGATTGAGCACACTAAGCTCAACGCGATAACAACAAACAGCGTCTTTTTAATGCTATCGTTATTACTTGCCATAGCGTGCTTCTCTCCGTTTAACGTTCTTCTCGATCACAAAGTGGTCGAATAGCGGTGCGAACAAGTTAGCAAATAGAATTGCTAGCATCATACCTTCTGGGTATGCAGGGTTCACAACACGGATCATGACACACATAGCGCCAATCAAAATACCGTAAGCCCACTTACCTTTATTAGTGAACGAAGCCGATACTGGATCCGTTGCCATAAAGAACATACCGAATGCGAAACCACCTAGCACTAGGTGCCAATGCCAAGGCATTGCAAACATTGCATTAGTATCTGAGCCAACAACGTTGAATAGCGTCGCCACAGCAACCATACCAACCATAACACCTGCGATAATGCGCCATGAAGCAATGCCCATGTAAACAATCATCGCTGCACCGATCATAAGTGCAAGTGTCGATACTTCACCAATTGAGCCAGGGATGTTACCAATGAACGCGTCCATCCAAGTGATCGTTTGACCAGTAATGTTGTTGATAAGTGCGCCTTCGCCGCCTTGTGCCCATTGGCTTAGAGCCGTCGCGCCAGAGAAGCCATCTGCTGCAACCCATACCACGTCACCCGAGATTTGTGCTGGGTACGCAAAGAATAGGAAAGCACGACCAGCTAGAGCTGGGTTAAGGAAGTTACGGCCTGTACCACCAAAGATCTCTTTTGCTACAACAACACCGAAGGTAATACCTAGGGCTGCTTGCCAAAGAGGAAGAGTTGGTGGAACAATCAGTGCGAACAGAATAGAAGTTACAAAGAAACCTTCGTTAACTTCGTGCTTGCGCACCATACAGAACAAGACTTCCCAGAAACCACCAACAATGAATACTGTCGCGTAGATTGGTAGGAAGTAAGTTGCACCAAGTAGCATCTTACTGCCCCAACCCGCATCAGTCCCTAGCGTTCCGCCAAGACCTTGAGTTAGCCAGTAGTGCCAGTTGCCATCGATAACGCCCGCAAGCTCAGCGCCAGCGTAAAGATGGTTAAGTGCCATAATTGCTTGGTTACCCGCATTGTACATACCCCAGAACATTGCTGGGAATACTGCGAACCAAACCATGATCATGATGCGTTTTAGGTCAACGCTATCACGGACATGCGAGCTGCGCTTCGTGACCAGACCTGGCGTGTAGAATAGCGTTGCCGCTGCTTCGTACAGTGCAAACCACTTTTCATGTTTGCCGCCTGGTTCGAAATGATGCTCGATATCCTCGATGAATTTCTTAAGCATGGATTACCCTTCCTTCTCAATATTGTCTAGGCACTCACGGAGGAGTTGACCATATTCGTACTTACCTGGACAAACAAAGGTGCATAGCGCCAAATCTTCTTCATCTAGTTCAAGAGCACCAAGACGCTGAGCGCTGTCCTGATCACCTGCACATAGATCACGAAGTAATAACGTTGGCTCCATATCTAAAGGCATTACTTTCTCGTAGTTGCCGATTGGAACCATTGCACGATCACTACCGTTAGTCGTAGTTGTCATGTTGAACAACTGACCTTTGAATAGGTGACCTAGGAACGAACGAGTAATTGAGAACTTGTTCTTACCTGGTGTTGCCCAACCAAACAGTTCTTTATCACGACCTTCGCGCAATACAGAAACTTGTTGATGGTAACGACCTAGATAAGCGTGTGGACCAGAAGCTTGAGTACCAGACAGTACTGAACCAGAAATGATTCGTACTTCACCAGGCATCAACTCGTTGTTAGTCACATCATCTAGGCTTGCACCTAGTTGAGTTCTGACTAAACGAGGGTTATTAACTACTGGACCAGCAAGTGAAATCACACGATCTGTATAGATTTCGCCAGTGGTGAAGAGCTTACCGAATGCAATCACATCTTGATAATTAATGCTCCAAGCAACGTTATTCACGCTAACTGGATATAGGAAATGCATGTGAGTGCCAACAAGACCAGCAGGGTGTGGACCATTGAAAACATGCTCTTCGACATTGGATTGATTTGAGCGAGGTAGACTCGTTCCTTTTTTGCAGACGTAAACTTTGCCTTCTGTCAATTTAGACAGAATATCAAGACCTGCAACGAACGCTTCTTTTTGCTCATTGATAACCAATTCAGGCTCAGCCGCAAGTGGATTAGTATCCATTGCAGTTACGAAAATCGCTTGAGTCGTTGAATCGATCGCCGGTACCTTGCTAAACGGACGAGTACGCAACGCAGTCCACATACCTGATTCAACCAGTTGAGTTTTGATCACTTCGCGATCAAGACCTGCTAGTTGGTCAGCTGTGTAGCTATCGAAAGTAACTTGCTCGTCACCTGCCACTTCAATCACAACAGATTGTAGGACACGCTTCGCGCCACGGTTAACTTCAATAACCTTACCGCTTGCTGGAGAAGTGAACTTAACACCAGGGTTCTTTTTATCTTCAAAAAGAACCTGACCTTTTTTCACTTCATCACCCACGCGAGCATGCATTGTTGGACGCATACCCACGTACTCTTCGCCAAGCAAGGCGACTTTAGTGATGGACTTACCATCATTAATCACCTGGGATGGAGTTCCTGCGATAGGAAGATCCAAGCCCTTCTTTATTGTAATCATACGCACTTGCACTACTTTTATCGGGAAAAAGATTCTTTAAAATTGCGTAACATATAGACACGACATTGAGTGTCTAACCTTGGTTTTACTAGCACCAAGGCAGCAACATCACTTTAACAATCTCGTCATAGAATCACTGCGAGATTTTTCTGGTGCGGTAGTTTAGCATCATTTGCAAAGGGGATGCCATGATGAATCCCTGTAAAGGGGTCATTATTTCGAAACTTTTGCTATCTCTAGGGTTGTGAATATGTATAACTTTGACCAATCGCACAAAGTCTTATTAACCCTTTTGAAAATAAGCGATTGCTCCATTCATATCCTGAAACATTCCTCATTAACAAAAACACATAACATTATATGTTGACACGCTGTTAATGAATTACCACCAAAGTGGTAGCAACTCCATCAAACACTTACGTAAAAATAACTGAGGTTTATTGTTGACGCGTGTGATTGTTACCGAAACGCTATGACCTGCACCAAAACTAGAAAGAGTATAGAGCTATTTACCGCCGCCTGCGCAATTAGGGCTGTCTGGGGCAAGTTGATTCTCTTTTGTCCACTCTTCTGGTGTATAAGTATGGATTGCTAAGGCATGAACAGGACCTGCCAATTCATCTGCTAAGACCGTGTTGACTTTACGGTGCCTTGCAATAAGACGCTCGCCATTAAAGCTATCGCTGACAACAATTACTTTAAAATGACTCTCCGAACCTGGAGGGACATTATGCATATTGCTTTCGTTGCGAACATCTAAGAATGTGGGGTTGAAAGTCTGATGGAGCTTTTGCTCGATGGTTTGTTGAATCATCTTACTTCCTTGGGCTGTAACTATTTATTTTTATTTAGACGGTAAAGTATATACTTTACTTAATCAAGAATCTTCCCTTAAATCATATTCGCCTTGGCGAAAGTTCCGAGATTTTGTCAAAATACAACCATTGTCACCAAATCACAGCATTATGAAGACTGAATTAAACCTATTTGAGCGCTCATATTCACTATTTCGTTTCCCTAAACTCAACAATGAACAACTTCAAGCTTGGGATGCTGGAGACGAATACCTGATTCAACATTTTGAAGAGCTAAAAATACCCACCGGATCTAATATACTGATTCTTAACGACAGTTTTGGTGCCTTAAGTTGCTGGTTTTCAGAACAGCATCAGGTGACTACAATCAGTGATTCTTTTATTTCTCATCAGGGCATTAAGCATAATTTAGCGCTTAACCATTGCAAGCCCATCGATCTTCGTGCCTCAACCGATGAATGGCCGCAACAGGTAGATATCGTGTTGATGCAGATTCCCCGCAACAATCGTTACTTGACATGGCAGCTCAACCAAGTCGCCTTAAAGTACAAAGATAACTGCTCGATCATTGCCGTAAACAAAGCAAAAGAGATCCATAGTTCTACTCTTAAGATTTTTGAAAAATATGCGGGACACACCACAACTTCACTCGCTTGGAAAAAGCATCGTTTGGTGTTTTCAGAGCTGAACAGCGCACATCAAGAGAGTATTGACCCTTATACCACTTGGCCAGTAGCAGAGCATAAATTGGTACTTTCTAACTTACCAAATGTGTACTCGGGGGAAAGTCTTGATTTGGGTGCTCGGTTTATCCTAGAACATCTTAAGAGCGACACCAAATATCAAGACATCGTCGATTTGGGCTGCGGTAATGGCGTATTAACACTGAAGCTAAAACAACTCAACCCTCAAGCAAAAATCACGGCTATCGACGAAAGCTTTATGGCCGTGAAGTCAGCTCATCACAACCTAACTTTAAACAACCTAGCGCTAGATGGTTGTGAATTTGTGGCAAATAATTGCTTAGACGGCTTCCAAGCAGACAGTCAAGATTTGGTGGTTTGCAACCCTCCTTTCCATCAACAACAAGCGGTGACCGATCACATTGCGTGGCAAATGTTCTGTGATGCTAAGCAAGTTCTTCGAGATACAGGGGAGTTAATGGTTATCGGCAATCGCCATCTAGGCTACGATAAAAAACTGGCGCGACTCTTTGGCAAACACAATGTAAAACTTGTCGCATCTAACGCCAAATTTGTTATTTTACAGGCAACTAAGTAAAGTTTGAGTCATTGTTGCTGCTAATAGTCATATAGCTTAACAATAATCGGATAATATTCATCATGAGGTCCAAGCGGACTTCATAACTTTACTCGTCATTTTGAAGAGTGTGAAAAGGAATAATCAATGAAAAAGCTCGTTCTGGCTGCTTCAGTCGTTTTACTTGCTGCATGTGCAAGTCCTCAAAAAGAACAGATTAATTTTGCGCCAACCGCAGCAACCAGCGCTGCCAAGATCGTTGAAGGTAAGGCGATGTCCATCTCCAGCCAAGATGTACGTACTGCGCAATACGTAGCTTTACTGGATAACGGTCGAGCAAACATCACCCCTGTACATACTCGACAAAATGTTCGCATTGGTATCGAGAACGCCCTAGTTAACCAATTCTCTTCAGAAGGTTATCAGGTAACCGTAAACAGTAAGAACACACTAAAAGTTGAAATCCAAGAAGCATTAGTCTCGGTCAAGCATACCGTGATGGAGAATGACATGAACGCGACAGTCATTCTTGAGCTGACGGCGGAAAATGAACAAGGTAAATTGGTGAAAACCTACACAGGGACAGCAAAGCGTTCTGGATTAATGAGTGCTTCTAACGAAGAGATCGAAACCGTACTTAATGACACCGTAAACCTTGTTTTAAAAGAAATTGCTAACGATACTGAGCTACAAGATTACATGAAGGAACGTTTCTAATGATGAAAACACTTGTCGCCTCTCTAGCACTGATCGCTACTAGCGTTTTTGCAGGACCAAAAGTAGAAGTCGAAACAAATTTGGGCTCATTCACCGTAGAGTTGAACCAAGAGAAAGCACCTATCACGGTAGAAAACTTCTTAACCTATGTTGAAGATGGCAGTTACGTAAATAGTCAATTTCACCGCGTAATTCCGGGATTTATGGCACAAGGTGGTGGTTTTGATAGCAAGTTTAACCGCTTACCGGTTAACGCCCCAATCAAAAATGAAGCTTCAAACGGACTGGATAATGACGCGGCAACCATTGCCATGGCTAGAACCCAAGATCCAAACTCTGCAACACGTCAGTTCTTTATTAACTTCGTTGATAATGACTTCTTGAATTACAGCGTGACGAACCCAGGTTATGCTGTGTTTGGTCAAGTTATTGAAGGCTTTGATGTAGTTCAAAAAATGGCGCAGAAACCAACCCGTAGCGTTCGTGGTATGCGAGATGTTCCAATGGAGCCAATCGTCATTACTAAAATGGAAATTATTCAGTAACTTAGCATTAAAAAGTTGATTCAATATTGATAGTCAACTAAACCCATAGCTTGATAGCATAGTTCGTCATTTGAACTGGCTATCAACATTTTGGGATAAAGGGAGCGCAATTGTGGAACAAAAAATGACGTGGTTAGACACGGTCAAAAGCTATTGGGACAAACGACTGCTTTGGGTCTTTATGTTGGGATGCTCAAGTGGCTTTCCATGGGTTCTGATTGGCTCTAATATGTCTGGATGGCTAAAAGATGCAGGTTTAACTCGTGCTGCCATCGGATATTTTGGTTCTGTTTTTGCTGTCTATGCCATCAACTTTTTGTGGGCTCCATTAGTCGATAGGGTAAAATTGCCCGTCCTGCACTCAGCCCTCGGTCAACGTCGTAGTTGGATATTCTTGTGTCAGAGCTTCATTCTGGTTGCTACCTTATTTATTGCAGGTGTTAACCCCGCCAATGATTTGATGTTTACGTCAATGCTCGCTTTGTGTATCGCAATTTCATCAGCGACACAAGATATTGCTATCGATGCATTTCGTATCGACACCTTCCCGAAATCTGAGTCGAACAAGCTACCCCAAGCATCAGCTATGGCTGTGATTGGTTGGTGGACAGGCTACTCGTTACCTGGCTACCTGGCGTTTATCAATGCCGACTCAATGGGATGGAATGGCGTCTACTACGGCATGGCCGGTATCGTTGCTATTTTGATGCTATTTACTCTTCTCGTAGGAGAGCCAACAACCGCAAGGGATAAATTGCAAGCTGAAGCCGAGAAGCGCCATGAGAAAGTGGTTGGCAACCCAGTAATTAGCTGGCTATCAGTTACTGTTATTGAACCTTTTCTCGACTTCTTTCGCCGTAATGGTGTTCAGGTCGCGATTACCCTACTGTTGTTTGTTTTCTTGTTTAAGATCGGCGAAGCCTTCTTAGGCAGAATGTCAATTCCGTTCTACAAAGAGATCGGTTTTAGTAACGAGCAAATTGGCTACTATTCCAAACTCATTGGCTGGGGCGCAACCATCTTATTTACACTATTGGGCAGCATGTTCAACGTGCGTTTTGGTATTGTAAAAGGGTTGATGATTGGCGGTATCGCGATGAGTGCCAGTAATTTGATGTTTGCATGGATCGCGAAGGTTGGTCCGACTGAGCACCTGTTCTTAGCAACCATTTTAGTGGACAACTTTACTACCGCCTTCTCCACTGTTGCCTTCGTTTCGTTCCTTACCGTACTAACGGGACAGGCTTTCTCGGCGACACAATACGCCCTATTGGCCTCTTTGGGTAACTTCGGTAGAACTACCTTGGCTTCATTTAGTGGGGAATTGGTTGATGCGCTAAATGACTGGGCCCTATTCTTTGTCATTACATCGCTAATGGTTATTCCCAGTCTTATTATGCTGTATTCATTAAGGCACTATTTTGCCGACCTCTTGGATAAAGCACGCGAAAGAGACCGACAAGAAATCAAAGAAGATAAGTTAGCTGAATAGTTGAAATAAAAAAGAGCCTCAAATTTACGTTGAGGCTCTTTCCTTTGCGATATGACCCTATCTTGCACCTAAGGATACATCCCCTTCCCAAACATATTAAATACTCTTGCTACGCCTTGGGTAAAGATCATTGGCTCGGTTAGGATCGACAGGCACAAACAATCTTGTCCTTCAACGGTCTGAGGCGCATGTTTAGTTTCTCCGTCTTCACGAATGAAATCACCAACATGATATTCGCCGTTTTCATCTTTAAAACTACCGTGTAATACAAGTGTTGATTCAAACCCTTTGTGGGTGTGCTGGGGTACCTGAACGCCTTGGTTGATGTAGAGTAGGCTTACCCTACATTCCTCATCAACATCAATTGTTGAAGTAAACACCTTGCCGCCATAACTCCGCCATTCACTCATCCTTTCTACGAGAGGAGCTATCGTCGCCGGAACAATAAACTCTTTGCCATCTACCTGAACCTTGCCGGGTTTTCTCGCCTTGGGTTTAGAATAGTCAGCGTCAAGGGTCATTATATCGTCAAGCATGTTGGAAAAAACCATCTCCAAATCTTTTGAAGATTTTTCTTCCTTCGAACTTAAAAGCATCATAGCTTCGCCTGCTTCTGCTTCAAATTTCATCACTTTGGAGCGACATTCTGAGCAAGTCTCAATGTGAGAGGCGATTGCTGCACCGTGCGCAGAATCTATCTCACCCGTCGCATAAAGCTTTAATAATTCTGAACTAGGGTGATGACTCATATCAATTTGCCTCCATTGAATGTCGAAGTTTCTCCACTGCCAATCTCAACCGCGATTTAACAGTCCCCAACGGAATGTTGAACATTTCAGCAACTTGTTGGTGAGGTAACTCTTCCAAATAAACCGCTTGCACTACTTCCCTCTGAGCTTTGGGTAACTCATCCAAAAACCTAATTATCTGTTCTTTCAAACGATCAGTTTCCGGAGAATAGTGTTCAACAAAATCTGGTGGGCAATAGTCTGTAGGCCAGATGTCGTCAGCATGGACATGCAGCTCTTTACCCTTTTGCTTGCGGAGCATATCGAAACATAAGTTGCGCGCAATAGTGTATATCCAAGTCGACAGCGAACTTTTCGATCCATCGAATAGATGTGCTTTTTGCCAGACCGTCGCCATGGTCTCTTGCACCATTTCGATGGCCACTTGCTCATTGCCCATGTGCTTGTAGGTAAATTGCTTCAAGCGAGGAGTGAAATAGTTAAACAGGTTGGCAAAGGCACTTTTGTCCCTTTGCTTAACCCGTTCCATACATTCTGCCCATTCTTGCTTACTAAGGGCTTGGGGACTATCTAATGTCATGCCTTGTATCCCTAGTTTTCCAGATGATCCAAATCTCTTCCTATTTAATACGTCGAATTTACAACAACGATCACTGCGGTTGAACAAATATTTAGTGCCTGGTTGCATTATCAGCGTCGTCGCTACGAAACGCTTCCCCCAAAAATGACAACGTAGCCGAGCAATCCTGTTGTGTTACGAGATGTTCGAAGTGATGACACTCTAGTGGCAGTACTTCCAACCATCTCTGGCTTACCCAAGCTGCGTCGTCAAAAAAGCGATGCAGGTACAAGTTGCCAATTTGAGGAAACTTTTCGTAGACGTGCTGGAGACGCTCACCGATGAATTGGTCTTCATCACTCAAATTTGTCGGAGGCCAACTCTCTATCCAACTGACTTGGGCTTGACGCAAACCGTCTTCTTCAGACTCGACATGGTGAATCTGAAATTTGCGAATCCCAGACACGGTGACGCCAAGCATCCCGTCATCAAGGCTCTCAAAATCTACGATACTGACGTAAGTGCCTACAGATGAAACGTTACTGGGGATGGCTCCCGCGGATGCACTGATCAAGCAGACGCCGAAACCTGATTCATTTTTCAGACACTCCGTTACCATGCGCTTGTAACGAGGTTCAAAGATCCTGAGCCTCATTTTTCCCTCAGGCAACACCACTGAGCGCAAAGGAAACAACTTTATCTGCGTCATCATAGTTCCTTTTAGTTTTCGATACCC
Organism: Vibrio mediterranei; assembly: GCF_900088415.1. GTDB lineage: Bacteria > Pseudomonadota > Gammaproteobacteria > Enterobacterales > Vibrionaceae > Vibrio > Vibrio mediterranei. The sequence continues at coordinate 710,424 of NZ_FLLQ01000002.1, forward strand.
TTTCTACGCTAACTCACTAAATACGATCAGAACCAAAATATGTTAACAACTATCGAGATTTTGTTATCACACAGATCGACAATATTGATTAAATTGTAGGCTATTTATAAAAGTTCCCATCCACCGCTAGTATTTGTGATTACTCTCACAAACTTTAGTAAACGTTTGCGATGTTGCACATTTACTTTGAGATATAAATCGCTATCATGCCCACCCATCGGATGAGTTCGCATGGATTCGCGGCTAATTTCAGTACAACTTAAAGAGTAGTTAACACTATGCGTAAATCACTTTTAGCTCTTGGCGTTGTTGCAGCGGTAGCTTCAGTACCAGCTTCAGCAGAATATCTATACGGTTTTGGTGGCGTTTATCTTGATCATCAGAGCTGGGATCACGGTCCTAACTCTATCCAAGATGGTAACAACGGTAACGGTCGTAACCAGTTTGTTCTTGGTATTGAAGGTGGTGCGGGTTTCACTTGGGGTGAACTGTACGGTTTCTACGATCGCGAAAGTGTTGAAAAAAGTGCCTCTGAGCAAAAGAACTCATTCAAAGGTACTGCACACGTTTACCTAGGTGATACTGGCGTATCGCTATACGGTCAGGTTTACCACCACGACAACCCATCGCAAAGTGAAACCAACCGTGTTTTAGGTCTTGGTTACACGGCTCTACAAGGTGATAACTGGTTCTTCAAACCTTGGATTGGTGTTCATGACATCACATCTTGGGATGATTTTGGAGTCAACAAAAATGTTAACGGTCGAAATGGCTACATGGCAGGTTGGACAGCACGCTACGGTTTCGAAGCGTTTGGCCAAAACTTCTCGTTCGTTAACTGGAACGAAATCGAATTTGACCGTAACGATGCGTATGCAGAAAACCAAGGCGGTAAAAATGGCCTTAACGGTGCATTGCTATTCAACTGGCACGCAACAGAGCACCTAACTGCAGCTATCCAATACCGTTACTTCAACAACAAGCTTGGTGTTTACGGTTCTTCTGGTGCAAATCAACAGCACTACGGTGATGCAATCATCTACCGTCTACAATACAACTTCTAATTCTTCGAAGTTAGATAAAATGGCGCTGCGGCGCCATTTTTTGTATCACCAACTCGCTAACATAGCTTTCGAAAACCACAGCTAAATTTGCTATTCTTCTACCCTCTCTTTCCACGATTACATAGCTATTGTGAATATTACTATTTTAGGCCCCGGCGCCATTGGCTCTTTGTACGCTTATAAGCTTCATCAGGCAGGGCATCGAGCTTCGGTTTGGGGGCGTTCACCTCAAGATACCGTAGCCATCGAGCTAGATGGTGGTAGTGCTATCCACTTACCCAATTGCGATATTACCTCACTTAAAGCGAGTGATCTTGTTATCGTTACATTGAAAGCATGGCAAGTGGAATTGGCTTTAAAGCCACTACTGAAACATTTAAATAGCGATACCATCTTGCTCTTTCTTCACAATGGTATGGGCACCGTTGAGCACTTAGAAACCGCCGTTAATCACCACCCAGTGTTACTTGGTACTTCTACTCACGGCGCGCTTAAACTATCAAGCTCACAAGTACGCCATACTGGCCTAGGCCAGACCTTTATTGGGGCCTGGAATGACAAAGGCTCACGTTGTTCCTTTATCGCCGACGTTCTCGACCATGCTTTTAAACCAGTAGTTTGGAATTCTGAAATTCAAACTGCACTATGGAGCAAACTTGTTATTAACTGCGCCATAAACCCATTAACAGCTATCAACAACTGTCAAAATGGTGGACTGGCTCATAAAGATTATCAGCAACAGATCGCCATGGTAGTGCGCGAAGCAACTGAGTGTGCAAACAAAGTAGGAGTGACTCTTAAAGCAGAAGAGATGTTGGATACCGTCTACAAAGTCATCCATGCCACTGCGCAAAACTACTCATCCATGCATCAAGACATTTATAATAAAAGACAAAGCGAAATTGATTATATTACCGGCTATGTGGTCTCTATTTCAAAGCGATACGGTATTGCTGTTCCCACCAACCTAGCCCTGTATCATCAAATTAAACAGATCGAATCAAGTTGGAATCAACATGACTAAGAAAATCCTTGTTCCCATAGCGCCAGGCACCGAAGAGATGGAAGCGATTACCATCATCGACATTATGGTGCGTGCAGGTTTCAACGTGACCGTCGCTAGCGCGGCATTTGATGGCGCGCTGACGATGAAAGCGTCACGTGGTGTCACCCTGACTGCGGATTGCAGGCTGGTCGATGTCGCCGATGAAGAGTTCGATGTTATCGCCTTACCAGGCGGTGTAGGCGGCGCCGAAACATTTCGAGACAGCACATTATTAGTCGAAATGGTTCGCCAACACCAATACGACGGCAAACTGGTTGGTGCTATCTGCGCAGCTCCTGCATTGGTGTTGCAACATCACCAGCTTTACCCGAATGCGCTGATGACTGGCCACCCAAGTTTTCAATCACATATCCCAGAAAACCGCTGGCGCAGCAAACGAGTAACAATTGATATCAACCACAACCTTATCACAAGCCAAGGCCCTGGAACCGCCCTCGAATTTGCGATTGAAATTATCATCGCCTTATGTGGTAAAGAAAAAGCCTGGCAAGTGGCTGAGCCTATGATCACCAACCCGACTCTTCACTATCATAAAATGGGTAAATACGATGAGTGAGTTACTCAACATTCGGGCCCAGTTCCCAGCTATTGATGGCGATTTGGTTTATCTGGACAGTGCGGCAACGACACAAAAACCGCAAGCTGTAATCGACTGTATCACTCAGTATTATGGTAACCAAAACGCCAACGTCCATCGTGGTTCACATTCACTCACCGCAGTTGCAACCGAGCGCTTTGAAGCAGCGAGAGAAACCGTGGCGCGCTTTATTAATGCGGCTTCTAGTAAAGAGATCATCTGGACACGAGGGGCAACCGAAGCACTCAATCTTATCGCACAGACTTACGCTCGAAGCACCCTACAACCAGGGGACGAGATTCTGGTTTCTGAGATGGAACATCATGCAAATATTGTCCCGTGGCAAATCGTTGCTGAGCAAACTGGCGCGAAGGTTGTTAAGATTCCAATAACACCAGAATGTCACTTTGATCTTAATGCGTTTGAGGCGCTACTCAACCCGAGAACGAAAATTGTCGCCACTACGCAAGTCACTAATGTTACTGGAACTGCTCTGCCGCTAGATAAGATTGTAACGCTAACCCGGGCTAACACCGATGCCATTATCATAGTCGACGGTGCGCAAGGTATTGTTCATCAGCAAACGGATGTACAAGCGTTGGATGCTGATTTCTACGTCTTTTCAGGACATAAACTGTATGCACCAGCTGGTATTGGGGTGCTGTATGGCAAGCTAGCCCTACTGGAAGCTATGCCGCCTTGGCATGGTGGTGGCAAGATGGTGGAAAAAGTGTCTTTTGAAGGCACCACATTTAGTCAACTACCCGGAAAGTTTGAAGCTGGGACTCCGAATGTGGCAGGAGCCTTAGCACTAGCTTGTGCCATAGATTGGCTATCAAGCTATGACCGTCAACTACTGGAGAGTCACATCAGTGACCTACAACATCAAGCTTTTCAGGGTTTAAGCGCCTTAGAGGATATTCGCATCATTGGTTACCAACCTGGTGCAAGCGTCATCACTTTTGTGATGGATGGCGTTCACCATCAAGATATCGCCACGCTGTTAGATCAACAGAACATTGCAGTAAGAGCTGGTCATCACTGTGCTCATCCATTAATGGATGCGCTTGGTGTGAAGGGAACAGTTCGAGCATCTTTTGCTATTTACAACACAAAAGAAGATGTAGAGAGATTTCTTATCGCACTAACTAAAGCGGTGGATATGCTGTAACGATAACGTTTCAAACTTCAACAACATCGCTTCAATAATAAGGTCGACTAACGAATGTGAGTCGACCTTATTTATAACCAATTACTCTGACGCTTTAGACTTAATGACATCAACAATGGCTTTCAAGCCATTACCGCGAGATGGACTAAGATGATTGATGAGGTTTAACTGTGCGAAATACTCATCCAAGTCGAACGCCAATATTTGCTCCGATGTTTTACCATTGAAAGCTGCCAAAACGATAGCGATCAAGCCACGAACGATTCGCGCATCAGAATCTGCCTGAATCTGCCATTTGCCCTCTTGCTGGGTAAGTACTAACCATACTGAGCTTTCGCAGCCAGCAACTAGAACCTGATCCTGCTTGAGAGATTCATCCAATACTGGCAACTTCTTACCCCACTGAATAACCTGTCGATAGCGATCTTCCCAACCTTTCAATTGAGCCATGGCGTCAACAACATCTTGTGCGTTGATTTCCAATCCAAATGGGTTGTTGTTACCTGATGACATAAGCGGCCTCTATTTCTGCGCGTATTTCTGAATAAGCTTCTCAACGATACGAGACACCGCAACAAAGCCAAATGTCGCAGTCACTACCGTAGCCGCGCCAAAACCACTTGCACAATCCATACGTTTTGGCCCTTCCGCCGTAGACTTCACTCCACAGACAGAACCATCAGCTTGAGGGTATTTAAGCTGCTCCGTAGAAAATACGCAGTCAATGCCAAACTTACGTGCAGGGTTCTTACTGAAGTTGTGATGACGACGCAAAGTGTCTTTGAGTTTCTTAGCTAACGGGTCTTGAATCGTTTTTGTCAGATCCGCCACCATAATTTGTGTTGGATCGGTCTGTCCACCAGCTCCACCAGTGGTCACAACTTTGATTTTGTTGCTACGACAGTAGGCCAATAGCGCTGCCTTAGGTTTAATGCTGTCAATGGCATCCAGTACATAGTCAAAGTCTTTACTGATGTATTCCGAGACATTGTCTGCTGTAATAAAGTCATCAATCAAATTAACTTTGCATTCGGGGTTAATCAATTTTACCCGCTCAGCCATAACTTCAATTTTGCTCTGACCAACAGTACCTGACATCGCATGGATTTGGCGATTAATGTTGGTCACACAAACGTCATCCATATCGATAAGAGTCAGCTCACCCACGCCAGTTCTTGCAAGCGCTTCAACCGCCCATGAACCCACACCACCAATTCCTACCACACAAATATGCGCCGCACGTAAGATCTCGACCTCACTGTTGCCGTATAGTCTGCGCGTGCCGCCAAATCTTTGATTGTAGCTATCAGAAGCTGGTTGGTTAAGTTCTCGCATGGGTTACCTAACTTGTCTCGGAGAAAAAAGAAAGAGTGCGATTTATACGCACTCTTAGTAAAAAGGTCAACTATGTACGAAACACGCTCGTACTATTTTCTCAATGTTACTTTTTCTCAGGTGGCAATGCCCAAGGACTCTCTGTCGCCGAGTTTTCTAGACCAAGCTTCCAAACTCGACCAAAGTGCTTATAGTGACCAGCCTGTGTACCCGCAAAATCACCCATCCCATGATATAAGTCGAAGTGATTTCCTTTTACCGCCCCACCAGTATCAAGCACAATCAATAGACGTAATTCATGGGCACCACTCCACGTACCATCCGCATTCAACAGCGGTACTTCTGCAAGGATTGGTGTTCCCATTGGAAATGCTGAGCGATCACCCGCTACCGACGCCATTGGCAATAATGGAATGCCAGCCGTACCCGTCACCGGTGCGGCATCTTGAGGCTGGAAGAACACATACGAGGTATTTTGCTCTAGTAGCTCTTGCACGGTCTGCTCATCTTGCTGCATCACCCAATCTTTGATGGCTTTAAGCGACATCTTTTCTTTTGGTACTTCACCGCGTTCAATAAGCACACGTCCGATACTCACGTACGCCTTGTTGTTTTTGCCGGCATAGGCGAAATATTCGAGCGTGTCATCATCTTCAAAATGAACAAAGCCACTACCCTGCACTTCCATAATGAATGGATCAATCAAGTTGCTTGCATAGCCAAGCTCTAAACCTTGACCATTAAGCGCACCACCGTAGATTTCAGCTCGAGTTGGGCAGTCTTGCGAACAATCTGGTAAGGCATAGACCGGATAGCGGAAGGTTTCATCTGGCTTGTGACGCAGTTCCATCACTGGCGAAAAATAGCCTGTAAATAACACATTACCTTTGTTATCGCCGCCCCCTAATTGGGCCGCTTGCACACCAAAATTTGCCAGTTGCGCTGGATCGCCACTTTGGATCGCCCACGCCTCTAGTTGCTCATACAAAGGCTGATAGATTTTAGCCATCGACGGCGACTTCTTAATCACTTCATCTGCCTGACTTGCAAAAGAGTTGAAGTTTCTAGGTTGGTTCGACTCGATAACTTCGGTCTTGTTAAGCAGTTTGGTAAATTCGCCATCTTGATATTGCTGAGCGCGGTCAGTTTGTGCGCAGCCAAATACGAGCAATACAGAGGCGAGAGGCAGAATACGTTTGATCAAGTTAGTCATCCCTTATTTGTGGTGCATTCAGGATGGCAAACTCTTTAAAAAAGCGCAATAAAACCGAACGTTATAGTAGGTTGTTTTTGTGTTTTCCTGACAAAACAAAGATGGGATTGTAATGAGTCGGTGATAATTGCCTCAATTCCGTTTTAGCTTCATTGAGAATGTGATAACGATACAAGGTAGGACCAACATAGAATGACAATTCATCACGAGTAAGCTCAAAGTCTGTCGCAACTACTCGGTTATCGATAACCACTTTATCAGGAGTAAGCTCGAAGGAATCTCTAGCAAAAGGAGCCGCATCTCTTTCGTACCAAACACCGTACACGGCCTGTTTTGGATTCGCATGAGATTGATAACGGTCATACAAGTCTTGATATAATCCTAATACTGCTAAGCTACCGACTAACGCCAGCACGATTAAGGTTCGTTCCAACCACTTATTGGGTTTTAGTCTAGCTGCCGGTACTGCTTTGATTCCGACTGCACCGCTTTGCTTACCGCTACTCATACCAAGCCTTACCATTTATCGACAGCGCCATATTGTCACTGCAAATCCAATCATGCAACTCATCACCTAAACTGCGCAAATTAAACCTTGCGCAATACTGAATAAAAAGTCATTATTTCAACATAAATAAACCAAGAGTAAGCCGCGTGAAGATTCGTAGTACCGCCTTAGTTAAAGGATTTAGGCAGTCCACACCTTATGTTAATGCACACCGTAACAAGACCATGGTCATTATGTTAGGTGGCGAAGCGTTTTCCGATAAAAACTTCACCAATATCGTCAGCGACATTGCCTTACTGCACAGCCTCGGTGTCAAACTGGTTCTCGTCCACGGCGCGAGACCACAGATAAACCAATTACTGGAGCAAAATGATTGCCATTGTCCTTACCACAAGGGAACACGTGTCACGACGGAAAAATGTCTCGATTACGTGATGCAAGCGACGGGAAGATTGCAACTCGACATCACCGCTCGCCTGTCTATGAGTCTTAATAATACTCCTATGGCAGGCAATCAACTTAACGTCATCAGTGGCAACTTCGTTATCGCGCAACCTCTTGGAGTCGATAATGGCATCGACTACTGTCACAGTGGGCGAGTCCGTCGTATCGATATCCAAGGAATCAACCAAGTACTCGATCAAGGTTCTATTGTACTTCTTGGTCCGGTTGCCGGCTCTGTCACAGGCGAAACTTTTAACCTTCTCTCAGAAGAAGTGGCGACCCAAGTCGCAATAAAATTAAATGCCGATAAATTAATTGGTTTTTGTTCCGAGCAAGGCGTGCTGGATGAAAATGGAAATGCTATTGCAGAACTATTCCCTGCCGAGGTCAATCAACTTATCGAGCAGTTCGAGGATAAAGAACGCGTTAACGAGGGTGAAAGCAGCGGTACGCTACGTTTTTTACGTGGCGCTCAGTCGGCTTGTCGCGCGGGTGTTCCTCGTTGTCACCTTATCAGCTATAAAATTGATGGCGCATTGATACAAGAGCTATTCTCTCTTGACGGTATCGGAACGCAAATAGTCATGGCCAGTGCCGAACAAGTTCGACAGGCCGATATTGATGATATTGGCGGTATTTTTGATTTGATTCGCCCGCTTGAAGAAAAAGGTATTTTAGTTCGTCGTTCGCGCGAGCAACTTGAGCAGGAAATCCATCAGTTTACCATCATAGAAAAAGATGGGTTGATCATTGGCTGTGCGGCACTTTATCCATATCTACATGAAAAGATGGCAGAAATGGCCTGTGTCGCTATTCATCCCGATTATCGTGATGGCAACCGTGGCGTGTTATTACTCAATCACATGAAACAACAATCAAAGATGAAAGGGATAGAGCAGATCTTTGTGCTAACCACTCATAGCTTGCACTGGTTTAGAGAGCAAGGATTCTTAGAGATCGGTGTAGAATCCCTGCCAATGGCTAAACAAGATTTGTACAACCTACAGCGCAAATCAAAGATCTTGTCTGTAGCAGTTTAATCATAGCTCGATAGCAGTCGATTTTATGAAATCGATTGCTATCAATAAAATTCACAAATTATTTTACTTCTCAAAGATTACTGTCTAAAATTCGCTCAAATCACAGGCATTTTTGTGATGGGACTCCCAAATACATAGTGCTTTTTGGGGAATGCAAGGATAGCTAGGTGTGCCACGACAACTTTAAGAGTGACATCTATGCGTACAGTTATTTGCAATTCCATTCAGAGCTTCTGGGATATGGCTGAAAACCAGTTCTTAGAAGGACACAATGTCCATTGCGTGTTTCCGGTAACTGACAAGGTAAAGTCTCTAATGAAGATTTACCAACAACAGTATCGAATCAACCAAATCACGTATTCAGAAGTCTTTAACTAAAGGCTTTGGGCATCTACCGCCATGGATGGTGGAAAACCACTCACTGTATCCCTCTCTTTCTTACGTTTTAGTTCACTAATCGCTTCGCTAAACCACTATGTCGTAACGTTTTATGGCGAATACCTCGATTCACGACTCGCTGATCAGCCACCAAAGTGAACTGTTTTTTCGCTCGAGTAATGCCAGTGTAGATAAGCTCTTTAGTCAACAAGGGCGAGAAGTCGGCTGGTAAAATCATAAACGTATGAGAAAACTCACTGCCTTGAGACTTATGAATCGTCATCGCATAAGCCGTCTCATGCTCAGGCATACGGCTCGGCAGCACAGACTTAATACTACCATCAGGCAATTCAAAAAATACTTTCAGCCTTGGTGTCTCAGCGCAATGGTCCCACATACAAATGCCGATATCACCGTTAAATAAGCCAAGACCATGATCGTTCCTTGTCACCATAACAGGGCGACCGATATACCACGCTTCATCGCCTCTTGAAATGAGTCCGCGCTGCTTTAAACGTTTTTCGATTCGCTGGTTAAGCCCCGATACCCCAAAGTCGCCTTCACGCACCGCACACAATAATCGGCTTTGGGCAAAACTGGAGAGCACCTCTCTCGCCAAACGCTGCTGCCAATGTGACAACGTTTCAGCACTTTGCAGTTCTTCTCCGTGCGGATTGGCACGCACCAATAGCGTCAGGTAATCTTTGTAAGTACGTACTAGCTTATCAACTAACTGTTGATAGCTATCCGCGCTTAAGGCTAGCCATTCAATATCATCAAATGTTTTGTTCCAGACCTGATCAAAACCGTAGCTATTTGCCGAGTTAACTTGCTTAGCCAGTTGACCGATGCCAGACCTTGCATCAAAACGATAACTTTTTTGTAGCACACACAAACTATCAACCAATGCTGAGGTGGATTTTGAAGATTCCACTTTGCCAGCTAATCGGCAATCAAACTGCGTTAACGCTTGAATCAAATCATTTTGCTGACTGCTATAACCAAACTGAGCAAAGTCACAAATGTCCGACAACACTGCTCCGGCTTCCACTGAGGCTAGCTGGTCTTTGTCTCCAAGAAGAATAAGTCGAGCATGCGCCGGTAACGCATCCAATAGACGATGCATCATCGGCAGATCCACCATAGACGCTTCATCGAGAACCAACACATCTAAATGCAATGGGTTAGCGTTGTTATGTCGAAACTCAACGCGACCGGGGATTGCACCGAGCAAGCGATGTAGCGTGCTCGACTCCGTTGGAATTTGCTGCTTAATTTCTGGCTCCACAGTTAACGAGTCTACCGCTTTACCTATGGATTCCGTCAAACGAGCTGCCGCCTTCCCCGTTGGCGCCACCAGCTTAATTGAAGGTGATTCACCGGCTTGATTCGCCTGATGTACCATCGCAGCTAACAACTTAGTTACCGTCGTAGTTTTGCCAGTACCGGGACCACCTGATATCACCGCGAATCGACGTGTAAGCGCAACTGCGGCTGCTACTTTTTGCCAGTTTAAACACAGAGATAATGGAATAGCATCATCCAAACCTTGAAGTGCTTTTACGTTTGTCGCTTGCGTGACTATATCGTCAACATATTGCCAATCGATAGATTCCGGCTTAACCACATCGAGAAAATCGCAGATAACTTGCTGACGCATAACCTGATTATTCTGCTCTGCGGGTAGAGCAGACAAAGCGGAATAAAGATAGTGGTACTCACGCGTGAATAGGCGGTCTAACATCTTTGCGACGCTTTGCAGCGCATTTCTCTCAATGGAAATCGGTTCAGCCATGGCATGGAGGCGAGTAGCGATCGTCTGCTCAAAGTAGTAATAACGCTGTAGATATAATCTATTTTGCTGCCAAACCAATGGCGTGACCGCCGATGTCATAATGTCGTTTGGAGACAAACAGGTAACCGTAGACGCCTCCGTCATTACCTTTTGCCAATCGACTTGATTCACCATGCACTCTAGCGACTCAGCAGCTTCACCGTACAAACCGATCAAGCTTGGCATCGGCAGAGAGACTTGCTCATCTGCATCAAGGTTGACGCAAATATGCCCTTGACCTAATTGGTAGCTTGTAACCGCAGCTAACCACATCAACGGATCTCGATGCTGTTGCTCAATGGAAGAGATAAACTTCGCAAACTGAAAATCCAGCGGTCTCAAGACATTTTTTTCCGCTAGATACGTGACCCATTCGGAGAAGTTTTTTAATACCATTGCCATCAGAATCCTAACCCCATTTGCTCATTTGTCTCATCTAATTGCAAAGACTCTCCTGAAATAAGCCCATCTAATGCTTCTATCATGGCTTTGTCGGGCCTAGCACTAAAAATACCGGAGTCAGAGTCGGGCCTAACACCACGTAAAAAGAGATAAAACACGCCGCCAAAATGCTGGTCATAATCGTAATCAGAGATACGGGTTTTCAAGAACCGATGCAGCGCTAGTGCATAAATTTGGTATTGGAGATCATAGCGATGATCAACCATAGCGTTATCGAGTTGATGTTTTTGATAACGCTCTGCTTCATCACCTAAATGGTTAGATTTCCAGTCGAGCACATAGTACTTACCTTGATGTTCGAACACTAGGTCAATAAAACCTTTAAGCATGCCTTTAACGGTGTAAAAGCCCAGTTCGCTCGCCTTAGCGGATAACGCATCGTAGCGTTGTATAACACGGTTTAATGACACCGCATCAAGCACTTCAATCGGCAAAAGAAATTCCATTTCCACCAAACGTTGCATAGAGTCCTTATCCCTTAAGTACAGCGCTTCACCATCTAGCACCGTATTCATGACCTGATCGACAAGTTGCTGAATCACCGGTAACCATTCTGCATCGTATTGCTCTCGCTCGAGAAGCTGTCGAATAACCTCGCTATTTTGTAGTGATGTCGCGGGCTCGGTAAATTCGATTTCTTCAAACACGGTATGTAAAAACGTGCCGGGACGCGCCCCTTTAGGAAAATGAAAAATGGTTTTTTCTGGTTCCAATAACACGTCGACTTCATGCTCTTCGGATGAATCGATATCAAGTCCAGATGCTTCAATAAACACCTCACTATCGTTGCTATGATGGCTCTGTTTTACAAGGGCTGAATAACTGGTGATTCGCCAGTCACGATCAATGGCCATTGATTGAGCTTTAGCGACGAGCTCTTCGGTCGGTTGCGCCAACTCTTGATAACGCTCCTCATCAAGTTCTGGTACCTCTGTGATAGCGATAGCTTGAGAAGCATTGGCAAGCTGATTGAGCGCAGAACTTAACTCGCTCACTCCCATTTCTTGACCATTTTGGATTAGATGCCCTATTGCGCTGTGATGAACTCCAGTTGGCTCCTTGGTTGAGCGGCCATTTCTCAGTGGCGCCATCCCGATAAAACAACCATAAACTGCACGAGTTAATGCCACATAGATGAGGCGCAAATCTTCGGCAAGCCGCTCTTTATCGGCTTGTGCCATAGAGGCTGATGATTGACGTAGATCGAGTACCGATGATTGGCTTTCGGCATCATAATACTTGGCTTCCATCGCTTCTCGATAATTCACCACAAACGGCAAATAAACCAAGTCGTATTCCAAACCCTTTGACTTATGAATAGTGATAATCTGAACGAGATTACGCTCTGACTCTAAACGCTGAATATGCTCATCACTAGAGCCTAATCCTTGCTTGGCATCCTCTATCGCTTGCCCCAACCAACGTAGTAATGCACTGTCGCTCTCCATATCTTGTCTTGCTGCTTGCAGCAGTTCGCCCAAGTGGAGATAGTCGGTAAGTAATCGCTCACCACCATCAGTAGACAACAATCGGTTGGAGATTTCTCGCTTAAACAATACTGAACGCAGCATTGGTAAAATACCGCGCGATATCCACTGTTGGCGATAGTCACGAAATTCAGCAACCACTTGTTCCCAGAGATTTTCATCATTATTGAGGCTGTCCAGTTGAACGGCAGGCAGAGCAAATAGCTGGGAGGCTAACGCACTTTTTAGCATTCTTTCATCGTCTTGATGCCAAACTGCCAGCATCAAACGCAGTAAGTCATCAGCTATTTCGCTGGTAAAAACGCTATCCCGGTTGGAAAGATAAACACTAGCGATACCGCGCTCAGCCAAGGCCTGTTTAATCAACTGACCTTCACTACCAGTTCTCACCAACACAGCGATATTGCCCGCTTCAATTGCTTCGTTTTTGTCACCATTAATCAGCGCTGCTTTACCGGTTTGGGACTGGGTCAACACCTGTTTGATGTGCTGAGCGGTAGCGGCTGCCATCGTTGGTACATACTCACTTTTAGCAACGGGGGATTCCGCGTCTTGGAGCCAAAACTGCATTGCCGCTTGATGTTCACCGTTAAACTGCCACTGCATTTTACTCGCTTTAGGGCTAGCATTGACAGCATGAAACGGAATGTCATCATCGTAGAGAAAAGCCGAATCTGCCTGCTTAAACAGTGCATTAACGCCGTTGACCATACTCTCGCTGGAACGCCAGTTCGTACCTAGCGTATAGTGGTCTTGTACCTGGTTTCGAGCTTGTATATAAGTAAAGATATCAGCGCCACGAAATCCATAGATCGCCTGTTTCGGGTCACCAATCATAAACCAACCACAGTCGGCGTGACTTAAGTACACATGACTAAATATCTGATACTGAAGCGGATCCGTATCTTGGAACTCATCGATCATCGCAACCGGAAATTGTGTTCGGATTTTTTCCGCCAGACTGTCACCAGATTCGCTGTCCAAAGCCGCCGACAAATGGGTCAGCAAATCATCAAATGAGAGCCATTGCTTTTGTTCCTTAGCTAGAGCCAATCGCTGACGACAATGCTGAATAGCCAATGCCAACAACGAGGTTTTGAGCTCAGGTGGCTGTGCTAAGAAGGCTTCAATCTCAGTAAAGATCGTCATCGTTGGCGCGTCGCCTTTAGGCGTTTTTTCTGTGAGAACGTTTTGAGCGAATTTTTCTAATTGCGTTGGTAGGTAGTAGTCCAATGTTTCTTGTTTAGACCAATCAGTAATCGCCTCAACCCAAGTCGGCAGTGACTTTTTAGTGTAACTGCGTTTGTTTACATCCGATTGACTCACACATCCAACAATGTCGTCAGCGACCGCTAGCCATTCCGACTTAAGGGTTCGGATTCGCTGTAAATTCTGTGCATGAAGCTGGGTAATATCACTACAAGCATCGACATTTGTTAGCGACAGCGCCGGGCCTGTCAAGTAATTGGCAATGACTTTGAGTAGATCATTTGGCGTCGCCCATAGCTTTCGGACTTCACTCGCAAGCTCCAACCCCAGAGGATAAAACTGACTGCGCCAAAAATCTGCGACCACTTGAGCTTTTAGTCGGCTTTCGTCGGTGATGAATTCATTATTAAATCGAGATCCAGACTCAAACGCATTTTGTGTCAGCATTCTTTGGCAAAAACCGTGGATGGTGTACACCGCCGCTTCGTCCATTTGACGTTCTGCCTGAAGCAAAGTATCTACCGCAAAGCGATGATCTGTGATGTCATCTAGAAGAGGTTTAATGACCGGGTCGTCACTATCACCGCGCGCAAAAGCAATTCGAGCCTGATGAATTCGAGCGCGAATACGATCTCTAAGCTCAGCCGTTGCCGCTTCAGTAAACGTTACGACTAAGATCTGGTCGACAGTTAGTGGCTGTTTATGACGACTTTGGTCGCTGCCATGACCGAGAAGTAGGCGCAAATAAAGGCCCGCAATGGTAAATGTTTTACCAGTACCCGCTGACGCTTCTATTAATCTTGCACCGTGCAATGGAAATTGCATGGTGTCTAACGCTATTGGTTCATGGCTCTGTGACATGGTGTTTAAACTCAACTGTGTGATCCAACGCTTAATTCTTTAATTCTATCAATAAGATGAAACTATCATTTATACAGGGTGCGATCGCATTCACGGAATTCATTATCTGCTCCCACTACTATGCGCCCTAGAAACTGGTCCCTCTGACCTACTTGGCCGCACAGCAATCTCCCTACACACTATAAAAATACTGGCGGCCGCCCCCTTTCTTGCTCACGCAGCCTTCCCAAATTCACGAAACTTTCCCTATTCATGAGAGTAGTACTCTTCAGCATCCATACTTAGGGTTCTTGGGGCTTCTAGCACGAGCTGCGAGACTAACTTGAGATCATTGGCAAGCACTTCACTCCATTCAGGCCAGACTCTAGAAATATAAGGATTCTCGCCCTCTCCCGTTTGCATGTAACCACCGATAAATCGAGCTTCCATTTTACTCAACATCTTTTCATCGTTCGGAGTCCAGTTGCCTCGACTATAGTTCGCCTCGATACCTGCTAATGCCGATTCAGGGAAATAGGCTAGAGGTTTATCCAAACCACCAAGAAACAACTCAAGTAATTGCTTCATATACTGTTCCGCTTGAACGCTATCAAGTTGAGGATAGACACGATGTACTACCCCTTCTTTTTTGTCGTAGGCTAGCATATGGGTCGCTGCTGGTTGACCTGCGAGGGTCAGTGCTAAATGGTCAATCCACGCACTTAAATAGTCACTAGAACGCAAACGCCCACTGCGGTATCTAAGCAAGCCCGAGGCATAAATACCCGTGACCCAACCTTGTAACTTAATGGCGCTCGAACCTAAGGTTAATTGCAGGTTTATTTCGGTATCGTCCAGTGCTCTATTCGACAACGGTCTCACGGCCTTAGCGAGTTCTTCAGTTTGCGCCACGTTCGATGCAAATTCCAAATCACCAAAGTGATTGATAGGTAGATAGCCTTGCGCCTTCTGTTCGGATTTAAATGCCGTTAGCAAGTCAGTGCCGTCTTCTGATTTGGTAAAAACATCAAGTAGCTCTTTTCGCAATACAAAGCTCTCTAATCCATTAAGCGCAAAAGGTTCATCGTCTTCGGTTGTAAACTGCTGTGAATCAAAACTGACTTCAAGCCTGCGGTTGAATAGATATTGAACGGGCAACCGCCAAAAACGCTGCAACTCGGTAAGTTCCAGCTCAACAATACTGCCGACGGCACGTTCAATAGGCTCAAGCGTAAATGGCTCTGAACCGTCAAACCTCACAT
Source organism: Vibrio mediterranei (assembly GCF_900088415.1). GTDB lineage: Bacteria > Pseudomonadota > Gammaproteobacteria > Enterobacterales > Vibrionaceae > Vibrio > Vibrio mediterranei. The sequence goes on from NZ_FLLQ01000002.1 coordinate 726,314, forward strand.
TACTGAGCTGCTGCAAAGCAGCGGGTAGCCACTCAGAGGCATAACTTTGATAGCTGTGTGCGGACTTAAAATGAGAAGCACTAAACGGCACCATCGCGTATTCCTGAACCAAACTGTTGCGAAGTTTGGCTCCAGACTCATCCACGCTTAATTCACTATCTCCTTGCAAGCAGTAGTTTTGCTCACAATATTCCACCAGCTCTGATACTAGTACCGAAGGTACTCGCTCAGTGTTGTCCTGAATAGAGCGTCCAACGTAGCTAATATAAAGCTGTTGCTGTGCCGATAATAAGGCTTCCAAAAATAGATAGCGGTCATCATCTCGACGAGATCGATCTCCCGGTTTGGTGCGACCTGTCATTAAGTCAAAACTTTCAGGTGGAACACTTCTCGGGTAAACACCGTCATTCATACCAAGCAAACACACAGCTTTAAATGGTATCGAGCGCATTGGCATTAAGGTACAGAAGTTGACTTGCCCAGCAAGGAAGCGCTGACTGACTCGTGATCCCGATAGCTTATCGATAAAATATTGGCGTACAATGCGAGGTGCAAGTGGTTCGCTATAGCAAGCATCTTGAAGCTGTTCTTTGAGACCAGAAAGCGTGTCACGAATCGCTTTTACAACCACTTCACCTTCTAGATCAACATCAAAGAAATCATCCAACAAGGCATTAATGTGGGTTTGCCATGTATCTATTGGCGCGGATTTGGCAAGCAATGCTCGATACTTGGTAATAGTGTCAATAAACTGTGCCAGTTTTCCTGCACTTTCGGCTTGCATACCTTGAGTCTGCTCATAAGGCGCAATGGTGCCATGCTCAAACTCAAACAAGCCTGCTTGTTCGCTGATAGCATACCCGGCCAGCATTCGAGAAATACCGAACATCCATGAGTTTTGCTCAAATTCAGGTAAGTCGAACTCACTGGCAGTGTGGTTATCCAAACCCCAACGTATCTGAGCCTCTTCGACCCAAAGTTTTAATGTAGCAAATTCACTGTCACTGATATTGAATCGCTGCAAAATAGCAGGTACCTCAAGCAATTCAAGTAACTCACTACTGGAACAACGCAACTCAGGTAACTGCAATAATAGGTTAAAAGCATTCAATAAAGGGCTTTCTTTGTCTGCCGTTCGGTCCGAGATCGAAAATGGAATGTAGCGCTCACCGGAAGCATTACCAAATACCGCCTGAATCGCAGGGCTATAAGCGTTGATGTCGGCTACCATGACAATTACATCACGCGGCTTGAGATCGGGGTTACGATCAAACATCGCTAGCAAGTTATCATGCAACACTTCCACTTCACGCATTGGACTGTGGCAAACGTGTAAAGATAGTGAATGATCTTGAGGTGAAATGGTTGGCTTATGTTGAGAACTTAGCAACAACTGATCATCTTGGTGTTCTTCTAAGTTCAAAATATCCGCTTGGATATTCTCCAACAACGTCGTTCGCTGTCCATCAACAAATGCTTCTATTTCGTTCGACTCCAGCTGTGAAAGAAGATAGAGATTATCCCTTCCTAACTTACCCATAGACGCTAGTAAGCTGTTACCAACTTCAGAGATATGCAGTTCATCTTCGATATTTTGATCGATAGAGCCTTTAAGCTGCTCCACCATCGACATATCGTCAGAATGTGCCACATCAGCAATTTGTTGTAAGTGCTTACGCTTGTTGGCAGCAAGCTTAGAAAGATATTTTCTGTCCCGCACTTCACCCCAGTAGTAACGACAAGGGTTGGTGAACATCAGATGCACATCAATATGCTGCCCGAGCGCCTTAAGTGCGTCCAAATATCGCGGAGGCAAAGAAGAAATGCCGAAAACAAATAAACGCTTAGGCAGCTTATCTAAACCATGCGACTTCACATCCACATTGTGTGTTAAGGCATCAATAAAGTGTTCATAGAGGTTAGCACGGTGGTAAGGTGACTGACCTAACGCTACCGTATGATCATACAACGCCTGCCATAGCTTAGGTTGCCAAGGCTGCTGCTCTTCTAGTTCAACGACAGGTTCCCCCGCTTCCCATGCCGCTATCCACTCTGGTCGATAAACCAAATAGCCGTCATAGATATCGGCGATTTTTTCTGCCAATTGATAGCGTTTCGAGGCATCGGCATCATCGGAAAGGTACTGAGCGAGCGGAGCAAAGTCTGGGTCATTGAGATGAAGCGGTAACAGATGCATGATTTTCCATGTCATCGCTTCTTTATTGAATGCACTGCGCTTGGGCACCTCATCCAAGACTTGAACAAATCGGTCCCAAATAAACGTCGCGGGAAGTGGAAAGTCGATATTGGCAGCAATGCCAAATTCTTGTGCCAGCGCCATTTTCAGCCATTGTGACATACCTGGACTTTGCACAAGAATCTGTTCTTTTTCAAATGGATTCTCTAGTGGGTCAATTTTGATTAATTGCACCAGCAGAGATTTCAATACATCGATTTGATTTGAGTGATAAACGGTGAACACGTTGCCGCGCGCCTTTAACTAATTGTCCTCACTCAAGATTAACACATTAACTTCAGTTCTAATATTCACTTGAACTCTACGCTGCTTGATGTGAGGGTTTAGGTAGGTAAGCCATTAGATAACGGACCGCTACGTAGCTCACAACAATCGTTGCCACAATTAACTCAATATTGGCTAGCATTCGAACTTGCTGAATCGCACTCTCTGATATTCCGTGAGCGCCCATCCAAGCCACCAATTTGTACAAGGCTGTAGCACCAATAACCATAGGAAAGGTAAACGCCGCATAGCCTGGGCTAAATGGTAAGCGAAGCAATTTAATGAACGCCAAGTAGATAATCATCGTCATCAGTACCGCGATACCGAACAGTAGTGCAAGTATCACTGGTGAAGGCTCTGCTGCTACAGTTAGGTAGCCAGCAAGTGAGAGACTCGCAGGCGCTGCCATAATTGCTAATGTTGGTTTAGCTGCGTCTGGAATTTCATGAGTGAAAATCAAACGATAAATCATGGTAGGAAGCATCACTGCGTACACACCTAGGCCAAAGTACAAGGCACCGTTTGCTACCCATTGCAGATTTGGATTACCAGAGAACGCCACATCTGCAACCACAATACCAACAGGTGGTACAAACCAGCTTGGTACCATATGGTGTAATTCGAAATCACGACTGCGGTGATAAACAAAGCTTGCTAGGAACACGATATGTAAGCCTACAGCAACTAGCCAGATACCATCGCCAAGTCTAGGTAAAAACTGACCAACTGAGTGAGAAACCACCATAGTGGCCATTGCAAACGTAGGAACAACACTGCCTACAACAGGGTGTGCTAGGTCTTCTCTTAATAGGTGGTTATGAAATAAAAATTTGTAAGCCAAAATCACAAGCAATACACTCGCGATGGCCGCGCCCATCCACTGTGCGCCATGATGCAGTTCCAGTGCATTTTCCCAGCACCAGCCAAGACTCGCGATACCTAGAGCCAATCCTGCCATTGGTGTAGGTGCGCCTTTAACTCTGTAGTGTGCTTTTTTCACGGTCGCAATCATTATTAGCTGCCTCAATTAATGTGTTGCGCTTATTCTAACTCTGTCTTATGTTTAGGTATATCCATTAAAATTCAACCAACGTTCAGATTAACTAAACATGACTCCACATATCTCGCTTAAGCAACTTAAAGTCTTCGTAGCCGTCACCCAGCATCAAACGCTCACTGCTGCGTCGGAAACACTGTTTCTCTCAAAAGCGGCGGTGAGTATGTCGTTAAGTGAACTAGAAAAGCAAATCGGCCATGCTCTTTTTGATCGGGTAAATAACCGTTTGGTGATCAATCAAGAGGGTCAGAAATTACTCCCTCTCGCCGATGAACTGCTTAGTCGAAGTCGCGACATAGAATCTCTATTTAGCGATGAGCAAAGCTATCGCGGGCAATTACGCATTGGCGCTAGTGACACCGTTGGTAATCAATTAGCGCCGTTTTTATTGAGTGATTTTCGCCAGCAACACCAACATAAAGCGCAACAGTTGTTTATCTCCAATACCGCGTTGATCTGCCAAAAGCTCATCGATTATGAGTTGGATATCGGCTTGGTTGAAGGTAAAACGCTGCATCCCGAACTTAATAGCACTCAGTTTAGTGAAGACGAAATGTGTATCGTATCTTCGGTCAATCACCCACTAGCAAACGGCGGCATGAATGATTTAACCTTACTTGAAAACAGCGATTGGATATTGAGAGAACCTGGCTCCGGCACAAGAGAGTTTTTCTTAAGAACGGTTGCACCAAGAATAGAGGTATGGCACGAAGCATTCGAGCTGAATACCACAGAAGCGATCATTAACTGCGTATCGGCGGGATTAGGTCTCGCGTGTTTATCTAAACTTGCCGCACAAACCGCGATTAATGACGGTCGTATCAAACAACTTCCTGTTGCGCTGGATATGAAACGACGGTTCTGGGTATTAGTTCATAAAGAGAAATATCAGAGCCCGCTGCTTAAGAACTTTATCGATTTTTGTCAGGTGTGGGATAAAGCCTAGTCTTGCATGAATAGGAAATAGGCAATCAGTTCTCACTTTTGACCCGCCGACTGGACAAGCGGATCTCGCATCTGTATAAACAGACAGTATTACACGTTTCAAAATTAACATATTAGAGGATTAACCATGGCTGTAATCGTCAAGTACGTGGTGGAACGCAACGGAGAAGAAAAGATGACTTTTACCTCTAAAGCTGAAGCTGACGCTTATGACAAAATGTTGGATATGGCAGACGAGTTATTCTCACTGCTAGGCGAAAGTGAGCTCATTGAAGATGAAGCAAAACAGGAAGAGCTGTCCCTTTTCCTTGCTCAACGCAAAGAAGAAGTGCTTTATGCTCTGGGTGCTAAGCGTAAACCAACACCAAAGAAACCAAAAGTGGTTGAGCCTGTAGAAGAGGACGATAGCGAGGCTGCAGCGTAATTCGCTTACCTTAATTTCTCCCTTCTCATCAATAAACCAGCACCGACCAATCAGGTCCTGCTGGTTTTTTTGTCTCTAATAGCGACTATTTCTTATTAGACAAAACTATCGCTAAAAAGACAAAGGGTATCGTTTTACAGACTTTTGCCATTTTTGCCCTTTCATCACATCCTGTCACTCTATAAGATGATTGCCAACAAATTACACCAAGTCGCTGCAGTTTGGCGCGACTTTTGGACAATTCTATACATGGAGAACGAGAGTCATGGCAGCATTTTCAATTGCTTTCGGCAGCGCAACCAAAAACCGCGACGGTAAAATCATCGAAGCGTTTTTCCCACATCCACGTCTAAATCCAAGTGATGCACTGGTCTCAGCCATTGCTGAAGTAGCAGGTTACACAGACGGTAACCAAGCGATTGAAGTAACTGCAGAGCAAAGCGCCGCATTAGCGACAGCATTCGCCTCAAACGACGATGCACAAAACGCAGCTTTCGCTGAAAAAGCAGCAAACTCTTCTCAACCATTAGTTATCGTTATTCTTGCCACTGACGAGAAGCCACAATCTGTTGCAGAAGGCTTCCTGAAGCTACAACTGATTTCTAACCGCTTGGTTCAACCACACGGCACTGTGTTAGACGGCATCTTTGGTCTGCTTCATAACATCGCGTGGACTAACCAAGGTGCTATCGACCTTCCAGAGCTGGCTGACCGCCAAATCGAGGCTCGCCTTGCGGGCGAAACACTAACGGTTGATTGCGTCGATAAGTTCCCGAAAATGGTGGACTATGTGGTTCCAACTGGCGTTCGTATTGCCGACACTTCTCGTGTACGTCTTGGCGCACATGTTGGTGAAGGTACAACGGTTATGCATGAAGGCTTCATCAACTTTAACGCAGGCACGACAGGCGTTAGCATGGTTGAAGGCCGAATTTCTGCTGGCGTTGTCGTTGGTAACGGCTCTGATATTGGTGGTGGTGCATCTATCATGGGTACACTGTCAGGTGGCGGCACGGTTGTGGTATCTATCGGTGAGAACTCATTACTGGGCGCGAATGCTGGTCTAGGTTTCCCGCTTGGTGATCGCTGTACTGTTGAGTCTGGTCTGTATGTTACAGCGGGTTCTAAAGTACGTATGCTTGATGCTTCTGGTCAAGAAGTAGAAATCGTCAAAGCACGTGACCTTGCAGGTAAGCCAGACCTACTATTCCGTCGCAACTCTGTGACTGGTCAAATCGAATGTCTAACCAATAAGACTGCGGTTGAGCTAAACAGCGAGCTACACAGCAACAACTAGTCGGTAGTAATAGCCCGATGTTAAAGAAGAGCCTCAGCATAGTGCTGAGGCTCTTTTTATATATCCAAATCTTTATTGTCGATACTTACTGGGACTTGTTTGTTAATCAAATTGACTAACATAATAGAACGCGCTTCACCGTCAGCCTCTTGGAAGATGGCTTCAATGCCAGCAAACTGACCACCAATGACTCTAACGCACTCCCCTTTGTCAGGAAGGTCAGCGCAATCTGGCTCATCGCAATGAACAATAGATCTTAATTCAAAAATCAGATCACCATTGATCTCTTTAGGATGAGCGCCAAAACGAATGAAATCAACCACACCTCGTGTCGAGCGAACGGTAGTGAAAGAAGGCCCTACCTCATAATCAAACTTCACGAATACATAGGATGGAAAGAGCGGCTCTTTCACATTCTGTCGTTTGCCACGCAATATTTTTTCTACCGAGATCTCTGGGTAGTAGCACTCTAAGCCTTGATTTTCGAGATGCATTTTCGCGCGAGCTTGTTCTCCGCGCTTACAATAAAGCAAATACCAACGTTTCATTTTCACTGCATAATGTTTCTAATTACCTACATCGTATCACTAAATTTGCGGTCTTTCTCTAAAGTTCAATTAATGAATCGAATAGTAAAGAGGAATATTCCTAATAATTGCGAGTTAACAAAAAATGAAATGTTAGTTTGCAGCACATTTTTCTCGTACTATCCCTGAAAAATTTACTTACATTTCATCGTGTTAAACATTTCATTCACAATATCTATTAATTAATGCTATTGCAGTTATTAATTTGGTCATGTATACAAGTTGGCACATTATATTCTTTGATAACTAAAATTAGTAAAACTTATGACAGCACAGCACAACATCCTAGGCCACCCACGAGGCCTGTTTCTATTGTTCGGTACCGAACTATGGGAACGTTTTTCCTATTACGCAATGCGTGCCATCCTAGTTCTGTTCTTAACTGATGCTACTATGAATGGCGGTATGGGCTGGTCCACTAAAGATGCTCTAGATCTCTATGGTATCTATACTGGACTTGTTTACATCACTCCACTTATCGGTGGTTACATTGCCGATAACTTCCTTGGCCAACGCAAATCTATCATCATTGGTGGTGTATTGATGGCGGCAGGTCAATTTACTCTAGCTGCAGCGGCATCAGGCGAGCCTAATGCGCACTTATTTTATGGCGGTTTGGCACTTCTTATCGCTGGTAACGGTATGTTTAAGCCAAACATTTCAACCATGGTTGGTGACCTTTACGAAGAAGGCGACAACCGTCGTGATGGTGCCTTCACTATCTTCTATATGGGTATCAACTTAGGTGCACTACTAGCGGGTATCATAGTGGGCTCAGCAACGGATTCATTCGGTTGGTCAGCAGGTTTTGTGGTTGCTGGTATCGGTATGGTGCTCAGCTTAATCATGCAGCTTACTATGGCGAAATCTTGGTTAGGTGAAATCGGTAACGTGCCTGCGGCTGCTCGTGCAAAAGCACTGAACAACTCAAAAACAAAGGCGCCATTAACTAAAGAAGAGATCGATCGCCTTAAAGTTATCCTTATCATGGGTCTATTTGTTATCGTTTTCTGGGCTGGTTTTGAACAAGCCGGTGGCCTGATGAACATCTACACGCAGCAATATACAGACCGTATGATTGGTGACTTTGAAGTACCAGCAGCTTGGTTCCAATCGCTAAACCCGTTCTTCATTATTACTCTTGCTCCTGTTTTAGCGGCAGTTTGGGTGAAACTTGGTAAGCGTGAACCTAACTCTCCAGTTAAATTTGCTCTAGCACTATTCTTCCTAGCACTTGGCTTCCTTTGTATGGTTGGTGCGGTGATGGAGCAAGGCGGCGACACTGCAGTTAAAACCTCTATGCTTTGGTTAGTGGGTGCGTTCTTCTTCCACACACTAGGTGAGCTTTGCCTATCTCCGATCGGCCTATCACTTGTAACGAAATTAGCACCGCTTCGCCTCGCATCACTTATGATGGGTGCATGGTTCGGTTTCAATGCGATTGCAAACTATGTGGCTGGCCTTATTGGTTCACACGTTGGTGAACTAGGTGCAATGGCTATCTTTGGCGGCATTGCCGCAACGGCCGTCATTTGTGGTGTTATTTTACTCGTGTTCTCAAGTACCTTAGTAAAATGGATGCACGGTGCCGAGTCTAACGGTATTAGCAAGGCTCAAGAAGTAGAAGAGCAACAAGCACAACTCGCTTAATAAACCAATAAGCTTAAAAACTAAAAAGGGTCAGACATTCAATGTCTGACCCCTTTTTTAATTAAGACAAGCCATTAAGCAGACTGAACCAATTCAACCATCATGTCGATGTGTTCCTGCGAATCGTTAAGACAGCTAATATAACGATAACTTTCGCCACCCGCTTCGATGAAGGTTTCTTTCGCCTCCACCGCGATTTCTTCCAGTGTTTCTAAACAATCCACCGAGAATGCCGGTGTGATAATATCAAGCGATTTAATGCCTTTATCTGGCATTTGCTTTAACGTCTGTTCCGTATACGGTTGTAACCATTCCTCACGACCAAAAATGGACTGATAACTCATTCCTATTTGCGACGAATCTAGGCCTAACTCTTCACCCAGAAGCTTCGTCGTCGCTTCACAATGCAGAGGATAGACGTCACCGTTATCAGCGTAGCGTTTGGGAATACCATGATATGAGCACAGCAAGTAATCCGCTCTTCCGTGCTGCTCCCAATGTGCTCGTACTGAATTGGCTAGCGCTTTGATATAACGAGCGTTGTCATGATAGTCGCGCACCAATGAAATGCTCGGAAGCGTCGAGATAGATTTACAAGCCTTGGCAATACCATCAAATGCAGCGGCAGTCGTCGTCCCAGAGTACTGAGGATAAAGTGGCAGTACCACGACCTTATCAACCCCTTGATCTAGTAGTCTTGAGAGACCATCTTTAAGCGAAGGATTGCCATAGCTCATACCAAGTTCAACAGGCATATCCAGAGCTTGCGCCAGTTTGTCGGCTTGTTGACGGGAATACACCATTAGAGGTGAGCCCTGCTCCATCCATACTGATTGATACAGTTTAGCGACCTTAGGAGAACGAATAGGCAAGATTACCCCGTGCAAAATAGGGCACCAAAGCCAACGATTCATATCCACAACGCGGTGATCATGCAAGAATTCTTGTAAGAACGCTTTCACTCCTTTTGCTGTAGGTTCATCAGGCGTACCTAAGTTAACCAGCAAAACTCCCGTTTTTAGCGAACCGCTCATAGACTTCCTTTTAGTTGTTATTTGATTTCTAAACGAATTATATACTCTAGCTGAGCATCCATGGATCAAAAAAAACGACCTAAGAAGGTCGTTTTTTTACTTGATTCACAATTGTGAATTAAGACAGAGCTTTTTCGATATCTGCGCTTACGTCAGCAACTTGCTTAGTACCGTCAAATTTCAGGTACTTAGTGTTACCCGCTTCAGCTTCTTTACCGTAGTAAGCAATCAGCGGCGCAGTTTGATCGTGGTAAACGCCTAGACGAGCACGCACTGTCTCTTCTTTGTCGTCATCACGAACTACTAGGTCTTCACCTGTTACGTCGTCTTTACCTTCCACTTTAGGTGGGTTGTAAACAACGTGGTATGTACGACCAGATGCTAGGTGAGCACGACGACCCGCCATACGCTCAACAATCACATCATCAGCAACGTCAAACTCTATAACGTAGTCTACGTCTACACCCATCTCTTTCAGGCCATCAGCTTGAGGGATAGTGCGAGGGAAACCATCTAGTAAGAAACCTTTTTCACAGTCGTCTTGAGCAATACGCTCTTTGATTAGACCAAGAATGATATCGTCTGACACTAGTTGACCTGCATCGATAACCGCTTTGGCTTTCTTACCAAGCTCAGTGCCTGCTTTGATTGCTGCACGTAGCATGTCACCAGTAGAGATTTGAGGGATACCGTACTTCTCCATGATGAATTGAGCTTGTGTGCCTTTACCAGCACCTGGAGCACCTAAAAGAATGATGCGCATGATTTGTCCTCTTATACTTAAAAAGATTTTATACCGAAGCTCACAGCGAAAGGCTTCACCTTAGTGGCTGCTTTACGATAAGTTTCGGTATAAAGATGAATTCTGAATGTATAAACATTGCTCAACAAAGATCTGAATGTTTATGCGTGCGGCGCATTCTAACACAGAAATCTTTTGCTTGGCGCGAAATACGACTAAAGAATAGCCAACAAGCATCTAAAGTTCGCTAACTCTGTGTTAAACCACACTTTAAAATGAATGAGCCCAATAGTATTGGGCTCATTTTTATGCTTTAAGTCACAAAATAAATCTAAGGATATTAGACTTTAGACAAAAGCTTATTCACTGCACCTAGGAATTGAGATGGATCTGTCATAGAGCCACGCTCAGCCAGCATTGCTTGCCCTAGTAATACTTCAACCCAGCGACCAAACGCATCTTCATCCGCTTCGTCTGCCATGCGTTTAACCAGCTCATGCTCAGGGTTAATTTCAAAGATGTACTTAACTTCAGGCACTTCCTGACCAGCTGCTTCAAGCAACTTCGCCATCTGTGTGCCCATTTCGAAGTCATCGGTAACCACAACAGCTGGAGTAGTCGCAAGCTTGAACGTGGTGCGAACTTCCTTAACGCGATCACCTAGGTAAGCTTGAGTGCGCTCGACCACAGACTTAAACTCTTCCTCTGTCTCTTTTTGCTTCTCTTTTTCCGCTTCGTCTTCAAACTTACTTAAATCAAGACCCGACTTAGTAATAGACTGGAACTGCTTACCGTCAAACTCGGTTAGGTAGTTCATTAGCCATTCGTCAATGCGGTCATACATAAGAATAACTTCAATGCCTTTCGCTTTGAATTGCTCCAAGTGTGGGCTGTTTTTTGCCGCCGCGTAACTATCCGCAGTTAGGTAATAGATCTTGTCTTGTTCTTCTTTCATGCGCTCAACATAAGACGCAAGAGACACAGTTTGCTCAGCCGAATCCACCTCCGTCGACGCAAAACGAAGCAGGCCAGCGACCTTCTCCTTATTTGCCATGTCTTCCGCTGGGCCTTCTTTCAGTACTAGGCCAAACTCCTTCCAGAACGCTTGATATTTCTCTTCATCATTCTTAGCCATGCGTTCAAGCATAGTTAGCACGCGCTTGGTGCATGCGCCACGCAGTGACTGAGTTACTTTGTTGTCTTGAAGAATTTCACGCGAAACGTTAAGTGGTAGATCATTTGAATCAATTAGACCACGGACAAAACGCAAATAAGATGGCATGAACTGTTCTGCGTCATCCATAATAAATACACGTTGTACATACAGCTTAAGTCCGCTCTTATGATCGCGATTCATCATATCCCAAGGCGCTTTAGCTGGAATGTACAACAAGCTAGTGTAGTCATTCTTACCTTCTACGCGGTTGTGACTCCATAGCAGAGGGTCAGCAAAGTCATGAGACACATGCTTATAGAACTCTTGATACTCTTCATCGGTAATATCAGATTTGTTGCGAGTCCAAAGTGCTTGCGCTTTGTTGATCTGTTCCCACTTACCTTGTTCTGTCTCTTTACCTTCTTCATCACGCTCAAGCGTCCAAATAGATACTGGAATGCCGATGTGGTCTGAATATTTGCTGATCACATCACGAAGGCGCCATTCAGATAGGAACTCTTTGCCTTCTTCACGCATGTGAAGAATGATATCCGTACCACGTGTTTCTTTAGTAATATCTTCGATGGTGTAGTCGCCTTCACCGGCAGAGTGCCATTGCACCGCTTGGTCAGCTGCAGCACCCGCTGCGCGTGTGCGCACGGTCACCGCGTCTGCCACGATAAACGCTGAGTAGAAACCAACACCGAATTGACCGATAAGTTGTGAGTCTTTACTTTGCTCATCTGACAATTTAGCAAAGAACTCTTTTGTGCCTGATTTTGCAATGGTGCCTAAGTGTTCGATCACATCATCGCGCGTCATACCGATACCATTATCAGAAACGGTTAACGTGTTGCTGTCTGCATCAAACGACAACTTAACACCAAGGTCCGCATCACCTTGATATAAATCTGCGTTAGATAAAGCCTGAAAGCGCAGCTTATCCGCCGCATCGGACGCATTGGAGATTAACTCTCTTAGAAAGATCTCTTTGTTTGAATACAGAGAGTGAATCATTAAGTGAAGAAGTTGTTTTACCTCTGACTGAAAGCCACGGGTTTCTTTATTGTTAGTTTCAGCGGTGCTCATGCTATCTCCATTACACATTTAATACCGAGTTTTGACATTTTCTGGAACTCGCTATTGCTATGATTAATCTGCTAAAGAAATGAGGATGAAGATTGTAAATTCAAGGTCAAAAAACATAAAAATGCTGTTTTTTTGATTTGTTTTTATTATCCTACTGCTCCTGACTATAAAAAAATCCTAAAATCCTATAATTGGCTCTGCAATTATTCAGTGCCAAAATATCAGTATCTGTCGCGTTGCGGCACTAAAAAGAAGAATGCAATGAGTAACATAGGCACTAAGTTTATACTCGGTCAAAAGTACATTTTTGACCCTAATAGCAACTCTTTAGTCGATCAAACCAATAACGATGAAGTAGTCCGTCTTGGTAGTAATGAAAGTCGCATTTTACTTCTACTCGCTGAAAGACCGAACGAAGTCGTGACCCGTAACGACCTTCATGAATTTGTTTGGAGAGATCAAGGCTTTGAAGTCGATGACTCAAGCTTGACTCAAGCTATCTCTACACTTCGTAAGATGCTGAAGGATCCAACAAAATCACCGCAATTTGTTAAGACGGTGCCTAAACGTGGCTATCAACTTATATCTAGTGTTGAGCGCTCTGTACCTGTCGCTTCATCAGAAGCCATAAATGAAGCTCCTGTTGTTGACCTTGCCAAAGAACTGCAAGAGCCAAGTGCTGCGTCAGCGACTCCTTACTCAGAGCCAGTCATCCCACCGGCCCCAAAAGAGAAAACGCCGCCAACCGTTTGGGCAATGGTCGTAGTGGCAATTTTGCTACCTATTCTTGTACTTATGGCAACCAATCCAGCACAGTCTAGCTTTAAAGAGCTTGGTATGGTGGAAAGCGTGAAGATTGTGACGCCTGAAAACCACCCTGATGTCTCTAGCTGGCAACCAAAGATTGAGCAATGTGTTGCTAAGTATATTGAAACACATACTGACGACATGCTGCCTCTAGAGGTGATTGTAACAGGCGATCAGAGTGATCAAATTGCCCTTAACTTTATTCATAGCGTCGAATTCTCTGGTGAAAATAGCACAATGCGTATTTTTACTGAGCAATCAGACCTAAGCAAAGTGTGCAAGTAAGGAGTGTCCTGATGAAAATGAAATACGCTGCTATTTTACTTGCGCTATCTACTGCTCTAAGTGCTTGGCTTTACTGGGGAAGTGATTTAAAAATCGAGCAAGTTCTAACCTCCAATGAATGGCAATCCAACATGGTGGGTATCATTGCTGCTCGTGACTATCCGGATACAGATATCGGACCGTTAAGCCGTTTAGAAATGTCGGCTAATGTAAAGTATTTGCCGGGTGGTGAATATATCCGTGAATCTTCAATGCGCTTATACGGTAGTGATCCAGAAAAACACACCTTGATTAAGATTTCTGAGAAAGGCGCTTGGGCCATCAGTGACAACTACTTACTGATTTCACCTCGAGAGTTCAAAGACACTGCGACGGCACAATCGGATGAGTTTACTCATGAGCAACTTGCGATGATTAAGCAGTTCCTAAAAATGGAAGCTCAGCAGAGTCGCCGTATTGATATTGTTAACGAAAAAACACTATTGCTGACCAGTTTAAACCAAGGTTCATCCATCTTATTTTCTAACTAAGTTAGATGTTAAATATTATAAAGGAGGCGATTGCCTCCTTTGTTTTTGTAGCAAAAAAGTTTACGCCCATAAAAAAACCAGAGCCAGGCTCTGGTTTTTTTGTTTGCCACCCAACACGACGCTTAGCCTAGTAGGCTCAATGCTGCGTTTGGCGCTTGTTTCGCTTGTGCCAAAATCGAACTTGAAGCTTGCGATAGAATTTGGTTCTTCGTCATCGCTGTCGTCTCTTTCGCGAAGTCCGTGTCTTTGATACGGCTCTTCGACGCGTTCACATTCTCATTGATGTTGTCTAGGTTGTTGATAGCGTGGTTGAAGCGGTTTTGGAAAGCACCAAGCTCTGCACGGTGACTATCCACATACTTCATCGCTGAGTCCAGAATCGCAACGGACTCCTGAGCGCCACCTACTGACGTGACATCAATATCGTTAACTGTTGCTGCTGCCGCTGCACCTGACATGTCTAGCTCACCTGAACCCGCTAGCGTACCACCGAAGCTTAATGATGCGCTGTCGATGTCTTTATTGTTGCTGGCGAATACTTGTAGAGCGCCATCTTCATCTACAGACGCTTGCACTAGGTCAGTTTGACCATTGATGTACGTCGCTAGCTGCTCAATGTCGTCGCCTTGTTTCGCGTTAATCGTCAGCGTTGTCATCGCGTTACCCGCGCTGTCGTTCATGTCGATTGTCAGTGTTGAGCTTGCTGCCACTGACCAATCTTTATCTTTTGCGTTTGCTGCTTGGTAAACCGAGCCACCCATGCCGCTGTTGTCTGAGCGCATATCTTTCAGGCTTAGCATCACCGCTTCACCATTATTTGAACCGATTTGGAATGACTGAGTACCGTAAGTACCGTTCAGTAGACGGTTACCACCAAATGCTGTGGTTTCAGCGACGCGGTTTAGTTCGTTGTTCAGTGCCGTCACTTCTTCTTGAATCGCCACACGCTCTGCTTTTGAGTTTGAGCCGTTTGCCGATTGCAGTGATAGGTCACGCATACGTTGCAGGATGTTCGTTGTCTCATTCATCGCGCCTTCAGCAGTTTGAGCGATAGAGATACCATCGTTCGCGTTGCGCACTGCCACATCAAGACCACGGCTTTGAACGTTCAAACGGTTCGAAATTTGTAGACCCGCTGCGTCGTCTTTCGCACTGTTGATTTTATGACCTGAAGACAAACGCTCCATTGATGTTGCTTGCGCTTGACTTGCATTGTTTAAGTAACGCTGAGCCGTCATCGCTGAAACGTTAGTATTTACATTCACTGCCATGTTGTTTCTCCAATTGATTTTCCGGTGTAGCGGTTTCCGACGTCTCGGAAAACCAAGTAGTTCTCTCAAAGTTACTATCTTTATCGTCTTCAAAAAGAAAGACTTGAGAAGTTTATTTATGGAAAACCACTTTTTTTATGGCGTTGGGCATGATTTGTGATAAGAAACATAAAAAGTGAAGTTTTGCAGGAAAAAGAGCTAAAGTTATCTGCCAAGCCGTCGTACGACCTATTTTGCGATTAGCTCTGCAAAAGAGTAAGTGCTAGGTTGGGTGTCTGTTTTGCTTGAGCCAAAATCGTAGTGCTAACCTGTTGAAGGATTTGTTGCTTTAACATTTCAGTCGTTTCTTTCGCGTAGTCAGTATCTTTAATGCGGCTGTTCGAAGACGATAAGTTCTCTTCCATATTTGCCAGATTATTAATGGTATGACCTAGCCTATTTTGATAAGCCCCTAGCTCAGCCCGATGACCATCCACATACTTTAAAGCTTGATCGATTACAGACACCGACATTTGCGCACCGCCTACTCCTTCGATAGACAAATTATCCACCGTCACAATACCCTGTGTCGCAATATCTAAAGCTTGAGCAAAGTTCCCTGAAAATGTAACGCTACTGGTGACTTGCTGGGAGTCAGCGAACAATTGTAACTGCCCCTGCTCGTTTACTGAGGCTGACATCGTATCCGTTTGCCCGTTAATGTAAGTCGCAACCTGTTCAATATCATCGCCAACTTTAAGCTCTATCGTGTCAGTCTGAGTTCTACCTTGAGCATCTTGATAACTGAAACTCAAGCTGCGATTACTTGAATCCACCTGCCACGATTCAGAAACGCTATTATTGGCACGATAAGCAACTCCGCCCATTTCCAATTGGTCAGAACGCATATTTTTTAGTTCAACCTGAATGGCCTCTCCTGCCTGGGCACCTATTTGAAACGTGGTCTTACCAAAGCTTCCATTGAGCAATCTTTTACCACCGAACGAGGTGGTTTCTGCGATTCGATTTAGCTCATCATTGAGGGCAGAAAACTCTTCTTGTAGCGCCTTTCGCTCTTGAGCCGAGTTGGAACCATTGGCTGATTGCAGCGAGAGGTCTCGCATTCGTTGTAGGATTGCCGTGGTTTCATTCATCGCGCCTTCTGCGGTTTGCATGATGGAAATACCATCATTTGCATTACGCTGCGCTACACCTAGGCCACTGATTTGAGCTTCTAATCGATTAGAAATTTGCAGGCCCGCTACATCGTCCTTAGCACTATTAATGCGATAGCCAGACGACAGACGCTCTAACGACTGATTCAACGCCTGAGACGCTTTATTCAGTTGATTTTGGGCCATCATTGCACTGACATTGGTATTAACAGTAATCGACATACAAGTTCCGAAAACAAAAGGGTTACTTTGATATCGACTAAATGAGAAAAAACTGAAGGGGAAAAAGATAGTGAGAAGGTTCCTAGTACAAACGCCTAGGAACCAAGATATGGATTATGCTGCGATATTTAGTGAGGCAAGCATCTCTTGCGACGGCGCAAAGAAATACGCCCCTGTGACCGCTTTGGTAAAGCGTAACAACTGGTCAGTTTTACCATCAGTTGCACCGTACATACTTTCAAGCATCGCATCGAAGTTATGTACCGTATGACAATAAGCAATGAACAGTAAGCCATGAGCGCCACTTACCGTACCATACGGCAAGCTGTGACGAACAATTTTAAGTCCTTTGCCTTCCTCTTTGATGTCTACACGCCCTACGTGAGATGCAGCAGGAACATCATCCAGCTCTATAGAATCAGGCTTGGTACGACCGATTACTTTCTCTTGTGCTGCAACATTAAGGCGGTTCCACGCAGGCAGATTATGTTCAAAACGTTGCACCATTACGTAACTTCCAGAGGCAAACTCACCATCAGCAACTAATGCGACTTCACCACGCTGATCACCTTTCGGGTTTTCAGTGCCATCAATAAAGTCCGTCATATCACGAGCATCCATAAAGCGATAGCCGTAGGTCTCATCCACAACAGTTACGTCCTCAGCAATCTGACCCATGAGTTTACGCAACACATAAAAATGCAGATCATGACGCTTAGAGTGACAATGCACTAATACATCTACTTCAGTCGATGGGGCGTGAATATCACCTTCACCTAGTTCTGGGAACGCTTTCAGCTCTGGCGGCATCGCCTGTTCAAACTGTGTCCAGAATGAGTGAGAGAACGCCACTGATGACGTCAGTTCAGCACCAGGTTGAGACTCATTAAGCTCTTTTACTAACTGTGGTAATGCTTGCAGTGCACTTAGCACTTGCTGAGGGTTTTGATTCACTTTTAACTGCATGTACAACGCAAATGGTTCAGCATCAGGCGTTATCGCACTTTGTGGTAATGACATTGATCTTTCCTCTGTTTTTGCACAGTGTATTTTTAACTAGTTACTCGTAGTATGACCTTGATCAGTAACTGTATTGATTTTTCTTGGCATCGCTAAGCAATCTATCACATAGCGACTATTTACCAAATAAATAGCAAACCAGCACAGCAGTACCAGAGTCATCGCGTTGGTCCAGGTAAACTGCCAGTGCTGTAAGCTGACTAAGTAGACAGTATGTCCTAGCTGCATTAGCACCACGAGAATAGAAGTGCCTCTTAAATAGCTAACAGAGCGATTGATTTTGTCTGTATCCGCTTTACGCAATCCCATTAGCCACATTCCTACAACAATCGGTAGCCCCATGGCCAATCCGAGGTAAAGCATAGTGTGGTTTGGGTAAACATACTCGAGAATTTGACTTCCATCTTGGCGACTCGCACCAGCAACAATAAATACCACCCAGGCACGTGTCAGGAACGCCCACCCTAACCAGAGCCAAACTGGCGCTTTGAGGATTCCGTGCTGGTCATATTGTTCTATGCCATAGCGCATAATACGTCTCAAATTCTAACTAATATCAAACTATATGGTGTTAATGGCGCAATGATTCAAGTTCAAACTCTTGGTTATGATAAAATGCAGCAAATTTTGAGTTAGGATGAGTATGAAAACCAACAAAAGTGCGCCTTCTGTAGAAACGCAGCAAGAAGCGATGCGCATAGCGAAATCAACCCAAAAGCCTGGTCAAACAAAAGAACAGACTAAATTGATCGCTCAAGGAATTGAAAAAGGCATCGCGCAATTTAAAAAACAGCAGAAAGAGAAAAAACGTCAGGCAGATAAAGCGCTAAAAAAACAGAAAAGAGATAAGCAGCAACGTGAGCACGTTGAAGCAGGCAATCAAACACAAGATGTTCAAGTTCAAGAAGTAGGCTCTACGCGTTTACCTTGGATGTTATTGGTATTCAGCTGGATAGGTTTTATCGCTTATGTTGCTCTTAACTAAACGCGGTCTCGGTGCTCTAACTGCACTGATTGTGTTGCAAGGCTGCTCAACACCAAGCAATCAACTTTCGTCAACACAAGCTGAGCGCGTTGAGGTAAGACTGGATGCCACTATGGATGTCTCATCTTGCGTTTGGAAAGGCGACATCACTGGTTCAGAAGGACGCTGGTATAGCTCGATTTTTTATGGCAATGATGCACTGGCCCGTGGCGCAATGAATGACATAAAGAATCATGCAAGTGAGTTGGAAGCAGATACTGTACTTTTGCTATCCCCTCTCGACTTTCAAACGTCGGTAACCTTGATAGGTAGCGCATACCGCTGTAAAAAATAAAGCCAGAGTCTTCACTCTGGCCTCATTTATCATCCATATGCACACGGCTGATACTTAATTCACACTCAACAACGATCTGCTGTTTAAACGCCAAGAGTCGACTCGATGTCATTCTGGCGTTCAATCACCCATTGGCTGTCGAATGGTCCCCAGTCAGATAACTGGTAATAACCATCATTGTGTCTACGCCCATCTTGAACAAACATGAGCTCAATGCCGATACCAGGTAGCGCCTTGATTACATCTTGAATTGTTCGGCGAGGCCACCCCGTTTTTTCGATAAGTTTTGGCACATTCGGTCTCTCGATGCTCTCAACAAGCAATGCGAGATAGAGACGACGTGCAAAAACAGGACTCAGTTCCATTGACACCTCCTATTTATGTGCATTTCCAATATATTGGATTTCAACAAGATGGTGTTGCGCTTGATCAATTTCTCGATAATCCGCGCGATATCAACAATTCAGATTTTGTAACTTTTCATCAATATCGGTCAATTTAGCTGGCTTTTCTGTTGTTTTTGCGCCATCTGTTCAGAGCAAGCAGATCAGAACAAGTGTGATAAAGAACAAGTTTTTGTTTATAAGGAGAGTTCTTGATAGGATGCTTGAAAACAAAATTGCCGAGTCGGCAAGTCAAATATAGAAAGGAAGTCATTATGTCGATCACCATGTTTGGGATCCCTAACTGCGACACAATTAAAAAAGCTAAAAAGTGGCTCGAAGCTAATGACGTGGAGTACACATTTCACGACTATCGTAAGACTGGCATTTCAGAGCAAATGGTTCGCGAGTTTTGTGATGCTCTAGGTTGGGAACAAGTACTAAACAAACGCGGCACGACGTACCGCCAGCTTTCACAAGAGCAAAAAGACACACTTAATGAAGACTCAGCGATTTCACTTCTTGTTGAGCACCCTGCCATGATTAAACGTCCTATTATCGATATTGACGGCAGCAAACACATCGGCTTCAAAGCTGATCAATACCAACAAATTTTCAACGCATAATTCGAATTAACGATAAGTACAAGGATCATCAAGGATGACAGACAGCCCCGTATTGGCACTCGCAAAAGATTTAATTAGTCGCGAATCAGTAACACCGGAAGATGCAGATTGCCAAAAGGTAATGATTGAACGCCTAGAAAAACTCGGCTTTGAGATCGAAGTGATGGTGTTTGAAGACACCACCAACTTTTGGGCTCGCAAAGGAAGTGAAGCGCCACTATTTGCCTTTGCAGGCCATACCGATGTTGTACCAGCCGGACCAAGAGAGCAATGGCATACCCCACCATTTGAACCAACGATCATTGATGGTCATCTTCATGGACGTGGTGCAGCAGATATGAAAGGCTCGCTAGCCTGTATGATTGTTGCGGTAGAACGATTTATTGAACAGAACCCAAACCACAAGGGCTCCATTGCTTTCTTGATCACCTCTGATGAAGAAGGCCCATTTATTAATGGAACAACCCGAGTGGTCGATACCTTGATGGAGCGTAACGAGCTGATCGACATGTGTATTGTAGGAGAACCTTCAAGTACGCTAGCGGTTGGCGATGTGGTTAAAAATGGCCGTCGTGGTTCTATCACTGGTGATTTGAAAGTAAAAGGCATACAAGGTCATGTTGCTTACCCTCACCTAGCAAACAACCCAGTGCATCAAGCGCTTCCTGCATTAGCAGAGCTTGCAGCAACAAAATGGGATGAAGGTAACGACTTCTTTCCTCCGACCAGCTTCCAGATCCCTAATCTACATTCTGGCACCGGTGCAACTAATGTGATTCCTGGTGAACTCGATGTGCAGTTCAACTTCCGTTTCAGTACTGAACTGACCGACGAAGACATCAAACAACGCGTACATTCGACACTAGACCTTCATGGGTTAGATTACGAGTTAAAATGGACGTTAAGCGGTCATCCGTTCTTGACGGATAAAGGTAATTTACTGGACGCGGTAGTTGATGCAGTGGAAGAGGTCAACCATAAGAAACCTGAGCTTCTAACGACAGGCGGTACATCCGACGGCCGCTTCATTGCACGCATGGGCACTCAAGTAGTAGAGCTTGGTCCTGTTAACGCAACCATTCACAAGGTAAACGAATGTGTAAACATTGCTGATCTTGAAAAGCTCACCGATATGTACGAGAAAACTCTTTTTAACCTTTTGAGTAAATAGATATGGATAGAAAGCAGCTTGTTGGTCAAAGTGAATGTGAGTTGGTTCCACTTCAAGTTGGAAACAAAGTGTTTCTTGTGCATCAGCAAGTTAGGCAAGATTTGCACGCTCTGATTCAAGCTGCTTCATCCGATGGATTTCAACTGTATATCGCCAGTGGATTTCGAAGTTTCGAGCGTCAACTTGGTATTTGGAACAACAAAATGTCAGGGGGTAAGCCAATTCTAGACGATGATAGCCACCCCATGGATACTGCCTCATTGTCTGATGAGCAAAAGGTTCGAGCAATTTTGCGTTGGAGTGCTTTGCCCGGTGCAAGTCGCCACCACTGGGGTACCGATTTTGATATCTATGCAGGTAACTTGTTACCTGTTGACACTTCTCTCGCCTTAGAGCCTTGGGAATATACACAAGGTCATCAAGTACCCTTCTATCAATGGCTAAAAAACAATGCTGGTCAGTATGGTTTCCGTTTTCCTTATCAGCAAGATCGTGGCGGAGTAGCCTTTGAACCCTGGCATATAAGCCACCATGCCACGGCAGAACAATGTCTTAGCCAACTTTCCATCACATTGCTTCAAGAAACTTTAGAGCAATCAGAGATTTTGGGACAACGTGCCATACTTTCTCAACTTGATTACATCTACAATCAATATATAACAAATATACAACGTTGAGAGTGAAGTATGATCGAATGGCTATTTAACCCGTGGGTTATCATTATTGTTGTTGTAGCCGTTGTTATTGGCAACATTGCAGCACTGAAACACACCGCCAATATGAAGTTCAACCAAGAAGATAACGTCCGTTCACGTAAACATGAACTCGACCGCCTCAATGAGTTAGATAAACAAAAATATGGCGATGATGACAAAGACATAAAAAAAGGACCTTAACGGTCCTTTTTTGTTTTAGTCTTTCTTAATCACTGTCGATATTAACGGCTCTAGAGAGCGGAGTAAGTTCTCTGCTACTGGCTTACCATCTTTATCCGTGACATTAATCGACGTACGGTTTCCCAAGTCACCGAATAGGAAGGTGTAGTCGCCCGGCTCTAGATCGATTGGCTTCAAGCCAACATCATTCCAAAACGCATCATCCGGTGCAGCGTATTTGGCTTTTGCAGTACCTTGAGACTGGTTGCGCTCTTCAATGGTGAAGCCCATCTTCGGCAGCAGCTCTGGGATCTCTTGCCACATTACATTATACGGTGTGCGTGCAATGATGACTGGCAAACCGCTTCTGTCCGTACCCATGCTAATCGGGATAGATTTGACCAACTCTTGAGCTCGAAGAGCAGCTTCTTCACGAAGGTCTCTGTCATAGCGAGCAGTGACCAGATTTGTCATCAATGTGTTGTAACGCTCTTCGTTAACACGAGTTACTGGCTTATCTTTTCCACCCTCACGCCAATCGATAAGCTTCATTTTGAAACCATAACGATTGTTTGCTTCGAAACGGCTTATCTCGTAACGGCTACCAATCTCAACGTCTTCATCTTCAGAGACCCAAGACACCCAGTCGGTTTCGATAAAGTCATCGGTTTCTTTTCGTGCCTTGACATTGATTTCAGCCAGCATGGTCTTGACCGTTGACCATACTTTATCCATCTCATCTTTTTGTAGCAGCCACAGTGTTACGTCGGAGCCTTGTCTTTCTACTCGAGCACCAGGGATAAGCTCTAAAACTTGTTGAGGCGGACGAATATCAACCTCGCGGCCAATGCCACCCGAGTAATCCCCTTTAGGAATTTCATAATTGGGATAGAACTGAGGCGTGGCATCTTCCGGTAGTGTCCAACTTTCTAGCGGTGGCGCATCTAGGTAGTTAAAGTCATCTTTTGCTTCGCGACGAGTGTTAGGGTCACTCGAACAAGCGGCTAAAACAATAACAGCTAACGACGATACCGCTAGCTGACGAGAAAATTTCATTGATACTCCCTTAATAAGAGGAGCGATAGTTCACTCCTCTTAATGTTCTATTAGTAAATACAAGCTTCTGTTAGAGCTTGAGCAACAATAGGTTTCGCTTGCTCGGATAGTTCAACAAGAGGTAAACGTAAATCTCCGTTGTCAATCAAACCCATTTTATGCGCAGCCCACTTCACAGGGATCGGACTAGATTCTACAAACAGATTTTTATGCAAAGGCATAAGGCGTTGATTGATGATTTCAGCTTCTTCGAATTTACCTTCTAGAGCCAGCTTCATCATTTTTGCCATGTCCGCCGCTGCAATGTTGTTCGTTACGGAAATCACACCAGTGCCGCCTTGCTTGATGAAATCAAGCCCTGTCGAATCATCACCACTTAGTAAGATAAAATCTTCGCCACAAAGTTCACGATGAATTTGAACTCGTGATAAATCACCTGTCGCATCTTTAAGTGCAACGATGTTTGAAATCTCAGATAAACGTGCAACCGTCTCTGGTAGTAGATCAACACCAGTACGACCCGGTACGTTGTACAAGATTTGTGGAATGTCTGTCTCTTCGGAAATAGCTTTATAGTGCTGATACATGCCTTCTTGCGTTGGCTTGTTGTAATATGGTGTCACACTCAGACAGCCCGCAATACCAACATTATTAAATAAGCGGCTAAATGTAATAGCTTCATGCGTCGCGTTTGCACCTGTACCAGCAATAATTGGTAAACGACCTTCAGCAAACTCAACCGTCTTCGCGACGACCTTGACATGTTCTTCAACAGTTAGTGTTGCAGACTCACCTGTTGTACCGACAGCAACAATACCGTCTGTACCAGCTTCAATATGATACTCAACTAGCTTTCGTAAGCTAACGAAGTCCACTTCGCCGTCTGGAGTGAATGGGGTTAATAAGGCAACAATACTTCCTGAAAACATGGTGATCTCCCTAAATTGATACTACTTGCATGGTACTGTAATGCTATTGATAAACACAAGAGATTAAAAACGATCCCCGCAAGAAGTGAATGAATAATTATCAGATTTCAGATATGAGGCACGTATAAGGTGCGCTATTACTATTTCGAGGTGTCATCAACAGGTCAATTTTCTGACTGATAAACTTATTCCCCTTAAATTTGTCGGTATTCGGTTACATCTATCACAAGAGCTTTACCGAGAGCTGTGCTACCATATCATCAAATAGGGACTTTAGAGTGACACCATGAATCAGTATTTAGTGATTACCGCCGTTGGTACTGACCGCCCAGGGATTTGTAATGAAGTCGTACATCTGGTCGCACAAGCCGGGTGTAACATCATCGATAGTCGTATTGCCATGTTTGGTAATGAGTTTACTCTCATCATGCTAATATCCGGCACCCCAAGTTACATCACAAGAGTTGAGACCACATTGCCACTTTTAGGGCAAGAACATGATCTCATTACGATGATGAAACGTACATCCAAACACGACGCCTTACCGAATCAATATACTGTTGAAGTGTTTATTGAATCAGAAGACCGCGTTGGACTAACTGAACAATTTACCCAGTTTTTCGCCGATAAACAGATCGGTCTAGCTTCATTAAGCGCGCAAACTATTGTCAAAGAGCGTGCGGGCACAGAAGTCGATCAATTCCAGATCGCTCTAACAGCTAATGTCGAAGAAAATTGTAATTTGATGCAGTTACAAGAAGAGTTCGACTCTTTATGTCACCGCTTATCAGTAAAAGGCTCGCTGAACTTCATCAGCGGTAGTAAATAAAATAATAACACCATTCAGCTTCAAAGGAATTTCAATGAACACGTTGACTGCGGGCGCACCAGCTCCAAACTTTTCTTTGCTCGACCAAGACGGCAACACCGTCACGCTACAAGATTTCAAAGGTAAGAAAGTCCTGTTTTACTTTTACCCTAAAGCTATGACACCGGGTTGCACCGTGCAAGCTCAGGGACTACGTGACGTTAAAGCCGAGCTTGACGCTCACAACGTTGTGGTATTGGGTGTCAGTATTGACCCAGTAAAACGTCTAGGTAAATTTATTGAGCGTGATGAACTTAACTTTACGCTTCTCTCAGATGAAGACCATGCCGTTGCAGACCAATTCGGTGTTTGGGGCGAGAAGAAGTTTACCCTTGGAAATTTTTCATGACAAAAAACCTTGATATATTTTTATGACAAACCTATCTTTGATATGTGGGTAGCATATCGAGGATTGTTTTGTGATAGAAACGTATGAAGAAAAGTGTTCTGATGCTTATGATGACTTCCGACTTCTTTCTGTCGAGGTCGATACATTGGCAAAGCTCAGAATCTCTACAAATACCGATACTGAATCAGGGGAAGTGACATACTCTCCCTACCTCTCTCCTTCCAATCTAAAATCACGCATAAAGAAAACCGATATCATCGTTGCTCCTGACGGTAGAGTGGTTTATCCACAGTCTCTTTATCTAGTATCTAAATTGCGTGGTGAAGCGGCTGTAAAAGACACAGGTTCAATCGCAAAGGGTTTGCTAGCTTTCACTCGTTATTTGGATTCGACTCACCGCTCTCAAGTTGATGAAGATGGTCATGAAATACCACCTGAGTATCTAACGTATAAAACCCTATCGAAGTACGAAGAAGAAGGTGCTCCCTGGCAATTTGCTGAGTTCCTGCTTGCTAACTGCAATGATATTGAAGGCTCCAATGGCAACGAGGCTTTTAGTTTATCTACCGCTCGCACCTATATGGGTGTGGTAATTGGATTCTATAAGTGGATGCAAAAAAACGGCTACATCAAAAATAACGATGAAAATATCGTTACGCACTACACCACAGAAACAGTTCATCAGGAGTTAAACCAACACGATATTCTGGCTCACACAAAATCTGGCTCACAGCGTACTTATGAAACTTCCAATATCATGAAGATGTTTCCTAAAAAACAAAATACGCCTGCTCATAAAAAACTCAAGCCCATGCACCCCGGGCACAAAGCCTTATTTAATGAGCATATAACGTCACTCCCAAAGACGACAAAACTCATCTTTCGCCTATGTGTCGAAGCAGGACTTAGAATAGATGAAGCCATTCACTTCCCCGCTCATGACATCGGAAACGCTGACTACAGAGATTTAGATGCTGTGCCAATCAAAATTACCCACACTAAAGGTAGTAAAGAGCGTACCGTAGAAATCCCTATAGAGCTGTACGAAGAGCTAGAGATACACAAAGAAAGTCACACGCAACTTAAAAACCTAAATAAGCGCAATGAGCTTATTCAGGCAGGCAACGAAATAGATACCGTTGCGTACCTATTTCTCTCAAACAAAGGTGTGCCTTACTCGGCTAATACGTTAGAAACACACTTTTCAAACCTTAGAAAGCAGATTCGGGTAGTGGACTCTTCTTGGTACTACAGAATTCATGATTTACGTTCTACCTTTGCGACTCACTGGCTTTGGGAAGAATCAAAAGAGCGTAATGTTAGCTACAACTATCTTATGGGTGAGTTAGCGGAATTGATGGGACACGCCAGCACATCGACCACCGAAAAGTACATTCAGTACATGAATAAGCTAGACGACCAAATCAACACGGCTAAAGCCAAAAACCGCAAAATAAACGGAGGTTGGTCGTAATGGCAAAAAGCAAAATCGCAAAACAGTCCAAAGCCGTCAAGCATCTACGAAACAATCAAAATATTGTTCCCTTGAGTTTTGAGATTCCTTATAAAGATAATAAATCAAACCAAGTACGGCAGTTCGATGTTTCTCACCTATTGCATTTAGGGGGGAGCAAAGAAAACGAAAAGATAAACAGTCGAGCTGTATTTATCCGATCTTTTTGCAAAAAAGCTAAACAATATGTCAACAATGGCAATTCAGCACACACCGCCAGCTCAAACTACGAGAACTTGCGCAGCTATCTGGCTTTTTGTGATGCCATAAATGTTAACCCATTTACCGAAAACGGCTATTTGAAGTATGCTGGCAACGATGGCGAATTAAGGCATCGTATAAAGATGTTTACCCCTTCAAAACGGCTATGGGAATACAATCACGGTGATGAGTTAGGGATTAAAGAATCCACCGTTCCAACAATGCTTTCATTCCTTCGTAGTGCCCTTGAATGGTGCGGTTTGCCTATTTCCGATTGGGCGAGAAACCACCGAGGGTTTACTGGAGAAAAAACGCCATTTAAGGGGTACTCAGATGAAGAAGAGTTACTGGTCACACGATTAGAGACTTTATTTTTCACTCTTGCGCCACAGCTCATTGCGGCTAAAGAAAGCAATATTCCTTTACCCGAAACACTGCCTCTTATCATTAGCCTTGGTTTGCAAGAGGAAACCGTTCACATCCCGACATCATTGGCAGCTAGAGGTCGAGGTAAAAGTGGCACCACTGTTAATACTGGCTCTGCCTTTAACCTTACGATGGGCGCTGCCTATCATTTAATGTGTTTTTTCACATCACTGAACGACAGCAACATTCGAAACATTGCTCACCCAATTCATGTTCATGCAGAAGCGCGAGATAAGAGCCTGCAAGTAGTCAAAGTCTCAAGCCATAAGCCTCGCGCCAACAGTGAAGTCGATGCTCTGCTAGTGGGTGAGCTCTTTGACGTCAATAAGCGCGATGGCGTGAAGTTTATAAAGCTACTAGAACGATTATCCAAACTCTACGGCAGTGGTGAAGACGGCTCAGAGCTGCTTTTTACTCTCAATAATCACTCTGAAGTCAATGGTTCGTTTGATTTGAGAGAGCTAAATAAACAACTCGTTAACCAATTGCACCTGTTATCGCCCTATAGGGCTGGTAGCCTGCCTTGGTTTAAAGAGTTGTTTTACGCCTATCGAAACCAACAGTACATCTCATTAAAGAAGGTCGTGAATCACTTAGGTCGCAATGTTGTTCATAAGGATGTGCAGGCAGCTTCCAAAAATAGGGCAGAACAAGGGGCGAGCAACAGTGCGTACTGCATTTTATCTTGTTACACAGACTTACCGCTCAAAGGAATTTTACTTCCACTCACCTACTCAGAAAAAGATAGTGATGGCAACGTTACCGTTTCTTTTTACTATAGACATAGCGAAACAGGATCCTTCAAAGTCCCTGCTTCTGATTTAGCGTTAATCAAAGATATTGAACAATATGCGACAGAAAAAGCAGACAAACAGCCTAAGAAATACGAACGGCTGCTTTTAACAAAGACTTCCCGTAGTGTTCCTTCAGATTGGGAAGGCATCAGCCCTATTTCAGCAAGTCTAATGAGAAGATGGTCTGTTGAACCCAACCATTACTATTTATCTCTTCAATCAAGTCGCTGGCGAGAAATGAACAGCAACCAAGCTTATGCCGAGGGAGGTATTCAAGCCGTTCAAAGCTTGCTCCAAAACAAACAAGAAACCATAGAGAGAAGTTACATCAACGGGCTTCCATCCCTCAATAAAGTCATTATCTCTCAGAGTATAGAAGTCATCGAAAATCTCTTTGACAATAACTTAGAGCAAGCAAAAGACGCTGTAGCTAAAAGGCGTGGTATTCCTATGCTGACATACGAGGAAGGTGAGCTAAAACGTAAAACCAACCCCAATGGAATCGCCTGCAATGGTAAGCAAGTCATTGTTGATGGTAAGAATACACAACGTGAAACGAACTATGCGCTAGGCATAGACTTGCCTTGCGCCGAGTTTGATATGTGTCACAAGTGCCAATCCGCCAAAGCGGTAGATGAGGTTGACGCCATTTACAAGCTTATTTCATACATCGATGTTTTAAAGGAAGGGCTGGATATGTTCCCTGATTCGAAAGGAGAGGCTCTTGAAAAAATCGAGCAGTTTGAGTTTACGCTCGATGGAGCAAGCGACGATGTATTCGATGAAGCCATGAACAAATTTAATACCCAAGGTCGTCACCCACGAGTGTCCATCGACCATGCGATTCTATCCCTATAGTTACGGAGGCTCACATGATAAAACCCTTTGACCTAGAGCACCAAAACAAGCTTCTTAAAGCGCAACAAAATGTTGGCGTTCATGCCAATTACTTAATCGATGTATTAAAGCCAGCGATTGAGCGCGGCGATTGGGAAGAGCTCGAAGCCCTTGAGATAGGCTTTACGGTAACAGGTAAATCATTAGGTAAAATTGGCGATGATGAGGCATGGAGAAACTTGCAGCCTTATATTGACCCGCAAGCAAAGAAAACCCTAACACTAGATTTTACGAACGATGGTAGAGTGATTGAGCGCAATCTAAAAAATGAGCTTAAAGCTCTCCTTCTTAAAATGATGTGGCTTTCACCTCATGACCACTCCTTTGGCACTCTTTATAATGCGTTAACTAACCTAAAAAAAGTCATCAATCCGCTATTAAATGAGGGGCTTAACACGCTATCTGCGCTTGACTTTGACCGTCTCGAAACTTGGGCACTAACAGGCTTTACCGATATTGACTTTGAAAGAGATAAAATTTACGCTGGGTTAAATCGCCTTTATGTGGAAGCCAAAGGCTTGCCATTTGAGGTTGGCCTAAATAAAAAACTTAACGCCTCGGATTTTGGTTTAGTTCTTAAAGAAGCAAAACAATATACCGTTATTCCACAAAGACTCTACTATCTAGGGCTTCAAAAGTCAGAAGAGGTGATAAATACAGCTTACGCTTTTCGTCATGAACTAGGGCAATTGGCAGATTACATTGCCACCTATTGTGAAAAAGCCTATGCAGGTTATGCCAAGTATCTGGTCAGTGGTGAAGCTAGACAAAAAAACGGTGGTATTATATGGTACTTAGCCAAGAACACTCACTCCAAAAAGCGCACACTTGCTTTTCAACAAGCCTTCACCGCGCTGCACTCTCCAAATGAAGATGAAGTATTGACGCTTCTTCACCACCATAAACCAGAGATTCATAACAGCTACATTGATAACTTCCACACCGAACGAGAGCTAACGATTGGGCACTGGACAATCACCAACCTAATCGAAGCTCAAGTGCTTTTTACAACGCTCAATGGTGGCTGCTTATGGGGATTAATGGCTCGAACAGGAATGAGAGGCGATGAAATGTATAACCTGAACACCGCTCAGGGCTGTACTAAAGACAGAATCGAACGCCAGAATATATATGTTATCCATGCTGACTTATCAAAAACCAACAAAGGCTCTCAATCAATACAAGATGAGTTTGTTACCACTGAGATTGGCATGAAAGCTTATGAAGTTCTTCAAGCGTTGCACACGCCACTTAGAAATCGCCACTCTGGCTCAAAATCCTTCTTCCATAAGATAAAAGAGGATTTCAGTGAAACAAGCAAAAAAGGAATAAGTAAACACTCTATAGCTTGGTTTAAAGACGCTATGGGTGAAGAGCTTGCGCTAACCAATGAAGACATTGTTGACCTGAAAGTATCCGACCCCAATTTGTCGTTTGAATTGGGTAGCAATTACGAGTTTACGCCACACCAACTTCGCCGCTCTTTTGCTTACTACTTAATTGGTTATGAGCTTTGTAACTACCCGCAACTCAAACAGCAATTTAGTCATGTGTCTATGGCAATGACGCGGCACTACGCTAAAAATGCCAGTAAGTTTCAAAAAATCAGACAAAAGAAAAAGACACTTGCGAATGAAATTGATGAAGAACGGATCGACCAGAAAGCCCGTGTCTACTTAAGCATATATGAGAAATTGGCAAACAAGGAGAGAGTTGCAGGCGGTAAAGGCAAAGAGTTTGCAAAAAGCATGACCAAAACCAACCGTAACTTATTCAAAGACAAGGTGGATAATGACATGCTTTCTCTTAATTATTGGAAAAAGCAAATTCGAAATCAAAACCTACACCTTCATGCGGTTGCGCCAGGGATATATTGCACCTCGACCACTTGCGGGCTAAGAACGCTTGTTAACCTAATAGAATGTGTAGATTGCAAGAATGACTACATCGTGGATGCCGTATTTGCTGAAGCAAAGCGTAAAGAAGCTGAAATTCACATGCTTTACGATATTGAAAATAATGAACTCACCCCTCAAACGGCCTCTGAATCTTACATTAAAATTCAAGCGGCTGAACGTATTATGGGTGATTTAGGTATCGACTATGAGCCTGTTGCTTTTCCAAATGAAGTTAGAGAGTTACTCATCCCATTCGGAGTTGTTTCATAATGTCACAGACCACCAAAAAGAATCTAATCGAAGCATTAGAAAGACTGTTGAGCGGCGATGTAGCAAAGTTAACATCAAAAGAACTGCGTAATAAGGCACGAAAAGGCAAGCTCAAAATCAACAACAGCAATGTTGAAAAAGAAGCAGGGCTTTCCGCTGGCGCACTCAGAAGGCATAGTGATGTCGTTCTGATGATAAAAAACAAATCATTGGAAGTGCAAGTTGCTCAAGATGAGGCTACAGACTCCCCTATTGAAGTGCTTCAAAAGGAAATAAAAACGCTCAAAGGCGAACGAACTCAAGCCGATAAGAAGAAAAAAGAATATTACGCTGAGGCTCAAAGCCATAAGGAGGCTTTGGCCGCTCAAGCAGCCATTCACGTAAAAGTAGTTCAAGAGCTTATGGATATGCTGCATGAGAGCCAGCGAGAAAAAGCTATGGATAAAATCGTCTCGGCTCGTTTAGACAATGTGGTTGCACACCCATTTAGAAAACCAAAGTAGTATTTAGCACTGCCACCCAACCTTATCCTGTCTGGAGTAATCACTAGACAGGACGGTTAGCTATCGGTAAAAATGCACACTCTAACATTATAAAAGTGCTCTAGACCGGATGTAGCTCACCACACCTATCCGCAAATAGTTCAAATAAAGAAAGTAAGGACAAGACAATGGCAATTGAAGCCGGACAAACTGCACCAAATTTTACGCTTAATGACCAAGACAGCAACCCAGTGACACTATCAGAGCTTCAAGGAAAAAAGGTGCTGCTCTACTTCTATCCACGAGCCTCAACGCCAGGCTGCACGGTTCAGGCTCAGGGGCTACGTGATACAAAAGCTGAACTAGATGCCCACAATGTTGTGGTTCTTGGTGTCAGCCCAGACACTCCCAAAAAACTGACGAACTTTATCAACAAGCAAGAACTGAACTTCACTCTACTAGCTGATGAAGAACACGAAGTTTGTGAGAAATACGGTGTTTGGCAACTCAAGAAGTTCATGGGCCGTGAAAATATGGGCGTTATAAGAACAAGCTTCCTGATTGATGAGTCTGGCAAACTTGAGCATGTGTTTAACAAGTTTAAGACCAAAGATCACCATGAAGTTGTATTGGACTACCTAAACAACAAATAACCGTCCATGAACAATTAACTCTTCACCTTGGGGCAGGCATGATTGGCTACATTCGAGTATCAGATTCACAAAGAGCCGATGGCGAATCTCAAAGAGAAACTATCACGGCGTACGCCGTTAAACATGGCATACAAATATCAGATTGGATCTAAGAACATGTGCCTGCCACCAAGACAGAACTTAGTGAGCGGAAGTTATCTTCCCTCATCAACTCTCAACAAAGCGTCATTGTATCGGATATAACTCGTCTGTGTCGCCAGAAGGGCCAGAAGGTGAAATCCAAACTCGATGAGCACACAGCTTATATATTGACCCTCATTGATTAAAACACCTCCAAGGCAGAAATCCTTATACAACTGAAAGAGCGCAGTATCTCGATCTCTGGAAGTAGATTCTACTCTTGGTCGGAAGCCAGGTGAGTGCATAACAAGAAGGTTCAGTTTCAGGCTGATATGTTCTTTGAATAACCTAACTTACCTCCCTCCTTTTTTAAGACTCGCTTTTGCTCCATTACGAACTCCAAGTCTTCCACAAAATTATCGTCATTCCATTGAAAAAGAGAATCTCATTCAATGCGTTGCAAAGCCGGTTTACGCGACTTGGTCGAATGTTTTGAGTTATTTACTCGCGGCAGGAGATCCTCACGATCATGAGAATAACCGCTAGATGAAGCATGTTAGAAACGAAAGGATGTGTCGCGTTTCTGTCCAAATCATCGCTAACATGTACAACAAACATGTTTGGTATTCGGAGTAGGATTTATATTAACAGGTTAAGCTACTACTTCATTTTTGTTAGTTTGCGCGTTAGCCTGTGGGGGCTTGGCCTTATCTATGCGACGGTAATTAGCTGACTTTATGGCAATAGTTCTCTAACATCGCACTCCAGCACTGACGCCAACGTATAAGCTTTCTCGAGAGTAATGTTGACTTCACCACGTTCGACTCGACCAATGTAACTTCGATCTATCTGCGCCATCAATGCCAGTTTTTCCTGTGCAATGGATTTACTCAAACGCTTTTTACGTAGATTGTCACCAAACTGCTTCGCTAAGTCTTTCATTTTATGTAGCTCTCAAAATCAAAGACTATCCACTCTTGATGCAAATATATCCACGGACTATAATCCGCATCGTTTCTGTTTTGACGGTGCTCTTATGACCAAAACCTATCAAATTAATCGTGATGTATATGAAGCCATTACTCACCCTACGATAAGTAACTTTTGCGTGTCGGAGATACGTAAACACATACAAAGTGTTTCTGATGCCTATGGCAGTGTCTCTAACGCTCGTCAATTTGTCGCAAGGCAATTAGATAAGCTCGAAAAGGCGGGACTTGCAGTAAGTCGAGGTTCAAAGCACAACAAGGTTTACTCAAAAACCAGTGCTTTTCATGAGACAAAGTTTGAACTTAAGGACAAGCGGGCACGAAGCTCGAGGGTAGCCAACGCTAGCTTAAAATCGACACCAATGTACACAACCCTACAACGAGAAAAGTCTGATATAGAGGCAGAGCTCACAATCACACTAGAGGAGATCAAAGAGTATAAAACGCTTATGAAACGCTCAAGGGAGCTTCGTAGACTGCTAGATGAACCGCACTCAAATGCAACAAATAAGGCGGCATTGCTTGTAGCAAAACTGAACGTGTGGTCAGAAGCTCTTAACCGATTAAGTCAAATTGAGCTAGTGTCATGTTAAGAGTATGGCAACATGAGTGTGTTCAACTCGCTTATGAAAAGTACAATAATGGTGCTTTTCATTTTCTGGCACAAGCTACACCTGGTGCTGGCAAGACGATTATGGCTGCAAGCCTCACTAAGAAACTGTTTGATGAGAAAATGATTGACTTCGTAGTATGTTTTTCGCCTTCAAAAGTCGTTGCAACGAGTATTGAGGGAACATTCTCTAGGCACCTAGCATGTAAGTTTAAAGGCCAAATTGGTGATAAGGGCATATCAATAACTTATCAATCACTTAGGTCAGTGAGTCAAGCATTTTGGGATACACTAGCAAACTATAGAGTGCTTTGTGTCTTCGACGAAATTCATCATTGTGGTGGCGACAACGACGACAATTACAACTCTTGGGGCTACCACACGCTGGCGATAGTCCAAAAGGCGGCCACCTATACACTTGCACTCACTGGCACTCCTTGGCGTTCTAATCGGACTCCCGTCACTCTCGCTACATATTCTGATCCAGAAGGAAAAATATTATGTGATTACCAGTACCCTCTTTCACAGGCTGTGCAAGACAGAGTATGTCGACGCCCAAACGTTGCATTGATTGATTGTAATAAAACTGTATTCTCTGACTCGAACGGTAGCGAGGTCTTTGGTTCGATCAACGAACTTGTATCTAGCGGTCACGTTCGTTATTCAGCTGTAATCAAAAACATTGATGCCCTCAGTTATATTCTTGAAGAAGGGACAAATCAGCTAAATCGCATCAGAAGAACAAACGAGTGTGCCGGTGGCTTAATTGTTGCTTCTTCAATAAAACATGCAAAGCAAATAGCTCAAATACTATCAACACGCTTCAATCAATCTGCAACCATTGTGACCTATAAAACACAAGACGCACAGTCGACTATTCAGCGCTTCAGAGACAGTGCGTGCAGTTGGATCATTAGTGTAGGCATGATCAGTGAAGGAACCGATATACCCCGGCTACAGGTTTGTTGTTACCTTTCAAACATCAAGACAGAGCTATACTTCCGTCAGGTACTTGGGCGGATATTGCGAACCACCAAAGACATGAATCAAGAAGCGTGGCTGTATACCTTTGCTGAGGCAAAACTGCTTCAATTCGCCGAGCAAGTTGAAATTGATATCCCTGAAAGCTGCACTTTCATCAGCAAATCAGTTTCTAGCCATCACGAACTAAACAAACTGAGAGAAAGATCCTTGCAATCTGCGACTAAAGACGAAGATACAACAGTTGGTGGATTATTGTCATGGGAATCATCGGATAAAGCAGAGATGGACTTAGCAAGTGAGGACATCGGCTCATCTCAACATGTTCATCTTGATGAGTTCAATCAAAGAGTTATTGAGGCCTTCCGAAATATTAAATCACTGTACTAAACATCATCACATCTAGCTCGAGGCAACCAAAGAACCTCTAATTCGTCGAGTTACAGTTATTACGCTTCTATTGTTCGGCACTAGAGATCTGGGTTTCTCGTCATGACGCATTCTCGATAGAAAAAGGCGCCTGAAGTCCCATGAGCATTGTTTGCACCTCATACTCTCACTTTGACGCGTAAATCACCAGTCAATCATTTTGTCCCAATTTCAAAAGCGTTGGGCGTTCAATTCATACGAGTTTAGTCCAATGAAAACTAAATTATTTGGGCTAAACTGAACGCTATATGATGTAATTTTGGTTGAGTGAATACTACTATTATGAAACGAGAGATCGCTTAATTACAGGAGTCGGAATGAAATTATTGTCTGTTCTTATTTTTGTCTTTGCCTCCACCTTCGCACAGGCAGCACTTATACCCTTGAAGGATGAGAGGGTAATTGAGCAAGCAAAACTTTCAATGGCTGACCATCTTGAGAAAGAGGGATTGAGCATTGATGATGCAGAGTTTGTCTTTGCCTTCAAAGATGGGCTAAACAAATCCACCATCTACTTTGAAGTCAAAGAGCACCAAGGTGATCATGTATACTACATGGTTACTTGTCGCAAAGAAAAATGCCTTTTGAATTATCGCTAATCTATCTTCATCGGTTGACAGGGAGTACATGAACAACAATGAGGCCTTTCTTGACAGTTATCAACGGTGTCGTATCGGTACCGAATTTATGACCGACTTTTTGACTATCTTTTGTGATGCAAACCCACGTTTCTTAGAACGTTTTGATGGGGTCGACGTAGAGAAACAAGCACGTATGCTCAAAGCGTCTTTGGTTCTGATACAGAATACGTCCACAACCACTTCCATACGTGAAGCCATCAGAAAATTGGCCACAAAGCACAAAGAGATGAGGTTGGATATTTCTGAAAATGAGCTCGACATGTGGGTCGATAGCCTTTTAGCAACCGTGGAAATACATGACCCATTGTATGATGAAAGCATCGAACTCGCCTGGCGTAATGTGCTGAATTTAGGCATTGAGATAATGAAGGAAAAAGCGTGCTAAGACTCGCTTCATTTTGTGCTTGTACAAAGCATCACTTTAATAATGCGCTTTGTTCGAGGGCGCGACTTTACAGATGAGCCTTTAGCATTCTCTAACTAATACTAAAAAGATAAACTCGCCATCACGGTAACAAGCTGAACACTATCAATGTTGCTTAGAGAGCTTATTAGTAAGCCAAAACCACTATTGAGCCCTTGCTATTACTGGTACTCAACATTGACGGACAGGTTTACTTAACAAATCATATTTCACATCAACAGCGGCTTTGGAATTGGAACATTCATTTTCTTGATACGATTGTCTGTGAGCGATGTATGGCGTGAGCGGAACTTGGCGAGGCTCAACTTGTCCGTACCAGTCCACGCGTATCCCTTCCAACCTTTGAAACTCAAACGTCGTTTTTAGAGCATCAAACTCACACACCTTTCCTACCGACTATTGTTTGAAGGTATTCCGATAGGTGAAGTTCCAGCGATAGTAGTCTCCTGTCAATTGAGCGTTGAGCTCCCACAAGTTCTTAGTATCGAATTCGGGAGTGATGTCTGGATTAAGCCGACAAAAGGGGTTAAGGAAAGCTGAAGCTTATCTGTTACATAATATCACCAGCCAACACTGGCGCCGTTGCAGGCCTTGAGTCCAAGCAGCGCACTATACTCTTCCGCAGAAGGGCGAGTCGGAGCAACTAAACGAAAGATACTTTGCCAAATTAGTTTTAGCCAAAGATACAGAAGCAGTTTGTTAGCCGAGAGTCAGTAACAAAGATAACTTTGTTGGTGTTATATGGGTGGAGAAATAATGAATTTAAGTCTTACTTTTGTTACATCGTTAAAACCCTTCACTGGCAACATGTGTAACATGAATAGAGATTGGCTAGATGTAATTGCGCTGTTTCAAAGCTCATGCTTGGTCAGTTAGTCGAGTTGGCAAAAGAAAAATACAACGCCAGCTTACTATCATTGGCCGTATTTGAACAAAACTTAGTTGCGAGAAACTGCTATGAGTCTATGGGTTTTACCGTGACATCGCGTGAAAATGGCTCTCACTCTTTCGACGGTGAGGTTTGGGGTCTTTTACTCATGGAAAAACGGTAATACAAACATTTAAGCCTTCAAGGTACTTTTTCCTAATATCTGGCGAGAAGAAGGTGGTACCTTTGAAAGAGCTCTATGATGTCTGACAAGAAAGCCCTCAATAATGTGTTACAGCTACAAAGCTGCATGTACTTGCGCCAATTGATTATATCGAGCTTTCAAATCCAAGTAGTGTTTACGCTTTAGAAAAACAGTTCGGGAACTACTATATGGTAGCCAGCCCTTATAAATAAAGATTTGGTGTTGACATCTAAGTTTGAGGTTTAGTGTTATTCAAGATAGCAACTATCTAACACAGTCATAACTCATGGCAATGATAACCCTTATCTAGCAAGCATTCATTATATGTAATAGATCTATACAGTCACGGAGGATTGACTTATATTAAAGCATAAGCTACATTAGCAAATGCTAAATAAAGATATTCAGAGGTACTTATGAAAAAAGCAAACTACAATTTGATCGATGTACGCTCTATTGAAGAGTTTACTAGGGATAGCATTGAGGGTTCTTATAATGTGCCTCTACAGGAAATTCACCGCCTTGCAAATAGTAACTTGGACACGAGCACGCCAGTTCTCGTGTACTGCGCTTCAGGGATGAGAGCAAGTCAAGCGGAGCAGTACTTAAAATCCTTTGGCTATGCTGAAGTTGTAAATGTAGGTACACTTCAAAATGCTCGAAACATTACAGTAACTCACCCTCAATACTAGGATTATCACAATGGTAAAAATAGATTATGTAACTGACGTTTTATGTGTATGGGCTTGGGTTGCTGAGCATCGGAATAAAGAGTTGAAGAACCATTGGGGGGATGAAATTCAAATTAAGCCTCGATTTATTAATTTGTTCGGAGATACTGGTTCGAGAATAGCAGACGGCTGGAAAGATAGAGGGGGGTTTGAAGGCTTTGCTGCTCACACGGTCGATGTTGTCACTAACTTCCCAGAGCTACAACTGCATAAAAATGTCTGGACTACAACAAGACCAACCTCCTCTATGCCTGCACATTTGTACCTTAAAGCCTTCGCTATGTCAGGGGCTAGCGATAGCAATGTACAGTCTTTGGCAAGTACAATTAGAGATGCTTTCTTTTCGAGTGGTCGAGATGTTAGCGATACGAAGGTTCTTCATGACATACTTGAGAGTCAGAGTATTTCAGTTTCATCGCTGGATAAGTTCATTGAGAATGGAGAGGCTTATGCCGCACTTTGGTCTGACCAATTATTTAGAGAGAACCACCAGATTAAAGGTAGTCCAACGTACATATTGGATGGCGGGCGTCAGGTACTGTTCGGCAATGTTAGTTTCCATGTTATCAATGCAAACATCCGTGAGCTAGCTCAGCCAGCGAGCAAACACGGAGTCAGCTGGTGTTGAATTGAAGAGTAAACCATTAAAATACCAAGTATCTCACCAGTTACCACAATCTATTGAACGCGGTAACTGGGTTTTTTAGGCATTTCATAACTTAGTCAACCAACTCATCCAAAAAACTATCTTCCCTCCATGGTCGAGATCAAACTAGTCGAAGTTGAGGAAGCATAACTTTTATTCTTCCTAAGTATCACCTAATGTTCAAACGAAAAAACAAGCTACTCAATTTACCTGAAGCATGAGCTAAAAGAATATGATTCAGATAGGAGCTTACGGTTGATTTGGAGTGAGGAGCTCAAGTACTGAAGAGCTTTGCAAAAGACAACTCTTTAATATATTGAAATTGAGAGAGTACAATCGAATAGATGTTATTGAGATGTAACAAATAAAACTACGTTGTAGAAGTTGATTTAGTGGAATATCATCCCACACTATTATCTGTGGGTTGCCTAGTTAAAAAAGCAGTGCGGATGGGCGCCCCTATGCCTTCCACACTGCAACTCCCGAATTATTGTATAGATTAAGCGTCAGCAAACTTATAGGTGCGGTATCCACCGATCAAGTTTTTAGCTTTAAAGCCATTGTTGATTAGTTGACGGTAAGCTACATTGCCTCTCAATCCTACCTGGCAGTAAACAATGATTTCTTTGTCTTTTGGTAACTCACTCAATCGACCTCTTAGCTGATCAACTGGTATATTGATTGCGCCCTCTAAATAACCAACGTTTTCAAGCTCACCAGGGTTACGGACATCCAGTAAAACCTGATCTTCAGTCAAATTATTAACGTCCGCGTAATGTGCAGGAACCACATCACCCACTACGATGTTATTAGCAACAAATGCTGCCTGGTTGATTACATCCTTGGCACTCCCATATGGTGGAGCATAGGTGAGCTCTAGGTGTTGTAATTGCTCTACAGTCATCCCAGCCCTTTGAGCCACGGCAAGTACGTCGATTCGCTTATCAACACCATCCTTGCCGACAGCTTGAGCGCCCAAAATTTTGCCAGTCTTTTTATTAAACAATAGTTTAAGAGAAACAACTTCTGAGCCAGGGTAGTAACTTGCATGACTGGCAGCGTGTACGTATACCTTTTCAAAATCCATGTTCTCTCTAATGAGAGTTTTCTCATTTTTGCCAACGGACGCAACGGCGAGGTCAAATACTTTACATATTGCGGTTCCTTGAGTGCCTTGATAGCTTTCACTGCGTCCAAAGATATTGTCAGCAGCCATTCGGCCTTGACGGTTTGCTGGACCAGCGAGTGGAACAAGACCAGGTTTTCCAGTTACAAAGTCCTTGTCTTCAATTGCATCCCCCACAGCGTATATATCAGGGTCACTTGTCTGCATTTTTTCATTTGTGTATATGCCGCCAAGCTCACCTAGCTGTAGTCCAGCCTCAACAGCCAACCTAGTTTCTGGTCTAACACCAATTGCCATTACCAAGAGGTCTGTGTCAAGCTTGTCACCGTTACTGAGTGATAAGGTAAGCTTGCCTTGCAGATGCTGATTCTCTGTGGATTGACCAGCATCTTTGCTGGCTACAGTGCAGTTTTGTTCAAACGAGATAGACTCCAATGCGGTATTCAAGCGTAGGTCGATACCTTTGGCTTTGATTTCCGAATGAACGAAACCAGCCATTTCTCGATCAACAGGTGTCATTACTTGATCAGCCATTTCAATAAGTGAAGTTTTGATACCAAGCTGCTCAAAGGCTTCCATCACTTCAAGGCCAATAAACCCGCCACCAACTACAGTAGCGTGATTTGGTTTGTTCAATTGAATGGACTGAATAATTTTGTCCATATCAGGAATGTTTCGAAGTGTATGTGTGAGTGGATTGTCGATTCCTTCGATATTAGGAACGAAAGGCGCTGCGCCTGGACTCAATACTAGCGAGTCATAACTCTCTGAGTATTCCGTGTTATCTAGAAGGTTTTTTACTAAAACCTTCTTGCTTTGTCTATCAATTGAAACAACCTCGTTCATCACTCGAACATCAACGTTGAAACGAGCTAAAAAGCTTTCTGGTGTTTGAAGAAGCAATTTAGAGCGGTCTTGGATATCGCCACCTATGTGATAAGGCAGACCACAGTTAGCGAAAGAAACAAACGGCCCTCTCTCAAACATCACTATTTCCGCATCTTCGCTCAAACGACGCGCTCTTGCTGCGGCTGATGCACCACCGGCAACACCACCGATGATCACTATCTTCTTCTTCATAATAAGTCCTCATTTGTTTTATTTGCTTAAGATCGCTTTCACGCTCTTAACCAAGGTACTCATTACACTATACCACCAAAATAAGCGATGTCTAATGTAAGATGATCTAAATTAACTATTACTTAAATAAGTATTGACTAATGTAGCGTTTTGGGTAGATACTTCCTACATAGTACAAATAGGTGTAAGTAGTATGGATTTTAAACAGATGAAAGAACGTGCCTCTGACGTGTCTGAGGTTTTAAAGGTGATGTCCCATCCGGAGAGATTGTTCGTACTGTGTCAGTTATCTGAGGGCGAAGTTGGTGTGGGTCAATTGCAGAGTAGCTCTAATTTAAGTCAATCTGCTTTTTCTCAACACTTATCAGTTTTACGAAGAGCTCGCCTTGTTACTATTAGAAAAGAGTCGCAACACGTCTATTACTCTCTGAAAGACAAAAGAATTATTGATTTAGTAAAGCATATTCACAGTATCTACTCTGAGTAGATACTGTGAATATGCTGATTTTCAGAAGGACTTGCATCTTTTAAGCCCCCAAAAAGCTTATCCATCCCATCCCATCACATCGCTTCCGCCACTGTCGCATAGTTAACGTTCGATTGACTTAACGCAATATTAGTGTCAATTAGATATACACGAGTGATAAAAATGGTGTATATTAGCAAAGCCTTAAGTAAAGTGCCTGATTTGTTCGATACCTCTTTTAAGACAAATACCTTTAATCAATTGAATTTACGAAGTTTTATTGCTTAAAGAGATTTTGGTTTAATTTTTAGTAGAGGTTACTATGGAACTTGTTATTCCTTGGGCGTCATTGTTTGGTGGTATGTTGCTTGGACTGTCCGCAATTTTACTCTTGCACTTCAATGGCAAGATTGCTGGCATAAGTGGGATAGTTGGCAGACTATTTGAACCAAAAACCATCGACAAGAACTGGAGGTTGCTGTTTGTCATAGGAATGATTGCGGGTGGCGTTTTGAGCGCAAAAGTCTTAAATGCACCTATCGCTGAAATGGTTGTTCCGGATTATTTGATCGTTATTGCAGGCCTATTAGTGGGTATCGGCACTAAAATCGGAAATGGTTGTACGAGTGGACACGGTATATGCGGTATGGGTAGGCTATCAAAGCGCTCGATTGTTGCCACTATGACGTTCATGGGTAGTGCTATGATCACTGCATATGTAATGCTACACGTTTTATAAGAGAGTCTGTTATGTATCGTTTTATTTCAATTGTAAGTGGCTTTCTGTTTGGTGTCGGCATGATCCTTTCAGGTATGAGTGAACCAGCAAACGTAATTGCATTTTTGGATATTCATGGGGCTTGGTCTCCAAACCTAGCATTCGTAATGGGGGGAGCTTTATTAGTATTTACTCCAACCTATTTCCTTGTATCAAGAAAAAGTAAGCAGCCAGTTTGTACAGATAAATTTTGCCTGTCCGATAACAGAAAAATCGATGGCCAGCTGATCACAGGTGCTATCTTGTTCGGTATTGGTTGGGGCATCGCTGGTATTTGTCCTGGGCCGGCAGTGGCATCTATCGCTAACGGTAGTGCCGGCATTGTATATTTCGTAGTAGCAATGTTGGCAGGTATGCAACTAGGATCTTTTACTTTGAGCAGAAAATCCACACGTCAAAACGCCGTAAAAGGACTTTAATCATCTTCCCCCCGATACTGTGTAGTGTCGGGGGGAACATTCACTATATCCACCGCTGGTATAAGGTGAAACTGTGTCCGCTCATTTTGTTAGTTTGATTGCTTCTAATCACGCTATACATCGATTTAACTTCAACAGCTCAACGTCTACTTTGACCCTAGATTAACGCTCCCGCTATACCCTGAACTTATTCATTCCTCTAGTGATAAACACGCGTTTCCCTTTGTCAGACCTACATAAAATTTATCAAGCTAACACTCTAAGCCTGCAGTCATATAAAAACACTGGTTCAAAAAATTATAACTATCAATCTATTACTGTGAGTCACCTTCGTTCTATAGCTGAACTAACTTTAAATTAGACATTGCTAATGTTGTGTATTATAGTTACGTACATTAGGCAATGCTAAAGTAAGAAAGAGGTCATCAATGAAGGTCAGAATGTTAAGCGTAGTCGCTTTTAGTTTATACGCAAGTAGTGGTATAGCCTCTCCGTCTCTGAACACGGTATCAGTCGCAACCAAGCCAACCAACTCAACAGTAGTGCTGGACGGTACCGTTGAAGCGGTGAATCAAGGTACGTTGGCGGCGCAAACATCAGGCAGAGTTATCGCTGTTAATGTTGATGTTAACGATGTTGTCACTCAAGGGGACGTGTTGCTTGAAATAAGTGCTGAGCAACAGTCCGCTTCATTAGACGCTGCAATTGCACAGTTAAGCAGCGCTAAATCGGAGCTTTTCCGTAGCACAGCTCAAGTGAACAGATATAGAGAGCTCTATCCAAAGGGAGCGATCTCCAAAGAACGCCTCGATAACGCCGAAGCTGAGACTCGATCTGCAACGTCAGCAGTTCGAGCTGCAGAAGCCGCTGTAAAACAGGCCAAAGAGTCTCTTGGGTATACAAGCATCAAAGCACCGTACACTGGAGTCGTAACAAAACGCTATGTTGAGTTGGGGGAAACGGTAGCACCTGGTAGTCAACTTATTACTGGCTTTTCTTTGTCTCCTTTGCGCGTGGTTACTGAACTACCTCAACGCTATAGAGACAAAGTAGAGGGGCCAGAACAATTTAGTATTAGAACCATTAATGGTATTGAGTTAGAGCCGTACGAAGCAAAACTTTTCAATTATGCCCACCCACAGTCTAGAGCTTTCCAACTTCGTTTAGAGTTATTAGAGGAACCAAAGAGCATCTACCCAGGAGAGTGGGTAAAAGTTGCTTTTGCGTATGGTGAAAAAGATGCCATGTTGATCCCAAGTACCGCCGTTATTAAACGAGGGGAATTAAGTGTTGTCTATCGAGTTAATGGCTCTGAAGTATCAATGAATCCTATTCGTGCAGGGTATGACAACGGCAAAGAGGTCGAAGTACTCAGTGGGTTAGAAAATGGCGATGAGATAGTATCAGACGTCGTCAAATATCTTCGTGATAAGAACTAGAGGGCGCCTAAATGAATAACAAACTTGGCATCTCGGGGAAAATAGCTGCAGCGTTTCAAGCCTCAGCGATGACTCCTCTTCTTGCTTTAGTCGCATTGCTTTTGGGGTTAATGGCAATTGTGGTTACCCCAAAAGAAGAAGAGCCTCAGATTGATGTTACCTTTGCAGATGTGTTTATTCCTTTTCCTGGAGCAACTCCCCGAGAAGTAGAAAGCTTGGTGACTAACCCAGCGGAGCAAATCATATCGGAAATAAATGGGATAGATAAACTTTACTCATTTTCTCAACCAGGTGGGGCAC
Source organism: Vibrio mediterranei (assembly GCF_900088415.1). Taxonomy (GTDB): domain Bacteria; phylum Pseudomonadota; class Gammaproteobacteria; order Enterobacterales; family Vibrionaceae; genus Vibrio; species Vibrio mediterranei. Next base: position 771,067 of record NZ_FLLQ01000002.1, read on the forward strand.
TTGTTGTAGCGATATTTGATGTGGGCATACCACGCAATGAAGCTGTTGTTAAGATCTACAACAAATTATATTCCAATCGTGATTGGATGCCACCAAACATGGGTGTAGGCGAGCCATTGATCAAGCCAAAAGGCATTGAAGATGTGCCAATTGTCAACATTACGCTTTCTTCCCAATCGCAGAGCGTCACTACAGCAGAGTTAACTCAAGTCGCCAGCGGCCTAGAGACCGAGTTGAAGCGTATAAAAGGCACGAGAGATATATACACAGTAGGTCGACATCCAACTATCGTCGATGTGAGATTAGACCCAGCTAAAATGGCGGGTTTTGGGGTTACTATCGATGCCCTTAATCAAATGTTGCCAGATGCCAACTCTACGTCTCCATTGCTTACGTTGACGCATGACAATCAAACGTTGCCTCTCCAAATTGGTGAGTTTCTGACTAGCATTGACGAAGTTAAGCAACTCGTAGTGGGTGTGTATGACGGTAAGCCCGTTTACTTGGCAGATATTGCAGAAATAGAGCTTGGCACAGACACGCCTACGCAAATGGTTTGGACAGGAGATAAAACACAAATAAACCCTGCGGTCACTATCGCTATCGCTAAAAAAAGTGGAGAAAACGCGGTAGATGTCGCGAAGAATGTTGAGAATAGAGTTGAAGAGTTAAAAAGCACACTCATCCCGAGTAACGTGGATGTGGAGATCACAAGAGACTACGGTAAAACAGCGGCAAACAAAGCCAACACGCTGATCGGGAAGCTCGCCTTTGCCACGGGTGCTGTCGTCCTTCTTGTTCTACTGACAATGGGGGGGCGTGAAGCTGTAGTCGTTGGTATTGCAGTCATCATAACGCTATTGCTGACACTGTTTGCATCGTGGGCATGGGGGTTCACACTCAATCGAGTTTCTCTTTTCGCGCTAATTTTCTCAATTGGTATACTGGTCGACGATGCCATCGTTGTGGTTGAAAACATACATCGCCACATGATGAAGGGTAAACAGAAACTTGTAGACTTAATACCTGGCGCCGTGGATGAGGTCGGTGGCCCAACTATTCTGGCAACTTTGACAGTGATTGCGGCACTGCTGCCAATGGCGTTTGTATCAGGTTTGATGGGACCGTATATGAGTCCTATTCCAATTAACGCATCGTTGGGTATGATCATCTCGCTCATAATTGCGTTTGTCCTAACACCTTGGCTCTCACGGCTTCTTTTGAAGAATGATGGTCATGGAGAAGAGCAGACGAACAGTAAACAAGCTGCTTTCTTCCATCGTGTGATGTCTCCATTTGTCACGGCTCGAGCACAGAAAAGAAACCGACTTCTATTGGGTGTCGCTATCATTGTTGCTATTGCTGCTTCAATGTGGATGCCGATGCACCAAGCTGTTGTAATGAAAATGCTGCCCTTCGACAACAAGTCTGAGTTTCAGGTGATCCTTGATATGCCTGAGGGCAACTCGCTTGAAAGAACGCAACGAGTACTATTCGAGCTTGCTGATGAAGTGAGAGCGATAGAAGAGGTGGATAACTTCCAGATCTATGCTGGAACGGCGGCACCAATTAACTTTAATGGCTTGGTTAGGCATTACTTTTTACGTCAAGGGGCCCATCAGGGCGATATACAAGTCAATCTTGTTGATAAAGGTGATCGCACACGTTCGAGCCATGAAATTGCTTCTGATGTTCGATCTAAATTAAACGACATTGCTAGTCAGTATGGTGGAAAAGTTAAAGTTGTAGAAGTCCCACCAGGCCCGCCTGTATGGTCTCCAATACTAGCTGAAGTCTACGGTCCGACACAGGAAGTTAGAGAGCACGCTGCTCTTCAACTTAGAGAGATATTTAGAGGCACCGACGATATTGTAGATATCGACTTTTACCTCCCTGAGAGTTATCAAAAGTGGCAGGTTGTCATTGACCGAAGCAAGGCTGCGAGGCTAGGTGTAGCATACTCCAACATTGTAGATACTATGGCAACGGCGGTCGGTGGAAAACCAATCAGTTATTTACATAGTGAACAGAGTAAATACCCAATACCTATTCAGGTTCAAGCGCAAGAGTCATCAAAAGTGAGACTAGAGCAGGTATTGAATATGAAGGTTCAATCGCTAAGCGGTCAAAGTTATTTATTGGCCGACCTAGTTAAAGTAAATATTGAGCCGATGGAGAACTACATTGTCCATAAAAACCTAGTTCCAATGATTATGGTCGTTGGCGATATGACTGGGGAGTTAGATAGTCCACTTTATGGTATGTATGACATTTCATCCAATATGGCTGAACAGGGGATGGATGTTGAACAGTACTATGTAAACCAGCCTTCGGGTCTAGAGAATGTAGAAATATTCTGGGATGGAGAGTGGACAATCACGTATGAGACTTTCCGAGATATGGGAATTGCGTACGCGGTAGGAATGGTTCTGATTTATCTGCTTGTTGTAGCTCAGTTTAAGTCCTATTTGGTTCCACTTATTATTATGGCACCAATACCTTTGACAATTATTGGCGTTATGCCTGGACACGCTCTACTCGGGGCGCAGTTTACTGCGACGTCAATGATAGGAATGATTGCGTTAGCAGGGATTATTGTTAGGAACTCAATACTGCTGGTCGATTTTATAAACCATCAGATCTCAGAAGGTATGGAGCTATCACAAGCTGTAATCGACGCCGCTATAGTTCGAGCTAAGCCTATAATGCTAACGGCATTAGCAGCAATGATTGGTGCAGTCTTTATTCTTGATGACCCAATATTTAGCGGGCTAGCTATCAGCCTTATTTTTGGTATTTTCGTATCAACTGTACTGACGTTACTTGTTATTCCGATCTTGTACTACGTGGCACTAAAGAAAGGTATCGTTTCACATAACGCATAATCATTAACGCCCACTCTTAGCGAGTGGGCAAAAAATATACTCGAATGTAACAGGAGCCTATCATGAAAGTCGAAAATGGAATCCGAATCCTCGCAGGGGTAATGGTATTAATATCACTAATATTGACTATTTATGTCAGTAAGCACTTTGTTTGGTTTACTGTTTTTATTGGTGCAAACCTAATACAAAGTGGCTTCACAGGGTTTTGCCCGCCACGAAAGATATTATTAAAACTCGGCTTTAAAGAGTAATAAGAGCAGGAGTTGAGGTAGATATATTTCAATTATTAAAAAATATATTCGGGTTCAAAGATGAATCTCTAGAAATAAAGAATGCCCTACAAGAAGGCGCATATATTGTTGATGTGAGAACACAGCCGGAATTTAACCGCAGTCATTTAAATAATGCGATAAATATACCATTAGATACTATTGAGGCGTGCCATAAGCAATACCTAGATAGAAATAAACCTATTATTGTTTACTGTGCATCGGGAATGCGTTCGAAAGTAGCTTCCAATTTTCTCTTGAACCACGGATATACAAGAGTATACAACGCTAAAACAATCGGTAGGCTTGAAAAGCTACTGTGAGGTGTAAAATGAAAAACAGCATTCTTTTAGTATTACTGACGCTAAGCATGCCGTTCAAGGCTGCCTCTGAGAGTATCTTGGACGTTTATAACTTGGCGAAAGACAGTGATCCAGAGTTATTGCAAGCTAAGGCTTTTGCAGATGAAGCACAGGAAAGTATAAACAGTGCGAGAAGTGTGCTACTTCCTCAAATTGACCTTAGTGCCGGCTATGATTACTACAACAGCGACCGACCTCTTCTAAGTAGTGAGCAATGGAGAGCGGGGATTGGCCTATCGCAGGAGATATACAATCCGGCAAGTTGGATTGTGCTAGAACAATCTGAAAAAGCTGCGGTAAAAGGCAACGTTTTGTATGCTCAAACTCAGCAGTTTGTCATTTTGCGAACCGCTGAAGCCTACTTCAATGCCCTAAGAGCAGAAGATACGCTCTCTTTAGCAAAGTCGGAACAGGCACTAATAGAAAAGTACACTGCAACAATACAAGAGGCTTATCGTGTAGGTACTTCCGATTTAACCGACCTACAGGACGCCAAAGCACAATTAGATAGAGTTAATGCGAGCCTTGTTAGTGCACGTAATCTAGTGAGGAACTCTTATGAGGAGCTAAGAAAGATTACCAATGTTAAGTTTGATCGCTTGGACAAGCTGAATATTGATGCATTCAGCCCCTCTCTTCCTGCAGATGATGTAGAGGCATTGGTTGAGCTTGCACTTCAGGAAAACCTTGTAGTACTAGAGAACAAAATTCAACAAGAAATCGCAAAGCAGGATATCGACTTAGCTAAATCGGGACACCTGCCTCACTTATCATTGAATGCTGGGTATCAGTATTCAAATGAGAAAAGAGACGATTCATTCTACTCGAAGGGTGGAAGTAACGATACATACGGAGGGCTTAACCTCGTCGTGCCATTATACAGTGGTGGTGGCACTTCTTCCGAAGTTAAGCAAGCTCAGCATAGGTACGTAGCTGCGTCTCAGGAGTTAGAGCGCAACTTCCGGGACATCTCTAGCAATGTTCGGGGCAAGTACAATGATATTATTGCTTCTTTAGAAAACATAAAGGCTCAAGAACAATCAATGAAATCGGCTGAGCTTGCGCTATCAACACAACAGTTAGGTTTAGAAGTTGGAACTAGAACAATTGTTGATGTACTTGAAGCGACTCGGTTTTTGTTTGACGCGAAGCTACAACTCTCAGACGCACGGTACAACTACATTCTTGAACGTTTATATTTGAGCCAACTTCTAGGGAACCTGAATGAGGGTGACATTATTGCGATTAATCAGGGTCTGAATGAAAAATAACATATGACGAGGTCTCGCGGTAGCCGAAAGCATTCTCACTCATTGAGCTTATGTTCGATTAGACTCGGGAATTGTAAAAATCCACCTGCTGAGCAGGTGGATTTAAATGGCCCCCCATAAGGGGCTAACTTTTAGTTACTCAACCCTAGATGCATCTGACACTCTTCTTCTTCCTTTCCCACACGATCTTGATGCCTGACATATCTTCGGATTATTTCCTCGTTCACTCCTACCGAATCAACAAAGTAGCCACACTGCCAAAAATTATTGCCCCATAACTATTGCTTTCTTAAATACGGAAATTTGTTGAACAGCCTTATCGCTGTCCGTCCTTTTACAAATCCCATATACTTTGAAATACTCAAACTTGGTGGCATTCTCACAACCAAGTGGACGTGATCTACTTGAACGTTCAACTCTACAACCTAGCAGTTTTTCATGTTGCTTTATATATAAATACTTCAGTATAACTCTTTGCCCAAGTGACCCTTGAGTATTTTGAGTCGGTACTTCGTCGTCCAAACTATGTGGTAATGGCACCTGTAATATACGTGCGAAGCGGATTCATATCTGCTCATGTTTTTTCTCCTTGATTTGCTGTTTACAAACTTGGATATCTTGAACATGAGCGTCCTTCGGGCAAAGCCCTAATGGACGATCACCACCTTCCTAAAGGGTGGTTTAGGGTTAGAAATGAATAGAGCCACAGACTGTAGCTCTGTTTTTATCATCAATAATGATGAGTTAACGTTACTTTGGCCTATGAATAGTCGATTTGTTGGGCTTTTAAATACAGCTATTTTCTCTTTGTTATCTGGAATTGAGCTAGGTGAAGTTGTCGGAGGACATTAAAGTTTGAAACTTTTCTATTTCCGAAGTGCGTTACTATCGTGGCTACAAGAACCCAATACTGACAATAAAGATCGACACTTAGACTCAATCAACGTGGCTATCCAACGAAAGTGTGACAACAAAGTTTGAAACTCGCTTTTGGACATAAATGCTCTACATCCCTTCATTTCTAACATGCCCCTATAGCCGTCATCCTCACGAAAGTGAGAACCTCCTACCGCGTGTAGGTGACTGAAAATTGGCGACTAAGTCACGTAATTCGGCTGCGGGACGCGCTGAATGAGATCCCCTTTTTCAAGGGGATGACTGTAATTTTTGGGGATGCTGTGAACACGAAAAGGGGCAGATATGAGTTGTTGCAGAATCTGCAATCACTGAGCTTTCTCGTTGCTCGGGCAACTATTGCAAAAATTGCAACAGTTCAACTACCGAGGAATCCTCGATAGTTGCTTGATAAGTAATGTGCATATTTTGCACATTAGTTAGTTCTATTGCCGAAGCGACGAGATCAGAACCGGGTTGGAGCAGAGGTGATTTACGAAACAACCTGTTTCGCAATTGTGCAAGACCCTCTTGCATAATTGGTTACTAGAGTTTGTCCAACAACCTGTTGGACATTCGATGAAGCAGCCAATTTCCTAATTGTGCAGCAGCTTGTTGCACAAATAAATCTCATGTTGGTTTCATGCGCACTAAACACGTCTTGGGGCAAAATGTATGGTACGCCCCGTTTTGCAAGTGAAAAGTCAAAAATAACGGAGTTGGTTTGCGCTAATGTATTCAGAGTCTATTTGAGACTTCATTAGTCCCAGCTCTACGATGAGATCCGCGCCAGATTGTCCTCATAAACGTGAAAGCACTGTCAATGCTGTTTTGCCCCTCAGGTCTTCAATCTGGTGGTCTAACCGTTTTGTCATCTTGATTTATCATATGCAAATTTTGGTTATACTTTTAATTCGAAAGCTTTGTGAGAGTTCATCACTGACCATGCTATGCGAGCCAACTTATTGGCCAATGCAACCACAGCAACGTTGAATGGCTTTCGACACTTCAAATCAATAAGCCACGATCCGAAGTAATGCTCCGCTGAGCTATCTCTCCACATGACAGCTCTAGCCGCATGAACAAATAATTCTCTCAGTTCTTTGTTTCCCCGCTTCGATATACCCAATAATCGAGGTTTTCCTCCCGTTGTATATTGAAACGGTACTAACCCTATCCATGCTGCAAAGTTTCGCCCGTTAGAAAAGTCTTTTGGGTCTCCGACAGAAGACAAACAACACGAAGCTGTCATAGGCCCTATGCCTGGTATCGTTTGAAGCAAAGTATATAGCTCGTTTTCTTTATTGAGTTCGACTAGTTTTTGGTCTTGAACAGCAATCTTTTCATTTAGTTGGTTGTAATAGTCCAATTGGTCACGAAGCTCAAGAATGAGCTGTGGTGGGACTATAGCCTCTTTATCTGCTAGCCACTGGAACAGCATTTTCATATTGGCATGCCCGCGAGGAAAGCTAATGCCAAACTCAAGCAAGATTGACCCGATTCTATTCATACAGGACGTTCTTTCGCGAATATATCCTGTTCTGGCTTTCCTAATCACCGTACTAATTTGAGCTTGTTCGCTTTTCGGAGAGACAAACCTCATATTAGGTCTCGTGGCAGCTTCAGCAATGGCGTCAGCATCAATGAAATCGTTCTTGTGGCTTTTAACGTATGGCTTTACATAATGTGCAGGTATTAGCCTGACCTTATGACCATATTCTTGGCATTTTCGAGCCAACCAATGCGCACCACAGCATGCTTCCATTGCTATGGTTGTAGATTCTTGCTGTGAGATAAAATGAATGAGCTAGCGTCGACCACGTAGACGCACCCTTATATAGAAACCGCACAGCTGCAATACCCTTCTCGGCCGAAAGTCCCTGTCACCTTCATAAAAGTGAAGATCTCCCGAAGCGCGTAGATAACTGAAAAAATAATGACTAATTCAAATGAATTGTGTTCACAGCGCGTTATATGAGGTTTCACTTTTCACAGGATTGATGAGGCTATTTGTTGACCACTACAAGGGCCTTCTGTGAAGGCCCTTATTAAGATTTTCACTCTGTTAAAACAAGTTCTACTTGAGTCGACTCAGATATGGAAAAAAGCTCTTTTGGAATACTATCAAGCGAACCAATTATACATACCTCGGATGAAGGAACAGGAGCAAAGCCGGTACTCATGGGTGTTGGACCAAAGAAAATACAAAATGCGTTCCCGGGCGCCCAAAAGGCGAGTGTCCCTACTTCCAAACTTGATGTTGATTCACCCTGATCATCAATCGCCTCGGGAAGTGCAAAATATAACTCTCCACCCCATCTTCTCATTCGAGCTCTAAATGGTAGGCATTGCATGATTTTCTGTGCTGTTTCACTGTTATTTAATGTACCGAAAACCTTCAAGTTACCCATTATGAGCTCCAATTTGTGCTTGGTAAACATCAAGCATACTCCTTCTTTCTCGCTCTATTGGGCTCGACGGCACCATGTTCTTTAGTTAACGCTATAATATCTTCTACATTGATGTCTCTAGAATAGGTTCCTCTTCGAACAGCCAATGCAGCTGCAGCCCCCACAGCTTGCCCCATAGCCATACACGTGCATTGTGCTCGGATACCGGCAAGTGAAGTTCTGTCAGCAGATAAAATCCTACCAGCTACCGTTATTCGGTTGCTACCCTTTGGAATCAGAGATCTAAATGGCACAGTAGGCAAAAGCTCCATTGAGTCATGAAAAATCTCATCGCAACCGTTATCTTCATTGTGCATATCAATATAGTTGAAGGCATTGCAAACAGCGTCTTCATAGGGTTGAGCGCTCATAAACTCACTCTCGGTTACAATGTGCTCACCCACTACACGATAGCCTTCTCTTGATAATGCCCTGTTATACATTGTCTTAAGAACAGCTCTTTCCGCACCGGGGATTTTCGTCCGAACAAACTGATACATCCGTAGCATTCGAGCTCGACCTTCAATGTTTGCTTTGGTTTGACCATCAGCATCTGAGGTATCACAAGAGTAAATATGTGTTGAGTTATGTCCGCCCATTTGTAAATACCATTGGAATGGGTATATACCAAAGTATGCCCAGTCTCCTTTTTCTAACTCTCCTTCTTCCATCGCTTTTTCATAGATCTTCTGGACCTCACCTTCCCAAACTTGCTGCATATCGACTCCCTCAATTCGATATTCCAGAGTACCGGGCTGTCGCTTTGGTGATTTATCAACTGCCAGTCCAAGCGCTCTTGTTACATCCGCGTCCCCCGAGCAGTCAACGACTTCACGACATTTTGTTATTCTTTTAATTCCACGTGCGTAAGAGGTAATAATCCAGAAATTGCCCTCTTGTACGATTTCTCCAATGAACTCGTGATAATGAATTTCAACACCAGCCTCTACAGCAGCTTGCTCTGCAACTGAAGCGTAGATGGGGACATTAATATTGCTATAATATCCTGGCGTATCTACACCATAGCGCTCTTTCATCGACTTAACTCTAAGACCTTCGATTTGCTTGGAGCGGTTAAAGAGCTCCCATCCTATGCCTTGTACCACAGGCTGCGTAGGTGAATGCCAATGGTTTGGCATAAAGACACCACCATCAGTCATCGTACCCCCCAACATTGAGCTAGCTTCAATTAAAGATACGCTTACTCCTGCCCTTGCCACTTGTATAGCTGCTATATGGCCTGCAGTTCCTCCGCCAGCTACAACTACATCGGCAGTTTGCTTAATCGTTTTCATTTTTATCTCCCCATCAATAATCAAATTAAGTAATTTAGTTACGTCTGGTGATTAATCGATTCTTACGCCTTGCTTTTGGAGAGTTCTTTGTAATTTATCTATGTCTACGTTTCTAACATTGACATTTTGGGTCAAAGACTCTGAAGCGGCTGTACCAGCGGCTTCACCTGTGACAGCACAACACATCATGTTTCGCATTGAAGTATGTGCAACCACACCCGCTGAAATACAACGCCCTGCAACAATTAGGTTTTCGACCTTCTTAGGTAACAAACACCCTAAAGGAATTTGAAAATAACGACCTGTTGTTGGCAAAATCAAGTAACCACTCCCGTCGATAAATTCAGGGAAAATACCAACAGAGTCGTTACAACGGCCTTGTTCAAGAACATATTGGTCATCAACATGGATTTCACCATCAATCAAGCGAGATTCACGAGTACCAAGCGTCATGCCGAAATTCCGAAGTTTCGCATTCTCAAAACCCGGAATATAGTGACGCAATGCATCAATAGCCCATAATGCCTGTTGACGTCCTTCAATCTCAGCTTTTGTTAGATCCCAAGCATTGGTGCAATCATAGCCGAACGAGTAAACCATATTGAGTTGATGTGCTTCGCCCGCGTCCGAGAACGTTGACCAGGTTCCTGCAATGGCAGAAGCATCACCCGGAATGACACCTTCCTCCTGAGCTTTAGTAAAGATTTCCTCCATATATGGACTGAACATGTCATCCTCTTTACCAGTCGTCTTTATTGTCCAGTTTTTGCCCCAGTCCGCATACGTTGGCTTAAGCTCCTCGTCGACGAATTTGTTGAATCGCTCAACATCTACGCCTGCACAGTGGAACATTACAGTCACACCCATAAGTTCATCTTTATCTCGCTGGTTGAATGGCGCACCACTCAAAGAAGCAATGTCAGCGTCTCCTGTGCAGTCGACTACTCGTTTGGAAAGAATGGCGCCACGCCCAGATTTACTTTCGACAATCACACCATAAAGACAATCGCCTTCTTTCAACACCTCAACGACCCAAGAGTGATAAAGAGGAGTAACACTAGCTTCTTTAATCATCTTGTCAGCGACGACTTTGAAACCCTCAGTATCAATAGCTTGGCTGGTTGATTGAGGCTCCGGACGCGTAAAGCCTAATTCACTTGCTCGGGTTTCAAACTCACGCCCGATACCTTCACAATCTATAGTCCCTTCGTGTCTATACCATGCAAAGCTTTCCACTCCAGCTTGAGTTAACATTCCGCCCAAGCACCCATACCTTTCCACAATCATTGTCTTTGTACCAAGTCTTCCGGATGCGATTGCTGCACAGAGGCCTGCCGGACCACCACCAACAACTAAAACATCAGTTTCTGCAATAACAGGGATTTCTCTTTGTGGTTCAGTGATATTCATTTATATCTCCTTCTCCCCTTCAACTAAAAAGGGGAGGAATAGTGTTTGGATTATGAGACTGTTGACGGCTCAGTAGATACTTCTTCTTGTGGCCCAACCGGGTTAGCTGGTGGATCAAGATAGATTCGGCCTTTAGAATCAGAGGCAGGAAAACCCTCTGGGAAATCTTGATTGATTTGCTTAATAAACCCACGTGCGACGATAGCTATAACAAAGCAAAGCGGGAAACCCATTAATATTGAGACGGTTTGTAGAGGCTTCAAACTTTCTGGATTGATAAAGTACAGGGCTAAGGACACGACGCCTGCAAGAACTAGCCAAAATGCAACATTCCATTGAGCAGGGTCATCATTCTCTCCAATCTCTTTTTGTGTTGCAGCTGCCAACGAATAACCAACTGCACAATGGCCTGTGATATATGAGATCAAAGTTATCAAACCAAACGCTGCAACAAACAAAGTGCTCATAGGTAGTTGCTCAAGCATCGCATAAACAACACCACCACGACCTTGCTCATTCATGATCGTCATTAAATCCACGGTACCGTTCATTTGAAGATTTATGCCGATACCAGGGAGAACCATGTAAAAAACCATACAGCCAAGTGAGCCTGCAATTAAGCCACCCATGACAATCTCTCGAATGGTTCGACCCTTTGATATTTTTGCGATGAATAGACCAAACGGGAGTGCATATACAACCCACCAAGAAAAGTAGAAAATTGTCCATGCCTGAGGAAACCCACCTTCTCGAATCATATCTGTTGCGAAGCTCATATAAACAAAGTTCTGCAACATCAATCCTAAGCCATCAACAGACTGGTTAAGAATGAATGATGTCGGTCCACAAATCAGGATGCCTAACAACATGAGTACATCTGCACGCACATTCCAATCACTAAGAGCCGCTACACCTTTCTTTAGACCAAGCACAAGTGCAACTAGTGGGATAAACGTCCATAAAAAGATTACGAATGTATCGAGAAACGCATTACTAGACTCCCAACCCATAACATAAACAATCGCACCAGAAATTAGCGGTGTGCCAAGCGCTAAAGAAGTCATTACGCCACCGACCATACCAAACATGTATAGGAAATTGATAAAGTGACCAGCAAAACCATCAGCATTTTTGCCAATTACAGGCCGAGCAAACTCACTCATTTTTAAAGTAGGTTGCTTTCGCACAAAAAAGAAATAGGCAATTGGAATTGCACATGCAATGTACCAAGCCCAGGCCGACGGCCCCCAGTGGAACATACCGTAAGCGGAAGCCCAACGTGCTGAATCTATACTTCCAGGCTCAACGCCAAACGGCGGAGCTTGCATAATCCAAATCCATTCTACCGCCCCAAGATACAAGACACTGCCACCAGTGCCAGACGTAAAGATCATTCCAAGCCAGGTAGCAGTAGAAAATTCTGGTTTCGTATTCTTGTCTCCCATGACAATGCCACCATAACGCGATACAGCAAGGTAGATACAGAAGATTACGACCGCTGCCGTTGCGATTAGGAAAAACCACCCCAACTCACCAGTGGTAAAAGCATGGAGTTTGCCCATCATTTCATTTGATGCTTTTGGATTAAGCAAAAAGAAAATGGCCATAATAAGTGTTAATATTGTTGCGGGCCAAAAGACAGCTTTATCAATTGTCCCTGACTTAGTTTTATATTCAGGAGTACTCATATTTTCGTCTCTTTCACGTTCTTGTTTAGGAATTGATAACTACTGTACATAACGCGACTGCAGATAGTTCAGAAACTAACATCACTAGTAGTTCTATATTTGACCTCATACACAACTAACTCATATCAACGTTATCAAGGGGGATAAAACTGTGATTAAGAATTGTTTTTTTTCATTCAACGCTAGTTTGGTTGCAAATTGCTACCTTTTTTCTGCAAACACAGAACAAATTGCAACCTGCTATAACTAAAGCGCAAGAAAGACCAATCTTACTTACTTGAACCCCATTTTTATTTAAAGCAGACCTTAAATAGCATTACTTAATACTAAATTTAATGCTCTGTAACCTTTACTACAAACATACTTCATTGATAGTTCCCTTTTATGAAAGGGAACTATCCAGACCGTACTTCTTCATTTTTCTCCAAAGCGTAGCTCTACTAACCTTCAGTACTTTGGCAATTTTGATAACCTTACCATTATGTATTTTCCAAGCATGCAATATCGCATCCTTTTCTATTTCTTCTAGAGATAAAACCTCTACTTCTTGCTTTACATCATCAATTGTATTGTTTTGCTTGATGTCTTCTGGAATATCAGACATCGATATTAAGTCGCCCTTTCGATTGAGCAGAATTCGTTCCATTTTGTTTTTTAACTCAGAGTTGTTCCCATTCCAGCGAAAGTTAATCAAAGCATCAAGAGCTGCCCTATTAATAGATACGCCTACATTATGTCGTTTCTTATAAGCATTAATGAGCGATAATACAGCATACTCAATATCTTCTTTGCGTTTTCGAAGAGGAGAGATTTCGATTTCATTTGCAGAGATTTCGTAATACAACTGTTTACCAAATGCCCCCTGAGTAACGTATTCAAAAACGTCTGAATATGTGCTGCAAATCAACTGGAATTTTACAGGTATTAGCCGCTGGCTATTATACCTACTCACCAGACCGGTCTTTAACAGTTTGAGCAAATTACCTTGCAATTCAGGGTCCAGTTGTTCTATCTTCTCCAAGAATAAGGTGCCACCATGAGCCAGCTCAAACTTTGATGGCTGCCCTCCGCTCCCTTCATCATCATGCCCTAGTATTTCTTGTATAGCGTGTTCAGAGTTTAAGGTCCTACAGTTCATAGTAATAAAGGGACCATTGCGATTAGGGCTCTCGTTATGCATAGCCATAGCGAGATCACTTTTACCAACACCTTCTTCACCAGAAATAAGGATTGGAGATCTCGAATTAACAGCACGTTTTGCTAACCTAATTGTATTCTTCATCTTTTTGGACTCAGATATCAGGTTCGAGAAAGTGTATCTAGCACTGCTTCCAACTTGCTGTTGAGCAAGCTCTCTGATTTTATCAATGGGATGAATAAAGAGAAGGCTCCCTCCATCACTTAAAGGTCGGATTGTAACTATTACCTCAATGAATGAGTCATTAACCTCAACAGTAGTTTGCTTTCTTCTTATAAATTCATGATTTAAAATGCTTTCACGCAAACTTGGTGGGAAGTTAATTATATTGAACACGTCACAGTCAAGAACGCTTATTGCTCGGATATTGAGAATTTCTTCAGCCTGTCTATTTGTTTTTAGAATGTGATGGTCTTTGTTCCACGCAACTAATCCATCGTCCATACACTCTAGTGTTGCATTATAAGTACAACTCATTTTGTTAGACTGTTCCTGCTCCATATTAATATGAAGTTGGCTAGCAATTTCCCTTGAACACGAACTAACAATAACATTAATTAACTCTGAGTGCGCTTCTACTTTGGTGAGCACACTGAAGGTTCCGCGAATACGGCCGAAAGTATCAAATATCGGTGCAGCGGACATACTGTAATTGTGTAAATGCTGATTAAAATGATCAGCTCCAATTACCTCAGACGCTATGTGTGTTTCAAGTACTACACTGACAGCATTGGTCCCAATAACACCTTCGTTGAGGAAACTACCATCTTTAATTCTTAACTGGCCTAACTCTTCGCTGAGTTCCTTATTCCCTAAAGACAATAGGATACAACCATTGTCGTCTGTTACTAACAGAACGACCTGCATATTTTGCATCGAGTCGTATGTGTCCTCAACAACAGTAATTGCAGAAGTAATCAACGTATCGCTCCGACTCAAAAGCGAACGGAGTGTGTAACCAGAAGCTATATGAGGCTTGGACCAATCATAAGGGTTACACCTTTTACTGCAACGCTCCCATGAATCTAATATTGGCGTCAACGAGAAGTCTGGAGAGACCCAATGATGCTTCTGGTAAAATACCCATCTCTTTTTCTTGTCTTCAATTGCCGGCATAAGTGCCCTCATGGATGTTCAATCTAAACGTCTAGACACACTTAGCAAATTGTTACAGTAAGCAATATTTGTCTTACTATGTAGTCAACGTTATCTATATCACACTGATACTATTCAACAAACGTCATATACTACAATGCTTCTCTTGCTAACAATTTAAAGTAACATCTACTGTCTTATTCTAATTATCTTAAAATATTCCATCATTCAGTTTTTTGATCTCAATATTTAATTAACCTCGAAGAGAGTAGTAATGTCCCAAAGTTGAATGTTCGTCATAAAGAGGTAGTTCAGTCAGCAAAATGGTTTCATTTTGCAACCATTTTAACCATTAGTTTGGTCTCATTTTTAAACATCTCCAGATTTTTGTTACTTAGCGCTTCTTCGAATAATTTATCTACACAAATTTCAAAGAACTATTTTGCATTATCGGAGCATATTATGGCGCAAATGAAAGCAATTGAGGCTGCGGTCCTGATTATGAAAAAGGAAGGGGTAAATGTAGTATTCGGTGTACCCGGAGCTGCTATTAATCCTCTTTACGCAGCATTCAAGACAATTGGAGGAATCGAACATATTCTGGCACGCCATGTTGAAGGCGCCTCCCATATGGCTGAGGGTTATACTCGTACCAAAGATGGTAATATTGGTGTTTGTATAGGGACATCTGGACCCGCTGGAACAGATATGATCACAGGTCTCTATTCAGCCTCAGCCGATTCCATTCCAATTTTAACTATTACTGGGCAGGTTCCAACGGCAAAGCTACATAAAGAAGACTTTCAAGGTGTCGACATTGAAGCTATAGCTAAGCCAGTCACAAAAATGGCAATAACGATTCGCGAAGCAGCACAACTTCCGGGAACTTTCCAAAAGGCCTTCTACAAAATGCGATCCGGTCGCCCTGGGCCTGTCCATATTGACCTTCCTATGGATGTTCAAATGACGGAAATCGAGTTTGATATCGATTTGTACGAACCAATGACACCCAACAAGCCTAAAGCCAGCCGCAACCAAATCGAACGTGCCTTGCAAATGCTTAATGATGCGGAAAGACCTATTCTGGTAGCTGGAGGTGGTGTCATTAATGCTGGTGCTAGCCCCCTATTCCAAAGATTCGCAGAAATCACAGGAGTGCCAGTCATTCAAACTCTACGTGGATGGGGAGCGATTTCAGATGATCATGAATTAATGATTGGGAGAATGGGATGTCAGGCTGGCCACCGTTATGGCAACGCTTCCTATCTTGAATCAGACTTTGTACTTGGCATAGGCAACCGCTGGGCAAATCGTCACACAGGCAACATTGAAACCTATACAAAGGGTAGAAAATTTGTCCATGTCGATATTGAACCAACACAGATCGGTCGGATTTTTGGTCCGGATCTAGGTATTGTTTCCGATGCTGAAGAAGCGTTAAAACTGTTTGTTATCGTGGCAACAGAGATGAAGGAAAAGGGAGAACTAAAAGTACGAACAGAATGGCAAAGTGAGTGTATTCAGCGTAAAAGTACAATGCTTCGTCGTACTAACTTCGACAACAAACCAATCAAGCCACAACGTATTTATCAAGAGATGAATGCGGTATTTGGCCCCAATACCCGCTACGTTGCAACTATCGGCAATGCTCAAATCGCAGCTAATCAATTTTTAAATGTACACCGTCCTCGTCACTGGATTAATTCATGCCAAGCTGGACCACTTGGATGGACCATGCCAGCAGCATTAGGGGTTGTAAAAGCAGACCCATCAACCCCAGTAGTCGGAGTTTCCGGTGACTACGATTTCCAGTTTCTTATAGAAGAGCTAGCAGTTGGAGCACAGTTCAAACTGCCATATATCCATGTTCTTGTTAACAATGCTTATCTAGGTTTGATTCGACAATCTCAACGTGCTTTCGAAATTGATCACTGCGTTCAACTAGATTTTGAAAACATCAACGCTCCTGAAGTCAATGGATACGGGGTAGATCATGTTTCAGTTGTAGAGGGTTTGGGTTGCAAAGCAATTCGAGTGTTTGACCCAGAAGAGATAAAGCCTGCACTGCTTAAGGCCCAACAATGGACTAGGGAACATAAGGTCCCAGTTGTTGTAGAAGTTATAACCGAGCGAGTGACCAATATATCTATGGGACCTGATATCGATAAAGTCGTTGAGTTCGAAGAAATTAACGATCTGGTTTAGAAATATGTATTTGTTCTCCGCTTTCAATTAAGCGGAGAATGAAATAGAACAAATTGGAGTAATTATGCCTAAACTTGCAGCGAACCTATCTATGCTCTTCACAGAGTACAAGTTTATTGACCGATTCGAGGCCGCCTCGAGGTCAGGGTTTCAAGGGGTAGAATATCTATTCCCCTACGATTTTGAACCCAAAGAAATCGCCGACAAACTCAATGAATATTCACTAACTCAAGTTCTTTTTAACCTACCAGCCGGCGACTGGGATAAAGGTGAGCGAGGTATTGCCTGCCATCCTGAACGAATTGAGGAGTTTCGTGAGGGCGTTAGCCAAGCTATTCGATATGCAAAAGTACTGAACTGCAACCAACTAAATTGCTTAGTTGGAATTAAGCCAGAGAACGTAACCGAAGAAGACGCTTTTAAAACGACTGTAAACAATTTGAAATACGCCTCTGAAAAGTTAGGTGCCGAAGGCATACAGCTAATTGTTGAAGCGATTAATACACAGGATATGCCTAATTTCTTTATAAACAGTACCCAAAAAGCAATACGTATCATTTCCGAAGTCGGCAAAGATAACCTTCAATATCAATACGACATTTATCACATGCAGATTATGGAAGGTAACCTTGCTCGTACACTTACCGACCACAAAGCTGTTATCAAACACATTCAATTGGCAGACAACCCTGGTCGAAATGAACCAGGAACAGGAGAAATTAACTACCCGTTCCTACTCAAACATATCGATGAAATTGGCTACGAAGGCTGGATCGGCTGTGAGTATGTGCCAAAAACAACGACTGAGGAAAGCCTTAGTTGGATTAAAGAATACAACCTAGTTTAGGTCTAGAAATTACTAAAGGAGTTAAAAATGGCAAATATCGGTTTTATTGGGACAGGTATTATGGGCAAACCTATGGCAAAGAACCTGCAAGATGCAGGTCACACGCTGTACTTCTCTGAACATTTTGAGCCTGCTCCCCAAGAATTATTGGGTGAATATGGTTTTGCTGCTCCAACGCCTGCTGCCGTGGCTGAAGCGTGCGAGTTTATTATTATTATGGTTCCTGACACTCCCCAAGTGGAAGATGTTTTATTTAGTGATATTGGGGTTTCAAAAGGGCTATCAAAAGACAAAATAGTCATAGACATGAGCTCGATATCACCAATCGCCACCAAAGAATTTGCCTCGAAAGTTGAAGCACTTGACGCGCACTACCTAGATGCTCCAGTTTCAGGAGGCGAAGTTGGTGCAGTCAATGGAACACTTTCAATCATGGTTGGCGGTAAAGATGAGATCTTCAAACGAGCAGAACCACTGTTTGACTTAATGGGACAGAATATCACTCTGGTTGGTACCAATGGCGATGGTCAGACTTGTAAGGTTGCCAACCAAATCATCGTCGCACTTAACATCGAAGCCGTAGCAGAAGCTCTTGTATTTGCATCTAAAGCAGGCGCGAATCCTACCAAGATTCGTGAAGCTTTAATGGGTGGTTTCGCGTCTTCAAAGATCTTGGAAGTTCATGGAGAACGCATGATTAAAGGTACATTCGAGCCGGGATTTAGAATCGGATTACATCAAAAAGACCTGAACTTAGCCCTTGAAGGTGCACGTGTGCTTAATGTTAATTTACCAAATACAGCAACGGCTCAAGAGCTTTTTAATACCTGTGCTTCACTAGAAGGAAGTAACTGGGATCATTCAGCCATGATCAAAGCAATAGAACACATGTCAAACCACTGCATTAGATAGGAGATAAACAACTTGAGCGATTTCGAACTAAGCCGTCTTTAGGTTTGGTACGGAATCGCCTTATTCACTTATTAATTTACGAGCCTAACCAGCTTTGTTGCTTATTTCGGTGAAAATACTTGTTATCCCTACGTTGATCAGTTCTTAAACAACATAGTAGGTTTTAGGCATGCCTATCCCAGTTAGCTTGTTGAGTGCTTTAATCATGGCGTAATTCTCACCAACTTGTGCGTTATAATTCCGAAGTGTAAGTGAAGCACCTAGTAGTTGTTTTACGCGATACATAGCGGCCTCCGACAATGACCGCCTAATGGTAACCATACTTCTGTTTCCACTTTTTGTTCGCTCCATAGAGCTTTTGGCAGCCAACTGCTAGGTTAACGTGGATGCCCTTTTCCCCAGAAAGCTGCCCCCTCACGCGGAGGGATTAGAGGTATCGCTTTCTTAACCCTAATCGCCCTATGACGCTCTCTTGTATCATATGCACCATCTCCCGAGATTGCCTTGATGGTTCGACCTGTTTGCTTGAGTAGGTAGGGGAGTACTTCCGCATCGGTCACACCTCAGCTCTGCGACGATTATTTCATGCTCATGTGTATCTGTATCAACCGCAAGATGGAATTTACGCCAGACTCGAACGCTTACCATCAGTTCCATGCTTTTCCACTTTCCATTCTCCCTCACCGTATACTTTGAGCCCCGTTGCATCAATGGCCAGAAAATGCGCTTTACCATGAGAGCCGTCGTGACAGCGAGATCATTAAAAAGCCTTGATTTACCACGTCTGTCCTGTTTAGGTTCTTTCCACTCAATTATGGCCTCCTCGTCAATCCAAAACGTGAGTGAACTTCTGTCGTTCAAGAAGTTATTATACCTACGCCAGTTGGTAGTTTTATAACGAGGCTTCGGCATGAAATCAAAGCCAGTGAATGAACGTCCCTGATCTTGAGATTCTGATTTAGTTTACTCGATTTGTGCAACAAAGCCATTCGCAAATCCAACCTCTCTAAAGTGAATTATTCTTAACAGTGCACTGTATTTTTACAATAATACCGTTCCATGTTCTGTATTTATTTGAGGATTCAAATATGCCATTTCTAGCTAACAATAAGACGCAAAACCTGAACCACTTTTCTATCTATGGTAAGAACAAGAACGGTGACAGACCTGTTTTCGATCTTTCTGAGTCACAGCACAACTATCAACAACTAGCTAACGCTGATATCGGTGACACAATCTACGTCATCAATGTGAACGGTACGATCACAATGGTTTCGAAATCACAGAGATTCGCTCAATAGACTTTGATGGTGAGAAAGGGATCGTTATTTTCGGTAATCCTACAGGTAAGAGAATTGATCTAGAGTACAGCAAATTTGTGAAGGCTCATGGCATCACCGACTCACGCGTAACGCCAGAAGGTAAAATGACAATCGGCTTCAACGTGGTGGAGTTCTAATCATGAAGAAACTAATCCTAGCAATATTATCAACTTCAATCCTAGCTGGCTGTGGTGATGGAAGTTTCAATAACTCGGTTACGCCTGAACCAACCACACAGTGGGCGGATTACACCCAAGAGAGTAATGGAATTACATACCACAAGTATGATAAAGAGTTGAGTGGTGAGCGAGCAATAACTACTGACTGTTTTTTTAAATTAAAGAGTCATCTAGAGGGGGGTAATGAAGAAATTGATATTACTTGGGGTGCTATTTGCGCCCCTTACTTTATCTGCGGATTACACATGCAACATCGCAGATACTGGCAAAAACTATACCGAAACAATTCGTTACCATGACAAAAATGGTAAACCGAGATTGAAGAAGGTGAGAGTATACAGATAATGAAACTCACACAAGGCGACTTATGTCCCTCCTGCTCATTGATAATAACTCTCCCTCCTGATATCCAACCAACTTGTCTTGGTTGCGGGTACCGCTTCTGACAGAAATAAAAACCCTCTAACCGAATTGGCTAAGGGGCTTTTATTTAAAACCAAACAACTTCTTGATACTCACATAGTGCAGAGGAATCCCAAAATTATTTTGATAAAAATCATAAAGTTAAGGTAGAATCACACCTTTTCATGTGATCAAATGGTTTCGCCAAAAATCAATAACCAAATATCCAGATGTGCGAACTCGATATTCTATAGGACTCTCTTACTAATTCTGACCGGATATTAGGACAAGTTGGGCAAATTCTAGCGAGATTTGTCGGCCAAAATTCTCTGACACGGAATTGGACAAAATGTATGGTACGCCCCGTTTTGCAAGTGAAAATCCAAAAAAACGGAGTTGGTTTGCGCTAATGTATTCAGAGTCTAATTGAGACCAATTTACTTTAGCCCCAGCTCTACGATGAGATCCGCGCCAGATTGTCCTCAAAAATGAGAAAGCACTCTAAGTTGCTGTTCTGTCCACAAGGTCTTCAATCTGGTGGTCTAACCGTTTTGTCATCTTTCATTTTCATATGCAAACTTGATTTATCTTCTTATTTCAAAAGGCTTTTTCGTTGCCATAACAGACCAAGCAATCCTTGCTAGCTTATTCGCTAATGCTACCAAAGCAACATTGAAAGGCTTTCGATGCTTTAGCTCTATTAGCCACTTACCAAAATATTTTTCAGCCGTTCCATCTCTCCAGAGTACTGCTCTGGCTGCGTGTATAAAGAGTTCTCGTAATTCTTTATTCCCACGCTTAGAGATCCCAAGCATTCTCGGCTTCCCACCTGTTGAATACTGAAATGGAACGAGACCCAGCCATGCAGCGAAGTTGCGGCCATTAGAAAAATCTTCAGGATCGGACACCGAAGATATGCAGCAAACAGCGGTCATAGGCCCGACTCCAGGTACTGTTTGTAAAATCGTGAATAACTCATTACCACTATTTAGAGTCTCTAGCTTTTTGTCTTGTTCTTTGATTTTGTTATTAAGCTCATTGTAATGATCAAGCTGATTTCGCAACTCAAAAATAAGCAAAGGTGGAACCTGTTGGCCTGTATCAGCCAACCACTGAAAAAGCCGTTTCATATTTGCATGTCCGCGTGGAAAGCTGAACCCAAATTCAGTGAGGATTGAGCCTATACGGTTCATGACTGCGGTGCGCTCTCGAATATAGCCTGTTCTGATTCTTCGGATTACTACTCCTAGCTGCGCTTGCTCAGTTTTAGGTGAGACAAACCTCATCCTAGGTCGAGTTGCAGCTTCAGCAATCGCATCAGCATCAATGAAGTCGTTTTTATGACTCTTAACATAGGGCTTAACATATTGTGGAGGGATCAGTTTAACTTGATGCCCATACTCTTGGCATTTTCTAGCAAGCCAGTGCGCTCCACAACAAGCTTCCATTGCTATTAATACTGGCTCATGAACCGAGATAAACTGAAGTAACTTTGATCTAGAGAATTTGTGTCTATAACGTTGTTGGCCAGCATAGTCATGACCAACGACATGGAAAGTAGATTTACCTAGATCAATACCGATAGTTTTAATAGCCGACATGATGGCACCTCCCGAAGTTCAGCGACATAGCTGAGTTTAGTGTAGGTGTGGGGCGTACCATCTAATTAATGAGTTTCGAAAAATCTAGCATTAGCAACTCATTAATAACTTTAGGTATGGATTGACAGCCTAGTTCTGAGCCCGCAGTCACAGGTACAGTTCACTTTTAGTATTACTTTTATCTCGGAATCTCTCAATAGTGTTGTGAGCCAATCGACTCTGCCGTATTTTTTCTACGGCAGTTGGTCTATAATGTGGTATTTCTATGTCAACAAACCAAATATTGAGCAAATAAAGATGCTACGTAATCTAAAGGTTAAAGGTTTTCGTAACTTCGGTGAAGAGTTTGAGATAAACCTACGTACCGATAAATCATATGAGTTTAACTCACACGCTGTAGAAAATGGCATTGTAGGCAGTGCTGTAATGTACGGTGGTAACGGTGTGGGTAAATCGAACCTTGGATTGGCAATTCTTGACCTTACATGTCATCTATTAGATAGCCCCAACATCATACCGTCTCTGCATCTCAACTACTTAAACGCTAGCATGGATGAAGGTGCACTAGCAGAGTTCACATACACGTTTGAGTTTGATGGTGTAGAAGTTGTCTATCACTATGGTAAAGAGAACTGCGCTGAAACAGTCTTCGAGAACCTCTATATCGACGAAGAAAAAGTCATTAGTATTGACCGTAGAAAATCTGCGCTTGCTTCATATAACTTTGTTGGCGCTGAACACCTAAAGAATGATTTCACGGGTCGTAAGATATCTCCTATTAAATACCTTGAATCGAATGCACTGCTGGAACCAACCAAAGAATCAGCAGCTTTTTTCCAATTCATCAAATTTGTAGAAGGAATGGTATTTTTCCGCACTCTAACTAAAACGACAGAGTTTCACGGTAAACCCCTAGAAACTAAACGAATTTCACAGCGCATCATTGAACAAGATAAACTAGAAGATTTTGAAGCCTTCCTAAATGAGTCAGGAGTGGAATGTAAGCTAATTCAGACTGGTGATGCAGGTAAGGAGCAAATCGAGTTCGATTTTGGTAATAAAAGTATCGAATTTTCACAGATAGCTTCTACTGGTACAGTATCCCTTGGTAATTTCTACTACTGGTACCTTAAAATGCTAAATGAAGAAATTACCTTCGCTTACATTGACGAGTTCGATGCCTACTATCATTTTGCTCTATCCAAACGCATAGTAAAACTAGTGTCTAAAACATCGTGCCAATCGATCATCACTACTCACAACAGCACTCTACTATCTAACCATGTGCTCCGACCTGACTGCTATTACATCCTAGATCAGAATGCTTTGAAGCCTCTGTATAATTTAACCGATAGGGAGTTACGCAAAGCACACAATCTAGAAAAGATGTATCGTGCAGGGGCATTTGATGAGTAGCAACGTCCTATTTGTTTTTGAAGGTGCAGGAGCTGAGCCTAACATTGCGCGAAATCTAAGGAATACGATACTCGATAGAGACAACAAGATCGTAGTTCAAACCACTTACGGAATGAATATCTATAAGTTGTTCCGCGAGATAACAAAGGATGAGTATTTTGATACTTACGAGTTCATTTCCGAACAGCTAGAAAATAGGGAAAACCCAACAGATGATGACTTAGCGGTCATGGAGATAGAAGATCCTGAAAACATAAGTGAAATATATCTATTCTTCGACTACGACTGTCATTGCTCTAACGCTGACGACAATAAAATACGTCATATGGTTGAACTATTTAATGATGCTCAAGATAAAGGCTTGCTTTGTGTAAGCTACCCTATGGTAGAGGCTATTCGCCACCAAAAAGGTAACCAAGTCGAATATCTTACTCACGAAACAACAGATCTGGCCAATTACAAGAGATGGGTAAATGCGGCACCCGAAATGGACAAGCAGTTTCTCAACTGGGGGCTATATACCCAAGATACTTGGAGTAGTATTGCCAAACAGCACTTATCAAGAGCAAACTGCTTGATTACTGACGTTTTGGATCTGCCAACATCGCCAATTTGTATGGTAACGCTATTTGAGAGACAAATGGAGAAGCACCGCCCACATAACCAAGTAGCAGTAATCAGTGGCTTTCCTCTAATGCTTTTAGAGCACTACGGTAGTGACACCTATCAGATATTAGGGTTAGCCGATTAGCTAAACAACGAGTTGTGTCCGGAGATTGCAGGGAATCATAGAAATCATGAACGTTCTGTACACCTTATCGGCGATGATTACTCTCACCTGAAGAAAAAACTCCGTCACGTACCCTTCTAAAGTCGAACACACCATTTACTTGTATAGACGGGCTTGTTCAACACTTGGGATTTAACGTTGGCTGTGCAATGCTTAATACTTATCTATTAAATGGCTTATAGCATCTGATTTAGGTGAAGCATTGGTAGAAACCCACGAACTTTACCAACTAAATCTTTATGTAGGCTATGTTGCAAGCGCTCTACTTCAGTTGCGTTCCAACAAATAACATAAATTCCAGGTAAATTTTTAAGGTTAAAGTTTCCCTTTTTCCGCCACTCTCGCTCAAATGTCCAGTCGATTGAACCGTATTCATAACGAACATGACGCCACTTCTGTGAATTTGGTATCCATTTAGCCTCGCTATCTGGTAGATAGATAACAGGTCTAGCGTCCTCACCAAAAGCGGCATGCTTACTAACTGCAACACCGTAATACCTGTAGCGAAACTCTTTGTTTTCTTGATCATTAGAAGCAAAGTGTTTAAGTGCAGATAATGGAGTTTCTGAAAAGCAAACTGCTGGATTATCGCCTTTAATAAAACCAGATTTTGTACTTCCCAATATCTCACCATCATTCAAAATTTCACACAGAACATCTAAAGCAGAATACTGTTTATCCTGCCCTTTTCCATCTTGCTGCCTTCGACCTATTCTTTCCTTTGTAAGATGAACTAGTGAATTAGTGATATCACCTCTATTTTCGATCATATTCCATGCCAATTAACGCTTATTAGACGGATTTATCCCGCATTTATAGATGACCAATCATAACGCTAATCATATACACGCTCAATCTAATGCCCGTATTGCCTAGCGACTAGGATGTGAATTTAAGAAATTGCCGAAAGTTTAGGTATAATTCCGGCGCATTCTGACCAATAAGATTTTCAACTTGCTCACTCCCCAGAATGAGCATGCTCTTACCCTTTTTCATCGGATAAGATTTGGTAGGGGAAAAGCACGCCCATTAAAATGTGTAGAGCATTTCAC
The DNA here is from genome assembly GCF_900088415.1 of Vibrio mediterranei. Taxonomy (GTDB): domain Bacteria; phylum Pseudomonadota; class Gammaproteobacteria; order Enterobacterales; family Vibrionaceae; genus Vibrio; species Vibrio mediterranei. The sequence goes on from NZ_FLLQ01000002.1 coordinate 796,610, forward strand.
CTAACAAGATTTGGGGCAAAATCTTCTCAGAGAAGAAGGCAAACTACGACAAATGGCACCGAAAAGTTTCGCACTTTATTGTCATAGTTCTAATCTTTATTGTTCGAGTTTCAAACTTTGTTGTCCACCGACAGAAGTTGTAGTTGCTAAGCGAAGTAGATCACTAGATAAAGGGATTGCAATACCTAAAACTATCCGTCATATGCTAATTTAAGAGACTCACTAACAAAGTTCTTGTCCACCTTAGAGCTAGTTGATGTGGCTCGCTCAGGTTTGCCCCAAGATGTGTTTAGAGCGCAAGAAACCATCATGAGATTTATTTGTGAAACAAGCTGTTTCCCAATTGTCCAACAGGTTATTGGACAAACTCTAGTAACCAATTATGCAAGAGGGTCTTGCACAATTGCGAAACAGGTTGTTTCGTAAATCACCTCTGCTCCAACCCTGCTCTGATCTCGTCGCTTCGGCAATAGAACTAACTAATGTGCAAAATACCCACATTGCTTATCAAGCAACTATCGAAGATCCCTCGGTAGTTGAACTGTTGCAATTTTTGCAATAGTTGCCCGAGTAACGAGAAAGCTCAGTGATTGCAGATTCTGCAACAACTCACATCTGTCCCATTATCAGTCTTACCGTTGTAGGGAGCGTCATTCCATAAATGAAATTTCCCCGAAAAAAAACTTATGGTAAAGGTAAATGGTATCACCAGACCAATGCGGACATAAATGGAGCAACGTTGTGTGTTGTAAGCCGACATGTAGTGTACGATAGGCAAAAAAAAGCACCATAAGTATAGATTTGGTGCTTGATACACGACAACAAGGAACTTAAAGTTACGTCCAACAGACTAGTATGAGAACTTTGATTTTCAAGTTATTTACACTGACTATTTCTGAATGTCATAGTAGGGTGAAATCAATTCAACTAAATACATAACCAGACTTGCCATGGCTAACAGATAAATGGCAACTTTATTCTGCAGGAGTATCAAAGTAAAAGACTCTACCCAGCAAAATTGCTTCAATGATATCTTTGTGCTGTTCAACTATTGAGGCTGATATCTCAGCATTTACCGCAAATTCTAACATCGATTGATTGCCACAAAGATAGTTAGCTTTTTCGGCGGCATTTAATGACTGAACGTAGCTGCAAGCCTTGGCGAAAGTTTGTTGCTTCGACACGATTAATGAATGCGACATTATAGTAGAATCAATCCGTATTACTCTGATTATATGAGCAGTGTTCTTAAATTTCATATCAAACAAATATGTCGATGTTTGAGTCGGGTCTCCCGTAGGGGTTGTCAGCTATGTCATAAGGTGTTTTATTGCAGTGTGACAACACGTCCCCCTTATAACATTCGAACTCCACCTCTGTTGAAACATAAAAACACCCATCAATTTCAATTGTCTCTTGTATATAAGGCACCTTCATTTTTTCCATAGTCGCTCCAATGATTTCCTCTAGCGGCATAAAAAACCACGCGCTTGTTTTTGGTTATGGCTTTCTCGACTATGCCATCTGCCCAAAAAGCGTAAACGAGTGCGCATGACGACAAATGAACCGTTTGTATTGCGATAATGTGTCGCATGCTGCCCCTCACACATTGACTGCCATTCTTAGTTTAAGTAAAGGTCATTCTGAATATCAATCAAGACTAATTTTTAGGAAAAATCATATTGTAAAAAGCGATTGATTATCTAACCTATAAAACACTCAATATTATTCATAAGGTTATTATACGGGGATGACTATTTTTTCTAATGAAGAATGGTTTAGCATCGTAGAGGACGGTGAGCTTTGGGATATACATGGAGACGAATGTTGAGTGTCAGATGGAAATAGATGATGGTTCTGAATACCAATCGGCCATTAAAGTGTATGTTCTGTAGGAGTCGTTGATGTATGGACAAACCAGAGTGTGTGGAGTTACATCTATGTATTAAAACAAGTAGAGGTGGATTTATCTTAACCTCCAGCAACACCTCAAGAGCAGAGAGCATCACCTATTGGCTCATGACTCCCAGATAGAAGCGTGAAGTTGAGTACTATGTGTTTCTAGTTCGGGATGAACAAGCAGTAGACTTTAAGTTCATTTCGAAAGAGTGGGCTGACTTTTTGCTAGAAAAGTGGAGATAGTACTTCTTTGTAAATGTTCTGCGTGATAAGGAGGCAGTAAAGACATTACATTGATTTATACTAATATAATAATGTTAGTTCTATGTTGCTAAGTCCAGCGTTACATGTGTTGCTAACTAGAGTTTAGTAGGAGACCATTATGAAAAAGATGATCGTGTTATGCTTGCTCTTTCTCTCTATGGATGGAGAAACGTCTGAAAAGCAACTGGTTTATCTTGTTTCAGATTTGAGAATACCCTTTTGGGAAATTATGAGTAGAGGAGTTACTTCGAAAGCAAACGTCTATGATTACGACGTGCTTGTCCTCTCTGCCAACAATGATGCTAAACAAGAATTAGAAAACCTTGTAGTGGCCATCGATATGAAGGCTGATGCCATTATCATGTCTCCTACGAATTCTTCTGCTGCGGTGACCTTGCTTAATTTGGCAAAACAAGCCCAGATCCCTGTTGTCATTGCCGATATTGGAGCAGAGAGTGGCGACTACTTGTCCTACATAAAATCAAACAATCTCCAAGGAGCCTATGATTTAGGAAAAATGCTTGCAGCTAAGATGGAGCGTAGCTCAAGTGTTGACG
>NZ_FLLQ01000003.1 GCF_900088415.1 Vibrio mediterranei
GGTGACAACATCCAAATGCAAGTTGAGCTAATCGCTCCAATCGCAATGGACGAAGGTCTACGTTTCGCTATCCGTGAAGGTGGCCGTACAGTAGGTGCTGGTGTTGTTGCTAAGATCTTCGACTAATATTTAGTTGATAATCGCAATAAACATAAAAAGAGGAGCTTAGGCTCCTCTTTTTTTGTGCAACTAAATCTATTTCTTGTTCAGTGGGTTAGCTGATTGCTGCCAGCTTAACCAAAAATAGCACTGGTAATGCTAACAATTCTCGTTTATATTTATATCCGTGAATTGTTTAAGGTTGTATTATGTTTGTTTGTCTTTGCCACGGCATCTCTGATAAAAAACTGCGTAAGCTTGCTATCGAAGAGGGTATCAGCGATATGCGCACCATCAGAAAATGCACTTCTCTTGGCTCTCAATGTGGTAAGTGTGTGAAACAAGCTAAAGAAATCTTGAGCGAAACACAGACGCTTCAGCTTGCAAAAGTAAGCTAACCTCAAGACCTTCGTCTGGTCTCTTTGACACCTCCCCAATAGGTTCTACAGTTATTAATGAGCCAAAGAGGAGGGTTTTGTCATGAAAGGCGATCCAATCATAATTCAACATCTCAACAAAATACTGGGCAATGAACTCGTTGCTATCAATCAATACTTCCTTCACGCAAGAATGTACAAAGACTGGGGGCTAAAGCATCTAGCCGATAAGGAATACCATGAATCTATCGATGAGATGAAACACGCTGATCATCTTATTGAACGTATATTATTTTTGGAAGGTCTACCCAACCTCCAGGACTTGGGGAAGCTCATGATCGGAGAAGACACCAAAGAGATGCTCGAGTGCGACCTTAAACTTGAGATGGATGCGATACCAGACTTAAAAGATGCGATTGCTTATGCAGAAGATACGCGCGATTTCGTCTCAAGAGATCTGTTCCAAGATATTCTCGAAGATGAGGAGGAGCATGTCGATTGGCTAGAGACTCAATTGGGACTAATTGAAAAAGTCGGTATAGAAAACTACTTACAAGCACAGTTCGTCGACGAAGAATAATGAGGCAAATGGTTTCCAAGGGCTTAAGCAACCAGCTTGAGCCCTTTTTAAATGACATTTCTGATTAATTTTCCCTCACCCCTTGCATACCTTTTTGTGATCTGTATAATGCGTCGCACTGGTTAAGCCAGTTGTGAACCAATGAGCAAAGAGGAGTAAGTGGATTACCTCGGTAAATCACTTAGTAACGTAGACTCAGCTTATGTTCGCAGTTAATACAATTAACCCGCTATCATTGATAGTAGGCTAATCGAAAATTAGCTGACAATGCGCTCAATTAGAGTGCTACGGTTTCACATAAATCAATCGGCATTCTCTCGCCTTCGCGAGTATGAGTGGCGATATTGTTTGTGTAATAATTAATTATTGGAGCTCTGTCTCATGCAGAACCAACGTATTCGTATCCGCCTAAAGGCTTTCGATTATAAACTAATCGACCAGTCTACTGCGGAAATCGTTGAAACAGCTAAGCGTACCGGCGCACAGGTTCGTGGTCCAATTCCACTACCTACTCGTAAAGAGCGTTTCACTGTTCTTATCTCTCCACACGTCAACAAAGATGCACGTGACCAGTACGAAATCCGTACTCACAAGCGTTTGATCGACATCGTTGAGCCAACAGACAAAACTGTTGACGCTCTAATGCGTCTTGATCTTGCTGCTGGCGTTGATGTTCAAATCAGCCTAGGTTAAGGGAGATTAGAAGAATGATTGGTCTAGTCGGACGTAAAGTGGGTATGACCCGCATTTTTACCGAAGAAGGCGTTTCTATCCCTGTAACAGTTGTTGAGGTTGAAGCGAACCGTGTAACTCAAGTACGTACACTTGATACTGACGGTTATGCAGCAATCCAGGTAACTGCAGGCGAAAAGAAAGCTAGCCGTGTTTCTAAGCCAGAAGCTGGCCACTTTGCGAAAGCAGGTGTTGAAGCAGGTCGCGGTCTTTGGGAATTCCGTTTGGAAAACGGTGAAGAGTTTGAAGTTGGCGCTGAGCTAAACGTAGAACTTTTCAACGACGTAAAAAAAGTAGACGTTACTGGCACATCTAAGGGTAAAGGTTTCCAAGGCGCTGTTAAGCGTTGGAACTTCGCTACTCAAGATATGACACACGGTAACTCATTGTCTCACCGTGCTCCGGGTTCAATTGGTCAATGCCAAACTCCAGGTCGCGTATTTAAAGGCAAGAAAATGGCAGGTCACATGGGTGCTGAGCGTGTAACGACTCAAAACCTAGAGATCGTACGTGTTGACGCTGAGCGCAATCTGCTTCTTATTAAAGGTGCAGTCCCAGGCGCAACTGGCGGCAACGTGATCGTAAAACCAGCTATTAAAGCTTAACGTCTAGGAGTAAGTAATGGAATTGATGGTTAAAGGTGCTGATGCACTAACTGTTTCCGAGACTACTTTCGGACGTGACTTCAACGAAGCTCTTGTACACCAAGTAGTTGTTGCTTTTGCAGCAGGTGCTCGTCAAGGTACTCGTGCTCAAAAGACTCGTTCTGAAGTATCTGGCGGTGGCGCTAAGCCATGGCGTCAAAAAGGTACTGGCCGTGCTCGTGCTGGTACAATTCGTAGCCCTATCTGGCGTACAGGTGGTGTTACTTTTGCTGCGAAACCACAAGATCACAGCCAAAAAGTAAACAAAAAAATGTACCGCGGAGCTATGAAGAGCATTCTTTCTGAGCTAGTTCGTCAAGAGCGTTTAATCGTTGTTGATAACTTCTCTGTAGAAGCTCCAAAAACCAAAGAGCTTGTAGCTAAGCTAAAAGAGCTTGAGCTAACAGATGCGCTTATCGTGACTAGCGAAGTAGATGAGAATCTATTCCTAGCTGCTCGTAACCTATACAAAGTTGACGCACGTGACGTTGCTGGTATCGACCCAGTTTCACTAATCGCGTTCGACAAAGTTGTAATTACTGCAGAAGCAGTTAAGCAAGTTGAGGAGATGCTAGCATGATCACTGAAGAGCGTATCCTAAAAGTTCTACGTGCTCCTCATATCTCTGAGAAAGCAACTATGGCAGCAGAGAAAGCGAACACTATCGTTTTCAAAGTAGCTAAAGATGCAACTAAGAAAGAGATCAAAGCAGCTGTAGAAAAGCTATTTGAAGTTGAAGTTAAGTCTGTAAATACTCTTATTCTTAAGGGTAAGACTAAACGTCAAGGTCTACGTCAAGGTCGCCGCAGCGACGTTAAGAAGGCGTATGTGACTCTGGCGGAAGGTCAAGATCTTGACTTCGTTGGCGGTGCGGAATAACAGGAGTAGTTAAACAATGGCTATTGTTAAATGTAAGCCGACTTCCCCTGGTCGTCGTCACGTAGTTAAAGTTGTTAACGCTGACCTACACAAAGGTAAGCCTTACGCTCCACTTCTAGAGAAAAACTCTAAGAACGGTGGTCGTAACAACAACGGTCGTATCACAGTACGTCACATCGGTGGTGGTCACAAGCATCACTATCGTTTGATTGATTTCAAACGTACTAAAGATGGCATCCCAGCGAAAGTTGAGCGCCTAGAATACGATCCAAACCGTAGCGCAAACATCGCTCTAGTTCTGTACGCAGACGGTGAGCGTCGCTACATCATTGCACCAAAAGGCATCCAAGCGGGTGACTCTATCCAGTCTGGTGTTGATGCGCCTATCAAAGCAGGTAACACTCTGCCGATGCGCAACATCCCAGTAGGTTCTACAGTACACTGTGTTGAACTGAAACCTGGTAAAGGTGCACAAATTGCTCGTTCTGCAGGTGCATACGCACAAATCATCGCTCGCGATGGTGCATATGTAACTCTACGCCTACGTTCTGGCGAAATGCGCAAAGTACTATCTGAAGGCCGTGCAACAATCGGTGAAGTAGGTAATGCTGAGCACATGCTACGCGAACTAGGTAAAGCTGGTGCTAGCCGCTGGCGCGGTGTTCGTCCAACCGTTCGCGGTGTGGTAATGAACCCGGTAGACCACCCACACGGTGGTGGTGAAGGTCGTACTTCTGGTGGCCGTCACCCAGTATCTCCTTGGGGTCAGCCAACTAAAGGCTTTAAGACTCGTAAGAACAAGCGCACTGACAAGTACATCGTACGTCGTCGTAACAAGTAATCTATAAAGAGGAATCGCCATGCCACGTTCTCTCAAGAAAGGTCCATTTATTGACCTACACTTGCTGAAGAAGGTAGAGAAAGCGGTGGAAAGCGGAGACAAAAAGCCTGTTAAGACTTGGTCCCGTCGTTCAATGATCATTCCATCAATGATTGGTTTGACCATCGCTGTCCATAATGGTCGTCAGCACGTACCAGTATTCGTAACCGAAGAAATGATCGGTCACAAGCTGGGCGAATTTGCACCAACTCGCACTTATCGCGGCCACGCTGCTGATAAGAAAGCTAAGAAGAAATAAGGAGTAGATGATGGAAGCTATCGCTAAACATAACTTTGCTCGTATTTCTCCACAGAAAGCTCGCTTAGTTGCAGACCAAATCCGCGGTAAAAACGTGGATCAAGCTCTTGAACTACTAACTTTCAGCAACAAAAAAGCTGCTGTACTAGTTAAGAAAGTTCTTGAATCAGCAATCGCGAATGCGGAACACAACGAAGGTGCAGATATCGACGATCTATCAGTCGCTAAAATCTTCGTAGATGAAGGCCCAATCATGAAGCGTATTATGCCTCGTGCAAAAGGCCGTGCGGACCGTATCTTGAAGCGTTCTTGCCACATCACTGTTGTTGTTGCAGACGCTTAAGACTAGGAGATAAGCAATGGGTCAGAAAGTACATCCTAATGGTATTCGTCTTGGCATCGTTAAGCCTTGGAATGCTACATGGTTTGCTAACACCAAAGAATTCGCTGACAACCTAGACGGCGACTTCAAGGTACGTCAGTTCCTTACTAAGGAACTAGCAAAAGCGTCTCTTTCACGCATCGTTATCGAGCGTCCAGCTAAGAGCATCCGTGTGACTATTCACACTGCTCGTCCTGGCGTTGTTATCGGTAAGAAAGGCGAAGACGTTGAGAAGCTACGCACTGCTGTAGCTAAAATCGCAGGTGTACCAGCGCAAATTAACATCGCTGAAGTACGTAAGCCTGAGCTAGACGGCCAACTTGTGGCTGATAGCATCGCGTCTCAACTTGAGCGTCGTGTTATGTTCCGTCGTGCTATGAAGCGTGCGGTACAAAATGCTATGCGTCTTGGCGCTAAAGGTATCAAAGTGGAAGTAAGCGGTCGTCTAGGCGGCGCTGAAATCGCACGTTCTGAGTGGTACCGTGAAGGCCGTGTGCCTCTACACACTCTACGTGCTGACATTGATTACGCAACTTCTTCGGCTCACACTCAATACGGTGTGATCGGCATTAAAGTTTGGATCTTCAAAGGTGAGATTCTAGGCGGTATGCCAGCAGCTAACGCTGTAGAGCCAAAAGGCGATAAGCCTAAGAAGCAGCGCAAAGGCCGTAAGTAAGGAGTCGACAGATGCTACAACCTAAACGTACTAAGTTCCGTAAGGTTCAGACTGGTCGCAACCGTGGTCTAGCTAAAGGTACAGACGTAAGCTTCGGCACATTCGGTCTTAAGGCTGTTGGTCGTGGTCGTCTTACTGCTCGTCAGATCGAAGCGGCTCGTCGTGCAATGACGCGTCACGTTAAGCGTCAAGGTAAAATCTGGATTCGTGTATTCCCAGACAAGCCTATCACAGAAAAACCACTAGAAGTTCGTCAAGGTAAGGGTAAAGGTAACGTTGAGTACTGGGTAGCCCAAATCCAACCTGGTAAGGTTATGTACGAAATGGACGGTGTACCTGAAGAGTTGGCACGTGAAGCGTTCCGCCTAGCGGCTCGCAAACTGCCGTTCAAAACTACATTTGTAACTAAGCAGGTGATGTGATGAAAGCACAAGATCTACGCGAAAAAAACGTTGAAGAGCTTAACGCTGAGCTTTTGAATTTGCTACGCGAACAGTTCAACTTGCGCATGCAAGCTGCAACTGGTCAGCTACAGCAAACTCATACTCTGAAAGCTGTACGCCGTGATATCGCACGTGTGAAAACTGTTTTGACTGAGAAGGCAGGCGCATAATGAGCGAACAAATCCGTACTCAACAAGGTCGTGTAATTAGCAACAAAGGCGACAAGTCTATTGTTGTTGCAATCGAACGCATGGTTAAACACCCAATTTACGGTAAATTCGTAAAGCGTACGACTAAACTACACGCACATGACGAAAACAACGAGTGTGGCATTGGCGACACAGTTGAAGTTCGTGAGTGCCGTCCACTGTCTAAGATGAAGTCTTGGACTTTGGTTAGCATTGTAGAAAAAGCGAAGATTTAATCGTTTTTTTTATGAAAATCAAGCGGCTCCAAATTTTTTTTGGGGCCGCTTATTTTTTGTCTACCCAATCACAAAAAAGGGTGGTACAATTCGCGTCCCTTTAAAGAGGCAGCCCGACCCGAGAGGGTCTAGTTTTTAATATTTAGCGGAGCACTAACAATGATCCAAATGCAAAGTACACTTGACGCTGCAGATAACTCTGGCGCGCGCAAGGTAATGTGTATTAAGGTTCTGGGTGGCTCACACCGTCGTTATGCACACATCGGCGACATCATCAAAGTTACTGTGAAAGAAGCAATTCCTCGCGGTAAAGTTAAAAAAGGTGATGTTCTGAAGGCGGTAGTTGTTCGCACCCGTAAAGGCGTTCGTCGTCCAGACGGTTCTGTCATTCGCTTCGACCGTAATGCTTGTGTATTGTTAAACGACACTACTGAGCAACCAGTCGGCACACGTATCTTTGGTCCTGTGACTCGTGAACTTCGTAACGCGAAATTCATGAAAATTGTGTCACTAGCACCTGAAGTTCTGTAAGGAGCGTCAACATGGCAGCTAAAATCCGTCGTAATGACGAAGTAATCGTTCTTGCTGGTAAAGATAAAGGCAAGAAAGGTAAAGTAACTAAGGTTCTAGCAACCGGTAAAGTTATCGTTGAAGGTATCAACCTTGTTAAGAAGCACCAGAAGCCTGTACCGGCTCTTGGTCAACAAGGTGGCATCGTTGAACAAGAAGCAGCTATTGATGCTTCTAACGTTGCAGTCTTTAACGCGGCTACTGGTAAAGCTGACCGCATCGGTTTCCGTATCGAAGATGGCAAGAAAGTTCGTTTCTTCAAGTCTAACGGCGAAACTGTTTCTAACTAATTAGAAAGTAATTTGGAGTTCTACTATGGCGAAACTGCATGATTACTACAAGTCGTCTGTAGTTGCTGAATTGACCAAACAATTCAACTACTCAAGCGTCATGCAAGTCCCTAGGATTGAGAAAATCACCCTAAACATGGGCGTTGGTGAAGCAATCAACGATAAGAAACTGCTAGAAAACGCAGCATCTGATATGGCAACGATCTCTGGTCAAAAGCCACTTATCACTAAAGCGCGTAAATCTGTTGCAGGTTTCAAAATTCGTGAAGGCTACCCAATTGGTTGTAAAGTAACCTTGCGTGGCGAACGTATGTGGGAATTTTTAGAGCGTTTAATCTCTATCGCACTTCCACGTGTACGTGACTTCCGTGGCGTTAGCGCTAAGTCTTTTGACGGACGCGGTAACTACAGCATGGGCGTTCGCGAGCAAATCATCTTCCCGGAAATCGACTACGATAAAGTAGACCGTGTTCGCGGCCTAGACATCACTATTACGACGTCTGCTGCAAACGATGAGGAAGGCCGAGCTCTGCTGGCTGCCTTTAACTTCCCATTCCGTAAGTAAGGTGAAGGGTTACTGTTATGGCTAAACAATCAATGAAAGCGCGCGAAGTAAAACGCGCGAAGCTAGTAGCTAAATTTGCTGAAAAGCGTTCAGCTCTTAAAGCTATCATTAGCGATGTAAACGCATCTGAAGAAGATCGTTGGAATGCGGTTCTTAAACTGCAGTCTCTTCCACGTGATTCAAGTGCTTCACGTCAGCGCAACCGTTGCAACCAAACTGGTCGTCCACACGGTTACCTACGTAAGTTCGGTCTAAGCCGTATCAAAGTTCGCGAAGCTTGCATGAAAGGCGAGATTCCTGGACTTCGTAAGGCTAGCTGGTAATTGCCACTTAATCATTTGGAGTAAATCTTATGAGCATGCAAGATCCGATTTCGGATATGCTGACCCGCGTTCGTAACGGTCAGGCAGCAAACAAAGTTGCTGTAAAAATGCCTTCTTCAAAGCTTAAAGTTGCAATTGCTGCACTACTGAAAGCTGAAGGCTACATCGTTGACTTCGCTGTTGAAGGCGAAGCAAAACCAGAGCTAGAAGTTACACTTAAGTACTTCCAAGCAAAACCTGTAATTGAGCAAATCAAACGTGTTTCACGTCCTGGTCTGCGTGTCTATAAAAACAAAGACTCGCTACCAACTGTGATGGGCGGTTTGGGTATTGCTGTTGTTTCTACTTCCAAGGGTCTGATGTCAGACCGCGCTGCGCGTAAAGCAGGTCTTGGCGGTGAAATCATCTGTTACGTAGCTTAATAGGAGTAGATTATGTCTCGTGTTGCTAAGGCACCTGTCGCTATTCCAGCTGGCGTAGAGGTGAAACTTGACGGTCAAGAAATTACCGTTAAAGGCGCTAAAGGCGAACTAACTCGCGTTCTAAACAACGCTGTAGTTATTGCGCAAGAAGAGAACAACCTTACTTTCGGTCCACGCGACGGTGTTGCTAACGCATGGGCACAAGCAGGTACTGCTCGTGCACTAGTAAACAACATGGTTGTTGGTGTTACTGAAGGCTTTACTAAGAAGCTAACTCTTAAAGGTGTAGGTTACCGTGCTGCTATCAAAGGCAACGCTGTAGGTCTAACACTAGGCTTCTCTCACCCAGTTGAGCACGAGTTGCCAGCGGGTATTAAAGCTGAATGTCCAAGCCAAACTGAAATCGTGATCACTGGTTGTGACAAGCAACTTGTTGGTCAAGTAGCGGCTGACATTCGTTCTTACCGTGAGCCTGAGCCTTATAAAGGCAAAGGTGTTCGTTACGCAGATGAAAATGTGCGTACTAAAGAAGCTAAGAAGAAGTAAGGTAACACTATGGATAAGAAAGCATCTCGCATCCGTCGTGCTACACGTGCACGTCGTAAGATTGCAGAACTGGGTGCAACTCGCCTAGTAGTACACCGTACTCCTCGTCACGTTTACGCTCAAGTAATCGCAGCGAACGGCTCTGAAGTAATCGCAGCCGCTTCTACGGTAGAAAAAGCAATTCGTGAAGAAGTTAAGAGTACTGGTAACATCGATGCAGCTAAAGCAGTAGGTAAAGCTGTTGCTGAGCGCGCGCTTGAGAAAGGCGTATCTGCTGTTGCATTCGATCGTTCTGGTTTCCAATACCACGGTCGAGTAGCGGCGCTAGCAGAATCTGCTCGCGAAGCTGGTCTGAAATTCTAAGGTAGGGTTGGAAGATGGCTAAAGAACAACAACAAGCTAGTGATTTGCAAGAAAAGCTAATCGCAGTTAACCGTGTTTCTAAGACGGTTAAAGGTGGTCGAATCATGAGCTTCACTGCACTAACAGTAGTTGGTGACGGTAACGGTCGTGTAGGTTTCGGTTACGGTAAAGCCCGTGAAGTACCTGCTGCGATTCAAAAAGCAATGGAAAAAGCGCGTCGTAACATGGTTACTGTAGCGCTTAACGAAGGCACTCTTCACCACCCGGTGAAAGGTCGCCACTCTGGCTCTAAAGTTTACATGCAGCCAGCAGCAGAAGGTACGGGTGTTATCGCAGGTGGTGCGATGCGTGCAGTACTAGAAGTTGCAGGTGTACACAACGTACTATCTAAAGCATACGGTTCTACGAACCCTATCAACATCGTTCGTGCAACGATCGACGCTCTAGACAGCATGAAGTCACCAGAAATGGTTGCTGCTAAACGTGGTCTAACTGTTGAAGCTATTTCGGAGTAAGAACACCATGGCAACTATCAAAGTAACTCAAACTAAGAGCTCAATTGGTCGCCTACCTAAGCACAAAGCGTGTCTAAAGGGTCTTGGCCTTCGTAAAATCAACCACACAGTAGAACTTGAAGATACTCCGTGCGTACGCGGTATGATCAACAAGGTTTACTACATGGTTAAAGTTGAGGAGTAATCAGAATGCGTTTGAATACTCTATCACCGGCTGCGGGTTCTAAGCCTTCTAAGAAGCGCGTAGGTCGTGGTATCGGTTCTGGCCTAGGTAAAACTGGTGGCCGTGGTCACAAAGGCCAAAAATCACGCTCTGGCGGCAGTGTTCGTCCAGGCTTCGAAGGCGGTCAAATGCCTTTGAAACAGCGTCTACCTAAATTCGGTTTCACTTCTCGTAAGAGCCTAGTGTCTGCTGAAGTTCGTCTAGCTGAGCTAGCGAAAGTAACTGGTGATGTTGTTGACCTAAACAGCCTTAAAGCAGCTAACGTTATCACTAAGAACATCGAATTTGTAAAAGTTGTTCTTTCAGGTGAAATCAACAAAGCTGTGACTGTTAAAGGTCTACGCGTGACTAAAGGCGCTAAAGCTGCAATCGAAGCTGCAGGCGGTAAAATCGAGGATTAATCTCGAGGGACGAGGTACAGATGGCTAAGAAACCAGGACAAGATTTTAGTAGTGCTAAGAGCGGCTTAAACGAACTCAAGTCGCGCCTTTTATTTGTAATTGGTGCACTTTTAGTGTTCCGCGCTGGCTCTTTTGTGCCGATTCCTGGTATTGACGCGGCTGTACTTGCCGATTTGTTCGAACAGCAAAAAGGTACCATCGTAGAAATGTTTAACATGTTCTCCGGTGGTGCATTAGAGCGTGCATCTATTTTAGCACTGGGCATCATGCCGTATATTTCGGCTTCGATTGTTGTCCAGTTGCTAACTGTAGTTCATCCAGCGTTAGCCGAGCTCAAGAAAGAGGGTGAGGCAGGGCGTCGTAAGATTAGCCAATATACGCGTTATGGTACGCTTGTACTTGCAACATTCCAGGCAATAGGTATCGCAACTGGCCTTCCAAACATGGTCAATAATCTGGTTGTTATCAACCAAACCATGTTTACGCTAATTGCTACCGTAAGTTTAGTAACTGGTACCATGTTCTTAATGTGGTTAGGTGAACAAATTACAGAGCGTGGAATCGGTAATGGTATTTCCATTCTGATCTTTGCAGGTATTGTTGCTGGATTGCCTTCGGCAATCGGTCAAACAATCGAGCAAGCGCGTCAAGGTGAACTGCACGTACTTCTTCTGCTGTTGATTGCTGTACTTGCTTTCGCAGTTATTTACTTTGTGGTCTTTATGGAGCGTGGTCAACGTCGTATCGTCGTTAACTATGCAAAACGCCAACAAGGCCGTAAAGTGTTTGCTGCACAAAGCACGCACCTACCGTTGAAAATCAACATGGCAGGTGTTATTCCAGCAATCTTTGCATCAAGTATTATCCTGTTCCCAGGAACATTGGCTCAGTGGTTTGGCCAAAATGGTGAGAGCAGCGCGTTCGGTTGGTTAACTGACGTGTCATTGGCTCTTAGCCCAGGTCAACCGTTGTATGTAATGCTTTATGCTGCAGCGATTATATTCTTCTGTTTCTTCTACACGGCGTTGGTATTCAACCCGCGTGAAACAGCAGATAACTTGAAGAAGTCTGGTGCGTTCGTACCCGGCATCCGCCCAGGTGAGCAGACAGCTAAGTATATTGATAAAGTAATGACTAGACTTACCCTTGCAGGTGCTCTATATATTACCTTTATCTGTCTGATTCCCGAGTTCATGATGGTCGCGTGGAACGTTCGTTTCTACTTCGGCGGTACTTCACTACTAATCGTAGTGGTAGTAATTATGGACTTTATGGCACAGGTACAGACTCATCTGATGTCACAACAGTATGATTCTGTGTTGAAAAAAGCAAATCTGAAAGGTTACGGCCGTTAATCCGGCGGTAGTCTCAGATTTCATTTACGGAGTTTAGCAATGAAAGTTCGTGCTTCCGTTAAAAAAATCTGCCGTAACTGCAAAGTTATCAAGCGCAACGGTGTTGTGCGTGTTATCTGCAGTGAGCCAAAGCACAAACAGCGCCAAGGCTAATTAAGCAGAAATTTTTACTTGAAATTAAAGGTATGGTCGAGTATATTCCTCGGCCTACCTTTTGCGTGCAAAAGAAGTAGCACTCCGCAGCGTATCCATAACGGGCTTTGCTGCGGCTATTCTTTTTAAGAAACACTAGGAGTGAATAATGGCCCGTATAGCAGGCATTAACATTCCTGATCAAAAACACGCTGTAATCGCACTAACTGCGATCTACGGCATCGGTAAAACTCGCTCTCAAGCTATCCTAGCTGAAGTGGGTATTGCTGAAGATGTTAAGATCAGTGAACTAACTGAAGAGCAGATCGATCAACTGCGTGATGGTGTAGCTAAGTACACTGTAGAAGGTGATCTACGTCGTGAAGTATCAATGAACATCAAGCGTCTTATGGACCTTGGCTGTTACCGTGGTCTTCGTCATCGTCGCAGTCTACCACTACGTGGACAGCGTACTAAAACCAACGCTCGCACCCGTAAGGGTCCGCGTAAGCCGATCAAGAAATAATCGGGAAGGTAGAGTACAATGGCTAAACAACCAACTCGCGCTCGTAAGCGCGTACGCAAGCAAGTTGCAGATGGCGTTGCGCACATCCATGCTTCTTTCAATAACACAATCGTAACTATCACTGACCGTCAAGGTAACGCTCTAGCATGGGCTACTGCAGGTGGTTCAGGTTTCCGCGGTTCTCGTAAGTCTACTCCGTTCGCTGCACAGGTTGCTGCTGAGCGTTGTGCTGAAATGGCTAAAGAATACGGTCTTAAGAACTTGGAAGTTATGGTTAAGGGTCCAGGTCCAGGTCGTGAATCTACTGTTCGCGCACTGAACGCTGCTGGTTTCCGCATCACGAACATCGTTGACGCGACACCAATCCCTCATAACGGTTGTCGTCCACCTAAGAAACGTCGCGTATAACGTTTCTAGGATAATTGGAGAAGAATCATGGCAAGATATTTGGGTCCTAAGCTGAAGCTTAGCCGTCGCGAAGGTACTGACTTATTCCTTAAGTCTGGTGTACGCGCGATCGATACCAAGTGTAAAATTGATAACGCACCAGGTGTACACGGCGCTCGTCGCGGTCGTCTATCTGAGTATGGCGTTCAGCTTCGTGAGAAGCAAAAAGTTCGTCGTATCTACGGCGTTCTAGAAAAACAATTCCGTAACTACTACAAAGAAGCAGCTCGCCTTAAAGGCAACACTGGTGAAAACCTACTTCAGCTTCTTGAAGGTCGTCTAGATAACGTAGTTTACCGCATGGGCTTTGGCGCAACTCGCGCAGAAGCACGTCAGCTAGTTAGCCACAAAGCTATCCTAGTTAACGGTAAAGTTGTAAACGTTCCTTCTTTCAAAGTTGCGGCTAACGACGTTGTTTCTATCCGCGAGAAAGCTAAACAGCAAGCTCGTATTAAAGCGGCTCTAGAAGTTGCTGAACAACGTGAAAAACCAACTTGGATTGAAGTAGATGCTGGCAAGATGGAAGGTACATTCAAGCGTATGCCTGAGCGTTCAGATCTATCTGCTGACATTAACGAACACTTGATCGTCGAGCTTTACTCTAAGTAAGGTTTAAACTAAAGAGAGGACACAATGCAGGGTTCTGTAACAGAATTTCTTAAGCCACGTCTTGTTGACATCGAACAGATCAGCACGACACACGCAAAAGTAACTCTTGAGCCATTAGAGCGTGGCTTTGGTCACACTCTAGGTAATGCACTTCGCCGTATTTTACTTTCGTCTATGCCAGGTTGTGCAGTGACAGAAGTTGAAATCGAAGGCGTTCTGCACGAGTACAGCACTAAAGAAGGCGTTCAAGAGGATATCCTTGAGATACTTCTAAACTTGAAAGGCCTAGCTGTTCGCGTTGCTGAAGGCAAAGATGAAGTGTTTATTACACTGAACAAATCAGGCTCAGGCCCTGTTGTTGCAGGTGACATCACCCATGATGGTGATGTAGAGATCGCTAACCCAGAGCACGTTATTTGTCACCTAACGGATGACAACGCTGAGATTTCTATGCGAATCAAAGTTGAACGTGGTCGTGGTTACGTTCCAGCTTCAGCTCGTATCCATACTGAAGAAGATGAGCGTCCAATCGGTCGTTTGCTTGTTGACGCAACTTACAGCCCAGTAGACAAAATTGCCTACGCTGTAGAAGCGGCACGTGTTGAGCAGCGTACTGACTTAGACAAGCTTGTTATCGATATGGAAACGAACGGTACTCTAGAACCTGAGGAAGCTATCCGTCGCGCAGCTACTATCCTAGCTGAGCAATTGGATGCATTCGTAGATCTTCGTGATGTACGTGTTCCTGAGGAGAAGGAAGAGAAGCCGGAGTTCGATCCTATTCTACTGCGTCCTGTAGACGATCTTGAACTAACAGTTCGCTCTGCTAACTGTCTAAAAGCAGAAGCGATTCACTACATCGGTGATCTTGTACAGCGTACTGAGGTTGAGCTACTTAAAACGCCAAACCTTGGTAAAAAATCTCTTACTGAGATTAAAGACGTACTTGCATCACGTGGTCTTTCTCTGGGCATGCGCCTAGAAAATTGGCCACCAGCGTCTATCGCTGAAGATTAATCGATACTAGTTAGAAGGATTAGGTCATGCGCCATCGTAAGAGTGGTCGTCAACTCAACCGCAACAGCAGCCATCGCAAAGCGATGTTCAGCAATATGGCTAGCTCTCTTGTACGTCATGAAGTAATCAAGACTACATTGCCTAAAGCAAAAGAGCTACGTCGCGTAGTTGAGCCTTTGATTACACTAGCTAAGACTGACAGTGTTGCTAACCGTCGTCTAGCATTTGCACGTACTCGTGATAACGAAGTAGTTGCGAAACTATTCAACGAACTAGGTCCACGTTTTGCTGCTCGTCAGGGCGGTTACACTCGTATCCTAAAAGCTGGCTTCCGTGCTGGTGATAAAGCTCCAATGGCTTACATTGAGCTTGTAGATCGCCCAGAAGCATCTGAAGAAGCTGCTGCTGAGTAATCAGTAGGTTCGTAAGAACTGAAAAGCCGAGCATTTATGCTCGGCTTTTTTGTATCTATAGAATTTGCTATCGATAGAACATAGCGTAGCAATGTTGACTATTGCTGCCATAAGCTACCCAACGAGTTCATTAAGCCACTGCTCGCGCCCTGTGTACCCAGATAATCCAAAATCACAGGTGTGAACTGGGAGATCAAAGCTGGGTCCAATCCTACTGATGCAAAGGCATTTTTAACACTTTCCATATTCTCTACGGAACTGAACAAACTACTATTTGTGAGTGAACTTAGCCCTGGAATTAGTGAATTCAATTCACTCCCTTGTCCTGAGCCCAACTGATTTTTAGCTAGAGAAAGCAGCGCACCAGTGCCTGTTGCTGCCTGTTGTGGTGAAATCGACAGCTCTTTAACTAAGTTGTCGACAACTGGTGAGTTAGTTTGAGCCAATTGAGAGGCGCTATTTAATAGACTACTCGCAGAGTCAGAACTAACGCCAGATATATCGAATTCGGCGTAGCTATTGAATGAGAAGGTGGTAGTTATCGCTAAGGTTAAAATCACACTTTTAGTCATGCTTTGTCCTATTAATTATTGATAGTTAAAGCATAGCGTAAAAAAAAGCAGCGCTTAATAGCACTGCTTTAGATTCAATTTAAATGTGACATTACGCTAGGATGTCTAGAAGCTCTACTTCAAATACAAGAGCAGCGAATGGAGGGATAGCAGCACCAGCGCCACGCTCACCATATGCTAGGTCTTGAGGGATGTATAGTTTCCACTTAGAACCTACTGGCATTAGTTGAAGTGCTTCAACCCAACCTTTAATTACGCCAGTCACAGGGAACTCTGCAGGCTGACCGCGAGATACTGAGCTGTCGAAGACAGTACCGTCTGTTAGTTCACCGTGATAGTGAACACGTACTGTGTTCTCTGCCGTTGGTACTGTACCGGTACCTTCAGTAATTACTTCGTATTGAAGACCAGACTCAAGAACAGTTACTTCTGAACGTAGAGCGTTGTCTTTTAGGAAAGCTTCGCCGTCTGCTGCCGCTGCTTTCGCCGCTTCTTGACGAGCTGATTCTGCACGAGTGTGAAGCTCTTGAAGAGCTGCATTGATTGCGTCGATTTCGATTTCTGGCATGTCACCAGTTAGCGCAGTTGCAATGCCTTTAGCGATTGCGTCTACGTTTAGGCCTTCAAGGCCGCTACCTGCAAGTTGTTGGCCCATTTGTAGACCAATACCATAGCTTGCTTTCTGTTCTACAGTTTCTAATTTCACGTCAGACATGACGGTCTCTCTTGCTATTCGAATGAAGGTGAAAGGATACCAGTTCTAGTGTGAAACCGAAACGCTCTAACCAACTTTTACTAATTAATTCGTTTTCGTTGTTAAAGTTGTGACATTTGACTGCTATAAAAGGTAATTCCTGCGATTTTCCTATACTCTAAACGCAGGTTTTTTTAAACTGAAGCGGTTGTTTATTAGGAGACGGAATGTAATGAATCGTCGTCAAAGAAAGAAGCAAAAAGTTGACCACGTTCAAGTGCTAAAGGACAAATGGCAGGCTCTCGACTTTTCGAGCTTAAAGAAAATAAATAAGCCTGATGTTTCACAATGGACGTCAAAAATTAAGGCGTTCTGGATGAGACTTCCACGTCTTCATCGACGTCTATTAAGTGTTCTAATTCCTCTATTGGTGGTATTACTACTCATCCCAACCAAAAAGAACGAAACCGCTCAAGCGACTCTGGCCAATCAGCGAATCGCTGTAAGTGTTAATACCGAGTCTCTTAGCGAACAACCCTCCAGCGTGCAGTCTGAGCAGGTAGTAGAAACCAATTGGCGTGAGTATACCGTCAAAAAAGGTGACACACTGGCGCAGGTGTTTCGTAAAAACCAGTTATCTATGGCCGACCTGAATTCGTTAGCAAGAATAGAAGGAAGCGACAAACCGTTAAGTCGTATTAAGCAAGGTCAGTTGATTCGGTTCAAATTCAGCCCAGAAGGTAATCTCGATATTCTACAAATTGAACGTGGCGATCAGTCCATCATGTTCTTTAGACTATCAGATGGAGGCTTCGGTCGTAGTAAGTGACAACGAAGTAATTAAGAGCAATTCAATAAACAAAGGGGCCTATATTGGCCCCTTTGTTTATTTTAGAAGTTTCATATCTATATGGGGGATATCGTCTTCCAGATACTCTTCAGAGCAAGCTTCAAAACCGTGTCGCGAATAATATTTTTGTAGATGAGATTGTGCGCCAATCTTTATGGTTTCATTAGGCCAAAGACGCTGGCACTCCAGCTTGGCTTGAACAATGAGATCATGACCAAGTCCGCCACCTCTATGTGACGCTTTAGTTGCGACTCTACCGATACTCACATAGTCGTAAGTAGTGCCTTTGGGTAATAGTCTTGCACATGCGACAAGAGTGTCGCCATCATAGCCCATTAAATGATGAACTCCGTTAACTTGGTCATGATTATCCAACTCAGGGTAAGGGCAGGTTTGCTCTACGACAAACACGTCGACTCGAAGCTTCAACAGTTCATACAACTCAAGTGTGGTTAGCTGGGTAAAGGTTTTAGTGTTCCAATTAATCATAGTTCTCACTTGTCACTGTTTTTTCTTAGACTAAACGGACAGCAAAAAAAAAGCCACGCATTATGCGTGGCTTAATATCGATTAACTTAATTATTTTTGTAGATCGATTTGGTAAACCGCGAAACCGACATCATCAGTAGCGATTTTCTTCATTGGATATTGACCTTTGTCCTCGATGAACTGTGCCGCTTTATCCGATGGTGATGTTTCAAAACGAACATCTAATGCAACATCCGCTTTGATAGGAGCAAAACGCCAGTTGTTATCTGCGCTTGGTGTGACTTCACCTTTTTCTTGGCTAACTTTAGAGATGTAGTTGGCCACGATAGTACGGTTTTCATCCGGTGAATCAAACGCAATGAAATCACTGCCTGTACCAGGGAACTTGTTGCTGTATGCACGGTAGTTATTAGTCGCAATGATAAAGGTTTGTTTCATGTCGATTGGTTTACCGTTGTAGGTAAGATCTACGATTCGCTCACTGTTACCATCAAGTAGTTTGCAGTTACCATCATAACGAGCAGGCTTACTGACATCGACCTGGTAGTTTACCCCGTCCATAACATCAAAGTTATAAGTGCGGAAACCATCCCAATCGATAAGCGATTGAGGCTGGCTTGATGTCACATCAATTTGCTTGAATTGGCCAGCAGAGCACTCAAGCCACTCTTTGACTTCTTTACCGGTTACTTTCAGAGCAACTAGTGTATTTGGATAGAGATAAAGGTCGGCTGCGTTACGGAATGTAAGCTGACCTGACTCTACTTCAGTGAAGTTTGCTGGGTCATTTTTACGACCACCGGCTTTAAATGGAGCTGCAGCAGAAAGTACCGGTAAACCATCTAGGTCCGGATCACCTTGAATCATGGTCTCTACATAGTCTTTTTGCGCTAAGTTGACGATTTGAACCGTAGGATCATCCTGAACTAGAGCAAGGAAGCTGTACATCACGTCATTCGCTTTACCAATAGGTTGATTAACGAAGTCGCGTGTTGCATTGTGATCTTCTTTGACTGCGCTAACGATGCCTTTATCAGCGTCAACAAGTGGTTTCTTATTGGTAGCGTCGAAAATAGGGCGTGCTTCTGTTTGCGCTTCCGCGACTTTCCAGCTATCGCCATCTTGTTCTAACACAAGATCCATCACACCGACGTGGCTACCCCAACGGCCAGGCATAACCGCTGCAACACCGTTAATGGTACCTTTTTGGTTATCAACGCCTTGAATATTGTCAAAACCTTTACCAGGGAACACGGCATGAGAGTGACCAAATGCAATGGCATCAATACCGTTTACTTCAGATAAGTAATAGGTCGAGTTTTCTGCGCCAGCTTTGTAAGGGTCACTTGAAACGCCAGAGTGAGGAATCGCAACAATAATGTCTGCGCCTTCCTTTTTCATTTGAGGGACGAGCTTTTCAGCGGTTTCTTTAATGTCTTTGGCGAAAACTTTACCTTCTAAGTTCTTCTTATCCCATACCATGATTTGTGGTGGAACAAAGCCGATATAACCAACTTTAACTTCGTGAGCATTGCCATCAGTGTCTTTGAAGGTGTGTGTTTTGATTAAATAAGGCTTGAAGTAGTGTTCGCCCGTTTTCTTATCAAATACGTTAGCGCTGACGTACGGGAAGTTAGCACCTTCCAATGTTGTCGCTAAAAACTCTAGACCGTAGTTAAACTCGTGGTTACCGATGTTACCAACATCGTAGTCCAATTGATTCATCGCTTTGTAGACTGGATGTGTTTCACCAGGCTTGATGCCCTTAGACGCCATATAATCGCCCATCGGACTACCTTGAATAAGGTCACCGTTATCAACGAGAACACTGTTCGTTACTTCATTACGCGCTTCTTTTACTAGTGTGGCAGCTCGAGCTAAACCAATCTTCTGAGTTGGTTTATCTTTGTAATAGTCATAGTCCATGACATTGGTGTGAATGTCAGTTGTTTCGATAATTCGGAGCTTAATTTCATCTGCCATTGCTGGGCCCGCCATCGCTAGCATGCCACCAAGAACTGCAATTGAAATAGGTTTCACTGCCACTTTCATCTTCATATCCTTTGTAGGGGTAATTGATTTTAAACTTGCTAAGTGTAGCAATTTGTTGTGTAAGAAAGTTTACGTATACATAAAAAGTGTGATCTTAAATGCACACTCAAGTGCAATCTGATACACATCTCGCAACTTTTGTTTCAAGCCTAGTTCCATTCGGCAAAATCGGGCGGAAGATGGATCAAAAATTCACATTGTTCTGCGCTAATAAAATCTCCTTAGTGACTTTTGGAATAAAAAATGAAATTTTAGAATTTCAGGTAATATAGAGGAGTGGTCATAATGCCATCATTCGACTAGCGAAGGATTGTTATTATGGATTCGTCTCAACCACTCCCAACGGGCAAGGTAGCCACACCAACTTTGGTGAGCAGTTATCGTAAGCCCAAGTTGCCAAGTTCAATATTACGAGCGGGTGAAGTTGCGCTAATTGGTGCAGGCCCCGGCGATCCTGAGTTACTTACCCTGAAGGCTCTTAATCTACTTCAACAAGCGGATGTCGTGCTTTACGACTACCTGGTTTCTGATGACATCATGGAGTTGGTGCCGGAAAGTACCATTTTGGTTTGTGTAGGTAAGCGTGCTGGTCACCACAGTGTTCCGCAAGAGAAGACCAATCAATTATTGGTAGAGTTTGCGCAAAGTGGACATAAGGTCGCACGTATTAAAGGTGGTGACCCCTTCGTATTTGGTCGTGGCGGCGAAGAGCTGCAGGTACTCGCGGCAGCAGGCATCCAATTTCAAGTTATTCCTGGTATCACGGCAGCGGCAGGTGCGACAGCGTATGCAGGCATCCCGCTTACTCATCGCGACTACGCGCAATCTGCATTGTTTGTTACAGGACATCTAAAGCCTGACGCTGATGATATGGATTGGTCAACCTTCGCTAGGGGTAACCAAACGCTTGTCATCTATATGGGACTGATGAAGTCCGACTACATACAGCAACAACTGCTTGCGCACGGTCGTAGTAACGCCGTTCCAGTCGCAATTATTGAACGTGGGACTCAGCGTTCACAAAAAGTGTTGCGTGGCCAGTTATCGAATTTACCTGAGTTAGCGCAACAGGCTGAATCACCGTCACTTATTGTTGTAGGAGAAGTCGTCTCTCTTGCTGACGAGCTATCGTGGTTTAATCGAGAGCATGATGAGGTTCAGCCAAACCAACGAGTCGCAAGTCAGCGCGCCTAATCACAGTCATTATTGAATCAGTCTTGTGTTGGTCACAGTGTGGCCGACATAGAAAAAGGAAGCACAACACATGGACCAAGAAAGACTCACACACCTAAAACAATTGGAAGCCGAAAGCATCCATATCATCCGAGAAGTGGCTGCCGAATTTGATAATCCAGTCATGATGTACTCCATCGGCAAAGACTCTTCTGTCATGCTGCATTTAGCTCGCAAAGCATTTTATCCCGGAAAAATCCCATTTCCGTTGCTGCATGTTGATACCGATTGGAAATTCAAAGAAATGATCGAATTTCGCGATCGCACTGCAGAGAAATATGGATTTGAGCTTTTGGTTCACAAGAATCCAGAAGGGCTTGCGATGGGGTGCAGTCCATTTGTACACGGATCTTCAAAGCACACCGATATCATGAAAACGCAGGGACTTAAGCAAGCGTTAAATAAATATGGTTTTGATGCAGCGTTTGGTGGTGCAAGACGTGATGAGGAGAAGTCGAGAGCTAAGGAGCGAGTCTACTCTTTCCGTGATAAGAACCATACTTGGGACCCTAAAAACCAACGTCCAGAGCTGTGGAAAACCTACAACGGTCAAATCAATAAAGGGGAAAGCATTCGTGTATTCCCATTGTCTAACTGGACTGAGCTTGATATTTGGCAATACATTTACTTAGAGAATATCGAAATCGTTCCACTTTATCTTGCAGCCCCACGTCCCGTTGTCGAGCGTGATGGCATGCTGATCATGGTTGATGATGATCGCATGGAGATTGGTTCTGATGAGACTGTGGAACATAAGAGCGTACGCTTTAGAACATTAGGTTGCTATCCATTAACGGGTGCCGTTGAATCGGAAGCGAACACACTGACAGGCATCATAGAAGAAATGTTAGTGGCTACATCCAGTGAGCGACAAGGACGAGCGATCGACCACGATCAGTCAGGATCGATGGAGCTTAAGAAACGTCAAGGCTACTTTTAAGGATCGAAGGAACAGATTATGAATAGCGCAGTAGAAGCACAACTTGCTGAACTAGGTATTGAAGGCTACCTGAATCAGCATCAACACAAATCTTTACTCCGATTCCTGACCTGCGGTTCGGTTGATGATGGTAAGAGTACCTTAATTGGTCGTTTACTCCACGACTCTAAGCAAATCTATGAAGATCAATTGGCGGCAGTTCACTCTGATAGTCAACGAGTGGGAACAACGGGTGAGAAGCCTGATTTGGCCTTATTGGTTGATGGTCTGCAAGCAGAGCGCGAACAAGGTATTACCATCGATGTGGCTTACCGTTATTTCTCAACCCAGAAACGAAAATTCATTATTGCCGATACGCCAGGGCACGAACAATACACTCGTAACATGGCGACCGGTGCGTCGACCTGTGATCTTGCGGTTATCTTGATCGATGCTCGAAAAGGAGTATTGGATCAGACGCGTCGTCATTCGTTTATTTCGAGCTTGTTGGGTCTTAAGCATTTTATCGTCGCGGTTAATAAAATGGACCTAGTGGACTTCTCTCAACAGCGTTACGAAGCAATTCGTGATGAATACCTAACGTTTTCGGAAAACTTAGGTAAAGACATCAATATCCAGATGATTCCTATCTCTGCTTTAGAAGGCGATAACGTGGTCGACTTGAGCAACAACATGGATTGGTATCAAGGAGAGCCACTGCTTGATCTGCTAGAAAAAGTCGATATCGACCAAGAGAAGCAGAATGGAGATTTCCGATTCCCAGTGCAATATGTGAATAGACCTAACCTCGATTTTCGCGGTTTTGCTGGCACCATTGGTTCAGGAGAAATACAGGTTGGCGATGAAATCAAAGCACTACCTTCTGGGAAAACATCACGTGTAGAACGTATTGTGACCTTCGATGGTGATTTGCCTCGCGCATTTGCTGGTCAAGCAGTAACGCTGACTTTAAGTGATGAGATCGATATTAGTCGCGGTGACTTGATTGTGAAACAAAACGCGAAAGTGGTGTCGTCAAATCGTCTGCTTGCTGATGTGGTTTGGATGACTGATGAGCCTTTGGCTGCAGGTAAAAGCTATGACATCAAGATTGCAGGCAAGAAAACTCAGGGTCAGCTAGAAGGTGTTCGTCATCAATATGACATTAATACACTTAAGTCTTTTGATACTGACGCTTTGCCTCTCAACGGCATTGGTTTATGTGAGTGGTCACTTACAGAGTCAGTTGCGGTAGATAGTTATGATGCGGTGCAAGATACGGGTGGTTTTATTGTTATCGATCGACTCACTAATGTAACAGTAGGTGCAGGCTTGGTTCGTGAAGCATTAGCTGAAGAACAATGTTCACCTCAAGAGCGCATGGGGGCATTTGAGAAAGAACTGAAAGCACTCATTATGAAGCACTTCCCTGAGTGGGATGCCAATATCTAACATCTTGGTTAGTAGGAACCATTGCGACGTGAAATCAATACAACGTAGCATTAAGTAGTAAGGGGAAGGATATGTGGGAACAAGGAGTAGTGCTAGCACTGTTGATGTCTATCATTGCTTGCTTGATCGCGACCCAGATAAAACCGAGCCTTATCTTTGCTGGTGCTGCGTTTATCGCGTTTATTTCCGGTATGTTAGAGCTCAATGCGATAGCGACCAATTTTACGAATTCGTCGCTATTAACATTGGTGCTACTGATTCTTTCATCCGCCGCGTTAGAAAAAACGCGATTGATCAGTTGGGTCAGTCGTTCCATTGCTACAGGCCGTTTAGGCTCAGTGGTGGCAAAGCTTGGGGTCTCTACGGCTTTGCTCTCTTCTTTTACCAACAATACCGCTGTTGTTGTGTCATTAATTGGCGCTATTAAGCGCAACCAGCGTCATGCCCCTTCAAAGCTGCTTATTCCTTTATCTTATGCGGCTATCCTTGGAGGCACACTGACGCTAATTGGTACTTCTACCAACCTTATAATCAATAGCTTCGTCGAAGATGTGGGCTTACCCAGTTTGGACTTTTTCGCACCAACTTGGATAGGACTTAGTGTCTTAGTTGGTGGAGTATTGGTACTGATTCCATTAAGTTATCTTCTGCCTAATTATGATGATGCGAATCAAGATGATTTGCCCTACTTTTTGGAAGCTCGAGTGGAGCCTGGCTCACCACTAGTGGGACGAAGTATCGCAGAGAACAATCTCAGGGCATTACGAAAGTTGTTTTTGGCCGAAGTGGTACGAGATGGTGAAACTCTGGCTTCAGTTGACCCTAACTTTGTCCTTCAAGCTAAGGATCGTCTGCTGTTTTGTGGTGATGTGGAAAGTGTTGCTACTCTTCAAGAAATTCAGGGTTTGACGTTTTTCGGACAGCACCATCTCAACGGACAGAACCTATTGGAAGTGGTGGTCAGCTCATCGGCGACCTTCTGTAATAACACGCTTAAATCGAGCCATTTTCGTGACCGTTTTGATGCGGTTGTGGTGGCGATTCGGCGTGGTCATGAACGACTGGAAGGTGGTCTCGGCAATATTATCTTACAGGCCGGAGATACATTGGTGTTGGCGCCTGGTAAAGGGTTCGAACAGGCTCGTCGCCAACATCGAAAAGAGTTTGTGCTGGTCAATGACTTAGATTCCAGTGCCAAACTTGATTTTGCTAAATCGAGTTACGTGCTGCTTGGTTTTGTTGCTGTGATTGCGTTAGCACTCACTCACATTCTCCCCATAATTAAGGGGCTAGCACTGTATCTAATCGCGGTTCTGGCCTTTGGCATCGTTAATATTGGCGAGCTAAGGCGTCGCTTTCCGGTCGACATTGTGGTGATTGTTGGCTCGGCGTTGTCTATCGCGCAGTTGATGATATCTACTGGCCTCTCTGAGCGCATGGGAGCGATGTTTATCGAGCTATTCAATGGTTGGGGCGTATTTGGAGCATTAGTGGCCACTTACTTAGTGACACTTATTCTAACCGAATTGGTGACCAATAATGCTGCCGCGGCATTGGCGTTTCCCATTGGCTACAGTATGGCGGTCGGCTACGGCGTTGATCCCATGCCTTTCATAATGGCTGTGCTGTTTGGTGCGAGCGCGAGTTTTATCTCTCCTTATGGTTATCAGACTAATCTACTGGTTTATAGCGTTGGTAATTACCAACTGAAAGATTACATGAGAATTGGGATACCTATCTCTATTGTCTATTCCGTTTTGGTATTGGCACTTATTCCCTATTTCTTCCCGTTTTAAGTATTTTTACAAGGACTTACTATGTCAAATAGTGCACTGGCAAGCGCCGAAATAAACAAAGATGAAAACGTTATTTGGCATCAGCATCAGGTAACCAAGTCAGAGCGTGCAACCTTAAAAAATCAGCAGCCAGTAGTGTTGTGGTTTACGGGGCTTTCCGGTGCTGGAAAATCAACGGTGGCAGGCGCTCTGGAAACTGAACTTACGCAACGCGGTTATCACACCTATTTGCTAGATGGCGATAATGTGCGACACGGGCTCTGTCGAGACCTAGGCTTTTCTCAGCAAGATAGACGAGAGAACATTCGAAGAGTTGGTGAGCTAACAAAATTGATGGCGGACGCGGGTCTTATCGTGCTCTCAGCCTTTATCTCTCCTCACCGAGAAGAGCGAGCTTTAGTGCGTGAGCTATTACCTCAAGGCGAATTCTTGGAAGTCTTTGTTGATGCGAGCTTGGCGGTTTGTGAAGCGCGGGATCCTAAAGGGTTATACAAGAAAGCACGAGCGGGAGAAATCAAGAATTTCACCGGGATAGATTCTGAATATGAACAACCCATCGAACCCGAAATTCATTTAAATGCCGACGCATATAAAGTTGAGGAACTGGTTGAACAGTGTATTCAGGCACTGACTGAGCGAAGTATCATTCGCTAAACCGTATGATGAAACGAGTTGGCCGTGTCACCCTTCACAATGAACTTTCTATTCAGTAACTCTAGCAGTTTATCGCGGTACTGGTTATTGCTACGGTTTCCAAGCAATTGGCACAACTCGTTACCTGTTGGGGTAAATCGGTAGTAGGTTAACGTGATGCCTTTATGCTTTGGCTGCAACGTCATTTCTTTACCTTGATAACTGAGCTTAAGTGCGGGCTCTTTGGTGATTTCACCAGACTCTAATTCGGTGGCGAGCAGGATGCCGAGCTCAACAAGTAATAACAGGCTGGAATAGGGAAATTGAAATTCACCTAGGCTTAGTTCATCAAGGCTTTCGCGTTTAGAAAAGCTAAATAACCCTGCCTGATGGCGAATACCAAGTAGTAGTTTTCGGCTAGTATCGGTACCAAAACTGCAAGCCAAAGAAGCTGCGCGTTGTAGAGTTTGTGCTTCTTTTGGCGTCATGTCTCTAAGGGCTTTTAGAGCTTTCATTGAAGTTGAACCAGGATTGGTCACCTCCCGTTTTAGCACCTGTGCCCATAGCTTTTGCATTGAGCTGTTGTGAATTTCCTTAGCCATGTCGAAATAACGCACCAGCCAGTCAAAGTCTGGCTCTCCTGCCACTTCATTCTTGCACGATGTCAGCGCGGCTTTCACAATTTGTTCTAAGTTCTTTTGTCGCTGCTCTTTACTCTGCTTTTCGCGCAACATGGCGCGTTCAAATAGGCTTTTACTTGGGGTTTCCTCTGCAATCAATGCGTCCAAACTATGTGCTTGAGCAATAGCACGTATTCTGCTGCCACTGTCCTTCATATGGTGGCTTTTTTTGTGAGCCTGTTCGTTCTGCGTGTTTGGCTCGGTAGTTTGTGATTGCTGATCGGCAGGTAATTTGCTCATAAAAACGAATTCAAGATAGGCAGTAAAATTGTACGATTGATCATCAATTTAGCGATATTTTATGGTGCTGACTAGTTCTATTTATGTGAGCTATTTTCCGAATTAACAATAACGGCCATCATATTGTAAAAAACGCTGGGATAAATGATAAATTTTTGTTAAATTTGAGGTGTAACTAAGGAGGGCTTTATGAGTCACTCAGGAGAGAATAGAGTTAAAAAACACGTTTCGGTAGCATTATTGCTATGTGTTTATCTCGGAGTGCTAGCTTATCTATCTACTTTCATCAGCTAAGTAGAAGATTGATTGGCAATATGACAAGCTAGCACTGTTAACGAAATGTTTACTTTTAACGCCTCTACGCTATTCAGCGTGCATTCTAATCATCGTCATAATCTTCAATACGGATTCCATCAATCAGATAGGCAGTTTCAGCGAGCTCAGAATTGATGGTTTCCGTCTTCAATGTTCCTACCACGTAAATAACATCCCACAAACGATGTACAGGTGCACCTTCTTTAAACTTTACATAAATGATTTGGTTTGGTGGCGGTGGCGGTACGTGAATACAGGCGCCAAAGTAAGGAACCAATAGAAATTCAGTCACCATGTCTTCATCGCCTTCAAGTGGAATAACAAAGCCAGGGATCTTGACCATACTGCCATTAAGCTCTTGTCGGACAGAGCCCAATTTTGATTGCTCCATTACACCGCCAGAGTGATCAATGGCAGGCATGCCCATCGCATCAAACTGGTTGCGTTCTTTCTCGGGGATCAAATCGATCCAATCGAGTTTTAATAGATCAGATTCATCCTGTGCTAACGCCATATGTGGCGTTAGCATGCTTATCGTTAATAATAGAATGCCAACGAGTTTAGGCAGTATTTTCATGTCAATCTCGCTAAATTCGGATGGTCATGCCATCGCTTAATGATTGTCGGTACGCGCGCAGTGCAGGGAAGAATCCAATGATCATTCCTGCGATTTGAACAAACCCTAGCAACATCCACTCATGAGCAGTAATTGCGGTTAGCGCAATATTGATACCGTAGTTTGCAGTGATGATTGGCGCAGCGACCGCTAGCATGGCATACATGCCACCAATACCGCAAATGATACCGACAGAAGTTAGAACGGTGGCCTCACTGACCAACAAGGTGAATACGTGTCGTGGTCTAGCTCCCATGGCACGTAGTATCGCCATCTCTCTTCGTCTCTCTTGTAAACTAGTCAGTAAGCTCGAGAGCATTCCCATCAAACCTGCGACGACAACAAAAATAGAGACGATAAGCAACGCTTGTTCTGCCACACTCATCATGCCCCATAATTCATGCAAGGCGACACCTGGAAGAATGGCGCTTAGTGGTTCTTGCTTATAGGTATTAATCTGTCTTTGTAGAGCGAAAGTCTGAATCTTGCTCTTAAGACCTATCAACATGGCCGTGATTTGCTTTGGTTGGAAGTCAATCTGTTCCAGCTGTTCTTTGCTTGGTGTGTTACCCAGATTTGCACCAGATTCCCAACCGACATGTATCGCTTCAATTGCTTCAAGAGAAACATGAACAGTTTTATCGACTGGTGTCCCTGTTGGGGCGAGTATGCCGACCACTTTGAAAGGGAGGTTTTCATGACGGCTAAAGCCGACATCACTGATGCCGTGCGCAATAATGATTTCACTGCCAATATCATAACCTAGGGATTTGGCAACATCCGAGCCCAGCACGGTTTCAAATAGCCCATTAAACTCATGGCCTGAAGAGAAGCTTAAATGTTGCTTCTGTCCATATTGGTAATGCTCGAAATAGCTGTGATTAGTTCCCATGACTCGAAAACCTTTGTGTGAGTCTCCAAGAGAAATGGGAATTGCCCAGTCAACAGCGCGATGTTGGCTAAACTCTTCATAGCTTTTCCAATCGATATTATTGGTGGCATTACCAATACGAAAGACAGAGTAGAGCAGCAGGTTCACTTGGCCAGAACGACCACCGACGATGAGGTCTGTACCTGAAATCGTGTTGGCAAAGCTGCTTTTTGCTTGAGTTCGAATACGTTCAACACCCATGAGAAGAATAACCGAAATCGCCACTGTCATAACGGTTAATAATGCGGTGGTTTTTCGGTTGAGAAGACTTTTCCAAGCTAGTTTCAATGTAATACTCATAATGCTCTCGCTTGGTTGATATCCAGTAAATTTTCGCTTCGCGTAAATAGGGATTCGAGCGTCGGGTCGTGGCTGACAAAGATCAGCGTGGAATGAGCTTGGTTGGCTTGTTCCATAAGTAATTCGATAAAAGCTTCTCGGTTATCGTGATCCAAAGCCGAAGTTGGCTCATCGGCAATAAGAAATTCAGGCTGACCAATTAAGGCACGTGCGGCGGCCACACGTTGTTGTTGACCAATACTGAGCTCAATCACTGGTTTGTTGAGAAGGTGTGAAGGCAGCCTTAAGTGTTCGAGAAGCCGCTTGGCTTCTTGCTCTAAAGGGCCCGCTACCTTGTTTTTTCTGACTTGAGAAAACCGGCAAGGTAAAGTGACGTTATCAATGACAGAGAGATACGGCAGCAGGTTAAACTGTTGGAATATATAGCCTATATGATCCGCCCTAAATTTATCTCTAGCACTGGCAGATAAGGATTGTAGTGACTGTCCCAGAGCGACAACATTGCCTGAAGTTGCTGTATTGATACCAGTGAGTAGTCCCAATAAGGTCGATTTCCCGCAGCCACTTGGTCCTTTTAAGAATAGATGTTCACCCTGTTCTATAGTGAGTGAAGGAATATCGAGTGTGGGGGCTTGTTCTGGGTGCCATTTGAAAGTGAGATCGGTGAGTTCGATTACTCTAGCCATAATGTCCTCTTATCCAAGAAGATGCCCTAAGAGAGCAAAGCTACTTCTTAGGGCAAGATGCTTACAGTTTAATGACAGTGTTGCCAGAGGTTAGTTCAGTTGCAGATTGTGCTGTGTCCGTTAACAGGTTAACAGAGACTTTTTCAGTTGCAGGGAAGTAGCTAAACCATTTTGTGTCAATTTGGTTTAACTCACTGAAATCACTACAGGTAAATTGGTATTGCACGTTGAACTCACCATGTCCATCATGATGGTCGTGGTCGTGGTCGTGGTCGTGGTCGTGGTCGTGGTCGTGGTCGTGGTCGTGGTCGTGGTCGTCATGACCTTTGTGATCATCGTGTTCTTTATGGTCATGATCGTGGTGGTCGTCATGACCTTTATGATCATCATGATCTTTATGGTTGTGATGGTCATCGTGGTCATCGTGGTCATCATGGCCTTGATGAGACTCTAGCGTGTTATCAATATCCGCATCCACGAGCTGGCATCCAGCAGCCTTTGGTAGGATCAGTAGGTTATTTACGTCGTTGAGTGTCGCTTTGGCTTTGGTAAGCGCCGCTTTTTCTGCGTCAGTTTTCGGGGCATGCTCGAAGCCGACTACATCCGCGCCAGGAGCCGTAATCTCCACCAAAAGGTCTTGTCCATCTTGAGCAATATTGAACTCGACATGGCCGTGAACATGGGCATCGTGTTGTCGGAAGTTTTCTTCTGCCACCGCAAATTGGGAGACTACGAGTCCAGCTAATAGAGTCATCTTAAGTTTCATTGGGATTCCTTAAATTTTAGTCTGTGATAACAATAGATGATTTTAGTGAATCTAGGTAAGCAAAGGCGGTGAGCGTGCACTGATGCACTCCGGCTTTGAATGGCAGACACTATTATCTATATTGATCAATCTTGAATGAGAAACAACCACTGACGCTGCATGGAAAAGACTGACGGGAAGTGAATGGGAGCCTTTGGTAAATAAAGGGCAATGATGTTCCTGGTGGTCGATGTGAGAATCGTAGCTGTGCTCGATGGATAGGGCATTGAGAGCAAGCAGCAGCAAGCTTAAGCACAATGCAGCTCTTAGCTTAGAACCTGTTTTCATCGGTTGAATCAGCGACATGCGACTTGTTCTCGTTTAATTTTGATTTGTTATGTTATAACAAATCAAAATATTTACCAACGTAAACAATGGTCCGCTTTGGGTTTCTAACAGGAAAAAAACAATGGGAGCGACTTTGCTCCCATTGTGATTTCAACATAGCGAGAGGTTATAGGTTATCGCTGATCATCGTCAGCACTTCTTGAACCTCACTATCTGTTAAAGCGCCTTCTTTAACATACAGAATCTTGCCTTGCTTATCTTGAACGATAATTGCTGAATTATCTTCTTTGAGTTGCCATGCATTGGCAACTAGGCCGTGTTTATCGAGCACCATGGATGACCATGGGAATTCTTGCTTGCTGTCTTCAGCTGAAGATTTGACAAAGGAGCTTGTGCCCCACATCGCATCATCTTGGTTGATAATTGTCGTGGTTTGGTAGCTGTCTTCTGGAAATTTTGCATCCGTAATGGCTTTCATTAGTGGGGCGTTCATCTCTTTTGAGCTACTACGGCCAGCGATGGCTTGAATAACTCGTACTTTGCCAAGCATATCTTTACTGCTCCACGCTTGGTAAGTAATTGCATCATTGTTGAGAATAAGCTCACCATGATCCTTCACAGATATTGAGCGTGCGTTGCCACCAACTTGTAAATTCGTGGCCATAGCAAGAGTGGGTAAACACAGCATAGCTATTGTTAGGAGAGGCTTTAGTTTCATTGTAATTGTTTCCATTACTTTGTGTTGAGCGGCATACCATAGGTTAACCTAGGAATTACCACAATGTTATTGGTGCGATTTGACCAAGAGATGTCCTTTACTTGATAAAATCATACCAAGCATAACAGTAATTTATAGTTTGTTGCAAAGATGTTAATTTATCTTTTGTGAACGAATAAATATGCTGTATACTTGTCCCGAGCGCAAAAAATATTGCGACAACACTCGCATAAAGCGAGAACATGATGGTTGTACTCAAACGGATATTGAGGTTAGGTTATGCTGCGAAAGTTTACGGTTTATCGTCCGAGACAAATTGCTAAATTTGTTAAAACGCTTTTTAAGGGACAGTTTTTTATTGCGGGTATCGGGGTGTTTCGGTTCGATAACGGCAAAGTGTTACTACCAGAGGTCGGTGACAAACAAAAACTCGATGCATTTAAAGAGATTAACATCGAGATTGCTGCGCTCGCGATGTAGAACAGATATATCAATAGAATTTTTTAGAAACGCTCTCGGTGTGAAACCAAGAGCGTTTTTTGTTGTGCGCCGTCTGATTATTGAGGAGGAAAACAGACGCCTGTACCACCAATTCCACAATACCCATTAGGGTTCTTAGCGAGATATTGCTGGTGGTATACCTCAGCAAGGTAGTAGTGATTGAGTAAGGCAATTTCTGTTGTTATGGAAGTATCACCAAGTGCCTGTTGGTATTGTTGCTGAGTCTGTTGCGCTGTCAAAAGCTGTTGCTCATCATTAACGTAAATAGCAGAGCGGTACTGAGTACCAATATCGTTCCCTTGACGCATTCCTTGCGTTGGATCGTGTTTCTCCCAAAAGACTTTGAGTATGTCTGTCAAAGAGGTTACCCGAATGTCGAATACAACACGCACCACTTCAGTATGCCCCGTATTTCCAGAACAGACCTCTTCATAGGTCGGATTTGGAGTGTAGCCACCCGCATAGCCGACGGATGTCGAGACAACACCGTCTAACTGCCAAAACACACGCTCGGCTCCCCAAAAGCAACCAAGGCCGATAACGACAGACTGTTGATGCTCATGAAGTGAGGCATTGAGGTCAGATTGATTGATGAAGTGTGGCTCCATTTTTGCGATGGCATGGTCACGCCCCGGTAGAGCTTGGTCTGCTGATATCATTTCCGTTTTACGCATCATAGGCTCCTTTTTGGACTATTATTGAGTGTACGAAGTTTCTGAAAACCATCAATAAAATAACGCTAATCTGTCATCATGTGGGTGGTGACTACAGACTTCTAAATTGATCGGGGTTATCATTCCAGTTCAATACAAAAACAACGAATCACAGTCTCAACAATAAAGCATGATAAAGAGAGTATTACCACCGCTAATTCTGTTGCTGTCATCGAGTTTAGCGATGGCAAAAGATGGTGTGTCATTGGATATTAATGGTTTAAGTGGTGCATTGAAGGATAATGTTGATGCCTACATATCCGCTATTGAGCCCAGTGAATACTCAACGTCACTTCGATTTCAATCTCGCCTAACCAAAGAAATCAATACAGCCCTGAATGCGGTGGGTTATTACAATGCCCGTATCGAGTTCTCCGTGGACGATAAGGACTCTGAGCTGATTGTAAACGTCAATGCAGGTGAGCCGACGAGAATCAAATTGGTTGATATTGATATCTCTGGTGAAGCGAAGAGCGATGAAGATTTTCTGCGTCTTATCCGACTGACGCCTCTTAAAGAAGGTGTCATTTTAAACCACAGCCAATACGATGCGATGAAATCAAGTATTCGTAATCTTGCTTTGCAAAAAGGTTACTTCGATGGCGGATATGTGCTGAGCCGACTCGAAGTGGTCCCTGAACTTAACCAAGCTTTTATTCGATTGCATTACGATAGTGGGATTCGCTATCAATTTGGCAAAACCACCATCACCGGCAGTCAGATCGATATTCAAAAAGTAGAATCATTACAACCATATAAAACAGGGGATGATTATCTTGCCTCTAAAGTCGGTATCCATAACCAGAACTTATCTAATACCGAATGGTTTTCATCGGTATTCGTTGAGCCTGACTTATCGCAAGTAGGTAAAGGCCGAGAGTTACCTATGAAGGTGTCATTGGCCCCGCAAGTAAAAAACCAATTTGAAACGGGTCTTGGTTACTCCACTGATGTGGGGGCAAAAGTTAAGTTCAAGTGGAAAAAACCATGGCTGAACGAACATGGCCACAGCTTTAATACCAGTCTTGATCTCTCTATTCCTGAACAACAGGTGACCGCAAGCTACAAGATTCCTTTGGATGATGTGCTGAAAGATTACTATCTCATTCAATATGGTCTAAAAAACGTAAACCGAAGTGATAAAAAGACTTTGGAATCCAACTTGGCCTTCGAGCGTCACTGGGTGCTCGATAGCGGTTGGCATCGCACCGCTTATCTACGTTATTTGGTGGAGAACTACGAGTTCAATACGCAAGGTGAGTTAGGTCAGTTCGTCTTACCTGGCCTATCGTATTCACGAGTGGTGTCTCGAGGTGGTGTACTGCCGATGAGTGGTAACAAACAGACCATCATGTTTGAAGTCGGCGACGAGCGCGCCCTCTCAGAAACTTCCGTGTTCCGCATGCGTGGAACGTCCACATGGATTTCCAGTATTGGTGAAAATCATCGTGGTATTTTTAAAGTGGATGTTGGTGCCAACATTGCTAGTGACCCTTCTAAGTTATCACCGTCACTACGATTCTATGCGGGTGGTGATAACAGTATCCGAGGTTACGACTATGAGAGTATTTCTCCTCAGGATGATGTCGGTAATAAGACCGGTGGCCAATACTTGGCGACCAGTACACTAGAGTATCAATATCGTATTACTGGAAATTGGTGGGCAGCGACGTTTTTCGATGTTGGTGATGCATTTAATGATAGTCCAGAGTGGAAACGTGGTGCCGGTTTCGGTATCCGTTGGGTATCGCCTGTTGGCCCGGTGAAATTTGATTATGCAAAGGGGGTAGATCAGAAACCGCAAGCAGAATGGCGTATTCACTTTAGTTTAGGGCCAGAATTATGATGTTAAAAGTTTGGCGAGTGACCAAGTGGGTCTCTATCGGCTTTGCGACGTTGATACTACTTATTGTGGCAACGCTGGCCTTCGCTATGTTCACTAATGCTGGGTTGAACAGCATTCTTTGGGGGGTAAACAAAGCGCTGCCTCAGTTACAGGTGTCGGAAGCCAAGGGCTCACTATTCCCCAGGTTTACTCTTAACCAAGTCAGTTTTGTCGACGAGAGTCTCCATATTGATCTTAACGCTCAGTCATTGACGTTGGCCGTTGATCTCAACTGCTTGAGCGATCCTAGGGTATGTATTAATGAACTGGCGATAACGGGTTTGAACTTTTCGATGCCTGAAGTCGCACCAAGTGAGCCTTCTACCGAGCCAAGCGAGCCGCTAACGTCAATCTCAACACCCATTCCAATTGCGATCGGTAAGGTGAACTTTAGTGATATCAATTTGGATATCTTAGGCACTAAAGTGAATTGGGATGTTTTTTCTACGTCTCTCGCAATGACCGGTTCCAAGCTCACGGTCGGTGATACCTTACTAAAATCACCGAGAGTAGCGTTAGCGCCGTCGGATGAGACCAGTGCAGAACCACAAGAGCCTCAACAGGAGACCAAGCCTCAGGCTATCGAGCTACCAGAGGTATTAATTCCGCTCTTCGTTAATATTGCGGGAATCGAAATTCAAGACTTTAAACTTGAGCAAGATGAGCCTGTCATTGTCAATAATTTGCAGTTGGTGGGCCGAGCAGGTGAACACGATGTTCATGTGGATAAACTACAGCTAGACATGCCGCAAGTGGATGCCCTTCTTAATGGAGACATCACCTTAAATCAGGGCTACCCATTAGACCTGTTCCTTACGGCTCATCTCAAACAAACAGATTTGGCGGGTCAGAGGTTACAACTAGAGGCTAAAGGAAGCGTTGAAAAGCTATCTCTAGATAGTCAGTTTTCCGGGCTAATCACTGGTGCCTTAAATGGAGAGTTGCAGCCACTGGAACCAACACTTCCGTTTGATGCCACGATCAGTGATGCAAAAGCGACGTGGCCATTAACCGGTAAAAGTGATTATCAAGTTGCTATTGAAAGCTTGAAAGCGAAAGGCTCATTGGAAGGGTATGACGTTGCTCTAAACGCTCAAGCATCAGGTAAGGACATTCCAGATGTGGCAGTCCAGTTGATTGGTAAGGGTGACTTGAAGCAAATTGACCTAAGTGAGCTCTCCATTGATAGCTTAGGTGGCAACATTACTGGTCAGGTTATGGCGAACTGGGAGTCGCCGATAAACTGGAAAGGGGATATTAACCTCACACACATTCAACCAGGTCTTCAATGGCCAGAGGCAGAAGGCGACATTAGCGGCCATATTGTCACCAGTGGCCAACTTACAGAGGCTGGTGGTTGGGACGTGTCGGTTCCTACTCTTGATATTGTTGGCGTACTTCGTAATTACCCGCTAAACGTTAAAGGGCAACTAGAAGCTGCAGACACTTCTGGCAAGGGCAAGTATAAAGTCAGGACTGAAGGGCTGTCAGTCGCTCATGGTCCAAACCAACTAAGTGCAAAAGGAACCCTCGATAAGGATTGGAATATGGATGTTCGCATCGATTTTCCTGACTTAGCGAAATCGGTTCCAGATCTCACTGGTCTTCTGAAAGGGACGGTGGGTATTAAAGGGGCGATGTTAGAACCTGATATTGCCACCGATCTCAAAGTAGAAAAAGTAAAATGGAAACAAGAAGCAAGTATCGATAGCTTATCTTTATCCGGTAAGGCGAAACCTTTACCTCTTGAGCAAGCTCAGGCGAACCTCTCACTAAAGGCTTCTGGGGTTACTTATCAAGAACAGGTTGTGGAGAGTGTGGATCTTGCCTTAAGTGGTACCCAAGCACGGCATACACTGTCATTAGATCTTGTTTCCAACCTCCTGTCTGCAAAGATTGACTTAGACGGTTCTCTTCAGGATAAGCCAAACCTTGTTTGGACTGGGCGACTTGCTGACGTCCATTTAGAGTCAGAACAAGGGCCGCTTGATTTGGTGGATCCTATCGATATCAAAGTGGATATCGATAAACAAGTGGCAGATGTCTCGGCGCACTGTTGGGCACAAGCTGACTCGAAAGTGTGTTTGGAAAAAGACATCCAAGCAGGGACGTCAGGTGAAGCCTTAGTCACAGTGA
The DNA here is from genome assembly GCF_900088415.1 of Vibrio mediterranei. Lineage (GTDB taxonomy): Bacteria > Pseudomonadota > Gammaproteobacteria > Enterobacterales > Vibrionaceae > Vibrio > Vibrio mediterranei. The sequence goes on from NZ_FLLQ01000003.1 coordinate 36,597, forward strand.
AGAATTTCAACTTTAAACAGCTTGATGCTTACATTCCTAAAAATACCAATGTGGAAGGGACCGCTAATGTGACGGTGTGGGCAAAGTGGGCGCCAGAGGTTGCTCCGCAAGTTAAGCTGGATGTGAGCCTGCCGAAGGGCAAGGTCACGCAAACACTAGAAGCGCCTCTTGTCATAGGCTGGGATAAGGTGAATGTATCGGCGAATTTAGCGGATGATAAGCTCGAAGCCAGTTGGTTAGTAGACGTAACAGATAACGGCGATCTTTCTGGTCAAGTGACCTTACCTGATGTGCTCGCAGACAATAAAAAGATAGAGGGTGAGATCAACCTTTCTACGTTTAACTTGGACTTCCTGCAGCCTGTTATTGGAGAGTTCAATAAGCTCAAAGCGAATCTTGATTCAAACATCAAAATTAAAGGGGATGCTCTACATCCGCAGTTGTTTGGTGACTTTTCCATTTCGGACCTTTCCCTTCAAGGTGACATTTCGCCAATTCAAGTGAAGTCGGGTGGTGTGAACATTGCTTTCAATGGTTATGACGCCAACTTAGATGCGAAAATTCAGACTGATGATGGCGAACTGCAATTATCCGGTGAGGGTAATTGGCAGGATCTCAATGCATGGCGCACCAAATTGAGAGTGTTTGCCGATGAGTTGAATGTCGAAGTGCCACCGATGGTGAAAGTTAAGGTTGTCCCGGATATGACCATCGAGGCCAACCCACAGCTGGCGAAAGTAACGGGTACGATAGGCTTGCCTTGGGGACGAATTTTAGTTGAGGAACTGCCCCAGAGTGCAGTGTCGGTATCCAGTGACCAAGTACTACTCAACCCTGATATGACGCCTATCGACAAAGAAGCAGTGGTTCCTTTCAATATCGAAAGTGATGTTGTGATTAACATCGGTAATGATTTTCGTGTATCTGCATTTGGCTTAAAGGGTGACTTAAGAGGGCGATTACAAGTTTCCCAAAAAGATAAAGGGCCATTTGTTCAAGGTGAAGTCAATATCATCAACGGTTCGTATACTTCATTTGGTCAAGACTTGTTGATTGAAGAAGGTAAAATCCTAATGACTGGGCCTGTTGATCAGCCTTACGTCAATATTACCGCGATACGAAACCCAGAGACCACAGCTGATGATGTTAAAGCTGGGGTAAAAGTAACCGGTTTGGCATCAGAGCCTAAAATCGAGATTTTCTCTGATCCAACTATGCCACAAGCAAATGCCCTTTCTTACTTGTTACGTGGCCAAGATATTGATGGCGAAACAGGTGGTAATGCACTAACCACGACCTTGATTGGTTTGAGTTTAGCTCGCAGTGGTAAAGTGGTCGGCGATATTGGCCAAGCTTTTGGTGTACAAGACTTACAGCTTGATACTGCAGGTAGTGGTAATGACTCTCAAGTAACCGTGAGTGGGTATGTTCTGCCAGGGCTACAAGTGAAATATGGGGTAGGTATTTTTAACTCCCTTGGTGAATTCACCATACGCTATCGAATCATTGAAGACTTTTACGTTGAAGCGGTGTCTGGGCTTTATAGCTCTGTAACCTTCCTGTATCAGTTTGAAGTGGATTAACACGAGCCGTTGCTGCGCCGCCGCACAACGTAATCGATTCGCGCTTTTTCTCGTATACTTATGAAGTAACAAGCGGAATAGAGAGGGTAATATGAGGCCTTGGTTGTTGTTAATAATTGGAGGGCTGTTAGCGGGTTGTGTCCAACTACAGCCTCCCACTGACAAGAGTGATATGAGCTGGCAACAGTTTGGCGAGCAATGGGCGTTGAAGGGCTATATTGTTGAACCAGAAACGAAGCTACGCTCTAAAGTGCCTGACGTCACAGCTAGTCAATACAAAGCGTATCTCAAAGGATATCAAGAAGGTAAGAGTGAATACTGTAAACAAGATCCGTTTGTCTTAGGAAGAAATGGAAAAATCTATTACGGTATTTGTAACGATGTAGACCGAATGTATCTCGATGAGTATTGGCGTGGTAAAAATGCTCGCGCTAAGCGCTAGCAATTAGTGCTGGGGGGATTGTATGAGGCTGTTATTCATCATTGGCTTACTAATCATGTCGGGTTGTGCTCAACAAATTTCTCTTACTTCTGTTATGCCTCAAGACTGGCAGCAGTACGGTCAGGAGCAAGCTCTTCTAGGGTATGAGAAACTGTCAGTTCAACAGTTACAATCTTCAACTACCATAGACTTCACGGAAGATTTATACCAGGCCTATTCTAACGGCTATGAAGAAGGTCGTATCGAATACTGTCAACAAGACCCAAGCATCTTGGGAAAGCGAGGGGAAATGTATCGTGGCATTTGTGATGATATCAAACCAACTTTTCGAACCTGGTATAACAATGGCAAAGCTTCTCGTGGCCGCTACGGCTATTAGCTCCTTTACTCTAAGCCCAAGCAAAAAGCTCTCTAATTTAGAGAGCTTTTTCATGTATTCAGCGAGCGTTATTTCGACTTAGCGCGCTCAAAGGAAGTTTCAATCTCTTCTCTTGCCGCTTGAATATCGGCCCAGCCATCGACTTTGACCCACTTACCCGCTTCGAGTTCTTTATAGCGCTCAAAGAACTGCGTGATCTGAGCTTTGAGTAGCTCTGGGATATCACCTACATCTTGAATGTGGTCGTACTCTTTAGAAAGCTTGCTATGAGGTACGGCAAAGACTTTTGCATCTTCACCAGATTCGTCGGTCATCTTAAGTACGCCTACTGGACGGCAACGAATTACTGAACCAGGCATTAACGGATAAGGTGTCGGTACCAACACGTCAACCGGATCACCGTCAAGAGAAAGCGTTTCGTTTACGTAACCATAGTTACATGGGTAGAACATAGGTGCTGACATAAAGCGGTCAACGAAAACAGCACCAGAGTCTTTGTCGACTTCGTATTTAATTGGATCGGCGTTAGCCGGGATTTCAATCACTACATAGATATCATCAGGTAATGATTTACCTGCAGGGACATTGTTTAAGCTCATTTTGACTTTCCTTTTCTGTATTCATTATTCCTTTAAGGAGGAAATAGAGGGCTGAAACACGAATCGTTTACAAAGAGTATACTTGGTTAGTTTTAAAACAAAAAGTGCCTCTATTGAGAGGCACTTCGAAGTTATTGGTCTTTATATTCTTCTAGGAAAGACTCGACTTTTTCAACCATTCGGCTTGAGCCGACGAAGAATGGGACTCGCTGGTGAAGCTCGGTAGGCTTGATATCCATGATACGTTGAGTGCCATCCGATGCTAAGCCGCCTGCTTGCTCCATGATGAAAGCCATTGGGTTGCACTCATACAGTAGGCGCAGTTTACCACTTGGGTGACTTTGCGTGCTTGGGTACAAGTAGATGCCGCCCTTAAGCAGGTTGCGGTGGAAGTCAGATACCAAGGAGCCAATGTAGCGAGACGTGTATGGACGCTTCTCTTCTGGCACATTCTCTTGGCAGTACTTGATATACTTTTTCACACCCATAGGGAAGCGAATATAGTTGCCCTCGTTAATGGAATAGATGGTGCCATCTTTAGGGATCATCATATTTTCATGAGATAGGCAGAAGGTACCGATCGATGGGTCGTAAGTAAATCCGTTTACGCCTTTACCCGTGGTATAAACCAACATAGTCGACGAGCCGTACACCACATAGCCTGCTGCAACTTGCTTGTTGCCCGGTTGTAGGAAGTCTTCTTGAGTCGGAGGAGTACCAACCGGTGAAACGCGACGATAGATAGAGAAGATGGTACCTACTGATACATTGACATCAATGTTCGATGAACCATCAAGTGGGTCCATTAGTACGACGTATTTGGCATTTTTGTTGAGCTCTTTGTTAAATGCTACTGCCTCATCTTCCTCTTCACTGGCAACGCCACAAACTTGGTCACGCGCTTCCAGAGCGGCTTTAAATTTGTCGTTAGCATAGACATCGAGTTTTTGTTGAGCTTCACCTTGAACGTTTTCAGAGCCTACAGAACCAGTAATATCAGCAAGGCCTGCCTTGTTAATTTCTCGGTTTACGATTTTGGCAGCGAGTCGAATCGAAGACAAAAGGGAAGATAAATCACCGCTAGCGTGGGGGAAATCAGTTTGTTTCTCAACAATGAATTCGCCAAGGGTGCGCATTTCAGACATGTTATATCCTTAACTTTTCTGCTTATTTTCTTGGGGGTAGTGTGTGAGAGAAATGTGGCAACCAAACGATTGCGTTTATTGGGGGTATTCATCAACACACATGTGTATTGTAGGTGGCAGAACTTTTTAATGGTAATGAAGTAACCGTAACACGCTCCGTTTTGTATGATGAATGTCACATTTATTTCCCTAACCGCTAACTTTCTCGCTTTTGACGCACGCTTTGGGTATATATAGCGACAATAGCGTAAAATTAGACGCAAAGAGTTAAGAGAGCGAACTATGCATATTCATATTCTGGGTATTTGCGGTACCTTCATGGGAGGCGCTGCGGTATTGGCCCAGCAGTTGGGACACCGAGTTACAGGCAGTGATGCTAACGTTTATCCACCAATGAGCACATTATTGGAGTCGGAAGGCATAGAGATTATCGAAGGGTTTGACCCAGCCCAGCTCGATCCTGCTCCAGACCTTGTCGTCATTGGTAACGCGATGAGTCGTGGCAACCCTTGCGTTGAGTACGTGCTTAACCATAATCTGAAATACACTTCTGGCCCACAGTGGTTACAAGAGTTTCTTTTGCATGATCGCTGGGTGCTCGCTGTTTCAGGGACTCATGGAAAAACTACCACATCCAGCATGTTAAGTTGGATTCTTGAAGATTGTGGCTATCAACCGGGTTTCTTAGTCGGTGGGGTATTAGGCAACTTCGGTCAGTCAGCTCGTTTGGGTGAATCTATGTTTTTCGTGGTGGAAGCGGATGAGTATGACAGTGCTTTTTTTGACAAACGTTCTAAGTTCGTTCACTACCATCCACGCACTCTCATTATGAACAATCTTGAGTTCGATCATGCGGATATTTTTGACGATCTTGAAGCCATCAAGCGACAGTTTCATCATTTAGTCCGCACTGTTCCTGGAAACGGCCGCATCCTTGCTCCACGTAAAGATAAGGCGTTGGGTGACGTACTAGGAAGAGGGTGTTGGAGTGAAGTGGAACACACGGGAGAGAATGCGGATTGGCATGCTCACAAGTTAAAGCGTGATGGTTCGCATTTTGAAGTGTACCTGCATGGCAGCAAAGTCGGGGAAGTGAAGTGGGAGCTAGTGGGTGACCATAATGTCGATAACGCCCTGATGGCTATTGCTGGAGCAAGGCATGTTGGCGTGACTCCGGATCTTGCGTGCGAAGCACTAGGCAAGTTTATCAATACCAAGCGACGCTTGGAGCTGAAGGGCGAAGTGAATCAAGTCACGGTATACGATGATTTTGCCCATCATCCAACGGCAATTGAACTGACTTTAGGTGGTTTACGTAACAAGGTCGGCAAGCAGCGAATCCTTGCTGTTTTAGAGCCACGCAGTGCCACCATGAAACGCGGCGTGCACAAAGAGACATTAGCGCAGTCGCTCACTCAAGCCGATGCGGTGTTCTTATTCCAACCCGACAATATTGATTGGTCAGTAGAAGAGATTGCTCACTCATGCTCGCAACCAGCCAAAGTCAGTGACTCTATTGATGAGCTGGTGCAGGCCATTGTTGAACAGGCTCAACCAGGCGATCAAATTCTGGTGATGAGCAATGGTGGCTTTGGTGGTATTCATCAAAAATTATTAGAGGCATTAGCGTAATGAAACCCGTAGAGAAAGCGATCACGCTGGCATTTACTGGTGCATCTGGCGCTCCTTATGGGATGCGCCTCCTTGAGTGTTTGTTAGCTCAAGATTATACCGTGTACTTATTGATCTCTTCCGCTGCGAGAGTGGTGTTGGCGACTGAACATAATATTAAACTGCCGAGCGGTCCGGATGCCGCGCACAAAGCACTAGTACAAAGACTGAATTGCTCGCCAGATAAGCTGGTAGTGTGTGGTAAAGAAGATTGGTTTTCACCAGTGGCTTCCGGGTCGGCAGCGCCCAAACAGATGATCGTCTGCCCATGTTCGGCTGGTAGTGTGGCTGCGATTGCTCATGGGATGTCGGACAATTTAATTGAACGTGCCGCTGACGTGGTAATGAAAGAGCGTGGTCAACTTCTCTTAGTGGTACGCGAGACGCCATTTTCAACCATACATCTAGAAAACATGCACAAACTTTCGCAAATGGGCGTGACCATCATGCCAGCTGCGCCTGGTTTTTATCATCAGCCAGAATCTATTGAGGATTTGGTCGACTTTATTGTGGCTCGTGTGCTTGACCATATGGGTATCGACCAAACTCTCGTGCCTCGCTGGGGCTACGATCAGCGATAAATCCACATCAATCAAACGAGTTAGGGATAGATTTGGCGAATCTGTGACGAAAAGGTTACAATTCGCTTTCTAAAGGTTGTGACTCACGGGGTGCACTAGCAGTGGTGCTGAGAGAAGGTAATACCTGACACCCGTATACCTGATCCAGATAATGCTGGCGTAGGGATGAGAACTCCGTTCTATGGAGGCTTTTTCTGGATCATATAATATAAAAATATATATCTAAGGATAGAACCAGTGAAAGTACATCAACTCGCTAAACTTGCTTTGGCAACGACACTTCTAAGTGCCTCTCAACTCGCTACGGCGAACACACTTACCGTTTATACCTATGATTCGTTTGCTTCAGATTGGGGCCCTGGTCCAGCGATTGAAAAAGCATTTGAAGCTAAATGTGGATGCGATCTCAACTTTGTTGCACTAGATGATGGTGTCTCGATTCTAAACCGCCTGCGTCTAGAAGGCTCCAGCTCCCAAGCCGATGTCGTACTTGGTCTCGATAATAACTTAATGAGTGAAGCGAAAGCCTCTGGCTTGTTGGCTAAACACAATGCTGATCTTTCTGCGCTTGAGTTACCAAACGGCTGGAGTGACGATGTTTTTGTTCCTTTCGATTACGGTTACTTTGCGTTTGTTTACAACAAAGAAAAGGTAAAGAATCCACCGAAAAGCCTGAAAGAGTTGGTTGAGCAACGTGATGACCTTAAGGTGATTTATCAAGATCCTCGCACTTCAACTCCGGGTCAAGGACTTTTACTTTGGATGAAGTCTGTTTATGGTGATGACTCCAGTGAGGCATGGCAAAAGCTAGCGAAAAAGACCGTAACTGTGACCAAAGGTTGGTCGGAAGCGTACTCTATGTTCCTCGAGGGAGAGTCTGACTTGGTTCTCTCTTACACGACCTCTCCGGCTTACCATATTATTGCCGAGCAAGATAAGCGATTTGCAGCCGCAGACTTTTCGGAAGGCCATTACACTCAGGTGGAAGTGGCGGCTAAAGTGGCCAGCAGTGATAAGCAAAAGTTAGCTGATGAATTTATGCAATTTATCGTTTCAGAAGACTTTCAATCAAAAATCCCTACAGGCAACTGGATGTATCCTGTTGTTGAGAGCAAGCTACCTGAAGGTTTTGATAGCTTAACCATTCCAAGTGAGGCGCTGACATTTAGTCCAGATGAAGTGGCGAATAACCGTAAAGCTTGGATTCGCGAGTGGCAGTCTGCGCTGATTAAGTAGTATTGGCATCTAAGAAAACCTACAGATTATCGCCCCTGTACAAGCAGGGGCAAGCCAATACTGCACCAGAGCTTCACTGGTGTAATGAATCGTTATCGTGTCTACTTCTCCATTGAGGTTATTGTGACCCAAATACCAAAATCAGGTTTAGTGATTGCTTTGCTCATTGCCATATATGTGCTGGCTTCGTTGTGGACACTGCTTTCCTACTCGTCAATGACTGATATTGCTCTGCTGTTTACGGACCCATACTACCAGCACGTAGCCAAATTTAGCTTTTGGCAAGCAAGTCTATCAACGTTGCTAAGTGTAGGGCTTGCTATCCCAGTGGCACATGCGTTTTCTCGTCGCCATTTTTGGGGAAGATCATGGCTGCTCAAATTGTTTGCGACCACCTTGGTGATGCCAGTCCTGGTCGGTGTGTTTGGCATTGTCGCCATTTATGGCAATCAAGGCGTTATTGCTCAATGGTGGCTCACTTCGAATGATTCTATGCCGTTTTCTCTCTATGGTTTAAACGGCATTTTGCTGGCACACGTATTCTTTAATTTGCCTTTTGCAACTCGTTTGCTTTTAGTGACGATAGAAAGTGTTCCACTAGAGCAGCGCAAGTTAGCACTGCACTTGGGAATGAACAGCTGGCAGTGTTTTAGATTAGTGGAGTGGCCACGACTCAAAGCACATTTACCTCATGTTATTGGCTTAGTCTTCATGTTGTGTTTTACCAGTTTTGCAACCGTCATGGCGTTAGGTGGCGGTCCGAAAGCCACTACGATTGAACTAGCGATTTATCAAGCGATCAAGTTTGATTTTGACCTACAAACCGGAGCGGTTCTGGCATTATGGCAAATGTTAATTTGCGCATTACTGGTGCTGTTTATTGGCAAATTCAGTCGAGACTTGGAGGGTAAAACCAATTATAGCGACATGCCAACCATTCAACCTCAAGACTCATGGTTGAAAAAGTGCTGGGATAGCTTTTGGATCATGGCAACCCTAATGCTGGTCATTCCGCCACTTATTGCCATTGTTGCAAGTGGACTGAATGAGAAATTGTGGTCAGTGCTTGCTGATAGCAAGTTCTGGTCGGCAGTTATGACCTCGTTACAAGTGGCAATCATGGCTGCTAGTATCGCGTTAGTGGTTGGCATTGTGCTATTGAGTAGTTCACGAATGTTACGAATAAAGTCTCACTATGGCCGTGCGGATGGCGTGGAGTTTGTTGGTACGGTTATTTTGGTGACACCCGCGTTGGTATTGAGTACAGCGACTTTTCTAATGCTTCGCGGAATGACCAATGTGTTTAGTCTTGCGTTTGGGATCGTTGTCGTTGTGAATGCTTTGATGGCGCTGCCGTATGTTATCAAAACACTTAATCAGCCAATGTTGAGGTTAGCCAAGCAATATCACCTGCTTTGGCAAAGTTTGGGACTGCATGGCATTCGACGATTTTGGTTAATGGAATGGAGAGCAATCCGCGCACCGATATTGCATGCTTTCTCGATTAGCTTTGTCCTTTCCATGGGCGATCTTACTGTTATCGCGCTATTTGGAAGTCAGAACTTTAATACCTTACCGCTTTACCTGTATCAGCTGATGGGTAGCTATCAATTGCAAGCAGCGGCTGTAGTATCCCTAGTGCTGTTTATATTGAGTATTGGTGTATTTACCTTAACGGAGTCGTTGTTACGACCTGTATCGACCGAGCGAGAGAAATCATAATGTTAACTATGGATCATGTCGACTATCGCTACCACAGTGATTGGTTTCGGTTTTCTATCTCAGTAGAAAAAGGTGATGTGTTGGCGTTGATTGGGCCCAGTGGTGCAGGTAAATCGACACTGTTGGCGCTTATAGCGGGGTTTTGTCAGCCTGAATCGGGAACGATATCTGTCGATGATGAAGAGATTCAATCTAAGCAGCCTCACCTGCGGCCTTTGTCTATGTTGTTTCAAGAGCACAACTTATTCGAGCACCTTTCAGTGTTCGATAATATCGCTCTAGGACTCAATCCAGCCCTTAAACTAACTGCAGAAGATCAACAGCGAGTGCGAGATGCGGCAGACAAGGTGGGTCTTATTGATAAGATTCAACGTTTACCGTCTGAGCTTTCCGGTGGGCAGAGGCAGCGAGTGGCTTTAGCCCGTTGCTTTGTTCAGCCTCACCCGATTTGGCTACTTGACGAACCGTTTTCGGCGTTGGACCCGGTACTTCGTAAAGAAATGCTGTCGGTTGTTCGCTCTCTAGCTCAAGAAAAACAAGCGACAGTTATTATGGTGACGCATCACCTTAGTGATGCCAGAGCCATTGCCAACCGGTTTGCCTACCTTAGTCATGGCATCATCACTGCTGAAGGAGACATCTCGGCGTTGACGGCGCAACATGACAATCAAGAGCTCGCGCGGTTTGTAAAAGCGGCGCATTAGCGTTTTATGGATATAAAAAAGGCAGCTTACGCTGCCTTGATAGTCTTAAATTGAGCATTGAAGTTAGAACTCTTGTTCTTCTTCGTGCTTAAGTGCTTGGAAAATTTCACGGAATGCTTTTGCAGGCTTTCCAGCTTTCTTTTCTTTGTTGGCCTGACGAGCAAGTTGGCGTAGACGCTGACGGTCGAGGTTTGGGTACAACTCAAGTGCATCCGCGATGGCTTCATCGCCTTGCTCTACAATACGGTCACGCAGTTGTTCAAGCTTGTGAAGTGCCGCAGTAGATTGTGAGTGCTTGTTACGTACACGGTCGAGAGCCGCCTGAATTGGCTCAGGGTCTTCGGTACGCATCAGCTTACCAATGTATTGCAGTTGGCGACGTCGAGCTTCGTTCTTGAAGCGCTGGGCATCGGCGACCGCTTCTCTCAGATCTTCACTAAGAGGAAACTTATCCAACACAGCAGGCTTTAGTCCAACTAACTCTTCACCGAGTTTTTGCAACTCTTCCATGTCGTTTTTCATTTCGGTTCTGCTTACCCAAATGATTTCTTCTTCCTCTTCCCAAGGCGCTTTCTGATTTTTGCGGGCCATGTTTACTGCCTATATCACTATCTCATTACGAATATTGGCTATTTTAGCAAGAAATCTGGGGAGAATGCGAAAACCTTGTTATTCTAGTCTCAATTAAACGATAAAAGTTAGATGGATTATGGATGTAAGAGAGCAAGTTGCTCAGCAGCAAGCTGAGCTAGAAGCCGCTGTTGCTAAAGCGCTGGATATGGCTTCAGTAAATTCAGATGCCGCTGAGGTCGCTATTACTAAGAGCACTGGCTTAAGCGTCTCCACGCGCATGTGTGAAGTGGAAAACGTAGAGTTTAATAGTGACGGTGCGCTGGGTATCACGGTATACCGTGGACAGCGTAAGGGCAGTGCTTCAACCTCTGATTTGAGTGAAAAAGCCATTGCACAAACGGTAGCTGCTGCACTGGATATTGCCCAGTACACCTCCGAAGACCCATTTGCAGGGCCAGCTCCGAAAGAGTTGTTGGTAACGAATATCCCAGACCTTGATCTCTTCCATCCAGATGAGCCAAATCCCGATGTGGCTGCGCAAAAAGCAATTGCTGCTGAGAAAGCAGCATTAGCTTACAGTGACAAAATAAAGCAGAGTGATGGTGCCAGTTACGACAGCCACTATGGCGTTAAGGTCTATGGTAACTCCCATGGCCTGTTGGCTGGTTATGCGTCTAGCCGTCATAGCATTAGCTGTAGTGTCATTGGCCAAGGTCAAAATGGCGATATGGAGCGTGACTACAGTTATACTCTTGCTCGTCACCGTGATGATTTGTGGACACCAGAGTTGGTCGGTGAGAAGGCTGCTATTAAAACAGTTGAGCGTCTAGACCCTAGAAAAGTCAAAACGGGTCAATACCCAGTGCTTTTTGCCAATGATGTTGCGACTGGCCTTATGGGACACTTAGTAATGGGGATTAGCGGCGGTAATTTATACCGTAAGTCGTCGTTCTTGTTAGATAAACTAGGTGAACAGATTCTGCCAGATTGGTTTGCTATTGAAGAAAAACCTCACCTACTTAAAGGCTTAGCGTCTAGTCCGTTTGATAACGAAGGTGTGGCAACTCAAGATTTAGATATTATCACTGACGGCAAATTGGCGACCTACTTACTGACTAGTTACGCTGCGCGCAAACTGAATATGACGCCAACAGGACATGCTGGAGGTATTCATAACTGGTTTGTTAAGTCGACAGGACAAGATTTTGATGCCATGTTGAAAACGCTTGGCACTGGCCTGCTGGTAACCGAAGTGATGGGGCAAGGGGTAAATATCGTTACTGGTGATTACTCTCGCGGTGCTGCAGGATTCTGGGTCGAAAATGGAGAAATCCAATACCCAGTCTCGGAAATTACTGTTGCTGGTAATCTGGCGCAAATGTTCAAGCAAATTGTGGCAGTTGGCAGTGATGTTGAAACGCGCTCACAAATTCAAACGGGCTCTATCCTGTTGGAATCAATGAAAGTCGCTGGTGAGTAAATCTCAAATAGAGAAAAAGGGGCGTAACCTACTGGTTACGCCCTTTTTGTATCTGGTATTAGCCGATCATTATGGTGGCTAAGCCTAAGAAGACCGAAAGACCAACAACATCGGTAATGGTCGTAAGGGCCATTCCGCCCGCCAAGGCAGGGTCTATATTCATTTTTTTGAGCAGAATAGGGATGGTAACGCCAGCAATGCCAGCAACCAGTAAATTGGTCATCATGGCGGCAGAGATAATCCCGCCTAACATCCAATCACCTTTCCAAGCTACTACGATACCACCGATAATTAGGGCCCAGAGGATACCATTGAGAAAGCCGATGGCGGCTTCTTTGAGTAGCAGTTCTCGACGGTTACTGTCACCGATATGACCCAAAGCTAAGCCTCGGATTACTAGGGCAACGGTTTGGTTACCTGCAACCCCTCCCATGGAAGGTACAATGGTCATCAATACAGCTATTGCTGCCATCTGCTCTAGTGTGGCCTCAAACATATTGGAGACAGATGCTGCTGCTAAAGCGGCAAGTACATTGGCGCCCAGCCAAACACTGCGTCGACGAGCAGATTTCACAACAGGCGCAAAGGTATCTTCATCGTCATCCATACCAGCCATACTCATCATCGAGTGTTCGGCGTCTTCACGAATAATATCGACCACGTCATCGATGGTGATACGGCCTACTAGGTGGTGTTCACTGTCGACAACAGGGGCAGAGACCCAGTCGCGTCGTTCAAATAACGAAGCAACGTCCGAATCGCTAGTTTCAACATGGATTGCCTCATCGGCATCGTCCATGACATCGACGACTTTGACATCAGGCTGAGTGGTTAAAAGTGTGGTCAAAGAGAGGTGACCAATCAGCATGTCTTCTTCGTCTATCACATACAGTGCGTCTGTCGCTTCCGGTAGCTCACCTTTCATGCGTAGGTAACGCAGAACCACATCGACATCGACATCGCCACGAATAGTGATTACATCGGTATTCATGATACCGCCGGCGGTATCTTCTGGGTAAGAAAGGGCGGTCTCGACACGCAAACGGTCTGCGGTGTCCATTTGTGACAGGACTTCGCGCGAGACGGTATCAGGCAGACTACGTAGGACATAAGCTACGTCATCGGTGTCCATGCCTTCCGTTGCTTCAGCCAGCTTTTCTGGCGCCATTTTGGAGACAAGACTATCTTTGACGTCCTCATTGAGTTCATCAAGGATTTCACCATAGTCTTCAGGGTCGGTGAGTTGCCACAGGACTTCACGACTTTTACGTGGAGAGGCTTCTAGAAGATGGGCAATATCTTCAGGCTCCATGTCCTGAAGTTGTCTTCTTACGTAAACGAAGCGGCCATTTTCTAGCGCTTCACTGACTTCTTGGAGGGTTTGGTGAGCTTGATCGAATTCTATTTGCTCTGCCATGGATGCCCCCTACACTCAACTGCTTTTTAATGTACTGAATAGTAGCTTAATTTTGGGTTCAAGTAACCTACAGGGCACGAAGAAGTTATCGGAGAGTGGAAATAAAACAGAAAAGTGTGCGGAATCTATTCGTCTTCGTCAAAACGGTGTTCAACCAACTCACAGACTGCTTGCAGAGCATCCTCAGCCTGGTTTCCTGACGCTTTAATGGTGATGTTCTCACCTTGAGCCGACTCGAGCATAAGAAGGCCCATTACGCTATCTGCAGTCGCTTCTTTCTGTTCATGATTACAAATTGTCACGGTTGCCTCGAAGCTCTGCGCTAGTTCGACTAACTTGACCGCAGCTCGAGCATGCAAACCAAGACGATTTTGAATGAGAACAGTGCGAGATAGTGACATTTGGATTCCTGTTAGTTGTTTTTCTCTAGCGATGCGTGACGAATTTTTACTTGATGGCCGAGCTGAGCAAAATATTCACCAATCTGCTGAGTGATATAAACAGAGCGGTGTTTACCGCCGGTACAACCAATTGCAACAGTCAGATAGCTGCGATTGTTCTTTTCAAGTAAAGGTAGCCAACGTTCAACAAAGCCTTGAATTTGTTGTTTCAACTCGATGACGTCAGGATAAGCTTCTAGGAAAGATTTAATTGGTGCATCTAGTCCAGTCATTGGTCTTAATTCTGGCTGCCAATGTGGATTGGGTAGAAAACGTACATCAAACACGTAATCGGCATCACTTGGCATACCATATTTAAACCCAAACGATTGGAAAACCATGACAAGATCTTTCTTCTCTTGACCTTCTAATTCAAATCGAATGGTTTCGCTTAAGTCGTGTATGGACTGCTCACTCGAGTCAATGGTGTAGTCGGCATGCTCTTTGATGGGCTTGAGAAGTGTGTGCTCTAGATCAATGGCCTGTTCAAGTGACAGTTTATCTTTTCGCTGAGAGAGAGGGTGGATACGACGAGTTTCACTGTAGCGTTTTAACAACACTGACTTTGATGCATCAAGGAAAAGCACTTTGACGTCGTGTTGCTTAGACAATTGTTTCAACTTAGAGGTTAAGTTATTCAGGTTGTCAGGCAAGTTACGAATATCAATACTGACGGCAACACTTTGTTGGGAATCTTTCGATGAATCCACAAAGGCTTCCAGTAAATCGATCGGTAGATTATCAACGCAGTAGTAACCAGAATCTTCTAGTACTCGCAACGCTACACTTTTACCTGCGCCTGAATGTCCACTTACAACGACTAATCGCATTTTTTCTCAGCTTGTTCTAATGGCTAACAATAATATCGTAAAGCTCTTGATCGGATTGAGCATTACGAAGTTGCTTTAGGACAGTTTTATCATTTAATCGCTCTGCCATACATGACAAAGTCTTTAAATGTTCTTTACACTGCGCATCTGGAACTAGCAGTGCGAACATAAGGTCAACTGGGCGGTTATCAATAGAGTCGAAGTCAACCGGCGCTTGGCACTGAAGTAACACCGCAACAGCTTTATCGCTGTCATGCATTCTGGCATGAGGAATAGCGATACCATTGCCAATTCCAGTGCTGCCCACTTTTTCACGGCTCAGCATGCACTCGAACAGTTCGGTAGAGTTTTGACCAGTATGTTCTGCAGCGATTTCGCTAATAATTTCTAGGGCGCGCTTTTTACTCGTACAAGGGACTGCACTTTTGGTGCAGTCCAGAGTTAATACTTCACTTATTTGCATTTTAGTGATTACTTAATTTTTCTTTATGCTTATTCAATTGTCTAACGAGCTTATCGACAAGCCCGTCAATGGCAGCGTACATATTCTCATCATTTGCCGCCGCATGAATTTCAGCTTGATTAACGTGGAGCGTAGCTTCTGCGATCTGGTTTAATTTTTCAACTTTTAATATGACGTTAATGCTGTTTATATGATCGAAAAAGCGTTCCAGCTTTTGAAATTTACTCTGAACGTAGTCCTGCATTGACTCAGTGACATCGACGTGGTGGCCTTCAATTTGAATTTGCATAGACTTTCCTTCTTAGTTATTGGCCTTAAAGTAGGCGTTTACGCTGACTGGAAGGGGCAATGCCCAACGACTCACGGTATTTCGCTATTGTTCGTCTAGCAACCTGAATTCCTTGGTCAGCTAGTTGCGCTGCGATTTTACTATCGCTCAATGGCTTGGCTGGATTTTCTGCAGCAACAAGCTTCTTGATTAGTGCTCGAATGGCTGTCGAGGAACACTCGCCGCCATTGTCGGTCGATACGTGGCTTGAGAAGAAATACTTCAGCTCAAAAATGCCGCGTGGGGTATGCATATATTTCTGAGTGGTAACTCGAGAAATCGTCGATTCATGCATGTCTACAGCAAGGGCAACATCGTTGAGAACCATTGGTTTCATTGCCTCCTCACCGTATTCGAAAAAGTCATGTTGATGCTCGACAATACACTTAGCTACTTTGAGCAAAGTTTCATTGCGACTTTCAAGGCTCTTAATCAACCATTTCGCTTCCTGCAAATTAGAGCGAATATATTGGCTGTCAGCACTGTTGCCTGTACCGAGTTTCGCGTATTGTTGATTCACTTTAAGTCTTGGAACACTGTCAGGGTTAATCTGAACTATCCATTTTCCGCGGTCTTTGAATACGGAGACATCCGGCACTACGTACTCAGTTTCATCAGGCGTGATCTTACTGCCTGGTCGAGGGTCAAGCTGTTGGATGAGCTTCAAAACTTCTCGAAGATCCGCTTCCTTAAGCTTAGTCTCTTTAATTACGAGTTTGTAATCACGGTTACCCAATTGATCGATGTGATCAGACAAGACCAACTTAGCTTCAGTGAGCCATGGAGTATCTTCAGGGAAAGTGGCGAGTTGCAGTAGTAGGCAATCTTGCAGATTAAGAGAAGCAACGCCTAGTGGATCGAATTGCTGAACGCGTTTTCTTACTGCTTCAATCTCATCAAGCTCAACATCCTCAATATCGACACTGTCGAGAATCTCTTCACAGGATAGGGTCAGATAGCCGTAATCATCGACAGCATCAATGATGGCTAAGGCGATGGCACGATCCGTTTCAGTAAATGGCGTGAGGTCTAATTGCCAAACTAAGTAGTCTTGCAGAGACTGTGTGGTTTCACCTTGATATATTGGCATGTCATCATCAGCGGCAATGCCCGTGTTACCGGTATTGGCGCTATAGACATCATCCCATGTAGTATCCATTTCAAGTTCTGTCGATATTTCAGAACTTTCAATTTGTTCAGAACTGTCTTTCGGCTCTGGTTCGCTAACTGGCTCTGCAGATGCTTCTTCTTTACTTTCAGGGCTCGACTTTTCCTCATTAGAAGGCGGTGCTTCTTCCGCGGTTTCTTCCACGTCAAGTAATGGGTTTGAGTCTAGGGCCTCTTGAATCTCTTGTTGCAGATCGAGCGTCGACAACTGCAGCAAGCGAATTGCTTGTTGCAACTGGGGCGTCATTGCTAACTGTTGACCTAGCTTGAGTTGTAATGAGGGTTTCATGCAGTATTGCTAGCCTATTATTAAAATTTTATCCAAGCCTATTAAATCATAGTCTGAATTGTTCACCGAGATAAACCTGTTTTACGTGTTCATTATTGAGAACATCTTCAGGACTTCCTTCAGCAATTAGGTGACCTTGGCTCACAATGTATGCTTTTTCGCACACATCTAAGGTTTCACGAACGTTATGGTCGGTGATAAGAACTCCCAAGCCTCTATCGCGCAAGTGCTCGATGATCTTCTTGATATCAATCACTGAAATTGGGTCGACACCCGCAAATGGCTCATCCAGTAAGATGAACTGTGGGTTAGCGGCTAGAGCCCTAGCAATTTCGACACGTCGACGTTCGCCGCCAGACAGCGCCATACCAGCACTTTTCCGAATGTGCTGAATATTGAACTCATCTAGCAGGTCCTCTAGTTTATCTTGTCGCTCTTCTTGAGTGATCTCATTACGAGTCTCAAGCACTGCCATAATGTTGTTCTCAACACTGAGCTTTCTGAAAATGGAGGCTTCTTGTGGCAGGTAGCCAATGCCCATTTTGGCGCGGCTATGCATTGGGAGAATACTAATATCTTCCCCGTCAATAGTGATGGTGCCTTCATCACGGGCAACCAGACCTACAATCATGTAAAACGACGTAGTTTTACCTGCGCCGTTAGGGCCCAGCAATCCCACTATCTGACCAGACTCAACCGAAAGGCTAACGTCTGAGACCACTTTACGGTTTTTATAGCTTTTTGCTAAATGTGTCGCTTTCAATAACGCCATAGCTGAATCTATTTCTCTTGAACTTGCTGAGGTTGAAGGACTGTTGAAACGCGTTCATTGGCATTGCCGTCCGCTACTAATTTCTGTGATGAGATTCGGTACTTAATGGTGGTGCCACGGATCACGCTATCATCTTGGGACAACATAGCCTGATCAGTCATGGTTAACTGATCATCCTTTAATGAGTAATGCAGTTTTTTTGCTTCGCCATAGAGAGTTTTTCCATCATCTGTTAGTTGGGAAAATGTAGCTAAGTTCCCAAAGCCCTCTATTACCTGAATAGCGCCAGTTTGCGGATGGCGAGTGACCACGATTTTTGCGGCATTAATGTTAATACTGCCTTGTTTTAACTTAACGTCGCCCGCGAATGTGACTCGATTACTCTTCATATCAAGCTGTTGAGTGTCGGAGTCGATATAAACTGGTTGTTCAGTATCTGTCGAAAGAGCGAACGCAGAGACTGGAAGCAGTAGGCAAAGACTAAGACTAAGGTGCGAGAGTTTCATATTTACTATTCACTTTGTTATATAGCTCCGCGAGATTGTCAGCAAAGTTTCCTTTCATTGCTTGTCCGCGGGTTTCAAATTGTGGTCCCAACATGAGAACGTCTGTGTTGGCCCAGAAGTCACGGTTATCTAACTGTATGCTCATTCGTTGAGTCGATAGAGTGTCAAACCCTGAGTCCGGAAGCAAATTTCGTGCGACTACATCATCATAAAGAGTTAGCACTTCATGTTTATCCAAAATCGCTTTTGCAGCAGAAATTTCCCATTCTTGAGTCGTACCATTAGCAAAAATACGCAATATGGGTTGTTCAAACACGGTTTCTCCTTTTTTGGAGAAATGCTCTAAATGTGAAGAGGTAATACTATAGCTACGAACACCAGTATCACTGTATGAAATATTGTGTAAATTCGTACCGCTAAACGCTGGCAACTCAAGATCTGGAACAACTTGGAGTACACGTGAGTCATCGTTGGTGTACAAGTAGTAAGCACACCCAATAGAAATAATGGCAAGTAGACTATAAAGAATACGAGACAAACTCATATACTAAGACCTTTGTGAAGCTCTAGTTCTCCCTTTGATTCTAGGATCAGATCACAAACTTCCCTAACTGCACCGCGTCCACCTGGAATCGTAGTGACGTGATCCGCTTTTCTGGCGAGCAGTGGATGTCCATCCGCCACGCAGACGCTTAAGCCGACCTGTTCCATGACAGGCCAATCGATAAGGTCATCACCGATGTAAGCAGTTTTCGATGCTGGGATAGCAAGCTTTTGGCAAATGTCTTGATAAGCGGCGACTTTGTCATCTTGCCCTTGGTAAATCAAAGAAATACCCAGTGCGGTCATACGATTCTCAACGATCTGTGAGCGACGGCCTGTAATGATGGCGACTTCTACGCCTGCACTCATTAAAGCCTTAATACCGTAACCGTCACGAGTATGAAAGGTTTTAAGTTCTTCACCTTGGTTGCCCATATAAATCAAACCATCGGAGAAGACGCCATCCACGTCGCAAATCAGGAGTTTGATGTCTGCTGCTTTATCGTAAGTGGATGAAGCCACCAACCCATAGAGCGTTTCAACTTGTTTAGACACTACATTACTCCTGCTTTTAATAAGTCATGCATATTGAGTGCACCCACGACTTTGTTGTCATCGAGCAGTACAAGGCCGTTAATATTCTTCGATTGCATTAAGTTTAACCCTTCAGCCGCTAGCATATTAGGCGCAGCAGTAGTTGGGTTAACGGTCATGACCTCGCCAATGGTGGTGTCATGAATATCGACTCGTTTATCAAGAATACGTCGCAAGTCTCCATCGGTAAAGATACCTAGCAAGTTCATATCGTTGTCCACGATAGTTGTCATGCCAAGTCCTTTATCGGAAATTTCTAGTAGTGCGTCGCGTACCAAGGTCTGTGGACCGACGACAGGCAGCGCTTTACCTGAATGCATGATATCACTCAGTTTAAGTAGTAACTTACGACCCAATGCGCCGCCCGGATGAGACAGAGCAAAGTCTTCTTCACCGAAGCCACGAGCTTCTAATAGGGCGATGGCTAATGCATCTCCCATGACCAGAGTTGCCGTCGAGCTAGAAGTCGGTGCTAAACCAAGTGGACACGCTTCTTTAGGCACAGTGATTTGCAAGTGAAAATCAGAGAGCTTTGCCATGTTAGATTCAGGTTTTCCAGTCATGCTTACGGTAGTAATACCAAGGCGCTTGAAGACTGGAAACAAACTAATGATTTCGTGTGACTCACCGGAGTTAGAGATGGCGATAACGAGATCGCGAGCTTCAATCATACCCAAATCGCCGTGAGCAGCTTCTCCTGGGTGGACAAAAAACGCAGATGTGCCAGTGCTAGCAAGCGTAGCCGCAATTTTTTTACCAATGTGCCCTGATTTACCCATCCCCATGACAATAACCTTGCCTTGGTGGTTGAGAATCGCATCACATACCGATTCAAATTGCTTGTCAAAGTAGCGCTCAAGGTGTTGAAGTGCTTGTACTTCGGTATCTAAAACACGCTTTGCAGCGCTAACATAATCAAAACCAGACATGATAACCGCCCCTAAGCTGCCATATTAGCGAATAGATAAACCTGATAACCAAGAAATAGCACGAACAAAATAAAGCCTTCAATTCGATTAATGCTCTTAGATTTGCCTAGTGCCATTACAACCAGTAATAGCGAAACGGCCAGCATAACCCAGAAGTCACGGCCCATAGCATGTTCACTGAGTATAGAAGGATTAATGATACCTGGAATACCCATAACGGCGAGGATGTTGAAGACGTTTGAACCTATGATGTTACCTACCGCCATATCATCTTCGCCTTTCAGAACACCAGCCAGAGAAGCAGCCAGTTCAGGTAAGCTGGTACCAATCGCGATAATCGTTAGACCGATAACAAGGTCGCTCATACCAAAATATTGAGCGATCGTTACCGCACTATCTACCAGTCTATCTGCTGCGATAGGGAGGATTATTAGGCCAATCACCACCCACATGGCTGCTTTAGCGTTACTCACACCTTCTGGAATTTCGGACTCTTGGTCTTCTAGCATGGCGTCATTGTTGCCACTCTCTTTTTCTGCTTTGCTGATACGAAGCATGGCAAGGATAAATGCGCCAAATAAGGCAAATAGAATAATTCCCTCATAAAAACCAAGGTGACTATCCCAAAGAATAAGACCTGCGATAAGCGTTACCGCAATCATTAAAGGTAGCTCGCGTCTCAGAACCGCAGATGAAATAGAAAGAGGCTTAATCATGGCCGTAATACCAAGAATAAGCGCAATATTGGCGATGTTGGAGCCTAGCACGTTACCAACCGCAGTATCCGTTTTCCCCTCTAGGGCGGCGGTGGCCGAAACCATCATTTCTGGCGCTGATGACCCCATAGCAAGAATAGTCATACCGATAACTAGTGGTGAGATACCCACATTGCGTGCCAGTGCCGCGGCGCCGAATACTAATTTATCAGCACTCCAAACGAGAAAAACCAGTCCAATTATCAGAAACACTACGGCTTCAAGCATGTTTTTATCCACTTCTATTTTTCTGAGACATTTGGCGGCTAATTTTGACGGTTTGTCGGCCAAAATGGAAGCTAATCAACAAATAAAATAACAATAGTGCGCCGAAGCTAATACGCTAATAGATAAGCTAACGTGAAGAGAGAAGTTATAAATGCTCGTGACGGCGCAAGTTTGTTGTAATTGGGTTTGACTCTGTCATTACCCAACCATTTGGATATAAGGGTTTTAATTGTCCGCTTGTGTCATTATTATTGTTGATCATAGGACTATTGTTAGGATGATAAGGAAATGTATGTCAAACAATGACTTGGTTTCCGTAAAGGGATTGACTTTTGCGCGTGGCTCACACGTCATTTTTGATGACGTCGAGTTGCATGTACCAAAAGGTAAGATAACAGCTATCATGGGACCATCGGGAATTGGTAAAACGACATTACTTCGCCTGATCGGTGGACAAATCTCGCCTGACCATGGGGAGATTTGGTTCGAAGGCGACAATATTCCTACGCTTTCTAGAAAACGTCTTTACCATGTTCGTAAAAAAATGAGCATGCTATTCCAATCGGGTGCTCTATTTACCGATCTCAATGTCTTTGACAACGTCGCGTTTCCTTTGCGTGAGCATACCGAACTGAGTGAATCGATGATTCGTACTTTAGTACTGCTAAAGTTAGAGGCTGTCGGATTACGTGGGGCATCTCAACTTATGCCAAGTGAGCTTTCTGGAGGTATGGCAAGACGTGCGGCACTCGCAAGAGCTATTGCCCTTGACCCGGAATTAATCATGTACGATGAGCCCTTTGTTGGTCAGGACCCTATAACGATGGGCGTGTTAGTGGAGCTTATTGGTAAGTTGAATAAAGCACTAGACCTTACTTCTATTGTTGTTTCTCATGATGTTCCCGAAGTTATGTCCATAGCAGATTGGGTTTATTTGCTCGCTGATGGAAAAGTTGTTGCTTGTGGTACTCCTGATGAGTTAAGAAGTAACCCTGACACTCGAGTCCAACAGTTCTTACTCGGCGAAGCCGATGGACCAGTTCCATTCCGTTATCCAGCAAAGGCATTAACTGAGGAGCTGTTCTAATATGTCGCTTCCATCAATATGGATCCAAAAAGTCGGCCAGCGAACCTTATCTCTTTGCCAATCTTGGGGTAGGGCAACCTTTATGCTATTTGGCGTTCTGTTTTCCAAACCGCAGCCCCAAAAGCACTTCCCACTATTAATAAAACAGTTACATAACGTTGGTGTGCAATCATTGGCCATCATTATGGTATCAGGGCTGTTTATCGGTATGGTCCTAAGTCTGCAAGGATATGTGGTACTCGTCGATTATGGGGCGGAGGGCAGTTTAGGGCAGATGGTGGCGTTATCGCTATTAAGAGAATTGGGTCCTGTCGTCACCGCTCTGTTATTCGCTGGTCGTGCAGGTTCGGCACTGACTGCTGAAATTGGTTTAATGAAAGCCACTGAACAGTTATCGAGTATGGAAATGATGGCCGTTGATCCTCTTAAACGAGTGATCTCACCTCGTTTTTGGGCCGGAGTTATTTCCATGCCACTTTTGGCCATGATCTTTATGGCGATAGGTATTTGGGGTGGCCAACTGGTTGGTGTGGACTGGAAAGGTATCGATCACGGCAGTTTTTGGTCAGCGATGCAGTCGTCAGTGGAACTGGGTCGAGACATTGGTAATAGCGTCATTAAGTGTTTGGTGTTTGCGATTACGGTGACGTGGATTGCGCTGTTTAATGGTTATGATGCCATACCGACTTCAGAAGGTATTAGTCAGGCGACAACGAGAACCGTCGTGCACTCATCACTGGCGGTATTGGGATTAGATTTTGTGCTTACAGCACTGATGTTTGGCAATTAAGAATAAAGGACAATTCAATGCAACAAACCAGAAAGTTAGAATTGTGGGTAGGCAGTTTTGTCATCATCGGACTTTGCGCAATCTTGTTTATGATTTTTCAGGTTGCTGACGTGAAAGGATTGGGCTCAGGGGATACTTATAAGCTGGAAGCAAGGTTCGATAATATTGGTAGCCTAAAAGTTCGCTCTCCTGTGAAAGTTGGCGGCGTCGTTATCGGTCGAGTTAGTGATATTAGCCTTGATAAAGAGAGCTATTTGCCAGTAGTAACTTTGTCTATTAGCTCCGACTACCATTTCCCAGATACTTCGAGCGCGCAAGTACTAACGTCAGGGTTGATTGGTGAGCAATATATAGGTTTGGTACCTGGGTTTATCTTTGATGATGAAGGGTACTTGGCTGATGGCGACAGAATTGAGGATACCAAATCAGCGTTGGTGCTTGAGGATATGATAGGTCAAGTGCTCTATAGCATTGGCGGTTCTGATGAGAAAAAGGAGTAAAGTAATGTTCAACAAATGTTTACTGATATTTAGTGCCTTGATGCTCTCATTTGGTCTGCATGCTAATGAAATTGATGCCAGCAAGCCTTATGACATGATGCAGAAAGTCGCCGATAAAACGTTTACCCGTTTAGCAAATGAGCAAGAGCAAATTCAGAAAGATCCTGATTATCTTAAGGTGGTAGTCGAAGAAGAGCTGATGCCTTACGTGAATGATCGCTACGCAGCATTGAAGCTATTGGGGCCTAATTTAAAAGGTGCTAAACGAGAGGATGTATTAGAGTTTGCCAAAGCATTTCGAGAGTACTTGATTACTTCTTATGCACAGGTTCTAACTCAATACACCGGACAGGATATTCAATTTGGCCCGGAACCAAAAATTGATGATAAGACGACTATTATTGGTGTTCGTGTCACGATTATGGACTCACCTCGACCTAATATTAATCTCGAGTTTAAACTCAGAAAGGATAAGAAAACCGGCGAATGGAAAGCCTTTGATATGATTGCGGAAGGCATTAGTCTACTCTCTAGTAAGCAATCTGAATGGAATAGTAAAATTCGTCAAGATGGTATATTAGCGGTAGCAGAAGAACTTGAGCAGTTGGCACAGGCGCCGATTCGTTTTGAAGGCAGCAAAAAATAATGGACACTAAATTAGTGGTTCGTAACGCAGGTGTTTTTGAGCTAATTGGTAACGTTGATCGCGATACTGTACCTGAGCTTTGGAATACTATTCAAAGTGTTAGTTTTGATGAGCCTGAGATTGAATTGGCGTTAGATAAAGTAAAACGTTTCGATTCTGCGGGATTGGTGATGCTAATTCACTTATTAGAGCATGCAAAAAATCGAAAGTGTCATATAATGCTCAGCTTCGTGCCGGATGAGCTGAAAATACTGTTTCAGCTGTATAACGTTGAATCAGTTATTGAGAAACACATTTAGGAGTATCTTGTGGATAGCACAAAAGTACAGGAACTATTACAAAACGCATTGAACCTAGAAGAGCTACATGTGAAAGGTGAAGGTAGCCACTACGAAGTGATTGCGGTAGATGCTCAATTTGAAGGCATGAGCCGAGTTAAAAAGCAGCAGATGATCTATGGTCCTCTGATGGATTATATTCAGCGTAATGACATCCACGCAGTTTCAATTAAAGCCTATACTCCAGAAGAGTGGGCTCGTGATAAAAAGCTGATGTCTTTGTAAGGTTTATTAATGGATAAGTTTCGAGTTATTGGATCGGATCAGCCGTTATCTGGCGAAGTGTCGATCTCAGGTGCTAAAAATGCAGCACTACCTATTCTATTCGCTTCTATTCTGGCTGAAGAGCCTGTAGAAGTGGCCAACGTACCACATCTTCGTGACATTGATACGACAATGAAACTACTTAGCCGTTTAGGTGCCAAAGTGCATCGCAATGGTTCTGTTCATGTTGATGGTAGCGAGATTAACGAGTTGTGTGCACCTTATGACTTGGTGAAAACCATGCGTGCATCGATTTGGGCATTAGGTCCACTGGTTGCTCGTTTTGGCAAAGGACAAGTTTCACTTCCTGGTGGCTGTGCCATTGGTGCGCGTCCGGTAGATTTACATATTCATGGTCTTGAGCAGCTCGGTGCCACCATCACACTAGAAGATGGTTATGTGAAAGCGGAAGTGGAAGGTCGATTGAAAGGTGCTCACATTGTGATGGACAAAGTGAGTGTTGGTGCGACTATCACGATAATGTGCGCTGCAACATTGGCTGAAGGTACTACCGTACTTGATAATGCTGCTCGTGAACCTGAAATCGTCGATACTGCTGATTTCTTGAACAAGCTAGGTGCAAAAATCACTGGAGCAGGTACTGATACTATCACTATCGAAGGTGTAGAACGTCTTGGTGGTGGCAAGCACTCTGTTGTTCCAGATCGCATTGAAACAGGCACTTTCCTAGTAGCGGCGGCGGTATCAGGCGGTAAGATTGTTTGTCGCAATACTCATGCTCATCTATTAGAGGCGGCATTGGCTAAGCTAGAAGAAGCTGGAGCTAAGATCGAGACTGGCGATGACTGGATCTCACTGGATATGACCGACAGAGAGCTTAAAGCGGTTTCAATTCGTACTGCTCCACACCCAGGCTTCCCTACAGATATGCAAGCTCAGTTTACTTTGCTTAATATGATGGCAAAAGGTGGCGGTGTGATTACTGAAACGATTTTTGAAAATCGTTTTATGCACGTTCCTGAGCTAATGCGTATGGGCGCAAAAGCAGAAATTGAAGGCAACACTGTGATTTGTGGTGATGTTGAATCATTGAGTGGTGCACAAGTGATGGCGACTGACCTGCGAGCTTCGGCAAGCTTGGTTATCGCTGGTTGTATTGCGCATGGTGAGACAATTGTAGACCGTATTTATCATATCGATCGTGGTTATGAGCGTATTGAAGATAAGCTGTCTGCACTAGGTGCTAACATCACACGTATCGCGGGTTCTGCTGAATAATAACGATAGATTATAAATAGCCGAAATCTTAAGGTTTCGGCTTTTTTTTGAAGCCATTAGCGGAGACCAAAATGGTTGCTTTCCTACGCTGCATTGCAGTGGCGATATTTGCGGTAATTATGTTCGTATTTGGATGTGGTTACTGTTTACTGAGTCCGAGAAATCCTAAACACGTGTTTACGTTCGGGCGTTATTTTGGCGCTATGTCGAAGATCTTTGGTATTAAACTCGATCTTCGTTTACCTGAAGATGCCTACAAACGCGGTCAACACATCTATATCGCTAATCACCAGAACAACTGGGATTTGTTTACGGTATCTTCTGCCGTTACACCAAATGTGGTAACTGTTGGTAAAAAGAGCCTGCTATGGATGCCATTCTTTGGTCAGCTTTATTATTTAACAGGTAATATTCTGATTGATCGTGCTAACCGCAGTAAAGCGAAAGGTACGATTGACCAAGTTGTTGATAGCATGAAGAAAAGTAACCTTTCAGTTTGGATGTTCCCGGAAGGTACACGCTCTCGTGGACGCGGCTTATTGCCATTCAAAACGGGTGCTTTTCATGCAGCGATTGGGGCAAAGACACCAATCATTCCTATTGTGTGTAGCAGTACGAGCCATCTAAAGCTTAATAAGTGGGATAATGGTCATATCATCGTTGAGATGCTGCCACCTATCTCTATCGAAGGCTACGGCAAAGAAGATGTGAGAAAACTGGCGAATGTATGCCGAGAGCAGATGGCAGAGAAGCTAGAGCAGCTTGATGCTGAAGTTGCTGAGTTAAACAGCAAAAAATAACACTAAAAAGGGTTGTCAATGACAACCCTTTTTTAATACATAGCAGAACTTACTTACGTACTGCGATAGCTTCGATTTCAATCTTCACATCTTTAGGAAGACGAGCAACTTCAACACAAGAACGCGCAGGGTAGTTAGCCACTTGGTGCTCGTCAAAGAACTTACCATACACTTCGTTTACTGTACCAAAGTCGTTGAGATCTTTAACGAAAACCGTCATTTTTACGATGTCTGAAACCGTTAGGCCAGATGCTTCAACAACTGCTTTTACGTTGTCTAGAGACTGACGTGCTTGCTCAGCGATATCTTCTGACACTTCACCCGTTTGCGGATTTACTGGGATCTGACCTGAAGTCAGTACCATGTTACCAAGGTCGACACCTTGCACGTAAGGACCGATTGCTGCTGGCGCAGATTCTGTATGAAGTACTTTTGTCATCGTTTTATCCATTGTTCTGTGAATTCAAAGAGAGTCTAGACTGCCTCTAGGCTCAATAAAAATCAAGCCTACAATATGTAGGCTTGATTAATAATCGTGTCATTCTTAGCTTTCAGTAACGATCTCACGCGAATAGACTTTTTCGCAGTATTTGCATTTGAGACGAATGTCTTGATGTTTCTCGAACACCTTGAAGCTACTGTCTACGGGTTCATTGTGAGTAATGCAGTTGCTATTAGGGCACTCGAATACTCCCGTGATTGTTTCTGGCAGTTTTAACGCCAGTTTTTTACACACTTCATAGTTTTCAATTTGGTTGACGGTAGCATGTGGTGCATAGAGTGCCAGCTTGTTCGCTTGTTCTTCAGTGATAAACACGTTCTCTATCTTTAATAGATCCTTACAACCTAATGCTGAAGAAGGAAGGTTTAGACCAATCGTGACACGCTGTTTGGATTGATCCATAGCGAACAGTTTGAGAACTTTGATGCCAATGTTTGCTGGAATATGGTCGATAACCGTGCCGTTTTTAATTGCTTCTACTTGCAACTGGGTTTCTTTAGACATGATCAATCCTCCTTAAAGCGTTTCGTTTAGAACTAGAGCGAGTAGAGCTTCACGGGCGTACACACCGTTTTCAGCTTGTTGGAAATAATACGCATAAGGCGTTTTATCTACGTCGACAGTAATCTCGTCAACTCGTGGCAACGGATGAAGCACTTTCAAGTTATCGCGCGCGCCTTTCAATGTATCAGCAGAGAGAATATAAGCCGATTTAATGTGCGCGTACTCAGACTCATCAAAACGCTCTTTCTGTACTCGCGTCATGTATAGGACGTCCAGTTCAGATACTACACTTTCCATGTCGGTATGCAGGCTAAATTGGATGCCAGCTTCTTCAAGCTCTTCACAGATATAGTCAGGCATCGCAAGTGCATCGGGAGCGATAAAGAAAAAGCGAACGTTATTGAATTTCGCTAGGGCTTGCGTTAACGAGTGTACCGTGCGGCCGTATTTCAAATCACCAACAAAGGCAACGTTAATATCATCTAAACGACCCTGGGTTTCGTAGATGCTGTATAGGTCTAGCAGTGTTTGTGTTGGATGTTGGTTGGCGCCATCACCTGCGTTGATAACTGGCACACCGTTTGAGAATTCAGAAGCCAGACGTGCCGCACCTTCTTGTGGGTGACGCATGACAAACGCATCAACATAAGACGAAATAACCTGAACTGAATCTGCCAGTGTTTCACCTTTTTTAGCAAGCGAGGTATTACCACCGCTATCGAAACCAATCACGTCTCCGCCGATACGTTGAATGGCGGTTTCAAATGACAGACGCGTACGTGTTGAAGGTTCAAAGAAACAGCTAGCAACAACCTTGTTTTTGATGAGTTCAGGTTGAGGGTTTGATTTTAGTTGACCGGCTGTCTGTACAATGAGTTCTAGCTCATCACGTGACAACTCTGGAATTGAGATAATGTGCTTTTGAAAGAGCGTATTCGCCATGTTTATCTTCCCTATAGTTAAAACCAGACCAGATGGATATTCCAAGTGCGAAAGGCGTACGCTCAATCACAGCTAGGAATGCAGGCATAAAAAAAACCCCCATAATGGGAGGTTTAGTAATCAACAGGAAATAATAACGGTGCGTGATAAGCAAAAAGCTTATCGAGAGCGTGATGTGTTGTAAAACTCGCTTGCGCCATTGATTGTTCCCCAGACAAATTGCGGAGAATTATACGCCTAAAAATCGTGAGCGCAAGCGATTACATCAAAGGTTTATCGTTAAACTGCAAGTGAATTTGACTAGCTGCCTAATGTGGCGACCATGACGGCTTTGATGGTGTGCATTCGGTTTTCGGCTTCATCGAACACGATGGAGTAATCCGACTCGAATACATCATTTGTGACTTCGAGACCATTCAAGCCATATTTTTCGGCGATTTCTTTACCTATTGTGGTTTGGTCATCATGAAAAGCAGGTAAGCAGTGCATAAATTTCACATCTTTGTTATTGGTAGCTTTAATCATATCCATGTTTACCTGATACGGTTTCATTAAGGCAATACGCTCTTCCCACGCCGAGGCTGACTCGCCCATAGAGACCCAAACGTCCGTATACAAGAAGTCACAATCGGCTACACCTTGTTGTACGTCCTCGGTGAGAGTAATCGAAGCATCTGTTGATAATGCGATGGTCTGACATTCATCAACGAGGCTTTGCTCTGGCCAAAAAGCTTTTGGCGCAACCAAACGAATATCCATTCCCATTTTTGCGGCCCCGACCATTAGAGAGTTCCCCATGTTGTTGCGAGCATCCCCTAAGTAGGCAAATTTAATTTGGTGTAATAACTTGCCTTTGCCGTGCTCTAACATGGTTAAAAAGTCAGCGAGAATTTGCGTTGGGTGGAATTCATTGGTTAAACCGTTCCAAACAGGTACGCCAGCGTGAGCGCCTAGCTCTTCAACGATATCTTGTCCAAAACCACGATACTCAATGCCATCGTACATACGACCTAGTACACGAGCCGTGTCTTTCATCGATTCCTTATGGCCTATTTGGGAGCCGGAAGGGCCAATATAAGAGACTTGAGCACCTTGATCAAAAGCGGCAACTTCAAAAGCACATCGGGTACGAGTCGAGGCTTTTTCGAAGATCAATGCGATGTTTTTCCCTACCAGTTTTTTTTGCTCAGTGCCGGCATATTTAGCGGCTTTAAGATCTTTAGACAGGTCGAGAAGAAACTGAATCTCTTTTGGTGAATAGTCGAGAAGCTTGAGAAAATTCCTATTTCGTAAGTTGTAAGCCATGATTCGTACCCTTTTATTTAGTTTCTTGGTTTATTTATACATAAAAATTCTTTTATTGTGAATAAATATTTTAATTTAATGCAAAAAAAGCCCCTAATAGGGGCGTTTGATAAATAATTATGTTTATATGCCATCTCGTTCGATTGGACAGCTCATACAACGGGCTCCGCCCCGACCACGTCCTAGCTCATTACCTGGGATGGTTAGGACCTGAATGCCCGCTTTGTCATACTTTTCATTAGTATACACATTTCTCTCGTAGCCGATAACGACACCGGGTTTGACGGTGAGCACATTGTTAGCATCATTCCATTGCTCACGTTCTGCTTCGTAGTTATCACCACCCGTAGTGATGATCTTCAATTGATCAACGTTAAGCGCACTTTCTAGGGCTTTAAGATAGTTAGGTAATTTTTCAACTTGCATTTGGCCTTTACTGTCGGCGGTTAGACGCCAAGTATCCAGTTTGTCGTTGATGATCTCTGGGTACACTGAGAAGGTATCCACGTCCATATGAGTCATAACGGTATCAAGATGCATGCAAGAGCGATGTTTCGGAAGGTCAATGGCAATGACCTGAGACGCTTGTCCGGATTTAAATAGATTCGCCGCCAAGTTTTCCACGCCCTGTGGGGTGGTGCGCTCAGAGATACCAATTAATACAGCACCTTTACCAATAACAAGAACGTCACCGCCCTCGATGTTGGCGTTATCATAATGAAGATCTTCATCGCCGAAATATTTAATGAAGTCTTGACCTGCGAAGGTTGGATGCCAGCGATAAATAGCTCTTAGATGATTTGTCTCGCGTTGACGAGCGGGCTTCATCATTGGGTTCAACGATACGCCACCATACACCCAGCAAGAGGTATCACGGGTGAAAAGGTGGTTTGGCAGTGGCTCAATGACAAAATCAAGCGGCTTACTCATCTTTTGTAATATAGAAGGGGTTTTGATTGGTAGCTCAGAGTATGCGAGGCCGCCCAACAAAATAGTTGCTAAGTGCTCGTCGTCCATTTCTGTCAGATAGTTACGAAGTTCGTTAGCGAAGATAGGACCATAACGGAAATCAGAAATCTGCGTTTCGAGAAGCCATTCCTTCGCTTCAGGGACGGCAAGAGTCTCTACTAATAAATCGTGAAGCAGCAGTACTTCCACATCTTGGCTGCGTAATGTATTGGCAAAAGCGTCATGCTCTTCACCAGCGGCTTCTACAGCCAGTACATCATCAAACAGTAGTTCATGGCAGTTTGATGGCGTGAGGTGGGTTAGGGCGCGTTCTGGACGGTTTAACAATACACGGCGTAACTGGCCTACTTCCGACCCAACGTACAACTTACTCATTGTGATTCCTTTCAGTTTTGATTGCGCTATTTATGACAAGCTTGTTATCAAGATGCAAGTCAAAATGTCAGTGTTTGTTACTGCGAAAGCTTAAAATTGCAGTGATATTGTGGATTTAAGTAGAGAAATGCAGATAAAGTTTTTATGAGAGAGTTGTGCTAGTTTCTGTGAATTCTTGCTTGAGTATGCAGGCCTCTTGAGCAGTTTCAATACAATATTCATGAGTGATATTTGCATAAAAAAACGAAAATTTGCAGAAAATATTGGGTATTGTGACTAAAGCAAAACCAGGTCAAACTTAAGAATAGAGTGTTTGATATGCAAAATTGCCTCATAACCTTTCTGGGCGATTGTTGCTGATTAGCTATGGCTTTTGTCTAAGTTTATGCTGAAATCAGAGGTAAGTAATGAAATGTTAAAATTATGTTTCTGTGATCTCGATCTTGCTCGGTTTGAGTTCGATAACTGAAAAATAGTCAGGAAAGATCTCGGATTGATCTTTCGATTTCAGCTGACTTCTCGTATCATTCATGCCGATAACCTATTTATAGCTGGAGCACTTTATGTCTCAACAAGATGAGTATATGTCCGTTGAAGATTTGATCGAAATTCAAAAGGAAGAAACTCGCGATATCATTCAGGCCTTAATTGAAGATGGAAGTGATCCAGAGGCATTGTATGAGATCGAACACCACCTGTTTGCTGAAGATTTCGATCGTCTAGAGAAGGCGGTTGTTGAAGCGTTCAAAATGGGCTTCGAAGTGCTAGAAGCGGAAGAGACCGAAGACGAAGACGGTAACAAACTGTTGTGCTGCGACGCGACAATGGAATCGACTCTGAATGCAGAGCAAATTGACGCACAAGTTGAAAAGCTAGTGCACTTAGCTGAGAAGTACGACATCATCTATGACGGTTGGGGTACATACTACGAGGGCGAAGATGCTCTTTATACCGATGAAGATGAAGGCGACGAAGAGTAAGCCTTAATTGTTGTTGAAAGGCCAGCTTAGCTGGCCTTTTTGCTATCTGGTGGGTTCAACTATCTTTCGATAACGGATTTGATTATACTGCGCTAAATATGATCTAGGTCAATTCACACCATGAAAAAGAATTTGGCTGGCCTATGGCAGCTGTCCCCACTTACTGATCTCTCTATACCTCAAGATGATCTCTCTTTCCCAGGCGCTTTAAGTCAGGTCTTACCTTCAGAGCTTACCGAAGAAATGATTGCCAACCAAGAATGGCACCTCATGCATGACTTTGAGTTAACGGAAGAAGAGTTGCAGAATCCGGCGGTCGATTTGGTGGTCGGTGGTGTTGAGCATTATGCAGAAATTCGTATTAATGGTCGTGCAGTGTTGGATTGTGATGGCAGTGAAGCGACGTATCGTCGCGAAGTAAGAGCCCATTTACAACAGGGACCCAATCGCATTGAAATCTTGTTCTTAGAGTATGATGAAGAAGACTTGTTGATTGATCTTGATGAAGCGCCGCAGTGTTCTTTATCTGTTACCAAACCTGCAACCGAGACACGTATCGGTGTATGGCAAATGCCTTATTTGCAATTTATTCCACATGTTAGGTTAGAGCATGTAGCAATGGAACAGATCTGGCACCATGGTGGTGGCTGTGAGTTTAAAGTCGACCTTCATTATCGTACCTACCGTGCAGGTTTAGTATCAGCGTCAGTCAGATTTAACGGTATGACATTACATTTGCCTATTGATGTTCGAGCACATCAAGCATCGGCTCTGTTTCAGGTTGAAGCACCTAAATATGCTGATCCGAGTCAGCCTAATCCAGATGACTTGTACAGTCTGATAGTAAATTTAGATGGGCAAGTGCAGGAATTTGGTGTGGCGTTAAGTCAATCACTTTGCGTGACTCATGTAGCTATGTAGCTATGAAGTTATGTAGCGATATAGTCTTATTTGTTATCTGGCATTCAACATTGCTAGTTATGACAATTATGAGTGCATAATCAAGTTTGCTCTCTTGCTAAAAATCTCAACAAGAGAGCAAGTCGTTACTTCTATAACAAACGTTTCAGACGATATAGCTCTTCCAATGCCTGTCTCGGTGTTAGATCGTCGGGGTCGATTTGTGCCAGAGCTTCTTCAACTTCGCTTGGCTCTGGAATCAAACTCAACTGATTGGCAATGTCGACTTGTGGAGAATCGTTGGTCGTTGGCTTTTGACCTAATTGTTCCAACTGAGTGAGTTTTTGTCTCGCATTCTTTATGACCGCTTTTGGTACACCGGCCAATCCGGCGACAGCAAGGCCGTAGGATTTACTCGCCGCTCCTTCTTGAACCGCGTGCATAAAGGCGATGGAGTCAC
Organism: Vibrio mediterranei; assembly: GCF_900088415.1. Lineage (GTDB taxonomy): Bacteria > Pseudomonadota > Gammaproteobacteria > Enterobacterales > Vibrionaceae > Vibrio > Vibrio mediterranei. The sequence continues at coordinate 70,574 of NZ_FLLQ01000003.1, forward strand.
CATGCTCTACCGCATCAAGGTGAACGTTAGCGAGATGTGGTAGCTGGTTTGGCATTTCGGTCAGTTCAAAATAGTGGGTCGCAAACAAGGTCATAGCGCCAACTTTGGTCGCTAGCCATTCAGCACTTGCCCACGCTAGCGATAGACCGTCATAGGTGCTGGTACCACGGCCGATTTCATCCATTAACACCAAGCTGTTTTCTGTCGCATTGTGTAAGATGTTTGCCGTTTCGGTCATCTCGACCATGAACGTAGAACGACCAGAGGCAAGATCATCGGATGCCCCAATACGCGTAAAGATGCGATCCAGTGAACCGATTTCAGCGGACTCTGCAGGGACATAAGAGCCAATGTGAGCCATCAGTGCAATCAGTGCCGTTTGGCGCATATAGGTCGACTTACCACCCATATTCGGACCGGTAATGATTAACATTTTTCGCTCTGGGTTGAGCGAGATAGGGTTGGCAATGAATGGCTCATCCATCACCTGTTCAACGACAGGGTGGCGGCCACCTTGAATCAGAATACCGGCATTGTCACTGAGGACTGGGCGACAATAATCGAGACTTTCAGCACGCTCAGCTAGGTTTTGCAAAACGTCTAATTGCGATAGCGCTGAAGCTAGATTTTGCAGTTGCTCCAACTGTGGCAGCAACAAATCAAACAGCTCTTCCCATAGCTTCTTCTCAATTGCCAACGCTTTAGACTTAGAGTTAAGCACTTTATCTTCATGCTCTTTTAACTCTGGAATAATATAGCGTTCGGCATTCTTCAAGGTTTGGCGGCGCACATAGTGCGGTGGTACTAGGTGACTTTGACCGCGACTGACTTGAATGTAGAAGCCGTGTACATTGTTGTAACCAACCTTCAGGGTGTCGATACCGTGGCGATCTCGTTCATCATGCTCCAGTTTCTCAAGGTAAGCCGTCGCACCATTAGCTAAATCACGCCACTCGTCCAATTCGGCATTGTAGCCATCAGCAATGACGCCACCATCGCGAATTACTACGGGTGGGTTTTCTTTGATAGCGCGCTCAAGCAGTTCTGCCATGCTGTCAATAGGTGCGGAGTATTGAGCCAGTTGCAGCAAGTATGGGTGAGCAACGGTTTCAAGACTTAGTGCCAGCTCGGGCAAGAGGTTCAGAGCACTGCGTAATCGAGCCATATCTCGTGGCCTTGCAGAGCGAAGTGCCAAACGTGCCAAGATACGCTCGATATCACCAATTTGTTTCAACGTAGGCGAAAGCTCGGTATACAACGCATCTTGTTTGAGTTCTGAGATAGCATCAAGGCGATAGTTCAAAGTCTTAATACAGCGCATCGGTTGATGGATCCAGCGCTTCAGCATTCGGCTACCCATTGCTGTTGCGGTGTGATCCAAGACTTCGGCTAACGTGTTGTCTTGTCCGCCCGACAAATTCTGAGTTAGCTCAAGGTTGCGACGCGTGGCTGCATCAAGTACTACAGATTGGTCTTGGCTCACTAGCGTCAATGAACGGATGTGTGGTAGAGCCGTGCGCTGAGTATCTTTAACATACTGAATTAAACAACCTGCAGCGCAGAGTCCAAGTTCGCATTTCTCGACCCCAAACCCAATAAGATCTTTGGTACCAAACTGCTGATTCAGTTGCTGCCTTGCCGTATCAATCTCAAACTCCCAAATTGGACGACGGCGATTACCATTGCGGTTAGCCATCAGTTCAACGGGTTCAAAATCCTCAGGGAATAACAACTCTTTAGGTGCCGTGCGTTGCAGTTCTGCCAACATCGCTTCTTCGGTACTAGGTTCACAAAGTTGAAAGCGACCTGAGGTAATATCTAGCGTGGCATAGCCAAATTTACCGTTTTGGTGGTAGATTGCGGCAATTAGGTTATCCAATCGTTCCGATAGTAAGGCTTCATCTGAAACGGTTCCTGGCGTGACAATTCGAACCACGCGACGCTCTACTGGACCTTTACTGGTAGCAGGGTCGCCAACTTGCTCGCAGATAGCGACAGATTCGCCCAGTTGAACCAGTTTTGCTAAGTAGCCTTCCACGGCATGGAAAGGGACACCGGCCATTGGAATAGGCTCGCCCGCGGATGCGCCCCGTTTGGTTAGAGAAATATCGAGCAGTTGAGACGCACGTTTCGCGTCGTCATAAAAGAGCTCGTAAAAATCACCCATTCGGTAGAAAAGCAGGATATCTGGATTCTCGGCTTTGAGTTTCAGATATTGCTGCATCATTGGCGTATGTTTTTGTTCCGCTTTCACTGTCACATCTTTAGCTGCTTGTTTCAATTGCTGCTTAGGATACGTGAAACCGACGTGAGCGAAAAGGGAATATAAAAAAGTGGCTCTATGGCTTGGGGTCGTTGTCAAACATTGAGTTGTTTAGGAGTTTGCTAGATGAACACTATTGAAGAGTTAAGTTTCAACCTAGGCGCGTTACTCGAACAGAAAAATCATATCCTTGTGACCGCGGAGTCTTGTACTGGTGGCGGTGTGGCGACGGCAATCACTGATATTGCTGGTAGCTCTGCGTGGTTTGATCGAGCATTTGTTACTTACAGCAACGACGCAAAAATCGATATGCTTGGCGTCGCAACTGAAACCCTTGGACAGAATGGAGCGGTGAGTGAAGCCGTTGTTGTTGAAATGGCACAGGGTGCGCTGCAGCATTCTAAAGGGACGCTTAGCGTTGCCATTAGTGGAATTGCTGGTCCTGGAGGGGGGAGTGAAGACAAACCGGTAGGAACCGTTTGCTTTGCGTGGGCTTCACAACAAGGTTGGCTCAAGGTCGAAACCTGTTTGTTTGAAGGTGACCGAGCCGCAGTACGTCAGCAAGCTGTAATGCATGCGCTATTGATATTGTATCGTCACGTATTGGAAGACGAGCCTTACTGTTAACAAAATAACACTCGCGGCATCAACGATTTGCTGTTTGTGTCGGAAAAATTTTCATACAGGTATAGACACTGTATGAATCAACAGTATAATAAAACCATATCGCGATGCTTTTATGCATCGCTCACTAATTAGAAAACTGCCAAAGCAAGTAACTTGCGTAGAGCCTATATCCGTAAAGGATAGTTGTGGAGAAAGTAATGGACGAGAATAAACAAAAGGCGTTAGCCGCTGCATTAGGTCAGATTGAAAAGCAATTTGGTAAAGGCTCGATTATGCGCCTTGGTGATAACCGCACCATGGACGTTGAAACCATTTCAACAGGTTCACTTTCTCTAGATATCGCTCTAGGTGCTGGTGGTCTTCCTATGGGTCGTATCGTAGAAATCTACGGTCCTGAATCATCAGGTAAAACAACGTTAACGCTAGAGTGTATTGCCGCGGCACAGAAGCAAGGTAAAACATGTGCGTTTATCGATGCAGAACATGCCCTAGACCCAATCTACGCGAAGAAGCTTGGTGTTGATATTGATTCGTTACTTGTCTCTCAACCAGATACAGGTGAGCAAGCTCTAGAAATCTGTGATGCACTAGCACGCTCTGGTGCTATTGACGTGATGGTAGTCGACTCTGTTGCGGCTCTAACGCCAAAAGCAGAGATTGAAGGTGAAATGGGCGATAGCCACATGGGTCTTCAAGCGCGTATGCTTTCTCAAGCGATGCGCAAGCTAACTGGTAACCTTAAGCAGTCTAACTGTATGTGTATCTTCATCAACCAAATCCGTATGAAGATTGGTGTTATGTTTGGTAACCCAGAAACGACAACAGGTGGTAACGCACTTAAGTTCTACGCGTCTGTTCGTCTTGATATTCGTCGTACTGGTTCTATCAAAGAAGGTGACGAGGTTGTTGGTAACGAAACTCGCATCAAAGTTGTTAAGAACAAGATTGCAGCACCATTTAAACAAGCTGAGACTCAAATTCTATACGGCCAAGGTTTCAACCGTTATGGCGAGCTTATTGACCTAGGCGTTAAGCACAAGCTTGTTGAAAAAGCGGGTGCATGGTACAGCTACAACGGCGATAAGATTGGTCAAGGTAAAGCGAACGCATGTAAATTCCTTCGCGAAAACCCAGAAGCGGCACAAACGATTGATGCGAAGCTTCGTGAAATGCTACTAACACCAGCACTGGAAGAAGCTCCAGAGCAAGGTGAAGCGCCAGCTGAAGAGTTGTAAGCGTTAACAACCTCATTGAGATAAGCCCTGCAGAGCAGGGCTTTGTTGTATCTGTACTTTGTTCGTCGAGTGACTATGTTTCAACGAAAACCACCATCATTGTCAGCGAAAGAAGCCGCGATTCAATTGTTGAGTCGTCGAGATCATGGTGAGTATGAGCTTTATCAAAAACTTGCTTTTAAAGGCTACGAAGAATCTGAAGTAGAAGCGGCGTTAGATTTTTGTCGTGATTGTCGCTATTTGGATGACTTGCGTTTTGCCAAGAGCCAAATTCGTCAGCATGTATACAAGGGTCATGGTGAGCGTAGAATTCGCCAAGAATTAAACCAAAAGCGCGTCTCAGATTCTGTCGTTGATGAAGCGATGTTAGAGGAGCAAGTGGACTGGTTTGAGTTGGCTAAAACAACGGCGGAGAAAAAGTTTCGACTCGGAAAATCAAAAGATCCGAAAGAATACGCCAAACAAGTGCGCTTTTTGCAGTATCGAGGTTACACATTTGAACAGATTAACTATGCACTAAATGCTCTTGAGAATCCTTAGTTCACCTGCAACCACTTGTCCTAACGCGATTAATCTCTAATTTCTTCCAGTTTCCTGCCTTTTTTACCAGAATACTAGGCGAATCCTTACTCATGGGGTTACAATACGTCCCCAAAATCTAACTCGAATTATTTCAGGAAGAGCTGCATGTACATGAGCACAGACGAGGTTCGCAACGCGTTCCTTAAGTTCTTTGAGAGCAAAGGGCACCAAATCGTAGACAGTTCATCGTTGGTTCCACACGATGACCCAACTCTGCTTTTCACCAACGCCGGTATGAACCAGTTTAAAGACTGTTTCCTTGGCTTAGAAAAGCGTAACTACACTCGTGCCACTACGGCCCAGCGTTGTGTTCGCGCTGGTGGTAAGCACAACGACCTTGAGAACGTTGGCTTCACTGCTCGTCACCATACTTTCTTTGAGATGCTGGGTAACTTCAGCTTTGGTGACTACTTCAAAGAAGATGCTATCAGCTTTGCTTGGGAGTTCTTAACAGAAACGTTGAAACTGCCAAAAGATCGCCTACTTGTAACGGTTTATGAAACCGACGATGAAGCGTTTGAAATCTGGAACAAGCAAATTGGCGTGCCAGCGGATCGCATTGTTCGCATTGGCGACAAGAAAGGCGGCAAGCCATACGAGTCAGACAACTTCTGGCAAATGGGTGATACTGGTCCTTGTGGTCCATGTACAGAAATTTTCTATGATCACGGTGAGCACATCTGGGGTGGTCGTCCTGGTACTCCTGAAGAAGATGGTGACCGATTCATCGAGATCTGGAACAACGTATTTATGCAGTTCAACCGTCATGCAGACGGTACTATGGAACCGCTACCTAAACCATCGGTTGATACTGGTATGGGTATTGAGCGTATTTCTGCCATCATGCAAGGCGTTCACTCAAACTACGAAATCGATGTGTTCCAAACATTGATCAAAGCAGCAGCTGAAGTTATTGGTTACCAAGATTTATCAAACCAATCTCTACGTGTAATTGCAGATCATATCCGTTCATGTTCATTCCTAATCGTTGACGGTGTGATGCCATCTAACGAAGGTCGTGGTTACGTACTACGTCGTATCATTCGCCGTGCAGTTCGTCACGGTAACAAGCTCGGTGCGCAAGGTGCATTCTTCCACAAGCTTGTTGGTACTCTTGCCTCTGTTATGGGGAGTGCGGGCGAAGAACTTAAGAAGCAACAAGCCGTTGTTGAAAAAGTACTTCGCATCGAGGAAGAGAACTTCGGGCGTACTCTTGAACGTGGTATGACAATCCTGACAGAAGCTCTTGATAACCTTGGTGATGAAAAGGTTCTTGATGGCGAGACAGTATTCAAGCTCTATGACACTTACGGCTTCCCAGCAGATCTAACTAACGATGTGGCTCGTGAACGTGAGTTTACTATCGATGAAGAAGGCTTTGAGAAAGCGATGGAAGCACAGCGTCAGCGTGCTCGTGAAGCCGGTCAGTTTGGCACGGACTACAATGCTGCGATTAAAGTCGATACCGACACTGAATTCTGCGGTTACACAGGCACAGAAGGTTCAAGTTCTGTTGCTGCTATGTTTGTTGAAGGCGCAGAAGTTGATGCGCTATCAGCGGGCGACAAAGCAATTGTGGTGCTAGAACAAACGCCGTTCTATGCAGAGTCAGGTGGTCAGTGTGGTGATGCAGGTGTACTGAAAACAGCGGCAGGTCTATTCAAAGTAGAAGATACCCAAAAACTGGGCAACGCGATTGCACACCATGGTGAGCTTGTCGAAGGTGTTCTAGCAAAAGGTGATGAAGTCGAGGCGATTGTTGATGCACAGCGTCGTGCTGCTATTTCATTGAATCACTCTGCAACTCACTTGTTGCACGCTGCACTGCGCCAAGTACTTGGTGAGCACGTTACACAGAAAGGTTCTTTGGTGAAGCCTGATAACTTACGTTTCGACTTCTCTCACTTAGAAGCGATGACGAAAGCAGAGATCAAAGAAGTTGAACGTCTGGTTAACGCGCAGATTCGCACTAACCACGTTATTGAAACTAACGTGATGGATATCGAATCAGCGAAAGCCAAAGGAGCGATGGCTCTGTTTGGTGAGAAGTACGATGACGAAGTTCGTGTTCTATCTATGGGTGACTTCTCAACTGAGCTTTGTGGTGGTATTCACGCAAGCAATACAGGTGATATTGGTCTGTTCAAGATTACATCGGAAGGTGGTATTGCTGCTGGTATTCGTCGTATCGAAGCCGTCACTGGTGAAGCGGCACTAGACGCTATCGAAGCTCAAGCTTCTCAATATGAAGAGAAACTAACTGATGCGGCAAGTAAAGCTAAGTCATTAGAAAAAGAGATTCAGCAACTGAAAGATAAACTTGCAGCGGTTGAAAGTGCCAACATTATGGGCAAAGTAGAAGAGATTGCGGGTACGCAAGTTCTTGTTGCAGCTCTAGAAGGTGCTGATAGCAAGAACCTTCGTACTATGATGGACAATGCGAAAAACCAAATGGGCAGCGGTATTGCGTTTATTGCGAACGTAGCAGATGGCAAAATTGGTTTGATTGCAGGTGTGACGAAAGACCTTACAGGCAAAGTAAAAGCAGGCGACCTTGTTAAGATGGTTGCCGAGCAAGTTGGCGGTAAGGGCGGTGGTCGTCCTGATATGGCGCAAGCAGGGGGCTCTGATGTTGAAGCGCTACCTGAAGCGTTAAAATCGATTCGTAGCTGGTTAGAAGAGCGTCTATAACTCTTTAATCGACATCATAAAATGCCCAATCAATGTACGTTGATTGGGCATTGTTGCTTTTGGTCTCGGTGCATTTAAAGTACGAATTGCATAATACTCTGCTGAAGAGCTGATTTAATAAGTGTGCGTGTGGACGTCGCTTAATATAAGGGAGCGGCTAAATTGGCCGTAATTTCAAAAATCGACAACGTAAAGTTGTCTTGGGAAGGTGAAGACTGGTGAAAAGACCACTAATCGTGCAAAAGTTCGGTGGAACTTCTGTTGGCTCTGTAGAACGCATTCACAATGTTGCAGAGCACGTAATTCGAGCTAAAGCGTCGGGCAAACAAGTTGTTGTTGTCGTATCTGCGATGTCAGGAGAAACCAATCGATTGGTTGATCTGGCTAAACAGATCGACAAAGTACCCAATGTTCGTGAACTGGATGTCTTGTTATCTGCCGGTGAGCAAATTTCTATGGCATTGCTATCCATGACGTTAAGTAAACTTGGACACGCTGCGGTTTCTCTCACTGGCGGACAGGCAAGAATTACCACTAACAACAACCACAACAACGCAACGATTAGTAGTATTGATACCAGTGTGATTGATGACTATTTGGCTCAGGACAAAATTGTCATTGTGGCGGGCTTTCAAGGCGTGAATGAAATTGGTGACATTACGACTCTAGGTCGAGGTGGCTCTGATACGACGGCGGTCGCGTTAGCCGGAGCGCTTGAAGCTCAAGAGTGTCAGATATTCACAGACGTTGATGGCGTTTACAGTTGCGACCCAAGAATTGTCAGTAAAGCAGAAAGGCTTGATACCATTGATTTTCCTACCATGCATGAAATGGCACACAAAGGGGCGAAAGTCTTACATTTGCCTTGTGTTGCTTATGCATGGAAACATCAAGTGCCGCTTCGTGTGTTGTCGAGTTTCGAACCGGGCGAAGGGACCTTAGTAGCTGGCATGGAATCGAGGCCTGGAATTAGCGGCTTAGCAATACGAAAACAAATAATGGCTCTATGTATGATGGCAGAGCACGCTGATATCGTTGATAAACAGCGCCAAATGCTAGGGGTTGATGATTGCCATTGGGTGACAGATTCCACCTACAAGCAATTGTTAGTGGGCCAAGAGTGTTGCGATAAGCTTCGACTGGTTATTGATGAGAAAGTGGTAGCGACTCAAGAGGTTGCGTTATTGACGCTTGTTGGCGCCGATGCAAAGGCGCAAGCATCACAATATCAACAACTTCTCAACTTATCAGACATATCTGTTCTACACTTTTGTGAGGATAAGCACTCAATTACGTTAGTAATGGAACCGGGAGCTATCGACAAAGCGGCTAACGTACTGCATGATAACTACATTATCACCAGTGAATCCGTTATGAGAGAAGAAAAACAGGTACATTTGGGGTAAATACTTTTCATAAGATAGTTTACGAAAATATAACTTTTGTTGGATAATAAGTTTCGTAGCAAGATAATTAGAGAATACTCAAGGAGCAAAGAATGCTGATTCTGACTCGCCGTGTTGGCGAAACGTTGATGATTGGTGATGAAGTCACTGTTACTGTACTAGGTGTTAAAGGTAACCAAGTTCGCATTGGTGTTAACGCTCCCAAAGAAGTTTCAGTGCATCGTGAAGAAATTTACATGCGCATTCAGGCGGAAAAAGGAAATGGTAACGTTGCTTCAGGCAACTACTAATCCAAACTGAGAGGGCTGGCGTTATGCCGGCCTTTTTGTTGCACAAAATTCGTCGCTTAATAGAGGCACTAAGTCGGATTTTGTGTAGGAAAGCTACGATTAAATGGTGGTTTGGTTAATTTGCCAACGCTTAGTCTGTTTTTTCCTAATTTTACCAAGAAAATGTTTGACTTATTTTTGGTAAATCGTAATATGTGCCTCCGCAAGACGGTGAGGTGGCCGAGAGGCTGAAGGCGCTCCCCTGCTAAGGGAGTATACGGTTTGTAGCCGTATCGAGGGTTCGAATCCCTCCCTCACCGCCATTCTTGCGAAGTGTTGTATAACACTGTTCTTATTGAACATATTGCGCGCTCGTAGCTCAGCTGGATAGAGTACCTGGCTACGAACCAGGCGGTCGAAGGTTCGAATCCTTCCGAGCGCGCCATTTCTCTCTTCGGAAAGAAATACTGCGGTGAGGTGGCCGAGAGGCTGAAGGCGCTCCCCTGCTAAGGGAGTATACGGTTTGTAGCCGTATCGAGGGTTCGAATCCCTCCCTCACCGCCATTTATTGACTGTTTCAGTCAATTTTTTTGTTCAAAAAGAAATTAAATGTGATATGCTTCACAACCTTGCGCGCTCGTAGCTCAGCTGGATAGAGTACCTGGCTACGAACCAGGCGGTCGAAGGTTCGAATCCTTCCGAGCGCGCCATTCTTTTCGAATGATAGGTTAGGTAAAAGATTTAAGTGAGAACTTAATTCAACACCTGTTACGGCATAAGCTGTACAAAGACTTGTTGCGCGCTCGTAGCTCAGCTGGATAGAGTACCTGGCTACGAACCAGGCGGTCGAAGGTTCGAATCCTTCCGAGCGCGCCATTTATTTAGGTAAAAGACTTAAGTGAGAACTTAATTCAACACCTGTTATAGCATAAGCTGTACAAAGACTTGTTGCGCGCTCGTAGCTCAGCTGGATAGAGTACCTGGCTACGAACCAGGCGGTCGAAGGTTCGAATCCTTCCGAGCGCGCCATTTATTTAGGTAAAAGACTTAAGTGAGAACTTAATTCAACACCTGTTATAGCATAAGCTGTACAAAGACTTGTTGCGCGCTCGTAGCTCAGCTGGATAGAGTACCTGGCTACGAACCAGGCGGTCGAAGGTTCGAATCCTTCCGAGCGCGCCATTTATTTAGGTAAAAGACTTAAGTGAGAACTTAATTCAACGCCTGTTATAGCATAAGCTGTACAAAGACCTGTTGCGCGCTCGTAGCTCAGCTGGATAGAGTACCTGGCTACGAACCAGGCGGTCGAAGGTTCGAATCCTTCCGAGCGCGCCATTATTTAGAAACCTCGCTTAGGCGGGGTTTTTTATTAACAAAAATTTATCATATCAATAACCTTATGATTACAACGTGATGTTTTTTAAGGATAAATCGCGGTAATTTTAAGCCTGTCTCAGTTTTCCAACCCCAGTTTGTTTATGTTGAAATCTATGGTTGAGTCATAGTATGAAGTTCTGTGTAAGTACAAATACACCATAAATTGTCGTGCTCATCATAGTTTTTCATTTGAATGACGTTTTAATGACGACTGTAGATTAAACAAAATTGACAAACTTTCACCAATCGAGATAATCCTAGACCTCTTGCAATGGATCAATGCAAGAACCATTGCTTGTCAATCTGTGTGCAGTGACGCCACGTTTTATGATTGAGTAACTTGTCAGGATGACAAAGAAAGGACGCAACATGACTAATATTGGAAGCCTGCTAGGAGACGCAGCCGCCCTAATGTTCACGGGTATGGCTGTTGTATTTGTATTCCTAACAATCCTCGTTTATCTCGTTCGGTTAATGTCGAAATTGGTACCAGAAGAAGTGCCCGAACCGATCGCAGTTCCTACAAAAATTAAAACACAACAATCCCCCTCAAATGGTGTTAGCCCAAGTGTTGTTGCAGCGATTTCTGCCGCTGTTCATCAATACCGCACTTCGGCCGCTAAATAGATTGAGTTAAAGCTTAAAAGGAGTTAATGAGCATGTCTAAACCACTAGCTATCACGGACGTGGTACTTCGTGACGCCCACCAGTCTCTGTTCGCAACGCGGATGCGTATTGAAGATATGTTACCTATCGCAGCCGAGCTCGATAAAGTGGGGTATTGGTCTTTAGAAACGTGGGGGGGAGCCACCTTTGATGCGTGTATTCGTTTCTTGGGTGAAGATCCTTGGGAGCGCTTACGCGAACTTAAAAAAGCCATGCCAAACACACCAATGCAGATGCTATTGCGCGGACAAAACCTATTGGGTTACCGCCACTATGCTGATGATGTGGTCGAAAAATTTGTTGAACGTGCCCATGCCAATGGTATGGACGTGTTTCGTATTTTTGACGCGATGAATGATGTACGCAACTTCGAAAAAGCGGTAAAAGCTGCTGTAGATGTTGGTGCTCACGCGCAAGGTACACTGTCTTATACGACAAGCCCTGTACATAACACGGATACATGGGTTGATTTAGCCAAGCGCTTAGAAGATTTAGGTTGCCATTCTTTATGTATCAAAGACATGTCTGGTTTACTTAAACCTTATGAAGCCGAAGAACTAATCTCACGCATAAAATCATCATGTGAAGTGCCACTGGCGCTGCATTGCCATGCAACAACCGGGCTATCAACGGCAACGGCGGTTAAAGCAGTCGAAGCTGGGATAGATATTCTAGATACGGCTATCTCTTCAATGAGTCAGACTTATGGCCACACGCCTACAGAGACCGTTGTGGCAATGCTGCAAGGCACTGAACGTGATACTAATCTTAAGCTCGAGCAGATTGAACCTATCGCAGCGTATTTCCGTGAAGTTCGTAAGAAGTATGCGAAATGGGAGGGGCAACTGAAAGGTGTTGATTCACGTATCCTTATTGCGCAAGTTCCAGGTGGCATGCTGACCAATATGGAAGGGCAGCTAAAAGAACAAGGTGCAGCGGATCGTATTGATGAAGTTCTCGAAGAAATCCCAAGAGTTCGTGAAGATCTTGGCTTTATTCCTTTGGTGACGCCAACATCACAGATCGTTGGTACTCAAGCGGTGATCAACGTATTAACGGGTGAGCGCTATAAGAGCATTACTAAAGAGACAGCTGGTGTACTTAAAGGGGAATACGGTAAGGCACCAGCAGAAGTTAACGCTGAACTTCAAGCAAAAGTGCTTGATGGTGCCCACGCGATTACCTGTCGTCCAGCTGATTTATTGGAAGCGGAACTCGACACATTGACGGAAGATCTGCTGCAAAAAGCAAAATCCGATGGTATTTCTCTTGCAGAAGATACAGTGGATGATGTACTTACTTATGCGCTCTTCCCTCAAGTGGGCCTTAAGTTCCTGAAGAATCGCCATAATCCTGATGCGTTTGAGCCAGCTCCAGGTAAAGAAGAAGCAAAACCTGCTGCCCCTGTTGCAGCTCCAGCAGCAAGTGCCGCGGGTATTGAGTCTTATAGCGTGAAAGTCGATGGTCAGGTTTATGATGTTGAAGTGGGTCCCAAAGGTGAGCTTACTTCAGTGACTCCAGCGTCCGCAGCACCTGCCACCACTACAGCTCCTGCAGCTGCAACGAATGTTGAAGCGGTTTCTGCTCCGTTAGCGGGGAATATCTTTAAAGTTAATGTTGCATCTGGTGCTCAGGTTCAAGAAGGTGATGTGCTACTTATCTTAGAAGCGATGAAGATGGAAACAGAAGTGCGTGCTGCGCAAAGCGGCGTGGTTCAAGATGTACACGTGAAAGAAGGTGATGCTGTTGTTGTAGGCGCACCTCTTGTTAGCTTAGCGTAAGGGAGCACCATGGAAGGATTGATGACCTTATGGTCAGAAACAGGGATCGCTAACTTTGAATTCGGCCAAATCTGCATGATCTTGGTCGGATGCACCTTGCTGTTCTTAGCGATTCGTAAGGGCTTTGAACCACTACTACTTTTACCTATTGGCTTTGGCGCTATTTTAGCGAACATTCCAAATGCTGGTTTTACCGAGCCGGGTGGTTTGCTGTACTACGTCTATTATATCGGTATCGAGTCTGGCGTGTTCCCATTACTCATCTTTATGGGTGTCGGAGCAATGACTGACTTTGGAGCATTAATCGCTAACCCGAAAACCTTATGGTTAGGGGCTGCGGCTCAGTTTGGTATCTTCGCTACCTTGTTTGGTGCAATTTTGCTGAACTATGTACCGGGTATGGAGTTCTCGATGCAAGATGCTGCTTCCATTGCCATCATCGGTGGTGCGGATGGTCCAACAGCTATCTTCTTAGCAAGCCGACTTTCACCGGATCTTCTCGGTGCAATTGCGGTCGCTGCATATAGCTACATGGCATTGGTTCCTATTATCCAGCCACCGATTATGAAAGCACTGACCACGCCAGAAGAGCGTACTATTAAGATGGCGCAACTTCGCCATGTTAGTAAAGGTGAAAAGATATTATTCCCATTGGCCGTCTTGTTGATGACTATCTTGTTCCTCCCTTCAGCAACACCTTTAGTGGGTATGTTCTGTCTGGGTAACTTGATGCGAGAGGCCGGCGTTGTCGACCGATTATCGAAAACGGCACAAAATGAGCTCATCAATATTGTGACGATCTTCTTAGGTCTTGGTGTGGGCTCGAAGCTTCAAGCAGAAGAGTTCCTAAATTTTGAGACCTTGGGTATTCTCGCTCTCGGCGCTGTTGCCTTTAGTATCGGTACTGGGGCTGGGGTGTTAATGGCGAAGCTGCTTAACAAATACTCTAAAGAAGATATTAACCCGTTGATTGGTGCAGCTGGTGTTTCTGCGGTACCTATGGCTGCGCGTGTCGTAAATAAGGTGGGCTTACAAGCTAACCCACAAAACTTCCTTTTGATGCATGCAATGGGTCCTAACGTAGCTGGCGTATTAGGCTCCGCAGTAGCTGCAGGTATCTTGTTAGCTCTGGTAGGCTAAATGCGAATCCATATTGTATTAATCGGGGGAGCTTAGGCTCCCCCTTTTTTTATCTTTGGTTATCAGGCCAAGATAATGAGTCACAAAAGTGATTGAATTTATTACATACTGGATGTGGGTTGATGAAAAGATAATCTAGACTCAAACAGGTATTTCGTTACTATGGAATCTCAAATTGGAAGAGGAAGCCGCGATGAAGTGTAAACAAATAGTCATCCCAGAATTTGGTTCAGCAGAAGTATTGGCATTTCAGGAGGTCGATATTCCTCAACCAAAAGCCGGTGAGGTGCTGGTAAAAGTCGCCTATGCTGGCATTAATCCTATTGATGTGAAGACGCGTGCTGGATTGGGGTGGGCGGCAGCTGAAAACAAAGATAACTTACCTTGGGTACCGGGTTATGATATCTCGGGCTCAATTGCTGGTTTAGGTGAAGGCGCACAGGCGTTTGAAGTAGGTCAAGAGGTCGTGGGATTTATTGGGTTTCCTCTTCGTGCGGGTGGTTATAGTCAATATGTGTGTGTACCCGAAACAGAGCTTACTGCGTTGCCTAACACGGTTACCTTAGAGGCAGCAGCAGCGTTGCCATTGGCTGGGCAAACAGCAGCACAAGCAATTAATAAAGCTCAGGTGCAAGAGGGCGAGCGAGTGTTAATCCTAGCGGGTGCAGGTGGCGTTGGTCACATCGCGGTTCAACTAGCAGTGGCGACTAAAGCAGAGGTGTACACCACTTGCAGTGAGCGCAATCTCGATTATTTGGCTACATTAGGCGCTCATGCTATCAATTATGAATTCGCGCCAGCTTCAGAGCGACTAAGCGATGTCGATGTACTGATTGACCTAGTCGGTGGTGATGTCGCGTTAGATGCACTTAAGTGTCTTAAAGATAATGCTAGAGTTATCACCATTCCGACGATTACGGCAGAGCTAGTATGCGAAAAAGCCAAACTTCTTAGCTTTGAAGCGAGTGGAATGCTAGTGTCTCCCGATACCAAACAAATGGAAACCTTACTGTACATGGTAGGTGTTGGACTGTTAAAAACCGAAATTCAGCACGTTTTCCCTTATTCACAAGTGGTTGAGGCTCATCAACAAGTCGAAACCAGTCGCACTCGCGGCAAAGTCCTACTTGATATGCAATGCTAGAAACATTTTCTCAATACCTAGCGGAGTCATGGTTTGCCGACTCCGCACTCGCGGTTCTTTTTATTTCTGGGTTTTTAAGTGCGACCTTACTTCCAGGTGGTTCAGAAGCCGGGCTAGTGGCAACCTTAAGTTTGCAACAATACACACCGGCCATGGTGATTTTGGTTGCTACCATAGGTAATACTCTTGGGGGATTAACCAACTACTGGATTGGTATTTGGTTGCCAAATCGAACTCAGGAAGAGAAACATGGTCATAAAGCCATGGCATGGATACAGAAATATGGCTACTGGACGTTATTGTTGAGTTGGTTACCCGTCATTGGCGACCCTTTGTGTTTAGCAGCAGGTTGGCTGCGGATGAAGTTTCTGCCATGTGTTGTGCTTATTGCGATTGGTAAAGCGCTACGTTATATCGCGCTGACCGCTATCTTTTACGGTCTTTTCTAAGGAGCATTTATGAAAAAGATCTGGCTCGGCGTTCTATCGCTGGTCTTTCTATACGGTTGCAGTAGTAACGAACCGTCAAATCAAGCCAGTAGTGCTTTACCTAAAGGTGTCACTTTAATTGAAGAGGCCAAAGCTGACCCAGATAAGGTCATGATTCCTTATTCTAAATACCGTTTGGAAAATGGCCTCACTGTTATCTTAGCACCCGATGACTCGGATCCTTTAGTACATGTGGATGTCACCTACCATGTGGGATCGGCTCGTGAAGAGGTCGGAAAGTCCGGTTTCGCACACTTCTTTGAACATATGATGTTTCAAGGTTCAGAACACGTCGGTGATCAGCAACATTTTAAGATCATTACTGAAGCGGGTGGCACTTTAAACGGTACGACCACGCGCGATCGCACTAATTATTTTGAAACCGTGCCATCTAATCAATTAGAGAAAATGTTGTGGCTTGAAGCGGATCGTATGGGCTTTTTGCTTGGGGCAGTTTCTCAGAAAAAATTTGAAATTCAGCGTGATACGGTGAAGAACGAACGTGCTCAAAACTACGATAACCGTCCTTATGGCCTGATATGGGAGAAAATGGGTGAAGCCATGTTCCCTGAAGGGCACCCCTATTCTTGGCAGCCAATTGGATATGTTGAAGATCTTGATCGTGTTGACGTGAATGATCTTAAAGCATTTTTCCTACGTTGGTATGGACCAAATAATGCCGTGCTCACCATTGGTGGTGACATCGATAATGCACAAACATTGGCATGGGTAGAAAAATACTTCGGTTCTATTCCGAGAGGACCTGAAGTCGACAAAGATCCAAAACAGCCAGCTGTGTTGCCAAACGATCGTTACGTGACGTTAGAAGATCGTATTCGTCAGCCGATGGTAGTGATTGGTTGGCCTACGACGAGCTATCGAGGCGCAAAAGATCAAGCCGTGCTTGAGGCAATGGCTGACGCCATCGGTGGTGGCACCAATAGCTTGTTGTATCAAAAACTGATCAAAACGCAAAAGGCACTCGATGCTGGGGCATTCAACGATTGTAATGAGCTAGCTTGTAACTTCTACGTGTACGCCATGGGTGCTTCAACAGATAAAGATGGTCTAAAAGCGCTATACAACGAGTTGTTAGCGACGTTAAGTGAGTTTGAAAAACAAGGCATCAGTGAAGAGAGGCTGAAACAGATCACGGGCCTTTCTGAATCAGGCGCTGTTTTCGCACTGCAAAGTGTCAAAGGTAAGGTCTCACAGTTAGCCTCTAACGAAACCTTCTTTGGTCAACCAGATCGCTTAGAACAGCAATTAAAGCAGATACGTGCGGTTACTCCTCAGGATGTAGCTAATGCTTACAACACCTTCATCAACGATAAGCATAAAGTCACCTTGAGTGTGGTGCCTAAAGGCCGTAAAGATATGGCGGTAGAGCCTGCTAACTTCGTGACTCCGCCGAGAACATTACCGAAATATAGCAAAGTGACGGAAGAGCAATTGGTATTCCGACGACCTGTTGACACCTTTGATCGCAGCGTTATGCCTAAAGTAGCTGAAGGGGTTAAAGCTAAGATGCCAGCACTTTACAGCTTGCAGTTTGATAATGGCAGTGAGCTACTAGGTACAGAAACACGAGAAACACCAACGGTGGAGATTCACTTCCAATTGCCTGCAGGCGATCGCTATGTTGCGAGAGGAAAAGAAGGCTTAGCGGGGCTAACAGCTTCGATGATGGAGGAAGGAACCACAACACGTAGCGTGGAAGAACTGCAAGCAGAACTCGATCGATTAGGTAGCCGAATTGGGTTTAGCGCAGGAGCTTACACCACACGCGTGTCGGTCTCGGCTCTAGCGAAGAACTTGCCAGAGACCTTAGCGCTGCTCGAGGATGCGCTATTCCACCCTGCCATGAAACAGCAAGACTTTGACCGCTTGAAAGCACAAATGCTAGAAGGCTTGGTTTACCAACATCAGAAACCAAGCTGGATGGCATCACAAGCGACAAGAGAGGTGTTGTTTGGAGACTCTGTATTTGGCCGCTCATCTGATGGTACTGAAGCGTCGATTGCTTCAATTACGCTTGATGACGTGAAGCGCTTCTATCGCAAGCACTACACACCACAAGGGGCTCAAATAGTTGTGGTCGGCGATATTTCCCAGAAACAGATCAAGAAGCAATTGGCATTTTGGCAGTCTTGGAACGGAGAAGCGGCACCACTGATTCGTCCGGAAGCTGTAGCGCCTTTAACTGGTCAACATATCTTCTTGGTAGATAAGCCAGCAGCACCACAAAGTATTGTACGTTTGGTGCGCCGAGGGTTGCCGTTTGACGCAACGGGCGAGCTGTATTTGAGTCGACTGGCTAACTTTAATTTGGCGGGTAACTTCAACAGCAGGATCAATCAGAATTTGCGAGAGGACAAAGGCTACACCTATGGTGCGAGTGGCTATTTCGCGAGTAATCGTGAAATAGGTGCGATTGTCTTTAGTGCTCAAGTGAGAGCCAACGCGACGATTCCTTCTATTGAGGAGCTCATTAAAGAGTTAAAAGACTATAGCCAAAATGGTATGACCGATGAAGAGCTAGAGTTTATGCGCCTAGCTGTGGGACAACAAGATGCATTGACTTACGAAACACCAAGTCAAAAAGCCAGTTTGTTGTCGTCAATTTTAACCTATAGTTTGGATAAGGATTACCTCAAGCAGCGCAATGACATTGTAGAATCGGTCGACAAATCGGTGCTTAACGAGCTAGCTGCGAAGTGGTTCGATCCGAACCAATACCAAATCATAGTTGTGGGAGATGCGAAGAGTCTAAAACCGCAACTTGAGAAACTGAATATTCCAATTGAAGAACTTGAAATCTCACAATAGAGTGACCATATAGAAGGGATGGGTGGCATCGGCTCTTGTTTATTCAATAAGATAGCGTGTATGGTGTCCCCAGCTTTCAATTGGAATAACAAACTATAAGCGAATCGCATTGTGACTAAATTTGCTGCGCGACTGGATCAAGTTGCTAAAGACCAAGCCATTTTTAAACAGTTTGGACGAGGTGTGGAAAGGGAATCGTTGCGTTATACCGACGATGGCCACTTAGCGACAACGCCACATCCAGAGGCGCTAGGCTCAGCCCTAACGAACGAATACATTACGACGGATTTCTCCGAGTCACTACTGGAGTTTATTACTCCAGTTTCTCGTGATGTTGATACGCTGATCAATCAGTTATCTGATATCCATCATTTTACTCAGACAAAATTAGGCAACGAGAAATTGTGGCCACTGTCTATGCCTTGTTATGTGGGCAGTGAAGATGATATCGCCTTAGCTCAATATGGCAGCTCGAACTCTGGACGTATGAAGACACTTTATCGTCAAGGACTAAAGCATCGCTACGGTAGCTTAATGCAGATCATTTCCGGCGTGCATTTTAACTTCTCATTCCCAGAGTCATTCTGGGATGCGCTATTTGGTGAGCAAGACGAAAAAGCACGCCAAGATGCGAAATCGGAAGCCTACTTCGGTCTTATCCGAAACTATTACCGTTTTGGCTGGTTAATTCCTTATTTCTTTGGTGCGTCACCGGCCATTTGCTCGTCTTTCCTGCAAGGAAAGGAGACTAAACTGCCATTTGAGAAAGTGGGCGGCACGCTCTATTTGCCAAAAGCAACGTCGCTGAGACTGAGTGATTTGGGTTATACCAATAGCGCACAAAGTGCACTTAAAATTGGTTTTAACAGCCTTGACCAGTATCTTGAAGGGCTAAACCAAGCGATCCACACACCTTCTGAAGATTTCGCTAAGATTGGCGTAAAAGTAGAAGGTGAGTATCGCCAGCTTAACGACTATGTGTTGCAGATTGAGAATGAGCTGTATGCTCCGATTCGTCCTAAACGTGTGGCTCAAAGCGGTGAAAAACCATCGGAAGCGTTATCACGCGCAGGTGTTGAGTATATTGAAGTTCGCTCTTTAGATGTGAATCCATTTAGTCCAATTGGAATTACTGCGGATCAGATTCGTTTCTTAGATCTCTTCTTAACCTGGTGCGTTTTGAAAGACTCTGAGCCTATGGACAATTGTGAACTTGAATGCTGGCGTGAAAACTGGAACAAAGTGATTGTTGAAGGCCGACAAGTTGGTCTTGAACTGAAAATCGGTTGTGACGGTGAAGTGCTTGATAGCCAATCATGGGTAAAACGTGTGTTTGTCGACCTTCGAGAAATCGCTAAACATATGGATGCTGCTCACGGTGGCAACGAATATCAAAAAGTGTGTGACACACTGGAAGCTTGGAACGACGACCCTGAACTGTCCATTTCTGGCCGTTTACTCGAGAAAACAAAGGCATTAGGTGGTCTAGGTAAAGTGGGTTGCGAGCTTGGTAAAGAATACCGCCAGAAGAACTTAGATCATCAATATCATGCTTATTCGTCTGACCTTATGGAAACGGAAGTGATTCGGTCGGTTGAAGTTCAGAAAGTGATTGAAGCTTCAGACAAAGAAAGCTTCGATGATTTCTTAACGAACTATTTTGCGTATCTCACCCCAGAACGTATGCAGGCGATTCACAAGTAAGCGAGGTTGCACCTCTTGGTGTAGCCCCTTACAATCGAGCCACTAATCACTTACTCACGGCTTTTGCGGTGAGTAACGCTAAGGAGAATCAATCATGCCACTACTGGATAGCTTCACGGTAGACCACACAAAGATGCACGCACCAGCCGTACGTGTAGCGAAAACAATGCAAACCCCAAAAGGCGACACTATCACTGTGTTTGACCTACGCTTCACAGCGCCAAACAAAGATATCCTTTCTGAGAAAGGCATCCACACGCTTGAGCACCTATACGCTGGCTTTATGCGTGCACACCTAAATGGTGATGCTGTTGAAATCATCGATATTTCTCCAATGGGCTGTCGTACAGGTTTCTACATGAGCTTAATAGGTACACCTTCAGAGCAACAAGTAGCGGACGCTTGGTTAAGCGCGATGCAAGACGTTCTGAAAGTAGAAAGCCAGAACAAGATTCCTGAGTTGAATGAGTATCAGTGTGGTACAGCGGCTATGCACTCTTTAGAAGAGGCAAAAGCCATCGCAGAAGCGATTATTGCAGCGGGTATTCAAGTAAACAAAAACGACGAACTGGCTCTGCCAGAGTCAATGCTTCAAGAATTGAAAGTCGATTAATTACATGTTTAATTAACGACCTTAGTAGGTTGAGTAGACATAATTGATTAAAAAGGATGACTCACTGGTCATCCTTTTTTGTTACTAAGCTTAAGCCCATTGCGCTTCAAACCAGCTTTCTAAAATAACTACCGCTGACTGACAGTCGACATTGCCTTTCGACAGAGCTTTATAACCGCCCATCTCAAATAATTCTGCTCGCGCTTCCGCGGTGGACAGACGTTCATCGTGCAACTCTACTTGAAGCCCAAACCGGCCATGAACTCGATTAGCAAACTTTTTCGCTCGTGCGGTAATTTCCTCCAGTGCTTTGCCATGCAGATCCGTTGGTAAACCAACAACGATCAGATCTGGTTGCCACTCTTTGAGCATAGCCTCAATATCATCCCAGTTTGGAATGCCGTCTTTGGCTTTGAAGGCTTTCAGTGGACTTGCAGTGCCAGTGACTTCTTGACCAATGGCGCTACCAATACTCTTGGTTCCATAATCGAAGGCGATAATGGTTCTGGATGTCATAGTGTTTTGTCTCTTACGTCGTGCAGTAAACGGTTCGGGAGGTTAGGCATGCCCGACTTGCGTGGATAACTGGGCAATATCAATGCCAAGCATAGCAACGGCGGTGCTCCATCTTTCTTCGACTGGAGTATCGAAAATGATGCTCGGATCAGCTTCAATGGTTAACCAAGAGTTCTCAGCCAACTCAGATTCAAGTTGGCCGGCACTCCATCCAGAGTAGCCGAGAGCGACCAGGTAGTTATCAGGCTGTGCATCAGTACCGAGTACCGCCAGAATATCCTTTGAGGTCGTGACGGAAACCTTGTCCGTGATCTGTATGCTTGATTGATATTTATCTTTGGGTTTATGGAGGATAAAACCTCGATCTTCAGACACCGGCCCTCCATTTAGCACCGGTTCATCTAGGCTCTTACTGTGAGTAGTTTGAGAGGCAATGGGCAACTCGGCCTGCACTTGCTTGAGCATGTTGGCAACGGTGACATCAATAGGGGTATTGATCATAATCCCCATTGCGCCTTCTTCATTATGTTCACACACATAAATGACACTGCGCTGAAAGTAGGGGTCTTGCATCCCTGGCATAGCAACAAGAAAATGGTTGGCTAGGTTCATCATGGCCTCTCCCACGGTTACTTCCCTAAACGGCGCTCGATGGCATCCATCAGCTTGCCAGTAATAGAGATGTCAAAGGCTGCCTCAATCTCACGAATGCAAGTTGGGCTGGTTACATTGATTTCAGTTAGTTTGTCGCCAATCACATCCAGACCTACAAATATTAGGCCTTTCTCTTTTAAAGTTGGAGCAACGGCTTCGGCTATTTGCTTGTCTGTCTCACTTAAGGGACGAGCTTCACCGCGACCACCTGCAGCCAGGTTACCACGCGTTTCACCTTTCGCTGGAATGCGAGCTAAGCAATATGGCATAGGCTCTCCATCAACGACAAGGATGCGCTTGTCACCATTGCTGATGTCAGGAACAAAAGTCTGTGCCATCGCGTAGTTTTGACCATGATTGGTCAATGTTTCAATAATAACGGACACGTTAGGGTCATCTTGCTTAACGCGGAAAATGGAGGCTCCGCCCATACCATCTAGTGGTTTAAGAATAACGTCACCATGCTGGTCACGGAACTGCTTAATCTTCTCGGCTTTGCGAGTCACAATCGTCGTTGGAGTAAGCTCCGGGAACCAAGCTGTGAACAGCTTTTCGTTGCAGTCACGTAGACTTTGTGGCTTGTTAACGATTAATGTGCCTTTCTCCTCTGCGCGCTCAAGGATATATGTGGCGTAAATATATTCAGTATCAAATGGTGGATCCTTGCGCATCAATACGGCATCAAGTTCTGACAGCTCAATAGTTTGCTCAGAAGTGAATTCATACCAACCATTTGGGTCTTCTTTCAGCGTGACAATCTTGGTATCGGCAACGGCTGTACCTTGATCTAAATGCAGATCGTTCATTTCCATATAATGGATTTCATAACCACGACGTTGGGCTTCCAACATCATTGCGAAACTAGAATCTTTCTTAATGTTGATGGATGAAATTGGATCCATCACGATACCGAGTTTGAGCATTATTTTTCTCCCGTTAACCTAAATCGCCAAAGCGTACTTGCAGTGCAGTGATGGCTGTTAATGCCGCCGTTTCTGTTCGCAAAACACGAGGACCAAGCAGGGTTTCTTCGAATTGATATTGTTCTGTCATTTCAATTTCTTGCGCCGATAGACCTCCTTCAGGGCCTATAAGCAGGCGAACCTTAGTAACAGGTTCTGGCAAGGTATTGATTGAATATTTCGCTCTTGGATGTAGGTTGAGCTTAAGGGCTTCCGATGGCTCTGCACACCATTGCTCTAACGACATAATCGGTCGAATTTCAGGAATGGTGTTACGCCCGCATTGTTCGCAAGCACTGATAGCAATCTTTTGCCATTGCTGCAGTTTCTTTTCAAAGCGTTTAGCATCGAGCTTAACGCCGCAGCGCTCTGAGATAAGCGGGGTGATGGTATTGACGCCTAACTCAACCGACTTTTGAATAGTGAACTCCATTTTGTCACCACGAGAAATGACCTGACCTAAATGCAGATCCAAAGGTGATTCTATGCTGGCCGACACTTTTTCTTGTATGTCGACGTCCACATTCTTTTTGCCAATCTGAGTAATAGTGGCTGGAAATTCATGGCCCGAGCCATCAAATAACAACACTTCTTGACCTTCTTTCATGCGCAATACGCGGCCCACATGGCCAGCGGCATCTTCACTTAGTGCAAGAGTCCCTAAAGCGTGGATTAGTTCAGGGTGATAGATACGAGGTATACGCATAAAAACTTCCAAAGAACAAAACTGTATAGAGGTATAAGATGGATGCCCGCCCTTAAAATTACAAGGGCTGGCGTCTCGATTTAGCTAGGATTTTTACAGGCTTCTGCCACAAATGGGTTATCGTTGCCTTGAATACGCTTGATGCGCTCATTGCGAGTGCACTCCCAAGTGTCGACAGGGTAAGTTTTATTCCAAGCTTGCATTAACTGTGTTTGTTGTTTGGATAGCTTAAACCCGTACTCTTTACTCATATATAAGTAGGTACGAGCGATGGAACCTTTAGCTCGGTCTGGTGGCATGACTTTGCGTTGTTTGAAGTTGACTTGCATTTCGCAACGGCCATAGCTGACGCCATCAATACCATTCCACTGAGAGAAGTTGTAATTGGAGCGGTCGCCATTGACTTCACCGATAGCCGGTGTGAGATTGTGTAAATCTGCCTCCATTAATTTGAAAGCTTTATCGTTTCGAGTGCAGTTCTTCCGGCCACCTTCTTGCCAGCATTGACGCTGGTGGCCAAATTGCCATGCGGGTACGACATGTTCCCATTCAATACGACTTGCACGTTTCTGCTGTTTGCGGACTTGATAACCACAAGATGACAGGTCTGGAACGCCTCTTTTGCCTTGCCATTGAATATCACACCCACAGTAAAAACTGATAGGGTGATCCGCATAGATTTTGACGGCTTCTTTCTTCGCTTTGCTAAAGCTACTAGGTGGAGCACTAAGCGCTGAGAATGAGGTTAAACCGATGAATAGCGCCAAGACAAAAGATAAATAACGATTCATTGCAAGTCTTTAAAAAGGTTGAGATAACCTAGTTTAACTCGCAAAAAGTGCCTAATCTACCGATAGATATGTAGATTACTCGGCAAAGACCCTCAATTTAACTGAATTGTTTGCCCGTGAATTCAATTTGGCTGCCACATTTTCGGCAACGATAACTGGCCTGCTGACGCATCACTTTGTTGTGTCTTCTTATGGAGACGGGGAAAGTGTCGCACTGACAGCGGTATTCGAAGGTACGACCTTGAACGGATTGAACATTCATAGAATGTGTGGTCTTCGGTGTTAACGAAAAGACTTGGCTCATAACCATTTGCCACTCCGCTCCATGTGGGCGCACTCGACCAAAGCACGCAAACGTAATGAGATGAGCGACTTCATGTGGAATCACTTCGTTGATAAAAGCTTGTTGGTTCTCGGCAAACAAGACAGGGTTTAATCGTATCTCCCACGCTTGCAAGTAGGCTTTTCCCGCCGCTTTGCCACGAAGTTGATAGTTTAGGGCGGGCATAGGAAAGTCTCGCTCTAAGTAGTGGCGAGCCTGTTCGATACATTGTGCTAGCTTTTTTACTGCGAGGTAGTGCAGCTCTTCGGATGGAGATGATTTCATTTAACTCAATCAAAAAATAACGCCCAAATGAGGGCGTTATTCTAGAGACATTGGTTATGTTTGCAATATATTGCTCGATGGCTTAAGGATGATGTTTTTTCTTAATGGTCTCGTGATAAGCGTGCCATGTACCATAGCCTAGGATTGGCATAGTAATGATCATCCCAATGCCATAGGTAGCGAAGCCAATCAAGATACCGCCACAGATTACCAACGCCCAAACAATCATGGCTGGTATATTCGATTTGACCGCATTGAAGCTAGTAAACACGGCGGTCATCACATCGACGCGTCTCTCCATCATGAGTGGAATCGAGAACGCTGAAATGCTGAAGATAATCGAAGCAATCACAGCTCCAATAACACTACCCGTAATCAAAAATGGTGCAAAATCAGTCAAGGGGGCGCCTTGCACAGAAGGGTAGAGAGCGTGCAACAAGGCTGCGATTCTCATCCAGAAAATCATCGCTACAGCGAGTAAAACAGCAAATGCCCACTGTGAGGTGGAATTTCTACCGATGGCTTTCATGGAGTGGAACAGACTGGGTTTGTGTCCTTTTTCTCTTTCCCAAGCAGCGTCATACAATCCAAGTGCCAAAAATGGCCCTATGAGCATATAAACCACCAAACTCGGCATGATGACCAGATGAGTTCCTTGCCATTGTACTAATAGCACAATCGCGACAGCGGCAGCAGTAAAGCATAAGCCATAAAATGCGCTGATAATTGGCATCCGAATAAGGTCATGCAAACCAAGTGCTAACCAGTGAAATGGTGCTGACACACTCAGTTGATTGCAAGGAATAGTTTTAGCGTAATCTTGATCCCTGACTTCGTGTTTCTTGTGGAAGTCGTCGGTATTTACAGTTCGAGGCATATGTCCTCCCTGATTTGACAAACTGGCCTACGTTTCTCAGGGCATGGCGCTAACGATGCTGGTTATTCAGCACGAACAGATCTAGCAAAGTGTCGTTGTTTAGCGTCTTCCCCTCATAAGTGCTCTGTTTACAGTACGAACCTCAGACCTGAAAAGGTCTGTTTGCAAGGGCACTTTTGATTAACTATTAACCGAGTTGTGAGAAAACACAATTTTTAGAAGGGTATAAATCGCGTGCTGCAATATCCACTTTTAACAATGTTGCAACAAAGTGTTTGAAATGGTTAGCAATAAATACAAAAAAGCCTTCAAAAAATATTTTGAAGGCTTTTTAGAGTATTAGTTCAGAGTTGGCAGATTATAAACCAGCAAAGTCGCGTAGGATTGCTGCTTTGTCTGTCGCTTCCCATGGGAACTCTTCACGACCGAAGTGACCGTATGCTGCTGTCTTCTTATAGATTGGCTGAAGAAGGTTTAGCATCTCTTGCAGACCATATGGACGTAGGTCGAAGTTTTGACGTACTGCTTCGACGATGATGTCGTGAGATACTTTTTCAGTACCGAATGTTTCCACCATGATAGAGGTTGGATCAGCAACACCGATAGCGTAAGAAAGTTGGATTTCACAACGATCTGCCATGCCAGCAGCAACAATGTTTTTCGCTACATAACGTGCTGCATATGCTGCAGAGCGGTCTACTTTTGATGGATCTTTACCAGAGAATGCACCACCACCGTGACGAGCTGCGCCGCCGTATGTATCAACGATGATCTTACGACCTGTTAGACCACAGTCACCCATTGGACCACCGATTACGAAACGACCGGTTGGGTTGATGAAGAAGTTAGTTTCTTTGTTGATCCACTCTGATGGTAGTACTGGTTTGATGATCTCTTCCATCACTGCTTCGCGTAGGTCTGGTGTAGAGATTGAATCACAGTGCTGAGTTGAAAGAACAACGGCATCGATACCAACGATCTTACCTTGATCGTACTGGAACGTTACCTGAGATTTAGCGTCTGGGCGCAACCAAGGTAGAGTACCGTTCTTACGCACTTCCGCTTGTTTTTGAACAAGACGGTGAGAGTAAGTAATAGGAGCTGGCATTAGAATGTCAGTTTCGTTAGTTGCATAACCGAACATGATGCCTTGGTCACCAGCGCCTTGCTCTTTAGGATCTGCTTTATCAACGCCTTGGTTGATGTCTGGAGACTGTTTACCGATAGTGTTTAGTACCGCACAAGAATCAGCGTCAAAGCCCATATCTGAATGAACGTAACCGATCTCACGAACAGTTTCACGAGTCAATTCTTCGATATCAACCCATGCTGAAGTAGTGATCTCACCACCTACCATCACCATGCCAGTCTTAACGTACGTTTCACAAGCAACACGTGCTTTTGGGTCTTGTTCTAGGATTGCATCAAGTACCGCATCAGAAATTTGGTCAGCGATTTTATCTGGATGACCTTCTGATACAGATTCAGAAGTAAACAGGTGCTTAGCCATGAGAGCTCCAATTACATTTTAAAGTGAGAATATCGTACTCACTTATAGAAAATTCAATGATATATTGTAGGTGTATCTACATCTAGACGTCTATTCTATTCATCAATGTTCGATTAGCAAGCGATTTTTGCTTTTAAGTTATAGCCAATCGTTTGCCTGTTTTTGTCAAAGAAACGCGCTTTAGTACGACATTATCGCGGCAAAAAGCCAAAAAATGACGGTAAAACGTTTGCAGAGAGTATGGGGCTTTGCGACAATAGCGCCGCTGATTATTCGTTCAGCTTATGAAAAACTTGGAATTCGCTTAATGCACTCAGGAGCCTACATGTCTTCTCGTAAACAACTCGCTAATGCAATCCGCGCGCTAAGCATGGATGGTGTTCAACAAGCTAACTCAGGTCACCCAGGTGCACCAATGGGTATGGCAGATATCGCTGAAGTTCTTTGGCGTTCTCACCTAAATCACAACCCGTCAAACCCAGAGTGGGCTGACCGCGACCGTTTCGTACTGTCAAACGGCCACGGCTCAATGCTGATTTACTCTCTGCTTCACCTAAGCGGTTACGAGCTATCAATTGACGATCTTAAAAACTTCCGTCAACTGCACTCAAAAACACCAGGTCATCCAGAGTACGGCTACGCACCAGGTATCGAGACGACGACTGGC
Organism: Vibrio mediterranei; assembly: GCF_900088415.1. GTDB lineage: Bacteria > Pseudomonadota > Gammaproteobacteria > Enterobacterales > Vibrionaceae > Vibrio > Vibrio mediterranei. The sequence continues at coordinate 98,679 of NZ_FLLQ01000003.1, forward strand.
CCTCTAGGTCAAGGCATCACTAACGCGGTTGGTATGGCGATTGCTGAGAAATCTCTTGCAGCTCAGTTCAACAAAGAAGGTCACGATATCGTTGACCACTTCACTTATGTCTTCATGGGTGATGGCTGTCTGATGGAAGGTATCTCTCACGAAGCGTGTTCACTAGCGGGTACCCTAGGTCTGGGTAAGCTGATCGCTTTCTGGGACGACAACGGCATCTCTATCGATGGTGAAGTGGAAGGTTGGTTCTCTGATGACACACCTAAGCGCTTCGAAGCATACGGCTGGCACGTAATTCCTGCAGTAGACGGTCACGATGCTGATGCAATCAATGCAGCGATTGAAGCGGCAAAAGCGGATCCTCGTCCAACACTAATTTGTACTAAAACCATCATCGGTTTTGGTTCACCAAATAAAGCGGGCTCTCACGACTGTCACGGTGCACCACTAGGTCACGACGAAATTGCAGCAGCACGTGAATTCCTGGGTTGGGAACACGGTCCATTCGAAATCCCTGCTGACATCAAAGCAGAGTGGGATGCAAACGAAGCGGGTAGCGCAAAAGAAGCAGCTTGGAACGAGAAGCTAGCGGCTTATGAAGCGGCTTACCCAGAACTAGCGGCTGAGTTTAAGCGTCGTGTGAACGGTGAGCTTCCTGCTCAATGGGAACAAGAAGCAAGCAAGATCATTGCTGATCTTCAAGCGAACCCAGCAAACATTGCGTCTCGTAAAGCGTCTCAAAATGCTCTAGAAGCGTTCGGTAAGATGCTTCCAGAATTCATGGGCGGCTCTGCTGACCTTGCACCATCAAACCTCACTATGTGGTCTGGCTCTCAGTCGCTAACGGCTGACGATGCGTCTGGTAACTACATCCACTACGGTGTACGTGAATTCGGTATGACGGCGATCATCAATGGTATCGCTCTGCACGGTGGTTTCGTCCCTTACGGTGCAACCTTCCTAATGTTCATGGAATACGCTCGTAACGCAATGCGCATGGCTGCACTGATGAAAGTGCAAAACATCCAAGTTTACACTCACGATTCTATCGGTCTGGGTGAAGATGGCCCGACACACCAACCGGTTGAGCAAATCGCATCACTACGCGTAACGCCAAACATGAGCACATGGCGCCCATGTGACCAAGTAGAGTCTGCGGTTGCTTGGAAATACGCGATTGAGCGTAAAGACGGTCCAACATCGCTAATCTTCTCTCGTCAAAATCTTGCACAACAAGATCGTGACGCAGAGCAGCTAGCCAATGTTGCTAAGGGTGGTTACATCCTGAAAGACTGTGAAGGTACACCTGAGCTGATCCTTATCGCTACTGGCTCTGAAGTTGAGCTAGCAACAAACGCTTACGCTGAACTGACGGCTGAAGGTAAGAAGGTACGTGTAGTGTCTCTTCCTTCTACTGACGTATTTGATGCGCAAGATGAAGCATACCGTGAAGCAGTTCTTCCAGCGGCAGTGACTAAGCGTATTGCTGTTGAAGCAGGTATTGCGGATTACTGGTACAAGTATGTTGGCTTCGGTGGCAAGATCATCGGCATGACAACATTCGGTGAATCTGCGCCAGCGGGTGAGCTGTTTAAGATGTTTGGCTTCACAACTGAAAACGTTGTAAACACAGCAAAAGAGCTACTTGCTTAATTAGAAGACTCAATAAGCACCGTTAGTACATGAAAAGCCGAGCCTTAGAGCTCGGCTTTTTTATGGCTATTCAAATTCACTACCTTTGTTATCCAACTCGCGTCTGCCACAGATTTGGCAGGTGACATAGCGGTCCATATCATAGTAGTGCCCGCCATTGATAAACGCGTGCAGCAATAACTTAATTCGACCAAGGATCTTTGGGTCTTTGTCATAGCGACTTGGTTTACGTATCAAGACTTCGTTATGAACAGTTTCTTTATTACATGATTGGCAGTAATGCTGACCAGTAAACATGGGACACCTCCTGTGCAGTGAAAACGAGGTCGTTAAATGGCACGAGAGATGCCCCCTTTAATCATGGTAGCAGAGTGAACTTTTAGCGGATGGCGTGTTTTGGAGACTTGCCTCGCAACTGTTAATGCGAAATGACAGTTGATCGGTTACTATGCATACCTTCATAACGTGAACTAAGGATGTAGTGCGATGTTAAAAGTGGCTATTAATGGCTTTGGTCGCATTGGACGAAATGTACTTCGAGCAATCTATGAAAGCGGCAAAAACGATAAAATACAAGTCGTCGCGGTCAACGAGCTTGCTCAACCTGAAGCAATGGCACATTTGCTTCAATACGATACTAGTCATGGTCGATTTGCCAAGAAGATCTCTCACGATCAAGAGCACCTGTATGTTAATCACTGCGATGGCAAGTTCGATACGATTCGAATTTTACACTCTGCTGAGATAAATTTGCTGCCTTGGCGTAATTTGGACGTTGATATCGTCTTGGATTGCACTGGGGTATTTGGTTGCCGTGCCGATGGCCTAGAACATATCGCTGCGGGTGCTAAAAAAGTACTATTTTCTCACCCTGGTTCACACGATCTTGATAACACTATTATTTATGGTGTGAATCATGACTCCTTGACACAAGAGCAGGTTATTGTTTCTAACGGCTCTTGCACCACTAACTGTATTGTTCCTGTCATTCAAGCGTTAGACGAAGCATTCGGCATCGATTCCGGTACCATTACCACTATTCACTCGGCGATGAATGACCAACAAGTTATTGATGCTTATCATAGTGACTTACGAAGAACGCGTGCTGCGAGCCATTCTATCATTCCAGTTGATACTAAATTGCATAAAGGTATTGAGCGCATTTTTCCGAAATTTTCTAACAAATTTGAAGCAATTTCTGTCAGAGTGCCAACAATTAACGTCACCGCTATGGATTTAAGTGTAACTATAAATACGAATGTGAAAGTTAATGACGTAAATCAAGTCATTATTAACGCATCTCGGTGTACATTAGACGGCATTGTTGACTATACTGAAGCACCGCTGGTTTCGATAGACTTTAACCATGACCCACACAGTGCCATTGTCGATGGGACACAGACCCGAGTAAGCGATGGTCGCTTGGTCAAGATGTTGGTTTGGTGTGACAACGAGTGGGGCTTTGCTAATCGTATGTTAGACACTGCTTTAGCAATGCAGGCGTCCAAGTAGTATCAAGGGCGCAATTTGGGAAAATATTAATTTCGATGCTTGAAATTAATATTCATAAGCCCAATATAAGTAAGCAGTTGATGATTTCCAAAACTTGGCAAGAAGCCGGGTTTTCAAAAACTTTATTTATTTTTTAGTTGAGAGGACTAAACATGTCTGTAATCAAGATGACTGACCTGGAACTAGCAGGTAAACGCGTATTTATCCGTGCGGATCTGAACGTACCTGTAAAAGACGGTAAAGTAACTTCTGACGCGCGTATCCTAGCGTCTCTACCAACCATCAAGCACTGCCTAGAAGCTGGCGCTAAAGTAATGGTTACGTCTCACCTAGGTCGTCCTACTGAAGGCGAGTACGCAGAAGAGTTCTCTCTACAACCAGTTGTAAACTACCTAAACGACGCTCTTGATTGCGAAGTTAAGCTAGCAAAAGACTACCTTGAAGGCCTTGAGCTAAACACAGGTGAACTTGTTGTTCTTGAAAACGTTCGCTTCAACAAAGGCGAGAAGAAGAACGAAGAAGAACTATCTAAGAAATACGCAGCACTATGTGACATCTTCGTTATGGATGCATTCGGTACAGCTCACCGTGCACAAGCATCTACTCACGGCGTTGGCATGAACGCACCAGTTGCGTGTGCAGGTCCTCTACTAGCTAACGAACTAGAAGCGCTAGGTAAAGCAATGGATAAGCCAGCTCGTCCAATGGTTGCTATCGTAGGCGGTTCTAAAGTTTCGACTAAGCTAACGGTTCTTGAATCTCTATCTAAAATCGCTGACCAACTTGTTGTTGGCGGTGGTATTGCGAACACGTTCATCGCAGCTGCGGGTCACAACGTAGGTAAGTCTCTTTACGAAGCAGACCTAGTAGACACTGCTAAGAAGCTAATGGATGAGTGTGCAATTCCAGTGGCAACTGACGTTGCATGTGCAAAAGCATTCGACGAGAACGCTGAAGCAGAAATCAAACACGTTTCTGAAGTTCAAGACGACGATATGATTTTCGACCTAGGTCCAGATTCAACAGCTGAACTAGCGAAAATCCTAAAAGATGCTAAAACTATCCTATGGAACGGCCCTGTAGGTGTATTCGAGTTCAAGAACTTCGAAGCAGGTACTGAAGGCATTTCTAAAGCGATCGCTGAATCAGACGGTTTCTCTGTAGCAGGTGGTGGTGACACGCTAGCGGCTATCGACAAGTTCGGTATCAAAGCTGACGTTTCTTACATCTCTACAGGTGGCGGTGCATTCCTTGAGTTCGTTGAAGGTAAAGTACTACCAGCAGTAGCAATGCTTGAAGAGCGTGCTAAAGCATAATCATCTTTATAGAGCGGGCTTATTGGTCCGCTTTTATCTATGCTGCAATGGGTGATTAACTTTGATACAATGCCGCCCATTGTGAGCAAACGATTGCCAATTTTTATTTAAAACGACAGAAAATAGGACTTATTCCATGTCTAAGATCTTCGACTTCGTAAAACCAGGTGTTATCTCTGGCGATGACGTTCAAAAAGTATTTGAAGTTGCTAAAGAGAACAACTTCGCTCTTCCTGCAGTAAACGTAGTTAACACTGACTCTATCAACGGTGTTCTTGAAGCAGCAGCTAAAGTTAAAGCTCCAGTTGTTGTTCAGTTCTCTAACGGCGGTGCTGGCTTCTTCGCTGGTAAAGGCGTTAAGCTTGAAGGTCAAGGCGCACAAATCCTAGGTGCAGTTGCTGGTGCAAAATACGTTCACGCAGTTGCTGAATCTTACGGTATCCCAGTAATCCTTCACACTGACCACGCAGCTAAGAAACTTCTACCTTGGATCGACGGTCTTCTAGATGCGGGTGAAGAGTTCTTCGCTCAAACTGGTAAGCCACTATTCTCTTCTCACATGATCGACCTTTCTGAAGAGTCTCTAGAAGAGAACATCGAAATCTCTGCTAAGTACCTAGCTCGCATGGCGAAAATGGGTATGACTCTTGAGATCGAACTAGGTTGTACTGGTGGTGAAGAAGATGGCGTTGATAACTCTCACATGGACGCATCTGAGCTTTACACTTCTCCAGAAGACGTAGCATACGCATACGAGAAACTACACGCTGTTAGCCCACGTTTCACTATCGCTGCTTCTTTCGGTAACGTACACGGTGTTTACAAGCCAGGTAACGTTGTTCTAACTCCAACTATCCTACGTGACTCTCAAGCATACTGTGCAGAGAAGTTCGGTATTGCACCTAACGCTCTAAACTTCGTATTCCACGGTGGTTCTGGTTCTACTGAAGCAGAAATCCAAGAGTCTATCGGCTACGGTGTTATCAAAATGAACATCGATACTGATACACAGTGGGCAACTTGGGACGGTATCCGTTCTTACGAAGCTGAGAACCACGATTACCTACAAGGTCAAATCGGTAACCCAACTGGTGAAGATGCGCCAAACAAGAAGTACTACGACCCACGCGTATGGCTACGTGCTGGTCAATCTTCAATGGTTGCTCGTCTAGAGAAAGCATTCGCTGACCTAAACGCTATCGACGTACTATAAGATTAAATCGTATAAGATTTAACTGATAGTAAGATGAAAAAAGTCGCTCTTTAGAGCGGCTTTTTTTGTGCCTGATGAAAATTATGTGATTGTGCTTAAAAAAACTGGCATAAACGCATATGTTTGCGTAACCTTTTGTTAAGTAATGTGTATTGGTATTCATACTCTCAATGCATCTCACCAAGTGCGCCTTTGCTAATAGTACAGTGGTATTAGCTAAGGTTCGCTACGCACTATTTATATTTTCAAGAGGTAAAACAATATGGCCAATGAGTCAGTTGATATCCAAGCACCTATTGTGGATGGATTGTCGAAAGCGGAGCAGTGGTTAACCAACAACTCCGATTTACTTGTTCAATATGGCGTGAATATCATTTCAGCTATTCTGATTCTGTTTATTGGTAACATCGTTGTAAAAGCGGTGGCTAATAGCGTTTCTAAATTGCTACATAAGAAGAAAATGGATAAGGCCGTTGTTGAATTTATCCACGGTATTGTTCGTTACACATTATTCGTTATTGTTTTAATTGCCGCATTAAGCCGAATTGGTGTTCAAACTGCGTCAGTGGTAGCGGTAATTGGTGCCGCTGGTTTAGCTATAGGTCTAGCACTGCAAGGTTCACTATCAAACTTTGCCGCAGGTGTCTTGATTGTGGGTTTCCGTCCTTTTAAGTCAGGTGACTATGTTGAGATCGGTGGAGTGGCTGGTTCAGTTGACTCTATTCAAATCTTCCAAACGATTCTTACCACGCCAGACAATAAGATGGTTGTTGTACCTAATGCCTCGGTTATTGGCTCACCAATCACGAACTACTCTCGCCATGCCACGCGTCGTATCGACCATGTTATCGGTGTCTCTTACGGTGCAGATCTGAAGAAGACTCAAGAAGTGATTCGTAGAACACTAGAGGCAGATGAGCGCATTCTAAAAGAGCCAGGTACTACGATTGGCGTTGTAGCCCTTGCAGACTCTTCAGTGAACTTTGTTGTACGTCCTTGGGTTCGTACCGAGCAGTACTGGGATGTATATTTTGATTCGCTCCAAGCGATCAAAGAAGCATTAGACGCAGAAGGCATCGAAATTCCATTCCCTCAGATGGATGTTCATTTGAACAAAGTTGAGAGCTAATCAGCGTTTTATTGTCAAAAAAGCAAAAGGTGAAGCATTATGCTTCACCTTTTTTCATGTCTATTTCTATGATGTCATTGGGCAGCAGAGACAGTACTCGTTGTAAATCTGTTCCTGACAAACCGAAAGTCCATTCAGGTAACCCCGGGGTGTATAAGACTTCCTGAGCTGAAAACAAAGCCTTATCAACGACAATCATTATCTCGTCTGGTAACCCAATAGGACAGACCGCTCCTGGTACACAACCTATTTGTTCAGTCATATCTTCGTTGCTGCAAATTGAAGTGCGCTTCCCCACCGCTTGCTTCAATAGAGCTTTGTCGAGTCGGGTATCTTTATCGGTGAGAAAGAGTGCAAACCCGCCTCCTTTCTTCTTCAAAAATAGACTCTTACTATGAGTGCCTGTCCATCCTAGCTCTTTGGCAATTCGTTCATCAGTGGCAAAGTCGAGAATAGGCTCATGTTGCCATTGATTAAATGAAATAGCATGCTCATTGAGTAGGGCGACATTGGTCAAATATATCTGCTGGGTATTATCCATCGTTAGGCCATCAACCCTTTAGTCAGTAGCAAGGCGATAGTAAACATCATAGCGGCCACTGCCAAGTCGATACCTTTCTTCACTTTTGGTTTAGACAAGGTTGGTCCCAGTTTTGCGGCGCCAAGTGATAAGGAATAAAACCAAACAAACGATGCGAGTACAGTACCAATTGCAAAAGCGATACGATCATTTCCTTCAAACTGACCACCAATGGAGCCAAGAATGACCACGGTATCCAGATACAGGTGAGGATTTAATACCGTAACCGCTAATGCTCCTAGAACGACAGTGCGGCGACCGCGAGCTAAGACTTCACCTGAAGACTCTTGAGCCGATGGCTTTTTAAAAGCGCTCTTTAGAGAGAGCAGACCATAGCCAGTTAAAAATGCAATGCCGCCTAACGTTACCCCGGTAAGCAACAATTCATTTTGCGATAATATCGCACCGCCACCGAAGATCCCCAAAGAGATAAACGTCATATCTAGCAGGCTACAAACCGTTGCCGTCGTAAGATGATGATTACGCCTAATTCCCTGATTTAAAACGTAAGCGTTCTGAGCGCCAATTGGGATAATCATTGTCGCGCCCAATCCGAAACCTTGAAGAAGCACCCAAAAATTCACTTTAATTTCCTCACCGCAGCATAAAAGAGAGCGTGAGAATAGCGATTCGTTTATGATTAGGATAGTTAATAATATTAATGAGAAATAAGTCATACTTATGATGTGTGATTTGTAATCAAAGCGATGAAAAAGAGGGCGATTTATGCGCGGATTAGATTACAAATGGATCGAAGCGTTGGACGCAATTGTTGAGCAACGAAGCTTCGATAAAGCGGCAGAACACCTGTATATTTCTCAGTCTGCCGTGTCTCAGCGAGTTAAGCAATTAGAAAAATGGCTGGCTCAGCCTGTCCTTGTTCGAGAGCAGCCACCAAGACCGACCGCTGTAGGGAAAAAGCTCTTAGGCTTATATCGTCGAGTGCGGCTACTTGAGCAAGAACTGGTGCCAGAACTCGCGGCTGACTTGGGGGATAAACCGCTTTCTGTGTCATTAGCAACCAACGCTGATAGCTTAGCGACGTGGCTGCTTCCGAGTTTGTTTCCGCTTTTGGAAGCGAAACGAGTTGAGCTCAATCTCATTGTTGATGATGAAGGTCGCACCATCGAAAAGCTCAAAAACGGTGAAGTGGTCGGCGCAATAAGTTTAGAGTCGCAATCTATCCCTGGGTGTGTGGCTGACTATTTAGGGCGAGTCGATTATCTTTGTGTGGCAAGCCCAAGCTTTATTAAACGCTACTTCAGCCAAGGAGTGAACCGAGAAAGTTTAATTAAAGCGCCAGCAGTGGCTTTTGACCAACATGATAAGATGCATCAGCGATTTGTTAATCAACACTTTAATATTATGCCGGGCAGCATACTCAAACATACGGTGCGCAGCTCAGAAGCCTTTGTGAAGCTTGCGGTCGCCGGTGTGGCTTACTGTCTTATCCCCAAGTTACAAATTCAAGATGAACTGGCATCGGGGGCGTTAATTGAGCTTACGCCGAATATTTTGCTGTCTCATCAAATTTATTGGCACCACTGGCAACTTGAAAGTGGGGTGCTTGGTGAGGTTTCAGACGCCATTATTAGTCACGCGAGACAGTACTTGCCTCAGTAGTGGAACGTCATGTTTGTGTCAGTGTTTACTTTTTAGGGAACCTATATTCTCAACTTATGCCTAATCTTGAGTATAAAGGTTAAAAACAGAACGAGGACTCTTCAATGAAACGCTCATTTGCACTAGGTACATTAGTGGTTGCCCTGTTTGCTGCGCCAGTTTTTGCTAACCAACCGGATTTCCCTCATATCTCGACCACGGGTTATGGTGAGATAGAGGCAACACCAGATATGGCAGAGTTTTCAGTGCGAGTTGTACAGTCTCAAATGAATGCTGACCAAGCAAAACAAGGTGTTGACTCTGTGGTAGACAAGTTTCTTTCTGGCTTGATGTCTGAAGGCATCGAAAAGAAAGATATTCAGAGCTCAAACCTGTACTTATCGCCTCAGTACCATTATCCAGAAAAAGGTAAACCTGAGTTGGTTGGCTATCGTGCATCGCGTACAGTGACTGTTCAGGTGATGGACTTAGAGAATCTTAATAACTATCTCGATCTTGCGCTTGAATCAGGGATTAACCAAGTTGACAACATTCAACTTAAAGTGAAAGACCAAGGTCAATATCAGGAAGCGGCACGCATGGCGGCCATTAAAGATGCGCAAAGCAAAGCTGCTTCTTTAGCGAAAGGATTTGATCAAAATCTTGGCAAAGTATGGCGCATTGAATATCGTCAACCGATGAACCAACCCGTAGTGATGCGCAGTATGGCGATGGATAGTAAAATGGAGTCTAATAGCTATCAAGATTCGGTAATTACTATTCGTGACCGAGTGGATGTTACCTATCAAATTGGAAAATAAAAAAACGCCCTGACTAGTCAGGGCGTTTTTTTAGCTGTTGTTCGCTTAGTGCAGAATACGAGATCGTAGTGTGCCTTCAATCAACTTTAGCTTAGCCAGCGCTTCTTCAGAGCGTGCTGTTTCGACATCAATAACCACATAACCGATATCTGAAGCTGTCTGTAAATATTGACCTGCGATGTTGATACCTTCATCCGCAAAGATGGTGTTTATCTGAGTTAGAATACCAGGGCGGTTTTTGTGAATGTGCAATAGTCGTGAACACTCGGTGTGCTCTGGCAGTGATACTTCTGGGAAGTTCACACTTGAAAGCGTTGAGCCATTGTCAGAATATTTCGCCAGTTTTCCAGCCACTTCTACACCGATGTTCTCCTGAGCTTCTTGCGTAGAGCCACCGACGTGCGGCGTTAGGATCACATTATCGAATTTCATCAATGGAGACTCAAATGGGTCTGCATTGGTCTTTGGTTCTTCAGGGAATACGTCAATTGCAGCCCCTGCAAGGTGACCTGCTTCGAGGGAATCGCAAAGAGCAGGGATATCCACTACTGTGCCACGAGCAGCGTTAATGAAGATGGCACCCGGCTTCATTCTTTCAAACTCAGCGGCTCCCATCATATTCTTGGTTCCTGGGGTCTCTGGCACATGCAGAGAGATAACATCACACTTATTGAGTAGCTCAGTCATGGTATGAACCTGAGTTGCATTACCAAGTGATAGTTTGTTCTCAATATCGTAGAAGTACACACGCATACCTAAGTTCTCAGCAATAATGCCAAGTTGGGTACCGATGTGACCGTAGCCAATGATACCGAGTCGCTTACCACGCGCTTCGTATGAGTTATCGGCACTCTTCTTCCAAATTCCACGATGGGCAAGTGCGTTTTTCTCAGGAATACCGCGCAGTAGTAACAGGATTTGACCAAGAACCAATTCTGCAACACTTCGCGTGTTAGAAAATGGTGCGTTGAAAACAGGAACGCCACGTTTCGCAGCAGCATCAAGGTTAACCTGGTTGGTACCAATACAGAAACAACCGACTGCGACTAATTTGTCTGCGGCATTAATCACTTCTTCAGTCAGGTTAGTTCGTGAACGAATCCCGATAAAGTGAACGTCTTTAACGGCTTCAATCAGCTCTTCTTCTGGTAAGGAGCCTTTATGATAGGTGATATTGGTGTATCCAGCCGCTTGCAAAACTTCTACTGAAGATGGATGTAAACCTTCAAGTAGCAGAATTTTTATCTTATCTTTTTCCAGTGAAACTTTGGCCATTTAACTCATCCTTAACATGGGAAATTCGGGCTTAATTAGCGCACATTTGACAGTGAGAATATCGAGGAGGGAGCTTCCAACTGCTTGAGGCAAACGTTTTCCTTGTGCGTCTTGTGACCAATAAAGTAACAAAAAAGTTGTACGTTGGGTAAGAAAATTACGGAATAAGGCATAATTTTCTTATAGAAAAACGAAAAAACGGCACCCAAGGTGCCGTTTGTAGTCTAATGACGTAATCGCGTTTAATATATTGACCAGCTTTGCTAGGTACTATTAGAACCCGTTTAGTCTTTATTCTTCGATTTTTGCACCTTCTGGAGTGCCAGTAATGATCACATCAGCGCCACGGTGTGCAAATAAACCTACTGTTACCACGCCTGCTAGAGCGTTGATCTTGTCTTCCATATCTTTAGCATCAGTGATTTGCATACCGTGTACGTCTAAAATGACGTTACCGTTGTCTGTAATCACACCTTCACGGTAAACCGGGTCACCACCAAGTTTCACTAGTTCGCGAGCCACGTAAGAACGTGCCATTGGGATAACTTCTACAGGTAGTGGGAACTGGCCAAGAACATCAACGGCCTTAGTACCATCAACGATACATACAAACTTGTCTGAGATAGCGGCTACGATCTTCTCACGTGTTAGTGCTGCACCACCGCCCTTGATCATGTCACGAGTTGGGTTGATTTCATCTGCGCCATCAACGTAAACATCAAGATAAGCCACATCGTTGCAGTCGAAGACTTCAATGCCTAGCGCTTCTAGCTTCTCTGTTGAAGCAATCGAACTGGATACTGCACCTTTGATATCTTCTTTGATTGTGCCTAGTGCATCAATGAAGTGGTTTACAGTTGAGCCTGTACCAACACCAACAATGCTATCTTTTTCGACATACTTTAGTGCCGCCCAACCAGCAGCTTTCTTCATCTCGTCTTGAGTCATGGTTGAATCCCAGTTTTGATTTAAGGTGAAAATGCGGGCGAATTATATATCAATTTCGACGACAAATGCGCTGAAAAAATAGCGATATGACAAAAAACTGCGAAAAACAGCAATCGATTGCTCTATTTCTCTTTGGAGGTGAAGTAGGAAGCTATTTGTTCCAGTGCCAGATCTTACTTGGTGTGACTATGGTGGCTAGTGGAATGTCCCATGACTCGCTAGGCAGTGTGTCTACTCGTTGGCAATCATGCGCAAGGCCAATAGCAGTCGGCCCTAAATCAGTGTTTTCCCAAGGAGCTAACGTTCGATCATAGTATCCACCTCCCATGCCTAAGCGTTGACCTGAATCATCAAAGGCGACCAAAGGGGTAAAGATAATATCCAACTCGGACACTGGACAAATAGCTCGCTGATCAAGCTTGGGCTCTAAAATCTTATATTGATTGAGGACTAAAGGCGTATCTTGAGCGTAGCGAAGGAAAAGTAACTGACCTTTTGAGAAGGGGTGAATCACTGGCAAATAGGTTTCGATACCCTGTTGCCAAAACCATTGAATGGTCGGTAACGTATCCAGTTCACCATCTGTGGCTAGGTACAACGCGACTTTTCTGGCGGTACTAAGGATGCTCAATTCGCCAACTCTTGTCATTAAGTTATTGGCGTAGATGGTTTGTTGATCTTGGTTTATCGATTGGCGACGAGAGCGTACGAGAGTACGTATTTGTTGCCTTGTAGAAAGAGACATTAGGAATACCCCAGAGTGCCGTTGAGGATTGTGGCCCTTGAACCAGCTGGTTCAAGGCGGATCAGCAATGTTAACCGTAGGCTTCTCGGTACGAGCCGAGCTTGCTCAATAGTTATCAAATACTAACCCTTTGGTATTGCTTATCGGCTCAGGGACTTAAATCCACTGACGTACACCCCAGGGTAAAATTAGGTTTGCTGTCCTTGCTTTACTTTACTAATTGCATCTTCTAGAGATGCGGCGAGCTGTTCCATACGCTCGTTCATTTGTGCCACTTCTTGTTGTGACTCATCGCTACGATTATTGAGTTCATACGACATGTTCAATGCAGCAATGGTAAGCAGTTTAAGCTCGTTGGTTACTTTAGTCCTTTGGGACATTTCTTGCAATCGATTATCTAGGTCTTGGGCTGCTTTAATCAGGGTTTCTCTCTGATCTGGGGGGCAATTCACCCGTGTCAGTTTTCCCAAGATTTCGACTTCGACAGCTTGATTTTCCATAATGACAAGAACTCTTTTAAGTATCACCACATTAGGTAATGTTGAGGAAGAAACTATAGGTAAACGAGCATTAAGATTCAAGCTTTTCTGTAGTGTCGGTGCCAATTGCGTGGCTAACAACACACGAAATCGACAATTCGCACAAAAGCTACTCAGAAACGTGTGGGATGGCGTTTTCGCCAGAGGTGGGAAGTGATAGCATTGCAGGTCAGATTCAAAAATCTATGTTATGAATAGCGAGCTTATTCATAAACATGGTGCTAATTCATTGAAACGAGTATTGCTATGAGTGAAACAACACTACCTAATTACATTACGATTGCTACTGAGCTGCAACAGGCAGGGTTGGCGGTATCGCCAGCGGAACTTCATGGCTTGCTTGTGGGTATGGTAAGTGGTGGATTAGGGCTGAGCGATGACAGCTGGCAGCCACTTATTTTCGATTACACCAATGATGGTATGGGGTGGCCGCAATCCAATCTGGCGACGGCGAAATCTCTACTCGCTTTTTCAATCAAAGAACTGACGGCAGAACAGGGCTTTGAACTTTCATTGTTTATTCCTGGAGAAGAGGTTGAAGCAAGTGTCTTTGAAATTGCCGATGGTTTAAGTGAATGGGTAAACCACTTTATTTCCGGACTGGGCTTAATTAATGCGCCTCTAAAAAAGGCATCTGCTGATGCCAAAGAAGCGCTTGCTGATTTGGAAGAAATCGCAAGACTGGGCATCGATGAAGATGATGATCTAGAAGAACAAGCTCAGCTTTTAGAGCAGGTAATCGAGCACGTAAAAGCGTGTGCATTGACCATTCATGCTGAGTTTGGCGTAAAACCAAGTAAACCGTCAGAAACACCGACTATTCACTAATTAGTTCGTCCGTCTTATCAAGGAGAAAGGCAGTGTCAAATAAGTATGATGTTGTAATTGCAGGAGGAGCAATGGCAGGGGCGACTCTAGCTATGGCTCTCGACTACTGCAGTAATCATGCGTTGAAGATTGCTGTTATCGAACCATTTCTTTCGGACAGCCAATCACACCCTGGCTTTGACGCTCGTTCGATCGCTCTTTCCCATGGGACCGTAGAGATTCTCAAGCAGTATAAGTTGTGGTCTTTGATTCAAGACCATGCCACACCTATTACTCATATTCATGTCTCAGATCGCGGTCACGCCGCCATGACTGACTTCTACGCGGCGAAAGAAGGGTTAAAGGCAATGGGGTATGTGGTCGAACTTGCGGAGCTAGGGCGCCGATTTAATCAAAGACTCACCAATAGCTCGAACATTGATTTACTTTGCCCTTGCTCGGTAGAGGATGTGGCTCAACACCAGCATCATGTTGCCGTCTCAGTCAAAGATGAGTCTGGCAGCGTCAGCCTACTTGAAGCAAAACTTCTTGTGGCTGCTGATGGAGCAGACTCAAAGAGCTGTCAAGTTGTAGGTTTAGAGCAGCTGAGTCATGATTTCGGACAAGTTGCGATCATTGCTAACGTCAAAACCAGTGAAGATCCTAATGGTCGCGCCTTCGAGCGTTTCACTGAACATGGTCCGTTAGCCTTGTTGCCCATGTCTGATGAGCGAAGTTCTTTAGTATGGTGTATGACTCCGGAGCGTGCACAGCAAGTCGTGAACCTTCCTGACACTGACTTCTTGTCCCTTCTTCAACAAGAATTCGGCTGGCGCTTAGGTCGTTTTACTAAGGTAGGGGCGGTTGCCAGTTACCCACTTTTGCTACGTCATCGACCACAAATTGTTAAACATCGAGTCGCTGCTGTCGGTAATGCAGCTCAGACGCTACACCCTATTGCAGGGCAAGGCTTTAACCTTGGGATTCGCGATATTGCGACTTTGGTCGATTCGTTGCTTGAAAGCCTTCAAGATGTAGGTGAATACGCTAATCTAAATAGATTCCAAAGCAATCGCCAGCAAGATCGAGAGCTGACGATCACCATGACGTCTGGGTTAGTACACATATTTTCAAATGACTTTTTTGCCCTTCGATTAGGCCGAAATGTAGGTTTAGGGCTAATGGATAATTTTCCACAGCTTAAGTCGCCGATTTTTAATCGAGCACTTGGGGTTGTGAATAGGTAGTACAGAGATATGCAAAGTTTTGACTTAGCCATCATAGGTGGCGGAATGGTGGGCCTTGCTCTCGCCCGCGCACTAAAAGACACCGATCTGCGAATCGCAGTCGTAGAAGGGAATACTCCAGACAAAGATATTTCAGGAGACCCTGATATCCGTGTCTCAGCACTAAGCCGTGCCAGTGAGACCATCTTGAAAAACCTCGGCGCATGGGATGCAATTCAAAAACATCGCTGTGCTCCTTATTACGCGATGGAAGTGTGGGAGCAGGACAGTTTTGCTCGTATTGAGTTCTCTGCTAGTCAGATGTCTCAACCAGACCTTGGCCATATCGTTGAAAATCGTGTCATTCAGTTGGCCTTGTTAGAGCAAGTTGAAGGACAAAATAACGTGACGCTCTTTATGCCGCATCGTTGCCAGTCAATGGCCGTAGGTGAAAGTGAAGTGTGGATGACGTTAGATAATGGGCAGTCATTTACTAGCAAATTGGTAGTGGGTGCAGACGGTGCCAACTCATGGGTGAGAAAGCAGCAAGATATCCCACTTACTCATTGGGATTATGGACACAGTGCCCTAGTTGCGAATATCTCGGTTGATGACTTTCATGATTGTGTTGCGAGACAAGTGTTTACACCGCAAGGGCCGCTTGCATTTCTACCATTAGATGACCGCAGTCTATGTTCTATCGTTTGGTCAACCGAACCACAACGAGCAGAAAAACTTGCCAAAATGTCGGAAGCGGAGTTCAACAAAGCGCTGACCGCTGAATTTGATAGCCGCTTAGGTCTCTGCCATGTGAAGTCTGAACGACGAGTTTTCCCTTTGAAGATGCGTTATGCGCGTGACTTTGTTACCGAGCGAGTTGCGCTTGTTGGTGATGCTGCACACACTATCCACCCACTCGCAGGGCAAGGCGTTAACCTTGGATTACTTGATGCTGCTAGTCTGTCACAAGAAATATTCAAGTTATGGCGCGCAGGAAAAGATATTGGCCGCAAGCGTAATTTACGTGAATATGAACGTTGGCGCAAAGCGGAGGTGGCTAAAATGATCGCTGCTATGCAAGGCTTTAAAGACCTGTTTGAAGGTGATAACCCTGCGAAGAAACTTATCCGCGGTATCGGTATGAGCTTGGTAGGACAGTTACCTGGTGCGAAGCAAGAAATTATGAGCCGTGCTTTGGGGATGAGGGGACACCTACCAGAACTAGCAAAGACAGAAGTCAGTCAAAGCTAACCATTGCGTTAAAGATAAAGATTAAAAAAGGGGCAGCTTGGCTGCCCCTTTTAGATGGTTGTAGTTGTTGCCCATCTTGGTGGGCTTAAGTTTAGCGTAGGGTGGTTATCGTTATTTGATTGTAATGCTCTTTATGCGTATGCACAGCGGAGTTTCATAACTTCTTGATTTATCTCTTTTACCGCTTGAAAATGACGTTTTTCGGCGCGTTCAGGGATAATCAACTTTCCATTATCAAACTCAAATCCGCCTAAACCATAAATATAGATTCTGCCTCTGAATAGTCGACTCACATGTTTAGCAATCATACCTGGTGTATAGCGCTTAAACAGTCTCATTTAGCCTTCCTTATAATGTTACCTAGCGAACGAATTATAGTTAAAACCTCAATCTAAATGTGTGATAGCACGGGCTTTACGAGCGTGCTGCTATAGCTAAGTGAGCGTTTTGTGGAGCGTTTTGCAATTCCATTGCGATGTCACTATATCTCCGTGATATCTAGCACAAAAGCTTCGATTGGGGTCTTCCATTCTCGATTTTTGCTCTATTTGAATAGCTTAGTATTACAGTGGTATGAATCGAGCTTTTTATTCGCTCTGCAATCAGCAACCTGTATGTTCCATTGACTATTACTAATAGGTACGTATATGTAGACCGAGCAAATCAGAAAAAGTTGTCACGAGGACACACTCTTTTACAAAACCTGGACATGGAGGGGAGAAACTGTGCGAAAGGTAGCAAGTGAACTCAAAAAAAAGCCCGCATAGCGGGCCAAATGTCACAGATGCATTACACAAAAGTGGAGTTACTGCCTGAGCAGAGATTCACTCTAGTGTTGCCACCAGTAGCCTTGAAGTGCTAGCTGGCGACAATATGTACAATACCCCAAAAAAACACCAATGACTATTTATGCTTAAAAAATGTATAAAATCTCACTGCATCTAAGTGTTAAATTAGATCCATTTCACGCTTCTATGATCTAACACGACATTAATTTGCATCGATTGGTTACGGAAACCGCTACCGAGTGATATCCGACCATTGAGGAGAACAGTGAGCAACGAGATCATTGAGCGCTATCTCAATACCCGCAATGCGTTGCCCGCTGCTGATGGTGACTAAGGTGTTTTGCTTTAATTCATTATCAAAAATGATAGGCATGGGGGTTTTTAACAGCAAGGGAGTGACAGTGCCAATAGTAAAGCCGGTAAGAGCTTCAACTTGTTCACTGGAAACACAGGTCATTCGACGAGTATTCAATAAAGCGCGTACTTTTTTCGGATCCACTTGTTTGTTGCCCTGACAGCAGGCAAGGGCAAGTTGGTTATCCATATCTCGCAGTAACAAGGTTTTGACCATTTTATGAGTTTCGATACCACGCAATTTGGCAGCATCCTCAATGGATACTGCCTCACGGGATTGCATCAAGACTCTATAGGGAATATCACGTTCATCCAGATAGGCAGTTATGCGTGTATCAATCATCCCTTACTCTTGGTCGAGTGGGTAAGGTGGCAGTTCCAGGCTCAAACGACTGTCGGGTTGAGAAGCTAAACGGAACTGAGAATCTTCATCGAGATTGTTGGCAATAACCATAGCGGCAACGAATTCACCATTGCTGTATTGGTAATGTGCCAGTACCTCTCCGGCCTTGCGCCAGTTTTCTCCCACTGAACGCTCGATGTCAATAATGTCGTCATCGCTAAGTGGAGAATTGAGCAGACCTCTCACATTTGCCAGCATGCGTTTGTTGATGCCACGATATTTCGCTCTTGCGACGGTCTCTTGACCTGTGTAGCAGCCTTTATTGAAGCTAATTCCATCTAGTGCTTGTAAATTCAAGGCTTGAGGTATGTGTTGATTTTGTTGCTCTGCTTCTAAGATAGGTAGCCCTTGCTCAATATCAAACTTGGTCCATAGTGATTCTTCGACCCAGAGTAACTCAGAACCAGAAGAAAGTGATGACTGCAGGTCACCATCAACTAACAGCATCCAACGCTCATCATTAATTTGAATAGCGGTGCTGCCTTTGTTTTGGCGCACAGCACCAGAGGTTGGGAATTGTTGATCAATCCATTGCTGAGCGCCTGTTCCCATCACACCGATAAGTGGCTTGGTGCTAATAATGAGTTCTACCTTAGAAAAAACGGCATATTTCTTGAGTTCTGTCAGTTCTTTCTCTAGTGCCGATTGAGGTTGAATCATGGCGTAACCGTTCTCGATGTGGCACAGCCTAAAAGCACTCCAGACTTTACCTTTAGCATCGCAATGCGCTCCAAAAGTGGATTGATTCTGCTCCAGCGAAACCACATCACAGGTAACCTGACCTTGAAGGTAAGACTTACGATCGTCGCCGGTCATTTCGAGAGCGCCCCAATGATTCAGTTTGCTAAACAACAAATCGGGTAGTTCTGTGGTAGGTGTTATTTCAATTGCCTGTGTGTTTGGTTGCCAATCCATAGTTCTTGGTCTCGTTGGTAAACATATCACCCATGTTAATCTTCAGGATGGATTTTGTCAGCTGAATGTTGTTGCACGAAATCTTGTGATGAAAGTAGAGTTTGTGTGATGCAGACAGTGGTGGGCGATAAACTTGCTTGTTACACTCGGCCGATATTAGTTGTAGATGGAGAATGGAATGTACTCTAGTGAAGAAAAAGCTCGAATTAAGTGGGCATGTCGTCGGGGTATGTTAGAACTGGACGTAGTGATTATGCCGTTCTTTGAGGAGTGCTTTGACACTCTCAACGATCAAGAACAGAAAGACTTTGTCTCTCTGTTAGAGTGTGACGATCCAGATTTATTTACTTGGGTAATGGGCCATGGTCGTAGTGAAAACTTAGGACACGCCTCTATGGTTGATAAAATCGTTGCTCATAACCTCAGCAAGGTCCGCTAAGCTATTTTCAAGTCATGCAGGTAAGGATGCGCTCGATAATGCCTACCTGCAGATTCATCCTTCCTGTCTCGCTGCGATTATTAATAGTTCACTTACTATTCTATTATTGGCAACTTGCATTGCGTCATCCGCTCCGCTTTTACTCACACTTTACGTCATCGCCATATTTGGTCGGACTTATTGGTTGCATCCAGCCTTAAATGGCCAATTAATCCTGAAGTCATCTTTGGTCACATTAAATAATACCGAGCTTGGCTCCCCCCGTTACTTTCTTGCTTTCCGCTACTGGCTCATAGGAATTTATGATCAAGACAATGGCTGGCGCTTAATCTGGCGGGATAGTTGTGATGAGTCGGCGTATCGTCGCTTGATTTTGGTAATAAAAAAGCAGTCACATCAGTGACTGCTTCGATATCATGGTGACGAGATAAGTAGCCAGATCAGACCGTTGGCGCTTGGTCTTGAGGCGATAGTATCGTTGGTCCGCTATTTTTTAACATATCAGGGTAGTCGAGCGTATAGTGCAGTCCGCGACTTTCTTTACGCTGCATTGCGCATCTCACCATCAATTCGGCAACTTGCAGTAAGTTACGCAGTTCAAGTAAGTTATTCGACACTTTGAAATTGCTGTAGTACTCATGCGTTTCTTGTTGCAGCATTTGAATACGACGAAGTGCTCGCTCTAGTCGCTTGTCTGTGCGTACGATACCCATGTAATCCCACATAAATAGACGTAACTCGTGCCAGTTATGTTGAATAATGACTTCTTCATCAGAACAGCTAACTTGGCTTTCATCCCAAGCTGGAAGACCATCAACCAGAGCTGCATCGTCGAATTTCTCTAGAATGTCATTGGCTGCAGCCCAAGCATAGACCACACATTCAAGTAGAGAGTTTGATGCCATACGGTTCGCACCGTGAAGTCCGGTATAACTTACTTCACCGATGGCGTACAATTGTTCTAGGTCTGTTTTACCAGACTTGTCCACCATGACACCACCGCAGGTATAGTGAGCGGCAGGAACGATTGGAATTGGCTCCTTCGTCATATCGATGCCAAGGTCTTGCAGGCGCATATGGATGGTTGGGAAGTGTTTAATAATAAACTCTTCAGGTTTATGGCTGATATCCAAATACATGCAATCTGCACCTAAGCGCTTCATTTCGAAGTCGATAGCGCGAGCAACAACATCACGAGGAGCAAGTTCTTCACGCTCATCGAAATCGGGCATAAAACGCGTTCCATCAGGGCGTTTTAAGTAAGCGCCTTCGCCACGTAAAGCTTCCGTCAACAGGAAGTTTCGCGCGTCAGGGTGGAATAGACAAGTTGGGTGGAATTGGTTGAATTCTAAGTTAGCAACACGACAGCCTGAGCGCCAAGCCATAGCGATACCGTCACCAGAAGAGACATCAGGGTTAGATGTGTACTGATACACTTTTGATGCACCACCTGTGGCTAAGACAACAAACTTAGCGCGTACCGTTTCAACGTGCTCTTTATTGCGGTTCCAAATATAGGCGCCAACCACTTTGTCTTTATCACCGCCAACCTTGTCTTCAGTAATAAGGTCTAGTGCGTTGTAGCGTTCGAAGATTTCGATATTAGGATGGCTATTAACGTTATCTTGCAGAGTGGTTTGCATTGCCATGCCTGTGGCATCGGCGGCATGCAGAATCCTACGATGGCTATGACCACCTTCACGAGTCAGGTGATAACGAGGTTCTTCGTCTTTGGCGGTCTCTACTTGGTCAAAAGGAACACCACCATCGATTAACCATTGCACGCACTCTTTCGCATTTTCTGCGATAAACTGAACGGTGTCTTGTTCACAAAGCCCGGCTCCAGCGATATTGGTATCGTTAACGTGAGACTCGATGCTGTCTGTCTCATCGAATACCGCAGCAATGCCACCCTGGGCGTAGTAGGTCGCCCCTTCACTTCTTGGGCCTTTACTTAATACGATAACTTTAGCGCGTTCGGCGACTCGTAAAGCCAACGATAAACCTGCGGCGCCACTTCCTATGACTAAAACATCACAAAGATGCTCTCGGTTTGTGTTCATAATTACTTTAAAATCCTGACCTATCGTAGAGTAAAATCACTCTACCTAGATAAAAGTGCGCGATAGGAAGCTGCATAGACAGCTGGCGAAGGGCACTTGCATCAAGGATTACCTACCTGAGATAACACGTTGAAAAATCGATTGTGTTAAGGAGCTAAGTAATCCATTCTTGTAAATTGACAACATTGTAGTTGACGCCAAATCACATTGTGAATGATTAATGACAAAAAAACTGAGAAAGTTTTGAACTTTCCTATCTGCCTAGAGTCACAATAGTGCTCATGTTAGCGGTGGTGTCAAGACTACAATATGCATAATTAATACTCATATCTGTGAAGGTAAGGGTAATAACGAATAGGAGTGAACGCTCGCATGAACGAGCAGCCGACCGATCAGGTGTTGATTGAGCGCGTTCAAAGTGGAGATAAACAAGCATTTAACCTATTGGTTTTGCGCTATCAAAACAAGGTTTGCAATCTCATATCAAGATACGTGAGCAATTCGGGTGATGTAGCGGATATCGCCCAAGAAGCGTTTATAAAGGCGTATCGTGCGATCCCGACGTTTAGAGGTGAGAGTGCCTTCTATACTTGGTTGTATCGCATAGCAGTGAACACCGCAAAGAATCACATTGTGGCTCAGAGCCGTAGGCCGCCAGCCAGCGATGTTGATGCAGAAGATGCCGAATTTTTTGAAGCCGGTAACGCTTTGAAAGAAATTTCGAACCCAGAGAACTTAACGTTGTCGAATGAATTGAAGCGAACTGTTTTCGCTGCAATTGAAGCGTTACCTGAAGATTTGAAGACTGCAATGACGCTTCGAGAGCTTGATGGTTTGAGCTACGAAGAAATTGCAGAAGTAATGGATTGCCCAGTAGGAACGGTACGTTCGCGTATCTTCCGTGCTCGTGAAGCGGTAGAGAAGAAGATTAAGCCTCTTCTTCAACGCTAAAACTAGTTACAACTATGGTGAATATAATGGCTGACAAACAGAAGCTTTCAGCATTCATGGACGGAGACCTGATCGATGACGCGCTTATTGAGGCGTTGGAAAAAGATCAGGAGAGCAAAGAAACTTGGCATAATTATCATCTTATTGGTGATGTCATGCGTGGCGATGAGCCACAAAGTTTAGATTGGAATATTGCTGAAAGTGTGGCGTCTGCGCTCGAAAACGAGCCAGCGCATACGAGTGATATCGTAATGCCTATCGAGTCACAACCTACGCCTTCACAAGCGAAGCGCTTATTACCAGCTTGGATAACGCAGTTTGGTCAAGTAGCGGTAGCGGCGTGTGTGTCTTTGGCAGTTATTTTAGGAGTACAGCAGTACTCTGGCCAAGATCCAGCACAGCCTGAAGCTGAGCAATTACCTGTTTTGCAGACTATTCCGTTTGCGGGCAGTGCTGAGCCAGTCAGCTTGACACGTGATTCGGTTGCAAAAAGCTCGAATGAAAGTGTCAACGTGCAAGAACAGCGTCGTCGTATCAACGCATTACTGCAAGATTACGAGTTACAGCTAAGACTAAACAGCGAAGATAATGCTTCGCACTCTGCTGATACAGAATCGGTAATTGAATGAAAAAATTTCTGACCAGTTCATTATTGCTGTTCAGTTTATTTGGTACCCAAGCCTTTGCAGAAGAAGAGTCTTCTGCGGAGGCTTTGTTGCATCAAATGAACGATGCCAGCCAGCAATTGAATTATGAACTGTCCTACATCCTTATCAAAAAGAACAGCATAGAGCCGTTACTTTACCGACACGCGAAAAGCGATACTCAACAATTAGCCCATCTTGTTTATCTAAGTGGTCCAGTAAGAGAAGTGATTCGACGTGGTAATGAAGTCAGTTACATCGAACCGGGTGTCGATCCGTTCACGATTGAATCTGGCAAGATGGTGGCTCCGTTGATGCCTTTACTCAACAGTGATGTAAAGCAGCTGAGTGAATACTATGATTACGTTCGAGTAGGTCGTGCTCGTGAAGCGGGAGCGCCAACACAAGTATTTAGAGTCGTTCCAAAAGATGGACTGCGTTACTCTTATGTATTGTGGGTGGATGAAAAGAGCAAGCTTCCGTTACGTGCTGATCTATTGGATCGTGACGGTGAAATCTTAGAGCAGTACCGTGTGATCTCATATGCGGTGAATGATCATATTGCCACAATGTTGAGCTCGCTTGATGACGTGCAGCTTCCGGCGGTTCTATCACTACCGAAAGGTAATATTGAGCAAACATTTTGGCATGTGGGTTGGGTTCCCAATGGTTTTCAACCTAAAGATCTTAATCGCTACCGTATGCTAGCAACTGAAGATGTGGTTGAGAGCCAAATGTTCACTGATGGTTTGTTCAGCTTTTCGGTCTATATCTCTGATCGTGATAGTAATTCTCTAAAAGGTCAGTTGATCCGCCAAGGTCGACGTACGGTTCATAGCATTGTTCTTAATGACAAACAAATTTCAGTCGTTGGTGATATCCCTCCTGCCACAGCGCAGCGTATTGCACAATCTGTTACACTTAACAAAGTAAATAAGGCAGATGAAGGCATTACCCCATGATGACCGCACTCGCGACGGTGACCTCGGTTGAACCCCAAGGTCACCAGCTCCACGTTGAACTAAGCTGTGATCAGCAAACCAGTTGTAGCTCCTGCCAGTCAAAGAGCAGTTGTGGTACTGGTATTGTTAGTAAAGCAGTGGGTAAGAAACAGCTTCATTGGCAGCTTGCTACGTCTAAACCTGTAAAGGCAGGCGATGTGGTTGAAATTGCGTTTCCGGAAAAGAGCTTACTTCAATCCGCAGCGTTGATTTACCTATTACCACTGCTGTTTTTGTTCATTGGAGCTATTGTGGGTCAAATGTGGTTAGCGCCATTATTGAGTGCTGGTGAGCTGGTGGTCATACTGACTTCAGCGTGTTTTGCTTTTATTGGCTTTAGGTTAGCCAAAAAGTGGGTTACCCCAATGGAGCGAGCTTCTTTCCAGCAAGTGAAGTTGGTCAGAGTGCTTGGTGAGTCGATTCTCTAGCCCATTGTCTAAATAAGGTGCGAACCGCATCGAAATTGGGTAGAATCTGCCAACTTAATTGAAATGCGCGTTTTTTCCGCATTTTCTATTCCTTTTTGTTTAAGAGTTTAGCTACATCAAATCTATGAAGCACATTCGTAACTTTTCGATTATCGCCCACATCGACCATGGTAAATCAACCTTGTCGGACCGTTTGATCCAGGTTTGCGGCGGCTTAAGCGACCGTGAAATGGCGGCCCAGGTTCTTGATTCTATGGACCTAGAGCGTGAGCGCGGTATTACCATCAAAGCTCAGAGTGTTACTCTGGATTACACGGCGAAAGATGGGGAAACCTATCAGCTAAACTTTATCGATACTCCAGGGCACGTAGACTTCTCGTATGAAGTATCTCGTTCTCTAGCCGCTTGTGAAGGTGCGCTTCTTGTTGTTGATGCGGGCCAGGGTGTGGAAGCACAAACGCTGGCGAACTGCTACACAGCCATTGAAATGGAGCTAGAAGTTGTTCCGGTATTGAACAAAATCGACCTACCTGCTGCCGAACCAGAGCGTGTCGCTGAAGAGATCGAAGAAATTGTTGGTATCGACGCAATGGAAGCAGTGCGTTGTTCAGCAAAAACAGGCCTTGGTGTTGACGATGTTCTAGAAGAAATCGTCAAAGCGATTCCTGCGCCAGAAGGCGATCCAGAAGCGCCACTTCAAGCACTCATTATTGACTCTTGGTTTGATAACTACCTTGGCGTAGTTTCTTTGGTTCGTATTAAAAACGGTAAACTGAAGAAAAACGACAAGATCAAAGTGATGAGTACTGGTCAAGTTTGGGGGGTAGACCGTTTAGGTATCTTCACACCAAAACAGATCGATACGACAGAGCTCAACACTGGTGAAGTAGGTTGGGTTGTTTGTGGTATTAAAGACATTTTAGGTGCACCAGTAGGTGATACGCTGACTACCGCGAAAAACGGTTGTGAACAAGCGTTGCCTGGTTTCCAAAAAGTGAAACCACAGGTTTATGCAGGCCTGTTCCCAGTCTCCTCTGACGATTATGAGAACTTCCGTGATGCACTTGGTAAGCTAAGTCTAAACGACGCATCTCTATTCTACGAGCCAGAGAGCTCAGCAGCACTTGGTTTTGGTTTTCGTTGTGGCTTCTTGGGTATGCTTCACATGGAAATCATCCAAGAGCGTCTAGAGCGTGAATACGATTTGGATCTGATTACAACAGCTCCTACCGTAGTCTACGAAGTAGAGAAAACCGACGGTTCACTTCACTACGTGGATAGTCCAGCTAAGCTACCGGCTATTAATGATATTGAAGAGATCCGTGAGCCAATCGCGCGCTGTAATATCCTAGTGCCGTCTGATTACTTAGGTAACGTCATTACATTATGCGTTGAGAAACGTGGTATGCAAGTGGACATGGTTTATCACGGTAATCAAGTTGCGGTGACGTATGACATTCCTATGGCTGAGGTAGTTTTAGACTTTTTCGATCGTCTAAAATCAACGTCTCGTGGATACGCATCGTTAGACTACAACTTCCAGCGTTTTGAAGCATCAAACATGGTTCGTGTTGATGTGTTGCTAAACGGTGACACAGTTGATGCGTTGGCGATCATCACTCACAAAGACCAATCACAAAGTCGTGGTCGTCAGCTTGTTGAGAAGATGAAAGAGTTTATCCCTCGCCAGATGTTTGATATTGCGATTCAAGCGGCAATTGGTAACCACATTATCGCGCGCTCTACCGTTAAGCAGTTACGTAAAAACGTGATTGCAAAGTGTTACGGTGGTGACGTGAGTCGTAAGAAGAAGCTGTTGAAGAAACAGAAAGAAGGTAAGAAACGTATGAAGCAGATCGGTAACGTCGAGCTGCCACAAGAAGCGTTCCTTGCAATTCTGCACGTTGGCAAAGACTAATTCTTTGTTTTACGACGACATAATTTAAGTTTGAAGTGAAAGTGCCGTTGTGGTGCTTTCACTTTCGTTATTTTTATAGATACGAAAATTAAGGGAATGAAATGGCAAATACCTTCTCATTGATCCTCGTCATCGTGACGTTAGTGACAGGTGTCGTTTGGGTGCTGGATAAGCTCGTATTGAGAAAAAAACGTGAGCAAAAGCTCGCGGATATCCAAGCTCAAGCTACCCAAATCGATGAAGCAACCGCAAACAAAGCTGTTGCCCCATCATGGTTTGTTGAGAACAGTGTTTCTATTTTCCCTGTTATCGCCTTTGTTTTGGTATTGCGTTCATTCATTTATGAACCATTCCAAATTCCATCGGGTTCGATGATGCCGACGCTTTTGGTTGGCGACTTCATCTTGGTTGAGAAATATGCTTATGGTCTAAAAGATCCAGTATGGCGTACTCAGCTAGTTGAAACCGGTAAACCAGAGCGTGGCGATATTGTGGTGTTTAAATACCCACCTCAGCCAAGCATCGACTACATCAAGCGTGTCGTTGGCTTACCAGGTGATACTGTTCGATATAGCGCGCGTAAGGATATTTGCATCCAAACCAAAGGTACATCAACGTGTAAACCGGTGAAGCTATCCAATGTGGAAGATAGCCCATTTGTACAAAATGGTATCCCTCTGATTCAGATGGATGAAAAGCTGGGTAAAGTGGAACACCAAATATTGGTTAATCCTTTGCGTCGTGACCGTGTTGACCAGTATCAACCACGTAACGGTGTGAATGAATGGGTGGTTCCAGAAGGTCATTACTTTGTAATGGGTGACAACCGCGATAACAGTGCTGACAGCCGCTACTGGGGATTTGTGCCAGAAGGTAACTTAGTGGGCAAAGCTGTTGGTATCTGGATTAGTTTTGAATTTGAACGTGGCGCAGATAGCATTCTGCCTACATGGATCCCAACCGGTGTAAGATTTAATCGCATCGGTGGAATAGACTGAACGAGAGAGCATGAATTCTTCTATTGAACGATTAGAAAAAAAGCTCGGCTATCATTTCAATGATAGCGAGCTGCTCATGTTGGCGCTGACTCACCGTAGCGCCAATGGTAACCATAATGAACGACTAGAATTTCTGGGCGATTCAATTTTAAGTTTTGTCATCGCTGACGATCTTTATCACCGCTTTCCTAAAGTGAATGAAGGGGATATGAGTCGAATGCGTGCCACCTTAGTGAGAGGGAATACTCTGGCTGAGCTAGGGCGCGAGTTTGTCTTGGGAGATTACTTAAAATTAGGTCCAGGCGAATTGAAGAGCGGTGGTTTCCGTCGTGACTCAATTTTAGCGGATGCCGTTGAAGCGATCATTGGCGCGATTTATCTCGACAGCGATGTAGAGATGGTTCGTAAAATTGTATTGAGCTGGTATATGACTCGCTTAGAAGCAATTAAGCCAGGGGTTTCTCAAAAAGATCCAAAAACTCGCTTACAAGAGTTCTTACAAGGTCGAAGAAAACCACTACCAGTCTATACAGTGACTAATATTAAAGGGGAAGCGCATAACCAAGAGTTTACCGTTTCCTGTGAAGTGGCAGGTGTGGATGAACCTGTTATCGGTCGAGGCACCAGTCGCCGCAAGGCAGAACAAGCGGCTGCGGAACTGGCTTTAGAGAAAGTGACCAATGTCTGATAAACCTGAGTCTGAACAAGAATTCGATATTGATGCATACTTTGCATCATCTGGCGAAGCGACAACCAGCGCAGAAAACCAACACTGTGGTTTTGTTGCGATTGTTGGTCGTCCAAATGTAGGTAAATCAACGCTGCTAAATCATATTTTAGGGCAAAAGATTTCCATCACATCGCGTAAACCGCAAACTACTCGTCACCGTATTATGGGTGTCGATACCGATGGGGATTACCAAGCGATTTATGTGGATACGCCAGGGCTACATATTGAAGAGAAGCGAGCGATTAACCGTTTGATGAATCGTGCAGCTAATAGCTCCTTGAGTGATGTGAACCTAGTGTTATTCCTAGTTGATGGCACTCACTGGACTGACGATGACGAAATGGTACTGAATAAGCTGCGTAAGTCAGACTTCCCAGTCATCCTATGTATGAACAAAGTCGATAACGTGAAAGATCGTAACGACGTAATGCTGCATATGCATGAGCTGTCGAAGAAGATGGACTTCGTGGATGTCGTGCCTATTTCTGCCAAACATGGTAAGAACACAGATGTGCTTCGTAAGCATGTACGTGAACATCTACCTGAAGCTGTACATCATTTCCCTGAAGAGTATGTCACGGACCGTTCTCAGCGTTTTATGGCGTCAGAAATCTTGCGCGAGAAACTCATGCGTTTTACGGGTGATGAACTACCTTATTCAGTGACGGTTGAGATTGAGCGTTTTGATTACAACCCAGACACTGATGGCTTCCATATCAATGCTTTGATTCTTGTTGAGCGTAACGGCCAGAAGAAAATGGTTATTGGTAAAGGCGGCGAAAAGATCAAGACGATTGGCCGTGAAGCTCGTCTAGATATGGAAGAGCTGTTCGATCGTAAGGTTTACCTTGAGACTTGGGTAAAAGTGAAATCGGGCTGGGCTGATGATGAGCGTGCACTGCGTTCATTAGGCTATATCGACGATATCGAAAACAAATAATACTATTAGGTAGCGAGGACGCTGAGCGTCCTGCTCCGAGACCTTAGACAAGATAAAGTTATGGATGGATTACAACGCTGTTTTGTTTTGCATCGAAGACCCTACAGTGAGTCGAGTCTAATTCTTGACGTATTCAGTGAAGAGTATGGTCGAGTTACGCTTTTGTCTAAAGGTGCTAGAAGCAAGCGCTCCAACCTTAAAGGGGCGCTGCAACCTTTTACCCCTCTCCTGTTGAAATGGTCCGGCGGCGGCTCTATGAAGACCCTTCGTCAAGCTGAAGCCATCAGCCTTGGGTTACCTTTATCTGGTATCAACCTTTACTCAGCTATGTATGTGAACGAACTCATTGCCCGTGTTCTCGCCAGTGAAATCCCGTTTCCCGCTTTATTTCATGACTATCTTCAAGCTTTAACAGAACTGGCTCACAATACCAATCCTGAACCCGCTTTACGGCGATTTGAGCTCGCTCTCCTTTCTGCAATGGGATACGGTGTAGACTTCCTTCACTGTGCCGGAACAGGTGAACCTATTGAGCCAACGATGACTTATCGTTATCGAGAGCAGAAGGGGTTCATTGCCAGTGTGCGTAAAGACAATCTCACCTTTCTCGGTGAGGAATTGATTGCCATCAGTGAGCGTCGTTTTAACAGTAAAACACAGTTACAAGCGGCAAAACGCTTTACACGCATAGCATTAAAGCCGTATCTTGGCGGGAAACCATTAAAAAGCAGGGAGTTGTTTCTTCCGAGACTGAAACAGCTCTGACCATGGAGTAAACATCGATGAGTTCTATCCTTTTAGGTATCAATATTGACCATATCGCTACGCTACGTAATGCGCGCGGTACTAAGTATCCAGATCCAGTTCATGCTGCAGAGATTGCCGAGCGTGCTGGCGCTGACGGTATTACTATTCACCTTCGTGAAGACCGTCGCCACATCTTAGATCGTGATGTACGCATTTTGCGCGAAACACTACAGACTCGTATGAACTTAGAGATGGCGGTCACCGATGAGATGATCGATATTGCCCTAAAAACTCAACCTGAGTTTGTTTGCTTAGTACCTGAGAAACGTGAAGAATTGACGACCGAAGGTGGGTTAGATGTAAAAGGTCAGCTTGAAAAAATCAAAGCGGCAACGGAGAAGTTGTCTGCAGCAGGCATTAAAGTGTCGCTATTTATTGATGCCGATCGTGAGCAGATTGATGCCGCTAAAGCAGCTGGTGCACCATTCATTGAGCTGCATACTGGTCATTATGCGGATGCAGAAACTGAAGAAGATCAGCAAGACGAGCTGAAAAAAATCGCGGCAGGCGCAAGCTACGCTGCAGATATCGGCATCACAGTGAATGCTGGTCATGGTTTGACTTACCACAACGTCGCACCTATTGCGGCATTACCTGAGATTTATGAATTAAACATTGGTCACTCTATCATTGGCCGCGCGGTATTCGATGGCCTACATAAAGCCGTTGCAGATATGAAAGCGGTCATGGAATCGGCTCGTCGAGGTTAATGAATCGTGGCAATTCAAGGTCTAGGTACCGATATCGCAGAAATAGAACGTGTTGAGAAAGCCTTAGCGCGTTCAGGCGAGGCGTTTGCGCAGCGTATTTTGACCGATAATGAGTTGGTTCAGTTTCAGCAATTGAAACAGCAAGGTCGCTTTCTTGCTAAGCGCTTTGCTGTAAAAGAGGCGGCATCAAAGGCATTGGGGACCGGGATTGCTCATGGTGTGACTTTCCAAGATTTTGAAGTCTCTAATGACGAAAACGGCAAGCCAATACTCACCCTGACAAAAAAAGCCGCAGAAATTGCGGCTTCAATGGGTGTGACGTCCAATCATTTGTCTATCTCTGACGAGCGTCACTACGCTGTCGCTACTGTCATCTTCGAAAGCTAAACGATAGAACCTAACCTAGTCGTTAGGTTCTCTATTTCCCTTCAAGTAAAGCTCAGACGTTTTTAGCACTTTTTCCATTTCATCTTGCAGTTCAAAGAGCTCTGGCTCGATATCTTCTAAGCTGTCGCCAGCGCGCAAGGCTTTCTCTATGGTCGCGCAGATAGATTTAAGTCTCGGTACGCCGCAATAAGAGCAACTGCCATGCAATTTGTGGATTAGATGGATAACCTGTTCCTTATCATCGAAATCAGTGTCCAACACTTGCTCTGAAAGTGCATACACTTCAGGGATAAAGTCGACTAACATTTGCAGCATATCGACGGCTAAGTCTTCTTTGTTAGCGGCTTGTTTGAGTGCCGCTCCCCAATCGATCACCAAATTAGTTTCCGTTTCCGCTTTAGGCTGAATGCTTGGCTCATCAGATGTTATGTCCACTTCATTTGGAGCAACGAAATCTAAGCTGGCATCAGTGTCATGATTGCGAACTGGTACCCATTTGTTGAGTACTTGCAACAACATTTTTTCATCGATAGGTTTGGTGAGGTAATCGTCCATTCCTTCGGATAAAAGTCGGTCTCGTTCACCCGTCATTGCGTGGGCAGTGACGGCGACGACAGGCGTCTGGCTGTTCTGCTGGGTCTCTTTAATTAATTTGCAGGCAGTCACTCCATCCATGTGAGGCATTTGAATGTCCATAAATACCATATCAAAGTGCTGCTCTTGGGCTTTCTCAACCGATACTTGGCCGTTGGTGCAAGAGATCACGCTCTCAACACGCTCCGACAATAATGCTGTAATGAGCTTGAGGTTGGCAGGGTTATCATCCACTGCCATTACGGTAAGTGCGCGCTTCTCGGTAGACTCAACTTCCATAACAGGTGCGAGTATTGCTGGCTGTTTTTCCACTAACGATTGCAGCAACTTCTTACGTGATAATGGTTTGGTTAAGCACTGTACTTGATGGGTTTGCATCAAGTAGTCAGATAGGGCGAGCTGGGTGCTGGCAGTACCGATGATGATGTTTGATGTAGCTTCCTGACAACGGGTGATCCAACTTTCAATCACCGTCAATGGCACTTCTTCATTGGTAGGCAAACACAAAATGATGTAGTCGAACGCTTCCACTTTATCTGGCAACGTTGAGCGATAGGTCACCATAACCCCTTCATTAGTAAGGGTCTGTTGTAATACCGATGCCGCTTGCATATTTGGTTCAATCAGTAGTAGTCGCTTGTTATGGATGACCGCAGGATCGATAAGGTCGATCATTGGAATATCTGTAGAGTTCAGTTTAACCGTAAACCAGAATGTTGAACCTTGGTGCAGGCGACTGGTTAAGCTAATTTCACCGCCCATTTGTCCAACTAGCTTTTGGGTAATAACCAAACCAAGTCCAGTACCGCCATAACGTCGAGAGATACTGGCGTCCGCTTGACTGAAGGCTTGGAATAACTGCGCTTGTTGTCGCTCTGAGATACCAATACCTGTATCGCGAACCATAAACTGCAGTTCAACACGGTCTTCTTTCTGAGATTTGAGTTCAACGCTGATATCAATGTTGCCACGCTCAGTAAACTTGATGGAGTTACCCACAAGGTTGGTCAAAATCTGTTGAATACGAAGTGGGTCACCAACAAGGCCGCTTGGAATTTTCGAGTCAACTTTTAAGGTTAGTTCCAAGCCTTTTTCATGGGCACTGGTTGCTTGAAGGGCGACAACTTCCTCAAGACTGTCTTGGAATTCAAATGGAATATTCTCAAGTGCCAGTTTACCGGCTTCGAGTTTGGAGAAGTCTAAAATGTCATTGATGATGTTAAGCAGGTTATTTGCCGATTTCTCAATGGTCTGTAGATAGTCTGTTTGACTGTTGGTCAGCTGAGTTTTCAGCATCTGACGAGTAAAACCAATTACACCATTAAGTGGGGTTCTTAGCTCATGAGACATGTTAGCAAGGAACTCTGACTTCACTCGTGCCGCTTCTTGCGCACGCTTTTTGGCGATATCCAATTCAACGTTTTGAATTTCAAGCTGTTCTAATGTCTCACGTAGATCGGACGTTGCTTGGTCGATACTGTGCTGCATTTCCACATGATATTCGGACAGCGAGACTGCCATGGCATTGATACCATTTTTCAACGAGTCCAGCTCGCCGTGCATTTTGCCTTCGATACGAACATCCAAGTGACCACGACGAATACGGTCTACCATGTTTTTCATGTGAGAAATTGGACGCGTCACATCGTACATCAAACGGTAGGCAAAGATTCCCGATAGGATAAGACCAAGAACAAGGACTAGAATCGCAGAGAAGACTTCCTGATATTGTTGTAAACGCAGTGAAGAAAGGTCGAGCTCTACAGCGATATAACCGAGCGTCTTATTGGTTGAGGTTAATTCTCGCGTATCTGATACCAGCTGACTTTCAGCTAGAATAGGGGCTCTCAAAATTAACGTATTGTCGTGAATTTCGTAGGAGCTTAAAAAAGGAATCGGCTGATCTTTCGGGTAGGTTAACGTATCAAAGTTGGGATGAAAGTTTGAGGTTACAAACAGCTCATGAGAAGCATCGAATACCGCAATACTGCGAACGAATTTAGAATTCTTACGGTGGGCGTAACTAATCAGGCGTCTAACTGATTCACGACTTTGGTTGATAAGACCTTGTTCACTGGCAATCGCCAGCGGTTCAATAATGCTAGAGCCGGCGTTAAGTACTTGTGATTCTAGGTCGTGGTAGCGATTGTAAGAGAAGAAGGCACTCAAAAGGAGACCGATAATTAAGGTCGGTGCCAAAGTCAATGTGATTACGCGAGCGCGCAGGCCGTATCTTGTCATTTTAATTCGAAGTCATTATTTGCCAACAGAGTTACATCTGCTGGGTGGATATGGGACAATAGCCAGTATTGCATCCTCAAGATGACGTAAGCTTAATCAAAGCAGCGCTGTTCGACAATCATTCAAATAAAGAATAGTGAAACTCTAACAAATTTTTATCGAAGCAGCGCGTTACGCTCTGCTCACTGGGTACAGTAATGGCACGTTTTTTTAAACCAACAAAGAAAACTTCATTCTCAAAAAAGCACCAAGAGGTGAACATTGAACGCATGGACCATCATGGTGCAGGTATTGGTTACTTAAATAACAAACCGGTATTTGTTGAAGGCGCGCTCACAGATGAGAAGGTGTTGGTGCAGTTAACGGAAAGCAAAGCAAAGTTTGCTAAGGCTACCTTGATCAAAGTGCTAGAAGCTTCTGAGCAACGCGTGAAGCCATTTTGTCCTCATTACCATGAGTGTGGCGGCTGCAATCAGCAGCATGTAGAACGTCAGCAGCAGCTTGAAAACAAACAAGTAGCTTTATCACAATTGATGAATAAGTTAGCAGGCCAATCTGTGCCGTTAGCTCCCTCTATCACTGGAGAAGGCCTTGGTTATCGCCGTCGTGCTCGCTTGAGTATTCACCTCGATAAGCAGCGCAACTTAGTCATGGGATTCCGCCGTAAGCAGAGCAATCACATTGTTGAGATTGACCACTGTCCGGTATTGAATGCGCAGTTAAACGCACTAATACCGCCATTACGAGACATATTCACAGGCTTTAAACAGCAACAGTCACTTGGCCACCTTGAATTGGTCATGGGTGATAACGGACCTGTGGTTGTTGTTAGGCACATCAAACCTTTGACTAATCACGATAAAAAACGCTTGGTCGAGTTTGCTGACAGTCAGGCACTCACGCTTTATCTGATGCCAGAGTCAGGGCAGTTACAATTAATAACGGGTGAACAGCCTTATTATTCGGAAGTAGGGGTTGAATTACCCTTCCTGCCGACACACTTTATTCAAGTGAACCGCGAGATAAATAGCAAAATGGTCGCTCAAGCACTGGAGTGGTTGGCGCCTGAATCCAGTGACAATGTACTTGATCTCTTTTGCGGCTTGGGTAACTTCACTTTACCTTTGGCGAAACTATGTCAGCGTGTCGTAGGTGTTGAAGGTATTCAAGATATGGTGGATTGGGCGCAGCAAAATGCCACTCTTAACCACCTAACGAATGTTGAATTTTATCAAGCAAATCTCGAGCAAGATCTCTCAGAGATGCCATGGGCAAAACAACAGTTTGATAAAATCCTGCTTGACCCTGCCAGAGCAGGCGCAAGCGGCGTGATAGATCAAGTTTCTGCGCTAGGAGCAACGCGAGTGCTTTATGTTTCTTGCAATCCTGCTACCCTTGCCAGAGATACTCAAAGCTTGATTGAGCAGGGCTATAAGTTGGTTCGATTGGGTATGATGGATATGTTCCCTCACACCAGTCATCTAGAATCCATGGCGCTGTTTGAGAAGTAGCTGAATTAAAATGAGAACAAGCTAACTGGGATAGGTTAGTTAACCAATAAAACTAGGAAGAAAAAAGAAATGGTTGCGGTAAGAAGCGCGCATTTGAACCCTAACGAACAGTTCGAGCTAGACAAATGGATTGCTTCTCTAAAGCAAGACAAGAACACCTCGAAAAGGCTTAAAGAAGTTTACCGTCAGTGCGAAGATATTGTCGCTGGCAGTGAACAGGGGTCCTTGTTGTTGTGGCGCGGCAGAGAGATGATTGAGATCCTCATTACCCTTTCGATGGATAAAGCCACGCTGGTGGCTGCTCAGTTGTACCCTGTTGTTTCTAGTGGCATCTACGATAGAGAGCAGCTAGAAGAAAACTATGGCAAAGAAACCATTAAGCTGATTGATGGCGTCGAAGAGATGGCGGCTATTGGTCAACTTAACGTGACGCTAGAAGGCTCAGAGGCGTCGGGTCAAGTTGATAATGTCCGCAGAATGTTGCTGGCGATGGTGGATGATTTCCGTTGTGTGGTCATCAAGCTGGCAGAGCGTATTTGTAACCTTCGTGAAGTCAAAGATGAGTCTGACGAAGTTCGCCGAGCCGCCGCTAAAGAATGCGCCAACATATATGCTCCTCTTGCCAACCGTTTAGGGATTGGTCAGCTAAAATGGGAAATCGAAGATTACGCTTTCCGTTATCAGCAACCAGAAACTTATAAACAGATTGCTAAACAACTGTCTGAGCGCCGCATTGTTCGAGAGCAATATATCAAAGACTTTGTGGATGATTTGACGGCTGAAATGAAGGTGTCGAACATCCTTGCTGAAGTCAGTGGTCGCCCTAAGCATATCTACAGCATTTGGCGAAAAATGCAGAAGAAAAGCCTCGATTTTGATGAGCTTTTTGACGTGCGCGCTGTACGCATCATCGCTGAGCGACTGCAAGATTGTTATGCGGCACTCGGTGTTGTTCACACCAAGTACAAGCACCTTCCTAGTGAATTTGATGACTATGTGGCGAACCCTAAGCCCAATGGTTATCAGTCTATCCATACCGTTATTCTTGGTCCTGAAGGTAAAACGATAGAGATCCAAATCCGAACTAAGCAAATGCATGAGGATTCGGAGCTAGGTGTTGCTGCACACTGGAAATACAAAGAAGGTGGTAGTGGCGGCCGTAGCGGATACGACGAGAAAATTACCTGGTTGCGTAAGCTACTGGATTGGCAGGAAGAGATGTCAGACTCTGGCGAAATGCTGGATGAACTTCGTAGCCAAGTATTTGATGACCGTGTGTATGCCTTTACGCCTCGTGGCGATGTGGTTGATTTGCCTATGGGGGCAACACCACTGGATTTTGCTTACCACATTCACTCCGAAGTGGGACACCGCTGTATCGGTGCCAAAGTGGCAGGTCGCATTGTTCCATTTACTCATAAGCTATCTATGGGTGATCAGGTTGAGATCATTACAGCCAAAGAGCCAAACCCGTCTCGTGACTGGTTAAACCCATCGCTTGGCTTTGTTCACTCTGGTCGTGCGCGCGCCAAAATTAACGCTTGGTTTAGAAAGCAAAGTCGTGAGAAGAACTTAGAAGCTGGCCGTGAAATTCTTGAAGATGAGTTAGCCAAAATCGGTGCAACGATCAAAGACGCTGAACAATATGCCTTGAAGCGTTTTAACGTTAACACTCCAGATGAGCTGTATGTTGGTATTGGTAGTGGTGATTTACGAATAAACCAAATCATTAATCACATCAACGCATTGGTGAATAAGCCTACGGCCGAAGAAGAAGATCAACAAGCACTTGAGAAACTTCAAGAGTCAGAAGGCAAAGCACCAGCTCAAAGCCGACCGCATAAAGACGCAGTTGTCGTGGAAGGTGTCGATAACTTGATGACGCATTTGGCACGCTGCTGTCAGCCAATTCCGGGCGATCAAATCAAAGGTTATATTACTCAAGGTCGTGGTATTTCGGTTCACCGAGCTGATTGTGAGCAGCTAGAAGAACTCAGCCATCATGCACCAGAGCGTATTATTGATACCGTTTGGGGTAGTGGCTTTGTTGGCTCTTATATTTTGACTATTCGCGTTGAAGCTATGGAACGTGGCGGATTACTAAAAGACATCACCACACTGCTTACTAACGAAAAGATCAAAGTGACCACTATGAAGAGTCGCAGTGATTACAAGCGTCAGTTATCGATTATGGATTTTGATCTAGAGCTGACGAATATCGAGGTGCTGTCACGCGTGACTAAGCGTATTGAACAAATTAAAGACGTCATGAGTGTGAAGCGCTTGGGTTAAGCAAGACTCAAGTGAGCGTTATACTGACGTAATCACATCATGTTGAACAATAATAAAAGGTTGGTTTTCCAACCTTTTTGTTTAGGAATCTAACTATGTCTCAACCCATTGAACAACTTCTCACTATTATGGCTCAGCTTCGAGATGAGCAGCATGGCTGTCCATGGGATCGCAAACAGACCTTCGAAACCATCGTACCGCACACCATCGAAGAAACGTTTGAAGTGGTCGACGCTATTCATAACCAAGACTGGCAAAATCTAAAAGAAGAGCTGGGCGATCTGTTGTTTCAAGTGATTTTCTATAGCCAGATGGCAAAAGAGCAAGGGTTATTTGACTTCAACGAGGTTGTTGAGGGATTGAATGACAAGCTCACTAGACGTCATCCGCACGTTTTTTCTGATGTGGAATTTGCAGATGAAGCCGCTATCAATGCCAATTGGGAAGCTGAGAAAAAGAAGGAAAAGGCTGAGGTAGGCAAAAACGAAGAAAGTATTCTAGACTCAATACCACAATCGTTACCTGCTCTTTCAAAGGCCAATAAAATCCAGAAACGTTGCGCTAAATATGGCTTTGATTGGGATGCGTTAGGACCTGTCGTTGACAAGGTTCAGGAAGAAGTTGAAGAGGTGGTTCAGGAAGCGATTCAGGTTGATGTTGATGAAGAGAAGCTGGAAGAAGAGGTCGGAGATCTTTTGTTTGCCGTGGTGAATCTTTCTCGACATTTGAAAAAAGATCCTGAGGTTGCGCTGAGAAAAGCGAACAATAAATTTTCTCGTCGCTTTAAAGGTGTTGAGGCAAGGGCTGGCGAAGATGGTAAATCCCTTACAGACTTTAGCCTTCAAGAGCTTGACCAGTTTTGGAATGACGTAAAAAAACAAGAAAAGTCCTCGGATTTGTGAACCGCTTCTCATTGGTGTAAGTTTCTACAATTGATTTGAAGCAAAAAATAAAAATTTTGAATGTGATAAGTTTCACGTTGTGGCGGTAAAGGGCTTCTGGTATATTTGCATCCCGTCCAGAAGAAATCCATTTTCCCTCATTCAACCAACTTCAGGTTAAACATGACGACAAATTATATTTTTGTTACTGGCGGGGTAGTATCCTCTCTAGGTAAAGGTATTGCAGCAGCATCTCTTGCAGCAATTTTAGAAGCACGTGGTCTTAAAGTGACCATGATGAAGCTTGACCCTTACATCAACGTTGACCCGGGCACAATGAGCCCAACTCAGCACGGTGAAGTGTTCGTCACGGAAGATGGCGCTGAAACTGACCTTGACCTTGGTCACTACGAGCGTTTCATCCGTACCAAGATGACAAAACGCAACAACTTCACTGCTGGTCGTGTTTACGCTGATGTTCTTCGCAAAGAGCGTCGTGGTGACTACCTAGGTGCAACTATTCAGGTAATCCCTCACATTACTAATGCTATTAAAGATCGCGTGATCGCTGGCTCTGAAGGCCACGATGTCGCTATCGTTGAAGTTGGTGGTACAGTAGGTGATATCGAATCACTACCGTTTATGGAAGCCATTCGTCAGTTAGCCGTTGAGCTTGGTCGTGAGCGTGCAATGTTTATGCACCTAACTTTGGTTCCTTACCTAGCAGCAGCTGGTGAAGTGAAAACCAAGCCGACTCAGCACTCTGTAAAAGAGCTACTGTCTATCGGTATCCAACCAGATATTCTTGTTTGCCGTAGTGATCGTATGATCCCTGCAAACGAGCGTAAGAAGATTGCACTTTTCTGTAACGTTCAAGAAAAAGCGGTAATCTCAATGAAGGACGTAGACTCTATCTACAAGATCCCTCAACTAATTAAAGCGCAAGGTCTAGACGACCTAGTTTGTTCACGCTTTGGCATTTCTGCTCCAGAAGCTGATCTTTCTGAGTGGGAACAGGTAATTTACGAAGAAGCTAACCCAACGGCTGAAGTAGTTATCGGTATGGTAGGTAAATACATCGAACTACCAGATGCTTATAAGTCAGTAAACGAAGCGCTGAAACACGCAGGCCTTAAAAACCGCCTGAGTGTGAAGATTAAGTACGTTGATTCACAAGACGTGGAAACAAAAGGCGAAGAAGCTCTAGCTGGTCTAGACGCAATCCTTGTACCTGGTGGCTTTGGTGACCGTGGTGTTGAAGGTAAGATCCTTGCTGCAAAATACGCTCGTGAAAACAAAGTACCTTATCTAGGCATCTGCCTAGGTATGCAAGTGGCACTTATCGAATACGCACGTAACGTTGCGGGTATGGAAGGTGCACATTCAACAGAATTTAACAAAGAGACTAAATACCCTGTGGTAGGCTTGATCACAGAGTGGGTAGATGGCGAAGGTAAAGTTGAAGAACGTACCGAAACGTCTGATCTTGGCGGCACAATGCGCCTTGGTTCTCAGCTATGTCACCTAGAAAAAGGGACAAAAGCATACGAACTATATGGCAACGCTAAGATCCATGAACGTCACCGTCACCGTTACGAAGTGAACAACGTACTTCGTCCACAGATTGAAAAAGCAGGTCTTAAAGTTTCTGGTCTGTCAGCAGACAAGAAACTAGTTGAAGTGATTGAGAACCCAGCTCACCCATGGTTTGTAGCTGCGCAGTTCCACCCAGAGTTCACTTCAACGCCTCGCGATGGTCACCCGTTATTTACAGGCTTTGTGAAAGCGGCGGGCGAATTCCAGCGCGGTA
The DNA here is from genome assembly GCF_900088415.1 of Vibrio mediterranei. Taxonomy (GTDB): domain Bacteria; phylum Pseudomonadota; class Gammaproteobacteria; order Enterobacterales; family Vibrionaceae; genus Vibrio; species Vibrio mediterranei. The sequence continues at coordinate 139,101 of NZ_FLLQ01000003.1, forward strand.
CTGAAGAAAAGTAAAAGGATACGGGCGGTTGCGAAGGTTGTGCGGCTGCCCTTAATTTTGACATTTATATTCAATGAGAGGAAACATTAATGTCTAAGATCGTTAAAGTTCTAGGTCGTGAAATCATCGACTCACGTGGTAACCCAACTGTAGAAGCTGAAGTACACCTAGAAGGCGGTTTCGTAGGTATGGCGGCAGCTCCATCTGGCGCATCTACTGGTTCTCGTGAAGCTCTTGAGCTACGTGACGGTGACAAAGCACGTTTCCTAGGTAAAGGTGTTCTTAAAGCTGTTGAAGCTGTTAACGGTGAAATCGCTGAAGCTCTAGTTGGTAAAGATGCGAAAGCTCAAGCTGACGTTGACCAAGTGATGATCGACCTTGACGGTACTGAAAACAAGTCTAAGTTCGGCGCGAACGCTATCCTAGCAGTTTCTCTAGCAAACGCTAAAGCAGCAGCTGCTGCTAAAGGCATGCCTCTATTTGAGCACATCGCTGAGCTTAACGGCACTGCAGGCGTATTCTCTATGCCTCTTCCAATGATGAACATCATCAACGGTGGTGAGCACGCAGACAACAACGTTGACATCCAAGAGTTCATGATCCAACCAGTTGGTGCTAAGACTCTTAAAGAAGGTCTACGTATCGGTGCGGAAGTATTCCACAACCTAGCTAAAGTTCTTAAGTCTAAAGGCTACAGCACTGCAGTTGGTGACGAAGGTGGTTTCGCTCCTAACCTTAAGTCTAACGCTGAAGCTCTAGAAGTTATCGCAGAAGCTGTTGCAGCTGCTGGTTACGAACTAGGCAAAGACGTTACTCTAGCTATGGACTGTGCAGCATCTGAGTTCTTCGACAAAGAAGCTGGCATCTACAACATGAAAGGCGAAGGTAAGACTTTCTCTTCTGAAGAGTTCAACCACTACCTAGCTGAGCTAGCTAACCAATTCCCAATCGTTTCTATCGAAGACGGTCTAGACGAGTCTGACTGGGATGGCTTCAAGCACCAAACTGAACTACTAGGTGACAAGCTTCAACTAGTAGGTGACGATCTATTCGTTACTAACACTAAGATCCTTGCTGAAGGTATCGAGAAAGGCGTAGCTAACTCTATCCTTATCAAGTTCAACCAAATCGGTTCTCTAACTGAGACTCTAGCTGCTATCAAGATGGCTAAAGACGCAGGTTACACAGCTGTAATCTCTCACCGTTCTGGCGAAACTGAAGATGCAACTATCGCTGATCTAGCGGTAGGTACTGCTGCAGGTCAAATCAAAACTGGTTCTATGAGCCGTTCTGACCGTGTTGCTAAGTACAACCAGCTAATTCGTATCGAAGAAGCTCTAGGTGAAAAAGCACCTTACAACGGTCTTAAAGAAGTTAAAGGTCAAGCTTAATCGCTGATTTTTAAATAGCTTTTGTAAAGCCGCTCTTTATAGAGCGGCTTTTTTTATGCCTGAATATTATTGAATAGGACATCCAACGGGGTAACGAAGGAGTAACAGTATCCAGTATGTTACTTATGAAATAACTCAGATGCGCTAAAGTGATTACAGTTCAATAAAACGTATCCCTACTTACTAGAGGAAAAGATCATGGCTAAAGTGACCAGCCCTACTACTACGTTTAATAACGAGTATTTTTCATTCATTGTTTCTGAGTCATGGAAACACATCGGTGCTGACCAAACTCACGCTGATATCCTTGCTCACAACCTATTGGTTGGTGGCCTACAAGGTAAACTTCACCAAGGTCTTGGCGTTATCGAAGCAGTAACGATTCCATACGAAGCAGGCATCCTAGATCCTACATCGACGCCAGAGCTAGAGTCTGAAGGCGATACTTGGGCGGTATACAACGGTAAGAAATCTTCTGGTCACTACGTTTGTGCGCTAATGGCTCAAACGGCTATCGAGAAAGCACGCAAGCACGGTATCTCAATCGTATTTGGTTACGACCACTGTGACGGCGGTAACTTCTCTAACTACACACAGATGGCAATGAAAGAAGGCATGTTTGCGATGTCTTCAAACAACTCTGTACCTCTTAATGCACCATTCGGTGGTATGGATCCAGCAATGTCTTGCCCTCCGTTCGATGCAGCTCTAGTTGGTGGTGAAGAACTACCTCTAGTCACATCTATCATGATCGGTGAAGGCTACGACTCTCACATCTGTGACGCTATCGTAAACGACCGCGACCTACACGTTGCAGCGCTTGTTGACCAAGACACTGGTGAGCTAACAGCTGACGCTCGTAAGTGGGGCTCACTAATCGAAGGTTACGGCCGTGTGGCTGACTGTAAAGCACCGTGGACATTCCTAACACCACGCCTTTACTCTCTAAACATCTGGAATGAAGTGATGACGGCAATCATCAACCCGAAAGGTAAGATTGCTCCTGAGCTTCCAGCAGTGCCAAGTGACTTCTTCACGATGGAAGATGCGCCATGTCCAGTAGGCGGTTCTTACATTCTAGTCATCGACCCAAGCCACTTTGGCCCAATCGAAGAAGTGAAACGTAAGAGCGACATGTTCGTGAAAGCGATTAAAGAAAACCGTCCTCGTGCTGGCTTCAACGAAGTTTACATTCCAGATGAATGGGGCTTAAAAGCACTCTCTACGGCAACCGATGAGCACCAAGTTATGGACGCTCACTGGGTTGGTTTCAAAGACTTCCTAAAACGCTCTGGCACTTCTATCGAAGAGTTGAACGCGAAATGGGAAGCGAAAGTTGGCGCTGAACGCGCAGCTGAAACTATCCGCAAATAATTTTAAAATCAGACGCACTTGATTTTATGCCCAGTCTCCCTCGGACTGGGCTTTTTTCGTTTCTAGCTTGAATTGTGAAGGCGAAACCTGATGATAAGCTTTGAACGCACGAATAAACGGTGGTGCCGAGTGATAGTCGAGGAGGTTGGCAATATCGGATAACGATAATGAAGTCTTCAGTAAATACTCATTGGCCATTTGCATTCGAACGTCGAGCACGAGTTGTTTGTAAGTTTTACCTTCATCATGAAGTCGTCGTCGTAAGGTTCTTGCGGTGAAGCCTAAATCTTCAGCCATTTGTTCCATGGTGGGTACTCCGGAAGAGAGAAGAGCGTACAGGCGCATTCTTATTTGATCGCAACTGGTGCTGGCTCGTGATTGCTGGTTCATCTCCGCACTGTGCTTCGCTGCGATATTGGCGACTAAGGATTCATTCGCAGAGATGGGCATATCGATCCACTCAATGGGGAGCCTAATTTGATTACTCGCTGCGTTGAAGGTCGGCATGATACCTAAATACTGGTGATAGAGGTGTTTATAACTTGGCGCGGCATAACTAAGGGAAATTGAGACTTTATCTTTATCAAATTGCTCTCCCAAGAGCTTTTTTATTCCAAGGTAGTAATGACCAATGCTGTCTTCGATAGTGTAGGGCTGCGGCGTCCAAAATGCGGAACGATCTTCGGCAGTGATATAGGCATATTCTCGGTCGTAGGCAATACGAATATCCACGTAGTCACTGGTCATCCAGGGTATATGAATGATCGTTTCTAATAGCTGCTTAAGTGTCTTACAGCCTAGCATGGCAAAGCCCAAAGCTCCGGTGTCCTCAATGGTAAGCCTACTTGCGATGCGTAATCCGATACCATCGATGTTCAACTGTTCCATGGACAATTTCATTAACGTCAGCACTTGTTGAGTCGTCATCAATTCATAATGACCATAGCTAATACGTCTGATTTTAGCGCGGCGAAGAAACGGATCGATAGCCAGTGGCTGTTTCGCCAAATCTCTGAGTAATGATTCCCAGTGGCCAACAATGGCTTGCAAAAACTGCTGCTGATGTAGTGAGCTCATGTTGTTGTCCTGAAATGTAATCTCATTGGCCGGAAATGTAATTATAGTAAGCGAGGTGAGTGGATACAATATAGACATCGCTGAAAAGCAGAAAAAACAATGAGGACAACAATATGTTCAAGCCAAAACGTGTAGAAATTTCAAAAGAGAAACTCGAACTTTACCAAGATATTTATTGGAATAAGTCGGATGCAGACTTTTATATCAATGAAGACATCGCTCCAATGCAGCAGCGTATGGCGGAACAAGGTGTAGAAGCATTCAGTTTACTGGGTAAAGAGCATGTTGGTGCATTTGGCGCACCTTATGTGAACAGCTTTGAAAACGCGGACATTGTTATGTATGGCTTGACCATGGATAAGTGTTCACCAAATGCTGGTGGTCATAAATTTGGTCCTGGTGCGATTCGTGATGCCTCTAAAACTGGTATGGGCCTTATTCACCAAGATGGCACGATGCCATTTGAACTATGTAACATCATCGATTACGGAAACTGGGATGGCCTTGGTCAGTTCAACTTAGATGAAGAAATGCGCAATGCGCAGAAAGTGGTTGATGACATGGTGATCAACCACGGCTGTACTCCATTCTTCTTTGGTGGCGACCATACCGTTGCTTACCCAGGGCCTGCGGCACTTGCGAAAGTGCACGGTCCGGTTTCACTTATTCATATTGATGGTCACTTTGACCTACTCACACGTGCTGACTTTGATTACGAGTCATATTCAGGTAACTGGTATTGCCGCCTAGCATCAGAAGGTGCTATCGACCCAACGACCAGTGTCAGCATGGGTATGCGCGGTCGCTGGTGTGCATCTCAACAAGGCAAAGCGAAGGCGATTGGCGGTAACTTCTACTTGGCTGATGAAATTTACGATTTAGGCGTGGATTACATCGTAGAACAGATCCTTGAGAAACAAGGTGATGGTCGTCCGGTGTACCTAACCTTTGACTTAGATGGGCTAGATCTTCTTGATCACAGTGCAAACTCAAGCCCAGATCCATTTGGTGTTTCTGCTCGCATGTATTACGACATCTTCCGTAAACTTCGCGCGACTAAGCGCATTAACTTAGTTGGCGCTGATATTGCCGAGTTTGCGCCTCAGAAAAACTCTGACGAGAAAGATGCGCTGCTTACTGCTGCATTCGGTTGGGAGCTTCTAGTATGGCTAGCTGAATGTCGCCACATCCGCGAAGGTAAGAAAAACCCAACAGAATGGCCAATGAACTTCGGTCGTAACATCGAGTTCTAATAGCATTTTTTGCGCTTAACGCGACGGTAGGAATGATAATAAAAAATGCCCACTCAATTGAGTGGGCATTTTGTGTTTCTAAAGCGGATTATTTGCTGAAGTTCATCGCCATTGCCGCTGCAATATTACGAGAGGTCATTTCAACGTTGAACGCCGCTTCTTTTAAGGCGGTTGGTAGGTCAGTCGCACCTAGTACTACACTGTACGCCGCATCAATACCGTATTCGTGAACCACTGCGCAGTCTTTTGCTGTGCTACCTGCAATGGCTATCACAGGAATGTCGTATTGCTTCGCAGTACGTGCCACACCAATAGGCGTCTTACCATGAATAGTTTGGCTGTCAATTCGGCCTTCACCTGTAATCACAAGATCGGCGTCTTTTACCACTTCGCTTAGGTTCACCGCATCCATCACAATTTGGATACCTGGACGCAGTGATGCATCAAACAAACCAAGTAGCGCTGCACCGAGGCCACCAGCAGCACCGGCGCCTGCGGTATCAATGACATCACGACCGTTAGTAGCTTTGATGACATTGGCATAATGCGCAAGGTTGCTATCGAGGGTTGCCACGATCTCTGGTGTTGCGCCTTTTTGTGGACCAAACACGTGCGAGGCGCCTTTAGGACCACACAGAGGATTATCAACGTCGCACGCGACTTCCAAGTGGATGTCTTTCAGGCGAGCATCAAGGCCTGATAGGTCAATGCTGGCTAGCTTATCGAGTTCTCCACCGCCAAAGCCAAGTTCATTACCTTGTTGGTCCAGCAATTTAGCACCAAGAGCCTGCGCCATACCTATGCCGCCGTCATTGGTAGCGCTGCCGCCAATACCAACAATAATGTGCTTCACACCGCGCTCTAGCGCCGCTTTGATTAATTCGCCAGTTCCATAAGTTGTGGTAACAAGCGGGTTGCGTAGCTCAGGTTCAACCAGATGTAGGCCTGACGCCGCAGCCATTTCAATAATAGCTGTTGAACCGTCCCCCATAAGGCCGTAGAAGCCTTCAACTTGCTGACCTAAGGGGCCAGTAACTTGGCAAGTAACAATCGAGCCTTCAGTAGCATCAACCAATGATTGAACCGTACCTTCACCACCATCCGCCATTGGAAGTTTGACGTATTCAGCATCGGCAAAGATTTTCTTAAAACCGGTTTCGATCGCTTCGGCAACTTCCATGGCCGTTAAGCTTTCTTTGTATGAATCTGGAGCAATAATAATTTTCATAATAGGACCTTATACAAATAGACCGAACACACCAAAGATCATTACAGAGACAAAGGCGATCACTAGACCAACCGCAGACTCGTAAGGAATGAGTTTGAGACGCTCGCGAATATCCATATGCACAGCGCCACCAGTGGCGTGGAAGAAACTACCGTGTGGCATGTGATCCAGTACGGTAGCACCTGAGTGAATCATGGCTGCACCGGCTAATGCTGGAACACCAAGTTCAAGAATTGTGGAACTAAATACACTAGACGCAACGGCTGTACCGGCCGTAGTAGAAGCGGTAGCAAGCGCCATCATTGCACCTGAAATTGGTGCTAATAGATAAGAAGGAAGGCCCGATGCTGTTAAGGAATCGATAAGCACATCTTTCAGACCAGAGTTAGCAATAATGCCAGCTAAGGTACCGGTACCTAATAACATAACTGCGACAGGTGCCATACGTGATAGACCGGAAACGGCAAAATGGTTAGTGTCAGCAAAACGACCCATGACCACGGCACCAAGTAAACCACCTAATGGAAGCGCGATAAGCGGGTCTACGTTAATACCAGCAATAGGGCGAAGAGAAAGTAGAGCGATCGCCACAAGTGGAGCAACAATCGATGCGCCAAATGACGGTAGTCTAGAGTGATCAACAGCAACCACTTCGCTTTCTGCTACTTTAGAGCCTTTGTTGACAAGCTTTTTCGCGAGGAAGTAAGCGAAGATCATGCCGCAAAGTCCTGGAATCACACCTGCAGCCATCACCGAAGTTAGTGGAACGTTGAAAGCGTCAGCTGCTGCAATTGAGTTTGGGTTAGGTGACATGACGTTACCGGCTTTACCGCCGCCAACCATCGCAAGCAAAATTGCTGTTTTAGAGATGTCCGCGCGGCGAGCAATGGCAAGAGCAATTGGAGAAACGGTAATAACTGCAACATCGACGAATACGCCAACGGCAGTCAGAATCATGGTGGCGATAGCCAGAGCAAGAAGGGCGCGAGTCTCACCGACTTTCTTAACGATGGTCTCTGCGATAGAGGTTGCCGCCCCTGATTCAATTAGAACGCCAGCAAGAACACCAGCAGCAAGAATACGCAATACCGCAGTAACAATGCCTTGCGCACCGCCAATCATTAGAGCAACCGTATCGGTTAATGACACGCCACCTACAACACCGCCGATCAGGGCACCGATGATCATGCCATAAGCTGGTGGAACTTTTTTAAGAATAAGGGCAATGGCAACAACAAGAGCTGCGAGTGCGCCTAAGGTAGAGACTTCAATCATGGTTTAGTTTTCCGCTAATTTAATAATTTTTTATTGGGTGTTTGCACCCTTTATGAGCGGAAGATTAGCTATTCAAGAGAGGATTTTCTTTATGCGAACTGACGAATTTATCATTGTGGTTAATAGTTAATTTGTGCAAATGCACAAATTAACGTAATATTTACAAACATTTTAACGCAAGATAGAGCTGGATTTTGTCATCTAACTTGTTGATATCTAAGCTTGTTTCTTGTTGTATTTTGTCTAGGCGGTATCGCAAAGTGTTACGATGAATATGGAGGGATTCACAAGTTTGAGCCAGATCGCAATTTTGAGCAAAAAAGGTGCTCAGGGTTTTCAATAGGACCTGTTTGCTGTCGGCTGCCATTAATTTCTCGATGGGCGCTTTAAGCTGAGTAGCTCGCCATGGGTCTTGTTTGATACTGCTGACCAGTACCGAAAGTTTGCGATCTTGATAGAACATAACAGCATCATCATTACTGGTACTACTTTCTATCGTTGCTTTGGCCGTTTCATATGAGCGCGCAAGGCCGATTAGTCCCGGAAAATAATCACCAATCGCCATTTGAATCGAAAAGTCACACTCATTGTCGATGCGTTTTACCAGTTTAGCGACCCGCTTCTGTTCTTCTTTACGATTCCAAGTGTGATTAACAATAGTCACGGGCTTAAGAACCACGATCTCATTCATAGAAACTGAAGCAATACCGACTATATTGTCGCGTTCCGGGTGTTCCAATAGATGAACCAGTTTTTGTAAGTGTTCTAGTGTGACTGGTTCGCCTGCGCGTGGAATTACTTTAATAACAGTGGCGACTCTTGGCTGGGAAAGATCGAGGTCCAGCCTTTGGGCAATGGAGAGCAACTGGCCATCATTCAAGCTCGAGCCTTCGATAAGTTGCAGCAGCAGCTCTTCTCTATGACGTTTATTCCATTGGACCTGAGACATTAATGCCGCTTGTTCGACGATCAGCTCAGCCGTCATTTTAACCAGTTCACCGTAGCTTCTTACCTCTTCCGGAGTGCCAGAAATACCTACTACGCCAATAACCTGATCGCTATAAATAATAGGGAGGTTAATGCCAGTTTTTACACCGGAGAGGGTGGAGGCAACAGAGTCATTGATCTCAATCGTGCGGTTATCACGAATGGCCAACAGTGCACCTTCGTGAGTTTGATGCAGTCTACTAGGATCGCTTGAGCCAATGATCACGCCATTTTCATCCATAACGTTAATGGAGTAGGCAATGATCTTTTTTGCACGATCAACAATTTGCTTAGCAATGAGAGAGTTAAGTTGCATTGTATTGGCTCTTCTAAGGAATTGTTGTTGAGTATACCTGATTGCTAGTGATTCTGAGGTATAATCGGCGCGAGTTTACAGAGAGAAAAAGTGATGGAATTCGAGTTTATTAAAAACAGTTTCACTGGTGAATATCTAGTGAAGTGCGAAATGGGTCAAGAAGTGATTGCTCGATTACTTCAAGAAGAAGTTAGTACCGACGACCGCACCATCATGGAAATAAAAGCACTGCTATCGAAAGCGTCACAATTTTCTGGTAATGAACACAAGTGGCAGGGCAAAGAGATTTCTTTGAGTATTCTCGAGTCTGAAGTCCATGTGTATGAAAATACGTTAGCTTTTGAGACGTTAACGGAGTCCGAAGAAGAATTTTCACTGTATGAAAGTGAAAGCTACAGTGAGTGTGGTTTGGAGGATTTCTTGTCTGTTATCGAGCAGTGGGAGCGCTTTATACATAATCGCTAAGTGGATAATACGGTTATTTTGCACATTCTTAGTGCTAATAACATTTAACGCATTATTTTTGTGAATACCTTGCACCAATAAAGTGCAAGGTATTTTCATTTTTATAACATATAAAACTCGAGTCCTTATATTTCAATAGTTTAAAAAGTTGGCACGCACCTTGATTGCTGTATTAAGCAACAGGGATAAAAAGGCGAAGGGGATGCCATGAAACTTATTAACGCAATCATTAAACCATTCAAGCTGGATGATGTAAGAGAAGCACTTGCAGATGTAGGCATTGAAGGGATGACAGTTTCTGAGGTCAAAGGATTTGGTCGTCAGAAAGGTCACACAGAATTATATCGCGGTGCAGAGTATCAGGTGGACTTTCTACCGAAAGTGAAGCTGGAAATTGCAACGCACGCAGACAACGTAGACCGAGTTATAGAAGCTATCACTAATGCGGCTCAAACCGGCAAGATTGGCGACGGAAAAATATTTGTGTACGACCTAGCCCAAGCAGTACGTATTCGTACGGGCGAAATGGATGCTGAAGCACTTTAAGGGATTGGAGAACATATTATGGAATTAGCAACAACAGTCAGCGAACTGCGTTATGCGCTAGACACTTTTTACTTTCTTATTTCAGGCGCGCTCGTAATGTGGATGGCAGCAGGCTTTGCTATGTTAGAGGCTGGCCTAGTTCGCTCAAAAAACACCACTGAAATCTTAACCAAAAACTTCTGTTTGTACGCTATCGCATGTACTTGTTATCTCATCGTGGGTTACAACATTATGTATGTGGACAATGGCGAAGGCGGCTGGCTACCATCATTTGGTGCGCTAATCGGCACTCAAGGTGAAGGTGCAGACCACTCTCTAGAGTCGGACTTCTTCTTCCAGGTTGTTTTCGTAGCAACAGCAATGTCAGTGGTATCCGGTGCGGTTGCTGAGCGTATGAAGCTTTGGTCTTTCCTTATCTTCTCTGTCGTGCTGACGGCATTTATTTACCCTATGGAAGGTTATTGGACTTGGGGTGGCGGTTTCCTATCAGAAGCAGGCTTTAGTGACTTTGCTGGTTCAGGTATTGTTCATATGGCGGGTGCAGCGGCTGCATTAGCTGGTGTTCTGTTGCTCGGTGCTCGTAAGGGCAAGTACGGTAAGAATGGTGAAATCTACCCAATTCCAGGTTCAAACATGCCTTTAGCTACTCTAGGTACGTTTATCCTATGGTTAGGCTGGTTCGGCTTCAACGGCGGCTCTCAATTAATGGTTTCAGATTTTGAGAACGCGACAGCGGTAGGTCAAATCTTCCTTAACACTAACGCAGCAGCAGCAGCGGGTGCTATTGCAGCAATGCTAGTGTGCAAAACAACGTGGGGTAAAGCTGACTTAACTATGATTCTCAATGGTGCGTTAGCGGGTCTTGTTGCTATCACTGCTGATCCTCTATCTCCTTCACCTGTGTACTCAGTAGCTATTGGTGCAGTAGGCGGTGCGCTAGTCGTATTCAGCATCATTGGCCTAGACAAGCTTAAGATTGATGATCCAGTTGGTGCTATCTCTGTTCACGGTGTGTGTGGTTTCTTCGGCCTAATGGTAGTGCCACTAAGCAACGGCGATGCAACGTTTGGTGCTCAGCTTTTAGGCGCAGCAGTTATCTTCGGTTGGGTGTTCGCGGCAAGTCTTGCTGTCTGGGCAGTGCTGAAAGCGACAATCGGTATTCGTGTAACAGAAGAAGAAGAATTAGAGGGTATGGACATGCACGATTGTGGTGTAGGTGCTTATCCGGAGTTTGTTAGTGTTAAGTAATGTTTTGTTACAAACTTAATCAAAACCTGCCTTTTATGGCAGGTTTTTTTATATCAGATCATTGTTTTCAGAATTAATATGAATATAATAACGCAACTGATAAACGTTCTCATTATGAATTAAAGGAACTAAAACGATGAAAAAACTGCTAACTCTTTCAGCAATTGCAGCTAGCTTTGCAGCACCAGCGATGGCCGCTGAAGAAGTCAACGTTTACTCTTACCGCCAACCTTTCCTTGTTGAGCCTATGTTTAACGAGTTCACTAAAGAAACGGGCATTAAAGTAAACGTAAAGTTTGCTAAGAAAGGTCTGGCAGAAAAACTTCAGCAAGAGGGCGAATACAGCCCGGCTGACGTAGTGTTAACAACAGATATTAGCCGTCTAGCGGAATTGACTGACAAGGATGTAGTTCAAGCGGTAGATAGTGACGTAATCAACGCTAACGTTCCTGCTCAATATCGCGATAAAGAGAATGAGTGGTTTGCATTAACACTGCGTACTCGTAACGTATATTCTTCTCGTGACCGCGTAGGCAAACTAGGTAATGATTTTGATTATATCGACCTAGCAAACGCTGAGTACAAAGGCAAAATCTGTACTCGTAGCGGTAAGCACCCTTACAACGTATCTCTTGTGTCTTCTATGATTGCTCACCACGGTGAAGCGGAGACAAAAGAGTGGCTAGAAGGCGTAAAAGCTAACCTAGCCCGCAAACCACAAGGCAATGACCGCGCTCAAGTGAAAGCGATCAGCGAAGGCCTGTGTGACGTATCTCTAGGTAACAGCTACTACCTAGGTAAGATGGTTAATGATAAAGAGCAAAAGGCTTGGGCTGATGCGGTATACATTAACTTCCCGAACCAAAACACAACGGGTACTCACGTAAATATCAGTGGTATGGCAATGGCGAAATACTCGCCAAACAAAGACAACGCATTGAAGCTAATGGAGTTCTTAACAGGCGACAAAGCTCAGCAAATGTATGCAGAAGTTAACTATGAGTACCCAGTAAAAGAAGGCGTTAAGCGTTCTGAGCTTGTGGCATCATGGGGTGATTTCAAAGCAGATAAAATTTCGCTCGATGAGATTGCCGAATATCACAGTGCTGCAATCAAATTGTTAGACGAAGTTAAGTTCGACCTATAATCGACAGAAAGGGGGTATAATACCCCCTTTGTTATTCTGGTTAAGAACTTCCGACTTCGTGTCGCCTGCTGTATGTTTAGGCAATGAAAGAAAAAAATGATGTTTGGAAAACCAGTAGTGGAGTGATAACTCTGCTACTGGTTTTGCCTATTTTAGCGATCTTCTACACGGCACTTGGTGAATCAAGTGATCTCTTCTCACACCTCCTTGCGACGGTGATGCCCACCTACATCTCAAATACGGTCAAATTGGTTGCTGGTGTCTTGGTACTCTCTTTGTTTTTGGGGGTTCCTAGTGCATGGCTGATGGCTATGTGCAAACTGCCAAGTGAAAAAGTGTTGCAGTGGGCTTTAGTGCTACCACTTGCCATGCCAGGGTATATCATTGGCTATATTTTTACCGATTGGTTTGACTTTGCTGGTCCCATCCAAATATGGCTACGAGATGTCTTTAGCTGGCAAGCAGGGGATTACTGGTTTCCTGATATTCGCACCGTTGGAGGTGCTACAGTTGTCTTGTCGCTAGTACTGTATCCTTATGTCTATCTGCTGTGCCGTGCGGCATTTATGGAGCAGAACGTCTCACTGTTGCAATCGGCACGTTTGTTAAAGTGTTCTCCGTTGGCAAGCTTTTGGCGCATTTCATTACCACTCGCTAGACCATCTATCGCCGTTGGTTTGTCATTGGTGGCGATGGAGACCATAGGCGATTTTGGTACCGTGAGCTATTTTGCCGTGAGTACTTTAACCACGGCGGTCTACGACACTTGGTTGGGGTATTCTAATTTAAGTGCTGCTGCGAAGATCTCGGCCATGATGATGGTGGTGATCGTGTTGTTACTCGGCGCCGAGCGCTATAGTCGACGTAAGCAAAAGCTATTTCAAAGCCAATACAACAGTCACGAAGACTTTCGCTATGAGCTATCGGGCTGGAAAAAATGGTTAGCGCTGTTCTGGTGTTGGGGCCTAGTGTCGATTGCATTTATCTTGCCGCTTGGTCAGTTGATGATTTACGCCTACAAGTATTTTGCACAAAGCTGGACCGAAGAATTTCAGACCTATGCCATGAATAGCCTCAAAGTGTCTTTGATGGCAGCGATTATTGGTGTCTTTGTTGCTATCGTCGTGAACTTCTATCGTAGGCTTGCACCAAATAGAAAAAGTGTGGTCTTTATGCGCGCTTCTTCGCTTGGCTATGCCGTACCGGGAACCGTCTTGGCAATTGGGGTTATGGTCACCGTGTTATTTATGGATCACAGCGTCAACGATTTTGCTAAATGGATGGATTGGCAACGCCCTGGATTGATTTTCTCTGGTTCCATGTTTGCACTTGTTTTTGCAATGGTGGTGCGCTTTTCTGCCGTTGCTATCGGTAGTATTGAAACCAGTTTAAGTAAGGTATCGCCGTCTCTTGATATGGCTTCACGCACTATGGGATGTAAGAAGAACCAAATGCTGCTTCGAGTGCATTTACCGCTTATTAAACGGGGCGTGTTGATCGCTGGTTTATTGGTGTTTATCGAATCCATGAAAGAACTAAATGCAGCCCTGTTATTGCGTCCTTTCAATTTCGAGACTCTGGCTACTTACGTGTACAACTTTGCTTCTGACGAGCACTTAGAACTTGCCGCGATGCCAGCGGTATTGTTAGTGTTGGTCGGCCTACTACCTCTTATTATTGTTAACCGTTCACTGGAGCAAAACCACTAATGACTACGGCTTTGTCTATCAAAAACCTATCTTGCCAATATGATGGTCAGACGATTTTAGAGTCCTTATCGCTTCAGGTTGAACAAGGTGAAATTGTTTGCTTGTTGGGCGCGAGTGGTTGCGGAAAGACCACGCTACTCAAAGCGGTGGCAGGCTTATTGCCTCTTTCTCAAGGTGTGATGACGCTTGGTGAGCGCGTGATCGACAATGGTGAGACATGGCTAGCGCCAGAGCAGCGTAATATCGGTATGATCTTTCAAGATTATGCGCTATTTCCTCACTTAACCGTAGCTCAAAATGTAGCGTTTGGTCTAAAGGGAATGGCTAAGCAAGAACAAGACGCGATTGTCGAGGAGATGCTGAGTTTGGTTCATTTGGATCAGTTTAGCGATCGTTATCCTCATCAGCTATCGGGCGGACAACAGCAGCGTGTCGCCATTGCTCGTAGTTTAGCTTATAAACCCGATCTACTTCTGCTTGATGAACCATTTTCTAATATCGATACACAAGTACGACATGAGCTGATTCGAGAGATCCGCAAGATTTTCAAAAAGCAGGGTGTAACAGCCATCTTTGTGACTCACAGTCGAGAAGAAGCGTTTGCGTTTGCCGATAAAATGGCGGTGATGAACCAAGGTGTGATTGAGCAGTACGGTACAGCATCAGAGCTGTATTTCTGTCCTTCGAGCAAGTTCGTTGCTGACTTTTTAGGTGGCGGAAGCTATCTAGCCGCAACGTACTTGTCAGGCTCTACATTTAATACGGCCATTGGTCAGATAGAAGCATCGTCATGCACCTTGATTGATCAGGGAGCAAAATGCCAGTTGCTTGTTCGACCGCAGCACGTTCAGTTAAGGGCCTCAGATAGCAGCTCGATCGCTATTCTTGAGCAGCACTTCATGGGTGATCATTGTCGCTATGTGGTAGAAATTGAGGGTACTAAGGTATTGGGTACTTCGATGGAAGCTTTGGATGTCGGTCAGAACGTGGCTGTGAGCGTAGAGTCACAAGGTATTGTGGCTTTTGCCTAATTACCCAAGTGGAGTTCCTTTGCTCTGCTCAAATACGCACGAAAGGTCACTCTCTTGCAATAAAGTGGCACCCCCAATGACTAGGTACAAAAAAGCCCGGCGACAGTCACCGGGCAAAATGTTCTTCACCTATAGGGAGCTTCTCACTATTTACTTGGATTGAAAGGTGACTCAACCCAATATACGGTAAGAAGACGCGGACGCAGAGACTATAAAGACAAGAAGTCTTTCATCTGCTGAAGAACATATTCTGCTTGCGCTTTATCTTCCATCTCACAAAAAATACGCAATAGTGGCTCGGTACCAGAAAAGCGAGCAATGACCCAACCACCGTTTTTGAAGTAAACTTTTGCTCCATCGGAGTAGCTGACTTTCTCTACCTCATAATCGAACTCAGGCAGAGACTTTTCGACATAAATCTTATGGTAAAGGCTGTCCTTTTGAGCCGGCTTGAAGGTGCAATCACCTTCTGCCGTGTAGGCATAACCGTATTTGCTATAGATCTCATCAAGTAGTTCAGAGAGCTTTTTGTTGGTGACACTAAGCATCTCCACCAACAAGCTAGAAGCAAACACGCCGTCCTTACCTTTGATATGGCCACGAATGGTTAAACCGCCGGAGCTTTCACCGCCGATTAATGAGTCGTCTGCCTCCATTTGGGCACTGATGTGCTTAAAGCCTACGGGAACCTCAAAGCTCTTTTCACCATAACTCTGTGCGATTTTATCGAGTAAGTGGGTTGTGGCGATGTTACGCACTACTGAGCCTTTCCAACCTTTGTATTCAAGAAGGTAGTAATAAAGCAGCATTAAGACTTCATTAGGGTGAATAAAATTACCTTTTTCATCAATAATCCCTAAGCGATCAGCGTCGCCATCAGTACCAATACCAATATCGTACCCTTCTGCTGCCACCAAGTGTTTCAGGCGATATAGGGTTGCAGCACTAGGGGATGGCATAAGCCCACCGAAATCAGGGTTCTTCCCATCGTTAATCACATCGACATCACAGCGACCGTTAATCAGTACAGTTTGTAGTGCATTTTTGGCTACGCCAAACATAGGGTCGATCAACACGCGTAGATTAGCTTTTTTAATGGATTCAATATCAATAAGCTCAATGATTGAATCGACAAACTCGTTCATTGGGTTTATTTCGATGATTTGTTGGTTGTCCACGGCGTGCTCGAAGTCGATAGATTTTACCTCGGTAGCAGTTAAGGTCGCGATTTGAGACTCTATCTTTTCAGTAATCACTTCATCGGCATCGCGACCACCTTCAATAAATACTTTAATGCCGTTGTAATCAGCAGGGTTGTGAGATGCGGTGATGCAAGCCGAGTAAGCGCAGTTCATGCTCTTGGCTTTAAACATAACGATAGGCGTTGGCACAAACTTATTGATAAAGTGCACTGGGATTTGGTTCGCGGCTAGCACTTCGGCAAACCAGCGGCCCGCTTTGTCCGATAAAAAACGTCGGTCATAGCCGATGATAAATCCTCGTTCTGCGACGTTTTCATCATTGATGATGTTAGCCAGCGCTTGCGCTACCAGTTTGACGTTATCACGAGTGAACTCTTCACCAATAAAAGCGCGCCACCCGCCTGTTCCAAATTTGATCATACATTGCTCCTTGAGAAGAGCCCCGCAGGGCTCATTATTATGGTCAACTCAGGCTTTTGATTAGCCGAGAACAACGTTGACTTGGTTAACGCTACCCGCAGGTTGTGCAGGAATAGCCCCTTCAATATCGCCACCGTTTAAGGTGATACTTGTGACGCCTTTGCTGACATGGTTGGGGTTGGTCACTTTGATATGGTAAGTTGCGCCTTGCCATTCTCGAGTGACGTCAAACTCAGGCCAGCTTGTTGGAATGCATGGGTCAACGATAAGGCCGTCAAAGCTTAAGCGAACCCCAAGGATGTAATTAGTCGCGGCAAAGTAAGCCCATCCTGAGGTACCGGTTAACCATGGATGATTGGCGCGGCCATGATCCTGATGGTCACGTCCCATAATAAACTGCACATAGGAGTACGGTTCGGTAACTCGAGTTTCAATCATGTCATTCTGGTTATACGGATTTAGAGCCTCATAGAACTTCATCGCTTGATCACCGCGTCCTAACTTAGCTTCGGCGACCCAAGCCCATGGATTAGGGTGAGAGAATATTGCCCCGTTCTCTTTTACTCCTTGGTAAACCCGAGTAACGAAGCCAATATCGTCGTTCGGAGTGGCGAAAGATGGTGCGTTGAGATGTAAGCCATAATCGGAGTAGAGATATTCATCGACCGCGTTCATGGCTTTCTTACCACGTTCTTCGGAGACAGCACCCGATACTACCGCCCAAGTATTTGATTCTAAATGAACCTTGCCTTCGGTCTGTTCGTTGGTTCCGACTTTATCGCCATTTTTGGTAATACCACGGATGTACCAACCACCATCCTCATCCCAAAGGTGAGTCTCGCAGGCATCTTGAACTTTTTTCGCCATCTGCCCATAGTGCGCCACATCGTCAAGTTGCCCCAATTTACGAGCTAAGTCGACAAACTCTTGTAGCGCCCAGTAGTGAAGGAATGCCACCATGGAGGATTCTCCTCCGCCTAAGTTGAGGCAGTCGTTCCAATCGGCACGCAGACCTTTTGCAATACCAGTAGCACCAACATGTTTGTCTGTGAAATCAAGCGCTGCCTTCATATGCTCATACACAGTGGCATCACCACCATCTGCGTAAGGTATGACGTCATTGAAGAAGTCCATTTCGCCAGTTTCCATCACATAGCGGCAGATAGTTGGCACTAACCATAGGTGGTCATCAGAACAGGTATCTGCGATACCGTGGATCTTATCTTCATCACTAGGTGTTGGTACTACCGTTGGTGATTTAGAAGGTTTAACGTCCGCTTTTTCTGGATCGAACCAATCAGGATCGAAGAGGTGCAAGCCATAGCCAGCCTTAACTTGGCCACGAAGCAGATCGACAATGCGTTTTTTAGTCATTTCAGGAGCAGAATGAGGGACGGCCATAGCGTCTTGGGCTGTATCTCGGTACCCCAAGCCAGTGCGACCTCCCACCTCGATAAATGAAGCAAAGCGAGACCAAACCACACAGGTTTCAGCTTGGTACAGAGTCCAAGTATTCAACATGGTATCTAAGCCTTCATTCGGAGAGCTGACTTGGAATTTCGCGCAGCGTGTCTCCCAGTGAGCCTTGATGGCCTCAAAGGCACTATCCACTTCAGATAGGTTTTGATATTTAGCGCGAAGTCTGGCCCCGTTGCCCTTGCCAATACCTAGAATGTAAGCGAAACGAACCTCTTCTCCTGGCTGAATAGTGAATTGTTTATGCAGGGAACCGCAATGGTTATAACAGGTTTGCGTATGATTCGAACAACGTCCTTGTTCAACGGCAATAGGGTTCGATTCATCTCGGTAAGCACCAAGGAAATTATCTCTTTGACCATCGTAGCTATCGGGTTCAAAGGTTGATGCTAGATAGTAGAAGCCTTCAAAATCGTTGGTGTTGTAGAACAAGTCATACTCAATCACACCATCGTTATAATCGGTGCCTGCTGAGTAAAGTGACATCTGGTGGTTTTGGTTATCAGAGGCGATATGACTGAATGAGAACTCAACAAAAGAAAAGGCACTGATAGTGCGAGGCTTATTACTGGTATTACGAATGACAACATCCCAAATCTCAGCATCTTCACCCTTAGGAACAAACAAGGTTTTGGTTGCCTCTATTCCCGCATAGTCACATTTAAATTTCGAGTAAGAAAGACCGTGACGAACCTCATATTGAGCCTCGTCGAGACTCTTGGCTACAGGCTGCCAAGAGATAGACCAGTAGTCTCCGGTTTCATCATCGCGTAGGTACACATAGTGCCCTGGGCGGTCAAAGCTTGCATTTGGTCTGAATTTGGTGACTCGATTGTATTCCGGTGAGTTGTAGAACGAGTAGCCACCGGCATTATGAGAAATCACAGTACAGAATTTTTCAGTACCAAGGTAATTGGTCCATGGCGCAGGAGCATCGGGACGAGTGATGACGTATTCACGATTCTCGTTGTCAAAGTAGCCGTATTGCATGTCTATATCCTTATGGGGAAATTAAATTCTATCGTTGTTATTGTTGTTCGTCTGGAGATGCGCGTTTTCAGTTTCCTCGATCTGAGTCCAAGGATCGCGATATTGAACACCTTGGCGTTGCAACAAGCTAAGGTGAGCTTTCAGTCTTGCTAAAAATGCGCTGTAGTTTTTTCGATTCTCTGGACACCAAGCAGTCTCTGCTAGAGCGAGTAGTCGGGGGAATATCATGTAATCTAGGCGTTGCTGGTGGCTGACTATTTCAGTCCACAGCGCAGCTTGCATGCCTAGTATCCGTTTTTTGATTGGGTCATCAGAGCTCAGCTCAGAGAGAGGTTCATATAGGTAAGCTTGCTCCAGCGTGATGACGTTTGCCCAATCAACACCAGGTTCTGTTGGGCAGTGATCTTGTGCCATATCCAGATAGGTGGTTTGACCCGGCTGCAGTACGACGTCATAGCCGAGTTTGGCGCAGTTAATAGCAGCTTCTTCGCTTAGCCATGAGTATATGACCGTGTCTTTGCTAACTTTGTGTCCAAAGTGTGCTTCTTCCCAGCCCAGCATGCGTTTACCCAGAGACTTCAGTTTGTCTTCAGCGTAACGGAGTAAATGACCTTGCAGCTCTTTAGAGCTGCTGTAGCCGTGAGTCTCCATTAAAGCTTGGCAACTTGGGCTTTTCTCCCAAACACCCACAGGCACTTCATCTGCACCAATATGAATGTAAGGAGCAGGGAATAGCTCGCTAATCTCTTCTAAGACGATATCAAGGAAGCGATATGTGCCATCGATACCTGGCGACAGCGTATTGTCGTTGTAATGTTGGACACTGCGGTAGATAGAGCGGTCATCAGGATCAACCAGCATATTTGGCAATGACTTGATGGCGGCACGGCAGTGACCTGGAATATCGATTTCTGGAATCACTTGGATGCCGCGTTGTGCGGCAAATGCGACGACGTCCTTAATCTCTTCTTGGCTATAAAATCCGCCATAACGCTGATTGATATGATGGAACTGAGCCTCAAGGGTTTCACTTGGGCCTCGCCAAGCGCCAATCTCAGTAAGCTCAGGTAGCGCTTTTATTTCAACACGCCACCCTTCATCATCCGTTAAATGCCAATGGAAGGTATTCAATTTATAATGAGCAAACAGGTTGATAAGGCGTTTGATGTCTTCAACTGATTGGAAGCTACGCGCACTGTCTATCATCATTCCACGATAAGCAAAACGAGGTTTATCATGAATTTGGCAGAAAGGAATGTAGAGAGTATGGCGCGCCGCATCAAAATCCATCAATTGAATTAAGGTCGCTGCACCATAGATAAAGCCAGACTGACTGGTTGACTCAATGACCACACCGTTATCATTGACGATCAGCTTATATTCTTCAGAATCCAGTACTGGTGAGTGCCTAAAATGAATATCTTGCTGACCAATAGACTTGGATTCGATACTGAACAAGCGAGTTACTTCTTCGGCTAACCAATTGGCAGCAGATTGAAACTCTGTATTGTCGACGGTTATCTGACTATAACGAGTTAGCTCATAGACACCATTATTAAAGTTAGCTGACATCGGTTCTGGAATAAGCTTATGTCTTGCTGCTTTGACGCTAGGTACTTCAGTTGGTTGGTCGATCGCTTCTTTCAACACAATAGGTGACACAGATACGGTGCATTGCGTTCCGGAATCTGTGGTTAGGTACGCTTCTTTTATACCATCAGAGAGCAGTTTGAATGGTGATGTAGAAATAGCAAACTCTACGTAGCAGTGGTTGTTGGCATAAAGTGGCGTGTTGTTTATCGATAAAGAGCATAGGCTGCCTACTTGCTTCAGCGTTCCATGAGATAAACTGGTTTTCTCAATATGCCTGTCGAAAGCAAAATTGAGTTGCCAATTAGCCACGCTTTTTTCAGAGAGATTATGCAGTGTAAGCCCAAAACGGCTTCCTTTGGGTAAGATTTCAATCACTGCTAAGTCGATACGAAAGTCCATAGATATACCTCAATCGTAAAGATTGTGACTTGGCTGTCCTGCCATCATCAACGCACCGTCCATTGCATCTCCTTTTGGAGATACTATCCAACGTTGCGCTGCTGGCGATAACCAATCAAAAATACGTTCGGCAATACTGCCCATTAAACAGATGTTTTCTGCCCCGCGTTGATGCAAGGCGGTAAGAAACATCTCAATATCACTGGCGGTTTGCATCAGTAATTTTTTTGCAAGAGGATCATTGAGATAGGCATACTCAAAAATCTGCGGTGAAAATTGACCGTAATCTCTAGGCAAGGCGGTCTTTGACCATTCAACAATATTGTCAATGTCATTGTTAAAATGCGTCATTACGATGTCGGCCAAAGGAGAGGAATCCAAAATACCGTCTTGAATAAGTAACACATCTTGAATCAACCTTAGCCCCATGATAGCGCCGCCTCCTTGGTCAGAAATCGGAAACTCACGCCCACCAACGACGTGCTGCGTTGTACCTGAAATAAACAGACCAACAGAGCCTGTGCCCGCTATCATGATGGCGCCATCTTTGCCTTCATGAGCGCCCAAACATGCGCCGTAGCCGTCGGTATTTAGAGTAATACTGGCAAATGGATGCGGGGCTGATAGGAAAGCGAGGTAACTGGCTTTATGCTCTGCGCCTGCTAGTGCTAGACCCATGTCGACTTGGTTTAAGTAGGAGTCATCCAAACCACCTTGTGTCAGCGCAATGGAGATCGCTTCGATGATTGAGCTTAAAGCAACCTCAGCCCCCAACATGATATTGGCGCTACCACTTTTGCCTTCACCGATAATCGTGCCATCTTTATCTAGAACTCTGGCGCGACACGAAGTGCCGCCCCCGTCGATCCCCGCGATGAATCTAGCCATGATGTTCACCTTTGCTATCGCTATGCTTTAGTGCCACGGCCAACAGATACCATGCAGCATGAGGAATCCACTGCTCACCCCAACGCCAGTTTTGCAGCATGTCGTCTTTTTGATTTCTGGGGTTAAATGCAATATCTCGTTCATCGTCAAAGCCGCCAGTAATGCCGTTACAGATACCGCCATGGGCATTGAAAAATCCTAGCTGCGGTAGATAATCGGGGTTATTAAAACCGTAACCGTCTAACATACACATGTCATAGGGGTTCAACCCTAATATCCAGTCGAGGCAGTGAGTAGCATAGCTCTCTAGCTGTTGCTTTAATGAACTGTCCGAGACTACGTCCTTGGCAACCAAAGCCATGGATGCGAGAGAAGCAATACGGGCATTTTCACCTTGCCACCAATATCCAGATTCGTTGTTATGTGGAATGAAAAAGGCAGAGCGTTTTGGCTCATCAACACCTTTTACATACTGTCTTGGGTAACTAAAGGGGTTAAATAGTTCAGCGGTTACTGTTAGTTCAAATTGACAGGCTTTTGTGACTAATTGCGCGAAACGTTGTTGACGTTCAAAGTTAGTTTCAATAGCGAGATATTCTGCTAATGCAATGACAGGTAATCCAGCTTCAGCAGCGTGGTAAAACGGGCGAGAACCGTCACAATCACTAGACCAGAAGAAATCGTAGTTGTCGTCGGCTTTGGCCCGCAAGGCTAATGAGTCCACCCAGATTCTCGCTTGATCTAAATAAAGGTCTTCGCCGCTCGCTTTATAAAGCTCGACCGTCGCCAGCAGTGCACAGTACTCATCAATGATATTAGCAATGCCGTCGTTGAGATATTGCGTATTATGTTGTTGTAAGTGCCAATAGCCTTTTCGGGCTAGCTCAATAAAATGCGTTGCTTGGGAACAGGTGGCCGACTCAGATTGGCTCGCTTTGGCAAGAGCGGCAATAGCGATGCCAGCACCTTGTCGAAAACCCGCTTGATAGTCTTGTTTCTTGTGACCCAATTGAGTCTCGTAGGCACAGATATCGCGCTGTTCGACATCTTTGCTCCACTTATCAAATACGGTCATGTAAAAGTAACCGTCGCTATGTTGCATGCGAGCAAGAAACTCGGCGCCGTAAAGCGCTTCCTCTTGTAAACGTGCACGCACAAAATTTGGGGTGTCTTGTTGTGCGAACAGGATATCGTCCGCTTTCAGCATATTCCAAACCACCATTGGAGTTTGCTGTGGATTGAGGTAATTGGCGTAGGAAAGGTGGCTTAGATATTTACTGACATCTCCAGAAGCATCATACCAACCACCGTGCACATCGGCGGTTTCATCGCTGCCGATAATACGCGCTTGCCTATCGTGTTCATCGAATTGTCCACCGCAGCGTTGAGATTTGAAATAATGAATGACATCAGAAAAACTGCGCGTTAATAGATTATGTTCTTCAATAACAAAATCATGAGAGCGAATGGACTGGTAGCGAAGGTAGTAACGTCCCGCCTGCTGATACTGACTGAAGTCGATAGTAAAAAACACCCCACAATGCCAGTTGTCGACAGATTGTCCGCCTTCGAGTGTGAGCTCTAGAACGGTGTTTTCAGAATACGCATCAACTAAATATGCAGTCGTCACTGGATGATGTGGATCAGTACACATCAACACTGCGCGTTTCGCATTGTTTACCTGATAGCCAATATGATTAGTGAGCAATTGCATCGTTTTTTCATTCACCTGTCGAGAAGAAGCGCTCCCATTACAGGAGCGTTTAATTAGTTTTCGTAGAGATAACAACGTACAAAATGGTTGTCGGCGAGTTTGGTCACTGGCGGCAAGGCTTCCGTACATTTACTGGTTGCATGTTTGCATCGACCCGCAAATGGGCAACCAACGGAGGCTGGTGTCCAGAGTGGAATCTCGCCTTTATTACCTTCCAACTTCTCATGAATAGATTTTTTCGGATCCGGTACCGCAGAAACAAGAAGTTGGGTGTAGGGATGTTGAGGGTTGGCGATGACCTCATCGGTATCGCCCCATTCCACCATATGGCCGACGTACATCACCGAGATATCTTCCGCGATATAGCGAGCGGTTGCGATATCGTGAGTGATGTAAAGCAATGACATTTGTTTCTCAAACTTCATCTCTTCCATCAGGTTGAGAACGCCAGCGCGAATCGAGACATCGAGCATAGAAGTTGGCTCATCAGCCAGGACAACTTCTGCTCCAACCGCAATATTCCTTGCCAAGTTGACACGCTGCCTTTGGCCACCTGAAAGCTGGTGAGGGTATTTGGCTGCGGTTTCTTTAGGTGGAATTAAGCCCACTTGATCGAGCAGATCGTACACTCGCTCTTCTAGCTCTTTTTTGTTGCTTTTCGACACCTTGTTATGGATCAGCAGTGGACGCGCAATATGATGAAAGATCGTGTGTGTTGGGTTTAATGAACCGAACGGATCTTGCCATACCATCTGCACGCCTTCGCGGTATTTCATCAACTCGCTGCGCGCTTTGATCTCTTGAATATCACGGCCGCGATATTTAATTTCACCACCACTTGGGGCATACATTTTGGCGATCATTTTTGCCGTTGTTGATTTGCCAGAGCCTGACTCACCAACCACCGCAAGACCGCGACTTTTGTACATTTTGAATGAGACGTCATTGATAGCACGCATCATTGGTTGTTTTAGCGTATTACTGTTTATTGCGAAATCTTTGACAACATTTTTGCCTTCAATCAGCAGTTCACCATAGTTGCTCATAATGTTTCTCCAGAAATTCCTTGTATAACTTGCTCAGTTTGTTGCTGGTTGCTTATGACAACTCTTGCGATACAGCGATGGTGTCGCCATATAAGTGGCAGTTAGAAAAACGGTTCGGCTCAATTTGGCGTAACTTCGTTGGTACGCGAGTACATGTTTCATGAACGCGATCGCACCGTGCTTGGAAGCGGCAGCCTTGTGGAATCTCCAATAGGTTTAGTGGATTACCTGGAATGCCCGTTAACTTGGTTTTAGGACCTGTTAAAGGAGGGAATGAACTTCCCAGCCCTTTTGTGTACGGGTGGTAGGGTGAATCTAAAATCTGTTGTGAAGGGGCAACTTCAATAAGCTCACCGGAATACATGATCCCAATGCGATCTGAGAACTCCACCATAAGTGAAATGTCGTGGGTGATGAACAAGATCGAAAATCCAAACTCCTCTTTGAGGGCATAGATCTTTTGCAGAATCTCACGCTGTACAACCACATCAAGCGCAGTGGTTGGCTCATCCATGATGATCATTTTCGGGTTGAGGGCGAGAGCAATCGCAATCACTAAGCGCTGGCGCATACCACCAGAAAACTGGTGCGGGTAGTCGTTTAGACGGCTCGGATGAATATCAACAATCTCCAATAAGCCTTGAGCACGTCTTACGGCCTGTTCACGAGTCATATTGGTATGGCGCATAATAACGTCACAGAACTGCTCTTCCATGGTAAGTACAGGGTTCAAAGCATTCATGGCGCTTTGGAATACCATAGACATTTGGCTCCAGCGGAAGGTTTGCATACGATCATCACTGTATTGAAGGATATCTTCGCCATTGAAGATCACTTCTCCACCTGAAATAAACGCGGGTGGCTTGTGCAAGCGCATTAGTGAGAAGGCAACGGTTGATTTGCCACAACCAGATTCCCCTGCAAGACCAAACACTTCGCCTTTACCGATATCGAAACTAACATTGTTGCACGCTCGAACATCGCCTGCCTCAGTGATGTAATCTACGCACAAATTGCGGACTGAAATTAGTGGTTCTGACATGATTAACGATCTCCGCTCCAAAGTGCATTTTGTGGCGCGACTTGTACTTCGCGTTCCTGTTTGTCTTGTTCTGCGATTTTCTTCCAGCGTTTAAGGCCTTTGTGAGAACGAAGTTGCGGGTTGGCAATTTCATCAACGGCAAAGTTAAGCAGTGCTAAGCCGGTAACAAGAAGAGTCAACGCGATACATGGAGCTAGAATTTCCCACCATGCGCCAATCAGCATGGCTGAGGAAGTTTGAACGTTATAAAGCATGATGCCCCAGCTGATGGTGTTTGGATCGCCCATTCCCAAGAAAGAGATAATGGCTTCCATCAAGATGGCGTAAGACACTGAGCCGATGAAACTTGCACCAACAATTGAGATTAGGTTTGGTAGCAGCTCAACAAAAATGATGCGTAGTCGTGATTCACCAAGTACTTCAGCCGCTTTTACGAACTCTTTTTCTCGAAGTGATAAGGTTTGTGCACGAATAACCCTTGCTCCCCATGCCCAAGAGATGGAGGCAATAACGACCGCGATGGTCATTGGCCCCGCCTCACCAACGAAAGCGGCAACAACAAAGAGAAGAGGCCAGGGCGGAATCACCAGCATGATGTTCATTGCCGAGGTCAGTACACTATCAACACGGCCGCCAAAGTAACCCGCGGAAATTCCGATTACCGTGGCTAACACGCATACGATTAGGCCAGCACTAAAACCCACCATCAGTGATACGCGAGCGCCGTAAGCTACTTGAGACCATACATCACGCCCCATACGCGTGGTTCCCAATACATGATCTGCCTTTTTCGACATGAGTAACGTTCTACGATCATCCGCTAGATTTTGCGCTACCCAGCCGTCTGGGTTAGCTTGCGCTAACTTAACCACCGCTGATGGGTATTCGTGAGGGTTACCCGTACGCTTGTCTGGTGCATGTTTGGTGACTAGAGGTGCGGCAATGGCCACAAACATAAATAAGCCGATGATGATAAGTCCGATACGCGCAGTGGTGTTGCGCCAAACTAAAGAGAGAAAACCGTTCATGACTATTTTCCTCCTTTGCGTAGACGTGGGTCTAGCACGACATACAACATGTCTGCAGCTAAGTTAAAGAACAGCATAAAGAGCGTCATAATAAGAAGTTGTCCTTGCAGTACTTGATAGTCACGAGCATGAATTGCATTCAGCATGACACTGCCAAGTCCCGGATAGTTGAAGATGATTTCGACGATTAACTGACCACCTATCGCCATACCCAACGCCATAGAAAGCGCAGTGACACTTGGTAGGAGCGCATTACGCGCTGCGTAGTTGAATACCACGCGGTTTTCACTTAAGCCCTTACCGCGAGCCATGGTGATGTAGTCTTCTCCCAACAAGTTGATCATGTTGTTACGCATGTTCACTAGAAAGCCGCCGATTTGAATGATTGTGGCGCAGAAAAGGGGAAGCGCTGCGTGATAAAGCATATCTTTGATAAATGCCCAGCTTGTCCATTCAGGAATGGTGCCTGGGGTATACGCATAGCCCGTAGGAAACCATTTCAGGCCTATCGCAAAGATGAACATAGCTAACATGGCAATAACCACAGGTGGAATCGCCTGAATAATGAGCATTCCAGGAGTAACGAATGTGTCGAAACGAGAACCGCGCTTCCAAGCTGCGAAAATACCAAGAACCGAGCCGATAGAGAAAGACATCACGACAGCGGTGCCCGCCAGAAACAGTGACCAACCGAATGCGCCGCCTAACAGCTCACTGACGGTTAATGGGAAGAACTGAACCGAAACACCAAGCTCCCAACTTAAAATGTTCTTCATGTACGTTAGATATTGAACGAATAAATTACCGTCAACAAAGCCCAGCAGCTCTCTCATTGCTGCAATACGCTCTGGTGTAATTTGCACCGTTGTATGAGCGAACATCATAGTGACCGGATCGCCCGGCATCGCCCTTGGAATAATAAAGTTGATAGTAGCCGCAACTAATAGTGCTACTGCATATAATGACAAACGTCTTAAAAAATAACCCATAACTCACACCTTAATTACCCAGCTTTTCCTTTGCTGGCTACGCCGCCTCCAAATTAGAGACGAGCAATCCCCTGACGACGAGCGCCAAACATCAAATAGACATAGAAAGGGGAAGAAAGCGGCACGGATGTACCGCTTTTAGTTTGTGTTTACTTAACTGGTTTTAGGTCCAGTACGTGTAGTAGACGCTCTGGAATACCTGCCCAGATATTTGGACGACCTTTAGGATTTTGCTCATTCCACCAACCCGCAAAACGAGTGGTGTTGTATTGGTACATATAAGCACCTGACATCACTGGAATAGTGACTTGGTCTTGAGCAATGATCTTCTGGATGCCATGAGCAATTTCTAGCTGCTCATCTTTATCTGCCGTCTTGTAGAAGCTATTTAGCAAGTTATCTAGCTCAGCATTCTTGTAGAAGTGCATTGCAAAGCGAGGCATACCGTCACCAGCTTGAAGCGTAGAGTTATAACCTGAGTTCCAATACGTGTATGGATCTGCACCGTGGAAGTAGTTGGTATAAGCGACGTCGTAGTTACCTTCTAACATTGCTTGATTATAAACAGAGAAATCAGGCGTACGAGCTTTGGCTTTGATGCCCGCTTCAGCTAGTTGCTCTACAGCAAGTTGAACCGTGTTGTTAAAATCTGTCCAGCCGTTAGGTGATTGGATAAAGAGCTCAAATGATTTACCTGATGGAGTGTCTACAAAGCCATCGCCATTCACATCTTTAAAGCCTGCTTTTTCTAGCAATGCTTTTGCACCGTCAACATCGTAGCTGTTGTAGCCTTTGTATTTATTGTGAATCGCTTCGTCAGACCAAGTGGCGAATGCGTAGCCAAGGCCAGAAGCGAAGTCATTCACAGTACCGCCGCCATAGAAGGCGATGTCGATGATAGTTTGACGGTCAAGAGCCATTGAGAATGCACGACGGAAGTCGACGTTAGTAAGGGCCTCTTTTTTCGCAGCGTCATGGTTTTTGAAGTTAACAACAAATGCTTGTGTACCCGCTGGTGGATACCAGTATTGATGGTTTGGAGAAGCGGCAGCATAAGTGCGGTCGATGTCAGGAATGAACGATGATGTCCAATCCATTTCTGAGTTAACAACTTTGCCTAGGAACTGGTCGTTGTTAGCAATTTGTGGAACACGCAGACAATCAACCTCTAGGTTGTCGTTGTCCCAGTAGTTAGGATTACGACATTGAACGTATAGCTGTGGAGTGAATGTATCGATCTCAGTAAATGGACCAGAACCTACAGGATTTTCGTTAGTGAAGGTCGTTGGATCTTTAACGTCTTTCCACACGTGCTCAGGAACCACTGGCACTTTAACAATCTCGTATGGGACGTTAGAGTTTGCTTCTGTTAGATAGAACTTCACTTGGTAGTCATTCAGCTTTTCAACTTTCTCTACCCAAGAGTTGATGCCGCTTTGGTCTAGTGCTGGATTTTTCTGCACTAGATTGAATGAGAATAGAACATCATCGGCGTCGAATGTTTCGCCGTCAGACCATTTCACACCTTTACGGATATCAAAGGTCACTGTTTTTAGGTCATCAGACATTTTGAAGCCTTCAGCCAAACGGAATACTGGTTTGTTGCCGTGCATTTCGTTGAAAACAACTAAAGGTTCGAATAGGAAATCTGTCGTAGTGTGTAGGTTGGTCGCACCCAGATAAGGGTTAAAGTTGCGTACAAAAGTGTTGAACTCTTTCGGGTGGATGGTCAGTTCGCTGCGTTCCGCTGCGACGGTAACAGAGCTAAAACCTGTTACTGAGGTTGCGATAATTGCTGTCGCTAGTGCTGTTTTTTTAATATGCGCAAGCATAGCTATTCCTTACTATTTGCTTTTGTTTCACTGGAAGGTAAGCCTACCTTCCTCACATTGTGCTAAAGCCTACCTCTTAATATGTGTCCTAAAGAGTGGCCTGTAGGCCTTAGGCGTTATTAAGAAAACACCTTAAAAGATAATTTATCAATTACTGTTCCCGTTAAAAACGTCAAAATAGTATTTTGACACGTCAAAAACGTCAAAAACCGATAGTTGTGAGTGTTTTTTGAACAGGTTTAGTGGTGGGTAAATATCACGTTTTTAAGTGGTAGTAATATGGTTTGTTAGTGGTTACAAACTAGATATGTCTTTATTTACATGGCCTTGGGTTTGGTTTTAGATTGGCTGTGACTGTGATCACTAGGTGAATTTAGACGTTAATTTTTAATGGAAAATTGAGTGGGCTATTTGTTGTGATTACTATCGCAAATTGATGAATAATCCATTATTTCGGCCGACCTTATCACGACGAATCCACTCAAATAGATTCGATTAATATGTTTCGTGACACTTAATTTACGACGAGAAAATTAAGTGTTCTGCTCAACAGATGTTTTAGATCTACGTGGTCACTGGAGACTTAAGTAACATCAATAAAGAGAATTTTCGAACAGCAGAGGACTGCTTCTGTATGTGAGGGAAAGTCTGTGTAAATGTGCCTGAGAGAAAAACTGCTCTCAGGCGTTGGAGAATTATTCGCTATGGAAGATCTGCTCGGTTTCTAATGACGTCATTTGTCTGATTTGGCGCCACAGGTAGTAGAAGATGCCAACCATCATCAACATACTTGGAATTGCGATTATAGGGTAGCTATATAGTGTGAGCTTACCAAGCTCCTCGTTAAACGCTGGTGTTCCTGCTGGGCTGGTAACAATCCATGTTGCTAAGAAATAGTTCATCGCTGAGGAAAAAGCAAAAGTACTAGCAAATAAGTAGTTTGAGGAGACTAAGCAACGTTCGAAGCCTTCGGTATTACCATTCTCATTCAAGCGCTGTTTGATTAATGACAGATTAAACACGCTGTCATTCAAAATCATCTTTTGCATGAATGGGTAACGAGTAAATGTTGAGCCTAGTACCGCTAAACCGATTAGGCCAGGAATCAGGGCTTCTTTAAAGGCCAACCAGCGCGTGTCTAGTTCCAATAGGCCTATACCACCAGTCAATAGGACGCTCACGAAGCCTAGCGCAGCGATA
Source organism: Vibrio mediterranei (assembly GCF_900088415.1). GTDB lineage: Bacteria > Pseudomonadota > Gammaproteobacteria > Enterobacterales > Vibrionaceae > Vibrio > Vibrio mediterranei. Next base: position 169,967 of record NZ_FLLQ01000003.1, read on the forward strand.
AAGTTAAACTTATTATTGCGGATTAGGTCCATGCCACCGTACACGACAGGGAAGAGTAAAGCGACAACCAACGCCATGGTCGTCCCTAGGTGTTCATCACCGCTGAATTTCATCAAAATGAAGGACGGGATGAAAACGTTAAATAGGATTTCAAATAGGGGATTCGACTTTTTAGCCGTCGTGTTATTCATAATATCTTTCAGACTCTACTTTATTGACTGCTAACTACACGTTGCAAGGCAGTGTTCAACGCCAAGAAGCAAGTGTAAAGCGTTAACTGGTGAAGTTATGTAACGATATATTAACTAGCAGGGTTTCGATGCTCATTTGATAACGTTACTCGCTTAGCGTATTGAGTGCTAGTAGTAATTGTTTAGTACGACGGAAAAACGAAAAAGGCGCATGGATTTCTCCATGCGCCTTCTCTAAATTTGGTGGCCCCTCGCAGACTTGAACTGCGGACCAATCGATTATGAGTCGACTGCTCTAACCACTGAGCTAAGGGGCCGATAGGTGGATGATTATAGGGGAAGGGACGCTGGGTGTCTAGACGCAATAAGGGGTAATTGCGCTTGCTTTTTAATCACTTAAACCGCATAAAACAAAAAAGGTGAGCTAGTGCTCACCTTTTTGCTAAATTGCTTACGAATTACTCGTCAAGGAAGCTGCGCAGGGTCTCTGAGCGGCTTGGGTGACGCAGTTTACGTAGTGCTTTCGCTTCGATCTGACGGATACGCTCACGCGTTACGTCGAACTGTTTACCCACTTCTTCTAGAGTGTGGTCAGTGTTCATATCGATACCGAAACGCATGCGTAATACTTTTGCTTCACGAGGAGTAAGACCTGCTAGCACGTCTTTAGTCGCCACTCGTAGGCTAGTCATTGTTGCTGAATCAACAGGCAGCTCTAGAGTAGTATCCTCAATGAAATCACCTAGATGCGAATCTTCGTCGTCACCAATTGGTGTCTCCATAGAGATAGGCTCTTTAGCGATTTTTAGTACTTTACGAATCTTATCTTCCGGCATTTGCATACGTTCTGCCAACTCTTCTGGAAGAGGCTCACGGCCCATTTCTTGAAGCATTTGGCGAGAAATACGGTTCAGCTTGTTGATCGTTTCGATCATATGCACTGGAATACGGATGGTACGAGCTTGGTCTGCGATGGAGCGAGTGATTGCCTGACGGATCCACCATGTCGCATAAGTTGAGAACTTATAACCGCGGCGATATTCAAACTTATCTACTGCTTTCATTAGACCGATGTTACCTTCTTGGATCAGATCCAAGAACTGTAGACCGCGGTTGGTGTACTTTTTAGCAATCGAAATTACGAGACGTAAGTTCGCTTCAACCATCTCTTTCTTCGCACGACGAGCTTTCGCTTCACCGATAGACATACGACGGCTGATGTCTTTGATGTTTTGAACAGAAAGCGATGTTTCTTCTTCAATGATGTCCAGTTTTTGAATCGAACGACGAATGTCATCTTCGTAACGTTTGATTTTCTCTGCGTAAGGCTTGTCAGAAGCAAGTACTTCATCTAGCCAAGCATCACTTGACTCATTACCAGTAAAGACGGCAATGAAAGACTTCTTAGGCATCTTACCGTATTCAACAGCTTGACGCATGATCAGACGCTCTTGAGTACGTACACGATCCATAGAAGTGCGCAATTCGTTCACTAGGTGATCAAATTGTTTTGGTGTCAGACGGAATTCTTTAAAGACTTCTTGGACCAACTCATGTGACTTAGCCACCTGTGGGCTGTCGTAACCATATTCGTTGATAACAAGTTGAAGGTCTTGATAGCTATTGCGAAGCGCTGTGAACTTCTCTAGAGCAAGTTCAGGGTCGATACCTGTATCTTCTTCCTCTTCCTCACTATCGTCATCTTCATCAGCGTCTTCGTCGTCTTCGTCTTCCAGATCTGCTTCAGAAAGCTCAGAACCGATGTGAGTCGCCGTTGGCGCTGTCGTTTCTTCTTCGTTTGGATCGACGAAGCCTGTGATTACGTCGGTAAGGCGAAGCTCTTCAGCTTGAACCTTGTCAAACTGTTCAAGAATATAAGGGATAGTGCCTGGGTATTCAGCTACAGAGCTTTGAACTTGGTTGATACCGTCTTCAATACGTTTCGCAATGTCGATCTCGCCTTCGCGAGTCAATAGCTCAACGGTACCCATTTCACGCATGTACATGCGCACTGGGTCAGTTGTACGGCCGATTTCACTTTCTACACTTGAAAGCGCTGCAGCAGCAGCTTCGGCAGCATCTTCATCAGTGATGTTGTTGTCATCATTCAGAGCAAGGTCATCAGCATCAGGAGCAGTTTCTACTACCTTAATACCCATGTCATTAATCATCTGAATAATATCTTCTACCTGTTCAGAATCGACGATTTCTTCAGGTAGGTGGTCATTTACTTCTGCGTAGGTCAGATAGCCTTGTTCCTTGCCCTTAATGACAAGTAATTTTAGCTGTGACTGCGGATTTTGGTCCATAGACGATATCCAACTTAAGATCTGGTGAAGGAATTTTAGTATGCGAAATGCAAACCACTAATATTAACAAATTTATTCATTGCTGACTAACTGAATTGGGTTACGCTTTTAAGTCTAGCATCAAGGCTAGCAGCTCCCGTTTTTCTTCGACTGATAAGCCGACACTTCTTTCTTTGGCCTGCAGGTTTTCAATTTGTTTTTCGATGCACTGAGACAATATCTTGTCCAATGAATCGATAAATACGTCTTCTTGATTGTCGTCGTCAAGTGGAATAACCCAACTTGCGAGACGAGACAGAAGTGCCTCATTGTTGCTACCACGCCATTGTTCTAATAACTGGCCTGTAGTCATATGGGGATGCGCTTGACATTTATCAACCACTTCCACGAATAAATTCAACCCCGGTAATGATAAATCTCTTACCGTTGAGAGGTCAGGTACCATTTCAGCATAGCTCGGATTTTGCAAAAGGAGAGCTATCACTTCACGCATTGGTGTGCGTTTAATCTCTTTATGAGGCTGAGCTCGCGTTTCTTGTTGGCCTTGTCGGTCAATTAGTTGCTGAAGCTGCCTTTCATCAACAAGCCCAAGTTTGCGTCCGAGAAGTTCTCTCAAGTATAGACGCAGAGTTCCACCAGGCACTTTATCGATGAGTGGAACGGCTAGCGTACTAAGCTTCGCCATGCCTTCTTTTGTTCGACTATCTACCTGCTGCATTAGCGAGGAGAACATAAAGTCAGAGAGAGGCATTGCATTTTGTACTTCAGTTTCAAATGCCTCTTTACCGTTTTGACGAATGAAGGAATCGGGATCCTCGCCATCCGGCAAAAACATAAATTTTAGTTGTCGGCCATCGTTTAGATACGGCAATGCATTTTCCATGGCGCGCCATGCTGCATCTCGTCCCGCTCGGTCACCGTCGTAACAGCACACCACGGTGCTTGTTTGACGAAACAAGACCTGAAGGTGATCGCCTGTGGTCGATGTGCCGAGTGAGGCGACGGAGTAATCAACACCGTATTGAGCTAAGGCAACCACGTCCATATAGCCTTCAACAACCAAGACTTGTGGAGGCTCTCTATACGCCTGCAACACTTCATAAAGGCCGTACAGCTCTTTACCTTTATGGAAAATCGGTGTTTCGGGTGAGTTGAGATACTTAGGCGTGTCGTTACCAAGAACGCGTCCGCCAAACCCAATTACTCTTCCGCGCCTATCGCGGATTGGGAACATGATACGTCCTCTAAATCGGTCGTATCGGTTACCTTTGTCGTTCTCAATTAGCATACCGCCGGACACCAACATGTCTTGGGTAGCTTTCTGTTGACCGAAGTTCTTTCGAACACTGTCCCACTCGTCAGGCACGTAACCAATGCCAAACTTTTGGACAATTTCTCCAGAGAGTCCACGACCCTTTAAGTACTCTATAGCGGCTTTATTTGATGAAACTTTAAGCTGATCTCGGTAGTACTGTCCGATCGTACCCATGAGATCATACAAAGATCGTTTCTGCTCACTATTGGCTGTAGGCCCTTTGGAAAAATTGCCTGAGCTGCCATTACGTTGTTCACGAGGGACATCTAACCCAAGTGAAGCGGCCAGCTCTTCGATCGCCTCAACGAACTCAAGGCGTTCATATTCCATAAGAAAATCAATCGCATTACCGTGTACACCACAGCCAAAACAATGATAGAACTGTTTCTCTTGGCTAACACTAAATGACGGTGTTTTCTCGTTATGGAAAGGGCAGCAAGCACCGTAGTTCTTGCCTTGTTTTTTCAGTTTTACGCGCGCATCAATGATGTCGACTATATCGAGACGAGCCAACAGATCATCAATAAAGCTACGAGGGATAATTCCTGCCATAAAACCTTTTTACGAGAGTGAGATACAAACAAGCCGTGCGTTCCAAAGGATAGCACGGCTTGCTGCAATTTGATTGGGAGATTAAGCGAGTTTAGCGCGAACTAGACCACTTACTTTACCCATATCTGCACGGCCTTGAATTTGTGGCTTAAGCACACCCATTACCTTACCCATGTCTTGCATGCCCGCAGCACCAGATTCGGTAATCGCACTTTCAATCAGTGCAGATACTTCCTCGTCAGTCAGCGGTTGAGGCATAAAGTCCTCAAGTACGGCAATTTCAGCTTGCTCAGCTTCAGCAAGGTCTTGACGACCAGCTGCTTCAAATTGCGTAACAGAGTCGCGACGTTGTTTAACCATTTTAGTCAGCACAGCAAGAATGTCGTCTTCGCCCAGAGTAATCTGTTCGTCAACTTCACGTTGCTTAATGGCGGCTAAAGCTAAACGAATAGTGCCAAGGCGCGGTTTGTCCTTGGCTTTCATCGCTAGTTTTTGCTCGTCTTTGAGTTTATCAATCAGAGCCATAACTTAAATCCTATTGGACCTAGTTATTAGTACAGGCGAACGCGACGAGCGTTTTCGCGAGCTAGCTTCTTAGCGTGACGCTTTTGAGCTGCTGCTTTAGCGCGTTTGCGAACTGTAGTTGGTTTTTCATAGTGCTCACGACGACGCACTTCAGAAAGGATACCTGCTTTTTCGCAAGAGCGCTTGAAACGACGTAGTGCAACGTCGAACGGTTCGTTTTCACGTACTTTAACTACTGGCATATGCCTTTCACCTCAGGGGTTAACTATTCATTAATGCTGGCGCTTGTTTGTTAGGTCTAAGACGTTCCTATCGAAGTTCTTAGTTCTAAGCGATAAACCAGCTAGATCAAAAATGGTGCGGAATTTTAATCCGATCAGATAGGCTTTGTAAAGTACTTTGTCGTCTATCTCTTGTACAAAATTTGTTTGAGAGCCAATGACGAGGTAATATTGCGCCAATTTCGAAATATGTCGAGAACAATATGCGCATTTTAGGTATTGAAACCTCTTGTGATGAAACTGGCATCGCAATCTATGACGATGAGAAAGGGTTGCTTTCGCATCAACTATATAGCCAAGTGAAACTGCACGCCGATTATGGTGGTGTGGTTCCTGAACTGGCATCTCGTGATCATGTAAAAAAAACGATCCCGTTGATCAAAGCTGCATTAGCGGAAGCGAATTTAACGCCAAAAGATATTGATGGTGTCGCGTATACCGCCGGTCCGGGTCTGGTTGGTGCACTGTTAGTGGGTACTACGATTGGTCGAAGCATGGCGTACGCGTGGGGAGTTCCGGCTATTCCTGTACATCATATGGAAGGTCACCTGCTTGCCCCAATGTTAGAGGACAACCCACCGCCATTTCCATTTATTGCGCTTTTGGTCTCTGGTGGCCACAGTATGATCGTTGAAGTAAAAGGCATTGGTGAATATCAGATCCTTGGTGAGTCTATTGACGATGCTGCGGGTGAAGCCTTTGATAAAACCGCTAAATTGATGGGGTTGGATTATCCAGGCGGACCTTTGTTGTCTAAATTAGCTGACAAAGGCACACCGGGTCGATTTAAGTTCCCGCGTCCAATGACGGATCGTCCAGGTTTGGATATGAGTTTCTCTGGTTTGAAGACTTTTGCTGCGAATACAATCGCGGCCAATGATGATAGCGAACAAACCCGTGCAGATATCGCTTATGCATTCCAAGAAGCGGTGTGCGATACATTGGCCATTAAATGTAAGCGTGCTCTAAAACAAACTGGCATGAAGCGCATCGTTATTGCTGGTGGTGTGAGTGCTAACAAATTCTTGCGTCAAGAGCTTGAAACTCTCGCGAACAAAATTGGAGGTGAAGTCTATTATCCTCGTACTGAATTTTGTACCGATAATGGTGCCATGATAGCTTATGCCGGTATGCAGCGACTGAAAAATGGTGAAGCCGCTGAGCTCTCAGTAGAGGCTACGCCACGTTGGCCAATTGACCAACTAAAGCCGATTAAAGCGTAAAGAAAAGGTCACTTAGGTGGCCTTTTTTAACGACATATTTTAACAAAATAGCGAAAGTCTGTGACTTACTATCTGTGTTAACCTGTTAAAAAACATAGGGAATGAACGAATATGAAACAATTCAAGGTTGATGGCCAAACCATGGCATATCAAGATGTGGGTCAAGGACCAGTAGTTCTTTTTGGTCACAGCTATTTGTGGGACAGTGCGATGTGGCAACCGCAAGTGGAAGCGCTAAGCCAACACTATCGCTGCATTGTTCCAGACCTTTGGGCACATGGCGAGTCCGAGGCAGCGCCAACTTCGATGTCGAATCTTAAAGATTACGCGCAACATCTCTTGGCGTTAATGGATGAGCTTGAAATTGATGAGTTTTCTATCGTTGGTTTGTCCGTTGGCGGGATGTGGGGCGCAGAGCTAACCGTATTAGCACCAGCAAGAGTCAAGAGCTTAGTCCTTATGGACACGTTTGTAGGTCTAGAGCCTGAAGTTGCTCATGCTAAATATTTCGCCATGCTAGCAACGATCACCGAGCTTAAAGCCGTGCCAGCACCGATTGTTGAAGCAGTGGTGCCACTGTTCTTTGCCAATAATGCCAAACAGGTTAATGCTGAGCTTGTTGATGGTTTTGAAACTAATTTGTCTGCATTGAGCGGTGACAGAGCGGTTGAAGTTGCACGGATTGGTCGTATGGTCTTCGGTCGACGTGATTTGTGCGATGAAATTGAGAAATTCGCGCTACCTGCTCTAGTCGCAGTCGGAGCAGAAGATAAGCCACGACCAGTACTTGAATCGTATTTGATGAATGATCTGATTTCTGGCAGTGCGATCAATGTGATTCCAGAAGCTGGTCATATCAGTAATTTAGAGCAGCCAGAATACGTGACTGCCATGCTGACAGAGTTCTTAGCTCAGCATAGCTAACAGTGATAACTCTCCACGCTCAAATAGTGTTTAGCGGTGCCAATTGGCGCCGCTTTTTGCTATTTGGTTAGCTGCCAACTACGAGATTTTTTTCTTACCAAGTTTGGGTTCACTTCCATCAAACAATCGGCGAATGTTTTGGTGATGCCTCAGTAAAATAAGACAGCTCAACATAGCAACAGGAAGCGTAAAGAGTGGTCTTGCCATCCAAGTGTAAACTGGTGCAAGCAAAACCGTGACTATGGCCGCTAAGGACGAATAACGAAAGATCACAGCAACCAGTAACCAAGTGCCAGTGATAAGTCCGGTGAGATCCCAGCCGATAGGTGCAATCGCGCCAAGTGCGGTCGCGACTCCTTTTCCGCCTTTGAAGTGAAAGAAAATAGGGTACATGTGCCCAAGACACGCAGCAATCGCAATGACACCAAGAATGACAGGGTCTATCCCCAGATAGTAGCCACTCCAAACCGGAATTGTACCTTTGAGCATATCGCACAATAGTACACCTACCGCCGCCCCTTTGCCTCCGATACGAAGCACATTGGTAGCGCCTGGGTTATTTGAGCCTACTGTTCTTGGATCGGGTAATCGCAGCAAACGACAGATCAGCACTGCACTTGAGACTGAACCAAGTAAGTAAGCTGCGATGATCATAGCAAACGCTAACGGGGTCATTAGGCACCTTTTCGCAAGAAATTATCTAAGGGGACTGATATCATATCGAAAATAGTACGTTTTTTCCCAACAAATGGGTATCCGACCTCTAATAAAGGACAAATCATGGCATTGGATAAAGTATTTATAGAACAGCTTGAAGTCATTACTACTATTGGTGTTTATGACTGGGAACAAGAAATAAAACAAAAGCTTATATTAGATATTGAGATGGCTCACGACAATGCTCCAGCTGGAAAAAGCGACGATGTCATTGATGCATTAGATTACTCAAAGGTGAGCGAAGCCGTACTCAATCATATTGAAAACGGTCGTTTTCTGCTGGTAGAAAGAGTTGCTGAAGAAATTGCTGAGTTAATTCAAACTCAATTTTCAGTGCCTTGGGTGAGAATTCGTTTAGCGAAACCGGGTGCAGTACCACAGGCCAAAAGTGTTGGTGTTGTCATCGAAAGAGGCGAGGCATGATTACTGCCTTTATTGGTGTGGGCTCTAATGTGGATCGTGAAAAACACATTCGCGCTGCGTGCCAAGAGCTATCGCTCATCGCTAGTAACTTAAAAATGTCACCGGTGTATGCTTGTGAATCTTTTGGTTTCTCAGGTAATGATTTCTACAACATGGTGGTTCGTTTAGATACATCGCTGAACTTGGTTGAGTTTAGTGCTGCTTTGAAAGAGATCGAAGTAAAGTGGGGGCGAGATATTGACGCGGCTAAGTTTCAAAATCGCACCATAGATCTCGATATCCTGTTGTTTGGAAATGAAATCTCACAAAAAAAGCCGCTTGTTCCACGTGAAGACATTTTTAAATATTCATTTGTCACACAACCTCTGTATGATCTTGCTCCAGATTTGGTCATTCCAAATGATGAGCGCACACTCTGTCAGATCTTAGCGGCGATTCCAGCTCCTGTGGCTTTAAGAAGAATCGATTTTCAATTTTAGTTGGTAGTTAATAATGAGTTATTTTGAAGCCTTTATATTGGCTCTAATTCAGGGACTTACTGAGTTTTTACCTATTTCAAGTTCGGCTCACCTGATTTTACCTTCAGCGGTTTTAGGATGGGAAGACCAAGGTTTAGCCTTTGATGTGGCAGTACACGTGGGTACGTTAGCTGCGGTGGTTATCTATTTCCGCAAGGAAGTGGTTACCTTATTTGGCGCGCTATTCGGCTCTATTTTCAAAGGAGAGCGCAGTAAAGAGGCTAAGTTGGCTTGGATGATTGTCCTTGCAACTATTCCTGCGTGTATCTTTGGTTTGCTGATGAAGGACATCGTGGAACTGTATTTGCGCAGTGCTTATGTGATTGCGACAACGACAATCGTGTTTGGTTTGCTGCTTTGGTGGGTAGACAAAAACTCCAAGTTAGCAGACGATGAATACCAAGCGGGTTGGAAGAAAGCGTTATTTATTGGCTTAGCACAAGCTTTGGCGATCATACCTGGTACTTCTCGCTCTGGTGCGACCATCACGGCGGCGTTGTATCTCGGATTTACTCGCGAAGCGGCAGCGCGTTTCTCGTTTCTGATGTCTATCCCAATTATCACTCTGGCTGGTGCTTATCTTGGTCTAAAACTGGTGACAGGCTCTGAGCCCATTCATGTTGGTTTCCTACTAACTGGCATCATCGTGTCTTTTATTAGCGCCTACATTTGTATTCACTTCTTCCTAAAATTGATCTCAAGAATGGGTATGACACCATTTGTGATCTATCGACTGATTTTAGGTGTGGGCCTATTTGCGTTTCTACTGATGAGCTAAGACGACAAAGCCTAAGCCTTAGGGCTTAGGCTTTGTTCTACGGCTTTAACACGACGCTTATCAAGTTCTTCTTTAATTGCTTGCCCTTTAAAACCATCTGCTATGATGTCTTGCACTTCCACACTGATTGCCGCTTGGTAAGCTTGCATGAAACGTTCAGCTTGTGGATACGGGGCTCTCTCCAGTCCTTTTCGTCCTTTATGATCGGCCTCACAGCAAACCAAGACTTGCTGTAATTTTTCAGGTTTACGCCACACATCGAGTTGGCCAAAAATCTTAATGAAGGTTGCCGGCCTTAGCTCGGCCGCACGATGAACGTTGGAGTGCTGAGCGCAAACCGCAACAGCTAAATCACGGTACTCATTAGGTACACGTACGCGACTACAAAGAGACTTTATAGCTTTTTGTCCAGTGTGTGTATGAAGCTTATGGCTTGGCCACTCTTCTGCAGGCGTTAGAGCTTTTCCGAGGTCATGAACTTGAGCGGCAAAACGGACGATTGGCGATGTGCTTAGCAATGCAGCTTGCTGTGCAACCATCAGCGTGTGTATGCCCGTATCGATCTCAGGATGCCACTTTTCAGGTTGTGGAACACCAAACAGTGCGTCTAACTCTGGCAAAACAACTGCAAGCGCACCGCAGGAACGAAGTACATCTAAAAACACCTCAGGATGACGAGTTGTCAGTGATTTGTGCCACTCTTGCCACACTCGCTCGGCGGTTAAGTACTGCAATTCCCCATCGTTAACAATTGATTTCATTAGATCCATGGTTTCTTGAGCGACAGTAAATCCGAGGTGAGCAAGCTTGGCCGCGAAACGAGCGACTCGCAGCACCCTAAGTGGATCTTCAACGAATGCCGGTGAGACATGACGTAACACTTTATTTTTTATGTCTTGCTGTCCGTTGTAAGGATCAATAATACGTCCGGAATCGTCCTGTGCCATGGCGTTAATGGTAAGATCGCGGCGCATTAAGTCCTGTTCTAGAGTAACATCTGGCGATGAAAAGCATTCGAAACCGGTATAGCCTTTGCCAGCTTTGCGTTCAGTGCGAGCGAGAGCGTGTTCCTGTTTCGACTTAGGATGCAAGAAGACAGGAAATTCCTTGCCTACAGCTTGAAAGCCGTCAGCCAACATTTGTTCTGGTGTTGCGCCAACCACGACCCAATCTTTGTCATAGACCTCAAGTTTAAGCAATTGGTCGCGTACTGCGCCCCCAACAAGATAGACTTGCAAATTGGCTCCCCTTTTTCGTACTTAGCCGTTGGCATTCATCTAGCTCAATGGTACTTTGCTTTGACTGATATTGTAAGGTTGAATGGATGTATAAGGATTATTTTGGTTTTTACGAGGTGCCATTTTCAATAGTACCGAGCTCTCGTTATTTATTCTTGAGTCAGCGACATCGAGAAGCAATGCAGCACCTTCAAGCTGGTCTTGGCCAAGGTGGTGGATTCGCCATGTTAACGGGAGAAGTGGGGACAGGAAAAACCACCGTAGCCAAAGCCATGTTAGCGTCACTGGATGATAAAACGGCATCTGGATTGATCCTAAATCCTACGTTTTCGAGCCAAGATCTGCTTGAAGCCATCTGCGACGAGTTTTCACTTAGTTACCCTGAAAGGGCTTCCTTAAAACAGCTCAGCCAAGCCATATACCAATATTTAATCGATAATGATCAACAAGGTATTAATACGCTACTTGTGATCGATGAAGCGCAGCATCTCTCTGCGGAAGTTCTCGAGCAGTTGCGACTGTTGACTAACCTTGAAACGGATGATCATAAGTTACTGAAAGTTTTGTTGATTGGTCAACCTGAGTTACAAGACAAACTGCGCACAACCCAATTACGCCAATTGGCCCAACGAATCACCGGACGCTATCACCTATTGCCGCTTACGGAAGGGGAGACTCGCCAATATATAGACTTTCGCTTGTCGATGGCTGGCGGTGACATTTCACTGTTTTCGAAGGGGGCAGTGGCTGCCATAAATAACGCCAGTCAGGGCATTCCGCGTTTGATTAATCTCATCGGAGATAAAGCGTTACAGTATGCTTATCACTCAGGAGAGAAAAAAGTATCTAAGTCTTTGGCTCATAAAGCTTGTGAAGATATTCTTTCGTTCCAAGCTCCTGGTGTGGGACATTCGGTGCAAAACACAGGTGGTGGTTTGTCAGAATTATTGTCGACTTATGCAATGCCTGTGCTACTAGGCATTGCAGTTGCTGGGGGACTGTACTGGAAAGGTGCAGAAGGATTAGCGTGGTTGTCATCATTATCAAACCAACAGCAAGTTGCTGAGCCAGTCAGTGCCTCAAGCTCTTCCTCCAAAGAAGTGATAATACCTGTTAATAATGTTGATGAACCTTATCCTAAAGAGCTACTACAAGATCTGTTTAAACGAAAAGATAAAATATCTGCGATTCAAGAGCTTTATGCGGTTTGGGGCTACAAAGCAGGTGTACTTGATGGCATGTGCGAAGAGTCACCGAGCAGTAGTTTTGAGTGCCAAAAGTATTTAGGTACCTTGTCTCAGATAGAGCAACAGAATCTGCCTGTTGTGATGTCTTTGTATTTGGATGGACGACAAAGTTATGTGGTGCTGTATCAAGTTTCAGACGACCAAGTGCAAGTGCTGAATGGTCAGCAACGTATCTCTTTGCCGAAATCATGGCTTGAGCAGTTATGGACTGGTGAATACTACTCTATTTGGCAACGTGAACTGCAAACCACGCTCCGATTGAATCAACAGGGAGCGCAAGTTCGGTTATTGGATGAAAAATTGTCAAAAGTGCTTGGAGGTACACCTTCTGGTAGCGATATTTTCGACGAAGCACTAAAACGTAAAGTGGAAGTCTTTCAGCGTTGGCAGAATATTGATGTTGATGGCATAGCTGGGCGTAATACGCTGCGTAAATTGGAGCTTTTAACCCAGAATAACCCACCTTCCATCGAAGCCAAGCAGAACCAAGAGGGGTCACTATGAAGTCTCTAATCTGGAGTAGTTTAGTGCTCGTTTCTGTCGGTGCAATAGCCTCTCAGAGTGCACTGGAGGACCCACAGAAACCAAGCGAATCATACTCTATTTTGGCATACCCTAATTTTTCGCAGCTTAAACCGTTGCCACAAGTCAGCGTGCCCGTTGCTACGACTCAGGTCACTCAAGTTGTAAACACGACGAGTGCTAGTTCACCTATTGATGTTGTGCCAGATACCAACACGGCTTCAGAACAGTCTTTTGATTTAGAGAACTTAGATCTGAGTGGTTTAGACCCTGAGATTGCTCGCAAAGTCGCGTCTGCCATCAATAAGACAGAACCTACTTTAGTACCAAGTAATTCAGATCATATCGCTCTGGAAGATAATCAAGCTCGTTATCGTGGACGTCTGCCTGCATTGAATCTACAAACTCATATGTATTCGTCTGATGCTCAGCGACGTTGGGTTAAAATCAATGGTCAAGAGTTAAAAGAAGGGGATAGAATGAATAATATCCAGTTGCTCGCTATAGAGCCTCAGTTCATTACCATTCGCTTTGATAACGATATCATTGATATTCCTGCCTTGTATGAATGGGGCGGATAAAAAACGGGACGCTAGGTAGCGTCCCATTTTCATTGTCATTGAGTATATTTAGTTTGCAGCAGAGACTTTGGGAGGCTTCGCCTGTAATGGCTCGGTAGCAACTAGCTCAAACTGCTGATAAGGGAATAGATATTCTGCTTCGGTTTTTACTTGCTGAGCTTTACTCGTATCTCCCATCCCTTGGTAAGCCGTTATCAGATTACGATAAAAAGCAGGACGTGGCTTGTGACGGATAATATCCACAGACCAGTCAATATAAGGTTGAATTAGCGTTTTATCACCAGTGCGTAACCCGAGCTTTAGGTAAGTGCTATAGACATCCCAGTCATAACGATCTTGCCATGCCATAGGGTTACTGACTTGCTCTAAGATGGTGACATCGACTGGGTCAGATTTTTCAAACTTAGCTAACACATAATTAGTATGCAAAGATGCAACCATATAGGTGATGACCAAAATTGGTATCAATAGAGACATCACTCTCGTCAGTGTCTTAGTTACACCGGATAACGAAGCTTGTTTTAATCGAGGCGTACGTTGGTCTACCCAATAAATCAGGATGATAAAGGTAATCCAGTGTATCAGTGAATGATAAAACGGATACTCCGTTTGACTGTGCAGCGCAATGGGTAAGAATAGAGCGAATATAGCCAAGCGTGTCCCGGGTTTAGCGGTGTAAATTCGGCTTAGGATGAAAAGAGCCGCGAGCAAAATGCCAAGAATCGGCAGCAATCCCCCCTCAATCCCCCAAAACAACAATTCGTTATGTGGGTGATCCAGAGCAGGTACGCCAGCAGCAAAATTGTTGTTGAGCTGGTGCTGTCGAGCCGTATACACCATGTACTCAGCTTCAAACTTTCCCAATCCATAGCCAGTAAATGGCTTCTCGATCAGCATATCTATGGACTGGCTGTAAATCGTTGTACGAATGTCGGTAAAGCTGGCTTTTTGTTCGATAAGATTTTGGCTACTGCTGTTGCCAAATCCAAGCAAAAGTCCTAATGCTACGCCGGCTAAACTAGCAAAAGACCAGCCTCGAAAGCGCTTCCTAGTTGAGTGTCGATACAGATAAGGGATAAGCAGCAATGTTCCGATTAGTGCACCTAGCCAGCCTGTTCTTGAGCCTAAAACGACAATTAGAGGTAAGGTAATAACGGGTGTTAAATATAAGATGGAGACATCGCTGATATGCCAGTTATATTTATGTCGTTGACGTGCGAGCAGATAACCAGACAGAACCAGAGCGGTGGCGAGAAAGCTAGCCATCACATTAGGCTGTTGGAAGATCCCATAAGGGCGGTTAATGACTACGTTATATCCCATGAAATTATCATCGGACAGCAAGAAATATTGGCCATAGCCAATCGCAGACTCAATCAGAGCCGCTAGGACAACCAACCACAAAAACCGTTGTTTCTGCTTATTGGTGAAGCGAAATTGCTGCAAAACAATGAACAACAACATGCCACTCCACAGAGCAATAAATCGAGGAGCGACGGAAACCATGTCGGGTTTGCTGTAGAACAGTGGAACACTTAACAGAATACAAGAGAGCAACAAACCAATAGTAAGTTTGCTGTAGCGCAATATTTGGTTGCTACCGAGTTGATAAAGCCCAATAGCTAAAGCGACGCTAAATGCAATCCACGCTGTGTTATTGAAGGTGAGTGCAAGCCCCAAGCCGCCTGGATTTGGCCAGAAAACATGTGTCGCGATGAGATAAAGCATCGCCATAGCGGCCATGAACTTTCGATTGAGCGGGGGACGAACTCGATTTTCAGCCAGTTCTGTACCGTTGGTATGAATAATTGCCATGCTTGCTACTAGTTAATGAACAAGAAAGAGAGTGACGTAACCATACGTCACTCTTCTAAGATGCCCTAATTTAACCTTTTAGCATAGGTTTTAGGAAGCGTGCTGTGTGAGAACCTTCGACTTGAGACACATTTTCTGGGGTCCCTTGAGCGATAATTTCTCCTCCTCCCTGTCCACCTTCTGGCCCTAAATCGATGATCCAGTCAGAAGTTTTAATGACATCAAGATTGTGCTCGATAACCACGACGGTATTGCCATGGTCACGAAGACGGTGCAGAACGGACAAGAGCAGCTCGATATCGTGGAAATGCAGACCTGTTGTTGGCTCATCTAAAATATAGAGCGTTTTACCCGTATCACGTTTAGAGAGTTCTCTAGCCAGTTTAACCCGCTGAGCTTCACCACCTGAAAGTGTTGTCGCAGCTTGACCGAGACGAATGTACGAAAGACCTACGTCCATTAGGGTTTGTAGTTTTCTAGCAATTACAGGAACCGGATCGAAGAACTCACGAGCATCTTCTACAGTCATTTGTAGCACTTCATCAATGGTCTTACCCTTGTAGCGAACTTCTAACGTTTCACGGTTATAACGCTTCCCTTTACATACGTCACATGGCACGTATACATCAGGTAAAAAGTGCATTTCTACCTTGATAACGCCGTCACCTTGACATGCTTCACAGCGGCCGCCGCGAACATTGAAGCTAAAGCGACCTGGTTTGTAGCCACGAGAGCGTGACTCTTGAGTGCCTGCAAACAGTTCGCGAATGGGGGTGAAGATACCAGTATAAGTAGCAGGGTTAGAGCGGGGTGTACGACCTATTGGACTTTGGTCAATATCGATCACTTTATCGAAATGCTCTAAACCTTCAATCTTCTTATAAGGGGATGGTTCGGCAGTTGTTGCTCCATTGAGCTGAGTGTGCGCTATCTTAAAGAAGGTATCATTAATCAAGGTGGATTTACCTGAACCGGAAACACCAGTAATACAGCTAAATAGACCAACTGGAATAGTTAAATCGACATTTTTAAGATTATTGCCTGTTGCACCTTGCAGCTTCACCACCTTCTTGGCATCCATTGGCGTACGCTGTTGAGGAATCGCGATTTCTCGTTTCCCGCTTAGGTACTGACCGGTTAGTGATTCTTCTGATTGGATAATGTCTTCAATAGTACCTTCAGCTACTACAGAACCACCATGAACGCCTGCGCCAGGGCCAATATCAATGACGTGGTCTGCCGTTCGGATAGCATCTTCGTCGTGTTCAACAACCAATACGGTGTTACCTAGATCTCTTAAATGCGTTAGCGTATTAAGAAGACGTTCATTGTCGCGCTGGTGGAGACCAATAGAAGGCTCATCAAGAACGTACATTACCCCGACTAGACCTGCACCAATTTGACTTGCCAAGCGGATACGCTGCGCTTCCCCGCCTGAAAGTGTTTCGGCACTGCGTGACAGGTTTAAGTAGTTAAGGCCTACATTAATGAGGAAGTGCAGACGATCATTGATCTCTTTCATGACTTTCTCTGCTATTTGGGCGCGTTGCCCCTCAAGCTCTAATGAACGGAAAAAGTCCATGGCACCACTGATGCTCATTTCGACGATTTCTGGCAATGTGGTATCAGCGATAAAGACATTACGTGCTTCTTCACGCAGCCGAGTACCACCACAAGAACCACAGGATTTTGTCGAGATATATTTCGCGAGATCTTCACGTACTGAGTTAGATTCAGTATCACGATAACGGCGCTCAAGGGTATTTAGGATCCCTTCAAATGGATGGCGTTTCACGCGGATATCACCGCGATCGTTAACGTAGTTAAATTCTACCTCTGTACGACCTGAGCCTGTGAGCACCACATCTTTGATCTTTTTCGGCAGAGATTTAAAGGGCGCGTATAAATCAAAGTCGTAATGCTTGGCCAGTGAGGTCAGCATTTGGAAGTAGTAGTAGTTCTTCTGATCCCAACCACGAATCGCACCTTCAGCAATGCTCAGTTCTTCATCCATCACGACTCGGGCTGGATCGAAGTATTGTTGGACTCCTAAACCATCACACGTGTGGCAGGCCCCAGCAGGGTTGTTAAACGAAAACAGGCGAGGCTCAAGCTCTTGCAAGCTATAGCCACAGTAAGGGCAAGCGAAATTAGCAGAAAAGATGATGTCCTCTTTTTCAGGTTCATCCATCCAAGCGACACCGACGATGCCTCCTGAGAGTTCTAGTGCGGTTTCAAAAGATTCGGCAAGACGCTGCTGTAAGTTATCTCGAACTTTAAAGCGGTCGACAACCACCTCAATGGTGTGCTTTTTATGCAGCTCAAGTGTCGGCGGATCGGAAAGATCGCAGGTTTCTCCGTCGATACGGGCGCGAATAAAACCTTGAGCTGAGAGGTTTTCTAGAGTTTTAACATGCTCACCTTTACGCTCCTTAACAATTGGAGCTAGCAACATCATTTTAGAGCCTTCTGGTAGCTCTAGAACCTTATCAACCATTTGGCTAACGGTTTGTGCGGCTAGTGGTGTTTTGTGTTCTGGGCAGCGTGGCTCGCCCACTCGAGCATACAGCAAGCGCAAGTAGTCATAGACTTCTGTAATGGTACCCACAGTTGAGCGAGGGTTATGCGAGGTGGATTTTTGCTCTATAGATATAGCTGGAGACAAGCCTTCGATGTGGTCAACATCAGGCTTTTCCATCAAGGATAAAAACTGTCTTGCATAAGCGGATAAGGATTCCACATAACGACGTTGCCCCTCTGCGTACAGAGTATCAAAGGCGAGTGAAGACTTACCTGAGCCCGAAAGGCCAGTGATAACGGTCAGTTTGTCGCGAGGAATTGTCAGATTGACGTTTTTTAGGTTATGGGTTCGAGCACCCCTAACTTCGATCTTATCCATTGTTGCCACTCATGTAATACGTAGTGTGACAAGTATTACATAGTGTGAAGTTTGTGCAAAGAAATACTGGATAAAAAAACAGGTCTGTAAATGTAAAAAAGCGCCACTTCTCGATGAAAATGGCGCTACTGCTTATCGTTTGTTTTGTGAGCTCAAGCTTATATTACGCTTTCTTAGTTGCGTGTTTGCCAAGCTCTGCTGTTTTCTCATCTTTTAGGTAAAGATTCTCAAAGCAGTAGTTCGTTGCTTCGATATAGCCTTCTACGCTACCGCAGTCAAAACGTTGACCTTTAAATTTGTAGGCCAAAACGCAGCCAGCTTTTGCTTGTTTAAGCAAGGCGTCGGTGATTTGGATTTCACCGCCTTTGCCAGGCTCTGTTTGTTCAATTAGCTCGAAAATATCTGGAGTAAGAATATAACGACCAATGATTGCTAGGTTGCTAGGCGCTGTGCCTTGCTCAGGTTTTTCAACCATATCATCTACACGGAAAAGATCGTCTTTAATCATTTCACCGGAGATAACACCGTATTTGTGCGTTTCATCTTCAGGTACTTCTTGAACCGCAACGATTGAGCAGCGGAACTGTTTGTAGAGCGCGACCATTTGAGCCAGTACACCTTGATCTTCGTTAACACAAAGGTCGTCCGCTAGAACGACGGCAAATGGTTCGTCACCTACAAGCTCACGACCAGTCAAAATCGCATGACCCAGGCCCTTCATTTCACGTTGGCGAATGTAGGTGAATTGTGCCGAATCAATGATGTCGCGGATATCAACAAGAAGCTCTTCTTTATTAGTGCCACTAATTTGGTGTTCAAGTTCGTAGTTTTTATCGAAGTGATCCATGATGGAGTGTTTACCACGACCGGTAACAATACACATTCCGTCCATTCCCGCTTGAATGGCTTCTTCCACACCGTATTCAATCAATGGTTTGTTAACCACTGGCATCATTTCTTTAGGCATAGATTTTGTAGCGGGTAGGAAGCGAGTTCCGTAACCAGCTGCCGGGAATAGGCACTTCTTGATCATGATAAAACCCTTTATCTTTATTCGTTTTAATTTGTTGCCACTGACGGGCGATTGGACCTAAGTCTACATATTATCGCCGGTTTATGACAGTAGAAATGTGTCAGAGTTCGCTCTGTTTTGCATTGAAAAACAGAGCGAACTCTCTACGTAGATGAAGATGTGTTTTGTGTGTATTGCTAGGAGAGAAGGTTTTGATTGGCCCAAGCTATCGCTTGTAGGCGGTTTTTTACAGAAAGCTTTCTAAAGACTTGATAAAGGTGAGATTTTACTGTGGACTCAGTAATAAATAGGTCTTCAGATATTTGTAAGTTGCTGGCTCCCGATTGCAGACACCGCAGGATCTCGATTTCTCTAGCCGTCAAATCTACCACAGTGGGAGAGGTATTTGCTGAAACCACATGGCGATAGTGGTGTAACAGTTGGCTGGTTACTTCTCGAGGTAGCCAGTTTTTGCCGTTAATGATTTCTCCCAGACCAATCACGATTTTCTTAGCGTCTTCGTGGCTGTAAAAGAGCCCTTTGATATGACCATATCTAAGGATCTCCTCGGTCGTTAGCCGATGCGGAACATTGATCAGTACGGTCTCAAAATTTTTGCTTGCTAAAGGCAGGTTTAACACTTGTTGGAAAAGATCTAAGGATTCTTCGTAATCAAAGAGCAAAATACGATTACGAGAACCGGAGGTGGTTGAAAGTAGATCTTGAGGAGTGATGGCTTGAATAGCATTAATACTTAGATGGGATAAGCGCTTGACCGTTTTGGTAACTGAGTCCTCTTGATTAAGAGTGACATGTTGAATGACGCGTTGGTAATTATTTCTTCTCATAGCACACTTTTACTCGTGGTTTTTATGCATATTGACGAGTATGTAGTTTATGTTCTAGTGATAAAAAAGTAGTTTGAGAGTGACTTAAAACTATCTAAGTAATTGATATAAATATAAAGTTTATCATTGTTTGCTTCGCTCGTAATAACGAGGGGAAAGGGGTTATTTTGGTATCCTCAGGATAAGCGCTGTTGCGGTACCAGTGGTTCGTGTTATCCTACTGGGCTAATTTGAAACACACTGTGGTTACGGAGCAAAACATGGCAAGCCGTGGAGTAAACAAAGTCATTCTAGTGGGTAACTTAGGTAACGACCCAGAAATTCGTTACATGCCAAACGGCGGTGCCGTGGCGAATATTACAATCGCAACCTCTGAATCTTGGCGTGATAAAGCGACAGGCGAGCAGCGTGAAAAAACTGAGTGGCACCGCGTTGCTCTGTTTGGCAAGCTAGCGGAAGTTGCTGGTGAATATCTGCGTAAGGGCTCTCAAGTTTATATTGAAGGTCAACTGCAAACTCGTAAGTGGCAAGACCAAAGTGGTCAAGACCGCTACACAACGGAAGTTGTTGTTCAAGGTTTCAACGGCGTGATGCAAATGCTAGGTGGCCGCCAAGGTGGTGGTGCTCCTATGCAGGGTGGTATGCAAGGCGGCATGAACCAAGGTGGTGGCATGCAGCAGCAAGCTCCTCAACAACAGGGTTGGGGACAGCCTCAACAACCTGTACAACAACCAGCTCAGCAAAAACCTGCTCAACAGCAGCCGCAATACAATGAACCACCAATGGACTTCGATGACGATATCCCGTTCTAATCAGTGCTGAATATCAAGTCAAATTAAGTTCTATTTGATTTTTGCATAGAAAAGCCGCGATGAATTCGCGGTTTTTTTTGTTTCTTAGAGACAACGCATTGCTTGTTGCTTAACGGGTTATAGTAAATTTGATATAACAAACAGTTAACGCGACAGCTTATTTTATATAATGTGCGCATGAATCTCTCTTGTTGCATCAACGAGTTGAGTTCGGACGACAAACGTTAATGACATCATCGGTTCAAAAAGGACTTTAGTACCTATGAGGCAAACTCCCACCCTCAAACTGAGCACTCGCTTAGTGGCTTTTGTGACAGTAATTGTCATGAGTGCCGTATTTATTCTGTTTGTTGGCGGAACGCTATCCATTAAAAGGATGGGCCAAGAGTACCTCAATCACCACTTGGCTGGCATTGTTCGAGTTATCGATAAAGAATTAGAAGACCCCGATGCAGCCTATATGATGCAGCGTTGGATGCCTAAGATGTTGCAAGCCAGTAATATCATTGAGATGCAGCTGACCTCTTCAGCTGGCGTGGTATACCGATACAAAAACACCTCTCCAACCATAGATCGCACCATTGTGTATCGAGAAGGTTTTGATTTAGAGCGCAATGATGGCTATCGCGTCGAATTTACCGCGCTGCCCCCTTATTTGGATGTGCGTTATTCCATTGAAGCCATGTGGTCGGTCACTTTAGCTTTTGGGTTGATTGTCTTTTGTCTAATGCAAGGGGTGAAGTGGCTTCGTAAACAGCTAGTTGGCTCAGAGTTATTGGAAGAGCGAGGTCGGATGATCTTAGGCGGTCGCGTAGAGCAGTTTGCTAAAGGAGATGAAAGAGAATGGCCTTATACTGCTAGTGAGGCTTTGGACATTTTAATCGAAGAATTGCAAGATGCTCGCCAAGAGCGCAGTCGATTCGACACCTTTATTCGCACACAAACCTTCCTTGATCCATTGACTGGCAGCGCAAATCGAATGCTATTTGATAGCAAACTAGAATCAGCGATACATGAAAGCGGCGCTCAAGGCGGCGTTATGCTATTTCGCATTGAAGACTGGGATCAAGTACAGGAGGTTCAAGGTAAATCGACGTCAGATGACTTCCTCGTGGAAGTTGGTGAAGTGATTTCCAACGCGGTTCAGAAATATCCTGATGTGATTTTCTCCCGTTACTATGACGCCGATTTTGCGGTATTTATTCCGCATCAAAGTAGCAAAGATGTTGCTAACCTAGCAAACCAATGTATTCGTCAGCTTGAAAAGATCACGCCGCCAATGCCTCTTGATGAAGAGAACTGGTGTCACATTGGTGTCAGTATGTATTCCGAAGGTGAACGCCAAGGGCGCATCATGGAAGAGGCTGAAACGGCGCTGAAAAGTGCTCAACTGCAAAAGGTAAATAACTGGAGTCGCTTTAGCAAGCAAGTCCAAAAATTCGATGAGCGTGGCAGTGTGCGTTGGCGTACATTGTTTGATAAAGCGCTTCTGCCTGAAAATCTACTTATTTTTTCGCAGCCCTGCTATTTGTACGAAAAAGGGAAGGAGCTCGACGTACTTCACAAAGAATTGTTTGCGCGAATTGAAGATCCGGAACGAGGTATTGTTAAAGCGTCACGATTCCATTCCGCTTTACTTCAAGTAGGCTACGAGTCCAATTTTGATCGTGCAGTGCTCAATAAAGTGTTACGAAACATTAAGAAAAGTCCGGCTATTCTACCGATTTCTATCAATCTTTATGTCGTGCCATTTGCTAATAAAGGCTATTTTAAGTGGTTTCGTGATGAGTTGTTGCAATTGCCTATCGCGGTACGCTCACAATTAAGCTTTGAATTTTCCGAGGCAAGACTAGTTCAACATCTGGACTATATTCGCCCAGTTGTTAGAATGCTGTCCGGTTTAGGGTGCACAGTAATCGTAGGTCAGGCTGGTCGTTCGATTGTGAGTACTCATTACATCAAAGATCTGAAAGTAGATTATCTTAAGTTGCATCGCAGCTTAATTAAGAAAATTGATCAACGGGATGAAAACCAATTGTTTGTTCGCAGCATGGTTGGTGCTTGTGGGGACTCCAAAACACAAGTTATTGCCGTAGGCGTGGAAAATAAAAAAGAGTGGCATACGCTGCTTGATCTTGGTGTTAGCGGTGGTCAAGGACGTTATTTTGCAGCTGAAACACAACTCATGCCAGATCCTAAGCCAAAAGCGGCAATGATAAAGCCTGGACGAAGAAATCGTTGGAAAAGAACCTAACGCGGAAATGTTATGACGTTTAAAAACATCGTTGCTCGATTTGGGTCGAAACAAGCGAATACTTCCCCAATGGTAGTTATTATGCAGTCGGATGGCGTCTTTTTGTCAGAGAAAGGACAGCTTAAGGTTAGTAACTGTGATATTACTGCCAACAATTGGCAAAAGGCGCTTGAGCAACTTCTGCAGCCTAAAGCAACCAAGGGCCAAAGCGTCAATGTTGTCATTGGTAGCGACCTTTATCATACCTATCAAATAGACACGCCAAGAATACCAAAATCTGAGTGGCCTCAAGCTCTGCCTTTTTTATTGAAGGATGTTATCAGTGAGCGAGTGACTGAGATTGTTGCCGATGGTCTAGAGCTGCCAAGCTTGAATAAAACAACTGCCTATGTGATTCAGAAATCCTGGCTGTTACAGCTTCGCGGTGTATTAGAAAAGTTAGGATTGGAACTGGCTCAAGTTATTCCAGAAGAGCTATTTTGGGCAAGAGCTCAAAAAGAGAGTCACAGCGCGGTTTTATTGCAAAGAAGTCGTTTTCATCACTATCGAGTCAGTGCTTTTGTTGAACAATTGCCGATTTTCCATCGAACCATTCGTAGTGTTTCTGGCCCTGTTATTCAAGACGAAACCATTGGACTTGATGTCGACAGCTTGGCTCTTGAGTTGCAAAGGTCTCTTGACTATCTGTCATCGCAATTAAAAACAGGTGGCGTGCATGCGTTGCACGTTTGTTGTGATGAAGAATCGGAAACTCAACTGGCTGAAGCGCTCACTGCACGATTGAATGTCAAAGTAATGCCCCTAGTTTCTGAGCGTACGGGTTGGTCTGGGGCGTTATTAGCTCAAATCGCCAGTGAGCAGTTGGAAGGACCAGCAGTTAACCTGTATCCATCGTATTTAAAGCCTAAGCAAGAGCATTTTACCTTAGCTCGAGTTGCGTCTGTACTGGCTCTGACGGTAACAGCTGCTGTTGCGGTGTACGGGTATATTTCAGTTTCAACAGCTCAATTAGAAAGCGAGCTTGCACAATCGGAGTCTCGCGCAGACTCGCTACATGATGAATTAAGTCAGCAAAAAGCGGCGTTGGAGTCACATCGACCTTCTCCGGTTAAAGTTGCCGCCGTAGAGCGCTTAAAGCAGGAGATCGCCGCGAAAAAAGACGCGTTGGATGCGGTAGATGACTATGACAAAGAGCAGCAAGTTGGCTATTCAAGCGTGATGAACTCGCTTGCGACGTTGGGAAGGAACGACATTTCAATTCAACATATTTACCTTGATAAAAGCAATATTGATATTTCTGGATTAGCACGAAACGCCAGTGTGATTCCAAACTGGGTTGGGCAATTCAAGCAAGAGCAAAGTCTGGTTGGAAGAACCTTTAAGACCTTGAAAATTGGTCGTAATACTAATGATGTCGTGACATTTGAATTGCGTACCAGTCCAGAAATTCGAACTCTAGATACTGTGGCAAATGCGGGTGAAAAAGTGGATGCGACACAAGTATTGGAGGCTAAGCAGTGAAGGACTATTGGCTGAAGTTAGATCAGAGGTTCCTCGCCTTAAGTACAAGAGAAAAATCGTTACTCTCAATCTGTGCTTTCGTCATTGTGGCTATGATGCTTTATCTGCTGTTGCTTGAACCTAGTCTATTGCAAAAGAGCCGTTTGGAACGACAACTTCAACAAGTTTCCAGTGAAAACATGGAATTAGAGGGGCAGCTTTCAGTATTGAGCAGCCAACTTAAACAAGATCCAGACAAAGACATTAATCTTGAGTTCAATCGGCTAATTGCTGAGAGCCAAGCGTTATCAGAACAGCTCTCTGGATTGGTGGATAACCTTATCTCACCGGTTCAAATGACGAACCTGCTTGAATTGGTGCTAAGCAAGAGCCAAAGCTTGAAACTTGTTGCTCTTGAGTCGCTACCACCAGAGCCTATTACTGGCACTGATGGAGCAAGTGAGTACTCCGGTTACTTTGTTCATCCGGTTAAGATTGAATTGACGGGTAACTATTTTGCTATCGCTAAATATCTGTCTGAGTTGGAGCAAATGCCGGTTAAATATTACTGGCGTAGCTTTAAATATGATGTGGAAAAACATCCCAAAGCTCGCTTGATTTTAGAAGTGTACACACTGGGCACTCGCAAGGAGTTTATCGGTGGTTAGAGCAATATTTATCGCCTTATTGAGTGTTTCCATGTCTTCGTGGGCGACCCAAGATCCCACTGCACCTTTAGGGTGGGCGCAGCCAACACAAGTACAAACGAAACCGAAGAAAAAAGTAGTGTATCGATTGCCGACATTGCAAAGCATTGTCTGCGAACAGGCAATGCCGTGTTCAGCCGTGATGAATGACAAAGTGGTTGAAAAAGGTGATGTCATTAACGGTTACAAAGTCGTCAACATCAACAGTGAAAATCTCCTCCTTCAGCGCGCAGGCAAGCAGTGGAAACTTGGCTTATTTGCGATGGACGTAAAAAACTAAGGCTATAAGAATATGATGCGTAAGGTAGTAGTCGGTATATGTATCGCAGCATTGGTGGGATGTTCAATGGGACATCGAGATCCGGTTGAAATAAAGCAAAGTCTCAATGAATCGGTGAACAATGCGAATAACAAGAGCCTAGATGAGTTACCCCCAACAGTGGAAGCTGACCTAATGCCTGAGCTAGACGCTCAGGCAGGCTCACATTCGAGCCGAACGCTGAAGCGTTTCCGAGTGCAAGCCAATGGCGTCGAAGCCAAGGCATTTTTCACCAGTTTGGTAAAAGGAACCGAGTACAGCGTGTCTATTCACCCGAGCGTATCGGGTAAAATTACTGCTAACTTGAGCGACGTGACATTAGATGAAGTGCTGGATAACGTTAGTGATATGTATGGTTATGACATTGAGAAAAAAGGTCGAATCATCCAAGTGTATCCAGCGGGTTTACGCACAGTTTCTATTCCAGTGGATTAT
Source organism: Vibrio mediterranei (assembly GCF_900088415.1). Lineage (GTDB taxonomy): Bacteria > Pseudomonadota > Gammaproteobacteria > Enterobacterales > Vibrionaceae > Vibrio > Vibrio mediterranei. Next base: position 195,912 of record NZ_FLLQ01000003.1, read on the forward strand.
TTGCAGTTCAAACGTTCAGGTCGCTCATTAACCTCGATAACGACCGGAACCATCTCCAGCAGAGATTCGAGCAATAACAACAATAGCAGTAATTCAAACAATAACTCGAGCTCGAACAGTTCAAATTCGAACTCGTCCAGTTCATCAAGCTCAAATAACGTTAATGGTGGCAATAGCAACAATAATGAGCAAGGTGGAACTCGTATTGAAACCACCAGTGAAAGTGATTTCTGGCCTTCGCTTGAGCAAGCGGTAAGTAAGTTGATAGGTACTGGTGACGGTCGCAGTGTGGTGGTTACCCCTCAAGCTAGTTTACTTACTTTACGTGCTTATCCCGATGAAATTCGTCAGGTTAGAGAGTTTTTAGATATGTCGCAGCAGCGACTTCATCGTCAAGTGATTCTGGAAGCAAAGATTCTAGAAGTAACGCTGAGCGACGGTTATCAACAAGGCATTAGCTGGAGCAATATTGGTGCGGCAATTGGTAGTGGTGGTGTTTCTATCTCCCGACCAGCGCAAAACCCAGTGCCACCTTTAAATCAGATTGGCACCCTGTTAGGTGGGCAAACCAATGTGACCATTACGGACGGACATTTTGAAGCCGTATTGAGCTTTATGGCGACGCAAGGCGATCTCAATGTCCTTTCTAGTCCTCGAATTACCGCCGCCAACAACCAAAAATCGGTTATCAAAGTGGGTACCGATGAGTACTTCGTTACCGATATCTCAACGGTTATTGGTTCTGGTGAAAATGCCAACGTAGCGCCTCAAGTTGAATTAACGCCCTTCTTTTCGGGTATTTCTTTGGACGTGACGCCGCAAATTGATGAAAAAGGTAATGTTCTGCTGCATGTTCATCCTGCGGTTATTGAAGTTCAAGAAGAGAAAAAAGAGATAGAAGTGTTAGGGGGGTCTATCATTGTGCCGCTAGCGAAAAGCTCTATTCGTGAATCAGACTCCGTTATCCGTGCAGCTGACGGTGACGTCGTTGTGATTGGTGGTCTGATGAAATCGGCAACCACTGAAATGGTCTCTAAAGTGCCATATCTTGGGGATATCCCTGCACTGGGACACTTGTTTAGAAATACGCAAAACGTGACGGAAAAAACAGAGTTGGTCATCTTGCTACGTCCGACTGTTGTTGGTGTGAATACATGGCAGAAAGAAGTTGAGCGTTCTCGAGACTTACTTAACGAGTGGTTCCCAGAAGATTAAAAGGCTTAGGGCTTGAAGTTTGAGTTGAAGAGATTGGAACGATAAACGGTGTACTTAGACTATTTCGGATTTGAGCAATACCCATTTGCGCTGACGCCCAATACTGCGCTGTTTTTTGGTCTGTCGCCGCATTATGAGGCGATACAGACTGTGACGGCGGGCGTGGCACTTGGTGAAGGAGTCCTCAAAGTCACGGGCGAAGTAGGTACTGGAAAAACCCTAGTCTGCCGAATGTTAATCAAACAGCTCGAGGCTGATTACAGCTTAGTCTATTTGCCCAATCCGGTGTTGTCCGGTGCCGAGTTAAGAATTGCTATTGCTAAAGAACTTGGCATAGAGCAATGCCAGCAACATACGTTGCTCGAAGATATTCAGAAAAAACTTATCGAAGCCAAACAGTCGAAGCGACCAGTAGTAGCTTTGATTGATGAAGCTCAGGCCTTATCTGATGAAGCACTAGAGACGCTTCGTTTATTAGGAAATCTAGAAACCGAAGACAGCAAATTGATGCATTTAGTGCTGTTTGGGCAGCCTGAATTGGATACGCGACTTGAACAGCATCACCTAAGGCAATTTAGACAGCGAATCACCTTCAGCGCCACATTACGTACTATGGCAAAAGCTGAGTGTTTTGCTTATGTCCAACAGAGAACGATGAGCGCTGGACGTGAGGAACATCTGTTCAGTCATCATCAACTGGCTGCCATTTGGCGAGCAAGTAAAGGCGTTCCAAGATTGGTGCACCAAATTTGCCATAAAACACTGTTGTTAGCGTTTGGTGACAACAGCCAGCAGGTATTAAACCGCCACTTGTATCTGGCGATAAAAGATACTTTTGATGCCACCAAGCCGATATTCAAATACCCAGTACTCTGGGGATGGAAATAACTATGAGTGCGATTAATAAAGCCTTATCAAATCTGACTAGTAAACCCAATAATTCTCACGTGAATATTGAGCAAGCTGTAATACCCAAAGTGAGGAATACCTCTCCCATTGTGTGGATTGGGGTTGGAGTCTTAGTCAGTTTAGCGATGGGAAGCTGGGCGTTTTCTACGGCAAATACGTCACCTTCTATGAGTGTACCTCAAGAAAGTACACGCTCTTTAGCGCAGTCTCGTGCTCAATTAAACTCACCGACAGCGAATTTAGGCTCCGCTTCTTCTGCTGTGTTCGACTTACCAAATGCAAAGCTGACTGATATTCAACGCGTATCGCTAGTCAAAGACCAGTCAAAAGCTGTCACTACGATGGCAGATACGCACGTGTTGCCGTCCTCTGCTGAACCTATTCTGTTAGCCCAACTATCTCCAAATAAAGCTGAGCCTCAAGCCAATGGTGGAGAGATGGTGGTTGAGCAAGTAGAACTCAGCTCGGAACAGTTAGCGGAAAAAGCCATTCAACGAGCCAAGAAATCGATTGATGCCAATGATATTAATGGTGCACTTGAGAATTATACCGCTGCACTTAGGTACGCTCCGGAAAATGAGCAAGTGAGACAACGATTGTCGGCGCTCTACTACGGTAAAGGTCAGACCCGAAAATCGTATGAACTTTTGCAAGAAGGGATTAATCGTAACCCTTCTGGTGAAAGGTTACGTTTGGCGTTAACGAAATTGCTTATCAAGGAGAATCAGCAGGAGGCTGCCCTCACGCCGTTGGTTTATCTGCCTGAGTATCCATCGATTGAATACTTATCACTCAGAGCCGGTCTCGCGCAGCGAAATAAACAAGCCGATATGGCCTATCAAAGCTATGAGTTGCTTACCCAACAAGACGGTGAAAATGCTCGTTGGTGGATGGGGCTTGCTATTCAGCAGGAGCGTAAAATGGAGTTTTCACTGGCTAAAAACTCTTATGAAAACGCGCTCGAAAAGATAGGTGTTTCAAGCCAATCGAAAGCATTTATTCGCGACAGACTTAAGGTCATAGAAAGCCTCGAAGGAAGTAATGATGCAAATTAAACTTCGTAAACGTCTCGGTGATCTACTGGTTGAAGAAGGCATTATCAATGAACAGCAGCTACAGCAGGCTTTGTCGATTCAGCGTAATACAGGCCGAAAACTTGGTGCAACACTGATAGAACTGGCTGCCCTGTCTGAACAGCAGATGCTAACGTTTTTGTCGCAGCAATTAGCTTTACCATTGATCGATTTAAGTCGGGCACAAGTCGATGTGGATGCGGTTCAGCTTCTTCCTGAAGTTCATGCAAGACGCTTGCGAGCACTTGTGATTGGTCGTCGAGACGATACATTACGAGTCGCGATGAGCGATCCTGCGGATCTTTTTGTTCAGGAATCGTTGTTAAACCAACTTGGTCAATACGCTATCGAGTTTGTTATTGCCCCCGAAAAGCAATTGCTTGACGGTTTTGACCGCTACTATCGCCGTACCAAAGAAATCGCTTCATTTGCAGAGCAGCTTCATGCTGAGCATCAGTCGACGGATGTTTTTGACTTCAATATTGAAGAAGATGAAAGCGAAGAGGTGACGGTGGTTAAGCTGATTAACTCTTTGTTTGAAGACGCCATTCAAGTAGGTGCTTCTGATATTCATATTGAGCCAGATGCCGACGTGTTGCGTCTTAGACAGCGTATTGATGGCGTGTTACATGAGACGTTATTAAATGAAGTGAATGTTGCGCCAGCAATGGTATTGCGACTGAAGCTTATGGCAAATTTGGATATTTCGGAAAAGCGTCTACCTCAAGATGGCCGATTTAATATTAGAGCCAAAGGACAATCGGTTGATATTCGTATGTCGACTATGCCCGTTGAACATGGCGAATCTGTGGTCATGCGTCTGCTCAACCAATCAACAGGTGTCAGAAGGCTTGAAGAGTCGGGGATTCCAAATGATCTGCTGATTAAATTGCGAAAGCAGTTGCGTCGCCCTCATGGAATGATCTTGGTCACTGGACCAACGGGGTCCGGCAAAACCACGACTTTATATGGTGCGCTGACGGAGTTAAATAGTCCTGGAAAAAAGATCATTACTGCAGAAGATCCGGTTGAATATCGTTTGCCTCGAGTCAATCAGGTTCAAGTAAACCCAAAAATTAATTTGGATTTTTCATCGATCCTGAGAACTTTCCTGCGCCAAGATCCCGATATCATTCTTGTTGGCGAGATGCGTGACCAAGAAACCGTGGAAATTGGTTTGCGTGCTGCATTAACCGGGCACTTGGTTCTTACAACCTTGCATACTAATGATTCTGTCGATAGTGCTTTACGCATGATGGATATGGGGGCTCCAGGGTACTTAGTTGCTAGTGCCGTAAGAGCAGTCATTGCCCAACGTTTAGTGAGAAGAATTTGCCCCGATTGCAAACGTGAGCATCCAACTGATGAACATGTAAAGCAATGGCTGATGACTCGCTTCCCTAATCAAACGGAGATGACCTTCCATAAAGGGCAGGGGTGCCAAAACTGTAATCTAACCGGCTATCGAGGACGGATAGGCGTATTTGAAATGCTGGAACTCGATCAAGGAATGATGGACGCCTTACGGGCGAATGATGCTGTACTGTTCTCACAGCGAGCTAGAGCCTCGAAAGAATATAAACCCTTGCTCGCGTCCGCAATGGAACTCGCAATTCAAGGAACCGTCAGCCTAGATGAAGTGATGGCACTGGGTGAAGGGGATGCTTCCGGTAGCATCGAACCTATTTACATTTAGTTTGATGGTTTATAGCTAGAGATAAGACAATGCCAACCTATCGTTATAAAGGGCGCAATCTTGATGGTTCAGAGATTTCTGGTCATCTAGAGTCTGCCAATGAAGAAACTGCGGCGGAGATTTTGATCTCTCGTGGGGTGATTCCAACGTCGATCTCACAAGGTGGTAAGTCAACGTCATTTAGTGACAGCCTAAGTGTATTGATAGCGCCGGCGGTACCTTTAGAAGTGCTGGTTATTTTCTGTCGTCAGTTGTTCAGTTTAACGAAAGCTGGTGTGCCATTGTTACGCTCCATGAAGGGCCTGACGCAAAACTGCACCAACAAGCAGCTGAAATACGCCTTGGAAGAAGTCGTTAATGAACTAACTAATGGGCGTAACTTATCGAGTTGTATGCAGCTTCATCCTCGCGTGTTTAGTCCACTTTTTGTTTCCATGATTGCTGTGGGTGAAAATACGGGACGTTTAGACCAAGCATTAGAGCAATTGGCTGCCTATTATGAGCAAGAAGTCGAAACTCGTAAGCGTATTAAGGCGGCAATGCGCTACCCAACGTTCGTGTTGACCTTTATCGTTGCCGCGTTGTTTGTACTGAATATCAAAGTTATCCCTCAGTTTGCTGATATGTTTGCCAGGTTTGGCGTCGATCTTCCTCTTCCCACTCGTATTCTGATTACTACCTCGAATTTCTTCGTCGGTTATTGGCCGCTTTTATTGGGTGCGATAGCTGGCAGTTTGTTTGCATTTCGTGCCTGGCTTGCTACGGCCGCGGGTAGGGAAAAGTGGGATCATATTAAGTTGAGGCTGCCTATTGTCGGCGGCATTGTAAATCGTGCTCAACTTTCACGTTTCTCAAGAACATTTGCTCTTATGCTTCGTGCTGGTGTGCCTTTGAATCAGTCATTGGCGTTATCGGCTGAAGCAATAGACAACAAGTATTTGGAAAACCGCATTATGGAAATGAAGGCGGCTATTGAGGCCGGAAGCACGGTGTCTTCAACTGCTATTAATGCCAATATTTTCACGCCGCTTGTTATTCAGATGATCTCTGTCGGAGAGGAAACGGGTCGTATTGATGAGCTTCTGTTAGAAGTTTCGGATTTTTACGATCGAGAAGTTGATTATGATCTGAAGACCCTAACCGCCAGAATTGAGCCGATTTTGCTCACTGTGGTTGCTGGAATGGTATTGATACTGGCTCTTGGCATTTTCCTGCCTATGTGGGGCATGCTCGATGCCATGAAAGGAATGTAACGAGCGATGGCTATCAAAAGTGTCTTCTTCCAAAGAGATGCGCTGCGCTGGCTAATTTGGAGTTGTGTGATTCTAGCGCTTGTAGGGTTTTTCTTATCTACGGTGAATCGTAATCAAGAAAAAATCACCCGTACTCAAGCGGTAGTGATCGGCAAAGTTATGCAACAGCGCATTAATGAATTGCATCAAACTTGGCTAATAGAGAAACAACCAAATTATCTACAAGTTGATAATACCGTCGTAAAATTTGACCAAACTGGTTGGATTACCCTATCAAATAATGAAAATAGAAACTGTAACTACTTGTTATCAATACTTTACAACGATGCGGATTCTATAAAACACAATCTATTTATAAAATCAGAGCAAATTGATAAAAAAACTATAGTTGTGTATACGGTATAAATACTGATATTGAAATTAAAGCAATTAAAATTAATAGCTTGCATATGGAAGTCATTTTTTTGACTTGAGTAAAAAAATTGACGTTAATGCTTTGTAATCATTATTCAACTAGTTATAATTTGGGCAGAAAATCACACTTTTGATATAAATGGATCAAATAATGAAAAAAGCTCAAGGTTTTACACTAGTCGAGTTAGTCGTGGTTATTGTGGTATTAGGCCTACTGGCAGTAGCGGCTCTACCACGATTTGTTGATGTAACAGAAAGCGCGAAAGAATCTAGCGTTGAAGCGGTTGCTGGTGGTTTTGCAACTGGTGTGTTATCAGCTCGCGCGCAATGGGAAGCTAATGGCCGAACTAAGTCAGGTATAAATAACTACGTTGATTACGATGGCACTCGTTTCTGGTTAACTCGCTCGGAAGATGGCACAACAGGCTTCCGTGATGGTTACCCTAGTAATACTAACGCTAACAATAGCAACAACGTAAATGTCGAAGCGTGCGTATTCCTGATGGAGAACTTACTGCAAAACTCTCCAGCGGTTGAGCAGTATACAAACAGTCCTTCAAAAGGCACTAAGTACTTAGCTCAGGCAGTAAGCAGCACTAAATGTCGCTATACACAAAACGAAAGTAACCGTCATTACTTCGAGTACGATATTCGTACCGGTAAAGTTACAGTCGAACTTAAATAAGTTGTAGGAATATAAAAAATGAAAAGACAAAGTGGTTTCACGTTAATTGAAATGGTCGTGGTGATCGTTATTTTGGGTATTCTTGCAGTAACTGCAGCACCTCGTTTTTTAAATCTACAAGGTGATGCCCGCGAATCATCTCTTAATGGTTTAAAAGGTGCTATTTCTGGCGCAAATGGCATTGTTTACGGCAAAGCAGCAGTAGAAGGCGTTGAGCAGCAAGCAGCGGCCACCATTAATGCAGGTACAAATGAAGCAGTAACGGTTGCATTTGGTTACCCAACTGCTGATGCAGCTGGCCTTGTAAGTGCAGTAGATGGCTTGCAACAAGATTGGATGTTTGCGACTCGTCGTGACGCGCTAATTGCTACCTTTGATGATGGTTCAAATGCTAACTTCCGTACGATTCGCCAATCTAACTGTTTTGTAAGATACGACGAATCAACTCAAGCGGGTACAGCACCTAGAGTAACCGTTGATGCGTCAGGTTGCTAATTAGCCAAGACGCAAAAAGGTCAGCTCCGGCTGGCCTTTTTTGTGTTGTGATAGGTATTCTGATTTTTAACGATTTCTAATGATAGATAGATGAGTTAGTACTGTCCTTTTGTATATTATTTATCAATCATTTTCGCAGGTACTACTATGTTAATCCCACAACGTAAGTTATCCGGATTTACGCTAATCGAACTGATCGTAGTGATCGTTTTAGTTTCGATTGTGTCGGTAGTGGCTGCGAGTCGATTTTTAAACCGTTCTGGCTTTTCTGTGATTGCAGCACAAGAGCAAGCTATTGCGATTACTCAGCAAATACAGCTTGGGCGAATGCAATCCAATATCAGCGATATCGGTGAGCTCAATAGCCGCTATCAACTGGCGATTAAAGATGGTTGTTTTGGCTCTCGGTACAGTTGCACTCTTGTGAACCCTGAAGAGCAATCGGACTATTTAGCGTTGGATAACATTCAGGTCTCTGCTCCCACTAGCTTGCTGAATTTTGACTTACTTGGTCGTCCAGTATGTGAATCTTGTACTTACCCGATTACGATTCAATTCACTCAATTTAGTGAATCGGCATCCATTTGTATTAATTCAGAAGGTTTTGTCGATGCGTGCTAGAAAAATGAGTCAAGGAATGACGCTGATCGAAAGCGTACTTGCCATAGTGATCTTGGCCATCGCTTTGATTACATTGACGAGCTTCTTATTCCCTAGTGTGCAGAAAAGCGCATTACCGCACTACCAAGTACGAGCCGCTTCATTAGGACAAGCAGTATTGAACCAGATATTAGCTGTGAGTTTTGATGAGCAGAGCGATCGTAACGGCAGTCTATGGCGTTGCGATGAACTTGATAAGCAATGCACATTACCCGCTTCATTAGGTCCGGACAAGAACGAGCAGCCCGCCTTCTATAATGATGTTGATGACTATATAGGCTGCTGGTACGGTGCCAACGCCCAGCAGCAGTGCCAGCAAGGCTTATCTATTACAAGACTTCTCGGTGGTGATGAGCAAGACGACTACCGCAATTTTGTCGTTAATATTTTGGTTAGCTACGACTACGATAACGCACTCAGTGGTCAAGTAACTCCACATCAAACAAGCTCGTTCAAAAAGATCATTGTCCGCGTATCAGCGAGTAATTTCACCGAGTATGAGTTTGTTGCGTATAAGGGGAATTACTAATGTCATTCTCCGTTAAGCAATCAGGCGGTTTTACCTTACTAGAAATGATCATCACCATGGTTGTGGTTGGAATTCTGTTTTTAGGAATTGCTGGTTTTGTCGAGTTTGGTGCTCGCGGTTATGTGGATTCAGTAGCGCGCACTAAAATCCAGAACCAAGCGCAGTTTGTTATTGAGAAAATGTCCCGTGAGCTTAGACACGCCGTCCCCAACAGCATTCAAACCTCTTTGAACGGTCAATGTGTCTCGTATTATCCAATAACCTTTTCCGGCTTTTATCATTTGGATGAGAAGCTAGGAAAAACTGAGTTTGTGGTGGGTAACATTCACCAATATCCCCATAAATTTGCCAATACCGAAAGGTTGATCATTAATCCGAGTCGACAACAAGATCTTGAAGGTCGTCGAGCGATAAGTTTGGCAGGGGTCAGCTCTGTGGTCGAAGCACAATATTTTACGTTAAATCAATTGCCAGAACAGAACTCGGTTGGGCAGCGTTTGTATATCTACAACTCAGCAAACAAGGTCGATTATTGCATCACCACGTCTGGTCAGATAGAGCGAAACGGTATTCGTGTTGCCACCAATATCGACCCAGTAAAAAGCAGTTTTACTCACCTTGAAGCGTCACTACTTCGCTCAGCTTTAGTTCGTCTAAATCTAGTATTTAATCAAGCGAGTGAAGCGTCTAACTTCCAACATGATGTACAGGTGCTCAATGTTCCCTAGAAAACGTTCACAGCAAGGGAGTGTCTACATCGTTGCCATTTTTGTTGTGGTGGTAATGGGTATGTTGGCAATGAATCTCAATAGAATTCAATGGTCAAGTAACGAGACGTTATCACGTGAGTTGATTGGTACCAAGGCTTGGTTTTTGGCGAACTCTGGTGTTGAGTGGGCGTTGACGCAGCTCTATCCGTTAAATGAATCGAGTCTGACAGAAGAGTTGGCAGTCAGATGTAACCAGATTCAGCCATCGTCATCTGTAGCAATGTCTTATTTAATTTCTCAAGTGGGTATTAACTGCCGTAGCCTTTCAGTTCAGTGTGAAACGGTTAATGGTGGCGACCTAGAACTGATTCCAAAACAGCTCAGCTATTTTAAAATTACTAGCACGGCAATATGCGGAGATGGACAAGGATTTGATATTCAGCGTCAGCAAGAAGCTTGGGTAAAAGGATTCTCTGAATGAAGCAATTGATGGCTCTATTTATAAGCTTATTCGTGGTAGCAAATAGTTATGCAATAGAATATTGCGACTACTTTCCAGAATCAGTTCAAACTAACTATCGCCAAGATGGTTACCCTTACGTCTCTCAAGTAGACTTTTCGGGACATGACCAGACACTTATTTTTGATGTGGATGGTTTTAAAATGCCATTCAATTATCTAGCGAACAGTCCAGCTCATAGCGGTACAGCGGCCCACTGTTACTATCCAAATGCTCCAACTGATAGTTGTGCAGTGAGCCCAACGAATCATGCGCCAACTTTACCAGTTGATTTGCCTGCCTTTCCTACGAACCTTGAACCCTCAAGTTGTAGTGATAAGCACTGCTTATTGCCAAGTGGTAGTAAAGTGCAATCTATAACGATGAGGCAAGGTAAGACTCTTACGTTAGAAGGAGGGGAGATTTGGATTGGATCGTTGACCTTGGAACATGCAGCAAAAATCAAAGTGAGTGCGCCAACAATCCTGCACTACCGCCAGTTCTACATAAGTGGTCATTCACATATCAATAAAGATGGCGCAATAACTGATCTTATTTTAATTGGACACGGCTCTAACGCGGCTATCAATCTGACGAATCACAATAAGATCTCTGCTGCCCTATACGTAGATCCATCCAGCTTTCATAAGGGATTTAGGGTAAGCGGTGAACACAACGATCTTAATATGAATATTACGGTCAATCATATGTCGGTCACAGGTAAGAAGAATACCTTTAATTTACCCAAGTTGTGCGATGACACACCACCCCCACCTGAGTTTAAGCTTGATCTTTGCCCCTATTTCAAAGAAGAAGTGCAGACTACCCTTTATGACACATCTGGATCGCCACAAGGGCTTCTGAATGTGAATAGCGAATATGACGATGATAGAGACGAATGGTTTGATGATTTTGATGTCAACGCTATCGTTTTAACGCGCAATGACACTGGCCTCGCGTTTTCTCGCTTTACCAATAACAGCACTTATGGCGGCTGCTTTTATACGTCTTCATCCATTGGTTTACGTGGCTTTGGTTGGCAAAACTGTCAAGTGGAGCCCACGAAGAGCTTTGAAAACTATCCACCGCAATTAGATGATTTTCCAAGTGGTGACTATTCGAACGATTTTAAGTGTAAAGACGGCAAAGTATGTCATTTGAAGTGGACTAATAATAAGATCAAGAAGTTAGAGGTTAAAGATGACAGTAAGCTCATCATTGACTCTGGTGAGTATTGGGTTAATGAGCATATACATCTGGAAGATGCAGAGATCCAACTGCTCAATGGGCCAGTTAAGATCAATTATCGAGGAATAAAAGCAAACGGAGACCTGTATCCGCCTCACTTCAAAGATGATTTAAAAATCAATACATTAGGAAATAGTGAAGATTTACTTTTTGTCGGGCATGGCGCGGGCAGTGACATTGAAATAGAGAGCGAAGACTCTGTTATCAAAGCCTATTTTTATGTCCCTCCTGAAGCAGCCAGTATCGGAACGCGAGGTTTCTTAGTCAATGGTGAAGACAACTACATCTTTGGTGGGGTTGCCGCCCCAAATGTGACGCTTGGTGAGCGTGACTATGATGATCGGAAACGACATAAAGACAGAGATGATAACGATATTGAAGGTGAAGGCAATGTGTTGTTTGCGCGTATTCCTGCGCAATGTAAAGCGCCACCAGTAGGTCAAGATTACTATTTGGAATTGGAGCCTTTAAAAGGCATCGCATTGAGTTGTGAAACCCAACGTGTCACGTTTAATGTGGTCGATAAGTTCGGTAAGCCTATTGAAGACTACACCAAAGGCGTCAGAATTACAGCACCTGCCTCTGCCACAATGCAATTAATAGAAGGGGTTCGTATTAGCGAGGGGCTGTACAACCCAAGTGCTAACGGCCGGGTTATATTTGATGTGAGTAGCCAACACATTGAACAGCTCAGCGTGTCCGGTGAATTGGTGGAGAGTGCGAACAATACGCTTGTGACAGGTAACTACGAGTTTACGGCAAACAAGTTTGAATTTACGCCGCAAGCGTCTAGTTTGATTGCTGGAAAATCGGCAACGCTCGAAGTACGCCCTGTGACCTGTAATGTAACGCGTTCAGGTCTGTCCCAAGTTGTAGCAGCAAAAAACTATTCTGGGGTGCAAAACGTTGATATTGCAGCGACACGTTATCTAGAACCCAAATCTCCAACAGTACAGGCATCAGTTAAAGTCAAAGCTGCACAGAGTAATGATTTTGTGCCAATTCCAGTGACGGATCTCGCACTAGATTTTTCTCATGGCAGCAGTACCCCTGATGCTGGTCGCAGTGCTCTGATGGATATTCAGTACGATGAAGCTGGGCGAGTTTCTTTTGAGTTGTCTCAGACACGTTGTGTCAATGAGAGTGAGCAGAGCCCTTCAGACCAACAAGGGGCAGACGCCGCAAAACAATGCGTCACATATAAAGGAGTTCACGAGCTAAAAGTAAGGCCGTGGACGTTCGCGATCTGTGATGCATCAAACTACCAATTAGCATTAGATGGCACTTCATCTCAAGGCAGTGGCTATAAAGCCGCTGGGGAACGCTTTAACCTAGATGCCGTGCCAATTCGATGGCAGAAAAATGGTGCGACTCAAGGTCAAATTCCGATATTACCATCCTTTTGCCAGTCGCAATTTATCACCAAAAATTACTTCGATAATGATGCGCCTGTCTCCAGTGTTTTACTCACTGCCACTGAGGGTACGCCTGCAGTTAGACCTGTCGACGAAAGATTCCTTATTAAAATGGATGGTGAGGACGGGTCAACATTTGTTCGTAGTAATCGAGATAGTAATGGTGTGTTGCCATTTTACGCTCTCTATTGGGAAGATGTCGGAAGTCTTCTAATACAGACTCAAAGTCAATCGAACTATTTGGGGATGGTAATCAATCCGAGTAGCCGTAGTATCGGCCGCTTCTATCCTCATCATCTCGCTATGGTCTCCAATCAGTGGGGCTATGAGTCAGGGCACTCTGGGTTTGCATATATGGGCCAACCAATAAAACCAAGCTTTGTTGTGGAGGCGCGTAATCTAGAAAAATCACCTACTCCTAACTATGGTTATTTTGCCTCTAATTTGATGGTGACCTTAAATCATGTTGCTGCCAATGAAAGTGGTGATAGTTACTTACCGAGAATAAGTGCGACGGCAACGAGTTGGGATAGTGAAGCTTGGAAGTGTGATTCTACTGACTTGTCATGCAGCACCTCACGAGCTCGACTTGAGGCTAGCTTTGGTGATTATGTTTTCTCTAAACGTTATCAACTGGATGGTGTTACCTCGATAAAAGAACTGCCTGTTAAAGGGCTCTTTGGGGTACAGTCTAATTTAGTTGACGGTGTAGATTTTGAAAGCCCTTCTTTAACCGTAAATGGTACCAACGCGAAAGCGTTCCCAAGACAACCCGAGTTTCGTTATGGCCGTATGGTGATAGATAACGTTGGTGGCGATTTGACAACGGACATCAATATCCCTTTGAGAACGGAATATTGGACTGATACTGGGTTTGTGCTCAATAAGGAGGACAGTGGTTCCGCATTCAATGGTAAGCACTACTGCCGGCAGATCTTGTGGTCAGGTCAGTTAGAGACGGATGCAAAGCTGTTTAATAAAGACGGCAATACTATAACCACAGAAGATGCCGCCGTCAGCCAAGGCAACAGCAGCCAACTCTTTGCGAGCAACAATAGAATTCGTGAACAAGTTAATTTGTGGTTAAGGCTTGATCATAGTGCCCCAATTAGACTGAACTCAAATGATAGTGCTATTAAGTGCTTTGATAATAACGCGGGTCGTTCTTGGTTGAGATATAACTGGCGTGGTGTAGGTGATGAAGATCCACATGCCGTAGTGACCTTTGGATCACATCGAGGGAACGATAGAGTCATTTATCGCGGTGAGCCACACCTTATCGGACAATAAATCCTGTGAATTTTTTGCGTTAAGTAAGGAAACTGTAAGAAAATGCGGGTTTCACCCCATGTTTCTGCTTCAATGCCTTGCTGTGATGGCAAGGCATTGGTACATTTAGTGCAATTTTTGTCTTCTCATTCTTGCAGGACGAGCGAAGAATATGTTTAAAAAACTGCGTGGCATGTTTTCTAACGACCTATCGATTGATCTAGGTACTGCCAACACACTGATTTATGTAAAAGGACAGGGTATCGTCCTTGACGAGCCTTCTGTAGTAGCAATCCGCCAAGATCGTGCGGGTTCAGCCAAAAGCGTTGCGGCGGTAGGCCATGCAGCGAAGCAGATGCTAGGTCGAACGCCTGGTAATATTTCTGCGATTCGTCCAATGAAAGATGGCGTTATTGCTGACTTCTATGTGACCGAAAAAATGCTTCAGCACTTTATCAAACAAGTGCACGACAACAGCGTTCTTAAACCAAGCCCACGTGTTCTAGTTTGTGTCCCTTGCGGTTCAACACAAGTAGAGCGTCGTGCTATCCGTGAGTCTGCACTAGGTGCAGGCGCTCGTGAAGTGTATTTGATCGATGAACCTATGGCTGCTGCTATTGGTGCGGGTCTACGCGTCTCTGAGCCAACAGGTTCTATGGTTGTTGATATCGGTGGTGGTACAACAGAAGTAGCGGTTATCTCACTTAACGGTGTGGTTTACTCTTCTTCAGTACGTATCGGCGGTGACCGATTTGACGAAGCGGTTATCAACTATGTGCGCCGTAACTACGGCAGCTTGATTGGTGAAGCGACTGCTGAGAAGATCAAGCACGAAATTGGTTCTGCGTATCCAGGTGATACGGTTGAAGAGATTGAAGTACGTGGTCGTAACCTTGCAGAAGGTGTGCCTCGTAGCTTTAGCCTAAACTCAAATGAAATTCTAGAAGCGTTGCAAGAGCCATTAACTGGTATTGTATCGGCAGTGATGGTTGCGCTTGAGCAATGTCCGCCAGAGCTTGCTTCTGATATTTCTGAAAACGGTATGGTACTAACAGGTGGCGGTGCACTGCTACGCGATCTAGACCGATTGCTCACTGAAGAAACCGGTATCCCTGTTGTTATCGCTGAAGACCCACTAACATGTGTGGCTCGTGGTGGTGGTAAAGCTCTAGAAATGATCGACATGCACGGTGGCGATCTATTTACAGAAGAATAATGGTTTCACTCTAGTTTTGGTGTGGCACTGAAACTAGAGTCCACATCAGGATTATGAGTACATGAAACCAATATTTGGTCGAGGTCCTTCTTTACAACTTCGGTTATTTCTTGCTGTTACTTTATCAGCCGGCTTGATGCTGGCTGATAGTCGTTTAGATACATTCTCAAATTTCCGTTACTTATTGAACAGTGCCGTTGCACCAATTCAATATGCTGCGAACCTTCCTCGTACCATGTTTGATGGCGTCTATGAAAGGCTAAATACTCGACAAGGTCTAGCCGAGCAAAACGTAAACTTAAAACGCGAAGTGTTGCGCCTTAAAAGTGACTTAATTTTGCTTGATCAATACCGTGAAGAGAACCAGCGTTTTCGTGAGCTTTTAGGCTCATCTTTCGTCCGAGATGAAAAGAAGATGGTGACAGAGGTGATGGCTGTGGACACGTCTCCATATCGTCACCAGGTGGTGATTGATAAAGGTCGTATCGACGGTGTTTATGAAGGTCAGCCGGTTATTAATGAAAACGGTATTGTTGGTCAAGTGACCTTCGTTGGCGCTCACAACAGCCGTATTATGCTGCTGACGGACTCTAACAGCGCAATACCAGTGCAAGTCATTCGTAACGATATTCGAGTTATTGCATCAGGCAATGGGTCTATCGATGAGATTCAACTAGAGCACATTCCAACAAGCACTGACATTCAGAAAGATGACCTGTTGGTGACCTCTGGTCTTGGTGGAATCTATCCCGAAGGCTATCCAGTTGCTCATGTTAAATCGGTACAACGAGACAATCGACGAGAGTTCGCCAGCATTATTGCGGAGCCCGTGGTCGACTTTGATCGACTACGATACTTACTGTTGATTTGGCCGAGTAATGATAGACAGCAACAAGCGGTTGAAGATACGCTGAACGCGCAATAAAGGATTCTCATACTATTATGGCTAATAGTTCATTTCGCAGTCACTTAGTGATCAGTGTGTCACTGATAGTGGCGCTTGTATTGCAAACCATACCTTGGCCAGGCGTGCTAGACTTCGTAAGACCGTCATGGTTATTCTTGGTTCTAGGGTACTGGGTTTTAGCACTTCCGCATCGAGTAAATGTGGGTACCGCATTGATCGTTGGTCTGACTTGGGATCTACTGGTCGGTTCTACCTTGGGCATTCGCGGGATGATGATGTCGATTGTCATCTATATCGTGGCTCTTAATTTCTTGGTCCTCAGAAACATGGCACTTTGGCAGCAGGCTACGATCATGGCCTTGATATCTATGCTGTTAGAAGTGTTTATCTTTTTTGGTGAGTATTTGATCCAAGACGTCACTTTTAATCCGATGTCGCTGTGGAGTGGTCTGATTAACTGTATACTTTGGCCATGGATGTTTTTACTGTTACGTCGTGTAAGACGGCATTGGCATGTCAGGTAAATCAATGACTACAAAGATAGTATTGGCGTCAACTTCACCAAGACGCAGAGAGCTGTTAAGCCAGCTCGGATACCAATTCTCAGTGGTGAGTCCTGATATTGAAGAAGTGAAACAAGCCCAAGAAAGTGCTCAACAGTACGTTGAGCGCTTGTCGTTAGAGAAAGCGATGGCTGGGCTTGAACTGAGCGACTTGAGCTCTGTAGTTGTCGGTTCTGATACGGTCGTCGTTTTAAACGGACATGTACTAGAAAAACCCAATGATTTCGAACATGCCAAAGCTATGCTTCAAGGGATGTCAGGAGAAAAACATCAGGTGCTCACTGCTGTCAGTGTTGTATCTAAGAATAAACAGTCATCGGTTGTGGTAACGACGGATGTATGGTTCAAAACACTTAGCGAAAAAGAAATCGAACAATACTGGTTAAGTGGAGAACCTCAAGATAAAGCTGGCAGTTATGGAATCCAAGGATTAGGGGGACGCTTCGTCACTCGAATCGAGGGCAGCTATTACGCTGTAGTTGGACTGCCACTGTATGAAACTGACCAGCTCTTGCAAGAATTTATAAATAATTAAAAATATTGAGGTGCGCTCATGAGTGCAGAGCTGTTAATAAACGTAACCCCTAGTGAAACAAGGGTTGCCATGATTGAAGGTGGGGTTCTCCAAGAAGTCCACATTGAGCGCGAAGCAAAGCGTGGAATCGTTGGCAACATCTATAAAGGTAAAGTGAGCCGAGTCTTACCAGGAATGCAGGCTGCTTTCGTGGATATCGGTCTCGAAAAAGCGGCATTTCTGCATGCTTCCGACATCGTACCGCATACTGAGTGTGTGGCTGAAAATGAAAAGAAGCAGTTTCAAGTCCGTGATATTTCTGAGTTAGTTCGTCAAGGTCAAGACATCATAGTGCAAGTGGTCAAAGATCCGCTTGGAACTAAAGGTGCTCGTTTAACCACGGATATTACCCTTCCATCCCGTTACCTTGTCTTTATGCCAGGCGCGAGCCATGTCGGTGTTTCTCAACGTATCGAGAGCGAAGAAGAGCGTAACCGTTTAAAGAATGTGGTTGCTGACTACTGCGATGAAAACGGTGGCTTTATTATTCGTACCGCAGCAGAAGGTGCGAATGAAAAAGAACTGGCGCAAGATGCTGCATTCCTTAAGCGTTTATGGACCAAAATCAATGAACGTCGTACCAAATATAAAACGCGTTCAACGTTATATGGTGAATTGGGTTTAGCGCATCGTATCCTTCGTGATTTCGTTGGGACGGAAATTACTCGTGTTCAAGTGGATTCAAGACTGATTTTTGAGAGCTTAAAAGAGTTTACTAGCGAGTTTGTACCTGAACTGGAGAGTTTGCTTGAACTTTATGAAGGCGATAAGCCCATTTTCGATATGTACGATACCGAGAATGAGATTCAACGTTCACTTGAACGTAAAGTCGACTTAAAGTCTGGCGGTTACCTGATTATTGATCAAACAGAAGCGATGACAACGGTCGATATCAACACCGGTGCATTCGTGGGTCGTCGCAACTTAGAAGAGACTATTTTCAACACCAATGTCGAAGCAACTCAAGCCATTGCTCGACAGCTTAGACTGCGTAACTTAGGCGGTATCATCATCATCGATTTTATCGATATGGGTCTTGAAGAGCATCGTCAACGTGTGTTGAACTCTTTAGAAGGGGCACTTTCTAAAGATCGAGTGAAGACGAATATCAATGGATTTACCCAGTTAGGGTTGGTTGAGATGACACGAAAAAGAACTAGAGAAAGTATTGAACATGTTCTTTGTAGTGGTTGTCCAACTTGTGAAGGCCGAGGTTCAGTGAAAACCGTCGAAACAGTTTGCTATGAGATTTTACGCGAGATCACGCGTGTTAATCGAGCTTACGATGCCGACAAATTCGTGGCTTATGCGTCTCCTGCTGTCGCTGAAGCGCTTGAAGGCGATGAATCTCATGCATTGGCTGAACTGGAAGTCTTTATAGGTAAACAGGTTCGAATTCAAGCTGAGCCTTTATATATTCAAGAACAATTTGATGTTGTTATGATGTAATGAGTAATTTGTGAGTTCTCGCGTTAATCGGATTGTCCGTTTTTTTCTCTGGTTACTATTGACCGTATTGGTATTACTTGCCTCTGCGGTCACAGTATTGCGTGTGGGTTTGCCACAGCTAAATAAAATTCAACCAGAAATTGTGACTTGGGTAAACCAAGGAACAGGTCTCAATATTTCTTTGAAAGATGTGCGCGGTTTCTGGCGTAACACTCACCCTTCTATTTCTCTTCAAGGTGTTGTTGTTGGTCTGCCTGAAAGTCCTGAAACCAAATTCGAAGTCGGGAACTTAGAGCTCGAATTTGACTTGATTCAAACCATTATTCAAAGACAGCCTGTCTTAGCGGATATGGTCATTAATGACATGATGCTGGACATTCGTTCGGTCGATTTACTAAAAGCGACCGAGCCAAAAACGGTTCAACAGCCCAAGCAACCCGCTGCGAGTGGCGAGCAGTTGGTCAACCGCCTAGATAACTTGTTACTAAGGCAGTTAGATCGCTTTGCTGTCGCTAATTCAACTGTGTTGTATCAATCTATATCTGGTGAAGAACGTCAGTTAGATATAGAGAATCTGCAATGGCGGAATCAAAAGGCACGCCATTTAGCACAGGGCACCATCTCCATTGCCGATGCAAACTTAAACTCACTAGAAGTGAGAGCGGACTTTATTGATAAAGGCTCGCTGTCGAATGTTTCTGGCGACTTTTACGTCGCTGTGGACCAAATGTCACTGTCCCCGTGGCTGTCTGAAACTCAAAAGCAGCAAACTGGTATTAAAGATGGTGAAGTCAGCTTACGCAGCTGGATTACATTGGATAACAGCACTGCAAAAGAAGCTTATCTTGAAGTGTTACCATCTGAGCTTAGTTGGTCTAAAGATGGCAAAGACCACGATCTATTCGTCGAGTCTGCGGTTATGCATTTATTGCCATCAGATGCTGGTTGGCAGCTAAATGTTCATGAAGTTCAAGCCAGAACTAATGATGTTCCGTGGCCTGAACTGGATATTGCAGCAGAATGGAATCGCCAACAGCAATGGCAAGTGAATATTTCTCAGCTCGATGTGAATGCGTTAAAGCCATTGGCATCACTAAGTTCTGACCCGAGTGTGGAAGAGTGGTTAACTAAACTTAATCCGGGTGGGCAGATTGAAGATATTCGACTATCCCAAACTAATGGTACTGACTCCCTGAAATATTCGGCACACCTTGAGAATATGTCGATGTCGCAATGGGAACTTTTGCCAGGCTTCTCTCATGTCTCAGGATCGGTGCGCGGTAACATGAAGCAAGCTCATGCCCGCGTTAACGTTATTGATAATCGTTTCCCTTATGGTGATGTGTTTCAAGCTCCACTGAATATTAAGCAAGGTTTGGTTGATATTCATTGGCAAAATAACGGCGAGCAAGGTTGGTCGTTATGGTCTGATAAAGTGACGGCTGCGACGCCAGACTTGCAAGTGCTTGGTGCTTTTAGACTTGATTTCCCTAAGAATGACAGCCCATTCTTGTCATTCTATGCCGAAGCGGATCTTTACAATGCAGGTGAGGTTTGGCGTTATCTGCCAACTTTAGCTATGGGGCAAAGTCTTACAGACTACTTATCGGCAGCGATCCAAGCGGGTCGAGTCAATACATCTAAGCTGTTGTGGTATGGCAAACTGTCAGACTTCCCATATCGAGAACATAACGGCATGTTCCAAGCTTGGGTGGGACTTCGCGATGCTAAATTTAGTTTTGATACCAATTGGCCACCACTGACTGATTTACAACTCGATTTGTTGTTCCAGAATGAGACCATGTATTTGGACTCTCGCTCTGCGACACTGATGAATGTTAAAGGCCAGCGAATCACGGGTCGAATTCCAGTACTCAGTGGTGATGGGCACCTTGAAATAGAAGCGAAGGCAACAGGTCAAGGTAGTGCCGTCAGGGATTATATGACCGCTTCGCCGCTGGTGGACTCGGTTGGTGCTGCGTTAACTGCGGTTCAAGTTAGTGGTGATGTGAATGCCGACTTCCAGTTGTATATTCCGTTTTCTGGCGACGATACGCCGTCCAGAGCTTGGGGTTATGCGGAGCTAAAAGACAATCACGTCGAAATTGATGCTCCTCCGATGACGCTGGAAAAAGTGTCCGGTAGAGTTGAGTTTGACAATGATGTGGTGAAAGCGACAGGACTGTCTGCAAACTTGCTGAACCAGCCGATCTTCCTTGATTTTCAAGGGCAGAATGCTGGCAAAGGTTATTCGGTTGGAATTGATGCGGTTGGAGATTGGAAAACCGCACCACTAGAGCCTTATGTTGGTGATAAGGTGGTCAGCCGACTGGCAGGGCACTCGCCTTGGAACCTAGACGTGGATATTCAGCTCAACGATGTCGGTTTTACTTATCAGCTTGATCTGAATGCTAACCTTGCAACCATTGCGAGTGAATATCCCTATCCTCTCAAAAAAGCGTTTGGTGAATCAGGTAAAGCAAGACTTCAAGCTTCCGGAAACCAACAAGCTATAACCGCTAGATTGCAGTTACCCTCCGTTAAATATCAAACCGAGATTGATATCACAGGAGAAGTTCCGGTTCTTAAGGCGACTAACTTGGTGTTGGGGAAAGGTGGGTTCAAAATCAGCCCTATAGTTGGCCATCATTTCCAAGTACGGTCCGATAAGTTCAATGTCGACCAGTGGAGCGAGTTGTTTAAAGAGCCGCCGAGTGAAAAGAAAGCATTACTAGATGAGCTGAATAAACCGGAGCTTCCATTACCTAAACGGGTAAACGTGGAAGCGAAAGAACTGATGTTAGGTGGTATTGAGTGGCACGATGTGAACTTCAATGCCAGATACAAAAAAGGTGGCTGGCAGTTCGATCTTGATAGCCAAGAGGCAAAAGGGCAGGCGAGTTACAGCGACAACAACGAGTTGTATGTTGCGTTGAAGCGTCTGCATATCTACGTGCCAGAATTTGATAAGAAGGCACAGGATGATGAGTCGCTGATCACTCAGGAAAACCTTGAAGCGCCATTAGTGACTGAGTTTGATAAAACCTTCTTTGATATCATGCCGGATACTCAACTGACGATTGATAACTTCTGGTTCCAAGGTTACAAAGTCGGCAAAGTGGATATGGATGTTGAACGACAAGGTAATAAGCTCGTTTGGAAAAAACTGGACTTATCGAGTGGGACAAACAAAGTACATATTGACGGCAACTGGATGGTCGCTGGTCAGCAAAATAAAACACAGGTCAACCTAGCAGTCAGTGGTGAGAACAACAGTGATCTTATGGAACGATTTGGTATTACCTCTGGTATCCAACGTGCACCATTTGATCTCGACTCAAAGTTAACGTGGGATGGCGCACCATGGTCGATGCGAGTAAATACCGTCAGTGGTGAAATCAGTACTAAGCTAGGTAAAGGTATTATCTCTGATGTGAGCGGTGCCGCACGCTTGCTTGGTTTGTTTAGCTTGGATTCCATTATTCGTAAGATGCAGCTCGATTTTACCGATGTATTTGATAAAGGGATGGCGTTTAACTCAATTACAGGTAGCGGCAAAATCAGAGATGGCGTGTTTGTGACCAATGACATTAAGATGGATGCGGTCGCTGGTGAAATGACGATTAAAGGATTGGCTGACCTCTCGACTCAAACCGTCGACGCTGAAGTAAACTTTACGCCTGACATGACTTCAGGGATCCCTATCATTACGGCTTTTGCGGTGACGCCTCAGACAGCATTGGTTGTGCTTGCCGTGACGACAGTGATATCACCAGTGGTTGAGGTCGTGACACAAGTTAACTACTCAGTTAAAGGTCCACTGGACTCACCAACGGTAAGTGAGATTTCGAGGAGTCAGGGAGAGTATAAGTTACCTGAAAACCTCAAGAAGGAGATTAAGTAACACCATGAGCAAGGAACGCTTTGGCATCATACAAATGACATCAGGACCTGAACCAGAAGAGAACTTCAAGTTCATTGAACATAAGGTTGAGTTTCTTTCTGCTAAGGGGATGAAGTGGATTCTTACCCCAGAGAACTCGCTGGTTTTTGGTTCCCGTGACGATTATCACCGTCACGCGGAATTTTTAGGAAAAGGCAAGTATCAAGACAAGTTATCTGACTTAGCAAGACGCCATCAGATTCACCTTATTATTGGCAGCTTTCCTATTCGGGTTTCTGAAACGGAAGTGACTACAACAACGCTGGTCTTTGACGTAAATGGGCAGCGTATGAATCATTATGATAAGCTGCATATGTTTGATGTAGACGTCAATGATGGTCACAAAAATTACCGTGAATCAGAAACGTTTAAAGCGGGTACAAGCATTGCGATGGTGCCGACTGATTTTGGTGCGGTGGGCTTAACCATCTGCTATGACCTGCGTTTCCCACATCTATTCAGTGCGTTGAGGGCTCAAGGGGCGAGCGTAATTGTTGTGCCTGCGGCATTTACTGCGGTGACTGGAAAGGCACATTGGGAAGTCCTGTTGCGTGCTAGAGCGATTGAAAACCAATGTTGGATAGTCGCAGCTAATCAATGTGGCACCCACCCGTGTGGAAGAGAAACCTGGGGACACTCTATGGTGATATCGCCTTGGGGAGAGGTTCAAGGACAGCTTGAGCAGCAGACAGGTACAATAACCGCCGAACTGAATTTTGATGTTGTTGAAGAAGTGAGACAGAGTATGCCTGTCGCTAAACACATTCGATTTGAACAGCACTTACACTAATTATATTTACTATAAAGAGTAATCATATGGAACGCATAGAAGACGCGCTATTAGGGCCTACAGGTCTGTCTGAGCAAGATATTGAAGCTACGCTTGCGAGCATTGCAACTCGCCAGATTGACTATGCGGATATCTATTTTCAATCCAGCTGGCACGAATCTCTAGTGCTCGAAGACAGCATCATCAAGGACGGTTCATTTAATATCGACCGCGGTGTTGGTGTTAGAGCGGTTGCTGGCGAAAAAACGGGTTTTGCATACTCAGACCAAATCACACTGGATGGTCTGAAGCAAAGTGCAGTAGCGGCAAGAGGCATTGCACAGCAAGGTCAAAGCGCGCAAGTTAACGCGCTTACTCGTCGCGATAATCAAGCTTACTATGCAGCGGTTAACCCATTAGAAAGTTGGGAAAAACAACAAAAAACTGAACTGCTAAAGCAGCTTGATGCCTACATTCGTACTAAAGAGCCTTTAGTTAAAGAAGTCTCTGTCAGCTTAAGTGGCGTCTATGAGCAAATGCTAGTGGCGGCAACCGATGGAACCTTTGCTGGAGATGTGCGCCCATTGGTGCGCTTATCTATCAGTGTATTAGCACAGAAAGGCGACCGTCGTGAGCGAGGTAGTGCCGGTGGTGGTGGCCGCTATGGTTACGATTTCTTCCTCTCAACAGAAGAAGGTCAACAAGTCGCTTACAACTATGCCGATGAAGCCATTCGCCAAGCGCTAGTCAATCTGGAAGCGATTGACGCACCTGCTGGTACTATGCCAGTTGTACTAGGTTCTGGTTGGCCGGGAGTACTGTTACACGAAGCCGTAGGTCATGGCCTAGAGGGTGATTTTAACCGTAAAGAGTCATCAGTATTCTCTGGCAAGGTAGGTCAGCAAGTCACATCAAACCTGTGTACGATTGTTGATGATGGAACACTGCAAGACCTTCGTGGTTCGCTTAACGTGGACGATGAGGGTGTTCATGGACAGTACAATACGTTGATTGAAAATGGCACTCTGAAAGGTTACATGCAAGACAAGCTTAATGCGCGTCTAATGGGAGTAAACCCTACAGGTAACGCCCGTCGTGAATCCTATGCCCACTTACCTATGCCTCGTATGACCAACACTTATATGTTGCCGGGTGAGCATTCTCCAGAAGAAATTATCTCTACCGTGAAGAAAGGTCTTTATGCACCAAACTTTGGTGGTGGTCAGGTTGATATTACCTCTGGCAAGTTTGTGTTCTCAGCATCAGAAGCGTATCTCATCGAAGACGGTAAGATTACTGCGCCAGTGAAAGGTGCGACGCTAATTGGCTCTGGTATCGAAGCGATGCAGCAAGTCTCTATGGTGGGTAATGACCTGAGTATCGACCGCGGTGTTGGCGTCTGTGGTAAGGCTGGGCAAAGTGTGCCAGTTGGTGTTGGTCAGCCAAGCTTGAAGTTAGATGCACTAACTGTCGGCGGTACTGACTAAGTTCACAAGTATAAAGCAAAAACTACCGTCATCCCCTTTTTCAAGGGGATGACGTCTCAGCCACTTACAAGTTTTCCTCTGCAAATTCGGCCAATCTACTTCTTACCACACCATTTAAGTGAATGTTGGCACTGCCTCCGAAGTTCTTAAAGCGCTCAACCATATACGTTAACCCTGATGTTACTGGCGTTAAGTACGGGGAATCAATTTGTGCTAAGTTACCCGAGCAGACAATCTTAGTCCCCTCACCACAGCGAGTAATGATGGTTTTAATCTGAGAGGCTGTTAAGTTCTGGCACTCATCGAGTAAAACAAACGCATTTTGGATTGAACGTCCGCGCATGAAGTTAATAGATTTGAACTGAATATTCGCTTTATCACAGATGTATTTCAGTGAGCCCTCAGTGCAGTGATCGTTCTTGTGTAGCGCTTCGAGTGTATCGGTAATGGCAGCCAACCAAGGCATCATTTTTTCTTCCTCAGTACCCGGAAGAAAACCGATGGACTCGCCAATATCTGGTGTATTTCGGGTGACGATGATCTTATCGAACATACCTCTCTCTATCGTCATCTCTAGCGCTGCAGCCATAGCGAGTAGCGTCTTACCACTACCAGCGGCACCTGTGAGAATCACTAAATCGATATCAGGGTCGAGTAAAGCATCCATGGCCATGCCTTGGTAGATATTCTTAGGGCGAATGTCCCATGCTTGTCGACACAATAGGCGTTCTTGGCTCAGATCTCGAATTGTCACTTTATCACTATCAATGTCGGCTACTCGTCCAGCAAAATCACTACTATCATCGATCAAGTATTGATTGATAAACGTTGGGTCAATCGCGGCTCTGTCGAAAGTGTGATATGTCTTGTTGGCGAGAGTTTTGGTTTCTACCTCGTCAATATGTTCCCAAAACGCCCCTTCAGATTTTTGAAAACCTTTTGTGAGGTACTGAACATCATCGATTAGTTGATCAGTACGGTAGTCTTCAACAAAGCGAACACCAGCTCCTTTAGCTCTTAAGCGCATGTTGATGTCTTTAGTGACTAAAACGACTTCTCGAGGAGAGCGTTTATTTTGCAAGTAGAGCACCGCATTGAGAATCCGGTTGTCGCCTTCCTTGTCGGCGAAAGCTTTGACTGTTTCTTGCAGCACATAATCTGCCAATATTGAAATGGTTCCTGTTGCTTCCATTTGGTGAGAGAAGGGAATTCCTTCAGAAATTTCATCAGGCGTCGCTTCTTTAAAGATATCTTCAAGAGCTCTAATTGCGACGCGTGCATCACGAGCAACATCGCGTTTGCTGTCCTTAATGCGATCGAGTTCTTCAAGTACGGTCATGGGTATGACGACGTCGTGTTCTTTGAACGAAAAAATGGCGTGGGGTTCGTGGAGAAGGATGTTGGTGTCGAGAACGAAAAATTTACGGTCGGTATCGCCCATAGAGTCTCCTTGCCGCAACTGGCGCTTGTCCTTTGCGGTTAACTCGGATTGGGAACGAGTCAGACTGGGGTCAATGCTGGCTCGGATTTCCTATCTTAGTGAGTCAACCTTGCTATGTTCAATCGATGGTTAGTCTGATTGAACCTGATACCCTTGTATCCAATTAAAACATGGTTCTTTGGTAACATGTTATTAACCTTTACAATTTGAGTATAAGTGAAAAAACTCACTTTGGTCTTTACATTTGCCACTATTTTTTTGCAGTTTGATGTCAGCCACGACAATACAAAAAAAACTTAGGATTTCCTTGTAATTGGCGTGACCTGCATCACGCCTTCAAGTAAGATTAGCGACCTTTCACCCTAGGGTGAAAATGAGCAATATTTGCTCTATCACCTACTATTATTTGGGCGGGGTTTTGAGCTTAGTTTTCGACTGAGTTACCGTTTGAATGACCAAAAGATATCGATACGAGTTGAGGTAGTCTCTCTATGACATTTGCTTTAGGGCAGCGCTGGATTAGCGATACGGAAAGTGATTTAGGTTTAGGTACGGTCGTCGCATTGGATGCGAGAACAGTGTCTCTTATGTTTGCAGCATCAGAAGAAAACCGTGTGTACGCACGCAGTGATGCGCCAGTCACCAGAGTTATCTTTAATGTTGGCGATGTCATAGATAGCCAAGAAGGTTGGACGCTTCTAGTTGAAGAAGTGCTCGAAGACCAAGGCGTATTAACGTATGTCGGTATACGTCAAGATACAGAAGAGCAGGGCGTTGCATTACGCGAGATCTTCTTGAGCCATCAAATTCGTTTTAACAAGCCGCAAGACAAATTGTTTGCAGGCCAAATCGACCGAATGGATAACTTTGTACTGCGCTATCGTGCACTAAGCAATCAATACGAACAACACAAAAGTCCTATGCGCGGTCTTTGTGGCATGCGTGCAGGCTTGATTCCTCATCAGCTCTTTATTGCTCATGAAGTGGGGCGTCGTTATGCGCCACGTGTATTACTGGCTGATGAAGTTGGTCTCGGAAAAACCATTGAAGCAGGTATGATCATTCACCAGCAAGTGCTGTCTGGCCGTGCTCAACGTGTTTTGATTGTGGTACCAGAGACACTACAGCATCAATGGTTGGTAGAAATGATGCGTCGTTTCAATCTGCATTTCTCTATTTTTGATGAAGAACGCTGCATTGAGGCATACGCAGAGGCGGATAACCCGTTTGATACTCAACAGTTTGTCCTATGCTCTTTGGACTTTTTACGTAAGAGTCGTAAACGTTTTGAACAAGCATTGGAAGGCGAATGGGATCTGCTGGTCGTGGATGAAGCGCACCACCTTGAGTGGAGTCAAGACAATCCAAGTCGTCAGTACCAAGTCATTGAAGCGTTGGCCGAAAAGACACCGGGTGTCCTTTTGCTAACAGCAACACCAGAGCAGTTGGGACGCGAAAGCCACTTTGCACGATTGCGCCTTCTCGATTCAGACCGTTTCTTTGATTATGAATCTTTCGTTAAAGAAGAAGAGCAATATGCGCCAGTTGCCGATGCAGTAACAGCTCTGTTCTCAGGGGAAGCGCTGAGCAATGAGGCGAAAAACCAAATTACTGAGCTATTGTCTGAGCAAGACGTTGAGCCATTGTTCAACGTTCTAGATAGCAATGCCAGTGATGAAGAAAAAGCCACGGCACGTCAAGAGCTTATCGACAACCTAATGGATCGCCACGGTACTGGACGAGTGCTGTTCCGAAATACGCGTGCCGCGATTAAAGGCTTTCCAAAGCGTAACGTAAACCTTGTGCCGATGCCGATTCCACAGCAATACACCACCTCTATGCGCGTATCAGGCATGATTGGTGGCAAGATGGCACCAGAAGCACGCGCGATGAAAATGCTTTACCCTGAAGAGATTTTCCAAGAGTTTGAAGGCGAAGACTCTAGCTGGTGGCAGTTCGATTCTCGTGTTAACTGGCTGATTGAAAAGATCACAGCAAAGCGCAGCGAGAAAGTGTTGGTGATTGCATCACGTGCAAGTACCGCTCTTCAGCTTGAGCAAGCGTTGCGTGAACGTGAAGGTATCCGTGCAACTGTGTTCCATGAAGGTATGTCGATTCTTGAACGTGATAAAGCAGCAGCCTACTTCGCTCAAGAAGAAGGTGGTGCTCAGGTCTTGATCTGTAGTGAAATTGGTTCTGAAGGTCGTAACTTCCAGTTTGCGAACCAACTGGTGATGTTTGATTTACCATTCAACCCAGACTTGCTAGAACAGCGTATTGGCCGTTTGGACCGTATTGGTCAGAAGCGTGATATTGACGTGCACGTTCCCTATTTAGAGAACACCTCTCAAGCGATACTAGCACGTTGGTTCGATGAAGGACTCAATGCATTTGCTGAGACGTGTCCAACGGGACGTATGGTGTATGACCGCTATGAAGAGAGCATTATCAACATGCTTGCGAGTGGCGATACGACCGAGCTGGATGAGGTGATTGAAGGCTCAAGACATTACAACCAAGAGCTTAAGCATGAACTTGAGCAAGGCCGTGACCGTTTACTTGAGATGCATTCTAATGGTGGTGAAGCAGCGCAAGAGATTGTCGAAAAGATTGCAGCGACCGATGGCGATACTAACTTAGTCACATTCGCACTGAGTTTGTTTGACACCATTGGTTTAAACCAAGATGACAAAGGTGAAAACGCTCTGGTGGTGACGCCTTCTGAGCATATGATGGTACCGAGCTATCCAGGCCTACCGTATGAAGGAGCAACCATTACGTTTGACCGTGATACGGCGCTTTCTCGTGAAGATATGAACTTTATTAGTTGGGAACATCCAATGATTCAGGGCGGTATCGATCTCGTGATGAGTGAAGGCGTAGGGACGTGCGCCGTTTCGCTTCTGAAAAACAAAGCACTGCCAGTCGGTACTATCTTATTGGAGTTGGTGTATGTTGTGGATGCGCAAGCACCAAAACAGAGTGGTATTAGCCGCTTCTTACCACCAACACCGATTCGCTTGATGATGGATGCTCGCGGTAATGATCTCTCTTCACAAGTAGAGTTTGAAGGCTTCAACCGTCAACTTAGCCCAGTTAATCGCCATTTAGGCAGTAAATTGGTGACGTCTGTTCAAGCCGATGTTCATCGATTGATCGAATCGGGTAATGAGGCGGTCGAAGAGAAAGTCATGGCGGTTCGAGAGCAAGCGCATAAAGCGATGTATGCGAGCTTGAATGGTGAACTAGAACGCTTACAGGCGCTAAAAGCGGTAAACCCAAATATTCGTGACGAGGAAATCGAAGCGATTGAAGCTCAAATCAAAGAGCTTGATGGCTATATTGCGAAAGCTCAAGTCCAACTGGATTCACTACGTCTGATCGTTGTCAGCCACAACTAATAACACAAAATAGGGCGCAGATATCTGCGTCCTACGTCATTGTGATGCGGTAAATTATTATGGCCATGCTTAGCTACACACCTCCAACAGATCCTTGGATAGATACTGTATTTGAAGATGAACATATTCTCGCGGTAAACAAACCTTCAGGCTTGTTATCTGTACCAGGGAAAGCGCCCGAGCATTATGACAGTATGTGGAGCCGTCTTGTTGAGGTGTATCCCGAGATTCAAGTAGTGCATCGTTTAGACATGTCGACCTCTGGGCTGATGTTACTAGCGAAAAACAAAGAAGCAGAACGTTCTTTAAAGAAACAGTTTCAGTATCGGCTTACTCATAAAGTCTACTATGCGCGAGTTTGGGGAACACCTGATGAATCGGAAGGGTTAATCGATTTACCGCTTATTTGTGATTGGCCGAATCGTCCAAGGCAAAAAGTGTGCTACGAACATGGCAAGCCGTCGCAAACATACTATCAGGTGGTAAAGCAGGAACAACAGACAAGTATTGTGCGCTTATTCCCCATTACCGGACGTTCACATCAACTAAGAGTGCATTTATTGGAACTGGGGCATCCTATCGTTGGTGATGAATTCTACGCCCATGAAGAAGCGCTGATGTTCTCAGATAGATTAGAGCTGCATGCGGCAGAGCTGTGTTTCTACCATCCTGAAACTGAAAAGCTACAATCCATTTTCGTTCCATGCGATTTTCATCAAGTGTCTGAGCCATTAGTGGTGCAACACTTTGACCCCGCGACAGATTTACCGGATTATAAGACCTTGCCTCGGTCATAAAGTGTGTGGCCGTACGACATCAAGGAGAAGTCATGGCCACCAAGAAAATTGTCTTTTTAGATCGTGATACCATTCCAGCATCTATCGCGATTCCCACTCCAAATTTCGTACATCAATGGGTCGAATATCAGTCGACCTCGCCTGAACAAGTGTTAGAACGCATTTATGATGCAGATGTCGTCATTAGCAATAAAGTCTATTTAGGTTCAGACATTCTTGAACAGGCCAAGCAAGTAAAACATATTGCGGTGGCTGCCACTGGGGTTAATAACGTTGAGCTCGATTACTGCGCGCAACGCGGTATTACCGTTACCAATGTCCAAGGTTATGCGACTCAATCGGTGCCTGAACATGTGATTGCATTGCTATTTACTTTGATGCGAAATATTCCTGCTTACCACAACGATATCCGCAATGGTGAGTGGCAACGTCAGAATAAGTTTTGTTTCTTCACTCATCCTATTCAAGATATTGCTCACTCTACCTTAGGTATTATTGGTAGCGGAGCCCTAGGGCAGGCGACAGCGGCGCTTGCTAGAGCAATTGGTATGAATGTGCAGTTCTCCGAACGCAAAGGTGTAACACAATGCCGCGAGGGCTATGTGCCTTTTGAACGATTTTTGAAAACGAGCGATGCCATTGCCCTTTTGTGTCCTTTGACCGAGGAAACGACCAATCTTATCAATAGTGAAGCGTTGTCGAATATGAAGTCTACGGCAGTATTGATTAATACTGGACGCGGTGGCTTGGTTAACGAAGCGGCTTTGGTTTGTGCTTTAAAGGAGAATCACATTGCTGGAGCAGGAGTGGATGTTTTTACAGAAGAGCCAGCGCCTCAAACCAATCCTCTAGTCGAGAATATGGATTTGCCCAATCTCATTTTAACGCCGCATGTCGCATGGGGAAGCCGCTCTTCCATAGAGAAGCTTTGTGAAATATTAATGAGTAATATTGAAGCGGTAGAACAAGGCAAAACGCAAAATAGAGTGGTCTAGAAATAACTCGCCCCACGTAAAGTGGGGCGAGGAAATTAATCTGCCTGTGGTTTAACGACCAGTACATTGATGGGTGAGTTCTGAACCACTTTACTTGCAACAGAGCCAAGAACTACCTTGTCGATCTTAGAGCGTTTGTGACTTGGCATAACAATTAAGTCTGCGCCTAAGCGCTCCGCATAATCAAGTATAGTTGCATAAGGTTTACCCTCAGCAACATGAACTTTATAGACGACTTCATCAGGGATGTGCTGATCAGCAAATGATTTAAGTTGCGCTTTGACATCATTTTTCATTTGCGAGGCGGCATCTTTAGGGAAATACGTAGCCACCATAGACATATGGATACCCGGCAGAACATTTAGTAAATGCACTTCGGCATTAGAGTGCTTAGCATGCCAGACCGCGATTTCTACAGCTTTGTCTGAAAAGCCTTTATCGTTTAAATCGACAGGAACAAGGATTTGCTTGTACATGTGTTTTCTCTTTTTGGTTTGTACCCTACTAGCATAGGGTAAAGCATACGCTTGGCTAGTTTTATCCGTTCCGTATTAAGGTTTTTAGGCTCTGGGTTCAAAAGCGAGTCCAGAGCCTGATACCTTTATGCGCTCAAGTTTTCACGACGAGCACGACGCTTTTGGTTCATCGCCATCGCGAGAAGCAAGAGCAACGCAGGTACAAATACCCACTCTTTCATTGGTCTATCGGCATCCTGCACAATAGATTTAATTTCCCAGTCAAAGTCTAGACCGGATGCTTCTGCTGGGCTTCCAAACTCAACCATATCGACGATCATTTTATCAGCATCTTTGTCGAGCATTAGTCCCATCGAAGCGATACGCTCTTCTGCGGTGACAGCGCTATCATCAAAAGGTAGTCGAACGGTTTTTTCAACGTACTTACCTTCGAGGGTTTCACCTGCAACACGTAACTCGATGGATTGTCCAACATTTAGCTTCTCAACAACTTGAGCTATCTCAACACCTGGCGAAAGAACTTTCGCAGGGAAAGCCATATCCCACCAAAAACCTGGTCTGAAGAAGGTAAACGTTAATACAAGCAGCAATACAGTCTCCCACCACTTGTTCTTAGTAAACCACCAACCTTGAGTGGCCGCTGAGAAAATAAGCATCGCAATAATCGCAGAGATAACCGTCAGAGCAAGGTGCCACCACGAGTCAATTCCCATCATCAATAATTGAGTGTTAAAGATGAACATGAAAGGCAAAATTGCAGTTCGAATATCGTAGGTGAAGCCTTGAATACCGGTGCGAATTGGATCGGACTTAGCAATTGCAGCTGCGGCAAAAGCAGCAAGACCAACTGGTGGTGTGTCATCGGCTAAGATGCCGAAGTAGAACACAAATAGGTGAACGGCAATCAGTGGGATGATCAAACCGTGTGCTGCACCCAATGTGACGATAACAGGCGCCATGAGAGTTGAAACAACAATGTAGTTTGCTGTTGTTGGTAGACCCATCCCGAGGATGAGAGAGATGACGGCGGTAAATAGCAGCATCAAGATAATGCTACCACCTGAGATAAACTCAACGAAGTCGGTCATTACAAGGCCAATACCCGTTAGTGTAACCACACCCACTACGGTACCCGCAGCAGCTGTCGCCACACCGATACCAATCATGTTGCGTGCACCAGACACTAGGCTTTCTGCCAAATCGACAAAACCAGCTTTGATCTCTGCATTGACATCACTGGTTTTCGACATGATTGCGATCAGTGGACGCTGGGTAATCAGAATGAAGATCATAAAGACCGTTGCCCAGAATGCTGAGAGACCCGGAGAAAAGCGCTCAACCGTCAAACACCACACTAAAACCACGATTGGCAGTAGGAAATGTAAACCAGACTTGATGGTTGGACCTGGATCTGGCACTTCAGTAAGTTCTGCATCAATTTCAATACCACCTTCTTTCGCGTACTTAGCTGAGACACGCAGTAACGCGATATAAGATATCAAGAGCACAACACCTACGATTGGGGTCGCAGCGTCACCAAACACGTCTTTGGTCCAGCCAATGCCGTAGTACACCACAGCACTAATGACACAAAGACCAAGAATGGTGCCGGTAAATGATAAGAGACTTTGAACTAGCGTCGGGTTATGGCGGCGCGGTAGGCCAGTCATACCCGCTTTGCAAGCTTCAAGGTGAACAATGTAAATCAAAGCGATATAAGAAATCAGCGCAGGTAGTAGCGCCGCTTTGATTACTTCAACGTATGAAATCCCCACATACTCAACCATCAGGAATGCCGCAGCGCCCATGATCGGTGGCGTTAGCTGACCGTTGGTTGATGCAGCAACTTCCACAGCCCCCGCTTTTGTCCCCGGAAAGCCAACGCGCTTCATTAGAGGTATGGTAAAGGTACCTGTAGTTACTACGTTGGCGATGGAAGAACCAGAAACCAAGCCTGACAGACCTGATGCCACAACGGCCGCTTTTGCGGGACCACCACGCATGTGACCTAATAGAGAAAATGCGACTTTAATAAAGTAAGCACCTGCTCCAGCTCGCTCCAACATGGCTCCGAACAAAACGAATAAGAATACAAATGACGTTGAAACACCAAGAGCAACACCAAATACACCTTCTGTCGTTAGCCACAGGTGTGACATCGCTTTGTTTAAGCTTGCGCCTTTGTGAGCGATAACATCCGGCATGTATGGACCGCCAAAGGTATACAACAAGAATACTGCAGCGACGACCATTAGCGGCGGACCTAAAGCACGACGTGTTGCTTCAAGTAGTAGAACCATACCTGTACAGGCAACGACAATGTCCATTGTCGTTGGTGCGCCCGAGCGGCCTGCTAATTGAGTGTAAAAGAGGTAAATGTAGGCAGCAGATAAACTACCTGCCAGTGCTAAAATCCAGTCGATGGCAGGGATTCGATCGCGCGGTGACCCCTTCATTGCAGGATAAGCGGTAAACGCTAGAAAAATAGCAAACGTTAAGTGAATTGAACGTGCTTCTGTGTCGTTTAGTACGCCAAAGTTAAAAATGAACGGCAGTGGGGATGCGTACCAAAGTTGAAATAGCGACCAACATAGTGGAACAAACCAAAGTATTTTTGCGGGAATCCCTTTCGGGCTTCTTGCTCCAGTGTCAGCTTGTGCGACCATTTCTTGCACATCTTGCGACGGTTGTGTTGTCTGCGTCATGTACTTTTTCCTTTATTATTTTATGGTCCAGTGTTTTTCAAACAAAATGAACGAACCATATTTCGCATTTAACATTGTAGTCAATGGATGCAAACGTGTGGTTTTAGTTGTGTTTCTTAAGGCTCTAAAAATGACGGGCTTGGAAAGAGAGCCCAAATAGCCACACCAATTGGGTTAATTGGTGTTGATTGTTTTGAGTGATACTCATATTAGAAAAGTGATAGGGGAAGGGAGCCTTCCCCTACGGAGTCGTCTTACTTAAGAAGACCAACTTCTTTGTAGTACTTCTCTGCACCTGGGTGAAGAGGAATAGATAGGCCTGCTTGTACCATGTCTTCCTTCTTCAGGTTAGCAAATGCAGGGTGCAGACGTTTGAACGTGTCAAAGTTTTCAAACACTGCTTTTGCAACGTTGTAAGCCACTTCATCAGAAACATCTGATGTGGTTACCATTGTTGCTGCTACACCAAAGCTCTTCACATCTTGATCCGTGCCACGGTACATACCTGCTGGTACATTGCTGTACGCGTAGTATGGGTTTGCCGCTACGATCTCATCGATTTGTGCGCCTGTTGCTGGAACTAGCTTAGCATCACAAGATGTTGTTGCTTCTTTGATTGATCCGTTTGGATGACCAACCACATAAACGAATGCGTCGATTTTATTGTCACAAAGTGCTTGAGAACGCTCTGAACCTTTAAGCTCTGATGCAAGTTTAAAGTCTGCGTTGGTCCAACCCATTGCATCCATAACAACGCCCATTGTCGCACGGTCACCTGAGCCTGGGTTACCGATGTTCACGCGCTTACCTTTAAGGTCAGTTACGTTTTCGATACCAGCATCAGTGCGAGCGATAATGTTGAATGGTTCTGTGTGCAGAGAGAACATTGCACGAAGCTTTTTGTAAGGGCCTTGCTCTTCAAATTTGCTTGTGCCGTTGTAGCCGTGATATTGCCAGTCAGATTGAACGATACCGAAATCTAACTCACCAGCACGCATTGTGTTGACATTGTAGATAGAACCACCAGTGGACTCTACTGAACAACGAATATTGTGTTCCTTACGGCCTTTATTCACAAGCTTACAGATTGCGCCACCAGTTGGGTAATAAACACCTGTTACCGAACCTGTACCAATTGTGATGAACTCTTGAGCGTTAACAGCGCCAGTGCCCATAACGGCAGCGGCAATAGCACCAATTTTAACAAGTTTCTTAAATGCCATGAATTTCCCTTCCTTATTCATTATTAGCCCTGAATAACTATAGATGTCTTCAGAGGTTTCCTATGTGGAAACGGCATCTTTTTCAATCCATATGTTGAAAAAGTGGCGCAATCATACCAAAAAAATTGGCAGAAAATTACTGAATTGTTAATGAATATAGGGGAATTGTCTGTGCTAGAGGATTTGGAAGGATAGGGGTTACCAGGGTGTAATTCAATAAAAACAGGTAATTAGGCGTTTTTTGTGGCTTATTTTTCGATTTATCAAGATGTGATATAAATCACGGAACAATCATGTTCCGTGATACTTTATTCTAAATGTTAATGTTTAAAACTTAGCCAGCGTAATCAAAAAGATCGCATACCGATTCAAACAATTGCTGGGTAGACACACTCAAGGTTGGTGTGATGAAGATGGTATCGTCGCCTGCAACGACCCCTAGAATCCCTTCTGCTTTACCCAGAGAATCGAGCAATCGAGCAATCAACTGTGCAGCACCTGGGCCAGTGTGAATAACGACGATAGCGTTGTTGTAATCTATATCAAGAACCAATTCACGTAGAGAGCTAGAGACAGTTGGAACGCCAAGCTCTGCTGGTAGGCAGTACACCATTTCCATTTTTGCGTTGCGGGTCCTCACTGCGCCAAACTTAGTCAACATGCGTGACACTTTTGATTGGTTGATGTTCTCAAACCCTTCAAGTTTTAATGCGTCGACAATCTCGCCCTGAGAACCAAAACGCTCTTCTTTTAGTAACGCTTTAAACGCGCGAACCAGGTTGTCTTGTTTGTCATTATTGCGCATAAACGCCTCTTATTTTTGTTCAACTAGCAGTGATCCGGCTATTGTGGCACAGAACCTCGATCTTG
This sequence comes from Vibrio mediterranei, assembly GCF_900088415.1. Classification (GTDB taxonomy): domain Bacteria; phylum Pseudomonadota; class Gammaproteobacteria; order Enterobacterales; family Vibrionaceae; genus Vibrio; species Vibrio mediterranei. Next base: position 232,798 of record NZ_FLLQ01000003.1, read on the forward strand.
ACCAAATAATCCATGGTTTATGCCAACGGTATCACTATTATCAATGCTGAGGTTAGCGATGATAACCTTATAATTAGCAAGGGGAAAAATGGGTTCTCATCACCCTCTTGTCATGATAGCGTAGTAGCACGTAATCAGTGAGTTGCGCGAGCTCGCAAAGCTGAGGTTAATTGATTGTAATCGATTAGTGATTACTATAACTTTTTAGCTAATCGATGAAAAATTACCCTACAAGACTATTAATAAGAGATATAAATCTCAAGGAGAACTCCCATGAAAGTAGCTGTTATTGGTGCCGCAGGTGGCATCGGCCAAGCCCTAGCCCTATTGCTAAAAAACCGTCTTCCTGCTGGTTCTGATCTAGCCCTGTATGATATTGCTCCCGTCACTCCAGGTGTAGCAGCTGATCTAAGCCACATCCCAACGCCTGTTTCTATTAAAGGCTACGCGGGTGAAGATCCAACACCAGCACTTGAAGGTGCTGATGTGGTTCTAATTTCAGCGGGTGTTGCGCGTAAGCCAGGTATGGATCGCTCAGACCTATTCAATGTCAATGCAGGTATCGTTAAGTCATTGGCCGAGAAAATCGCGGTAGTGTGTCCTACTGCATGTGTTGGTATCATCACTAACCCTGTTAACACCACAGTGCCTATCGCAGCTGAAGTCCTGAAGAAAGCAGGTGTGTATGACAAGCGTAGACTGTTCGGTGTGACGACGCTTGACGTTATTCGTTCTGAGACTTTTGTAGCTGATCTGAAAGCTAAAGATCCAGGTGATATTCGTGTACCAGTTATTGGTGGTCACTCTGGTGTGACTATTCTACCGCTACTTTCTCAAGTAGAAGGTGTTGAGTTTACTGCGGAAGAAGTAGAAGCGTTAACGAAGCGTATTCAAAACGCGGGTACTGAAGTGGTTGAAGCGAAGGCGGGTGGCGGTTCTGCGACCTTGTCTATGGGTCAGGCAGCGTGTCGCTTTGGTTTAGCTCTTGTTAAAGGTCTTCAAGGCGAAGAGAACGTTATTGAGTGTGCTTATGTGGAAGGTGATGGTGAGCACGCTCCATTCTTCGCACAACCAGTTAAGCTAGGTAAAGACGGCGCAGAAGCTATCCTTAGTTACGGTGAGCTCAGTGATTACGAGAAAGCAGCACTAGATGGCATGCTAGAGACGCTTAACAAAGATATTGAAATTGGTGTAGAGTTCGCTAAGTAAACTCCTACATTTAATTTATATAGCAAAAGCCGGTCTTTTTAAGATCGGCTTTTTTGATCTATACCCTATAAGACTCCGTAATAAAGCGGAGCGGGAGGAAGGGTCATGGAAATGAAAGATGTAGTAAAAGGTATGTGGGTGGATTCACAACACGGCGCTGGCAGAGTGCTTGTTGTCGACGAGCAGTCACAGTCCGTTTTGGTCGAACCAATAGGAAGCGAGGAGCAATGGGCACTATCTGTTGACGAAGTCGAAGAAGAGCTGCAGCTTCATAACGGTTGTGATAAATACTACTAAAGCTTGGTGTCAGAAACGGAAAAGGGCAGTGATACACAATCACTGCCCTTTGACTTTATGCCGTTCTTTTCACTGCCATGTAGGCAAGCGCGATTAAGGCTTCTTTATATTCACTGTCAGGCACGATAGAAAGTGCTTCAATGGCCTTATCAGCTTCTTTAAAGGCCATGTCTTCAGTGTACTTTAATGAGCCCACACGATTCATTGTTGCCATAATGGTATCGAGCTTATCAATCCCATTACCTTTCTCAATTGCTTCGCGAATCATCGCACTTTCGTGTTCTTCACCGTGCTGCATGGCGTGGATAAGCGGTAATGTTGGTTTACCTTCAGCTAGGTCGTCACCGACATTTTTACCCATGTCTTCACCCGTAGAGGTGTAATCCATGACGTCATCAATAAGCTGGAACGCGGTTCCAAGGTACTTACCGTAATTCTGTAGTGCAAGTTCGACTTCTGGAGAGGCATCGTTGAGGATGGCTCCAACTTGAGTCGCGGCTTCAAACAAACGTGCCGTCTTAGAGTAGATGACTTGCATGTAGCTTGCTTCAGAAGTATTAGGGTCATTGCAGTTCATTAGCTGCTGAACTTCACCTTCTGCGATGACATTCACGGCATCACTCATAAGCTCTAAAATGCGCAATGAGCCAAGACCCGTCATCATTTGGAAAGAACGAGTATAGATGTAGTCACCTACTAGAACACTCGCAGCGTTACCAAAGGCGGCGTTTGCTGTTGCTTTACCTCGTCGCATATCTGACTCATCTACTACGTCGTCGTGCAATAACGTCGCAGTATGGATGAACTCAATAAACGCAGCAGCCGTTGTATGTGCGTTACCTTGATATCCTAAAGCTTTCGCTGAAAGCAACGCGAGTAGCGGTCTTAAGCGCTTGCCGCCACTACTTACAATATAGAAACCAAGTTGATTGATTAGACTAACTTCTGAGTTTAATTGTGCTTGTATTGTTTCATTCACTTTTGCCATATCATCGGCAGTCAGTGCTTGGATAGCTTTAAAATCCATTACGTACCCGGTTGAGCTTAGAGCCAATAAGGCTTAGTCGTTGGTTATAATCTGTGAATAATACACTAAAAAACGTTGATTAATACATGGTGAAAGGGCATTATTGCCGCACTTTTCATTGGCGATTAGTGTTTCGCCAATTTTTTCAAAATATGGCTTGTCATAGGGTAATCATTCGCGTAGAATCTGCGCCCTATTGATGATTAGTTTAGCGCACACCCTATTTGTTGAAATAACAATCAAAAGGCTGTGCGGAAAAAGCGGAGTAAAATATGTACGCTGTTTTCCAATCTGGTGGTAAACAACACCGTGTAAGCGAAGGTCAAACTCTTCGTTTAGAGAAATTAGACGTTGAAACTGGTGCAACTGTTGAATTTGATAAAGTTCTTCTTGTTGCTAACGGTGAAGACATTCAAGTTGGCGCTCCTCTTGTTGAGGGCGGCAAGGTAGTTGCTGAAGTGGTACAACACGGTCGTGGCGATAAAGTAAAAATCGTTAAGTTCCGTCGTCGTAAGCACTCTCGTAAGCAACAAGGTCACCGTCAGTGGTTCACGGAAGTGAAAATCACTGGCATCAACGCTTAATTCGATTAGGAGAGTTTAACAATGGCACACAAAAAAGCTGGTGGTTCTACTCGTAACGGCCGCGATTCAGAAAGCAAACGTCTAGGTGTTAAGCGTTTCGGTGGTGAGTCTGTTCTTGCAGGTAACATCATCGTACGTCAACGTGGTACTAAGTTCCACGCTGGTACTAACGTTGGTATCGGTAAAGACCATACTCTTTTCGCTCTTACTGAAGGTAAAGTGAAATTCGAAGTTAAAGGTCCTAAGAACCGTAAATTCGTTAGCATCGAAGCTGAGTAATTTTAGCGCTAAGCTGAATTACGAATAAGCTTTCTAGCTGAATTCAAAAGCCCTGCCGAGTCGGCGGGGTTTTTTATTTATATGGGCAGTCGATAGAGACGAGTCTCTAGGCATAGCTATGTTGAAACAACAAGCTTTGCACCATGGGGAATCGTCTCTGTCATCTGCTAAAATGTAGTGATAATTGATTGAGCCCACAAAGTGATCTTATGTCTTTTCGGCAGGATGGCTTTGGTGGTGGGTAGCGAAGAAGTAGTCGGAGTAAGAGATGAAGTTCGTTGATGAAGCGGTAGTAAAAGTCCAAGCGGGCGATGGCGGTAGCGGTGTCGTTAGTTTTTGGCGTGAAAAATTCGTAGCGAAAGGTGGTCCTGACGGTGGCGATGGCGGCGACGGTGGCGACATCTATATCGAAGCAGATGAGAACCTAAATACGCTCATTGACTATCGCTTCCAACGCTTTTACGAAGCTGAGCGTGGCGAAAATGGTCGCGGTGGTAACTGTACTGGTAAGCGTGGTAAAGATAAGGTACTTAAAGTGCCTGTCGGTACTCGAGCTGTAGATATTCACACTAATGAAATCGTTGCTGAAGTTGCTGAACATGGCAAAAAAGTGATGGTTGCAAAGGGTGGTTGGCACGGCCTAGGTAATACTCGATTTAAGTCATCGGTTAACCGAGCTCCTCGCCAGAAAACACTGGGTACTAAAGGCGAAATTCGTGAATTGCGTTTAGAGCTGTTGCTACTTGCTGACGTGGGTATGCTTGGTTTGCCAAATGCGGGTAAATCAACATTTATCCGTGCAGTTTCGGCGGCTAAGCCAAAAGTAGCCGACTATCCATTTACTACACTGATCCCTAGTTTAGGTGTGGTTAGCGTTGTTCCTGAGAAAAGCTTTGTTGTGGCGGATATCCCAGGTCTGATTGAAGGTGCCGCAGACGGTGCTGGCTTAGGTATTCGTTTCCTTAAGCACTTAGAGCGCTGCCGAGTATTGCTGCACATGATCGATATAATGCCTATCGATCAAAGTAACCCTATCGAGAACGCACTGACGATTATCGATGAGCTAGAGCAGTACAGCGAAAAGCTAGCGGATAAACCGCGCTGGTTAGTATTCAATAAAGTCGATCTTATGCCAGAAGAAGAAGCGAATGAAGTGATCCAAGAGATCCTCGACGCACTTGGTTGGGAAGATGAGTACTTCAAGATCTCTGCAGTGAATAAGCAAGGAACTAAAGAGCTTTGCTATAAGCTTGCTGACTTTATGGAAACACTGCCTCGCGCTGAAGAAGAGATTTCTGAGGAAGAGAAAGTCGACTTTATGTGGGATGATTACCACAAAGATGCAATGTCTGGTAAAGACGTGATTACTGAAGACGATTGGGATGATTGGGACGACGAAGAAGATGACGGCCACGTTGTCTACGTCCGTGACTGATTGTTACCTCAATGATTTAAAAAGCTGCAAAGTTACTTTGCAGCTTTTTTTGTACTCACATTATTTCAGTGTGGCTTGTACTAAGGCAAACTGATACAAACTCTCTTTTCTCCCCCTTTATGCTAAAGGAAGCCTTTTAAATGGATTTAAATCGGCGAATTTCGGATGTGGATGCTCTGATATTTAAACACTACCGTGTTGTACATGGTATTCGGATTTCCGTGGCATTCGTTTTAACTCTAGCTTTAACCAGTTATTTTCAGATTCCCGAAAGCACCTGGATACTCATTACGTTAGTAGTAGTGATTGGCCCTATCTCGTATTTAGGTAATGTTTTACCACGAGCTTGGCATCGCACTATGGGAACGATTATTGGAGCATTGTCAGGGATTACCGCCATTTTACTTGGACAATGGTCAATGTTGGCTATGTATGCTTGGTGCGGCGCTGTGATGTTTTGTAGTGCCTATTTTGCGTTAGGTAAACGCCCTTATGTGGGTTTGCTGATTGGTATTACCCTTGCGGTCACTATTGGAGCAGGTAATCACGATATTGAAGTTGCGTTGTGGCGTGGTCTTGATGTAACGATTGGCTGTGTATTAGCGGTGTTGTTTTGCATTATTTATCCGCAAAGAGCGTTTATTCATTGGCGCATGCGTCTAGGCGCCACGCTGGACCGGTTTGCTAAGGTCTATCAAATATCCACATCATTGAACATGCTTGAACAGCCGAACCTTGAGCGCTACCAGCAAACGCTAATGAAGGAGATGGTAACCTTGAGAAGTCTCATTTCTCCTTCAGTTAAAGAGTCAAAGCTGAGTGCACAACTATTAGAAGCGATTCAAGTACAGCTTCGCAACATGCTTTACTCCATTGAACTTTTGAACACCTCTTATTGGAGCGACAGGCACAGTCATTTGAATATGCTTTGGTCCAAACCCCTTAATGATTGCCAGAAAATCATTGAGAAAGAGTTCGAAGCACTTGCAACATTAATAATGACCGGGAAATTAGAGACCGAGCTTTCAGGTAAAGAAATTGCGACAGCAAGAGAGACCTTAAAAAACAGTTTGCCAAAGATTGATGGTGAGGAGACGAGCATCAATGGCTACTTATGGCTTAATTTGAAGCTAATGGAAGACCTTGTAAGCCTAAAACGACTGTTAGTTTATTCGCTGAATCTGTCTCAAGAGTAGTTTTCACAAATTTGTTGTTTTCTGTCAATCGTGCCCCAGTTTTTAGTTCATCAACAATGAAAATGCCCCTAAAATGGATTCAATACTGAATGACCACGAAAAAACTGGAATGGATTCTAAGCAACGAGCCGTCTCTCGGCTGATTGCGCAAGCAGGGCAAATGTTACTTGCTCATGGCGCAGAAAGTACGTTAGTTGGCGATATTACTCGAAGAATGGGTATTGCTGCTTCTATGGACGAAGTAGAAGTATCACTGTCAGCAAGTTCATTAGTGATTACCACGGTTTACAAAGAACATTGTGTTACGACGGCAAGACGAAGCCCAGATCGTGGGCTTAATATGCGTGTTGTGACTCAGGTTCAACGTATCTGTATCATGATGGAGAAAGGCATTCTTGATTATCAACTAGCTCAGAAAAAACTGAACAAGATCAGCCCTGAACGTTACAATCGCTGGTTAGTCGTGGTGATGATAGGGCTATCATGCGCTGCTTTTAGCCGCCTCGCTGGCGGTGATTGGTCAGTGTTCGCTATGACTTTCTTGGCTTCTGCTGTTGGTATGACGGTACGTCAAGAGATTGGCCATCGCCATTTTAACCCACTCTTAAACTTCTCCGTCACGGCGTTTGTTACCACACTTATTTCTGCCCAAGCGGTTATCTATAACATCGGAGCGCAGCCTCAATTAGTAATGGCGTCATCAGTGCTCATGTTAGTCCCCGGCTTTCCGCTAATTAACTCTGTTGCTGATATGGTCAAAGGCTATGTCAACATGGGGATCGCTCGTTTTGTATTTGCCAGCTTATTAACCCTAGCAACCTGCTTGGGGATAATTGGTGCCATGAGTCTGACGGATGTTCTAGGGTGGGCTCAGTAATGACAATAGTGGAATTATTATTTGCTCTACTTAACGATATGTTCTTTGCTGCCATTCCAGCAGTAGGGTTTGCGTTGGTATTTAATGTTCCTCAAAATGCGTTAGCTTATTGCGCGATTGGTGGGGCAGTTGGTCATGGCTCTCGCTTTTTGATGATGCATTATGGTGTTCCGATTGAATGGGCGACTTTTTTCGCCGCAACGATTGTCGGTATGATAGGCGTTCATTGGTCGCATAAGTTTCTAGCTCATCCTAAAGTGTTTACGGTGGCCGCGCTAATACCGATGGTTCCAGGGGTGTTTGCCTATAAAGCTATGATTGCTATGGTGGAAATCAATCATCTTGGTTATACCCCTGAGCTTGTAGCGACTCTAATGGAGAACTTCCTAAAGGCGATGTTTATAATTGCTGGTTTGGCTATTGGTCTAGCCATGCCCGGGCTGTTATTCTATCGCAGCCGACCCGTCGTTTAACTAGGAATACAGTACCTCAATGATTATTAGCATGATTGCCGCTATGGCAGACAATCGAGTCATAGGCAAAGATAACCAAATGCCTTGGCACTTACCTGCCGACTTTATCTGGTTCAAAAAGTGCACCATGGGAAAACCCGTTATTATGGGTAGAAAAACCTATGAATCTATAGGGCGCCCTTTACCTGGTCGTCAAAACATTGTCGTTAGTCGAAATTCTGAGCTTTGCATAGATGGAGTGGAGACGGTAACTTCATTGGAACAAGCTTTGAGCTTAGTGAGTGATGTGGAAGAAGCGATGATCATTGGTGGCGGTAGCTTTTACGAGCACTGTATGCCGATGGCAAACAAGCTTTATCTAACCTATATCGATGCAAATGTTGATGGTGATACTCAATTTCCTGATTGGGGAGAAGGCTGGAAACAAGTGCATAGTGAGCAATATCAAGCGGATGACAAAAACGCTTACGACATGCAGTTCGTCATTCTTGAGCGCTAATATTCGCCGCCTAAGAGAGGTTTCTTAGGCGTCTTTTATTGAATATTTAACCCAAGGCTGGTTGTTCAAAAACGGCCTTATCTTCCCAACGAATCATAGTAAGGCTACCTCCCCAAACACACCCGGTATCCAATCCTATAATCTGTTCACTGATGTAGCCTCCTAGTGCTGCCCAATGCCCAAAAATCACGGTTTTATTAAGCGGGACTCGATTTTTTAATTGGAACCACGGAACATATTCTAGAGGGTTTACGTCGCTAGGAGGTAGCTTACAGGCCATATCTAAGCGCCCATCTGGATAACAAAAGCGCATTCGGGTGTAGGCATTAATGATGTAACGCCAACGTTCGAAACCGGTGAGTCCTGATTGCCAGAAGTCGGGGTCATTGCTGTACATATTAAGGATGAGTGCTTGCCAATCATCACTTTGTAGTTGTTGCTCAACTTCTCGAGCATTGACTCTCGCCTGTTCTAAAGTCCACTGAGGAGAAATACCTGCATGACAAACGACAAATTCATCATGTTCTAAGAGCAAAGGCTGGTGTCTGAGCCAGTCTAATAAATCTGTCTTGTCTAGAGCTTCTAAAATCGGAAGTGTTTTGTCTTTGGGTTTCGCTTTGTGTACGCCAAGCGATACGGCTAATAAGTGAAGATCATGATTGCCCAGACAGACTTTTGCAGCCTCTCCCATGGCTTTGACGAAGCGGAGTGTTTCCAGTGATTTAGGGCCTCTAGCGACGAGATCTCCGGCAATCCAAAGGGTATCTTTTTGTTTGTCGAAATGACTTTTCGACAACAGTAGTTCCAATTCATCCAAGCAACCTTGAATGTCACCAACAATGTAATTTGCCACAAAAAACCTTAATTTAGAATATTGGGAATAGCTAAGCGGAATGGCTCTATTTCGGTAATGAATTCTTTGCCGTTGGCATCGATCATTATGTAATGACCTTGCATCACGCCAACAGGTGTCTCAATAGCCGTGCCACTGGTATACGTGTACTCATCACTTTTTTCGATTATTGGTTGTTGGCCGATCACACCTTCACCCTCGACACTGATCTGTTTTCCGTTAGCATCAGTAATCAGCCAACGTCGACTCATTAATTGCACAGTTTGCTGACTTAGGTTTTTTATCGTGATGACGTAAGCAAAGACAAAGCGCTTATTGTCTGGGTCAGATTGCTCTTCAACGTATTTGGTATGTACTTGGCATTTCACGCATGGCGAAGTTGTATCCATATGACTCTCCTATGCTGTTGAAAGGGCTGCCTATTCACTATGACAAAAAAAAACGCCCATTAGCAAGCTAGTGAGCGTTTTTTAATGAATTAGTTATGATTTTCATCTAACCAGTTAGCCATGGCTACGAACTGTTGTAATGTTAGATTCTCTGGTCGCATAGAAGAGTTTACGCCCAGTTCTTCCAGCGTTTCTGCCGACATAAGAGACTTGTAGCAATTACGAACGGTTTTACGACGCTGGTTAAAGCCATCACGACAGACTCTATCTAGCCATTTCAAACTAGTCGCAGGATAAGGTAGTTCTTCATAAGGAACCAATCTTACTACCGCTGAATCTACTTTCGGTGGTGGAACAAATGCTGTTGGTGGTACTTCAAGTACTGGAACCACTTTGCAGTAATACTGAGCCATGACCGTCAGACGGCCGTAAGCTTTTGTACCTGGACCGGCGGCAAGGCGATTCACCACTTCTTTTTGTAGCATAAAGTGCATATCTTGGATGTCTTTATGGAACTCAAATAAGTGGAACATCAAAGGTGTAGAGATGTTGTACGGCAGGTTACCGAAGATACGCAGCTTGTTATTTGGATTAACAAGTTGAGTAAAGTCAAAACGCATAGCGTCACCTTCGTGAATGGTGAGCTTATCTCCCAAATCTGGGTGATTGCGTAGACGCTCTGCAAGATCTCGGTCTAATTCAATAACTGTAAACTTGTCGACTTCTTTGCCTACTGGTTCAGTAATCGCACCAAGACCTGGGCCAATCTCAACTAAGTTTTGACCTGGACGCGGATTAATTGCTGATACAATTCCGTCGATAACGTAAGGATCATTTAGGAAGTTTTGACCAAAACGCTTTCTTGCTTTGTGCCCTAGGTGGACATCATTTCTCATTGTCTGCTCTCTACTAAATCTATTGCGTACGCCAGTGCTGTCTCAAAGCTGCCAAAATCTGCTTGGCCTGTGCCAGCAAGATCCAATGCAGTGCCATGATCGACCGATGTCCTTATAAAGGGTAGACCAAGAGTGATGTTTACTGAACGACCGAAGCCCTTGTATTTAAGTACAGGGAGAACTTGATCGTGATACATGCCTAAGACAGCATCCGCATCGCGTAAATATTTGTCATTAAATATCGTATCGGCGGGTAATGGGCCGATAAGTTGATAATCTTTTTCTGTGCGAAGTTTCTCTAGAGTAGGAGTGATAGTTTCTATCTCTTCCATACCTAAGCAGCCATCCTCACCTGCGTGAGGGTTGAGGCCACAGACATAGATATTGGGTTTGGTAATACCAAACTTGGTGACCAAGTCGTGATGCAATATATCAACAATGCGTGTAACACGATCTTCGGTGATGGCTGCAGGTACTTCCGATAATGGAAGGTGAGTCGTGACAAGTGCGGTTCTTAATCCTTCCGTTGCCAGCATCATGACCACAAGTGGTGTATTTGATACTTCTGCAAAGAACTCAGTATGGCCACTAAAGCTGACACCAGCTCGATTGATCACCCCTTTATGCACAGGGCCGGTGACAATAGCATCAAATTCACCTTTCATACAGCCTTTTGCTGCTTTTTCTAGGGTATTTAACACGTATTGTCCATTCGCTTCGTCTAATTTTCCTGCTTTGGCAGGGACTTGCAACGGCTCATGTAAAATAACCAAGCGGCCTTTGCAATGTGAATCATAAACCGTCGGATCATAATCGAGTAGGTCGATGTCAATGCCAAGCTGCTGTGCACGCTCGGCAATTAAGGTCTTATCAGCACAGATAACCACCTGATGTGGCCAGTCTCGCTGTGAGAGAGCAACCGCGAGATCGGGGCCTATACCTGCGGGCTCTCCGGCGGTAACAACAATACGCTTAGTTGGCATTGTTATCTTCCTCATCATCGTTCACCATTTCTACGAATGCACTGGCGCGAAGTTCTTGAATCCAGGCCGAAGCTTCTTCATTGAACTTACGATTAAACAAGATGCGGTATGCGCGGTTCTGCATGGCTGAGCCTGTCTTGTCTACATCTCTACGATCTAGAACTTCGACGATGTGCCAACCGTGTACGGTTTTAAATGGCTTACTGATTTGGCCAATAGGCAAGGTTTCAACCTGGTGCTTGAACTCCGGAACGTATAGTTCTGGTGTTTGGTAACCCAGTTCGCCGCCTTGGACAGCTGAGCCAGGGTCTTGGCTATATTGCTCGGCCATTTCAGCAAAGGTAGATTCACCAGATTGAACTTTAGCGATGATATTGTTGAGCTCTCTTTGAACCCCTTCATCACTTAAAATAACCGTAGGTTTGATAAGAATGTGTCGTGCGTTCACTTCAGTAACAGACACCGTCTCTAAGCCTTTAACGTCTTCAATTTTTAAGATGTGAAAACCAACACCGCTGCGGAATGGACCAATAATAGTGCCTTTAGTTTGCATCTTAATTTGGTCTGCAAAGATGGTCGGCATCTCTTCTTTACGCATCCAGCCCCAATCACCGCCTTCTAGCGCTTTCGGGCCTTTTGAGTAGGTATATGCCATGGTAGCAAAATCTTCACCCGATTTTAGGCGTGCAACTAGGTCTTTCGCTTGCTGCTCTTGAACGCTTTTATCTTCGCCGTCGTTAAAGCGCAATTGAATGTGACGAATCTTATAGGTCACAGTAGCGTCGCTTTCTTTAGCAAGCAGCTCTGCGAGGTTATCGACTTCAGCTGGTAGAATGTTGATTCGTTGTCTTACCATAGCGTTACGAGCTTCACTGGCGGCGATTTCATCACGAATTTGTTCACGAAATGCTTCCCAGGTTAGTCCTTCTTCACGTACGGTTTGGCGAAGTTGCTCGATGGTTTGATTGTTGTTATTCGCAATATCGTTAAGCGTGCTTTCTAGTCGGTTATCATCGATACGAACACCAATGCGATCAGCTTCTTGTAATTGCAGCTTTTCTAAGATCAGTTTATCGAGGATTTGCTCTTGGATAATATCTGCAGAAGGTAGCTCTTGGTCATTTTTTCGAGCGTTGGCAGTAAGAGTCTTAGTAGCAGAATCAATATCACTTTGTAGGATAACGCCATCGTTGACGATAACACGAACGCGATCAAGCTCAACGGGTTCGGCAATGGCATGTAAAGCCATAACCGACAAAAGACATGTTGAAAGGAGTTTGCTTATAAATTTCATCGATATTCCTAGTGAAAACTTCACAGACTAAGAGTCTGTGAAGTTAATAAAGTTCCTAACTTGATATTATTACGCGAGCACTATCATGCTTAGTCATTAAGTATAAATGGTCGACCATACTTTAGTGCGTTGCCATTTGGCGGCTCAGGTGCTTTTGAGCTACCTCCAAGACCTGTAATGCCAAAGCTTAGGCGAATATTATCTTCAAAGTTGGCTGCACCTATTCCGACGATGCCAGACTCCCAGCTTCTTAATTGACGACTATAGTCTACGCCAAGATACCAACAATCAGAGTGGTACTCTAGCTTAGCTAACCACTCGATAGAAACTCGTTCAGTCATATCGTAGTAGTATTGACCCGTTGCCAACCAATTGCGGTTGATCTTATACCCCCCTAATAAGCCAACTTGGTTGATACCATCTCGTGTCAGCTTGTCCAATTCGGCGGGAGTATAGCTGTTGACACTTTCAATGTACTCTTTCGTGACATAGCGATAGTTCGCTTGAATGAAGTCATCATTGACACGGTATTCTAGAGCGCTATTTCCAAGAGCTACGGCTGAAGAGTCAATATCATATTGAACACCGCCGTGGTAAAACACTCGGTCATTAATATTAAAATCGGTCTCAATTGCCCAAGAAGAGTAGTTAGATGAATCCGTATCTGCAACACTATTTGGGTTCTTACTAGCAGCATCTAAATAATAGATTTGACCAAATGAAACGGCCAAACGTTCTTTTTGTCCGCTATCATAAAAGCGAGTGGTTGCACCGTAGCTGATCTGATTGGCAGCTGCAATTTTGTCGACACCACTGAAACGACGACTGCGGAACAAACCATAGTAATCAGTCTGTAGTAAAGTGGTATCGTAGTTATATATGTCACTCTGGTCTACTTCAGGTACATATAGATACTGCACTTGAGGTTCTAATGTTTGAGTATACCCATTTACAAAGGTGGTATCGCGTTCAAGGACCATTCCAGCGTGAGTTCTGAATTCAGGTAAAGCGCGGTCAACAGTTTCTTTTAAAGGACCGAGGTTGGTTCCCTCCCCGACAACACGGCCATCAAGGTCTTGTTGATAATGTGTGAGCATGTAGCGTGCTTCAGTCGTCCATGTGCCCCAAGTGTTTGATAGTGGAAGTGTTAGTCCAGGTTCTATGTGTACACGAGTAGCTGATGGCTTTTCTTGGTCATCAGTTTCAAAGCGCGATATATGGGAAATCATATCGAAGTTGAGCGTCTTGTAGATCTCTGGACGATAGTAATTAAACTCAAATTGCGGCATCAATTGATACGGTTTGGTATCGTCCACAAGAATTTGGAAGTCTTGGACGGTTAATGCCGCATCCCAAAATTGCTCACGATATCCGATGGTACCTTTTTGTGATAACTGGCCTTCAGATCGACTACCAATACTAGAATCAAGGTCTTGGAAGTACTCGTTGTCACTCACTTGAGAGTAGTCGAGGTCGAGCTTCCAATGTTGGCCAAAATTACTGTTGTTTTTATATTGGAAGGCCCAACGATCACCTTTTTCAGGGTATTTCTGGTCATTAGCCAAGTACTCGCCAAGCAAGTTTCCTCGGCTGGTATCGGTTAAGTACCTAAAGTCACCTTTGAGCTGAAGACCACGAGTTTGCATGTAGTGAAAATTTGTTAGCAAGTCATAGTTTGGTGCGAGATTCCAATAGACAGGAATATCTAATTCAAGGCCGTTTTTAGAACCCAGTGAAAATGATGGGAAGAGCACCCCCGTCTTTCTTTTATTACTGGTCGGCATCGTCATATAAGGCATGTAAAAGATAGGGACATCTTTTACTTCAACACGACTTCCATAAAGCGTTGCAGATTCTTCATCTTGATTAACACGGATATCATCAGCAACAAAGCGCCAAGAGTTATCATCTTCTGGGCATGTTGTAATAGAGCCGTCATCGATTTGATACAAAGATTTACCAGTTTTCGAAATAAATACGGCGTCTCCACGACCACCGCCACACAGCATTTTGTATTTAGTGTTCTCTGCTGTTATTTCATCTTTGTTCAGATTATTGGTTATTTTGTCGGAAACCGCTTTGAACTGTCCGTCTTCTAAGGTGACATTACCTTCTGCGACGACAACATTTTCATCTTGGTGAAGTGTAACGCTGTCTGCAGTAATAGTTTTATTGCCCTGAACCACAACAACATCACCTTTATAGGTGGCTCTTTGACCATTAATGGCTTCCAAAGAATCCGCTTCTATATTGATTGGCTCTTGATTGGAGTCAGAACTTTGTGCAGTATCAACAGAGCACTGCTCTGCTGGTGGCATAGTTTGCCCACTATTTTTCGATGTTTCTTCGGCATGTGCGTAAGACGCTAGCAGCGCAGCACCTATTGAGGCCGCTAGATATGTGCGGGAAAAACGTGACATCGAGTTGTACTATCCTGTTTAACTTGATTCATTCAGTTGAATTCGATTGATATTGAATCGTTTATAAGACGGTCTCTATCATAAAGGAAATTGACCTTAACGACACTAGTAGACTGCGAATCAGCGCAAAAATTCATAAATAAAGAGCACATAAATCACATGATAGGTAAAATTTTAGGCGTATTTTTCGGCATGTTATTTGGCGGACCGTTAGGTGCGCTGTTCGGTTTATTCATTGGGCACCAGTTCGACAAAGCGAGACGATTAAATCAAGGTGGTTTTGCACGAGGTGGATTTGGCGGTGCAGATCAAGCTAAACGACAAGAAGAATTTCTCACCTCTGCCTATGCTGTGATGGGGCATGTTGCCAAAGCGAAAGGACAAGTCACCAAAGAAGAGATTCAACTAGCGACCATTATGATGGATCGTATGAACCTTAATAGTGAGCAAAAAAGAGCAGCTCAAGAAGCGTTCCGCGAGGGGAAGTCGGCGGATTTTCCGTTAGAACGTATTCTTGATAAGGTCCGTATTTCGTCGGGCGGTCGTCATGATCTGCTTCAGTTCTTTTTGGAACTGCAAATTTCAGCAGCCTTTGCTGACGGAAGTGTTCACCCTGCTGAACGAGAAGTGTTGCACCGGATTGCGCAAGGACTTGGCTTCTCAGCTCAGCAGTTAGAGCAGCGATTACGAATGCAAGAAGCGGCGTTCCGATTCCAGCAGGGTGGTAATTTTGGTGGCGGTCATTATCAAGGTGGTCAACAATCAGGAAGTTGGCAGCAAGCGAGCAGTGCGTCGCAGCTTTCTGACGCTTATGATGTGCTTGGTGTGTCTGAAGATGCCGATGCGAAGACGCTCAAACGAGCTTATCGTAAACTGATGAATGAGCATCATCCAGATAAACTGATGGCTAAAGGTTTGCCACCTGAAATGATGAATATGGCAAAAGAAAAATCGCAAGAGATTCAAAATGCCTATGATTTAATTAAGAAGGTGAAGGGATTTAAATAATGCAGACAGACAAGGATGTACTGGACTTTTGGTTTGGTGAATTAACGCCCGCAGATTGGTTCTCTGGAGATGAGGTACTAGATGACCTCATCGAGCAGCGCTTTTTGTCGCTGCATAATAAAGCTGTGCTCGGTGAGCTTTATACGTGGCGTAAAAGCCCACAAGGACGCCTAGCTGAAATTATAGTTTTGGACCAGTTTTCTCGGAATTTATATCGTGGTAAGCCTCAGTCATTTTTGTCCGACCCAATGGCGTTGGTACTCGCCCAAGAAGCGGTAGCATTAGGCGAAGATATGAAGTTAAGCGAAGAGCAACGTAGCTTCTTATACATGCCTTATATGCATAGCGAATCTTTGGTTGTTCATGAAGAGGCTGTGCGTTTATTTAAACAAAGCGGTCTTGAAAATAACCTGGATTTTGAATATCGCCACAAAGTGATTATCGAGCGATTTGGCCGCTACCCACATCGGAATAAGATTTTAGGGCGACAATCTAGTGAGGAAGAGCTGGAATTTCTTACCCAGCCCGGCTCTAGTTTTTGAAATGCAGTAAGGTTTAGGCAAGTAAGTCTGAACCCTAATGCTATTTTTTGTTTAAAGCCCAATCGTAATCGTAGTCAATTTTACCCGCAAACCCTGTTAGCTTAGGGCTGTATTTTGCCATATGAGCAATGACACCACCTTGAGCTTTGAAGTCCTCAGCAAACCAGTCGTAAATCGACGAAAGTGTTGCCTTGTCACCTTTGATGTTTACGCCCTTATTTGAGTTGATAAAAGTGCTTGCCGCCTGTTCCAGTAACGCTTCTGTGTTGCTTGATGTGAACGCTTGAGGTTGCAGGTTTGGACATCCTAAACTGGCGCAGTTAACGGCGTAATGGGTTCTTGGGTCGTTCCAAATAGGACGAAGAATTCTGTGCTCAATATCATTAAGTGTCAGCGTTTGACCTGTAATTGTAATGACATCATCTCCCCAAGGTCCAAAGCTAAACAAACCACCCAGTTTTGTAATCGATTTTACTGGGTAATTATCTAAAATTAGGTCAACGGTAATCGCATTGTAGAGGTTCACCCAGTAAGCGTACTGTTCCGCTTTATTCAGTGTTCTAGGGTCGATGGCTGCGAGTTCCGACAGATAACTTTTTAATTGCTGCTTATCGTTAGGAGAAACTCGAACGTAACGTACCAAGGTATTGTCACCTTCTACTACCAAATATTTATCAAGAAAGGCTTGCCAGCTTTGGTGTGACACGTTTTGAAGGTTTGCTTCATTACTTGAGTTCCAGTAAGCCCAAAGCTCAGATTTCGGTGCGGAAAACGCAGTAAAACTAAACAATAAGAGAGAAGTCGTGAGTGCTCTAAGCAGTGTTTTAACCATAGCAACGATCCATTTTATGTAAGGCTAATCCATCAGACCTGTAAAGGTGCCGAGTTATTTCAATTTAGTGAAAAAAATCCCAGCGCTTGGCTGGGATTTATCAATTCGTTTTGGCATTTATTTTAGGAAGCTAGGAATGTTGGCTTCATAAGCTGCAATTTTGTCTTCGTGCTGCAACGTTAGACCAATGTTGTCTAGACCGTTTAATAGGCAGTGGCGACGGAACTCGTCAATCTCAAAGCTGTAAGACTTACCGTTAGCGGTTACTTTCATTGCTTCTAGGTCGACAGTTATCTCGGCACCTTCGTTTGCTTCGACGTATTGGAACAGTTCATCCACTTCTTGCTCCGTTAACCGAACTGGTACCATTTGGTTGTTGATAGAGTTGCCATAGAAGATATCAGCAAAGCTTGGAGCGATCATTACTTGGATGCCGTAATCAGCCAGTGCCCAGGGAGCGTGTTCACGCGAAGAGCCACAGCCAAAGTTTTCACGAGCAAGTAAAATGCTAGCGCCTTGATAGCGAGGAGCATTCATAACAAATTCGGGATTGTCTTGCTCGCCTGCGTCGTCCAAAAAGCGCCAGTCGTGGAATAGGTGTTTACCAAAACCAGTGCGAGTTACTTTCTGTAAAAACTGCTTAGGGATGATGGCATCGGTATCGACATTCGCTGCATCTAAAGGTACGACTAAGCCGGTGTGTTGTTTAAATCCTGACATGTGGGTTTCCTTCTTAGTCTAGCTCTCTGATATCAACAAAATGACCTGCGATAGCCGCTGCGGCTGCCATTGCAGGACTGACTAGGTGTGTGCGACCGTCACGGCCTTGACGACCTTCAAAGTTACGGTTACTGGTAGAGGCGCAGCGCTCATGTGGGCCTAGGCGGTCATTGTTCATCGCCAGACACATTGAGCAGCCTGGCAAGCGCCATTCAAAGCCCGCTTCTTTAAAGATAGAGTCTAAGCCTTCCGCTTCAGCCTGAGCTTTTACCTGCTCTGAGCCAGGGACAATCAAAGCTTGCACATGATCTGCGACTTTACGACCTTTAGCAACAGCAGCTGCAGCACGCATATCTTCGATACGAGAGTTAGTACAAGAACCTACAAATACTTTGTCTACTGGGTAGTCTTTAAGTGATTTACCCGCTTCTAGACCCATATAAGCCAGCGCTTTTTCTGCAGATGCTTTTTCTACTGGGTCAGCAAAGCTTTCCGGTGATGGAATAGGTTGGTCAACGGCAATAACTTGGCCGGGGTTGGTGCCCCAAGTAACCTGAGGTTTAATATCGGCACCGTTAAGTGTAACGACTGCGTCAAACTTAGCATCGTCATCGGTTTTAAAGGTTTTCCAGTATTCAACGGCAGCATCCCAGTCAGCGCCTTGAGGAGCGAACTTACGGCCTTTTAGATACTCAAACGTCGTCTCATCAGGAGCGATTAGACCTGCTTTCGCACCGAGTTCGATAGCCATGTTACATACCGTCATACGACCTTCCATAGAAAGGTCAGTAATCGCTTCACCACAGAACTCAACGACGTAACCCGTACCACCTGCTGCTGTAGTTTCACCGATAATGGCTAGGACGATATCTTTTGCCGTTACACCGGGAGCTACTTTACCTTTGACTTCAATCTTCATCGCTTTAGCGCGAGATTGTTTTAGTGTTTGAGTCGCTAGGACGTGCTCTACTTCTGAGGTACCAATGCCAAATGCCAATGAACCAAATGCACCGTGAGTAGCCGTATGCGAATCACCACAAACAATGGTCATCGCTGGTAGCGTAATACCAAGCTCTGGGCCCATAACATGAACAATACCTTGGTATTTATGATTGATATCGTAAAGCGTCACCCCGAATTCTTCGCAGTTCTTGGATAGCGTTTCCATCTGGATACGCGCCATTTCACCAGAGGCGTTGATGTCTTTGGTCGTTGTCGAAACGTTGTGGTCCATCGTCGCGAAAGTCTTACCTACTTGGCGCACTTGGCGACCTTTTTCGCGCAGACCATCAAATGCTTGAGGAGATGTCACTTCATGAACCAAGTGACGATCGATATATAGGATTGGGTTTTCACCCTCCGCTTCTACGGCGACGTGTGCATCGTAGACTTTTTCGTATAGTGTTTTTGACATTGCTAAATTCCTTGCTTCTTCCGCCACACCCCTATAGGCGCAGCGAAGGCGATGTTGTAATTATGAGTTCAATACGTAACTTGCGATCTTGTCACCCATCTCAGAAGTGCTAAGTGCTGGCTTATCGCCTGCTAGATCCGCCGTTAACTCGCCTGCAGATAGTGCCTTACTAACTGCGGCTTCGATGTCTTGCGCTGCGGCCTCTTCACCTAAGCTGTAACGAAGCATTAGCGCAGCAGAAAGAATTTGTGCTACTGGGTTAGCAATGTTCTTACCTGCGATGTCTGGTGCACTGCCGCCAGCTGGCTCGTAGAGACCGAATTGACTTTCATTAAGACTTGCTGATGGCAACATGCCCATAGAACCTGTGATCATCGCACACTCATCAGAAATGATGTCACCAAAGATGTTAGAGCAAAGCATGATGTCAAACTGAGCCGGATCTTTGATTAACTGCATGGTCGCGTTATCGATGTACATGTGGTTTAGAGTTACATCTGGGTACTCTTTTGCTACTTCTTCAACTACTTCACGCCATAGGATAGAGCTTTGTAAAACATTCGCTTTATCGATGGAGTAAACGTTTTTGTTGCGAAGACGTGCGGACTCAAAGGCAATCTTGGCAATGCGTTCAATTTCAAAACGGTGGTAGACCTCAGTATCAAACGCTTTTTCTGTCGGGCCTTCACCTTCACGACCTTTTGGCTGACCAAAGTAGATGCCACCTGTTAACTCACGAACCACTACAATATCGAAGCCTTTTGCTGAAATATCAGCACGAAGAGGTGAAAAGTCTTCTAGACCAGCGTGAATTTGCGCTGGACGTAAATTACAGAATAGTTGGAAGTGTTTGCGAAGTGGTAGAAGGGCGCCACGTTCTGGCTGGTCATTGGGTGGAAGGTGCTCCCACTTGGGACCTCCAACTGAACCGAATAGGATTGCGTTTGATTCTTCACAGCCTTTCACTGTGCTCTCTGGAAGAGGGCAACCGTGATTATCGATGGCGATACCACCTACATCGTATTCTTCACGTTCTAGTGTAATGTTGTGCTTCTCTGAAATCGCATCCAACACTTTATGTGCTTGAGCCATAACTTCTGGGCCAATACCATCACCTGGTAGAACTGCAATCTTGTAAGTACCTGCCATGGGGCTAATTTCCTTAAATGTTGTATTTGCTTATATTTCTTAAGCCCCTTGAAAACTATTGTCTGTACAACAACAGCAAGGGGCTAAATTTTCCTGTGGTCTTGGGAATGAACGCTTACCTTAGACCGCTTCTACTTTTTTCTGCTTCATCTCTTCAATCTGATCAGCGCGATGAATACTATTGATAACATGAAGTAGGGCTTGACCAGAAGCTTCAACGATATCCGTTGAGACACCAGTCCCGTGATATTTGCGACCCTTGTAGTTAGCAATAATATCTGCTTGGCCCAAACCATC
Organism: Vibrio mediterranei; assembly: GCF_900088415.1. Taxonomy (GTDB): domain Bacteria; phylum Pseudomonadota; class Gammaproteobacteria; order Enterobacterales; family Vibrionaceae; genus Vibrio; species Vibrio mediterranei. Next base: position 253,471 of record NZ_FLLQ01000003.1, read on the forward strand.
TTCGCCTTCACCTTTTGCAGTCAAATCAAACTTATCTAGAACAATGTCGTAACCCGTCACGCGATAGATACATTGATAAAGCGCATCAACTGGGCCGTTACCGACGGCCGCCTCGCATTTCTCTTCATCACCACATTGAATCTTGATGCTTGTCGTTGCCATGATGCTACCAGATTGAACGCTTAGATAGTTCAACTTAAAGAAGTCGTCTTCGGCACGCAAGTTCGCAAAGTGCATTAATGCTTCTAAATCGTAATCAAAGACCTGACCTTTACGATCCGCTAGCTTCAAGAAATCCTCATATAGCGTGTCTAGATTGTATTCATTCTCGTTGTAACCCATCGCATCCATATGACTCTTAACAGCAGCTCGACCAGAACGACTCGTTAGGTTCAATGCTTTGTCTTTTAGGCCAATGGATTCCGGTGTCATGATCTCGTAGGTATTTTTGTTCTTCAACATACCGTCTTGGTGAATGCCTGAAGAGTGGCTAAATGCATTCGCACCAACAATGGCTTTGTTGTCTTGAATTGGCATGTTGCATAGCTGGGAAATCAATTTACTGGTGCGATGGATTTCTTGATGTTGCAGGCCAGTATGGACACCTAGAAGTTCTTGGCGCGTTTTAATAATCATCGCAATTTCTTCTAGAGAGCAGTTACCCGCGCGCTCACCGATACCATTAATGGTGCCTTCAATTTGGCGAGCACCTGCTTGGACTGCTGCGATAGAGTTCGCCACCGACATGCCTAAGTCATCATGGCAGTGCACCGAAATAATCGCTTTGTCGATGTTAGGAACGCGATTGAAAAGGGTTTGGATGATGCCACCGAATTCGTTTGGAACCGTGTAGCCTACCGTATCTGGAATATTGATGGTACTTGCGCCAGCGTCAATAGCGGCTTCGACCATACGGCAAAGATTGTCGATTGGTGTGCGTCCTGCATCTTCACAAGAGAACTCAACGTCGTCGGTGTAGTTACGTGCATGTTTCACCGCTTTTACGCCCATCTCGACCACATCATCATAACTACGACGCAATTTATCTTGAACGTGAACCGTTGAGGTAGAGATGAACGTGTGAATACGGAATGCTTCTGCGACTTTTAACGCTTCAGCGGCGGCATCAATATCTTTAGCCACTGCGCGTGACAATGCACAAACTCGACTGTTTTTGATGTGTTTAGCGATGGTTTGTACTGACTCAAAGTCACCTGGAGAGGAGATAGGGAAGCCAGCTTCAATAACATCAACACCTAGACGCTCGAGCGCATAAGCAATTTGCAGTTTCTCTTTAACTGTCAGACTTGCTGAAAGTGCTTGCTCGCCGTCACGCAATGTGGTGTCGAATATTATCACCTGATCTTTCATAGTTGCTTCCTCTTTGTACAGGTTAATCGTTTACGTCCAGTTCAATCGATATAAAAAAACCCGCTTGTCTAAGCGGGTTTTTTTAGAATTCTTAGTGGTGTTTTTCGTCCACAACCTACCCGCGCGATGTTTTCACGATAAGGAGGAGGTTCAGGAGTAGAGAAAAACGTAATGACACTGTTATGCATTCCACAAAATTAAGTTACAAGATTAGTACCGCACTCAAGCTCATGCGTCAAGGGTTAATCTGATTTTTCTTGGATATCGGATCAGTGAGCACTGCAGTCTCAGCGTTTTCAATAGTAAATTAATCAAATGATTAAATTGTGATGAATTATTGTTCTGCATAAAGCAAAGGTATCAGTCCTATAATTAATCTTGTGATTAATAATTAAGGTTAAATTATGCAGCCTGTGGAACAAGAGAAGAGAAAGGTAGGCCGCCCTAGAAAGCAAACTGACGCGCGACAAAAGCTGCTAGAGCATGCTCGTGAACTGTTTGTTGTCATGCCATACGATAAGGTATCGACTCGCCTGATTGCGCAACGAGCGGGCGTCAATATTGCGATGATTCGTTACTACTTTGGCAACAAAGAGGGGCTCTTCGAAACCATGGTTCGTGAGACCATCGCCCCGATGAAAAACAAAATGGATGAAGTTTTTATGAAAGGCGATCATCGTAACTTGTTTGATTTTATGCGTATTTATTATCACGAAATGAACAAAGTTCCACAGTTCCCGCGTTTAGTCGCTCAAATCATGCATATGCCTCCCTCGGCGACACAGAGACGACTGTTTGAAAAAGTGTTTGTTGATCTTGCTCGCCCAGACCATGACCTGATGTTTGGTCGACTGCAACAGGCAGGATATTTACGTGATGATATTGATCCGAAGCTTTGTAAAGTATCGTTCATATCACTCATGGTGTTTCCGTTTGTCGCGCCACCTGCCATGTTGCAACTACACGGAATCGAACTGAATGAAGCCTTTCTAGATGAGTTGCTCGAACACAACATCTCATTGCTATCACGTGCGCTGTTACGCGACCCTACTAACGACTAATCAGAATGTGACCTTATGACGTCTAAAAATAAAAAGCTGTTGTTTTTTCCTGCCTTTGCAGTTGGTGTAATTGCGCTCATTGCAGCAATAAACCTGAGACCCGATGTGCCAACGAAACCCGCTGGAGATCGTTCAAGAGTCGTGGATACCATGACTCTAGCACCGCAGATGTCAGCGCCTATCGCAATTGGCTTTGGTCGAGCTGAACCGAAAGTTGAGTGGAAGGCCATCGCAGAGGTGACAGGAGCGGTGGTATACAAGCATCCGAATTTAGAAAAAGGCACCGTGGTAGCGGCGGGAACGGAAATTCTTCGTATTGACCCTTTAGATTACGAACTCAAGCTATCACAGGCGATTGCCGACCTTAAATCAAGCGAAACTCAATTGGCTCGTTTAGACCAAGAAGAGACGAACCTGAAACAAACACTATCTATTGAGATAAACCGCTTACAACTCGCGGAAAACGAATACCAGCGCCGTGTGGACCTCAATAAGCGTGGCTTAACGTCTCAGTCTGATGTCGATACTCAAAAGCAAAATATGCTGTCGCAGAAAAAGTTGGTTCAAGATATTGAAAACCAATTGGCGTTGATGCCGGATGAAAGAGGTGTCTCCCAAGCTTTGGTGAAAGTGAACCAAGCGAAAGTAGATGAAGCGAAGCGCTCATTGGAAAAGACTCGCATTGTTTTGCCCGTTACGATGCGTGTTTCTGAAGTGGATGCTGAGTTAAACCAAGTTGTGAACTTGCAGCAAACCATGGTTACAGCACACCTAAACGATGTGATGGAAGTAGAAGCGCAGTTGTCGATTCACGATTTGCAGCTGTTGTCGAATACCCTGAATTGGGATGAGAGCCAAAGTGGTAATGTTGAACTAGATAAGCTGCAAGCCACTGTGGAATTGAGTAGCGGAAACCTTACGGCAACTTGGCCAGCTAAAGTGGCACGTGTCAGCGAAACCGTTGATGCCAACCAAGCGACAGCAGGTGTGATTCTGGAAGTTTCTCAATTGCCAAGCAACAACGGCCTTGCGGGTACGCCAGTGCTGGTCAATGGGATGTTTGTAAAAGCAACCATTGAAGGACAGAAACAACCATCTTGGCTCGTGCCTGAACGCGCATTGCACGGCGATAAAATCTATTTGATGAACGATGAAAATCGCCTTGAAATGCGTTCGGTACAAGTCTCTTACCGTAGGGATAATCAAGTGATCATCACTGGTGACCTACAGCAAGGTGAGAAAGTGATTCTGAACGATATTTTGCCCGCTATTGAAGGAATGTTAGTCCGAGAAAGCATCGACGAGGCAAGCCAATGATTCGATTTTTCTCTAAGCACCCAACTGCTGCCAATTTGCTAATGTTGGCATTGTTGATCTTGGGTATCTCGTCATTGTCGACCATAAAACGTGAAACCTTCCCGGAGTTTGATCCGCCTTATATTATGGCAGCTATCACTTATCCGGGGGCATCGCCACAGGAAGTGGAAGAGAGTCTCTGCGTACGAATGGAAGATGCCGTCGATGGCCTATCAAATATTGAAGAAACCAAATGTGAAGCGATTGAAGGTTCTGCGCGTTTAACGCTTAAACTCAATGAGCGAGCAGACATCGGCCGTATGCTGGTGGATGTGCAAACTCAAATTAATGCTATCAACGACTTTCCTGACGAGATTGAATCTCCAGTAGTTCAAGAGCTGGATTGGAATGAGCCTGTGGTAGACGTTGCTATAACAGCAGACACCAGTTGGCCAGAGCTAAAAGCGTACGCCGAGCAGCTCAAGCGCATTCTAAAGCTAGATTATGGTGTATCACTTGTCGATGTGAGCGGTTTCTCGGATCACCAATATCGTGTGGAGTTGAACACTCAAATCATGCGCCAAATGGGGCTCAGTATCAGCGATATCGCGGTGCAAATTGGTAATCAGAACATCAAGTTACCGAGTGGTAATGTTGAAACTGAAGACAAAAATTTCTTAATTCGTTTTGATGAACGACGAGTAACTCCGCAAGAGTTGGAGTCTATTGTTGTCGGTTCAAGTCCCAGCGGTGCACTTATTCGCCTGAAAGATGTAGCGACCATTACCGACCGCTTTGAGCTTGATGAGCAAAAGGTACTGTTCAACGGTAAGCCTTCTGCAGTGCTGAAGATCAGTAAAAACAAAGAAGATGATGCACTGCGTGTAAAAGAGCAGGTCACTAAATTTGTGGATGCACAGCGACTTATCGCACCAGAAGGCGTGACGTTAGAAATGACCAACGATATGTCATCGGTACTTTGGGATCGTCTGACCATGATGGTCAAAAATGGCTGGCAGGGGATCTTATTAGTCTTTGCGACGATGTGGTTATTCTTTAGTTTCCGTTATTCGTTTTGGGTTGCCGCTGGCTTACCGGTGGCATTTCTTGGTGGTCTTTTCTTGATGGCTAACCTCGGGCTGTCGATCAATATCATGTCGCTAGTTGGGCTATTAATGGCCATCGGTATCATGATGGATGATGCTATCGTTATCGCAGAGTCGATTCAATCTCACCTTGATCGAGGACAGAGTATCGATGATGCGGTCATCAATGGAGTGAAGAAAGTCCTACCCGGTGTTATCTCCTCGTTTTTGACTACCGTGTGTATTTTCGGCAGCTTGCTCTTCCTGCAAGGAGAAATGGGGGCGGTGCTGCGTGCTGTGCCACAAGTGTTGATTTTGGTGTTGTCGCTTAGTCTGGTTGAAGCATTTTTGATTTTGCCGAATCACTTGTCTCACTCGCTGCATAAACATAATAAAGATAAGCCTCCCGTAAAGTTCAAGCGCGTGTTACTCGAGCGGTTTGAGCATTTTCGCAATACAACATTAGTGAATGCGGTCGACAAAGTCGTTTCCTACCGCTATGCCTTTATGGGCAGTGTCTTTGCGATGTTACTTATCTCGGTGAGCTTAATCGCTGGTGGAGTAGTGAAGTTCCACCCATTCCCTTCATTAGATGGCGATATTGCTGAAGCGAGGATCATCCTTCCACCAGGAGCTTCCTTGTCTCAAACAGAGCGTGTTGTTGATAAAATTGTAGCGTCGGCTGAAAAACTCAATAAGCAGTGGAGCGACGAAATGGAAGGTGGCGAAGCACTGGTAAAACAAATTACTAGTCAGTTCAATACCAACCGTGATGCTAACGAATCAGGGCCACATATTGCTACTGTGAGACTGGATTTGCTCAGTGCTGAGCAGCGAAACACTTTGATCGATGATTTTATTGCGGCTTGGAGAGAAGATGTGGGAGAGCTTGCTGATCCGATCTCATTAGTTTTCAAGCAACCGACAATGGGGCCGGGTGGCCGTGCATTGGAAATTCGCATTAAGCATGATGACCTAGGCATGCTAAAAGCGGCGTCCGTTGAGATACAGCAATACTTGAATGAGTTTGATGGTGTCAGTGGTGTCTTGGACGATATGCGTTTAGGTAAAGAAGAAATTCTGGTCAAATTACGCCCAGGTGCCGAGAGCTTTGGTGTTAATGGTCAGCTGATTGCTAGCCAGCTTCGAGCCGCGTTTTTTGGTCAAACTGCCGATGAAATTCAGGTAGGGGTGGAAAACATTAAAATTGAGGTGAAACTCAATAAGCAAGATATTGGTGATATCCAGCAGCTGGCTAATTTCCCGATTTTCCTGGCGGACGGTTCACAAGTTCCTCTGGCTTCTGTCGCGACGTTAGATTTTCAGCGTAACTATGTGCGTATCCAACGTGTTGATGGTTTGAGAACCGTGAGCGTATTTGGTGATGTTGACGCATCTAAAGCTAGCTCGACCGATATTATCAGCCAGTTCCGCGCTGAAGAAGTCAGCAAGCTACAGCAAGAATATCCAGGATTGAGATTTGACTTCGAGGGGGAAACCAAAGACAGTGCAGAAACTGGCGCGTCAATGGCAAAAGGGTTCCTATTAGGATTATTTGGCGTATTCACCATTCTGAGTTATCAGTTCAGAAGTTACCTTGAACCTTTTGTGGTTATGTTGGCGATTCCTTTAGCCTTTATTGGTGTGGTATGGGGGCACTTGCTGTTAGGACACTCAATGAGTATGCCAAGCATTATGGGATTTGTGTCGCTAGCCGGTATTGTAGTGAATGACTCGATTCTCTTGGTTCAGTACATACGTCACCATGTGGATGAAGGCGATTCAGTGCATGACTCTGTGGTTAAAGCGAGCCGTGAACGTTTTCGTGCGGTGTTCTTAACGTCAATGACTACGGCGGCAGGTTTATTGCCTCTACTTACCGAGACCAGCTTGCAAGCTCAGGTTATTCAGCCGCTCGTTATTTCGATTGTGTTTGGTATTTTTGCTTCGACAGCCTTGGTGTTATTTATGATTCCATCGGCGTACGCTATATTGGCTGACTGGGGATTGGTCCACAAACACGAAGAAATCTAATTCGCGTAAACATAATATTCCTTACTTCCATTCTACAAGTTAGTGAGCTGAGTTCCTCAGCCACTAACTTTCATCATTTCTCCAATAAATCGTCACCTAATTGTCATTGTTGCTGACTACTTTTTGATCATGAGTTACTCGTTATCACAAGGAGTGAGTTATGAGAACCATTGAGCCAATTGCGCGAATGGATTTAGCCTTTTCATTGTTTTGCTTGCAGCATCGCTTTAATGCTCCGGTCGCTAAGATCAGCCGTTGGGTGTCCAGAACTGGAGATGGTCATCTTTACCTAATATTAGGATTGATGATTTGGTTTATGGACGATGTGGCAGGGCGTTTGTTCTTTGCTGCTGCGTTGCTGGCTTTCGCCATTGAGCTACCTATTTATTGGTTAACGAAGAACAGTTTTAAACGCCGCCGTCCTGAAGAGTTCTCTCATCTTCTTCAGGCCTTCATTACACCTTCTGATCGTTACAGTCTGCCTTCAGGGCATACCGCAGCGGCATTTCTAATGGCAACAATAATCGGGCACTTCTATCCAGCTTGGTATGACGCTGCTTTGATATGGGCGTTGCTGATTGGTGCGTCACGAATTCTGCTCGGGGTTCACTTTCTTACTGATGTAGTTATTGGTGCTGTCTTAGGTGTATCCGCTGCGCATGTATCGATCAGTTACGTGCTTGAGTTAGTTTAAAAGGTGATATTGATGAAGATTCTTTACGGTGTTCAGGGGACTGGAAATGGACATATTGCCAGAGCGAGAGCGATGTCTCAGGCACTGAAGTCTCATGATGTCGAGGTAGATTTTCTATTTTCCGGACGCGACAAAGACAAGTATTTTTCCATGGAGCAATTTGGTGATTACCAAACCCGACGGGGATTTAGTTTTGTGACCGAGGATGGCAAGGTTAATTACTTGAAAACAGTAATGGAAAATAGTTTAACCAGCTTTTTTAGTGAAGTGAGACAAATGGATGTCTCGGACTATGACTTAGTCATCAACGACTTTGAGCCAATCACGGCTTGGGCAGCGCGCTCTCAAAACGTACCAACCGTCAGCATCAGCCATCAAAATGCGTTTCTATTTGATGTACCACAAAAGGGGGCGAACTGGATTGATGACTCAGTTATCCAACATTTTGCACCTTCTCAGTATCAACTAGGTCTGCATTGGTATCATTTTGGCCAACCTATCTTACCGCCTATTGTTCATACCAACGGACATGATGTGACCTCGGAAGACTTCGTATTAATTTACCTGCCTTTTGAAAACACACAAACCATTATCGATGTGCTATTGCGCTTCGTAAATCAACGCTTTATCTGTTATCACCCTGAGATTATTGAGCAGCAACAAGTCGAAAACATTCTGATGAAGCCGCTGAGTCATGAGCAGTTTCAGCGCGATCTGCACCGTTGCCAAGGGGTAATCGCCAATGGTGGGTTTGAGTTGCCGTCTGAAGCACTGAGCTTAGGTAAGAAGCTATTGGTAAAACCACTTGATGGTCAGTTTGAACAACAAAGTAATGCCGCAACGCTAGAGAGCTTAGGGCTTGCTCAGTCCATGGACTTCCTTGATGCATCAGTCATTCGTGCTTGGTTAGATGAAAAGCAAGCTGAACGAGTAACCTATCCAGATGTTGCTAACGAGATTGCGGAGTGGCTAATAGCTGGAAACTGGGATTGTAGCCAGCAGCTATGTCATCGTTTATGGGAGAAAGTTGATTTTCCGAGTTACGCTTCCATTTAACGATCGTTTAGCCACCTTTATCACTTTAACGAAAAGCCGCATTGAGCGGCTTTTTTGCGATTAAAGCCCTGTAATACGTCGTTGTTGTATTTGCTATAAGTATCAATTCATTTTTAATGATAGATATGATGTATCTATTATGCGAATACTTTGAAAGTGGTTCTATATGGTAGTTAGATATAGCTAATGCGTTGGAAATTTCGAAAGATATACTTACTAGTTATGGTTTTAGAAGTTGTAACGGACAAAAGTTATTAAAAATGTAATTTATCTTTTTTTATATATAATGTAACTTATTGTTGTTAATGGATAATGTATTTATATCGATAAAATTTGGTGATTCTTTGTCAAACTTGTTGGTGTTGGGTTTGTTATTAGTAGATGGTTTGTTTTGTCCTCGAACTATGCAGAGGATTAATAGAACGTTGTAAGGTACGTAGTGGTAGCGAGTAAATAACTCCTGTTGCTAATCATTAATCCTTACTCACATATTCGAGATTGAAATTACACGAGGTTTACTAAATGTTAGACAAAAAAGATGCTATGAGCGCTATCGCTAGCTACCGCATGGAAAGCACATTACGCGGCGTAGATCTAAACCTATTGACTGTTTTCGACGCAGTGATGCAAGAGCAGAATATCACTCGCGCGGCACACAATTTGGGTATGTCGCAACCAGCAGTTAGTAATGCCGTTGCGCGCCTTAAAGTGATGTTCAACGATGAGCTATTTATGCGTCAGGGTCGTGGTATTCAACCAACACAACGTGCTCGTCAGCTGTTTGGTCCTGTGCGCCAAGCATTGCAGTTGATTCGCAATGAACTACCGAGTTCTATTTTTACACCAGAAACATCAACTCGCCTGTTCAAAATGGCAATTTGTTCTCCATGTGATATGCGTTTTGCTCCAAAAATCATGCACACTATTTCCGAGCAAGCGCCTCACGTTCAATTGCACTTGGACGCTGAAGCTGATCGTCAACTGGCAGATCGCATGCGCTATCAAGAAATTGATTTTGTCATTGATTACGCTCGTTATGATGCGCAAGGCTTCTCAAGCACAGAGATCTTCCAAGATGAACTGGTTGTAGTTGCTGCCAAGAATCACCCACGAATTCATGGTGTAGTGAGCACTGCTCAGTTAGCACATGAAAAGCACGCTAAGTTATCTAAAGTACACGGTGTTCGCAGCTTCTCTGAGCAAGCATATCGTGAACTGGAGTGCCAAGCTTCGTATGAAGGCACCAGTCTAAGCAACGTGCTTTATGTGGTAGGTCAATCTGAGCTTGTGACTATCGCACCACGTTGGTTGGTAGAAAATGCGGTTAATAAAGAGCAGCTACAAGTACTTTCACTGCCATTAGAAAACACCAAAATCAGCGGCTACTTGAGTTGGCACGAGTCGAGTGAGAAAGATAAAGGTCACATCTGGTTGCGTGATCAGTTGATGGTCATCTGCGGCGAAGTTGTCGCGTTGTCATAGTCTATTACAACTTTCTAGAGCAAGCCCTGAACAGTATCTGTACAGGGCTTTTTTAGTTTTTACAGAAAGTTATTATCATTGAATGATTAAACCGATAACTATTATTGATAACTTTGATATAGGTCGGTTGCCTTTTTTACGAGCATAGGTACACTTGTGCGCTCAAAAAGCTTACATGTGTAAGCTAAAAGGTAAAGATAGAACATGGCTAATTTAGATTTCCATATTGTAAAGAAGATTCGTGACCGAATCGCACAAGGTGGCGACAAGATCGCCTTACGACATAAAATCAACAATGTGTGGCAAGGGATTAGCTGGAAGGAGTTTGGGGTAAACGTTGATGCGTTATCTCTGGCTCTACTTGGAAAAGGAATCCAACCTCAAGACAAAATCGGTATCATTTCCAATAACATGCCGAAGTGGACAATTGCTGACTTAGCAGCATTGCAAATTCGCGCGGTAACCGTACCGCTATATCCTACAAATACCCCAGCTCAAACCAGCTATATCGTTCAGAACGCAGATGTTCGTATCTTGTTCGTTGGTGAGCAAGCGCAGTATGACGCGGCTTTATCTATCTATGAAGAGTGCAGTCAGTTAGAGCTTATCGTTGCGATGAGTGATGACATCGTTCTGGCTGAAAATGATTTCAGTGTGAGCTGGCAAAGCTTTATGTCTGATGCCAGCATTGAACAACAGTCCACGCTATCAGAGCGACTAGAACAGGCCAATTACGATGATCTGCTAACGCTGATTTATACGTCTGGTACCACAGGTCAACCTAAAGGTGTAATGCTAGATTACGCTAACATCGCAGCACAATTGAAAGGTCATGATGCAAGGTTAAGCCTTACTGATCGAGACGTATCAATGTGCTTCTTACCGCTATCACACGTGTTCGAGCGTGCTTGGACGTTCTATGTATTGTATCAAGGCGGCACCAACTGCTATCTACAAGATACAATGCAGGTTCGTGATGCATTGAGTGAGATTCGTCCTACAGTAATGAGTGCGGTGCCTCGTTTCTACGAAAAAATCTTCTCAGCTATTCATGAACGTGTTTCTAAAGCGCCCGTTCATCGCAAGATTATGTTTACCTGGGCGGTCAACATGGGTGCGAAAATGGCACAATGCCGTCAGGACAACGTTGAGCCTTCATTGATTCTTAAGAAGAGTCATGCATTGGCAGACAAGTTGGTGTTGAGTAAGTTACGTGAGCTACTAGGTGGACGTATTAACTTTATGCCTTGTGGCGGCGCTAAACTTGATGAAACCATTGGTCGCTTTTTTCAAGCCATTGGTATCAATGTCAAGCTTGGCTACGGTATGACCGAAACAACGGCAACCGTCTCGTGCTGGGACGATACTTGTTATAACCCAGACTCTATCGGTATGCCGATGCCTGGTGCGGAAGTGAAAATTGGCGAGAACAATGAAATATTAGTTCGCGGACCAATGGTTATGCGTGGCTACTATAAATTGCCGGAAGAAACAGCGCAGACGTTTGATGCCGATGGTTTCCTAAAAACTGGTGATGCGGGTCAATTTGATGAGCGAGGTAATCTGTTTATCACTGACCGTATTAAAGAGCTAATGAAAACCTCAAATGGTAAGTATATTGCCCCACAAGCGATTGAAGGTGCGATTGGTAAAGACCATTACATCGAGCAAATTGCTGTTATTGCCGATACCCGTAAATTCGTGTCGGCGCTGATCGTGCCATGTTTTGATACGTTAGAAGAGTACGCTAAAGAGCTTAATATTAAATATCATGATCGTCTTGAGCTGATTAAGCACAATGAAGTGGTTGAGATGTTTGAGAAGCGTATTACTGAACTGCAAAAAGAGCTGGCAAAGTTTGAGCAGGTGAAAAAGTTCAAGTTGCTGCCGACGGGTTTCTCTATGGATAAAGGTGAGCTGACGCCAACGCAAAAGCTTCGCCGTAAAGTGATCAACGATCGCTACCAAGATGAAATTGAAGAGATGTATCGCGATACCCCAAATAAGCCACACTAAGCTCTAGCGATTAAGCTGCAGTAGTAAAAGAAAAACCCTAGCTATTCGCTAGGGTTTTCTATTTTGGTGTTCCGGCTTTTGAACTTAGTTATTGGCGTACAACAATTCACTGTATCTATCTAAGGTGTTGAGCCGGTTCTCAGCATTGGCTAGGAAGGTCTGCTTAGCTTTACCTGTTAACGACTTAGACTGCGGCAGTTTTACCGTTCTCGGGTTCTTATGGACGCCATTTACTAAGAATTCATAGTGAAGGTGAGGTCCGGTTACACGACCTGTCCCGCCAAGTGTACCAATAGTTTGACCTTGTTTTACTCGTTGTCCGGTTTTTACGGTTCGCTTCGTCAAGTGCAAGTACTTGGTGATATACGTATTGCTGTGTTTGATGAATACATAATTACCATTGAACTGGTTATAACTGGATTTCTGGACAATACCGTCACCAGCAGCCCAAATTGGTGTACCGACTGGCGCGGCATAATCGGTGCCTCGGTGGGCGCGAACTTTTCCGGTCACTGGGTGGCGACGAGTTGGGTTAAAGTTTGAGGTTACACGGCGAAAATCGAGTGGGGAACGCAAGAACGCTTTCTTCATTGCGCGACCATTTTCGTCGTAATAGTTACCCGTCTTATCGTCTAATATCGCCTTGAAGGTATCGCCTTGGTTTTTAAAAATCGCAGCGATAATTTTGCCACGGCCGATCACTTCTCCTTCCACGACTTTTTCTTGGTATAGCAATTGAAAACTGTCACCGGAGCGAATATCTAACGCGAAGTCGATATCCCAACCGAAAATACCGGCCAACTCCATAATTTGATTAGCAGTTAATCCAGCTGAAATCCCAGCGTTCCAAAAGTTAGATGAAATTTGTGCTTGTGCGTAATTGTATTGATAGTCGACCTCTTTTTTAGCCCAAGTCGAGGTAAATCCGTCATCAGTACGAGTGATCTTGAACGTTTCATAGTCGTTAATCCTACGTTTTAGCTGGATAAAGTCGCTATTCTCGTCGAATCCGAATGTTAGCTTATCTCCCGGTCTCAATTTCGAGAGCTGCTGTTTAATATCGTTATTGGTATAAATTAACTCATGCAGCAAGCGTGGCGACAGTCCTAAACGTTGAAAGAGAATGGCAGCGCTTTCTCCAGAGCGAACAGTATGCTCTTCCCAATTGAGTACAACGGTTGGTGGAATGGCATCACCAATAGGAAAGGCGCTATTGTCAATCGTTAGGGCGTAATGCTTGCCGACTTCAAGTCGGTCATTCCCATCATCCAGCTCAGTTACGTCTGGCAGGAACAAGGCAACAACGATTAGTGCCGTAAAAAAGGCGATGAGCGCACGGTGAAGCCAAGGCAGGCGCTTAAAAACAGATACCATGAGAGTTCAATTCAACATTATTTTTGAAATTTCCTAAACCAATTAGTCTAACTGGTTTCAAAAAACATCGCTATTCAAGTAAGATGTCCAACTATTATATTTTTGCCAAATCTGTGGGAGTGAACAAGAATGGCGAACCTTGAAGCAGCGTTGGCTGAGATCAAACGTGGTGTTGACGAGCTAATTCCAGAAGAAGAACTGATTGCTAAGTTAAAAGAGGACCGTCCTCTACGCATCAAACTGGGTGCCGATCCTACAGCACCAGATATTCACCTAGGTCACACAGTAATTTTGAATAAGTTACGTGCATTCCAAGACCTAGGTCATGATGTGACTTTCTTAATCGGTGACTTCACTGGTATGGTTGGTGACCCAACGGGCAAAAACACGACGCGTCCACCGCTAACTCGTGAAGACGTTTTGCGTAACGCTGAAACGTACAAAGAGCAAGTGTTTAAGATCCTAGATCCAGCGAAAACGACGATCGCATTTAACTCTGAGTGGCTATCAGAACTGGGTGCTGAGGGCATGATTCGCCTTGCAGCTAACCAAACTGTAGCTCGTATGCTAGAGCGTGATGACTTTAAAAAGCGCTATGGCAACAACCAGCCAATCGCAATTCATGAGTTTATGTATCCACTGCTACAAGGTTACGATTCAGTAGCGATGAAAACGGATGTAGAGCTTGGTGGTACAGACCAGAAGTTCAACCTATTAATGGGCCGTGAGCTTCAAAAATCACATGGTCAGAAACCACAGGTTGTGCTGACTATGCCGCTTCTAGTAGGTTTGGACGGCGAGAAGAAGATGTCCAAGTCTGCACACAACTACATTGGTGTCAGCGAAGCGCCGTCAGAGATGTTTGGTAAGATCATGTCTATCTCTGATGAGCTAATGTGGAGCTACTATGAGCTGCTGTCATTCCGTCCTCTAGGCGAGATTGAACAGTTCAAAGCCGATGTTGAGGGTGGCGCAAACCCTCGAGATATTAAGATTCTACTTGCGAAGGAAATCATCGCACGCTTCCATACTGAAGCGGATGCCGATGCGGCTGAGCAAGAGTTCATCAATCGTTTCCAAAAAGGTGCGATGCCGGATGAAATGCCAGAATTCGAATTCGAAGCAGGCCTTCCAATTGGTAACCTTTTAAAAGAAGCAGCACTGGTTAACTCAACATCGGATGCAATGCGCATGATTCGTCAAGGCGCAGTGAAGATCGATGGCGAGAAAGTGGAAGATACTAAGCTAGTACCAGCTGCGGGCCAAGCGGTTTACCAAGTCGGTAAACGTAAGTTTGCTCGAGTGACACTGAAATAATCGGTGATATTGTAAGTGCATTAGTTAGCTCCCTGCCTGCGCAGGGATGACATCTCTAAGATAGAGGAGATGTCTAATATAGATGACATGCCTAAGGTAGATGGCATGATTGAAATATTAGTGTGTGCTTGATGTGCTTTGAAAACCTCCTTCGGGAGGTTTTTTTGTATGTGTCGAACACAATTTTACATACATAAAAAAACAGACGCTTGCGCGTCTGTTTTTCTGTATTTGCTTACATCACGTCTCTAATTATAGAGACTCAGTAAATGTACGAGCGATAACGTCACGTTGTTGTTCTGGAGTTAGCGAGTTAAAACGTACTGCGTAACCAGAAACACGGATAGTTAGCTGTGGGTAGTTCTCTGGGTTAGCAACAGCGTCTTCTAGAGTTTCACGCTTAAGAACGTTTACGTTTAGGTGTTGGCCACCTTCGATGCGAGGTGCAGCTTCGATTGCTACTTCGCGGCTTTCGTATTCGCCTAAGTCGCTAACAGAGATAACTTGGTCAGCTTCAAAACCAGCATTTGCTGCAACGCAACGTGCTTCGTTTTTGTCACCGTCGATCAACCAGATTGAGTTTAGTAGATCGTCATTTGCTGCTTTAGTAATTTGGATACCTTGAATCATCACTATCTCCTAATCCACTTTCAGAGTGGCATTTTTGTGGTGTTAATTTTCAATTCTTGTCGAGCTGGCTTATATATAACCCGTTGTGGGTATTTTAGTATTGATTTAGATCAAAATACAACAAAAAACATTAATGAAGTTGTGGTTAATTTCTTGATTGAAGTCAATCAAACCTTTAAAAATGGTGCTTTAAAATGATATTTTAATAATTAAAAATTATTTGAATTTGCATTTTGTAGTAATAAAACAACAAAATCGCCTTAAGAAGCTTGCTATTTAGGTAAAATCAATGGCTTCCATAACCAAAACTGAAAGTATAAGATCGCTAAATAACAGTTCAAAAACTGTGAACTCGATCAGGTAGTCAATCATATGAAAAAATTTATTGGTGCACATGTCTCCGCCGCTGGTGGGGTTGATAATGTGCCACAAAGGGCAAATGAAATCGGCGCGAACGCATTTGCACTTTTTACTAAGAATCAGCGACAGTGGGTGGCAAAACCGTTGACCGAAGAGGTTATCCAACGATTTAAATCGGAATGCCAAAAGTACGGCTTCCGTGCGGAACAAATTCTTCCGCACGACTCTTATCTCATTAACTTAGGTGCGCCGGAGTTGGATAAACTTGAAAAGTCTCGAGCTGCTTTTATCGATGAGATGGAGCGGTGCCAACAATTGGGGCTTACACTACTTAACTTTCATCCGGGAAGTCATTTAAAAAAGTTGTCTGAGAGTGATTGTTTAGACCGTATTGCCGAATCCATTAACTTAGCGCATCAAGAAGTACCGGATGTCATCGCGGTCATTGAAAACACCGCAGGTCAGGGCACTAACCTTGGCTGGCGCTTCGAACACTTAGCTCACATCATTGATAAGGTAGAAGATAAATCGAGGGTCGGCGTATGTCTTGATACCTGTCATACCTTTACAGCTGGCTACGACTTACGAACTAAAGAGGCATGCGAGCACACATTTTCAGAGTTTGACCGAATTGTTGGCATGCACTATTTGCGAGCCATGCACCTTAATGATTCAAAGATCCCATTGGGAGGTAAGGTCGATAGGCATCACTCGCTTGGTAAAGGAGAGATTGGATGGGCGTGCTTTGAGTACATCATGCAAGATCAACGATTTGATTCTATCCCACTGATTTTAGAAACAATAGAGCCCACTATTTGGCCTGATGAGATCCAACAATTGAGACATTTTTCAATAAATTGCTGATTTTTTCGTGTGCTACATGGCATTTTGGCATCTTTCTTTCATACTATGTTACATGCATGTTGCATAAATGTGTGATTCGATAAGATAGGTGCCATTATGACTCGTCCAGTAACTCCTAGACCAAATGCTACGCGTTCTACTCGCTTTCCGACCCCAAACCGACATATTCATGGTCAAGGTCATTACCGAACACCGCAAATAAAGCATCCTAATCATTGAGCGATAAATAATATAATAAGCACTGCCTCTGGCGAGGAAAAGTGCATGGCGACACGCCAAATTGACAGTAGTGGTGACCCTTCGTTGAGTGATAGACTACCTGAAGTATTCATCTTCAGGGACCCACAATGACAACACTCACATGGCACGACGTAATCGGTAATGAAAAGCAACAAGAGTACTTTCAACAGACCATGGCGTATGTTGAAGCACAGCGTACTCAAAGGAAGGCGATTTTCCCTCCTGCTCAAGATGTATTTAATGCGTTTCGATTTACTGAGTTCTCGGATGTGAATGTGGTGATGTTGGGGCAAGATCCCTATCATGGACCTAATCAGGCTCACGGACTTTGTTTTTCCGTCTTACCAGGCGTAAAGACACCACCTTCTTTGGTCAATATGTATAAAGAGCTCGCTCAAGATATTGAGGGGTTTGAGATACCTGCGCACGGTTATCTGAAGAGCTGGGCAGAGCAAGGTGTGTTGATGTTAAACACGGTGTTGACTGTGGAGCAAGGGCAGGCACATTCTCATGCTAAATTAGGTTGGGAGACATTTACTGACCGAGTTATAGAAGCTTTGAATCAGAACGGTGAAGGCATTGTCTTCCTGCTATGGGGTTCACATGCTCAAAAGAAAGGTAAGATGATAGACCGTAGTAAACATCACGTATTGACTGCGCCTCATCCTTCCCCACTGTCTGCACACAGAGGCTTCTTCGGTAGCGGCCACTTTTCTAAAACAAATCAAATACTTCAAAGTATGGGTAAGCGACCTGTTGATTGGCAACCACGACTTGATTAAGCAATCTTAGTCAATTGGTGGTTTTTCGAGCACCCTCAAAACATGATCCTACTTTCTCTTATACACTTACAAAGAGTATGGAAAATTAGGGAGAAGGATCATGATGATCGAAAGGATTAGACGCGAGCATGGTTATATGGTGCGATTGCTCGCGATTTTAAATCGAAAATTGCACTTACTAGAAAAAGAGCAGCCAATTAACTACAGTATCGTCAAAGAGATTGTCGATTACTTAGCCAATCATTCTGAAAAAATACATCACCCCAAAGAAGACATTCTTTATCACTACTTTATTGAAAAATACGGTGCTCAAGAACAAGTAGAGAACCTTGAGACCGACCATCTAGATCTCTCAGAGAAGACGCATGCTTTTCTAGATGTTGTCGAGATGATTCTCCAAGACTCAGTGGTGCCTCAAGAAGTATTCATGGGGCGTTTATCGGAGTTTATTCAAGACCAAAAACGCCACCTTGATTTGGAAGAACAATCCGTACTGCCTTTGATCGAAAAACGGTTTACTACCCAAGATTGGCAAGTAGTGGAAAGCCAATGGACGGTGACTGAAGACGACCCGGTCTTTGGTGATACGATAGCTGACCGTTACAAACAGCTAGCTGCTCGCGTCAGGCAAAATGATGTCGAAAGTGTTTAGTTTTGACATTTGGAAATGAAAGAACAATAAAAAACCCAAGCTGAGCTTGGGTTTTTTATTGTTAGCGAGGTTGACTCATTTGTTCTAAATACTGCAACCAGTCTGCGGTTTGTGTGGTTGGCTTTTCTCTATGCGCTGCTTGAGCTACCTTGGTCGCCTTGGCGTAATCTTTCAGGCCCACATAGGCTCTCACTTGCAGTAACAGTTTCTCTTGTTGATTAATGCCAGTGACTTTATTGAGCGAACTTAGCGCCTGATTGAATGCGCCTTGCTGAAGCTCCAACCTTGCCACCTCTTCATAGTACTTACCATTAAGCCTTGCTGCAGCTAGCCAAGCCGTTTGAGCGTTGGACCACTCACGAGCCATTTGCCAATGCCTTGCCTGCTTGATAATGGTGTCAATATCGCTCTCTTTAACTTGTAAATTGGCATAGGACTCAGCAGCCTTCTCGGGAATACCTTGCTGAGAATAAAGCTGAGCTTTGCTGACCTGAAGATTCTCTGGTAACTCAATACCAGCGCGTTCGGCGGATACTAAGGTTGCCAGTGCCAATTTGTACTGCCTAGTTTGCATATAGAGTGAGCTCAACTGCTGCCACCACATTAGGTTATCCGGCTGTAACGCCAATAACTTTTGTGTCGTCAAAATCGCACTCTTCAAGCGTTTTAACTGCATCTCACCCGTTAATTGCAAACTTAATGGCTGTAGCTTAGGGGTATTGTCACGCCTGTGATATTCATTAATTGCCGCCAATAAAGGTTTCCATTGCTGCAATAAGTAATGAGTTCGCGCTTTATTGAGCCATACTCCGGTGATTTGGTCTTTGCTGATGTTGTTTGCTTCAGCGGTTTTGGTCAGCTGATTGAAGTGCACTAAGGCCTGTTCAGGTTTATCTTCAGAGAGTAAAAGTTCTGCCAGCATACGTTCCGTTTGCCAACCTTGTTCATCTTCGAATGCCCCCGTATTCACGGCTATTTGCAGCTGTTTAACGGCTTTGTCAGCTTGTTCAGCTTGCCAATAATAGATGCCTAGCATACGTGCCACATACGCTTTGTCGTAATTGGCACTCGGCTTCAGTCCTTCTAAAAGCTTAATGGCTTCGCTTAGTTTATCCTCTTGCTCCAGCTCATAGGCCTTGGAAACTTGCGTTGCTGTTCGCATACCAAGTTGCGGGGCAGCAGCTACGCTAGTGGTCACTAAGAGACTGCTCAGAGCTAGGGCGGAGATAACAAATAGACGCTTTATCATTGATTCAACTTAAACTCTAATTTGACGGTTTGGCCGATGCGCGGAGTCGCTTTGCCATTCACAATCATCGGTTGATATTTCCATTGTTTAAGCGCCACCATCGCCTCACGTTCAAACATTCGTCTTGGTTTTGCTTCTACCACTTGAACATCCGTCGGGCGACCACTTTCATCGATAGTAAAAGACATCACCACATAACCTTCGACATTACGCTGTAATGCGCGACGCGGATAGCGAGGCTCCTTACGGTGTAATGGCATGACCTGCTGGTTTTGACCTATATCTGGAACGGTTGGAGCATTGAGCGCCACGCCCGCCACTTGAGTTGAAATAGCGATGTTGGGTAGTTGCGGTGTACTTGGGGTTTGTACACTTGATACCTGTGAGCTTTGCTCTACCACCGCTGCCGAAGGCGGCGTTGAAGGCATTTTGGGTGGCTCAGGGAGCACACGTTGGCGCCTTGCTGTTTCACTATCTGGTTCCACCATAACTAAATCATAACTCAGCCTTGGCTTATCATCAGGCTTAGCTTTAGGCCCAATATCGATCATCCAACTCATAAAAGAGAACAGGGCAAAAGCTAACGCAGCTGCAAGTGGGACACTAGCCAGTAGTCGAACCATTATGGGCTCTCCGTCGCCAACGCAATTTTCGTGACACCTGCTCCTTTAGCGCTGTCCATCACCTCTACCACAGTGCCATTGAAAGCGTGCTTGTCAGCCTGAATTACCATCGAAGCATTAGGTTGTTCTAACAACAGTTTCTCAATTGTTGCTTGCACACGTTCAACGTCCACGCGACGTTTATCAATGTAGATATCGTTAGCGGAAGTAATGGCCACAAAGATCCCTGCATCTTTCTGGCTAACGGCGTGGCTTGCCTGTGGTCGATTAACATCAACACCAGACTCACGAACGAATGAACTGGTGACAATAAAGAAGATCAACATGATAAATACAATATCGAGCATTGACGTCATATCGATATTGGCTTCTTCGGTCTGTTTTCTACGATGACCTAATCTCATTGAGAGTCTCCTGAGTGAGCCGCATTGGAAGACAAGTGACGTTCACTTCTAAGTAACTGTTCAAGTTGAAGTAGGCTTTTGCTACTCCATTTTTGAATACGTGAATAGGCGAGCATGCCTGAGAGTGCGGCGACCATGCCTGCCATAGTCGGAATCGTCGCCATTGAAATACCAGCTGCCATTAAGCGAGGCTGCGCGCTACCTTGAGCGGCCAGGGTATCAAATACTGTGATCATACCGGTGACAGTTCCAAGTAGTCCTAGCATGGGACACAAGCTAAGTAGGCACTTCAGCAAGTTTAAGTTTTGCTTAAGCTTATTCTCTGCTTCACTTAGCATGGCATTGCGCTGTGACTGAGCGTACCAAGAGTAATGATCTTGGCGTGCTACCCATTTCTCAACCCAGCTTTTTTTCTCGGTAGGAAAGACCTTGGCGAAATAGATCACTCGTTCAAAGGCCACTAACCAAAAAATAAACACCACCGCGGCGAGCCACCATAATACTGGCCCACCTTGCGTCATAAACTGGTTCAGATGCTCGCTACCGGGTAGCCAACTGAATAGGTTATGCGGCATACGCTTCCTTATGCTCAACGGTTTGAACTTCGGCTTGCTCTGCAACAAGACCAACACTCTGACGTTCTAGGATATTGCGAATCGTTTCGGCCTTAGAACTCAGTAAGTTGTGAGCAAGAAGTAGTGGCATCGCAGTAATCAGACCGAGTACGGTTGTGACCAATGCCATAGAGATACCACCCGCCATGACGCGAGGCTCGGCATTACCAAACTGGGTAATAACTTGGAAGGTTTCGATCATACCGGTAACTGTACCTAACAGACCTAGCATTGGTGCCAGAGCTGCCAATAGCTTAAGCATGCTCAGACCACGTTCAAGGTGCTGCTGCTCATCCATGATGGACTCAAGCAGTCGTAGCTCAAGTGCTTCAACATGAAGCTGTTTCTCGCTGTTGTAGACGCTAAGAACACGGCCTAGTGGGTTATCAGTAGGGGTGTTCGGTGATTTTAGTTGTTTGTTGATCTTTTGCTCAGTGGTAATCAGAACAGCTGCTCGATATAGAGCGATGATCATGCCTAGAGCAAAGAGCCCTGCAATGATCTTACCGACAATACCACCGTGTTCGAATCGCTCGGCTAAGGTCGGGTTATCCGCCAGCTGCTTGTAGATATCACCACGGCTTGGGTCGATAAGGGCGGCTGTTTGGCCTGTCACAATACCAGCAGCATCTGCTGAGGTGGGAACGTTTTTAGGAAGGCGAGGGAAATCACTGGCCAACTTGCCATCCCAATCAATAGGACCATGGTCCGACAGTAAAGCAAAGTTGCCTAAACGAACCGCATCGAGTTGGGTGATTTCACCGTTACCCGCAACAAAGGGAACTTGGACGTTGGCGTAGGTCGCGCTGGTGGCTATTTGGGCTTGATAAGCACGCCACAGTCCCGTCAGCTCCTGAATGGATGGCAATGTTTTCGCCGCGACGATACCATTGATGTCAGCGATTTGCTTAGCTTGCTCAGTATTGGCGACAGAATGATCGAGTTCCACTTGAAGCTCTTTGGCTGATTGTCTGACTACGCCAAACAGTTCACCTAAACTGCCTGTTTCTAAATGCAGCTTCTTTTGTTGCTCTGCTAAGGTACGTTCATTATCAGAAAATGCAGTGCTGAGCGATTCAATGCTTGCGTCCAGTTGAGCTTTACGTTTCTCGAGTTCAGCTTTACGGGTCGCTAGTTGCTGCTCTTGCTTCTTAAACTCAGCTTCACGGTTTGCATTGTGCTGACTCTCTTGTTGCTGAGCAGTTTTGGCTTTTGAAGTTAGACTCTCTGCGGCTAAAGAAGGTTGTGCTAATCCAAGGCTTAGCAGCGCAACCATAAGCGGAAATTTATGCAATGATAACGTACGCATTAGCTAGGATCCTGTGTTTGAGTCGCTGGGGTCAATGATACTGGAAGTTCAACAAGCGATGGAGACGCTTGCTTGTGAGCAATAGCAAAGGCTTTGTCAATCTGTGGGGCTAACGCACTATCAACGGCAACCCAGCGGTTTTGGTTGATATCCCATGACCAATATTGGTTTCTGTCTAGACTGCGAGCGACCAGAGAAAGGCGGCCTAAATAAAGCTGCTCAGCTTCAATGTCGTTGCCAACGTGGATAAGGCCTCGGTAACTGCCTAGCTTAATGCCGTAGTCCATTTCAATCTGATACGCTTCTAAAATACGACGGTACTTTTCAGCATCACTGACATCAGCTTGAGGCATCAAAGCCTTCAACTCATCAAGTCTCGCTAGACGCGTATCAATTCGAATTGGTTTGTCCTGCTTAATATGTGCTTCAAGCCCTGCAAGCATTTGATACATCAATGGCACAACACCTTGGCGAGTTGCACTGATTTGCTCTAACTGAGTATCAATACTAGTCATCTCTTCTTCTTGATTAGCAACAACGGCTTGCAAGTGCTTTTCGTATACTTCTAAGTTCGCCACTTCTTGCTCAAGCATCGCGATATCAGACTTCAGTTCAAATGCTTTATCGCTACTTTTGTTGATGCGAGTTTGGCTTTGTGCACTTTGCGTGATGGTTTGCGCCTCGACATTTCGAGCACT
Organism: Vibrio mediterranei; assembly: GCF_900088415.1. GTDB lineage: Bacteria > Pseudomonadota > Gammaproteobacteria > Enterobacterales > Vibrionaceae > Vibrio > Vibrio mediterranei. The sequence goes on from NZ_FLLQ01000003.1 coordinate 276,682, forward strand.
ATTAAGATCGTTGGCGGTCGCGAAGCTGCTTACGGACAGCAGTGGGAGCGAACACAAGGTCAGGCGAAGAGCCGTTTTGTTCATTTCAAGAGCCTTCTGCTTTCTAGTAGAAAGTACCAGTTATTTAGTTGAATTCGGGTTCCAAATGTCTGCTACTGATTTGCGGAGTTAACGCAGCGAATCGAGTCAGAAAGAATGGCATTAAACGAGTCGTGTTACCGTTTTCATGTCTGCATTGGAAGCGCGGTTATTGTATTGCAACTGCGTGGAGAAATACAGTCTAAATGATATTGATATGAGTTATCATTTGTTATCTCTTAATCAATATCTTGTAACGAAATATCATCAGTTTTTGGTTGAGGATAAATAACTCATATAAATCAATATCTTTACTAATGTTATGTTATTTGTTTTGAGGGCACCCTTGGCAATAATCACCGTCTGCACGTCGGTAATGCATGCAGCAGGCTCGTCGTTGGACGAAATACTCCCCGTCGATGGAGACATCGAGCTGTCCAAAGCGAGTAAGCGGCAATTCCAGAGCCTGTTGCCAATGCTGAAGTTCATGAGCAAAGGTAGGGTGCAGTTGTTCTTTGGTTAGTAGATTTACGCTAACCATATGATTGAGTCCGCGAAGCAACATTTCCATCACAGTGTCAGCAAGCAGCTTCTCTTGAGTGGCTGGGCTCATTCTGCATACGTCACTGAGTTGTCGCGCTAGATCGGCAATAAGTAATTTTAGCTCTTTGGCGGCAATGGCTAAGCGCTGATGTTGGTCGCCAAGTTGCCAATTGTGTTCAGCAAAATCAAATTGCCCAACAACACCATTATCAAGATTTACCGCTTGTTTCATTGTGCTGATTGGCGGTACGTGTTCGGCATAATAAGTAGTGACTAAAGCGATGGTAATTGGCTGCCAAACTAACATGGTCCAAGTACGTGTTTGCCAGTAGACCGCACCAGCTTCGGGATAGTGTTGCTTCCAGTATTGATAAAGCGACTGTACTTCTTGGCGTGATGTTGAATTGGGTTCAATAACGTGTGCTCCCTCTGTCAGTTCAACTAACAGAGGGGAGACTTGTTGTGAGACATGCGTCAACGCCTCAAGGCGTGACGCATGTTGATTAGCGAGTGAGGTTTGCATTAACCATTAAAAACCAAATTTCAACCTAGCAACGATGCGACGTTCGTCATTTGCCCAACAGTTTAATGAGTCATAGCATGTGTATGTTTCGTTATTGAACAAGTTGGTAACCGCAACGGATGCAGATGACCCTTTCATACTGCTTCCTAGTGTGCCTAGGTCATAACCTAAAGATAAGTCGACGACAGTGTATCCCGGAATAGTTCCAGAGTTAGCCGCGTCGAGCTGAGTTTCACCGATGTAGCGCACGCCACCACCAAGAATGGCACCGTCTAGCGCAGTTCCGTAGAAGTTATAGTTAGCCCATAAGTTGGCCATTTGATCTGGTACCCACACCGGTTTTTTACCAATTTGAGTCGGATCGGTATCTTCCGTAATTTCCACATTTTGGTAGGTATAGTTAGCCGCGAGATCTAAACGATCCGTCGCGTACCATTTACTTTCAACTTCGACCCCTTTAGAAACGCTTTCACCGACCTGTATTTGATGCTGCGGTAACGAGCCATTTGGATCTTTGACCAGTGCACCTTTCTTAGTGATATGGAACGCAGCAATATTTAGCATCTTGGTCATGTCGGCAGAGTTGTACTTCACACCCGTTTCCCATTGATGACCTGTGGATGGCTTGAAGGCATTACCGTCTTTATCCGTTCCTGCAACAGGCTCAAAGCTATCTGCGTAGTTGATGTATGGCGATATACCGTTGTCGAACTCGTACAAAGCACCAACACGATATGAGGTGTTATTTTGGTCTAGGGTAGTTGTCGCGCCTGTTGAGTTAGCTGTTGTATCGCTCTTGTAATTGTCAAATCGAACACCAGCGATCATAACTAGGCGGTTAAGACGCATCTGATCTTGTAAGTACAGTCCCAGCTGTTTCGAATCGACTTGGTTGCCGTAATTCGTTGCACTGGCCATCTGCTTTTTGATCTCTTCTTCACTTAGTTGGTTGTTGTCAGGGTTATAGATATCAATGGTTGATGTGGCAACGTCAAAGTAGTCCACTTTTGAATCTAGCTGCTGATAATCCAAACCAATAAGCAAGTTGTGCATCAAGTTGCCAGTATTAAAATTACCGTTTACCTGTGCATCAGACACCCAACCTTTGGACTTTTCATCGGTTAGATAGGCGTTACGACTCAAGGTTCGACCGTCGGCAGCTAAGCCAGTACCGTAGGTATTGTGCTGTAGAGCCGAGCCATCCATGTAGCGAGTATTTACTAATAAGGTCCAGTCATTACTGAATTCATGATTCAGTTTAACCCCGTAGAGGCCGACTTCTTTTTCAAACTTGTTCCAGTTTTGATCGCCGGTGAAGAGGTTTTTGCTGAGATCACCGTTTGGATTAGGCAGTACCGTGCCGTAGCCTGGCATAGAAGTATAAATGCCCGCTTTAGGGTCATTTTGATAGTAGGCATTAAAGTTAATCAGTGTTTTGTCGCTGACGTTCCAATCGACAGAGGGTGCGATTAAGTAACGCTCTTCTTCGGAAGTATCTGCCATACCGTCTCTTTTTAGAGCTTTTCCTAAGAAACGGTAATTAAAGTTGCCATCACCAATCTGGCCGCGAGAATCGATAGTGAACTCTTTGTGAGCGTGAGAACCACCCGCTACGCTAATGTCTGTAGCGCGCTCTTGTGTTGGTCTCTTGGCCACTAAGTTGACCATACCACCAGGAGGCATCGCTCCATAGAGCACGGATGCTGGACCTTTAAATACTTCTATTTGTTCAACAGCGAACGCGTCCACTTGAGGTTGAAGGTTCCATGCATTGTATTGGAGTTGGAGACCGTCGTAATAATTCTGGTAGTTGGTAAAACCGCGTATGTTAAATAGGTCCAGACGACCTACTGCGCCGCCACGCAGCTGAGTATGTACCCCTGGCGTATAGCGTAGAGCCTCGGCAACTGAGTTAACGCCGCGCAGATCAAGTGTTTCTCGATCAATAACCGAGATACTTTGCGGTGTCTCTTCCGGCGTCAATGAAGTTTTAGTGGCAGTATTACGATAAGTCTTACCCAGTACTGTCATTTGCTCGTCAGTTTGAGGTGTTTGACTTGTCTGGTTATCTTCTGCAACTGAAAGTGTAGGCACGGCGATTAGCATGCTTACGGCCACTGCTATTGGGCTAAGTTTTGTTTTTAACATCATAGAAAAAGATTCTTAAAGAGTATGTAAATGTTATTGATAATTACTTTCATTTACAATTCTAAGGATTTTGATTCTGTGATACTTAACAATTTGGTGCAAGTTTTTTCTTGGAAACGATTTGTCGAAAGTACTGCTATAACGATTGAATAGGTAACCAAAACTCCATTTTAGCGTCTTGGCTTTCCAGTTGATAATCTCTTGGATAGCACTCGAGTTCAAACCCCTCCAGACCCATGTAACCTGAGCTTGGGAGCCAACTTTGTAGTACCCACTCGAGTGTTTTTGGAAACGTAGCAGCAGGCCCTACGTGGGTAATGACGGCATACATCTGTGCAGGAATGGTAATGTGTTCAAGTTGTGAAATTTGAGAAAATGCTGGGTTATCACTGGCCGCCCAATACACTAGCTGTGAGTTGGGCAATACTCGCACTGTATCGACAATTCCGTAATAGAAGTGATTTGGGGCTATCGAATGTTGCAGCGCGATTTGAGTAAAGGTGCCCCAAATATCGTGAACTTGCTGACTAAATTGTGGGTTCGCTGCATAGATGGAGTCGATGGGTCCATATACTCCCCAAAACTGAGTTTCTGGTTTGCTTTCTATTCGAACGACTTGCGTTGCGGCTTGATCAAGAGGCAATTCTGGACTCATGACTAGAGGTAGCCTGATACCATTAAGTTTGCCTACTAGGCGATATTGTCTTGGAGAGATGGCAAAAAGCTGCTTGAAGGCACGGCTAAAGCTCACTTCAGAATTAAAACCAAAATCGAGCGCAATGTCGGTGACCTTTTGGTCACTCTTTAAAAGTTGCTCTGCTGCGCGGCTGAGCTTTTGTTCTCGCACGTACTGGGCAAGGTTGTGATTGGTTTGCTCTTGAAACACACGTTGTAACTGCCAGCGAGACCAGCAGCTTATATCGGCAAGTTCAGTGACCGTAAGCGGTTTATCTAAATTCTGATGAATATAATCAACGATCTTTTCGACGCGATTTAGATGAATAGGTTTTCGCTTTGAGACCATAACCGAAGTCAATGTGGTTAAACATCGCACTATCTTGACACTTTTGTCACCGGAGGTCGAATACAACGTACTGTTCGAGAAAAAACAAAACCCTCTATAAAGAGGGTTTTGTATGTTATCACTCATGAAGTTTCAGGCTCTTCATAAGCGAAAATTCTTATTGAGATTGAATCAGTGGTGGTTTAGAGATCAACGTCATCAAGTGAGAAGTCGAGTCCGATATCCATATCGTTCAGTTCTTTTTGTAAGCGCTGTCTGTCTTTAATGGCTTCAATTTCTCGCCATTTCCTTTTTACCGGTTTAGAGCGTCCTGCGCGAGCACGTGGAGCACCTAGTTCCGCAATGTCATCCAGTTCAAAGCCTTCCATAAGCTACCTCTACTATTGTTATTCTCCTCACGGAGACCTTTTAGTACCACATTCCAAGGCAGACTAACTTTGATTTGTTTCTCATTTGTTTCGCAAGTATGAAGTTTTTATGCCATTTTGAATGCAACCTCACACTTTTTAGTAACTCATTTGTCTAAAAAACAACCGATTGAATCACATTATGAAAAAGAAATTGTTCAGTGAGATTGTTAATACCGTGTGCTGAGAAGGGAGTAGATAGCGAATCGTGTGCTACGAGAAAGGTTCTCATTGCGTGATAATGTCTAAAAAGTATTCCATTTGGTAAAACAACGTTCATCCGTTGCTATGTCTAGGCTTGCCCGCAAACAAGCGAATGCAAAGATGATTACTTGCTATGCTTATCTATTGTTAATAAAACAAGTCGAATTTGATAACGGTAAGTGACCAAGTTGCTTTGTAAAGTGTTAACTTTTCGTGATTTTATGGTGAAAAATAACAATAATATACCACTTGTTGCGTATTGATTTTTACGCGCCATGACTGCAAAATCCGCCCGTCAAAAAATAAGCCGACTTGTGTGTCGTTCCCAATGGGTAAGAAATACAAGCTAAGTTGCAGTGAAAAACAGTGAAATTAACAAAACCACATGGATGGGATAACCACGCAATTTAGGACGCACTTGGATGTGCAGCTCGGTACTCTAACTTTAAGTGAGGTTTAAAGTGACAGACGTTATTAATCTAATGAATGATCTTCTTTGGGGATCGATTCTGGTTTACTTACTCGTAGGTGTGGGGATTTACTTTACAGTACGCCTAGGGTTTATTCAGTTCCGCCATTTTGGTCACATGTTCAGTGTGCTAAAGAACAGCCGCAAAGCAGACAGCGCTGGTATCTCTTCTTTCCAAGCTCTTTGTACCAGTCTTGCAGCACGTGTTGGCACCGGTAATATGGCAGGGGTTGCCGTTGCGCTAACCGCAGGTGGCCCAGGTGCAATCTTCTGGATGTGGCTCATTGCCATGCTAGGTATGGCGACATCATTTGCTGAAAGTACGCTTGCACAGTTATACAAAACCAAAGATGACGACGGCAACTACCGTGGTGGTCCTGCTTACTACATGGAAAAAGGTTTAGGCATGCGCTGGATGGGCGTGTTGTTCTCAATCTTCCTGATTATTGCTTTTGGTTTGGTATTTAATGCCGTACAAGCGAATGCTATTGCAAACGCAATGAACACGGCATTTGGCTTCGACCCTATGATTGTCGGTGTTGCCATAGTACTTATATCTGCGTTCGTTATTTTCGGTGGTGTTCGCAAGATTGCTCGTACTGCTGAACTTATCGTTCCAATTATGGCGCTGGCTTATCTTGCGCTTGCGATTGTGGTAATGGTAATGAACCTTGAGAAGGTTCCAGAAGTTATTGCGTATATCTTCAAGAGTGCTTTCGGTCTGCAAGAAGCAGCTGCTGGTGGTCTAGGCTACGCCATTGCACAAGCGATGATTCAAGGTATCAAGCGAGGTCTGTTCTCAAACGAAGCTGGTATGGGTTCTGCGCCTAATGCTGCAGCGTCTGCTACGCCTTATCCGCCACACCCTGCGTCACAAGGTTATGTGCAAATGCTTGGTGTGTTTACCGATACCATCGTAATTTGTAGTGCAACAGTAGCGATTATCCTGATGTCAGGAGAGTACGTGCCTCACGGAGAAGTGACAGGTATTGAACTGACTCAACGTGCATTGAGTTCACAAGTAGGTGAGTGGGGTGGCATTTTTGTTGCTGTAGCGATTTTCTTCTTCGCATTCACATCAATCATTGCTAACTACTCTTATGCAGAAACCAACCTTATCTTCCTAGAGCACAACCACAAAGCGGGTCTTGGCCTGTTCCGTATTATCGTATTAGGTATGGTAATGTTTGGCTCAGTGGCGACGCTGCCAATGGTTTGGGCTTTGGCCGATGTTTCGATGGGCTTGATGGCTATCGTTAACTTGATTGCGATTATCTTACTATCGGGCATCGTGATTAAGCTTGCTAAAGATTACAACAGACAGCTAAAAGCGGGCAAAGTGCCTACATTTGATGCTAACGACTACCCTGAACTTAAGTCTCAACTTGAGGAAGGTATTTGGTATAGCAAAGAGACAGATAACAAGTAATCACTTTTACCTATCTCAAAAATAGATTAAGCCATGCACTATTTGATTGAAGAAAGTGCATGGCTTTTTTTATACTGGGTAAAACCATTATTAAAAAGAGTACAGTCATGCTTATCGTTGTTTCACCAGCAAAGACCTTAGATTACGAGTCACCACTCGCAACTGAGCGATTCACTCAACCAGAACTTGTCGAGCAGTCTGCGGAGCTTATCGAAGTGTGCCGCAAGCTGACGCCTGCTGATGTATCAGCATTGATGAAAGTCAGCGATAAGATCGCAGGACTGAATGTGGCTCGATTTGAACAATGGTCTCCGACATTTACTACCGACAATGCTCGTCCAGCCATTCTGGCTTTCAAAGGCGATGTGTACACGGGCTTAGCCGCAGAGACGTTATCTGAAGATGATTTTGACTACGCACAGCAGCACCTGCGTATGCTGTCTGGTCTTTACGGTCTTTTAAAGCCATTAGACTTAATGCAGCCATATCGTCTAGAGATGGGAACCAAGCTCGCTAACGCACGTGGGACCAACCTTTATCAGTTCTGGGGCAATATTATTACTGATAAGCTGAATGAAGCTTTGAATGCTCAAGGTGATAATGTGTTAATCAATCTTGCCTCGAACGAATACTTTAAAGCGGTAAAGCCTAAGCAGTTAGACGGCAAAGTTATTACTCCGGTCTTTAAAGACTGTAAGAACGGTCAATATAAAGTGATCAGTTTCTACGCTAAAAAGGCGCGAGGTATGATGGCTCGTTATATTATTGACAACCGCATTGACTCTATTGAAAAACTCACCGCATTTGATGTGGCGGGTTACTACTTTGTTGAAGAAGAGTCGACGGCAACAGAGCTAGTTTTCAAGCGAGAAGAGCAGTAAGTTTCTTTTCCTGCTTCGCGTGATTACAGGTTACAACAATGAAAAAAGGCTCTAATGTTTCATCATTAGAGCCTTTTAGATTATTGAGAGAAAGTTAACTTACTTCTTCTTGCCATTTTTCTTTTTCACGGCTTTTTTCTTGTCTTCTTTCTTCTTCTTTTTCTTAAACACAGGCTTTTTGTGTGTAGGACGTAAGCCATCAATAAAGCGCTCTTTTATCAGCTCTTTAGTGTAACGACCTACACGATCCATCATTGGCTGGTCGTGAGCTTCCACAATAGAGATTGCTGTACCTTTTTTACCAGCACGTGCAGTACGGCCAATACGGTGCAGATAAACATCAGCACTGCGTGGTAGGTCGTAGTTGATCACGTGTGAAACGTCGGGAAGGTCAATACCACGAGCAGCAACATCAGTTGCCAGTAGGATATTCACGCTACCGTCACGGAAACGGCTGATTGCATTGTTACGGCGATCTTGAGGCATTTCACCTTGAATCCATGAGCATGGGATTTGTGCACTGTCTAGTTGCTGACGAAGTTCACCTAAGCGTTCACGGGTCTTTAAAAATACGATAGTGCGCTGAGCTTGTTCAGTGAGTATATGCTTGAGCAATGCCAGTTTGTGCTCAGCATTGTCGGCACGGTGATACCACTGAGTGATTTTTTTACGTTCACGCGTTGATGGCTCTGCAGAAATCTCAGCAGGAGCTTTCAGTAGATCGGCAGTGAAGCCTTCTACACCACGACCTTCCAATGTGGCAGAGAACAGTAACGTTTGCTTGCGCCATCGGCATTCTGCAGACAAGCGGTCTACGGTTGGCCCAAAACCAAGGTCGAGCATGCGGTCTGCTTCGTCCAATACCAACCACTCAATCGCGCGGCAATCAAAACGCTCTGATTCGATGTATTCCATCAGACGTCCTGGTGTCGCTACCACGATATCTTGGGTTTGAGCGAGCGTGTCAGCATGAGTGTCGTAAGTCACGCCACCAGTAATGGTAGCAACTTTCAGACGGGTGTGTTTTGCCAGAGCTTTGGTGTGCTCAGCCACTTGCATCGCTAGCTCACGTGTTGGCGTTAAAACTAGAATACGCGCAGGGCCAGCTTTTTTGCGTGGAAAATCCAGCAGATATTGAATCGCTGGAATAGCAAAGGAAGCGGTTTTACCAGTCCCTGTTGGCGCTGAGGCTAAGATGTCTTTGGCATCAAGTGCTTGTGGGATAGCCTGTGCTTGGATCTCTGTAGGGCGGCTATAGCCCATTTCCTCTATCGCTTCTAAAAGGACAGGATCTAAATCTAATTCAGCGAAGGTTCTGATCACTATGGTGTCTCCACAAGACGTAAGTTAGCCCTGAGCAAAAAAACAGCAATCAGGGGAAAAGTAGGGCGGCTATTATACTCAAACAGAGCCAGAGCGCACTTACATTTTAAGGTAAAAGTCTTTGGTTAGGGCAATAAAGTCTTTGGAATAGCCCCCAGTCTCGGAATGAATGATCAAATGCTCTGTATTTAATGAGATTGCTTGTTTGCAAAGGGTAAATAGAAGTCGGTGACACGGCTTTTTTGTTGTCGATTGGATTTGGCAAATTCGGTTTAAATGCCAGCCTTTTTGTTGTGCGATATCAATAAACTGTTCGCCCTCTACTTTAGGCAGAACAAAACTGGCTTCGCCCTCGTCCGATAACAGATTAAAACAGGCATCGAGTAATTGATCGTGAGAGAGTGTATCAGTGTGGCGAGCTGTTGCTCGGTGCTGGTTCTTAGATTGCTTACCACTATTAAAATATGGTGGGTTGCAGATAATGCCACTAAATGACTCAGAAAATGGTGTAGTTAACACATCACTATGAAGAAGAGATACTCTTGAATGCCAAGGTGAGCGATTGATATTGATCTCGGCATCTTGAATCGCCACTGCATCAATATCGATAGAGGTGATTTGAGCGTCGCTATATCGCTGAGCAATCATTAAGGATAATAAACCTGTCCCCGCTCCAATATCCAAAATATGTGTTGAATCGCGGTATTGTGCCCACGCTCCTAATAACACTCCGTCAGTGCTCACTGGCATACCGGAATGACCATCGAAGATGGAGAACTGTTTGAACTGAAAACCTTTGGTTTTTGTTGAGCTAGAAGTCATGGTTTATTTTGTTAATCGTTTGCTTTTGAGTAAATATCACTATTGTTAAATAATTGAGTAGTGATATGTTCTGTCTGTGATCGACTTGTTTGAATTTTAGGTTAGTATAAATAATTGCTTATTTGTTTTAATCTAGAGAATCTAACTGCTTTTTTAAGGTCAAAGCAAATTAATGTAGTGTTTATTTCTACATCTATTGCTTATTGACTAGTGATTCGTCATCATGCCCGCCTTATTTTTACGGTAGAGCAAAGACTCTTCCGGCTAACACACAACATAACAAGTAAGGGCATATCTGTGAAACAGACGTTGAAAACAACAGATATTATAGCAGTCGGCTTTATGCTGTTTGCATTTTTCCTTGGCGCGGGAAACATCATCTTCCCTCCATTGGCAGGTCAATTAGCGGGTGATCATTTATTACCAGCAATGACTGGCTTCCTTCTCACTGCTGTAGGTCTTCCTCTTATTACCATTATTGCCGTTGCAGTGGCTGGGGGCTCATGGGAGCACTTGACTAAGGATCTTCCTAAACGAGCGGCAACATTGATTGCTGTACTCATCTTTATCATTATTGGACCTGCATTTGCAGCGCCACGTACTGGCTTAGTGGCTTATGAAATGGCCGTTCGTCCATTCTTTGCTGACGCTGCTCAAATGCACCTGACTGTGTTCTCAATCCTGTTCTTTGCTATCGCCATGGCATTTGCTTGGTCTCAAGGCAAGTTGATTGATGTGATTGGTAAAGTGCTAACGCCTGTGCTGTTTGTTGGTTTGATTGTGTTGGCTGGCGCGGTATTCATTGATCCTCAAGGTGAAATGATTGCGCCGGTAGGCGATTATCTTACTCAACCTCTGACTAAAGGTTTCCTAGAAGGTTATAACACCATGGATACGTTTGGTTCACTGATGTTCGGTATGTTGATCGTCGATGCGCTTCGCAAGAAAGGCATTACGGAACAAGCGGCAACGACTAAGTATTTAATCAGCTCAGCGCTTATTGCTGCGGCTGGTCTGGCGTTTGTTTATATCTCTCTATTCTACTTAGGCGCGACCAGTGCGACAGTGGCAGCAGGAGCTGACAACGGCGGTGCGATTCTAAGTCAATATGTTCAAGCGCTATTTGGTCCATACGGTCAAATCGTGTTATCAGTAATTGTATTACTGGCTTGTCTAACAACAGCAATTGGCCTGATCTCTGCGTGTTCTGATTACTTCAGCTCACTCACGTCTATCAGCTATCACAAGTGGGTCATCATTATCGGCGTTGCTTGTGCAACCGTGGCGAACATCGGCCTAGCTCAGCTTATTTCGCTGTCTGTACCGGTTCTGTTTGCACTTTACCCAGTAGCTATTGCATTGGTTGCCTTGACGTTTGCACGCAAGAAACTAGCAAACCCTAAACTGGCGTATCGTGTGGTGGTACTTGTTGCACTGACCTTCGCACTGATTGATGCTGCAAAAGTATCGGGTATCGATGTATCGTTCTTCAACGTGCTACCACTGTTTAGTGTTGGTATGGGTTGGGTAATGCCAACATTTGCAGCGATTATCTGCATGTGTTTCATTGGTCGAAATGATCAAGAATTCACGCAAGAAACGGCGTAGTTTACTGATTGATTACAAAAATGGCGCTTCTTATGAAGCGCCATTTTTTATGCGTGAGAATGTACAGAGTAGGGTTTACAGCAGCTCTTGGTACTCGACTAATATCTGTTCACACCAGGTTGCAATGCGTTCGTCACTGAGTTCGTATTGAGAGTCTTCATCTAATGCTAAACCAACAAACTGGCTGCCATCTTCCGTTAAAGCTTTTGACGCATCAAATTCGTACCCAACATTAGGCCAGTAGCCAACGAATTTCGCTCCAGTGACCTTTAGTTCATCGTGAAGCATGCCCATTGCATCAAGGTACCATTCACCATAGCCTTCTTGATCGCCAAGACCGAATAGGGCAACCACTTTTCCTTGCAGTGATATGCCAGAAACTTGATCCCAAATCGCGCCCCAGTCTTCTTGAATTTCACCAAAGTCCCAAGTCGAAATACCAAGAATTAACAGGTCATAGTCGCTCATATGAGAAATAGGCGTATCTTTTACGTTGAAAATGTCGACGATGTCTGGACCTATAATCTCGCGAATTTTCTCCGACGCCATTTCGGTATAGCAGGTTGACGAACCGTAAAACAAACCTATTTTCATCATTCTTTCTTGCTGTCGTTCTATATGATTCGAGATTCTACCCTTAATCTGACCATCTTTGCAGCGCTTATTCATCTTCTATAGGTTTTTTATGGCATTATCGTTTCTTCTCGCATACTCTGTTGAAAGTACTGTATAAACATCCAAGAGGTGGTTGTGAGCGACGTAAATATCCAAGATCAAGGCTTAGTGGAGCAATTTTTAGACTCCATGTGGATGGAGCGAGGGCTGTCTGAGAATACCCTTTCTTCGTATCGCAATGATCTCTTTAAGCTATTGAAATGGATGAATGAGCACAATTACCGACTAGACTTTATTAGCCTGTCGGGATTGCAGGAGTATCAAACGTGGTTAATGGACCAGAATTATCAGCAGAGCTCACGGGCAAGAATGCTCTCTGCTATTCGTCGTTTGTTTCAATACCTCCATCGTGAAAAGCTGCGCTCCGACGACCCAACGTCACTATTGGTGAGCCCTAAGTTACCCAAACGATTACCGAAAGATTTGACGGAAGATCAGGTGACCGCTTTATTGGAAGCGCCAGATCCTAATGATCCCATTGAGCTTCGTGATAAAGCAATGTTGGAGTTGTTGTATGCTACGGGGCTACGTGTGACTGAACTGGTTAGTCTAACCATGGAAAACATCAGTTTGCGTCAAGGCGTGGTGCGAGTGATTGGTAAGGGCAATAAAGAGCGCTTGGTGCCAATGGGTGAAAATGCGATTGATTGGATCAGCGAGTTTATTGAAAAAGGGCGTCCGGCCTTACTCGGAGATAAAACCTCTGACGTTGTATTCCCAAGTAAACGTGCAAGGCAAATGACCCGGCAAACCTTCTGGCACCGTATTAAGTTTTACGCCGTATTGGCGGATATTGATACCGAATTGCTTTCACCGCATGTTCTTCGCCACGCTTTCGCGACGCACTTATTGAACTATGGCGCTGATCTTCGTGTCGTACAGATGTTGTTAGGGCATAGTGACTTATCGACCACACAAATTTATACTCACGTAGCAACAGAACGATTGAAAAATATTCATAGCCAGCATCATCCAAGGGCTTAACTTAACGTTTTTTATACAAAGGTGATTTTAATGAGCGTAATGCGCCGTTTGACTCTACTTACTCTTCCACTTTTTGTAACTGCTTGCGGTGCGGAAGAAACACAAGCAACTCCTCAAAAAGCGGAAACGGTGGCGGTTGCAGCCGTGCAGGCTGATGAGGCTGCTATTAAGGCTCGATTTGCCAAGATTGGTATCGAAGTCGATGAGATTGTTGCTTCAGACATTAATGGTTTGGTAGAAATACGCACTGCTGGAGGCGTTCTGTTTGCTTCGCCAAACGGCGAGCACTTTATTGCTGGGACACTGTACTCTTTGGATGAAAACGGTAACTACAAAGACGTCATTGCTGAGCGTCAGGCTCCAATTAATGCGGAAAAAATCGCGCAGTTTAGCGATAGCATGATTGAGTACAAAGCCAAAGACGAAAAATACGTTGTGACCATCTTTACTGATATTACTTGCGGCTACTGCGTTCGTCTCCACAGTCAAATGCAGGGTTATAACGATCTAGGTATCACAGTACGTTATCTTGCTTATCCACGCCAAGGCGCAACAGGTCCAGTGGCAGAGCAAATGGCGAAAATCTGGTGTTCAGAAGACCCTGCAGCGGCAATGCATGATGCTAAAGTCAACCGTCAAGAGCCTCAGTTTGATGGTGACCTAAAACAGTGCAAAGAAACAATAGCTAAACATTACAACTTAGGGCGTGAGCTAGGCATTAGCGGTACACCTGCTATTTTCCTACCAAACGGTGAAATGGTTGGTGGTTACTTACCACCAGCTGACCTTCTTAAGCGCCTAGAGCAAATCAAATAACTATTAGGATAAGGGCTCGATAATACGAGCCCATTTTTGTTTATGATAGAAATTCAACGTCGTCCTGAAGTCGATATTTCCGCTTTACCTGATTCCATTCCTCCGCTGCTAAGACGCCTGTATTTATCGCGAGGTGTTACCGATATTGCTCAGCTAGAAAAAACAGCACGCGGCCTTATTTCATACCAACAATTGGCTGGTATCGATGCAGCTGTTGCTTTGCTGTTTGAAGCGATTAAGCAACAAAAACGCATCATCGTTGTGGGTGATTTTGATGCCGATGGCGCGACGAGCTCCGCGTTATCAGTTCTAGCTCTGCGAATGCTAGGCAGTCGAAATGTCGATTATTTGGTGCCAAACCGCTTTGAAGATGGCTATGGTTTAAGCCCTGAAGTAGTGGACCAAGCAATCGAAATTGGCGCAGAAGTGATCATGACCGTTGATAATGGTGTGTCTTCGATTTCTGGCGTGCAATACGCTAAAGACAATGGCTTACAAGTGTTGGTCACCGACCACCATTTACCGGGTGCAGAACTTCCCAATGTGGATGCCATGGTGAATCCAAACCTTAATGAATGCGGCTTTCCTTCTAAGGCATTAGCTGGTGTTGGCGTGGCATTTTACCTCATGATGGCGCTTTGCGTGTTCATGCGTAAACAAGGTTGGTTTGCCAAGCAAGGTATGGCGGAACCTAAGCTCATGGAGCTCATTGATTTAGTTGCGCTTGGTACAGTCGCAGACGTAGTGCCATTGGATGAAAATAACCGAATTTTGGTGCATCAAGGTTTGCAGCGTATTCGTGCTGGTAAGGCTCGTCCCGGTATACAAGCGTTAATTGAAATCGCCAAACGCGATGCGCGTAAATTGGTGGCATCAGACTTTGGTTTTGCGTTAGGGCCAAGAATTAATGCCGCAGGACGACTTGATGATATGTCGTTTGGCGTTGAATTGCTGATGTCCGATAACATTCATGCAGCACGACGTATGGCGAGTGAACTTGATGGTTTGAACCAAACTCGTAAAGATATTGAAGAAGGTATGAAGCAAGAGGCGCTGGCGTTTTGTGAGCGTTTGCAAATCAGTGATAAATCCGAGCTTCCTTACGGTTTAGCCCTGTTTCAGCGAGATTGGCACCAAGGCGTTATTGGAATTCTAGCATCTCGAATTAAAGATAAATTTCATCGACCTGTTATTGCGTTTGCTGATGGCGGAGAAGGAACCATCAAAGGCTCTTGCCGTTCCATCCAAGGACTACATATGCGAGACGCTTTGGATCGAATCGATACGCAAAATCCGGGACTTATCTTGAAGTTTGGTGGGCACGCCATGGCGGCTGGTCTGACTATCATGGAGAAAGACTACGAACGTTTCAGTAAGTTGTTCGATGAAGTGGTTCGTGCTGAGTTAGGGGATACCGCACTAAAAGGCATTATATTGTCTGATGGCGAGTTAACACCTGAAGAGTTCTCTATGCACACGGCGGAGCAGCTTCGTGCCGGTGGACCTTGGGGTCAAGCGTTCCCCGATCCGCTGTTTGATGGTGAATTTAAAGTGCTCCATCAAAAGCTGGTGGGCGAAAAACACCTAAAACTGATGGTTGAGCCAATGCACAAAGGGTTTGGCACTAATATTATGTTGGATGCAATAGCCTTCAACGTAGATTTACGCCGTTGGCCAGATGCTTCAGTGAAAACGGTTACGTTGGCATATAAATTGGACATTAACGAATTTCGCGGAAACCAATCGTTACAGTTGATGGTAGACCATATAGAACCTCGCTAGAACTGGATATTTTAGGTCAAGGAAGTTCGATATTTTTCTGTATCTTCGTCACATTTTTGAGTAGAATTCTTCGGTTAAATTCTACTCATAAATGCTGAGCAAATATGTTTGAAATCAATCCAATTAAAAACCGCCTACAGGATGTGACTGAGCGCACTAATATCCTGAGGGGGTATCTTTGACTATGACGCCAAGAAAGAGCGTCTAGAAGAAGTTAATGCAGAACTAGAGCAACCGGATGTATGGAATGAACCTGAGCGTGCTCAAGCGCTAGGTAAAGAGCGTGCATCACTTGAAGCTGTCGTGGAGACTATCGACCAACTTGACCAAGGTGTTGAGGATGTTGATGGCCTTCTAGAGCTTGCGGTTGAAGAAGAAGACCAAGAAACCTTCGACGAAATTGAACCTGAACTTGCTGAACTGGAAGCTAAGTTGGCTAAGCTTGAGTTCCGTCGTATGTTCTCGGGCGACCATGACGCATCAGATTGCTATATCGACTTGCAATCTGGTTCTGGTGGCACGGAAGCACAAGACTGGACCAACATGATGCTGCGCATGTACTTGCGTTGGGCTGAAGCGAAAGGCTTCAAGACCGAAGTGATTGAAGTATCTGAAGGTGAAGTCGCAGGTCTAAAAGGCGCAACAGTGAAGATCTCTGGTGAGTACGCTTATGGCTGGCTTCGCACTGAAACGGGTGTACACCGTTTAGTTCGTAAATCACCTTTTGATTCTAGTGGTCGTCGTCATACTTCATTTGCCTCTGCATTTGTTTATCCTGAGATTGATGACAACATTCAAATCGATATTAACCCTTCTGATCTTCGTATTGACGTATACCGCGCTTCAGGCGCAGGTGGTCAGCACGTCAACACGACAGAATCTGCGGTACGTATTACTCACGTTCCAACCAATATCGTAGTGCAGTGTCAGAATGACCGTTCTCAGCACAAGAACAAAGACCAGGCGATGAAACAGCTTCGTGCAAAACTGTTCGAATTTGAACTTCAAAAGCAAAATGCTGAGAAGCAAGCGAACGAAGATGCGAAATCTGACATCGGCTGGGGTAGCCAAATTCGTTCGTACGTTTTAGATGACTCGCGCATCAAAGACTTACGTACAGGTGTCGAAAATCGTAACACTCAAGCAGTACTTGATGGCGATCTAGACAAGTTTATCGAAGCTAGCCTTAAATCAGGCCTTTAAGCTTTTCACCAATTTAAAACGGGATACATCGAAAATGACTGATGATGTTCAAAATGAAAACCTACAAGAAGAAAACAAGCTGATTGCTGAGCGCCGCGCTAAATTGGAACAAATCCGAAAGAGCTGCAAGGCGAACGGACATCCGAACGATTTCCGTCGTGATGCGCTTGCTGGTGATCTGCAAAAAGAATTTGGTGAAAAGAGCAAGGAAGAGCTGGAAGCACTAAACCATGTAGTGTCAATTGCTGGCCGTATCATGGCGAAACGTGGTCCATTCCTTGTGATTCAAGAAACTTCTGGTCGTATTCAAGCGTATGCTGCAAAAGACGTTCAGAAAGAACTTAAAGAAAAATACCAAGGTCTAGATATCGGTGACATCATCGGTGTGAAAGGCGCGCTTCACAAATCAGGTAAAGGCGATCTTTACGTAAATATGGAAGAGTATGAGTTGCTAACTAAAGCACTTCGTCCACTTCCTGAGAAGTTCCACGGCCTGACTGACCAAGAGATGCGTTACCGTCAGCGTTATGTTGACCTGATCGTAAACGAAGATTCTCGCCAAGCGTTTATTGTACGTTCTAAGCTTGTGTCATCGATTCGTAACTTCATGAGCTCTAAAGGTTACCTAGAAGTTGAAACGCCAATGATGCACGTGATCCCAGGCGGTGCGACGGCTCGCCCATTCATCACGCACCATAATGCACTGGATATCGACATGTACCTACGTGTTGCGCCTGAGCTATACCTGAAGCGTCTAGTTGTTGGCGGTTTTGATCGCGTATTCGAGATCAACCGTAACTTCCGTAACGAAGGTCTTTCTCCTCGTCACAACCCAGAATTCACAATGATGGAATTCTACCAAGCTTACGCAGACTACAAAGATTTGATGGATCTTACTGAAGAAATGCTAAGCACAGTTGCGATGGATGTTCTAGGTTCTACTTCAATGCCTTACGGTGATGAGACGGTAGAATTTGGTGGTAAATATGCTCGTATGAGCATGTTTGATGCGATCAAACACTACAACCCTGAGCATGAGCAAATTCAAGCGCTAACAGAAGAAGATCTAACTAATCGTGAGCTTATGGTTTCTATCGCGAAATCAGTACACGTTGAAGTGGAAACGTTCTGGACATGTGGTCAGCTTCTAGAGGAAATCTTTGGTGAAACGGCAGAACCAAAACTGATTCAGCCAACCTTCATCACGGGTTACCCAGCGGATATTTCTCCATTGGCTCGTCGTAGCGATGATAATCCATTCTTCACAGACCGTTTCGAGTTCTTTATCGGTGGTCGTGAAGTCGCTAACGGTTTCTCTGAGCTTAACGATGCAGAAGACCAAGACGCTCGCTTTAAAGCACAAGTTGACGCAAAAGACGCAGGTGATGATGAAGCTATGTATTACGATGCAGACTACATCACAGCTCTAGAGCACGGTCTACCTCCAACAGCAGGTCAAGGTATTGGTATTGACCGTCTGGCAATGCTGTTTACTAACACTCACACGATTCGTGATGTGATTCTGTTCCCAGCAATGCGTCCACAGCAATAAGCTGAAACGGTGACTCATTCTTACAAAGCCTCTCATTGAGAGGCTTTTTTCATGCCATATTTCTAAAAATGTTTATAGAAAAGTCATAAATCGTGCACTAGTCTTAATTATGAGACAGTAGCGATTGTGTTAATTGCGATAGTTCTATTTGATAGCTATGACGAATTCAATAGAATTAACAAGTTGAATCTAAAAGCAATAATAAGGAATGATGTAATGGGAACCGAGTTTCGGATGGATTCTATCCCCGGCTCTTTAGTCGTAGTGGGTGGAACCTATGAGCCATGGCTATCTGTATTGGAGCAGGCTGGATGGCGATGCACGCAATGTTCCGACTTGCGAAAAGCCGATGCCTTGTTTTCAGAAATAGGCCCTTGTATTGGGATTGTAGACTTAACCAGGGATGATTTTAGCCTTAATGGCATTGCGAAACTTGTAAGTACACACAAGCAAGTTCGTTGGATTGCGTTTATCCGTGAATCGCAGCTGAGTTCGGATACTATTTGCCAATTTATAGTTAACTTCTGTATTGATTTTTTCACTACGCCTATTCCAGATTCCCGTTTAATGAGCACGATAGGTCACCAGTTAGGAATGCTAAAACTGGAACAAAAAGTGTGGCCTCATAATGGAAATGATAATGACCTTGGTTTGGTTGGTCAGTCATTACCAGTGAGACGGTTGCGTGATCAAATTAGACGTATCGGCCCCACCGATGTCAGTATAATGATTCATGGCGAAGTTGGATCTGGCAAGGAGTCAGTAGCTAAAGCCATTCATCGCTGTTCTGCGCGTTCTCAAAAACCCTTCATCGCCGTCAACTGCCGAGCATTTTCCGACGCGCGTTTTGAAAATGAATTCTTTGGCATGCATGATGCCGACCGAGCATCGCTTTTAGATCAAGCCTCGGGCGGAACCATTGTTCTAAATGACATTTTTACCTTACCTCCCAAACAGCAACTTAACCTGCTTAAGTTCTATCAAGATGGTCAAATAGAGACGGCAAAGGGCATCAAAGAATTTGATGTGCGTATTTTAGCAGCGGATACATCAGATATTGAAAAAGCACTAGGCGATGGCATGTTCAACGAAGAGCTATTCCATTGCATAAATGTTCTTCGTATCAATGTACCAAGCCTTAAAGAGCGTGCGACGGACATTGGTTTGCTGGTCAGTCACCATATCGGTCAGTTTGCTAAAGAGTTTAATTCTCCAGTCAAATCTATCGATGATGATGCTCTGAAAACGTTGACGTATTACCATTGGCCTGGAAATGTGAAAGAGCTGATGAATCAGGTGAAACGTGCGGTGTTGATGACGGAAGAAGAAGTGCTGACCAAAAAGCACTTTGAATTGCCCGGTACTTTCTCTGGTAAGCGCAGCTTGAAGAGTATTCGAGAACGTTCTGAGCGTGATGCGTTGATCTTAGTGCTAGATAGCCATAATGGACAAGTTACACTAGCGGCCAAAGAGTTGGGTATTTCTAGAGCGACGATGTATCGTTTACTCAATAAACATAACCTTATTACTGAAGAGACTGTTTAGGTTTATGTTAATTCAGCAAAAAAGGCGCAATAGCGCCTTTTTTGGTTCATGAAGTTGGTAACGAGCCAATCTGCGACTGAAGTATGAGTAAGTCGTTAGAGCATTAGAAACAACAGTACAGAAATTACCAAGCCAGCACCTAAGACTAGAGGGTAAGCTTTACCACTGATATCGCGTGCCATTTCAGGTTGTTCCATCGGCGGTACATCGTTTTCAGTCTCAGCTTGTTGTGACTCTACATTCTCCTCGTCTGAGGAGAGCAGTGCCATAACTTGTTGCTGGCTTGTCGCATTTTGCAGTGCTTCGCGAAAGTCATCTTCTACTAAAGATGATGTCAACGTAGTCAACACTTCCATATGAGTAGACCCCGCTTCTGCAGGTGGAATTGCGAGTAAAAAGATCATAGTCACTGGCTCGTCGCCGTCTAGTCCTTTCCACTGCAGTTCGTTTTTCAACAGCGCACAAGCAAAAACAGGCTCAGTAACGGCAATAGACTTACCATGAGGAATAGCAAGGTACTCCCCTAAAGCGGTTGGGCCTTCTTCTTCTCGCAGCATAACCGCATCTAAAAACTGCTGTCGGTTTGTCAGTTTTCCTGCTTGGTCAATACGATCTGTGAGCGCATTAATTGCGCTAAAGCGGTCTTCAAAAACCGCATCCAACATGATCAAATTTTCTGAGGTCAGTTGTGATAAGTTCATCTGCGGCTCCTATGAGTTTGTTAACCAAACAAATTGATAAGGGTTAAGAGTAAGCTGGGCGTCGAAGGTTGCTCCGGAAACGAGATCTTGACCGCCATTGTCTAGAGAGACATGTTGTGTGTTTTCAGAAAGGTTAACGATAAAACGAATGGCGTCGTTACCTTCACCTCGTTGTAATCCAAATAACTGCGGTGATAGCTCCAATACACTTTGTGTAGAGGTAGGCGAGAACGCTTTATGCTGCTTTCGGATATTCAGTAAGCGCACCATTTCTTTGTAGACTTTTTGACGTAGTGAACCCTCCTCATCCAACTCCGCTTCTAAACTTTCGAGTTCGAATTTCTCTCGGTTAATGCGGCGATTGATACCAGAATCTATCATCCCTTGTAGGTCATTTTCACTCCCCAACAAACTGTGGTAGTAAATCGCTGGAACGCCAATAAATGACAGCAAAATAGCTTGTGCGGCTAGGAATTTCCTGGATTTGAGTTCAATGTTATCTTCCGGCTCAGTTATGGCACTTAGATAATTAATATTTAACTCATAAGGTGACTGTGTGCCATCACCATTGTGCTTATAATTGACTCTGCCGCCTTTGCGCTCAACATGCTCGCACATCATCTGTCGGTCCTCATTAGTGAGGATACCTTCTGTTGGGCGTACACCAATACCATCGTGACTCGCAAGGAAGTTGAAATAGGTGGTTTTGCGCCCGAGCTTAAGAGATGTGACGGCTTCTTTAGTCAATCCTTCCGCCCACTGCGTGAGAACTTGGCTATCTTGGCATAAGAAAGCATGCAGAGTTAACGGTGGCAGTGGGAATTGGTACACCATATGAGCCTCATCACCCTGACCGAAGTAAGAAATGTTTTCTTTATGTGGCACGTTGGTTTCGGTAATAAGTAGGCTACCCGGCATTAC
Source organism: Vibrio mediterranei (assembly GCF_900088415.1). Lineage (GTDB taxonomy): Bacteria > Pseudomonadota > Gammaproteobacteria > Enterobacterales > Vibrionaceae > Vibrio > Vibrio mediterranei. Next base: position 298,320 of record NZ_FLLQ01000003.1, read on the forward strand.
CTCATCTAGCACTATACGCCACAATTTGATGATGTTGTGTGCCTCTGGTAAGTGGATGCAACTAGTATTAAGGACTTTCCAGATAAAGCCGATTGCATCGAGGCGGATGGAGCGGCCACCATTAGCTGCGTACATTAATAAGATATCAATACTTTCTAACAACACCTTTGGTGACTGGAAATTAATATCAATTTGGTCGTCAGAAAATGTGGTCCACACATGAGTAGTGTTGCCGTTTGCTTTGGTAAAGGGTGTCAGCAGTGGCAAAGCTCGCGGGCGTGTAACGCTTGAGTAATCTAATTCAGGGTCACATTCTACAAAATAATCTTGATAAGCTTCATCGCCAGCAAGGAAGCGTTGGAACCAATCGCTGCTCTTAGAAATATGATTAATGACGCAGTCGTACATGAGGTCAAAGTTTTCTGCCAATGCATTTAGATCTTGCCACTCTCCAAGATTCGGATCGACTTCACGATAATCCACTACGCTGAAACCATCGTCTGAGGTATATGGAAACATGGGTAAGATATGGATATTGCTGATAGCTCCGGCAAGATACTTATCCGCAAAACACTTCATGGTTTGTAACGTAGGTTGTCCTAGTTTCTTGAAGCTATCACCATACGTGATTAAATATGTGCTGTGTTGATCCACCCAATTGGAATATTGTGGTGCTCGCTCACGCCATTTCTCCACCAAATTAAGGATGTCGTTGGTCATTGATTCTGCTTTATCTTCGCCGTATAAAGCCGAGACCTTGGTATAGATTCGTTGTTTGATCATGTAATTGTTCCTAGCCTACAACTTAAATTTGAAACTGACACGTAAGTCGATGGTGTTATTTGGTTTAACTTGCCATTGTTGTTCTACTAAATGCTCACGATGGTTAACGCGCTCTACCGTGGCAAAGTGTTTAAAGGCGTTGGTATCAAGCTGTATCGTCTGCTCAGTCGGGTTGTAGAGGCGTACGATAATGGCATTGCTTTCATAGAACGAGTGACCTACGCTGGATAATTGCAGTGCTTGGTTAAGTTCGAATAGACTAAAATGTTGAGCAATTTCATGATTCTCAAAGCGAACTTGAAAACGCTCAAGACGGTTTTCGAAGCTATTGAGAGTCTGTTTCTGATAACTGAATGGTAAGTCCAGAAACTCTTGCTCCATTTTACGTACGGTCTGATGACTAGACTCTTCGGTTAATGCGATAGCAAAGCTGAATGTCATAGCTTTCTGTAATTGAGCATCCGGAGTGTAAACCACGGTGTTGTTGATACCGGAAGCTCGGCCTGGGCGCCACAAGAGATCATCTTTACCAAGTCGGCCAGTTGACTTAAACAGAGTTAATGCAATGGCGCTTGAGTGTTGTTGTGGTAAAACTTGAAACTCTTTAATGCCGCGGCCGTTAATGATCATGGCGTGACCTGCATTTTCAATGGCGACAGCACCGTCAGTGGTTTCAATATCAATAGGACATTCGCGGAACCGCTCTTGCCAGCCCTCAGTAGATGGTGCAACAGGTCGTTTCATTAATGCAAACGGCTGTGTGCTTCGCGACTCCTCGGCGGCTACATCTGAGTTGATGACCACTCGTACTCGGTGGTCAGAAACTTGATTCTCGGTTTCAATATCTACGCGAAGCTGCTGTTCATCACGAAGCAGAGTGAGAGTGATATCAAAGGTTGCTAATACGGAGTTGTTGCCAGATACACGAGCTTCTAGATCTTTTGGTAAAGCTAGCTGAGCCCTTAAAGCCATGCGCTGTTGTAACTCGCCTTGGTTTACTTCTAGCATGCGTAGTTTGGTACAAGTTATTGGTGTATCGCCTGCAAGTGGCGAAAAGTCGTAGGAATCACCATCATCGGCTTGCTCTTCAAAGCTCAGCAATTGTGTGATTATACGACCTGTACGTTTGTCTTCTAGAGTTAGCTGATCCTCAACGAAACTTACTTTCATAGCTTGGTTTTCAATGAAAAACATATCGCTGGCTGTGTTATTTTTCTCACTAGCTATTGCGTTAGTCACTTGAAGAACTTGATATCCTAAAGCAGGAAGGTCTTTAACAACTACATTCAGCTCAAATCTATAGTAAGGCGGGACTTCTACCTCGCGTTCACCATCTTTAGTGACTTCTATAACCTTGCCACCATCTAGAGTCTCGCGACCAAGAACTTCAGTTTCTAAAGTATTATCACCATCTTTGAGGGTAATATGTTCAGACTTTGAGAAAGCAACCACTCGCGCTACGCCGTTATAGGTGGTTGGGCGAGAATTGAAAATCATTACTTCATTGTCTTGGCAAGCTTGGCTTGCGAGTTCTTTCACCACTAGGTTGTATAAACCGTGACAAATTTCTTGAGCTTGTTTTAAGCGGTGCATGATATCGGCATTAGTGGCATCGCTGTTGCAGCCCCCCATGCTGTCATGAGCATGACATTCAAGGATTTTTTTCCAGGCGATGTCCACAAGCTCAGTATGTACTTTGATTCCTTGTGCTTTCGCTATAGCAATCACTACTTCAAGCTTTTTCACTAAAAATTGCTCAATTTCGAAGTTCAGTTTTTTGATGTCGTAACGCACTGAACCGATAGTTTTATGAATACGGGTATAGCGTGGCGCTTTAAACTCTCCAAGGTACGTCTCAAACTGTTCGTTATTGTGGCGCAGATATTCAACGAAGTTCTCCATAGAAGAGATGGTGTAAATATCCTTACTAGGCGAGCGCTCTGTGGCAGCAGCTAACGTTGCCGGAAGATTTGGGTCAATGTTGACTTGATCACCCCCTGACGGAATAAGCACTTCATCTAGCCCGGATAGCGCTTTGATTTTCTCCACCATAGGGAAGATTTTTTTGTCTAAATGGTCTGGGTCTGGAACAATGTTCTTGGCCGCTCCATAGCCGTGGACCAAGTTATAAGCGTAGATAGTGTCATCGCCTGGTGATTGCCAGTGGAAATGGGATTTTTTGACTTGTTGGTCGTAATCTATACCTCGCCAGAACACGATGTTATCAATACCCATACCTTTAAATAGCGTAGGCATTTGAGCATTGTGACCAAAAGTATCAGGTAAGTAACCTACGGTCATGCTATGACCCATTTCTTCCGCGATGTGCATACCGTACTTTAGGTTACGGATGATGGACTCTGCACCAACATTGTAAGTGTCCGTTTGAGTGTACCAAGGCCCAACAAATAACTTACGTTCACGGATTAGCTTACCCATACGTTCACGCATATGAGGGAGTACTTTAAGGTAGTCTTCGACAATGGAAGATTGGCCATCTAAGTGATAGCAGCTATAGCTAGATTGGTTTTCTAGTGTCTCTATCACTTTAGTAAAGTTGTAGGTGGCAAGCACGTCACTGTCTTGCTGAGTAAAATACCACTCACGATCCCAGTGAGTGTGTGGAATGACATGTACTTTCGCCATGGGAAAATCTCTTTAACTGGTCTATCTAACTGCGATTAAGCAAGTTCAATATGAGAAGAATAAGGGGACGAGCATGTCGTCCCAGTGACGTTTATGCGTTTGAAGTATCTGGCTTAGTGCATAGCAGTAGAGCGAGTGCGATAAAACCTGAACCAATTAATACTGAAATGGTATAGCTGATTGGGTCAGAGGATAGGAACCAACCCCAAACAGCCGGTAATGGTAGGTCTTGCCAGACGTTAAGTAAGACGCCGACTTGTGTACCTATGATTGAACCTAGGATCATAATTGGAATCATTTTCGGGTTCTTAAGAATAAATGGAATTGCACCCTCTGAAATACCAATCAAGCCAAGCATTAAAGAGGTTTTGCCAACCGTTTGTTCTTCACTAGAGAAAACCGGTTTACGGAACTTGCCGTCAAGCATTGCGGCGATACCAACCCCAATTGGTGGGATAACAATACCCAGTTCACGAGCTAATAAATCGAAACCTTCACCCATACCGTTAAGACCAAGAGCTACTGAACCAGCTGCTTTGTTGATAGGGCCACCTAGGTCAAAGGCTGTACCTGCGGCAATCACCATTGAGTAGATGCCTCGTCCAGCATCACCAGCCTGGGTGAACAACTCGATCATTGCCATATTCAACGCGCCAAAAAACGGATTGATGGCATACTCCATAGTGAGCACCATGACCACACCAGTAATAGCTGGTACCAGTAACATGGTTTTCAGGGTAGTAAGCTCGGTCTTCACCTTAATTGTGTCATTAAGGTAACGAACTAGATAACCGACTAAGAAACCGATAGCTATAGCCCCAAAGAAGCCTGAAGGAGCCCAGCCTTCAAGGTCGAAGAAGCGTTTGTACACTTCATCACTCATGATGCCGCCAATAAACGCTGGAATAAGAGCTGGTTTTCCTGCTATCGAATAAGCCAAGTATGCCGCGAAAATGGGGTACATAAACTTGATGGTCATGAAACCAAGCTTGTCGAGAGTTTGAATTGGCGTACCTGAGATATCAATGAATTCACCAGTAATCTTCGCTACTGCCATCAGCAAACCACCTAGTACTACGACAGGCAGCATATAACTGATACCTGTCATGATATGGCCGATGGCAACTTGGTAGGCTGAGCGTTGTTCTTCGACTACATGAGTACTTGTATTGTTCTTTTGCTTGCCGAGGTTGAAGACAGTTGGCAGTAAATCGTCAACGCGTTTGATGAGTTCTTGGGTGCGGACTTTGAGTGGGTTTGCATTATCAAATCGTTCCATTTCCATGATTGGGACGTCGATCGCGAGTACAACGCCATCTGCGGTTGCAATGTCGTGGGCGGTTAGTTTGTTCTTTACACCATCACTGCCTTGAGTTTCAACTTTGACTTCATAGCCTTGTTGTTCTGCCCAGCTTTGGATTTTCTTTGCAGCCATAAAGGTGTGCGCAATGCCAGTAGGGCAAGCGGTTACTGCAACGATTTTCTTCTTCGCCATGGTTGTTCACCGTTGTAATTATTTAACTGCTCGCAGTATATTTTTCCGCGAAGTATCAAGATACTGTTTCATGGTACAAGCCATGTATGACGATACTTTTGTGAGACTCATCAAGGAAAAAAACGTCATTTTCGCGCCTAATAATAGTTAAACCGTTTCTAATTAAGTGTAAGCGATGAATACCTTTAAAGGCATTGAGCGAGCGATTTACGAATATCTTATTACTCATGCTGGTGAGTTACATGAGATCTCGGCTAAAACTATAGCCAATAAGGCGCTGACTACGACGACATCTGTCAATCGAGTGTGCAAAAAAATGGGGTATGCGAGCTATACCGAGCTTCGATACAGGCTTGAAAATGACTTGCGTAAGCAAACAGTGACAAAGGATGAAGAAGAGTCACAATTGCAGCGTATTTCATCTGTCGCTAATGCACTTAGTCAGTCTCCGGTCGTCTATCTCTATTCACGTGGAGCATCGATTGTTAGCGTGACCTATTTATCGCGTTTTTTATCGCTGGCGAACATACCTCATCTAGTGATTACCGATATTCATCAGTTAGCTCGAGCTGAAAAAGGAACGTTGATCTTAGTCAGTAAGTCCGGTGAAACGCAGGCAGTTGTGGAAATGGCACATAATGCAAAGCGTAAGGGGTTGAAAGTGTTTGCTATTAGCCATATCGGTTCGACATTGTCTTCGATTGCTAACACTAACCTTGACTTGGAAGAGCAGGTCGACGGTATTTCTCCATATCGGCGCGAGTCGCAAATTCAGTTGCTTAAAATTATCGATGTTATTGGACAAACGCTTTTGGAGGGGTAATAGACCAATCATTTGTCTGTAATTTGTTATTTCTAGCAAATTTAAGTGATCTTTCTCGTGTAACGACAGAGTCTTACAAAGTCTGATGGTTTTTCTCTAGAATAAAATCATTCTCTAATTTCCTTTACATATTCAACGAAATACTTTGTATCACTAGAGTGAATTTGTATTTAGTTAGAACAATCATACTTATTCAATTATTTTGTAACATATTCGTTGAATTTATAAACGATTTGCATAAGAATCACCCCTGAGCACTACGCTCAACCTTTCAAATTTATTTCGGATTATTAAGTGATTATGGAGGCACAGAAAATGATGAATCGTATTTCTTTTATCAATATTTGTGCTGGCCGTTTTACTCATGCGGATCGAATCGCGACTGATCTATCTACTGCAATGGCAGCGGATAAACCGTCAATCGATACAGCACACGCTTAATTAGTCCGTAACCTCAAGAGGCTGCGGAAATAGCAGTCAACTGAGGAATAACAACATTTCTCCTTATATCCCGACCGCTATTTCTCTCCTCAAATTATTTTCTAGGAGAAAATTATGCGTACTTCAATTTACTTAACTGTTGCAACTTGGCTTATTAAAGCAGACATCCAAAAAGAAGAGCGTGAGTGGAGACGACGCTACCGTCGCAATGCACACCACTTGCCACTCCACAATGAGCACTTGTTAAAGGACATTGGTTTCGATAAACATGGCCGCCCACTTGGCCAAGTTGCTCCACCTCACATTGTAGCGAAACGTAAAACTCGTCATCTTCGTCGAGAATTACACTCTAGAATAGCTACGTAAAAAAAGGGCAGGTCGCTTATCGCGACCTGCCCATACTGAGTGAAAAACCTATTTAGGGGCATGGGTTAGAATATTTAGCCCCTATTTCTTGAAGTTCATTCAAGAGTTCATCAGAGAGTTCCACGTCGATGCTGTTTATGTTGCTTTCTAACTGCTCAAGATTGGTTGCACCAATAATATTAGAAGCAACAAATGGAAGTTGATTAACAAAGGCTAGTGCCATCTGAGCTGGGTCAAGGTTATGCTCGCGAGCTAGGTTCACATAAGCTTGTGTTGCTTCAATACCTTGCGGAGTAAAGTAACGGACAAATCGCTCAAATAGACTGCAACGCGCTCCCTCTGGACGTTGCCCATCGAGATATTTTCCGCTCAAACAGCCAAAAGCGAGTGGTGAGTAAGCGAGTAACTCCACACCTTCGTGGTGGCTAATTTCAGAAAGGCCAACCTCAAAGCTACGGTTGAGTAAGTTGTAAGGGTTTTGGATCGAGACAATTCTTGGCAGATCATGTTTTTCGGCCAATTTAAGTAGCGTCATGACTCCCCAAGGTGTTTCATTAGAGACTCCGATATAGCGTATTTTTCCAGCTTTGATGAGTTCGTTCAGTGCTTCTAATGTTTCGATTAGTGTAACTTCTTCATTTCCTTCAGGATAAGGGTAGTTAAGCTGTCCAAAACAATTGGTTTTTCTTTGTGGCCAGTGCAATTGGTATAAATCGATATAATCGGTTTTTAAACGACTTAAACTATCGTCTACTGCCAAATGTATATTGCGTCTATCTAGACTCATATTGTCGCGAATATAAGGAATATTTCGCGGTCCAGCGACTTTAGTCGCTAATACTACTTTTTGTCTTTTATCTGAATGCGAAAGCCAATCGCCAATATATTGTTCTGTTTTTCCTTGAGACTTAGCACTTGGAGGAACGGGGTACATCTCTGCAGTATCAATCAAATTAACACCGCGTTCTAGAGCAAAATCGAGCTGACTGAATGCTTCCTGCTTGGTGTTTTGCTCACCAAACGTCATTGTCCCTAAAGCTATCTTGCTGATTTCTAGCGAAGAGTGCGGGAGGTTATGATATTTCATTGAGCCTTCCTTGTTTGTTGTTGTTTTTATCCACTATACCTCGTTTTGGTAAAAGATCTGCTTGTTTAGTACCCAATGTGATTATTTTTACTAAACTGACTTTTATCAGTAACGCATTATCCACAAAAAGAGTAAGGGGGTGGAATATGCAAAAACATCAGCTCGATCGTTGGCTACATGGGTATCACAAAGACACTTATAAACAACCCAAAGTTTTTGTGATTGGTTGTGCTGATATTTCACACTATCTGTTAGCAGTGGAATACAAACATAAATTAGAACCAATTAAACAAGATGATGAGCCAATTCATTTTGAGTCGTTGGACTCGGTGAAAGAGGAGTTGCATCGACTAGGTATCGAAAAAGCGTACCTTAGATTGCATAACGCTTACGATGAATGTGGCAGTGCGGAAATGAATCGCTATTGTGATATCGAGCTAAAACTTCATTAACTAGTTCGAAAATTTTTGGTTTAGACAAAGTACTGTTCAAGTATATGAGCAGTGAAGCGTGCTCTGAGGTAGAAACCTCGGGGTAGGGTACGTATTTTTTGTCCTGAAGTACCATAAGCTTCCGTTTTCACTCGGCTATTGGCAGCTTTAGGGCGAATTTGTAACACCTCGCCGGTGTGGGCCGTGATCTGATTGACTTGACCTAATGAAATAAGCTCCATCAATTCTTCCCAATCATTTTTCAACATGGTCTCTTCTTCTGGAGATGGGCTCCAGATTAATGGAGAGCCAACATGTCGCTCTGCAACGGGGATCTCTCGTTCACCCTCAACCGGCAGCCAAAGGACACGAGACAGCTTATTGCGTATATGGCTAGTTTCCCACGTTACTCCATGAATGCCGGTAAGTGGTGCAACACAGACGAAAGTTGATTCTAAAGGCTTGCCGGTATGGCTAATCGGAAGGCTCTTGAGCTCAACGCCAATATCGGGGAAGTCTTGAACAGGCTTACTTCCGGCCTTTGCACCTAAGTGCCACTCAAGTAGTTGTCCTACCCAACCCTTATCGCGCTTAAGGTTATCTGGTACGCACATGCCTGCCTGTGCAGCGAGTTCGCCAAATGTTAATCCTGCGATATCACGAGCGCGTTGTAATAGTTCTGTTTCGGAGGTTGGGGTAGGTTTCATAAATACGCTGTAGGTTAATTTTGACCCAATAGGGAGCTGTCTATTCTATCATGGCGATGAAGAATTTATCGGTATAAAAAAAGATCAGTCTGTTTGAGATTTGATCTATTCATGACTTATCCACAGAAAATTTATTCTCTAAGTTGAATCTGCCATGCGCTGTATGAATAATCAGTGTTTTAAAGCGGATTAACACTTGATAAATCGAGGTTTGTTTGAAACTCGACAGTTTCAGTGTGGATAAAATAGCCATAGGTTGATCTTTAACCGATCTGAGTGTGTGTATTTATTTGTAGTAAATTAGAGACTTTTACTTGATTGGTTTAACTTTAAGTTAATGAAAATTATAATTTTAATTTTATCACTTCGATCTTGGAAAAATTTGACTTGGTAGAAAAAGAACCAAAAAGTCGTAAAGATCATAGATTCTTCACATGGTTATTCACAGAAAAGGTGAATAAATGTGGGCTGGGTCTCATTGTTGTGTTGATAACTAAGGCTTTGCGCGAAACTTATCCAGTATGGCAGCATTTAATGGTAATTGTTCAAATTTACGGGCGACTAAGTTTGCTCAACTTGGGGATATGTGGAAAAATCAGGGTAATGAAAATTTAATTGAGGTTGGCCAGTGATAGATGGCGATGGTTACCGACTTAATGTTGGTATTGTGATTTGTAACAACCATGGTCAGGTCTTCTGGGCTAAGCGATACGGACAACATTCATGGCAGTTTCCTCAGGGTGGCATTGACGATGGTGAATCCCCTGAGCAAGCCATGTATCGAGAACTTTATGAAGAGGTGGGATTAACCAAGAACGACGTCAAAATCGTTGCAGTTAGTCGCCATTGGCTGAGATATAAGTTACCCAAGCGATTAGTACGCTGGGATTCGAAGCCAGTCTGTATTGGGCAAAAACAGAAATGGTTTTTACTGCGTTTAGATTGTGATGAATCTAAGATCAACATGCAGCGTGGTAATACCCCTGAATTTGATGGTTGGCGCTGGGTAAGTTATTGGTATCCAGTCAGGCAAGTGGTTTCTTTTAAACGGGATGTGTATCGACGTGCGATGAAAGAGTTTGCATCATTGGCAATGCCGTTTAAGGAACGTAAATTTAAAGGCAAGAGAAAGCATCGAAGAGGGTAAGTATGCTATCGCAACTAAGGGATATAGTTGAGCACGTTTCAAAGGTTGAAGATGTGCACGCCGCCCTCGAAATTCTTGTTCAACAAACTTGTGCAGCTATGCATACTGAATGCTGCACAATTTATTTGGCAAATAACGATAAACAGCGTTTGGAGTTAATGGCGACACAGGGCCTGACCTTCAAAGGCGACACTATCCATATCGATTTTAACGAAGGTCTAGTTGGCCTCGTAAAACGAACCGCCGAACCGATTAACTTGGCAGAAGCTGCCAAACATCCCGCATTTAAATTCTTCCCAGAACTTGGTGAAGATATCTACCATTCTTTCCTTGGTACACCGATTATTCATCGTAAACAGGTCCTTGGCGTTTTGGTTATCCAGCAAAAAACGTCGCGTCAGTTTAGCGAGATGGAAGAGTCTTTCTTAGTCACACTCGCAGCTCAGATAGCGGTTTTGATAGCACATGCAACTGCCCAGGGTCATGGCTTCTTTGACGATAATAAAACGGCGGTGATTAAAGGGATTGGGGCGTCATCGGGAGTAGCTATCGGCCCAATCTGGTGGGACAAACACTCAACCTGACTTAAGCAATGTATTTCCAGCTTCCGCGTTAGATATTGCGCGTGAACACGAAACGTTATCGGTCGCCATCGAAAATGCATTGGCTGACTTTAAGCGCATGCGTAAGAAGTTGGATCTTGAATTAAATAAAGATGCACTAGCAATATTTGATCTGTTCACTCACTTACTCAATGATCCTATGCTGCGCAATGATTTAAAAGCGCAGATACAAAAAGGCGATCGAGCAGACTGGGCTTTGCGCCAAGTAGTAGAAAGCTATGCGAACCGTTTTGCCAAGATGTCTGATGTATACATGCGCGAGCGTGCTCAAGATGTCAAAGAGCTGGGCCAGCGTTTGCTGTTTTTCTTGCACAATACTGAGCAGCCTGTTCATGAGTTCAACGAGCCTGTTATTCTAGTTGTGCGTGAACTTACTGCGTCCATTCTCGCTTCAGTACCCAAGGAACAGCTACTAGCTGTAGTGTCTCTTGAGGGGGCGGCGAACTCTCACGCGGCTATCTTATCCAGAGCGATGGGAATTCCTGCCGTTATGGGAGTGAACACTAACCCTGAGCGCTTAAGTGGCAAGGTTGGTATTGTTGATGGGTATAGCGGTGAGATTTTCCCTGACCCTAGCAATGAATTACTGCTTGAATACCAAGAGTTAGTGACAGAAGAGACTGAGCTGTCTCGAATGGTTGAACAAACCGTTGATCTTGAAGCAAGTACAAATGACGGTAAACGCATTCAAATTATGCTGAATGCAGGACTCAGCGCTGATACCAGTATTTCTTTGAATAAGAATGTCGATGGTGTGGGGCTATATCGAACCGAAATTTCCTTCTTGCTACAGCAGCAGTTCCCTTCGGAAGAAGAACAGGTGCATCAGTATCGTTCGGTACTCGGTGCTTATCCAACTAAGCGTGTTGTGATGCGTACGCTGGATATCGGCGGCGACAAGCCTTTGCCTTATCTGCCTATTGATGAAGACAATCCTTTTTTAGGTTGGCGAGGAATCCGCTTTACTCTCGATCATCCTGATATTTTCTTGATTCAGTTGCGTGCTATGCTTCGTGCGAGCGAGGGATTAGATAACTTAAGCATTCTTTTGCCTATGGTGTCGTCGGTACAAGAACTTGACGGAGCGACGGCGCTTATTGATCAAGCTTATCAAGAAGTATCCGCAGAGCATCCGAAGGTAAAACGCCCAGAAATTGGCGTTATGATCGAAGTACCTTCTATGTTGTACCTCTTACCATTTATGGCACAGAAGGTTGATTTTGTTTCGGTTGGAACGAACGACTTAACACAATATTTATTGGCTGTTGATCGCAACAACGCTCAGGTAGCCGATATATACGAAACCCTGCATCCTTCGGTGTTAGCGGCGATGAAACATATTTTTGAAACTTGTCAGTCGTATCATCTTCCTGTTTGCATTTGTGGTGAGCTGGCAGGTGATCCTATTGGTGCTTTGCTGCTGGTGGGGCTTGGTTACGATACTTTAAGTATGAACACGTCGAACGTCGCGAAAGTGAAGTACTTGCTCAGACAGACCTCACAGCAGGAACTTAAGTTACTTGCTGACAAAGCATTGATGCAACCGTACGGTGAAACCATTTATAATCAAATGCGCGATTACTTTGAGGATAAAGGACTAGCTGGCTTCATCCGTGCTGGTAAGTCTTAAACCAACCCTTTTGGAATACATGTGAACTACGAACTGATCTTATTACTACTGTGCCTTGGCGCAGTAGTCGGTACCATGTCCGGGTTGCTGGGCATTGGTGGGGGACTTATTGTTGTCCCTGCATTGGCCTTCATCCTACCTAAATTTGGTATCGCGAGTGATATGGTTATGCATATTGCACTGGCGACTTCCTTAGCCTCTATCATTATTACATCAGGCTCTTCGGCACTTAACCATCTTAAACTGGGTAATGTTGATTTGTTTGTTATTAAATGGCTTATGCCTGGGGTGGTGATTGGCGGATTTGCGGGGTCCAATGTTGCAGAGTGGATTCCTTCTCACTATCTACCGAAGGTGTTTGCTGTCATTGTACTGCTTCTGGCAATTCAGATGTTTTTGTCTATCAAGTCGCAAGTGACGCGTAATCTTCCTAGTCCTTTTATCACAACTTGTTGTGGTGCGGGAATCGGCATGGTCTCGAGCTTAGCGGGGATTGGTGGAGGCTCAATGTCGGTTCCTTTTCTTAGTAAACATGGCGTTGAGATGAGAAAAGCGGTAGGCTCTTCATCAGTATGTGGTTGCGTGATCGCGATCGCAGGCATGATTGGCTTTATTATGCATGGCGCTAAAGCACAAGGGCTACCGGAGTACAGTATCGGCTATGTCTACTTGCCGGCTTTGCTATCCATTGCTGCTACCTCAATGTTAACAACGAAATTTGGTGCAAAATTGGCGACAACTATGCCAACACCGAAACTAAAGAAGATTTTTGCAGTCTTCTTATTATTCGTTGCATTTTCAATGATGTTTTAATCTCAATATTCAAACCTGATAAGTGAGCGTTTTATGTCTCAGGGATATATCCAGTTTCCTAATATCGACCCAGTTCTTGTTGAATTAGGTCCCATTTCTATTCGTTGGTACGGCTTGATGTATCTTGTCGGCTTTGCATTCGCGATGTGGTTAGCTAATCGTAGAGCCGACAAGCCAAACTCAGGATGGACGCGCGAGCAAGTGTCAGATCTGTTGTTTGCAGGTTTCTTAGGGGTGGTGCTAGGCGGCCGCATAGGATACGTCCTATTTTATGGTTTTGATGAACTGCTACGTGACCCGCTCTACTTGTTCAAAGTATGGACCGGCGGTATGTCGTTCCATGGTGGGTTGTTAGGTGTCATTACCGCGATGTTCTGGTATGGCAGAAAGAACGGACGCACGTTTTTTAATGTCGCAGACTTCATCGCGCCTCTTGTTCCTTTTGGTTTAGGTATGGGGCGTCTAGGTAACTTTATGAACAGTGAACTTTGGGGACGAGTGACTGATGTGCCATGGGCGATCATCTTCCCTAATGGCGGACCTTTACCACGTCACCCGTCTCAACTGTACGAATTTGCCTTAGAAGGTGTTGTACTGTTCTTAATTTTGAATTGGTTTATCAAGAAACCTCGCCCAGAAGGGGCTGTGTCAGGTTTATTCCTTCTTGGTTATGGTACATTTAGATTCTTGGTCGAGTTCGTACGTGAACCGGATGCACAATTAGGACTGTTTGGTGGCTTTATTTCTATGGGCCAAATCTTGTCTTCACCAATGATTATCCTTGGTGCACTAATGATTGCATGGGCATACAAAGTCAACGGACCGAAACTACAAAAAGTATCAAAGTAATAGGAATTGTCGTGAAGCAGTATTTAGACTTATGTCAGCGAATCGTTGACGAAGGTGTTTGGATTGAAAATGAGCGTACGGGTAAACGTTGTTTAACCGTAATCAACGCAGATCTGACCTATGATGTCGCCAACAACGCATTTCCTCTAGTTACTACAAGAAAGAGCTTTTGGAAAGCAGCCGTAGCTGAGCTATTGGGATATATTCGCGGCTACGATAACGCTGAAGACTTTCGCAAGTTAGGAACCAAAACATGGGATGCTAACGCGAACTTAAATGCAGCGTGGCTGAACAATTCTTACCGTAAAGGTGAAGATGATATGGGCCGTGTCTATGGTGTGCAGGGTCGTGCATGGGCTAAGCCAGATGGTGGTCATATAGATCAACTTCGTAAGATTGTGGATGACTTAAGCAAAGGGGTTGATGATCGTGGTGAGATCTTAAACTTCTACAATCCAGGCGAGTTTCATATGGGGTGTTTGCGCCCATGCATGTACAGCCATCACTTTTCGCTATTAGGTGATACGCTGTATTTAAACAGTACACAACGTTCGTGTGACGTACCCCTTGGTTTAAACTTCAATATGGTTCAAGTCTATGTGTTCCTAGCGATTATGGCTCAGATTACCGGTAAAAAGCCGGGACAAGCATTTCATAAGATCGTTAACGCGCATATTTATGAAGACCAATTGGAGTTGATGCGAGATGTTCAGCTAAAACGTGAACCACTGGCGGCTCCGACGTTCCGTATCAACCCAAAGATTAAGACGCTTGAAGACTTAGAAACCTGGGTGACGCTTGATGACTTTGAAGTAGAAGGTTACGAGTGCCACGAGCCTATTCGCTATCCATTTTCTGTCTGAAAATAAGGCCGAGCATTGCTCGGCCTTATTTTGTAACGAGAGCTACCAGTTAATTTTCTCTCTTTCACTAAAGAATCCCGCCGTTGGTCCATCTGCATCGAGCGTTGCTAACCAAATGGCTGTATCTGCGCCTTCTTTGGGGGACTTTAATCGAATATGTTCACCATAATCAGGCAACTCATCCAAATTCATTCCTGAATCAACCCACCCAGGACAGTATGAGTTTACTTTAATTCCAAATGGCTCTAGCTCTTTTGCGAATAATACTGTGTTGGCATTCACACCAATCTTTGAGGATTGATAGGCTGCGCATACATCATCTTTAATCGGTGAGGCCATGTCAGAAAGTTGAGCAAGTTGCCCAGCTTGACTTGATACATTGACTATTCTGGCTTGTGAGGACTTTTTGAGGAGTGGTGTTAGAGCTCGAGTCAGTAAGAAAGGACCAATCTGGTTGACCTCAATCACTCGGCGGTAGGTATCTTCATCAATAAGAGAAGGATGTCTACCAAGATCGACTAAGATAGCTGCATTATTAACGAGTACATCAAGGCGACCAAACTGCTCTTCTATCTTATTAGCAACCGCAGGAAAGACCGATGACATGGCGAGGTCCAATTTAATGTGGGAGGCGGTATAGCCTTTCTGGCGAAAATCATTAACTAATGCTGAGCAGGATTGAATGTCGGCCATGATGACATGAAAGCCTTGTTCCATTAATAACTCTGAGGTGGCTAAGCCGATACCCTGATAAGCACCGGTGACTAAGGCAATTTTCTGCATGACTGACCTTTTTGTTGACGACATTTAGGCCAGTCTATCGATGGGACTATCAAAAGGGGAGTAACAAGGGGAATGTTACTCTGTCCCATACATTATGCTGTCAATGGTAATGCTTAGTCGTAATAGGCGTCCTCGATAATTTCCTCTTCAACGATTTCTTCTTCAATAATCTCTTCTTCTACGACAACATCCGTCGCCACTTCACAGGCTCCTTCATCGTATGCACCGTCGATGGTTCCCGCCACTGCGCCAGCACCGCCACCAATAGCTGCTCCAGCAGCAGCGCCAGAACCACCATCTACAATACCGCCAACGACTGCACCAGTAATCGCCCCGTCGACTGCACCATCAATAGCGCCTTCAGCGGTTTGGTCACAATAATAGGCATAACTCGGTGAAGATAAGATTAGAGCTAGGGCAAAGAACTTGAGTTTCATGGTTTGTTTCTCGGTTGATGAGTTTGCCTATTAGCCTAAGTGATTGAATTGGTTATTATAAGTAACATCTCGTCAAA
The DNA here is from genome assembly GCF_900088415.1 of Vibrio mediterranei. Taxonomy (GTDB): domain Bacteria; phylum Pseudomonadota; class Gammaproteobacteria; order Enterobacterales; family Vibrionaceae; genus Vibrio; species Vibrio mediterranei. The sequence continues at coordinate 314,321 of NZ_FLLQ01000003.1, forward strand.
CCTTGGTTAGTTTAGAGTGTGTTTATTGTTGAGCGTAATTAACAGAAGGGAATGGATTTTCCTCACTGATAGTATCGTTAATAAATCCAGAAAAGGAGTTATAAGGTACTTGCGAGATAGTAAATAAGTCACTCATACTTTAGTTAAAAGAGCCAGTGGAGACGGAGCATGCGATTACTAGGGATGGCGTTGAGTCTTATATTAATGGGATGCAGCGGTGCGCCTAACGAAATCCAAGTCGCTGATGAGAAGTTATTGGTTGAGTTTAACCAAGCGGTAAAAGAGGCGACACCATATGTCGGCCAGCCAGCTAGATGGGGTGGAGTGATTGCAAATTTGACCAATTTAACCCCTAACACCAGTGAGCTACAAATTAGTCAATTTGCATTGGACTCAAAAGGTCGTCCTGATGAGACTCAGCAGGGCAGTCAGCGATTTGTCGTTAATGTCGATAGGTTCTTAGACCCTAAGGCGTTTACTCAAGGTAAATCAATGACATTTGTTGGTGTTATAGAAGGCATGACTTCAATTACGGTTGGGCAACAGGAGCTTAAGGTTCCGGTATTAAAAGCTTCAAACTACTATCTTTGGACTGAAGATAAACGCATTAAAACTTATTATGTTGGTGACCCATATTATAACTACTATTACGATAGCTATTATTACTGGGATGATATCGACGACGCTGATTTGATCGAGCACTATGATGACTTTGATTATGACTACGGTGATTTCTAGATAGTAAAAGGCCCAGCTAAATGTAGCTGGGCCTTTTTAGTAGAGCTTAGCGTCTGGCTGCTTAGTGTCTATGCTGTTAGCGCTAGAATAGTGCCTGGAATAACAACAAAGATAGAAGCGAGGTAACCAGCGACGACGGCTTTGTTCTTGATAGCCATGTCCGAGATATAGTCTGCACCTTTCACTGGCAGTTCTCTCAAGAATGGAATACCGAAGATAAAGACGGTTGCCATGATATTAAATACCAGGTGCACCAGCGCGATTTGTAATGCGAATACTGCGTATTCTCCAGAAACTGCTGTCGCTGCTAGTAAGCCAGTGATACATGTACCGATATTCGCACCTAGTGTAAATGGGTAAACATCACGAACTTTCAGCGCACCTGAGCCAACGAGTGGCACCATTAAGCTGGTCGTTGTTGATGAAGATTGCACAAGAATCGTAACGATAGAGCCTGATGCGATACCATGTAGCGGACCACGACCAATAGCGTTTTTCAAAATTTCACGTGCACGGCCAACCATCAGGCTCTTCATTAGCTTACCCATAACAGTAATCGCCACGAAGATAGTTGCAATACCAAGAACAATCAGTAGTACGCCACCTGTTACGCTGCCAAATGAGCTTAATGGCTCTTGAATCGCACTTACAACAGGCTTGGTGATTGGCTTGATGAAGTTCAGGCCTTTCATGCTCATGTCACCTGTTGCTAGCATTGGTGATACAAGCCAGCTAGAGATTTTGTCTAGAATGCCAAACATCATCTCCAATGGAAGGAAGATAGCAACGGCTAGCAGGTTAAAGAAGTCATGGATCGTTGCACTTGCAAAGGCTCGTTTAAACTCAGTGTTACAACGAACGTGACCCAAACTTACTAGTGTATTGGTAACCGTAGTACCAATGTTTGCACCCATGATCATAGGGATGGCTGTCGTTACAGGTAAACCACCAGCAACCAAACCAACAATAATCGAAGTGACGGTACTAGAAGACTGAATTAGTGCAGTAGCAACTAGACCAATCATTAACCCAGCTACAGGGTGTGAGGCAAATTCAAATAGGACTTTTGCATGTTCACCTGTTGCCATTTTAAAGCCACTACCCACCATTGAAACAGCAAGTAGCAATAAATAAAGCATGAACGCCAAGTTAGCCCAGCGTAACCAACGCGTCGTATTCGACATTGGAGTCGCAGCTGTTGTTGCTTGGTTCATCATAGTTTTCTCCATTTGGCCGTGTAATTCGTAAGTTGGCCTGTTGTTGAATCTGAGGCGATATTAGATCTCAAATATTACAGAAATATGACGTTTCTATTTCTGTGTTAATTAACTGCGATGTTTGCTTGGTTTTTGTACTTGTTGGTATTTTTTGTTTATATAAACCATTGATTTTTATAGGATGTTTTCTTTAGGAGAAAAAGAGATTAATTTGCCATCATCAATGAATAAATTCGATTTAGAGCGAGGATTATGATGCTTATATGACAGTGAGGTGGCGAATGTGACAATTAAACATTCGGAAATTTCATTGTATTTTAATTGTAACGTAAGTTTTATCGAATATTGTCGCTTGGTGCAGATTTTGCTATAAATGAAACACACTCATTTTAGGCGATATCGCATGTCACACCTTAACTATAATCACCTCTATTATTTCTGGATGGTCTGCAAACAGGGCTCGGTTACGAAAGCCGCCGATGCGTTATTTTTAACGCCTCAAACAGTAACAGGGCAGATTAAAGCGTTAGAAGAGAGAATGGACGGTAAGCTCACTAAGCGAAATGGGCGTAGTGTTGAGCCAACTGAGTTAGGGCAGTTGGTATATAAGTATGCTGACCGCATGTTTGGTTTAAGCTACGAAATGTTGGATATCGTAAACTATAGCCAGCGTTCGAATGTACTGTTCGATGTTGGTGTGGCGGATGCTCTTTCTAAACGCCTGGTCAGTAAAATATTGATGACCACTATCCCGCCAGATAACAGTATTCATCTACGCTGTTTTGAATCCACTCACGAAATGTTGCTGGAGCAATTGGCTCAGCATAAGCTAGATATGATCCTATCGGACTGTCCTGTGGACTCAAGTCAAAGTCCTGGTTTGTTTAGTAAGAAGTTAGGTGAAAGCCGCATGAGTTTCTTTACGTCGGGCTATATCGATAATGTGAGTTTCCCTGAGATTCTTGAACAAAGACGTTTGCTGATACCCGGTAGTCGTACCTCAATGGGACGTAAAGTACTGCAGTGGTTTGATCAACAGGGTATTCAACCTAATATTCTTGGTGAATTTGATGATGTTGCGTTGATGAAAGCCTTCTCTATGTATAAAGAGGATGTCATCTTTCTTGCTCCAAGTATTTATATGTCAGAGATGAGAGATAAGCGCCACCTTCAACTAATTGGCGATATTGAAGATTTGAAAGAAGAGTATTACGTTATTTTTGCAGAGCGAATGATTCAACATCCGGCGGTAAAGAGTGTCTGTGAAGCAGATTTCACCGATTTGCTAGCGTTCTAAGATTGGGGTTAGGTAACAAATTGGTAAAGAGAAATACACTATTTTAAACAAAGCGCTACTAACAACATTTTTATCCATGTAAAATGTGATGAGATTTATGGATTTATTACGAGAAAGATGGTTAGTGTCTAAGTAATAGAAAAGTAAATAAAGACGGATAAAACATAGAGGTAAAGTATGAACTTGCAGGAGATGGAAAAAAACGCATCACAAGCGGTAGTTCTCCTTAAGGCGATGGCTAATGAGAGACGCCTGCAAATTCTGTGCATGCTCCACAATACAGAGTTATCAGTAGGGGAATTGTGTACTCGATTAGAACTCAGTCAGTCAGCATTGTCACAGCATTTAGCCTGGCTGCGTCGTGATGGCTTAGTGTCGACGAGAAAAGAAGCGCAAACGGTCTACTACACATTAAGTAGTAAAGAAGTTCGTCAGTTGATTGAACTATTACACGGCCTTTATTGCAGCTCAGAATAGTGTGATTTACAGATACAAAAAAACCGGCATTAGCCGGTTTTTTTAACACAATACAAAGTCTAAATTATAGAGCTTTGATTGCAGCAGAGAAGCGTGCCTTGTGACGAGCTGCTTTATTCTTATGAATAAGGCCTTTAGTCGCCATGCGGTCAAGGATTGGAGTAACTTCTGCAAATGCTGAAGTTGCTGCTTCTTTATCGCCAGCTGCGATAGCTGCGATTGTTTTCTTCATGTAAGTGCGCATCATAGAGCGACGGCTAGCGTTGTGCTGACGACGTTTCTCAGCTTGGATAGCGCGCTTCTTAGCAGATTTACTGTTTGCCAAGGGTCTAACTCCCAAAAACTTAGTTCGGTGACAATTTAAGGGCGAGGAATATCCCTCATTTGCGCTTAATTGTCAAATGATTTGTGCAAAAACCCGACGATACAAAACAACTTTTGATATCTGTGGGCTATCGCGGTTAAGATGGCGGGGATTCTAACAGTATTTTTCGACCAATGCTAATACTAATCCTCTCTTCAATAACAAACGCTATTGAATCCGATAAATAGCAGGCATTGGCTAGGTAATTCAGAGGTTATTGTGAGTAAACGCCTTCTTAAGTCAGGCATGATTGTTAGTGCCATGACGCTGGTGTCTCGTGTATTGGGACTGGTACGAGACGTTGTAGTTGCCAACCTTATGGGGGCAGGTGCAAGCGCAGATGTTTTCTTCTTTGCGAATAAGATTCCTAACTTTTTACGTCGCCTGTTTGCAGAAGGCGCTTTTTCTCAAGCATTTGTTCCGGTGTTAACGGAGTACCACGCATCTGGAGATAAAGATAAAACTCGTGATTTAATAGCGAAAGCGTCAGGTACCTTAGGCGTCATTGTGACAATAGTGACGTTATTAGGTGTGATAGGGTCAAGTGTTGTCACTGCACTATTTGGTTTCGGTTGGTTCTTAGATTGGCTGAATGATGGGCCTGCTGCACCTAAGTTTGAGCTTGCCAGCTTGATGCTTAAGATTACCTTCCCTTACTTATGGTTCATCACCTTTGTGGCGTTATCTGGGGCTATTCTCAATACTTTAGGTAAGTTTGCTGTTTCTTCTTTTACCCCCGTTTTTCTAAACGTCATGATTATCCTCTGTGCGTGGTTTATATCTCCAAACCTTGCCCAGCCGGAAATTGGCTTAGCTCTTGGTGTATTCTTAGGTGGTTTTGTCCAGTTTGCCTTTCAATTGCCTTTCTTAATAAAAGAGGGCGTATTGGTAAAACCTAAGTGGGGCTGGCGCGATCCTGGCGTAGTGAAAATCAGAACCTTGATGATTCCAGCCTTATTCGGTGTGTCGGTTAGCCAAATTAACCTGCTTTTTGACACCTTTATTGCTAGTTTTCTTGCCACGGGCTCGATTAGTTGGCTTTACTACTCCGATAGACTACTTGAGTTCCCTCTAGGCTTGTTTGGAATTGCCATCGCGACGGTTATTCTTCCTGCGCTGTCACGCAAACACGTGGATGCGCATAGTGAAGGATTTGCTAGTACGATGGATTGGGGAGTTCGAATGGTTATCCTATTAGGTCTTCCTGCCATGTTGGGGCTGATGGTGTTAGCCAAGCCGATGCTGATGGTCCTATTTATGCGTGGAGAGTTTACCCCTCACGACGTTCATCAAGCGTCATTGTCACTGCTAGCTTACGCATCTGGCCTGCTTAACTTTATGTTGATTAAGGTGCTGGCTCCGGGTTACTACTCGCGTCAGGATACCAAAACACCAGTGAAGTATGGCATTGTAGCCATGGTGTCTAATATGGTCTTCAATGCTATTTTTGCTTACTTCTATGGTTATGTTGGACTGGCGATGGCAACCGCGTTGTCGGCATTTATCAATATGGCGTTGTTATACCGAGGGCTACACCTACAATGTGTTTACCAGATTAGTCGCCAGACTATCGGTTTTGTGGCACGTTTAGTGATGGCAGCCGTTGTTATGGTGCTAGTGCTTCGTTGGCAGCTACAAGATATGCAGCAATGGCTGACTTGGGGCTTAACAGAGCGTGTGTATACCTTGATCGGATTGATTTTGATCGGCGCTGTGAGTTATCTAGTTAGTCTATTTGTTCTTGGTGTTCGAGCTCGAGATCTAAAAGCAGCGACAGATTAACAATGATTGGTTATAATCCGTCGGTTTCACACTAGTATTATTTCATTAAGCAGGTGGTTTAGTCGTTTCATGGAACTCATTCGAGGCATACATAACCTAAAAAGTCAGCACCATGGCTGTGTGTTAACCATCGGAAACTTCGATGGTGTGCATTTGGGGCACCAACGTGTACTCGAACAGGTGAAGAAGAAAGCATTGCTTTTGGGTTTGCCTGCTGTAGTAATGACTTTTGAACCGCAACCGATGGAATTGTTTGCTAAGGATAAAGCGCCGGCTAGACTGACTCGTCTTCGTGACAAGTTTGAATTGCTTGAAGCAATGCACTTGGATCGTTTATTGTGCGTCAACTTTAACCGCCGCTTTGCCAGCATGTCACCGGAGTCTTTTATCAAAGACTTGTTGGTGAATAAATTGGGTGTTAAGTTCCTTGTTATCGGCGATGATTTTCGCTTTGGCAAAGGGCGTGAAGGCAACTTCGATATGCTCAAAAAAGCCGGTGAAGAGTTCGGCTTTGAGGTGGTGAATACCGCTAGTTTCTGTGTAGAAGACACACGTGTGAGCAGTACGGCGATTCGCCAAGCACTAGCAAGTGATCATCTTGATGAGAGTGCAGAAATGTTAGGGCGTCATTATACGCTGTCTGGGAGAGTGGCTCACGGTCAAAAATTGGCGCGTGATTTTGGTTTTCCAACCGCTAACATTTCTTTGAAACGCTATGTGTCACCTGTGCGTGGTGTATACGCTGTGCAGGTTTATGGGGTTGATAGTCAACCGTTACCTGGCATTGCTAATGTTGGTAAAAAGCCAACAGTAGCAGGAATAACCCCAGATTTAGAGGTGCATATTTTCGACTTTGAAGGCAACCTTTATGGTAAGCAAATTGAAGTCGCTTTATTGCATAAAATTCGTGATGAGAAAAAGTTCGAGTCACTTGAGCTGCTTAAGCAGCAAATAGAATTGGATGCTGATGTAGCAAGGGTGTGGCTACGTCAGTTTAAGGGTTAGCGGAAGATTCCACCGCTAACATAATGTCTAACTTTCGCCCAATACAACGGAATTAAGAATCGATGAGTGAGTATAAAGATACCCTGAACCTACCTGAAACAGGGTTTCCTATGCGCGGCAATCTGGCAAATCGTGAGCCAGAAATGCTTAAGCGTTGGTATAAAGAAGATCTTTACGGTGAGATCCGTAAAGCTAAGAAAGGCAAAAAATCCTTCGTACTGCACGATGGACCTCCATACGCGAACGGTGACATTCACATTGGTCACGCACTAAATAAGATTCTTAAAGACATTATTATTAAATCCAAAACACTTTCAGGTTTTGACGCCCCTTATATTCCTGGTTGGGATTGCCACGGTCTACCAATTGAATTAATGGTAGAAAAGAAAGTTGGCAAACCAGGTCAGAAGGTAACGGCTGCTGAGTTCCGCGAAAAGTGTCGCACTTATGCAGAAGGCCAAGTTGAAGGTCAAAAAGAGAGCTTCAAACGTCTAGGTATTCTTGGTGAGTGGGATAAGCCTTATCGCACAATGGACTTTGATACTGAAGCGAACATTATTCGTGCGCTTGGCAAAATTGCTGATAAAGGACACCTATTGAAAGGCTTCAAGCCTGTTCACTGGTGTACAGATTGTGGCAGTGCACTAGCAGAAGCAGAAGTAGAATATAAAGATAAAGTCTCTCCTTCTATTGATGTACGTTTTAAAGCGGCTGATGAAAGCGCGCTTATCTCTAAATTCTCATTGAATGAAGGTCATGAAGGACAGGGTGATATTTCAATCATCATCTGGACAACAACACCTTGGACTCTGCCAGCAAACCGAGCAGTCTGTCTACGTGATGACTTAGAGTACGTATTGATTCAAACGGAAGGCGACAACCCAGAGCGTATTATCGTTGCGTCTGAGTTAGCAAAAGATGTGATGGATCGTGCTGGTATCGAGCACTTCCATAACCTAGGTTTTGCGAAAGGTGCAGATCTTGAGTTATCTCAGTTCAACCACCCATTCTATGACTTTACGGTACCAGCGATCCTTGGTGATCACGTAACTACCGATTCTGGTACTGGTGTGGTGCACACAGCACCTGGCCACGGTCAAGAAGACTTTGCTGTAGGCCAAAAATATGGTCTAGAAGTTGCGAATCCTGTAGGTTCTAACGGTGTCTATCTACCAGACACAGAGCTATTTGCTGGTCAGCATGTATTTAAAGCTAACGATGCCGTTGTAGAAGTACTTAAAGAAAAAGGTGCGCTACTGCATCATCATGCTTACGAGCACAGCTACCCACACTGCTGGCGTCATAAAACGCCAATCATCTTCCGTGCAACACCACAATGGTTCGTATCGATGGACCAAGCTGGCCTGCGTGCTAAAGCACTAGAGTCAATTAAAGGTGTTGAGTGGATGCCTGAGTGGGGTCAAAGCCGTATCGAAGGTATGATTGAAGGTCGCCCTGAGTGGTGTATCTCTCGTCAGCGTACATGGGGTGTGCCAATTGCGTTGTTTGTTCACAAAGAAACAGCTGAACTTCATCCGAACTCACTAGAGCTTATCGAAAAAGTAGCTCAACTTGTTGAACAAAAAGGTATTCAAGCTTGGTGGGATGTTGAGCCTGCTGAACTATTAGGTGATGAAGCCGACAACTACGAGAAAGTGCTTGATACACTAGACGTATGGTTCGACTCAGGTGTGACACACTACTCTGTTGTGGATGCTCGTGAAGAGTATAACGGCAATAGTGCAGACCTATATCTAGAAGGTTCTGACCAACACCGTGGTTGGTTCCAATCGTCGCTAATTACGTCTATTGCGATGAAAGACGAAGCACCATACAAGCAAGTGCTGACTCATGGCTTTGTGGTTGATGGGCACGGCCGTAAGATGTCGAAATCTATTGGCAACGTTGTAGCTCCAAAAGATGTTACCAACAAACTGGGCGCAGATATCCTTCGCCTGTGGGTAGCTTCAACAGACTACACTGGTGAAGTAGCGGTTTCTGATGAAATCCTTAAGCGTTCTGCTGATGCTTATCGTCGTATTCGTAACACAGCTCGCTTCTTCCTAGCGAACCTAAATGGCTTCAACCCAGAAACGGATCTTGTTCCTGCTGATGAAATGGTAGCACTTGACCGCTGGGCAGTTGGTCGTGCGTTAGCTGCACAAGAAGAGATTGTGAAAGCTTACGGTGAGTACAACACACATGCTGTAACACAACGCTTAATGCAGTTCTGCTCTATCGAGATGGGCTCTTTCTATCTTGACGTGATCAAAGACCGTCAATATACAGCGAAACTGGGTGGTCACGCACAGCGTAGCTGTCAAACTGCACTTTACTACATCGTAGAAGCTCTGGTTCGTTGGATGGCGCCAATCATGTCGTTCACAGCAGACGAAATCTGGAATGAAATGCCGGGTCAACGTGACAAGTTTGTGTTTGCAGGTGAGTGGTTCGATGGCCTATTCGGTCTTGCTGAAGGCGAAGAGCTAAGCAACGAATTCTGGACTGAAATCCAGTCAGTTCGTAACGCGGTGAACAAGCAACTTGAATCTGCACGTGCAGAAAAAATCATTGGTGGTGCACTACAAGCAGAAGTCACGCTATATGCAGATGATACACTGACAGCAACCATCAACAAGCTTGAAGATGAGCTGCGTTTTGTACTTCTTACTTCAGCAGCAACAGTTAAGCCGCTATCAGAGAAAACTGACGCTGCGAAAGAGACAGAAGTTGAAGGTCTGTTTGTTGAAGTTAAGGCAACGGAAAACGAGAAGTGTGATCGTTGCTGGCACCATACTCCAGATGTAGGCACGATCGAAGGTCACGAGAAGATTTGTGGTCGCTGTGTTTCGAACATCGCAGGTGAAGGTGAAGTTCGTAAGTTTGCTTAATTGACAGTAAGCCAACGGAACTTTTAACTAATATGACAGCCCCAGTTTTTACTGGGGCTACTTTTAGCTAGTACTTTTCTTATGCTTGTTTAAGCATGACAATTTAAGGATTGGAATGAGCGAAACAACAATTACCTTTAAGCAATCAGGTGTGCGCTGGCTTTGGTTGGCCATTGTCATTTTTATTGCCGACATTAGCATCAAGCTGGTTGTTATGGACAATATGGGATATGGCTGGGCAAATCGCATTGAAATCCTGCCATTTTTCAATTTACTGTACGTTCACAACTATGGTGCTGCGTTTAGTTTTCTAAGCGAACAAGCAGGATGGCAGCGTTGGCTGTTCACTGGTATTGCGTTTATTGTTACGGGGCTATTAACCTATTGGATGAGCAAGCTCCCAGCGAAAGAAAAGTGGAACAATATTGCTTATGCCATGATCATTGGTGGGGCGGTTGGTAATGTATTTGACCGTGTTGTACATGGCTTTGTTGTTGATTACCTAGACTTTTACTGGGGAACATACCATTGGCCAGCTTTCAATTTAGCTGATATGGCTATCTGTCTCGGTGCCGGGATGATTATCATTGATAGCTTTCGCAACAAAGAAGCGAAGTAATAATTTCCAATAACCTTAAGCGCTGTGCGTTGATATGCACGGCGCTTTTTTATATAACAATAGCGATAACGAAACGACAAATAACAAAGAGCAATACTAAGACTCTTTGAAAGCAAAGGAAGCAGTAACGTGAGTAAAATTTCCCAAGATAGTGCGGTCACTCTACATTTCACCATTAAATTGAAGGATGGCTCAGTCGCAGATAGCACCCATAATATGGGCAAACCCGCTAAATTTATTATTGGTGACGGAAGTTTAAGTGAGAACTTTGAAAGTTGTCTGATCGGTTTATCAGTGAACGAGAATAAAGCTATCGAGCTGAAAGCAGAAGACGCTTTTGGTATGCCGAATCCAGACAATATTCATCATATGGACAGAGCGAAGTTTGTGGGTGACTCTGAGGTGGAAGTCGGTACAATAATGGCCTTCTCTGGTCCTGATGGTATGGAAATTCCTGGCATTATTACCGATATTGCTGGTGATTCTGTAACGGTTGATTTTAATCACCCGTTGGCCGGACAAGACGTGACATTTGAAGTGGAAATTCTCGAAGTAGAATAGCAAGCAGAGTAAGTAGAAGCGGTTGATCAATGAGTAATGAAATGAAAATTAAGTTAGCAAACCCACGAGGCTTTTGCGCCGGCGTAGACAGAGCGATCAGTATTGTGGAGCGTGCTTTAGAAATGTATCAGCCGCCAATTTATGTTCGTCATGAAGTGGTTCACAACCGATTTGTGGTAGAAGGTCTAAAACAGCGCGGTGCAATCTTCGTGGAAGAACTCAGCGAAGTGCCAGACGACAACATCGTGATATTTTCTGCTCATGGTGTTTCCCAAGCGGTTCGTAAAGAAGCTAAGCAACGTGCTCTTACCGTGTTTGATGCAACGTGCCCTCTGGTAACGAAAGTTCATATGGAAGTAGCACGCGCCAGTCGTAAAAACATGGAAGTCGTTCTAATTGGCCATGCTGGTCATCCAGAAGTGGAAGGCACAATGGGGCAATACTCTAGTGAGACTGGCGGAATGTACCTTGTTGAGCGACCAGAAGATGTTCTTACGCTTAAGGTAAACGATCCAAGTAACCTTCATTATGTTAGCCAAACGACCTTGTCTGTGGATGAAACGGCCGATGTGATCGAAAAGCTGCGTGAAGTGTTCCCAGAGATTCAAGGGCCTCGCAAAGATGATATTTGCTACGCGACACAAAACCGTCAAGATGCAGTCCGAGAGCTAGCACAAGCCGTGGATGTGATGGTTGTTGTTGGTTCTACAAACTCATCGAACTCCACTCGTCTTAAAGAACTTGCGGAAAAGCTGGGGACACCGGCTTATCTCACTGATACTCCAGACTTGATTGAGGCATCTTGGTTTGAAAGTAAGGGGTTAGTGGGCGTAACGGCGGGCGCTTCAGCTCCTGAAGAGCTCGTGAATCAGATCATTGATAAAATTAAAGACTTGGGTGCAGATGACGTTGAAGAAGTGTTAGGAAGAGAAGAAAACATGTTCTTTGAAGTTCCTAGAGAGCTGCAAATCAAGCAGGTTGATTAACATGAAAACGCCGCATCATGATGCGGCGTTTTTTTATTAAGTATTGATATTACTAAGGCAGCTTTATAAATCATTGCGTAAAGATTACGAAAGGTAAAAAATCGTTTCAACTAAGATAATCACCTTTACTCATTGACGATTTTTGGTATCCTAGCGCCGCTATCGAATCGATAGTTTTTTCGGAGATAACTATGAACAATACCGACCATCCTCCTAGTATCAAGGGAGAAAAGTAACAACTCGTCGGTAATTGCGATCTTCGTACCTACCTTCGAGGTAGGGCTCCTTTCCTTTTAATAACTTATCGTTATTTTTCTCCTTTCTGCTATTTCGTTAAGACGTCTGCACATTTGCGTGTAAGGCTATTATTTTGACGTTTGATGGTCGTTACCAACGCTAATCGGGAGATTCGCCATGACGGTAATGAACAATACTTATATTGAGAATGCGCCACTGTTTTCAGAAGAAGAAATCAGTGCGGCAACTCAAGCATTTTTGAAATACGACACAGCACAGCAATTGAACCTATTGACCGTGATGCCAATAGACGAAGCCGTTGGTGTGTTGCAACACTGTGCTTTAGGGCAGGTGCAATATTTAATCGAACAACTCGACTTGCAAGGCCATGATAGACGAGCCAGGCATTTTGCTCACCAATTGGGACTGATTCACTCCGAAGCAGAGACCACTGGTGGTTATCTGACAACAGGTGTTCTGGAACACGTAAAACAACGCATTGGTTGGATCATTACGTTGGCGCTGTTAGGGATTGTCTCGGGTCTTATTATTGCTCAGTACGAAGACACGCTTAGCCAACTAGTACTATTAGCCGTCTATATGCCTGTAATAGCCGCTGCTGGTGGTAATACTGGTACCCAAGCAGCGACATTGGTTATTCGTGCTCTGGCAACAGGAGAGTTAAGAAAGCGGCAGTGGTTAGAGGTACTTTGGAAAGAAAGCCGAGTCGCAGTCTGTCTTGCGGCGGCGGTTGCTTTAGTTATGGTTGGTCGAATTCTCGTCTTTGGTGATGTGAACTCTGCCGGTGGTTTTGACATCCATTTAATTGCCATGGCCATTGCAGTCGCGTTGTTTATTCAAGTAACGGTATCAACGACCCTAGGTGGTGTGTTACCTATTATTGCTCGAGTCTTTAAGCTAGATCCAGCAGTACTGGTGAGCCCAGTACTGGCTTCGATTGTTGATATTTCGGGTATGTGGATCTACTTCACTGTTGTGAATCACTTCTTAGGTTTATCCTAAATCTGTGTGAAGAGTCACTTAAGTAAAGCGCAGCTACGGCTGCGCTTTGTTTTTTGAACGTCCCAAAGAGTAGCTATAGTCTACTACTTGGCGATAGTAGCTCTGCTCAAACTGCGTTAATGGTGAAATAGTGGGAGTTTTCGTTTTCGGCTTTTGAGGGTGATAGTCAGTGACAAATTGTACAAATAGACTTTCTGGTTTCCCCTTATCATCAAGGCCATACCCCATCATATTGTAAGTTCCGAATAGCGACCCACTTTTGGCGATAAGCGCGCCTTTGATAGGAGCCTTTCTCATACTAGAGCGATATTTCAATGTACCATTGTTGCCGGAAACGGGCATAAGCTTGATGAGTTTTAACGTGCTGTCATTATCATAGATGTAGCGCAATACTTGCTGCATTTGGTTGGCAGTAAGACGATTATTGCGTGAAAGCCCAGACCCGTCTTCAAGCACGGCAGATTGAATATCGATACCTGCTTTAGTCTGCAAAATCTCTTTAATTGCTGCTGTTCCGTTATTAAATGAGCCCGCCTGACCGTAATAGCGAGCGCCGAGTGTTTTGGTAATATTGTCGGCATAGAGGTTATTGGAGTCTTGAAGCATCACGGCCAATAACTCAGGAAGCGGTTTTGAGCGCTGGATAAATAGTGGCTGCTCATCCGCTATCTCAGGATTACCAATCTTTATCTCACCTTTAAGATTCATGCCTAAACGCTTGAGTTCTGCTTTGATAACTTTTGAGGTAAATAAATCGGGTGAGGCGACAGCAAACTTAAGTGGCAAGGGGGCACTTCTATTGACCACACAACCACCAATTGAGTAGTGGTTTTGTCCATCAAATTGAAGTTCGAGGTCGCAGTGAGCTTGTTCTTGATCTTGTTTAGAAAGACTAACGGCAGAAGTAGAGACAGTAATAGGCTGATGAGCAGGAACATTTACCCGAGTAGTGCCATCTTTATTGGTATAAAGTGCACCTTGGACACAGTTACCATCTAAGGTGATCGCTGAAGATGGGGCGCTATAACAGACACCGAGAATATCCCATGGCCACCCTACAGCTCTTTCGTATCCGCTGAACACTGTATCATCAAGCCAGATCGTATCGATGTTCTTACCAACACTTGATTTAGCTTCTTTTAGCATCGTTCTTAGTGCTTCGCGACTAAAAGTTGGATCGCCTGTATAGCGAATAATTAAGGTGTTTTTAGAGTGTGATAGCACTGTTTCAAAACGAAAATCATTGGGTAGAGCGAGCTTTGCTGCGAGCGCAGTGACCACTTTAAGCGTGCTAGCGGGGGGAAAAAACTGGTCGGCATCCAGTGAGATGAGCGTTTCTGTTGGTGAATGTAATGGCGCTAAAAGTAATGCGTTGCGGCTACCAGCTGGCAAGTACTGAGTCGCGTCGACACCAGTAGCGAAAGAGGAAAAAGGTAGCATCATTAATGCAGTGAGCAAGCATTTGGATTTCATAAGTCGGTTCGTTAAGTTGGGCTTATTTTTAATGTAGGCTAACAACCTATTAAGTCGAGATAAAGTGATAAATTACCAAAGGAATCTATGAAGTTTTGATCTCAAGATAGACAGTGAAATACGATATGCATTTGTTGACAATATAAATCTCAACTTAGTTGAGTTGACCTTGCGTATGCTAAGAGACCTAAGCTATATTGTCTTGCTGACCACTAAGCTTTCGAACTTAAGGCAGAATAGAGCCAGTGTTCACTTCGAAACACACAGATAGTCGTCGCGATTGTGAATCTTACGATGATTGATTGTTTCTGGCATCAATGAACGAATGTGTGAATTTCAGTGATTTGTCTACGCACTTTGATTACACTAGGCTTAATCCAGTTATTTTTTAAATTGTACTCAGGCTCGCTTGAGTAGGGTTTTATTGTCCAAAGTCTGCTTTGGAAAAGAGGTTGTTAAAATGGAAAAGGTTCCAATGACTGTACGTGGCGAACAACAGCTACGTGAAGATTTAGATCGTCTACTTAAGCTTCGCCCACAAATTTCTGAAGCTATCGCTGAAGCTCGTGAGCTAGGTGACCTAAAAGAAAATGCTGAGTACCATGCTGCGCGTGAAG
The DNA here is from genome assembly GCF_900088415.1 of Vibrio mediterranei. Taxonomy (GTDB): domain Bacteria; phylum Pseudomonadota; class Gammaproteobacteria; order Enterobacterales; family Vibrionaceae; genus Vibrio; species Vibrio mediterranei. The sequence continues at coordinate 329,608 of NZ_FLLQ01000003.1, forward strand.
AGCAAGGCATCTGTGAAGCTCAAATTCGTGATATTGAATATAAACTCTCTGTAGCTCAAGTTATTGATGTGACTAAGCTAGACAACTCTGGCAAGATCATCTTCGGCTCTACAGTGACTTTGATTGATATCGATACTGACGCTGAACAGACTTACCAAATCGTTGGTGATGACGAAGCTGACATTAAGTCAGGCCGTATTTCAGTGAGCTCCCCAATTGCACGTGGATTGATTGGCAAAATGGAAGGCGATGAAGTGACTATCGTGACTCCAGGCGGTCAAAAAGATTTTGAAATCGATAAAGTTGCTTATATTTAAGCTGATTTCACAGAGAAAAAGTCGCCAAGAGCGGCTTTTTTTGTAGATGAGATACGAGTTCAGGATGTAAGAAAAATGAAAAGGCCGCTGTTGCGACCTTTTCCACTTTGAAACAAAATGTTTCAATCAAATCAAACGGTGGGCAAATTATTTGCGTGGCAGTTCGATTTTCTTTTGCTCTGACTGACGGTAAAGAACAAGCGTCTTACCGATAACTTGAACTTTTTCAGCTTTAGTTTCGCGCACAATCGCGTCGATAATCAGTAGCTTAGTTTCACGGTCTTCTGATGCCACTTTCACTTTAATCAGTTCGTGGTGGTCAAGAGCGATTTCTACTTCCGCTAGAACAGCCTCTGTTAGTCCATTTGCGCCTAGAAGCACGACAGGTTTAAGTGCGTGTGCTAGGCCTTTTAGGTGCTGCTTTTGTTTGGTGCTTAGGTTCATAACGCGGCCAAATTTATTTACTATTAGGGTTGAAAAGTCGTATTTTAACGCCATCTAATGACGAAGACTATACTTTATTCTGAGGGCGTGCCCTTATTGAGTTGGAATTTGAATGAGTAAGCAAAAACATTCGGCCAGTTCTGGTCGTTGGTTGAAAGAGCATTTTGATGACAAATATGCGAATGAAGCCAGAAGAAAAGGTTACCGCTCTCGTGCTATCTTTAAGATTGAAGAGATTCAAAATAAAGATAAGCTACTAAAACCTGGGATGACAGTGGTTGACTTAGGCGCTGCTCCCGGTGGCTGGTCTCAATACGCCGCAAAGGTTTTAGGTGATGAAGGGCAGGTAATTGCTTGTGATTTATTGCCGATGGATCCAATATCAGGTGTAAGCTTTCTTCAAGGGGACTTTCGAGAAGAAGCAGTTCTAAATGCACTACTCGAAAGAATCCAACCGGATATGGTCGACGTAGTAATGTCTGATATGGCTCCTAACATGGCAGGTAACTTATCTGTCGATCAGCCTAGAGCAATGTATCTTGTTGAACTAGCATTAGATATGTGTCATCAAACTTTGGCACCAGGCGGCAGTTTCGTAGTGAAAGTGTTCCAAGGTGAAGGATTTGATGAGTACGTCAAACAGGTGCGCGATGCCTTCAAAGTAGTGAAGATTCGCAAACCAGACTCATCTAGAGCTCGCTCTCGTGAGGTGTTTATTGTAGCTAATGGTTTCAAAGGCTGAACATTAGTTTACAAAGACAAAATTAACAATGTAGCTACAGCCGAAAAACTGTAGTACCCTACCTTTAATTACAATTAGTTATCGAGAGGCTGACACCTTGAGTGACATGGCAAAGAATTTAATTTTGTGGTTAGTCATCGCCGTTGTGTTGATGTCGGTATTCCAAAGCTTTGGACCAGGCGAAAGCAACGGTCGAGCGGTAGATTACACCACGTTCGTACAGGAAGTTGGCAATGGCCAGATTCAAGAAGCTCAATTTAAAGACAGCGAGATAACCTTTACTCGCCGTGGCGGTGGCAGTCGCTTTGTGACTTACATGCCAGTTTATGATCAAAAGCTACTTGATGACCTAATTAACCAAAACGTAAAAGTTTCAGGGACACCACCAGAAGAACAAAGCCTATTGGGCACTATCTTTATCTCATGGTTCCCAATGATTCTTCTTATTGGTGTTTGGATTTTCTTCATGCGTCAAATGCAAGGCGGCGGTGGTAAAGGTGCCATGTCGTTTGGTAAGAGCAAAGCTCGTATGATGAGTGAAGAGCAGATCAAAACCACGTTTGCTGATGTTGCAGGTTGTGATGAAGCAAAAGAAGACGTAAAAGAGCTGGTAGATTACCTACGTGATCCAAGCCGCTTCCAGAAACTGGGTGGTAAGATTCCAACTGGTGTTCTAATGGTTGGTCCTCCTGGTACTGGTAAAACATTGCTTGCTAAAGCTATTGCTGGTGAAGCAAAAGTACCGTTCTTCACTATCTCTGGTTCAGATTTCGTTGAAATGTTCGTTGGTGTGGGTGCATCTCGTGTACGTGACATGTTCGAGCAGGCGAAGAAAGCAGCACCTTGTATTATCTTCATCGATGAGATCGATGCGGTAGGTCGTCAGCGTGGCGCTGGTGTTGGTGGTGGCCACGATGAACGTGAACAAACATTGAACCAAATGCTGGTAGAAATGGATGGCTTTGAAGGTAACGAAGGTATCATCGTTATCGCAGCAACTAACCGTCCTGACGTACTTGACCCAGCACTACTTCGCCCTGGTCGTTTTGACCGTCAAGTTGTGGTTGGTCTACCAGATGTTCGTGGTCGTGAGCAGATTCTTAAAGTTCATATGCGCAAAGTACCTCTAGCGTCAGACGTAGAGCCATCTTTGATTGCACGTGGTACTCCGGGCTTCTCTGGTGCAGACCTTGCAAACCTAGTTAACGAAGCGGCACTATTTGCGGCGCGCGGTAACAAGCGCAATGTATCTATGGTCGAGTTCGAATTAGCGAAAGATAAGATCATGATGGGTGCAGAACGCCGCTCTATGGTGCTTTCGGAAGAAACCAAAGAGTCGACGGCATACCACGAAGCGGGTCACGCGATCGTTGGTCGTTTGGTTCCTGAACACGATCCAGTGTATAAGGTTTCCATCATTCCACGTGGTCGAGCACTGGGTGTGACTATGTATCTGCCAGAGCAAGATCGTGTGAGTATGTCTCGCCAACACCTAGAGTCTATGATCTCAAGCCTATACGGCGGTCGTCTTGCTGAAGAGCTGATCTATGGTAAAGACAAGGTATCAACAGGTGCATCAAACGATATTGAACGCGCAACAGATATCGCTCGTAAAATGGTTACTCAGTGGGGTTTCTCTGAGAAACTTGGGCCTCTTCTGTATGCAGAAGATGAAGGCGAAGTATTCTTGGGTCGCAGTGTAACGCAGACTAAACATATATCTGGTGAAACAGCGAAACTGATTGATGAAGAAGTTCGTTTGATCATCGACCGTAACTATGACCGTGCGAAGAAAATTCTTGAAGAGAACATGGACATCATGCACTCGATGAAAGATGCGCTTGTTAAGTACGAAACCATCGACGCAGGTCAAATCGATGACCTGATGGAACGTAAAGATGACATTCGTGAGCCGGCGGGTTGGGGTGACCAAGCTAAATCTCAGCAGGAAAGTGCTCCAGAGCCAAAAGCGGAAGCGAAACCGCAACAAGCTGAGCCTAAAGTAGAAGAGTCTGCACCAGCGGTTGACTCCGATGTTAAGGCTGAAAAAGTAGATTCTGAAACGACGAAGAAAGATTCAGAATAAGCAGTAATAAATAAGCCCCGAGTTTTGCTCGGGGCTTTTCTTGTTTATGGCAACTATGATTTTAAAAGCAAACAATAAATCCCTCCCTTTGGATCGCCCACATGTCATGGGTATCGTCAATGTTACCCCTGATTCGTTTTCTGATGGCGGCAAATTCAATTCGATCGATGCAGCTTTGACTCAGGTTGAATCTATGATTCAAGCTGGTGTATCGATCATCGATATCGGCGGCGAGTCAACACGTCCTGGTGCGCCAGATGTGACACTTGAGGAAGAATTATCACGCGTAATTCCGATTATCCAAGCGATTCGTGAACGCTACGATGTCTGGATCTCAATCGATACCAGTAAAGCTGAAGTGATGCAAAAGGCAATTGAAGCGGGTGCGGATATCATCAATGACGTTCGAGCACTGCAAGAGCCTGGAGCGCTTCAAGTTGCGGCTGATGCTGGCGTTCCTATCTGCTTAATGCATATGCAAGGTCAGCCTAGGACCATGCAAACGAATCCAACTTATAACGACTTACTCGGAGACGTCGCTGAGTTTCTAGAACAGCGCATTAAGGCTTGTGAGGAAGTGGGAATCAAAAAAGAACAATTGATTCTTGACCCTGGATTTGGTTTTGGTAAAACGCTAGAGCATAATTATCACCTTCTGGCTCATCTGGAGAAATTTCACCAGTTTGGTCTGCCAATACTGGCGGGCATGTCGAGAAAGTCGATGATCTTTAAATTACTTGATAAAGCACCAGCAGACTGTCTTGCTGGGAGCTTAGCTTGCGCGACGCTTGCCGCAGCTAAAGGTGCGCAAATTATTCGTGTGCACGATGCAGAAGAAACCATCGAAGCGATGAAAATCGTCCAGATGATGCAATCAAATATATAAAAAATAAAATTAGGGAAATACTATGTCACAACGACGTTATTTTGGTACTGATGGTATTCGTGGAAAGGTTGGTCAATTTCCAATCACACCAGACTTTGTACTAAAACTCGGTTGGGCTGCTGGCCGAGTACTCGCAAAGCAAGGTACTAAAAAGGTTATCATCGGTAAAGATACTCGTATCTCTGGCTACATGTTGGAGTCTGCCTTGGAAGCAGGTCTTTCTGCGGCAGGTCTGAAAGCTATTTTTACAGGCCCACTGCCAACGCCTGCCGTTGCTTATCTCACTCAGACATTTCGTGCCGAAGCTGGTATCGTGATTTCAGCGTCACACAACCCATATTACGACAACGGTATTAAGTTCTTCTCTTCGGAAGGCACGAAACTGCCGGACGCGATTGAACTGGCTATTGAAGAAGAGCTCGACAAAGATATTGAATGTGTTGAATCTGCTGAGTTGGGTAAAGCAAGCCGTCTAAATGATGCCGCTGGTCGTTACATTGAATTTTGTAAAAGTACTTTCCCACATGAGCTTAGCTTAGCTGGATTAAAAATCGTTCTAGATTGTGCTCATGGTGCGACGTACAAAATTGCACCGTCTGTGTTTGCCGAATTAGGTGCTGATATCATCACAATGGGTGTTGAACCAGATGGAACGAACATCAACCACGAAGTTGGCGCAACGGATGTTCGTGCCTTACAAGCTCGAGTGGTAGCTGAAAAAGCAGATATTGGTTTAGCGTTTGATGGTGATGGCGACCGCATTATTATGGTTGACCACCAAGGCAATAAAGTCGATGGTGACCAAATCGCTTATATTATTGCTCGCGATGCACTACGCCGCGGTGAACTTAAAGGCGGTGTTGTTGGTACATTGATGACCAACTTAGGGATGGAAAACGGCCTTAAGCAGTTAGGAATTCCTTTTGTTCGCGCAGCAGTTGGTGACCGTTACGTAATGGAGCAACTGTTAGAGAAAGGTTGGCGCATTGGTGCTGAAAACTCTGGGCACGTTATTCTACTTGATAAAGTCACCACTGGTGATGCGATTGTTGCGGCACTGCAAGTACTGGCTTCTATCGTTGGTGCGAAAATGTCACTCAATGAACTAGCAAGTGGCATGACGTTGTATCCGCAAGTACTGATTAATGTTCGCTTTAGCGGTGATGCAAATCCATTGGAAGCGGATGCTGTTATTGCTGCAGTGAAGAAAGCAGAAGCAGATTTGGGTGATAAAGGTCGAGTACTTCTGCGTAAATCAGGTACTGAACCTCTGCTGCGAGTTATGGTTGAAGGTGAGGACGAAACTTTGGTTAACGACTCAGCTCAGTACATTGCCGATATTGTAAAAGAAAACTGCTAACCTTCGCAGGCTATCGTATTTAACAAGAACCAAAAATTGCTTTTGGTTCTTGTTTGTTTTCTATATGATTAACCGCTTCTTATTTACGATAATTGAGCTTTCGCCTTTTTTTTGAGCGGTTAACGGCTCGGCGAAAGATTTTTGTCATTTTTCTCTTGTCAGTCAGTGCGGCATTCGCTAGTATTGCCACCGCCTTCTCTTAGGAGGTCATAGCCAGGTTTTCAATGCATGTAGCAATGAAAGCGGCGCTGGCTCAACAATTTGGAACATAGGTGGACAAATGATTCAAGTTCTACTTGTGATTTACCTGTTGGCTGCGCTTGGTGTTATTGGCCTAGTGTTAATTCAACAAGGTAAAGGCGCAGATATGGGAGCCTCATTCGGTGCTGGCGCGTCAAACACTGTGTTTGGTGCTAGTGGCTCAGGGAATTTCCTAACCCGAATGACTGCAATTTTTGCAATCGTATTTTTTGTTATCAGCTTAGTACTTGGCAACATGTACACTCACAAAGGTGAGTCTCAATGGGTTGACCCTTCTCAAGGTCAAGTTGTTGAACAGCAAGTTGATGCAGCGAGTGATGTTCCTGCTAAAAGCAGTGATGAAATCCCTCAATAAGTTAATCGCTATTTACTAGACGATTAACTTAAATGCCGAGATGGTGAAATTGGTAGACACGCTAGCATGAGGTGCTAGTGCCTTTGGTGTGAGGGTTCGAGTCCCTCTCTCGGCACCATTATTTATAAACTTGTAATACAGTTTGGTGAGCGTATAATGCTCAGCAAGTCGGACGCGGGGTGGAGCAGCTTGGTAGCTCGTCGGGCTCATAACCCGAAGGTCGTCGGTTCAAATCCGGCCCCCGCAACCAATACTTTCTAAGTGTTGATGGATTGCAAGTTTAGCAGTGTGAAAAAATCACTGCACACTAAGAAAACACTGACTACTATGTGTAGAGTGTTACTTTTTCTTAGTGATCAGGGTCCAGCAACAAACAACCCCGACTTTCGGGGTTTTTTGTTATTTGAGCTTTTTGAAACGCTCGAATAAATGCTTGGAATTTAAATTGGGCTATATGCCCTTTTTTTGTTTCTGGAGTGGTTAAATGACTGGTTTAGAAAGACAACTTACAGAATTGCTCGAAGCGCCTGTTGAGGCACTTGGCTACGAGCTTGTTGGTTTAGAGTTCATCCGTGCTGGTGAGCATTCTACCCTTCGTATCTATATCGACCATGAAGATGGTATTACTGTTGATGCTTGCGCAGAAGTAAGTCATCAAGTAAGTGCAGTAATGGATGTTGAAGACCCAATTACGGTGGCTTATAACCTAGAGGTGTCTTCACCAGGCTTAGAAAGACCACTTTTCAAATCAGCACACTACGAACAATTTATTGGTCACGAGGTCAGCATCGTTCTGAAAATGGCTGTGGGTAACCGTCGTAAGTGGAAAGGTACAATCCAATCTATTGAAGGCGAGACTGTCACAATCATTGTTGACGGCAACGAAGAAGAAATGGCACTGAGTAACATTTCTAAAGCTAACCTGATCCCTAAATTTTAGGTCCCTAATAATAAAAGCTTAGAGGCTAGATAAATGAGTAAAGAAATTTTAGCGGTAGTAGAAGCAGTTTCTAACGAGAAAGCTGTTCCTCGTGAGCGTATTTTTGAAGCGCTAGAAATTGCGCTAGCAACATCAACGAAAAAGAAACACGAAATCGAAATTGATGTACGCGTAGCTATCGACCGTAAAACGGGCGAATTCGAAACATTCCGTCGTTGGATGGCAGTAGAAGAAGTTGAGTTTCCAACAAAAGAGATCTCAATTGAAGCAGCTCAATTCGATGATGAATCTATTCAAGTTGGTGACTTCGTAGAAGAAGAAATCGATTCTGTAACGTTTGACCGCATTACGACTCAAACAGCTAAGCAAGTTATCGTGCAAAAAGTACGTGAAGCTGAGCGTGCACAAATCGTTGAGCAGTTCATTGATAACGAAGGCGATCTAGTGACAGGTGTGGTTAAGAAAGTTAACCGTGACACTATTATTCTAGATCTTGGTAACAACGCTGAAGCGGTTATTTTGCGTGATGATCAATTACCTCGTGAAAACTTCCGTCCAGGCGACCGTGTACGTGGTCTTCTATACAAAGTTGCACCAGAAGCTCGCGGTTTCCAACTATTCATTACTCGTTCTAAGCCTGAAATGCTTGCAGAGCTATTCCGTGTTGAAGTGCCGGAAATTGCAGAAGAGCTAATTGAACTTAAGGGCGCAGCTCGCGATCCTGGTTCTCGCGCTAAGATCGCTGTGAAAACTAACGACCGTCGTATTGACCCTGTGGGTGCGTGTGTTGGTATGCGTGGCGCGCGTGTTCAAGCTGTTTCTGGTGAACTTGGCGGTGAGCGTATCGATATCGTGCTTTGGGACGATAACCCAGCACAGTTTGTTATCAATGCAATGGCTCCAGCGGATGTTGCTTCTATCATCGTTGATGAAGACGCGCACTCTATGGATATCGCTGTTGAAGCGGACAACCTAGCACAAGCTATCGGTCGTAGTGGTCAAAACGTACGTCTAGCGTCTCAACTAACGGGTTGGGAACTGAACGTAATGACGGTTGCAGACCTACAGAAGAAACACCAAGAAGAAGCTGTTGCTTCTATCGAAAACTTTATGAAGCACCTCGACATCGAGCAAGACTTTGCAGAAATGCTGGTTGAAGAAGGCTTCTCAACACTAGAAGAAGTGGCATACGTGCCAGTGAATGAACTTCTAGAAATCGACGGCTTAAACGAAGAGCTTGTAGAAGAACTTCGTAGTCGTGCAAAAGATGCCCTAACTACACTTGCGCTTGCTCAAGAAGAGTCATTTGAAGGTGTTGAACCAGCAGAAGACCTACTAGCACTAGAAGGTCTTGAGCGTGAAATGGCATTTAAACTAGCTGCCAAAGGTGTAGCTACGCTTGAAGATCTTGCAGACCAAGGTGTAGACGAGTTAGAGGGTATTGAAGGGTTAACAGAAGAGCGCGCAGGTGAGCTAATCATGGCTGCACGTAACATCTGTTGGTTCGGCGACGAAGAATAATAATCAGCAAGGAGGTAGTTGCATGACAAAACTTACGGTTAAAGCACTTAGCGAAGAAATTGGTACGCCAGTGGATCGCCTAATTGAACAACTTGCTGATGCTGGTCTTAACAAATCAGAGAGCGATCAGGTGAACGATGAAGAGAAGCAAACGCTTCTTACTCACCTGAAAAAAGAACATGGTGATACATCGGGCGATGCTGAGCCTACACGTCTTACACTACAACGTAAGACTCGTAGCACGTTATCTGTTTCTGCAGGTGGCGGTAAAAGCAAAGATGTACAGGTAGAAGTGCGTAAGAAGCGCACTTATGTAAAACGCAGTGCGATCGACGAGCAAGCAAAACGTGAAGCTGAGGAAGCAGCAAATCGTGAGGCGGAAGAGCGTGCACAACGTGAAGCCGAAGAGCTAGCCAAACGTGAAGCTGCAGAAAAAGCACAGCGCGAAGCTGAAGAGAAAGCAAAGCGAGAAGCCGAAGAGAAACGTTTAGCTGAGGAAAAAGCAAAACGTGAAGCGGATGATAAACGCAACGCAGAATCAACAGCAGAAAAGCGCGACGAAGCGGAAAAGGCTAAGAAACAAATGAACGCAAAGAATGCTGAAGCGAAGAAAGAAGCGGACGAGCTGAAGCGCCGTCAAGAAGAAGAGGCGCAGCGCAAGGCAGAAGCTGAAGCGGCTCGTCTAGCAGAAGAAGCTCGTAAACTGGCTGAAGAAAATGCAGCTCGTTGGTCTGAGGAAGAGAAGAAGTCAAAAGACAGCGAAAAAGCTGACTATCACACAACGACTTCAACTTACGCTCGTGAAGCGGAAGACGCTCAAGACCGCAGCGAAGAGAAAGCACCTCGTCGTCGTAAGAAGAAATCTGCACAAGAGCGTGATGATTCACGTGGCGGTCGCGGTGGTCGTAACCAACGTGGCAAGAAAGGTAAGTTGGCTAAACCAACTTCTATGCAGCACGGCTTCGATAAGACCGCGACCGTTGCTAAGCAAGACGTTGTAATTGGTGAGACGATCGTGGTTTCTGAGCTAGCTCAGAAGATGTCAGTTAAAGGCACTGAAGTCATCAAAGTAATGATGAAAATGGGTGCAATGGCGACAATCAACCAAGTGATTGACCAAGAGACAGCTCAACTTGTTGCTGAAGAAATGGGTCACAAAGTTGTTCTTCGCAAAGAGAACGAACTGGAAGAAGCAGTACTGTCTGATCGTGATGCAACGTCTGAAGCCGTATCTCGTGCTCCAGTTGTTACTATCATGGGTCACGTTGACCACGGTAAGACTTCAACACTTGACTACATTCGTCGTACACACGTTGCTTCTGGCGAAGCGGGTGGTATTACACAGCACATCGGTGCATACCACGTTGAAACTGAAAACGGTATGATCACCTTCCTTGATACTCCAGGACACGCGGCGTTTACTGCTATGCGTGCTCGTGGTGCCCAAGCGACGGATATCGTGGTTCTTGTAGTTGCTGCGGACGATGGCGTAATGCCACAAACGGTTGAAGCTATCCAGCACGCGAAAGCGGCAGGTGTACCTCTAATCGTTGCTGTAAACAAGATCGATAAAGAAGACGCGAACCCAGATAACGTTAAGAACGAGCTGGCACAGTACGATGTTATTCCTGAAGAGTGGGGCGGTGAGAACATGTTCGTTCACATCTCTGCGAAACAAGGTACTAACATTGACGGCCTTCTAGAAGCTATCCTGCTTCAATCTGAAGTACTAGAGCTAACAGCCGTTGCTGACGGTATGGCATCGGGCGTGGTTGTTGAATCATTCCTAGATAAAGGCCGTGGTCCAGTTGCTACTGTACTTGTTCAATCAGGTACTCTACGCAAGGGCGATATCGTACTATGTGGTCAAGAATACGGCCGTGTACGTGCAATGCGTGATGAACTAGGTAAAGAAGTAACAGAAGCTGGTCCTTCTATCCCTGTAGAAATCTTGGGTCTGTCTGGTGTGCCATCATCAGGTGACGAAGCGACTGTAGTACGTGATGAGCGTAAAGCTCGTGAAGTAGCAAACTACCGTCAAGGTAAATTCCGTGACGTGAAACTTGCGCGTCAGCAAAAAGCGAAACTAGAAAACATGTTCTCTAACATGACAGCTGGTGACGTTGCTGAGCTTAACGTAGTACTGAAAGCAGACGTACAAGGTTCTGTAGAAGCAATCGCAGACTCGCTACTGAAACTGTCTACTGACGAAGTTAAAGTAAACATCGTAGGTTCTGGTGTTGGTGGTATTACAGAAACTGATGCAGTACTTGCAGCAGCATCTAACGCTATCATCCTAGGCTTTAACGTACGTGCTGATGCATCTGCTCGCCGTGCTGTTGAGACTGAAAACCTAGACCTTCGCTACTACTCAATCATCTACCAATTGATTGACGAAGTGAAACAAGCAATGGGCGGTATGCTTGCTCCTGAATTCAAGCAAGAAATCATCGGTCTTGCTGAAGTACGTGACGTATTTAAGTCTCCAAAACTTGGCGCTATCGCAGGTTGTATGGTCACTGAAGGTACTATCAAGCGTAACAACCCAATCCGCGTACTGCGTGATAACGTTGTAATCTACGAAGGTGAGCTAGAATCTCTACGCCGCTTCAAAGATGACGTTCAAGAAGTTAAGAACGGTTACGAATGTGGTATCGGCGTTAAGAACTACAACGATGTTCGCGTTGGCGACCAAATCGAAGTATTCGAAATCGTTGAAATCAAACGTACTCTAGACTAATTGACAAAATCGTTACTCAGTTTTTAACTTGAGTATTGATGGTTGTTGAATACGCCATGGGGGGCTGGTTAATACCATCCCCCCATTCTTTCTATAGTGAGAAAAGAAATGTCAAAAGAATTTAGCCGCACACAACGTGTTGCGCAGCAACTACAAAAAGAGCTTGCTCTTATTCTTCAACGCGAAGTTCGTGACTCTCGCCTAGGTATGGTGACGATTTCAGACGTAGAAGTCTCTCGTGACCTCGCATACGCGAAAGTATTCGTTACTTTCCTATGTGTTGGTGAACAGACTCCAGAATCGAGCCTAGCAGCCCTTCGTGAACACGAAGCTCACATTCGCATGATGCTAGGTAAGCGCATTCGCCTACGCCTAACACCGGAAGTACGCTTCCACTATGACAACACGCTTGTCGAAGGTATGCGTATGTCTAACCTAGTGAGTGAAGTGGTTAACGAAGATAAGCGTAAGCAAGACGAAGCAGGTCGCAGCGAAGAAAACGGTGCAGAGGGAGAAGAGCAGTAATGGCTAGACGTCGCAAGGGACGTCCAGTCAACGGCGTTATCCTTCTAGATAAACCTACCGGAATCTCATCGAATGATGCTCTACAAAAAGTAAAGCGCATCTACTTCGCTGAGAAAGCAGGGCACACTGGTGCACTTGACCCATTAGCAACTGGCATGTTGCCAATTTGCTTGGGCGAAGCAACTAAGTTTTCTCAATTCTTGTTAGATTCAGACAAGCGCTACCGTGTTATCGCTAAACTTGGTGAGCGTACCAATACCTCTGACTCTGATGGTGAAGTGGTAGAAACTCGCGATATCAATGTAACACCTGAGCTTCTTGATGAGTGCATAGACAAGTTCCGTGGTGAATCTGATCAAGTGCCGTCAATGTTCTCTGCACTGAAATACCAAGGTAAGCCACTATATGAGTACGCTCGTCAAGGTATCGAAGTTCCTCGTGAAGCGCGCAAAATTACCGTGTATGAAATTGTCCTACATCGCTTTGAAGGTGATGAAGTAGAGATGGAAGTACATTGCTCGAAAGGCACTTACATCCGCACTATCGTCGATGACCTCGGTGAAATGTTAGGCTGTGGTGCGCACGTAACTATGCTACGTCGTACTGCTGTTGCTAAGTATCCTTATGAGAACATGGTGACCCTAGAGCAACTTAACGAGTTATTTGAGCAGGCAAAGCGTGAAGAGCGTCAGCCGCGCGAGTTGCTTGATCCACTGCTAATGCCAATGGACAGCGCAGTACAAGATCTTCAAGAAGTGAATGTATCACCTGAGCTTGGTGACTTGCTTCAGCATGGTCAGCCAGTGCAGGTTTCAGGCTTACCAGTCGATGCACCAGTACGCATGACCATGGGTGAAGAGCGTTTATTCATCGGCGTTGGCGCTATGAATGACGATGCTAAGCTTGCACCTAAGCGACTCGTTGTTTTCCGTGAGGAAGAAAGTGCTCAATAGAGCCACGAATACTCCTTGCTCTAGCTAGAATTATTCCCTATAATTCGCGCTTCGCGTAGCGGCTGAATCAGAGATTGGCTGCTACAACTTTTAAACTTACTCTTATTAGGAGAGAATTATGTCTCTGAATGCAGAAACTAAAGCAGCAATCGTTGCAGAATACGCACAAGGTGAAGGCGACACTGGTTCACCAGAAGTTCAAGTAGCTCTACTTACAGCTTCTATCAACCACCTACAAGGTCACTTCAAAGCACACAAAGGCGATCACCACAGCCGTCGTGGTCTTCTACGTATGGTTTCTCGTCGTCGTAAGCTTCTAGATTACCTAAAAGGTAAAAACCTAGCTCGCTACCAAGACCTAATCAAACGTCTAGGCCTACGTCGCTAATCAGCGTCTGCATAGAAAGTTTGTTAAAAGGGGCTATATGCCCCTTTTTTGTTAGCTAAATTTCTTAGTTAATAGCAAAACTTCCACTAAGTAGTTTATACTACGTCCCGTCTAAACTGAGTTGTGAAGAGCAAGCACGTTTAGTCACAATTTGTTCGGTACATTACAGTCCATTTAGTCGACCTCAGGGTCGCGACTATTCCAAGCACACTTACTTTTTTCAAGTGAAGTTTGTTTGAACTAGTCGCGATTTGTAATGCATTGAGCGCACAATCAATTATCTGGAATGATTCCAGAAAAAAGGAAATACAATGTTCGAAAAACCAGTTGTTAAGTCGTTCCAATACGGCAACCACACTGTGACGCTAGAAACTGGCGTTATCGCACGTCAAGCTACTGCAGCTGTAATGGTAACAATGGACGATACGTCAGTATTCGTTTCTGTTGTTGGTAAGAAAGAAGCAGTAGAAGGTCAAGACTTCTTCCCACTAACAGTAAACTACCAAGAGCGTACTTACGCTGCAGGTAAAATCCCTGGTGGTTTCTTCAAGCGTGAAGGTCGTCCTTCTGAAGGCGAAACACTGACTGCACGTCTAATCGACCGTCCAATTCGTCCACTATTCCCAGACGCATTCAAAAACGAAGTTCAGGTTATCGCGACAGTAATGTCTGTAAACCCGAACGTTCAACCAGATATGGTAACAATGATCGGTACTTCAGCTGCTCTTGCTATCTCTGGTATCCCGTTCAACGGTCCTATCGGTGCAGCACGTGTTGGTCACATTGATGGTCAACTAGTACTAAACCCAAGCAACACTGAGCTAGAAAACTCTAAACTAGACCTAGTTGTTGCGGGTACTGAAGGCGCTGTTCTTATGGTTGAGTCTGAAGCAGACAACCTAACAGAAGAAGAGATGCTATCAGCAGTGGTTTACGGCCACGATCAACAGCAAGTTGTTATCAAAGCAATCAACGAGTTTGCAGCAGAAGTTGCTACTCCAGCTTGGGACTGGGTTGCTCCAGAAGAGAACACAACTCTTAACAACCGCATCGCTGAACTAGCAGAAGCTAAACTTGTTGAAGCGTACCAAATCACTGAAAAGATGGCTCGTTACGACCGCATTCACGCGATTGCAGCAGAAGTTAACGATGTTCTTCTTGCTGAAGATCCAGAAGCGAACACTAAAGAAATCCACACTATCTTCCACGATCTAGAGAAGACAGTTGTTCGTCGTAGCATTATCGCGGGTAACCCACGTATCGATGGTCGTGAAAAAGATATGGTTCGTGCGCTAGACGTACGCACTGGTGTTCTTCCACGTACTCACGGTTCTTCACTGTTCACTCGTGGTGAAACTCAGGCAATCGTAACTGCGACTCTTGGTACGCAGCGTGATGCTCAAATCATCGACGAGCTAACAGGTGAGCGCAAAGATCACTTCCTACTACACTACAACTTCCCTCCATACTGTGTAGGCGAAACGGGTTTCGTAGGTTCTCCTAAGCGTCGTGAAATCGGTCACGGTAAACTGGCTAAGCGCGGTATCGCAGCAGTAATGCCTTCTGTTGAAGAATTCCCATACACAGTACGTGTTGTATCGGAAATCACTGAATCTAACGGTTCATCTTCAATGGCTTCTGTATGTGGTACGTCTCTAGCGCTTATGGATGCTGGTGTTCCAATCAAGTCTTCTGTTGCGGGTATCGCAATGGGTCTTGTTAAAGAAGGCGACGATTTCGTTGTTCTTTCTGACATCCTTGGTGACGAAGACCACCTAGGTGACATGGACTTTAAAGTAGCAGGTACTAACACTGGTATCACTGCACTTCAGATGGACATCAAGATCGAAGGTATCACTAAAGAGATCATGCAAATTGCTCTTAACCAAGCGCAAGGTGCACGTAAGCACATCCTTTCTGTAATGGATGAAGCTATCTCTGGTGCTCGTGAAGACATCTCTGAGTTCGCTCCACGTATCCACACAATGAAGATCAGCGCAGACAAGATCAAAGACGTTATCGGTAAAGGTGGCGCGGTTATCCGTCAGCTAACTGAAGAGACCGGTACAACGATTGAGATCGAAGACGACGGTACTATCAAGATCGCTGCGACTGACGGTGACCAAGCGAAAGATGCGATCGCTCGTATCGAAGCTATCACTGCAGAAGTTGAAGTGGGTAAGATCTACACGGGTAAAGTTGCTCGTCTAGCCGACTTCGGTGCATTCGTAACGGTTCTTCCAGGCAAAGATGGTCTAGTACACATCTCTCAAATCGCTCATGAGCGTGTTGAGAAAGTGACTGACTACCTGAAAGAAGGTCAAGAAGTTCAAGTTAAAGTGCTTGAAATTGACCGCCAAGGTCGTGTACGTCTAAGCATGAAAGAAGCAATGGAAAAGCCTGAAGCGAAAGCTCCAGCAGCGGATGAAAATTCAGCGTCTGACGCAGAATAATTCGCTTTTCTAGACCATTACGTTAAAAAGCGTGCTATAAAGAGGGGGCAATAGCCCCCTTTTTTAATGCGCGAAGGATAATTCCCGCTACTACGCATTACGCTGTGCAACTATAACGATACTTTAAATGTTGCCAATAATAGCGACGCCATAGTGGGTACAAGGAGAATGATATAGTGAAGTTGTTTCGAATCTTAGGATTAAGCTTAGTGGTGGCAGTGACTGGTTGTGCTACCAACTCGTCAACACAAGGTGAACAATGGTTGAACCCACCAATGGCTGTGCCATTACAGGCAAATGTTCAATACGAAGTTCAAGTCGCCCGATTGACACAGCTTCTGCTGCGCAGTGACCTTGAGAATGACGTCAGAGCAAAAATGCACTTCGAGCGAGGCTCCTATTACAACAGCCTCGGATTACGTGACTTAGCTCAGTTAGACTTCAATCAGTCATTACAACTTAACCCTGCGCAACCTGTCGTTTTTAACCAAGTGGGGCAGTACTTCACCCAAATTGGCGATTTTGACTCTGCGTATGAAGCCTTCGATTCGAGTTTAGAGCTTGACCCTTCAAACTCTTATGCATTAAGAAACCGTTCTATTGCGCTTTACTATGGTGATCGTATCCCATTAGC
This sequence comes from Vibrio mediterranei, assembly GCF_900088415.1. Lineage (GTDB taxonomy): Bacteria > Pseudomonadota > Gammaproteobacteria > Enterobacterales > Vibrionaceae > Vibrio > Vibrio mediterranei. The sequence continues at coordinate 346,213 of NZ_FLLQ01000003.1, forward strand.
GATTGAGGGCATGACGCGTTATTACCAAGAGAACCCTGCTGATCCGTATCGTGCCCTTTGGCTCTACATCATTTCTCGTGAGGCTGGTCCACTGGATGCCGCTATTGCACTAGAGAAGCGCTACCAAGCACGTAATAATGATTGGGGCTGGATCTTGGTTGCGTTGATGTTAGATAAAGTCTCTGAAGAACAGGCGTTTAAAGCGATTCTCTCTAGCAGCCGAGACAATAACGTGCTAGCGGAAAGACTCACTGAAGTCTACTTCTACTTGGCAAAACGTCATCAAATCGATGGCAATTATCCAGCAGCAGTCTCTCTATATAAGCTGGCCATCGCCCAGAATGTCTACGATTATGCCGAGCATAAGTACGCATTTCTTGAGTTAACTAAAATCTTTGAAATTGTGAGAGCACAACAAGCAGAGCAGGCGAAGCAAGAAGCTAAGCAAGCAGCAGAGAGCACCACCGACTCACAGTAATGTGAACTTTTCACAATCATCGCTACAAAAACACCAGCCTAGCGCTGGTGTTTTTTTATCCGTTGACTCTAGTTCTAATTTAGCTAAACTAGTTAGCCATGCTAATTAATAGTTAATATGAATGACTATAGAAACTAATTTAGAGAAGATGGAGCGGCTGACGTCGAAAGTATGGCGTAGCTACAGCAAAGAAGACCCACTAGGGCACCTGAGCTTCAATGAATACGATTATTTAAAAGCAATACAATCTTCAGCAGAGCCGATTCGATTAACCGATCTGGCAAAAGAACTAGAGGTGTCCAAACCCTCAGCAACCAATATGGTTAAAAGACTTGAGCGTAAAGGTTTGGTGAAGCGATTATCGTGTACCGAAGACGCGCGTTCAAAGCGAGTGACCTTGACGGAGAAATCACGATTACCGCTAATGTCGGAAGCTGAGATATACAGTGTGGTAGCGGATAAACTGCGGGCACATTTAGACGAGCAGGAGTTCGCCTTGCTTGACACGTTATTGACCAAAGCACTGAGATAAAAATTTAAGGATTTAGTTAGCTAAGATAACTAACTATTTGGATGATATGACTGAGAAATCAATCTATAAACAATTCTGGCGCTATGCCATTCCGACCGTTGCGGCTATGTTGGTTAATGGTCTTTACCAAGTGGTCGATGGCATCTTTATTGGACAGTATATGGGAGGGGATGGCCTAGCCGGCATTAACCTCGCGTGGCCAATTATCGGTACGATTCTTGGTCTAGGTATGATGGTCGGCGTGGGCACTGGTGCGCTGGCCTCGATTAAACAAGGCGAAGGTAAGCTGACAGATGCTAAGAATGCTCTGGCTACTGGATTAATTGCGCTTGTGGCCTTAAGTCCTGTTATCGCTGTGATTTTATGGCAATACTCAGATGTATTTCTAAGCATTCAAGGTGCAGAAGGGCGAGTACATGACTTGGCTATGCAGTACTTGGACATCTTGATTATTGGTGGTGTGTTTACTCTGGGCTCGATAGCAGTGCCATTTTTGCTACGTAATGATGATAGTCCTAACACCGCTACTATGTTGATGGTACTGGGGGCCATTATTAATATTGCCTTGGACTATTGGTTTATCGCGGTTCTTGATTGGGAGTTGCGTGGTGCCGCGTTAGCGACAGCGATTGCTCAAGCGGTAGTGACACTGCTAGGTTTTGCCTACTTCTTCTCAGGTCGAGCTAAGATGCGCTTATCGTTAGCCGATCTTAAGTTCCAATTTAGCATGCTGCCATCAATCATATCTATTGGTTTGGCGAGTTTCTTTATGTATGCCTATGGCTCGTTTATGGTCGCGCTACACAATGGATTGTTTGCTGATTATGGTTCGGTAACCTTAGTGGGAGCCTATGCAATATTGGGTTATATCGTCGCGTTTTACTATCTTGTGGCTGAGGGACTGGCGAATGCTATGCAGCCATTACTGAGCTATAACTATGGTGCGAGAAGACAAGATAATATGCGCAAGCTTTTTAACATTGCGACTTTGAGTGCGGTATTAGGTGGTGCCATTTTTGTCACTGTGCTAAACCTGTTCCCATATCAAACGGTATCAATCTTTAACTCGAGTGAGCCATTGCTGATTGAGCACACCGTAAACGGGATTCGTCTCCACTTATTCTCAATGTTCTTAGATGGCTTTATCGTGGTGGCTGCTGCGTACTATCAAGCGATCAGTCATAGTCGCAAAGCGTTGTTCGTGACGCTGGGTAATATGTTGGTTCAGTTGCCATTCTTGTACATTATGCCCAAGCTATGGGGAGTGGATGGTATTTGGGTAGCATACCCACTTTCCAACATCGCGATCAGCTTGGTAGTCGGTGTTATGATATGGCGTGACATTAGTAAGCTTGATAGAACGGCTTTACAGCCGATCACGGCATAAAAAAAGACCTCGCGTATCAGCGAGGTCTTTTCATTTAAAGTCGGGGACTAAATCTGCTTGATATCGAGCCCAGCGATTTGATGCCAGTAGCCGTTACATTGTCTATCCAATATTTTGGCCGGTTGTGTGCCATCTTCGTTCGCTTTAAAGCGATCAACTTCAGCGAAGGTATCCAACCCTAGCGGGCTAAGCCTAACCACATCTACCAAACCTTGCATAGATTTCAGGTCATTGATCAGGTTGTATTGGTAACCAGATTGAGTCTGAATACCATTGAGGTTAAAGACTGACTGACCTTCTTGGCTCTCCACTTGAAGACCCGTTGGATACTTAATACAGCAAGTTTCGCAATCGTCTTTTGCTCGGTTCTCTGCACGAGCAGTAAAGCAGCGTGCGGAGTAAGCTAGCGGTAGATAACCGTGACTAAAGACTTCTACCTCAAATTGATCGCGGATACCAATTTTGTCGGCTTGCTCTAGAGCGTTGCTTAACCACTCACGCGATAACTCAACAGGCATACACCAGCGAATCATGCCCTGTTTGGCAAATAGCTTCAGTGTGTGGGCATTGTAGGTATTAACGGCAGGACCAACAACAAATGGAACTTTGTGTTCACTTGCTAGTTGAATCGCTGAGACATCATTGGCTTCGATCGCAAAGTCACCATTATCGATGTACTTTTTCATGATGTTAACTTCGCTTGGTGCTTCTAGCAGTGCCATTGTTGACAGAACTACCTGCTTGCCTGCTAGATTTAGCTCCTTAGCGATATCTAACCAGTGTGCTGGTTTCATCTCTCTGCGTTTTGAGCACACGGTTTCTCCAAGATACACGATATCTGCGGAGCTCGATTTAGCTTGCTCATAGAAACTTTCAACGTCTTGTTTTGGCCAAAAGTACAGTAATGGGCCTAATGCGTATTTCATAAGTTGCTCCTTACTGCCATTTTCTGTGGTATGCACCCAATGTGGTTTGGGTTCCTTCAGAGACATTTGCCAAGGCTTGATCCCAGGTTGGTTTCACTTGATAGTTCTCAGGGTTACGTTGATACGCATCGATGGCTTCGCGCCAAGTTCGAGTGACTTGTTCAACGTAAGCGGGACTGCGCTGACGTCCTTCAATTTTCACCGACGCGACATTAGCGGCGAACAGTTCAGGAAGCATAGACAAAGTGTTCAAACTGGTTGGCTCTTCAAGTGCATGGTAGCGCTTACGCTCTCCTTCTATTTCGGCTTCAAAGCGGCCTTTACAGAGTGTCGGATAGCCTGCATTTTCGCCCTGAGCGTAGCGGTCAATAAGAATGTCATTTAGACGAGACTCTAACCCTTGCTCAGTTTCTTGCCAACGCACGTATTTCGCTGGAGAACACGCACCAACCGTATTAGGTGATTCACCGGTCAAGTAGGACGACAAATAGCAGCGCCCTTCAGACATAATACAAAGACTGCCGAACGCGAATACTTCAAGCTCGACATCAGAGGTAATGTTTCTAGACAGTTGTTTTACCTGATGAATAGACAGCACTCGAGGTAACACAACGCGCTTTACATTAAAGTTTTTATGGTAGAAGTCTACAGCAGCCACATTGGTTGCTGAGGCTTGTACTGAGAGGTGTAACTCTAGCTCTGGATACTTATTGGCAGCGTAATCCAATACAGCAATATCGGCGACAATCAATGCATCGACACCAAGATCGGCAGCTTGGTCGACTGCATTAGTCCAGCGCTCAAAGCCATTAGGGTGTGCGAAGGTATTCAACGCGATATGTAGCTTTTTATTGCGATCGTGAACATATTGAGCCGCACGCTCGAGTTTCTTTCCCGTAAAGTTTAGACCAGCGAAATGACGCGCGTTGGTATCATCTTTGAAACCGATGTAAACCGCATCCGCACCGCAATCAATTGCAGTTTTTAGAGCAGGTAAATTCCCTGCTGGGCATAAGAGTTCCATATGCTCATTACCATATTTCTGACAGTAGCCCGCATTTTATGAACAATTATGAACAGCGAATTTGATGTAAGGCAGGTTTACCTTAATAAACACGTAATTAACACCAAAGAGGTAACGTTAACATGGTCAATTTCGATGACGACGGTTTTGCGCAAATAGTGCTTCGACTTCGTGCTTAGGTTGTGGTCGGTGAAAGTGGAAGCCTTGAATGGAGTTGCAGTTAAGATTGGAAAGTAGTGTTGCTTGGTGGCGTGTTTCCACACCTTCGGCGACTACCGAGAGATTGAGTGATTTACCGAGATTGATGATGTTTTCGATAACGGTGAGCTGTTTTGGCAGTGTATCGATATCCATGATAAAGGCGCGGTCGATTTTAAGTTCATCTATTGGGAAGTGCGCTAAGTAGGATAGCGAAGAGTATCCGGTACCGAAGTCGTCAATAGACAACGCAAAGCCGAGTTTCTTAATGGCATCGAGCATTTGCAATGTGTGTTCACTGTTGCTCATTACCGCACTTTCAGTGAGTTCGAACGTGATACAGCTAGGATCCAGTCCTGTGCTGCGTAATAAGCGCTCCATGTAATCGATAAGCTTAGGGTTACCAAATTGTTCTGGAGACAAGTTGATCGCCACGCGACCCGGTAAGATACCTTGTAGTTTCCAGCGTTTGACGGTATTGAACACATCACGCATGACCACGCGGCCAAGGCTTTCGATCAGTCCTGCTTGTTCTGCCACTGGGATAAACGAAGCCGGGCTTATATACCCTTCGACGGGGTGTTTCCATCGAACTAGCGCTTCTGCACCGTTGATACTAAAGTCACGGGCATTGACCTTGGGTTGATACCATACTTCCAAGCCATTTTGCTGTAGCGCTTTTTGCAGTTCTATTTCCAACCAAAGGCGCATGCGCGCTTCTTTGTTCATTTGGTCATTGAACTTAACGAGACGGTTCCTACCTCTGGCTTTGGCTTCATACATGGCCGTATCGGCATTTTGCAGCAGGATACGTGCATCATTTCCATCGTTTGGGTAATGAACACTGCCAATGGAGCAAGCAAGGCGTTTGCTGAAGTGGTGTAAATCGAAAGGTTGGTTGATGAGACCAATGATTTTCTCCGCCAACATTTCTACCGTACTGTTACTTTCCGGCTCTGGGAGAATGATCCCAAACTCATCACCGCCTAAATGGGCCAATACCGATTGTTGAGGAAGATGACGCTTCAGTCTAGAAGATACCTCCTGAATCACTCGGTCGCCAATGTGGTGCCCCAAAGAGTCATTGATGTTCTTAAAGTTATCAATGTCGAGGTAAAGCATGACGAGCGGAGTTTTATCTTGAATAAAATGATCCAAGCAACGGGTGAAACCTAGTCGGTTATAGAGTTTCGTCAAGGTATCAATGTTGACGTCTTCATTGCTGTTTTGAGCCACTGGGTTTGGCTTTTCGTCCATATCTTGAATTAGGACTAAATGAGCACTGTTGCCAAATAGATTAGCGTCATCGACATGCAGCGACAGTCGGCGCTGCGTTCCGCAATACTCACTGGTCAAAAAATGCAGCGGTGTGCCGTTAGCGACATTGGCTAAATCGAGTTGCACACGATTGTTATTTTTCTCGTTACTTAGTAAGCGGTTTAACGACTCACCCAGTAAGTCGGTACTTTTTGCGTAACCAAATAGACGTGCAGACGCAGGGTTGGCCGATAAAATACAATCGTCTTCAACCAGAATTAATCCATCTGGGATAAGCTGAGACAGTTTGAGGAACTTGCTTTCTGATTCTTCGAGAGAGCGGGTTAGGATCTGTTTTTCGGATGTGTCGATGGCATGGAACACTATGTATTCGATGACGCCGTCATTGAGGATTGGCGACACGCTGAAATGCAGGCTGGACTCGACATCCGACTCATCAAGTGTCACTTCGGCTTCAATCGATTCGCCTTGTAGCGCACGATCGTAATAGGGTTTTAACTGGTTATAAAAACGCTCACCTAGTATTTGCAAGTCATTCATGCCAACTAAGTCGCTGTGTGTTAACCCTGCCACATCACAATAACGGTCGTTGACCATACAGTAATGATGCTCGTCATCCAAAATAGCAAAAAAGAAGGGGCTATTGGATGTTAACTTAGCAAAGTATTCCTTTAACATTTTGGATGACATCAATGTACTACCAGTTCTCCGGAGAGCTTATATATCAGTAACACCAACACTATAACTGTGATTTATCAGTTAGAAAAGGGCAAAGGCGAAAGCAAAAAATTTTTGATGCACAACAGGATTTTTTTTGTACTAATGCCGTATTATTAGCCTTCTGAACTACAAATTAACGGAAAAACCGCGTGTTAGACAAGATTCGAAGTCAACTAGTTAAAAACGCAGCACAAATTTTGCGATCTCCAGTCCACTTTCTGCCAACTAAAATCCAGAATAGAGCTTTGCTTGAAGGACTAAAAACCGTTTTTAAAGAAGCACTTGAGGACGGTGACTTTGAATTTCTCGAAGAAAAATGGTTAAAAGTTCATATTCGTGATCTAAACCTCAGTTGGTATATTTCTTACAGCGATGAACAGCTGGTGGTTTCTGAAACTGTCGAGCAGGAAGATGTCAGTTTTAGCGGTAATTTAAATGACTTAGTGTTGATTGCGGGTCGTAAAGAAGACCCAGATACTTTATTCTTCCAACGCCGCTTGAGTATTGAAGGCGATACCGAGTTAGGCCTAGAAGTGAAGAACTTGATGGATAGCGTTGATCTTGACGCATTACCGAAACCAATGCTTTCTGCATTGACTCATTTAGCGGATTTTGTTCAGAAAGGCATGCAGCCTGCAACAAATCCTAACGAGGTAGCGAATGCTTATTCGAACTGAAGCGCCGGCCGATATACTTGTCATTGACCGATTACTCAAATCGGTATTTGATACGGATGCAGAAGCCAATTTAGTGATGGCACTGAGAGAAAATGGTCGTCTAACGTTATCTTTGGTAGCGTGCTCTGATGAAGGTGAAGTCATTGGGCATCTGTTGTTTACACCTGTCACTATCGATGGCGACGACTTGTCATGGCAAGGTTTAGCACCGCTAGCGGTTGCCAAGGAGCATCAGGGGCAAGGAGTGGCATCTGCACTCGTTGAAGAGGCATTCACCACTTTACCTGAGTTCGGCTATCCCGCTTGTGTGGTGCTTGGAGACCCAAGCTATTACGGACGATTCCAGTTTTCTGCTGCAGCTGACTATGATCTTCATTGTCAGTGGGAAGTACCAGAAGGTGCATTCCAAGTTCGTTCATTGACGGAAGATTCGGTGGCCGAACAGCTTGCGGGCCGTAAAGGGTTGGTGGATTACTGCCCTGAGTTTAACGGTCTGTAATAGCGTTCAAAGTGAAATATCAAGCCTAGCGCTGTGTCATCACCGCGAGGCTTTGTTTTATCCGCACTTTGCTTTATCCGCACGTTGATATCTTGGTAATCAAATAGAGCTCTGCTAAACTGCGCGTCATTATGACGGCGAATTACTTGGCGTAAATCAATCATGCAAGACAGCATAAAACTACAGTTAATGGGCGTTCAAACATGGGAACTAACTCACCCTGAGCGTATTCCTGTGCGTTGTAGCCCTTCGTTGTCACTTCGGCCTGACTGTCGACTCTTGTTTGTTTCATCAGTAAAGCCGCAAGGCGATAATGTGCTGTTCTATCAGAAGATCCTTAAAGCGATGAAGTTAGATCTTAGTGAGACGCTACATATTGCTCCAGAACAATTACTTAGTCTTGATGGTCAACATATACCAGAATGGATATGGTTTGCTGGAGAAGAACAGGCAAATGAGCGCTTTGCTCAATTAACGCAACAGTATCAATTCACCGCGTCCCCGAAAAAACTCGTTTCTCCGCAACTGTCTAACATTGATGGTAATGATATGGAAAGACGTGCACTTTGGAATCAAATCCGCAGCTATGGCTAATCTTACCTTTGCAATCATGGATACTGAGCACTTAGATGCCATCTTATCCATAGAAAATATGGCACACTCTCATCCATGGAAAGCCTCTATGATTACCGAGTTGAATGGGCGCGGAGCTTTCAATTATGTGCTATTGGCCGACGAACGCGTTGTTGGCTACTTTTATGCACAGAACATTGTAGGTGAAGTTTCGTTGCTTAATATTGCGGTCTCACCGGGCGAGCAAGGCAAAGGCTACGGCAGGGCATTGCTGAATCACTTTTTAGAACAGTGTGAATCTCGTGAAGCAGAAAGTGCTTGGCTAGAGGTTCGAGAAAGTAACCAAGCCGCAGTTTCTTTGTATCTTGATGAAGGGTTTAATGAAGTTGACAGACGTCGTGATTATTACCCATCAGACCAAGGTCGAGAAGACGCCGTTATCATGAGTTATTATTTTTTATTCTCAAGTTAATTCTGCTGTCTATTTCTAAATCACGAGGGTAGTGACCTATCCGCATGGCCCTCTATAAAGCAAGGTAATCTAGTCGTTCTGTAAATAGGTTACATTACCCGTAGTTACTTCGATAAAAAATCGATTTCCTCATACTTCCTATTAGTTATTGATAACAATAGGAATAGAAAATGAAACACTTCTCTGTACTTTCTGCTGCCTTATTGAGTGTTACAAGCGCTCAAGTAATGGCAGATGAGGCACAAGTGAATGATCCTGCCGATGTAACCCGTCCCCAAACCTATCTTAAAGTTGATTCTGGCGCTAAAGGTAAAGATGGTATGACTCGCCTACAGTTAAACATGGCGGGCTCATACAGCGAAGATATTGGCTATTTAGGCCAGTTCGAAACAGACTTTCAAACTAATCTGGATGCGCAGCAAGGCAAATCTAAAGACTTTGGTTTGTCGCGTATTCGAGCTCGTTACTTTCAAGTGCACGCAACGGGCTTAGAGGTACTCCCAGAAATAGGTTTCTCATTGGACTACATCAGCTATGGCTCTAACTGGGTAGCTAAGAACTCAGGCACAGAGCAAACTGCTGCTATTGGTGCCGTGGCTAAAGTGATTACGCCATTTGAAAATTGGGTTTCTTATCCAAATTTGGCTGTAATGAAGAATGAGTACGACAATGGTCGCTCAGAAAATGGCTGGCAAGCGAATTGGTTTAACTCTTTCTATCTAACTGAAAAAGGGTCTTACATCACAGTAAATCCACAGTACGCTAACTATAACAATGCTATCGGTAAGAACGAACAATCTCTTGAATTGAACTTTGAAGGTGGTATTCCACTTACCAATGACGGCAGCATCTGGGGTAACGTGACCTATTCTGAACACTTCTTTAAAGCGGCAGGTGAATCGCGTATGAAACACTTAGACGGTAACCGAGAAGTTCGCATTGGTGCGACTTGGTTCTTCTAATCTCATCGCTTTACTCAGTTTAAGGCACGGAAGCCTTTATTCATCCTCTCTAATTGTTTCTTACTTTTTTCTCCGTGTTACTGGATCGATTCCAGTTAATAACTCAACAGCTGTTATCGGTCGAGATAGAGTGCATTTTGACTTTATACCCACGTTACTAAGCTCGTTTAATCTCAGTGTGAAAAATAGAAGAGAGGCTAATAATGAAAGTGCCATTTCAGCTAACAGATAGAGTTGTTGTCATTATTGGCGGCACCTCTGGTATCGGAGAGGCGATTGCTCATCGTTTTAGCTCTGCGGGTGCAAAGCTGGTCATCGCTGGAGTTAATGCATCAGACAAAGAATTGCAGTCACTAGAAGCCCTTTATATTCATGCGGACGTGACGGATGAGCTGTCACTGAGTGAACTGATGGCTATTACCTTCGAGAAGTTTGGCAAAATCGACGTGTTAGTGAATTGCGCGGGTTCGACTAATGGTTACAGCACCATAGTGGAATCGAAAAAAGATGAGTATGAAGCCAATTTTTCCGTCAACGCACTAGGGACAGCATTGTCGATGAAGCATGCGGTGCCCTATATGCCCAAAGGCAGCAGTATCATCAATATTGCTTCGGTGTCAGGAACTCAGGGTGTGCCTTATCTTGGCGCGTTAGCTAGTTCAAAGTGGGCAGTGCTTGGTATTACTCAAACGGCGGCTTTGGAGCTTGGCAGTAAACAGATTCGTGTCAATGCCGTTTGTCCCACCTCGGTCGATACCCCTCGTGCTTACGCCAAAGGAGGCGAACCTCAACTGAGAATGGAGAGACGTTCGATCCCGATGGGAAGAATTGCTCAGCCTGAAGAAGTGGCGGCCGTTGTCCACTTCTTAGCTTCTGAGGACAGTAGCTTTGTTAATGGTCAATCCATCGGAGTGGACGGTGGCTTTAGCGCAGGTATGAGTATTGAAGCCTACAACCAACTTGCGCAGTAATTGAGAGCAAATAATGAAAAAACACATTCAAATCACTTTAGCATTACTATTATCAGCCAGCTTTAACAGCTACGCGTACTACTGCGACCAAACCGCGGAAGGTACCATAGTAGGTGCCGTGGATGGGGCAATAACCGGTGCCATTGTTGGTGGTATTGTTGATGGTGGCGAAGGCGCGAAAACTGGTGCAGTTATTGGTGGTGGCGCCGGGGCAGTCGGTGGGGCTATCGATGGCGCTTATTATGAGGGCGCTTGTGAGATGGCAACTGACGCTATTGTTGAAGATGAGATCATCGCTGAAGAGTATATTGCTGAGGAATATATCGAAGAAGAATACATTGCCGAAGAAATCGTGGAAGAAGAGATTATCGAAGAGGAAATGTATGATGATTATTACGATTAGAATCTAAATAAAAAAGAGAGCAAACTGCTCTCTTTTTTATTAGTATCAATGAGGTTAAAGCCTGCCTAAAGCGTCGAGCAGCTTTGATTTTATCTCTGGACTCGCAATATAAGCGCTGAGATAGTGTTCTTCATTATTCTCAAAATCTGGCTGCATTTGCAGCATTTCTTTATAGCTGGCTTGAGCCTGTTTGAACTCACCTTTGTATACTTGAATGATCGCTTTTAGCATCGGAATCCAAAATACACGGCGTAAAGACAGCTTGCTAATGGCTTTATCGGCACCCTCAAAATCATCAAGCATGATCTTGTGAATAATAGAGGCCACAGAGAACCATGGCGGTCTAAATGGGTTCAGAGCTTTTGAGTCTTGGATAAGTTGCAATCCTCGGTCAAATTCCCCTGCCATGCATAATGCCCAACCGGATAAGCCAATCTGATAGGCGGCATTGGGGTTAATCGCAATCACTTTGTCGACAGTCTCGATGACGCTATTGACGTCTCCAGCAACTTGGTGCGCCATTAACATCGCTATTTGAGATTCTTGGTTAGTCGGCTCTAGCTCAACCGCTCGTTTGGCATAGTTAAGAGCTGTTTCGACAGCACTGTCGACCTTATTCATTCCTAACATGTCAGCATCAAAGTAAAGCACAGCTAACATAGCATGCAGCAACGCAACATCAGGTTCATTTTGTACAGCGCTCAACAAGGCTTGAGTGGCCTGCTGGTGGGTATCTTCCGAGAGCGTCATTAGGTAGTGACGATAACGCAGTGTCGCTTCATAGGTAGAGAGATGCTCAATCTTTTTCTGGTTACAGCTTTGATAGATTTCTCTGTGAATAATGCCAAAGCTGGAAGCCAGCTCAGCGACGACTTCCGCAATGATGTCATCTTGAACAGAAAATAGATCGTCGGTTGCTAAATCACAGGTGTATTTCTCAGCCCAAACTTGCTCACCGGAGTCAGTGCGATACAGCTTGGCATAGATTCTCACCTTATTACCTAGTGCCTGCATGGTGCCAGAGGTAATAAACGACACACCTAGCTTTTCACCTAAACCTTTGACATCGGCGGAGGTACGAGGATCAATGCTCGTTTCACCGAGAGCATGCATTGAGACGACTTTGAGCATATCAAAGCGCGCAAGCTCAGTGGCTAACTCTTCGCCGAAACCTTCAGCAAAAAAGCGTTTCTCAGGATCATCTGACAGTGAAAGAAACGGTAATACCGTCAAAGTAGGGCTTAAGGATTTCAGAGTTTCACGTGCAAACTGAGCCAAGGATGCTGTTTGTCTTGCAGCTTGAGGCGCTTGCGGCGTAAACAATGGACTATAACGCCCTTTTGGAATTGACAGGACAATGGGGTCATTGACGCCTTCGGTAAGGTAGTAGGTTTCTAGAGTTCGGCGAACTCGCCCTGCTTGAATTCGAACGATAGGATCAGCTTGGTGGTCAAAATCGGCATCACGATCAAACACTTCAGTTGCGATCGTAAACTGTTTTAGACGATCACCGTTACCAACGAGAGTCTGCTCGACAACAAAAGACAGTAACTCTTTCATCTTCGGGCTTTGATCAAATGCTTTACTCGAAAGAATGCGGTTAAGCTGATCTTTGACTCGGGTTTGGTTCTCTTCTATTCGAATATCTAATGGAGCTTGTTCTGACACCGTAGTTAACTCTCTTATCGTAGGATCTGGGTATTTTGCCATTTTAAGACAGCTAAAAATAGTAATGAGTTCACTATTTGCGACTGCTCACCTGTGTTATTTAAGGTTAGCATCAAATGACTGAGACCTTAGCTAGAAAGCGTTGAAGTGTAGGGTAAGTCCGAGGTTTGTTGATAGATCTTGTCAAATTGCCTTTGTGTAGTAGCAAGTTTTTGAAATGATGTATATTTAGTTGGATAATTGTTAAAACATATAACTAGTGAGCCTTTCATTGTTTTGATGGATCGGTTTGCATAGCGTTCAAGGAAGAAGTATGAAGAAGCTACCAGTATGGTTGTTAGGTGGTATGGCAGCGGCGTCTTCTGTCTCTGCGATGGAACAGTTCCTCGACCCTAAAGATGGCATGTTCGATGCCAGTAAATGGGTACTTGATAATGCGGTTGGCTTTATGCCTGTACCCATAATTATCACCGATCCCGCTGTTGGGGCAGGTGGTGGTGCAGCGTTGCTGTTTTTCCACGAATCAGAAAAACGTAAGCAACTGCGTGAGGAAAATCCCGATGAAGTCGTGGGATTGCCGCCGAGTGTGACGGCGGTTGCCGCTGCTGCGACAGAAAATGGCTCGTGGTTAACTGGGGCGTTTCACTTCGGCTCATGGCAGGAAGATACGTGGCGTTATCAAGGTGGTTTGTTCTACGGCTCATTCAACCTAAAATATTACGAGGGTGATATTCCTTTCGATTTCAATATCGATGGCTTGTACTTCATGCAGGATATTGATTATCGCATTGCAGGTAGCGATTGGTTTGTCGGTGCCAAATATTCCATCCTATCTTCTCAAAGTACTTTTGATATTGGCAATATTATTCCGGGTATACCGCCTATCGATTACGACATGAACGATGCGGGGGTTGAATTAAAAGTCACTTATGACAGCAGAGATACTATTTTCACACCGAATGACGGCCTGAAAGCCAAGTTGAGCGTCGATTTTCATAATTCGGCTTTTGGTGGCGATGTGGACTACCAAAAAGGACGCTTTCAAACCAACTATTTTGCACCGTTAACCAATGATTTTGTCCTGGGGCTACGTGGCGATTATCAAACCGTTTCCAATGATGCACCATACTATGCTCGTCCATTTATCAGCATGCGTGGTATTCCAGCAATGCGCTATCAAGGTGATGATATGGCTTTGGTTGAAGTGGAGGCTCGCTATGATCTTACCCCTCGTTGGTCACTAATTGGTTTTACTGGCACTGGCAAAGCGTTTGATGAAGGTGATAGTTTTTCAGATGCCAAATATCAAAATGTTGTCGGCGGAGGTTTTCGCTATTTGGTGGCGAGACAGTTAAATATGCGAGCTGGTGTCGATGTTGCAAAAGGTCCTGAAGAGTGGGCGTATTATATTACCGTTGGTCATGCTTGGCAGTTGTAATGAACAAGAGAAAGGCTGGATTCATCCAGCCTTTCTTCATTAATGTGGATATTTACTTACGTTTAAACAACAAAGTAGCGAATGCTAGCACTAAGGTCACAACGATACTTGCCGCGCAATAATCCACGACTGACACAAAACCTTCAACGTCGATGAGCTGACCTGCAATGTAAGTACCCACTCCAAACCCTATTGCCATTGCAAACATCAGAATGCCTTGTGTGAGTGCAGGTGTGCTTGGGCTGAGCTCTTCTGCAATCGCTGGTATTACCATATCGAACCAAGATATTGCTTGCATCAGTAGTACTATCAATAGAATAGGGACAAGGCTTGGAATGTTCGTTCCAATCGCCAGCCATAGACCAATTGAGGTTACTGCATAGCAAGCCAGTGACGCCATCCAGATGAGATAAGGGCTGCTTTTTTCTGCGAGGCGACCAGCTGGCTCAAGGAGTATCATGGTTAATACCGCGGAGCCTGCGAGACCAAACGCAGAATGTCCAAGGTCGACGTTAAACACCTCTTTGATGATGATTGGTCCAGTTTCCATCAAGTTACTGGCGGTAAACATGGAAATGAACACGGTTGCCAAGAACATCACGAATGCAATGGAGGTGCGTTTGTTGCTCTTCTTAGTTAGTGATTCATCGTCGCTTTGCTGTTCAACCTCAGGCACTTTGACTTTCGGTGGCGGTGCAATAAATACAGTAACAATAGAAACGCAGACCAGAGTCATAAGCATCAGTAGCTTTTGTTCACTTGTCCAACCCAATAGACTTACCACTCCGAGGAGCGAGCCCGCAATCACCACACCCAAAAACTGGAACTGAAATAGACGACTTAGTCCACGCGCTTGCTCATTTTCTGGTAGAGAATTTAGGACAAATGTTGGGTTCAGTACCAATTGAGAGACAGTACCAATACCGATGGTAAGTCCGACTAACAAGTAGGTGTATGTTTCAGTTTGCGCAAAATAGAGTAGCACCAGCGAAAGTAAGTGAGAGAACAACGCCACTTTTTGCATTTGACGGTGGATACCATATTTATCTGCAAGCCAACCAATGAGCGGTGCGCTGATGCCAAATAGGCCAATCAGAGACATTACGCTGCCCATAAGAGAGCCGCTGCCTGTGCGTTCGATAATAAGCGGTGTCAGCATCAGGGCAATGCCCGCCCACTGAACCACGCCGTTTGACATCTGTGCGATGTACCAAGGTTTAAGAGTTTTCATGGAGTGTTCCCCAAATTAAAGACCTTAAGGTCAAAAGAAATGAAATTGCGATAGGTAAAACCACAGGAAAATGCTCTTATTTATCGAAACTCTGTTTAAGGTAAAAAGTATATGGGAGGCGATTTACGATGAGCAGTGTGTAACCCGTTGTTACTTAAGGGGAGCAAGTAAGTTACTGAGTCACTGAGTGGTTAGTCAGTAGCTTGAAGAAACTAGTGATTGAGAATCGAAGCCAGATCGGTGAAAATAGCGCCCATTATTTTTTCGACGCCTTCGAGTAGTAGTTGAGCCAATACTCTCAAACGCTATTCTACAAACCAAGAAGATCGAGATTCATGTCAAATCCTCAATTTCAGCAACAAGTTTCTAAGCGCAGAACTTTTGCGATCATCTCTCACCCGGATGCGGGTAAAACCACCATTACTGAAAAAGTACTGTTATTCGGAAACGCGATTCAGAAAGCAGGCACAGTAAAAGGCCGTGGCAGTGCGCAGCACGCCAAGTCAGACTGGATGGAAATGGAAAAAGAGCGTGGTATCTCGGTAACAACGTCCGTGATGCAGTTTCCTTATAACGACTGTTTGGTTAACCTACTTGATACTCCAGGACACGAAGACTTCTCGGAAGATACTTATCGTACGCTTACCGCTGTTGACTCATGTTTGATGGTGATTGATGCGGCAAAAGGTGTCGAAGACCGTACCCGTAAATTGATGGAAGTAACTCGTCTTCGTGACACGCCTATCGTGACCTTCATGAACAAATTGGACCGTGATGTACGCGACCCAATGGAAGTGCTAGACGAAGTAGAAAGTGAACTGGGTATGATGTGTGCCCCTATCTCTTGGCCAATTGGTTGTGGCAAAGAGTTTAAGGGTGTTTATCACATTCACCGTGACGAAACGATTCTGTACGAATCTGGCCATGGTCATGAAATCCAAGAAGTTCGTATCATCAAAGGGTTAGATAACCCAGACCTTGATGACGCGGTAGGTGCTGATCTAGCAGAAAGCGTTCGTGAAGAGTTAGAGCTAGTAATGGGCGCATGTCCTGAGTTTGATCTTGATTCTTTCCTTAAAGGTGAGCTAACTCCAGTATACTTTGGTACTGCACTTGGTAACTTTGGTGTTGACCATATGCTAGACGGCCTAACTAAGTGGGCACCAGCACCGCAAACGCGTCAAGCGAATGAGCGTGATGTTGAAGCAACGGAAGAGAAGTTTTCTGGCTTTGTCTTTAAGATTCAGGCAAACATGGATCCAAAGCACCGCGACCGTATCGCCTTTATGCGTATTGTATCTGGTACCTATTCTCAAGGTATGAAGATGAACCACGTTCGCACCGGCAAAACAGTCAGCATTTCTGATGCGGTTACGTTTATGGCGGGTGACCGTTCTCGCGCCGAAAAAGCGTATGCTGGTGATATCATTGGTCTTCATAACCACGGTACCATTCAAATTGGTGACACCTTTACTCAAGGTGAAGCGCTGAAGTTCTCTGGCATTCCAAACTTTGCACCGGAGCTATTCCGTCGCATTCGTCTAAAAGATCCATTGAAGCAGAAGCAGCTACTAAAAGGTTTGGTTCAGCTTTCTGAAGAGGGTGCTGTTCAGGTATTCCGTCCGCTACAAAACAACGACCTTATTGTTGGTGCGGTTGGTGTGCTTCAGTTTGACGTGGTTGTTGCTCGTCTAAAATCTGAGTACAACGTTGAAGCGATTTATGAAAGTGTTAACGTTGCAACAGCTCGTTGGGTTGAGTGTGATGATGACAAGAAGCTTGAAGACTTCAAACGTAAGAACCAGCAAAACCTTGCGCTTGATGGTGGTGACAACTTGAGCTACGTAGCACCAACTATGGTTAACTTGAACCTAGCGCAAGAGCGTTTCCCGGATATTAAATTCCGCGCAACACGTGAGCACTAATCTATAGTTGCTAATACTAGGCAATAAAAAACCGCTCATTTGAGCGGTTTTTTTCGGTCTGCATATCGCATCCGGTTATTCGCGTTCTTTAGTGTAAGGCACGCCGATAGCTTTTGGTGCTACCGCCTTACCAATAAAGCCTGCGAGTAGGAATACGGTTAACACGTAAGGTACGGCTTCAATCGCTTGTACCGGAATAGGGAAGTCACCAATGGTCACGCCTTGCATACGAATAGCTAGTGCATCCAAGAAACCAAAGAGCAAACATGCACCCATTGCGGTAAACGGACGCCACTTACCAAAAATAAGCGCAGCCAAAGCCATATAACCTTTACCTGCACTCATGTTTGGAATGAACTGAGCCGTTTGCGCTACCGATAAGTAGACGCCACCAATACCCACTAATACCCCACAGATTGCAACGGCAGCGTAACGCATACGCACTACAGAGATACCTGCAGTATCCACTGCTGATGGTGACTCACCTACAGCACGTAAGCGCAAGCCGAAACGAGTTCGGAACAGTAGGTACCAACAAGCAGGAACGATTAACACCACAAGGTATACCAAAATGGAGTGTCCACTAATCAGCTCTGAGTAGATGTCGCCCAAAATAGGTACGTCCGCAACGGCATCAGCACCAGGGAAGGTAATTGGTGCGAAACGAGCATCACCAGATAGGGCTGGAGTTTGACCACCTTGTTGGAACCAGTGGCGACCTAACGTAATGGTTAAGCCTGCGGCAAGAATATTGATTGCCATACCACTGACGACTTGGTCACCTCTGTGGGTGATACAAGCGAAGCCGTGAAGCAAGGCGAGAAGCACCGAGATACCTATACCAGCAAACAAACCTAGCCACGCTGAACCGGTGACATGGGCTGTAGCAGCACCGGCAAATGCAGCGGCTAATAGTTTACCTTCTAGTGCAATGTTTACTATCCCTGAACGTTCACAGAACATACCGGCTAAAGAGGCAAGAATCAGTGGGGTTGCCACACGTAAGGTGGCATCAAGCATGAGAATAATCGTTTCAAACATAATCAAGCGACTCCTTTCTCTGCTTGTTGCTCATTGTTTTTGCTGCCAAAAAGTTTGAGGTAAGTACGTTCTAGTGAAGGACGGAACATGTGCTCTAGTGCTCCTGAGAATAGAATCACCAGACCTTGCAATACCACAACGATATTTCGGTCAACGCCGTACTCAAAACTTAGCTCAGCACCACCTTGATACAGGAAGCCGAACAACAAACTTGCTAATAGAACACCGATAGGGTGGTTACGCCCCATTAAAGCAACCGCAATACCAGTAAAGCCAAAACCTTCAACGAAGTTGAGTTTGATTTGATGCAGCTCGCCTTGTAATACATTCAAACCAAAGAAGCCCGCTAACATGCCTGAGATAAGCATGGTAAGGACAATGATTTTTACATATTTAATACCTGCATAGCTTGCAGCTGATGGATTTGAGCCGACAGAGCGGATTTCGTAACCCCAACGTGAGTGCCACATAAATAGCCAGACAAACACACAACACAAGAGCGCAAAAATGAAGCTCAAGTTCATTGGGCTTGGTGCCATTTCAATACCGACCACAGCGAGCATTTCATGCATCTTTGGTAACCAGCTTGAGACTGCGAACACACGGCTTTCTGTTGCCATCGTGTTTTCAGGCTTCAAGATATCAACTAGTAGATACGCCATTAACGAAGAGGCGATGAAGTTGAACATGATAGTCGTGATTACGATATGGGAACCGCGTTTTGCTTGAAGGTAAGCTGGAATAAACGCCCACGCAGCACCAAATAAACCGCCAGCAATGATGGCAACTGGGAAGACGATATACCACGGTGCGTATTCACCTAGAGTCAAACAGACCAAGCCAACGCCCAAACCACCGATATACGCTTGCCCTTCACCCCCAATATTGAATAAGCCAGCATGGAAGGCGACGGCTACAGCAAGACCGGTAAAGATAAAGCCTGTCGCGTAGTACATGGTGTACCCAAAGCCTTCTGCGTAGCCAAAGGCTCCTGTCCACATGACTTTTGCCGCGTCAATTGGGTTAATATCGATATAAATAAACAGCAGAGCCGACACCAAAAACGCAACTAATACGTTGATGGCTGGCAGCAGTGCCACGGTTACCCAAGCGGGTACTTTTGCTTGGCTCATGCGCTTTCTCCTTGTGGCTCTGCGTGTTCCTTGGATGCTTTAAGATGCTCAGGCATGATATTGGCCATCATTAATCCCAGCGTTTTCTCATCGGCATCTTCAATGGATACTTCACCCACGATAGAGCCATCAAAGACCACTAAAATGCGATCAGATAGGCTTAGGATTTCATCTAGCTCAACCGAGACCAGCAAGACAGCTTTGTCTTCGTCACGTGCAGCAATGATTTGCTGGTGGATGTATTCGATAGCACCGATATCTACCCCACGAGTTGGTTGGCCGACCAAAAGCACATCTGGGTTCTGTTCCATTTCGCGCGCGATGACTAGCTTCTGTTGGTTACCACCGGAAAAGTTTGCGGTTTTTAATGTGGTGTCGTTAGGACGAACATCCCACTTATCCATGCTCTTCTGACAACACTCTTTAATGGCTTGCTTATCTTGCAGTAAGCCTTTGTTGTATTGTGGTAAGTGGTGGTAGCCCAGGATATACGCTTCTTGAGCTTCAAATTTGTTGATAAGACCCTGCTTATGACGGTCTTCAGGAATATGACCTACACCAATAGCACGTACCTGTTGAGGATCGAGAGGGTGATGTTTGTCGATATGGCTACCGTTAATGTCAATGCTGCCGGAATAAGGCTTAATAATCCCAGATAGCAGACCAAGTATTTCTGATTGACCATTACCAGAAACACCAGCAATACCAACGACTTCACCCTGTCTGACACCAAAGCTGATACTTTTGACACGCTCAACACCTGCGTCATCAAAAAACTGTAACTGATCAACTTTGATAAGCTCTTTCTTCGGATTCGCTTCAGATTTATCCACTTTTAGGCGAACCTTGCGTCCCACCATTAGTTCTGCCAGTTGCTCTTTGTTCGTTTTCGCCGTCACCACGTGCTCGACCATTGTGCCTTGGCGCATTACCGAAATATTGTCGGTAATCGCTAGGACTTCACGCAGCTTATGCGTGATGATCATGATAGTAGTACCTTGAGCGCGAAGTTTATCTAAGATGCGGAAAAGGTGATCGGCTTCTTGTGGAGTGAGTACACCTGTTGGCTCATCAAGAATCAGGATTTTTGCGCCACGATACAGCGCTTTTAAGATTTCGACACGTTGCTGAAGACCAACAGGTAGCTCGCCTACAACGGCATCAAGGGGAACTTCGAGCCCGTAATCCTGTGCTAGCGCTTTCAACTTTTTGCGCGCTTTACCTAAACTTTCATTTAGCTGCCATCCATCTTCGGCACCGAGAACAATGTTCTCTAATACGGTAAATGTTTCCACTAACATAAAGTGTTGGTGGACCATGCCAATTCCTGCTTTGATTGCTTCCTGAGAGTTAGCGGGCTTGTAAGGAGCGCCGTTCACTGTCATTTCACCAGCATCAGCATGATAAAATCCGTAAATAATACTCATAAGAGTGGACTTGCCAGCACCATTTTCACCAATGATGCCGTGAATCGTGCCCTGAGGAACTCTAAGATCGATAGCTCGGTTAGCGTGAACGGCTCCAAAGCGTTTATCTATCTGCTTAAGTTCAATGGCAATAGATTGTCCGTTTGTCACTAGATACTGCCTTATAATTATACGCCGCTGTTTTTAGGCAGCGGCGTTGTTATGTTTACTCAGCTTATTGATAATAAAATAAAATAAGCTGAGTCTTTCATTCTGAGCTAGGACGCTTAGAAGTTACACGTGTTGTCAGACATGTAGTCGTGAACTTCGATCTTGCCAGCGATGATGTCCGCTTGAAGCGTATCTAGGTATGCTTTCATTTCAGGTGTGATTAGGTCTTTGTTGTACTCGTCGTAAGCCCACTCAACTGCGCCTTCTTTTAGGCCAAGTACTTTGATGCCTGCTTCCCAAGTACCGTTTTCAGCGTCGTCCCAAGTATTGTATGCAGCAACACCGACTTTCTTAACCATAGATGTCAGCATAGTGCCTGGTTGAAGGTGGTTTTGGTTTGAGTCAACACCGATTGCGTATTTACCAGCATCTTTAGCTGCTTGGTATACACCCATGCCAGTACCGCCAGCTGCTGCGTAGATAACGTCAACGCCTTTAGAGAATTGAGATTTAGCAAGCTCTGAACCTTTCGCTGGGTCAGCGAAGGCTGCTGGAGTAGAACCTGTCATGTTTTGGAATGTTTCGATTTCTGGGTTCGCGTATTGTGCACCTTGACGGTAGCCACATTCGAACTTACGAATCAATGGGATATCCATGCCACCAACAAAACCTACTTTGCCAGTTTTAGAAGCTTTTGCTGCCAACGCACCTACAAGGAAAGAACCTTCGTGCTCTTTAAAGACGATAGATTGAACGTTTGGCTTATCAACGACCATATCGATGATGGTAAATTGAATATCAGGGAATTCAGTGGCAACTTTTTCTACAGCTGATGCCATGTTGAAGCCAACAGCAACAATAGGAGTGAAGCCACGGCTTGCCAAGCGACGAAGGCCTTGCTCACGTTGCGCTTCGTTTTGAGGTTCAAATTCACGAACTTTAATGCCTTTGTCTGCATTAAATACTTTTACACCGTTCTGGAAAACAGCTTCGTTGAATGATTTGTCAAATTTACCGGCTGTATCGTATACCACTGCTGGTTTCGCTGCGAATGCACCAAATGAAGCTACTGCTACTGCGAGCGCAGACATTTTTAGAATAGTTTTTTTCACGATCAATTCCCTTGTAGTGTCGAATGATAGAGCATCATTGACGATTCGATAGGCTAGGCTCATTCCAGTTTTTAGGTGCCTAGAAAATGGTCGTATGTAAACGACACAGAAATGACGATAGAGACAATTTGTGTGGTTTACAAACAATAGGCAACATTTTATCGTTTGCGTATATGAAAAAAAACCGCTTCTATCACAGCATTGAGGGGTAAGTCACAACTTAGTGATAAAACTCTAACTATTGCGCTATCCTTTGTAACATAAGGATTTGAGATAATATCGATTGCAATCGATTACATTTATTTAGGTAAATTTACCATGGTTGAATTGCTCAAAAAGTGGCTTAAAAAATACGATGATTGGTGTGCCTCATTAGGACTCACACCAGAGAATAAACGTAGTTGCGTGCCTTACCGAAAAGAGCCAAAAGATGGTGATTGATAGCCATTGCCACCTCGATCTATTGGCAAAGAAAAAAGACATAAACCAAGTACTATTAGAGGCAGCAAAGGCTCAAGTTGCCGCTATCGTTGTACCTGGTATTAATGAGCAAAATTGGCTGGCCATAAATAAGTTAGCCAGTGAGCATGCAATGGTGTATTTCGCTTTAGGGTTTCATCCTTTGTTTCTTGAGGAAGTGGATGATGGCTCTATTGCTCGCCTAGAGCAACGTGTTGCTGAGTTGAAAAACAACCAAAAGTTTGTCGCATTAGGAGAGTGTGGTCTCGACTTCTATCAAGGTAGAGAAAACGAGCTTCTACAAAAATCACTTCTTAGTGAGCAAATTCGTATTGCCAACCAGTACCAACTACCCATTATTCTTCATTGCAGGAAAGCACACCAAGATCTTATTGCCTTATTGAAACAGAACCCTCCTCTATATAGTGGCGTTATTCATGGATTCAGTGGCAGCTACCAACAAGCGATGGATTACGTCAATCTCGGTTTAAAAATAGGTGTCGGTGGTGTCATTACCTACGAAAGAGCGCAAAAAACACGCTCAACTATCATTAATCTTCCACTAGAAAGTTTGTTACTAGAGACGGATGCGCCTGATATGCCTCTTTATGGATATCAAGGTCAGCCTAATGAGCCCAAAATGGTAAACATGGTTCTATCATCGTTAAACATGCTGAGAAGTGAAAATGAGCAAACGGTTACGTCACAGCTACTAAAAAATAGCAAATTGACGTTTAATTTTTGTGACTAAATATGCTGTTAATTGTGAATTCGAAAACGTTTGCAGAGATGAATTGTGATCATGATCGCAAAATGACGTGTATCTTTTATGTGTTCAAGACGAAAGTGTGAGGGGGGTACTACTTTCTTTTCTGTGGGTTTGTATAATCGCCCCCGCTTTTGAGCTTCAAATTTTGTTACACGCCAAATTATTAAATATAAGGAAGTCATAAACTATGAGCCTGTTTATGAGCCTGGTTGGTATGGTTGTACTGATTCTTATCGCAGTACTTCTATCGGATAACCGCAAAGCTATTAATATCAGAACTGTGGCTGGCGCTTTTGCTATCCAATTTGCACTTGGTGCGTTTGTTCTTTATGTACCTTGGGGTCAAGAGATCCTACGTAGCTTCTCTGACGCTGTATCTAGCGTGATTAACTACGGCAACGACGGTACGTCATTCCTATTCGGTGGTCTTGTTTCTGACAAGATGTTCGAAGTATTCGGCGGCGGCGGTTTCATCTTCGCATTCCGTGTACTACCGACACTGATCTTCTTCTCTGCGCTTATCTCGGTACTTTACTACCTAGGTGTAATGCAGTGGGTTATCAAGATTCTTGGTGGCGGTCTGCAAAAAGCACTAGGCACATCTCGTGCGGAATCTATGTCTGCTGCGGCAAACATCTTCGTAGGTCAAACTGAGGCTCCACTTGTTGTACGTCCTTTCGTGCCTAAGATGACTCAATCTGAGCTATTCGCTGTAATGTGTGGTGGTCTAGCTTCTATCGCTGGTGGTGTACTTGCGGGTTACGCGTCAATGGGCGTACCAATCGAGTACCTAGTAGCAGCATCATTCATGGCAGCACCTGGTGGTCTTCTGTTTGCTAAGATCATCAAGCCAGAAACTGATGAGCCAATTGACCAGCTTCACAGTATGGAAGCGGAAGGTGAAGACAAGCCAGCTAACGTTATCGACGCAGCAGCGGGCGGTGCATCTGCAGGTCTTCAACTAGCTCTTAACGTAGGTGCAATGCTAATCGCATTCATCGGCCTTATCGCCCTAGTTAACGGTATGCTTGGCGGCATCGGTGGCTGGATCGGTATGCCAGAACTACGTCTAGAAATGATTCTAGGTTGGATCTTCTCACCACTAGCATTCCTACTAGGTGTGCCATGGTCTGAAGCGACAATCGCTGGTGAGTTCATCGGTATGAAGACTGTTGCGAACGAATTCGTAGCATACGCGAACTTCGCACCATACTTAGGTGACGCAGCACCAGTTGTTCTTTCTGAGAAAACTAAGGCAATCATCTCATTCGCTCTATGTGGTTTTGCGAACCTTTCTTCTATCGCAATCCTTCTAGGTGGTCTGGGTAGCCTTGCGCCTAAGCGTCGTGGTGATATCGCACGCATGGGTGTGAAAGCAGTAATCGCAGGTACGCTATCTAACTTGATGGCAGCAACGATTGCTGGTTTCTGTCTAAGCCTAGCTGGCATGTAATTGCTCGCGTAAAGGTTATTAGTATATAGACGCCGTATTAAATCGCCCCGTAGCAAGAAATTGCTGCGGGGCTTTTTTGGTTTTAGGAGCCAGATAATTCCTAATGAATCGTTACTGGATAAGCGATTCAACGACTGAATGGAAGTTTTTTGAGAAGCAAACCGTTTGCGTTTTAATCAGCTCTACCGTTTTGAACGAGAGTCCTATACTGTATAGGCTACTAAGTAATTCTTTCGTGTTTTCGCGAAGCTTTATGTAGCCAGAGCCAGTTCTCACCAAGATAGGAATCAGGTGATTTTAACGAGCAGGTACTGTGCGGTGACAAGGATAGCAATTGGTATTCGGCTTTAACCTAATAGCTGAACCGAGTCTTCAAGGAACCAAGTCCGTTCATTTATTGCTGACGAGTTTGTCAGGTAATTAATTGAATATATTGACCGGAGATAGAAATGAGCGATTTAAAAGCAGCAGCTCTACGTGCACTAAAACTTATGGATCTAACCACGCTAAATGATGACGACACTAATGAAAAAGTGATCGCACTATGTCATGACGCAAAATCGCCAGTGGGTAACACGGCGGCGATCTGTATTTATCCTCGCTTTATTCCTATTGCAAAGAAAACGCTACGCGAACAAGGTACACCAGAAGTACGTATCGCAACTGTGACTAACTTCCCTCACGGTAACGATGACATTGAAATTGCGGTAGCTGAGACTAAAGCAGCTGTTGCATACGGTGCAGACGAAGTGGACGTTGTATTCCCATACCGCGCACTGATGGCAGGCAACGAAGAAGTAGGCTTCGAACTTGTTAAGCAATGTAAAGAAGCGTGTGGTGATATCCTTCTAAAAGTGATCATCGAAACTGGTGAGCTTAAAGAAGAAGCGCTTATCAAGAAAGCTTCAGAAATCTGTATCAAAGCAGGCGCGGACTTTATCAAAACATCAACAGGTAAAGTGCCAGTTAACGCTACTCCTGAGTACGCGCGCATGATGTTAGAAGTGATTCGTGATATGGGCGTTGCTGAGAAAGTTGGCTTCAAGCCAGCAGGTGGCGTTCGTACTGCGGAAGATGCTGCTGCTTATCTAGCAATGGCTGATGACATTTTAGGTGCAGATTGGGCAGACAACATGCACTACCGCTTTGGTGCCTCTAGCCTTCTAACTAATCTCCTGAATACATTAGAAGTAACAGACGAAACTGCAGATCCATCTGCATATTAATCTGAATCTTTTTGTTGGTGGCTGATTTCCAGCCACCACTATTCCCTCTATCCCTACAACCCAAGCTTAGACTGGGGAGGTACTAATGTATTTACCACAAGAAATTATTCGTAAAAAACGTGATGGCCAAGAACTAACTGCTGAAGAAATTAACTTCTTTATCCAAGGTGTTGCCAAGGACACCGTATCTGAAGGGCAGATTGCTGCCTTTGCAATGACCATCTTTTTTAATGAAATGACTATGCCAGAGCGTATTGCTCTTACATGTGCAATGCGTGATTCTGGCATGGTTATCGATTGGGGCCACATGAACTTCGGTGGTCCGATTGTTGATAAACACTCAACAGGTGGCGTTGGTGATGTAACATCACTAATGCTTGGTCCTATGATTGCTGCATGTGGTGGCTTTGTACCGATGATTTCTGGTCGCGGTCTGGGTCATACAGGTGGCACGCTGGACAAACTAGAATCTATTCCTGGCTATGACATTACGCCAACCAATGACGTGTTTGGTGAAGTGACTAAAGACGCTGGTGTAGCGATTATCGGTCAAACTGGCGATCTTGCGCCGGCTGATAAGCGTGTTTATGCGACTCGTGATATCACTGCAACGGTTGACAATATCTCTCTGATTACTGCGTCTATCTTATCGAAGAAACTGGCGGCAGGTCTTGAATCACTAGTGATGGATGTAAAAGTCGGTTCTGGTGCTTTCATGCCAACTTATGAAGCATCAGAAGAGTTAGCCAACTCTATCGTTGCCGTAGCTAACGGTGCTGGTACTAAGACTACGGCTATCCTTACCGATATGAATCAAGTGCTTGCTTCTTCTGCAGGTAATGCAGTTGAGGTTCGTGAGGCAGTACAATTCTTGACGGGTGAATACCGCAACCCACGTTTGTATGAAGTGACGATGGCACTTTGTAGCGAAATGTTGGTGCTAGCGAAGTTAGCTGAGAACACTAAGCAAGCAGAAGCTAAGCTGAATGAAGTACTTGATAACGGTAAGGCGGCTGAGTGCTTTGGCAAAATGGTCAAAGGTTTAGGCGGCCCTGCAGACTTCATTGAAAACTACGATAATTATCTAGAAAAAGCAGAAATTATCAAGCCAGTATACGCTGACAATGAAGGTATTGTTTCAGCGATGGATACTCGAGCAATCGGTATGGCTGTAGTTGGCATGGGTGGTGGTCGCCGCGTGGCAACAGATACCATCGACTACGCGGTAGGCTTTGACCAATTTATTCGATTAGGCGAGACAGCAAGTGCAGACAAGCCACTAGCTGTTATCCATGCGCGTAACGAAGCGCAATGGCAAGAAGCAGCAAATGCATTGAAAGCCGCAATGACAATCGGTGAGCAAGCTTACGTAGAAACGCCTTGTGTGTACCGCCAGATTCGAGCGGAAGATCTCGCATAAGCGTGAGGAGAAATTATGAAACGCGCATTTATTTTAGTATTAGATTCATTTGGTATTGGCGCAGCAGCCGATGCTGAGCAATTTGGTGATGTAGGCTCAGATACACTGGGTCATATTGCAGAGCAGTGTGCAAAAGGTTTAGCTGATAACGATCAGCGCAGCGGTGAGCTAAAGCTACCGAATTTGAGCAAGCTCGGCCTAGCCATGGCGCATAAAGAGTCTACAGGTGCTTTGGCACAGGGCCTTCGTGATGACGTCGAAATTATCGGTGCTTATGGTCACGCAGCAGAGTTATCGTCAGGTAAAGATACTCCGTCTGGTCACTGGGAAATTGCTGGTGTTCCTGTTTTGTTTGATTGGGGTTACTTCACTGATAAGCAAAATAGTTTCCCGAAAGAGTTGACTGACCGCATTCTAGAACGTGCAGGTTTAGACGGCTTTTTAGGTAACTGTCACGCATCAGGGACTCAAGTACTTGATGACTTAGGCGAAGAGCATATGAAGACGGGCAAACCTATCTTCTATACGTCAGCGGATTCAGTTTTCCAGATTGCATGTCATGAAGAAACTTATGGTTTAGATCGTCTGCTTGAGCTTTGCCAAATCGCTCGTGAAGAGCTTGAGGATTACAATATTGGTCGTGTTATCGCGCGTCCATTTATTGGTCCAGGTAAAGGGCAATTTGAGCGTACGGGTAACCGTCGTGACCTTTCTGTTGAACCGCCAGCGCCAACCGTGTTATCGAAGCTTGTTGAAGAGAAGCAGGGACAAGTGGTATCTATCGGTAAGATTGCTGATATTTACGCGAACTGCGGTATCACTAAGAAAGTGAAAGCCACAGGCATTCCAGCGCTATTTGAAGCAACCAAAGAGCAAATCAAAGAAGCGGGCGACAACACGATCGTTTTCACTAACTTTGTTGATTTTGATTCTGCGTATGGTCACCGTCGTGATGTGGCGGGTTATGCGGCTGCGCTTGAGTACTTCGATTCTCGTATTCACGAAGTAATCGAATTGATGGAAGAAGACGATGTTCTTATTCTGACGGCTGACCATGGTTGTGACCCAACTTGGCCAGGTACTGACCATACACGTGAACACATTCCTGTTATCGTTTATGGTCACAAGGTTCCAGCAGGTTCTTTAGGTCTTCGTGATAGCTTTGCTGATATTGGTCAAAGCCTTGCAAGTTACTTTGGTACATCCTCAATGGATTACGGAAAGAACTTCCTATAATCATTAACGAACAACGCTCAAGTATCACTTGAGCGTTGTACATTTAACATATCTCTAGGCACTAAGTCCTAGGAACAAGCACTGAGAATAAAGGGAAACAGTCATGGCTACTCCTCACATTAATGCGGAAATGGGTGATTTTGCAGACGTAGTATTGATGCCGGGCGATCCACTTCGCGCAAAATACATTGCTGATACGTTTTTGGATGATGCGGTACAAGTGTGTGACGTACGTAATATGTATGGCTACACAGGCACTTACAAAGGTCGTCGTATCTCTGTAATGGGTCACGGTATGGGTATTCCATCATGCTCTATTTACGTTACTGAACTGATCAAAGATTTTGGTGTTAAGAAGATTATCCGTGTAGGTAGTTGCGGTGCGGTTAACGAAGACATCAAAGTGCGCGACGTTGTTATTGGTATGGGCGCATGTACTGATTCTAAAGTGAACCGTATTCGCTTTAAGAACCATGACTTTGCGGCGATTGCTGACTACAACATGGTGAAGAACGCTGAAGAAGCGGCAAAAGCTCGCGGTATTAACGTAAAAGTGGGTAACCTATTCTCTGCTGAGCTGTTCTACACTCCTGATCCTGAAATGTTCGATGTAATGGACAAATATGGCATTGTTGGTGTTGAGATGGAAGCGGCAGGCATCTACGGTGTCGCAGCAGAATACGGAGCAAAAGCACTGGCTATCTGCACCGTATCTGACCATATCAAGACTGGTGAGCAAACGACCTCTGATGAGCGTGCAACCACATTTAATGAAATGATGGAGATTGCTCTAGATTCTGTTTTGCTAGGTGACGCAGAATAAGCAAGACGCTAATAACGTTGTAAAAAAGCCTCGCTTGTGCGAGGCTTTTTTGTATCTGGGAATGGCTTATGTTTTCAAAAGGTACACGAGCATTCTATTGCTTGAGCAGTAAATTCTCGCCTTTGGTTTTTGGTTGTTTTCTAAGGATGACCATCAGTAGCACACCAGAGATAAAACTCATCAAGATCATCATATACATAAAGCGATCACTCTTGCGGTAGTGATGATCGGAAATTGCGGTTACCTTACCAGTTTCAAAGGTGATTCGAACAAAACCTATGATGGTATGATCGTTGATGATTGGCTCGACTAGCTGTTGGCGGCCAATGCTGGCAGTTGAGAGTGGAGTATCGAGCCCTAGGACTTCGCGCGCCGTTTTTGCGTCTGTACTGGCGGCAATTTTGACCCCCTCAGAATCATAAACGGTCGCATCTAACACCAGACGTTCTTGTGCTAACTGGTTGGTCAGAGCGCCTAAACGCTCTTGGTCTTGATCAATCAGCATCTGTCTAGCAGAGAGTGAGGCCTGAGAAATCAGAACTTTAGAAAGCACTTCTAACTGATTCGCTTGAATGCGCTCGTTACCTTTACTGATAACAAAGCTATTAGTCGTGATGAAGAACACCATAGCAGCGATTAAGCAAAGCGCTACTAACCTCAAAAAGTTGCGAAACGAAAACAGCGAACCGTCCATATAAGTTTAAAAGTACTATGAAATTACTGATTGGTTCATATTGATGCTTGCACAACCAAATTGCAATAGGTTAACGTTTTAGGAGCTTTTTAAAGGAAGGATTAGCCATGGACGCTGTAAAGCCGTTAGCGATTACCAAACGTATTCCATTGAAGGAACGTTTCCCTGAGACACTCACGTCTCATCAACTGGAGAAAAATAAAGCCAGTTGGATTATGTATTCTCATTATTTGTCTCCTGATATTTTCAATGATATGGATTTCTATATCGGTGAAACCAGCCGAATTCTCGACATTTGGCAGGTTGGGCAATATGAAGTGGCACTGATGGATGGCCAGTTAACCGCCGACCATAAAGTGATTCTGAATGAGCTCAAAGTGGATTGCGCAGCACTGTATGATGTTCCCGACCTCAATAAGCCGGGTGTGATTGTCTTGGATATGGACTCGACCGCCATTCAGATTGAGTGTATTGACGAGATCGCCAAACTTGCTGGAGTAGGTGAGCAGGTTGCAGAAGTAACAGAGCGAGCGATGCAAGGAGAGTTGGATTTTGAGGCAAGTTTGCGCCAACGTGTTGCAGCATTAAAAGATGCAGATGAAGCGATTCTTGAGAGCGTTCGTTCACAGTTGCCATTAATGCCAGAGTTAGAAGAAATGCTGAAAACTCTTCAGTCTTATGGCTGGAAAACGGCGATTGCGTCTGGTGGATTTACCTATTTTTCTGATTTCTTAAAGCAGAAATTGAATTTGGATTTTGCTCAATCAAATACGTTGGCGATTGAAAATGGCAAACTGACTGGCGAAGTGCTTGGGGATGTCGTCTCAGCACAAACTAAAGCAGACATCTTGCTAGAGTTAGCTGAAGAGTATGATGTGGAGCCGCATAACACCATTGCCGTGGGTGATGGTGCCAATGACTTGGTGATGATGGCGGCGGCTGGTTTAGGTATTGCGTATCACGCAAAACCTAAAGTTGAAGCTCAGGCACAGGTAGCCATTAACCATGCAGGTTTAGGTGGGATTGTGTGTGTGCTGTCAGGGTTACTCGCAAGACAAAAACGAATCAACTGGTAAGTGAAAGATAACAAAGGGCGCATTGAGCGCCCTTTGTTTTTTTTGGGAAACTTAATGATTCAGCTCTAGGCGAATCAATACTTCTTCTGTAATGTCGATAAGCTCGCAATAGCCGCAAATTGATGTCATCTCATTTTCTAAGTTGCGAGCGTGGCTCAAACTCAACGAAAGCAGTTCATTGATGTCTTTCTTCATCAAGGTTGTCAAAGCATCATACACCGGACCAGAGGAAATTCTTAACACGTAGAGTTCGCCCATACTTAGCGCATCTTTAATGAACTTAATCCGGCTTTGGGTGGACTCAAAGTCTTCGCGTAATTTGGTATGAATCGACTGAATACGTTGCCCTAGTTTCAATACTCCAATATACAGTTCGTGATAGACCGGCTTTGCTCCGGGCTTCTTCTTCATCGGTTCTGCAATTAACGTATTGCTGCGTCCTTTAAAAATAGGTTCTAAGGCAAATTTTTGATTGTGGCCAATTCGCTCCAAGAACTGCATATAGCCTGGCAGAGGGAAATTGACGCCAACAGTGCGACTCTTTATAGAGGTCCCTCGTTTATCGATATAGATAGGTGTTGAGACCATTTTAGCCAATAAGACGTTATGCAATGATTCCAGTAAAGCGGGACTTGGAAGCAGCTCTTGTTTAGCGATCAGCTTATCTTGGTTGTTATCAATCATGCCATTGAAAAAGGCGATGGTCTTGATGGTTTTGCCGGATTCGACAATCGATAAATGTACGGTTTTGCGATCCTGGGATAACCGAACCACCTCATAGGGGACTCGGTTCAATGGCAATCTGTCGTTATAGCGTTTCAGCTCCAAGTAATCTATCGAGATTAATGCTCCTGTTTTGACAGGCAACGGTTCCAATAGCTCTATGCTTGCACCACGTTTAGACAAGTCGAGCGTTTTTCCACGAATAACAGTGTTTTCATCACATTGAACAAACAGCGGCGTGCTGAATTGATATCGCGGTTCTTTTCGTCTGGATTGCGCATCGAAATACAACCCTCTTGGCTGGCTTTCTACTTTTCTTGGGTGTCTAAAGCGATTTAGACTGTTAGCCGGAAGACGAGGTTTTTCTGTAAATAGGTAGTCAGCGGCTGAATTAGCATCACTGATCTCCTGCAGAATACCGAAGTGAGTCAATTTTTCATTACCATGCACGAGATCGCTGTAGTTGTGTGAAATCGTGGTGACGTCTTCTTCGGACAGCTCAAATACGGAGAGACGAAACGCTTTCCAACTATCTCGACGTCCGCCAATATGCCAGAACAATTGACGCTCTTGACGATCCGCCTCTGGCATCATCATAGAATAAAACAGTTTCATTCCCTGATGTTCGTGGGTAAAGGTATAAAGTACGTTGCTACAGCCTTTGATGCCTGCTTTGACCAGTAAATCCATTCTCTCTCGAGAAAACAAAGCCCCCAGCGATTGTTGATTGCGCTCATCATGCCAGTAGTGCCAAATGTCTTGGTTATTTTCTGTTAGCAATGCCACCTTCAGTTCATTACCGCTAAAAAATAGAGGTAGGTTACAGGCGTGTTTAAGATAACTGTGTTCGAAACCTCGAGTACGAGCTCGGGTAATCCTATCTTGGTTATCGTGGCGGATTTTTTTTGATTCAGTATTCAGTAGCTTTTCAACCACCATTTCCACCGCGTTAGTGCGCGACAATCTTAGTGTTCTTAGATACTTAA
The DNA here is from genome assembly GCF_900088415.1 of Vibrio mediterranei. Classification (GTDB taxonomy): domain Bacteria; phylum Pseudomonadota; class Gammaproteobacteria; order Enterobacterales; family Vibrionaceae; genus Vibrio; species Vibrio mediterranei. The sequence continues at coordinate 379,303 of NZ_FLLQ01000003.1, forward strand.
CCGGGGAGATACCGTGTAGACCATCGACACCGAGTACACGGTATTCGATGGGTTTGGTGATTTCCTTAACTTGACTGGTTTGGGCAAGTTCGTCAAAGCTAACACTAATCACTTGGCCTAAGTCGTAATCAAAGGTACCTGGCACTTTGAATTTGGCACCTGAACTGGAGAGATCGACACTAAGCCCAGTGACTACGTCTCCATTTTCCAATTGAATAGATACTTGAGATTCGAGTTTAAGGCGATTCTCTTTACGCTTCAGGTCGTAGCCTAAGTTAATGGCGTCCGCCAAATAAGGACTTTGTGGATCGGTCAGCTCGCCCTCATGCGCGGCGCGTTGCTCATCACCAAGATTGCTCAAGGTTTTTTTATTAACTAACGATTCCCATACGCCTTCGGTGTAGCCGCCAAATTTCTTGGTCAGTTTGTGGTAACTATCAAATGCACGGTCATCAAGCCAGTGAGCGAGCCCATTAAGTTGATACTCGTGGCAATTGCTGGTGACTCGACCACGAAGGTCAATACGCTTATGGCAAGGGGCCATAAGGCGATTGAGTTCCATTTTTACCAAGAGTTTTGTCGAGGGAGATTCACCCTCGGTCACTTGACTAAGTACATAATCAAAGTCATCAGCGTGATACGCCGAAATCAAGCGTTCTGCGATGGAAAGTATTTCAGGTTGCTGCATGAGTTTTGTTAAAGTGTCCCTTTGAGATGATGAGTGTCATCAAGAAATAGCACAGCGTGAAGCTATTATATCGGCTACCATGCCGAAAACCTTAATGTTATCTACTGATAAATATAAGGTAATTATCGGATCTATTTTTAGATTCTTGTCGATTCTTGACAAATTTTATCGCCGAACATTTTCGAAAATTAATACATTTCTCAATAAAGGGTGCAATGGATTGCATTTGTTTGAGCAATTATCGTGACGGGTTGAGTTAAAAATGGCAAAAGCGAAAAGAGCTTATGTATGTAATGACTGTGGGGCTGACTTCCCTCGTTGGCAGGGGCAATGTAACGCATGTGGTAGTTGGAATACCATTAGTGAGGTTCGTTTAGCGGCATCACCTCAAGTCGCACGTAATGAACGCTTGACCGGTTATGCAGGTAGTTCCACGGAATCTAGCGTCCAAACCTTATCTGAGATTGACTTACAAGAGGTCCCTCGATTTACCAGTGGTTTTAAAGAACTTGATCGTGTACTTGGTGGCGGGGTGGTCCCTGGGGCAGCTATCCTCATTGGTGGTAACCCAGGGGCAGGTAAATCGACATTGCTTTTACAAGCAATGTGCTGGTTATCGTCGCAAATGCCAACCCTTTACGTAACGGGTGAAGAATCCTTGCAGCAGGTTGCCATGCGAGCGTCTCGTTTAGGCTTGCCAAAAGAGCACCTAAAAATGCTGTCTGAAACCAACGTTGATCGTATTTGCCAAGTGGCAGAGAAGGAACAACCGAAGCTGATGGTTATCGACTCTATCCAAGTTATGCATGTGGCTGATGTTCAATCGTCGCCAGGCAGTGTGGCTCAGGTAAGAGAGTCGGCAACCGCATTAACTCGATATGCTAAACAGAATAACGTTGCTATCTTCATTGTTGGTCACGTGACTAAAGATGGCACGTTGGCAGGTCCTAAGGTTCTTGAGCATATTATTGACTGTTCGGTGTTGCTCGACGGTGGGACGGACAGCCGATTTAGAACGTTACGTAGCCACAAAAACCGTTTTGGTGCGGTTAATGAGCTAGGCGTATTCGCCATGACGGGACAAGGTTTGAAGGAAGTGAGTAACCCTTCGGCGATTTTCCTTTCTCGTGGTGAAGAAGAAACGTCAGGCAGCTCGGTTATGGTGGTGTGGGAAGGTACGCGTCCACTATTGGTTGAGATTCAAGCACTGGTAGATTATAGCCAGCTAGCAAACCCACGCCGAGTTGCAGTTGGCTTAGAGCAAAATCGCTTGTCTTTATTGCTTGCTGTTTTGCATAAACATGGCGGTCTGCAAATGGCTGATCAAGATGTATTTGTGAATGTGGTTGGTGGTGTCAAAGTCACCGAAACCAGTGCTGACCTAGCTTTGGTGATGGCGTTACTTTCAAGCTTTAGAGACCGTCCGCTACCTAAAGATGTCGTCGTGTTTGGTGAAGTTGGACTGGCGGGTGAAATTCGTCCGGTTCCAAGTGGTCAAGAGCGATTAATGGAAGCGTTTAAGCACGGTTTCAAGAAAGCCATTGTACCTGCGGCAAATATGCCAAAAGGCGGTATTGAAGGTATGCAAATCCACGGAGTTAAGAAGCTATCTGAAGCGATTTCCGCTTTCGATGAACTTTAATGATGGTTTTTGTGAAAAATTAGGTAGAATGTCGCCAACAAAATGTATGATTTTACGAAATGACATCGAAAAATCACGAAGAGCAGCTAAAATTAACTGCGAACTAACAACAGTAGCCAACACGGATGAAGCTAGGTGTAACAAGCGTTTAGAGGCAGTTTTGCTCTATTTGGCACCTTAATACGCCGCGAAGGCATAACTTTTTTTTAATACGAATGCACGCAAAGCTATCCGTCTTGACAGATTGTGATATACTCTGCGCGCATTTTATATCCTATTAACAGAGTAAAACGATGACTGATTTATCAAAATACAGAAATATTGGTATTTTCGCGCACGTTGATGCGGGTAAAACCACAACAACTGAGCGTATCCTAAAACTGACTGGCCAAATCCATAAGACTGGTGAAGTTCATGATGGTGAATCAACTACTGACTTCATGGAGCAGGAAGCTGAGCGTGGTATTACTATCCAATCAGCGGCAGTTAGCTGTTTCTGGAACGATCACCGTCTAAACGTTATCGATACTCCTGGACACGTTGACTTTACAGTTGAAGTATATCGTTCTCTGAAAGTACTAGATGGTGGTATCGGTGTATTCTGTGGTTCTGGTGGTGTTGAGCCTCAGTCAGAAACTAACTGGCGCTATGCGAACGAATCAGAAGTATCTCGTATCATCTTCGTTAACAAACTTGACCGTATGGGTGCAGACTTCTTCAACGTAGTTGATCAAGTTAAGAACGTTCTTGCTGCAAACCCACTAATAATGGTTCTTCCAATCGGTCGTGAAGACGACTTCGTTGGTGTTGTAGACCTACTAAGCCGTAAAGCATACGTATGGGATGACTCTGGTCTTCCAGAAAACTACGAAGTTAAAGACGTTCCAGCTGACATGGTTGACGACGTTGAAGCTTACCGTGAAGAGCTTATCGAAACTGCTGTTGAGCAAGACGATGACCTAATGGAAGCGTACATGGAAGGTGAAGAGCCTTCAATCGAAGATATCAAGCGTTGTATCCGTAAAGGTACTCGTGACCTAGCATTCTTCCCAACATTCTGTGGTTCTGCATTTAAGAACAAGGGTGTTCAGCTAGTTCTTGACGCGGTTGTTGACTACCTACCAGCTCCAACTGAAGTAGAACCTCAGCCTCTAACTGATCCAGAAACTGGTGAACCAACTGGCGAAGTTGCAACTGTATCTGCTGATGAGCCACTACGTGCTCTAGCATTTAAGATCATGGACGACCGTTTCGGTGCTCTAACGTTTATCCGTATCTACTCAGGTGTAATGAACAAGGGTGACACAATCCTTAACTCTGCAACTGGTAAAACAGAGCGTATCGGCCGTATGGTTGAGATGCAAGCAGACGAGCGTAACGAACTAACTACTGCGCAAGCTGGTGACATCATCGCTGTTGTTGGTATGAAGAACGTTCAGACTGGTCACACTCTATGTGATCCTAAGCACGAGTGTACTCTTGAGCCAATGATCTTCCCTGAACCAGTAATCTCTATTGCTGTTTCTCCTAAGGACAAAGGTTCTACAGAGAAAATGGGTATCGCGATCGGTAAGATGGTTGCAGAAGATCCATCGTTCCAGGTTGAGACTGACGAAGATTCAGGTGAAACTATCCTGAAAGGTATGGGTGAACTTCACCTAGACATCAAAGTAGACATCCTTAAGCGTACTTACGGTGTTGAGCTTGAAGTAGGTCAACCACAGGTTGCTTACCGTGAAACTATCACTCAAGCAGTTGAAGATAGCTACACGCACAAGAAACAGTCTGGTGGTTCAGGTCAGTTCGGTAAGATTGACTACCGTATCAAACCAGGTGAGCCAAACTCTGGCTTCACGTTCTCTTCAACAGTTGTTGGTGGTAACGTACCTAAAGAATTCTGGCCTGCAGTTGAGAAAGGTTTTGCATCTATGATGGAAAACGGTGTTCTTGCTGGCTTCCCAACGCTAGACGTTGAAGTTGAACTATTCGACGGTGGCTTCCACGCAGTTGACTCGTCTGCAATCGCATTCGAAATCGCAGCGAAAGGTGCATTCCGTCAATCTATGCCAAAAGCTGGTGCTCAACTTCTAGAGCCAATCATGCACGTTGACGTATTCTCTCCAGAAGATAACGTTGGTGATGTAATCGGTGACCTTAACCGTCGTCGTGGCATGATCAAAGACCAACAAGCTGGTGCTACTGGTGTTCGTATTAAAGCTGACGTACCTCTATCTGAGATGTTCGGCTACATCGGTCACCTACGTACAATCACTTCTGGTCGTGGTCAGTTCTCTATGGAGTTCTCACACTACAATGCATGTCCAGCAAACGTTGCTGAAGAAGTTATTGCTAAAGCGAAAGAAGAGAAGAAGTAATTCGTCTTTTCCTTTGAATAAAAAAACCCGCCTTATGGCGGGTTTTTTATTGCCTTTATAGCGGCCTGAGTACGTAATTGGTGTCGATAATATCTAAATGAGACATATCGCACTGCTTAAAGTCGGCGACTTCTTGCTGTAGCCATTGAATAAAGATTTTGAGTTTAGGTCGATTGAAGTAATGCTCTGGAGCACACAGGTAATAGGCAAACTTAGGCTTGAGTGCGTAATTGCCGATTCGCACTAGGGTTCCTTCTTTGATATAGCGATAGGCTAGGCTGTGTTTGATAAGCCCAACGCCTTGAACAGACAGTGCGCCTTCGACAACGAAGTGCGAGCCGTTATATTGTAGCGTTCGATTGCCTACAGGTGCACCGACATGTTGTAGCCACAAGTTCCAATCCATATCCGGCCAAGTATCTTCAATCAGGTCGGCTCGATGCAAATCTTGAACATCATAAATCTGGTGTTGCTGTTGGTACAGCGGGTGGCACACAGGGTAGATAATATCTTCCATGAGTAAGTGGCTTTGCACGCCCTCATAGATACCTTCACCATAACGTAGACAAATATCAACGGATTGATCCTGAAAAGAGACCAATTGGTTATTAGGCTCGATCAAAAGCGCAATATCAGGGTTTTGCTGACGAAAGCTTTGTATTCTCGGCACCAACCAGTGCTGAGCAAATGATGGCAATGTCGAGATGGACAAACGATTGGGGTTAGGATCTTGGTTGACACTCTGAACTCCGGTGAATATATGTTCAAAGCCCTTAGCAAGTTCTCTATATAGTTGTTGGCCCTCTGGCGTTAATAACACTTTCCTGTGCTGCCGATAAAACAAATGACAACCTAGGCTTTCTTCCAACTGTCGAATTTGTTGACTTACCGCAGCCGCTGAAACAAACAGACGATTGGCGGCCACTTTAAAGCTGCCTAGTTCAGCCGCTTTATAGAAATAGTAAAGTCCTTGAAGGGGAGGCAGCTTTTCTTTCACTTAAGTTTTCCTTAACTCAAAGCCAAAATAGATCGTTTGTCACATATTGATGTTTTGCATAAAAATTATACAAAAAATAGGGAGATAGGCAATGGATAAAACAATCAACTCCGATCAATATGTACAAGATAGAGCGGTGAAAGGCTCGTTGACTAAGTTAATCTTAACTTACGTCAGGCAATGGCGTCAGAATCAACGTACTAGAAAAGTGTTATCGGAAATGCCAGATCATTTGTTAGAAGACATTGGAGTGACTAGAGAACAGGCCAATCGAGAAAGTCGAAGACCATTTTGGCAATACAAATAAAAAAGGCGACTAACGTCGCCTTTATCTAGTATGCATGAGTGTTACTCTTCCCAAACGACCAGTTTATCTTTAGGCCAGCTATGGCCTACTTCATGATACTTCTGTTCAAGCAAATGGCGTTTGATTTTCAGTGTTGGTGTCAGTAACCCGTTCTCAATACTCCATGGTTCCTTAACCATTAGCACACCTTTGATTTGCTCATGAGACTCAAGTTCTTGATTCATGCGCTTAACGACACGCTCAGCGGTACGTGCGTAGCGTGCTTTGTCAAAGTTAGGGAAGTCGTGAGGCACAACGAGTAAGATTGGAGCTGGTAAGCCTAAACCGATTAAACACATCATTTCGACACGGCTGTATTCCGCCAGCTTTTTCTCAATAGGTACAGGTGCGACAAACTTACCTTTAGCCGTTTTGAAGGTGTCTTTCTTACGACCCTGAATGGTTAGATAACCTTCGCCATCAATAGCGCCGATATCGCCAGTATGCAACCATCCTTCGCTATCAAATGCTTCTTGAGTCGCAATGTCATTTTTGTAGTAGCCCGAGAAGAGACCTTGTCCTCGAACCATGATTTCATCATCCTCAGCAATCTTAAGCTCAATACCTGGGCCTGCGTTACCAACAGTACCTATTTTGTCGGCCCTAAATGGGTAGTTAATGGTACTGTAAGCGAAAGATTCGGTCATGCCCCAGGCTTCAGTGATATTCAGCCCGACGCTGTGATACCAATCTAACAGAGCTGGAGGCACAGGAGCGGAACCACAACCAAGTACTCGTGCTTGGTCAAGTCCTAAGCCGTCTGCCAACTTCTTCTTAATCAATGAATTGACAAACGGTATCTTAAGTAGAATGTTGAGTTTCTTCTGTGGCAGCTTATCTTGAATACGCTGCTGGAACAGAGTCCATAGTCGCGGCACTGAAATAAACAGTGTTGGACGCTGCATCTTCACATCTTCGATAAAGGTGTCCAGTGACTCTGGGAATGCAGTCTGCACGCCTCCTACTACTGATGAACCAAAGATATACACTCGCTCAGTAATATGAGCTAGCGGTAAATAAGAGAACAGACGATCGTTGGGTTCAATGCCAATATGGTCGATAAGTCTTTGTACCGACCAGCTAAATGCGCCATAAGTCAACATGGCACCCTTTGGTAGCCCCGAGGTACCGGAGGTATAAACCAACGACATTAGTTTGTCGTCGTAATGAACAGGGCGCTCTTCACTTGGCTTGTTATCAGCGATTAATTGATTAAACGTGTGCTGGCAATCTGGCGCGGTATCGTAAGGTAGAGAAATCGTGATTAGGTCACCAAGAGATTCAATGACAGAGGTGGTGGCTTTAGCATCATCAAGTTTACCTGCAATCAATACCTTACTTTCACTGTGCGTTAGACAGTATTCGATGGTATCGGCACCAGCGGTTGGGAAAATTGGTACACTGATGTAGTCGCCAAGCATCATCGCCAAGTCGCAAATAAACCACTCTGCGCAGTTTTTGGAAATGAGCGCGACCTTTTCGCCTGGCTGTATGCCAAGACTACGAAGAGCAGAAACAAGACGTAATGCTTTATCTGCTACATCAGCATAAGTAAATTCGACGAACTCACGATTGATAATTTGTTTTAAGTAAACTTCATTCGGTCTTTCTTGCGCCCACTTTAGGATCATCTCGTTGGGCGGCGGTAGGGTACAACTTGAGAGAGTGCTTTCATTAGGCAGTATCATTCCTGAACTCCGTTTTCGTGTAGAACGATAATTTATAGTTATTGTAATGTTAATGTGTTGTTAACATTACAATACTAGTCACAATGGGTAAGTACCGCAAGATGCTAATGACGGATTATTGTGGGCTCAAGCACATTATTGGAGCAAAAGCTCCAATAATGTGCTTTAAGTGGAATATGAAGGTTTGGATTGTCCAATTAGATTTTAATGCCAAGGAATGTGTGTGGAATACATAACAAGCTTGATTGCGTCTTGCTGGCAGCGCAATGCGTGCACACAATTGCTATCAATCTTGCCGAGTGCGACCATCTTTTCTAGTTCCAATAATGCATGGATCAAAGACCAAGATTCACTGTAATGACGGTGACTGGTTAGGGCATCAAAAATGTTAGCAACGGTAACAATACGAGCAGCAATCGGAATTTCGGCATGACTTAGTCCGTTTGGCGCACCTGAACCATCTAAATATTCATGATGATATTGGATGATATCTGTTAACAGTGTCATGCTGGTTGGCTTCCGATCGTGGATCTGTTTTGCGAGCTGGTTGACTAAGTTCAGCCCTTGTTGAATTTGTCCTTGCATTGCGACATTGCTATGCCACATTTCTTGCCACGGAGAGCTCTGTTTCGAACTCAATGAAGAGTACTTACCTATGTCGTGTAACTCTGCAAAGTGCACGATATAGTCGATGGTTTCATCATCGAGTTGATACAGTTCAGCCACTTGCAGCGCAATGAGCCTTGCGTACTGACCGACTCGGTAAGCATGATCGAGGCTCTCATCTAGATGTTCGAAATTGGTACTACGAACGGTATAGCCCATATCAGCCATGGCATTGACGTAGCTGCGCTGTTCGTTGACCGCTTTAGCTAGCTCATTGGTACAAGAGGTTAATTGTTCAACCGTAGTATTGTCGAAAAACTGAGGTTGATTTGCATCTAAAAATAGTAACCCAGTAAAGTGACCATCGTTGAGGACGGGTAAGGTTAATGAGGCCGCATAAGGCTGTTGTAACAACCAACGTGAGTGTTGCGATGAATTGGTAATGGCTGATGAAAGGTCATTAATGACGCGATGTTTATGCTTGCAGGCCAGTTGTCCAAGCGCGGAGTTAGCGCTAATAGGAGCACTGTATCGAAGCAGGGGCTCTCCTTGTAATGTACTATGTGCAAATGTACTCAACCTAGCATGCTGGGCATCGAAGAGCGCGACAGAGATTCTAACGATTTCGGGAGCATGAAGGCTAATAGCATGATGAGCACGTTTTAATTCATCATTAATAGAGCCTCGGCTCGAACTCCGATGATGGCTCCCAATAGAGCAGTCCTTTCTCATAACTCACCCCCTGTTTGTGTAGGTGTTTTAGCACCTAATCACTGCTTGTCGATATAAAACCCTTTTATTGAATTGAAACAGCAATGAGGGGAAATCCCCTCATTAATTAGTGTATGACTAAGCTGAAAATCTGACGAGAAATATTACCTAAAATCAGAGTGATAATTGATTTAGATTAAACTTACCACGGCTGGTGATAGTAACCCTGCAAAAGCAAAGAACACCACCATCCAAACGATAGGCAGTTTAAACTGCTTCATAAGGAGTGCACCTAAAAGCACCCAAGCAAGATCCATTGCACCATAGACTGCGCTAACAAAGACAGGCTGGTATAGGGCAGACAATAACAAACCAACTACGGCGGCGTTTACGCCCACCAATGCACCAGAAATCGCCGGTATTTTAGCGAGCTGCTGCCAGTTTTTTAATACGCCGATAAGGAGCAAAAAGCCAGGAACAAAGACACCAAGTGTTGCAACAATCGCTCCCCATACTGGTGCCGAAGGCATTAGCTCATAACCGATGTAAGTAGCAAAAGTGAACATTGGCCCTGGCACAGCCTGCGCTGCGGCATAACCCGTCAAGAAAGCGTCTTGCGTTAATTGATCGCCCACAATATTTTGTAGCAGAGGAAGAACCACGTGACCGCCACCAAATACCAAACTGCCTGCTTGGTAGAAATCGGAGAAAAGTGCTATCGATGACGACCATTGACCGATAAATGGCAAAGCAACAAGAAGTACGACGAAGCTGGCTAATGGCAATACGGAGAAAGACAGTTTACTGGAGGTATTTACGGTTTCTGTGTTTGCGAGATATCGAACGCCTAAAAGAGCTGCTAAAACTAAAACCAGAATTTGCGCAGCAATACTTTGAAACAAAAGCAGTGTAATGGCAGTAGCGATACAAATAGAAACAGTGAGTTTAGACTTGCAGAAATTCTTATACATACCCCACGTGGCGTCAGCGACGACTAACACAGCGAGGAGTTTTAGGCCGTGCACCACGCTCTGAAAGTAACTGGATTCAGTAAGCTGACTGCTCAAGGCTGCAAGGGCTAGCATAAGGATTACCGATGGCAGTGTGAAGCCAAGAAATGCCATGATACCGCCGCCAATGCCTGCGCGTTGATAACCGACAGCAAAGCCGACTTGGCTTGAACCTGGGCCCGGTAGAAATTGGCTTAAAGCGACAATTTGAGCGTACTCTTCATCGCTTAGCCAAGTGAGTTTCTCAACAAAGGTATTGCGGAAATAACCTATATGAGCTGCGGGACCACCAAAGCTGACCCACCCTAGAGCGAAAAAGATCTTAAATATAGCAAACAATGACTCATTGCTGTTTGAGTGGTTGTTTGTGGTTTCTTTGCTTAACGTAGACACCTGCGCACCTATCTTATGAAAATAACAATTTCGATTAGCGCCGATGCTACTGACTCATCTATAATGATTCAAATTAATAGATTTGATAGATACTATGAGTGAAACTGGACGAGAGAAGATTGATTGGAAACGTATTGATTTAAATTTGTTGATCGTATTCTTTCACCTTTACCAAACACGCAGTGTGTCTGTAGCGGCAGAGAAGAGCTTTGTCAGTCAGTCAGCAATGAGTCACAGTTTATCTAAGTTACGAACTTTGTGTGGGGACCGACTTTTTGAACGCAAAGGTCATCAAATGGTACCGACAGAGCGAGCTGCAGAGCTGTATCCAACGGTAGAACAGATATTAAATCTGGTGCAATTTAACGTGTTACCCACAGAACAATTCTTAGCAAAAAATTATCGCGGAATCTGCAAAATAGGATTAACTGATTACGCCGAATTTATCTTTGCTCCAACTATTTATGACGCCATAGTGTCACAAGCCCCAAGCGCTAAAGTCAGTTTTATCAATGTTAATCGACACAATTATCGTTCAGTCAGTGAGCAGGAAAACTTAGACATCATCATCGGTAGTATTCCCGATTTAGAGCAGCAGTTTAGTGCACAAAAGCTCTACACTGAAAAACACGTCTGTATTTATGACAGTAGTTTGGTGAAGGTTGGAGAATTGGATACTGAGACCTTCGCCTCTCTGCCACATTGCTTAGTCAGCCCGGAGGGCAACTTTACAAGTAAAGTCGATAAGCACCTAGAGTCGATTGGATTATCGCGTGAGGTCACTGCCGTTTCGCGAAATTTTCTGACGATAGGGCGTTTAGTTACTGGTCGTGAGATGTTTGCGATCGTGCCTGAAAAAATGGCCAAGATTAACCTGATTCAAACTAACCTTACATCTGCTCCGCCACCTGTTCCCGTGGCTGATTTTGATATCTCGATGATTTGGAAAAAGCAGTCGCACATGAATGATAAAATTCATTGGCTAAAAGACACCATATATGAAGCCATTTTATCGTCGCTGCATGAAACCACACTTTAGTGGTAAGGATTACACAAATTTGCTCTGTAACAATTGTTAACGTATCCAAATTTGGCAGTTAGTTGCATATGGAGGCTAACTGCTAATAATTCTGTTAAGAAAGTGATCAGACCCACAACCTAAGCAATTTCTAGCGGTAATAGATCAAAAATCCCATCTCTCCCCCTTTAATTACAAAAAATAAATGCTAGTTTCTCTGTGTAAACGTTTCCAAATGGAAGCAAAAACCCCTACAAAAAATGAGAATAACAGTTATGAAGAAGCAAATGGTTAAAGGATTAGTGGCCTCTGCAGTAGGTCTAGCTTGTTTCAGTCAAACAGCATTCGCGAAAGACATCACGGTATGGGCATGGGATCCAAACTTTAATGTGGCCATCATGCAAGAAGCCGCTGAGAAATACGAAGCGAAGCATGAAGATGTAAACATTAAAGTCGTTGATTTTGCGAAAGCGGATATCGAACAGAAGCTGCATACTATGCTAGCGTCTGGAATCACGTCGGCATTGCCTGATGTGGTATTGATTGAAGATTACAATGCTCAGAAATACTTACAGTCATATCCTGGCTCATTTGCTCCTATGACAAATGTCGTTGATTACACTAAGTTTGCTCCGTACAAAGTGAATGTAATGACCGTCGGCGATGAAGTATATGGCCTACCATTTGATACTGGGGTATCAGGCCTTTACTACCGTACTGATATTCTTGAAAAAGCAGGCTTCAGCGCTAAGGACATGGAAAATATTACTTGGGACCGTTTCATTGAAATCGGCAAACAAGTGAAGGAGAAAACGGGCGTTTCCATGCTAGGTAATAATCCATCTGACCTTGGTTTGCTGCGCGTCATGATTCAAGGTGCAGGCAGTTGGTACTTCAACCAAGACGGTAGCCTAAACATTGCTAACAACAAAGCGCTTGAAGAAGGCATTAAGATTTTCCGTGATCTTCATACTACAGAAATCGCGCGTCCTACCATTGGCTGGTCTGAATGGGTTGGTTCGGTAAATAGTGGCGCTGTTGCTTCTATTACCACTGGTGTTTGGATTACAGCATCAGTGAAAGCAGGCGAAGGTCAAGAAGGTAAATGGGCCGTTGCGCCAACACCACGCCTGAATGTAGAAGGGGCAGTGAACAGCTCTAACCTTGGTGGTTCAAGCTGGTATGTATTGAGTGCATCGAAAGAAGCAGATACAGCCATCGACTTCTTAAATCAAACTTTTGGCTCTGACAAAGAGTTCTACAACGAAATTCTTAAGAAGCAAGGTGCAGTAGGTTCTTACTTACCAGCTGGTAATACACAAGCCTACCAATATGAAGATAGCTACTTTAATGACCAAAAGATTTACGCAGACTTCAACAAGTGGGCTGCTGAAATTCCAGCGGTTAACTATGGCATGTACACCTATGAAGTCGATGCAGCGATTGCAGCGCAGATGCCTTCAATCATGCAGGGTGCACCAATCGACAAAGTCTTAGAAAGTGTTGAGCAACAACTGAAATATCAGATTCAATAATCGTTTTTCCTTTGCCCCCATCTCTGCTGCGAGTCAGGGTGGGGGCCTTTTCTTCTCTTTGTTGGTGTCATTATGAGTGAATTAGTCAAGACGATTAAGTCTAACTCCAAAAACAATAAAAATAGCTTTCAGCGTTTTTATGATATTAATGGCTGGGGTTTCGTATTACCTGCCGTCATATTAGTGTCCTTATTTATGATCTATCCAATAGTGAATTCACTTTGGATGGCTATGCACTCTGGACGTGGTGTTATTATGGAGTTCGTTGGTTTTGGCAACGTAACTCGTTTATTTAACGATCCTGTATTTTTAAAAGCGCTCTCGAATACGTTTATTTTCTTGATTATTCAAGTGCCTATTATGATCTTGCTTTCGTTAGCATTATCGTCTTGTTTAAACTCACCAAATCTTAAGTTCAGAAGCTTATTCCGCTTAGCGATTTTCCTACCATGTGTTACTTCCTTGGTAGCTTACTCGATTCTATTTAAGAGTATGTTTGCGTATGAAGGTATTGTGAACTCATTCCTTATGTGGACAGGCATTGTAAGCGACCCAATTCCATGGATGGCTGACCCATTTTGGGCCAAAGTAACCATTATTATTGCGATTACGTGGCGCTGGACTGGCTATAACATGATCTTCTTCTTGTCTGCAATGCAGAACATAGATAAGTCAATTTATGAAGCTGCGCGTATTGAAGGTGTGAGTCCTATTAAACAGTTCTTCTTTATTACGGTTCCCTTGCTTAAGCCAGTAATCCTATTTACTACGGTTATGTCGACCATTGGTACATTGCAGTTATTTGATGAGGTGGTGAATATTACCGCTGGTGGTCCTGCGAATGAAACTCTAACGTTATCTATGTATATCTATGACCTGTCATTTAAGTTTGTTCCAAACTTTGGTTATGCAGCAACGGTATCGTACGTCATCGTATTCTTTGCCGCTATTCTAGCAATGCTTCAATTTAGAATTGCGAGGGATAAATAATGAATAATAAAAACAAAGCGATGCGTGGTTTAATGTACGCATTTCTATCAATATTCTCGTTAGTCTCATTATTTCCGTTTTATTGGATGATTGTGTCCAGTACTAACACAACGACTCAGGTTAATACGGGTAAATTCACTTTTGGTGACCAATTACTGATTAACTTAGCTAAATTGAATGAGCAAATTGACCTTTGGCTAATTTTCTACAATACCTCGAAGATTGCCATTATTAGTACGCTGTTTACGCTGCTAATCTCATCTATGGCTGGTTATGGTTTTGAAGTGTATAAGAGCAAGGTACGTGACCGTGTTTACAGTGCCATGCTGCTGACAATGATGATTCCATTTGCCGCGCTGATGATTCCACTGTTCACACTAATGGCGAAGGCAGGTCTGTTGGATACTCACCTTGCAGTGATGCTGCCGACCATTGCTTCAGTATTCATTGTGTTCTATTTCCGCCAATGTACTAAAGCGTTCCCATCAGAACTTATTGATGCGGCGCGAGTTGATGGTGTGAAAGATTGGAAAATCTACCTGTTTGTTTATATGCCCGTGATGAAAACCACGTACGCGGCTGCCTTTATTATCGTCTTTATGACGTCGTGGAATGCCTTTTTATGGCCGTTGATTGTATTGCAATCTGCCGAACTAAAAACAATTAACTTAGTGCTGTCCTCTTTGTCGTCAGCCTACTTTCCTGATTTTGGCATCATTATGGTGGGGACTGTGGTGGCAACCATTCCAACCCTAGCCGTATTCTTTTTGATGCAGAAGCAATTTGTGGCCGGTATGACTGGCTCTGTGAAATAGTGAGATGTTTAGAATGAGAACTTTCGATCAAGTAATTTCCGCTAGAGAGTGGGAAAACCAGCATGTAACGCATCATAACGTTCTGGACGCACATGCGCCGCTTAATGCGTTTCACAGTGAAGTTGCTGCAAAAGAGAACCAACCGTCTGAGAATATGCGCTCGCTAAACGGTGAATGGAAATTTAAGTTGTTCTCTCAACCGGAGCAGGTTGAAGCATCGTGTGTTGAAACTGCGTTTGACGACAGTCAATGGGACGCGATTCAAGTGCCAAGTAACTGGCAACTGCAGGGGTTTGATAAACCTATCTATACCAATGTTAAGTATCCATTTGCTGATACCCCACCAATCGTGCCGCAGGATAACCCAACAGGGTTGTATCGTGTGTCATTCACACTCGACAGCGTCAAAGCTGATGAGCGCCAAACCGTGACTTTCGATGGTGTGAACTCGGCATTTCATATCTGGTGTAATGGAGTATGGGTTGGTTATTCTCAAGACAGTCGTCTAGCGGCTGAGTTCGACCTGACTGACTTTGTCGTTGAAGGTGAAAACCAATTATCAGTGATGGTTCTTCGTTGGTCTGACGGTTCGTATCTCGAAGATCAAGATATGTGGTGGCTGAGTGGAATTTTCCGTAACGTTACTCTGCGCACTAAGCCAAAAACAGCCATTGCTGATGTACAGGTTAACACTGAGCTTGATGCGTGCTACCGCGATGCAGTGCTAAACGTCACCACTAAGCTTACTGAGAAAGCCTCACCATTTAGCGTCAATATTGAGCTGTTTGATGAATTGGGCAATAGCATCTTTGGGCGCAAGTCTGCACTATGTGGTCAGCGCATCATCGATGAGAAAGGTCCGTGGCAAGAAGTCGCTGAGCATCAGGTTGCTATTGAAAACCCGAAAAAATGGAGTGCTGAAGAGCCGAATCTTTACCGTCTAGTGGTTTCTCTTAATGACGAAGATGGTCAGTTGGTGGATTGTGAAGCATACAACGTTGGCTTCCGCAGCGTTGAGATCACTGACGGTCAATTGAAGGTGAACGGTAAGGCACTGTTGGTACGCGGGGTTAACCGTCACGAACATCATCCAGAAATGGGTCACACTATGACTCGTGAAGGCATGATTGAAGACATCAAACTGCTTAAACAATACAACTTCAATGCAGTGCGCACTGCACACTATCCGAATGATCCACTTTGGTATGAGTTATGTGACGAATACGGCTTATACCTAGTTGATGAGGCCAACATCGAAACGCACGGTCAGTTCCCAATGTGTCGTCTGTCAGATGATGTCACATGGATGAACGCGTATATGCGTAGAATGACTCGTTTGGTTGAGCGCGATAAAAACCACCCATCCATTATCATTTGGTCTTTAGGCAATGAGTCAGGTATTGGTAACAACCATCATGCAATGTACCAATGGACTAAACTTCGCGATCCATCACGTCCGGTACAATATGAAGGTGGCGGTTCCGATACGGCAGCAACCGATATTATCGTGCCGATGTATGCTCGTGTGGACAGCGATCAGCGTCATCATATCGACCCAACGGTCACTCCAAAACTTGCCATCAAAAAGTGGCTTGGAATGCCGGGCGAAGAGCGTCCGCTTATCCTTTGCGAATATGCACATGCGATGGGGAACAGTTTAGGTAGCTTCGACAAATACTGGGATGTGTTCCGTGAGTATCCACGCTTACAAGGCGGCTTCATTTGGGACTGGGTAGACCAAGGTTTGACTAAGACCGACGAAAACGGTACTCAGTACTGGGCATATGGCGGTGATTTTGGTGATGACATCAATGACCGACAGTTCTGTATCAATGGTCTCATTTTCCCTGACCGCACCGTGCATCCTACTTTGTTTGAAGCGAAAAAGGCGCAGCAATTCCATCAAGTCACCCTTCGCTCTACTGAGCCTGTAGTGATTCGAGTACAAAGTGAGTACCTATTTACATCGCCAAGCGATGAGGTATTAAACTGGACTATTACAGAAGATGGTTTTGCCATTGCCCAAGGCTCTACGGAGTTAATCATCTCTCCAGAAGGTCACCTTGATATTCAGTTAGCTGAAGCATTACCAGAAACTAAGTTAGGTAGTGATTACCATCTTAATGTTGAGATTGTAAAAACCTCTGCAACCACATGGTCTGAAGCTGGTCATCTCGTGTCAGCAGAGCAAATTACCCTGCCTGCGAAGTTTGGTCTAGCACCGCGACTAAGTAACGATTCTGGTTTGCCTGATGCAGTAGTGAAAGGTGATACCTTGACGCTGACTGCGGGTGAGCAATCTATTACGTTTGATAGCGCAACAGGGTATCTAACGTCTTGGTTAGTAGCAGGACAAGAGTCGTTATTGCAAGCGCCAAAAGATAACTTCTACCGTGCGCCATTGGATAATGACATCGGCACCAGTGAAGCTGACCGAGTGGACCCAACAACATGGCTAGCTCGTTGGGATGCAGCAGGTCTGCCATCGTTGACGGCCGAATGTATTGGCTTTGACCACTTTGTTCGCGGCAAATACCACCAAGTAGAATCTCGCTACGCTCATACATTTGAAGGGCAGTTGGTGTTTGAAACACTATGGACTTATCAAGTCTTCAATGATGGTGAAGTCAACGTAGATGTAACGGTCAATGCGGCTAAAGGTCTGCCATCACTGCCTCGAGTCGGTATGGAGCTAGCACTTGCTAACACAATCGATTCAGTTAGCTGGTATGGACGTGGTCCTTTTGAAAACTACAGCGATAGAAAACTGGCGGCGCATATGGGACGTTATCAAGCGTCCATTGAAGAGATGCATACGCCCTATATATTCCCAACTGATTGTGGCCTACGCAGTGATGTTAAACAGAGCCAAATTGGCGCGTTATCGATTATTGGTGAGCACCACCTCTCCGTCAGTCGTTATAGCACTGAAGTTATGAAAGCAGCGAAACATACCAATGAATTGGTCGATAGCGGAAAACTGTTTGTGCGCGTTGATGGCTTCCATATGGGCGTGGGCGGTGATGACTCATGGACACCAAGCGTTCATGAAGAATTCAAGTTGCTTGCTGAACAATATCGCTATCAATTGACGCTGCGTATGTCGGCGCACGCATAGCGTTTCATCATTCATAAAGATTGAACTTCGCTTGCTAAGGAGACGCTTAGCAAGCGAACAAAAAGAATAAAGGATAGAACATGGCAGATATTAAACTTTCCAATGTAGTGAAGCGCTATGGTGATGTAACCGTTATTCACGGTGTGGATCTTGATATCAAAAAAGGCGAATTCGTTGTTTTTGTCGGTCCATCTGGCTGTGGTAAATCAACGCTACTACGTCTAATTGCTGGTCTAGAAGAGATCACCGATGGTGTTTTAGAAATTGATAACAAAGTGGTGAACCATGTTGACCCGGCTGAGCGTGGAATTGCGATGGTATTCCAATCGTACGCGCTATATCCGCATTTAACGGTTGAGGAGAACATGGGCTTTGGGATGAAGATGAATGGCTTCCCTAAAGACGAAATCAAAACGCGAGTAGACCGCGCAGCAAAAGCCCTACAACTTGATCATCTAATGGATCGCAAACCTAAAGATATGTCAGGCGGTCAGCGTCAGCGTGTGGCGATTGGGCGTGCGATTGTTCGTGATCCAAAAGTATTCTTGTTTGACGAGCCTCTATCAAACCTTGATGCCGAACTGCGTGTAGACATGCGCTTGCAAATTGCCAGTTTGCACCGCGAGCTTGATACCACGATGATCTACGTTACCCACGACCAGGTAGAGGCGATGACCCTAGCTGATAAGATTGTCGTATTGCGTGATGGTCAAGTAGAGCAAGTAGGTTCTCCGCTTGAGCTCTACAACAGCCCAGCTAACGAGTTTGTGGCTGGTTTTATTGGTTCGCCAAAGATGAACATGCTACCTGCACACGTTACCAGTGTAGGTGATGACAGCATTACCATTTCATTACCAGATGAGCAGTCTATTAAGGTCAAGGTGGATACGTCTAAAGTAAAAGAAGGCGATAAGGTGAGCTTTGGTCTGCGTCCTGAGCATATTGCTTTAGATAACTCTGGTGAGCAGAAGCTTCATTTCTCAACACAAGCGGTAGAGCGCTTGGGGAACAGCACATACCTGTTTGGTATGGTAGCGGGCTTTGATAACTATCGAGTGCACGTTTCAGGTGACTTTGAAGTGGTTCGTGGTGATGAGTTGGATCTGAGTTTCAATGTAGAAGATTGCCATATCTTCTTAGATTCACTTTGTATTTCGAACATCTAACTAAAGTGGGCTAGCAATCGCTAGCCCATTTTTCTATCCGCTACTTTTTATCCGCTACGTCAAGGCGAAGCGTGTCCATACTTTAGAGCGCCAGCGTCGAATCATTACGATACCGCGAACCCACTCATCCATACCAATAGCAATCCAAGCGCCTATTACGCCATAGCCCCAATGAATGCCAAGCAGATAGGCAA
The DNA here is from genome assembly GCF_900088415.1 of Vibrio mediterranei. Classification (GTDB taxonomy): domain Bacteria; phylum Pseudomonadota; class Gammaproteobacteria; order Enterobacterales; family Vibrionaceae; genus Vibrio; species Vibrio mediterranei. Next base: position 398,595 of record NZ_FLLQ01000003.1, read on the forward strand.
ACAGAACCGCAATACCCCACATGCTCAAGATTCCCATTTTTACAGGGAACTTGATATCGCCAGCACCTTTGAGTGCGGCGATGAATATTAAGTTGGATACGCGTCCAGACTCGACAAATATTGAACCGCCAATAAGCAGTGCCACCAAAACAACAATTTCGCTATCTTGTGTGAACAGATCAATCAATGGATAACGGAACAGAAACAGCAGTACAACAATACCAGTCGATGCGATTAGGCCCACTAAATAGTATTTTTGAACTCGGCCTAAGATGTCATCGATCCAGCCTTTACCGATAAAGTAGCTGGCCTGAATTTGTCCGGCTTGCCCAAGAGCTAATGCAAAAGCAAACGACACGCGAGTGATGTTCTGTGCGTAAGTGTAAGCGGCAAGGGAGGAGGTTCCCATCTGCACCACGAAATATACGATGGTCATTTGCGCCATGTTGTAAGAGAGAATTTCTCCGGCGTTCATGGCACCGATCTTCATAATCTTTTTGTACAGTGCTTTAGGGATCTCGCGCCATTGGTTAAATGGCAGCTCAATGCGTTTTTTACGAACGACCCAGATCATCAATAAGGTACCGATCACTTGGCTGACTACTGTCGCAGTCGCAACGCCACTAACGCCAAAGACTGGCAACCCAAATGGTTGGTACAGCGCTACATAGTTACCGGCGATATTAATCACCCCAGCGATGAGGTTGATGACCATAGGGGATCGTGAGTAACCATGACTACGCAATATTGTAGTCAGTACTATGCCTATGGTGACATTGAACGTCATGGAGCCGCTGATGATCAGGTATTCGTAACCAAAGGCTGCTACTTGATCTTCAAGACCAAATAGCGCGATAAAATGTTCCGCCCCTAAAAACAGTGACAGACTGAGAACGCCACCGACCACTACCGCTAACAGGATACTGGCAACACCAGTTTGTGCAGACTCGCTGAATTTGGATGCGCCGTTGTATTGAGCGATAAGTATTCCTGTACCACTGCTTACCATCATGGAAACAACAATCAAGAAGAAAGTAATTTGGGTAATAACACCAACAGCGGATACCGCTAAGTCGGAGTACCCACTGAGCATAAACACATCCGTGGTATTAAGTGCGGTTCTTAGCAAAACTTCAATAAAGATTGGCCAAGTCAACGCTACGATATTCATTCGTTTGCTGAGCGCTGAAGCATTTTCAGACATTCGATTACGCCTAATTAAATAGAGGAGCTGATTAAAGGGGCGGCAAGTGTACTCTCAAATAGAGTAAACGCAATACCACTAGTAAAGGTAGGGGATAGTTTGACATATTTCGAACTATTGTAAACGTTCTCATAGAAGATCGAGAATGCGTAAGAATTACAGCAGCAAAATTCGGTAAAAAAGGAGACCAAGATCTCGATGTTACACTATGAAACGTTCAGAGAGCTTGTTTTTACATGATGTGTTAACCATTTCAAACAAATTAAACAACTCGTTACAGATGTTGTTACGTTTGTAAATTTTTTTAACTTCCTCACATTAATTGTTCATTTTATCACTATACTCTGGGTTAAACGTTTTCACTTTGAATGCAATTTAGTCAAACAATAACGTTTTTATCCCCTACACAAACACTATAAAATTAACAAATAGGACTTGTTCAATGAAAAAGTTAACTCTTCTAGCTGCGCTATGTGCTGGTATGGGCTTCGGAACTCAAGCAGTTGCAAGCACAACAGTAGGTTTTACTATCTACAAGTACGACGATAACTTCATGTCTGTAGTTCGCCAAGCTATCGAGAAAGAAGCAGGCCAAGACAGCGATACTCGCATCCTGATGAACGATTCTCAGAACAGCCAGTCTATGCAAAATGACCAAGTTGATGTAATGCTTGCTCGTGGCGTTCAAGCGCTTGCTATCAACCTAGTTGACCCTGCAGCGGCACCAACTATCATCCAGAAAGCGAAAATGGATGATGTGCCAATTGTTTTCTATAACAAAGAACCAAGTGCTAAAGCACTAGCAAGCTATGATAAGGCTTACTATGTAGGTACTGACTCTAAAGAGTCAGGCATCATCCAAGGTGACTTAATTGCTCAGCAATGGAAAGCGAATCCATCTTGGGATAAGAACGGCGACGGCGTTCTATCTTATGTTCTTCTTAAAGGCGAACCAGGTCACCCAGATGCAGAAGCACGTACTACGTACTCTGTAAAAACTATCAATGACAACGGCATCAAGACTGAAGAGCTACACATGGATACAGGCATGTGGGATACAGCGATGGCGAAAGATAAGATGGACGCATGGTTGTCAGGCCCTAACGGTAACAAGATTGAAGTGGTTATTGCTAACAACGACGGTATGGCAATGGGCGCAGTAGAAGCTCTGAAAGGTGCGGGTGCTGATATCCCTGTGTTCGGTGTTGATGCTCTAGCGGAAGCACTAGCGCTTATCAAGTCTGGTGAAATGGCGGGTACTGTACTTAACGATGCAGACTCTCAAGCAAAAGCAACATTTGAATTGGCTCGTAACCTAGCAAATGGCAAAGCGGCAACTGAAGGCACTCAGTGGGAACTGAACAACAAAGTTGTACGTGTTCCTTATGTTGGCGTTGATAAGTCAACTCTAGAATAATCTCGCAAATAAGGGAGAAGTGATAACTTCTCCCTTAATCCCTACCAAGCATATCGATACCAATCATTAAAATTATTGGTATGGGATTGTTTTGTCTGATTTCTACCTAATACCAGATAATTAATAAGTGATGCCATGGAAAATCAACAGCATGAATTTCTGTTAGAAATGACAGGGGTGAGTAAGTCTTTCCCAGGGGTTAAGGCATTAGACAAGGTAAATCTTAAAGTTCGACCACACTCTATTCATGCGTTAATGGGTGAGAATGGGGCGGGTAAGTCGACGTTACTAAAATGCCTATTCGGAATATACGAAAAAGATGAAGGCGATATTGTTTTCCTAGGAAAACATGTCGATTTTCAATCATCAAAAGAAGCATTGGAATCTGGGGTTTCAATGGTTCACCAAGAATTGAACCAGGTACTGCAATGTACCGTTATGGATAATATTTGGCTTGGCCGCTATCCAAAGAAAGGCCTCTTTGTCGATCACGACAAAATGTATCATGATACCAAAGAGATCTTTAAAGAACTCGACATCAATATCGATCCTAAAGTAAAAGTGAATACCTTATCGGTATCACAAATGCAGATGTTGGAAATCGCTAAAGCGTTCTCTTACGATGCAAAAATCGTCATCATGGACGAGCCAACCTCCTCTCTCACTGAGAAAGAGGTAAACCACTTATTTACCATTATCAAGAAATTGAAAGATAAAGGGTGTGGCGTTGTTTATATCTCACACAAAATGGAAGAGATCTTTGCCATTTGTGATGACATCACCATTCTCCGTGATGGTCAATGGGTCGATACGCGCCCTCTTGAAGGTCTCACTATGGACTCTATTATCGCCATGATGGTAGGTCGTGAACTGACGCAGCGTTTCCCAGAAAAAAGCAATGTACCTAAAGAAACGATTCTTGAGGTCAAAAATCTCACCGCACTTAACCAACCTTCTATTCAAGATGTCTCATTTGAACTTAAAGCCGGCGAAATCCTAGGGGTTGCAGGTTTGGTGGGTTCAAAACGAACTGACATCGTGGAAACCATTTTTGGTGTTCGAGAGCGCAGTGAAGGCACGATTTTGCTTAACGGCAAAGAGATGCGAAATCGAGATGCGCATGAGGCGATCAACAATGGTTTTGCTTTGGTTACCGAAGAGCGCCGCTCGACCGGTATCTATGGCAACCTTGATATTACCTTTAACTCCTTAGTGGCGAACGTTGAGGAATACAAAACCAAGTCTGGTTTGCTAAGCAATAAGAAAATGAAAAGTGACACTCAATGGGTGATTGATTCAATGAGCGTGAAGACGCCGGGTCATGAAACGGCGATTGGATCACTGTCTGGTGGTAACCAACAAAAGGTCATCATTGGTCGCTGGTTGTTAACGCAACCTGAAATTCTCATGCTTGATGAACCAACTCGTGGTATCGACGTTGGTGCGAAGTTCGAAATCTATCAACTTATTTTAGAGTTAGCGAAGAAGAACAAAGGCATCATCATTATCTCTTCAGAAATGCCGGAACTATTGGGTATCACCGACCGAATTCTTGTGATGAGTAATGGTCGTGCTGCTGGTGTCGTCGAGACGAAGAATACTACTCAGAATGAAATTTTAGAGCTGGCCTCTCGTTACCTCTAGGAAAAATATTATGGACTCAGTAAAAACATTTGCACTAAAGCACCTCAAAGAAGGGGCTATTTATGCGGTTCTTTTTATCTTGTTAGCGGTCATCGTGATTCAAGAGCCGTCTTTCTTAAGTTTACGTAACTTCAGTAACATCCTGACTCAGTCCTCGGTGCGTGTCATTATCGCTCTGGGTGTGGCTGGCTTGATTGTGACGCAGGGTACTGACCTTTCTGCGGGCCGTCAGGTTGGTTTAGCAGCGGTGGTCTCCGCGACGTTACTGCAATCCGTTGACAACGTAAATAAGGTTTTCCCAAGCATTGGTGAAGTGCCAATTGTTGCAGTTATCCTTGTTGTTTGTGCTCTCGGTGCAATCATCGGTTTAGTGAACGGTATCATCGTTGCTTATCTTAAAGTAACACCATTTATCGCCACACTGGGTACGATGATCATCGTTTATGGTATCAACTCTCTTTATTACGACTCGGTAGGTGCATCACCGATTGCTGGCTTCGATGAGCGCTTTTCTGTGTTCACGCAAGGCTTTATAAGGATGGGAGATTTTAGGTTTTCCTACATAACCTTCTACGCCATTATCGCCATCATCTTTATGTGGATTTTATGGAATAAGACGGTCTTTGGTAAAAACATCTTTGCAGTGGGTGGTAACCCGGAAGCGGCGAAAGTATCGGGCGTTAACGTACCAATGACACTGTTGAAAGTGTACGCGTTGTCTGGTGTATTCTACGCTTTCGGCGGTATGTTAGAAGCAGGCCGTATCGGTAGTGCCACCAACAACTTAGGTTTCCTCTACGAGCTTGATGCTATTGCGGCCTGTGTGGTGGGTGGTGTGTCCTTCGCGGGTGGTGTCGGTAGTATTGCCGGGGTCGTTACCGGTGTTCTTATCTTCACCGTTATCAACTATGGTATGACTTATATTGGCGTAAGCCCGTACTGGCAGTACATCATTAAAGGTTCCATCATTATCTTCGCAGTCGCACTTGACTCAATGAAGTACGCGAACAAGAAGTAACTTCCAATAGGCGTCCATTTCGGGCGCCTTTTTGTTTCCTTTTCACAGCTATTGGTTAAATTTGTGTAATCGTTTAACTTTGGTCTATGGGTTTAGGGTCCTTGGCTAAAGGTGTTCATATCCACTTTTATGCTATCGGTAGCTGTTTTTTATTGAAATTTGTGTAAACGTTTACACTTTTTGCGCTTGATCACAGATCGATCTTGCTGGCTATTGCTACAATTTCCTCAGTTTGAAAATAACGAGCGTATTCGCGTAACAACTCGCTCAATAATCAGAGTTTAACGTAGGAGTGTAATGTGAAAGTACTAGTGACGGGTGGAATGGGCTATATCGGCAGTCATACCTGCGTTCAAATGCTGGAAAGTGGTATCGAGCCTATCATCATCGATAACTTGTGTAATGCGAATCAAGCCGTGCTATCACGCATTGAAGCATTAACGGGTCAAGCACCGACATTTTATCAAGGTGATATTCGCGATGAAGCACTACTTGACCGTATTTTTGAAGAAAATGAAATTCAGTCGGTGATCCATTTTGCTGGTCTCAAGGCTGTGGGTGAGTCTGTTGCCAAACCTATCGAGTACTATGACAACAATGTGAATGGCACATTAGTACTTGCACGTTCAATGAGAAAAGCAGGCGTGAAGAGTATTATCTTCAGTTCTTCTGCCACGGTCTATGGTGATCCAGAAGTAGTACCTATCACTGAAACATCTCCTGTTGGCAATACGACTAATCCGTATGGTACCAGCAAGTTTATGGTTGAGCGTTGCTTAAGCGATGTATTCACATCGGATGAAGAGTGGAGTATTACCTTACTGCGCTATTTCAACCCAGTTGGCGCACATCCGTCGGGCACTATGGGCGAGGATCCAAAAGGTATTCCGAACAACTTGATGCCATTTATTGCTCAAGTAGCTGTTGGTCGCCGTGAAAAGTTAGCGGTGTTTGGTAATGATTACCCAACACCAGACGGCACTGGCGTTCGCGATTATATTCATGTCATGGATTTAGCGGATGGTCACATCGCTGCGTTAAAAGCCGTTGGTCTTAAGTCTGGATTGCATATCTATAACCTTGGCACAGGCAAAGGCAGCAGTGTACTAGAGATGGTGGATGCTTTTGCGAAAGCTTGTGGTAAGCCAATTCCTTATGATTTGCAGCCTCGCCGTCCTGGTGATATCGCAGAGTGCTGGGCAAGTACGGCCAAGGCAGAAGCCGATTTAAACTGGAAAGCAACACGTACATTGCAAGACATGACCGCTGATTCATGGCATTGGCAGTCAAACAATCCTAATGGTTATGACAGCGAATAGACCGCCTTGTTATCCCAATTGATTTTTAGAATTTAACTATTGAGTAAGCATTATGTCGAGCATTGAATTTAACCCAGTAGATCACCCACATCGCCGTTATAACCCTCTCACAGGCCAATGGATCCTAGTATCGCCACACCGTGCTAAGCGCCCTTGGAGTGGTCAGAATGAAGAGGTCTCTCACGTTCAATTACCAACTTACGATGAGAAATGCTTTTTGTGTCCGACCAACGAGCGCATTTCTGGTGATGTAAACCCAGATTACCAAGGCACTTACGTGTTCGGTAACGACTTTGCGGCTTTGATGCCAGATTCTCCGGATGCTCCTGAATCAGACAATCCGTTGTTTAAAACCCAAGGGGTACGCGGTTTAAGTCGCGTTATCTGCTTCTCGCCAGACCACAGTAAAACGCTTCCTGAGCTTAGCCCCCAAGAGCTTCGTTGTGTCGTTGATACTTGGAATGAGCAAATTGAAGAATTGGGCAAAGAATACCTTTGGGTTCAAGCATTTGAAAACAAGGGTGAAGCAATGGGCTGCTCACAGCCGCACCCTCATGGCCAAATTTGGGCGAACAGTTTTCTTCCTAATGAAATTGAACGAAAAGATCGCTTAATGCGCGAATACTATCAGCAACAAGGCTCAAACCTGCTGGTGGACTATGTCACTGCAGAGATGCAAGACGGTGCCCGTACGGTAGTAGAAACAGAGCACTGGCTTGCAGTGGTTCCATACTGGGCGGCGTGGCCATTCGAAACTATGTTGCTCCCTAAGACACACATTCGTCGCATGAGTGAACTTAGTGAAGAACAAAAAGACGATTTAGCGGTAGCAATTAAGAAGCTGACGTCTCGTTACGACAACTTATTTGAGTGTTCATTCCCTTATTCCATGGGTTGGCACTACGCGCCATTCTTTGATGAAGGTGAGAGCACAGAGCATTGGCAGCTGCATGCTATTTTCTATCCACCATTATTGCGCTCTGCAACCATTCGTAAGTTTATGGTGGGATATGAAATGCTGGCCGAATCGCAGCGTGATTTAACCGCTGAGCAAGCAGCAGAGCGTCTAAGAGCATTGAGCGACGTTCATTACAAACAACAATAATTTAAGAATTTGATGTTGCTGCGTACCGAACGCATTAGTTGGTACGCAAACCAACATCAGGTATTGAGAGACGAAAACATGAAAGACCTAATCCAAAACGTAGCGAACTCTTTTGAAAACGTACTTGGCTACAAGCCGACACACGTTATCCAAGCTCCTGGTCGTGTAAACCTGATTGGTGAGCATACCGACTATAATGACGGTTTTGTCCTACCGTGTGCCATTAACTATCAAACAGTAGTAGCGGCCGCTAAGCGTGACGATAATCTCGTCCGCGTTGTGTCTGTGGATTACCAGGATGCCACTGACGAATTTGATATCACTAAAGAGATTACTTTCCAACAAGACAAGATGTGGGCGAACTACATTCGCGGTGTGGTTAAGTTCTTAATGGCTCGCGGTTATCAAATTGGTGGCGCGGACATTTCTGTGTCTGGCAATGTACCGCAAGGCGCAGGTCTGAGCTCTTCTGCGGCACTAGAAGTGGTTATCGGTCAAACATTTAAAACGCTTTATAACTTAGAGATCACGCAAGCTGAAGTCGCACTTAACGGCCAGCAAGCAGAGAATGAATTTGTGGGCTGTAATTGCGGCATCATGGATCAACTTATTTCTGCTGAAGGCAAAGAAAATCACGCATTGTTGATTGACTGTCGTAGCTTAGAGACTCAAGCAGTCTCAATGCCAGAAGATATGGCGGTTGTGATTATTAACTCCAACAAAAAGCGTGGCTTAGTAGACAGTGAATACAACACTCGTCGTGAGCAATGTGAAGAAGCAGCTCGCATTTTTGGTGTGAAAGCGTTGCGTGATGTCACTATTGAGCAATTTAATGATCGTGTCTCTGAGTTGGATGAGATGGTGGCTAAACGTGCTCGTCACGTTATTACTGAAAACGATCGTACGGTTGAGGCGGCAAAAGCACTAAGTACTGGTGATATGAAGCGTATGGGTGAGCTAATGGCACAGTCTCATGCATCGATGCGCGATGATTTTGAAATCACAGTGAAAGAGATAGACACCATTGTTGATATCGTTAAAGCGGTAATCGGCGACCAAGGTGGTGTGCGTATGACTGGCGGTGGTTTCGGTGGTTGTGTGGTTTCTCTTATCCCACCGACGCTTGTAGAAGCAGTTACGACGGCTATTGCAGAGCAATATGAAGCGGCTACAGGTTTGAAAGAGTCGATTTATGTCTGCCAAGCAAAAGATGGTGCAGGAGTTGTCTCACAATGATCACCACAAGCGAGCATTTTAGTACGATTGAAGACGCGATGAACCAATCAGCGTCATTTGATGGACTGCCTGCAAAGGTGATCCACCTTAAAAATGCACTTGGTATGACGGCTTCTTTTATGGATATCGGAGCAACGTGGCTGAGTTGCTCGCTCCCTTTGCCAGGGGAACAACGTGAAGTGTTGTTGCGTTCGCCAAATATGGTTGAGCACATGAGGCAAGGGGCTTATTTTGGTTCAGTGGTGGGGAGATACGCCAATCGAATTGATAAAGGGCAATTCGAGATAGGTGGCACGTCGTATCAAGTCACTTGTAATAATGGCGAAAACGCTTTGCATGGGGGTGTAGAGGGTTTTGATAAGCGTCGTTGGAGTATCGACTCGCACACTGAATCAACTCTTGTTATGTCGTTACAGTCGGAAGATGGTGATCAAGGTTTCCCTGGTACGGCTAAGGTTCAAGTTGAATACCAGCTAACTGACGATAATGCGTTGAAGATTACTTATCAGGCGTCTTGTGATAAGACAACGCCGATGAACTTGACCAATCATGCGTATTTCAACCTAGCTGGCGAATCTAGTAAGGCGAAGAGCACGGATCATAAACTGCAAATGTTTGCTGATGCCTATCTACCTACTAGAGAGGATTTGATCCCTCTTGGTGAGCTAAAACCGGTAGAGGGAACTAGCTTTGACTTCACAGTGCTGAAGCAAGTGGGTCGAGATTTTCTGTCGGAGCAGGACCAAATCACAGCAGGTGGTTACGATCATGCGTTTGTGTTTGACGCCAAGCTCACTGATGGCAGCGTTGTGGTGGCGAAATTGGAATCCCCTGAGCAAGATGTCTTGATGGAAGTACTGACCACCAAGCCTGCAGTGCAATTCTATTCGGGTAATTTCCTTGATGGCACACCTGGCTTAAGCCGCACTTACGATAAACTTGATGGTTTAGCTCTCGAGACCCAGTTCTTCCCTGATGGGCCAAATCGCCCAGAGTGGGGGAGCAGCAATGGTGTACTTGAAGTAGGAGAAAACTACCAACATCAAACCACCTATCGTTTCAAGTTTTAGTGTATTGGTGAAGTAACTTGCCTAGTAAAAAGTGAGCAACTGCTCACTTTTTTTATGCCTTAGTGGAAGAAGCACGAACAATCAGTTCGCCTTCGACTTTTCGTATTTGCGACAGTAACGGCTGTTCTTGGATTTGTGCAAGGATATTATCTACAGCCAGCCTACCCATGTCAGCGTAAGGCAGTTCAATAGAAGAAAGTGCTGGGAAGCTCTCTGAGGCAATTTGTTGGTTGTCATAACCAACAACTGCAATGTCTTTAGGGATTTTTAATTGACGTTCAGCAATCGCTTGGTAACAGCCCATCGCCATATAATCACTACTACAAAATATAGCTTCGGGCGGAATAGCCAAATCCAGTAAACGATTTGTTTGCTCGTAAGCTTCTTTGAGGGACCAGTTGGCCTCTAAGACGTAATCCTCGTTGGGAATAATATCTGCATCAATAAGCGCTTGTCTGTAGCCATCAATACGTTGTGTCGATGCATACATCCAACTCTCTCCAGCTAACATAGCAATTCGTCTGTAGCCTTGATTCGTTAGGTGCTTGATGGCTTTATAAGCTCCGATCATATCTGCTGGTAGGATGGATGGCGTGTTTTGTTGATCGCTCATGGTGCAATTGAGTAAAACCGTCGGTAGGTGAGTTTGTACTCTTTGCGTTGAAAGCTCACGTGTCATGCTCGATGCATAAATAAGCCCCGCATAATCACCGTTATTGATCTCTGTTTCTATTTTATTGGCGAGTATTTCATCGTGATTGTAGCTAAAGGTAATCAGTAGATAGTCGTTGTTCCACGCTTCTTCTCTCGCCGTATTGACAGCGTCTATGAAAGGATCGTAACTGGTTAGCCCATTGACGACCATAGCAATTTTCTTCGACCTTCCTAACGCATGAGCGACCTTCTTGCTTTGATAGCCCAATTCTTTCGCAGTATCGAGAACTTTGCGCTTCGTTGCTTCTGAGATTTTTACCGTTTGAGAGCCATTGAGAACTAACGATACGGTAGGTTGTGATACGCCCGCTGCTGCAGCAATGTCACTCATAGTGATCTTTTTACTTTTCGTCATTCTGTCTCTGCCAATATTTTTATTAGCTATATATTAGCGAATTGCCTACTTAAATGCACCTTCGAAAGATCGTGATCACAGAATGCCTTAATGATCCTCTAGTAGATGTGACGCATAACACGTATTCATTGCTTTTATCTTTAATTGAAATAATTAATAAATATATTAGCTAATATTATTAGTTAAGTTATTAATCTTATTAATTCAAGGTGAGTAAGATGCAAAGATGGTCTGAAGAGAAAGCGTGGCAATGGCAAGAAACTCATGGTTGGTTGCGTGGCTTTAATTATTTACCTCGTACGGCTGTGAACTGGACGGAAATGTGGCAGGCAAACACTTTTGACCCTGAGATCATGGAGCAAGAACTCGAGTGGGCGGCAAGCGTGGGGTATAACACGCTAAGGACCAATCTGCCGTTTATTGTGTGGCAAGTCGATCGCGAAGGTTTACATCAAAGGATTGACCGTTTCCTTGATATTTGTGAGCGAAACAAAATCAAAGTAATGATGACTCCAATGGATGACTGCGGTTTCTCTGGTGACCATCCATATCTTGGCGAGCAGAAGTTACCTGTACCAGAGCTTCACAATAGCCAAGCAGCAGCAAGTCCAGGCCGTAATGTTGTTATGGACAAGTCTCAATGGGGAGAGGTTGAAGCGTATATTCGTGACATTATCTCAACTTACAATACCGATGAACGCATCGTTATTTGGGATTTATATAACGAGCCAACTAACCGAATGATTTTTACCACCTCTGGTGAGCTTGCTTTCGATGAAGAGATGGAGCGTTATAGTCATGAATTGATGGAAAAAGCATTCCAGTGGGCGCGTGAAGAACAACCCGTACAACCTTTGACGGTTGGTGCTTGGCACGCTCCGAGTATTCTTGACCTATCTTTGCCTCTCTATGAACACCCAACAGATCGGAAAGCGATGGAGCTATCTGACATCATCACTTTCCACGCCTATTTGCCTCTTGAACAGTTCAAACAAGCTGTCGAAATCGTTAAACAACATAACCGACCAATGATGTGTACCGAATGGTTAGCGCGTCACGCTGAGTCACATCTTCTTGAACAGCTGCCAGTGTTTCAGGCGGAACAAATCGGTTGCTATCAATGGGGGCTAGTTAAGGGCAAAACGCAAACACACTTACCATGGCCTGAGATTAAGCGTAGTGATGAGAACTACGCGCAACGCTGGTTCCATGATCTGCTTAATGATGATGGCACACCCTATGACCCAAAGGAAGTTCACCTAATTCAATCGCTAGCAACATTGGACTGAGGCTAGTGTTCGCCAGTGGCTTAAAGAAGCAACTGGCTTTACTATAATAATTCTGGATGAGTACACATTATGAATACCCTACAAAACAAACTCTCGAATAAGGAACTGATGTCCTATTTTGGATATGGCGTAGGCCAATGCTTTAGCTTTGGTCTCGTGGGTTCCTTTATCCTCTACTTTTATACTGATATTTTGGGCATTTCTCCCATCGCGGCGAGTACCATATTTCTAATTGCTCGAGTGTGGGATGCGGTGAATGACCCTATCATCGCCGGATACATGGATACCTTAGAGTCTCGCTTTGGTAAATTCAGACCCTATATGTTGTTTACGCCAATACTTATCGTATTGGTGACTATTGCGTCGTTCTACAATATAGATGCCGATACATCTACAAAAGTAATGTACGCCGGTATCACCTATATTCTTTGGGGCACGTTATACACTATTTCGGATGTTCCATTTTGGTCAATGTCTTCTGTTATGACAGATGAACCACAAGAGCGTGCAAAAGCAGCAACATGCGCAATGCTAGGTGTTAATGCGGGTATTGGTGCAACACTGGTGCTATTTCCTAAACTGAGCGCTTACTTTGCTGACGGCCGCGCGGACCAAGGTTATTTACCTGCAGTTATTGTCCTGATGGTGGCGGGTTTGCTGTTCATGTGGAATGGCTTCTATAACACCAAGGAACGAATTTCTACGGCGAGTGAGAAGGTTACACTTAAACAGACATTCCAAGCAGTGCGCAAGAATAAACCGTTGTTTTTTATTCTTGCTGCGTTCTTTATGAATGTGTTCTTTAACTTAGTTAATGGCCTGTATATTTTCTTCTTCACTTACAACATGGGTGATGCTGGACTAGTCTCACTGATCGGTACGATTACTTTAGTCAGTGCGATTGCCTGCTTAGCGACGCCAGTGTTAACGAAGCGCTTTAAGAAACGTGATATTTTTATCACGCTATGTGTATTAGAAATTATTGCACGTGTTGGTTTCTACATGACCGGTTACGATAACCCGACGGTTGTGATGTCATGGTTAGCCGTGATTACCGCTATCTTTATGATGACTAACCCCCTGATTTCAGCAATGATCGCTGACACCGTAGAGTATTCGTACTATCACAGTGGTAAGCGTACAGCGGCAATTACTTTCTCTGGTCAAACGTTTACTGGCAAATTATCTGTAGCGGTTGCTGGTGGGTTAACAGGCCTTATTTTAGCTTCGATAGGGTATGTACCTAATGCAGAGCAGACAGAGACAGCGCTTGATGGCATGTTCTTCTGTATTGCGTTATTGCCTGCACTAGGGGCGCTGATTCGAATCTTTATTATGTCGAAGTACACGTTTACGGAAGATCAACATGCGATTCTTCGTGAAAAATTACAGCGTGGTGAGTTTGCTGAAGGCGTTAATGTTGAAACGGTTAAAGCACAGCAAGTAACAAACTAACGGATTGATAAACAAAAAAACACGGCAAAAGCCGTGTTTTTTGTTTTTGTGATTGAGACCAAACTAGTTCTTACGTCCTACAGATGCTCGCTGTACTAATGTTGGTGAGTAAATCATTGGATCGGTTTCAACCGCTTCACTTTTTGATAATGCCAAAGCGATTTGTGCTGCTTTTTCCGCCATCATTTGAATTGGGTAGCGGATCGTGGTGAGTTTTGGGTGAAGGTATTTGGCAATCAAACCATCATCAAAGCCGATAATGGACATTTGATTTGGCAAGGCATATTGGTTTTCTTCAAGCACTGATAGAGAACCCGCTGCCATATTATCGTTGTACGCCACCACAGCAGTAATTGGCAGTGATTTAGTTAGTAGGTTGGTCATGGCGATTTCGCCGCCATCACTGTCTGGAGAGCCGTATTCAATATAGCTGGCGGACAGCTTTATATTATTGGCTTTAAGGGCATCTCGATAGCCTTCTAGTCGCTGGTCTACGTCTTCGATATTGTGTGAAGATGCTACACAAGCAATGTTGGTATGTCCGTTACGAATGAGATGCTCGGTCGCGATATAGGCTCCTTTGTAGTTATCTAGCGAGATACAACGGCCAGGGAGTTGGGGAATGTCACGATTAATGTAGACCAAGCCTTTTACTTCTTCAGCGTATTGAATGAGTTCTTCATCAGACAAGGCTTTGGAATGTATAACTAAGGCATCACAGCGGCTGTTGATGAGCAGTTCAATTGCTTTACGCTCTTCTTCAGCATCGTGATAGCCATTGCCCACTAAGATATGTTTTCCATGTTGGTGTGCAACTTTGTCTACGGCTTTCACCATAGTGCCAAAGAATGGGTCAGACACATCACTTACCAATACACCTACAGTATTGGTACTTTGACTGACTAAAGCTCTAGCGTTTGCATTTGGGCGGTAGCCTAACTTTTTCATTGCGCTGGTGACGGATTCTATTGATGCCGCGCTTGCTTTTGGGGATTTGTTGATTACCCGGGAAACCGTTGCTACTGAAACGCCAGCTTCCTTTGCTACGTCTTTAATCGTTGCCATTTGAAACCTCTCATTCGATATGACTTCATTAGACTCCTATCGTGTAAATATCGCAATGTAAGTTTCACAAAGTTAGACATTTTGTGATGTGTAACGCCTTGTAGATATTGAACTTGATGCCAATGTAAACGTTTCGCACTTTGAGGGAGTTATATATCGTTCTAGAACAAAAAAAGCCCCGAGTCGGGGCTTTAAAGATAGGCGCAGGGGGCACCTTTAGGAGCTCGGGTTATGCAACAGCCATTTCTGCTTTTGCTGCACGCATTTTTTTCAAGCTGATACAAACTAGTGCTGTCACAACCGTACCTGCTGCCATACAAACTAGAGCAAGTAGAGGTTTGTTCATTGCGCCAAGTAGAGCCACAACTGGACCACCGTGTGCCACGCTGTTAGTGATACCGAATGAGAACGCCATGACTGCCGCAACCATTGAACCAACGACGTTTGCAGGAATTACTGACATTGGGTCTTGTGCGGCAAATGGGATAGCACCTTCGGAGATACCAACTAGACCCATTGCACCTGCAGCTTTACCAGCTTCAAGTTCAGACTCTTCGAACAGGTTGAACTTACGGCCTAGCACAGTCGCTAGTCCCATACCAAGTGGCGCAACTGGGATAGCACATGCCATCGCACCCATGAACTGTGTTTGACCACTTGCAATCATGCCAACAGAGAATAGGAATGCTACTTTGTTGAATGGACCACCCATATCAAAGCCAGCCATGCCACCAAGTACGATACCGAGAAGAATAACGCTACCTGTACTCATGCTGATAAGCATCGCATTTAAGCTGTCCATAAGACTTGCAATTGGCGCGCCGATAACGAAGATGAACAGTGCTGAGATAAAGAGAGAGCCAGTAATCGGTGCAATCATAATCGGCACAAGTGGTTGAATAAACTTGTGATAGTTACGAGTGACAACCCATTTGACGAAGTAACCGACAAGTAGACCAGCAACGATAGCGCCGATAAAGCCTGTACCTGCCTCAGCACCATAGAATGAACCGTTGTTTGCAATCCAGCCACCAATCAAGCCAGGGGCAAGTCCAGGGCGGTCGGCAATAGCGTAAGCAATATAACCGGATAGAACAGGAATCATTAGAGTGAACGCGACGACACCGACATCAAGTACTTTCTGCCACATGCTGCCTTCAGGGATAGCCATGCCAGCTTCGCTAGGTTGACCACCCACCGCAAGAGCCAAAGCAATCAAAAGACCACCAGTTACAACAAACGGGATCATGTGTGATACGCCGTTCATCAAGTAACGGTATAAGTCAGAACGCTTCGAAGAATTGTCTTCCGATTTGGCTGCTTTGGCATCAGCAACAAATTCAGGCGCCTCAAGCGCTTGGTTTATAACAGCTTTTGCATCGCTGATAGGGGCTTTAACGCCAGTTTCGATCAGTTTTTTACCCGCGAAGCGATTCATATCCACTTGCTTGTCTGATGCGACGATGATGGCATCAGCGCGAGCAATTTCATCGGCACTTGGTGAATTTTTTACGCCGATTGAGCCATTAGTTTCTACCTTGATTTGATAACCAAGCTCGGCTGCGCCTTTTTCTAATGCTTCTGCTGCAAGGTAAGTATGTGCGACGCCCGTTGGGCAGCCTGTTACGCCGATAAGAAAGCCTTTGTTTGCTTCCAGCTGATTAGCTGGTGCTTCAGATTTAGCCAGCAGCAACTCTAACGCTTGCAGCTCTGTTTCTGCCTTTAGGAAATTCTCAATAAAACCATCTTCAATTAGTTTGGAAGATAATTCAGCAAGCACTTCAATATGATGATCAGAGCCGCCATCTGGAGAGGCGATCATGAAAAAGAGTTTTGACGGTTGACCATCTTCAGCGCCGTAGTCGATCCCAGATTGGCTCACACCAATCGCAACGGCTGGTTCAACAACCGCCTTACTTTTCGCGTGCGGTAGCGCAACACCATCTTCAAATCCGGTATTGCCAATTTCTTCACGAGCATAGATATCGGTTAGGAATTGTGCTTTATCGCTAATTCTGCCTTGAGCATGGAGCAACTGCGCCATTTCTGCGAATACTTCGTCCTTGCTCGTTGCTTTTAGATTTAGGCAGATCAGTTTTTCATTAATGAGATCCGTAATCATAATGATTGTCCTATTGACCATTGTAGGTGGAGGTTGGACTACACGATTTCTCATTTACAACATACTGGCATCCCGGTAATGGGGTGACCGATTCGCTGAGAAGTGATGTAGTCATTCGATAGGGTAATTATCGGTGGCTTTGGCAAGAAATTTTAGAGCACCATAAAGGCTTTTACTGGATTATTGTACCTATGGAATTTTAATGTGAACTGGCTCAATATTTTATATAACCCATTTTTGGTAAGTGAACTGTGTTAAAATTTTTATTTATCAATTGCTTATTTATTTGTTTCTAGTTGTTATTATTGTCGTAATTGTCATTATGTTAGACTTGGCTAGAGCTTTGTAACCTCCTGAATAATGCAGAAATGCATGACGTAGCTCACGAAAATAGCTCGTGTTTCTATTTGGTCGCTGGAGAAATTCGCCAATGTTCCACAATTTAATTGAAACGTTAATTGCTGAAAGGGAGCATTTCAACCGAATTTGGTTTGCTGCCGATCAACTCACGCCACCTCCGTTTAGCTATCAAGTTAATTTTCCAAGGCTTGAGCTGGTAATTAGTGGAGAGTATGAGAATGAACTTGAAGATCCTGAACAGGGTATATCCTCAATCAAGGTATTATCGGGTGATGCGTTGTACATTCCTCCGAACTGCTGGAACAAACCAAATTGGCAAGGGGACTGCTCAGTATTAAGTTTGCTGTTTGGGAAGCGCCAACTAGGCTTTAGCTTAGTGAGTAAGAGACACGGTGAAACTGGGTTTTACGATATCCAAAAGCACAGTGTGCAAACACGTACGGGTCATGCCATTGACCATATTCTCGAGGCGCTCAATGCGATAGCAAGAGAGCCGAAAAAGTCCCCAATGGATGAGCACTTGCTCATGGCGTTACTTTCCTATAGTCAGTCTATGGTGTCAGAACCATCAGATAATTTACGAAGTGGCGACCTGTATCAGGGTATCTGTATTTACATTCAGGAGAATTTCCACCGCACTATTACTCGCAGTAGTATTGCGAAGCGATTTCATATTAGTCCTAATCACCTATCGAGACTGTTCCGCCAGCAAGGACACATGACTTTAGCGGACTACATCACGTGGGTGAGAATGGAACGCGCGAAGTTTATGCTGAAAAAATACGACTTTAAGCTGCAGGAAGTGGCAACACGCTGTGGCTATCAAGATGTGAATTACTTTTTTAGAGTATTTAAGTCAAGAACAGGGCAAACGCCAAGCGAGTACCGGCAGGTATTATAAGGCATTTGCCCGTTGACCTTTGACCAGCTGATGAATCAATATCGCTTTTATTGCTTCTGGCTCTCTACTGGTGGTCAGCAGGTGACAAAACTCCTCATCCAATAGCGATTTGGTGAGATGAGTAAAACTTACTAATAGCGAGCGCTCCGGAGGAGAGGGGAGTATTAGAGCGATAACCAGAGTAACGGGTCCTAGTTTAGGTGCTTGCCAATCGACAGGGTTCTCACACTTAATGACGGTCAGCGATGCTTTATCTACGTCACTAGTGAGTATGTGTGGTAATGCGATCATTTTACCCGTTGCAGTTGACGAATACTGTTCTCGTTTCAGTAAGTTCTGTGTCATCTCTGCGGAGTTAACTTGGGCTGTCAGATTAGCGACTTGCTCAAGAATGGCGGTTTTATCGTTGCTGCTGTCACGAGCAAAATGGTAGTCGATTTCAAATGGTAACCGGAAGGTGCTTAATCCTCTCAATAACGATAGATTGGCGTGCTTATTGGAGCGATGAGCCGTATTCACCAACATAAAGTGTTCAGCAATAAAGTCCATCAAGACCATACAAGCAAGCTCAGCATCTGAGCCTTCAATGTGCAGCTGGCAAAGGTCATCTTGTTTGCCTGCTAGTGAAAGAATACGCAGTGGATGCTCTATATTAGCACTATCCCAGCAGGTTAAATTACGCAGAATCACCACTGAGCGAAACATGTTACTCAGTGTTTTTAATCGATTGATTTTCCATCCAGAAAACCCGTCTTCCGGTAGGACAAAGGTGATTCTACGTTCTATCAAGGTTAACCTCTAACAAGCCCCATGCAACGCTGTATAACCGAATCAACATCAGTCAGAACCTCTTCGATTGTGACGCAGTGTATTTTACTACCCGTAAATCGAGCTCGGTGCTCAACTTCAATATCGGAAGCAATGAGGACAAGATCGGCATTAGCGATATCTTGGGTGCTCAGTTGTCCTTCAATACCCATTGCACCTTGAGTCTCTACTTTGATGCCGATATTTTCTTTTTGAGCCGCTTTTCGAATAGCGTCAGCTGCCATATATGTATGAGCAATACCAGTTGGGCAAGCCGTGACCGCAACCATTTTCATTGTCTATTCTCTATATTATCAACCAGAATAAAGTGAGCGTTAGAGTACTAATTTGTGGTTGATTCGTATAGCAAAGAGATCAAATTTCGGATGATTTAAATTGAACCTATATGAGTCATAATGACTTGTATTTTATCTATGTCCATTTGACTTTATTTTAAGTAATGTGGACTCGTGGTGCCCGAAATATGGGGCCTTTGTTACTTGGTATGATTTGTGCACTTACACAAATGTATGTCATTTTAAGTGAGTCGTTATGCTAAATATTACTGATAAAAAGGTTGAAGAGAAGATACCAGCTTGGCTTCGTCTTGGTTTTCGTCCTTTTTTCTTACTCGGAAGCGTTTATGCCATCTTTGCGGTGGTGGCCTGGGTCATCATGTTCCAAAAAGGTCAGCCTGAAGCGTTGCAAGTCCCCGCGTTATGGTGGCATGCCCATGAAATGATATTCGGTTTTGCGATGGCAATCGTGGTCGGTTTTGTCCTAACAGCAGTGCAGACATGGACCGGAGTTAACGGAACTAAGCATTATCGCCTATTATTGCTCGTTACACTGTGGGGGCTAACACGTGTTTTGTTTTGGACACCAGCACCGTTGTGGTTGACGTCTAGTATTGAGTCTCTGTTCATCTTGCTAGCCGCATACGAAGTAGGTTTTAGGGTTTACCAGTCAAAAGGCTGGAAGAACTTGTTTTTTGTGCCTTTGTTTTTGTTAGCTATTTTTGCCAACTTTGCCAGTTATGCCACTGTTAAAGGAATGCCTCCATTTAGTTCAAGTGCGGTATGGGGCGCGATGATCTGGTGGTTCACTATCCTGATCTCAGTAATGGGCGGTAGAGTGATTCCGTTTTTCTCTTCGCGCCGATTCCAGTTTGATAAACCCCAGCCATTAGTTTGGCTGGAGTGGCTAGCGACGCTGCCTCTGATGGGGTTATTCGTGTTGAGTTTCTTCCCGTTATCATTTGCTGTGCTGGGTAAACCGCTTATGTTGATTGCAGGGCTGTTTCAACTAGTGCGTTGGTTGCGTTGGAAGCCTTGGCTGACGCTTTCTGAACCTTTAGTTTGGTCATTAATGCTGACTTATTTATGTCTGCCATTAAGCCTGTTGTACCGAGGAATGCTAAGCGATGCTTTTGCATCACACGCTATGCTTCACTTGTTTGCGGTAGGTGCGTTAGGTGGCGTAGTTTTATCTATGATCAGTCGCGTGACGATGGGGCATACTGGTCGTGCTATCTATAAGGGCCCTAATATGACATGGGCATTTGTTGCTATTATTGTTGCAGCAGTCATTCGTAGTATTGGTGTGGCCGTGTGGCTACAGCACATGTTCCTGATGATTGATATTAGTGCGGGGCTTTGGGCCTTTGCGTTCGGTATGTATGTATACCACTTTGGCAAAATGCTAGTCACTCCAAGAGTGGATGGTCACCCGGGCTAACATCAATTTAGTGTTCAAAAAAACCAGCCGTGAGGCTGGTTTTTTTGGATTAGGTTAACTTTGACATTTAGTAAGAGTCGTTGTGAACTGCTTGAACAGCTCGACCTGAAGGATCAACACAGTTCCGGAAAGACTCATCCCATTCAAGTGCTTTTGCAGAAGAGCACGCTACCGACGGGCCACCTGGAACACATTGGGCCGCAGATTCGAGTGGGAACAGCTCTTCGAAGATTTCACGGTATGCGTAACCTTCTTTTGTTGTTGGCGTGTTATATGGGAAGCGGAATGCTGCGGTTTCCATTTGTTGGTCAGTCACTTTCGCTTCAGCCACTTCTTTTAGTGTATCAATCCAGCTGTAGCCAACACCGTCAGAGAACTGCTCTTTTTGACGCCATGCGATTGACTCTGGAAGGTAGTGTTCAAAACACTCACGCAGGATGTGTTTTTCCATCTTACCGTTGCCACACATTTTGTCTTCAGGGTTTAAGCGCATTGCTACATCGATAAACTCTTTATCTAAGAAAGGTACACGGCCTTCAACGCCCCATGCTGCAAGTGATTTGTTGGCACGTGCGCAGTCAAACATGTTCAATGCAAGCAGCTTACGAACTGTTTCTTCGTGGAACTCTTTTGCGTTTGGCGCTTTGTGGAAATACAGGTAGCCACCAAAGATCTCGTCTGCCCCTTCACCAGAAAGAACCATCTTAATACCCATTGCTTTGATTTTACGTCCCATTAGGAACATAGGCGTTGAAGCACGGATTGTGGTGACATCATACGTTTCGATGTGGTAGATAACATCGCGAATGGCATCCAAACCTTCTTGAATGGTATAGGTCATCTCGTGGTGAACGGTGCCGATTTGGTCTGCTACTTCACGAGCTGCTTTGAGATCTGGAGCGCCTTCGAGGCCAACTGCAAATGAGTGAAGTTGAGGCCACCATGCCGCTGACTTTTCATCGTCTTCAATACGCATTGCTGCGAAACGTTTTGCGACAGCAGAAGTGATAGAAGAGTCAAGGCCACCTGAAAGTAGTACGCCATAAGGTACATCTGTCATTAGCTGACGTTTAACCGCCGCTTCTAATGCTTCAGTCAGTTCTTCTTTGCTTGTACTGTTGCCTTGCACTGCTGCGTATTCGTTCCAGTCACGAATATAGTAACGCTGAGGCTCTGCATCTTTAGAGCCATAGTAACTGCCAGGAGGGAATTCGCTAATAGTCTTACAAACAGGCACTAGCGCTTTCATTTCTGACGCAACATAGTAGTTACCGTGTTCGTCGTAGCCTTGGTAAAGCGGAATGATACCAATATGGTCACGGCCAATAAGATACTCATCTTTCTCTTCATCATAAAGGACGAAAGCGAAAATGCCGTTTAGCTCTTCTAGTAGGTCTGCACCCATGTCTTGGTATAGCGCTAGAATGACTTCACAATCTGAGTCAGTTTGGAACTCATATTTGCCTTCATAGCGAGCACGAATTTCTTTGTGGTTGTAGATTTCACCATTAACAGCAAGGATGTGTTTTTTATCTTGGCTGTAAAGTGGTTGAGCACCACTATTTAGGCCAACGATAGCTAGGCGCTCATGCGCAAGAATTGCTTTGTCTGAAGCATAGATACCAGACCAATCTGGTCCACGATGACGAAGCTTTTTAGACATCTCTAACGCGACTGGACGTAGAGCGGCTGCATCACTTTTTATGTCTAAAATGCCAAATACTGAACACATACAACTTCCTTTTAGATGAAATTTAACGCTGTTGAGTTCAATTTGCCATCTGCTCAAAAAAAAGCAACCGTGATGAACGAAAAAGATGATAAAAGTGAGGTTTGATTAAATTTTTTTTAATTAAATGGCTTTTTTGGTATATAGCATTTAGATATTGGTGCTTTGATGGTCAATTAACCACAAAAAAAGCCGGATTGACCGGCTTTTAAATATGTTTGTAGAGGTTGTTATTTGAGGTTAGGTTGCAGCTGATCGCACACATGGCGTGCGAAACCACTACCTGCTTCGCTGTAGATATTAAATGCTGCATTGACACCCATCTGCTCCAACTCATCCAATTGATCTGGGTAAGCGGCGATAGCAGCAATTTGCCCTTTAAACTGCTTTTGGTGAAGTAGGTCTAACGCAGTTTGATTACCTTGATGGTGGGGCATTGCCAGCAATACCAACTTTACATGAGCTGTGTCGAGAATACGTTCCCAGAAATCAGGGTCGGTGGCGTCGCCGGCTATAACATTTCTGCCTTCCTCTCGATGTTGCTTAGCGGCTTCTTCGCGCACTTCAACACCTAGGCTAACTTTTCCATATCGTTGGTAGAGCTCGTCATAAGCACCAGTGCCGATTCGTCCCATGCCAAGAATCAGAACTTGAGCTTCGCCTGGATTGATGAATTGATCGCGGGTATTGATCTTCTCTGCTGCTTGTTCCTTTAGCCACTTCGCACTGCGCAAGTAAATGCTGTGCCCAATTCGGTTTAGAGGGGCAGAAACGATAAAGGACAACGATACGGCAATGGCTAACGCGACTAAGATGTCACCGGAAATCCAACCCAGTTTGTAAGCCAAGCCACCGACAATGAGACCGAACTCACTGAAGTTAAACAGAGTGAGTGTAGTCAAAAGACATGTACGGACACGGAATTTAAATGCGTTGATGACCACGAAGTACAGAATGCCTTTTAGTGGCAGTAACAATAGGAGCAATGCTCCGAGCACAAAACCTTCGATAGTAGGCTGATCAGCAAGACCAATATTGAGGAAAAAGCAGACTAAGAACAGCTCTTTTAGATTGAAAAGTGATTTTGACAGCTCAGAAGCTTTAGAGTGTGAAGCTAACAGCATACCCAAGATAAGCGCACCCAAATCTGGCTTCATTCCAACCAATTCAAATAACCCCGCGCCCATGACGAGCGCGAAGAAGATGCCACTTAAAACGAGCATTTCGCCATGTCCGGCTTTATTTAATAGCTTGAACATGATGGGACGAAGGAGAGGAAGAGCAAATAGTCCGATGGCATACCATTCTGGGAACTTGCCTGTCGAAGCCGTTAAAAATATGACCGCGAAGATATCCTGCATAACCAGAATACCAATAGCGAGTGTGCCATAGGTAGCATTCATCTCGCCTTTTTCTTGCAAGGTTTTTACTGCAAATACAGTGCTCGAGAATGAGAGAGCAAAGCCCAGCAGAATAAGTTGCTCAATGTCGAGAGTAGCAAGACTAGAAACGCCCAGAATTTTCAAACCTAACAACAAAACGGCGAACAAAAGTGTCGAAAGTAGATTGTGAATGGTTGCGCCGGCCCAAATTTCTTTGGACAACAAAGTTTTAATGTCGAGCTTTAAGCCAATAGTAAACAGTAGAAGTGTCACACCAAGATCGGCAAGGGTGGTAATGGTATCGGTTGATTCAAAACCAAAGTGATGCAGAATAAACCCAGCAAGTAGAAAACCTACTAAGGGTGGTAGTTGACATTTCAATGCGAGGAAACCCGCGATGAAGGCGACGGTTATAAGGATCAGTTCCATAGTATTTTTTATTATCTGAAGACAAAAAGACCACACCGAAGTGTGGTCACATATTCTACATAATTTATGTAAGGGTTTGTTTGTTATTTCAAAACATTTTCTCAATCTTCGAGTAGTTTTTGTAACAAAACCCCATTTAACATGGCGCGTTTGATCATAGCGAATGCGCCCATTGTTGGTTGCTTATCGATTTCTGAAGCAACAATCGGTAGTTCTGTATGGAATGTCGTTAATGACTGGTTTTCGACATTACGACGAATCGCTGGGAAGACAATCTCTTTTGCCATGGTAATGTCACCAGCAATAATAATTTTTTGCGGGTTGAACAGGTTAATAGTGATTGCGATGGCTTTGCCGAGTTGGTTGCCTACTCGAACCAAGCTCTGTTTGGCTAACTCGTCGCCATTTAATGCGTGTGAGCAAACATCTTCAATGGTGATGTGCTCTTTTAGAGCAAGTGTTGACTCATACCCTTGTTCAATCAGCTTTTTAACGCGTTTGACAATTGCTGGGTTAGCCGCAACCGTTTCTAAGCAGCCAAAGTTGCCACATTGGCATTGTTCACCTAGCGGATCGATTTGGATGTGGCCAATTTCACCCACATTGCGGTTGTGCCCTAAGAACACTTGGCCATTGACGATAATACCAGCACCAGTGCCACGGTGAACACTGACCAATATGGAATCTTGGCAATCACGGCTTGCGCCAAAGTAATGTTCTGCCAGAGCTAAACCACGAATATCGTTACCTACAAAACACTCTACTTTGAATTGAGCACGAACTAGATCAGCGAGCTCGAGTTTGTCGATGTCGGTATTTGGCATATATTCAACAACACCCGTAGTCGGGTTAACCAGACCGGGTAGGGTAATGCCAATAGCAATAAGCTGTTCGATTTTAGGACTGTGTTCTTTTAGAAATTCGCGAAGCGATGTCACCAAGCCTTCGCTAAGTTCACTTTGATTGGTGTAGTAAAAATCATTATGGGAGAAGGCCATTTCACGGCCACCCAAATCGTAAAGAGAGAACTGCACATAATCTCGACCGAGACGTACAGCGACAGAGTGGAAAGGCTCCACTGCTGTCGTTAGAGAGATGGCTCTGCGTCCACCTGTTGAGGCTTGTTGAGCGACCTCTTTGATAAGGCCGCGCTCCAATAATTGGCGGGTAATCTTGGTAACGCTTGCAGGTGCCAGCTGGCTAACATCAGCAACTTGAATGCGAGAAATAGGCCCTTGTTGGTCTATTAAACGGTAAACCGCTGCACTGTTAAGTTGTTTTACTAAATCTACGTTACCTATTTGTCCGCCATTCATGCTCAATTTTGCTCGTATTGTCCGTTAACAATTGTGCCTTGGACATTATAATCTCTATCGAATACGGTCAAGTTAGCAATCATGCCTTTCTTAATACGGCCAAGCTTGTCTTCTAAACCCATTGCTTTAGCAGGGTAAAGCGTCGCCATTCGTAGAGCTTCGTCCAAAGCGATACCAGCGTGTTCAACTGTGTTCTGAACCGCCTCAATCATTGTAAGTGCGCTGCCACCTAGCGTGCCGTTTTCATCCACGCACTTACCATCCTTGTAATATACTTTCTTACCGACAAAAATAAAGTAATCCATGTCAGCACCCGCTGGAGCTGTGGCGTCCGTCACTAATACTAACTTTTCACCTTTCACTTTATGCGCGATGCGAATGTTCGCATAGTCAACATGGAAACCATCGGCAATCACACCGGCGTAGACATCTGGCGTATCGTAGATAGCACCAACAACGCCTGGCTCACGACCTGTCATTGGCGTCATCGCATTAAATAAATGCGTTGCGAATGTAATGCCAGATTCAAAACCTTTACGGGCTTCTTCGTAAGTGGCATTAGTGTGGCCAATTGAGACCACAATACCTGCTTTACGTAGCTTTTCGATATGCTCTGGTGCGTTTTGTTCCGGAGCTAAGGTCACTTTTGCGACGAGGTCGCGGTTTTCACAGATAAGGTCGATCATTGCATCGTCAGATTGACGAATGAAGTCAGGGCTATGAATGCCTTTTTTCGCAACGTTTAGGTAAGGACCCTCTAGGTGTAGGCCAAGAGAGTGGTTTTGGTACTGGCTGTGGTATTCGCGAGCAGCGGTCAATGCCTGACGCATATTGTCATCAGATGAAGTAATCAGCGTAGGTAAGAAGCTAGTACAGCCTGACTTAAGGTTAGCTCTATGCATGGTATGGATAGTGTCAGCGGTTATTTCGTCATTGAACATCACACCGCCACAGCCGTTTAGCTGCAAATCAATAAAACCCGGGCTTAGGTTTGCACCGTTTAAATCCAAGCACTTAATGTCACTTGGAAGCTCTGCGCTAGGCAGAACTGACTCGATTTGGTCACCATTGATTAGCACCGCATGATTGGTGAGAACGTCACTACCCGTGAAGATCTTACAGTTAGTTAATGCATACATAGTTAGCGAATCCTTGTGTTGTATTCTCTTTAGCTCATTGCGGTTATCGAAACAGTGAAGATTCGACTTAGTTTTCTGCTTGTAGCAATGAGACGGATTTAGTAGTCAGCAAGTTTTAATTAGATAAAACAGTCAAAGTAACTTAATGATAATGAGGGAGTTATTGTTATTTTATGTGTAGTCATTACATTGGAAAAGTTGATTCCAATCGCAAAATAATCGCTACTTAGTGCAACTCTCTCAGGCAAAATCCTACTTAGATTTTGCTATTTTTTCGTATGATAAAATAAGTTTTATGATCTAGCTAGCAAAAAGCCTCTATTTTGGCAAAAACTGGTGATTATGATCACAAATGGTGAGGTTTTAATTTGCGGAGCAAAATTAATTTCATAAACTGAATAGGACTAAATTGAACGGCTAAAATAAGTCGTCCAACAAAATTCAAATCCTATAGGGGGAACTTAAGGTGAATATGCTAGGATATGCACAGAAGCTAGGTAAAGCGTTAATGCTACCTATCGCAACGCTTCCGATTGCGGCGCTTCTACTACGTTTGGGTCAAGGCGACCTTTTAGACATTCCATTTATGGCGCAAGCTGGTGGAGCGATTTTCGGTCAACTACCTCTGCTATTCGGTCTAGGTATTGCGATTGGTCTTTCTAAAGACGGTAACGGTGCAGCAGGTCTTGCTGGTGCAGTTGCTTACTTCGTTCTAACTGCGACAGCAACAACAATCAACGCTGACGTTAACATGTCATTCTTCGGTGGTATCTTCGCAGGTATCATTGCAGGTCACTCTTACAACGCATTCCATGCGACTCGTCTTCCAGAATGGTTGGCATTCTTCGCAGGTAAGCGTCTAGTTCCTATCATGGCTGGTCTATTTGCTCTAGTAGCAGGTGCGATCTCAGGTGTGGTTTGGCCTAGCATCCAAGGTGGTCTTGACGCTCTAGCACACGCAGTATCAACTTCTGGCGCAATTGGTCAGTTCGTTTATGGTACGCTTAACCGTGCACTTATCCCTGTAGGTCTTCACCACGTTCTTAACTCATACTTCTGGTTCGGTATGGGTACGTGTCAAGAAGTTCTAGTTACTGGCGCTCAAGCTGCTGGTCAAGCGCTTCCTTCTCTACAACAGCTTTGTGTAGACCCAGCTCTTGCTAAGACTCTAGTAGCTGGTCAAGCTCATACATTCGAGTTTGCTAACTCTGTAACTCCTGAAATCACAGCAACAGTTAAAGAAGTTACTGAAACAGTGAAAACTGGTGACCTACACCGCTTCTTCGGCGGCGATAAGAGCGCTGGTGTATTCATGAACGGCTTCTTCCCTGTAATGATGTTTGGTCTACCAGGTGCAGCACTAGCAATGTACCTAGCAGCACCTGCTGAGAAACGCAGCCAAGTTGGTGGTGCACTATTCTCTGTAGCATTCTGTTCATTCCTAACTGGTATCACAGAGCCACTAGAGTTCATGTTTGTATTCCTAGCACCTGCACTATATGCAATGCACGCAGTATTTACTGGTCTAGCTCTAGTTGTTGCTAACATGTTTGGTACGCTACACGGCTTCGGCTTCTCTGCTGGTCTAATCGACTTCGTATTGAACTGGGGTCTAGCTACGAAACCATTCACACTACTACTAATCGGTCTAGGCTTCGGTGCTCTATACTTCTTCACATTCAGCTTCGCAATCCGCGCTTTCAACCTGAAGTCGCCTGGTCGTGAAGACGATGATGTAGAAGTAGAAGTTGACGGTGACGTGAAAAACGGTGACCTAGCTCGCCAATACCTAAAAGCCCTAGGTGGTCACGATAACCTAACTTCAATCGATGCTTGTATCACACGTCTACGTCTAACGCTTAAAGACCGCTCTGTTGCTGACGAAGCGGTACTTAAAAAGCTAGGTGCGAAAGGTGTAGTGAAACTAGGTGAAAATAACCTACAAGTTATCCTAGGCCCTCTAGCTGAAATCATTGCCGGTGAAATGAAGTCTATCGGTGCTGGTGAAGACCTATCAGAAGTAAAACTTCCATAGTCTAGCTACTCATTGATTTCCATAGTAAAGCCTCTCATTTGAGAGGCTTTTTTTATGCCTCTTTTCTTCTGCTTTTTCACCGTTCAACTTTCAGTACTAAAATAATCTTGTGAAAATGCGAGTTCTTGTTGAGGTTTCGCAAGGAATTGTGGATCATTAGCGTTTATATATCTGACAATACTTAAAACATAGAGGTGTTATAGATGAGTGAAGCTGAGGCTCGTCCATCGAACTTTATTCGCCAAATCATTGATAAAGATTTAGCGGATGGCAAGCATACTAGCGTGCATACTCGTTTTCCGCCGGAGCCAAATGGTTACCTGCATATCGGTCACGCAAAATCTATTTGTTTAAACTTCGGTATTGCTCAGGACTATCAGGGACAATGTAATCTTCGTTTTGATGATACAAACCCTGAAAAAGAAGACGTTGAATACGTTGAGTCGATTAAGAATGATGTAAGCTGGTTAGGCTTTGAGTGGTCTGGTGACGTGTGTTATTCATCAAACTACTTCGATAAGCTTTACGAGTATGCGGTTGAATTGATTAATAAAGGCTTAGCGTATGTTGACGAGCTAAGTCCAGAGCAGATCCGCGAGTATCGTGGAACGCTTACCGCACCTGGTAAACCAAGCCCATATCGTGATCGTTCAGTTGAAGAGAACTTAGCGCTATTCGAAAAAATGCGTGATGGCGGCTTCGAAGAGGGTACAGCTTGTCTTCGTGCCAAGATCGACATGAGTTCATCATTTATGGTTATGCGCGATCCTGTGCTTTATCGTGTTCGTTTCGCTCACCACCATCAAACAGGTGACAAGTGGTGCATTTATCCGATGTATGACTTCACTCACTGTATTTCAGATGCGCTTGAGGGCATTACCCACTCGCTATGTACGTTAGAGTTCCAAGATAACCGTCGCTTGTACGACTGGGTTCTTGAAAACATCACTATTGATTGCCAACCGCATCAGTATGAGTTCAGTCGTCTGAACTTGGAATACACAGTGATGTCAAAGCGTAAGCTTAACCAACTGGTGACTGAGAAACTGGTTAACGGCTGGGATGACCCGCGTATGCCAACGATTTCTGGTCTGCGTCGTCGTGGATTTACGCCTGCTTCAATTCGTGAGTTCTGCAAACGTATCGGTGTGACAAAACAAGAGAACATGATCGAGTTTGGTTCTCTAGAGTCATGCGTTCGCGATGATTTGAATGAGAACGCTCCTCGTGCAATGGCTGTTTTAGATCCTGTGAAGATTGTGATCGAAAACTACCAAGGTGAAGGTGAAACCTTATCAATTGCAAATCACCCGAATAAACCAGAAATGGGTACACGTGAAGTACCATTTACTCGTGAAGTTTGGATTGAACGTGAAGATTTCCGCGAAGAAGCCAACAAGAAGTATAAGCGTCTTGTTTTAGGTAAAGAAGTTCGTTTACGTGGTGCCTATGTCATCAAAGCAGAGCGCATTGAGAAAGACGAAGCTGACAATATTACTACGATTTTCTGTAGTTACGATGCTGATACGCTAGGTAAAAATCCAGCTGACGGTCGTAAAGTGAAAGGCGTTATTCACTGGGTATCAGCGGATAAAGGTCTACCTGCTGAGATTCGCCTGTATGATCGCTTGTTTACTGTTGCTAACCCTGCGGCGGCGGATAACTTTGCTGAAACCATCAATCCAGAGTCTCTAGTTGTGTCAAAGGGCTTTGTAGAGCCAAGTTTGGCAGTAGCAGATGCTTCTCAAGGTTACCAATTTGAGCGTATGGGTTACTTCTGTGCGGACATCAAAGACTCTAGTGCTGAATCTTTGGTTTTCAACCGTACCGTTGGTCTACGTGATACTTGGGCTAAGGTCGAAGCAAAATAATCACTTTAAGCCTCTCTTTTCTAAGAGAGGCTTTAGATACTAAAAAACCAGCCACAATGGCTGGTTTTTTTAATTCTACCCATTTTGCGTGTTAACGAGGTTCGTGCGCTTTAGGGTTATCTTTGCATGCTCCACCAATGCACTTACCATAGAGGTAAAGGCTGTGGTTGGTGAGTTCGATATTATAACGAGCGGCAATCTCTTTTTGACGAGTTTCAATCACATCGTCAGAGAACTCGATAACCTCACCACAATCTAGGCACACAAGGTGATCATGATGGTGCTGAGTAGAAAGCTCAAATACCGATTTACCACCTTCGAAGTGATGGCGTGTAACAATACCCGCATCATCAAATTGGTTTAGAACACGGTAAACCGTTGCTAAACCGATCTCTTCTCCAAGATCGATGAGCTTCTTGTACAGATCTTCTGCACTGATATGTTGGTACTCTGGCTTCTGCAGTACTTCTAAAATTTTTAGTCGCGGCAGCGTGACTTTCAGTCCCGCGTCTTTAAGTGCCTTATTGTTGTCTGACATAAACTTTCCTGTAATGATCTGCAGCAATAAACAGATTTCAGTAATCTATTCATTATAGGGTACTACAGCGTAACAATAAACCTCGAACTTCAAAGGGTTACTAAGTATTAACATAGAAGGCGAACAATGTCACTTTACAAACACATCTGACCAGTTACAATTCGTTTACATATCAAGTTGGATTGCGAGTTATGGATAAACGATTAGCGAAAATTTATAAACCCAAATACGTGAAGTTTGCATTGAACATCTGGCCACCCTTTTGGGGAGCCGGGATAAAAATCACTGAGATCAGTGAGGATTTTCGTTCAGTTAAAGTGCGGTTAAAACTGAAGTGGTGGAACAAAAATGCCAATCGTTCCCAGTTTGGCGGCAGTATTTTCGCCATGACTGATCCTATCTATTCGTTGATGTTGATGGGAATTCTTCGCGAGCAATATTATGTTTGGGATAAAGAAGCCAGTATCGATTTTATCAAGCCAGGTTTTTCTGACTTAAATGCTGAGTTTGTCGTGAGCCAAGATATGTTGGACGGCATTCTACATAGCACGGCAACAGGGGATAAGTGCTTTCCAGAGTTTGTCACTCACATTCACAACCAACATGGTGAGATCGTCGCCACCATCCAACGTAAACTTTATATTCGTAAGAAGCCTAAATATCGCGCAGAAACGGAAAATGAAACGACGTCGGTGCAAGCTTAGTTTTTACCAGTAGTACACAACACGGTTATGGTTTGGTTTATTATTAACTGAATTAATGATGTAGTGAGGTGACAGTGAAGCGTTTAATCATTTTGGGTTTAACAGTGCTCTTTAGCGGTACTGTATTTTCAGAAACCTTAACACCTGAAATTTTGAGACAGCTCAACGACGATCTTGCTCATACTCAATTTAAGCAAGTTGACCCTAAAATCACAATCTCTGATATGCACCTTGCGCTCAATGATGGGATTTTGTTTAGAACGACCACATATCGATATGCGGGAGACCCAGAAACAGAATCAATGACTACCTGGATGCTAGAGGCGATGACTCAGCAAGTCTGTCAGCAGCTGATGCCTATACTTAATGGACGGTTTAGTAATGTTAGCCAAATTGCTGCAACAGAGTCGATTGAGTTTGAAACAGGCCAAATTGCATCCAAAACCCGAATTTGTAGTGCTTCTGATACCCAATCAAAATAAAAAAACCTCCTAATTGGAGGTTTTTTTGCACTCACGTTGAAGAGTGAATTAATCTTCTAGCTCAGCTAAGCACATTTCTTCATAAAGTTGCTTAGTCCAGTTAGATACGCGCTCATCAGTTAGTTCTGGCTGGCGGTCTTCGTCGATACACAGGCCAACGAATTGTGACTCATCGCCTTCAACAAGTGCTTTAGAAGCTTCAAACTCGTACCCTTCAGTTGGTGTG
Source organism: Vibrio mediterranei (assembly GCF_900088415.1). Taxonomy (GTDB): domain Bacteria; phylum Pseudomonadota; class Gammaproteobacteria; order Enterobacterales; family Vibrionaceae; genus Vibrio; species Vibrio mediterranei. Next base: position 431,264 of record NZ_FLLQ01000003.1, read on the forward strand.
TAACCAATGATAGTACCGCCTTTTGCTTCAACGATGTCACGTACTGTACCCATAGCATCACAGAAGTACTCTGCGTAGTCTTCTTGGTCACCACAGCCAAAGATAGCAACAAGCTTAGTTGAGAAGTCAATGCCTTCTAGCTCTGGGAAGAAATCATCCCAATCTGCTTGAGCTTCGCCGTAATACCAAGTTGGGATACCTAAAAGCAGTAAATCGAAGTTGTCGATATCTTCTTTGCTGCTTTTTGCAATGTCTTGAACGTGAACGAGCTGTTTACCCAATTGTTTTTGGATCATCTTTGCAATAGCTTCTGTGTTGCCAGTATCGCTACCAAAGAATAGACCTACACTTGCCATAGATTCAGTACCTTTTCATTGTCTGTGTTGGATTAAGGAACCGGAACGTTAGCCGAGTCCTGTGCCTTCCCAGCTGAGCTGAATAATGCCTTTTGCGACAAAACCTGCACACCCTAAGAACAGCACAAGCCATACAATACGTCGACCAAAAACAGGAACATTACCTTGTTTGAGGACATCTTTGATTGCCATACCGATCAAAAAGAAGATCGCTGCAAACAGTAGATCCAAACCAATAGATTCCAGTTTGTTTATGTAGTCGTAAAGCATGGTATTCCTTTATGCCAATATGCTTGCGCGGAACTATACCACTGTTGTTCGATAAAGTTAATGCGTGCTCGCAGTCGAGTAATGGTTTGACGTCAAATTTAGATAAATTTGCGTATAGCTCTTAGTACTTCTGCTGGTTTTTCTGCATGAAGCCAATGCCCAGTATTGGCAATAACATGCGCTTTGGCATTTGAAAATTGAGCTTGTATCAAAGGTTGATGTTCGGCCGTGAGGTAATCTGAGTCTCCGCCTTTAATAAATAAAATCGGAACATTACTTTTCTCAATTGGTTGCCAGCTCAAGATAGCTAAGTAGTTACGTTTCAAGCTCTCAACATTAAAACGCCAAGCAAGATAGTCATCGTGTTTATACAAAGATTTACCAAGAAATTGGCGAACCCCTTCCATTTCGATGTGTTGACTCATTAGCGCCATAGCATCAGCGCGCGACGTTGGCTTACTGGCAATTACTGCGTCTAGTCCAGACAAAACATTGTCATGTCTGCGCACAGTGTACTCGACAGGAGACATGTCCATCACAATCAGTTTTGAAAGTGGGTAGTCAAAATCACACAAACGCATAGCAACTTTGCCACCCATTGAATGACCGATGACGATTGGCTTGGTGATATCCAATGATTCAAGCAGTTGCACCACATCTTGAGCCATTAAGGTGTAGTTATGATCATCACTATGGAAAGAACGACCATGGTTGCGTAGGTCGATACTGATGACATCAAAGTCTTGTTTTAGGTCTCTGGCCAAAACACCAAGGTTGTTCAAGTCTCCGAACAGACCGTGGATGAGGACGACAGGTAAGCCTTGACCTTCTCTTTTATAGTTCAATAAAGCTGACATTTTTCTGTTATTCGTGATGTGTTTAACGTAGAGGTTCATCGCGGAACTCGTTATAATCACCCAGAGTTTAAACATAGAGACTGTGAAAAGCGAATGAAAACAATTGAGGTTGATGAGGATCTATACCGTTATATTGCAAGCCAGACCCACCACATTGGCGAAAGTGCTTCAGATATCTTACGACGTTTATTAAAGGTAGATGCAGCCGAAACGGAACAGAAACCAGCTGCCGCTAAAACTATCGTCGTTAGTAAAGAGATCCCTCAGGTAGAGGCGGTAGATTCAGTAAAAGAAATGCGCTCATTGCTGATTTCTGACGAGTTTGCTGGATTGAAAAAAGCTATCGATAGATTTATGTTGGTACTATCAACTCTGCATCGCTTAAATCCAGAAGGCTTCTCTGAAGCTTCACAAGTTAAAGGTCGCAAACGCGTTTATTTCGCAAATAATGAAGCGGCTTTGCTAGAAAGCGGCAATACGACTAAGCCGAAAGCAATTCCTAATACCCCTTTCTGGGTTATCACCAACACTAATACCAGTCGTAAAAGGCAAATGGTGGAGCAGGTGATGACCATGATGGATTATCCCGCCGAACTCATCGAAAAAGTGACGGCATCCATCTAAGATTTCGATTCAAACCTCATAATGTTCATATTGAAACGAGTATTATGAGGTTTTTTTTATTTTTAAGCTTAATTTTGAAAGGACGTCTGTTATGGCTATACACCCACGCGCGGGCCAAAAGGCTCAGCAAGAAGACCTGCATAATATTCCTGCGCTCGTTGCTAATTACTTTTTAATTCAACCTGAAGCTGGCAACCAAGCACAAAGTGTGCAATTTGGTACTTCCGGTCACCGTGGTTGCGCTGACAAAGCAACCTTCAATGAAAACCACATTTTAGCAATAGCGCAAGCTGTTGCTGAAGTTCGTGCAGAAAAGGGCACTACAGGTCCACTTTTCGTAGGTAAAGATACTCACGCATTGTCAGAGCCTGCATTCTCAACTGTCGTTGAAGTGCTTGTAGCAAACGGCGTTACTGTTATCGCTCAAGAGAACAATGGTTACACCCCAACACCGGGTATTTCTCACGCTATTCTTACTCATAACTTAGCAAATGCGGATAAAGCGGATGGTATTGTTATTACACCATCGCATAACCCACCACAAGATGGTGGCATCAAGTACAACCCAACGCATGGCGGTCCAGCAGAAGCAGAACTTACTCAGGCTATTGAGGATCGTGCTAACGACATCATTACTAATGAAATGAAAGACGTGAAACGTCTTCCTATTGCAGTAGCAAAATCTCAGCCTTTATTCCAAGAGCGTGACCTTGTTAAGCCGTACATCGATGACTTGGTAAATGTGATTGATATGGAAGCGATTCAGAAGTCAAACCTGAAAATCGGCGTTGATCCATTAGGTGGTTCAGGTATCGATTACTGGCGTCAAATTGCCAGCGCTTACAACTTGGATCTGACGTTAGTCAGCGAAGCGGTAGACCCATCATTCCAGTTTATGTCTTTAGATAAAGACGGCGTGGTTCGCATGGACTGCTCATCACCTTATGCGATGGCTGGATTACTGGCGCTTAAAGATGACTACGATTTAGCATTTGGTAATGACCCAGATTATGACCGTCACGGTATTGTGACGCCAAAAGGCCTAATGAACCCGAACCACTATTTGGCTGTTTGTATCGACTATCTGTACCGTCATCGTAACCAGTGGCGTGACGATGTGGCAGTAGGTAAGACGCTAGTATCGAGTGCGCTAATTGACCGTGTGGTTGCCGACCTTGGCCGCACACTGTGTGAAGTACCTGTGGGCTTTAAGTGGTTTGTAGATGGTCTGTATAACGGCGAGTTTGGCTTCGGTGGTGAAGAAAGTGCTGGTGCGTCCTTCTTACGTAAAGACGGAACGCCATGGTCAACGGACAAAGACGGTATCATCCTTTGCTTGCTAGCTGCTGAAATTACCGCGGTAACGGGTAAGAATCCACAAGAGTACTACGAGGAGCTGGCAGCGAAGCACGGTGAATCTAAGTACAACCGTATTCAAGCTGTTGCCAACACTGAACAAAAGAATGTACTTAAGAAACTGTCTCCAGAAATGGTAGCGGCAGAAACGTTAGCTGGTGATGCCATCACAGCTCGTCTGACGCACGCTCCAGGTAACGGTGCTGCAATCGGCGGTCTGAAAGTGACGACAGAAAACGGCTGGTTTGCGGCTCGTCCGTCAGGCACAGAGGACATCTATAAGATTTATTGTGAAAGCTTCAAAGGTGAAGAGCATTTGAAACTGATCGAGGCAGAAGCGCAAGAAATCGTCAATCAGGTGTTTGCCGCAGCAGGTCTGTAATCTTAATCTGACAGATTAACGATTAGTTCTACTATTAATAATATTGTAATAAGCGGTCGCAAATTGCGGCCGTTTTTTTATGCAATAGTTTCGAATAAAACGCAGATAAAAAAACACCGCCATTTAGGCGGTGTAAGAAAATTTGACAGACAGGTCAAAAATACAGGAAGTACACACATCGACTAGGGGATAACTAGCCAAAGTGTGGTGGTAGAATCTACCTAACTCGAAAATCGAGATTGCAAACACAACATCGCAAGCGCAAGTCAATTGATTCTACAGAGAATCAAGCCGTTCAGACTCGCGTTTGCGGGATGAAATATAGAATTTCTCTGGCTGTTCGGCAATGGACAATTTATAATGTTTCAGATTAAAAAAACTAATGCTTTAGAGAGTCGCTATGTCTAGACGTTTGCCTCCACTTAACTCGCTAAAAGTTTTTGAAGCTGCAGCGCGCCATTTGAGTTTTACTCGCGCAGCGGAAGAACTGTTTGTGACCCAAGCTGCGGTCAGTCATCAGATTAAAGCCCTTGAAGAATTCTTGGGATTAAAACTGTTTCGTCGCCGTAATCGTTCATTATTGCTTACCGAAGAAGGGCAAGGCTATTTTCTTGATATCAAAGATATATTTACCTCTTTAGCTGAAGCGACAGATAAGGTATTAGAGCGAAGCGAAAAAGGTGCGTTGACCATCAGCTTACCGCCGAGCTTTGCGATTCAATGGTTGGTTCCTAGGCTTGCTGACTTTAATGAGCAAGAACCTGACATTGATGTGCGCATAAAAGCGGTGGACATGGATGAGGGTTCGCTAACGGATGACGTTGACGTAGCGATTTACTACGGCCGAGGTAATTGGCCTGGTTTACGTGCTGATAAGCTCTATCAGGAGTTTTTGGTACCACTCTGCTCTCCAGCATTGTTACTTGGCAATAAGCCTTTAGATGCGCTATCTGATTTGTCAAAACACACCTTATTGCATGATACCTCTCGTAAAGACTGGAAGCAGTTTGCGAAACAAAACGAGATTGATGGCGTAAATGTGAATCATGGCCCGATATTCAGTCACTCGACTATGGTGCTGCAAGCCGCGGCACATGGGCAAGGGATTGCTTTAGGGAATAACGTATTAGCTCAACCCGAGCTTGATGCTGGGCGATTGATTGCTCCGTTTGATGAAGTGCTAGTCACCAAGAATGCGTTTTACGTCGTGTGCCATGATAAACAAGCAGATATGGGACGTATCGCGACCTTTAGAGATTGGATGTTAGCTAAGGCACAGAGTGAGCAAGAGGAACTTCTGGATGAATAATGTTGTGTTTGATGGCCCAGAAAATGGACCACTGTTCTTATTTGCTCACGGTGCGGGCGCTGGAATGGACCACGAGTTCATGCAAGATGTCACCACGCGTTTGGCTGAAAAAGGGGTTCGCGTTGCTCGTTTCAATTTTCCTTATATGGAAAAACGTGCAATAGATGGCAAAAAACGCCCACCTGATCGTGCGCCTAAACTGTTAGAGGCGATGACTGCAGTCATAGAGGAAGTTGCTGATGGTCAGCCGATAGTGATTGGTGGTAAGTCGATGGGAGGACGTATGGCATCCATGCTATCTAAACATCCCATGGTTCAATCCATTGCTTGTTTAGGTTTCCCATTCCATCCTCCTGGTAAACCAGAGAATTATAAAGGTGCACATTTAGCGACGATTGATAAACCGATTCTTATTATCCAAGGAGAGCGAGATACGTTTGGGAAATTTGAAGAATTCGAACAGTTCGAGTTTTCAGACCAAGTCTCAACCAGCTTTATCCCCGATGGTGATCATAGCTTTAAGCCTCGCAAGTCTTCGGGGTTCACGGAAGCCCAAAATAGACAGTTAGCCGTAGATCGTCTCGCGTTGTTTATCAAAGGGATCTCTGATGTCTAGTCGCTTTCTTGTCATAGTTGCTTCTATCTCAGGGCTGTTGAGTGTTGCGCTTGGGGCGTTTGCTGCCCACGGTTTGAAAAAGATACTGTCGCCTTATCTTATTGGCGTTTTCGAAACGGGCGTGACTTATCAGTTTATTCATACTTTAGCTATCCTACTGTGTGCTTTGTTGGCAACGATCGTTAGCAACCCTAATTCTCGAAAGGCATTTCATCGTGCTGCAATTTGCTTTATCATCGGCATCCTTTTCTTTAGCGGTAGTCTATACGCCTTAGCGCTAACAGGGGTGAAGTGGTTTGGACCTATCACTCCAATGGGCGGCGTGATGTTTATGGTAGGTTGGGCATTTCTCGCCTACGCTGGATATCAGATGACTGACGAAACAACCAAAGATGGAGTCAATCAGTGAAACAAGTAATGCTTTATTGCCGCTCTGGATTCGAGAAAGAGTGTGCAGGTGAGATTCAAGACAAAGCGAATGCCATTGAAGTATTCGGCTTCCCTAGAGTGAAGAATAACTCTGGCTATGTGATATTTGAATGTTACCAAGCAGGCGATGCAGATAGATTGATTCGTGAGATCGATTTCCAATCACTGATTTTTGCTCGTCAAATGTTTGCCATCGCGAGTGAACTAGAGTCACTCCCAGCAGAAGACCGTATTACGCCGCTAATAGAATCATTGGAGTCCATTGAGCAATTTCCTCGCTGTGGGGATTTACGTATTGAAACTCCTGATACTAATGAAGCGAAAGAGCTTCTTAAGTTCTGTCGTAAGTTCACGGTGCCGGTTCGCCAAGCGATGCGTGGTAAAGGTTATCTGTTCAATAAAGAGCATAGTAAGAAGCCGGTGCTGCATATTTGCTTTATTCGTTCAGGACACTGCTTTGTTGGTTACTCCTATCCAGAAAATAGCTCAGCGTTTTTCATGGGTATCCCTCGTCTTAAGTTCCCGGCGGATGCGCCAAGTCGCTCAACATTAAAGCTTGAGGAAGCATTCCATGTCTTTATCCCTAAAGAAGAGTGGGATACTCGATTAGCATCAGGCATGTGGGGCGTTGATTTAGGTGCTTGTCCAGGCGGTTGGACGTATCAATTAGTGCGTCGTTCGATGTTTGTTCATGCTATCGATAATGGCATGATGGCAGACAGCTTAATGAATACTGGTCAAGTTAAGCATCATCAAGTCGATGGTTTTAAGTTTGAGCCACCACGTAAAAACGTTACTTGGTTGGTGTGTGATATGGTTGAGAAACCAGCTCGTGTTGCTCATCTGATGGGCGAGTGGTTGATTCGTGGTTGGGCGAAAGAGACTATCTTTAACCTGAAGTTGCCAATGAAAGGTCGCTATGACGAAGTTCTTCAGGATATTGAAAACCTTAAGGTATTCTTAATCGAGAACAAGGTGAAGTTTAAGCTTCAAGCTAAGCACTTGTATCACGACCGTGAAGAAATCACAGTGCACATCCAAGTGCTATCCAACATCTCACCTCATTAAAGCGTATTGGGGGCTTAAGACTGAGCACTTGAGCCCTCGAATCTGATATCTTGTAAATTAAAGCCTAACTCAATGTCGGTTTTGAGTGCGGCAACCTGCTTACACTTTCTCGCCATTTCAATATGCTCATCTAACTTCTTACGGTATTTAGCTGCGAGGTCCTCTGAGGCATAAGCCGACTCGATATCGTCGAACTGATTAAGGATTTCCTTGGCCGCTTTAGGTCCTACCCCGGCAACCCCGGGTACTTGTGATGAGCTGATTCCGGTTAACCCCCAGTAGTTGGCTAGTTGCTCCGGTTTGACCCCAAACTCTTGCTCAACAAATGGTGCGTCTAGCCAACGGTGTTGGAAATAATCGCGAATTTGTAATGTTGGCGAAAGTATCTGGCAATAGCCTTTATCGGTAGAAATAATGGTGACTTTCTCGTTGTGACTGGCTACTTTTACCGCCAAGGTCGCGACCAAGTCATCAGCTTCATCACCTTCAGAAAGCAAGGAATCGATGCCTAATTGCCACCAAGCATCTTGTATTTTTTCCAACCCATTGAATAAAGGTTCAGGCATGGGTTTACGGCTTTGCTTGTATTCAGGAAGGATGTCAGCGCGCCAACCTCGATCCTGTTCATGATGGTCAAACACGGCAATGATATGCGTGGGTTTGGACTCGTCTAAAATGCGATGTAAGGTTCTCGACGTGGTTTGAATGGTTCTGTCGATATCTGTTGGGTCGGGTTGAACCGCATGTACTCGGCGGATGAGATTGAGTGCATCGATGATAACGAGATGAATTGACATAAATTTAAGGCCACTTGAGAACGTGGCCTTATTGTAAATAATCTTCAGTTGAGTTTCAGTGTTTTATTCGCCGTTGGCGATTCGATAACATGGAACATACTCAGAACCCGGTAATTTCATGCGTTGTTGCGCCACGAAATCAGCTAACAATCGGTCCATTTTCTTCATTAATGATTTATCACCGTCAATGATAAATGGTCCATGTTTCTCTATCTCTTTGATGCCTTCAGCTTTAACGTTACCAGCTACGATGCCGGAAAACGCTTGGCGCAGGGCGGCTGCTAGGTTTTCAGGTCTTTGGTTAAGATGTAAATCTAACCCTGCCATATTTTCATGAGTGGGGTCGAACGGAAGTTGGAACTCAGGTTCAATATGCAGTGACCAGTTGTAGCTGTATGCATCGCCCGTTTTTTTACGATGTTCTTTTACTGTTGGCATCGCCTGTTTCATGATTTGTGCAGCTTTCTCTGGATTATCAATAATGATCTGATAATACTTCGTCGCTTCTTCGCCAAGGGTCGAACGGACAAACTCATCAATGGAGCGGAAGTAGGCTTCGCTCTCTTTTGGACCTGTCAGGACGATTGGCATTGGCTGGTCGGCATTATTCGGATGCATCATGATACCAAGGATATATAGTAGTTCTTCCGCTGTCCCTGGACCACCTGGGAAAATAATAATACCGTGGGCAATTCGAACAAACGCTTCCAAGCGCTTTTCAATGTCGGGCATGATAACCAGCTCATTGACGATTGGGTTTGGTGGCTCGGCCGCAATAATTGATGGTTCGGTTAAACCTAGATAACGCTGCTCAGTATAACGCTGTTTGGCGTGACCAATCGCGGCTCCTTTCATTGGTCCTTCCATTGCGCCTGGACCACAACCAGTGCAGATATTAAGCTCTCGTAGACCAAGTTCGTTACCGACTTCTCGAGTGTACTGGTATTCTGTTGGGTTTATGGAGTGTCCGCCCCAACAGACAATCAAATTAGGTTCGATACCCGGAATCAATGTGCCCGCATTACGTAAGATACCAAACACTAAGTTAGTGATATGGGTAGAGTTGGTCAGGTTAAGTCGCTGACTATCGGCCAAGTGCATGTTGACGTATACGATGTCACGTAACACAGAGAAGAGGTGTTCTTGGATACTTTTGATAATATGACCATCCACGAATGCATGTTCTGGTGGATTGGCTAGTTCAAGTTTGATGCCGCGTTCACGGCGCATGACATTAACATCAAAAGTCTTATATTTGTCGAGCAGCTCTTTTGAGTTGTCGGTGTGGCTGCCGGAATTGAGTACCGCTAAGGTACAATTGCGATACAGTTGATAAAGGTCACTAGATGCGGTTTTTTTAAGACGCTCTACTTCTAGCTGAGACAGCAGGTCCATACTCCCTGCTGGGCTAATATGCGTGATCATAAGCATTTCCTTTTCTAGAACCGAAAGCGATTCATGTCTCGCTACTGTCTGTATTTGTTGGCTGAAAGCTTAAGAGTCAAATATCAGACAGTGAACCAATCGCCTTAGTTATTCGTGTTGTTATAGTTATTTGCGTTGCTATAGTTACTCGCGTTTTGCAGTCGGTCGCGTAGTTTTAGTTATTGGCTGTGGACTTAGTTCCAGCAATAGCTTCGGTTAAGTACACAGATAACTATTAGATTAGCAAATGTGACACAAGTTTCTATAACTATTTGAAAAATAAAAGAGGACTAGGGCTTCCAAGCCAATTGGTTAGGACCGAGTTTTTGAGTGTGTGTGATCGTTTTGTGTAAACGCTCAAGCACTTCATCTGGGGTGTCATTGTGACTAAAGGCCGTACTTGCTGCTGATAAAGTGATAGTGATCAGTTGGTCACGGAATTTGAATGGTAAGTTGCTGATTTTAGTTTGTATTTCTCTAACTTTAGCTTGGCAATAAGCTTCATTTTGCTCAGGCATAATCAGTACAAACTCTTCGCCAGAGAAGCGAGCAACGGTATCTGTCTTTGAAACTGTGCTTGAAATGGTTTTAGCGATGATTTTAAGAGCCTTATCTCCAGCGCTATAGCCAAAGTTGTGGTTTATGCTCTTAAACTTATCGATATCAAAGATAATAACCCAGAGTGGATGCTGATTCTTAAGCCAGCGACGATATTCGATCTCAAGTTTATCCAGCAAAGCGGTACGATTGTAGACCTTAGTAAGGGGGTCTAACAGCATGCGTTTGGATTGATCCTCTAGGCGGCGTCGATAGTCTTGAGTGACATCGTAAAGTGACTCAAGCTGATTATTGCTGTGCGTCATTCTTTCTAACAAGGCTTGTTCACGAGCTTCGGCATGTTGCAGGCGCTCGGTTAGGGAAGCTAGTTGAGCAAACAATGGATTCATGGTTCGCTTAGCATCTTCTAAGTCTTGCAAGTTGGCGATACTGTTTTGTCCCGTAGTCACTAAATCACTGAGTTCTTTACTCATGATTTGTCGCTGCTCAAAGTAGATTTGATTCTGATCGAGGTTTTGAGCATTGCTTTTTATTGAGGACGAAAGTGACGTATTTACTCGTTCTAAAAATTGCTCTGAGGTGCGACGCTCATATTTGGTGGCATCAATAACCAAACGTAGTACTTGTAAGGTCAGCTCGAGCAAGTTATTGCCGGAGGCATCAGTAAGTAGCTTAGAGCGAATTTCAAACAACTGCTCCCCAGGCTCACCGTCAAAATCAAGTTCTGTAATCAGGTTCTGAAGCTCGTCACCTAAGGTTAACAGTAAAGCGGAATCCGCACTGATTTCTGGTTCTTTGGAGGTTAACGCAGAGTTTGAGGTAATAATCTTGATGGCACGTTCATAAATTGCCAGCAGTTTCACCGCGTTATCAGTGAGTTTTAGTGAGTTGTTGTCGTTGTAAGCAAGGATAGAGCGCAGGTCACGCTTGATTTGAGCGGGTAGGCCAGCAACGCGCTGCAACGTTTCGCCACTGCGTCGAGTCTGCTCTTCCAATGAGCTTTGTTGTTTTTCCATGGCAACTGCCTTTTGACCGATCAGGCGCTCCAAAATAGCAAACTTTGGCACCAAACTACTGATGTCTTTGTTATGCTCTAACTCATGGCGTAATTCAATCAGTTTGTCATCAATTCGCGAGTGCGAACCAATATGGGCGTGACTTAAGGTACCAATAAAGCGTTTTAGAATGGTTTGCTCACGACGAGATTTCAGCGATGCATCTCGTTGAGCAACGCGTAATTGCTCCAACTGCATTCTAAGCTGATGGAGATTCTCCATTGTCTCGCTATCCTGTGAGCCCATAAATCCTATAAAAACAAACTAGTTGTCAAACTTATTGATGTATTGATTGATAATATCAAAAAACATCACAACGTCACGTAATCTTGCGTTCAAGTGCCGTATTTTTACTCACTAGTCAGTATTTTTTTGAACCCGTCCTCATTCTGAGAGGATGAGTGCACTTTTATTAGTCCTTGTTTTATAGCGGTTCGACATGCTTGTCGGATATCTTCAGTCGCTAAACTTGCAGCAGGTGCATTATCTATCGCCTTCAAATAAACCCAATGACTTTTACTTTCTTTCATACTGACATCTCGCGCCATATGTGTAGCGATGAGTAATATGTCAAGCAGCTCTTTATCATTGATGGCGGTGTAGGCTCGCGGCAAGAATGGGTAGTTGGCCATGCCGACACGGACGATACGATTGATGTTTCGATTTGGCTCAAATTCGTCCACCCAACTTTGAATTTCTTCGAATAAGCTCTCTGCAGTTCGTGGCTTAATGCTCGGTTCAATATAGAGTAAGTTCGCGTCTGAGAAATGATAGATACGAGCAGGGCTTTCTATTTTGCTGCGGATAAATTCACCAAATGCACGTTCTAGTTCGAGACCCGATTTATAACCGTTTTGAAGGTACATATTTCTTAGGAACGGTACATCGATCATGACAAAACGAAGACGATCGCTTAAAGGCTCGTTAATAAGCTCACCAACCTGCCACTGTTCAAAGTAGCTTTGGGTGCGCTGCAACGAACTTGGTAAGTTAGCGTTCAATAAACGTAGGTTCGGCAAACCAGAGCGAGCATGGGTAAATAGCGTGTCATTAAGCTCTTTTAACTCGGCTTTGTTACGTCGATAAACATAGAACAATCTCAGTCCCATCAGCGCCATGACAGATAGGGCACAGAACAGACCAAAAGCGACTTTCTGGAACTTTTTCTGTTGCATCAGAGCATCTTTGAGCTCTTGTTTTTGTGTCTCGTAATGTAGACCCTGCTCAACAAATTGCTTTTGCTGTCTAAAGGCATCTTCACTTATTTGGTTAAGCTGATCTTGCTGGTAAATGCGCAGCGAATTGGCCTTCTTAATTTCATCGAGTGCTTGTTGGTAGTGACCTTGCTGTTCATGGCCCAACGCTAACAACTGGTATGCTTGCTGTTCTAGTGACGTTTGATTCAGGGATTTACTTAGCTCAAGTGCCTTGGTGGCATGTTCAATGACTTTGTCATTTTCTTGCTGGTGGTAAGCCAGTCCTGCGTAAAGCAGTGATGCACGTGCCTTAAGCGCGGGATAATCTGCATAACTTAATAAGTTTTCTGCTCGAGTAAGATACTGCTCGGCAAGCGGATAGTTGTAGAGTTGCAAATACGTGGATGCCAAACTAATTCGAATATCGATGACTTTTTCGATATTTTTATCGGTTGCTTGGTGGTCAATAACATTAAAGTAATGCACTAAAGCCAAGTTGTATTTCCCTTGAAGGAAATAAATATCCCCCATGAGCTTTAACACATCCGCGAGGATGGGGGATTCAGGGTAATTGCCATAAAAATCGGCGGCTTGTGACAAGTGTTCAAGCGCTTTATCCAGTACCTGACGCTGCATGAATAACTGCGCTAGCAATTGGTTAATATGTGCTAGCTGATCACTACTGTTCAGCTCGATTGCGGTCCAATAAGCGAGCAAGAGCTCAGATAGCGCTTCATTATAGCGTCGGTAGCGAAGGAAGTGGGTACCATAAGCGGTATGGTATTCAACTTCCCATTTCGAAAGTTTATCTTGCGGTACGAATTCATTCGCCTTTTGATACATATGATTCGCGAGATCGTATTCATTTTCCGCCGAAGCTATCTCTGCTTGTAAGATTTTGATGCGGTAGCTGGTGCGGTTAGCAATGCTTTGGCCTTTACGAATCGCCTCAAGGTCTTTTTCTATAGCCTTGAGCGCATCTAACGCTTTTGCCCCTTCGCTGTCTGTCAGCCACAGTAAACGTGTCTTGAGAATACGTACATCCAGCTCTAAGAACAGCAAGTGGTATTGCTTGGTCATTGACTCGGCTTTATCCAAGCCTTGCAAGGCCTCGCGGACTCGCCCCAAGTTAAACTGGGCTTGAGAAGCGATGATTAACGCATTCACCGTACTTAATGGCGTTCGAATGCGTTGGTCGGTATCGTCACGAGATAGGTTTGGAAGGCGATCATCATTGGGCTCTGCAAAACTGCGGTTTGTCAGGTAGTCGGTCGCGATTTCTAGCGCTTTGCTTGGCTCAATTTCGACCAACTTATCCGCCTCAACCAAGAGGGGAGAAGTAAAAGACGACGTTGCATTCGCCACACTACTTAGAAGCGCTGCAAAAATCCCTAATACAACCCAAAATTTAGAGCCCATGAAAGTGTCCATTTCCTGATGTTTAAAGGTTACTGTCTTGCCATACGAGCATTGTGCTCAGGTGCTTGATATTGATTAGAACGGTATGGGTTGATGTCTAAACCACCGCGACGAGTGTATCTTGCATACACAGTTAACTTAGTTGGATTACAGTATTGCATCAAATCAGTGAAAATACGTTCGACACACTGTTCGTGGAATTCGTTGTGCTCGCGAAAGGACACTAAGTAACGAAGTAACGCTTCTCGATCTATCTTTGCGCCTTGATATTGTATTTCCACGCTGCCCCAATCTGGCTGATTAGTGATCAAGCAGTTTGATTTTAGCAGGTGGCTATGAAGCGCTTCCTCAACGATTTCATCACCCGCAGCATCTTTAAGAAGCTCTGCATCAAATTCGTAGTTATCGATGGTAATATCTTGGTCATCAATACATTCGCCTGCCATACCTACGATTTTGGTATTTTCGAAATCCGCGACAGGGATCAGTTTGACACTGACCGTTTCGCCTGCGCAGTTAGACAGATCAGTTGCAATTGTGGACTGCACTTGCTCCCAAGTTGCAAATCGCGTTTGATTGTAGCTATTCAAATACAGTTTGAATGACTTCGACTCGATAAGGTTTGCACTCGTAGCTGGAATGGACACTTCACCGACCGCGACTTGAGGTAAACCTTTAGCATTGAGCCATGAGATTTCATATAGCGTCCAAATATCACACCCTTGGAATGGCAGAGTTTCCCCTAGTTCAAGGTCATCACGATTTAAGCTTCTCGGCACTGGTTGCAATAAAGTGGCATCGTAGTGATTGGCGTACTCGGTTTTTTGGCCGAGGGTGAGACCTGAAAGCTCTTTAGCGTTGGAATATTTGCTCATAATTGTGTGATATTTCGATTAGAATAAGCTGAATTTTACGAGATCCCTGAATAGCTGTCATCCTTTGTCGTGGTAAAACGCGTTGCAAGTGAAGGATAACTGGAGAGAATATGAATCAAAGTGTACAACAAGCTTTGGAGGCGTTTTCAAAACGCTATCAACAAGCATGGCAAGAAAAACATCAAACACTTCCTGCTAGTGAAGAATTGCATGGATTAGTTTCCCCATGTATTGATAGCAAAGATGAGCAACAGGTTTATTGGACACATTGTCTTCGCGATGCCCCTGAGACGCTCGAAAACATCGAGCAAGGTATTGAGTTGAGCCTTCACGATGACATTAAAGGTTTTTACGGCCATCAATATAGTGCTGATATGGAAGCAACTTGGCAGGGTAACGAACTGACCTTACTGCAAGTTTGGAGTGACGATGATTTTACTCGTTTGCAAGAAAATATCTTGGGCCACTTGGTGACACAAAGAAGGTTGAAGCTCAAGCCTACGGTATTTATCGCGGCAACCGATGCCGATATGGACGTGATTTCAATTTGCAACATCACTGGAAATGTCATTCTGGAGCGTTTGGGTACCGATAGAAGAGATGTGATTGCTGAAGATATCGTCACTTTCCTCGATGGATTGGAGCCTAACGTTTAATTATGTATGTTGTTGAGCTTCATTTTGAGTGTTTTGATAACACCACTATCAGCGCAGTAGAAAAAGGCATTAATGGCCTGATGGATGCGCTGCGATATAACGGTCAGGTATTAGGGCGTGAATTTCCCATAGTGATGGGGGAAGGGGAATTTTTTGTACGAGCTGTGTGTCCTGAACAAGAAAGCCTGCATCCCAAACATCACTCTGATTTTGTGAAAGTCTGTCTTAAGCGTTTATCAGAGGCATGCTTGCTCGCACCTAAAGTAAGGTTATTGGGGCGCGATATTAATTCAGAGCAAGCCGCAGAGGACGAAGTGCCAAGTTGGCAGGTGCTTTATACCACCTATGTGCACACTTGTTCTCCACTTCGAAGTGGTGAGACCTTATTGCCTATTCCGCTCTACCGAAACCCTCCGACTTTAAATGGAGACCATAAGTCGGTCATTAAATGGCAAACCGAATGGCAAGCTTGCGATGAGATTCAGATGGCAGGGGGATGTAAAGCGGAGCATGCCGCATTACGAGAACTATCGGACACTGGCAGTGATATTTTCCGTCGTGGTTGGGATATACGTGGCCGCATTGAGTACATTACGCAAATTCCAACCTATTACTATCTCTACAAAGTTGGTGGTAAAGATCTAGCAGAAGAGAAAGCTCGCAAATGCCCTAAATGTGGTGGTGAGTGGCTACTTGATGAGCCTTTGCATGACATTTTCTACTTCAAATGCGATACCTGCCGAATAGTGTCGAATATTTCTTGGGATCATCTGAAGTAAAACAGTTTGAACGCAGGGTTTAGAACGTAAAAAAGGTTGAAGCGAGATGCTTCAACCTTTTTTGTATCTGAGTTAAAAGCGAGTCATTACCAGCCTTTAACAACACCACCTTGGAAGATATCAGAAGCGGCGTTGTAGACTTCGTCAGTTTGGTATGCTTTAACGAAGTTTTGTACATTTTCAGCGTTTACATTGTCTTCACGAGCCACGATAAGGTTTACGTATGGCGACTCTTTATCTTCAACAAATACGCCGTCTTTTTGAGGTGTTAGGTTGATAGAGCTAGCGTACGTAGTGTTAATGACTGACAGCGCAACATCGTCGAGTGAACGTGGAAGTTGAGCAGCGTCAAGCTCAACGATAGTGATGTTTTTCGGATTGCTCTCGATGTCACGAACGGTAGCCAGTAGACCAACGCCATCACGTAGCGTGATCAGACCTTGTTGCTCAAGAAGCAGTAGAGAACGACCTAGGTTTGTTGGATCGTTTGGTACTGCAATGCGAGCACCATCTTGGATTTCATCCACAGACTTTACTTGCTTAGAGTAGCCTGCGATAGGGTAGACAAATGTGTTGCCTGCAACAGTCAGCTTATAGTTGCGGTCAGCAACTTGTTGATCCAAATATGGTTTATGTTGGAACGCGTTGATATCAATAGAGCCATCATCTAACGCTGCATTTGGCGTCACGTAATCTGTGAAGGTAACCAACTCAACATCAAGGTTGTATTTTTCTTTTGCCACTTTCGCTGCTACTTCTGCAACCTGTGCTTCTGCACCGGCCATAACACCAACTTTGATTTTGCTAGTATCGGCTTCTTTCTCACCACAACCGGCTAGAACGAGTGCAGACGCTGCTGCTGCGATTGCGAGTAAATTCTTAACGTTGAATTTCATGACTCTCTCCTTGTTATAAATCTAAAACTTCAATTATCTGTGGTCTACTCGGCGCACAATAGCGTCGCCAATAGACTGAATAATTTGTACTAATACGATGAGCATGACGACAGTAACTGCCATGATAACCACATCATATCGGTGGAATCCGTAACGTATCGCGACATCACCAAGACCACCGCCACCGACTGTGCCAGCCATTGCTGAGTAGCTTACAAGTGTCACTAATGTAATTGTCACTGAATTGACAATAGTAGGTAATGCTTCAGGAAGCAGCACTTTGGTAATAATTTGATAAGGGGTAGCACCCATTGACTGTGCCGCTTCCACTAAGCCCGTTGGAACTTCAAGCAAGGCGCCTTCAATTAAACGAGCGACAAATGGAATAGCCCCTACTGTTAATGGCACGATGGCTGCAGTTGTACCAATAAAGGTACCGATGAGCATTTTGGTCACTGGAATGATGGCGACCATTAACACTAAGAATGGTACAGAACGGCCTACGTTGACTATGGCACCTAGCACACTATTTAGGCGTGGATTTTCCAGCAAGCCACCTTTCTTCGTTGTATGGAGAATCACCCCTAGCGGAATACCTACTGCGAAGCCAACAATGCCAGCAACAGCGACCATGTAGAGCGTTTCCCATGTCGCGCCGAGCAGTAGATTGCTATTAAGTGATAGCCATTCAGAGACAGTATTAAAGGACATAGCCAAGTACCTCTACTTTTACATTGTGGTCACGAAGGTATTGGATTGCTGCATTATCATCGCTTTCATTACCGAATAACTCAGCGACCATCATGCCAAATTTAACCCCACCGGCATAATCAAGATCTGAGCTGAGAATGCTCACATCAATGTTGTATTTGCGCGCAATTTGCGTCATTAGCGGTGCGTCAACGGTTGCTCCAGTGAACTCAAGGCGTACCAGTGGGTAACTGCCTTCAACTCGTTCGGTTTGCAAACGAGCCTGATAATCTTCCGGAATGGAAAGATCGAGTGTGGAGCGAATAAATTCGTGCGCGAGCTCGGTTTTAGGATGAGCGAAGATTTCGCCCACAGTGCCTTTCTCTACAAGGCGACCATCACCAATGATTGCCACTTCATGGCAGATGCTTTTCACCACATCCATTTCATGAGTAATAAGTAACATGGTGATTTTAAGTTTACGGTTAATTTCTTTGAGCAGTTCAAGAATAGACTGAGTTGTCGCAGGGTCCAGTGCGCTCGTCGCTTCATCGCATAGCAGAACTTTAGGATCAGAAGCCAAGGCTCGAGCAATGGCGATGCGCTGTTTTTGTCCGCCACTCAGGTTAGCCGGATAGGTGTCACGCTTGTCGGCAAGGCCTACTAATTTAAGCAGTTCAGAGACTTTGTTCTCGATATCAGAGCTCGCTTTACCTGCAAGCTCAAGTGGTAACGCGACGTTCTCAAATACGGTGCGAGATGAAAGCAGATTAAAGTGCTGAAAGATCATGCCAATGTTGCGGCGCGTTTCGCTGAGCTCTGACTTGGACAGTTTAGTCAGGTCAATACCATCAACAATGACTGCTCCAGACGTCGGTGCTTCTAGCATGTTAACGCAACGAATCAGGGTACTTTTCCCTGCACCGGATGAGCCAATCACACCAAAGATGGTGCCTTCAGCAATATGAAGGTTAATATCAGACAAAGCGTTGATTTCCTTTGTCCCTTGATAAAACACTTTGTTTACCTGATTAATTTCGATCATCTAAGCAACCTGAACCCAATGAGTAGCATAAAAGTTTGAACTACATCTCAATTGATAGAAGATGCTATGGGTTTCACCGATTTGTGTCAATAGATATTTTTACGTCTAGACGTCTAAACGGCATTTTCATAGTGATGTGGATATAAAAGCATGTAATAATTCATGTCATTAGCACTTATCTAGAGCAAGAGAGTAACCTGTGGCAAAACCAGCTGTGTTTTTAGACCGTGATGGCGTAATCAATATCGACCATGGCTATGTAAGCGATGAACATGACTTCGAATATGTTGAAGGTGTATTTGAAGCGACTAAAAAGTTACAAGATATGGGCTACATGCTCGTACTGGTAACGAACCAGTCTGGGATCGCTCGTGGTATGTTCTCAGAAGACCGCTTTTTGTCTCTAACTCAATGGATGGACTGGAACTTCTCAGATAATGGCGTCGAATTTGACGGTATTTACTACTGCCCTCATCATCCAGAGCACGGTGTTGGTGACTACAAACAAGATTGTGATTGTCGCAAACCAAAGCCGGGAATGTTCATTTCGGCAAGAGATTTTCTCAAGATAGACATGGCTAAATCCGTTATGGTGGGTGACAAAGCAGAAGATATGATGGCGGCTGAAGCGGCTGGTGTGGGTACTAAGATTTTAGTTCGTACAGGTAAGCCTGTTACTGAGCGCGGTGAGTCCATTGCGACTACGGTTCTTAATAGCATCCGCGACGTACCAGCGTATCTTGCTAAATAGACACAAACTGAATGGGTGTTGGCCTTAAAGAGGAGAAATGATGCTTTCAATTGCAAAAAAAACGTTGTTACCCGTTTTATTGGTGAGTGGATTGGCGGCATGCAGTAGTGGAGGACAAACGGAATCCACAGCTGGTAATTATCATGTGCTCCAATATGAGTGTGATAGTCAAAATTTCCAGGTCACTCAACTTTCCAGTGAACAAATCCTTTTGCTGATAGATAAGACGGAATATCCGTTGCATCGAGTCCCCTCAGCATCCGGCGTGCGCTATACCTTGGATGGTGAATCGCAAACCGATTCTAATATTGAGTTGTTCAGTAAAGGTCGAGAAGGCATGCTGACAATGAATGGTGTCACTGATAAGTCCTGCCGTATGACCACACGCAGTATTCCTAAAGGCTAATGACTAAAAAACTGACCATACTTGATATCGCGAAACTATCGGGAGTCGGCAAATCGACCGTCTCTCGAGTGTTGACCAATGACCCCAAAGTTAAGCCTGAGACTCGCGAAAAGGTAGAGCAGGTGATCGCGGAGCATGGTTATGTTCCGTCAAAATCGGCTCAGTCTATGCGAGGTGGTGGAGCTCAGAACGTGATTGGTGTGATCATTTCTCGATTGGATTCCCCTTCTGAAAACAAAGCCGTCAGCAGCATGCTTAATGTACTTTATGCGGCAGGCTATGACGTGGTGATTATGGAAAGCCAGTTCGATCCGGTGAAAACTAATGAGCATCTTAACGTGTTGCGAAAGCGAAATGTGGATGGGGTAATAGTGTTTGGTTTTACCGAGTTGGATCTGGATGCCGTGGCAGATTGGGATGAAAAGGTAGTTGTGATTGCGATGGATACCGATCGAGTGTCGTCGATCAATTACGACAATGCCGGTTTGATCCATGCGGTTCTCAATAAGCTTAAAGATCAAGGCGTGAGTGATCTGGCGTTTATTGGTGTAGATCCTGAAGATAAAACTACAGGTTTAGCTCGCTTAAACGCTTATCAAGTTTGGTGTGAAGAGCAGCAATTGCCGGCTCGGTTTCGTACCGGAGCACTTCATCATGAGAGTGCATACTCACTAGTGGATGATGTGGTGAGTGATTCTCTGCAAGCCATTGTCTGTGCCAGCGATACTCTAGCACTGGGCACCATTAAGCGCTTACAAGAGTTAGGAAGAGAGGACATTATTGTCACGGGTATTGGTGGCAATGAATTGTTGTCATTTTTATTCCCAAATATCTACAGTATTGATCCTGGCTATCATCAAGCAGGTGAAAAAGCAGCTAACCTATTGATTAAGCAGTTGAAAGGCGACGCTGTCGTCTCTCATCTCACACAAGAAGCTGTGTAAAAACGGCTTCTACTCTGTCTTCTTATCCTTTTCTTTTGATGCATTTCTCTACAATTATTGTGATCACTCTCAACTAATGGGAATGTTCCCATTTACGTTTTTTTCTCGTATGTCACACTGCATTTAGATTTTTGGGAATGTTCCCATTGGCGCATTGCGGTATTATTAATACAACGAGACACATGGACGTTTGTTATCCAACGTCTCTATATCAGTAAAAAGGTGTACATACGATGAGCAAGATAGCGAAGCAAGACATTGCAGCCATCATCGAAGGGGTAGGCGGAGCCGACAACATTGCCAGTGTGAGTCACTGCTTAACTCGTCTGAGATTTGTTCTTAACGACACAGAAAAAGCAGATAAATCAGCACTGGAAAGCTTAAAGGTTGTTAAGGGCTGTTTTACCAATGCTGGCCAATTCCAAGTCGTAATTGGTACTGAAGTCGATGAAGTATACAAGCTACTTATTGACATGGCGGGAAAGAAAGCTGCATCAAAAGATGATGCCAAACTGGCTGCTCGCCAAAATATGAATATTCTCGAGCGTGGTATTTCGCATTTAGCCGAAATTTTTGTTCCTCTTTTACCTGCGATTATCACTGGTGGTCTGATTCTTGGTTTTCGAAATGTCATTGGCGACATTCGCATGTTCGATGGCAAGACGCTGGTTGAAATCAGCCAGTTCTGGGCCACGGTTCATTCGTTCTTATGGTTAATTGGTGAAGCAATCTTCTTCTTCCTGCCTGTTGGTGTGTGTTGGTCGACAGTGAAAAAACTGGGAGGCACACCTATTCTGGGTATTACTCTGGGTGTGACCTTGGTGTCGCCACAACTAATGAATGCCTACTTAATCGGTAAGCAGGTTCCTGAAGTCTGGGACTTTGGTTTATTCGTGATAGAGAAAGTGGGCTATCAAGCTCAGGTCATTCCAGCCATGTTAGCCGGTGTTGCGTTGGCCTTTATCGAAACGAACCTTAAACGTATTGTTCCAAGTTACCTGTATCTGGTTGTGGTGCCTTTCGTTTCAATCATTCTATCTGTGATTTTAGCGCACGCACTTATTGGTCCTTTTGGTCGCGTGCTGGGTGACGGTGTTGCATTTGCAGCGAAAGCTGCGATGACGGGTGACTTCGCGGTTCTTGGTTCTATGGTATTTGGCTTCCTATACGCACCACTTGTGATAACGGGTATCCACCACACGACTAACGCCGTTGACTTACAGCTTATGCAAGACCTTGGAGGTACGCCAATCTGGCCTTTGATTGCTTTGTCAAACATTGCTCAAGCTTCTGCAGTTGTCGGTATCATCATTATTAGTAAGCGCGAAGGCGAACGAGATATTTCAGTTCCTGCTGCTATCTCTGCGTACTTAGGGGTAACAGAGCCTGCAATGTACGGTATTAACTTGAAATACAAATTCCCGATGTTGAGCGCCATGATTGGTAGTGCGCTTGCTGCAGCGATTTGTGGTAGTGCTGGTGTAATGGCGAATGGTATTGGTGTTGGTGGTCTACCGGGTATTCTTTCCATCCAACCTCAGTACTGGACGGTATATCTAATGGCGATGCTAGTAGCTATGGCGGTGCCAATTATCCTAACCCTGTTCCTGTATAAACGCGCTCAGTCAAAAGGCGAGCTAGAGCTCGCAAGCGCGTAACTCCCCCATTAGTGGCTCAATTTGAGCCACTGTTTTCTTTTTGTTTCTTTTGTAATGGTAAGTGAGATTGAAATCGATGAGTCAACAAGCTCAACAAGACTGGTGGAAAACCGCCACTATTTATCAAATCTATCCGAAGAGTTTTTGTGACAGCGGCAACAAAGGTATGGGGGATATCAAAGGCATTACCTCAAAGCTAGATTACCTTGATCAGCTTGGTGTTGATGCTATCTGGTTAACACCAGTATATGCCTCTCCAATGATTGATAACGGTTACGATATTGCTGACTATTACGCTATTAACCCTGATTTTGGCACCATGCAAGATTTTGATGAGCTACTAGAACAAGCTCATCAAAAGGGGATTCGTATTATCATGGATATCGTAGTGAACCATACGTCAACACAGCATGAATGGTTCCAGGCCGCTCTTGGTGATAAGCAAAGTCCTTATCGTGATTATTATATTTGGAAACCTGGTCGTGATGGGCAAGCCCCAAACAACTGGCAATCTAAATTTGGTGGCTCAGCATGGGCACTAGATGAAGCCACAAACGAATACTATTTGCATTTGTTTGCCAAAGAGCAGGCCGATCTGAACTGGGAGAACCCTGCTGTTCGAGACGACGTAAAACGTGTGATTGAGTTTTGGGCGCAAAAAGGAGTCGATGGATTTAGGTTAGACGTCATTAACCTGATTTCAAAGCAGCAAGATTTTGCAGATGATCATATTGGTGATGGCCGTCGCTTTTACACTGATGGCCCTAGAGTGCATGAATATCTACAAGAGATCAGCGAAGCGGTATTCCAAAAGTATGGTTCAGTGACGGTCGGTGAGATGTCTTCGACAACGCTAGAGCATTGCCAGCAATACAGCGCGTTAGATAGCAAAGAGCTGTCGATGGTGTTTAACTTTCATCACTTGAAAGTTGATTATCCAAATGGAGAGAAGTGGACTAAAGCGGATTTTGACTTTGCCCAGCTCAAGCAAATTTTCAACCATTGGCAAACGGGGCTGAATGGCAAAGGTTGGGGAGCACTGTTTTGGTGTAACCATGACCAGCCACGCATTGTGAGCCGCTTGGGTAATGATACCCGCTATCACAATAAGTCGGCGAAAATGCTCGCAGCGTCCGTCCATTTAATGCAGGGAACGCCATACATATTCCAAGGCGAAGAGATTGGTATGACTAACCCAGGTTTTACTGAGCTTGCTCAGTATCGTGATGTGGAAAGTTTGAATATGTACCAGCTAATGGTTGAAGAGGGTACAACGTCTCATGATGAGATGATGGCAATCTTGCAGCAAAAATCTCGAGATAACTCTCGCACGCCGATGCAATGGGATGGCAGTGTTAATGCAGGGTTTACTTCAGGAACACCTTGGATCGAGGTCTCTAAAAATTACCCACAAATCAATGCGCAGGCAGCACTTCAAGACGAGCAATCCGTGTTCTACTTCTACAAGGAACTGATCGCTCTTCGCAAAACGATGCCTGTAATAACCGATGGTAGTTATACTGATTTGTTCCCGGAGCATGAACAGGTGCATGGATATCTGCGAGAAAACGCTGAAACCATGTTGCTATGCCTGAATAACTATTTCGGGCAGGAGACTCAGGTCACTCTACCTGAATCTTTCGTTGCGCTCACTGGACAACGAGTCTTGAGCAACTACGACCTAGAACGCAAAGTAACACTTGAGAAAAAAGTAGTCATGAAGCCGTATGAGACGGTAGCTATTTTGATTAATAAGTAACGAGCAATGCCCTTCGCCGAACTGAGAGGAAAGCGAAGGGCATTGGTATTAACCGTAGGTCACTACGTAGCGGGTAGGCTTATGGTTCATAGCTAGAACAAGGTTCAGCAATACTGCACCCAAGATGGAGATCATAATGACGCTCGGTGAGACAAAGAAGAACGAAGCGACTAGGATCGAGCAATCTATTGCCATTTGAGTTTTGCCAACTGAAATACCAAATTTATCTTGAATAAACAGGCAAAGCACATTGAACCCACCAAGACTTGAGCGATGTCGGAATAGAATCAGCATGCCGAGCCCCATCAGCAAGCCGCCAGCAATGGCACAATAAATATCGTTAATCTGATCCAGTGACACGACACGGTACATGTTGTCTGTGATAACAGAGACCAATGCTCCCGAAATAGCGCTACTCGCGGCAAATCGTTTACCAAAGCGTTTCCATGCTAACAGATAGAACGGGCTATTGAAGGCAAAATACAAGGTACCGAAAGAAACCGGCACAAACTGGCTTACAAGAAGCGCCAGACCTGTGGTACCGCCAGTTAATAGTTGAGCCGACTGAAGAAAGAAAATACCTTGGGCAACAATAAATGTACCAGTCAGTATTGCTATCCAATCTTCTCTACGTGAGTGTTTTTGCATCAGTTCAAAATTCTTCTTAGTAATAATCGCCGCAATAGTATTGAAAAGATGATCTTTTCGGTAGCTTGAAGGCGAAATTTGCGGTAAACCTATGTAATTCAAATTTTACACTGTGTAAATGGAATTATTGACACTTAGTGTACACATTGTCGTACTAATTCAGGCGCCCATGATGATACCTAAGGTTCACTATGAGAAAACTGCATGAGAAATTTCCAATTTTCTCTTTATGACCTAGATCAAATTATGTATGATGCAAGTCATCAAATGTGGTGACGAAAACGTTTGCTTTTGGTCATTGTGTGGTTTTTTTGAAACTTTCAGAACAATCTGAGTCAGGAGATACAGATGCTTAAGCGTGATATGAACATCGCTGATTACGATGCGGAGCTATTTGCAGCTATTCAAGAAGAAACCCTTCGTCAAGAAGAGCACATCGAGCTTATCGCTTCGGAAAACTACACCAGCCCTCGCGTAATGGAAGCGCAAGGCTCTCAGCTAACAAACAAATATGCTGAAGGTTATCCGGGCAAGCGCTACTACGGTGGTTGTGAATACGTCGATAAAGCGGAAGCACTAGCGATTGACCGTGCGTGTGAGCTATTTGGTTGTGAGTATGCGAACGTTCAGCCTCACTCTGGCTCTCAAGCGAACAGTGCCGTGTACATGGCTCTACTTAACCCAGGCGATACAGTATTAGGTATGAGCTTGGCTCATGGTGGTCACCTTACTCACGGTTCTCCAGTTAACTTCTCTGGTAAGCACTACAACGTAATTCCTTACGGTATCGATGAAGCTGGTCAAATCAACTATGACGAGATGGAACAGCTAGCACTTGAGCACAAGCCAAAAATGATCATTGGTGGTTTCTCTGCATATAGCCAGATCGTAGATTGGGCTCGTATGCGTGAAATTGCGGATAAAGTTGATGCGTATCTGTTTGTTGATATGGCGCACGTTGCAGGTCTTATTGCAGCTGGTGTTTATCCAACGCCTGTTCCTCATGCGCACGTTGTGACGACCACAACACACAAAACATTAGCGGGTCCTCGCGGTGGTCTAATCCTGTCTAATGCAGGCGAAGACATGTACAAGAAGCTAAACTCAGCTGTTTTCCCTGGTGGTCAAGGTGGTCCTTTGATGCATGTTATCGCTGGTAAAGCAGTAGCATTCAAAGAAGCAATGGAGCCTGAGTTTAAAGAGTACCAAGCTCGCGTAGTTAAGAACGCAAAAGCGATGGTTGCCCAGTTCCAAGAGCGCGGCTACAAGATCGTGTCTAACGGAACTGAGAACCATCTGTTCCTTGTTGACCTAATCGACAAAGATATTACAGGTAAAGAAGCGGATGCAGCCCTAGGTGCAGCGAACATTACTGTAAACAAAAACTCAGTACCTAATGACCCACGCAGCCCGTTCGTAACGTCTGGTATCCGTGTTGGTTCTCCAGCGATTACTCGCCGTGGTTTTACTGAAGCCGATGCGACTGAGCTTGCTAACTGGATGTGTGATGTTTTAGACAACATCAATGATGAATCAGTGATTGAAGCGACAAAAGCTAAAGTACTAGAGATCTGTAAGCGTCTACCTGTTTACGCTTAATAGGTTTATCTAAGAAATAATAAAAGCGAGCTATGAGCTCGCTTTTTTGATCTTGTATTCGTTTGAAAAGTAAACGCTGGCTACTTATTGATATTCAGTAAAGTTCCAGATTTACACTTGAACGAATAGTACTTGCGACTTTCACTAAATTGCCCCAAGCCTTCACCATTACAGTAATCAATATTAATGTCACGCATGATATCCAGCGTTTTCTCGCTGTTCAGTGCGAATTTAGCGCCGTCTTTACAAACGATCCGAACTCGGCCATCGTCGCTCACCGAGTACAGATTTACCTCGGTATTACACAGTTCAAATGACGCCTCTAAGTAGTTGTCTTGTTGAGTATTCTGCGCACAACCACCAATAACAGTAGCGGCTAAAATAGGCAGACCAACTTTAAGTAACTTCATGCTACATCCTTGATTGAATAATATTTTTCTTTAAGCCTACCTAAATATAGCGAAAATGCGAGTATGAGAATGTCATCTTGGCGATTTTTCTTAAAAAAAACACGGATGGCTCTAAGAGCGAATCCGTGTTTAATAAGAAACCACAAATGGAATTACTTAATTTCTACGCCTTGAGCCTGTAGGTCCGCATGATAAGAAGAACGAACAAATGGGCCACATGCCGCGTGAGTAAAGCCAAGTTCCAGCGCAATATCTTTTAGCTCATCAAACTCAGAAGGCGGAACGTAGCGTTCTACAGGTAAATGGTGACGGCTTGGCGCAAGGTACTGGCCTAACGTTAACATGGTAACGCCGTGCTCACGAAGGTCTTTCAATACCTCCACGATTTCTTCTTTCGTTTCACCCAAGCCCATCATTAAGCCCGACTTTGTTGGTACGTCAGGGTGCATCTCTTTAAACTTCTTAAGCAGTTGTAGCGACCACTTGTAGTTTGCACCTGGACGAGCTTTACGATATAGACGAGGAGCGGTCTCTAGGTTGTGGTTGAAGACATCTGGTGGGTTGTCTTTCATTGCCTCAAGCGCAACATCCATACGGCCACGGAAATCTGGAACTAAGGTTTCAATACGGATTTCTGGGTTAAGTGCTCGGATTTCGCGGTTACAGTCAGCAAAGTGTGTCGCACCACCATCACGAAGATCGTCGCGGTCAACAGAAGTCACTACAACATACTTCAGCTTCATGTCTTTGATTGTTTGCGCCAGCTTTTTAGGTTCACCAGCTTCTGGAGCGTTGGGGCGACCATGGGCAACATCGCAGAATGGGCAACGACGAGTACAGATTGCGCCAAGAATCATGAATGTTGCTGTACCGTGGTTGAAGCATTCAGCTAAGTTAGGACAGGATGCTTCTTCACAAACAGAGTGCAGGTCATTTTTACGCATTGCAGATTTGATATCTTGAATACGTTGGCTGTCTGCAGGGAGTTTGATCTTCATCCACTCTGGTTTACGAAGGATCTCTTTCTGCTCGGTAGGCATGTTCTTAACTGGAATCAATGCCATTTTGTCAGCGTCACGGTACTTAACGCCTTTTTCCATTTGGATAGGTTTGCTCATCGTCTTATGCTTCTTCGCTGAATTCTACTTGCTCGTAATCAAGTATTGTTATGAGTGCTTTGATTAATTGGTCTTCTACGACGGACACTTGCTGTGGACCGCCCAACTGGCTGACCTGAACCATTTCCATTCCGGCATAGCCGCAAGGATTAATTCTTAAAAAGGGAGTGAGATCCATATTGACGTTCAACGCCAGTCCATGGAAAGAGCATCCTTTTCTGATGCGTAAGCCCAATGAACATACTTTTTTATTGTCAACATAGACGCCAGGTGCGTCGGGTCTCGCAGCCGATTCGATATTGTATTCTTTTAGCGTTTGAATAACGAGGTCTTCGATATGAGTAACCAGTTCACGAACGCCCAGTTTTTTACGACGGAGATTGATTAAGAAATAGGCCACTAACTGGCCTGGACCATGATAGGTGACTTGGCCACCACGGTCACTTTGTACAACGGGAATATCACCAGTGTTAAGTAGATGCTCGGCTTTGCCTGCTTGACCTTGCGTAAACACAGGGTTGTGTTCAACTAACCAAACTTCGTCGCGCGTTTGTTCTGTGCGATTATCAGTAAACTCATGCATCGCTTTCCAGACAGGCTCATAGTCCTTTCTACCAAGCTTTTTTACAACTAGTTGATTTTCCACCAATCACTCCGCTGCCACTTAATAAAGTATTCGCATTATAAACATGTTGGTGGTTTTGAACTACCAATAAATAACGAATTCTTAACGACTGAATCACTATTAAGTGCTAGGTTTTTGAAATATAAAAAGAAAGCAGCCTGAGCTGCTTTCAAAAAAAATTTAAAGTTTAAAATTTTTATAGAACCATGCGAACAATATCGATTTCACCAAGTTCTTTATACAAGGTCTCTACTTGCTCGATAGACGTTGCAGTGATGTTGATCGATACTGCATGGTAGTTGCCTTTTGCACTTGGTTTGATAGTTGGGCTGTAATCCCCTGGCGCGTGGCGCTGGATTACTTCCACTACCTTTTCAGGAAGTTCTGGCTTAGCGTAACCCATCACTTTGAATGTAAAAGAGCAAGGGAACTCTAGTAGGTCTTTGAGTTTTGCATCAGAGTTGATGGTCAACATATTAGGGACTCCAAAAATACCAATTCGTTATAACGATGCGAATAGTAATGCCTTATGTGGATGATCTCAAGCCAACAAAAAGTAAAGCCGCATTGTGCGGCTTTACGGAAACTTGATTACTTTTAATTCTAGAGTTCGATTATTAGAACAAGCTCTTGAAAAGTAATACGATGTAATCCCATAGACGACTGAATAGGCTACCTTCTTGAACATCTTCAAGTGCAAGTAGTGGGTATTCAGCAACATCTTCGCCGTCTAGTTGATAGTATAGCTTACCAACGACATCGCCTTTAGATATTGGTGCTTCAAGCTGTTTTTCAAGTACGAAACTAGCTTTTAGGTTTTTCGCTTGGCCGCGTGGGAGTGTGACGAAGGTATCTTGGTCAACACCTAGTGCTACAGCGTCTTTGTCACCCATCCAGACTTTTTCTTCTACGAAGGTTTCGTCGGCTTTATGTGGATTCACTGTTTCGAAGAAACGGAAGCCATAGCTCAACAGCTTTTTACTTTCAGATTTACGTGCATTGGCGCTCTTAGTGCCCATAACTACCGCAACTAAACGCATCTTACCTTCAGTTGCTGAGCTTACTAAGTTATAACCAGCTTGGCTTGTGTGGCCAGTTTTAATGCCATCAACGTTCATGCTCTTATCCCACAATAAGCCATTACGGTTATATTGGGTAATGCCGTTGTAGGTGAATTTTTTCTCTGAGTAAATACGGTACTCATCTGGAACGTCGCGGATCAGTGCACGACCAAGTAGCGCTAAATCGTAAGGCGTAGAATATAGGTTCGGGTTATCCAAGCCGTGAACGTTGGCGAAGTGTGAATTGTTCATGCCGATAGACTTAGCCCACGCATTCATTAGATCGACAAACGCGTCTTCTGAACCTGCGATATGCTCAGCCATTGCTACACATGCATCATTACCTGATTGAATAATGATGCCTTTGTTAAGCTCTTCAACGGTTACCTTTGTGCCAACTTCGATAAACATCTTCGATGAATCAGGGAAGTTCTTTGCCCAAGCGTTTTTACTGATGGTAACTTCATCTTCTGGAGTGATGTTGCCACGCTTCAGTTCTTGGCCGATAACGTAGCTGGTCATCATTTTTGTCAGGCTAGCCGGGTGAAGTTGAGTGTTCATCTCTTTTTCAGCTAGGACTTTGCCTGAGTTGTAGTCCATCAAAACGAAGCCTTTCGCTGCGATTTGAGGTGCATCCGGCATAACAACAGGCGCCGCAGAAGCAGAAGTTGCTGCTAAAGTTGCGGTAAGAGCAATGGAAGTTAGAAGTTTCATAGAAGGTTTATTCTTATTCATTTGAATACAATTTTTGTTTGTTGTCCGTATATTAACAGAACGGTCTGGGCAAACTAGATAGCTTACACTAAGTAACAACCGTTATTTATGTCAATGATGTTTACATTTTTTTGACGAAAGCTGAGGAGTAGCCAATCTTTTTCACTTGTTCGAGAACATCTTGAGTCTGCTTGTAGTCTTTGAAAGGACCAAGCATTAGACGGTAGTTGCTATTTACAGGTGCTAGAAATGTGTCCACTGATAGCTTTCGACCGAGTTCTTTCGATAAAGTTTCGACGCGATCCTTATGTGGAGATGCGGCAACTTGAATGGTGTACTCTGGGTGTTTGTCTACTTTATGTTGGCTGGTGGAGCGTTCGACAATGATTACTTCAATCTCGACATTGGCGGTACCTGTCTTAATGACATCGAGTTTCTTTGCCGCCGCATAGCTCAAATCAATGATTCGCCCTTCGTGAAAAGGACCTCGATCATTGACGCGAACGATGGTTTCTTTGCCATTGTCTAAATTGGTGACCTTAACATAGCTTGGTAAAGGCAAGGTTTTATGGGCAGCCGACATAGAATACATGTCATACACTTCACCATTCGACGTCAGATGACCATGAAATTTTTTCCCATACCACGAAGCCTGTCCGCGCTCTTTAAATCCGGTTGGATCTTTAATCACCTTGTAGCTGTTTCCTCGCAAGGTGTAGTTCTTGTTACCGCCTAAGCTATAAGGTTCATATTTAGGTTGAGCACCTTCAATATGGTCAACAGAGATAGGACTTGAAGGAGCTACATCATCGCTTAACTCATAGCGACTGTCTGACGACGAACAACCAGCAAGAGCGACCAATCCCACAGTAAAGCAAAGCAATGTTTGGTAGTGACGGTGACGGATAGAAAATCGATTCATTACGTTGCCTTTGAAAATGCCTTTCTGTGCGTATGGATAGACATTAAGATGCCGAAACCAGCCATTAACGTCACCATGGAGGTGCCGCCATAACTGACAAGAGGTAGAGGTACGCCTACTACAGGTAATATACCGCTTACCATACCAATATTTACGAAAACGTAAACAAAAAAGCTAAGTACAATGCTGCCTGCCATCATTCTACCGAATGCGGTTTGTGCTGAACTGGCTAAATATAAGCCACGGCCAATAATAAACAGATAGAGGGCAAGCAATAATAAAATGCCTATCATGCCCCATTCTTCGGCGATAACTGCAAAAATAAAGTCAGTATGTCGTTCTGGAATAAATTCAAGCTGTGATTGAGTGCCTTGCATCCAGCCTTTGCCTGTAATCCCACCGGAACCAATGGCGATCTTACTTTGGATAATATGATAACCTGCACCGAGTGGATCTGATTCTGGGTCGAACAAGGTTCTGACACGGACTTTTTGGTACTCACGCATCAAAAAGAACCATAACACAGGGATAAAGGCTCCAAGTGCTACAACCGCACTAATAATGATTTTCCAACTGATACCTGCAAGGAAGATTACGAAAATACCAGAAGCGGCAATTAGTATGGATGTACCTAAGTCGGGTTGTTTAGCAATCAGAATGGTTGGTACAAATACCATCACTAAAGACATCACTAAAGTCTGGAAAGTGATGGGAAGTGAACGCTTACCTATGTATCGCGCGACCATTAAAGGCACGGCAAGTTTCAGTAGTTCTGAAGGTTGAAAGCGAACAAAGCCTAAATTGAGCCACCTCTGTGCTCCCTTAGATGCTTCACCAAAAAACAATACTCCGAGTAGCAATAGTACCCCAACAAAGAACATGATTGGAGCGAGTGACTCGTAGGTTCTCGGGGAGAATTGTGCGAGCACAATCATAACAACGAGGGCGAGAACCATACGCATGGCTTGTCTGTCCATCATGGCCAAACTCTGCCCACTTGCACTGTACATAACGACTAGGCCAAAGGCCATTAAAGCCAGAATACCTAATAGCAGTGGCAAATCGATATGGAAGCGTTCGAATAGAACTCTATTTTGTCCTGTTGATGGATCAAATCTCATTCTTCTTCACTCTTTTCGTCTCGAAGGGCCAAATCAAACAGCTGACGTGCTACAGGTGCGCCGTTAGAAGAACCACCTCCGGCGTTTTCTAGTACAACGGTCACAACTACCTTTGGATCTTTGAAAGGTGCAAACCCCGTGAATAGTGCGTGGTCTTTTAAGTGCTCTTCCAGTTCCTCGGCGTTGTACTCCTGGTCTTGAGCCAAGCTAAACACCTGTGCTGTACCGGACTTACCACCCGACTGATAAGGCATGTTCTTAAAGGCGCGGCGAGCAGTACCTTTGACGCCATGGTTAACCAATCGCATTCCTTCGAGTGCGATGTCCCAGTAGCTCTCTTTCACACCGGTAATCGGCGGGCGAGAGTCAACTTCAGCCATTGTTTGGTGTTCAAAACTATCACCATTATCGATAGTGGCACGTAATAGGTGTGGAGATAAAACTTCTCCATGATTAACCAGTACGGAGGTAGCTTTGGCTATTTGCATTGGCGTTGCAGTCCAATAACCTTGTCCAATACCTACAGGAATCGTATCACCTTGATACCATGGCGTGCGATGACGAGCCATTTTCCATTCTCGTGTCGGCATATTCGCTTTACTTTCTTCATAGATATCAATGCCGGTATAGTCACCAAAACCAAACATCATCATCCACTTAGATAGTCTATCAATGCCCATATCATAGGCGATTTGATAGAAGAAAGTATCCACGGATTCTTCAATGGCTTTAAGGATATTGACTTTACCGTGTCCCCAACGTAACCAATCACGGAAGGGACGCGTTTTCGAGTTTGGAATTCGCCAATACCCAGGGTCATTACGCGTTGTTTGAGGCGTAATGACGCCTTCTTGGAGTGCCCCAACCGCAATAAAAGGTTTTACCGTTGATGCTGGTGGATAAATACCAAGCGTTGCACGGTTCACCAGTGGACGGTTTTTATCTTCCAAAAGGGCTTTATAAGCTTTACTTGAAATACCATTTACAAAGGCGTTAGGGTCATAACTAGGGCTAGACACCATTGCGAGTACGCCATTGTCATTTGGATCTAGGACAATCGCAGAGCCGCGTCTTCCTGCTAACAGTTTATGAACTTTAAGTTGTAGTTTGATATCGAGGTTTAGCACGATATCTTTGCCCGGAATTGGCGGAACAAACTTTAAGGTACGCAGTACTCGACCACGACTGTTTACTTCAACTTCTTGATAACCTGCGGTGCCGTGTAGAATTTCTTCGTAGTAGCGTTCGATGCCTAACTTACCAATGTCACGAGTAGCTTGGTAATTCGCGTCTCTTTCTTCTCTGACGAGACGACGCATATCACGGTCGTTTATTCGTGATACGTAGCCAATAACATGCGTCAGTACATCGCCAAATGGGTAATAACGCTTCAGGTTTGCCGCTATTTCTACGCCAGGGAACTTATGTTGATTAACGGAGAAAACAGCAACTTGCTCTTCGGTTAATTGAGTAAGAAGAGGGATAGATTTGAATCGGCGAGTACGTTTTCGGTCTCGTTCAAATGCTTCAATACGTTCTTCGGGGATATCTAAAAACTTACGCAGCCCAGCAATAGTTTCATCCATGTTCTTCACCTTTTCAGGGGTGATTTCTAGGTTGAAGACTGGACGGTTCTCTGCCAGTAGGATGCCATTTCTGTCATAGATAAGGCCGCGATTTGGCGCGATTGGTACGACTTTAATGCGGTTATCATTAGAGCGAGTCTTGTAGTCTTGATACTGATTAACCTGAATATTATAAAGGTTTGCAACAAGTACTAGCATCATGGCAATGATAAATACGAATGCAACGACAGCACGGCTTTTGAACAGCCGCGCTTCTGCCTGATGGTCCCGTATCTGGCTACGTTTACGTCTCATAACTTGTTGGCTTACTCTCTATGGTAAGGATGGTTTGCAGTAATTGACCAAGCGCGATAGAGGCTTTCCGCCATGACAATTCTCACGAGAGGGTGGGGTAGCGTTAGCGCTGAAAGTGACCAGCTTTGATCAGCTGCGGCTTTACAAGCTGGTGCCAGACCTTCTGGGCCACCAATCAAAATAGAGACGTCGCGCCCATCTAGCTTCCAGCTCTCGAGTTGCTCAGCCAGTTGAGGGGTATCCCATTTCTTACCTGGAATATCTAATGTCACAATACGGTTTCCTTTAGGAACCGCCGCTAACATCGCTTCGCCCTCTTTTTGTAAGATACGTGCAATATCAGCATTTTTGCCTCGCTTCCCCGCGACAATTTCCACCAGTTCAAGTGGCATATCATGAGGGAAACGACGCTTGTATTCTTGAAAGCCTTCTTCGACCCATTTCGGCATTTTTGTACCGACAGCGATGAGTTGGAGTTTCAATGTATTAGCTCCAAAGCTTTTCTAATTGGTAAAGGTCACGGTGCTGTTCCTGCATGACATGCAGCATGGTTGAACCCATATCGAGAACCACCCACTCACCTTCTTGCTCGCCGTCAACGCCGAGAGGTTCCATACCAGCTTTCTTCACTTCAGAAGCAACATGATCGGCAATTGAAATTACATGTCTTTTTGACGTACCCGTACAGACAATCATAAAATCAGTCACGCTAGACTTCCCTTCAACATCAATCGTTACGATGTCTTGTGCTTTCATATCGTCGGCTTTGTCGGCTAGAAATAGTTTCAATTCTTCGCGTTGCAAAAGTTTTTCCTCGTTGTTCTTAATTAAGTTGAGCCTCAGGCTCAATTGACCTGCAATTATACCACGAAATTATGGATGTAAAGACAGGCTGCTGTCAGTAGCACTCAGGTTGAGCGTTAGCTGGTGTAGAAAGGGCCACGGGCTCAACTCGTATTGGGTCTTTACTTGGACCTCGATTGAAGCGAGTAGTTGCATGGCTTGTTTAAGTCGTATTGCGGTAAGGCGCTGCAGAGCAGCGCTATAGAGTGGTTTTTTATTTTGCCACACTCTAAAGCTATCAAAGACTTGGTTAAGCGAAGATTGAGTCAACATCTGTTGCATTTTGATGAGCTGTTGAAGCTCTTTTTGAATCGAACGCAACAAAATAACGGCTTCTATTCCTTCTGCTTCAAGTTGTAAGAGAATTCGATTCGCTCGTTTTGGTTTACCTTCTAAGATCGCGTCTATCCAGTGGAACACTGTAAAATGGTTATGACGGCTTAGGGACTCTTGAACACGGAGCAGGTTGAGTTGGCCATCAGGATAGAGCAATGACAGCTTCTCTAAGCTTTGAGAAAGAGCAAACAGGTTTCCCTCATGCCACTGACATAGGAGCTGTATTGCTTCACCGTCAGGCTTAAGTCCTGAGGCATTGCATCGCCTCATTACCCATTGAGGGAGGTGTTTGACATCAGGGGCAGCGCAGCTCACCAAACAGCCATTTAGAGCCTTGAACCATTTTGCCGACTCTTGAGCCCTCGTCAGCTTAGCCCCAGTGATGATAACAACAATGTCTTCATGCAAGTGAGACGATATTTCTAACAACTGTTTGGCGATAGCAGCGTTAATACCAGACTCAGGGATAGATAGTTCTATAATTTGCTTAGATGAAAACAGGCTAAGTGCTTGTGTGCAATCATAGACATCATTCCAATCCAGTGAACTGTCCACGGAGAAACGGTGATGTTCTTCAAATCCTAATTGTCGAGCATGACGAATGATCGAGTCTCGACTTTCTTGGACAAATAGCGGTTCATTACCAAAAATAAGATAGCAGCCATACCACTGACGGTTCAGTGTTTCTGCAAGGCGGTCAGCAAATACTCTCACGCTAATTGGCCGTTATGATTGGGTGTTTTGGCTAGTTGATGCTGGCTCAGTAGTATTCAACATTTCTAACTCATGCTCCTCGATTTCAGCTTTGAGTCGTGCCATTTGACGCATCATTTGCTGAGCTGAGAACTCGCGCATTTCATCTTCAAGCAGCTTACGTTCGGCAGACTTTGCTAGTGCCGATAGCGGGTTATCCAAGTAGCTGCGTGTCATTGTTGCAGTAAAATCTTTGCTACCGACATCGGGAATTGAAACTCGATAATTAACATCATAGACAATTTCTTTTTCGGCCGCGCGAGTGTTTTGATAGAGGGATAATGTCCTGTCGGTGATTTGCTCACTGATTATGTGTAAGTTTGGAATGTCTTTACGAGGTTCAACCAATTCAATTTGACTGAGGCGTAACTGCTCTTTTACTAATCGAGTGATCTTACTGTATTGGTCAAAACTGGTGACAGACATTTCTTTTATATCTTCAGGGACAGTGTATTCGCCTCTGAGTTGGAAACCACATGCGCTGAGCAGAGTAGTGAGTAGGATTACGAAACTAATTTGTGAAAATTTGGTTTTAAATAGGCGCATAGTGCTCGCAGACTCTGTTAAAAAGGCTTATGTAAGTTTCATTAGGCAGTGAACTTAAATAAGACTTTTATGTGTGGCTGATAAAAGAGCCGCGAAGAATTCTTCGCGACTCTTGGTATCATAAAGACAACTAAATTAATTAGCTACAATATTCAGTAGTTTACCCGGTACGTAAATCACTTTACGGATGGTTTTTCCATCAGTGAATTTCGTCACGTTCTCGTCGTTAAGACCAAGTTCTTCTACTTGTTCTTTAGTTGCATCCGCAGCAACTGTCAGCTTAGCGCGTAGCTTGCCGTTAACTTGAACAACGATAAGTTTTTCATCTTCAACGAGGGCTTTTTCATCAAATGTTGGCCACACAGCATTGTCGATGTCTGCATTACCCAGTGCCGTCCACATCTCGAAACAGATATGCGGAGTGATAGGGTAAA
The DNA here is from genome assembly GCF_900088415.1 of Vibrio mediterranei. Taxonomy (GTDB): domain Bacteria; phylum Pseudomonadota; class Gammaproteobacteria; order Enterobacterales; family Vibrionaceae; genus Vibrio; species Vibrio mediterranei. Next base: position 468,450 of record NZ_FLLQ01000003.1, read on the forward strand.
GCATGGCAACGACCGCTTGTAGAGCTTCATCAAGAATCGCACGGTCTTGTGCTGTGTCTTGAGGTGCCTTAGCAAGTTTGTTCATTAGCTCCATAATGGCGGCAATCGCTGTATTGAATGTTTGGCGACGGTCAACATCATCGGTTACTTTTGCAATGGTCTTATGAACATCACGGCGCAGTGCTTTTTGGTCTGAAGATAGAGCCGAAACGTCAACGCTTTCCGCTGTACCTTTTTCTGTATGTTCTTTTACCAACTTCCAAACACGTTTAAGGAAACGGTTTGCACCTTCCACACCAGACTCTTGCCACTCTAATGTCATATCCGCAGGTGAGGCGAACATCATGAATAGACGTACAGTATCAGCACCGTATTTGTCTACCATTTCTTGCGGGTCAATACCGTTATTCTTCGACTTAGACATTTTGATCATGCCTGAGTGCTCTACGTCACGACCTTGGTTGTCTGTTGCAGAGGAAATGCGACCTTTACCGTCACGCTCAACTTTTACGTCTGTAGGAGCGATCCACTCTTTGGTGCCTTTTTCGTTAGTGTGGTAGAAAGCATCAGCAAGCACCATACCTTGACATAGGAGTTTCTTAAATGGTTCGTCGGAAGTTACATAGCCCGCATCACGAAGCAACTTATGGAAGAAGCGAGAGTACAGTAAGTGCATACATGCGTGTTCGATACCACCAATGTATTGGTCAACAGGTAGCCAATAGTTCGCTTTTTCTGGATCTAAAATATCATCAGCTTGCGGAGAGCAGTAACGTGCATAATACCAAGAAGATTCCATGAAGGTGTCGAAGGTGTCTGTTTCACGTAGTGCTGGCTCACCGTTGAAGGTCGTTTTGGCCCACTCTTTATCAGCTTTGATTGGGCTAGTTACGCCATCCATAACAACATCTTCCGGAAGGATTACAGGAAGTTGCTCTGCTGGAACCGGGTGAACTTCACCATCTTCAGTCGTTACCATTGGAATTGGAGCACCCCAATAGCGTTGACGAGAAACACCCCAGTCACGTAGACGGAAATTTACGGTCTTGTGACCTTTGCCTTCTGCTTCTAACTTAGCAGAGATAGCATCGAACGCGGCCTGGAACTCAAGTCCATCGAACTCGCCAGAGTTAAATAGTATGCCTTTCTCAGTGTAAGCCGCTTCTGAAATATCAAGCTCGCTGCCGTCAACCGGTTTGATGACAGGAAGAATATCTAGGTTGTATTTAGTAGCAAACTCAAAGTCACGTTGGTCATGACCAGGAACCGCCATAACTGCACCTGTTCCGTAATCCATCAAGACGAAGTTAGCAACGAATACTGGCACTTCACGACCATTCAATGGATGAATAGCAGTAAGGCCGGTTGCCATACCTTTTTTCTCCATTGTTGCTAGTTCAGCTTCTGCAACCTTGTTGTTCTTACACTCATCGATAAATGCAGCTAACTCAGGGTTGTTTTCAGCCGCAACAGCAGCAAGAGGGTGGCCTGCAGCGATACCTACGTATGTAACACCCATAAGAGTATCTGGACGCGTGGTATATACTTCAAGGTCTTGATGACCTTGTACTTCAAACTTCAGTTCAACACCTTCAGAGCGACCAATCCAGTTGCGCTGCATGGTTTTAACCATTTCAGGCCAACCTTCTAGGTTGTCTAAATCATCAAGAAGCTCTTGGGCGTATTCTGTGATTTTAATAAACCACTGTGGGATTTCTTTTTGTTCAACTGGAGTATCACAACGCCAGCAACAGCCATCTTCAACCTGTTCGTTTGCTAGAACAGTTAAGTCATTTGGGCACCAGTTAACAGAAGAGGTTTTTTTGTATACTAAGCCTTTTTCGTAAAGCTTAGTGAAGAACTCTTGCTCCCAACGGTAGTACTCTGGTGTGCACGTAGCAAACTCACGGTTCCAGTCGTAGCCAAAACCAAGCAACTTAAGTTGGTTTTTCATGTACTCAATATTTTCATAAGTCCATGGTGCTGGCGCTGTGTTGTTTTTTACTGCTGCGTTTTCAGCAGGTAGGCCAAACGCGTCCCAACCAATTGGTTGCATTACGTTTTTACCTTGTAGGCGTTGGAAACGAGATACCACATCACCGATGGTGTAGTTACGCACGTGACCCATGTGCAGTCGTCCACTTGGATAAGGGAACATAGACAGACAGTAGAATTTTTCTTTATTTGGGTCTTCACTTACAACAAAGGTCTTATTGTTGTCCCAGTGCTGTTGAACGTTACGTTCAATATCTTGCGGGTTATATTGTTCTTGCATCGATGATTTCCGGTTATCTTGGAATTTGTGAGTTCTGTTACCACAGAAACTATTAGATCGTCATAGAATACCTAAAGGAAGCCCGGTCAACAATAGTCAATATACCCTTCGTGGGAGAAGAGGTGATGCACGTTAATGGTAATCACATAGTGTTCTGCTACTTTGGTGAAAATAGGGGGATGTATGCCTAAGCGTAAAGCCAGTTATGAAGAAATGATTGAAGATGTGGTTGACAACCTAAAACACAGTCCTGAAGAGTTACAGCACGTGCTTGAAAAATCAGGACAAGTGGTTGAGGCCGCCAACGATATGACTAAGGACGAAATGGCGTTAATTTCTGCGTATGTGAAGTCTGATCTAAAGGAATTTGCCGAAAACTACGAAGAGAGTAAAAGCGGGCCCTTCTATCTCATGATTGCTAATTCAATTTGGCAAGGTCTGCTGGATATCACAGATAGAACAAAAGTCGAGTGGGTCGAGCTGTTCCAAGATCTTGAGCATCAGGGCGTTTATTCCTCAGGAGAAATGATAGGATTAGGTATTTTGGTGTGTGAACAGTGTGGGCATAAGACAGAATACAATCACCCAACTACCATTTCTGATTGTCCAAAATGTGGTCATAGTACATTTAGTCGACAACCACTAAAACCATAGAAGCTAGCGGTGCTAGAGACTGTATGGCTTGGGCTTGCCTACAGTCTCTTTAGATACTTCTAGATAGTGAGAAACAGCTACTTATATTGCTGTTTGAATTCTTGCACCCACATAGCTGTTGCGCCACATACTGATACTGGAACGATAAACAGGTTAAGTATTGGGATTGTTGTAAATACCGAGACAAGCATACCGAAGCTGTAGGCTTTTCCCTGTTTTTGCTTCATAGACATTCGCATGTCGTTAAATGGTACCTTGTGGTTATCAAATGGATAATCACAGTATTGAATTGCTAACATCCAAGCGGTAAAAATGAACCATAGAAAAGGTCCTATCGTTTGACCAAGCGCAGGGATAAGTAGCAGTAAGAATAAGCCGATAGCTTTAGGCAAGGTATACAATAGCTTTCGCCATTCCCGAGCCATAATTCTTGGAACGTCTTTGACAACGCTCATGATCCCGACTTCTGAAACTCTTTGACCGGTTAGCATTTCTTCCACTTTCTCTGCTAAAAGGCCATTGAATGGAGCGGCGATAAAGTTAGCCAATGTGCTAAAGAAGTAAGAAAAGGTCGCGAATATAGTGATGGCGAGTAGCGGCCAAAGCACATAACTCAACCAAGAGAGAAATTCAGGCAAATAGCCTAGCCAGCCTTCAATCCACGGGTTGAGGTTGGAGAAAAGGTAGTACATTGCTGAACCAACTAACAAAATATTGGCAAGTAATGGTAGCAGTACATAACGACGGATACCCGGTGTAAAGGCGATTTGAAAACCTTGATGAAAGTAACCGAATCTGGTTTTGGCTTTGTTCAAAATATGCTTCCTTTTACCTTTTGCTACTGTTGTTTCTTAGCGACTATATCAAAAAAGACTTAAGGAAATCACAAACTTCTTATACTAAGGTGTTCTAATAGTCTATAGAGTTTTGGTAAAGTAGAGTGAGCTGAGGTGTATTCACCTCATTAAGGACTATTTTTTAACGTTGAGAGCAAACAATGCAGGAATTGCGATTCGTACTCATTATTGTCGGTGCCCTAGCTATCGCGGCGCTGCTGTTCCATGGCCTATGGTCTAGCAAAAAAGAAGGACAGAAGAAGTTCGGTGATAGGCCGTTAGGAAAGTTGGATGACAACGCTGAGCAAGAAGACGAATACGTTGCGCCAGAAGACGATTTCGAAATTGTAAGAAAAACGCGTAATGAACCTGACTTTGGTTTGAACCAACAACAGACTAATTATGATCCATTAGATGATGTCGCCAGCCATTCTGAACAGAGTTTCGAGCATGACGAACCGGTCCACCCCGAATCTGTAGAAGAACAATCAGAAAAGGCTCCGGTCTCTGCGCTGTCCGAAGAGATAGTTGAAGAAGAGCTACCATCATTTTCGGCTAAAACCGATGTCGAACCTGAAGAATTTGAAAAGCTTGAACCTCAGCTAGACCTGAACAAATTCGATGATGCTGATGAGGAATTAACAGCAAAACCTCAGTCTCTTGAGGCACCAACCCTAACGTCGGCAAAGGAAACAAGTGCACCTATACAGGCTGAAAGTGAACCTGAAGAGCCTGAAATGCAGGTGATTGTGATGAACGTGCATTGTGCTGGTTCTGAAGATTTTGTAGGTACTCAGCTGTTTGATAGCATGCGCCAGAATGGTCTTATTTACGGTGAAATGGATATCTTCCACCGTCATGCCGATTTATCAGGTACAGGAAAAGTATTATTTAGTGTGGCAAATATGATGCAGCCAGGTACGCTTCAACATAATGATCCAGCCACTTTTACTACCAAGGGTATCTCGTTCTTTATGACTCTACCTTGTTTTGGCGAAGCCGAGCAGAACTTCAAGTTGATGCTAAGAACAGCGCAGCAAATTGCTGATGATCTTGGAGGCAACGTTCTTGACGACAAGCGTAACTTAATGACACCGACAAGACTTGATGCCTACCGTAAACAAATTCAAGACTTTAACGCAGCGAAAGTAAGCGCGTAATTGTTCCACTTATGATAGAGAAAAGGCTCCTCGGGAGCCTTTTTTATCCGTACTACCAAGGTATACCATGTCGCAACAACGATTAAATGAACTGAAAGAGCAACTTCACTATCATGGCGTGAAGTACTATGTAGAAGACAGCCCAGAGATTCCGGATGTCGAGTACGACAGACTAATGCAAGAATTGCTCGCTATTGAAGCTGAGCATCCTGACTGGGTAACGGTAGATTCGCCAAGTCAGCGAGTCGGAGGGTTACCACTTGACAGTTTTACCCAAGTGAAACATGAAATACCGATGTTGTCTTTGGATAATGCTTTCTCAGATGAAGATTTAGATAGTTTTAATAAGCGCATTTGTGATCGAGTAAATAGAACCGATACTGGTGCTTATTGTTGCGAAGTAAAACTCGATGGATTAGCAGTGAGTTTGCTTTATGAAAATGGTGTACTTGTTCAAGCTGCAACTCGTGGTGATGGTACTACGGGGGAGAACATCACAGAGAATGTTCGTACTATTAGTGCAATTCCACTGAAGCTGCAAGGCGACGACATTCCAGCGCGCATTGAAGTACGCGGTGAAGTATTTATGCCTAAAGCTGGGTTTGCAAAACTTAATGAGCTTGCCGAAAGAAAAGGCGAGAAAGTGTTTGTAAACCCAAGAAATGCGGCAGCAGGTAGCTTACGTCAATTAGACTCACGCATCACCGCAACTCGTCCTCTAAGCTTCTATGCCTATAGTCTGGGCATTGTTGAAGGTACCGAGTTACCAGCAAGTCATTATGATCGCTTTCTAAAACTCAAATCTTTAGGCTTTCCAATGGGGCCTGAAACCAAACGCGTTAACAATATCGAAGAAGTTAAAGCCTACCACAAAGCGATCCAAGATAAGCGTGATGAGCTTGAATATGAAATAGATGGCGTCGTGATTAAAGTTGACGACATTGCCCTACAAGAGCAGTTAGGTTTTGTGGCTCGAGCCCCTCGCTGGGCGATCGCCTATAAATTCCCCGCTCAAGAAGAAATTACGGTACTGAACTCTGTCGAGTTCCAGGTTGGACGTACCGGAGCCATTACCCCTGTTGCGAAGCTAGAGCCAGTGTTTGTTGGTGGCGTGACGGTAAGCAATGCTACCTTGCATAATGCCGATGAAATTGAGCGTCTCGGTGTGAAAGTTGGTGATAGTGTTATTATTCGCCGCGCAGGGGATGTTATTCCTCAAATTGTTTCTTATGTACCAGAGCGCCGACCTGCGGATGCAAAAGAAATCGTTTTTCCTTCTGAATGTCCGGTTTGTGCATCTCTGATTGAACGCATTGAAGGAGAAGCGGTAGCCCGTTGTACTGGTGGCTTAGTTTGCCAAGCACAGCGTAAAGAAGCACTAAAACACTTTGTTTCTCGTAAGGCTTTAGACGTTGATGGTCTTGGGGAGAAAGTAATAGAGCAACTTGTAGACAAAGAAATGGTCGAGACACCAGCAGATTTGTTCAAGTTATCCGCGGGGCAACTCACTATTTTAGAGCGCATGGGACCTAAGTCCGCACAGAATGTCGTCAATGCTCTAAATGTGTCAAAAGAAACCACACTAGCGAGATTCCTGTACTCACTGGGGATTCGTGAAGTTGGTGAAGCCACCGCTGCGAATCTATCAACGCATTTTGAAACTTTAGAAAATGTGATGAACGCGACTCATGATCAGTTGATTGAAGTACCTGATGTCGGTGAGATTGTTGCTAAGCATATTCGGTTCTTCTTCGCTGCTGAATCTAATCAAAAAGTAATTGAGGCATTGATTGCAGCAGGTATTCATTGGGCGGCAGTGGAAGCACCAGCGGAAGATACACCTCAACCACTTGCGGGCAAGACGGTGGTTTTAACTGGGTCGTTATCACAGCTAAACCGCAATGATGCCAAGGCAGCACTTCAGGCGCTTGGGGCAAAAGTGACGGGAAGTGTTTCTAAGAAAACCGATATTTTATTTGCTGGAGAAAATGCAGGTTCTAAATTGGCTAAAGCACAAGAGCTCAATATTGAGATTAGAACTGAGGACGACCTAATAGAATTAGTCGGCTGACTTAAGAAATAGAAAAAAGAGCTCCTAATATGGAGCTCTTTTTTTTGCGAGTGAGTTCAAATAATGTGAGTCCTACTACGTCATAAATAAAAAACAATCGTATAAATAGCGTTTTTTTATTTAATTAAATTAAATAAAAAATCCATGCGAGCCATATCACGAACGGCAATGTTAATAATGATTTAACTTGTTGAAGTTAAAGGGTGTAAAGCATTTCATTGTAGCGATGATTGAAAAATAAGATCTTCATCAATAACCAAGGCAAAAGTTTGTTGTGCGTCCTATTTTTTTTAGCTTAATTGATTTTGAAATTGATAATTTTCTCTGCGAAGTTAGTCTTGTGAATATGGATACACAAGGTGTAGACAGGAAAATTAACCAGTCTGTTTGGTTAAATAAATAAGGAAATATTTCACCCTTCGGCGGCCAACTTAAGAGTGAAATATAAAAAACAGCTATATCCATTTTTAGGAGTTATTCCATGGAAAAAATGTTTAAACGCACTCTTATCGGTGCAGCAGTGGCGTCTTTAACAATGGCGGGTGCAGTACAAGCGAAACCGGCAACAGATACAGTTGATCTTTATGGTCAAGTTGCATTGTCTGTATGGCAATATGGCGAAGATAAAATTGGTGGCGGTGATGCTCCACTGAAACTAGAAAATGAATCTCGCTTTGGTTTACGCGGTTCACATGAACTAGCACGTGGTCCTAAGTTTATTTGGCAATTGGAAGGCGGTAACGTTGGTGATGACGGTGCTGCTAGTGGTCTAGGTGTTCGTGATACCTACGGTGGTTTTGAGTTCGAAGAAGCTGGTCGTGTACGTATTGGTCGTATGTTGACACCACTCTATGAAATCATCGACTGGCCATACTCAGGTCAACGTGCTGGTGCTATTTTTGACTGGGGTGGTGATGTTGTTGGTGGTGCTCGTTATGACCGTCAATCAAACATGGTTCGCTATGATTCTGCTAACCTAGGTGGTTTTACCTTCAACCTAGCGGCCGGTCGTGGTGACGAAAGCCAGTCGGACTCTAACTTCTATGGTCTAGGCGCCCATTATACTGTTGGCGTATTAACTCTACATGGTGGCTACGAGTACGGTAAAGATCGCAACATTGATGCCCTCAATACCGCATATAATAACTGGATCAAACAAAATCCGGGTCAGCCAGTAATCGGTGATAAAGATGAAGTATCTGGTCGCTCTGATACCCAAGCTGCATTATTAGGCTTTGAGCTTAACTTTGATACCTTTGCATTTAATGGCGCATTCAAATATGAAGAAGCTAAGTACAACGAAATAAAGCACACTCCTGTGGACTCAAACGACCCTGTACTTGACCTATCTGAGTTCGTTGGCTCTAAGTTATCACAAAATAGTTACTCTCTAGGTGCTGTGTATAGCGGAGTAGAAAACTGGCAGTTCAAAATGAACTACGCTGCTAACCTTGACCCTGAAATTGATGGTACTAAAGTTAGCGATTTAGCAGATTATATTGTTTCTGCGCAAGCACTTTACTTCTTGGACGACTCTGCAATCACATATGTTCGTCCGTATATGATTTCCAAAGATAACTCTTCTGCAGAGTTCGGCTGGGGTCTAGGCGTAGAGTACTACTTCTAAAATACAATCTGATACTGCCTTATACCTTCGGCTCCTAGTAATAGGGGCCGTTTTTTATTGTTGTAATTCACAGTAAGATTGAAAAATAACTGTTTTAACAAAAACACAGAAGATGGAATTAAATAACGTTGAGTTAAGGAAAGGAGAGCTAGCGATAAAGTAAAAATGTGCCCACGAGTGCGGGCACAGTAGGTTGAATTATTCTTCGAGGTTGCTGATTGCCCAAGTAAGAAACTTCTTTCTTTCTTCGTATGAGGCACTTTTGAAAGAGCGTTTTAAAGATTGGTACACATCATCATCAAGTTGGATGTCTACCGTTTTTGTGTTTGATTGTGAATAGTGTGACAAGCTAGCGACGGCGTTGGTTTGGTTATAGTCTTTTACTTCTTGTGCCATATCTGCAGTTAGACTAAACGTTAAACCTAGCTGATCTTTCTTCACGCCAACGAGGGCCTTTGAATCGCTAACAAGTTCAAAGGTTGGTTTACTATTGAACTCCATACCTTGTTGCAGTGTCTTAATGTTAGGCACGGATATCGAGATATCCTTGTCCTTTGCATCAAACGTTGCGACTAAAGGTTGAGATTTAAATTTGGTTTTGTCCGAGCCGGTTTCCATTACTATTTTAGAAATCCTGAAAACCAGTTGGTTTACACCGTTATCGAGAACGATGTTGTCTTTACTATCGAAACCAAAGTTTGAGTAGCCAGCATCTTTACCATTAACGGTGAGCAGTTGGATGCCTGAGGGCACGTCAATGGTCACTGACGAGTAGGCTAGTGATGGTGCCAAAATTAGACTCGCAAGTAGTGTTTTTGTTAATCTCATTACCACTCCTTAGTACTTTGCCAATATGGCAATTCTCTTGTAGGGTCTGTTTCATCTTAGTTTTTTTACATCGCGAATAATAGCGTTGTTATGAAAGCAGAAAGCGTCTGTACAGAAAATTGCGAGTCACTTATCATTTGAATAATTGTGTAGGTTTGCTTAAGTGGAGTTCGATATGAACATCAGTGAAGTTGCTAAAAAGACCGGTCTAACAACGAAATCAATTCGGCTGTATGAAGAAAAGAAAATTATCTCGTCACCGTTGAGAAGCGATAATGGCTATCGTATCTATTCTGCAAAGCACGTTGATGAATTAAGTGTCGTTGCTAAGGCCAAACGAGTCGGTTTCACGCTCGATGAGTGTCGCGATATGGTGTCGCTAGCCTTCAAAACGGACAGGACGAGTGCTGAAGTTAAACGTCGAACCAGCGAAAAACTTGCGGAAGTTAAACGTAAAATTTCAGAGTTGCAAGCTATCGAACAGCAACTGGAAGTCTGGCTTTCTCAGTGCCCGGGAGACACTAATTCGGCATGTCCAATCGTCGATGATTTGATGCAAGGCTGCAATACAAAAGTCCAAACCTAATATTTGTACTATGCAGCCAGGGGGCCGTTATATCAAAAGCGCTTTTGGCCACCCAAACGTTCGCAACGCTCAATAGGAGTATAGGTTTGAGTGCCATCACTTAGTTGGCAGTCGACATATGGACCTAACGCTGAACTGTTTGAGGCATGGGTGATTGGAGCAAGCGTCAGCATGATGCCGAAGATTAGTGCTGAGAAAATTTTCATAATGATCCCTTTCAATTATTTAAAATTTGGAGGCATCTCACACTTCGAGATAATCCTAAGTATGAACAAGAGAGAATAAAGATCAAAAAAAAGAGCAAGAATTAAAAAATTTTTAATTCCAAAAAAGTGGAACTTATTAATTGCATTAAATTAATAAGTGTATGATTTAAAAAGTAAAAATAATCTATAACTTTGTCATGTATTATGGGGAAATACCACTCAACTACTTAAAATAACTTACTTAGTTTCTAGAATAATCTATGAGAATGACAGTTAACTAGTTGGTAATTAAGGGATCTAAGGGAGTCTTATTTACGGTGACGTGTTATCAGCTCAAAAATATCTGGTTTTCGACGTTTTGTTGTAAAGAGTCGGTAAAATGAATGAATTTCGATAATAGTCAGTTGTCCTGACTCGTACCAGAAATTGAGCAATTTGCCTTGTTTGGTGTGGAAAGTAGGTTTATGGCATAACCTTGTTCTCTTAGCAATTCAACAACACTATGTTTTCCAACAAGGTGTAGTGCGCCCACAGCCACAAAATAGGTTCCTGTTCTGTATTCTTGCGATTGGCTTAATATCTTTACCCACTTTTCATTTCGCTCGTAGATAAATGAGTGATAAAAGTCATTGTTGTAGGCCTCTGCTTGTAACACCTCTTCAAGGTTATTTATATCTCCCATACGCCAAGACTCGACTAAACATTGGATACTTGCTTCACCATTTGGCCACTCTTGGATTGTTTGTTTCAACATATCTAATCCGTCATCAGGCTGATTTGCGAGTAAATCGATTTGAAATTGTAAACTCTCTAAGCCCTTTATTGGTAATTGATGAGTGTTTGCCCAATGAACAAACTGCATATCAATGCCAAGCTGAGGTTGGTAATTAAGAGATTGGAATTGTAATTGCTGTAGGGTTAGGGCTGCTTGCCAAGGCGGTAAGCTCAAGATTGTAGCTGGAACGAGGGAGGTCTGTTTTAAGATTGTACTCAATGTTGCTAAGTATTCTTCATCTAACACTTGCTTCGCGCTGGGCTGTGGTTCTTGCGGGAAACGAACTTTTTCATTTAAGCGTGTTTCGACAATCAGGCTATTAGAGCTATCTAAAGCTTCTGTCACCTCTCTAGAAAATGGATCGAGCTCGGTATCTCCAACGTGAATTGTCCCCATGAGATAGAGGCGCTGTTCACCTTTGTCTGCTTGCCATAACAGTGGTTCTGCATGAGAAAAAAACGAGACCAATAACAGAAGGTTCATGAATGAAGGCCCTAATTGAGCTCTCTTTATATAACTCGAAATACCTCTAAGCACTTTATCTACCACTTTCTGAACTACGGTTGAGTGTTCAGACTAACACAAGTTCGCTCCTCAAATGCCAAGGTTGAAATGGAGAGTTACTGCTCTAGGTTATTTTTTACCGATAAAACTACTTTTTTGATGCGAATTAAATGCTGTTTTAAACCTAAAAGTACGTTTGATGTCACGATTTTGTAAGAGTTATTTTCGATGGTATGTGGGTTTTACGACATTTTTGTCATCAATATGGCGATATAAGCACGTTTTTTGTGACTTCTATCATAGGTAATTTTTCTTTGGAAATTTATGGTGTTTTATATAACCTTTTTAAGTTATTGTTTTATAATGATTTATGTTTTTTGTCATTTTCTTGTTGTGATTTTGATCACTTGGGTGGGGGAATTATTTGTTAGCGCGAATTAAATCTAGTTATAGTGTGCTCAAGCCAAACGGCAGCATATCAAGGCAGCAACATAAGCTGCTCAAAACTAAAGCATATATAGGTGTTATAATGAAAAAAGTTCTCGCTCTTACCGCTCTTGCAGTTGCATCAACTAGCGCTTTCGCAGGCTCTTCTTATGTAACTGGTAACGTTCAGTTTCACGATACGTACCTTCAAGGCTCTAAAGCAACGTCTACGCTAGAAGCCGGCCATACATTTGACTCTAACACTACGCTTTTAGTTGAGTTTGATGCTATTCCACTGGGTAAAGTACAAGATGGTGCTAGTCCACTACCAGCGACTACTTTGGGTGTGGAACAGGTCTTTAACGCAACTGACCACCTTTGGTTTGCAGCAGGTTACCATCACTTGATTCAAGGCGGTGAAACAATTCAGTATCGCCCACTGATCAAGATCGGTTATAACTTCGATAACGGCCTTTCTTTGAGCAACCGTACTCGTATGCACATTAACAATCAATTAGATGGCCAAGCTCGCAAATCAGATACCGACGTTCGTTTAGACAACAAAATTGCCTATCAATTCGCTGACCAGCCTATTGCTCTTTCTTATAACAACGTATACGTAGTAGCTGGCGACAAAGATGCGAACGGCGATGATAAAGTTAATACGATGGACCACGAGCTTCGTGCAACTTGGACTCGTGATGGCGTACAACCATACTTTGAGTTCCGTAGCCAAGCTCACGGCCTAAAGAATGCTGACGGAAGCAGTGCAGTAAACAACGCTGTTGTGTTCGGTGCTTCATACGGCTTCTAATCTATCCCCCAAGATTGTTCATATTTCCATATTTAGGGCTCCGTCAGGAGCCTTTTTTCTGTTCTAAGTTCGGATTTAGAATAGAGGTGCCTCGCAATTTCTTTTTATCTGTTCCTTATCTTAAGAGTGACACGATAAAATACGTGAACGACACTGAACGAATACTCAAGTCATGGCGTACTAAACTTCTTGTTTTCAGTAATGACTTAAAAGGATGATGAGATGAACATTAAATTTCTTGTATCTAGCTTAATCACAGTTGTATTTATGAGTGGTTGTACACAGACAGCTTTTCCAACAGATGGGACGAGTGATTCATGGCAGACATTTGGTTATGAGCAGTCAAAAAAAGGCTACATGAAAAAAACACCTGAAGAATTAAGCGTCAATGACGCGGCTTTAGAAACGGCTTACTCTGAAGGGTATGAAAAAGGCCGAACTGAATACTGCGCGCAAGATGCCTACAAGTTAGGGATTATGGGGAAAAGCTATCTGGGGATTTGTGACGACCTCGATTGGCGATTCCGAATGAAGTATAACGATGGACGTTCAAATCAAAGTCTTGGTCGCTTATAGAGGAACTGAGGCGGTACGCTGATATAAATCTGAACGTTTAGTTTGTTTTAATAAATTTGCGGTTTACTCAGCAACTTTTACTTATCCTTACTGAGGTCGACTATTGGTCGTCCTTTGTCGTTTTTCTGTCCAGAAAATATGTCTTTCAGACGGTTTATTTACATAGCGAAGTTAGGGTTAAACTAGTTGATTGAATTTCCAGTATTTATCTGATTTTTTGACAATTTGTGTCTTGCAGAATCATGACTTTGTTAGAATTTGCCACAAGGTAAATCGAGCGTGAAGATGCGTTTTTTTCTGACTAAGTTAGGACTAACGTCTTGCGTAAAATTTCATTCTTGGCACTCGCATTTAGCTCGAGCAGCGCATTTGCTGCATCGTCATATATTGAAGGTAACATCCAGTTCAATAGCAGTTATCTCTATGATTCCAAAACCACAGCTAAGATGGCGGCAGGCCATACTTTTGATACGGATACAACGATTAAGCTCAAAATAGAAGATATTGCGATTGGTGCAACGCCTCACAGTGATGGTCACCATCACCACCATAACATGTACTATGGACACCGCGTGAGAGCTCCTTTGGTAACGCTAGGGGTAGAGCAGCGTTTTCAAATGTCGGACAACTTCTGGCTAGGGGCTGGATATGAACACCTAATGCAAGTGGGTGAAACCATGCAGTACCGTCCACTCTTTAAAATCGGCTATGACTTTGAGCAAGGTCTCTCTTTGAGTCATCGCACTCGAATCGAAGTTTATGCACAACATGACCGTTGGGGGTATAAGCCGGATACAGATTATCGATTTGATAACAAGATTGCCTATACGTTCCAAACGCATCCAGTGACAATCCACTATAACAATGTTTACCATAGCATAGGAGCTTATGGGCCATACTACCCATACACGGACAGCACCATGGACCATGAGTTTAGGTTGACGTTAACGAAATACGCTTTTCAGCCGTATTTTGAGTACAAGAGTCAAGGGGATGTCAAAGTACCACGATATGGCCATGGTGTAGCGAATAGTGCATTTCTTATAGGTGGGATTTATAACTTTTAGCCAGAAAAACGCCACAGCGACTGCTATGGCGTTTTTCTAGTATCAGTGCTTCACGTTACATATTGTAAGCACGGAAACTGTAGACTTGACCTTTCTCATTGTAAGCATAGACATGATAAGGGTCTTTCTTGTCACCATATTCCATACCTGGAGAACCAACGGGCATACCAGGAACAGCGAGTCCCTTAGCGTTCTTAGGTGGGTTCTCTAGGAAAGCCTTGATGTCATCGGCTGGAATATGGCCTTCGAAGACATAGTCACCGATAACCGCTGTATGACACGAAGCGAGTTCGGGCTTTATACCTAGTTTTTCTTTTATCGGGTTCATATTCTTATGCTCTTCAACCGTAACGTTAAATCCAGCATCTTCCATATGCTTCACCCATTCTTTACAGCAGCCACAGTAAGGTGACTTATACGTGAGCATATCCGTGGCAAACGCTGAACCTGTTACCATCGCAAACGACAGTGTTGCCAGTTTGAATAAACGTGTTTGCTTTGACATATTGAATCCTTTTTAACAAGTAATTATTGGCTATATCGTTATCGGTTAACCAACTCGATTAGCCTTTATATTGAAAGTTTCTGAGTCTATTTGCGTTGCTGACAACGGTAATAGAGGACAGTGCCATGGCTGCTCCAGCAAAAACAGGGCTGAGCAGAAAACCAAAAATCGGGTAAAGAATCCCTGCTGCAATCGGGATCCCTAACGAGTTATAGATAAACGCACCAAATAGGTTTTGTTTTATGTTCTTCACTGTCGCTTTAGACAGTGAGATGGCGTAAGCCACCGTTGCAGGGTTACTATTAAGCAATGTCATTGGCGCACTTTCGATGGCCACGTCACTCCCTGAGCCCATGGCAATACCGACATCAGCAAGTGCTAAAGCAGGTGCGTCATTGATGCCATCACCAACCATAGCGACAGACCCAAACTTAGCCTTAAGTGACTCTACATGAGCGGACTTCTCATCTGGCAGTACTTCAGAAACCACCTCGTCGATACCTAGTTTCTTAGCGATTACGTTAGCAACATGTCGGTTGTCACCCGTTAGCATCACAGTATGAATACCTTGCTGTTTCAATGATGCCACTGCAGACGCGGCTTCTGGCTTAAGCTCATCGGCGATAGCAATCACAGCTACCGCTGAATTATCGATAACCACGACCACTGGTGTCGCAGCCATATTTGCAGCTTCATCGAGGCCATCTTGAATCGGCGTTGTATCAATGTTCAAACTTTGTACGTGATTGAGCGATGCAATGGTTATTTGCTTATCGTCAACTATCCCTTTAACCCCTTTGCCTTTAAGATTCTCAAATTGTTGGGGCTCACTTGTGTCAGTGGCCGACCAATATCGAGTGACCGCTTTTGCTAGAGGATGTTCTGAACGTTTTTCTAATGGCAATACCAATTTGGCCAGCTCATGTTCTGTCAGCTCATGTGCTGATAGGTTCGATGTAAATACTCGCTGTACGGTTGGCTGACCCATGGTCAGTGTGCCGGTTTTATCGAATACGACGACTTTTACTTTACTTAGTTTTTGTAAGGCGTCGGCATCTTTAATTAATACGCCGGCTTGGGCTGCTTTGCCTATACCAACAGTAATAGACAGTGGTGTTGCCAAACCTAATGCGCATGGGCAGGCGATGATAAGTACTGTTGTCGTCACAACAAGCATATAACTGGCTCTAGGCTCTGGTCCGACAAAGAACCAAATTGCCGCGGCTAATAAAGCGATCGCTACAACGACGGGAACAAATACTGCTGAGATAGAGTCTGCTAATTTAGCAATGGCAGGTTTACTGCTTTGCGCTTCTCTTACTAGATTAATTATACGCGACAACATAGTATCTGCGCCCACACCTGTTGCCTTGATAACCAAGCTACCATCGGTGTTTAATGTGCCTGCAGATACGGAGTCATTAATGTCTTTTGCCGCGGCTACAGGTTCACCCGTCAACATGGACTCATCAACATAGCTGTGTCCTTCAAGTACTAGGCCATCAACAGGAACTTTTTCACCAGGCTTTATTCTAAGCAGCATGCCAAGACGAATATCTGACACTGCCATAGGTTGATCTTGACCATCAATAATGGCAGTCGCATATTGTGGTTGAAGGTTCATTAACGCTTGAAGCGACTGATTGGTTTTAGACTTTGCTTTGGCTTCGATGTAGTGCCCGAGAGATATTAATCCCACAATCATCGCGCTTGCCTCAAAATAGACATGTCTAGATTGATGTGGGAACCAACTAGGCTTGACCACCACTAACATAGAGTAAAACCATGCTGCGCCCGTGCCTAACGCGACGAGAGTATCCATCGTTGCTCGTTTGTGTGTTAGCGCTTTATAAGCATTTACATAGAAGTCGCGCCCGGCGGTGGCGAGTAGCCATAAACAGATGACTCCAATTAGCCCCCAGGTCATTTGGTCTAGAGGGTTGCGGATCATCATATTGCCACCTAGTACTCCCCAAAGCATGAGCGGAGCACCAATGGCTAAGGCAACAATAGTGTGCTTTTTTTGAGTCGCTTGATGGTCTAAAAGCGCTTGCTGTTGCTGACTTTGGCTTGTGGCTAAGTCTTGAACTAGCTCCCCTTGGTAACCAGCACTCGAAACCGCAGCGAGCAAAGCGTCATTGATGCTTTCTACATCTTTGGAAGCTACCACCATAGCACTTTGTTCAGCAAGGTTAACGCGAGCGTTCTTGACGCCATCAACACTGGTTAGTGCTTTCTCTACCGAGCTCACACAACTTGCACAAGTCATTCCATGAATCAGGTAATGAAGTCTGTAGCCCTCTTGTGTTAACAGCGGTTCGTCCTTCGATTCTGTTAGCGACGATATATCAGGAGAAATAGGCTCAATACCCTCGCTTTGCGTAGACGCGTCAACGTCATTGCCACTGGTAGGATTGGCCGCTTGCTTTGCTTGATATCCAACAGCTTCTACGCTATCGATAATAGTTAGCGGATTGTCTACTGTTGCAATGGTTAACTCTGATTTACTCAATGAGAGAATTTCGCAGTCTTCCAATGATTCAAGCTGAGTGCGCAATTTCGCTATACATTTTCCGCAGTTCAGACCTGAAAGTACAAAATGCCATACGGGAATGGCATGGTAGTTAAGGGATCGAACGATGGAAATAATGTCTTGGACATCCGACGAACTCTCCACGATAAGTTGTTCAGTGGTGAGTGTTTTGACATCCATCGATAGCGGGGAGGTATCGAGTGCTTTTTGCAACTTATTCACGCACCCCATGCAGGAGAGTCCTGATAGATTTAGCGTATATTGATTCATAAAACACCTCGAAGAAATATTGAACTGTGACTAACGATAAACCTTACCGCAAGGGTAAGGTCAAGCTATTGATTGTAGATTTAGCTTAAGGTGATAAAATAGCGCCCAAATTTGCAACGCACGATGAAGCGCATCGTGCGACGTTGACAACAAGGTACATTCGATGACGGTTAAAACACGTTTTGCTCCTAGCCCTACAGGCTATCTTCATGTCGGTGGTGCACGTACTGCACTGTATTCTTGGCTATTTGCTAAAAACCAAGGCGGCGAATTCGTTCTTCGTATCGAAGACACCGATCTAGAGCGTAACTCGCAACAAGCAGTGGACGCGATCTTGGAAGGCATGCAGTGGATGGGTTTGGAATGGGACGAGGGTCCTTATTACCAATCTAAGCGTTTTGATCGATACAATGAAATGGTTGATAAGCTGCTTGCCGAAGACAAAGCATACAAATGTTATGCGCCGAAAGAGTTGCTAGAAGAGATTCGTGCAGAGCAAGAAGCGAACAAAGAAATTCCTCGCTATGATGCGAACCACCCTAAAATTGTTGCAGCGAACGCAGCAGCAAAAGAAGGTGACCCATGTGTTATTCGCTTCCGCAATCCGAAAGAGGGTAGCGTTGTGTTTGATGACCAAATCCGTGGTCGCATTGAAATCTCAAACAGCCAAATGGACGACCTGATTATTCGTCGTACCGATGGTGCGCCAACATATAACTTTGTGGTAGTGGTTGATGATTGGGATATGGGTATTACACATGTTGTTCGTGGTGAAGATCACATCAACAACACGCCTCGTCAGATCAACATCTATGAAGCTCTAGGTGCTCCAGTACCTACATTTGCACACTGTGCAATGATCCTAGGTGATGATGGTGCGAAACTGTCTAAGCGCCACGGCGCGGTTTCTGTGATGCAGTATCGTGATGAAGGCTACCTTCCGAATGCTTTGAACAACTACTTGGTGCGTCTAGGTTGGTCTCATGGTGACCAAGAAATCTTCTCACAAGAAGAGATGATCGAACTGTTCTCTTTGAATGCTATTTCAAAATCAGCATCTGCGTTCAATACTGACAAACTAAACTGGTTGAACAACCATTACATCAAGACATCTGAGCCAGAGTATGTGGCAAAGTATCTACAATGGCACCTTGATGAGCAAAAGCTAAACACAGAGAATGGTCCTGCTATCACAGAAGTCATTAAGCTAGTTGGTGAGCGTTGCAATACATTGGTTGAACTTGCACAGCAAATCCGTTACTTCTACGAAGATTTCTCTGAGTTCGAAGCTGGTGCTGCGAAGAAACATCTACGCGGTGTAGCTAAAGCGCCTTTAGAAGCTGCGCTAGCGAAAGTAGAAGCGTTGGAAGAGTGGACAACAGTAAATATTAAAGAGCAAGTTATTGCCGCGGTCTGTGAAGAATTAGAAATTGGTATGGGTAAAATCGGTATGCCACTTCGCGTAGCAGTAACAGGCGGTGGTCAATCTCCATCGGTTGATGCAGTTATGGAACTGGTTGGCAAAGAGCGTGTTATTGCTCGCATTAAGATGGCTTTAGCATTTATTGCTGAGCGTGAAGCGAACGCTTAATTACTCTTACTCGATGATATTGAAAAGGCCGCAATAAATATTGCGGCCTTTTTTTCATAAAAACAAAAAAAGCGACTCACAAGCCGCTTTTTATATGGAAGTAAGATTACTTCTCTAGATAGTCTCGAATGGATTTTTCTATACCCACCGCATCCAGTCCAAGCTCTGCGTGCAACTCATCTTGAGTGCCTTGAGCGACGAACCTGTCAGGAAGCCCTAGGTTTAGGACGGGCTTCATTAGTTTCTCACTCATCATGAACTCAATTACGCCAGCGCCAGCACCACCTGCAATAGCGTTTTCTTCTAGAGTAACTATGACGTCGTGACTATTGCAAAGCTCTCTAATTAGCGCTTCATCAAGCGGTTTAACAAAACGCATATCAGCGACGGTAGCATTGATGTTCTCCGCCGCGATAAGCGCATTATCTAAGAAAGTACCGAAGGATAATATCGCTACTTTTTCGCCTTCACGTACGATGCGACCTTTACCGATTTCTAGAGCGGTAAATTCAGCTTCTGGTGTTGTTCCATTGCCCCCACCACGTGGGTAGCGCACGGCACTTGGACCATTGTGCATGTGACCAGTGTAGAGCATCTGGCGACATTCATTTTCATCACTTGGTGCCATGATGACCATGTTAGGGATGCAGCGCATAAAGCTTAAGTCGAAGGCACCTTGGTGAGTTTGACCATCAGCCCCGACTAATCCTGCTCGGTCGATAGCAAACATTACAGGCAAATCCATAATAGCTACATCGTGGATCAGTTGGTCATAGCCGCGCTGTAAGAAAGTAGAGTAAATGGCAACGATTGGGCGGTTACCAGCAATAGCCATACCAGTAGCTAATGTCACGGCGTGCTGTTCTGCAATCGCGACATCGAAATATTGGCTCGGATACTCTTTCGAGAAACGTACCATGCCAGAGCCTTCACGCATGGCAGGGGTAATTGCCATTAATGAAGGGTCTTTGGCTGCCATATCACATAGGAAATCGCCAAAGATCTTTGAATAGGTTGGTTTGCTTGAGCTGCTTTTGGGCAGGCAGGAGTGAGAAGGATCGAACTTAGGTACGCCGTGGTAACCGATTGGATCTTTCTCTGCTGGTTCGTATCCTTTACCTTTCTTGGTCATAATGTGTAAGAACTGCGGACCTTTAAGCTCACGCATGTTCTTTAACGTTTTAACCAGTTCATTGACATCATGACCATCAACTGGACCGATGTAGTTGAAGCCTAGCTCTTCAAATAGCGTGCCCGGAACGATCATACCTTTTAAATGTTCTTCCGTACGACGAACCAGCTCTTTGATTGGTGGCAAACCTGATAGTGCTTTTTTACCACCTTCACGAATCGAAGTGTACAAACTACCAGATAATACCTGAGCGAGGTGGTTGTTTAGAGCGCCAACGTTTTCCGAGATAGACATTTCGTTGTCATTGAGGATTACGAGCATATCAGGATGAACATCACCAGCATGGTTAAGCGCTTCAAACGCCATTCCCGCAGTAATGGCGCCATCGCCAATAACGCTGACCACTTTACGATCTTTGCCTTCTTTAGCCGCAGAAATAGCAATACCAAGTCCTGCACTGATAGATGTGGATGAATGGCCAACGGATAAAACGTCGTACTCACTTTCTTCACGCCAAGGGAACGGGTGAAGCCCATCTTTTTGACGAATGGTCGACATCTTTTCACGTCGACCCGTCAAAATTTTATGTGGATAAGCCTGATGGCCCACATCCCAAATCAATTGGTCGAAAGGCGTATTGTATACGTAATGTAGAGCGACAGTTAATTCAACCGTGCCTAAGCCAGAAGCCAAGTGTCCGCTTGACTGGCTCACAGAGTTTAACAAATACGTTCTTAGCTCCTCACAAAGCTTCGGAAGTGACTCTTTTGGCATCAAGCGAAGTTCTTCCGGTGTATTTGCTAATGTCAGTGTTGGATATTTTGAAATATCAAGTGTCATAGTGTTAGCGCTTTAATTCTGTTTAGTTGTTGCGCTCGATGACATATCGGGCGAAATCTTCGAGTAATTGAGTATTGTAGGGGATTGCCTCTAAAGCACAAAGCGCTTCTTCAAAAAGCTGCGCTGCTTTTTGCTGAGCCCCTTCTAATCCTAGCAAAGCAGGGTACGTGCTTTTGTTAAGTTCGACGTCTGAACCCTGAGGTTTGCCTAAGGTTTCCGTGTCACTGACAATATCTAAAATATCGTCTTGTACCTGAAACGCGAGTCCAACTGCATCAGCGTAATTTTCCAACTGAGGCAGGTATTGAACCCCTTTAGCCCCAGCTGCCAAAGCACCTAACTGAACAGCGCACTTAATCAATGCCCCTGTTTTATGACGATGTATACGCTCAAGCTCTTCCAGTGTCACATTGCGGTTCTCCGCTTCTAGATCGAGCGCTTGC
The DNA here is from genome assembly GCF_900088415.1 of Vibrio mediterranei. Lineage (GTDB taxonomy): Bacteria > Pseudomonadota > Gammaproteobacteria > Enterobacterales > Vibrionaceae > Vibrio > Vibrio mediterranei. Next base: position 490,169 of record NZ_FLLQ01000003.1, read on the forward strand.
CCAATACACATGCCAGCAGCACCTGAAGCGTGAGCAAGCTTTTGTACCATAGTAATACGTTGCTCATTGGCAAAGGATGCCAATTCACCTTCAGATAAAATGGTAAAGGCCAGTGTTTGTAGAGCATCACCAGTTAGAATAGCGGTCGCTTCATCGAATTGAATATGGCAAGTCGTTTGACCTCGACGGAGTTCGTCATCATCCATTGCAGGAAGATCGTCGTGGATCAACGAATAGGCATGGATACACTCAATAGCAGCGGCCGGAGTATCTAATTGTTCATTGGTGCAACCAAAAATCTGTCCGGTAGCATAAACAAGGAAAGGGCGAGCGCGTTTACCGCCAAGTAGCAAGGCATATCGCATTGCTTCTATTAATCTTTGCTGTTGGAAAGGGTAGTGGTCGAGCCAAGCGTCCAGTTGCTCGTTATTACGTTGTTGATAAGACTTTAAAGCCTCAATCATGGGGATACTCACTTTTGGTTCTATTCTGCTGACTGGGAGAAGTCATCAAGTTCTGCGTCGTCATCTTTGGCTAGCAGGATGCTGACTTTTTGTTCTGCTTCAGTAAGCTTATGTTGGCCAGCACGAGCTAAAGCGATACCACGTTCAAACTTCTTCAACGCGTCGTCTAATGCAAGGTCACCATTTTCTAGTTGTTCGACAAGCATATCAAGCTCATCCACTGTCGCTTCAAACGACATGTTCTCTGGTTTTTTCGTCGCCATAACTTACTTGTTTTATCAGAAATGTTCGAACGTTACATGAGCCTTAACGGATGGTCAAACTAATGGTGCTAAAAATGTAACCAAGATGCTTTCCACTTTTTGTTTCTGCTACAAATTTGTTCAACAGGATGGATATAGAAACTGTGGAAGATGTTGTTTTATGGTGATTTCTCGAATTGACTCAGACTCGAAGAAGAAGGAAAGGGGAATTTTGTGATTTTCAGGTCATAAATTACTTAAAGATATGGGCATGTGGTCGATAACCTGAATATAACGCGATAGACTCGTGCGGATATTCAGGTTCGTCAATGTCGATTGATGGCAATTATTTATGGAGTGTTGAGTGGATTTAGCAACGCTGATAGGCCTAATTGGTGGGGCCGCTTCGATCATTATGGCGATGGTGCTGGGTGGCAGCATCATGACTTACTACGATACCACGTCGGTATTCATCGTAATCGGTGGTTCGACATTTGTGGTGTTGATGAAGTTCACTCTGAGCCAGTTCTTTAGTGCAACGAAGATTGCGGGCAAAGCGTTCATGTTCAAAACCGATGAACCTGAAGACTTAATCGCGAAAATCGTCGAAATGGCGGATGCGGCACGTAAAGGTGGTTTCCTTGCGTTAGAGGAAATGGATATCCAGAACAGCTTTATGCAAAAAGGCATCGATCTTTTGGTTGATGGTCACGATGCAGAAGTCGTGCGTAACGCGATGCAAAAAGACATCGCATTAACCGATGAACGTCATGTGAAAGGAGCGGGCGTTTTTAAGGCATTTGGTGACGTCTCTCCTGCAATGGGAATGATCGGTACCCTTATCGGTTTGGTTGCGATGCTTTCTAACATGGACGATCCGAAGTCGATCGGCCCAGCAATGGCGGTGGCACTATTAACAACCTTGTATGGAGCCATTCTTTCCAACATGCTTTTCTTCCCGATTGCTGACAAGCTGACGTTGCGTCGCGAGCAAGAAAAACTCAATCGTCGTTTGATTATGGATGGTGTCTTGGCGATTCAAGATGGTCAAAACCCTCGCGTGATTGATGGCTATTTGAAAAACTACCTCAATGAAAGCAAGCGAGCCTTTGATTTGGACGGTGAGTAACATGCTGGTCTCACATATTAAATTGGTGTAGGAGGAGCTGTGGAAGAGGAACAAAAATGTGATTGTCCACCACCGGGTCTTCCCCAATGGATGGGCACATTTGCGGATTTGATGTCGCTACTCATGTGCTTCTTTGTACTTCTGTTGTCATTCTCAGAGATGGACGTACTAAAGTTCAAGCAGATCGCGGGCTCCATGAAGTTTGCCTTTGGGGTACAAAATCGCCTTGAGGTGAAAGATATCCCTAAGGGTACCAGCATCATCGCGCAAGAATTCCGACCAGGTCGCCCTGAGCCGACGCCAATTGATGTCATTATGCAGCAGACCATGGACATCACTCAGCAAACGCTGGAGTTTCATGAAGGTGAGTCGGATCGAGCTGGTGGTAATCAGCGAGACGATGGCAAAATGACAGGCGGTCAAACTGCGGATAGGTCTCAAAAGAACCAGATTGGCACGGCGTCAGCACAGAGCGAACAGCAAAATGAAGATCTCGATAAGCTAGAGGAGATCATCAGGAAAGCGTTGCAGCAAGAGATTAATCAGGGTGCCGTTGAAGTGGACAATTTGGGACAACAACTGGTGATTCGAATTCAAGAAAAAGGCGCTTTCCCAGAGGGGTCGGCCTTCTTGCAGCCTAAATTTAGACCTCTTGTTCGTCAGGTTGCTGATTTAGTTAAGGATATACCTGGCCAAGTCCGTGTATCAGGGCATACGGATAACTTGCCTTTGGATTCTGAGCTGTACCGTTCTAATTGGGATTTATCGTCTCAGCGAGCCGTTTCTGTTGCCCAAGAGATGGAGAAAGTAAAAGGCTTCTCTCATCAAAGGTTGCGAGTGCTGGGAGTGGCTGATACCGAACCTTTGGGCCCGAATGATACTGAGCGACAGAGAGCGCGCAACCGCCGTGTTGAAATCAGTATTATGCAAGGGGAGCCAGTGTACACTGATGAGGTGTCTGCAGACGGTCAATAAAATGTGCACTATTACTATGAAACACCAGCGTTCAGCGCTGGTGTTTTTTATTGTGCTGAACGCTACAATTGCAACACTCGCATCTTAACTACGTAGAGTATATACTTGCGCCCCAAAATAGACGAATGCCCGCTCTAGTCTCAAACTTGGCACGATGAGTTGGGTGAGTTTGTACTACAGTTGATATTTGTTACCTATACTGTCGTGCTCAGACAGCATTGCAACGAGATGTGAAAAGACTATGAGATTTATCGTAAAGCCCCATCCAGAGATTTTTGTAAAAAGCGATTCAGTGCGTAAGCGCTTTACAAGAATCTTAGAGTGCAACCTGCGAATTATTATCCAGCGCCGTACGGAATCTGTAGCGGTATATAACCGTCGTGACCACATTGAAGTGAATGCTAGCTCTGATGAATACTACAACGAGGTGTTGGAGATCCTAACTCACACCCCGGGTATCCATCATGTTCTTGAGGTTCAGCAATCTGATTTTGAAGATATGCACGATATCTACGAGCAGGTGTTGGAACTAAACGGCAGCCGTATCGAAAACAAAACTTTTGTTGTTCGAGCTAAGCGACGCGGCAAACACGACTTCACCTCAATCGAGCTTGAGCGCTATGTTGGCGGTGGCTTGAACCAAGCTGTCGAAAGTGCTCGTGTGAAACTGTCTAAGCCTGACGTAACAGTAAACATCGAAGTTGCGAACGATAAACTGAATCAAATCATCGCTCGCCATAAAGGGCTTGGTGGTTTCCCTCTTGGCACACAAGAAGATGTGCTGAGCTTGATTTCAGGCGGCTTTGATTCTGGTGTGTCAAGCTATCTGCATATTAAACGCGGTTCTAAAACGCATTACTGCTTCTTCAACTTAGGCGGCCCTGCTCACGAGATTGGCGTTAAGCAAGTTGCGCATTACTTATGGAACAAGTACGGCTCTTCAGCGAAAGTGAAATTCATCTCGGTGGACTTTGAACCGGTTGTTGCTGAAATTCTTGAAAAAGTAGAAGACGGCCAAATGGGCGTTATTCTTAAGCGTATGTTTATGCGTGCTGGTGGAATGCTTGCTGAAAAGTTTGGCATTGAAGCCTTGGTAACGGGTGAAGCACTCGGCCAGGTATCAAGCCAAACGCTGACTAATTTACGTCATATCGATGGTGTCACTGACACATTAATTCTTCGCCCCCTGATCAACTGGGATAAAGAAGACATTATCGACCTTGCTCGTGAAATTGGTACTGAAGATTTCGCTAAGACCATGCCTGAGTACTGCGGGGTGATTTCTCGTAAGCCAACTGTGAAGGCTGTGAAAACTAAGCTAGAAGCTGAAGAAGAGAAATTCGACTTTGGGATTCTTGAGCAAGTCGTGCGTGATGCGCGAATGATGGACATTCGTGATATCGAAAAAGAAAGTCAGGAGCAAGCGCCTGAAGTTGAGCAAGTTCAAGCAGTTGAAGAGCACGCTATCGTTTTAGATATTCGTAGCGCAGAAGAAGAGGAAGAGAGCCCGTTGGAACTCGATGGCGTTGAAGTTCAACACCTTCCATTCTTTAAGTTAGGAACCAAGTTTGGTGACTTAGACCAGTCGAAAACGTACCTGTTGTACTGTGATCGCGGCGTAATGAGTCGTCTTCAAGCTTTGTATTTGCAAGAACAAGGTTTTAACAATGTGAAGGTGTATCGCCCTTAGGGATCGTCCTTAAAGCGATAGACAAATCACAAGGTAAAAATGGGCGCTTTATTAGGGCCCATTTTTTATGCCCGTTAGTTATGGCTTTGTAGTTACATACTACTCTGCGGCCAGTCATCGGGAACAATAAACCAAAACTGACCAGTTTCAGACTGACAATGGATAAAGTGTTGTGGCAGTTCAGTCACTGGCACTTTGTTTTCGTTGTTGAATCCCGTTGCCCAAAGAGGTTTGGATAGTTGGTACAAAGGCTCCGTAACCCTTTCAAACTGACTTTGATAACACCAAAAACCAGTGACTCGCTCCGGATTGATCTTCAAACCTAGGCAATATTCTGGAACTGTAGTCTTTTCAAATGGGTTGACGTAAAGTCTGCCTTGCATCAGTAGGTGCTGAGAAATGTCATCAATGTTCGGATACAAAGCTTGAAACGCTTCTGTGCGAGTCATCATAAGTTGGTGTTCAAGCATGCGATGCAATTTCTTATCCAGGCGATCTTTGGCATTTGGTCCATACCAATAGCCGTCCTTGAGTAGATAGAACTTTATTGCCACTTCCCAATGCTCGATTTGCTCAGTGGCAAGGTTATCCAAAATAAAGTCGATAGCACCAATAGTTCGGTTATTTTGCTGTAACTGCAATTCTTCGACTATAACTTGATATTCATGACTGGCGTCAAACTGTCGACGACACAGTTCCTGATACAAAAAACCGAGTCTAGGGTTGCCGTCATAGTCTCTGTGAACCTTAACATCTGAATCCATATTGACGCTGGGGAAGTAGGGCGAGATTCTGTGGTCATTCATCATTAGACTAGGACTAGTCCTTATCCAAGATAAGAATTCCTTTATAGTATTCATGCTCATGTGTTTGCGTTTTCCTTTCGACAACCCTAGATTAAATTGCTATAACCACGGAAATCAAGAAATTGCTCAGGAAGTGCTATGAATAACTTACAACTCGAAGCGGTGCTCAATGAAAAGTTGTCTCCTCAACTGATTAAAGACTATTGTCCAAATGGGCTACAAGTTGAAGGCGCTAGTGAAATAAATAAGGTAGTGACAGGTGTAACAGCCTCGCAAGCACTGATCGATTATGCGGTATCTGTTAACGCGGATGCTTTATTGGTTCATCATGGTTATTTCTGGAAAGGCGAACCTGAAGCCATTCGTGGTATGAAAGGTAAACGTATTCGCACCCTTATCAAAAATGATGTTAATTTGTATGGTTACCACTTACCTCTGGATATACACCCTGAACTTGGCAACAATGCGAGATTAGCTGAATTACTCGACATTGAAGTGATTGATGGACTAGAAGGGCACCCTCAGTCTGTAGCTATGTTTGGTAAACTGGCTCAACCGATGACTGATGAAGCCTTTGCTCAGAAAATTGCTCAGGTTCTCTCTAGAGAACCGCTTCACATTGCACCTGAACAAGCGGAGAAAATGATTGAAACGGTAGGTTGGTGCACCGGTGGTGGTCAGGACTATATTGAACTTGCTGCATCTAAAGGGCTCGATGCATTTATCTCAGGTGAGATCTCTGAGCGCACAACCTACACAGCCCGTGAATTGAACATCCACTATTTTGCGGCGGGCCACCATGCAACTGAAAGATATGGTATTAAGGCTCTGGGTGAGTGGCTAGCATCAGCGCATGGCCTTGATGTCGAGTTTATCGACATTGATAATCCAGTTTAGATTTTCTTCTAATAAAAAAGAGCAGCGTAAGCTGCTCTTTTGTTTTCAGATGTTGTGTCTGATTGATGTGCTCTGTTATTCACGCTCGTGAAGCGGTTTGAAATCACGCATTTCTTCACCAGTATAAAGCTGGCGAGGACGACCGATACGGTTGCCTGGATCGCTGTGCATTTCGTTCCAATGAGCAATCCAACCCACAGTACGAGACATCGCGAAGATAACCGTAAACATAGAAACAGGGATACCAATCGCTTTAAGGATAATACCTGAGTAGAAGTCTACGTTTGGATACAGTTTCTTCTCAACGAAGTACTCATCTGAAAGTGCTATACGCTCAAGTTCCATTGCCACGTCGAGTAGTGGATCTTTGATGTTTAGCTCTTTTAGTACTTCGTGACACGCTTCGCGCATTACTGTTGCACGTGGATCGTAGTTTTTATAAACACGGTGTCCAAAGCCCATTAGGCGGAATGGATCGTCTTTATCTTTCGCGCGCTCGATGAATTCCGGAATCTGATCAACAGAGCCGATTTCTTCAAGCATACGCAAACATGCTTCGTTGGCACCACCGTGAGCAGGGCCCCATAGTGATGCAATACCAGCTGCAATACACGCAAATGGGTTAGCACCCGATGAACCAGCAAGACGTACTGTAGAAGTCGAAGCGTTTTGCTCGTGGTCTGCGTGCAGAGTGAAGATTTTATCCATCGCACGTGCAACGATAGGGTTCACTTCATACTCTTCACATGGGTTAGCAAACATCATGTGTAGGAAGTTTTCCGCATACGTTAGATCGTTACGAGGATAGATGAATGGTTGACCGATTGAGTACTTGTAACACATAGCTGCAAGTGTCGGCATCTTAGAAATCAAACGATAAGCCGCGATTTCACGGTGCGTATCATTATTAATATCTAAAGAATCGTGATAGAAGGCTGCAAGAGCGCCTACAACACCGCACATAACCGCCATTGGGTGAGCATCGCGACGGAAACCGTGGAAGAAACTCGCGATTTGTTCGTGAACCATGGTGTGGCGTGTAACGATTTGTTTGAAACTCTCATATTCTTCTCGTGTAGGGGCTTCACCAACAAGAAGGATATAGCAAACTTCAAGGTAGTCTGCATTGTTAGCTAACTGATCGATTGGGAAGCCACGGTGCAGTAGTACACCTTTGCCGCCGTCGATATAAGTGATTTGAGATTCACAGGATGCAGTGGCAAGAAAACCTGGGTCAAAAGTAAAGTAACCATTGGCTCCAAGTTTACGAACGTCGACTACTTGTGGTCCGATAGAACCATCCATAATCGGCAGCTCGATTGGCGCTTGACCTTCAATATGAAGGGTCGCTTTCTTATCTGCCATAACAATCTCCTTTGTTTATTATTTAATCCGTCCAGGATGTTTGTGTGCCAATTTTTTACTTCGCTTCGCGGTTAAAGTCAATTTTTAAACGGTGATGTGTGCACTTGTTATGATTTTTTATAGAAAAATGGTTAAAAATCTGTTCTGTGTAGCATATTTTGTTACACCAATTGTATTAGAATGTTGCCAACCGTATAGTTGCGGTGAAATTGTTGGTCAAATCCTTATAAATTCTAGGGTACAAACCGAGGTGAGGTCGATTTGGATCTTAGTCTGTTAACATTATTGTTACAATTATCTCTCTTGTAACACGAATTTATTGTTAACTTTATGTTAACTTTTGAGGCTTACGGACCAAAATTTATTCATAACAATAAATGGCTCAATGGAGCTGAGTGAGCAAGCCCGTGAAAGAAAGAAAGTCCAGACCTGTTAATTTAGATTTGCAGACAATTCGCTTTCCGATCACAGCAATCGCTTCCATCCTGCACCGTGTGTCGGGTGTGATTACGTTTGTGTCGATCGGTATACTTCTTTGGTTACTATCCAAATCACTCTCTTCTCCGATTGGTTTCGCAGAAGCTGCTGACATCGTCGATGGTTTCTTCGTGAAATTTATCCTTTGGGGAATTTTGACGGCATTGGCGTACCACATTGTTGGTGGTGTGCGTCATTTGATTATGGACCTAGGCTATTTTGAGGAGCTCGAGTCGGGCACCAAAAGCGCTAAGGTTGCCTTCATCGTGACAGGTGTTCTGTCACTGCTGGCTGGAGTATTGGTATGGTAAACAACGTCTCAACATTTGGTCGTAATGGCGTACACGATTTCTTATTGATTCGTGCTACCGCTATCATTATGACGCTTTATACGATTTATCTCGTGAGCTTCTGCGCGTTTGCAGGAGACATTTCCTACGTATCGTGGACCAATTTCTTTGGTGGTACTTTCACTAAAGTCTTCACTATGTTGGCGCTAGCTTCAGTGCTTATTCATGCGTGGATTGGTCTATGGCAAGTTCTTACAGACTACATCAAATGTGCCAAGCTTCGTGGTGCACTGCAACTGACTTTCATCGCAGTGCTTCTTGGTTATTTCTTCTCTGGTTTCTTTATTCTGTGGGGTGCGTAAGTGTCTATTCCAGTTCGTGAGTTCGATGCCGTAGTAATCGGCGCTGGTGGTGCGGGCATGCGTGCCGCACTACAAATTTCAGAGCAAGGCCTATCATGTGCATTGCTATCCAAAGTATTTCCTACTCGTTCACATACAGTATCCGCTCAGGGTGGTATCACAGTAGCGCTAGGAAACTCTCATAAAGACAACTGGCAGTGGCATATGTATGACACTGTTAAAGGTTCTGACTACATTGGTGACCAAAACGCTATCGAGTATATGTGTAAGAATGGTCCTAAGTCTGTTATCGAACTAGAAAAAATGGGTCTACCGTTTTCTCGTTTTGAAGATGGCTCGATCTACCAACGTCCATTTGGTGGTCAGTCTAAAGAGTTTGGTGGCGAGCAGGCAGCACGTACTGCAGCTGCAGCTGACCGTACTGGTCATGCTTTGCTTCATACGCTTTATCAGCAAAACATTAAGCACAAGACCACAATTTTCTCAGAGTGGTATGCACTTGACCTAGTGAAAAACCAAGACGGTGCGATTCTTGGTTGTACTGCGTTATGCATGGAAACTGGTGAGATTTGTTACTTCAAGTCCAAAGCAACCATTCTAGCGACAGGCGGTGCAGGTCGAATCTACGCTTCTACTACCAATGCTCACATCAACACTGGTGATGGTGTCGGTATGGCGTTACGTGCAGGCGTTCCTATGCAAGACATGGAAATGTGGCAGTTCCACCCAACTGGTATCGCTGGCGCTGGTGTACTAGTAACAGAAGGTTGTCGTGGTGAAGGTGGCTATCTTCTTAATAAAGATGGCGAACGCTTCATGGAACGTTATGCACCAAATGCAAAAGACCTTGCTGGTCGTGATGTAGTTGCTCGTTCAATGATGATTGAAATTCGTGAAGGTCGCGGCTGCGATGGTCCATGGGGTCCACATATTAAACTGAAATTGGATCACCTAGGCAAAGACGTACTTGAGTCGCGCCTTCCAGGTATTTGTGAACTTTCTCGAACGTTTGCACACGTTGATCCAGTTAAAGAGCCAATCCCTGTTATTCCAACGTGTCACTACATGATGGGTGGTGTACCAACGCAAGTTTCTGGTCAAGCTATTAAACAAGATGCTTCTGGAAACGACCTTGAAGTACAAGGCCTATTTGCTTGTGGTGAAATTGCTTCTGTATCGGTTCATGGCGCTAACCGTCTAGGTGGTAACTCATTGCTTGACCTCGTGGTATTTGGTCGTGCTACTGGTCTTCATCTTGGTGAAACTCTGGCCGCGCAAACAGAAGCTCGTCCAGCGACGGAATCAGACATTGAAGAGTCACTGGCACGTACTATGCGCTGGGAAAACAGCACTTCAGGTGAAGATCCTGTTCAAATTCGTAAAGATCTACAAACTTGTATGCAAAACAGCTTCTCGGTATTCCGTGAAGGTGATGCAATGGCAACAGGTCTAGAAGAGCTAAAAGTGATTCGTGAGCGCCTACAAAACGCACACCTTGCAGATAAGTCTTCAGAATTTAATACCCAACGCGTTGAGTGTTTAGAGCTTGATAACTTGATGGAAACGGCATTCTCTACAGCGGTTGCGGCGAACTATCGTACAGAAAGCCGCGGAGCACACGCTCGTTTTGACTATCCAGACCGTGATGACGAGCAATGGCTATGTCACTCTATCTACAACCCGGAAACTGAACAGATGACGAAACGTGATGTCAACATGACACCAGTTCATCGTGAAGCTTTCCCACCGAAAGCACGTACGTACTAGAGGGAGGACCAGACTATGAAACTTAATTTCTCTCTATACCGTTACAATCCGGATGTAGACAATAAGCCTTACATGAAGGCATACACACTTGAAGTCGATGAAGGCTCTGACATGATGGTGTTAGATGCTCTGATTCTTCTGAAAGAGCAAGACCCGACGCTATCATTCCGTCGTTCTTGTCGTGAAGGTGTTTGTGGCTCTGATGGCCTAAATATGAATGGCAAAAATGGCCTGGCTTGTATCACGCCACTGTCAGCTCTGGAAGGGAACGAGATCGTAATTCGACCACTTCCTGGATTACCTGTAGTTCGTGACTTGATTGTCGACATGACTCAGTTTTATGATAACTACGCGAAAGTTAAGCCGTTTCTTATTTCGGATGGCAATTTGCCACCTTCGCGTGAAAATCTGCAAATGCCAGAAGAGCGAGCGCATTTGGATGGATTGTATGAGTGCATTATGTGTGCATGTTGTACGACATCTTGCCCGTCATTCTGGTGGAATCCAGATAAATTCATCGGACCAGCAGGTCTACTTGCCGCGTACCGTTGGTTGATTGACAGCCGCGATACAGCAACAGATGAACGCTTATCAAATCTTGACGATGCATTTAGCGTTTTCCGTTGTCATGGCATCATGAACTGTGTCAGTGTATGTCCTAAAGGACTAAACCCGACAAAAGCAATTGGCCACATCAAGTCAATGCTTGTGAATCGTTCGGTGTAACAAATAATAAAATTGCCGGCTCGACCTTTTGGAAGAGCCGGCTTCTAATAGCTCGGCGTAGACCGAAGCATACGTGAAAACTACTACTGGTTAAGGGAAAATATGCACAATGGTGTGATGAAGGCATGGCTCGAGTCTTCACACTTGGCAGGCGCCAATGCAACGTACGTAGAAGACCTCTACGAACTGTATCTAAGTGATCCCGATCAGGTAAGTGAGGAGTGGAGACGTGTTTTTGAAGGGTTGCCTGTGCAACCTGACGATGTGGTTGAACAACCGCATTCACGTGTCCGTGATTACTTCCGACGACTCGCTCAAGAAACAAAGCATTCAAGTGTTCAAGTAAGTGACCCCGAGGTCGATGCTAAACAAGTAAAAGTACTGCAGCTAATCAACGCTTACCGCTTCCGCGGTCACCAAGCTGCTAACCTAGACCCGCTGGGTTTATGGAAACGTCCGATTGTTGAAGAGCTGGAACCTGCTTTCCACTCTCTTACTGAAGACGATTTAGATGAGACATTTAATGTTGGCTCTTTTGCTATTGGGCAAGAAAGCATGACACTACGTGATCTTCATAAGGCGCTGCAAAAAACCTATTGTGGCTCCGTTGGTGCAGAATACATGCACATGACCAACACCGCACAAAAACGTTGGATCCAGCAGCGTTTAGAATCAGTAGTCGGTCAACCCTCCTTTGATATTGAACATAAACACACTTTCCTTGAAGAACTGACTGCTGCGGAAGGGCTTGAGCGCTATTTAGGTGCCAAATTCCCAGGTGCAAAGCGTTTCTCTCTAGAAGGTGGCGACGCCCTTATTCCAATGACTAAAGAACTTATCCGCCATGCTGGTAGCAAGGGGATGCGTGAAGTTGTGATTGGTATGGCGCACCGTGGTCGTTTGAACATGCTGGTCAACGTCTTGGGTAAGAAACCACAAGATTTGTTTGATGAGTTTGCGGGTAAGCATGACGAAACATGGGGTACTGGTGATGTTAAGTACCACCAAGGTTTCTCTGCTGACTTTGCAACGCCTGGTGGAGATGTGCATTTAGCTCTAGCATTTAACCCATCTCACCTTGAGATCGTTAACCCAGTAGTTATTGGTTCTGTGCGTGCTCGTCAAGATCGCTTAGGCGACAAAGATGGTCGTTCGGTACTGCCGATTACCATCCACGGTGACTCTGCAATCGCAGGTCAAGGTGTAGTTGCTGAAACGTTCAACATGTCTCAAGCACGAGGCTTCCGAGTTGGTGGTACGGTTCGCATTGTTGTGAATAACCAAGTCGGCTTTACTACTTCAAACCCACATGACATGCGTTCTACGATGTACTGTACGGACATCTCTAAGATGGTACAGGCACCGATATTCCATGTTAATGCTGATGATCCTGAAGCCGTTGCATTTGTTACTCAAATCGCATTGGACTTCAGAAATGAGTTTGCTAAAGATGTGGTCATTGACTTAGTTTGCTATCGTCGCCACGGCCATAACGAAGCAGATGAACCAAATGCTACTCAGCCATTGATGTACCAAAAAATCAAGAAACACCCAACTCCACGTAAGTTGTATGCCGATGTACTAATCGAGCGTGAAGAGAGTGATATTGAAACTGCGACTCAAATGATCAATGAATATCGTGATGCATTGGATAGAGGCGAAGTGGTATGTAAAGAATGGCGTCCAATGGCTCTGCATTCAGTAGACTGGTCTCCATATATGGACCGAGAGTGGGACGAAAAATGGGCAAGTGAAGTGAAGACAGAGCGTCTTGTTGAGCTTGGCCAACGTCTTGGACAGTATCCAGATAGCCATAAACTGCAAAGCCGAGTCAATAAGCTCTACAACGATCGCGCTGCTATGATGAGCGGTGAGAAAATGATCGATTGGGGTATGGCTGAAACACTGGCGTACGCCACTCTTCTGGATGATGGAAAACGTATTCGTATTTCTGGTCAAGACTCAGGTCGAGGAACCTTCTTCCACAGACATTCGGTTCTGCATAATCAAGATGATGCAAGTACCTATATTCCTCTAGCTAATCTGCACGACAAACAGGGACCTTTCCAAGTCTTTGACTCCGTACTGTCTGAAGAAGCGGTACTGGCGTTTGAATACGGTTATGCTACTGCGGAACCAAGCGGTCTAACTATTTGGGAGGCGCAGTTTGGTGATTTCGCTAACGGTGCACAAGTTGTCATCGATCAGTTCATATCTTCTGGTGAACAAAAGTGGGGGCGTTTGTGTGGCCTGACTATGCTATTGCCACACGGTTATGAAGGCCAAGGTCCAGAACACTCTTCGGCAAGACTGGAGCGCTACTTACAGCTTTGTGCTGAACAAAACATGCAAGTGGTAATCCCATCTACGCCAGCCCAGGTGTATCACATGATTCGTCGTCAAGTGGTTCGCCCGATGCGTAGACCGCTTATCGTTATGTCGCCAAAATCGCTACTAAGACATCCACTGTGTACTTCAACTATTGAAGAGCTTGCACAAGGTACGTTTGAACCTGCGATCGGGGAAATTGACGATATTGCTCCAGAGAACGTGAAACGTGTCGTTTTCTGTTCAGGTAAGGTTTACTTTGACTTACTTGAGCAGCGTCGTAACAACGACCAAGATGACGTTGCTATCGTTCGTATTGAGCAGTTGTATCCATTCCCAATGGATGATGTAAGAGCGAAGATTGCTGCTTATACCAATGCGAAAGACTTTGTGTGGTGTCAAGAAGAGCCTCAAAACCAAGGCGCTTGGTATTCGAGCCAACATAACTTCCGTGCGGCAATCCCTGTAGGAGCAGAGCTGAGCTATGCTGGCCGACCAGCATCAGCATCTCCGGCAGTAGGTTATATGTCAGTACACTTAAAACAACAGAAAGCGTTAATTTCAGACGCGTTGACTCTAGATTAAGAACTAGAAGTAAAAGGAAGACACAGATATGACAATTGAAATTCTGGTTCCAGACTTACCTGAATCAGTTGCAGACGCGACAGTCGCAACTTGGCATAAAAAACCAGGCGAAGCGGTAGCGCGTGATGAAGTTATCGTTGATATCGAAACCGATAAAGTAGTTCTAGAAGTACCGGCTCCTGATGCGGGTGTTCTAGAGGAAATTATTGAAGAAGAAGGTGCAACGGTACTTTCTAAACAACTAATCGCTAAGCTTAAGCCAGGCGCTGTCGCGGGTGAACCAACTAGCGACACGACTGACTCTACAGAAGCTTCTCCAGATAAGCGCCATAAAGCGTCACTAACAGAAGAGTCTAATGATGCATTGAGCCCAGCGGTTCGTCGCTTATTGGCCGAGAATGATTTGACGGCAAATGATGTGACAGGCACTGGTGTTGGCGGTCGTATCACACGTGAAGATATTGAAGCGCACCTAGCGGCGGCCAAAGCGGCACCTAAAGCGGAAGCTGAAGTAGCTGTGGCTCCTGTGCTTGCTCGTAGCCAGAAGCGTGTTCCGATGACGCGCCTACGTAAGCGTGTTGCTGAGCGTTTGCTAGAAGCTAAGAACAGTACGGCGATGCTGACAACATTTAACGAAGTGAACATGAAACCTATCATGGACCTTCGTAAGCAGTACAAAGACCAATTCGAAGAGCGTCATGGTACACGTTTAGGTTTCATGTCTTTCTATGTGAAGGCAGTAACGGAAGCATTGAAGCGTTACCCTGAAGTAAACGCGTCGATTGATGGCGATGATATTGTGTATCACAACTACTTTGACATCAGCATGGCCGTCTCCACTCCTCGTGGCTTGGTTACGCCGGTACTTAAAGATTGCGACACTTTAGGTTTTGCTGACATCGAGAAAGGTATCAAAGAGCTAGCGATTAAAGGTCGTGACGGTAAGCTAACTGTTGAAGAGTTGACAGGTGGTAACTTTACTATCACAAACGGCGGTGTCTTTGGTTCTCTTATGTCTACGCCGATCATCAACCCTCCTCAGGCTGCTATTTTGGGTATGCACAAAATCCAAGATCGCCCAATGGCGGTGGACGGCAAAGTAGAAATTTTGCCGATGATGTACCTAGCTCTGTCTTATGATCACCGTTTAATCGATGGTCGTGAATCCGTAGGCTTCTTGGTAACCATCAAGGAACTACTGGAAGATCCAGCACGCTTGCTACTTGATGTGTAATTAAGCGTTGTTTTTATTTTGGACGTATGGACGTCTAAAATAAAAGGAGCTAGACTTGCTCACGTCTAGCTCCTTAGTAAGCCCTTAAGGCGACTCTAACGAGTACTCCTACAGACGTATAACCGATACCGGTTTTATGGAAATAAAAAATCCCTCAGGGATATAACAAATGGAATCGCACAATGAATTTGCATGAATATCAAGCCAAACAGCTGTTTGCAGAATTCGGATTGCCTGTACCAGAAGGCTACGCATGTGACACCCCACAAGAAGCGTTCGAAGCCGCTGGTCGTATCAGTACTGAAAAGAAAGTAGTCAAATGTCAGGTTCACGCTGGTGGCCGCGGTAAAGCGGGCGGCGTTGAACTTCACGATACCAAAGACGGTGTTAAAGAGTTTGCTCAAAAGTGGCTAGGCAAAAACCTAGTGACTTACCAAACAGACGCCAATGGTCAGCCAGTTACAAAAATCCTAGTAGAAGAAGCATCAAATATTGCTAACGAGCTGTACCTTGGTGCAGTCGTTGATCGCGCTTCTCGTCGTATCGTTTTCATGGCATCAACAGAAGGTGGTGTGGAAATTGAGAAGGTAGCAGAAGAGACACCTGAGCTGATTCATAAAGCAGCGATTGATCCATTGGTTGGCCCTCAAGCTTACCAAGGCCGCGAGCTTGCATTTAAGCTGGGCCTTGAAGGCGACCAAATCAAACAATTTGTGAAGATCTTTATGGGTCTTGGCAACATGTTTGCACAGTACGATCTTGCTCTGCTGGAAATCAACCCTCTTGTTATTACTGGCGAAGGCAACCTACTGTGCCTAGACGGTAAGATCAATATCGATTCAAACGCGCTTTACCGCCAACCTAAGCTTCGTGAAATGCACGATCCTTCACAAGAAGACGAGCGCGAAGCACATGCCGCACAGTGGGAGCTAAACTACGTTGCTCTTGATGGAAGCATTGGTTGTATGGTTAACGGTGCAGGCCTAGCGATGGGTACTATGGACATCGTAAACCTTCATGGCGGTCAACCTGCAAACTTCCTAGATGTTGGTGGCGGCGCGACAAAAGAGCGTGTTACAGAAGCATTCAAAATCATCCTATCTGACAGCAATGTAAAAGCTGTATTGGTAAATATCTTCGGCGGTATTGTACGTTGTGATCTAATTGCAGACGGTATCATCGGTGCGGTTGAAGAAGTAGGTGTTGAAGTCCCTGTTGTTGTTCGACTTGAAGGTAACAATGCGCCTCTAGGTTCGAAGAAACTGGCAGAAAGTGGTCTTAATATCATTGCTGCAAACTCGCTAACAGAAGCAGCGGAAAAAGTAGTTGCTGCAGCGGAGGGCAAATAATGTCTGTACTAATTAATAAAGATACAAAAGTTATCTGCCAAGGTTTCACTGGTGGTCAAGGTACGTTCCACTCAGAGCAAGCGATTGAATACGGCACACAGATGGTTGGTGGTGTATCTCCTGGTAAAGGTGGTCAAACTCACTTAGGTCTGCCTGTATTTAACACTGTGCGTGAAGCTGTTGAAGAAACGGGTGCAACGGCATCTGTGATCTACGTTCCTGCACCATTCTGTAAAGACGCGATCCTTGAAGCTATCGATGCGGGTATTAAGCTTATCGTGACTATTACAGAAGGCATTCCGACACTTGACCTTCTTGATGTAAAAGTACGTCTCGATGAAGCTGGTGTGGTAATGATTGGTCCAAACTGCCCAGGTGTTATCACTCCTGATGAGTGCAAAATTGGTATCATGCCTGGTCACATCCACAAGAAAGGCAAAGTGGGTATCGTTTCTCGTTCAGGAACACTGACGTATGAAGCGGTAAAACAGACGACTGATGAAGGCTTTGGTCAGTCTACCTGTGTCGGTATCGGTGGTGACCCAATCCCTGGTTCTAACTTTATCGACATTCTTAAGCTGTTTGAACAAGATCCAGAGACTGAAGCGATCGTAATGATCGGTGAAATTGGTGGTACGGCAGAAGAAGAAGCGGCGGCGTTTATCAAAGATAACGTCACGAAGCCAGTAGTGTCTTACATTGCAGGTGTTACAGCTCCTCCAGGTAAACGTATGGGCCATGCTGGTGCGATTATCTCTGGTGGTAAAGGTACCGCTGAAGACAAGTTTGCAGCATTAGAAGCTGCAGGCGTTAAAACGGTTAAGAGCCTAGCCGATATCGGTAAAGGTCTGCGTGAAATTACTGGTTGGTAATTCTACGTATAAAAAAAGCCCCTGCCTTGAAAAAGGCAGGGGCTTTTTTGTGCAAGAGCTTATATTGTAATCGACAGATTAGGCTCTCGATGGAACCAACTGCGCCAACAAGAAAAAACTCGCGGCACTGATGACCACCGATGGGCCTGCCGGCGTGTCATAAAACCAAGATAAACTCAGACCACAAAATACTGAGATGATGCCAATAAATGAGGCGGTGATTGCCATCTGCTCTGGTGTAACGGTAAATTTTCTCGCTGTCGCAGCGGGTATGATCAATAGTGACGTCATGATTAACGCGCCAACGAACTTCATACCTATTGCGATAACTAAACCTACCATCAACATAATGATAAGACGCATTAGGTCTACATTGACGCCTTCAACTGCGGCCAGATCTTCATTTACTGTGGTAGAGAGCAGTGGTCGCCAAAAGACGAACAGCAAGGCGCCTATGACCGCCACACCAGCATAGATATACACTAAGTCAGTTGGCGATACCGCAAGCAAATCACCAAACAAATAACTCATCAAGTCTACTCGGATGTTATCCAAGAAGCTGACGGCAACTAAACCTAACGACAATGCACTGTGCGCGAGAATACCGAGCAGTGTATCTGTGGCAACCAGTCGTTGTTTCTGCAAGGTCACTAAGATAATAGCTAAAGCCATGCAGCAGACAATCAGGGCTAAATAGAGATTGATATCCAGTAGGAAACCCAATGCGAGCCCCATGAGTGAAGCATGGGCAAGTGTATCGCCAAAATAGGCCATACGACGCCATACGACAAATGAACCAAGAGGTCCGGCAATTAAAGCAATACCTATACCTGCGATAATAGAAGGTAGTAAGAACTCAATCATGATGTATGTCCGTGGTCGTGGTGAGCACATTGCGAAGCGTCACCCTTCACAGGTTCACCGGACAAATCATGATGATGGTGGGTGTGCTGATGTTGATAAAAAGCCAGTGTCTCTTTAGTCGCACTACCAAACAGAGCGATATACGATGGGTGTTGCGTAATGGTTTGCGGGCTGCCTTGGCAGCAAATATGGTGATGCAAACAGATAACGTCGTCGGACTTTGCCATAACGAGATGCAAGTCATGAGAGACCATAAAAACCGCGCAGCCAAAACGGTGACGTAATGTATCTATGAGTTCATACAGGTCAATCTGACCTTGTACATCGACGCCTTGCGCTGGCTCATCTAAAACGAGCAAGTCAGGTCTTTGTAATAGAGCGCGAGCTAGTAAGACACGTTGATTCTCACCGCCGGACAATTGATGCATATTGCTTTTCATTAAGTGCTCTGCACCAACAAGTTTGAGAGCATCTTGTCTTTCTTGCGAGCTGTATTTTCCGGCAAGTGCAAGAAAGCGTTCCACGTTAAGTGGAAGGGTGTCATTTAATTTAAGTTTCTGAGGGACGTAACCAATTCTAAGCTTTTTGGCACGGGTTATGTTTCCCTGAAAGCGAGTTTGCAAGCCAAGTAACACTTTGACTAGTGTGGACTTACCGGCACCGTTTGGGCCAATAAGCGTTAAAATTTGGCCTTTATTTATTGTGAGGTTTATATCGTCCAAAACCTTACGTTTACCGAACTCAACGGTTACACCGCTCAGCTTTATCAGTTCAGTCATGAATAGAACTCATTTGCAATTGCTTATTGTTATAATGTAACATTTCGAATCATCACACGCTAGTAGACAATTAGAGGGCACATGTACCGTTACATTCCGATCTTGGCACTTACTACACTGCTTCCATTTAAATCGCAAGCATTTGAAGTACTTAATAGTATAAAACCGTTCGAGATGATTTCCCATGAACTGATTCTGGATGACCAAACGGCTTCTTCGTTGTTAAGCGCAAGCGCCTCACCTCATGATTATGCCCTAAAGCCCTCTGATGTGAAAAAACTACAAAGTAGTGAACTGGTCATTTGGTTTGGTAGCGACCTAGAGAGTTTTCTTGAGAAGTCTCTTGAGGGGAAAAATAACGTGCTGGAAATTCAAACTGTTCCTGGCTTAGCGTTGAGAGAATATGGCGATGAAGATGGTCATGATCACGGTCATGAAGGACACAACCACGGTAGCTACGACCCTCACGTATGGTTAGGACCTGCACAGTCGCGACAGGTCGCAAAAGCCATTACTGCGAAATTGATAGAGCTCGATCCTAAAAACGAAGCGGGTTATTTGGCAAAGCTCAAAGCATTTGAGGCTAACTTAGATGAGACGGAACAGAAGATACAGCAGCAGCTCAAACCAATTCAGTCGGAAGGGTATTATGTTTTCCACGATGCTTATGGCTATTTCGAAAGTTACTTCGACTTGAACAATCTAGGTCACTTTACGGTGAGCCCAGAACGCAAGCCTGGAGCAAAAACACTGATCTCGATTAAAACCACGCTTCGCGAGCAAAATGTGAAGTGCGTTTTTGCTGAACCACAATATACACCTGCCGTGATTCAATCAGTTACTAGGGGCACCAGTACTTCCATCGGAACTCTAGACCCACTGGGGACCGATATTAAAGTAGCAGATGGGAGCTATTTCACTTTTCTTGAGTCAATCTCGACCAATATCGTTGATTGCATGACTCAATAATTGACCTGTGCCAGATTAATCCTACTTGATACTTGAGGTGTTGGTCGTTTTCTGAATTTTCCTGATGACGACCATCACCTTTAGCGTGATCCAACAATCATTTATATGAGTGAAGTCACACAATTACTTTCCCTGACTAAGTAAATCTATTAAATTATCGATAATTATCGACGCAAATTAACTAGGTTTATTTTGACCCATTGCTTTCATTACTCGTCTACGAATGTCTTACCGCTATCTTATAAAAGCGGTGGAAGCAGGGGTTTTTCATCTTACTTGTTTTTCTTTATAGCAAAACTATTGAGCTTAGCTGCGCTGGCGGTTTATTCCATCACTACGTTTGCCGTCGAATTACCGCCAATATTCTACCCACTCACTCTGCAAACCGAAGGAAAGTTTCTTGCTGCGAAACAGCTTTTCCCTGGAGAAGAGGGCGGGTTATGGTCTATTGATGTGCATGATAAAGTTCGATTTTTCGATGGTTCTCGTTTTGTTGAGCTCAGTGGTGCGTCTTTCAATAGTCGTACCGTTACATTTGCAGATGGCCGGTTTTGGTATGCCAGAGGTAATCAGCTATTGACTCGTTACCCGCTAGGTAAAGAGCAAGTTGCCTATCAAGTAGAAATCACTGGTAGCATAAAACGTATTGGTCATAGTGGACCACGAGTTTGGTTTGCCGATCAAAAACACCTTTACGTTCAGGATATAAATTCACAGAACTTTTCTCAAATCGACCTAGCTATCTTTGAACGGTTCTACAGCGGTTCAAATATTGATATACGTGCCGTTTTGAAAGTTGATGGGACTTGGTTTTTAGGGACAAATGTAGGTGTGTTTAAGTGGCAAGACCAAGCCTTGATTCAACTCAAGGCTAGCCATAGAGGCATGGTTACCGAATTATTCTATTCGTCCTCAACACGCCAGCTTTTGATAGGGTATAGTACAGGCGTGGAGCAGTTTTCCTTGGTAAACCAAGAGTCACACTACTATTTACTGAATCGCGCCCATGTACTGACACTCCAAGAATCTACTCAATACTTCTGGGTTGGAACGGAGCATGGTTTGTTCCTAATTGATAAAGCAACCTATCGCGCCGAACGTGTAGAACACAACATTAATGACAAGTTCAGCTTATCTGGTGAAAAGATATATTCGCTAGTATCAGACAAAATGGATGGGATGTGGATCGCCACCGATAATGGAATGCGCTATTTCTCGGAATATGGTGATCTATTTCGTCGTTTTACGGTGTCGCTAGAGGATGAGCTACAGCGCGTAGAGGCGAAATTGGAAGTCGTAGCAAACCCATTGGGAGGCTACTGGGTTATTACGCCATCTGCGCTCTATTCTATAGATCGCAAGGGAATTTCAACACTGGTATTTTGGGGACGTGTTTCATCTCTGACCCAACAAGACAAACAATTATGGTTAGCGACTGATAGAGGACTGTTGCAACTCGATCTCGCCAAATATCGTGTCACGGCTATTCGACAAGATATTGATAGCATCCCAACACACGTTGATCACTTGGCGATAGGGTCAGGTAATAGCCTGTGGTTGAGTGATGGACTAAGGTTGATGAGCGTAAACACAGTGACTAAAAAAGTCACAGACTTTGGTGATGAGTGGGTGGTGAGCAAGCACTTACCTGCAAAGATCACTGAAATCGAAGTTGTTAATCCAGAACTCACCGCTGTTGGGACAGACCACGGACTGTATCTGATTGAAAATGGCAAAAGTCACTTTATTAAGCAGAGTGAGCCCTTTGGCAGCGTTATCGAAATATCCTCCTCTGATGAGCAGATTTGGGTGGCGAGTGGCTATGGAGCCTTTTCGTTATCACTACCTAGTCGAGCCTTTAGGACCCTTCCTCTATTTCACGACAACATTCGTCCAGTATGTATTACGCAAGCGGATGAGCGTGTTTGGCTCGTGACATCAGCGGGGATTTCTGCCTATTCCACCTCAGGAGATATCACGAAACATTTTAGTGCGCCTTATGGGCTAATCAATAATGAGTTTATCAATGGCAGTTGTAGTTACAGTCAAAAAAGTGATGAAGTGATAGTAGGTTCACGCTACGGTATTGTCGAGTTCAGTTCGAAAGCACTACTTGATGCACAGCTGCCTTTGCCGGAAGTACTAGTGTCGAAGGTATCGATCAATAACCAACCCATTCACCTTGGTGGTGTAGCAGGATTAACACCTAAAGTGGAGTTTGGTGATTCAATTGCTTTGCAGTTAGGTTTATGGCCTTTTGCGCAAGGGAATAACTTGGTCTATCGAATCGGTGATTCTAATTGGCAGCAATTGCAGGGACAGCAGTTAAACATTGATAAGCCAAAGCCGGGCAAGCAGCATATCGAAATTGCAATATCAGGCGAGCAAGATAGTCCGAGGACCAAAGTGTTCGAGTTCTATGTACTCACACCTTGGTATATGACCGGGTGGTTTTATACCCTTCTTGGTATAAGTTTTGTTTGTGCAACGGCGATGTTTATCTACTGGCGTTCACGTCGAATACAAGCAATGAATACCGTGCTAAAAACACAAGTCGCGTTGAAGACGGAACAATTGCAACATCAAAGTCGAGTTCTGGTGGGGAATAATCAGCAACTTAGAAAGGCATTTAATATACGTCACCAAGTGCTTCGAGAACTCACTGAGCAGGCGATCAGTCACTCTAAACAGTTTAAACTAGAAAATTCCAGTTACTCCCACAAAAGCAGTGAGGCGAGTGAAAGCCTAAAAAGTGTGCGTGCTGTGTTTGAGGATAGCAATCAAAAGCCCATGTTATGCTCGGTGATGCGAATTCTAAACTTCACGCTGGCGGCGTGGCAGAAAGAGTTAGACAGCTATGGCATCAATGTTGAGCTGGTTAATCACGCTAGTCGCGATATTGTGTTGGTAGATAGTTGTGACTTAGACATCATATTTAACTCGATACTTGCTAACGCAATGAGACGTTTGGTTCGTGGGCAAGTCATACGTATTACTCTGGATGATGACCAAGCGAAGCTGAGCGTTTGCTTTGAAGATAGTGGTTTACCACTCCCTAACTTTAGCGAAAGTAATGCAACTCAGTTGGATACGATGGCCGTTAATCAGTTGGATTTTAGTCCAAGTAGTCTTCCTTTCCATATACATCACTCTGGTGGCGAGTTGAAACCTGTAGAGCGAAACGGTCGAAATCGAATTACTATGCGCTGGACTCTGTCAGGTGAGCAGTCAACGACAGGACCGGCAGAGGTGAAGGCTCGCTCTATACTGAATCCAGAGACGGAAACCTCATCAGTTGAAGTGAAAACCGACAAGTATGAAAGTTGGAAACGCCAGGTGACTCAGTTGGTGTCAGTACACTTCAATGATCCTGATTTTAGTACCGCTACGGCGTCTAAATCTTTGTTTATCTCCGAGCGCAGTTTTCAGCGTCGTTTTAAATCACTTTTTGGTGCGACATTTACCGACTATCTAACGGATGTGAGAATGGAAAAAGCGTGTGAGATGTTATTACAAGGAGAAAAAGTGGCTGACGTGGCGTTTGCTTGTGGTTTCAACGATCCGTCATATTTCTCGCAACGCTTCAAACTCTATTTCGGCTTACCGCCCTCGAAGTTTGCTGCCATGGATGTAGAAGAAACAAGCGATTAGAGTTCAAAGTACTGATAAAAAGCGCGTTGTTTGTGACGTTCGACTTCAAGGTTAGTCAGGTGGAACTCAATGTGGTCGCCAGGTCTTAACTGTGCAAGTGTCGCCAAGTCTCTAAAAGCGACGGTGCCAAGTTTTTTGTAGCCACCTAACGTTTGTCTATCTTGCAGTAGTATAATTGGCATCCCGTCTGGCGGGAGTTGCACAGCTCCGCAAACAATACCTTCTGAGATCATCGAACCAACAGCAGGTAAAGCCGTACTGGTTGATCCGTTTTCGTTTTCGAGTCTGATACCCATGCGATTGCTATTGGCTGAAATTCGATATTGCGATGTCAGTATTTCATTGGTCACCTGCGATGATAATTGATGGTATTGAAAAGTGGGGATGAGCCTGAGTCGATAACTGGACGCATAACGTGGAATTGCCGAATTTGGCATCTTGATGGGGTTGGTATGAGCTTTATCCGTAATGGTCAATATATCTCCCATAGCGAGTGGTTTTCCTTCTCCTAGTCCTCCTATTTGGTTTCTTTCAACCGTTGCGACGCTATGCAGAAAAGAAGGAATTTGGAAATTTCCTTTGACCGAGAAATACGTTCTTAGTCCTTGTCTGGGCGTGGATAGGTGTAGTTCTTCGCCATCATGCAAGCGAAAGGCTTGCCACTGAGGCAAGGCAATACCGCGAGTAGCGTTAATTGCGCGACAATCAGCTCCGGTAAGAACAGCGTCGATATCGCCGACTGCACGCAGCTTTATCCGCCCAAGCAGTATTTCGATGCTGGCGTTGGTAGACGGGTTACCTAACAGTTTTTGGCCCCAGCAATGGGCGTGTAGATCACTGACTCCACCCGGACTTAACCCAAATTGCGCGCAATGGTGGCGTCCAAGATCTTGAATAGTTGCATGATGTCCTTGATTGAGCACTACCAATTTGGGCATATCTTGCCTCCAAGACTTATGAACTCTTGCTTGTCTATTGCTTCGAATCGAACGTTATTTCCAACCTTCAACTTGCTGTCTTGTGGCTGCTGAGGGTTATAAAGTTCAATAGGACAATTACCGATGATTTGCCATCCGCCAGGCGTATCTTGAGGATAAACCGCCGTTTGATTATTAGCGATACCGATACTTCCTTTTGGAACAAAGTGTCGCGGTGTAACTAGTCTGGGAACTTGGATGGTTTCTGACACCTGAGCTAGAAAAGCAAACCCTGGAGCGAAGCCTATAGCGCAAACGGTATAAAGTGTCTGGCTGTGTATTTCAATAATACGCTCAATTGCAATAGATAAGTCACGTGACATGCTGTCTAATTCTGGCCCTACCTCAGGTGCGTAATAGGCGGGTAAAACCGTAATTGATGACGCTGTGGACAGACTGGTTTCGATTACCTTAATGTCTGTGATGAACTGTCGAAGCTGCTGCTCATCCACTCTCAAAGGATGATATTCCACCAATAAGCTGGTGTAGGAAGGGGTGAGGTTTAGTATACCTTCCCCAAAGTGTTGCTCTATTCGGTCACAGAACTGACCAATCGCATTTGGTAAAGAGAGTTCAATTTCATCGCCAAAGTACACCATAAGTGCTGACTCAGATACCGCAGTAATGCGTAAGTTGGTATTCATGATAAGGCCTGAGCGTCAATAAGTGAGCGGATTGCTTTGGCGACTCGAATTGACGCCTCATTGTCTCCATGCACACAGAGTGTCTCGGCATCTAACTTCAACGTTTTATTGTCAATGGTTTGTACAGAATGTTGTGAGACTAAGGATGAGGCTTGCCCAAGAATATCGGTTTCAGAGTGAAGCACGGCGCCTTCTAGATTTCGCGGCGCCAATAAACCAGAGGTTTGGTAGCGTCTATCAACAAACGCTTCGAATATTAATGATGCACCACATTGACTCGCCATTTCGGAGTGGGTCATGGCATGATTTGTTGCCAGTAGCATAAGAGGTAAATTTAAAGAGGCTGACACCGTCAACATACACTTCAAAATATCATCGGACTGCATCATATCGTTATATAACGCGCCGTGTGGCTTAAAATAACTTACCTGACTGCCTTGGTATTCCGTTAGTGCTTTAAGAGCGCCAATCTGATAAATCACAGAGTGAATGAGAGCGTTTTGTGTCATTGGTATTGAGCGCCGCCCAAATCCCTCTTTATCGGCATACCCAGGATGGGCACCAATTGTAACCTGATGTGTGACACAGAGTTCGATAGTCTTAATCATGTTGTCAGGATCAGAGGCATGAAAGCCACAGGCAATGTTAGCCATATCAAGCAGTGGGATTAAGGAGGCATCTTGTCCCATTTGCCAAGGGCCGAAACTTTCACCAACATCACCGTTAAGTTTAAACATAGTGTCCAATTCCATTTGACCATCTATTACTGAGTATGGGGAATAGGTTAATTGTTTACAAATCAGAAAAGTAGACGTGAGAAGGAAGTTTGAGAGACGAGTAAGAAAAAAAATTCGCGGCATAGCCGGGGGACCATACCGCGGGTGCCAATGACACCTTCGCTTGCTGCCGGAGTGATGCGGTTACCCACATCACCTCTGGAATTTCGATTAACAGGAGCAGGTTTGCTCTGTTGGGATTTACTATAAGCAGTTCCACTTATTTTCCTTATAAAAAAAACGGCAACTTATTATGAGTATTACGCCATTGTTTTATTTTTAGTGTAAGGTGTTGATATTTATTGATTTTATTTTTATTTATCTTTTTTGCTAGTCATCTTCTCGTCATGAAAGTTGGGTTTGTTTTCAGAAATTGACGTAATTGACGGAAACATTTTGACAAATATTGCAGTTGCGTTGGCGCTAAAATTGATTTAGCGCAATGCGAAACCTTAGTTTTTAAATATAAAATTATTGTTAATGTTAATATTTCTCATTACCAATCATAGTTTGGGTGGATTTAATGAAACTTGCTGATTTGAATATCGGAAGCAGTGGAAAAATCACTGCACTGACAGGACTATCGAATGATGTCCGTAAAAAACTGATGGTAATGGGATTATTACCTAATACCGAAGTTAAAGTTATTCGTCGAGCTCCAATGGGTGACCCTCTGCAAATTGAGGTTCGTGGCGTCTCTTTGGCTGTTCGCAATAACATAGCGCAAGCGATAGAAGTGGAGTCAGTGTAATGAACTACACCATTCTGACAGTCGGTAACCCAAACAGCGGTAAAACGACCTTATTCAATGGACTTACAGGTGCTAAGCAACAAGTTGGTAACTGGGCTGGTGTCACGGTAGAAAAGAAAACTGGTCAATATCATCACGCGGGTGATGACTTTCAACTAACAGATTTACCGGGGATCTACGCGTTAGATAGTGGCAATGATGGTAACAGTATTGATGAATCGATAGCTTCTCGCGCTGTCCTGACTCATCCTGCTGATCTTATCATTAACGTTGTTGATGCTACCAGTTTAGAGCGCAGCTTGTATATGACGCTCCAGCTACGTGAGCTGGGTCGCCCTATGGTAGTTGTACTTAACAAGATGGATGCGTTAAAGCGTGAACGAGTAAAATTGGATATTGCCGGACTTGAGAAAGCGCTTGGCTGTCCGGTGATGACGCTATCTGCGACGGATAAAGACCAAGTCAGAAACCTAAAAGAACGTCTTCACAAAACCGTTGTTCAAGGTCTTACTCTTGATGCGCTTGCCATTAATTATGGTGCAGAAATGGAGCAGGCTATTGCGAAAGTGGAACCTGTTTTTGCCGGAGAAACGGTTAATTCGCGAGCACTAGCGATTCGTGCATTAGAAAAAGATGTGATGGTGTTGAACTCATTGACATCAGAGCAGCGTGACGACATCGAACTGGCTGGCAAGCAAACTCAACTTGATATCGATCTACAGGTTGCTGATACCAAATACACATTCCTGCACGAACAATGTAAGAAACTTCGCCGTAGTGAAGGTAAGCTAAGTCGCAGCTTCACTGAAAAAGTAGACGCACTTATTCTGAACAAGTGGGTGGGTGTGCCATTCTTCTTTGTGGTGATGTACCTAATGTTTATGTTCTCCATTAATATTGGTAGCGCATTTATCGACTTCTTTGATATTGGTGTCGGTGCGTTGCTGGTAGATGGTGGACACTATTTACTGGATGGACATTTACCTGTTTGGCTTGTAACGCTTATCGCTGACGGTGTCGGTGGCGGTATCCAAACGGTAGCTACCTTTATCCCAGTGATTGCAGCTCTGTACCTTTTCTTGGCCGTTCTTGAGAGCTCTGGTTACATGTCTCGTGCCGCGTTCGTGCTAGATAAAGTCATGCAAAAAATCGGTCTACCGGGCAAAGCATTCGTCCCACTGGTTTTAGGTTTTGGCTGTAACGTACCGTCTATTATGGCAACACGTACCCTAGACCAAGAGCGTGAGCGCAAACTTGCCGCATCCATGGCACCATTTATGTCGTGTGGTGCCCGCCTTCCTGTGTATGCCTTGTTTGCAGCGGCTTTCTTCCCGGAAAGCGGTCAAAATGTGGTATTCGCTTTGTACATCCTTGGTATTGTCGCGGCAGTGTTTACAGGTTTAGTACTTAAGCACACCATCTACCCAGGTTCGAGTGATAGCTTAGTTATGGAAATGCCGGACTATGAGCTGCCAACTTTCCAAAACGTAATGATCAAAACATGGCAGAAATTAAAGCGCTTTGTATTGGGTGCAGGTAAAACCATTGTGGTAGTTGTGACTATTTTGAGTTTCCTAAATTCTGTTGGTACAGACGGCTCATTCGGCAACGAAGATAGTGAAAACTCAGTATTGTCGAAAGCGGCTCAAGTTGTTACTCCAGTCTTTTCACCTATGGGTGTCCAGCAAGATAACTGGCCAGCAACGGTGGGTATTATCACTGGTATTTTTGCCAAGGAAGCTGTCGTGGGTACTCTCAATAGCCTTTACACTTCGGGTGAAGGTGAAGAGAGTGAATATGATTTGATGGGGAGCCTACAAGAAGCGGTTGAATCTATCCCGGCGAATCTAGCTGGTCTTAGCTACTCAGATCCTCTAGGTGTCGATGTTGGTGACCTTACTGATTCCTCTGCCGTAGCTGAAGAGCAGGCCGTAGATACATCAATTTTTGGTAACCTAAAAGGCTACTTTGTCACTGGCAATGCAGCGTTTGCTTACTTGATCTTTATCTTGCTTTACACACCATGTGTTGCAGCAATGGGTGCTTACGTTAAAGAGTTTGGTCAAAAATACGCACGCTTTATTGCGGTGTGGACAATGGGTCTAGCCTACGCAAGTGCAACGCTGTACTACCAGGTTACTCATTTCACGGCTCATCCTATGACCAGTGCTGCTTGGATCGCTGCCATTCTGTTAGTGTGTGTACTGGTGTTCAAGCTACTGCAAAGCGAAGGCCGAAAACAGAGTGCACTAGAGGCGCAAACGGCATGATTCTTACAGAATTAAAATCATTCATTGAAATGCATCCTGGCGCGAGTCGCCAGGAGATTGCTAAGAAGTTCTCGCTCAGTGAAGATGGTGTTGACGCGATGTTGTCCGTATGGATTCGTAAGGGCACAGTATCACGCATGCTTGATACCAATAAATCCGATCAAGTGACACGTGTGCGTTATGCCATGAATCGTAACGATGGTTTATCGGTTACCGTTACTATGTAAAATGTGATTGAGTCATTATATAAATAGCCGCCCAATTAGGGCGGCTTTTTTATTTATGCTGATTGAGACCTAATAACTTGAGGCCACCGCTTAGCAAAACAATCGCACCTGGCAAGACCAGCATTTCCCACTTAAGTTGGTTAAAGTTGATCAACACCAGTTCAAGAAACTTGACGAAGAGGATGATGATAATGACCTCGGCCAGTTTGTTTTTTAAGTGACCGATGTTTGGCGTTTTAATCCAGCTCAAAGTTGAGTCTGTCTCTTCGGCGGTTTTATTCTTGATAAATAAGGTGTACACCCCATGTGAAAAAATAAACAGCACTAAAGCGACTAAGAAGGTATCCAAAGATTTAATAAGGTAGCTGATGGCTATATCTGCGCGGTCTAGGTGCAGTAACTCGGAAGGTGGCTCGGCGTTCAACAAGAACACACCAAACGCATTGTAAGTCTTTGCGGCACCAATTAGGAACAATAAGACAGAGCCAGCCATAGAGCCAATGATGGCAATCCAGCTGACATAACGGAATTGAACTAATAATCTTTTGGTCATGACTTGCTCCTATATTTTAACGGGGCAAGTTTATAGAGAAATTGGATTCGTGATAATAATAGGATTTTTTTAAAGATTATTACGAATACGTAATAGTACCCAAGATCTTTATTCGAGCGGAGATCTTGGGTAGGTAGGCCAATGGTCAGTCGCTGTTAAAAGGGCGACATTAACCGCGTGTAAACAAGCTGCTTAAGGAAAGGACATTACCGATGCGTGTCATGATGTCCGCTTGTTCTTCATCGCTGCGTTGCTCGCCTTTGGTATTGCCCCATACAGGACCTGGCCACGCGATGTCGTCTTTGAATCGAGCAATATGATGGATATGCAGTTGCGGCACCATGTTTCCCAATGCGCCAAGGTTGAGCTTGTCAGGTCGAAAAGTCGCTTCGAGTGCTTGAGCGACGGCTTGAGACTCTAGCAAAAATTGCTGCTGTTCCTTCATTGGTAAGTGATGAAGTTCTTTTAAGTTTTCACGCTTCGGAACCAAGATTACCCAAGGAACCGCACTGTCCTTGCTCAGGAGGGCAACGCAAAGTGGAAAGTGACCGATGACAGTAGTGTCTTTGGCGAGTTGAGGGTGCAGTTCAAAGCTCATGGTGTTAATTCCGTTGTCATAATGAGGGACTCAGTATACGTCAGATAAAACAAAAGGTTGACGCTTTCACGTCAACCTTTGTGTATTCATTACCATTTACGTAGTGGTAATTACATGCGTTCTAGCGTTTCGATACCAAGCAGTTCTAGACCTTGCTGGATAGTCTTAGCTGTTAATGCCGCGAGTTTTAGTCGGCTTTGCTTAACGCTTTCATCTTCAGCAATAAGAATTGGGCATGCTTCGTAGAAGCTAGAGAATTGACCTGCAAGCTCAAATAAATAGCTACACATAATGTGAGGCTGACCTTCACGAGCAACAGATTGTACGGCTTCCTCGAATTGCAGTAGTTTAGCAACTAACGCTTTCTCTTTCTCATCAGTGATCTTAATGTCACCAGAAAGCTCGTCCATTGATACGCCAGCTTTTGCAAAGATAGATGCTACACGAGTGTAAGCGTACTGCATGTAAGGAGCAGTGTTACCTTCAAACGCTAGCATGTTGTCCCAATCAAACACGTAGTCTGTAGTACGGTGTTTAGAAAGGTCAGCATACTTAACCGCTGCCATTGCTACCGTGTTAGCGATATTTGCTTTCTCTTCAGCATCTAGCTCTGGGTTTTTCGACTCGATTAACGCTGTAGCGCGCTCTACTGCTTCGTCTAGAAGATCAGCAAGGCGAACCGTACCGCCTGCGCGAGTCTTGAACGGACGACCATCTTTACCTAGCATCATACCAAATGCATGGTGCTCAAGGCTGGTTGATTCTGGTACATAACCTGCCTTGCGAACGATAGTCCAAGCTTGCTGTAGGTGTTGGTGCTGACGTGAATCGATGAAGTAAAGAACGCGGTCTGCACCAAGCTTTTCGTATCGATATTTTGCACAAGCGATGTCTGTTGTAGTGTATAGGAAGCCGCCATCACGTTTTTGGATGATAACACCCATCGGCTCGCCATCTTTATTCTTGTATTCGTCAAGGAATACCACTTGTGCGCCGTCATCTTCAACGGCTAGACCTTTTTCTTTCAGGTCTTGCACAATGCCAGGTAGCATGTCGTTATACATACTCTCACCCATCACATCGTCGCGCGTTAGAGACACATTTAGGCGATCGTAGTTGCGTTGGTTCTGGATCATAGTAACGTCAACAAGCTTCTTCCACATTTCAGCGCAGAACTCATCGCCACCTTGCAGTTTCACTACGTAGCCACGAGCGCGCTCTGCAAATTCAGCATCTTCGTCATACAGCTTTTTAGATTCGCGATAGAAAGCTTCAAGGTCCGAGAGTTCCATTGAAACTTCACCAGACTCTTGTTGAACGCGCTCTAGGTTAGCGATAAGCATACCGAACTGAGTACCCCAGTCACCGATGTGGTTAGCACGGATAACGTTATGACCTAAAAACTCTAGAGTACGAACAACCGCATCACCGATGATGGTTGAACGAAGGTGACCAACGTGCATTTCTTTTGCTACGTTTGGTGCAGAGTAGTCAGCAACGATGGTTTGTTGCTCTTGAGAAGCCACACCTAGGCGTGCATCCGTCAGTGCTTCGTCAGCTTGCTTTGCAAGAAATTCTTCGCTTAGGAAGATGTTAATAAAGCCAGGGCCAGCAATTTCAGTTTTGCTTGCAATTCCATCTAGGTCCAAAACGTCCAGAACTTTCTGTGCGAATTCTCGTGGATTTGTACCCAATTTCTTAGCAACGCCCATTACGCCATTTGCTTGGTAGTCACCAAACTGTGGTTTCGCAGATTGGCGAACAGCAGCAGGACTGCCTGCAGGTGCGCCAGCGGCTTCTAGAGCCTGAGATACTTTGTCGTTGATCAGTGCTTGGATATTCACACGCGTTTCCTTCAATTCTTGGAATTGGATTTCATGTTGTTCATGAAACTGTGGCAATTTGGCGCACATAATAGCAACTTTAACGCCAGTGACCTAGAGGGGAAGTTTGTATTTTTTCTGATTCTGGCCGAATCCTGCTACTATCTGGCGTTTGAAGTACAAAATGAGCGCTAAAAAATGGAACAAACCCTGCTACAAAAAGGTCTAGTACCTTCTCAAATGTTGAGTGAAACTGATGCCTTTCTCGATAAAGTTCAGGCATTATGCAGCAAGTTATCTATAGATTTAGCAGATTACCAAGCCGATCATATTGCTTTGCGAATCAATGATTCGGACGTGGCGAAAGCGGCTCATACCGCGTGGCTAGCATATGGCAAGGTCATTTCTGAGGCGCACATAAACGGTCGTCCAATTATCGTTTTGCAATTTGACCAAGCAATAACAAGTCGTGGTTGGTCGATTGAATGTCTGGAACTGCCTTATCCAGCAATAGGGAAGACACACCCTATTGAACACTGGGAGCACGTTGAGTTCGTTGTGCCTTCAAAGGCAACAACAGCGGACGAATATTTAGCTGATTTATGTATCATTTTTCCAGCGTTGGCTCATCGTTTGGAGCAGTTGGATGCTCTTAACATTAAAATGAAGCTATCCAGTCCGAAAGGCGAAGGAGAGCGCTTAGCTAACCCGACGGTGGCATTTAAGCACGATAACATCTGCGTCAAACTTCATCCGCATAGCCTAAAAAACATTGTTGCTTCTGAGCAAGCCGATATCTAGAGCAAAATGGTGTGAGTTATAGTTATTCGGGTAATGACATTAAGTGAAAGATCATTACCTGAATAAGGGCTAACTTCACAAAGCCTCGACAGGCTCTTACCGATCAATTTATCGTCAACGACTAAACTTGTAGCTGTAAACCTAGTCTGTAAGGAAACGGCAAGTGATAACAGCAACGATAAATAAATGGGGGGTAGTGCTGCTCCTATCAAGCACCTCCTTTCTAACCTCCGCCGCTGGTTTTGATATTGATAATCCCACCTGTGAAACCAGCACGAGTCGACAAGTCTCTAACGGTCGCCTCGATCTCAATCTACATTTTTGCAATCAATTAGTTCTTGATGATGGTAAAAAAGCACCATGGAGCAAATCTTACATAGCTCCTTATGAGCGCGCGGCTAAGCGATGGCTTGAAGTGCTTACCGCCGTCGATGGCGCTGACAAACATACACTAGACATTAACTTCTATGTGGTACCGCTCGAAGATGCCAATGGCATGGCGGGGCCTGAAGATGAAATTGATATCAGTTGGCGTCTGATTCCCACAAAAGGGTCGGTCTTTATCGGCAGCCACACCTATGAGCCTGGATTTGATCAAGTTGAATTCAACGCCAATATTCTGCACGAAATGGGTCATGTGTTTGGGGTGGGGGCGTATTCTACCGACTATACGCGTCATGATGGACAACTGGGTAAAGTGTTTTTAGTCAAAGATAGCCAAGCGGTGAAACGGTTTAATCGACAATATCAGGTAAACTATCGCGAACTGCCAATAAGTGACGATGGTGGACATTTATATGACTCAAAGTGGAGTGAAGACAAAAAGCGCTACGATAAAAACGGCGTTCCAGTACCAGACATGAGTCAAGAGTTGATGGCAAATGGTACTTTGATTGGACCAGTGACATTAGGTCTATTAGATGACTTGGGCTATCAGGTGGACTATTCGAAAGAGGATCGTTACTCAAATTAACGCTGGTTACTCGAACAAACCGAGCCTGCGTCTATCTGTTTAGAGTTAGCGAAAGTCACTCGCTACCATTGCTCAATGATGATTCAACCATGGTAGCGAGTTATAAAGGCTACAGAATGACGGTCTTATTGCCATAAACAAACACATGGTCATTAATGACCTTGTTTAACGCTTTGGAAAGTACGTTTTTCTCAACATCTCGTCCAGCTTGAGCCATGTCTGCGGCACTAAAGTTGTGATCCACTGGGATAACGTCTTGTTTGATGATTGGTCCTTCATCTAGATCATTGGTGACGAAATGGGCTGTCGCGCCGATAATCTTCACGCCGCGATCATACGCTTGCTGGTATGGTTTAGCGCCGATAAATGCAGGCAAGAAACTGTGGTGAATGTTGATGATTTTATGATGATATTGTTCCACGAATGTTGGCGTTAGAACACGCATATATTTTGCCAGCACCAAATAATCGGCCTCATATTGGTCGATCACTTCCAACATTTTCGTTTCATGCTCCTCTCGGCTTAGTCCGTCATGAGAAACGCAGTGGTACGGGATATCAAACTTCTCGGTTAGTCCTTGAAGTATATCGTAATTACCGATGACTGCGGCGATCTCCACATCTAGGCTACCATCAAAGTTTTTCATCAAGATATCACCTAAGCAGTGCGCTTCTTTGGTGACCAGAATAACGATGCGCTTACGAGATGAATCTACTAACTTACGTTTTGTGCCTTGTGGGAGTGCTTGGTCTAAATCCGCTAAAAAGGTTTCATCGTTGAAGTAACCTTCCAACTCAGTGCGCATAAAGAAGTGACCACTGGTGTTATCTACAAATTCATTGTTGTGAATAATGTTCAGCTGGTGCTTGTAACAAATATTGGTGATTTTTGAAATGAGACCAGGCGCATCGTTGCAATGCGTCAATAACGTTTTCTTTTCCATGATTTACTGCTTCCGTGAAATTTAAACTTTGACCTCTTCGTTATTCTGAAACTCGATATTCATGGTCCGGAAGGAGCACAACATATTGATGTGAATCTAAATTTACGAATTTGAGGATTTAAAATGGTGCGTTTGTTGAGGTAGTACGCAATCTAATCAACATTATTAATCTATTCTGGGCAAGGTTTCAACAAAAGAAGTCCGCCACGACGGCATTCCGGCTTGCCTCAATTTGTTGGAGCATCCTCAATTTGGCTTTAGGAGAGTGTTATGGATAAAGAACTACTCGCGCGCAAACTCTACGACCAAAGAGTTTCAGAATTGGTTGGAGATTCGGCCATTGACCAGCATGAGCTTGATGAGCTTTGGAATAGTAAAGTCTCGCCTTCACAAGCAGCAGAACAATTAAAGCAATCGGATAATGTCATCGCCCCAGGATGGCTTACACGTTACCTGAATAAGCACTAGCCACTCTAAATTCTTCCCTGGTTTAAGCGCTCTTATTCTCTGTTCTACGAGCAAGAGCGCTCAATTCAATTTTCAACTGCCAAGCGATTAGGTATACACTAGTCCGATTAATGTTAGGTAGCGGCAATCAGTGGTTTCAACAATAAATGGTTTCACGAACAATTAAAAAGGCGTTCGCCTCTGATGGCGCATTGGGAAGGGTTATCCCCGGTTTTCAGCCCAGACAACCACAACTTGATATGGCCGATGCCGTTGAACAAGCTATTCATAATGAAGACCAGCTTGTGGTGGAAGCGGGTACGGGTACTGGCAAAACCTTTGCTTATTTAGTCCCTGCGCTGTTAAGCGGTAAGAAAACCATTATCAGTACCGGATCGAAAAACTTACAAGAACAGCTTTTCCATCGTGATTTACCCTTGATGGTTGAAGCGTTAGGTTTTCATGGGCAAGTTTCGTTGTTAAAAGGTCGTTCCAACTATTTGTGTTTAGATAGATTGAGCCGCCAAATGATGGAAAGTCACACCACAGAAACGCAAACGGATTTGTTGTCACAGTTGGTCAAAGTGCGATCTTGGTCCTCAGAAACCAAGTCTGGAGACTTGGGTGAATGTGATGCGATTGCTGAAGATAGCCCAATTATACCCACCATTACGTCTACCAATGACAACTGCTTAGGCAAAGAGTGTCCAAGCTACCAAGATTGCTTTGTATTGAAGGCTCGTAAGCGAGCGTTGGACTCTGATGTCGTGGTGGTAAACCACCACTTATTTATGGCGGATCTTGCTATCAAGGAGACTGGCTTTGGGGAGCTGATTCCAGAAGCGGAAGTGTTTATCTTTGATGAAGCACACCAAATACCAGATATTGCCAGTCAGTATTTCGGGCAATCTATTTCAAGCCGTCAGATCCAAGATCTCGCGAAAGATATTGAGATCGGTTATCGCACTGAAGCCAGAGACATGCGTCAATTGCAAAAAGCAGGTGATAGACTCTCCCAATCAGCGATGGATATGCGTATTGTGCTAGGCGATACAGGTTTTAGGGGAAACTGGCGC
The DNA here is from genome assembly GCF_900088415.1 of Vibrio mediterranei. Lineage (GTDB taxonomy): Bacteria > Pseudomonadota > Gammaproteobacteria > Enterobacterales > Vibrionaceae > Vibrio > Vibrio mediterranei. The sequence continues at coordinate 526,849 of NZ_FLLQ01000003.1, forward strand.
GATGCTGTTGCCTCACCAAGTATCAAACGCGAATTAGACCGACTGCTGGATGCCATCAACTTGGTGATTGATGTACTTAAACTCGCTTTAGGTCGAAGTCAGCTATTAGATACCGCATTTGAGCGGGCTAATCTTATTAAAGGTCGTATTGAACGAGTGTGCGATGTCACTATTACCGGTTACTCCTATTGGTACGATACGTCGCCTCGTCATTTTAGTCTGCATATCACCCCGTTAACCGTTGCCGATAAGTTCCATGAGCAAGTGGAGATGAAGGGCGGTGCATGGATTTTTACCTCTGCAACTTTAGCGGTTTCCGATGACTTTGGTCACTTTACCTCTCGATTAGGTCTGATTCCGAAGCAGCAGTTTTCTCTACCAAGTCCGTTTGATTATCCTACTCAGGCTAGATTGTGTGTACCACGTTATTTGCCTGAACCAAATAGCCAAGGGTTAGCTCAAAAGCTAGTGAACATGTTGTCTCCGGTCATTGAAGAAAACCAAGGACGCTGCTTTTTCCTGTGCACCTCACACAGCATGATGCGCGAGTTGGGTGAAAAGTTTCGTGAAAGCTTGTCACTACCGGTATTACTTCAAGGGGAAACCAGCAAACAAAAAACGCTCGCCGAGTTTATGGAACTGGGTAACGCTTTGCTGGTGGCGACAGGGGCATTTTGGGAAGGAATAGATGTTAGAGGTGATACGCTGAGCTGTGTTATCATCGACAAATTACCGTTTACAGCCCCTGATGATCCACTGCTCAAAGCACGGATCGAAGATTGTAAATTACAAGGTGGTGACCCGTTCCAACAGGTACAACTGCCTGATGCCGTAATTACGTTAAAACAAGGTGTGGGCCGATTGATTCGAGATCAGAAAGATCGTGGCGCATTGATTATTTGCGACAATCGATTGGTGACCAGAGAGTATGGTGCGACGTTCTTAGCCAGCTTGCCGCCTATTCCTCGAACACGCGACCTTGGAACGATAAGACAGTTTCTAGCACTCGACACAGAGTCGGATGCTAAAGAAGAAAAAATTGAGAAATAAATGACTTATAAAATTCTAGCTATCGATACTGCAACAGAGAACTGCTCAGTGGCTCTGTTGGTTGGTGATACGATTCATACTCGCAGTGAACTTGCTCCTCGCGATCATACGAAGAAAGTACTTCCTATGGTCGACGAGCTGCTAAAAGAGGCGGGATTGACACTTGCAGAACTGGATGTCTTGGCGTTTGCACGTGGTCCGGGCAGTTTTACGGGTGTGCGTATTTGTATCGGGATTGCTCAAGGGCTAGGGTTTGGTGCCGACTTACCAATGATTGGAATTTCAACACTTAAAGCAATGGCGCAAGGCTCATATCGGATGAATGGTGCTACTCGTGTGGCTAGTGCTATCGATGCACGCATGAACGAGGTGTATTGGGGGCGTTTCGAACAGCTAGACAATGGCGATTGGCAAGACGTTGACCAAGAACAAGTGATCCCACCGAGCATCTTAGTGGAGAATCTGTCTGCTGATGGCATGCAGTGGACGCAAGCTGGAACGGGGTGGGAAGCTTACGCGGACACAATGAACACATTGGCTATCGATACCATCGCTTCTGAAGTCAAATATCCGCAGGCGCAAGATATCGCATTTCTTGCTACATTCGAACTAGAGCGCGCTAATACTGTGCCAGCGGAAGAGGCAAGTCCAGTTTATCTTCGCGATACGGTAGCTTGGAAAAAGCTGCCAGGCCGCGAATAACGGGAGAAAGCTAGCGTGCGAATAACGCGCTAGCTTAATTAACTCATGGTCTCGATTAACGGCCTTCCTTCTCTTACCAACCAGCGCAAGACACAAAAAGCCAAAACGAATAAGGCTGTGTCGAAAGCGTCGACGCCCTCAAGTACTAACGCAACTAATCAAACCACACAAGTCACTAAAGTGGCTCAAGCTGTTGCTCATTCGGTAAAACATTTATCAGACGCTGACGTAGCGCGTGCCCAAGTCCAATATGATTTACCGGAAGGACGCTCCAAAAAAGCATTAGAAGCCTATATGAATGTGATGAATCGAGCCAAACGAGAGGAACTTGAGCAGTTACTTGGTGTCGATATTTTTATATGATAATAAGAGTATTTTTCATTTAAGGATAAGAAGTATGAATTTGGTGACGAAAATCGTTAGCCTGATTGGTTTGAGTATAATGTTGTCGGCGTGTGGGAGCTTACCGGAGCAACTTGCCACAACGAATGAAAACGTTGTTTCCCAATATCAACAGGTGGTTGATGCTAAGGATGGAACTGAAGTTCGCCTTGGTGGTGTGATTGATACGGTTAAAAACTTGCCAAGCCAAACTCGCATTGAGATCGTCAATCTTCCGATCGATAAGTATGGTAAGCCTGACTTAGACCAAGAACCCAATGGCCGTTTTATTGCTTATGTTGATGGATTTGTCGATCCTGTAACGTACTCACGTGGTCGCTTAATTACCGTTGGTGGTCACAAAGGTGGTGTGGAGCGTGGCAAAGTAGGTGAGTTCGAAGCGGACTTTCCTGTTATCAAAGTATATGGGCAGTATCTTTGGCGAGTAGAAGAGCGCTTGATCATAAATCGTAACCCAAGTTCTTTTCATTCCTGCTGGGGTTATTACTGTGACGACTTCTACTACGGACCAACACAGGGAAGAGTTATCAAAGAGGTGAAGTAGCATTGCTTGTAAAAATAGAAGAAAAATCAGTCAAGATAGATGACAGGTACGTGGCCTATCTTGAATTGAACCCCAAACTAACGGCCGCTAAGACGGTCGTTTTTATTCATGGTTGGATGGATAATGCCGCCAGTTTCCACTCTTTAATCGAGCAGGCTGCTGCACATCAGGTACCTTGGCGAGTTATTGCGATTGATTTGCCAGGGCATGGTCATTCAACACATAAGTCTGCGCACCATTTTTACAACTTTCACGACTACATCGATGATCTTCACCGCATTTTGCTCAAACTTGAAGCAGTTGATGTATATCTAGTGGGACATTCACTTGGTGCATTAATCGCGAGTTGCTATAGTGCGGCCTTTCCTGAAAAAGTCGCAGGATTAGTTCAAATCGAAGCGCATGTCCCTCTTTCTGAATCCCCAGAGCAGAGCGCAGAGCGACTAAGAAACGGTATTGAAAGTCGTGAGCATTGGCGAGAAAAATCACCACGTGCCATTCCATCCAAACAAGATGCAATCAAAATGAGGATGCGAGCAACAAAGTTGCGGGAAGAAACAGTCCTCCCGATTGTTGAACGTGACCTGCAATTGATCGATGGTCAGTGGTTTTGGCGTCATGACAGTAAGCTTAAATGTGAGTCGGTCTATCGTATGACGCAAGAGCACGCTGAGGCCATTATGTCTGCGATTACTGTTCCTCATTTGGTGATTTTGGGGCAGCGTGGTTATCACTATTTACAGAACCCTCAAATCTTATCTCTTCTTGTCGATGCACAGATAGAAAAGGTCGAAGGCGATCACCATTGCCATTTAGAGTCGCCAAAAAAGGTATTTGAGCTAATACTTGGACTAGTTAACAAAAATTAAACAAGTGTTTGAGTCTTTCGTGCGCAAACTGGTCTGCTGTGTTGTAATAGCAGGAATAATAAAACATTCATAGAGATTCTAAGTGTTAACAAGTTTTTAAACTCTACACTGATTTAACTGCCAGTCTATGAATACGAAAGAGTGACCTTACACGCAAGGAGTATAATTGTGGATAAACCTTGGCTTTCGCGATACCCAAGTGATGTGCCGGAACAGATTAATCCGGACCAGTATCCTTCTTTAGTAGAAATGTTTGAACAGTCAGTACACAAATTCGCTGACCAACCAGCCTTCGTTAATATGGGGTCGGTGATGACATTTCGTAAGTTGGAAGAGCGCAGCCGCGCTTTTGCAGCTTACTTACAAAATGAGTTAAAGCTGAAAAAGGGTGATCGTGTCGCGATCATGATGCCTAACTTGCTGCAATATCCGGTTGCCTTGTTTGGTGTCTTACGTGCTGGCTTAATAGCCGTCAACGTTAACCCACTGTATACACCGCGTGAGCTAGAGCACCAGTTAAACGACGCTGATGCTAAAGCTATAATTATCGTCTCCAACTTTGCTAGCACGCTTGAGCAAGTGGTCGAGAACACGCCAATCAAACACGTGGTACTAACCAGTCTTGGTCAAATGTTGCCAAGAGCAAAAGGGACGGTGGTCGACTTTGTCGTGAAATACGTCAAAGGTATGGTGCCTAAGTATGATTTGCCAGGTGCAATTTCATTCCGAAAAGCGCTGCATAAAGGCCGCCGCTTGCAATACGTGAAGCCGTTTATGACGGGCGATGACATTGCGTTCTTACAGTACACCGGTGGTACGACAGGCGTAGCAAAAGGCGCGATTTTGACTCATCGCAATATGATTGCCAATGTGATGCAAGCTAAGGGCATGTATGCGCCGGTCTTGAATGAAGGTCGCGAGCTGGTGGTGACAGCGCTGCCGCTGTATCACGTTTTTGCGTTGACGGTTAACTGTTTACTGTTCATTGAAATGGGTGGTCAAAACCTGTTGATCACCAACCCACGTGATATTCCAGGGTTTGTTAAAGAGCTCCAAAAGTATCCGTTTACCGCAATTACTGGTGTTAATACGCTATTTAATGCCCTGATCAATAACGAAGACTTCCATGAGTTGGATTTCCGTGGTTTAAGGTTGTCTGTTGGTGGTGGTATGGCCGTTCAGCGCGCCGTTGCAGAGCAATGGAAAAAGACCACTGGTTGTTTGCTACTTGAAGGCTATGGCCTAACTGAGTGTTCTCCTCTTGTTGCTGCTTATCCGCACGATTTAGAGCAATACAACGGCTCGATTGGTCTGCCAGTGCCATCAACGGAAGTGCGCATTGTTGATGAAGATGGTAACCCTGTGACGGATGACTCGAAAGGTGAGTTGCAAGTTCGTGGTCCACAAGTGATGCAAGGTTACTGGCAGCGTGCAGAAGCAACGAAAGAAGTTATCAACCAAGAGGGTTGGTTATCGACTGGAGATATCGTTCAGTTCGATGAAGACGGCTTCTTGCATATCGTTGACCGTAAGAAAGACATGATTTTGGTCTCTGGCTTTAACGTTTATCCAAACGAGATCGAAGATGTGATTGCATTGAATGATAAGGTGCTTGAAGTGGCGGCAATCGGTGAGGCCAACGAAGCATCCGGTGAGATTGTGAAAGTGTTTGTAGTTAAGAAAGACTCTTCATTAACTAAAGAAGAGATCATTGAACACTGTCGTAAGCACTTAACAGGCTATAAGATTCCTAAGCGCGTGGAGTTTAGAGAGGACTTGCCAAAGACTAATGTGGGTAAGATTTTGCGCCGTGTACTTCGTGAAGAGAACGACGCCAAGTTGACCAAAACCTCAGAAAAAACGGTTTAACGTTAACCTTTAATTACAATCAATGCTAGAATGCCAGCCCTCAAAGCTGGCATTGTTTTTTTAAGAGAGACTGAGTGGAATATCAAATAGTAACCGAGTTGGCCGAACTAGAGTCGGTATGTAACAAGGCTCGTGAATCCGATGTAGTCATGTTGGATACCGAGTTTGTACGTATCCGTACCTTCTACCCTAAACTGGGTCTCATCCAGCTATACGATGGTGAGCAGCTATCACTTATCGATCCGTTGACTATTAGTGATTTCACCCCTTTTATTGAACTGCTTAAAGATGCCTCGGTACTCAAAGTCCTCCATGCCTGCGGAGAAGATTTGGAAGTGTTCGTCAACAGTTTCGGATGCATGCCATTCCCAATGGTCGATACGCAAATCATGGCAGCCTTCTTAGGTCACGGACTATCGACGGGGTTTGCTGCATTGGTTGACGAATACCTTGGTGTAGAGCTCGATAAGAGTGAATCCCGAGCTGATTGGGTTGCGCGTCCACTGACAGATAAGCAACTGGATTATGCAGCGGCTGATGTTTATTACCTATGGCCTCTGTATTTCAAACTGTTTTCTCAAGTGGAAGCAAAGGATTGGTGGGATGCCGCACAGCAAGAATCTGACTTGTTAATGCAAAAACGTGGTAAAACGCCAAATCCAGACAGTGCTTATCTCGACATTAAAGGTGCCTGGCAATTGAAGCGCAAGCAATTGGCCATTCTCAAACCTTTAGCCACGTGGCGAATGAATGAAGCACTCAAGCGTGACCTTGCACTAAACTTCGTCATCAAAGAGCAAGAGCTGTGGAGCATTGCGCGCTTTGCGCTTAAGAAGCCTAAGCAGATGGAAGAAGAGGGCTTGGATCCACGTGCTATTCGTCGTCATGGTGAGCGCATTGCTGCTATTGTCAAACGCGCTCAACAAACGCCAGAAGAAGAGTACCCAGATAAAATCGAGCGCCTAATGGATTTTCCGGGTTACAAACAGGTCTTTAAGAAACTCAAAGATGAAGTGAAAAAAGCGGCGCAGCATAGTGGCTTAGCGACTGAGTTTTTAGCATCTAAAAAGCAACTTAATCAGTACCTTTCATGGATATGGAAGTACGACCGAGATCCGGCAAGGTTGCCAGATGTGATGCAAGGGTGGCGACTGGAGTTGTTCGGTCAAAACTTAGATAAAGTTATGGATTAAAAAAATGGCTCGCAGTTGCGGGCCATTTTTCTATTTGTTATTCACTTACTTTTCATCTTCTGGTAGCTGAACGTTTAGTTCTAGCACCGAGATGTCATCGTCTTTGTGCTCAAACGACAAGTCCACCATGGATGGATCAACTTCAACGTATTTGGCGATAACTTTAAGAATGTCTTCTTTCAATTGCGGCAGATACGATGGCGAAGGTGAACCTTCACTGCGACGCTCTGCGACGATAATTTGCAGGCGCTCCTTCGCTAAGTTCGCTGAGCTCTTTTTTTGCGGGCGGAAAAACTCTAGTAATGACATGAATTAACCCCCGAATAGACGTTTGAAGATGCCTTTCTTCTGCTCCGTTAAGAAGCGGAAATCAACTTGTTCACCAAGTAGGCGATTTACTGTATCTGCGTAAGCAAGACCTGCATCTGATTCATCGTCAAAAATGACAGGGACGCCTTTGTTCGAAGCATTAAGAACCGCTTGGCTTTCTGGAATCACTCCAAGTAGAGAGATGTGCAGAATCTCCTCCACATCTTCGACAGACAGCATTTCACCTTGTGTCACACGAGCTGGGTTATAGCGTGTCAGCAGTAGATGTTGCTTAACTGGCTCCAAGCTCTCTTCTGCTCGACGTGATTTAGAGTCCAAGATACCAAGGATACGGTCAGAGTCACGTACTGAAGAAACTTCTGGGTTTGTGGTAACAATGGCTTCATCCGCAAAATACAGCGCCATTAATGCGCCTTGCTCGATACCTGCCGGTGAGTCACAGATAACAAAGTCAAAGCCCATTTCATCGAGGTCATCTAACACTCGACGAACGCCTTCTTTAGTCAGTGCGTCTTTATCGCGAGTTTGTGATGCAGGCAGGATGAACAGGTTGTCAGAACGCTTATCTTTGATGAGTGCTTGGTTTAGTGTCGCTTCACCGTTGATCACGTTAACAAAGTCGTAAACGACGCGACGTTCACAGCCCATGATCAAGTCTAGGTTACGCAAACCGATATCAAAGTCGATGACTGCGGTTTTCTTGCCTTTAAGGGCAAGGCCAGAAGCGATTGCTGCACTGGAAGTGGTTTTGCCAACGCCGCCTTTACCTGACGTTACAACAATAATGCGTGCCATTATCTGTTTTCCTTAAAATTATTATATCGTGAGGATTTCGAAATCGAGTTGGTCGTTGGTCATACCAAACATTACCTTTTTGCCCCAATATTCACGTTCAATTTGATCACTGAGCCAGTAATTTCCTGCGATAGAAACCAGCTCAGCTTGTAAGTCGTTACATAGGATCTTAGCTTCACTGGAGCCACTAGCTCCGGCAATCGCGCGTCCTCTAAGCGTGCCATGGATATGGATGGTACCGTCAGCTATTACTTCAGCACCTGCACTCACATGATTTAACACCACAAGGTCTCTGTTTTTTGCATAGATTTGTTGACCGGAACGCACTGGGGTTCGGACTATCATAGTCGGTTCCATCTTCGCGGGTGCTTGAGAAGGGGCTTTACTTGCGGTCATCACAGCAAAGCCAGCTTCAATAGCGAGATTTTGAGTGCGTTTATCTTGGCAACCGGTGATACCTACTGGGATCATACCAAGTTCTTCTACGCCAAGTTTTAGGTCTAGGAAGTTGATATCGCCGTCAACTTTACTGATGTTTAGAACCACAGGAGCCGATGCAAAAAATGTCGGTGCTTGTGAGACTTTTTCTTGCAAAAAATGAACTGCTTTAGAAACATCGTTGTCAGAAAGATGCAACACCGATAAGGTGAAGCTACTGCCTTTCAGATCTGGGGATTGAGACATTGCTGATCAAATCCTTGTGCCAATGACATTGCTTTTTAAATAGGATAATCATGTTATATTTCAACACTACATACAGCAAGCTATCTTGCGCTCAAATGGATAATTAACTCTCAATTTTCCATAAACTAACCAAATACTTTCTTCCGGATGAGAAGATTGGCGACAAAAAGAGATATATCAATGCTTTGTTCTATCTATAAAAGCACGAAAAAGGAAGGGGCGTACCTATACATCGCCAAGAAGGATGACTTTTCACCAGTTCCAGATGCGCTGATGCAGATGTTTGGAAAACCAACTATGGTCATGGTGGTCAACCTTGCAAAACGTACACTGGCTCAAGTGGATGTAGAGAAAGTAAAAGCTTCTATTGAGAATGAGGGCTTTTTCTTACAGCTACCTCCACCACCAGAAAATCTATTAGAGAAATATAAAGAGCAGAAAGCTCAGCAAAAATAGCCTAGATGCTCAGGGGAGGGCACGGTGAAGAGATTATTGTCAGTTATGCTAGGAGCAAGCCTAGCCACGAGCGCATTTGCGCAAGAGAAAGGAACGTTTGAAGAGTACGTTGCTGGGCTTAAAGAAGAAGCTCGCCAACAAGGTATCTCTGAACAAATTCTGACAGAGGCATTTAAAGGTGTCGAGTATAAGCCGAGAGCTGTCACTGCTGACCGTAACCAACCTGAAAAGAAGCTAACGCTGGACGAATATATTCCAAGAGCGGTGCCTGATTGGAAAGTGAAGCAGGCCAAAGAATTGCACAACAAGTATTATGCTGAGCTAAAACGTATCGGTGATGAATACGGTGTTCAACCAAGGTTTATTGTCGCGCTTTGGGGCGTAGAAAGTAATTTCGGACGCTTTACTGGTAATTATCGTGTAATCGATGCCTTATCGACGTTAGCTTATGAAGGACGCCGTGAAGCCTTCTTCCGTAAAGAAGCACTAGCGGCATTAACGATTCTTCAACAAGGGCATATTGCTCCCGATGATATGAAAGGTTCATGGGCGGGTGCAATGGGTCAAAGCCAGTTCATGCCGAGTTCGTTTTTGAACTTTGCCGCTGACGGTAATGGCGACGGGAAAAAAGACATTTGGGATAGTGAAGCCGATGTGTTTGCCTCGACAGCGAATTACCTAGCGAAATCTGGTTGGGACGATAAATATACTTGGGGTCGTCAGGTCAAAGTACCACATGGTATTTCACCCGATTTACAAGGGCGTGAAGCTGAAAAAGGTAAGTATCTTAAGGAGTGGAGTAAGCTCGGTGTCACTCGTTACGATGGTCGACCACTGCCTCAGTTGGACGAAGATATTAAAGCATGGCTTATTATGCCCGATGACGAAAATGGCCGTGTGTACTTGGTATATAACAACTACAATGTCCTGATGAAGTGGAATCGCTCATATTACTTCGCCCTCGCTGTGAGTCATCTTGCAGATCGTATTGCTATGGATTAAATAAAAAGGACTGGCGTCTCTGACGTCAGTCCTTTTTTAGAAATCGAACAACCGATTATTTTTTTGCGGTGTGGAACTGTTCGCAGGCAATCATCGTATTTTCAATCAAGCTGGCAACCGTCATAGGGCCGACACCACCTGGGACAGGGGTAATGAAGCTAGCGTTTTCTCTTGCCACATCGTATTCTACGTCACCCACCAAGGTACCGTTCTCTAAGCGGTTGATACCTACATCGACAACAACAGCTCCTTTCTTGATCCAATTACCTGGGACAAAGTTTGGTTTACCGACGGCTACGACAACGATATCAGCTTGACGCACATGGCTTTCAAGATCTTTGGTGAAACGATGACACGTGGTGGTGGTGCACCCGGCAAGTAGCAATTCTAATGTCATTGGACGACCAACAATGTTAGACGCACCAACGATAACGGCGTGCTTGCCTCTCGTTGGTATATTGTAACGGTCTAGAAGCGTAATAATGCCTTTAGGCGTACATGAGCGTAGCTTGGGGATACGTTGCGCTAGACGGCCGACATTATATGGATGGAATCCATCAACATCTTTTTCTGGAGTAATACGCTCCAAAACGTGTGTAGTATCGATTCCAGCCGGTAGAGGCAACTGAACCAAAATGCCATCGACTTCTGGGTCTTCGTTTAATTCATCCACCAGAGCTAGCAATTGCGCTTCACTGGCATTTGCAGGTAGGTCGAAGGACTTGGAAACAAAACCAACTTCTTCACAAGCACGGCGCTTACTACCCACATAAACTTGTGACGCTGGATCTTCACCTACTAAGACGACCGCGAGTCCCGGTGCCCTTAGCCCTGCATCTGTTCTAGCCTTAACACGAGCGGCTACTTCAGAGCGTACGGTTTGAGAAATAAGTTTCCCGTCAATGTTTTGAGCAGACATAATTTTCCTTGAGAAAGTTAACTGGCTGTTATTTTTGTGTGCATTGTCCCAGAAAATTATTTCAAAAGCTACAACGCAAACGTTTGCATTGGTCTGTTTTTCAGCTTTTATTGGTATGTTGACTTTTTTTTGGGCATTTAAACCAGTAACGCTAAGAAAGCCATTGATTTACCTCTCTCATCTCGTATAATCCTTTCCCTGTAGCGCGCCCTTAGCTCAGCTGGATAGAGCACGTCCCTTCTAAGGATGTGGTCGTAGGTTCGAATCCTACAGGGCGTGCCATTTCTTTCTCTTTCTTCCTATACTCCCAGCATTCCTCGACACGATTTAATGTATCGGACAATTTAGCAGCGTCAATAGCAATTCTGACTGTGTGTTTGAATCGGTTTTCACGAAAATAGACTTAATATGATCCTTGATAGTGTATTCTGAGCGTTCCAAAACAGATGCAATCTCTTTACGAGATAATCCGCGAAGTATCAAACAGCAGATGTTACGTTCCATCTCGGTTAAGTCAAAGATAGACTTCAAACAATTAGTGTTGATTGTAACAGGATGCCTTCGATCATAGATATAAACGATGGTTTTTGGAACAAGGCTGGCCGTAGTGCTTTTTTCTTCGTGATTCAGATCTTTATCTGCTTTTCCTCGATTTATTGGAACTAAAATAAGCGTAACCGTAGAACTTCTATCATTTATCTCAAATGCATGGCAATTTAAGTCTGTTTCGTTATCCAATCTAGCAATACGTTTATAGAGAGCACAATACTCTTTATAAAATTGATTGTCGTTGATTTGGAAATGGTAGTCTTTAATAGTAACTAAATCATGCCACTGACTTAGCTGGATAGCTTTGGAGTTTGAACATATCGTATTTCCAACTTTATCGCAAAGAATGATAGCATGTGAGGATTTATCAATAATGCTCTTATATATATTGGTGTAATTGTATCTTTCGCTTATTCTTATATATATCTTAAATGATTGTTGAATATGAGGGACTAATTCGGCTAATAAAATTCTACTTGTAGAATTATTAATACCTTCTTCGTTCTCTGCGTAGAAACTTAAAGTTATAGCCAGGTCTCCGACGTACCCGAAAATGATAGTGGCAATATTATTGGTTACTGTTTTGTCATACCAGTCAGTAATTGGATTCAGATAAAGACTCTTTTTTTGGGTTGAAAAAGCTTGATACTTGTCGACTAAGCTAAAAAATCGATTGCTTGGTAGTTGGGAGAACTTATCTCGCACACAAGCCTTGTCCTTGACAATATGTTGGATAACTGAGAGCAAGTTCTCTGCTCTAGACCCGCTTTTCCAACTACTAATAATGGTACTTTCCTGTTTATGTATGGTACTTAAAACAAAACTTATGGTTCTAAACTCATAGTTTAAAAAGTCAACAAAACATTGAAATCCATCAGGACTTGTAGGTGACAAATATAGGGCCTTAACCAATTTCTTAAATTGTCTCGCTGTTTCATTTTGCATCATATATTAAACCACGTAAGCTAATTTATATATTCAAAGGTTAATGTTAAATAAACCATAGCTCTAGTTGGTAAAAATAGAACTTACTCACATTATAGAGTTTAATAAAATAGAAATTACCACTGTATATGTCACCTTACTAAGTGAGTTATTCATAAGTGATATTTCACCCCCCCCTATTCGGGGGGGGTGAAAAATCTGTCTCACGCGATAATCTATGTTAAATAAATGATGTATTTCTGTGAAAGGATGTGTATCTCCCTTTTGCCGCAAATAATAAAAGGTTGGTTGCATAAGGCTAACAACGTCAAGGAAGGCAAGATGAATAAAACGATAATCGCCACACTGTCCATGAGTACGACTCTGCTTATCGGGTGCAATAACAGCAGCGAAGGTGACATAACACCCAGCAGCGTTAGTGGGAGGGTTGCTGACGGATACCTTTCGGGGGCTACGATCTGTCTTGATGAGAACACAAACATGGTTTGTGATGATAACGAACCAACAACTACGTCAAATAGTGAAGGTCAGTATTCTTTAAACATCACAGAGGATGAAGCGAGTCAATATCCGATTATAGCGATCGTTACGCCTGATGTTACAGATCAAGATACGAACGACTATGTCCCAAATGCTTATACACTCGTTTCCCCTCCAGGGAAGCAGGCGTTTATTAGTCCTATCACTACCTTGTTAGCACTGTCTGCTAAGGACTACTCGGATGACTCGTTAGCAACGAGTGCATCAGTGCTACGAATGCAGTTAGGAGTATCAGATGATGTGGACTTATATAGTGACTTTATTGCTGCGCAAACTGGTAATGACAGTAGTAGTTATAAAAAGGTTCATAACACGGCTCAACTTGTAGCTCGTAAACTGGGTCAGCATTTAACAACATTCAATTCTGGTGATAGCTCAGGCGTAATTGATAGGACTAAACTAGTAGTTGCTGTCGACTCTGTTCATAGCGTTGTCGCGGATTTAGCAGAGCTTGCTGATAGCAATGACTTTGATGCCGATGCTGTAGCTATATCAAAATCACAAGAATGGAATAATGAGGTTAAAGACATCATTCCATCGGAAAAGGTTGAGCAGATAGAAGCAGAACAAGGACTTCCTGCAGCATTAAGTGGCGGAGTATATCAATACATTGATATCGAAGGAAATAAGACAGACTATTTGACGGTCAAACTAAATACGACAACAGCTAGCTATAGCGAGAACATCTCAATTGTTGTTACAAATGATAGTGGTGACAGCTACTCTTTTGAAGCTGTGGATAGTCACCCTGATGACTTGGATTTCCCTCAACAAGTGGCATTTGTAAAACGATTACCGGGAGATAGTCTGGTTAGTGGTACATATACGTATACTTTGTCAGACGGAGAAGGCAACAGTGTGATGTTGTTTAAAGACAACTATATACAGCCTGTATTGACGAATTACAGTAGTGCACTATTGGCCTCGGGTATGTCTTGGGTAGAAACGCCTTTCGATAATGCATTCCTCTCATTCCCAGTTACTGATGATGAGCTCTACTATCAGGCGATTTTGTTAGGTACAGAGGATAATATTGTCTATACAGGTCGAAATGAACAAGGCCGAAATATTATCTTATATGACGATTTGGATGATATGAGGGCAGCGACCTCGTTACTAGTTAAAGCATCAGATGGTTCGAATCACCGTGATAGCAACTTTACTAGAGAGTTATTTAAGACCGGGGTAACGGAGTCAACAGACGCCTCTTATATAGGCTTTGTTCGTACCTATTTCAGAAACTCCTATAATGTCCCTAGTGATAGCGCTAAGCAGCGTTACATATACCAGTTTAACGCAGAACCAGCGGCAGAAGAGGAGGGGACACAGTTAACTAAGAAAGTGAGTTCCTTCAAGATTGAACATTTTGATAGCAATTCGTCAACGTATGTAGAGACAATAAGTGCAAATATTTCTGATACTGTGTTTGAAGAATTGGGAACTAGCGAGGAAGACGCTGAACAAAATGGATATAACCTATGGCATCAGTTGGATAAAGATGAGTCGGTAATTTTTCTCGATGCTTTCTTTCAAGGAGACACGTCTAGCGCAGTTTTAGCTAAGGGGACATACCGTTATTCAATTACCGATGTTAATGGCAATACCTTTCATAGCTACGACTATTATGGTGGCGAATCAAAAGGTTTCCCAGAGTTATCGGCTGATAGTTTCACGGCGAAGGAATTGAATGCGGATTGGTATCAACTATCGATCGACACAGCAGATGGTGACAATAGCTCTCTTATTTATGAATTCCAGTTCAATGTAGATTACGCTAAATATGGAGAAGAACAAAGCAATTACCTGCTAAGTCTTGGAAAGCAGCGCGAAGCAACAGCGCTAATCAGAAAGCAAAGACTGACAGAGGCAGTCAGCAAGTTTGAAGCAGACCGTGGAGTTGAAGTCACAGGTTATTCGGTTGATGTCTCAATTTTTGATAGCGCAAAAACTTATAAAACAGATAATCGATTCGAGATCACTAACATTGACTTTGATAAAGCGATAGAAGCTAATACTAACTAGTGGCTCAATATAGCCATTCTTATACTATTCAATGCGAGACAAAGACAGGCCAAGCGCCTGTCTTTGTTGTTTCTACTTTAATCCTGCGCTATCACATAGAGGGATAAACTGGACTGGTAAGTATGGTTGCTACTAAATCAGATTGGGAGTGGCTTCCGGTTTTGACGAATACAGATTTTATGTGGTCTTTAATTGTATGAGTAGAGCGTTGCAACATTTCCGCAATCTCGTTGCGGTTATAACCTCGCGCTATTAGTTCACAAATAGAGGTCTCTGTTTCTGTAAGATCAAAAATAGCTTTCAGAAAATCGGAGTTGACATGGATAGGGTGTTGTCGGTCGTAAATGTAAACAATCGCACCGATTTCGTAATTGCTAAAGGTTTGATATTCATAACTTTGAGTCGAAACTGGATTTTCGATCCCAATTGGAACAAGAAGAATTGTCAGCGGAGATTGGGAATCGTTGATATGAGTGACTCGGCATGCTTTGCTTTTTGCATCATTCCTTTTAAGTACCTGATATAGATTAGAAATATAGTTGCCTTTAGCTATAGGGGTAGTGATTGAGAAACTGTTATCAGTTACTGCTAAGCAATCATGTAACTCTCCTAACTGGATTGCTTTTTGATTGACACAAATAAGCCCACCCTTGCTGTCATATAGTAGAGCCCCATGAGGAAGTTGTGCAATGAGATTGCTAAGGTTAGACGTCTCATTGCGAATTTCTTTGAATTGTTGGTAAAGCGTAAATGCACGCTGTATATGGGGAATTAACTCATTCAAGATGAGAATGTCATCAGGAGTGAAAGCTAGGCTAGTATTATCTCGATGAATACTGATCATAGCCTCTTTGTTCTCAGTTTTCCCTATTCTTGCTGAAGAAACATCGAGTAAATCATTGCCATCAAACCATTGCTCCACAAGCTTCTGGCTCGGTGAAAGAGCATTTGTCGTTGGCCTGCCAATATCGTTTAGTAAGGTATAGAAGCGGCTAGGAGGTGCAACGTCAATATAGTCATGAATATAGTTCCCTTCTTCCAGATTGTTCTCAATATACTCGATGATAACATCTGTTTTTGGTCCCGCAATCCAAGCACTGTCTATAGCTTGATTACTCGTGTTTTGTATATGGAATACGGCATCCGCTAGATTGAACTCGATGACTAGTTGATCTAAAAAAGGTTGGAAACCCTGTTTGTGAGTCGGTGCTTGGTAAAGCAAATCGATTAAATCGCTGAAACGAAAAAGGGAATCCTTTGCTATCTTCCTTGTCATAGTGTTACCGTTTCTAATTCTAGCCAATGGATCTTCATGCTTCTCTAACTTGGTGTTGAGAGGTGCATAGCGCTATTTGATTTAAATAATTGATAAATGTGACTATAGATATGTTTAATATGAATTAATGGTAATTGCTGACTTATTGATCAGATTTATATTTATAAATGTGATATCTATTTCATAAATCGAGAAGTTGTGAACTGTAACGAGCCAGATAGAGCTATCGTATGATTCGAAGATTGATGCAATAGTGTAACTTGAACATGCTAACGTTAATGAGTTTCCTCCCCCCCCCCAACAAGGGGAGTCAATCGAAGTTAGTATTTTTGGTAACCTTTCTAAAGCTGATGCAGGGAGGGTTAATGGATGGGTTTGACACATCATTTTCGTTTTGCAGTTTTGATCATAAACGAATTGCAATCTTTAGAGTACACATTACTTGAACAGCGGAATCGCAAGGGGTTACCCTCTTCATTAATTGGGTTAACACCTTTTGGACGCTTATTCTTTCTAGAAATGTTTCATGCAAAACAAACGGATGACTATGAGACACTTTCCCAAAGAATCGTTGAACTAAGAAATTGCTATCCTCACTCGGAGGTTGCTCTGGGTTTGATTACATCTGATGACCGTTGTGTCATCTCAAAAATGTTGCTTGAGCCTTTATTCGAAAATGGTATTCGGTTGTGTTATTTCAAGACCAAGCTAATCAATTAGAATAACTTGAAACTCTGCATTATAGGAACAACCAAGAAATTGCTTTAGTAAATATATACAGAGTGACTGGTTGAGTTATCAGGCGTAGTCCTTTACAATTCACGGCCCTGGACTACGGTCAGGTCAGGAAGCGCCCTTAGCTCAGCTGGATAGAGCACGTCCCTTCTAAGGATGTGGTCGTAGGTTCGAATCCTACAGGGCGTGCCATTATTTAAGACCCCTGATAGCTCTTTGAGTTGTCAGGGGTTTTGCGTTTTATGGACGTATGTCTGCTACACTATCTGCAATTTCACCTTCAAGAGAGTTCACCATGTCCTTTTCTAAACTAGGGTTAAGCCAACCATTACTTGATGCTATTAACGAGGTTGGTTATCAAAAACCAACAACGATTCAGACTAAGGCGATTCCTATTGTTTTGAAAGGCAGTAATCTTATCGCTGCGGCGCAGACCGGAACGGGTAAAACAGCCAGTTTTGTTTTGCCTATTTTAGAGAGACTTAGTACAGGTCAAACTGAACGTAAAAAGCGTGCACGTGCGATCATCTTAACGCCAACTCGTGAGCTGGCTCTGCAGGTGAACCAGAGCATTGAAGCTTATGCACAGTTTACGTCAATAAAATCTATGGCAATGTTTGGTGGCGTTGATTACGCACCACAGAAGCAAGCTTTAATTGATGGTGTGGATATTGTTGTAGCAACTCCAGGTCGTTTGATAGACCTATACGGTCAGCGTGCGATTCACTTTGATGAAGTTGAGACTTTGGTGTTGGATGAAGCTGACAAAATGCTGGATATGGGCTTTATCGAAGCGATCAACAAGATTATTGCTCGTGTACCAGAAGACGCTCAAAGTTTGTTATTTTCAGCGACATTGTCTAACCCTGTCCGCGATCTTGCTAAGTCTGCGATAGACAACCCAGAAGAAATTGCTATCACCAAGCACAGTGCTTCTAAGAGCAATATTAAGCAGTGGATCGTCACTGTCGATAAGGACATGAAATCCTCGCTTTTAAGTCATCTATTGCAACAGAGTCAATGGAAACAAGCGCTTATTTTTATTGAAACCAAGCATGGTGCAGCTAAGCTTGTCAGCCAATTAGAAAAGCGTGGCATTGCTGCTGAGGCGTTCCATAGTGGTCGTAACCAAAAAGTTCGTCAGCAACTTATTGAGTCATTCAAAGCCGGTGAAATTCAATATATGGTGGCAACTGGTGTTGCTGCGCGTGGTATTGATATTGAAAACCTGCCAGTGGTGATTAACTACGACTTACCTTATCCAGCGGATGAGTATGTTCACCGAATAGGGCGTACGGGTCGTGCTGATGCTGCGGGCGAGGCGGTATCGTTAGTATCAAAAGATAACTTCAAAAACCTGTGTATGATAGAAAGCCGATTAGGCCATTTGCTTGAGCGAGTTGAAATTGAAGGCTTTGTACCGAGAAAACCGGTGCCGATTTCTATCCTCAATTATGTACCTAAGCATAAGCGTGGAGAAGAACGCTAATTCTGCATAGACATACCAATGAAATAAAATAGACACCTACTTGAGGTGTCTATTTTTGTTTTATTCTGCTTTCTCAATCAGTAAGGTTATCCCATCGACATCTATCACTTTGACCAAGGTACCACTAGGTAAGTCGGAGTCAGAGTATGCGGACCAAGAAGTATCGCCCAGTTTGATTCGACATTTACCTCTGGTGATGTCTTGTTCCAGTACTGAAGTTTGACCTATGAGCTGTTTGTCTTTCTGATTTAGGCTTCGCTGCTTATCTGATTGCTTATCAACTCGGTGTTGTTTACGCCACCATAGCCAGGTCAATGCCAACGCAAACACCCCAAAGCTTATCCATTGCAGTTGCCAACTGATAGGAATGAAGGCGAGCACAATACCCACCAACATGGCTGCGATGCCAATCCACAACATGTAGCCAGCGGTACCGAGTAACTCGCCACACAGCAGTAATAATCCTAGAGCCAACCAGTGCCAGTAATTGACTTGGCTAAGCAGTTCTATCACGCGTTATCCTTTTTTTGTTGAGGCTTTGACTGATTAAACATCTCTGCAATACCAGCTACAGAACCCATGAGTCCAGTTGCTTCTATCGGCAACATGATAATTTTACCATTCTCCGCCTGACCAATTGATTTCAAAGCCTCGGTATAGCCTTGAGCAATAAAGTAATTCACAGCTTGCATGTCGCCCTGAGCAATGGCGGTTGAAACCATCTCAGTTGCTTTAGCTTCTGCTTCTGCGGCACGCTCACGTGCTTCTGCTTGAAGTATAGCAGCCTGTTTCTCACCTTCGGCTTTGAGGATTTCAGATTGCTTATGACCCTCGGCCTTAAGGATCTCTGCTTGTCGCACACCTTCGGCTTCTAAGATGTCAGCACGTTTGTTACGTTCTGCTTTCATCTGAGCATTCATCGCTGCAGTTAGGTCTGCTGGTGGCTGTACGTCGCGGATCTCAATACGAGTCACTTTAACGCCCCACGCATTAGTTGCTTCATCGACAATCGCAAGCAGTTTGGTATTGATAGAGTCACGTTGGCTCAACATTTCATCCAACTCCATCGAGCCAAGCACGGTACGCATATTGGTCAATGTCAGGTTGCGAATAGCATGCTCAAGATCGTTCACTTCATACGCAGCTTTTGCCGCGTCGATAACTTGGACAAAACAGACTGCATCAATGACTACGTTGGCATTATCTTTGGAAATGACTTCTTGTGGCGGAATATCAAGAACTCTTTCCATCATATTGATTTTACTGCCAATAGAATCAATGAAAGGGATAATCAAGTTCAGCCCAGGTCTAAGCGTATGGGTATAGCGACCAAATCTTTCTACGGTCCAGTTGTTGGCTTGTGGTACCGTTTTGACCCCGGCCACAATAAAAACAATTGCGACCAGAATGAAACCACCTATGGTGACCATTGCATCAATATCCATGAGTCTATCCTTGTATTAAAAATGTACAATCCTAAACAGTATACAGCGTTGTTAAGACAATACTGTGTAAAGGTATGTATTTTTTCGACGAGTAATCATTAAATTTATCATGGAGTTAAATTGATTACCGATAGCTAGGAAAGGCGGTTCAATGAAATAGATTAACCTAATATGAAAAAAGGGAAGCCTATGCTTCCCTTAGAATAGAGTGTGACTAAGTTATTAGTAGAGCAGAGAATACAACTGACGGCGATACTTCGCGGCGATAGGGTTACCTTGACCTAGCGCAGACAAGATATCCATAAAGGCTTTTTTCAGGTCTCCATCAAGCGCATTCAAATTACGGCTCAGAGGCGTCCATATCAGAGCAAGTGCTTCTTCATCACGATTCACTTGGTGGTATTGAAGACCAAGTTCTGCGACCAGTTTAAGATCCTCAGGGTTTGCTTGTAATGCCGCTTCTAAAGATTGAATCTCAGGGCTATCAGCTGCCTGTTTGTGCAGTTCTAATTTCGCCACTAAGCTCTTATAGTGGTTGTCTTTGTATTCCATTGGAATAGTGTTGAGTACTTGTTCTGCACGTTCAAATTGATTGGTTTCAAGCAAGCAATTGGCAACTGCCAATTTGATTTCACCTTTATTTTGATACTCTTCGGAAAGAGTCCCAAATGCAGAAATAGCAGCTTCAAACTCACCTTGTTGTGATAACTCTAGCGCTTTGCGAGCGTTAAGTTCATCTTCACTTGGAAGATGTTTGGTCAGCATAGCTTTGACCGCTTCAATTGGTTGTGGACCACCTAGTCCGTCTACAGGTTGGCCATTCACGAATAACGCAATCGTAGGAAGTGCTTGAACACCGAATTGTCCAGCAATCGCTTGTTGCTCTTCACAGTTCAGCAATGCCAGTGTATAGGCGCCGGCGTATTGTTCTGTTAATGCCTTTAAAGCAGGAATTAACTGAGCGCTTTCTTCACTCATAGGTGCCCAAAAGTGGATCAGCACAGGAGCTGTCATTGAGCCTTCGAGGACTTCGCGGAAATTTTGCTCATTTAAATCAACAATGTACGCTGGTTGCATTGAATTATCCTTATTAAGTGATTCGCATTGTTCTCTTTTCAAGATTGGTATTGGTGAACCAAAAATCAAGGTTTGTCGAAGAGATTACAGAATTTAGATGCCAAAACGCCGCACTATGAAGCGCGGCGTTTATGGATTTCAGAAATGCAGCAAGCGAAGGTGTTTAAAACATTACAAAGTATGCAAGTGTTACACCCACAGCCAGCCAGTTTAGCTGATTTAGCGTCATTTTTAGAATTCCAAATTGATATCGCTGTGAGCAAGGTGTTAGAGAGATGATTCCAACTTGTGTAGGGTATGGTTTCGTCTCTTATATTTAACTACGTTGAGCAATATATCCTTCATATGTGACACTAAAATTACAAATGATCATTTTTTATGCGGCTTTTCGCAAAATAGGATCTAACCATTTGCTTGGAAGCAGACGTTTTAGTACGGCAAATACCTTCGTTGGTGTGGTGACTCGATAGCGTAACTTAGGGTTGTCTGACTCGAGGGCATGTAACAGCGGCACAACGCAAGATTCCGGCGGCAGTACGAATTGATTATTGGAGCCTTCCGCTGATAATCGGCTTAGCTGTTGCTGGTAATGCGTTTTATGTACGCTGGCATCAATATTAATCCATTTTAAAAATGCGGCCTTGGCATTGGCTCTAAATTGTGTCTCAATAGGCCCTGGTTCTATGAGTGATACTTTAATGTTCGTTTGGTATAACTCAAGTCTGAGAGTGTCGGTCCATCCCTCGAGGGCAAACTTAGAAGCATTATATGCTCCACGGTATTTCATAGCAGCAAACCCGAGGACAGAGCTGTTTTGAATAATACGACCGTCGCCTTGTTTTCGCATTACCGGTAGTACTTGTTTCGTCAGCTCATGCCAACCAAAGAAGTTTGCCTCAAATTGTTCTCTTAGTGCATCGGTTGGCAGGTCTTCTAGGGCTCCGGGTTGGCCGTAGGCACCATTGTTAAACAAGGCATAAAGGTTCCCCTCACACAAAGCGAGTGCTTTTTGAACTCCCAACTTAATGCTCTTGCTATCGGTCAGATCGAGTTGAATACAAGTCAGCCCTTCTTGGTTGAGCCTATCCACATCTTTTGGATCGCGGCACGACGCAATGACCTTGTAGCCTTTATTTTGCAACTCATGTGCTGCGACGTAACCGATACCTGTTGAACACCCTGTGATAAGAATGGCCTTTCCCATGTTTGCGCTAACCCTATGATTTATTTCCTTTCAGTTAAGGTTAACGCTAATGGTAGACGAGGTCTAGCGCGAGTTTGCGACGATGTTTTTCAGCGCTGAGTCGATGTGAGGGAAGGAGAAGTTAAAGCCGATCTCTGTGAGCTTTTTAGGTTTTGCTCTCGTGCTGTCAAGCAGTAAGCATGAAGACTCTCCCATAGCGAGTTTAATCGCCCATTTAGGAGTAAATAAAAAATGAGGGCGGCCCAACGAACTTGCCAGTGTTTTACTGAAAACTGCGTTGGTGACGGCATGAGGTGCACAGAAATTATATGGCCCGCTAGCGTGTTCAGTTTCCAGCAAACAAACAATCGCGCGCACCATATCTAGTATATGTATCCAAGGAATATATTGTTTTCCGTTACCAATCGGTCCACCGAGCCCCAACTTATAGGGCAGCAGCATCTTAGCTAATGCTCCGCCACCTTCGCCAAGCACAACACCAGTACGTAATAGACACACTCTTGTTTGGTCGGACTGTGCTCGCAAGGCGATGTGTTCCCAACGTTCACAGACGTTGTGAGCAAAGGTATCCTGATTGACATGCAGACTTTCGTCGAAAGGGTGATCTTGTTGATCTCCGTAATAACCAACGGCTGAGCCACTAATAAAAATTGCAGGAGGTTCAGTGCTGGCGTGAATCAGCTCCACAAGGGTTTCGGTGATCTTCCAGCGGCTGTCACAAATACGTTTTTTTTGAGCTTCGCTCCAACGTTTATCTGCAATCGGCTCTCCAGCGAGATTTATGACGGCATCAAACGCATTGAGGTCGTTAAAGCTATCTAATGAATCGACATAGTGAATATTGCCACAGTCAGTGTGATGTAGCGTTTTTCTTGCTGTCTGTTCATCACGGGTCAGCAGAGTGATGGAGTAGGTGGTTAGGTGTTTCAGTAACTCTCGCCCAATAAACCCTGTGCCACCTGTTACAAGCAAATTCATCTCTGTCCTTCTCCTCAGTAATTGACAACTTACCGATATGACTCAGTTGCTGAATAAGTAAATATAGCAATGAATCAGAGGATTAACTAACGTTGTTGTGGGTGTAGCACATGTTGTACTAGTCACAGTCTTGTGGATTGACGTGAGCATTGCGCAATATTGCCATTATTGTCACATCTTCTTACATTTAATGTGTGCCATCATAAAACTATCGTATGGAAGCGGAGGAAAGTGATGCAGGGATTGAAAGCGCTTCTTCATTCAATGGCCAGTAGTTTCAAAGATCTACTGCCCATCGTTTTGGTCGTGCTGTTTTTCCAATTGGTCGTACTGCAAGAGCCGCTTCCTAATGTTCTCTCTATCTTATTTGGCCTATTGCTTGTGGTCCTAGGGCTGACCTTTTTTGTATTTGGGTTAGAAATGGGGTTATTTCCCATCGGTGAGTCCATGGCTCAGTCGTTTGCACGAAAGGGCAGCGTCTTCTGGTTGATGGTGTTTTCGTTCTGTCTAGGCTTTGGGACTACCATTGCCGAGCCTGCGCTAACAGCGGTATCTGCTGAAGCAGCTGAAGTGGCGGCGGAAGGGGGGAAAATTCCGATGACGGAAGAGGCCATGCAAGACTATGCGGATGGCTTGCGCTTGGCCGTTGCCATTTCAGTTGGGCTTGCCATTGTATTGGGTGTGCTGCGCATACTTAAAGGTTGGCCTATCCAGTGGATGATTATTGGCGGTTATGTCGGTGTCGTGATACTGACAGGGTTCGCACCGGAGTACATTATCGGTGTGGCTTACGACTCAGGTGGCGTAACGACATCAACAATAACAGTACCATTAGTCACCGCGTTGGGTGTAGGGTTAGCCAGCACCATTAAGGGGCGTAACCCGATGCTGGATGGTTTTGGTCTCATTGCCTTTGCGTCGCTGTTACCAATGATGTTCGTTATGGTTTACGGGATGATTGCAGTATGACTATCATCTTGGATTTTCTCACCACACTGTTGCTCACGATTCGTGACGTTACACCGATCATGGTGATCATTTTCGGATTTCAGTTTGCCATCTTGAAGAAGCCAATTACTAACCCGTTAAAAGTTCTACTTGGCTTTGGCTATGTGATTCTCGGGCTTAGTTTGTTTTTAGTGGGATTAGAACTTGCTCTGTTCCCGTTAGGTGAAACCATGGCGATGCAGTTAACGGCACCTGAATTCTTGCAAGAATTTAAAGTGACGGTAGGCCAGTCATTGGAGTGGATCGACTATTATTGGGTTTACCTGTTTGCTTTCTGTATAGGGTTTAGTACCACGATTGCTGAACCATCGTTATTGGCGGTTGCTATCAAAGCGAATCAAGTTTCTGCTGGTTCGATTTCAGTAAATGGGTTAAGAATCGCAGTGGCGCTGGGGGTGGCTGTTGGTATCTCCCTTGGCAGCTATCGTATTGTTGTCGGAGACCCCATTCACTATTACATCATCGCAGGCTACATCTTGGTGGTGATTCAAACCTATTTTGCTCCCAAATTTATTATTCCGTTAGCTTATGATTCTGGCGGGGTGACTACCTCAACGGTCACGGTCCCTTTGGTGACGGCGTTGGGGTTAGGGCTAGCTTCCACCGTACCAGGACGAAACCCTATGATTGATGGGTTTGGTTTGATCGCATTTGCTAGCTTATTTCCTATTATTTCCGTGATGGCGTATGCACAGTTGATTCAATTTTTGAGTCAACGTTCAAAGCATCGCGATCTAGCTTCAAAGGAGAAGAACAATGCGCTTTAAGCTCATTCTGGCATTTGTTGAAGACAGTAAAACAGACTCCGTTCTTGATGCGGCTCGTACAGCGGGAGCCACAGGAGCAACGGTAATTAATAACGCGAGAGGGGAAGGGCTTAATAAAAAGCGAACCTTCTTTGGACTTACCTTAGAGGTTCAAAAAGATGTGCTGCTGTTTGTCGTAGAAGAGCACTTATCGCGGCAGATATTAGAGACCATTAATCAGGTCGGAGAGTTTGACCAAACTTCGGGACAGGGGATTGCGGTGCAGATCGATATAGAAGATGCGGTAGGTGTCGCTCACCAAGTCGAGACATTAACCAAAGTGGTAGAGGATGAGCTATGAGCCGACATGAAAAAGTCTGTGTACGTGATGTCATGGCAAACAGTTATGTGATGGTGGATGGATTAAAGACAGTGCATGAGGGCATCGTTTTGGCTCGTGAGCATCAGGTAAAAGCACTGGTTGTCGAAAAGCGTCATGATGATGATGAATACGGTATCGTATTGATGAATGATATTGCCAAAAAGGTGTTGGCGAAAAACCGCTCAGCCGAGCGAACAAACATCTATGAGATTATGACTAAGCCCGCATTGTCTGTTGATCCTAATATGAATGTGAAATACTGCGCTCGTTTATTCGAGCGGTTTGGGATTAGTCGTGCACCTGTCATTGAACACGGTAAGGTGATTGGTATGGTTAGTTACAATAACATTGTTGTGAATGGTATGGCTAAAGAGGAATGAAACGGGCGAACTAGGTTTAGCTGAGTTACAATACCTCCATTAGTAATGGTGGAGATAAACCAGTGAAACTATTTTTTGCTTCTGATTTGCATGGCAGTCTTGATGCCACTGAACAGGTTCTAGCAGAATATCATCGCTCAGGCGCGGAGCATTTAGTAATTTTAGGTGATGTGCTTAACCACGGGCCGAGAAATCCAGTACCAGAGAGCTATAACCCACCTAAAGTAGCAGAACGGCTTAATGAGCTCAGCACCAGTATTATTGCGGTACGAGGCAATTGCGATAGTGAAGTCGACCAGATGCTATTAGACTTTCCTATGATGAGTGACTACGCATGGGTAATGTTGGCAAATGGACAGCGATTATTCTTAACTCATGGGCATCTTTATAACACAGATAAACGACCTGCGTTAAAGCAAGGAGACGTGATTGCTCATGGACATACACATATACCAGTAGCCGAATGGCAAGGAGAGCAAATTATCTTCAATCCAGGCTCTATCACATTCCCACGAGATGGTTATGCTGCGAGTTATGGATTGCTTGAAGACAATACTCTCAGCGTTAAAACATTTGCTGGAGATGTTCTTGCATCAATCTCGCTATAAAGGTGAGTAGATAACAAGGCAATTAAATTGTTCAGATAAGTCGCAGACATAAAAAAACGCAGCCAAGGCTGCGTTTTTTCTACGTCGAGATTAACTAATTACTTAGTTACGCGTAGTACTGGCGTTTCACCAACAGTTACAGAACCAGCAAGCTTGTTCAGCTCTTTGATTTCGTCCATGTTAGAGATAACAACAGGAGTTAGCGTTGACTTAGCTTTCTCTTCTAGAAGTGCTAGGTCGAATTCGATGATAGTGTCACCTGCTTTTACTGATTGGCCTTCTTCAGCGATACGCTTGAAGCCTTCACCTTTCAGTTCAACAGTGTCGATACCGAAGTGAACAAATAGCTCGATGCCGTCGTCAGATTCGATAGAGAACGCGTGGTTCGTCTCAAAGATCTTACCGATAGTACCGTTAACAGGAGCTACCATCTTGTCACCAGCTGGCTTGATTGCAATACCGTCACCAACGATTTTCTCAGCAAATACGACATCTGGCACATCTTCGATGTTTACAATTTCACCAGAAAGAGGTGCGATAATTTCGATTGCACCAGTGTCAGCGCTGTCGTCAGATACTAGCTTCTTCAGTTTGTCAAACAGACCCATGTTGTGCTCCTAAAGGTTTGATTTTGTTCTGCTCAATTATATTAGCAGTTTGTCTTTTCTGCGATAAATTTTTCGACGTGTGCCTCAATTTCTGCAGCAGTCGCCATTTCTAGCGCTTCATCAGCCATTGCTTTTACTTCTGCGAAGTTAGCGTTGCGGATTACTTTCTTAACCTTAGGAATTGAAATACCGCTCATACTAAACTCATCTAGGCCCATGCCCAGTAGAAGTAGAGTCGCACGCTCGTCGCCAGCAAGCTCACCACACATACCAGTCCACTTACCTTCTTTATGCGAAGCGTCGATCACTTGCTTAATTACTGTAAGTACAGCAGGTGAAAGTGGGTTGTATAGGTGAGAAATAAGCTCATTACCACGGTCTACTGCTAGAGTATACTGAGTTAAGTCGTTAGTACCAATACTAAAGAACGAAACTTCTTTCGCTAGGTGGTGAGCAATCGCTGCCGCAGCAGGAGTTTCAACCATTACACCGATTTCGATGTTTTCGTCAAATGCTAGACCTTCAGCACGAAGTTCTGCTTTGTACTCTTCGATAGCAGCTTTCAGTTCACGAATCTCTTCTACAGAGATGATCATTGGGAACATGATGCGCAGCTTACCGTGTGCTGATGCACGTAGGATACCACGTAGCTGGTCACGAAGGATTTCACGACGATCCAAGCTGATACGAACTGCACGCCAACCAAGGAATGGGTTCATTTCTTCTGGAAGGTCTAGGTAAGGTAGGTCTTTATCACCACCGATATCCATAGTACGGATAATTACCGCGTGACCGTGCATTGCTTCCGCAACTTCTTTATAAGCTTGATACTGTTCTTCTTCAGTAGGAAGAGCAGTACGGTCCATGAATAGGAATTCTGTACG
The DNA here is from genome assembly GCF_900088415.1 of Vibrio mediterranei. Lineage (GTDB taxonomy): Bacteria > Pseudomonadota > Gammaproteobacteria > Enterobacterales > Vibrionaceae > Vibrio > Vibrio mediterranei. The sequence continues at coordinate 554,540 of NZ_FLLQ01000003.1, forward strand.
ATACAGACCAACACCTTCACCGCCGTTACGGTTGATGCCATCGCAGTCTTTCACTGTACCGATGTTACCGCAAACTTCTACACGGTGGCCGTCTAGAGTTTCTGCTGGTAGGTCTTTAAGTTTTGCTAGTTCCTCTTTTTCTGCAAGGAACGCTTCACGTACCGCTTTAGCTTCGTCAATCTCAGCTTGAGTTGGGTTTACGATGATCTTGTTGTTCATCGCGTCAAGAACCAACATGTCGCCGTTGTTCACTTTCTTAGTGATGTCGTTAGTACCAACAATCGCAGGAAGTTCTAGTGAACGGGCCATGATAGAAGTGTGCGAAGTACGACCGCCGATGTCACATGCGAAACCTAGTACGTAATCAAGGTTGATTTGCGCAGTTTCAGATGGAGTTAGGTCGTAAGCTACTAGGATAACTTCTTCATCGATATCACCTAGTGAAACGATGTTGATGCCTAGTGCGTTCTTAACGAAACGAGTACCGATATCACGGATATCAGTTGCACGCTCTTTAAGGTATTCGTCATCTAGAGATTCTAGTGCAGTCGCTTGCTCTTCGATTACTGTGTGAATCGCGTTGTCTGCAGATAGTTTGTCTTTCTTGATGAGTGCTAGGATTTCCTCTTCTAGCTCTTCATCTTCAAGAAGCATGATATGGCCTTCGAAGATAGCCTCTTTCTCTTCACCAAAAGTCTCAAGCGCTTTTTGCTTAACGACTTCTAGTTGTTGAGCTGACTTGTTGCGAGCGTCAAAGAAACGCGCAACTTCTGCTTCAACTTGGTCATCTGAAATAGTCGACGTGTTTAGAACAATCTCGTCTTCTTGAAGTAGTAGTGCTTTACCAATAGCAATACCAGGAGATGCTAGGATGCCTGAAATCATAGCTTTACCTTTATTTGGTCTAATGTATTAAAGATTGGATAGTTATTAGCTACTTATTATGTGTAGCTGATAGCTAGAGCTATTTCCAATAAAGCCATTCTGTTTTCACAAAATGGCTTTAAGGAGAACTGGGTTCTTAGTGAAGCTCAGGGATTAGAGCTACTAGGTGGTCAACTGCTTGTTGAGCTTGTGGGCCTTCAGCAGAGATTGTGATAGTAGTGCCTTTAACTAGACCTAGAGTTTGTAGTTTGAATAGGCTTTTTGCGCTAGCGCTTTTGCCGTTAGTAGCCACAGTGATGTCAGCGTCAAATGCTTTTGCTTCTTTAACGAACTGAGCAGCCGGACGAGTGTGAAGGCCGTTTTCTGCTGTGATTTCTACTTGCTTCTCGTACATTTTTTATACCCCAATTGATTTATTTTATGTTTAGTTTCTAAACCAAACAAAGCTTATCGTTAAATGTTACGCCTCGCTATAGTACGAAAGTCATAACTGTTAAGAATTGTGTCGGTCTAGAATTGTAGGACATGATTGCAGTCTTCGCTGTATACCTGTCTTACGAAATTCTGTAATTAGCCTATTTATTTTTTGGCTTAAAATAAAACTGACCTGATATTACCAAAGGCTGACAGAGTTTCAACAAAAAAGCCCCTTAAAGGGGCTTTTTTCGTGCAAAAATTGATTTGGCAACATATTACTGCTGAATCTCTTTGTCAGTAAATATACCGGCAAACAATGCAGAGCTTAGGTAGCGTTCACCTGAACTTGGGAGTATGGTGACAATGGTTTTTCCTTTGAATTCAGGGAGTTCAGCAAGCTTGTTAGCCGCTACAACAGCTGCACCTGATGAGATACCAGCTAGGATACCTTCTTCTTCCATTAGGCGACGCGCCATTTCGATGGCTTCTTCAGAAGTAACCAGTTCGACACGGTCAACAAGCTCAAGATCCAAGTTCTCTGGGATAAATCCTGCACCGATGCCTTGGATTTTGTGAGGAGCTGGTTGGATCTCTTGACCTGCTAGCACTTGAGAAATGACTGGTGATTCTGCTGGCTCAACGGCAACTGAAACAATTGCTTTACCTTTTTCGCCCTTAATATAGCGGCTAGTACCTGTGATAGTACCACCTGTACCTACACCAGCGACAAATACATCGATCTCACCATCCGTTGCTTCCCAGATCTCTGGACCCGTTGTCTTTTCATGAATGGCTGGGTTTGCTGGGTTGTTGAACTGTTGAAGTAGCAGATACTTTTCTGGATTTGAAGCGACAATCTCTTCTGCTTTAGCGATAGCCCCTTTCATGCCTTTCGCTGCTTCTGTGAGTTCAAGGTTAGCACCTAGTGCCTTGAGAAGCTTACGACGCTCGAGACTCATAGATTCAGGCATAGTAAGTGTGAGTTTGTAGCCACGTGCAGCTGCAACGAAAGCAAGAGCAATACCTGTGTTACCACTGGTTGGCTCAACTAGCTCTACGCCTGCTTTTAGACGACCATCTTTTTCCGCTTCCCATATCATGTTTGCACCGATACGGCACTTAACGCTGAAGCTTGGGTTGCGTGCTTCTACTTTAGCGAGCACGTTACCATTACTTACTTTGTTTAGGCGAACTAGAGGGGTGTTACCAATTGTCAGTGAATTATCTTCGTAAATCTTGCTCATTATAATGTTCCTTCATTCAACCGTGGTGGTTATTGATTACCAGATAAGAATATGATTTTGTTTGGCAAGGGAAAAGAACCAAATAGTTATATATTATGGAAGAAAGTTTATGAAGCGCGCTTTTCGATGGGATTTTCTTGGTAAGAAGACCAGCTCGGCCATTGATACTAAGGGAGTTCAATGGCCGGTGTATAAGAGGTGATTACTTGTTGCGTCTAATGATGCCAAAGCCTAGGCAAAGTACTACCCACGCATATAAAGGCCAAGTTCCTACTTCACGATACCAAGTTGTCCCGTCTGTTGGAGTGACGTCAGTTCTAAGCACAGCGGTTTCAAACTGAGGGATTTGAGCAGTAATCTTGCCTTTGTGATCGGTAACGGCAGTCACACCATTATTGGTCGAACGAATAAGTGGTAAGCCAAGCTCTAATGCGCGCATTCGTGCAATTTCCATATGCTGCAACGGGCCAATAGAGCGCCCAAACCAAGCATCATTGGACAGCGTTAACAGGTAATCGGTGTCATCAGTAACGTTCTGCCTAACTTGTTCCCCAAAAATAATCTCATAACATAATGCTGGCGCTAGATGCATACCGTTAGCCACAATATTAGGCTGTACGTAAGCACCACGGCTGAATGAAGACATAGGCAAGTTAAAAAACGGGGCGATAGGTCTTAATAGATCTCCAAATGGCACGAATTCACCGAATGGAAGCAAATGGTGCTTGTGATAACGTTCATCGAGATCCATTTCGTAATCACCGTAAGGTGTCTGTCCTACAACCAATATGCTGTTGTAATACTCACCGGACTCCGTTTTGTTGATGACCCCAGTGATGATCGCAGAATCATTCATTTTAGCCGCAGAGTCCAAGTTACGTAGAAATGAAGGTAATTCGAATTCCATTGCGGGAATTGCAGCTTCTGGCCAAATGATAATGTCCGCATCCCAGTTTTCACGACTTAGATCGGTATATTTCATTATTGTTGGCCATCGGTGATTGGGCATCCACTTCATGGCTTGATCGATATTACCTTGAATCAATGCGACCGATTTGGTGCGACTTGGAGCGGGCGTGACCCAGTCGTAGTTACGTAGGCCGAATCCAGTGGCGAATATGACTAGAGGGATGATAGCGAGTTGCCACTGTTTAGTTACGGTTAAGTAAGTTAGGCTGGCAGCCATTACGATCAGTAGCAAGGTAATGAGTTCAACGCCACCAATAGGTGCAAAGCTCGCTAACGGTGAATCAATTTGACTGTACCCTAACCACAGCCAAGGGAAACCCGTCATCACCCAACCGCGAGCCCAATCAAAGATTAACCAGAGTGCTGGCGCTGCGACAAAATAACGGGTTTTATTGTCTGACGGGAAGAATCGATTTAGAGACCAAGCAAACAGAGCTGAGTAAATGGATAGGTAGCCGACTAAGAGTGCCATTAAGAACACGCTGGCAATCTTCGGCATACCACCAAAGGTATCGATACTGACGTGAACCCAACTGATGCCAGTGGCAAATTGACCTATTCCCCATGCATAACCTGTCCAAAGCGCACTTTTTGTGCTGCGACCTTTGATGAGGAGGAGAAGGAGAAATGGGCTCAGAATAGCCAAGGGCCATAGCTGATAGGGAGCAAATGCGAGAGTGGTGCTAGCACCAACAAAAGCGGCCCCGATGGGCCGCAATATGCGAAGATTTTTCTTCATTTAAATATCATCTCACTTTTTTGGTGAGCAGCAAGTGGTGAGGTTATTCCTCGACACTTGAAGCCGTTTCTTGGTCAGGTATTGTGACTTGGACCTGAACCACACGACGATTATCCGCCGCTGTCACCTTAAAGTTGTAATTTTCTATTTCAACCACTTCACCACGTGAAGGTAAGTGACCGAATGCAGTCATGACTAGGCCACCTACAGTGTCGACTTCCTCATCACTAAAGTTAGAGCCGAATGTTTCATTGAACTCTTCAATAGTAGTGAGCGCTTTCACCGCGAATGTGTGCTTACTCAGTTTTCTGATATCAAGCTCATCATCGTCATCGAATTCGTCTTCGATTTCGCCAACGATTTCTTCGAGAATATCTTCGATGGTCACTAGACCTGATACTCCACCAAATTCATCGACGACAATGGCCATGTGATAGCGCTCTTCACGGAACTCCTTCAGTAGGCGATCAACGCGCTTACTTTCAGGAACTACAACCGCTGGGCGAATCACTTCTTCAATATCAAACGGGGCGCTTTCTGAGCCCAAATAACGGAGGAGGTCCTTAGCTAAGAGGATGCCTTCTACATGGTCTTTATCTTCACTGATAACAGGGTAGCGAGAATGCTGTGCATCTGTCATCAGTTCGATTAGCTTATCGAGGTTATCGGAACGCTCGATAGTAACCATTTGCGAGCGTGGCAGCATAATATCGCGCACTCGCATTTCAGAAATTTCCATGACACCTTCGAGCATATCGCGGGTATCGTGGTCAATTAGGTCGTTTTCTTCAGAGTCGCGGATAACATCTACAAGCTCTTGGCGGTCTTTTGGTTCGCCTTGAAAAATTTGACCTAGGCGCTCAAAGAAGGACTTTCTACTCGGACCTTCCGACTTTTTACTGTTTCCCTCTGGTTGAGAGGGAGAAGACTCTTCGTTCATGACTTCTCAATTCAGAATGCTATCAGATGTGTGATAGCGCACATGCGTAAACAGATTCTTTTTAGCGCGAACGCCAGCGAAATGTGCTTACTCCTTTTCTACTAAATATGGGTCATCAAAGCCCATATCAAGCATGATTTCGGTTTCCAAAGCTTCCATTTCTTCTGCTTCGTCATCCTCAATATGATCATAACCTAGCAGATGAAGACTCCCATGTACAACCATATGTGCCCAGTGTGCAATCAAAGGCTTGGATTGCTCAATGGCCTCTTTTTCGACAACTTGACGACAAATGATCATGTCACCAAGCAGATCCATTTCTACACCTGGAGGAGCTTCAAAAGGAAAGGAGAGCACATTGGTTGGTTTATCTTTACCACGGTAGTCGCGGTTAAGTTGTTGGCTCTCTTCTTCATCGACTATACGAATCGTCAACTCAGCATCTTGTTGAAACGGAGTAATGGTTTTGTCCAACCAGCCTTGAAATTCGTCAGCACTTGGTAACCCTTGTTCTGATTCGACTGCAATTTGAAGATCGAGTTCAATCGCCATTACTTTCCATCCACCGTTGCGCTAGCAGATGCTGCATCAAGCAGCTTTTGCGCCGCTTCACGTTCTTCACGTCGCTTACGCTCAATTTCTTTACGTTCTTTGGCATCTTTCGCTTCCCATTTCTCGTAAGCATTTACGATGCGCGCAACGACAGGGTGACGAACGACATCATCTGACTGGAAGAAGTTAAAGCTGATTTCGTCAACTTCACTCAGCACTTCAATCGCATGACGAAGGCCAGATTTTGCGCCACGCGGCAAGTCGATTTGTGTGACGTCACCAGTGATAACTGCGCGCGAGTTAAAGCCGATACGCGTCAGGAACATCTTCATTTGTTCAACGGTGGTGTTCTGGCTCTCATCGAGAATAATGAAGGCATCGTTAAGTGTGCGGCCGCGCATGTAGGCGAGGGGAGCAACCTCAATAACATTGCGTTCAATGAGTTTCTCTACGCGCTCAAAACCAAGCATTTCAAATAACGCATCGTATAGAGGTCGAAGGTACGGATCGACCTTCTGACTTAAATCACCTGGCAGGAAGCCTAGTTTTTCACCCGCTTCTACTGCTGGACGAGTCAGTAGGATACGGCGAATTTCTTGGCGCTCCAGTGCGTCTACTGCAGCAGCTACTGCTAGGTAAGTTTTACCTGTACCAGCTGGCCCAATACCGAAGCTAATATCATGAGTGACCATATTCACTAGGTACTGAGCTTGATTAGGTGTACGCGGTTTGATGATGCCTTTCTTGGTCTTTACGAAGACTTCTTTTCCGTGAGCGATTTCTGATTCGGTATTTTGCTCAAGTACACCAGATTCTTTAACGGCTAAGTGAATTTGCTCTGGCTCAATATCAGGGATCTGGCCACGCACAGGTGCTGTGTCGACATAAAGCGTTTTGATGATATCTAGAGCTGCGGCGCTAGTGTGCGGCTTGCCCACGATCGTAAAGAAGTTGCTTCTGTGGTTGATCTCGACACCTAAGCGGCGTTCTAAATGTTTGATATTGTCATCGAAAGGACCGCACAAGCTTGATAGACGGCGGTTGTCTGAAGGTTCTAGATGAATTTCTAGAGTTACGATTTGATTACTCAATGTTGCCTCACATTTTGCCCTTAAGGGCGATGTATGAAGCCCGACTGTGACCGGGCTTCGCATATTTTTACCCAATTAACTCCAAAATAGCACATTGAAGCTGTTTGGGTATAGGCGCTAAGGCGTAAAGGTCGCTACACCCAGCTCATCTTCGCGTTTGGTTTTTGCCATCATTTGTGTTGGAGAAATAACACTGCGAAGATCCATATCTTTTTCTGTTCTTACTAGCTCACCACGTAGGGAGTTTGCGAACACGTCTGTGATTTTCACGTCAACAAACTGGCCGATTAGCTCTGCACCACCTTCGAAGTTAACCACACGGTTGTTTTCGGTGCGCGCACGAAGCTCCATCAGGTTCTTCTTAGATGGACCTTCAACTAAAACACGTTGCTCAGTGTCTAGCATCTGACGTGAATAACGCATTGCCTGCGAGTTTACAGTTTGTTGTAGCTCGTATAAGCGGTCTTTCTTAGTTTGCTCAGGAAGATCACATGGGTAATCTGCTGCTGGCGTACCTGGACGAGGAGAGAAGATAAAGCTAAAGCTCATATCAAAATCTACGTCCTTGATCAGTTTCATCGTGTCTTGGAAATCTTTGTCAGTTTCACCTGGGAAACCAACAATGAAGTCTGAACTGATTTGAATATCAGGACGCGCTTTGCGAAGTTTACGAATGATAGACTTGTATTCAATCGCTGTGTGTGGACGCTTCATCATAGTCAATACACGGTCTGAACCACTTTGTACTGGCAAGTGCAGGAAGCTAACAAGCTCAGGTGTGTCTTCGTAAACAGCAATGATGTCATCAGTGAACTCTAGCGGGTGACTTGTCGTAAAGCGGATACGATCAATACCATCAATAGAAGCAACCAGGCGTAGTAGCTCGGCAAAAGAACAGATATCACCATCGTGCATTGGACCACGATAAGCATTCACGTTTTGGCCAAGTAGGTTTACTTCACGAACGCCTTGATCGGCAAGCTGAGCAATTTCAAACAATACGTCATCCATTGGACGGCTTACTTCTTCACCACGAGTATATGGAACAACACAGTAAGTACAGTACTTACTGCAGCCTTCCATAATTGAAACAAACGCTGTTGCGCCTTCCGCACGTGGTTCCGGCAGACGGTCAAACTTCTCGATCTCTGGGAAAGAGATATCCATTACTGGCGCTTCATCGCTTTGTGACTGCTTGATCATTTCAGGCAAACGGTGAAGAGTTTGTGGGCCAAAGATAACGTCAACAAATGGCGCACGTTCACGAATATGGTCACCTTCTTGAGTCGCTACACAGCCACCCACACCGATAACAACGCCATCTTTTTTGTCTTTTAGGGTTTTCCAACGACCAAGTTGGTGGAACACTTTCTCTTGCGCTTTTTCACGGATAGAGCAAGTGTTCAAAAGTAGTACGTCTGCTTCCTCTGGATCTTCTGTTAGCTCATAGCCATTTGCCGCATTAAGCAGATCGGCCATTTTTGATGAATCGTATTCGTTCATCTGGCAGCCCCAGGTTTTAATTAGCAGTTTCTTACTCATCACTATCGCTCGTCAGTTATTTAAATCTTTTTCTTGCACAGGCGCTGTATTGCGAAAACAACACAGCGGCTGCTTAAATTATGACCACCATCTTGGCGGTAAGCGGCGTATTGTACTGCTTTAAAAACCGCCTGACTAGGGGTAGTGTAAAATCTCTTTGAGAGCTTATATTTCAATTGCTGTAAGCGGTTATTAGGCCTCACAAAAGCAGGGTTTTTCGAAGGAATTCGCTCGCGCTTTTAGAGCGGGCTACGTACAATGAACACACATTGAATTTAGGGTAGTAAGAAGACGATGGAACAGTTTGAAATTGCAGTTGTTGGTGGTGGCATGGTGGGAGCAGCGACGGCGCTGGGTCTCGCTAAACAAGGGCGCTCAGTCGCTGTTATCGAAAAATTCCCCCCTCAAGCTTTCGAAAGCTCGCAGCCAATGGACTTGCGTGTTTCTGCTATTTCTCATCGCTCTGTTGATTTACTGACACACCTCGATGCTTGGAGCGCCACAGAGGCGATGCGTGTGTGCCCTTATGCACGTCTTGAAACATGGGAAGCGGAAAACTGTCGAATTCGTTTCAATGCCGAATCTCTGCATCTAGAGCAATTGGGCTACATTGTTGAAAACCGTGTGATCCAACTAGGGTTGTGGCAGCAGTTTCATCGTTTCGACAACTTGAAAGTGATTGAAGGTGACGGTGTTGAAAGCTTAACGCTTGACGATGAAGGCTCAACTATCATCTTAGAATCAGGGCGTGAAATTGCTGCGACTCTGGTCGTTGGTGCGGATGGTGCGAATTCAAGAGTACGACAAGCCAGTGGCATTGGGGTGACAGCATGGGATTATCGTCAAGAGTGCATGCTGATTAATGTTGAGACGGAACTCCCTCAACAAGACATCACGTGGCAGTGGTTTACCACGTCAGGGCCTCGTTCATTTTTACCACTATGTGGAAACCAAGGATCGTTAGTTTGGTACGATTCCCCTAAACGGATTAAGCAGTTAAAGAATATGAGTCATGCCCAGTTAGAGCAGGAGATTGTTGAGTACTTTCCAGCTGAACTGGGTAATGTTAGCGTGCTACAGCGCGGCTCATTCCCACTTACACGTAGACATGCACAGCGATATTACAAACACGGTTGTGTACTAGTAGGGGATTCAGCTCACACGATAAATCCGTTGGCTGGTCAGGGCGTTAATCTTGGCTTTAAAGATGTAGAAGCCTTGTTGAAAGCGTTTGAAGATAAAGGGGTTTCTATTGAGGCATTGCGTCGTTATGAGCTAGAGCGTCGTCCAGATAACCTGTTAATGCAAACGGGCATGGATGTATTCTACAAAGGATTTAGTAGTACCTTACCACCGCTGGCATTTGCTCGAAATGCTCTACTGAAAGTGGCAGAGCATTCTGGGCCGATTAAAGAGCAAGTCTTAAAATACGCGATTGGCCTTAAATAACTTAATAAATGACTAGACATACTGGAGCAGTGATAGAATCTGAGACTGATTCTAGCGTTGGTGCCCCAGTTGCTTCATCGACGGCAAAAAGAGCTAAATTGTCAGAATGCTGGTTTGCTGTCATAAGATACTTTCCATCTGGAGAAATACACAAATCTCGTGGGAACTCTCCCCCTGAACTGACAAAGCCTTGATAATCAGGTACAGCAGGGTCACTCAATTTAAACCAAGAGACGATAGACTCTCCGCGACCTGTTAAATAGACAAAGCGATTGTTCGGTGAAAGCTTAACGGCCGCCGCCGCTTCATGGTTTATATGTTCAGGAAACGCTGAAGTAGAGTAAATCAGTCGCCATCTCCCATGTTCGTTACGCTTGATAACATGCAGTGATTCATCGAGTTCACACAACACATACCCAAATTTACCATCTTGAGAGAAGTCTACATGTCGAGGACCACTTCCCAGCGGCATTACCAAAGACTGAGATAGAACCGCATCAGTTTTGTTATATTCGTAAAAGCTCAATGTGTCGATGCCTAAGTCTACCGTGACGAACTGTTGGCTATTAGGGATAAACTGTAACTGGTGCCCATGGGGGGCTTGCTGGCGAGTAGGATGAACGCTAGAGCCTTCATTAGCCAGTAAAGCTATACGTTCTCCAATAATGCCATGTGCCCTTAGGGCAAATATCTCGAAGTTACCTGTCCCATAATGCGCGACGCCTAATAATTCTTTATTCGGAGATATTGCAAGGTGGCATGGGTAATCACCATCAAGCAATCTTACTTGATGATCTTCACTGTTTGTCGGCACGAATATAAGGGCCGCTCCTTCCTGTTGAGAACATTCGGAAACGAGATAATGTCCTTGCTCTGTATACAGAAGATAAGAAGGGTTGAAAGCATTTGTTATCGCTGAAGATATTATAAGGTCATGGGGAGTGTTGAAATGCGCCGTCTTGAAACCTAAATCATCGCCTTTTGAATACTGTCCAATAGCAACGGAGTAATCTTGGAAAGTCATAAATATCCTTGAAGATCAGTGTATTGACCTAAGGTTGCCTGTCTATCCGAGAATGAACAGTAGCAAAATACTTTTCTGTGAGCCAATAGAAGAAATTAACAATATTGAAGAAACTTTCAAAGATTCAACTAACGTAATTGTCAGAGAGGAATAGATAGAAAAAAAGCCCGTCAAATGACGAGCTTTCTTAATAATGGTGCGGAAGGAGAGACTTGAACTCTCACACCTTGCGGCGCCAGAACCTAAATCTGGTGCGTCTACCAATTCCGCCACTTCCGCATCAATTTTGTAGTCTTAGCTGATGATTGGTGAATCAACTAGACGTTGTAATGGCAGGGTTACTTTGAACCGAACCAGGGACAATAGACGGGGCATCAAAATGATTGTGCTCCATTACTGAACCTTTAAATAGTGGCTGGGCTACCTGGATTCGAACCAGGGAATGGCGGCATCAAAAGCCGCTGCCTTACCGCTTGGCGATAGCCCAACAGAATTGTTTAAAGTGTCAATCACACTAAAAGATGGTGCGGAAGGAGAGACTTGAACTCTCACACCTTGCGGCGCCAGAACCTAAATCTGGTGCGTCTACCAATTCCGCCACTTCCGCAACAAAACTTGTAGTTAAGAGAGTAATTGGTAAAACTCGATCTTAACGTTGTAATTAATGGTGGCTACGACGGGATTCGAACCTGTGACCCCATCATTATGAGTGATGTGCTCTAACCAGCTGAGCTACGTAGCCATTTGAAGTTTTCACTTCGCTCTATATTTCAAGAGAAATAATGGTGCGGAAGGAGAGACTTGAACTCTCACACCTTGCGGCGCCAGAACCTAAATCTGGTGCGTCTACCAATTCCGCCACTTCCGCATCAATTTTGTAGTCTTAGCTGATGATTGGTGAATCAACTA
>NZ_FLLQ01000004.1 GCF_900088415.1 Vibrio mediterranei
CCTTTAAAGCTCATTTGATTACTTTAAAAAGTACGCTAAATCAGTCCCGACATTTTCCCTCGGTAGTTATTGTAATGACAAAGTCGCTTGGTAATTAAGGTACGACAGAATCGCTTGGTGATCACAAAGCGACCAGTGATTAAATTAACTCGCTATTGGACAGAAGCACGTTAGAGTATGGATTCTAACGTGCCGAAAATGGATTAGAAAAAGTATGTTGAAGTCTTAAATGCTTGTTATAAAGCAAACTCCCCAACTGTGACCGTATTTATTAGAGGGTTTTCATCCAAGACAGGAATTCCAACTAACACATCATTCTCTGTATGCTCGGTAGCGCCTTGAGCATAAATAACACAAATTTTTTCTTGCTCTGCTTCGTTTAAACTTTCCCACCATTCTGGTGATATGTAAATATTTTCAACCATTGCGAAGGTGAAAATAGAAATTGAGTTTGACACAGAACCTGTCTGAAGGAGTTGGTTAACAAATTTTAAGTTGCTTGTTGAATGCTCTTTCAACCACGACAAGACAATGTACCCTTTGTTTTCAGATGCAAAAGAGTTAATGAATACATAGTCTGGTATATCTTTGGGATCATTAGATATTGTTTGAAGCAGTTCACCATCGAAACCAACCGTATACCCTAATACCGCACTAGTCATGACCCTCGGAGGTAGTTCAAGCTCCATGACTAAGTGATGTAAGTCATCAAAGGCAGCAGCCGTAAACATGTGATCAAGCTTCTGCTTTAGGTACCGTAGGTCTCCCATTGTAAGAGCATTATTTGAACCATAGTATTTAGCCATTTGTTGTATCATGACTTGTTCACTAAGAGATTTGCCTTTATCTAACTCTTGAGCAAAGCTTAATGTAGTAGCAGCGCTCTCTTTTACAAAAAGCTCTCGGCATAAAGATCGATATGCCACGAGAAAACAATGGTATGGACTTTTATCAAACGCATGGTCTTCAATCGGAGCAAAAATGTGTTTGTCGTGAGTTGAGCAAAAACCAGTAAATACCGAGGCTTGGTTGATACCTACTTTCTTTGGAACGACTCTTTTAGATACAGGGAAGTCATGATTTGCTTTGAAAGTAGTGTAAACATGTCCATCTACTGCTATAGCTTTTAGAGAGGAGCTTTTTGATACTGAATGTGCTTTGATGATTTTCTTTGAACATTCAGATTTCATCGATTCTGGCACGCTACAGAGTTTTTTTGAGTTGAAGCTATTTATCTCTTTCATTATCGTGCCTTTATCAACAGGAGCTTGTTTATCACGCCCTAAATGACAACGTTTGTATTTTTTCTTTGAGCCGCACCAACATGGCTCATTTCTTCCAAGTTTCACTGATGTTCCTCTGCTTTATAACTCCCTGTAAAGGTGTGAGCAACTCAATACCGATGCTCCCGCATACCACCTTAAACACTAAACGCATAGTAAAAATGCCACGCGTTGCGAATCACTCTTAAACAGTTAGAGCTACTTTGCCACAGTTATTAACTGACCAGTTACATCATCATAGGAATGGCTAATTTCAGTTACATAATTATTGCCAACATCATTGAAAAAACCTGCGATGGCTTCAACTGACAGATAATAGACTTTCTTATTCTTATCTGAGTCTGAAGCAAAGAATATTCCTTCCAAACCACCTTGTTCACTTAGGCTTATTTGAAAGACAAAACTATGAATTAACCTACTAGCAATAAACCAAAGATCTCTGGTTTCAGTATTCTTGCTATTTAAATTGTAATGTTCATCAACTCTGTAGTTGTTTAACCAAGTAACCTCACGTCCCTGATGTGGAAACCAAGTAACAGGATACTTGGTACTTTTCAGAGCATCTGTAACCTTAATAGTATCGAAGAGCTTCCTTATTGAGTAAAAACCGATAAAAATGTCTTTTTCAATTTGCGCTAATTTATCTTCACTTAAGTCACTTTCAGACTTCATCGTGAGCAACCTTTGTGCGCTTTCTAGCAAAGGCAACTTCCAATAAGAACTTTCGTAAATCACTAGTTTTTCCTTGTAGCTCTAACGCTAATTAGACGGCAAGCAACCGCTTTTCACTCTCACATCATGCCGCCTTTCACTTACCAACTCAATTACAAATCAATGTTTTATCAACCACGTTAGGAGGTTAGACTGTTGAGAGTTTCCTAGTTTCTAGATGAAAAGGATTCGAATAACTTGTTGTAATGCAAATTCACATAACAAGATATGAATGAGTAAAAGTCCTAACTGATAATGGGGCATAACTGTTTTAGCTGGCAGTTTCTCTCTCTATCTGAATGCTGTGATTGAATCAGTAGTTGTTCCTAACGATTAAGTGAATATTCATTCATGATAGGGGCTAGGTGAAAACGTCAGATTGAACGGATAACATAGCTACTTACTCGACTAAATTGAAAAATTAATGACTTATCGTTCCGCTAGCATCTGAAGCGATGCGCTCCACTAACTCGGACAACACTCACTATATTCAAAGCCTTAAATTGACAATATTTATTACTCAAAATTGTTATTAGGAAAATATTCGATTTTAACAACTGAGTGTTAGCTACCACTACGAGAAAACCGTTTCAGCTTGCATCAAATAAGAATGAGGTTCGTCAGTGATCATCATATCAACCCCCCATTTCCAGTGCGCTTCCACCAATTCAGGGAAATTAGGGGTGTAACAATACAATTGGTATCCGGCAGTTTTTACATGTTTGGCGAGCTTTTCCGTCAAAAAACGATAATCACAATGCACACTAAACGCCTCTAGTTCATTTAATACACTTAAAGCATTCTCTGGGATTGATTGCCACAACTGTCCACGGCGAATACTAGGTATTTTAGCTTTCATTTCCATAAGTGCTTGGGTATTAAAGCTAGAAAACAACAATTGCTCATAGGAAACGCCAACCTCCGCTACGACTGCAGCTATCTGTTGACATAGCAATTCAATATCATCACCTGAGTAGACCTTTAACTCGATATTTAAGCTAATGTTATGTTGCTGTACAAAACACAATGTCTCTGACAAGGAAGGAATACGTTCATTTCTATATTGTTCTCCGAACCATAACCCAGCGTCCAACTCTTGCAGCTTTTTCAGTGACAGATCAGCTACCTTGCCACTGCCGTCAGTACAGCGGTTTACCGTTTGGTCATGAATAACCACAGGCACTTTGTCAGCACTCAATTGAACATCAATTTCAATCCACTCGACACCCTGTTGAGCAGCAAGTTGAAATGCTACTAATGTGTTTTCTGGTGCCAGACTCGATACACCGCGATGCGCTGTTGTTTTCATGTTTACCTCATATGTTCATTTATTTTCACATGCAGCATCCCAGCCCTTTATGACAAGCGTATTGCAGTTAAAACCATCTTTGGTGAAAACAAAACCTTTCAAATAAGTTCATTTAACTGTCACCTAAGCGTCATTTTCGTCATTTAACTTTCACTTGAACAAATGGAGCAGATAAAACAACACAAGCGAACATTTGCTCTTGTCTTGTTGAACAGATACTTAAAATCATAAGGGAAAAGATATGTCTATTAAGCACCTCACGGCAATTGCGGCAACAATGGCAGTTATCAGTGCTCAAGCGCACGCGAAAACCGAGGTTGAATGGTGGCACGCCATGGGTGGCGCTTTAGGTCAAAAGGTCAATGAAATTGCCGCTGACTTTAACGCTAGCCAATCCGAATACGAGATTAAGCCAGTGTACAAAGGTAGCTACGCAGAAACCATGACCAGTGCCATTGCTGCTTTCAGAGCAAAAGAACAACCAGCAATCGTACAGGTATTCGAAGTAGGTACCGCAACCATGATGGGTGCTAAGCAAGCTATCTACCCTGTTTATGAGCTAATGGCTGATACTAAAGAACCATTTAACGCAGATAACTACCTTGCCGCGGTAACGGGCTACTACACTACGAACGATGGACAGATGCTGTCTATGCCATTTAACAGCTCAACACCTGTGATGTACTACAACAAAGACATGTTTAAAAAAGCGGGTATCAAAGAAGCACCAAAAACCTGGAAGGAAATGGAAGCAGTCTCGCGTAAGCTGTTAGCGTCAGGAGCGAAATGTGGCTTCACAACCACATGGCAATCATGGACTCAAATAGAGAACTTCGGTGCACGTAACAACATTCCTGTGGCGACTGAGAATAATGGCTTCGGTGGTTTTGATACTGAGTTTAAATTCAATGACGCGCCTTATGTAAAACACATCCAACAAATGGGCGATTGGTCAAAAGAAGGCATCTTCAAATATGGCGGCCGTCAATCAGATGGCATGCCTCTTTTTTACACACAAGAGTGTGCGATGACTATGGGCTCTTCAGCAGGTCTAGCGGGGATTAAAGAGAACATGAAGGGCATTGATGTAGGCGTTGCGCAGCTTCCGTACGATGATGACCTAATTGCAAAGCCACAAAATACCATCATTGGCGGTGCATCACTTTGGGTACTTAGAGGCCATACGTCAGAAGAATACAAAGGTGTAGCTAACTTCTTCACGTATTTGTCGAGCCCTGAAGTACAAGCAGATTGGCACCAGTTCACTGGCTACCTACCTATCACCAAACAAGCCTACGAGCTGACTAAACAACAAGGCTTCTACCAAGCGAATCCAGGAACGGATACTGCGGTATTGCAGATGACATCAACAACACCAACAGCGAACTCAAAAGGCATTCGCTTTGGTAACTTCCTACAAACCCGCGACATCATTAATGAAGAGTTAGAAGCCGTGTGGGCAGGTAAAGCGTCCGCTAAGTCTGCACTTAACAATGCCGTTCGTCGTGGTGACGAGCAATTGCGCCGCTTTGAACGCACACAAAAATAATTGTCTTTGTCTTTTCGCCGTCATTTTCTAATTGAGAGTGACGGCTCTTTGGTACACCGTATGTCATCACAAGTTGTTTTTAAAAATAAATGGCTGCCCTATGCGTTAATTGCACCTCAGCTTATTATTACCCTTGTCTTCTTTATTTGGCCCGCAGGTCAGGCTGTATTTCAGTCTTCTCAGTTGGAGGATGCGTTTGGCATCAGCCGTGAGTTTGTTGGTCTGGAAAACTTTACTAAGCTTCTCAACGATAGCTATTACCTTGATTCCTTTTTCACTACGATCCAATTTAGTATCAGCGTTGCACTGCTGGCATTAGTCAGTGCGCTTATTCTCTCTGCTTTTGCTGAGCATATTGTTAGAGGTGCCACGGTATATCGCACATTTCTCATATGGCCATATGCGGTAGCACCTGTTGTTGCAGGATCTCTATGGCTATTTTTGTTTGACCCAACCATCGGGGTTGTTACTGATATTTTGAATTGGTTTGGGGTTAATTGGAATCCAACCTTAAACGGAAGTCATGCCATGTGGATGGTAGTAATAACTTCAACCTGGAAACAGATCAGTTATAACTTCCTCTTCTTCTTAGCTGCCTTGCAATCGGTCCCTAAATCGTTGCACGAAGCTGCTGCAATTGATGGTAGTGGTCCGGTGAAACGCTTTCTCACGATTAGCTTTCCGCTTATTTCCCCAACCAGCTTCTTCTTACTCGTGGTTAACTTTGTATACGCCTTCTTCGACACCTTCGCCATTATTCATGCAATGACACAAGGCGGTCCAAGTAACAGTACATCGACGCTGGTATACAAAGTGTATAACGATGGTTTTATCGGACTCGATCTTGGTTCATCAGCAGCACAGTCAGTGATTCTTATGGTTTTGGTCGCAATGCTGACCGTTATTCAATTCAAATACGTTGAGAAAAAGGTAGCGTACTAATGGTAGAAAGAAGACCTCTTTTCAATGTGTTTTGTCACATTATTCTTGTACTAGGCATTGTTTCTATTGCTTTACCGGTGTGGATCGCTTTGGTAGCGACGACACATGAGAACACTGAGTTTGCAACAGGCACACCGTTATGGTTTGGCGATCTGGGATTTAGTGTGTTCTCAGACCTGCTGAGCAATGAAAGTACATTTAATAACAACGCGCTTCCAATCACACACATGCTGACCAACTCTCTTATCATGGCGCTGTGTATCACCATAGGAAAACTGACTATTTCAATAACATCGGCTTATGCTGTGGTCTTTTTCCGCTTTCCTGGACGAATGATTGCGTTTTGGATGATCTTTTTCACGTTAATGTTACCGGTCGAAGTGAGAATCATGCCGACGTTCGAAGTCATCACTAATTTGAACATGCTTAACTCGTTTTCGGGATTAACCATTCCTCTCATCGCGAGTGCAACGGCAACATTCTTATTCAGGCAGTTTTTTATGACCGTGCCGAATGAGCTAGTCGAAGCGGCACGCATTGATGGCGCAGGTCCGATTAAGTTCTTTTTCGATATTCTGCTTCCTCTCTCACGCACCAATATTGCAGCACTATTCGTGATCACTTTCATATATGGTTGGAATCAATACCTCTGGCCATTACTCATTACCACTGATGCCCAGTACTACACCATAGTGATGGGTATTAAACAAATGCTTGGCGTCGTCGACGGCGTGATCGAGTGGAACAAGATTATGGCCACCACCATCATCGCCATGTTACCGCCAGTCATCGTAGTTATTGCTATGCAAAAAGTATTCGTCAAAGGCTTGGTAGATTCGGAGAAATAAATGTCAACGCTTACTCTTTCAAATATCGCTAAATGCTACCCAAATGGTTACCAAGCGATCCCTAATATCAACCTCGACATCGATGACGGTGAGATGGTTGTCCTTGTTGGCCCAAGTGGCTGTGGCAAATCCACCCTGCTACGTATGCTAGCCGGATTGGAAGAAATCAGTTCAGGTACTCTGCGTATCGACGACAACATCGTGAACGAGCTAGAACCCGGTGAACGCGATATTGCAATGGTATTCCAAAACTATGCGTTATACCCGCATATGACGGTATACGACAATATGGCCTATGGACTACGCAATCGCAAAACGCCAAAAGCGGAAATACAGCGCCTTGTCGGCCAAGCTGCGGAAATGCTCGAGCTCGATGGTTTATTAGACCGAAAACCGAAGCAGCTTTCCGGAGGTCAGCGTCAGAGGGTGGCTATGGGCCGCGCCATTGTGCGCGAACCAAAAGTCTTTTTATTTGACGAGCCCTTATCCAACTTGGATGCCAAGCTAAGAGTTCAAATGCGGCTTGAGATAAAACGCCTACAGCGTCGCCTTGGCACTACATCGGTATATGTTACGCACGACCAAGTCGAAGCCATGACACTAGCCGATAAGTTAGTGGTACTCAATAAAGGTAATATTGAGCAAGTGGGCACTCCTTTAGATATTTATGACTATCCAGAATCTCTGTTTGTGGCAACCTTTATTGGTTCACCATCCATGAACATTTTCGACGCCAAAATATCCGCTGAAGGTATAGAGCTAGGTTCATCGCTATTCAAAATGGATACCAAAGCTCTTAACCTTGGCTCAGTCAAACTAGGGCTAAGGCCTGAACATTTGACGCTAAACGACATTGACCCTTGGTTTCATGTAGAAGTTGAGCTCATCGAAGCATTAGGGGCTGATCTATTGCTCTATTGCATCACATCCGGAAGTGAGCCTCAAAAACTGGTCGTCCGTGTCGAAGGTCACTCTAAAATAGCCATTGGTGACCAACTTGGTATTGATGTTGATCGACAGCATCTTCATCTTTTCAGCAGTGAAACCTCAAAGCGCCTTCATTTCAACGATCACACTACTCTTCAGCAAGAGGTCATTAATGCCTAAGTCGTTATCTGCGTTATCGCCACATCAAGCGAGAAAGATCGAATGGCTGTTCACCGATGTGGACGATACATTGACTTGGGAAGGAGCATTGCCTCCCGAGACATTACTCGCCCTCAATAAACTAAGGTCGAGTGGGGTTAAAGTCGTTGCTGTCACTGGCGCTTGCGCTGGGTGGTGTGACCAAATTGCCAAGCTGTGGCCAGTTCATGGTGTCATTGGGGAAAATGGTGCATTTTGGATGATGAAAAACCAACAAGGATTTCACGTCCACTCACTACAACCGATGGACGAGATGAGAAGCAACCAGAAAATACTGTTACAGCGTCTAGAAACGTTACTTGTTCACTACCCTGGGATCGAGTTTGCTAATGACCAAAGTTATAGATTTTGCGATGTTGCTATTAACCTCGGACAAGACCGTGAACCTGTCGCAGACGATGTTAGCACACGACTACTCAATGAGATTCGATCGCTAGTCGTTAACGGACAAAAAGTGAAAGCCACTCAGAGTTCCATTCACATCAATGTTTGGCTAGGTGAACACAGTAAGCGATTCAGCAGTGAACAGTACCTTAAAGTAAGCGGTAACCAGAACGTATTTGCATTGGAAACACTGACCTACATCGGTGATTCACTCAATGACGAGTCGATGTTTGATTGGCTACCCATTACATTTGGCGTAAATAACCTAACGCCTTTGCTGTCAAAGCTGCGGGCGAAACCCAGTTATATAACTAGTGCTAATGGTGGATACGGATTTGCTGAATTGGCTCAGCAACTGGTCGAAGCTCGTCACAGTGCTTAATTTAACGATAACCAAAGGGCCGTCTGTTAACGACGGCCTTTCCATCCCGACTAAATACCTGATTATGTTCGTTGCAGAAAGGTATTACGCCTCAGGTAATGACTGAGATTTCAGCACTGTCTCTTGCGGCTTGTCTTTCACCAATGACAGCAATCCAGTAATAACTAACGCCGCGATGCCCGACATTGTCACTGGTGACCCCAATATAGTTTGTACCAGTTTGGGGGCTTCTTTTAGCAAATCTGGCACCAGCATAACGCCTAACCCTAGCCCCAGTGAAATAGCGATAGTCATAATTCGGCGTCTATCTAGTGTTTCACTTGCGATGATTTTGATGCCAGCTGCAGCCACAGTACCAAACATTACCAAGGTTGCCCCGCCTAACACAGGCTTTGGTATCGTCATCAAGATAGCTCCAAGTATTGGAAACAGACCAAGTAAGAATAAGATGCCAGCAATGAAGTATCCAATGTAACGACTGGCAATTCCAGTCAGGTGAATCACCCCA
The DNA here is from genome assembly GCF_900088415.1 of Vibrio mediterranei. Taxonomy (GTDB): domain Bacteria; phylum Pseudomonadota; class Gammaproteobacteria; order Enterobacterales; family Vibrionaceae; genus Vibrio; species Vibrio mediterranei. The sequence goes on from NZ_FLLQ01000004.1 coordinate 9,063, forward strand.
TTGTTTTGACTAAAGGTGGTGTTCGGGAAGGTATTAAACACCGCTGCAATCATTGAATTTATGCCATCTGCCAATACGCCCGCTTTTACTCGTTTTATGTACTGCTTACCTTCAATCTTCTGTCTTGAAAACAGACAGTTGGCAGTTAGGTCACCCGTCGATTCAATCGCGGTAATCAGATAGATAAAAGCAATCGGTAGAAAAGCTTGCCAATCAAACGCGAATCCGTACTTGAAAGGGATAGGAATACTCAGAAATGGTTGCGATGAAAAGTCTGGCATGGTGACTTTTCCCAACATCAATGCCACTAACCATCCGACCAATAACCCAACTAGAATCGAAGATAATCTCACCATGGTATTGCGGCTCAAGTTTAAAATAACTATGGTTGCCAAAACTACACCGCCTAGCGCTAAGTTAGATGCAGAGCCAAAGTCTTCGGCGCCGAATCCACCAGCGATGTCAGTAATACCCACTTTAATCAGCGAAATACCAATAGTCGTAATAACAATGCCTGTAACAACAGGAGTGATGACCGCCTTTAGTTTATCGATAAATCTCGACAAAATAATTTCAACAAACGCACCGAAGAAACACACACCAAAAATGGTCGCGAGCATCTCATCCGGGCCTCCCCCGTTAGCCTTAACAAGAAAGCCTGCCCCCAAGACAGAGCCTAAAAAAGCAAAGCTTGTCCCTTGGACGCAAATCATGCCAGCGCCGATTGGGCCAATTCGCTTCGCTTGTATAAAAGTGCCTACTCCCGAGACCATCAACGCCATACTAATAAGGTATGGGATATGGTCACCAAGTCCTAACACTCCTCCAATAATTAATGTCGGGGTAATAATGCCGACAAAACTCGCCAAAACATGTTGAAGTGCGGCGTAACTCGCGGCTTTGACCGAAGGTTTATCATCCAGTCCGTAGATTAAGTCACTGCTATGTTGCTGTTCCATGTGATTCCCTATGTATTTTTGATTGTATACAACTAAGACCACAAAGATTAAGCAATATGCATACCATTAATTAACCTTCTGTTTTCAAAAGATTTAGTCAAATTACATGCATCATATCGCACCACTTTCACCCGTCGATAGCTAGTATTGGTGCAATTTTCCGTTAAACACTGTAACAACTTATTCTTTGACTTACACGTGTACGCTGATATTCTAGCGAACAGTTGTAAGCTTAAATGGAGTTATTGTATGAACACGGCTCACAAGCCCCCGATAATTTGGTTAAACGTCACGATTTTTCTTGGCACTTTTATCCTAGCCACAGTAGGCACCACATGGTATGGCGTGACACACGGTTATACCCTTGCACACTGGGTTTGGTTACTCATTGCCTTTGTATTTTGTGGTATGTCCATTACAGCGGGCTATCATAGGCTGTGGTCACACAAGGCATACGAAGCACACAATTCACTGAAATACCTATATGCTATTGGTGGTGCCTTTGCTCTTCAAAATAGCGCATTGCACTGGTCTTCAGACCATCGTGTTCATCACAAACACGTCGACAATAACGACAAAGACCCATACTCAGCGAAGCGAGGCTTTTGGTACTCACATATCGGATGGATGCTTAGGGAGTATCAAGCCGCACGATACGATGATTATCGTAACTGCCGAGATCTTCAAAAAGACAAGGTGGTGATGTGGCAACACAAACATTATGTCGCCCTTGCCCTACTCACCAATTTCGGTATCCCAATTGCTCTGGGAGCAATTTATGGCGATCTGATCGGTTTCATACTAATTGTTGGTGCACTACGATTGGTACTCAGTCATCACACGACCTTTTTTATTAACTCATTAGCTCATGTTTGGGGCTCTCAGCCGTACACCAGCAAAAACACGGCACGGGACAACGGGATTTTAGCGTTTGTTACGTTTGGTGAGGGTTACCACAACTTCCACCATATCTTTGAGCATGACTATCGAAATGGCATTCGTTGGTGGCAGTTTGATCCGACTAAATGGTTAATACGCTCTTGCGCTTATCTTGGGCTAGCTAAGGGACTAAAACGCGTGTCACCTTATCGCATTGAGAAAGCGCGTCTGTTGCAAACCATGCAAACGGCCAAGGGCAAAATCTTCCAACTTCCCAACGCAGAGCAAATTCATTCGGTGATTGAACAAGAATTGCAACATTTGATCAGCAAACTGAATGAATGCGACGAACTAAAGACTCAACTTATCAAGTCGGCAAAATCCAATGTCAAAGAAAAGTATGAGCAAGCTTTATTGCGGGTGCGAATAGAGCAATTAGATTTAACGTTAAAAGAACAAAGACGTCGTTGGTACAGTATGGTTAATAACCCTAGGCTAGCGATCAGCTAATGTGGTAGTCAATTAAGTTGACACTGGGCGAGCATCATTGATGCTCGCTTTTTTTTATACTTTCTGCCGTATTTATCACATGGTTTTGCTATGAAAAAAAGCAACTTATGGCAGCTAAGCCAAGCGTCAATGGGCATTGTTCAATGGATAGGTCTCGCGATCATTCTTGCCCCTCTCATCCTATCCCGGACCAACAGCGCGCTACTCGTTGGTCAAGTGATGTTGATTTTAGGTTTAAGTGGCTTAACTGCTCCTTTGCTTGGTTCTATCGCCGATAAATACACGCTTCATAAACCTATGCACCTACTAGCACTCATATGTCATGCCAGCGCATTACTGCTATTACTTTTCGTTTCTACAACTCAATGGCATTACTGGGGTATTGCCTGTTTGATTGGTCTTGGCAGTAACCTCCTGCTTATTCTCAATCCAACGCTTGCTTTACGCTTAAATAGTTCGCCAGAAAGCCAGTCAAACGCACTGAAACACCTTTTCCAAATTCAAATGCTTGGGGTAGCCGTGGCTGGCGTAACCATTGCTTGTCTTGACTATTTGCAGCTACCCGTGAATATACAGTTGGGCACACTCTTTGCCTTCGACCTGTTGTTGATCGTCGTTACAGCACTTTATCCACCGAAGACCCTGGTCTTTATTACTAAACTCATGAATTAAACACGAATTCGGATCGTAGCCATTCTAAAGTTGTTTGGTTTGGATTCGTCGTTTGCGTATTGATGTCTATGTTTGTGGGTTCAAATATGGTGGAGATGGGACCAGTCATTATTGATAAAGGGTTTGGCGTTAACGTATCGAGTTCCGCATTCGGAATGGCTATCGCAGCACTTGTCACCCTCGTCGCACTTACACCCGCAGGAACTTGGATGGCAACTCATGGAGCCCACTCTCTTTGGTTCATCACCGTGATAGTAAACCTAATTGTAGGCATCAGTATCTGGTTTATGTTCGGCCACAATATTATGGCGCTTTTACCGCTCTCTCTGATATTAATCTCCATTATCAATGGTGCGTGGAACGACATTTCTATTGCCGCTCTTGCGGACGAAATTAGCCCTTATCGACCTGCAACAGCGCAAGGGTTTATGGCAGCCGCCGTATCCTTAGGGTTCTCTATTGGTACTTACATCGTGGGGGTTCTGTTAGATCACGATAAGATTGCCAACGTGATGGGCTTTTTGGCGTTAAGCGGTCTTGTTGTTGCCATGCTTGCAAGTTGGGTACTAGTTAAACTGCCAAAAACCAAAACGCTGCCTCTTGAACAGCAGCGCTTTGAGCTAAAAGATAAACAGTGCTAGAGGATGGACGTGGCGTTACGACCAGCTTCTTTGGACTGGTAAAGGGCTTTATCCGCGCGCTTTAGCCAATCTACATGATTATTATCTTCAGCGCTGCACTCGGTGATACCTAAGCTAATGGTGTATTGGAGTGACTGACCATCGAACTCTAAACAGAGCTCCTCTACTCGTTTACGCAACCTTTCTGCAAAATACGACGCTTGATCTGCTGTCGTGTCGGTGAGTAAAACCGCAAATTCCTCTCCGCCGTAGCGACCACACACATCACTACCTCTCGCAGCCTTTAACAGCTGCTGAGCCGTCTCTTTGATCACGTTGTCGCCAGTGGCGTGGCCATAGTTGTCATTGACACGTTTAAAATGATCGATATCGAACATTACCAGCGTTGACGTACGTCCAGTGGTCTGTACCGAATTAAATTCTTCAATAAACTGTGATTCCCAGTAAGCCCGGTTAAACAGTCCAGTAAGACCATCTGTGCGACCTAACTCCGTCAGCTTCTCATTGGAGCGCTTGAGGTGCATTTTACTCTTAGCAATGTCCGACACATCTTGCAGCATAATAGCAAAATGCGTGACATCTCCTTGGGGAGACTTAAGTGGCGTAATCACCATGTTCTGATACATGTTGAGCAAGCCTTGTGATACAGGTGAGAAGTTTTTGAATTCAAAGATAATTGGACGATCTTCCCAGTTTGAAAACCCCCGAGTTTTGAGAGTTCCGGTCGATTCCAGTTTCGCTCTTAACCACTTTTCAGGAAGATTGGGATAACTTTCAAACAAGCACTTGCCCATAATGCTGTCTGCATTAATACCGCTATAGTTTTGCATGAAACTATTCCATGCACAGACATTGTATTCACGATCTACCACAATAAGACCCGCATCCAGCGTATCCAGCAACTGCATCGTCCAATGAAAGTCGGAAAGCTCGAGTGTCATAGTGGTCATTGTAAAAGCTCCATTTGACGGTGGATAATCTCCACGGATTCCACATCAAACATAAACAATACGGAGCAGAATAAGTCTAACGCTTCTGCATCATAGGTATATTCAATCGTAAATACGTGTTCGTTAGCATTGAGCATCGAGTTTTCGGGACTGAAATCCTCTATTCTCAGCGGCTCACGTAACGAGAACTCTAACCCTAGCTGCTCCGATAACGATACTAAGAAAGAAGAAACGAGGACATTCACTAGATTGACAACAATTTCATCGTGGGAAATTTCACCATCGTCATACCCCAAACGCCGTCCCACTTGTGCGACCGACTCACCCTCGATACAAACTAATGCCTCACCATGTAAACCACCACCAACAAACCGCTGTGCCGCCGCGCAGCTATTATCACGATTTAGGGTATCTTGAATCATCATGGTGAGCTCACTAAACGTCAGTTCGCCGACTCTTGGAACCGGTAATAGGATGAACTCTTTAAGCTGTTCTGAAATCGTTGCAGCACCCGCCCCCAAAGCGATATTCGACGTTTCTTGGAAGCGTTCAAACATCTGTTGTTTGCTAAATGACTGCTTTGAAGAATGCGCATGATGAATTGGGATCTGCAGATCATGAAATAGAGGAGTTGCCGATTCTGCTTTTAACGGTTTCTCTATGAATGCATAAGCACCGAGATCGAAACAGCGTTGTTGGGCAATTTCTTGAATGTCGCCAGACACTACGACCACTTTGGTCTGATGGCTGAATTCTTGAAGAGCTGTCAGTACTTCAAAGCCATCCATTTCGGGCATTGTTAAATCAAGAAATAAGATATCAATGTTATCGCACTGCATTGTTTCAAGTGCTTGGCGGCCATTTTCCGCAAATATGATCTCACCATCAAAAGAGCTTGCGATAAAACTCGCTAGACTTCTTCTTGCTACCTTTGAATCGTCACATATAAGTATCCGCATGAATCCATTAATATTATTGATAATTGACTAACCTATAATAAACAGAATTCCATCTGGGATACCAGCATCAATTTGAACTAAGATCACATTTTCATTTTAAATACAGCATACCGTTAAAGCATGCAAAAATTAACTGAGCCAATGCGGACTGTGTTGCGGTTTAGAGTTGGTCAACAGGGGAATATAATTAATCACGAGCACCAACAGTTATTAAAACAAATCTTGTTGAGGGCTGTCGTCGTCTTCCAGTATTGCGTTTGTCACCGGTATTTTGCCTTGCATTAGCTTGCGGCGATAACGTTGACGACATAATTTAATGATATGAAGTTGCTGTGCGGTCGTAAAGCTCAACCAATTAAAACGCTCATCACGCTTACGCATGCATCCTTGACAATACCCTTTCTCATCAACTGTGCATACACGTACGCATGGACTTGGTACGGTGAAAAACTCTAGTTGCTCCATCGACATCCTTTATTCATATATTTGGACTACACTCTTCGAGCGAAAACAAACTTGGATAGTAAGAATAGTCTGATTTATGTGGCTTTTGCGAATCCAATACCACTGTTACGCAATGGTTTACACTTATCCAATTAAAAAACCACTATACTAAACATAACCTACTCCTGACAAAAAACAGTGTTTTATTAGTTAGGCTTGTCAATAATTTCATTCAGTTGGAGCAAATTATATGAAGATTTTTTCTAAGAAGTTACTTGCCGCAGTTGCACTTCCAGTATTAATGACGGCTTGTGCCGCGAACGACACTAAAGAGGAAGCGATGAAAGCTGTAACCGCACAAGATCTTCAACACCACAATTGGAACTTGGTTCAAATTGACGGCAACGCTATTCAAGTTGATGAACAGAACCAAACACCTCGCCTAGAGATCGGTGAAAAGATGACGGCAAACGGCAACGCTGGTTGTAACAACTTCTTCGGTCAAGGTGAGCTTAAAGATGGTCAATTCCGCATCGAAAAAATGGGGATGACTATGAAGATGTGTGCTGGCACAGCAATGGATATTGAGCAAACCATGTCTAAGACGCTGTCAGATTGGAGTGATATTACCGTCACTAAAAACGGTCTTGAGCTAAAAGGCGCTGAGCACACACTCACATTTGAATTAAAAGATTGGATGAACTAATTCCAATGACTTGCTATAGAAAACGGCACGCAATGTGCCGTTTTTTTATTTTAAGTTTATTTAGCGAAAGAGTAATACCTTCAAACTGGCATCGTCATCTTTATCAGCAAACTCTGATGGATTAGCTAATCGCTCAATATAAGCAAGTGTTGGTGCTTCTTCTTTCATGCTGTCAATCAGGAAGCTTGGTGTAACACTAGGTGAGTTCACACACGCCATTACCTCACCTTGCTTATTCAACAGTTCAGGCAAACGTCGTAAGATCTTCTTATAGTCCTTAGTCAAGGCAAAACTCCCTTTTTGGAACGACGGTGGATCGATGACAATGATGTCATAGGGACCGTGCTTTTTGATTTTCCCCCACGACTTAAAGATATCGTGCGCCATAAAGGTTACTTTAGACGTGTCATGGTCATTTAATCGGTGATTATCGCGTCCTTTATTTAACGACGCGCGCGCCATATCAACGTTAACCACATGTTCTGCCCCACCTTCAATAGCTGCAACGGAGAATCCACATGTGTAGGCAAAAAGGTTAAGGACTCGCTTTCCAGCAGCACGGTCTTTGACCCACTCCCTGCCATTTCTCATATCAAGGAAAAGTCCAAAGTTTTGGTTGCGACCAATATCAAGTTGATATTTACAACCTAGCTCTGAGACAACTGGTCTTTGGTCAAGCTCACCCCATAAGACTTCTGTTGGTGCGCCATCACTGTACCGGTGCTGTAAGACAATCGACTTGCCTTGCACTTGTTGCCAAAGTTCGCTAGTTGATAAATCCTCAAGCCCTTGCGTGAGCACAGCCATAAACGTCTCATCAACCGGCTTGAACAAATTCACCAGCAACTGATTAGATGCCCAATCACAAGTTAATTGCTCCAAACCTGGCCAGCACTTTCCTCTACCGTGAAAAAGACGTCTCACCTCTGCATTAGATTGAGACAGCCCAATTGAGACCTGCTCAAAGAATACACCTAACTGGCTAGCTTGCATCGCCTCGTTTTCGCTGTTTGTTTGCTCTATTTTTTCGGCCATGCTAACTCCCATGGTTGTGACCATTTATCGATAGCGTCCTCAACTTCTGCTGAGCGCCATTTTTCCCCAAGAGAACCCTCTCGCGGGTCACACCTAAACTGAAACGACTCACCACTTAGTTCAAAGCGCAGCGCATAAGCATGTAAATAGCCACGATCAGAACTGTCACTCGCGTTATAGATAACATCACCTTTAATTGGAGAACCAATCGACTTCAATGCAACACGAATTTGGTGTGTTTTGCCGGACAGCGGCTTGCACAAAAAGACCCGTTCACCGTTTTCTGCTGCAGCAGAAAAAAACTGTGTCACTGCTGGATTGTTCTTTGAATTAACCAACTTCCAAGATGAACGTCTTGAACGCTCCATATCGCCAGTTATCGACCCTTGCTTTTTCTTTGGTTTTTTACTGCCTATAGCTAGGTAATACTTGTCTATGTCGCGTTGCTCAAATAAGCGTGAAAACTGTGCCGCGACTTCAGCTCGCTTGGCTAATATCAGTAATCCCGATGTCATTTTATCGAGTCGATGGACCAGGTGAAGTGACGATGCGCCAATGGCAATTGCGACCTCCGACACCAACATAGTGTCGCCATCATCTTTATGAACGCTCACTCCTGGATATTTGTTGATGACAACAAAGTCCTCATTTTCATAATGAATATCGAACATACGATGCCTTATCGCTAAGGAATAATGGGCAGGGATAATACACAAAAGCTGCTCAATGAGCAGCTTCTAGTTTGTGATAATGTGTAGATTGCTTACAAGAATGGGTAAGCAAACACCATTATGATGGCGATAGGACAAACCACTTTGACGTAAATAGGCCAAATACGCCAAAACCAAGTTTTCTCGATCTCTGGGTTGCCTTGTTGAATTTCTTTAAGCAGAGCATTCCGACTCCAAACCCAACCAATAACCACAGCCCAAACCACTCCCAACAATGGCTGCATATACATGGTTGATGCTGTAGCTACCCAATCAAATAGCGTATCGAAATTCGCAGCGATGAGTACGCTGAACAAAAGAATAACAGCACCCAGAATAATGGCTGACTTCTCTCGCTTGATTTTTAATTCTTCTTGCAAACACGATACTGGTACTTCCAACATAGCGATAGATGACGTCAAGGCAGCAATCACCATTAAAGCGAAGAAGGCGACACCAACCACCTCTCCCACTAATCCCATTGAGTCAAACAAACTTGGTAAGACCGTAAATACAAGATTTCCTGAACTGATCAGCTCGCCTGTTTCACTAAAGATCTGCACACCATTTGCTTTTGCAACGAACATTGCTGGAAGAATTAGTAAACCAGCAAAAAACGCTACACCAGTATCAATTATGGCGACTTGACCCGCCGTTTTGGGAATATTGACATCTTTACTTAGATAAGAGCCATAAACCATCATCGCACCAACGCCGAGCGACAGGGAGAAAAATGCTTGCCCCATAGCGTTAACGACCAATCCCCCATTTACATGCTCCCAGTTAGGAACGAGGTACATTCTTAACCCATCGAGAGCACCGTCTTGAGTGAAAATGTAGATAATGAGAACCAAAAACAGTGCAAACAAAACTGGCATCAATCGTGATGACCATTTTTCGATACCATCTGCGACACCACGGCGTACCACAAACACTGTCATCAACATAAATATGACGGTCAAGAGGACGTTGCGTCCTGTTCCAAAGGTGATTAACCATTCAGAAAACTGCTGTAAGCCAATTAACTTCATAATTGGAGAGATTCCAAAGCCAATTAACCAGCCAGCTAAGATGGCGTAAAAGCTCAAGATCATTGATGCAGTTAGCATAGCAGTGGTACCAAAAAACACCGCTAATAAACGATTATTTGTCCAAATCTTTCGTAGTGATCCGATGGGGTTAGATTGCCCATATCGACCAATTGTAAGCTCAGCGACAAGCATTGGGAAAGCAAGTAGAGCCATCATCAAAAGATAGATAAGGAGGAATGCGGCTCCGCCATTACTGGCTGTTTGTGTCGGGAACCCCCAAACATTACCTAAACCCACTGCTGAACCAGCAGCAGCCATAATAAAGCCAAAGCGAGAAGAGAATTGGCCTCTATCGGAACTTGCCATCAGTATGTACCATATGTGTCTATTAACTAGACGAGTTTGCGGCTGTCCATGAGATGATTTTGGCGCACAAAAAAGCTGCCTTTGATTGGCAGCCTATCCCTGTGCTCACGATCTTTTGCTTTTAAACATAGGAGTGTAATCTTTAGTTTACACTTCATATGGAATTTATATCCAAGAGCGATATAGCAAGTAAAACAGCTTATCTTTAAAATTGGAAGTGCCAAACTTCCAACTGGCCATTTTCCATTCGCTTTACCGATAGTTTGCGGTTTATTCCATCAACTGTAAACCCCTCAACTAAGCAACTCTCCTATTCTCTTACGACTTGGTATGCCGTGCTTCGATATTAATAACATCGTCATCAAAACAACGCCGATTTGTATAGAAATTACCTATTTCATTAATTTTTATGGCTTGTGTAACAGGTTGTATTTGACAGGCAACTAACTATTCCAAATACTTGATTCTGAGCTTATTATTTGCGAAAGCGTCTTTCTATCGAGGCATAATGGACAAGGTATACCACTTTCTTACTCTCGCAGGCATCGGACTTTATTGGGTCCTAGTGGCAGGTGTCACTTTGCGCGTTGTACTAAAACGCCGTGCTGTCAGCGTTTCTCTCGCTTGGTTAATGGTGATATACATCATCCCAGTCGTTGGGGTTTTATGTTACTTCATGTTTGGTGAGCTTAACCTAGGTAGAAAGCGAGCAGACAGAGCTAGGGAAATGTTCCATCCATTTGGTGACTGGTTTTATCAACTGAATGACTGCAACGCGCACGTAACCGATGGGTTGGGCACTCATATTTCGAAAATCGACCATCTGTGTAACAACAGAATGGGCATTCCTGCTCTATGTGGTAATCAACTTCAGCTACAAACCACACCACAAGAAATCCTGTTGTCAGTGATCAAAGATATTGAGCAAGCCAAAGAGAGCATTCGTATGGTGTTCTACATTTGGTATCCGGGTGGATTAGCGGATTCGGTTGCATCAGCGCTCATACAAGCCGCCAAACGCGGTGTAGACGTTAAAGTCCTTCTTGACTCCGCCGGTAGCCCCACGTTCTTCAAAAAGAGTCATTGGGCACAAATGATGCGTGATGCGGGTATTGAACTGGTCGAAGGGCTAGAAGTGTCTCCTTGGCGTATTTTCCTACGTCGCTTAGATCTCCGTCAGCACAGAAAAATCATCGTTATAGACGATGAAGTCGCTTACACCGGCTCAATGAACATGGTCGACCCCGCTTACTTCAAGCAAAACTCCGGCGTGGGCCAATGGATTGATATTATGGTCCGTATCGAAGGTCCTACAGTCAATGTGCTGTCTGCAATACATTGTTGGGACTGGGAAGTAGAAACAGGCGATCGACAGCTACCAGCTCAACCTGAATGCGCTATAGAGATCCCTAAAGACTCTAAACCAGTTCAGGTCGTGCCGTCTGGGCCAGGTATGCCAGACCAGTTAATTGGGCAAGTCCTCACCCTCGCAATGCATCAGGCAGAAGAGTCGGTAAGAATTACCACACCTTATTTTGTACCTAGTGCTGATTTGTTGGAAACGATCAAAACAACCGCACAACGAGGGGTCAACGTTGAGCTCATTATCCCGAAGAATAACGATTCGATTATGGTGAAATGGGCATCACGCGCATTTTACACCGACTTACTTTCCGCTGGTGTCAAAATCTACGAGTTTGATGGCGGTTTACTGCATACTAAGTCCGTTGTTATCGACGAGCTCTTTTGCTTAGTTGGTACCGTCAATATGGACATGCGCAGCTTGTGGCTTAACTTTGAAGTGACTCTTGCAGTGGAAGATCCAAGCTTCACCAAAGAGATGCACCAGCTGCAATCGAGCTATATTCAGCGCTCGGAGTTAGTCGACTACTGCGTGTGGAAGCAAAGAAGTATTTATCATAGATTTTTTGAAAGACTATTTTATCTCTTCAACCCACTGCTCTGACCTTAGATGTCACTCCTACCCGACAACGTTTTATGAAGGCTAAAGACTTGAAACTCTTTAGCCTTCGTGTTTTATTGCGTCTATCCTCTTTTAAAAACTCGCCTTCCTACACGAAAGTTCAAGGCTAAGACAGGGAATCTAAATGTCAGAAAGCAAGACCACCAAATTTGTAACTGCTGGCCGCAGTAAGAAATGGACTAACGGCGTAGTTAACCCGCCTGTACAACGAGCTTCTACCGTTGTCTTTGACACCGTGGCGGAAAAAAAGCACGCCACCATCAACCGAGCCAACAAGACACTGTTCTACGGACGCAGAGGCACTAACACGCACTTTGCCTTTCAAGATGCTATGACTGAAATTGAGGGCGGTGTGGGATGCGCGCTTTACCCATGTGGCACGGCCGCTATTTCTAACGCCATTTTGTCGTTTGTTGAGACTGGTGATCATATCCTGATGGTGGATACTTGCTACGAACCAACGCGCGATTTTTGTGATTCAATCATGAAGAAAATGGGGGTAGAAACGACCTACTATGATCCGATGATTGGTGAAGGCATCCGTGAACTGATTCAGCCAAATACCAAAATTCTATTTTTGGAATCACCTGGCTCTATCACAATGGAAGTTCAAGACGTTCCTTTGATGGCTAAGATCGCACACGAAACCGATATTATCGTCATGCTTGATAATACTTGGGGCGCTGGTGTGAATTTCTCACCTTTTGAACACGGGGTCGACGTTTCTATTCAAGCAGCTACTAAGTACATCGTAGGTCACTCCGACGTTATGCTAGGTACGGCAGTGACCCACGAAAAGTACTGGGATCAGTTGCGTGAACAAAGCTATCTGATGGGACAATGTGTTTCACCAGATGATGCATACTTAGGACTTCGCGGCATTCGTACGCTTGATGTGCGGCTGCGCCAACATGCAGAGAACAGTTTGCAAGTTGCGAAGTGGTTAGCAACGCGTGCTGAAGTCGACCATGTGCGTCACCCTGCTCTAGATACATGCCCTGGCAGTGAATATTTCCATCGGGATTTCACCGGCGGCAACGGGCTATTTAGCTTTATCCTTAAGACCAGTAATACCAAAGCAACAACAGCATTTTTGGATGGTATGAAGCACTTTAGTATGGGTTATTCTTGGGGTGGATTCGAAAGCTTAGTTTTGGCAAATGAACCAAGTAGCTTCAATTCATTACGAACGGTAGCCAACCCTAATTTTGAAGGGACGCTAATTAGACTTCACATTGGGCTGGAAAGCATCGATGATCTGATTAATGATCTCAAGCAGGGCTTTGAGCGCTATAATTCCGTTATACAAGAACAAACTATCACCCAATAAACCTCAAATGGCTTTCAGTGTTGAAAGCTATTTTTAATTTACGACAAGGTACTCTTATGAGATTACGAGCAGATGTCGCCATCTTTGACATTCTAGGCCACTTGCTCATCTGGTTAATTCTCAGCATTATCACGTTTGGCATCGCGCTATTTTTCTTCCCTTATTCATTTTCCAAGTTCATCATAAATCGCACTTACGTCATTGATGAATCCGGCCGAGAGCGAAGAATGGACTGTGATATCGATCTATTTAGCGACTTAGGTCATGTATTGCTTTGGTTTATTATTTCAATACTGACATTAGGGATCGGCTATGTATTTTACTTTTATCGTGTTTGGAATTACGCACTCAATCACACCCGAGTAGAGTAGCATTACAGATAATCAATGAAGCTCATCAACATGTTGATGAGCTTCGTGTATTTCTGTACAAAATTTCCTTTAGCTATAATTAACCGTCGGATCAACACACTGGTATATCTGACCAATTGACGCCTCGTTCAACAAAATTTGATGTGCAAGGCGAGCGACTTCACTTCGAGTGATCGCACCATGTACTTCAACTCCTTGCGATAACTCCCCACAATTTGTCACCTCCCCGTCCTTCAATCCACCAGGTCTCAATACAGTGTATTCCAGTTGACTGCTGACTAACCAAGCTTCAGCTAAGGACTTCTCCCTTACCGCTGCCCCAAAGCCTGCTTTCGCTCGCTCCGAAAGAAACTTCCATGAATCTCCACATCCTAATGAAGTAACCAACAGGAAACGTTTAATACCTTTTGTCTCCAGTGCGTCTATCAAGTGACGGTGTCCGAGATAATCGACAGGTACTTCGGCTCTAAAGCTGCCCATGGTTGACAGCACTACGGTGTCTTTCGGAAGACATTCCACCGCAGCATCTACATCCGGCTGTTTAGTAGCATCACAAGCAATTAATTGAACGCACAAGCTGGCCAGTTCGTCGGTCTTTTTCGGGTCTCTTGCAACACCAATAATTTCCACTCCTTGACTTGCAAAATAGCGAACGGCAGCCAAGCCAAGGCCACTGCTTGCACCAAAAATAGTAATACTCTTCATTTCAATACCTCACCTTGATGATGAGAATAATTTACACTATCAAAAACACCAGTCTAGGTGTTAAATCAAACAAGTGTGGGTTATAAGACAATTTTTCATGATATGGTGAACCATTACACTCTTCGTTTAGCGAGAGACAAGGATGATCTTATGAGTAAAGCTGCCAAACTGTATTATGTTTATGATCCGATGTGCTCATGGTGCTGGGGTTATGCACCTACTTGGAATTTGATTAAGACACTGTTGGATGACCAACTAGACATTCAATACGTACTCGGAGGCTTAGCGCCCGACTCCAACGTACCAATGCCATTAGAAATGCAAACTCAAATCGCCTCTTATTGGCGCAAAATCGAAAGTTATTTAGGCACTGAGTTTAATCATGATTTTTGGACCTTGAATACGCCTAAACGCTCCACTTACCCGGCCTGCCGCGCGGTGCTGGCTGCACGTAAGCAGCAGTCCGAACAAGACATGTATCGTGCTATACAGCAGGCGTATTATCTTGAAGCAAAGAATCCCAGTGAGTCAGAAGTACTTTTCGACTTAGCTAAACAAGTTGGACTAGATATTGAAGCATTTAGACATGACTTTCTTTCAGCTGAGATCAATCAGCAGCTTTCGGAAGAGATAAAATTTGCTCGTAGCATTGGCGGTAACAGCTTTCCTTCTTTATTTTTAGCCCATGATGACATCATTGTTGAGCTACCTATTGATTATAAAAATCCCAACACAACAATCGATTTAGTCAAACAGCAACTCTGAACGTTCTAGAGACGAAAAAAAAACCTGTCTCGTTGAGACAGGTTTTTCACTACAAATGTTGATTACTCTTCAGTAGCAGAATCGTCAGCCGCTGAGTCGTCAGCCGCTAAATCTCCAGATTCTGGCGCTTGAGTCTCTGCATTTGCTTCAACTTCTTCGCCCTCTGGCAGCTCTAACTCTTCGACTTCATCAATACGCTGCAAACCAACGACTGATTCGTCAGACGCGGTGCGGATAAGCGTAACACCTTGAGTATTACGACCAACTTGACTCACTTCAGCAACGCGAGTACGAACTAGCGTTCCTGCGTCAGTGATCATCATCATTTCGTCGCCTTCTTCAACTTGAATCGCGCCAACTACTGGGCCGTTTCGCTCAGAAACTTTGATAGATACAACACCTTGTGTTGCACGACCTTTCGTTGGGTACTCTTCAAGTTCAGTACGCTTACCGTAACCATTTTGTGTCACGGTTAGAATGTCACCTTCGTTAGAAGGAACAATCAATGACACCACTTGGTCTTCATCTGCCAGTTTCATACCACGGACACCTGCCGCAGTACGACCCATAGCACGTACTTTGTCTTCGCTGAATCGAACTACTTTACCCTGCTTCGAGAACAGCATGATGTCACTTTGACCATCGGTGATATCAACGCCGATTAGCGAATCATCATCACGTAGGTTTACAGCAATTAGGCCGTTTGCACGAACGTTAGAGAATTGGTCTAGAGAAGTCTTCTTAACGGTACCGTCACCAGTCGCCATAAAGATAAATTTCTCTGAGCTAAATTCACTTACAGGAAGAATTGCCGTAATACGCTCACCTTCTTCTAATGGAAGAATGTTAACGATAGGCTTACCACGAGCAGTTCGACTTGCGAGTGGCAATTGATAAACTTTCAGACGGTAAGTCTTACCGCGCGTAGAGAAGCACAAGATATTGTCGTGAGTATTTGCAACAAGCAGACGCTCGATGTAATCCTCTTCCTTCATCTTAGTCGCACTCTTACCTTTACCACCACGACGCTGTGCTTCGTAGTCGCTTAGGATTTGATACTTCACATAACCTTCGTGAGACAAAGTGACTACTACGTCTTCACGAGCGATTAGCTCTTCCATATCAATATCGTGAACCGCCGCTGTGATTTCACTACGACGCTCATCACCGTATGTTGCTTGAACTAGTTCAAGTTCTTCGGTGATCACTTCCATCAAGCGCTCTGTGCTTGCAAGAATGTGCATCAGTTCTGCAATTTCTTCTAGAAGTGCTTTGTACTCATCAAGAATCTTCTCGTGCTCTAGACCAGTTAAACGGTGTAGGCGAAGTTCAAGAATCGCTTGAGCTTGTTGCTCCGTTAGGTAGTACAGACCGTCACGAATACCGTATTGGTCTTCTAGCCAATCTGGACGAGCTGCATCGGTACCAGCACGCTCTAGCATAGAAGCTACGCTACCTAGCTCCCAACCGCGAGAAACCAGGCCTACTTTTGCTTCAGCTGGTGTTGGTGCGTTCTTGATAAGTTCAATAACTTCATCAATGTTCGCAAGTGCTAGAGATAGCGCTTCTAGAATGTGAGCACGGTCTCTTGCTTTACGAAGTTCGAAGATAGTACGACGAGTCACAACCTCACGGCGGTGATCAACAAAGCACTTCAGCATGTCCTTAAGGTTGAACAGCTGTGGCTGACCATTGTTTAGGGCAACCATGTTGATGCCGAATGTCGTTTGCAGCTGAGTCTGTGAGTACAGGTTGTTTAGAACCACTTCACCTACTGCGTCACGCTTACATTCGATAACAATGCGCATACCGTCTTTATCAGACTCATCACGTAGTGCGCTAATGCCTTCTACTTTCTTATCTTTAACTAGCTCTGCAATCTTTTCGATTAAGCGAGCTTTGTTCACCTGATAAGGGATCTCGGTAACAATGATGGTTTCTCGACCATTCTTGTCTTCTTCGATCTCTGCTTTAGAACGCATGTAGACCTTACCACGACCCGTCTTGTAAGCATCGATGATGCCTTTACGACCACTGATCAGTGCCGCTGTCGGGAAATCTGGGCCCGGAATGTAATCCATGAGCTCATCAATCGTGATGTCTTCATTCTTGATGTATGCCAAACAGCCATCAATAACTTCGTTTAAGTTATGTGGTGGAATGTTTGTCGCCATACCTACAGCGATACCTGACGCACCATTAACCAAAAGGTTTGGAATTTTTGTCGGTAGTACGGCTGGAATTTGTTCCGTTCCATCATAGTTAGGAACGTAGTCAACCGTCTCTTTGTCTAGATCCGCTAGCAACTCATGAGCGATTTTCGCCATGCGGACTTCGGTATAACGCATTGCCGCCGCAGAGTCGCCGTCAATCGAGCCGAAGTTACCTTGACCATCGACCAACATGTAGCGAAGTGAGAAAGGCTGCGCCATACGAACGATGGTGTCGTATACCGCACTATCACCGTGTGGGTGATACTTACCGATTACATCGCCGACCACACGGGCAGACTTTTTATATGGTTTATTCCAATCATTACCTAGAACATTCATCGCGAACAAAACGCGGCGGTGAACAGGTTTTAGACCATCACGCACATCTGGAAGAGCACGACCCACGATAACTGACATCGCGTAGTCGAGATAAGAGCCTCTCAGCTCATCTTCAATGTTTACGGGCGTGATCTCTTTAGCTAGATCGCTCATAGAGCCAATATCCCTCTATATTTTGATCGTATACTCGATACGTATAAGGTGACAAAATATAACACATTAATACCGTGTTCGGCATCACTTTCCCTTCGCTTTTATCATGTTGTGACCTTGGTTGCGATTCAAACGTCCACAATTTGCACATTTCCAATCTATGACCCTGAAAATCGGCGAAAAAACGGCCAATTAATCAGATAAATAGTGTGCTGGCTAAAGAATTCTGAGGATTCTGCCTACGAGAAGATATTTCCCAAACCAATTTGCGGTATACTGCATCGCAACCTTGGAACAAAACTCTTAGCATATATGGATAAGCAACAAAACGTAGACCTCAACGAAATTAAGAAATTTGAAGAGATGGCAAGTCGCTGGTGGGATCTAGAAGGTGAGTTCAAACCACTGCACCAAATCAACCCTCTCAGACTCAATTATGTCTTAGAAAAGGCCAATGGCTTGTTTGGTAAAACCGTTCTTGATGTAGGTTGTGGCGGCGGTATCCTTGCAGAAAGCATGGCGAAACAAGGTGCTGAGGTTACAGGGTTAGACATGGGTAAAGAGCCGCTTGAAGTCGCCAGACTGCATGCACTAGAAACGGGCACCAAACTTACCTATGTGCAAAGTACAGTGGAACAGCACGCCGCTGAAAACGCTGGCAAATACGATGTCGTGACATGCATGGAAATGCTAGAACACGTACCAGATCCTGCATCAGTCATCGCATCATGTTCAAAACTGGTTAAGCCTGGTGGCCAAGTATTCTTCTCCACCCTTAACCGCAACTTGCAGTCTTACTTATTTGCCATCGTTGGTGCAGAGAAGCTGCTTAAAATAGTTCCAGATGGCACGCACTCGCATGACAAATTCATCAAGCCTTCAGAACTTATCAAGATGATCGATAAAACTGACCTTACGGAAAAAGGCATTACAGGGCTTCTCTATAATCCACTAACCGATACCTATAAACTGGGTAATCGTGTCGACGTGAACTACATCGTGTTCACCGAAAAGTCGCTTTAAGTTCCTCTATAATGTAGTGCCAATTTCCTTCGGTTAGTTGGCACTCAGTTTCGTTAATTTTCACACACAAATCATTTACAAAAACAAGACACTTTCGCCGATTTTGTGTGCCGATATCGCAGTTTTATTGAGCTAAAGAATAACAACCAAAAATTGGCAAAGATCAAGGAATTTTTTTTCGCGTTTGTTTAAAAGAAAACCAATCTGCTAGCACGCAAATTTCACTACTAAGTCGGGTCTATCTTCAATGGTAAGTATCTACTAACCGAAATTTTTCTTTCCCCTAGTTATCCACAAGACATTCAATTTCTCAAACTTGAAAATCTCCCGCTATAGCACTATCTTGTAACTCGTAGTTAAGATGACCCCTATATCTTGTGTTGGAAGCCGAAACATATAGGGTGACATTGATCACGAAGCTATCGCTAAGACTCAACAAAATTTCATAAAAGTGAAGCTTCATATTGTTTTGTTAGGGAACACCTCAGAATGAACCAACAACTTACCGTTACTAAGCGTAATGGCCGCAAAGAAAGTATCGATCTCGAAAAAATCCATCGCGTCATCGCATGGGCTGCAGAAGGGCTTAACAACGTTTCTGTATCTCAGGTAGAACTCAAGGCTCACATCCAGTTTTATGATGGTATTACTACGTCAGATATCCACGAAACTATCATCAAGTCTGCTGCAGATTTGATTTCAGAAGACGCGCCTGACTATCAATATCTTGCTGCGCGCTTAGCTATCTTCCACCTGCGTAAAAAAGCGTATGGCCAATATGAGCCACCAGCGCTATTTGACCATGTTTCTAAAATGGTAGAGATGGGCAAGTACGATGCACATCTATTGGAAGATTACACTAAGTCTGAATTAGATGAGTTGGATAGCTATATCGACCACACTCGAGATCACGACTTCTCATACGCTGCCGTTAAACAGCTTGAAGGTAAGTACTTCGTTCAAAACCGTGTTTCTGGTCAGATTTACGAAAGTGCACAGTTCCTCTACATCCTGGTAGCGGCTTGCCTATTCGCTAAGTATCCAAAAGCGACTCGTCTTGACTATATCAAGCGCTTTTACGATGCAACGTCAACATTCAAGATTTCTCTACCGACACCAATTATGTCAGGTGTTCGTACTCCTACGCGCCAATTTAGTTCGTGCGTATTGATTGAATGTGGCGATAGCCTAGATTCTATTAACGCAACAGCAAGCTCAATTGTTCGTTACGTTTCACAACGTGCTGGTATCGGTATCAATGCTGGTCGTATTCGCGCGCTGGGTTCTGAAATCCGTGGAGGCGAAGCCTTCCACACCGGTTGTATCCCATTCTACAAGTACTTCCAAACAGCAGTAAAATGCTGCTCGCAAGGTGGTGTTCGTGGTGGTGCAGCAACTGTGTTCTACCCAATGTGGCATGGCGAAGTACAATCACTACTTGTTCTTAAGAACAACCGTGGTGTAGAAGAAAATCGTGTACGTCACATGGATTACGGTGTTCAGCTGAACAAACTCATGTATGCTCGCCTAGTTCAAGGCGGCAACATCACTCTATTCTCGCCTTCAGATGTACCGGGTCTATATGATGCGTTCTTCGAAGATCAAGATGAGTTTGAACGTCTATACGTTAAGTACGAAAACGATCCGTCAATTAAGAAAGAGACCGTTAAAGCGGTAGAGCTATTCTCTCTGCTGATGCAAGAGCGTGCTTCTACAGGTCGTATCTACATTCAGAACGTAGACCATTGTAATACGCACAGCCCATTTGATTCGAAAGTTGCGCCAGTTCGCCAATCTAACCTATGCTTAGAAATCGCACTGCCAACTAAGCCATTGTCAAACGTAGAAGACGATTCAGGTGAAATCGCTCTATGTACACTTTCGGCATTTAACCTTGGTGCAATCAACGAGCTCGATGACCTAAAAGATCTATCGGATCTCGTGGTTCGTGCTCTTGATGCTCTACTTGATTATCAAGACTATCCATTACCAGCTGCTTATAAGTCTACGATGAATCGTCGTACGCTGGGTGTCGGTGTTATTAACTATGCCTACTACCTTGCGAAAAATGGTGTTAAATACTCTGACGGTTCTGCAAATAACCTTACTCACCGTACATTCGAAGCGATTCAGTACCACTTACTAAAAGCGTCTGTTGAACTGGCGAAAGAGCAAGGCCGATGCCCATCATTCCATGAGACGAACTATGCGAAAGGTCTATTACCTATCGACACTTACAAGAATGATGTTGATTTAGTATGTGACGAACCACTGCACTATGATTGGGACGCACTACGTTCTGAAATCATGGAGTTTGGTCTACGTAACTCAACACTGACGGCGCTAATGCCATCTGAGACTTCCTCTCAGATTTCTAACGCGACTAATGGTATTGAACCACCTCGTGGCTACGTTTCAGTGAAAGCATCAAAAGACGGTATCCTGAAACAGGTTGTTCCAGACTTCGCTAATCTAAAAGAGAACTACGAACTACTTTGGAACATCGGCAACAACGACGGTTACTTGCATCTAGTAGGTATCATGCAGAAATTCGTTGACCAAGCGATCTCAGCAAATACTAACTATGACCCAAGCGTTTACGAAAGCGGCAAAGTGCCGATGAAGAAATTGCTTCAAGACCTACTCACTGCGTATAAATATGGCGTGAAGACACTTTACTACCATAACACTCGTGACGGTGCGAAAGACGACCAAAGCGACAAATCTACAGTAGTAGTTGAGCAAGATGACGATTGCGCAGGCGGCGGCTGTAAGATTTAATATCTCGCAGTAAACAAGTTAAGATTTTCTCGCCCTTCCCTTAAGCGGAGGGGCTTAAAAAGGATTGCAGCACAATGGCTTACAGTACTTTTACCCAAACAAAGAATAACGCACTAAAAGAACCAATGTTCCTGGGTCAACCAGTGAACGTTGCGCGTTATGACCAACAGAAATTTGAGATTTTTGAAAAGCTGATTGAGAAGCAGCTTTCCTTCTTCTGGCGTCCAGAAGAAGTCGATGTATCAAGCGATCGCATTGACTACAACAAATTGCCAGAGCATGAAAAACACATTTTCATCAGTAACCTTAAGTATCAAACTCTGCTTGATTCTATCCAAGGCCGTAGTCCGAACGTTGCACTACTTCCATTAGTTTCCTTGCCAGAGCTAGAAACATGGATCGAGACATGGTCATTCTCTGAGACTATCCACTCTCGTTCATACACGCACATCATTCGTAACATCGTGAACGATCCAGGTGTGGTTTTTGATGATATCGTTGAAAACGAACACATCCTTAAGCGTGCGAAAGACATCGCGCACTACTACGATGACTTGATTCAAGCGACAAACGATTACCACCGCTTCGGTGAAGGTACACACAACATCAAAGGCGAAGAAGTTAAAGTTAACTTGTACGATCTGAAGAAGAAGCTGTACCTATGCTTGATGTCAGTGAATGCACTAGAAGCGATTCGTTTCTACGTGAGTTTCGCTTGTTCGTTTGCGTTCGCAGAGCGTGAGCTGATGGAAGGTAACGCGAAAATCATCAAGCTGATTGCTCGTGATGAAGCGCTGCACCTAACCGGTACTCAGCACATGATTAACCTGCTTCGTAACGGTCAAGACGATTTCTCATTCATGCAAATCGCTGAAGAATGTAAGCAAGACTGTTTCGACCTATTCAAAGAAGCGGCAGAGCAAGAAAAAGAATGGGCAGAATACCTATTCAAAGACGGCTCTATGATCGGTCTTAACAAAGATATCCTGTGCCAATACGTTGAATATATCTCGAACGTTCGTATGCAGGCAGTTGGTCTTGATGCAGCTTATCCAGAAGCTACATCGAATCCAATTCCTTGGATTAACGCTTGGTTATCATCTGATAATGTACAGGTTGCACCACAAGAAGCAGAGATCAGTTCTTACCTTGTCGGTCAAATCGACAATGAAGTAAACGCTGACGACTTCGAGGGCTTCGAACTTTAATGCCAACCATTAAGATAAACTCTATCACCACTATAGAGTCTAACCCTTCAAACACAGTCTTAGAGACTATGGAGCAAGCAGGGTTAGAACCTGAATACAACTGTCGAGACGGGCACTGTGGCGCTTGCCGCTGTACACTGGTTTCGGGAGAAGTGGAATATGTAGGGTTTGCAATGGCATATACACAAGGCAATGAAATCCTGCCTTGTATTTGTCGAGCGAAAACTGATATCGAGCTCGACAATATTGCGCATCAAGTTAAGAAGCGAGCATAGCTCAAGTCATTCCCAAAACGGCTCTCCAGAGCCGTTTTTTATTGCTGCGGGTTTGAGCAGGTGTAGTCAGCGAGTGTGCAATTCCCTTCACTAAATCGTACAACATTAAAAATAACCCTTTACAAGGTGTTTTATAAGCCCCATACTGGCTCCGCTCTGTTGTCCAGAGTTATTAAATGAAATATCCAGTTGTAAAAGTAAAACTCTCAGAATCTCTTCGTTATTGTTGTCATCCTCAGTGTTTCCCTAAGCTTCATCGATACATTAAATAATTCCAGCCCATCAGCGCATCGCAACAATTTTAAATTTATATAAGGGACACATCATGTCTAACAAAGTAAACGGCACAGTAAAATGGTTTAACGAAGAGAAAGGCTTCGGCTTCCTAGCTCAAGAAAATGGCGGTGCTGACGTATTCGTTCATTTCCGTGCTATCGCATCTGAAGGTTTCAAAACTCTAGCAGAAGGCCAAAAAGTGTCTTTTGAAGTAGAGCAAGGCCAGAAAGGTCTTCAAGCTGCAAACGTTGTAGCTCTATAAGATTTTATTGATGAAAGCGGCATCATTAACCGCTTTCATCTTATCTTTTCACTTTGGATTTTAGAAAAAACTAGCAATAACCTCTCCTCTAAACGTTCTCGCTATACATTTCTCTATCAAGCAACACGCTCAAACATCCATCACTCTCTGATGGTATTAAATCTACAATTAGCATCATTATATTTAGGTAAATTATGTCTCGATCTATCGGCAGAAAACGCTTTTGGTTTTACCAAAACCGTGAATCCACTAAAAACACACAAAAATCCAAATAGGAGAAATATGAAAGTAACGTTTAAATCAATCAAAGATAATGTAACTTGGGTCTCTGAACCGCACCAACTAAACAGCGATATTTTGCTTAGACACTTCCTCACCAGAGCAAAAACCAAAGACCTAAATTTGGCGTTTAGTTACTGTGAATCTACTCATACTGGCACCATTACCAACGTCCATGACGAGCTAATCGGAAAGTTCTCACTACAGGCTTGATAATCAGTACCTTCACTACTAAGGCCAGTATCCATTGACCATCACTATAACTAATCATAAACACTATCCATCAACGTGCTTACCGCCTTCAGCACCTTGATAATATTGCGACTTTTATAGTGACTCTCTCGCCTTACTCACTCTCGTCACAACACTCAACCTTTATCACAGCAGTAATTTGATCAATCTTAGGTTAATACGTATCCGTTGGCGGAGATAAAATCATTTTGATTTTCGCCCTTAACGTCAGATCTTTGCGTGATAAGTCATTTAGCATATCTTTCCATTCGGCAAAAGTAACCGTGATTGGATTGAAGCTATTAACTGGCTTACTGATTCCATAACGAACTTCTTCTACTTCAGGCTCAAAAGTCCCAAACATTCGATCCCAGATAATCAGAATTCCCGCGTAGTTTTTGTCTATGTATTGCGCGTTGACACCATGATGAACCCGATGGTGCGATGGGGTATTAATCACCCATTCAAGGGGCCCTAAGCGACGTATCCATTGTGTATGAACAAAGAACTGTAGACCTAGATTCAGCAGCACTACAAATACCACCCATTTAGGGTCGAAACCTATAATGACCAGTGGCATCCAAAACAGCCACATTCCCGCTAGCGGGTACATTAAGCTCTGTCTAAATGCGGTACTGAAGTTCATATTCTCGGAACTATGGTGGACAACGTGAGCAGCCCACATCCAGCGAATGCGATGACTCGCTCGATGGAACCAATAGTAGAAAAAGTCTTGTAATACCATTAACGCCAAAAACATGCCTAATGACATCTTGATATCAAAAAGTTTCCAGCCAAACACTAGCAAGTATAGTTTGGCGATAAACAGACCCGCAATGAGATCGGTAAGTTGATGAAGCCCAGCCAACGAGAAGTTACATGCCAATTCCTTTAGAGAGTACTGGGCTGAGCTTGGCAGGCGGTTTCCCCGTTGACCAAGCCAATACTCGAGCACCATCATAATGACAAATAAAGGAGCTAATACAATTAACAACCACTCCGGGTTTTGAACAAGTTTATCCATCATATTCCATTGATTCTTTGTTTGTATTTACCACTTTGCAAAGTGGTCTTCGGTTAATCCCATTACTTGCGAAAGTTGATACTCGCGACCTTCTTCATCCTTTACAACACCAGAAAAATGGCCAATGAACTGGCGAAAATTACTTTTAAGTACCCAAAGATTGAGTTTCTCTTTACGAGCATTAAGCGGTTGAAAGGTCAAATCAACTCGCCCTTGCTCATCAAAAATGCGCCAGTCAGAGTCTGGTACTTGTCGGTCAAAATCAAACATTACACCCGCTAATAGACTACGCTTACCATTAACCCAAAGTACATTTTCAGTTACCCCCGTCTCGTTTACTCCAGCCGCGAGATTAAGACCAATTGTCACACCTTGAGCTTTACCGTTAATACTCGCCCAGCGCCAACTTGTTTCACGCCTCATAAAACCTGCTGAAAAGTCATACCCCCCTAGACAACTTTCCATCGGTTGCGTTTGACCACCTACCTTGAACTCTCCCCTCACATTCAATGCATTATGCTTTTGCGTATAAGTCCATCCGTTGTAGCCTGTAGGCGATGAAACCATTAGCGGTGTACTTTCTGCATCTCCGGCATCAAGCAATACGTCCAATTCAAACGCCTTACACTTAGCTCGAACCCGCCACTCTCCCTCTTCAATATCAAAGCAAATCTGCCCTTGATTGAACTGTGCTTTCCCTTTCCAAGGCGACGCGGTGAGTGAATACCCTAATCCCACGGGACGCATCCAACTCTCTTCAACGAGTTGTTTTTTTTCAATGTCATAGAGATAGCAAAAACTTGTTCCAAGGTAGCGAATATCAGCGATCGCTATGCCTAAAACGTATTTGGAAGTAAAAATACTGACAAACTGAAACTGCTTGTAATGGAAATATTTAGCGAGTGAACTGCGTTCTCTATCCATTGTGGAATAGTAGCGAAAGCTGGCAATGTCTAGTGCTTCAGGAATGGATAAAAGATGACCGTAGTTAGGTTTACCATCTACTCCCATTAGCGATTTAATTTGTTGAACAGAAGGCGTATTCATTCTAGTACTTTCTCTTCTCATAGCCTTATTTAGGCCTTATTTTTGTTGGTTCACAAAGTGTGGGTTCGCAAAGTATGAGACAAGAATCAGCAACTGTGGACAAATTAGAGCAAAAGCACAAAATGGATCACAGAATCGTACAAATAAACATCAGAAAAAGAAAAGGCTGATCAAATTGATCAGCCTAAAGTAACTTGAATTGGGTCTCAGTCGACAGTCGACAATATTGAGTCTGCTGTACCCATAGAAACATGTTTGTCTGCAATGCGACGTCCACCATCATCGTAGAGCGAGATTCTAAAACCGTCATCAGACAGGATCTCTTCCATAGGAGCCTTCAACCACATAGCCGCTATATCACCGCATTTTTTGCTGAGTGCTTCGCCAAGCATAATCTGCTCATTGGCGATCTGATAAAACACTCTTATTCTTGATTGCTGGATCATATTTACCCCTCCTACACACCACCATTTTCAGGGTGAACATTGATTTTAATCAAATAAAAAGAAAGGGCTACTCTCAAAAATGAGAATTTGAAATTCCTGTTAGAGATCAGCTTATTGTGAGCTAGATCTAATTTTCATATATACATAACAAAATAGAATATAGGCACTATGTTGAATATTTATCTTAGTAGGATCAAGTTAACTGATCCGTTGGTAGAAATATCTCTTCGGTACGAGTAAGAAAGCCATAATCGGGGAACATTGGCTTATTATCTAGGTAACGTCTAAGCATATCTCCCGCCACCGTACTAATGACCGTTTTTATACTTTGAGAGCTGTAGCTTCGTTGCAATTTTAGCGTCTGCCCCCATTCACCTTTGGGCGTTGAAAGCGCTACGGAGAACTCTCCACCTTCAAGCTTTCCTGTGGACAAGGCAATATCTGAACTGCAGTTGCTTTTTGTCGCTCCTGCTAACGCTAGAGTGGCCCCCAACCTTTCACTGTCTCTATCAAGCGGCGATGCCGTTTTAGAGCCAAGTACCCATGTTGCCCCGCAATATTGCTCAATCTGTTCATTGTCTTGAAGCCAAGAGGCTAGGTAACCCTTGGTACCATGTTCAGATATAGCGATGGTTGGTTTATGTAACTCAACCAAATGACCAATTCTGTCCAGCATAGGTTGATCGACACTGACAACATTACTATGCAAGAGCTTCTCTATCATCGAGAGCACTCTTGACCCTATTTCTAAATCGTCTGAAGGACCAAACAGTTTGACTTCGATAAAAGGAAGATAAGAACGATAGCCCAACTCATATTCCGGCGGTAGATTAAGACTTGAAAGCGTGTCTGCAATACCAGATTCCGATAGGCCAAACGTATATAAACGTCGGCATACCCTACCTTGTTGATTAGGGAATTCATGTTTTAAGTCAGGCAAAATCTGCTCAAGCGTCATTTTTTTGAATTCGCTTGGGACACCTGGAGTGAAGTAAAACAAGCAATCATTGATCATCATTTTGAAACCACATGCGGTGCCAATTGGGTTATCGACCACCACCGCGCCCTCTGGCAACATTGCTTGTTTGATGTTGCTGTCAGGCATGGATTTACCGCGTTGAGCATAGAAGGCTTTAAGTGTTTCCAACCAACCTTGGTTCAACACTAAAGATTGATCCGCGGCTTCCGCTGCTACTTCAGCAGTGAGATCATCAGACGTAGGCCCCAAGCCACCATTGACGATCACCACATCCAGATTCAAACTCAGCATGATCATTTCTTGTAGCAACTCAGCTCGCTGGTCACCTACTGTAGAGCGCTTCGACATGGAAAACCCATGCTCATAAAATACACGGCTGAGCCACGCGGCATTGGTATCAACAATATCACCATACAATACCTCTTCACCAGTACTCAACATTGCAATTTTAGGCATGATCTCTCCTTGTAGGTTTTTTCATAAGGATGACATGAGTTATTGAAATAGCAATAGCGATTTTGTGGCAAATCATCCGATTAACGATGTTAACGCTGCTAGACTGTACGGTCTGTTTGTTCAGAGTTACAATAGTCGCCGATTTCAACAAGTGGCGGACTTATGGCTGATTTAAAACAAACACTTCTCGACGCTGGGTTTGACCTCATTAGCGAACATGGATTCGCTGGCATTGGTATTATGAAGATCATTCAGCAAGCGAACGCAACGAAGGGCTCTTTTTACCATCATTTCAAATCGAAGGAAGATTTCGGCCGCCAGTTATTAGAAGACTATTTTGAAGACCATCTAAACACGCTCAGTCAATATCTAGAAGACAGCTCCATTGCCTTTGAACAGCGCGCGTTACATTACTTCGAGTTTTGGTCAGATTCAAAGGTGACGGAAGATTTTCGGATTAAATGTTTAGTCGTGAAATTGTCTGGTGAAATATCTGGGACATCATCAAGTATGCAAGTCGAACTGGATAACGGCGCTGAAAAAGTCATTAATCGCATGGCGGATTATTTCGCATCTGGTAACGAGCAAGGTCTGCTAGCTATAGAAAATCCATACATGGTCTCGCGAACGCTTTATGCCAAGTGGTTAGGTGCCACATTACTTTGCGCGATGCAAAAAGACCGAACGCATTTAGAGCAAGCCATGATGGAAACCAAGTTACTGATAAAATAAGGGCTGCAAGCAGCCCTTTAGTAAACTGAGTTAATGAACCACCATTAGCGCCCTATTCCGGACGCATCCACCGCATCCGGCTCAAAAGTGACAGGAGGCCACTCTTTAAAGGTTTCTAAGTGTTGTTGTACCGCTGCCTGAGCTGGGCCAAATGCCCACATTTTCTTGCCCATCCAGTTGATGTACATACCAGACTCCTCGGCAGCGCGCTCATAAGGATCGCGGCGTAGGTTGAAGAGCAGTGGTGCATTAAGCTCTTCCTTCGGTCCACTCCAACCATGGTTTTGCACCACAAAATGAGCTTTCCAATCACCAACGCGAACCGCTTGAAGTCTGTCACGTTCGTAGTAAATGATTTCTTTACGATTTGACGGTGCTAGTTCAGTGAGCATCGATATTTGATTGTAACCATCTAAATGCGCTTTAAAGCCTTCATACCCTGTCAGCATTTGTTGTTTAAGATCGCTTGGTCCACCTGCGGCTTCAACCAGCGTAGGTAACCAGTCCATACCATCAAACATCCCGTTGTGTATTTTTCCTGCTGGAATTTTACCTGGCCAGCTCACCAACAGAGGCGCACGGACACCACCTTCCCAAGTTGAGCCTTTTTCACCATGGAAAGGCGTCATTCCGCCATCAGGCCAAGTCATGATTTCTGGCCCATTATCCGCCGTAAAGATCACAATCGTGTTATCCGCTACACCCAACTCTTCTAGTTTGGCAAGCATCTCACCGACATGATCATCGAGGTCTTTCATCACGACTTCTTGCAAGCCCCAACCGTTTTGTCCGAGCATAGCTTCGTACTCTGGAGACAAGTGAGTCCAAACATGGCCTCTTGAAGGGCAATACCAGGTGAAGAAAGGCTTGTCTTGTTTCACCGCATTTTCGATGAAGTTGATGGCATGTTTATTAACCTCATCATCTAAAGTACGCATGCGTTCGATGGTCAAAGGCCCGTCATCTTTGATGGTTTGTCCACCCTTGCCATCTGACTTGGAATGAATCACATTTCTTGGTGCGAATTTCTGGAACGCTTCGTCTTTTGGCCAATCAGGATCTTCAGTGTATTCCATCGCATTAAGATGGTACAACCAACCCCAATATTCGTCGAAACCATTCATTGTCGGTAGCACTTCATCTCGGTCACCTAAATGGTTCTTACCAAACTGACCAGTTGTATAACCTAAGGTTTTCAGTATTTCCGGCAGTGTCGGTGTTTCAGCATTCAGTCCTACTGGACTACCTGGAAGACCAACAGTATGCATGCCGGTACGAACGGGGAACTGTCCGGTAATAAACGCAGAGCGCCCTGCTGTGCAAGAAGGCTGAGCATAATAGTCCGTCAGCAACATTCCTTTTTCAGCAATACTATCAATATTGGGCGTCTCACTACTCATTAACCCTCGATGGTAAGCACTTAGGTTAGAGATACCAATATCATCAGTAAAAATAACAAAAATGTTTGGTGGCTTTTCATTCGCATTCGCAAGTGAACTCAAGCCTAATAAACTCAGCACTAACCATTTCATTAATATACGGTGCATCCTGCCTCCTAATATATTCACGCGACTCGTTTGGTTTCAAAATCATCTTTTTTGAGAAGCACAATCCCTACTACTCCAAATCCTATTTCGAGGAGAAGATAAACGACTAACAACCCATTTGGTATCCCATCGACGACCATGCTAATAGCACGACCTAAACCCAGCCCCCACATAAACACAATCAGACTTTGTAGTGCAGAACGCGCCATTTGCTGCGTCCCGAAAGCCCCCATAAGCCAATAAACCGCCAATGCAAGATAAAGCCCCATAACAGCGCGAAAGATATGACTCACATTAATCGGTGATGCATCAATATCAAACAGGAAAGGTAAGGTAATGCTAGGAACCAAGCCATACATTAAGGCAATAGGGATTAATCCAAGGACCGCCAATAACAAGAACTTTTGTGTACGCGTCATGTTGCTTCTCCTGTTTATTCTTACAGACTAGTTGCTGGTATCTATAAAGCAAATTTTCAGATTTAATAGAGTAAGTTAGCTCAAAGCCCTATCTGACTAAGTAAGCCTTGTAAATTGAGATGTGTACTAAGATTTAATGCATTGACTAGGCTATAACTCAAACCGCTCCAACACAAAATAGACAATGAAAGTAAAATAAAGGTAGTAATGTGACTTTGCCTGAGACGCCTAGCGACCAAGGTGTAGAGAGGGATGCCAACTAGAACAGGAGCAAGTGTGGCCATAGTCTTATTACCATACCTTTTCCACGTGGTTACGAATCTCCTCAACTTAGGCCTGTAGGGCTGAAAATTCTTTCTCGCATAAAGGTAAAAGGAATATCGTCCGATAAACCAGCCGAAATAGCCTGCCATTAATGCCGGAACCACATTAAACAGCAACATCTCTGGATAACTAAAACCAACAAAACCTGCTAATGCGGGACCAGAATAGGTTTTCCAAATACTGAGCAGCGCCATGACCAAGCCGAGTAGTAAATAACTATCCATATTCTCACCCAATAGCTTTACATGTTGTTTTCGCAATTCCATTTAGCTCAAGTATATGCGTAATCACTGGGTCAACATGATGAAATATTTGTTGCCAACCTTGGCATAAGTAATTGAGTCCAGGGTTACTGTACTTATCTTTTATGATTCGGTTCTTTGGACACTCACCATGACAAGCAAACCTCACCTTGCACTCCAAACATTGTTTGGGTAACGCTCTTTGTTTCGCAAAACCAAAGGTCATTTGCTGTTTGGATAAAGCGATTGCCGCCAATGGCGTCTGCTCAATATTGCCAATTTTGTGTTCAGGATGAACATAGTGATCGCAGGCGTAAACATCGCCATTAGGTTCGACAGCAATGCCCTTGCCGCATATATCGCTCAACGTACACATCGAACTCGGTTTACCCATCCAAATTCCGAAAAAGTTTTCAAAGTAAGGAATATGAACTTTGCCAAAATCTTGCTTCATCCATTCATCAAAAATGGTCGTTAAGAAGTCTCCCCATTGAGTCGGAGCGACACTCCAACTTGTTGTTTGAGCGGATACAGGGATGATTGCAGCTTCAGAACACTGAGCCCATTTTATCTCTTCATCTCGGTCAACAACTGGGATAAATTGAATTTGTGATGGTTGAATCTCATCTCTTAAGAAGCGATACACCTCTAGAGGGTAATTTCCATTGACGTTGTTGACACAAGTCAGCGTCGCAAAG
Organism: Vibrio mediterranei; assembly: GCF_900088415.1. Lineage (GTDB taxonomy): Bacteria > Pseudomonadota > Gammaproteobacteria > Enterobacterales > Vibrionaceae > Vibrio > Vibrio mediterranei. The sequence goes on from NZ_FLLQ01000004.1 coordinate 41,034, forward strand.
TGGATACCATGACGCTTTAGACGTTCTGCGGCTTCAATCACCTTGCTAAACGTCCCCTGCCCGCAGCGGTTCTTGCGATATGTATTGTGAAGCTGTTCTGGGCCATCAATACTCAAACCTACACTAAACGCGTGTTTCGCCAAAAATTGACACCATTTGTCATTGATTAACAGCCCATTGGTCTGAATATCATTCACTATCTTCACATAGGGTTTGGCGTATTTTGTTTGAAGCTCTACTATTCGCTCAAAATAACTAAGACCTAGCATCGTTGGCTCGCCACCATGCCAAGAGAAGACGATCTCTGGCGTGTTTTGACCTTGAATGTACTGGCGAATATAACGCTCTAGCATCTCATCACTCATCTTGTACGAGCGATTCTTGGGATACTCTAGTAGCTGTTGTTTATCCAGATAATAGCAATAGTCACAGTTAATATTACACACCGCTCCAATTGGTTTCGCCAACGCCTGAAACTTAGCATGAGGCTGACCTTGGTACTGAGGTACATTAAGATGATAGTGGGACATGGTGTGTTCCTCTTAAGAAAGTATCTAAACTGTTCAACATTTTTAAATGGATGAACTCGCCTCAATACAAACCGGTCAGTTTGCATTGAGGCGAAATTTTTTACTTCACGTTTTCAAATGGATTCCATTGTTCATCCACTGGTACGATACCCATTGTTTTTTCGTACTCTTTGTAAGCAGCTAACATTTGTTGGAACTGCTCAGGACGTTGGTGTTTCAGGTCTATCATTTCAGCAGGGTCTAACTTGGTGTTGTACATATGCCACTCACTGTCCCCTCCCATCCCCTTCGAAATTCGAATGATCTTAAAGTCCCCTTGAAGAAGAATGCCGCTGCCGAATAACTCGAACGCGATAGCATTGTCTTCGCTATGGACAGTCTCTTGCTCACCTTGTAGATAGGGCATAATGCTTTGACCGCTCATTGGGGCCACTTTTCTGCCTTTATATTCACCGCCAGCGGGTTCAACATCGGCCACATCCAATATTGTGGCAGCAAGGTCTTTTACTTGTGCCAATTCATTAGTTTGAGTTCCGGCCTCCAGTGACTCCTTATCTCCGAGAACACCTTTGGCAGGTTTGATGATCAGAGGAACACGTACTCCCCCTTCTGCTGTGTACGCTTTAAACCAAGACAATCCACCGGTGGATGCACTTGCCCATTCTGGGCCCAATGAGACGCTTGAGTCTGCGTTACCCAGATTTTCGGTACTATTGTCAAAGTGATAATCGGTCCAAGTACGAATCAGATCACTAACATTTTTCCCCGTAATATCCGTCGCTTCCGGACCGTTGTCTGCGAGATAGATAATATACGTATTGTCGTACTCACCTATCTTCTTCAAATAATCAGTTACCTGACCTATCTGCTGGTCTTGAAGCTCCATCATTCCCATAGCAATGGCCATTTTTTTGCCGTACCATTGCTTTTGTTCATCTGACAGATCATCCCATGGTCTACTCAGTGAATTTCTATCGGACATCGTAGCGCTCTTTGGAATTACGCCCATCTGTTGCATTCGTTTAAAGCGGTCTTCTCGAACTGAGTCCCACCCGTGCTCTACGTAATAAGCAATCTTATCTTCAAACGATGCTTTAGGTGCTTGTAGTGGCAAGTGAATCGCTGTGAATGGTAAATAGGCAAAAAAAGGTTTTCCGGAGTCCTTATTACTATCAATCATGCTGATTAACTCTTCGGTATAACCTTGGTCTGAATACTCTCCCGGATACTTATCTTTTACTTGTTGACCATTTTGATAAGTCGGCTCGACCTCTACGCCGGGCATTTCACCTTTTTGCAACGCTTTTGCTGTTGCTTCATTTTTCGCCGGGAACATCATATCTCTATTGAAATGATTCGAACCGCCAGCCAAAATCCCGTAGCTCTGTTCAAAGCCACGATCATCCGGCAGGAAACCATCATCATGACCCAAGTGCCATTTCCCAGAAAGGTAAGTATGATAGCCATTATCACGAAGTAACGTCGCTACGGTTACGCCATCTTTAGTGAGGTAGCCTTCATAACCTGGCTTGCCAATAGCTGGCGGATAGACGGCATAGTCGAACGTGCCTAGCCCAACCTCATGACTGTTGGCACCCGTTAACATCATAGAGCGAGTGACAGATGACGTGGGTGAAGCGTGGAAGTTGGTAAATTTCACCCCCTCTTCAGCCAGTTGCATCAGGTTTGGTGTTGACACTTCAGAGCCATAAGGTTGCGTATCAGCAAATCCGACATCATCACCAACGATGAGTAAAATATTAGGCTTTTCCTGCGTAGCAAATGCATTTGGTGCACAAGAGGCTGCTATGGCCGTGCATAGGATAGTTTTGGAATTATTCATGGTTCACCCTTGTTTAGTGAGCACTTTGTGACATCCAATGGAGCATATCCAGTGCTCTAGGATGATTCTGTTCAGCGGCTTTGCCTATCCAGCTAACCGCTAGAGAATGATCTTTCTCGCCACCAGTCCCTGCTGCGTACATAAGACCAAGCTGTAATTGAGCGTCTGCATTCCCCTGAGTCGCTGCTCGTAATATCCATTTGCGTGCTTTTTCTTGAGTAGATTCAAGATATTCACTCTCAGATTCGACACCTTGCAGATAAAACATACCAATCTCGTACTGCGCCGCAGCGTCACCCGCATAACCGTTTTGAAACGTAGTACCAACATCACTAGATAAGGTATTTGGTGTGTCTGTTACGTACCCCAGGCATGCCGTCCCAATAAAAAGCAAACAGAGAAAGCTAAGCGACCAGAGAAAGCTAAGCGACCAATTTTGAATGCGTTTATTCATAGTTTGACGCTAGTGTTGCAAGGTTGAGGCTTGTAAACGTATGGTTTTCTGCTCTTTCCAGTATGCTAACGTCCAAATCACAACGAACGTATCCATGGCTCCTGCAAGTAAAAAACCGGTAATATGAGGGCTGTTGTAGTTAAGCAGAAGAAGAATCACCATAAAGCCTTTCTCAACCGCAGAATAAAGCATGATGCTCTCTCTCCACTTAGGTTTGAAAGCCGCACCCACCATCATCACTCCCATCATGCCTACCATGACACCCCAGTGTTGATAGAACACAAAATCCTGCTCCAAATAAGGTAATTGCCCGATGTGAGTAATGGCCCATTGTGGGAAAAATGCATAAGCGAAAGCCGCCGCGGTCCCAATACCGGTAACCAATAGCATCTTGTTGACGTGTTGAGTAAAAAACATAGTTGCCTCCTAGTATTCAAAAAGTGAGGCACATCCCTATGCCGCAATGAGTAAGTTGGAAAATTAACAAGTAGTCTCGAGTATTGCGGTGACCTTTTCTTGAGCAATCGGGTAGAACTGGAAACTGATGTCTTTTTCTATCCCAGAGACAATCTGCGCTTTTTTGTTGTCATCTAGGTTCCATTTGGCAAAGCTCTGCGTCGCATTCACTAACGTCTGGAAGGCACGTAATGAATGTACAACCTCTTGGTGTTTTTCGGCGTCTGTTAAGCTAGGTGATATACCAAACACCGCTGCTAATTTGTTAATGCTTGGGAGGTAAAACTCTGGAAGTGCTTCAATCACCACTGGTAATAAGACACTATTGGCATCACCATGTGGGATATGCGCTATCGCGCCAAATGCGTGCGCGCAGTTATGGATCGGTATACCACCTAAAGACGAATAGAACGCAGAAATAGCCATGGTACTTGCTTGTAGGAGCTCACTACGAGCCGCTACATTTTGCGGAGACTGAAGTACTTGCGGTAGGTTATTCAATATCAAGCGACACGCCTGAGTCGCATAAGCATCAGTGAAGGTATTACTTAACGGCGATGCCAACGCTTCAATAGCATGAGTTAATGCGTCCATACCTGTCGATACTGTTAACGCTGCTGGCAAATTCACTGTCAGCTCAGGGTCTAAAACCGCAATATCGCACTCAAGTCCAGAGACGACTAAACTCGCTTTAACCTGCTCTCTGTCATTATAAAAAACAGCGATAGGCGATGCTTCTGCACCTGTACCTGCCGTAGTCGGTACGCCTATATGAGGAATTGAAAACGGTTTTACATCAGGACCAACTTCAAGACGCCCACCACCTTGAATCGCATCACGGATATCATCAAGCTTATGTTCTAAACCATATTTGATACCTTTTGATGCATCGATAACGCTCCCCCCGCCGAGCGCCAAAATACTGTCTGCATTCACCTGTTTTGCAAATTCCAGAGCGCGATTAATATCCAAACAGCTCGCGTCCGCTTCAATATCGGTGTAAATACCCGCAAGCTTCACGTTCTCTTCCGTCGAAAACAGCGATGCCAAACGCTCGACAAAACCTAATGACTCAAGACCTTTGTCGCTGACCAGCAACACTCGCTGCGCCCCTTTCGCTTTAAACAGGGTTGGGATCGCTTCTACGGATGATGCACCAGAGTGAACGACGGTTCTAAGGTTGAAAGTAAAGTTATTCATAGTTGAATCTCCAATTAGTCAGTTATGCGCACAGTGTTTTTAGTACTGCACGTTTGAATTCGTTATCTTCAGGGCCAAGTAATAAGCTGACATTGTGTTGCTGTGCATCGGTCGTCATCACCGTCTTGGCGTGAGAGAAAGTTAGGAAGCCTTCTTTACCGTGGTAAGCCCCTTTTCCAGACTCACCAATACCTCCAAATGGCGCATCATCGACCGCTAGGTGGAAAACGCAGTCATTAATGCACATGCCACCAGAGTGCACCTGATTAGCAACTTTGCGTTGCAATGAGTCATCTTCGCTCATCAGATAAAGTGCTAGGGGCCTTGGTCTCTCAGTAATAAAGTTAATTGCACCATCAATGTTGGAATAGGTGATGATCGGCAATAAGGGACCAAAAATTTCTTGAGTCATAACCGGTGATTGCAGAGATGGATTAACAATTAAGTGTGTCGCCATCAGTTGTCTTTCCACGTCGAGCGCTTCTTTATGACAGGCAGTAACATGAGACTCTGCCGCTACTTCATTGGAGAGCAAATCATGAAGACGTTGGAACTGACGCTGATTAATCAGACTAGTCATCGAGTCGCTGTTTACCCCTTGGGGAAACAGTTTTTGATAATGCTCGACATATGCCTTAACAAAAGCGTGCTGCTTGCCTTCGGGAATCAATACATAATCAGGAGCTACACACACCTGACCATTATTCAAACTCTTGCCATAAATAATGCGTTCCACAGCCATCTCAATTTCAGCGTCATCCGCGACAAGAACTGGCGACTTGCCGCCAAGTTCTAAGGTGACTGGCGTTAGGTTTTCTGACGCAGCTTTCATGACCTTACGACCAACTTCTGTCGAGCCAGTAAAGAGCAAATGGTCGAATGGTAAAGAGGTGAACTGAGCAGCAATATCGGCCTCACCTTCAATGACGACAACCTCAGTATCGCTAAAGCAGCTTGCAAGCATTTCACGAATGACCGAATTGGTGGCAGGGGTGAACTCACTCAGTTTGATCATCGCCCTGTTACCCGCAGCAATCGCAGATATCAAAGGACCAATAGAAAGCATGACAGGGAAGTTCCAAGGAGTAACGATGCCGACAACTCCTTTAGGTTGATACACCACCTCTACAGTTGAGCTTGAAAGTAATGGGCCCGCGTCTCTCGGACATGGACTCATCCATTGCGCTAACTGGGATAGGGTGTGGTCAATATTGCCAATACATGGCAAGACGTCGGCAACTAATGTGTCCTGTCGGCTTCTCTTTCCATAGTCTTTATCCAGAGCATCACAAAGCGCGTCACTGAATTGTTGCAACGACACTTTTAACGACGTAAGCACGGCAACACGAGCCTCATAGCTTGGCATTGGTTCACTTTGATAGTGCTTTTTTAATCGCTTGTGAATGAGTTTCAAATCATCAAAAGTCGTGTTTTGCATGGTTGTCCTCCTAAGAAAGTGATCACACAATAATCAAAACAAACCGGTCGGTCTAGTAATTAAATGTCAGAGAACTGTAAATTAGGTCTGCGAAAGGGAGAGGTATTATGGCTAACTCTTTGTTGACCAAATAAAAACCATGAAAATTGTGCGCCTAACTACAGTTCAATAATCTTGTTTTGTTTTTAGAGTGAATACTTGACGTTCATCATGCGACCGACCTTTTTTAGATCTAAACTGGAGTTAACTATTCAAATAGTTGTTGGTTTTAAACCTGTGGAGGGAATCGTATGAGCAGCAGTACTTTCATTGTCAACTTTGTTGGCCAAGCTAGCCCAGCCACCATTAAAAACCTTGCATCAGTTACCCACGAAAACGGCGGTAAATGGCTGGTGAGCAAAGTGAATTTTATCGAAGACCATGTGGCCGCCGTCATAAAAGTCGAACTTCCTACGGACAATGTTCAAGCAGTCAAAAGTGCTTTCAGTGAACAGCAAGGGTTATTAGTTCAAATCACCGATACCGCTGAGCATCGTCATGACCAAGAAGAGGTATTCCAGTTACGATTAGATGCTAACGACCGAGCCGGTATCGTTAACGAAATCACCCAGTTCTTAGATGGGCAAGATATTCGTATTCTAGATATGGACTGCCAGCGTGTATTTATCGCAGGGGGCGGTGGTATTGGTTCAAGCCTATTTACAGCAACAATGGCGCTCAAAATACCTGCAGCAATGCAAATTAAAGATGTGGCAAGTGAGTTAGAATCGTTGAGTGAAGATACGCGAGTGATTCTGGAATCATAAATAGATTTACTTAAGAGTTTGCCCAACTAAATCTTCCCCCTGCGCAGCAGGGGGAACTTATGTCTCAAAGACATTGGAAGAGAAAGTCTCCCTTACCTAGCTAAACTCGATTATCGCCAAAACCATAAGCAATGATTTGGCTGATTTCTGAAAGTGACCGACCCGACTCTTGATGCCATTCCATAAATGCTTTGTTTGCAGCATTCATCGCACGTTTTGTCCCTCTACCCGAGTCAATGATATTAGTATTACGTAAATAGCCTTCTACATCATTTGATAAAATAAAGGTGTCTACACCCAATTGCCTTAACGCATAAGGTCCAGTATTTCCGCCGAGTCTTGCGCCATGTTTTTTAAGGTGTGCCCAGAGTTCGACGATCGATTCTTTCGGCCAATCGGCTACCATTTGCGCAAAAGACTCGTGCTCGTAGCGAGCGGCTTGGATCATCGAAGCATTAACTGGTATCGACATGACTTTAGTCATATGACGAATGATTTTTGGGTCTTGGGCTTTTTGTTCCCACTGTTCTTCAGACAGCATTAGTAGCGGGTCGATTCTGAATTGGAAAAAATGTTCCTCGAAGTTTGGCCATTTGTTTCTTACCACTTTCCACGATATTCCACTTTGGAACACTTTCATTGAAAACGCAGACAACCAACGATCTTCAGGAATAGCTGCCACCTCATCTCGGCTCAGTGGTTTGGAGACGATCGACTCAAGTCCTTGCTCGCCACCTTTTCTATCTGCCGCTCTGGCGTAAATCGAATCAAATTTTTCCATATCTTTCCACTACCTACTAAGTTCTATTGAACCAGACATCGATTTTCACGTAATTAATGACTCATCACTATACTCTGTTGAGCACACTTTCATAGATGTATTCAGGAACCTATTCTAGGACGGCGGCAATGAGACTTATACTGTTACTGATTTTTCTACCATTTCAATCGATAGCGGCACAATATGGACTCGTCGAGTATCAAAACAAACAACACTGGGTACGCGTCTCAAAACAAAGCCCAAACCACTATGACCTTTTGTCTTCAAGGCCATTTGATAGTCCTTCTACCGTAAAAGTAATCACAGCTAATGAAGCAACATTACTGGCCCCTATTACTCACGGTAGCGTTTACGCTGTCGGCCTCAATTTTCGCAGTCATGCAGGCAACTCTGGAGCTGCAAAGCCGGAGATTTTCTTCAAGTCTATCGACGCTGTTAGGTTAAGTGGTGCATTGTCATTTCCCGATGAAGCAAATAATGTTCATTTTGAAGGAGAGCTTGTCATTGTGATCGGCAAGACATGTCACGACACAAGCTATCAAAATGCACTGAGTTGTGTTTTTGGGTACTTAGCTGGCAACGATTTGACAGAGCGCAGTTGGCAAGCTCAAGACCTGCAGTGGTGGCGTGCTAAAGGTGCAACAGGTTTTGGTCCTGTATCTAACTTCATTACAACCGATGTCGATATCGGCAAACAAGAAATCGTTACGCGTCTTAATGGCAAAATCATGCAACAAGAAACACTGGCAAACATGATTCACAATGTCCCAACAATCGTTGGCTATATCAGTAGATACATTACGCTACGACCTGGTGATATGATTTTTGCTGGTACACCAGGTCGAACAAGAGCACTTAGGTCGGGTGATACTGTGACGGTCTCAATTGAAGGGATCGGGCAGGTTTCCAACACCATAGAGTAGCCTCTAAACTAACTGGTATTCTAGGCCAAGCTGCGGATAGCTATCGATAACTTCTTGGCGTCGATAGCAAGAAACACTGTGATCATTGATTAGCCCCGCCGCTTGAAGGTGGGCGTAGATAATGGTCGACCCAACAAACTTAAAGCCGCGCTTCTTAAGGTCTTTACTTAACCGATCCGAGACCTCAGACGTGGCTGGATAATCTTCTAGCGTCTTAGGACTAGTTACTAATACCTTATTGTCGACAAACGACCAGATATAATTACAAAAGCTACCAAATTCTTCTTGTATCTCAATGAAATGCTGAGCGTTGGTGATAGTTGAGCTGATTTTCAATTTATTGCGAATAATCCCACTATCTTCCCGTAAACGACGTTCATCTTCTTCGGTAAAACGGGCTACTTTCTCTACATCAAAGTTAGCAAATGCGTTTCGATACCCTTCGCGACGTTTTAAGATGGTATACCAACTCAATCCTGCTTGAGCGGATTCCAACACTAGATACTCAAACATAGTTTGGTCGTCTAGTACGGGGACACCCCACTCCTTATCGTGATATTCCACATAATCTTGCTTGGTTTCATCAAGCCATGGGCATCGTTTGCACATCGAATTCATTTCTCCTTAATGGATAGAGGTATTTGGGAGCAGCGTAATGCTCCCAAATATCTAGATTGGTTTAACTCTGTGGAAGATACGATACAGCACTGGAACGACAATTAACGTCAATACAGTCGCAAATCCTAAACCAAACATAATTGTTACCGCCATCGGCTTGAAAAAGATATCCGGTAATAACGGAATCATCCCCAAGATAGTAGTGATCGCTGCCATACACACTGGCCTCACTCGACTTAACGCCGCATCAACAACCGCTAAATACGGCTCTTTTCCGGTTTTAATTTCTATCTCAATCTGGTCAAGTAAAACGATACCGTTTTTTAATAACATCCCTGACAGACTTAGAAAACCCAATAATGCCATAAAACCAAATGGAGTATTTAAGGCAAGTAGTCCGGTGGTAACACCAATGACGGCCAGAGGCACAGTTAGCCAGACGATAAGTGCTTCCTTCACCGCATTAAACAAGAAGATAGTAATTAAGAACATGAACAGATAGCCCATAGGCATTGTTTGGAACAGAGACTCTTGCGCGTCCCCAGAAGACTCATATTCTCCCCCCCACTCTAATGAATAACCTGGCGGTAGGTCTATCGCCTCAATTTTAGACTGGATACGCTTTTGGAGCGTAGCAGCAGTTTCTTCGCCCAGTAGATCTGGATCTGCCATCACCGTCAGCATCCGTTTGCGATTCTTGCGGACAATGATCGGGTCTTCCCAGCGAGTATCATATCCCTGTGTGACCTGTTGGAATGGAATAAACTCACTCAGTGCGGGACTCCAAATCATCATCCCTTCTATGTTACGAATATCCACTCGCTCTTCGTCTGGTAGCCTTGCCACAATAGGCATCAAGGTTGTTCCATCTCGGTACAAACCAACAGACTTACCGGAGAAGGACATCATTAGCACATCATCCACATCAGATTTTGTAATACCGTAACGTCTAGCCTGACTCTCATTAAACACAGGCTCAAGAACTTTAGTGCGTTCGCGCCAATCGTGTCGAATGTTGTAAGCACCTGGGTCGGCATACAAAATATCCATAACTTGCGACGCTATACTTCTAAGTACCGTCGGGTCAGAGCCAATGATTCTCGCCTCAATCTTTGCACCACCTCCAGGACCGAGTTCAATTTGCTTAAGCTTGTAGTTGATCTCAGGGAAAGTTGCGTCTAGATAATCTCGGAACCGAGCCATTAGTGGCTGCAATGCCTCATAGCTAGTGACCCTAGTGGTAATTTCTCCATAAGCGGCATAACTCTTTTCCGGTGCATAAGTCAGCATAAATCGCTGCAACCCTTTACCCGCCGTTGTCGTGATATGGTCAGCTTCTGGTTGCTCAGAGATCCAAGTTTCAATTGCTTTAAGCTTGGTATTGGTTGCTCTAATGTCGGTTCCTTCTGGTAGCCAAACATCCACTTGGAACATCGGCGTTGTAGAGGCTGGAAAGAATGACTGTTTAACTTGAGTAAATCCATATAAGGCCGCCACTAGTGCCATAATTAATACGACCACCGTCGACCAAGCTCGATGCATACAAAACTCAAGGAACTTTCGGTAAGCAACAAAAACAAATCCGTTATAAGGATCATTGCCTTCCTCTCCCTCCTTCACCTTCATACCTCGGAAAAACAGATCGGCGAAGAAAGGCGTAAGAGATATAGCAGTAAACCAACTTAGCATGAGTGAAATTAATAGTACGGAAAATAACGTGCCGCAATATTCGCCTGTTGAGTCTTCGGACAAGCCAATGGGCGCAAAAGCAGTAACCGCAATCACAGTCGCCCCCAGCAACGGCCATTTCGTTTGCGTCACAATATCGGTTGCGGCTTGAAGCCGAGTCCTCCCTTTTTGTGTTCCTATTAATATCCCTTCAACGACCACGATGGCATTATCCACCAGCATCCCCAACGCTATGACTAGGGCTCCCAGAGAAATCCTTTGAAGATCGATAGCCATGTACTGCATGAAAATGAAAGTCCCAAGGACCGTAAGCAGTAAAATCAGTCCAATCAATAAGCCCGAGCGTAGTCCCATAAAGAACAGCAACACCACTATTACAATGGCAACGGCTTGCCCCAAGCTAACTACGAACCCACGAACTGATTTATCCACTTCCTTTGGTTGACTATAAACTTCGTTAATTTCGATACCAACTGGCTGTTGATATTTTAGCTCCGCTAATCGTCTGTATAACCTGTCACCAACTTCGACTACATTGACGCCACTAGCAAACGAGATTCCTACGTTGAGTGCAGTATCGCCATTATAAGTAATGATGTTCGATGGGACTTCGATAAACCCTCGCTTTATCTCTGCGACATCTTTCAAGAAGATCAGACCTTGAGCTCCACCTTCCGTAAGGATAAGGTCACCGAGCTCCGACACATCCGTAAACTCTCCGGTTGGTTGAATACGAATGTATTCATCACCAATTCGGGTTGCACCTGCGTTAGAAACAATGTTCTGAGTTTGAAGCAAATTGAAAATCGTGCTTGGCGCAATACCAAGAGCGCTGATCCGTTTTATCGAAATCTCAATAAATACTTGTTCTTGTTGGTCACCTGTTACCGAGACCTTACTGACTCCGTCTACCAGTTCTAATTCACGTCGCAGATAGTCGACATAATCTAGAAGTTCTTTGTAGTTGTATCCTTCTCCCGTTAAGGCAAACAACACGCCATATACATCACCAAAGTCATCAATTACCGATGGCTCATTCACCCCTGGAGGCAACGAGCCTTTCACGTCATTTACTTTACGACGCAGTTCGTCCCATATTTGAGGTAAGTCATCAGGACCATAGTTGTTTTTCATAGTCACAGTTATCTGAGACAGACCACGGCTCGATATGGAGTTGATCTCATCCACATAAGTGAGCTGCTGAATAGCTTTCTCTATCGGATACGTAACTTCCTCTTCCACTTGTTGAGGCGTCGCACCAGGGTACGAGGTCACAACCATCGCATCTTTTATCGTAAATGCCGGGTCTTCCAATCGACCCAGTCCAAAGAATGCAGAAACCCCACCTATCAGGAATATTAACGACACCATCCAACTGATGACTTTATTGCGAATAAAATACGCGGCAACGCCCGTAACCTCGTCATCCGATTGAGGCAATGATTGTTGTTTTTCTTGGTTCATCACTTCGCCTCCTGCGAGAGTACTTCCACTTTAATGCCGTCTCTGAGCCTTGCAATACCAGCAATCACTATCTGTTGCGTTTGCTCCAAGCCATCGACTATTTGAATTGTGGTTTGAGAAACTTTACCCGTCGTCACTTTCTGTTTAGTTACCGTACTGTCTTCATTTAGCAGCCAAACGAATTTCTCATTGTCATTGAGCGAATCGCCATCTTGATTAAAGACAGCCTCTATTGGAACACTCACTCCTCGGGTCAAATTCAGACCAACATCTTTAGCTTTGGATGTCACGTCCACCGCCATACCATCTAGAATGTATTCGTTTTTCGGCATAGGCAGCACTAATGTAGCTGTAAAAGTACCCAAGGAGGGGTCAGGCTCGGTGGTAAACTCTTTCAGCCGTGCGGTATATTCATTACCAGAAGGCACGCGGACGAGAGTTTCAATGCTAGCTAGATCGCGATTCGTAGGTTGGTTTAGTGAAAAGCTGTCAGGGAGTTGAACAATCACCTCTACTTCATCAACGCTATGGATATTGACCACTTGCTGACCGATTTGAACGTTCTCAAATTGTTCTGCTGACACTCGCGATATTACACCATCCACAGGAGCAAGAAGCTCTGTAAAAGATAGTCGTAACTTAGCAAGCTCTAGTTCCGCTTTTGCATAGGCTCTTTGTGCTGCAATTTCATCGAATTGTGATTGCGCTAATAGTCCCTTTTTAACCAAAGGGCTTGAGCGACGAAATTGACTGTCAATGACGCCAAACCGTGCTTGCGCATTATCTACCGCCAATTGGTAATCTGTGGGTTCAAGCACTGCCAACACATCACCTTTTTTCACAAAATCACCTTCTTTAAGATCGATAGAGCTGATTTCTCCTGCGACTCTAAAGCTGAGGTGAGAGCGGTCCGCCGCCATAGCAAGAGCAGGAAAATAAAGACTATTTTTCAGCTCGGTTTTGCCAATCTCCGTGACTCTCACCTTAGGAACTTCCTCTCTCGTTCCCACTTCGGGTTTGCTACATCCTGATATTATTGCAGCAAGAACTAGAATGCTTACTAAGCGACTATGCATATCAAAGCCCTCTTTCCTTGACCCACTCACGGACCTTAATACCTGATTCAATCCCTTGCACCCCAGAAACTACTATTTGATCGCCATCGTTTAGCCCACTAATAACCTGTCGCTTGTCGTTAAGCTCTACTGCTACTTTCTCGACAATTCCTTGTTCACTAACCCGCCAAACACACTTAGTATCCCCTTCCATAAACAGTGCTGACTGAGGGATTACCGTAGCGCCAGTGCTGCGAGTGACTACGCTTACCTGACCAGCCATTCCAGGTAGGATCCCCACGTCTGTCGGTCTCTCCATGATCATGGTCACTTTGTAACTGCCCGTCTTTGGGTCAGCCTCAGTATCAATTTCTTGAAAAGTTAGTTCGAAAGCACGTGATGGATAAGCATCAAAGACCATGGAAGCATCTACTTGATTTTTCGATTGGAATCGATTCAACAATAGATCAGGCAGCTGAAAAATAACCTTAATAAGTTGATTCGATTGGATATTCATAACCCCTTCTTTGGCTTGAATGTACTCGTAATTGTCTGCAGGGATTATGGAAATAGTACCGTCATACGGGGCAAGCAATTTGGTATAGCGTAAATTGGCCTTAGCTTGAGACCAATTGGCTTGAGCGGAATTCATGTTTGCCTTTGCTTGGTCAAAGTCTTGTTCGGACACGACTTTATCCTTGCGTAACTTAAGAGCCCTTTGATATTGAACATCCGCCAATTGGAAATTCGCCTTGGCTTGCTTCTCTAATAATTGATATTCGTCGGGGTTGAGCTGAGCAAGTAATTGTCCCTTAGAAACGGGTTGGCCTGCGCGGACTACTATTTGCTCTAATTGCCCGGGAACACGGAAAGCGAGAACGGCTTTATCACCCGCTTCTGAAGTAGCAGGGAATGTGCGCTCAAATTTACTATTGCCGACAGCGACGTTAAACAGTTTGGCTGGACGAGAGTCCGGTTCAGGAATTGGCGGTGGTTCTTGTCCACAGCCACTTATAAGACTGGCGACTATCGCCAAAAAGGAAAGCTTGCTCTTCATTCTCAACTGCCTTGTTCTTAATGTACTTTAAAACATAGTCGAGAGAATCGTGCCTTGCCAGCAACTCATTAATTAATAATAGATTTATGCTAATTTTCTTAAATTTCACAAGCCAATGAGCAAGGTGAATATCCTCACCTTGCTCTATTGAATTTTCGTAAATGATTTTATACGTTCAATGCATCAAAGCCGACACACTCAATTCCTTGTTGCTGCAACCACAATGACATCTCTAAGTTGGTGAGAATTCGCCATTCTTCAACCCTTGAGTCGGTGTAACTTGAGAGTGCGACAAGCTCCTCACTAACCTTTCGAGCGGGATGGCACATGAGCTCTATCGTACCACTCGGCTTTTGCTCTTGGTAAGCAAGAAGCATCGCTTTTAAGTGTTCGATCGTCGCTCCCTCAGCATAGAACCCCATATCAAATACATCCGGTGTAGGGACAGCTAACAACTCTTGCCCTTGGATGATGTTATCGATTCTCCGCACGGGAAGTCCAACCTTGTTCACCGCTTGAGTAAAACCTTGTTTTAGGGGTCGATAGACGCCTCCAAAATGATGACTATCGATGTGATTAATATTGAATCCCATATCTAACGCAGCGCGGTACTGAGCCTTCAGCTCAACTTCTACCTCGTCACTCGAAACATCTGATTTGTTAAACAGTATCGTCTTATCAAAGAATTCTCCGTCATCATTCACCAAGCTAGGGATAAGATCAGGATCTGAGATCGGTCTACCTGCGGTAACGGTAAAGTGTAAGCCAACCTCCGATATAAGCCCTCGTCGATACAATTCAGCGGCATGCTCTACAGCAGGCTGATTCATCATAATCGTCGTCGACTTCACCATTCCAGCATGGAAGCAATCTGCTATAGCTAAGTTCACCGATTCAGTCAGCCCAAAGTCATCTGCGTTCAAAATGAGTTTCATAACTACTAACCTTGATTATTCTTATAAGAAGTGCGTAAACGCTGGCATAAAGCCTATATTCTCTCGAATCGTTTCTCTTAGCGCTTCGTCAATGTGTTGGCCACTATCAACAATTGGGTTAAGCATGAGTGCACGCTTGGCAAGATTAATATCGCCCGTAATTGCTGCTTCCACCGTTAACGTTTCGAACTCTTTCATCAGTTGAATTAGCCGTAATGTTCCGGTTTCAAATGGCGCGACATTTAACGGAATAATCTCACTACTTGTGATAATAGAGCTCACCTCAACCGCACAGTCATCAGGCAAGCCTTGAATCGCACCATTATTACGAGTATTCACATGCATGATTGAACGCTTGTTGTTGTGAATGCTGCTCATCAGTTCACAGGCTGCTTCAGAGTAGTAAGCACCACCACGTTCTTCAAGCAGTTTAGGCTTGGTATCCAACGTAGGATCTTTATAGATTTCCAACAGCTCAGCTTCTACTTTTGCCACTAGATCAGCTCGATTACTCTTACTCGCTGAAGCAGCATACTCTTTATCGAGAATGTCACGCGATTGATAGTAGTAGCGAAGGTATGCGCAAGGCACCATACCTAAACTCTTAATGATACCTTCATCCCATTTAAACGGAGGGATGTTCTTCGGCGTCATTCGGTCGTTACCAGCAAGTAGTTCATTGATGACCTCTTCACACTTATCTTTGCCATCATGAAGAATTTTTCGAGCCCACACCAAGTGATTCAGTCCAGCGATTTGCATAGTGATGTCTTTACGATCAACACCCAGCATTTCAGCAGCACCTCGCTCCATATTCACAGGGACGTTACACAGTCCGACGGTTTTTATTTTCGAGTACTTAGTCAGCGCTTCAGTAACCATACCCGAAGGGTTGGTGAAATTAAGCAACCATGCATTAGGACATAGCGCTTCCATCTCCTTCGCAATTTCCAACGCTATAGGGATCGTTCGACACGCATTGGAGAATCCCCCAAGGCCATTAGTCTCTTGCCCAATAACTCGATATTTTAACGCTATTCTCTCATCACGTAGTCGGGCTTCAATCCGGCCCGCCCGAAATTGAGAACAAACGAAATCTGCATCAACTAGAGCTTGTTGACGATTTGTCGTCAGGTGCACGGTAATGTCGCACTCGGCTTTGGCGATCATTCTTTTGGTCAGATCAGCAATCACCGTTGCTTTCTCCATTCCTTCGTCAATATCTACTAACCAAAGATCCGATATTGGTAGCTCTTGATGTCGAGTCAACAATCCTTCTACCAACTCTGGCGTATAGCTCGAACCACCACCAATTACGACTACTTTTAGCTTTTTAGTCTGCTTCATCACGTTTACCCTTCCGATTTAAGATTACGTGATGTAATTTATAATCAAGAAAAACGTTAAACAAACCAATAAATCGAACCAATACATTAGCCGGAGTAATCCATGAATCTAAACCACAATCGACAGCAGTTGTTATCACTCTTGCATACGTTTAATGTGGCGGCTCGACATCTTAGTTTCACTCACGCCGCACAAGAATTATTTCTTACTCAAGGAGGCGTAAGCCAACGCATTAAAAAGCTTGAAACGCTGCTTAACTTTAACTTGTTCATTAGGAAAACGAGGAAACTCGAACTTACCCCAGAAGGACAGCGGGTTTTCAGTATTCTGAATACCTCATTTGAATCTATATTTTCTGAACTGTCAGACATCCAAACAGGTGAGTTAACGGGTGAGCTATACATCGCGACCTCCCCCTATTTCGCATCATCGTGGTTAATGCCAAGACTGCCGGATTTTCGTCATCAATATCCGAATCTAAGCATCAAACTGGACACCAAACAGAATCAAAGTGATTTTCAGTTCGAAGCATACGATGCTGCTATTTTTTACAGTGAAGGTATTTATCCTAACCACTTCAGCCGGCGACTCTTTGCTGGTCAGCGTATACCGGTTTGCAGCCCAGAGTACGCTGAAAAACACCAACTGCATCTTGATGATTCTCAACTAAAAGACGTGCGTTTTATTCACAACAGCGACAGCATTGCTTGGCAGCACTGGCTCAATGAGATGCAGCTCAACATCAGCTGCCAGGTTAAGTGTGACTATTATAGCGATAACAGGATTGCCATAGATGCGGCCCAGCTCTCTTTGGGAGTCGCTCTCGGCAGAAAGGAGTTTATTGCACCGTTAATTAAGCAGGGAAAGTTAGTGGCTCCATTTGCCAGCGTGGAATCAGGTAAAGGCTATGATTTAGTCTGCCCAAAAGGAATGGAACAGCGGGTAAAATTTCAAGCGTTGTCAAACTGGTTAACAGAACAACTGCGCGACAAGCATTAACAACAACTGTTTCTCATCTATTCTCCAGCAAATATAAAAAAGAGGTGCCACTGCACCTCTTTATTCATTCGCTATAAGATATTAAAGCTTACTGAACTCTCGATTTACTTTGTATGCCTCTGACGTGACATACGCTTCCATATCTCTCACTTTATGCTCCATCGAGTCAAAATCGCGCTCTAGCGTATTCAGCAAGTCTTTCGCGTTTTGCCCTTGTTGCCAAGGTTTACTCTTCAATGAGTGTTCTTTCTTGGTTTTCATGGCTTCAACAAAGTTGTCAGGCTGCTTTTCTAGCATCAAGCTCATTGCTACGTACGCCAACAAGACTAAAAAGCTCCCCCCTAACAGCGCCGCCGAAATTACAAGAATTCGTATCAGCCAAACTTCAATACCGAAATAATTGGCTAAACCTGCGCACACCCCTGTCAGCTTGCCATTGACCGGATCTTTATACAGCTCTCTATGAGTCATAGGTTTGCCTCCAGTTTGGGGATTCCACATCCAGAATTCGCTCTAGGTTATCAACACGTAGTTGCATTTTTTCTGCACGTTGAGACAGCGATTGCAGCTTTTGGAAGTCTTGCTGCGACAGACCACTCTCTGATTTACGCTTGCTGCGGTAGTGGAGAAAAAGCCACAGCGGTGCAACAAAAATCAAAAAGACAATTAATGGACCCGCAATTAAAAATGACGACATACTTTTCTCCTAATCCGCATTATTTTTCGTTGTTCATTTGCTCTTTAAGCTTAGCGAGCTCTTTATCAATTTCGTCCTGTGCTTGCAGCTCAGCAAACTCTTGATCTAAAGATTTCGCATTACCTGTTTTCGAATACAGGTCAGCTTCCGCTTCTAGTTCATCAATTTTGCGAGAGTATTGTTCAAACTTCGCCATCGCTTCATGAGTGCGGCTGGTATGCAAGTGCTTCTGCACATCACGACGATTGCTTGCTGCTTCCGAACGAATGATCAGCGCCTGCTGCTTCGCACGTGTCTCGGTAATTTTGGCTTCTAATTTAGCAATTTCATTAGTGAGCTTGTCGATGGTTTCTTCCACCAAAGTTTGCTCATCGTGCAGCCCTTTCACTACATTTTCAAGCTTCTGCTTTTCAATCAGTGCTGCTCGCGCTAAATCTTCACGCTGTTTTGTTAACGCGAGTGTCGCTTTTTGCTGCCACTCTATAATTTGCTCTTCAATCGCTTTCACTTTGCGAGCTAACTCTTTTTTGTCGGCAATCGCTTTTGCTGAGTTAGTGCGAACTTCAACTAATGTATCTTCCATTTCTTGAATGATCAGACGAATCATTTTCTCTGGATCTTCTGCCTTATCAAGTAAAGCGCTCACGTTTGAATTTACAATATCTGCAAAACGAGAAAAAATACCCATACTACTTCTCCTAATTGGATGAGCTCGCCAATGAACTCTGAATCGTTGCTATTGTTAATCCAATTACCGTGCCAATTTGTTAAACCCATAATATTCAATAAGATAGATATTAGACTCGCTTAATCAGATTGACATGCTATGATGGCTCTAGCCAACTATTGGTAATTTTTACCAACCTAGAGGAATCACTATGGCACAAAACTTAATTGGCGAATCTCCTGCCTTTCTAGCCGTACTCGATAAAGTATCTCGACTCGCTCCCATTGACCGTCCTGTATTAGTTATCGGTGAGCGTGGTACCGGTAAAGAATTGATTGCTCAGCGTTTACACTATTTGTCTAAACGTTGGGATCAACCTTTGGTTTCTCTTAATTGTTCAACCTTGAGTGAAGGGCTGATCGACTCTGAGCTGTTCGGGCACGAATCTGGCGCGTTTACCGGTGCAAAAGGTCGTCACCAAGGACGATTCGAGCGAGCAGAAAATGGCACACTATTCTTAGACGAACTCGCTACTACCCCTTTATCTGTGCAAGAGAAGCTCCTTAGAGTGATTGAATACGGGCAGTATGAACGTGTAGGCGGAGCAAAAGCGTTGGAAGCAGACGTTCGACTGGTTTGTGCCACCAACGAAGATTTACCAAAACTCGCAGAGCAAGGAAGGTTCCGTCCTGACCTTCTTGATAGGCTGGCATTTGACGTGATCCATCTACCGCCTCTGCGCCATCGTCCCGAAGATATTCCACTATTAGCCGAGTTCTTTGCGATAAAAATGTGTCGAGAGTTGGGTCTACCGTTCTTTGTTGGGTTCACCGAACAAGCTTGGCAAAGCATGGCTGACTACCCTTGGCCAGGTAACATTCGTGAATTAAAAAATGTAGTTGAGCGTGCTGTGTATCAACAAGGGACCAATGAACAGCCCATTGAGTCATTAATATTCAATCCATTTGAAGGTCAATTCGGTGCACTTCCATCAATGAGAGCGGAACATAGTGAGAAGCCTTCTGAACAAGAGTCTCTGTCCTCTCAACCTTCAACTGAAGAGGCGTTCACCTTTCCACTCGATTTTAAAACATGGCAGGATGAACAAAATATAAAGTTGATTAATGAAGCACTTAAGCAAGCTCAATACAATCAACGCGGTGCTGCTAAGCTGCTAAGCTTGAGCTATGATCAGCTAAGAGGTTTAGTGCGAAAGTACAAACTGGTTTGAGCAGGGTCAGACAGTCGCCACACTTTTTAACCAATTGCACGATAAGTACTTGTGATTATTGGTTTAGCTGACGATTTAGTGGTAAATTACCCTGATCTCAATACAGATATTACGTTCGCTAAAATGAATGTAGCGTGTTTATGAAGGCATTAATCAATTTATCGCTTGGACTTTGCGGTCTCATCCTATTGACAGGTTGCGAAGAAAAAGTCGATCACTCAAAAGTTAGACAAGACGGATTCGTCTATTGCGACCAAGGTCGTCCTAGTACTTTTAACCCGCAATTAGTAGACGGTGGCATCACTGTCGAATCCATTGCGCCGCAGTTATTCGATACGCTACTGACGCTAAACCCGGGCACTCACCAACCCGTTCCAAACTTAGCGAAATCCTGGCAAGTTAACGAGGAAGGCACAGAGTACACGTTCACTCTGCGCAAAGGTGTAGAGTTCCAAACCACTGAATGGTTTACTCCCACACGTCCGATGAATGCGGACGATGTTGTATTTAGCTTCACGCGTATTATCGACCCTAACAATCCCTTCCACGACGTAGGCGGCAGTGTCTATCCGTGGTTCGCAGGCATTGACTTCGCAAATTTGGTCGAGAAAGTTGAAGCATTGGATGACAACACGGTCAAGTTTACTCTATCGAGGCCAGACAACTCGTTCCTTTCCAACATTTCGACGGCACACGCACCAATCTATTCTGCTGAATATGCTGATCAACTCGTCTTTTCCGATCATAAACTCGATATTGATATTTACCCTGTTGGTACTGGGCCTTTCTACCTAGACGAATACCAAGTCGCAGATTTAGTTCGCCTAAAGCGTCACGAAAACTACTGGCGTGGCAAAGTAGATATGGAACAAGTCGTATTTGATATCTCTCATCGCGGAGCTGGCGCCTTAGCTAAACTATTAAGAAATGAGTGCGATGTCCTGAACTCGCCTATTTCAAGCCAAATCCCTGTGATATTGAATGAAGAGTCCATCGTTCTACAAGCCAAACCAGCCATGAACGTGGCTTTTGTGGCTATCAATACTCAGCATAAAGCACTTAGTGACCCTAGAGTTCGTAAAGCCCTGAATCTCGCGATAAACCGCGACAACATTCTCGAAGCAGTTTATTTTGGCACCGGAGAGAAAGCTTATAGCCTTCTTCCACCAAGTTCTTGGGCACACCAGAAAGATGCCACTCAAATTCGCTACGACCGTAATTATTCAATGGCGCTGCTAAAAGAGGCTGGCTATGAGAAAGGGCTAGAGCTCACTATGGCGGTACCTCTTGAGCCACGAGTCTACAACCCGAGTCCACGTAAAACGGCAGAACTTATCCAAGCTAACTTAGCCGATGTGGGAATTACCCTTAACCTACTCACCGATGATCGAGTCGATCGCCAAGAGCTATCGAATATTGAGTCCGTTGATCTACTGCTCACAGGTTGGGTGGGAAATACTGGCGACCCAGATAACTACTTACGTCCTTTGTTATCTTGCACGTCAAAACGTGAAGGTTTGAATCTATCTATGTGGTGTAATGATGACTTTGACTTTCTGTTAGATCTGGCGCTTGAAGTGAGTCAACCAAGATATCGACTCAATCTATATCGACAAGCACAAAACATTTTGAATGAGGAAGTTCCTGTGTTGCCTATTGCACACGGTCAAAAATATCAAGCACATAGCGATAGCCTGACAGGTTTTAGAACCAGTCCATTCAACGCCCAACCGTTTGATCAAGTTGTGAGGTTGAAGTAGATGTTTTGGTATTCTGTCCGCAGACTAAATCTATTTGTCATTACGTTATTGATCCTGACTTTCGTCGGCTATAGCTTAGTCAGACTTGACCCTGATTCTTTCTGGACTACTCAAGCGTTTTTCCCTGGCTGGCTTGATTATGTCGCTCAATTGTCTCGTCTAGATTTTGGACTGACTAAAGCTGGTGTACCCATTACCCAAGAGCTTTCAGCTGTACTTCCTGCAACTCTAGAGCTGTGTTTTGCCGCGTTTATGATATCTGTGTTTGTGGGTATTCCAGCTGGCACCATCGCAGGTATGAGACAGGGTAAATGGTTGGATAACATCATTTCGTTCTCATCCATGGTGGGTTATGCCGCCCCCTTATTCTGGATTGCGTTATTGATGATTATGTACTTCTCGCTGAATTATCAATGGTTCCCTGTTGCAGGACGCTATGACCTACTTTATGAAATTGATCATGTCACAGGGTTTGCACTCATTGATGCTCTGCTGTCGGACGCACCTTATCGCAAAGAGGCGTTACAAAGCGTTATTGAACATATGATTTTGCCGTGTTTAGTGCTAGCACTCTCACCAACAATGCAAGTTATCCGTATGATGCGTACTTCAGTAACCGAAGTAATGGGACAAAACTACATTCGAGCTGCTCGAATTAAAGGTTTGTCGAATTATGAAATCGTCATTGAGCATGTGCTACGTAATGCCATTCCACCTATTATTCCTAAACTTGGAGTTCAGCTCTCAAGTATGATCACACTTGCCATTATGACCGAGTCTATTTTTAACTGGCCGGGTATTGGACGTTGGCTGCTGGATGCGCTCTCCAATCAGGATTACGCATCAATTCAAGCAGGCGTCTTGGTCGTGGCTTCTATCGTCTTAGCAGCAAGCATTTTGTCAGATTTGTTGGGTGCGATGGTCAACCCTCTAGTAAGGAAGGAATGGTATGCTGTCAGATAACGTCTACCAAGAAGAGCGCATTCCTACTCAGCTTGAGCGATTCTGGCGTAGTTACCGCTCGAATAGCCTATCAATGTTTGGCCTTTGGTGTTTGGTCTTTGTCATTATCATCACTATTGCATCGCCATTTATCACTCCCTACGACCCAATGGCGCAGAGCTCCTATTTGTTGATTCCACCATCTTGGGATCCTCAAGGTACCGTCGATTTCTTCTTTGGAACTGACGATTTAGGTCGCGATATTTTGTCACGCATTATCGATGGCTCTCGCCTATCTTTTGGCGCAGCAATCATCATTACCGCGATTGCAGCAGCAGTAGGATGCTTGATTGGTATATTAGCAGGAATGACACGTGGCCTGCTCTCGAGTACGCTGAACCACCTTCTCGATACCGTAATGTCTATCCCATCGCTACTACTAGCGATCATTTTCGTAGCATTTTTAGGTCCCGGTGAGTTCAACATTCTATTAGCGATATGTTTAGCGCTCATTCCTAGATTCATTCGCTCAATCTATGTTGCGGTTCATACCGAAGTTGAAAAAGACTACATCATGGCTGCTCGTTTAGACGGTGCGAACGACTTTTATCTGCTGTGGAACTCTATATTGCCTAATATACTAACGGTCATTGCAGCCGAAGTAACATTTGCATTATCCATCGCCATTTTAGACATTACCGCCCTTGGTTTCCTTGGCCTTGGCGCACAAGCCCCAAGCAGCGAATGGGGAGCAGTGTTAGGTGATGCCGCCGAGTTGCTCTATTTAGCACCATGGACCGTTATCCTTCCAGGTTTAGCTATTCTGTTTACCGTTGTCGTGGTGAATATTGTTGGTGAAGGTGTGCGCAGCGCACTAAACGCGGGGATCGAATAATGCCAGTTTTAGATATTCGACACTTAACCATCGAAATCGAGACACCACAAGGTCTCGTCAAAGCGGTGGATCGCATGAGCTTCACCATTAATGAAGGTGAAATTCGAGGTTTGGTTGGCGAATCCGGTTCAGGAAAAAGTCTTGTTGCCAAAGCCATTGTTGGTGTCTGTAAGGACAACTGGCGCGTGACTGCCGATAGAATGCGGTTAGGTAATATCGATCTACTACAACTCACGCCTCGTGAGCGCAGACGTGTTATTGCTCGCGATGTGGCAATGATCTTCCAGGAACCTTCAACCTGTCTAGACCCGTCTGACGAAGTGGGCAAGCAGCTTATAGAGTCGATCCCTTCTCGTTCCTTTGAAGGTAAATGGTGGGAGCGATTTAAGTGGCGTAAAAAGCAAGCTATCGCGTTACTTCATAAGGTTGGCATTAAAGACCATACCCGTATCATGAACAGCTACCCCTACGAGCTCACTGATGGCGAATGTCAAAAAATCATGATCGCTATGGCAATTGCAACCAAGCCAAAGCTGCTGATTGCCGATGAACCAACCAACGACTTGGATCCAATTACTCAATCGCAAATATTGCGTCTTTTAAGTCGTATGAATCAGTTAAATAACACCACCATCATTCTGATTGGTCACGACTTAACAACGATTACTCAGTGGGCGACTCGAATTACAGTGATGTACTGTGGTCAATCTGTCGAATCGGCGGATACCGCAAAACTACTCGCGAAACCCAAGCATCCCTATACAGTGGCGCTGCTCAAGGCAATGCCGGATTTTGGCGATTGGATTCCGCACAAAGAGAAACTGCAATCTTTACCAGGTTCTATTCCACCATTGCAGCACTTACCGATTGGTTGCCGCCTTGGGCCTCGTTGCCCCTATGCGCAAAGACAATGCGTGGAAATCCCTAGCGCTAAACGCATTAAGAATCATAAATACAGTTGTCACTTCCCTCTTAATACGGAGAAAAAAGCATGAGCGCGTTGTTAGAAGTCTCCGGATTAAAAAAAGACTTTGTAACTCGATCTAAGCTATTTAAGAAGAAAGTTCAGCACGCAGTCAAACCGGTGAGTTTTGACCTAGAGGCTGGGCAAACTATCGGCTTTATTGGCAAGAATGGCTCTGGTAAATCCACACTAGCTCGTATGCTTGCGGGTGTAGTTGAACCAACCGCGGGAGAAATTCGAGTCAATGGCGATTTACTTGAACACGAAGATTACTCCACCCGTTGCAAACTGATTCGCATGATCTTTCAAGACCCAAACACGTCTTTGAATCCAAGAATTCAGATTGGTCGTATTTTGGAAGGCCCGCTAAAACGGAATACCAATATGCCTCCAGAAGCACGTATGCGACGAGTAAAAGATACTCTGGTTCGCGTCGGTTTACTTCCAGAGCACGCTTACTTCTACCCTCAGATGCTGGCAACCGGTCAAAAGCAGCGTGTCTGCCTTGCTCGTGCTTTGATTCTTCAACCATCCATTATCGTCGCAGATGAAGCGCTAAACGGCCTCGATATGGCGATGCGCTCGCAAATTATTAATCTATTCTTAGAACTTCAAGAAGAGATGGGAGTTGCGTTCGTTTACGTGTCACAACATTTAGGCATTATCAAACACATTACCGACAAGGTCATGGTGATGCACGAAGGCGATGTAGTGGAATATGGCAACACGAACGAGATAATGACCAACCCACAACATATTGTGACTCAGCGTATGGTGGAAAGTCATTTCCGTAAAACCCCAATGCATAGGTAGCAGTTATCATCTAGCGAAATCACTCAAACGTCTACTATGGGATACTTGTAACTATTCCTCAATCAACGCTAGCCGTTAGGCAAATTGCAGCATCGAGCGTCCTTAGTCAGGCCGATGTTTTTTTCTATACTATTATAGTAATAACAAAGATTTATAAGGAAGTGCTTGGTATGCAATCCAAACTAGAGGAACTTGACCTTAACCTACTAAAGCTACTTCGTATCGTTGTAGAAACTCGCAATACCTCGCAAGCTGCGGAAGTCTTGGGAATCTCGCAAACTAGTGTCAGCCGTGGTATGGCAAAGCTGCGAGAAACCTTTGGTGACCAGTTGTTTATTCGCAAAGCACATGGTGTAGAGCCGTCTGAGCTAGCGGAGAAACTGGCTGAAGCCGCGGAAAATATGTTAAAGCCGTTCAGTGAGGTGTTAGAAGCCTATCAGACATTTGACCCTTCAGAGTACAATGGCAGCGTTTCTATTGCGGTGGAACTTGGTCTACTCGAGATCTTTGGACCGGGTTTATACAGAGCACTCAATCGAGCATTACCAAATGCGCAAATAAGAGTAGTGTATTGGAAAGAAGAGTCACTTCATCATATGTTCAACAGACAGTTAGATTATATGATTCATTATACTTTGATGCCTTTTCCTCAAGACATATATGTTCATCACCTTTCGGAGATTGCTATTAGCCTTGTTGCTAGAAAGGATCACCCAGTCCTCAGTAAATCGACGAACTGGGAAGATATTCACCACCTTCCTCTCGTTAAATTGGTAGCAGAGGCGATGAAAGCCAAGCATGACCCGTATGATGAAATGTACCTTAGTAAAGGTTATGAGCCCAAGGTTTGCTTGGTTACTCACAGTGTGCCTATTGCAGTAGAGAAGCTTCTAAGCTCGGATGCAATCAAGTTCAGCAGTAGTTATTTACTTTCTCATAATGATCAACTCGAGTGCTACCCACTACCAAAAATTTCGAAAGACATGAGAAAGATCAGTGTTTCCGGTTGCTATCTTCAATCAAAACGCGGGCAACCAATCAATCAGTTTCTTCATCAAACACTAGAGACTTTTTTCAACTCTATAGAGCAGCCGTCCTTCTAACAACCTAAGGCATAGCGAGTACTCTAATAGGGGCTCGCACAGGTCTAATTCCCCTCTCTGTCAACAGACCTTCATTTCATTTTCTTTAATATATCAGCTTTCTGATACATCAATTTTGAATTTCTGATATACGTTCATTTGCTTCTGTAACGACTTTAAACTCCCTCCCAACAAAACATCACGTTTCATTAATTGAGAAACGATTGATGACGACGAAATCTAAGGAATATGAATTTCAGAGCTCACAAAGGATGGACATAAATTACATATATCAGAAGCAGAAACACTATAATGAATACTCTAATCAGACCTGCGCTTGCCGCATCGGTAATATTAAGCGCTCCTGTTTTATCCAATGCACTGCCACTAGATAGTGACCATCAGCAATCTCAGCTAGTCGAACACTGGGAAGCGTCACTGACCGAATTCTCAGAGATCGCACAACCTCAGAGTTCGGATTTTACTATCCGAACTCACCCAGAGAAGTCCAATACAGCATGGGAAGAGCTTTCAGACACCAACCACGTTTACAGCAACCCTTATCGTGTGTCTTTATTCTCTCCTCAAAATGGTGAAGATGGCGCTAGGCTATGGTCGCAAACAAAGTCAATTGCTGCCTATGGTGTAGGTGTAGCGGGTGCTTTAGCTCTCATGCCAGAGTCCATCACAAATTGGGAAAAAGGCGGGGACGATCTGTTTAGTAAATGGGTTGATAACGTTAGCAGTGGTCCTACTTGGGATCGCGACGACTGGGCTATCAACTATATCGGCCACCCTTATTTCGGAGGAGTGTACTATCAAGCTGCTCGTAAATCTGGTTATCGACAGTGGGACTCGTTTGTATACTCAGCCATGATGTCGACGTTCTATTGGGAATATGGCATCGAAGCCTTTGCTGAGGTCCCTTCTATTCAGGATCTTTTTGTTACGCCTATCCTAGGTTGGGTATACGGCGAGTGGGCCTACAATAAAGAGCAAGAAATCCGATTAACAGGGGGAACGGTCTGGGGTTCAAAGTCATTGGGTAACATATCGATGTTCTTACTTGACCCTGTTGATGGTCTTGGAAATGGCGTTAACCATCTGGCAGGAAAAGAGATTGTAAAAGCAGGTACCGGGTTCATTGGGGTACAAAATGTCAACACGCCGAATGGTGTTTCCGAGCGTCAATTTAGATTTGAAGTGCAGTACGCTCTCGATGCGACTCCGGGCTCGTCACGAACTAGAAAGAGCTACCACTCTCAAAGCAGTGAAGACCCTGTGACTTATAGTATCATTGGAGTTTCGGCGGGTGCGAGTTATGTAGAGCCATCGGATTACTGGGAGTTAGACTCAGGTATGGGTGTCTCCTTTACGGTGGGCTTACACTTTAGCCCTGCATTGTCTGGACACCTAACTTATACTCGAGCGTCGCTGAATGACCGAAACACTCGTCAATCTGTGACCTACGAAAGCTACAGTGCAAATGGCCTTTATTACTTTAATTCGGACTCCAAACTACGCCCATTTTTGACAGCTGGCTTTGGTGAAAGCATGAAAAATGAGGACACTAAAACCAAACAGTTCAAGCTAAACGCAGGAGCAGGGTTGCATTATGCACTTCACCCAAACTGGGCTCTGCAAGCCGAGTGGAGACACTCAGGGCGACCTTCAGCAAAAGCGAGCGAGAACATAGCAACAGGTCGATTGGTTTATCGGTTTGGTAAAGGGGAGCAGATATAGCGCTAGCTTAACGAAAACGCACCAGAATACTTGTATTGTTCTGGTGTGATTTCCTATAGATTCCCCCAGTTGTTGATGCTTGTTGATGCTTGTTGATGCTTGTTGATGGTTATGTTGCCAAATGTTACTTTTAAGTTTGATGGATGGCATTAGAAAGGCTTCATGGATGAGCAAATCAATAAAAGATCTCGACTTAAATCTCTTAACTCTCTTAAAAGTGGTTGTTGAAACACGTAATGTTTCTCAAGCAGGTGAAATCCTTGGGATTTCTCAAACCAGTGTTAGTCGCGGCATGGCAAAGTTAAGGGAGACTTTTGGCGATCAACTTTTTATCCGTAAGGCGCATGGTGTAGAGCCATCAGAGCTTGCTGAAAAGTTAGCAGAAGCTGCAGACAATATGTTGACTCCGTTTACTGAAGTGCTAGATGCTTATAGTACCTTTGATCCTCATAGTTACGAAGGCTCTATAGTAATTGCATTTGAGTTAAGTTTGCTTGAGATATTTGGACGAGGGATATACCAAGCTTTAGCCGATGCCTTGCCTAAGGCAAGCTTGTCTATGGTTTACTGGCAGCAGGACACACTTTCCCAAATACTCGAGCGTCACATCGACTACCTGGTTCATTTTGAGCCTTACTCGTTGCCTCAAGACATCTATACGCATCATTTATCTGATATTAAAATCAACCTAGTTGCACGAAAAAACCATCCTGTATTGAGTCAGACTTCTGACTGGGAGGTTATTCATAAGCTTCCAATGGTTAAGCTTTTTTCGGATGCTGTGAGTGCTAAGAGTGATCCTTATACAAATGCACTTTTTACTTCAAAAGGTTACACGCCTAATATTGTGCTGAATACACACAGTATCCCTATCGCAGTTGATAAACTAACTAAGTCGGATGCATTCAAGTTTAGTAGTAGTTACTTGCTCACGCACAGCGACGAGCTCTCCTGTTATCCACTTCCGATTATGCCCAAAGAGTTAAGAAGCGTGTCTGTCGTTGGTGGTTATTTGCAAGCCAAGCGTGGCTATCCTCTCAATCAGTATTTACACCAGACAATACAAAGCTTTTTTAACAAAGTTCTGCAACCTGACATAGAGCTAGACAAAACCTAGTTTGATATCAGGTGATACCTTGAATCCACTTCTTACTTCTTATTCTTAGAATGGAGCTCATACACTTAATGAGCTCCCCAAGCAAAAATAACAAGAAGACTGATAACGGCCCGATATTAAGGTAATAAACGGCCAGAAATGATATCGGTATCGTGATTAACCATTGCGCAATGAGATCTTGGTAAAGGCAAAACTTGACGTCTCCTCCAGCGCGTAGAATCCCTGTAATTGCCATCATAGGAATAGAGCGAAGCACAATCCCCAAGCACAAGACAAGAATAAAATAATTTGCCAGCTCGAACGATTCTTCGGTGAGCGCTGGAAACATTGAGAGCAGCAAATTTTGAGATAGATATACGGTCAGTGCGACGACTGAAGCGCAACTGATATTGAGTACCATTGCGCTTTTGGCATAGATCCAACTGCTCTTGTACTTTCTGGCTCCAAGGTTGTTGCCTATCAAAACACCAGCAGCACTTGAGAGTCCTATCACGACAGAGAGAGCAAATGATTCAATTGGCGCCACTACAGATAGAGCAACGAGCCCTAAGACTCCAGTCTGCCCCATGATGGCGTGGCAGGCAAATAACCCCGCAGCCCACACTAGGAAATTCAGAGTTGTAGGGGCAGATATCTTCATAAAGTGAGATAGCTGTTTGGCTTGAATGCAGTTAATTACATCTCGAGAACTAAAAGCAACCGTATATTTTTTACTGTAGATGAACATATAGAGCAAAAGGAACTCGGCGATCCCACTTAATAGAGTTGCAATGGCCGCGCCTTTAAACCCGAGTTCAGGAAAGCCCAAATGTCCAAAAATGAGTACCCAATTGAGAAATATATAAATCACCAAGCCTACGGCACTAAAAAAGGTACTGACACCGGGCTTATGCATCGCTCTCAAGCCAAACAGCATCGTGGTTATGAAGGCCACGCTTAACATGCTTGGCGCGGCAATAGATAAATACAACTTCCCTAGTTTGATAACTGAGTTATCCTCAGTCACTAGTGACACTATCTGAGTAGAGAATAGTAGAAATATTGATGCGCAAATAACCCCTAGAATACTCGATACAACCCATGTCAGGGCTGTGTTTTCTCTAACTCCTTTCTCATTCTTTGCTCCCCAATATTGAGCTGTTATTAACGCGCCTGCCGTCGTAGTGCCCACTATCATGATAGTGGTAACAAAAATGGCTCGTGCTGCCACACCAATGGCGGCTAATTCTATATCTCCCAAATGACCAAGCATGATGACGTCGATAAGACCTCGGCTTGAGTAAAGTACATTCTGGAAGGCAATAGGTAGAGCGATGAGTATCATCTTTCTGATGAAATGGCTACGGAGTGAGAGAGCATTCATTAAATTTAATAACACCAGAGGCGATCCTTGCTATATCTGAGTGACTATTCTTAACCCTATCATAGCGCAGAAGTGTTTGTTGTTTTTATGTTAAGGAGGTTTACTGGAAAGTCTGATTATTAGTTGCCATGTACTAAAAATAAAAGCTGAACCTCATAAAGGCTCAGCTTTTTGGCGCGGCTACATTCTTTACTTGACTCAATTCACACAGGTTTCGCCACACTGACGAACCGCAAGTCGTTTTTCTATAAAAGACAGATCCAGGCCATCAAGTGTCGTATCAAATATCACACAATCTAGCCAGAATACGTCCAATAGTAGGTGAATATCATCGGCTAACTGTTCTAGTTCTTGCTTAGTTAGTGCGTGGCTATCATGGCTCCAAGACTTTGAAATATCGATTACAATTCTTCGACCAAGTTTCGCGTTTTTGCTGTAGTTAGCTTCATTTATTCCTGCTACAAGAATCACTTTGCAAGCTCCGTCCCCAATGTCTAATAGGCCATAAGGCCTGTCATTGAGATGGATGGACTCTTGATAGTAGGTTTGCCGTAGTGGGTGCCTACTGCTCATTTTTACCTCTTAATACACTCAAATTTTCACTGTAAGACTACTTAGCAACCGCCACAAACTGAACGAATAAGAGTTATTCATTATTGCAAAAAGCCAAGTTGCAAATATGAATAACTGCTAAACGTAGCGCGGTGAAGGGAATTCTTTAAACTGCCAGCCAACAGACAAAAATGTCTAAACCTTATTCGACACTTTAAAGAATTTTTGGAGAGAACCGTGAATCGCCCAATGTTGTCAGCCCTTTTTAATACCAAACCTCTTTTTGTGACAGTTGGACTTTCCGCTTCGGTATTACTCACCGGATGCAAGAGCGAGCAGGCTGCAGAGCAAACTGCCCCTGTCGTTCGTCCAGCTTTCACTGAAACTGTTACTGCTCAGGCCGTAGCAGATTTGTACTTTAATGGTGTGGTTCAGTCTTCTAACCGCGCAGAGCTTTCATTTCGTACCTCTGGTCGTCTTGATGAACTCTTGGTTCAGCAAGGGGATAAGGTTTCTAAGGGACAAGTGATTGCAAAGCTTGATTCTGTTGATGCAGAGATCACGTTAACTGCAGCCAAAAATGAGCTCGCAAACACGCACACAGAATACCAACGCGCTTTGCAGCTATATAACGGTAAACAAGCGATCTCAAAAAGCCAATTAGATGAAATTAAACTTCGTTATCAGCTATCAGAGAGCAAGTTGGAAGATGCTCAACGTCGCCTAGAAGACATGACATTGAGAGCGCCATTTGACGGCATGGTTAGCCGTAAAATGGTGGACAATTATACTCAAGTTCAAGGTAATGAAACGATTGTTTCCATCCATGATTTGAGCCAGCTAGAAGTAATGATTCAGGTTCCCGAACGAATTATGGCGCAGTCAAATGGTGCTCGAAAAGTGCTAGCAAGTTCGTCTTTGTTCCCAGGTAAAACCTTTGACTTGTCAGTGAAGACATTTGAAACCGAACCAGATCCAACATCGCGAACGTATGGTGTTACGTTGAAATTTGACGATACGCAACAGGCGGCTCTACTTCCTGGCATGACAGTACAAGTATTTTCTGTTTCAACCGAAAAAGAAAACGGCATGCTGACTGTTCCACTCTCAGCTATTTCGCCGGACAACCGAGGGAATCAGTATGTATGGGTAGTGGATAGTAACAATATTATTCATCGTCGAGTAATTGAAACGGGCTCCATGGCAGGAGATCGCGTGGAAGTACTATCAAAGCTCAACTCTGGAGAGAAGGTGATTACAGCAGGTACTTTGGGCTTGTCCGAAGGGCAAGAAGTTAGACCAATGGCAACTGAGGTAGCAGAATAATGAACATCGCAAATTTCACCATAGCCAAACGCACGAGCGTTTGGGTATTAATCGCGCTGACTCTTATCGGTGGATACATCAGCTACTTAAAGCTTGGTCGATTTGAAGACCCAGAGTTTGTTATTCGCCAAGCCGTGATTGTCACCCCATACCCAGGAGCTACCGCACAAGAAGTTTCTGATGAGGTTACTGACGTTGTTGAGGGGGCTTTACAGTCTCTGCAAGAGGTGAAGGAAATCACTTCTGTG
The DNA here is from genome assembly GCF_900088415.1 of Vibrio mediterranei. Classification (GTDB taxonomy): domain Bacteria; phylum Pseudomonadota; class Gammaproteobacteria; order Enterobacterales; family Vibrionaceae; genus Vibrio; species Vibrio mediterranei. Next base: position 74,029 of record NZ_FLLQ01000004.1, read on the forward strand.
TCGAAACAAGGCATGTCAGAAGTCACGGTTGAGATCAAACGCGCATTCTCCAATAACGAAGCGGAGTTGCAGCAGGTTTGGGATAAAGTCAGACGCAAAATTGGTGATGCCGAGCGTTCCCTGCCTCCTGGCACAGGGGCACCGATCGTCAATGATGATTTCGCCGATGTGTTCGCCCAGTTCTATGCTGTTACTGGCCGAGGTCACAGCGATAAGCAGTTGCAGGACTACGTAGATACGTTACGCCGAGAGCTGGCTTTGGTACCGGGTGTATCGAAAACGGCTACGTTAGCAGAAAAAAATGAAGTTATTTTTGTTGAGATTGCCAGTGACCGCCTTGAGCAGCTTGGTGTGTCTGCCGACCAGGTTTACAACGTATTAGAGCGTCAGAACATGGTTTCTACCGCAGGCACTATCAACACGAATACGATGCGTGTTGCAATCACTCCAGTGTCTAGCATCAGCTCATTTGAACAACTGAAAAATCTGAAAATTGCCATTGGTGATAACAATACGATCATGAAGCTGTCGGACGTCGCCAGCATCACTCGTGGCTACGAAGAGCCATCATCAGTGCTTATGCGTTACAACGGCAAACGTGCAGTTGGCCTCGGAATATCAAACGTTGCTGGTGGCAACGTAGTTGAAATGGGCGATGCAGTAAAAGCGCGTATTGCTGAACTAGAAAGTCAGCGTCCTCACGGGATTGAACTGCATGAAATTTCGATTCAGTCTGATTCAGTACGTGACTCTGTTTCTGATTTTATTAATAACCTGATTGCCGCAGTTGTCATTGTATTCGTTGTTCTGCTGCTATTTATGGGGGTAAGAACGGGTCTCGTCATCGGTTTTGTTCTGGTGCTGACCGTGGCAGGTACGCTGATCATCATGTTGATTGATGACATCGCGATGCAGCGTATTTCACTGGGTGCTTTGATCATTGCTCTTGGTATGCTGGTCGATAACGCAATCGTAGTAACGGATGGTGTTCTCACTCGTCTACAGAAAGATCCAGGTGCTGACCGCAATAAAGTCGTTGCCGATATTGTCAACGAAACTAAGTGGCCACTACTTGGCGGTACAATCGTTGGTATCTGTGCATTTAGCGCTATCGGTCTTTCTCCATCAAACATGGGGGAATTTGCTGGGTCGCTGTTTTGGGTAATTCTGTACTCGATGATGCTTAGCTGGGTGCTTGCGGTAACTGTTACACCAATGCTTTGCCATGATTATCTGAAAGTAAATGCGAATAAAGTATCGAAGCCAAGTAAGATCAGTGCTGCGTATCAGCGTGTACTGCAAGCGGTATTAAATAATCAGAAAAAGAGCTTAGTCGTTGTTGTTGGTCTGTTTGCTGTTGGTGTTGTCACTTTCAGTCATGTGCCTCCAGGCTTTATGCCAGAGTCACAAAGAGAGCAGTTTGCTATTGATATTCGTCTGCCACAGGGAACCGACATCGAGCGTACGCATGAGATCGTTGCGCAGATTGAAAAAGACGTATGGGAAAAAGCCAATATCACTGGCACGACAAGCTTCATCGGTTCGGGCGGGCTTCGTTTTATGCTGACGTATTCCCCGGAACCACCAAACTCGAGCTATGCGCAAATGTTGGTGGACGTGGATGACTACAAAGTCATAGAAACGTTAGTCGCTGAACTACAGATTGAACTGAATGAACGTTATACCGATGCTTCAATTAGTGCTTGGAAGTTTATGCTTGGCCCTGGTGGTGGTAAAAAAATTGAGGTTGCTTTTAAAGGTCCTGACAGTGAAGTACTGAGACAACTGGCTGAACAAGCAAAAGAGATTATGGAGCAGTCACCTGCATTGGTAGCGATTCAGGATGATTGGCGTCAACAAGTGCCGGTCATTAGGCCGGTCTACTCAGCAGAAAAAGTGCAGAGTTTTGGATTGACAACGGTAGAGCTAAACCAGGCAATTCAACAAACGCTGTCAGGTCGCAATGTTGGCGTCTACCGCGAAGGCAATGATCTTATCCCGATCGTGGTTCGTTCTCCAGAATCAGAGCGTCACCATGATCGTGTGATTGAGAATACCAAAGTATATAGTGCCGCGATTGGACAGTTCGTTCAGGTAGAGCAACTGGTTGAAAGCTCAAGCGTTGAATGGCAAGACGCAATGCTGCGCCGTATTGACCGAGTGCCAACTATTATGGCACAGGCTGACCCTGCGACTGGTATTCTAACGTCAGAAGCGATGGAAATGGTTCGCGCAGATATTGAAAACATGCCATTGCCTGTAGGGTATGAACTGGAATGGTTCGGTGAGTACAAAGATGCCAAAGAAGCAGACGAAGGACTCAAGATATCTGCACCTTACGGTTTCACCGCCATGGTTTTGGCCGTAGTGTTTATGTTTAACGGTATTCGTCAGGCTCTGGTTATTTGGTGTACGGTACCTTTAGCCGTGTGTGGTGTGGCAATTGGACTAGTGACCTTCCAGACACCTTTTGAGTTTATGGCAACACTGGGTTTCTTGAGCTTGATAGGTATGATGGTGAAAAATGCCATCGTTCTGGTCGACCAAGCTGACAAGGAGATAGCCTCTGGTACGCAGCCTTATGAGGCCATTATATCGGCAGCAATGAGCCGTGCTAGACCGGTTATTCTTGGCGCTGCTACGACGATATTGGGTGTCGCTCCTCTACTTGTAGACCCGTTCTTCAAGAGTATGGCCGTCACGATCATGTTTGGTTTGTTGTTCGCTACGGCGTTGACATTGCTGGTGATTCCACTGAATTATGCGCTGTTCTTCAGAATCAAGCAGCCAACCGAACCACAAACGAACTAAGTTACGCAGAGAGCCTGAGTCAAGTACTCAGGCTTTTTTTTATTTTCAATATTGCTTTCTCATGCGTTAAACCAAACTTGGTATTATTTCCTCTTTGATTGCACTTTTAAGACCATAATAATCACATTGTGAAAGCCACATACACACTCTGTTACTTTTGGTTAGTCAAATACTGGTGATTAACCCATTTTTCATCCCCTTAGTGCAAATATGAATAGCTCTTATTCATTCCTCTAGAAAATGAAATCCGTATACTTATCCTCATTGAAGGGAATCAGAAAAAACACAAACTCAATATTTATTTAAAAGAGATACACAAATGAAAAAGTCTAAATTAACTATTATTGCCGCTTCTATCGTAATGTCTGCTTCAGCAATTGCATCAGAGCGTGTGAATTTTGCTAACCCTTATGAGCTTTATACTGGTGCTTCTGTTGGTTATGGTTCTGATGGCGCGTATCTAGCGGCTCAATTTGATACTCAAATGTCACGAAACTGGTCTTTGCTGGGTAAGTACACGACGGAAGATAGCTTCGATAATCACAACATTTCTCTTAGTGCAATTAGCAAGACAGGTCTAGGCTGGACACTGGCTTATGACCACGACAAGAACTATAAGAATGAGAGTTTGACGGCAAAATCCACTGAATTATCAGTGCACTACATGTTTGGCAATAACATTGGATTCTCATTCTTGCCTGAGCTCTCTGTAGGATCAATGACCCATAATGAAATGTCAAACCGTGCGTATTACAGTGATTTAACGTTGAACGCAATTTACAATACATCGTCAGGCCTGTGGGCTAGCGTAGCACCAACATATAGCTACAGTTATAACGACCTAAAAACCAACCAAGGTAATGAGAGCCTACGAGGTTGGGATGTAAAAGCGAGCTTAGGTTACACATTTATGAACAATCACAGCTTGGCTTACGAATATAAGCGTGAACACGGTGACAACCTATCACTAATTAAATACTCATTTGGATTCTAATTTTAATGAGGCCTGATTATTCAGGCCTCATTATTTCTATAAGCAATCAGCCAAGCTATTTATTTATGAAAGGTCACAGCATCAAAAAGTATGTTCATATTGCTTTCATGTTCTCACTCTATTTAACATTCTTTTACGTGATGGCAGCTAAGTTCTCTTAGTCACTTATTTAAAACACAGAAATACACCAAGGTAAATAAAATGAATATTATTGAAGTGGATAGCTTCCTTGCTTTCACTCTCGCCATTGTTCTTCTTTTTGTCGGTAAGTTAATGACAAAAAAGTACGAAATACTAAGGAAATACAGCATACCTGAGCCAGTGATTGGTGGCTTCGCATGTGCCATTGTCGTCGCTGTCATTTATGCCTTGTTTGATACCACAATTAGTTTTGATTTAGGCATGCGTGATGCGTTGCTGCTTTATTTCTTTGCTGGTATTGGTCTGAGCGCAAATTTCTCAACATTGCTTAAAGGCGGTAAGCCATTATTAATTCTTACTGCATTAAGCGTTGTCTATATCACTATCCAGAATGGTATTGGAGTGAGCGTTGCTACCATGCTTGGCCTAGAGCCAGTCTTGGGTCTGATGGCGGGCTCTATTTCACTTATCGGCGGCGTGGGTACCACGATGGCATGGGCGCCGAGCTTCAATGAGATGGGTCTAGAGAGCGCCGCTGAAGTTGGACTCGCAAGCAATACTCTTGGATTGATCTTTGCCTGTTTAATTGGTGGCCCGATTGCCAACTATCTAATCAAAAAACATCGTCTTCAGTCACAAGGTGATACTCAACTGGACATCGGTATTTGCCATAACCAAACCGTAAAGCTCGATCACTTTGGTTATCTCTACGCATGGCTGATGCTGAACCTCAGTTTGATCCTTGGTTATTTTATTGACATGGGGCTTAGCAAGATGGGGTTGCAACTGCCAATGTTCGTGGCTTGCCTAGTTGCGGGCATTCTAATTGGTAACTTTAAGCTTCTGGTTCTTAAAAAGAAAGTTAGTGAAAACGCGCAGTTAGGTCAAACTCTGATTTCTGACATCTGTCTGGGAATGTTCTTAACCATGGCACTGATGGGGCTTCAGCTTTGGCAACTACAGAGCACCATGCTGTTCATCGGTACTGTTATGTTGTTCCAAGTTGCAGCATCGATTTTATTCACCCTCTTTGTCGTATTTCGCTTCATGGGGAAAGATTACGAGTCGGCGGTTATTAGCTCTGGTTTTGGCGGGATCACATTAGGCTCAACAGCCACAGCCATCGTTAATATGACGGCAGTAACACAACAATATGGTGCGGCTCATAAGGCCTTCATTATCGTACCTTTGGTATGTGGTTTCTTTATCGACATTGCCAACGCCCTAATTATAAATACATTTTTGCGATTTTTGTAACGGTCATCGTTAGACCGTTCACGTTTTAAATTTAAATATCAGAAAGGTAACAAAATGAAACCGTTCATTGTTTTGGTGACAGTTTTAACGCTGTCATCAACCAGCTTTGCTCAGGATTCAATCTTCCCAATTTGGGGAGAGCAAGCGGCGCAGCGTGGCTACACGCTACCAAAGCCCTATGGCTTGTCGCTCTCTTATATGGACATAAGTAACCCAGTCACTATCGATAACATCAATCTGGCTGGTGGGATTGGCGATATCATTGATATAGAAGCGAAACAGGCGCAGTTTGAAGGCTCTAATGTCACCCTACGTGGCGATGTTTGGTTACTGCCTTTTATGAATGTGTATGGAATTTTGGGGTATACACAAGCGCAAAGTACCGCAGAAATTGATTCTATCTCCATAATCGGTATTCCTATTCCTGTAGAAGATGCCAAGTTCACTCTGGATATGAGTGGTATTACTTATGGCGTTGGTACTACGGTTGTTGGTGGTATCAATAATTGGTTTGCACTACTGGATTTGAATTACACCTATACCGACATTGATGCTATTGATGGCAGTATTAAGACGTTTGTTGCTGCGCCGAGAGTAGGACATCGCTGGCAATATACAGGAGGACGAGAACTCAGAGTGTTTGTCGGTGCCATGTATCAAGATGTTCAGCAACATCTCTCTGGAGATATCAAAGCACTCGGGCTGGACTTGGGTGACATGAACTTTTTAATCGACGATACACGATTTGAGGTCAGCCAACGAAGCGAACAAAAATGGAATGCACTGGCGGGCTTTCAATACTCGCTCAACCGTGATTGGGATATATTGGCAGAAGCTGGGTTTGGCCAACGTAAATCCGCCTTTGTATCTTTGGGGAGACGTTTTTGATGAAACTCAGACTGCTTCTCTTAACTGGGTGCTGCACATTGCTGACGGCCTGTGCGCCTAGTATGCAAAGAAATGCGCTCACACCTGATATGGCGGTTGCTGATGAGGCGATGTTTGATCCCAGTATTCGTACTTGGGGGGACTTAACTCATAATTATGATATCGGGCAGCAGGGAGCGCATTTGCTCCATACACAGCTAGACAAAAGCCTCTTGAATGATATGGGGAATCAAACCAAATCCATAGATCATTTGAGTATCTCTGGTGGTGGTGCAGAAGGCGCCTATGGTGCGGGTTTACTCAACGGATTATCTGATAGTGGACAGCGACCAGAATACCGCTTGGTGACAGGCATTAGTACTGGAGCGATCATCGGTTTGTATGCATTTTTGGGGCAAGACTTTGATCCGGCACTGAGAGAACTGTATACCCAAACATCGGACGAAGACATCTACAATAAGAGAGGTTTGTGGGCTCTCACTCACAGCCCATCTCTCATTGATACCACGCCGTTTGAACAGATGGTGAGAGCATTTATAGATCAAGATGTGTTAGATAAGGTAAGAGAGCAACATCTGCGAGGACGATTGTTTTTGGTTAAAACAACTCACTTGGATGCTCAGCGCTCAGTCATCTGGAATATGGGGGAAATCGCCTTACATCCGGGAGATAAATCCATAGAACTGTTTCAGGATGTCATCATTGCTTCAGCGGCCATACCCGGTGTCTTTAACCCAGTGTTACTTTCGGTAAATATTGATGGTGTTAAATATGACGAGATGCATGTTGATGGCGGCGTAGTGTCCCAAGTATTTTTTCTGCCTGATTATTTTGATGCCTCAGAGGCTGTCGATAATACTCGAGAACTGATTGAACGACTTGAACTCACAGAAGAGACGCATATCAACAGTCACGTATGGGTTATCAGTAACACGCGCTTGGGTGCGAAGTGGAGTGAAACGACGCCTTCGTTCATGGGTATCATGGGACGTTCGATACAAACTATGATCAAATATCAACGACGCAACAATATTGCCCAAATCTATCGTCAAGCTCAGGAAACGGAGAGCGAGTTTCGCCATAGTTACCTGCCACATTTAATCCCCGAGGCCCAAACGGATGAACCATTTAACGCGGGCTATATGCAGTATCTGTATTGCTACGGCTATCTTAGAGGGTTTGACTATCAGCACTGGGAAGATACCCCACCTGACTATTGGCAGATACAAAATGAAGCTAAAGGCCCCTCTGCATCGCATCAAGTCGTTAAACACATTGAGAAGTTTGATTGGGATATACTAGAGCTGGGTTTACATGAGAAAATGGTTCAATGCTTGGCGAATCTGAAGAGCTGACAGCCGTGGGGACTGCCACATTTATAGTTTAAGATTTGTCATTAGACAAACCTAACTCATTAAGATTAAAAATAAACTTTGTTCGCTCAACTACGGAAAAATCAAAAAAAAAGACCTAAACCTAGGTCTTTTTTCTATAATATATCAAACAATACACCTAATTAACGTCTTGTTTTTGAACGAGCGCTTTGCTCGCCAGCAGACTTTTTGTTGCGACGTTGCTGGTTGCTGCGACCTTTAGGTGCGTTAGCACGCTCTTCATGACGGCGTACCGCACGACGAATTTTCTGGCTACGAGAACGTTCACGTTGACGTGACGTGTTCTGGCTAAGGTCTAGCATGGTTTCTTTTTCAGGACGTAATTCAACAAGCTCACGAAGATAGTTCACTTCTTTCAGTGTCAGCTCCATCCATCCGCCACGTGGCAGTTTCTTATCTAGATAGATGTCACCATAGCGAACACGTTTCAGGCGGCTAACTGTCGTTTCTTGTGATTCCCAAAGGCGGCGAACTTCACGGTTACGACCTTCGTTGATAACTACGTAGAAAGTATGGTTCATACCTTCACCACCGGCATAAACTACATCTTCGAAACGAGCCATACCGTCTTCAAGTTCTACGCCGTTCACCACATTGCGAACTTTCTTCTCGTTAATTTCACCAAATACACGTACCAAGTACTCACGTTCAACTTGGCGGCTTGGGTGCATTAGACGGTTTGCTAGCTCACCATCAGTAGTGAAAAGAAGTAGACCTGATGTGTTGGCATCAAGACGACCAACAGAAATCCAGCGCGAACCACGGATCTTAGGTAGGCGATCAAATACTGTGCGACGACCCTCAGGATCGTGACGAGTACACAACTCACCTTCCGGCTTATAATAGGCCAGCACTCGACAAACCACTTCTTCTTGTGCTTTGGCAGAAACAGTATGACCATCAATACGGATAACCGCATTTTCGTCTTCTAGACGTTCACCCAGTCTTGCTACCTGACCATTAACACTCACGCGCCCAGATTTAATTAGGGCTTCAAGTTCACGGCGTGAACCATGGCCTGCGCGAGCAAGCACCTTTTGTAATTTTTCGCTCATTTACCTACCTATAATGTCGTCTTCACAGACGTCGAAACCAGATAATGCGACCTTAAAAATCGCGGTCGCACATTATTGCAAAGAATTATGTTAGACGCACCAAGTTTCTTACCTTTATTAGTAAGAAAACATTGACCTATTATTGGAATGGCGTTGGGTCACCAGCCCCGGTTCTTAGGACCTTCGCGTCATCATCACTGAAGTCGATTACTGTGGTTGGTTGTTCACCCAAATAACCACCATTCAATATACAGTCAACTGCATGTTCCAGTTGGTCGCGAATCTCTTCTGGATCCGATTCTGTCACTTCGTTGCCCGGTAAAATCAATGACGTTGACATTAAAGGCTCGCCTAAAGCTTCTAACAGATCCAAAGCGATTTGGTTGTCAGGAACACGAATACCTATTGTCTTACGTTTAGGATTCATCAAACGACGAGGAACTTCTTTAGTCCCTTTAAAAATAAAAGTATAAGGGCCAGGAGTATTGTTCTTCAACAAACGGAAAGCGGTGTTGTCTACTCGAGCATAGAGAGATAGCTCAGACAAATCTCGACATAGTAACGTGAAGTTGTGTTTGTCATCTAAACGACGAATTTGACAGATACGCTCTAGCGCCTGTTTGTTCTCAAGCTGACACCCCAATGCATAACCAGAATCGGTTGGATAAATAATCACACCACCATTTCGAACAATGGCAACAGCCTGATTGATCAAGCGTGCTTGTGGGTTTTCTGGGTGTACATAAAAAAATTGACTCATTGTTATTCCTTCAAGCTTTTAGGATGCTCTCGGTACAACCTTCCATGTTGTTCGACTTCAAGAGCGATCTCTTAACTACTGCGTGCAGCATCCCCACTATCTAGTGTAGCGTTGTCCAGAGAGGTTGCTGTCTTTAATGATAATTGGTCCCATACTGGTTCTACTCCAGATGGAAGCCATAAATTCCTGCCTAACTCCATCCAAGGTGACGGGTAATGGAAATCCGACCCTTGTGAAGCTAATAGATTGTATTGTATCGCATAATCGGCAAGGTTGCGTCTTTCTTGAAGACTTTGTTGTGGCTGTGCTACTTCCATTGCATCACCGTTAGCCTCACAAAATGCAGCGAGCAGTCGCTTGAGCCACTTTGCGGTCAATTGGTAGCGCCCTGGATGAGCGAGAACTGCCACTCCTCCCGCACTATGAATCGCCGCAACAGCTTCTTGCATTGAACACCAGTTGGGCGGCACATAACCGGTATTATTGCGCGTCATATATTTCTTAAACACTTGTTGCATGGTTTTAGCATAGCCATTATCCACCAACCACTTTGCAAAGTGTGCTCGAGTGATTGGGGCATCTCCCGCGATAAGCTTTACTTCTTCGAGAACACCTTCACGAGTAGCCTTTTCTAACCTATGTGCAATGAGTTCGGAGCGCTCAACACGTCTTGCTTGCTGAGCTTCAATAAGCGCTAACAGTTCAGGAGAATCAAGTGACACACCCAGCCCCACAATATGAATGTCTTTGTTCTGCCAGACGGTCGAGATTTCGATGCCATTAACCAACTCAATCGGCAGTGATTTTTGCTCAATAAGTTCAAGCGCTTCGGGAATCGCATCCAAAGTATCATGATCAGTAATGGCAAGAACCTTGACATCAAAGCCAATTGCTCTGTCTAAAAGTTCGGCAACCGATAGTCGGCCATCTGAGGCTGTGGTATGGCTATGTAAATCTATCTTCATTTTTTCACAATTTCGGTTGACTTTCGCACTGTGAACTAGTTAACTAGTTAACTAGTACGCAGATACATTATTTGAGTTAAGCACGTATGTTACTAGATATTCATACAATCAAAAAACCTTTAAACCGTACGGTTAATTCTCTACAAGGTTGGTGGCGCACTTGGACACAATCCGAGTGGGCTTTTTTGCGTGCATAATCAAAACCTAATTTGATTAAAGCCCACTCAAACGAGTGGGCTTTTTTGTTTTTCGATTTAACTGATTAATTAAGCAACAAATTGAACCTATTCAACGTTGGGCAAACGTTTTAATTATGCGAGTATGTATCAAGATTGTTGCAAAAGCAGATTCAAAGAATTTAGAGGAGGTTTTGTGAACAAAGCCATTACCATCAAAAAGCAAGGTCGTTTGGAAGTACTGTCATTGCAAGTACCTTATACCCAAGATCCGACTCGACTGTTTCATACGCTATGTGAAAACAAAACAGACAGTCTGTTGCTTGAGTCTGCTGAGATTGACTCTAAACAAGATCTCCAAAGTCTGCTTATCGTTGATTCAGCGGTAAGAATTGTTTGTGAAGGTCACAAAGTTCGCTACGAAGCCTTAACCACAAACGGCGTTAACTTACTCAATATCATTGCTCAGAATCTTGCTGAAGGCATTGAATTTACCCTACAAGAACGTGAGTTGGTCGTTCAGTTTGAGATGCCTGATGATACGCTTGACGAAGATTCTAGACTTCGTGAAGCCTCTTCTTTTGATGCACTTCGTCTTGTACAACACAGTTTCGACCTGACAGGCCAAGATAAAAATGCATTATTTATGGGTGGGCTTTTCGCTTATGACATCGTTGCCAACTTCGAACCACTAGGTGATGCTAAACAATCAAACCAATGTCCAGACTTCGTATTTTACGTTGCAGAGAGTCTACTTGTTGTTGACCACCAAAAAGAATCCTGCGACTTGCATACAACGTTGTTCAATCATGATGAAGATGAATTAGCTCGTATCCGAGGAAGGATTCTACAAATCAGTCAGCAATGCGATGACCTAAAACTTGTTCCAGAGGCGAAGAAAGTTGAAGGTATCGAAGAGAGCGTCAGTATCTCTGATGAAGATTTCTGCCAGATAGTAAGAGATTTAAAAGAGTACGTCGTTCGTGGAGACATTTTCCAAGTCGTTCCATCACGCCGTTTCACTCTGCCATGCCCTTCTCCGCTTGCAGCATACAAAGAGCTGAAGCAAAGCAACCCAAGTCCATACATGTTCTACATGCAGGACGAATTATTCACCCTATTCGGAGCATCACCAGAAAGCGCACTCAAGTACGGTTCTGACTCCAATCAAATTGAAATTTACCCTATTGCTGGCACACGACGTCGCGGTAAAAACGCCGATGGCTCCATCAACAAAGATCTAGACAGCCGCATTGAACTGGAACTGCGTAGTGATATGAAAGAGAACGCTGAGCACATGATGCTGGTCGACTTAGCTCGTAACGATGTTGCACGTATCGCAGAACCCGGCACTAGGCATGTCGCCGATCTGCTTCAAACCGACCGTTATAGTCACGTCATGCATTTGGTGTCCCGTGTTGTTGGTCAGCTCCGTGGTGATCTTGATGCCCTACATGGCTATCAAGCATGTATGAACATGGGAACACTTACAGGCGCACCAAAGATTCGTGCGATGCAGCTCATTCGTCAATTTGAAGGACAAACACGTGGTAGCTATGGTGGAGCAGTTGGTTACATGAATGGTGCTGGTGATCTTGATACGTGTATCGTAATCCGCTCTGCCTATGTGGAGGATGGTGTTGCTCAGGTTCAAGCCGGCGCAGGTGTTGTATTTGATTCCGACCCGCAGTCTGAGGCAGACGAAACACGAGGCAAAGCACAAGCTGTTATTTCTGCAATTAAAACGGCGCACAAGGGGTAATCACGATGTCTACTACTATTTCAAGCAAAGCCAACATTGTGTTTGTCGACAACTTCGATTCATTTACCTACAACCTTGTCGACCAATTCCGTAGTTTAGGCCACAACGTAAAAATCTACCGTAATCATATCGCCGCTGACGTCATAGCTAACGCGGTGCTTGAATTGGACAATCCGGTGGTTGTACTTTCTCCTGGCCCAGGCGCGCCAGCAGATGCGGGTTGCATGCCAGAACTCATCAAAACACTGCGTGGCAAAGTCCCCATGATCGGTATTTGTCTAGGTCACCAAGCGATTGTAGAAGCTTACGGTGGTGTTGTAGCTGGTGCTGGAGAAATCATTCACGGCAAAGTCTCGATGATGGCTCACGATAACCACAGCATTTATCAAGGACTGCCGTCACCAATGGCCATCGCACGTTATCACTCCTTGGTCGCAACAACAGTACCTGACAGCTTAAATATCACTGCAGAGGTCGATGGTTTGGTTATGTCTGTAGCGCATGAACAAGACCGCGTCTGCGGTTTTCAGTATCACCCAGAGTCGATCATGACGACGTATGGTGCAACGCTGTTAAGTAACGCTATTGCGTGGGCAACGAAACAGCTTTAATCATTCAAACAACTGAAACAAATTCAAGGAATCGTAATCATGGAAACTATTATTAATAAACTTTACGACCAACAAGACCTGTCTCAACAAGAGAGCCAGCAGTTGTTTGACACTATCATTAAAGGGGAACTTGACCCTATTTTGATGTCTGCCGCGTTGACCGCTCTGAAAATCAAAGGTGAAACCCCAGAGGAGATCGCTGGTGCAGCCAAAGCGCTATTAGCCAATGCCAACCCCTTTCCCCGTCCTGACTATGACTTCGCGGATATCGTGGGTACTGGCGGCGATGGAGCCAACACTATCAACATTTCCACAACCGCGGCATTTGTTGCCGCAGCTTGTGGTCTAAAAATAGCGAAGCATGGTAACCGCGGTGTGTCGAGCAAATCTGGTTCTTCTGACCTGCTCGACTCTTTTGGTATCAACCTAGCGATGTCTGCCGAGGACACACGCAAAGCCGTTGATGATATTGGTGTTGCGTTCCTATTTGCACCGCAATATCACGGTGGTGTTCGTCATGCAATGCCAGTTCGCCAAACCATGAAAACTCGTACTATCTTCAATATTTTGGGTCCACTGATTAACCCAGCAAGACCAAACATCGAATTGATGGGCGTTTATGACGCGAAACTGGTTCGTCCTATCGCAGAAACCATGCTACAAATGGGGATGAAACGTGCAGCTGTAGTACACGGTAGCGGTCTAGACGAAGTAGCAATTCATGGCGAAACGCTAGTAGCAGAAATCAAAGACGGGAAAATTACCGAGTACACGTTAACACCAGAAGATTTCGGCTTAGATTCTCATCCACTTGAGGCTATCAAAGGTGGTGAGCCAGAAGAAAACCGCGCAATCATCACCAATATGTTGACCGGAAAAGGGACTGACGCTCAACTTGGCGCCGTTGCTGTCAACGTTGCATTATTGATGAAACTGTTTGGGCATGACGACCTTAAGTCCAATGCTCAACAAGCGATAGACGCAATGAATTCAGGTAAAGCGTATCAACTCGTCCAGCAACTCGCTGAGCGCGGATAAACCATCGACGACAACATAGGAAAAGAAAATGGAAACGGTATTAGCAAAAATCGTCGAAGACAAAAAAATCTGGGTTGCGGCTCGTAAAGAGTCTCAACCGCTAGAAAGCTTTAAGGCCGATCTAGTGCCATCAGATCGCAGCTTTTATGGAGCGCTGTCGACAGGAAAAGCTGCCTTCATTCTTGAGTGCAAAAAAGCGTCCCCATCTAAAGGGTTAATCCGCGACGATTTCGACTTGGACTACATAGCCTCGGTGTACAACAACCACGCAAGCGCGATCTCTGTTTTGACCGATGAGAAGTATTTCCAAGGTAACTTTGACTTCCTACCCCAAGTTCGTCGTCAGGTTAAACAGCCAGTGCTATGTAAAGACTTTATGATTGACACTTATCAGGTCTATCTTGCTCGCCACTACAATGCTGACGCTATTCTTTTGATGCTTTCAGTACTTAATGATGACGAATATCGTGAGCTTGCAGCCGTTGCAGAGTCTCTCGACCTTGGTATTCTCACCGAAGTAAGTAACGAAGAAGAACTAGAGCGAGCTATTGCGCTTAAGGCGAAAGTTGTCGGCATCAACAACCGCAACCTTCGTGACCTGTCGGTGAATCTTGAACGCACTAAGGAGCTTGCTCCAAAACTTCCTGAAGGAACCATCATCATCTCTGAATCTGGTATTTATAACCACCAGCAAGTTCGAGATCTTTGTCCGTTTGCTAATGGCTTCCTAATCGGTAGTTCGCTCATGGCAGAAGACAACTTAGAACTTGCCGTTCGTAAAGTGCTGTTCGGAGAAAACAAAGTGTGTGGCCTGACCCAAGCAGACGATGCGGCAAAAGCTTACCAGGCTGGCGCAGTAAAAGGTGGTTTGATTTTCGTAGAAAAGTCTCCTCGCTACGTCGATTTAGAATCAGCTCGCATGGTCATGAGTGGCGCTCCACTTGAGTTTGTTGGCGTATTTCAAAACCATAACCCGGAGTTTGTCGCAGATACAGCAAATCAACTGAAACTGTCTGCGGTACAGCTGCACGGTAACGAAGACCAAGCCTACGTAGATACACTCAAACCTCTTCTTAATGATGATATCAAAGTGTGGAAAGCACACGGTGTCACCGATGAGCTGCCAGACCTAAACAGAATCAATGTTGACCGCCACTTATTGGATGCCAAGGTGGGTGAACAATCAGGCGGTACCGGGACAAGCTTTGACTGGCAATTATTAAATAACACCACTGACATTATGCTAGCTGGAGGACTGTCTCCTGAGAATGTTAAGCAAGCTAGTGAGCTTGGATGCATCGGCTTAGATCTCAATTCGGGCGTTGAGTCCGCACCGGGTAAGAAAGATGCCGAAAAACTCAACCAAGCCTTCGCATTAATTCGAGATTACTAAAACTTGCTCTAGTACGAGTAACAAGTTTCAACTAAA
The DNA here is from genome assembly GCF_900088415.1 of Vibrio mediterranei. GTDB lineage: Bacteria > Pseudomonadota > Gammaproteobacteria > Enterobacterales > Vibrionaceae > Vibrio > Vibrio mediterranei. Next base: position 89,310 of record NZ_FLLQ01000004.1, read on the forward strand.
GGAATTTACCATGTCTAAATTAGATGCCTATTTTGGCGAATACGGTGGACAATTTGTTCCACAGATCCTTGTCCCTGCACTGGATCAACTAGAGCAAGCCTTTATCGATGCTCAGGATGACCCTGAATTTCGTTCAGAGTTTATGTCCCTACTGCAAGAATACGCAGGGCGTCCAACGGCACTAACACTAACTCGCAACCTCACCAAAGGCACCAAAACGAAGCTTTACCTTAAACGTGAAGATTTACTTCACGGTGGTGCTCACAAAACCAACCAAGTACTTGGCCAAGCTTTGCTTGCCAAACGTATGGGTAAAAACGAAATTATTGCCGAAACAGGCGCTGGTCAGCATGGGGTTGCAACAGCACTTGCTTGTGCGTTGCTTGGACTAAAATGCCGAGTATATATGGGTGCAAAAGACGTAGAACGTCAAAGCCCTAACGTTTTCCGCATGCGTCTGATGGGTGCTGAGGTAATTCCTGTTCATTCTGGTTCAGCAACACTAAAAGATGCCTGTAATGAAGCTCTACGTGACTGGTCAGCCAGCTACGAAGATGCGCACTACTTGCTAGGTACAGCGGCAGGCCCTCACCCGTTCCCAACCATTGTACGTGAATTCCAACGTATGATTGGTGAAGAAACCAAAAATCAAATCCTAGCACGTGAAGGGGTTCTTCCTGACGCTGTTATTGCGTGTGTCGGCGGTGGCTCAAATGCCATTGGCATGTTTGCAGACTTTATTGAAGAAGAGAGCGTTCGCCTAATCGGTGTAGAGCCAGCTGGACTAGGAATTGATACAGACCAACACGGCGCGCCATTGAAGCATGGTACTACTGGTATCTTCTTCGGCATGAAAGCACCACTTATGCAAGATCCACATGGCCAAATAGAAGAGTCTTATTCCGTATCTGCAGGTCTCGATTTCCCATCTGTTGGACCACAGCACGCTTATCTCAATAGTATTGGTCGAGCAGAGTACGAGTCTATTTCTGACGACGAAGCGCTCGAATCATTCCAAGAACTAGCACGCGGAGAAGGTATTATCCCAGCTCTTGAGTCTTCACACGCACTGGCTTACGCGTTAAAGATGGCACGCGAAAACCCAGAGAAGGAACAACTTCTTGTTGTTAACCTATCAGGACGCGGAGACAAAGATATATTCACCGTTCACGATATCTTAAAAGAAAAAGGAGTTATGTAATGAGCCTGAATCAAGATCGCTACAAAGAAATGTTTCAACGCCTGGGCGAGAAGAATCAAGGCGCTTTCGTTCCTTTCGTGACAATGGGAGACCCATCCCCAGAGCTGTCTCTGAAAATCATCGAAACCTTAGTTGAGTCTGGCGCTGATGCGCTAGAGCTTGGCATGCCGTTCTCTGACCCTCAAGCGGACGGTCCTACTATTCAAGGCGCAAACATTCGTGCTTTGGACTCAAAAACCACACCGACTATCTGTTTTGAGCTACTGGCAAAAATACGCTCAAAATACCCAGAGCTTCCAATTGGATTGCTCATGTACGCAAACCTAGTCTATTCAGGTGGCGTTGACACTTTCTATAAGAAATGCGCGGAAGTGGGCGTCGACTCAGTACTTATCGCTGACGTCCCAACTAACGAAAGCAAAGAGTTTGTTGAAGCGGCTCATAAGCACGGTATTCACCCTATCTTTATTGCGCCACCAACAGCGAGTGAAGAAACCATTCAGCAAGTGGCAAAACTAGGCGGCGGCTATACCTACCTGCTTTCGAGAGCCGGAGTAACTGGTACTGAAACTAAAGCTAATATGCCTATGAATACTCAGCTAGATAAGCTCACTAAACATGATGCTCCGCCATCATTACTTGGTTTTGGTATTTCTGAGCCGAAACAAGTCTCTGAGGCATTGGCTGCTGGTGCGGCAGGAGCTATTTCTGGCTCTGCGGTCGTTAAAATCATCGAAAACAACTTAGCAGAGCCAGAAAAAATGCTAAACAAACTTTCTGAATTTGTTAAAGCGATGAAAGCCGCGACACAAAGGTAGACGTTTTTTTAGACAGTTCATTTCGCCCTTTCATAACAGAAAAGTTGCGTCAATTGCGCAACTTTTTTTTTACATCTTAACTTTCACAACTATTATCAATATCTTTCAATCCGTAAGTAATTATTAACCAAATTCAAAGCAAACGTTTGCTATCGGTCAATAGAACAGCATTCCTTCTAATATTCTTATCTAAATCACCTCTAATTGATTTCTATCTATTGCTAACAGTGCTAATAAAGTGTAAAACCCCAACGAACATTAGTCTAACATTTGCCGTTCATCTGGGAGACTATGCTAGGATTTTATAATTTATTAGCACAGGAGTTAAGGAAGTGTTAAAAGAAAAGTTGATGCTAAACAATATTGGCGTCCAAGTCGTGATTGCAATGATCCTAGGTACCCTAATCGGTGCCATGATGGGTGAATCTGCGTCTATGTTTGCCCCATTGGGTACTATCTTTATTAATCTAATTAAGATGTTAGTCATTCCTTTGGTTGCTGTAGCTCTGATTTCAGGTGCTGCAGGCCTTGGTAACAGTAGTAACGCAGGTAAAGTTGGTGTCACCACACTAGCTTATTTTGGTCTAACTTCAGCTCTAGCAGTGGCGTTAGCGCTTGTTATGGGTGAAGTGTTCCAACCAGGTATTAATATCGATACAGCAGGCATCGAAGGCATGTTCTCTGCTGAATACGCTTCTAAGGGCGACCTACCTTCTTTCTGGGCAACCATTACAGGTATGATCCCGACCAACGTTTTTCAGTCCTTAAACGAAGCAAACATCCTACAGATCTTGGTGTTCTGCCTATTCTTTGGTATCGGCCTTTCTAAACTAGAAGAAACTCGTCGTAACCCTCTTCTTAATGGCGTAAACGCAATCGTTGATGTTATGGTGTGGATGATCAACAAAGTGATGATCATTGCTCCTATCGGCGTATTCGGCCTAATGGCAGAAGCTGTTGGCACCTTCGGCTTTGGTGCGCTAATGGTGGTATTCAAGCTCTTCGTCGTCTACATTGCAGCCATCCTTATCTTCGGCTTTGTTGTATACCCGCTGATGATTCAAGTGTTTACAAAGACCTCAGCGAAGAAGTTCATTAGTGCAATGAAAAAGCCTCAAGCAGTTGCGCTTTCGACGGCTTCTTCAATGGCAACACTACCTGTGACTATGGACACAGTAGAAAAAGAGTTAGGTGTTAAGAACTCGACAGCGTCGTTCGTACTGCCACTTGGTGCGACCATCAATATGTCTGGTAACGCAATTTACTATGGTTTGGTAGCTATCTTCTTTGCACAGTTATTCAATATCGATCTTTCAATGGGTGCATACATTGCTATCATCGTGACATCGACATTAGGTGCGGTTGGTCAAGCCGGTGTTCCTGGTCCGTCATTCCTTGTCGTAGCGGTACTACTGGCGGCAGGCATTCCTATTGAAGGCCTACCTCTGCTATTCGCTCTAGACCGTATCTTCGACATGATTCGTACTGCTCTAAACATCACTGGTGATGCAGCTTGTGCGGTCATCGTTGATGCTCTGGTTGAAGAAGAAGCACAAGAGGCTGAGTTACAAAAACAGCAAGCGTAACTTAGGCCAAAAAACCAGTTTCACGGGCTGTCACTTTATAGTGACAGCCCTTTTTTATATAAAACTGTTTTAATATGATTTTTCTACTAGGTTATCTATGGTTACAAACAAAAGGAGTTTGACGTACCCATGGGAAAGATAATCTTTTATATGCCGACACCAACCTCTGACGCTCGAGCTTGGATGGAGTATGGTGAAATGACCGACGAGGATGGCAATTTCTCTGACAACATAATGCATCGCAAAAACCATCGCTGGATACAACATCTTGCTACGACCAAAGATAAAGAAGCCATTCAGATCTGGTATCAAAAAGGCGTTACCATTAACGAGCTAGTCAATATTTCTAATGATGATCAAATATATATCCGTGGACATGGATTCCCGGGGAAAGAACATATCACCATGGCTAAATGCTGGGGCACTGTCGTAGGTCACAGGTTTGTCGTCGACCGACTAAAAGAAAATGGCCTTCCAAAGACTTTTACAGGCAAAATCAAATGCTATAACTGTAACAGTGCCTCCTGGGTAAATGGTCAGCGAAGCTTCGCTCAAGCTCTTGCTGATTATATGTATGGCTGGGGCTACGATAAATGTACTTACTACGGTTACAGAGGAAAGCTCGACTCCTACTATAAAAACGGATTTGATGGCATACACAAGTACATCCGTGGCGGCAATTTCACCGATGGTGTCTGCCGAGCCAGTGATGCCAGAGTGCAAATAAAGCCGCAAGATCTTAATCCCCCTCAGTACGCATCGATCTCTGGTTTAAAAAAACCTATCACCGAATAGTGTATTAGGAATAGAAGATTAACAAAGGCCCGACTTTTCGGGTCTTTCTAACTCGTCTCGTCACTGGCACACCTCCCTTGTCCCGAGCATCTTCACCACGAATTTGTTCAAATTGTTTTGTATTGGCAACGTTTTGGTTACACTGTCGTGAATCATCACTGAAAGGTTTGCGAGAAACATGAAGCAACTACTTGATTTTATTCCACTGATTATCTTTTTCGTTCTATATAAGATGCAAGATATCTACGTGGCTACGGGCGCATTGATCGTCGCAACCGCAGTTCAAATCGTCGTCACCTATTTCCTATATAAGAAAGTCGAAAAAATGCAGGTCATTACCTTCTTAATGGTCGCTGTGTTTGGAGGCATGACAATATTCTTGCATGATGACAACTTCATAAAATGGAAAGTAACTATTGTTTACGTGATATTTGCGATAGGTCTAGCGGTTAGTCATGCGATGGGACGAAGTGCTATTAAAGGTATGCTGGGTAAAGAAATCACCTTACCTGACGCGGTTTGGGCCAAAGTAAACTATGCGTGGGTTGGCTTCTTTTCTTTCTGCGCGGGTTTGAACATTTACGTCGCTTACTCCCTTCCACTCGACGTTTGGGTAAACTTTAAAGTCTTCGGCCTATTGGCAGCTACCCTGCTCTTCACCATTCTCACTGGTGTATATATCTACAAACACATCCCGAAAGATGAAGAAGGCAAACCTGCCAAAAATGAGAACCAAGATCATACATCTTGATTCAAGGCGGAAGTTTTGTATACTCCGCAGATAATTGAAAACAGCGACCTACGGGTCGCTGTCTTGTTTCAGGAAGACTATAACCATGACCAATACAACATCAAACACACCTAAAGGCCAACCTATAATTCGCACTCTGGCTATGCCGGAGAATACCAACGCGAATGGCGATATATTTGGTGGTTGGATTATGTCTCAATTGGACTTAGCCGGCGGTATCCTGGCGAAAGAGATCTCTCATGGCCGTATCGTGACGGTTTCAGTTTCAGGAATCACGTTCAAGCACCCCGTAAAAGTTGGCGATGTGGTTTGCTGCTACGGTGAATGCACCAAAATTGGTAACACCTCAATGACGATCAACCTAGAAGTATGGGTTAAACCCGTAAGTTTAGAAGGTGTCGGGGAGCGTTACCAAGTATGTGAAGCTACCTTCCATTACGTTGCCATTGATGCAAATGGACGCCCCCGTCCAATTAATCCAAATTAAAGCAGTTCTAGCGATGACTTTTCCGTGAAAAAATGACATCTTAAGAAGACATGACTATTTGAAGGAAACAAATATGTGGTACGTTATTTTTTCACAAGACGTTGAGAACTCATTAGAAAAACGTCTCAGCGTTCGCCCACAACATCTGGAAAGACTTCAAACACTCCAAGATGAAGGTCGATTGCTCACCGCAGGCCCAATGCCAGCCATTGACAGTGATAATCCGGGAGATGCTGGGTTTACAGGCTCAACCGTTATTGCTGAGTTCGAGTCGTTAGCGGCAGCGCAGCAATGGGCAGATGCCGACCCATACATTGAAGCTGGTGTTTATGCTAACGTTATCGTTAAACCATTTAAGAAAGTATTCTAAAGGCGAACGATGAAAAAATCTCTTTGGATGGTTATCACGGCAGTGACCGTGTTAGCGGGCTGTTCTAGCACCAACGATGACCAACAGCGTCAGATAGAAATGCTAGCTCAAAGCCGCGCTAGCGTGTTGTCTTCTGGTTTGCCGATCGAACAGGGCCCGTTGTCCATCATGAAGGCCTCTGCCAACAAAGGTACGGTTGAGATTATGATGATCTACAATACCGATGCTAAAGGCGCTAAACCGCTTGATACGGTATTGCGTAATAGCATGAACTATTACTGTACCGACCGTGAAGTGAAAGCAAATCTGGATATGGGCTTGGCCTACCGGATCAAAATTCGCAACTCGCGCGGTCAACTTATGGTAGACCAGCTTGTCACAAAAGACTATTGCGACAAGCCGCCTGCGAACTAATTCGAATCATCAAAAAAGGCTTGCATCTGCAAGCCTTTTTTATTTTTCCACCGATTAACTTAGCTTTCTACGTAAGTTACTCGCTGCTTTCACCAAGTTGTTTAATGATACTTCCGTTTCTTCCCAGTTACGTGTTTTTAAGCCGCAGTCCGGGTTCACCCAGAGTCTCTCTGCAGGAATGCGCTCAGCTGCTTTCTCAATCAACTGCTCAATCCATTCAACGGTCGGAATGTTTGGAGAGTGGATATCGTAAACCCCCGGTCCAATCTCATTTGGATAGTTAAACTCTTCAAACGCATTTAGCAGTTCCATATTTGAACGAGAAGTTTCAATAGTAATCACGTCTGCATCTAACGCAGCCACAGATTCAATGATTTCATTAAACTCGCTGTAACACATATGAGTGTGTATTTGTGTTTCTGGTTTAGCACTTGCAGCAGACACCTTGAATGCTTTCACCGCCCACTCTAAATACGCTTTATGGTCACGCTGTTTTAACGGTAAGCCTTCGCGAATTGCAGGTTCGTCAATCTGAATGATATTAATTCCAGCGTTCTGCAAATCATTAACTTCATCTTGAAGTGCTAATGCAAGCTGATTGGCTATCGTTTCTCGCGTCACATCCTCACGAGGGAACGTCCAGCATAAGATAGTTACAGGCCCCGTTAACATACCTTTCATCGGTTTTGAGGTTAGCGACTGAGCGTAGGTTGACCACTCAACTGTCATTGGCTTGTCACGTTCTATATCAGCAACCACGATGGCGGGTTTCACACAGCGCGATCCATAACTCTGTACCCAACCAAATTGAGTAGTTTGAAAGCCTGAAAGATTCTCTGCAAAATACTCCACCATATCATTACGTTCAGCTTCACCGTGCACCAAAACATCTAATCCGGTGGCTTCTTGTCGCTCTACTGTATCTTTGATAAATGCATGCATAGCGGTTTGATAACTTGAAAAATCAATGTCATTACGTTTGTACGCTGCACGTGTTTGTCGAACCTCAGACGTTTGCGGGAAAGAACCTATCGTCGTAGTTGGCAATAAAGGAAGCTTCAATACTTCTTTCTGGTGATGGGCTCGCTCATCATAAGGTGCGCAGCGATCACCGTTGGTTTGACCCAGAGCGGCAACACGCTTTTGAACCTCAGGCTTATTCACCCAAGTCGATAGCTCACGTTCTATAATTGGTTGACTGTATTGAGCACAATACTGTTTTGCATTTTCATCACCATCTAATGCCTTAGCCAACCATTGCACTTCACTAACCTTCTGTTTGGCAAAAGAGAACCAGTTTTTTGTCCCTTCTGGAAGTTTGGTTTCCAGTTCCAAATCAACCGGGCTGTGTAGCAGAGAGCATGAGGTGGCCACCCACAAACGTTCACCAAGCTTTTCTTTCACTGACTGCAATTGTTGGAGCTTACTGTGTAAATTTGCGCGCCATACATTTCGGCCATTGATAGTACCGACCGATAACACCCAATCTTCTGGCAATTGATCAACCACGATATCTAGCTGTTCGGGAGCCGCTGCCACATCAATGTGCAGGCCATCGACACTTAGTTGCTTAATCACATCTAACGATTCAACAACAGAGTCAAAATAGGTTGTCAGTAGCACCTTCACGTCACTTCTAATTACCTGATAAGCAAGCTTAAAACTACTTAGCCATGGCTTTGGAAGCTCAAGAGACAATATTGGCTCGTCAATTTGCACCCACTCTACACCCAGCTTTTCTAGCTTCGCTAAGATAGATTGGTAGGCTGTCAAAAGACGCGGCAACAGCGTGAGTCTATCAAAACCGCCTTCGACTTCTTTACCAAGGTAAAGGTAACTCAAGGGACCTAGAAGCACAGGTTTCACATTGCGGTTATTTTGCTGAGCTTCATTTATCTCATCGAATAACTGGGTCCAACTGACTTGAAAACTATCTTGAGAGGAAAACTCAGGAACAATGTAGTGATAGTTTGTGTTAAACCACTTCGTCATGTCTGACGCTGCTTCGCCACTGCAGCCGCACTGAGCTTGTGACTGACCTCGTCCTACACGAAAAAGAGTATCAAGGTCAGGAAAGCCTTTAGCATGACGCTTTGGCACATGGCCTAATAGTAAGCTGGTACCAAGTACATGGTCATACCAAGCAAAATCACCCGCTGTCACGAAAGACAATTCATTATCTCGCTGCAGAGCCCAGTTGTTCTCTTTGATGTCACTTGCGGCTTGCTTGAGAGCAGCTTGGTCGCTCTCCCCTTTCCAGTATTTTTCTAGAGCAAATTTGAGCTCGCGTTTTTCACCGATACGTGGATAGCCAAGAATGTGCGTTACTGTCATGTTGATGTCCTTTATCTGAAGCTGTCTGGATGGCTAAACTATCTCCCAGCCAATAAATATGAACAATCTCAAATTATTCACATTGAATATGAAATTAATTCAACAACAGTTCGAAATAATTATGGACGTCTAGATGTTTACACATCCTGCAAATCACGTTAAGTTAATAGTTAAGGGAACAGGATGAGGGATATTCATGATAGAGCTAAAGCACTTAAAGACATTGGCATCGCTACGAGATACAGGATCACTAACTGCGACCGCCACATCGCTACACCTAACTCAGTCCGCCCTCTCTCATCAACTAAAGGACTTAGAAGCGCGTATCGGTTCACCGTTGTTTATTCGCAAGACACGCCCAGTTAGATTTACCTCGGAAGGTGAGATACTGCTCAACCTCGCGAATGAAATTCTTCCTCGCATAGCGCAAGCAGAGGGGGATTTAGCAGGTCTCAAGGAAGACATCAACGGGCGTTTACACATGGCAATAGACTGTCATTCTTGCTTTCAGTGGCTGATGCCTGCTTTGAAAGAGTACCAACTCGCTTGGCCACATGTAGAGCTCGATTTTTCCTCTGGTTTTGGCTTTGAGCCTATTCCTGCTTTAGTTGCTGGAGAGCTAGATTTGGTGATTACCTCCGATATCCAACCGCGCTCTGAAATTCATTATGAACCCCTATTCGATTTTGAGATGCGTTTAGTCACGTCCATCTCTCACCCACTAGCAGAAAAATCTGTAATTGAGCCGGAAGATCTATCAGAGCAGACCTTATTGACGTATCCAGTTCAAAAGCAACGTCTCGATGTAGTAAAACACTTCTTAACCCCAGCAGGGATAGAACCAAACAAATGGAAACAAGCTGACAACACCTTAATGTTGGTGCAAATGGTATCGGCGGGCTTAGGGGTCGCTGCTTTACCTAACTGGGCAGTGAGTGAGTTTTCTCGTCAAGGGTTAATCACCAGCAAGCCACTAGGACAAGGGCTTTGGCGAAGACTCTTTGCTGGGGTGAGAAATGGAGAAAAGGATAAACACTATCTGCAGGCATTTTTCGGCACAGCAAGAACGCAATGTCAGCAGCATCTGGAAGGTATCAAGATCGCTTAAGTTCTATTGTAGAAGTCGATTCAAAAAGTAAGCCCTCCATAATGGAGGGCTTAATTCGTTGTAACGCAGTACTGGTTAAGAACGTGGACTCACGATTCCCAAACATACTACTTGTTGTTTGTCCTGTGGAGAATCTTGATAAATCACTTCTTGTTGAATATCAGGTACAAACTGCGGCCATTCATTAGTAAAGCGAGCAAATACTCCTTCTTTACATCCTGCCCCCATATTGCCCATCAACAACACACCTTGCTGCTCAATTGCCTCTGCTGTGATATGACGATTGTAAACATTTGGTAGCGTCTCATTGCTCCACTGGTTTGTCATTTTTGGATGAGGTGCGATATAGAAGGTAAACCATTGAGAAAGCTCTGTCCCACCAACTAATGTCAGTGGCTTATCATTGTGCTGATACCAAAACTGTTCTGCTTCAATGCTTAACGTCTTAATGCCGCTAAAGCTCTGCCCCGCATTGCGAACGTTAAAGATCATCACCGAGGCATAACCAACAATCATAACTAATGCCATCACTGACAATACTTTAAATGGTCTCGATAGTTTACCCACAACATCTTTTGCTAGATAGGCAACTAATACTGCTGGTGCTGGCATGAAGAACGGGTGTAGCCATTCCACAAGGCGATTACCTTTATGGAAGGTGAACCAAGCCATGATAAGCACCAGAGGAGCCAATAAAACAAACGTTGTTAGCCATACTTTTTCAGGCACATCTTTAGTCAGTTTAAGCGCCCGTTTGCCTAGCAACGCCGCTAACAAAACAAACGGATAGAATACCGATAATAGCGCTAACCAACTACCAGGACTCAACTGCGCCGATACTTGACCACTCACCCATTTCACTGACGAGAAGTTGTTGGCAAACATCCAAAAGAAGTTTGGCGTTACTAAAGCTAGAAATGCGACAATACCGGCATAGAAATACGGTTCTTTCCAAAAGCGACGCACGTTTGGCACTGTAAGGCTAAGTACAAATACCATCGCAACTGGTGCAAAGGTCGTGTATTTAGCCATTGCAGAGCAACCGGCTAACACACCAAACGGTAACCACCACTTCGCGTTTTCATAAACCGCTTTGACAAAAAACAGCAAAATCCATGACCAAGAACCAAACAACAAATAGTTGTCGTTATATGGGATGGCTTCAAAGTTGATAACGCCTGATAAGTTCAGAGTCAGCAACCCCAACCAAGCTAAGGCCGTTGAGTCCGTAAGTTTGTAAGCGAGTCTGTAGCAACCCAGCATACCCAATGCGATAACAGAGAAGTGTCCTACATACCAAAATGCTGATGCAAACTCTGTGGTATCTGAGACAAGTAAAATACGAGCAAAGAAGCCTACAAACCACGGATTATTCGGACTTCCCCATTCCCCATTACTGGCCCAGTTCAACGCTTCCACTGCGTCATAAGGTACGGTTGGATCTAGGTGATAAGACACCAAAGACCAAGCGACGGCATAGAAAAAACACCACATGAATGCAAAGCGATGCGAACGCTGCACATCTGTTGAACTCATGGATGCTCGGTCAAAACTGAGAATAGTTGAAAACATTGGCTAAAAAGGGCTCCCCTAAAAAGTCAAAATAGAAGGTTTTGGCGATAGACTTTACTCACTTGAAGTGCATCACAAAATGGCTTCAAGTCATTTTTCTGTAAATATCTTAGTTATTAATAAGTTATATAAATAAGTGATACTTATAATATGAATAGTCTATATGGATAGATAGTCAAGAGCTGTAATGAAATGTCAGCATCGAAGGGACAGAAGAGTACCTTCAGATCGGAAGAGTAAAACGAGAAGTGACTGATTCTATTTATGAATCACACCATTCAATGCATTCTGTACAAACTGCATTAAACCGTGTGATTCATAATAATTAGAGAGATGTTGAATTATTGCGCGTTAGCCGTTTGAGATTCCACCTGTTCGATGTGCTGAACCGCACTCTCAGAAAACCCATCGTGCAAGTGATAATAGCGTTTGTAAACAATGCCACTAATCGCCATTAAGATTGCAGGTAAGCCCACCATCATGAACTCAATGCCAAAAATAGTATCCGCAGTTTGTTCTACGTTCGGTACATAGCCGACTAATGACAGTCCCACACCAACGATGAAGCCACCGGCTGCACCCGCGAATTTTACCAACATGGTTTGAACTGAGAAAATAACACTCTCGCTGCGACGACCAGTTTTATATTCACCATAGTCCACAACATCAGCAAGCATCACTGTTTGTAGTGCATTCGCAATACCGATACCAAATTTGATAGCTGCACCTGAGAGACCGATAAGCACCACGTTACCCGGAGCCAAGCCACTCATCGCAAGTAACAGGCCACATGAGAGTATCGGGAAACCACAAGCGATAAACCACAAGTTCTTTCTAGGCAACTTAGCAGCAATGCGTGGGAATAAGAAAACACCCGCGACTTCCGCGGCACCAGCAACCATCATATAGATTGGGAAAAGTTCAGGATTTCCTAGCGCATAAGAAAAATAATAGATAGCAAATCCGCCCACTAGCAAGTTAGCGATTTGGAAAGATAATACCGTGCCAATCAGTGCTTTTAGTTGGTCATTTTGACCAATAATTACCATGACATCTTTGAAATTAAACTTCTCCGCTGCATTTGCTTTGATGTTGGTATCTTCTTTTACGTTTCGAGCTACCAAGAAAGCACTTAACACAAATAGAATCGCGATTAGGATTGATAGATTGAAGAAACCGTCTCCTTGATTGCCATCTCCTAACGTACCAACAATATGCAAGCCGTAAGTACCGATGATAAACCATGCCAAGCTAGCAAATAGACGAGGCCATACGACTAACTTCTCGCGCTCTTGTCTAGAGCTAGACAACGCTGGAATCATCGACCAATAAGGAATGTCCATAATGGTATAGGTCAGTCCCCATAAGATGTACGCTGCCGCAGCATATACATATAAGGTTGTACCCTCAAACATATGAGTACTAAACAACGCAATCAGCACAACCGCGTTTAGAATCGTCCCAACAACAATCCACGGACGGAACTTACCCATTTTTGAACGAGTGTTGTCAACGATCACGCCCATAAGTGGGTCAGTCACAGCATCGAAAATTCGGGCCACAAGGAAGATTGAACCGACAAACGCAGCGGACAACCCTGCGACGTCTGTAAAGTAGAACATTAGGAAGATGTAGATAGGTGCACAAGCAAAGTCTTTGCCTAAAGCACCTAGGCCATATGAGAGTTTGGTTTTTAGAGTCAGTTGATCAGACATAGGTTACACTTAGTTTCTTTGATTTATTGGTCTGAGCGCAATCCTACTGACAGAAGAGTCACCTTTCTGTGATCAATGACCACAACTGGAAACGTTTACACATACATATTGAGAAATGAGATCTAAAACAACAAAACATGACAATATGTAAATTAAATGTGATCGAGTACATCTAATATTAGCTTTAAGGAGTAAAAACAAACAGGAAACGATTACAAATAGACCAATAAAAAAGGCTGCAAGACAAAGTCATGCAGCCTTTTTGCAATCAGTACAGTTTAGAGTCTCTGTAACACCACTAGAACCGCAGATTCTGAGTCTAGTATCGGCATCGTCAACCCAATCTCTTCGCACCATTCTCCGGTTAACTCACATCCCTCTTCCATCCAAGGCGGTTGGTAGTTAACGATGTCATCAAACAAAGCAGGTTTATCAATCACGGAAACTTTGTACCTTGCTTTAGGATCCAATCCTGGTATCCGTAGATGCCCACTCAACGAATTCGTTGGCATGGCCAACTGAGCGATCTGGATAACCGCTTGAGACTGGTCCTTGGCAATAACAGCCGAGATCTTATGAGCGTTATCATCGGTTTCAAGACGCCATGAATTCCCGCTGTGTAGCAACGATCGCAATGATTTATGCAACTTGATGTAGCGCTCAAATCCTTGCTTTTCAATGTCACTTTCTTTGACTGGATCAAGTTCGATTCCCATATGACCGAACAAGGCGGTGAGGCCCCTAAATTCGATAGAGTGACGGCGTCTGGTACTATGGCAATGACTCGCGCCGATATGGCTCCCCATGACTTCCGGTGGGAAGAAATAGCTCATACCTCGTTGTATAGACTGTCGCTCGAGCGCATCATTATTATCTGATGCCCAGAAGCGATGGGTACGCTTCAACACTTCAAAATCGATTCTCCCACCGCCTGCTGCACACGATTCAATTTCTACGTTAGGATGTTTTTCTCGCACTTTATCAACCAGCTGATAATAGCGAACCACTTGTTGATACCCAGCCGCTCTACCTTTGTGTCCGGGTTGCACCACTTCACGATTCATATCCCACTTGATATAGCCGATATTGTATGTGGATAGGAAATAATCCAAGCGCTCAAACAAGAACTCAAACGCGGCATCATTTTGAAGATCGATGACATATTGGTTGCGCCCAGTAGGCTGTTGATAGCCATCAACTGCCAGCAGCCAATCAGGGTGACTACGATAAAGATCGGAATTTTTGTTGATCATTTCCGGCTCAAACCATAGGCCAAATTCCATTCCGAGACTGTTTACATGCTCAACAACAGGCTGCAAACCGTTTGGATATTTCGTTTCATCTAGAAACCAATCCCCCAACGCAGCTTTGTCGCCATCGCGGCCCTTAAACCACCCGTCGTCTATAATAAAGCGCTCAACGCCCATCTGTGATGCTTGTGTCGCCATAGACATAATGTAGTCAGGATCGTGATCGAAATAGATACCTTCCCATGTATTTAGGTGAATTGGACGAGGTTTATTCACAAACTCAGAAGGTAAAATTGAGTGGCGGACGTGTTCATGGAATTGCTGGCTCATGCCATTCAACCCTTTATCGCTGTAACTGGCATACAGCCAAGGAGTAGTTAGACTTTCACCTTGTTCAAGAGTCACTTCTCCGGGCAGATAGATAACTTCAGCCTGAGCATAACGGCGGCCATCAGCTTTCACATCAACTCTTAACCTGTGGTTCCCACTCCACGCAAAATGGAAACCCCACACATCACCAGACATTTCATCAAAATGGCTGGTACCCGCAATAATTGCTGGATAATGCTCATGAGAGGTCCGTCCACGGCGGTTCTCTTGTTGGAAGCCTCCTTGCAATAATGGCTGGCGTACCGTTTGGAATTCATGGACCCAGCGCCCGAAGAAGCTCATCAACTCTTTGGCTCGTTCTGGCAACATCAGAGTATTGGCTAATCGGTTTACTTGATACGCACCCGACTTGGTATTCGTGAGTGTATGACGAACTTTAACCACATCGTGCTGATCCAGATGCAGTTCAGTGGTTAACGTTAGCCCTGCAGTAGCATCTTCACTGATTAAGGTAAGCTGACCATCCTTGTGGAGTGTCTTTGAAATGGTAAAAGCCGGAGCCCAATCTAGGCCGTTGCGGTGTCCTTCTAAGGCCGGACTGCTAAATAACCCGCGAGCTAACTCCGGAGTTAAAGACATAGCGATATCATCATCCAAGCGCCCATAAGGAACTGGGCGATGCAACGCCAACCGTGATTGAGGGTGAGATACATCGATGTTCTTACCCCAGTGCAAAATCTCGGCTAACTCCCCGACTTCAAGAAGCATCTGTGTGCTGGTGCCCTTAAGTTCAATCAGCGTTTTATTTGTCATTCACTCTAACCTCAGAAACGATTTGCTCTACATAATAGCTTCAAATCATAGAAATTCTGTGAGGCACTGCATAATCATGGAAACGTTTACAATTATAGTATATTCAAAGCTCGTTTTCTGAGCGTAGGAGGATAAAGCGACGAAACGTAAAATTGTGTTCAAGCAAGACGGTCAGATAGAGTTAAACTTTATTCACAGTGACATTTTTGGAAACGATTACTCTAATCGTTAAAAATGGGGGTTCACGCACACTAATAGCGTTTGTCATATTTGCTTAAGCATTGTTTAATAAAATGATTAATAAGATGTAGAGAGCGTCATGGCCACAATCAAAGAAGTCGCAAAAGAAGCTGGCGTTTCAATCGCGACCACATCCCGAGTCATAAACAACGCGCCCCACACCAGTGAGGCCGCTATCGTTGCAGTTCAAGCTGCTATGAAAAAACTTGGCTATCGACCAAATGCAAACGCGCGCGCGCTGGTTAGCAAATCGTCCAATACTGTAGGGATTCTGGTACACGACGTATCTGCTCCGTTCTTTGGGGCTATGGTTAAAGCCATAGATACCATTGCTGCAGAACAAGGCAAACAAATTCTTATTGGTAGCGGATACCACGATCCAGTCAAAGAGCGAAATGCCATCAACCTGCTCATTAGCAGTCGCTGTGAGTCACTTGTCATCCACAGTAAAGGACTGTCAGATGAAGAGCTCACCGAACTGGCCGACGAAATACCCGGAATGATGCTCATTAATCGCTCTGTTCCGGCAATCGCAGATCGCTGCATTGCACTCGATAATTTCAAAGGTTCGTATTTGGCCACTGAGTTTTTGATTAAAAACGGCCACGAGAAAATAGGTTATATCGCCTCCAGCCACGACATCGATGATGCTCATGATCGTAGAGATGGTTACCTAGCGGCACTCAAAGATCACAACATCGAGCCCAATGAAGAATTTATTGAGTATGGTGAGCCGGATGAGATTGGCGGTGAACAGGCCATGGTGAACCTACTCGCCAAGAATCTATCGATTACAGCCGTTGCTACTTATAACGATGATATGGCGGCAGGCTGCTTAGCATTAATCCAAGAAAATGGTATTCGAATTCCGGAAGATATGTCGGTTATTGGATTCGATGATGGATTGATCGCTCGTTTTATCTACCCTCGACTGACAACTATTCGTTACCCAATTCAGGTAATGGCTAAACAAGCTGTATTAGAAGCATTGCAAAGAGCCAGCGGGAAAGACGTTGAAAGAGCACAAAACCTCTTTGCGCCAATATTAGTAAAACGCTCTTCGGTAAGCAGAAGATAACTAGAGTTAGCTCGGTGCTGCGCTACTCAAGAGCGCAGCAATCCGTAGACAGCGTGGTCAACAACCCTGCCATTTAAGTTCTCGTTGCGCGTAATTATCCCTTCCAGCGAGAAGCCCAAACGCTCCGCCACATTTCTACTAGCCGTATTTTCCGTCGCAGCACACAGCTGAACCTTTTCCATACCAAGCTCGTTAAATGCATAATCGATAAGCTTACCGACGCTGCGCGTTACAATCCCGTTACCTTGTGCCTTTGATGACAGCCAGTAACCTAACTCCACCTTCTTTAGCGACAGGTTGATAGCGTTAAAACTAATGTTTCCTACCAACTCGCTACGATAGATCATGGCACACACCAAAGATTTACCATCCGCGTAATCGTGCAGTGACTGGCTAATAAATCGCTGGAAAAAAGCTTCTGAGTCGGCATGAGGTGGCCACGCTAACCATTGCGCTAAGTAGTCACGTTGCTCGTTAACAATCTCCAGATACTGTCTTGCAAAAGAAGGTTGTACCAACGCAAGCTCAATTTCGTTATCAACTTTTAGAGTGAACACCACAAGTCTCCCTTCAACGTCTAACTAACAGATTAATCAGAATCTTTTCTTTTAGTCGTGGTCTAGTTATACCTGATTAATGAGATTTCACAATTATCAGATTTTTGCGGGATTGATATTTCCACAGAATCACTTGGTTTACACCGCATAACCTGAGACAATCCGCCGGTAATTCTTATATCAAATGGCTCATTATGAAAATCTTAGTTCGAAACCTTGACCGTGACACAATTGAACACGACGTACGAAAACTGTTTCTAGGCTACGGCCGCGTTGTTGAATGTACACTGGTGTTGGATAAGGAAACGGGTAAGTCCAAAGGCTTTGCGTTCGTAGATATGCCAAACGAAGATGAAGCGAAAGTGGCGATCAAAGAACTGAACCTTACCATGTTCAATGGCAGCAAGATTCGCGTGAAATTTGCAGGTCACTAATGTGCAGGTCACCAAGACCAATAAGGCCAGTCTATGACTGGCCTTAACAATTTCTAGCAAAACGTTTCAATATATAGACGCTCTACTTTGTCTCTTGCCCATTGCGTTTTACGTAGAAACTTGAGCGATGATTTAATAGAAGGGTCATTCGCAAAACAGTTCACTCGAATGATATCGTGTAGCCCAGACCACCCGTAATGTTCCACCAATTGAGTAAGAATTTTCTCTAGCTTTAGGCCATGTAACGGGTTGTTTGGTTGTTCAGTGCTCATTAAAAGTTCCAAATAGTGTGTGGGTGGAATGCGGCGCTATTTCATCATAGGCTCTAGCCAGAAAGCAATCGCATTTGCTGTTGTCTTTCAATACATCGTTTTATGTCACTACTACACTCAGTATTACAGTTACATTATCAATAGCAAACTTCTTACTTTTTGGAATGAAAACTCAGGACTTAACCATGACTACTATCACTTTGGAAACGAACGTCGGCAATATCGACATTGAGCTCAATATCGAAAAAGCCCCTGTTAGTGCCAAAAATTTTCTTAAATATTGCCAAGAAGGTTTTTACCAAGGAACAGTATTTCATCGTGTCATTGACGGGTTCATGATACAAGCTGGCGGTTACAACAAAAACCTTGAAGAAAAGCCGGGGCGCGGACCTATCGTCAACGAGGCCAATCGAGGACTTAAAAATGTGACAGGATCTATAGCGATGGCTCGTACCGAAGCTCCTCATTCTGCAACATCGGAATTTTTCATTAATTTAGCCGACAACGACTTCCTTGATCACACTGCCACCACCAACCGTGGCTGGGGCTATTCGGTTTTCGGCAAAGTGACCGCAGGCATGGATGTGGTCAACGCCATTGGAAAAGTAGCAACGCATTCCTACAAAGGGCATGATGATGTCCCTTGTGAACCTATTGTCATTACTAAAGTGGTGGTGAATTAGCCACCATTTGCCCACTTTCATGGCAGTGGATACAAAACTAAGATTTTTGTATTGCAACTCAATAAATATCAACTTAGCCTATGAATAAATGGATAAAAATTTAAGGATCTTAGTGTGAAGCCCTTTGCTGTCGCCCTCCCTCTAACCTTGTTGTTAGCAAGTACAACTGCTAGCGCTCATAGTTTTCAATTTAACGCGGGCGTAGATACCAATAAATCATTTGCCTTTGGCATTGAAGGGTTGGTTTACAACAATTTTCTGCTAGGAGCACAAGCAAACTTAGGCTCTACTGATGAGTACAATTCAGGCCCTTACAATCACCCAGATATTTCCAATGCCACCTATACCCAAAAACGCTCATTGCAAAGCTACAGTCTCTATGCTGGCTACCAATTAGATACGACTATGCTAAAAGGTCTAGCGTTTAAAGCTGGTGTTTCTCAGATAAGAGCCAATTTCAATGCCGATGTTTACGGTACAGAAAATGGCAATGCAACATCTGAAGTGCTGTATGACATGACTAAGACTAAATACACGCCGTTCGTTGGGTTGGGTTATCCGGTATCGGATAATATCGTGTTGAGTGTGCACGCTACGTTCGACGGAATCGATACAATCGTTGTTGATGGTAAATCTGAACCTTCAGGCTTTGACAAAACAACGGTTAGCTTTTTAGCTGGTTTCAGGTTTTAATCGTTCTCAACAAGCAGAGAGCATCCCAACCGGCATGCTCTCCTTACCACCGTATCACATCAAGTAAGTTGTTCGATAAACGATTGCCCACTTTCAGGTAAGCATGCACCAAAGTATTCAGCAACACTTGCACCAATATCAGCAAGAGTGTTTCGTTCACCCAAATAAACATTCTCTAGACCAAGTTTATGGACCAATAGTGGTACTTTTTCCCTAGTGTGTTGCCCATGACCAATATAGGGGTCATTCCCATGGTCGGCTGTAACCACTAAAATATCCTCATCGTTCATCAATTGCATAATTTTAGCGATTCCAACGTCGCTTTTTTCCAACACCTGCCAATATAAATCTGGATCTTGTCGATGCCCAGATAAATCGGTTTCCTGCACATTGATACAAATAAACCCATGTTTTCGCTTATCAATTTCCTGATAAGCAATAGATAAGATCTGTTCGGTATCCACTAATCCTTTGAAACTCACACCATGGTTGTTTTCTACAATGTCGGCCACCTTACCAACCAAAACAGTTTCACAATCAACATTGGCGAGTAAATGGGGAACTTGCACTAAATGGTTAACCCCGTACCCTAGGTGAGCGACCTGAAACCCCCTTTCATAAACTCTAGATTTAGGTGCATTAACTCCAATGCACTCTCCACGGACTTCTATCGAATCAATAAGCTGTTCGGTCGCATCAAGTCGCCCTCCAAACACAATGTTTCTTGCTACATCATTATTTGCACGAACAATTCGACCGATATTCAATAAACTATCAAATTCGATACGATTTAAATCCGCAGCAACGTTATACACCTCACCTAATTCAGCTTCCAGATTGTCGCCAATCACTACGGATTGCTCGACCAACAGTACAGCAAGCTCTCCTCTCTTTACCCGCTCAACGAAATACCCCGCCTCTTCAAGGGACTCTTGAATCGTATCAATGGAGTTATGAAATGGATTGACCCTTGGTAATTTAGGTAGCGTTCCCATAAGCTCTTGATGTCCAGCAAATGTGTCGCATCCTTGGTGTTTTAGGTTGATGGTGCCGGTGTTGGCGTTAGGGTACTGTTTAAGGCGCGATACGTTGCAATCAACAACATTATTAAGTCCCAATAACGCTAGAGCGGGTAAATCTCTATTGGGGTAAGAGGCCAGTAGTTTGTATGCGGTATTCGCTCCAATATCTTTGGTTCGGCTTTCATAGACATCATCCATGGCACCAACACCGAATCCATCCAAGACAATAACGATAAATCTACCCATCTATCGCCCCTCCCAATGAATCATAGCGCCCGATAACCCTTGGGTTCCCAGATTGAATACCATCAACTAAAACCACATCGGAACGAGTGACAAAGACCTGAGTTCGAAATGCCATGATTATCGGTGTACCTATTTTATGGATCCCAGATACTTTTAGGTGATAATCGATAGCGTTCACATCCTCATTGCTAACAGGGAATACCGAACCATCAATCAATGCATGTTCAAGTTGACCACGACGGTAGTAACCACCGCCATAACAATACGACGCACCTTGAAACTGATGAGAAATCTCTGATAAATACAGCATCGCAACTTTTTCAGGCTGACTGCCATCAATGTTAGCTGGGAATGTACCAGTCAAAGCATGCCCCGGCTCACCATGCGTTCCACCTAGCCGTTTAATCATGGTTAAAGTGTTACAACATGTCGCTGAAGGCATGTTAACTTGGTGAGGCACCCCACCCTCTGGCCAATGTTCGATGACTTGATGCAGCGTGTCGACATTCTCTGTTGCTGCAAGCTGCTCACCATCAAACAAAAAGCAAGGGAAATGAGTCACTCCCTCTAGGCGAATCCCCTTCATTTGACCAAGTGCCTCTAACACAGAGTCGACTTCAGCAATCGGAAATCCTGCCTCTTGGTTGACATAAAGCCTGTCCTCGTCACCATAAAACTTCACTAGCACAGGTTGCACTCTGCCACACTTGCAGGCTGCATCTGAGATTTGACGTGCTTTATCTAGCGAATAGACGGTCATAACTTCTGGCTTCATCTCTGCCACGATTTGTTCCACCATAGCTGATGGAGGCTGGACTAAATGACCCACGTGTTGAACCTTGACTCCCGCTAAATGCAGAGCTCGCGCTTCTTTGAAATCCACAGCAACAATACCGTCATAGCCTAATTCGAGAAGAAGCTGTGCTAAATATGGGTTACGCCCAAATTGTTTGGTCATGCCATACAGCTTTAACCCAAGGTCGCTAGCACGCTGCCTTATGACTTTGGCGTTTGCTGTAAATTGTTCGACATCAATGACGTACGAATCCGGTAACAGGTTCCCCTGCTCATAAAGAGCAAGGGTAGCCTGAATCAGTGCGTCGTTTTGATGTTGCAAAGCATTTAAATACATATACTTTTCAATCCACTCAATTTATTTTCATTTTTTTGAAGATTAATTTCCAAAAAAATCCAGTTACGACACACTCAGTTTGATTGCGTACAGATTGCTCAAAAGAAAACTGATTTCCGTCTCAGGCATCTCTGGTACGCCAGACGCCGAACATAACTGATTGTTCATACTGACAATGTCTGAAAATACGTCGTCATCTTGCATTTCTTTTAGAATCTCAGAGTCCAAGCCTTCTACAATAGGATTGCTTTGTAGTACTCGATCAATAGCACGTGCAAAATGAGTCATCGCCATCTGAAATTGTTCTGAATCCTCTTTCACATTCCATTCAATCATCAAGATTCCGACAGCCCTCATGGTCGCATCAAACGCGATTTGACTGATTACGTTATGCACCAAAAGAAGAGACATTCGTTGTTTCATAATTTCTCCAAATCTCTGTACAGATAGGTATGAAAAAAGCTGTACACGTATTTATGCAGGAACAAAAAGCCCAAAGACGTAAAGTAGGTTTAGCACGACCCCGGTAAGTATTGCCGCTACTGCAGGCGCTGCAATTTTCAAAATTGGACGACCCATTACTTCGTTCAAGTAGTACAACATTGCAAAGATCGTGAACCCGGTCGTGCTACCCATTTTCATCACTGCAAGCACACCCCCAATAAGCAAAGCAAATTCCATTAGCGTGTTCATGCTATTACGAATATTGTCCGAAGCATTTCGAATTGAAGGGAACTGCTCTAAGAAGCGACCAATACCACGAAGCAAGAAAATCTCGATGCAAATTGTAATCGCGCCAAGTACTGCCGCCACAGGTACATTTGGTGAGAGATAACCCACTACAAACACAAACGTAAAGCCAACAACGCCATAAACCCCAGTAGCAAGTGCCGTAGTGGCAATCAGTGGAATAAAGCCTAAACCACGCATCATTTCAGACAAAGCGACTTGGTTTAATGCTTCTTTTTGAGCAACAGGGTCTTCTATTTTGTAGGCATCTGCTAACGAGTAAATAGAGACTTCTGAACCCGCAAAGATCCCCGACGCAGCGGCGGCGGCAATCAGTGCACCGACAACAGCTAAGTAAGGCATGTTCTTGAAAATTCGCTTAGTTCGCTCTTCAAACAAGCTTCGCATACCACTCATATCTGGAGGGGTAATACCGTTCGCTTTATCTTGAACATCTTTACGAATCGCTATAGCCACAAGCATCACCATACCAACAAAGATCTGAATCGACTCAGGATAGATACCCGTAAACTTCATAACAAACAGTCGTGATAGAAGTATCACAACACCTGCAACAGCCCCTGCTTTCCATCCAAACTGGTAGAAAATAGCTAACAGTGGGAATAACGCAAACGCCGACATGACAGGTGTACCCAACTCACCCAAAGCACCCAGCGCATCAATTGGAAGACCTGTCAGAACCGCATTAACACCAGCCAGACTGGTAACCACTAATACGCCCCAAATGCCGCCCCCAAGCACCGCCATAATGCGGCTCGTTGCCATAACACCTATGATGTCCGTCGGTAAGAAAAGCAGCCACGGGTTAAGAAGGCCTGTCGATAAGGTAAAAGAAATACCCACAGACGCGACAAAACCGATAGACAAACCAAAAGCAACGGAACCAGCATCTCGGCGTGTCATGTTGCCTTCAATCAACTGCGGCAATATGGGTCGTATCCCGTCGTGAAATACGGCGGCCGACATATGTGCGACTAAAGCAGTCATTGCACACAAGGTCGCAATTAGAGCAATGTTGGTGATATCCATAACTACACCTCTCTCGCTAGCAATGTCGCTAACATAGGAACCGCGTGGTCTACGTGCTCAATTGATAATCCAAATGCCTTTTTGCCTTCAGTAATAAATTGAGCAATTTGCTCTTCCTTAGCTTGAATAGCAGGCTTCGCAATCGTGCACGACTCATTGAAGCCAATAATAGCAATAGCCATGCTAAGTGCAGCGCCCGCACCTGTATTGCAAGCCCCGACGTAGTAATCAAGTTCTCCTGCTTTTACTTTCATCGCGGCATCCATGTCGTTGAGAATGTGGCACTCAAACTTTCCTGGTGCCGCCTCTTCTATCTGCGCTTTAATTTGTTCGCGTTGTAAACCCGCGATTGCGATCGTTTTCATTCTGCTTTCCTTTTATGTTTATCCGTTATTGAAAAATCGGTTTGGATTGTGTTTGAGCATAACTTCGACATCACTTTCGCTTACACCAGAAGCGAACAGTCGAGGAACAAACTCCTCCATCAAGTAGCTAAAACCTAACCCGCCATTCGCTTTTAAATGCGAACGTCGAGTTATATCCATCGACAACATAAGTTGCTCGACGTATCCCCTAGCGATCAGGGTATTAATCACTTCAATTCTCTTTTCATCTGGGTTGTAACTGTTCTTACCAATTGTATCGAGCTGCACGTAACACCCGTGATCCAACAAGTAGAGCAAGTCATCAAGGTTATCTCGAAGGTCGCAGTGTCCTATCGTCACCTTCCTAAGGTCGATACCTTCACCACCAAGTAACTGGATCTGTTGCTTCGCCATCGTGCTAAATGAGGTGTGCGTTGAAATAGGCGCGCCTGTTTCTTTGTGAGCAATGGCCGCAGCTAAGAAGACGTTCTTTTCTAGTGGGGAGAATTGGTTTTCGCTGCTTCCAATCTCACCAATCACAGACGCCTTTAGAGAGGTGCTATCCAAAGGCTGTTCAATTTCGTCAATCATGGTTTGGGCAATATCTCGAATCGACAGATTCGCTAAGAAATCCGGAAAGAAACCCTCGATGTAATAGCCAGTCGACAAAACAACATTCATCTCTGACGCTTTAATTAAATCCTCAATAAATTGAGGATTTCTACCCATAAAACGATTAGTCACCTCAACGATATTCCGTACTCCAAGTTTCCTAAGCGAGATAAGCTCCTGTTTAATCAATTCAAATTGATCAAGTTTGCAATCAATATCTCCCTTCTGAGGAGATAAATCGATATGCAGATGCTCATGGCAATAGGTAAAACCGGTTGTGTCGAATGACATCTCATTTTCTCCTTGTTAGCTCGAACCTAATAAGTTGGAATCACTTTACCGGATATCACGTCCGTTTGATGCGCTAGTAACTTCTCGTTATTGACGAATTTCTTTAGCATAGCCTTTAGATAGTCCGAACCTTTTCTAACCATCAACACTGCAATCGACGCCTTTTCAAAATCCGGAATAGACGTGAGCGGCTCTTCGCTAAGGCCCATCGCCTCAATAGAATCTTCTCGTGAGGCATACCAGATTGCAGCATCGATCTCACCTTTGACAATCTGTTTGAGACATTCGTTATAAGGTACTGGAACCACCTCAATTTCTTGATCTTTAAAGTAGATTTCAGTAAGCAGTTTTTGGTCTGGCGATTCAGCATCAACACCGATTCGTTTAATGTTATTACGCTCCGACTGCCTGTAAATTAATCGATGTTCTGGTACATAACTGTGTGCATCCAACTCTACTGCAATCTCTAAGTCGCCCTCTGCAACATACTTTTCTGACGCCAATTTGGACATGATAGCGATATCGTAGATACCGTCACTAAGACATTCCGCCCTAACCCCTGCGCCTCTCATATGAGCAAAATACAGGGGCACGTTGTCTATCTGTTGCTTAAGACCAGAGGCCAATCCCTCGTAATGCTTTGTATACGGCAGCGGCATCGCACAAACGATATTACCAATCTCGGAAATACCCACCAGCTTATTGAAGTTTAGTGAAGAGATAATGGTGCCATTACGCCCTTGACGGCTTAGGTAGACCGCCTCTTCCTTTTCGATAAATTTAATCGCGTTTGCTACATAGCCAACGGAACAACCGATGTCGATCGACAGCTCATCAATCGTCTTGAGCCTATCTCCAGCCTCAGTCGTTAATAAATAGCGAGCGATATGAATAATGGCCGCTCCGTTTTTCTTTATATAGTTTTGACTACTCATTTTTATTCTTCATTTTTTTGAGGATTTAATTTAACCATACCAGAACAATAAAAAAAGCAAAGCGCGTCACACTCTTATTAACTACTGACAAAAAGCATTAAAACTGGATTGTCAGTCACCAAAAATGAAAAAAGTGCCGGATTACTCGGCACTTTCATCTATTGCTAACCTTATAAGATAAGTGTGGGCTTGATTATTACTCCACCAATTCACCCGCTCCTTGCAGTGAGCGCTGACTGTTTTCTACTAAGAATATCGTTGCCGTCTGCTTTAACATTGCCCACTCGGCATCATCAACAAAAATGCCTTCTACCCAAGCGGCTTGCTGCGAGCTAGAAAGTTCAGTGCTATCGATATGGGTATTGTATTGGCCCGCTAATGCTGTCTGGTTAAAGTCCTCAATCGACAGTTCAATCGTCATCGAGTGAAGGTCGTCTTCAACAAGGTCGGTGTCAGAAAAATAGAGCTCAGGTGCAACACATCCTCGGTTGAGTACATAAAGAGTGCGTTTGGGCTGACTACCATTGCTCCAATATGCTCTACAAGCAATACCCTTCGCTGCCAGTTTTACCAATTCACTATACGCCAACCAGCGATTGTGGCAGTTCAATAATGTCATTTTGAGCTGCTTCTGCCCAACCATCGACTCGAGTGCGAAATCTAAGATCACAGGCAGATGGCACGCTACGCTATTTTGGTGGAGGTCTACCTCCAGTAAACCTGGTTCAACCTTATTGATTTGAACTGCGCAGTCTTGTTCGAGGCCTAGGTAGTTACATGCATTGTTAAAATGGCGAATCCCATTAAGCCCAACCATTTGCAGGTCCGCAACCATATTAGCAATCACGTCCGCTTCGCCACAGGAGCGTTTCATTCCCAAAAAAGCTTTGTTTACCGCAGCGACTAATTCATTGTGAGATACGATCATACCAACGTCCTTATGGCGTAATAGAGTTAATGGAAGTCATAGATTGCTCACTAGGCAACAATGGAAAGATCCAATTATCTTGGTAATTCTCATCATCGATTTCGTCTAGCAATGGGGCACCTTGGAAAAAGGTGACTCGGACCCAGCGGTCAGATCTAGGATCAAACTTCGTCGCCCCAAAGATGGCGAGTTTGCAACGCAATAAATGCATAGGTAGTGACTGTTTATGGAGAACATTCATTTGAATGTCTCCCATCACGCGATTACCTAGCGTCCATACCCTTCTTGCAATAGCTCGATATTGAGGTGAATGCAGCAGAAATTGCGCAATCGACATCTCTTGAGATTGTTGCTCTAACGCTCTGTACAGGTAATACGCTTGTCTACCAATATCAAGCGGTAGTTCTTTATCTGCCCCTTGTTCTTCCTCACGAACACCTAAGCGTGGCTCTTCTTTGTCCTGTGACCGATACCAGAACCAATAGTTATTTTCTGGCATCGAAAAGTCGGTACTAACTGCCCACTGATAACGAGTTTCCAATAACGAAATCAAATCACTGACTTTTTTACCCGTTGGCAAATACAGCGTTTCATCCGTATTCATCTGATCTGCAAATACATCAACTTGTTCTGGGTAGAGCTCCATCAGACACGCAATGAGGATTTCTTGGGCTTCCATATTCATTAACTGATTTTGTTTGAGCAAATCACCCCAAGTTGAGGCATTTTCAAGATGTGTGACTAGGTCGTCTACTAACAAAGATAATTCATCAAGCGCCTGCTGATTTAAGCTGTTTTGCACCTCATTAATCGTTATTACTTGCGCCAAGTGCATAGTCGCTTTGCTAAGCAGAACTTTAAGTTGCGGCAACTTATCTTTATTAGTTTGCTGCGCCAACACCATCGCGAGTGCTTTTTCTCGTGACGTCATCCACTGGTCAACGATGCATGGGTGATTAATCAAATATGGCGCCATACCAAGCCCAGTCGCATTTCCAACGCCCAAGTATCGCTGCAAACCGCGATCTAATGATATCGCTTTATCACCGCCTTGTTGCGTCGCCAAGTAATGCACCCAATCCAAACTGAATTCGCGTAGCAGATACACCGCGCACATTTGGGCGCTGAATGACTGACTAAAGTCATCGTTATCTTCCAGTAACTTAAAGTCAGCAATGCCGAACTTACCATTACCGTAAACTGCCGTTGTACGCAGAATATAACCAACCTCAGCAAGCTCTTTCGCGTCTGGTTGAGTGCCCTTGGCAAGGTGAGAAACAATATGTTCGAAGACTCGAACACTCTTATTGGCGCGAGCCAATACAAGAACATCGTTGGTATTGCGCCCTGCTTCTTGAAGCGGCACATTGGCACGCAGCTTTTCCAACAGAGACACATCAACATCTCCATACACTAGGGCGAATGTCACATCCCATTTCTCTGCAATCACGCGATCATTGCGCTCTTCATCAGCAATCTGGTCACAAAATACCACTAGATGATAAACGTGCTTAGGTGTTGCGAGACGGTAAATGACGTGTCCATAACCTTGCGGCGACAACTGCCATTCATGCTTACTCACCTGCCAATTTTGCTGTGCCATTTTGCGGATTAAGCTGCGCACAAAACTGATTCGATTTTGATGCATAGCGCCAAGTCGTTGTGGATTCATTACCACATCAACGCTACGAAGCGGAGTCTCAGTGTAAGTTGAACGATGTACATCCATTTTGCTCACCTGTTTTAATTATAAGAATGATTGGAGCTGCGTGGGGTGTGAACCTAAGCCCACACAGCATTCACGTTATTGAAGAACTATTGTTGTGTTTATAAGCCTTGTTCTTTCGCCAGTTTCATCGCGATTTGCGGAGCGTTCCATAGTGAGGGCAACAGCACTAAGGATACTGGTACCGCGGTTATCACGATAAAGGACTGCAGTGCCGAAATACCGCCCGATCCCAGTGATATTAAGATGATTGCCGTCACCCCCATCATTACTCCCCAAAAGGTACGGACGATGGCATTTGGCTCCGTTTCACCACTGATGACAACACTGATGGTGTAAGTCATCGAATCTCCCGTAGTGACGATGAATATGGTGGTAAGCACTAAGAACAAAATGGAAACTAGCATTGGCATAGGTAGCTGTTGTGTTACTGCGAGTAACGCTCCCGGAAGGTTAAACCCTTCGAATGCTTTACTAACACTACCAGGGTCGGCAATCTCGAACGCAAGTCCAGTCCCACCGACAATGGTGAACCAAAAACAGGTCGCAAATGGCGCCGCAATACTAATAATAGAAATGATTTGGCGAATGCTTCGACCACGTGAGATACGAGCAATAAAGATAGCCATTAATGGCCCATAACCTAAGAACCAACCCCAGAAGAATACCGTCCACCAGCTCAGCCACTCTTCATCGCCTCGATATGTCGCCATTGGAATAAAGTTATCCAACATGGTACCCATACCCTGGATATAGCCATTGAAGATAAAGTTAGTTGGACCAAACAGTAGGATATAAACCATCAGCGCAATAGCTAAGATGACGTTATAACGGCTCAACATCTGCATTCCGCGATTAAGGCCGCTGAGTGCTGATAGCGTGTATAGCACTATCGCAAACAGAATAATGATCAGCTGAGTGGTAAAGCCATCTGGAATATCAAACAGTGCGTTCAATGCATAGCTCACTTGCAGCCCCAGAAAACCGATAGGTCCGATGGTTCCTGCAGCAACTGCTACAATACAACATGCGTCAATCAGAGCACCGGTATGACCTTTCAACGCACGCTCTCCCAACACTGGATACAGTAAGGTTCGAGGTTTTAAAGGTAAGCCTTTGTCATAGTGCAAATGCATCATAACAATAGAGGTTAAGCTACCTACAATTGCCCATGACAAGAAGCTCCAGTGCATAAATGACTGCGATAAAGCATTAATCGCTGTTTGCATAACGCTGTCTTGGGGACCGTACAGAGGAGGAGGACTCACATAGTGCGCAATAGGCTCAGCTGCTGCCCAAAATACACCGCCCCCTGCCAGTAAGGTACAGAATAGAATAGCCATCCAGCGAAATGAGTCTAGCTCTGGTTTCACGTTACCGCCCAAAATCACTTTGCCTGTTCGCCCTGCTGCGAGACCAAGACCAATAAGAAAAGTGAGTAGTAGTAATATTTGCCAGTAAGGACCAAAAACTTTTACTGACCAGCTAAAACCAGCATTGACTAGAGAAGAAAGCAGCTCGCCATCATAAAGCGCAAGTGCAACAAACAGAGCGATAAAGCCGCCACTGTACCAAAATGCAGGGTTACTCAACCCCAACTTATCCGATGAAGAGAGTTTACTTTGATGTTCTATCTCCGCGCTTGCAGAAGACGGTGGTGCTGTGTTCATGCCATTGGTTAGATCAGACATACTCTGACTCCAGAAGTTTGTGTTGCTCGCCTTGGGGAAAGCAACCTATGTTGTGTTTAACGCTCACCTATTGTTCTTGTATTGGCGAGCTCTTCCATGTTCGGGTGTACGCTATAGATTTGACTCCAATCCTTGTTGTAAGAAGTCAAACCAATTACCACCCATAATTTTCCCCGCCTCGACTTCACTAAAGCCATGACGGACTAATCCGTTGTAGATGTTTTCCATTCCTTTGCTACCGCTGAACCAAGGAAGAGCATCAGGCCAACCTGAGTTAGCAGCCGAGCCTTCGCCATAATCCATGGTTTTTGACCAGCGTCCGTTGCGCATCCACTCCAAAACTTGTTGAGGCTGATTCAGGCAAAGGTCGCTACCGATACCAATGTGGTCGATACCTGCAATATCCGCCGTTTTCTCTACCATTTGGCAGAAATCCTCTAATGAACACTCACTGCCATTGGGTAGATGAAATGGATAAAGGCTAAATCCAATCAGGCCGCCACGCTCGGTAAGGGATTTGATCACCGTGTTCGACTTGTTTCGCAGTGCATCATGAGCGAACGTTGGATTGGCATGACTGATACAAATTGGACGAGCAGAAAGGTCTATCGCCTCCAGCGTTGAACGTTCGGCGCTGTGTGACATATCGATGATCATGCCGACACGGTTCATCTCTTCGATGACTTGCTTACCAAAACGGGTGATGCCTGTGTCGTGCTTTTCGTAACACCCTGTCGCTAATAGGCTTTGGTTGTTGTAGGTCAGTTGCATGATGAGCAGCCCTTGACGGCGCATGACTTCTATTAAGCCAATTTCGTCATCAATCGGAGAACAGTTCTGCGCCCCCATAAAAATGCCAACCTTACCCGATGCCTTTGCAAGCTCGACATCTGCCATGGAATAAACCGGCATAATGAGGTCGTCGTTTTGCTCGAAACGAAGGTTCCATTCGGCAAATCGAGTCAGTGTCTCACGTGCATTCTCGTGATAAGCGATAGTAACGTGAACAGCGGTAATGCCGCTGGCTTTGAGCGTTTGAAAATACTCTCTGTCCCAATTGCAGTATTGCAATCCGTCTATGACAATCCCTTGCTGGTACATACCCCACCTCTTGCTGTACTCATTGAATTGGTGTTCAGAATGAGTGACGTCACAACGTCACTCTCTCGGCGTCGTGTAATAATTAGTAAGGGCGTTGGTACGCTGTTTTTACTACGGTATAGAACTCTTTTGCATATTGACCTTGCTCACGAGGACCAAAGCTAGACTCTTTACGACCACCAAACGGTACGTGGTAATCTGTGCCTGCTGTTGGCAAGTTCACCATGGCACAACCGGTTTGGATCTGTTGTTTGAAGATGGCACTGTTTCGCAGGCTTTGTGTGATGATGCCACCCGTTAATCCAAATCGTGTGTCGTTCGCTGTTGCGATTGCTTCGTCAAGGTCGGCAACTCGAATAACGCTCGCCATAGGCGCAAACACCTCTTCTTGGTTCACTTCCCACTCATTCTTAGTGTTCAAGAACAGAGTTGGTGACATGTAGTAACCCTCATGCGCAAGATTCAGACGTTCTCCGCCAAATGCTAGCTCTGCTCCACTTTGACGAGCTTTTTCAATCCACCCAAAGTTTGCCTCTAACTGGTTACCATCGACGACAGGTCCCATAAAGATGCCCTCTTCAAGTGCGTGACCTACTTTTAGTTCGCTCATGCGCTTAATGAGTGCTTCAACATATTGGTCATGAATGCCATCCATCACCACAAGACGAGAAGACGCAGTACACTTTTGGCCTGCGCCAGAGAAAGAACCAGCAATCGTCGCCTCTACTGCAATCTGAATATCAGCATCATCGGCAATGACCAAAGCATTTTTGCTACCCATTTCCAACTGGCAACGAACAAAATTCGGGGCGGTTGCGGCTGCCACTTTACGTCCTGTTTCAACAGAACCCGTGAAGCTGACGCCGTTCACATCTGTAGAATTGATCAAAGTGTTACCCACTTCAGAACCACTACCTAACACCAAGTTAAACGTGCCAGCAGGTATGCCTTGACGATGGATAATTTCCGTTAAAGCCACCGCACTCGCTGGAGTAAGATTCGCAGGTTTCCAAATGACGCTGTTACCAAAAGCCAATGCAGGTGCAATCTTCCAAGCCGCCGTTGCGGTTGGGAAGTTCCAAGGGGAAATAATCGCAATCACACCAACAGCTTCACGAGTCACTTCCACCGAAACGCCCGGACGCACTGAATCGGCACTGTCACCTATCTGACGTAACACCTCAGCCGCGAAATATTGGAAGAATTGACCAGCTCGATAGATTTCACCACGACCTTCTAAAAATGGCTTACCCTCCTCGCGAGAAAGCAAGGTACCAAGTTCATCGCAGCGCGCTATCAATTCGTCTCCAATTGCTTGAAGCACCGCTTGCTTGCGTTCAATAGGCGTTTTTTCCCACTTTGGCTGTGCATGTTTAGCTGCGGATATGGCTTGCTGAACCTGCACTTGGCTTGCCTGAGCAAAGTGACCTAGATTTTCAGAAATATCTGATGGGTTAATGTTGGCGATGGTGCTTGCACCAGACTGCCACTCCCCTGCGATGTACAAGGCATTTTCAGTTGGAATAGTAAGTTGTTGAGTCATTTGTGCTTTCCTTGTTCTGTAGCTCGCTAGATGAGATCTAGCCGCCAATATTCTGCTTAGTTGATTAGTAAACTGTTGTTACTCTGGTTGCGGCGCGGCTGCGTACACAACAAACTCCACCAGCATTTCTTCTCTCGCTAACCCCGCCACGACCATAGCTGCGCGATTTGGATAAGGTGCTTCAAAGTACTCTGCATAAACTTCATTGACGGTTTTGAGGTACTCTCGGTCTGTCACGTAGATCAACACTTGCAGAACTGAATCTAGAGACGAACCTGCACATTCTAGTGTGTGAGAAAGGTTGTTAAATGTCTGACGGGTTTGTGCTTCAATGCCACCATCAACAACAGCTCCAGTATCATCGATAGGGATCTGCGCGGTATATAATGTGCCATTGTTGACGATCGCCCATTCAAGTGGCGCCTTTGAAGCAAATAGAGAAGTTTTAACTGGAGACTTTTGGGTTTGAAAATTCACGAGCAATCCACCATTTGTAACAACTATGTTTCTTGATGGTTAAATAATGCTACTTGATATTTGATAAATCTAACGGTAAATTTTTTACATTTGATAAGTAAAATCTATCACCTTACAAAAGGTACGGTGACAAAAGGGCTTAAGGAAGTGGTCTAATGAGTATCAAACTTCAACAATTGCGGCATTTTGTGATGGTGGTCGAAGAAGGTGGATTCAGAGCGGCCTCAAATAGAGCCAACCGCTCGCAAGCAGCATTATCCACATCAATAAAAGAACTTGAAAAGAACTTAGGTCAGGCGCTGTTTGAATCCGGGAACAAATCTAAACTCACACCATTTGGCGAGATATGTCTGCCCAAAGTAATCCAGTTCCTTAACGTCTATAGTGCATTAGATAATGATTTACGAGCCGCTGCCGCGGGACAACAGGGACGAGTCAGAATCGCCAGTGTCCCCTCTGTCGCTGCTAAGCTGATTCCCAGTGTATTGGGTACTTTTTGCGAACAATTTCCCAATGTGGAGGTAAGTCTGATTGATGATAACGCCGCTGGTGTCGAAGCACGACTATTGTCAGGGGAAGTCGACTTGGCCCTAGGTAACAGCTCACACCTTGAGGATGGCGCTATCGAGTTTACACCGCTTATCTCAGATCCTATTGGTGTCGTCTGTTTGAAAGACAACCCTATTGCTTCTCAAAACGAAGGCATCGAATGGCAAACTCTGTTACAACAGCCGTTTATCAGAAATGGTACTTGTAAGCTCCTAGACCCAACACCAGCCAGAGCTCTCAGCGAGCAGGCTTTGTATTCCGTCGAAAATATCACCTCTCTTTTCTCTGTATTGGAGCTTGGTATTGGCATTACCACACTGCCAAAACTTGCCTTTCCCACTAATGAAACTCGCTTAGTCTGGCTTCCTCTGATCGACCCACCTTTACAAAGGCAAATCGGGATATTTCGCCTTACTGAGCGAACGATTTCCCCTCAAGCACAAGCATTCCATGACTTATGTGTGACTTATTTGAATTATGACGAATAGCGGACATCAAGCACCTACGCAACATTCAAAAGGATGTTCAGAAAAACCTAGCATTGCGCTAGGTTTTTCATTACGTTACATAGCTTGAGCAAATAGCTTAAGGATTTCTTCTCGCGTCGGAACTCTAGGGTTGCCTCCAAGACATGGGTCAGCCAGAGTCTTATCTAACCAAAGAGCAAAATCACTTTCTTGAATGCCTAGCTCTGCTAAGCCATTTGGAATTTGCACGCGCTGTGAAAGCTGACGAATTCTCGCTATCGCAGCTTTCGCCGCAGATTCATCATCTAAGTCCGCAGTACTCGAACCCATAGCTTCGGCAATCGCTCTAAACGGTTGCGGACGTGTTTGAGCATTGAACTCACACACTTCCGGTAACAAGATAGCATTACAAACACCATGAGGAAGGTTATGTGTAGCACCTGGTTGATGAGCCATGGCATGAACCAAACCTAAACCTGCGCTGTTAAACGCCATACCTGCAAGAAACTGAGCACAAGCTAATTGTTCACGCGCCTCTAGATTCTGGCCATCATCTACCGCAACAGGTAACCATTTATTGATGAGGCGAATCGCTTCTAAAGCCGTCGGTTTGGTTAGTGTATGTGCACCGGGTGTAACATAAGCTTCAATGGCATGGGTGAGCGCATCCATACCCGTGCTAGCGGTTACGCTGCTTGGTAATCCCAACATAAGCTCAGGGTCATTAACCGCCAAATCAGGGATCTGTTTGGCATCGATAATCACCATTTTTACTTGCCGTTCTTCGTCAGTAATAACCGAATTAGAGGTCATTTCTGCCGCTGTCCCTGCTGTCGTATTAACCGCGACAAAGTAGTCCCCCACGACACGCACTTTACCTACACCTTCATAATCACAGATGTCACCGCCATTTGAGGTCACTATGCGTATAGCTTTAGCACAATCTACAGGGCTACCTCCACCTACAGCAATGAAACAGTCACACTGTTCCTTTTGGTACAGCTCTACCCCTTCTCTTACTAGTGCAGCCGTCGGGTTTGGTGTCACTTTATCGAACAACACATAATCAATGCTGAGCTGCTCCAATTGAGCCAGTAATGAATCAAGAATTCCCAGCTTAACCAGATTCGCATCTGTCACGATAAGCGCAGTGTTAATCGATTGAGCTTGGATCTCTTGTACCGCATCATTAATAGCGCCAGCCCCAGCTAAACTCAACTTGGGTAAATTTAAAGAAAAAGCCATGGTCATTTCCCTCTACATCTTCAATTAGGTTATTGGTAACTACTGCTCAACTCTCAGTCCATATGACTTGAACTTGCCCAAGACCTTTTGCATTTCTGCATCGTCAAGCACAGGGACATCTGTTGTAATCGCCATTGTTTTCAGATAGAGGTCAGCCAATACTTCGACTTCATGTGCTAGCCACAGTGCTTTTTCTAAATTAGCCTCACCCGCAATAAGTCCATGGTGTTGCAGCAAAATGGCTTTGCTGTTTGCCATCCCTTCTTTGACATACTCGGCTAGTTCGTGACTGCCAAAAGTAGCGTAAGGGACACAAGGGATCTCTGTCGCACCCGACGCAGCAACCATATAATGAATCGCTGGGATTGGTTTGTTCAGAATGGATACCGCCGCACAATTAATGGCGTGATTGTGAACTACCGCGTTTACGTCTTCACGAGTTTGATAACAAGTCAGATGGAAGTGCCACTCTGATGACGGTAACTTGCCTTCCTCAAAGAACCCATCATGAGTGACATACACAATATGATCGGGGGTGAGTTTGTCGTATGCGATGCCCGTTGGTGTGATCAACATACCGTTATCAAAACGAACACTGACATTTCCAGCAGTGCCTTGGTTCAACCCAAGTCTTGTCATTTCAAGGCAAGTGTCGATGATTTGTTGCGAAAGTTGTTGTCTGTTCATGCTTATAGTTCCTTAAATTCTGTTACGCCTTTCTTGAGAATGATGTTGCCGTATTTTGCCGTTTCGCCAGTAACGACGACGGCGGCGCAACTTCTCACGCGTTCATAAAAAGCAAATCGTTCGATACGCTCAATCATGGTTGCATCAATGTTGTTAGTGTTTATCGCGGTTAGATAGCGATCCTCAACCGAAGGATCTAACGTATCGCCTTCAACAGCCTGCATCATCGCCAAGGGCTGCTGAACATATTGGTCCAATTCAAATAGTGGGATGATGCCGCTTAGTAGCGTGCTAACTCGAATACCATCAGCCCTAATAACGTTGGAATTAAAGCTTGCAGCCGGAAAATGTGCGTCTGCAAGTAAGATTTCGTCTCCGTGTCCCATGCCTGCTAATGTTGCAATTAACTGCGGAGATAACGCCGGATGAATTCCTTTAAGCATATGCTGGCTCCTTCTTTGTGCTCATTACCTGATTACGTGGTTCGACTCTCGTTGTCGGCGATTTCATGGCAATTTGAGCCTCAGATAACGAGTTAAAATGCCCAACACCGTAAAACGCCACCATCGCAGCTCCAGTTACCGTCGCCTCTGCTTGGTCGACGATTAATAGCGGCTTTTGAATGGCATCAGCACGCAGTTGGTTCCAGAGCGTATTCTTTGTCCCTCCACCTACGGCAATAACGGGTAAACTTCCTAAATGGCAACGCTCTGCAAGGTAATCAAAGTTACGTTTGAACTGCTGACTTAACCCTTCAAAGACAGCTCGGGTAATCTGTCCTCTCGTGGTGTGAATAGATAAACCTTCAATAGCACCGTTACCTTGCCCTCCAGCGTCGACAGAAAAATCTGGATTAAAGCGAACATTCCCTGCTCCAGGGCCGGCGGACTCAGCTTCTGAAATCATGATCTGATAAAGTTCGCTGCTGTCTTTTTCCGCTTGATAAAAGTGGTTAACAACCCACTCAATAACAGCGCTGGACAACCATTGGATAGCCGGGTTGTATACCCCTTGAACCGCATCCAATTCGACTGTTAATCCTTGTTCAAGAGAGTCTCTATCCACCTTGGGCTTCGACGAACGAGCCATGAGAATTTCCCATGTACCCGAACTTAAAAACGCTTGGTCTTGTTCAGCACCAGAACCAATTAACGCAAACTGAGTATCATGTCCGGTAGAAACGACAGGAATCGACTTTGGTAATCCCAACAGCTCAGCCACCTCATCGAGTACCAACCCAACCTGACAACCGGCATCTATTAGGTTCGGAAAGTGCTCAGCACTTAAATCTAGGTATGACAATGTCTTATCATCCCAATTACCATCACCTAGACTTGTTAGCATTGAGGTACCAGCCATGGTTCGATCTGTGGTCAGTTCTCCGGTTAACTTGTGAGTTAGCATCGAGGAAATGAACACAAACTTGTCCATCGATTGATAGATCTTCGGCTCGTTATCTTTAAGCCAACGAAGCTTGTAGAGCGTATTGAAGCTGTAGTCGCCAACCCCATTACTTTGGTAGAGGGCTAGTCTGTCGGTCTCTGTCTCTACTTGCGACATCACAGGTACCGTTCTCGGACATTTCCAAGAAATAATTGGATATATTTGTTGAGCGCTTTTCGAATACGGTGCACCATCAACCCCGAACGTTGTTACTGTCACCGCCACTATCTGCTCTGCATTCAGTTGGCTAGTAACCGCGGTGCAGCACCTGACCAGCTTGCTCCATATCTCTGCAAAATCCCACACATGGTATTGGTTTTCAGAACCCGATAACTGAGTGTTGTTTTTGATGTAGTGCGACGCGAGTATTTGT
The DNA here is from genome assembly GCF_900088415.1 of Vibrio mediterranei. GTDB lineage: Bacteria > Pseudomonadota > Gammaproteobacteria > Enterobacterales > Vibrionaceae > Vibrio > Vibrio mediterranei. Next base: position 127,423 of record NZ_FLLQ01000004.1, read on the forward strand.
CCGTTATCGGAGACGGCAATGGCTCTAATATTGGTAGCGCCACAATCCAAAACTATTACTACTGACATAACGCGATCCTATAGGCGGGTTTCCCCGCCTTACCTAGTTACTTATATAGAGGGCCAAAGTTGGCACAAGCTCGGTAGTCTTGACCTTCCGCATCCTGACCAAATGCGCTCCAAGTATGCGGGCGGAAAATCTCGCTCGACTCAACGTTATGCATAGACACCGGAATACGTAGCATAGAAGCTAAGGTAATGAGATCCGCCCCGATATGACCATGAGTGATAACGCAGTGGTTCGCACCCCAATTAGCCATGACCGAGTACACGTCTCTAAATGCACCAGTGCCAGTGAGTCTTGGAACAAACCACGTCGTTGGCCATGTTGGGTTGGTACGCTCATTCAACGTATTGTGAACATTTTCAGGAAGCGTGATGGAGTGCCCTTCAGCAATTTGTAACACAGGGCCAACACCCTTAATGAGATTGATTCTGTGCATAGTGAATGGCATGTCACCATGTGTTAGGAAGTTCGAAGAGAAACCGCCCCCACGGAAGTATTCACTTATTGCAGGCGGCCATTGAGTAGCATCTAGGCATTGTTGCGCATCTTCAACCGTCATATCCCAATGAGGCTTGATAACAGGTTTGCCTTGCTCATCTTTTGCTTCGCCGCTGCCGTCTAACGCAGCGGAACCGGAGTTAACAAGATGAATGAAACCAGATTCTGGCTTGTAGCCACTCACCCGTTCTACCGCACTATCAGACCAATAGGTTCGAACATCGCAAAAAACCTGAGCTTGACCGGTAAGCATCTTGCCAAACAGCATGTTTACGCCGTTCAAACTGTCATTCTCTGTAGCTAGAGCAAACGGTTCACGGAGTCCATTCCAGTCAAAAGACGAGTTAAGGATCGCTTCGCTAAAGTCACCGTTTGGCAAATGATCTGTCCAGTGGCGTTGACCTTGGAAGCCACCCACTACGGCGTTGTGTCCCATTGCTTCTTCGCCAAAGCCTAACTGCGCTAGTTTAGGGTTACCTATCATGAGATCGCGCATGATCATCGTCATCTTAACGACTGTTTCCCAATCTTGCTGCTTTTGCTCTTCAAGCAACGCTTCGCCGTTATAGTCTTTGCCTTCTTTACAGTTTTCTTTTGTCCATGCTAATGCCAACTCAAACTCATCTTTATCGTAGACTTCACGATCCAAGCGTCGCTTAATTTCAGTCATGTCGACATATTCATTTCTCATTCCCAAATAACGTTGGAAGAAATCTGGATCGACCACCGAACCTGCAATACCCATCGAGACCGAGCCCATGGACAGGTATGACTTGCCTTTGATGGCTGCTACTGTTAAGCCAGCACGGCAGAAACGTAAAATCTTATCCTGAACATCTTGAGGAATAGATGTGTCATCAGCGTCTTGCACCTCTTGCCCATAGATAGAAAAAGCGGGTAAACCAAGCTGAGAATGTCCAGCCATGGCCGCGGCTAAGTACACTGCTCCTGGGCGTTCTGTGCCATTAAAGCCCCAAATCGCTTTTGGCATATGTGGGTCCATATCAATAGTTTCTGTACCATAGCACCAGCAAGGTGTAACAGTAATTGAAACCCCTACATTCTCGCGACGAAACTTATCTGCACACGCCGCTGCTTCCGCAACACCGCCTATCGTGCTGTCAGCGATAACACATTCAACCGCAGTGCCACATACATGCTTAATGTTTTCTTCAATGAAAGCAGCGAGGTTCTTCGCCATATTCATAGTTTGAACTTCTAGAGACTCGCGAACGCCCATTTGGCGACCATCAATGGTTGGACGAATACCAATTCTTGTTAGGGTTGTAGTCATAATTTTGTTCTCGTTTCCGTTAAATTGAATTACTGCTTAATTTTGTAGCCGTTAAGGCCGAAGTAGATAAGGTATGCAAAGCCAATTAGAGGGATAATGAAGGCAGCTTGAATACCCATCGAATCTGAAATCTGTCCCATAATGGCGGTGAGTACTGCGCCACCTAAGATAGCCATAATCAGACAACTACCTCCGAATTTTGAATCACTGCCAAGGTCACGAAGTGATAGACCGAAGATGGTTGGGAACATCAATGACATACATGCTGAGATACCAACTAAAGCGTAAGCACCAACCACGCCACCAACAGTCATCAGCATTAGCACTAGAACAGAGGCTACCAATGCGAGTGCTGCTAATAGTTTCTCCGGTGCGATGTACTTCATTAAACCAACGCATACGAATCTAAAGACACTAAAAGTAATGATTGATACCAACAGGTAAGTGGATGCTTCCGCTTCAGTGCCGCCGACTTGAGTCATCACATAACGAATCGTCCACGACCAACAGCCAATCTGACAACCAACATAAAAGAACTGACCGATCACGCCTTTGACAAAGTGTTTTTTCTGCATCAGGCGACCAAATGTGGCGCGGATAGACATGTCTAAGTCGCTCTCAGCAACCGTGTCTTTTGCTGCCGGCATCTTAGTGAACGCAATCGCTAACCAAACAAAGACAATCACCGCCGCCACCATGAGATATGGCATCATTACTGCGTTCAGCTCAGATGTTTGAATCGCAGACAACTCTGCTGAACTCATAGCGGCGCGTTCTACATCCGTTGCCGGATTCAATTGAGATAAGATATACACCTTACCGATCACTACCCCAGTAATAGAGCCCACAGGGTTAAAGGCTTGAGCAATGTTTAAACGTCGTGTTGCCGTCTCTTCCGGTCCCATCGCGATAATGTAAGGATTGGCACTGGTCTCAAGGATGGATAGACCACCCGCAAGCACAAACAGCGCCATTAAAAATGGTAGGTATTGCATTGCTTGTGCTGCCGGGTAGAACAGGATGGCTCCACAGGCGAATAGACCTAGTCCCAGTAGCACTCCCGCTTTATAACTATAACGTTGAATAAAAAGAGCAGCAGGAAGAGCCAGTACAAAATAGGCTCCGTAAAAGGCGGTTTGTACCAATCCTGATTGCATATCGGTTAATGTAAAGACCTTTCTAAATTGAGCGATCAATACGTCGGTCATATTGTTTGCCAGTCCCCATAAAGCAAAACATGAGGTAAGCAAGATAAACGGTATTAAAATACTCTTAGGTATGACTTCAGAGTTTCCTTTCTTTGATCCACGGTCCGTGGTGGATATTAGTACGTCGGTCATTTTCTTTTCCTTTAGATATACTGTACCCTCCAAATTAATGTTGGATACTGTTTCACGTTATTGGATTAAACTAATTATTTTATATTGGTGTTATCATGCACTTATTTGGATTTGAAATTGAACTCATCTCACCATGAATATCACTTTCAATTTCCGCATTGGAAATCAATATATCGATTTCACAAAAATTACATATTTTTAATAAACTTCGTTTCTTGTATTTATTCTTATCCGCAATAAGAATATTCTTGCTCGACACTTGGATGAGCGTCTTTTTTATCTCGTAATTGTATTCATTCGAATCCCACACACCACTATGTTCATCAAAGCCCACACACGAGATTACACTTAGGTCAAGCGCCATTTCCTGCAAAGTATTTTTGGCAATCAAACCATAGAATGATTTGTATTTTTCTGAATAGTGTCCACCTAAGCTAATAATCGTTATATTCTTTTTCCCAGATAGGACACTAATATTATTCAACGAGTTGGTTACAATCGTACAACGAATATCAGGTAATGCTTGAGCAACTAGCCAACTTGAAGAACTAGCGTCTAAACCGATAACGGCACCTTCATAAATATGCTCAATAACCTGTTTAGCCAAATCTTGTTTGTCTTGCATATTGCTTGAGGCTCGATTAGTAAACGACGTTCCTTCATCAATATAACGCTTACTTATAGCGCCACCATGAGTACGAATTAATTCACCTTTTTTATCTAGCGTTTTAAGGTCTCGACGAATTGTTTCCACCGACACATTTAATTCCGATGCCAAGTCTTGAACTGAAACTTGACCAACCTTTGAAATTAAACCCAAGATAAAATTCGCTCTGGTAATTGCTTGCATCGTTTCCTACTACCAACTGCTTTGCTGTTATTAACAGATTAATCGAAAAGGCCAAAAAAACTACGACCCAGCTCACACTAGATTTTTCAGTGACCACTTTTGCCCGATTGTTTGGTTTACCACACAAAAAAACGGGCATTGACTGTGGGAAACGGGCATAAGCGGCGGAAACCAGACATACATTGTGACATTTGAGTGTGTTCCAACGCTTCAAACGTCATATAGGCATAGCTAAATCTACCTACGTCACTGCATAATTTTGCCGTTTTGGTACTATTGAAAACACGATAAAAAGTACAACTGAGAATAGAAAGTATGACCAATCCACTCTCTTCAGAATGGAAGCAGATCAACTGGGTTCTGACCGATGTTGATGACACCTTAACGTGGGATGGCTCCTTGCCTCCTGACACTCTCATCGCCCTACAGTCTCTGCGAGATAATGGCATCAAAGTGGTGGCGGTGACTGGTGCTTGTGCAGGATGGTGCGACCATATTGCTCAGTTGTGGCCAGTGGATGCGGTACTCGGAGAAAATGGTGCATTCTTGTTGGAAAAGAAAAATGGTGCGTTGCAAATAACCACCGAGCGACCTTTGGAGCAGATTCGCGCAGATCAAGCCAAACTCATACAGCAAGTGCTAGGTATATTGAGCGACTTTCCTGATTTAGCGTTAACTCTCGACCAATCCTATCGATTATGCGAAGTTGCCATTGATATTGGTCAGAACCGTGAGCCTGTGGATCCGAACATTGTTCAACAGGTACTAACTCGAATCCATACTTTAGGTGCGCATGCTACTGCAAGTTCTATTCATATTAATGCTTGGTATGGTGACCACTCTAAACGCCACTCATCTCTCAGCTTCTTGAAAGGCAAAGGCATTGAGGGCCATAAGGTTGATGAGCAATGCTGCTACGTAGGGGACTCTCTTAATGATCAATTGATGTTTGAGCGCTTACCTCTCACCGTGGGTGTGGCCAACATTACGCACTATTGGGATAAGCTAGAACATAAGCCTAGCCTTGTGATGACTAAGCCGGGTGGCTTCGGATTTGCAGAGTTTGCCGAGAAACTGATTGCGCTCAAGCAAAGTTAATAGCAATAAAAAACGGCCATAATGGCCGTTTTTTATTGGGTATAAATCAACTAGATTAACTTGTTTCGAATGTGAATGACTAAGGCTTCAGCAATAATAACGACTGCGAAAATCGTCACTAACACCATTGAGACTTTCTGCCATTCGAATAGGTTTTGAGCATCGTTAAGAACTACGCCGATCCCCCCAGCCCCAACTAAGCCAAGCACTGCAGATTCACGTACGTTGATGTCCCAACGGAACAACACAATCGAATAAAAAGCGGGCATTACTTGAGGCCAATAGCCTTTGACAATCACGCTCATCCAAGACGCACCTGTCGCTCGTAATGCCTCGATAGGCCCCATGTTCACTTCAGCAATGGCTTCCGACAGCAGTTTCCCTACAAAACCGACGCTGCGAATCGCAATCGCCATAATGCCAGCCAGAACACCGGGGCCAAACAGCGCAATAAACAATAGCGCCCAAACCAATGAGTTCACTGAGCGCGAAGATACCAAGAAGAACTGAGCAATCCAGTTTAATGTTTTGCTTGGTGTAATATTCGGTGCATTAAGCAGCGCGAGAGGTATTGCAAAAATCAAAGTAAATAGTGTACCCAGTGTTGCGATATGCAGCGTTTCTATCATCGCCGCATGAATGGTTTGCGGGTAGAAAGCGTAATCCAAAGGCACCATACGCTGAAACATGTCGGCAAATTGCGCTGGCGCGTCATACAAAAACTCTGGAATCACTTCCACCGTTTGCCATGACCAAACGATGGCAGATACGAGGCACAAATACACGGCGAAACGCGCAATTCGCTCATTGGGAGTAAAGCGTTGCCACTCTTTATCAATAGCTGCTGTGGTCATTAGAAGATTCTCCTCACGATATTAGACAAGAACTCGCCAACCAAAATGAGTGCAATAATGGTGATGAGAATGGCAGCAACGAAATCATAATCAAAGCGTTGGAATGCAGAGAACAAGGTACCACCAAGTCCACCAGCACCAACGATCCCGACCATGGTTGAGTTACGTAAGTTGGAGTCAAGCTGATAACTGGCAAAGCCGATGAAGCGAGTAAACACTTGTGGCATTACCGCGTATAGAATCACGCTGGCAAAACTTGCTCCGGTTGCTCTAATCGCCTCTACAGGCTTAAAGGAAATCTCTTCAATCGCCTCAGCAAATAGCTTGGCAATGAACCCTATTGACGCGAACACCAGCGTCAAAATACCCGCCAATGCGCCAAACCCAACCGCTTTAACAAACAAGATGGCAATGATGACTGGGTGGAACGAACGGCATAATGCGATAAAGCCTCGCACCGGAGTGGACACAATCAAAGGCATCAGGTTTCGTGCAGCTAGTAGACCCAAAAAGAGCGAAATAACGATGCCGAAAAAGCTCGAAATGATAGCTATCTGCAAGCTCTCCGCTAAACCACTCAATAACAAGTTAGTGCGAGAAAAATCAGGTGGAATCATACGAGAGATCAGTCGTTCACTCTCACCAAAACCTATGATTAATCGGTCAAATGTCAGGCCCAACGTCGAGACGCTGTAAAACAGATACGCCACGACCGCAACAACAATCGCGCGACTTGTCCACGACGGTTTGAATGGGTTTTCAACATTGATTTTTGCATTCGGAGTTAGTCCAGCCATGACTCACCTCCGTAAATGATCTTCAGATCTTCTTCGGTAATTCCCTCAGGGCTGCCGTCATAATGTACCTTGCCGTTACACATGCCGATAATGCGTTTTGCAAATCGCTTCGCTAGGTTCACATCGTGGATATTAACCAGCACCGGAATATTCTTCTGCTCAGCAAAGGTCTCCATCAGCTCCATGATTTCCACAGCGGTTTTTGGATCCAAAGACGAAGTCGGTTCATCGGCAAGCAGAATATAAGGGTCTTGCATCACAGCTCTTGCAATACCAACGCGTTGACGCTGACCACCAGACAGGCTATCAGCTCGCTGGTTAGCAAAATCTTGTAAACCAACAAAATTGAGCAGTTCAAATGCTTTAGCAAGATCTTCTGAAGAGTATTTACGTCGCCACGCATTCCAAGCACTCATGTACCCCAAACGGCCGCTTAGTACGTTCTCAATAACCGTTAAACGTTCAACTAAATTGTACTCTTGGAACACCATACCTATGTGTCGGCGCTGCTTTCTCAACTCTTGACCCTTTAGCTTAGTTAGGTCTTCTCCTTCAAACAGGATTTCACCGGATGTTGGGTCGTTGAGACGATTGATGCATCGAAGTAAGGTACTTTTACCAGTACCAGATGGGCCAATGATCGCGATAATCCCCGGTTCATCGATATCAATATCGATCCCTTTTAGGATTGGCTTACCTGCGACATATTCATGGAATAGGTTATTGATTTTGATTCCGTCGTAGCTTGCTACAGCCATACTGCTTTCCTTGTGCTTACCCTAATTCGCTCTCGATTGTTCAGCGTCTTAGGCAAATTTTGAATGAACTATGCCCTACCCTTGAGGGCATAGTTAACAAAGGTCTAATGGTTTAAATTAGGGGGGAGTTATTGAGTGCTAGCTTGCTTTGCTAGTTCCGCAGCTTTCTTCTTAGCACGCTTCGCCGCATCTTTCTCAGCCAACTTCTTCAGACCCGCCTTGGTGTAAGCCGTACCCGTGGCATGTGCGATATCACGAATCACGCCCCACTCCTCTTGATAAGTGATTGGTGAGAAACGGTCAGCGCCTTTAAACGAAGCGCTCATTTCTGGGGTAAAGCGGTAACTAAAGAATGCCTCTTTGATTTTCTCAACCAGTTCTGGTTTCAGGTTATAAGAGTAACCAAATGCTGAAGTTGGGAAGCGAGGACTGCGGTAGATGATTTTTAGTTCTGAATCGTCAACACGACCCGCTGCAACCATGCGGTCATAGACGTCTGACGCGACTGGCGCGGCATCATAGTCGCCGTTGTAGACGCCAAGAATAGATTGGTCATGTTTACCTGAATAAAGCACTTTGTAGTCTTGGTCAGGTACAAGTCCTTCAGCAGGGAAAAGTGCGCGTGGTGCTAGGTTACCAGAGTTGGATGAAGCAGAAGTGTGAGCAACCTTTTTACCCTTTAAGTCAGACATGTCGTTAATACCGCTGTCTTTGCGAACAATAGTAATCAGGTTGTAGCCTTGGAAGCCAGCTTCGTCACCTTTTACTGCAATCGGGACATAGCCTGCCAAGTTTACTGCATAACCTGTAGGACCTGTCGAAAAGCCTGCGACGTGAAGTCGGCCAGAACGCATCGCTTCAACCTGAGCAGAGTTTGAGTGCACCGTGTAGTAAATTACGCGTTTACCAGTAATCTTGCTCAAATGTGCTTGGAAGTCAGCAAACGCATCTTTGTACAATGCCGGATCTTCTACTGGAGTGTAGGTAAATACTAAGGTACTTGGGTCAATCCACTCATCGGCATTTTTCGGAGAGTCAGCGACCAAATCGTTGTTTTCATCACAGTATCTATCGTCAAGTACGCCGCGGCTAGAGCATTCATTTGCTAGAGCGAGGGAAGGTGCAAGCAGCGAGGTGGCGATTAACAGTCCTTTAACACTGATTTTCATATTCAAACCTTATTTTCACGTTGTTGTTGTAATCACGTCACATATTGCATGCGACGTGCCAACAATTTTATTCTTATTATTCAATTAGTTAAATCACGCCACTCAAACACGTTAGCTAAATGGGTCAAAAGTGTCCATTAAACAAACCGTCATTTGAGTCAGTTTTGTCCCAACTTTTTTTTTGCAAAGATTAACGCCACTAAAAAAGGGCCCGAAGGCCCTTACTCTACCTTCAAAAAAATCTACGATTCGATGTCCATACAGTTAGCGTAATAGGTCACTGTTGCCGGCCAATCACTAAACACACCCAACACACCTACATCTTTGGCTAACACATCTAGCATGACCATCATGTCACCATCTTTTGTGATAGCTGGTTTGACTGATTGATAGTACCATCCGCCGCCATTGTTCAATGGCCCAGAACGTTCTAGCGTCCAAGCGATAATGTCTAAATCAGCTTGCTTGGCCAGTTTCGCATAATCAGATGCCACTATTTGTCCTTTGTCATCAAGTTGCACTAACGCGAACAACGGTGGGGCGATAATATTGACGCCCTGCTTATGCAGATCTTTCATGTTCTCTAGAGAAGCAACGAAGTCTTTCTGCTCATAAACACGGTCATCAAGATACACTGCTTGCTCGCCAAACTCCGGTGTCTCGGCAATCCAATATTTCACGTCATCTAGGTTAAATGACTGAACGTAAGTATCGGAAGGCGCAAAACCCGCGGCTTTGAGTTCATCAATCAATTTTCGCGCGTACATTTCTTGACTAAAGCCATCAAACGGCATTTCAACCGCTGCAGATTTTAGCTCCGGCGTCACTTTGACCCCATGCTTCTTAAACAGAGCAGCGCTCTCTGCATGGGTCATTAACGTACCACTTTGTGCATACAGATCCGTTCTCCAACTTGGCGTTCCCTGCATGTATTCTTCGATAGTGGTCGCTTTCGGGTTAGCGCCATCCATTTTGCCTTTCAAACGCTTAAACTCCGCCAGAGTAAAGTCTGATGTGCGGCACTCAACTTGTGCGTCTTTACCAGTAGATGGATCAGCTGGCTGGAAAGGTATGGTGCATTTTTTTGCAAGATCTGGGTGTGCCAATACATCGGTTGTTGTGTGCAAATCACTTTGAGAGTGACGACAAACCAGTTGCTTGTCTTTGGTGAAGGTAACATCACACTCCAGTACACCCGCTCCCATCTCAATCGCCGCTAGATAAGACTCTTTAGTATGTTCAGGAAACTGCATCGCAGCACCACGGTGTCCGATAGAGAAATCACTGCGCTCAAACGCGCCATTACTGCAACTCAGTAGCTTATCTTTAAGAGGGCTATCATCCATGCTATTCACCAGATACGCCGGTCTTGGCCCCAAATTGGCGGGTTCATCAGCCCAAACACTTGTTGAGCTTACCGCCATCAGGACGCCTGCCACTGCTGTGAGTATGTGCTTCATTTAGTTCTCCTTTCATCTCGTTACTCTACGAGAATCAATCCTTGTTAGTGGTCACGGTTTATCGTTTATAGGAACGAAAACGTTGGCTTTCTACACCCTATTTTACCGTGAAGGATGTGACAAAATTATCACAAGCACGTGATTTGCACCCTTCATGCCAAAACAACAAAACTATTTAATTTCAGTCAATTAGAACTTCCACTTACAAAGAACACTGGCTATTGGGTCACTATTGTCCTTCACCATTCACTAAGCGACTTGCCATTATCTCCATCACTCTTCAAGCCTTAGGTCACTTTAAAATCGTCCTTATCCAAGTGGTGCTTTTTCATTTTCCGATAGAGCGTCTTACGCGGTAAGTTCAATTTGCTAGAGACGTCATTTATGTTGCCAGCCGATTCAATTAACGCCTCAGTCAATACATTGCGTTCGTATTGTTCCATCTGTTTTTCAAACGCAAACTCGGTCTCACTGGCGTCTTGTATTGGCGTTTGTAAATCAAAGCCATCACCAACGATGCCTAATACAAAACGATCCGCAACGTTACGTAGTTCCCTCACGTTACCCGGCCACTCATGACGCGATAGCTGTTGAATCTGTTCCGAATAAATCGTGGAAGGTCGAGTCTTGTATTTCTGACTCGCCTGGCCAACAAAATGCCTAAATAAACTCTGGATATCTTCTTTACGTTGACGCAATGGCGGCAGATTAAGACTGGCGATATTAAGGCGATAGAAAAGATCCGAGCGGAACTCGCCAGTATCACTTAATGCTGCAAGATCTGCCTTACTGGCCGCTACGACAACAATGTCCACTGGTATTAACTCATTCCCACCCACACGCTCAATGACTCGCTCTTGAATAACGCGCAGTAGTTTTATCTGTACCGCTATGGGCATACTCTCTATTTCATCAAGAAACAACGTACCCCCATTAGCCTGCTCAATTTTGCCAATACGCTTTTTGTTGGCACTGGTAAATGAGCCCGCTTCATGACCAAACAGCTCACTTTCAATAATACTCTCGGTCATTCCACCACAGTTGATAGCGACAAATGGTTTGGCTTGTCGGCGACTAAACTGGTGAAGTGCTCTTGCTACGACTTCTTTTCCTGTTCCTGTCTCGCCATTAATGATGGTATCCACCCCTATGTTAGCGAGCGCGAGCACTTGCTTACGTATGGTTTCCATCGCTTTAGATTGACCAATAATCACGGATTCAATCGCTTCGCTGTCGGTCGACTCCAGAGATGGGGTACTAGCGAGAGTTTGTTGCGCTTGTAACTGAGCTAAATCGAGCTTGGCGATCACCTCATCGGCATTAAGCGGCTTTTCGATAAAGTCGAACGCCCCCAACTTCATTGCTTCGATAGCCATCGGAATATCCCCATGACCACTCATCAATAAAACCGGAACTTGTGGCGCGCGATGTTGAATTGAGCTTAACAATGTTAGGCCGTCAACCGAGGGCATCCTGACATCACACAACACAACCGAGCGACTGTTATTGGTAAGTGATCGTAGCACTTTTTTTGGGTCAGTGAACGCCGTAACTGCGAAACCTTCAAGTTCTAGCATTTCACTTACTGCTTCTACTACGTCGTGTTCGTCGTCAATGAGGACGATGTGTTTTTGTTGTGTCATGATGGATTGCCTTGTTGCAGAGTCACAATAAACTCAGTGCCCTGATCAATCTCGGATTGGACGTGAATCGTCCCTCCAAAATCTTGAATAATGTTGTATGCAATAGAGAGCCCAAGCCCGAGCCCCTTGCCTGAACGCTTAGTGGAGTAAAATGGGTCAAAAAGATAGGGTAACTCATCGGCAGGTATGCCTTTCCCATTGTCCTGGACGGAAACTGAAACTGTTTTGGTGTCGCTCCAAATGGAAACCACCAATAGTGGTTCAGCGTTCCCTTCCACAGCGTCTAAGGCGTTGCTGACCAAATTCACCAAAACTTGTTCCAATCTAATGCTGTTGGCTCGAACCAAACAGTCCGGCTGCTGTTCGAACACAATCGATACCCCCTCTCTTCGGTTATCAAAGAGTTCAAGAGCATCTTCCACAACCTTGTTTAAGGGTACGTTTTCAAGCCTACCGTCACTTTTTCCAGCAAATGCTTTAAGGTGTCTGGTGATTGCTGCCACTTTCTCCAATAGCACTTCGATTTTTTGAAGATTGGTCATAGCGTTATCGGGGCGCTCTTTTTCAAGCCAACGCTGTGCACTGCGCACATGACTATTAACCGCGGTAAGTGGCTGATTGATTTCATGAGTAATCCCAACACTGAGCTGCCCCAGCGCCGCCAGTTTCCCTGCTTGAATCAGTTCGTTTTGGGTAATACGTAATTTTTCCTCTGCGGCTGTTCGCTCCACCACTTCCGCTTCCAAGCGTCGGTTGGTCTGTTTCACCACTTTCGCCGTTGACTGAAACACTTTGAGGTATTTAGCCATTTGCGTCACTTCGTCATTACCACGAATCGCCACTTCAGTATCTAAATGACCCGTCGAGATAGCGAACATGTTGTGTTTCAGTTGCTTGAGACGCTCAAGAATGTTCTTGCGAACATAGAACCAAGAGATACCTGCCGCAGCAAAAACACTAAACAAAGACAGCGCCAGCGATAACTGTTGATTTGAAAGCAGTGACTGCTGAACGACAGCTATTGAGTTATCGATATTTCGGTTGACCTTGTTCGTATTAGACTCAATCTGCACAGTTAACTGATTCAAATGGTCGCGACTATTTTGCAAGAAGTACTGCTCTTGATACCTATGATCTAGTGCTTTATTTTTCAGCACATAAAGGCGACTCGAGCTGGAAGATAAGTCGTAAATAATCGTGAGTTTTTGGTCAATATCAGGAAATGCTAACTTCACACCACTCTGTTGCCATAAAGCCCACCACTCTTGACCAATTTGCCTGATTCGGTAACTGGTATAATCGAGCTCGTTAAAACTGGCATCACTATACAATTTCTCCACCAGCCCTAGTTGGTAGTAGAGCTGCGATTTCATTTGTGTGTATTGAATTCGAGCTTTGGCTTCATCCGGCAATTGGTCCAACGACTGAGTAGCTTGTTTTAAAAGCGGGTAAAAGCCTTCCAGTAAATCCCGTAACTCTAGATTGAGTTGCTGTGATTCATTTTCACTTTGATGCAATAAGCTCAAGCTATTACTCACCTGAGCAATCATTTCTTTGTAATAGGAGTGGTAATCCGGAAACTGGATCATGATCTGATCCATCTCATCAATCGCACGTTCTATTTTCTCCATTGCTTGCTTTCGCTCTATATTCGAGTCGGCTTCACTGAGCTGAGATGAAGAAGTGATGATTAACCTAACTTTATCGTTCAATAGTGCAGCATGCTCCAACGCCGGTATTTTATTTTCTTTAAGAACTGTTAGCCTTTGATTGAGATCGTTGAAGGTATAGGTAGTAACTAGAGACAGTACCAAAGTGGTAATAGCTAGCATTGTAAACGCCAGAACCAAACGCAGCTCGATACCTCGCCATTTAAACCAATGCAGCCTTCTAAGGGAATAGAACCAGGATTGCCATAAGTGTTGGTAATAATGACCTAGTTCGCGCTCCTTTCTGTTCAATTTAACCGCCCTACGCGTGACCAATGATTAACATGCCATATAAAAACCCATAACAAATATTAAATAAACTATTCCTTCTTGGTTTTGAGAGCACGGTTTGCAATCCTTTATTCCCACAATAAAAAAAGCACAGCTCAAGTTATGAGCTGTGCTTTTTTAAGGTACAGAGAGTGGCGTATATTTTAGTAGGGACTACGACAGTACTTGCAGGTGCTTCAATCCGTCGGTTAATCCCGAAACAATCATTTGCATTGCTAGTGCAGTGAGCAGAATACCTGCTATCTTACCGATAATTTGAATCACTTCGGCGCCCAAGAAATCCATCACTTTCTTAATGTTGAGCATCACAATTAGGTTCACTAAAGAGATACCTAATACGATAGCAAGAATCATAAGCTGACCACCTATATGACCTGCGTCTGCTGATAGTGTCGTTATAGCGACAAGTCCTTGAGGTGTTGCAAAAAAAGGCATAGCTAATGGGGATATAGCAATACTTTTACTAAATGTTCCTACTGGGCCCTCATCACCTTTCGACTTTCCCATTACCATTTCAATAGCGTAAAGAAATAGGATAATACCACCAGCGATGTTCAACGACATGGTATCAATATGGAACAAACTTAGTAAAACACTGCCACCCAAAACGAAGAAGGAACAGATACTAGCCGCGATAATCGTTGTTTTGAATGCAATTTGACGCTGTTGTTCTTTAGTCATATTGATTGCGTATTTAGAAAAGACAATGGATATTTTCATTGGTCCCATTGTTGCGAGTAATAACGTTACTATATCAATCGTGCCTATAGCCATTATGGTAATCCTCATGTTATTGGAATTGCATGCAGGAAGACTAAATGCGTAGACGTATTTTGAACATCCCATTTATTGAGTTTACTAATCCCAATAATGGGAATGAACTATTTATTCAGTCAAAAGCAGTTATGAACTTTCTCTTTGTCCTTATTTTTCATGAAGTTAGCCTCAAAAGAATTCAACCTTCCATTCAAACCATCAGCAAGAATATGCTTAGTATATAACCTGTCACAAATTACCTTAATCCCAACCTTGGAATAACAGGTTACTTTTCATCAATCTCATAAATGGGAATAGCTAATGCTTAGATGGCAATATCGTGACCGTCTATCACTCATTAATATGGCGAAAGGCATACAAATAATGAGGAATTATATGAACAAATACGCTATAGCGTTAGCTGCACTTTCAATAACTAATTATGCGTCAGCAAATGAGGACTCAAATAATCCTTTTTCAAAGGTACTTTATTTCAAGCATGAATATACCGAACCTCTAAAACAGGTCGGTCCCGATGCCGACAGCAGTAACTATGGCAGTGGGAGCATTTTACAGGTTGGTAAAGGGTTGGGGAACTGGTTAGTTCGAGTGACGCTACCTGTAGTTCAGTCGTCCAATCACCAATCTTCCGCGATTGGGGATCTTAATCTATTAATTCCTAGAGCCTGGACTTTTGACAACGATGTCATTGTTGGTGCAGGGTTGAATATTACCTTACCCACACACACAGAAAACTATGCCGGTAGTGATTCTGTGGGGCTGGGATTTGGCATTGGTTATATGGACCCAGTCAAAGGAAGCGCATTCTCACACTCTGGACTACTCACTTACATTAACAGCGTCGATGACAACAGCTCACTGGATCAAGTTCACAAACTGGAATATACGCCATTCCTCTATTGGACATTAAATGATGGTGTCTACTTGCGCTCTACTGCCCCTATTAAGTTTGACTTTGTTGAACAGGAATACAACATTCCTATCGGTATTGGGGTAGGCAAAATCGTTGACCTTCAATCGAGTAGTTTTAACTTTTATGGTGAATTTCAACGAAGCCTATTTTATAAAGGTAATTCCATTGATGCTTTTAACCTGATGCTTGGTTTAAAAATCGACTTTAAATCATAAGGCCCAATAACGAGTCCCAAATTTGGGACTCACAGTTGCATTTGTATAGATATATTGCCTTATCAATTCGCAGTACTCTAATTACCACTAAATATCTCTATACAACACCAAAAAGGTTAACTGTGAACAGTTTCTATGATGATTATTACCTGTTTTGCAAAATAGCTGAACATGGAAGCATTAAAAGGGCCAGTGATCAGCTCGGTTTGCCCACATCCACGTTAAGTCGACGCCTAGCGAACTTGGAAAAAACGCTCACTGTAAAGCTGATCGACCGAAACGCCTTTAGTAATCAGTTAACCGTCTCTGGAGAACAATACTTCCAATCTCTTGCACCAGTTTTTGAATCGTTGGACTACGAACTAGAGCAAAGAAGAAAAGATATTTCCGATATCTCAGGGAAAATTCGCCTTTCAGCATCTAATTCAGTTTACCAGCAGTTCTTAGTCGAACACCTTAGTGAATTTATCGCTATTTACCCTGACATCGAGCTCGATATCACTACTGAAGGGTTGGTTGAAAAGGAACTGAATTCAAAAGTAGATATTGCTGTTTTGGTTGGAGAGTTGCCTAGCAAGTATTTCGTCGCTCGAAAATTAACAGAAGAGAAGCAGTGTATCGTCGCTAAAGGTGATGTAGATATTAGCGAGATTAAAAAGCCGAGAGACCTAACTAGGCATAAAATCGTTTCAACACAAGTTGCTGTACCGCCTGTGTACTACGATCATGACCTTAGATCGTTAATGAGTTTGGATTACAAACCCTTTATTACCGTATCTGATCTGAACATGGTCAAATACACCGTACTGCATACCAACTATATTGGGATCTTGCCGGAATATATGGCAAAACAAGAAATCGAAGCTGGGCAGCTAAAGCGCGTCTTACCTGACGTGTTCAATGAAAAGATTCCTTATTACCTTGCCTATCGAAAAAAAGCCGATATCCCACGAAGAGAGAAAGCACTAATTAACTTCATGTTTGACAAGTTCGGTTAGTGCTGGCGACTCAGAGAGCTAGCGAACCACAAGGGCTCGGTAGCTCTGTATAGAAAGGTCAATTAGCTCGCTTTCGATGTGTCTTTATCACCATCAATGAGCTGATATTGGACTTTAATAGCATCCGCTATTTTCTCAGCCACCATAATAGTGGGTGCATTGGTATTGCCTCCGATTAAAGTAGGCATAATGGACGCATCCACTACTCTAAGATTTGCCAGACCATAGACAGACAGTTCACTATTTACCACTGCCAAAGGGTCGTCTTCGGTACCCATTTTGCACGTCCCAACCGGGTGATACTGAGTATCAGCACGATTACGGATATCTTGCTCAATTGCGGCGTCATCGTCAGGGTCGACAGGATAGAAACTCGCTCCGCGAACGTCATCAAACGCCTCACTTTGCAGCATCTGATACTGTTTTTTCCAACCTTTGATCATCACTCTCATATCGTCAGGATCTTGGAAGAAAGTAGGGTCGATACTTGGAACGTCGTAAGGGTCGGCGCTATTTAGGGTTACCGTGCCGGTACTTTTCGGCCTAAGTAGCGTTACGTGAGAACTGAATCCATGGCTCATGTGGATTTTTCGAGCATGATCGTCCACCACCGCTACGACGAAGACAAACTCTAAGTCAGGCACATCGACGTCGATATCGGAGTACAAAAACCCGATACCTTCGGCGAAATTACTGCTGAGCTTGCCTTGACGCTGCTTGAACCATTGAGGCACTGCTTTACTAGCCTCCGACGCCATTTTTAGTGATACACCAAAGGTGTCACGTTTGGCCGTAGTTCGGTATGAGTGCACCAAGTCGATATGGTCTTGCAGGTTCTTACCTACTCCCGCCAAGTCATGCACTTGGTCGATACCATGTTTGTCTAGCTCTTGCTTAGGACCGACTCCTGATAGCAACAGCACTTGCGGAGTACCAAACGCACCAGCGCTTAGAATGACTTCTTTATTGCAGTAAATTTGGAAACGCTGCCCTTTCATTCCATACTCTACACCAATCGCTCGCTTTCCATCGAACAACACCTTATGCGTGGTGGCTTTGGTGAGCACGGTTAAGTTCGGACGATTAAGGTTTGGCGTTAAGTAAGCTTTTGCCGCACTGCACCTCTCACCGTTTAATTGTGTCACCTGCGTTTGCATAGCACCGAACTGTTCAGCACCGTTCACGTCATGGTTGGTCGGCACGCCAATTGACTCGCACGCTGATAGGTATCTTTCCACCATTGGGCTAGGTGATCGCAAGTCAGCGACGTTCAGCGGCCCACCTTGGCCATGAAATTCATCGTGATGAACTTCATTGTTTTCTGCTTTTTTGAAATACGGTAGACACTCATCGTAGCTCCAGCCTTCATTCCCTAATGATGCCCAAAGATCATAGTCATAACGGTGACCACGTGCATACATCATGGCATTGATTGAGCTCGAACCACCCAAGGTCTTCCCTCTGGGTTGATAACCCTTACGACCATTGAGTCCAGGCTGAGGAACGGTTTCAAACCCCCAGTTGTTGATTTTGGTTGGCATCATCACAACACAGCCAACGGGCGTATGAATAAACGGACTGGTATCTTTACCTCCGGCTTCTAGCAAACAAACATTCACAGTAGGGTCTTCTGATAGCCTTGAAGCAAGCACGCAACCTGCTGAACCACCACCGACAATAATGAAATCATAGCTGTCCATCGACTGCCTCCATCACATCCAATGGATGCAGTTCGCGTTTCAAGATCTTTCCTGTTGCCGTCATTGGCAGTGATGCTCGAATAAATACACGGCGTGGATATTTGTAATCAGCAAGTTGACTACGGCACCACGCTACCAAGGTTTCGCCATCACTGGTGCAGTTTTCATGCAACACTACGTGAGCATGAATTTCCTCACCAAGTCGCTCATCATGCTCACCGACAACAGCCACCATTTCTACATCCGGATGACACATCAGTACTTCTTCAATCTCACGTGGATAGACGTTATAGCCACCGCGAATGATCATATCTTTCACTCTATCGACAATGAATAAGTTGCCGTGCTCATCAAGTCGTCCAATATCACCACTCCAGAACCAACCATCACGTAACGCTTCTGCACTGGCTTCGGCTCTGCCGTAATAGCCTTTCATAACACTTGGGCTCTTAATGCACACTTCTCCTAACTCTCCAATAGGCAGCGCATTACCTTGAACATCAGATATCTTAATCATATGACCGCATAACGGCTGACCTACACTACCTGGTAAGCGGTCACCGTCGATATGATTGAAAGTAGCAACGGGCGCCGTTTCCGATAAGCCATAGCCTTCCAAGACAGGTAACTCAAAGCGCGATTCGAACTGACGAATCACCTCTACTGGCATGGACGCCCCACCAGAAACACCCAGTCTCAAGCTATGTTTAACCTGTTCAGATTGCTCTGGTAATTGGTCACCCACCGTCAACAGAGCGATATACATGGTGGGTACACCCGCAAAGACACTAACTTTGTGGTCGATGATTTGTTGAATAACCAACTTAGGATCAAAGCGAGGAATGAGCACAATCGACGACCCCGTAAGCACACTGGCGTTCATCATGACGGTTTGACCAAAACTGTGAAATAAAGGTAGGGTCGCCATCGTGGTATCGCTGTACTCTAGTCGCATTAAATACTGAGAAGACATTGCGTTTGCCAGCATATTAGAGTGAGAAAGCTCTGCGCCTTTCGGTTGTCCTGTCGTACCCGACGTATAAAGAATGACTGCAGTATCGTCCCCTTGCATTGCTGCAGATTCAAACACTTGCGGCGGTTGTTGCAACCACTGCTCTAATGAGTGTTCACTCTCATCAGCTGTCATTATGGGTATGAAGTGTTCACAGCTGTCCACTTGAGAAAAGCCCAATCGTCCGTATTGCTCACTTGGCTCCATGTCTTGGTTTTCAAAACAGAAATACGCTTTAGCATCAGAGTCTTGCAAGTGGTAGGCGATCTCCCGATTCTTAAACAGCGTGTTGAGCGGCACGACCACGCAGCCTGCCTTTAAAATTCCGTAATAAGCGATGGGGAAATAGGTAACATTAGGACACGAAAGCGCCACTTTGTCCCCTTGTTCTAAGCCAAGTTGCTTGAGGTTGTGAGCAACAGTGCTAGCCGCACTCTCCAGTTGTTGATAGCTGATCTCCTCTGCGCCCATTCTGAGAGCAGTTTTGTCCGGGAAGAGCGCAGCACTGCGCTCAAGATTAACAGCAAGGTTATGCATCCGAGGTCTCCTTGTAGGTGTACCACGCCAGTAAATACTGGCGCGCCGAAGATTCTTAAAATGGTCCGTTGTTAGTGGATTAGGTTATTCGTGTTATTTTGAGGAATGGGTTTTGAGGTCTGGGTCTGGCTTACCAACAAATACGCGCAGCACCAACTTCTGAACAAGATTGCCGTAAGGCGGAGAAAAGAGCTGGATAGGAAACCACTCTCTCATTTGCAACACTGTGCGTGCATGGCTCAACTCACGAAAACCTTCTTCGCCGTGGTAGTTACCAATACCAGAGTTACCCACACCACCAAATGGCACCGAATGGTTAAGTACATGCCAGCCCCAATCGTTTATGGTGACACCGCCACTATGAGTTTGATTTAGCAGCGCTTCTCGTTGCTGCTTGTTGTGACTAAACAGGTAACAAGCTAACGGCCTTGGGCGCTCAGTAATGTATTGCATCACATCATCAATTGACCGATAACTATGAACTGGCAATAACGGCCCAAAGATTTCTTCTTGGCAAATACGCATACTAGGATTGAGGTTGGTGGCGACAAAAAGCGGCATTTTTCGGCCTTCTCCCAGCGATAAGCACTGAGTAATATTTGCCCCTTTGAGTCTTGCGTCTTCCAACAGAGCAATAAATCTTTGGTATTGTGCATCGTCCACCAATGACGTGTAGTCTGCGTTGTCTTTAATCTCCCCGTACATCTTGATGTGAGCTTGTTTTAGCGCTTCTACAAATGCATCGACCTTGCCTTCTGGAACAAACGCATAATCCGGAGCGATACAAATCTGTCCTGAGTTAAAGCCTTTGCCATGAGCAATACGGCTTGCTGCTTTCTCAATATCGTAGTCATCAAAAACCACCACCGGAGACTTTCCGCCCAACTCTAACGTCACAGGCGTTAGGTTAGCCGCCGCATTGGCCATTATGGTTTTGCCGCTATTTGGTGAGCCGGTAAAGACCAGATGGTCAAACGGCAAGTGAGAGATTTCCATCGCTTCTGGATGCGTACCATCAACAATTCTGACTAGATCTGGCGCGTATATCTCGGCCAACATTTTTCGCAGAGCCTTTGTGGTTGCCGGACAGTTAGGCGGCATCTTAATCATGCAGCGATTACCTGCTGCCAACGCAGTAATCATCGGGCCAATAGAAAGATAAAGCGGAAAGTTCCAAGGACAGATAATCCCCACCACACCTTTTGGTTGATAGCGAACCTGTAACTTATTGCCTTTAAACAACCATTCCGTTGGGCGACTTTTCGATTTCATCCAGCTTTTCAAGTGGCGATTAACATGGTTGATATCGAGAATAGGTGCTAACACGTCAGCCATTAATGACTCGGTATGGCTGCGTCCGCCAAAGTCATCACTCATTGCCTCCGCTAATACCGATTGATATCGCGTTAGCTGTGTTTTGAGAGCCTGCAATCTCTGTTTTCGCACAGCAAGTGAAGGGTTGGTCTCTTGTTGGTATGCGGTTTGAAGCTCAGAAAACCAAGTATTAAGCTCGCTCACTTCGACACTTTCGCATTCAGAACTTACATCTTTTACCCAATTAATCATTTCGCTCATTTATTAATCTCGCATTGAAATTTGCCTCATTACAACATTCTGATAACATTGAGCACAGGTTACATTGAGACAAAAAGCGGTGAAATTCGGACATTGTTCAGACATTGAGAGCCCACAATCACGCTAACTTATTGAAAGTCGCCTATTAACCTTTTTGGAGAAGTTGGATGCAATACACGGCAGTTTATGAGCCAGATACTCAAGCTTGCGGGATTTTAGATCTTCAGCTTATGGCGCGTTATCTCGACAGTCGCTTTGCCACCGAATCATTATTTGAGGGAACGACCGTCACTTCTTCCCAACTCAATCAACCAGATACACAGCTCACTTTTGCTCAAAAGATGGCTATCTTCAGCAACGCACTCACTCAGACAAATGAAGCGGGTTTAGGGCTCCAAGTGGGTAAGCAAGCAAGGTTCAGTGATTTTGGAGTGTTGGGTTATGCGGTGTTCAGCAGCAACACCATGCTTGATGCTCTTATGATGGGGTTTAAATACCTTCGTCTGGCCGGCCCAGTGCTTAAAAAGAAAATGTGGGTCGAAGGTAATGTCGGTTATTTTCGCGCCGAGCAACTTATCGATTTAGACGAACTACTGCCGTTTTGCTCCGAGTACTGGTTCACTGCCATTCAAAATTTGTGTGAAGAGGTAATGCAGCAGCCGTTCCCGTCGACATTGATTAAATTCCCCTTCCCTGAGCCAGAATATGGTCACTTATACGAGCAAGTTTTTCATTGCCCCATTGAGTTCGATAGTGATTGTTTGGAATGGCAGTTTGACGCTACGGTACTTTACGAGCCTCTGCCTGCTGCCAATGCAATGACGCTGAAAATGTGTTTGAAGTCTTGTGATGAAATGCTGGAAAAAGCCGAAGGCGGTACCAGTTTGCAAGAGAAAATCAGCCAGATATTTATCGAACGTCTAGGCAACTATCCATCCATTGAAGTCTTGTCTTCCGAGTTGGGCATGTCATCACGTACGCTGCGCCGTCATTTGAAAGCAGAAGGGACCAGCTATCAACAGGTGCTTGATAATGTGCGCTATCGACTGGCCCGCCACTACCTGCTTACTACACAAATCACCATGGAAGAGATTTCAGAGCGAATTGGTTTTTCTGACAGTGCCAATTTTCGGCACGCATTTAGGAAATGGAGCGGGTGTTCGCCGAAGGAGTTTCGTAAGGCAGGTGAGCAATAGGTGCTCTACTGTTGTTCGTCTTAATACAACCCGTCATTTCCTTGAAAAAGGAAATCTCCTGCCACAAGTGAGTCCCTACCTTGTTCTCAAAAAGAAAACGAATGTTTGAGCTGTGTTGAAACTGTTTGAATGGAATAAAACAGTGAGTTCGGTGTGCGTTGGGAGTAGATTCCTGCTCGAAGGCAGGAATGACGGTGTGTTTGAGGACGGAAAGTACTCGAAAGTTCAAATAACCCGTCATTTCCTTGAAAAAGGAAACCTTCTGCCACAAGTGACTCCCCTACCTTGTTCTCAAAAAGAAAACGAATGTTTGAGCTGTGTTGAAACTGTTTGAATGGACTACAACAGTGAGTTCGGTGTGCGTTGTGAGTAGATTCCTGCTCGGAGGCAGGAATCACGGGGTGTTTGAGGACGGAAAGTGCTCGAAAATTCAAATAACCCGTCATTTCCTTGAAAAAGGAAACCTTCTGCCACAAGTGACTACCCCTGCTTCTTCTCGAGAGGAAATCGAGCAATTGAGCTGTATTGAAAGTGTCTGAATGACCTCACATTAAGGCTTGGTGCGCGCTGGGAGTAGATTCCTGCTCGGAGGCAGGAATGACGCGGTGGTTGAGGACGGAGAATGCTAAGAAATTCAAATAACCCGTCATTTCCTTGAAAAAGGAAATCTCCTGCCACAAGTGACTCCCCTACCTTGTTCTCAAAAAGAAAACGAATGTTTGAGCTGTGTTGAAACTGTTTGAATGGAGTAAAACAGTGAGTTCGGTGTGCGTAGGGAGTAGATTCCTGCTCGGAGGCAGGAATGACGGTGTTTTTGAGGACGGAGAGTGCTCAGAAATTCAAATAACCCATCAATTCCTTGAAAAAGGAAATCTCCTGCCACAAGTGACTACCCCTGCTTCTTCTCGAGAGGAAATCGAGCAATTGAGCTGTATTGAAAGTGTCTGAATGACCTCACATTAAGGCTTGGTGCGCACTGTGAGTAGATTCCTGCTCGGAGGCAGGAGTGACGGGGTGTTTGAGGACGGAAAGTGCTCAAAAATTCAAATAACCCGTCATTTCCTTGAAAAAGGAAATCTCCTGCTACAAGTGACTACCCCTGCTTCTTCTCGAGAGGAAATCGAGCAATTGAGCTGTATTGAAAGTGTCTGAATGACCTCACATTAAGGCTTGGTGCGCACTGTGAGTAGATTCCTGCTCGGAGGCAGGAATGACGGGGTGTTTGAGGACGGAGAGTACTAAGAAATTCAAATAACCCGTCATTTCCTTGAAAAAGGAAATCTCCTGCCACAAGTGACTACCCCTGCTTCTTCTCGAGAGGAAATCGAGCAATTGAGCTGTATTGAAAGTGTCTGAATGACCTCACATTAAGGCTTGGTGCGCGCTGGGAGTAGATTCCTGCTCGGAGGCAGGAATGACGAGGTGTCTACTGGCGGAATATTTAATTGTGGAAGATTTAAGAACAGGGCTCTCTAGCATAAGCGAGACATGGTAATTAGACCCTGCTCGACGGCAGGAATGACGTGCACTTGAAGCAATTTCTAGTATGAAAAACATCCTCATTTATGCCTTCTAGACCAGAAAATCTCTAATTAAGCATGTTGTTATTAACAATGTGATACCGGTTTCAATTTTAACTAAATGGCATTGCGTAAAAAAGAATCAGCACGTAAATTGAAACTAGTTTCAATTAGAAGGAGCTTCCGTGTTTGATATCTCGATAATGTATCGATACTTAGACTCGTTTATAGAAGGATTTGCGATAACCGCTAGTATTAGCGTCGCTTCTATTATTGGTAGTTTTTGTATTGGTTTGCTGGTGATGTTTGCGTGTATTAGTCAGTCAAAAGTACTGTCTAAGACAGGCTATACCTACATAAATATATTTAGGAACATTCCTTTTATTGTGCAGGTGTTCTTTATTTTTTATGGCTTACCTGAATTACGCATTTTCATTGATCCCTACACCACGGGAGTGTTGGCGCTTTCTATTGCAGTTGGTGCTTATTGTGCTGACGTGCTGCGCGCAGCAGTTCAGCAGGTCGATCGAGACGTGATCGAAGCCGCCCAATCTTTCGGCTTAAAACGCTTAACTATCTATAGAAAGATCATTCTTCCTATCGCGTTGCGTAACTCGATCAAACCGTTAGGTTCGATCTTTGTGAACCTAATTTTGACCACCTCTATTTTATCGACAGTAACACTTAACGAACTCACAGGAACCGCAAAAATCATTGCGGCGGAAACATTTAGACCCTTTGAAGTCTACTTCTTCTTATTACTGTTCTACTGCGTGCTGACGTACATCTTATCCATTCTTATCACTTTAGCGCACAAGCGACTAAATCGATTTTCTGAAGCGGGAGCATAGCAATGTCTAGTAATGAATTTGTCCCCTATGACCTTATTGTTCTGCTTAGTGGTATCAGCGTTTCGTTAAAGGTGTTCTTGGTTTCTAGCTTGTTTGGCGGTTTGTTGGGTTTGGGGCTCGCGCTCTTTCGTCACTATCGATTCCCTCTATTGAGCCAGATTTCTGTTTTTGTGAGCGAGTTTCTTAAAAACTCCCCAGTTCTGGTTCAGCTGTTCCTGATCTACTTCGGCCTGCCGATTTTCCTCTCCATGGACATGTCGGCGGAACTAGCCGCCACTATCACGCTGACAGGCAATACGGCTGCATTTGTATCCGTCATTATTGTTACCGCAATGGCAGCGGTTGATAAAGGTCAGATTGAAGCTGCACGCTCGTTTGGCATCTCTGAGATGGTGATTTTGAAGAAAATCATCACGCCTCAAGCGCTGCTGGTTGCCATTGCGCCACTCGTCGGTCTTGCGGTGAACCAACTTCAGGTAACGTCACTGGTCTCCGTTATCGGGGTTATGGACATTACCAAAGTCGGCGCCATTTTGAACCAACGTACGTGGCAGCCATTTATTGTTTGGCCTGTCATCGGGCTGACCTACTTCGCCATGTCGATGGGCATCTCCAAGCTGGGCAGAAAGCTCGAGCTCTACTTACGAAAACATCAAACTTGGTCTTTAGCATAAGGTGAACCCCATGATTTCAATTAACAACGTAAAGAAGTCGTTTGGAAGCAACGACATATTAAAAGGGGTCAGCCTAAATATTGAGCAAGGCGATGTGGTCTCTATCTTGGGTGCAAGTGGTTCTGGAAAATCTACCCTACTACGCTGCATCAACGGGCTAGAAGCGATTAATGACGGTGACATCACCTTTCGCGACCTCTCGGTCTCCAACAAAGCGGAGCTACAAAAGATCCGCACGTCAGTGTCAACGGTATTCCAACACTTTAACCTTTACCCGCATTTGAGCATTTTAGACAACATCACCCTCGCACCTATTGAAGTGCTAGGGCAAAGCAAAGAGCAAGCTGAAAGCACCGCGCGAGAACTGTTGCAGCTTGTTGATTTAGCGGACAAAGAGACCAGCTTCCCAGCTCAACTCTCTGGCGGACAAAAACAGCGTATCGGTATTTGTCGCGCTCTAGCGATGAAGCCGGAGTGTTTGCTACTAGACGAAGTAACCAGTGCACTTGATCCAGAGATGACCTCAGAGGTGCTAGACGTGCTCGCTGACCTTGCCAAATCAGGCACAACATTAATCTTTGTCACTCACGAAATTGCCTTCGCGAAAAAGATCTCCAATCGCATTGTTTTCCTCGACGAAGGGGTAGTAAAAGCTGACATGGACAAAGATGCTTTCTTCTCCGATGAGGGCGGTAAGCAAGACGAAAGAATTAGACGATTTTTAGAGAAAATGGATAGCAAGTAATGATTGTATTATCAAATTCAGAAGCCTGGCCGGGAATCGACGACACGGTAAGTATGCTTAATAACGGCGACAATGGTCTCGATGCGGTCATTTGTGGTATTGAAAAAGTCGAAGCAGAACCAAGAATTCGCAGTGTCGGTTACGGTGGGTGGCCTAACCTATTGGGTGATATGGAATTTGACGGTGCGGTAATGGACGGCAACACGCTTCGAACCGGTGCCGTTGGGGCCGTCAAAGATCATTTTCACGTCACGCGCATTGCCAAAAAAGTGATGGAAGAGCTGAACCACGAGATCCTTGTAGGTGAAGGGGCGACACGCTTTGCCTATGAAATGGGTTTTGAGTGCCCTAACCCTCTACTAGAAGACTCCAAAGAGGTGTGGTTTAAGAAGCTTCAGGAAATCACTGGCGAAGACAACCCTGATATGTCGACTCGTCCGCTTGCTCACCTCAACTCAATGATCACTGACCCAGAGAAAGTCCGTGATACCACCGTCTTTCTAACCAAAGACAGTACAGACAGTATCTATGCAGCTACTAGCACCTCCGGGTGGGCATGGAAATATCCTGGACGCCTTGGCGATTCACCTATTGTTGGCGCTGGTTTCTATGCTGATAGCCGATATGGCGCGGCGGCCTGTACTCATACTGGCGAAATGACTATCAGAGCTAATACCTCCTACTCCATCGTAATGGCGATGCGTCTTGGCTTCTCGCTAGATCAAGCGGTGGATATGGCCATTGAAGAATTAAATTCGCTTAGAACAGGCTTTTTGGCTGGTGTTGTCATTCATGCGATCGACAAAGATGACAACTACCGAGTAATCAATTTTGGATGTGAAGAGGACATCAAATACTGGGTTTACAAATCTGGAATGAGTAAGCCTGAACAGAGAATAGCGGAAAGACGCTATATGGATAAACGAAATGAAATGGAGAACCACAATGAAATTTAAGGCATTGGTTGCCACCATATTGGCAAGTGCACTCGCAATCAGCTCCACCTCAGCGTTTGCTGGCAAACTCGAAGACATTCGAGAGCGCGGTTACATCAAAATCGGTGTATCACTTGGTGGCGAACCTATCGGATTCCGTGATCAAAAGAATAACCCAGCAGGTTATGACGTTGATCTAGCGAAACGCCTAGCAGAAAAGCTTGGCGTTGAGGCACGCTTCACTGATGTACATGGTGACGCTCGTGTTTCAATGCTGTTTTCTGACCAACTAGATGCGGTCATTGGTAACATGTCAGCGACATTAGAACGTGCTAAATCGGTGAATTTCTCCATTCCTTATGCACGTGCTGGTCTTCGTATTGTTCATCAAAAAGACCAAGATATTAATTCACTGCAGGATCTTGCAGGCAAACGCGTTGTTGTAGGCCGCGGTTCTACAGGCGAAGCCTTTTTGAAACGTGAAGTACCAGAAGCTGAATTGGTTTAT
Source organism: Vibrio mediterranei (assembly GCF_900088415.1). GTDB lineage: Bacteria > Pseudomonadota > Gammaproteobacteria > Enterobacterales > Vibrionaceae > Vibrio > Vibrio mediterranei. The sequence continues at coordinate 155,406 of NZ_FLLQ01000004.1, forward strand.
ACCGATAACTTCGCACCAGACGGTGTATTGTTGCTTCGTCAAGGCCGTGTAGATGCGGGTATCGAAGACAGCTCTCTGATTGATTACCTAGCTACCAACAACCCAAATCTTGTGACTCTGCCAGGCTTACACTCTAATGACCCTATCGCTATTGGAGTTAGAAAAGGCGACGCCGAGTACTTACGCTGGATGGATATGTTTGTCTCTGACTACATTAACTCTGGTGCTTATGAAGCGTCTTACCACAAATGGTGGGGTACGGATGCTAACCCACCTAAACTAGCGGGTACTTGGTAAACCGATAACTCAAAGGCCCTTTCCTCCGGGCCTTTTTTTCCTCTCTATCTTTCCATAAGTTTCAATGAGCGAGCTGTATGAAAATTGAAGTCTGTATCGATAATATTGAATCACTACACACTGCCGTCGAGGCAGGCGCCGACCGAATCGAATTGTGTAGCGCTCTGTCACTGGGCGGCCTAACGCCTTCATTAGGATTAATAACTCAGGCTGTCGCGGTTTCCTCCATTCCTATTTACGTGATGATTCGCCCTCGTGATGGTGACTTTGTCTTCAGTGAAGAAGAAATCCACTTTATGGAGCAGGAAATACTCAGCTACAAGTTGCTTGGCGTTGATGGCGTCGTTATTGGTGCACTGAATCCCGACGCTACCATCAACGAAGATGCCCTGCGTCGATGGACAACCGCCGCTCAAGGTATTGGAATCACTTTTCATCGCGCATTTGATTTGGTTGCTAACCCGATAGAGAGTTTAGAACTCCTCTGCCATTACCCGATTGAAAGAATTTTAACTTCAGGACTCCAGCCGACTGCACCAGAAGGTAAAGCGATGATTAAACAGTTAGTCGACACCGCTCAGGGTCGCCTATCTATCATGGCGGGCTCTGGAGTAAACGACAGCAATGCGCTTTCACTGGCTGACACAGGCATCACCGAGCTGCACCTTTCTGGTAAAGGTCAGCGCCCTAGTAATATGATTCAACAGTCCTCACAAATCTCCATGGGAACAGAAAGTTGCGATGATTGGGTCTCGGTAACAGACTATGATAAAGTGAAGAAAATCGTGAGGTTATTTGTGAATGAGTACTAAAACGCTACCTACATTGCAGGATGTAGCAGACCGAGCAGGCGTATCAAAAGCGGTTGCTTCTCGGGCTTTTTCGAAAGAGAAAAAACCCATATCTGAAGTAAAAAAGCAGCGCGTGTTGCAAGCCGCCGAAGAGCTCGGTTACGTCATGAATCCCTTCGCGCAAAGTTTGAATAGTAATACCACTGGACTCGTCGCCATTGTGGTCAACCACATTAGTGATTTGAGCGACCTTGAGCTGTTTGATCATTTATTACGAGGACTGCAATCAATAGGCAAGCTGCCGATCTTCATTCGCATCAAAACCGAGCAGGATATTGCATCAATTACCGACAACGCGTTCGTTCATCGCGTAGACGCTGCGATCATTTTCTCGGATCTCATTGAACCTAAAGACATGCCAAAGCTGTTTCTTACTCCGCGAGTGATTAACCTTAACGGGCAAAACTGGGACAATACATGGTCGGTGTTACTCGACGAAGAACAGGCCATTCAGGATGCAGTGAATTATGCAGTTCAATCCGGCGTTAAAGAAGTTCATTTACTTGCCGGACGACAAAGCTCTGCCGTTGAAGAACGTCGACTTGCTCTCTACCAAGACAATCTCGAACGCCACGATATCTCCCTGAAAAACATCGCCTATTGCAACTACAAGTACAATGAGGCGAAGCAGTATCTCATCGGCAATTCAAACGACATTGTTCAACCAAACAACGGTGTGATTTGTACCTCTGATGCCATGGCGATGGCAGCGGTGGACAGCTTTGGTAACCAAGATGACCGTCCAGTAATTATTGGGTTTGATAATACTTTCTTCTCTCACTTTGGCTCTTACCAATTCCCAAGTATTGGTTACTCAAAGGAAGAGCTGATTGATATTGTGTTGGAGTTGATTTCCTTATCGTCGGATAAGGAGAATCTCTCTGGTGAAAAGTACATACGTAACTTTTTTAATTGTCATTGAGATTGGGTTGTGGGTTGGTGAGCGCTTTGAGTAGATTCCCATTCTAGATGGGAATGACGATGAGTTTAAGGTCCTAGGGTGCTTAGAGTTCCAAGACAAACGTCATTTCCTTGAAAAAGGAAATCTCCTGTAGCATGTGGCTCACTCATCTATTCAACCCTCGTTTTTAATATTCATGAAGGTGAGCAAGAACTTCCGTCGACTTAGCTTGGGCTTGGCGCACACGGTGAGTAGACTCCTGCTCGGGGGGCAGGAATAACGAGCGCCTTTGAGGACGATATATTAGAAGACTAAATGTTTGAGGGCGCGGCTATTGGCTGCGCCCCTTTGTTTGAGTGTGACTAACTAGTAGTTAGAGCCAATCAAAACAGGTTCTCCGTATTTGCCTGCTTGAGGCATAGGGACGTAGGTTGACTGTTCGTTGCGAAGGAAACGGATTGCTTTGATGCCCACATGCATTGAGCTAGTGATATCGGAATCTGAGTCACCGTAGTACTGCTCAACACCAGCTTGTTTGAGTTGTTTCTCTTTTTCTAAGCCACCAGCGAAGACCACAGGTTTGATCTGGTCACGGCGATCTTTAGGGAACAAATGGCGGATGGTGCTGGTTAATGTTTCTTTGCCTTCTGGAGCGTTACGACCGGTGATGAAGTAAATAGTGTCACCGTGCGCTAGGTGCATGTTTACTAAGGCAAGCGCTGAATGCTTAGGTAGTGAGAAATCATCCCAGCCTGTGCTTGCTTCGTTCCAGAAGTCTTGGTTCTTAAGATACGCATTCGAACCCGGAGAGTATTTTTGCTGGCCGCGATAGAACACCGGTGAAGAGAACAGCATGGTGTCGTCGATATCCAAGCCGACAGTAATTGGATGGTCAGGAAGCTGCTTTTGAATGTCAGATACCGACACCCAATTGATGTCTTTATAGACTTCCATTTGTGGCGCTTGGTGGCTGACAGCCTGCATATCGGTGGTGGTGTAGACTTTAGCAAATGACAGTGGAGAGGCAAGAAGTACAGAGAGAGTAATAAGCTTCAGCGAACTTTTAATGTTCATCTTAGGGTCCTTGATACTTGGATTAAACAAACGAAAAACCCAACTACGGTACACCCGCCGCTATCGTTCTGAAAGTTAAAGATAATTCACAGTTTTCAAGCAAGTACAGACCCAAAATCAACACACAAAACAAGGTGAAGAAAGCAAGGTAATGAGACAACAGCCTATCGTTCAAAGATAGGCTGCGATAGAAGTGGATTACCAACTATTGATCTTGATGCGCTCCGATCTGGCACGCAAATATTCAATAGTAAACAATAAGATAGCCGACAAGACCACCAACAAGGTAGCAACGGCCAGTATGGTCGGATTGATTTGCTCTCTTAGTCCCGAGAACATCTGTCTCGGAATTGTTTTTTGCTCCGGTCCTGCCAAAAATAGCGCGACTACTACTTCATCAAACGAGGTCACAAAAGCAAACAACGCCCCCGAAATCACTCCGGGCCTGATTAGCGGCATAATGATCTTAACAAAGGTATATACCGGTCTTGCGCCCATTCCCAACGAGGCTTGCACAAGCGAATAATCAAAGCCCGCTAATGCCGCGTTCACAGTGATGATCACGAATGGCGTCCCTAGAGCTGCGTGTGCAATCACCACACCCCAGAACGTACCCGCTAAGTTGAGTTGGGTATAGAAGAAAAACATACCCGCAGCGGTAATAATCAAAGGCACTATCATCGGAGACAACAATATCGCCATTATGATGCGCTGCATTGGCATCGCTGAATTACTTAGCCCTATTGCGGCCAATGTCCCTAATACTGTGGCGATAATCGTGGCGCAAATACCTATCAAAAAACTGTTTTTGATGGCGAGCAACCAGTTATCATCGTGCCAAATCTCAGCGTACCATTCGAGCGAATAGGCTTCTTTTTCAAATGCCAGCATCCCCGGCGTAAAACTAAAATAAGGCTCGGCATTGAAAGAGAGTGGAATGATCACCAAGATCGGCATCATCAAAAAAAACAGAGTCAAATACGCACTAGCAGAAAGAGACAATGAGCCCAGTTTTTGCAGAGGCGTAAAATAGCTTGGAAATCTCTTCATACCGTTAACCTAACTTAATGTTGTTCACGCCTACCCAGCGGTCATATAACCAATAGAGCGCTAAAATCAGAACCAGTAGCAAACTGCCTAATGCCGCCGCTAATTCCCAGTTATTGGATGACTGCATATGGAACGCAATGATATTACTGATCATTTGCCCGTCCGTGCCCCCGACCAGCGCAGGTGTAATGTAATAACCAATAGAAATAATAAACACCAGCAGAGCTCCTGCACTTAAGCCGGGTAATGTCATTGGGAAATAGATTTTAAAAAACGCTGGCATGGGTTTAGAACCTAGGGACAGCGCCGCACGATAATAGCTTGGGTCAATGTTCTTCATTACGCTGTAGAGCGGCAGAATCATGAAAGGCAGCAAAATATGAGTCATTGAAATAATGGTCGAAAACTCGGTGTATAGTAGATCAAGTGGCTCATCAATAATGCCTATCGCTTTTAGGGCGCTGTTCACTACCCCGTTGGTTTGCAACAGCGCAATCCATGATGTGGTTCGAACCAATAATGAGGTCCAAAACGGTAACAATACAAACACCAGTAACTTATTGGCTTTACTCGGTGAGGCTGTAGATAAATAGTAAGACAATGGAAACGCAATAATCGCTGTGAGCAAAGTGATGTACAGAGCGATTTTCAAGCTTTTCCAGTACAGTTTGATATAGATTTTGGTGTCTCGGGCTTCGATGTCGCCTTGCAATGACTTCTTCAGATCCAGAGCGGTTAAATAGTAACGCTCAGTCCATTTGTTACCCGATACTTTAATCGCTACCCACACATCGGGGGAGCGCCACTTTTTATGTTTATCTAATAGAATATCGGTGCCTTCGAGACGCAGCTCTTCGATCGGCATTCTTTTGATTTTTCGTGCAGTGGATTTGATAAGACTTGAAGAGCCCGGCAATGAGCGGTTGATTTCCTCGGCCAATTTTCCGGAGCGGCGTTCCTGTGCCAGTTCATGAAGCTCTAACGTGAATACCTGAATAACCTCATCAGGCGGCATGGCTCCGGTTGACTCATCCCATGATGCCATCGCCTCTAAGGTGTTTGGTACCAATTGAGCAACCGTCGGATGATAAACACTGCGATAAAGCATGGTGGTGATCGGCGCTAAAAAGGAAAGAAACACAAACAGCAGCAGTGGCAAAGTAAACAAAAACAGCATTAACTGTTTGCTGCGATGCTTCTTTTTACTCTCAGAAAGCTCTGTCAGTGTTAGCGTATTTTCACTCGCCATTCTGTTTTCATCCTTGAATCTAAACGCTTAAAAACTCGATTAAAAGGGCTATCTAATACTTTTAGATAGCCCAACTTTTGTTTATAGGATTGAGGCTATTGAAGTAACCACTCGTTAAACTTCTCACCCAGTGATTCACCGTAATCAGCCCAGAAATCACCCGATGCTTTTACCCCTTCATCTAGGTGAGACGATGGCAGCTTTGGAATAACCGCAGGATCCACATACTGATAAGCGGATTTACGAGTTGGACCATACGCCACTTCAGGCATACCACTCAGTGGTTTTGAACCCGTTGCAAAGCGAATGAACTCTTCCGCTAACGCTTTCTTTTTAGTGCCTTTTACAATCGCCCAAACATCGAGATCGTAAACGTGCGAATCCCAGACCATTTCAAACGGTTTACCTTCACGTTGAATGGCATCGAAGAAGCGACCGTTCGCCGACTGAACCATGACCGCGCCACCATCGTTAAGCAGTTGAGGCGCTTGCGACCAACTGTCGAACCAGACAATGTCGTCTTTGATGGTATCGAGTTTCGCGAACGCACGTTTTTGGCCTTCATCGGTACTTAGCACGTCATACACATCTTCTTTAGCAACGCCATCAGCCAGTAATGCCCACTCTAAGTTCACTTGAGGACGCTTACGAAAAGCACGTTTACCTGGATACGTTTTAGTGTCGAAAAGATCTTGAATCGAGCTTGGTTTGCCACCCTGAATGGTGTCGTGGTTGTAGGCGAAAAGGACAGTCCAAACGATGTTACCTACCCCACACTCATTAGCGAGCGCCTCTTTGCTGAAGTCATCTTTGGCTGGCGTACCGTCATCACCAGGAGGCAAGGTATCCATTGGGAATACTTCTAGCAAACCTTCTGAACAGGCTCGCTCAAGGTCGATAACCTCAACGTCAATCACGTCCCAAAGCACGTTGCCACTCTCTACTTGGGCTTTAAGCTCTGCGATACCGCCTGAATAGTTTTCAGACAGCACCTTGTGTCCGGTACTCTCAGTAAACGGATCAAGCATGTGTTTCTTTTGGGCATCGCCGTAAGCACCACCAAACGACACTGCCGTTAGTTGGTCGGCCATTGCTGCGTTGCTCAGTCCAAGCGCAAGAGCAATAGGAAGCCACTTTTTCATTTTCGTCATCATATATCCTTTCTTTCCTTGACTAAGGGTGATCAAGCGCTAACCCATCAGAAATGGACCACGTTAGGCTGGCTACATCACCGGCCTTGAAGGTCGGTGCTTGTTGGTCATTGAGGAGCTTCACCATCACGTCTCTGCCGTCTTGCAACTTAAAGAAGTAACGAATGAAGTCACCAACGTACAATCGGGTGACAAAGGTAGCGGAGACTTGGTTACTGTTCACTTCGTCCTTGTCTCCGATAAAGAAGTTTTCTGGGCGCACTGCCAACATACAGCGCTCTCCAATTTCAGGAACATTGATCGCAGTCGCCACGACTTGAGTCCCATCGCTCAACTCAACATAAGCGTGGTCGCCATCAATTTTAGTTAAAGTCCCCGGAAGATGGTTATTCTCGCCGAGAAAATCGGCGACGAATGCATTGGCTGGACGTTCGTACAGCGTAGAAGGGTCCGCACACTGCTGAACTACGCCATCCTCAAACACTGCAATACGGTCAGACATAGTAAGTGCTTCGGTCTGATCATGGGTAACATAGATGGCGGTAAAACCTAACTGTTCGTGCAAGCGCTTGATTTCAAATTGCATCTGCTCGCGAAGGTTTTTATCCAATGCACCTAAAGGTTCATCCATAAGAACAATCGAAGGCTCAAAAATCAACGAACGCGCCAATGCCACACGCTGCTTTTGACCACCGGAGAGCTGGCCCGGATAGCGGTCACCAAAGTGTTCGAGCTCCACCAACTTTAAAAACTCTTGAACCTTCTGTTTGATTTGCTCTTTGGGTAGTTTGCGAACATTAAGGGGATAAGCGAGGTTTTCTGCCACCGTCATATGAGGGAATAATGCGTAGTGCTGAAATACCATGCCGATGTTACGATGATAAGGCGCAACGTTAGTGATGAGTTCTCCGTTGACTTCTATCCCACCGCTGGTCACATCTTCAAACCCAGCGAGCATCATTAAACACGTGGTTTTTCCAGAGCCAGAAGGCCCCAACAGTGTCACAAACTCACCTTTAGCGATGTCGAGGCTAAAGTCTTTCACCACAAAATTGTGTCGGTCATAACTCTTTTTTACATTCTTGAATTGTACGTAACGACTGTCCATTTCTACTGCCTATCCCTCTGCTTCAAGCTCAACCTCAAAAACTGAGCGCTATTCAAAAACCTAGTTTTGATTAACAACTGAGCAACATTTGATTTTAGAAAGTGTGATTTATCCTTTGTTTTTCAGACATAAAGAGGGATTACGAAATGTTGCAACTTGTACGAAAATTAAGCTCAGTTCGAATGAAGGTTTGAATTAGGAAGATCTACTAGATAAAAATATCAGTATCATAGAAATAAATGGAAGGAACTGCTTATTTGATAAATCAGTCGTTAAATTTGATCTTCGTATCAACACGCCCTCTTAGAACAAATTTAGCAATATCAACGTGCTACAAGCACTGTTACATTGTGGTACTTAATTGGAATATGGGCATAATCAGTATTCAAATTGACTTCATAAAATCGTTAACCTATTAAAATGGCAGCGTTATTCTGGTTAAAGCCGTCGATGTCTACTGCCCGCGCATCTCTCAGAGGAAACGTTCCTGCGGCAATCAAACAAAAAAACCGAAGCAAACGCTCCGGCTTTCAACTCACCTCAAGACGGGTCATCACACCATCGATTAAACGATACGCAGACCACCTTGAGCGATAGCAAAACGACGAGCACGAGTAAACGATAACGCGTTAGTAATACCCTCACCCGTTGGACCCGCGATAGTGAACGTAGACGTTCCTTCTGCGTTATAACCCACACCAGACAGCGTTGGTCCGTTGTGCGCAAAGATAGTAGTGTTGATGCGAGCACCAAACTTAGTCACGTTCTCGATGTTACCCGAGTAGATACATGCCGAGTGCTTATTGGCACGCTCAGCCGCAACTGCGCGCTCGATGGCTTCATCGATATCTTTACAGATAACCACAGGAAGAACTGGCATCATTTGCTCTACGTGAACCAATGGGTGGTCGTTTTCTACCAGCATTACTGCTAGGCGAGTGTCAGACTCAATACCGATTGATTTTAGGATTTCACCTGCATCTTGACCGACGTGTTTTTTCACCGGATGCCAAACACGAGCAATCTCATGGGCTGTGCACGGCTTCGCGCCTTCAAACTCATCTAGCGTCAAAATTTGCTCAGTTAACTGCTCTGCTTCTTCTGCTGTTAGCACGTAAGCGCCAACTTCTTCTAGCTTATCAAGGAATGCATCTGCTACGGCCTCTTCAACGAAGACTTCCTTCTCGCCAATACACAGCAGGTTGTTATCGAAAGAGGCACCGCCGTATACGCCTGCCGCAGCTAGGTCTAGGTTAGCAGAAGCGTCCACGATTACTGGTGGATTACCAGCGCCTGCGCCCACACCTTTCTTACCAGATTGTAAGATAGCCTTAACGAGACCAGGGCCACCTGTACCCACAAGCATATTAATCAGTGGTGACTGAGCAATTTCGTTTAGTGTTTCTAGTGTTGGCTCTTTTACCATAGTTACTAGGTTTTCTGGGCCGCCTGCTTCTACGATGGTTTTGTTTAGCAAGTCAATCATCACCGCAGAAACCACTTTAGACGATGGGTGAACATTAAACGTAACCGCGTTACCACCAGCAAGCATCGAAATTGCGTTGTTCACTATGGTTTCTGTTGGGTTAGTCACAGGCGTTACCGCGCCAATAACACCATAAGGTGCGCGCTCACCAAGAGAAATACCGTTGTCACCAGACCATACTTTAGTATCCAGTACTTCCGTACCCGGCGTTTTCATTGCCGTAAGGTGGTGCTTAGCGATTTTGTCTTCCACGCGGCCCAGTTTTGTCTCTTCACGAACCATTTTTGCGAAGTCTTCTGCTCGCGCTAATACTGCTTCACGAATAGCAGTTAGGATGGCTTCGCGACCTTCTTTGGTACAGTTTACGTAGAACTCTCGTTGAGCTTTATGAGTTGCTTCAATCGCAGCGTCCACTGTCGCGAATACACCTTTAGCGTTGTTAATATCAAAAGACATAGTGATTACCTCGTAAAATTGGGTATTGTGAAGAGCTAGGCGTTATGCCAGCTCTTTTCGACATGTTTAGTAAGGCTGATTTCTCACCTAATATGGCTATAATTTAACCCAGACATTGATCAACACGATGTCACTGGGTGTCAGCTTATTTGACCCATTAACGCAAATAACCCACAGCGATAACTTGACTCATTACGTAACCCCTCACTGTCTCTCGCCTCATAGCAAACAATACGTTAGTTCACCGACAACCGTAGTTTGTTAACCTATCAGCCCACTCCCAACATCTGCTTTCTGACAAAAGCAACATTAATTCAATACGTTAACACTAGGTGTAAAATAAATTGACCCTCAGTGACATGCTGCATTTTTGACCTCCAGATAGACTAGCGTTCATCAAATCGATACCCAATTACGAACACTTCGTGAGGAATGAATATGAAAAATCAAGCGCTTTTAGAAGAGTCTGTAAAGCAACTGAGCACTATTTTAGAGACACAGCAACAGCTTCTAGCAGAGCACAAAGCTAACCAGAACTATGCTGAGCGTCTTGAGAACATTCTGACTCCAACCGATGAGCTAACCACTCAAGGTGACGACTTATTAATTGGTGGTTGCAAAGCCACTGATCTTATCGAGCAATACGGTAGCCCGCTATTCGTGTTGAGCGAAGACACGCTTCGTAACAACCTGCGTCGTGTGAAAAACGCGTTTGGCAACTACTGGCCAAAACCAGTCAACGTGATGTTTGCTATCAAGTCGAATACCAACTTCGCGGTTCGAGCTATCTGTAACGAAGAAGGCGTCGGCGGTGATTGCTTTGGCCCAGGTGAAGTTGAAGCGACATACATTGCTGGCGCAGATCCAAAAACCATCGCACTAAACGGTACCGTTAAGCCTGAACTTGCTATCCGTAAAGCAATTGAATATGGCTACGCGATTCACCTAGATTCTTACGAAGAGATTGAAATCGTTGAGCGCATCGCTCGCGAAGTGAAACCAGCGGAAAAAGTACGTATCGCGGTTCGTCTAAAAGTTATCCCTGAAGATTTCTTCAATGACTTCGAACCAGATGCTTACCCGTTCCCTAACTTTATCGGCGCGATGAAGTGGATCAAATTCGGCTTGCTGAAAGAAGAAGCGAAAAAGATCGTCAACCGCGTAAAAGAAATCGACACCTTCGAATTCTACGGTTTCCACACTCACCTAGGCCGCTTCTCTAAACAGCCTGAAGGTTGGGATGCGCTATACCGCGAATACGCACGCAACATTATCGAAATCTCTCGTGAGTGTGGCGTTCAACCTTTCCAAGTTGACCTAGGCGGCGGCTGGCCACGTGAGCGTGAGCCTGAGTGTCGTAGCAAAGAACACATGATGAACCCGAACACCATCGAAGACTACGCAAAAGTAGTGTGTGCGGGCATGCTAGAAGAGTTCACTAAAGAAGGCTTCGAAGTACCACAATTATGGCTAGAACCTGGCCGTTATATCGCAGGTAACATCGGCACGCTACTTACGTCGGTATACGTTGTGAAAGACGATCAAGAGATGGATTACACCTACACCATGGTTGATGCATCGACTTACCTAGCTACATTGGTCGAGTCTCAAGAGTCGAAGAACCCAGTTCTTCCAGCAAACAAAATGACCCAACCATTGGTAGAGAGAACCACTGAAATCGCAGGCCCAATCTGTATCCCATCTATCTGGGAAAGCGGCGCGCGCATGCCAGCTCTACAACCAAAAGACGTGCTAGCGATTATGGATGTCGGTCACTACGCAGAGTCTCAAGCAAGCCAGTTCAACTCACTACCACGCCCAGCAACGGTGCTAGTGAAAGACGGCGAAGCAGAGCTCATCAAACGCGCTGAAACGGTTGAAGATGTATTCGCAACGCAAATTCTTCCCGAGCGCTTTGTAAAAGCAAAAGCTGAGATTGAGAAGAAAATGGCGAAGCCTGCTGGTAAAAAAGCAGCAACTAAACGCCGCGTGGCAAGAACGCCGAGTTATTCGAAATAAGCAGATTGCTGAGCTTTAGGCTTGGTGGTTTGAATTGATAATTGGTGATTGGAAAGCTCCCGTTGGGAGCTTTTTTGTCTAAAGCCACGCAAGGCATTGCTGCCCCAATGGAGATAAATAGGGTCAATCTGGAGCAGACTCTAACCTCGAACAAGGTAGTACAGCGTCAGTAGAGTGACGTTTCTACTAGTGAGGAGGAAAATTCATCAGTTAGCTTATCAAAGTCTTCAATTTGTAGGTTATTAGCTCACTTTCTGCTGTATGAAAAATTATCTTTAAGCCTGATCAGGTCTATTATGTTGGAAACTCCATGTTTTTTAAGCAAACGATGCTTATACGTACTGATGGTTTTCGGGCTCAAAAAGAGCTTTTCTGCGACATCTTTATTGCTATAACCTTCCATAAGGAACGATAAAACCAGCATTTCTCGTTGAGATAATTTAATTTCGTGTATTTTTTGTGCACCTAGCTTTTCAATACTATGCTTCTGATAAAGAACTTTTATAACCGTATTCTGTAACGACTCCAATGGCATTGACTTTGTACAATATCCATCTGCACCTAGTCGTCTTGCTGTTTCAATATAAGACTCATTCTCTAACGTAGTGAAGAAAATAAGCTTTCCTGAAAATCCTGAAGATTTTATTCTACGATAAAATGAAAATCCGTCGCCTTCATCTAATTGCACGTCAAGAATGACCAAGTCAACCATCGAGGAACGAATGTATACGAGAGCTTGTTCAGCTTTAGTAAAGCTAATTACTTCAAAGTCTATCGATATAGTCTTTATACAATCGACAACTGCCTTTGCAACAACTGGGTGATCGTCTACAACTACTATTTTTTTCTTATTTTCTTTCATAAACACTCTTTAGTACTTATAAAAACCTAGCAGAGAGAATCTGCTCAATTTTATCAAAGTCATAGGTTTTTATAGCAGCTTTTAGCTCATTGGAAACTTCATCACTTAGTTCTGACATAATGGCCTCGCCTAAAGTACCATTTAATGTAACAATGGCTTCAATATTGTAACTCTTTGCATTATCGATGATTTCCGTTATCTCGTTGTCACTAAATTTAAGGTAGTGATTTGATTTTCCTATAACACTTTGTGAATTTATTAAGTCACAAAGACTAACGAGTTCTGATTTCAAACATTCAACTTGAAACTGGTTTGTATTTGGCATATCGTCTTCGATCTTAGAACATAGCTCATAGATAGATTCAAATCCTAAATTTCCAGCTACTCCTTTAAGCGTATGAACGTTGATTTGAAATACTTCAGTATCATCAGAGAAAATTTCTTTATCTTCATATTGATTCGCAAAATTGGTCAACAAACGCATGAACAATTCTGGTTTATTCCCTGATATCGAGAGCCCTTTTTCTAGATTCACGCCTTCAACTTTCAAAAATCCAAATTCATTAGATTCTGTAACTGTACTATTGGTACTGTCTGCACCTTCATCTACAACGTGTTTAAACTTCGAAGAATCAATCCACTCACTTAATGTATGAATCATTTCATCAACAACAATAGGCTTGTTGATGAAACCATCCATACCACTAGCCTTTGCCTTTAATCTGTCAGATTGTAAAACATTAGCCGTCAAAGCCAACACAGGAATATCAATAGCCATTTCTTTTTTTATAATCCTAGTTGCTTCATAGCCATCTAATAGTGGCATTTGACAATCCATCAGAATAACATCAAATTCCGTGTCAGACTCAAGAATATCAATAGCTTCTATGCCATTTACGGCTAAAACCGTCTCGACGCTATGTCTCGAAAGTATTTCAATCACCAACTCCTGGTTTATAGCATTATCTTCTACTACAAGAACCCTGCCTCCAAATATGGTTCCTGATTCGAATGTCTCATTCTTAAACTGAAAAACATTGAATCGAATCTTTTCAAACGAATTGTATAGCAGTGGTAGTAGATTACCTTTTTTAACTGAAGTTTCATTATAATGAAACAATTCACCACTATGATCGAAGTTAAGAATTAGATCTATTTCACTTAGGTTATTGACGAAAATTGAAACGCTTGACTTTGAACTTTGCAAACTCTCCAAACATCTCGTTAATGAATCGAGAAAAGCGTCATTAACAGAGTTAGCAACAAACACGAACAATATCGGTTCGATATCAGCTAGCTTTGAATAGTCACTTATATTACGGTAGTCACTCAAACTCTCGACTGTTCGGAAAAAACCTTTCTTTAACTCAGCTTCTAGTCCGCCTACATCCAACTCACCATCAGATACTAAAACTAACTTTTCGTACGTTTTAGCTTTACTCTCATTCATATTCATGGAAGATAATGGCAAGATTACGTTAAACTGCGAGCCATTTCCTAACTCACTAGTTACCGAAATTGTTCCATTCATTAGCTCAACGAGATTTTTTGTAATCGCCAAGCCTAACCCTGTTCCACCATATTTCCTAGTCGTAGTGCTGTCTGCTTGAGTGAATGAAGTATATAAATGCTCGATCTGACTTTGACTCATTCCAATCCCTTGATCTTTAACAGAGATCTTCAGAAAGATATCACCCCCACTTCCTTCAAGAGTATCTATATCGATAGATACAGAGCCAGTATCTGTGAACTTTATAGCATTCGAACCCAGGTTCATTAATATTTGATGGATACGCAAAGGATCTCCAACTAACATTCTTGGAACTTTATGATCTATATTTATTGAAAGTTCAAGATTCTTCTCTTTCGCTCGTTCCTGAATAATAGATGAAAAGCTATCTATCATTTTGTAAAGAGAAAACTCTATTGACTCTATAACAACCTTCCCTGCTTCAATTTTAGAAAAGTCAAGGACATCATTTATAATCCCTAAAAGTAAATTAGCCGAATTATGTACCTTTTCGACGTAACCACGTTCTTTAATCGACAGTTTCCCTTCTAATGCAAGGTAGCTCATCCCTATAATTGCATTCATAGGCGTACGAATTTCATGACTCATCATCGCCAGGAAATTTGTTTTTGCCTCAGCAGCTTTACTCACTCGATCATTAGAGCGTTTCAGCCCCTCTGTTAAGGACTGTAACTCTTTGCCACTTTTACGAACTAAGTAACCTAGAAGAGCGATTGAAAATACAAACACTGCTCCACCAAAGGATATGAAACTAGCTAGTTCTCGTGCCTCTTTCATTTCTCTAGCTCTAGCGTCTCTCATGGAAAGCAATATAGAATCAATTCTAATTGCACTTGAGACCATTCTTTTTGAGATAGTAGAAATTTCATTGGATATATCGTAAACGTATCTGAAGTCACGATTGTATTTTCTAATAATTGGCTGCAACTCTAATAATAACTCTTTTTCATCCTGCTCGATGACTACTTCCTTGATATTATTAATATCATCATCAATATTCGTGAGTACATCCATAACGAGAAACGAGTAATCATCACGTAAAGTACTGTCATTAGAAAGAGAGAAATCTCGATCTGCTTGTCTAGCTATATTCACATTTTCGGCTAGCAGTATGATCTGTTCTGAAAGAACCACCCTTTTGGAGAGAAGTTTTTGTGCCGATGATAGCTTTCGTAACGAAACATCATTAATAGAACCAAACTCTCTTTTTATAGAAGAAGATAGCTTTAGTATATCTTTTAATGAATTATTATATCTAACAAAGGTACTACTGTTCTCTAATGTATCGACTCTAGATTCAATCACATGAGTATATTCTTCAATTAACTGTAGAAGTTGCTTCACTTCATCTTCTGGAAAATAAACAGTTTCTAATGCCATTAAAGCATGTATGTCATTATTCATACTTTTCAGGATTTGCAACTCATTTTGTTCTAGATCATTACTTTCACGCAACTTCAAATACTCATGTTTTTTATTTAGAAGTAGCGCTGACGAGTAGATATTATTTGATAAAGAAACTGCATTAGATGAGTTAATTATTTCTAGATATAATTTTTCCGATAAACTTGTATCAGCGCTTATATAACCAATTTGTAAGTCTCTTAATCTATCAATTAGTGCACTAGAGTTCTGTGCATATTGCACCATTGACTTCTTAGATGAACTCAAGTGGTCATTTAATGAGACATAGCTTACAAAGTCGTCACGGTATCGTTCCAATTCGTTTTTAATACTATTAAGATTATTATTGAAGTTCGTTTCCGAAGAATCAAGACTACCGGTAAATGATAATGCTTCATTCATGTAGTGCAAAGCTTCCTTTGATGCATCGGATGTTAAGTCACGAGTATAAGATAATTCATGTAATCGAGCCCTATCCAACGTTATTAATATTTGACTTGCGCCATCATAACGTTCGACAGCTGAAAACAGTTTATTTAGACTTTTCCAAGCGGTGACTCCTAAAGTCATTAATATAACAACGACTAAAACAAAGCCTAAAGTGATTTTGTTTGACCTATCTATAGAGCTATCAACATGCTCATCATTCATACGTGAAGCCTCCAACATTTTAGTCGGCAAAACTTGCTTTTACGTCCAATATCTTTGCTTTTTGTGTAAGAAAAACATCAACTAGCTTACGGTCAAAATGAGTACCCGCATGCTCTTGTAAATAGCTAAATGCTTCTTCAACTGGCCAAGCCTCTTTATAGGGCCTATCACTTGTAAGTGCATCAAATACATCCGCTATCATCACTATTCTCGCAGATAATGGTATCTCTTCACCTAGCACGCCTTTTGGATAACCTGAGCCATCCCATTTTTCATGGTGATATTCAATAATCTGCCTAGCCATATCGATTAACTCGGATTTATGGTCACCCAATATCTGAACACCGTAGTTGACGTGTTCCTTCATGTGCTCCCATTCTTCTGGAGTTAAGCTTCCGTTTTTTTTAAGTATATTGTCCGCAACACCTATTTTACCGATGTCATGCATTGGAGATGCTTCAAATAATAATTGGCACCACTTTTGTTCAATATTGAGTGCCTCTGCAAGTATTCGACTGTAGTGACTCATTCTCACTACATGCATACCAGTTTCGTTATCTTTAAACTCAGCGGCTCTACCAAGGCAACTAATTATCTCAAGTTGGTTTTCTCTAATTTCCTGCGTACGTAAATGAACTTGTTGTTCCAGTGTTCTTCTTTGATTGTGTAACGCCAAATGCGTAGCCACTCGAGATTTTACTACCGGTGGGCTTATAGGTTTTACGATATAGTCAACAGCTCCAATATCAAATCCTTTGGTTTCGTCTTCTACCTCGCACTTAGCCGTAACGAATATCACTGGGATTGTAGCGGTAACAGGATTACTCTTAAGAAGTGTGCAAACCTCATAACCATCCATCTGAGGCATCATTACGTCTAATAAGATCAAATCAGGCTTAGGTGATTGTTCAGCAAGTTTTAACGCTAAAGAACCATTCGTGGCGACTTTAATATTATATTCTGATAGTAATATACCGCTCAGGAGGTCAATGTTTGCCGGGGTATCATCAACTATTAGTAAATTGAAATCTTTTTCTTTCATTTTTAGCCTTTTGAACTAATTACGTTAAAGTTCCAATTACCAGATCAACCAACTAGGTTGGAGCGCTGCATACGGTTTAATTTGATATTGGTAATTTCTCTAAACTTCTCGTTCATCAGAAATTTGCGTTCAATAGCTGCATTTTGTTTTAGTGCACGCCTTACAATATTAAGTAGCTCTACTTCCCAAGTTGGGTCATTAGGAAAATCAAATGGTGATACGTCTACAGTCAGACCTATAAACTCCTTATTAGGGAGAATATCCACCGAAAACCCGTTTTTATAACCGTATGTAATAGCGATGTTCACATAAGAGGCTTTACCCACAATGAAGAATCCTGATTTGAAACTCTTAGAAGTCATTAGATCAAAGCCGAATCTTGTTAGTATTGATTCTGAAACCATCATCATTTCGTTCATCGTAATTTCCACCCCACTCTCATTTATTGAGCCTTACATCTATAGTGTAGTTCATAGATAAAAAACTCTGTTTGTAGTACGCTGGTCGACATGAGCACTTGAGTGCAGATCAACAAGACATGTACGCAACTGGACTATTTGCGAATGTTATCCCAAAATCTGAATATATTTTGTAGGAAAATACTTAGTTTTCTGTGGAATGCACTTGATTTAACTGATAAAAAATGTTTTGAGTAAAAACTTTAACGTTCCATTTTCCTCTTAGTAAGGTGAACTTGCTAGTTTGCTCGATATATCATTTGGAATATCTGTTATTTATTGATTTGTAAGGCTAATTTAAGATACCTTTGGGTGCATATAAATGTTGATTGATGGTGAGTGATGTCTATAAGAGCTTTGATTGTTGACGACAACCCTATAAACAACCTTATTTTGGAGGATATCCTTTCAGACCTAGGTATTGATGTGGTTGTAGAATCAAGCGTTGTATCTGCAATTTCTACGTTTAACAACTCTTCATTCAATATCGTAATTACCGATATCGTACTCCCTAGCGAAAGTGGGTATGACCTTGCAATGCATGTTCAGTCGAACACCAATGGTAAGATACCCATAATTTCATCCAGTATAGAACCTATAGAAAGTCGATATGAAGAGTTGTTCTCGGGCAGTATCACTAAGCCTTTTGAACGCGAACACATTGCACAATTACTTATGAAGCTTCAACTCTCAAGTCAAGAATTTGAGAACTTGCCGGCAACTGCAACACAAATAATTAATGAGTATGCCCCTGAGTTAATTTCCATAGCGAAACAAGATGCTAGTAAGCTTAAAGCACTTGTTAGAAGTAATGATATTAATATGTCTAAGAGAGCACTTCATCAGCTCAAGGGAGCAATATCTACTATTGCCCCAGACTCATATGCTATTCATCATATAGAGAAAATTGACCAGCTTCTAACGGAAAACTCCATTGTCCAAAGCAGTGTAATATGCGATATAGAGCGAATGATTGACGAAATAATAGATACCTTGTCATCTGTTCTTGCAACAGAAAAGCAAGATAGTTAGTTTGCGTGATTACGCTCTTTTTTTAAGTATCGAAGTTTGTGTATAAGCTCCCGTTGGGAGCTTTATTGTATTTGTTGCCGGTGCTAAAGAGTCTCGATCCGGGAGGAGACTCTTGCTTAACGCCCTTTAAAAAGAACACCCCTATGATGTTCCAAGTAACGCCTATGCTGACTTGATATTTGAAATGACATAGCTTCATGAATACCAACTACCTCAGGCTTTTCGAGGTATTTGGAGATCATCACTTTTCCTTGATTATCGAACGATATAAATCCAAGGTCGAACGCTTTATCTAAGTTTGCCAGCAGGAGCAACCCGTTATATTTATCTAGACGTTCTTCGTTACTCGAATCCCGCCAAGGTTTGATATGAGAAGCAAGAAGGAGTTGAGTGTTCTTATATCCGGTTAAGGCACAACCGCCCCACATTTCAACCAGCTGAGCCCTAAAATTGCCCTGTCCAATTCTAGTATTCACCAGAATTGTCTTTTCCGTTTCAGTAAGCTTCTGGTCAGACATAACTTGACGTATATCTGCATTGACGTCTACCTGAGCCAGATCTGCCAAGAAATTGTTGTAGTGAAGCAGCGCCGCACTATACATGCCTTTACCTTTGCTATCGCGCTGTTTAAAGATCTCCATCGTTTTGGCCTTCGCTTCCAACGAAACAAATCGGCTATATGATTTCACCTCTGTTAATGGTTCGCGGATCTCGTTTGCATCCATCAGCCAATTTGAAATTGAGCCACGAATAGCTCCAAGGTAATTGGTTGCCGTCTTCTCAGACTTACCTAAATCCAATAACCATTGATAGTAAAGTGATGCTATGTCGGACAAATTGGTTACTAAGGCATCTTTCAACTCGTTTGACACGATATGACTTTTCATAAAGTCAAAAAGCTCCTCATCTAGATAAGCATATGAGATAGCTTTTGATGAGTAACGTTTGACAGCTTGTTCCTTATACCCTTCCTCCAATTTAAGATGCCAAAAGCCTTCGCTCTTTAGATGAAAATATGGATTCTCAGGCGTATTTTTATCTCTTCCTTGAGCAAAGTTATCAAAATGATGGGTAAATTGATCTTTGAGAGCCTGATTAAAAAATATCTTATTCGACGCAATGCCACCCACATGAATAAGATCCATAACAGCCAGTAGCATACAAACCTTGTGAGGACTTTTCTTACCGCCTGCACTATTCATATTGAGATTTCTGAACTTATCCAGATACAACTCAAGAGCCATCTCGTCCCTCCCTATCGACACTTGGATTGTTTCTTAGCACAACGGTTTGCCATCTGACTCCTTGCCTATGTTGTATGTCTTCGCCATTGAATACATCAACTAAAGCTAAGTTGATGTCACTCGCTAGTTCCGTTAACTCTTCAACCGAAACAGAGTAAGACTCGCGGCCATCATTGAATAAACCATGACGCAATGAAATCACAATAACACCACGATTTTTCAAATGGTTAACTAGGGCATTCAACGCCTTTTTACGCAAGTTACTAGGAATATGCATCCAAACCGCAGAGACCAAAATGACATCAAATTTAGTATTAAGCTTTGATAGTTGGTTAAGGCCAGGAAGCCTATCATCAAGCCATACAACCTCTTTCCCAGTGTGAGCACTACCTAAAACGAGCAGCTCTTTGCAAGGTTCACATGCAACCACATGACAGCCCAGACGAGTAAACCAAAGTGAATCTCTTCCCGAACCCGCGCCAATATCTAATACATTGTCTCCTACACTGGGCCAGTACTTTCGCCAAACGTGATGGACTTTCGTAGCCGCTAGAGAATTATATTGTTTGGCAAGTTCATCTGCATTTTCCGCGTAAAAAGAGGAGGTTATGGACATTATGATACCCCGTTTTGAACTGAAACCATCTTATAGGTCCAAGTTGCATAAAGCTAGAGGGTGCTAGGTTAGTACGAGATGTTTTGAGCTAAGTCACTATTTAGTGAAAAGGCTGTCGGTCATAGAAAGGGGGGAAGTATGGAAACGAAAAAGCCCCAGCATTTCTGCTGGGGCTTCGAATGTGGCGGTGAGTGAGAGATTCGAACTCTCGATACGTTGCCGTATACACACTTTCCAGGCGTGCTCCTTCAGCCACTCGGACAACTCACCGTACTTTTTGTTAGCGCTGTTGGCTAACGAGGCGCTAATTTAATGATTATCCTTGATGGGGTCAAGTGCAAATCGGGAAAAAAGCGCTCTTTTTTAATTGTTTGCTTACTTTGTGATTAATTCGATCAAATGATCGGCAAATCAGACGCTTTGGTAGTAACCCGGTACTCGGAACCAGCGGCGACATAAGTCTAGGAAGTAGCCGTAAAGTACGCCCATTCCGCATGATACTACTGCGTTACTCGATACTGCGGTGATGATTTGGTCAGTCGATGCGCCTACAGTAAATAGAATCGCTGCGTATACTGGCGACTGAAATGCTACATAGGCGATTAGGTCTGAAATGGCCTTCATTGTGCCCGAACCTGATACTTTCGCGCCTTGTCTTAGTGCCCAGTCACGGAAAACGCCATATGGCCATGCAATTGCAATATTAACGGGGATCGACAGTAAACGTGATGCCAGTGACTGTTCGAACGTCATGCCAGATACTAATACTTCGATTAGCATGCCAGAGACGAAACAGAAGACGACCATAGCAAAAGTGTCTGCTGCGGCGTTACGAATACAAAAAGGAGCTTTAGGTTTCAATTCAGGAATCTCGCGGAATAATAAACTATCAAAAAATGCTTTTGGCAATTCATATAACTAGATATCTTTTACTATCTAGATTTCGACGCTATTAGAGCACCAATTTGGTAGTTTTACATACCGTATTTAAAGTCACTTGGTAAATTAATCACCAATTTTAAAGTTCAAACTAGATAAACTCGCTATTTGTTGTAATTTGATTACATTTATTGACTATACCACTGATATTCAGTGAGTTAGTGGCACGTTATGTACAATAGTTACAGCTCTAAACAATTAGATGCTCTTGGCTAAGCAGAGTTTACTCAGGCTTACGGGGTGGATGGTGCCGAAATGGGTGTTTTATGAAATCTAATGAGTTGAATAACAAGCTAGGAAGGTGCAGTGACGCCAATAACAGCGTCACTACGAAGGTTTAACGCAGAGGCTCTACGTTCGAACGGCGTTTGCTTGAGAACTGGAATAGCTTGTTGGCGTATTGATACAGAGCATCGTCTAATACTCTTTCATCAATTGGCTTACCAACAATAAAGTCGGCGCCAGCGCCTAACATGCGCTCTCGAGTCTCTTTAAAGACATCGGCGGTACAACCAAAGATCAAGGTATCCTTTTCACGGCCGAGCATATTACGGATACCCGCGATAGCCTCTACCCCATCCATAACCGGCATATGGTTATCCATTAAGATAAGATCAAACTGTTGGGTGGAGACAGCTTTTAGCGCCAGTTCGCCGTTTTCTACCGAGGAAGTGATAAAGCCTTTGCGCTTCATAAAAGTCTCGATAATGATGGTGTTGGTACGATTATCTTCGACGATAAGCGCTTTGAGCCCACGATAGTCGAGGTGACGTTCAATATGAACATCTAACGCTTTTGGTTTGCATGGTTCAAGTTGGACGCGAACCGTAAACTCAGATCCCATCCCTTCCTGACTGGTTAGCGTGATGTTGCCCCCCATACAGTGTGTAATCTCTTGCACTATCGCAAGACCAAGTCCAGTACCACCAAAGCGGCGTGTGGTGCTCGATTCGGCTTGCTCAAATGGCTTAAACACTCTTGCTTGCGCGTCGGGTGAGATTCCTATTCCGGTGTCTTTGACTCGGATAACGAGCGCCGTCACTCCATCATTCACTTCTTCAGACAAGTAGACTTCAACCATTCCTTGCGAAGTAAACTTAACCGCGTTGTTGAGCAAGTTAAATAGGATTTGGCGCAGGCGCGCTTTATCGCCGGAATACCAGCGAGTTTCATCAACTTCCGAGAAGACGCTAAAACGTAGCCCTTTCTCATTACATAAGGTGTGATACACGCTGTGCATACTGCCAATGATAGAGCTCAGCGGAAATGGACGATTTTCAAGCTCAAGGTGCCCTTGCTCAATCTTTGAGTAATCCAATATCTCGTTCAACAGAGACATCATATGATCACCTGAATCATAAAGGGTTTTGAGTAGTTTACGCTGCTCTAGATTAAGGTCGGTTTTAAGCAGGATTTGAGCGGTGCCCAATACGCCATTCATCGGTGTTCGGATTTCATGGGAGAGCGTGGCTAGGAACGCCGTTTTTGCTTTAGTGGAAGCCTGTGCTTTGACGCGTTCTTGGTCTAAATAAATGGTTTTTTCATTGAAGGTGTCGATTAGGTAGCGAATCTCGTCCGGGCTTTGATAGTTAATATCGATACTGCCGCCCTCTTTGGACTCATCGACTTTCTTAGCAATATCCGTAATCGGCTTAATGAGATATTGGCTAATAAGGTAATAGCCAAACATCAAACAAAGCAGCATGACCGGCACGATACCCAACTCGACCGCCATTACGATGTCTGACACTTGATCAGATACCAGTCGTCTCGCATTGACGACTTCTAGACTCCAATCAAAATCACCAAATTGACGTTGACTGACGTAAATATCACGCCCTACTCGGAAATTGTGCTCGGTAATCACATGATTGTTGGTGTCGCGCACGATCACCCCAAGATCGTGCTCTCTTGCTTTACTTTTGACGAATTTCACTAGGTTTTCTAGTGAAAGGTCGACGGTGGCGACTCCGGCAAATTGACCATTTAAGTAGTAAGGGGCCGAGGCCGTTATCATTTGCACGTGGGTATAAGGGTCAATGTACACTTCAGACCATGTAATGGTATTCACAGGCTGGTTTTTGACGGAGGTGTACCATGGCTCTAGGTGATAGCCGTCGGCTTCGGGGTTGTTCCAAAGATCAATTTTATCTACCGTTCCGTCACTGGTACGGTTATAAAACAGGCTGGTGAGTTTAACGTTGGGGTCTACCGAATACGGTTCAGGCCAAATGCCACCACTCACGGCGATGCCATCATTGAGCTTAAATACCTGACAGAGTGCTTCATCGAGTGCGGTGCGGTTTTCAATGGACTGCGCCATAGCGACGATGCTTTTCAATACACCCACAGAGCTGGAAAGTGGCGCTGAGATCTCGGCGGCGAGAAACTCGTTTTTGATATCGAGGTTTTCTTCGAGCTTGGCACGAACTGGAGACTCCACCACCATATAGGTGATGCTTCCGAATACCGCGATAAACAGAGCTAGGTACAGCGCTAGCGCGACGACACTTTTCTTTTTGAGAGACTCGTTGATAACCATAACTAGAGAAGCGATCCTTTTCTTCTTGTTCGACTCAGATAATTTCGTCTATTTTATTCGTCTGTAGCTTGTTACTATTAAGCATCATTTTCGCCTTTACGGTAAAGCATTTTGACATTAAAAGACATACTTTCCCTTCCTGAGTTAGAAGGCAAACTTCTTAACGAAGCTCAAACACAAGGCTTTGTCACCTCGATGGCCGCTGCGCCACATACCTTACCACCTGAAGAGTGGCTACCGTTTCTGTGGGGTGGTGAGGAAGTGGCACCATTCACATCCGGTGAGCAATTAGAAACTTACGCACAAGCAATTATTGGCTTGTGGAATGACTTCCGCCCTGCTCTATTAGACGGCGAATGGCAGTGGCCGGAAGGTTGTGAGCTAGACGAAGAAGAGATCGTGACGTTGGCAACCAAAGACTTCTGCGAAGGTGTTCTTCAAGGTTGGCAATTGGCTAGAGATGACTGGGAAACCATCATGCCTGAACACAGTGAAGACAACGCTCTGTTAGGCGGCGTGCTACTGTCATTGAGCATGCTTTACGACCCAGAGACATCTATCGCAACGCTACAAGCACAAGGTATTGAAGGTTTGGAGCAGTTTGCTGAAATCTATAATGCCATGCCAATGATGCTTTGTGGCATTACGCAAAAAGGCGCGGTACTGGCTGAGCAGCAGTAATGCAAAAAGCTCCTCATTATGAGGAGCTTTTTATTATTTCTAGAAACGATAACCCATCGACACAATTAGCTGATTCCAGTTCAGGAAGCTGTATTCCGCCATTAAGTTCCACTCTTTCTCATAGCCAAAGTCGTAGACTGCTGCGAGTGACATGTTGGATGTTTCTTTACTTTTTAGGTTTACGTCAAAGCGCAGTTCATCAGCGAGGTTCAAACCACCAACTTGCAAGTCGGTTAAGCTACCTGTCACGTTCTGCTCAATGCTCTGATACTGATAACCCAATAACATCGTTAACTTACCGTAAGGTACGTCATAACGCTGACCAACTCGCACCGCACCGATTTTGGTTAAAATGGTACTGTCTGTAGTGGTGGTCCAAGCATTGGTTACAGCACCCGCTGCCGTGACAATAATCGGGTTGAATCCATCGATCACTTCAAACTGCGTCGCAAGTACCGCACCAATACCTAAGTTGTAGGCTTCATATTCGATGTTGATTGGTATGGTCGCTGGTACAGGAAACGGTCTGCCATTACGTGTTGCGTTGGAAAGATCGGCGCTGATCTCCTTATTTCCTTCGGTATAGCCTGCTAAACCATAAACATTTAGGAATGGAAATACCCATGCGTCGAGTCTAAGCTGTACACTCTTATCAGACCCTTTAATCGATACATCATCTGCTGGTACGACATAGTGATTAGGCTTGTTACGACCGCCAAGTAGCCCGCCTGTTGCGTCAATTTTGAAATCATCCGTCGCTACATACTCAACATCTTGAGAGTTCATATAGATGCCAAAACCAACGGGAATCGGTAACTCATAACCTAGGTCACGAGCCTGCTCACCCCAAACCGGTAGACCACTCCAGTGCGCTTGGTTCTTCTCTCTTTCTACTTGTTGTTTCAGTTCATCACTCGCTGCGTATACAGTATTAAATACCATATAAAGAGATGTAACAACGAGTATGGTTAGTAATCTAATCAAAACGGTTTACCTAAAAAGCTTCAGTAAAGTTGAAATAAAATGCCGAGCCATGTTTACCCATCCCTAAATCAAGGCGGATATTCATGCGCGGTTGAAGTTCATAGCGATAGCCAATGCCATAAGACAAAATAGCGTGTCCCGACAAATCTTCGACAGACTCTCCCACCGAGCCCACGCCCGTCCATGCGGTAATGCCATGGTTAGATAGCGCGCCTGAGCTTCGACGGAATGTATGTCGGTATTCTGCGGTTACTTCTGCCGTCACCTTGTCACGATATTGGCCTTGATAGTAACCGCGCATCGAGTTTGCGCCGCCTAGTTCAGGCATGTCGTAATACGGCGTATCACCAAAAGCTTGTTGGAATCGACCTAGCACCGCCAACACTCGACCCTTCTGGAAACTGTGGAAAGTTCGATATTCCACATCCAGTTTTTGGTACTCAGCTTGACTGCCTAGTGCTTCGCTATACAGCAGCACCTCTGTTCTAAACAAAGAGCCACTCCAAGGATTAACGGCAACGTCACGAGAATCGTATTGAATGCTGCCACCTAGACCCCATGTAAAAGGTTTATCTTTGAACTCGTTAAAGTTCTCATCCAATATCGCCGAATCAGGTTCGGTGGTTGGACTAAAGTAATTCAGCTTAATTGCTGGGCCTACAAACCAGTTGTCGACCATTCGAAAGATCAAATTGCCTTTATAATTGTTGGTGTTGGCCTTGTATTGAGTGACATCGCCAAAATCAAACTGTTGCGCGGCATCATAGCCGATCCCCCAATAGTGTTTGCCTTGAGTACCTGCGTTCCATGCGCCTTGGAATTGAATATCATCGTTATTCCAAAACAGGTCATGTTTAGCTCGTAAACCATAGCCCACTTCCGAATCAACATAGTTACCGATGATAAATGCCGAGACACTTGAGCGCTGGAGTTGTTGCTGTTCGCGGTCGGTTTTGAATGAATACAAACCACCTACCGCAACAAGCACACCTTGTTCCGGAGTAAATGCAGGTCCACCTAGGAAGCTGAACATCGGTAACCCATTCACTTCACGGTAGTATTTTTTTGCGTACTTTAGATCTGAGATGGTCTCTGAATAGCGGCTATCGGTATTGTCGTCTTTTAGTTTTGAGATAGCGTCATCGTATTCGTCTACCTTAGCGTCTGCTTTAGTAACGTCGTGTTCGAACACCATGTCTTCTTTCTTGGTTTCAAGTTGAGCATAGCTAGGTATAACGACATCTTCTTTCGCGGCCACAATAGATGGTGCAATAGCAGAAAGGACAAGTAGCGACAGCAAGTTTACGCGCATGAATTGTAAGGTTCCCATAATCAATGAATGAACGTTCATTCATTTTTTCAAAAAAGCGCGCGCATAATAAACAGAACACATTTCCGTATCAAGATATTTTTCTTTCTCAAATTATTCACATTCCGAATATCGATGAACAATTTGATGACATAGGCTTGTGGCTAGAGGTTTTTCCAAGAAAAATTGTCAATTCGCTCGTCGGCGATATAGAACAATTTATTGCCTGCGGAAATGGATTGTTCGAGATCTGGGTTAAGAATGATGCCATTTCCTACATCCACTGCGATTAAAGTCGCTTGGTACTCTACTTTCATCCAATTGAACAAGGCTTCGACCGATGAGTCTGGAGCATCGCTTGGGTAGTGAACCGAGTATTGCGTCATGCCTCGTGTTGAGCTTAATAGCTCTTGATGTAAGGCACTTGAACCAGGATCAACCGCAGCCTTAGCAAGCATTTCCGCTCCTACAGCTGGGATACATTCAGAGTTTGGACAGTGTTGATGTAGAAGGTCGCTCAGCGCTTCGTCTTTGAAATAAACCAGCAGGTGAGCATTAGGGTTGCGGTTTGAGCAATAAAGGGCCGCAGAGAGGGTTATATCATCTTCGGGATTATCAATAAGAATACAACTAGCGGTTTCGATGTTGGTTTTTTCCATTTCTCGTCCGTCGGTATAGCTGTTCACTTTGACAAAAGAAATCTCACCGGGAAGCGGGTTTTCGATATCCGAACGACTGCACAACACTATAGGTCTGCGACCTGTTTCTTCATGTTGCAACATACGAATAAGATGAATAGTACGCTGACCATTCCAACCCAACATTAGAATATGATTTTCCACAGTTACTTTCCTTTTACCGAGTTGTCCAGAACGCCAAGAATCGAGCCCGAGTGCTGCTAAACGGCCAAGTAACGCCGCAAACAACATTAGTCCTCCAGGGATGACAAATAAGATAGCCACCCAACGACCTGCTTCCGTCGTTGGAGATAAGTCGCCATAACCAACCGTTGAAGCGGTGACGACGATAAAATAGATGAATTGAGAAATAGGAACCGTCAGGTCTGTTTCGCCACTGGCTCTGAGTAATACCCATGATAAGCCAGCATAAAGCAAAATGGCGGCCGCTAAGCTTTTAAACCTGAGTTCGAACAGATGAGAATGAAACCATTTTCTGAGTTGTAACCAAATCGCCACTGACTTCCCTATTCGTAGACGGATTATGTGTTAAGCATATATGAAAATGGCGAACAACATATACGAAAAAACCAGTCCGAAGACTGGTTTTTTGAGAACGGCGTTAACTTTAGTGGTTACGCGTTGCCTTTCACTTTAATTTGCAGTTGCTCAGCAAAGTCCAACATGCGATTTAAAGGAATCAGCGACTTAACGCGTAGCTCGTCATCTACAAAGATTTCGTGCTCTTCACCGCCATCTTTCAGTGCTTTTTCAATGGCACGTAGACCATTCATCGCCATCCAAGGACAGTGTGCACAGCTGCGGCATGTTGCGCCAGCGCCTGCTGTTGGTGCTTCGATCAGTTCTTTCTCTGGTACCATTTGCTGCATTTTGAAGAAAATGCCTTTGTCGGTCGCAACAATCATCTGCTTGTGCGGTAGCTCTTTGGCTGCTTTGATCAGCTGGCTGGTAGAACCAACAGAATCCGCCAGTTCAACGACACTAGCCGGAGACTCCGGGTGTACCAGAATCGCTGCGTCTGGATAAACTGACTTCATGTCTTTCAATGCTTTGGCAGAGAACTCGTCATGGACGATACACTCACCTTGCCATAAAAGCATGTCCGCACCAGTTTGGTTCGCGATGTACGAACCTAGGTGACGATCTGGACCCCAAATAATTGGTTTGTCTTCAGCGTCTAGGTGCTCGACGATTTCAAGGGCGATACTTGACGTCACAACCCAGTCAGCTCTCGCTTTTACGGCTGCAGAGGTGTTGGCGTAAACCACAACCGTGTGGTCAGGATGCGCATCGCAGAATTCAGTGAACTTGTCCGCTGGACAGCCAAGGTCTAGAGAACATTCCGCTTCTAGAGTTGGCATCAGAATGCGTTTTTCTGGCGTTAGGATTTTTGCTGATTCGCCCATAAAGCGAACGCCAGCAATGATCAACGTCGACGCATCGTGGCGGTTACCGAACTTCGCCATTTCAAGAGAGTCACCCACGAAACCACCCGTCTCTTCTGCAAGAGCTTGGATTTCAGGATCGGTGTAATAGTGTGCAATCAAAACCGCGTCTTTTTGTTTTAATAGCGTTTTGATGTTTGCAATGTATTGCTGTTTCTCGTCATCACTTAGAGGAACAGGCTTAGGGGGAAACGGATATACCGTATCAATAGTGTCTAAGATGTGGCTCATAGCGCATGCTCTATGCTACTTCCAAATAGTCCGAGCATTGTACACGGATATTCCTACAAGGACAAAGGCAGGCCTGAGGTAATCGACCAAAGTTGAATAGAAAGTGGCCGTATCGGGCTAAGAGTGTGATGGGTTGTAAAGAAGCGTTGAGGTTGGAAGATAAAACAGTTATATCCACAACTGCCACAGCAGTTAATATTGGTCGTCACCCCTGTGGAGGCAGGGGTCTTGTTACAGCGAGTACTGAACGCGCTTTTAGTAGATCCCTGCCTGCGCAGGAATGACGAGCCTTTGGTGGTTGGAAGCGCTTTAGGTAAATGGCTGCCAGTACAGGTGCATAGCTAGCGGAATGGTTTGGATACTATGAAACTGGAAGACGGAGCAATTGCATCCACAACTGATACAGCTGTTACTTTAAACGTCACTCCTGCGGAGGCAGGGGTCTTATTTCAGCGAGTACTGAACGCGCTTTTAGTAGATCCCTGCCTGCGCAGGAATGACGATCCCTGGTGGTTGGGAGCGCTTTAGGTAAATGCCTGTCAGTGCAAGCGCATCGTTAGCGGAATGGTGTGGATACTATGTAACTGGAAGACGGAGCAATTACATCCACAATAGACACAGGCGTTATTTTGGGTGTCACCCCTGCGGAAGCAGGGGTCTTGTTCCAGCGAGTACTGAACGCGCTTTTAGTAGATCCCTGCCTGCGCAGGAATGACCACCCCTGGTGGTTGGGAGCGCTTTAGGTAAATGCCTGCCAGTGCAGGTGCATAGTTAGCGAAATAGTGTGGATACTATGTAACTGGAAGACGGAGCAATTGCATCCACAATTGATACAGACGTTATTTTGAACGTCACCCCTGCGGAGGCAGGGGTCTTGTTCCAGCGAGTACTGAACGCGCTTTTAGTAGATTCCTGCCTGCGCAGGAATGACCACCCCTGGTGGTTGGGAGCGCTTTAGGTAAATGCCTGCCAGTGCAGGTGCATAGTTAGCGAAATAGTGTGGATACTATGTAACTGGAAGACGGAGCAATTGCATCCACAATTGATACAGACGTTATTTTGAACGTCACCCCTGCGGAGGCAGGGGTCTTGTTCCAGCGAGTACGGAACGCGCTTTTAGTAGATCCCTGCCTGCGCAGGAATGACGATCCCTGGTGGTTGGGAGCGCTTTAGGTAAATGCCTGTCAGTGCAGGTGCATAGTTAGCGGAATGGTTTGGATACTATAAAACTGGAGAACGGAGCAATTGCATCCACAACTGATACAGCTGTTACTTTAAACGTCACCCCTGCGGAGGCAGGGGTCTTGTTACAGCGAGTACTGAGCGCGCTTTTAGTAGATTCCTGCCTGCGCAGGAATGACGATCCCTGGTGGTTGGGAGCGCTTTAGGTAAATGCCTGCCAGTGCAGGTACATAGCTAGCGGAATGGGTTGTGGGCATTATGTAACTGGAAGATGGAACAATTGCATCCACAACTGATACAGCTGTTACTGTAAACGTCACCCCTGCGGAGGCAGGGGTCTTATTTCAGCGAGTACTGAACGCGCTTTTAGTAGATTCCTGCCTGCGCAGGAATGACGAGCCTTGGTGGTTGGGAGCGCTATAGGTAAATGCCTGCCAGTGCAGGTGCATAGCTAGCGGAATGGTTTGGATACTATAAAACTGGAAAACGGAGCAATTGCATCCACAACTAATACAGCTGTTACTGTAAACGTCACCCCTGCGGAGGCAGGGGTCTTGTTACAGCGAGTACTGAACGCGCTTTTAGTAGATTCCTGCCTGCGCAGGAATGACGAGCCTTTGGTGGTTGGAAGCGCTTTAGGTAAATGGCTGCCAGTACAGGTGCATAGCTAGCGGAATGGTTTGGATACTATGAAACTGGAAGACGGAGCAATTGCATCCACAACTGATACAGCTGTTACTTTAAACGTCACTCCTGCGGAGGCAGGGGTCTTATTTCAGCGAGTACTGAACGCGCTTTTAGTAGATCCCTGCCTGCGCAGGAATGACGAGCCTTTGGTGGTTGGGAACGCTTTAGGTAAATGCCTGCCAGTGCAGGTACATAGTTAGCGGAATGGTGTGGATACTATGTAACTGGAAGACGGAGCAATTACATCCACAATTGACACAGGCGTTATTTTGGGCGTCACCCCTGCGGAGGCAGGGGTCTTGTTACAGCGAGTACGGAACGCGCTTTTAGTAGATTCCTGCCTGCGCAGGAATGACGAGCTTTGGCTGGTTGAGATCGCTTTAGGTGAACGCCTGCCTGCCAATGCAGGCGCCCGGCTATAAAAGCGACAACGCACTTGTCTGATTATTACTTCAAATTGGACTGAGCAACTTTTGCAGAAGAACTACCAGGGTACTCAGCAATTACTTGCTCGTAGTACTTTTTCGCTTCTGCTGCTTTGTTGCCGCGCTTCGCTAGATCGCCCAATTTAACTAGTGCATCTGCACGTTTGTTGGATTCTTTAAAGCCTAATACCGCTTTAAAGCTCTTTTCTGCTTCTGAATCTTGGCGTTTAGCAAAGTAAAGCTGACCTAACCAGTAATGCGTGTTCGGCATAAAGGTTGAGTTTGGATAGTCTTTTTGGAATTGCTTGAATGCTTCGATAGCACCGGCGTAGTCGCGTTTTTTCAAGATAAGGTCTACAGCATTTTGATATGCCGTTTGCTCATCAGCGTCTGTGCTGAATTTGCCTTGAGGTGTTGTGCTGTCTTTTGCTACAGGAACTGGGACTGCGGCCGTGCTTGCTTGAGAGCGAAGTTTATCGATCTCAATGAATAGTTCTCTTTGACGCTGCAACATTTGCTCCATATCGTAGCTGTTTCGTTCTAGCTGACCACGTAGAGTTGCGATTTCTTGCGTCATTTCATCGAGCTGTTGCTGCATTTGCAACTGAACTCGGTTTCGGTTCTGAAGCAGGCGTTCTAAGCGTTGAACGTCAGTTTCATTGGTTGCAGCATGGGCTGCTGAAATAGAGGCAGCAGTTGCCGAGGAAGATGTTGCGCTCAAGTCGGTAACCGGTGCTTTTGTCGCGTAAGCTGTGCTTGCTGCGCCGGCTAGTAACGTAAGCGTAACAACGCGCTTAATGTTACTGTTCATAAAGGTTATTACCTCAATTGCCGTGGCTTAAAACAATGAGTCGCAGCGCAAAGGCTGCGACTCAACAATCTTAAGCAGATTGAATTAGTAAACTAGAACTGCGCGACGGTTTTTCGCGTACGCGTCTTCAGATTGACCTAGTACTAGTGGTTTCTCTTCACCGTAGCTTACGATAGAGATTTGGTCAGCTTGTACACCAAGAGCTTGGATGTACTTAGCTACAGCTTGTGCACGACGCTCGCCTAGTGCGATGTTGTACTCAGGAGTACCGCGCTCATCAGCGTGACCTTCGATAGTCACTTTTAGTGATGGGTCTTTGCTTAGGTATGCTGCGTGTGCTGCAAGCATATCTTCGTAGTCACCAGCAATTGTAGAGTTATCGAACGCAAAGTAGATAGTTTGGTTTTCACGAAGCGCTTTTTCTTTTAGCTCTTGCTCAGAAAGTTGTGCATTCTCATCGATTGGAGTAGCAACAACAGTTTCTTGCTGTTGTTGGTTAGAAGTTTCTGCACCTGTTGATGACGCAGCGTCATCAGTTGAGCTACATGCTGTCATCGCAAGAACTGGCAGTGCGATTAGCAACCCCTTAAAAACTTTGTTTAATTGCATTGTTATTTCCTTAACCTAAAAATTTAATTGCTATAAAAACGGTGACCATGCTGGGGCTCTTACACGCCCATTTGTAGCCGGTAATCTAGCTTTAAATCGTCCATCGATGGAGACCATAGAAAGGACGTTAGTTTTGTTATAAATAGAGCTGTATATCACCATGCCACCATTTGGTGCGATGCTTGGTGACTCATCTAGCAGTGTTTTCGTGAGGATTTGCACTGAACCTGTCTCTAAGTCTTGTTTTGCAAGATTAAATCCAGAGTTCGAGCGATTTACCATCACGAGGTAGCGACCGTCAGGGGTGATCTGCCCACCGAGGTTTTGTCTACCCTGCCATGTGATACGTTTGGTTTTACCGTCGGACAAATTTACTTCATAAATCTGAGGGTTACCACCCCTATCCGACGTAAAAATAAGGGATTTGCCGTCTGGTTTCCAGAACGGTTCCGTATTATTTGACCTACCGCTAGTAATTTGACGCAGTTTTCTTGTTTCAAGATTTAACGTATATACATGCAGTTGCCCAGTCTTTGATAGTGTTAACGCTAACGTCTTGCCATCAGGAGAAAATCTTGGCGCACCATTGTGACGTGGGAATGACGTAATCTTTTCACGCTTACCGGTGTAGATGTTCATGATGAAGATTTCAGCTTGCCCGTTTTGGAAACTTACATAGGCAAGTTTTTTCCCATCTGGAGACCAAGCCGGAGACATTAGTGGCTGCTTAGAACGTAGAACAAGCTTCTCGTTATAGCCATCATAGTCAGCAATACGCATTTGATATGGGTACTGATCTTTGTCATTAACAACGACATAAGCGATTCGCGTTAAGAATGCACCACGCTCACCAGTTAGTTCTTCATAAACAAGGTCAGAAATGCGGTGAGCATATTCACGTAGGCGATTGCCTGGAACGGTTGCTTTCTTCTTGAATAGGACGTGGTCGTTCGACAGAACCAGTTGGCCATCACCACTTAGAGCCTTTGATTTGCCACCAGTCAATTGACCGCGCACCACATCAACCAGTTGGTAGCTTACTTCGTAGTTACCTTCTGCGTTTTTCACGATGGTACCCGTTAGCAACGAATCAACACCAATGGATGTCCACGCTTCAAAGTTAATGTCTGACGCATCGTATGGCGTTTGCGGCATTTTACTAGTTGCTACAGGACTAAACTTACCACTTCGTTGTAAGTCTGATGCAATCACGGCCGAAACATCATGAGGAAGTTTTCCCTCACCTTCCCATTTAAATGGGACAATAGCGATAGGTCTTGCGGAATCAATACCGTCGGTAATGACAAGTTCTAAAGCGGCATTTGCAGTCTGAGCAGCGAAGCTCAGCACTAATGCCATTCCTAATAGTATTCGCTTAATCACGAGGTCTTCCTTTTTACTCTGGAACTACGGTCAGATTAATATTTTTAAGTTGTTGGTTCACATCCGCTTCTTTTGAAAGCGGAAAGGTCCCAACCTGAGCTATCGCACGCTTAGTCGCGGCACAAAGTCTGCTATCTCCATCGAGTACTGCAACTTGACCAGCGATAGCGCCGTTACCCGCAGGTATCAGTTTCAAGTTAACTCGACATTGCTTTCCCCGAAAGCTGTCCTCTAGAAGCAGCTTTTGTTGAATCAGCTGAGTGTAGATGGCGCCCATACGTTGTACTTCTGATGCAACGTGTTTTGAGCGCGCACTAGTATTCAGAGCTGCTTCACTTTCAAGGCCAGAGAAAATGTTATCTAGAGCGGCTTCTTGCTCCTTGCGCTCACGCTCAAGTTGCTGCAAACGCTCCTTCTCTATTCTGGCTTTTTCTGCTGCTTCTTTGGCGGCTTTCTCTTTAGCAATACGGTCTTTTTCGGCACGCTCAGCGGCTTCTTTCTCACGCTGGGCTTTTTCTTGTGCTTCTTTGATCGCTCGTTCTTTTTCTAAACGTTCTTTCTCTGCCTTAGCTATCGCCGCTTCTTTAGCGACTCGTTGTTGCTCAGCAACACGAACAGCTTCTTCTTTGGCTTTACGTTCAGCTTCAGCTTTTGCAGCGCGTTTCCTTTCCACTTCGCGGCGTTTCTCTGCCTCACGTGCTGCTTGAGCATCTTTCGCTTGTTGCTGTTTCAACTTGCGAATGCGCTCTTCTTCCGCTTTGCGATTACGCTCCAGTTGCTCACTTTCACGGCGTAACTTATCAAGGCGGTCTTGTTCTTTTTTAGCTGCGGTTTCGCGCTGCTTGCGAATCTCTTGCGCTTGTTGGCGCACTCTAGCAGGGTCGATGACCACCGCTTGCACCATGCCTGTTGGTTCCGCTTTATTCATTGTGAAGTCTGTCCCCCACAATAAAGCAACAACCAGCATCAGGTGAGCAAACAAAGAGATCGCTATTGGCTTTCCGTAGCTAGAGTTATTCTTCTTATTGCTTTTCATACCGTTGCGATGACTATTCCCTGATATCGGTTAGTAGGCCCACTTTTGGAATACCGGCCTGACTTAACTCATCTAACAACAACACTACCTCTGCGTAAGGGGTAGCTGCATCACCGCCTACTGCCACTGGCGAGTTTGGATTGATCGACAGTTCAGCTCGAACGCGAACAATAATGTCTTGTAAGCTAAGGCCTCTTTGCATGTCTTCGTTATTAACGCTCAAACCAAAATTCCCATCACGGTCGACTTCAACAATGATAAAACTTGCGTCGCTGTCACCGGCTAGCTCTGTTGCTGGCTTGGCGGTGGACGTTTTTGGTAGTTCTACATCCACACCTTGAGTGACGAAGGGTGATGTCACCATAAAAATGATAAGTAGAACTAGCATAACGTCGATATAAGGAACGACGTTGATTTCACATGTCAGCTTGCGTTTCTTTGGTTGGTAGCCAGCCATTACTGCTCCCTACCCGCCATTGCTTGTCTATGCAGGATACTGTGGAACTCTTCTGAGAAGGTCGCATAGTTGTGCTCCAATTTGCCTACTTTATTGCTGAGTCGGTTGTACGCCATTACTGCCGGGATAGCTGCGAATAGGCCCATTGCTGTTGCGATCAGTGCTTCCGCGATACCAGGTGCTACCATCGCTAGTGTGGCTTGTTTTACTTCACCCAATGCGATGAACGCGTGCATGATGCCCCAAACGGTACCAAAGAGACCGATATATGGAGAGATAGAACCAACGGTTGCTAAAAATGGTAGGTTTGTCTCTAGATCTTCTACTTCGCGAGAAACGGCAACACGCATCGAACGCCCCGTTCCTTCCATAATGAAAGCTGGTGATTCAGCGTTAGATTTACGAAGTCTTAAAAACTCAGTGAAGCCGCTATAGAAAATCTCTTCCGTACCAGAAAGGTCGTCTTTTCTTTTTTTCACATCTTGGTAGATCTGCGAAAGATCGGCACCTGACCAGAACTTATCTTCAAACTCATCGGAGTCTTTAGTAGCCTGTTTTAGTACCTTGCTGCGTTTGATGATCATCGCCCAAGATACGACTGACATCCCAAGCAGAATCAACATTACCAATTGAACCAGTAGACTTGCCTCTAGAATGAGGTCCACAAACGAAATATCAGCCGTCACTGTTTTTTAACTCCAATAAGATAGTCGAAGGGATAGCCTTCGGCTTCATTTTTATATTATCGATACATGCCACTTTAACGAGAGCCTTTGCAATTGTCACATTTTGCTCATCAACAATTTCTTGTTGAAATGTTAATGACGCTCGTTTGAATTCAGAAATATGTGTCTTCACTGTGAGGTGGTCGTCTAGCCGTGCACCGCGGATAAAATCAATATCGATATGACGAACGACAAAGCCGACTTGTTGGTCAAGCAGCTGACGTTGATGTACGTTTCTGCTACGAAGCAACTCGGTTCTAGCGCGTTCAAAGAAATTGAGATAATTCGAATGATAGACCACGCCGCCTGCGTCGGTGTCTTCATAATAGACGGTGACGGGGAATTCGAAATACGGTGATAACTGAGACAAACTGGTAACTTCCTAATGAATACTGCGCTCTAATATAACGCAAGTGATTGTGTTTGTTATAAGAGCTGACAAAAAATTTTGAATAAAGTGCCAAAATTTACACTCAACTGATGAAGTTATTAGCAGTTTCGAAAGTTTGTTTGTTTCAAAAGGTAAAAAACCCGAGCATAGCTCGGGTTTTCTTTAGATAACGTACATTAACGTTAAGTAACTCAACACAGTTAGTGACAAGTACGGACTGAACACCGCTTGCCAGAGCCAGAACCTCGGTCGGAATCCGACTCCAAACACCATGCTGGCACAAACAGACAATACAAATAACAATCCTAAGAATGGCGAGAAGCCACCAATGGCGTCAGCGTATTGGTCTGGACTCCACATAAACAAACCGACATTTACAAAGCCGAGTATCAGGGATAAGACGCGCAATAGCGTCTTATCTACTGGTTTGTGGAGTTGCTCTAACTGTTGGTTAAGGTTACTCACTATCTTCGTCCATCATCTCACTATGCTCTAGCCAAAGAGCATTGATGATGCCAAATGCACACGCAAGTAATACACCTAAAATCCAAGCGAAATACCACATATCAAATGTTCCTTAGTAAAGTGAATTTTTGTTTTCTTCGATGAACTTGTCATCAAGACGACCAAACATCTTGTAGTAAGTCCAAGCTGTGTAGCTAAGAATTACTGGAACCATTACGAACGCTACCGCTGTCATTAGGTTCAGAGTCAACTCACTTGAAGTCGCATCCCACATAGTCAAACTATGGTTAGGGTTTAGGCTACTTGGCATTACGAATGGGAACATTGCAAAACCAGCCGTAAAGATGATGCCGCCGTTCGCTAGAGAAGAAGCAATGAACGACACTGCACATTTCTCTAGACGAGAAGCCAGTACTGCTAGTAGTGGCATCACCACACCTAGTGCTGGAGCAATCCAAAGTAGTGGGTACTTTTCAAAGTTCGCCATCCATGCACCTGCTTCACGAACCACTTCTTTGTTAAGTGGGTTCGATGCTGCATTGCCGTCAATTGCGCTTACGATTGAATAACCATCAATGTTTTGGATCCAGAAACCTGCTGCTACGAAAGCGGCAACAACCAGTAAGCCCATTAGCTGTGCTGTGTTGCGAGCACGTGTATGGATGTCACCTGTTGTCTTCATTTGTAGCCAAGTTGAGCCTTGTAGCAAAATCATGAACAAGCTCACTAGACCACAAAGTAGCGCAAATGGGTTTAGCAGACCAAAGAACGAACCGTGATACGTTGGCATCATGAATTCACTCAGTTGGAACGGTACACCTTGTAGCAAGTTACCAAATGCCACACCAAAGATGATTGGTGGAACAAAACCACTGATTGAGATAGCGATGTCCCAAGCGTTACGCCATTTGGTGTCTTCTAGCTTTGAACGGTAGTCCAGGCCGATTGGACGTAGCCATAGCGCCGCTAGCGTCACAATCATTGCGAAGTAGAAACCGGAGAATGACGTTGCATAAACAAGTGGCCATGCAGCGAATAACGCACCACCAGCTGTGATCAACCATACTTGGTTACCATCCCAGTGAGGGGCAATCGAGTTGATCATTACACGGCGTTGGCTGTCCGTTTTACCTAGGATAGGCACTAAAGCACCTACCCCCATATCAAATCCATCGGTGATTGCGAAACCAGCCAATAGTACGCCGATCAGAATCCACCAGATGAGTCGTAAGACTTCGTAATCAAACATTCTTTTTCTCCTTGCTTACGCTTCTACTTGGCGACTAACTTTGTTCTCTACCGTTTCGTCATTTTGTTCGAAATGGTAACGACCAGTCTTCAAGCTACTTGGACCTTTACGTGCGAATTTCACCATCAAGTAAACTTCAGCAATTAGGAACACAGTGTAGAGGGCGATGATTGCGAACAGTGAAGACCATAGCTGGCCTACCGTTAACGCTGACGCGGCTACGTGAGTCGGTAGAATTTCACCAACAGCCCACGGTTGACGTCCGTATTCAGCAACAAACCAACCTGCCTCGATAGCGATCCAAGGTAGTGGGATACTGAATAGCGTTGCTTTGAGAATCCATCTCTTCTGTTCGATTTTTTGACGACATGTTTGTACAAACGCTGCGCCGAATACGAATAGCATGATAAAGCCACAGGCAACCATGATACGGAATGACCAGAATAGTGGCCAAACTTTAGGGATTGAGTCATCCGCTGCTGCTTGGATTTGGTCTTCAGTCGCATCAACAACTTTGTCTGTGTAGCGTTTAAGTAGTAGACCGTAACCTAGGTCATCTTTCACTTCATCAAACGCGGCAACGTTAGCTTCGCTGCGGTCACCTGCACGAAGTTTTTCTAGCAGCTCGTACGCATACATACCGTTACGAATACGATCGACGTGCTCTTCTCGTAGGTCACGAAGACCAGTTACTGGAGTATCTAGAGAACGCGTTGCGATAATACCCATTACATATGGGATCTTAACCGCGAAGTCGGTGTGCATTTCTTCTTGGTTTGGTAAGCCAAACAGAGTAAATGCTGCTGGTGCTGGCTCAGTGTGCCACTCTGCTTCAATAGCTGCGAGTTTCACTTTTTGAACATCACCCAGCTCGTAACCTGATTCATCACCAAGTACGATTACCGATAGGATAGATGCCATACCGAACGAGGCTGCGATAGCAAACGAACGACGAGCAAATGCAACATCACGACCTTTAAGTAGGTAGTAAGAGCTGATACCTAGGATGAACATTGCACCCGTTGTATAGCCTGATGCTACTGTGTGAACAAACTTAACCTGAGCTACTGGGTTGAGTACTACCTCAGCAAAGCTCACCATTTCCATACGCATGGTTTCAAAGTTGAACTCAGCGCCTACTGGGTGTTGCATCCAACCGTTCGCAACAAGGATCCAGAGTGCAGAGAAGTTCGAACCAAGTGCAACTAACCATGTAACGGCTAAATGCTGACGTTTTGAGAGCCTATCCCATCCGAAGAAGAAAAGTCCGACAAAAGTGGATTCGAGGAAGAAGGCTACGAGGGCTTCGATAGCAAGCGGGGCACCAAATATGTCGCCAACATAATGGGAATAGTAAGACCAGTTGGTACCAAACTGGAATTCCATAGTAAGACCGGTGGCAACACCTAGAGCGAAGTTAATACCAAATAGCTTACCCCAGAACTTTGTCATGTCCTTGTAGATTTGCTTATTGGTCATTACGTAGAGGGACTCCATGATGGCTAGCAGGAATGCCATACCGAGAGTCAATGGAACGAACAAGAAGTGATACATTGCCGTGAGTGCAAATTGCAGTCTCGACAGATCAACAACGTCTATCATGGTAACTCCTTTTGTGTCAGCTGAACGACACTTTCTACATTTAGCTTCAAGGACTTTGTTTAATAGACATTAAACTTGTTGAGCAAATCATCATCCTTGTTGCAAAAATGTACCTCAATGGTTAGTTAATTGTTAAGCTTGCGCTAATATAGCTGGCGCTAATATTACTGGTAAATTGAGTCGGTTTCAAAAGGTTTATTTACAGAGTTGCTTTGATTTACATCAATAAACACAAAGAGTTGATTGTACGATCTTTAATCACATTGATGCAGATCAATTTCAATGAATTTATGTAAGCAAATTAACGGAAGTGTGAAGGGAAGGAAGAATTGGGAATACCCCTTTAGTAGCAAGGGATTATAGCGTGAAGTGTTAGCTATATGAAACAAAATTGGACTTCAAATCACACAAAAACATAGATATGGCAAATAAAACAAAGCCGCATATTTGCAATATAAATTTACAATAATGCGGCTTAATAATTATTCACAAAAAGGAACTATTTGGATGAAATCTGACAATTATCAATGTTTGTCGATACCGAAGTGTAAATAAGCTCGGTCAGACGCGATACGACCACGTGGTGTACGTTGCAAATAGCCTTGCTGTATCAAATACGGCTCAATCACATCTTCGATGGTGTCTTTCTCTTCACCAATGGCTGCAGCTAGGTTATCGAGACCTACAGGACCACCTGCGAACTTCTCCATAATTGCTAGCAAAAGCTTTCTATCCATGTAGTCAAAACCTTGATGGTCGACATCAAGCATATTCAGTGCTTTGTCTGCGATGTCTGCACAAATATGTCCATTGCCTTTCACTTCCGCATAATCTCGAACGCGACGTAGTAGACGGTTGGCAATACGAGGTGTACCACGAGCACGACGAGCAATCTCCAACGCGCCCTCTGGTTCCATTGACAAGCCAAGGCAAGACGCGCTGCGTTGCACGATCTTTTGCAGATCAGCAATTTTGTAATATTCCAAGCGCTGAACAATACCGAAACGGTCGCGAAGTGGTGAAGTTAATGAACCAGCTCTGGTTGTCGCGCCAATCAAAGTGAACGGAGGCAAGTCAATCTTAATAGAGCGTGCAGCAGGACCCTCGCCAATCATGATATCCAGTTGGTAGTCTTCCATCGCGGGATACAAAACTTCTTCAACCATTGGACTTAGACGGTGAATCTCGTCAATGAACAAGACGTCATTTTCTTCGAGGTTGGTCAACAGCGCAGCCAAGTCTCCTGCTTTCTCAAGCACCGGACCGGACGTGGTGCGAATGTTCACTTCCATTTCATTGGCGACGATATTGGCTAAGGTTGTCTTACCCAGACCCGGAGGACCAAATATCAACAAGTGATCAAGCGCCTCATTACGCAGTTGTGCCGCTTTGATGAAAATTTCCATCTGGTCACTAACATGCTCTTGGCCTTCATAATCGGCCAGTTTTTTAGGACGTATTGCTCGGTCAATCACGTCCTCATCTTTGAAAACAGGATTTTCAGGCGCTATTAAGCGATCGGCTTCAATCATGTCACGCTGTCTCTTTGCTATTCATTCAGCTTATTTAATAAAGGTGAGATTTGAATTCCCACTACTTAAACCATAGCACGCAGTGCTTCACGAATCAGCGCTTCGCTGGTCATATCTGGTTTCGCAACTTGAGAAACTACTTTTGATGCCTGAGTAGGTTTATAGCCCAACGCAAGCAGTGCACTGACCGCTTCTTCTTCCGCGTTGTCAGCATTCATAGCACCAACACTATCAACTGGTGCAGCGTCAGTCGCAGGCGTAAACAAGTCACCCGCACCCCAACCTTTCAAACGATCTTTCATTTCAACAACTAGACGCTCAGCTGTCTTTTTGCCGACACCAGGTAGCTTAACCAGAGTAGAAATGTCTTCACGCTCTACACACGCAACAAACTGAGTAGCCGACATGCCGGATAGGATACCAAGACCAAGTTTTGGACCAACACCATTGGCTTTGATGACCTCTCTGAACAGTGCACGTTCACGGACGGTATTAAAGCCATAAAGTAATTGCGCATCTTCACGTACTACAAAGTGAGTGTAAATGATCGCCTCTTGGCCAATTTCAGGTAGTTCGTAGAAACAGCTCATCGGCATTTGAATTTCGTAGCCAACGCCGCCCACTTCAATTAACAGTTCTGGCGGTTGCTTTTCGATTAGAGTTCCACGTAATCGTCCTATCACAGTTCAATGTCTCATGTTAGTTGCAATAGGGCTTAGGATATAGAATAACTGGATAGGTATCCAGTTATTCTAAGTAAAATTTAAGGCATGACAGAGCGTAGGCGCTCGGAGAGTTCAGTGCCCTCATGGATTTGCTGACCAAGCTGATCACTAATCGTCTGAATGTCTTCGGCAATCGCTTTACTGCCGACAACAGACTCCGCCACATCACTGCTTGCTTGGTCTAATTCGCCAATGGCTAAATTCTGCTGAGTGACCAACTCACTGAGCTCGGTAATTTCTGAAGAGATGGTTTGCACCTGTTCTATCATCATACTCAACTCAGAGACTGTGGTTTGAATGGTTTTTTGTCCGGAGTTGATTTCTTGCTGACTGTTGTTGATAAGAGTGCGAATCTCATCCACTGAATTACTAGTTTTAGACGACAATTCTCTGACCTGCTCAGCAACGACGGCGAAGCCACGACCATGTTCACCTGCCCTTGCTGCTTCAATAGCAGCATTTAACGCAAGCAAGTTGGTTTGCTCTGCCACGGAAGTAATCAGCTCAATAACCGACACCACTTTCTGATTACTGTTATCGATATTGGTGATGGCCTGCGTCGAAGCATTCAGCATTTCCGAGCTGCTCTCTGCTTGCTGCTTTATTGAATCGGTTTGGGTAATCACTTGCTCCATAAAGTTCACCGACTCTTGAGTGAACGACGACAGCTGTTCCAATTGCTGACTCATTTCCTCTGCGGCACTGGCTTGAGAAGCGCTGTTAAGGCTCAGTGACTGTACGTTACTTGTCAGTTGTGTAGATTGCGTGTTCACTTGATGAATCACTTCATCTAACTCTTGAACACTTTCGTTAACAGCAAGTAGCATGCTATCGAGTTTCTTCTCTCCTTCTGACGCTTTTTCTGCTTGTAACGCACTCTCTTTTTGCGCTTTTTCAGCGCGTGAAATCGCACTTTCTTTCTGTTTTGAAGTAAAACTTTGCGCGAAGCAAATGACAAAGAGCGGCAGTAACATGCCAGACCAAATCTCTATATTCTGCTTAGATGCCGACAAGTTAATCGTTGGGAATTGATAGCCGGAAGTATGCAAATAGGTCATCACAGCGGATACCGCTAGAATCCCGACGCTCCACGTTAATGCCATAACACGAGATGCGGAAAGATAGAAGGCTACGATCAACAGTGGTGCCCAGAACGCCTGCGTCGAATCAACGATGCCACCGCTTTGGAAAATAATATTCACCGCATGCAACACCATACCAAAGAAACCGATATTCAGTGCAAGTGTGATCATCTTACTAAAACGAAGCACTGCTAAAGCAGTAACTTCGACCAAGATCAACGCGATAGAGGTGAGAAATAGAGACGCATGACCATTGGATTGCCACTTAATCGCGCTGTATAAACCAACCACCAAAGCCACAACTGAGAAGACCGCGGTGATTTCCGCTTTACGAAGGGTGTTACGAGAAAGGCTATCCGAATTATTGATAAAATAATGCCACATGCCGTTGGAGTTCCTTGTTATTTGATTATTCGGACATTTGGTCCTTTGAATTGACTCATCGGACCAATATTAGGAAGTTAACAAATAA
Organism: Vibrio mediterranei; assembly: GCF_900088415.1. Taxonomy (GTDB): domain Bacteria; phylum Pseudomonadota; class Gammaproteobacteria; order Enterobacterales; family Vibrionaceae; genus Vibrio; species Vibrio mediterranei. Next base: position 199,550 of record NZ_FLLQ01000004.1, read on the forward strand.
TTAACAAGGAGAATTAGGCGAAAAGCTCTAAAAGTGTGGACTGGCTATCGTTAAAATTATCGGTATGGCGTTTATATCGCCACGCTTCCTTAATGGCTTCATGCGATTAATTTGATTAGCGATAACGCCCTTTTTTTGCGCCTGTTGCTTTACCCGCTAAAGCAACAAGTGTTTTGTTGGTGTTTGCATGACAGATTGCAACACCTAAGGCGTCAGCCGCATCAGCTTGAGGTTTGGACGGCAATTTCAGCATTGCCATAACCATGTGCTGAACCTGTGCTTTATCTGCTCCACCCGTGCCCACTACCGCTTGCTTGATTAAGCGTGCTGCGTATTCGTAGACAGGCAAGTCATTATTCACCGCGGCAACAATTGCGCTGCCTCTGGCTTGTCCTAACTTAAGCGCTGAATCAGCGTTTTTAGCCATAAACACCTGTTCAATAGCAAACACGTCTGGCTGAAATTGAGTAATGATCTCACTCACACCTGCGTAGATTTGTTTGAGTCTGCCCGGTAACTCTGCTTCTGATGTACGGATACACCCACTACCGAGGTATTGCAAATGGCGACCCTGCTGACGAATTACACCATATCCGGTGATACGTGAGCCAGGGTCGATTCCTAGTATTATTGACATGATTTCTCGTTAATTACTCAAGGCTTGCTGCGACTTCGTCAGAGATATCACCGTTGTGATAGACCTCTTGCACATCGTCAAGGTCTTCCAGTGCGTCAATCAAGCGCAGTAATTTTGGTGCAGTCGTCTCATCAAGCTCCGCTTTGGTTGACGGCACAAGTGTCACTTCTGCATTGGCGGCTTGGTACCCAGCGCCATCTAGCGCATCTTTCACTGCACCAAAGTCAGCAGGTGTGGTGTAAACATCAATAGCGCCATCGTCTCCGGTTTCAATATCATCAGCACCACCTTCTAGTGCGACCTCCATCACTTCGTCTTCATCCAGACCTGGAGCATAAGAGATGACGCCCTTTTTATCGAATAGGTAGTTCACACTCCCGTCAGTACCAAGGTTGCCCCCTGCTTTAGAAAATGCGTGGCGTACGCCAGATACGGTTCGATTACGATTGTCGGTCATGCATTCCACCATGACTGCCGTTCCACCGGGACCGTAACCCTCGTAGATGACCGTTTCCATGTTGTCATCGCCTTCCCCACCAGCACCACGACTCACGGCACGATTTACCGTATCACGAGTCATATTGTTGGAGAGTGCTTTATCAATAGCGGCACGAAGACGAGGGTTGTTTTCAGGTTCACCACCACCTTCTTTAGCGGCAACGACAATTTCGCGAATCAATTTAGTGAAGATTTTGCCGCGCTTGGCATCTTGCGCTGCTTTACGGTGACGAATATTCGCCCATTTACTATGACCTGCCATAACAAATCCTTTGAGTTCTATGAAGTTGGATTACTTTTTATGTTGGTATAACTATACAGATTTTGGAAACAAAAACTCCCGCTGTTGCGGGAGTTTTGGGTATGTTGTGATCTTGGGTTTTAGTTTTGGTGCTCGCGGTTAGAAGATCCCTGCATACGCAGGGATGACAACAGCTTGAGCACACCAAAGGTTGATGTGTCATTCCTGCGCAGGCAGGAATCTACCCAAGACATGCGACCTAACTAAAAAACCACGTCGTACCTTAAGAGTCTTTCTTCTCTTTCGCTGCCGTCACAGCAATCGCTAGCTCTTCAAGTGCTGCTGGGTTTGCTGCACTTGGTGCATCTGTCAGTAGACACGCTGCCGCGGTTGTTTTCGGGAATGCGATTACGTCACGGATGTTTTCCGTACCGCAAAGTAGCATCACGAGACGGTCAAGACCGAATGCAAGGCCTGCGTGTGGTGGTGTACCAAACTTAAGTGCATCTAGTAGGAAACCAAACTTCTCACGTTGCTCTTCTGCATCGATACCAAGGATCTCGAATACTGCTGCTTGCATTTCTGCGTTGTGGATACGAACAGAACCACCACCTACTTCATAGCCGTTTAGAACCATGTCATACGCGTTTGAGTTTGCTGCCGCTGGGTTCGCTTTTAGCTCTTCCGCAGTCATGCCTAGAGGAGACGTAAATGGGTGGTGCATCGCGTGCAGGTTACCCTCGTCATCTTCTTCGAACATTGGGAAATCAACAACCCAAAGTGGTGCCCACTTAGACTCATCAGTAAGCTCAAGATCCTTACCAATCTTAAGACGAAGTGCGCCCATTGCTTCAGCAACCGTGTTCGCTTTGTCTGCACCAAATAGGATGATGTCGCCAGACTCAGCTTCAGTGCGCTCAAGAATACCGTTGATCACTTCTTCGTTTAGGAACTTCGCTACTGGAGACTGGATACCTTCCATACCTGCGGCACGGTCGTTAACCTTCATCCACGCAAGACCTTTCGCGCCGTAAATACCAACGTACTCTGCGTAACCATCAATTTGCTTACGAGTTAGAGAAGCACCGCCTGGTACACGGATAACCGCTACGCGACCTTTTTCGTCGTTAGCTGGGCCTGAGAACACTTTGAATTCAACGTCTTTTAGTAGATCAGCAACGTCTACTAACTCAAGCGGGTTGCGTAGATCTGGCTTATCTGAACCAAAACGACGAATCGCTTCAGAGAAAGGCATAACTGGGAACTGACCTAGGTCTACGTTCAATAGCTCTTGCCACATATCGCGAACCATTTTTTCTGTCACTTCACGAACTTGATCCGCAGACATAAAAGAAGTTTCGATATCGATTTGAGTAAATTCAGGCTGACGGTCAGCACGCAAGTCTTCATCACGGAAGCACTTAACGATTTGGTAGTAACGGTCGAAACCAGACATCATCAGCAGCTGCTTAAATAGCTGTGGTGATTGAGGTAGTGCGTAGAACGAGCCTTTGTGAACACGGCTAGGCACTAAGTAGTCACGTGCACCTTCTGGTGTCGCTTTAGTTAGTACTGGTGTTTCGATGTCTAGGAAGCCATTTTCGTCAAGGAAACGACGAACAAAGCTTGATGCTTTAGCGCGCAGCTTAATACGATCGCTCATTTCTGGACGACGAAGATCGATGTAACGATACTTGAGGCGCTGCTCTTCAGTATTGGTTTGGTTGAAGTCTAGTGGCAATACATCACTGCGGTTGATGATTTCAAGGCCAGTTGCCAAGATCTCAACCTCGCCAGTTGCCATGTCTTTGTTAACTTGGCTTTCTGGACGAACACGAACTTCACCAGTCAGCTTGATGCAGAATTCGTTGCGAAGTTGGTTTGCCACTTCGTAAGCATCAGCCATATCTGGATCAACAACTACCTGAACGATACCTTCACGATCTCGCATATCGATAAAGATAAGACCGCCTAAATCTCGGCGACGGTTTACCCAGCCGCACAGTTCTACAGTTTGTCCTGCAAGGGACTTGTTCAGGTGACCACAGTAATGGCTACGCATAGTGAATTTCCCAATTTCCAATAGTGATAATGAAACGTATAGTATGGGCGAGTGACTATTATCTAGCCAACTTACATTACACCCATAAAATCAAAGGTTCATTTATACTCGGAAAATCGTCTAAAATCGACCTAATTTGACAGAATTGTTGTGTTTAATTGCCAGTTGCGGCACTAGAACTCTTGAAATGGATAAAATATCAACAAATCCTGTTGATACGACTGAAGCTAGAACATTGCAATCAATACACGAGATGCCATAGATGGAAACGAAAGCAAGGGAAGATGATGAGCGAGCTTAAGTTAAGATTGGGTTTAACCATGTGGTCACACAGTGATTGGCAGCACTCATTCTATGGTAAAGGTACCAAGCCAAATGAGCGCTTGGAGCGTTATGCATCTGTTTTTCACACTGTGGAAGGCAATACCACCTTTTACGCTACACCGAATAATTCTACTGTCGATAGCTGGAATCGTGCGACTCCTGAAGATTTCCGGTTTACCTTCAAACTCCCAAAACAGATCACCCACGAGCAAATGCTCACTCAATGCCGAGCAGAGCTAAACAACTTCCTCAAAGTTATGGAACCGCTGCACTCGAAAATTGGTATGTGGACGATTCAGCTTCCGAGCAGTTTTGCTCCCGAACAACTCGCATCACTGCAATCTTTTTGCCAGTGGTTCCCTAGCGACATGCCGTTGGGGGTTGAGGTTCGCCATTTGGGATTTTTCAATAAATCTGATGACGAACGACGGTTTAACCAATGGTTAATGGAGCAAAATATCGACCGCATTATTATGGATAGTCGTCCTGTTTTCGCGGCCAAGCCGGATACCCCTGCCGTCATCGATGCTCATGAAAAGAAACCAAAAGTACCTGTTCACGCTATTGCAACCGCAGAACATCCAATGATTCGCTTTATTGGTCACCCAGATATGGAACAAAATCTTCGCTTCTTTAAGCCTTGGGAAAACAAACTTGCCGAGTGGGTTCAACAAGGTAAGCAGCCTTACGTTATGATTCATACTCCTGACAATGTCGAAGCGCCTGAGCTTGCCATTAAGCTTTATGAAGTGCTAAGCCAGCATATGGCGACGCTACAAATAACGCTTTCCCCACTCAACGCAATTCCAGCATTGCGCGACGATCATCAAATTTCAATGTTCTAATTCATTACTGCGTGTCTATCTCTCACTGATTTGACCTAACACAAGTTGCGATACAGCTACGTAGGATGACTTTTCTTGATGAATAACGTAAAATGCGCGCCTTTTTTATTGCCTCTGAACTTGTACTTAGCAAAGCGCTGAACCAAGTTTAGGACTGAGTGAGACCGCATGGGGAACAATGATATGCAGAACAAAGATACGATATTCTCTGCACCTATCGACAAAATTGGTGACTTTACCTTCGACGAACGCGTAGCGGAAGTCTTCCCAGATATGATTCAACGCAGCGTGCCGGGTTACAGCAATATTATTTCTGCTATTGGAATGCTGGCTGAACGCTTTGCAAAGCCTCACTCCACTATTTATGACTTAGGCTGTTCCTTGGGCGCTGCTACGCTATCTATGCGTCGTAACATTACTCAAGAAGGTTGCCAAATCATTGCGGTCGATAACTCTCCAGCTATGGTTGAGCGTTGCAAACTTCATGTGAATGCTTACCGCTCTGATACTCCAGTTAGTGTCGTTGAAGCTGATATTCGTGATATTGATATCACCGACGCATCCGTTGTGGTGCTTAACTTTACGCTTCAATTTTTATCTCCAGAGGATCGCAGAACTCTGCTTGAAAAGATCTACGCGGGTTTGCGCCCGGGCGGTATTTTGATCTTATCTGAGAAATATGTGTTCGAAGACGAAAGCGCCAATGAACTATTGATCGATTTGCATCATGACTTCAAACGCGCCAATGGCTACAGCGAGCTCGAAATTAGCCAAAAGCGCAGCGCCATTGAGAACGTCATGCGCCCAGACTCAATTACAATGCACAAAGCACGCTTTGAAGAGATCGGTTTTAGTAGCTGTGAAGTTTGGTTCCAATGTTTCAACTTCGGCTCTATGTTTGCTATTAAATAGCGCATTACGACCATTACCTAGATATACCATTAGCGAGATATCGCTAAGTTTAAAAATTAGAGAATCCAATGTTTAATTTTGCAGACTTCTACCAACTTATTGCTCAAGATACACGCCTACAGCCATGGCTTAATGTGTTGCCTCTGCAGCTGACTGACTGGCAAAACGCTCAGCATGGCGATTTTGATCGTTGGTTAAGAGCCCTAGCAAAGATTGATGTGGGTCAGCCTGATAACGTAGAGCTGAAAGACAGTGTAACTATTTCAAACTCTGAGCCACTGCCCACTGGCGAAATGAAAAAGCTCGAGAGCTTACTTCGTACTTTCCACCCTTGGCGTAAGGGTCCGTACCATGTTCATGACATTCATATTGATACTGAGTGGCGCTCTGATTGGAAATGGGATCGCGTGCTTCCACATATCTCACCGTTAAAGAATCGCTCTGTGCTGGATGTCGGCTGTGGTAACGGCTATCACATGTGGCGCATGCTAGGTGAAGGTGCACGTCTATGCGTGGGCATTGACCCATCACACCTATTCTTGGTTCAATTTGAAGCGATTCGCAAAATGATGGGCAACGACCAACGCGCTCATTTACTGCCATTGGGTATTGAACAGCTTCCTGAACTGCAAGCGTTTGATACGGTATTCAGCATGGGTGTGTTATATCACCGCCGTTCGCCGCTCGATCATCTTATTCAACTAAAGAACCAGTTGGTACCGGGTGGCGAGCTGATTTTAGAAACCTTGGTGATTGAAGGTGATGAGAATGCAGTCCTAGTACCGCACGATCGCTACGCTCAAATGCGCAATGTTTACTTTTTCCCGTCAGCACGTGCACTGAAAGTTTGGCTCGAGAAAGTTGGCTTTGAAAATGTACGTATCGTTGATGAGAACGTGACGACAATCGGTGAGCAACGAACCACTGAATGGATGACACATAACTCGTTACCTGAATATCTAGATCAGAACGATCCTAGCAAAACTGTCGAGGGCTACCCTGCTCCTCGTCGCGCTATCTTAATTGCTGATAATCCAAGCAATTAATCAATCGTAAGTGTTGTATACGTCTCACTTTATCGAGTTTTGACATGACGTTTATAACTCTAACGGAGCTCTGACAATAGGGAGTATCAAACTCCCTTATTGATCAGCTAAAATCCATACCACTTCCTGTTCCATTATTTACTGTTTTAGGGTTTAAGATGTACAAACGCTTGGCACCACTTGTCGCCATCGGTTTACTTTCCGGCTGTTCCACTATTAATCACCAAGAACTTCACCAAAGTACACTCACTGCAATCGAAAAATCTGAGCAGCGTCTCGAGAATAGACTCACCAATATCGACCTGCAGTTAAGCAACCAAACCGACTACATTGATAGTTTGGAATCTGAAATCATCGCACTTACCGAGCAAGTAAAAGTACTTGAAAGTAATCAAGCGGCAGGATTAGAAAAAATCGATGAGTCTAAGCCTCTACCTGCTATTGTCGCTGTACCTTCAATTTCTAACCCTGTCATTTTGGGCTCTGTTGAAAAAGTAAAACTCGATGTTTTAAAACAAACCTTCGATGCACGTGTCGACACAGGTGCAGCCACATCTTCATTAAATGCTGGTGATATTCAAGCATTTGAGAGAGATGGAAAGCAATGGGTGAAATTCCATCTCGTTAATGACAAAGTCAAAGAGCAGGAAAAACGTTGGATTGAAGCCCCTGTACTCCGATACGTTAAAATACGCCAATCTACCAGCGATGAAATGGAACGTAGAGCTGTAGTTGAATTGTGGATCCGTGTAGGAAAAATCCATGAAAAAGCGCAATTTACACTGGCGGATCGCTCGCAAATGACCCACCCTATACTACTAGGAAGAGAATTTATCAAAGATATTGCTTTAGTGGATGTAAGTCAGCAATATATACTTTCATCTAACAAATAAATCTCTTTTGAATAACACTTTCAGGGAAAGCAATTACAATAATAAGGTTGTTTATGACTTCACGTATTCCATTTTACCTATCAGTAGGCTTACTGATTGCCGCAGGTATTGCGCTTAGTGTCATCAGACACGAGACGTACGGCGTTCCATGGACTCCAGGTGAAACTCGCCAAGTCTGGGATATCGAAGCTAGAGTTGAATTTAACGCCATTGGCAAGCCCGCCAAAGTTTCTTTAGCGGCACCTTATACTCAAGAAGGCTTTACACTCATTGGAGAGTCAGCATCTTCACCAGGTTACGGTGTTTCGTATGTTGATTCTGATGCAGGACGCCGAGCAGAGTGGTCAATCCGCCAAGCCCAAGGTCCTCAAACCATCTACTACAAAACTCAATTTCTTGTTGATGACCAAGCGCTTGCTAACTCGACACCTCCTACAGAAGAAATCATTAAACCGACCTTTGATGGTCCAGAAGAAGCCGCTGCTATTGCCCTCGTAGAACGCGCCACCTCTCGCTCTTCTGACAATATCACTTTCACTCGAGAACTTATCAAGGCCCTGAACGATGGTGATAGCCAAAACTCGGCGCTCATTCTGAACAGCATGACTAAGTTGCAAGCAGCCTCTAAGCTTCTTGCGTATGCTGATGTCCCAAGCAAAGTTGTCGGTGTGATTGAATTAGAAGATGGTCGTCGCCGTCAATCCAGCCAACAAATGTTGCAAGTTTGGGATGGCAAAAAGTGGCAAATTTTCTCTCCGGAAACAACCGAAGGTAAAAAACAACAGAACCTATTGGTTTGGGATGAGTCTAACGTCTCTTTGCTTGATGTCGTCGGTGGTAAAGACAGTAAAGTTCATTTCACCATGATTTCGCAAGAGGTATCCCCTCAAGAAGCAACAAACAGTAAAGTTGATGCTGACGGTCTTCTTAACTTCTCTATTCATAGCCTGCCTCTCGAAGAGCAAGCCATGTTTAAGACCATCATGCTAATACCAATTGGTGCCTTGATTGTTGTATTCCTGAGAATACTGATTGGCCTGAAGACCTCAGGTACTTTCATGCCAGTACTGATTGCCGTAGCATTCGTTCAAACACAGTTAGTCACCGGTATTGTCGGCTTCTTGCTGATAGTGGGTACTGGTCTGGTGATCCGTAGCTATCTATCTAAACTCAACTTACTATTAGTTGCCAGGATATCAGCGGTTATCATCACCGTTATTTTGATTATTTCAGTCTTTACCGTCGTTGCCTTCAAGATTGGTCTCACCGAAGGTCTGTCGATTACCTTCTTCCCAATGATCATCCTGTCTTGGACAATCGAACGTATGTCGATTCTATGGGAAGAGGAAGGTGCGAAAGAGGTTGTACTGCAGGGTGGTGGCTCACTACTTACAGCGGTTCTGGTTTATCTTGCGATGACCAACCCATATGTACAGCATCTGACGTTTAACTTTATCGGTCTGCAATTGGTTATCCTTGGCGGTATCCTAATGCTAGGTACTTACACAGGCTACCGTCTGACTGAGCTACGCCGTTTCAAACCTCTAACGGAGGACTAATTTATGCTACGAAAGCTAACCAGTCCTTTTAAGTTACGTGAACGCGGTATCATGGGTATGAACCAGCGTAACCATAGTTACATTGGTCGCTACAATGATCGTTCTAAATACCCGTTGGTTGATGACAAACTTAAAACCAAGATCATCGCAGAAAAAGCTGGCGCAACCACGCCAGCCTTGATTGGCGTTATTCGAAGCCAAGTTGAAGTTAAAACCATCCACGAGATGGTCAAAGACTGGCCAGGATTCGTAATTAAGCCTGCTCAAGGCAGTGGTGGTAAAGGTATCTTGGTAGTCACAGAGCACAAAGATGGGGTCTACACCAAACCATCTGGTTCTACCATTAACAAAGAAGACGTTGAACGCCATATCAGTAACGCGCTAGCGGGACTGTTCTCATTAGGTGGTAAGAACGATGTAGCGGTGGTCGAAAACCTCATCAAGTTTGATGATTGCTTTGAAGGCTTTAGTTACGAAGGGGTTCCTGACGTTCGGATCATCGTATTCCAAGGTTATCCAGTGATGGCGATGATGCGTCTTTCTACATCTGCATCCGACGGCAAGGCCAACCTTCACCAAGGTGCAGTAGGTGTTGGTATCGATATCGCTACCGGTAAAGCGGTTAGAGCGGTTCAGTTTGACCAACCTGTAACTCACCATCCAGACACTGGCAAAGAGCTTGCAACGCTCGCAGTACCTCACTGGGAACGACTCCTCACTCTTGCCTCTAGTGCTTATGAGATGACAGGCCTTGGCTATATGGGTACGGATATGGTGTTAGATAAGGAAGAAGGGCCAATGGTGTTGGAGCTTAATGCTCGTCCTGGTCTTGCGATTCAAATCGCCAATGGAAGTGGCATCTTACCGAGACTGCAGCACATCGAATCGTTAGGCGAACCAAACCCGTTCACCTACCCTTCTCCAGAAGAGCGCGTTGCCTATGCGGCTAAGATGTTTGGGCACGTTAATGGGGAAGAAACGTCATAACTTTTCCTTGATGATGTCTTTTCTGCACTGACTTCTGTCTTCGCTGAATTATTAAAGTAAAACGCGACCCATTAGGTCGCGTTTTTTGTTATTACCGTTATGTTCAGTTGGAGCAGTTACACCTTGAATTGGCTCATCAACCCTTGTTGCTCGCCAGAAAGCTGGTTAATTTCTTTGCCCACTTTTTCTGAGTCTCCCGCCTTCTCTAAGATTTGAGCACTTAAATCACGAATGTTACTGACGTTTTGATTAACTTCCGCCGATACAGATTGCTGCTCTTCTGCTGCCTTAACAATCTGGCTATTCATATCGTTAATCGCAGAGATAGACTCGAAGATGCTGCTCAGTGCTGCCACGGCTTGCTGAACATGCGTCGCCGTAGAATCTGCAAGTTGTGACCCTTCTTGAATCGCGCTCACCACATCGCGTGTTCCTTTCTGTACACGCTCAATTACTTCTTGGATTTCACCGACCGAATCATGAGTACGACTTGCTAGGCTTCTAACCTCATCTGCAACTACCGCGAACCCACGACCTTGTTCCCCTGCTCGCGCTGCTTCAATGGCGGCATTTAGTGCCAGTAAGTTAGTCTGCTCGGAAATGCCTTCAATGACCGCAAGGATCTCTGTGATATTAGCGTTGTTCTTCGCTAACTCTTCTACCACCGGAACGGTAGCTTTCATCTGTTCAACCAAACGAACCATTTCACTGGCTGACAGTTCAACGACTTCCTGACCTTGGCTAGCAGACTCATTTGCTGACGCCGCAGCTTGCACCGCAACCTCAGCATTTTGCACCACGAGTGACGCCGTTTGTGTCATCTCTTCTGACGCAGTGGCAACGAGGTCAACTTCTCTAAATTGAGCTTCACTGCTCTCTCGTGTCGCTACCGCTGTGGCATTGGCACTTTCAGCTGTACCAGCAATGCGTTCAGTGGTTACGGCAACTTGTTGGATTGTCGTTTGCAATTTTGCTAAAAATGCATTGAATTGCTCTGCAAGCTGACCTATCTCATCGCCCGATTTGACTTCCAAACGCTGCGTTAGGTCTCCCTCTCCACTGGCAATATCTTCGAGACGTGTAACTACCTCTCTAATTGGCTTAACTAGACGTAGCGACATTAAAGCGATGATGACGAGCCCTACAATAACAAAGCCAGCACCCACTAAGACTTCAAATACAATTCCTTCTTCTAACTGCTTAGAGATAATGCTATCAAGCTCAATAGCATCACTGAGAACGCTGCTACGAGGCATATCAAAGAACACGCCCCATGTTTGATTAGCAATAGTGACTGGATTAAACACCGTTAACCACTGACCATCTGCACTCCATTGAGCGCTGGCTTCTTCTCCAAACATCAGGTCTGTAATCTGCTCTGACGATAAAATGGCGCTTTGATAAGGAGAGCCAACTTTAATACTCGAATCATCACTGGCAATTACACTTTCATCGAGGCTGATGATGTTCACATGTCCACTGCCATTAAAGAGGCTGGCATCTGACTCCATAACAGTATTGGCAAGCTCAGTCAGTTTAAGGTCGATACCTAAAAAACCAATTAACATGTTATCGACTTCAATTGGAATTGATAGCGATGAAGTGAGATGTTGCTGAGCACCAATAGTACTGAGTCGTGGGGTACTGACACACGATGCTTCGGTAGCGAGAGGACAATAGAAGCGCTCTCCATCTTCTAAAGCGTCAAGCTTACGCTTAGTTAGAACCGTACGGACGGCATTTTCGCCCGTCTCGGTGATTTGCCAATACGTCGCAAATTGTCCAAGCTCATTAGAACCAACATAGTCGGCTCCTTCATAGTTTGAATCTTCTCCATCAAGCATGTTTGGCTTAAATACTAAGTATGCGCCTTGAATAGAGGGAAACTCGATAACGGCCTGTCGAATCATTTCATCTAGTGCCGTTCGCAGGTCTTCACTGGGGACGAAGTTTTCTTCCGCGTTATACTTTTGGAACTTAGCGTTAGCAATCAACATTTCTGCGCGGTAAATCGCTTCATTGAAGTAATCTTTGACTTCTCGTGCGTTAATATCCGCACGGGCCTCAAGTAACGCTTGTGATTTTTCAACCACCGATTCGGAACTGAGTGTCTGAATTGCTTTTTGGCTGTTGATGGCGTTATAGAGTGAAAAGCCTATCAAAGCTATGGAAGTAAATAGCAAGCAACAGCCTGCTAACACCGTGATTTTCCACTGCACGGAAAGAGTTCGCATAGTACATCCTTTTTGCAAACGTGAGCCAGTATGTTTTTTTATCGACGTATTGTCGTTTTTATTTAGCGATTTATTACATCATTTTTACATCTCCACCTCAACTGAAGCGTTGTACGTTCAGGATGCTCAATGCTAGTATTTTGACCCTGATATAAAAATCACAGGATTAGTGAGAAATGAAAGTCATCAGTTTTAATATCAATGGCCTACGCGCTCGACTTCATCAACTTCAAGCTTTGATTGATAAGCACCAGCCAGACGTCATTGGTTTACAAGAAATCAAAGTTCATGACGAGGCCTTCCCAGTAGAAGCGGTAGAAGCTATGGGCTATAAAGTCTATTTCCACGGCCAAAAGGCACACTATGGTGTTGCTATGCTTTGTAAGCAGGAACCTATCTCGGTCCAAAAAGGCTTCCCTACCGACAACGAAGATCATCAAAAACGTATGATCATGGCAACATTCGAAGATTCGAATGGCGACAAAGTGACCGTGTTAAATGGCTACTTCCCTCAAGGGGATAACATTAGCCATGAGACCAAGTTTCCTTATAAAGAAACTTTCTACAAAGATCTGATGACCTATTTGAATGACCACCATAGTAATGATGAGAAGCTTATCGTTATGGGTGACATCAATATCAGTCCAATCGACCTAGATATCGGCATCGGTGAACCAAATCGCAAGCGCTGGCTCAAGACTGGTAAGTGTTCCTTCCAGCCAATTGAACGTGAGTGGTTACAAACCCTACTAGACTGGGGCTTCGTGGATACATTCCGTCAGCTGCATCCAAACGTCGATGATCAATTCTCATGGTTTGATTACCGCTCTCGCGGTTTCGATGATAATCGCGGCCTACGAATTGACGTGGTATTAGCAACGAAGAGTCTTGCTGAAACGTGTTCAGAAGCAGGTATTGATTACGAACTACGTGGCATTGAGAAGCCATCTGATCACGCGCCAATTTGGTCTGTGTTTGGCTAAACCAAGCACTGGTTTGCGCTCTTATAACGTCATTCCTGCCTAGAGCAGGAAACTGCCCAAAGCGCGCACCTAGTCCCAAAAAAGTCCACTACACCACAACGGTAGATCCCTGACATTTGCTAGCGCAAATTCAGGGATGACGTACGCCTTAGTTAACGTCTAACTTCCCGTCATTCCTGCCTCAGAGCAGGAACCTACCCAAAGCGCAGTGAAAAAATCCCCGATGATCACTTTTGCAACAATCGGGGATAATAATTCTAATTATTCTTTCTTGAGAAATAACTACATCACTGTGACTCTAGTGGTCTCATATACGCTAGGAATCGCTTCTCTGCTTTCTTAAATACCCAAAGAATAATGAAGGTCAGTCCCATATAGAACAAACCTGCGGTCAGGAATGATTCAAATGGCGCATAGTAACGAGAGTTCACTAGGCGAGCAGCACCGGTTAAATCCATAATAGTGACGATACCAGCTACCGCCGAACCGTGAAGCATAAAGATAACTTCGTTACTGTACGCGGGTAAGGCTCTGCGTAATGCGCTTGGCAAAATAATGCGACGATAAGTCTTCCAAGGACTCATTCCATAAGCTTTTGCAGCTTCGACTTCACCTTTTGGTAGGCCATTTATCGCACCGCGGATAATTTCTGCCGTATACGCTGATGTGTTAAGTACAAACGCGACTAACGCGCAGAACCATGCGTTTTCCCACAGCGTATCTTTGACAGGGAAGAATTGGTCCATGCCGTAGTAAATCAAATAAAGTTGAACCAACAGTGGCGTACCACGGAAGAAATAGATAAAACCCCACGATGGTAAACTGAATAGATAGTTTGTGCTGTTTCTAGCTACCGCTAAAGGTATTGCTACACACAAACCAATCACAAGGGCTAGCGACACCAACCATGCGGTAGTCCAAAGGCCGTCCAGATAGACTGGGAAACTTTCTACTATCAATGAAAAGTCCATATCTACCTCACATGAATACTAAATTTGCGCTCTACCAGCTTTAAGAAACCGGTTGAGATGCTGGTGAACAGTAAGAAGATAATCGCCACCGACATATAGAAGGTAAATGGCATCTTGGTTGAGCCCGCCGCTAATGAACTCACGCGTACCATGTCTTCTAGTCCAATGATGGAGACAAGTGCAGTTGTCTTAAGAAGTACCAGCCAGTTATTACCAAAACCCGGTAAAGCATGTCGAATCATTTGAGGTAGAAGTATACGTCTAAATGCTAAGACAGAGCTCATACCATAGGCCTTCGCTGCTTCCATTTCACCTTTATCAACGGCCATGATTGCACCGCGGAAAGTTTCGGCCATGTAAGCACCAAAGATAAATCCGATAGTTAATACCCCTGCAACGAATGGAGATACATCAATATAGTCAGGTAAGTATGAAGTCCACTCATGGTTCGGGTCGCTGGACATAAACCAGTTGTTAAGCCATTCGTTGACGGCGTACAAACTGTTATTGAGCAGTATTTGTCCACCAAAGAAGATTAGCATCATTAAAACGAGATCTGGGATGCCTCGAATAATGGTAGTGTAAAGTGTCGCTATCGCACGTGCCCACTTATAGGGAGCAAGCTTAGCGAGCGCGCCTAACATACCTAAGAGCATAGCAAGCAATAGCGAAAGTATTGCCACTTCTATGGTCAGTACGGCCCCTTTTAATATTGAGGCTTCATATCCTTGTAAATCGAGCATAGTTCCTTCCAACAGCACAGCAAATTTGTTGGTAAGTCATACTAAAAAACACCTGTGACACGCTTTTTAGTAAAAGGGCCTGAGACTAGCTCAAGCCCTTATCGTTATTTAAGCTAAGTGATTAGTCGCCGTATACATCGTAATTGAAGTATTTAGCTGCAATCTCTTGATACTTACCTTTCTCACGTAGAGATTTGATAGCCGCATCAAGTTGCTTAGTTAGGTCTTTGTCTTGTTTACGAACTGCGATACCCATGCCTTCACCAAACCACTTAGGATCTGTCAAAGAAGGGCCAACGAACTCGTACGCGTCACCGCCATCTTTATTGATTACACCTTCTTCAAGTGCTGATGCATCACCAAGAACAGCAACGATACGACCGTTTGCTAGATCTAAGTACGCTTCATCGAAAGAGCCGTAACGAACGATTTCCACTTGGTCACCGTAGTTATCTGTTAGGTACTTGTCGTGCGTAGTTGCACGCTGTACACCAATTTTCGCACCATTTAGGTTATCAAAGTCCAAGCCAGCGCCTTTCTTAGCGATAAACTTGTTAGGGATTTGTGCGTATTTACCAGTAAAGTCAACTTTCTTCTTACGCTCTTCCGTAATAGACATTGCTGCGATGATTGCGTCATATTTACGCGCCAATAGTGAAGGAATGATGCCATCCCAATCTTGAGGAACGATCACACACTTCGCTTTAAGCTCTTCACATAATGCGTTTGCCATATCAACGTCAAAACCTTTTAGTGAACCGTCAGCTTCCGTCCAGCTAAATGGAGGGTAAGCACCTTCAATACCAAAGCGCACAGTTTTCCATTCCTTAGCTTGTGCTACCCCAGTTGCCGCCGTTGCAGCAAGTGCTGCTACCATTAACCACTTTTTCATTTCCATACTCCTGTGATTGAGATTTTTGTTATTAATGTTGTGTTTGTTTGATTTTTCTCGGAACCTAGGTTCCGACACGCCACCCTCTATATTAGTAGATGGATGAGATAAATTGTTGTAAACGTTCAGATTCAGGGTTAGTGAACAGTTTGGCGGGATCGCCCTGCTCTTCAACTAGACCTTGGTGTAAGAACATCACATGATTTGAAACGTCACGGGCAAACGCCATCTCGTGAGTCACTACCAACATGGTGCGACCTTCTTCCGCAAGATCTTGCATTACACCCAGTACTTCACCCACAAGTTCTGGGTCCAAAGCCGAAGTTGGCTCATCGAAAAGCATAACTTCAGGCTCAACCGCCAGTGCACGAGCGATAGCAGCACGTTGCTGCTGACCACCAGAAAGGTGTCCTGGGTAATAATCTTTGCGCTCATACAAACCTACTTTTTTCAAAAGCAGTTCTGCATTTTCAATAGCTTGAACTTTAGGCACGCCCAGAACATGAACGGGTGCTTCAATAATATTTTCCAGCACCGTCATATGAGACCACAAGTTGAAACCTTGAAATACCATAGCCAAGCGAGAACGGATTCGCTGAACTTGTTTTTCATTGGCAGGAAGAGACTCACCCGAACGATTGCGCTTCATTTCGATTAACTCACCGTTAACCCAAATTTCGCCCTCTGTGGGTGTTTCAAGAAGGTTGATACAACGAAGAAATGTACTTTTTCCAGAACCAGATGAGCCAATAATCGAGATGACATCACCTTTGTGTGCAGAAAGGGAAATCCCCTTTAAAACTTCATTTTGACCAAAGGTCTTGTGCAGTTCTTTTATGTCCAGCGCTGGTACATCATTCATGCGCTTGTGCTCCCTGTATATTATTGACTGCTATGCCTATTGTTAGAGGCGAAAGGTACTCCGACCTTTTATTTGTTCGATACAAGCTAGCACTACAATGTACAGTTTGCAACAAACTATTAACCTGTTTTCATTCTTAACACAGCGATTGTATCTGACGATTTATGCAATTTAAAGAGTTTATAACTTATAATTGTGAATAATCTTTACTGGATGCTGCGCATTTAGTCATTGATGATTTTTTATTCTTCCGGTGCTTTTATTGCGCAAATGTTACATAAATCAACTGTGATTTAGACCTTATCTCTGCCAACAAGTTAAATGCCGGGATATAAGCCTATCTAATGGCACATTAGTAAAGATAATGAACTAGTTGAGTGTTTTGATAGTTAGATCAAAAAAGCCTCTCAGTGAGAGGCTTTTGGACAATATGTTTTTATCTAACGCTCTATTACTTCATATTGCAAACTTGCATTTTTCTGCTTGTCGATCAGAGACTCGGAAGGTAGAGCCACTACCGAGACCTTATCTACAAAAGAAGAAGTCGACCCAGGGTTGTTGTATTTGTTCATAGCAAATTTAGTAAATGACTCTGTTAGATCGTCTTTACTCAAAAAGAATGATACTTCAGGCGCCAATCCGTCTATAGGCTTATATGCATCATTAATATTGTAGTTCGGTATCACTGTTTCACTATTATTAGGAACCTTCGCATAAATAGTGTGCTTTGAGTTTGCGGAGACTTCAAAGTAGCTGCGTTGGAAACCATTATCATTGCTATCGACTGCGTTTTGTGTATCAACGACACAACCGGAAGCACAGCTATTTATTTGAGGGGTTATTCCTGTTGAAATTGTTGCGTTTGTCAACGCTACTTCTGTAACCACTTGGTTAGCATTTACTGGTGTGTTCGATAGGATGCTCCAACCGGCTTCTTGCCCCTCTAATAAAAAGCTATAGCCCAAGTCATCTAACACTAATAGGTCCAAAGTCGACTGGGATATTTCTTGCCATTTAAACATGACACTGTCGCTAAACGCCAAGGCAAAGCTGCTACCTAAAACCTGTGTTCCGGATATAGCCCAGTTTAGATCGATGGAAGAAGTTAGAGTGTCTAAGGCTACAGAACCTGGTGAAGAGGCTGAATCCGCAGTAAGTGTCCCTGCTGTAACCATCTTAGCAGCAACAACTTTTCCAGCATGCAAACCGGTAAACATTACCTGTTCATTATTACTTGTAATTGGCATTTCCGTCTTTATGTTAGCGGTACTAGACTCATATCCATCTATGTATGTTTCATAGGAGTATGCATCAATGGTGAGCCCTCCATCACTAGAACCTAACGAGGCTTTCTTTAAGTCTCCCGAAGAATTAAGTTTATTGCTCGTATAGCAGCTTGCTTGATTTCCTTGTAAAGATTCTACGTTGATTAACAAGTCTGATAGTAGTTCTTTTTGAATGGATAGAGAGTGAAGAACGGGGCTAGAACTAGAACCTAAATTATCAATTACGGTTACATAACCACCATCTTGAACATCGTTAACCGTAAACGTTAGCCTTCCATCGCTTCCGAGCTTACTCGAGAGATCTTTATTGAAACTGCCGTCAGCATTATAAGTGTGAATATCTATATTTCCCGATGCTATCTTCGCATAATCCACGTTACCGTCACTGTAGCTTTTGAAAATCGTTGGACTTGCGCAACTAATTGTGGCTGGATCTTTATTCACTTCCATTTGTATAAACTGAAATGTGTAAGATTTTGGACTTGGTGTTGTAGAACCGCCACCGCCGCCACCGCCACCACAACCAACCATTGCACCCGAAATTGCTGCAACTAACGGCAACATTACTGCTTTTTTCATCGTTTGTTCCTAACCCGTACGTAAGCGGCAACAAGTTGCCGTCTCTATATCATTTTCATAGTTATCGCAATCTCCATGCCAACTCCGTTAACTAACCGAGCAACCAATACTTATTGATAAAAATGATGTTGTTCATAAAATTTTCATATTGAAAGTCGCTTACGCTCACTGTTAATAAAGTGCGCTGATTCAAACAACTGTTGTAGTTTTCTTTCACATTTTTTCTTAAAGTGATCAAGATCAATCAAGGTCTTAGTGTTGCTTGTTAGACTCGGCTCCATTGATATAGCACGAATTATTCACCCCATTTTTAGGAATCTCGTCTATTCTTAGCACGTCGTTAACGTGCAGCAGCCTAGCCAAGTCGGTGTGAACCAGTTCGTTTATCAAGCCAAACGACTAACTTTTTATATATATGAGGAATCTATGTCAGACGCAGTTAACAAAGCGCATTCTGATTCGGATATCGAGACTAAGAGCTATCAAGAGCTTCACCGTCCAGCATCTGAGTTTGCCAGCCGCTCTGAATACCTAGACCACGAACTTCAAATCATGAAACCGCGCCGCTTTGGTTTAAACCTACCAGGCCGTGACTTCCGCTTTGAACTAGAAGATTTAGTACCTGCTCTTGCTGGTACCATCGGCATTATTGCGATGTACTCTGCAGTAATGATGTCATGGGCTGACGGTCTAACCGCTGCTTGGGATCACGTAAACCTTGGGAAAGAGTTTGCGATCGAAGTTGCACGTGTAGAAATGCTAATCCCAGCACTTCTTTTCTGTGTTCTTGCATCAGGTTTCATCAACCCAAGAGCTAACCTTGCTGGTAACCACGGTCCGATGATCCCACTTATCGGTTCTATCGCGCTTGCTGGTGCTCACCCTCTTGCTCTTGCAATCCTTCTTGGTGTGTTCGGCCTTTTGCTAAGTTACTTCAAGGGTGGCTCGAAGCTTGTAAACCTAACCTCCCAAGGTACGGCGGGGGGCTTATTAATCTTCCTCGGCTTCACCGGTACGATGAGCCAAATCGGTTCCATTCAAGAATGGGCAGTAGGTTTGCAATCTGCGAGTGTTGAAGCAGGCAGCATGGGTTATGTTGGCTTGGTCGTACTTGGCATCAACATCGCAGTGTACGCCTACCTCGCTAAGATAAACATGCGTTGGCTAGCTATTCCGGTTTGTGCCGTTACGGGTCTTCTACTGGCCCTTGGTCTGGGTGCTGGTTTCGACTTGACGTTCGAAACTGAAATGGGTCTTCCTAACCTAAATCCAGTTTATTGGTGGGGCAGCACAGAAGAAGGTTGGATGCTAGGTCTTCCGAACCTACAGCACTTTATTGCTTCTCTACCATTTGCGATTCTAGCGGTTGCGATGTGGTCACCTGACTTCCTTGGTCACCGTATTTTCCAAGAACTTAACTACCCACGTAAGACTGAAAAAGTACTCATGGATGTAGATGACACAATGACTATGTGTTCAATCCGTCAAATGGTAGGTACTGCGGTTGGTGGTGGTAACATCACGTCTTCTTGGGGTACTTACATGATCCCAGCTGCGATCGCTAAGCGTCCAATTCCAGCAGGTGCGATTCTACTTGGTTCTCTATGTATCATTGTTGCTATTCTTGGTTTCCCAATGGACGTAGCAGTATGGCCTCCAGTAATGCGCGTTGCGCTACTAGTGGGTGTATTCCTTCCTCTACTTGAAGCTGGTATGCAGATGGTAAAAGAGACTAAGGATTCACAAGCGGCAGGTATTTGTATCTTTGCATCAGTCGTTGCTAACCCGGTGTTGGCATGGGCGCTGACCATGTTCCTAGATAATAATGGTCTAATTGGTGACAAAGAACGTGCTTCTCGTCTATCTTTTGTAGATAAGATTGTCATCCCTGTGGGTGTGTTCGTTATCTGCTTAGTAGCGATGCTAGCTGTAGGTATGTTAGAAGGCCAGTACGGCATTCCAGCTTTCCTATAATATCTAGTTGATTATTTGGGCAGTGACATTCACTGCCCATATTTTTATCAAACTTTTTTAACTTTTATTGATTTAGTTTAAGTTTTACAAATTATTTTTAGTGTAAGCTTGATTTTAACGTAGGGAATGACAATATCTATATCCATACTAACCCTAAGTGGTTATAGATATTTTTATTCAAGTGTACTGGTTCACCCTCCGGTGAACATGCGTAATAGCGTACAGTACGTGTTTTTTCTACTAAAAAGGTAGGTATGTCATGGCAGAGCAATTTGCTAAAGCTTGGGAAGGTTTTGCTGCAGGTGAGTGGCAAAACGAAGTTAACGTTCGTGATTTCATCCAAAAGAACTACACTCCATACGAGGGTGACGAGTCTTTCCTAGTTTCTGAAGGTACTGAAGCAACTAACAAGCTTTGGGCTAAGGTAATGGAAGGTATCAAACTAGAAAACTCAACTCACGCACCTGTTGATTTTGATACTTCAGTTATCTCTACCATCACTGCTCACGATGCAGGTTACATCGAAAAAGATCTTGAAACTATCGTAGGTCTTCAAACTGAAGCGCCGCTTAAGCGTGCAATCATCCCTAACGGTGGTATCCGTATGGTTGAAGGTTCATGCAAAGCGTACAACCGCGAACTAGACCCACAAGTTAAGAAAATCTTCACTGAATATCGTAAAACTCACAACGCTGGTGTTTTCGATATCTACACTCCAGACATCATGAAATGCCGTAAGTCAGGCGTTCTAACTGGTCTTCCAGATGCATACGGTCGTGGTCGTATCATCGGTGACTACCGTCGTGTGGCTCTTTACGGTATTGACCGTCTAATGCAAGACAAGCTAGCTCAATTCGCTTCTCTACAAGAGCGTTTCGAGAACGGCGAAGATCTTCAAATGACTATGCAGCTTCGCGAAGAAATCGCAGAGCAACACCGTGCACTTGGCCAAATGAAAGTTATGGCTGAGAAATACGGTTGCGACATCTCTCGCCCAGCTGAAACAGCTCAAGAAGCTATTCAGTGGACTTACTTCGGCTACCTAGCTGCTGTTAAGTCTCAAAACGGTGCTGCAATGTCTCTAGGTCGTACTTCTACTTTCCTAGATATCTACATTGAGCGTGACATCGCTGAAGGTAAGATTACTGAAGTTGAAGCTCAGGAAATGATCGACCACTTCGTAATGAAGCTACGTATGGTTCGTTTCCTACGTACTCCTGAGTACGATGATCTGTTCTCTGGTGACCCAATCTGGGCTACCGAGTCTATGGGTGGTATGGGTCTTGACGGTCGTACGCTTGTTACGCGTTCAAACTTCCGTTTCCTAAACTCTCTATACACTATGGGTCCTTCTCCAGAGCCAAACATCACTGTACTTTGGTCTGAGCAGCTACCTGAAGGCTTCAAGAAGTTCTGTGCAAAAGTATCTATCGATACTTCTTCTATCCAGTACGAGAACGACGACCTAATGCGTCCAGACTTCGAGTCTGATGACTATGCAATCGCATGTTGTGTATCTCCAATGGTTATTGGTAAACACATGCAATTCTTCGGCGCTCGTGCGAACCTAGCTAAGACTCTTCTATACGTTATCAACGGCGGTGTGGACGAGAAGCTTAAGATTCAAGTTGGCCCACAAATGCCTAAGATCACTGACGAAGTTCTAGACTTCGACGATGTATGGGGCAAACTAGACCACTTCATGGATTGGCTAGCTAAGCAGTACGTAACTGCACTAAACAGCATCCACTTCATGCACGACAAGTACAGCTACGAAGCTGCACTAATGGCTCTACACGACCGTGACGTTCGTCGTACTATGGCTTGTGGTATCGCTGGTCTTTCTGTTGCTGCTGACTCTCTAGCTGCTATCAAGTACGCTAAAGTTAAGCCAGTACGTGACGAAGACGGTGTTGCAATCGACTTCGAAATCGAAGGCGACTATCCTAAGTTCGGTAACAACGATGCTCGCGTAGATGACATCGCTTGTGAACTAGTAGAAGTATTCATGAACAAGATCCGTTCACTGAAAACTTACCGTGACGCTGTGCCTACTCAGTCTATCCTAACTATCACTTCTAACGTGGTATATGGTAAGAAAACTGGTAACACTCCAGATGGTCGTCGCGCAGGCGCTCCTTTCGCACCAGGTGCTAACCCAATGCACGGCCGTGACGAGAAAGGTGCTGTAGCTTCACTTACTTCTGTAGGTAAACTACCGTTTGCACACGCTAAAGATGGTATCTCTTATACTTTCTCTATCGTTCCAAACGCTCTAGGTAAAGAAGAAGACAGCCAACGCGCTAACCTTGCTGGTCTGATGGATGGTTACTTCCACCACGAAGCTGGCATTGAGGGTGGTCAACACCTGAACGTGAACGTTCTTAACCGTGAAACTCTAGAAGACGCTGTTAAGCACCCTGAGAAATACCCTCAGCTAACAATCCGTGTATCTGGTTACGCTGTTCGCTTCAACTCTCTAACTGCAGAGCAACAAGCTGACGTAATCGCACGTACGTTCACTGAATCTCTATAATCTGAGATTATACTGATTTAGATAAAAACCTCGCTTCGGCGAGGTTTTTTTATTTCTGTCTAATTTTGATTCCTATCAACAAAAAGTACGTAGTTCTCACTGGTTAAGGATTGTTTACAATTTCGCTACGATAGAGATACTTTTTCATCTATAGATCACTGACTAACCTTTTTCTTTCGTGTCACACTCAACTTAATAATAAAACATCTCTACTAGCCGTATTTGAAGAGAGTGACACATATGAAAGCAGCCGCCATTTTACCTTTGATTTTTGTCAGTAGTGTTGTCTTAGCCTCTGAGCGCTCTACCGTCTCATTTTCACTCGATAATGACGGTATCTTTGGCACAGACGAAGACTATACCAACGGTATTTTTCTTTCTTATACCAGCAGCGCCATCACCCCTTGGGCTTTATTCAAACCGCTTAGTCTGTCTTATTGGGGAAGCGCTTCTCTTGATAAGTTTGAATTTCAGCTTGGACATAAGATGTGGACCCCTTCGGATATTGAAGCCACTGTACCTCTGGCTAATGACCGCCCCTATGCAGGTTATTTCCATGGCGAACTGAATTACATTAGTTTGCACCCTCAACAGGCACAGCGTTTCAATCTCACGTTAGGTAGCACTGGTGAAGGGTCATTTGCCGATAAAGCGCAGCAGTTGGTGCACTCGATTGTGGGTTCAGCAGACCCAAAAGGCTGGGAATATCAGATTGAGGATCAAGTCGCAGGCAGTATTGGTTACTTAACTCATCTAAATTGGAAACGCGAGCCACTTTTTGGCAATACCGGATGGGAAGTCTCAAACGTCACCGAAGCAAACCTAGGGAATTTTAGAAGTGATGTTTCCACGGGGATGATGTTTCGCTTTGGTTCAGAACTTGGAGGTAACTTCGGTTCTGCAAACATCAGTACAGAAAACCCGTTTAAGGCCGGGATGATCGGCGCCTCTAATAAAGGCTGGTTTACTTATTTTGGCTTAAAAGCTCGCTACCGATTTAATGATCTTACTATTCAAGGAGAGAGACCCGGAATACCAGAGCCAAGTGATGCTTACGACGTCACTTTACAGCCGTGGCAAGGTGAGGCAGTTCTTGGTGTGACGTGGTATAACGCCTATGTTGGTATTAGTGCCTTTGCCGGTTCTAAGTCCGCAGAATATAAAGAAGCGTCAAAGTCTATCTATGGCAATGGAGGAATTTCGCTTTTTGCTTTCTTCTAAAGTGAAATAGGCACCTTCCTAGGTGCCTATTTCATCGATATATACCTTTACCATAGCGTTTATTACGCCGTCTTAAATCTCTCACATTCTTGATAGAGCTCCGTGGAACGCTTATCTACCCCATCACTGGTTTCTTTCAAACTCTGACTACTCGCCTCAAGTTCACCCATAGAGTCACTGATTTGCGCCATGTTGCTGGCCATCGATTGCGAAGTTGTCGCTAGTTCCTTAACAGAGGCAAAAATCACTTCAGTTTGAGAGCTAGCTTCTTGTGCCTTATTCATGATCTCTTCAAGTGCGGTTTTCGCTTGATTCCCTTGCTCTCGACCTGACTGCATGGAACTGTCAGATTGAGCAATAAACTGAATGACTTGCGTGCTTTCCTGTTTCATTGTGTCTATCGTACCAGAGATTTCCTCTACCGCTTGTACTGTCCTTACTGCGAGACTTCGCACTTCATCTGCCACCACAGCAAAACCTCGACCTTGCTCTCCTGCCCTCGCCGCTTCAATCGCGGCATTCAGTGCCAATAAGTTGGTTTGCTCAGCAATACCATTAATGATTTCCATCACTGAGTCTATCTTTTGGGAAGCTTGCTCCAGCTGTTCGATATGGGTAGCGGCTTCTTCCAGAATAGTGCCAACTTGTTCAAAAGCAGCGATGGTATCTACAATAACTTCACCACCCGCTTGCGCAGACTCTGCTGAGGTTTTACTAATGGTTGCCACATACTCTAAAGAACCAGAAATTTCTTGTGTGGTAACACTCACCTCTTCAGTCGCGGACGCCAATAACTGCGTTTGTTCAATAACTTGACTTTGGTGCTGTCTTAGTTGATTGATTCCGCTGTCTAGCTCACCAGAACTGTTCGATAGTTGCTGACTGTTGGTTTTCACACCATCAACCAGAGTCCCTAAATTTTCGCAACTCACATTGATGGCTTGCTTAAGCTGGTTGAACTCATCACGATGATTATTACTCACGGCAAGACGCGTCGAAAGATCACCTTGTTCTACGAGTTTAAGTGCTGACAGTGTTTGCTTTAACGAGCGAGCCAGAGAGACATTTAATGTGAGGAAGATAGCTGTAGTAAATAGTGCTAATAAAGCACAAGCGATACCGACGGAAGCCTTGGTCATGCTCGATACATCGGCGGCTTGATTACCTAATGAAAGTGCTTGTTGATTCAGTGCTAGAGCGGCTTTGTCAAAGGCCTCTAAAGTAATCGCCTGAGCTTGGTCTAACTTCTGCTCTAAACCAACTAAAGTACCTGACAGCTCAACCACTCGCGCGAAGCCGAGTTCCAATGCTTTGACTTCATTCTCATAAAGCTCCAACATGGCATAGGTATTTGATGCATTAACAAATCCTGCAAGAGCTCGCTTAAAGCCTTTTTCGTTTTGTTCGTTGGGCTGAATTAAGTATTCCTGCAAACTGGTCACTACTTTCTGAAAATCTGAAGTCAGCGTCACCATACCTGTTTCTTTGATAGCGGCATCGATCTTGGCGTTATTCTGCTGTAGCTGCTGTAGCAATCCGTCATTCACGGAGAAACCCAACTCTGATTTGATGGTCAGCCAAGGGCTCAAATTAAAGATAAACGACTCTAACGTATTGGAAACATTATCACTCTCAGTAGTCAAACCGGCTTGCTTTAAGAACGCTAGGTCTTGCTCCGCACTGGTTTCCAATCGGTCCATGCTATCTTCAAACGCATCCATGCCACCAGCCACTAATGTGGTTCGTCGATTAACGGTATCCATCAACAACACTTGAGTAGAGGCTAAATGTGCACTGGCTCGCTCCATTTCACTACTACTGGTGAATTTCTCGCTTAAACTGGAAAGTGAGTTAAAAATAAAAAACACCAAAATGATGAACCCAGACCAAAGAGTGAGCATCGAAAAGGCAGTTTTTTGTTTTTGTGATAAGGCTACTTCCATGTATTTCCCCTTGTGACGATAAGCATGTCGGTCTCCTGACCGATATTATCTGCAACAGACGCAACCAGTTGATACTGGTTTAAAGTAAGCAAACTAGCAATCTATGTACCATGTATTAATAATATAATTAACAACGCTATAACATTATTTCACTATGGGCAACAGAAGTCGGTTTTTGATCGATACAGACTATGAATGGGGTACCACTTTTCCTGTCGTAGGGGGCCATTTTGTAATAAAATGACGCGTAAAAATAAGTAAGTAGAGAAGAGCATATGTCAACAACTGGTCGCATTCACTCATTCGAATCCTGCGGTACGGTCGATGGACCTGGGATCCGTTTTATTGTCTTTCTTCAAGGCTGTCTCATGCGTTGTATGTATTGCCACAACCGTGATACTTGGGATACTCATGGCGGTAAAGAAGTGTCCGTCGACGAGTTGATTGCCGAGGCAAAATCCTACCGTCACTTTATGAATGCATCTGGTGGTGGTATTACTTGTTCAGGCGGTGAGGCCATGCTCCAACCTGAGTTTGTCCGTGACTTCTTTCGCGCCGCTCAAGCGGAAGGCATTCATACCTGCTTGGACACTAACGGCTACATCCGTAAGCATACTGATGTTATCGACGAAGTTTTGGATGCTACCGACTTAGTGATGCTCGATATAAAGCACATGAAAGATGAAATTCACCAAGATTTCATCGGTGTATCTAATCGCCGCACATTAGATTTCGCTCGTTATCTACACAAGATTGGCCAAAAAACATGGATTCGCTATGTTGTCGTCCCGGGTTATACGGACGACCCAGAAGCCGCTCACATGCTTGGAGAGTTTATTAAAGATATGGACAACATCGAGAAGGTCGAACTGTTGCCATACCACAAGTTAGGCGCACATAAGTGGGAAGCGCTCGGTTTTGAGTACCCTCTCGAGGGAACGCAGCCGCCGACCAAAGAAGTCATGGATAACATCCAAAATATTCTTCTGCAATATACTGATACCGTTAAGTACTAACAGTAGATTCAGAAATCTTTTGACACGAAAAAAACGCGCTAGAAAGCGCGTTTTTTTGTAATAAATACGTGTTGAGATCATGTTACACAATATCGAGAAGCTGATAACCTGTCGGTATAGCGAATTCATTCGTAAACTTATAATGATGACTTTTTAGTGAGGCTTTTCACCATGGAAATGACAAATGCTCAACGTCTAATCCTATCTAATCAATATTATCTAATGGCTAAGCTTACGCCAGAAAACGCAGAAAAGTATAAGCGCCTGCAAACAATTGTAGAGCGTGGTTATGAACTGCAAATGCGTGAAATAAACAAAGAGTATGGCTGTTTAGTTGAAGACGAGTGTCGTGAAGTAATCGACATCATGGAAATGTACCACGCCATGCAAGAATCCAACAAGATGCTTTCAGATGAAGAACGTAACGATGTAGACCAACGTCGTTTACAGTTTTTAGGGTTTGATATCGCAACTGAAGCACAACTGGTTAATTATGTTCGCTTCCTAATCGATTCTGAGGGACTTTATCCACAATTCGACAAAGGCGATCATCACTTCAATAGCCATGTACCTATGCTTGAGAAATATCGTCGTATGTTGGTGACATGGAGAAATTGTCCACGTCAGTACCACTTATCAGCAGCAGAATTCAGACAGATTTTTAACGCTTAACTTTAACGCATTAAAACAATCAGTTATCAAAAAGCCCTCTTCCTTCCTAGGCAGAGGGCTTTTTTTAAGCAACTTTTCTTACTCTCAACCGGTCTAATCTAATAATCGGGACTCACGTATAAAAGTTGAGACAGGGGGATAATCAGCGGACTAAATTGAGGAAGTTTTGTAAATAAATGCATAATTGATAAGCATAAATCTGAAAACCCTACTAGTCTTAAAAATGACATGGAGTCGCATTGTATATCTGTCAATGGTCAGCTTTGCAGGTTTAAGGGGAATCAGCTATGAGTATTTTCGATCATTATCAAGCGCGCTACGAAGCCGCAAAAGATGAAGAATTGTCTATCAAGGAATTCTTATCTCTATGTAAAGACGACAAGAGTGCTTACGCCAATGCAGCGGAACGTCTTTTACTCGCAATCGGTGAACCTGAGGTTATTGATACCGCTCAGGATCCTCGCTTAAGTCGTATTTTTTCAAATCGCATCATTTCTCGCTACAAAACGTTCGAAGATTTCTACGGCATGGAAGATGCCATCGAACAAATTGTGTCTTATCTCAAGCATGCCGCTCAAGGTCTAGAAGAAAGAAAACAAATACTATACCTTCTAGGCCCAGTAGGTGGCGGTAAATCTTCGCTTGCAGAGAAGCTTAAAGCATTAATGCAGAAAATGCCTATTTACGTGTTATCTGCCAACGGCGAGCGCAGTCCGGTCAACGATCACCCGTTCTGTTTGTTCGATGTTTCAGAAGACGGAGACCTACTGAAAAGTGAATATGGTATTGAGAAACGCTACCTACGCTCAATCATGTCACCTTGGGCAGCGAAACGCTTACACGAGTTTGGCGGCGACATTACTAAGTTTAAGGTTGTCAAAGTCAGACCATCTATTTTAGACCAAGTCGCGATAGCTAAAACTGAACCCGGTGATGAGAACAACCAAGACATTTCCGCTCTAGTAGGTAAAGTTGATATTCGCCAACTTGAACACTTCTCACAAGACGATCCAGATGCGTATAGCTATTCAGGTGCGTTGTGCCGCGCAAACCAAGGTTTGATGGAATTCGTGGAAATGTTCAAGGCTCCGATTAAAGTCTTGCACCCACTCCTAACCGCAACACAGGAAGGTAACTACAACGGTACTGAAGGACTTTCAGCTCTGCCATTCGACGGTATGATATTGGCTCACTCGAACGAATCAGAATGGCAAACCTTTCGTAATAACAAGAACAACGAAGCGTTCTTGGATCGTGTCTACATCGTTAAGGTGCCATACTGCTTGCGCGTCTCTGAAGAAGTTAAAATTTACCAGAAACTTCTTGATCATAGTGAGCTCTCAAAAGCACCTTGTTCACCAAGTACCCTAGAGCTTCTAGGTCAATTCAGCGTACTATCGCGCCTAAAAGAGCCAGAAAACTCATCTCTGTTCTCGAAAATGCGTGTTTATGACGGTGAGACATTGAAAGACACCGATCCTAAAGCGAAGAGCTATCAAGAATACCGCGACTATGCCGGCGTCGATGAGGGCATGTCTGGCCTGTCTACTCGTTTCGCCTTTAAGATTCTGTCACGAGTCTTCAACTTCGACCAATCTGAAGTCGCAGCAAACCCAGTGCACCTGTTCTACGTCATTGAACAGCAAATTGAACGTGAACAGTTCCCTCAAGAAGTGGGCGAGAAGTATTTAGAATTCCTTAAAGGTTATCTAGTACCTCGCTATGTGGAATTCATTGGTAAAGAAATTCAAACCGCTTACTTGGAGTCATACTCAGAGTACGGACAAAATATCTTCGACCGATACGTCACCTATGCGGACTTCTGGATTCAAGACCAAGAGTATCGTGACCCGGAAACAGGTCAGTTATTCGACCGAGCTTCACTTAACGAAGAGCTAGAAAAAATCGAAAAAACCGCGGGTATTAGTAATCCTAAAGATTTCCGAAACGAGATCGTTAACTTTGTGCTTCGTGCTCGTGCTAATAACAATGGTTCAAACCCCGTTTGGACAAGTTACGAAAAACTTCGCACGGTTATCGAGAAGAAAATGTTCTCCAATACGGAAGAACTACTACCTGTTATTTCATTTAATGCGAAAACATCATCCGAAGACCAACGTAAGCACGACGACTTTGTTAATCGTATGATGGAGAAAGGCTACACCGAGAAACAAGTACGATTGCTGTCTGAGTGGTACTTGAGAGTTCGTAAATCCTCATAAGTACACCTGACTGTTTATCTCAGCCCCGAGCGAAAGCTCGGTGGCTGTTTGGTGAGAGGAATACAGGGAGTAACTCATGGCACAATTTATCGATAGACGCTTGAACGGCAAGAACAAAAGTGCCGTTAACAGGCAGCGTTTCATACGCAGGCATAAACAGAAAATCAAAGAATCGGTTACCGATGCCGTCAATCGCCGCTCCATTACCAATACTGAGACTGGCGAGGATGTTTCGATTCCTGCAAAAGATCTTAGTGAGCCGATTTTCCATCAAGGCCAAGGAGGCGTGAAAGAGCGCGTTCATCCTGGTAACGACCAATTCATCACAGGGGACAAAATTGAACGCCCACCAAAAGGCGGACAAGGTGGTGGCTCTGGTCAGGGGGAAGCAAGTCCTGACGGTGAAGGTGAAGACGAATTCGTGTTCCAGATTTCTAAAGACGAATACCTTGATATTCTGTTTGAAGATCTCGCACTACCGAACCTCAAAAAGAATCAAATCAACAAAATTAAAGAATGGAAAACGCATCGAGCAGGTTATCAAACTGCTGGTATGCCTTCTAACATTGCCATCGTTCGTTCCTTACAACAGTCGTTAGCACGACGCACCGCGATGACAGCGGGCAAACGACGTATGCTCGATGAGCTTTGTAAAGAGCTTGATGACGTCCAGATGAGCGAGCCAGCTAAACCAATTGAGGAAAACCGACTCAAAGAAGAGATCGCTGAGCTTCGCAAAAAAATCGATAGCGTACCTTTTATCGACACCTTCGATCTTCGTTTTAAAAACTATGAAAAACGTCCAGTTCCTTCAAGCCAAGCCGTAATGTTTTGTTTGATGGATGTATCTGGGTCAATGGACCAAGCAACCAAAGATATCGCTAAACGCTTCTATGTGTTGTTGTATTTATTCTTAACACGCACCTATGAGAATGTTGAAGTGGTGTTTATTCGACATCATACTCAGGCGAAAGAGGTTGATGAGCACGAATTCTTCTATTCTCAAGAAACTGGTGGCACCATCGTTTCAAGTGCTCTCAAATTGATGAAGGAAATTGTAGAAGACCGTTATCCTCTCGGAGAGTGGAACATCTACGCAGCGCAAGCTTCAGATGGCGATAACTGGGCTGATGATTCGCCTCGTTGTCGCGAATTACTCGTCAATAAACTGTTACCAGCTTGCCAGTATTACTCTTACATCGAAATCACTCGTAGAACGCACCAAACACTGTGGCATGAATATGAAAAGTTAGAGAATGAATTCGACAACTTTGCAATGAAGAACATTCGTTCTGTTGAAGACATATTCCCAGTGTTTAGGGAGTTGTTTCAAAAAGAGACCGCATAGGGAGACGTGCATATGACGACAGATACTAAAGTTAAGTCAAAGGTACTTCCAGACGGTCCTGATTGGACTTTCGACATGTTGGAACGCTACCACAAGGAAATAAAGCGTGTCGCAGAGCATTACCGTCTCGACACCTACCCTAACCAAATCGAAGTTATTACGTCAGAACAGATGATGGATGCCTATTCGAGTATAGGGATGCCCATTAACTATAATCACTGGTCATTTGGTAAGAAGTTCATCCAGACAGAACAGGGGTATAAACATGGTCAAATGGGTTTGGCCTATGAAATCGTAATCAATTCCAACCCATGTATTGCGTATCTCATGGAGGAGAATTCAGTCACCATGCAGGCGCTGGTTATGGCTCATGCCTGTTACGGTCACAACTCCTTCTTTAAAGGCAACTATCTATTTCAAACATGGACGGACGCTAGTTCTATTATTGATTACCTGCTTTTCGCTAAGAAATACATTGCTGACTGCGAGCAAAAGTATGGTGAAGAAGAGGTAGAGCAAATTCTAGACTCGTGTCATGCCTTAATGAATTACGGTGTGGACCGTTATAAACGTCCAGAAAAAATCTCAATTGCAGAAGAGAAGATTCGCCAAGAAGAACGTGAGGCCTATTTGCAATCTCAAGTTAATGACCTGTGGCGCACTGTACCTCAAAATCGAACACCAGAAGAGGACCAAAAGGTACGCTTCCCAAGTGAACCTCAGGAAAATATCCTCTATTTCATTGAAAAGAACGCGCCATTACTAGAGCCTTGGCAACGTGAAATCGTTAGGATCGTGCGCAAAGTAAGTCAATATTTCTATCCGCAGAAACAGACACAGGTAATGAATGAAGGTTGGGCAACCTTCTGGCACTACACAATTCTTAATCATTTGTATGATGAAGGTCTGGTGTCTGATAAGTTCATACTCGAGTTCTTGCACAGCCACACCAGTGTGGTTGCTCAACCCGCTTATAACAGCCCTTATTTTAGTGGTATAAACCCTTACGCTCTAGGCTTTGCAATGTTTAGGGATATTAAGCGCATCTGTGAAGAACCAACGGACGAGGATAGAGAATGGTTCCCAGAGTTGGCCGACAGTGATTGGCTCGATGCTATGCATTTTGCTATGCACAACTTCAAAGATGAGAGCTTTATTAGCCAATATTTATCTCCGCATTTAATGCGTGAGTTTAAGTTTTTCTCCATTCTCGATGATGACCGAAAGAACTTCGTCGAAGTCTCCGCTATTCATGATGAAATGGGATATCGTCAGATACGTGAAAAACTCGCAGCGCAGTACAACCTGAGTAATCTCGAGCCGAACATCCAAGTTTACAATGTGGATGTTCGAGGAGACCGCTCGCTTACATTACAACATGTTCCACATAATCGCATTCCTCTGGATAAAGGCCATGACGAAGTTTTGAAGCACCTTTATCGACTTTGGGGGTTCGATGTTATTTTAGAAGAAGTGAAGGAGTCTGGACGAAGGGAAATTCTTGGGACTTGCCCTAAACGGGAACCTTATAATTCTACTATCTAACCTTTCTACTGGTCGTGGGTTCCTACCTGCGACCAGATAATTTTTAGCACTCCCTTACCTTCAATGGTAAGCTTGGCACTGTCTCTTTATCTTTCGTTTCAACTCGTATCTTATGAACAAATTACTCCTAGCTTTTGGTGTGGTTTTACTTGCCATCATCGCAACCCTCTCATGGGTGTTTATACCTACCCACGAAACAATGGGCAAACAAACTCTCAGCGCCCCTTTGAGTGATGAGTTCAAGCTCGTCGCGCACCGAATTCATTCTACCGACCCCGATGCTGGTCCCAAATACGCCTACTTTGTCTTGTCTGACGCAACGTCAATAGATAACAGTGAGCCTTTTCTGGTCACTTCCGACCAATTCACAAAGTTAGAAAGCGTCAAAGAAAATGGATTCACCCTCACCGTAAATGGTCGCATCTACGAATATCATAATGATTTATGGATAGAGAAAACTAACGGTCAACTGCATCGTTGGCACGTAAGCATCAACGCAAGGTACATTCGTTAAGCTGGATTCTCTATCCAACGAGACAACTTTCTGGCCTGTAACAGCGCGTTGAACTTTACTTGAACGCGCTCATGCGCCAATCGCCCCATCATCACTCTTTGGCTAAAGCTGAGCTGAGAAAACTCCACAATGCTCGCCCTGAGCGCTGTGACATCTTTTTCATGGACAACGAAGCCCGTCTCTGGAGTCACAATTTCTTTACACCCCATGATGTCTGTCGTGATTACGGGTGTGCCTACTGCCATTGCTTCCTTAAGGACGAGGGGGCCCGTATCTACATTACCCGTAGAGGCCATACAAAACGGCGCGACTAAGCAATCATAATTTGGCAGAGACTTTTTCACCCAATCGTGAGATTTTGCACCACAAAAGTTTACTCTATCGGATAAATCAAGCCGTTGTACTTGATGCTTCAGCTCGGCTTCCAACTCTCCGGTACCAACAATATCAAGGAAAATGTTGAGCTTTTCGGCTACCGGAGCCATCGCTTCCAACAAGTGTTGAACACCTTTCTGCTCCACTAGGCGGCCTAAAAAGACAAGTGAGATTTCAGGGCGAGGCAATTTAGGCGAATACGTAAACTGCTCGGTTTTCACTCCACAGTGTAACAGTTTGATATTTTTGCCCGCCATGTCTTTAAAATCATCCAGCATGTCACGACAAACAGCGACTGCGAAGTCACAGGCGGCAAGTTTCTCTCCGACGTCGAAAGGAGACTCATAAACATCGTGTCCATGTGCAACAAAAGAGCTACTTATTCCGAGGAGCTTTGCTGCAACAATGGCGTGTGCCGTGGTGTGCTGGCAAAAGTGAGCGTGAACGTGCTCAACATCAAGTTCTGCGAGTTGAGTTGCTAATTTGGCGCCATAAACGAGCAACGAACGCTTAGGAAGTGAGCTCTGATTACGAACAAACTTCACCGCCGCTAGCAAATTTTTGTACTTAAACTGGACCAGTGCAGACAAACAGAAATTTTCACCGATTTTAATAACATCATAATCAAAAGTTGATTGCGTTTGTTCCAGTTCAAATGCAAACACGCAGACGGGGTGCCCACATGCTCTAATCGAATCTACTTCTGTTTGAATAAAAGTCTCACTCAACACCGGGTATGTAGGCGCAATGAACGCGGTTTTTTTCATTCTTCCGTCCCAAAAGCTAACTATGTCTTTTGTTCTAAGCAAGATACGCACCAAAGGCTTAAAGCTTGTTAAGCAACCATTTATCGCTTAAATAACGCTCTATTCGCATTTCGATAATCAATTTGCCTAATCTGACACTTGTTATCCAACTGAAAACAATCAATTTGCGACAAATAGTCATAAGTACATGTTTTAAAACAATATTGGTCTTGGCATGTATAGTGCTACTTGTCGTATACCGCTGCAGATAAGAGAGCTAAGGATATGGCTAAAATCTCGATCATCATTCCAACCTATAACTGCGTTGAGTACTTACCTAAAGCAGTTGAAAGTGTGTTCTCTCAAACACACCAGGACATTGAAGTTATTGTTGTCGATGACAATAGTACTGACAACACCTCAAGTTACCTTAACAGCATCAGTGATTCTCGAATGCAGATAATTACAACGTCAGGTCTTGGTGCTTCGGGTGCAAGAAACTTGGGAATTAACAGAGCTAGCGGAGACTATATTGCTTTTCTTGATGCTGACGACTACTGGATGCCTAATAAGTTAGAAAGGCAGCTCCACTTTCATCAATGCCACCCTGAGCTTGCAGGTACCTTTACTAACTACCAACACGTTACCGAACAGTACGAAGAAATAATTGATTGCTTTGGTTATTGGAATCAGTTTCAGTCTGACAGTCGTCAATATATCGTGATGAACGATGCCTTGGAGTTTGTCCTTCAAAATAACGTGATTGGTACTTCAACGGTAATGATTAAGGCTGAGATTTTTCGAGACATCGCACCCTTCGATTCTAATTTAGAATATGGAGAAGACCTCGATTTGTGGCTACGCATTTGCGAGCAACACCCATTCGGTGCGGTGAACTCTATTGAAGCAGGCTATGTCATGAGACAAGGTTCAACTACTCAAACAGACGATAATCGGTTGCGCAACTTAAAATCTTTAGAAGCTATCTTGCACAGGTACACATCTGCTCACCTTTATTGGAACATTTCCTCATCTGCTTTAAGAAGTTCAAAAGCACGCATTCTTGAAGGATACGCCGACTACCACCGTTGTCTTAACCAACCTTTATCGGCGATCTTACTTGGCCTACGCTCACTATCCTTGGCTCCAGAAAAACGACGTTTACGCAGTCTACTTGGAGACTGCAAAAGCATTATCCTTCTACCAAGTAGATCGGCATCATGAACTCACTAAAGCAATCCGCTTATTATGCTATCGGCATCTTGATGATGAAAGGGGTATCCCTCGTCATGATTCCCTATATCACGCATAAGTTGTCGCTCGCCGAGTATGGTTCACTTGAAGCTTTAGTGTTACTCGCTGATATCGGCACTATCCTATTCAGTTTTGGCATAGTCGATGCGATGTATCGATATATTGGTACCGCAAAAGGTACAGAGAAGCAGCAGCTTATTTCAAACTGCTTTACCTTAAGTATCATCGTTTGTGTCATTGGCGGTAGCCTCATTGGAATATCCCTCCCCTGGTTGATTCACGCTTTACCTGTTAACTTCGAAAGCTACCAAATTTTATTACTGCTCATCCCCACCATGATCGATGGTGCAATATCCATCCCGTTAACATTAATGCGTATGAATGCCATGGCGAAACGCTTCTGCATTCTTAATGTCATTAAAGCGCTCGTTCAAGCGATGATGACCTTTGTTCTAC
This sequence comes from Vibrio mediterranei, assembly GCF_900088415.1. GTDB lineage: Bacteria > Pseudomonadota > Gammaproteobacteria > Enterobacterales > Vibrionaceae > Vibrio > Vibrio mediterranei. The sequence continues at coordinate 235,926 of NZ_FLLQ01000004.1, forward strand.
TCGAAGCAGGGTATGGTATCGATGGTGTATTAATATCAGCAGCCTGCTCTAGCTTGCTTCTGCTAATGTGCTTGCTCAAGTATCAATGGAGTCAAATGGGGAGTTTTGGTTATCTAGGCTCGTCACGTCTAATTTTGAGTTTTGGTTTGCCCGTGCTGGTGGGCGGTGCATCAGTTTATATGATTAACGGGCTTGATCGTTGGTTCCTTGCCAGTTTTGTTGGTGTGGAACAACTTGCTATCTATGCCGTCAGTGCTAAATTTGCTCTAATACTTGGGCTTGCTCTCCAGCCCTACGCGCTGTGGTGGTTTCCTAATCGAGTAGCGATACTAAACGGAGCCAATGGTAAACAAGAGTGTGCAAATAAGGCAGTTCTCGGTGTGAACATTGCAATCTTGCTTGCTACTGTAATGATTCTAACCGCACCGAGCTTCGTTACTTTGATATTACCAACCACCTATCAATCAGCAAGTACACTTCTGGTTGCACTCCTTGTCATAGGCGTAATTAAAAACGCCGGAGATTATTTAAATTTGGGATGTTACAGTGGCGATTCCAGTAAGGCACAAATGTGGATTCAAGGCATCTGTGCCGCAATTGCGGTTATTGGCTATTTTGTGTTGGTACCTATATGGGGACTCGTTGGGGTGATAGTTGTTCTCGCAACATCATACTTCGCGAGATTAGTCATGCTGTATGTGGTTAGCCAATCACTTGAATTTTTACCCTACGACCACAGTAAATGGTTGATGTCACTTTTTATTTCACTTACGGCCTATTTACTGCATAACATTGTGACATCTTCACTACACGAGCTTTCTCAGCTCTCCATCGGGATATTAATTAGTCTATGCGTGGGAGCTTGCTATCTAAAATTGGCGATTGTTCCTTTGCCTGATGTGAAATTCAACAAAGCGCAGAAGTCGAGTCACTCCCATACTTGATCCCATAAGATACAATACCAATAATGACCGCTTATCATAGATATAAACAGAGCTAAGCAGCCTAATTCCTAGTTGAGTGCTATAACTTTGCCCAATCAATTAGTACATTAGGCAACAGATATGAAATATATTTTCGCTCTACTACCATTAGTTCTATTGGCAGGTTGTAACTCTTCCAGTAGTGAGACTGAAGTCGCACCACAGTCCCCACCAGTCCACCTTCCAGAAGGCTCTGAACCAGACCGACCTCACCCAGATATTGGTGACCCAGGCCATTTACCGGGAGACCTTACACCCGATAGGTTACCCATAGCTTGGTTCAATGAAGTATCAGCTCGGTTTGGTATGTCACTAGAATCACTAGGAGCGGTATGCCGCTATCAAGGCGATTACCCTCAAATTAATATCCATGTATCGTGCCAATGGGACGGAGAAGAGCTGACCATTGTCTACTACGTTTCACGAGGTATAGTTGACCCTGATTATTTTTATGAACATGCCTTTATTTGGGTCGTCAGTGACGAGAAAATTGGATTGGGCGAAATTTGGCCTGCGATTAATCACGACGCGCTTGGTCACTCACACAGAAACATAGACATTGCGGAAGACGCGGCAAGTTTCAACATTCGTTATCAATGCGAAGACGCCGACAAAAAATGTCGTTCACTAGTCCATACTTTAAATATCTCTACTGACCATACAAAAGTCCTTTCTGATGGCACACACTATTATGGTAATACAGACTTTGATATGGACGTCTATAAGAATTCAGAGCGATTTTATTTTAGAGTCGATATTACCGATCTAGACACTGGATACACGTATAACAATACCCTGCATTTATTGGATGACTTTCCACCACTGATGTATGACGTACTTGCTCCTGCATTCGGCTACTAACCCACAAATAAAAAGAGTCAGTAAGGTAACTTACTGACTCTTTTTATTGATTGAAAGATTATTTATGGCGTTCTTTCAGCTTATTAACCACATCATTCATCGATAGACCTTGGTCCTGAAGTAAAACCATTAGGTGATAAATTAAGTCAGCTGATTCGCATATTAGCTCCGCCTTGTCACCCGACGTTGCCGCAAGCGCGACTTCAACGCCCTCTTCGCCCACTTTCTGCGAAATACGTTTGGTACCACGGGCATAGAGGCTCGCGGTATAAGAAGATTGCGGATCCGCATCTTTTCGAGCGGCAAGCAATTGCTCAAGCTGATGAAGCCACACCATTTGAGACTCTTCTTGTGGGTCACCATCAAAACACGTAGTCGTACCTGTGTGACACGTTGGTCCAATTGGGTCAACCTTCACGAGTACTGTATCGTTATCACAATCTAGAGCGATATTACGAAGTTGGAGTACGTTGCCTGACGTTTCTCCTTTCGTCCACAATCGGGATTTCGTGCGAGAGAAAAAGGTCACTTGCTCAGTTTCTAACGTCTTTTCCAACGCTTCAGGATTCATATATCCCATCATTAGAACTTGGCTAGATTGAAAGTCCTGAATAATAGCAGGTACAAGACCATCTACTTTTTCCCAGTCGATACGCTCGGTGAGCGCTACTGCTGCTTCACTCATAGTCTGATCTCCACACCTTGTTGTTTTAGATATTGCTTAAGCTCACCGATATTGATGATCTGCTTGTGGAATACGGAAGCGGCCAACGCACCATCAACATTGGTTTTGTTGTACGCCTCTGCAAAGTGCTCCATCGCACCCGCACCGCCAGAAGCAATGAGAGGCACCTTACACACTTCGCGAACCATATTAAGTTGCTCGATGTCATAGCCATTTCGCACCCCATCTTGGTTCATCATATTAAGTACGATTTCCCCTGCACCACGCTTTTGCACTTCTTGAACCCAATCACGGGTTTCCCATTTAGTGGCTTTAGTACGTGATTCGTCACCGGTGAATTGATACACCTGATACTTACCCGTTTCTTTATCAAAGTAGGAGTCGATACCGACGACAATACACTGAACACCAAACTTGTCGGCAAGCTCGGTAATCAATTCAGGGTTAGCCAAAGCTGGCGAGTTGATTGATACTTTATCAGCACCAAATTCTAAGATACGTGCCGCATCTTCAGCAGACTTAATACCACCAGCGACACAGAATGGAATATCAATCACTTCTGCCACTCGCGCTACCCAGCTTTTATCCACTACACGGCCATCGCTTGAGGCAGTGATATCATAAAAGACTAACTCATCTGCACCTTCTTCTGCATAACGTGCGGCTAACGGAACGATATCACCAATAATCTCGTGGTTCCGGAACTGAACGCCTTTCACCACTTGACCGTCACGGACATCCAAACAAGGAATTATTCGCTTTGCCAACATTGGAATGCCTCCTCTGCGGTAAATTTACCATCTAATAACGCTCGGCCAACAATCACGCCCGACACGCCTGTACCTTTTAGTGCTTCAATATCGGCAAGGCTACCGATACCACCTGAAGACTGAAACTGCACTTGTGGGTACTGCTTACACAGGTCTACATAGAGTTCGACATTACTACCTGCTAATGTGCCGTCACGTGAAATATCAGTGCACAGCACATGCTTTAAGCCCACTGTTAGATAATCATTAATTAACGCTTCAATGGTGACGCCAGAGTCTTCTTGCCAACCTGAGATGGCAACTTTGCGTGTGCCTGTTTCATCGATGTTAATATCGAGTGCTAGCACAATTTTCTCTGCGCCATATTTTTCCATCCATCCTTTGACCAACTCTGGTTGTTTAACTGCGGTCGAACCAACAACAACACGTTGAGCCCCAGCCTCCAGAAGATCAACTACGTCTTGCTCAGTACGCACACCACCACCAATCTGGATGTTTGCTGGCGTTCCTGCTAGTAGTTTGGCAATTAAATCAAGCTGGCGCGCTGATGTGTCTTTCGCGCCAGTCAGATCGACAAGGTGTAGCCAATTTGCTCCGGCTTGATGGTAGAGGTTGAACTGCTCAACCGGATCTACTTTGTATTCAGTAACTTGACCATAATCGCCTTGATACAGACGAACCACTTGTCCTTCAATTAAATCTAATGCTGGAATAATCACAATCATTTCCTTCAAAGCCTCACGACCGTGTGAAGCTGATAAATTCTATCGATAACTTCTTGTAAGTAAGGAATTACACTAACTCTAGGAAGTTTTGAATTAGTTTTGAACCGGCTTTCGACGAGCGCTCTGGGTGAAACTGTACGCCGTAGTAGTTGCCACTTTGTATCGCAGCACTAAACGGTTTGCCATACTCGCATTCAGCAATGGTGTAGTCGCCGACGGGCATCCCAAAACTGTGCACGAAATAGAAGTATTCACCCTCTTCAATCCCTTGAAACAGCGGATTGCCAGCCACAGCCTTTACGGTATTCCACCCCATATGAGGAAGAGGTAAATCTCCTGTTTCCAGACGTTTTACTTCCCCTTCACAAAGGCCTAAGCACTCAACAAGTTCGTCCGCCTTTTGGCCTTTTTCTTGTGAAAGCTTGCCCAACAGCTGCATACCTAGGCAAATACCAAGTACTGGTTTCTCAACCTGCTTGACCAGTTCGATAAGATCGCGCTCTTGAAGGTTTTTCATCGCTTCACTTGCCGTACCTACACCTGGCAGAAACAGCTTGTCAGCACTAAGAACCACTTGAGGTTCCTTAGAAATAACGACATCGTAGCCAAGACGCTGAATAGCAAACTTGACTGACGAGACGTTAGCGCAACCGGTATCAATAATGACTACATTCTGTTTGCTGCTGGTCATTACAAGACTCCCTTACTACTTGGTAACTCGTTCCCCTCTACCTTAATGGCCTGACGCAGTGTACGGCCGAAAGCCTTAAACAAACTCTCAATGATGTGGTGATCATTATCGCCAGAAGAAGATAAGTGCAGTGTACATGCGAGCGTGTCGGTCAAAGATCGGAAGAAATGAACGACCATTTCTGTAGACAAGTCCCCCACCTGCTCACGAGAGAACTTGGCATCAAATTTAAGATATGGGCGACCAGATAGATCTAAGGCACATTGCGCCAAGCACTCATCCATTGGCAAGCTAAAGCCAAATCGACCGATACCGCGCTTATCACCCAGCGCTTCTTTCAAAGCTTGCCCAAGAGCCAAAGCGGTATCTTCAATAGTGTGGTGGTCATCAATGTGCAGATCGCCATCCACAATGCACTTCATCTGGAAACCGCCATGAGTGGCAATTTGATCAAGCATGTGGTCGAAAAAGCCCATGCCAGTTGAGATTTCATTACCACCCGCTTCATCAAGGTTTACAAATACCTTGATATCCGTTTCTTTGGTGGTACGAATTACTTCCGCTGTACGTGCTTTTACCGTTAAGTCTTTTAAGATTCTTGGCCAACCCATGGTCTCCGGATTGTACTGAATTCCACGAATCGCCATATTTTCAGCTAGCTGAAGGTCAGTTTGTCGGTCACCAATCACAGCTGAGGTTTTGAAATCCACTTTGCCACTTTGAAGATACTCTTTGACCAAACCAAGTTTTGGTTTACGGCATGAACAGTTGTCTTCATCAAAGTGCGGGCAAATTAAAACATCATCAAATTTAACGCCTTGAGACTCAAAGATTTCCATCATCATATTATGAGGAGCGTCAAAGTCTTCCTGAGGATAGCTAGCAGTACCTAAACCGTCTTGGTTAGTCACCATCACAAGGCGGTACCCTGCGTCTTGCAGAGCCAATAAACTTGGAATAACAAACGGCTCGAGTTTGAGTTTATCCAAACGGTCAACTTGAAAGTCCACTGGAGGCTCAACAATTAACGTACCATCACGGTCTATAAATAATATTTTCTGTTGGTTGCTCACTTTATAAATCCTTTTCTTGATGGCTAGCTTATGCCGCTGTTTGTTCTAGTTGATTGCGAATAAATGACAATGTCTTCTCACATTCATCACGATTACCAACACTGATTCTTACGCAGTTTTCAATCGGTGAATTTCTAAGAATAATTCCCGTATTCCACGCTGCTTTAAATAGTTCATCGCCATTAGCAAATTCAACGAGTAGATAATTACCCCAACCTTCATATACGGTAACACCTGGTAAGGTCGATAAACCTGCTTGTAGGTAGGCACGATTGGCATTGAGATCCAGCACCTGGAACTTAGCGCGCGCTAACCCTTGTTCCGACAAGGCTTGCACCGCGATTTCTGCGACAGGAATTGGTACCGGATATGGTGCAATCACTTTAAGCAGTACGTTGATTAGCTCTTCATTGGCAAGCGTAAATCCGCAGCGAAGACCAGCCAAAGCGAAAGCTTTTGATAATGTACGTAAGATAGCTAAGTTCGGATATTGGGCCAACAAATCAACGGTTGACGCTTCCGGACAAAAGTCGATATACGCTTCATCCATGACAACAATAGCTTTATCTTTGGTCATCTCCAATAAAGCGATAATGTCTTCGCGCTTAACCAAGTTACCCGTTGGGTTGTTTGGGCTACAAACGAACAGTACTTTGACGCCATCTAAATTGGCTTCGATTTCCGGCAAATTGAGTTGCCAATTAGAAGTCAAGGGTACCGTTTTACGGTTAACGCCAATGGTTTCAGCACTGATGGCGTACATGCCATAGGTAGGCGGACAGAATAAGATGCTATCTTCACCCGGCTCACAAAAAGCACGAATAAGTAACTCAATGCCTTCGTCAGCACCACGAGAAGTCAGTGTTTGTTCTGGTTTAACACCAGCGTATGCCGCATAGGCTTCGATTAGCGCTTTAGGCTGACATTCGCTGTAGCGATTAAGACGTGCAAAATCTGTTTTATATTCATTATTAAATGGTGATTCATTAGCATTGAGCCAAATATCACCGCTACCGCCAATACGTCGTGCTGACATATATGGCGTTAGCTGTTGAACTTGTTTACGAGCGAGCTTTTCCATTAGTTACTCTCCTGCGCAAGCTTCTCGACACGAATGGTCACAGCACGTTTGTGCGCATCCAGCCCTTCTGCCTCGGCCATAGTCACAACCGTCGGAGCCAGATTTCGTAACCCATCGGCAGTTAATTCTTGTACCGTCATTCGCTTAGAAAAGTCAGCTAAGCCCAAGCTTGAATAAGTACGAGTGTAGCCATAAGTCGGCAGTACGTGGTTAGTACCTGAAGCGTAATCGCCCGCAGACTCTGGTGACCAATCGCCCAAGAAGATAGAACCTGCGTTATCAAGTAGCGGTAACAGTTCACGTGGTGCTTTGGTCTGGACAATTAAGTGCTCAGGGCCATAGTAGTTTGAAATAGACACACACTGAGTGATCGATTCAGCGATAATAATGAGACTTGAGCCTAATGCTTGCTGCGCGATATCAGCACGCGACAGTTGCTTGAGCTGTTTATTCACCGCCTCTGTTACTTGGTCTGCAATCACTGGAGATGGAGTGACAAGCACTACTTGAGAGTCTGGACCATGTTCAGCTTGGCTTAGTAGATCGGCCGCGACAAAGTCGGCATCCGCTGTTTCGTCAGCAATAACCAACACTTCAGATGGGCCAGCAGGCATATCGATCGCTGCTCCACGGAAATCATTACTCACTTGACGCTTGGCTTCGGTAACATAGGCATTGCCAGGACCGAAGATCTTATCTACTTTTGAAACGCTCTCTGTGCCATACGCCATCGCCGCTACGGCTTGACCACCACCGACGTTATATACTTCATCGATTTTACATAGCTTGGCAACATAGAGGATTTCATCCGCAATAGGCGGTGGGGAACATAGTACCACCTTACGACAACCAGCAATCTGAGCAGGAACCCCTAGCATGAGCACGGTTGATGGCAGTGGTGCGCTGCCGCCCGGTATATACAGTCCAACGGTATTAATAGGACGAGTCACTTGCTCGCAGACAACGCCTGGCTGAGTTTCTACTCGCAGTAGTTCAGGACGCTGAGCTTTGTGAAACTTAGCGATATTAGAATACGCTTGCTCGAGCGCTTGTTTCATTGTTTCAGAGAGGCGCGATGACGCAGCTTCAATCTCTTCGCTAGAGACTCGAATTGAATCAGGTCGAACTCGATCAAACTTTTCTGTTAGATCTAGCAGCGCTTTATCACCTTCGCTACGTACTTGCTCGATAACCGCCGATACCGCAGAAGTAATATTTGCGCCTTCAGTGATCGCAGGACGCTCAAGAATAGACTCTTGTTGCGACTGACTTAATGATTGCCAAACTACAGTTCTCATGGCCTTACCCCATCATTTTCTCAATCGGAAGCACAAGAATAGAACTCGCTCCAAGTTCTTTCAGCTGTTCCATAGTTTCCCAGAACAAGTTCTCTGTACTAACTAGGTGAACCGCCACACGCTCTTTATCTGAAGAGAGAGGTAATACTGTCGGATCTTCTGCACCCGGCAAAAGCGCTTTGATTTGCTCAAGTTTTGCGACTGGTGCGTGCAGCATGATGTATTTGGACTCTTTCGCTTGCTGAACGCCTTGCATGCGCGTTAGTAGCTTCTCGATAAGCGCCTCTTTATCAGCATCAAACTCGCCTTTACGCTGGATCAGTGTCGCTTTCGAACGGAAGATCACCTCTGCTTCTTTTAATCCATTCGCTTCCAGAGTCGCACCAGTAGAAACAAGGTCGGCAATAGCATCAGCTAGACCAGCTCGCGGTGCAACCTCGACCGATCCTGTCAGCATACAAGTACTGAAATCTACACCTTGCTCATCCATATAAGCTTTCAGTAATTGCGGGTAAGTGGTCGCAATTCGTTTGCCTGCTAGATCTTGTGGACCGTTGTACGTTTCATCTTTGTCGATGGCAATAGATAGACGGCAACCACCGAAATCAAGACGACGAAGCGTTACAAACTCATTGGGTTCACCAAGTGCTTTGCGGTCTAAACGAACTTCTTCTAGCTCGTTCTCACCAATAAAGCCAAGATCGACGACACCATCCATGATCAAACCAGGGATATCGTCATCACGAACCAACAGTAGATCAATTGGCATATTTAACGAGTGAACAACAAGACGCTCACCCATTACGTTGAACTTAACTCCGCATTTTTTTAGTAGGTCTTGGCTTTCTCTGCTAAGACGACCTTTCTTTTGTATTGCGATTCTTAGGCGTTGTGTTTGCATTGCTGTATCCCTGTGCAAGATATTGATTTTAAATTATAAAACGAAAAAACCCTCGGGAGCTTTGGTCTCCCGAGGGTTTAATTCTTTAATCTTAAATCGAACCTCCGAGAGTTTTACCTATCTCTCGGGTATGCGTTCATCTCCCGAAAGATTAAGCTGGGTGATGATGGTGATGATGAATGTTCATATCAAAATTTAGCATACTTATGTTTAGGTCCTTTGTGTCTGTACCTTCACACTAACGAAGCTCATTATGATTTTCAACCACTATTTTGCAGATCAGCGCTTTTTTTTTTCGTACTCGCCAACAAGTATGATTTGTTATTACGAATATCGGCAGAAGTAAGCCAAAAGACATAAAAAAAGGAGCCTTGGTAGGCTCCTTGATATTAAAGCAATTTATTTACGCATTCGCTTCTTTAGCCATTCTTGCTTTAGATAAAGCAGAAAGAATGAAACAGACAAGTACAAACGTCACTGTTGCAGCACCGAATGAAAGTGCTACCGACGTTGTCATACCCAATGTGATAAAACCAACACAAGAAACAAATGCCACTGACAATGCATATGGCAGCTGCGTAGACACATGGTCAATATGGTTACAGCGTGCACCTGTCGATGACAAGATGGTCGTATCTGAGATTGGTGAACAGTGATCACCAAATACTGAACCCGCTAGTACCGCACCAAGCATTGGAAGCATCATTGCGATATCCGTTGCACCCGCCATATCACCTGCGATTGGTAACATAATTCCGAATGTGCCCCATGATGTACCGGTCGAAAATGCCATAAGACCAGAAAGCATGAACAGAATAACTGGTAGCCAATGGACATCAATATTACCCTGCACTGTTGACGATAGGTAAGCGCCTGTTTTCATGTCGCCAATGACAGAACCGATAGACCATGCAAAGAACAGAATCAAGATTGCGCCAAACATCGACTTAGCACCAATCCACATAGTTGTTGCAATATCAGCCGCAGAAAGCTTCTGTTTTACGACGGTATAGACCGCTGTTAATAAACCAGCAGAGCCACCGTAAATTAAAGAAGTACCAACATCCGTATTCTCAAATGCACCAAGAACATTAAATGCAACGCCATCTGCAGCCAGAGCTTGACCACCAGTAAAGATCATCGCAGCTACCATCGCTCCAATAAGGACAACAATAGGTAGAATCAGATCTGAAACTGAACCAAAGTCGCTTTCTTTAATATCCAACTCTTCATTCAGCTCATGAGCTTCAGCAGAATCGTTCTCTTTATCTTTATCAAAACCAAGACCTTGTTTTGCACGAAGCTCATGCTTACGCATTGGGCCCACATCTAATTGGAACCAAGCTACAGCGAACACCATTAACAGCGCAAATACTGCGTAAAAGTTCATTGGGATTAGGCGAACATACGCACCAATCGCTGAGTATTCAGTAATACCATGTGAGATAAGAATACCGCTAACGATAGTCATAATGTATGCACCCCAGCTCGAAGCTGGCATAAGCACACACATAGGAGCAGCCGTTGAATCTAAGATATAAGCAAGCTTAGCGCGCGATACGTAAAAGCGGTCAGTAACAGGACGAGAAATCGCGCCAACTGCTAAGCTATTGAAGTAATCATCAACAAAAATGAACACACCAAGGAATGCAGCAAGTAGCTTGGAGCCACGTTTGCTTTTGACGCGTGCTTGTGCCCACTCAGCAAACGCTTTGGTACCACCTGACAACGTTAATAACGCCGTCATCATACCAAGTAGCAATAGGAAGCCAACGATACTCATATTCCAGGTGTTTAGACCACCATCTTCAATAACAACGCCAGATACTGTGTCATAGACATAGCCTGCAGCATTCATTACCGAGTAATCGTTAAGTAGAAAAGCGCCTAATACAATACCTACACCTAGGGAAAGCAAAACGCGACGTGTGATAATCGCCAAACTCAAAGCTACGATCGGCGGTAGCAGTGATAATGGTGACGAAGCAAAATCGATTAAATTCATGATCTTCAAAAACCAGTTTTAATTATGGTTAGAGATCTACTGCAGACATGCGTATCTATAAGTTCATACGCAAACGTTGAACTAAGCGAAAGGGAAGTGAACACTTCACCCAACCCTACAGTAGCGCTCCATAGTTTAACAATATAATAGACTATGGCAGTGTTGTTCGTTTCGGATACAACCCCAGCGAGAGCGCTTGATAATCAACTCTCACTTCGGCGACAGCGCCTTTTGTTGTCGTTCATTGGCATCACCCCAACGACAAGGACTTTTCGCAGTCGCGCCTCTACATCAAAAGAAAAATCATTCACTATTATGCGCTAGCATGTTGAAAGAATGTTCTTACTTTTGCATTAGGTGGACGTCATTGTACTTACCGAAGCATCAATTGCAACATGAATGTTGCTATCACCTTGTAAACAGTGTTGCAGCTTAGTTATAGCGCAAGGTTCAAATCGACCATTAACTACTCAGAGATAAACATTTTTTGAACGACCATCACCGACAACTTAATTTTATAGAAGTTCATTTATATCGATCTCAATCAATTCCTTAATACTTACAAATAAACTATAAGTCTGGCTAAGCATACTTAGTACAATATGCAACAAAATCCACTCAAAGTCCGTCTTTTGTGTAGTTCATACCAAGATTCAGTAATTATTAATGTTCCAATTTCATGCGCTATATACGCCACTATGTATTTCTATCGTCGTCTATTATCAGGTTTTTGTAAGAATTATTATATTTCTTCTCTTATCCACTAAGAAAATATTGTCAATTCAATATTTGCTGTTTATTATTAATCCGAACCAAATAATAATCTCATGGGAACTGTCATGTCTGAATTAACCAAAACTCTACTAAATATTCGTAGCCTACGTGCATTTGCTCGTGAGCTAACTATAGAACAACTAGAAGAAGCACTAGAAAAGCTGACTACTGTTGTTGGTGAAAGACAAGAAGCGGAAGCAGAAGAAAGAGCAGCGAAAGAAGCACGCGAAGCTAAATTAAGCGAGTACGCTCAAATGATTGCTCAAGACGGTATTGACGTTGAAGATCTTATCGCTGCACTATCTGGTGAATCTAAAGGTAAAGCGAAGAGTAAACGTGCTCCTCGTCCAGCAAAATACAAATATGTAGACGCTAGTGGCGCTGAAAAGACTTGGACTGGTCAAGGTCGTACGCCTTCTGCAATCCAAACTGCTCTAGATGCAGGTAAATCTCTAGAAGAATTCGAAATCTAATATCTTTAAGTAATATTAGATTTATAAAAAAAGCGCCTTTCGGCGCTTTTTTATTATCGTTCCCAATATGCCTCTTCAAGGCTATCTTCTTTCTCTGGTAGACCACGAGAAAGACGTGGAGAATGTTGAACCAGCACTTCATAGCTTGCTCGATTTGAGTATTTACATACTTGTGAGAAAGAAGAGTAAGTAAGGTATGGGTGTTGGTGCTTACTTGAATTTGGCACATTTTCTTTGTGGTATTTATTCGCTGCCATATCATGCAGTAATGCAGATAAAGCTGCGTCGCCCGCACCATTGGTATTCTTGATTTTTTCTGGCCCACCCATATAAGGAGCAATATGTGAATAAACTTTTGTAGGATTTTCACATGCAGACTTTATAGCAGGTCGGCTAAATTCATATCGGTTAAATTCAGCAATACACCCTGGTAATAATGGTAACGAAGTTTCTCTTTTGGCAGCATCCTCTGTATAACCAGCCATAAATAAACCGATTGGTCCAGCAGTACATAAAACAAGATCAACCCAATCAAGTGCTTTATCCGCAGCAGCCAATGGATCTTTTTCACCTGTTAATGCTTCAGCTTCATCCTCATTCATAGCAACAACCGAAACATGCTGTTTCAAAAAGTCTTGCCAATATTCCGGATCATCTTGAATAACGAAGCGAGTTCCCAACGTTAATACCACAGGTACGTCGTATTTCTTCGCATATTCTATTGCCTGCATGGTTGCTTCCGGCATTGGGTCACCATCTTTGCAACGAACTAAATAGGCTGTTAATACCAACGCCGAGGCTTTCTTAAAAATTTTCTCAGGAATACTCTCAGCACGAAGTTGGTTCATTTGACCTTCGCTAATTGCAAAAGTTCGCTCGCCGTCTTCAGTAATTAACGTAAAACAACGTCCAATTGCACCATCGACGCCTTGTAAATAGTTTAAGTCCATACGGCTAGAAGTATTACATAGATATCGATAGCCATAACTACCGATTCGGATATCAGCACTCATTACACCTAACAATACCGATTTGTCATCTGCCAACACGGAAAAGTTATGTAATGTATTCCCTATTGTGCCCCCAGCAAATTCATTGGTAATTAGCTCTTGCTGTTTCAGTTCGTTATACAGATTTTCAGCTGCTTGGTCATCAATAACCAGAGAGTGCCCTTTGCTCAGCCCAAATTTCTCAATAACACTACTATCCACTCGCGCTTCTATATCAACTAGTGTTTGGTCAATACCGATAATATGGGTTCTCGACATTTTTTTACTAGTTTGAGATTGGCTGACTAATGGGTCACGAGCGTGAACCGGAAAGTAATGCTTCGATTTTCTTTGGCCGGGGAATTTCATAAGGATATCTTCGTAACAGGAATGTAAGGGCGACAATTCTAACTCTGTATAGTTTACCTCGGCAACATAGGCAACCTTAGCAAACGTTTACGCTACAATTTTTTTTATCACTGACCTTGTTTTTCACTCTATTTGTACACACATTCATGCTCTTAGAAAGTGTGATTTAGTTCGCGGATCTGTATTGCGCCTTCGGTTTCTGCTAGAATCTGCGTCCAATTGATATAGGTGGTATTTTAACATGTCTGATAACAGCCAAAAGAAAGTGATTGTCGGTATGTCCGGCGGTGTAGACTCCTCTGTTTCTGCCTACCTTCTGAAACAGCAAGGCTACCAAGTAGAAGGCCTGTTCATGAAGAACTGGGAAGAAGATGATAACGAGGAATATTGTACTGCAGCGGAAGATTTAGCCGACGCACAAGCGGTCTGTGATAAGTTAGGTATCCACCTACATACGATCAACTTTGCAGCAGAATACTGGGATAATGTATTCGAGTATTTCTTAGCAGAATACAAAGCAGGTCGTACACCAAACCCAGATATTCTTTGTAACAAAGAAATCAAATTCAAAGCATTTTTAGAATTTGCAGACGAAGTTCTCGACGCAGACTATATCGCAATGGGTCACTACGTTAGCCGTACCTTCCCTGAAAACGGTGAAAAACCACAAATGCTTCGTGGTTTGGACAGCAACAAAGACCAGAGTTATTTCCTCTATACATTAAGTCACGACCAGGTAGGTCGTAGCTTATTCCCTGTAGGCGAGTTAGAGAAACCAGAAGTACGTCGCATTGCTGAAGAACAAGGCTTAATTACCGCGAAGAAAAAGGACTCGACAGGTATTTGTTTTATTGGTGAGCGCAAATTTACAGACTTCTTGTCTCGCTATTTGCCAGCACAACCGGGTAAAATTGAAACACCGGAAGGTAAAGTCATTGGTGAACACCAAGGTCTGATGTACCACACATTAGGTCAACGTAAAGGGTTACATATTGGGGGCCAAAAAGGTGGCGGCGGTAACGAAGATCCATGGTATGTTGCTGAAAAAGATCTTGAACGTAATGTATTGATTGCGGTTCAAGGTGCTGATCATCCGTTACTTAAATCAAACGGACTGCGTGCATCTCAACTTCATTGGGTGAGTCGCGAAGCGATTAAAGAACCAATGCAATGCACAGTGAAAACGCGCTACCGTCAACAAGATATCCCTTGTACGATTATCCCAATTGACGATGGCAACATTAAGGTTATCTTTGATGAACCACAAGTAGCTGTCACTCCGGGACAGTCTGCTGTCTTCTATAGCGACAATGTTTGCTTGGGCGGCGGCATCATCGAAGAGCGTATCTAACATTTATTCGTTTATTATCTTAGGAGAGCTACGTGGCTAATACACTTTATGACCGTACAATAGCATTTGCAGGAATTTGCCAAGCCGTTGCCCTTGTTCAACGAGTTGCTAAAGACGGTTACTGTGATTCAGACGCGTTCGAAACTTCTATCAAAGCCATTACCAATATGAACCCATCCAGTACTTTAGATGTATTTGGTGTTGAATCCGACCTTAAAGTTGGACTTGAATGTTTGGTAAAAGGCATTGATAGCACACCAAGCGGAAGTGAGATTACTCGTTACATCATCAGCTTAATGGCACTAGAGCGTAAGCTAAATGGGCGTAATGATGCCATGTCTCAACTTGGTGACCGATTACAAATGGTCAGTCGTCAACTTGAGCACTATGAGCTTCTTGACGAGCAGATGATCAGTAATTTAGCTAGCGTGTATTTAGATGTCATTAGTCCGATTGGCCCTAGAATTCAAGTCACAGGCACACCGGCAGTACTTCAACAAACTGGCACCCAACAAAAGGTGCGCGCGCTTCTGTTGTCAGGTATCCGCAGCGCAGTGCTTTGGCGACAGGTAGGTGGCAAACGACGTCACCTCGTGTTCGGTCGTAAGAAAATGATCGAACAAGCTCAGATTCTACTCGCTAGAATGTAATCATCGACTCGCGACCTTGTCGCGAGTTATTTTTTCCTACCAAAATAAATTTAGCGCAAACGTTTGCGCAATATTCGTGACAAATGCCGCAGTTATTGGTATAAAGCTCACGAAATTTAGAAACCCAATTCAGGAGAACATCATGGAACTGTCAGCATTGACTGCTGTTTCACCAGTAGACGGCCGTTACGGTAGTAAGACAACTGCACTTCGCAGCATCTTTAGTGAGTTTGGCCTACTAAAGTACCGCTCTATCGTTGAAATTCGTTGGTTGCAAAAACTTGCAGCAACGGATGCGATCAAAGAAGTTCCAGCATTCAGTGCCGAAGCTAACCAGTTTCTTGATGAGCTAGCCGCTAACTTTAGCGAAGAAGATGCGGCGCGTATTAAAGAGATCGAGCGTACTACTAACCACGATGTAAAAGCGGTTGAGTACTTCCTAAAAGAGAAAGTCGCTGGCGTTCCTGAACTGCACGCAGTAAACGAGTTCATCCACTTTGCATGTACTTCTGAAGATATCAACAACACGTCTCATGCTCTTATGCTTAAAGAAGCACGCGATACTGTGGTTCTTCCTGAGATCCGCAATATCATCGATGCGATCAGCAAACTAGCTGAAGAGTACCGTGACATTCCTTTGCTTTCACGTACCCACGGCCAACCTGCCTCACCTACTACTATGGGTAAAGAGATGGCAAACGTTGCTTACCGTATGGAGCGTCAATACAAGCAAATCGAAGCTGTAGAAATCTTAGGTAAGATCAATGGTGCAGTGGGTAACTACAACGCACACCTATCTGCTTACCCTGAGTTGGATTGGCACAAATTTAGTGAAGAGTTCATTACTGAATCTCTAGGTGTGACTTGGAACCCTTACACGACTCAGATTGAACCACACGATTACATTGCAGAGTTGTTTGACGCTATCGCTCGTTTCAATACTATCCTAATTGACTTCGACCGTGACGTATGGGGTTACATCGCTCTTGGTCACTTCAAGCAAAAAACTGTTGCTGGTGAAATCGGCTCTTCAACTATGCCTCACAAAGTTAACCCGATCGACTTTGAAAACTCGGAAGGTAACCTAGGCCTAGCCAATGCAGTGTTCGCTCACCTAGCACAGAAACTACCAGTTTCTCGCTGGCAACGTGACCTTACTGACTCAACGGTACTTCGTAACCTAGGTGTTGGTTGTGGTTACGCGATTATCGCTTATACGTCGACATTAAAAGGCATCAGCAAACTTGAAGTTAACCGTGAAGCACTTCTTGCTGAGCTAGACAAAAACTGGGAAGTACTTGCAGAGCCAGTACAAACCGTTATGCGTCGTTACGGTATTGAAAAGCCTTATGAGAAACTTAAAGAGTTAACTCGTGGTAAACGTGTAGATGGCGAAGCAATGCGCAGCTTCATCGATGGCCTGGAATTGCCAGAAGAAGAGAAAGCACGCTTGAAGTTAATGACGCCAGCTAACTACATCGGTCAAGCAATCGAGCTCACCGATAAGCTATAATCATTAATCAGTACATAAACTCAAAAAGGCTGCTTATATTGCAGCCTTTTTTGTGGATATCATCAACGATAAATGTTCTGGGCCAACTCTATCAAATGCTACTGTTTTTGAAAAAACAGTGTGATCTTTCCTACCTCGATACCAAACTTGCGGATACTCGTTAGGTTAAATACGTGTTTATCATCTTGTCGATACAACCAATCATCGAAAGCCACAGTGTAGGTTGAGCCATCAACCTTGAGTTCGAAGTCGTACTGCCATTGCAAAGCGTTGCCTTCTTCCTTACCGGTTGCCGCACCAATGATGTCATCAGCTACCCCACGATAAGAGCCATCTTGGAGCTTCTCAATGGTCCAAATCCTTTGGTCTATTTCTCCGTCATCAAAAACAAAGTCTTCAACGAGGACAAGCTTGTTGTCCTGCACTGTGCCGATAATAGTGACGTCAAAGCGTCGGTTCTGTTTGTTGGTGTAGTCTTGAACCATTCCCCAAGCTTTTGTCTCTCCTTCAAAGTACCCGAACAAGTCAAATCTGGGTTCACTGTTTTTATAATCAGACAGGTCTGCACTGCACGCACCTAAAATGAGTACGAGAGGCAGTATAAGCCAACGAAATAACGTCATCTCTTCATCCCTATAAGTTGGGCTCTGAGTTTCGGATACTGGCTATTTGGAGCTAGCCAAATACCAAGGAAGGCGTCGTTTAACGACTCATCATCAATGGAGCCAACCAGTTGGAGCGGCTTCTGATTCGTAAGATAATAGAACTTACCCGATGATCCATCACTGACATAAATGAGCTGCTGTCCATTTGAGACACTTGGAAAAATATCGTATAACTTGGCAATCCATTGATTTCTTGTCGCTTTATCAACACCCATTTTTCGCCATTGGTCTAGCGTCGCATCTAAAAGTTGTTGTCTACTGATGTCTCTTTGATACTGAATTCTTAATGCTATGGGATGAGGAGAAATGTCCTCTGACACTTCGTAAATGCCTTGAGGTGCGAGCAATTGGGAACGATAAACGTCAAAAAACAACCAACTGAGTTGCGCCTCCCCTACGACTTGCCACTGGCCCCACGCTTGATAACTGGCTGGGGAATCCTTTGAGGCGACTGCGTTGTGAGAGCTCAGTAACAAGCTCAGCACTGCCGCCAAAATCATCTTATGTTTCATGAGTCCAACTTCTCTCGTTTGGTCTTGGATATCGCACGATTAAGTAAACGATTAAGACCCATTCAATAAAAAGGAGTCCGAGAGTGACCAGCAACGAGTACTGCGTGGTTACAGCTCCAAGCTTAAAACCCGCCAAGTAACTAATCGCACCACCGAATCCACCAATTATTGATACGAGGAGAATTGGGTAAGACGTCAAAAAAGTTTTCAAATAAAACGCATACCAAGAGAAAATTAACCAAAGCGCCATAAGCCATACTGGCAAAACGTGAGTGTCGAACACAAGTAGACTAGCGAACATGTTCAGACTATCAATTACTAAGCCAGCGACAACCAACAGCGACAGTTGCATCAACCGAAGGTTTAACATTCGATACGAAACCAAAATGGTGACAATACTCAATATCAGCGCTAGCCACTGAAACCTTGTTTGACCAATGACTGACAGTAACCAGATCACCTGAAACCAACTACTGATAATGAGAAGTTTCCACCCTGGCGACATATTGTGACCTCCCCTATTTAGCCTCAAACGTTTTATTAACGACCACGCTGGAATGTAATATGAACGGTACTGATACTTTTTGCCCTAAACCCACCTTCGCAATAACAAAAATAGTAGCGCCACATACGAATAAATCGCTCGTCGTAACCCAAGGCTCTAACTCTCTCTAATGATGCTTCAAACCTTAGACGCCAATCCACCAATGTCTTTGCGTAATCCAAACCAATATCAAACAGATCTCTCACGATGAGATCCGTGTGCTTGGTACTATTAGTGGTGAGGGCTGTGATGGAAGGCAAGAAGCCCCCTGGGAAAATGTACTTCTGAATAAAATCGACATTATCGGCATAGTAATCGTATCGCTGGTCAGCAATAGTAATAGCCTGAATCGCCATCAAACCTTGAGGTTTCAGTAAAGACTGACACTTTTGCAGATAGGAAACTAAGTATTGCTTACCAACTGCTTCGATCATTTCGATGGAAACAAGCTTATCGAATTCTCCCTCGAGTAAGCGATAGTCTTGCTTCAAGAGAGTAATCTTATCTTCGAGTCCTGCTTTTTCGACCTGCTGTTTTGCATAATCAAACTGCTCATCAGAGATAGTGGTTGTGGTGACGTGACATCCATAGTTTTTGGCCATATAAATCGCCATACCGCCCCACCCTGTGCCTATTTCTATTACGTGATCTTCCGGTACCAATTGCAATTGTTGACAAAGCCGCTCCATTTTATTGAGTTGGGCTTGCTCTAGCGTGTCTGTCGGACTTACATAAATGCCCGAAGAGTAGAGCATTCTCTCATCGAGAAATGTCTCATAAAGACTGTTACCCAAATCATAATGAGCCTGAATATTCTCTTTTGATTTAGTAACCGTATTACGGTTCACCCAGTGTCCAAGTTTATACATCACTTTCGTGAGTAGACTTGATTGATCTTCAATAGAATCAAGAGCGGCGAGGTTGACTGCCATCAACTCCATTAACGCGGACAAATCAGGGCTATCCCACCAATCATCCATGTACGCTTCACCCGCAGCAATACTGCCTCCTTGGATTAGTCGACGGTAAAACTCTGGGTGTTTCACTTCGATAATCGCTGTCGGTTCCCCATCTTTGGGTTTACCAAAGCGTTCACCAACATGTTTGCCGACGCTTCCTTCTTCTTGAAAGCTCTCTATGATGGTTAAACAACCTATCTCTAGTTTGTATAAACATTTGAATGCAATACTTTTCGCGGTTTTTTGTAAACCAGTTAGGGCTCTAGGCGCCTCTATTGAGGTCGTATTTAACATATTGAATTCTCCCTAATTCTTTGAGTTCGTATGCTGCGAAAATTCGTCAGAAGGAGCTGGATGAGCCGAAGCCTTCTTGGGTTTAGAATGGTCATAGATAGGTGTTCCTTTAAGCCATAGCTTTAAGGCGTGCCAATAAATCCCAACCACGACTTTCACCGTCATAATTGGGGTTGTGACCAGTTGTCCGATTAAATTCTTCGAGGTAAACTCACGCCCTTTCATTGATAAAGTGGCATCAAATACTTTTTCTGACTTGTGACACGCTAAGTATACAAACAGGCGCTGCCCGAGCGGCTTTAGACGCCACTGATACTGCTGATCCAGAGGATTAAACGGCGAGACGTGGAAGGCCTTGTCATGGCGCCAGTTTTGATGGTCTACGCCTTTGTCAGCCTCTATAGCGTAATAATGTCTTTCATTCCAAGGGGTGTTACTTACTTCTGCCAACAGATAACGCCAGTTACACTCTTCATCATAAAGGTAATAGAAGTTGACCGGACTGAAATACAGACCTAGGTATCTCAGATGGCAAACCGCAACCACTCTACCCTCGATTCTTTTACCAGTGAGCGCTTCAACTTTATCCTGCACCGCCAACTTCAAATCGCCTTCACCTAGGTAGTCTTCTCGACGAAATCGAGCCCAATGCCACCAACGTTCCCCAAAACCCCAAACTTTTTGCTGCAAGGAATCGAGCTCATCTAAATCGATAGCAGGCATAAATAATGGATAATCTAAATGGTGCTTGGTAGGCGTATAACGGCGATGCGCTACGTGCCCAACCATAAGTTGGCTGTTGGAAACCATCACGCAGCTCCTCGTACGAAGCCGGAATCATCGTCAACACTGGCTAAAATACCTTCAACAATATCTAACGCACTCCTCACTCCATCTTCATGGAATCCGTTATACCAGTAGGCTCCGCAGAACCACGTGTTATTTTGACCCCACAGTTTTTCTCTATGTTGCTGTGCCTCGATACTTTGGGTCGAGAACACCGGGTGGCTATAGTTGAAGGTCCTGAGTATTTTAGAGCGGTCAATCACGTTAGATGAATTGAGCGACACGCAAAATGTCGTATCAGATTCAATATGCTGAAGAATATTCATGTCATAGGTCAATGTCGGCAATCGAGATTGTTCATCTTCCGAGCCATCTAACGCATAGTTCCACGACGCCCATGCAGACTTTCTCATTGGAAGTAGACTTTCATCGCAATGTAACACTACTTCATTTGATTGATACTCCATGGCACCAAGAATCGATAATTCGGATTGTGTCGGCTCAGCAAGCATCGCTAATGCTTGGTCGCTATGACAAGCAAAAATCACTCTGTCAAAACGCTCTGAGTTGCCATTAGACGTTACTGTTACACCAGCGGAATCGCGAGATACCGAGGTGACAGGAGAGTTCAGCCGAATTTGATCTGCAAAGCCCTGCGTCAGCGGACCGATATAACTGCGTGACCCACCTTCAATCACATACCACTGCGGTCTATTAACCACATCAAGCAAACCATGATTTAGGAAAAAGCGCAGGAAGAAGCCAAGCGGGAATGCTCGCATATCGGCCAGAGTCGAAGACCAAATTGCTGCGCCCATTGGTAGAATGTAGTTTTGAGTGAAATAATCAGAGAAACGATGGTGACTTAAAAAGTCACCTAGCGTTTGAGTTGCTAGCAGGGATGTGTCTGACTCCGCAGACGATTTAGCAAGCTTATTAAATCTCAAAATTTCAAAGATAAAGCGGTAAAAGGTTGGATTGAGTAGATTGCGTTTTTGGGCGAACAAAGTTGATAGCGTGTGGCCGTTGTACTCTAAGCCCGTGGCCGCGTTCTTTACACTAAAACTCATTTGTGTAGGAACGCCCTTTACTCCAACCTCTTCCATCATGCTCATGAAATTGGGATAAGTTCTATCGTTATAAACGATAAATCCAGTATCGATGGCATAGGACTTTCCCTGTACCTCAACATCCACTGTGGCAGTATGACCACCAATATAATCATTGGCCTCAAACAGAGTTACATCGTGATGCTTGTGTAAATAGTAACCACACGTTAAGCCTGAAATTCCTGTACCGATAATTGCTATTTTCATAGAAGAATGTCCTATACCTATCACGATTGATTTAGTAAGCGTGTTACTAATTTAGTTTGTAAGCCATAAGGCATGATACCGACGAGGCGAAGAATCCATGTGAAGCGCTTGGGGAAATAGATGTAAGCAGACCGTTTGTCTATTCCCGTTTGAATCGCATTTGAAGCTTCTTCTACCGATACCATCATCGGCATATCAAAATCGTTTTTATCAGTAAGTGGGGTTTTCACAAATCCAGGGAAAACGCAGCTGATGGCAACCCCTTTGTTTTTCCAATCGAGCTGAAGAGTGCGCACCAAATAGGTAATAGCGGCTTTCGAGGCACCGTAAGCTTCAGCGCGAGGCAGAGCCAACTCACCCGCTATTGAACTGACGACCACAACATGATGCCCCGATTTCAATCTTGTCTGCATTTGTTCCAATACATTGACCGTCCCCATCACATTGACTGCCATCACTCGCTCTATCAACGCTGCGTCGATCAGCCCTTCATCGATGTATTCGCAATCACCAGCATTGACTATCCACAGCGTTGGATGTTGTTCAATCTTGCTAAATGCTTGCGCTACCGCCTCCCTATCTGTTACGTCAAACGACAGTGGGACAATGTTCTCCCTACCCGCTTGCAACGACTGAAGTTTCTCCTTTGAGCGTCCACAGGCGTAAACGAGATAACCTTGTTCAGCGTAATCATTAGCCAGCTGCCATCCAATGCCCGATGACGCGCCGGTAATGAATACGGATTGATGCGAGTGCGCCATTACTTACCCAACCTCTGTTTGATGTTCTTAATCACAAAACCGAGCAACGGTATGTTTTCGTACAGCATTTCCCCTAGGTCGAAGTAATCTCGATGATAGATGACTCGATCGCCACTAAACCTGATATGACTAACTCCATTTACGTTTACGGCTTCCCCACCATTAAGCTTGGGGTGCTGTAGTTGCATGGTCCAAGTAAGAAAACCTGAGTCTTCCACCTGTTGATGATGGCGAATGTCAAAATCACATTTGATGACGTTGGTATACAAAGAGTCAAAGTAAGCGGAAAGCTGAACCCACCCCTCTAAGCGATGAGCTGAGTCCTCAAACACCACATCCTTGTGATAAATCTGTTCAAGAAGATGTAGGTTGTTCTTGTTTAGCTTCTGATACACCTCGCTAACCATTTCTATATTCATAACAACCCTTAATTCGTTTTTTCAAAAGTCTCTAAAGTACAAGCTAGTACAGCCTGAAAGTTATACAAGATTTGGAAAGTACAACTTTTTGTATAAGTGTTACGGTGGGGAGGTTTGAAAGGATCAAAAAAAAAGCTTGGAAATTTTTCCAAGCTTTTTAACAAGTTCTAAGAATTATTACTGCTGATTTCGTAACGCATCAATACGCTTTTCTAAAGGCGGGTGGCTCATTAGAAGTTCGGTCATCGATCGCTTACCGTTGATACCAAATGCCATCATTGAACCTTCAAGATGAGACTCTTGGCTCATTTTCAATCTTTCTAATGCTGCAATCATCTTCTGCTTGCCAACAAGACTTGCCGCATCCGCATGGAACTCACGATGGCGGCTATACCACATAGTGATAAAGCTCGCTAGGAAGCCAAACACCAGTTCAAGCACCATAGAAACACCGAAGTACACCATCATGTTAGTGCCGCCTTCGCCTTCATCGCTGTTATTGTTTGACGCAACAATATTTGCAATAAAGCGAGACAGGAAGATAACGAACGTATTCACGACACCTTGCATTAGCGTCATAGTAACCATGTCGCCATTCGCGATATGACTAACTTCGTGGGCAAGTACCGCTTCTGCTTCGTCTCGTGTCATATTGTGTAGTAGGCCGCTAGATACAGCCACCAACGAGTCATCTCTCTTTGCACCCGTCGCAAATGCGTTTATATCTGGAGAATCATAAATCGCAACGGTTGGCATACCGATGCCCGCCTGCTGAGATTGTCGACCAACGGTTTCTAGTAACCAATGCTCTGTTTCATTACGAGGGCTTTCGATCACCATTCCACCAACTGAACGTAGCGCCATTTTCTTTGACATCATCAAAGAGATGAATGAACCGCCAAATCCAAATACTGCCGCCATGACTAATAAACCCGACAAACTGCCTGGTTGCATGCCAGTAACTGCATAGACAATGTTAAGAACAACACTTAACACTAGAACCACAGCAAGGTTAGTTGCTAGGAAGAGTAATACTCGCTTCATTCACATTTCTCCAAATTAAGAAGCTTGATTATGACGAAAATGCCATTTTGCTTATAGTTTTAGTCAAAGTTCTACGGCCCAAGTTTGAGATCCGTGTGGCATTTTTCGATTTCACTATATACATATAGTCTTAGATTTAAAAATCAAGGTTAAGCTTTAAATTGAAACAAACAGTTAATATCTTGATTACTTCATAAACTATAAGCCCATGAAATAACAGAAAAGCACATCAACTACCGACAATTGCAATTATACGCATATAAAATATGGAGCTAAGATTTCATTGTGATTGATGAAAAGGTCTTAGACTTTGGTCGTATTGTGAGTGATAAGTGTGCGAGTTAAAGTCCAGTGAGATTGAACACTCCATGTAGAAAAGGAAAATACCATGGTAGAGAACAACAACTTTCAGATGGCAATTGATTTGCTTTGCTGCCACCTCGGTATCAGCGAAGACGAAGCTCGTGAGCAACTAGGTATTCAAGACACTACTGAGCTAGACATTCATCTTATGGAAACTCAGTCTGCACTTATGGGCCTATCGGAAGATAAGTAACTTCCTACATGTTATCCAATTAAAAAGGGCTGTCATAATGACAGCCCTTTGCATTTATATGCTTTCGAGTACATCTAACTTGATATATTTGCCTAAGTCTCGCTTCTTACAGCCAGGAACGTAAGGCACCTCCCCTAACTTGGGTGCATCAATTTTGTTTTCTAGCATCTCTATAATTTCAGCGTAATGCTCCACACCAGGGTTTACGCGGTTAGCTACCCATCCGACTAATTCAAGACCATCCGCTTTAATCGCTTCAGCAGTAAGCATAGCGTGGCTCAAACAGCCCAATTTAATACCTACGACCAAGACAACTGGCAACTTTTCTTGTTGAACCCAAGTCGACAGACAATCGTCTTTCGAAACTGGTACGCGCCAACCACCAGCGCCTTCAACTAACACAAAGTCACTGTTTTCTTTATGCTGGTGTAAGGTTGTAGAGAGCTTGTCGTAACTAATTACTTCATCATCGGCTATCGCAGCAATATGCGGCGACGCAGGTAACGAAAGCGCATAAGGATTGACTAAGTCGTAGTCGATATCTTGATTCGCAGCCGCTTGAAGATGTAACGCATCTGAATTTCTCAGACCGTGTTCTGTAATTTCGCATCCTGCTGCGACAGGCTTATACCCTATCGTTGATTTTCCTTGTGCACCTACAGCACTTAATATCGCTTTTGATACAACGGTTTTCCCAACTTCAGTATCCGTACCGGCAATAAATAGTGCTTTCATCATAATGCAACTGACCCCAAACAAATTTGATAACTAGCAGGTAGCAACCCATCTTGGTTTGCGTATTTTTGATATTCCATTTCAAGTGCCTTGAGAGCCTGTTTACCAGTAAACCCTTTTGAGCGACCTTCTACGTGATTGGCTCCTATGCCTTTCAAGTCCTTCATCAAACCAAGTGCGGTGCGATACCACATAACCATTTCCGGCAAGTCTAGTTGATGGTCACGACATCCAGATTGCGCTAACGCAATTTTTACCTGATTCAACGTCGTAAAGTCGTTTACATGTTGATATGCATCAATTTTACCCCATGACCTCTTGAGTTCTTTAAGAGAGCCATCGACAAGAGATGAGAAGAATACAGCGCCTCCAGTTTTGGTCACGCGTTTCATCTCTCGCAGTGGTATCGACAAATCCGCACACCACTGTAATGCCAAGCTGGAGACTACATAGTCAAATTCAGCTGACGTAAAAGGTAGCTGCTCAGCGTCTGCCAATTGATAAGTCACATTTTCGATACCACAACGACGTTGAGCCTCTGCTAGCATCTCAGCAGAGAGATCAGCGCAGACCACGTTAGCGCCTCTGCGCAGTAACTGCTGCGCGCAGTATCCCGTTCCACAGCCAAGATCGAGCACTCGGCATCCAGATAAGTCATTGGGCAGTTTGTCCAGCAAACGGTCCGCCACTTTTCGTTGCAGTTCAGCATGCTGGTCATAATGCTCCGCAGCGCGTCCAAACGCTGCGGAAATTGCATCTTTATTTGGTAATGGAGTATGCAAATGAGCTAACACTTCGGTCATTTATCCTTCCTCCGAAAAACGTGTCAAATGGGTGGCAAGCATTAGCACATCTTGTTGCTGATGCGACGCAGAGAGAGTAATACGCAACCTTGCACTTTCTCTGGGTACCGTTGGAGGACGAATAGCCGTGGTCCACACACCTTTTTCTTTTAAAGAAGAACAAAGCGCTAAAGCGCGAGCTGAGTCACCGACAACCCAAGGCTTAATTGGCGTAGAGGTGGAAACATATTCTGGGCAATCGCTTAACAGCTCCTCAAACATGGTAGACAATTCCATCCATTTTTCTCTGCGCCAATGTTGCGTTTGAATCATTGACAGAGCCTTTAACAGAGCACGGGCATGAGCTGCTGAAAATGCCGTTGAATAAATGTAGTGACGAGCAAATTGGGTTAGATATTGGCCCATTTCTTCTGAGCAAAGTATTGCAGCACCATTAAGACCAAACGCTTTGCCAAACGTCACGACTAATATCTCTGGCTTGAGCTCACTGATCCCACAAGCTCCCAATCCATTGTCGCCAATTACCCCAATGCCATGAGCATCGTCGACCATCGACAACATACCGAGCGTTTGGCAAATTCCGACAAACGCTTCGATGTCGGATAGATCGCCATCCATACTAAACACACTTTCGGTGACCGCGAGTGTTGAACGCTCGGCTCTAGCCAATGACTCCAGATGGGCAAGATCGTTATGACGAAAGCGCTTCATATCTGCGCCACAAAGCATACCCGCTTCCATCAGTGAGGCATGATTGAGTCTATCTTGAAGTAACAAATCCCCCTTAGTTAATAGCGTGAGCAGCAGCGCTTGATTGGCAGCATAACCTGACGAAAAAAACAGTGCAGTATCAAAACCCAACCATTCAGTAAGCGCAGATTTCAATGACTCATGCTGTGTGGAATAACCCGTCACTAAAGGAGAGGCTCCACTACCCACTCCAAGCTCTGAGATGGCTTGCTGATAGCTGTCTTTTAGCTCAGAACTTGACGCTAGACCTAAGTAGTCATTGGAAGAGAAGTTAAGGAATGACTGACCGTCTTTATGAAAAACAGATTGATTCCCTGACTCCAATGTTTGGACAGAGCGAAGCAAGTTGCTCCGCTCCCTTTCCATTAGAGCATCCGAGATGCGCTGGTTAAACGCTCGCGTCATAGAACAAATCGTCTTTTGTTGGACGCGCAGCAACACGCTCTACTACTCTATCTAGTAACTCGCTTTCTTGGATTTCATCTGGCTTTTGCGATGTCTCTTCGCGATTAATACCCAACTTCTTAAACAATTGAAGATCGGTATCTTCATCTGGATTAGGGGTCGTCAGCAACTTACAACCATAGAACACTGAGTTTGCTCCGGCCATGAAACACAGGGCCTGCATTTGCTCATTCATGTTTTCTCGCCCAGCAGACAAGCGCACTGCTGACTTTGGCATCATAATACGGGCAATCGCAATTAGACGGATGAAGTCGAACGGTTCTACATCATCCACTTCTTCTAACGGCGTGCCTTTTACTTTGACCAACATATTGATAGGCACGCTTTCTGGTTGCACTGGTAAGTTGGCTAACTCCATCAGCAGACCGGCGCGGTCATTAGCACTCTCACCCATGCCAATAATGCCACCTGAGCAAATCTTCATACCAGCATCACGAACATGGCTAAGAGTGTCTAAGCGGTCTTGGTAAGTTCTTGTGGTAATGATGTTGCCGTAAAATTCAGGTGAGGTATCAAGGTTGTGGTTATAGTAGTCAAGTCCAGCCTCAGCTAAGTGACTTGCTTGATCTGGCGTTAGCATGCCTAAGGTCATACAGGTTTCTAAACCCATATCTTTCACGCCTTTAATCATATCAGTTAGCAAAGGCATATCGCGCTCTTTGGGGTTTTTCCATGCAGCCCCCATACAGAATCGCGTTGAGCCTGCATTTTTCGCTTTTTTAGCAGCATCTAGTACACGCTCCACTTCCATCAAGCGTTCAGATTCTACGTCTGTTTTATAACGTGCACTTTGGGGACAGTATTTACAGTCCTCTGGGCACGCACCGGTTTTAATCGACAGCAAAGTGCTAACTTGGACGTGATTTGTTTGTTGAAACTGCCTGTGCACCAATTGCGCCTCAAACAGCAGATCCATAAAGGGTTTGTTCATCAACGCTTGCACTTCGGCATGGGTCCAATCGTGTCGTACTTCCACTGGTTTATCCTTTGCTCACTTATAATTAGTCTTGGCTAGTGTACTGACAAGCGGTACACTGTCAACACCGACCACATCAACAAGTTTACACTTGGTTAATTTTCAATCAGAGCTTATTTCATGGATTTAGAGTTTGATAAACAGCATATCTGGCACCCTTACACTTCTACCCTTAACCCTTTAACTTGTTACCCCGTCATCTCTGCTAATGACGTACTTCTTAAACTAGAAAATGGCCTTGAACTCGTAGATGGCATGTCTTCTTGGTGGTCTGCGATACATGGGTATAACCACCCAAAGCTCAATCAAGCGTTGATTCAACAAAGTGAAAAGATGGCTCACGTCATGTTTGGTGGCATTACTCACCAACCGGCAATCGACGTCAGCAAACGGTTGTTAGCACTGGCACCTGATAATCTGGAACACATTTTCTTAGCTGACTCTGGTTCGGTCTCTGTTGAAGTAAGTCTAAAGATGGCTCTGCAATATTGGCATGCAAAGGGAGAGAGCCGACCTAAGCTCCTGACGTTAAGTCACGGTTATCATGGTGACACCTTTGCGGCTATGTCGGTAACCGATCCCAACAACTCGATGCACAGTTTGTATAAAGGGTTTCTTCCGGAGCATATTTTTGCGAAATCGCCAACGATCGGTTTTGACGAAGAGTGGGAAGAGGCTGATATTGCCGACTTTAAAGCAAAGATTGACCTACACCACCGCGAGATCGCTGCAGTAATCCTTGAACCTATTGTCCAAGGCGCTGGTGGGATGCGAATTTACCACCCCAAATTTCTTTCCCGAGTGCGTGAGCTTTGCGACCAATACGGTATTTTGCTGATTTTGGATGAAATCGCTACGGGCTTTGGAAGAACAGGAAAACTGTTTGCTTGCGAGCACGCCAATGTCCAGCCAGACATTATGTGCGTTGGCAAAGCATTAACTGGCGGCTATATGACTTTGTCCGCTACACTCACGTCGAAGCATGTCGCTGATACTGTATGTGGCGGGGAAGCTGGCTGTTTTATGCACGGGCCTACTTTTATGGGGAACCCTTTAGCTTGCGCTGTTGCTTCAGCCAGCTTAGAACTCATTGCCAAGAACCACTGGCAGCAACAAGTCAGCAGTATCGAAGCACTGTTTGCTGAGCTGCTCCCTTCCTTAACTCGCCACCAACAAGTTGAGAACGTGCGTTGGCTTGGCGCAATTGGTGTGGTTGAAACCAAACACCCCGTAAATATGGAAGTGATTCAGAAGCATTTCGTCGAACAAGGGGTTTGGATTCGACCTTTCGGCAAGTTGATCTATATGATGCCACCTTACATAAGCCAGCCGGAACATATTGACGCCTTAGTTAAAGCGATTGATTTAGCGTTGGAAAATGAAGCTTGCTTCGTTGAATCAAGCGCAGGATAACGTGTACTGAAAAGCGGTTTGACGCTTGGTTTCAAACCGCTTTGTATATCGATGATAATTAACGTAGTTGGCTATCTTTACTCGCCCGACGATTAAACAACGCCTGACGTTGAGTTAAGTGCTCTAGCGATTGCTGACATTGAATACAAAATCTCACACCCTTTATCGCTATGCGTCTCGCTTCAGGAATTAACTCCCCACACTCATCACAATAAAGCGCACTTTCTCCGCGACTCGTCGCGCTTCTTACCCGTGAAATCTCATCGTCAATGGTATTTTGAATCTGTTGGCTGACACTATCGTCATTTGCCCACCCTACGGCCATATGCCCTCCTCAGTTAGGTCGAGAAATGAATACTTACCGTGGTAAGGCGGACATTATAACTATTGGGGTTAGGTTAATAATCAGTCGAAATTAGGAAAGACTATTACATTGTTGTAATAGTTAAATCAGACGTCGCATACCTACACAAGGGGAAAGTTGACTTCTAGATATAAAAAAGCCCAGCAATGCTGGGCTTAATAATTAGTAGGTTATCATTAACCGATATGTGTTGCGCCACTCATGTACTTTTGAAGCACAGCTGGAATCGCGATACGACCATCTGCTTCTTGGTTGTTCTCTAGGATAGCAACCATAGTACGGCCAACCGCTAGGCCAGAACCGTTTAGAGTGTGCACCAGCTCAGGCTTCTTCTCACCTTTGCGGCGGAAGCGAGCTTGCATGCGACGAGCTTGGAAGTCCCACATGTTTGAGCAAGAAGAGATCTCACGATACGTCTCTTGCGCAGGAACCCAAACTTCAAGATCGTAAGTTTTACGAGCACCGAAGCCCATATCACCAGTACAAAGTACCACTTTACGGTATGGAAGTTCTAGCAACTGAAGTACTTTCTCAGCATGACCTGTTAGCTCCTCAAGCGCGTTCATTGAATCTTCTGGCTTCGTGATTTGTACCAATTCAACTTTATCGAACTGGTGCATACGAATAAGACCACGAGTGTCACGACCATAAGAACCCGCTTCAGAGCGGAAACAAGGCGTGTGCGCCGTCATCTTAAGTGGCAAGTCCGCCTCTTCAGAAATAGTGTCACGAACTAAGTTCGTCACTGGCACTTCTGCTGTTGGAATAAGAGACAGTTTACGTGGCTCTTCATCGCTCGCTTTTTCAGTTAGTGGCTCAGTGTGGAAAAGATCTTTACCAAACTTAGGTAACTGACCAGTACCAAACAGGCTGTCCGCATTCACTAGATAAGGAACATACATTTCTGTATAGCCGTGTTCTTCCGTGTGAAGATCCAGCATAAACTGAGCGATTGCACGGTGAAGGCGAGCGAATTGGCCTTTCATAACGATAAAGCGTGCACCAGTAATCTTCGTTGCGCTAGCAAAGTCTAGACCATCACCCATCTCACCAAGATCAACGTGATCCTTAACTTCAAAGTCGTAAGACTTAGGCTCACCCCAACGTGAGATTTCTACGTTGTCGTTTTCATCTTTACCTTGAGGAACGTCGTCCGCTGGCAAGTTAGGAACAGACAGTGTGATGTCTTCAAGTTGAGCCATTACCGCAGTGAGCTCTTCTTTCTTCGCTTCAAGATCGCTACCTAGTGTACCGATCTGCTTTTTGATCTCTTCAGCGCCTTCTTTGTCGCCTGCAGCCATTTTCTGGCCGATCTGCTTGGAAATGGAGTTACGCGTGGATTGTAAATTCTCAACTTCTACTTGAATGGACTTACGTTGTTCTTCAAGTTTACGGATAGTCTCTACGTCTAGCTTAAAGCCGCGACGTGCTAATTTTTCAGCTGTTTCATCCAGCTCTGTACGAAGTAATTTAGAATCCAGCATTGCCAATCCTATGCTTTTTAGTTGTGAATACCTCTACAACTGATTACTTTCCAACCAGTTGTAGATATTGATTTGTTAACCGGATAAAGATAACTAAAAGCCACTACTTTTCATAGCGCTTTTGTGGGCTTTTTGCGTCTAAATCCGCCAGATAATCTAACTTTTCGCCAATTTTGGTTTCGAGACCACGATTTGTTGGCTGATAATAGCGAGTTCCTTCCATTTCGGGCGGAAGATATCGTTCACCAGCCGCATACGCACCCGGCTCGTCGTGAGCGTACCGATACTCTGCTCCATACCCCATATCTTTCATCAGTGAAGTCGGTGCATTTCTAAGATGATGCGGGACTTCATATTCTGGTAGGTTATGGGCGTCAGTTAAAGCCTGCTTCCACGCGGTATACACGGCGTTACTTTTTGGAGCGCATGCCAAATAGACAATCGCTTGAGCGATGGCCCTCTCACCCTCTGCGGGTCCGACACGAGTGAAACAGTCCCATGCAGAAAGTGCAACTTGCATCGCTCTAGGATCAGCGTTGCCTACATCCTCTGACGCAATGGCTAATAGTCGGCGTGCGATATAGAGAGGGTCACAACCCGCCGCTATCATGCGCGCAGACCAATATAGCGCCGCATCTGGGTTTGACCCCCTAATGGACTTATGTACCGCAGAAATCAAGTCGTACCAGATATCGCCTTTATTATCGAAGCGATTGACTTTCTCGCCTGCGACTTCCGCTAATAGAGCTAACGTAATGTCCTTCTCACCCTGTGCATTATCTTCGGCCATATCGTAGAGCAGCTCTAGGTAGTTCAGCGACATACGCGCATCGCCATTAACCAGCTCCGCTAAACGCTCCAGAACGTTGTCATGGAAATTTGCCGCGATAGTTCCCAAGCCTCGCTTTTCATCATCTCTTGCTTGCTCCAGTACCAATAAAATATCGGCTTTGTCCAAAGACGTCAGCTTGTAGACTCGAGCTCGAGACAATAGTGCATTGTTAAGCTCAAATGACGGGTTTTCGGTAGTCGCACCAATAAAGGTTACTGTGCCATCTTCAATATGAGGTAGAAACGCATCTTGCTGGCTTTTATTAAAACGATGGACCTCGTCCACAAACAGAATCGTTCGTTTACCAGCCAGCTTGTTCTCACGAGCTCTTTCGATAGCCGCACGGATATCTTTAACACCTGACGTCACTGCCGAGACTCTTTCTACCTCTGCATCCGCATAATTTGCAGCCACTTCAGCAAGCGTCGTTTTACCTGTACCTGGTGGGCCCCAGAGAATCATTGAGTGCAATTGACCCGCTTCAAGCGCACGTCGAAGCGGTTTTCCCACACCCAGAATGTGCTGCTGACCAATATATTGCTCAACATTTTCTGGGCGCATTCTAGCAGCAAGGGGACGAAAATCTTCGTCCCCTGAAAAGTCAAAACTGAAATTACTCACGCAATCTCCTAGTTCCTTTGGTCGTCCACTTCGACGCCATTAGGAATCACAAAGGTAAATCGATCGGCAGAAGGTTTGCCTACCTTAATGTTGTCAAACGCAAAGGTCCCTTTCTGACCATCTTGCTCAATAACATTAAAGCCATGCACAATACCTTTACTATCGATATTAATCTGGAACTGCCCTTGTGTTGAATCAACAGCAGTAGGAATCAGAGTAAATACATCGCCCTTTTGATTGACGTTGTAATTGTCCCAGTCACTGGCACGATTACGAGTCAATAATACAAACGGGGTTTGCTCGGTCGCTTGCTCCTGATTGTAAATACTGACTTGCTCAATGAATGGGCTGTAGTACCACAAGTTGTTGCCATCTGATACCAAGACATTTTCATCAGGCATGGTTGTCACCCAGCGGAACATGCTAGGACGTGATATTTCAACGTTGCCCTTGCCTTCCATCACGACCTCACCTTCAGGGCTAGTGACTTTTTGAGTGAAGGTAGCACTAAATCCATCGTTTAGCTGTAGTCTGTCGCTTAGCTCCTGCTGAGGCGTCGCAGTTGCTAGTGCAGAAAAACCTAGCGTGGAAAAGCTCAAAGCGGCGAGCGTTAACCATTTCTTCATGTAGTCTCCTCAGAGCTTATCAATCATCATTAATCTTTAGGTGGCGGCGGTGCGAGTACCTCGCGATTACCATTATGGCCTGGCGCACTAACAATGCCTTGCGCTTCAAGTTGCTCTACGATGCGAGCGGCACGGTTGTAGCCAATCTTAAATCGTCTTTGTACGCCTGATACCGAGCCTCGACGAGACTGAACAACATGCTCGACTACTTGGTCGAACAACGGATCCATCTCTTCGTCACCTTCCATTTTTTCACCTGGAAGTAGAGTTTCTGGTGATTGTTCACCGCTGGTAATCTCTTCAATGTAGTTAGGTTTACCACGAGCTTTCCAGTTATTCACCACCGCATGCACATCATCATCTGATGCAAATGCGCCGTGAACACGCGTGGTATGACTTGAACCAGGCGGCAAATACAACATGTCACCCATACCTAATAGCGATTCCGCGCCGCCTTGATCGAGAATGGTTCGTGAGTCTGTTTTTGTCGATACAGTAAAAGCCACACGTGTTGGGATGTTCGCCTTAATAAGACCAGTGATAACATCAACAGAAGGTCGCTGCGTCGCAAGAATAAGGTGTACACCTGCCGCACGTGCTTTTTGCGCCAAACGAGCAATCAATTCTTCAACCTTCTTGCCAACTACCATCATCAAGTCAGCAAATTCATCGACGATAACGACGATGTAAGGCAGTTTCTCGAGTAATGGCGGCTCAGGATCCATACTGTCCCCGGCTTGCCACAGTGGATCATGAATTGGATGCCCAGCTTCAGCAGCCATCTTAAGTTTGTCGTTAAAGCCTTTAATGTTACGCACGCCTAATGCCGACATTAACTTGTAGCGACGCTCCATTTCTCCTACACACCAACGTAGTGCATTTGAGGCGTCTTTCATATCCGTCACAACTTCAGATAACAGATGAGGGATACCCTCATAGACCGATAGCTCAAGCATTTTCGGGTCGATCATAATAAAGCGAACGTCTTCTGGTGTCGCTTTATATAGCATACTCAGAATCATAACGTTCACACCGACCGACTTACCCGAACCGGTTGTACCTGCCACCAGCACGTGAGGCATCTTCGACAAGTCTGCAACGACGGCATCACCTGCGATGTCTTGACCAAGCACGACTGTAGTAGGAGATTTCGCTTCAATGAACGCTTGACTGCCCACTACGTCAGAGAAGAAGACAGTTTGACGAGACATGTTCGGCAGCTCTAGTCCAACATATGGTTTACCAGGGATAACCTCCACCACACGAACTGCCATTGCTGACAGTGAACGCGCTAAGTCCATCGACAGACCTGAAATACGACTCACTTTAACGCCCGGAGCAAGATCAAGCTCAAAACGGGTTATCACTGGACCAGGGAAGATATCCACCACTTCGGCTTTTATCTTGTAGTCAGCCAATTTCGATTCAACCAAACGAGCGATGTTTTCTAATGCCTCGCGGTCAATAAAATTCTCACGCTTCTCTGGATGGTAAAGAAGTTCCAAGGTCGGCATTGGCTCTGCTGGCTTAGGAAGATTCTGCTCTTGCTGTACTAAGAACGGATTCATCTTAGCCACTTGTGCTTTTTGAGCATCTGCGACTAAGTTCTGGAACGCAGCGGAATCTGGGTCGACGGCTTCAGGTTCAGGCTCATTACTTTCTTGAGGCACTGAAGCATGCGACGCTTCCTCTTGCTCGAGCGCATCAATATCGAATGTAGGCTCTACATGGGTACGAGACGGTTCAACTTCAAGTTCCTCAAAATTCCCCAACTCGCTACTTGCTTTAGGCACCGGCTCTGATGGAGCAACGTTAGTCGCCTCATCAACACGATTTGTGTCCACCGATACAGCTTGCGTTGTCGGCTCACTCACTTCCCATGGCATGGTATCAATATTGACACTCTCAGTCGCAGTTTCAGCCTGTGCGGAGGTAGACGATAATGCTGCTCCAATGGCCGTAGAGGTTAGTGGTATAGAGGCATCCGATTCCGGCTCATCATTATCTTGTGCAGCAAAGTCATCACTAGAGCGCGCCGCCATCTCGAGTTCTTCGATAGTAGCGCCCAATTGACGAGTTCGTTCAACCTGAGGTTCGTTGCTGGTCTCAGAATGAACCGATGGCTGCTCTTGTACTGGGGCGTCAAATACAGGCGTGACAGGCTCAATAATCGGTGCTGCAGGATGATATTCTGGCTCTGGTTCAACTTCAGACTCAGGGATTGTCATCGTCGGCTCAATACGCTGTGTGTCCGTGTCTAGCTGTTGCCAATCCGAAGAGAACAGTGGGTCGAACTCTTCTTCTTTGTTTGATGCGGGTTGAGCCGCGACAGTGTTAACTGGTTCTGGTACATGGATGTTGTATTGTTTCTTCGCAACCGGCACCGTATCTACATTATCGGTTTCAGACTCATTCGCTTTTGCTGAGAAGTGTGGCATATCTTCAGCCGACTCTTCTCGCTCAGGCTGCGATAAAACAGGCTCATACACTTCTTCTTTGGTACCACGTGCTTTATTAACGACGTTGGAAGACATAGACAGCACAGAATCGCCAATCCATTCGACAATACTCAGCCATGAGACACCAGTTAGTAGCGTAAACCCAGCGCCCCAAAGAAATAATAGAACAATGGTTGTGCCAAGTACGTTAAGCGTAGGTAGAGAGAGGCTCGTCAGAACATCACCAATTACGCCGCCCGATGAAAAATACCAGATATCATCGAAGTTGATATCTGCAAGACCGCAACTGGTTAAGATGAGTATCACCAGACCGAGGATACGCGTTCCCCAGATCATCAAGTCAATTTCATCGTCTTCATCGCGATTGCGGAAAAAGACCCAGGCACTAAAAGCCACAATGAATGGTATTGGGTATGCCAAAGAGCCAAAGACAAAAAATAAGGTGTCCGCCAACCACGCTCCGACAATACCCCCTGCATTTTGAATGTCTCCTCCCCATGAGGTCTGTGACCATGAAGGATCAGCAGGGTTAAAGGTGAATAGCGCTACAGCGAGTAGAATGGACGTAAGCACAGCCAAGATAAAGCAACACTCTCTCAGCCGTTGAAATCCGTTTAGGCGAAGCGCGTCTTGCTCTTCGCTCGTCTTGATAATCGTTTCGACTCTTTTTTTGTCCTGTTTGAACATAACCAACATCTAATTATTGAAAACAGCCCGAGCGGCAAAAGCCGCTCGGTGTATTCATTGATTTAACCACATCAAGGATTAAAACCCAATCTAGGTAGAGAATAAAGCATGGATTTTCATTACTTTAGTCAGCTTCCTGTAAGACTTACTGTAACTACAGTTTAGCGGGTTTTAATCACAAGTTGGTTGGTTTGCTTCACTTCTTCCATTACAACGTAGGTACGAGTGTCATTGACGCCCGGTAGACGAAGTAAAGTATCCCCAAGAAGCTTACGATAAGCACCCATATCCGACACCCTTGTTTTCAAAAGATAGTCGAAATCACCAGAAACTAGGTGACACTCTTGAATGTCATCCAGCTTTTGTACTGCAGTATTAAACTGCTCGAACACATCCGGCGCACCACGGTTTAGTGTAATCTCCACGAAAACAAGTAGTGACGCATCTAAATATTGAGGGTTAAGAAGAGCAGTATAGCCCGTAATATATCCCTGTCTCTCAAGTCGACGTACACGCTCTAGACACGGAGTAGGAGAAAGTCCCACTCGTTTAGAGAGTTCGACGTTTGAGATTCGACCATCTTTCTGCAACTCATTTAGAATGTTGCGGTCAATTCGGTCTAGTTCCTTGGACGGCTTCTTATAGTTGTCTGCCATTTTTTATTCCACCTTGTTACTTCCTTGCAAAAAAATATACTACAACTCTGTAATATTCAGTATCAAATTTTGTTTATTAGCTTCTATACTAGTACGTAATTCGACAATAACACCCTACAAACAGTTAATACAACCACAATATAATGAGGAGTCAGGATGATAATTGGCGTACCTAAGGAAATTAAAAACCACGAATACCGTGTTGGTATGGTTCCAGCAAGCGTTCGAGAGCTAATCTCAAACGGCCACGATGTTTACGTTGAAACTAACGCTGGCGTTGGTATCGGTTTTTCAGACGATGATTACATCGCTGTAGGCGCATCCATTCTTCCTACCGCTGCTGACGTTTTCGCGAAAGCAGAGATGATTGTAAAGGTCAAAGAACCTCAAGCTGTCGAGCGTGCTATGTTACGCGAAGGACAAATATTATTCACTTATCTTCACCTAGCACCAGATTTTCCACAAACTGAAGAGCTAATCAAGAGCAAAGCTGTCTGCATTGCTTATGAGACTGTAACAGATAATATGGGTCGCTTGCCACTATTAGCACCAATGTCTGAAGTCGCTGGGCGAATGTCTATACAGGCTGGTGCACAAACACTCGAAAAGTCCAATGGTGGACGTGGTCTACTCCTAGGTGGCGTACCTGGTGTAGAACCAGCGAAGGTCGTCGTCGTTGGTGGTGGCGTAGTGGGTTCTAACGCTGCCCGCATGGCTGTAGGTATGCGTGCAGACGTCACAATCCTCGACCGCAATATTGATACATTACGCGTTTTGGACGAAGAATTCCAGGGTCGTGCAAAAGTCGTTTATTCTACTGAAGACGCTCTAGAGAAGCATGTTCTAGAAGCTGATCTTGTCATTGGCGCTGTTTTAGTACCTGGTGCTGCTGCACCTAAGCTAGTCACCAAAGAGCACATCGCTAAGATGAAGCCTGGTGCCGCAGTCGTTGACGTTGCTATCGACCAAGGTGGTTGTTTCGAGACATCGCACGCAACCACTCATGCAGACCCAACTTACATTGTTGATGATGTGGTTCACTACTGCGTAGCAAACATGCCTGGCGCGGTTGCACGTACATCAACTTTCGCTCTGAATAACGCAACTCTGCCTTACATCATCAAATTGGCGAACAAAGGTTATCAACAAGCACTGACAGAAGACAAAGGCTTCCTAGATGGCTTGAACGTTATTCACGGTAAAGTGACTTGTAAAGAAGTAGCAGAGAGCTTCGATCTAGAATACGTCGAGCCAGCAACGGCTATTGCGATGTTTAACTAATCGCAAATCTATTTTGAACGTTATGTTCTAAACCTCAAAAGTTAAAAACGGGCGTCATGCCCGTTTTTTAATACGCTCTCTTCGCGTGAATCAGAATATTTCTTGGTGTCACACTGGGTTCACAAAATGTACTGAGCCCCACATTATACCCCTGCTCTTGTAAGTATAAGGCTTTGTCCAAAGCCAGCCACACTTCCAATGGTCGTCTGAAAACGCCTTGTACTACGCTTAATGCTTCCATTTGCCGATATCGTTGGTGACCCATTTGTTCAAAATGGCCAAAATCAACATCAGGTAAGTCGAGTTGCTTATTATTAGCCGCCCATTTGCACAATGCTTTAAAACCACTCGATAGCTGCGATTTTTTTATACTCGGTATAGGTAAGTAGCCTTCACTTAACTTATGACTCTGGCATAAAGCATCAAAGCCTAAACGAAACACCATCTCTTGTTCACGATGACGACGAACACGCTCTCCTCCTGTCACAGTTTCTTGAAGTGGGATTCGCAACTCATGTTTACTTAGTGACAGTTTTGCGGCCTTCCCCTCTTTGGACAATGGCGAGTAATTCTCTCCTTGGATAAGGTGATAACAACACGGTGATATCGTCAGTGCGGATAAATGCTGCTCTACGGTATGTTTAATAAGAGTAACGTGTAGATCGCCACATGCATGAAGCGCAACAGCATGTTGAGTTGGCTTAAAGACCAATTTAGATTGCGGAGAAAAAGCATCGCCTTGAACAAACCGCATGGGTAACGCGCGTTTATCGGCTTCTTCCTGCCCTGCTTTACAAAGTGCTAATTGAAACTCAAAGCTTGTAACGGACTGCTTCGACTCTGAAGCCAATAACCGCCCTAAAAATCCTTTCCCTGAGCACCACTCTAGCCATTCATTACCAGCATGGTCATTCAAACACGCCGTTGTCATCTGCTTTATTTGTTCTAGTTTACGGCCAGGAATCCCGGCATCGAGACCTCTTGGCAACACAAGCTCCTCTGCCGAATGCATTGAGCTGAGTTCAATTGCGATATGAGCAGTTCGAACATCGGAAATATACGGCTCTAACGCTTCAATGGCGCACTCAGTCGATGATTTGAGTTCCAGTATCTCTTGCGGGGACAGTGTTTGGAGCCATTCAAACAATTGAGGCGCTGACTCTCGCCATAATACTTGTTCAGAGATCACTTGATGAAAAGGATCATGGCGCCAATAGTTTTGATGACGAAGAAGAAATGAAGTGATGTCTGCAAACGACTGATGCATTTGCGTCCCCCTATTCCCGGTGCAATGCGTTAATCGCACCGATTGTAGGAGGAAGTGTTCAACAACGAAAGGAGTTTATGCTATCGAACGGGTAAGTCGATATCTTTAAACATCTCTTCAATCTCCACATTGGACTTGAGAGAGATGGCTTGTTCAACAACTGGGCGAGTCAAATGAGGAGCAAAACGCTCCATGAAATCATACATATACGAACGCAGGAACGTGCCTTTTCTAAAGCCAATACTGGTAGTACTAGCACCAAATATATGGCTTGCATCAATGGCGACAAGATCGGTGTCTTGCGATTCATCCATGGCCATACTAGCAATAACACCTACACCAATCCCCATTCTTACATACGTTTTAATGACATCAGCATCAGTTGCAGTAAAGACTACTTTAGGCGTCAATCCAACCTTGTTAAAAGCAGTATCAAGCTCTGAACGACCCGTAAAGCCAAATACATATGTTACCAATGAATACGCAGCTAAATCTTCAATGGTGATCTGTGGTTTCAGTGCCAAAGGATGGTCTTTTGGTACCACGATAGAGCGATTCCAGTGGTAGCAAGGCAACATGATGGCGTCCTGATAAAGATGCAATGCCTCTGTCGCGATAGCAAAGTTAGCGGTGCCTTTGGCAATCGCCTCTGACATTTGTGACGGTGTACCTTGGTGCATGTGCAGAGACACTTTAGGATAACGAGCCGTAAATCCTTTAATGACCTCAGGAAGCGCATAGCGAGCTTGCGTATGGGTAGTCGAGATATTAAGTGTTCCCATTTCAGGGTGAGTATGCTCACCGGCAACCGCTTTAATACTCTCAACTCGAGAAAGGATTTCTTGAGAGATACGAATGATGTCTTCACCAGCCGTAGTGACTTGCGTAAGATGTTTGCCACTGCGCTCAAAAATCTGAATACCTAACTCGTCTTCTAGTAAGCGAACCTGCTTACTAATACCCGGTTGAGAGGTATAAAGACTCTCTGCCGTGGCAGACACATTCAGGTTATGGTTCACTACTTCGACAATGTATTTTAACTGCTGTAACTTCATCGGCTTCTCATCATCCCTGTTGATATTGCATTGAGCCCATCACAACTCAAAACAAGCATATAATTATTAGTTATAACGAATTACTAGAAAGATTAACAGTTTTTTTGACTACAAAATGCTCATTTGCATTTTTGCTGGATGAAAAGCTATCGAATTCCTTGCTTTATGACCGAATCGACAACTTAGCAGTGTTGATGCTTTTGTCTTTGGTGTATCCTGTTTATCGAATTGTAGGGAAACTCATTGTAGATACAAAACGTTATGAATATTGGTTTAATCATCGCACTGGTTGCACTGTTGCTTGTCCTGATCCTTGGGTACAACATCATGCTACAGTACAAATTAAAGGCGGAAGCGACACGACGTCAAGAATCCGCTCGCTACGTAGCCTTAATTGATGCTACTGAAGAACTGATAAGCGGTGCTAGTTACCTTCCTTACAGCAAGGAATTGATGCTGTGCCTTCATAATCGCATTCTCGATGCTCTAATGAACATGTATGAGCTCGATCCTAAGAATAAACACCTTGCCCAAAGAGTTGAGTCTGCCAAAGGTCAAGTTCAGCAGATTCAAGACAGTTATGAAGGTAACGACGCTACATCGTTTAAAGTACCAACGAGCGATAAGCAAGCCATTATCATGCTTAAACTGGTTAAACGCCTACGAGACACTGTTCGCACTGAACACAATAAAGGCCGGATGGATACACAGTCGTATATGGTTGAGAATGCTCGACTCGAAACTATTCAGATTCGAATCAATATCGAAAATGTGGTTAAACGCGCTCACGAATCTATCGCAAAAGGTCAACCAGGTACCGCCGCTCAACTGCTTAAAAAGGGCATTGATGCGCTAAGCACAAAAAATGACAACTACTCGATGCAAGCCAAAGAGAAGCTGTCTGAAATGCTAGAGCAACTTCAAAATAGCCGACAAGCTAAAGCCGAAGAAAAACAGCAACAAACCAATAGGGAGCGTGATGACGACATCAACGCACTGTTTGGTGAAAAGAAAAAATGGTAATCTTTACCGGTTCATAAAAGGTCGCTTTGGCGGCCTTTTTCAATTAGCTCAACGAAAAGTATTATGATTACTTCATCTCAAATAGACGCGATTCTTTCTCCGATTAATCAGTTTCTACAATGTTCAACGCCTAACGAGTGGGTTGAAGAAGCAAAAAAGCCCGACAACCTACCTACCATACTTATCGACCACTTATTGTGTGAGCTAATAGCTTAGGTGTGCATATGATGGTAACCTCCTCATCAGTATTCCTCTTTTCTACGAAGTTAAGGCACTATGGGACAACGCAAACAAGCTATATCTTATCAACGATTTAGTAGTGATCGACAACGAAACAATAGCTCATTAGATCGCCAATCAGATTCAATAAAAAGCTGGTTAAAACAAAACCCCGACGTCGATCTCATCGATCAGTATGTTGATGAAGCAATGAGTGGGTGGAGTGGTAAGCATATTGAACAAGGTTCTTTAGGAAAACTCTTACAGGCAATAGAAGAAGGGATAGTACAGCCTGAAACATTAATATTGGTTGAGCATTTCTCGCGACTGTCTCGTCAAAACATAGACAAAACAGAAGAGCTACTTCGTAAAATCTGGCAACACGGAATAACCATTGTCACCATTCGCGATAATGGTCTGTATCCTCCTTCAACTATTAATGATATGCCATTGCGCATAAGGCTAATTGTTGAAATTGAACAGGCCTTCAAAGAGAGTGAGTGGCGTTCGGCAAAAGTAAAAGGTTCATATGTCAAACGGGAAAAAGACGCTAAAAATGGTCTAACACCTCGAATGAGAAGACCTTTCTGGCTAAATAAAGATGGTACTTTGAATGACCACCACGTGGTAATCAAAGATATCTTTAATTGGTATATGGAAGGTTTGGGGCAACAAAGGATCATTGTCAAACTAAAACAAAAATATCAATCGGTTCCATCAGTACAGAAGATGAATCCTTCAACTGTTATGAGATGGTTGGACTCTGACGTTGTCCGTGGGATGTGGCGAGGGTACAAAGTGTATGAAGCAGCCGTTGACGATACTTTATATTTCAATGTACAAACCGTACATAACTCTCGTTTGTATCACAACGTCAAACCTGATCGCAACTGGCCCCTTAGTGGACTTCTACAATGTGGTGTTTGTGGTCGAGGTATGTCCATACAAAAATCGAAAGGCTCTTTGCCTGTGATTCGTTGTAGCTCAAAACAGAGGGATAAGTCATGCCAACGTAAAACAACTTTCCCGTACGCTCTTGCGCACCTTTATATGTTCAACACGGTTAGAAAAAGAGCATCTCGTCTATATACACAGAAAACAGTCTCAAAAGAAAATGCTCTTAAATTAGGTCAAATTGACAATGATCTAGTCAAACTAAAAACACAACTCAAAGAAGAAAAACAACTATACGATGAAGCGTCATCAGAAGGTAAGAGTGGCCGATTAATACTTAAAATTATGCTCGAAACAGACGAAAGGATTCAAGATTTAGAGAGGGAAAGAGACTCAATTCAAAGTTCAATCAAGGCTAGCAATAACCTTTTCATCTCAGACGAAGCTAATAACCTCGTACTAACGCCACGAAATTTTAATCTTGAAATGCATAAGCTGGGGTTCAAAATTGTTGTTGGTGAGTACTCTCTCAACACAGAGGGACTCAGCGATAAAGCTCCTGAGTGGCAATATCTAGGATACAGTCGCAAGAAAAGAGCATATGAGTGGGAGGTACTAGGTAAAAAGTACTTTATGCCAACTGCAAGTTTCAATGAAGAAGTTTTGATGCTTGAAGACAAAGAGAAAATCTAATAGGTGCGGTGGGAAAAGGTCACGCTTCAACATCTGGTGTGTGGCACCTTTCGGCGCTCTCAGGCAATTGCTCATGAGGGGCTTGCGGCCCGAAATGACGTCCCGTTTCCGGTAAATCATCACTGTTTTCAATTACCGAATGTCGCCCCCCACCCCATCCAACAATCTGAATCAAGTAAACTGTCATCAGCGTAGCCTTCAAGAGCAGGAGTCGAAGAAGTAATATGGCGTGACCTCCACCACACGCATAATTTATAGCATTAGTATTGAGATTTCAATTCATTACGTTCAATTAGTTGTT
The DNA here is from genome assembly GCF_900088415.1 of Vibrio mediterranei. GTDB lineage: Bacteria > Pseudomonadota > Gammaproteobacteria > Enterobacterales > Vibrionaceae > Vibrio > Vibrio mediterranei. The sequence continues at coordinate 280,578 of NZ_FLLQ01000004.1, forward strand.
TGATGTTTAGATTTTTCCAGTTTACAAACCAATACACGCTATCGATAGCCTCAAGGTATGACCGTAAACATTCTTCCGACGGTTTTGGGGCAGCAATCCCATCGTAAACAATGGAGAGTAGCTTAACCCTTTGAGGCTCAGATAAGTAAGGACAAGCAATTAAGTCAAGGAGCATATGAACACGCTCCGAGTCGTTTTCTATCTTTTCAAACGAAGAAAGCTTTTCAATAGCAAAGCCTACAACTTGACTCTGAATATCAAGGTATTCCTGATGATTTTTAAAGTAATAAAGTAAAGAAATCACTTCGAAGTAATTAAGCTTACAAGAGCTCTGTACTAGATCAACGAAGTAAGATTCCGGTAGTCGGAAACAATCACCAAAGTCACTAGTTGATAGAATGATATTCAAACGCTCGATCGAAAGGTAACCTTTCCTTTTTCCATTTTTATTTCTATCAAAGGTAAAATCTATAATTGAACTAGTAATCAACAGTTTTATTTGAGGTTCAAATGTAGATAGTGATTGATTTGACTTCAAAAAATCCATTAGCGAAACAATAACTTTTGCTATTTTATTGGATGCGTTCACCGTTGGGTGAACTTTATAATAAAACAACATCAACTCGATCATTATCTCAACATTTGCTATGAAAATGCCCGTCTTTCCACCTTGTTCAATATATTCTGAATAGCAATTCATTGCAGCTTCGATTCGTTTTGAGAAGAATGAAACTAAATATGATGAAACCTCTGAATAACCATTCTTATTACTTGTTAATGCAACAAGTCGAACTTCATTCATGAACTTATTCATGAAGTTGTGCTTTTTGTATATTTGTGCAGGGAAGTATTTCCTTGAAGAAAGGTGATCTTTTGAAAATATCGTGCTTTCAAAGTAATCTAAACACTTAGACATCGAAATGATTATTTTAGATTTATCTGTACAGAAAGGACGTTCAAGTTTAGTCACCTTTTCAGAATTAATGTAAAGATTATACTCTGAAAGGCAATCGCTTATAGTATTAGAGACGACAGTACATATTTCATCTGTCATACCGAATACAATATAGTCATCTACATATCTTAAAACTTGATAGTCCACCCTATTAACATACGAATATTCGCTCTTGAGAGTCTTTTCGATGTTAATATCTATCCGTTGGAAAATCACCTCAGCAAAGATCCTGCTAAACTCCGAACCAATTGGAATGCCATTTGTTTCATTGGCATTACTTCTTTGCATAGTGGTATCAAGTTTCTGAGCGAATTGGTTAGACCAATTGACATAATTATCCTTTATATAGTCTTTATCTTTCGCAGCCCAAGCAATTGTATGGGTGTAGATACTATCGAAACAATTAGCTACATCAAGGAAAAACATAAACGGAAACTTAGACTCTAGCTCCTTATATAAAGGAGAAGAATATAGTTTGTGAATACGATTAAATCCTTTATATGAAAAAAATGAAGATGCGTGCTTTTTATATATTTCTTCTTCTATTGTTTCTATTTTTATTTCTTTATAGGCATTGCCAGTTACTTGCTTCTCACCCTTAATATAGAATGAATTACAAACTTTCATTGGAGATCTTATAGAAAAGTCACTCTTATCACACAGAGAAACCAAATAATCAGAATGCTCTCTATATATATCTGAATAGTTAATTTGAGAGCGAGGATGGATCAGAGACAATGTTCTTAAGCTTACATCATTTTTTATTATCTTATATTTAAATGGTGTAGTTTGCTTTAGCTGGTCTCTTTTTCTATCAGCTACATTTAAAGAATTATTTAGCTCGGGATTTATCAGTGTTATGTAGATATCAGACACAACTTTTGTTTTACTATCGGATACCAGTTTCCTGACAATATGACCATTTATATATAAACCATCATTACTAAATATAATAGGGACATCTGCTGGATATGTATCGGTCAACAATGCTCTAGAGTAATCTTTTTTGTCTAGTTTTATACTTTTCATTTAATACCTCCAAGCATTTTTAATCTCACCCAATTTATTCGGTGAAAACTTCTTATAATTATTATTTCGGTAGCCGTTCATAAAAGAGAATTTGAGCAACTCTCTTTTCTGATTCTTAGAGAGTATGTTAGTAAAATTAGCACCACGCTTACATGAATAACCTAGAATTATTTTTTTCAAATATTCATCGAGTTCTATTAGGCTTTCACTATCATCAGTCAAGTTAACGTTATTGTAATATATCCCTGTTGCAATAATACGTTTAGATTTTTTATCTTTCATCAACCTATTTGACGTAAGAAAGTCTAAGCGTTGCTTTAATATTTCAAAGTTACCATCTTTAGAGAAACAAAAAACAGATCTTGATATTCTTGTTTTTATCTTTTTCATTCTTGAAGTAGAAAGTGATATATCAACCTCACGAAAAAGATTTTTATTCGCTTTGGTCTCAGTATCTCTAACTGAGTAGTTATATCCAAGATAATCAAATGTCGCTACGACTTTATCTTGCTTAGTTCTACTATCAACGAAAATAACTTTCTGCTTGTTATAGTTAAGGGAAAGTTCATTTGGTAATTTGCTTTTTATACATTTCAAAAAGGTTTTTTTATCTTCAAAACCAGTAGTAATAACAATTATATCGTCTACATACCTACAATAGAAAAAGACATCCTTGTGATTTTTCATTTCTTTATCAAAATCACTTAATACTAGCTCTGCTAGACTTGGACTAAACTCTAACCCTCTTGGTATACCTTTATTATCAGGTTGATTTAACCCTTTAATAATAGAGCTAATTAATAATCTTGTTTGATTACTGACTTTACTTTTTTCCAATGAACTTCGAATGGTTGAAAATTCCACACTTTCGAAAAATGACTTAATATCCAATCGATATATTCGATAACTAGTGCCTTCTTTCAGATGTTGTACTAACTGTCTAGATATTTGATTCCTACTTTTAGATTTATCTAATACCTTTCTTAAGTTGTTTGCCAAACTCCGTGATATTAAAACTTGATCGAAATCTTTCAGTGTATAACAGCTTTTACCATTTCTTTTTATCTGCACAGTAGAGAAAGATAGTTCAGAGGACAAAGAGGCACTATAAGCCGAATCGATGAGCTCTTTCTTCTTTTCAGGATCGAGTATATCGACACAATTGTAGATATCACCTTCATAGATACACTTGCCTAAGGTTTTAGGTGAGATAGCCTGAGATGTCATTAGGTTATTCCAATAATTTCAATCATTTTGGAATTTTACCACATAAGACACTGATAAATATCATGTTAGATCAAATTTTTCGAACTAGCTCTCTTGCCTGAAAGGCCTCACACAAACGAAGTTTGTATAGTGAGTATACAAACTTTGTTTGTAGTATGCGTATGCAAATATTATTCTTAAAGAAAATGGCCACGACTATACTTAGATTTGAAAAACTAAAATCAAGAGCATCTATTTCAAAATGCGCTTCTCATATTAATCGCTTCTCAAAAACACCCAATGCTGACCCAGATAAATATTTTAGAAACGAAGTATTGATTGGCAATAGCCATATTATCAACTCTTTAGACTACATATTTAAAAAATATAGAATCACTCCAAGAAAAAACTCAGTATTAGCAATGGAATGCCTTATAACTTTATCTCCGGAGGCGTTTGATGGAGATACGAGCATTGAAAAATTTAAGGTAAGTAGCATTGAATATTTAAATAAATACTTCAAAGGAAGGTGTATAAATGCCACATTACACTTAGACGAGTCAACACCTCATATTCACGCAATAATTGTTCCCCTAGTAATGAAAAAAAACAAGGCGCATCTATCTGCACGAGATAGCTTTAGCCCTTCGAGACTATCTATCTATCAAAAAACATTTTTTGAGCATATGAAATTAAAATTTAACCTTGTTCCCCCAAATCACGGTTCAAAGTCTAGTCACAATAAAGTTAGCGCTTTTTACGAGCAACTAAACAATGACAAGGACAAACTAGTCAACGACAGTCTTAACCATTTAAAATTAGATCTAGAAAAGAAAAGACATGAAATCGTAGAATCATATGTCGAAGGTCTCCTTTCATCTCTCGATAAATATGTGTCTAAGCTAGAGTCTAAGCTTAAAAATGAGTTCGGAGGATTAGCTATGCAATATCGAGATAAATGGAAAGAAAGTAAACAGAAATATCAACTTGATGTGATAGAAAAATTCTCAGCATCAAAGGAACAAGAAAGGATAGCTATGGAAATTGACAAGCATATGAAGGCTAGAAACAATGTACCAAACCAAAGAAAAGGTTCAAAGCTTAAATTATAGTCAGTTATTTCTATGGCGCACCAGCATAAATGCTGGTTTTCCTAGTGAAAATAATAAATAATTTTCACGTAACATCACGTCAAGATACGGGTTAATTTTGGCAGTCGATATCTCAGCGCGCGTTAAATATATAATAAAAATGTAATTGTATAATAGCATTATAAATCCAAATCTAGCGTTATCGACTGTTTTAATTGAATAATTTGGAGAATCCTTTGTCCCATTTTGCGCATAGAATTTGCCTTCAAACATCAAATGTAAACATGTAAGTCATTGATATATTTATGGTTTGTTTACATGTTGACATCAACCCCGGTGTGATTCAGATCACAGAAGCTTGTGTGTTTGCTGTTATATTTAACCGCTCTTCAACTAACAGTAGGTAAAACATGCACAGTTTTGAATCTCGTTACAAACAAGGTCTTCTTATTGGAGGAAACTCCTCTCTCCTATTAGCTCAGCTGCTACTGAGCTTTAGGGACTACAAGCACAGCTATATCGACGAGAATGATGAGTTTACATTAGCTCAAATTTACTATCGTCTCGACAACGAAACTCAGAACCTAGTTTCGGAAATGTTTTCTATGAGTTGTCATGATCCTAGAGTTAAGTCCTTGGAAGAGCTTTCTAAAAAGACTTTAAACTTGCAGTAATGTTGAGCTTTCGAATCAAAATGAATTATTCCCTCACTAAAAGTGAATATCAATTGTTGCTGCGCCTTGTCAATTCAAGAAGAAAACAATCAAAGAAAGTGTTCGATAAACACGATAATTGTTTTAGACAGGGTACTTACCGTGAACTTGCACAGCTCACGGATGAAAGTAAGAGCAAAATTCATCGACTATTCAGCAAATTGAAAAGTAAAGGCTTACTTAAAACAGTGGTAAACGTTAATGGTAAGCCTGTACCTATGCTTAACCCTACCTTTCTTTCTTGTAAGCCCAAATGGCAAAAAAAGTTCATGGAAGCGATGTATTCACTAAATAGTCATGATGAGGCTATCAAGTGGGCAAGATTATGTAGAGAAGACTTCAAACTCTATAGCTATTCTGAACCTATTGATGCATGTGAAATCATTGACATATCAACAGGCGAGGTTCTGACAGGCAAACCAACAGTAATCCGGCAGTTATCTCCGCATGAAGTTAGAGAATGGGAATTTACTCTGGATAATTACACATCAGTAGATAGGTGTAAGCACCGTCCAAGAAGCTTAGTTAGCTAATTGTGTATCGTTATATGGTATGATTTTGTAATCGAAATTAACTATCTTTTTTCTTATGATTTCAACCCTACTACAACCCATTAATGACTTTCTCAAAGTACCCACTCCAGAACAGTGGATCATCGAGGCGAGAAAGCCAGAAAACTTATCGATTATTTTACGGGACCATTTACTTTGTGAATTGAAAGCAGCTCAAAGTGCGCTGTTTTTGATTCGCAAATATGCTGTAGACCCTGAAAGTGCGAATCGTCTTAACGAGTGGATTCGTCCTTATGAAGATTTCGCTTATAAAAAGACTGGTGATGTAGAAAGCCTTCGTAGCAATAGTAGTTTCACAAAGCAAATCACACCAAAAGAATCTTGTTCATATGGGCAAGACTTGATCGATAAGATGATTATGCTGATTAAGGAGGAGCTACATCACTTTTATCAAGTTCTTGAATTAATGGAAAGTAAAGGGATTCCATATACGCCAATCGAAGCTAGCCGTTATGCTCGTGGTATGATCAAGCACGTCAAAACCTTTGAACCTGATGCACTGGTCGATAAGTTAATTATTGGCTCTATTATAGAAGCTCGATCATGTGAGAGATTTGCTAAGCTTGCCCCGTACTTGGATGACGACATGAACAAGTTCTATATCTCATTACTTCGCTCAGAAGCACGTCATTACCAAGATTATTTGGCTCTAGCCGAACAAATTTCTGATAAAGATATAACTGAAAGAGTGGATTTTTTTACATCCATTGAAGCTGACTTAATCACCTCTTCTGATCTAGATTTCAAGTTTCATAGCGGAGTTCCAACAGTTTAGGCTTTACCCGTAACATGCTCATCTTGTGAGCACGTTACGGGCTCATTTCTAAACGTTAGATCGTTTATTTATCCTGTTACTTTTTCAAACTCGATATGTGTCGCGACGCGAGACAGTAATTGTGGATTAGCTAAAGCGAAATTCAATTTTTCAACCGAGTCATAACCCAATCTAACTGCTGTACTTAACGATTCAACCATCTCACTGCTTTGTAGCGGCATATGACTGAAAGGATTTACTTCTATAACGACCCTCGTAATTAACCCCATAGCAAATGAAATGCTTCTCGGAATGACGTTAGTTATCAACTCTCGTCCTTGTGGACACTGTTGCCTAGTTACTGCACTAGCCATTGGATTACCACCTAAAGACAAATCTATGTCTTTTAGAGACTTACCATTGATCCAAGACACGATTCCATTACAAATTTTATCAAGATCTTCCTCTTGGATCTCTATATCTTTATTCTTACCTACAGCTCCCAAAATGGAACGTTTTACATCATATAGCAACAAGTCTCTCACTTGTTTGTCACCTTTTAACCAACTAATTAGCCAACGAACCCACCCTTCTATAGTTAAAGGTAAGCAGTGAGACTCTACTTCAATTTTTCTTTTTAACTGGAATATTGTGTCTACTGGGAGTCCACTTTGAGAAGCCAAGACTGATAGAGCTATATCGACATCTTCATGAACCTTACTTTGAGTAAGAGTTAAAAGAGAATTAATTTTTGAATCAAACTCTTCAAAAGCATTGCTTTGTTTGGCTCTATAAGCTGCAAACGACTTTCTTAGCTTCAATAGAGACTCGTTGCTAACTTCCTTTTCATCAAGGATAGCGACACGATTAACCATATAGAGAACATCTCTATCTAAGATGTTACCCTCAGATATCCGGTCTAAAATTTCAGTTAACGGGTCACTAATAACAACACATCTGTCGTCCTCTGGAATCAAAGATTGAAGCTTGCCTACAACTCCTCTATCTAAAAATTTGTTTTCAGGGAATGATATGACAGGGTCAGGGATAAGCAACACTATCCCATTAGCAAGATGACCAGCTCTTCCTGCGCGAGCTGCCGCATTCAATAATTCGTGTGAAGCTAGACTTTCACGTCCACCACTTTCTAAGTTAGCGCGTTTATCTCCAGCTAAAATAGCGATTTGAGCAGGTAGATTTAGCCCCTGAGCAAGAGTAGGTGTTGCAACTATGACTTTTGCACCACTTTCACGGCGATACATACTTTCAGCTAACTCTCGTTCGAGCTTTAACATAGACGCATTATGGGGAACTGCGATTTCAGGCGCTCGCAATAAAGAATGAGCTTGTCCCCCGGTTTCTATAAGTAGAGCTTCCCACAGCTTTTCTTCTTTAGGTGTAACATTTATTTCGGAATTAAAATTTTTTGAAATTTCAGTAGCAAGAGAGCATGCGTGTTGCTTTTGGTTAACAAAAACTATCGTTTTCATATTTTTTGTAGCACATTGAGTGGCTATTTGTGCCGCTACTGAGTTTGCGTTTGGCTGTAAAGTTACTCTTCCATCTCTAAGAGTTCCATTCAACTGAATATTTTGCTCTATTAGCTTAGTAAAGTTACAGATCGCTTTGTTATTTCTCCGATCTAGCCAATTGTGTTGTAGGCCCCATAAAACATGAGGTTGAACATTTAACTCCTTCGCTGACTTCGAGCGTAAAGACTTCGCAATGTTAGCTTTCTCCATGTTTAACTGTATTTGGGTGTTCCTCGCTCGTGTTTTCGCCTGCTCTAACTCGTCTTGACTATAGATAACAACACCTCTAGCTTGTCGGCTAGGCTTCCACAATAATTCGATATTTAGACACGCTCTCCCTGTTAGCTCTTCAACCCACTTAGAAAACTCATCACCATTCTTTATCATCGCAGATAAAAAAAGCATATCTGCATTTGGTGCTATCTCATTAAAACCAAGTACGCATAGCATTCCGTCTAAAGCTCGACGAATTTTCCCCGATTCAGGACTTAATAAGTGACACTCATCAAAAACAAGTAACCCCACGTCTTCAAAAGACTCGGGAGAAAACGAAATCATTGCAAGGCAACGCTCAGGGGTCATTACTTCTATTTCAGGTAAAACGACATCAACTTTAAATAGTAAATCAAAGTCACTCGACACTGATGAGCCTAGTAAGTCAGGGGGAAACATTTCTCTTAGATCATTCGTCAATTGATCAACTAACGCATGGGTGGGAGCTAGGAAAATAACTTTCTTCCCTTGAGCAAGAGCAGTACCAATTTTAATTGATGACACTGTCGTTTTTCCTGCCCCTGTAGGTAATACCAATACTGAAGACACGCCCGAATGATGAAACCCTTTATCAATCGCTTTTCTGTGATTATGCCAAATGTAAGGGAACTTCTTCGCTCTATAACTTATCCAGCGATTCCAAAATGATGGATCTGCACCAAACGGAGGCTTAATATTTGATAGGGCAGATTCCGAGATACCGTCAAATACGAGAATCAGTAGTGAAGCAAGATGTCTAATACCCGGATATGTATAGTCAATTCTTTCTTCTTTCTGGCCTAATATGACGTCACTTTTAGCAGCTAAATTTAAAACTTTCCGAAAAATATTCTTAGCGTTATCCCTCTCGCTAATACTTGGCTCTAAGAGTACTCTCGCTAACTCTTCGATTCCGAAAGCTAAATGATTCATCATCGCTCTTACTGCAACTGATTCAACATCATATTGAACTGTGTTTTCAGGAAACTCGTTTCGCCATACCTTACCTCGCTCAACGATTTGAGTTAACTGCCCTCTTCCTAAATCAATAACATGTTGAGAAATTACATACGAACAATATTCTTGTTCTGAAATGTTGATGAATACATTTGAGGCAGCCTCATGCGCATCAGCGTATTGTTCAGCAGCAAGAAACAGTAGTACCGCAGCTAGTGAGGGGGACACTCTAGAAACATCAATATTAGACTTAGTAGGCGGTACTTGGCTTTTCAACGATTCTTTTCTCGAAATAATCTGCTGAGCGCTAGCCGCTACAAATGCTGAAGCTCTTCTGGTTTCTTGCTCACTGTGGATAGAAGCCACTATTTCGTATGTATCAGCTATTTTAGCTAGACTCCAACGACTCAGATCTTCGTCTTGGTCATGTTCGCCACCTAATCTTGCCGCAACAATGTTTGAGTAGTGTGAAGTCAACAATTGAGGGATTGTTGTAGGATCCAAGCCTTCTAACGCTGGTGCAGATCTCAATAAGCTGGCAGTTTCCGGATCATACATTTGATAATTCTCCATCTAACTGAGATATGTAAGTAATGATTTTTTGAGCTAACATCTCAAACCAATCCCTTAACTGACCGTCTACAACAAAAGTGGAAGCGATTCTTTGCTCAGCTCTGATTCCGGTAATTTTTCCATACCCATCAAATAAACCTTTCCTAGCCTCTTCAGTATCAAAGTTAGATGTCACAGCGAATCCAGCACGATAGTACCTAGAATTGTTGTCTAGTACTTTCTGAACCATTCGCATCGCAGCTATATCGTCAACACCGCTTAGTTTAATCAAAGAAGTCGCTTCTGCTATAAGCTCGCTGTTTCTCGTGTTCTTATGCCTGTCGATAAAACCGGGGATTACACTCTGAGTAAATGTTCTTCTTGGGTTAATGGAGCACTTATCTTCGAATATTGTGGATTTTAATATTTCTTTTCCATCGTCACTTAGTTCGATCATTAAACCATCAAGCCCTTGAGACGTTGAGCTAGTATGAGGATCTTTCAAATATGAATGCTTACCCGCGACTTGTTTCGCAGCGATCCAAGAAATAATCTCAAAAATTAATCCATCTCTTTGTTCTCTGGGGTAGCCAGACCGGATAGGTTGAGGAGTATCTTGTACTGTGAATTTTATAGTTGCTTCTTTTTTCAACTCTTCAGTAGAAAATGCTGGGCTAGCAGGCATCAACTCTCGAATAATATGCGCGGCATATAGCGCCTGCCCCATGACAACAATAGCAATTAATCTTGCAAGCTGATCTTCATTTGAAACTTCCCACCTAGAACCGATGCATACGTCATCTATGGGAAAGTTAGTTATTTTAAGAGAGTCCACAATTTTCCTATTAAGCTTCAAACCCAACCACTTAGTAGATGCATTTGACTTTACTGAAACTAGATCGATATCACTAGCTGCTAATAGTCATATAAACTCATAAGGACAGCAACAGTATTCGCTCTAAGATGTTAAGTCGCAGATAAATACTCTCACTCAGCAAAAATGCGTGACTCACTTCACATGCACACCCATTCTTTTAGTGAGTTGAAAGCAGGTCAGTCGGCGATGTTCCTGATCCGCAAATACGCAGTAGATAAACAAAGCGCAACTGTGTTGTTTGATTGGTTTAAGCCTTATGAAGAGTTTGCATATCGCCGTATTGGTAATATGGAAACACTGCGTGGTAAGAGCAATATTTCTAAGTCCATTATCGCCAAGTCCGACTCACCTTATAGCCAAAACTTAATCGATAAAATGGTGTTACTGATTAAGGAAGAGCTGCATCACTTCTATCAAGTATTGGAAATCATGGAACAGCGTGGTATTGCTTATGAACCAATACCCGCAAGCCGATATGCGAAAGGATTACTGTCGAAAATGGCAACTTATGAGCCTAATACCCTAGTAGATAAGCTCATTATTGGTGCCTATATCGAAGCTCGATCGTGCGAACGTTTTGCTAAGTTGGCACCTCACATGGATGACGATATCGCAAAATTCTACATATCACTATTGCGTTCGGAAGCGCGCCACTACCAAGACTACTTAACGTTGGCAGAGCAGGTAGCCGGTGAAGATATCAGTGAACGAGTGGCTTACTTTGGTAAGATCGAGGCGGAGCTAATTTCGTCTCCAGATAATGACTTTAAGTTCCATAGCGGAATACCCTCTTAAGCCTATTTAGCAAGCAGCATAAAAAAGAGCCAACATCTTATCGACATTGGCTCTTTTCTTTTTAATGGCTTAGCAATTTGGTTTAACGCAAAGACGCATTGATGTCTGCTAGAACCTGAGCTGGGTTTTCTGCTTGAGTAATTGGGCGACCAATCACAAGATAATCAGAGCCCGCCTGAATCGCCATATCTGGTGTCATGATACGTTTTTGGTCACCAACCGCAGCACCTGCTGGACGAATACCTGGAGTAACTAGTTTAAACTCTTTGCCAAGTTGTGCTTTTAGCATGCTTGACTCTTGAGCAGAACAAACTACCCCATCCAAGCCAGCATCTTTGGTTAGGTTAGCCAAACGAAGAACGTGCTCCTGAGGCTCAACATTAATACCGATACCCGCGAGATCTGACTGCTCCATACTCGTCAGTACAGTCACACCAATAAGCAACGGTCGGTCTTTACCATAAGGTTCTAGAATCTCACGAGATGCCGCCATCATACGCTCACCACCGCAAGCATGGACGTTTACCATCCAAACACCCAACTCTGCTGCAGCTCGTACTGCTTTCGAGCAAGTATTAGGGATGTCATGAAACTTAAGATCTAGAAATACAGAGAAGCCTCGTTTATGAAGCTCTCGAACGAACTCAGGACCAAATAGTGTGAACATCTCTTTGCCCACTTTTAGTCGGCAAGAGCTTGGGTCAATTCTATCGACAAAAGCTAATGCATCGGCTTGGTTATCATAGTCCAGTGCAACAATCACTTTTTGGTCAATCATTTTCGCTCCTCGTTGAAAGTTGAGTTTTACTCAAAAAAAGCAGCACATAAGTGCTGCATTAAAAATTCTGTGTCGGAGGCTACTCGCCATCCAGTCCTCGTATAGGCTTGATCGTACCCCATCCTTTACATGAAGGACAATGCCAATATAACGAATGCGTTGAAAAGCCACATTTACGGCATCGATAGTGCGGCTTAGTTTTTAATTGCTCACCCACCAGTGATTGTAAGGTCGTTAAACTCTCCTTCGCTCGACCCTCTTCCGCATTCGCAAGATGATAGTCCATCAGGCGGTAGAAACCCTTCATGGTTGGGCTACGAACCAGCTGCCGAGTAAGCAACGCCTGTGCGGCCTCCGTTCCTTCGTGGTTTGCAACTAGCTGCGCCAACATCAACTCAGCAGAAACACCGGCACCTTTTTCAATACTGGCTCTCAGAAATTCAACCAAACCCTGTTCTTGCCCTAAGTGGTGATAACACTCAGCCAAGGTAGGGAGAACTTCACTGATAAAGTCTTTATCTTGTTCTAGCACTGACTCAAGGTAGGACACGGTTTTAGCGTAATCTTCATCTTCCAGATAAAGTTTACCTAATGAAATGCTGGCACGAGCACACCTAGGGTCAACGGCAAGGGCCTTTTTAAAGTTTTGGATCGCCTTATTAGTATTACCATCGGCTTTTTCGATCATAGCCAACTCACACCAAAAATGAGCGATGCTGTTCTTCACTCGCTTCTTGCCCATCTTTTGTAATGCTGTGGCGTACTCAATCGCTTTATACCACTCACTGGTTTGCTGATAGATTGCCAGCAGTTGCGTTAGAGCAGCTTCACGATGTTCAGGTTCATCAACCAATTGAACGAAGATCTTTTCTGCACGGTCAAGAAAACCTGACACCATATAGTCTTTGGCAAGCTGTTGCAGAGCGAGGTTTTTCTGATCGATGGTCAACCCAGAACGGGAGATAAGGTTTTGGTGAATTCGAATGGCCCGGTCTACTTCGCCGCGTGAACGAAATAAGTTACCCAAAGCTAGGTGAGTATCAATAGTCTCATTATCGACTTGTAGCAGTTCGATAAAGTGATCCACCGCTTTATCTGATTGATCAGATAGCAATAGGTTAAGGCCCGTCATATATTGACGAGATATTTGATGCGATTGCTCCTGTCGATCATGCTTCACGCTGCGCTGACCCATGTACCAACCATAGGCTGCAGCTATCGGAAGAAGCAGGAATAATAGCTCAAGCATTTAGTAAATAGACCCTAACCCTTTGTGTTTGATTAGCTATTTGAGCTAACCACTTCTTTAGATTCTGATGGTTTTTGTTTCGCTAACTGTTTCTTTAACTTGCGTACCGTCAATTGAGACTTGAGGTGTAAGCTGCCAAAAATAACCCAAGAGATAACAAAACCTACGACAAAAACACTACCCAGTAAGGTCGATAGATGGAAATCACCTTGGGCCAGCAAATAATTAAAAGTCACCACTTCTTGGTTCTGTGAGCCAAGAGCTAAGGTCACTAAAAAAAGTACTATCAGTAAAACTATTTTTATAATCTTCATGCGTTTTTACCACAGTTATTGGATAGCTACGATTATGCAGGAAATTGGATTCACACACCATGCCCTCTAACAATAATCTTGTTAATCGTGGCTAAAATTAGAGTATATAGACTATTCCATAGGCACCTTTAGTGACAATTAAGCGACTATGCTCACTCGACCATAAAACAAAACGGCACACTAATAAGTATGCCGTTTTATCGATTAACGAGTATTTACAGACTTTCGTTCACGCGCTCACGTAACTCTTTACCTGGTTTGAAGTGTGGTACGTATTTACCATCAAGTTCCACTTTATCACCAGTTTTAGGGTTGCGACCTACACGAGGTTCACGGTAGTGAAGAGAAAAGCTACCAAAACCGCGGATTTCAATACGGTCACCGCTCTCTAACGTATTGGCCATATGTTCTAGAATATCTTTTACCGCATCTTCAATTTCCTTTGCGGACAAATGAGTTTGCTCCGCGCAGAGTCTTTCTATCAGTTCAGACTTAGTCATAGGTAGGTACCCTCGTTACTCTTTATCTTTAGTATCTTTATATTCAGTGAATAGTGGTCTATTTGTCATTTTACAACAACAGTGCACTAACTGCCTGTATAAATTGATAATAGTCTATATTTTGAAAAGATAAAAACAAAAAAAAGGAGCCTTACGGCTCCTTTTTCACTAATGGCGTAAATTATTCGCCTTTAGCAGCTTTGAATGCATCAGCCATAGCATTACCGAACGCGCCTTCTTCTTGCTTGTTCAGTGAAGCCATTGCTTCTTGCTCTTCAGCTTCATCTTTAGCTTTAACAGATAGGTTGATTACGCGGTTCTTACGGTCAACACCTGTGAACTTCGCTTCAACGCTGTCGCCAACGCTTAGGATTAGAGACGCATCTTCAACGCGGTCACGTGATACTTCAGAAGCACGGATGTAGCCTTCTACACCCTCTTCTAGTTCGATAGTAGCACCTTTAGCGTCAACTGCAGTAACAGTACCGTTTACTAGAGTACCTTTCTTAGTGTCTGCAACGTAAGCATTGAATGGGTCATTTTCCATTTGCTTAACGCCTAGAGAGATACGCTCACGCTCAGCGTCTACTGCTAGAACAACTGCAGAGATCTCGTCACCTTTCTTGTACTCACGAACTGCTTCTTCACCAGCAACATTCCAAGAAATGTCAGATAGGTGAACTAGACCGTCGATGCCGCCTTCTAGACCGATGAAGATACCAAAGTCAGTGATAGACTTGATCTTACCAGTAACTTTGTCGCCCTTAGCTTGCATTTCAGCGAATGACTGCCATGGGTTAGCTTTACACTGTTTCAGACCTAGAGAGATACGACGACGTTCTTCGTCGATATCAAGAACCATAACCTCAACTTCGTCGCCAACATTAACAACTTTAGATGGGTGAATGTTCTTGTTAGTCCAATCCATTTCTGAAACGTGTACTAGACCTTCAACGCCTTCTTCGATTTCAACGAAGCAGCCGTAGTCAGTTAGGTTAGTAACACGACCAGTTAGCTTGTGACCTTCTGGGTAACGCTTAGCGATTGCTACCCATGGATCTTCGCCTAGCTGCTTAAGACCTAGTGATACGCGAGTACGCTCACGGTCGAACTTAAGAACTTTAACTAGGATCTCGTCACCAACGTTAACGATCTCAGATGGGTGCTTAACACGCTTCCACGCCATATCAGTGATGTGTAGAAGACCGTCAACACCGCCAAGGTCAACGAACGCACCGTAGTCAGTAAGGTTCTTAACGATACCTTTAACTTCAGTACCTTCTTGTAGAGTCTCAAGAAGTTCGTCACGCTCAACGCTGTTTTCAGATTCGATAACAGCACGACGAGAAACAACAACGTTGTTACGCTTCTGGTCTAGCTTGATAACTTTGAACTCTAGCTCTTTGTTTTCTAGGTGAGCAGTGTCACGGATTGGACGCACGTCAACAAGAGAACCAGGAAGGAAAGCACGGATACCGTTTAGTTCAACAGTGAAACCGCCTTTAACTTTACCGTTGATGATACCAACAACAGTTTCAGCTTCTTCGTAAGCTTTCTCAAGAACGATCCAAGCTTCGTGACGCTTCGCTTTCTCACGAGAAAGTTGAGTTTCACCGAAACCGTCTTCAACAGCGTCTAGAGCTACGTCTACTTCAGCACCAACTTCAACTTCAAGTTCGCCAGCAGCGTTCTTGAACTGTTCAGCAGGGATAGCAGACTCAGACTTAAGGCCAGCGTCAACAAGAACGAAACCGTTCTCGATAGCAACTACAGTACCTTTAACGATACTACCTTGTTGGAATTCTGTTTCGTTTAGAAACTCTTCAAAGAGTTGAGCAAAAGATTCAGTCATTATTTAATCTTCAATAAGTAAACGTCCATGGGCATCCTACCGCATGGGGTTGATAATTTAGTCGGTCATCATCCTTGCGACCAACGGCTCAAAGCTCACCAAGTCTATGCCTAATAGAGGCTACTTCGTGAGTTTAGATTCGATATATTGTAGCGCTTTTTCCAACACTTGCTCGATGTTTAGCGAAGTTGAATCTAGCACTAGAGCGTCATCTGCAGGACGAAGAGGTGCAACCGCACGGTTACGATCTCGGTAGTCTCGTTCTTCGATCTCGCTCAAAAGGTCGTCAAATCTAACATCTAAACCCTTTAGTTGCAACTGCTTAAAACGCCTCTGCGCTCTTTCTTCTGCACTTGCATCTAGAAAGATTTTTACTGGTGCTTCAGGGAAAACAACAGTTCCCATATCACGACCATCGGCAACCAAACCAGGCTCGACATTAAATGCTCTCTGACGACGTAGCAGAGCTTCTCTTACGCGAGGCAGCGCTGCGATTTTTGATGCCGCATTGCCAGTTTCTTCTTTACGAAGTTCACCTGACACATCTTCACCTTCAAGGATCACTTTAACCAGTTCTCCTTCAGCGACAAACTGCACATCTAAGTGCATCGCCAATGGGACTAGCGCGTCTTCAGACTCAAGATCCACGCCATGATGAATTGCAGCTAACGCTAAAACGCGGTAAATCGCCCCAGAATCCAGTAAGTGATAGCCTAATTTCTCAGCTAGCAACATACACAGTGTGCCTTTGCCAGCACCACTTGGTCCATCCACAGTAATCACTGGTGTGTTTGAGGACATGTTTTACTCCACGTTGTCTTTTCATAAGCTCGACTTTGAAGGTCCAACTCATTTTTGTTCTTAATTTTACGGCGCAGAATTATATACCCAATAGCCTCAAGATGCCATTTTCTTTACCTTCAAACATAAAAAAGCGCCAACAAATAACCTTGTTGGCGCTCTATTCACTTAATGTGTTTATACGATTGGTTTTTGGCCGCGGCTAATCAGTTTTAGTAGCACGTTATCGGCAGCCTCGCCTGCTACGCCTGCCAGTTTATCGGTGATCTTTTTCTTTTGAACATAGTGGATAGACAACACGGTTTTGTCCTTACACGCTTCGATAACAATATCATCCGATGCTTTAATTTCATCCACCAGCCCTAGCTCTTTGGCTTGAGTACCAAACCAGTGCTCACCCGTCGCAACTTTATCCAAGTCGAGAGCCGGACGATGTTCGCGAATAAAGTCTTTAAACAGACCGTGCGTTTCTTCTAGTTCTTGTTTGAACTTGTCACGAGCTTTATCCGTGTTTTCGCCAAACATTGTTAGCGTGCGCTTGTACTCACCCGCTGTAAGCTGTTCAAATTCGATATCATTTTTCTTCAATAACTTATTGAAGTTCGGCAATTGTGCAATCACGCCAATAGAACCAACAACAGCAAATGGCGCTGAGACAATCTTGTCAGCAATACACGCCATCATATAACCACCACTTGCTGCCACCTTGTCTACAGCGATAGTCAAAGGTAATTTCGCGGCTTTAATACGGTCAAGCTGCGAAGATGCCAAACCATACGCATGAACCATACCGCCACCGGATTCAAGGCGTACTAATACTTCGTCACCATCACGCGCTACAGCCAGAATCGCGCTCACTTCTTCACGTAGCGATGCCACTTCTTTCGCATCAATGCTTCCGTTAAAGTCGAGAACGAATAGGTGTGGTTCGCGTTTGCTATCAAGCTCACCATCTTTTGACGCTTTCTTAATCTCTTTCTCGCGCTGCTTGGTTTTCTCTTTTTCCGCTTTCTTTTCTGCTTTATCACGAGCTTTGATGAACGCGTCATCGTGTAAGTGGTGTTCTAATTGCTCTACTGTTTGTTTACGTTGTTCAG
This sequence comes from Vibrio mediterranei, assembly GCF_900088415.1. Classification (GTDB taxonomy): domain Bacteria; phylum Pseudomonadota; class Gammaproteobacteria; order Enterobacterales; family Vibrionaceae; genus Vibrio; species Vibrio mediterranei. The sequence goes on from NZ_FLLQ01000004.1 coordinate 298,454, forward strand.
TTAAGTTAGTGATTTCAAGTTCGCCTTTTGCGCCACCAGAGCGTCCACCAACTGACTTAGCAATAACCAACAACGCGACAATCGCTACGACAACAGTCACGATCTTGGCTAAAAATAATCCGTAGTCTAATAAAAATTCCAATGTGTTAATCCCCTGTACGACGAATTAGTGTATTGTAACCATCTTGTCACGATTACCAAGAATTATTCAAAACTAAGGAAGTGTTCAGTGGAATATTCAACCGCTCCTGAGGCGCTAAAAGGTAAAGTTATTCTAGTCACAGGCGCTGGTGCCGGCATTGGTCGCCAAGCTGCTTTGAGTTATGCCGAACATGGCGCAACAGTCATTTTATTGGGTCGTAATGTTAAGAATTTAGAGTACCTCTACGACGAAATTGAGAATGCAGGCTACCCACAACCCGCTATCATCCCGTTAGATCTAAAGGGTGCGACTAAGCAGAATTACATCGATATGGCGGAAACGATTGAAGGACAATTTGGAAAACTCGATGGCATTCTCCACAACGCCAGCGTCTTGGGCACATTAAGCCCTTTCGATCAAATTGACGAAGAGACCTTCGACGACGTGATGAAAATTAACGTCAAGTCTGAGTTTCTGATGACGCAAGCCTTGCTGCCTGCACTGAAAAAAGCAGAGGCAGGACGAGTAATCTTCACTTCCTCTACCGTTGGCCATTCAGGTCGTGCTTTCTGGGGCACTTATGCGATTTCTAAGTTTGCAACAGAAGGCATGATGCAAATTTTAGCGGATGAACTTAGTGATACTGAAATCAGAGTCAATGCCATCAACCCAGGTGCTACACGTACTCGTATGCGTGAAAAAGCGTATCCAGGAGAAGACGCCAATACGCTCAAAACACCGAAAGATATTATGCCATTGTATCTACACCTGATGGACCCTAGTGTCACCGACGTTAATGGTCAGTGCATTGACGCTCAGCCAAAGCGAGTGGTTAGCTAATATTTTTCCATGAATCCGTCATTCTCAGTAGATCTAAGAATGACGGGTATTCACCATTTGCATCAGCGACTCACATTATGATGCTCAGACAGAAACTCCCCTGCCATTGCAAAACCGTGCTCATAATCTTCCATTATTTGGTCTTTCTGGCTCAGCAACCCTTTTGACGATAATTCATGTTTCGGTTGAATGTGCCATAGGTTTACATCCTCCGGTGGTGATAACAGAAACTGCTCCACTTCCGCATGATTAGCATAATGAGACACCAACATATCCAAATGACTTGTACCGCTGCGACTGAAAGGTACACGCTTGTTTTGAATGTCGATCAGTCGGCTAAGCTTTTCTTTGTCTTGGAGCCAATTAGATAACTTAAGTTTATCGGCCGCTTTGAGTTTGTTCTGCTCTCGGTAAGATTCCAAGCGTGGTCCTGTTAAGCGTTGATAATCCGCTTTAATGCTCTCTAACTTCTCAGAAAAGTTCTTATGGAACTCTGACAACTTTTCCTTGGTACCCGAGATTTTTAAGTGGTTGATGTGAGTATCCAACCCAGCTTCAAGCTCTTTCTTCCACTTATCTAGTGAATCTTTTACTGACGCAGTCACCGCATGTTGCTGTTTCGGCTGCGGAATGGTACTGATGACTACCATGTTGTTTATCCCTCGACGGTAAGACTCTTCTACTGGAATAGTCGCAGATACACCACCATCGACCCATTTTTTGCCATCAAATTCAATGTCATGATAATAGAGCATTGGAATGGCACAGGTCGCTCTTAGTACATCAAACCAATTCTCCGCAAAAATCGGATAGTAGTAATCTTTAAGCTCTTCAACATCGGTAATACAAGCGAGTGCGATTCTATCCTCACCAAGGTACTGCTCACCCTTAGCAAGATCCAAAGGAAATTCACCACTGTTTACAAACTCAAACGCCCAGTCCAAATCCATTGGCTGCTGTTTTTGTAGGAACTTATTGAAGTCGAAAAATCGGTCTCGGGTAGTGTAATTCATAATAAAATCTAGCCCTAGACCACGTTGCTTAGTGACAAAAGAAGAGACATTCAATGCCCCTGCCGATGTGCCAATATAGAGTGAGAATGGGTCAAAATTCACATCGATAAATTTATCAAGTACACCTGCAGCAAACGCCCCTTTTTGGCCGCCTCCTTGTACAATCAACGAGTATTTTTCATTTTGTTTGAACACGACCACTTCTCCTATCCGAACCGACGATGGCGCAATCTTCCTTTGAGATTAAAATATTTGCTCTAGTCTGAACACTGCTTTTTTCGTGTTTTTTGTTACCACTAAATTCGGCTAACGCTTTGTTTATGTTAACTGTCTCCTAATATTCGTGTACCTCCTGATAATACAAGGCTTGCAGCCGTTAAGAATTATTATATACTGTATATATATACAGGTATTTATTATGCATGAATTGATTAGCGAATTACAAAGTAAACAATTGATTTGGAAAGGCGCAAGAGCCAAGTCTTTCAGTGAGTGTCATTCAACAGGGTTTGCTGAATTAGATCGTCGTTTAGGTGGAGGCTTCCCAATTTCTGGTGTTATTGATATTCAATCACCCCTTGGTATCGGTGAACTGAGACTATTAATGCCCTACGCACAAGCACAAACAACAGAACGACTTCTGGTGTTCATCAACCCGCCTGGTTATCTATGTGCGGAATACCTATACGCTCAAGGAATTGATCCTGCCAAGATCTTGCTGATTTACCCTGAGTCAGGGAAACACGCACTCTGGGCAGCAGAGCAATGCTTAAAGAGTGGCGCATGTTGTGGTGTCTGTTTATGGCAAGATGGGCTCGAAATCCATCAAGCAAAGCGCTTACAAGTAGCTAGTGAAGTCGGACACTGCTTACAGTTCTTATTTAAGCCAGCCTTATCCGGAAGCACATCACAAGTATTCTCACTACCCGTCTCCTTGAGTTTGAATTTGACTCCTCATGAAACAGGGCTTTCCATCTCTATCACTAAACGTAAAGGCGGCTTTGTTCGAGACAGTTTTGTTATTGATATGAGCACTTATTGGCCTGAGTTAACACTTTCTACAAAACCTCATACTTCTACCGTGATTCCTTTCCCAATGCAGCAACAAGGATAAGTGGGACAACGATGTTACTGTGGTTATATTTGCATTTCCCGACTCTGCAACTCGACACTCTATTTTATAATAAAGACAGCCACCATGATGCTGATGTCGCTGTTGCTATCGTCGATGGTCGCCGCCATGAAGTCATTCAAGCCAACCAGTATGCCCTTGAACAAGGTGTTAAATTAGGAATGGGGCTTGGTAGTGCAGCCGCACTTTGCCAGGATCTTCAAGTACACCCATACGACCCAGAAATGGAAGCTAACCGGTTGAATGATATCGCTCAATGGTTGTATATGATCACCTCTGATATTTGCCTATTTCCGCCTAATGGATTGTTAATCAAAGTAACTAATATGCTTTCACTCTATGATGGCATCGACAATTATTGGTCGACTCTATACGCACACCTTAGCCATCTTGAGGTTCAAACGTTTTACTCTACAGGCCAGTCACCTTTCAGTGCGATGTTAATGGCGAAGCAAGGTAAAAACTGGATTGAGCCACAGCTCACTCATCTGAAACAAGCCATCCTGAGCTACCCCTTAACATGTACTGAGCTACCTAATAAACAAGTAGAGAAACTACAACGAGTCGGTATTCAGACCATCGACGATTTACTAGTACTACCTTTACCTGAAGTAGCAAAACGTTTTGATATCGACCTCGTCAACTATGTAGGAAGACTGACTGGCCAATTTAAGCATCCTGTGGAGTTTTACCACCCTGCAGAGCACTTTAGCCAATATCTGGAGTTGCTGTTTGATATTGAAAATATCGACTGGCTGCAAAAGCCATTGACGCGGTTATTCAAGCAATTAGAGGTATTTTTGAAGCTTCGTGACAAGGTCGCGTTTGAATTACAGCTCACGTTACATCAACGAGATCATGGCGATAAGCCTGTGACTTTTCATTCCGCTCAAGGCGATTACCTGGCCACGAAATGGCAAGCACTTTCTAGGTTAACTTTGGAGAGTATCCAGCTTGATGGTCCCGTAAATGGCTTAACGCTTTCTATCGTTCGAGCTGAAGAAACTCAGGTGAATGAACACGATCTCTTTGATGGTGTGAAAGGAAGTCAAACTAGCCTTGAGCTCATATCGACCTTACAAGCCAAGCTTGGCTTACAAGCGGTCACATCCCTCAAGCTCACTGACGATCCAAGACCTGAATTTGCCACCCAACCTATGACGCCAACAGCCAATGATAAAGCCGAGGTAAATACCTACTTACTCAAAAAGCTCCGCCCTAGCTTGCTCTACCCTAAGCCAGTTTTATTAGAGCAGCGTGTTTCTGTCATTTTAGGGCCAGAGAGAATCATCAGCGGTTGGTGGGATGGTAATGACATTAAACGTGATTACTACGTTGCTCGTAACGAACAAGGACAATGGTTGTGGTTGTTTCGAACCGAAGATAAACAGTGGTTTATTCATGGGTTATTCAGTTAGTCCGGAAAAGTAAAACAGATATGAAATACGCCGAATTATTTTGCCAAAGCAACTTTTCGTTTTTAACCGGTGCTTCTCACGCCGAAGAACTAGTATTGCAAGCAGAGTTCTTACAGTATTCCGCTATTGCTATTACGGATGAATGCTCCATCGCAGGTGCAGTGCGGGCTCATACCGCCATTAAGCAGCATGGTCTATCGCTAAAACAAATCGTCGGTAGCATGTTTTGGCTCAATGATGAGTGTCAGTTCATTTTGCTTAGTCCAACACGGGAAGCCTACGCTGAACTCTGCCGTATTATAACGAATGCTAGACGGCGCTGCGAGAAAGGCGATTACCAACTATCAGAATGGGACATCATGTCATTACGTCATTGTCTTATTCTATGGCTACCGACAGGCAGAGAGTCTGATGTGAGATGGGGTCGCTGGTTGGTACAGTATCACCACCAGCGTCTTTGGATTGGCTTACAACGTCACCTGACTTCCAATGAACATCGCTATATACAACATTGCGAGACACTGTCTGTTGATTTTCAGCTCCCCATTACCGCTTGTGGTGGCGTTTTGATGCACACCGCAACTCGGCTTCCGCTGCAACACACATTAACCGCGATAAAACTCAATACCTCTATCGAAAAAGTATGCAGTCACTTACTGGTTAATACCGAGCGAAGCTTAAGACCCAAAACTAAATTGGAGAAACTGTATCGCTCTGAGTGGTTAAACGAGAGTGTATATATTTCAAGCTTATGTGAGTTTAAGCTCAGCAAACTTCGTTACGAATATCCTAGTGAGCTTATTCCTAACGGCAAAACACCAATGGGGTATCTCAGAGAGTTAGTCGAGCGTGGTAAAGCACAGCGATTCCCCGAAGGACTGCCTTCACATGTGGAGCAAACTATTAATAAAGAATTAGCCTTGATTGAGGAACTGGATTATCCGTTTTTCTTTCTCACTATTCATGACATCGTCATGTTTGCCAAACAACAAGGCATTCTTTACCAAGGACGAGGTTCAGCGGCGAACTCTATCGTCTGTTACTGCTTAGAAATAACCGCTGTTGATCCGAGACAAATCTCGGTCCTGTTTGAGCGTTTCATTAGTAAAGAACGTAATGAGCCGCCCGATATCGACGTTGATTTTGAACATGAGCGCCGCGAGGAGGTAATACAGTACATCTATCAAAAGTATGGACGAGAGCGTGCTGCCCTTGCAGCAACCGTGATCTCTTATCGTTTTAAAAGTGCTGTACGTGATGTAGGTAAAGCCTTAGGGGTTAGCGACACTCAACTCGACTATTTCATCAAGAACATCAACCGCCGTGATCGCTCACAAGGTTGGCAAGCTCAACTTATCGAGCTAGGGCTGAAGCCTGACTCACTGAAAGGTCAGCAGTTTATTGAACTCGTCAATGAGATCACAGGTTTTCCACGGCACCTCTCGCAACATGTGGGTGGATTTGTCATTTCATCAGGGCCACTTTATGAATTGGTTCCAGTAGAAAATGCCGCCATGGCTGAACGTACTGTCATTCAATGGGATAAGGATGACCTTGAGAGCCTTGGTCTACTCAAAGTCGATGTCCTTGCCTTGGGAATGCTAACCGCAATCCGCAAATGTTTTCAGCTGATCAATAAACACTACGGTCGAACACTGACCATTGCAGACATCACTCGCCGACAAGATGATCCTAATGTGTATGCCATGATTCAACGCGCCGACACTATTGGCGTATTCCAAATCGAATCACGAGCACAAATGAGCATGTTGCCACGTTTAAAGCCCGCTACGTATTACGATTTGGTCATTCAAATTGCCATTGTGAGGCCCGGGCCGATACAAGGGGATATGGTTCATCCCTTTTTGAAACGTAGAAACGGAGAAGAAGCCATTTCTTACCCTTCCAAAGAAGTCGAATCTGTCCTTTCTCGCACCCTAGGGGTGCCTATTTTTCAAGAACAGGTCATCAAGCTTGCGATGGTTGCAGCAGGATTCACTGGCGGTGAAGCGGATCAACTACGCAGAGCCATGGCAGCTTGGAAGAAAAATGGCGATTTATTTAAGTTTCGCTCTAAATTGATTCAAGGTATGCAGGCCAAAGGCTATGAGACCGAATTTGCCGAGCGACTATTTGAGCAAATATGTGGATTCGGTGAGTATGGCTTTCCGGAAAGTCACTCAGCCTCTTTTGCTGTGCTTGCTTATTGCAGCGCTTGGCTTAAACACTATTACCCAGATGCTTTTTATACCGCGTTACTCAATAGTCTGCCTATGGGCTTTTACAGCTCATCACAACTGCTCCAAGACGCTAAACGACATCATGTTTCTATTGCCCCGGTGTGCGTCAATTACTCGCAATACCATCACTATTTAAGATCGACACCACAAGGCTTAGTACTACAACTTGGCTTTAGACAAGTTAACGGGCTCAGTGAATCGAGTATGCAACGCCTGCTACAACATAGGCCTCGCGAGGGCTTCACGACAGCCACGCAAATTAAACAGCTTGGCCTGAATCGTCGTGAGTTGGAAATACTCGCTTCAGCTAATGCCCTGAAAGCCATATCAGGGCACCGTTACGCTACACGATGGGCGATGATGGATAATTTACAGGATTTACCCTTGTTTAAAGGGGAGAAGAGTGATGATTCGTCACTCCCCCATCAGCCATCGCCAATTGAAGATATGTTAGAGGATTTCTCTGCAATGAACGTGTCCCTCAATCAACACCCCATCACCCTCTTGGACCAAGCTGGCAAGTTAGGACACTTTACTCGTATGCAGGATCTTACTCTGAAGCCACACAAATCTTTGGTCACCGTAGTGGGTACTGTCACTGGAAAACAGTCACCAGGCACCGCAGCAGGCGTGACCTTTTTTACACTCGAAGATGATACCGGCAATATTAATGTTGTTGTTTGGCAAGCCACCGCAAGAGCTCAGAAAAAACAGTACCTCACCGCTAAAATCCTTAAGGTGAAAGGGATTTTAGAACGTGAGGGGCAAGTCATCCACGTAATAGCTGGACGCTTGATCGATATGACCGAGCAACTTTCTGATCTTAAGGTGCAGTCAAGAGAGTTCCACTGATTGCAAACATAGAACGAAAAAACGGGAGCTATTGCTCCCGTTTTAAATCATATTGAATCATAGATCCGCTTCGACTGCCGCTTCCGTACGTCTTTTTTTCCATTCCTTGAAAATGAGTAAACTTAACGTCATCAAGACCTTAGAAGTTAACCAAATCATTCTGATGGAACAACCTTTAGCTGGTAGTTAAACTGTATTTATGACTCTTATGGTATTTAACCATAATACAACCAAATTATAGCTCATTTTTAACGTACGGCGTAAATTATTTTGCGATGCAAAACAATTACAATGTCTCTCGCATACGGTCTTGCACAACTTCAACTAGTAAATCAGGTTGAAACTTAGAAATAAAACGGTCACAGCCGACTTTCTCTACCATCGCATCATTAAAGCTACCACTAAGCGAGGTATTTAAAGTAATAAACAGATCTCGCATTCTAGGATCACTTCTAACTTCATGCGTCAGCTTGTAGCCGTCCATTTCGGGCATTTCTGCGTCTGTAATCATCATCAATAATTCATTACATACATCAATGCCCTCATCACACCACTGCTTGAGAAGGTTGAAAGCCATCGCACCATCAAAGCACTCTATGATCTCGACGCCAAGCTGATCCAATGTACCTTTCACTTGATTACGAGCCGTGGAAGAATCATCAACGATAAGGATTTTTTTACCTGACAAGTGAGGCAATAAGCTGCGATCAAGGGTATGTTCAGAAATCGACACATCATAGTCGATGATCTCTGCTAGTACTTTTTCAACATCGATGATTTCAACTAGATTGACTTGCTGATTTTCTTCAACCTTGGTGATCGCCGTAAGGTAGTTTGCACGACCTACTGTACGAGGCGGGGGTTGAATCTCTGTCCAAGCAGTATTAACGATATTCTTCACTTCACCAACTAAAAAGCCCTGAACGGAACGATTGTACTCTGTAATAATCAGGTTTTGGTCGCCACCGTCTTTTGCTGGCGGAAAGCCGATAGCACGACGTAAATCAATCACCGGAACGGACTCGCCACGCAGAGAAGCCACTCCGCGAATACTGGAATGAGAGCCAGGAAGCTGAGTTAAGGCAGGAAGCTTTAGCACTTCCTTTACTTTGAATACGTTGATAGCGAAAGTTTGACGGCTGTTAAGCGTAAACATTAACAGCTCTAATCTATTTTCTCCCACTAACTGGGTACGCTGATCTACTGAACTTAAAACGCTCGACATGAGGCTTCCTTGGCATAACACGAACTAAAACTCTTATCTCATGTAATCGGCAGGAAGCACAAGAAGTTTACTGACTTTGTATAGAAAAGTATGACCGTCTACAAAAATGGTGAAAAGCCTTATCCTTCAATCACTTTCATCAGAAGCAAGCCATCATATAACGCTTGTTTCACCAAAGCGGCGCCCGGCATTGTTGCTTGTTTATAAAAACGAGACTCGACAAGTTGTAGATCTTGAGTATAAACAGGGAGGCTTTGCTCTGCGATACAACGCTCAATGGCGGGATATAAAATCGATTTCGCTTGGTTGATAACACCACCAATCAATACCTTTTCAGGATTGAAGAGGTTGATGACAATAGCAATAGCAGAACCTAAATGTTCGCCTAATTTCTCTATCACCCCAATCGCTAGAGCGTCACCATTCGCCGCCGCTTCACAAATAGCTTCGACTGTAATGTCTTCGCATTCAGAAAGAACCGACGCTTCGCCTTTCGCTAATCTCTTAGAGACTTCGTCCCTGATAGCTTGTGAACTAGCAACAGTTTCAAGGCAGCCTCTGTTGCCACAGTGACAAGGTGCGCCATTGCGATCGATCTGGATATGCCCTAACTCACCGATATTGCCGTGGCGACCTTGCAACACACGACCATCTAAGATGATTCCGGCACCTAGCCCATGGTGAATTGAGATTAACACTGAGTTATCGCAATCTTGAGAGTGCCCAAAGAGGTTTTCCGCCAATGCCCACGCCCGGGTATCATTCGCTACGAAAACAGGCAATCCTGTTGCTTTAAAAATTTCCTCGCCAATGTTTAAGTTCTTTACATTGTAATGGGGCATTTGCAACACAATGCCTTGATCAGAATTCACCAAACCGGGCAACGTCAACGCAATACTGGTGACACGATCGAGTTGCTCATTGTAACTTTCAAAGAAGTCATCAATTTCATAAAGCAGTCTAGCAAGTACATCTTCCTGATCCACTTCGTGAATTTCTATTTTGGTATCGATAAGAACGTCGCCGCCAAGCTCGTGCAACGCGATAGATAGATAGCCTCGCCCCAAACGCATGGAAAGGAATTGCCAACCTTGATTGTTGGTTTGTAATCCAACAGCCGGACGACCTCGACTGGTCGCCTCCTGAACGGTGGTTTCGTGTATTAGGTGTGCATCAATAAGCTCGCGAGTGATTTTAGTAATACTAGCCGGAGCTAAACTACTTAGTTTCGATAAATCGATTCGCGAAATAGGCCCAAATTGGTCTATCAGTTTATACACACGACCAGCATTGATCTGCTTGATATGATCAATGTGCCCGGGTTGAGCCATGTACATTTTGCACTCCAAAAAACAACAACCTATTAATTTTTTTACTTTGCGAAGTAATTGTGAAGCAGTTTAATGGATTGCCGTGACAAATATCACGCATATAGATGAATCTTTGGGGCTCAAATCACCATACGACATTGATTGGCAAAGGCATCAATAAAATCTGACGTATAAAAAACAATCAATAGATGATTAAAGAGCTGTTAACAATATCAGCACTTTTTTCACGACGAACAATAACTAACCTGTTTGAGATGGCAGCCAAAGGTCAGACGTTTCTGAAGCGTTTACTTGAGTGATACTTGCAAGATTATAACGCTCGACAAAACGGAATCCAGCATCGAGCCCAAGTTGATAGTCATGTAGAATATCCTCAGGATCACTCATTAAAGAAGCGGTTTTTAAAGCAACTTCTGGAGCAATTTGTAGTACGAAGCAGTCATCAGGAGGGGTTTTCAAGAACTCTTGAGTTAACGCATATGTTTGGTAATGCACCATGAGCATATCGGCTAACCCAGAATCAAACTTTTCTCCGAATAAATGACTGAGACGGTAAATATCTGCAGCGCCGAACAGCCATCGACCACCGTTAATTAGGTTGAGATGTTGTGCATGCTTACTTTCCTGAGCTTTTAATATTTGGTTATCAAAGAAACCATTCCAGTCATTAGACCAACTCTGTATTTTTTCTTGCCACTGTAGCTGTAAGCCGTTAAGTGACTCCCTGAACCAAGTTGGTGGTTCGGTGGCAACGGGTTGATCATCCACCACTGGAGTATCTTCACCTCCACACTCTTCTGTTCGAATTACGACGATCGTACGGTTCTCTTGTCGCCATGCTTCTTGAACGGGTATTGACGCAGACACCCCTCCATCGATGAATGCTTGTTGATTCAATGTTACCGAACCCTCAAATAAATTGGGAATCGCACTTGTGGCCATCAGCACTTGATACCAATTATCTTGCAACATTGGGAAATAGTGATCTTTGAGAGTCGAAACATCGGTGACCGCTGCGAATGCTCTTCGCTGACCAATGACCCTTCGCCCCATGTCGATATCTAGCTTATACGGATACTCACAAATTCTGTCGAGCGCCCATTCTAAGTTGAGATACTGTTTGCGACGAATAAAACTAAACAGATTAAAAAACTGTGGATCGGTGGTAAGGTCGAGAATAAAAGATTTGCCTAGGCCGGCTTGTCTCGAAAGGTAGGCGCAAATGTTTAAAGCGCCAGCTGAAGTCCCATAAAACTCATCAAATGGGTCAAAATTAGACAACAAAAAGGCGTCTAGCACACCAGATGTGAAGATACCTCGCTGGCCTCCTCCCTGTGCAACTAACGCCGTTTTACCGCCAATATATTTTTGTAACTGAGCATCATCTATGACGGTTCGGGTATTGGTAATTAACCCAAGATTCGCCATATAAATCTTATGCAGTTAGGATCGCGATAAGTCCAAACGCAACAATGGTGCTGAACGCAACCGTCGTGATCGTCAGAGCTAGTTTAAGATCGTATTCCATAACACCTCCAGTTGTAACATTTTAATTACTATTGTGACATACAATTACAATATACAGGTAACCGCTTCAAATTTATGACGTTAATGTCACACTATAATTAAAACTAGTACATCCCAGACGTGAATTGTAGCCAATCGGTTCTTATTTATAGGAATGCAAAAATGACATACAGGTTCTTACTGCTCCCCCTTGCCACAACACTCTTAAGCTTTTCCAGTTGTGCCAATGTCATTGTGACACCGTTTATTGGCTACTCGATGGGAGGTGCTGCCGAAAACGGCAATGGTGAGAGTTATGATATTTCTCCATCGGCAAATGCAGCATTAGCAATTGAGTTTCCGTTTCGCAATGGACGAATGGGCGTATTTTACTCTCAACAAGACTCTTCATTAGATACCTTGAACTTGGACTCTCGAATTCAATACCTCCAGTTTCAAAGTAGCGCCGAATATCGAGTTAACGATCAAACCTCTACATACATAGGAGCAGGACTTGGTGCCTCTCATACTTCTGGGGAGTGGACTAAGTCACACACCGGATTTGCGGCAAGTATATTTGGTGGAATGGAGTACCATCTAACCAAAAACCTCGCTTTAAACGGGCAGATTCGCTGGCAAGGCACCGTAGTGAGCAACGAAACTATATCTATTTGTAACTTGCCGACAGAAGATCAAAGCTGTCTTATCGGCTTTAAAACCAATTGGATGAATCAGTTTCAAACCAACTTTGGCATCAGTTTCAGATTTTAACTCATTTATTAACACCCTTGATACATTATGTGAACTATTATGCTACATCGCGATATATAGCTAGATAAAATCACAGGAAATTTTTAAGAATATTTCACTAAATTTTATTGAAGTAAAAAGAAGTAGAGAGAGTGACATCTCCAACACCTCAACATATAAAGCCAGCAAAAAAATATATATCAGCATTAATCACTAATAGACCAATCAACCCCGCACAGTGAAATCTATTGCGATCAAGCAATAACGACGTTACTCTAATTTTAATTTGTAGCTAAATGTTTCAATAAAAAACATTGAAAAGCACAAAAGCCAGTCGCTTCATCTATTTCAATCAACGTTTGTAGAATAATATTAAAAATAACAACCGATTTATAAAATATATTATTTGAACATTTATCAATAAGCAGAAACTTACATTCCAGAATAATATTTGGATTTGAGTATAGATGATGCCATGTAGAAGATTCACTAAAAGGAGTTAATTATGAAACGTGAACAGTGGGGATCTCGAGCGGGATTCATACTTGCAGCGGTAGGTTCAGCCATTGGGCTTGGTAATATCTGGCGTTTCCCTTATATGGCTTATGAAAATGGCGGTGGCGCGTTCTTTATTCCCTATTTGTTCGCCATGATTACCGCCGGTATCCCCTTTATGATCTTAGAGTTCAGTATGGGTCAAAAGTATCGCGGTTCTGCACCAGCAACCTTGGCTAAAATCAACAGCAAGTTTGAATGGCTGGGTTGGTTTCAAGTCGGTGTCGCAGCCACCATCGCCGTTTACTATGTGGCGGTTATCGGATGGGCTATTTCATACTTCGGAATGTCTTTCACGCAAAGTTGGGGAACTGATACCAATGCATTTTTCTTCAGTGAATACTTGCAGCTTGGTGACAACTCTCCGAGTAACCTTGGTGATATTCAATGGAAAATAGCAGGGTCGATGCTTATCGCTTGGGCCATTACATATGCGGCAATTGCAGGAGGCGTTAAATCTGGTATTGAGCGCGCAGCGAAAATCATGATGCCAGTACTGTTTGTCATGGTATTACTGCTGATTGGTCGTATGATTTTCCTTCCAGGCGCACTGGATGGCGTCAACTATATGTTTGAACCTGACTTCAGCAAGATTTGGGATGTAAAAGTTTGGGCAGCCGCCTATGGGCAGATCTTCTTCACGTTGAGCATTGGCTTTGCCATCATGCTCGCCTACTCCAGTTACTTACCCGAGAAGTCAGATATCACCAATAATGCGTTTATGACCGTCCTTATTAACTGCGGCTTCTCAATCCTAGCAGGTATCATGATTTTCTCTGTTTTAGGCTATATGGCGCAAGAACAAGGTAAACCTTTGACTGAAGTCGTTACCGCAGGGGTTGGTCTTGCATTTGTAACTTTACCAGCAGCGATTAACTTACTACCAGCTCCATATATCCTAGGGCCACTTTTCTTCTTTGCACTTGTCATTGCAGGTTTAAGCTCACACATTTCTATTATGGAAGCAGTGACATCTGCCGTCATCGACAAGCTAAAGTGGCGTAGAAATAAAGCGGCAAGCGTTATCTGTGGTGCAGGCTTAGTTATCTCTATGGCCTTCGCCACTAATGGAGGTCTACTACTGCTTGACCTTGTCGACCATTTCGCAAATAACGTTGGTATCGTAGCAAGCTGCCTAATCGAAATTATCCTTATGGCTTGGTTGCTGAAAATTGCTGATGTACGAGACTATGTCAATCAAATATCTGACTTCACTATTGGTACTTGGTTCGACGTATGTCTTCGATTCATTACTCCTGTCATCCTAGCAATTATCGTCGCCACGAAGTTTAAGACTCTCTTTACCGAAGGCTACGGTGGTTACGACCAATCGGATCTGCTTTTGTTAGGATGGGGACTTATGGGGCTACTCGTTGTGGTCGGAATTGTGATTAATTTAACCAGTAAGAAAGAGGCTTAGTATGACAGTCAGCGCAATCTTTATGATGGTTTTAGGGCTTGGTATCACATGGGGTGGTGCATCCTACTGCATTAAGAAAGCCATGGATAAATAACCCAAAATTTCTTTTTAAACAAAAATGCCAGCATCTAAATGCTGGCATTTTTTTATGTTCAATTTAGAAGCTGTATCTAACACCGATACCCGCCCCAATACCTAACTTCAAATCACTATTATCAAACATCAGATTTGGAGTTAATTGAGCGTAAGCGTCCCAACTCCGTGCAAAAGGGAGCTCTACGCCAAGTGCCACGCGCGGTCCAAACTTATCAGAACGTTGAATTTGACCACCGACGCCAGCAAACCAGCTAAAAGGTACGTCTCCACCAAATTGTCCACGACTAAAGATATAGTCAGCAGCAACGCCATCGTTACCCACTGCAAAGTTAACGGTATTATTGATTTGGCCAGCAATACTTAATCCTTGATCCAACCCCATACCGATCTTGAAGCCAGAGTTAGCGCTGCTGCGCGATGAGCTTCTAGACTGATTAGATTTTTGATTACTTTGAGCCGGTTTACTTGTCGCAGGAGTTGCAGTTTGATTTTCTTCAACAATTTGCCATTGCTCTTCACCGCCAGCAGTATTGCTTGCAAACGTTGCGAATGACGAAATGGTAGCCATAGTAAATACCACTACCAAAGGGAATTTTATTTTCATAGGTTTGCTCTCTGATTGATCATGCCTGCTCTTCTGTTTAACTGAGAGCTTGTGTCTTCTGGCATGTAAGTTGGAATAACGGCATTCTAGAGAGGCAAGTTGTCCGAATGTCATGACGAGGAAAACAGAGAGCAAGAATTTCCACTCCATACGATCAAAAAAAGGGAAGCAAATGCTTCCCTTTTCAATTGTTATTGAACGTGTTGATTAGCCGTGGTTACGAATCCACTCGTCCATATCTGTTTTCAGGTTATCTGACTTAGTACCGAAGATAGCTTGAACACCACCAGATACTACAACCACACCTGCTGCACCAAGTTGCTTAAGCTTGTCTTGGTCGACGATTTCAGTGTCAGCTACCGCTACACGTAGACGAGTAATACATGCGTCTAAGCCTGTGATGTTAGCTTTACCACCGAATGCCGCAACTAGTTCACCAGCCATTTCGTTACCAGAAACTGCTGCAGTTGCATCTTCAGACTCGTCTTCACGACCTGGAGTCTTAAGGTCCATTGCAGTGATAACGGTACGGAATACAAAGTAGTAGATTGCCGCGTAAACTAGACCAACACCAATCATCAGACCCATCTTCTGAGCGTGGCCAGAAAGAACTAGGAAGTCGATTAGACCGTGTGAGAATGAAGTACCATGCACAAAGCCTAGAGTGTTAGCAACAACGTATGCAGAGCCAGCTAGTAGAGCGTGGATTGCATATAGTACTGGAGCAACGAATAGGAATGAGAATTCGATTGGCTCAGTAATACCTGTTAGGAACGATGTTAGTGCTGCAGAAGCCATGATACCCATAACTTTTGCGCGGTTCTCAGGTTTAGCACAGTGTGCAATAGCGATTGCAGCAGCTGGTAGACCGAACATCTTGAACATGTAACCACCCGCTAGCTGACCGAAGCCATTACCAGCAGCACGAGATGCTTCGTCTGCAACTAGGTAACAAGTTAGTACGCCGTTTTGAGTTTCGCCCGCTGCGTTTACACAAGTACCTGCTTCGAAGAAGAATGGTACGTTCCAAACGTGGTGTAGACCGAATGGAATTAGAGAACGCTCAACAACACCGTAGATACCGAATGCTAGTTGTGGGTTTTGCTCAGCAGCCCAGTGAGAGAATGCACCGATTGCAGAACCGATTGGTGGCCATACGATAGACAGTACGATGCCTAGTGCAATTGCAGTGAAACCAGTGATGATTGGCACAGCACGCTTACCAGCGAAGAAGCCAAGGTATTCTGGAAGCTGAATTTTGAAGAAACGGTTGAATGCCCAAGCAGCCACACCACCGACAAGGATACCACCTAGTACACCTGTATCGATTTTTTCAACACCCATTACGCCAGCCATAACGCTTAACGTAGCAGTCATGATGCCGTAACCAACGATTGCAGCAAGACCTGCAACACCATCGTTATTAGTGAAGCCTAGTGCAACACCCACAGCGAATAGAAGAGCCATTTGGCCGAATACTGAACCACCAGCTTGTTCCATTAGATTAGAAACAACATCTGGGATGAAGCCAAGGTTGGCAGCACCTACCCCAAGTAGAATACCTGCAACTGGTAGTACTGACACTGGTAGCATCAGAGACTTACCAACTTTTTGCAGGTTAGCAAAAAGGTTCTTAAACATGTTTATGCTCCTGATAAAGTTATTAGTTTATGGGCTCTAACGGCACACCCCCGTAGCCTTAAATGTTAGCACCCATAGAAAATGTAACCACGAATTGAATTATATTTTCTGCCTCTAAATATATATTGATGCTCCTCATGGTTTCTACACACTTACGAAATTTAGTTTCAAAACTACGTTTAGATCACAGTTCATCGGCCAAAATGTAATGCTTTACAATTAAAATAAGTCATTGTTTTTATTAATATTAATATTGTCATCAATTAATTTTACGCAGTGAATAAAATACACTCCTAAGTTATTTTACGTAACATAATTACAGTTTGTGCAGACTCACTACTTTTTCCTCAACAGATTTGGTGAACATTAACTTTTTTTGACTTTTTCAATTTTAGAAAACAAAAAAGACGCAATGTGCGCCTTTTTTAATCATTCTTAGTGGTAAACTTATTTTTTATCGCAAAAATAGATTGTGGTAGTTTTGGGTTGTTTTTTCACCGACTTCTTTAAGTGAGACCCCTTTTAATTGTGCTATGTATGCTGCAACTTCAACTACATAAGCCGGATGATTCTCTTTCCCTCGATGAGGAACTGGAGCTAGGTAAGGCGAATCCGTTTCAATAAGTAATCGCTCTAAAGGTAGCTGTTTTACCACCTCTTTAAGCTCTTTGGCTTGTCTAAAAGTGACAATTCCAGAGATAGAGATGTAGAAGCCTAACTCCATCGCTGCTTGAGCAAATGGCAAATCTTCTGTAAAACAATGTATGACACCACCACACTTGTCAGCTGAACCATTTTTCAGAATAGCTAAAGTGTCTTCACGTGCGTTTCTAGTATGAATAATCAGAGGCTTATTAACCTCAACCGCTACCTCGACCTGTTGCTCAAATCGGGTTTTCTGAAGGGCGGCTGTTTCCGGTTGATAGTGGTAATCCAGCCCTGTTTCACCAATAGCCACCACTCGGTTATGTGAGGCATATTGCTTAAACAGCTCAAGAGAAAAGTCACTCTCAACGTCTAATGGATGGACGCCACATGACGCCATAACCTCTGAATACGGTTCGATTAACTCCAACATCTTTGGAAAGGAACCTAATGTCACACCAACTGATAACAACTTCTCGACATTCGCTGCTTTCGCTTTCTGAATAACATCTTGAATGTCCAAATGGACATCGTCATAGTCGAGTTTGTCTAGGTGGCAGTGGGAATCTACAAACATAATTTTCTAACTTAAATTTGATAATGATTAACAAGCTTTCGCATTAGCCAACGCCGTTCAAAGTAATATAACGCAATGACTAATTCTAGACTTAGTTCAACCCATAAAGCCAATCAGCCACGAGTAATTCAATGTTAAGGCCAGGGAAGGAACGTAATTGCTCACTCAGCGCCTGCAGCGACTGAGCATGCGTATATAGGCTTTCGTAACTGTACACTTCAGCAATTTGACTCGCTTCAGGTAAAGAGGTCTGAATATCAATACCTAAGGAAGATTTTTGAGCACAGCTAAGAAGTAACCATAACCAATTGAGCTGGGTAGAAAGCTCGCTACTATTCTTCGTTAACGTTGTAATAAATTCATTCGTATCTAAACCATCACTACGAATAAAACCGATGAAGGCTCCAATTAACGCTTGATACTCTTTGTCTTGTCCCGACTCTACAAACTGACGCGTCGAAATAGGTTCAAAATGGCAAAGTAGTGCCGAATGACGAGGAACGGACTTTCCTATCTCTTGGCTAACCCAGTCAATACACATTTGTTCGGAAGGCGATGAAACATGCCAAACTTCACAACGACTTATGATCGTTGGCAGCAATAACTTGGTGTTCTCAGTCGACAAAATAAATAAACATTGCGCCGGAGGCTCTTCGAGTGTTTTTAACAGCGCATTAGCGGCCGAGGCATTCATACGATCGGCTTGAGGAATAACAATAACTCGATAGTGACCAAACTGAGAAGACTCTAATGCCCACTTGTTTGCTTGTCGTATCTGCTCAACGGATAATGATTTCTTATCTTTCTCGGGAAGCACATAGTGAACATCAGGATGTCCACTAGCCTTAAGTAAATCGCAACAATGGCAGAAACCGCAAGGTTCAGACTTGTCGTTTTGACACATCAACCCTGCAACGTATCGTTCAATCATTGATTCCGGATCTAAGCCTACCTTAGCTTGAATCAACATCGCTCCGGGCACGTGCTGGCGTTCAAGGTTATCCTTAAGCTTCGACCAAGTTGGTACTAACCATGGATAGACTTGCATAGATTACCCTTTTTGCTTTGCTAACCAAGTACGCACAGCTTGCTGGATCGAGTGCTGTACGTCTTCAATCTTCTGGCTCGCGTCAATAATGGCAACTGACTCATCATTAGTCGCCATTTCAAGATAGCGCTCACGGGTACGCTCAAAGAAACTAATGTCCATTTTTTCGATTCGGTCGAGTTCACCTCGTCCACGTGCACGCTCAAGACCTAGACGTGGGTCGATGTCCAGATACAAAGTAAAATCTGGCTTGAATTCACCAATGGCAATATGCTTTAGGGAAGTCATCACAGCCTGATCAATTTCACGACCACCGCCTTGGTATGCTTGCGAAGACATGTCATGTCTATCACCAATTACCCAAGCACCTTTTGCTAACGCCGGCTTGATCACTGTCTCAACCAACTGGATACGTGATGCATACATTAACAGTAACTCAGCGCGGTCTTGCAGCGGCTCGCCTTCATGTTCTTCTTTGACCAAGGCTCGCATTTTTTCTGCTAGGACAGTCCCTCCAGGTTCGCGTGTATTAACGATGTCCTGAATGCCAGCTGCATCCAACTCAGCTCGCAACGTACTGATCGCAGTGCTTTTCCCTGCACCTTCTAGTCCTTCAATAACGATAAATTTTGCTTGGCTCATTTTTTACTTCTTAATTGTCTTAAGTATTGTTGGACCGCTCTATTGTGGTCTCGTAGATTTTTAGAAAATACATGTCCACCTGTACCGCTCGCAACAAAGTACAAGTAATTACTATCTTCTGGATTTACTGCAGCTAAGATAGACGCTTTGCCTGGCATAGCAATTGGCGTAGGTGGCAAGCCATTGATGACATAAGTGTTATATGGCGTTGCTTCTCGGAGGTCTTTCTTTCTAATATTGCCATCATAACGATCGCCCATTCCGTAAATAACGGTAGGATCGGTTTGAAGTCGCATACGTTTATTGAGTCGATTCACGAAGACGGACGCCACTCGCTCTCTTTCTGATGGTACCGACGTTTCTTTTTCAATGATTGAAGCGAGTATTAGCGCCTCATAGCTATTCTTTAAAGGTAATTTGTCTTGTCGAGCGTCCCAACTCTGCTCTAGGATAATGTTCAGCTTTCGATGAGCACGCTTCAAGATGTCTAAATCGCTATCACCAACAGAATAATGATAGGTCTCAGCGAGAAAAAGCCCTTCTAGCTTTTCACGTTCAATACCCAATTGCTGCGCAATTTCAGCTTCTGTTAACGTATCAGTCTCATGCTCAAGATATTCTGCTTGTTTGAACTGCTCTCGCCACTCTTTGAAAGTAGACCCTTCGATAAAAGTGATCGCGAGTTGATATTCTTTACCATCAATGATTGCGTTGAGTGCTTGCTCAAAAGTCATCCCAGGTAGGACTTCGAAGGTACCCACTTTTATTTGAGTCAGGTTCGGATGAAAACGACGAACAAGAGATGAAAATTGAGTAGGCTTAATCCATTGGTCTTCTACAAATGTTGAGATGACCGTATTGAGATTATTACCACGCTCCACGGTAACAAGATGTGGTTGTTCAATATTCAACGGCTGAGCGATAAATTCGTTTACACTCTGTTTAATATATAAAAAGCCACCTAAAGCAATTGCTCCTAAGACAACCACTGCAAACAAAAACTTCTTTATCACTGACCTAACTTCTCCTGAATACGTCTTGTCATATTTCCAATAGGGAATTGAGCATCCTGAATTTTGGTTACGGGTGCAACCCCTAAAATACAATTGCTAACGAATATCTCATCTGCGGACATCAATGTGTTGAGCTTAAACGAGTCGATTAAGATTGGTAGCTCGTCTTGATTTGCAACTCGTAAAACTTCTTCACGCATAACACCTTCTACTCCGGCCATATCAAGACTTGGCGTGTGAAGCACACCATCCTTAAACCAAAAGATATTTGCCATTGTGGTTTCGATTACGTTGCCGTTAATATCCAACACGATGCCGTCCAGACGGTCACTATGTTCAACTTGTTCCTTTGCAAGGATTTGCTCCAGACGATTGTTATGCTTTAATCCCGCCAGCAACGGGTTTAACCCCAATGCGACATCGCAAAGTGACAGTTCAAGGCCGAGCTGACGTAATTCGATATAACCAACAGGGAAATCGAACTGGTTTAGAGTAATCAAGGGGCCCCGATTTACGCTAGGGCTATAACCTCGCCCTCCTTCACCACGGCTTACATGTATTTTGATGCCGGCCAGTGCTTTGCGTGAAACAACTCGCTCAAGTTCAGCCTTCATCTGCTGCCAATCTACGGGTGCCATCTTCAGACGAAGCAGCGCCCGTTCCATTCGCTTCACATGCTGATCCCACAACTGCAGTTTGCCTGACTTAGTCAGAATCGTTGTAAAGCAACCGTCACCATATTGAAAACTTCTGTCCGTAACTGAAACATGGTCGACTTGATTTCCATCACGCCAAAACATAGTTCTTCCTTTAAAAACAAAACGGCTTAATGCTAAGCATCAAGCCGTTTGAATACAAGTGTCTTGTACGATTACCGCGGGTTACATCTTTTTGAAAATCAATGAACCGTTAGTACCGCCAAATCCAAATGAGTTACAAAGTGCATATTCCATGTCAACTTTGCGTGCAGTATGTGGAACTAGGTCTACATCGCACTCAGGGTCTGGATTATCTAGGTTAATCGTTGGTGGGACAATTTGATCTACCAAAGACATTATAGTGATGATCGCTTCCGCTGAACCAGCTGCGCCTAGTAAGTGGCCTGTCATCGATTTTGTCGATGATACTAGCACTTTCTTCGCACCTTCTTCGCCAAGAGCGCGTTTAATGCCTTTGATCTCAGCTACGTCACCAGCTGGTGTTGAGGTACCGTGAGCGTTCACATAACCGATTTGTTCACCAGTAATGCCTGCATCACGAAGTGCAGCTTCCATAGCCAAAGCGCCACCAGAACCATCTTCACTTGGTGAAGTCATATGGTAAGCGTCACCACTCATACCAAAACCAACAAGCTCGGCATAAATTTTCGCACCACGTGCTTTAGCATGCTCATACTCTTCAAGAACGATCATGCCTGCACCGTCACCCAGTACGAAGCCATCGCGGTCAACATCCCAAGGACGTGACGCTTTTTGTGGTTCATCGTTACGGGTAGATAGCGCTTTAGCTGCACCAAAGCCAGCCATACCAAGTGGAGTTGAAGCTTTTTCTGCGCCACCCGCTACCATTGCTTCAGCGTCACCATATGCAATCATACGTGCAGCATGACCGATATTGTGAAGGCCAGTCGTACATGCAGTAGAGATTGCGATGTTAGGACCACGAAGACCAGCAAGAATAGAAAGTTGGCCAGCAACCATGTTTACGATAGTCGAAGGTACAAAGAAAGGGCTTACACGACGAGGGCCTTTCGTTACCAACGCTTGATGTCCCGCTTCGATTAGGTCAAGACCACCAATACCAGAACCAATAGCTACACCGACACGGTGTTGGTTTTCTGGTGTGACTTCTAGACCTGAGTCTTTGAGAGCGTGCATGCCTGCTACGATGCCGTATTGGATAAACAAATCCATTTTCTTAGCATCTTTCTTAGACACGTATTCACTACCATCAAAGTCTTTTACTAAGCCAGCGAAACGAGTTGAAAAATCGGTTGTATCGAAATGTTCAATATTTACGATACCACTCTTACCCTCCAAAAGGGCTTTCCATGAAGATTCTACGGTGTTGCCTACCGGTGACAACATACCCATGCCAGTGACAACAACACGACGCTTGGACACGATTTTATTCTCCGGGATATTTGTGATTCTATTTGAAAGGATAGAAGACGTTTAAAAAAACACAGGCGGCCAGAAGGCCGCCTGGAAAGAGATATTACTGAGCGCTGTTTACGTAGTCGATAGCAGCTTGAACAGTAGTGATCTTCTCAGCTTCTTCATCAGGAATCTCAGTGTCGAATTCCTCTTCTAGAGCCATTACTAGCTCAACTGTATCTAGAGAATCTGCACCTAGATCGTCAACGAAAGAAGCTTCGTTCTTAACTTCTGCTTCGTCTACACCTAGCTGTTCAACAATGATTTTCTTTACGCGTTCTTCGATGTTGCTCATTTTTCTTTTCCTTTACAGATTTCGCTTTATGCGATGTTTCCGTAGTTTATTCGAACTATTGAAAGTTGCAAGGGGGTCCTTGCTGGTCAAACCACAATTTTAGCGAATTTAACCGAAATTCAGCACATTTTTGACTTAAATCATGCACAAATGTTGCACAGATCAAACCATGTACATGCCACCATTTACGTGAAGTGTCTCACCTGTGATGTATGCCGCTTCTGGCGATGCAAGGAATGCAACAGCAGATGCAATTTCACGAGGGTCACCTAAACGACCAGCAGGTACGTTGGCTAGTGTAGCAGCTCGTTGCTCATCATTCAGTGCTTTTGTCATATCTGTTTCGATAAAACCTGGTGCAACTGTGTTCACGGTCACACCGCGAGATGCAACTTCACGTGCCATTGACTTAGTAAAACCAATTACGCCCGCTTTCGCTGCCGCGTAGTTAGTTTGACCTGCGTTACCCATAGTACCAACAACAGAACCTACGTTGATGATACGACCTTGACGTTTCTTCATCATACCGCGTAGTACTGCTTTAGACAGACGGAAGATAGACGTTAGGTTAGTGTCCATGATATCTGTCCACTCGTCGTCCTTCATACGCATGAGAAGGTTGTCGCGTGTGATACCAGCGTTGTTTACAAGAATGTCGATCGCACCAAAATCAGCGTTGATCTGCTTTAGTACTGCTTCGATTGAGTCGGTATCTGTCACGTTTAGTGCCAAACCTTTACCATTCTCACCTAAATACTCGCTGATCGCCGCAGCACCATTTTCAGATGTTGCTGTACCGATTACTGTTGCACCGCGCTCTACCAATAGCTCAGCAATTGAGCGACCGATACCACGGCTAGCACCTGTTACTAAGGCAATTTTGCCTTCAAGGTTCATCATTATCGCGTTCCTTTTATTTTACCGCTTCAAGTGACGCAGCATCGTTAACTGCTGCAGCACTCAATGTCTTAACGATTCGCTTCGTTAGACCTGTTAGTACTTTACCAGGACCAAGTTCCAGCAATTTCTCTACGCCTTGCTCGCTCATTTTCTCAACACCTTCAGTCCAACGAACTGGGCTGTAAAGTTGACGAACTAATGCATCTTTGATTTTCGCTGGGTCAGTTTCAGCGGCAACATCAACATTGTTAATCACTGATATTTCTGGCGTATTAAATTCAAGCGCGTCTAGAGCAACTGCGAGTTTATCGGCAGCAGGCTTCATCAGTGCGCAGTGAGATGGTACTGACACAGGTAAAGGAAGAGCACGTTTTGCACCTGCTTCTTTACAAAGTGCACCAGCACGTTCTACTGCCGCTTTATTACCAGCGATAACTACTTGACCTGGAGAGTTAAAGTTAACTGGAGAAACGACTTCCCCTTGAGCAGCTTCTTCGCAAGCTTTAGCAATAGACTCATCATCAAGACCGATGATCGCATACATTGCACCAACACCTGCTGGTACTGCTTCTTGCATTAATTGGCCGCGAAGCTCAACCAGTTTGATCGCTTCTTTAAAATCGATAACACCAGCACAAACTAATGCAGAGTACTCACCAAGACTGTGACCTGCCAAAAGAGCAGGCTGTTCTAGTCCTTGCTCCTGCCATACACGCCAAATAGCAACTGAAGAGGCTAGCAATGCTGGCTGTGTACGGTGAGTTTGGTTTAGATCTTCAGCAGGGCCATTCTGAACAAGTGCCCATAAGTCATAACCTAGCGCCTCAGATGCTTCAGCAAATGTTGCTTTAACTACATCATATTGCTCGCCCAGTTCTGCAAGCATTCCAACTGTTTGTGAACCCTGACCAGGGAACACGATTGCAAAATTACTCATCGTTATTTCCTTAAACAACGCAATCTAAATTAGTATTGGTTTGGATTTTGCTGGGATTAGAAGCGAACAAGCGCCGATCCCCAAGTAAATCCACCACCAAAGGCTTCTAGCAACAGATTTTGTCCACGTTTAATGCGGCCATCACGTACTGCTTCATCTAGTGCAGTAGGAACTGTTGCCGCAGAGGTATTACCGTGACGATCAAGGGTAACCACCACTTGATCCATCGACATACCAAGCTTTTTAGCTGTTGCTGAAATAATTCGATAGTTCGCTTGATGCGGAACAAGCCAGTCTAGTTCTGACTTATCCATATCATTTGCCGCTAATGTGTCTTTGACCAGCTTTGACAATTGTGTCACCGCAACCTTAAAGACTTCATTGCCTGACATATTTAGCCATTTATCCAGTTCACCACCGCGTACTGGCATCTCAAGACTTAACAAGTCTCCAAATCGACCATCAGCGTATAGGTGAGTAGAAATAATGCCAGGTTCTTCGCTAGCACCCAGTACGACTGCGCCTGCAGCGTCGCCGAACAGAATAATAGTAGAACGATCAATATCTTCAACTGTCTTCGATAAGCAATCAGAGCCGATAACTAAAACATTTTTAGCCATACCAGAGCGAATATGCTGATCGGCGACTGAGAGTGCATAAACGAAACCAGTACATGCTGCCGCCATATCAAATGCGGGACAACCTTTAATACCAAGTTTTGCTTGAACTTGACATGCGGATGATGGGAAAGCATGGCTACTGCTGGTCGTTGCTACGATAATGAGATCAATGTCATCTTTATCGATACCAGCCATTTCGATAGCTTTTATCGAAGCTTCGTAGCCCATATCTGCAACAGTTTCGTCTTCTGCGGCAATTCGTCGCTCTTTGATACCTGTGCGAGTTACGATCCATTCATCTGTCGTATCTACCATTTTCTCTAGATCCGCGTTAGTACGGACCTGAGATGGCAGGTAGCTGCCTGTACCTAAAATTTTGCTATACATGAAGACTAATACTGCCTCTCGAGTAACACTGCTTCTAGACGATCGCTGATTTGGTTCGGGACTTGGCGTTTAACCTCGTGAACCGCTTCGCCTATTGCATGAACAAGTGCTGAAATATCAGCACTTCCGTGGCTTTTTATGACAATGCCGCGCAATCCTAACAAACTTGCCCCGTTATACTGGTCGGGGTTCAGTGTTTTCACCTCAGTTATGAGATCGGAAAACAATATTCTTGCTATCCATCCTTTCCATGTAGAGGCGGTTAGTTTTGCTTTTAGTTTATCTAAAATGAGTTGAGCCGTTCCTTCGCACGCTTTCAACGCTGTGTTTCCAACAAATCCATCGCAAACAACAACATCAGCAGCGTCGTGTAACAACTCATTACCTTCGACGAAACCAATATAGTTTATAGATTGCGTTTGGGTAAGCATTTCAGCGCAACGTTTCACAAGATCGTTGCCTTTTATTTCTTCAGCGCCAATATTTAGAATGGCAACTTTTGGTTTTCTGCCCAAATGCTGTTCTGCTAGTGCACTCCCCATGACCGCAAACTGAAAGAGAGAATCTGCATCGACCGATGCATTGGCACCTAAGTCGAGCATCCACGTTTTGCTGCCCGATACCGTCGGCAACGCAGTGACTAAAGCAGGCCTATCAATACCTGGTAATAGTTTCAGTCTGAAGCGAGATAACGCCATTAATGCGCCAGTATTACCGCTGCTTACGCAAGCATCAGCGTTTTCTGACTCAACGAGATCAATCGCAATACGCATTGAGGTATCGTGACTGTTTCTAAGCGCAAAGGAAGGCTTTTCTGAATTCGAGATGACTCGGTCACTATGCATTACCTCTAAACGGGTACTGCGTTGGTAACCTAGTTGATTGAGTTGTGTATTTATCGACGGTTCGTCGCCGACAAGAACCACTTTTAGCTCTGGGAAAAGCGACAGTGCCTGCACGGCGGCAGGCACTGTTACGGAAGGACCGAAATCCCCGCCCATTGCATCAAGTGCAACGGTTATATTATGCAAAGGTCAACCTTACTTGTTGATAACCTTTTTGCCACGGTAGTAACCGTCAGCAGTCACATTGTGACGTAGGTGAGTTTCACCTGAAGTTGCGTCTACAGATAGTGCAGCTGAAGTTAGCGCATCATGTGAACGACGCATGCCACGCATAGAACGTGACTTCTTGCTTTTTTGTACGGCCATGGACCCTACTCCTATGTTAGTAATTTAAACGTCAGTAACTGTGTTACTCACGCTTTAAGCTCTTTAAAACATCAAATGGATTTGGCTTATCTTCTGGAACCTCTTCCGGAATATCTCCAAAAACCATGTTGTTTGAGTCAACGCTACAATCTGCTATATCGTGCATTGCGACTTGAGGCAGGTTTAAGATGAACTCGTCTTCAACTAATTGTATGAGATCGACCTCACCGTACTCATTAAGATCTACCAAATCGTAATCTTCCGGTGCATCCTCTTCACTTTTCTCACTATAGTAAGGAGTATAAGTGAATTGGACTTCACACAGGTGTGTGAAAATCTCATTACAACGCTGACATTCCAAATCAACTTCGATGTTAGCTTTACCAGAGATAACAACGAGTCGCTGTTCATCATGCCCGAAGGACAATGTCACTTCAGCATCGCGTTTTACGCTACTAACTGACTCGCTCAGACGCTTAAAAAGACTTACTTGGATGATGCCATCAAAGTCCAATCTTTTCTGTGCTGTCTTACCCGGGTCAACAGTTCGCGGTATTTTTACCTTTTGCATAGGGCGCGAATATTATCTTCCAAAACGGATTTAGTCAAAGAAAAAGGCTAAAAAGTTGTACTTTTTTTGCCTACAGATTAAGAATCTAACATTATGTCTAGAATCTGCAATTATGATAAGAAAAACTGTCCGAAAATGAAAACAATTCGACTCATTTTAGCCTCAACGTCTCCGTACCGTGCAGAGCTTCTATCCAAATTAGGTTTAGACTTTGAAGCTATTGCACCAAACGTTGAAGAAACAGCACAAGAGCACGAAACGGCAACGGAGCTGGTTCAGCGGCTTGCATTGGAAAAAGCGAGTGCCTTAAAAAACGAAAAAGACGCTGTCATTATCGGCAGCGATCAAGTTTGCGTCATCGATGGCAAAATTATTGGCAAACCGTTGACTCGCAGCAATGCGATACACCAGCTCCAGCAGCAAAGTGGAAAAACTGTTCGGTTCTATACTGGGCTGGCAGTCTACAACACCAAGACTCAGCAATCGGAGACCGTTATTGATACTTTTGATGTGACGTTTCGAAAATTAACGACCACTCAAATCGAGCGTTATGTCGATATGGAGCAACCACTATACTGTGCTGGAAGTTTTAAGAGCGAAGGGCTCGGTATCACGTTATTTAGTCAACTCGATGGTAAAGATCCAAATACTTTAGTCGGACTACCTCTCATTGACCTTGTCACTCTATTAGCGAAACAAGGCATTTCTCCACTCGCTTAAAGACAAAAACGGAGTGCATCTGGATCGAAGCACTCCGCTCTAGTTACAGCTCTTAGGTTATACGCCTGCTTTTAGCTTTTTAATCGCTTGCTGCAACTTTGGTTCCATCTCAGCATGTATTTCCATTTTTTCATCATTCGCTGGATGCATGAAGACAATGTTTGCGGCATGCAGGAACAAACGGTCTAGACCTACTTTCGCTGTATAAGCATCAAATCGGCGGTCACCATAGCGATCATCCCATGCTATCGGATGGCCCGTGTATTGAGTGTGAACTCGAATTTGGTGGGTACGCCCGGTAATTGGGCTTGCTTGAATCAACGTTGCCTGCTCAAAAGACTCCAGTACCTTAAAGCGAGTTTCTGAAGGTTTTCCATTAGGGTTAACTCTAACAATACTATTCACTTCATTCTTTAGCAGCGGCGCTTTTACTACTCGGCAACTAGGCTTCCATTTCCCCATTACTAGGGCAAAGTAATACTTTTGCACCGTCTTCTCACGAAACTGTGCTTGCAAATGACGCAAAGCAGACCGTTTCTTCGCAACCAAAAGAATACCCGAAGTATCGCGATCTATGCGGTGTACTAATTCTAAGAAGCGCGCTTGTGGACGTAACGCCCTTAAAGCTTCAATCGCACCAAACTTCAAACCACTTCCACCATGAACCGCAATTCCAGATGGCTTGTTTAAGATGAGCATGTGGTCGTCTTCATAAATAATTTGCGACTCAAGCTCTGCCACTTTATTCAACTTTGTGCTGATAGGCGCTTCTTCTTGCTTCTCTTCTATTGTGACAGGAGGTATACGGACGCTATCCCCTGCTTGAAGCTTGTATTCCGCTTTGACACGCTTTTTGTTTACCCGTACCTCACCCTTGCGCACGATTCGGTACACAACACTCTTAGGAATGTTTTTCAATTGGTTGCGCAAAAAGTTATCGATGCGCTGACCAGCCATATCGTCGTCAATATCGACAAATTGGACTTTAGTTCTAATTTCACTCATTTCGCTATTATAACATTCAAAGCAGCAAGAAAATAACGCTTTCTATTGGTAATTTTGTCGATGAGATAGTGGAAAAACCATCAACAACGCACTCTTAGCCATTGGCTGAACAAGCTGTGGATAGAAATCAACCAGTTTGAACCAGCTTTTACACGCCCTGAGATATTATTGCTTAAAATCAGCACATTAAACGTACATTGCCTAGGTATAATCAGAATTTTTTCTGTGGTTTATACTAAAGCTGATTGCTGATAATTCGCTGCGCTGCTATAGTTCACAGCTGCAATAGGTAATAAAAATCGATTTATGATTTGTCGATATTATCTTTGAGCAATTTTAACTATGAGTAGAACGCTTAGTTTTGAGACGCAGCAACTGGCATAAGACGTTGATCGCTAAGACTTCCTTGTCACCTACTCACGTAATCGTGTTGAGTATCACCGCCACATATGCGGAGCACACAGCGAAAGTTCTGTGTGAAGACTGTAGTGCCCAAGAGCATCCCTTCCAGCCGGGAGGCTGCATTTTACAAAGCCATGGGATCCGGCACCACGACTTACGAAAACTGTGACAAGAGCAATGATGAAAACAAAGAAAATACAACGAGAATTTCTGTAATGAAAAGAATGTTAATCAACGCAACTCAAAAAGAAGAGTTGCGTGTCGCTTTGGTCGATGGCCAGCGACTATTCGATCTTGATATCGAAAGTCCAGGTCACGAATCTAAAAAAGCGAATATCTACAAAGGACGTATCACTCGAGTTGAGCCTAGCCTAGAGGCCGCTTTTGTTGACTACGGTGCCGAACGCCACGGTTTCCTCCCTCTCAAAGAAATTGCACGCGAATACTTCCCTGAAGGCTACACCTACCAAGGTCGCCCAAGCATCAAAGATGTCTTGAGTGAAGGCCAAGAAGTGATCGTGCAAGTTGAGAAAGAAGAACGCGGTAGCAAAGGTGCTGCATTGACAACCTTCATCTCTCTAGCAGGTAGCTACTTAGTACTAATGCCTAACAACCCTCGCGCTGGCGGTATTTCTCGTCGCATTGAAGGTGAAGAGCGTACAGAACTAAAAGCCGCCTTGAGCACTCTAGAACTACCACAAGGTATGGGCCTAATCGTTCGTACCGCGGGCGTAGGCAAAAGTGCCGAAGAGCTTGAGTGGGATTTGCGTTTCCTCCTAAACAACTGGGAAAACATTAAGGGTGCAGCAGACCAAAACCCTGCTCCGTTCTTAATCCATCAAGAAAGTAACGTTATCGTTCGTGCACTTCGTGACTACCTACGTCGCGATATCGGCGAGATCTTGATTGATAGCAACACCATCTACGAGCGTGCTCGCCAGCACATTCAATTGGTTCGACCAGACTTTGTGAACCGAGTGAAAAAATACGAAGGTGAAGTACCGCTATTTAGTCACTATCAGATTGAAAGCCAGATCGAGTCAGCGTTCCAGCGTGAAGTGAGGCTTCCATCTGGTGGTTCTATTGTTATTGACCCAACTGAGGCACTTACGTCTATCGATATCAACTCTGCCCGCGCTACCAAAGGCAGCGATATCGAAGAAACTGCACTGAATACTAACCTTGAAGCAGCAGATGAAATTGCTCGTCAGCTACGTCTTCGCGACCTAGGTGGCTTAGTTGTTATCGACTTTATTGATATGACACCTGTACGTCACCAACGTGAGGTTGAGAACCGTCTGCGCGAGGCAGTACGAATTGATCGTGCCCGTGTTCAAATAGGTCGTATTTCTCGTTTTGGTCTACTAGAAATGTCTCGTCAACGCTTGAGCCCATCTTTGGCTGAAGCAAGTCATCACATTTGCCCGCGTTGTACTGGTACTGGTGTGGTACGTGATAACGAGTCATTAGCGCTATCAGTACTTCGTCTCATCGAAGAAGAAGCCTTGAAAGACAACACGTCTCAAGCTCTTGCCATCGTGCCAGTGCCAATTGCTTCTTACCTACTAAACGAAAAGCGTCGCTCCATTAACCACATTGAGCGCGTACAAGACGTTAAGATCACTATTGTTCCTGATTCTGATATGGAAACGCCTCATTTTGAGGTAATTCGTGTTCGTGAAGGTGAGGAACAAGACCTGTTGTCATACTTGCTACCTAAAAAGCTAGAAGCACTCAAAGAGGCTGAAGCCAAGGAAGCCGAAGTCGAAGCTAAGCCGCGTAAGATTGAGCAACCTGCACTGCAAGGTTTTGCGACACCTACTCAAAACGCCCCGACTCCAGCGCCTAAGCCAAGTAAGCCAGCTAAGGTAGAAGTGAAGAAAGAAGAGAAGCAGCCTGGTCTGATGTCTCGCATCCTTTCTGCTATTGGTTCACTTTTCTCTTCAAATGAAGAGCCTAAGAAAGAACCAGAGAAGCAAGAAGAAGCACCTAAGAATCGCAACGGCAGACAGCGTCGTAATCGAAACAACGATCAACGTCGCCGTAATAGTAAAGATTCTCGCGATAATGATCGTAACAAGAATCGCCGTAACAAACCTGCTCGTGACGAAGAGAAAGAGTCTAACGACAATGCTCAAGAGTCACGCAAACAGCAAAATCGTCGCGGTAAGCAGCAAGATCGTCGTAATAAAAAGCGCGATGAAGCAGCCGGCAAATCAAAAGTAGAAGAGCAAGGTCAACAAATCGCAGCTGATGTTCAAGCTGAGAAAAAAGCACCTCGTTCTGAAGAAAAAGCGGCGAAAGTTAAAGAGCGCCGTCAGCGTCGTAAGCTTTCTAAGCAAGTGCGCGTAAAAGATCAAAAAGCACAACAAGAAGAGCAAGCGACTCAGGTTGCGTCTGTTGAGACAGCTCAAACTGCGGTAGAAAAGCCTCAAGCACCTGAAGCGGCAACAGAAGCTCCAGCGAAAGAGGAAGGCAAACAACGTCGTAACCGTCGCTCTCCTCGTCACTTACGTGCAAGTGGTCAACGTCGTCGTCGTGGTCGTGATCGTCGCCCTAACCCATTCCGCCTACGTAAGGGTGGTGTAGCTTCTCCTGAAATGGCGATGGGTAAAGTAATGCCGAGCTATGGCATTGTGAAACCTAAGGCGAAAGCGAAACCTGAAGCGGAAGTTAAAGAGCTAGTCACAACCACAGGTGTTGCTATGCCTGAGATGGCAATGGGTAAGGTTATCGTAATGCGTAAGCCTGAAGCTATTGAAGCACCTGTTGTAACAGAACCAAAAGCTGAGCAAACGGTCGTTGAAGCAGTAGTTGAACCAGTTCAAGTTGTTGCTGAACCAGTTGCAGAAGCTGCACCAGCAATCGTTGAGCCTGCTACAGAAGCTGTTGTTGAAACCGAACCTATGGTTGAAGTCTCGGTAGCTGAAAATGCAGTGGTTGAAGAGCAACCTACTATCGTGGAACCTACTCCAGTAAGCCTTGTTGCAGAGAAAGCAGTTGTTAGCTTCAAGGGCCACGCGAGTGCACCAATGGCTAAAGCTGAGGGCAAGCAAGAACTTGGTGAAATTATCATCAACGCAGCACCTATTAAAGCTGAGCGTTACCAACAGAAGGGTGCAGGTAGCCAAGTAGCAACTGACTCTGCGTCAGCAGTAATGACAAAACCTACCTACTAATACGTAGAAAGGAAAACTTTAAAAGGCTGCGAATATCGCAGCCTTTTTTATTATTCGGGAAACGTTGGCGAAAATCGTAGGCATAAAGATGCCACTTAGCATCGAAACACTTTCTTTCAATATTGAAGTTTTGTTCACATTTCGGTAGCATGCCGAGCTTTGATTATTTCATCAACAATGCGCCATATCTATGTCATATAGAAAATGGATAATGACGACGAATCATTTTCACCTATGCTATTCATATAGTAATTCTACACTTTGAACGTCTCAATTTGCGCTGGATGAAATCCATATAAATCCAACAACATAAGTAAGCACAATTACATGTTTGAATTTCCACAGTTTTCCAAGCACTCGGTAAAAAACGATGTTCTATCCGGCCTTACCGTTGCATTGGCATTAGTGCCAGAAGCGGTTGCTTTTGCGTTCGTTGCCGGTGTTGACCCAATGGTTGGCCTATACGCCGCCTTTATCGTCGGTTTAGTCACTTCTATCTTCGGTGGCCGTCCGGGCATGATCTCTGGCGCTACAGGCGCAATGGCTGTAGTAATGGTCAGTCTAGTAGCGACTCACGGAGTACAATATCTCTTTGCCGCTATTATGCTTGCAGGCCTACTACAAATCAGTGCAGGTTTATTTAAATTGGGGAAATTCATTCGCATGGTACCCCACCCTGTTATGATCGGCTTCGTTAACGGCCTTGCGATCGTTATCTTCTTGGCACAGCTTGGACAATTTAAAGCTCCTGACCTTTCAGGTGCCTTAACTTGGCTACCTCAAGATCAAATGATGCTGATGCTTGGATTAGTCGCGTTGACTATGGGGATTATTCACTTTCTACCTAAACTAACTACCGCTGTTCCATCATCGTTAGTTGCTATCGTGACTGTTACCTTATTGGTTCAGGGTCTTGGTTTGGATACACGCACCGTTGTCGATTTTCTGCGTTCTATGTCAGGTGATATGAACGCAACGTTGGCGGGCTCTCTTCCAGAGTTCTCCATCCCAGCGGTTCCATTGACGCTTGAAACCCTACAGATCATTCTGCCATACGCTATTATTTTGGCGGCAATCGGCTTAATCGAGTCACTATTAACACTGACCGTGCTTGATGAAATGACCAATACACGTGGTCAATCTAACCGTGAATGTGTAGGTCAGGGTCTAGCAAACGTAACCTGTTCGGTGTTTGGCGCGATGGGTGGTTGTGCCATGATCGGTCAGTCAATGATCAACGTGAACTCTGGTGGTCGTGGCCGCTTGTCAGGTATCGTTGCAGCCGTTGCACTACTAATGTTTATTCTTTTTGCAGCTGCACTTATCGAAATGATTCCGTTAGCCGCACTAGTAGGCGTAATGTTTATGGTTGTGATTGGGACGTTCGAATGGGCGACCTTTAAGCTTGCGCGCCGTGTACCTAAACAAGATTTCTTTGTTATTGTGCTGGTTACGGTAGTTACCGTTCTTACTGACCTTGCCGTAGCGGTTGCTGTGGGTGTTGTTGTCTCTGCGCTTATGTTCGCTTGGGAACACGCGAAACACATCTACGCGAGTAGCAGCGTCAATGCTGAAGGCTCTAAAGAGTACCAAATTAACGGACCTATCTTCTTCGGCTCTGCAGCGAACTTCCTAGAGTTGTTTGACGCTAAGAACGACCCAGCAGATGTCATCGTTGATTTTGCTAACTCGCGTGTTACAGACCACTCAGCTATTGAAGCTATTGAGACGTTAGCGGAACGTTATGCAGCAGTGGGTAAAACGCTTCACTTGAGACACTTAAGTCCAGACTGCCGCGCACTGTTACAAAAGGCGGGCAGCTTAGTCGAGATCAATGTGAAAGAAGATCCGAGCTACAAAGTTGCAACTGATGTACTTGCTGGATAACAGAAAGCAAAATAAAAAAGGGGCTCATCGCCCCTTTTTTATTCATTACTCACTTTAACTCTCATTATGTCTTGCTGTTCTGCACCGAACTGTTTTTTTAGCTCTGCTTTGCTTTTAAAGCTAATTTCGCCCCCTGCGGCGACCGACATATGCTGAGGGTCTACGTTATGCTTCGATTGATAAAGCATTACCGCTTGCATACAAGAGTCTCTTTGGTCTTGAGATAATCTACTACCTTCTGGCCAGCGACCAGTTTCAGTGGCATACAGAAGTCTCTCATAAACATCCGGAGTCATGGCTTCTAAGAGTTGTTCTACGTCCATACTGAACCTTCTTTTTGCTTGAACTTTCAGACCCGCTAAATTTCGGTTCTGAGAGGTTAATTCGTTACTCGAACCATAACGTGATGATACACTGAGTCAAGTTGAGTACGACAAATCAGTGTAATTGATCACAAGTAGTAGAATGAAATTACCTTATCTCCTATCCGCCTTAGTAGCCACTTCACTTTTATCCGGCTGTTTTGAAACTCGCAAGAACACAGATCAGCTCTGCGAAAACGAGCCCAGTTTGAACTGTTCTTCATTAAATATAAACGATGGTCAATGCCGAATCGCGAGAACAGACCTTATTTGGCATCGTTATGAGATGCTTGACAGCCCTAGTGAAAATAATCAAATCAAGGACTATCACCTGCTCAAGGAATATCGAAAGTGTCTAGAGTTAGCGTCACAAATTCAGCCAATTGAACAGGCCGACCTCAAGGCAAAAAGATTTAACGCCCTGATGTATTCGATAGAAGAACAAGAACGAATCACACGAGATTTAGCGAGTTCAACTTCGCCCGAAACACTCTATTTTCTTTGGAGCGAAACGGGAAGCCAAGCAGCAAAACGTCGCTTTTTAGCCATGGAAAATACCGGTGTACTTGACACCTCTTCCATGCAATATGCTCTCGCCACCTATTATATTTCACGAGATAAGCAAAAAACCTATCAACTATTAAATCGCTCTCTAGAGCTTTCGGCAGGTGGAAAACACGTCAACAAAGAAGTGATTAAGTCTTTAGCAAGCGTGACTCAAAACCTAGACCTCCCAAAGCAATCCTATCTTTGGGCAATGGTTGGCAAAGAGTTTGACATCCCCATCGCTTCAGACAACGAACTCAGATTGCTTTTTGGGTTAACGGAAGAAGACTATCGCTCTCTCAACGAGCAGGCAAAAACTGTCGCGAAAGCCATTGATAACGGAAGCTATACGAGAGACTTGGTGCTTCAGTAGTTTACTAAATTATTGGAAATAAAAACGGGCTCCACAATGGCGCCCGTTTTTTATCTCTACAAAATGAAAGAATGGTACATAGAATCAGTCAGATACATCACTACTTTCACTTTTGTTGAAAATTAACGACACTGAATTGACACAGTACCTTTGCCCCGTTGTTTTAGGACCATCTTCAAAAACATGCCCTAAATGGCTATCACATGCCTTACATCTAATCTCGATTCGCTGCATACCATGACTTAGATCTTCTAAAAATCGAATGGCTTCTTGATCGACCGGTGCATCAAAACTAGGCCAGCCACAGCCTGAATCATACTTGCTTTCAGAATGAAAAAGTGGCGCTTCACAGCAAGTACAATGGTATAAGCCAGTAACACGGTTGTGTAGTAGAGTACCACTAAAAGGTGCTTCAGTACCCTGCTGTCGGCACACACGGTACTGTTCATCATTCAGGGTCTCACGCCAGTAATCATCGGGCTTCATCGCGTTTTTATTTTCACCACTCACGACCTTTACACTCCCTTTTTTATTGTCTACATTTTATACACACTATATATCATACGTATAGCAAACTTGGTTGTAGCACATTGTTGTCAATTTCCAACCAAGCTGTATCAGTTATGTTAACTTACCTTGCTTACAAGGTTAAATACATAACTAAAACTATTACAGAGTCTCTGTCAAAGTTCAAAAAAACGTCATTTAATACCGAATGTTAAGAAAAGCGACACTTTTTTTTGACTTTAAACAAATTAATTCCGATTATCTATTGAAGTTAGTGACTGGATTCTGTAATTTTACTACCAGTTATCTTTAAACAGAAATTAAGTTGTGGAGCAACTATAATGACTATCAAAGTAGGTATTAACGGTTTTGGCCGTATCGGTCGTTTCGTATTTCGTGCAGCGCAAGAGCGCAACGACATCGAAGTAGTAGGTATCAACGATCTAATCGACGTTGAGTACATGGCATACATGCTTAAGTACGATTCAACTCACGGCCGTTTCAACGGTACTGTTGAAGTTGAAGGCGGTAACCTAATCGTTAACGGCAAAACTGTACGTGTAACTGCAGAGCGCAACCCAGAAGATCTAAAATGGGATGCTATCGATGTTGACGTAGTAGCAGAAGCAACTGGTCTTTTCCTAACTGACGAGACTGCACGTAAGCACATCACTGCTGGCGCGAAGAAAGTTGTTCTAACTGGTCCTTCTAAAGACGCTACTCCAATGTTCGTAATGGGCGTTAACCAAGACACTTACGCTGGTCAAGATATCGTTTCTAACGCTTCTTGTACTACTAACTGTCTAGCGCCTATCGCTAAAGTTCTTAACGACGAGTTCGGTATCGAATCTGGTCTTATGACTACAGTTCACGCTACTACAGCTACTCAAAAAACTGTAGACGGTCCTTCTGCTAAAGACTGGCGCGGTGGTCGTGGTGCTTCTCAGAACATCATCCCATCTTCAACTGGTGCTGCTAAAGCTGTAGGCGTTGTTCTTCCAGAACTAAACGGCAAACTAACTGGTATGGCTTTCCGCGTACCAACTGCTAACGTTTCTGTAGTTGACCTAACTGTTAACCTTAAGAACGGTGCATCTTACGAAGCTATCTGTGCAGCTATGAAAGCAGCATCTGAAGGCGCTCTTAAAGGTGTTCTAGGTTACACTGAAGACCAAGTTGTTTCTCAAGACTTCATCGGTGAAGTTCAAACTTCAGTATTCGATGCTAAAGCTGGTATCGCTCTAACTGACAACTTCGTTAAAGTTGTATCTTGGTACGACAACGAAATCGGTTACTCAAACAAAGTTCTAGACCTAATCGCTCACATCTCTAAGTAATGTAAGCTTTTAGCTGAATATTTGTATTAAGGCGACTCATTGGGTCGCCTTTTTTGTATCTGTTTCTGGGTTCAATATCACCTGGGAATGTCAAACATTACCCTCCCCTAGGAACCAGAAACTCTCACCTAGGAGTTACAATCTATGGACTTGTCTACGCTACCAGCTTTAACTGTACTTTCTGACTGCGTAACGACTGCTAAGCTAGGCGACAATACGATCGTTCGCATCAACCACCCTAAGGCAACTGCTGCGATTTCCCTTCATGGTGGTCATATCATCTCGTTTAAGCCCTCCAATCAAGAAGAGTTGATTTGGATGAGCAAAGACGCAGTCTACGATAACAAAGCTGCACTACGAGGTGGTATCCCTATTTGCTGGCCCTGGTTTGGTCGCGTTGCCGCCCCTGCTCATGGCTTTGCGCGCAACAGCGCTTGGACGCTAATCGAGCACCGTGAAAGCGACGCTGGTGTTATTGTAAGCTTGGGGTTATCTGACAATGACCAAACTCGCGAAATTTGGCCACACAGCTTCCAACTCGTTTTAAACGTAGAAGTATCTGAAACACTCACTGCTACTCTCAATGTTACCAACACCGACTCAGCTGCATGGAAGTTCTCAGGTGCACTGCATACTTACCTAAACATCGGTGACATTCATAACATGGAAGTAACCGGGATGGGTCCAACTTATATTGACGGCCTACAAGAAGGTAAAGTGTGTCAAGGCGGCGAAATCCTGTCTCTAACCGACACTATCGATCGTGTTTACACCGAGCCAAGCAAAGAAATTGTGCTTCACGATAATGCATTCAATCGACAACTCTCCATCGTTAATGACGGTGACAATTCTGCAGTCCTTTGGAATCCTTGGGAAGCAGGCGCGAAGTCAATGGGCGACATGAACGATGATGGCTACTTAACTATGTTCTGTATAGAGTCGACATTACACGCTAAGACACTAGAAGCGGGGCAAGAACTTAATCCTGGTGACACTTACCAGCTCGCAACTACTCTTTCGGTAAAGTAAATCGCCCGAGCTAATTGCTTCCAACCCATGATATGGTTAGACTTACGAAAATTTTCGTCGAGTCTAACCTATGTCCTATCAATGCCCGCTCTGTCATCAATCGTTGTCCCTCAATGAGCGTAGTTTTCGCTGTGAAAACAACCACCAGTTCGACTTGGCAAAAGAAGGTTATGTCAATCTCATGCCTGTGCAACACAAGCGCTCAAAAGATCCTGGCGACAATAAAGAAATGATGCAGGCACGACGTACTTTTCTAGAGCACGACCTATACGCACCTATGCGTCAACAAGTTGCGGAGACTCTAGCCAATCTCTTAAACCAAGGCACGGTTCTCGATATCGGCTGTGGAGAAGGTTATTACACTAGCTTTTTTCAGCACTACCTAGCAGAAAGGAACAAAAAGTTAGATTTTCATGGACTGGATATTTCCAAAGTGGCGGTTCGATACGGCGCAAAACGCTATCCAAACGTCAACTTTTGTGTTGCCTCAAGTCATAAGCTGCCCTTCTCTGAAAACAGTCTAGCTGCGGTGGTTCGAATTTACGCACCTTGTAAACACGATGAGTTACTTCGATGTATTGAAGATCAAGGTATCATGCTGACCGTAACGCCAGGTAGTCACCATCTATATGAACTTAGGGCGTTGATCTATCAAGATGTTCGTTTACATGATGAAACGGCCGAGCAAATTGAAGGCTTCGAACTTTTGTCTGAATCTAAACTAGACTATGAAATGAACCTTAGTGGACAACAAGCGTATGACTTGTTGCAAATGACACCATTTGCTTGGAAAGCGACAGACGAAGTAAGGTCGAACCTCAAGTCACAACAAGAGTTTCAATGTAACGCCGACTTCTTGATTCGAGCCTACCGTAAAATGTAATGAGATTTATTTTCAATTAGATTGAGTCCACGTTCAATCTCTATTACCATTACGGTTCCAAGATAGCCTTCCGATGAAGGCTATTTTTATAGAGAGAACAGACTATGAAAGCATTACCCATTCTCATATCACTCGCCCTTCTATCGGGTTGCACCACGACAAAAAACTCACCTGAATACCCAGCTACAAAACCGGAAAGTATCACTTCATTTTACGATTACCAATTGGCCAGCCCTACTGGTGAATCAATCAGCCTGAGCGCTTTACCGGAGGCGATATTGGATGCCAATGTTATCCTAGTCGGGGAATGGCATACCCATGCGGGCATTCACCGATTTCAAACCGATCTTCTGAAAGAACTCATCAACAACAATCCGGACACCGCGCTTTCTATGGAACAGTTTACCCGTGACAAACAGCCTGTGGTTGATGACTATCTCGCTTCACAAATTGGTGAGCAGATCTTAATTAAACAAGGAGGAGCTTGGCCAAATTACGAAAGCGACTACCGCCCACTCGTTGAATTAGCCAAGGATTCAGATATCGACATCATTGCCAGCAACGCACCAAAATCAATCGTCCGCTGTATTGGGCGTCAAGGGGTTGGCTACTTAGATAAACTGGATGAACAAGAACGTTCTTTAGTCGCAGCAACGATAGACACGTCAAGTTCACCATACAAAGAAAAATTCATGTCCTCTATGCATCACGGTGACATTGAACAAACGAAGAAACAATATGCTGCTCAACTCGCCTGGGATGCGACTATGGCAGAAAGTATTGTTAACTATATGGCAGCACATCCTAACTCTCAGGTCATGCACATCGCAGGTAAATTTCATACCGAGCAAGCATTAGGAACCGCTGCGCAGATCCAGCAATTGAACCCTGACTTGAGTATCGTCGTGATTACGCCAGTGAATGACATTGCTAGTGCGAGCGATGACTACCAATTGGAAGTACTACCACCACCAGAACGTTACGTTAAAAACGAGAACCGAATGAAGGCGTATAAGAGCTTAAAAATACGTAACGACTCACTGGTTTGTAAATAACTCATCAACACAAGTTATGATTGGCGCACAAATTGCTTAGTCCATGTCAATAGCATCGATCAATCTCTCATTTATAGAAGCTTTTATAAAGTTTTTGCCACATTTGACGATGTATTGATTGATAGCGCTAATGGAGATAGTTATGCAAAGCGTCAATTCAAACCTATTGAGCCAGACAAACGCACCTGTTGCGACGGCCGCTAAGACAGTAGCAGAAGGTGCCACTGCTAACGGCAACACTTTGCCTACAGGCAACGGAGATAGTGTATCCATCTCACCTCAAGCTAAAGCAATGCTTGAAAAGGAAGTGAGCGAAGGCGCTACTAAAGAGAATATCTCAAAAGGCGATAACGATAGCGTAGGTAAGTCGGTCACCTCCTTTGCTCACGGTGCGTTAGGTATGGACCATCCAGATGACTTAGAGAAACAAGAAGATAGTTCCTACTCTGCCGGTCAGTATGTCTCCGCAGCTGTGACCATTGGTGCTTTGATATTGGCTTTGGCTTAACATCATTTATCCTAACGACAAATAATCCTGTTTGAGGTGGAAACCACATTCACTTGATAATCGATCATCTTTAACTGCATGATCAATATTTATGAATCGACACTTCAAGCTGATTGATAAGCCAACTTTCTTTGGCGCAATCACATTGCTCCTGAGCGTTATCATTCCCCTGATAATGTTCCCTGAACAAGGTGCAAAAATCATCGGGCAAGCTAAGCTAATTATGACCGATAAGTTTGGCTTCCTGTATCTAGCCCTTGGCCTCGCTGCCCTCTTTTTTATGATATTCATCATTTTTAGCGATATCGGCCAAATTAAACTAGGCGAACCTGACGAGGCACCAGAATTTGCAACATCTTCTTGGGCTGCAATGCTGTTTTGCGGCGGTATCGGTGCCAGTATTCTCTACTGGGGCTGCATTGAGTGGGCTTATTATTATCAAGCGCCACCATTTCAACTAGAAGCGGGAAGTGAAGAAGCGGTTCGCTGGGCGGCAACATATGGTATTTTCCACTGGGGACCTATTGCATGGGCCATCTATCTGATCCCTGCGTTACCGATCGCTTATTTTTTCTATGTACGTAAGCAACCTGCACTGAAAGTATCCAGCGCATTGATTCCTGTCATCGGCGAGAAACACACCAATGGTGCACTCGGTAAACTGATTGATGTGCTTTTCATCTTTGGCCTATTAGGTGGTGCGGCGACGACATTAGGACTTGCAGCCCCGCTTATCAGCGAGGGCTTGAGTGTCTTATTCGGGCTACCGCAAAACACCTATTCACAAATTGGCGTATTAGCTATCTGTACCGCAATTTTCGCCTACTCTTCGTTTGCGGGGATGGAAAAAGGCATTAAGATCCTCAGTAACATCAACTTCTGGGGTGCAATGCTGCTTCTTGCTCTAGTGTTGGTTTTAGGCCCAACTATTTTTATTCTGGAGACGGGTCTAGATTCCATCGGTCGAATGATGTCTAACTTCTTTGTGATGGCGACATGGGCGGAACCATTTGGTGGCTACGGCACATTTGACAACACTCACTTCCCACAAGATTGGACTATTTTCTACTGGGCATGGTGGTTAGTGTTCGCGCCAAGTATGGGCTTGTTTGTTGCACGCATTTCCCGCGGTCGCACAATTAAACAGATGGTCGCAGGTTCATTGTTCTTTGGTTCATGTGGTTGCTTCCTATTTTTCATCATCTTAGGAAACTACGGTCTATCGCTACAATTATCTGGACAGCTTGATATTGTCGCAATTTTAAACGAGTTTGGTGCAACAAAAGCCATCTTCTCTATGTTGTCAGAGCTACCATTTGCTTGGTTTATCATTCTTTTGTTTACACTGCTGTGTATCATCTTTACAGCAACAACATTCGACTCGATCTCCTACATCTTGGCGTCTGTGGTTCAAAAAGACGTAACGCAGGAGCCAATGCGCTGGAACCGCTTATTTTGGGCTTTCACTTTGAG
This sequence comes from Vibrio mediterranei, assembly GCF_900088415.1. Lineage (GTDB taxonomy): Bacteria > Pseudomonadota > Gammaproteobacteria > Enterobacterales > Vibrionaceae > Vibrio > Vibrio mediterranei. The sequence continues at coordinate 341,487 of NZ_FLLQ01000004.1, forward strand.
CTTTATGCCTGCTGTTCTCATGTTCTTAGGTGGTTTGAGCACACTACAAACTGCAGCAATCGTCGGCGGCCTGCCTCTACTCGGTATTGCAGTTATGTTGATGATCTCAGCGGTAAAAGCCACCACGTTGGATATTCGTCACCAAGAAGATTATGTAGAGCCAACCATTAACATTGAAGAACTGCCAGAGTTTGATCCTTGGTCAAATGAAGGGGTTGCACTAGCTAATTTTGAAAAGTGTCGTGACGCTGCGCAAATTGCCGCAGATGAAGAGCGAACTGCGCTGCATGCTCTGTTCAAAGTTAAGAAAAAGATTCGCGCTTATGCATTAGAGCATGCCGATGACACCAGTAAAGCGATCCCACAGGAATTGTTGGATGATTTAGAGGCGAAGCTTCAATTACTCACAGATGCTCAGAACGCGAAAGAGCAGTCCTCACAAGCTGCACAAGATGCGAGAATGAGGTTTACTGAGGTTTGTTCCGCAAGCTAATAACAACAAAAAAGCAGGCTCTAAGCCTGCTTTTTTGTTAACGATTCGGGTGATTGATGATGTGGTCTTCCCAGTCCACCACGTCAATTTCATACACGACTTTATTGCGAACACTTTCCCCTGCCGCGTGCATAGCGGACTTAGAGCCTGTGATCAATGGGTGCCATTCTGGAAGGGGTTTTCCTTCTGATAAAACACGGTATGAACACGTTTCCGGGAGCCAATTAAACTCGTGGATTTTTTCACGGGTTAGCTTTAAACATTCTTCACCCGATTGGAATCGATTTGGATAATCCTTACACGAACAAGTTTTGCTGTTCAGCCAACTACAAGCCACATTAGTGTAATAGACCTCATCCGAGTCCTCATCCATAAGTTTGTGTAGGCAACACTTACCACAACCATCACACAATGATTCCCATTGCTGTTCACTCATTTGCTCTAATGGTGTTGTTTTCCAAAATGGACTGGTCATGTGGCATTACCTTCTAAATCTATGGAGGCGTTTTATACCGCTAGTCGATACAAACTGCAAGTACTCTGTTCGCTCTAGATGCTGTAGCTGTGATTCAATTATGTACAACACCTTTATTTTTGGTAAACTCAGCGCCCTTCAATTTTAAGGCTGCAAAAGATGGATTGTCGATTAGGTTGTGGGGCATGTTGTATCGCCCCAAGTATTTCTTCCCCTATTCCAGGAATGCCAAACGGCAAACCCAGCGGCGTTCGCTGCATACAACTTGATGAGCGCAATCTTTGTAAGTTGTTTGGTCAGCCAGAACGGCCAAAAGTGTGTCATGCTTTTAAAGCCTGTCCAGACGTGTGTGGTGATACTAATGCTAAAGCATTGGCAAACATCCTAGAGCTTGAACGAATTACCTAATATCTGCCCCCAAACTGGCAGTATCAAACCAGTAAGCTATGTTGTTAAGACGCACAACATTAAGAATGGTGTTTTTTATGAACAGATATTTGGCTGAGGTATTTGGTACATTTTGGCTAGTACTCGGAGGTTGCGGTTCCGCAGTATTAGCGGCAGCATTTCCAGATGTAGGTATTGGCTTATTAGGTGTGGCGTTTGCCTTTGGTTTGACTGTGCTCACAATGGCATTTGCTATTGGCCACATTTCTGGCTGCCATTTAAATCCAGCCGTTAGTATCGGCCTTTGGGCCGGTGGTCGCTTCGACGCCAAAGAGCTACTTCCCTATATTGTTGCTCAAGTCATCGGTGGCTTACTTGCCGGTGGCGTGCTCTATATTATAGCCTCCGGACAAGCCGGATTTGACGCAGTCGCGTCTGGCTTTGCCTCTAATGGTTATGGAGAACACTCCCCCGGGAAGTACTCGTTAACCGCGGCCTTGGTCTGCGAAGTCGTCATGACAGCAATGTTTTTACTGGTCATCATGGGAGCCACTGACAAAAGAGCACCTCAGGGCTTCGCCCCTATTGCAATTGGCTTGTGTTTGACTTTGATTCACCTAATCAGTATTCCAGTAACCAACACGTCAGTAAATCCAGCACGCAGCACAGGGGTCGCGCTTTACGTTGGCGATTGGGCTGTCGCACAATTGTGGTTGTTCTGGTTGGCACCTATTGTTGGCGCAATCATTGGGGCTTGGGTGTATCGCTCATTGCTAAACAGTGATAGCGACTAAAACTGATTTTTGAACACAAAAAAGGCGCTAAATGCGCCTTTTCACTATCAATCTTATTTAGCAATCTACTTTAGATTTTTTGTCTGCCCAACAGAGAGTGAGACAACGTCGTTCCATCGACTAGTTCTAACTCTCCGCCCACCGGAACGCCATGAGCGATACGACTTGCTGATACCTTGTGCTCATGACACAGTTCAGCAATGTAGTGCGCGGTTGCTTCACCTTCCACTGTTGGGTTAGTCGCTAAAATGACTTCACCGATGTCGCCTTGGCGCAGTCTATAATCGAGAACATCCAATCCAATATCGCTAGGACCGATGCCATCTAATGGCGACAAGTGTCCCATTAGCACAAAATAGCGACCCGAGAATTGCCCTGTAGCTTCTACAGCAGCAATATCAGCAGGACTCTCTACCACACAAAGTTGGCCATTCTCTTTACGCTTAGGATTGCTACAGATATGACAAACTTCTTCTTCGGTAAAGGTACGGCATTCCTGACAGTGACCAATTTCGGTCATCGCACTTGAAAGTGCATCCGCCAGCTGAAGGCCGCCTTTTCTATCGCGCTGTAACAAATGAAAGGCCATGCGTTGTGCTGACTTGGGGCCAACCCCAGGTAGACATCGCAAGGCCTCCATCAAATGCTCCAGCATATGGCTAGTACGCATTAATTGTTCTCTAATCCTTCAATTAGAAAGGCATTTTCATGCCTGGTGGTAGCTGCATTCCACCAGTTACTGAAGCCATTTTCTCTTTTTGAGTTTCCTCTACACGACGAGCAGCGTCATTGAACGCCGCTGCAATCAAGTCTTCTAGCATCTCTTTGTCGTCTTCCATAAGGCTTTCATCGATTTCAACACGACGAGTGCTGTGGCTACCTGTGATGGTTACTTTAACAAGGCCAGCACCAGACTCACCTGTTACTTCCATGTTAGCGATTTCTTCTTGAAGCTTTTGCATCTGCTCTTGCATTTGCTGGGCTTGCTTCATCAGGTTGCCCATACCACCTTTACCAAACATAGGGTTCTCTCGGTTTATTCATGTTTCAACTAATAACATGGGGACGCATTCATAGATTGCAACCCCGCTTCCTAGCTGTTTACCTCGAGCAAACAACCGGGAAAGTAACTTTATAAAGGTCGAATACTCTCTTCGTCTAGCTCTGCCGCAAACCTTGTAACAATAAACTGAATGTTAGGATCCGCTTGCAAGCTCTTGGCCGCATCAGAAAGCTTGCCTTGATATAACTGCTCACGAAGTTCGAGTGGTGTCGTCCCCTCCTCAGAGAGCTCTACCGACAAATGACACTCTTCTCCCAATAAGACATTAAGCCCTGCAAGTAGTTCTGACTGATTTTTGTCAGAATTTAGATGCGCATGCGTAGCACGCAGTCCCAGTTGAATGGATGAACCATCTTTTTTGAAGACTGAATTAAGCGCTAATTGTTGCACCAGTTTGCCAATATCAAGACGTTCAATCAGTTCAGCCCAAGTGTCTTGCTGAGCAGCTTCTTGCGTGAGTCGCTGCGCCATTTCTGGCGTTTTGATATGTTCAAGAGCCTTTTTAAGCGTAGACGGTTTGACGACTGGCTTCACTTCTTGAGCAACAACATTACCTGTTGGCCGCCATCGATAAGGCTCGTTATCTTTAACCTGCTCGGTATTTGATTTAGCGGCATCTAAACCATTTGACGCACTTGGCGTGCGACCTTGGGTTCTCTGAGCAACGCGCTCTAATACAGAGGCAGATTCAGATGACGCTTTAGGCTTTTTTACAGGAGAGTTTCCTGAATTCGCTTGACCTTGAGAAGCCGATTGTCGTTTCGAACGTAATTGATGACGCAATCCACCCGCAGGTCTTGCTGGCTCGCTGGCAGGTGCTGAACGCTGCACCTCACCGCGAACAGCATCATTAGTGGGCTGGATTTGCGCAGGAGATGTTTGCGAATTCTGCTCTTGACTTGATGGAGGTGCTTGCCATTCACTTTGCGCGCTTGGTCGATGTTCGGCCTGTACTGGCTGGTTACCCATCGGCATAGTTGAAGTATCAATATACGCTTCACGCGTACTATCAAACTGTGGCGTCGGTGTGGCATAAGTTTGAGCGTTCGTGTCACTCGACACCTGTTGTGTTGCCATGCTTTGTGAAGATGACAAGGCAGGCTTAGCCACTGCACTTTGATTCGCAACAGTGATTTCATTGGCGCTGAGCTGAGTGCTTGGTCTAAATGCCAACATACGCAGTAGCGTCATCTCAACGGCGACACGTTGCGATGGGGCGAAGGGCAGATCTTGTCGGCCTTTCAGAGCAATTTGATAGTACAGCTGTACATCAGTTGCTTGTAGTACACGCGCAAGGTGCTGAATTTTTTCGCTATCGGCAATTGCGGCATCGATACTAGATGGTAATGCCTGGGCCATCGCGATTCTATGTAGCTGCAATGCGAGCTCAGAAAGCAATGTATCCCAATCCACACCATTTTCCGCCAAGTGCTCAAGCTTAGTCATAACTTGATGTGCATCACCCGTAGTCAATGATTCCAGTATTTGAATCGCTTGAGCCGTATCTAGCGTACCCAACATCTGACTGACGACTGGTGTCGATACATTGCCATTTCCAAGCGCGATCGCTTGATCGGTCAAGCTCAATGCATCACGCATACTGCCGTCAGCAGCATGAGCAAGCAGAGCAAGCGCTCGGCTTTCAGACTGAACTTGTTCCTTCTCAAGAATATGATCTAGCTGTTGATGGATATTCTCGACAGTGATCGGCTTGAGGTGGAACTGCAAGCAGCGCGACAGAATGGTCATCGGCAGCTTTTGAGGATCCGTCGTCGCCAGTAAGAACTTCACATACTCTGGTGGCTCTTCAAGCGTTTTAAGCAACGCATTGAAGCTATGACGCGAAAGCATATGTACTTCATCGATCAGGTAAACCTTAAAGCGGTTTCTCGCTGGCTTATATTGAACGTTATCTAGAAGCTCGCGAGTATCTTCAACCTTTGTACGAGACGCCGCATCAATCTCAAGTAAGTCAACGCTTCGGCCTTCATCAATCTCGATACAAGTCGAACATGTACCACAAGGTGTCGAGGTGATGCCTGTTTCACAGTTTAAACCTTTTGCGAACAAGCGACCGATGGACGTCTTACCCACACCACGTGTTCCACTGAACAAATAAGCATGATGCAATCTGTTCTGGTCTAGTGCATTCTCAAGTGCAGTTAGGACATGGGTTTGTCCAACTACCTCTGAAAATTTTCTTGGTCGCCATTTCCTAGCTAACGCGAGATAACTCATCAAGGTGTCCTAATTAGTGACCTTCAAATTCACACAAGCTATATACTTCAATACCTAGTGCTTCTAAGCGCTTATCTCCACCAATTTCTGGCAGATTGATTACAAATGCAGCGTGAGATACTTCACCACCTAGTTGGCGAATAAGTTTCGTTGTAGCTTCAATCGTACCACCAGTTGCTAACAGGTCATCAACCATCAGTACTTTATCACCTTCCACAATCGCGTCTGTGTGGATTTCTAGAGTATCAGTGCCATATTCAAGTTCATATGATTGTGCGACAGTTTCACGTGGCAGCTTACCTGGCTTACGAACTGGAACAAATCCCAGACCTAGCTCAAGTGCTAGAGGTGCACCAAACAAAAAGCCACGAGCTTCAGTACCAACAATTTTAGTGAAGCCCTGATCTTTGTATTTGTCTACAAGCATCTCTATCGTTGCTTTGTAAGCTGCTGCGTCTTCCATAAGACTCGTTACATCACGAAATAGAATGCCTGGCTTTGGGTAATCTGGAATGCTTTTGATGCTTGCTTTGATCTGGGAGATTTTATCGATTGTCATAGTATTGGTCTCTGGAAAGGTCTTTATATGCCTGACGATCAGAGTACGCTGTCGCGAATAGTCACGAGTACGTTCATTCTGTAGGTATAAATTAAAACGCCCACATTAAGCGTGGGCACACAACCTTCACATGTTAGTGATTTTCATCGTGGTCGGCAACGGGCTGTTTCACAGGAATTCGCAAAAAGAAGGTAAAAACGCCGATAAACAGAATAAATAGCACAACTTTTAACCATGCTGGTTGGACAACCAATATGGAGATAGCAAAACTCAAAACAATGAAGATTGCGCCTTTGGTTCTGACCGAACGTTTAATGCAGCGATCGTTTTCCCAGTCAGAGATGATGAGACCAAGTTTACGATGAGAAAGTAACCAATCATGAAATTGAGGGCTACCACGAAAAAAACTTGCACTAGCAAGGAGTAGGAAAGGTGTGGTGGGTAGAAGCGGAAGTACGATGCCTACCACACCCAATATTACTGAAATAACGCCTAACGTATTCCAAAAGAAACGTTTAACTGGACTTATTGTATTGGTCAAAAACCCGCATATCCGTTCATAACTCTAATCCACGTCAGAGTAGCGGGAAGCGTTGGAATTAGCAATGCGGCAATGAAGCCTAAAAAGTAAAAAATGTTGTATGGTTCTTTGAATTCTGTATCAGACATGACTTTGCTCTTGGGTATAGTTGTTTTAGACATCAAAATGGGAAGCTTTCGCCTCCCATTTTTGTTAACACTTTGACTATATCTCAATTACATTCAATCAAAAACAGACTAACTGTGTGGTTATTTTTGAAGAGCGCTTCCGCTACGCTGTTTTAGCTCGGCAGAGCAAGTTTTACCTCCCAACTGAAGCTACTTGAACCGACTCGACTTAAGGACAACTTCCCCCCTTCTAAAACAGCAAGGTCTTTAGTCATAAAATTACTTAAACAGTTCTCACCCAAACGATTTGACCCAGAGATGTTGAAATGAGCTTGAGAATTCTCCCATCGACAATCCAATCCAGCCGGCAAGACAGATATGGTCCCCTCCGATAAGTCAATCACTCCAAACACAGCTTCGACAGGATATGCAGCGCACGAGCATTGCATGCCTTTTTCTATATTTCTCGCAAGATCTTTAAGGTCGACACTGTTGTGATGCAAACGGCGTACATAATCATCAAACAGTGTCCGTACCAACAACGTACTAGCCACGCCACCATGGTCACTTGATGAAGCATCGACCAGATAAAATGCCATTTGACCGCTCATAAGCCACGTGTAATCGAACACGAGAGGTAATGTGTTAGCCGATTGCAAAAGCCGGTAACTACTTCTCCACGCCCCTAACGCAGAATCTTTTTCAGGTAACAGTGCCGTAAGTAACTCTCTCGCTGCGTTAGGATTTTGCTGGAGATATTGTAGGTGCCAATGCAATTCTTGTTCTTCTTGCGAACCGTCTTCTTCTGACTCTTCAATACGAAACCATCGACTGACAAAGTCAGATTGTTCACAACTGCTTGAACTCTCTTCTAAGACGACATTAATAGATTCCGTAAGATGTTTATAATCACCAATAGGTTTGGTTAAGAAGTCTTTCACTCCCATACGTAACGCTTTAGCAACGTCCGCCATGTCACCCGTCGCCGAAATTACAATAACCGGTAGTGACGGGTACTCTACGCGCACCTCTTCGGTGAACTCCATGCCAGTAAGAAGTGGCATAGCTAAATCACAAAGCACTAAGTCCGGCTCAGTGATACTCAGTAGTTTTAAAGCCTCTAATCCATCCCCAGCTTCTGTTACTTGGTGGCCCGTTGCCTCAAGAAAGTTTCGGGTAACGGTTCGAAATACGGGATCATCATCAACAACCATAATCCGCGCACTGTGTTGCTGATGAGGTATAGCCACAGCAGCCTGACTGTCGGTATTAGACATAAAATTACGCCTCACAAAATTTATTGAGCTTGTTGTTATTATTTTTTGGTTTACATTAAACCTCGTACCGTAGGACACGTTACAATAATGCATTTATATGTATATGCAGGCAGCAGAACAAACTGCTCCTGAGTATTTTAACTGTAGGCAGAAATTCGTTTTTATACAAATGTACCCTTGGGAGAGTTTTTTTAATACAATAGCTAAAGTTGAAAAAATCAAACAACCCTTTGATATCAAGTTAGTTTGCTTGAGAGCACTTGTGTTATTTAGCAAAAACGCTTGAAATTAACCACGCCAGCTTGACAAGGTGTAAGCTATACTAAAAGCCAATTAATACAAATAGTTGAATATATGAAACTTGACGATTTAAATCTGTTCCGACTTGTTGTGGAAAATGGGAGTTATACAGCAACTTCTCGTAAGACAATGATCCCTGTTGCAACAATTACTCGACGTATACAGGCTCTAGAGGATTCTTTGAATCTTCGTTTACTGAATCGTCACGCGCGAAAACTGTCTTTAACTGAAGCGGGTGAACGCTTCTATAATGAGTGCTCTCCTCTTCTCCAGCGTCTTACTAGCACTACCGAAGATATCGCAGATGAATGCAAAGGTGCGTCTGGTAAACTAAAAATATCGTCACCTTCTAATTTGACTAAGCGCATGATGATGCCGATGTTCAACGACTTTATGTCTAAATACCCTGACATCAGCCTTGAGCTGACGATGAGCAATCATGCCGATCAACTAGACCCAACGGAATGGGACGTTATTTTCCGCGTCGGTCCTCAACGCGATTCAAGTTTAATCGCTCGTAAGATCAGTACAGTCAAAGATATCCTTGTTGCGCATCCTGACTATCTGTCATTAAACGGCGAGCCTAAGCATGCTGAAGAATTATCAACACACCGCCTATTAAAAGGCGCACCGTTAATTAAATGGCAACTGAAAAATACCAGTGGCGAGTCCATTATTAACAACACGAAAGGCCGTTTCGAAGCCAATAGCTTAAATGTGGTTCGCAGAGCATGTTCTGCGGGTTTGGGTATTACCTTGATGCCCGATGTCATGCTAAAAGAGTACATAAACAACGGCGAACTAGTTCGAGTGCTACCAGAGTGGAGTGCCAACCCTCGCGATATTTATATGCTTTATAACCATAAAGATCATCTTCCTGAAAAAGTCCGTCTGTTCATCGACTTTGTTATCGATTACTCACTTCATTGATCGTTCAGTAGCAACGGCTTCAAAATTTAGACACAAAAAAACCAGAGCTTGCTCTGGTTTTTTCTTTTCATCGTTCGCTTATTCGTTATGCAGTTCTAGATTTGCTAGATCCGCTTGGATATCACGTTGCGTCTTTGCATCATCGCTACGTAGCGAGTCAAGGAAGTCAAGATACGTTTGGTCAATATCGCCAGTTACATATTCACCGTTGAATACAGACGCCTCAAACAATTTCACATCTGGGTTTCCAAGACCAACAGCTTCAATTAGGTCAGGAATGGTTTGATAAATCAGTGCGTCCGCACCAATTTGCTTACAGATAGCATCGTTGTCACGGCCGTGAGCAATCAGCTCATTGGCACTAGGCATATCAATACCATAAACGTTAGGGAAGCGGACTTCCGGTGCAGCAGAAACCATGAATACTTTGTTAGCACCCGAGTCACGTGCCATCTCAATGATTTGCTCTGACGTTGTACCGCGAACAATAGAGTCATCCACCAACAGAACGTTCTTACCTTTAAATTCTGAGCGAATGGCATTAAGTTTACGGCGAACCGACTTCTTACGCTGCTGCTGCCCAGGCATAATGAAGGTACGACCTACATAACGGTTTTTAACAAAACCTTGGCGGTATGGCTTATCGATAGCCTGAGCGATTTGCAAAGCGATATCACATGATGTTTCAGGGATTGGGATAACCACATCAATGTCTAGATCCGAGTATTCTTGCTGAATGCGCTCACCCAACTTCTTACCCATTTCAACACGTGCGCTGTAAACAGAAATCTTGTCAATGAATGAATCAGGACGAGCAAAGTAGACAAACTCAAAAATACATGGGTTTAGGCTTGGATTGTCAGCACATTGACGAGTGAAGAGCTCACCGTCAAACGTTACATAAATCGCTTCACCAGGAGCAACATCGCGAACAAAGTCAAAGCCTACTGCATCAAGAGCTACTGACTCAGAAGCCACCATGTACTCGGTTTTGCCTTCAACATCACGTTTGCCTAAACATAGCGGTCGGATACCGTTTGGGTCACGAAATGCAATCATACCGTGCCCGATGATCATAGCAGCTACTGCGTAAGCCCCTTTGATAGTGCGATGAACATTAGTAACAGCTCTGAAGACATCATCAGATGTCACATTGCCTTTTACGGTATCAATTTCATGAGCTAGAACATTCAGCAATACTTCAGAATCGGACGTAGTGTTCACATGACGGCGGTCTTTTTCAAACAGCTTCTCACGAACTTCGTGAGCATTAGTCAAGTTACCATTGTGAGCCAGTGTGATTCCGAACGGTGAGTTTACGTAGAAAGGTTGAGCTTCTGAAGCGCTTGAGCTACCTGCTGTAGGGTAACGAACATGTCCAATACCAACACAACCTTGGAGGCGTTGCATATGCTTCGCTTCAAATACGTCTTTTACTAGACCATTCGCCTTACGCAGACGAAAACGATTGCTTTCTATGGTAACAATACCAGCGGCATCTTGGCCACGGTGCTGTAAAACGGTCAAAGCGTCATAGATAGACTGATTCACAGGCGTTGAGCCAACGATTCCAACAATACCACACATGTCCTAATCCTCGATTTGCGACATTAGCTGGCGCCATTAGGCGCCAGACAGGAAACTAGAAGTTGCTTCGATGTGTTCAAAAAACGGCTGTATCACAAGTTTAAATTGCGGAACAAGTTGGGAAGACTCCCACCATTCACTGCTATTTAGTGTCGTGAAGGTATCAACAAAGAACAATACCGCAGAAACAATTAACACACCTCTAAGCGCGCCAAATACGATACCTAATACTCTGTCAGTACCCGATAGACCCGTTTTTTGCACTAACTGCCCTAAAACATAATTAATTAACGCCCCAACAATCAGTGTGGCAACAAATAGGGCAGCAATTGCGGCGCCATTTCGGAACATCTCATCTTCGATATTGGTAAAGTACACCGCAAGTTTTGCGTAGTACTGGCTGGCAATAAAAAATGCGCCGAACCATATCACTAAAGACATTGCCTCTTTGGCAAATCCGCGAACTAAACTGATTAAAGCTGAAAGCCCAATCACACCTAAAATGACAAAATCTAACCAATTCATGAATTCTTCATCTCAAGTTGGCGCGCATTTTAACAGAAAAATCCGCGACGCAAACGTTTTCTTATGGATTTAGTGGTTTAAATTTGAGCAATTGACCTTTTGAACCGGTAATTTTCTCCAATTCTAGCAATTGCTTCTCAAGTTTACTTTTTGAAACATCTGGACCTATGATGACACGCGTAAAGGTGGCTTCTTGTTTTACATGTGCTTGATAGCCACGTTTTTGTAGGTCGGCAACAAGACCGCGAGCATTATCTGCATTCTTAAGAGCCATAAGCTGAATAATCCATGCACTATCAGCATACTCATTACGCTCAGGCACTTCTTTCACTGCAACATCCACAACATCACGCTTATCTTGTTCGGCCTGCTGTTCAGGTGTTGCTGCCAGCTCTTCCCCTACTGTTGCTTGAACAGGCGAGTCAGGTAACACCGATGTGTCTTCTTCTGGCTCTAGTACCTCAAAGCTTTCTACTTGAGCGCTGATTTCAGGCTTAAGCGGAATACTGGCAAACTCTTCTTTGTAATGAAGCTTTTTACCATCAAGTAGGTCAGGCAAAATGATGACACCAACTGCGACCAATACTATGGTACCCACCAAGCGGCTTTGAAATTTACTCGCCATTGATACTCCTTAATTACTTTATTGCTCTTGAGCGTCTAACTTCTCACAATGCTCAAGAACTTCGCCAACGGTATGGAAGGATCCTACGACCAAAATCATATCGTCTGACTTTGCTTCACTTTTCGCGGCTTGATATGCACTTACTGGGTTGTCATATCGCTTTAGAGCATTGCCAGACATTAAATGCTGGCACAGTTCGTCTGCACTCGCCGCTCTTGGCCCTGATAATGACGCTGGATACCAATCTTCAGTTAATGGGTTTAACACTCGAATGGTCTCTTCGATATCCTTATCATGCAACATGCCAATCACGACTTTAAATCCGCGATTTGGGTAATGCTTAGAAAGCTGTGCAACCAGATACTCTGCTGAATGAGGGTTATGAGCTACATCGAGAATGGTTACTGGCGATCCGGTAAGCATCTGCATACGACCCGGAAGACGCGCTTGCTTAAGTCCATTCACGATATTAACGTCGGAAATGTCCAATTCTGCCGCCCCTAAAGCCATCAACGCAGTGTTGGCGTTCATTAGTGGCAAGACTGGTACGGGCAAGTCCTCAAGCATGAATGTGCCATGTTGCCATGCCCATGTGTGTTCAGACGTCAGTTTGTAGTCAAATTGAATACCCGTTTGGTAGAAATTCGCCTTAATATCATCAGCATGCGCAGGCACAGTTGCAGGTGGTTTTGGTTGGCCACATATTGCTGGCTTCCCAGATCTAAAGATTCCTGCTTTCTCGAACCCAATGACATTGATATCGTCACCCAGCCAATCAACATGATCTACTGCGAGGCTAGTAATGACTGAAACATCGTGATCAACCACGTTAGTTGCGTCAAGACGCCCACCTAGGCCTACTTCCAGTAAAACCACTTCCACTTTGTTTTCCTGAAACTGTCGCAATGCGGCAAGCGTGGCGTACTCGAAAAAGCTAAGGCTGACTTCGCCACGTAGCTTTTCGATATAGTCAAACGCACGAGTGTGTGAGTCATCAGGAAGATCGCTACCATTAACGCGAACACGCTCGTTGTAACGAATAAGGTGTGGGGAACTATAAACACCGACTGAATAACCTGCATCTAGCAAGATTGCTTCCATAAGCGCGCAGGTAGAGCCTTTACCGTTAGTGCCAGCGACGGTAATGACTGTTGGGGCAGGTTTGGTCAATTGACCTTTTTGGGCGACTACCGAAACTCGATCTAAACCTAGGTCGATAGCACTAGTATGAATACTATTTAAGTAATCAAGCCACACCTGTAAAGAAGATGTGGCTTGTGGAATGGATTGTGAACTCATTTAGCCGTCAATATCTTAACGTTTGATAACTTAGTGAGTACTTTACCCTTTTTCGTCCGCTTCTGGTACTTCATATGTAGGTTCTTCTGGAGAATCTTCAACAGAGACCACTAAAGGAGACGCTTTATTTGTCATTTTAGCAAGTAGGCTACCTACGCGTTGACGCATTTCACGGCGGTCAACAATCATATCAATCGCACCGTGCTCAAGTAAGAACTCACTACGTTGGAAACCTTCTGGTAAGTCTTCACGAACCGTTTGCTCGATAACACGACGACCAGCAAAACCGATCAATGCTTTTGGTTCACCGATATTGATATCACCCAGCATTGCTAAACTCGCCGATACACCACCCATAGTTGGGTCGGTCATAACAGAAACGAACGGTAGACCTTTTTGAGATAGGCGCTCAAGTGCAGCACTGGTTTTCGCCATTTGCATTAGAGACATTAGTGCCTCTTGCATACGTGCACCGCCACTGGCAGAGAAACACACTAAACCACAGTTGTTTTCTATAGCCGCTTCTACTGCACGCACAAAACGAGCACCAACCACAGAGCCCATAGAGCCCCCCATGAAGGAGAACTCAAATGCACATGCGATGACTGGGTTACCCAGTAGTTCACCTTGCATGACAACGAGTGCATCTTTCTCACCACTATTTTTTTGAGCAGCAGAGATACGCTCTTTATAGCGCTTTGAATCTTTAAACTTCAGCTTGTCTTGTGGTTCAAGCTCAGTACCAAGTTCAACGCGATTACCTTCATCTAGGAATGTTTCTAGACGACGACGCGCTTTCATTCGCATATGGTGGTCACACTTAGGACACACCTCTAGATTACGCTCTAATTCAGCATGATAAAGTACTTGCTCACAGGAAGTACATTTAGTCCAGATACCTTCTGGGATAGACGCTTTGCGCGAGCTAACGATGTTGCTTTTTTCTAAAATTTTTTCAAGCCAACTCATGGAAGACCTTTTCTCTTGTGACCCCCGCCTAATGGCGAGAGATTGAAATTCTAATTAATGCCGTTGGATTAAACCATATTACAGGCTAACTGTAGATAAAAAACTGGTTGTACCTATCCTTGTGACATTGCCATAAATATTTGTAACGCCGAAAGTCTCTACTGATTTTCGAGTACAATTACCAACCAGAGTTCAAATCATTCGGCAAAAATAGTGGACCAATTGGTGCTTCTGGGAGCTGGTACTCACTTGGATAATCCACATCGACCAAATACAGGCCTTCAGCTTTTGCCGTTGCGCCAGCTAGCTTGCGATCTTTCTGCTGCAATAGCCATTCAATCCACTCTGGTGGCTGCTCACCTTTACCCACCACAATCAGGCTGCCAGTGATATTACGCACCATATGATGAACAAAGGCATTCGCTTTGATATCAATCACAACATACGGTCCATGACGAGAAACATTGAGGTGCATGATGTTACGCCATGGGCTTCGAGACTGACAGTGAACCGCTCTAAATGAGGTAAAGTCGTTTTCGCCCAGCAAATATTGACCTGCTTGGTGCATTTTTTCTGCATCAAGTTCGCCATGATAATGACTAATACCAGAAGACAAAATGCCAGGTCGCAATGCGTGGTTAAAGATCACATAACGATAGCGTCGAGCGGTCGCCGAAAAACGAGCATGAAACTCTTCAGGGACTTCTTTTGCCCAACGCACAGCGATATCCTTAGGAAGATTCGCATTCACGCCCATGGTCCAGGCAGCTGGCTTACGAATGACAGAAGACTCAAAATGAACCACTTGCCCAGTGCCATGCACACCAGCATCTGTTCGACCAGCACACTGTACTTCTACCGGTTGATTTGCAACGATCGATAGCGCTTTCTCCAGTTCTTCTTGCACACTGGAGACGTCTCTTTGTCTTTGCCAACCGTAGTAGTTTGCACCGTTATATTCGATACCTAATGCAACTTTCATCGTTTTCTCTGTCTATCTGTCAATTTTCAAAGGGGGCAAAGTATATACCCAACTCATAAAGGTATAAACCCGCAGGTGGTGAATCCTTTGTCATCAAAGCGTAAAAGCAAAAACGGCGGTCATTCAACCGCCGTTTTACATCACTTTTACTTACTGGTATTCGGAAAGCTTAGCCAGCAAGGCCTTTGCTTCTGATTGAATATTGCCACTACCTTCTAGTAGCGCTTTCTCAAGTAATTTCACCGCACCCTCGAAATCGTTCATTTCGATGTAGATCTTGGCAAGGTCGAGGTTACCTGCGGCTTCGGAATCCGAATCAACATCGACTTTGGTAATTGGACCAATGACATCAGGGAACTCATCCAATCCCACATCCAACTTCAACTCTTCTTCCTCATCACTGGAAGCATTATCGTCGACCTGTGCCATCAGCTCATCAATCGTCATAAATTGATCTGTGCTGTCCTCAAAGTCGGCAACAGGGTCTTGGGAAGCCCAATCCTCTTCACTGGCATCAGCTAAAGAACCAGCATGAGTATTGTTCCAAATTTCCTGTTCTTCATCTGGGATTTGGTGATCGATAGATGCTCGCTGCTCGTCAGTCAATGAGAAACCATTCCAGTCTTCACCACCTTCTTGGTCTGGAGAATCTTGCAGCATCACACCCAAATCCATGCCAGCACTATCCGCCGTTGTTTGGTCAACAGGGCTAATATTTGAGAACGCTTGCTCGCCCTCTTGCAGCAACTCCCCAAGCTGACCTTCTTGCTCTATAGCTGACATGTCTACCATAGAAAAAGCATCTGCTAGAGCATCAATTTCTGAGTGATCTAATGTTTCACCGACCATGTCTTGCTCAACTGCAAAACTCGGCTCTCGTTCAGAAGCGGACGACGCCATATCCTCCGCAGCTTGTGACTCATCGTATTCCGGTAGATCCTCTAGCGAAATAGCGCCATCGGTGAACTCATCCTGAGCCGAAGGCTCATGAACAAGCTCAGGCTCTGCTTGCGCGCTATCCGCATACGCGTCCTCTTCGGTGTAATCAGGAAAATCAAACTCTTCAATCGGTTCTCGTTCCGGCACCGTTTGAGTAGCATCTGATTGAGGGGCAGTTTCAATGTCACTCTCTGTGTTGTGGGCAACTTCTACCTCTTCTGGCAATTCAATGTCATGAAGTACAGCTTCAATCTCCGCTTCGCTAACATCGCTAGGCTCAGACGCCTCTTGCTCTATTGGTTGTCCTGCCAACACATCAGCAAGCGCATCTTCTTCGCTATACTCAGGCAGTTCATCATCGGCCATAGCAAAATCGGCAGCCAGTTCCGAATCCGGCTGCAAGGTATCCTCAGCGTCACCCTCTGCATCGGCGAAAGCATTTTCTTCGTTATATTCACTTTGCAAAGCTTTGGCTAAAAAGTCATCGTCAGACTCTTGCTCTTGAGATGATTCCGCCACTTCGGCTTCTAGCGCAGTTGATAGAGTATTTTCATCATCTATCAACCAATCATCATCTTGAGGAATTCCAAACTCATTCGCCATCAAAGCTTCAAGTTCTTTCTGTTCTTGCGAATCATCACGCGGCACTGTGTCCGACTCTCCTACCCCTTCAATTTCAGGAGAGAAGTCGAACTCATCTTCAAATGCAGTACTCGCATTGTCACTGGCTGACGTTTGTTGCTGATGCGCCTCGTGATGTCGCTCGTTCTCTTGCGAAACTTCGCTTTCAAAACTTGACGGTAACGACGGTTCAGCAATGCCTTGTTCATCTGAAATAGAATCAACGTCAGGAACATTATTATCTAAGTCATCTAATGTTGATGGCTCTTCCACTTGAGATTGTGCTTCGCCGGCAGGATCTTGCGAAGATGAAGACAGACCCATCGAATCTAGCTCTTCGATATTTACTTGCTCAGCCTCAGCAATAGCTGGTCGCAACTCAGCATCTAATGCCAGATCGAGGTCATCCTCTAAGCGCTGCTCTTGAGTTACATTTTGCGCTGCGGCAGCCTTACTCTCTTCGACCAACCTATCCGCATCAGCACTTTCTTCTACATCAGTACTTTCTGCCACAGCCATTACGTCGTCATCCTCAGGCTGTTGTGCTAGTGGAGATTCGGCTTCTACTGTTGAAGGCTCAAGGTTTGATGGCTCAAGGTCAGAAAGTTCAAGTTTGCTGTCTTCGATCTCACTATCTAAATCAATATCTGCGCCGATTAGGTCGTCAGAGGCAAACGGGTCAAGATCAACAGCTTGTTTCTCATCGGAGGTTGAATCGCCTAACGTACTTTCAAACAGTAATTCATCAAGTAAATCGGTATTATTTTCATCAAGCTCTAAGTCTTCATCTGCCAGTAAAGTGACGTCATCTAGGTCTAAATTCTCGGAAGATTCAAACTCCTTGTCAGTGGCTTCTTTCTCATCAGCATCGACTATTTCATCGAGCATTAGATCAGAATCATCCAAATCAGACAGCTCAAAATCCTCGTCCAGCATATCGTCTAGAAGCGTGATTTCTTCGTCTTGTGCCAGTTCAGAGGTATTAGACTGTGGCGCTTCAGGCGTTGCGTCTATTTGTGAGAACTGGGCAAAAAGGTCATCAATATCGGCATTGTCAACAGGTTCATCTGCTTGCTCTGGCGTCATCTCTGATGCGGTTTTGTTATCCGTCTCAATATCTAGATCATCCAGATTGAAGTCACCATCACTTTCTAGATCAAAGCTATCACCCGCAAGTAACTCGTCCATGTCCGCTTGATTTAGTGAGTTTTCAGGTTCCTCCGAATCAAGGTCAGCCATTTCAGTACTAGATGTGCCGTTAAAATCAGCGAATAGATCGTCGAGCTCTTGTTGAGAAACAGGCTCTGAATCTGTATCAGACAAGTTTAAATCAAGGTCATCTTCTGCATCTGGAACAGCAACATCGTTGAGTGCACGCTCCATTTCTTCAAGACCTAATGCCTTTTCACCATCTTTAACGCTGATGCCGTTATTACTCGCGTCCAGATCAACAAAACCGATATCCAGTTCACCATCTTCGTCGATACTGGCAAACGGGTCTTCATCATCATCGTCTAAATTGAAATCAAGATCGCTATCATTCAAATCGGCGAAGATATCATCTTCTGGCTGTTGCTCTACCTCTAATTGGCTACTGTCATCATCTTCCTCAATCCCAGCAAGGAGATCATCTGAGAACGGGCTATCATCATCCAGAGTTTCAACCGCAACAGCTGCAGTAGCAACACCAGCAGTCGCTGCTGCAACATCAGAAGACGGGTTTGAGGTATTGGCTTCTTGATTACTAGCAATCTGCGTCTTTTGCTTACGAGATCGTAAAACCATCATTACCAACAAGCCGATCAGCAATGCAGGAACAAATGCTAATAAGGCAACAAACCAAGGCTTAGCTAACCAAGTATCCAACTTGCTCGGCGCAAGCCTTGCCATCTCTGCTTGCTTGCGTTTCTCTTCACTGAGCTGTCGCTCAACCTCTGTACGAATACGCTCTTCGTTACTGACTTCAGTTTTTAGAACTTCCACTTCATTTTGGACTTCTGACAACATCAACCTCAATTGATGATTACGCTCTTCTAGGGAAAGCAATTCACTTTCTGAACGCGTCAACTCTTCCTGAAGCTTTTGAGTTAGCTCTTGTGCTGGCGGCTTAATCTCACCCGACTCAATTAAGCCTTTCGCCGCTGGGATAACTTGCTCTAAACCTTTCTGAGGTTTGATGTCCGAAACTTTTTCTTTCGTGACTTGCGAAGGAACTGATTTGGTTGTCGCCGAAGTTTCAACCGTTGGTTTCACATCAAGCGGTTTTACCGCAGGTTTTGATTCAGCGACCACCTTGGCCTGTCTCTGCGTCGCTGCTGAATTGAGTTTATTTTGATGGGCAGCAAGTACGGCTAAGGCTTCTTGTAAATCGACACGATTGATTTGAGCGTCAGACGGGATGCGTAGCTCGCTGTTAGGTACCAGCTTGTGAATATTGTTTTGCTCAAATACAGCAGGGTTGAGTTGATAAAAGGCGTAAATCGTTTGTTGTACGGTAGCATCTGCTGGTTTAAATCGACTTGCAATCGACCAAAGAGTTTCGTCGACTTTAGTGGGCCCATAATAGCGAGCAGGCGTTTCAGAATCTGGAGTAACTTGATTACGAATTGGCTGTGAAAACTGTGGCGCAGCCAGAGCTTCACCGTTAGGACCAGTTAATCGAATAGTATCAGCGCTGATAGAAAAAGAAGTCGTCGCTCCTGCTAGTGCAAGTGTCACCAGCAAAGGCTTTAAAAAATGATGCATGGAAGGCTCAGCTGTCTGCGATAAAAAATACAAATCTAATCTTGGTACTATATCGGATAATCACTGCAAAACTATAGCTCAGCCTTGAAAAAACATGATTCAAGCATGATATTCGTACCAATTTTGTCACACTATACAGAACAAAGGCCTCTAACAAGAGGCCTTTAATTATCAACTTAAATTGAACGTAACGAGTTTAGAAGTAATCACGAATTAACACTTCTGCGATTTGCACCGCATTCGTCGCAGCGCCTTTACGTACGTTGTCTGCCACTACCCAAAGGTTGACACCGCTGTGGTGACTGATGTCATTGCGAATACGACCAACCATAACGTGGTCTTTGCCACCCGCATCACGAACTTGAGTTGGCATATCTTCACCATGGAATACTTCAATACCGTCCGTTTGTTCTAACAGTTGCGTCACTTCTTCCGCTGAAATTGGTGCACGAGTTTCTAAGTGTACCGCCTCAGCATGGCCATAGAATACTGGAACTCGAACACACGTTGGGTTCACCATGATGCTCGCATCATTGAAAATCTTCTGAGTTTCCCACACCATTTTCATTTCTTCTTTGGTGTAGCCGTTGTCCATAAACTGGTCAATCTGTGGAATACAGTTAAATGCGATTTGCTGGCTAAATGCTTTATTTTCAACCGGTTTGCCATTTAGTAGCATTGCGGTTTGACCCGCTAGCTCATCAATACCTGTTTTACCCGCGCCAGACACTGACTGATACGTCGTGACATTAATACGGTCAATACCTACTGCGTCATGAATAGGCTTCAATGCAACCAACATTTGAATAGTTGAACAGTTTGGGTTAGCGATAATGTTACGGTTACGGAACTCAGCAATCGCTTCTGGATTAACTTCCGGAACAACCAAAGGAACATCATACTCATAGCGGAAGTTTGAGGAGTTATCGATAACGACTACACCCTCATCAGCTGCAATTGGTGCCCACTTAGCTGATTGCTCACCACCAGCAGAGAACAGTGCGATGTGAACCTGAGACCAATCAAAGTTTTCTACATTCTCTACTCGAACGGTTTTACCATTAATGCGATAAGTTTTACCTTCACTACGCTCGCTAGCCAGCAAGTAAATGTCACCCATTGGAAATTCGCGTTCTTGAAGCACTTCCACCATAGTTTCACCTACAGCGCCGGTTGCTCCAAATACAGCAATATTAAATTGTTGGCTCATTGGTTACCTCGATTTGAAATCCTAGTTCTGCTAAAGGTGCTAAATTGCATGAATCGCTACCCTTAACAAGGATGGCGCCATATTCACGCCTATCCCAATAATTTTTGCGCATTTTATCAAAGCCGCCTTCATTGTGAATTTCACGGCGGAAAATTGCGTCGTCTTTGCGTACATCATAGATGATTTGAGTCATGCTATGCAGTGTCGCTTCATTCCACTCTCTATCTAATGTAATTTGTGGAATGGGTGCAATAGGTAATAAAGCATCTGGGTTAGCACGTTCAGATAGCTGCAAAAATTCACAATAGCTATTGAAGATCATCGTGGTACCGCGAGCTTTGCCCTCTAAACCATAGCCTGCAATATGAGGGGTCGCGAACGTTAACAGAGGAAGCAGGTCGAAATCAACTACTGGTTCAAACTCAAACACGTCAAGAACAGCAGTAAACCCATCGTTCTTAAGTAGTCGCTGCTTTAGAGCAGCATTATCCACCACAGGACCTCGTGCTGCATTTATTAAGATTTGGTCAGATCTAAAATTGTTTAAACGCGCTTCATCGATTAAATGGTGAGTGGGAAATTCACCATCTCGTGTGATTGGCGTGTGCATAGTGATGACATCAGATTGCTCTAATAGTACATCTAGGTCGGTAAATTCACGGCTGTCGCCTTGTTGCTGCTTAAGAGGGTCGTTGAGCAGAACCTTAATACCAATACCTTGTAAACATTTTTGGAGATAGCTTCCGACTTGACCACAGCCAACAATGCCCACTGTTTTATCAAAAATAGAGAAGCCTTGTTGCTGAGCAATAACCATCAAGCTACTGATCACGTATTCCGCAACGCCAACCTTATTGCAACCTGGCGCAGCAGTGAAAAAGATACCACGCTGTTGCAACAATGCTTGATTAACATGATCCATGCCTGCTGTCGCTGTACCGACAAATTTCAATTTGTTCGCTTTTTCTAACAACGATTCATTCACTTTTGTGATCGAACGTATCATCAGCGCATCAACGTCAATAAGGTCGTCAGCAGTTAGCTCACGTCCTGGTTTCGCTATCACTTCACCTAGCTGCTCGAACAATTCGACAGCATAAGGCATTGCTTCATCAACAATAATCTTCATTGTTTTGTCCAAAGGGTGTTGTCCTTACCTAGGCATGAATTGTGCTAGATCTTCACCACAGTGTCGAGAGATCTCTTTTCAAATTCCCTAGATAGAAAAATGCCCAGCCAATAATGGCTGGGCAATATCCAGAACAAAAGGATTTTAACCCGCTCTCCAGGAGTTAAAACTTGCGTCTGCGACCAATTTTCACTGGTCAGCTCTGGAAATCATAATAACTGATTATCCAGTCTTAGCCTTGATACTTTTTCAATACTAGCGTTGCGTTAGTACCGCCAAAGCCAAAGCTGTTTGACATCACTGTATTCAGTTCTTGTTCACGAGTTTCAGTAACAATATCTAGGCCTTGAGCTGCTTCATCCAGTTCTTCAACGTTGATGCTTGGTGCAATAAAGCTGTGATGTAACATTAGCGCAGAATAAATTGCTTCATGAACACCAGCTGCTCCCAATGCGTGACCTGTCATTGCTTTTGTCGCTGAGATTGCAGGGCTATTGCCGCCGAATACTTCTTGAATAGCGCCCAGTTCTTTTACGTCGCCAACAGGAGTTGATGTTCCGTGAGTGTTTACATAATCAATCACTTCTACATCTTGCATCGCCATCTTCATACAACGAACCGCACCTTCGCCAGATGGTGCTACCATGTCGTAGCCATCAGAAGTTGCACCGTAACCTACGATTTCACCGTAGATAGTCGCGCCACGAGCTAGAGCATGCTCAAGCTCCTCGACAACAACCATACCGCCACCACCAGAGATAACAAAACCGTCACGGTTTGCATCGTAAGTGCGAGAGGCTTTTTCTGGTGTTTCGTTATATTTAGTAGATAGTGCGCCCATAGCATCAAACATCATAGTTTGAGTCCAATCAAGCTCTTCACCACCACCAGCAAATACGATGTCCTGTTTACCAAGTTGAATCAGTTCCATCGCATGGCCAATACAGTGTGCCGACGTCGCACATGCAGAACTCATCGTGTAGTTCACACCACGGATTTTAAATGGAGTCGCCAAACATGCAGAAACAGTTGAAGACATAGTGCGAGGTACCATGTAAGGACCAACACGCTTCACGCCCTTCTCGCGAATAGTGTCTACCGCTAGTGTTTGGTTTAGTGCTGACGCACCACCAGAACCAGCAACAATACCCGTGCGGTCATTTGATACTTGGTCTTCTGTTAGACCCGCATCAGCAATTGCCTGTTCCATAGACAGATAAGCGTACGCCGCAGCATCACCCATAAAGCGCATTTTTTTACGATCAATGTGCTCAGCTGGGTTGATTTTCAGGTCGCCCCACACTTGAGAACGAAGGCCCATCTCTTTGAACTGCTCAGAGGCGTTAATACCAGAACGGCCTGCTTTTAGAGACGCTAAAACTTCTTCTACGTTGTTACCGATGCTCGAAACAATACCCATACCGGTAATTACGACTCGTTTCATGTGACTTTCCTATAAATTCAAAAACTGCTAAATGATAACGAAGATACAGGATATAAGTGGTCAGCTTTCCCATAAATTCGTACAATCCGCACCAATAAATGCTATCGATGCCCTAATAACTGTAGTTGTGATAACTTTCTAGTAACGGGTATAACACAAGTTAAGTGTCAATATTATGACTTCCATCACTCACGCTCAACTCGACTGGAATGAGTCGGGTACTCCAGTTTCAGACCAATTTGACGATGTTTACTTCTCTAATGTCAATGGGTTAGAAGAAACACGTTACGTTTTTTTGAAACAAAATCGCCTTCCGGAGCGTTGGCAGGATTTCGAACAACGACGTTTTGTCATTGCTGAAACCGGATTTGGTACCGGCCTCAATTTCCTTGCAGTATGGCAATGGTTCGAACAGTTCCGAATGAGCAATCCGGATTCGACACTTCAAGAACTGCATTTTATTAGCTTTGAGAAATACCCTCTCTCAAAAACCGATCTAGAAAAAGCGCATCAAGCATGGCCGGAGTTAGCTCCTTATGCCGAACAGTTGCAAGCACATTACCCTATGGCTGTACCGGAATGTCATCGCATTGTCTTAGCGGATGGCGCGATAACGCTAGATCTCTGGTTTGGCGATATAAAAGACTGCATGCCACTAGTACCCACACCAAACGAAGGTATAGTAGATTGTTGGTTCTTAGATGGTTTTGCACCAAGTAAGAACCCAGAGATGTGGAATCAAGAGTTGTTTAACGGCATGGTTAAACTCGGTAAACAAGATTGTACTTGTGCAACGTTCACTGCAGCAGGTTTTGTCCGAAGAGGTCTAATCGAAGCGGGTTTTGATATGCGTAAAGCCAAAGGTTTTGGCACAAAGCGTGACATGATTGTCGGTCAAATCGCACAAAAAACGCCATTCACAAACTATCACTCATTGTATTATCGACCACATCTAAATACACCAGTACAAGTAGCCATCATTGGTGGCGGCATTGCCAGTGCTTGCCTGACAAAAGCGTTAGCAAATCGAGGAATTCACAGTCAACTATTTTGCAAAGACAGTGAACCTGCTCAAGGTGCATCAGGAAACAGGCAAGGTGCGGTTTACCCACTTCTTAACGGTGAGCACAAAGGCGTATCCAGAGTGTTTGCTCCAGCATTTATTTATGCCCGCCAGTTTGCGGAGCAAGCAGCAACCACAATCCCTTACGACCACGATTGGTGCGGTGTCACGCAACTTATGTGGGACGAGAAATCTACTACTAAGCTCGAACGTATGTTGTCAGGAGGCTTTCCGACAGCGCTTATCCATAAGTTGGATGCAGAGCAAACCTCAGAGACCATCGGCCTCCCTTCGCCGCATGCGAGCATTCACTACCCTCTCGGAGGTTGGTTGTGTCCATTCCAGCTCACTCAAGGTCTAATCCAAAGCAGTGTAAGAAATGGAAAAAGTAGTGCTTACTTTAATTTAGAAGTAGCTGAGCTAAAACAAGCGCAGGACGGAAAGTGGCAAGTCATCCTCGTTGACGGCACTATCCATCAAACTCATTTCGACACAGTTATCGTTGCTAATGGCCATAAATTCAGTGCTATAAAACAAACAGAGAAACTACATCTTACGGCGGTAAAAGGACAAGTCAGCCATATTCAGACGACAGATAAGCTCAAACCGCTAAAGTCGGTGTTATGTTATGACGGTTACATGACGCCAAACAATCCACAAACAGGCACCCATTGCATCGGCGCAAGCTACGATCGAAAACACATCGATAACCAATTTGATCAACAAGCTCAGTTCGCAAATGCAGAAAAACTCAGACACTGTATTCAAGACGTCGAGTGGGTAAATGAGGTAGACACCTCAGATAATCAGTCACGACAGGGGATTCGCACCGTAAGTCGAGATCATTTACCCTTCGTTGGTCAAGTGTGTGATTTTGATAAGCTGGATGCCTCCTATTCGGAGGACGACAACACGTTAGCTGAACTTCCGAATTATGGCGGCTTATATTGTATGCTCGGTTTAGGCTCTAGAGGACTGAGTTCTGCGCCACTTTTGGCTGAGCTATTAGCCTCTGAGATTTGCGGTGATCCTCTTCCGCTACCCGTAGATGTTTTATCACAACTGCATCCCGCTAGGGCTTGGGCCAAACGAATCATAAAATCAAAACCTTTATCCCTATAAGCAAACCCACATCAGCCACGCCCTACCTCGTGGCTGATGCCTTTCATTTCTGCTATCTCAAAACCAAAAAAGCGTTCAAGAAATGAGAAACTCGAATAATCTGCAACAAATTCAAACCAATCCATTCGACTTAATGTGATCTACATCCCATAATTTTCTCTAACACAGGGAGTGTTAGTATGATTTGGAGATCCATTTGGTTGATATGCTGCTTGCTTATCATTCATAGCCCGTTCGCGTTGAGTGCGAACCAGAACATCACGACAAGAGTTCTATTCGTTAACCCAGGCTTTGCCGAAGAGAGCTTCTGGGGAGACGTTGACGGCTACGCTCAAGCAGCGGCATCCTCGCTGGGCTTAACCTTGGAGATACTTCACGGCAATAGAGACCACATTCTGACACAACAGTTGCTTGCAGAACGGATGCAAGTTTTACCCAAGCCCGACTATGTCGTTCTCGTTAACGAAAAAAGCAACGGCCTTGCATTATTGAACATGCTATCTGAATCAAATTGCTTTGTTTCTTTCGTACTTAACGACCTTTCCCCTTCAAACAAACAAACGCTGCGAACCGATCCAATATGGAATACGCGGCTTATGCCTGGCGTATTTCCCAATAACTTTAATATCGGATATCTCACTGCCAAAGATCTGTATCAAAAAGGAAAGGATAAACAAGGCGCCTTCGTAATCCTGTCAGGAGATAAAAACACTCCAGCCTCAAACAATCGCGAAGCAGGAGCTATGGCGTTTGTGATGCAGCAAGAGCACACCACGATTGCGCAGCGAGTGTACGGAGATTGGCGAGAGGATCTGGCTTATGAACAAACCAAGGTCCTGCTTAAACGTCATCCAAAAGTCCGTTACATCTGGACCGCCAACGATCACATGGCATTTGGTGCTCAAAAAGCAATTAGCGAAGCGGGACGCAGTATAGGCAACGACGTATTTATTAGCACTATCAACACCTCACAGGCAGTACTATCGGAGCTGAAAGATGGGCATATTACTTCATTGGGCGGTGGACACTTCACTGCGGTCGGCTTGCAAATGGTTAAGATTCACCATCACCAGAAAGACCAGCGTTGGCCACAAAGAACCAAACTTAATCTATTCCAGATCATTCGTTACCCCTCTGAGCTTTTCTCTACGCTTGAGAACAAAGCATGGAACAACATAGACTTCGAAAATATCGACATTTTTGCCAACCCAATCGACCCTTTTGTTGTCAAAAGCGAGTGAACGATAGATGCAACGCTTCAATGCTATGTCCATCCGCAATAAAATTATCACTATTTTGATTATCGTTACGGGAGCTCTGGCGCTTTTAAACGTAAGCATTCAAGCCTATGTCGACTATCGACAGGAAATACACAATGTGAACAAACATGCTCGAGTCCATGTACACTCGCTCACCTATCCCATTGCAGAGTCGCTATGGGATTTAGACCTCTCTCAACTTCAACAGCTTATGCTGAGCATTAGTGAGGATGATTACATTCGCAACATTCGTCTAACAGGTGTCGATGGTACCTATTTGGACGCTAATTTATCACCAAACATCAAAACCAACCCCTCAATACTGGAACTGCGATATAACGGTCGCTACCTCGGCAACATCTCTTACATGATTGACGATGAAATTATTCAAGAAGAAGTGATATCTAAGCTCGCATTAGGACTTTTACTTAACATTATCGAAGCCGTTATTATTCTGGTCGTTATTCTCTATATTGTTCGCAAGCTTATAACGACGCCACTTTTGGATCTATATCGCCTTTCGAAAGATATTAGTCCTAGAACCTCAAGCAAAGTGAAACTACCGCAAGATTTAACAGAGCGTACAGATGAACTATCCTATGTCGCTCACGCTTTACAAAACCTAAACAATACTTCTCGTAATGCGATTGCAGCACAGAAAAAAACTGAACGTCAGCTATTGCAGCATCAGAACCAACTTAAACATTCTATTGAACGGCAAACGGAAGCGTACAAAGCACAAAGTAAGTTGCATCGTATCTTGGCAGATATGTCATTAAACATACTCACATGTAACGAAGATAATGTTACCGAAGTGATGTATAGCGCGTTTGAACCGATAGGACGAGTTTTAGAAATTGATCGTATTAGCATACTCTCAATTCAAGAGCAGATGGCCACGTTCAGCTATTCGTGGCGGGCTGATGGTTCAAAAAACCCTTTAGGTGAAGGTTTTAATATCGAAGCCATGACATTACTGCAAAGGCGGTTACTATCTCTCGACCCCATCATCATCGATGACATCGAATCGATTGAAGAAAGCGCGCAGACTGAATACACACTACTCAAATCCCAAAATATCGCCTCTATTGCCCTATTCCCTCTTATTGATGGTCAGTCTGTTTTCGGCATATTGAGCGCGTCTAACTTGTATCATCCTCAGCAATGGACGGAAACACAGAAAACCATTTTAAGCCGATTATCAACCACCATTAGTGAACTGCACATTCGCTTGAAAAATCATAACGAGATGACTGCCTTACAAGACGAGCTCATCGAAACAAATCGCAGGTTACATATTGCTGCCGAAACAGATGAACTAACTGGTCTACCCAACCGCCGTCCGTTTATGACTGAGCTCGCCCACAACACCGAAAGCCTCTTTGTTAGTACCATTACGACCATGATGATAGATGTCGACCACTTTAAGCAATACAACGACACCTATGGTCATGTCCAAGGAGACTTTGCCCTTCGTTATGTGGCACAAGCACTCAAACAAGTGTTATCTCCTTGTGGTCATATGGTGGCGAGAATCGGGGGGGAAGAGTTTTGTGCACTTCTCATCAATACCTCACAAGAAGAGAGTGTCGTACTAGCACAGCAAATGCGGCAAGAAGTAGAGAAACTCAACATCACGCATTCCGGTAACGACCCTTATGACATTGTGACCATTTCCATTGGTGTCGCGTTTCAGCACTTAGGTAACCATCCAATTACTCCACAAAACATGCTTGAAAATGCGGATGAAGCCCTCTACGCCGCCAAAAAGCGAGGAAGAAACCACGTAGAAATCGCTGCTGGCACGAAATGGTAAACTTCATCAATTCATTGATTTACTATCGTCACCATAAATTCTTGCATTTTTTTGACAAAGCAAGGCTGTGTAAACTGCACACTTTGCCGTTTTTTCGTTCCACACACTGATTTTTGGTTGATTATGAGAAGAATAGTATTACTACTTAGTCTAGCTTTTGCGTCTGTTCAGCCCAGCTTTGCTGACGTAAACACTGTACCAGTAGGGATAAGACCATGCTGCGCCTTTGGAACAGGCCTTAAAGCAGAGCTAGGAAGAGTACCCGTCCCTTTCTACTCCATTAAAAACGTACTTAATGTCGAAGACGTTGATGCTCACGTGTTTAATGATGGTTCTTCGAGTGTCATAGGTAGTCTTATCGGCACATCAGACGAAGTTAACGGTCTGATTTTCTCTAATAAAGGTGGCTTCATCGATACCGCCCATGTGAGAGATACTGCGGACTTCACCTTATACCTTTATCACAGTATCAAAAATCGCGACAATGACGACTTTGAATTGGCTCTGACGCCAGAGCTTCGTGCTCGAAGAATCGTGTTCAATAACTTAGACCAGCTTGACTCAGCAAACAACGAACAGGCGAAGCTCGCAGGTTTACTGGCGTTTCGCCTTGCACAATGGCATGAAATTGCTCAATGGTATGGCTTAGTGTCTGTCGGCGGGTTTAAAGAGTATCCTTCGGCCTTCTCTCCTGAAGATTTGTACTCAAATATGTTAGGTGCGCTAATCGCGATTGAGGTCATTAAGATCAACCCTGACATCACTCAAGATGCGTTTGTCGTGTTATTTCCACAATACTTCAGAAAGCACCTAAAGATGTTAGATGCCCAAGACGAAGACATCACCATCGCACAGCTTAAAAAGCTGGATGGTATCTGGTGGGATAGCAGCAAACGCTTACCAAATAAATGGGTAGTTAAAACTCGCGATTACCACTACAGCCTAGATTTGGTCCCAAATGGAGTCACCAAAGGCACACCACTTTCTTTGTCATCATTGAACAAGCTTGAGCAGTTTGGTCAATTACAGCTCGTTGCTGCTGACAAGATAGATTCGTTTGATATACTGCCGTCCGCATTAAATGAGAAAGAGATCTGGACTCATGAAGAGTTCCAAATGATCGCCAATATTTCTAAGTCGGTCGATGACCAAGATGCGAACAATCGCAACGATGCCCTAATAATGAAGTTGAATTAACACTATGAGTGAAATACAAAAAAACACCGGAATCAAACGTATCATCTATGCCGCCCGATATTCTTGGTTAGGGCTAATTGCTGCATGGAAGAACGAGGCTGCCTTTCGTCAAGAAGTGGTCGCACTGATTGCCGCTGTTATTATTGCTTTGCTCATCGATGTTTCTCTTTTTCAGAAAATGGCTCTGGTCGGTAGTGTTGTATTTGTAATGATAGTCGAACTGATGAACTCAGCGGTTGAAGCCGTTGTTGATCGAATCGGTTTAGAACGTCATGAGCTTTCAGGCCGCGCAAAAGACCTCGGCTCTGCCGCTGTGTTTCTGGCAATTGGTTTAGCACTTATGATCTGGTCATCCATATTTTGGTCGCATTTCATCGGCTAATTCCGCCACAGCCGTCTAACTTCTAATTTCAACTCAAGGCTTGAACCTAACCTAGGTTCGAGCCTTTGTTTTATCTAGTCCTCATGTTTTGAGCCGCCTTTTGGCACCTCTGATATTGAATTGAACTTCAACAAATTCTTTGCGAAACAACTTATTACCCGATGAGCGAAACCTTGTTTCCCCGAGGTTGCCGAGGCAGCACCGCAAGTTGCGCGCTTTAGCACACACTATGAGGTTCAGCCGAAACAAACTCTGCGTATTGGTGGAAAACTAAAAGCCGCCGACAGTGTGTCTGATCACGACCATTTCCACGGAGATTTTGACCAAAACAGGCAATAAGCCAACTTAGGCTTAATAAATAAGGGTTTCATCAGTTTTCTGATAGAGTCCTTATCGCGTCAAAATCGGTCATTCTCTTCAGGCGCAAGATCCATTACAGTTACAGCGAGCCAGTATGGGAATGGAGTCTTTGTGAACTTACGTCAACTAGAAGTGTTTTATGCGATTATGCAAACGGGAACCGTCTCTGGCGCGGCGAAAAACCTCCATGTATCGCAACCTAATGTGACCCGTGTACTCGCTCATACGGAGCTACAGCTTGGCTTTTCTCTGTTCGAGCGCGTCAAAGGTCGTCTGGTTCCCACTCAAGAAGCCAGAACCCTGTTACCAGAAGTAGAGAAAATCTATCTACAACTCGGCCAATTTAAAACCCTCACCAACAAGGTTAAAAAAGGGCATCAACATATTCGAATAGGTGCGCCACCAGTATTAGCTACAAAATTCCTGACACCGGTGATTGCACAATTTCATCAAGCACATCAATGCTCAATAGAACTGGTCACCGGTAATCGCAGTGAACTGTGCGACGCATTACTTGACAATGCGCTCGATATTGCCGTCGCGTTTGGTGAAGACACTCCTGCCGGTATTTCTCACCAACTTCTAGCCAAGAAATCAATGCAAGTTCTAGTACCAACATCTGGTTTCACTCGATTGAGCGATGGCGAAAATAAACACCCTGTAGTGACGTTAGAAGCTCTGTTGGACGATGAACTGAACATCATCGCCCTGGACAGGCGCGATCCTTTAGGGCGGAAACTCACGCTCGCCCTTGAGCAAATACAGCCTGATTTTGTTCCGTCCCTTACAGTTAGGAATTACAGTTCAGGTGCAGAACTGGCCGCTCTTGGCGCTGGTATTGCGATTGTTGACCCTTGGACTGCCAGCCAATATGCGGCAAGTGAGAACTTACATAGCCTCCAGCTATCCGACGTTATTGACTGTTCCGTCTCACTACTTACCAGCGACTTACATCCTTTTTCGATTGCGACGAAATCTTTTCTTTCAATATTGAAGAATCACGCAAGTGCTTAGTTACAACATATAGCCACCTATAACCTAATGTTATAGGCGACTAACAACAGGGTATTCGCTATTAGAGTTCTCCCTCCCTATCTTAGATAGCATTAGCCTCGCTGCTAGGAATTTACCTAGTTGTAAACGGGCTACTTGTGAATCTCGCTACTTGTTAATAAAGGGACACTATGAACATTTCTCAGCCTTACTTGCTTTTCCTCGGTGACGTCACTGATCCTCTTTCAGCAAAAACCGCGCGCGGTATTGTCAAATGGCGCCCAGATGCCTGTTTAGGACAACTCAGGTTAACCGAGGATACCGTCTCTCTAGGGCTTAATGAATTAACACTTGAGCAGGCTAAAAAACAAGGCGTAAAAACGCTGGTCATAGGCACCGCCAATGCGGGCGGCTTTATTCCTAGAAACTGGGTAGAGACACTCATTGCAGCAGCAAATCTAGGGTTAGATATCGCATCGGGAATGCATCAAAGACTGACAGATATCCCAGAGTTAGCCCAAATGGCAGATCAAGGCTTAATCCAGTTGTTTGATGTTAGACACTATGACGAACGCCTTGCAGTAGGTAACGGTAAAAAGCGCTCGGGGAAACGACTACTCACTGTTGGAACAGATTGCTCAGTAGGGAAAATGTTCAGTGCCCTCGCCATCGAACAAGCCCTCAAGCAGCTCAATGTTGACGCTAGATTCAAAGCAACGGGGCAAACCGGCATATTAATCGACGGTCAAGGCATTTCAGTGGATGCGGTCGTAGCAGACTTCATTTCTGGTGCCGTAGAAGCTTTAAGTCCTGAGTTTAACGATCATGATTGGGATATCATTGAAGGACAAGGCTCTCTTTTCAACCCATCCTTTGCTGGCGTAAGCTTGGGACTATTGCACGGAGCTCAGCCAGATGCGCTTGTTCTTTGTCACGAAGTTGGACGTCAGCATATTCGCCACCTCCCCCACGCGCAATTGCCCACAATTGAGCAAACAATTAACGCTAACCTTTTGGCAGCACGTGTGACTAACCCCAAAGTCCAATTTGCAGGTATCTGTTTAAATACTTCCATATTGGATGAGTCTGACGCCAAAGAACTCTGTCAACAATGGAGTGAACAGTTTGACCTTCCCGTAACGGACCCTGTTCGTTACGGGGTAGACTCAATCGCTAACAAGCTAAAAACGTTGTGAGAATCTTATGAAGATTGAAGCGCACCATCACTCAATTAAACTCGCGAAGCCCTTCACTATATCCAGAGGCACACGTGCTCACTGTGAAGTAGTTCGTGTGTCCATCGAATACCAAGGACAACTTGGACAAGGGGAGTGTACGCCTTATCCGAGATATGGTGAGTCGGTTGAATCAGTCATGGCACAAATCAATGAGTTTAGTGCCGACCTAGTGACCCAAGACCCCTTTGAAGCGCGACTCGCCTTGCAAAACTATCCGGCTGGCGCTGCTCGAAATGCTATTGATTGCGCGTTATGGTCGCTTGAAAGTCAGCTCTCTGATAGCCAGTTCCCATCACCCTATTTTGCGATTGCACCCAGTATCGAAACTGCGATGACGGTGTCTGTTGCTGACCTCAACACCATGACAAGCCAAGCAGAGCAGTATATTGATGAAGGTGCAACGCTGTTGAAGGTCAAACTCGATAACGAGGATGTCGTTGAGAAAATAGCCGCTATTCGAGCATTATCGTCTGAAGTGAAGATCGTCATTGACGCTAATGAAGCATGGGCGTCACTTGATCTTGAGTCCTTGTTCGATCAATTAGCACCGCTAGACATCACCATGATTGAGCAGCCCGTTCCCAGTGGCCAAGATGACTTGCTCAAGGGTATTCCCCACCCTATCCCACTGTGCGCTGATGAGAGTTGCCATACCAGAGCCGAGCTAGATGAACTCGTCGATTGTTATGAGATGATCAACATTAAGCTTGATAAAACTGGCGGGCTAACAGAAGCCTTAGCGCTAGAAGGAAGAGCTCGTGAACTCGGACTGATGATCATGAGCGGCTGTATGCTGGGAACGTCAATGGCAATGAAAGCAGCATTGCCTATAGCAACTAAAGCAGAAGTGGTGGATCTCGATGGTCCAGTGCTACTCGGCAGCGATGTTGAGAATGGGCTTAGCTATAAAAACGGACGATTACTGCTCTAGCAGCTAACGAATAATCAAAAAGCGCGTGACCCTTTCTCAGGTATCACGCGCTTTTACTATTAGCGAGTAGTCATTCCATCAGAAGCTCTATCAGAAGTAATAGGCGGACGCTTTTTAATTACGTGACGTAAACGCAGCAACATCAATATCGCAGCCACAGTCAGTCCCGTAAGAATGCCGATCCAAAAACCTTTTTCACCCATAGCTGGCACAATATGATCTGTCAGCCCTAGCACTATGCCAAGCGGCAATGCCAATCCCCAATAAGAAGCAATCGCCAACAACATCGGCACTTTCGTGTCTTTATACCCACGGAGCGCACCGTTCGAAGAGGTTTGCAGCGCATCACTAAACTGGTACATCGCTGTAAACACAAGTAGCGTTGCTGCTGTCGCACTCACTGCTGGGTCTGTAGTGTAAAGTCGAATAATCCAATCCGGGAACAACAAGAAAATTGTCACCGATATTAACGACATCAATCCTGCAACCAAGATTCCGATTTTACTGCGTTCAATCGCGCCTATCTCGTCTTTAGCACCTAATGCGTGGCCCACACGAATAGTGATACCAAACGAAATGCTCATTGGAATCACGTAAGTCATGCTGGAGATATTCAAAGCGATCTGCGCAGCCGCAACATTTTCCGCTCCAATACGACCAATCAACAACGCGATGACAGCAAAAATACTGCCGCAAACCGCAATGTTCATACCGATCGGTAGACCTAACCTAAGCAAATGAATCATCTCTTTTGCTCTTGGTTTAATATCAGTAAACCGAATGATCGTTTTGTAGTGATGATGACCTTTAATGTAGGAATACAATAGTCCTGACATTAACCAATACACCAAACTGGTTGCCCAACCACAGCCTACCGCACCGAGTTCAGGAAACCCAAACTTGCCGTAAATTAAGATGTAGTTAACCGGAATGTTCACCAACAAGCCAATAACTGAAATGATCATCGGCGCTTTAGTATTGTTCATCCCTTCGCAGAAACCATTTAAGGTATAGAACAAAGCAATACCCGGCACACCAAACGCCAAGGCAAACGCATAATCACTAGCAATAGGGATAATTTCTGATGCAACCCCTATCCACTCTAAGATAGGTTTCGCGCTGACCAAGTAAGCCACCAGCAGCGCGCTAGAAATCAATGCGAGCCAAACCATTTGAAAGAACTCGACAGAGATGCTCTCAAAGTCACGCGCACCACGGTGATAAGCCACTACAGGAGTAAGCGCCATAATCACGCCGCGAAGCAGCAATAAAACTGGAATCCACAGACTAGCACCCAAGGCGATCGCCGCGAGATCGGCAGCGCTCACTTGACCAGCCATTGTGGTATCCACAAAACCCATCGCTTGAGTGGCAAGCTGAGTCAGAATAATAGGTATCGACAGATGCATTAATGCACCCGATTCACGAGTAAAACGAGAAAAAGGACGAGTAGTCGTTTGCATGAAAGTTCTAAAACACCAATATAAATGCACCAGTGATGGCGGGATGGCGAATGTGCATTTTAGGGTGTGCCCGTTAGGCGGCGACAATATAAACACCTTACCTACAAATTTCAATAGCGCAAATCGACGAGAATTGTATTGAAGTTCGTCACAAAAGCACGCAGAATAGCGCGCCTTACCCTATCCTTGGGTTTACGGCCTTTTATAACGATAGATTTGCTCTATCCCATGACTGCCACTTTTCTCACTCCACCGACGAGTACCACTATGAGTTTTGAATCTTTAGGTCTTTCGACTCCTATTCTTCGTGCTATCCAAGATCTAGGTTACGAAAAGGCATCACCAATTCAAGAGCAAGCCATTCCTGCAATTATCGAAGGCAAGGATGTCATGGCTGCAGCACAAACCGGCACAGGTAAAACCGCTGGCTTTGCGCTACCGTTACTTGAAAGATTAAACTCAGGTCAGCGAGTGAAAGGCAATCATATTCGCGCGCTTATCCTTACCCCAACGCGTGAGCTTGCTGCACAAGTTCATGAGAGCGTGTTCAAATACAGCACTAACCTTCCATTAACCTCACAGTGCGTGTTCGGTGGCGTGAAGATCAACCCACAAATGCTTAAGCTGCGTAAGGGCTGTGACGTGATGGTTGCTACACCAGGTCGTCTACTTGATCTTTACCAACAAAACGCCATTAAGTTCTCTCAACTTGAAGTGCTCGTACTTGATGAAGCCGACCGTATGTTAGATATGGGATTCTTCCGCGATATTAAGAAGATCCTCGATCTACTACCTAAAAATCGCCAAAACCTACTATTCTCAGCCACTTTCTCCAACGAGATTCGTGATTTGGCTAAAGGGTTGGTGAATAACCCTGTTGAAGTGTCAGTCACACCGCCAAACTCAACCACAAAACTCGTAGAGCAGAGCTTATATGTGGCAGATAAGAAGCAAAAACCAGCTATGCTGGCCAAGCTAATAGACGATGGTAGCTGGAAACAAGTCTTAGTCTTTTGTAAGACTAAACACGGCGCAAACCGTCTCGCCCGCTTCCTTGAAGGTAAGAAAATCACAGCGCTTGCGATTCATGGTAACAAGAGCCAAGGCGCGCGAACGAAAGCACTTGAGCACTTTAAAACTGGGCAAATTCGCGTACTAGTGGCAACTGACATCGCGGCTCGTGGACTCGATATTCCACAGCTACCTCAAGTGGTGAACTTCGATCTTCCTCATGTCTCTGAAGACTACGTCCACCGAATTGGTCGTACAGGCCGCGCTGGTGAAACTGGTAAAGCGTACTCTTTAGTATGTGCTGATGAAGCAAAAGAGCTGTTCGGTATTGAAAGGCTGATCGGTAAACTCATCGACCGTTTCGAATTAGAGGGATTCAAACCAGTAAACGCTGTTCCTGAGTCAAAACTGGACACGCGCCCAATTAAACCGAAGAAGCCGAAGAAACCAAAAAAGCCTAAGCAAGAAGGCCAAGAGAAATCGACTGCATCCGGACATGGTCGTGCAGATAAGCCTCGTTCTGAAAAGCCTCGTAAACCAAGAAAGTTCAATACTAAGCGTAATAGCGACGGTGAGTCAGGTAACGCTAATCATCGTAACAATACGAATAATGCAAACAACGGTGCGAACAAGAAGCGTAAGCCTAGACCAAGCAAACCTCATGCTAGTAAACCAAAGCAAAACGCTTAACTAGACAGCAAAAAGCCCACTATTCATAGTGGGCTTTTTAATTTAAAAATCAGATAATTATTCATTAAGAGCTAGCGTAAATAACACTGCCGCCTTTAATCGTATCAATAATTTCTTTAGACAGCTTTTCCGGCAAGGCTGGGCAACCCCAACTACGACCAAGATAGCCGTTTTTCTTCATGAAAGATTCGTTAGCGTAATCTGCTCCATGAACAACAATATATCGGTCACGAGCATTATCATTAACGCCTTTTGTTAGTCCATCCAATCTTAGTGAATAACCATTAGAGCCGTAATAAGTCGTGTCCGTTAAAAATGTCCCCAGTGATGTCTTGCGAGAATTTATAATATTTGAAAACTTAGTCGCCGTCTTTTTACCACTATTAACACCATGAGCTACATACGTATTAAAAACCAAAGACTTTTTCGCCATATCTATGACATAAAAGCGTTTTTCTGTAGAGGGCTTCGAATAATCAATAATAGTTAATAGTGATTTACTGCGATTGGTAGTACTTTCATATGCATTATAGGCATCTTTAAACAACTGAAAGTCGACGATCCCGTACAGCTTAGCGCTGTTGTATATGCCTTTAGCCGATGTTGGACTAATCTCCGCTTCACTGCGAGCGCTGTGGGAAAACAGGAAAGCAACAGAAAGCGCTAACACCCACAACGGTGAAAAAATCTTTTTTACCATTATTACAACAAGTTATTCTAATCAGGTTGATAAATAAAAGACATCTCTGTCTTAATTAGTGAACAATATTATCCTAACCTAACTATTAATAAAATCCAGTTTACTAATTTTTACATGATTATTTGAACATGATCGGAAATTATTCACATTCATTTAAAATATAATTATAGATATCAGACAGTTAATATTTATGCCTTTAAATTTATTAATTGGCACTACTATAGATAATAATAAGACTACTCCTATATTACACTGTAGGCATATTAAAATAGACCATTGAATATTTATTTAAGTAGCATTTTTTAAAATCAAAGATACTAACTTGAACTGAACTAATTAAACCACATCTTTTTCAATAGGTTATAGCTAAACTAACCACATGTAATTCTGAAATTTTCTTTTTCTGAACATCACCTGATAAGGCTCACCGACCTCTCTTCTATCCCACCCCCTATAACCACATAAATTGTGTTGATTTTGTGAACATACGAGCAAAGTTGTCTTTGCAACTGGTGTAGTATTTAACGCATAAGCATCAGATGGTCATCTCGAGAGCGATCACTAGGTTTATGTGGTTCATCACCAAATGCTCTGAATGATAAGGTGCAAGCTGGCAATTAGCCATGAAGTATTTGGTGAGGAGTAAAGAATCGACGCATTAAGGAAGTCGAACTAATAATAAAACCATATACCAAGGAGCAACCTCTTATGTCTACGATGACCCAAGGGAGCAATGCGCACCACAACACCCCATCCTATCCCGGCCTGACTACTGTAATCCACGGCAATGGCGCTGTCGCACATGTTATGGATTACGTTTGCGGTGGAGTGATAGGATACCCAATTACCCCTTCTACTGAGATTTCCGAACTGTATGAAGCCTTTAGAGCTCAAGGCGGCTGCAATGTTTGGGGGCAACACCCATTCTTCTTCGAACCTGAAGGTGAGCATTCTGCGCAAAGTGGCGCATTAGGCGCCGCGCTGACAGGGGGCAAGTACATTTCCAACGCTTCATCAAGCCAAGGGATTTTATACGGGCTTGAATCGCACTATGTGACCGTCGGTAAGAAGGCTGCAGGTTTTGTGCTTCATGTCGCGGCGCGTTCAGTTTCTCGTCATTCACTGAATGTAATGGCGGGACATGATGACGTCTACGCTCTGTTATCTGCTGGATACACCACTTTATTTGCAAGTAATGCCCAAGAAGCGGCCGACCTTGCTGCCATTTCGTATCGCGTCAGTGCCTTGTCACTAATTCCTGTCGCCAATACCATGGATGGCTTCGCAACGAGCCATATTCAAAGTGAAGTTCAACTACCTGAGCCAGAATTACTTAAACAATATCTCGGTGACCCAACCGATCGAATTCTCGCACCAACAGAAGCTCAGAGAATGCTATATGGTGCCAAAGGCCGCGTCTGGCAACTCAATCAATTTATCGACAAATACCAAGACCAATTTTGGCCTGAAAGATTAGCCGACTTAAGAGGCTATATCACAGCTAATGAAGCAGCGATAGAAAAAGACGCTCAGGGCGAATGGATTGAATCCACCAACGCTTACCTACCCGAAGCACTATTGAAAAAATGGCAACGTGCTTGGCTTAATGCCTATGAAAAAGATACGCGTCAACGTGTACCAGCACTGATGGATCCGCATAACCCAGGATTAACGGGTGGTGTCCAAAATCAGCCAGACTACCAAGCGGGTATCGTCGACCATCGCAGCCACTTCCTAAGTGATGTTCCACAGTTTATCGAGCAAGCCATGCGTGAATATGGCGAGCTAACGGGTCGCACCTATGAACCGGTCATGGATTATCTATGTGATGACGCAGAATACGTCATTGTCGGTTTAGGCTCGGTCACGGATGATGCTGAAGCCGTTGCTTTACACCTCAGAGAACAAGGTCAAAAAGTCGGCGTCATCTCCATCAAACAATTGCATCCATTCCCTGAAGCGCAAATCGTCGAGAAACTTGCGGGAAAAACTGCGGTAACAGTGCTAGAGCGTTGCGACGAAACACGCTTAACTGCGCGCATCTCTAGAGCGCTATTTAAAGCGCAAGAAAATGCCCATTACCCTCGTCACAATGGCATCAAAGCACTGACGCACATACCAATGATCAATACTGGTATCTTCGGACTTGGTGGTCACGACCTGCAACCTAAGCACTTGATCGCTGCTTTTGATAACATGCGCTCAGAGAACATTAAGCCATTCTTCTACCTAGGCAGCCAGTTCTTCGACAAACAGGCAACTGGCGAACTGAAACAGATTCAAGATCGATTACGCTCTGCTTATCCAGATACTGAGCTGATGGCTTTAGAAACAGGCGAAAACCCTAACCTGTTACCTGAATCGGCAATGCGTGTACGCTTCCACTCTGTCGGTGGATACGGCACCATCGCCACCGGTAAGCTACTGACGGACATTCTTTCTGGTGCATTAGGATTGCACTCGAAGTCCATGCCGAAATATGGTTCTGAGAAAAGTGGCGCACCAACCAACTTCTTTATTACTCTTTCTCCAGAACCTATCAAAATCACCAATGCCGAACTACAACAGGTCGAAGTCGTTCTTTCACCCGACCATAAAGTGTTTATGCACACCAATCCACTGGCGGGTCTTAGTAAAAACGGCACCTTCATTTTGCAAACTCATCACGAACCAGAGCAAGTTTGGCAAGAGATCCCTGCGAGTGCTCGTCAGTTCATTCGTGACAACAACATCAACTTCTACATTGTTGATGCGTTCAAGGTAGCGCGTGAGCAAGCGCCATCAGCTGATTTAGAAATCCGTATGATGGGTATCGCCTTTATCGGAGCCTTGTGTGGACATGCAAAACAAGTTACCCAAGGTGCTGATGAGTCAGCGATGTTAGAGCGTATTACCCAACAAATCGCCAAGAAATTTGGTTCAAAAGGCGAGAAAGTCGTTGCCAGTAACATGGCAGTGATTCGTGAAGGCATGCACGCCACACAGCATGTCAATTACAGTGCATTTAACGACAATGTCGAAACCAGTGAAACGCTAGCGCAAACCGAAACCCAAAAACCAGCGCAAGCCAGCTGCGGACTATTTGATCCTTCTTATTTCAATAATATCGCAGGCAAACGCTACGTTGATGGCTCCATTGGCGAAGCTCCTGTTATCCCGGGTTCTGGCATGTTCTTACCTCCTGCCAGTGCCATCACTAAAGATAAAGGACTCTTTAGACTTAACGTGCCTAAATTTGATGCAGACAAGTGTACTGGCTGTATGGAATGTACTATTGCTTGCCCAGATGGCGCTATTCCTAACGCAGTGCATGAGCTGCACGATATTGCCTATATAGCTATAGACAAACTGAATATTCCACCTGTACAACGCGACAGTTTGAAAGCGAAAATGCCGCCAATTCTGGACGCAGTGCGCCACCACTATCGCAGCTCGGCAAAAGGGGAATCACAGCCACTGCATCAAGTCGTCTCAAAAGTTGTGGATTCCATGACCTTTGAAGAGCCTATCGCCTTGCAAATGGCAGCGCTATGCGTGGCATTAGAATCCTTACCAGTAAGCCGCACCAAGCCATTCTTTGATGCGATGGAAAAAGCGGTACCAGGAAGTGGCGGTTTGTTCTCTGTGGCTATCGACCCAAGCAAATGTAGCGGCTGTATGGAATGTGTCGACGTTTGCGGCCCGAATGCGTTAGAAAAAGTTCGTCAAACCACCGAAATGAACCAGCAAATGCACGAACTGTTCAACACGCTTGCGAATATGCCAAATACGCCTACTCGTTTTGTTGAACAAGGTGTGAAAGATGCCTCAGAGTCAAAACGTTTGCTACTCGACCGCAGCAACTACTATGCAATGAGTTCTGGCCACGGCGCATGTCGCGGTTGTGGTGAGGTCACAGCCTTAAGACTCGTCACCTCCATCAACCGAGCACTGCAACAACAACGCTATCAAGCTCATATACAGACTCTTGAGTCTATGATTGAGCAACTTGAAGACAAGTTGGATATGATCGTTGGACAAGACAGTGAAAATACCAGAACCCAGCGTTTAGTTCGCACTATTGAAACGCTAGAAAAACGCTTGTTCCTATTCGAACATGGCCCAACTGGAAATGGCCCTTCTGATGCACTTATCGCTAACGCCACAGGCTGTAGTAGCGTCTATGCCTCTACCTTCCCTGCAAACCCATACAACGACCCTTGGGTAAACAGCTTGTTCCAAGACACCCCAGCAGTCGCGAAAGGCTTGTTTGAAGGTGAAGCCGCCAATCAGCTTGAACAGTTCAGAGCACTGCGCACCGCAAAACTCGAATTAGAAGATATGTACGATGAAGAGATTCACGATCGTCAGCTTCGTTACCTTGAGTGGAGTCAGTTGTCCGATCAAGAACTGGCACTGATGCCAACGGTATTCAGCATCGGTGGAGACGGCGCAACCTATGATATTGGTTTTGGTGCGCTTTCTAGACTGTTAACTACCAGTACACCGATTAAGATCTTTGTGTTGAATACGGGGAGCTACTCTAATACTGGTGGACAAGCGTCCACAGCAAGTTTCACCGCGCAAGATTCCGACCTCAGCCGTTTCGGCAGTGCTCATAGCGGTAAAGAAGAAGCACGTAAAGAGCTAGGAATTATTGCTACCTTCCATCCGAAAGTCATGGTGGTACAGACCTCAACGGCATTACAAGGTCACTTTATGTCGAACTTGATGGAGTACTTGAATTATCAAGATGCACCAGCACTGTTTGATGTTTATACCCCTTGTATGGGTGAGCACGGTATCGCCGATGATGCTAGCACGCGACACTCTCGCTTAGCCGTAGAGAGCCGCATGAGTCCAGTATTTGTTCACGACCCACGTAAAGGTGAGACTTTAGCAGAGCGTTTCTCTATTGAAGGTAACCCTGAACTGGATCAGGACTGGGCAACACATACCATCAGCTACCTAGATAACGATGGCATGACCCAACTTAAACAAGTGCCATTTACCGCCGCAGACTTCGCGTTGTATGAGGGTCGATTCAAGAAACACTTTGCGCTAGTCAGCGATAACGACAACACCGTAGAGCTCGCTGATTATCTCAAGCTAAGCGCTCAAGAACGCGCAAATAAAGTACCGTTTATCTGGTCCACCGATAAACAGCAACATTTGGTGCAGCTCTCTGTTTCACCGTCGTTAGTGGCACTGAGTGAAGAGCGTCTTCGCAACTGGCACATGCTACAAACATTAAGTGGACAGCATATAGCGCAGATCGAGCAAGGTTATCAGCAGCAAATCGAAGAGTGGAAACTGCGATATCAACAAGCCTTGGACAACAATGAACAAACTATTGAGTCCATCGCAAACGGACTAGCAGAACTTGCTATGGTTGCAACACCAACCAGTAGCATCCCTGTGACACAAATCGACACCACTGACGCACCTGCGAAAGCCGATGGACAATTGCAACCTCTTGTCGCGATCAATGAGGACGAAAAATGTCTGTGTACCGATTGCAAGACCTGCTACCAACAACTGAGTGAACTGTTTGAGAAAACAACCGTGGTTGAGAATGGCGAAGCGAAAGTGATTAGCCAAGTCATTCCGGGTTCATTGACCAAAGTGACACTCACTGATGAGTTAGTGAAACGTGCCGCACGAATCGCCGATGAGTGTGATGCTGAAATCATTCACTTTAACGCTCCTGCTTCGGTGGAGGTGTAGTTATGGTCGCTTTACTTACTCAATCTCAACGGGAGCTTATGCTAAAGCGCATGGATCAAAATCCACAGCGCTTCCAGCAAATGATCATCGAAGAGAGTCAACAGCTAATCCAGGACACGCTGAAACGCGGTAACCTATCGGCAGAGTTCACCACTAAGCTATGGGATCTGTTGCTCGCGGGCAACAATCTTAGTACCGCACTACAGCGTTATCTATGGCGAATTCCACTGAAACAAAAACGGGCATTTGTTAAAGGCTTAGACCTGCACCTTTCAGAACGTTATCCCATGTTTAAAGGGTTATCTAAAGGTTGGCCGGGCAGCAATAATATTCCTCCTTACGTTCGTCCTGCGGAAGAACGCCGCAAAGACTTCGATCTAGTGAGCCAAGGCTACCTTGGCTACATGGGGCTGGGTTATTCGCTGCGCGAAGTAGAGCTGTTTGTGTGGCTTGAAGTGCTTCGCGATAAGCAATGCGAAGACAAACCTTGTGAAGTCGGTGTCCCAATGTGCGACCGCGACGGCAATCTTGCGGAAGAAGCCGATGGAGGATGTCCGGTTAAGATCCACATACCAGAAGTGTTGAACTTGATGGGCGAAGGCCGTTTTAAGGCGGCATTTGAGCTAATACGAGACGCCAACCCTCTGCCAAATGTCACGGGTCGAGTTTGCCCACAAGAGCTTCAATGCCAAGGTGTATGTACTCACAACGATAGACCGATTGAGATCGGTCAGTTGGAGTGGTTCTTACCACAACGGGAGCGCGAGCTTTCTAATGGTGAGCCGCCGAAACCTGTGGCGTGTAACCCTTGGGTTGCCGCTAGCAAACCGCCAGTGGCTATTGTAGGTTCAGGGCCTTCTGGGTTAATCAATGCATACCTACTGGCCAAAGCTGGTTACCCCGTGACAGTATTTGAAGCATTCCATGTCCTAGGTGGCGTGTTACGTTATGGTATCCCTGAGTTCCGTCTACCGAACCAATTGGTGGATGACGTGGTAGAAAAAATCAAAGCGCTCGGAGGCCGCTTTGTCACTAACTACATCGTTGGTAAAACTGCCACCCTAGCGGACCTCAAACGCGCAGGTTTTGTGAGAGTGTTTGTCGGCACTGGGGCTGGACTACCGCGCTTCATGAACGTTCCGGGTGAACATCTACTTAATATCATGTCAGCGAATGAGTTCTTAACTCGCGTCAACCTGATGCACGCCAACCTCCCTGACTATGAGACACCTATGCCAGAGATGGACAATAAAGAGGTGATGATCATCGGTGGTGGTAATACCGCAATGGACGCCGCGCGAACCGCTCGTCGCCTTGGCGCTAACGTGACTATTGTCTATCGTCGAACTCAACAAGAGATGCCTGCTCGTGTGGAAGAGCTACATCATGCGTTAGAAGAAGGCATTATGCTCAAAGAACTACGCTCTCCTTGTCAGTTTAATGGAGACAAAAACCATGTACTGGCGACTGCCGATTTAGACGTGATGGCACTAGGTGAGCCCGATGCCTCAGGCCGTCGCAGACCGCAGTCAACAGGGGAAACGGAGCTAATGAAGGTCGATTTCGCCATCATGGCTCTGGGTAATAGCTCTAACCCTATAATGAAAGACGCCAACCCAGATCTTAACACCTCAAAATGGGGTACCCTGCTGCTTAATAAAGGCTCGCAGGAAACCTCGCTTGCTGGTGTTTATAGCGGTGGTGATGCGACTCGTGGTGGCTCAACAGCCATTAAAGCGGCAGGT
The DNA here is from genome assembly GCF_900088415.1 of Vibrio mediterranei. Classification (GTDB taxonomy): domain Bacteria; phylum Pseudomonadota; class Gammaproteobacteria; order Enterobacterales; family Vibrionaceae; genus Vibrio; species Vibrio mediterranei. The sequence continues at coordinate 386,402 of NZ_FLLQ01000004.1, forward strand.
GATGGGCAAGCAGCCGCTCGTGAAATCATGAGTACGCTAGACTTCAATTTAAAAGAAGTCGAAGGGTTAGTCGCGCAGGCAAGCAATTACACTGAACTTGGGCAAATGCCAGCCAAAATCGTCAAACGCCGTCAACTTACGGATGAGATTGTCGAATTTACCATTACCGCCCCACTCATCGCCCGTTCCGCAAAACCCGGTCAGTTTGTACGAGTTCTTGCCGATGAAAAAGGCGAGTTAATTCCACTGACACTCGCTGATTGGGATGTTGAAAAAGGGACGATTGAATTAGTGATTCAGGGGCTAGGAAGCAGCTCTAAACTTATCAACCGGATGCAGGAAGGCGATGTCTTTGAAGCGATTGCGGGGCCACTAGGTCAAGCAAGTAAAGTCGTTGTGCACCAAGATAATCACAGAGTCTACTTCACCGCAGGTGGTGTGGGTCTTCCGGCTGTTCATCCTATTATGCGCGCACATCTCGAAATTGGTAACAAAGTCACTTTGATTTCCGGTTTTAGAGGCGCACCTCAAGCATTCTGGACTGAGCAAGGCGATAAAGTCGAAACACTCAAAGCGCTCTATCCTGATTTACTGGAAGTCATCTATACCAGTAATGACGGCAGCTTCGGTGTAGAAGGGTTTGTCACTACCCCTCTAAAAGACCGCCTAGATGAACATCAAGCCGGACAAGGCGAACCTATCGCAGAAGTAATTACTATAGGTCCACCGCTTATGATGAGAGCTGTAAGCGACTTAACTTTGGAGTACAAAGTGGAGTGCGTGGCGAGCCTTAACTCTATCATGGTAGACGCAACCGGGATGTGCGGTGCGTGTATGGTCCCAGTAATGGAAGATGGAAAATTGATTCGTAAACATGCTTGTATCGATGGCCCAGAGATCAACAGTCATGTGATCGATTGGGACAAGTTCTTACCTAGGTTTAATCAGTTCAAACCGCAGGAAAGAGAGAGTCAGATAAAGCACAAGTTTATTGAGGAGTAAACGACGCGGCGGCTATCAATGATAGCCGCCGTTTTTACTTTCGCTTACTTAAAGCCTTTACTTCATTAAAACTCGTAACTCACCGATCCTGCCAGTTTATTATTGGTCCCGTAGTCGTCCTCCGAGAGCATTCCAAAGAAGTTAAACGATGCATTTTTGTTTATCTTATAACTAAGGCCAAGTCCGCCCCAGTAACCGCGGTAATTATCCGAGCCTATCGAGCCACCAGCAAACCCGAGTACGCTCCAATCCGAGTCATCAATTGGACGAATACCAAACATTCCCAAATAACCGCCGTGACTTTGGCTTCGCATCAGTACGTATTCGTTATCCACCTCTTCTGAAGGCATTGCCATTTTTCCATCGTTGTAGCTGTAGCCCGCCATGGGAAATAGCATCCATCCTGCCGGAGAGATGTCAAAGTAACTTAGAGGGATGTAGGTGCCAATACTGTAGTTGTTGCGATAGCTATCATTTTCATAATCAGTACGGCTAAAGTTGAAGTTTAAGATTCCCAAATCAAATAGCCATGAGCCACCCAAGCGCCACTCTCCAGTCTCATTGTATCGAGCGTTGATCATCCTCGCTTCATCAAGGCCAATCGAACCAGACACAAACGCAGAGTCTGAATAGCCAGCACCTACTTTGGTAACGATCTTGGTTGGATCTTCATGATGTTTCTCTTTGGCTGAGACTCCTGTCACTACCAATAATCCAACAACGGTAACAAAGCCAAAAGCTCTGACAACCGATGAAAACAGACCATTCTTTTTCATAACGCTTTATTTCTCATTAAAAACAAAAATGCCCCTCACAACGGTGAGAGGCCAATTTACGGTTAGCTCACTAAGTTAGTAGGCGTAGCTGATACTTAGAACATGAATACGGTTAGTATCCACACTGCCAGTAAAATAAGGAATTGTGTCTGTAGGGCCAGTGTAGGTGACGTCTTGAGTACCCATATTGCGGTATTGGTATGCGATACCGATTCGATGACCATTTGAACGCTCTTTTTCTGCGCCAAGACCTAACGACCAGTTTGCTCCAATAGGAAGCGCAGGGGTCATTTTGTCAGTGTCATACATTTTCGAGTCGTAACGGATACCACCTTGGTAGGTCCAATCATTTTGAGAATACGCGAGCGCTGTACCTAAGCTATAAACGTTGTTTGCAGCATCATCAAACTGTGACCAAAATTCAACACCCGTCATGGCTTTGAAAGTTAACTCATCTGAGATTTTGTGCTGAAGGCCAAAATCAAGTTGAGCTGGCCAAGAAGCATTTCGCTCAATTGACGTAAACTGGTTGCCATCAAACGACACATCGATATCACCAGAGTTATGCTTTACTTTGTGTTTATAGTTGGCAGATAGAAAAGTAGAGTCTGACACGTCATACATAGCTGATAGCATAAAGCTTGCCGCCGTAGAACTGCCATCTCCATCAAGCCTAGAATCACCACCAAGCTCAAACGACGTCATTAAATGCTGAACGATCAAAGCTCCGCCAAGAGACAGATTGTCGCTTGCCTGGAATCCAGCGGCTAACTGCAAATTTAACGCTTCATCAGACAGTGTTTTTGGAAGACCACCATTAGGTCCTACAAGACCACCGCTATAGTCCATACTCAAACCACCTTCACCATGTAAAGATGCCCCGATAACCCAACTGTCATTGATTCTCTGTGCATAAGCAAGACTTGGAATAAAAGCATTCGACTCACCTGTCGTTGACTTGTCAACAGAAACCCCAGTACCACTGTGCTCAGTCTTTGCGTTTAAGTACTGAACGCCAATAGAAAAACTATTGTCATCTATCGCCGTTAGACCAGCAGGGCTAGTAATCACGGCACTTGCATCAGTACGATTAGATGAGTTCCCTACACCAGCAGAAGAAACACTATCAAAGGTAGCTACTTCGTGAAGTAAGATACCGCCAGCAAATGTGGACGAAGAGAAGGTTACAGCCATTGCGACTGCTAAAAGGTTTTTGTTCATCGTTTGCAACTCACAGATTCGGATGGCGCAAATCATAGTCAAACCAGCAATCCAAAGGTGCACTATGAGTGCATGGTAATAGCTTGTAACGAAAAGCGACGCAGGCAATTGGTCAAACTTCCTCGTTATCGAAAAGGTTGAACAATATAAACGGCGTTTATGTTTTATATAACCAGCGGCTTATTTATTCACCGCCTTGGCCCTCTTATAATCACAGACATACAACCCCCAAGAAGCTAAGGAATAGCGCTTGTCCCTTTCTTGAGAGGCTTAAAATGTCAGTCCAGAAGATACTTAAAGAGATATACCGCGCTAGCGACGAACTTGCAGGTCAACTTATCCGACGTGGAGCAGTTGTCACCATTCCCAAGGGTAAATTTCTGTTCTTCCAATATCAAAGTGTGAGCGATATCGTTATCCCTTTACAGGGCGTATTAGGTTTTTACCCCACTATCGATGAAGGCACTAACTTGAAGTACGACCTAATTACCCCCGGTATCCTTATCAATGATGTACCATTGATTTTGGGTGAGGGTGCTCAGTCTGATATACAAGCCGTGACCGACAGTACCGTGCTGCTGTTACCCTTTGAGGATGTCAAAGAATTGATGGATTCTTGCTGTAGTTTTTCAAAAATGATCAACTTCTCGTTGGCAAAAAAACAGCGCTTTTGCTTGACATTATTTCGCCTACGCGGCGAAAAAAATACCGATTTGAAGATTCGTTTGGCAATGGAAGCAATCAGTGCAGCGACCTACGATGGGTCTATCCCATTAAATATTCTTACTCTTGCTTCATTACTTAATATGTCGCGAAACACCGTCGGAAGCTATATGAGTAAAGCAATCGCTGCCGGAGAAGTAGAAAGGAATGAGCTCGGTTTTCGTTTAATCGAAAAGAGATCTATCGCAGCTTGACTATCTACTAGAGCATGAATCTACAAAACGTGAAATGAAGGAGCGCCAGTGCTTGTACATCAGAAGATATCTAACGCTCCTTCATACATTTACCCTGCTTCAGCACAAGAATAGTACTAAGGTCAATGTCGCTTCAGTATGCGGTAGTTTTTCTTCCTTAGGTGCACTAGCAGTGCATCTGCTTAAAATAACTCCAACAACAAAACATAGATATTACCTATCAATAGAAGAGATTTAATTGATTTTAATTCTCATTACCAGTTCATCATAATGGACCCATAAGATTTGAACTGAGTGATACATCCCATGATTAAGACGATTCGATTTGCCGCTATCCATTTTACTATTGCATTTACGGTTGCATATGCGCTAACTGGCGAAATCTTAATCGCGAGTATGATTGCAATGATTGAACCAGCCGTAAATACCGTTGCGTTTTACTTTCACGAACGTGTTTGGGACAAAAACCAACGCCTTCAAGCTTTGAGAAATAATGAAACCATTAAGACCGCTTCATTTGCGACCGTACACTTTAGTGTGGCGTTTGGTGTCGTTTATTTGTTAACGGGTGATGTGTTGGCGGGTGGTATCATGGCAACATTAGAGCCAACGATTAATACCATCGCGTACTTTTTCCACGAAAAGTCTTGGAACAAGAAGCGCCAGCAGATGTGCTTTGCGCATTAATCACATCAAAGGTATATCTGCACAATGAGAGGAGGTCGTTCATACATTTTGTACACCATACCGAGATTTCTATCGTACCTGTTTGTATGACTTCCCACCCTATCTTCTAGTGACAAATAAGACATTACTGAAAGCTCAACGCCCCAATGCTATTCGCTGAGGCACTGGCAAACCAACTCTTGGACTCCTACACACACGAAAGCCAACTACGTTTCATGACACCGCTAGTACATTCGGTTACAGATCGAAAATTACCCTAGGTGATAGAATAAGAGTTGGTGATATTGCTCGCTATAAAAGTTGGAGTGACGGCAAGGATGCTAGGTAATGAACTGTAAAAAATATAGGTTAACTTTCATTCTATTTGGCTTGGCAAACCTCTGCTTAGCTATCTTTCTTATGAGCGATTCTTATGTCGATCAATCGGGCGTCCTTGTAGAGAATTTTGGATTTCTTGCCCTATTCTGGCTATTACTCTTTAGTTCAGCAATTAGCTGGTTCATTACCTTGAATCGTCGACGTCGTTAAAACAGACAGAACAAAATAAACCAATACCTTCACCCAATCTCTATGAATGGATAGTTACTTAATAAGCTTGACGAAGAGCATTGTTGACTAAGTAGCTTTCGACTCTTTAGCACTCTTTTTATTTTTCACTGTTTTGGATTTTATATGTATATCGGACTAAAAAGTTTACACATCAAATGGCTTGTCGCTGCACTAGCTATCACGCTTTCTGGCTGTTCCAGTATGTCTATTGAAGAGTGTAACAACGCTGACTGGTATCAAGTTGGTTATAGCGATGGACTTAACGGTAATAGCCCTAAAATGATTGATAGCTATATCAGTGATTGTAGCGAAGCCGCTGTTTTTCCCGATAGAGAACAATGGTCAAAGGGATTCAAAGTAGGGACGGGGCTGTACTGCTCACCAGATAATGGTTACAAGGTGGGTTATGAGGGACAGCAGTACTACTATGTATGTCCGGGCGAGTCTTTTCTCAAAAACTATGAGTTGGGCAAACAAGCTAGACAACGCGACCAGCGCCTTAAACAGATTGAAACCGAGTTACGTACTATCGAAGACAAGTTAAGAACGACACCAAGCGAAAATCATGATGAGCGCAAACGTCTAGAAAATGAAAAGCGAGATTTAGTGTCAGAACGTTCTCATCTACTCGGGTTAACCGTACAACATAATTTCAATATCTCATTTTAAGCTGAGTTCTTGCAACTCAAAGCCTTCCTCTCACAAAGAGGGAGGCTTACCTTTTAACGATAAAAACCCCACCCAAATTCGGATTGACTGCCGTCATATCGCAATAATTTTCAGATTGTTAGCCTAATAACTGTACAATTTCTACTCAAACAACCAAAATTAGTCACCACAGGCAGCAATTATTCTTCTATAATCACCGACCGTATTTTTGGTCAACAATCATTTTGTTGATTGGTTAACGAGAAACACCAAATACCGCCATCTGCTTTTAGGAACAACGAATGTCATTTTTATCACAAGGTTTTTCATCCGAGATCGTGCAAGCACTGACCGAGTGTGGTTATGAAAAACTCACTCCAGTTCAACAACAAGCGATTCCACATGCTCGTCGTGGACACGATATTCTGGCACACGCTCAAACCGGCACAGGTAAAACAGCCGCTTTCTCTTTGCCAATTATTCAACAGATTGTTGATACTCCAAAGGCTCGCACTCGTGGAGCGGTACGTGCACTTATTCTGGCGCCAACTCGTGAATTAGTGGATCAAATCGCTAATAACATCGAAAGCTACACTCAATACGTCGACGTGTCAGTTGCCGCCGTGTTTGGTGGTGCGAAAATGTCGTCTCAAGAACGCAAACTTGAAGCTGGTGTCGACATTCTGGTTGCAACTCCGGGTCGTCTTATCGAGCATTTGGAGCTTGGTAACGTTAAGCTTTCTAATCTTGAGTTCCTAGTCTTCGATGAAGCGGACCGAATGCTTGATATGGGCTTCATTAGTGCAATTCGCACTATCATGAGCAGCGTTAACAGCCAACCTCAAACCATGCTGTTTTCCGCGACATCATCACCTCAGATGAACGCCCTAGCACAAGATCTATTGCGTAAGCCTAAACGCGTTATTGTCAACGCAGAGAACTCAACCGCAGATACTGTTGCGCACGTAGTTTATCCCGTAGATGAAGATCGTAAGCTTGAACTACTGTCAGAGCTGATTGGTCGCAAAAACTGGCAACAGGTTTTGGTTTTCGTGAATTACAAAGAGACCGCCAATGAAGTGGTAAAAGAGCTCAAACTTGATGGTATTAAAGCGGTGCTTTGCCATGGAGATAAAGCACAAAGCTCTCGTCGTCGCGCTCTGGAAGAATTTAAAACAGGTAAGGCTCGTGTCATGGTGGCAACAGAAGTTGCGGCTCGTGGTTTAGACATTCAAGGTCTTCCGCACGTTGTAAACTATGACATGCCATTCCTAGCTGAAGACTACGTACACCGAATTGGTCGTACTGGCCGCGCAGGTCAGCAAGGTCATGCTGTCTCTTTCGTTAGCCGTGAAGAAGAACTTACTCTGGTTCAGATCGAGAACCTAATTCAACACCGCATTAAACGTATCCAACTTGCAGGTTACGAGCCAGCAAACCGTGATGCTTTGCTACAGAAAATGCACACTAAACCAGCTTACAAAGACCGCCAAGGTCGTACTAATAATGCTAGCGAGCAAGGCTCTGCAGAGCGCAGATTACGTCTGATGCGAGCGATCAAAAACAAGTCGAGTAAAACAACTCGCCTAAAAGGTTAATCGCCGTTTAACTAGCGAGCACCATTAAAAAACGCAGTCGTTAAACGCTGCGTTTTTTGTTTGTCTGTCGACCTATCTCTGTCACCATCGTTACTCAGCTATTTCGCAATCGACTCCAATGAAGCATCCAAGCAGTCCGATATCGTCACCAACTCATCCTTAGCACGCACAACATTGTCGGTGCTTTTAGTACAGTCGAGCGCCAATTTATTCACCACCTCTAAACTATCGATAGACTGCTCACATAGGTGCAGTGTTTCTACCGAGTCGTTACAGATCTGTTCATTCAATGCCAGAAGCTGGTTATAAGCGACAGTTATATCGTCAAAGCTGGCCGTGGACCGCGTAGTCACTTGGGATATTTCACTCACACTGCTCTCGCTTTTCGCAATCGCAGATACTAAAGTACTCGCCGTATCGATAAGCTGTTTGGTCATGGTTTGAATTTCCGACACAGCGTTTTGGGTGTTCTCCGATAAGGTTCTGACCTCTCCCGCTACAACTGCAAACCCCCGTCCAGCTTCACCCGCCCTAGCGGCTTCTATGGCAGCATTCAGCGCAAGCAAATTCGTCTGCTCTGAGATGGAAGTAATCACATGCAAAACATCCCGAACCTTCATCGAAACATCGGTCAATACATTACTTGATTGATTTGCTTCTGCCATTTCGTGTCTGAGTTGAACGACATCTTTAGTTAGTTGCTGGTTGTTCTCCTGAATCGCTAAGAACTGATTGGAGATGGACTGGCTCGCATCAAGGCTGCGCTGTGCTTCTTGTTCACCACGACTTATCGCCACTTGAATATTGTTGATGTCTGACGTGGTATCGGCTAGCTGAGTCACCTGCGTTTTGAACAAGCCATCTAAATCCGAAGAAGCACTTTCGATATGGTGAGTGCAACGCTGAAGCTGCTCAACTGAACCATTAACATCATTGATCAGAGAAACCAATTTATTGAGAGTGCTATCGACAGCTGAACCAATCTGACCGAACTCATCTTGTCCTGAAAAGCCAATTCGGTGATCAAGTTGACCACGCTGAACCTGCTGCATAGTATCAATGATGTGTTTGAGAAGCGGTAAAATATTCTGAGAGATGCCGGTGGATAAAAACAGCACCAACCCAACGACTACCACTGAAAAGACGATAATCGCAGCAGGCGATAGTAGTAATTGAACGCCATCGCCACCCGATAACAAACCTAAAGCGTACAAATTTGATATACATAGAACGATAATACCCAAGCAACCTACAATGCCCGGTAGCAGCATTTTTACTGGCATACTGATGTTCATAAACAGCCTATCTCGCCAGCCAATCTCAATATCACTCATTTCCATTCCCTTGATTTTCTGACCTTACGGTCAGGATATTGAGCAGGATTTAGCCGATAGTGTCAACTTATTCTGATATTGGAGTGTGAGTTTTATGATGCCTGCGGTTTTATGAATCACGTATAAATGGCATAAGAAAAACGGCACAAAGAGTGCCGTTTTTCATTAGTATCGCATTCAGCTCATAAGACGATTAGCTGATAACCATTGCGATATAGCCAAGGATTAACACGATAACGGAAGTCAACGCGTACGGCACTGGATAGCCAATCGCCGGCATGTCACTTTGAGTAGCATCTTGAGCTCCTTTCATTGCAGGTGTGCTATTCCTACCACCAGCGCAGGCACCAGCAAGAATAGCCGGATTCATCTTACGAACATACAGACCATACAACCAAGCTAATAACGGTGGAACAAGTGCTGCAGTCACGCCAAGTAACGCTATTTTAATCACAATAATGCCTTGAAATGAGGCTAGGATCTTAGGCCCAACAGTCGCAGCTAGCACCGCTACGAATAAATTAAGGCCAATATCTTGTAAGAAGCTTCGCGCCCCCTCACTCATTGGGCCGCCAAAGGCTGGGTTACGAGTTCTTAAGAACGAGAACACGATACCAGTAAGCATACAACCAGCAGATGTACCCAAGGCAAATGGGATTCCTGCAATGGTCACACTCAAGTGGCCAAACACATAACCTACTAGCAATGCTAACGCTAAGTAGAATGTTTCTGTGACTGTGCTCTCTACAATGGGCACACTATTCAACTGAGAAGCTGTTTGTTCTACACACCACTGTGAGCCTGCAATACGAACAACATCACCCACTTCTACCGCTGTATTAGGTAATAGTGGTTGTTGATGACCTTGTCGAAATAGCGCTTTGAAGTACACGCCAAAACCCACCTCAGCATGCAACTGAGCAATAGTTTTACCTGCATGTTCTGATTTACCCACATGGATGTCAGCAACTTCAATATCGACATTGCGCGCTCGAGGTTCGTCAACTTCATTGCCAATATCTGCTTCACCTTCTTTGATAAGAGCACTGTATTCACCACGAACACCGATGACATCACCTAACTGTAACGTTGGGTTCTCCGAAGCATCCAACACTTCATCGCCCCGCACGACTTTTAGCACCACTGCATCGGGGAAATGTTTATAAAGATCTTGGACCGAGCGCCCTACCAACTCTTCATGGGTCACCTTATAGGCTCGAACATCAATAGGCAATGCACCAACGTCTGAAAAGCCAAAGGTGCTAGGGAGTTTCTCGTTATCATCACCAGTAGAGAATTCTTTCTCGGCATCTTTACCAGCTTTTACTGGATCAATACCAAACATCGAAGGTAAGTATTTGATCAGCAATATAATAAGAACTGTCGACAACACATAACTGATGGCATAGCCTGCCGCGATATTCGCGCTGACTTGATCTGCACTCATTCCCGCTGGCGGCACAAAAGCCCCTGAGGTAATGGCTGATTGCGCAACGCCCATTACTGCGGTAACGGTATAACTTCCAGAAATGATACCCGCCGCATATCCGGGCTCTAATCCCATTAGCTTGGCGCCAATCACAACGATGGCAAAGTTACTAAAGACAACGATTAGCCCAATTACGACAAAATCTAAGCCACCTCTCGCCAGTCCGGAAAAGAACTGAGGACCTACTTTCATGCCAATGGCGTACATAAACATCATTAAAAAGATGTCCGATACTAGGCCCGGTTCCTCAATTTTCAATCCAAAGACTGAAAATGAGGTCAACGCCAACGCAACACCAACAATCAATGTACCTGCCGTTGTACCAAGGCTCACACCTTTAACGGTAATACGTCCTAATGGGTACCCTATCGCGAGTGATAGAAATAGAAATACAAATGGGTTTTCAGATAAGTAATTAAAAAGAAAAGACATGATCTCACCTGCTACATTCTGATTGAAGCAGCAGAGCAATGCACCGCATCACTCTGCCGTTTACTAAGAGCGGTGGCAACTTAACCGTGGTTAAAGTTACTTGACTCGTCGGCATCACTGCCGTTAATCACTGGATGCTTATCGAAGAAATCAACACAGTGCTGTAAATCGGAGATCAGCAAGTCCGCCATGTCTCGACTAAAGCCGTGACGTACGAGAATACGCATAATAACCAGATCTTGGCGATCCGCAGGCATTGCATACGCTGCAATCTGCCAACCACGAGATCGAATGCGATCCGATAAGTCATAAAGGTTGAAGCCTGGGTTTGCACCTTTTTTGATAGACCAACTTAGTGCCGGAATACCACCGTGGCCATCGTAAATGATTTCAAACATGCCCATCTGCTCAACTTCTTTGGCAATGTAGCGTGCTGTTTCGTAGCATGCATCATGAATCTTTTTATAGCCTTCTTTACCCAATCTTAAGAAGTTGTAGTACTGCGCAACGATTTGTCCCCCTGGGCGAGAGAAGTTCAATGCAAATGTCGGCATGTTACCGCCAAGATAGTTTACATTGAAGATCAAATCCTCATGCAACGCATCAGCATCACGCCACACGACCCAACCCACACCTAATGGCGAAAGCCCAAATTTGTGGCCGGAAGCATTAATCGATTTAACACGAGGCAAGCGGAAGTCCCATTCTAAATCAGGGTCACAGAAAGGCGCTAAAAACGCACCACTGGCGCCATCAACGTGAATCGGAATATCTAAGCCTGTTTCTTCTTGAAGCTTATCTAGAGCTTCATGAACCGCTTTTACTGGCTCATACTGGCATGTGAACGTCACACCGAGAGTCGGCACTACACCAATAGTGTTTTCGTCACAACGTTTGATCACTTCTTCAGGTGTCATGATAAGGCGATCACCTTCCATTGGAATCTCACGAAGTTCAATATCCCAATAGCGCGCAAACTTATGCCAACAAACCTGTACTGGGCCACAAATAAGATTTGGTTTGTCGGTAGATTTGCCTTGCTTCTTCATTTTTTCGCGCCAAGCCCACTTTAATGCCATCCCACCAAGCATCGCAGCTTCACTCGACCCCGTCGTTGAACAACCCATTGGGTTCTCTGCATCTGGCGCATGCCAAAGATCCGCTAACATATGAACACAACGCGATTCGATCTCGGCCGTTTGTGGGTACTCATCTTTATCAATCATGTTCTTATCGATGCATTCATCCATCAATTGATGAACTTCATCTTCTACCCATGTTTGACAAAATGTCGCTAAGTTCTGACGCGAGTTACCGTCTAGCATAAGTTCATCGTGAACAACTTGATAGGCATGTTCAGGTGCGTGCTCATTCTCAGGGATTCGATACTTGGGCATAACCACTGACAAATCTTTGGAAGAGTAAACATCATCTAACATTGAACCACGAACAGCTGACTTTTTATGAAGAGGCATATTATCAATCCTTTATATCATTGAAACTATTGCGTAAGTTGTCATTAAGCGTTTGTTTTAAAAGGCACAACGACGTTGGATTAAAGTTAGTCGAGATTCCATTAACGTGCTAGTTTCATATTCGGTTGATAAGATTCAAATCGTTATTAGTAGACTTTTCTGCAGATGAGAGTAGTGCGGCCTCTCATTTTCGTCTCTAATGAATTAATCCCATGACTTTCTCAACTCATGAGATTAAATCGCTAAAATTGCCTAAAAAATTAACAAGAATCGTTACTTGAAACCTAACTAGACGCTTAACACAAACGTAATTCGACTTATACCACCCGCTCTCACTGTCAGATAAATCTTAGTGCCAGAAGCTAAGATAAACGCCTCACTATGCATTTAGTGCGACAGTAAATCCGCCCTACTTGAAGCTTTGATTTACCCTTTTGTTAGTTTGGCTCTCTTTTTGCTTATTATTTGTTCGTTTTATCCTAACTAATAACGAAAATTGGAGATACCACTACATGGATAACCGTATCATTAAGGTTTCAAGGAATACTGAAAAAGCGCCCGTAAGCCCAATATCTACACAGTCTGTTGCCTTTTCTCACTACAATAATATTTCGGCTCAATTACCCATCGATCCTGCTACCAAGACTCTTATTGCGGGTGGTATAGAGCAGCAGGCAAAACAGTGTCTGAAAAATATCAAAATGATAGTAAACAGCATTGAGCATACGATGAGTGACGTGGTGAGGATCAACGTTTACCTGAAAAACATTACCGACCTCGATAAAGTCAATGAAGTCTATGCTTCCTTCTTTCCTCTGCACCGCCCCACTTATACGTCACTTGCAGTCGCTGACTTGCCAATGAAAGGGGCGTTGGTGCAAATGGACGCTGTCATTTCAAATGGCGAAGGTACCTACCCTCAAGACCCTTGTGATTTGGTGAAATTAACTAGAAATAGCGTCAACGCGCCGATAACACCACTCTCAAGCCAGACTGTTGCGTTTTCCCACTACAATCATATTTCAGCTCAGCTGCCTATCGAACCAAAGTCGGGGAATGTAGTGACAGGCGGGATAAAAGAACAGACACAACAATGTCTACGCAATATCAAAACGATACTCGAAAGCATTGACGTGCCGATGGATGATATCGTCAAAACAAATATTCATATCACAAAGTTGGAGGATCTTGAGGCCGTTGACGAAGTGTATAAAACCTTCTTCCCAGATTCTTCCATTGCTCGTGCCGTTAATTACTTACCTGCACGCTCCACTGTGGTTGTGGAAGGCTTAGCGCTGGATGCACTCGTACAAATAGATGCGACCGTTTCTCATGGCGATGGTACACCGCCTCAATTAGTTGAAGACCGTCACGGCATCGTTATTAAGGCAACCAATACCGAAAAAGCACCGTTAAACGCCCTATCGACGCAAAGCGTGGCCTTCTCTCACTACAACAATATCTCAGCGCAACTGCCTATTGATTCTTCGATTGGTAAGATTGTTGCTTCAGGGACAAAAGAACAAGCGATGCAATGCTTCGAGAACATTAAAGCCATCGTAGAAAATATCGACCACGTGATGGATGACATTGTTAAACTCAACATTCAGCTAAAAGACATGAATGATTTGTGCGCACTAGAGGAAGTATTGAGAAGCTATTTCAGTGATTTGTTGCCAGCGTTGACCGTTATTGGCGTATCCAGTTTACCGTCTAATGCGGTAGTTCAAATAGATGCTATTATGTCGAACGCCGAAGGTACGCCGCCGAACAAATAGGCTAATGGCAGCTCGCTGACAAGGCTTCCTGCTGACCTGAGTGCCCTTGAAGTTATCTTCTAGGGCACTTTTACTAACGAAACACCGCTCTATTACAATGTGATGCTCTTAACCATCCCAGCTTCTGCATGACCTGGAATGTTGCAAGCAAACTCGACTTGTTTCTCACCATGAAAATGCCATAGCAACTGTCCTGCTTTGCCTGGTTCAAGATAAACCACGTTGCCCATACCATGATGATCATGTCCCGCTGGCATCGATTTCATCATTTCACGGTGTTCCAATTGTTCTGCAATAGAACCGATAGAAAACTCATGGTCGATTTTGCCAGTGTTCATGACCACAAACTGAACGACGTCATTAGGTTCTATCTTAACATCACGCTTAAAAGTGATTTTCATGTCATCCGTTAAAATCACATGTACCACTTTATCGGGCTTTGCTCCCTTGGCAGGCATACCCACAGCAGACATCCCATCCATGTTCATCATATTACTATGGTCCATCTTAGCGTTGTCCATATTAGAATGATTCATCATGCCATGGTCCATATTGGAGTGATCCATTTTCGAATGATCCATACCTTCTGCCATCACGGCGGTTGAAGCGATGGTAAGAGCTAATGTTATCAGTGTTTTTTTCATGATTGCTTCCTTTTTAAATAAGTGATTAGCGCCCTCTTCATTAGAGGCCGCCAACGGTTATTGGTTAATTTCTTTTGATTTCCATAACTTGTAGATAGCCGGAAGGACTAGCAATGTGAGCAGTAACGCGGATGCCATGCCGCCAATCATTGGAGCGGCGATCCGTTGCATCACTTCAGAGCCAGTACCTGACCCATACATAATTGGAATAAGACCGATGATAACTGTTAACACCGTCATCATGACGGGTCGCACACGCAGCCCTGCTCCTTCTCGGATTGCCTCGGTTAACATATCGAGCGTTAGTGGTGCTTGATTTTCTTGTGCCGCTAGTTTGCGTGCATGCCATGCTTGATTTAGGTAAACCAGCATAATGACTCCAATCTCGACCGCTACCCCAGCAAGCGCGATAAAGCCAACTCCTACAGCAATCGAGAAGTTGTACCCAAGGTAGTGCATAAGCCACAAGCCACCTACCATGGCGAGCGGCAGTGTCCCCATAATGACCAGCACTTCACCGACCCTTCTAAAACTCAGGTAAAGCAGCAACATAATGATGGAGAGAGTAACAGGCACAACAACGCTTAAACGATCTTTGGCGCGCTCCATATACTCATATTGACCAGACCACGTTAGCGAGTACCCCGCTGGTAGGGGCAATTGCTCTGCCACAATGTTTTGAGCTTCAGTGACATACGACCCAAGATCGCGCTCAGCAATATCAACAAACACCCAGCCGTTCGGGCGAGCGTTCTCAGTCTTAATCATTGGCGGGCCATCTTCATAGCGAATTTCCGCCACATCTGCTAACGCGATTCGAGCACCATTTGGAGTGACAAGAGGCAGGTTCTGTAGCTTCACCACCGAATCACGATAATCTTGTGGATAGCGAACGTTAATTGGGTATCGCTCCAACCCTTCCACTGTCTCGCCCACATTCATACCACCCACTGCCGTTGACACAACTTGCTGAACATCACTGACGTTAAGGCCATAACGCGCGGCGGCGAGTCGTTTGATATCAATCGTGACATATCGTCCACCCGCTACCCTTTCGGCATATACCGACACCGTGCCTTGAATCGTATTGAGGATAGGTTCGATATTGGCACCTATCTCCTCGATGACTTTGAGATCAGGTCCAGCGATCTTGATACCTATTGGCGTCTTTATCCCAGTGGCCAACATGTCGATGCGAGTCTTAATTGGCATTACCCACGCGTTTGTTAGCCCTGGGAACTGAACCAAATCATCAAACTCCTTACGTAGTGATTCTGTGGTAACGCCATCTCGCCACTCTGAGCGAGGCTTCAATTGGATGGTGGTCTCAATCATGGTTAAAGGGGCTGGGTCAGTGGCAGTTTCTGCACGACCAATCTTGCCCCACACAGTCTCGACTTCAGGAACGGTCTTGATCAACTTGTTGGTTTGTTGAAGCAGTTCACGTGCTTTACCAATCGAGATACCAGGATAAGTCGTTGGCATGTACATCAAATCCCCTTCATCCAAAGGCGGAATAAACTCACTACCTAACTTACTGGTCGGATAGAAAGCCGACCCCATCAAGACGATAGCCAGTACAATCATCGATTTAGGGTAACGAAGACTTAGGTTAAGCATCGGTCGATACAAGACAATCAACGCTTTGTTGACGGGATTTTTATGTTCGGGCAGCACTTTCCCACGAATAAAGTACCCCATCAGCACAGGCACCAAAGTAATGGCTAAACCCGCAGCTGCTGCCATGGCGTATGTTTTGGTATAAGCGAGTGGTGAGAACATTTTGCCTTCCTGCCCTTCAAGCGCGAACACAGGAACAAAGCTCAATGTGATAATAAGCAAAGAGAAAAACAGCGGAGCACCGACTTCTTCTGCTGCGCGTCCGATAACTTGCCAGCGGTTTTTATCGGTGAGGGGCGTTTTCTCGATATGTTTGTGAACATTTTCGATCATCACTATCGCACCATCGACCATAGCCCCAATGGCAATAGCGATCCCACCCAACGACATAATATTGGCGTTAATCCCTTGCCAGTGCATGACGATAAATGCGGACAAAATGCCAATGGGCAAACTAATAGCAATCACAAGTGAAGAACGAATGTGGAATAAGAACAGCGCACAGACTATGGCTACTACCACGAACTCTTCTGCCAACTTCTTCCATAGATTTTCAACCGCCGCATCGATGAGCGTTGAACGGTCATAAGTCGCAACAATCTCAACGCCATCAGGCAGACCGCGTTGCAGCTCTTCCAACTTTGCTTTGACATCATGAATAACCTGACTGGCGTTCTCCCCAAAACGCATAACGATAACGCCACCAACCGCTTCACCTTCACCATTAAACTCGGAAATACCACGACGCATTTGAGGCCCAAGATTGATGTCCGCGATATCCCCCAGCAATAGAGGAGTACCTTTGCTCGTCACCTTAAGAGGAAGCGCTTTGATATCCTCAATGCTACTCAAGTAACCCGTAGTGCGAACCATATGTTCAGCCTCACCGACCTCTATCACTGATGCACCAGTCTCTTGGTTACCATTTTTGATAGCCATGTTGACCTGCTGCAAGGTCAGGTCATAAGCACGTAACTTAGCAGGATCAATTTGGACCTGATACTGCTTGACCATACCGCCTACCGTCGCGACTTCCGAAACGCCAGCAACGGTCTGTAACTCATACTTTAAAAACCAGTCTTGTATACTGCGAAGTTCTGCTAGGTCATGCTGGCCTGTCTTGTCTTGTAGTACGTAGCTGTAAATCCAGCCCACCCCTGTCGCATCGGGACCCAGAGTCGGCTTTGCCTGTGCTGGTAAGTTAGGCGTAACTTGGCTTAAGTACTCTAAAACCCGCGAACGTGCCCAGTACATGTCGGTATCATCGTTGAAGATAATGTACACATACGAATCACCGAAGAAGGAGTATCCCCGCACCGTTTCTGCGCCCGGCACCGCTAACATGGCTGTCGTCAGAGGATAAGTAACCTGATCCTCAACAACCTGTGGAGCCTGTCCCGGATAACTGGTTTTGATAATCACCTGAACATCTGACAGATCAGGAATAGCGTCAACAGGTGTATTCTTCACACTGTACAAACCTGCTAATGTCAAAAAGCAGGTAGCGACCAAGACCAGAAAACGATTATTGATAGACCAACGAATAATGGCTCCAATCATGGCTGACCTCCTCCACGCTGCAGATCAATAAGCACATAGTCCGAACCCTGCTTCGTCACTAAGAAGCGCACCGTTTCGCCTTCAGAGAAGCCTGTTAAATCCACATTTCCTTGAGAAGTGAAGTTCATTTCTCCGGCTTCCCAGCCCCATTCAGCAACGGCGTTGTGACTGAGGGTTATCATGCCAAAATCAGCCATCAACATGGTGATATCCCCTTGAACCCAAACTTGCTCGACAACCCGTTTGTCACTCACTTTGAGATCGATAATGGCGTATTGCCCTGAATCGGTCTTTGCCATTTCAAACTCAACCTGTTGACCCGATTGCAAGGTGTTAAGGTTGACACCCTTGTCCACCGTGAAATCCATAGTCATCCCCGGCCAATCCCACTCTGGCACGGGTTGGTGATTAATGGTCAACATATTGTGCCCTGCCATCACACTCGTGATTTCACCTTGCGCCCACACAGCCTCCGCTGGCGGTTCTACACCGTTGATTCGTGACAAATCCGCACTTTGGCTTGACTCCGAATCCAACATAAACTGCGCAGAGGTCACCACCTTGTCACTTGTGGTCAATCCTGCTAACACCTCAACTCGGTCACGGGCCTCTCGTCCAATGTCGATACGTGCCGAGCGGTATTTACCGCCTCCTTCGGATAACACCACGCGAGTCATCCCTCCAGAGCGAATCACGCTTGAACGAGGTATAGTGAGCACCGCATGCTCCGTCTTGGGTTGCAGCGCAATGTTGGCAAACATATTTGGCTTCAATTGATGGTCTGGGTTAGCAAACTTGAGTCTTACTCTTAGCGTTCTCGTTGCAGGGTCGAGAATCGGATAAACATAGTCAATTTCTCCTTGCCATTCCCTGCCTGATAGCGCGTCTAATGTCATCGTTGCTTGGCTACCCGCTTTGATCCATTCCGCTTGGCGTTCGAACACTTCAGCATCGACCCAAACTTCATCAATTGGCCCCGCGCTGATAACCGATTGAGCTGGGGACAAATAGCCACCTTCTCGGATATTCAATGTAGCCACCACACCATTGCCCAGTGCCTTGATATCAATGGTCTGGGACGCTTTGCCTTGCTTGACTATCTGGTTAATTTGAGCTCGGTCTACACCCAGGGAAATTAAACGCTCCGTGGCGCCTTTAACCAAACTACTGCGTCCTGTGCGATGGGCATTAAGTAACTCTTCCTGCGCTTTGACCAGCTCTGGTGAATAAAGCTTGAATAACACATCTCCTTTGTTAACACGCTCTCCCACAGCATTGATATAGAGCTTTTCGACCCAGCCTGCAACGCGCACATTGGTTTGCCACAAACGACTTTCATCAAAAGCGATATAGCCGACTGTCTCGATACGCGGCGATAGCTTCGCTAGCTTTACCGGTTCTGTTTTTACTCCTAAATTGTTCTCCACCGCCGGGTTGATGTTGACCGTTCCTGGTTTGTCATTACCACCGTTAAGGTCATCGGCGTACACAGGAATAAGGTCCATTCCCATTGGGGATTTACCTAGTTGATCGCGTTGATAGTTTGGGTCCATCGGTGCTACCCAGTACAGCGGCTCTTTCGCTCCCGTTGTACTGGTATTTTCATCGGACGCCTCCGCCATGTTATGACCTCCGACATAAGGAGCGACTAGCACACCAATTCCAGCGCCAACCGCTAAGGCCAATAGCGCAACATTCAATGTCTTCATCTTTGTTTACCTTCTCAGAATTATTGTTGTTTTGATGGCACTGAAAGCACCGGAGTTGAGGCTTGATAATCAAAACCACCCAGAAAATAGGACAGGTCGCTATTGACCAAGCTAAGATCGGTTTCCAACCTCAGCGCCTCTAGCTCTATTGCCAGTTCGTCTCTAGAGGCGGTGATCACATCACTAAATTGCGCAGTGCTGTTTTCATAACCTCTTTCTACAGCTTTGGTGCGAGCTTTAGCCTGAGAAAGGAGACTTTGACGATAACGTTCAAGACGTTCGGTGAGGTTTTGCCTATCCATTGTCAGTGCACTGACTTTGGCGTACATCTGAGAAAGCAATGCATCCTTATTAGATTTAGTGGCGACCACTTGATACTCGGCAGCGGCATGATTTTTATCCTGACGATTACCAGTGAACAGAGGAATATCCATTGTGACATAAGCGCTCACTAAATCTGGCGCTGGCTCACCGCGCATATTGTTAGCTTGTCGATGGGCATACATCGCTTCAACGCCAAACTGCGGTTTGTACGCTTCCTCTGCAATGGCTACTTGGGTTTCACTTGCAGCTATTTCGATATCTGCCACGCGAGCCATTGGGTGCTGATTGAGAATAGCGTAGTAGTCCGAACGACTGTGCTCTAAAAGACGACCTTCCAATCTCTGCCAGTCTGAAGTCGTGGTCGCCTTAAGAGTCGGCGAATTAGACAACCATTGAGCACCTAACCATTCGGAGAGCTGAGCAATTAGGCGGTTTTGCATTTGCCTATTAGCCTGCAATTTTTCATCCAACTTGCTGACCTGCAACTGAGCCTGAATCAGATCTTGAGATTCACTGTTACCTATGGCGTAGTTAGTTTGGATAAAGCGAACCATTTCTCGCATTAGATCCTGACTTTCCAGCAGCACACGCTCTGACTGTTGCTGAAATCCCAGCTCGTACCACAGCTTTGAGATACTGTTTGCTATCTCAAGCTCACGTGTCTGTACTTGAAATTCAACACCATCAGCTTGCTTTTGCGTTTTTTGGTTTTGCAGAGCTAACGTCGACCCTCGCCCAAACTGTTGCATCAAACCCACTGACACGTTTGTCATTGGATCTTGGTCGAATTGAAAGCTGTCCGTTGGTAGGCCGCCAACGCCAACTTTTAATACTGGGTCTTTCAACGTAGCGCTAGCAATCCCAGACTGCCTTAACGATTCTGATTGAGCGTAGAAGCGAACTCTACTTGCATCATTGGCGATCGACAATTCGATCAGCTGTTGCAGCGTTACTG
This sequence comes from Vibrio mediterranei, assembly GCF_900088415.1. Lineage (GTDB taxonomy): Bacteria > Pseudomonadota > Gammaproteobacteria > Enterobacterales > Vibrionaceae > Vibrio > Vibrio mediterranei. The sequence continues at coordinate 407,120 of NZ_FLLQ01000004.1, forward strand.
AACCAAGCTGTTCTGCGCTTGGGTTGGTAACTTGCATCGTGGTGACATCGTCTGCCAAAGCTGACATCGGCATCCACAAGGCAGCGCTCACGGTAAGCGCAACCAAAGTAATAGGTTTGTTCACGATAGTATCCAATCTGCGCGCTTAAATAATAAGCACGATTAAACAACTTCTTAGAACTCTAAGAAGGGCTAGAAAAATTAGATTGGATTACGCTCTAGGGGGTCGATCGAGACCGTTTGCTCGATAAATAGGACTAAACGCAAGTTCGAGCGATCTTTTGGAGAAGAGATAATGATGAATACCGTGCATTAAGTCTGCACTGATAACCCCAACACCGTTCGCACACGTTGCGCTACAGCAATTATGCTTTGATTCACCACCACACTCACTGACGGCGGTTTGCTTAGAAACATTATGATGGGAGTTTGTGGAAGAATCGACACTAGCAGTACAATCTACCATTGCACCATGTTGAGAAGACAAAACAATATCATTAGAAAAAGCCATCGTTGGTGCACTAACGGCTAACGTTGATGCTAATAGCGCAACAATCGTCAGTAACGACATCCAACGTTTTCTAATAACACTAAAGCGCATAACAAGCCTTCTACGAAAAATCTTCTTGAGTGTAGACCCTCCCCTAAGGGGAAGGTCAATAAAACTGTGAAGAAAATTTAGAAATATCGCTGTCTTTTCGCTAAGCCAAATTGAGCTCTAAATACGTTTTCGCTCATTGGGTTATTTTCATATTTTCCGAGCCCAGTCGTCCATAACTCTTCGTCTCGACCATCCATTTTAATACCTTGAAGACAATGTAAAGAATGAATCAGCTCGTGAGCTAACACCACATAAGGCTCTGCCTTCTCACCTCTTCGGGTTACAACCTGAACGTTGGTAAAACGCATATGACATACGGAACCCGTGGCGTTGGTGGCAGATTTTTGATCTAAAGCGGAATTGTGGCTGCCTCCAGAGATCCAGAATGGGCATCCTTGAGGTGCGTGTTTGGCGAGGTTTGAAGGTGTCATGCCTGTCAGCTTTTGGCTGTAATCTTGTGCGTATTCAATCTCAAGGTTGTAGCCACTTTGGGTAAAGTGAAGGTGTGTCGGAACACACATTACGTTCACACCTCGAGGAAAAGAACCACGAAAAGCAGGTGTCGCCGCTTGAATCGATGAAAGTAATGATTTACCTGCTGAAACCTGCTTTAGCTTGCGAAGGTTCTCTTCCATAATCACTCTGAAGTAAGGGTTCTTACTTGGGTCATATTGCACTGCGAATCCAGGAAAAGCGGGAAGGAGTTGAGTAATTTCTGCCATAATTCACCTCTCACTTTGCAGCTTGCGTCTAGTACCATAACGTCCGTGTCTAGAGTGTCATCTGCTCAGCTGATAAAGTTATGTGGTTGTAGCCACGATGAATTTTGAGTCTAGCCTTAATTTAAACAGGCATTGGCAAATAAAAATGAAGTTGGAGGAGGCTCACTATTTGGCGTGGTTTTATTGAAGATGTCATCAATGAAAAGGCAAACAAAATACCCAATATGCGCGAATACGTTCTTTTTGTAACGCTGGGTTAAAAACGCTTCCTGTGACTATTTAACCAAATAGAGCAGTGTCGAACTAACCTTAGGGATTTCTGAACTAGGGTCTTCCCTGCAAGATTGGTGGCAGGTATCACAAGCACTTCCATCAGCAAGACACTTTTGTCCCATGACGATGTCATCTAACGCCCTGATACCCTGACGAGAGTTCAATTCAATGCTCCGAAAAATCTGGCATTGTGCTTCATCAGCCGAATCAACTAACCCCAAAATAGAAACACCTTCCTGCTTTGCGATCACCAATAACTCTTCTATTTTACGTCTCAGCTCTGCACTCATCATCTACCTCATAATACTCTAGATAATTGGTTCACTCTCCTTGGACATAACGCATGCTTACCTACCAGCGATCGAGTTCACTCTAACTGACAGTTATATAATCAAACTACTACGTTAATGAGTTGTTATACAATGGCAGTTTACAAAGCCATACATTATTGTCGCATTAGCGTAGAAGCTCTAAACAAAGCTCTCCAGAGAGGTTAACAATATGGATTTGATAGTAAAATGAGCGGCTAGAGACAGCTATAAAGTAACCCCTGAATCGATTCAGTATGTGGTTTTGTAATGTATTGTATTTATGAGCAGTGAGTCACTTAATATAAAATCATTTTGAGCTTATGCAGAGATGAGCACCATTTTATACAATGTTATGCAAACTAATAGCTTAAGGCCAGTCTAACTCGGAAAGGTATTGAACAATTCTCAAACACAACACTGAGCTTCAGTAAAATCAATACCCTAAAGCTATTTTTATGCCGAAGTCATGCGAAGAGTTTGATCGTCGATATAGTATGGTTGTTCTGATTAAATTTCTATTAAGGAATTTTGCATGCAATAAGTAATAAGTTGAATCAACGAGAAAGTGTACTCACATCAATAATTATCTACTTCATATTTCTGTATAGAACTTTTGATACTGTATTTTATTATTCGCCTTCTAATTATTTCTTAGCATCATGCTAGAACAATTAGCAGGTGTGGATGATGAGTTCATGAACTTTTTTTCAAATCACAGCAATGCTTCTTTATATGTGGGGATACAATACTAAAAAATAACTGATTATTGGTATATATGTTAACATAAATATCGTGTGATCTTGTCCCACAAGTTCAAAGAAAGAATATAATTCAATCACCATTTAGAGTAAGTTCGGCTTGCACAGAAATATAAGAAGAACTAATTAATGCCCAAAGAAATGTTTAAGAAAGTGGACCTAAATTTGCTCAGAGTGTTGGTTGTATTGACCCAAGAGAGACATATGGGTAAAACAGCTGAAAGATTAATGGTAACTCAGCCTGCAGTAAGTAAATCTTTGAAAAAACTCAGAGAATATTTCGAAGATGAGCTGTTCGTTAAGACTCAACGAGGGTTAAGCCCAACACTAAAAACGATTGATATATATGACGAAATTGAGCCACTAATTACAAAAATAGAGAACTCCGTATACGATAATGACTCAAGCAAAAAGCCAATCTTTCGAGACGTCATTAAAATCGCTGTATCCCCTCACTTTCTATCAGGGATAGCTAATGAACTACTTGAAGAAATAAGGAAAATACCCCCAAATACACAAGTCCAGTTAGTAAATTTCAACTCATCTAGCATAGATAGGTTGGTAACAAACGAAATAGACTACGCGATTAGTTATGAGCTCGCAAAAAAAACAAAAGAAATTTATAATCACCCTATAGTCAAAGATGATTTTAAATTAATAGTAAGAAAACAGTCTCTCATCTATAAAAATAATATTTCTCTAAATGATTTGAAGAGTTCTAGGACCTATTATGAAATAGCAACACTGATTGCGGCTGGTTGGAATGACACTATATCTTATGCTGAAGTAATCAAACAGTCTTACTTGGCTAATATAAATGTTGTTTTTAGAACTGAGTTACCTTCGGCTGTAATAAACATAGTTAAAAAAACGGACATTGCATTCCCCGCTTCTAAGTTTCTTTTGCCAGAGAACGATCCGGACTTAAAGTTTGTAGATATAGACTTCGTTGATAAAATAGGGATAAATACAACAATTTATGGATACTTTCATGTCAGAAATCGACATACAAAAATGATTAATGAGCTAAATAAAATATGCAATAGAATATTCACAAAATAAGACAACAATATCTAATAGACTAATTTTAACATCTTATTCCAGGTCCAGATTACATAGCTAACATCTTTACATTTGAAATATAGAGCTCAGTCAAACTAAGCTCTATACACTTAGAATTTATTTATCATATATTACAGCTTCAATTTGAGAAGTTTGGACCACCATATTATCCTCTCCAGTTTTGAAAACTCTAATATACTGGATATCTTCGAAACGTTCATTTGAAGTAACGCTATACCTGTCCATGGCATTAAGCTTTCCTGATTCAAATTTCAACTCTCTTTTGCTATTAAAACCATGTACTTCTGTTCCGCTAAATCGCTCCCAATACGCACTATGATTGAAATTAACTACAGAAATAGAATCCAAATTATGTTCATATCCAAGATCTACTTCTATCCACTCTTCAGTCAATTTATTTGTAGTCTCTGTATGAGTCGAATAGGAACCATCTGTTGCATAATATGGTTCTCTATTGGGGTTATATGATGATGCTGTAACAGGCTTACCCAGCGCGACATTCTCATATTTTTTTAGTTCCATCACAACCGGTAGGTCTCTAGTAAATAACGGTGGAGTAGCCCATTTACAATCTGATATGTCATATACCTTAGCATCAACTATAGTATATGAAGCGGAACGAACATGATCACGAGCATCTTGACCAATAACAACTCCAAGGCCGTGTAATAAGTCGTAATAGTCGAGGGATGCTGCGGATGAAAATAGAACATATAAGATATCATTTAGCTCCCAATCCTTAACGTCTTCTCTATTTAATCCAGCAAAACCTAGAGATTGAGCTCGACTATCCCATAAAGCTGCACTTTCAAGTGCTTCTCTGAGATTTCGATGCATTATAGAGGTACGTTGAAATAATTGGTTAAACTCCGCTGTTGAGCCCTCAGTTTTATCTGCGGCAACCATCATTTGTAGAAAAATATTATATTGACCACGAAAATAAGTCCCGGTTTTTTCGTTCCAATGATCCACCATTGCCTGATGTGGATCATCCGTTTGATAGGCTGAACCCAAAGCAATTATAAAATCATCGAAGTGGATATTTGACCAACATTGAGCCTCCGTGAAATCAGGGGCTTCATAATGGTTTTTGTTGTATTCATAGGTTAAAGACCATGCGATCAAGTTGACTGTCGCTTCAGTCCCAGAAACAGGTCTCCATGGCATGAATTGTGTGTCGTTATCTTGAAAGATATGGGCTTTTTCATGAAAGTTTAAGTGACCATAAATAAGAGAACCATCAGTATGGGAGGCTGGACTTGTGTTCGTTGGAGCAAACTTACCGTAACTGGAGCCTACAGGATCATTAAACGATGATGTTGAAAAAATCGACACGTCTGTCGGATAATAGAAACTTTGAACGTAGTCAAGTAAAGGAGCATCCATATCAAGGCCTAATCCTGTGACAAAGCCCTGAATACCAGAGACTTGCCTTACGTTTTCTCCGTGCCTGTATCCATATGCCGGATAGTTCTGACTAAACCAATCTGCATCAGAGAGTAACTTCTCAACAGGTTCATTTTCAAATAGATCTTTATATACTTGGTGGTGATAAACATCATTTGAATTATCTGTTGAAAAAATATAATAAGGAAACACCTCTCGGTTAACGGAGTCTTTAAAGGTATTTATCTCAATTTCATTTGAATAAGGACTTACAACTGAACCAAGTGCAATATTCTGAAGTTCTAAATCTAAGATTGAACCAGTAGGAGTCTTACCCACTACCCAAACATTTCCCCCTGTAGAAGAATTAAACTTCTCACTACTACCGCTAGGGACGATTATTTTTCTAACTAGTTCATCCTCCCCATTAGTCCACGAGGCTTGCAAGGCAAAGTCACTTGGTCGAGAGTAACCAAGCCTATTTTGATCAAATGGTGTTGTTGAATTCCACATATGACGTCCTATCGCTAGATAGACGTCCTGCTCACTATTGTTAATAACGGTGACTTCTTGTCCCGGTATAGCGTATGCACTCACTGGAACTCCATTATTTACCATGAGTAAACGCGTACTGATAGCTGTTAATTCTGCTAAATTATAGGCGGAGTTGTTAATCCCCAAGTCATTTTGTGGATAAACTAGCGCTCGCAAATCATAGTTTAAACCATCGGAAAGTAACGCACCAATAAACGTATAAGTGTCTGTACTATGTGCGAACATAGGAAAAGCAACCTCTTCTCTCAGCTTATCGCCAAGTAGAACTAATAGCCTTTCTAACCTATAACCAGGGACTTCAAAGATGCGAACTTGTTTTACTGATTGGATATCTACTAGGTATTCAACAATCTGTTGGTAGTAGTTAAAGAACTCCTCATTAAAGCCTTCAATGTCACATTCGTTTCTGTTTGAATGTGGACAGTTTCTCGTGTCAAAACTAAAAGATTGATCGCTAAACTTACTAATAACACTCCAAACTGCTTCGCCTATTTCGCCGTAATCTTTATCATCAACTTCAGCAAGTATCTCATCATAAAAAAGCTCTATATTCGGTACTTTTTTATGATCACCTGTTTTTAGTGCATCCTCAATAGGTGTCAACTCTTCACCGCTCGATGTCACCGTAACCGTTACTGTATTACTTCGGATACCTTCGAGTTGGGCCGTAATCAAGGAGCTACCTTCTTCTGTGCCTTTCAACATACCGTGAAGATCTACCGTAGCTACTTCCCCATTAGAAGATTGCCATCTCACTGACTCTGTTACATCACGACTTGAGCCATTATTGTAAAATGCCTCCGCTTTTAACTGTTGAGTAGCTCCTTTAGTTAACGAGACTAAGCCTGGCGTCACCTGCAACTCCTGCAACTCAGCAGCGCTGACTGTCACAGAAAGGGCGTTACTTCGGATTCCATCAAACTGTGCTGTAACTAAAGAACTTCCTTCTTCTTTAGCTTTCAATAATCCATTTTTATCTACTGTTGCTACAGTTTGATTAGAAGAACTCCAGCTGACAACACTTGTTATATCAACTGTACTTCCATCATCATATAAGCCCCTTGCTATCAACTGTTTACTATGGCCAATAGGTATAGAGTAGCTTAAGGTCCCTGTTGAATTATTTTGTTCAAACATTATTGAGATACTTTGGAGTATTTTTTGTCCATTGTCATCTCCCGGTGTCTTTTCAGATCCACATCCGGTAATAATCAGAACGAGTAGTAAAATAGAAAATAACTTCATCTTTTTTTTGTTTCTAGAGTCTGGGTGCATAGCTTAGCACTCCAAAAAAGAAACTTGCAGTTATCACCGTGATAACCAATAGTGATTGTACTTATGCGTTTAACTAGAGATCATAATAACTTATCGAAGAATTAATAAACCGTAGGTAAATATCATATGTGTTTAATCACCATAAATTTACCCCATGACTTACCCGAAAATATTTACATTCAGAAAGACAAGCTAATCCCTATACTAAAATCCATGAACTTCTATGACATCCATATAGTAAAGTCGAGTAAAATTGGAGTTCTACTAGAAGCAAAAATACACGAAGTGAGTATAATACTTACACACTATCCAAATCTACACAGTATAACTAAAGAATATTTAAGAGCTATTTTCATAAGCGACTCTTATGAATATCACACTATTTACCCTAACGAATTATCTTTCGTAGGCTATAAATTAGAACTGTGTGAAATAATAAAGACACTGGCTGAAGAAGCCTATAAGATTAAAGATACGTTGGATAAGCACGTTATATCTGACTAAGAATTGAAGAACGCTAGCTCTAGGTTTTATGAACAAGATTTGTTGCACAAATCGAGTGAACAAATTAGAAATCGCAAAGTTGTAGCTAAAAAACTCCTTTCTAAATGGCAAGATAGCTAATAAATAATATTCAATTAGTAAAAAGTTGTTCAAAGGATGATTACTAGATTGGATAGCGCATAACTCAGTACGTAAGTTCAGTACCAGTCGGGTTTTCTATGCTGTTGGAAGTTGTGGTACGTTGTAACTCGTCGATTAAAAGTGACTAAACGTTATATGGTGATGCTCGCAACAGAAGTCTGTAAATTCTAACTCGCCTCGAATTTCTACGTAGTAAGTTTACAGCCATTCACGTACAGCCAAGTCACTAGGACCGATTGGTGATCACACTACTTTAGTTAGCGGCCTAAATCGTTTTTGGACAGAAATGCTCTACATCCCTTCACTTCTAACATGCCCCCTATAGCCGTCATCCTCACGAAAGTGAGGACCTCCTACCACGTGTAGGTGACTGAAAATTGGCGACTAAGTTACGTCACTCGGCTGCGGGACGCGCTGAATGAGATTCCCTTTTTCAAGGGAATGACGGTAATTTTTGGGGGATGTTTTGAAACACGAAATGGAGCAAATTAAACTAGCCCCGTTAGGCAGTTTACGGAGGTGGGCGCTATCGATAGATTCCTGCTGGCACAGGAAAGACGGCAATTAGCGAAGCTCTGATGAGATTTAGATAGCAAAACGCCGCTTATAAAAGCGGCGTTTTCAATGGGTGGAAGCCCCAGCCACATCCCGGCACACAAGTCACTCGCTGCGGCTGCTTCCTTCCGGACCTGACCGAGTTCACGAGCTATTGTTGCGGGAGGACCAGGGCCTCCATAGATTTTGTTGCGTTGCTTGGTGAAGGGTCACTGTTGCAAGGCGTGGGAGGATTATCAGGTATCGTGACGATGAATGCAAGGCCATCACCGCAAATTTGTACCCTAAGTAGATTAAGTGCTTACAGAATAGTCAAAGCGCCGACACTGTAGTCAATGTCTGCGCTTTTTCTTGTTCAAAAAGAGCTTTAAGGTTCTTGCTGTTCTTCATCTATGCTAAGAATGTAATCGGTCATCCATGCTGTGCCCAACAAACAGAGCCAAACAACAAATACTGGTTTAGGTACTTCTATCGATGGCACTACGACTAAAGCGGCAAAACCTACCGTGGGCAGTGTCCAGCACAACAGCTTGTTCCAACGAAATGTTTTAAGTCTTCCGAGACTTTCCATCGAAGCTAAAATTCCGGTAATACACAAAGATACCAACGCGGCGTATGGCAAACCGGCCGCCCAAATTGGCAATATCAATGCTAATGACCACCAGCTATGCTCCGTTGAACCTTTCCAGTTTCGCGCCGCATACCAAGCAACGAAAACTGAGAAAGCTTGAACAAGTGTCACCATAGGGGTGCCACCTAATTTACCCGCCGATTGGGTGAGCATAATCCCAACATTGAGGGTCAAGACTATGAGCCCTATGATGCTGACGACCCATATATTACTTCGTTTGGAAAACGCGACAGAAAATACTGGGATTAGTATCCAAACCGCCACCGACATCGCAATAGACTGAAGGGGTAAAGTGAGGCCATATACCACCATTGAAGCAAGCAGCATCAGTCCTGCTATGCCACCCTGAGGCAAGATCCACAGCGCAGGGATCATCATCGCTAGCACAGGGATATCACCTTCGGTAACGCTGATCGTTCTAGCACAAACTACAACAAGTAGACTTGTGATTATGAATTGAAAAACGGAAAATACCATAGCTCCTCCTTATTACCTATCCTTGGCAAAATGAACTAGGACACCTTCAGTATGGATCAATTTAAGGCGCAAATCTTTGCAGTAATTCACCAAATTCCACTTGGAAAAGTCGCGACTTACGGTCAAATTGCAAAAATGGCGGGCTATCCGGGTTATGCACGCCATGTTGGCAAAGCATTAGGCAACTTACCTGAAGGTAGTGCATTACCTTGGCATCGAGTGATTAATGGCAAAGGAGAGATATCGCTAAAAGGAGATGATTTCTTAAGACAAAGAGCGCGATTAATGGAGGAAGGCGTGGCGTTTTCAATCAAAGGTAGGGTTCGTTTGAAAGAATTTGGATGGCAGCCATAACTGCCATCCAGTGATAGGTATTAGCGCACACCAACTAACATCATATTTACGTTTGCTGTTTGGTTAGCGTCTGTGATAACAGGGTATGAGGTATCACTGATAAAACGCAGTTTGCCATCTACTTCAATGCGAGCGCTCACACTATAAGTATGCTTCGCTTTGATATCCGCCATGTCGTAGCTTAACTCAAAATCAAACGGCACTTGTGCACCATCGGTTGTAAAGGTTTGCTCACTGATCACTGTGGCAGCAACGTCTTGTAGCGATACATCTTGAAGTTTCACTGTCACAACGGCATTAGGCGGTAATGCAATACGCTCTCTGTAAGCAATTGTGCCTTTCACTGATGACATACTGTCTTCCATCTTCTTCTGTTGTTCAACTTGAGATGCTGCGTCTGATTGAGGTGCAGATTGACACCCTACCAAGCCTAGACCTAAAGCAATAACCAGCGTGCCGATGAGTGTCTTTTTCATGATGCCTCTCTTGAGTTTTTGATTACGACCTGTGCAAAAAACAGGAACAATATGCAATAAACATATCAGATATACGGTATCTCGCTTAACAAAAACACGCTTTTTTTCAATAAATTCACCCAATTCCTACATTTTTATCTGCTTGACGAAATTGACAGCAAAACCCACACTTGGCTAATAAAGTTATGAATAAAAGATGGGTGCTATGAGTAAACCACTAAGCGATTTATTAGAACTATTACAGCTAGAACAGCTCGAAGTTGACTTGTTCCGAGGGCAAAGTGAGAACCTTGGTTTACCGCAAGTTTATGGTGGCCAAGTGATTGGACAAGCGTTGTCTGCAGCGCGTTATACCGTAGCTGAAGATAGAACAGTTCACTCCTTCCACAGTTACTTTCTCTACCCCGGTGACCCGGAAAAGCCCATCATTTACGATGTGGAAAATCTGAGAGATGGCAAGAGTTTTAGTACTCGCCGCGTCAAAGCCATCCAAAATGGTCGCCCCATTTTCTACTTAACGGCGAGTTACCATGGTGAAGCACCAGGCTTTGAGCATCAAAGCGCCATGCCAGAAATACCAGGCCCGGAAAACTACGCTTCAGAATCTGAATTGGCAGCACGAATCGCTGACTTTCTCCCAGAAAAGCTTCGCAAAGCTTTTTGCGGTGAAAAACCGATTGAAATGCGTCCGGTGACCGTCATCAATCCATTGAAGCCAGAGAAGGCAGAGCCCAAACAATACCTTTGGATTCGTGCGAACGGTGAGATGCCAGACAATCAGCTTATCCACCAGTACCTGCTTGGGTACGCATCCGATTGGGGTTTCTTAACCACCGCACTGCACCCCCATGGTGTTACCTTGTTAACCCCTAAATTTCAGGTTGCTACCATCGACCATTCCATATGGTTCCATCGTCCTGTAAAAATGGATGAGTGGTTGTTGTACGTAATAGATAGCCCGAACGCTAGTAACTCTCGAGGATTGGTTCGTGGCGAAATTTTCAACCAAAAAGGCGAGCTCATTGCTTCTTCAGTTCAAGAAGGGGTTATGCGCTTTACCGATGAAACGTCACGATACTAATAAAAAAGGCGGGGAATCATCCCCGCCTTTTCGTTCTTACTCTGATTCTCAGGTTAGTGAGGGTACTTGCCCCACTTTCGATTGATTAGATAATTCACCACACGACGAGCGAACCCTGAGTAAGGTGAATGCAAAAAGCCAATCGCTGACATCTTGCCTTGGTGCATGATTGGACGCAGTTTAGAAAAAGTCTCAAACCCTTCGCGCCCATGATAATGTCCCATACCACTTGGTCCTACACCACCGAACGGCAAATCATGCTGTGCCACATGAAGCATCACATCATTGATGGTTAGCGCGCCGGACATGGTGTTTTCCAACACCGCTTGTTGCAGTTCTTTATCATCAGAGAATAGATACAGCGCCAGTGGTCGGTCACGTTCATTAATGAAATGGTAAACATCGTCCATGGATTTGTAAGTCAGTACTGGCAAGATAGGACCAAAAATCTCTCTGGTCATGACTGGCTCATCGCAAGCGGGGCTTACCACTAAATGTAAAGGAAAACGTCGAGTCTGAGCGTCTGGCTCACTTGCTGGGATAAGGTTAATCACCTCGCCCTGCCCTTCCTTCGCAGATTGAAGCGTCTCGTTAAGGCGAGTAAACGACACCTCATCTATCACTGCAGTGTAATCTGGGTGGTTAATAGTTTTATAACGACTCTTCATCACTGATTTCGCCGCTTTAATCACATGCTTGAGCTTGTCTTCCGGCACTAACAAGTAATCCGGAGCCACACATGTCTGCCCAGAGTTATACACTTTGCCGCCAAGAATGCGTTTGAGTGCTTTCTTCACATCGTAATCTGGTGCGATGATAGTTGGAGATTTTCCGCCCAGTTCTAAGGTCACCGGTGTTAGATTTTCTGCTGCCGCAGCCATAACCTTACGGCCCGTAGCACCTGAACCAGTAAAGATAAGGTGGTCAAATGGCAGTTTTGAGAACGCTTGACCCGTCGAGCCAGTTTCGGAGATAAAGCACACTTCATCTTTGGTAAACGCACTGGAAAATGCTTGCGCTAAAGCTTGGCAGAGATGAGTTGAGTTCTCCGACATCTTTACCATGACACGGTTACCCGCAGCTAACGCAGCGGTCATGGGCCCTACAGCCAAATAAAGAGGGTAGTTCCACGGTACGATAATCCCAACGACACCTAACGGTTGAGGCACGACTTTATTTTTCGCAGGCCAGAACCAAACTGAAGTATGACGTTGTTTTGGACGCATCCATTTTTTTAGCTGCTTTCTGGCATCAATAATGCCATCAATGGAAGAGAAAATTTCTAGCAGCGCTGTTTCTGTTGAAGAACGATGCCCAAAGTCCTTAGCGATGGCTTCACAGATCTCAGATTGATTCTCTCGCAGGATTTTTTCCAGTTTGAGCAGGTTGACGCGTCTGAGTTCGCGACTAATACAAGGAGACTCTTTAAATGCGGCTTTCTGTTCTTGAAGTCGCTCTATCATCTGTTGTTCATTGAGTTCAACTGCACTCATTAATGCGCTCCTGTATCAAGTAATGTGTCTAATAGTTGTTGGCACTCCGCTACCGTCATCTCTTCAGGTACCGGATACTCACCAAACGCTTCCTTAATTGCTTGTTTTGCCAAGCGAGGAATGTCGGACTTATTAAGCTCCGGTATCACCGTTGGAATATTCAGAGTACGGAGCAACGAATCGACATTTTCAATAAAGTGATGACTGTCTTTATATCCCAAGGCCAACGACAGTTTTGTCAGTCTTGCGTTATCTCTTTGTTCAATAAATCGAAGTACATGGGGCAATACCACCGCATTCGCCCTACCATGAGGAACATGGTAAAAAGCCCCTAATTGATGGGCAATTGCATGAACGTAGCCGATATAAGTTCGGGTAAACGCCAAACCTGCCTCATAACTCGCTATGGCCATTTTTTCTCGCGCGACTTTGTCACTACCTTGCAGATAAGCAGCTGGAAGATAGTCGAAAATCGCTTGAATTGCGTTGATTGAGCACGTTTCAGTAAAGGTATTTGAATATTGGCTCAGATAAGACTCAACGGCATGAGTTAAGGCATCCGCCCCCGTTTCTGCGGTAATTTGTGCGGGTAAGCCCAACATAATATCAGGGTCTAACACCGCCACTTTCGGGACTAAGAACGGATCGGTAATAGAGCGCTTCATTTTGGACTCTACATCGCTGACTACCGCCGCTACCGTCCCTTCAGAGCCTGTGCCTGCTGTTGTTGGAATCGCAATAATTGGCATCAGTGGACGGTGTACTTTGAGCAATCCCGTCAGCTTAGAGACATCTTTGTTAGATTTCGCACTGCCAGCAATCGCCTTAGCGCAGTCCATTGGTGACCCACCTCCGAACGCAATAATGCCATCGCAACTCTGCTGTTTATAACGCTCAACGCCTTTGCGAACCGTGGCAAAGTCGGGGTCAGGAAGGACTTCATCAAACAAACTGTATTCAATAGCGGCGGCGTCCAATGCGGCAAGCATATCATCGAGCAGCCCCAGTTTTCTCAACACTCCATCCGTTACCACTAACGGCCTTTTCACTGAATACTGATGACATAGTGATGGGACGTTAAGTACTTGACCAGAGCCCGACAAGCACTCTGGCTTAGGCACTGGTACCATTTTAATAAACGGTTTTTTTACCGACACCATTAGCTGATGCAGCATACGACACTCCTTTGCCTGCCAATTTTGATATGAATCTAGTCTAGTTTTATAGAGTGATTACTCAGACGAAGCAAGCTTGATGGCAATAAGTTGAGAGCTTTTACTGAATCAACGTATCGGTAACGCTGTGGTGTACTTCAACGGTTCCATGGCAAATGTCGAGGTCACATTAGACAAACCATCAATACTATTGACCAACTTTTTGTAGAACTCATCAAAACATTTCATGTCTTTAACCAGTACTTTCATCATGTAGTCATACTCACCCGCCATGCGATAAAACTCCATCACTTCCGGAAAAAGTGATGCGGTTTCGACAAATTCTTTATACCACTCATGTGAGTGATCAGTCGTTTTGACTTGCACGAAAGCGGTGAATGACAAGCCGAGCTTTTCTGGATCTAGCAAAGCAACACGTTTATCAATGATTCCTTGATCTTCGAGTTTTTTTAGTCGCTTCCAACACGGTGTAGTTGTTAAATTTACCGCATCAGCTAACTCATTTAGTGACAAGGTGCCGTCCTGTTGTAAAAGTGCAAGCAACTTTTTATCAGTATTATCTATATCCACCAAACTCTCCAAGTAGAAAACTTTTCTACTAATTTGCAAAACCACAGACAATATAGCAAAGTTTTTCTCTGGGTATGTAGGTAAATTATCACCATATTAAAAAGAAAATAGGACGCTCAACTATGCACAACGACCAAAAATGGGTAAATGACGCCATCCGTAAAATTGAGGCAGACTTCCAACGCTCAGCCGATACGCACCTCATCAAACTCGATCTTCCAAGCATCGAGGGTATCGATGTTTATCTAAAAGATGAAAGTACACACCCTACTGGTTCGTTAAAGCACCGTTTAGCGCGTTCTCTTTTCCTTTATGCACTTTGTAACGGTTGGATTGGTCCAAAGACGACGGTTATTGAATCATCATCAGGTAGCACTGCGGTTTCTGAAGCTTACTTCGCGCGCCTACTTGGTTTGCCATTTATCGCGGTTATGCCAAAGAGCACAGCTCGTAAGAAGATCGAGCAAATCGAATTCTATGGCGGTAAAGCACACCTAGTTGATCGTCCTGACCAAATCTATGCCGAGTCTCACCGCTTAGCGAAAGAACTTAACGGTCACTATATGGACCAATTTACCTACGCAGAACGTGCTACAGACTGGCGTGGTAACAACAACATTGCCAACTCTATTTTTAATCAAATGGAGCTAGAAGATCATCCGATTCCTACATGGGTAGTAATGAGCCCTGGGACTGGCGGTACATCTGCAACAATCGGACGCTTTATCCGCTATCAAATGCACGACACTAAATTGTGTGTTGTCGACCCAGAGAATTCCGTGTTCCATGACTTCTTCAAAACAGGTAATGCTGATATTACCGGTGACTGTGGTAGCAAAATTGAAGGCATTGGCCGCCCTCGTGTGGAGCCTAGCTTTATCCCAGGTGTGGTCGATGAAATGCGCACCATTCCTGATGCGGCAAGTATTGCTACCATCCACTGGTTGGAGAAAATGTTAGGTCGTAAAGTCGGGGCATCGACAGGTACTAACTTATACGGTGTGTTGCAATTGGCTGGCGAAATGAAAAAGCGCGGCGAGAAAGGCTCTATTGTCACCCTACTATGTGACAGTGGCGAGCGTTATCTAGACACTTACTACAATGCAGAGTGGATTAATAACAACATTGGCGATCTACAACCTTACACTGACAAGCTAGCAAGCTTCGAAGCGACAGGTGAACTGGCTTAATCTTCAATGAAGACCAAACGCCACTTCGGTAAGCGAAGTGGCGTTTTTATTTGTTACGATTCAAACAGTATTAATAGCGCTGATAATCAGATTTAACACGCTCTTGAGCTTCCGAAATATAGTGTACAAGGTCTCTATAACTATCATCTAACTGGCCAATCAGTTCCACATCAGCTTCATCATTCGCCACGTGCTGCAGGCAATCATGATAAGACTTGGCTTTGTCACCGAAAAACTGCAAAGGCCCACCAACACTCGCTAACTGGCGGGTTTCATCATGATGAGCCACTATTTGACCAAAGATGGTTTCGTGTTCTTTGAGCTCTAATAGCGAATGTTCGTATTCGGCGCCGATGAGCTTAGAATGGGCAGTCGTCCACATATTGGTGTATTGTGCGATTGCGCTTGAAGCGTAAATATCTACTGTGCTTTTGTAAATCACATCTACCGTATCAGATGAGAGAGACAAAATAGACTGGGTATCTTGAACTATCTCTGCCGCGCCTCGTGACGCTTCCGTTACTTGGCTTGAGACCAATTCAATATTATCTCCCGCTCGATTCGTGCTGCCTTCAATGCGTTCAACCAATCCCGAAATTTCACTGGCGGCTTCATTGGCTCTACCCGCCAAAGAGCGCACCTCATCAGCTACTACTGCAAAACCACGACCATGCTCACCAGCGCGCGCGGCTTCAATGGCAGCATTTAACGCCAGTAAATTTGTTTGCTCGGATATCTGGTGGATAATACTAATAAACTGAGTGATATCGCTGGTAAGTACCTGAAGAGCTGCGACGGTTTCTTTGCTCGTTGCCGCTGACTGAGAGACTTCATCCAACGACTGATACATAGCATGCAACTGCTGCTGTGTGCTTTCAAACACGCCAAGATTAGCCTGCAACTGATCACTTTGAGCAATAAGTTGGTTATTAGCCTGTTCAATATTGGCGGTGGTGGAGATCATTTGCGTCGTCACGCTATTTAAGAATCGACGCGAACGAGCCTTCTGCGAAGACAGCTGCTGCTCCAGTCGCTCGATAGTTTGCTCGCGAAGCGCTAGCTCTTTCTGCAATTGCTCAATCTGGCAAGCAAAAGTGTCCGTCTGTTGTTTTTGCTGTTGCAACTGCTGCTGAGTGTTTAGTAACTGTTTTTTGGATGCAAACATAAATCATGACCACTGCGGTTCTTGTTATTCTTTATTAACGTTAGCATTGAGGTGCTAAATAGAAATGGACTAAAGAGTAAGTTGTGATTAGTGGCAGTGGGTATACCCCGATTAGGGTATGGACGGGTAAGTGCCTCGCTTTGATTTATCGACTTAAATGGCTATCACAAAAAAGTAATTCTCTTCCTCAAGAGGAAGAGAATCTAATGACTATTTCTTGTTTTGACGCGCTTCAAACGCGGCCAACTGTTCAGGTGTCGCTTTAGGTTGGTGGTTAGTTTTCCACTCATCGTAAGTCATACCGTAAACACGCTCTCGGGCGTCATCGATGTCCAGCGCCAATCCTTCATTTTCCGCTTCTGCTTTATACCATTTGCTAAAACAGTTACGGCAGAATCCTGCAAGAATCATCAGATCGATGTTCTGCACATCTTTGTTTTCATCAAGGTGAGTCAACAGCTTACGAAATACCGCCGCATCCAGTTTATCTTGCTGCTCTTGAGGAAGATCTTTGTATTTAAATTCAGCCACTTTACTTTCCTTATTGATTGTTTTTGTACTCAACAATCCTAACCAACAAACAAAAAAATGCCCAGTCGAAACTGAGCATTTTATGAGACTAATTTAAACCGTGATTTTAATTTAATCTGTGGTTTTAGTTGTCGGTTAACTCGCCATGGCTGGCTCGTGCTTTTACATCGTGACTCAGCGCTTTATTGAGTTCGGCTTCAACATGCCCTGGCGCTTTGGTCTTAGCAGAGATAAGTCGATACATCGCTGGGATTACAAACAAGGTCACTAAGGTAGCGAAAGCCATACCAAAGAATATTACCGTACCCACTGCGACTCTACTTTCATAGCCTGCTCCAGTAGACAGAA
The DNA here is from genome assembly GCF_900088415.1 of Vibrio mediterranei. Classification (GTDB taxonomy): domain Bacteria; phylum Pseudomonadota; class Gammaproteobacteria; order Enterobacterales; family Vibrionaceae; genus Vibrio; species Vibrio mediterranei. The sequence goes on from NZ_FLLQ01000004.1 coordinate 424,775, forward strand.
TCAGCGGAATTGCACCCGCGAGCGTAGTAAATGCCGTCATCATGATGGGACGTAAACGTCGTGCTGAAGCATCAATAATAGCTTTTTCAAACTCAACGCCTTTATCACGTAACTGGTTAGCAAACTCTACAATCAAGATACCGTTTTTGGTCACCATACCGATCAACATGATCATGCCGATTTGGCTGTAAATATTCAGTCCTTGCTGCATGATTACCAGACCTAGGAAGCCACCAAATACGCCCATAGGTACAGTAAACATTACCACGAGAGGGTTTACGAAGCTTTCAAACTGAGCGGCTAGTACGAGATAAGCCACCAGCAGAGCCAAACCAAACACGACTAAGATACTGGACTGGTTTTCTTTGAAATCTTTCGATTCACCCGCATAGCTTACTGAGATATCACCAGGAAGCATTTCCACAGCTTGTTGGTCCATGAAATCGAGCGCTTCACCTAATGTGTAACCGTCCGATAGGTTGGCCTTAATGGTGATCGATTTCTGCTTGTTGTAGTGTGACAAACGAATTGATGACGCCACTTCTTCGATGGAAGTCACCGCATCCAGAGTAACCAATTCGCCGGACTTAGTTCGCATATAGATCTGACTTAAATCATTGGCGTTATTAAAGTTATTCTCATCACCACGCAGATACACGTCATACTCTTCGCCGCGTTCTACATAGGTGGTTTCACTTTTACCACCAAGCATGATCTCTAACGTATCCGAGATATCAGACACACTAATGCCTAACTCTGCGGCACGCTCACGGTCAATCGTCACAACAAGTTCAGGCGTTTTCTCAGAATAGTCGGTACTTGCCCCTTCCATAAACGGAGACTGTTCCGCTGCCAACTCTAGTTTATCCGCCCAGGTTTGTAGCTCATGATAATCCGAACCACCAATAACAAACTGCACAGGTTCGCTCGACCCGCCTCGGAAACCCGGCATAAATGGGAAGACACGGACATCGGCAATACCCGCCAAAGACTTTCTCACCACATTGAGAGATTCTTGTGCCGTGATATCACGATCATTCCAATCCTCTAAAATCATGATAACAAAGCCCGTTTGGTCACCCGCATTACCGCCAAACGCAGGCGATTGAATACTAAACGACTTTAAGAAACCTTGCCCTAATAGCGGTATAAGACGTTTCTCAACGATGTCCATATTTGCAGCCATACGGTTATAACTGGTCGCATCGGCACCGCGAACGAAGGCAAAAATAACCCCACGGTCTTCTGACGGTGTTAATTGGGCAGGGACTTGTTGCATCAATTGGAAACTACCGCCAATACAAGCCACGATGATAATTGGTGCCATCCATCTCAATCGAAGGGCTTTAACCAAAGCCGCTTTGTAACCGCGCTCAAGCTTTCTAAACCCCTTGTCGACGAACTGAGTAAAGCGATTCGGTTTTACATTGGCTTTTAGAATAGTGCTTCCCAACACCGGCGTTAGCGTTAATGCAATCAATGAGGAAAAGATCACCGACATCGCCAGTAACACCGAAAACTCAGTAAATAGCAACCCGATCATGCCATCCATAAATGAGATAGGCAGGAACACCATCACCAAAACCAGTGTAGTGGCAATAACAGCAAACCCTACCTCACGCGTCCCTTTATAGGCCGCTAATAGAGGTGACTCTCCTCTTTCGATATGGTGGAAGATGTTTTCGACTACCACAATGGCATCATCGACCACCAGACCGATTGAAAGGATCAGTGCCATTAAGGTAATTAAGTTGATAGAGAAGCCAAAGAAATATGCCGCAATAAAAGACGAGATAAGCGACACTGGAACCGTCACGGCTGGAATCAAAGTAGCTCGAGCTTGGCCAATAAAGATGTAAAGCACGAGGATAACCAAACCGCCGGTAATAAACAGCGTGTTATACACTTCTGAAATCGAGCGGTCGATAAAGACGGTAGAATCGTAGTCAATCGCCAGTCTCGTTCCTTGTGGAAGGAACTGCTGCATGCGCTCTACTTCTTTATGAACTAAGTCAGCGACTTGTAGCGGGTTTGCGTCCGATTGCGGCACAATCCCCATACTAACGTTGACGACGCCATCACTCTTAAAGGTCGAGTTTTCGTTTTCTGCGCCCACATAAACATCAGCAACATCTTTTAGGTAGATAGGCGTATTATCACTAGCGCGCTTAACTACCAAATATTCAAAATCGACAGGTGTATTGTAGGCGCGTGCGGTACGCACTGACATCACAGTGGCATCGTTTCGAACTTCGCCGCCCGGACTTTCAATGTTCTCGCTGCGTAGCGACGAGGTAATATCTGACGTTGTCACACCGCGACCAGCCATGTAGGCAGGCTTGAGCTTAATGTACATTACCTGATACAGGCCACCTGAAATATCCACCGAGCTCACGCCAGAGATAAGACTGAAACGGTCGACCAAAACACGGTTCACATAATCAGTAAGCTGAGTGCGGTCCATCTCTGAAGAACTAAGATTGATATAGAGTGACGCTTCACCACTACCATTGTTCTTAAACACCAGAGGGTCATCCGCCTCATCCGGAAGTGCGCGCTGGGCACGGGCTACGGCATCACGAATGTCACTGACACCGGTATTCAAGTCATAGCCGAGTTCAAATGTCACTGTAATACGTGACATGCTGTTTCGCGTGGTCGACTCTATTTCATCAATACCACTGATACCAGAAAGTTGGTCTTCAATCACAGAGGTGATCTGACTCTCAATGATGGTAGCCGATGCCCCTTCATAACGAGTAGAGATAGAAACAACTGGGTTTTCAATGTCCGGCATTTCACGAACGGCGAGCTTACTAAAGGAAACAATACCGAACACGCAGAGCAGCAAGCTCAATACGATTGCCGCTACCGGACGTTTAACAGAAACATCAGATAACAACATTAGCTCGCTTCCTTGTCATTGCCCGCTGGCTTGTCACCGGTGCGACCTGCTGTCGGTTCGGATTTCACTTCTTGAACCGAGGCACCATCACGCATATTTACGATACCTTGAACCACAATACGCTGGCCGATTTCTAAACCCTTTTCAATCACCACTTGGTTACCAACGCGCGCGCCTAAGAATACTTCCGTGCGATGTGCCTTGTTGTTTTCATCAACGACGTAAACAAAACGCTTAGTACCCGAATATTCCAAAGCCTGTACTGGAATGATCGGTGCTTCAATTGGTGGAAATTCCATTCTAGCTTGCGCAAGCATGCCTGGTTTTAAACGGTTTTCATCATTTTCAAAATGAATACGAACTCGAAGGTTGAGGGTTTCCTGATTCACTCGGGTATCGATTGCAACCACTTTACCTGTGAAAATACGTGTACCCCATGCTGATGTTCTGGCGGTCACATCCATACCTTTTTCAAGCATAGGTAAGTAGTGTTCAGGAACTTGAAGGTCGAGTTGCATCGTCGAGAGGTCATCTAAAGTCAGCAGTTCAGTACCGACACTGACCAGTTTTCCTCGGCTAAAGTCAATTAAGCCCACTGTACCTGTGAAGGGAGCTTCGATATAAAGATCGTTCAGATTGGCATTAGCCGCGTCTAATCGTGCATTACCAATTTCTACCGCAGCTTTCTGTGCATCAATTTCGGTTTTAGTAATTGCATTGCGGTCTACTAGACGCTCAAATTCAGCAAGGATACGCTTTTGATCACGGGTATAAGCCTTTGCTTCAGCGACAGCAGCTCGCGCTTTATCGTCATTAAGTAAGACCAAAGGCTGACCTTTTTCAACCTTTTGGTTAGCGGTGACTTTGATTTCATCGACGATACCGTTGACTTCCGAGGCGATAATAACTGACTGATCCGCTTCTAATTTGCCAACTAATGAGAGAGATTGAGAAACTTGATGGATGGCAACAGGTTCAGTCACTACTGAGATAGCCTTGGAGCCAACGTTCCTTTTGGCGAAGGTTGCTGGTGAAGCACTAAGAATAGACAGTGCCAGCAAACCGATTATTGTTTTGTTTTTCATCGTGTTTGTCTTCAGTGTAAAAACTACAGATAGTGTAGCGAGTAATACGAGGAGTAACGTCAAGAAGTGTAAATGTATTCTAAAGAGATTATTTACATTTGATGCTCATCTATTTAGAAACCATCCACGTACAATCAATGTAACACCGCGCTGGTTAATAAATAATGACTAAAAACACGCTTTTTAAGCGTCTTTGTCCAAAAAGGCACCATTCAATTCAAAATCCTCAAAAAAGGGTTTACAGCTATGCGCAGTTTGTTATGATGCGCTCCGCACTTGAGTGATGTGTTGGGAAAACATCAAACAAGTATAAAAACTCCTGGGGGGGTTCCCGAGTGGCCAAAGGGATCAGACTGTAAATCTGACGGCACTGCCTTCGATGGTTCGAATCCGTCCCCCCCCACCATATTCTGTTTAGTTGTTATTGACAGTTAAACAAACTTGAAGCGCTGCGTTGGGAAAACGGCGAAACAAGTATAAAAACCCTGGGGGGGTTCCCGAGTGGCCAAAGGGATCAGACTGTAAATCTGACGGCACTGCCTTCGATGGTTCGAATCCGTCCCCCCCCACCATATTCTGTTTAGTTGTTATTAACAGTTAAACAAACTTGAAGCGCTGCGTTGGGAAAACGGCGAAACAAGTATAAAAACCCTGGGGGGGTTCCCGAGTGGCCAAAGGGATCAGACTGTAAATCTGACGGCACTGCCTTCGATGGTTCGAATCCGTCCCCCCCCACCATATTCTGTTTAGTTGTTATTAACAGTTAAACAAACTTGAAGCGCTGCGTTGGGAAAACGGCGAAACAAGTATAAAAACCCTGGGGGGGTTCCCGAGTGGCCAAAGGGATCAGACTGTAAATCTGACGGCACTGCCTTCGATGGTTCGAATCCGTCCCCCCCCACCATATTCTGTTTAGTTGTTATTAACAGTTAAACAAACTTGAAGCGCTGCGTTGGGAAAACGGCGAAACAAGTATAAAAACCCTGGGGGGGTTCCCGAGTGGCCAAAGGGATCAGACTGTAAATCTGACGGCACTGCCTTCGATGGTTCGAATCCGTCCCCCCCCACCATACAAACGAAAGCCGACTCACTGAGTCGGCTTTTTTGTTATTACCACTTTGTATTGCTGACACCACTACCTGCCAAGCTATTTTCGAGTTTAGTTTAGACTCTAAATCTCACGCTGATATAAATATGCATCTGAGCAGATCTCATGAAGTACCGCAAAGTCGTTGATCTTTTCTATGCGCTTGAACTGATTATTCTCAAGCACTTTTTGTGAGGCCAAGTTCGACGTTAATGCGTGCGCTTTGAGGGTTTTCAGACCGGCAGTTTTTTTTGCGTAATCTAAAAGCAGTGACAACGCAAAACTAGCAACACCTTTTCCCGTATAGGCCTCGCCGATTCGATACCCCACCTCTGCATAACTCATCTCGGCTTCAGAGACATTGAGATTAATTCGACCACAAATCTCTCCTTCGTTATTACGAATGAGCATTGGGTAGCAAAGTTTCGCTCTATGAAACAGTACCAGTTCACGAATATGCTCTTCCACACCTTGTTGACTGTAGAAGCCGTCATCCCTTGGAGGAATATACTGCTCAAACCACGCTTTGTTCTGCCGTTCAAACAATAACAAAGCGTGACAATCTTCCAGCTCAACAAGCGATATGGATATGTCCATATAAGCTATCAACCCTTAATATTTTTGATTGCGCTCGCTAAATGCATAACCCTAATGCACATAACCAACGCAAAAATTCTGTTTAGAAGACTTCGTTAACATGGAAATAGAAGGTACCACCATGTTCACCATAACCGATATCAGCACGCACATTAACCTTGTCTTTGATCTTTAAGCGCAAACCCGTACCGGCACTCGCAAGTGTATTGTCCCAAAGCCCTGAAACATCATCGGCAACGGTGCCAGCTGCACCCCAGAACACGACACCTACTCGCCAATACACAGGCAAGCGGTACTCGACTTGTCCCATCATCATCTGGTTGTCACGGTAGCGGCCAAGTATGTAACCACGCATAGCATCAGCACCACCAAGATCGGGCAGTTGATTCCATGGCACATCCCCGGAAGTTAAGTTCGCTTGTACTTGCCAAGCCAGTAATCCTGGCACAGGTGCCAGTGAATGGTACTGTGAAGCTTTCAGTGAATATTTACCAAAATCTGCGGAGTTGGTTGCATCATGGTAATAACCGATATCCGCTTGCAGTAGCGTGCCCTTAGAAGCGTTGGTCACATTATCACGTGTGTCATAAACGTTAGATACAAACACACCGTAGCTGGTGTTATCGGTTAGCTCATCAGCAAGGTAGTCCGCTGACTGATTATCAAATTCCTTTTCATGAGGGCGCACCGATTTGATGTTACCACCGAGACCTAAGAAATAATCGCCTCTCACTCTCGTGAGCCATGTAGGTTTGATATCAATAACTTGCTCTTTAAAGTTGACCTTATTATCGTCTTGTTGGCCGTTCTCGTAGCCGCGACCGTAGTAGACGGCGGCATCATCAAATACTTTTATGTCAGTGAAAATACGGTCGTTACCCGAATTGTAGAAGTGCTTGTTACTGAACGTAATACCCATTGATCCGTTACTAGAAGCATATGGGTTGATAACCATAGACGAAGGTTGTCCCGCCCCCTCTGACAGTTCACCATAAAGGCCAACATACAAAAGACCAAGCCCTAAGCCTTGCTCTGGGGTATAGAACACGGCTGGAATATAGCTCGAGTTAAGCCCTTGCTGAGCGTCATACTCTTGCTCTGCACCAAATATACTCAACACATCATCCAGAGTGTCTGTTGTTGGATTAGGTGTCGCCTCAAATAAAGGCACCACTGATTCTTCAGCATGCAATGAAGTCGTGGTCGCCAAAGAAGCGCAAAGCACAAGTGCGAATCTAGAAAATGTCTGGTGCATGGATAATTTATATGTATCAGAAAAGAGAGGCCGAATTATAGAATAAAACAGCAGCAAAATATAAAAAAACCGCAGTGGTCAGACTGCGGTTTTTAACATGATATTGAGGTAATTAACCTTGAATACCGACGATAAGCCATGGCGCGTTAGGTACAGTAAGATCGCGCTCTAAGTGCCAAATATCTTCGATATCCTCTTCGATGCTTTCTACCGCATCACGGTAACGACCCGAGAACTGCAAGCTCAGCTGTGCTTTGTTTGCATCGAAGTCTGCGCGAACAATTTCCGCATCTACGTACATAACGTCAGTATGCTGCTCGCCCTCTAGTTTTGCACGCTCAGCCATAAGATCTTGAAGTAGGCTTGGCGATACATACTCTTCAATGGTATGAAGTTCGTTATGGTTCCAAGCACCTTGTAGAATTCGATAGTGTTCACGCGCACCATTTAGGAATGCCGCTTGATCGAAACCCGGTGGGTAGTTATGTGGAACATCGCTGTGTCCTGCCGCACCAAAACCACCTGTCGCTGCGCCACCGTTTTGCGGCTGCTCGAAGTTTTGGAAGTTTGGTTGCTGCTCAAATTGGTTGCGCGTGTTGCCACCGAACGCGGGTTGCTGTCGCTGCTGATTCATGCTGCCTTGCTTGGCACCAAGCATCCCTCGCATAAACTTGAAGATAACGAATGCAATTAGGCCAAAGATTAGGATGTCCATGAAGTTGATGCCTTCAAATGCACCACCAAAGAACGCCGCTAACAAACCACCAGCCAATAGACCGCCTAGAAGACCGCCCATCAAGCCCTTTTTGCTGCTACCAGCTTTGTTTTGATCCTGTCTGCTGATGTTATTTGTATTCTGTTGCTGTTGTTTCGGAGCTGGAGCTGTTTTAAAGCTCTTACCGAATGATTTACCGCCACCGAACTTCTTCGCTTCAGCTACCGGATTCACCGCTACTGCAAGAACAAGCAGAGCGACGAAAGAAAATAAACGTTTCATTCTAGACCTTTAGTTATATTGTTACGTTAAGCCGAAACCACTATACATGAACTACGACCCATCAAGCATAATATACTGAGCTTAGCATTAAAGGAAACACTCTGATGCCTCGACATGTTTCAGAATATTGCACGTATGTTACGAGCTAGATAGAACCGCATTCAAAACTATGCGCAAAGCCTGCAATACAAGGCTTCATTAGTTGACGCTTAATCATGACACCTCTAAAATAACGAACCGTGTTCAATTAACGATCCGCAACCATGGCCCGCAGAAACGATCATACCAGGGAAGAGCTTGTTGAGCTTACGCTCACGACGGTAAAAGACTACCTTAGCGAAAACTCTTATCACACGCTTAGCCTTCGGAAGATTGCCACTCTGATTGGTTATGTTCCCAGCACACTAGTGAATGTATTTGGCAGTTATAATCTGCTACTACTGCACGCTGTCGCTCGCACTCTAGATGAGCTGTCACAGGAAGCAAAAGCGGTTGTGGATGAAGCTGATAATGTCGAAGAAGCGTTATATGCTCTCGCGAGCTGTTATCACGACTTTGCCAAGAAATACCCGTATCGTTGGCAATTAATTTTCGAACACAACATGAACGGTGATACGCTCCCAGAATGGCAATCACAACGTATCGATGGGATGACAGGCATGCTGGAGAGCTTGCTTTCTGTCTATAAACCGGAAAAGTCTCACTCAGAAGTCCTTCGTGCCAGTCGCGTACTGTGGGCTGGAGTTCATGGCATCACACTGCTCAGTGTTGACGACAAATTCTTTGCTTCAGAGCCCGTCGATGGCGATGAGCTAATCAAAGATCTAATCTCAAAGTATTTACAAAGCTGGTAATCAAAAGGAAAGGTAATGCCACATACGAAATCTGCGTCTCTGTTATCTCAAAGGCGCTTTCTGCCCTACTTTGTGACCCAGTTCTTTGGCGCGTTTAACGACAATATTTTTAAGAACGTTTTATTGTTGTTTGTCGCATTTGCAGGACCACAGGTTCTGCCAATCTCAAGTAACCTGTTTATTAACTTAGCGGCCGGTCTATTCATTTTGCCGTTCTTTCTGTTTTCCGCCTCAGCAGGTGTACTTGCCGACAAATACGAAAAGTCATGGTTCATCAGAAAAGTAAAGCTGGCTGAGATCGCAATTATGTGTCTCGGCGCAATTGGCTTTATTACTGAAAGCTACGGCATTTTATTGTTATTGCTGTTCTTAATGGGCACACAGTCTGCGTTTTTTGGTCCAGTGAAGTACGCACTTCTGCCACAACAACTGAAACCGAACGAACTCTTGTCCGGCAATGCATTGGTTGAAACTGGCACCTTCCTTGCCATCTTGTTGGGAACCTTAGGCGCCGGCATTATAGCTTCAGCAGAAAGCGCGAAATACGTCGCTGCTGGATGTGTAGTTTTGTTTGCCTTGGCTGGCTACATTTCAAGTCGCTCTATTCCAGAAGCGCCTGCGGCTGCACCGGAACTAAAATTTCGCTGGCAACCCGTAAAGCAAACTAAAGAAACACTTAAAATTGCTCACCAAGACCGCGTAGTATTCCAATGTATCATGGCCATTAGTTGGTTCTGGTTCTTGGGCGCAGCTTACCTAACGCAGTTTCCGAATTTCACCAAAATACATTTGATGGGTAATGAAGCGGCCGTTTCATTCCTACTTGCACTTTTTTCTGTAGGCATCGCTCTCGGATCTATGTTGTGCGATAAGATGTCTAAGAATCGCATTGATGTCGGCATCGTGCCAATAGGCAGCATTGGCATTACCATTTTTGGCGCGCTTATGGCTTTTGCAGTTCCATCAGAGCTGCCTCAGTTTACTTCATTCAGCGAGTTTATTTCCCACTCTAGCTTATGGCCTGTTTTTGGCTATTTATTGTTACTCGGCATGTCCGGTGGATTGTTTATCGTCCCTTTGTACGCGCTGATGCAACAACAGGCTAAAGAAACTGAACGTGCCCGAGTGATTGCTGCCCTCAATATCTATAACTCGCTATTTATGGTTGGAAGTGCAGTTTTAGGTATCGTAGGACTGTCAGTGCTGGAACTCACTATTGTCGAACTGTTCCTTGTGCTAGCTCTGATGAACTTTATGATGGCGACTTACCTATTTTTGCAAGCTCCTATCTTCGTGGTTCGTTTCCTTATTTGGGTACTCACTACCATCATGTACCGTATCACCCATAAAAATCTGCATCACCTACCAGAAAAAGGTGGCGCCTTGATTGTCTGCAATCATGTGAGCTATATGGATGCGTTGGTGATGAGTGCGGCAAGCCCAAGACTCATACGTTTTGTCATGGAAGAAGACTACGCGAACTACAAACCCGTTCGTCGCTTTTTACGACGTGCTGGAGTCATACCTATCTCCTCCTCTCGCAAAGGTTCCATTCGAAGAGCGTTTAACGATATCGAACAAGCTTTAGCTAAAGGGGAGATTGTCTGCATTTTCCCTGAAGGACGTCTAACCTCAGATGGTGAGATGAATGAATTTATGCGTGGTATTGATATTGTCCTGCGCCGCTCTCCTGTACCTGTCATCCCAATGGCGTTAAAGGGATTATGGGGCAGCTACTTTAGTCGACATAAAGGCCGCGCGTGTAAAGGGCTCCCAACTCGCTTTAGAGCTAAGTTGGAATTAGAAGCGGGAGCACCGGTAGCACCTGAAGAAGCATCAAGTGCTGCGATGTTCGAAAAAGTCGCATCACTTCGTGGTGATTATCGCTGATCGCCATAAGCGATTTTGTTCGTTTATTTCGATGTTGTTCATATCAAAACAACGAGCGTTTAGTTTTACTGAACGCTCGTTAAGAAATTTTAGGTTTTGTTGATCTAGCGAAATTCATACAATTCCTTTATGTGGCGAGAAAATTCTCGCCTTTTTATTAAAGGTACTCCATGTTCACCCAGTTACGCTCATACCCTCTGTTTTTTCTCGCAATTCTTGCCTGTCTCACTCCATGGGTTTCCTCGCCAATTGCACTGATACTTGGCTTCTTTTTAACAACTTTCAGCCTAGTGCCAACCACGCTGCCATTAGCAAAATTCACTAAAAAGTTGCTCGCCTACTCCATTGTCGGACTTGGTTTTGGTATCCACTTAGATCAAGCGATGCAAGCGACCAGCGATGGACTTGGAATCATCGTAGTGACCATCGTTGGCACCTTAATCATCGGTTGGTTCTTGGCACGCCGCATGGGCTTGGACAAACAAACGGGTTACCTTATTTCATCAGGTACTGCCATTTGTGGTGGTAGTGCTATTGCCGCTGTTGCACCGGCGATCAACGCAGATGATGAAAAGATCGGTATAGCTCTTGCAACTGTATTCGTACTAAATTCTGTCGCCTTATTCGTATTTCCCGTCATTGGTCACGCGCTAAGTCTCGATCAACATACTTTCGGTACGTGGGCAGCGATCGCCATCCATGACACGTCATCCGTGGTCGGTGCGGCTTCCGCTTATGGTGAGGAAGCACTCACGACAGCTACGACACTAAAGCTGGCCCGTGCGCTATGGATTATTCCTGTTGTCCTAGTAAGTGCAGCTATTTTTAGCAACAAGCAAAATAAAATCACTATCCCTTACTTCATTTTGTTTTACTGTGTCGCAATCTTAGTAAGCGACTACTTACCTCAGTTCGAAGTGGTATATCAGGGAATTTTTGATGTCTCGAAAAAGCTGTTGGTCGTGTGTCTATTCTTGATTGGTTGCAGTATCTCAATTGAGAAGCTTAAACAGGCAGGGAGTAAGCCGATGGTGTTTGGCGTTACGATGTGGTTGTTGATTTCGACGACTTCTCTAGCTTGGCTAACGCTCGTTTAGTCTCAGGGTCTGCTGTTTTTCCTTGTTTTACATTGAAGAACAACACTACAGTCAACAAAAACGCTGTCAGTTCCGCAAGCGCTCTTGTCAGTCCATCTGTTGAGAAGGCAAGCGCCAGTTGAAGGGCAATTGCGATAACCAGTAATTTGTTCATTCCATAGGCTCACTGTTTTTCCATGTCTCATATTATGGTGAGCCTATTAGGTAATGAAAATTCAGTTTTGGACTATGAAATAACTACATAATTGGATTGATGTTGCGATAGCCATTTTTTCACTTCAGCACGTGAGACTTTAATTCCCGATTGCGAAAGAGATTCAGGCAATAAGAAATAGGCGATCGGCTGTTTGAATCTTGGTAACGAATCCGAAAGCTTTTGCCGCTGTTCAGAGACCGTCGGCAACGCAGTTGACTGCACTACTGCAACACATCGCGCCCCATATTCTTCATCTTCTACCGCCACTACAATGCTCTGAGTAATCGTTGGCTGTACATTGAGAGCAGCTTCGACCTCCTCGCAATGTACGTTTTCGCCACCTGAAATAAACAGATTGTCAGCACGACCAACCACTCTAAGCTCATTGCCGTTGACCCACTCTCCGAGATCTCTGCTATCCAGCCATTGCCCTTCCAATGCCAGTGGCAGAATTTGACCTTGCCAATAGTAGCCTTTGGCTAAGGTCTCACCCGACACAAAAATACGATTACCACTTAATTTTAGCTCTCGTCGAGGAAGAATATGCCCTGATGATGGCCACTCATCTACTGGTTTAGCGGTCACTGTCGAAGCGGTTTCCGTCATACCATAGCCCATCCATGCATCGATATGTCGGGCTTTTGCTTGTTGGATTAGTGACAAAGGAATGTGGCTACCACCGAGTAGTACTCGCTCTAACTTAGTCTGCCATTGATTATCAATAATCCGTTTAAGCTGCGTAGACACCAGCGAGGCGTGACTTACATCTGAAATGTCTTTGCAAAAGTCACCGCTAGCAATTTTGAGCGTTGCACCAGCTTGCAGCCAACGCCAAACAATACCTAACCCTGAGACATGGTACATAGGTAGGCTCAATAACCAGCAATCTCCGACAGTGAAACGAAAGCGCTCAAGTAAGCCACTAGCAGAGGCTATGTGTTGATCTCTACCATGGACAACGGCTTTTGGACACCCTGTTGAACCAGATGTAAAAATGATGGAGGCGATATTAACATTTGCGGAGACTAACGACTGTCGCGATGCAGTCCCTCGAGAAAGGAAGTACAAACTTGGTAGCAACGTCGAGTCACTGCAATCCCAAACCACAGCACGCTCACCGTCTAGATATAGAGAGGACAATTTGGCTTCAAGTAATTCACTTGATTGTGCGGCAACAATCGCAGGCACCGCACCATGAGTGAGGCAAGCGAGATAAGCGAAGACTAACGCTTCCTCAGCACGACCAATAAGGCAAACCACCTGACCTTGACTGACAGCCTTATTAATAAGCAACTGTCGATATTGATCGACTTGTTGTTTAACATCGACCCACGTCAGTTGGCGTTGAGGAGTAATTAAGGCAATGTCGTTGGGAGCAGACTGAGCCCAGTGCTCCCAAAAGTGTGATGAAACCACTGACTAGCTGTCCACGGATTCAGATTGCCAAACCAAAGTTTGGTCTGCTAGACGCTCGACAGGAAGCAAGCAACCTGGCCAAGGCGTTTCGAGCTGAGCACCGAACAGCTGCATGGTATCCAAACCAGGTGTTTCTGCTGGTACTTGCCAGTGAGCAAAGCGCGCTAACTGCCCAAGACCAATGCTACTCTCCAAGCTTGAGCTAATAACGACTTGAATAGCATGGCTTCTCGCTTCATCGATCAAACGAATACACTTGTCAAAGCTGCCGATTAAGGTTGGTTTGATGATTAACGCTTTGACACCGGTTAGCTCTTTCACCGAAAATCCAGGCTCTTTAATCGCGGCCTGCAGTGTTTCATCCCAAGCGATAGCAATCCCCGTATCTATGGCAAACGACACACTATCACCAGGTGTTTGGCAAGGCTCCTCGACAAACGCGATACGCTGTCTGAGCGATGGGGAAATGTGTTTGGCAAACTGCTTAGCTTTGTCCAAAGTCCATGCTTTATTGGCATCAAGTCGCAGAGTGAGGTCAGGAATTGATTCGAGGAAAAGACTGACCAACATCCCGTCTCTTATCGTTTCGTACAGCCCTACTTTGAATTTAGCAACTTTAGTACCTTGCATGTTATTCAAGATAGGTATCAGTTCATCCGGGTCGCCACTACACAAAGGGGCCGCACGATAATTACCAGTTTGAGGAAGCGTGTGAGCAAGTTCCATTAATGCGGCAGACAGACCGAACGCGACAGAAGGCACGCATACTTCTAAGTCTATGTCTTTGCCATTGACCCATTGCTCTAATTGGCTTTGTGCTTCTATGCCGGCTTGTTCAAATGTTTCTTGGCTGAATCTAGGTAGAGGGGCTATCTCACCTAAGCCTGTCTGGCCATCTTCAGACAGTTCTACAATCCAACCGTCTCGGTGAGTAAGTTTTTGTTCTCGAAGAATAACACCGCTGTCCATAGGCAGACTGTAGCGATAGAGTTTTGCTTGTCTCATAGTAGAGTCCCACTTCATAGGAAGTATGCGTCGTCAACGAAAAATGAGAGAGTCGACGACGTTGAATACACCGTTGTTAGGCCACATTTCGCTACGAGAGTTCCCAAATTACTTGAGCAAACTATCGATAAAATGTATCTAAATATGGCCAAACAAACATGACGCCAAGGCTGATAATGCCTTGGAGCCGATGGTTACGGGTTTCTTGGGAACTTATTGAAGTCTGGACGACGCTTCTCATTAAATGCATTACGTCCTTCCTGACCTTCATCAGTCATGTAGAACATCATAGTCGCGTTGCCCGCTAGCTCTTGTAAGCCAGCTTGACCATCACAGTCAGCGTTCAGAGCGGCTTTCAGGCATCGAAGTGCCATTGGGCTATGTTGAAGTACTTCACGACACCAACGAACAGTCTCTTTGTCCAAATCCTCTAGTGGCACAACCGTGTTCACTAAGCCCATATCCAAAGCTTCTTGTGCGTCGTAGAAGCGGCATAAGAACCAAATTTCACGAGCTTTTTTCTGGCCAACGATGCGAGCCATATAAGACGCACCCCAACCACCATCAAATGAACCAACTTTAGGACCCGTTTGACCGAACTGTGCATTTTCTGCTGCAATCGTTAGATCACACATCATGTGTAGAACATGACCACCACCAACAGCCCAGCCAGCTACCGAAGCGATAACAGGTTTAGGGCAAGTACGAATTTGACGTTGGAAGTCCAACACATTGAGATGATGTGTACCTGAATCATCTTGGTAACCGCCATAGTCGCCACGAACACTTTGGTCGCCACCAGAACAGAAGGCTTTTTCACCTAATCCAGTAAGAATAATGACTCCAACACCCTCGTCGTAACGAGCGTCAGCCAGTGCTTTAATCATTTCGCTGACTGTTTTTGGGGTAAATGCATTGTGAACTTGTGGGCGTGCAATCGTGATTCTCGCGATGCCATCTTCAGATTTATGATATTGAATTTCTTCAAAATCGCCCGTTACATCCGCCCAATTAACCGGTGCGTAAAGTTCTTCTTCTGTTAGTCCAACTGTTTTAGCCATGATCTATTCCAATTTTTCTTTTGGGTTTAAACCCATTTGTTCTAGATAACTCAGCAACACCGAGGCAAAGGCCTTAGGCTGCTCTTTGTGTACATTATGCCCAGCTCCCGCAATCACCTTAAAATCAAGGTTGCTATCTTGAGCTAGCGCAGTAAATTTTGTGTCTCGTTCACCCACGATATACAGAGGTCGATTACCGTTACTAAGCCGAAGCTGCTGGATTTTTGGCAACAGGTTAGGCTGGTGAGCTAGTGAAGTCGTCATCAGCATATGACTTAGCTTGTCACCAAGGTTAACACTACGTTTAGCAATCAAATCTTGTCTTTGCTCATGATTTAAGGAAGAAAACACCGGTTGTTGATACCAATCGCCCAAAACCTCTGCAATATCATCATTTTTGAAGCGATGCGCCCATGCTAAGTCATTTGCAAATCTATCCTGACGGGCATGTTCTGAGCACAGTCCAAAATTTCCACCTTCAATGACGACACCAGCCACCGTGAGTGGCAGCAGTTGATTATCTGCACCCTCATACTCGCAGAGAAAGTACATCGACAACCTAGCACCTAACGAGTACCCCACCAAACAGATGGGCACTGTAGCACTGAGGTTTTGTGTTTCAATACATTTTAGTATGGTTGAATGGATCAATCTGCAAACATCACTAAAACTTGTGCTTTGGATCGACTGACTTTGACCATGTCCCGGTAAATCGACAAACAGCTTGTTGTAGTTTGGAAGGTATTCACTAACGGTGTGAAAGTCGTCACCCGCCCCTAAAAAGCCATGTACGAAAACCAACAGAGGCTGATCTTCAGTATGAGCTTGGCGGGAGGCTGTAAACTGACTATTAAGCATGAGTTTGATAAGTACTAATATCTTGGCTTAGTTGGCGAATCAAACTTGCTACTTCGTCGGCAGCGGTAAGCACTTCAATCAATAGAGTGTCTTTACCACTTAATAGATGATGTTGAATTTGTGTCTCTAAGTCTTCACGTGATTTAGGTGCGCTATATTGCAAACCAAACTGAGCCGCCGCATGTTCAAAGTTTAGGCCATGAGGCATTTGATAACAGCGTACTTTTTTGTCTTGCGGCACAGGCAGCATATCAAATATCGCCCCCCCATCATTGTTAGTCACAACGATTACGCAAGGTACTTGTGTACGACTAAAAAGTGACAGCGAATTCAAATCATAGAGCAGTGATGTATCACCCAAATAGAGCACCATCGACTTACCTTTATCGCGATGAACACCATTGGCAGAAGCGACCAAACCATCAATACCTGATGCGCCTCGATTGCTATAAGTTTCGATACCAAGCGGGTTAGTTAACATATCCGCTAACCTTACTATAAGGCTATTACCCATAAAAACACTAATGTCTAGCGGTAGTCGCTCAATGCTACGGGCAACATCAAATTCGGTCAGGTGTGAGCGAGTAGGCATTAATGTCGTTACGATTTGGGCATAAGATTTTAATTCATCCCCCCACCCGATATTTCTGCTGTGCTCCACTGTTTCTATGGCTGACTCTAACCATAGAGGAATTGACACCTGACAATGTTTCAACGCAACGTGATCTGGGTTTAACCGCTCGCCAAATTCACTCAGCACTAGGTAATCACTGTGTTGAGATTGCTGCTTTAGCCAAGCATTCAGCCTTTTCGAAACCAGCCTTGCACCTACTTGGAGTACAGTATCGGCACTTGAAAGCATGTCTGCTGCTTGCGGATTCTGAAGCCAAATATCATAACGCTGCCAGTCACCTCCCAAACCCGATTGAGGGTCGAGCAGAATTGGCCAACCTAATTTCTGCGCCAGTAACTTTGCTTGCTGGGCAATAGCGAGAGTTACACTGCCTACGACAATGACACCTTTTCTGTCACTTAGTCTTAATGCACTATGCTCCGCCGTATAGTCAGTAACGTTAACCGTATGGTAGTCGACAAAGCAGGCCTTGCTATTACGCCATTTCGCTATGGGTTGCAAATAGGCTGAGAACGAACGCTTATCGTCTCCACCATATAATGGTTCAGGGAACGGACAGTTGAA
This sequence comes from Vibrio mediterranei, assembly GCF_900088415.1. Taxonomy (GTDB): domain Bacteria; phylum Pseudomonadota; class Gammaproteobacteria; order Enterobacterales; family Vibrionaceae; genus Vibrio; species Vibrio mediterranei. The sequence continues at coordinate 442,276 of NZ_FLLQ01000004.1, forward strand.
GTGAATACTACCGCCATTCACTTTTTGAACTGATAACGCATGGTCAACTGTAGATAATATCCACGTTGGCGAAATCTGGGTTGTCGGCGATGGCAGATTAACGGTCTCCGTCACATGTTGTGAGAAGATTCCAGACTGCACGATGGCTTGATTAGCACCACAATCGACTAACTCAATGGGACGATCAGAGGTCAGTAAAACCAGCTTCTCTTTAGTCAACTTCGACTCAGCAACCGCAGGAAGTAAATTAGCGACTGCAGTGCCAGATGTAACAATGACAGCAACAGGTGATTGGCTTGACTTGGCAAGACCTAACGCCAAGAAACCTAAACCACGCTCGTCAAAGTGTGTGTGAACGGTCAACTCAGGGTGAGCAACAGCCTCAAGAGTAAGCGGGGTTGAGCGTGAACCCGGAGCAATGCATACGTGTCTTACCCCTTGGCGATAGAGTTCTTCTATTAGTATTTCCGTCCAAACCCTATTTAAAGCAGCTTGGTTTTGGCTCATGACGCAACACCTAATGACGGTTGGTCAGAAATTAGACTCAATAACGTGGACATCTTTTTATCCAACTCTTGCCATTCATGTTCGGCGATGGAACCAGGCACGATCCCCGCACCCGCGAAGAGTTGTAGCTCATCTTTGACCAATAACGCACTTCTAATCGCAACACAAAACTCTGCTTTTTCATGGCTTAGATAGCCCACTGAACCAGCGTACCAACCACGCGCAAAAGGTTCGTTCTGCTGGATATACTGCATTGCTTCTGCTCTTGGAAGCCCCGCAACCGCAGCTGTTGGCTGCAACGCTTGTAGCAATTGCACACCATTAATACCCTTGTGCAAGTGCGCCAAGATGTTTCTTTTTAGATGTTGAACTTTACGCAAGCGAACTAAGCGAAGTTCGCTTTCTAAATGCACTTGGTCTGAATGTGGCGATAGGCTTTGCAGAATATCATCCACAACGTACTGATTCTCATTGATGTTCTTGTCATCCTGAGTCAACCAATTGGCAAGTTCCATATCTTGAGCAGCATTGCCACCTCGACCAATCGTACCCGCCAAAGCTTCTGTCTCTAGCTCCTGTCCTACTCTTCGATAGAGGCGTTCAGGCGTTGAGCCTACAAATGCGTGACCAGGGGACAAGGCCATCAAAAAATGAAAGCTATGATGGTTTTGAGCATAACTTGCTTTGAGTAGCTGCGCAGGAGAAATGGAATGCTTGAGATCAACGCAGGTTTTACGAGCCAAGACCACTTTTTTGAATTTGTCTTGTTGAATTCCTGCTAAAACATCATCAACCAAATCACACCACTGTGTTTTCTCTGGTGTATGACGCAATGAGACGATGTCACTCGCTAGCGGCGCGAGTTCTTTTGCATCGGCAACGAGTTGCTTCAAGGCCCTAATTGATACCTCTTTGCTCATTCCAATGTTAACCGCCAAACGCCATCCTTCATCGAAACGAATCAACTCAACTTGAGGTAGGAAAAAGAATGCCGACATACAACGACGGTTTTTGTCTGAATGGCCATCAAAAGAGCGACCACCCCATACTCGCTGGTTTTCACTGAGGATCGTATAAGCAGGAGCTGCTTCAGAAAAAGTATGAAGCTGACCGAGAGCAACCACTTCTTCACGGGTATCTCTCGACTGCCAATAGAACTTAGGATAATGAGGCTGAGCGTCCAACCAGTCGATGCCATGAGTCTTTGGTGAACCCTGCAATTCTTGCTCTAGTCGTTTGGTGCCTTGCGGCGCACGCTCTAGTTTTTCAACAAGCTGAGTGATGGCTTTTGTTAAATGAGACAAATCAACCTCAAAACTGTAACTTTTAATCTTATATACACGAGATACTCTATTTATACCAACTACATAGATCAAGCAACACGCGCTTTAATTGTTCGCAATGTTAAGTGGCTCATTGCCACTGAATTCATATCCAATCTTTAATTTTCACTTTAGGCAGATTTTTATTCTTTCAAAAGCCAATTTAGTGTAATTTAGTAAAGAAATAGCCGTTTTTTTAGGAATATAGCAATGAAAAATATCGAGATGTCGTCAAAACTCGATAATGTCTGCTACGACATTAGGGGACCTGTACTCAAACATGCTAAGCGCATGGAAGAAGAGGGACATAAAATACTGAAACTCAATATCGGTAATCCCGCCCCTTTTGGTTTTGATGCCCCTGATGAAATATTAGTCGATGTCATCAGGAATTTACCTACATCTCAAGGTTATTGTGATTCCAAAGGTATATACTCAGCACGCAAAGCTGTGGTTCAACACTATCAGCGTAAAGGCATTCGTAGCTTAGACGTTGAAGATGTTTACATTGGCAATGGCGTTTCGGAGCTCATTGTAATGGCGATGCAAGCTCTGTTAAACAACGGAGATGAAATGTTAGTTCCCGCTCCTGACTATCCACTTTGGACAGCAGCGGTTTCTCTATCCGGTGGTAGCCCAGTTCACTACCTCTGTGATGAACAAGCTGATTGGTATCCAGACCTAGATGATATCAAGAAGAAAATCACGCCTAAAACTCGTGGTATTGTGCTTATCAACCCAAACAACCCAACCGGTGCGGTGTACAGTCGTGACTTCCTACTCGAGGTGATTGAAATTGCACGCCAGCATAAACTTATCATCTTCGCAGATGAGATTTACGACAAAGTTCTGTATGACGGCGCGACTCATACCTCAGTTGCAACCCTAACCGAAGATGTACTCGTAGTGACCTTCAATGGTCTTTCTAAGTCTTATCGCGTTTGTGGCTTCCGTGGCGGTTGGATGTTTATGACGGGCCCTAAGGAGCATGCCACTGGGTACATTGCGGGTCTTGAAATGCTTGCCTCGATGCGCCTTTGCGCTAACGTTCCGATGCAACACGCGATTCAGACCGCCTTGGGTGGCTACCAAAGTATCAATGAACTGATCTTGCCGGGTGGTCGTCTATTAGAACAGCGAGATAAAGCCTACGAGCTTATTACTCAAATTCCAGGGATCTCTTGTGTGAAACCCAAGGGAGCTATGTACCTGTTCCCCAAGATCGACACCAAGATGTACAACATCAAAGACGATCAGCGCATGGTGCTCGATTTTTTGAAGCAAGAAAAGGTTCTCCTCGTGCAAGGCACTGGTTTCAACTGGCCTAAACCTGATCACTTCCGCATCGTTACTCTACCTCACGTAGAAGATCTAGAGATGGCGATTGGTCGATTTGAAAAATTCTTGGCAACATATAGCCAGTAACTCTTTCATAACACTGATATAAAGCCTATTCTTATTGAGCGCCGAATAAATAGTTCGGCGCTAGTATTAAGGGATTACGCTGTATGAAAGAAAGTCACTTTTTTGCTCACCTTGCTCGAATGAAACTGATCCAACGCTGGCCATTAATGCGTTCGGTTTCAACGGAAAACATCTCTGAACACAGTCTTCAAGTCGCCTTCGTTGCTCATGCTTTAGCCATCATAAAAAACAAGAAATTTGGCGGTAAAACCAACCCTGAAAGAATCGCGATTCTCGCGATGTATCACGATACCAGTGAAGTGCTAACTGGGGATCTTCCAACACCAGTTAAATATTACAACCCAGAAATCGCAAAGGAATACAAAAAGATAGAGTCTGCAGCTGAGCGAAAGCTGCTGTCTATGTTACCCGAAGAATTTCAGGATGATTTCCGACCTTTCTTAATTTCAGAATACGCTTACGAAGAAGACACCCAAATTGTCAAACAAGCCGATTCTATCTGCGCATATTTGAAATGTCTTGAGGAGCTGAGCGCTGGAAACCATGAGTTTGCTCTCGCCAAAAAACGTTTGGACCAAACACTGCTTGAAAAGCAAACCGAAGAGATGGACTATTTCCTAAACACCTTTGCACCAAGCTTTGAGCTTTCTCTTGATGAAATCAGTTAGCCAACTCGAGGAATTGAGATGCTGTTAGAATCCATGCAAATTTGGCAAGCCAGACATAGTGATGAGCACAAGCTCAGACGTAATGATCATCGCGACCCCTTCCAACGTGATAGAGCTAGGATTCTCCACTCTGCAGCGTTTAGGCGACTGCAAGCTAAAACGCAGGTGCACGGTACAGGTGTTAACGATTTTCACCGCACACGCCTAACACATTCGCTCGAAGCGGCTCAAATTGGCTCAGGCATCGCAGCTCAATTAAAACAAAAACAGCCAGAACTCGAACCATTATTGCCTTCTGATGCACTCATTGAAGCACTCTGCCTCGCTCATGATATCGGTCATCCACCCTATGGGCATGGCGGTGAAGTCGCACTCAACTACATGATGCGTGAATATGGTGGTTTTGAAGGTAACGCCCAGACGTTTCGTATCGTCACCCAACTCGAACCCTACACCGAGCATCACGGGATGAACCTCACCCGTCGCAGCCTATTAGGTTTGCTTAAATATCCCGCCCCTATTAGCCAAACTTGCGCCGACAAACAGCCTCACCCGGTGAGCAGCCAACGCCAGTTAAAAGCGAAGGACTGGGCGCCTGCAAAAGGGATCTACGATAAAGATAAGCCCCAGTTTGATTGGGTTATCGACCCACTATCTGACAGCGATAAATTATTGTTGCAAACCATGCGATTTGAGCAATTGACTCCACTTCAACACAACAAGACGCAATTCAAATCTCTTGATTGCTCTATCATGGAGTTAGCTGACGATATTGCTTACGGTGTGCATGACTTAGAAGACGCAATTGTGCTTGAGTTGGTGGACAAAGATATGTGGCGAGCCAATGCCGCGGCACAGCTTAAAACGCAAACCAATACTTGGCTCTCAGAACATATTGACTCAATCACTGAACTGCTTTTTTCAGGTAAACACTACGAGCGAAAAGACGCCATCGGGGGCATTGTTAACGCCCTACTAACTAGTATTGAAGTCAAGAAAGTCCCAGAAGCTAGTTTCGACGATCCTTTACTTCACTACAACGCCTATCTTGATGGTGATATGGAATGTGTCTTAGCGATTCTGAAACGATTTGTCAGCGAGTTCGTGATTCAAGTACCAAGGGTACAAATCGTCGAGTACAAAGGCCAACAAATCATTATGGATCTTTTTGAGGCATTCAGCGCCGATCCTGAGCGCTTACTTCCTGAATCAACACGCAACCTTTGGCGTAAAGCCAGTGGACAACAAGATAACGGAATGCGTGTGATAGCTGACTATATTTCCGCCATGACTGACGGTTATGCGCAAAAGATGCATCAACAACTGTTTGCGGCGCATTCGAATTACTAGTGATTAGAAAGGTAAAACCTTAATCGTTGGAGCCCGGAGCGCGATAGTTTTTTTCATAAACACCTGAAGGCATTTGCTGAATCTGGAACTCTATCATTTTTTCAAATGCAACCAGCATAGCGTCGAAGTTCCGTTCAGGCTCTAACGTTTGAATAATATGATGACCCGCTTCAACCGTGGATAGAGCATTAGGTGATGGTGCTTTGCGAATCCGATAATCGCCCTGCAAGGTCTCTGGCAATTTAACCAACGGTAAAGTATGCAAATTCGTAGACAGTTTCCACATCTTAAACGCTTTCTTCCACGTTCCGTCTAGGAGAATGACACGCAAGTGCTTATTAGGCGCTGCGAGTTGTGTTTGCGATAATTCAACAGAGTCTTCACCCGGATACAGCACCACTGACTGGTATCTATCATCAGCCAACAGATCATTAAGCGCTTGATGGGTCGAGAAATCCTCACCAATAAAAAGATGTCCGTTTGGCAATGACAAGGACAAAATTCGCGCCGTCCCAAGCGGGCGCTTTTCTTCACTTGGGTGCTGCAAAATGATCAATTGTGTGTCACAGTGAATGGGCTGAATCCACTGACAAATACAAGCGCGCTTAGCTTTCAAGCACTTGGGACAATATCGAGATATGGACACTTCTTTCGTCATAAGACTATTGCTGTTTTCTCTACTTTGCGCACTGCTGCAAATCCCGAGCTTACAATCCTTAGTAGAGTGGAACAAGCTAGCAATACATGCGGGTCAATGGTGGCGGATAGTATCAGGAAATTTCTCGCATACCAACCTAGCACATCTGGGCATGAACCTCGCCGGACTTTGGGTCATTTGCTACGTATTTCGTCCTTCGTGGCGGTCAGTGGTGGCTGTTACGCTAATTAGTGCGACCTCTATTGGTTTCGCTTTGTTGTTCACAAACTTAACGTATTACTTAGGCCTATCAGGAGTACTCCACGCTTTATTTGCTTATTGGGCGCTACAAGAGGCACTGAGTGGAAGAAATTCAAGCTGGCTGTTGGTCTTGGGCATCATCGGTAAAGTGGCCTGGGAAAGCTTCTACGGAGCGTCAGAAGCAACCTCGCAGCTAATCGCGGCTCCAGTTGCGACACAAGCCCACGCAATAGGACTTGGCGTCGGCTTGATTTTGGCACTCTCGGTAAGCGTCTATCGTCGTAAGTTACAGAGTGATTCTTGAACGGTTCTTCTCTACCGTTGCTTCACCAATACCTTTCACTTGAGTTAAATCATCTGCCGATTTAAAACTTCCGTGTTGATCGCGATACTCCACGATATCTTTTGCTTTTTCCTCGCCAACACCTTTGAGCAGTTCCGCTAGTTCCTCAGGACCCGCTTGGTTGATATTGACTGTTATCTCTATCCCCTCTAGTTTCTTCGCTTCGGATGCATAGGAAAAGCTCACAGGGACAACTAACAAAACTACTAGCAGCCAAACATTTTTTAGATACTTCATTTGAATTCCTTTTTCTCACTAAAAGTCGCCATCCAAGATACCCAGAAAAAACAAGCTGAAAAGTTCTGTCTACTGAAAACAAAACGGACCGCGAATGCGGTCCGTTTTTATTAGCTTATCAGTTACACAAGAACTGTGAGCTGAATTGCGTCATCGACTCTGTTTATGCTGTTATTCAGCATCAAGTAAGTATTCGATGTCCGTATTTTTGCGCAGAATTGAAAGCACAGAAGCTAAATCTTGTTGAGTCGCCTCACGCTCCATTTGAGCGCCGATTTGCTCGTTGTATGCTTCATTGTACTCAGAAGCGACTTTAGTTAGCTCAACAACAACAATGTTGCCTTCCATATCTTTAGTCTGAGCGTAGGTCGCTGCGTTTTCTGCTGGCTTAGTCATTGCAAACACAGTGCCTGCTAATGGAGAGCTACGGTCGATAGCTTCCAGTTCTCCAAAGCTTAGATTGTTCGCTTGAAGTGTGTCCTGCTTGCCTTCTTTTAGCTCGTTCACTAACTGAACACCCAACTCCATAGCCGCTTGCTCACCTTTAACTTTCGCTAACTGAGTTTCCACTTGCTCTTTCACTTCTTCAAGTGGCAATACAGTTTGTTCACGAACGTCATCGACACGAACCACAATGATATGCTCTGGTGCCACTTCCATCACTTCAGAGTTAAGGCCATCTTCTTTCACTTCTGGTGACTGAATCGCTTGCATCACTGCTGGCGATTTCAAGATTTCTGGCGCATCAACTTGAGAAATGAAATCGGTAGTCACGACTTTCTGACTAACTGCTTTCGCTGCATCATCCAGTGAATCTGGATATTCGAAAGCAATCTTCTCTAGCTCATTTTGCAGGTTATAGAACTCATCTACCGCCACTTGGTCTTTTAGCTCAGCAATGATTTCGTCTTTCACTTCAGCTAAAGGCTTAGACTCAGATGCCTTGATAGCGTCAAGTTTAATAATGTGGTAACCGAAATCAGACTTAACTAAACCAGTTGTATCGCCCACATCCTTAAGAGCAAATGCAGCTTCTTCAAAAGCAGGATCCATCACATCACGTTCGATCCAACCTAAAGAACCACCCTCTTCAGAGCTACCAATGTCTTCTGACTTTTCTTTCGCTAGCGTCGCAAAATCAGCACCGGCATTGAGCTCGTCCAAAATTGCTTGCGCTTTCGCTTCGTCATCGCCTTGAACCAGAATATGGCTCACTTCACGTTGCTCAGAAGTTGAGTATTTATCTAGATGCTCGTCATAGTACTTCTGAACTTCATCATCAGTGACTTTAACTTGATCTTTAAGTGCTTGAGCAGATAGCTCAATGTAAGCCACTTTAACTTGCTCAGGACGCGTAAACTGGCCAGGGTTCTCTTCATAGTACTTTTGAATCTCTTCATCAGTAATCTGAGCTTTCTTAGAGAAGTCAGCTAGCGATAGAGTCAGCGTTTTGATATCACGCGTTTGGGTTAGCAGCTTGCTTTGAAGCTCAATTTCGCTCGGAAGCGTAAACTCGCTACCTTGCAATGCCGATAGCAGTTGGTTACGAACCAAATCACGACGAAGGTACTCTGCAAAGCTGTCAGCACTGAAACCAGCACGGCGCAGCGTTGCTTGATAAATGTCTTGGTCAAATTTTCCGTCATTTTGGAACTGAGGCATCTCAAGAATCATTTGACGGATTTGAGCGTCGCTAATACGTAGCCCCAGCGATTCTGCATGTTGCTCAAGCAACACATCATTAATCATACGATCAAGGACTGACTTACGGAAAGACGCTACGTAGCTTGGGTCACCAAGCAGAGTCGAGAAGTAATCACCAAGCTGAGATTGCATGCGATTGCGTTCATTTTGATACGCTTGTTCAAACTCACCACGACCAATTTCTACATTACCCACTTTTGCCGCAGTATTGCCAATTCCGCCTGCGATATAGCTACCTACACCAGCAAACACAAAAGACAGAATAATGAGTCCTAAGATAATTTTAACCGCGATGCTATTCACGCCTTCGCGAATTCGCTCCATCATAATTTTATTACTCTCCAGATAGGAAGGGTTATCTTCTACTGCATCGGATAATATCAGAAAAAGAAATGCGCATCAGTAAGATGCGCATATTTAAAAAAAGTTCGACTTATTTTGTCGATTAAGCCTTACAAAAGCTTAATTTTTGCTCAGTTGACGCAAGGTTTGTGCGCAACTGTAACAAATGATTAGTTACAAGCGTCTTTAAGAGCTTTACCTGCTTTGAATGCAGGAACTTTAGCTTCAGAGATTTGGATCTCTTCACCAGTTTTTGGGTTACGACCTGTACGTGCTGCACGAGTACGTACGCTGAAAGTACCGAAGCCAACTAGAGCCACTTGATCACCTTCTTCTAGAGTAGTGCTAACTGCTTCGATGAAAGCATCTAGTGCACGACCAGCTGAAGCTTTAGATAGATCTGCGTTCTCTGCGATTTTTTCCACTAATTGTGTTTTGTTCACTGTGTTTCCCCTTTCTGTTACCGAATTGTTATTTTTTAAAAGGTAACGTTAGTTCCATTCTCGTAGTTGAAGACTCTAAGCCTTGTCTATCAAGGGCTTCAGAGTTACATAGCTAAACTTAGTGCTACAAAAAAACGCTGACAAGCTTTTTTTGCCTATCAGCGCATTTCTTTTACCTAAATTTGGAGCACATCACTATTTTACAGGTTCAAATGCCGCTCCAAGCGGTGCTCTCTCTAAAGCAACTTCAAGAACTTCATCAATCCATTGCACCGGAATCACCTTCAGATCCGCAATAACGTTGTCAGGAATTTCTTCCAAGTCACGTTCATTATCCTTAGGAATCAATACCGTTTTGATGCCGCCACGATGCGCTGCAAGTAGTTTTTCTTTCAGGCCGCCGATAGGTAGGACTTCACCACGTAGAGTGATTTCACCTGTCATTGCCACCTCAGCTTTCACTGGGTTACCTGTCAAGCTCGAAACTAAAGCGGTGCACATTGCGATACCCGCACTTGGACCGTCTTTCGGCGTCGCACCTTCAGGAACGTGAACATGAATGTCACGCTTCTCGTAGAAGTCTGAGTTAATACCAAGCTTCTCTGCACGAGAACGTACAACCGTCATTGCCGCTTGAATTGACTCTTGCATCACATCGCCCAATGAACCGGTTTGAGTCAGCTTACCTTTACCGACCATCGCTTCAGTTTCGATAGTCAATAGGTCACCACCTACCTCCGTCCACGCTAGGCCAGTTACCTGTCCAATGCGATTGCTGTCGTCCGCTTTACCATAGTCAAAGCGTTGAACACCCAGGTATTCTTTCAAGTTGTCTTGATTTACCGTCACTGTCTTTAGTTTTGGATCAAGCAAAATGTTCTTAACTGCTTTACGACAGATCTTTGAGATTTCACGCTCAAGGCTACGAACACCCGCTTCACGTGTGTAGTAGCGAATGATGCCAATGATCGCAGAATCTTCAATTTCAATTTCGTTCGGCTTCAAACCATTACGTTGAACTTGCTTAGACACTAGGTGACGCTTAGCAATATTCAGCTTTTCATCTTCTGTATATCCAGAAAGGCGAATCACTTCCATACGGTCAAGTAAAGGCCCTGGAATGTTCATTGAGTTAGACGTCGCAACAAACATTACGTCAGAAAGATCGTAATCGACTTCTAGATAGTGATCGTTAAAGGCATTGTTCTGCTCTGGGTCTAAAACTTCAAGCAGCGCTGATGACGGGTCACCACGCATATCCGAAGACATTTTGTCGATCTCATCCAGAAGAAACAGCGGGTTTTTAACACCAACTTTCGACATCTTCTGAATCAACTTGCCCGGCATAGAACCGATGTAGGTGCGTCGGTGACCACGAATTTCCGCTTCGTCACGTACACCACCCAATGCCATACGAGTATATTTACGACCCGTTGCAGCCGCGATTGAGCGACCAAGGGAAGTTTTACCCACACCAGGAGGGCCAACAAGGCACAAGATAGGACCTTTTAGCTTGTTAATGCGGTTTTGCACTGCCAAGTACTCAAGGATGCGCTCTTTAACACGCTCTAAGCCATAGTGGTCTTCGTTCAGTACTTCTTCCGCTTTTGCTAGGTTCTTTTTCACCTTAGAGCGTTTAGCCCAAGGAACGCCTACCATCCAATCGATGTAACTGCGAACAACGGTTGCTTCAGCGGACATCGGAGACATCATCTTAAGCTTTTGTAGCTCTTGTTCGGTCTTCTCTTTCGCTTCAGCAGGCATTTTTGATTCTTCAATCTTAGCCTTCAGTGTTTCGAACTCATCAGGAGCATCATCTAAGTCGCCCAGTTCTTTCTGAATCGCCTTCATTTGCTCATTCAGATAGTACTCACGCTGAGATTTTTCCATTTGTTTCTTAACGCGACCACGAATACGTTTCTCAACTTGCAGTAAGTCGATTTCCGATTCCATTTGTCCCATTAAGAACTCTAAACGCTCAGTTACATCAAGCAACTCAAGCACTTGCTGCTTATCTACGAGTTTAAGCGGCATATGAGCAGCGATAGTATCAGCAAGACGCGCTGCTTCATCGATGCCACCGAGAGACGTTAGTACTTCCGGTGGAATCTTCTTGTTCAGTTTGATGAAACCTTCAAACTGGTCGATTGCACTGCGTACAATGACCTCTTCCTCACGCTCATCGAGTTCTGGCGTGATCAGGTATTCAGCATCCGCTACGAAAAATTCTTCATCGCGGTAATTGTTAATTTTGGCACGCTGCTGACCTTCAACCAGTACTTTTACTGTGCCATCCGGTAGCTTGAGAAGCTGCAAAATGGTTGCAACTGTGCCTGTTGTGAATAGATCGTCAATTTTTGGCTCTTCAGTATCTGCTTCTTTCTGAGCCACAAGGAGTACTTGTTTGTCATTATCCATCGCCGCTTCTAAGCAACTAATGGACTTTTCGCGGCCAACAAACAAAGGAATCACCATGTGTGGATAAACAACCACGTCGCGCAGAGGCAATACCGGGATTTCTATACGCTCGGAACGTTCCAAGTTCATATTATTCTCTCTTCCGCTTAGTATTATTTTCAGTATATGGGGGCGTATTCGTTGGATTCAATAAAGAAATAAAAAAAGGAGGTATCAAATACCTCCTTTTTATCTCAGCTTCGCAAATTACTCAGCGCTGGCAACTTGATTATCGTTGTTTGTGTAGATAAGTAGCGGTTCTGACTCACCATTTATCACACTTTCATCAATAACCACTTTGCTTACGTCAGTAGCCGATGGTAATTCGTACATCGTTTCTAGCAGCACGCCTTCAAGGATTGAACGTAGACCACGAGCACCTGTTTTACGCTCCATTGCTTTCTTAGCAATCGCACGCAGTGCATCTTCGCGGAACTCCAACTCAACACCCTCAAGGTCGAATAGCGCACCATACTGTTTGGTCAGTGCGTTCTTCGGCTCATTCAAGATTTGAATCAGTGCATCTTCATCAAGCTCGGTTAGAGTCGTTGTCACTGGTAGACGACCAATGAACTCTGGAATTAGACCGTACTTAACTAGATCTTCTGGCTCAACTTGGGTAAATAGCTCGCCGACAGTCTTAGTTTCGTCTTTTGAACGAACTTCTGCGCCGAAACCAATACCAGTGCCAGTTGCAACACGTTGGTCGATCACTTTATCAAGACCTGCGAATGCACCACCACAAATAAACAGAATCTTAGAGGTATCTACCTGCAAAAATTCTTGTTGTGGGTGCTTACGACCACCTTGAGGTGGAACCGATGCAATTGTACCTTCAACCAGTTTTAGTAGTGCCTGTTGAACCCCTTCTCCCGACACATCACGTGTGATAGATGGGTTCTCAGCTTTACGTGAAATTTTGTCAATTTCATCGATATAGACAATACCGCGCTCGGCTTTTGCTACATCGTAGTCGCACTTCTGAAGCAGTTTTTGGATGATGTTTTCAACGTCTTCACCAACATAACCAGCTTCGGTCAATGTTGTTGCGTCGGCCATTGTGAATGGCACATCAAGGAAACGTGCAAGCGTCTCAGCAAGCAGTGTTTTACCACTACCCGTTGGACCGATAAGAAGAATATTACTCTTACCGAGTTCAACACCGTCTGCCGTTGTATCACCATTGCGCAAGCGCTTGTAGTGGTTGTAAACAGCGACTGAGAGAACTTTCTTCGCGTAGTCTTGACCGATTACATAATCATCGAGGTGTGCGCGAATGTCTCTTGGCGTTGGTAACGCTTCAGATTCCTTCTTCGGCAGCACATCTTTGATTTCTTCACGGATGATGTCGTTGCATAAATCAACACACTCATCGCAAATGTAAACAGACGGACCTGCGATTAGCTTGCGAACTTCGTGCTGACTTTTACCACAGAAAGAGCAATACAGCAGTTTACCGCTACCACTCTCTTTGCTTTTATCTGTCATTCGCTAACCTCTTAGCCTTTACTTTCTATGTTTTGAGTGTATATCAATTTAGACCAAATTGCGCCCGCCAATTTGATTTTCACAGGCTTCAATTTGGTCAATTGTTACTCAAACGATTGTCGATTAACCGCGATGGGTTAAAACTTCGTCAATAATACCGTATTCAGCGGCCTGAGCAGCTGACATAAAGTTGTCACGGTCAGTATCTTTTTCGATAACGTCGAGTGGCTGACCTGAATGTTCTGCCAAAAGATTGTTCAGCTTCTGTTTGATAGTCAGAATTTCTTGTGCATGAATCTGAATGTCTGAAGCTTGACCTTGGAAACCGCCTAGTGGTTGGTGAATCATCACGCGAGAGTTAGGCAGAGCAAAACGTTTACCAGGAGCACCACCTGCAAGTAGGAAGGCCCCCATGGAACATGCTTGACCAGTACAAAGCGTGCTTACATTAGGCTTAATAAACTGCATAGTATCGTAAATCGACATACCAGCCGTTACGCTACCACCAGGAGAGTTAATGTAGAGGAAGATATCTTTGTCAGGATTTTCTGATTCAAGGAAAAGCATCTGGGCAACAATTAAGTTCGCCATGTTGTCTTCCACTTGACCAGTCAAGAAAATGATTCGTTCTTTTAGTAGTCGCGAATAAATATCGTAAGAGCGTTCGCCACGGGAAGTTTGTTCAACCACCATCGGTACTAGCGCGTTCATAATTGGCGACATTGCATTTTTTTCTTGGTAGCTCATATTCTTATGTCCCTAAAATAAATGGCCCGGATGATAAACATCATACGGACCATTGTTAGCAGAGAAGTCGACTCTAAGTCAACCTTCTATACAAGATATTGCTTATTAAGCAGCAGGCTGTTGGTTCATTAGCTCGTTGAAGCTAACTTCTTTATCAGAAACCTGTGCTTTAGCAAGAATTGCATCGATCGCTTGCTCTTCTAGTGCAACGTTGCGCATGTTGTTCATCATTTGCTCGTTTTGCTCGTAGTAAGAGATTACTTCTGATGGATCTTCGTACGCTGTTGCCATTTCAGAGATAAGCTCTTTCACTTTCTCATCGCTAGCTTCTAGCTCTTCAGACTTGATCACTTCACCTAGAAGTAGGCCAACAACTACGCGACGCTTAGCTTGCTCTTCGAATAGCTCACGTGGAAGCTGTTGTGCAGCTTCTGGGTTGCCACCGAAACGTTGTGCAGCTTGCTGACGTAGAGCACCGATTTCTTGGTCGATTAGTGCAGCTGGAACGTCGATGTCGTTCTCTTTAACTAGACCGTCAAGAGCTTGCTCTTTGATACGGTTCTTGATTGCTTGCTTAAGCTCGCGCTCCATGTTCTTACGAACTTCAGCTTTAAGAGCGTCAACGCCGCCTTCAGCAACACCGAACTTAGCAACGAACTCGTCGTTTACTTCTGGAAGCTCACGTGCTTCAACTTTGTTCACTTTGATTAGGAACTTAGCTGCTTTACCTTTTAGGTTCTCTGCGTGGTAATCTTCTGGGAAGTTTACGTCGATTTCAAATTCCATACCCGCAGTTTTACCTTGGATACCGTCTTCGAAACCAGGGATCATGCGACCAGCGCCCATTTCTAGTGGGAAGTTCTCAGCTTTACCGCCTTCGAACTCTTCGCCGTCGATTGAACCAGTGAAATCAATAGTTACACGCTTACCGTCTTCAGCTGCTTCTTCAACATCAGTCCAAGTTGCTTGCTGCTTACGTAGAGTGTCGATCATCTCTTCAACGTCTGCGTCTTGTACTTCAGTTGTTGGTTTTTCAACAACAACGTTTTCTAGACCCTTAAGTTCTACTTCTGGGTAAACTTCGAAAGTCGCAGTGAAAACAAGATCTTTACCAGCTTCGTTTTCAACAGGAGCGAAAGTAGGCGCACCAGCTGGGTTGATTTTCTCAGAAACGATTGCTTCGATGAAGTGACGTTGCATAACTTCACCCATCACGTCTTGACGTACTGCTTTGCCGTACATTTGCGCAACCATCTTCATCGGTACTTTACCTTTACGGAAACCATCGAAACGACGGTTTTTCGCGATGTTGCGTAGTTCAGCTGTCACTGCGTCTTCGATGTTAGCAGCAGGAACAGTAATGTTTAGACGGCGCTCTAGGCCCTCTAGAGTTTCAACAGTAACTTGCATTGTATAAACCTCAGTTTGGCTCAGTGTTGGCTGAGCGTATGAGCATCCATATCACGAGGATATTTCCGCTTCATCCTTGTTAGTACCAATAGGTACTTCTTTAAAGTGAGCATCGATAACCGGTAAATCATGCCTCAATTAGCATGTTATCTTGGCTATCGGACTAATGAGTGACGTCTTCATCGGGCTGAATAGACAGCCTCAAAGGCATCTCTGATTAGTCTCAGGACAAAATTTCAGACGCGACATTCTAGCGATCTCCGCCTACCCTGTCGAGTCGAAGTCGGGTCAATCGGTGGTTTTGTCTCTAATTACTCCAAGAAAACGTTCAACAATGACGTTTTCAACCGATTCCAACTTGAAATGGGGACAATATCGGCTTTTTCAAGAGAGTGAAGGGCTTTTTTTGGTGAATGGCGAAAAAAGAGATCTTGCTCCTGTTTTGCAACGCGTTAACCTCTCAGTTCTTATAACTTTTTTGCCACAAAACCCTCAAATTCGTTAACCTATGCTTTCAAACGACATACGGAATCGTTGGTGTTTAACGTTGGGGTTCGACGATGCGATTGAAACGGATTTTGCTAGGCTTTGTTGCCCTATTTCTCTTAATTTCGACTGTAGGCGGTCAATGGTACTGGCAGCACAGCTACGCTGCTCTTGAAGAACAGCATAACAATTGGCTGAACCGATTCGTAGAAACCATCGACAGTAAACTGGACAAGTATCGACATATCCCACAACTCCTGTCGCAAGATAAAGAATTAGTAGACGCATTATTATCCCCGAGCAACACCGCTCAAATTGAAGTAACTAATCGCTACTTGGAGCAAGCCAACCGGATTATCTTAGCCTCAGATACCTATCTCATCGACCGTTACGGCAACACCATTGCCTCAAGTAACTGGGCATTAGAACGTTCATTTATCGGCAAAAACTTTGCATTTCGACCTTATTTCCAAGAAGCCATTAACGGTGGACGAAGTACTTATTTTGCGCTGGGCTCGACATCTGGGCAACGCGGTTATTATTACTCTTTTCCTGTAACTTATGCTGCAGAGAACATTGGTGTGGTGGTGGTCAAAATGGATCCGTCTTCCATTGAACGCAACTGGCAAAGTGAAACTAGCACCTATGTTGCCACCGACAATAATCACGTCGTGTTCATGTCTAGCAACCCTAATTGGCTGTTTAACAGTCTTTCAACACTGAACTCGCAAACACTGCAACGTATCCGTAATTCAAGACAATACTTAGAAACCGACATTCACAGTTTGGGATTCATCGGTGACCTGACGGTAAAATCCGCCCAACTTGCTAATCCTGAGGGTAATATATTCACCAAACACTACTTGGTTACCCAGCGTGAATCCGGTATTCCAAACCTTATTTTAAGGGTATTAACTCCTCTCTCGACGCTCTATATTGAGCTTTTCGGCTTTATTAGCGTGCTAGCACTGGTTTTTATTACGCTTTACCTAGTCGTCGCTCTGATTGAGAACCGCCGCTATCGCCACCGACAGATCGAACAGGTGCAAACTGAGGCGAAACAAAAGCTTGAGTTTTTGGTGATGGAACGCACCGCCGAACTGCATGTAGAAATTGATGAAAGGGTCAAAACTGAGAAAGCCTTGCGACAAGCTCATGATGAACTCATTCAAGCCGCTAAATTGGCAGTGCTAGGTCAAATGTCTGCCAGTATTAGTCACGAGCTAAACAACCCTCTTGCAGCCATTCGCAGCTTTGCCGAAAACGGGCAACGTTTTATCGACAAAAACAAAGTTGACCGAGCAAAAGATAATTTACAGCGTATCGTCGCTTTGACTGAACGAATGGCAAAAATCAGCCAGCAACTTAAATCTTTCGCCAAACGCAGTGATGCCAATGAGTTAAGCCGTATCAAGCTTGCTCCGGTGATATTTTCAACCATAGAGTTAATTCAACCGCAACTTAAGAGTCATCGAGTCACGCTCGATTGTAAAATAGGTCAGCAAGATACCTTAGTACAAATCAATCCCATTCAGGTTGAACAGGTCCTCATCAATTTGCTGACTAACGCAATGCAAGCCATGCATGATAGTGAACGAAAACGACTAGAGTTGACCATAGAACAGGGTCAAACCAAAGTGACGATTCATATCGATGATTCTGGACCGGGCTTGGATGGCAACTCGATTGCAGAGCTGTTTGAGCCCTTCTATACCACCAAAGAGAATGGTCTTGGGTTAGGGCTTTCCATTTCCCAACAAATTATTCAAAACCTAAACGGCAAGATTCGTGTCGCTCGATCTCCTCTTGGGGGCGCTCGTTTCTCGGTTGAACTGCCTATTTTCACCCATGCGGACAAGGACTAAATTATGAGCCAAGTGTTTTTTATCGATGATGAAGCTGATATAAGAGCCGCGTTGGAACAAAGCTTCGAACTCGCCGATATTGAGGCGCGATTCTTCGCGTCTGTTGAAGATGCCATGTTGTGTCTAAAACAAAATGACCTTCCGCTTGCCATTATTTCCGATATTCGTCTACCTGGGTTATCAGGTCTGGATTTACTCAACACTGTCACCCGCCACCACCAAGGTATTCCCGTCATCCTGATTACTGGGCATGGCGATATTTCGATGGCGGTTCAAGCCATTCAAGATGGTGCTTACGATTTTATCGAGAAACCCTTTTCTGCTGAACGTCTCATCGAGATAACACAACGAGCGATTGAGAAGCGACAACTTACCCTTGAGAATGAAAGCCTTAAGCGCTCACTAAAAGCAAGCCAAACACTTGGACCGAGGATTATCGGTGACACCAATGTGATTCAAGAACTCCGCTCTACTATCTCTGTGGTTGCCGATACCGATGCCGATATTTTGCTGTTTGGAGAAACGGGCACAGGCAAAGAGTTGGTTGCACGTTCTTTACATGAACAGAGCTCACGGAAAGACGGTAATTTCGTCGCAGTAAACTGTGGCGCGGTTCCAGAGAATTTGATTGAAAGCGAGCTATACGGCCATGAGAAAGGAGCATTTACCGGCGCAGAGAGCAAACGTATTGGTAAGTTTGAACACGCAGAAGGCGGAACCTTATTTTTGGACGAAATAGAATCGATGCCAATGCAAGCGCAAATAAGACTGCTTCGAGTATTGCAGGAAAGAGCCATTGAGCGAGTCGGTTCCAATACACTCATTCCCTTAAATATCCGCGTTATCGCCGCCACTAAATCCGATCTAAACCAAGCTTCGATGCAAGGTACTTTTCGCCAAGATCTTTATTATCGCCTAAATATCGTGACTTTGGATTTACCTCCTCTAAGAGAGCGGAAAGACGATATCGCTTCACTGTTCCACCACTTTCAGCTTGTCGCTGCATCCCGCTATGGAAAAACCGCTAATGCATTAACTCCTCACGAACTTAGTCAACTTATTGGTCATGATTGGCCCGGAAATGTAAGAGAGCTAAGAAACTGTGCAGAGCGTTTTGTCCTATTGGGTAAAATTCAAGCAGGTACGCCAAATCAAGCGGAGAGTGACGAAGGACAGTCTCTCGCCGAACAAGTGGGGCTATTCGAAAAAAATGTCATTGAGCATGCCCTTATCGAAACCAATGGTAGCATCAAGGCGACAATGGAAAAGCTCAACGTTCCTAGAAAAACTTTGTACGATAAAATGCAGAAATATCAGCTTATTAAGGAATCCTACAAAAGCTCTTACTAAAATACTGTAGAAGTGTGAGCCAAGTCTCCTATACTTAAATTATATAAACAGGACGTTGCATAACAATTGAGTATAAGAACACGTAGGGAGGCAATTATGGGCGAAAAAACAAAGGTTCCCTTTATTTCTGATACGGTAGAAATCGATGGTATTTTTTACGTTGAGCATCGCACCAGCGAGACTGTAGATAGAAGGAAAAAACAAAGCAGACGTGTTTTTTATGAAAGACGGTCTCAGCCGGATCCAAGAACGCAGAATATTAAGCATATAGATGAGGAGGTCTAACGACCTCCTCTTTTTTTGTCGTTAATAAATAGTTACTTGGTAATGATTTCTGGCCCCATTAGTGTGGTCGGAAGCCAGGTGGAAACCCATGGTACGTAAGTAACAATTATCAAGAATAGGAACATAACCGCAACCCAAGGTAGAGCAGCTTTCACCACACCCATCATCGACATTTTCGCCACCCCTGCGGTGACAAACAGGTTGAGGCCTACTGGCGGAGTTATCATCCCTATTTCCATGTTCACTACCATCATAATGCCAAGGTGAATCGGGTCGATACCCAGTGCAATGGCGATAGGGAAAACTAACGGCGCCACGATGATCAACAAGCCAGATGGCTCCATAAACTGACCACCAATAAGCAATAGGACATTCACCACGATGAGGAATGTAATTGGACCAAGACCCGCAGAAAGCATTGACTCAGTGATCATTTGAGGAATACGCTCTTCCGTTAATACATGCTTAAGGATCAGAGCATTAGCAATGATAAACAGAAGCATGATAGTCAGCTTCCCTGCTTCAAACAGAGTATGCTTGGTGTCTTTATGCACAAAAGCTTGGAACACTTTAACTATCGCTGGCTTGGTATTTTCCTTGTCAGCAAATGGCCCCATATCTTTGTAGATAAAGTTAGCAATCAAAAATGAATACACTGCTGCGACCGCTGCGGCCTCTGTTGGTGTAAATACACCACCGTAAATTCCGCCAAGAATGATCACTACTAACAGCAAACCCCAACTCGCTTCACGAGCGGAATCGAAAACTTCCTTCCAACCTACAAATGGTTGCTTTGGCAATCCTTTTACTTTTGCAGCGATATAAATGGCGATCATTAGCATCAAGCCCGCAAGCAAGCCTGGGATAACGCCACCAAGGAACATACGGCCTACAGAAACGTCCGTTGCCGCAGCGTAGACCACCATTACAATGGATGGCGGGATTAAAATCCCTAAAGTACCAGCATTACAAATAACCCCTGCTGCAAACTCTTTGGTATAGCCATTTTTGATCATACCCGCGATAACAATACTACCAATCGCTACCACTGTTGCAGGCGATGAACCCGATAACGCTGCGAACATCATACACGCCACCACTGATGCCATGGCAAGACCACCGCGGAACCAACCGACCATAGCAATCGCAAAACGAATGATGCGCTTTGCTACACCACCCGTCGACATAAAGCTCGATGCCAGAATAAAGAATGGAATTGCAAGTAACGTGTAGTGGCCTGCAAAGGCG
Organism: Vibrio mediterranei; assembly: GCF_900088415.1. GTDB lineage: Bacteria > Pseudomonadota > Gammaproteobacteria > Enterobacterales > Vibrionaceae > Vibrio > Vibrio mediterranei. The sequence goes on from NZ_FLLQ01000004.1 coordinate 462,851, forward strand.
TTAAACAAGGTTTGCGCTACAGATGCTAACGATGCGTCCGAGTGCATTAGTAGGAACAAGATACTGGACAAACCCAGTGATACGGCAATAGGCACGCCAATTAGCATGAAGCCTACCACCATTAAGAAGAGTAATAGAATATCCATGCTTATTTATCCTTGTCTTTAACACTGTCAAACGCGTTGTCCTGCATTTCCGCTTTTAACGCTTCTAGATCTTCTTCAGCTTCATGACCTGCGATCAGTCGGTCCAACTTACCCGTCATTATCTGGTAAGCGGCTTGAGCAAATCTAAAGGTCAGTAATGCCATACCTATTGGCAGTGCCATATAAGGAATAAAGCGCGGCAGTTTTTCGTAACGTTCACCTTCATTTAGCCAGTCTGCTAAAAACTGTAAAACCTCAGGCATAGGAATATCGTCGGTTTCATACCAAGCTCGCTCGGTGGCAAAGGGGTACCAGTAGTTCCACGAACCGATTAGCAATAAGATAGAGAACACCAAACAAGCTAATACCGAGGCAATGGCAAACAGTTTGCGTTTATCCTCCGATACCATGTTGATGACAACATCCACACCGATATGAAAGTGCTTTTTAACACCATAGGACGCGCCGACAAGGACCATCCAGGCAAACATAAATACGGTAAGTTCAAGAGCCCAAAGGATATTATCGTTAAATACATAACGAGAAATAACGTTAGCAAAAGTGAGCAAAGTCATCGCGCCAAGGAAGAAAGCAATCAGCGTTTCTTCAAAAGCATCGGTCACTTTACCAATACGAGAAATAAGAGACTGTTCCATGTGATACATCGCTTTTGTAATAGTAGGGACAGAGGGTTAGGCCCCACTTCCCGTAGGGCCCTTAACAATGAATATCGAGGTTATTGTTGGTTTGATGCTTGAGCGGCTTCGATCAAGTCCGCACCAATGTCTTTCTCAAACTTTTTCCAAACAGGTTGCAGAGCTTGAACCCACTGTTGGCGTTGCTCTGGTGTCAAAGTACGCACGACACCACCCGCTTCAACAATATTGTTTTTATTGGCTAGGTTCACTTTGCTCGACTCTGAGTTACGAGTCTCAGTCACTTCTTTTAGGATCTGTGCGAACTGCTCTCGAGTATCATCCGGCATACCATCCCAGAACTCCTTTGAAGTCACTACAAGGTAGTCAAGAATACCGTGGTTGGTTTCTGTTACACCGTCTTGAACTTCAAAGAACTTCTTGCCGTAGATATTTGACCATGTGTTTTCTTGACCATCGATAACCTTCGTTTGCAGGCCACCATACACTTCTTTGAATGACATTTTCTGAGGGTTTGCACCTAACTGTTCGAACTGAGCAACTAACACGTCAGAAGCTTGAACACGGAATTTCAGGTCTTTCGCATCACCAGGAACAAGAAGTGGCTTATTCGCCGACATTTGTTTCATGCCGTTATGCCAAAATGCCAGACCTTGCAGACCACGACGATTCATCGCGTTCTTCAGTTTTTCACCCGACTCTGAGTTTTGGAAACGATCAACGGCTTCTACGTTTTCAAATAGGAAAGGTAGGTCGAAGATGCGGTACTTCTTGGTGAATTTCTCGAATTTAGAAAGTGAAGGAGCGGCAAGTTGAACATCGCCGTTTAAAAGGGCTTCGAGAACTTTGTTGTCATCGTAAAGAGTAGAGTTAGGAAACACCTGCATACACGCTTTACCGTTCATTTCTGTATTTACACGCTCTTCTAACAATGACGCGGCAATACCTTTAGGGTGTTTGTCGGTGTTGGTTACGTGACTAAACTTAATCACAATCTCACCTGGATCACACGCCGCAGAGGCATTAAAACTTGCTAGAGCAATAGCAGAAACAGACAGTAGGGATAGAGGCTTTAACATTATTATTCTCCTTTGGATTAATGCAGTCCCTTCAATGGGTACTGATAATCTTGTTAGAGCAATAACGATGCCAATCAAAAAAAAGCTATAATTACAAAGAGTTATAATAGATTTCTATTTTCAAGTGTAGAACCAGCCTTTGAAATGGGTGGAAAGTGACACATTTATAAAATGAAAAAGGGTAGAAACAAGCCCATTTCTACCCATGGTAACTTCCGCTTTTCTAACGGGAAAAGCAGTTACTAGATAGCCGCTTTAACCGCTTTCGCTAATTTGTGAGCAGCTTTCTTCGGGTCAGCTTCTGGATCGTTAAAAAAGTTGGAAACTACATCCGTAATCGCGCCCAGTACATAACTCGTTGTCGCCATATTTTGCGACATACTTGGTACTAAACCACCATTTTCAATGCTTTGCTCAAATGTTTTTCTAGAATCCAGAGCGCACTTGTCAAAACCGTGCATATCCATATCGGTTCGAACCGGGAAAGATCCTTTGTTTAAGTTGAACACTTCTTGGAACTGCTTATCCATGATGGTTCTGGCGAGTGCTTTCTGGGCGTTCACTTCGGCTTCGTCTTTGATATCAAAGAAGGCAAAACTATCAACATTCTGGATGAACTGCCCTTTAGTACCCGGCGCGGGAACGCATAGGTAATCTTTACCCGGGATTTTTCCTGCGGCGGTAAATTCACCCTTGGCCCAGTCTCCCATGATCTGCATAGCAGCCTGACCATTAAGAACTCGGTTGGTTGCCACGTTCCACTCTCGACCTTGGACGTCCTCATCCATGTATTCGCGCATTCGGCCGAACGTCTCAAATACCTTCGCCATTTTGTCGCTCGACAAAGTGTCCATATCTAGATTAACAAACGCTTGTCTAAAATCTTCAGGTCCTAGTACCGCAAGGGCAATGGTTTCAAACAGTGTTGTGTCTTGCCAAGGGCCTGAGCCATTAGCAAGAGGTGTGAAGCCCGCAGCTTTGATTTTTTCCGCAGCAGCAAAGAATTGATCTAGAGTTTCTGGAACAGAATCCACTCCCGATTTTTCTAACACTTGTGGATTGACCCAGAGCCAGTTAACTCGGTGGATATTGACTGGAACAGCAACATATTTGCCATCGTATTTCATGCCTGCCGCTACGACAGGTGGCAATACTTCATCCCATCCATCAGCTTTGGCAACATCATCAAGATTGGTCAGAAAACCTAAACCTCCCCACTCTTGAATATCCTCACCTTTGATCTGGGCAGCTGACGGGGGATTACCCGAGACCGCTCGAGTTTTCAATACTGTCATAGCGCTCTCACCACCGCCACCAGCAATGGCAAAATCCTTCCAGGTGTAACCTCGCTGCTCCAATTTCTGTTTTAGGATTTGAACTGATTTAGCTTCACCGCCTGATGTCCACCAGTGCAACACCTCAACTTCACTCGCTTGCAGAAAAGTAGGGAAAATTGTGGAAGTAAGCAGTAACGCTAGTAGTGATTTACGCATATTCATTGCCGTTATCTGTGCATCGATATCACTTTGGTGATATCGAGTTATTGGATTCAGTGACTTTAACGCTCTGTCTGAGGTTAATTCAATAGCTAGCCTGCTTAGGCCTCTAGGTTAGGCGGAATAAACACTTGTACTTCTAGCCCACCAAAATCTGCGTTACGAATGATCAAATCGCCGCCAAGGCCGTGCAAGATACTGCGACAGATCCCCAAGCCTAAACCATGCCCCTCTTTATCCGTTGCAATGCGAACATATGGCTCGAACACTTCTTCGATGCGAGCTTCCGGGATACCAGGCCCTTTATCCAAAATAGTAATGATGATCCATTTGGGATTCTCTTCAATGCTGACAAATGCTCTATTGCCGTATTTAACCGCATTATCGATTAGGTTGGTTAGCACTCGTTTAATGGCTAGTGGTTTAACAACCACTGGCTCCATTGGAAGCGCGGTGAAACTAACCAACGTATGCACTTGGTTATGCGTCTCCGAAACACTGCGGATCATCTCATTGAGGTCAATGTAGGCATTGTTTTCATGTAAATCGGTATCACGCACACATTGCAGCGCGCCTTTCACCATCATTTCAAGGTCATCTAGATCTTGGTTAAACTTGTCTCGCCTGACATCATCATCTAGAAGTTCTGCTCTCAACCTCAAACGTGTAATAGGCGTTTTCAAATCGTGAGAGATAGAGGAAAACAGGTGTTCACGGTCCGAGACATACTGGCGAATACGTGTCTGCATACGGTTAAACGCACGTGTTGCCGTCACGAGTTCAGAAGCACCAGCTTCTCTTAAAGGTGGCTGATCGATATCCATACTCATTTCATTCGCAGCTTTCGCCAATCGTCTCAAAGGCTTAACTTGAGCACGAACCAAAAGGAAGGTCAGAATCAGCAACAAGGTTGTAGAAGTAAATAAGAACACCATTTGATCTTGAGTCAGCATAGTGTCTTCGAGCTGGATATATGGCGAAGGCAATAAAGCCGCGATATAGATCCACTCATCTTGATTAAGCTTCAATTGTACCACCAGAATCGGCGGGTCTAATGGACCTAGCGTTAACGTATGGTGTGCCCAAGACTTAGGCAGATCCTTGATAAAAATATCGTTTTTAAGCAGTCGTAAATTCTCTGCTTTCGAGAAATTCACCTTCACAGCTTCTATGGTCGGCAGCTTCTCTTCCAGCACTTTGGTCACCGAATCCATAGACGCCAGTTTAAGCGGTGTGTCTGGAATCGGGTCAACGATAAGCTCTTCTTTATTGAATGAAACGAAGAAACGAGTACCACCCATATTACGTATCTGGTCGAGAACAATATGGCGATATTTAATCGGGAGTTTTTGGAAAAAGGTCACCGTTGAGGCGAACATGGTCGCCATACTAGCAGAGGTATCACGAATACCAGATAGTTCATCTTGCTTAGTTTTTTGGTACCAAATTGCCGTAAGTACACCTTGAGAGCACACAACTGCCAACAGCGTCAGCAGCAGTGTTCTCGCGACTAAAGAGTTAGGGCTAAAACGCTTTAGCCAATGAGTTCTAGACATGTGTTATTGGCCATATTCCACTGGAACAGACAGAATATACCCATTACCACGCATGGTTTTAATGTAGTGTGGGAAGTTTTTACTGGTGCCTAATCGATTTCGAATTCGGCTCAATTGAACGTCAATACCTCGTTCGTAAGGCAAGGCTTCACGACCACGAGTCGCAAACGAAATAGTATCGCGATCAAGAATTTCGTTCGGGCGCGACAAAAACAGCATTAGCAACGCAAAGTCACTACCGGATAAATCATGCGTACGGCCATTCACCTTGTTGGTCATACGATGTGCAATAGTATCCAAATGCCAATCACCAAAATCGATCGTTCTTGGTGGCGTTTCTTCTGCCTTATCACCATTGAGATGGGTCCGACGCAACAGCGCTTTAATTCGAGCCATCAACTGACGCGGACTAAATGGTTTCGCAATGTAATCGTCAGCACCGATTTCTAAACCAATAATTTGATCGGTTTCATCGGATACTGCGGTTAGCATAATAATGGGTACTTGCGAGTCTCGTCGAACACGCTGACAAAGAGTAAAACCATCGTCTCCTGGTAGCATGACGTCGAGCAGAATAAGATCCGGGTAGCCTTTGGCCTTAATAAACAGCTCCATTTCTACCCCATCTTCAGCAGTAGAAACTTGAAAGCCAGATTTCGTCAAATACTCATCGAGTAAGAGACGGATCTCTTCATCGTCATCTACAACCAAAATGTGCGTCTTAGCCTGCATTTTATTTCCTTAAGTCTGCACTTACTCCCTATAGTGTAAGGCTTTAGAGGGAATTTTATTATTGATTCGTTTATAAAATTTGCAGCTCGAATTTGCGCAAGGTCACAAAAATGACATGATGATACTTTTTAGCCATAAAGGGTTAACAAATTCATTCATCTTTATGATGAGCAACTGATTTCCATACGTTTACCCCATTCAGGTGGAAGCTTGGCAAATTCTTCATGTTCTGCTTGTTCCTCGTAAGGGAATTTGAGTAAGTCCGCCAACTGATGAACCAGTGAAAAATCGCCTTTCTCAGCAAGTTCTATGGCCTGTTGGGCCAGATAATTTCTGAGAATGTACTTTGGATTCGCTAAACGCATTTTTCGGCAGCGCTCAGCTTCGGAATCATTTTCTAACATACAACGTAGCAGGTAGCTTTCTACCCACGCTTGCGCTTTAGCACGATCGATAAACAGGTCAACAACAGGGGAAATGCCAGTTCTATCGATATTCGATAGAGCTCTGAAGAATCGGGTGTAATCCACTTTTTCACTTTCCATGAGGTCAAAGCTTCGATTAAAGAAATCTCCATCCTCACTTTGCTTGGTCGACAACCCGAACTTGTTACGCATTTGGCGACTGTACTCTGTCTGCAAGATTGGCGTAAAGGTTTCCAATCCATGATCTAGGTCTTCTCTATCGATAAGTGGAGACAAAGCATGAGCTAACGCGGTGAGATTCCACATCGCTATGGACGGTTGATTGTCGAACGCATAACGACCTTGGTAGTCGGAATGATTACAAATATAACCCGGTTCGTAATCATCCATAAATCCAAACGGGCCATAGTCAAATGTCTGACCCAATATCGACATGTTATCGGTGTTCATCACTCCATGAGCAAACCCTTTGGCTTGCCAGTGAGCAATCATTTCTGCGGTTAATCGAACAACTTCAGCGAAGAAGGCAACATAAGGCTTGTCAGCGTCTAAACAATCAGCGAAATGCCACTCAATTACTTTATCCGCAAGTAGGCGAAGCTGCTCATGCTGACCGGTATAAAAGAAATGTTCAAAATGACCAAAGCGAATATGCGTGTTGGCAGCGCGAACCAATAACGCTCCCTGCTCCACTTGTTCTCGATACACGGGCGTATCGCTAACCATCATTGCCAATGCTCTAGTGGTAGGAATACCTAACCCTGCCATGGCTTCGCAGCACAAATACTCTCGAATTGTCGAGCGTAGTACCGCCCGACCATCACCCATACGCGAATAAGGCGTTTGTCCCGCGCCCTTGAGGTGAAGATCGAAAGTCTGCCCTGATTTTCCTGCGACTTCACCCAGCAACAAACCACGACCGTCACCTAAATCAGGATTATAAATACCAAACTGGTGACCCGCGTACTTCATTGCAAGTGGCTTGATGTGCTCATTCGATACACTGCCCGAGAGTACATCAAGTAAGGCTTGTTCGTCTTCAACCAGCTCTGGAAATCCGAGTTCACCTGCCAGTTCTTGATTCCAAGCAACCCAACGAGGATTATCGAGAGGCGTCGGTTCAACTTGGGTGTAAAAGCTATTCGGCAGAGCTAAAAAGCGATGAGAAAAGGACAATGAATCCAGCGAAAACATAGGCGGCTCTATACAAGTCTTAATAACAATTACTTAGAGTATAGCGAGTCGCAGTGGATAGAAAACAAACGAAAAGTGTGGGTATTAACGAAAAGTATGGTATTAACGAAAAGTATGGGTATTAGAAAAAAGAAGTTCTATAACAGGAAGAGAAAAGGATAAACGATTTACGTTGCCTAGAGGAACGCCCATCTACTAAACAAAGTGTCTGCGTTTGGGCTGTCCCCTAAGAAGTCTAAGTTATTAGAGCATAGCCAGAATGGCTACCACTGTACCGAGAGAGAACAGGCAAGTGCGACTAATAACGCCGAGGTTGGAAGGTTGAATCATTTCTTGATGCATAGGCAAACTCTCCTTTTTGTTACACTACCATTACAACTTAGGCCTAAATGGTTATTTTTGCAACGCTGTTCTCAAAAATCTTTGAAATAGAGCCAAAAAATCACCAGAAAACGGTCAAAACAACGATGGTGCAACCAAGAAAAGTTGCAAAGCAGATTGGGATAACAAGGTGCTTGTCTCTATCCAGTGAAATAAAGCCTGGCGGCTGATTGACGACAACGGTCACCAATAGGATATTGTACAATGCGATCAAAACCCCTATAAGAAAAACATCAAAATATACTAAACTCGTTGCCAAATAGACGTAAAAACCAATTAATACATAATCTATAACCACTAACCAGGCTAAGCACTTTCGCATGTTCAGCACTGAGTGAATGAGTTCAGTCATAACGGTTCATCACTTCAAATGATGTAACTGGCTGATTATATTCTGCTTGTTGCAGCGCCTTACGCTGAGATTCTCGTAAAACTATGTCGAGTTCTTTTTCTGCCAATGGCGAAGGTCTGGTCGCTTGATCTAAGGTAAAGGCTTTGTAAACCTTGTTCAGTTGTGCCAAAGTTTCAGCGGTTAAAATGTACAGCTCGATTCGGCGATTAATACCGGATTTGGCATTGTTAAAGTCAATTGGTGCTGTATCACTCATCCCCGTTACTTGAAAAATATGACGCTCTTGAAGGCCGCCCTTATCCAAATAGTAACGAGCACTATTAGCACGATTGCTTGAAAGCTCCCAGTTAGTCATTCGACTTCCTTTATAACGACTTGCATCCGTGTGTCCGGTGATAATCATTTTGTTTTCGATTTTTTCTAGTAATCCGGCTAGGTTCAGCAATAAGTCTTGATAGAAAGGCGTTACCTTAGCCCCACCTCGGAAAAACATCGGGCCTTTATCAGAGTCTGCGATGACTAGCTTTACGCCTTGAGGTGTTACTAACACACTAACGCTGCCAAGGGCATCAATACTGGATAACTCTTGTTTGACTCGCTGCGCCAAAACTTCCAGTTCTTGTTGGCTATTAAATTCCCCCTCAAGTACAGAAGTGTCATTAATGCGATGCAGTTCAGCGTCATAATGAGAGGTTGCCACATGAGGTAATGGCAGTGGGTTAATTGAGTTACCGCCACTTTCGTTAGTTCCTAAGTGCATGATGGGATCATTGCCATAGGCAAAGTAATTCAACAATTTCTTCTGGTCATCAACATCGACGACTTGCAGTATCCACAATACAAGGAAAAGACACATTAGTGAGATCATCAAATCTGCCATGGCAACTTTCCATCCGCCGTGTTGCAGCTCGCCGCGCTTACGGCGCCCTTTTTTATTGATGATGATGTTTGGCTGTTCCATCATTCGCTCCTTAGCCTTATGAAGGCTGCTGTCTGAGCACTTCGACTGCTTTTTCTAGCTCAACAAATGACGGTTTATAACGAGTTTCGATGTTTTTGCGTCCAGCATTAGCACACATGTGTGCCGATTGACCTTGAGCGTAAGCAGACAGGATTGATTTCACACACAGTAGTGGCGCTAACTGATTCTCGGAAACATCTTTGATACTGCTAGACATTGGTCCAAGCACACAATAGCAACCAAAAACCCCAGTAAATGTTCCTACCAGAGCGCCAGCGATATTCTGACCAATCTCACTGATCTCACCATCAAGGCCTTGCATCGTCAGAATGATCCCCATTACCGCAGCTAAAATACCAAGCCCCGGCATAGCCTCAGCGGTAGCGTGCAATTTCTCGGAAGGCTTGGTGTATTCATCCTCTAGATGCTCGATCTCTTCTTCTAGAAATGCTTCCAACACGTGTTGCGATTGCTTACCAGTAATCACTTGTCGAAATGAATCAATAATGAACTGAGTCGTAAGAGCGTCACTCGTGATCTTTGGATACTTATTGAAAATTTTACTTGAATCAGGGTTCTCAACATGGATATCTAACGCTTTGATATTCTGAACTCGCGCAGTATTGATTAGCTCAAACATTAACGATAGTAACTGTTGATAATAGTCCTTGTCATAAGGCGTAGAACGAAAAGCGATGCCAACTTGCTGAGCCATCAGCTTCATCGTTGCAGACGTGGTAGACATTAACAAACTAGCAAATGCTGCCCCAAAGATGATTATGATTTCCGACAGCTTGAAGATAAACTCAAACTTCCCACCAAGAAAAATGAAGCCGCCAAAAATAACGCTAAGCACGATAACAATACCGATTAGTTTTTGCATACTTCACTCTCCTTCATTCTACTTTTGAGAATGTCCAAACCTCGGTGTTTTAATCGATGCACTTTGATTTCGTTGATATCGAGGACCAGCGCCGTCTCTTTGGTGCTTAAACTTTTCACATAAACCAAGTAAAGAATGCGCTGCTCCATCTCAGGGAGCGTGTTCAATACTTGTTTCACCTCATTAAAAAGCACTTCTCTGTCCGTCTCCGGAACGGCTGTCACCACCGTTTCCAGCTCAATATCATCAAACACATCCACTAACGTCATCGCTTGTTGATAATCATTACTTTCAATGCCTAAATGATGACAAATCTCATTGGTTGTGGGCTGTCTTCCCAACTGCTGAACTAGTTGTCTTTCAGCGTGCTTGATTCGATTCACCAATTGACGTTTATCTCGCTCCATATAGTCGCGGCGCCTGAGTTCATCGACTAATTCACCTCGAATTCGTACCGCCACCGCCCGTCGAAAATCATCATTAGCAACATGGTCAAACTTCCTAAGCTCGATGACCAAAGTCATCATGGCCGTTTGCCGTAAATCCTCAAACGTCCCTTCATCAACCGCGTAGCGATATTGATAAAGCAGTCCGTTAATCAGCTTGATGTTTTGTTGCAGCACCAATTTTTCTAACTCCTGCAACGTTGCTTGGTCGTTAGTTTGGGTGTGCTGGTATTTGGGCTGCATCAACATAGTAGCGACCTATTGAAATACCGCTTTGGTGACAAGTACATCACCAACTTGTAAGCTCGGTAGCTCATCTAAGTCATCTTTGAGATCATCTTGAATCACATAGATAAACTGTTTGTTGTAGAAATAAGAGGCCTCTTTGACGCTGAATTTTTTGATGATGCGGTTCTTAATTCGGCTTAATTGCTCATACACATATGCACCGTTTTTCTGTGGGGTAAACATAGAAACATCAAGCAAAAGCAAGCTTTGTCGATTGCCCAAGTTAATTGGCACCAGTACATTTTCCAGCTGAATTTCAACCTGCTGCATTTTGGCCGGCTCAGGATTGTTCGGCGAGAGCCAGGCGGTCAAGGACTCCATATTTAGCCTATTACTTTGGTACAACCAGAAACCTGTGATCGAAAGCGCGAGAGTAACGACGAAAGTGACAATAATTTTAGTCATCATTAAGCCCTCGCAATGTAAGCACGATATTCCAAAACATCGCTGTTATCTTGATCAGAAAGATCATTCGCTCTCGGGTTAACCTCTTGCTCTGAATGCTCGTTCTGTTCTTGAGATTGAAACTGCTGTGAGTTCGATTGTTCCAAAGAAATATTTACCTCAGATAGCTCACTATTTTGTGCGACAAGCTCCGCTCTCAAACGTTCTGACGTTGCTAAAATTGCCTCTCGCGTGGCTGCGGATGTGGCGCTCATTTGTATTGTGACCCGCTCGCCATCAACTTTTACGTGCACCTCCACTTTGCCAAGCTCAGGCGGATCAAAGCGTATTCGAGCAGCTTGATTCATGGTGTCCAATTGAAGCTGAATTTTATCTCGCAGCACTTGGTAAATTTGTCTTTGACTATCCACGTCAAGCGCTTTACTTACCTCAATAGTCTGTACAACTCGACTTGCTGTCGTTTCATTGACTAAATACAGCGCTTCGACGGGTTGATGGTTGATTGCCCCAATAGGTAATTGCGCACTAAGCTTTAAGCTTGCTGGCGTCCAAGGATTCATGGAGCTGGCCTTAGGCGCAATGCTAGGCAACGACGACTCCAAGTTGGGCAAAATGGGGTTAGTCTGAGGAGTATCCTTTGGTAGCCATTTGTCCTTAACATCCAATATCACGGCACTCAGTACCTGCTGAGAAAAAGAGGTATCGTTTGAAGTCACTAACACTTCATCATTTTCGTACTCGTCAGCTTCAAAATAAAAACTATAGGGCTGCGATGACGCTGCTAGCACTTCGATAGAAGCAGCGATTGAGCGTGCAACTTCATTTAGTCGAAACGGTACCTGCTCTGCTGGCAGAGGCAAGCTAGCATTTGGCATCTGCGCGGGCTTTTCAAGCATCAACAGACTTACTGGTTCCAAAGGCGTCTCATTGAGTGGATTCTTGGCGCTCTCATTCACGCTGCGAACATCGACCTCAGAAACTACGACGCCTTGTTCAATAGGTAAGGACTGCTGCACCTGATTAAGCACTGAGAATAGTGTCTGAAATGATTGAGCGAGTGGCGTCATTCGGGTTTCCCCAAGCTCAGAAGACAATGAACTGAGAGCAGTAGAGGTCGAATTGCTCTTCACCGTAGCATCCACCGCCGACAGCAAATCAAAAACCAATCCATTGGTCGCCCAACTCTTTGAAGCCATATTCCCTTGCAGTTCCATCACTGTTCTCCTGCTCTCACTTGTGTCTGGGCATACGCTTTATCTCGCTCGCGCAGACTTGAATTGTCACTAAGCTGCTGTTTAAGGATGAATTGTTCATGCTCTACTAATGCCCTGCATTGGTTGTGAACACTTTTTAACCGCACAACCAGAGACAGATAGCTTGGATGTGATTGCTCTATGGTTAGCAGCACCTGTTTGAGCAAACGATTTAACTTTTCTATCTCAGAAAATTGTTTGTTATTGACCGCCTGTTCTAACTTGAGAGCAAGGCGTTCTACCTGTTCAGGACTGGGCTTCATCAAGCCACTCCATTGCACCTTCCCATCCCTCTTTGAGATCCGTCATCACTTCAATAAGCTTGTCGATCAGCTCGGTATTCATCTCCTTAGATGCTTCAAATACAGTCGCAATGCCATGCTCATAGAGTGCATGTATGTTCTGAATCAAAGCTTCACCTGTCGACAAATCGAGAGAAGCATCTAGCCCAACTAAGATATCAATGGATTTTTGAGAAGCTTTGGATTTGAGCTCAAGATCCTTATGCTCTATCGCGTATTTAACGCTTTCTAACTCCTGAATCAGACGCTCATGTAGCATACATATCAACTCAAAGCTCGATGAGACCGATGCGTTAGCAGCGACTTGAACATTGGCATAGTTAGCTTGTTGCTGTTTTCCTAATAGCATGGCGGTTTCTCCTTAAACCGTGAAAAGTCCGGAAACGGAATCTAATTGGCTACTTAGTGAGTTCAATTGAGTAAACTGGGCAAGGTAGCGGTTATAGTAGGTTTCATAACGCATATCTAAAGCGGATAGGGCGTCATTGATACGACTTTTTTCATCGTTCAAGGTATCAATTCGGCGATTGAGCGAGCCGTTTGAGAAGTCGATATAGCTCTCTAACTGCGCTTCAAACGCCTCAAACACACCACCCGTGCCTGTAAATAGTGTTTCAAAATCGATGCTAGAAGCCGCACTTTCAAACGTACCCGAGTCCAAACTCAATTTGCCGTCGCGACCAATTTCCAGCCCCAACTCAAAAAGTCGAGTTCCGTCATAGTCAGCTCTAATAACAGTGGATAATTGATTTTTGATATTGCGTATTGTGCTATCGGAAGCGAGCACGCCGCGTGCTTCATCTTCGCTTCCTGATTGAGTCAGGTTGCTAATTTCGTTGACGGCTTTGTTGTAGGCATCTACAAACTCTTGTAGCGATGCTACAGTGGCGGATATATCATCACCTATACTGATGCTAGTCGCGGTATCACCGCTGGTGTTGGCTTTGAGAACCGTGAGGTCTACACCATCTATTAAGTCTTCGAAAGTATTGCTAGAGCTGGTCAGCTCCGTACCAAATTCATTGCCGAGAGTAATAATGGCATCTTGACCAGCTTGTAACGGCGCCGCACTTGCCGCTGCTACCGTAGTATCCCAACCACTTGCCGCATCAGCAGATAAGGTGAAACTGGCATCAACTCCTTCATTGTCAGAGCCAAACAACACTTTCATCGCCCCTTGCGACTTCACCAACGTTGCTTGAATTGAACCGTCAAACTGATCGTTGAAGTAAGTGACAAACTCACTGTAGGTAACATCACCACTAATGTCTGTATCGGCATCCATAATGTTGATGTTGGTCGTGACTCCACCTTGAGTCACTGAAAAACTTCCAGCCGTAGCCATCACATCGCTAGGATCGGTAGAACTAGCATCAAATACGACTTGATGATTAGAGGCCATCTGCTTAATGAAGACATCGAGATTAACGTCTTCAGCCCCTGGACTGGTCGTTAATGAAAAGTAGTCTTCACTAGAGGTTGATGTTGAGGTTTGAGTAAGACTAGAGCCCGTTTTAGTAAACTCGTAGATTTTGTCTTCGAGAGATTGTAATGCCGTCTTAACTTTAGTTATGGCTGATGTTTGAGATGTTATCGTCGACAACTTTTGGTTGTAACGTAATTGAAATGGTTGTAAATCCAAGTTGGCGAAATTGCTGGCGAGCTGAACCGCGTCGACATTCATGATTCTTCCCTCATCTAACCACAAAGGAGGTACAGCTCTACCCTCCTTGGATTGCTATTACTAATGTTATCCTAATAAGCTCATTGCTAACTGAGGTACCATTTTCGATGCACTTAGCATTGATGCTCCTGATTGCATTAACATTTGTGACTTGCTCATCATCCCTGACTCGGAGGCAAAATCTGTATCCATAATACGCCCACGTGATGTATCGATATTTTCTGTAATATTACCCAAGTTAGTAATGGTATGGTCCAAACGGTTTATGTTCGCACCAAATTTAGAACGAGCGGCCCCAAGCTCATCTACCAACTGACTAACCTGCGTGATTGCTGCAGATGCAGTCAAATCCGTTGTAATATCCATTCCACCTGACGGATTGAGAGCTTCAACAGCTGCTAAGTTAGCTGTACCAGCAGTGTTGTACGCGTTTCCTGCTGTACCAGCTATCGCCGTTATGTGAGTATCCAAACTACCAGTAACGTCCGACATTAATTGAGCCAAATCGGTGATCGCATTTGCATTACCCGCTGAAGCTTGTGCTGTAAGGTCAGCATAATCTGTGTAAGGGCCGCCCGCCGCTGCGGTCCACCCAGACGTGTCACCATCCGTTAATGCGGAGTTTCCCGCCGCTCCTCCTGATTCTGCCCAACGATTTGCCTCTGCCTCAAAATCTACTTTTGATTGAGCAATTGCAGCTCTATCATCAGCTGTTGCTCCACTACCAGATATGCTAGCAAACACACTCGTTAACTCACTTGAAACATCAACGCTTAAAATATCGGTCGCTGTACTACCAATCTGAAAAGCAACAGCTCCTTGGCCAAACGAACCACTGACCGTGTCCAAAAGCTTATTCCCACCGAAATTTGTAGTGGAAAAAATGTTGTTTAGTTCGCTGGTGAGTTCCTGAAATTCTGCATCCATTGCTGCTCTGTCATTGACCGTATAAGTTCCATTTGCTGCTTGGGTAGCAAGGTCACTCATTCGATAGGCGATGTTAGTCATCTCATCCATCGCGCCCTCTGCAGTTTGCATCATTGAGATAGCATCTTGCGAATTTCGCATCGCCACATTCAAACCTCTGCTTTGTAAGTTCAATCTGTTTGCGATTTGAAGCCCTGCGGCATCATCTGCTGCCGAGTTAATACGAAACCCTGTTGACAACCTTTCCATCGATTTTGTCAAAGCGTTATTAGTCGACTGCAACGTATTTTGCGTGACTAGGTTCGCGTAGTTAGTATGTACTGATATAGCCATCTGATGATCCCCATCTGTGTTTGCTGTTCAGTTATTGCTAACGACAGTGGAAAAATTCCATTTCATTTTTTTCGAGAAAAATCACTAAACCTTAAAATTGCAAGACTCAAAAATGAGAAGTGCGTGAAAAATATCCTAGTATTTTAATCAACAATAACCACAAAAATGGCTGTTATGGGAAACGTATTTAAGGCAGTGGCATCAAGGTTAACGATTCCAATCGTATTACTCATGATCCTCGCGATGGTGATTCTGCCGTTGCCTCCGATCCTGCTTGATGCGTTTTTTACCTTTAATATTATGCTGGCCATTGTGGTACTGCTGGTTAGTAGCACAGTCACTCGAGTTCTCGACTTTTCTATTTTTCCTTCCCTGCTTCTGGTCGCGACATTGCTTCGTTTAACGCTGAATGTGGCATCAACCCGTATCGTTTTGCTTGAGGGTCATAACGGTGGCGATGCTGCGGGTAAGGTCATCCAATCGTTTGGTGAAGTCGTTATTGGCGGTAGCTACGTTGTGGGTATTGTGGTGTTTGTGATTTTGATGATCATTAACTTTGTGGTGATCACCAAAGGTGGAGAGCGAATCTCAGAAGTATCTGCACGATTTACTCTTGATGCGCTACCAGGGAAACAGATGGCAATCGATGCAGACCTCAATGCAGGAGCCATAGATCAAAACGAAGCCAAAGCTCGACGCTTAGAAGTCGGTGAAGAAGCGGAATTTTACGGCGCCATGGACGGGGCGAGTAAGTTCGTTCGAGGCGATGCTATCGCCGGGCTATTGATCCTTTTCATCAACCTGATTGGTGGGGTCCTGATCGGGATTTTTGAACATGGACTTTCTGCAGAAGACGCGTTTCAAACCTACGCTTTACTGACCATAGGTGATGGTCTCGTCGCCCAGATCCCATCACTATTACTCGCGACTTCCGCTGCCATTATCGTGACGCGTATTAGTGACAATGATAATGACATGGCACAAACCGTAAAGAGGCAATTACTCGCCTCGCCAAACAACCTTTATATGGCGGCGGGCGTAATGTTCGTCATAGGTAGCGTACCGAATATGCCTCATCTGGCTTTCTATACTTTCACTGTCCTACTAGCATTTGTCGGTTGGCGTCAGTCAAAGTTTCAGGCTACCCCTGAACAGGTTGAATCTGATGTAGACTCTTTACCTCGCACCAATCATGAAAGCACGATTGACTGGAGCATCATTCCCAATGTCGATGTGATAGCGCTCTCTCTGGGATTTAAATTGGTGCCTCTTGCAAGCAACAAGAAAGGAGGCAATCTGATCAAGAGTATTCGCGGCAGCCGAAAAACACTGAGCGAACAAATTGGCTTTGTGATTCCAGAAGTGATTATCACCGATAATCTCGCGCTCAAACCCTCAGAATACGCAATTAGCATTGATGGTGATGAAATAGAACGTGGTGAGGTCTATGCCGATAAGTCCATGGCGGTGGGCAACCGAATTGATCACCCTGACCTAGATGGCATCGTGGGTGTCGACCCTGCTTATCAGCTTCCAGCTCTGTGGATCAATCAAGCAGATAAAACCAAAGCCATTAACCTCGGATTTCAAGTCATTGAGGTGTATGACGTAATTGCGACTCACGTCAGTAAGGTATGCAGTGAACATCTCGATAATATCTTTAATTATGATGATGTTAAGGCAATCAATCATCGACTTGCTATTCACCACCCTGAACTGGCGGAAAACCTCGCCAACGTCATATCACCTAACCTACAAATGCAAGTGATTCGCCAGTTGCTTGCTCAGCAAGTGCCAATCATTAATGTACGAACCATAGCGAACACTATTATCGAAAGTATCGATACCGTTAAAGACCCTATTCTGCTGTCGTCGAATATTCGTGTGGCGTTAAAACGTACCATCGTGAATTTGGTGTCACCCAACAGCAAAACCATTAACGCCTTTATTATCGGTTCTGCACTGGAAAATGAGCTTAAGGCCGCGATTTCTCTTAGCCAACAGAGTGACCCTAACATTCCATTAGATGCCATCCCTGTCGAGCCCTCTGTCTTACAGAAGTTTCAAAATCGTATGCCGACCATAGTACAAACCATGCAAAGCCAAAATCTGCCACCCGTTATCGTTGTTCCGCCCACCACACGACCTATGGTGGCCAAATTAGCTAAGGCTTTTGCCAAAGAGCTTATCGTGCTTAGCTACAATGAAATTCCGAATGAGTATGGGTTAAACGTACTTGGCGATGTTGAGTAGAGTCAAAAAAAACCGAGTTACGTTAATAACTCGGCATCAATTAACTCATTTTTTGGGGGGCGGAGACGTTTATTGAGGAATAACAACTTGCCCTGAAACAATCGGAAAAGTATCCGTCTTTGGCTTACTATCCATTCGGATAGTCGTTGGAGCACCTGAGACTTCATAAGTGACATCGTAGCCGACCACTTTGGTAGACGTAGTGTATTTTGTTGTGCAGCGTCTTTCTGTTGTACTTATGGTGTCATTCTTCTGAGCATTTTCTTGGATTTTTCTTCCTGTCATAGCACCCGCTACGGTACCGACTGCTGTTGCGACGGTTTTTCCTGAACCTCCACCAACTTGATTACCTAATGCAGCACCTGCGGCCGCCCCACCTAGCGTCCCTAAGAGTTTATTCTCGTCTTTAACTTCAGCCTGTCTCGTCACCACTACATCATTACACTCTTGATGCGGCGTTTTTACTGCCTTGGTCACCGCTTCTACGAAAGTTATTTTGGCTTCTGTTGGAGCTTCTTGCTCTTTTTGGCAACCAGACACTACCAACATCGCGATTACGGCCAGCGCCACTGCTTTCTTGTTCATGGAATTCTCCTAATTATTGTTGCTGTGGCTGCATGATAAGGAGAAAAGAACCATGTATTTCAGCGGTGAATGAATTCTATGTCATTGTCTGGTAAAGAGTCAGAGCACTATTAGCGCAGCGTCAAACTGTGATGGTAAACCTGTATTTTTAATGTTCCTAGGGTATGATGCTCGCGTCCTAATCGTTGTTTGATGACCATGTTTTCTCGCTGCTTTACCGTTACACTAGCTCTGTTCCTATCAGTCGTTATGCTGATGGTGAGTTTTGTCGCGATCGGTAACGAGTCAAACGAAGCCTTTTCACATTCTCTCTCAACGCTCGATAGCCACACCAACTCAGTTGTCTCTAACAACACACTATCAAACAAAGTGGAAATGGCTAGTCCACATCAATGCTGTGCCTCATTTTGTTTGCTTAAAGTTCCTTGTGGACAATCATTGGTCGTACTTAACTCGGGCACCACGTCGCTCGCCTTAATGTCAATTGATGACATAGGCAAAGCAGTTGGCAGAGTTCAAATCCTTTTCCGCCCTCCTATCGCATAACTCCGTTTCCCCAGCATTTAACGCGAGATTTCGCACCCTATTTTTTTCGGAGTTATCCCTATGAAGGCATTGTTTACCCTTTTTTCTGCGCTACTACTCAGCGTATCGGTTCATGCGGCTAAATTTGAGCAAGGTACTCACTACAAAGTACTGGATGTTAAAAAGTCAGCCACACCCAAAGTAACCGAGTTCTTTTCATTTTATTGTCCACACTGCTACAAATTCGAATCTGTAGTAGAAAACCTCAAGCCTGCGCTAGCTGATGGCGTTAAATTTGAGAAAGTGCACGTTGCGTTTATGGGCAATGATATGGCAGTACCAATGGCAAAGTCGTACGCCACCATGGTTGCCTTAAAGGTAGAAGATAAGATGGTTCCTGCGATGTTTAATCAGATCCACGAAATAGGCAAAAGACCAGTTGACGAGCAAGAGCTCAAACAGATCTTTGTCAGTAATGGTATTGATGGCAAAGCCTTTGACTCGGCGTACAACAGTTTTGTCGTCAACTCAATGCAGAAGAAATTTGATAAGCAGTTTGATGCGAGCACATTAACTGGCGTACCCGGCGTATTGGTTAACAACAAATACATCGTTCAGCCGACGGGTATTAAAAGTTATGAGGAGTACAACGAATTAGTGAATTACCTGCTCACACTGTAGTGGCTTTAGTTCTACTCAGAAAAGCATAACAAAAACCTAGAGCATCATCTTTGCTCTAGGTTTTTTCGTTAGTACACTCTCACTCGGTTTTTCTTGATCACCACACCTCGCAATAGTTTCCCTGACTGCTGGTTTTGAACCGATACCGTGTCGCCTACTAAACCACTTTCAAGTGCCGTCCCCAACGTCTCTAACCGTATCGTCTGTGACTGGTAAACCACATCAACGGCCTGACCTTTCTCCACATCGTAATCAAGATACAAACGTGATGTGGTCAACAGTTCCCCCTTATTCACCGAGCGCTTCAGCTTACTTCCCACGACTTCACTGGGTTTAAAAAATACCTTTTTATCGGTGTAAAGCGTAATCGGCTTTATTGCGATGTCGGAGGGAGATAAGCGCTGGCCTTTTCGCAAAGCTTTATCGGCTGTCACAGCCCAAATAGTGAGGCTGGCTGACGAAGTTGCAGATAAGCTCCACCTCTGAGCTTCACATCGTAATGTCCACTTCTGCTTTCCCAGTTTAATCTCACTACGATGATGAATTGCTACTGGTTTTGAGCATGGTTGGAGTTGATGAATAGCTTTTGAAAAACGAATGCTGACATCGAGTTGATACTGTTGCGGGTAGCGGTAGCGAACTGTCTGCTCTATCAGCGAATGAATACGAGTGGAAAGGTGTTGCTCGAACTCAGAACTCGAAGCAACAGCAGCTTGCATATTAGTGATGCAGCCGTACGCGATAAGCAATATGAGTAATAATCCGGTCTTAGACATTAATCCTTAACTTATGTTTTCCAAGCGCTTCCTCCATCGCTTGGTGCTGCATCAGCATGATATTACCTTGGCGCTCCAGCTTGGTCTTACATTGTCCAATTGATTGTTCAATCTGCTTATCCAAAGCTTGAACTCGTTGCAGCACCCCACCTTGTAGTTTTGCCTGTATCACTTTGGTGTATTGCCTGTCCTGACAACCTAGCCGCTTTGCCATTGCGTAGCGCTTTAGGTCGGCTTCAGCCAATCGATGAGTTAGTGAAGTGATGGTTTGGTTAAGCGACTCTAATTTTTGATATTCTCGATTGAGTATCGCCGCGCGAATATCGTCTAGCCCAGAAGATAGCTGGCGAGAAAACTCCAAAATATGCTGACCATAGGTAATGTAGCCTATCAGCGTGCTTTTATTGCCCATGGTCTAGTCTCGCTATAACTTTCGCTAGCTCATCCATATCAAACACTAATTCCCCCGATGCTATTTGCGCTTTGATTTGTTCAACCTTGGCGCTATCAATATCTTCAACTCCATCAAAAAAACTTTTCGCATTTTCCAACAAGTCCACTTCATGTTGTGACAGGTTTATCTGCTTCACCTTGACCTTTTGGTCTGGCTCAACCTTTTTGTTTTGAACCACATCAACTTGGGAATGCGGAACAATATGCTTCACATTGTCGATCTTGATTTGACTCATATCCCGTTACTCACTTTGCTCGCTACTAATTAACTATAACGGCAAAATTTCACGTCTGTTTCACCTTTTTCTTAGTAACTTGATAACGTTGTCTCGGCTAGGGCCGCTAAAACCACGATGAATGGACTTCAACGATAGCTCTGGGTTATTTGCTAAATGCTGTTTAAAGCTGCCAAACTGCTCTAATTCAGGGTGGGTACAAAAAGCAATGAGTTGATTTGCTCGTACTTTTTTTGTTTTTAGTACTTTCGAAAGCGCTAAATACAACTTATTGACGCGCTCAAGCAGTGCTTCGATATGTTGTATCGCACCCGATTCATTCACTAGTAAACGACCAATAGTGTCTAGTACTGGATAACTGGCTTGAGCTTGAACAGCTATCGGAGCTCCCTCAGCGTAACGCCCACCCTGTCCGGAAACGAAAACTTGGCCGTCCCACGCACGCCAATGCTCATCTCGCATTCCAATCACAAACTCTTGTTGTTGATTAAGTCGTAACTGCAAATGGGCATACGCAAACATCATCTTAAACTGCTCTAACAAGACTTCACGGTCTTCTGTGCGCTCAAAGGCTAACGCCACCAGCCGATTATTGATGTAGAGCGACACCACCTCATCTCGCAAACGCTCTCGTTGGAAATCGAGCCCTGGTATCGTAAATTCAATGAGAGGATTATCGGTTTGAATAGGAGCAAAGCTAGAATCCACGACATAGTGACCAAACAAGCGCTTTTGACTCCAAAACAGTAACTTCTTCTTGATGGTATCGATTTGGTTGGCTTGATCTGGACTGTAATGTGCCAACTCAGCAATCTGTCTAAGTTTGATAAGTTCACTAGCGACTGTTCTTAGAACTTCTCCGGCCATCATTAAGCGGCTATACATCTTGTGCGAATCGGACACCTCTGCGATAAGCTTGGGGCGTTCTTGCAGGTTCATCTGCATCATTTGCTGGTGTAACAAGACTGATGAGGGTTGGTGTGTCGAAAGCTTTTCAGGACGTTTTATCTTGCCCGCACTCGCTGGATTGACCTGGTTTTTCCTCTGTGTAATCCCGGTTAACTTCATCCTACCTCTCCCACTAGGTCAATCGTGGCTCGTTGGCAAAGTTGAGCTTGATTATCTCTTCAGACTGCATCTGCTTAACAATGTCGATCACTTCTTTTCGAGCCTGTTCTACCTGACTTACGGGCACAGCACCGATACGTACCAAATTTTCTTTTAGCTCGGTAGAAACCCGCTGTGGCATAGAGTTGATGATGTACAGGCGGCAATCTTTATTTGTCCCTTTAAGGGCGTAGGCCCATAGCTCAAGACTGACTCTTTCATTAATGAGGTTGATAGTTTCAAGGTCTTGATTAAACAGAGTGAAGAAGTCAAACATCGCCTCTTCTACCAGTTCAGCAGCTTCTTCATCGTGGTCGTGAAGGAATTGGAATAAGTTGCTCTTATCGCCGGAATAGCGATTAATAAGATTTGCCACCACCTTAGAGCCTTGTAAGCTTGCTGAACCACCGCTGTGATAGTTGATTTTGCAACGATCGATAAGGTCCTTTAGCGTCTCCATTAACCCAGAGGTCAAAACCTGTGTTTTGGATATTTGCAGAATCAACTCGTGGCACTCTTGTTCATCATATTCGTCCATGACTCTAGCGCTGTACTCAAGTGGCAAATGAGCAATCAGTAACGCCTGCAAATTAATGTGTTCTTTCTTGAGGTCGTTGACCAACAAATCAGGCGGAATCCAAGCTAATTTTTCTGCGTGCGAACGAATCTCATCACCATAGATTTCGGATACCAAATCCCGCGCCAAGTTACCGTTGAGCGTCTTCTCTAATACATTGGTTATATATTGTCGTGTCCCACCCAGAATGCCGGAGTGCTTTCTAAAATCATCAAAAAAGCCGGACAACGAAACCAGTGCATCTTTAGCCTTAATGTCTTTCATTTTACTCATCGCATGAGTAATCTGTTTGATCTCTTCATGGGTGAATCCTTTGAGAACTTCAGATCCAATGTCTTCACCCATGCTCAATACCAACATGGCGACACCATCCACAGACTGATAAGTTTGCTTGTCATCCATACACGTCCCCTCTGATAATCCTTTGCTATGCCTGAATCCACGTTCGCAAAATCTCGGCTACTCGATTTGGGTCTTCTTTAGCGATAAGTTTCAGGTGCTTAATCTGCACCTCTAGCGGGCTATCGGCCGATGGCAAATTGTCATCCAACGCTTTGATACCCGTAGCATCAATGCCTAGTGATTCCAGTTTCGACTGTAAGGCCGCTTCTGCAGCGCGCTCTTCTTTGGTAATCACATCATCGTATTCCATGCTCTCGGCTTCTTGCTCCTCCTGCTCAGCGGACTTGGTTAAATATTGAGCCAGCGGGCGCAAGACCACCATGATCATTAAACCACTCAACATCACGCCCAATAGATACTTGAGTGGCTGCATTATATTGGTGTTTTCAAACCACGCTACGGGGGCTTGATCTGGAATACTGGCAACCACAAACGGGAAATGTGTGATGTGTATGGTGTCACCGCGCGTTTCGCTAAACCCTATTGCAGAGCGAACCACATTTTCGACATTAGTAAGCTCTTCCGGTGTCCAGGTTTGATTGGCGTTAGCCAAGTCATTGACGACAATAGAAACAGACAGGTTTTGTAACACGCCCTGTTGATGTTGGATATGACGTACTTTGCCACTCACCGCATAATCTCGTGACGTTTCGCTGCGATTCACCTTAGCGTTTGGCTCCGGCTGAGGCTCGCCGTCGGTCACTGGGGGCGTGTTACTCAAGGCCCCCGGAATACCCAGAGCCATTGAGGATTCATTAATATCGTTAAGCAAAGTTTCCTTTCGCACGACTGGATCAGCATAAATCTCTTCTGTCTCTTCTATGCGTGAGAAATCAATATCACTAGCGATTTGAACTCGGAAATTACTGGCACCTAGAATTGGGGTCAGCATATCTGTGGCTTGCGCAACTAAGGTTCTTTCTAGGTTACGTTTATAGTCAGATTGCTTGCCTGTAGTGACTGTGATGTCACCAACGGTAGCATCGTTAGATAATAAGCGGCCATGCTGGTCAACGACTCTCACATGTTCCGATTTAAGACCAATGACAGCCCCAGATACCAAATTGATCACTGATTCAACTTGAGTCGGTTTGAGATCCATTCCATTGATAATGTGGACGATAACAGACGCTCTTGGTTGCTCTCCGTCTTCACGCATAAACAAGCTTTCTTTCGGAATAGCAAGATGCACCCGAGCTAAGCTGACCGCACTCATAGTGGTTATACTGCGTGCTAACTCCCCTTCTAACGCATGACGGTAACGGGCATTCTCCATAAACTGGCTTTCACCAAGGCTTTTTGAACTATCGAGCGAATCAAAGCCACTTGGCAGTTGTTCTTTTAACCCTTTTGACGCCAGAATCATGCGAATTTTGGCCACATCACCTTCTGGAACCAATATTTGACCATCATCTTGGCTGAGCTGGTAACGTATTGATTCTTCGTCAAGAAGCTGCAGAACTTGACTAGAATCGAAGTTGGCTGACTTGCTATACAGTGGTCGAAACCGCTCTGCTGATGTCCACAGCATAATGACAATGATCGCCGCCGTTATGGTGGCGAATATGGTGATAATAATGACATTGCGTTGCGAGCTTTGCCAAAATGTATTAAGCCAGCCAGAAGCTTTGTTGAGCTTCTCTTTCGCCGCCCCCATATTGTTGGCTAACGCTGGTTTTGTTTCTAATTCTGCAGCCATCGCCGTTCCCTAGCCTAAATGGGCATTTTTATGATGTCTTGGAAGTTCGACACCATTTTGTTTCGCACTTGCATCAATGCGTTAAAGGACAATTGCGCTTTTTGCGACGCGACAGTTGCGCCTAAAAGGTCATCACTTTTACCTAATTCTACGGCAGTTATCTTGTCAGACGCGTGAGCTTGGTATTTGTCCACCGTATCCAGGATCCCTTTAAATGCGTGGCTGAACTGCAATGCACTCTCTGAAGCTGGGTTGACTTGAGTATTGTCATGAATAATGCCCTTTACCGCTGCCGATACCACCGTTTGATTGGAAAATGGATTGGTCGCGATTTGTTGCTGATTGTGCATTTTGCCAATTAGCTCTTGTTGTAATTGCATTGCGCTGATTTTTTCCATTACTCGCTCTCCATCGCAGCATCACTTACGTACCAATCGAATTTCTACGCGACGATTTTTGTCACGACCTTCTTCAGTGGTGTTGTCATATTTAGGGTAACGGTCCCCATGTCCGCGTATTTCTATCATCTTTTTCGACACCCCATTTTCAACGAACCACTGTGCCACATCTGACCCACGCTGCTTAGAAATTTGCAGATTCGCCACGGAATCCCCTGAATTGTCGGTATAACCATCTATCAAAATCTTAACGATTTTAGAGTCACGCTTTACCAGAGAACTTATGTCATCAATGGTACGTTTTTGCAGTTCCGTTAAGGCCACAGCACCACTTTGAAAATGCAATTCAACGCGACGTGCATGTTGAAAGTTCACGGGAGGCAAACCAAAGCGGCAATGGTTAAATTCATCCAGTGCGGGTCTGAAATTCGTGGTCGGGAAATAGATATCAAAATCCATAGCATTAATGTTGAACCAGGCACCACTAGCCATGTCTTCTAATAGCAGCGTCGCACCATCTGCCGTGACTAAAGCGGAACCTTGTTGTTGGATCTTTTCAATGGTGGTTGTGGTATAGGATTTAGAAATACCCCAGACTGGCTCTGTGGTGTTAAACGAAGTGGAAGAAGGGAGTGAGCGTACGCCACGTTTCTCCACTTTGACTTTTAAAGGGTTGGCAGCCAGTAGAACAAACTGTACCGAAAAACCGGTATGAGGGTCGAAAGATTGCAAGACACATTGGTCAACAGATTGATTAAATTGCCATTGCACACTATCAAACGGAACAATATAACGCTGAGCTAGAACCTGAGCAGGCATCATCACTTTAGCTATTATCAAGCTAACCATCATCAAACGAATTAAGTACAAGGCCCCAGACATAGACAGTAGTCGAGCCCCGAACCAATTCGGTAGTCTTGTATGACGAGGTTTAACCATATCGCTTCTCATATCAAATCA
This sequence comes from Vibrio mediterranei, assembly GCF_900088415.1. GTDB lineage: Bacteria > Pseudomonadota > Gammaproteobacteria > Enterobacterales > Vibrionaceae > Vibrio > Vibrio mediterranei. The sequence continues at coordinate 489,002 of NZ_FLLQ01000004.1, forward strand.
AACAGAGAAATACCGGCGACGCGCGCGAAGGTTTTTTGCGTGGCTTCTAGAGCAATCATACCTTGGTTAAGTTCCACCGAAGCTTGTGCATAATCCAACTCCTCAAGTTCTGAGCGCACCGTTTCGGCAAAAAACACCATATCAATGCTGGTTTCTTTGAGTCTATCCAAGGCGTTATATTGGCTACCAATATCTGTCAAAGACACCAACAAGTTCTGATGCAAAGCTTGATTAGTATCGAGCGCACTATCTAATGCTGGCGTAAACCCAGCTGTCGGAACTTCCAACTCAGCGATTGCATTGTCCAAATCAGTAAAAATAGCGTTGGTGCCGATAATATCCGTGATGGTTAAGTTGCTTGGTACATATTGGTCATCGCCAACTTTGGTTTCACGATAATCTGAATTGCTGTTTAAGGTATAAGGCGGTGTTGTCGATATGGCTTGGTTTGTTATGTCTGTACCTGAAAACAAATAGCTTCCTTCATTCGCTTGATTTAACGTGGTGAGCATCTCTGTTTTCAGCGATTTCAGCTCTAACACTATCCCAGCACGACTTTGTGCATCCAACGTACCATTCTTACCTTGAAGTAGTAGCTCATTGACTTGTTGGGACAGCTCTTCTAACGTATTCACATTGGTTTCATAGCGCGTCAACTGAGACTGCACATTCTCAATATTGCGCTGGTATTGCTGATTATCAGAGACCGTCTTTTTTAGTCCTTCAAGGCGCACCGCCGCAATCGGGTCATCTGAGAGATGGTTAAGCTTCAACCCAGTCGACATCTGCTCAAACACTTTATTAAGACGAATGTTGTTATCCATTAGCGAACGCTGCATAACCGCATTAAATTGTGAGTCCGTTACTCGCATCACTGCTCTCCTAAAACGCTTTTAACAAGGTCTGAAACATTTGATTGGCCGTACTTATCACTTTCATATTTGCCTCATAGGCATTGAGATAAAGCAACATGTTCGCAGCTTCTTCATCCGAGTTCACCGCGCTGACACTATCTCTGGCGACTTGCGCATCTTCCACGCTAATTTGTGCTGCTGTCGCTTCACTTTCAGCTTGTCGGGTAAAAATACCGATGTCTCCCAACAACCCCGAATAAGCGCTATAGGGCGTTTTACCAACAACCGACCCATTGGTTAACGGCGTCTGAGATAGCATGGAAAGATCTTTGAGAACATCACCGTTGCCGGAAAGCGTTGCACTAGAAGAGAACGCAAGCTCTTGTGCGCTAATCGCAGGGTCGATGGCAAGCGAGTGCGCCTCACTCCCCGTCGTGTAAGTAAACAAGCTTTGCCCAGCGGCTCCATTAAGATCAAAGCCCGTATTTAAGGCATTATTGACCCCGTCAGCGAGCCCTTTTGCGAGATCGGCCAACGTCGCTTTAATCGGCTCGTATTGGCTCAGCTTTAAGGCTTCTAGCGCACCAAGTTCTCCACCTAGCGAGTCATCAACCGCAGTCGTCATTGACTGGAAAGTAATTGAAAGATCGGTGCTGTAAGGGTCACCACTCGAAAAGTCGCGAGTTAGTGAAGCCGAAAAACCACCAATAACTAGCGGCTGTCCATTAGGCGTAGATAACTCAACGCCTCCCGCGGTGTATATCACTTGCACATCCAGCGACTTTGAGAGCTCGTTAAGCTGCTTGTCCATCTCATCTTGTAGTCCTGCTACACCTTTACCGAGCAGTGCGTCTTCTTGAAGTTTTTGATTTAGAGCTGCGAGACTTTCAAGTTGGCTGTTTACATGAGAAACGATGGCTCCGTATCGTTCGCTTTGCGCCGCCTCTTGCTGACTAAGTTGAGCTGAAACTGAGTTGAATTGCTGTGCTAACGCATCTGCGTTAGTTAGCACTTGTTGTCTAAATGCGATGTTCTCTGGAGTCACACTGGCTTCATCAATCGCGGCAAAAAAACCATTCAGACCCTGCGTTAAACTCAAACCGTCAGCACCCAACAGATTTTCAATATTAGATAAACCGTCAAAATAGCTTTGTGAATATTGCGCCGATTCGGTAGCTTCGCGTAAACGATTAATGGAAGACTGCTCTGCAATCCGAATAATATCGCCCACTTCAACACCCGCCCCCAAATTGATCCCGTTGACGAAATTTCCAGACGATGTTGCTTCTAAACTGACTATCTGACGACTATAACCCGGTGTATTCACGTTGGCGGTATTTTGCGCCGTCGTGTTTAACGCCACACGATTGGCAAGTACACCACTGAGTCCAATATTGACCATTCCCATTATTTACTCTCCTTATCTAGAGGACGGTTGGGAACTTGCGATGACAATTGCTTGAATATCATCTCGGCGAGCCCAAATGAGGATTGGCGGCTAATACGCTGCGCCAACTGGGCATCGAGCATTCCTTGAAACATGCCATCCGATTTCATGGACAGCGGATTGTTTTCATCACTCATAGCCTCGCTAGCAGAGCGCATACGAGTGAGCATTTGTTGCAGAAATAACGCCTCAAATTGCTGCGAAGCAGCCAGCAATCCCGCTCCAGAATTATCGTGTTTCATTCGGGCTAAGGCATGATTGTCTAAATAGAAGTTCGCGACATGTTGGCTCGCCTGCATATGAGCAGGAACCGAACGTTGTTCAGAGAAAGTGGCCAGTCCTGCTCGTTGCGAACTTTCAACCATCAAGGTTTCAAAACTCGCGGTTTGCGCTTGTGCAGGGCTCGGCGAATGTAATGACGACGCCACTACGGATACGTCAGCTTTGGTGGATGCAACGTTCTCTACCCCAGGCTTAATTTCACACTGCTGCTTTACTGTGAAAGGAACTTGGCTAGGTAATTGGGTTATTAAAAACAGTGCGTTTGAATCAAGCATTAGATCACCACCAAATCACCGTTGATAGCACCTACTTCATCCAGTGCTTGTAAGATTTGCATCAACGCTTCTGGAGTAGCGCCAATATTATTAATCGCATCGACGATTTCTTGCAGATTGGTACCGCGAGGCCACACCATCGTTGTACCGTCATCTTCATCGACGCTGATTTGAGTATTTTGGACAATGGCTGTTTCACCCGCAGTATTGAACGCACCTCCTGGCTGTGACACCGACTCGGATTCTAAAATTGTCACGGTAATTCCACCTTGGCTTACCGCCGCCTCGGAAACCGTCACATTCTGGCTGATCACTACAGTGCCTGTTCGCGAGTTGAACACCACCTTAGGCAAACGACGACCTTCTTCGACTTGCAACTCTTGAATCATCGCAACAAACATCACTCTGTCTTCGCTATCAATAGGTGCGGACACTTCAACTTGGCCTTTATTGAGCGCCTTCGCAACTTGCCCACCAAATGTCTGATTGATCGCTTTGGAAATGTTCAGTGCAGTTTCGTAATTAGGCTGTTTGAGCTGCAAACGAATCGTCGGATCCCGGTCAATACCGGTTGAGATTTCTCGTTCTAAGGTCGCACCATTGGGTATGCGGCCAACGGTCGGGGTATTTCGAGTCACGCTGGTGCCGTTTTCACCCGTAGCATTAAACCCGCCAACTACCAAGCTACCTTGAGCCACCGCATAAACTTCACCATCAATACCTCGAAGTGGAGTAAGTAACAAAGTCCCACCGCGCAGGCTTTTGGCATCCCCTAACGAAGACACCGTTACGGTCAGGGTTTGACCCGCTCCTTGATGTGGCTCGACCGCGGCAGTAACACTCACCGCGGCAACGTTTTTCAGTTTAGGGTTAGTGCTGTCGTCAAGTTGCACGCCAAACTGTTTGATCATATTCACCACAGACTGCTGGGTGAACTTCACTTGCGATTTATCGCCGGAACCATCTAGCCCAACCACCAAGCCATATCCAATCAGTTGGTTTTGTCTGTCGCCGTAGACCTCCGCTACTTCAGCAATCGCTCTTGCGGCCAAAGTTGATGGTGCCCAACTAAGTAGCCACAAAGGCAACAACAAATGGATGAGGTAACGCCATTTCAACGTCATCATTAAAACGGCATCCAAGGTGAATTAAAGAATTGAGTCAGCCAGCCAGCGGTATTGGTATCGGCAAAAGTGCCTCTGCCTGCATATGTGATACGCGCGTCTGCAATACGTTGAGAAGAAAGTGTATTGTCGGCTTGAATGTCATCAACTCGCACATTCCCCGTCAGTCGGATGTATTCATCGCCTTGATTGAGTTTCAGCCATTTCTCCCCTCGAACTCTGAGCACGCCGTTAGGCAGTACATCATATACTGTCACCGTAATAGAGCCTGATAAGCTATTACCCTGTGTAGATGCAGCGGCACCATCAAAATCTCGTGTTGCATCAAGAGCGGCGCTGCCTTCAGCGTAGGTCGTCGTGCCAAGAGTCGGCGCAGCAATCGTCGCGCTGGAATCTTTACCATATTGAGTCGAAGCACTTTTATCAGATTCTGTTTTCTCATCAAGCACTACGGTAAGGATATCTCCCACTCGATAAGCGCGGCGGTCTTGAAACAAAGTCATGGCCGTCGTTCCGGTATACAAACTGCCCTTGCTAACTCGAGTGACCTGATAGTCTAGCTCCGGCGGAGCATACGCTTCATCATTGGGAGACGGTGGGATAAATTCATCCTGGCGACCTGCGCAACCAATCATATTCACGACCAGAAGTGCGACTACTGCGATGTAATAAAGCACTCCAATCGCATGAGACTTTGCAAGCCCCGCTTTATTCGCTTTTTGCTTTTCCATCTCAGCTTCCTTCATGCCTGACTCCCTTTGGCGCTATGACTGCTGAGCTATGTATTGCAGCATTTCATCGGCTGCACTGACCATTTTTGCGCTCATTTCATAAGCTCGCTGAGTAGCAATCATGTCGACCATTTCCTCCACCACTTGCACATTAGAGCCCTCAAGTGCGCCTTGCTTTAATTGCCCTGACCCCTCGGTTCCTGCTACTAGCTCTACCGCTTCCCCAGAGCCTTCCGTTTCAGCAAACAAGTTGCCGCCTTGCGCAGCGAGTCCCGCTGGGTTCATGAATTTCACTATAGTAATTTGGCCTAACGCCTCTGGATTTACTTGCCCCGGAATCGTTGCGGTTGCTACGCCATCAGCAGTAATACTCACTAACGTAGCTTCTGGCGGAATGACAATTTCAGGGATGAGTGGATAGCCTTGTGTATTGACCAACTGTCCATCTGAATTGGTTTGAAATTGTCCATTTCGCGTGTAAAGAAGCTCGCCATCCGAGTTCTCTATTTGGAAAAAACCATCACCAAGTATGGCTAAGTCAAATTGTTGGTTGGTGTTTTGAACACTTCCCTGAGTAAAGACTTTTTCTGTCCCCACTACGCGAACGCCATTTCCTAACTGAATACCTGTGGGATGTTCATTCAGCTCGGTGGTTTCTGTACCCGCCTGCTTATCGACGCTGTAAAACAGGTCTTCGAATACCACACGATCTCGCTTAAAACCGACCGTATTGATATTGGCTAGGTTGTTAGAAATGGCGGTCATTTTCGCATCTTGTGCAGCCATCCCTGTTTTGGATATCCATAAAGCACTGTGCATAATTTTCTTCCTTAGGCTTTAAGCAGCTTATTCCCTATCTGAGCGATTTCATCGGCCGACGCCATGACTTCAATTTGCATTTCGTATTGTCGAGTGAGTGACATAATGCTGACCAGCTCTTCGAGGCTTGATACGTTGCTCGCCTCTAGATACCCGGAACGTACTTGAACCGTAAAGTCTTCAGCTAACACGTCGCCTCCTTTAGGAACAAAGTGGCCGCTGGCATGCATGGTCATTTCATCGTATTCAGGCTTGACTAACTTGAGCGCACCTACTTCGACCGAGGCTTCTCCACCAATTGGAGTCACTGAGATCAGGCCATTTGCAGTGACGGTAATAAACTCAAAATCGGGCAGAACCATAGGGCCTTCGACCGACATAACACGGCGCTCACCAAGATAAAGCTGACCATTGCCATCCAATCGAAAATTTCCCGCTCGGGTATACAGTTCATTCGGTTCGCCATCCAAGCCTTCTAAGGTAATAAACCCATCGCCATTAATAGAGACATCCAAAGGGCGCTCGGTGCGAATATCTTCACCTTGCGCAAAGTTATTAATTGACGAGTTGGTTCTAGAAGTCACGGAAGTCAAAAACCCTGAGCCTTCCAAACGCATTGGTGAGGAGTGTTCCATCAGAGCCTTAAACCCGACCGTGTCGGCATGAGAGAGGTTGTTGGCGCGAACGTGCTGAGCGAGCATGGTTCGCTCAGCACCTTTCGCTGCACTAAACAGTATTGGATTCATAGTCCTACACCACGTTGAATAGCGCTTGTGTTAACTGATCTGAGGTTGAGATAGATTTGGTGTTGGCTTGATAGTTACGCTGTGCGGTCATTAGAGCCACCAACTCAGAAGTCAGATCCACATTCGAGCCTTCCAAAGCCCCTGAGGTTAAATCACCGAATACGCCACTGCCTGCTGTACCTAAAACTGGAGTTCCGGAACTAAAGCTTTGTAGCCATGCAGTATCACTGGTTTTGATCAGGTTTTGAGGGGCGGCAAAGTCTGCGAGTACCACTTGGCCTTGCAGTTGAGATTGTCCATTGGTGTAGGTGGCAAAAATACGTCCATCATTCTCCATTCGAACACTGGCATAATCACCAGAGGTATAGCCATTAGGGCTATTTTTGGACACCACAAAGTCACTACCAAACTGAGTAACCGACGATAAATCTATATTGACTGTCACACCGTTTGCGCCATTAGCGGGGTCAAAACTCACACTATAGTTCCCCCCAGATGCAATGGTTCCATCTGCGTTAAAGGTAAAGTTAGCACTATCGGTGGTGGTTGGAGAGCCAGCCGGAACCAGAGCATCAGTCCCATCTATTGCTTGACCGTCCACTAAGACGTGGACATCCCAGTCATTGGAAGCTCCTTTCACAAAGTACTGACTTACTGTGTGTGGATTGCCCAACGAATCATAAACTGGGGTAGTGTAAGAGTGGTTGTAGGTAGAAGAATCGCTGTAATCAAATGCCGCAGCAGGGACTTGCTCTCGCGCATCTAAATTAGCCACAAACTCGATGCTGTCAGTCTCTCTTGCTTGCAATGAAGCCGTGCTGATTTGTACTGTGCCAACCGAACCCAAGAGCAGATTATTATTACCATCCACCGAGTAACCTTGCAGCGCGGCACCGCTATTGGCGGTAATAACACCATCGGCATTCATATTGAAAATACCCGAGCGGGTATAGAGAGTTTGCCCTTTGCTGTCTTCTAAAACGAAGAACCCATTGCCACTTAAAGCCATGTCAAGTGAACGCCCAGTGCCCGTTACCGTGCCACTTTTCTCAAAGTTTTGCGACACACCGACTACTTCAACGCCACCAGCTTCACTCCCACTGTAAACCGACGCAAATTCGGTTCTCGACTCCTTAAAGCCTGTTGTTGAAACATTAGCAATATTATTGGAAATAGTGTTGAGCTCTGAGTTAGAGGCATTTAGCCCACTCAGTGCAATACTAAAGCTCATAATGTCATCCTCTTCATTCAAAAGAGGCTATCTCCGCTAACTCTCTGTTTAGCGGAGAACGACAGCCGTCATCTTACTTACAAAAACTTAAAAAAGGTCAAAGACCAAAAATACTTGCGAAAATACAACTTAATTAGAGAAGGCTGCCACGTCGTAAAACGCCACCATACCCACTCCTTGCACTTGCAGGTGACTTGTTCCACCTACAAGCGGTGTTGTCACCTGTTCAACCTTGCCATGCTGATAAATCGCTGGCTGGTAATTTTGTCCACTGTCCAATATCACGTTCATTTGGTACGAGCCATTCAGCCCCATCGCTTTGGCATCAAAAGCAAAATCAACACGCCCTGCGCTATTGGGGCCTAACGCAACAGTTTTCACTTGCCCAAGATGATTCACTAACTCGACAGTCACAGTATTGGAAGCGGCCTGCAGTTGAACATAACCTGTATGTGTTCCCTCACCCGATGCTGACAGTTGGTCACTTTTGACGGTGACTGTTTTGTCCACCAAGGCTGCAGTACTCAGAACTTGCAAGTTATCGAGCATCGTAGTGTTGTTTTGCATCAGCTGAACTAAGTTCTCTGTGCTCTCAACTTGAGAAAACTGTGCCAACTGCGCAACGTATTCCGTCCCATCAGTCGGGTTCAACGGATCTTGGTTTTCAATCTGCGCCACCATCAATGTGATGAATTCATTCTTTAACGCCCCTGCACTGTTCGGGTTTTCTTGAGGGGGCAATGTTGAAGCAGACTCAATATTATTGACCTGCGCCGCTCCGGATATAGTCGTCATAGGTACGTTCCTTAGAAATCACTGATTCGCAATAGCAGGGCACTGCTAACTGCGCCACAGTCCCATTAGTGATTGCTGCATAGACTTGACGTTACCAAGCACTTCGACACTGGCTTCGAAGCTACGAGTCGCCGAGATCATATCTGCCATCTCATTGACGACATTGATTCCTGAGTAGTAAACATAACCTTCGTCATTTGACAGAGGATTGTTTGGTTCATAGCGCCCCTCCATCATCGAGGACACTTCAACAACGTCGGCGATACGAATTGGTACCACACCTTGATGTTGGGTTTCTTGTGCATTGAAATGGTTATAAACCGCTGAAAATATCGGTTTGAGTGGTTTATAAACTTTTGAAGGGTCACCAGAAACAGAATCGGCGTTCGCCAAGTTACTGGAGATAGTGTTAAGCCTGACGGTCTGAGCACTCATTGCCGAGCCCGCCGTTTCATAGATACCTAAGAATGACATGGTGTCCCTACCTAATCAATTCACTTACTGGCCCTTGATGGCCGTTTTGATACCGTTAATTTTCGACTGCAAAAATGCCAAGCTTTGGTGATAGTCCATCACATTTTTGGCGAATCTTGCCTGTTCATTTTCGAGCTCAACGGTATTGCCATCTCGCGTTCTTTGCACTGGAATCCGATATTGTGCTGAGGTATCGATATACCAATCTTTGCTGTTACCAATACCACTCAATACTGCATCAAACTTGAGATCCATTGCCTTGTAATTTGGGGTGTCCACATTGGCAATATTCGAGCTTAATACCGCTGCTCTGTCCAAACGAAACTGCACTATCTTGGGGTGAACCCCAAGTGCATCGTCTAAGTGAATCATGCCCTAGCCTCATCCATCATCGACCCAAATTAAAGCAAAATAGGTCGTTATAGTTTTGTGTATTTCTCACTCAACCCAAGTTGAAATGAGAATGCTATAACCTATAGTTAGGAATAATTAGCGTGTCAAATTTGAGAACGCTCACAAATAGTAATTATTGGGACTTGACATGAAAAAATGTTCGTTAACCGAATTCGGCAACCCGAGTATTAAGATGCGTAAATTCCTGCTCAAACACGCCGGGCATTTCTCTAATGAAGTTGTTGATATTTTTAAATTTAACTTCTCTTGTCGACACGTTAAAGCCAGTTTTTCAGAGGCACACAAACCACCTAAAAACAGCATCAAAACAGTGCTAAACATCGAAGATTTCGGTCATGTTTTTTTCTTTATCGAGCCACAAGCTGCCGATATTCTGCTATACAAACACTTGAATACTCCTTCACCTACCCGAAAATCGAAGAGAAACAGTAGTGACACAACTCTCACTCAAACCCACTTGAGATTGTTTCAAAAACTCACTATGGCGATCACTAACACCCTTACCGCTGATGCCAGCCATTACGCTGTTGAGCATACAGATCATCAGCCTTCGGACATTGGTACTACCATCACCTTCAGTTTCGATGATCAACAAATTGACATCACGTTTATGTTGGATGACAGATACGTTAAGAAGCTACGCGACATGATGGAAAGTAACGAAACTTTCGATAGAGAGGAAATCTTAAACAATTTGCGATATCAACCGGTTGAACTGGGGTGTGTAATGCTCCACGGACAGTGCACGTTACACGAGTTGTCTAAACTGCAACCCGGTGATTTTATGCCTATGACCTTATGTAAAAACTTAACGGTCAAAGTAAATGGGCACCCAACTTTTTTTGGCAAACTTCAATCTATTAACTCTGAGTTAGGAGTAGAAATCGATGGCTAGTGATAAACAAACTCCGCCCATTGACAATTCAATGAGCGACCTCAACTTACACGAAGAGTTACCAGATCTAGACGATTTGGATTTGGACGACCTTGCAGACGATATTGAATTCGAAGCTGAGCAAAATGATGTCAGCAATGTCTCTCTACTGAAAAGCATTCCTGTCGACATCACGGTAGAAGTTGCTCGTAAAACGTTAATCCTAGACGAGCTGCTTAATTTAAAAGCCGGCAGCGTAGTCATGCTAGAGAAACACGAAGGTGACCCGGTCGATATAAAAATCAATGGTACTGCATTTGGTACTGGTGAAATCGTCTCAAAGAATGGTCAATATGGCGTTAGGTTGTTGAGCATTATAAAAAAACCTAGCAAGTAGCTGTTTGGGCGAGCTCAAGGACGACAATGCCAATACGAATTTTACTGATGGTGCTTACTTTTTGGTTCTCTCCTGCGCAAGCAGAGGGGCTGACTATATTAAGTGAAACCAACACATCCGAAGGGACTGAATACAGCGTTAAGCTGCAAATTCTGATTTTGATGACGATGCTGAGTTTTGTGCCAGCGTTTGTCATCATGTGCACCAGTTTCACAAGAATCGTTATTGTGTTAGCGATCTTACGCCAAGCCTTAGGATTACAGCAAACGCCTCCTAATCAGGTTTTAATTGGTATTGCACTTATCTTTACTTTGCTGATTATGCGCCCTGTCTGGACCAAGATATACGACACGGCTTATGTTCCTTATTCCACCGACGATATCACTCTAATGGAAGCCTTAGCCTCGGCAGAAAAACCACTGCGCCGTTATATGCTGGACCAAACCCAACGCAAAGCGCTCGAGCAAGTGACGAAAATAGCCGGAGAGAAAACCCTCGCCTCTGATGAAGAAATCCCTTTCTTAATATTACTACCCGCTTATTTGCTGAGTGAGTTAAAGGTGGCGTTTCAGATTGGTTTCATGCTGTTTCTGCCGTTTTTAGTGATCGATCTCGTTGTCGCATCTGTACTGATGTCCATGGGTATGATGATGCTTTCGCCACTCATTGTTTCCTTACCCTTTAAGCTCTTAGTATTTGTCATTGTTGACGGGTGGGGCTTGCTGATGGGTAGCCTTGCCAATAGTTTTTGGATTAGCGGATGAGCCCAGAAGAAGCCGTCACGCTGGTCAGTCAAGCCATATGGGTCATCATCCTGATGGTCTCTGTGCTGATTGTGCCCAGCCTTATCGTCGGCTTAGTGGTAGCCATCTTCCAAGCTGTTACCCAAGTCAACGAACAGACGCTGAGTTTTCTTCCAAGGCTTCTAGTGACCTTACTGTCCATCATTTTGGCGGGGCATTGGCTGCTACAGGAAATCAGTGACCTATTTCTGTTTATCTTTGATGCGATTCCGACCAAAGTTGGGTAATCGTGATGCAGCTTACATTTACTGAAATCACTCAATGGCTTGGTATTTTATGGTGGCCATTTGTCCGTTTAACGGGCCTATTTCTTATTGCGCCTTTCTTTGGTGACAACGCGATTCCTGTAAGAGTTAAGCTACTGTTTGCTTTTATCTTTTCGTTACTGCTGGCTCCGCTGGTCCACGAAGTGCCACCCTTTAATCCATTTAGTATCGATACCCTATTGTTTTCTCTGTATCAGTTAATTTTTGGTTTCCTCGTTGGCTTCGCCGTTATGATCTTCTTCACTATTTTTTCTATTGCAGGACAAGCTATTTCGATGCAGATGGGACTAGCGATGGCGGTGATGAATGATCCAGCTAATGGCATCAGTATCGCCATTATTGGACGGATTATGTTTATCACCTCAATGCTACTGTTCCTATCCCTTGATGCGCATTTGGTGGTGCTGTTGGTGTTCAAAGAGAGCTTTACCTATTGGCCGCTTGACTCCACTTTCCCCTTCAGCAGTATCGATTATGTACTCAAAATGGTGTCGTGGATGTTTGCGACAGGTTTGCTAGTGGCAGTGCCCGCGATAGTGGTGATGCTGCTTAGTAACATCACTTTTGGTCTGATGAATAAAGCGGCCCCTTCCCTAAACGTGTTCGCACTTGGTTTTCCAATGACCATGTTACTGGGCTTATTTGCGTTAATGGCATCCTTAACGGGTATTGGCGATCACTACTTTGATTTAGTTCTGGAGCTTAACCAACACCTGCATTACATGTTGAGGCTACCTAATGTCTGAGCATCAAGATTCGGGCGATAAAAGTGAACAGCCCAGCCAACATAAACTCTCCAAAGCTCGCAGAGAGGGACAAGTTCCGCGTGCCAAAGAGTTTGTCTCTTCTATCACCCTTATCAGCGTGGTGGCCTATTACGTCCTGAATATCGATATGATTAAGCAAACATTTATTGAGCTGTTCTTAGTCAGTTTTCAATTCGATACTCAAACCATCAGCCATTGGATGACTTCGGTCGAACTGTTAGGCACCGCCCTTTTTTCCATGGTGATGTTGTTTTTTCCGCTATTGATTTACCAAATTATCGCCGCCATATTTGGCTCTACTTTATTGGGAGGGTGGATTTTCAGCCCTTCATTACTAACGCCCAAGCTTGAAAAAATCAGTCCTATAAAAGGGATAAAGCGTATTTTCTCAACACAGTCAGTGGTGGAGCTGTTTAAAAATGTGTTTAAGGTAACGCTGTTTTTCAGTTTGTTGTACTGGGTGATTTCCAGCTATATCTCCGTCATCACTAACCTGGTAAGTGCCCACTTTGATACTGTGGTGTTCACTGTCGCTACGATTACCATAGAGTACCTTGGTTACTTGCTGCTTATTGTTCTGATATTTGGCCTTTTTGACTTCCCCTATCAGCGTCATGAATTTACTAAGCAAATGAAGATGACTAAACAAGAGGTAAAAGATGAGCATAAGGAGCAAGAGGGGCGCCCGGAAGTGAAGGCGCGAATCCGACAAATCCAAACTCAAAATGCCAAACGAGGTGCCAATGAAAGAGTGCCAAAAGCCAATGTGGTGCTCACTAACCCTACGCAATATGCCGTCGCCTTGATTTATGATTTGACTCAGGCCGAAGCACCTTTTGTTGTTGCGAAAGGCAAAGATGAAGTGGCGGTATACATTCGTGAATTGGCAGCGAAACACAGTGTTGAAGTGGTGGAAAGTGCTGAGCTTACTCGAGCTATTTACAATACGACCCAAGTTGACCAAATGGTGCCTAATCAATTGTTTGTGGCCATCGCTCACATTCTTACCTACGTTAACCAACTGAAAGCATGGCGCCAAGGACAAAGAAGCAAGCCAAATGGCTTGCCTCGTTTCGATATCCCTAAGGTTTGGTCTGATCCTAATGAACCGGCTGAGTAACCGTCTCTAGTCTGACAGCCGACACTTTAAACTCAGGTATTTTGGCGTAAGGATCCGTAGCGGTATTGGTTAGCTTGTTCGCTGCAGACTCGGCAAAGTGGAACGGCACAAATACCACACCTTGTTGCATTCGCTTAGTGACAAAAGCAGGCGCACTAATTTCACCACGGCGTGACACCAGTTTCACGGTCTCACCATTAGTAATACCTAATCGCTCTGCTTCTTCCACACTCACCATAATGCGTGGTCCCGCAAGATTGTCTAACCCTTTAGTTTTACGAGTCATAGTACCAGTGTGGAACTGTTCTAGAAGACGCCCCGTCGTCAATATTAACGGGTATTCGTCATCAGGGAGCTCTGCGGCATATTCGAATGGAATAGCTTTCATCGCCCCTTTACCGCGAACGAACTGGTCTTTGTGCATGATGCGCGTACCAAATGGCTTAACCTCATTACACGGCCATTGCAGACCATTACCACCTATCGACTGCCAACGAATACCATGATATTGCGGTGTTACATCGGCGATTTCCTCAGTAATATCCTGAACCGTTTGGTAAGCCCAATCACTGCCCATAGCATTGGCGATTTCTTGAATAATGCGCCAGTCTTCTTTCGCTTCACCCGGAGCTTGAACCGCAGGCACTAAACGCTGAACTCGTCGTTCTGTATTGGTAAAGTGTCCAGCCTTCTCTGCAAACGAGTAAGACGGCAGAACCACATCCGCGAGTTGCGCGGTTTCCGTTAGGAATATGTCCTGAACCACTAAGAAGTCGAGCGACTTCAATCCATGAATGGCGTGTGCTTGGTCTGGGTCACTGAGCACAGGGTTCTCTCCCATGACATACAACGCCTTAATGTCACCATCACAGGCACCATCAATGATTTCCGTCAGCGTTTTACCTTTCTCTGTAGGTAAGGTCTCGCTATTCCAAGCCTTAGCGAATTTGGCCTGAACCTCTGGATTAGTGACCTTCTGATAGCCTGGATAATCCGTTGGCAGAGCCCCCATATCACATGAGCCTTGAACGTTTGATTGACCACGTAGAGGGTTAATGCCGCCACCTTCAACCCCGACGTTGCCGCAAAGCATTTGTAGATTAGCTATCGAGCGCACGTTGTCGTGACCTGTCGTGTGCTGCGTGATTCCCATCGAGTAGAACACGGAAGTCACTTTGGCCGTACCAATAAGCTCTGCCAATCGCTCGATATCGAACGCAGCCACGCCAGTCACCAACGCAGCGTTAGCCGGTGAGTAAGACTCTTTACGAATCTCTTCAACCAAATCGCTGTAACCTTCGGTGCGCTCTTCGATATAGGCATCATCCTGCCAGCCATTTTTATCGATCACATGCATGATTGAGTTAAGCAACATAACGTCTGTGCCTGGACGATGACGAACATACAATTTGGCATGATCGACCATATCGATACGTTTTGGATCGGCCACAATCAAGGTTGCCCCGTCCGCAACTGCTTGTTTGATATGAGAAGCAATGATTGGGTGAGCAGCACTGGTGTCTGAACCAATAATAAAGATAACGTCCGAGTGTTTAATACTTGGAATATCGTTGGTCATCGCGCCACTACCAAACGCTGCTTCCAAACCTGTTACTGTCGAGGAGTGACACAACCGCGCACAGTGGTCGATATTGTTGGTGCCAATCTCACGACGGAACAGTTTTTGGAAGGCGTAGTTATCTTCGTTGGTGGTCTTTGCCGATGAGAAACCGGCCAAGCTGTCACTGCCATACATAGACTTAATTTTACTCAGCTTATCAGCGACGTACTGCACGGTTTCATCCCAAGAGGCCGGTACCAATTCGCCTGCTTTTCTAATCAGTGGCGTAGAAAGTCGCTCTTCACTTTGGATGAAATCAAAGCCAAAGCGGCCTTTCACACACAGCATACCTTGGTTTACTGGAGACGTTTTATCCCCTTTGACGTAACGAATTTTATTGTTCGCCGCATCCACGTACAGCTCAACACGACAACCCACTCCACAATAAGTACAAATGGTTTTTACCGGTGTCAGCATCTCGATTCGACCGTGGGATTTATCTCGCTTATCAGACAGTGCTCCCGTTGGACACACCTGAACACACGCACCACATTGAACGCAGTTGCTGTCGCCCATAGTGGCAGCGTTAGGGAAAGAAGGACGGTGTGAAGTTTCTGAAAAGTTTAAAATACCGTGAACCGATTCGGTCTGACACGCATGAACACAGGAGCCACAACTAATACAACGGTTTGCATCGAAAACAATAAACTCGCTGGTTTTGTCCACTGGGAACATTTTGCGCTGGTTAATGTTTATCTCTCGATAATCCACTTTGTACTCGGTGGCGTAATCGCGAAGGTCACATTGAGTGTTTGCTTGACAGCCGCACTCTAAACAGCGCGCAGCCTCAGCAATAGCCTTCTCATCCGACATACCTAGTTCAACCTCTTGATAGGTTGTTTGGCAGGCTTCTACCGACAACTGCTCTGCTTTAGCTCGTGCTTTGGCTTTTTCTTGCAGATATTCTGTTTGGCGAACTTCGCTCAAACGCTCTGCCTTGTGACTATTAAACGCTCTAGGTTCAGGTTTAAAGTGACCTTGAAGAATGTAACGCTCAATAGCATCGGCAGCTTTCTTGCCATCAGCGATAGCTTCAATGGCCGTCGCTGGTCCACGCCTGAAATCACCAATACTGTATACATTGTAACCATGGTGCATCGAATCACCGTCAGAAGACGCAGTACCCCAATCGGTCAAAGGCAAAGGATGTTTGGCGGATTTAAGAAACTCGACGTCCGGTTTTTGCGATAACGCTGAGATAACAGTATCAAAAGCGACAGTCTCAGTTTTACCAGTGGAGACAGGGCGACGTCGACCAGAGCTATCAGGCTCACCCAACTCCATTATCTCTAACTCAATATGCTCAACACGCCCCTGTGAATCGGCAAGGTTGCATTTAGGGTTGGTCAAAAACTTAAACTTAACCCCTTCTAGCTCTGCCGCTTCAATTTCATGCAGTTCGGCTGGCATCTCATTTCGAGTGCGACGATAAATGATGGTCGTCTCCGCACCTTCGCGAATGGCAGTTCGCGCACAATCAATCGCGGTATTACCACCACCGATAACGGCCACCTTCTTGCCAATGGTGAAGGTTTTGTCCGTCATATGGTCTTTTAGGAAATCAACACCAAGTACACAGCCCTCTAAGTCAGAGCCCGGATATGGCATATTGACCGCTTTGGTTGCTCCAACAGCAAGGCAGACCGCCTCATAGTTGTCTGTCAGCTCATCAAGAGCAATATCTTTACCAAGAAGTGTGTTGGTATGGATTCTCATCCCACCACGGCACATCAGCTCAATTTCTTTATCCAGAATATCTTTCGGTAAACGGTACTCTGGAATGCCATAGCGAAGCCAGCCACCAGCCTCTGGCATAGATTCAAAAATGTCGACAGCAAAACCTTGGTAGCTAAGGTAATAACCACATGCCAATCCACCTGGCCCTGCACCGACAATGGCGACTCGGTGGCCGTTGTAAGGGAGTTTCGGCGGCTCAAATTGCTCGGCTAGCGATAAATCAATATCCGCAGCGTGACGTTTCAGCTGGCGAATTGCGAGCGGTTCGTCAACCAAGGTACGACGACATTCATGTTCACAAAAAGCAGGACACACACGACCAATGGAAATCGGCATAGGTAGCGTGTCTTTGATGATTTTTACGGCTTCGTGATGATCGCCTTGTGCGATATGGTGTAGGTAGGTTTGAATATCGACATGTGCAGGACATGCGACTTTGCAGGGTGCTTCACAGTCGGCATTGTGATCCGCAAATATTTTATTGAGTGCCTGTCTTCTAAGGTTGTTAATTTGAGCGGACTGAGTAACGATGGTCATGCCATCTTGGATTTTTGTCTCACACGCCTTAACAATACCTTTCCCCACCACTTCCACGACACAAAGGTCGCATGACTGCTTGTCGTCGTGCTTACTGATGGAGCAAAGAGAAGGGACATCAACTTGAATATCTTTTGCGACATCTAGGATGCTCTTGTTTTCGCGCAGAAGATACGTTTGACCGTTGATAATTACATTCATATAGAGCTATCTCTTTCAGATCGATGAAAAAACTCCACTGAACTCGCACTCGAAAGCACACGACGTTATCGCCGTGTAAGAAAGGTAACACGCAGTTTATTGACGCTATCTAGCGACTGAAAAACCTCGTAGACACAAAACCTTGTAATAAGTACGACAAACCATCAGTCAATCTCTGCTCTAATGATCCGTGTCACAGTGGTAGAACAAATCTAAAATGAGAAATCTTGGTGCTCTCAGGGAGTCCCCCTTCAAGGGGATTTAAATTAGGAGCGAAACTACCTTAATTATACCCACAGTATAATTAAGGTCAAACATCCCTACTTTAAGTGAGTGTAATTCTCATTGGCGTAAAATGGTAAATAGTGAATCGCAGTGATTGATACCTTAATCGGGTCAGCAGAAATCATAACGAGGATTCAAAATGAAAGTACTTAAAGATATCACCATCAGCTCTATTATCACTACTGTCGTAATGCTAGTACTCAATGCTTCTTGGGACTGGGTGTTCATTGCAAGCCTTGAAGTGGCAGTATACGCATCAGTGGTGTTAACCGGCATGCTTAAAGGTGCTATCTCGCTTGAAAAAGTTATGGCGTCGTACTTTCTTAAGCACAAAACTCTACCAAAGCTAAAACGTGGTATTTCGTCTTACATCATCTTAGTGGGCTCGAAGTTTCTCGCCATGGGCATTATCGCTATGCTGTTCGGTCAGCATGTGGCCTTTACAGGAGCATTTGGTGGCGTTGTCGCGTTCTTCGCTATTATCTTTGCCGTACTTGGCTTGGAAGGTGTCGTAGTAAAACTCGGCAGCAAAGCTAGATTAGCTTAAAGAAGTGTTTGATACTCAGAAATGCAAAGAACCTCGCTAAAAAGCGAGGTTCTTTTGAAAGTAAAAAGCCCCGCTATGAAAGCGAAGCTCCTTGAAAATGGTCGGTTAAGAGGGATTCGATGGGACTGGCCGTCCAGCCCTTGACCCGCATGGGTTCTTCTCCACTACTAAAACTATGCTTAGAAAGTAAAAAGCCCCGCTATGAAAGCGAGGCTTTTTGAAAAGTGGTCGGTGAAGAGGGATTCGATGGGACTGGCCATCCAGCCCCTGACCCGCATGGGTTCTTCTCCACTACTAAAATTATGCTTAGAAAGTAAAAAGCCCCGCTTTGAAAGCGAGGCTTTTTGAAAGTGGTCGGTGAAGAGGGATTCGAACCCCCGACCCTCTGGTCCCAAACCAGATGCGCTACCAAGCTGCGCTATTCACCGAGATTGTTGTCTTGAGTTTTGCTCAACAACGGATGCGTATATTAATGATAAATTCATTTGAAGCAAGGCTTTTATAACAACTTTCTTTGCATTTGAGTTTGATTGCTCATCATATCGCCAGAAGCACGAAAAATGTGACCAAATACACACAGTGACATACAGGTTATTAACACTCAAAGTACAATTGATCCAGATCAGTGTTCATTTTAACACCAAAAGTTAACTTATCCCTGTCGTCAATACTTTGGAGGAAACATGGACTTTTGGCTTGATCTCCTATTTGGTAATGCAGTGGGCTTATCTTCAATGCTAGTTATCTTTGCAGCGCTGGGCTTGATGCTGTTTTACGGTGGTTTCTTCATCTACAAAGTAATGAATGACAAATCTCCTCACTAGAATCGCTTAGCTTCTATTTCGAATAGAAAACCGCTATGCACCGGAGTGGATCGCCTGTTCACTCCGGTTTTTTATTGCTCTCACCTCTTGCTAATATTCGTATATACTCCAGTTAAAATGGCTTATCCGAGATGAAGTTATGTCTCAAGACGATGATCTAGATCTATTCCAACAGATGATGGGCGATGTGAAGCCGATTCACAGCGACACCGTTGAACTTAAAAAGACCCACCAAGTGTCTGACGCGCATTTGGCCAAGCGAGAAGCAGCGCTTTGGCTTTCTGAGCAAGACCCTGAGTACCTTTCAATTGATTATGCTCCGATGATCAAACCAGACGACTTAATTGAGTTTAAGCGTGATGGCATGCAGGAAGGTGTCTATCGCAAACTGAGACTGGGTAAATATCCGCTGCAAGCAAAACTCGACTTGCACCGGAGAACGCTTAAAGAAGCACGCGATGAAGTGGTGAAGTTTCTGCAACAGTGTATGCGTATGGACATCCGCACTGTGCTTATTGTACATGGGCGCGGCGAACGCTCTAACCCACCAGCATTAATGAAGAGTTATCTTGCACATTGGCTAACTCAGATAAAAGATGTTCAGTGCGTTCATAGTGCGCAGCGGTTCCATGGAGGAAGTGGTGCGGTCTACGTTATGCTAAGAAAGAGCCAAGAAAAGAAGCTTGAGAATCGAGAGCGTCATCAAAAACGTACGAGTTAAGTGACTTACCGCTCAGTTGAGTATAAAATACGCGACCTTAATTTTGTGTCTGACCAATATAGAGTGAATACTGCGCATGCCTAACGCTGCTGAAGGAAAACGCCTTAACAAATACATTAGTGAAACTGGCTTTTGTTCTCGTCGTGAAGCTGACAAGCTGATCGAACAACAACGTGTCACTATTAACGGCAAAATTCCTGAGATGGGAACCAAAGTGTTGTCAGGAGACAATGTTGAAATCGACGGTAAACCAGTTCGCAGCAAAGAGAAGCCAGTCTATATTGCGTTGAACAAACCAACGGGTATCACATGTACAACCGAACGTGATGTTCCGGGCAACATCGTTGATTTCGTTGGCCATCACAAACGTATCTTCCCAATTGGTCGACTAGATAAACCGTCCGATGGTCTTATCTTTTTAACTAACGATGGCGACATCGTTAACAAGATTCTCCGTGCGGGTAACAATCACGAGAAAGAGTATGTAGTACGTGTCGACAAACCTGTTACTCGTGATTTCTTGAAAAAGATGGGCTCAGGTGTTGCGATTCTGGACACTGTAACTCTGCCTTGTCGTGTCGAGCAAGAAACCAAATTTTCTTTCCGTATTACCCTAACTCAAGGGTTAAACCGTCAAATTCGCCGTATGTGTGAAGCACTGGGTTTCGAAGTGTTAAAACTTCGCCGAGTCCGCATTATGAACATCTCGATTGATGGAATTCCCAATGGCAAATGGCGCTACTTAACTGACCAGGAAGTGGCTGAGATTCACCGCCTTTGTGAAGGTTCAGTGAGCACGGAAGAAGCATCACGCAAAGATGCTAAAGGTCGTCATATCACTAAGGCTACCGATGCTAAGCTGCATGACGCTCGAGCAGAAGCAAAGCGTGAAAAAATGAAAACCTTCTCTGGACACGGTGCAGATGAGTTTCGTCGTAGCCCGAATAAAAACAAACGTCACAAGCAAGAGCAAGGACGTTCAGATAAGGCTCGTAATCACCATGGTAAGACGCAAAACCGTAAACCGGTCGCTGCTAAACCAGATTCATCTAAGCCAAGTAAGCCGAGAACGCGCGTTGGCGGTACCCTATCTCTCAAGAAATAGTCAGTGCAAATGAGGCCTGCTTAGGCCTCACATAAATTGACAAACTTCGCTCGCGTTAGCATCGCCAAATCACTCGGTGCTAACTCAATCTCCAAACCTCTTTTTCCAGCACTGACGCACATTTGTGCTCTCGCTTCCGCTGAGATATGAATAAAGGTCGGTAACAACTTCTTTTGACCAAGAGGGCTGATGCCTCCCAACACATAACCCGTGGTTTTTTGTGCGATATCTTTATCTGCCATCTCTGCTTTTTTCCCACCAGCCGCCTTTGCTGCGAGTTTTAGGTTTAGCTTTTCTTCAACAGGTATCACCGCTACAGCGAGGTTTTTCGGTTCTCCATTAATGGCGAACAGTAGAGTTTTAAATACGGATTCAGGATCTTGTCCTAACGCTTCTACCGCCTCTAAACCATAACTTTCATGCCTTGGGTCATGGTCATATTGATGAACGGTATGAGTGATTTTTTTCTTTTTGGCAAGGTTAATAGCCGGTGTCATAACGTATCCTTGATAGTCGCTACCGTTAACGTCGACTCTTGAGATTAGAGTCGTCAATATAGAAAAGCGGCGCCGAATGGCGCCGCTCTATTTTATCTACTAAACCGGAATAAAAGTCTAGTTCTTATAGATGATTTCGCCTTTAGGCTGATACTTATTCACATCGATTGGGCTGTTTGCTTCTAGGTACTCTTTAAGTACTTCCGCATCCACAAAGCCAGTGTTTACGTGACCAGGGTGACCTGTAAGCTTCGGATAACCGTCACCACCAGCTGCGTTAAAGCTTGGTACAGTGAAACGGTATGTTGCTTTAGGGTCTAGAGGCTTACCATTGATAACAACATTCGATACTGCATCTTTACCCACTGTCATTGAAATGCCAGCGAATTGAGCATAAGCACCAGAATCTACAGGTTTCGTTGCTACTACGTTCAAGTAATCGACAACTTCAGCACCTGTCATATCGGTGTAAGTAATAATGTTGCCAAATGGCTGTACGATAAGTACATCTTTGTAAGTCACATCACCTTCAGCGATAGAGTCACGTACACCACCAGAGTTCATGACGGCAAAGTCAGCTTTAGCACGTTCCATGTGAGCCGTACCAATCAGACGACCTAGGTTAGTTTGCTGGAAGCGAACAACATTACGGTCACCCTCTAGCTTACCGTTCGTTTCAGCAATTTTCGCACCTAGTTGCTCTTGGCCTTTTTCCTGGAATGGCGTTAAGAATGCCACCATTTCTGCATCTTTCTTGATTTCATCTTCAACAAGAACACGTTGCTTCTTGCCATCGATCTTAACTTTCTTCTTAAGGTTTACAGGGATAAGGTCATAGCTGACCATATCTAGCTCACCATTTTTGAATTCGTAGTCGGCACGGCCAACGTACTTACCCCACTCGTACGCTTGCACAATCCAAGTGCCGTTTTGGATGTCAGGCTTACATTCATCACTTGGCTTGAAGTTCTTCTTAACGACGTTAGGACCTTCCATACAAACCGGCTCTTGTGAGTGACCACCCACAATCATGTCTAAGTCGCCTTCATCAAGGTAACGAGCAAGCGCAACATCACCTGGGGCGTTTACACCACGCTTACCATTTTCGTAGTGACCCATGTGGGTAACTGCGAAAATTAGATCAGGTTTCTCTGTCTCTTTTAGCTCAGCGATCAGTTTCTTTGCTTCTACTTTCGGATCGCGGAACTCGATACCACCGATGTATTCAGGGTTACCGATCTTCGCAGTGTCTTCCGTTGTTAGACCAATAACAGCGATCTTAATGCCCTGCTTGTTGAAAATGTGGTATGCATCAAACAGGCGTTCACCTGTTTTCTTGTCATAAATGTTTGCAGACAGCATTGGGAAGTTAGCCCACTCTTTTTGCTTAAATAGCACTTCTAGCGGGTTGTCGAATTCATGGTTACCAAGTGCCATAGCATCGTAACCAATCATGCTCATACCTTTAAAGTCAGGCTCAGCATCTTGTAAATCAGACTCTGGAACCCCAGTGTTGATATCACCGCCAGATAGAAGCAGTACGCTGCCACCATCCGCTTCAACGTCAGCACGAATTTGGTCAATCAGCGTCTTACGCGCTGCCATACCGTACTCACCATATTTGTTTTCCCAGAAGCGACCGTGGTGATCGTTAGTATGAAGAATAGTGAGCTTATAAGTCTCATCAGCATTCCATTCTTGCTCTGGTTGGGTTGCGCATCCTGCTAGTGACGCGATGATAGCCGCACTTAGTACGGACTTAAACATAAGGCTTTTTTTCATTTTCATACCTTTGAATTTTGGGGATCCACTGCCTATAGCGTTGTATAAACGCCACACATTTGCCGATTTGTAACGAATAGACATAAAGAGAAACATCGACAAAATATGCGATAGTTTAAATTAACCCTACGAACATAACATTCTCATTTCACTTTTATGTAATCTATGTCACAAGTTGCTGAGTATCAGGTTATAAACTCATCAGAATAAATTTGTGATTCTACATAAGGTTAATTAAAGCACTGATGTATGGCGAGGGATTCAGCTGTTACGAGGTTGTAATTCTGAGAAGAAACGATTGCTCAACATATTTAGTGAACATAAAAAAGAAGCCAGTCTAAATGACTGGCTTCTATATCAGAAATAAGCACGCTTATTTAATGTCGATGTGCTTAAAACCTTTGATAAGATCATCCAACGCTTTCATTTGCGCTAAGAATGGTTCTAGCTTATCTAAAGGTAGTGCTGACGGACCGTCACATAGTGCTTTATCTGGATTCGGGTGCGCTTCAATAAATAGACCCGCAATTCCCGTCGCAAGTCCCGCTTTTGCAAGCTCGACCGTTTGTTCACGACGACCACCAGATGCCGCACCCGATGGATCACGCATTTGTAGTGAGTGCGTCACATCGAAAATGATTGGGCTACCGTTAGAAGCTTTTTTCATCACGCCAAAGCCAAGCATGTCGACCACAAGGTTATCGTAACCATGACATGAGCCACGTTCACAAAGAATGATTTTATCGTTACCACACTCAGCGAACTTATCAACAATGTTACCTACTTGCCCAGGGCTCATAAACTGAGGCTTCTTAACGTTGATAACCGCATTTGTTTTTGCCATCGCTTCAACAAGGTCAGTCTGACGAGCTAAGAAGGCTGGTAGCTGAATAACATCTACCACGTCAGCAACAGGTTGTGCTTGCTCTTCTGTATGAACATCCGTAATGATTTTCACGCCAAAGGTGTCTTTTAGCTCTTGGAAAATCTTCATGCCTTCTTCAAGGCCAGGACCACGATAAGAATGCACTGAGCTACGGTTCGCTTTATCAAACGACGCTTTAAATACGTATGGAATACCTAGCTTTTCTGTCACCTTCACATAGTGCTCACAGATTTGCATCGCTAAATCACGTGATTCCAGCACATTCATTCCAGCAAAAAGCGTGAACGGCTTATCATTTGCTACCGGGATATCACCTACGTGTACCGTTTTCATTTCCATGTTTGTTATCTCAATATTTAGTGAAGAGTGACAGGTGAGCGACTGATCGCCGAAACCTGCGTTTTCAGTAATTCTATTGCCGGATCATCTGGGCACTGATCGATGAAATACTGAAAATCAGTTGCCGCGATTTGATGACAATCCAGTTGTTGATAAATATAGCCTCTATCTCGAATCTCATAAGGGTCATCGGGAACAAAAGTCAAAGCCAGATCTGTACATTGCAATGCAAGCGTGTACTTCTCTTCTCGCAATAGTGCACTTTTAAGTAGAGCTAGCCAGCGACCAATTACCGTTGGGTTATCAACTGTCGTTAAATGTTTTGCCTCTAACTTCACCAACGGACCATCGTTACCAATTAGCCAAGCGTGTAAACGCTTCTTGCTAACATATTCCCCATCGTAAGGGTTGATGTAACTTGGTGCTTCATTTGGCCAACAGACTTTAATCAAAAACTGCGTTGGGAATGTTACGGCTTCTAAAGGAAGACCGAGCTTTCTCCCTAAGTAGAGCAAGATAGCTCCTAGGCTAACCGGTATGCCTTTGCGTCGCTCAAGGACTTTATCGATAAACGCATTTTCAGAGGAAAAATACGCATCATGGTCCCCACTAAACTGCCACTCGGTGTAAAACAGTCTTAGCAGCGAGTCTAAGCGCTGCTTATCATCGCGCAAATGGAACAATTGCTGCTCGGCTTCTTCTAGTAAACGAGCTAGCTCTAATTCCGCCCAATGATCTTGAGTATTTGGATCCACCGCTTTGTTTAAGATCAGTGCTCCTTCAACCAACTCAATAGCATCAAAATCTTCGTCAAACAGTTCAATCATTACTTACCCCATAAGGAATGGTGTTTTCAGCATGGCAATCTTAGCTGCCATCATTAACCATCCCAATGCGCCTAAGAACGCACATGTTCTTAATAAGTTGTTCTTTGCTAATTTAATCGTGAAAAACGCCAACGCAAAATAAGCCATAATGCAGGTGACTTTTTCGGTCATCCACGGCGCTGCAGCCGTAAATGGGACAAAACCTGTGATTGCAATCAAACCAAAGCCTGATAACAACAGTAGTGAATCATTAATGTGAGGGAAGCGTTTCAAAAACGGATGATTCACCTTCGGGGAGTTAGCGACCAGTAAGCCAAATCGTACTGATAGCAACACCACCGATATGGCGATGGTCATCAAGTGAAAATGCTTTAATCCTTCATACATGCTGCTTCTCTCTTTCTCTTTATTGTATTTCTGTTATGGGTTCCATTGCCCAAGTGTCACACGATCATTGCCGGCGTAATCTTGTTCAGTGACAACATGACAAAAGCCATTGCTTGCCAAGATTTCTCTTACAGCTTGCCCTTGCTCAAAGCCATGCTCAAACAACAACCAGCCGCCCTCAAGCAAATGAGTGGGCGCTTGAGCCGTGATGGTCTCAATATCCGCCAGCCCATTATTCTCAGCGACTAATGCCGTTGATGGCTCAAATCGAACATCACCTTGAGATAGATGGGGATCATTTTCGTCAATGTAAGGGGGATTGGAAACAATTACGCTAAATTTGTGCACAAGATCGACAGGTTCGAACCAACTTCCCTGCGCAAACTGACAATTGGTAATATTGAGTTTTGTCGCGTTGCTTCGAGCGAGCTCTACCGCTTCCGTTTGAAAATCAACTCCCATTACTGAGCGTGTTTTCAGTTCTGAAGCCAGTGCCAACGCGATTGCTCCGGTACCCGTACCTAAGTCTAAAATATCACCATCATTCACGAGAGCCTTATCAAGTGCGAGCTCAACTAAGCGTTCTGTATCAGGTCTTGGGATAAGCGTGCTTGGAGCGACATTTAAAGGTAGCGACCAAAACTCTCGTTCACCAAGAATATACGCCACGGGTTCGCCTGCGATACGACGATTTAACAGCGCCTCGAACTGCTCTGCTTCATTAGACGTTAATGCTTTTTCAGGCCAAGTAAGTAGATAACTACGTGGTTTTTCCAGAACATGACACAACAGGACCGCCGCATCTAATGATGGTGATTCGCTACCAGACCCAGAAAGAATAAGCGATGCTCGTTTGAGCACCGCTTCAATAGACATATCCAATGACATGGATTAGTTGTGCTCCGCTAGAGCCGCAAGTTGGTCTGCTTGGTGTTCTTGCAGTACCGGATCAACAAGAGACTGCAAGTCACCTTCCATGACTTCAGACAGACGATATAACGTCAAGTTGATGCGATGATCTGATACACGACCTTGTGGGTAGTTATAAGTGCGGATACGGTCACTACGATCGCCTGAACCTAACAGGTTACGACGGGTATCTGACACTTCAGCTGCACGTTTTGCTTCTTCTGCGGCAATAATACGCGCCGCAAGAACAGACATCGCCTTCGCTTTGTTCTTATGCTGAGAGCGCTCGTCTTGACACTCAACCACAGTCCCTGTTGGTAAGTGAGTAATACGAATAGCTGAGTCAGTAGTGTTAACGTGCTGACCACCCGCGCCTGATGCACGGAACGTATCAATTTTAAGATCAGCCGCTTTGATCTCTGGGATCTCTGCTTCAGGAATTTCAGCCATAACCGCAACAGTACATGCTGAAGTGTGAACACGACCTTGAGATTCTGTTGCTGGAACTCGTTGAACACGGTGGCCGCCAGATTCAAACTTAAGCACGCCATAAGCACCATCACCAGATACTTTAGCGATCATTTCTTTATAGCCACCTTGCTCTGATTCATTTGAGCTCATCACTTCGATACGCCAGCCTTTCTTCTCCGCGTATTTGCTGTACATACGGAATAAGTCACCTGCGAAAATACCTGCTTCATCACCACCTGCACCAGCGCGGATTTCTAAGAAACAGTTACGCTCATCGTTTGGGTCTTTAGGTAGAAGAAGCACCTGTAGCTCATCCGCTAGGCGCTCAATAGTCGCTTTCGCTTCTTTAATTTCTTCTTGTGCCATTTCACGCATTTCTGCGTCATCTTCGTTTGCCATATCTTCAGCCGCTTCAAGATCTTCTTGCGCTTGCTGATAGGCTTGGAAACACTTGGTCACTTCTTCAAGTTGCGAGTACTCTCTTGAAAGAGCGCGGAATTTGTCTTGGTCTCCAATGATCTCAGGATCGCCAAGTAGATGCTGAACTTCTTCATATCGTTCAACAAGAGTTTCCAATTTAACTAAAATGGAGGCTTTCATAATTGCAGTCTTTTCTCAGGGTAAGGCTTATTTAGTTTGGTCTAAACCCAAACTTTGTCGGATGACCATCAGTTTAGCAGGATCTCCCTGCTCAGCGGCATCTTGTAGCGCTTTTGTCGGCGCATGAATAAGCTTGTTTGTTAATTTATTACTCAGCTCAAGCAGAACTTTCTCAGGGTCTCCCCCTGCTGCTAACGCTTGTAAACTTTTTGACAGTATATCTTGTCGGGTGTCGTTTGCGTGTTTTCGGTATTGTCTGATGCTATCAACCGCTTGCAGTGAACGCATCCATGTCATGAATTGCGCACTTTCTTCACTAACAATCGCTTCTGCTTGAATCGCTTCGACTTTACGTTGCTCAATATTGCTATCGACGATAGATTGCAAATCATCAACCGTATATAGATACGCGTCACTCAACTCGCCCACTTGCGATTCAATATCTCGTGGGACGGCGATGTCGATAAGCAGCATAGGTTGATAGCGACGTTGTTTTATCGCTGATTCAACCATCCCTTTACCTATAATAGGCAGCGGGCTCGCAGTTGAGCTAATGACAATATCTGCTTTAGGTAGTACATCAGGTATTTCATTAAGTGCAATAACTTGTGCGCCAAACTGATTCGCTAATATTTCCGCTCGCTCTTTGGTTCGGTTAGCCACAATCATGTTCTTGCAACCGTGACCTTCCAAGTGCTTGGCCACCAGTTCAATGGTTTCGCCTGCACCAACTAAAAGCACAGTAGAGTCAGCAATCGACTCGAAGATTTGTCGAGCTAGGGTACAAGCCGCGTAAGCAACAGAAACGGCACTACCACCAATTTCGGTTTCAGTACGCACTCGCTTAGCAACAGAGAACGTCTTTTGAAAGAGTTTCTCAATGCCACCCTCTACAGATTGATGCTCACGGGCATCACTGTAGGCTTGCTTTACTTGTCCAAGTATTTGTGGTTCACCAAGGACGAGTGAATCTAAACCACATGACACGCGCATCAGGTGTTTTATTGCCGCTTGCTCTTCATAAACATACAGAGAAGGCTTCAACTCTTCTGCTGCTACATCGTGGAAACGAACAAGCCAGTCTATTAATTGTGATTTGTTGGAATCACCAGTATCACAGTAAATTTCGGTGCGGTTACACGTTGACAGAATCACAGAGCCATTAACTTTGGTATTTTCTCTTAGCTCATTCAGGGCTCTGTTGAGTTTTTCAGGTGGAAACGCCACCTTCTCCCTCAGATCCACTGACGCCGTATTGTGGTTTATACCAATTGCAAGCAATGACATGTAACGCGAATTCTCTGATACAGATTTGACAAATAGGCCAGAATTTTACTTGATGGCACCATTTATTGAAAGTCTCTTACCAATATGTTTTCCTGAGTTTGTGGGATTGATGCTATAGTCTGTCAATATTGTATTGAATTTGCACAATAAACCATCACGTAAGTTGTTTCCTATGTACAAACTCCATCGACGTCTTTTTTATTTTTTTGCGGCATTATTTCTGTTTGGGTGCAGTAGTTTGCCTCCAGAGCCAGAAAGTGTTGAATGGCAAGCACATAAAACCGAGCTTGAGTCTCTTACTCAATATACGGCCAGTGGCAAACTCGGTTATATTTCTCCAGACCAGCGCCAAACTCTCAACTTTCATTGGAGTCATTCCGATAATTTCACCCAAGTCCGTCTGACTACCTTCCTTGGTCAAACCGTGTTTAATCTTACTTCAACACCAAACGGTTCTTTTATCGAAACGTATGATGGACAAAAATTGTCCGGGAAAGATGTGAATGCGCTCATTGAGCAATTAACCGGGCTGGATATCCCAATCGAACAATTGAGCGATTGGCTGGTTGGCCTACCTGCAACTGCCGATATCTATCAGCTAAACCAATTTAATACCGTCGGCAGTTTACAAAAACGCATTGCCAACAAAGCGTGGAACCTTGATTATAATGAGTACCGCAGCTTTACACTTGAAGGGACAGAGAACTCATTGCCCATGCCGACTAGGATGCAATTAGTGCAAGGCGATACCAAACTCAATCTTGTCGTTTCAAAATGGACAGTAACACAGTGACCCAACATAAAATGATCACCGACACTACTTCATGGCCTAGCCCTGCCAAACTCAACCTGTTTTTATACATCACAGGCCGCCAACCTAATGGCTACCATGAATTGCAGACCTTGTTTCAATTCATTGATTTATGCGATGAACTGACTATTACCGCCAATACTAGTGGTCAAATTACTCTATCCCCAGATATTGATGGTGTCGCCACCGAAGACAACCTAATCTGGAAAGCAGCATCTGCGCTTCAAAACAGAGCTAACTGTACTTATGGTGCGCATATAGAGCTTAACAAGATTCTTCCCATGGGTGGCGGGATTGGTGGTGGTTCATCCAATGCGGCTACCGCACTAGTAGCATTGAACTTCCTTTGGCAAACCCGACTGACAACGGATGAGCTAGCGGAAATAGGTTTGGCATTAGGTGCTGATGTGCCAGTGTTCGTTCGCGGCTTCGCAGCTTTCGCTGAAGGTGTCGGCGAAAAACTGTCTGAAGCTACCCCTAAAGAACAGTATTACCTAGTTATTAAACCTGAAGTTAGTATTGCTACCGTCGATATATTCACACATCCTGATTTAACTAGAAACACGCCAAAGCGAGCATTATCAATGCTTTTGGACTCACCTTACGTAAACGATTGCGAAAAAATTGTCCGAATGCTGTATCCAGAGGTTGATAACCAACTTTCATGGCTGCTACAATACGCGCCGTCAAGATTGACGGGGACTGGATCTTGCGTATTTTCTGAGTTTAACAACGAGGAAGAGGCAGAAAAAGTCCTTGAAATGCTTCCTGACAATGTCTCCGCTTTTGTAGCAAAAGGATGCAATCGCTCTCCTTTACTAGAGACTTTGGCTAAGTATGAATTAGCCCTATTACAATCTGTTTAAACTGGACGCAACCCTGAGGTTTCCACCGTGCCTGATATGAAGCTATTTGCTGGTAACGCTACACCTGAACTAGCCCAACGTATTGCTGATCGTCTATACATCTCTCTAGGAGATGCTACTGTTGACCGTTTCTCTGATGGCGAAGTCGCTGTTCAAATCAATGAAAACGTTCGTGGTAGCGATGTATTCATCATTCAGTCAACATGTGCGCCAACTAACGACAACCTAATGGAGTTAGTGGTAATGATTGATGCAATGCGCCGCGCTTCAGCAGGCCGTATTACTGCTGTTATTCCTTACTTTGGTTATGCTCGTCAAGACCGTCGTGTACGTTCTGCTCGTGTGCCAATCACTGCAAAAGTTGTTGCAGACTTCCTGTCTAACGTTGGTGTTGACCGCGTTCTTACTATCGACCTACACGCAGAGCAAATTCAGGGCTTCTTCGATGTACCTGTAGATAACATCTTCGGTACTCCAGTGCTTCTTGAAGACATGGCTGACCGTGGTCTAGAAGATCCTGTTGTTGTTTCTCCAGACCTTGGTGGTGTTGTACGAGCTCGTGCAACAGCGAAAGCACTAGGTGATATCGACATCGCTATCGTAGATAAGCGTCGTCCACGTGCTAACGTTTCTGAAGTAATGAACCTAATCGGCGACGTTGAAGGTCGTGACTGTGTTATCGTTGATGACATGATCGACACTGGCGGTACGCTATGTAAAGCAGCAGAAGCGCTTAAAGAGCGTGGTGCTAAACGTGTATTCGCATACGCAACTCACGCAGTATTCTCTGGTAACGCAGCGAAGAACATCAAAAACTCGGTTCTAGACCAAGTTATCGTGACTGACTCAATTACGCTTTCTAAAGAAATGGCTGCAACAGGTAAAGTAACGCAACTTACTCTATCTAGCATGCTTGCAGAAGCTATTCGTCGCATCAGCAACGAAGAGTCAATCTCAGCAATGTTTACTAGCAAGTAACATTCGCACCTAATTTGAAAAAACCACTTCCTTATGAAGTGGTTTTTTTGTCTTCGCGTTTTTTGTACAGATTTAGTGTGCTATCATACCGCGCTTTTGAGATTCAAGAGAGATCTTAACGTTGACTCAGCAGATAAAATTGCTTGTAGGCCTTGCTAACCCAGGTCCTGAATATGTGAGAACTCGTCACAATGCAGGTGCATGGGTGGTAGAGGAACTCGCTCGTATCCACAATGTTACGCTAAAAAACGAAGCTAAGTTCTTCGGTCTCACTGGAAGAATTTTAGTGAACGGCAGTGATTTAAGACTGTTAATTCCAACCACATTCATGAACTTATCTGGCAAGGCCATTGCAGCCTTAGCAAAGTTCTACCAGATAAAACCTGAAGAGATCATGGTCGCTCACGATGAGCTAGACTTACCTCCAGGCGTTGCAAAGTTCAAGAAAGGCGGCGGTCACGGTGGTCATAATGGTTTGAAAGATACCATTAGCAAGCTGGGTAACAACAAAGAATTCTATCGTCTTCGGATTGGCATTGGTCATCCGGGACACAAAGACAAAGTGGCGGGTTATGTCCTTGGAAAAGCGCCAGCAAAAGAGCAAGAATGCCTTGATGCTGTCGTTGACGAATCCGTCCGTAGTTTAGACATCTTACTAAAAGATGGACTAACAAAAGCACAAAATCGCTTACACACCTTCAAAGCTAAATAAGGTTACAATCATGGGTTTTAAATGTGGCATCGTTGGTCTACCAAACGTTGGTAAATCAACTCTGTTTAACGCACTGACTAAAGCAGGCATCGAAGCGGCTAACTTCCCGTTTTGTACTATCGAGCCAAACACAGGCGTAGTACCTGTGCCAGATCTACGTCTAGATGCACTAGCGAAAATTGTTAATCCACAGAAAATTTTACCAACAACGATGGAATTCGTTGATATCGCAGGCCTAGTTGCTGGTGCGTCAAAAGGTGAAGGTCTTGGTAACAAATTCCTAGCTAACATCCGTGAAACTGACGCGATCGGTCACGTTGTTCGTTGTTTTGAGAACGAAAACATTGTTCACGTAGCAGGTAAAGTATCACCAATCGAAGACATCGAAGTGATCAACCTTGAACTAGCTCTAGCCGACCTTGATTCTTGTGAGCGCGCAATTCAGCGTAACGCTAAGAAAGCAAAAGGTGGCGATAAAGACGCGAAGTTTGAGCTAACCGTACTTGAAAAACTACTTCCAGTTCTAACGGAAGGTGGTATGGCACGTACTGTTGATCTCGCGAAAGAAGAACTAGCAGCTATTGGCTACTTAAACTTCCTAACGCTAAAACCAACCATGTACATCGCAAACGTTAATGAAGATGGTTTTGAAGATAACCCATATTTAGACGCTGTTCGTGAGTACGCAGAGAAAGAAAACAACGTTGTTGTAGCCGTATGTGCAGCTATCGAATCAGAGCTTTCTGAGCTTGATGATGAAGATCGTGAAGAGTTCCTTGCTGATATGGGCATTGAAGAACCGGGCCTAAACCGCGTAATTCGTTCTGGTTATGAGCTACTTACTCTGCAAACCTACTTCACCGCTGGTGTGAAAGAAGTACGCGCATGGACTATTCCTGTTGGTGCAACTGCGCCTCAAGCTGCAGGTAAAATCCATACAGACTTCGAAAAAGGCTTCATCCGTGCAGAAGTTGTTGGTTATGACGACTTCATTCAATACAACGGTGAATCTGGTGCAAAAGATGCGGGTAAATGGCGTCTAGAAGGGAAAGAATACATTGTTAAAGATGGTGATGTTATTCACTTCCGCTTCAACGTATAAGTTGCCGAGCACCTAAACTGATTAAAAAGCCAGCAATTGCTGGCTTTTGTTGTTTTATAAGGTCTGCCGTTGTTCAGTCACTTTGTAAAAACACATTAACTTTATGGTAGAGCGATGATAATTGAACAGCAGATTTAGATCAGAAACAGAGCGGTTTGATTAAAAAAAGTTCGAACGGCACTTTTTCGCTAATTTCTTCGCAAAAAAAGTTGACGCATCAAATTCAACTCCGCATAATGCGCCCCGTTCTCAGCGATAAGGCAACTTTCGAAGAGAATCAACAATATGGAAATGGCTACGTAGCTCAGCTGGTTAGAGCACATCACTCATAATGATGGGGTCACAGGTTCGAATCCCGTCGTAGCCACCATTTCCTAAGCACTCTTGTTTAGAGTATTTAGGAAATATGCGGAAGTGGCGGAATTGGTAGACGCACCAGATTTAGGTTCTGGCGCCGCAAGGTGTGAGAGTTCAAGTCTCTCCTTCCGCACCATATTTAGTGTGATTGACACTTTAATCAATCTTGTTGGGCTATCGCCAAGCGGTAAGGCAGCGGCTTTTGATGCCGCCATTCCCTGGTTCGAATCCAGGTAGCCCAGCCACAATTTAAGTGATAACGTTTTTTTTAGAAAAACTGTTGGCACTAGAGCGTAGTTTGTATTATATTCTCTCGCTCTCAAGAGTGGCTACGTAGCTCAGCTGGTTAGAGCACATCACTCATAATGATGGGGTCACAGGTTCGAATCCCGTCGTAGCCACCATTTATTTGAACTTGTAGGTTCGCCTTCAAGTACAACGTTAAGATTGAGTTTTACCAATTACTCTCTTAACTATAAGTTTTGTTGCGGAAGTGGCGGAATTGGTAGACGCACCAGATTTAGGTTCTGGCGCCGCAAGGTGTGAGAGTTCAAGTCTCTCCTTCCGCACCATTATTTCTCTTGAAATATAGAGCGAAGTGAAAACTTCAAATGGCTACGTAGCTCAGCTGGTTAGAGCACATCACTCATAATGATGGGGTCACAGGTTCGAATCCCGTCGTAGCCACCATTAATTACAACGTTAAGATCGAGTTTTACCAATTACTCTCTTAACTACAAGTTTTGTTGCGGAAGTGGCGGAATTGGTAGACGCACCAGATTTAGGTTCTGGCGCCGCAAGGTGTGAGAGTTCAAGTCTCTCCTTCCGCACCATCTTTTAGTGTGATTGACACTTTAAACAATTCTGTTGGGCT
>NZ_FLLQ01000005.1 GCF_900088415.1 Vibrio mediterranei
GAGAATCAAGCAATCCCAATCGATGAATATCGATGTGTGAGGCAGTCTAACTATATGGCTACTAGAATATAAAAGGCATGACAGAATCGGCTGGTATTTATCCCGTCAGGTTCCCTCAGTAATGACAAATTGCTCACAAAGTTCATTGTCCGACGACAATTCTTTGAAATACCCAAACTAATGGTAGGAAAAGTAAGACCCGACCCCATTGATTCTTGTTAAAGCACTGCCAGTACATGTAACCAGAACTTCGCGCCTTCGGCCTTTCACAGCAACATTTCAAGTAACTTTTTCTGACCATACTTCGTTAACGCCCTATAGATTGCTCGTTGTGAAAACCGTTCTATAAAACGCAACGCGATATGAAATTTGTGCCATACTAATTCTCAAACACACTATCGAAGTATGAGCTGTCATTTTCACTACTAGTTATTTACAGGGGTCATACCATGTTTCCATCACCTTTATTATTATCTCGACAGTTATTACAGCAGTCTAAAAACCTAGTTACACCAACTCGACTGTGTAATGCTTTAGCCGTTATCGACAAAACCTCTACCGCTCTCGTGCCGATGACAAACTATAAGCTTAGTATTCCAGTCTGCGTGTTCCCTAGGAATATCTTTGAGCAGTATGTGAAATCCAACAGGACACTCGGAAGAAAAGACGGTGTTTTCTGGGTTACAGACCGCAGTACATTTGATAGCTTTGGCATAGGCCTGTCACACCTAAAAATAGAACGCTTATTGGGTATGGACCCAGGTTACTACCCAAGGGAACAAGACTTAGTTATGGTCGTCATCGATAAAGCCGAAGAGGATGACTTTCGATTACCAAGTGGCAGTGAAGGTGGTGCGAATGATAACTGGCGAGAAGGTGGCTATGCTGGTTGGCCACATGCTGGTATGTCGACTCCAGAGAGGGTTGCTAGTTCGAGAAACAGTACGCTAGCCGAAATTAGCTCCGCTATGATGTTAGTGCAAGGGCAAGAAAATCCACTCGATGTATCATGTTCAATTGATGACGTATTCAGCCGCTTTCAAAAATAGTGCTGTTTAGTCTACGAATCACGTAAAAGAACACATTTCCGAGCAAAGCATACTCTCCTCCAACAAAAAAGCCCCTCTGATACTCAGAGAGGCTTATCTTTGGAACTCAGAAGTTAATTATTAGAGTTTGTCCCAAGCATCTGACCAATGCACTGTTTCACCCGGTGCATACGATGGGTTTGAGCACCAACCTGTATAAGGCCATGGTTTACATTGGTATAAGCCGCCATCAGAGCCAGTGACGATATCCCCTTCGGCATAGGTCGCGTTAGGATCGTAAGCAGGATGTTCTCCCGGAGGAGGTGTTACTGATTCATCCACCACTTTAAATCCATGAGTCACCAACTCCGAGTTACCGTCACCGTCTGTCGCGGTGGCTCTGAATACAAAGTTACCGGCTTCAATAGCTGACAATGTCACGGTTAACGTCGCTTCGCCATTCACCTGCTGGGTTTGCTCGTATATCTTAGCGCTAGAGCTATCTTCGACTGTAACGGCGACAGAAGCAGATTCACTGGTTTTTATGACTGGGTTTAAAGTAACACTACCACCAATCAAAGTGTACTGAGAGCTCAACCCATCGATAGTGAAGTCAAAACCTGGCGCTGGCGTTCCGCAACCATTATCATCCACTTTTCTCCATGCTCCCCACTCTCCGGTAGTGCCTGGCTCATCACCACGAGTCCACCATTCAGCACGCCACGTTGAACCATTATGAGAAACGAGATCCCCTTTAGAGTAGGTAGCGCTAACATCCCATGCGTTAGCACAAGAACTGCCATCAGCGACCGTTACTACACGATTTGCCGTAGTGGTTTGATTAGCACTGTCTGTTACTCGGTAAACTAAGTCGTATTTACCTAGTTTGTTTACATCCACACTGCCTTCTACATGCACTTGAGAGGTTAAGTCACCATCTTCTGCGTCAATGGCTTTTACCCCTTGCATTGGATCAAAGCTGTCGCCCAATTTGATGGTGACGTCGGCGACGCCTTCAAACTCAGGAGCTAAGCTGTACACTTCCACATTACGGCTCTGTTTGGTCTCGTTGCCATCACTGTCTGTCACACTATAAATCAATACATAAGTACCGATGGTGTTAGTGTCGACCGAGCCTTCAACAGAAATGCTATTGGTTAAGTCTCCATCTTCTTTGTCTTTTGCTGTCACACCTGCATAAGGGTCGAACGCATTACCATGACGAACACGAACATCAGATACACCACTAAATACAGGCTTACCTTCACTTGGTGGTGGCGGTGTCTGACCATGTACAAACGCACCGTAGTCGTTAATAAACTGTTCACCGTAAGCCTGACCTGAAGCGTTGGTGCCCATGTCCCAGTTTACTGACCATGTCATCACACCTCTCAGCGCCTGACCTTGAGCCTTTAGTTGGTTAAACGCGTTATAGAGTTCTTGAGGATCTTGGACAAAACCAGTCGCCGCAGCGTCAATATTGGCAGGAATACCAAATACCAATTTATCGTGTGGAATCTTGTGGAAACCTCGTGTTCCGTTAGCAAGAGAATCCGAGATGTAATAAATAAACTCTTGTTTTAAAGCGTCGTTGTTCTGAGCAATCCAACCAACGCCATCCACCCATATACCATCCCCACCTTGGTTATAAAACTGTGGGTTTATCCAATCGTAGTAGCCTTCTAGTCCGTTGATATAAGGAACATATTTGCCACCTTCCGTTAAGTAAGGAAATTCAGGGGCCATCGTAATTAGGAAGTTCTTACCTTGCTGCTGGTAGTGCTCTTTTACAATACGTAGCGCAGCAGGAATGACAGTTTGGTTGTCAGAAGCGGTTACCGCCGACTGTTCTAAGTCAATGTCCAAACCATCAAATCCAAACTTGTCAGTCAGTCGAATGATCTCTTGTGCGAATGCTTGTTCATCACCTGTCTTTAATTCGACATGAGCATCAGCACCACCTAACGCGATCAACACTGCTCGGTTTTGCTGATTAAGCTTCTCAATTTGTGCGATAAATTCCGGTTCAGAAAGGCCAATAGCGGGGTCTAGTTTAAAAGTGGGAATACGGCCTTCGCTGGTGTTAAGCACCTTCATAAATGAAACGTTGACAACGTTGTACATAGGGTCAACATCATCCAACGTAATACAAGGCGAATTACCACCTTTATAGCCAGCGCCATCACACCAGTTATGCCAATAACCAACTACAACACCAGCTTCCGGGTTCACCATCTCATTCGCTGATGCTGCACTCGCAATACTGCCTAAACCTAGAGCCACAGCAAGATAGAGCGTTTTTTGCTTCATCATATTACCTCTTATTTATTCAATTTCATTACCGGATTCACTCAGCATTTAGATACAGCAACGCATTGAGTTCCGTTAGAATTATATGATTGAAGTAAGAAATTAATCACATGATATACAGATACTTTTTGTATAGATTTTCGATATCGTGATCTTAATTCACGATGAAAAATCAATTAGTGAATAATTCTAGACCAAGGTAATAAAATGAGGCATATAGGCGAAAATTGCTTATATTTTTATCAACGAGTAGGAAATTTCCACCAAGTAACCTACTGATAGTTTTCTCTAGAAAATAAGTGGCAATAGTCAACGTTTAAGTATGAAACTGCTTGTGTTCAGCCAATCGGTAAGTGGGAGGTACTCTTTATTTCTTTTATCGACATATTCGACTGTAGCGCCGTGACACCTTTGACACGTCGCAACTCGCTAAGCCTGTCGTAGTATTGCTCAAGGCTTTGGGCAACTATTTGGACAATGTAATCGGCGCTGCCAGCAATGCAGCTGCACATAACCACCCACTCTACCAAACCCACAAACTCTTCAAACGGCTCTGTACTTTCAACATCATGATTACCTAGCGTTACCAATGTAAAGCCTGACACTTGTAGGTTGAGTTTCTGTCGATTGAGAACCGTTGTGTAGTTGTCGATATAACCCGCTTCTTCAAGTCGTTTCCAACGCCTCCAACATGGCGTTTCACTCAAATTCACTCGTTCAGCAAGTTTATTATTACTAATTCGACCTTCACGTTGAATGATCCTCAGTATGGCAATATCTATATCATCCAACTCATATGTAGCGCTTTCTTTCTTATTCATAGTTAATTTGGAAATTTTCTGCTCAATATGGGTTCGATATTAACGTAAATGGCAATTCTATTTCTAGTGGTTTCGATAAGCTAAATAGTGACTGCAACATTACACTATCAGGGGATTTTATGAGTGCACAATTGCTCTTTGCGTTTATCGTTTTTTCATTTTCTATATCGATAGCACCTGGCGCTGGTAATATCGCGCTACTTAGTTTGTCGAGTCGGTATGGCTTTGTTGCTGTCTTACCTTTCATCGCAGGCAGTGCTTTAGGCGTATCGATTATTCTTGTTGGCTCAAGTCTCGGACTGACTAACCTTTTGAACTCCGAACCAATGTTATATACAGCGCTAAAAGTACTAGGGACCTGTTACCTACTTTATCTTGCTTGGTCGATTTCAACGCTCAAACTCAGCGATAGTGAGACGGACAAACAAACTGGCTTTTTCAGTGGTACGCTGGTTCAAATTCTGAACCCCAAGGCTTGGGTTGCGTCTTTAACTCTACTGACGCAGTTTCTGCCTGGTCAAAACAGAGTTCTATCGGATGACGCGGTGATTATGGCTATTTTCATTGCAATTGGAGTGTCGTCTATGTGCATTTGGGCATACTGTGGTTCAGCACTCAATAAGCTACTGACATCGCCTAAATACTTCTTGTGGGTCAACCGTGGCCTTGGAGCAAGCTTAGGAGTTGTTGCCATTGTGATGGCTGGACAATCTATTTAACCTCAATACAAAACAGCCGTCCCTTGTTCAAGCAGGAGACGGCTGTCAGTTAGAGTGATATCGATTAGCTAACGGTTTTACTAAACCTCAAACTCAATGTCCAAGCAGCGAACCCGATAATTGCGTACACACTAACATTCATCCAACCGGCGGCTGGAATCGCACTCAACGGATTTGGTGCCAAGATCGCATGTAATGGCAGATAGAAAATGTCCGAAAAGAACTGGTCGACACCGTAAAATCCAAACATGGCTATCGGCATCCATCGCAGTACATAGATTGCAATAAGCATAATCAATAATGGAGAGTTTACTTTTTGCGATATTGCCATAGCGCTAAGGGCCAATGGGAGCAAGAGTACACCGGCTATCACCATTCTCAAGTAGAAGCCTACCCAACTAAACATAACTGCTAGTAAAGAAGACTGTTTATGTAACAATGCCAATTGATGATCGGTTGAAGTATTGAGCAACCACAACAGAAAATCGGCAAAAAACACCAGTATTGAACACACCAGTGGAATCACTAGCAATCCAAAGGCTAACTTAACTAGGTGCGTTTTCACATCACTGACTGGCATACTACGCCAAAACATAATGCTGCCTTCAGTACGTTCTTTACGCAGTGTTCGTGGAAAATACTGAGTACCCAGCAGTATTGATAAAAGCCCCGCACCACCTGCAATCAGCATGTTGACGTCGTTAGCCATTTCTTTATGGATGTCACTCACGTCACCACTAAAGTTCATGTGAAAGAACATATTGTGCTGCAAGGTCGAACTGCTCATTAAGCTAATAAACAAAAGTAAACCACAAGCAAATAGGAATAACGGAACTCGCGTTACAAGCGGGTTCTCTATCCACTCTTTACGTAGCATTGCCATAATAGAACGCATTACACCGCCTCCTTTTGCAAAGCCAAAAATAAGTCTGCCAATTTCACGCCGTATACCGCCCCTAGCGTTTCTGCCTGTTCTGAAAAGTGTGAGTGCAGCAACCACTTGGTGCTGCCCAGTCCTTTCTGAGAAGAGAGCGGCTTCATAGCTTCAATTTCAGCGCGATATTCATCGCTAGCATCCAGAATGAAGTAATCTTCGCTGATGGCTTCCATTGAGCTTTGTAGCACTGTACGCCCTTGTTTAAGAATCAACACATCGGTAAGTAGATGCTCGATTTCACTCACCTCGTGGCTGGCGATAATTAGTACTCGATCACCATCATGGAACCACTCTAGAAGGTGGCGGTAGAAAGTATCTCGATAAACCAAGTCGAGTCCTAATGTTGGTTCATCTAAAATCAGTATTTGGGTATTGGTCGCAATGACTACCGCTAGGTGCAATTGCACTTTCATACCTTTAGACAAAGCTTTGATTCGAGCACGTGGTTTGATGTCAGTTTGGCGCAGTAGTTCATCCGCTTTACTGCGGTCAAACCCTGTGTGCACCCCTTCGGTGTAATCCAATAACTGCGCCACGGTCATCCACCCAGGAAGCACATTAACATCCGAAATGTACGACAAGCTTTGCATGATCTTGTCACGCTGAGTTATCGGTTCGAATCCGTTGATACGGATGGTTCCGTTGTAATCGTGTGCGCCGAGTAAGGCGTTAATGAGTGTCGATTTACCTGCACCGTTGTGTCCAAGCAAACCTAGTACCTGACCAGCCTGTAACTCAAAACTGATATCGTGCAAGCCTTCACTTTGCTTACTATATTGCTTGGATGCATTTTGCACACTGACTAAAGCGCTCATTGGTCACCTTTAATATGGGGTTTAATTTGCTGGACAAACTCGTCTAATGACATATCCAGACGCTGCAAAGTTACAGCAATTTGAGGGATTTGCTGCTCAAGAAAACGGGCTTTTTCATCAGCCAATAATTTGTTTTTAGCCCCTATCGCCACAAACATGCCTTGGCCACGCTTCTTTTCTACTAGCCCTTCATCTACCAACAACTGATAACCTTTCATTACCGTTAAATGGTTAATCTTCATGTCTGCAGAGACATTACGAACAGACGGTAACGGCTCGCCTTCTTGCCATATACCTTGGAGTATTTGTTGAGTAATTTGATCAGCCAACTGACGGAAAATCGGTTGACGATCATGCCAATGCGTCATTAGCGCCCCTTGACTGAAATGGTGTTATATATATGTATAACACCTAAGCTAACAGATTGGAAGGTAATTGTTTCTCACATAGGATTAGTGAAAACAAAACCCACCTTAGAAAGTGGGCTTTACTCAACTACTTGAGGTTTTAAAGTCGTCACACGGCGACTGTTTTCACCTTTAGACGATTCTTATTATCTCGATTGCTAATAACTTGTTGATGATCGTCGATCGGTCCTAACGACTTGGCCAAACGGTCATACAAGACAACATTGACGGTTGCCGCAAGATTCATGCAGCCATGGGTAGGCACATAAACCACATGGTCGGCTTTATCTACTAGTTCTTGTGGTAATGAGCCATCTTCAGGGCCAAATACATAAACGGCATTGTCTGGATGATTAAATGAAGGAAGCGACGTCGCGCCGACGGCGAACTCGACACAAACAACTGAAACGTTATCTGCGACGTCAGCCGTTAAGTCATTCATCTCAACCAGCTCAATCCGTTCATGGGTGTTTTGCGTGTCCGTTTGAAATCTCACAGCTCGGCTATAACGGGTTCCGTTATAACGAACTTGGGTTGCGTTATAGCACCCTGCTGCTCGCATTACGGCACCGACATTCGTTGGGCTCTTCGGATTGTGTAATCCGATAATGACGGTAGATTCTGTTGTCATTGATAGGGTTCTACTTGGTTTGTCAGATAATAAAAAGCGTACTTTGATGGCACAGGATTATGCCATAGAAACGTTATTCGTGCTGTTTTTGGTGCGCGTCAATATCTAGTCACCGTTCAGAGTTAGGGGTCTACCTACTACAACAATATCTTTCCTATACAACAAAAGTGGCACCCCAATTCATTTAAACCTCTATTGAGGTGTTTGCCTTTATCATTAAGTATCATAAAATTATTAATTACCGTTAACTTTGATACTTTTTGACAGCCTGAAGTGTGAATGAAGGAATACACTTAACTTCGAACTCACACAAAGGGACACCACAATGAAAGTATTTACTCAGTCAGTATTAGCGCTAAGCCTGTTAGCCATGGGATCAGCACACGCCTTTGAATTAAAAAGTAATGATATTCAAGAAGGCCATCCAATGGCTAAAACCTTTGAATATAACAGTTGGGGTTGTGATGGTGGCAACCAGTCACCGCAACTGACATGGAGCGACGTTCCAGAGGGAACAAAGAGCTTTGCAATCACCGCCTATGACCCAGATGCCCCAACCGGCAGTGGTTTCTGGCATTGGATCGCCTTTAATATTCCAGCTTCTGTGACCGAGTTACCGCGAGGTGTGGACATCAAAAAACTAGGGGGGCAAGAGTCTCGAATCGATTATGGTAGTGTTGGATTTGGTGGTGCTTGCCCACCAAAGGCCGATGGTATGCATCGTTACCAATTTACCGTCTGGGCGTTGCCAACAGAGAAGCTCGATCTTAATCAGGACACACCATCTGCGGTTATCGGCTTTACGCTTAATAATATGGCGATAGGCAAAGCAAAACTGACTGCTACTTATACACGCTAACTTATTCAAGGGGGAATGATGAACCATCCATACCAAGTAACGTTATTTCGAGCCGAACAACTTCAACGACTCAGAAATGTGCGGATTCATTCCCCTAGTATTATTCAAATCATTTCTGGCAGTAAGCGACTTTTTTGGAAAGACAATGCCATGGATGTGTCGCACTCTCAATTGCTGCTTTGCGAAGCCTCCGCATCACTCAGCTTTGAAAACCTACCACAGAAAGGACGATTTCTTTCCAGAGTATTCAGTTTCCACTGCTTACCTACACAATCCATGTTAGAGACAAGCAGAAATCGTAGCCAAGAAGACGACCTACCAATCTTAGAAGCGACAAACGCATTACAAGACATACTCAATGCTTTGTTTTCATTTGAACAACACCACATGAGTAACGTAACCCAGACTTTCTGGGTGATGGGGCTTTACCAACAATTAGCGGAATACGGCGCGTTGCATCAGTTGTTCTCTGACTCAGAGACTCGATTTAGTCAAAAACTGAGTCGCTATCTTTCTCATTCCCCAAGCGAAGAACATGCCCTAGAAACCGTCGCACAACATTTCGCTATGAGTCGTGCTACTCTGATTCGTCGCTTAAAACAAGAAGGTACACAGTATCGAGAAGTGCTGGCAGAAGTGCGTTTAAACCATGCTCTGTTTTTAATCCAAAACGGCTCTTATAACGTCGCACTATTAGCCCAATCGTGTGGATATCAATCCGAGGGTCGATTCAGCCAACGCTTCAAAGGAAAATTTGGTTTATCACCTCGAGACTATATTAAGACAGTGGCAGTCTAAGCTTGCGAACAGAACCTATAACGTGATCCCATTAACCCTTTAATTTGTGGGGCAATGTTACCCTTCTTACGGTTATTTTTTGCGAGAGGGTAAATTCAAATGCAGCAGATCCTGATTATCGTCAATGATGCACCTTATGGTTCCGAGAAGCTCTTTAATGCCTTGCGACTCGCCATTCAACTCAATGAGCAAGACAGTCAGAACGTTAAGGTGAATCTATTTTTGCTTTCCGATGCTGTCACTGCAGTCTTACCAAGACAATCCCCGAACGAAGGCTACAACATACAACAAATGCTAGAGATAGTGATTGCCCAAGATAGTGAGGTCAAATTCTGCGGCTCTTGTATTCAGGCGCGCGGATTATCAGGACTTGATGTTATTGAAGGCTGTGAACTCGCCACAATGGATGATTTGGCAAATTGGGTATTAATGGCGGACAAAACAGTCAGTTTTTAACGAGGTAATCATTCGATTCTGAGCGATAGCTCTACCTAGCTATGCATTGAGAAGGCGCGGCCACCTTCTCAATGCATATATATAACTAAACTCTAAATGCCAGCAATTATTCG
Source organism: Vibrio mediterranei (assembly GCF_900088415.1). GTDB lineage: Bacteria > Pseudomonadota > Gammaproteobacteria > Enterobacterales > Vibrionaceae > Vibrio > Vibrio mediterranei. Next base: position 9,895 of record NZ_FLLQ01000005.1, read on the forward strand.
GCGTCTTGTTGCGGATTCTGTTCAGCGTTTATCTTCGCGTACGTGTGCAGCAGCTCAGTGAGTATTTTGACCCAGCCAAACGCATCTTGTGGCGGATCAATCAGCAGTTTTTCGACCTGTTCACAGTGCACCTCTAGGGTAATTGCTTGCTCTAAATTGAATGAGATGGCATAGAAATGCCACAAAACAAGTCGTGTCATTCGCTCACTGTTCTGTTTTGCATTTTCAGAATCATCAAATGCCTGTTGAATCTCGCTCAGAGCAATTGCCGTCATTCGCAACGTTGCGTCAAGACGAGCCGACATCATGCGCTCTTCGCTGTCCACTTCTTCTTGTTCAAAGGTAAACAGCTCACTCATAACATCTTCTGGCACCATTCGGCTAATCATTCGAAGGCTGAATTCTTCCAGTTCATGACGAGGCATGGTCACAAGACAGTTAAAGGTGTAATCACGAAGCATAGTAAGTCGCTCTGGTTAACGATCAAATTGAACCGCGCATTCTAATCAGATTGCAGCAATTTTCCAATTTTTCCTATATTGCGGACCGTTTAGGTAACCCACACTATCAGGACTGCTACGCTAGTTTGTTAGGTTATCCGTCATCGCATCCGCAACGGCAGCAAACTTGGCCAAGTCTTGCTTATCAATACCCGCCGTCATTTGAAGCAACATCGCTTTATCAATCTCAGCCACTTTACTCATGATGGTTTCACCTGCGGGCGTCAATATCAGGAAGTGGCTTCGCTTGTCTTCAGGGTTTGGAGCTTTCTCCAACAACCCTTCTGAAATCAAAGTATTAATAAGCCTTGTAACCTGCGCTTTATCTCTGCTTAGCAGGTTTGCAATATCAATTGATGTACAAGGTGCTCGCTTAGTAATGATCTTCATTACTCTGATATGCATCGGTGCTACATCGCAATCAAGGCTTTCAATTTGTTCACTCATTTGACGCTTCAGCGTATGGACGAGGCGGAAAATCGATTCAAGTGAGGTGTTTTCAGACATAGTGATCCTTAAAAATATAGTTGACATTATCAACCATTATATTTATAGTTGACATTATCAACTTAATTCTACGCAATTTCAAGACCGGAGAACCTAAATGACGACACAAACAATGACTGCTTCCCCTGTCACCAATGACGCAAGCACCCCTATCCTATATAAGGTGCTTGTCATTGTCAGTTTGATGACAATGATTGGAGGAACTCTAACAGGTGTGATGACTTACATGAATGTCGGCTTAAGTGAAACCTTTTACAGCGATTGGTTATCTTCATTTGCCCTAGCCGCTATCGTAATGATGCCTTTCGGGATGGTGATGATGACTTTACTTACTAAGCTCGCCAATCGACTGCTACCGTCAATAAGCGCGACATTTCGTAACCTCATCATTGGGATAAGTATGGCGGTCGTAATGGAATCGCTATTGGCTTTCGTTACCGCAGCCAACAACATTGGATTTGCTGATATGACAGTATTCACCAATGAATGGTTCAAGGGCTTTATTGCCGCACTACCTGTTGGCCTAACGATCATGGTCGTTATGTCAATGACAGTGAAACCTAAAATCGAAACCTTCTTAAAAAGCTAGACTTTAGAAAATAATCCCCCCTACAGGAGCGCACTATGAATTCACTCAATAGTAAACACAACACTTATCGAATCACTATCGAAGAAACTAATACTAAAGCGGAACGCGAGCTCCAAACCATGACGTTTGAAATCGAGGATAGAGAAGATATGTTTGCCATCGTCGAAAAAATGAAGCAGTCGAGTGGACTGGATGAGCAAGCAGCTACTCGTCTTGGAGTCAGTATTCGTCTATTGGGACCCTTGATGATGCAAGATCGTAAGCACCCACTGTTCGCAGATTTTATGCCGCACTTCAAAACGTTCATGCAGAACCTAAAGAAACGAATCAAACAGAGCTAGTATAAACGACAAGCTTCGGTATCGATTGGCCCATAAACAGAGAGAGGAAGTGGCAACTGTATCTTAGTCGAAAACATTCTTAGTACGTTCGTCACTGCCGTCATTGCGTACAAAAGCGGACTAAATAAATAGTCGACTTTATTGCCATTGATTAGAAAGACAACCTCATCACTCCCCATATATTGGGACAGCTGATACTTATCACTAGCATCCTTGCCGAGGATGCTGACCAACACATCCTTTGGACAGGAAGAGCTTTGAAGTACGTAAACAAAGCTCGCTTGATTGGTATTTAAGGGGACTTTGAGTTTAACTTCCCAGCCGTTTTCCTGCGTCACTTCAAGTAGTTGCTGTTCCAGTAAAACATTCTTTGGCGTAGACACTTCCACGGCGTAACGTTGTATTTTTAATGAGAGGCTGACGGTCGCTAGCACGACAAACAATAAACCTGTAAACAATACTGTTTTCATACGTCGCCCTTAATATTGAAAAACGACAATATCAGAGGCGAAGCGGAGACCAAGATTAAAAAAGTGTTGTAGACGGTAGCACCCACGCCTTCATGAACAACTACATAAGTCTGATAATCAATCGACATCAAGCCAATACGAACGATATTGGTAACAATCAAAACGGCTAGAATACATACAAACCACAAAACGTTCATTTTGCGATACCCTAGTAAATAGTAAATAGACATCCAACCCAGAATCACCAACGACAAGTTACAGAATACTGAACAACCCACCCCAATCGAGAGGTTATGGGCTTCACTAAGTAGTAAGTGGTTTTTATAGACTGATAACTCGGGGAAAAAAGGAGATAATGTCACACCAATTAGCCAAGTCTCGGCGTTTAATATAAAACCACTGGTTATTTTGAACAGGCTATCACGCCACAAAAAGTTCAACGCCAACATCATCAGTAACATGACCTCACCATTGAAACTTCCCGTTTGTTTTCTGTAGGCTAGCGCCGCAAACAATATGCCTACCCATGAAAACAATGAACTGGGAACTAGAACACAGATGACCAAAATAGCATTAGGCACAAAGAGAGAGTGAGGCGTCGTTTTTTCAGAAGTGTGAACAACAACAATTGAAAAGAGCGCTAACAGAATGATTGGAGTTAATGGAAACGGACCCGCGTCTGCTGACCAAGCAATGAAGTTGTTGGTTAGCCCATTGGCAACCGACAACATCGAAAGAATAAGAAACGAAGTGCCATTTAAGGCACCTCGCCACCACTTTAAGTTTGTGGTTTTTTGGTTAATGATTGTCAAAGCCTTGATTCCGTCTTCTCAATATCAAACCTACCCCACCAGCGACAACAAGCATCCCTGCACCCAACCAACCGGAGGCAAAATCGCCAATGGGTGCTGCCGAAGAGCTGTTACAATGAGGGTTTCCGACTGCTTTACCGTTACCGCAAACTGCATCGGGTAAAGCAAAGCTATAAGTCGAAAAGGCTAAAGCTAGAAAAGCTACGAACGAACGTAGTGCTATCTTCATCTTCATCTTCATCTCCTTGATAATAAATAGTCATTCCTGATTTGACTCTCACATTGAGACAAATTCGCAATATGGCTAAATAAATGAACTCCTTATCAACAAAACCGTCTCACTAGAAGATAACTGCAATATTCAAACCACCTTATCAAAAACAGGGATATCGCTCCGTTTCTAAGGCATACTCTTGTATGAGTGCTATATACTAGATCCATAACACTGGCTTTCAGGAAGACTTATGACAAAAACAATCAAGATTCAAAATGAAGAGAAATTGTTCAAAAAAGCGTTGGAGGTCGGCTGTAAGATGGCGGCAATGCAAGGTTACCCGGTTCAAGACCTATCAGCGACACCAGCAACGAAAGCAAAAGCTCTCTATCACTTTCTCGTAGAAGTAAAACAAATCGTCCCTCTCCCGGAAGACAAAGAAGATGGACCTCACATCAAAAAACGACTCGCTATTTGGCTCCACAGTGCCTTACCCGACAATGACCCTCTGAAATAACGAATACGTCATGGAGCACTCCCTTTTTATAAGCTCCATGACATCTTCTCTATTGCTCTAACTCATCTTCTATCCAAACATTTCTAAAATCTGGCCACGACCAATCCGTAATGGATACTCCCTGCAACACCCCTTTCCAACGCAGTGTCTGTCTGTGGTGATACAGCGGCGTGAGCCAATTCTGATAATGCATCGTTGTGGCAATAGACTCTAGCTTCGCTAAATACTGAGTTACTTGACTACTTTCACGAAGGCTGATCATTTCTGCCCTTAGCCACGCAGATGCATCGTCCGATAAACCTTGGTGTAAGATAGAATCTGACATCAACCATCGATACACAGAAATCGGCAAGTTGTCATCTACATTAAAACTGGCAATCACTAAAGGTTCACTGAGCTGACGGTGTTGCGACAACTTATGCATTTCTTCTAACGAGTAGACATTGATGGTGCAGTCTATACCCATTTGATTCAAAGTATGTTTCATCACCTGAGCACAATCTTTTATTACCAGATGGTCGTAGACTGCTATATCCAGACAACTTGGAAGCGATGCCGGCTCTGGTTGACAAGGTTTAATCTGTGTCCAACTAGGTAGAAAGTTGTGAGCTGGAATCGACGCCATTAACAGTTCTGACAATTGATCATGCTGTAATATCGTTTCAGGTGAGATCACACTCGCCAACCAACGCCGCTGTGCGAGGGTTAACTGTTGCTGACTGGCTGTATTGAACAACATATACAGGCAACCATTTTCGATTCTGGTCTGGGTACTTTCCTGAACATCACTGCGGTTTTCTATTAAATAGTCAGGCCGATCTAGAAGATTAGGCTGATCATAGTGACCTAACTGAATGCGTTCGCTTGGTGTATTGGCTAATTGCCAAATCGTCACAGTGTCGGTCAAAGAACGCAGACCAAAATAAAAGTCGTTCGCTTGTAACCTTAAACGCTCGTCCGATTGCTCAACGACTTGGAAAGCTCCAGAGCCGTCTATGGTTGCTACTATGGGGTAACTGATTTGCTTAGGAGGTTGAATAGAATAGCGCAAGTCAGAGAGCAATGCTGCAAAGCCTAGATCTGGACTACTAAGTTCAAACGTCACACTTTGCTTTGTAAAGGAGATAGCCACCACATGCGACAGTTCTACGCGGTATTCTGGAAGCCCGCGCAACTGCTCAAACAGCTCTTTGATGAGTGCGGCGGTGATAACCTCACCGGAATGAAACTTAAGTTGCGGGCGAATATAAAAGCGCCAAATGGTAGCATCTTCATTGCTGGTCCACGCGTGAGAGAGCTGAGGGGTTAACTGCCCTTCTTTGTCACACCCTGTCAAACAAGCATAAACCTGCCTTACTAAGAATCGCTCGCTGTTTCTCAATGGAGTGTGAGGCAACAGCTCATCGAATACGCGTTGATACGTTAGTTGAATATGCAGCTGATCTTCACGAACGATCGCGCCTGAAGTTTGGCGCAGTAAAGCGGCAAACTGCTGTTGGTCATCTTCGAGGAACGTCATCGCATTTTCATAGTATCCAGCTTCAATCTGCACTCGAGCTAATACTTGGCGAATTTCGGCACGTTCAAAAGCAAGGTGTATTACCGAGCGCTGATTTCGCCCAACTTTGGGCTGCCAAGTAAGCCATTGTCGCTGTTGAAGCTCTTGCAACAAGGTGCGGCTGTGACGAGTCGTAGTACAAAGTTTTTCTGCCACCTCAGACAGAGAAATAAACACATCACATTTGGTTCCTAGAGGCAGTAAACGTTCATAATAATGCAGTGCGCGTTGGTCTTTCATTTCATCCCTCAATTATAGAAGCGTGCTGATTTCGAAGCACAATCAGGAAAATTACGATACATTTTCTTCCTCATTTAAATCCCGCCACCTCTATTGAGCACTAAAATTCGCTAATAAACACATATTGAGGAAGATTATACAAAAACATTCACTCTTTTTTCATTCCTCATATTAATCAATACTAAGTCTATAGTAGTTTTACTTACAGATTGTTGCTTGCAGCAAGCTCATTAGCGACAAATCCAAATCAATAAAGCAAATAAGCTTAGAGGTTTCATATGACTCAATTTCCGGATAACTTTCTGTGGGGTGGTGCAATTGCTGCCAACCAAGTTGAAGGTTCTTATAACCTTGATGGCAAAGGACTCTCGACCTCAGACATGCTGCCTTCAGGCATTTTGAGTCCTCATCAAACTCGCGATGAACGTACTCCTGGTATCAAAGATCTTGCTATTGACTTCTACAACCGTTATCCAGAAGACATTGCGCTTTTTGATGAGATAGGCTTTAACTGCTTGAGACTTTCTATCGCTTGGACTCGCATTTTTCCAAATGGTGACGACACACAGCCAAACGAAGCGGGACTCGCTTATTACGACCGTCTATTTGATGAGTTAGCGAAGTACAACATGACACCATTCGTGACCTTGTCTCACTACGAGATGCCTTATGCTCTAGTAGAAAACTACGGCGGCTGGGGTAATCGAAAACTGATTGAGATGTTTGAACGTTACGTTACAACGGTGTTTGAACGTTACAAAGACAAAGTGAAACTGTGGCTGACATTCAACGAAATCAACATGTCATTGCACGCACCTTTTACGGGTGTAGGTTTGCAAGAAGATGCTACAGAACAAGAAATCTATCAGGCTATCCATCATCAGCTGGTCGCCAATGCCAAGGCGGTAAAACTGTGCCAAAAGATCGTTCCAAATGGCAAGATCGGTAACATGCTGTTAGGCGCGTTAAACTACCCGTACACGTGCAATCCTGATGACGTGATCGCTGCGATGCACGAAAATAACAAATGGCTCTTCTTCGGAGATGTACAAACTCGTGGTCAATACCCAGGCTACATGTTGCGTTACTTCCGTGAAAACCAAATTGAACTCGATATTCACGATGGAGATCTAGAGACCATCGCACAAGCGTCAGTCGACTTCATTTCGTTTAGCTATTACGCCAGCGGCTGTGCAAGTGCCGATCCAAAGCAAAAAGAAGTAGGTAACATCGTTGACAGTGTACCGAACCCATATTTGGAGAAAAGCCAGTGGGGTTGGTTGATCGATCCGAAAGGACTGCGCATTTTGCTTAACTTCTTGCACGACCGATACCAAAAGCCGTTGTTTATTGTCGAAAACGGGTTAGGAGCAAGAGACGAAATTGACGCGAATGGCAACATTGAAGATGACTACCGCATCAAATACCTAAATGACCATTTAGTACAAGCGAGAGAAGCGATTGAAGATGGTGTTGAACTAATGGGATTCACTAGTTGGGGTCCTATCGATCTTGTAGCGAACTCCACCGCAGAAATGAGTAAGCGTTACGGTTTCATTTATGTCGACCGTCATGATGACGGCAACGGCACTCTAGAACGTAAGCGTAAAAAAAGCTTCCATTGGTATCAAGAAGTGATTAAAACCCAAGGTAAATCACTAAGCGAATAACCCAAATGAAAAAAGCCAGACAACAGGTCTGGCTTTTGTTTACGCGCTTTTTAAGGCAGCGCCAACGCCTTTTGTTTTAGCAAAGTGACAGGCACTCGCAGTATACGCATATTGGAACTATTGGTTTCGACAATCACAATTGCTGTTTCAGCATCAAGTTGATAAATATCTGAATAAGCCGATGCTCCTTCGACCAATTGAATTGGCCCTTTCCAGCTGTTGCCCTCGTCAAAACTAAACCATAAACCTAAGTCTTGACGATTGCTCGCTCCAGACGGACTACCTTGAGGATTAGTGAACAGCAGATATCGACTACCATCCGCTTCTTCGAAGCGAGTAATTGAAGCATCGACGGTTCCAGAGCTTATACCTGGGAAAACATCGGCATTGTTACCGCTGAGCATCGCCCATGTTTTACCGCCATCTTCACTCAAGAACTGTTGACGCGGACCGTAATTAACACCACTTACGGTCTTGTTAAAATCAAGGCGTGCAGTCAAGAGCAAATGACCATTATCTAGTTCAACGAGATCCGATTCACTCGGCTCAAGCGTTTCCAAACTGCTCGCACTCTTCCAACGATAGGGAAGTGGTAAGCTTGCCCCTGTTTGCCAGTTTTGACCACCGTCGTCACTGTACACAGACATGACGTTTAAGAAGTATCGGTCTAGTGTAATAGCGGGATATATTAGGCGTCCATTATGACTACCAGCAATCGCTTGCTGTCGTTCAAGCTGGATCCCGTGACCGGGCCCAGGGTTCACACTGGCGTGTCCGTAAAAGCTCATGGTATTGCCAGACTTCTGTTTGCTCCAACCTAATTGTTCTAGGTCAGTCGTGGTACTCGCTGGATTTTGTTGAGCTAAATAAGCCGCATCTAGGCTAACCAAAGTCACGCCTGATTGTTCAAGAGCGATATCCTGTAGATGAATTCGGCCATCAACACTGCTATCTGCGTTACCAAACTCTACAAGACTGCTACTCGACGTTTCACCTGACCAACTAGCCAGAGTATTGCCATCGACCAATAGAGACGCTTGATTACTCAGGGCTGAATAGGCAATTTGGTATTGATGAAAACCATACACATCACCACTACTTAGCGCGACAATAACAGGCGAAGACTCACCATTTAATTGCGCGGTAAGCTGTCCTGACGGATCTACAGCAAATGTCACCACAAAAGTACGAGCTCCATCTGCCGCCTGTATTCGGTTAGCAGCACCGTCAAAGATTCGTAGTGTAGCATTCAACTGCCAGTCCTGATTACTGTTTAGAGTAGCTGATTTACTGTAGAGCTCTGAACCTCCCCAACCTGCAATTTGATAGCTGTGCTCTTTAACTTGATGAGTCACATCCACCGGAGCCAGCCAATTTGAAGTAGCAATATCGTAGGTACTGTAGAAGACCCCACTTGGCATCCATGACTTGATCTTATCGCCATTCTGCGCGGCGTCAGTCGGCCAACGGACATAAGAAACAATAACACTGTCAGACGCTGAATCGTAAATAGGACGAGGATCAGAGAAATCATAGTCGTCGTTAGCGTTGATCTGCTCGGTTAAGTTCAATTCAGTATTCCATGTCACCCCTGAGTCGGTAGAGACGCGAGTAATAATATCATTGGTGTTGGCTGTTGAACCTGGGTCCCCTCCCCCCACTCGTTTCTCTGCAAAGGCTGTCACCACACCAGGTGTTTCTGTGCTCGCAACCAGAGATGGTATGCGATCGGGGCCGTTGAAAATCACATCGCCTTGCACTTCGAACTCTATATTCTTGTATGCTGAGACACCATCGGTATAGGTTGAGCCATTACCCCACACCAACATATTTTGTGACGTTGGTGAAGGAGATATCTGATCGAGAATTAGCTGTCCATCGAAGTAAAAGCTCGCATTAGGGTTATCCCCCGGGTGAAAGACCAATTCGTACTTATGGTAGTCCGTTGCCGCCGCGCCTGTCGCCAGTACAGTAGTACCACTTCGACCTTCAAACTCCACCACCAGCTCACCAGCACTGTTTATGGATAATATTGGCAACACACGCTGACTGCCATCGGCGTAATAGTTGGTGATCATGCCGCCACTAACCACGCGCATTTCAGTCGATAACCTCCAGCCGTAGTTCGTTGCTTGACTCTTTAACGCGTCAGATAACACCGTTTTCCACTGTGCTCGTCCGCCTTCACCTTGTGCGACCCATGCTGTTACCCCATCTACTGTTGATAGCGCACCACTACCACTTTGGCTATGATCTGCAATCCAGCCTTGTTCACTTGGCTGATCTTTGACGGGGTCAGTTGTTGCCATGTAATCAAACAGCTCTGCGTTTGCCAGCGGAGCGGTACCTATTGCCATAACGAGCCAAACTGCTTGTCGGTTTTTCCTAAAAACCATATTTGTTCCCTTCTGTCTAAATCCAAACTAACTCATGGTGTTACTTTGCGACAACGACTCGACAACGCTCTGAATCACAACAAAGTAGGCCTGAATAAAAAACTGAGTGACGCAAAATGGTCACTAGCATGTCATACAGCCTAGTTTACTTTTGCATTAATAAAAATTTACTTCATCGATCAAGATCGCAAAAAAATATATTTTCATTTAATAACTAAAAGGACAATAGCAACGTTTAGAAGGTAACGAAAATGCGCCCAGATCCACTAAGGGCGCACCAATTAGCTGTGTGCTTGAGTGCTGTCTCGAATGATAACTTGCACAGGGGGGATGTCGTAATTTGGTTTATTGCCACTGATAAGATCGAGTAGATATCTGACACCGATCTCACCCATTTCTGCAAATGGTTGGCGTACTGTAGTTATACGAGGAATGTAGTATTCATCAATAGGAAGGTCATCAAAACCAATTACCGAAACATCTTCAGGGACTCGTAAACCGTACTGATGCAATGCTTGAATTACGCCAAACGCACTATGATCATTAGCTGCAAATATTGCAGTGGGCTTGGCACCGCCCTTTAATGCAGTCGTAAGGTTTTGGAAAGCATTTCTTGATTCAAAGTGACCGTCGATAACCATACCGGGTTCTGCCACTAACCCTGCATTTTTCAGCGAGCGCAAATAACCAGCAATACGGTTCTCAGAATCAATATTGCCACTTGGTCCCGTCAAATGCATGATTTTCTTATGACCTAGCTGAACCAAATGGTTAGTGGCAAGATATCCCCCCATTTCATTATCAACGTTTATGAGAGGCAAAATTCCTTTACCTCTACGACACATCAATAATGTCGGGATCTTCCCTGTTAGTGCTGCGATATCTTCTTCTGCCAAATCACCACCGACAACGATAATGCCATCCACTTGCCGTGAAACCAGATCTTGAAGCTCGTGACGTTCACGGCTTTGTTCCCAGTTCGTGGTTTCGATAATAATATCGTAACTGTGGTTACGCATTCTACGATCCATGCCATATAGGATACGGCTTACATAAGGGGTATCAAATGAAGGTGCAACAACACCGATCTTCATGTTTCGCTTTGTCTTAGGCTGGGCTTTACGACCTTTAGGTTTAAAACCAAGGTCAAAGATAGCCTTTTCGATGGTGTCGACTTTGTCTTTAGCGATGAAGGTCGTTCGATTTAAATAACGTGAGACGGTGCTTGGCGAAACGCCAGCTTTTCTTGCAACGTCGTATATGGTGGCTTTTTTCTCTTTCATATGGCCGATTTCACCGCATTCCTTTGTGTACTATTTCGGACAATTACCTCCACAGGAGGGACTTGGTAGTTTGGCTTAATTCCACTAATCAAATCAAGAGCATAACGTATCGCAATAGATCCCATGATTTCGAGTGGCTGTTTAACCGTGGTGAGTTGTGGAATTAGGTAGCTGGAAAATGGCAGATCATCAAAACCTATGAGTGAAATGTCATCCGGAACAGAATAGCCTTTTTGATGTAATGCCTGAATTGCTCCATAAGCGCTTTCATCATTAGACGCGAAGATAGCCGTAAATTCAATCCCTTGCTCTATTGTCTCTTTAACCACTTCAAGCGACTGCTCTGACTTAAATTCACCTTCAACAATCAACTCATCCAGCACCTCGATTCCCGCTTTTTCCAAACTGCGTTTATACCCGACTACCCGCTCGTCAGAATCGTTATTACCGATGGCTCCGCGAAGATGAAGGATTCTGGTATGACCTAACTGAATCAAATGATTGGTCGCTAAGTACCCACCAAGCTCATTATCGACTAAGACTTGAGGAATACCGGTAATGCTATCTGTAGGAGCTAGATAGACCGGACTTCCCAGTAGTAACACCGGCGTTTTGCCAAGGATCGTTTTTACTTCAGCATCATTGAGGTAGCTACCAATTAACACAATAGCATCGGCATTTCGCTGCTTAAACTGTTTGAGGATTTCAGTTTCGCGGGCTTTATTCCAATGGCTCGTTTCAACAATGATCTGGTATGAGTGGTTGAGCACAGTACTGTCCATACCCTTTAATATTCTTGCGATATGTGGACTATCAAATGATGCAGCGACAACCCCAATCGACATACTGCGCTTGGTAATAGGTTGCGATTTTCGAGGTTTACTCTTGAACCCAGACTCAAACATCGCTTCTTCGATAGCACGCACTTTATCTTTAGCAATGAAGCTGGTTCGATTTAAGTAACGAGAAACAGTACTTGGAGAGACACCCGCTCGTTTTGCTACCTCGGTTAAGGTAACTTTGCTTTCCTTTTCTTTTTTCATGGTTCTACCAACATCAGCGCCCATAAAAAAAGCGCCTAAACATAGACGCTTTATAACTTACTCGAAACGGCAGGGTCAAACCGAGAGCGTTAACAAGTATTTCGGTTAAAGTCGCTCGGTTTCATCCAGCCTTGCAACGCACGCGTCTCTCCTAATGACGCGCCATTTGATTCGATCACTGACTTATACCAAAGTGCAGAGTCCTTGGGCGTTCTCTTCATCGTTTCATAATCAACGTGGACCAGGCCGAAGCGCTGCTTGTAACCTTCCGCCCATTCAAAGTTATCGAGTATTGACCATTGGAAGTATCCCATGATGTCGACACCATTCGCGGCCGCTTCTTTCAAACCTAATAAGTAACGATGCAAGAAGTCGATGCGAGTCGTATCATGCACTCTACCGTCTAAACTGACCCAATCATTGGTGCTAAGTCCATTTTCGGTGACAATAATCGGCTTGTTATAACGCTCATACAAAAATTCAGTGCCCCACTTGAGTGCTTCAGGCGTAATCGGCCAATCGAAATGGGTCTTCGGATAGTTATTCGGATACTCCACAACTTCTGGTGTCCCATCGGCTGCTGCATGTACCATTTCCGAGCTGTAGACATTAATTCCAACAAAATCCAAAGGCTGACAAATGGTTTCCATATCACCAGGTTTGATAATAGGTGCATCAGCGCCAAATAATGCCAATCCATCCTCTGGATATTCACCTTTGAATGCAGGATCCATCCACCAGCTCGCGTTAAACATTTCTTTATTAATAACATTAAAGGTATGCGCTTTTGCAGCTGCAATATCTTCTGGGCTGTTGGTCATAGGTACAGCGGTTCGGAAACAAGGTGCTGCCCCGACCTTAGCTGGACGTTTCGAATTCGACCGAATCACTTGTACCGCTTTACCGTGGGCAAGTAGTGCATTGTGCCACGCACGATTCACTTCCTTCGCAGGGAGTTCAAGACCAGGGGCATGCATTCCGGTTTGGTGGCCAAGCCCAATGAAACATGCTTGCTCATTTAACGTAAACCAGTTTTCCACTCGATCAGACAAACGGTCGACAATCACTCGAGTATATTCAGCGAACCAATCGCTAGAGTCGTCATTTAACCATCCACCTTTGTGGAACAGCGCCATCGGATAGTCCCAATGAAATAACGTCACCCAAGGTGAAATGCCTTTAGCAAGCAACTCATCTACCAAACGGTCGTAAAAATCCAACCCTTGAGTATTCACTTTACCAGTTCCTTCTGGCATCACCCTTGGCCACATGATGCTCAATCGATACGCTTGTAGAGCGATTGACTGCATGATTTTTACGTCTTCTTCATAGCGATTGTAGTGGTCGCAAGCCATAAATCCTGTGTTTCCGCCCTTTACGAATCCATCACGGCGAGAGCACATGTCCCAGACGGAATCTGCACAGCCATCAACACCTTGGGTATTACCTTCAATTTGATAACTGGCGGCAGCTGCCCCCCAAATAAAATCATCTTTGAAAGCCATCGTTTCTCCTTAATCTCATCTGCTTTGGTTTGTGTGACTTACAACACTTCACGCTTGCTTTGTAATCACTCAAGGCTAAACAAATTAATGCGCTAATTGAGTGATATCTGTCTCACTACTTCTGCTGCAGATTTTATTTATATCGAAACCATGAACCATATTTAGAAATACAACAAAGCCATGAAATATCTTTTTGTTTTTCACAATTTAACCATATAAATCATATATTTATGATGAAAAATATTTCATGCCCGTTAGTTTTGTAAATTAGACATGGTGGATTAGATCACAAAACATCTCATTATTGTTCGTTAGCATAAATTTAGAAATTCACTCGCTGCATGTTTGTCATGTCCATATTCAGTCGGATTTATATAGAGACCTTAAGCAACAATGAAATTAGATAATACATATTACGAAAAGCTGTACGCTGGAATCTTAGGCAAGATAATTGGAGTGTATGCAGGACGACCTTTTGAGGGTTGGGTTAACGAGCATATCGTTGACCAATTCGGTGAGATAAACCGCTACGTCAACGAACAAGTTAACCATCCTCTTATCGTCAGTGATGACGACATTACCGGCACCTTTATGTTCACTCACGCTTTGGAAGATCATGAGTATCGCTCTGACTTTTCTAGCCAGCACCTTGGTCAATCTTGGCTTGATAATTTAATCGAAGGAAAAACCATTCTTTGGTGGGGTGGCTATGGACAATCGACCGAGCACACTGCTTGGCTCAATTTAAGAAATGGGTTTGAAGCACCGCATAGTGGCTCAATAGAAACCAACGGAAAAACCGTCGCAGAACAAATAGGCGCACAGATTTTTATTGATGGCTGGGCACTCATCAACCCTGCAATGCCAGATAAAGCCGCGCAGATGGCAACTGAAGCAGCTAAGGTTAGCCACGACGGTGAAGCCGTTCACGCCGCAGTTCTACTTGCCGTTATGGAGTCTCAAGCGTTTATTGAAACCGACTTGCACGCTCTCATCGACCTCGGCTTGAGTTATATCCCCAAAGAATCGAAAATTGCTGAAGTCATTAACGCTGTTCGTGGCTGGCATGAAGAGAATCCACGTGATTGGAATTGGGCATTTTCGCAGCTTAAAACTCACTATGGCTACGACAAGTTTGACGGCACTTGTCATGTAATTCCCAACCATGGATTAATCATTTTATCTCTTCTTTACGGGGGTGAAAGCTTCCACGAATCAATGAAAATTGTGAATACATTAGGTTGGGATACCGACTGTAACGCGGCGAACGTAGGTTGTCTCAACGGTATTCGATTAGGCTTAGCCGCTCTTGATGATGGCTTTGATTGGCGCACACCAGTCGCGGATAGAATTCTTCTTCCAAGTGCCAATATTCAAGATCATATTTTCGATGCAGTTCAAGAAGCCGATAAGCTCTACGCGATCGCTCATCAATTACATCATAATGAGCGCCTACCCAAACGTCCTAGATTCCACTTTACGCCTAAAGGGTCATTGCAAGGTTTTGCTATTAACCCTGACTTGAACTACAACCAAAACGCACGCCTTAGCAACAGTGAGCAAGCGCTGCGACTGGACTTCTCGCATTTGGTATGTGGTGTACCGTTGCAAGTGAGTACCGCAACACATACGCCACTTGATAGTAAAGTAAACGAATCGTCGTACCACATAGTTGGCAGTCCTACACTCTATCCGTCTCAAACTATCGAAGCGAGCGTGTCAGGTGCAACCGATTATGACCACGCCAGTGTCAGTTTCTACGTCGAAACTTACGACAGCCAAATGAACGTTGAACGCATTTTTAGTGAACCATTCACCTTGTCAACGCAACCACAAACTCATCAATGGACCCTACCAAAACTCGATAACGTAATGATTGCCACCGTTGGACTGCAAATTAGTAACCCTCACTCAGGAAACGATGCTGGATATATCAAGCTGCATTCATTGGACTGGCAAGGCACACCATCGCAAACCATAGGCATTGATAGCAACCCAATCCATGAAATATGGGAAAGCAGCTTTATCAATACTATGGATACCTGCATCAAGTTCGACAATCAAGATATCTACCGCTTAGTCAATAACGACGCGTCTCACCCTGGCCTCTACGTATACGGCAGTAAAGATTGGCACGACTACTCTTTATCCATCGCGCTTAAGCCTCAGATAAAACAAGCTTTTGGTCCTATAGTTCGCTACCAAGGATTGGAACGTTACTACCGAGTCGAACTCAATACGGATGATCAGATCTCATTGATACGCAGAGAGTTTGGCAAAGATGTCGTTATCGCCATAGAGCCATTCCAATGGCAACCACACGAGCGCTATCACTTCGACCTTTCGGTGAACGGCAATTTGTTTGCTTGCTCGATTAACGGCAAACAAGTTCTGACGTCTATTGATGAAACCATGCCTGACACCTATCAGTCTGGCGGTGTAGGTTTTTACAACCAATTAGGCCCTGTGCACTTCACGGATATGACGGTAGTCGCACTCTAGAACAAACTAACGCTTACCTGACCTAGCGACCAAATTGGTCGCTAGCATCAACCACAAAGTGACTCAGCACTAAAGAACAAAAACTGAGCACTTACCCTAATAAGAAAGAGATAGAGCAATGAAAACAGCATTAAAATACTCCAAACTTGTCTCTGCTATCGCGCTAGCAACACTGTCTGGCACAGCATGGGCGCAAACGACGCTAAATGTGGCAGCATTTGCAAACTACGACCAGGCAATTCGTATGGCGATCCCGATGTTTGAAAAAGAGAATCCAGACATCAAAATCAACCTAACCTCTTTGGCATTCGATGATCACCACACAGCGATGACAACCTCACTGTCGACGGGTGCGAACGTACCCGATGTAATGGCAATTGAAGTGGGCTATATCGGCCGATTCGCCAACGCAGGCGGCTTGGAAGATCTTAATCAACCACCTTACAACGCAGGCACATTTGCTGATACTTTCTCACCATTTACAGTACCTTTAGGCCAAAACAACAAAGGCGAGCAATCAAGCTTACCGGTTGATATCGGCCCGGGTGCGATTTTCTATCACAGTGAAGTATTGGCCAAAGCTGGTGTGACCCAAGAAGAACTGCTGCGTGACTGGGACTCATTCATTGAATCTGGCAAGAAAATCAAAGAGAAAACCGGCTCCTACCTTGTTGCAGACGCGGTGGACATTAAAGATATCGTTATCCGCTCTGGTCTAAAAGATGGCGAATCTATCTACTTCGATCAAGACAACAAAATCATGGTCGAGTCCGATCGTTTTAAAGAAGCTTTCAAACTCGCAAAACAAGTGCGTGATGCTCATCTCGATGCGCAGGTAAAAGCATGGAGTACGGAGTGGACCGAAGGTCTGCGTCGCGGTGATATTGCCAGCCAGATGATGGGCTCTTGGCTTGGTGGGCACTTTAACGGCTGGATCTCTCCGGGAGAAAACGTCTGGCGCACCGCAGACCTTCCTGCTAATACATTTGCAAGCTGGGGTGGCTCATTCTTGGCAATTCCAAAACGCGCAGACCATAAAGATGAAGCATGGAAGTTCATTGAGTTCATGAGCCAACGTGTTGATATTCAAATGGAAGTGTTCGAGCAGCTTAATATCTTCCCTTCTCTTATCGAAGCGCAAAATTCCGAATTTATGGAACAGCCTGTTGAATACTTAGGTGGAACTCAAGCTCGCATGCAATGGAAACTGGCCGCCGCCAACATCCCTGCAATTAAGGCACATCGACATGACCCTATTGCCGAGCAGATCGTCGATGACGCGCTTCAATCGGTACTGACTCGTAATGTAGAGATCGATAAGGCGCTATCAGATGCCGCGCGTCAAATTAAGCGCCGCGCTCGTCGTTAATCCCGTTTCATCAATTTTTAAGACATCCTCCTAGCGATTGCTAGGAGTGATGCTCGATTTAGGTAAGTAGAAAACTATGGCTTCTGTAACATTTAAGAACTTAAAAAAGCGCTACGGCAAAACTGAAGTCGTTAAGCAGTTTGATCTGCATATTAACGATGGTGAGTTTGTCGTATTTCTGGGACCATCTGGCTGCGGCAAATCCACGACGCTACGCATGTTGGCTGGATTAGAAGAGATTTCTGAGGGCGAAATCTATATCGGAGACCGCTTAGTCAACGACCTTCACCCAACTGATCGTGATACCGCCATGGTTTTTCAAAGCTATGCCCTTTACCCACATATGACGGTGGAGCAAAACATCGCATTTCCTCTTAAAATGGCTGGTCGCAGCAAAGATGATATCAAACAACAAGTTGCTGCCGTAGCTGACTCCTTGGAACTCACTCCGTTACTCAAACGTTATCCAAAAGCCTTATCCGGTGGACAAAGACAGCGCGTGGCGATGGGGCGAGCGATGGTACGTGTTCCCTCTGTCTTTCTGTTTGATGAACCACTGTCTAACCTTGATACAAAATTAAGAGGCAGCATGCGCGCTGAAATCAAAGCGATGCATCAGAAGTTAAAAACGACAACGCTATACGTCACTCATGATCAAGTAGAAGCCATGAGTCTTGCCGATCGAGTCGTAATTTTAAAAGATGGCTATGTGGCACAAATTGGCACACCTAAAGAGATTTTCGACGCCCCATCGTGTCGTTTTGTCGCCACCTTTATCGGCAGCCCTGAAATGAACATGATTCCCGCGACTATGCCCCACTCACGTGGCCTGAATATCAGCAATCAAGTTGTTGAACTTGACCGCTGCTTGCACAATTCACATGAAGGCATCGAGTACGGTGTCCGTCCAAGCGATTTGTATCTTAATAAGCAAGCCATTGAGTCAGACAACATTGCCAGCGTTAAAGTACGTTTGATTCACGCTGAACTTCTTGGATCTATGTATCACTTACACTGCCAGTTAGGTGACAACAAAATTCTTGCCGAAATCGATTCGTCAGACTCCCTCACTCGACTTGAAGGTGAAGACATCGAGCTATTTTTCGATGTTAAACGAACGCATGTATTTAATGCCGAAGGCAAAGTTTTACATGCAGCCTAATCGTGTATCGTTACAGGAAGTCCAACATGTCTGTTAGCATAACCTCTACCAATAAACCCAGTGAAAATACTGGTACTTGGCATCAATGGCGAGCCAAGAGTCATAAATGGGTACCCTACCTGTTTATTAGTCCATTTTTCATTATTTTCTTAGCATTTGGTGTGTTCCCAATGCTGTTCTCTCTCTACCTTTCCTTTCATTATTGGGAGCCAGCGGCTGGTCTCAGTGCGATGGAATGGGTGGGCTGGGAAAACTACCAATTTGCGCTTACCGACGATTGGTTCCACAAATCGCTCTACAACACATTCTGGATGGCACTGGCATCAGGCGTTCCACAACACTTAGTCGCCATACCTCTGGCTTTCTTCATCCATACCAGTTTTAAGCGTGCCAGAAATGGAGTCATCGGCGTCTACTTTCTGCCTTACATTACTTCGACCGTTGCGGTGGCGATGATCTTTACTACGCTATTTTCACGAGACTATGGCTTAGTAAATATGGTCCTTACCTCTATAGGTACTATTTCCATTGGCGGTATAGAGCCGTTTGCATGGATCTTCCCAACGCAAAACATCGACTGGAATCAGCCCGAATATACTAAAGGCATGATTTCATTCGTGGTGTTTTGGCGTTATGTGGGTTGGAATACCATTCTCTACCTCTCAGCGATGCAAACTATTCCAAAAGACCTGTATGAAGCTGCCACCATTGATGGGGCAAGCAGAATAAAGCAGTTCTTCTACATTACGCTGCCAATGCTTAAACCGATGATGTTCTTCGCGATTACGCTGTCGATCATTGGTAGTCTGCAAATTTTCGAAGAACCCTTCATCATCACCAATGGGACGGGCGGTATAGACCAAGCCGGTAAATCTGCGGCTATGCATATGTACATTACTGCATTCCAAGAAGGTGATTTTGGTACTGCCTCCGCGATCTCTTGGATTCTATTTATGATTATTGCCGCTCTATCTTGGGGCAACAACAAACTGTTCTCTGAGAAAAACCGAGGAGCAAACGATGAAGACTAATTTCTCCGCAGGACAAATCACCGCCTACAGTTTCGTCGCCTTTGGTGCGATCGTTATGTTAGCTCCGTTCTACTTTATGTTTGTTTTTGCGACTCACGATAATACGGCCATTATGTCGGTGCCGCCTCCACTTTGGTTTGGTGACGAGTTAGGCAACAACTTAACCGCGCTCATTGATTACTTACCCTACTTTTGGAAAAACTTAGGTTGGAGCTTCTACATTGCTGCTATCACAACAGCCTTGAACCTGCTGTTTTGTTCACTTGCTGGCTATGCATTTGCTATGTTTGAGTTTCGATACAAAAAGATGTTGTTCGTGTTCATTATGGGCACACTCATGCTACCCGCCTTTTTGAGCATGATTCCGACCGCTTTAATCATGTCTATTCTCGGTTGGATGAATACGCCGAAAGCGCTCTATGTCCCTATGGCATGTGGGGCGATGGGCATCTTCTTGATGAGACAATATATCGGCAGTGCCATTCCAAGAGAGCTGATTGAAGCGGCGAGAATGGACGGTTGTAGCGAGTTCGGAATTTACTGGCGCATTGTTGTGCCATTGATCAAACCTGCGTTGGGTACGCTGGGTCTTGTGGTATTCATTGGTCAATGGAATAACTTCATGGGTCCACTGGTTGTTATGAACGATATGGAAATGTACACCGTTCCGCTCGCGCTGCGTGCGTTGCAAGGTAGTACCGGACTGGTTCCTTACGGCGCAATTTTCAGTGGAGTCGCCATCGCCGTGTTACCGCTAATGGTGATGTTTGTGATCAGCTCTCGTAAGCTTATCGACGGCTTAACCGCAGGAGCCGTGAAAGGTTAATCCTACCTAACTGGGCGCTTAATACCAAAGCGCCCTTTGTTCTGTCCTCTGCCGCTCAATTCACCAGCAACCAAATTTCATATGGTTGTATAGCCATCTCTTTCAATCTATAGTGTTTGCTTATAACTACAATATAAATGACCCAAGGATTAGGAGTGGTAACATGAAAAAGTATCAAGCATTATTAGCAATGGGCGCTCTTATAGTGATCGCAGGTTGTGCACCATCAAATGAATATCGCAACAACCAAGAAATTGGCAGTAAAATGGAGCAAGATGCTCAGCGTGAAAAAGAGATTTGCACTGCATTAGGCGATATTAACTGCGCTCAGCAGTAATTAAAAACCCCTTGTTGCGCTCGGCAACAAGGGGTTTTTAATTAAAAGACTACGGCTAAATCTG
The DNA here is from genome assembly GCF_900088415.1 of Vibrio mediterranei. Classification (GTDB taxonomy): domain Bacteria; phylum Pseudomonadota; class Gammaproteobacteria; order Enterobacterales; family Vibrionaceae; genus Vibrio; species Vibrio mediterranei. The sequence goes on from NZ_FLLQ01000005.1 coordinate 30,831, forward strand.
CACGACTCACGCAAAACACCACTAATTCTTACCAAGTAGTTTATTTCTAAACTGTTCCATCGACTCTTGTATTACCACCCTGCTCTGTGCATTAAAGATAGTTGCAACGTTGGAACCAATGGTCTGTTCCCAATCTTTAGGATTGTCTGCAATACCTTGCCAATATTTAACTTCCGCTTTGGCTACGGCCAGATGATCGGGCCACGTACTTGGAGCAGAAAGCATATTTTGAACATTACGACTGCAAAACACGCTGCCAATCTCTGCTTCACCATACGTTCTCATTCCGATATAAATCATCTTTATACAACCGTTCACCCCAAACCCAACTTGACCATATCGGTAGTGATTAGTTGCGAGTATGGAGTCAATCCGAGTAGTGCCGTTTGGGTTATACGGGCCTTGCATTAAGATAGCTGTCTCATAGTTTTCAATAATCTTAGGGGCAACATAAACACCAAATTTTTTTGCTCCACGTCCTAGGACGTTTCTTAAAACCATCTATTTCTCTCCGCTAATAATCGCATCTTCTACACCCAAATAATAAGGTATGAGTTTCATATTAATATACTATAGACGTTTTCGCAGAATTAGGTCATTTCACAGTCACAAGCCACCTTTGACACAAAGACTTGGTTTAGTCTCCGCTTTCATCTGATAATTCCAAAAATACCTTGGCACTAAGTTCTACTGAAAAGTAAACCAAAATACTCGCAAGACATTGCTAACATGTAACAACGCCTTGATATTACGATGATCAATGCTACTAGCGAGTTTTTAGTTTTCTTGGAATAAGCTCAACTCCGTGCTTATAACGCTTCGCAGATGCGTTTAACGCCAGCTCCAAGGCGCTATCGCAAATAAGCTCAAACTGTTGAGGTAACGAATTTACTTTGGTCGGAAGAAAATCCAATAAACGATTGTCACCAAATGTGGCGAGTTTAATCTTGCCCATTAACTCAGGTTTTTCGATAAGGACATCCAACACACCTTCAAGCAAGGTATAAGACGTTGTGACAATAGCATCAGGAATAGAGTTCGACTCAACCCAGTCACTAAACAGACGCTTACCTTCGTCGTTGTTGAAGTGCTCACCATACGTGACGTAACACTCGATACCTGCATCTTTCGCCGCAGACTCAAAACCTAATTGACGTTCACGAGAAATATTCAGTTCGGGTAGTGCTCCGATAAGTCCAACCGATTGAGTGCTGGTATCGATAACCGAGTTTGTGAGTTCAAATGCCGCACCAAAATCTTCACTAATCACACAACTAAAGTGTTCATCGTCCAACGAACGGTCAATCGCAATCACAGGGGTTCCACGATTCTGGATCGTAAGATAAAAGTCACTGGCTTCTGTAATAGCACTGGCAACAAACAACGCATCAATTCGACGAGAAACTAAAGCATCCGCTACAAGTTTTTCCGTTTCAGGATCATCATCTGAGCAACCGATTAGAATTTGGAACCCTGCTTTACGAGAGTTTTGTTCGAGCAGTTTTGCAATGCGTGCGTAGCTGGTGTTCTCCAAATCAGGAATGATCAAACCAAATGAACGACTATGACCAGCACGGAGTGATGATGCCGCATGATCCGGGCGGTAATTATGCTGCTCGACAACAGCCATTACCTTTTTTTGGGTTTTTTCAGAAATTCGATATTTCTGTGCTTTACCGTTGATTACATAGCTTGCTGTGGTCTTTGAGACCCCCGCTAACTTCGCTATTTCATCTAAAGTCATAACTCGATCCTTTTTGTGCGATGGATCATATAAATGAATTCCAACCTAACTGACAAGTTGAATTATAAGCTGAATCGGTTCAGTATAAAAGCTGAAAGGATTCAGCAAAGTTCACAGTTTTGAAAACTGACCTATATTTACAGTGACGTGGTCAAAGAAAAATGTCGGTAAACATAGGAACTAGCGCAGCAAAGTCGGTACAGAAAATACGCTTTGCTGAATTTTTTTAAAATTTTGCTGAATCGATTCAGTGAAGCTTAAAGCAAAACAAAGAGTCGATTCGAGAACAAGAATAACGTGGGTGAGCGAACATGCTTGAACTAAACAGTAGCAACATCAAACTAAATCAATCGTCGGACGACAAACTAAGCGCAATCAAAGTGATTGCTGCTGATCTAACAGAAAAGGGCTTAGTTCAAGAAGGTTATGTCGACGGTATGCTTAATCGTGAAGGTCAAAACTCTACCTTCTTGGGCAACGGTATTGCCATTCCACACGGCACAACAGACACACGCGGCCTTGTAAAACAAACTGGTGTTGCGGTTCATCACTTCCCTAACGGTGTTGATTGGGGCGACGGCAACACAGCGTACGTCGCAATTGGTATTGCCGCAAAATCAGATGAGCACTTAGGCATCCTAAAACAGCTTACTAAAGTACTGTCTGCTGATGGTGTTGAACAAAAGCTTAAGCAAGCGAAGTCAGCAAACGAAATCATCGCCTTACTTAATGGTGATGTTCAGCTTGAAGCAGATTTTGACGCATCACTTATCCAGCTTAACTTCCCTGCAAGCGACATGGTTCAAATGGCAGCAGTCGCTGGCGGTCTGCTAAAAAATACTGGCGGTGCTGGAACAGAATTCGTTGCAGACCTAGTGACTAAATCCCCTACTCACCTAGGTAAAGGTTTGTGGCTAGTGAGCAGCGACAAGGCGGTGACTCGCACAGGTATGGCGTTTGTTTCAACTATCAATCAATGTGAGTTAGACGGTACTCCAGTACACGCTCTAATCGCATTCGCAGCTTGTAACAATGCTCACCAATCTATGCTCGACAAAATCACTGAAGTGGTATTCAAGCAAGAGCAAGAGAAGTTGCTATCACTATCCGCAGAACAGGTGCTTGGTTTCTTCACTGGCGAAGAAGTTGCAAGTGCCAATGCGACTGACGGAAACGTTGCCGTATTTAAGATTAAAAATGCGCATGGTTTACACGCTCGTCCAGGTGCAATGTTAGTGGCAGAAGCGAAGAAGTTCGAATCAGCCATTACGGTTTCTAACCTAAACGGTGAAAGTAAAGCGGTTAACGCGAAGAGCCTAATGAAAGTGATTGCTCTAGGTGTAAAACATGGCCACGAATTGCAGTTCTCCGCAGAAGGCCCTGATGCAGCAGAGGCACTAGAAGCCATTGGTAAAGCGATCGCTTCCGGCCTCGGTGAAGGTTAAGGAGCTCGTCATGACAGCACAAACTAATAAAGTGGTAACCATTACACTTAACCCTGCCCTAGATCTCACAGGGAGTTTAGATACCTTAAACACAGGTTCGGTGAGTCTGGTTAATCAAGGCTCTCTACATGCTGCGGGGAAAGGTGTCAACGTAGCGAAAGTGCTTAGTGATTTAGGCGCAGACGTTACTGTGACAGGTTTCCTGGGCAGCGACAACCAAGAGCTGTTCTGCCAACTTTTCGAGCAGATGGGCGCCAAAGACCATTTTATTCGAGTCTCAGGCTCTACTCGCATCAACGTGAAACTGGTCGAGAAGAACGGCGCAGTGAGCGACATTAACTTCCCTGGTGTAGAAGTCGACGAAGCAGCAATCCGTCAATTTGAAGCCACGCTTGATGAGTTGATGCAAGAGCACGATTACTTTGTCTTCGCGGGGAGTTTGCCTCGCGGTATTAGTAGCGAGCAATGTGCAAATTGGATCGAACGATTAGAGCAAAAAGGCAAACGCGTACTGTTCGATAGCAGCCGCGAAGCGCTCGCCAAAGGTCTAGATTCTAAGCCATGGCTAATCAAACCTAACGACGAAGAACTGTCTCAGTTCGTTGGTCGTCATTTAGAAACTCAAGAACAATGTTTAGAAGCAGCAGAGTCAATTTCAGACAAAGGCATTACCAATATTGTTGTTTCTATGGGTGCCGATGGCGTGCTTTGGTTTGAAAACAACCAATGGCTACAAGCAAAACCACCAAGAATGAATGTCGTTAGCACCGTTGGTGCGGGCGACACTCTGGTTGCAGGACTATGTTGGGGTCACATGCAATCATTCGCTAAAGAAGAATTACTCTCCTTTGCAACTGCACTGTCTGCTTTGGCGGTAAGTCAAGTGGGTGTTGGAGTGCCAAGCATTGAAGAAGTTAAATCACTACAACAACAAATACTGTTACAAGAGCTGAGCCGCTAATCGATTCGAATCTTTGATTCTGATTTTGTGGCACTTATGGACACAAAGGTCAAACCTATGAAAATTTCAATTATTACAGCCTGCCCTAGTGGGGTAGCAAACAGCATTATCGCAGCCGGATTGCTCGATCAAGCGGCTAAAGCACTTGGACACGATGCAACTATCGAATGTCACTCAAGTGTTGTTGAAACACAAACACTAACTGACGCGCAAATTGCTGACTCGGAAGTGGTGATTGTTGCCGCAAATGCGCCTGTGGATACACAGCGCCTAGTAGGTAAGAAAGTCTACCAAGCGAGCATTTCCGAGTGCACAACGGATCCAAAAGCGTTCCTAGCTAACGCAATCGAAAAAGCGACTGAGCTAAGCGAAGGTACATCAGTTACTCCAGTTGCAGTTGAACAAACTGGTGGCGCGAAGAAAATCGTTGCTATCACGGCCTGTCCAACAGGTGTTGCACACACCTTCATGGCAGCAGAGGCACTAGAGGAACACGGTAAACGTCTAGGTCACACAATTAAAGTGGAAACTCGCGGCTCAGTAGGCGCCAAAAACCAGCTGACTGCTCAAGAGATCGCTGATGCTGACTTAGTCATCATTGCCGCTGATATTGAAGTGCCTCTTGATCGCTTTGACGGCAAGCTTTTGTACAAAACCAGTACAGGTCTAGCACTTAAGAAAACTGAACAAGAAATAGATAAGGCCTTCGCTTCAGCGACTACTTACACTCACTCTGGTGCAAGTAACCAAGCAGGCGCAACAGAAGAGAAAAAAGGCGTTTATAAGCACCTTATGACTGGCGTATCTCACATGCTACCTGTTGTTGTAGCAGGTGGTTTGATCATCGCTCTGTCGTTCGTTTTCGGTATCGAGGCATTTAAAGAAGAAGGCACGTTAGCGGCTGCACTTATGACCATCGGTGGTGGCAGTGCATTTGCTCTGATGATCCCTGTATTAGCGGGTTTCATTGCTTTCTCAATCGCAGACCGTCCGGGTCTTGCTCCGGGTTTAATCGGCGGTATGCTGGCAAGCTCTACAGGTGCAGGTTTCCTTGGTGGTATCGCAGCAGGTTTCATTGCCGGTTACTCAGCAAAGTTGATTGCTGATAAAGTATCTCTGCCGCAGTCAATGGAAGCGCTTAAACCTATTTTGATCATCCCATTCCTAGCGAGTTTGTTTACTGGTTTGGTCATGATCTACATTGTTGGTGGTCCAGTTGCTGGCATCATGGCAGCAATGACTGACTTCCTAAACAACATGGGCAGCGCGAACGCAGTACTGCTGGGTATTATCCTTGGTGCAATGATGTGCTTCGACCTAGGTGGTCCAGTCAACAAGGCAGCATACACCTTTGGTGTTGGTCTACTAGCTTCTCAAACCTACGCTCCAATGGCAGCAATCATGGCTGCAGGTATGGTTCCTGCGTTAGGTATGGGCTTGGCAACGTTCCTAGCTAAAGACAAGTTCGAAGCAGGTGAGCGTGAAGCGGGTAAAGCATCTTTTGTACTGGGTATGTGCTTCATCTCTGAAGGTGCGATTCCATTCGCAGCAAAAGACCCAATGCGTGTTATCCCATCTTGTATGATTGGTGGTGCGTTAACAGGTGCTCTATCTATGTTAGTAGGTGCGAAACTAATGGCGCCACACGGTGGTCTGTTTGTTCTACTGATTCCAGGTGCCATCTCACCAGTGCTTATGTACCTAGTGGCTATCGCGGCAGGTACGGCAGTAACTGGCTTCACTTACGCTTTCCTAAAGCGTCGTGAAGAAAGCAAAGAAGTGGCGACAGCCTAACCCATTTAAAAGTCCAAGTGAGCCTACTCACTTGGCACTATGCCACCCCCAAATAGGCATTTTCAGCGCTGCTCCTCGCAGCGCTTTTTTGTGTTTTTTACTATTAGCTTGTATTCCGTCCCTTTGGGCTCCATATTCCTTATGACTTGTTAACGAGCTCTGAATACCATGGAACATTTACTACGCCTAGCGAACTCAATTCCGCATACCGTCTCGGTCCAAATCTTACTTGCGATCGTGCTATTTCTTGGTTATTACCTGTTTACTAAGCTGGTAAATGGTTGGATTAAACGGTTAGCAGAAACCAAGAAAGTATCTGCCGCTAGAAGCAGTTTTATCCTGAGAACTTTCAATATCGCTTTTGCCTTCATATTTATTGCAATATTCTCTATTACTGTGGGTGTCGGATACGGCGACTTATCACTGTTCTTCTCCTCAGTTTTTGCGGTATTAGGTGTCGCTCTCGTCGCACAGTGGTCAATGTTGAGTAACATAACCGCGAGTTTCTTGATCTTTTTTGTCTTTCCTTATCGTGTTGGTGACCGAATTAAAGTGGTTGATAAAGACGAAGATATTTCTGGCATTATTCAAGACATACGAATGTTCCACGTCTTAATTAGGCACGACAATGGCAACTTAATTACCTATCCAAATAGCCTAATGCTACAAAAAAGTGTGATTAAACTTGCACCTAAGAAAAAGCCGAGTACAACGACTCGACTTTACACACGAATCAGAAAGGACTCATAACTCAGCCAAGGCGACGTCTGTATCCCGCGATAACAAGTAACGCCAACGATGTGAACCAGGTCAGTGCCCCACCACCGCCACCCGAGGATGTGTTGGAGGAAGTCGTGCCACCAGTGTAGATGACCTGACCATTAACTGATAGATAGTCCAATCGCGCTTGTTCATCGGAAACAATAAACGGCGTTTCCGATCCGGCTAACACACTATCAATCCACGTCGCATAATCCACTATTTCTGTATATGCAGCCGTTACCAAAGATTGAGGGTCACCACACGTCGCTGGACCAAAACTCGTAATACCAACCTGCTGGTAACTACCATTATTGTTCCAGTAAATAGGACCACCGGAATCTCCCTGACACGTCCCCGCTTTCAGCCCAGTTGATTGACTAACATCGCCACTGAAACAAACCTGCTTATCTGTTAAATTATTGCCATTCTGAAAGTTTGAAGCACAATCAGCATTACTTACCCAAAACAAATTCGCCTTTTGCAAAATCGGTGTACCATCTACCCCTGAACGTGTGTTGCCATGTCCTACAGCAACAAAGGTTTCATTCACGTTTCGATAGCTTTGCGTCGTAGCACGATTGACATTACTCCCTGAAGAAGCGGCGGATTCCAGTTTCAAAATAGCGATATCATTTGGGAGTAGTAAAGTAATGTTATTTTCAAAATCTGGATGAATATATACTTCTGTGACACGGCGTCGATCTGCGTTCAAGAAATCTCGTTCACTTTCCAGCATTGCAACAGCAGACGTAAAAAGTAGCGCCCCCATATCACCTTCAATACAATGAGCCGCCGTCATTACATATTCCGACGTTAAGAAGGTTCCACCGCAGTAGGCTCCACCTGAGTAACGACCATCGTAATCAGTAGAATCAATGTATAAGCTAGCAAAAGAGTCAAAATCGTTGATTGAAGCATCTTCACCACCAACAATCATGGGTGCGATATCAATTTCAGTCGAATTGGATGGCAATGCCACAACACTCAGTGAACTGAGAAGGGCAAGTACAGAACCTGGATGGTTGGCAACCCATGATTTCATAAAAAACTCCCTTTACAACCCACCTTATCGACGACGCTTTAGGAGCAGTCGTTCATAAATAAGTATAGGGCTCAATTAAGGGAGTTCGAGAAATTGTTGTTAAGCAGGTAGTATAGAAAGTAAGACTCAGACTCGAATGGTCTTTCGTCGTCTCATCCAGCTCAAACCAACCAGTAACGCAACAAAAGAAAAATGCACCGCTCCACCACCTCCGGAACCCGAAGAGGAACTTGGTGAAGAAGAACCACTATTGCCAGATGAACCAATGTTATAACCTTTACTGATCAGATAATTACGTCTCGCAGTATCGTTAGACACATGCTTAGCCGCCTCTTGCCCATTAAGGACACGACTAATCCAATCAGAAAAATCCACTATTTCGGTAAACACCGCGGTTACTGAACGATTTTTGTCGCCACAAGGTACAGGCCCAAAGCTTGTAATACCAATCTGAACTTGTTGACCATTGTTATCCCAATAAATAGGTCCGCCAGAGTCGCCCTGACAAGTGCCTGCCAACAAGTCCGTCACCCTGCTGTAATCACCGGTGAAGCAGATTTGCTTCGAAGTTAGGTAACTACCATCCGAGAAAGCGCCTGCACAAATAGTATTGTTCACATACGTTAGATTCACTTTCTGCAGTACATCAAACGCATCATGACCATAACGTGTATTACCATGACCAACAGCAGTAAACACGTTCGCAGGATTGCGATAGCTTTCATTACTTGGACGGTTTATTGCCGTACCCAACCCTAATGCAGATTCCAGTTTAAGGATCGCGATGTCGTTAGGTACTAATTTATTAATATCATCGACATAGTCGGATGGATAAAATATCTCGACCACTCGCCTTTTTTCCGAGTTAACGTAATCTGACTCATACTGCAAGTTAGGTGCAGCCATTGTAAGTAACTGCGAATCGCGATTGCCATAAACACAATGCGCCGCCGTCAAAACATATTCAGAATTAAGAAGTGTTCCCCCGCAATAAGGAGAGGAAGAATAGCCCACCCCATACTCTTGACCGTCCAAATACAAACTGACAAACGACGGATAGTCGGCGACATTCGCCGTACTGCCGTTGACAATATAAGGAGCAGCTTCGACTTGCGCATTGGTTGATGGTGCAAAAGAAAACGCTAACGTGGTATAAGCGAGCGTTGTATAAACTGACCGTTTAAATGGTAACAATAGAATCACTAGACAGTTACTCCTTGTATACTATCGACGAACTGAGATTCATTCTTTTTTGATATCACTCCCGCAAAAAACATGCAAACAAGATACGACTTTTGTGTGGAGCCATCTCACTAATTATTTAACACCATACGGTTTTTTCAATTTATGCCCTTTTCTATCATTAATAGAAATAATGTCCTAAAACGAAAAAGCACCGCTAATGCGATGCTTCATATAATCTAGTTCTTTGTTGCAGAACTGTGCTTAGCCACGATAGTAGCGCTGAGGAACGAATGGCATTTTCTCTACTGTCATAGCCAGCTTCTTGCCACGAACATCAGCAAATACTTCGCTACCGATTGCCGCAAATTCAGTCGCTACATAAGCCATTGATACAGGTTTGCCTGCTGTAGGGCCGGCAGTACCACTTGTCACAATGCCGATTTCGTTATCATTGGCATCAAACAGTTTCGCACCTTCACGAACCGGCGCTTTGGTTTGGCCAACAAGACCAACACGTTTGCGTGCTACATCTTTAGTTTCGATTTGCTTAAGGATAATGTCTGCACCAGGGAAGCCACCAGCACGCTCACCATCAGCACGGCGAACCTTTTGAATACCCCATAACAGGCTCGCTTCAACTGGTGTCGTCGTCGTATCCAGATCATGGCCATATAGACACAAGCCGCATTCCAGACGAAGTGAGTCACGGGCGCCAAGACCAATCCACTCTACTTCTTCAAAGTCTGTCAGTGTTTTCGCCAGTGCTTCTGCATTTGCAGATGGAACTGAAATTTCATAACCATCTTCACCAGTGTAACCTGAACGGCTAACAATGCACTCAACACCATTGATGTCGAGTTTTCTCACGTCCATAAATAGCATATCTGCTACTTCAGGTTGTACACGAGCCAATACTTCAGCGGCTTTTGGCCCTTGAAGCGCAAGTAGCGCACGATCTTCAATCACTTCCATTTCTACGCCATCAGTAAGGTGCGCTTCTAAGTGAGTGATATCTTGTTCTTTACATGCAGCATTTACGACTACAAACAAGTGGTCGCCTAGATTCGCAACCATCAAGTCGTCCATGATGCCACCTTCTTCATTAGTAAAGAAAGCATAACGCTGCTTACCTTCCGGTAAATCGATAATATCAACTGGCACCAATGACTCTAGAATCTTCGCTGCATTTTCTCCGTATAGACGCACTTGTCCCATGTGAGACACATCGAACAGGCCAGCCGCATCGCGACAATGCAAGTGCTCTTTCTTCACACCAAGTGGGTACTGAACTGGCATATCATAGCCAGCAAAAGGAACCATCTTCGCCCCCACTTCCACGTGTAATGCATGCAGTGGTGTTTTCAACAAATCTTGGGTTGCTTGTTCTTGAGCCATTGTATTCTCCATTGGGTCGGGCTGCATTAATTAGCCCTGCTCCTAAATCGGGGATGTCTAAATTCCGCTATCCCTAATTTATCTGCTTTGCAGTAGGAATGGCGGAGCATGAGTTATCGCACCTTACGTCTTATAGTTGACGCCTATACGAAGTTAGATTTTCGTCATTTGGAAACCTTGTTTCCTATAATAAACAAGAATGCGCCCATTTTTCACCTTTAACAAGATATGAACACTCAAAAATGTGACATTTAACATTCCATTCACAGAGTAACAGGCATGAAAAAAGCGTGGTTTCGACGACATTTTCATCAAAACCACGCTCGTTCACGACTTTTAAACACAAAAGCAAACGTTTGCCTTTATTATAGGAAACTATCTCGTTTGACGATTATTTCGCCGTCACCCACAAAATATGGGCATCTTCTTCACTGACGGATATCAGCATATGACCCATATTTGCGTCGTAATACACACTATCTCCCGCCGACATTATCATCGGCTCATAAAACTCTGAAAAGAACTTCACTTCCCCTGAGAGAATCAGCAAAAATTCCTCACCATCATGTCGTACCCAGTCACCATATTCTTCGAAGGTTCTAGCCCTCACAGTACTCTTAAAAGGCATCATCTTTTTGTTTGATAGCTGAGTGGCAAGTAACTCATGCTCATAGGTAGGTGTTGGGTGAGGTTTACCTTCACCTCGACGAGTAAAATCACGACGACCGGTTGCCACCTTTTTCTTAGGCGGTTCAAATAGTTGCGGCATATCTATATGCAAGCCCAATGCAAGTTTTTGCATGGCTTGAAACGTTGGCGATATCTGTTCGTTTTCAATCTTACTTAACGTTGAACGTGCAAGGCCAGTTCTTTGACTCGCTTCTTCTAACGTCAGTCCTAGTTTGGCGCGAATATCTTTAATTCTTTCGCCTAGTTTTAGAGGCTCAATGTTCTCATCACCTTCCTTCGCTAAAGTCAGCGATGGGTATTCATCATAGATGTCTTCTGACATGCTTTCCCTCTTCTACCAGTAACTTCCTGTGACTCATTTTCATTGTTGCATGAAGCTGTGTCTTTATTAAAGACCATGTACAAAAATAAAGCGTGCTCTCCGTAACAGTTTTGGAAACTGTGTTTCCTATAGGAAATTTTTGATTGATTGTTGGTGCTGAGCGAGGTATGTTATCGGCTTGTTAGATGAAGAGATGCATTAGCGAGTACAGGTCCGTTGCGTTGTTAACCTCAACCTGTGCCGTTTTTTTGAATGATTTAGTCCTACTTTTTGGGACATTCTCGCGCTGCAACATTGGACTTTTGTTTCGTCCAAGCAGTACTAAGACAAGCCTCAGTCAGTACCAAAAATAGGTAATAAAAGGCACTGATTGAACAATGGAAGGTTCACCGCCATGAATGCTCAGTACTTGAAAAGCTACCAAAATCACAGCCTAGAAAGCTTCTTCTCAACCAACCTGTCTGCTACAGATGACGCTGTATTCACCGGAATACAAGCCGAGTTTGTCCGTCAAAATGAACAAATTGAGCTTATCGCTTCTGAGAACATCGTTTCTAAAGCGGTAATGCAAGCGCAAGGCACATGCCTAACAAACAAATACGCAGAAGGTTACCCAAACCGTCGCTACTACGGTGGTTGTGAACACGTAGATACCGTCGAAGCTATTGCTATTGAACGTGCGAAAACCCTTTTTAAGTGTGAATATGCAAACGTTCAACCTCACTCTGGCGCACAAGCAAACGGCGCAGTTAAATTAGCTCTTTTGCAGCCGGGCGACACCATTATGGGCATGTCGCTTGATGCAGGTGGTCACTTAACTCACGGCGCACGTCCAGCACTGTCTGGTAAATGGTTTAATGCGGTTCAATACGGTGTTGATAAAGATACACTAGAAATCAACTACGACGACGTTCGTGCCCTAGCCGTTGAACACAAACCAAAAATGATTATTGCAGGTGGTAGTGCCATTCCACGTGTTATTGATTTCGCTAAGTTCCGTGAAATCGCTGACGAAGTCGGCGCAATCCTGATGGTTGATATGGCACACATCGCAGGTCTTATCGCGACAGGTGCTCACCCTAGCCCACTACCACATGCGCATGTTGTCACTACGACAACACACAAAACACTACGCGGCCCTCGCGGCGGCATGATCCTGACTAACCACGAAGACATCATCAAGAAGATCAACTCTGCGGTATTCCCAGGTCTTCAAGGTGGTCCACTAGTGCACGTCATCGCAGCAAAAGCTGTGGCATTTGGCGAAGCTTTAGGCCCTCAGTTCTCAACTTATATCGATTCAGTGATCGCAAACGCAAAAGTTCTTGCCGAAGTATTGCAAACTCGCGGTTGTGACATTGTGACTGGCGGTACAGATACGCACCTTATGCTTGTTGACCTACGACCTAAGGGTCTGAAAGGCAACAAAACAGAAGAAGCGTTGGAGCGTGCGGGGATCACATGTAACAAAAATGGCATCCCGTTCGATACAGAAAAACCTATGATTACTTCTGGTATTCGCTTAGGGACGCCAGCTGGAACCACTCGTGGTTTCGGTACTGAAGAATTCAAACTCATCGGTGAGTGGATTGGCGATGTTCTTGACGGTCTGGTAGAAAACCCTGAGGGTAACCCAGAAGTCGAACAACGTGTTCGTAAAGAAGTGAAGGCACTGTGCGCTCGCTTCCCACTTTACACTTAAAGAATAAAACATCCTTAATATTGGAGATAAAGCAATGGATAACACTTTGAAGTTTTCTGACAGCCACGAATGGGTACGTGACAACGGTGACGGTACTGTGACTATCGGTATTTCAGAGCACGCTCAAGAGATGTTAGGTGACGTAGTATTCGTTGACCTACCAGAAGTAGAAGACGAAATCGAAGCGGGCGAAAGCTTCTCTCTAGTAGAGTCAGTGAAAGCAGCTTCTGACATTTACGCGCCAGTTTCAGGTGAAATCGTTGAAATCAACGAAGAGCTTGAAGACAGCCCAGAGCTTATCAACGAAGAGTCGTACGAAGGCGGCTGGATTGTTAAGGTGAAAATGTCTGACGCCTCTGAGCTGGAAAATCTTAAGAGCGCAGAAGAGTACCAAGCTTCTATCGAAGACGAGTAAGCAACATACAGGCGTTGCTCGTCTGTTTTAATGTCGCCTAACGTCAATCGACGCATCAGTAAAAAGCGTCGTCATCCCTGCGTAGGCGGGGATCTTATTTTAGTTGGGCACATACTTTTAGTTGATTCCTGCCTGCGCAGGAATGACGTAAAAAGTAGGAATGACGTTAAAAATTCGAGCAACGATTTTAAAGATCTCGCAGAGGATCTTTGAGAAGGTAAAGGAATCATGACTGAATTACTTCAAAGCCTAAGCACGCAAAATGAATTTGTTGCACGCCACAATGGGCCAAACAAATCTGACCAACAAAAGATGCTGGACGCGATTAACGTACTCAACCTAGATACGTTAATTGAAGAGACTGTCCCAGCGCAAATCCGCCTTGAAACGCCAATGACGCTAGACGCTCCAATGAGCGAAGCGGACATGCTGGTTGAAATGAAAAAGTTCGCGGATTTGAACCAAGTTAAACGCACATTCATCGGTCAGGGTTACTACAACACCTTCACGCCAAACGTGATTCTGCGAAATGTTCTGGAAAACCCAGGCTGGTACACAGCCTACACACCTTATCAGCCTGAAATCTCTCAAGGCCGCCTTGAGTCACTTCTAAACTACCAACAAATGGTCATGGACCTAACTGGTATGGAAATCGCTAACGCGTCGCTACTTGATGAAGCAACTGCAGCGGCAGAAGCGATGACCCTATGTAAGCGTGCTGGTAAGAGCAAGAGCAAAGTCTTCTTTGTCGCTGACGATGTACACCCACAAACGTTAGAAGTTGTGAAAACTCGTGCAGAGTTCATCGGATTCGAAGTTCAAGTTGGTTCACTTGAGTCACTACCTGAACAAGATGTGTTTGGTGCATTAGTACAGTACCCTGGCACAACAGGTGAAGTACGCGACCTAACTGACATCATTGCTAAAGCACAAGCAAACAAGACGCTAGTAACGGTAGCCACCGATCTTCTTGCTTCTGCCCTACTTAAACCTGCGGGTGAAATGGGTGCAGACGTAGTTATCGGTTCTGCACAACGCTTTGGTGTACCAATGGGCTACGGCGGTCCACACGCAGCGTTCATGGCAACAAAAGATAAGCATAAGCGTACTATGCCAGGTCGTGTTATCGGTGTTTCTATCGATACTAACGGTAACCAAGCACTTCGTATGGCAATGCAAACTCGTGAGCAACACATCCGCCGCGAGAAAGCAACATCGAACATCTGTACTGCACAGGCACTGCTTGCCAACATGGCTGCGTTTTACGCGGTTTACCACGGTGAAGAAGGCCTTAAAACTATCGCTCGCCGTACACACCACATGACAGCTATCCTAGCAGCAGGTCTGACTAAGTCTGGTTATGAATTGGCTCACAACAGCTTCTTCGACACCATCACAGTCAACACTGGTGAGAACACAGATAAGCTGCTTCAAAAAGCCGTGGCATCTGACATCAACCTACGTCAACTAGATGGTCAAATCGGTATCAGCTTCGATGAGACAACAACGATTGAAGATATCAACGTCCTATTTGCCGTCTTCGAAGTTAAAGAGAAAGTAGAAACTCTATCTGCTGAAATCGCTGGTAATGAGTTTGCTGCTATTCCAGAGAACTGCCGTCGTACTTCTCGCTACCTAACTCACTCTGTGTTCAACACGCACCACAGCGAAACACAGATGATGCGCTACCTAAAACAGCTTGAGAACAAAGACTTCTCACTGACGCACGGTATGATTCCACTAGGCAGCTGTACCATGAAGCTAAACGCGGCAGCTGAAATGATTCCTGTAACTTGGCCAGAGTTTGGTTCTATTCACCCATTCGCACCAATAGACCAAGCGGCGGGCTACACAGCCCTAGCTACTGACCTTAAGAAGAAGCTATGTGAAATCACAGGCTACGATGAGTTCTCACTGCAACCTAACTCAGGTGCATCTGGTGAGTACGCTGGTCTGATTGCGATTCAACGCTATCATGAAAGCCGTGGCGAAGGTCACCGTAACGTTTGTTTGATTCCAAGCTCCGCACACGGTACTAACCCAGCGACAGCGTCTATGGTGTCAATGAAAGTGGTAGTAGTGAAGTGTGACGACAACGGTAACATCGACACTGACGACCTAGCTGCGAAGATTGAAAAACATCGCGAAAACCTATCAAGCATCATGATCACCTACCCTTCTACACACGGTGTGTACGAAGAGCATGTGAAAGAAGTGTGCGAAATGGTTCACGAAGCTGGCGGTCAGGTTTATCTAGATGGTGCGAACATGAACGCGCAGGTTGGTCTGACTAACCCTGGTTTCATCGGCTCTGATGTTTCTCACCTGAACCTTCATAAAACCTTCTGTATCCCACACGGTGGTGGCGGTCCAGGCATGGGTCCTATCGGTGTAAAATCACACCTAGCACCTTTCCTTCCAGGCCACATCGAAAATGGTGTTGAAGGTAGCGATTACGCGGTATCTGCGGCAGATCTAGGCAGTGCTTCTATCCTACCAATCTCTTGGGCATACATTGCAATGATGGGTGAAGCGGGTCTAACTGACGCAACTAAAGTCGCGATTCTAAACGCGAACTATGTAATGGAACGTCTACTTCCTCACTACCCTGTTCTTTACCGTGGCACTAACGGCCGCGTAGCGCACGAATGTATTATCGACATTCGTCCACTTAAAGAAGAGACAGGCATCAGTGAAGAAGACATCGCTAAGCGTCTAATGGACTACGGTTTCCACGCACCAACGATGTCGTTCCCGGTTGCTGGCACGCTAATGGTAGAGCCAACAGAGTCCGAGGACCTTGAAGAGCTAGACCGTTTCTGTGACGCAATGATTGCTATCCGCAACGAGATGACACAAGTTAAAGAAGGTGTTTGGCCACTAGATAACAACCCACTTGTTAACGCGCCTCACACACAAGTAGACCTTTCAAAAGAAGAATGGGATCGCCCATACTCTCGCGAATTAGGCTGCTTCCCTTCACGCGCAACTAAGAGCTGGAAATACTGGCCAACGGTTAACCGCGTAGACAACGTGTACGGCGACCGTAACCTAATTTGCTCTTGTCCAAGCATTGATAACTACGAAGACTAGTTTTCTATGCCACAAATGATACTCAAAAGCGAACCTTAATCGGTTCGCTTTTTTATTTTAAGGACTAATGGGCTGCTTTAAAAGCTCTGCCATCAGGCATACAAACTGCGAAGAACGAACCGTAACTCCCCGTAAACTAGTACTTTTCTATATAGATATCGTCACATTCTGTTGGCTGGGTGTTATAGTAGCGACTCTAAACAAGTATCAAGGATAAAGTAAAATGGATAAATTTCTAAAGCTACTGGCGACTAAGCCTAATGAAGTCACTTTCGAGCAAACAATGCAGATTATCGACGAACATTTTGACTTTAGCCCAGTCAGCTTTGTAAACGGAGAAACCGAAAATCAGGCAGGACAAAACAATGGCTCTTGTAAGATTTTTGCTTTTGCTCAGATACAAGGATTAGACGAACCATCAACACTAGCTTGCTTCGGCCAGTTCTATCGTGATGACGTGTTAAAGAATCCAGATGGCAGTGACCATGCCAACATTCGTAATTTTATCCAGCATGGCTGGGCTGGTATTCGCTTTGAAGGTGCGGCGTTAACAGCGAAGTAAGGTTTAGCGATGATGGATTTGGTCTGCAATATTGATACTGTAGACCAACAATTTCCGCCACTTTTATTTCATAATTGGATAAGTAAAGAATAATAGATGAGCCAAATTAAATAAGAAGTGGAATAACACTGTAACCCAAAGTCGTGAACTGTAATGATAAATCAAGCCGTAGCCCACACCAGCTAATGTTGCAAAAGAAACCAGTAGTAAACCACCATTAAAGTGCGCTATACCAAATAGCAAACTCGCCGCAGCTACGCCCACAATCCAACCAAATCGTTTACTTAGTGATTGCTGTACAAAACCACGGAAGAAGGCTTCTTCTGCTGTACAGGTAAGCAGTAAGTTATTTAACGAAAATAGCCACCACCAATAAGGCATTGTAAACTCTGGCTGCAACGCACCGAGTTGCCATGCAAAGGGTAACAAGCCAAATAATGGGATTGCGCTAAATAAAATAGCTTTGTAATTAAACGTAGCCTTACTTCCTAAAATTGCAGGGTAAGCCAACAACAAACCGAAAAAGATGAACGGCTTATCAAGGTTTAAGTACATAGTAAACGGGATGCTTTGGGGGCCTGCGATAACAGAATCAAGCACTTTCGCATTACCAAAGCCTGGTATTAAATGTAAGAAAAGAACCACGCACCAGAGCAGAATAAATAGGTAACTTCCTAATTGCCATTTTCGTTCCAAACTCGGGGTTTTATAAGCAGTGGCAAGGCCAACAAGCAGTGTAGTCAAGCCGATGATGTTAAGCCTGTTCTCTATCAAGCCGCCAATCAAGCTGATAATAACAAGAGCGATACTAAGTCTAGTTTTATCAACAAAAGCAAAGATAATGGCCAAAGAGAGTGGTAGCCAAATCCACATGGAGGTATCTAAAATCATCGAAAGCCTTTAGAAAAATTGCAATACCGAAGTGATTCTTTAAGACAATGCGCAGTTAGGTTCGACAGCACCACTACATTAGTAATGTTTAGATTGCCTAAACAGTAAAGCGCCCCACAAACCAAGGCGCTTTAATTAACATATGCCGTACAGCTAGAGATGAAGTAGCAGTAAACTACAAATACGCTTCTCTGCTCGCACTGCTTGTTTTAGTTTTATTGCTTTACCGCAGCAATTGCAGCATCGTAATTTGGTTCGTTGGTTACCTCTGAAACTAACTCACTGTGAACCACTACGCCTTCTTTATTCACACATACGATTGCACGAGCCGTCAAACCTCGTAGAGCACCTTCTGGAATTGCCACTCCATAGGTTTCTGCAAAATCTGCGCTACGGAAGGTCGATGCGTGCTGAACATTCTCAACCCCTTCAATTTCACAGAATCGACCAGCGGCAAAAGGTAAATCAGCTGAAATACAGATCACTTGCGTATCTTCTAGCTGCGCTGCTTCTTCATTGAAACGCTTTACACTAGTCGCACACACAGGCGTGTCAATGCTTGGGAAGATATTAAGAATCAGGTTATTACCTGTAAGGCCTGATAACGTAAGGTCCGATAAATCAGACGCAGCAAGAGAAAACTCAGGTGCAGAATCACCAGCTACAGGAATAGAGCCTGCAATAGTTACAGGGTTACCTTGGAAAGTTACTTGTGCCATTTTTATACCTTTACTTTCTGTTATATGAGTACCTAAATATAAAATCGCATTCGTATAACTTGTTCAAGATCAATTTTTCAGATCAGACCTGACATTTCTATACAGACATAATGCTCTTGATATGAACAAAGCTGCATTTATTAACCAACATACTAGTTCTCACCTAACATATTTCATGTAAGCCTGTACTGAAGTTGCTGATACAAAAATGGACAGAACTCGTTTTGGAATACCTAACATTCGCAACTTATGTATTCTCTTTTATTAAGCTTATTTACCATTCTCAGAGAAGCTACGTTTTCCTTCGACCTATTTGTTAACTGGTAGCTATCCGTTTACTAGATTTCCCTACGAGTTTGATATCTGGATGCTTATGAGAAACAATTTCTACACACTCATCGGAGGTTGCCATTAAATGAGACCATTCATCTTCATAGCCTGAAATGAACGTTATTGGACTTTCTTTACTCCATTGATGCCCTTTAATAAGAGCACAATTTGGGAATTTCTCCCCTACCGCCCAAAGTTCGAGTAAACCGCCTTCATCTAATAGGCGAAACCCACTTACCGTTTCAAACATGACATCGTATAGAGTTTCAGTTTCTTCATGGAAGACACTTACTATCAATGCGTAATCTTTATGCCGCTCACTTCCTTTAAGCTCGTAACCACTACCATCTGGATACGTCACTGAAAAATGCCTTCCATTCCATGATAAATCGACGATATATATCGTTCCTTCACTGAATGGAGTGTCCCATTCTTTAACTTCCATATGTCTTCTCCCATTCACTGATTCAAGCGACCTAACGCTTATTGGCTGATTTTTCGTGGATTTTGTCGTTCAATATTGCAGTCTTTCTATACCAGTTCAATTACCAACCATTAGTTTATTTTTGGTTGAACACATCAAACAGCACCTTTGAACCTTGTAAGAGAATCCGAACTAAACAAGATCAGCGAAAGTTGAACAACTCTGAATGAAAATTCTTTGTGTCGAATCTGATTGCCTTTAGTTGAGCCAGCAACGCCTTCCTAAATCCAACAGGACCGCAAAACCAAATGCTTCGCTGCGCAATATCAGGATGTTTTTGGCGTATCTGCTCAATAGACAAAAAAGGTTTTAGCCGATTATCGATCACATGAAACTCAACGTTTGCTTTTCTGGCTGCACTTTCCATCTCTATGATCAAAGAAGGCGATGAGCTCTCGGTACAATAATAGAAAACAACTCCACCTCTATCTGGTTGTTGGGCGAGTTCATCCAATCGGGCTTTAAACGCCGCGCAACCAATCCCCCCAGCAATCCATACTTGCTTTTTACTATCGTCAAAATCGAACTTGCCATACGGACCTTCAACTTCTATCTGTTGTCCTATTTGAACTTGCTTATGAATGTTGCCAGTAAAGTCGCCAAGAGCCTTAATTAAAAAGCTTACATTGCGCTGTTTACTATCTACTGAAGCGATAGTGAACGGGTGAGGTTCTTCGCTGCCAATCCTTACAAACGCAAACTGACCAGCTAAATGACCTCTCCAACTTGGAAGATGGACGGAAAGTCGCGTCGTATGATTTTCTTTGCTATAAACCACCTCACTGATAGTGCCAGCATGTTTGTTGTCTTTGCCAATCCACCCAATCACACTCAAAATGGCAGCCGTAATGCCCGCAAGAACAACGAACACAGTGATTGGTGTGATAATGTTATCCCAATATGAGTGTTTGAGAAGAATCAGCGAGTGATAGCCAATAGCGATAAAGGCAATCGCCATCAGTTTATGAGTCCATCTAAAAAACTTATAGCGAACAGGAGCAAATAACGCCAATACCGTTAAAACGACAAATAAGTACAACGTCCACTCGCCCATTGTTTCCGCACTGCCACGCAAAGGACGAATTAAAGCATAGAAAGAGTCAGGGTCGATGGACGAAGCACCACGCTGAGGTCGTTCAAGATACCCCGCACGCACCAGTTGTTTTGGTACGATAGCAAGTAGCCAGTGAATAACGCCTATGATAACAGCATAAATTGCTACCCATTTATGTAGGCGATAAGACTTATCTAAGCCTCGGGTAAAATTCTCAATCAGTGGTAATCTCAAGGCGAGCAACATTACTAGAGTTAATAGAAGTACTGAAACGATACCCGTGATTTGGATTAAGGCGCTTCGCCACTGCATGAAGGTTTCATTGGCGATCAATGAAGGCTCCGCTTGAAGCCAAATAAAGATGATAGCCAGGATGAGGGCGAGCACCATTGAATAGAGTTTGTTCATAATAACGCTCCTGTTGAGCTTTAACTCTACTCCTTCTAATGTAACCCTACGTCAGGGAGAGTAAATCAGTGTAAATGCTTAATCACTCTCTTCCACCAGCTGACTATTGGTCATCTTAGATAAAAGCTCAGCGATTCGATTTCTCATATCGCGCCTATCCACAATCATATCTAACGCCCCATGCTCCAAAAGAAACTCACTTTGCTGAAAGTCTTCTGGCAATTCTTCACGTACGGTTTGCTCAATGACTCTGCGTCCAGCGAAGCCAATTCTTGCTTGGGGTTCACCAATATTAATGTCACCTAGCATAGCGATGCTGGCAGACACACCACCATATGTTTGGTCAGTGAGGACGGAAATATAAGGTAATCCAGCCATTGATAGTTGATTCAAAGCGGCACTGGTTTTGGCCATTTGCATCAATGCCATTAAAGATTCTTGCATCCGTGCACCACCACAAGCTGAAAAACACACTAGGCCACAATTGCTATCTCTCGCGACGTTAACAGCGTGAACAAACCGAGCGCCTGCTACCGACCCCAAAGAACCAGCCATAAACGAAAACTCAAACGCGCAGGCGACAACAGGCAACCCCATAAGCTGTCCCTTCATTGCGACGAGGGCATCTTTCTCCCCAGTTTCTTTTTGTGCTGAAGCTAAGCGGTCGGTGTAATGCTTTTTATCTTTAAAACCCAAGATATCCTCTGGTTGATAGTGACTTGCAATTTCAACCTGTTCCTCGGTATCTAAGAAACTAGCGAGACGCCGACGTGCTGTTATTCGCATATGGTGACTACATTTGGGGCATACCTCCAAACTCAGTTGCAACGCTTTGTTGTAAAGAATGTGGCCGCATTGAGGGCACTTTCTCCACAAACCTTCGGGTACGTTTGCTTTGCGATTACTAACCAGTTTTTTTCTATGTAATAGCTTTTGAAGCCAACTCATGTGCGTTTATACCTTTGTAATCCAACTGATTTCATCATTGTACAAACTCATAATTAGCAATAAAGTGTCGATATTGAGTTACTAAATCCAACATTTTGGGACAATAAGTCATGCTTGAGAGAATTGACCAACAATGGCTAAAGAGCTTTCATTGTGTGTACGAAAACATGAGCTTTAAACGTGCCGCGGAGTTTCTCCAACTTCCAACCTCCAATCTCAGTCGCCATATCAGCTTGCTTGAAGAGCGACTTGATACCCGACTCTTCGATAGAACGACTAGAAGAATTGCGCCGACAAGTGCTGGGGAGCACCTATATCTACTCACACAGCCACTGCTAAATAAGCTTAATGATGCACTTGAAGAGGTTACGTATCATTCTCAAGAGGCCGTTGGACAGTTGAGAATACTGATGCCCGACTCCCCTGTGTTGGCTAATGCCGTGGTAAGTTTCTGCGAAAAACACCCCTCAATATCGCTTAGTTGTGATACCAGCGTCAGCCCCAAGGAGGACTTATTCAACGGGTTCGATGTAATTTTAAAATTCCATCGTGGGAATCTTGACGATACCAATTTGGTAGCGAGGGAAATTAAACGCTGGCCTAGTATTGTAGTCGGTGCTCCGGAACTTCTTGATCGTTACCCTATACCCTTTAAGACCACTGACTTACAACACATTCCTTGCATTAGCAGTCTGACCGCGATCAATGGCGAACCGTGGGTTTTCAAAACGGACAGCGGTGAACGAATTACCCAAAAAGTTAAGTCTTCTTTTAAGGTCAATAGCGGACATCTCGCTAAAACAGGCGCGCTCTCTGGTATAGGGCTGGCAATTCTCCCTAGAGACATATGCCAAGGTGAACTGAGTTCTGGTGCTTTGAAAGTGATAGAAATGGAGCATCAACCTGATGACTTGGTGCTATATGCATTTTACGCGTCAAGAAGGCATGTAGCCAACAAGATACCGTTGTTCATTGAACATATTAAGCACTGTGCGCATTTTGACGGTTGAATAATACCGTTTCCCTAGCAATACTCCGCACCGTAAATTCGCTTTCCTGTAAAAACTGAAACCATGAAAAAACCTGTTTTGCTCTTGAGCCTCATACTTATATCTTTCTTTTCATCTGCCTCAACGCTCGATGAATCTATAGCATCAATTGAGCAACGAATCTCAGGACGCATCGGCGTCTCCGTTTTGGATTCCAGCAATCAACAGCAATGGCACTATCGAGGCAATGAGCGGTTTCCTATGATGAGCACGTTTAAAACTCTGGCATGTGCAAAGATGTTGCATGACGCTGACTCAGGAGAGCTAGACAAGAACGCTTTGGCTCCCATAACGTCTGACAAACTTATTCCTTGGTCACCAGTCACAGAGAAAATGGTGGGCAGTTCCATTACCGTCAGCAAAGCTTGTGAAGCGACAATGGAAACGAGCGACAACACCGCAGCCAATATCGTTCTGCATTCCATAGGGGGACCTCAAGGACTCACTGAGTTTCTACGTTTGAACCAAGATGACGTGACTCGATTAGACCGCATTGAACCAGAGTTAAATCAGGCACTTTCAGGCGATAAACGGGATACAACAACACCAAATGCGATGAATACCACACTGCATCGTCTTCTATTTAAAGGGGCCCTGAATCAAGGCTCGAAAAATCAGTTAATGGCTTGGATGCAAGGGAACACGGTTTCAGATTCATTGCTACGATCGGTTCTACCGCAAGGATGGTCTATCGCAGACCGCTCTGGTGCAGGCGCTAATGGTTCGCGTGGTTTTACTGGTGCTATTTGGGCTGACAATCGCAAACCATTGGTCATCAGCATTTATCTAACACAAACCGACCTATCGATGTCTAAACGTAACCAAATCATCAACGAAATTGGTGGGTTGATTTTCGAGACGTATGCTATCAAGTAACGAACTAAGCACAGCGCTAACTTAGTAGAATGCATGCCGCCACTAATTGTATTCCTCCACTAAGATAGTGGTCGGCATGTTAACTCATTGAAGGAATCTTACGCAGAAGCTCTAAGTCGGCGCTCTATCTGAAATCACCTTACCATCTTTAATAGTAATAATACGTTTAGTACGCTCTGCTAATGCATTGTCGTGAGTAACGATAATGAGTGTTCTGCCTTCCTCATGAAGTTGATTAAACAATGCTTCAATCTCAGCGCCTGACTTCGAGTCCAATGCGCCTGTGGGTTCATCAGCTAGGATAATTTGAGGGTCATTTACCAAGGCTCTAGCAATGGCAACTCGCTGCTTTTGACCACCAGATAGTTGGTTTGGTTTATGGTCAAGGCGATCCCCTAAGCCTACCTGCTCTAGCAGTCTTGCCGCACGCTGGCGACGCTCTTTGGCTTTAATTCCGCCGTACACCAGAGGTAACGCTACATTGTCGAGTGCGGTAGCGTATTCAAGTAAATTGAAGCTCTGGAACACAAAGCCAATCTTCTGGTTTCGAATTGCAGCTAGAGCATTAGCAGTTAAACTCGCGACGTTCTGGCCTGCTAATAAATAGTCACCATCGCTAGGTTTATCTAGGCAGCCAAGCATGTTCATTAAGGTCGATTTTCCAGAACCCGAAGGACCAAGAATCGACAGGAATTCACCTTGGTTAATGGTTAAGTCAACGCCATCTAATGCACGTACTTCCATTTCACCACTAGCGTAGTATTTGCAAATATTAGTCAGCTCAACAAGAGGCATATTTGCCAAGCTTTGTTTCGCGTTATTGTTACTCACTTTGTAATGCCTCCAGCGGGCTGACTTTGGCCGCTCTGTTGGCGGGTAACCAAGCTGATGCGACACCGATAATCATTAGGGTAACGATAACAATCGCGACCACAATCCAAGATAATTCAGGAACAGGCTTTCCGAGTTGTTCATAGAACGCATTGCCCTCAAGGCTGATGTTGCTAATCGCAGAGATCAGAGCGTAAGTGACACCTAACCCTAACGCGCCACCTATCATCATGGTCATAAGAGATTGAACTAAATAATGAACACGGATAGCCGTAGGCGTTGCCCCCACCGCCATACGAACGCCAATGTCGCGAGTTGAACGCTTTACCGTCGCATACATGACATTGGCAATCCCAACACCCGCCACCGCAAGAGTGACAAAACCAATAATGCCGAGGAAGCTTTGTAAGCCAATAAGAAACTGCTGCATACTTTTTTGTCGTAGGAACATGTCTTCCACTTGAACTACTTGCTCGTCATGGACGCTTGCTCCGTGTTTACGAGCGATGACTTGGCGAATGATTTGCGCCAACCTTTTACGGTCTACATTGGCTTTAGGTTCGACGTTTATACCGCCAATGTCTCCATTGGTGTGAAACCGTTGCCAAGTAGCCAGCGGTACAAAGCTCGAATAGTTAATGCCATCCCCTTGCTCAACTCGCCCGCTATTCTTCGCCAAAACCCCAACAACCGTAAATTCCTCACTGCCAATTTTCACCTTTTTGCCAACAGGATCCGCTTGTAAAGTCACCGTCGCAAACCAGTTATAGTCGTCAGTTGGATTAAACAGATCTGCAGCCATTGAATAGCCAAGCACAACCACTTTGCGCATCTGCTTTTGGTCAAGCGGGTTCAACCATCGTCCTCCCGGCAACGGGGTTAGGTTAGTCATCGACGCAAAATCGGTCGGAACAGCTATCGGCTGTTGCCATGAACCTCTATCGCCAACCGTGATGTTTTCATTCCATTGAGCAGTAGGAGCGACACTGGCTACTTCAGGTAACGCCTTGATAACTTGGACATCCTCTTTTTTTAGCTTAAGAAACTTACCTTGGTGGAAAGCGCCATGGTCGATACTGGCGATGCCACCAGTTAAGTAGATCAAGTTGCCATTGCCATTTTGCGCCGTTTTCAGTACTCCTTGACGAATACCCTCACCGACAGCAAGCATGGCAGCAATACATAGCGTTGCCCAAGCCACCGCCAATATGGTTAAACCCAGACGTAACTTTTCTGCTGACATTTCCTGAAAGATTTGTCTTATTGGTAACAACATCGCTACGCCCTCGCACTTAAGGCAATAACCGGAGTAAGGCGTGAACCTCGCCTCGCGGGAAAATAAGAGGCCATCAACGCTAAAATCAGAGTCACCAGTAGCGACCAAGCAATGGAGCCTCCGGTTATCATTGGTGTGCCTAACCACTCGGGAAGAGCGATAGAGTTAAGTAACATTACGGTGGCAAAGGCGAACGCCAACCCTAGCGCCGTTCCAACGGCAACAAGAATAAGCCCTTCAAGGATAAACTGATTCAGAATCGATTTTTGCGTTGCTCCGACTGCTAGGCGTACACCAATTTCTCTGGTTCTTTCGGTAACAGACAGGAACATAATATTAGCAACACCAAGCGCACCAACTGCCATGGTCATAGCGCCACTCGCGCCCAAGAAAATCTGGATACCTCTGAAGATCCCCTTAATCATTGAAGCGCCCTCGCTAAAGTCTGGCATATCAATAGCCTCTCTATCTGTAGGATCAAAATGAAGCAGCTTCGAATAAAAGTCGGCGACGCTTTTTCTGAACGAATGTGCGTCCATGCCCTCGATAGGCTTCATCAACAGCATCCATGGTTTAACGTTCCATAAATCACGATAAGTAGTTTGAGGAATGTACACAGTGCGACTATCACTGAAAAAGCTGGCGGAATCTTCATCTTTGAGCACGCCAATCACTAGAAAAGGAATACCGTTCACTTTGACGGTATGACCTATGGAGAGGCCTCCCATCTTGGCAATTTGGTCGCCTAACACTGCTACACGAGTGTGATTAGCAATATCACTAGGCGAGAAATGGCGCGAGGTGGGTTCGAACTTACTTTGCATAAGGGAGAAATAGCTCGAGTCGATACCATTTACACTGCTCGATAGGTTTTGCCCTTTTTCATTGGTAACGCTGGCATCCCATTTGGCGTAAACACTCGACACAGCGTCGACTAAGCCGGTGTTTTTTATTCTTTCAACTTGCTCTTGGGAAATCGTGATCTGGCGTCTAGAAGGTAAGCCTTGCCAGGCCTTACTGGTACTAGAGGGGAATGCAACCTGTACATTATTCATCAAGAAAGAGAGCTGTTGAGTCTGGTGACGATAAAAGCCTTCTCCAAGTGCAATCAATACCACCACGGAGATAACGCCCCAAGCAATGGCAATAATTGCGAGTGCACTTTTCATGCGGTGCGCCAGCAGAGTTTGCCATGTTTGCTGCATCAGATTGGTCATGAGTTAAGAGCTCGAGATATCAGTGCGATCGTGTCATCATCCAGCTTTCCTGCCGTTTGCAATAAGCCTATGCGCTGGCGCCAATAATTGTACAGATTGGTTTGTAAGCTGTTTTTGGCTTCAAACAGGCTGTTGTGGGCGTTGATTACCTCTGACACTTCCAGCAATCCAGCATCGTACAGTTTCTCTTTACTACGCAGGACTTTCTCTCGAGATAGCACCAGTTTGTCTGCCATCAGCACTTGATTCCAATTGATTTCCACTTGAGTAAATTGCTGCACCACTCGTTTATGGATGTCGATCTCTACTTTGCGAAAGTCCTGCTTGGCGCTGAGAATATTAAGTGATGCTTCATCTACTTTGGCACGCGTCGAGCCATTGAGGTCAATGGGGACACTTAGGGTAATACCAGCACTGAACTCACCATCTTTGCGTTGGTCACCACCGTTGTATCCCACATCTCCCTTTAATGTAGGGTAATAGCCACCTTTAGCAGAATCTCTCGCAAATTCGCTCGCTTTAACATTCTGCGCTGCCACCAGCAGTTCTGGACTGCTGTCTTTCGCTAGCTTTAGCCATTGTTGTTGTGAGTTCACCAACATAGGTGGCTCTACAAGTGAATCGGTACGAATTTGGTCAACGTTTTTTGGCGTTTGATTGATAAGTTCGGCAAGCGTTGCTCTTTTTACTTCTAAGTCAGCTTGCGCGCTCAAAATACCCGCTTGTTCAGAAACCTGAGTTGCCCGAATCTCTTCAACATCCACAGATTTTACTTTACCGGCACGATAGCGCTTCTCGATAATCTTCAGCAGCTTATTGCCTTCTTCTAGCTTGGACTTGGCCAGTTGAAGATCTCCCTGCGCACTTGCTACGTCCAAGTATGAAGACAACAGTCTTTGCGCCAACTCGTTGTGTGAGCGAGAAAGCTCTAGTTGTGCTTTGATGTAGTTCGCGTTCGCCAAGTCTAAATCTGACCATAAACTGCTATCCCAAATAGTTTGAGACAGTGTTGCCCCGTAGCTATTCGAATTGTCTGTCGACTCACTCCAATTAGCAGAGGCATTGGCACTTAAGCCGGGTAGCAGAGAACTGCGCCTTGCATCAACTCCCACTTCACCCAGTTGCACGCCAATTTTAGCTTTTTCATAATTCGGGTCGTTTTGTTTTGCCTGTTGCCAAGCTTGCTCTATAGAAATCGCATAACTTGGTAAGCTCAAGGTAGTAATTAATACCGCACACCCTAATTTCGACAAAGATAACTTAGCCATGTGTGACTCCTGCCATCATGCTGTTATCGATAATCTCTTCGTTCAACTCAACTCCATCAAGCACCTCGACATTGATGCCATCCGATAGACCAAGTTTCACTGGTTGTGTGTGAAAACCCTGCTCAGAAGCATCGGGGATCAATACATTGGGTGTGTCGCCGTTAAATTGCAGTGCTCGCTCAGGTAGAGTTAAGACGTTTTCTGACTTCTTCAGGGTAATTTTAGCTGTCGAGGAGAAACCTGAACGCAGAACCACATCTTGAGGAATCGATAACTGCCCCACTTCCACGCCAAATCCATTGTCGAAACTCTTTGCCGATGAGTTACTTGCTGGTGAATTTAAGTTTTCAGACTGAATAGCAACCTTGGACAGTACTCCGGCAATTTCCACATCAGGGTACGGTGCAACGGTCAACACAACAGGCATTCCTGGAGACAATTGAGCGGCATCATGTTCACTGACACTGCCTTTGAAAATTAAACTATTCATATCCGCTAGCGACATCATGGCGGTGGCTTCTTGGTTGGATTGGGTGGAGATTATTGGTTCACCGACTTCAACTTTGCGATTAAGAACCGTGCCATCAATCGGCGCGTAGATAGTGGATGTCAGACGAGCATTACCGATGGAGGCTTCACCGCTGCGGATAAGCTCAAGGTTCTGACGCTTCTGCAACACATTGGCTTGAGCGGATTTCACTGTCGAACGAGCGCTTACGTACTCATCGTAGTTCTTAGGAATAATGTCCTGCTCAACCAAGCTCTTTAAGTTGGCAAGCTTCTGCTTGGCTGATTCAAGCTCTGCTTCACTGCGCATCAAATCGGTTGAAGCATCGGTTAACGCTTGAGGTGTTGGATTAGGGCGAACCTTGATGAGTGGTTGACCTTGTTTGACTTTTTCACCGACGCTGACATAAATTTCACCTACAATTCCATCAATCTGAGATTTGATGGACACCGAGTGAGCAGGCACGATATTACCAACGGCCACCGCCTGTTTCTCAATAGTTCCCTTTTCTACCGCCAGTGTAGGAAAAGCTAACGGCTGATCCGAAGATTGTAGATAGAAATACGCACCGCCGCCGAGCAGCGCCACACACGCCGCCGAGACCAACCAAATTTTCGCCATCATTCACACCAATTATTGTTACACGACCTTGTGACCAGTCCGTGAATATAAAGTTCTAGGATGATAGCGACTTTAGTGCATGAAATTTGTCATGCTTGGTATGGTTTATGTCATCGGTTATAGCGTGACTCTTGTGATTTCAATCACTCAATCTGCGGCTATGTTGGTAGTTAAACTAGTAAAAGAGTCATACTACGGTCAACGTAGAGTTCTACCGTAGAAAATGCCTTTCAGCGCTAGGATCTTTCCACTCTTTGTGACATAGACACCACGCTGATCAGAGATCAAGATAGTCTTATTGTTCCCTCGCTGTTGAATAAATAGATTCTTAACATTGAAAGTCTGCTGTCCATGGGCTTGATCTTGTTCTATTTGATAAAAATAATAATGATTACCCCATCGCAAAAATACACCAAACAACTGCTTAGTTTGTACAATCTGCCCATCAGCATCGTAGCCAACATAGCGCATTTTGGAGCGACCATTTTTTAGGTCCAGAGTTAGAACCTCTGAACCTATGTCTTCATAGCTAACTTCAAATCGATGGGCTCCTTTAGTCAACACACCAGAAATGATCCCAAACGCCAAAATGGTAAACACCGTCGCCATGATCGGCAGCCAAAACTTATACTTCATCTGGTGTTGCCTCTGTTGCTTCTAACGGTTTTTGTTCCTCTGAACACAAAGTTGGTTGAAAATACGAACCGCTAATCTCTTGCCAACCATTCGAGTCCAGCAACACGACTTGTATATCGAAACACTCTATGCCGATACGGTGCATATAGATAGCCTCAACTCCAGGCTTAGCAAGTGAAGATAAATCTGCCATCAGCTGTGAATCAAGAGCAGCATTGTCATGGTATACATCAATACCGTTTATCGCGGTTCTCTCCATAAAGAATCCGATACGAAAAAACAGTACTATCACCAATATACTTACAGCAATCCCTGCTCCAAGTGGCGCAAACTGATAGCTAAACTGCGACAGCTTGGCCAGTGAATGATATATCGAGGGTGAGGGATCAGATGCTTCGATAGGAGGATTCACGGCGTCTAGTTTGGGTTGATCTGCATTTACTGTTGATCGACTTCCATCGAAACCTACGACTTGTACATCGCTTCGTTCTGGGACAACTAAGCAATATCCTTCTTTTTGAACAGTAATGACCTTACAGCAGGATTCCACTTCTAGTAGGGCGTTACGAATGTTTTTAATTGCGACATTAAGGGAGCTGTTTGTTACTACCCTCCCCGGCCAACAATGAGTTAGCAGGTAATCACGTCCTAACGTTTGCGACCCGTTATTCATCAAGTGCTTTAAAATCAGGCACTCTGATGGCGATAGCGTAATAACCTTATCGCTAGATGTTTTTGTCAGCGTTCGATTATCAAGATCAATAACCAAATCATGTCTTTTATGATAATTCATAAGGTGAGTAAACTTTGTTAATAAACTCACCTTAGAATAACACGTAGATTTACATTACCGCAAAGCTATAACGACAATTTAAATCCAAGTTTAATAACATTCACATTTGCAAAACCTAATTTGACGGCATTAAGTTCATTGGCAATATCGAGAGCATGCTGCTCATCTTTTGCTAAAACCGCAATAGAATAAATTGGTCTAATCATCGCTTTTTGATTAGCGGTTGGTTTAGCAATCGCTTGGTTCTTTAAATAAGCGGACGTAATTACACCTTTAGAACTCCAATCAACTACTTTTTGCAAATCAGCACTGATTACTTTGTCAGCAAAAATTTGATCTTCCGGTTCTTTCCAGGTCAGCTCAATCGCATAATTTGTAAACGCAACATCAGTGTCTAGCCACTTACTACCAATATCTCTAATTTCTGTTATTTCAGCTAGTTCTTTATATTGAAAAGGAAGATTTCCAATAACTCTCCTTACTTCCTCTTCACTATCGGCTTCCATAACAAACTTAATTATAGGAAAAGCCTTGTCACCGATAAAACTCTTCGAAACAAACATATCGTGTATTAATCCAGCATCAATAAGATTTGCAAAGGCTTTCTTTTGATTAGGCATAACGTCAAATACGGCTTGTGCGTCTTGTGTTTTCCAAGCTATCGATACTCCGTATGCTGCCGCGTAACTATTTATTGAAAATAAAAAGCTAAAAATAGCTAAAAAGATTCGTGTTAGGTGATTCATTTAGGCAGACTCTCTGTTAGTTTCGAATAACTTCGTAAAGATTGGGGTCAGCGACAACACCATCAAGGTGATTTTCCGGTAGCTGTTTTCTCATTGCTGATATGGCAGCTATGAAATGTTGCCTACTTTCCCAATTTGCAACATTCACATACATGTAGGTTGCGTCTTTACTTAACGCTTTGTGTAGTGTTGTATTGATATAGCCTGGTTGTTGTACAAGGATGTCTCTAGCACTCTCCCAATACTCTAACGCATCTGCTTCGCTAGCGGCATCAACAGCAAAAGTGTTAATCAGTACAACAGGTTGTGCGAATAAAAAGGGACTGACTGTCAGCAAACTTAGCGTAATTGCTTTATTAATAAAACTCTTCATGTGGATCTCCTTTGATTAGAGTCGCACACGCTATACAGAGTAAAAGCCATCAACAAGACTCAAATGAGCTATTTAATATTAATTAATCTCTCGAACATACAGAAATGTTAAATAAAATGACTACGTTTATTTATAAAGCATCAATATGAGAAGATTCAGCGATAAGTCCTAGTTGTTACATGCACACTATGCACTTCAAATCTTATCTTCCCTAAAATAAAACTAGAGCTATCTGCTTCAGCTAGAAATAGCTATAACAGCCTAGTTCTTGCAGATGAACTACGAACACAACCTTGCTGGTAGAGAAAATAACCACTGACTTTTTATTGATATATGCCAATCGAAAAATCAACTTTATTACGGCAGAATAGAGGCAGAATCTGATATGACCCTGCTATTAGTGCTTATATCTTACTATGGGATTTGATTATTGGGTTTAAATAAAAAATACGACTAAACGTTTACGGAGTTAGAATATAATTCGAAGAGAGTATGATTATACTAGTATGAGTTTTTTGCTACATTTAGTTGGTCATAATTTATGAAATAGAGATCACTGAGCCTAAATAAAGATACTCAGAAAAATGTGAATATCATCGTGGTCAAACAATAACCACCATGATATCCACTCAAACTTAATCAGAACATTAGATCACCCACGTTACTGATTGCGTTTTTTCTTTTTCTTACCCGTACCAGCCGGTTTTGCTCGTGGTTTCATGGGTGCGAAATAAGCTTCACTCTGGTCATCATCCACTTCAAATCCCGCAACTTGTTCGCGTTCAAGACGGAACTTATTTTTCTTTTCTATCACTTTAAAGTGATGGTAGTCGTCGTAATCGATAAGAGATAAACCAAGACCAACCTCTCCTGCGCGGCCACTGCGCCCGATACGGTGCATATAATCGGCGGGACTGCGCGGCAGGTCAAAGTTGATCACGACCGGTAGCTTTTCAATGTCAAGGCCACGAGCTGCGATGTCGGTTGCGATCAAAACTTGAATGTCGCCAGATTTAAACCCTTCTAGCACACGTGTACGAGCACCCTGCCCTTTATCACCATGGAAAACCTCTGCAGTGATACCGCGTTTTGATAGCTTTTGTGCTAAATGGTTACAGCTATTTTTGGCATTAACAAAGATTAACGCTTGTCGCCATTGATGCTGTTTGATTAAGTGCGCGAGTACTGCCGTCTTTTGACCTTTATTCACGCTAAACACACGTTGCACGAGAGTACTGGTTTCAGCACTTTGCAATTGCACTTCAACAGGGTCGCTAAGTAAATGCTGTGCCAGACTTGTCACTTTCTCAGGGAAGGTTGCTGAAAATAGTAACGTCTGTTTTTTCTCTGGTAACAAAGCAAGGATTTTGTTGAGCTCTTCTGTAAAGCCCAAGCTCAACATACGGTCCGCTTCATCTAGTACTAGTGTTTGCACTTGGTCTAGCTTAATAGCATTACTTGATACCAGATCAAGTAATCGTCCAGGTGTTGCCACAACAATGTCGCTGCCACCTCGAAGCGCTAGCATTTGAGGGTTTGCTGATACACCACCAAATACAGCAACCGTTTTGATCTCATTTCGTAGATGATATGAGTACGATTTCACGTTATACGCCACCTGTGACGCTAGTTCGCGCGTAGGAACAAGAATTAGGTGAGAAACCGTGTTGCCACGACGACTGTTAGGTTTGTCCTGCTGACAGATTTTTTGCAGAATCGGCAGCGAAAACGCGGCGGTTTTACCAGAACCCGTATTCGCACCACCAACAAGATCACGCCCTTCAAGTAGGTAAGGAATGGTGTGAGATTGGATTGGAGTCGGTTGGCTGTATTCCAACTCCTCTAGTCGCTCAACTAAGGTTGGAATCAGACCTAGGTCAGCGAATGTTGTTGGAGATGTTTTGTCAGTCATTACTCTCTGGGCTCTGGGCTCTGGGCTAGATAAAGG
The DNA here is from genome assembly GCF_900088415.1 of Vibrio mediterranei. Classification (GTDB taxonomy): domain Bacteria; phylum Pseudomonadota; class Gammaproteobacteria; order Enterobacterales; family Vibrionaceae; genus Vibrio; species Vibrio mediterranei. The sequence continues at coordinate 64,919 of NZ_FLLQ01000005.1, forward strand.
CCGTGTATCTTAGTCTATTTACGACGTTGACGTTAGTAAAAATGAATTAAACCCGTCGTTTTAACCACCTGCTCAAGGCTTAGCTATCAAAATGATAACCTCGTTATCGCCACTAACTATCAACTTGACACCTTCTTACCCTTTCGAGATTCACGGTTAATCACCACTAAACTCGGAGATCGGCATGCTCACAAATCCATCAATCAAAAATTAATTATTACCATCGTAAAACTCCAACGAATCTCTAAAAAGCTAAACGTAATAATTGGTTGTCAAAGCTCTTGGAACATAACTTGCTCTATTGCTGACGAATTTATTAAGTGGTGAATAGAAGGACGTAGTATGAAGTTAACATATGAAGTTGAGGATAAACCGCCATTTGGAACATCGTTACTATTAGCATTTCAACATATGCTGGCGGCTATGGGGGCAATCATTGCGGTGCCTTTAGTTGTGGGAAGTGCCATTGGCCTTCCGACTAATGAAATGATTGTCTTAGTTAATGCAGCGTTACTGGTATCGGGAGTCGTTACTATCATCCAATGTAAAGGCGTTGGAGTAATAGGCATTAGACTTCCGGTTGTTATGGGCACAAGCTTTACGTTTGTTGCTATCTCTATCTCTATTGGCATTGAATCTGGTGTTGCTGCCATCTTTGGAGCGGCATTGGTTGGCTCCTTGGTCATGATCATTGGCTCCAAATTTATGCCTCAAATACGCAAGTTGTTCCCGCCCGTCGTGTCCGGAACGGTCGTTGTATTGATCGGTCTTACCATACTCCCTGTCGGTATCGACTGGATCGCGGGAGGCTTTGTAGGCCAAGAAGGATACGGACGGTTAGAAAATCTCGCTCTCGGCACTTTTGTTCTTTTATTGATTATCGCAATTTCTAACTTTGGTAAGGGAATCTTCGGTGCGGCATCTATCGTTATTGGTATTGCTGTTGGATATCTGATTGCGTTGGCATTGGGCATGGTGGACTTTACTCCTGTAAAAGAAGCGACCGTTTTTGCTACTCCAGACCTATTGCCGTTTGGCATTGAATTCACTGTAGCTGGCATTATTGGTATGTCCATCGCTTACTTGGTCACTATTATGGAATCTACTGGGGATTTCTTAGCCCTAAGCGATGCCACCAAAACGAAGCTCACGGGTAAAAAACTTTCCAGTGGTATCTTATGTGATGGTGTGGGTAGTGCTTTAGCGTCCGTTGTCGGTACTACACCGTTTTCTTCATTCAGCCAAAACGTTGGTATTGTCTCGATTACTGGTGTTGCAAGTCGCCATGTGGTCGCCTTTACTGGCGTCATTATGGTTTGTGCAGGATTGATTCCTAAGATAGGTGGCCTAGTCGTTACTATTCCTAGCAGCGTGTTAGGCGGTGCTGGCATCGTTATGTTCTCAATGATCATCTCATCCGGTATCAACATTCTGTCTCGTCTGAACTTTACCAAGCGCGATATGTTGATTGTTGCTCTGGGTGTCGCCGCCGGAATGACAGTGACGATTCGTCCTGAAACATTGACCTACTTCCCAGATTCCTTGAGAGTTATTCTAGGTTCGGGAATTACCACTGGTTCTCTCGTTGCACTTGGTTTGAACTTAATATTGAAGGTTGACGTGACCGACGAAATTGAAAGTGCAGAAGAAAAGAAAGTGCTGTTTGATGAATCGTTCAAGCAAACGAAAAATATGGCTGAACTTGAGTCGGAGAAGGCTAAAACAGTGGGATTGGAACTGGATTAGAGCAAGACAATAAGCCACATAACTCACCTTTACCATGCTAGAGGAGCTATCTCGACACATGTAGTTATTTTTCGCCCTAGTGCGCGTTAAGTGTCACCAGGGCGTTTTAATTTTTCAATTCTAAAGCTTGATGCTGTGAGCATTATAGTTAAATTGCTGCCTATGCTGAAATGATGACAAATCAATTCAGTCGAACAACATCCCAAAAAATTCCTCTCTAGACTCGGGACTGCTGTCTCTATGAGTATGATATTCAACATGAGATTTCATGTCTGCGGAAGGAGAAAGCTTGATGCTCCAAAGTGATTTAACTTGATTCGGAATTATAGAATATCGAACGTCGATGACTCGTGTCTTGTCATCAGGATCTTGTGCAACATATCCGTTAGAAAACCATCGAAAGCGTTCGATATCGATAGCTTGTTGTGAGTTAGGATCGAGCCAAGGAAAATCTCTATTCACATCAAGTTTAGGTACGGATTGTCCAGGGTATGTTTTCACTGTACTTCCTACTCTAACTGCATCGACATAATATCGATCGCTGGTTTCGTAGACTACTTTCCACAGTAATATGTTAGCAAAGCTCGGCTTGGCCTCTAGTTTAATCGGGGTATGCTGTCTTTCGTTAGCCAATTGCCAACCAGCTGCTTCCGCTCGGTCTCTTTGAATCATGCCTATCGTTGGGTACATAACAGCCCACAAAAAAGCCAATCGGGCTAACCATGTTTTACGCTTAAACGTTGCCAAAACGACCAGTATCAAAATAGGTAGCGTATAGATAGGATCAATGACCGAAACCGTGCTCCATGCATAACGCTCATTAGTAAACGGCCACAACAATTGAGTTCCATAACTAGTGCAAGAGTCTAATAATGCATGAGTGCTATAACCTAACGTGCAGTAAAGCCAACTTTGTTTAAAGGAAAGTCCACGTCTTTTCGCAATCAAAGGATGTAGCACCCACGCACAAATTAAGCTACCAATAGGGATGAAAAACAATGAATGTGTGAATTGGCGATGAAACTCTAAGAACAACAAAGGATCATCATGCGAACGAATAAGCACATCTAAGTCAGGGGACATGCCCGCGAGCAGACCCAATATACCAGCAACGACTATTTGTTTTTTTCTACTTAATGATTGAGACAAAGAGGCACCTAGCACTCCTTGGGATAATGGATCCATGATTAACTCATTGATTGCATTCAGCTCATCTATACAGCATAGATGCTGATTAGCTAGAAAATCGAGTGACTAGTGGTTTTTATTTTATTGTCACTAACGAGGACACTAAGAAGAGTCCTTTTGATGCGAAAGCCACCATATTTAATCTGTTCTAAATATTCAAAGCTAAATCGCTTTGCAACAAACCTATGATTTTTCGGCTGAAACCTTACCATCTCGACCAAAAAGGGTTATACATAACCTTATAAAAGTCTAATAAATGAAAAAGTCATGACACTTAAGGAAATCCTCCAAGTTCGCAATGTGCGCTACTTCTTAATGTTTCGAAGCAGCTATTTTGCGCGTTTTTATTATCCTGTTTTCACCCTGCTCTATCTGGATTACGGGTTAACACTGTCGCAGTTTGCAATGCTCAATGTGATTTGGGCTGCAACCATCGTTCTTGCGGAAGTACCATCAGGAGCCTTTGCCGATACTTTAGGTCGTAAGAAACTTGTCGTCTTATCCTCGATTATCATGTTCGTTGAGATCGCCATGATAGCTTTTGTCCCGACAGGTAATCCGAGTTTGGTATTCGCGGTATTTTTGGTTAACCGGATATTAAGTGGCTTAGCTATGGCCCTTGCTAGCGGTGCCGACGAAGCTTTGGCATACGACACCTTGAAAGAACAAGGTAAGGAAGAGGCGTGGCCTCATGTATTGCAGATTCAAATACGAGTGGCCTCTGCAGTGGGTATCTTCGTTACGCTGATCGGGGCCGCTATGTATGATGTCGATGTCATGGGGTCTGCGTACCAATTGTTTGGATGGACAGCACCAGAGAGCACTCAAGACATTATGCGTATTCCGGTTTACGCCACTTTGATCGTAGCCATGGTCGCCATTTACGCAGCAATCAATATGCAAGAAGATAAAAAACCGATGCCCAAAAGCGGCGATAAGCTAGCAACAACGTTAGCAAGCTTAAACTTGACGCTCAGTACCGGTAAGTGGGTTATGTCTACACCTTATGTGTTGTTCATATTGCTCTACTACAGTCTTTTCGAGCACACCTCACGCATGTTTCTCACTATGAATAGTCAATATTATCGCGCTATCGACATTCCTATTATCTACATTGGATTCATTGGCGCTGGCGTGAGTATTTTTAAGATACTCTTTGCAGGTCAAAGTCGTCGCTTTGCCGAAAGTCTAGCCCCTAAAAAGTTCATCGCGATCATGGGGATAGCGACTATCGCGACCTACTACTTTATTAGTTTAGGTTGGTCGATTTACGGCGTAATTCCGGCACTAGTACTGATCTTTATCATCATGACGATGAACATCTTTATTAGTTACCACCTCAATAGAAAAACTGAATCACACAACCGCGCAACCGTTCTAAGCTTCAAAGGACTGATGTTTAACTTGGGATATGGTTCTATTGGTGTGCTATACGCGTACTACTACAAACTGGTCTCTCAAGGCTACAACCAAGAGCAAGTTGAACAAGGTGTCGACTTTATCGCTTCACTCTCCTCGTTCGTCTACTATTTCGCGTTTTTGTTTATCTTGATAAGTGTATGGTTTCATTTAAAGGATAGAAAAAAAGCAATTTTTGAATAACCTACACTACTTTTTCTATAGGCCACCATGCTTACAACTTCGACACGAACTGGCATTCTCTTATGAAAGGAATGCCAGTTTTGCGACTTGTGAGTGTTTGCTTATCTGTTAACCGTAAAGGTGTTGCTAGTGAGACAACATAACCGCTATTATTAACTTTATTATTTTGGTTTATCGAATTAGATAAAGATGAAAAAACACGAAGAACTGGTACAAGATTTAATAAGTAAGATCTGCAATAACGTTATCACTTATAAGCTGCCATCTGAGAGAGAGCTTGTAGATAAGTACCAACTATCACGTTTTTCTGTCAGAAAAGCCCTGTCAAAATTGGAAGCCATTGGCATTGTTAAACCAAAAACGGGTTCTGGTTATTATGTTAACACTTCTATTATCGGCTCTCCCTTAATCTACAATTCAATTACGGAAAACAGCTTCGAGCAAATTTCCTATAAGAAAGTGCAATTGAATAAACGGGTACCGACTATTCATGAGATGCAAGTCTTTACTATTGGAGAAGATGACTATTTATGGCATATCAAAAGGTTACGTTTAATCCAAAATAAAATCACACAGATAGAAGAAACGATCGTTCCGGTACATCTTTTTCCGAAAATGAACGACAGTATTATTGAGAGTTCACTGCAAAAATATGCGTTGTCGTTAGGTTTGAAGATTGACAGTTATCTAACCAACTATAAAGCAATTAACTTATCAACGGAGGATGCCAACATTTTACAATGTAAACGTACCACCGCTGCTATGAATATTACTAATCGCGGTTTTTTAACATCAGGTGAGGCTTTTATTGTTAGCGATGTTATTGATATAAATTATCAATGCACTTATCACACAAAATTCAATAATGAGAGTTTGCAATATCGAGACCAAAACGACCGCTAATTATAGCGGTCGATTTTTCTAAATAGTACTTACACCTTAAGGAGTATGAATACTGCCATCTGGAAGTCGGCTTTGAGTCCACTCATGAGGACGATATTCTACTGGGAAATCAAGTGCCGCAGCGCGGTTGATTTCTACTCCGATGCCTATGTCTTCTGAAGCATAAAGAAAACCATTTCTAGGCTCAGCTGCATTAGGGAACACTTTTCGTGTGTTCTCTTTGTAATGCACATGCTCTTGAATTGCCGCGTTGTGAAGGTGCACATTTAGGTGAGTATTCACCGCTGCTCCAATTGGTGTCATATCTGGTGGACAGTGCCATGCAATACGAACACCGAAGCTTTCGCATAGATGGCCTAATTTCAACGCAGGAGTGATACCACCGATCTGTGAAACATGGCAACGAATGAAATCAATACGACGATTAACAACGACTGACTTCCACTCTTCTGGGTTATTAAAAAGCTCCCCTAACGCTAGCGATACCGAGGTTTGGCTGCGTAGGTTATCCAACCATTCGGTTTGATTTGGCGGCAGAATATCTTCAATGAAATACGGTTGATATTGTTCAACTTGCTTGGCAAATTGCAACGCTTGATTAGGAAACAGCCGTTCATGTACATCATGAAGAATGTGGAATTTACGACCGTACTTTTCACGCAGTAAACGGAACATCTCTAATGTGTTATCCATATACTGGTCTTGGTCGTAGTATGAGCCTTCAGTTGGATTTTCTGTGGTGTGCATATTCTCTGGTACACCGCCATAAAATCCCAATTGGCAACGAATGTGTTTATAACCCTGCTCTAGGAATTGCTCAACTTGCTCATAAAGCCCTTCCATTGTGTCACTCGTTGCATGTGTATACACTTGAATGGCATCTCTAGATTTACCACCAAATAATTGATGTAACGGCATATTAGCTAATTTGGCTTTAATATCCCAAAGAGCCATATCAACACCAGAAATAGCATTATTAATAACCGGACCATTGCGCCAATAGGCATTGACCATCATCATTTGCCAAAGGTCTTCAATATTATTCGCATTCTTACCTAATAACAAAGGCTTAATATATTCATCAACCATAGTTTTAACAGCAAGTGGACGCTGTTGGAATGTCGCACATCCATAGCCTGTTACGCCGCTCTCGGTTTCTACAATCACAGTAATTAGATTGTGTCGGTCTGGCTTAGTAATTATACATTCAATGTTGGATATGATATTTTCTTTCACGGCGTAATAGCTCTATGTCAGTGGTTTTATTCTATATAACAGCGAAAAAAACCTTATTTCAAGCGCTAATTTTCGGCAAAAAGTAACTGGTTCGTTATTGCTAAACATTCGCTAAAAAAAACGAACCAATCGACGAATTTTGCTGAAAATTAACAATTTGCCGCACTTAATGTGACGGAAGTCTCTGTTTTTCCGATTGGGGTAAATATGAGTGATGGATATTATGTCCCCAACAAATAACGCAAGCACATAGGGACTCCTTAGATGCAACTTACTGAAACTAATAATGAAGTGAACTTGAATGCTCAAGCATCGAGTAACAAGAATAGCTTTAGCGACAACCTACAAATATTGGTTCAAGCACTTGGCGGCCAAGATAACATCATCAACATTACTCACTGCATGACTCGTCTTCGATTCAAGTTAGCAGATGAGACACTTGCCAAGAAAGAGCAGCTAGAAGCCATTTCTGGGGTCAAAGGGGTGGTTCTTGCTCAAGGTCAGACTCAAGTCGTCATCGGTGTAGATGTAGAAAAGTGGTACAACGCGCTATCAGGTGTTAGCAAAAGCAGTGATGAACCAGTGATTGAAGCTGAAAAAGGTAAGCTGTTCCAAAATGCAATGCGCATCGTTGCGGGCATTTTTGGCCCTGTGGTTCCTGCAATTGCTGGTGCGGGTATGTTGATGGGCCTTCTTTCTGGTTTAATTGCGACCAACGTTATTTCAGAATTTTCAGATACAGTGTACTTCTTCCGTTCGATTTCTACCGCTGTATTCTTCTTCCTACCAATGTTAGTGTCTTTTTCTGCCGCTAAAGTATTTAAAGTAAACGAATACATTGCATTGGCTGTGTCTTCCGCCATGCTTGCGCCTAAACTAGTAGAAAAAGCGGCGTTACTCAAAGACGCTGGTAGCGTTCCGGAGCTGACTGTACTTGGTGTGGTACCAATCGAACTGCTTAACTATGGCGGCGCAATCGTACCTGCTATCTTAGCGGTTTGGGTACTTTCAAAAGTGACACCATTTGTTGATCGATTCGTCCCTTCATCCGCCAAGCCAGTATTCACTCCCCTACTCGCCTTCACGGTCACTTCAACTATCGTATTGTCCCTGGTTGCCCCAGCTGGCATGTGGTTAAGTAATGGCGCAGGTTGGGTGGTAAGCTCGCTATTAGAAATCTCTCCAACACTGACTGGCTTTGTATTTGGTTTAACTCGCCCAATCACCATCGTATTTGGTATTCACCACAGCATGACGCCAATCAGCTTGAATAACTTCGCGCTGTATGGAAAAGACTTGCTTATGCCAATAATGTGCTTGGGTAACCTCGCTATCGCGGGTGCTACAATGGCGGTATGGTATAAACAGCGTAAGAACGTTTCAAAAGAACAGTCTTCTGTTACCGTAGGTTCTGGTATCACTGCAATTCTTGGTATCACTGAGCCTGCACTCTTTGGTGTGTTGACTAAGTACACTAAAGCACTGTTCATGGCGAGCCTAGCAGCAGGTATTGTTGGTGCGATCTCAGTAACTATCGACACGCATCTAACGAGCTACATTTTGTCTTCAGTATTTAGTTTGCCTGCATACCTAGCAAGCGGTACTCAAAACTTCATTCAAGCGGTTCTTGGCGTGATTGGTGTGTTTGCACTGGCATTTGCGTTGACGTTTATGTTTGTCAACGTTGATGACAAATAAAACGACTTATTAATCAAAAGGCTCATAGTAGTTATGCTATGAGCCTTTTTCTTTATCTAAACATCTTCACTTCCAAACTAGGTAACATAACCTTATGTTATCAAATACCTTTTTCTTAGTTGAATAACACTTAATCCACTATTAACGAACGCTATTTGTTCAACTCTAACGACAGAAATACTATTAGAAAAAACAGTTAGAGAGACCATTATGAACATCAAAAGCAGCCTTTTCATTTTATTTACTGCCATCTATTCAGCGACGTCGTTCGCTAACGTTATTGTCGATACCAAAGGTGTCGATATGGAAAAATACAACGCTGATATGTACGAATGCCAACAACTATCAACCCAGGTTCAAAGCAATCAAGTCGATAGTTTAGGTCGCGACGTTGTGGGAGGCACAGCCCGCACTGCATCATTAGGCGCAGCAGGTACAGCCATTGCCGGCGGCCACGGTTCTAAAGGCGCCAAAGTTGGTGCAGGGGTTGGTCTGGTAGGTGGCTTACTCCACCACCGTGCTGAAGCACAATACAGTGAAGCCAAATATCAACACGATGTTGATAGTGTCATGAAACAGTGCATGGTTGGCCGCGGCTACAACGTTTTAAACTAAGGGGGAGACTATGAACCTCACTCTAGATTATGCATCACTGGCGATTTTGTTTGTTGTGCTTCTAATCCTGATCTATGGATTGATCATTTTGCACGATATTCCTTATGAGATTGCCAAAAAACGTAATCATCCACATGCCGATGCGATTCATGTTGCTGGTTGGATTAGTTTGTTTTTCCTCCATGTTATGTGGCCTGTGCTTTGGGTATGGGCAACCATGTATGACGGTGATAAACAACAGTGGTTAGGGGCTCGTTCAGCCCATTCCGATAAACAATATCAAGCATTAGTTGAACGCATTGATGCTCTTGAAAAATCAATCAAGGAGTAACGAAATGGAAACGCTCATCATCCTGAGTTACGCAGCACTTTGCGTTATTGTATTTAAAGCTTTTAAAGTGCCTAAAAATAAATGGACGCTAACAACGGCCAGCGTTATTGGGTTATTTATCGTAGGTTGGATCTTTCTCTATATGGCGATGTATCAACCAGTTTCTCGTATGGCTCGTTTATACAGCGTCACGACTCCTATCACATCACAAGTAGAGGGGTTAATTACCGATGTCTATGTGAAAGGCAACCAACAGGTGAAAGCTGGTGATCCACTTTATCAAATCGATAAAACGCCTTTCCAAGATAAAGTGAGCCGTATAGAAAGCGACATTCAACGAACATCTTCTGCCATTGAATTTTATGAATCAGAATTGGTTCGTTACCAGAAACTCGGTAAGAAAGGGTTTTCATCGCAAGAGAATATCGACAATATCGAAACTCAATTGTTGGAACAAAAAGCCAACCAAAGCAAATATCAATCTCAGTTAGAGTTAGCGAAATTTAACTTAGCGAAAACTACTGTAAAAGCGCCTACTGATGGCTACGTAACTCAAGTGGCACTTCGCCCAGGCATGAAAAGCCGTATTGTTCCATTTCAAGGTAATCTAACGTTCGTACATAAAGAAGACAAACAACTATTTGCTGCGTTTAAACAAGCGCCTGCGCGCTATATTAAAGCTGGTTATCCGGCAGAAGTGACCTTTAATACTATTCCAGGTCACGCGTATAAAGCCCATGTGGTACAGGTAAACGATATATTTGCTCAAGGTGCAATCACTCCATCTGGCATCATGAAGTATCCAGAACAGATACCTCATAACGGTAGGATCTTAGTAAAAGTTGAATTGGACAACCCGTCACTTTTGCAAGGTATGCCAATACCTTCAGGCACTGATGCTCATGTTGCGGTTTATTCACCTAAATGGGAGATGTTCAGTATTGTCCGTAAAGTGATTTTAAGAATGCAAAGTTGGCAGAACTGGTTATTTGAAGGTTAACTTTATTATTCAGGGACATATATACCCAACACGACTTCAATCACAAAGAGAGGGCTGTTTTCAGCCCTTCATAATTACATAGAAGGGCGACTTAATGGCACTTTCAACCAAACAGCAAGGCGTAGCCAAAGGCATGGGGCTGGCTTTGTTCCTTTCATTGGCATCCATAGGCTATGCGATTTATTCAAACCCATTGAGTTTTGATGACAATACAAATCGCTTCGAAGTTCTGTCTTACTCGTTTATTCTACCAACGTTATTTCTACTCATATCCATTGGGCGACTAGCTAAACATCGTTTTTTTAGCGCAGAGGATATTGATGGTAGTGGCCTCACTCAAGGCTCACAACAAGCACGTATCTTACAGAGCATCATACAGAACACCCTTGAACAACTTGTCATAGCACTGCCCATCTACTTTGCATGGAGTACACTGGCGCCCAGCCTTTGGCTTTCTGCGGTTCCAATATGCTCAGCTCTTTTCCTTCTAGGCCGAGTCCTGTTTGCAATTGGCTATAAGCACGGCGCACCAGCACGCTCATTTGGCTTCGCACTAACCTTTTATTCGTCAGCAGTGTTATTGCTAGCCTTACTCACTGCCGTCATTTTCTAACTACTTTTCGTCAGCATTCACACCAAAAAGCGACCACTGTTAGGTCGCTATCTAATTGAGATCTTGTAAAGTCGCTTTACTGTCTACAGGTCAAGCGATGACACTATCGCTTGCCGAAACCACTCATGTCCTTTGTCGTTTTTTTGGGACTGATGCCACGTCATGTAAACCGGAACTTTCTGAGTTTCAAATGGTATTGGAAAGACATTTAGTCCGAGAGACTCTGCAAGCTGTTCCGCTTGCCATTGACCACTGACAGCAAGCCAATCTGTTTGTGCAGCCATAACCAACGCCGTCGCACCAGAGCCCGTGGAATATGCGACTTGTCGTGGCGGAAGCGCGACGTCAATCGCTACAGAGTCCAGTGTATTGGTATTAAGACGTTGAGTTTTCCAAGTAATATGGCTTTCTCTAAGAAAATCCTCCATCGTCAATTCACTTTGTATCCTTGGATGATCTTTACTTACGGTAACCACCAACTCTTGATCAAAGAGTACCTCATTGTTGTAGCCCCTATCCTCTAATGGCACCGTCGCTAATATTACGTCCACACGACGACGCCTCAGGTCGTCGTGTCGGTCTTGCTCATTCAAATGTTCAATGTCTGCCTGTATGGTGACATTCGGTGCATGCACATTTTTATAGCGAACCAAAGGGGGGACAACGATTAGGTCGATGTCTTTATGGCTAGAAATGCGAAAGGTACGTTGGCTTAACTCAGGTTCAAAGTCTTGACGTGATTTGGACCCATTCAGCAACAGGCTAAGCGGCTCTTGAATCTCGTTGTGAAGCTCAATAGCAAAATTAGTAGGTACGATGCCTCTTCCCTGACGAATAAATAGCGGGTCTTGATATTCATCTCTAAGCCTATTAAGCGCATGACTGACCGCTGGAGCAGTGATGTTGAGAACTTCGGCCGCTTCGTTCACACTTTTCGACTTAATAACCGCGTCAAAGGTTTTAAGGAGATTTAGATCCATTATTTCCGCTCTATCTGTCTGATTCGCCTAAATTAAACATAGTCCATTCAAATCAAATTACGAATGACTAATTGCGGAAACAAAAAGACAGCTATTAGTTATAGCTGTCTTTACACGTGGTGAGTCAGTGATTTCTGTTTATTTGAAGTCAGCATTATGGTGTGGACTGAGGGCTTTTTTCTACTCTATACAAGGTGTCTTCTAACAACGCGATGGTTTCCTTATCGAGCTCTGTCGCCTCATCAAAAAGCCTTACGTATTCCATATTTGCTTCACTTTTTGCTTCCAAAGAAAAGCTAGGATAAAGGTTTAACGAAGAAAGGTAGAGGTCATCAATGACGTTCATGAAAGACTTCGACAAACTTGTCGGCTCATCTGATATACCCATTAATAGTTGCGCGAACTTGCCTGCTACAGCCTGTTGGCGGTTAATTAGCTCTTTCAAATTAGTCAGTTCTTTATTGGAAGAATCACTTTGCACTAGTTTACTTTCGATGGTACTCAAGCATTGAGCCAATGATGATTTTTGTGCTAGTGACAAATCCAAGTAATGCCCAAGTCGATCATAAGTGACATTGCGCATAGGGAAACCACAACATTGTAGCTCTCCGCGACTTTTGCTGGTAAGCATGACACGTTGACGACAACGACCACACTCCAATAGGTCATAGGTTAAGTTATGGCTACTCATCGTGCTCCACCTCCAATGAATGATCTCTAAGCTCTCTTTTTGCTTTCGTTTTTTGTTTCTGAAGTTTATGCGTCATAGCAGAAAATGCTTCAGCCGCGACATGGTAGAACTCATCACCAGAGTGTTTAACGAAACACCATTGATGCTCAGTGTGAACTTTAAGCTCAACATCATATTGCCCATAAGAGCGGTGGTGGATTATCGAGACGAAAATCTCCGTTGCCTGTGGGTGCACTACGAATAAATGGTCCGCTTTGGTGACACAATGTGAACGCATGCTTTCCGATAAAACAATGCTTTGTGTGTTAAAATGAATGTTCATGATACTTACCTTTTAAGCTTTGGTTTAATAATAATTACGGTGTTATTTGGGTCCTAAAGTCCGGTACCCACTTGAAAATAGAGCGCATTGTCTTCTTCACTTTTCGCGACATCTATTCCTACTTTTAAGCCGTAACGACGAGCGATCAAATAACGAAAGCCCACTCCGTAGGCGTAGTGATTTCCGTCACTAAATAGCTCATTAGTCGCATCGGTAGCAGAACCAACCCCGGCAAATACCGAACTCGACCAGCGGTTTGTGAAGCTATAAGTGACCTGTGATTCGATTGAAGCTGTTGAAGTGCCTTGATATCGATTTCTAGCAATACCTCTAAGCTCGATATCAGGGTACGCCGGAGGAGGCAGCAACCTCTCATCCGTCGATAAAGTGTTGTACTTACCCTTCAATGCCACATTCCATTTTTGACTAACGGGGAAATATTGTGTGCCTTCTGCGGCAAATGTTTGAAAGTCGTAGTCACTACCAAGGTGCTCACTGAATACCATGTATTCCGCTTTATAATCTCCACCTGCCGTTGGATATAAGAAGTTGTTTTTGGTGTCATATTCAGCAATCGCCCCCAGACCTGATACCGTCGGCGTCATATTCAACCACCGATTAGCCACCTGATTCGCTTTGCTTGGCTCCACAATACTCAGTTCTGGGGAAACGAACTTTTGACTCACACCAAGTAAGACGGGTGATTTACCCACTCGAAACTGCAACTTCTGGATAACACCATATCCATTCATGCCCATTTCAAAACCTGATGCGTCATCTTTCGCAAACGGAGCATAGAAATTCATATGAATGTCACCATAAAAGGCGCCGCCTAAATAGCGAATGCTGTCTTTGTTCCAGGTATGCCTATGACCGATAAAACCCGCCCACGTACCATTTTGAGTACCAAACGCCCCTGCAACGGTAATCGCTGGAGTAAGAAGCTTGGCTCCACCATCAAGTGACTTTAGGGCTAATTCTTTACGCTTCTTTTTTTGAGCATCAGATTCATGCAAGAATACTCCCATCATTCCACCGCCATACCCCACCGCAGGTTCAGTGATCAGAATGGGCACAGGGAGGAAGCCATACGCGTTTTCCGCTAAGTAGTCTCCCATGTCCAACTGACCATCAATTGGATCTGTGAAAGATGTAGCTTGAGCACTAGTACCAATTAGCGTTAGTGAGAGTAAAAATAAAGAATTAGCGAGTTTCATTGGAGCCTACTTAAACAATCTTCTTAACTTACTTAGTGGACGTTCTCAAAACGACTCGACTAAAACTGATAGTTGAACTCGACACGTTGATCACCATCGAAATAGGATTGATCATGCGTCCAGTTAGCAAAGTAACGAACGTTAAAACGTGGAGTGAACTGGTAAGAAACTACAAACTCATTAGTAAAAACAGAACCTGCATCCGTCCAAGCTTGCGAGCCCGCTAAAGGCGTGACCCACATTGGGTTATAGTTAACCCACAACTTGTCTGTAATTGAATATTTGCTATAGCCACCAACAACGGCATAGACGCCAGGTAAGGTATATCCGATGTATTGGTCGTCTGGGTTCACTTGGCCTGAAGATACCTGTTCAACTTTATCACCAGTAAACTTGCCGTTTTTGACCTGAACGCCGACACCAGCTAATGGATAAAGTTGTAACCCACCCCATTTAGGTAGCGCTTGGATAAAACTATAAGAGGTGTTCAATGCTTCTTGTTCGACGTTGTAATTCAAATCAATTTGTCGACCAAGGCCATTTGTCGTGTTAATGGTGAAATTACGGAAACGAACTGAGTCGACAGAATCATCGCGTTCTGAAGTACCAGACCAACCTAATGAGCTACCGACAAAGCCTTTAATCTCCAATACGTTCATCGCCATCGTGTCGTCATTCCCGGTGTCATAAGCTCGACCGATTTTTACGTTTAAGCCTTTATCCGTCAGCCCTGCTCCCGCTTGTGTGTACACTGCTAAAGGGTCAGACATGTCTTGTACACCATCGCTTGCGTTAGCAGCGACCGCGTTTGAAACAAAGCCAGACATTAGCGTTGTCATAACAAGGGTGGAAAGAAGGTTTTTTGATTTCATCGGATAAATTCTCGTAGTGATTAACTGTTGATGAGAATCTTAAGGATTAGCCGATATATGATCGATGGAGGAGAGTTTAATAGTGGATTTAGTCTGATTTAATCAATAACAAAGTCAGATAAAACACATTACTATCAAAGCATTAGCTTTTTGACATTCGGAAGGGATACAAATAATTATTATCGTCTGATGCAGGAAGTACACCCACGACAAGCTGAACGAGTATGTGGATCGAGTCGTCCCCTTTGAACTTTGCAGTAGGCATTGCGAAGGACTCGTCGCGCAGCAAACCAGTCTTCTGGCTTTTGCATAATCAAGTAGCCATTGAACCGTTTTAGTAGAGGTAAGCGATACTCTTCGACAAATTTACTGTCAAACTCAACCTCAAAGTACTCAAATACCTGTTCGATGGCGGCAAATTCAGCAAGCTTGCTTTGAATGTCAGTAAAACTCATCGATCTTAGGTCTACGAAAATTAATGCAAATGAACAAGTAAAGGATTGTACTAAAGCTGCGTTTGGTTGTCACAAAAGTAAAAAAGCCCAAAGCACTGCTCGGCGCTTTGGGCTTAAATACAACAGACAACGATTAAGCGTGGTACTCTGGGTAGTCTAATAGACCCACTTCGTTACCACCAAACAAAGTACTTGGATTATGTTCTGCTAGCGGGTAACCGTGTTCTAGTCGACTCGGTAAGTCAGGGTTGGCGATAAACGGACGACCAAAACCTACCATATCAGTAATACCGTCAGACAGTGCTTTTTCGGCTTTCTCTTGGTTGTAGCGACCAGCGTAAATGATCGTACCTTGGTACGCTTCTCTTACTGCGGTTTTAAATTCCGCTGGTGTGTCTGGGGCATCATCCCAATCGACTTCTGCAATGTGTATATAGACTACGTGGTGTTTTTCCAATACGCGAGCCGCAGCGGTGTAAGTATCAATTGGCGTTTTATCTACTGTGCCGTTAAGTGAAGTAAATGGCGCAAGACGAACACCTACTTTGTCGGCACCAATCGCATCTACGACAGCTGCGACGACTTCATCTAAAAAGCGAAGACGATTTTCGATTGGACCACCGTATTCGTCATCACGGTTGTTTGCTTCAGAGTCAATAAATTGGTTGATTAAATAGCCGTTTGCACCATGCAATTCGATACCATCAAAACCAGCCTCGATCGCATTCAGTGCTGCTTGACGGTATTGACCAACGACTTCTTGAATATCTTCTTTTGTCATCGCACGAGGCTCGACCACATCAACAAAGCCAGGTTCGTTCGAGCCATTATCCACAAATACTTTTACGTTTTCAGCTTTTAGAGCCGAAGATGAGATAGGCTGCTTGCCACCAATATTGTCTGGATGTGTGACACGACCAACGTGCCAAAGCTGAGCAAAGATAGCTCCGTCTTTTGCGTGTACGGCATCAGTGACTTTTTTCCAACCCGCGATTTGCTCGTCTGAATAAATACCAGGAGTCCAAGCATAACCTTGTCCCATTGGTGAAATTTGTGTGCCTTCGGCAACGATTAAACCAGCAGACGCGCGCTGTGCGTAGTACTCGGCCATCATATCGTTAGCAGAGTTACCAGGTTGAGTCGCACGAGAGCGAGTCATAGGTGGCATTACGATGCGGTTTTTTAGTGTTAATGAACCAAGCTGAATTGGTTGAAACATTGAATCTGTCATTGTGATACCCCTATTTGCTCGTTTGAATAAGCTCAATTGAATAGCCGTCTGGATCTTTAACAAAAGCGATGTGCGTTTCGCCACCTTTCATAGGACCCGGAGCGCGAGTAATGTTGCCACCAAGTTGCTCAATGCGCTCACACGCTGCATAAATGTCCTCACAACCAATCGCAATATGTCCCCAAGCGTTGCCTTGGTCATAGTTGTCTGTATCCCAGTTGTAAGTTAACTCAATAGTCGAACCTGCATCTTGACCTTCGTAGCCCACGAAGACTAGCGTATAGCGATACTCTTCATTTTCGAAACGATCCAACATTTTCATGCCAAGCACTTCAGAATAAAACTTGATGGACTTTTCTAAGTCCACTACTCGAATCATGGTGTGTAAAACTTTCATGTAACCCCTCGGCAGAACTCTTGTTAGCGCAGTAAAACAAGCCAACAACGTTATATGGTTATTTCCAACTGACGCTAGAGTAAGGCAAATGGGAAAGTAGGTGAAATTATCTAATATTATAATTTTGATAATTTTTTGGAATGATTAAGGGTAGAGAACAAGTGAAAAAAGAAAGTGGCCTTGCACATTAGCAAGGCCACATTATCTTGGTTATTTCAAATCAAAACGGTCAGCATTCATTACCTTAGTCCACGCAGCAACAAAGTCAGTCACAAACTTTTCTTTGTTATCATCTTGCGCATAGACTTCAGCATACGCTCTTAGTATCGAGTTAGAACCGAATACAAGGTCAGCACGCGTCGCAGTCCATTTCACGACACCATTAGAACGATGCACGATATCATAGGAGTTTCGGCCTGTTGGCTTCCACTGATAGTTCATGTCTGTAAGATTAACGAAGAAGTCGTTGCTCAACACTCCAACACGCTCAGTGAAGACACCGTGAGCACTGCCGTTATAGTTAGTACCTAACACACGCATCCCACCGATGAGAACCGTCATCTCTGGTGCGGTTAGACCCATCAATTGAGCACGGTCTAACAACATCTCTTCCGGTGTTGCAGCATAATGCTGTTTTTGCCAGTTTCGGAAACCATCTGCAAGAGGTTCTAGAACTTCAAAAGATTCGACGTCAGTTTGTTCTATGGTTGCGTCACCTCGACCTGGAGCGAACGATAGGTTCACATTGAACCCAGCAAGTTTTGCTGCTTGCTCTACACCCACATTACCCGCTAACACAATCACATCAGCAACACTTGCGCCAGTAGCGGCTGCGATACGCTCAAGAACTGGCAGAACCTTATTCAGTTTCTCTGGTTCATTTCCTAACCAGCCACGCTGTGGCTCTAGACGGATTCGAGCCCCATTAGCCCCGCCACGTTTATCTGACTGGCGATATGTACGTGCACTATCCCAAGCCGTTGTAATCATTTCCGTTGCGCTTAAGTCTGACGCTAAGATTTTTTCTTTTACGTCTTCAATATCATAATCCGTTGAGCCCGCAGGAACAGGATCTTGCCAAATTAGCGCTTCAGTTGGCGCTTCTGGACCAATGTAAACTGATGATGGTCCCATATCACGGTGGAGTAACTTAAACCAAGCGCGAGCAAACACCTCGGAGAACTGCTCTGGATTATTGTAAAAGCGTTCAGAGATCTTACGATATTCTGGGTCCACTTTTAGCGCCATATCGGCATCAGTCATCATAGGATTGTATCGGATGCTTGCATCTTCTACGTCTACCGGCTTATTTACCTCATCAATCGCAACAGGTTCCCATTGCCATGCGCCTGCTGGGCTCTTAGTCAATTGCCACTCATGTGATAACAACATTTCGAAGAAACCGTTATCCCACTGAGTTGGATGTGTAGTCCAAGTGCCCTCAATGCCACTAGTTACAGTGTTACGACCGATACCACGAGACTGATGGTTGTTCCAACCTAAACCTTGCTCAGAGATATCCGCTCCTTCTGGAGATTCGCCAAGTTCGGCAGCGTTACCGTTACCGTGTGCTTTACCAACTGTATGACCACCAGCCGTCAGGGCCACGGTTTCTTCGTCATTCATTCCCATTCGAGCAAAAGTGACTCGCATATCCTGAGCGGTTTTGAGTGGATCTGGTTGACCATCAACACCTTCAGGGTTCACGTAGATAAGGCCCATCATGACCGCAGCTAATGGGTTTTCTAAATCTCTATCACCAGAATATCGACTGTTTTCACCTTTACTGTCTTGAAGCCATTCTTTTTCAGCGCCCCAGTAAATATCTTTCTCTGGCGACCAGATATCTTCACGACCAAATGCGAAACCGTAGGTTTTTAGCCCCATCGATTCGTAAGCAATATTACCCGCATAAACGATAAGATCAGCCCAGCTAATTTTGTTGCCATACTTTTGCTTAATTGGCCAAAGAAGGCGACGTGCTTTATCTAAGTTTGCGTTATCTGGCCAAGAGTTTAGGGGGGCAAATCTTTGGTTACCCGTACTCGCACCACCTCGGCCATCGCCAATTCGATAAGAGCCGGCTGAATGCCATGCCATGCGAATCATTAAACCACCGTAATGGCCCCAATCAGCCGGCCACCATTCTTGGCTATCGGTCATTAATGCTGTTACGTCTTGCTTCAATGCGTCAAAATCCAACGTTTTTACCGCTTCACGATAATCAAACGCTTGTCCTAGAGGATTCGTTTTAGCATCGTGCTGATGCAAAATATCTAAGTTAAGTGCGTTGGGCCACCATGCAACATTAGAACCTTCTGAAGAGGTAACTGCTCCATGCATAACTGGACATTTGCCAGTAGTTGTATTTTCTTGCTTCATAATATTTCACCGATTTTATTTATAACTTTTAACGATTACGACAAGCACACTATTTTTAAATAAGCGAAGCCAAGCAATTACCCAGCTTCAACTGTGGATTTATTAGTAATTAATATTTCATTACACCGAATTCAATCAAATATTAACTACCTAAATATAAACAATGTGACCATCCATTTATTAGTAGAGGTTTGAGTTACACCGCTATAATATAGTCACTATCATAATCCCAGTAACCATAGACTTCCGTTTCAAGTCTCTTCCGTTCGTTGTTGTCGTCAGTTAAACGTCCAACGCTTTTTCGATTGTTATGCTCGAACGTGCCTTGGTTGTAGTTCTCCGTCCGAACAACACTCTTAACTCCAAATGAGCTAAAAACCATATCACTATAAGGGTTCGCTTTCATGAAACACCTCCTTTGCCGTTACTAAGCAAACTATAGTGCGCTCCAGCCGTTTACACCATTGGGCTTATCCTATTTCTAGGATAGGGAAAACCTATCGATGCGTTAACTACTAAAGTTAGATTCAATATAAGTAGATTTTTTAAAAATGAAATATAAAAAGGCAGATAAGAATCTTGCACGTTTTAAAGCAAAACATGCAAGATTATTGGGAGAGTGGTGAAGATAACTAAAATACGCTATTAGCTTATTGCTAATAAAGATTAATTACTCT
The DNA here is from genome assembly GCF_900088415.1 of Vibrio mediterranei. Taxonomy (GTDB): domain Bacteria; phylum Pseudomonadota; class Gammaproteobacteria; order Enterobacterales; family Vibrionaceae; genus Vibrio; species Vibrio mediterranei. The sequence goes on from NZ_FLLQ01000005.1 coordinate 85,075, forward strand.
TTTTTAGAAGGAATAAATGGTAGCCAAACTCATCAGAATATTGAGTACAAATATGGACTTCGTGTTGAATATCTTTCCATGCGGGTCTATTGGACATTTCGGACGTCATTTCAACAACTCGTTCACCCAATGGACCATAATAGTTCATCCACCCAGATTGACTCAGCGCGAAGTTATCGATCACTTCATAACCTGCCTTTTTCATTTGCGCTAACCGTGTCTCAACAAGTTGAATGTCTGGGTATTCATGGCTCCAAAACTGTTTCGATTCGTCACTCGGTGATGTCGTTTTCCATACCATGTCGCTCACCATCAGATACCCTTCTTGTTTCAACAAAGGTTTCCAATCCATTAGAGCCTTTTCGATTCCCATGATGTAAGCGCTTCCTTCTGCCCAGATCAATTCAAAGCTCTGTTTGTCGAATGGTAGCTCGGTCATGCTCGCAGTAACTGTCTTGAGCCTGTCTTGCCATCCTTGCTCAGCAAAACGTTCAGAAAGACGTTCGAGCGCTGTCGACTCATTATCAACAGCAGTGATAACTGCATTACTTTGCTCTGCCAGTACTTTTGTGGCTAGACCTTTACCACAACCAATTTCAAGGATATTTCGTGGCGTCGTCGGTAGTAAATTCAGTGCCTTTGCAGTGTCCTCTTCACTACCTGGCCCCCAGCGTTCTAATGTCTGGAAAACCTTCATAAAATCGGACATGTATTCGTCGTGTTCGTTCATATCTTTTGATAACCATTTCAAGTGCAAGGCGTCTTTTTCGCTAAACCCTTGCTTAATTAACCAATCCAAGTGAGCATCAGGAGCCAGTTTGTCCAAATCACCATGCCAAGCTTTAAGGTCACCTTCCCCAAGTAACGCCGCGAGTAATTGCAACGACTGCTGTTTTTGCTCAATTTCTTGTTGTAGGACTTGCAGTCGGTTCTTGAGTAGCTCTCGATCCACCTTAGCTTCTAAGCAGGCCTTACACTCTTTAAGTGTCAATCCACCTGCCTGCAACTTCTGAATCAAACGGACTCGCTGTACATCTTTATCGCTGTAAACACGATAGCCGTTTTCTAGTCGTCTACCTGAAATCAGCTTTTGCTTTTCATAGTAAAGTAAAGCCGTTCGTGACAAGCCGACCATTGCTGCTAACTCTGAGATTCGATACAAATCCAATGCCTCTATCTGTCTAGATGATTAACCACTTTAAACTATAAAGTTATAGACAGGTCAATGAGGAAAGTGAAGAAAAAGACGGGAGACACGAACTCTTCACACTGCTGTCCGTGCCTTTTTACAAATGACGTTATGCTTTGATTGCAGTACAGAAACTCACATCTGCTGTATTCGTTTCCAGATTATAGGAATGGTAAAGTTCGAAACAGGGCCTATCGTCACTATCAAGCTGCTGTTCAACAACTTGCCCCATCAGCTCTTCCCACGCAGGTCCATATTGCGACTTTTCAGTAATCGTTTTGCGAATACAAGCGTATTTACCGCCATCAAATGACATCAACTCGACACCGTTAGATACGTCTACAGTTGACTCAACCAACAAACAAATATCGGTTCGGCATTTATCTGCTGGGGTGATCTCTGGGTTATCATGATAAACGAAGATACTGGTGTTCCCAGCTAGACCTTTTGGGCCTGCCCATGTGTAAAGTGTATCGATTGCAGGCTCATAGTTTTCTCCGTATGGGCCAGTCACTCGCACGTAAGCTAATTGACCAGATTCAAAAGTTTTAATATCCATCATTGTGCTCCATGTTTTTGATTCGGCTTCAGTATAGAGGTCGGCTTCGCTATTCTCGTGTCCATTATTGCGAAGCTTGTGTCCAATCTTGCTGTTTCGCATCAAGCAGCCGTACTCCTCCATATCACGGCAATTGCGAATGTCCGTTGGCGTGATTCCAAAGTACTTTTTAAAGGCTTTTGCCAAGCTTTGAGAGCTCGCGAAGCCACTATCTAATGCCACCGTGGTGATGTCTGGTTTGTTATAGAACAGCTCGTTAGCGGCTTGTTCTAGTCTCAATCGACGAATAAAGTCGTTCAGCGTCTCTCCTACCACTGCTTTGAATATTCGATGGAAATGGTACGGTGACAAATGTGCTTTCTCTGCTACCTGTACCAAATTTGTAGGATTGTCATAGTGACTTTCTAGATAACGAATTACCGGTCGTAGTCGTTTGTGGTAGTCAGTCTTCATCGCCTAGTCCTTCCACATTCCAAGTACGGTTTTACGGATATCGGTAATCGCTTTCGCAGCGATTTTTTTATCCTGAGCATCCGGTGCTATTTTCGGATAGTGCACTCGGTTTAAGTGTTCACACAACGAGTCCGTCATAAAACGGCTCTTACCCCCATACACATGCTTATCACCCCAACTCTGTTGCTCAGGTACCCAATATTTCATCGGCTGCATGAGATGCAGTTCTTGCTTAGCACGCGTCATGGCTACATACAGTAGGCGTCTTTCTTCTTCTAACGCTCGTTTGTCGCCCACTGCATATTCATTAGGGAAGTTGCCATCAGCGACATTGAGAACATAAACATTTTGCCACTCTTGCCCTTTCGCACTGTGTACCGTGGAGAGAATTAAAAAGTCATCATCGATTTTAGGGTTGCTTGCTAAATCACCAGTCGACTGCGGTGGGTCAAGAGTCAACTCAGTCAAGAACCGTTCACGCGTACTGTATTGACCGGAAATCATTACAAGCTGCTCGACATCACCCCAACGAACGAAATGGTCATCGTAATTCAGTTCTAATAATGGGCTATAGAGAGTTGCAAGAAGGCTCAATTGTTCTGCCCACGGTACAGCGTTACTGTTTATCGTGAGTAGAGATTCGACTAACGTTTTAAACTCCACTCTTGCCGACATCGGGACTTTACAATCAGACAGCGCACTGAACTGATATTGATGCGCCTTTAAATGCTCGATGATATTGTTAGCGGTTTTCGGTCCAATACCAGCAAGCAATTTCAACACTCGAAAAGCAGATATGGTGTGTTTTGGATTATCAGCCCAGCGAAGAATAGAAAGAAGATCTTTAACATGAGCGGCTTCAAGAAACTTCAGGCCACCATGTTTAACATAAGGAATATCACGGCGCGTTAACTCAAGTTCCAATCTGTCGCTATGATAGCTAGAGCGAAATAGCACAGCTTGTCGTTTCAGCTCAATGCCCTCTTCCCTCGCTCTTAGAATAGATTCAACGATATATTCCGCTTGCTTAGCATCATCTTCCACCGTGACAAGTTGAGGTTTAGGCCCTTGTTTTCGCTCCGAATGTAGCTCAACTTTATAACCTTCTTGTCCTTCATTAAGTAGTTGATTGGATAAATCCAAAATACCTTGATGTGAGCGATAGTTGGTTGTGAGCGTAATGACTTTTGCAGGCGGAGAAAACTGTTGTGGAAATTCCAGAATGTTGTCGACACTCGCCGCTCGGAAGCCGTAGATGGATTGCGCATCATCACCGACTACGGTTAACCCTCTTCCATCAGGAAAGAAGGCTTTGAGCATGCCTGCCTGAAGTAAGTTGGTATCCTGGTATTCATCGACCAATATGTAATCGAATTGAGCTCGCACTTTATTTGCTATCTCTGGCACTTGAGCCATATGGAAGCAGTAAAGTAACAAATCATCGTAATCTAAACAGAATTGTTCCGCTTTCTGCTCTGCATACTGAGCAAACAATATCTTGAGCTCAGAGCTCCACTCTGCACAATGTGGGAAATATTGCGCGACAACCTCTTCGACAGCAGTTTGGCTATTCACGCAACGAGAATATATTTCTAAACAGGTTTTCTTTTTTGGAAAACGTCTATCGGTATTGGTAAAGCCAAGCTCAAACCGCAGCACATCCAACATATCCGCTGCGTCATTTCTATCCATAATGGTGAAATCACTTTCGAGGCCGATAAGGGCAGTATGTTCACGCAACAATCTTGCGGCGATAGAATGAAAAGTCCCCATCCAATCAAGCTTGACTGGGTGATATTGTTTACGCTGCTCATTAAGCTGCTGCTCTGCAATTCGATTCGCGCGAGAAGCGAGCTCAGCAGACGCCCTGCGAGCAAACGTCACCAACAATATTTTCTCTGGCGGTATACCTTGAACTAATAGCTGAGCCGTTTTGTGAGCTAAGGTATTGGTCTTGCCCGTTCCCGCGCCAGCAATAATAAGTAGCGGTGAGTGGTTACTCGTATTGCCTGATTTTGGCATACCAAAATCGACGGCGAGCTGTTGTTGGTGATTAAGAGTGATGGGTTGTGCCATGGTGTGCTCATCTAACTATCTTGGACAGTATAAGATTAGCATGGATACTGTTTTTATATACAGTAAAAATATAAGTATGCGATCTGTGTGGTACTCAACTGGACAAATGATGAGTTCGTCCAGCTGAATAATAAGGCGTTAGATACTAGGTTGAACCCTCTTCATATCCAGCATAGGCAATGCCGGAAAGCCGTGCCATATTATGATTCCAAGTAGCAAGGTCGTGTTTGTTGAACTTACTCAAATCATCATGACCACAGGCTCTCGCCATCACTTGCATGAGTTCCACCGACGCCTCAAAGAAGTTTTTTAATTGATGGGATGCTTTTTCAACATTGAGTCGTTGCCTCAAATCGGCTTTTTGCGTTGCGATGCCCGCAGGGCAATTATTGGTGTTACACATTCTCGCAGCGACACAGCCGATAGATTGCATTGCACTATTTGATATCGCGACCCCATCAGCACCTAATGCGAGTGCTTTAACGAAATCCATCGGTACACGAAGACCACCAGTGATAATCAGCGTAACCCTGCCACTCGCACCTTGCTGATCCAGATAACGCCGCGCTCTGGCTAGGGCTGGAATAGTTGGCACACTGATATGATCCCGGAACATTTCCGGAGCCGCACCCGTCCCCCCACCTCGACCGTCGAGAATGATGTAATCCGCACTGGCATCAAGCGCAAACTGAATGTCCTCTTCAATATGGTTTGCACTCAATTTAAACCCGATAGGAATACCTCCTGTAACTTCTCTCATTCTGTCAGCGAATCGTCTAAAGTCTTCAGCCGTATTCAGGTCTTTAAATGTAGGAGGAGAGATAGCGGGTTCTCCTTCAGGAATACCTCTAACTTGAGAAATTTTGCCGATATTCTTGTTACCGGGAAGATGGCCTCCGGTGCCAGTTTTCGCCCCTTGTCCGCCTTTGAAATGAAACGCTTGCACCGATTTGAGTTTACTTTCATCGTAGCCAAACCCTGCGCTCGCCAACTCATAGAAATAACGCGAGTTTGCCGCTTGCTCCTCTGGCAGCATCCCCCCTTCACCCGAACAAATACCTGTACCGGCTAACTCCGCCCCCGTTGCTAATGATACCTTTGCTTCTTCTGACAGAGCACCAAAACTCATGTCCGAAACAAATAAAGGAATGTTAAGCTTCAGCGGCTTCTTGGCCTTAGGTCCAATGACCAATTCAGTCCCAACGGCAACGTCTTCAAGTAGAGGTTTCGTAGCCATTTGAGCAACCATAACTTGTATGTCATCCCAGTGGGGTAACAAATGCCTAGGCACACCCATTGACGTCATTGGGCCATGATGTCCAAGCTTAGACAGCCCTTCACGAGCAAGTTGATGTATGAGTTCGACTGTTGGTTCTTCTTTCGTTTTCACCGCAACGGGCCCATCACTCGCCTTTTGGCTCACACCAGGCCCTTCTTGACCAACTTGCTCATCACTAAACTGTTTGTGGGAGCCATCGCAATATGGAAGGTTTGCTGAGTGCTTGCAACGACACAAATACGCATCGCTCGATTTATCAGCACTGAAGCTTTGTGGTTTGAACTCCGTTCCTGCATGTGAACCGTCGCAGTAAGGTTGGTTTTTTGAACGTCCACAAGTGCAAAAGTAATGCTCTTGTCCACCCTCTAGCTCAACCTTGATCGGCTTGTTATCGGCAATTATTGGTTTGCTCATAATGCTTATCCTTGTTATCCACACTTTCTATGAAGGGGTAACGATAAGCATAGGTCAAAAAACCAACGATAAGATACGTCCAAAGAATCGACAGAGCATCACATTGGAAACGTTAGAGCTGAGTATCACTCTTTACATATGTCGTAGAGAACTCATAACTATCGCAAATGTGCCTAGCCACTGAATATTCGAAGATTTGTCCGTTATCTAGATAGGCATTTTGGGCCACATTCACTAGATGTTCCCCTATAGGAACACTGAGGTAGTCCGCCTCTTCAACGTTAGCGTTGACAATCGTGATGCGTAAATTAGCGCTATGAATAGTAAGCTTCAGTTTGTCAGATATGTAGCCATATATCGAGTCTTTGACATGTTCGATAGCTAAGCTAGGGACAATTTTGGCGGACAGATAGATATACTCAACGATTGATGGCACGCCATCTAATACTCTGATTCGCGTTATGTCATAAACTGGATCGCCAACGTTGCATTTTAGTTTTTCCGCTATCAACGCATTTGCGGGCACCGAACTGAATTTAACAACGCGAGTGTGAACAGTTTTACCCTTATCTTGGGCTCGTTTTTTGGTTCCAAGTAAGTGAGAGTCAGATACAGCATCAGGCTTTTGTTTAACGAATGAGCCAGCTCCGCGCTTACGTACTACCAGCCCTTCTTTCACTAGGAAGTCCATGGCTTTTTTGATGGTTATTTCACTGCATTCAAACTCCGCGGCCAACGATCTGCCATCTGGGAGCTTTTCCTCCGACGAGTACTCTCCAGAAAGAATACGTGTCTTCATTTCACTATAAATGCCCTGATATTTAATCATTTATCAATGCCTATGCTATCCAATATACATCGGCAAATAACCTGCCTTTACTCTTTGCCCCAAGGGTACTTCCTTCTGTATCAAGAAACAAGCAACGATACAAAACCATATTTAATTTAGTCTAAACTCCATCATAAATCGCCAATAAAAGTGATCAAAATCACCATATTGAGCATACATATTTGTAAAACCATATGGTTTTAATAATATCACTTTAAAGAGATTAGTATTTAAAACTGGAGTAATCATGGCATTTCAAGAGAATTTCCTATGGGGCAGTGCGTCTGCGGCGTATCAGATTGAAGGCGCAGCTAACTTAGACGGTAAAGGTGACTCCATTTGGGACGTCTACTCTCGTGTACCTGGCAACACATTCAAAGACACCACGGGGGAAGTAGCGATCGACTTCTACCATAAGTACGAAGAAGATATTGAGTTGATGCGCGAAATGGGTTTAAAAGCTTATCGCTTTTCAGTCGCTTGGACTCGCATCATGCCTGATGGCCGTACTATTAATCCTAAAGGCATCGAGTTCTATCACAACGTTATTAATAAACTTATCGAATGTGGTATCACACCGATCCTAACAATCTACCATTGGGATCTTCCTCAAGCCCTACAAGATGAATACCAAGGTTGGGAAAGCCGTAAGATTCTGGCTGACTTTACCAAATATTGTGAAGTCCTGTTTACCGAGTACGGTGAAAAAGTACCGTACTGGGTTTGTATGAACGAGCAAAACATCTTTACTAGTCTTGGTTATGTTCAAAAAATCCATCCACCAAAAGTTTCCGATTATCAGCGTTTTATTAATGCTAACCACATTGCAAGTCTTGCAAATGCTAATGCGGTAAAACGATTTAAGGAAATGGGCCTACCGGGTCAGATCGGAGCGAGCTTCGCTTATAGTCCGACCTACTCTAAAACTGCTTCTCCAGAAGATGTTATCGCGGCTGAAAACGCACAAGAAATCCAAGATTTGCTTTGGATGGATGTCTACGCAAAAGGCGCATATCCAAAGATTGGCCTAAAGCTTCTAGAACGACTTGGTATTCATATCGACTTTCAAGATGGTGACAAAGAGCTGCTAAAAGCCGGTATCTGCGACTTCATGGGACTAAACTACTATCAGTCCGCTACGTTTGTAGCTCCAGAAAATAAGGCTGAGACCGCTCAAACAGGTAATGCTGCTCAAGTCTCTGTGGTTTCCGATGTTGCGGCTATCCCAACAGACAAATACTACGTACGCGCTGATAACGAACATCTAAAAATGACTGACTGGAACTGGGCCATTGATCCTGAGGGACTGCGCGTCGCCCTTCGCCGCATTACATCACGCTATAACCTTCCAATTCTTATTAGCGAAAACGGTCTTGGTGCTTATGACACACTAACGGAAGATGGCAAAGTTCATGATGACTACCGCATTGACTTTCTAAAAGCACACGTAGAAGCAATTGGAGATGCGATTGACGATGGTTGTGAAGTTATTGGTTACTGTACTTGGTCTTATCAGGACTTGTTCAGTTGGTTAAACGGCTATGCGAAGCGTTATGGGTTCGTGTATGTTGACCGTGATGAAGAAAGCGAAAAAGAACTGAAACGCTATAAAAAAGACAGCTTCTACTGGTATCAAAAAGTCATTGAATCTAACGGTGAAACTCTATAACTAAGCCGGAAAATCTATCGTCATTCCCTTGAAAAAGGGAATCTTCATTAGCGGGTTGCACAAAAAACAAGTGTATTTCAGTTTGCTACGCGCTAGGAGAGATCCTCGTTTTCACGAGGATGACGATACGTATCCTATTAGGATTAATAGGGCTACTTAATTTCACCAAAGCGCTCTAAGTAAAGAATGGTGGCTGCAGTTCTTGAAGGGACTTGCAGCTTTCTCAGCAAACTCTTCATATGCACTTTAACCGTTGACTCCGAAATAAACAGTCGATCGGCAATTTGCTTGTTTCTAAACCCTTTCGCTACCTCTTGAAGAATCTGCATTTCACGCTCAGTCAGTGTCGCGAAAACATCACTGGTATTGGCTCTTTCTTCAAGGTACTTCTCGATGGCAGAACTGAAAGCTTTATTGCCTGATGTCAGCCCACGAAGCAGTTCAATGATTTCATCTGGCTCGGTATCTTTAAGTAGATACCCATCAGCTCCCTCTTTTACTAGGGCATCGATATCCGCTGGAATATCAGAGACGGTAAGAATGACAATGTGTCCTTGAAAGTCATCTTCTCTTAGTGCTTTGAGCGTATCCAAACCTGACATACCCTTCATATTTAGATCGAGTAAGATCAAGTCAGGTTCATGTTCTTTTGCCAACGCAATTGCATCCGAGCCATTGCTGGCTTCCGCAACAATCCCAAAATCGTCTTCAAAGCTGAGTAACTGTCCAATACCACGCCTCATTAAAGGGTGGTCGTCGACTAACATGACTTTACATTCGCTCACTTAGTGGCTCCTTACTTCTTTGAAACGTTAATACCACCTCACAACCATCGTTTTCGGCGGAATTTATAGCAAGTTCTGCATTAAGTCGAGCTGCACGCTCTTTCATAATGCTCATACCATAATGGTCTAATTTCTGTATATTTTGGTCGAACCCTACACCATCGTCTTTTATTTTAACAGTAACAAGGGCATTTTCATCTTCGAAACAAGTCACTTTTATAAATGAGGCCTGTGCGTGCTTCATCGCGTTAAGTACGGCCTCACGAATAAGTTGTAAGATATGGACTTGTTCGTTTGCTCCTAACTCCAAAGACGACATTTGATTATCGAGTTCTATCTCAGCCTCAGTTTGTTCATCCAATTGATGAAGCATCTCAGTAATTGCTTCACCAAACGTCCCTTCTTTAATCGATAGTCGGAAAGTCGTCAGCAATTCTCGCAACTGAACGTAGGCGTTATCCAATCCCTCACGTATGTCATTCAACACTAGTTGAGAGCGACTTGATGACGAGTCAGTTAATTCCTTAGAAATAGAACGGTTTAGTAGTGTAACCTGAATTTTTAAGTAAGACAGTGACTGAGCGAGTGAATCGTGAAGCTCTCTGGCAATCGTCGCCCGCTCTTCCATTAATATGATCTGTTCGGTTTGACGTTGAGCTTTGTTGTAGTAAATCGCTCGCGATAAAATTTGAACGAAGTTATCTATTAATTTTTCATCTGGACAAGGCAAGCCTACTTGATATCTGAGTTGGCCCAGTTCTTCACCATCCAAGTGCAATGGCCTTACCCGTTCCGCTTTCCCATTGAAAGTACCTTCCGTAGCAATCCAAGGATTACCTTCCACCTCAGAAACTTTGATTTCTACCGCAGAAATACCTTCAACACTGTAGATATAAGTTAATATGGCTCGGAAGTTCTCATGGGAAATTCGCGTTGCTGTTAGTTCTTGTGACGATTGATAAAGCACTTGCAGTGATTGGTGTGCATGTTGAAGCTTATGGGTTTTTTCATTTACCGCTTGTTCTAATCCACGATATAACTTGCCAAGATCTTTGGCCATATTTCTAAATGCGTTACCTAAGATCCCGAGTTCATTGTCAGAACGAACATCAACCTCAACATCAAACGAACGATTCTGAATCTGTTCACTGGCAGAAATTAGCTGCCCCAAAGGTCGAACAATTTGCTTTCTTACAAACAATACAACATACACGGCCACCAATAGAATTCCGCCTAAACCAACTCCGCCAGCCCATGCCAAACGGATTAACTTGTTTTCGGAATGCTCTTGAAGCTCCAATACAAACAAGTCTATACGGTCCACAAAATCAGCGACTAGCAATAGATACTGTTCTCTATCATCACTGGACAGTACAGATTTGAGTTCATGCCAACGGATAATGAGATTGTAATAATCCTGCGTGATTTTCTCAGGTACATCCCATGACTGCAGGGCTTTCATTGAAGGAGAATAAAGGGAACGCTCAAACTGCTCGACATGTAAATAATAGAGTGGCGAATCTGATTGCATATCATAGGCTAATCGATAACTCTGCATTCGCATCGAACCGGAAACGTTGACGGCCTCAGCATCGTTTAAACTAGATGCTAACGTCAAAATAGCAAAGTTCGTTGTTGCTAAGGAAAGCAACAAGATGAGTATCATTGCTTTCGCTATTGTGCCGGTTACAGATTTATTCGGCTTCTTCATGACTCACTAATCTCACTTCACTTGTTTCCATCTATTCATAAGTACCGAAAACCGGACTCACACTATCGCTATCTATTGTCGGTAATTTATTGATCCAAAACAAGGATGGCCCCTATTTAACCCCTAAGAGGTATTTATCCAATTATGTCCAAACTTACAATTTATATGAATGTAAATTAAAGATTGTTAACAGATTTTTTGAACTAGACTTTCTGTAGACAGTTTTTATTGGTGAGATGAATGGTTGATATTTCCAAGCGTCGCTTTTTCACAAGAAAGCAGATCAATACTAAACAAGCTAGGCTCCCTTGGGTAAAGGATTTAGCAACGTTCACCGACCAATGCACTCGTTGTGGTAAATGCATTAACGTGTGTGAAACGCAAATTATCAAGAGCGGTGATGGTGGCTATCCTGCGGTCAACTTCTCAATTGATGAATGTACGTTTTGTTACAAGTGTGCAGAAATCTGTCCAGAGCCTATATTTAATGAGAGAGACGCCACACCTTGGAACGCAAAAGCAGAGATCGACACCCAATGTTTAGCGCAAAACAACATCGAGTGCCGTAGTTGTGGTGATAGTTGTGAAACTATGGCTATCACTTTCAAGTTAAGAGTGGGCGGTGTCGCTTTACCCCAATTAGAGTTAGGGGACTGTAACGGATGTGGAGCGTGTGTTTCTGTATGTCCGAGTTCTTCTATCTCGGTGAGTAATGTCTAGTTCGAAGCAAAATTAAAATAAAACAAGAGAAAGAGATTTATGTCACTAAACGAAGTGCACATTTCTAGTTTGGTAGTACATTGCAAGGCTGAGCACCTTGCAGAAATCAAAGCGCAAATCGAACAATTCGATAACGCGGAGATCTACGGAGACAGCGAGGACGGCAAGATTATTGTTGTTCTGGAAACCGAGAATCAGGGTTTCGTCACCGACACAATTGACGCTATCAACAACCTACCGAATGTCCTTAACGCGGCCTTGGTTTATCACCAAATCGAGCACGGGTTAGATGACGATGAAAATAACACTGGAAGTAACCATTCCCAATTAGAGGGTGAAGTATGAAAATGACAAGACGTGCGTTTGTGAAAGCAAACGCAGCGGCATCAGCGGCAGCGGTAGCGGGTATTACCCTTCCTGCATCGGCTACCAACCTGATTGCTAGCTCCGACCAAACAAAAATTACCTGGGATAAAGCTCCTTGTCGTTTCTGTGGTACAGGCTGTTCTGTACTGGTAGGGACGCAAAACGGTAAAGTTGTTGCAACCCAAGGTGACCCAGAGGCGCCAGTAAACAAGGGTCTAAACTGTATCAAGGGTTACTTCCTCTCTAAGATTATGTACGGAAATGACCGTCTAACTCAGCCACTACTTCGTATGAAAGATGGCAAATTTGATAAAGACGGCGACTTCACTCCAATTTCTTGGGACCAAGCGTTCGATATTATGGCTGAGAAGTGGAAAGCTTCACTAAAAGCGAAAGGCCCAACAAGTATCGGTATGTTTGGCTCAGGCCAATGGACCGTTATGGAAGGTTATGCTGCAGCTAAGATGATGAAAGCGGGCTTCCGTTCAAACAACATTGACCCTAACGCACGTCACTGTATGGCGTCAGCGGTAGTTGGTTTCATGCGTGCTTTTGGTATCGATGAGCCAATGGGTTGTTACGACGACTTCGAAAATGCGGACGCGTTCGTACTTTGGGGTTCGAACATGGCAGAGATGCACCCAGTTCTTTGGACTCGTATCACTGACCGTCGCTTAAGCCACCCACATGTTCGTGTAAACGTACTTTCTACGTACTACCATCGTTCGTTTGAGCTTGCTGACCACGGTTACATTTTCAACCCTCAGTCTGACCTTGCTATCGCAAACTTTATCGCGAACTACATCATTCAAAACGATGCAGTAAACTGGGACTTTGTTAACAAGCACACCAACTTCAAGCAAGCTGAAACTGATATCGGTTACGGTCTGCGTGACGATGATCCACTGCAAAAAGCAGCGGCTCACCCGAACTCAGGCAAAATGTCAGACATTACGTTTGAACAATACAAAGCCTCTGTCGCACCTTACACTGTAGAAAAAGCTTCTGAAATATCTGGTGTTGAACCAGAGAAGTTGATTGAGCTTGCTAAGCAATATGCTGATCCAAACGTTAAGGTTATGTCTCTTTGGACTATGGGTATGAACCAACATACTCGTGGTGTATGGATGAACGGTCTAGTTTATAACATCCACCTACTAACCGGTAAGATCGCAACTCCGGGTAACAGCCCATTCTCACTAACAGGCCAGCCATCAGCATGTGGTACAGCCCGTGAAGTTGGTACCTTTGCGCACCGTCTACCAGCAGACATGGTTGTAGCAAATCCTAAGCACCGTGCGATTGCTGAGAAAGAGTGGAAGCTTCCAGAAGGGACTATTCCACCAAAACCAGGCTTCCATGCAGTGTTGCAAGATCGAATGCTACACGATGGCGTATTGAACTGCTATTGGATTCAATGTAACAACAACCTGCAAGCAGGTCCGAATATTAACGAAGAACGTCTTCCTGGTTACCGTAACCCTGAAAACTTCATTGTTTGTTCTGACCCTTATCCTACAGCGACTGCACAAGCGGCTGATTTGATTCTTCCTACCGCAATGTGGATCGAAAAAGAAGGCGCTTACGGAAACGCAGAGCGTCGCACTCAAGCTTGGTATCAACAAGTTGAGACGGTTGGAGAAGCTAAGTCTGACCTATGGCAGGTAATGGAGTTCTCGAAACGCTTCAAGATGGAAGAAGTTTGGCCAGAAGAGTTACTCGCGAAAGCGCCAGAGTACCGCGGTAAAACCATGTACGACATGCTGTTCAAGAACGGCCAAGTTGATAAGTACCCTATCGAAGAAGCTCGTGAGCTTAACGATGATGCTCACCACTTCGGCTACTACGTTCAAAAAGGCCTGTTCGAAGAGTACGCGGCATTTGGTCGTGGTCATGGTCACGATTTGGCTCCATACGATGTTTACCATCAAGTTCGTGGTCTACGTTGGCCGGTTGTTGATGGCAAAGAAACATTGTGGCGTTACAAAGAAGGCTCAGATCCATATGCGAAAGCAGGTTCTGGTTGGGACTTCTATGGTAAACCAGACGGTAAAGCTCTGATTATTTCAGCACCGTATGAAGCGCCACCAGAAGTGCCAGATGAAGAATTCGACCTATGGCTATGTACTGGCCGTGTTCTCGAGCACTGGCATACAGGTACTATGACTCGCCGTGTACCTGAACTGTACAAAGCCGTGCCAGATGCAGTGTGTTATATCCACCCTGAAGATGCTAAGTCTCGTGGCCTTCGCCGTGGTGATGAAGTAGTGATGGCTAATAAACGTGGTGAAGTACGTGTACGTGTTGAGACTCGTGGCCGTAACCGTCCGCCAAAAGGTTTGGTATTCGTACCATTCTTCGATGCTCGTATCCTAATCAACAAGTTGATTCTTGATGCGACTGACCCTCTGTCTAAACAGACAGACTTCAAGAAGTGCCCTGTGAAGATCACGAAAGTGGCTTAACAGAGACAATATTGAAACGTGGCTGCTTCAATAGAAGTGGCCGCCGAAGAATTAGCCTTAAGGCGGAGATAACAAAATGAAAAAACTGATTGTCGCTATTCTCTCTGTTGGTGCACTGATTGCAGGTGTTGCGCAAGCAGAATTGAATAACCCGGGTGGAACTGGTGGTCTAGATTCACTTCGTGGTAGTAGTAACCTTGAAGACACACGCCCAGCGGATGACTTCAAACATATTCCTAAAGACCAAGTGATTGAGAGTGATTACGTGTATCAGCCTCCACTGATCCCTCATCAAATTCGCAACTATGAAGTATCGCTTAACGCAAACAAATGCTTGGCTTGCCATAGCTGGAAAAACGCGAAAGAAGCAGGTGCGACTAAAATCAGCGTAACTCACTATATGAACCGTGAAGATGCTGTTTTAGCGGACGTTTCCCCTCGTCGTTATTTCTGCTTGCAGTGCCACGTTCCTCAGGTTGATGCACAACCGCTAGTAGGTAACGAGTTTGAGCGCGTAGATTCATTGCGTACTGAATAGCCACGAAGTATTAAGAGAGGCTATATATGAAATTTCTTAAAGCGTTTTGGACTCGTTTAAAGTCACCAAGTAAAGCAGCAGCTGGTGTTGTGCTATTCCTTGGTTTCGCCGGCGGTCTGCTATTTTGGGGTGCTTTCAACACGGGTATGGAAGCAACGAATACTGAAGAATTCTGTTCTGGATGTCACGCACCAATTGTTGCTGAAATCCAAGAGACAATTCACTATTCGAACCGCTCTGGTGTTCGTGCAATCTGCTCTGACTGTCACGTTCCTCACAACTGGACAGACAAAATTGTTCGTAAGGTTCAAGCTTCGAAAGAGTTGTTTGCACATTATGTGTTGAAAACCATCGATACTCCTGAGAAGTTCCAAGCACGACGTGGACACCTAGCTGAACGAGAATGGGCTCGACTCAAAGCTAATGACTCCCTTGAGTGTCGTAACTGTCATGAATTTGATTACATGGACTTTTCCGAGCAAGGCCCACGAAGCGTGCAGCAGCACTCTACTGCATTAGCGTCTGGCGATAAAACTTGTGTTGATTGCCACAAAGGTATCGCACACAAACTGCCTGATATGAAAGGTGTAGAAGGCTGGCAATAAGGAGCACTGAATGAGTACATTAGAATCGGTGATTTGGCACGTACTAGGTTATGCTGCAATGCCAGTCATCATTTTGTCGGGATTCGTTGGAGTCGCAGCCGTTTCGATATGGTTGTTGTCTCTCGGTAAAGACAAACAGCAATAAAGCTTTTAGCCCCGCTCATGCGGGGCTTTTTATTTTTCCCCTCTTAACCACATGATTTCTACTATAGTTAATTTACTCCAATAAAATGAAACAAATAGAGTAGAATCAGCTTATTAAAGCTCACGCTATCCCTCTGTTGTAGAAAGTGTCAGTGGTCATGTCCAAGAAAAACAAAACATCTAGCAAACTCTCCATACGCCGTGTTGTAGCGTTACTGTTTACTCTCGCTATCACAGCTACAGCCTTAATTTCGGCTACCGTCATTTATTCACTGACTAAAGAACGCGAAGTCAACCATGCCTTAGCAAACTATCAGTTGATTTCGTCATTGGTCTCACAGCGATTGGAACAGATCGATCAAGTCGGAGAGCAGTCTGCGGTTCAACTGGGATACCTATTGAGTACCCAGTTAAGCGAAAAGAGTCCTTCGGAACTAATTGAGCTGTTTGGAGCCACATTTCTCGGTAACCCATTTATCCATAGCATTTATATCGGATTTGATAATGATGACTTTCTTCAACTCATCAACCTGAAACCTAAATACATCTCCGATAAATTGAACCTACTTGAAGGCGAATCTTGGATGGTTATCGAACATTCCAATGATATCGACGGAAAGCGGGTCAAGCGCACACGATTCTACTTCGATAATTTTGAACTCAGTAGAGAGCAAGAAGAAGTCAGTATTTTTTACCCAACACAAAGGGGATGGTACACACGTGCCCCTGAAGAAGAGGTCTATAAAACCACACCTTATCTCTTTCACAACCTACGAGTCACTGGCCAGACATTTTCTCGTAAGATACCGAGCCTCAACGCTGTCATTGGCGTCGATATTGCTCTCGCTTCACTAAATGAACACTTTGAAGATAGCTTGTCTGATAATGTCGCGCTGGAGGGAGCAGATGCTTACATAACGGATGGTGAGGGTCGGATTATTGGCACCAATACTATATTAGACACGGCAAATAGCCTGCCCTTCATCGATAAAATGCCACTAACAAATACACAGCTTGATCTTGTTATCAACTCACCGGTGCTCAAAGTATCAAATCAATTAGATTGGGAGCCTATCGATTTTACTGTGGTTGGCAATCCGGACGGACTTGCCATCGACTTATTCACGCTAATCTCTGATGCCACCGGACTACAGTTTGAGTACATCAATGGTCGAAGTTGGCAGGAACTCGTTAACGACTTTCGTCTGGGCAAAATTGATATTCTGCAATCTATTGCTAGTGATAGTAATGTCTCTGACCACAGTATCGAAAGTGACATCCTATATTCTCTTGAGTACGCCATTGCTACGCATAAAAGCGCACCACATATAGCATCGTGGGATGACCTCAAAGGCAGAACAGTCGGCTTCCTTGGTGGTTGGTCTATTGTCGAGCAGTTGAGAAAAGATTACCCAAGTATTACCGTTTATGCCTACGATACTTATGATGAAGCGTTTGAAGATGTACAGACCCAGAAAATTGTAGGTATTGTTGATGTTGCACCTGTAATCAAAAGTAAAGTCGAAAAACTAATTAACTATGACTTGAAGACTCAATCATTAAAAAAACATCCAGCGTTTCCAACTGACTTCGTTTTTATTGCTAATGAGCAACTTAAGCCGTACATAGAACTGATTAATCAAGCGCTAACCTATCTTGATCAGGAGAAAGTGCGTACCGTGTTAGCAGACAAATGGCTGAATAGCGACCAACACCACACTAGCCATATTCCTTCAAATCGGCTGCTATCTATGCTGGAAGATCCAAGCTTCCATGAAAAGATCTCCTCTGTCGATATGAAGGGACAAAAGCACTTTGTTTATATCACTGAAGTTAACGACACACCCCAAGAATATTTCGTACTCACCATACCGGAAAAGAAACTTCTAGGTGGTGCCTACCAGTACATTATCAATAGCTCTCTCTGGACCTTAGCTGCACTCGTTATCATGATTCCTCTTGTGTGGCGTATCAGCACTCCGATGTCCAGTCCGATTAAGAAATTACTCCTGCAAACCAAGCGAATTAAACACCGCCAATATAATAAAGTGAAGGCGTTCAACAGTTCTGTGCGGGAGGTGAATGAGTTATCTCATGCTATCTATGATATGTCGCAGTCTTTAGATGCATTTCAGCGCTCGCAGGATGCATTTATTGAGGCAATCATTCAGCTTATCGCGCGTGCCGTCGATGAGAAATCGCCTTACACAGGCGCACACTGTTTACGAGTCCCTGAGCTTGCGTTCCTCCTTAGCGACGCTGCAGAGCAATCGAACGACGGCATCTTTGAATCATTTGAGTTTGAAAACGAAGCCAAACGCAAAGAATTTCGCATTGCTGCTTGGTTGCACGATTGCGGAAAAATCACCACACCAGAGTATGTGGTCGATAAAGGAACCAAATTGGAAACTAACTATAACCGAATTCATGAAATTCGAACTCGATTTGAAGTGTTATGGCGCGATGCTGAAATTACAGCGCTAAACATTCAGTTAGAGCAGCCAAACTTGGCCACTGATGCGAAACAGAACCTAAAACAACGTCAAGAAGAACTCCTAGAGCAGTTTAGCTTCATTGCACAATTAAATGTTGGAAACGAGTTTATTAATGAGCAAGACAAAGTTCGCATTGTCGAAATAGGCAAACAAACCTGGACCAGCCACTTTGACCGTTACCTTGGTTTGTCACCGTTAGAAGAACAACGTCTATCTGCAGAAACGAGGTCGCCTGCTTGTGAGCCACTACTTAGCGATAGACCTGAGCATATCATCACTCGCTCTGCAGACTACGAGCTAGATGAAAAGCTAGGCATCAATATGAACGTTCCTGAACACCTATATAATCTTGGCGAGATCTATAATCTCTCCATTTCAAGAGGAACATTGACGCAAGAAGAGCGCTTTAAAATTAACGAACATATGATTGCTGGTATCAAGATGCTGAGCAGTATCCCTTTTCCTGAAGATCTCAAAAACGTGGAACGAATTGCTACCACTCACCATGAAACAATGAGAGGAGATGGCTACCCTAGACGTTTAACCGGGGACAAGTTGTCAATCCCAGAGCGTATCTTAGCCGTTGCGGATATTTTTGAGGCACTTACAGCTGCAGATAGACCTTACAAGAAAGCTAAAACCATCAGTGAGTCTTTGGATATTTTACATAAAATGGCTCTGGAAGAGCACGTTGACATGGAAGTATTCCAATTATTTATTAAGAGTCGCGTATACATGACGTACTCGAAGCGATTCCTGGCCCCTACGCAGATTGATGAGGTGGATGAAAGTAAGTATCTCAGTTAAGAAACTTAACTGAGAACCCAAGAAAAAACCGCCAAATACTGGCGGTTTTTCGTATACAATTGCAAAAACTTTCTAAGGTGCTGTATCTACTTCTATCGGTTGGTAATGTTTCGATTCTAAGTGCAACCATTCTGGGATAACGGTACCCATTGAAATTGATGACCAAGTGCCGGAGAAAATCCCAATAAACATTGCCGTAGCGAAGCCTTGCAATGCATCACCGCCCAATAACCAAAGTGCAGCAACGGTAATCAGAGTAGTACCAGAAGTCACCATTGTTCTCGCAAACGTCGCTATAACTGCTTGGTCACTTACATCAGCAGTTTGCTCATTTGGACGCAACTTCAGGATTTCACGAATACGGTCGGCAATAATAATCGAGTCATTGAGCGAGTAACCCAAGATGGCTAAGATCGCAGCGAAAACCGTGAGGTTAAACTCCATCTGAGTCAACGCAAAAAAGCCCAACACTAAAATGACATCATGCAGAAGTGCCGCTAATGCGCCACTAGCCAAACGCCATTCGAATCGGAAGCTCAAGTAGCCTAAGATACAAAGCAAACAAACTAACAGCGCCAAACCGCCCTGGTCATAAAGGTCTTGACCAACCTGAGCACCAACAATACTGTCACTGACAATGGTAGAACCTGGATATGCCTTTAGCAGCGTTTCTTTGAACTCATTGTGTTTCGCTGCACCTTGGTCTGCAGCATAACGAATAGTCCAGCGCCCTTCTTCTCCTGATTGGGTAACTGTAATGCCATCGCCTAAAACGGGTTCTAGTGTCTGTTTCAGTTCATTTTGGCTGGTATTTGATGCCAGTTGCACCTCTGATACAACACCACCGGTGAAATCCAAACCGAAGTTCAATCCTCTCATTCCAACGGCGATAATCGAAATCACGACCAAGGCAATGGAAAGCACGTTAGTAAAATATCGAATGGAACGAATATTAGTTTTAAAGAAGTTTTTCATGATTAAACCCTCACCTCACGACGAGTGTCTCGTCCCCACTTCAAATTAATAATTGCACGCGATGCGAAAATGCCCGTGAACATGCTTGTTAGCAGACCAAGGCCTAGCGTTAATGCGAACCCTTGAATCGGACCATTACCAATGGCATATAAAATAACCGCCGTAATCATGGTGGTGATATTTGCATCCATAATGGTTGCCACTGCAGAGTTGAAACCCTGGTCTATTGCTTGAGCAAAGCTACGCCCTTCCGCCAATTTATCTCTGATACGTTCAAAAATAAGTACATTGGTATCTACCGCCATACCGACTGTAAGTACTAAACCAGCAATACCCGGAAGCGTTAAAATGGCACCAGGCACCAGTGCTATTAGACCTAATAAACAGCTCATATTCAGCACCAACGCCACATTGGCTACCCAACCTAATCGACGATACCAAAGCGCCATAAAGGTCAGAGTTAGTCCCATGCCTAATGCTAAAGCTGCAAAACCATTTTGGATATTTTCCGCACCGAGAGATGCGCCAATAGTACGCTCTTCAACAATGGTCACAGGCGCTGTCAAAGAGCCTGCACGAAGTAGCAGAGCTAGTTGCTGAGCTTCTTCCAGGTTACCCGAACCTGTAATACGGAACTGACTACCCAATTGGGATTGAATGGTTGCCACACTGATGACTTTTTCATTGCGCTGAGTTTCACCTCGTGCATCCACACCGTACTCGCGATAGACCGTCGCCATCGGCTTACCGATGTGCGTTGCAGAGAAATCGCTCATCATTTTGCCGCCAGCATGGTCGAGGGAAATATCAACCTCAGGGCGATGCATTTGGTCAAAACCTACGCGAGCATTAACAATGTGCTCACCCGTCAATACTGGCTTCTTCACCAAAGTAACCGGTTTGCCTTGTTCGTCTTTCACTTTAAGCGTAGACACCGGGTTTGATGAAGTGCTGACTTCATGGAAAGCCAAACTCGCAGTAGCACCAATCACGCGTTTTGCCAATGATGGGTCTTGAACACCAGGAAGTTCGATACGAATACCTGATTCGCCTTGACGCTGAACCATTGCTTCCGTGATACCTAATTCTTCAATACGCTGGCGCATGATTTTTAGGTTTTGCTGCATGGTTAGATTTTGGAAATCTGCATAGTTCTGAGCTTTCATCTTAATAGATAGCTCATCCCCTTCTCCCTTCGCTTGCCATTCTGGGTAGTTAGCATTCACAAATTTACGAACAGCAATCTCACCTTCGCTGTCTTTTGAAGTAACACGAATATCAGTATCAGTGTCAGGGCGTACTTGTACACCGAAGATACGTTCTTTACGCAAGTCTTGCTTAATCTCATCGACCACTGCATCACGCTGCTCAGAAACCGCCTGGTCTACGTCAACGTTCAATAAGAATTGAACGCCACCTCGTAAGTCCAAACCAAGTTTAATTGGGGTAAAGCCCATCGTTTGGAGCCATTCGGGTGCGACTGATGTGTAAGAGTAGGACATGCTGTCATCCTTACCCACCCACTCCCCAAGGGCATTTCGAGCCTTGGTTTGCTCCGCTTCATTGTCAAATACAAGTTGAGCGACATTGCTTTCCATGCTGACCGACTCTGGTTTGATACCGTCATCATGAAGTAAGGAATTGATTTTGAATACCGAGTTTAAATGCTCGTTGTGCTCGCTCACTTTCAGCTCAATAGCAGGCTTCTCGCCGTACCAAGACGGTAAAGCACTTAGAGTCAAGACCACACAGGTCACGACAAGAACGATATATTTCCAAGTAGAGTATTTGTTTAATACTGCTCTCGGTTGAGGCTTTTTACGCATAGTTTTCCCTCAGCGTTATGCTGAACTTTTAATACAGATAAAGATAAGCACACCTACTATTCTCCATGTATTACATTGGAGTAGAGGTGGATAGATTTACGGTTGAAAACGAACTATGCGTATTGGGTATTCAGGAAAACGTAGAGCGTGTTGCCATCTTTCCAACCACTGATACGGTGGTTGCTTTGGACATAATTAAGGAAGAAAGGGGTTATCAGCGCTTCATTAACGGCAGCACTGCGCAACTCTTGTTGGCCAGTACAACTATAATCGAACACCACACTATAAGTAGGCGTTTCTAATTCATGGTTCTCATTGTTGTTGCCAGTCCAACGCCAGACGGTGAGTATCGCCTTAGCATCGTGGTCGCCAAATGACTTTGATTTCGGCTTTTGAGGAGTTGGGTTTTGTCTGGTTGTCTGGCCAAGTCTGGTTGAAACACCAAGTGAAGCTTGATCTTCCCATAGAGAAATACCAGAAGATGAGTTCTGTGGATTTGCCGATTCAGACGCAGCAACACCTAGCGGAGCGAAAAACGCAACCACCAGAGAAACGATAAACTGCAAATAGAACTTAGACAAAAAACTAGCCTCATGACACCAAGATCTGCATTATCTGCCTATGTTGCCTCAAAGACAAATAAAAAATACTAAATCGAATATTAGAATCCGTTTACTTCATGTTGAGGTAATAAATGTCGCAAACTATAGTCAAAGAGTAACGATAGAAAGGAATGACAATGGAACTGTCACAAAATGAAAAATTGACCTTAGTAAAGTACGCATTAAACGTACTCGATGGATGGGGTGCATCTAATTTACAGACAGAAGCCATTTTAGAAATTTCGCCTGAGCAGCATGCTCGCTTAAAAGTTACGCCTGCCACTGTCCCTATTGGTCCTTCAACACTTGAGCGAGTTCACTTAGTGGTTGAAATTGATGGCCTACTGCGTAACGCGTTCGAAAGCTCTCATTTCATCAACAACTTCATTAATGTCAGAAACAATGCCAAAAACTTAAACGGTTACGCGCCCATAGAGCATATCGAAAGAGGCGACCTCACCGCTCTTAAGCGCCTCAAACAGTATGCTAAAGAGATGGCCCGTAATGCAGAACGGGAACAGGACGACTATTAAACTATTGGTGGTAATATTCTTATCGCAGCAGATTAAAATAACTCTCCTGTCGCGACATTCAAATAAACTTTATTCTCCGATTCAATCCCACCACAGTAGGTAAAATAAACACTGTCTTGATGATTGATCGATTTTACCCAACCACTTAGTTCTTCAAAATCAGACAATCGACATCGCTTTTGCTTCACCAGTTTAGTGGAAGCATCAAAGAATTTTTCTTGATAGAGCATAAAGTCGTCACTGCCTTCGATGTAGTCCGTTAAGACATTTAACCAACGCTCGCCACTCAGGTTAACCTCTTTAGTCACTAGGTGCTTTGTATTTACCCACTGAGATATTTCTTCTGCCCCTTCTTCGAGTTGATAAATAGGCGCGATGCGTATCCACTCACCCTCTCTCTCAAGAACTTTCAACTTTTCACCATAGTACGCCACACCATCAGGTGCAGAGGCGAGATCGGGTTGAGTAAGGACGTTCTCGAATGATCTCGCCACAAAATAATATTCTGGTAAAGGAGGCGGACTGGGTTGTTCAACAACAATTTCAGAAGGCGAATCATCGCTTGTATTCTGTATATCAGGATGTGTTCGAGGCACAATCGCTTCTGTCTCATCTTGATTGAGATAGCCCAGATAATAAGCAATACCAAGACCAGCTAATACTAGCGTTACGACCGCTAATACAATAACCACTACCTTTTTCACAACTGACCCATTTTATCTAATTTTCGCACACTCTTCTTACTCACTGCCATTTTGGTGGTGATGTTTTGTGCGTTAAAAACGAACGTTGCATACCACAGCCAACTGGTGGAAGCCGCACCAACACCCGCACCCTATATGAGCGAGGCGGCCCTGTTCAACTCGAGTTCCATCGAGAAAATCGTCCATAACATCACCCCTGTTGATGAGCCATGTCGATTGACACAAAAGTTGCTTGGACAATCTTTCGCTCATTTAGAAACCTTTACTCCGCTTCTGTTTTTGGTCGCTTTGTTAGCACTGCTCTCTGAGCGCAAAGTTAAGCCAGCCCATACTCGCCGAAGCGATACCTATCCTCCTAAGCTCAGGCTTCACGTAACTCACTGTACTTTCCGGGAATAAAACGCCTCCAACTTAGGTCTATTTATTACTTATTGGAGATTACTGTGTCTTATACAAACACAATGTTAACGACTCGCACTGCGCGTAGCCGTCATTTAATGTCGCTTTGTCGACAAACACTAAGCACTCTAGTGCTAACGTTCGCGATCGTCTTCGTTGCACTCTACAGTGCAATGTCACATGCGCAATCTACGGGATGGATTCAAGATCCAATGCATCCACCGGTGAAGGTTCGACTGCTATCTACCGGCCACCTCGATCCACAAACCAAACAGATGGAGATGGTTCTTAATGTCGAACTCGATGGAGAATGGAAAACCTATTGGCGTAGCCCCGGTGAAGGCGGTGTCGCTCCGGAATTTGATTGGAGTGCTTCGACGAATGTCGAAGCGATAGATTGGCAATGGCCCGTACCTGCTTATTATGAGCAGCTAGGGGTGATGACTTTAGGGTACAAACACGAAGTCAGCTTCCCGATTATTGTCACCGTGTCAGATACGTCTAAACCAATCTCGCTCAAAGCCAACTTGCGATTGCCAAGCTGCACCAATATCTGTGTGATAGCGGATTACCCAATTGATTTAGAGATTGATCCCAATGTTCTCTCACTAGATTCCGATGCCGCGTATCTGTTTGGTCAAGGCATGAGCTTGACGCCCAAAAAGGACAATCAAATATCCGTAGAAGCAAGCTACTGGAATCAGCAAGCACAAGAGCTTCAACTTAAGCTCACCAGCAAAACGGCTTGGAAAAAACCACAGATTTTGGTCGATGGAGACGAAGTCAGTGATGAGTTCTTCGCACAGCCCAAAATAACCATCGAAGGCAATACTCTGTATGCCAAATTTGATGTTAGCAATTGGCTTGGCGAAGCAGATATCAGTGACAAGAACATTCAAATTACCGTGTCAGATAAGCTGATATTAACGGAAACGTCAACACAAGTATCCACGATACCGATGGCCTATCCTGAGAGTGGAAGCCTCATTTGGATGATAGGATTTGCTCTCATAGGCGGTCTGATTCTCAATATCATGCCTTGTGTACTTCCAGTGCTTGGCATGAAGCTTAACAGTATCATCTCGGGCGTGAATCAATCGCCAAAGCAAGTTCGATTGTCATTTCTTGCTTCCTCGTTCGGCATCATCAGCTCATTCCTACTACTTGCTGGTGCCTTAACATCTCTGAAGATGGCTGGGCATATGGTTGGTTGGGGTATTCAATTCCAGAATTATTGGTTTATTGCCTTTATGGCGATAGTTACCCTATTGTTTTCAGCGAATTTGCTTGGTTTATTCAACATACAACTCCCAAGCAGCCTCAACACCTGGATGGCATCTAAAGGTGACCATAGCTATGGGGGGCATTTCGTTCAAGGGATGTTTGCAACGTTACTAGCGACACCATGTAGTGCTCCCTTCCTTGGTACTGCCGTTGCGTATGCACTGGGAGCAAGCTATACCGAGCTTTGGTTGATTTTTGTGGCACTCGGCATCGGAATGAGCTTACCGTGGCTGTTGTTTACGCTGTTCCCATCCTTGGTTAATGTCTTCCCTAAACCAGGTCCTTGGATGAACAAAGTGAAGCTAGCATTTGGTGCAATGATGTTATTGACCAGTCTTTGGTTAGTAACACTACTGTCAACCTTTATTGGTTTTGCTTTAACCGCAGCGTTGGTAGCCATTATTATCATTGCTACCCTGGTACTCATTAGCAAACAATACGGGCGCAAGGCAGTAGCTGTTCTCTCTGCGCTATCGATTTTTGTCGTTGGTGGTGGACTGATCATCGGCAGTGTGACCGCAGATAAATGGTCCACGCCTATCGTTGATGATCTTCACTGGCAGAAACTGGATCGTGATCAAATACCAGAGCTCGTGGCTCAAGGAAAAACCGTATTTGTTGACGTTACTGCTGACTGGTGCATTACCTGTAAAGCCAACAAAATTGGAGTCATTCTACAAAACCCAGTTTATGAAAAACTTCAGCAATCAGACATCGTACTGATGCGTGGAGACTGGACAACGCCAAGCGACAGCGTGACTCAATACCTACAGAGCTATGGACGCTTTGGAGTGCCATTTAATATTGTCTACGGTCCAGAATATCCGCAAGGCATCCCAATGCCCGTTATTCTGACGTCAGAGGTGGTTATGCAGTCTATCGATATGGCCAGCGGAGAAACACATGAAGGCTAAATCGACCGAAGAAAAACCTTGGTCCAGCCGTCTTAAAAAATGGTCAAAAGAGCTCATCAGCATTGTTATTTTGATGACATTGGTTTCAATGGCTCTGGATTGGTATCGCAGTACATCAATGCCCAGTGGTGAAGCGCCTTCGTTAAAAGCGATGACCACCCAAGGCTTGCCTGTCGATATCATTCAACAAAGCCAGGAAAAACCGGTTGTACTGTATTTTTGGGCGACGTGGTGTGGTGCTTGTAAATTTGTCAGCCCAACGATCAATTGGTTTGCAAGCGACCATCAGGTGCTATCTATTGCCCTATCGTCGGGTACAAATGAACGCGTCCAACAGTATATGACAGCTAAGGAATACGATTTTCCGGTGATTAACGATACAACCGGGCTAATTAGTCAACAATGGAACATCAGTGTCACACCGACCGTTGTCATCATAAACAAGGGGCAGATTGAGAGTATCTCGACTGGCATCATCACGCCGATTGGGCTGTGGTTACGAATTTTATTTGCCTAGTGTTCACTGGGCATAAGGAAAAACAATGAAAAAAACGCTTATTTCAATGGCGATCAGTGTCGCTGCGCTACTTCCAACTCTGTCTCATGCTGCTTTAACCGCTGAGCAACAACAACAGTTAGACAGTATTCATCAGCTATTGACCGAAAACCCAGAGATCATCGGCGATCTACAGCTAAGTCTTCAACAATATGTCGAAGGTCAAAAACAGCTTGAGAATGCAAAAAAGCAGAGTGAATCATGGCTAAACGATACGACAATTCACACTGTTCTGGGAAATACAGATGGATCGACAGTCATCGTCAATTTTACCGACTATAACTGCCCATATTGCAAGCGCTTGGATGGCGAACTGACGAAGTTAGTTGCTAACTATAAAGATGTAAAAGTCATCAATATCTATGTCCCGCTCAAGCAGCAAGTCATTGAAGGGCTCGATACGAACTCCGCAGCATTTGCCATTAAGGTTTGGCAGCAAGCACCCGAAAAGTTTGTAGAAGTGAATCGTCTACTTGTCGCGAAACCTGGTATACATACCAAAGACTCTATCGAAGCCATCGCGAAAAAGACAGATACAACACAGTATCTAACAAGTGATACGAAAATTAACGAGTCTTTAGTGAAAAACTACAAAACATTTGTTGCCTTGGGCTTACGTGGGACACCCGCTATGTTCATTGGCGATGAGCTGATTCCAGGCTATGTCCCTTACGACAAACTGGAACAGGTCATCAAAAAGAACATGGCTGAAAACGCTAGCTAATTGGCCCCCAACCATAATGCTCAGAAAGCTGATTGAGCTTTCTGAGCTCTTCTTTCGTTTCGGTCATTAGCCATTGCGCTAACTCCTCAACAATCGGTGAGCCCGTCCTCTTATGGCAGAAATAGCGCCAACTACTAAAATGGATCTGCGCATTTTTGGGGCACACAAGATACTCTCGTTCCAGTTCCGGTAAAGCAAGCAGTAAATCGGTAACGGCAACACCATGGCCTGACAAGCAAGCACTCAAGGTTAAATCCAAGGTAAAAAATGTTGAATTTCGCACCGGTTGATTACTCTTGTATTGGATTTTATCCAACCACACTCGCCAATCAATATGATCAAGTGTTGGATGCAGTCTTGGTAGCGTCAGAAGGTGTTCAATATCGCGGTTTTCACCGAGTAACTGCTGAGTACAAACAGGTGCCATGTACTCTTCTCGCATAAAGGATATTTCCGGATCGTTTTGATAAGCTTCACTTTCACGAGTGGTAAAAACGAATAGGTCATAATCGCCTTTCCTTAAACTTTCCTCTTCATCAATTACCGGAATAACGGCAATTTCATAATCAGGGAAACGCTCGTTTAGCTTCTGTATTTTCGGTAATAGCGCTCGAGTGGCATAACTTAACGCTGCGCGAATCACTATCTTGTTACTCTGGACTTCTTTCCAAGACTCAAGCAACGACTGAAGGGCCTGATAATTACGTCCCAAAACTTCAAACAGTGCTTGCCCTTTCAACGTCAGCTGAATTGAGCGATGACCACGAATAACCAATGATGCATTGAGATCATCTTCAAGTTGCTTAACTTGCCGGCTCACTGCACTTTGAGTAACGTGAAGCTCTTGCGCTGCAGAGGTAAAGCTCATATGCCTTGCTACGGTTTCAAAGACTTTTAGTGCATTGTGTGAATAGGGAATATTCGAATATAGATTCATAATTGCTCACATGATCTGAAGTCATGCCAGAGTGACACAAATGTTAATTGAACACCATAGTTATGCATATAAAATGACCTCATCATAACCTGAGGCTATCATGAAGAAAATTCTATCCCTTGCTGCACCACTTATTGTTTCTCAGCTAATTTCAATGGCGCTGGTCCTTACTGATGTTTGGATGATGGCACAATTGAGTGTGAGTGATCTTGCGGGTGGTGGTCTTGGAGCCTCAGTCTATACGTTCGTTTTCCTCATCGCAGGTTCAACCGTAGGATGTGTCGCTAACCTCATCGCCATTGCTTATGGACAAAGTGTAGCTCGCCCTGAGTATGGGTTAAAACAAGTCCGATTGGCAGTAAAAGGCGCTCTGATGTTAGCCGTGCTTCTGACTCTCATCCTAACGACAGCGTTTGTTTTCGCCCCAGATTTTCTGAGAGTTGCTCAACAGCCTGAAGAAGTGATTACGGTCGCCATGGTCTACCTTGATACTTTAAAGTGGGCCATGTTGCCGACGCTATTGCTGCTTATCTTGCGTGGCCTGACGAGTAACTATGGCGATGCCAAATCTGTGATGATTATGTCTCTGGTTACCGTCATTTTGAACGTCCCTTTCAGCTATTGGTTAGCATTTACTTTGGATTGGGGAATTGCCGGGCTCGGTATAGGTACAGCTCTTGCCGCAACACTGGTCTTAATTGGTTATGCGACTTGGGTATTCAAACGTCCAGTGTACTATCGGTTTGCACCTTGGCTCCATCTCGAGGAATACAACTGGCGTTTGATGCTACCGTTATTGTCGATGGGTATCCCTATTGCTATTGCAGGAGCTCTAGAAATGGGGCTGATATACGGTGGCACCTTGATGGCAGGGTTTATTGGCGTAACTGCTCTTGCCCTGCATCAAATCCTATTGCAATGCTTAAGTTTCACTTGGAATATTAATTTTGGTTTTTCTCAGGCTGCGGCCATTCTTGTGGGCAAAGAGTTCGGCAATGATAACCTCATTGGAGTCAAAGCCGTTGCGAAGCGAAGCTTCGCACTAGTGACGATACTAAGTGCTGTACTAGCGGTAGTCTTCATTGCTTGGCCGGACGCGATTGCCAGTTTGTTCCAACTGGATGGAGAAGGTGAACATGCATTAACGGACATGTTATCTTCATTGATTTGGGTTGTCGCACTGTGCTTCGTAGTAGATGCTTGGCAGTTGTTAGCCATTAACCTGCTTCGTGGCATGAAGATCGTCAAGCTTCCAACTCTAATGACCGCCATAGGATACTGGGCATTTGGTCTACCAGCCGCATGGTGGTTAATGGAACGCTATGAGCTTGCTGGTATCTGGGGCGGTATATTGGTGGGTTTAGCGGTAACTGGGTTATTGTTACTGGCGCAACTTATTGTCGAACTGCGTCCTTCAAAGACGCTAAGAGACAACGTGGTTGGCGTTGGCTAATAAACTGCTCGCATCATACTGGCAGAGTTATTACCATACTCACAAACTATACTGAAATCAGGATTTAACTATGTCTCTTCCTCCTTGCCCAAACTGTCAATCTGAGTATGTGTATCAGGACCAAAGCCAACTCATCTGCCCTGAGTGTGCTCACGAATGGAATCCTAATGAAGTGCCGGAAGATGCCATCATTGTTAAAGACTCTAATGGTGCAGTATTGGAAGCTGGTGACAAGGTGACGATGATCAAAGACCTTAAAGTTAAAGGCAGCTCTCTAGTCATCAAGATTGGCACGAAAGCTGTTGTTCGCAATATCAATGATGGTAAAGACCATCAGCTTGATTGCAAGGTGGATGGTGTTGGTGAAATGATGGTGACGGCAAAGTTCGTTAAAAAAGCCTAGCCCGCGCCATTACAGCTGACAAGCCAGCAGTCTTCTAGATTGACCAATAAAAACGCACATATTTTTTCACTATGTAAATAAAAAATGTGCGTTTTTTGTTGTCTGACATTAGTTGTTAGTCACGTACTGCAGAATCTCCACGATCTGTTGTGGTGTCTCAGCCCATGCCATTGCCGCGGCATCTACCTCTTTAAGAGGATGAATAATCCCTTCGTCGTGCAAAGTGATAAATGGTTTATCTAACGCGGCCAACATACCAGCATCAAACGCAGCATTCCATTGACGGTACTTGTCTCCAAACCTAACTACACCAATATCGCATTGTTTAATTAGGTTTTTAGTGCGAATCGCATTCACTTTCGATGATTGATGATCGCGCCAAAACTGGACGTCGTTAGATCTAAGGTGATCGCCCGCTGCATCGCTAGATTCATGATCCGTATTCGCGGAATAAAACTCGATATCTAACTTAAGCTCTGCAGCACCTGCGATGATTTGCTCACGCCAATCTGTATGAATCTCTCCGCTCAAATACACTTTCCAGCTCATTTTATTTCCTTGTTTTATGGGTTTGTCGCAATCACATCAGCTCTTATCACCATGGTGTCGAGCACCAAATCTGCAAGCAATTTACGACTGTCTAAATAGTGCGATGTCTGTTTATGTACCTGCAGTGCGTGCAGGTCTTGGTAGATTTCGTATAGGTAGAAATCTTGGGGTGCTTCCTTATCTTGAATAACGTCAAACCGGTAACACTCAGGCTCGTTTGTCACTGAGGCTTTAGCATTTTCCATCATTACTGATTTGTAGTGCTCTTCGCTACCTGGTTTCACCCGATTTCGAACAATAATGCAATACATCTTACCCTCTCCTTGGTATGAATTTGAAATCACATGTATTTATTGTATACAATTTGATTAAAAATAGAATACAAAGGATGTAAAGAATGAAAAGACCTTCTCCATTTAATGGTATGAGACACATCGCGTTAGTAGTGGAAAAGTTTGAAGAGTGTGAAGCGTTTTATACCGATATCATGGGTATGGAAGTGTTAAGAAGAGCCAATGAAAACTTGGTGTACTTAACGTGTGGCAACGATAACCTATCATTAGGAAGAGCAAAAGCTCAGCGAGTCTGCTCACCCACTAGCGTCGACCATTTTGGATTTATCGTCAACAGCAAGGAAGAGCTTCAAGAATGGTACGAATTTATGCAGGCGCGGGGCGTCACGCTATTAGACGAGCCCCACGACCATAGCGATGGCGCGCGGAGCTTTCATTGTAAAGATCCCGAGGGGCATGTCATTCAGCCCCTCTATCATCCTGTCGTTTCACCCCAAACGTTCATTTAGAGCACTTGGTGTATCTGATATTACTCTTAGTGACTGTATCGTCGCTTAAGCTTCAGATTTTTCGACTTTACGATGACCTTCTTGAAGATGTACAAAATCAACAAGGTCATCGCCAGATACTTGATATGCTTGCCCAAAGCCTTTAACGAAAAGACCTTGTTCTGCTTTCAAGTTAAATAGAATGAAGTCTTGTAGTTGACTTAGACCATCAATGATTTCACCAAAGCGATCTTGCATTTGAGCAATAACAGCTTGCCATTGCTCAGTATCGCGCTCAACAATGGACGCTACAGCGTCAAACGTCAGTCGCTTGCGTGCAAAAAGCTGTTTACTGTCGCTTTCATCTTCAATCATCATTAAAGATACATCAGGATTTTTCTCAAGGTTGCGAGCATGACGAGCAATCTGAGAGATCAGAACAAAGTATCCATCCTGATTTTGGACGTAAGGCGCATAACTAACGTTTGGTCGTCCCTCTTCATCTACCGTTGCCAATTGAATGGTTTTACGTTCTTGACGAAACTCTTTGATTTCTGGGCCAAGTCGACCTTGTAAGCGTTCTTGCTTAACTTGTTGATCCATTATGAATTCCTCACTTTCTCTAATAATTATAATTCTAAATTTGAATTTTGGTTGAGCGTTTACTGGCTAGATAACCTTTGCTTAAGAGCGTTAAATTGCTCTACCTGCTCAGGGAATAGGACTCGCTTCTTGTCACGCCCTAGGTAAATCTTAAACACGTTATGACCTGTTTCATCGAAGAAACCAAAATAGTGGCTTTCGCTGCCCATAAAAGGTTTGCTTACCAAAGCCACTTTAGTAATTAGGTCGAGCTTCAAATGTCCATGAAGTTCCCCTTCCTTGCCCATCAGGTTGTAATAACCTCGAGCAACTTTACCTTTAGGGAACGGGGCTTTTACTTCAAAGATTGAGCCAAACGAATGAACTATTGTCGTCACAGGACCCCAAGTTGTTAATGATTCGAGTAACTCCTGTGCAACGCTGCCGTCTGCAATGGCAACCATCTCGCCTGGCAGTGCACAAACAACATCACATTCGGTCACTTGTAGCTTCTCAGCAATAGCCGCTGGCAATAGTGACGGTTCTTGTTCCAGTATCTCAGCAACTTGCTGTTTTAAACTTTTTGACATTTTATTTTCCGTGATAGGTTTCCAATATTTACAAGCTAGGAGGCCATCTTCGATGGATGTCCTTTACCACTTTGACCATGGCCGTGACCATGCGGATGTGTGTTCATACTTTTACGAGGGCTCAACGTATTAATCGCTTCAATGGCGCCCTGTGCGAGCGTCACAGCCCAGAAACTGCCAGCTAGAGTCAGCACCAGATAATCTTGTTCTAGCTCCACCAATCCATTTTTACTCCAAATAGCGAATAATGGTTTAAGCAGCTCGAACGTATCCTGCCCTTTGAAACTTGGTAGTGCACTGCGACGTACAACACCACTATCGAAGCCCGCTTTGAGTGCCGCATTAATGGACTCAGTCGGCCCTTGCTTCACCATCATCGCAATCGTAGAACGACCACTCTTCATTGCGTCCATATACGCATCAAGTGAGCGATGATGCATCAACCCATAGCCACCAATGTTGCCACCCGCACCGCAACCAATAGGTAATACCTCAGCATAAGTTTTCGCCAAGCTGTTATATTGACTACGTTCACGATTGTCGCGAGCCCAATGGTTAACACTCAGTTGTTTAATATGATGCTTATCCATAAAGGCAACACCACGTTCGTACATACTGGCTTTGTCCGGGGTTGTTGCCGGCGCGGGTATTCTTCCTTTCTCGACCATGTTTAGCATCGGTGCACTACCACCAACCACCAACTGATAAAGATCCGCACCATGAGCTCCCGTATCCAAAAAGTCTTGTAAGTCTTGCTCAAACACATCCAAAGTTTGGTATGGAAGTCCGTAAAGCAAGTCAATGATTATCGGAGCCTCGTCCCTCGCACTTAACGCGGCAACTCGCTCCAGCACGACTTCACGGTCATCCAATCGCTTGGCGCTTCGGCGAACTTTAGTGTCAAAGCTCTGAATTCCGAACGAAAAACGGTTGAAGCCTCCTTCAAGTGCTTTATCAAACATCTCATCGGTGAAGCGGTTGGTTCGACCTTCAAGCGTTATTTCGCAATCAGTAGACAATGGAAATGAAGAACGAATAGTTTTGCCAAGTATCTCTACCTGATCTGGCGACAAATCCGTTGGCGTTCCACCGCCGATATACACAGCGTGAAATAATCCTGATTGCGTCCACGCCAAACGTGACTTTATTTCAATCTCCTTTAATAGAGCCTCGAAATAGTCATCAACAAGCTGGCGACTCGCTGCGTTTTGAAAAAAATTACAGAATGTACACCTAACCCGACAAAACGGGATATGGATATAGAGACACCGCTTATTTGCTTTAGACACAGAAGTAGACGTGATGTTCTCAAAAATCTGAGATTGCTGCTCAGCAGCGATTGGCATCGACATTCCTCCTGCATGAGGAGATGACTTTTTATTGAATGCAAAACGGAGTGGATCCGGCGTCGATATACCAAAATGAGAATCATTTAATTGATTCAAGTCAATTTTCATAGCTAGTCTCAAAAGAGTTCAAAGCCCGTTAAACAAAGGGCTAATCCAAAACTCAAATGATCATAAATAGACTTAAATGATAATGCAATTGATAATTGATCTTATTTTCATTGTAATACATAATCTCACTTGTGAATTGATTTGAGGGATAGGCTGGAGTTGTTGTGAATATTACCCGCTATGTTGTTGCTGGCGTTGTTTCTGTTGCCTTACATATGAGCTTAATGCTGGCTCATAAAGAACAACAAGTCTTCGCAATGCCTTCTGGAAGCACTTCTCAATCTGTCTCTCTTAACTTTGTCGCTCCAAAAGCATCTCCAACAGAGAAGCCATCCGAACAGCAAAAAACAGACCCTACTCCGCAAGAAAAACCGGTAGTGAAGGAAACAGCTCCCGAAGTGGTTAAGAAAGAGGTGGTGAAAAAGAAGCCGCAACCCGTTAAGAAACCTGAACCGAAGAAAGTGGTTAAGAAGCCTCAACCTAAACCAGCTCCTAAGAAAAAGCCTGTCGAAAAGGTGGTGAAGCAGGAAAAAACCAAACCACTGAAGCCAGAGAAAACCGAACAGAAGAAAGTAGATAAAGCACCATCTAGCTCTGACAGTGCGCCTAAAGCGGTCGTAAACAGTGGTGTCAGCAGCGAACCCATTTTGGTGACTGAACCAGCGTTCCTATCAAAACCAGTGCAACCGCGCTACCCGCGTATTGCCCGTAAACGTGGCATTGAAGGTGTTGCAACGTACGAAATTTGGCTAGATGAAAAGGGTCGACAAGTAAAACAGGTGCTTATCTCCTCTTCTGGCGCGACTATCTTAGATAAATCTGCGCTCGACGCTATCAAACAATGGCAATTCTCTACACATACTGTCAACGGTGTGGCGATGGCACATCGAATTCAAATACCCGTTCGTTTTAAATTGGATTAATCATGGAACAACTGCATTATCTCGAAGAGCAACTTGGCTTGATGGCATGGCCACTTATCATCTGCTCTGCCTTAACCGCAATGATCATCATCGAGCGTCTATTTCAAATCGCAATTAGTAGCGGTGTAGGAAAGAGTGCTATTCGACAAGAGCTCAATCAAGCATCTCCGGTAAACGAAAAAGAGATCGAAGCACTGGCGAAAGATTTAGTTCAGAAACGCCCGCTTCTTTACAAAGGCGTGGCAATGCTCCTCGCACACCACTCATTTGCCAAATCACTTCGAGAAGACGCTGCTTCCATTTGGCTGCAAGATAAACGTCACCAACTCCACTCAGGACTACGCATTTTAGGATTGATCGGTGTTATCAGCCCGCTTATTGGCCTTCTTGGTACTGTGCTAGGTCTAATTGAGATGTTCAAAGGTATTGCGGCTGCCTCAGGCAACGTCACCCCGAATGATCTGGCTGACGGTCTTGGGCTGGCAATGAGAACCACTGCGGCAGGTCTCATCATTGCACTACCTGCTATCGCAGGTTCACAACTCATTGGTCTGTGGGCTGACAGAATTGTTGCCAAACTTGAGCACACTCTTAACTACGTTAACTTATGGTTAGAAGGCGTGGAAATGCAGCACTCTGATAAAGATCCACTCGTTGTAGACAATATCGATAAACTGCCAGCGAGAGCGGCACATGATTAAAGTCAGCCAAAACCACCAGCAGAGTTCGCTCTATCCTGATTTGACCCCACTTCTCGACATCATCTTCATTGTTATGGTGTTTCTGATGTTGACGGCATCTGTTCGTTTAGAGTCACTGCAAGTCGACTTACCCACTACCGAGTCCTCTGCCGTTTCTGAGGTAGATACGCAGTCCATTACGGTCAACATTCTGGCTCAAGAGCCCTATTGGGCTATAGATGGTAAACACTATATCGACTGGGAAAACTTCAAATTGGCTTTACTCGAACAATCCAGTTCAAGCAAAAGCCCAATCATTATTGGAGCAGAGAAAACGGCAGACGTTCAACATCTCGTGCAACTACTCGCTTTTATGCAAGAGAACGGTATACCAGCGACCCAACTGCTCACCGACGAACCAACAGACTAATAATGACTCAAGTTAAGAATCACACCAATTAACAAGGACTATTCAATGAACAAAACGCTTAAAAACCTGATGTTGGTTGGCGCACTTTCCACTATTCCTGCGGTTTTCTCTAGCGCAACTGCAGCAGAAAAAATCGTCAGCGCTGGCGCATCCGTAACTGAGCTGATTTACGCGCTAGATGCTCAATCTAAACTCGTGGGGGTTGATGTAACAAGTGTTACGCCAGAGGGAACCACTATTCCCAAGGTTGGCTACCATCGCGCTCTTTCTGCGGAGGGACTATTGGCACTAGAACCGACTCTGGTTATTGGTTCCGATGAGATGGGACCAAAACCAGCGCTCGACCAGCTAAGTCGTGTGGGTGTTGACGTTGAGGTGGTCGATACGTCTTCAACCATCGAAGGGCTGAATCATCGTATAGACCAGATAGCCAAGCTAACTAACAGCGAAGCAAAGGTTGGTGAACTAAAAGAAAAAGTAGCTCAGCAAGTAGAGGCACTCAACAGTAACCAGCCTAGTCAATCCAACATGAAAAAAGTGCTATTCCTTCTGATTCACGAAGGACGCCCGGCTAACGTTGCAGGTAATGGTACTACTCCAGACGCCATCATTAAGCTTGCAGGAGGTATCAATCCAGCGGCTAGCCAAATTGATTCGTACAAACCGCTATCTAATGAAGCCATGGTAGAAATGCAACCTGATGTGATTCTTGTGAGCGGTAGAAGCTACGAGAAAATGGGCGGAAGTGATGCGGTATTAAAAGCGCTCCCTCTGCTAGCCGCAACTCCAGCTGGGAAAAATGGTGACATCGTGACGATTGATGGCCATGCCCTTGTTGGTGGATTAGGTCTCAAGAGCTTGGCGGAAGCCAAACGCATTAATGAACTACTTTATCCATAATCACCATAACAGCGTGGTGTTTGCCGCCACGCTGTGACCTTTGAAAGAGATATTCAACTTTTATGTTAAGACGGTTCTCTAATACCTACGTTTTCGGCGGCTTCGCAGTTTTACTCTTCTTTTCTGCTGTTTACTCGATAACAGTTGGTCCAATGAATATTACTATTATGGACAGCGTTATTGCGCTCACTAGTCGAAGCAATACCCTAGCCCCGCATATCAATTTGATTATTCACGATATCCGATTACCTCGAACCATGCTTTGTATGTTTGTTGGAGCTATTTTAGCGGTATGTGGGACGGTCATGCAGGGTTTGTTTCGCAACCCACTTGCGGAGCCAGGTATTATAGGCGTCTCCGCCGGAGCTTCTCTTGGCGGAGCGATTGCGATTGTAGGTTTTTCAATAATCGGTGTTGAGTTTCCTCAGTTTATGGCTTTAGCTGTCGTGCCTGTTTTCGCGTTTTTTGGTGGCGCACTGACAACTCTACTCGTATACAAACTTGGCACTAGCAAATTTGGAACGTCGGTAACTATTATGTTGCTTGCTGGGGTGGCTATTAGCGCACTTTCTGGCGCTGGTATCGGTTTTCTTAACTTCGTTGCCGACGATCAAATGTTGCGCGATCTTTCCTTATGGTCAATGGGCTCATTAGCAGGAGCAACTTGGGGCAAAATTGCTTTATCAGCCGTTACACTTATCGGGTTATTTTACTTTTTCTATAAAAAAGCAATGTCGTTAAATGCTCTACTTCTTGGGGAATCAGAAGCAAAACACCTTGGTATCCCAGTTCAAAAGCTCAAACGTCAATTGATTTTGCTTACTGCTGTTGGGGTGGGTGTCACCGTGAGTGTCTCGGGCATGATTGGGTTTATCGGGCTAGTCATTCCACATCTAGGACGCATGTTGTGTGGCCCAGATCATCGCACTTTACTACCACTGTCTGCTTTGTTGGGAGCGTTACTGATGACCGCAGCTGACATGTTTGCTCGGGTTGCGGTTGCTCCAGCAGAACTACCCGTAGGGATCGTGACCGCCATTATCGGCGCCCCCTTCTTTCTCTACTTACTATTCCAGCAGAAAGGGAAAATCTTATGAGTGTTACTACGGTAGATACGATGGCAATATCACAGTCTTCAATGTTAACCAAAGAAAAATCCCCCGCCATATCTGCTAATGATGTCAGTGTCAGCTTTGGTGAGCGGGTGATTTTGGACAACGTAAGTATTGAGTTGAATTCGGGAGAAGTTACCACTTTGCTAGGCCCGAATGGTGCCGGAAAAAGCACCTTGTTAAAGCTGCTTTGTGGTGAAACAGAATCTGAGGCCGATGTCGCTTACTTTGGTCAATCAAGAAAACAATGGAACCCCAAAACTCTATCAAAGCATTTGGGCTTATTGCCTCAACACAGTACGTTATCTTTTCCTTTTCTTGCTTCGGAAGTAGTCGAACTTGGAGCCATTCCGCTTGATATGGCTAATAAGGACACCAAAAAGCTTGCTTTACATTACATGCAACAGGCCGACGTAGCACATTTGGCGAATCGCCTCTATCCTTCGCTGTCAGGTGGCGAAAAGCAGCGAGTTCACCTAGCTCGTGTTCTAACTCAATTGCATCTTTCTGGCGACAAGAAGATCCTAATGCTTGATGAACCAACATCTGCACTTGACCTTGCGCATCAACACAACACATTAGCTATCGCCCGTGAGCTAGCTGACAACCACAACACTGCGGTAGTAGTTGTTTTGCACGACTTGAATCTCGCCTCTCAGTACTCCGATAGAATCGTTATTTTACACAACGGCAAATTGGTAGCCGATGGTGCTCCAAAAAATGCCATCAATAGTGAGATGATTGAGCGAGTATATGGCTACAAAACCATTATTACTCGACATCCGCAACTTGGCTTTCCGGTCGTATTAGCAAGTTGATTAGACTGACAACTATTGGTTTTCATCAGCAATAAAAAAACCGCTTGTGAACAAGCGGTTTTTTTATGCGAGCGTTGGTTACTTTGACAACTGAATCAATGAACGACCAATCAACCATTCTAGTTCTTTATCACTGCCTTCGCCGTATTGAGACTCTACTAGTTTGTACAGCCTATCTATACCTTTCGACGCAAACTCATGCGAGTTTTCAGAAGTAACAATATGATGGAAAAGTAGCTTCAAGATCGCCAAGAATTCTGGATTCTTCAACGACTCAATCCAACTGCCAGTAAAACCAGTGATTCCTTTTTCAAATTCCAAGTGTTCCACGAACATCTTGAAAATGCGACCATCAAGCGCTGCCGTAAAGTCGGTTTTCTTTGGAAAATGGTGACTAATACCGGTTCGCGAAATACCTGTCTGTTGGCTCAAAGTGGTGTACGACATCTTGTCGTATCCTAGTCGGATGATCTGATCAACGACCGCTTCCATAATTTTCTGGATCGTAATCTCAGTATCTTCTTTACTACGCTTTGGCATCTTAAAGCTCTTCTCTTATCGTTATGTGCGTTCACTGTATGCTATACCATAATTAAAGCAGTACTCGGTATAGTTTTCTATTCATTAACGTATCGATTTGTTAAAACTCAGTTTACGGCACCTGAGGCGAATTATTAGCTA
Source organism: Vibrio mediterranei (assembly GCF_900088415.1). GTDB lineage: Bacteria > Pseudomonadota > Gammaproteobacteria > Enterobacterales > Vibrionaceae > Vibrio > Vibrio mediterranei. Next base: position 124,992 of record NZ_FLLQ01000005.1, read on the forward strand.
AACTCATGAACACTATGCGTTTCATTGAGAATATTATAAAAAACAAACCATTGATTAATAAGTTATAAAGTCTAACACTTCTCTGATATTGATAAACTAGTCTGTACTACATCACTAGTGCGCAAGTCTCATTTATGAGAACCCGATCACAAAGATGCACTATTACTTGCATAATAAAAAAATATTAAAAAGCAATGACTTATAGTAATTCGATATATCACTTGTCGCTTAATTAGATAAAAATAGTTAACGTTTAGAAAATTTCTGTTACAAAACCGTATATTAACGCAATGACCTAATCCTTTGATCAGGTATTTATTACTGGATACCTTATTTCCACAGATATAGAATAAACACAGATTTTGTAAGAGGTATCGTTATGTCAAATACATATGAAGAGCCAACCGTATGCGATGCATGTGGTGTAGCTGGTGAAATGGGCTTTATCATCAAAGAAGGCGACGACGTCGCCGAGGTACAGCTATTCAGTGATTCAAAAGCACAGTTAGAAGTTGAACTTCAAAAATATGTTGAGCTTGCCCAAGCGGTCTGTAAGAACGTTGAGTTTGAAGTTTCACCACTTGAAGAAAGCTCAAAAGAGCTCACAGCTCGATTCAAGTTCGAAGTCAGTGCAGAAAAACTGATCTTCGAACTGAAAACACGTTCTCTAGCTAGGTAACTAGAGCTTACGTAACATCAAGCGAGCATTATTGCTCGCTTTTTAATTGCTTCCACTTAAGTTGACCATTCATTTCAAAGTCCTGCTCCGCTACACATTGCAATACTACCCCTTCGACATTAATCACCGATCCTAACGAATACGCTTTGTCGTTGTAATAACAGACTCGCTTACCGAGTTTGGAGTCCGATAATAATACCGCAGCTCCAACATCTGCTCCTGGCGTGGTGATGGTTTTAGCCGACGAGGGCACGGCGAAAGCACACACTATCGCGGTCACAAGGCCCAGTGATTTCCATTGTTTTCTCTTAATTTCCATTGCAAACTACCTACGTCGCTCTGATTGTATGGTATCTCATTATTATGATTCGTTTTTTTGCTGTAATTACGGCAGCCTTTCTGTTCACCACCTTCTCTGTGGCACAAGATCTCGATCATTATAAGCTACTTAACCATCTTGATAATTATGGCAACCTTGACCTGAGAAATAAGCCGTATACAAAACTTCCCGACGGTCTCATCGTAAAAGGCAACCTCAATATCGCCAAGACACCTATTAGAATGCTACCCAATAATCTTGAAATCAAAGGTAGCTTAGATGCCTCAGATAGTTTAGTGGAATTCATGCCAAGAGGAACCAAAATCACAGGATACGCTAACTTTCTCGGAAGCCAGCTAAAAGCTTGGCCAGCTGGTGTTATTCCCGGTGGCTACATCAACCTCACAGATACGCCCATAGCCAAATTACCAAATGGTATGTATGTCAAAGGCGACCTAAGTGTCATCCGCACTAAATTAACTGAGCTGCCTAATGGTTTGGTCGTTGAAGGCAACCTTTATCTGGGTGGTTCGCAAATAACCACTTTTCCTGAAAAGCTCACAGTCAAAGGAAATATCTATCTAGGCGGCAACACCATTATTCAATGGCCTGGCGACTTAACCTTGGGCGGTGCTGTCGCTCGTTAATGCCTTAACTTAACCACTAATGTATAAAACCGGAACAGTGAAAAAATCTGTTCCGGTTTTTCAAATTCTACCAAGTGTAAGCTTTTACTACCGAAACGACAGAGGCTTTACACTATGACATTTTTCACTTTCGTTGCTAATTACTTTCAAGCCACCTATAAATATGAGGACAATAATAGCTTACTTGGAAAGCTGTTTTACGTCTCTCCAGCAGAGCGTGCCGAACGACTTAATGAGCTGTTTGGTACTGATGCATTTTGGGGGATATCCACATATTCAGAGCGACATAAAGACTCCATCACAGAAAAACCGGAACAACGAGACTAAATAATCAATGGCAGCAGACAGGCGTAAACTTGAGCTCTACGAAAACCTTTTTAAGCAATTAGGGCCGGGAGACCATCGCATTACTATCGGAACAATTGCGGAGTATTTTCAATGCAGCGAGCGACACGCGCGAACGCTACTTAATCAAATGGAAACCAAGCAATGGTTATCCTGGACTCCTCTTCGTGGCAGAGGAATGAAGGGCAAACTCGTCTGCCTACAAGAACCTATCGAAGCCTGCTACAAAGAGGTAGAACAAGCGACCGTAGAAGGCAACTACGATATGGCGCATAAGCTGATTGGCTTCAACAATCGCAATGTCGCTAGTGGCCTCAAGCAGTATCTAACGCACGCGACAACAGCCAGCGAAGATACCATTTTTGCTCCCTTTCATCGCAAGCTCAGTTGGCTGCACCCTCATCACACTATGGAGCGTACTGAACGTCACCTCATTCACGAGGTGTTTCAGACTCTAGTAAATTTCAGAGGAACTGAGTTAAGTGGTAACCTCGCCCACGCCTGGGAAAGCGATGATGAGAAGACTAGCTGGGTCTTTTATCTGCGTAGCGGCGTCGTCTTTCACGATCAGTCTCCAGTCACCAGCAATGAAGTAGTAGAGAGCCTAAAAGCTCTAACTCTCTCACCTTACTGGCGTGCGCTGTACGATCATATCGCTGACATTACTAGTCATGCTGCTAACCAAATCCAGATAACACTTAAGCACCCCGACCCTCATCTACCTAAGCTGCTGAGTAGAGCCGAGGCATCCATTATGCCTAAGCAATTTATCTATCGTGCAGAGAGTCATTTCAAACCGATAGGCTCAGGTCCCTTTATGGTGGATGTGAGTTCTGAGAAGCTGCTTCGCTTGAAACGCAATCCGAACTTTTGTGGTCAGTCGGCTCTGGTCGAACATATCGAACTTTGGATTCACAAGGAGTGGGCGGAAGATAAGAAATGCGCTGAAAATTTCTTCTTCCTTAGCGATGAGCAAGTCCAATACACAGCGTCAACCTCTGATATTGGCTACTTTTTCCTGCTCATCAATAACAGAGCTCTACAGAATTCGTCATTTCAGCACAGCTTGGAGAGGTTATTTAACGATCAACTAGACTCACCGATCCCCTGTGATACACATGTCGACTTTTGTTTTGAAAACAACAACGAAAACCGTTGGTTTTCACGCAAACTCATTAGTGCTCTCAAACAGCAAGACGTTACGGCAAACGGTACGCAAGTCGTCTATGGTCATCCAGCACCTAAACAAGACCTAGCCATTGGTGGCATTCGCTTAGAAGGAGATAGAACCACAAGTCTAATCGCTTTTTTTATGCTCTATCCATATTGGCAAACAAACCTAACCTGGAAACAACAAGACCACTTGAAGCACACCCTATCGGCCGCACGCTCGGAGGCAGACACATCAAAGCAAAAGCAGATTCTCGACGCGTTGCTTACCTGGTTACACAAAAACCATGTACTGACGATTATTAAGTCAGAAGATCTTTCTTTGAGTATCCCTTCTCGTATTCGAGGCGTGGAAATCAACTCCATTGGCTGGTGCGACTTTTCCAAACTGTGGATCAAACAGAGAATGATACATTCTCACTAAGTCAATACTCGCTCTTACTCAGAAATAGTGAGATATCAGAAGTAGTGAGATATCGCTAAATAACGGGTTCGGATATGTTCTATCAACAGCCTCACTTTGTTTGGCGGTTGTCGAGTAAAAGGGTAAACGGCATAGATTCCCAAACGCTTACCCACTTGGTCAGGAAAAATATCCACCAGCTGACCATTGCGTATGTCATGGTATACCAAGCAGCGCGGGACATACGCGATACCATGCCCACCTAATGCCGCCTTTCGCAGTGCAGTGGCATTATCAGTAGAAAATGAGCCTGAAACGCGCACGATATAGTTACCTTTATTTGCCTTAAACTCCCACTCTGAAGCTCCGGTGGTTTGATAAGCGTATTGCAAACAATTGTGCTGCGTAAGATCTTCAGGCTTGAGAGGTTTGCTGTTTTTCGCAATGTAGGAAGGAGAAGCACAAACTACCCACTGAGAATCCAAGATATGACGCGCTATCAGGCTTGAGTCCTCTAGATATCCTGTACGAATAACAAGATCAAACCCTCCATCCACCAAGTCTACAAATCGATTATCTAACGACATATCAACGGTGAGACCGGGGTGCATGTTACAAAATTCGGCCACAGCATCGGCTAAGATCAAATCACCGGAGATAGACGGCACGGACATTTTGATGTGACCACTAATATTCTCACCATACCCTGAAACTGATTCCATAGCCTCTTGGGTGGCTTGCTTCACATTTTTCGCACCATGAACAAGTGCTTTACCAGCCTCAGTGAGCGTTAATTTACGCGTTGTTCGATATAATAATTGGACACCCAATTCTTCTTCTAAACGCGCAATTCTTTTACTAACTACTGAATTTGTAAGGTTATTTTGCTCTGCCACTCGGCTAAAAGCACCTGTTTCTACCACCTGGTAGAACAGAATTAAGTCATCTGCTCGCATCACATTATGCCAATTTTGGAAATAATCATTTTCATTATTTCTCTATATCAACAAAAAATAAAGGGATAAATTCACCCCACCTTAACAACCCTATTACAAAAATAATAAAGACAACTTCGCCCATTCACATAGTTGGAGTGGATGAGCTAAGACAAAAGGAAGTAACCCATGTCTGAAACTCTATTAGCCCTCGTGGCATTTTCGCCTATCGTTGTCGCGGCCATCTTACTGGTCGGTCTCAATTGGCCCGCGAAAAAAGCTATGCCTGTTGCATTTGGACTTACCGTAATTATTGCCCTATTTGCTTGGGATATGTCGGTCACTCGCGTTCTCGCGTCGGTATTTCAAGGCTTTGGAATTACCGTCTCCGTACTCTGGATAGTGTTTGGTGCAATTTTCTTGCTCAACACCCTCAAACATACAGGAGCCATCACCACAATTCGTAACGGTTTCACCGACATTTCCCCCGATCGTCGAGTGCAAGCTATCATCATCGCGTGGTGCTTTGGCTCCTTCATTGAGGGCGCATCTGGGTTTGGAACCCCTGCAGCAATTGCAGCACCGCTGCTTGTCGCCATTGGCTTCCCTGCGCTAGCTGCGGTATTAATGGGTATGATGATTCAATCTACACCCGTCTCTTTTGGCGCGGTAGGTACCCCTATCATAGTCGGTGTAAACAAAGGTCTAGATACCCACAATATCACCGAGTCTTTGGTTTCTCACGGCGCTTCATGGGACATGTATTTGCAGCAAATTACGGCTAACGTTGCCATTATTCATGCCTGTGTTGGAACCCTCATGCCAGTTCTCATGGCAATGATGTTAACCCGTTTCTTTGGTAAGAATCGCAGCTGGACAGAAGGTCTAGACATCCTGCCATTTGCACTATTTGCTGGTGTTGCGTTTACTATTCCATATGCGCTTACAGGCATTCTTCTCGGCCCTGAGTTCCCATCACTCATTGGCGGGCTTGTCGGCCTAGCCATCGTCGTCAGTGCGGCAAAAAAGGGCTTCCTAGTACCGAAATCAAAATGGGATTTTGAAAGCGAAGATAAATGGCCAACTGAGTGGCTAGGTTCATTGAAAATGGATCTTTCCGAATCAAACGGAAAGCCAATGTCAATGGCCGTCGCTTGGCTACCTTATGTGCTATTAGCCGTCATCTTGGTGGCGAGCCGAGTCAGCTCTGAGTTTAAAGGCTTCCTGACCAGAGTGAGTCTATCGTTCAGCAATATTCTCGGAGAGACTGGTATTAGCACCGCTATTCAACCTCTATATTTACCGGGCGGAATCCTAGTGTTCGTTGCCTTGTTGGCAGTCATTATTCAATCACGCAGTGCGAAACCACTGGCCACCGCTTTTGGTGAATCGAGCAAAACGCTTATAGGAGCTGGCTTTGTTCTTGTGTTTACCATCCCGATGGTTCGTATCTTCATTAACTCTGGGGTAAACGGTGCCGATCTAGCGAGCATGCCTGTGACCACGGCTAACTTAGCCTCTGCCATGGTTGGCGAAGCTTTTCCTGCGCTAAGTGCCACAATCGGTGCTTTAGGAGCATTCATTGCGGGCTCAAATACGGTGTCTAACATGATGTTCAGCCAGTTCCAGTTCGAAGTTGCACAGACTCTTACTATTTCAACCACTGCTGTGATTGCATTGCAAGCGGTAGGAGCAGCAGCCGGTAATATGATCGCTATTCATAACGTCGTCGCTGCCTCTGCTACCGTAGGACTACTGGGACGTGAAGGCCTAACGTTGCGTAGGACGGTTATACCCACATTCTATTACTTAGTCGTTACCGGTCTCATTGGATTGGCTCTGGTTTACGGCTTCCATTTCACCGATGCCTTGATGAACTGATTTAGGTTCAATTAACCACGCACTTACCTCGTTTTTTGAGTGAAGTTGTGAATTATCTCAAGAAGGTAAGTGCGCTTATTTTTCAGAATGTTACATCTAGTCTATATAAGAATATAAACCCATAAAAATGGGTCTGGTGCTGGAGCAAAGCAATGCGAATCTATCCCTCAAAACCGAGCAAAGTTTATTTTTATGCCACTTGCCTCGTCGATGTATTTGACCCTGAAGCGGGTCTTGATGCGATGACATTGCTGAAGCAACAAGGTATCGATGTAGAGTTTGTTGAAAAACAAACGTGCTGCGGCCAGCCAGCCTATACCTCAGGTTATGAAAATGAAGCTAAGCAAGTCGCGCAAAGCCAAATGGACCTGTTCTCAGAAGAGATTCCTGTGATCGTATTATCCGGTTCCTGTGGAGGAATGATGCACCATCATTATCGTCGATTATTCAAAGGCGATAAGAACCAAGCTCAAGTGGATAGCTTTTGTGACCGCGTCTTTGAACTCACTGAATTCTTGGTAAATGTTTGCCGTGTGAGGCTAGATGATAAAGGTCAACCAACGAGTGTTGTCATGCATACTTCTTGCGCTGCTAGGCGAGAAATGAACGTCCACGTTACCGCCACAGACTTGCTCAGCCAACTGTCCAATGTCGAACTGAGAATGCAAGATTACGAGAGTGAGTGTTGCGGCTTTGGTGGCAGCTTTTCGGTCAGACATCCAAATATTTCCCAAGCGATGGTTGAAGACAAGACTCGACACATAGAAGCAACAGCATCAGATACTTTAGTCAGTGCTGACTGGGGTTGCTTACTCAACATTAACGGCGCTTTTGAATATCAAGGCAAGGCCATCAAAGGCCGCCATTTAGCCTCATTCTTGCTAGAACGAACCCAAGGAGAATCATAATGAGCCAGACTCCTGAACAGTTTCACGCCCTAGCAAAAGATGCTTTAGCCGATAAGCAGCTTAGAGCTAATTTTCGTGGCGCAATGGATTACCTGCGCGATAAACGTAAAACAGCCTTCTCTGATTTGGATGAAGAGAAGCAGACCCGCGACCTGGCCGAAGCCATTCGTCAGCGCTGTCTTAGTAAGTTACCGGAGCTGCTCGAACAACTGGAATTCAACTGTTATCGAAACGGTATCCAAGTCCATTGGGCAGAAAATCCAGAGCAAGCTAATGCGATTATCGCCTCTATTGCTTCCGAGCATGACGCCAAAAGCATCATCAAAGGTAAGTCTATGGTCAGTGAAGAGATTGAGATGAACCATGAGATGGCAAAACTGGGTATCGAATGTCTTGAAAGCGACATGGGCGAGTACATAGTGCAACTTGATGGTGACAAACCATCGCACATCATCATGCCGGCTATCCACAAGAATAAGCAAGAAGTCAGTGACACATTCGAAGCAAATCTTGAGGGGTTTAGTCCTACCACCGACGTTGATAGCTTGATTCAGACCGGACGTACTCGCTTGAGACAAAAGTTCTTTGAAGCCGACATCGGCTTATCGGGCGTGAACTTTGCCGTAGCTGAAACGGGAACGCTGTGTTTGGTAGAAAATGAAGGCAATGGCAGGATGTCTACCACAGTACCTAACGTCCACATCGCGATTACCGGTATCGAAAAAGTCGTTGAATACCTCGCAGACGTGCCGCCTTTGTATAGCGCGTTGACTCGTTCTGCCACTGGGCAGGCAATTACGACCTACTTCAATATGATCAGCTCTCCTCGTAAAGCAGGAGAGAAAGACGGACCTCAAGAAGTCCACTTAATTCTGCTCGACAACGGCCGTAGCCAAGCCTTCCAAGACGAAGAGCTACGCAAAACGTTGCAATGTATTCGCTGTGGAGCATGCATGAATCACTGCCCTGTTTATACCAAGATTGGTGGCCACGCCTATGGCACCGTTTATCCTGGCCCAATTGGCAAGATCATTTCTCCTCACCTATTGGGAATCGATAAAACTAAAGATCTCGTGACGGCTTCAAGTCTATGTGGTGCGTGTGGTGAAGTGTGTCCAGTACGCATCCCTATTCCAGAAATGCTGTTGCGCCTGCGTAAAGAAGCGAAGAACAAAGCGAGTAAAGATAACCTAGAACTCAACGGACAGAACGCAGCACACAGCAAAATGGAGTCTGCGGCGATGAAAGGGTTTGCTTTAGCCGCAAGTTCATCCCATCTCTACCATGCAGGGACATTTATGGCGACAAAAATGCAGAGCTTAATTCCAAATAAACTGGGTGCCTGGACACAATGTCGAACCAGCCCTAAACCAGCTAAGAGAACACTGCATCAAATTATGGTTGAGAAAAATAAGACCGAGCCTAAGAAGTAACAGAGGAGATGAGCATGAATACAAGACTTGCGAAAGATAACATTCTTGGGCGTCTAAAACAGGCAAAGCGAACCCCCAAAACAGCCGAAGAGATGGCGTTTTTTCCTTGGGGTAGTCACCCAGATATTACGGCAGATGATAAAGCCCAACGCTTCTTTGACATGATGACAGCAAACCACGCCGATGTTCGAGTCACGACAAGAGCGGACTTAAGCCCTACTTTACAATCCGTTATGGAGCAATATCAATTTCAGAACATCGCAATTGGCACGGCTGGTGAATACATCAACGATTTTGAAGTCGCCACCAGCACACGAAACGTTACCACATTCAATAAAGAAATTGAGCAATGGAAATCTGAACTGTTTAACGATATTGATGTAGGTATCACACACACCCTTGGAGGTATCGCTGATACTGGTGCTTTGATACTTTGGCCTACAGAGCATGAGCCTAGAACACTATCGCTAGTGCCTCCGAGCCACATTGCTGTCGTTAAGAAATCAGCATTGTATGGTCATTTCTTGCAGGTGATGCAAGAGAACAACTGGAATCATTACATGCCGACAAACGCGCTATTAATATCTGGCCCTTCGAAAACTGCAGATATTCAACAAACGCTCGCCTATGGCGCACACGGACCAAGCCAGCTGATCGTGTTACTGCTGGAAGACGAATAAGAATAAAGGACACTGGAATGAGCCATGTAGACGCTAAGACACAACAAGAACTCAATAGCAAAGAACAACGCTACTCAGTAGTAAAACAGCAACTCGCCACCAAAATTGATAGCGAACGCATCATCACAGACGATGCACAACGTCTGGCTTATGGTACCGATGCCAGTTTCTATCGACTCATTCCTCAGATCGTTCTAAGACTCAAAGATCTCGAAGAGGTGGTGTTTGCTATCCAATGCTGCAAAGAACATAACGTCCCTTTCACGTTTCGTGCGGCAGGGACTAGCCTTTCAGGGCAAGCGGTATCAGACTCCGTATTGATTGCTCTTACTGACGACTGGCGCGGTTATACCATTATCAATGATGGCGCACAAATAAAACTGCAACCTGGTGTCATTGGCGCTGATGCGAATAAATATCTACTGCCTTTCCAACGAAAAATCGGGCCAGATCCAGCGTCGATCAATACCTGTAAAATCGGCGGAATTGCAGCTAATAATGCCAGCGGCATGTGTTGTGGTACGGCACAAAACTCATATCGTACTGTTGAGAGCATGAAATTAGTGTTCGCAGATGGCTCAATTTTGGATACGGGGAGTCAACAAAGTATTGAGAGTTTTATACAGACCAACCCGAGTTTGATTGAAGGACTCAAAACATTAGCCGAAGAAACGCAAGCCAATAACGAACTGGCTAGTAAAATTGCCCACAAGTACCGATTAAAAAACACCACTGGATACGCTTTAAACGCACTCGTCGATTATTCTGATCCTATCGAAGTCCTTGAGCACCTTATGATTGGTTCAGAAGGTACATTAGGTTTCATTGCTGAAATTACTTACAACACTGTTGTAGAACATGAGTTCAAAGCCTCTACTTTGCTGGTCTTCTCTAACATTGAAGAAGCAAGCCAAGCAGTGACAACGCTATCGAGTACCCCAGTCGCTGCCGTGGAGATGATGGATGGTAGAGCACTGCGTTCGGTAGCCGACAAACCTGGTATGCCAAGCTTTATTCAGCAACTCGACCTAGAAGCAACCGCTCTGCTTATCGAAGTCCACGCCTCAGATAAAACCACACTAGATGCTCACACCACAAAAGTAATGGCATCACTTTCGGATTACACCATTACTGAGTCGGTGCCATTTACCCTTGACCCGAATACTGTCGCAACGCTCTGGGGTATTCGCAAAGGCATGTTCCCTGCTGTTGGTGCCGTGCGCGAAGTGGGTACCACCGTCATTATTGAAGACGTGGCATTCCCAGTAGAAAATTTAGCCGCAGGAGTTCGAGATCTACAGCAACTGTTTGACAAATATCAGTACGATGAAGCCATCATCTTTGGCCATGCGCTTGAAGGCAACTTGCACTTTGTCTTCACTCAGGGGTTCGATAGCCAATCAGAAATCGAACGCTACGGTGGTTTTATGGATGATGTGGCTGATTTAGTCGCAGTCAAGTATCAAGGTTCATTAAAAGCCGAGCACGGTACAGGGCGAAACATGGCGCCTTACGTCGAGCTTGAATGGGGACAAGAAGGCTATGCCTTAATGCAGCGCATCAAGACCTTGTTCGATCCTCAAGGATTATTGAATCCGGGCGTAATCATCAATGACAACCCGCATTCGCACATCGAAAATCTCAAACCTATGCCCGCGGCCGACGATATTGTTGATCGTTGCATCGAGTGTGGCTTCTGCGAACCCGTATGCCCGTCACGTACCCTCACCCTTTCTCCTAGACAACGTATTGTCCTATTCCGTGAGCTGCAACGTCGCCGAGCCAATGGCGAATCGACTCAAGCTAGTGAGCTAGAAAAAGTATTTGAGTACCAAGGCCTGGATACCTGTGCAGCAACTGGTTTATGTGCTGATCGCTGTCCTGTGGGTATCAATACAGGGGAGCTAGTGAAGAAACTACGTGCTCCTAAATATGAGAAGTTTCGACCCATTGCAAAATGGACAGCTGCTCACTTTAGTGCGACAACCACTATCGCTAGATTTGGCCTTAAAAGCGGTCACGTCGCCTCTAATCTCCTTGGGGCGCAGCGAGTCGCGAACATCGCCAAAGGAATGCGCTCAATCACTAAAGACGCCACACCTGCATGGCTCGCCGAGACACCAAACGGAAGTCACTTCGATCTTGAAAAAGCGCTCGATGACAAGCCTGCTTCAAATTCAACATTAAAGAAAGTCGTATATCTCCCATCGTGCGCAAGTCGCAATATGCAAACTCAACCCGCAGCAAAGGATCAACGCTCGCTAGAGGAGGTGACGCTGTCACTTATTTCAAAGGCTGGATTTGAATTGGTTACGCCTAAAAAGCTGAGTGACCAATGTTGTGGTATGCCCTACGACAGTAAAGGCATGGTGGATATAGCAAAACAAAAGAGTCTTCAACTTGAAGACGCGTTATGGGAAGCCAGCGAAAACGGTACATACCCTATTCTCATGGACACCAGTCCATGCGCAAAACGCAGTATTGAGCAATTCACCAAACCTATGACTATTGTTGAGCCAGTCAAGTTTACCCACGATTATTTGTTAGATACTTTGGCATTGGCACCGTTAGACGAAACTGTGATGCTTCATGTTACCTGCAGTTCTAGACGTATGGGTTTAGAGCAATCAATGTTAAATCTCGCTAAGGCTTGTGCCAGCGATGTGGTGTTACCCGAACACATTCAATGCTGTGGCTGGGCAGGAGACAAAGGGTTTACCACTCCAGAGCTTAATGAAGCAGCGGTTGCTCCGCTTAAGCAGCAAGTTCCAAGTGGATGCACACGAGGCTTTAGCAACAGTATTACTTGTGAAATTGGCCTGTCTCATCACAGCGGTATTCCTTATCAATCCATCCTCTATTTGGTGGATGAAGTTGCCCAAACTAAATAGCAAAACGCCCCTCACTAATGAGGGGCGTTTTTTAAATTATATTCCACTACGCATAGCGCATGTCCAAAGACGTCAAAGTGCATGAGCACACCTTGTTTCGCCCGGACTCTTTAGCTTCATAAAGCGCTTTATCTGCTCGCCCAACCAATGAGTCCCAAGATTCATCATCAACTAGCTGAGCAACACCAAAACTGCAACTAATGGAAAAATCTTCACCCTTGATGCTTCCGTACTGTTCCACTCGACTGCGCAACTGTTCAGCTAATGCACGCGCTTGATGCAAATCCATATCGTAAAGCACCACCATAATTTCATCCCCACCAAAACGAAACGTTGTATTGCTGCCGTTTAATGAATCTTGAATAATGTCTGACACTTTGCGAATCACTTTGTCCCCAGCGATATGCCCGTATCTGTCATTGATCATCTTGAAGAAATCAATATCAAGCATAATGACACTCACGTTGGTTCCCTGAGCAAGCTGCTTTGGTAAGTCTTCTTCAATGTAAACTTCAAGAGCTCGCCTATTACCAAGCTGAGTTAAGGGGTCAAAATAAGAAAGCGCGTTAATAGCACTCACTTGTCTACCGTTGATCATCCACAGCATACTGAAGCTAATAGAAACGATGAGAAAAATACTAAGTAAGAAAGCCATCGAGTGTACAAACCCAGCGTCCATAAACTGAGCGATCGCCTCCCCCGAAATGGCGTAGTAACTTCGATAAACCATGAAGCTGCCATACAGCACAAACGTCAACACCATGGTTCTTACTGCGAGAGGTAAGTCTTGTTGCTTTCCTACTGACATAACCCTCGCCGACACTAAAGTAACCAAAGCTAAATAGCTCGTTATAGCCACAATTCGGTTCTCAATTGACGCTTGGTAATAGGTAAAATAAACAAAAGACAAAAACACCAAGGGAATCATCGTCATACACCAATACGAGTATTGCAGCTTAGCTTGTCTAAACTCACATAGACTGTGCAGTATCATTTGAAATGCACAGGCAATCAGCATGTTAGCCGTAATGACTGTCAGAAACTCTGGCAAAAGACCACGAAAGCTTATCAAAAGCGGTCCCGTCCCCATCACCAACAAAGCCAATGAAAACATGGTCAAACCCGCAACCTTTTGCTGTGAACGCTGATAGAGCAGGAGCCCGATACAGTAGACACAACTAAAAAGTATAATGATAAAATTAAGCGTTCTCATATCGAGAGAAAACGCATCCATAACCACCGCCCGAATTACCATCCCTTATCAATCAACATCAATTCATTCACCAAACAAATTGAATATACTCAGGGATACTAGAATAAATAGTCCAGTTTTGTCTGCGACTGGTAAGAAATGAGACCCACCTCACTAATAAATATGTCATTAGATTGATCGAATTATTGCTTCGACTTTTGATACGGCATCCACTTTCTGGCGAAATTGCAGAATCCTTTCACTATTCGCACGCAGTATTTACTTGGCTTGCACATTATTGACAACCGTTTTAGGCATCTCAGGTTGAATAGGCGGCAATTAAATGAAGAGGGAACATACCTTCTCGGCATTGCAGGGGTTAAACAAATAATGAATTTTACGCAACAGGATACCGAAGCGCTTTATCGGGTCTGGATGTCTCAAAAGGCAAAGATGCACATCACGCAAATGGAAGTGGCTAAACGTTTGAATTTGAGTCAACTTGAACTATCCAACCGCCTTAATGGAAATGTGCCACTAGATACCACTTTTATAGAGCGATTTTGTAAACTTCTACACATTGATCCGACGTACCACCTGCCATCGCTTCGCGGCTCAGTCGAGACTGCGTCTAGCACTGATCGCCTTTTCAATACTCGCCTTACCGTAGATGGCGACATTACCAACATTCGTGTCGATGGAAATCAAGTAACGATAGAGTACCGTATCTAATTGTTATTTAAATGTTTCCAACGCACTAATGTCCAGCCGTCTTCTGGCTGGAACAAGCACCGAAGGGGATCACTCCCCTTCAACCTGCTTAGTTAGAAACCTGACTCTGCATTATGGCTCACTAAGCAGCGCAACACATTCGTTATATTTGGGTGGAGGAGTTTTCTTTTTCTTCACTACCACTTTCTCGGGCTTCGAAGCTTTTTTCGCGGGAATATACGGTTTCCACGAAGCGAGTTCTGCACCACAGCCATCTCCAAGTGGAGGCGCATTTTGCGCTACGCATTGCTCATCCCCTTCCGGACAATGCAACCTTACATGAAAATGATAATAGTGTCCCCACCATGGCCGCACCTTTCGCAGCCAGTCTCGTTCTTTCCATGATACTTCACACAACTGCTTTTTAATCAGTGGGTGAACGAAAATCCTCGCGACACGATCGTCAACCGCCGCAACCTGAATCAATAGTGAGTGATTACTGGTCCATTTATCCTTTTTGAAACGATACTTGTCGATGTCGACCACCGGATAGGGTTCTGGGTCTTGCAATTCTTGCTTTGAAAGTGGCTCATTGGGTAGTCGCAACCAGATATCGGCGTCCAGCCCAGTTTGATGACTGGCATGTCCTGATGTGAATCGCCCCCCTCGTGGCATGGCAATATCACCCACCAGAAGTTGCCCCATGCCCAGCCGATCGACCTTGCTAGCTAGATCGGTTAGGTAGCGGATCATATCTTGATGCCCGTAATAACGGTTACGCTGAGCACGAATGACCTGATATCCAGTGCCATCTAGAGAGAGCTCTTCTCCCCCAGCTAAACATCCGTTGGCGTAGCTGCCAATTGATGAGGAAGCGCCTTTACTAGGAACCGTAATTTCATCCCAAGAACGGTCAAGCGCATAACTGCTGATTGGTATTAGTAACGACAGCAACAGTCCATATTTCATCATCATGTTCCCCTGCATTCCATATGAAACTAGAACAGACCACTAAAAGCATAGTGTGAACCCGATACGATTGCCTGCTCACATTCGAGAATAAAGTAAATGAGAGAAAAGACTTGGCTCGTGATCTCAATCCGAGTAGTGGAGCGAATTTGATATACAGAAGTTGAAATGTTTCACAAATGTAAAGAAAAACAGCATTATTGTGCTAGTTATTATTGAAGCCAAAAGAGTAACGCGCTAAAAATAAGGAACTCAATTACCCTAATGACAATTGAGTAACTGTATAAGTCGTCATTCCTTTTTTGAGGCTGCCACCTTTTTCGGGAGTGACGACTTTGCTTTTCCTACCGATTAATCCCTTTAACTAAAACGTGCCACATAATCAGCAACTCTGCTGCGATACTCTCGCTTCGTTGACTCATCAATAAAACTTGCGTCAATGGCGTTAATTGTCAATTGCGCCAGTTCTTGGTGGGTCATATCGTGCGCTTCACTTACCGCTTTGAAATTGTCTGTCATATAA
The DNA here is from genome assembly GCF_900088415.1 of Vibrio mediterranei. GTDB lineage: Bacteria > Pseudomonadota > Gammaproteobacteria > Enterobacterales > Vibrionaceae > Vibrio > Vibrio mediterranei. The sequence continues at coordinate 140,678 of NZ_FLLQ01000005.1, forward strand.
CCACCAAAATAAGCTGGGTCGTCTGAGTTAATAGTAACCGCGACACCTTTGCGAAGTAGGCTCACAATATTGTGCTGCGACATATCATCAAATACACACAGCTTGATATTTGATAGTGGGCAGACGGTTAACGGCATTTTCGTCTCAATAAGACGCGCAACGAGTTCGTCACTTTCCACACAGCGAACACCATGGTCAACCCGGCTTACGCCTAATAGTTCTATAGCATCAACGATGTTCTGAGCTGGCCCCTCTTCTCCAGCATGAGCAACAGTCAAAAAGCCATGTTCTTTAGCCATTTTAAACACACGCGCGAACTTCTCTGGTGGATGGCCTTGCTCAGACGAGTCTAACCCCACCCCTACAATCAGCTCTTTGTGTGGCAAAGCTTGTTTGAGCGTCTTGATGGCAGAGTCTTCAGAAAGATGTCTTAAAAAGCACATAATGATTTGTGAGGTAATACCCAGCGTCGTTTCACCGTCTTGCAGTGCACGGTGAATACCTTTAATCACAGTCTCAAAGGCTATCCCTCTCTCTGTATGTGTTTGAGGGTCAAAGAAGATCTCGGTATGAATAACATTATCTACTTTACAGCGCTCCAAATAGGACCATGTTAAGTCGTAAAAATCTTGCTCGGTAATAAGAGCATTCGCACCTTGATAATAGATATCAAGAAACGACTGCAAATCTTCAAAGTCGTAGGCGGTTCGCAGCGCCTCAGGTGATGAGTAAGGGAGTGAAATGCCGTTTCTTTGTGCCAGTTTAAATAGAAGCTCTGGCTCTAATGACCCTTCGATATGGAGGTGCAACTCTACTTTGGGAAGATCTTGAATAAATGCGTTCATATTCCACCTATTATGATTGTTGTGGGTGCACTTACTCTAAGTATAGGAATAGTTTGAGGTAATTTTCGAACGCCAATACAAAGAGCAAGACACTAATGTGATCTTGACTCTTCGTAATCAGCACTTTGCGGGAGCTGGTAGAGACCCCCAAACCATATCATTGGGGCTATACGAAGCAAACGATTGGTATTGTACACGACCGTCATTTACGTTCAATAGTCGCGACGGACAAACAAAAACGGTGTCACATTGGACACCGTTTTTCATCAACTTGCTACCAATGAGCTTAGTCTTCAAAGCTGCCTGTTGTCGCGAGTTCTTTGAACCACAAACCGTGTTTTTTCGGAATTCGATCACCTGTTTCCAAATCCAAACGATAGAAGCCATATCGACGCTTAAACGAGTTCAACCAAGACCAGTTATCAATGAATGTCCACTGATGAACACCAAAGCAGTTTGAACCTTCTTGGATCGCTCTGTGCAGCTGAACTAAGTGCTCTTTCATCAACCCTGTGCGGAATGAATCGTCAATCAGTCCATCCTCACCCGGTTCACCTTCTGACTCGACGTCCATAGCAATGCCGATTTCAGCTAAATACCATGGCATATTACCGTAGTTTTCCTGAACATTTTTAGCAATATCATAAACGGCAGTTGGTAAAATCTCGTTATTATCACGATAAGGATTGAATCGGCCTTCTGGATTCACATAGTTCTCAAAATAAACTTCTGGCGTAAAGTAATCCAAGTCATAGCTCGCTTCACGTGCTTTCACGCGACGTGGAACGTAGTAGTTCACACCTAAGAACTCAACTTTTGCTGACGTGATCTGTTCTATCTCTTCCGGCGTCGTTTCCGGTGTGACGCCCTGTTCCGCCAGAACTTCACAAAGCTCTTTCGGAATCTCATTTTTAACCATAGGGTCAAGGAAACTGCGGTTAAACAGTAGGTCGGCATACCATGCCGCTTTCTTGTCTTCTTCGCTGTCATTGCGCGTATAGGACGGCGTCAGGTTAAGCACGATACCAATCTTTGAGTTCTCAAGCTCCAGCGCATTGAAGCGATGAACTGCTTTTGCATGAGCAAGAATGATATTAAACGCGACTTGCACCGCCAACTTGCCATCTTTCTTACATGGATAATGGAAGTCATACAGATAGCCGCCTTCTACCGGAACAATAGGCTCATTAAACGTGATCCAGTACTTCACTTTATGACCGAACAGTTTGAACGCTGTCTCGGCATAATCGGCAAACATATCGACCACTTTTTTCGATTCAAAACCACCGAATTTCTCTTGCAGCTCAGCAGGCATATCGAAGTGATATAGGTTCATCATTGGCTCGATGCCATTCGCGATCATTTCATCTATGTAGTTGTTATAAAATGCCACTGCGTCCTGACACACTTCGCCCGTTTCATAATCTTTGATCAGCCGAGACCACTGAATAGAAGTTCGGAACGAGTTAAAACCAACCTTCTTCATGTTCTGAACATCTTCTTGGTATCTGTGATACGTATCCGTCACCGTCTCTGAGCTAATTCCACGGTAAAAACGCTCAGGGCTCTTTTGATGCCAAAGATCCCAAATAGAGTCGTTTGCTTTATTGGTAGAGCCTTCTGTCTGAATGCCAGACGCAGCTGCGCCCCACATAAAGTTCTGTGGAAAAGTGTACTTAGTCATGTTGCTAACCTTGTGTATTCAAAAAATGTTTCAATGCCCCAATCAAATTGGCATCGTTGCCAAATTGGGTCAATTTTGGATTTGGACGGACTTTCGCTATAGGGTGTTGCGCCAATATGGCATCCAGCTTTTGATTAAGCTTGTCGATCAAACCCGAACTACGACTGATAGCACCGCCTAAAAGGATGTATTGCGGATCTACTGAGTATTGGACATTGATAAGTACGGTTGCCAAGTCAAAATACCATTGCTCAACGGCAGCGATAACTGCCTCATCACCTTGTTCGTAAAGCTCAAAAACTTTAAGGCCATCTAACTCTTTTGGTGATATCTCTTTAGCGCGAGCGGTTTGTTCAATGATGCCCCGCGTTGAGGCCAAATCAGAGTATGTTAATGGTTTCCCTTGTTCAAAACGCAAAATGCTATAGCCGAACTCTCCACCATGAAGATGATGTCCTTTTAGGATATGACCTGATTTGACAATGGCGCCGCCGACACCAGAGCCTAGTACCAATAAACAAAAGTCGTTTGACTCACTGGCTGCGCCTAACCAATCTTCTGCTAGTGCAGCGCAACAACCATCATTCTCAAGCTCTGTCGGTAGCCCAAAGCGTTCTTGGTATAGCGACTTAACATCAAAACCATGGATGTAATCAAGTGCACTTGAGCCTTCGATCACGCCCGTTTCAACGTTCACAGCACCACAAGTGCTGACAGCTATACCTGCTATCGCGTAATCTTGTTTCAGCTGTTGCAACTTCGGAGCTAAAGAGTCCAGCCAAACGTCATAAGACGCCACTCGACTTGGCAAAGAGAAGCGTTCGAAAATCTTTGCTTCTTGATTCATCACCGCACACTTTACCGATGTGCCTCCAAAGTCTAAGACCAGATAATAGCGTTCTGTCATCAACGAATTCTTCCTATCAAAGCATTACAGCGAATGTAAAAAAGCAGCGCCACGAACACCGGAAGAGTCTCCATGAACACTCTTCACCACCTTGGTTTTTATCGATTTAGTAAATGTATACTGAGCTAGCTTATCTTGGACAAGAGGATAGATTTCATCGACATTAGACATTCCACCGCCTAGTACTATTACCTCGGGATCAACAAAATTCACCACGTTAGCGAGTGTCCTTGCTAACTGGTCACAGTAGAGCTCCAAGTGCGCAATGGCTCTGCTATCACCCGATGCATGTAACGCCATGATTTGCTTCGAATCTGCTGGCGAATGCTTTTCTGAGAAGGTGCGACCAAACCCAGTACCGGAAACAAACGACTCAGCACAGTTCATCGACCCGCAATAACATTTAACCGGTTGACCATCAATTTCTGGACTGTAGTTAGGCAGTGGATTATGGCCGATTTCGCCACCTAATCGATTTAGCCCCGTGACAATGCCGTTATTGATAATAACGCCTGAACCGCAGCCAGTACCTATGATTACGGCAACACAAGAGTGCTTAGCCTCTTTGGCTGCCCCATCCTTAAACTCCGATAGCGCCAAACAATCAGCGTCATTAGCAATGGCAACTGGTACATCGATTTGTCTTTGGATGTCACCGATAAAGTCATGGCCATTTAGCACAGTGACATTCGCGCCTTGCATTAGCCCGTCATTACCGACTGAGCCACAACATCCAATACCAATAGATTCTATTTCACCCTTCTCTGATACTGTGTTAATTACTGACATCACAGACGCGAGAAAGCCTTCATACGAACCAGTCTCTGTCGGTTCGCGATGCTTCACAATGGTTTGATAACTAGCAGAATCGAGTGCAACACCTTCAATTTTAGTGCCGCCAATGTCCAGTCCTACGATCATGATGGATTCTCTCTAAAGTAGATTGCGCCGAATTAAACCCAGCGATTTACTTTACTTAATCAAATTTCATTGCGGATCTAAAGCACGTGTCTGTTAAAACCTCGGTGTCGTCACAAAAACTATATACTTTTCATTTTTAAAACTATATAGATATTACCAAAGCATACTCATTCGAAGTTATTGAACGACTCTTTCATTTTTTCCCCCTCTAGATTGTTTCATTACCCGCCTATAGTTGATATCAACAAAGGAGGTCAGCGATGACACTGGTTAGAACAATTGAACAAGTCATTCCATCTCATGCCACATCAGATGGTGATGGTGTAAAAATTCGCCGAGTACACGGCTTCGATAATGCGGCATTTTCACCGTTTTTAATGATCGATGAGCTTAAGTCCGATGACAAAAAAGACTATGTGGGCGGCTTTCCTCCGCATCCACATAGAGGTATAGAAACGCTAACCTATATGATGAAAGGTCACTTTCAGCATAAAGATCACATGGGCAACGTAGGCGAATTACGCTCAGGCGGAGCACAATGGATGGCAGCAGGTCGAGGTGTTATCCATAGTGAAATGCCAATCATGGAGGAAGGTGACCTACACGGATTTCAAATTTGGATCAATCAGCCAGCCAAAAATAAAATGACACCGGCGCAATACCATGACTTTCAACCAGAGACCATTACTGAATATGAACAACAAGGGAGTGGCTTAATTCGTCTACTCTCCGGTGAAATCAGGGTAAATGGCTCCCTACTCGCTGGGCCACTGACGAAAACTGGAGTCCCTGCAACAGTGGCGGACTGGCGCAGCAATCGAGGAGATTCGGTAAGACTAAACGTCCCTTCAGAACACAATATGATGCTTTACGTTTACAAAGGAGCTGTGAGTGTTGCGGATAAAAGTTTGAAAGAAGGCGAACTTGCACTAGTTTCAAAAGGAGAAGCAATGGAGATGACAGCGAGTTCCGAGTCCGGGGTATTAGTCTTTGTTGGTGAGCCAATAAATGAACCCGTCGTTCACTACGGACCTTTTGTCATGAATAGCATGCAAGAGATTCAACAGGCGATTAATGATTATAACTCAGGCGTATTCGATACTTACTAACCAATCCGAGTTGAAGATTTTAATTTGACACCCTAATCCACTGCCTATGTGTCACGCATCGACGAGATCGTCGATGCGTTCTTTTTTCTGACGCATTTTAATATCGAGCCAGACGCAGCGATACTGGTGCTTTACATTGTAAATCTCTATAGATATTCACACAGGTATGCAGTCGCTTGTTCCACTTTTAGATCAAAACTAGAGTCACCAGCCACATTAAAATGTTCACCCGACGAATACGTCTTCCATTCTTCTTCTCCAGCAAGGCGCACTGTTAACGCTCCTTTCACTACCGTCATTTTTTCAGGGGCAGCCGTCCCAAACGTGTATTCACCTGCAGCCATCACACCAACACTGCTGTCGCCATCTGCTTGAGTAAAACCCAGTGATTTCACAGAGCCTTCGAAATAGGTGTTTTCTTTAATCATCTTTTTTGACTTCCTTGTTAGTTAATCATCGTAAAAGCATGGTTTTACCTCACAAATTGCCGTAAAACAAGAGAATGATCAATTGCTAAGATCAATTGGTATAAACGAGTAACATGATTTAACAAGGTTTTGATATGTCGGACAAAGCAACTCGAGTACCCACTCATCGCATAAGTCGCTTAGGAAAGTTGGCGTCTTTGGCCACACGTGTGACGGGAGCAATGGTGACGGAAGGCGCAAAACAATTAGCTCAAGGTAAGCGCCCTGTCGCAAAGGATTTATTGCTCACCCCTGGCAATATCAAGCGAGTGGCCGACCAATTAGCGCATTTGCGAGGAGCAGCAATGAAAGTAGGACAGCTCATGTCTATGGACGCAGGCGACCTCATTAGTCCTGAGCTTGCAGAAATTCTTGCTCGCTTACGATCCGACGCTTCCCCGATGCCCGCCAAGCAACTCGCAGCTGTGCTAACTCAAGAGCTAGGGAGCGACTGGAAACATAATTTTGTTGAGTTTAATTTTAAACCTATAGCCAGTGCCTCTATAGGCCAAGTTCATCAGGCTCACTCTGATGATGGCACTAAATTGGCTATCAAGGTTCAATATCCAGGCATCAAAAAAAGCATTGATAGTGATGTCGACAACGTAGGTACTCTGCTCAATGTCGTCGGTTTGATCCCGAAAGGCGTCGATTATCGTGGCTTACTTGAAGAAGCAAAAAAGCAGCTGCATGCTGAAGCAGACTATCTATTGGAAGCAGAGCTTCTAGAACGCTATCGAGACTATTTAGGTGACGATCCAGATTTTATCTTACCCGCAGTGCAAAGAAACCTCACCACTGATAATGTACTGGCTATGACTCATGTATCAGGTGTGCCCATCGAGTCTCTTATCAATGCAGACCAAAACACGCGTGACCGAGCCATGCGGCTACTGTTGCAATTGCTGTTCAGAGAGATATTTGAATTTAAGTTGGTCCAAACTGACCCAAACTTTGCCAACTTTATGTTTAATTCGGAGCAACAAAAAATCGTGTTACTCGATTTTGGTGCTACTCGAAGCTATGGCGACAATATTAGCAATGGATATCGCCATGCATTCAGTGCGATTTTAGACGCTGATACCCCTCGACTGGACGCGGCGTTGCAGCAGATTGGTTTCTTCAATCAAGACATTCTTCCAGAGCAGAAAAGTGCCATCTTTGACCTCGTCACCTTAGCTTGTGAACCGTTAATGGCATATGGCCTCTATGACTTTGGTTCTAGTAATTTAGCGCAGCGCTTGAGTCAAGCTGGTACGGTACTTAGCATGGAAAAAGACTATTGGCACACGCCGCCTGCTGACGCTTTATTTTTGCACCGTAAAATTGGTGGGCTCTATCTTTTAGCCGCGAGATTGAAAGCAAGGGTGGACGTGCAAAGCTTGTTTTCGCCTTACATTCTCAAGTAGTTTTAAAGTGCCAACTCACAAACAACAATGTGTTACAAACAATCAATACATTTATAAAACGGCGCGTTTTATTCTTCAGTAATCGTCACGGTTGCCGATACCAATAAAAAGCCCACAAGGAAGTGCTTGAATGACAAAACTAGGCAGAACATCTAACAACAATGACTCATTAGTATTAACTGTCATTTTGTTGATCTCGGTTATGCTGGCATCAGCTTTGGGGTTTGCTTTCTACACTAGCCATCAAAATCATATTTCGCCTAGCCGAGTGTACGGGAATTGGATAGAAATTGGGGCTCCCAAACAAAGCACCGAAATTTTGACCTTTACTGATTATGGAGCCTTGCGCAACCATAGGTTGATCGCAACTTCTTTCGAATTTGATGGTCGAGTCGTTAAGTTGAAAACAGGCAGTGGACTTTGGGTTTATGAACGAGTGGGCACACCCAGGTCACCGCAGTTACGCAGAATCTCCCCTGCTCTACCCCCACAACGATTCATTTTTGAAGGCTATGAACACACCGTCCCGATGGACGGCTATAACCCAGGGCAAAATCGACGTTCGGCGCTTAGGGAGCATTTCTCAACTAAATAGCACTTGGGCAGCAGGATCGGTGAAACTTTTTCTCCTAAACGCTCTAAGCCTGTGAAAAACAATGCCTTTGCATTACATTATGACAGAACCCTGAATTACAACGCTTGATAATTTACTATGATAGCGCCCTTTATAATCGACCCAGCCTATAATATGAAGTTAACGTCCATAAAAGAATCTAAGATCGCAGGCATGCTCTGTCTTGCAGCATTTGCTTCCCTAACATTCATCATTTCGCTGGTGTTTTTTCCGAGTCACCTCACTTCCGTTGTTACAAAGGCAATTGGAGCGCTGATGCAAAACCTTACCTATTCTGCTGGGCATCAAGGTTTTCTGATTTCATTAGCTATCCTTGTTGGACTTAGTGCATGGCTTCGTCGTCACACAACTAACAATCTACATCTATTGATTCAGCTAGGATTGCTGCTTGTTCTTAGTTTTGGAGCAAAAACCTTCCTTAAAGAGTTTACCCAAAGCCCGCGACCTTACACAGAAACACTCACTGAGCTTCATGTCATCGACTCACCACAGAGTTTCTACAACCTCACCGTTGATGAGAAAAATGACAGGATTCATCAAGTGGATGAACAGGTTAGTGAATGGCGTACTAAGCACTGGATTGGAGAGACTGACTATTCGTTTCCATCAGGCCACACGATTTTCGTTTCTGTATGCGTGCTGTTTTTTGGTGGGCTTTTTGCAAGCCAAGGCCGTTATGCACTCGCTTCACTGGTCATAGTATGGGGTGTTGGCGTTGCAGCAAGCCGTTTGTGGTTAGGCATGCATAGACCTGTCGACCTATTTGCTTCGATGTTATTTGGGCTTGTCCTCTATATCATCATACCTTCTCACTACCCCATACTGGACAAGGTGCTGTTCAAGATCAAAAATCGCTAGAGACTGCTATAAATTTCCATTATTATCGAAATACTGATTTTGGAGAGAGTTGTATGCAAATTGAAGTCGCTGCGAAAGCCCTAAAAGAACTTGGCCACGTTACTCGCTTGGCGATATACAGACAGGTTGTGAGAGCTGGACACAAAGGGACGCCTGTAGGTGAGATTCAAGATCGATTGAATATCCCAGGATCTACGTTGTCACACCATATCTCAAGCCTAGCTTCGGCGAACCTTATTCAACAACGCAGAGAAGGAAGAACGCTCTATTGCGTTGCCAACTATGAACACTTAGAAGGTGTGATTAGTTTCTTACAAGATGAATGTTGTATCGACGAATCTTGCTAAAACCCGACTCAAGGCTTTACGTTTACGTAAAGCCTTTCTTCTTATAATTAAGACTTCCCCTTATTAGCGGCTTCGCAACTTAGCGATATTTCCCAATGGTTCGTACAGTTTTACTATAGCCTCAGGGAGATGTGTCGATGAAAGCCTCAAAGGCGGCCGGTTATTCCGGTCGAGCGCTTCTTATTATATTTATGGTGATAACATTTAGCATCACTGCGATTGTCGTGCTGATGGTTGTCGATCGTGAAGCCGAGAAAACTATTGCTAAGCTACAGTCCAATAGTGCACAGACTGAAATCCAAGCGGCTAAAAACTTTATGGATCAATTTTTTATTGCGACAGATATGCACATCTCTCATCTTGTCGAAGAACCAGCCATCATTGGAGCCGTAAGCGGTGGTGCACAAATAAATAGCCATCAGCATCAAGCCCATAATAACACTAACCACTCACACGGTAGTCATGGACACCAAAGCGGCACGGATGTTTTCAAACATCTTCATCAGTTTCACCTCTCAAATGTTGAAGTTAAATTTTGCTTGTTTAACTCAGAAGGTATCGTTGTGTTTAATACACTTCCTCAAGAAGGCCCTATTGAACAACGTCTCCAATTGTTGAAGCTCATTAAGTCCAGCTCAACCAACGAAACCGTTTATCTCTTAAGAGAACAAAACGATCAGAAAATCATAAAGTTCTATAAGCCCATTTATGTCAAAGACCACATTCAAGGCGTTGTCGTAGGTGCATTTCCCTTTTACAATGATAGCTTCTTCAGCAAGCTAAATAGCAATAACTCTCGTTGGTTTTCTCTAACACAACCCGGTTCAAACTGGCTAGAAACACCTCCAGGAGACAACTGGAAAGTCGAGAGTATTCAGTTGGCTAAATCTAACATTTCATTAGTTTTTGCAATTAATAACAATGCGTCAAATGCGCAACGAGAAGAGCTACTAAGTCGTCTTGCTATTGCTCTTATTATCGCACTCTTAATCAGTTCAATTATTGTCTATCTTTTTGGTCGCAGGTTAATTATCAATCCTTTCCAAAAGCTTGAGCAATCTAGAACTCAGTTAGCACAACAAGCTGAGTTATTGATGAATAAAGAGCGTGAAGCTACTCGATTGGCCAACGTCGTGAAACATACGAGAGACGCAGTGTTGATTACCGATAAACAAGGCCGTATCGAATGGGTCAACCAAGCTTTCGAAAGTATGACTGGCTTCCGTAAGGATGAAATCTTAGGAATTAAGCCAGGCACACTATTACAAGGTGAAGGTTCCAATGAAAAAGCGATTGAGAAACTGAGAAAAGCAGTCAAAGAGCACCAACCTACAAGAGTTGAGATCCTTAATTTTTCACGAACTAAGCAGCCCTATTGGGTTGATATCGAGATTTCTCCAGTTTTCAATTCTCATGGTGAATTAGATAAGTTTATTGCGGTAGAAAGAGATATAACTGCTACGAAGAAACTTCAGAGAAAGCTTGAAAATGCAGTAGTTGCGGCGGACTCTGCTAATATCGCTAAAACCCAATTCCTTGCCACCATGAGCCATGAAATAAGAACCCCGATGAACGGCGTCCTTGGGATGGTTCAAGTCATGCTGTCCGAGGCAAAAGAGCAAAAACAAAAGGAAAACCTCTCACTCATCCTAGAATCAGGCAATCACCTCATATCTATTCTTAATGATATTCTCGACCTAACCAAAGTGGAGCAGAATAAAATAGAGCTTGAAAGTAGTCCTTTTACCATCGAGCAGATCATTGCTCCGCTGCGCTCTACTTACCAAGCTGTCTGTCAGGAGAAAGGTATAAGACTCAATATTGAATGCTATATTGATGCGAATACGACTTTTTTAGGCGATCGCAATCGTGTAAGGCAGGTTCTGTACAATCTTCTCAACAATGCCATTAAGTTTACTGAACGCGGTGGAGTTACAGTAGAAATAACCAATAATCCAACCACTCCATCATTACTCAGGTTTTCAGTGCAGGATAGTGGTATTGGTATTGAAACAAGTGCTTTGGAGAGAATTTTCGAACCCTTCGTACAAGCTGATGCCTCAACAACAAGAGAATATGGTGGAACAGGTCTTGGATTAGCTATTGTGAAGCAACTCGTCGAGAAGATGGGGGGCACCATTGATGCCACTAGCGAGCTGGGACAAGGAACTCGGTTTGAGTTTGAGATTAAACTGCCGGTGACCGATGGTGAACATATTAAACTAGTCGGCAATAAACAGCATTACCCGTCAGCGGTTCGTCCTCATCATATTCTTATCGTCGAAGATAATCGTGTAAACGCTATTGTTGCTTGCAAACTGCTGGGACTAGAGGGACATACTACCAACACCGTAACTAATGGCGCTCTAGCATTAGAAGCTCTGAATGAACAACATTACGACCTTGTTCTGATGGACAATCACATGCCAGTTATGGATGGCGTGGAAGCCTGTACGCGCATTCGCGAACAGTTTGGATCTGGTTTACTTATTTTTGGTTGGACCGCTGATGTTTTCGCTGATTCAAAACAAGCGTTTATTGATGCTGGCGCCGATTGTGTTCTGCACAAACCACTTAAGAAAGATGAACTATGTGATGCCATTATGCAATTTTCTGATACTCAAGAGCATAGTCGCTATAAAGATTAACTTCGACAAATTATAAAATAGTCGAGTCTGAATGTTATGTAACGTCAAATATTCTTAGGTTTAGGTTAATAGCAAAGGACTCATTCTATCAATAATCCACATATAGCATGATATTCTGTTCTATTTAATACCTTCCAAATTAACAACAATATTATCAGCAGGTGCATTTACCTCTGAAGTCATGCGGTTATATTTATCTACAGAAAATTTAACTTACATCACATATATAACTCACCATTGATTAAAAATAACGCAACTAACACGTAAGACATTATATTTAATGAGAAATCTATCTATTAGTTCGTTAAGATGCATGTAAATAATATTAATAATCTACTTTCATTCGTCAGCCAAATGGAATTTGGTCTAATTATAAGTTGGAGAGGAAACCTTCAGTGAAACTGAATAATCTGTCTATTCGTACCAAGCTGCAAGCTATTGTCGCCTTCGCAGTTTTAATTCTATTTTCTCTTGGAACATTTAATCTATTAATACAAAAAGATGCTAGCTACGATCAAAGAAAAGATCGAGTTCGCTCAAATGTTCAAATCACCTACGAGATTGCAAAACATTATCAAAAGCTCGAATCTACGCTTGGCAAACAAGCTGCACAACAAGCTGCGATAGATGCAATTAGCCAAATTAGATACGACGGCAGTAACTATTTCTGGATAGCGAGTGCTTCTAATACAATTGTAATGCACCCTACGCAGCCACAACTAAATGGCACTAGTACAAACACACTTACAGATTCTAGGGGCAATCACTTTTGGCAAGAAATGTCATCCATTGCCAAAACCACTGGCAGTGGTTTTCTTACCTACTACTGGCTAGGCCCGAACGGTGAGGAGTCCGAAAAAATTTCATTCGTAAACTATATCCCGGAATGGGACTGGATTATTGGTTCAGGCGTTCAAACCTCTGATATTGATAAAGCGTTTCAGAGCCAGCTTATAAAAGAACTTATCGTAGACTCCGTAGCAGCACTTGTGCTCATCGTCATTTGCTTGCTTGTTGCACGTAACATCATCAAACCCATTGAATCACTCGTAGCACAGGTTCATAAAGTCGCAGATGGCGATCTCACTGTCGATATGCAAACAGAGCGTCGTGACGAAATAGGTTATTTGAGTAACGAACTGGGTCGAATGATGGATAAGCTCAAAGAAACTATTGGCGCTGCCAAACGTTCAGCGGACTACTCTGGTCAATTATCCAGTAGCATTGCGGCAGCAAGTGAAGAAACCTCAACGAGCATAGATTCACAAAGCCAACAACTTGAACAACTCGCTACCGCGATGAATGAAATGTCATCAACCATTCAAGATATCGCGGGTAACTCTGAAAGAACATCAGCAACCACAGAGGAAAGCAAAGACTTTGCTGCTCAAGGTAGCCGAAGCATGGGTTATACACTTAACAACATAGCTGGGATCTCCGATGACATATCCAGTACCTACCAGTTAATGGAAGCGTTGAAACAAGGCGTCAATGATATTAGCAATGTCGTCAATGTTATTCATGAGGTCTCAGAGCAAACCAACTTGCTCGCGCTTAACGCAGCGATTGAAGCAGCACGAGCTGGCGAACAAGGGCGCGGCTTTGCTGTGGTGGCAGACGAAGTCAGAAACTTGGCAAGTAGAACCCAAGAGTCAACAGCTCAAGTACAAACTACCATCGACAAACTCAACGAACGTACAGACAGCGTGCTGTCTGTTATGGCTTCAAACCAAACCAAAGTGACAGAGAGCGTGGACCTTGCCTCACAGACTCAAGACAAACTTGATACTGCTGTCGCTAAGCTCAACGATACTTATGACATGGTGGCACAAATTGCGGCAGCAGCGGAACAGCAAGGAGCGGTTGCGAATGAAGTGAACGAAAATGTCAGCATCGTCCATATGTCTATTAGTGAAATACGCCAGGCGAGTCAGAGCCTTGCGGAGCAATCTCAATCTATGGCAGCAGCATCTGACGAGCTAAATCACAAACTCTCTTACTTCCGGGTCTAAAGCCCCAAAAAAAACGCTCCATCTAAGATGGAGCGTTTTTCATTATCAATTGATAATCTCAGTTATTTTTGGTTGTACACCATGATAAAAGTGATGGGCACTGATGTAGCTATTGATGGCAGTCCTGCAACCTCACGTAACTTTTCAATGCCCACTTCTAGTCCAAAATCTGATGCTTGCACAACCACAGGATCCGTCGAGACAATGGCAATCTTATTTTCAGTCAGTCGCATCACCGTTAGTTTGGCTGCGTAAGTTTTCTGCACGCCATGTAGATCCACGGTAAGGTCATTAACAATTGAGTACACTCCACCAATTTGGCTGTTGTCCAGTTGACTCATATCGACCACAGTGGTGATCGTCGTTTTGGCAAACTCTGCAACATTAAACAACATTGTTTGCATGCGTTCGTTACGAATAGGAATATTGGTCTCAACACTGGATAGGTCAATGACTACCGTAGCTTTACCATCATCGCTGATGGTCCCCGTCATTGAGGAAAAGTGATGCACTTCACTCACACTGTTTTTCTTGGTCGACACAAATTTTAATGACGAGTTATTGCCATCTAACATCCATTCGGCCTGCACTGGAAGCACGACTATGAAGGCCAACAACATTGTTACCATTCTGACTATCATTTTTTTCTCCTAACTGATCACTGACCTAGTTAGGTTTAGTCTAACCTACCGAGAAACGCCATTTTGCTTACCGCGAACCTGCATAATCGCCACAATCTCTCATTGTCCCATCGTTCTCACTATTCCCACGATGGTTCTCACATTGCGAATTTCGCAAGAATCAATTCTATTGCATTGAAATATATAGGCTTATTACTAGGCATCGAATTTGCTTACCTCTGAATAACTCGCCTTTAAACATAAAAATAGAGGAATAAGCGATGAGAACAAGGAACGTCATCACACTAGCCAGTTTACTCCTACCATGGCAAGTTTATGCTCTTTCTGTAGCAGATTTAACCTTCGAGTCTGGCACGGACGCATCAAATTATTCAGCTAAGGGAAAGCCGAGTAATTTATATTCTGTTGCAGACACGTTACCTCAAGACGTATTGACCAATGTCTACTCCATGCTTCCAGAGGGTAGTGTCGTCAACAGTGCTTTCATTGCACCAGATAAATACTCAAGCATCGATATTGACGATGAACTAAACGGGGCAGAATATGCAACCGCCCGTATTACCTTCCTTAACGAAGGTGCTGGATATCGAAACAGCCTTGGCTATTTTGTTTTCGACACTGACAACCCTCCTACAGATAAAGACGATATTGATGCCCACATTATTGTCTTTCCCAATGCCTCAAAACCTGGAGAAGGAGAAATGCAAGAAGGGGATACGATTGACCTCGGCGTACAACTGACTGCCAATCAAACACTCGCCTTCTTCTTGATTCCGAACGGCTGGGGCTGGGAGGGGAGCTACAACAATATTGCTAACTTTGGGAATTGGGGAACACCTTTTTATAGTTACCCAGCTTTGAATCCAGAAACTACCATGGAACACAGAAGGCATAACGTTGCTTTCCTTGATGTTCAAAATGAGTTTTTGGTATTGAGTTTTGAAGATATAAAACGTCCATCTGGCGATAACGACTTCAACGATCTCATCTTTACCGTTGAAGTCACTCCTTTTGAAGCCATTGATGGCGTAAACAATGATGGCACGACCGACTCCAAATATGAAACACTTGTGCAAGAAAACGATCCTGACATTTCTATCACCTCGGTCTATCCCAGTTCAGATTCTATGGCCACTATCGCTTTTGAAGACCGCTGGCCATTAATGGGGGATTACGATTTCAATGATGTGGTGTGGAGCTATAAGATTACCGAGCAAATCAATGGACAACGCGAGCTGACCAACATCACCATCGACTACACACTGCAAGCTATGGGTGCTGGCTACTCTAATGGGTTTGCGCTCCAATTACCTAACGTCGATCCAAACAACCTTGCTTCGGTTACATTGACAAGAAATGGACAAAGCGTCAGCCATACTGTTCAACAAGCGTCCAACGACGAAACTATCTTAATCATAGCCGAAGACTTACGAGCAGAGTTATCCGCGCTAGGGGGACTGCCTCTTGGTTGTCATTTTTTCAAAACAGACAGCACGTGTCTGGCAATGCAACAGGACATTAGTTTGTCTTATCAACTTACTGTTGAATTAACGAATCCTGTGTCGCGCGACCTAATTGGTTATCCACCCTATGATCCGTTTATATTTGCCTCTGAAGGAGAATATCATGGCGATTTTGTTCAAACACCACCAGGGATGACTTGGCAAACACACATGAAGGCCTTCGGTGGTACAAGTTTTATGGATAACACCTTATTCGGGCTTCATGATGACCGCTCTGGCGGAGCACAATCGTTTCTATCAGAAAACAATATGCCTTGGGTTATTAATATTCGTGACCAATGGGACCACCCAAAGGAACTGGTTGATATTACTGTCGCCTACCCTAACTTTCCTAACTGGGTCACGAGTGCTGGCGAACAAGATAGCGATTGGTACCAATACGCGAGCGCAAACCAAGTAATCTCAAGTTCGGAACAGTAAGGAGTGTCCTATGATAAACCCAATAAAACCTCTCACTCTTTTCGCTGTCCTAGCCTCAATTGTTGCATGTGGCGGTGGTGGCGGTGGCGGTGGCGGTGGCGGTGGCGGTGGCGGTGGCGGTGGCGGTGGCGGTGGCGGTCAAGATACTGCGAACACCACTCCGGCAAAACCCGTTGAAACCCCGACTGAAACACCAATTGAACGAACTGCAGACCTAGTGGCAGATAGAACATTTTCATTCGATGTAGGCCAGATCATCACACTGTCAATTGACAAAGGCAACGCAGGTAAAGGTGCGTTGCATATCTATAGTCAAGCCGCACACACTTTTGAAAATGGAGATGTCGCTGCTGAGCCAACTTCACGAGTGACGACCATTTATCCAGCCGAAACCGATGAAGTCACATTGCAAGTTAACAACAATTGGACCAAGATTTACGCTCAATGGGTGCCGATGACAAGTAGTGAAGAAGAGCAAACCTGGACTATTGATTTGAACCAAACCCAGAACGCTTACCATCTCGCTTTTTAACTTAGCTTGTATTGGGCTCGGCTCAATCTCCGAGCCCATATAACGTTTGGTTTGGTTTGACACTTCATTCATCACCATAGGCTATCGATAATAGTATTGATAACCATTATTGTTTGAGATACGATTGCGCTCTTTTGTTTCTCCCTTTCAGAATGAGCCAATCAATGAAATCACTACTCGCTAAAGGATTAAGCACGGTTTTTCTACTTTCGTTCGCTCTTATGGGTGCATCTGCACATGCACAGAGCCAACGCGTCATAACCGACCAACAAGGCAGTATCACCATCAAAGGAACACCAACTCGAGTCATCGCACTTGAATACTCGTTTGTGGACGCGTTAGCTGCTGTTGGTGTTTCACCGGTAGGCGTAGCTGATGACAAGAACATTGAGCGAATTCTTCCGGAGATACGCGAACTGATTAAACCTTGGCAATCAGTGGGCGTAAGACCTCAACCAAGCCTAGAAGCTATCTCACAATTAAAGCCAGATCTCATCATTGCTGATGCTGAGCGTCATAGCACGATTTACAACGATCTTATGGCCATCGCACCGACGATCTTGTTGAAAAGTCGCGGCGAAACTTACCAAGAGAATTTACAGTCTGCGATGAAAATTGGCATTGCAGTCAATAAAGCCGATGAAATGGCAGCACGTATCGAAAAACACCATAAAATCATGGACCAATACAAGGCTAAGCTTTCTTCGAATGAGTCGTTTCAGTTTGCTGTTGTAACCGATAAAGGTATGTGGCTTCATGGCCCAAACTCATATGCAGGGGGGGTGATTACTGCGCTTGGATTACATGGTCCAGCGGTGCCAAAAACCGATAAAGCCTACATTGAAGTCAGCTTTGAGCAACTACTAAAAATCAACCCTGACTGGCTGCTGCTTGGCCCTTATAAGCCTCACACTGTTTATGATGACTGGCAATCAAATCCATTAAGCAAAATGCTAAAAGTAGAGAAAACTGAGCAAGCAGTGAAGGTTTCTCCACAGCTCTGGTCATTAAACCGAGGTATTTTGGCAGCTGAAGGCATCGCCAAAAACCTCTCTGATATTATTAATCAACAGCACTAATTCAATATGCTTCAATCAACACAGTGCAAGCTCTGGCTTGCACTTATTGCTGGTACGTTGCTGAGCCTAAATCTCTCTTTAGTGGCGTGGTCTAGCTTTGACCTATCTTTTCAATCATTGCAGGGCTTCTGGCTACACTTTGATTCAGCCAGCATGGAACATCAAATCATCGCAACACTAAGAATGCCTCGTGTACTCAGCGGTGCATTAATTGGAGCTAACCTCGCTGTTGCAGGCGCTCTCATGCAAGGATTGACTCGTAACCCCCTCGCTTCACCATCCGTGCTTGCTATCAATTCTGGAGCGGCACTATTTATCGTGTTGAGTAGCTTTGGCTTCCTATCTTTATCCGTGCCAACCGCGGTAATGGGTGCGATAGGCAGCGCGTTAAGTGGTCTGTTAGTTATGTTTCTTGGTGGCGCTTTTGATGATCGTCCACACCCTGTGAAACTGGTACTGGCGGGCATCGCTATCAACGCTTTGCTGCTTGGACTCACACGCGCAACGATTATTCTTGCTGACGATCAAGCCTATAGCGTGCAATCTTGGCTCATTGGCTCAATTAGTAACTTAGATTGGTCTGCCCTACACCAGTTATTGCCAATTAGTGTTGTGGGGTTAGCGTTAGCGTGGGCGCTTGCTCATCCTCTCAACCTGCTAGTTCTTGGTAACGATGTCGCTACAGGCTTGGGCGTAAATACCAGCTTGATTCGATTACTGGCTTTCGTGGCTATTATTTTACTAACCAGTATCAGTGTTTCCATTGCAGGCCCTATTGGCTTTGTCGGTCTGTTAATTCCTCATATTGCACGCAAACTTGTCGGACACAGTTTCTTCGCTCTCATTCCCGCTAGCGCATTATTGGGAGCAATCTTAGTCATGTGTTCAGACGCACTTGCCAGAGGTATAGCCTTTCCCACGGAAACGCCGGTTGGTATCGTCACTGCGCTGATAGGTACACCCTTTTTCATTTTTCTTTCTGTAAAAAGTCGGTTTAGCTCATGAGTAGAACTTGGCTAGTCCTTATCTCGACGACCCTCGCACTGTCTGTTTTCAGTTTGTTAGTAGGAGTCGCTGACTTATCGTTGTCGCAAATAACCGTAACAGCCTTCAAAGGTGGCGAGTACGATTTCGTTGTCAATCACTATCGACTTCCACGCCTCTTCCTCGCCATTGGTGTTGGCGCTGGATTAGGAATCTCCGGAGCGTTGGTCCAAGGCGTGATCCGCAACCCTCTCGCCTCACCAGATTTAATCGGCGTAAGTGCTGGTGCTGGGTTTGTTGCCACACTTTTGTTGACAGTATTCCCCAATGCACCAGTTTGGATGCTGCCAGTTGCCGCAATGATTGGTGGCGTATCTGTGGGGTTATTGCTGATCATCATCGCGCGCTCAGTTCAACTACCACCAGCCAGAATGGCACTCACTGGAATTGCTATCAGTGCCTTTCTTGCTAGCGGCATCGATTATTTGCTAGTGGTACACCCCATCGAGATCAATACTGCAATGATTTGGCTCACCGGCAGTCTATGGGGACGAGGCTGGGAGCAGATGCCTTATATCTGGATGGGGCTTGCGATCTTACTGCCTCTTTCATTGTGGCTCGCATGGCGACTAGACATTATTGGTCTTGGCGATGAATCTGCCATTTCCCTTGGTGTCGAACTTAACAAAGTACAAGCCATAGCGCTGATTTGCGCCGTCATGCTTGCCAGTTTGAGTGTGTCTATCGCCGGAACGATAAGCTTTGTTGGTCTTCTTGCACCGCATCTCGCTAGGCTACTGTTCGGACATAATCATAAAGCTTTGCTGATGGGCTCCGCTGTGATTGGTGCACTTCTTGTCCTTACTGCCGATACCATCGCTCGAGGGATCTCGCCGCCGATCGAACTTCCTGCGGGCGTTCTAACCTCTGTCATTGGCGCACCCTATTTCATCTTCCTACTCAAACGTTACAAGGGCTGGTAATGCTGTCTGTCGAGAAATTGAACGTTGCCTATGGCAACAACACTATTATTGAAAATCTGAATTTGACGATTCCGAAAGGCAAAATTACTGCGCTTATTGGTCCTAATGGATGTGGAAAGTCCACGTTATTGAAAACGTTAGCTCGGATAAACAAGCCTAAATCTGGAAGAGTCCTACTTGATTCTACGCCCTTAGATGAGTACGGCTCTAAGTCGTTGGCCAGACGTCTTTCTATGCTCCCACAAACCCATACCAGCCCGGAAGGCATCACGATTCAAAAACTGGTGGAGTATGGTCGCGCGCCTTATACCTCTCACTGGGGCAAATTGTCCCCTGAAGATAAAGCGATTGTAGCTAATGCAATGCAAGCAACTGGTGTAGATACACTTGCACAAAGCCCAATTGATGCGCTCTCTGGAGGTCAAAGACAACGTGCTTGGATCGCAATGATCGTCGCTCAGGATACTGAAATTGTGATGCTTGATGAGCCAACGACTTATTTGGATCTATCTCATCAAATTGAGCTCATGCGGATGATGCAAGATATGCATGCACAAGGAAAAACGGTGATTGTGGTACTGCACGATTTAAACCAAGCCTGTCGTTACTGCGACCATTTGGTGGTGCTAAAGCAAGGGCAACTCGTAACCCATGGCACTCCAAAAGACGTGTTTACCCAATCGTTATTAAAAGAAGTCTTTGACCTTGATGCGTTGGTGATTGAAGACCCTATTTCTGGTTCACCTATGTGTGTAGCACGATAATTATATCAATAGGTTATAGATCGCCATTCGTTAATAATAATAACGTTATTGATAACTATTATCAAAAGCATTAATATCGCCACCCTAATGAGAAACACAGTGGTAATCAGGACACATGGCAAATCAAACTGGGAAGAAAGTCGTCTCCCTTTCGCTTCTCGCTCTGTCAATCGGACAAGCATTTGCGACAGAAGAAGTAAACGAATCACAGCCAACAAACAAACAAAAAACTGACGAAAATATGGTCGTTACTGCGACCCGCTATAGTCAAGATACAGATAAAATTCCAGGCTCAGTTCATGTCATTTCAGAAAAAGAACTGGAACAACAAACTGCGGTATCCGATGACCTAACCAGTGTTATCGCCAACCTAGTTCCGGGCATGACGCCAAGTCGACAAAAGCTCTCTACCCAAGGTGAAAACCTTCGTGGACGTACTGCACTTATTATGGTTGATGGTGTTCCGCAAAATAACCCACTTCGCAATGGTAACCGTAACGGTTACACCGTAGATTCTTCAATGCTTGAGCGTGTGGAAGTGGTTCAAGGGGCAAGTGCCGTACAAGGTAACGGCGCCACTGGCGGTATCATTAACTACGTGACAAAAAGTGCTAAACCAGGCGACCATTGGAAGCAGACCGTTGGAACACGTGTAACCTCAAACCTAAAGGAAGATGGTACAGGTGGTAAAGTCTATTACAATCTAAGTCAGTATGACGAAGATTACGATCTCTTTATTGGCGGTGCGTGGGAGCAACAAGGGTTGTATTACGATGGTAATGGCAACCCAATCGGCATGAACTCTATCCAAGGTGAAACGCAAGATTCCAATGCCACAAACTTTCTCGCTAAAGGCGGCTATAACTTTGATGGCGGCAATCAACGCGTCAGCTTCAGTGCTAGTCGCTACCAACTAAAAGGCAACCAGAACTACGTTAGTGTTCCTGGCGACTGGCAAAATGGCATTCCGGGAACCGTAGTTCCGGGTACGCCTTCTGGCGATCCTACGTCAAACTATGCGGAACTGTATAACTTTGGTTATGACCACTATGACTTCTTTGGTGGCGAGCTGAAATTCCAAGCCTTTTACCAAGACTTTGAAGCGGTATTTGGTGAAGCATCATGGTGGCCCACCGCAAGCAAACAATACGATCAAGGCGCTATCGTATCGACCAAAAAGGGCTTTAAGCTAAGTTATGTCAAAACCGATCTTCTAGGTTTGGATGACAGCTGGGTCGTTGGTCTAGACGGTCTGGAAGATACCACTAAGCAAAAACTCACTCAATCTGGTAAAGATGTAACTCCAGATATGATGTACCAGAGCTTAGCTCCCTTTGTTCAGGGCGATATGCTAGTCACCGATTCTCTACGCCTTTCAGGTGGTGTTCGCTTTGAGAATACCAAAGTAACGGTTGCAGATGGTCAAACCTTGTGGGGCTATGGTAACGCAGGGCATCGTCAGGTTGATATTATTGGCGGAGAGCAAAACTTTTCTCAAGCCGTCTTTAATGCTGGCGCTGTTTATGACTTTACGCCAAACATCAGTTCATTCGTTGGCTTTAGCCAAGGCTTCGGCTTGCCAGACATTGGACGCGTACTGCGTGGTAACTGGATCGGAGGCCCAACCGTCGTTGCTCCTGTAGGCGGTGCACCTATCGACTTCAACACCATGCCGGCGGTGAAACCTGTTGTAACGGATAACTACGAAGTGGGATTAAGCTACAGCGATGACAAATGGTTTGTTAGTGGTAGTACTTATATGTCTATCGCTAAAGATGGTGCGAACCTAAGCCTAAACAGCGGCGGTACTTATGATGTTGTGCGCCAACGCACCGATATTAAAGGTTACGAGTTTACCGCGACCTACAATATTTTGCCTACTACACAGATTCAGGCACTGTATGCTCACGTAGAAGGTCAAGTAGATACCAATCAAGATGGCTCGGTGGATAGCGACATGGATCTTAAGAACCTGTCTCCTGATCGCCTATTGATGGCGGTCAACCACAGCTTCTCTGACCGTTGGAATGGTCGCCTACAATACAACCATATGTTCTCTCGAAGTAAAGAGAAAAACGATGCCGGTAGTGCACAGCAGTTTGACGGCTATGGCTTGATGGATGTGTCTATGTTCTACGATATGCAGCGTTACGGTCGTATCAGTGTCGGTATTGAAAACCTATTGAACGAGCAGTACATCAACTACTTTAGCCAGATACGCCACCACAATGCGTATTACTTCTCTGGCCGTGGTCGCACATTCAGTCTAGGTTACGAAATCGATTTTTAATCGCTGACAACACAGAGCAATAAAAAAGCCCGCTTCAATGAAGCGGGCTTTTTACATTCGAACCTGCAACTATACAGCTAATAGCTGTTGCTTAATCGCATCGTCAGTAAAAGCAGCATTAACGCTATTGCGATAGATATGCATATAGTCTTCTTCGGACAATCCAAACTGCTCAATCACCAACTGAACTTCTTTCGTCATTGTCGTATTCGATACGGTGCGATTATCAGTATTGATGGTGACTGGAATACCACGCTGACGGAAATCCTCAATCGGGTGTACCGTCATGCTTTCCACCGCTTTTGTCTGTACATTACTGCTCGGACACGTTTCTAACGCCACTTGTTTTTCATGCACTAAGTCAAACGCTTGTTGATGAGTGGCGATATGAATGCCATGTCCCACACGCTCTGCACCTAACATGGTAATGGCATCGTAAACGTTCTGCCCTTCGCCTTGTTCACCAGCGTGAATCGTGACGTTCAAACCCTGCTCTTTTGCATATTTCGCAAACGGAACAAATTTCTCACAGAATCCAAGCTCTTCTCCACCCGCGAGGTCAAATGCGGCTACTCCTTTACCTAGGTACGCAGCACCAACATCAATAACATCATTAATCTCATCGGTTGGCATATGGCGTAGCAAAGACAGAATAATGTTGCCTTTAATGCCGTGTACTTTTTCTGCTCGTTTCATACCAGCCACTACTGAGCTGATGATTTCTTCAATATTCAGACCTTGCTCTCTGTGTAATAGAGGGCCAAAACGAACTTCCATATACTTAACATTTTCAAGTGCCGCATCTTCATAGACTTCAAAGGCGATACGTTCCAAGGCTTCTTTGGTCTGCATCACAGATAAAGGTAGATCAAAACGCTTTAAATACTCGAGTAAGTTTGGGCACGTCTCAGGGGCAATCATCAAGTCACGAACAACTTCAATATCCTGAGAGGGAATATCAACACCTTGGATAGAGGCAAGTTCGATGATGGTTTCAGGTCGCACGCTGCCATCTAAGTGACAGTGAAGGTCGATTTTGGGTAGTTGTTTATAGTTCATCGTTACCTCTCTTGGAATCATTGATAAGCCTCATTCTTCCATTTACTCACTCCGGCTCCATGCAGAAAGGCGACAAGTGTATGCACTTGTTACATAAACATACATGAGCCACGTCGAAGAGCTCAAGGAAATGGAGAGCATTTATACTGATTAATCTAATACAAAGCCACCTCAACTGCCTATTTTTTAGTGAGATAGTTCACTTTTTTGCGGTTAAACGTTTGCTTTTGAAAAGTGGAGTTCACAGATATTCATGCTCCACACAACCAGACAGTTCCCACACAATTCACGACATTTCCTACACAGACGTCAGATTCGAAACTCTTTAGAGTACGCCCCGAAACAATTTACAAGACTATTGAACAGGTATCAGAATGAAAAAAGCAGTGGCACTCATTTTAACAGGTCTATTTGCAACTAGCGCATTTGCAGGCGCAACTGACTCAGGTTTTTACGTGGGTGGTGGTTTTGGTTTAATGGAAAGTAAACTTGAGAACCAAGATAAATCTATTTTCCCTACATTTGATGGTGAGCGTTCATGGCGTATCTATGGCGGTTATGCATTTAACCGTATCGTATCACTAGAGGGTGGTTATACTAATTACGGTAGTCTGAGCAATAGTGATCTTAAGGGTCTAAAAATCACTCCTTCTGCAGCATCTTTAGCGGCTAACCTTGGTTACACATTCGACAACGGTATTCGACCGTTTGCCACGGTAGGTTTGTCTCGAGTAAATGCTGAAGCTAAATATAGCAACCACTCAAAAAGTGATTCAGCAACAGGCTTCCGTTATGGTATCGGTGTTGAATATATGCCAGCTCAAATCGATGGTTTGGGTGTACGCCTAGCGTATGAAGCTGATGCGTTCAACGTAGATATGGGCGGTTTTGACACTGATACGTTTACCGTTGGTTCTCTATACCTAGGCGCATCATACAAATTCTAAGCGATCCAAAACACGTCAGTTAGCTTAACAACGATCAAAGCCACTTCCCTCGAAGTGGCTTTTTATTTATATCGACCTAAAAAGACCAACCCGCTTTGAAGATAGATGTAGCCCCACTTCAATCAACCTGAAGAATCTGACTAACGCCTACACTTCCGGCCCAGCCTTCATTTTCGACAATAAAATCCACGCTGGAGTAACACCCAGATAGCGAAACCGAGTATTGGGGAAGAAGAAACGGTCATAGTCATCTACTGAAAAATATATAGGTGACGAATGTGGTGTGCCTATATTGGGCTCATCTGGACCTTTCTTTGCCCGTACTTGACCTAACTTAACGTGAGGCAAGCTTCCATTCTTTGCCAGACCCTGCATTTATCAACTAATGAGAATGAGCCGCAAGATTTTTGTTTCCTTTCTTATTCAGTAGGAATATAAATTGCGTAATTGGTTTTGATAATAGATAACACAGATATGGGAAATACACAGCAACCCACTACTCAGGTTAATGAAAAGCCACTGCAACTTTTAATGCAAGTTGCCGTGTCTGATATGCCTGTTTCAGCAAAAGATTTAAGCATTCAACTCGGCGTTCCTCTCAGCAGTCTTTACCGTCATATAAAGCTGCTTAAAGAGTGGAATCTTATTGAAGAGAGTCCACACGACAAAACACTGATTGTTGGTCCAGCTGCTCTGATGTTGATGCACAGCTATCAGTCGAGTACACACAACCTAGAAGCAATAGAGAGCATATTGTTCCGATTACAAAAGCAGACTGGTGAGATGTCAGCTTACATGGTACCAGTTGGCTATCGTGCTCTATGTGTTAGCTTGCAAGAGAGTGCGCAAGCACTTCGCTGCAGCTATGTAAGAGGACAGAGCCAACCTTTGCTTCGCGGGGCTTCATCTAAAGTGATGCTGGCTTATTTACCAGAATCTCGTTGCGAAAAAATACTGCGTCATTTTGGTGAACATGAAAACGTCACTGATTGGAATAAGGATCTGGAGCAGATTCGCCGTCAGGGATTTGCCATCAGTACGTCTGAGTTCGACCCCGGGGTAACGGGCATCAGTGCGCCAGTAATGAAGGGCTCGAAATTAATTGGTGCTGTTTCCATTATGGCTCCTGCCTATCGTGTAGAAGCCAACAAGGACAGATTCATTCTACATGTATTGCAAGCAGCAAGGGCGCTGCCACCAGAAAGGTAATTCATCATGCTCAACGTCTTCAAACAAATCTGGAAACGTCGTTATCATCCTGCTTTAGAGAGCCAACTTTCCGTATTCACGGTATCGGAAGCTATCAAGCCTATGAATAATGCCCAGTTTGAAGACGCTGACTCCCTCCTAGAAACCGCCTACGACTGGCTAAGCTTACAACAAAATTCTCATTCAATGAGAAAAATTGGCCATTATCCGATTCTGGGTAGTTACTGCTCCGAAAGACCTTACTTCGAAAGCCCGGTTGCGAAACGCGACTTCACTGGTCAACTCAACCAACAACTTGCGGTTGGTGCAATGCCGCTCATCATTACCAATTGCCACGAAACCTTGCTCGACATTATTCCCAATCTACTGATCGACAAAGATGAAATTGGTATTGTAAACATCAACGCAGAATTGCTACTCGATCAATGTCTTGATGTCACAGTCGGTTCATTGCTGCATTTCGCACTTAACCGATATAATGAGTGCCGCGCTTTTCATATCGGCATCGACAATAATCGCTGCAACAAAAAACAGTTAGAGTACGCGGAAGATATGGGATGTGATTGGCTTCTTTCAAATGAAGTGGTGTACAGAAATCGAGCAATGATAAAAGAGCAGCTTGCGCGATTTATCAGTCACTGCGACAGACTGGTTGTAACCATCGATCTGCCTTCTATTTCGAGACACAACTCAAACCTAGAGAAGCACAAGCTCGATGTGGCTATGGTATTGCGAGTACTACGCCAGTGCTTGGCTTCAGATAAGGTTCTACTAGTACAGCTTGTGGGTGCTAAGGAACAACACATTTACTCTAAACCAACCCAGCTTCTTGTCCAAGAAACAGGGCTGTTCTTTTCCTAGATATATCAATCGTTATACCTGATAGCGAGCCAAGAAGAGCTCAGCAGTAGATAGCGCAAGTTGCTGAGCAACTTCGTCGGTCAACGTGTCCGTCATTCCCATTAATTGTGGCCAGAAGCAACTACCTTTAATTATGCTATGCAACTGAACGCTTGCCACACTAATATCTGGAATAGTCAGTTGTTGTTGATCATTCTTGTGCTCTAACCATTTGTATAAGGCAGTTTCTTGCTTCGACATTTTGTCCGCTTGGGCTTTCAGTTCCTCTGGTCGATAAAAGTAATGTCCAAACGCAACCTTCGACAAATCAATATAAGCAGGATTGTTCAAGATGCCTATCTCATGCGACAGTAAATAGACTAGCTGCTGTTTGAGATCCATCGACGCCAAAGGTTGCAAGTCAACATCCATCATAGATTGTCGCCACAAATCCGATAGCAAACTCATAACTAATACTTCTTTTGACTCGAAATGATTATATACCGTTCGTTTCGACACACCGGCCATCGCCGCGAGTTTATCCATACTAGTATTATGTACACCAAACTCGTGAAACGCGTGTTTAGCTGCCTCAATAATAGCCTCGCGCTTCATTTCGCTTCGCGTTTTTTTCTTTTC
Organism: Vibrio mediterranei; assembly: GCF_900088415.1. Classification (GTDB taxonomy): domain Bacteria; phylum Pseudomonadota; class Gammaproteobacteria; order Enterobacterales; family Vibrionaceae; genus Vibrio; species Vibrio mediterranei. Next base: position 168,429 of record NZ_FLLQ01000005.1, read on the forward strand.
TGTCATTGGGTTACTCGACAACTCAAATTTTTCTTCCCGTATTTTACACTAATCAGTTTACTTTTCACATTTTAAAAGTAAACTACACTGGTTAGTTTACAAAAGACTTCAGCTATCGCTCTCATTACAGCCAGTCTTTTAATCGCGATAGGAAATATCATGAGAAAGTCACTAATCGCCTCAATAGGAGTTCTAGCAATGAGTACCACTGCCTTAACCGCTTGCAGCAACACAGAGAAAGACCCCAAGCGTTATCCAGATAAATACGTCAATACTGAGTTGGAATACCAATCGAGCTTTAGCGACATCGTTAAGATCATGAAGTCTTATTTCACCACTGAGCGCGATACCCCAACTCCGACCTTCGATTTACCTGTACATGTGATGACATCAGAACAATTGTTGAGTGAGCAACAAGATGTGGTTTATCGGCTTGGACATTCTAGCGTTATTATGAAGCTAGATGGCCAGTTGGTCATGGCAGATCCAGTTTTCAGCGATAGAGCATCTCCGGTGCAGTGGGCTGGGCCTAAACGCTTTCATAAGACGCCAATATCCCTAGAAGATTTACCGCAGATAGATGTGGTTATCATCAGTCACGACCATTACGACCACTTAGACAAAGCCTCAGTCAAAGCACTGGTAGATAAAGTTAATCACTTTGTTGTACCACTAAAAGTAGGTGATTATCTTGTCAAATGGGGAGTACCTAAAAACAAGATTACCGAACTTGCATGGTGGGAATCGCATGAGGTCAACGGTATCACATATACTCTGACACCGACTCAGCATTTCTCTGGTCGTGGCTTAACGGACCGTGATTCTACCCTTTGGGGTAGTTGGGTCATTAACAGTCAACAAGCCAACGTGTTCTTTTCTGGAGACTCTGGTTACTTTGGAGGATTTGCTGAAATTGGCGAGAAATATGGGCCTTTTGATTTTACTATGATTGAAACTGGTGCCTACAACAAGTTGTGGTCACAAATCCACATGTTCCCTGAAGAAAGCGTGCAAGCCCATATCGACGTCAAAGGTAAGGTCATGATGCCTATTCACAACAGCACTTTTGATTTGTCCATGCACGATTGGCATGAACCGATGAACAGAGCTCTAGAGATAAGTCAGGAACGTGGTGTAACTATGGTCTCGCCAGAGATTGGACAGCGTTTGGAAATTCACAATCCAGCGCCAGTTAAGCAATGGTGGAATCAATGAAGCTAATTCATTCACTTCTGATAGGTGGACTACTGATAGGCTCCAACGCCTTCGCCAATACTGAGGAAGATGTACGATATCTGATCAACCAAATGCGACAATCTGATTGCGACTTCATACGTAACGGTGATAGCCATAATGGTAAAGAAGCAGCAGAACACTTAACCCGAAAGTGGAACTACGCTAAGGATGATGTAGCCTCCATTCAGATATTTGTTGAAGAAGTAGCGTCGAAAAGTTGGTTCACCGGAACACCCTACTACGTTATCTGCCAAGGTAAACAAACTACAAGTGCTGACTGGTTAACTCAGCAATTGAAACTGAAGTAATATTCTTTTGATTCCTAGGCGTTTGGTTGAAAGCCAAGCGCTTTTCTTATACCCACTCGCCCTAAGATCCACCCTGACCCACACAATAGAGATGTCTACTGTTCAACCATAAATCGATACATAATTTTAACAATTAAAATTTTTATACATTTTTATTGCATAAATAACACTTCTGATAGTATAGTTCACACAATGATTTTTAATGCAGTAAATCAGCATGGGTATTCAAGCAAACAACCTCAATAAGTTCTACGGCACGACTCAAGTTTTGCACGATGTCAGCTTTCATTGCGGCAAGGGTGAAACCTTGGTTCTCTTAGGTCCGAGTGGTGCTGGTAAAAGCTCTCTACTTCGCTTGTTAAATTTGCTGGAAATGGCAGATGGCGGTGCGCTCAGTATTGCGAATAATAACTACGATTTCGATCATCAAGTATCTGAAAAACAAGGTCTAGCGCTTCGCAAGCAAGTCGGGATGGTTTTCCAACAGTACAACCTTTGGCCGCATATGACGGTAATGGAGAACTTAATTGAAGCACCCACTAAGGTTGCAGGCGTCTCGAAAGAGCAAGCCACAAAAGAAGCCTTAAAAATGCTTTCTACACTCCAACTCGCTGATAAAGCCGATGCGTGGCCGCTACAACTATCAGGTGGTCAGCAACAGCGTGTTGCTATTGCAAGAGCATTGATGATGAAACCTGAAGTCTTGCTCTTTGACGAACCTACAGCGGCGCTTGATCCTGAGATCACAACTCAGATCGTCAATATTATCAATGAGTTGAGCGAAACGGGCATCACCCAAGTGGTGGTTACACATGAAGTTGATTTTGCTAAGAAAATTGCTAGTCATGTTCTTTATCTCGAAAAAGGCCGAGTCATCGAACATGGGACAAAAGACGCATTTAAAAAACCTGCTACTCAAGCATTTGCTGACTACTTAACACACTAAATAACAATGGAGATTGCCTTTCATCGCAATCTGACATGGAGAATTATTATGAAAAAAATGTTACTTGCTTCACTGATTGGTCTGGCTTCTACCGGCGCAATGGCACAACAAGAAATCAAATTTGCAATGGAAGCGACTTACGCACCATTCGAATATGTCGATGAAAATAACCAGATCCAAGGTTTTGATGTCGACCTTGCTAACGCGCTATGTAAACAGATTGAAGCCAAATGTAGCTTCCATAACCAAGCCTTTGATAGCTTAATTCCTGCACTTAAGTTCAAACGCTACGACGCAGCGATTTCTGGTATCGACATTACTGAAGCCCGTCAGCAGCAGGTAAGCTTTACCAATGCTTATTACGACAACTCAGCGGCTTTCGTAGCGATGACAGGTAAGGTTGCATCACAAGCAGTATTAGAAGGAAAGCGTGTAGGTGTTCAAAACGGTTCAACACACCAAAGCTACCTTTTAGAGCAAATGCCAGGCGTAACAGCCGTACCTTATGGCAGTTACCAAGATGCGTTCATCGATATGCAAAATGGTCGTATTGATTCTGTATTCGGTGACACGGCAGTTGTCGCAGAATGGTTTAAGAAAGACGACAAACTGGCTTACGTTGGTGACCAAATCACTAACCAAAAATACTTTGGTAATGGCTTCGGCATCGCTGTAAACAAAGACAACCAAGCATTGGTTGACCAGCTAAATGCAGCACTTAAAACAGTAAAAGAAAACGGCGAATACCAAGCTATTTTCGATAAGTACTTCGGGAATTAATATGGGTTTAACGGGTTACTCAGCGTCACTCGTACAGGCAAGTTGGGTAACCATCCAACTTGCTTTCGTCAGCCTTTTGGTTGGCTTAGTACTGGCGATCATTTTTGCTGGTGGCGAGATGTCTCGTCACAAAATCATCTCTTGGCCAACCACGGCAATTGTCACCATTATTCGTGGCTTGCCAGAACTTCTAGTCGTTCTGTTTATCTTCTTTGGTTCTACACAAGTCTTGTTTTTGATTACGGGAGATTTCATTGAGGTTAGCCCGTTCTTAGCAGGTGTCATCGCACTCTCGTTGATTTTTGCCTCTTATGCAGCACAAACCATTCGTGGAGCACTAAAGGCAGTACCCAGTGGCCAGCGAGAAGCTGGCAGTGCATTAGGCCTAAGTCGCGCACGTGTTTTCTTTAGAATAGTGCTGCCACAAGCGGTTAAGCATGCCCTACCCGGACTCACCAATCAGTGGCTCGTACTATTAAAAGATACTGCTTTAGTCTCACTAATTGGCGTTACAGACTTAATGAAACAAGCACAATTAACCTCTGCGGCGACACATGAAGCGTTTACTTGGTATGCGACCGCAGCGGCGATTTATCTTGTCATCACATTGATTACTCAAAAAGCAGTAAAAGTACTAGATAAAAAGTTCTCCTCAAAAGAAATGGCCGTCGGTAGCAAAGGAGTCACAGCATGAATCAACAACATGTTTGGCAAATGGTCGATGGCTTGCAAACAAGCCTACAGCTTACTGTTGTAGCACTAATCGTAGGCTGCCTACTTGCGTTGCTGATGACACTTAGCTTGATTCTTCGAACGCCAGTAGTTCACTGGCTAACGCGTGGTATCATCACTCTTTTTACTGGTACACCGCTATTGGTTCAGATCTTTCTGGTCTACTACGGACCGGGGCAGTTTGAAGTCATTAGAGAAAGTTTTTTGTGGGCATGGCTAAGCCAACCTTGGTTCTGTGCCATGCTTGCCCTTGCACTTAACACCGCGGCGTACAGTACTCAACTATTTAAAGGCGCGTTCAATGCGATTCCATCAGGTCAATGGCAGGCATGTCGTGCACTAGGGATGGATATGAAAGCAACGCTACGTGTCTTGCTTCCGTTTGCGATTCGCCGAGCGATCCCTGCTTACTCGAATGAAGTGATCTTAGTATTTAAAGGCACATCGCTGGCCAGTACCATCACTATCATGGATATCATGGGCTACGCACAGCGTATCAATGCTCAAACTTACGATACACTCGTCGTCTTTAGCGTGGCAGGGCTTTTCTATCTTGGGGTAAATGGCATTCTTACTTTGATCTTTAGACAAGTTGAGAAAAAAGCTCTGGCTTTTGAAGCGGCACGCTAAATCCACTGGCGCTGAAAAAGAATATCACCTGAAAAAGTGGAGCAAGCGCTCCACTTAAATCATTACTTTCAGAGAGAATACCAACACATCTGTAAACAGGGCAGTTTCAAATCCCAAATGCTTATAATGTAATGTTAGAGTCGGAGCAACAACGGGAGTGATACCACCAAGCTGTACGCTGTTCTGCTCTTTTGTGTATCCTGTAATCCCCCCCAATCTTATGCCAACTTTTGCCCAAGGCGTCCAGTCGAACTGAGGGTGGTAAGACAAGATATACGAACGCGTATCAAAACTGTTTAGTAGCGTAAATGCTTCCCATCTTTTGTATCGAACACCAACGATGTAGTTATCTTGGTTTCTGCCCGTAGACGTTAAGTGCTCAGTCCAACCCGCAAACGTAACGTCAACATCACCTTTCCATTCATCAGCCTTATGATTTTCTTCTTTGACAGATTTTTCTATCGCAAACACAGTAAAGCTAGTTGCGATAAGAACAATGAGCAACACAATGCGGCGTACCATACCAGTTTTTCCGAATACAACATGGGGAACGCTATGCTACAAAAAGTCTACTCGGTTTATTGTCTGTTATTGTATGTTAATGTCGCTACTATCAATACTAACATTGACTATTTACATGTCTTGTTAAGCACCATTTCAATAAAGCATTTTCCTTCGCTGTTAATACATAAGATTTGTTCTTTATCTTGAACCACTTGTACTTCCGTTGGCATTAAAATCGGCTTCTTGAATGCAAAACCCACATTACGAAGAGCGGTTGAATCGGCTCCAGTTGTCAAAAGTTTAGCCACCATATACATCCCATGAATGATCGGCCTATTAAATCCAAACAGTCTAGCTGACCATCGAGCTAGATGAATTGGATTATAGTCTCCCGATAGTTTTGCGTACTCGCGTGCTTGGCTGACAATAACAGTAAACGTGGATAGCTCAGGCAACGGAGTCGACAGCATAGGAGGAGTATTTTTGGATCTCACGTTTTTTCGTTTAGTCGGCATCAAGTAACCAGATCGATACCTCGCAATCATCTGCCCTGAGCGATAAAAAGCTCCATGCAATTCAAAACTCAATCCACGGTCAGTTTTTCGCTCTGCTTGTAACTCCAATTGAAACTCGTAACTTTGTTCACCGTCGAGCGCATCAAACTGCTCAAACTCTATATAGGTATGAACTAACCCTAGAGGGCGAATAGAAGTATTTGGATGAGTGAACAGTTGCAATTGCTCATTTTGAGTGGCAACAAATAGAAACGGTAATGGTACGGAGCCTTTGCTAAAGCCGAAATAGTCCTTATAACGCTGAAGCTTTTCTGTATCAAAATGGAAATTTGAATTGGTTAGCGATAGCGGCCCAATACAAGTAATAGCATCGACATCAATTCGTTTCAGTAAGGCTTTGAATAGTAGAGTGGAATATCGACTGGAGCGAGAAGCATCAATGTGCATTGAAAATACCGTAAACGTGGCAGTTACTGATTGAGCCTAGTTTACCTTGTCTTGCTCCAATGAAATAGCGCCTCTAATATGAGAGGCGCTAGATACCATATCTGATTGCCGAACGATTATTTCGACTCGTTCATCTTGATAACCAGTTTACCGAAGTTTTTACCTTCCAATAAGCCCATAAAAGCTTCTGGTGTATTTTCAAAACCATCAACTAGGTGTTCTTTATACTTGATTTTACCTTCTGCAAGCCATTGTCCCATCTGAGATGCAAACTCATCATAACGGTGTGCGTAGTCATCAAAAATGATGAAGCCTTGCATCTTGATTCGCTTAATCAGCAAAGTTGCTACCAACATTGACATGCGATCAGGCCCTTCAGGTAATGACGTTACATTGTATTGAGAAATCAAACCACATACAGGGATGCGCGCACCCGTATTTAACAATGGCAACACCGCATCGAATACTTTACCACCAACGTTTTCGAAATAGACATCGATGCCATCACCGCAAGCTTCAGCAAGTTGCTGCGCCAGGTCATCTGATTTATGGTCTAAACACTCATCAAAACCCAGTACCTCTTTTGCGTGCTGACACTTCTCGGCACCGCCCGCAATACCGACGACTTTGCAACCTTTAAGTTTCGCGATTTGACCTACCGTTGCACCAACTGGCCCAGTTGCGGCAGCCACAACCACAGTGTCACCCGCTTTAGGTTGACCAATATCCAAAAGGCCCATGTAAGCGGTAAAACCAGGCATACCCATTATACCAAGTGCAAATGAAGGATGACTTGGATTCTTACCCAGTTTCACTAGCCCTTCACCATTAGAGATTGCGTAATCTTGCCACCCTGTATAAGCCAAAACCCACTCACCTTGCTCAAAGTTTTCATGGTTTGATTGCTCAACCTGACAAACCGTTGCGCCCACCATGACCTCATCTAAGGCAACCGGATCCGCATACGACTCTGCAGCACTCATTCGACCTCGCATGTAAGGGTCAAGAGATAGATAAATCGCTCTCAATAGCATTTCCCCATCTTTTGGCTCAGGAATTACCGCCGACTCCAAACGGAAGTTCTCGTTTACTGGTGCACCCACAGGGCGTGAAGCTAAGACAATTCTTCGGTTATTTTCTTGTGACATCTTGATTCCCTTTTGTTCCTTTGCTCTTAATATTAGACCAGTCGTCTAGTTTTGTTTGATAAAAAAACCTGTTGTATAAACAGGCTATAAATTAATTACTTATGCTTTAACAGCTGCTCGGTCATTGATAGTGCTACCCTTAACTGTGCCGTGTCTTGGCTGAGCTTACTCAGCAGACTTGCACCTAACCATTGCTGGTAGAGGGTACTGGCAGTGCTTAAGCTATCTTGAACAGCAATAGAGCCATCCTCGGTACCTAACTCAATACACTTTGCAATTGCTGCAACGATTCGCTCCGCTCCAGTCAGTAGCTCCGAACGCATGGTTTCAGACAAATCAGAGACTTCAGCACCTAATTTAACTACTAAGCATTTATGGGCATTGCAGCGTCCTGATTCAACATCAAGCCAGCGATTAAAATAGCTCATTAAACGTTCATAACCGGTGCCGTTTTCACTACAGAACAGAGCTTCAATACGTTCCATATAGCCTTCAAAATAAGAGGCAATCAAAACTTCTCCGAAGTGCTCTTTAGACTTAAAGTAATGATAAAAAGACCCTTTCGGTACATCTGCTGCTTTCAATAACTCCGACAAGCCCACCGCAGTAAAGCCTTTCGATAGTATTAACTGATACCCCACATCAAGGATATGCTGTCTTGATTCGTTTGTTTTTGCATTCATACCGCTACCATACAAACAATTAGACCAGTCGTCTAGTGATTTGTAATGTAATCATCTTTCACAGTTCGGTACAAACGTATTGTTACTGCAACCACAGTGACCCAAGCATGACTTACCTTTGTTTTTTGAGTTACAATCCCTTTCAATCTGGCATCTTCAGAAAAACGAGGGAATGATGAAGAAAATCGTATTGATGTTTTTGCTCACTTTGCCGCTGATGGCTTGCACTGAAGTCGGCAGCGAAGCGTGGTGTAAAGACATGAAAGAAAAACCAAAAGGCGACTGGACAGCGAACGAAGCGAGTGATTACGCTAAACATTGTATCTTTTAGTCAATCTGACTGAACCAAAATAGCCTTAGATAGTCCCATTTAAAAAAACAATGGGACTTCAAAATGATACGCTCACTTATTGTCACCTTAGCGTGGCTCTCCTTCTCTACTCATGCCGCAGTTAAGTATCAAATAACTACTCACGACGCCGACTCAAAGCAAGTTACGATTCAGACGGATACCTCTGACATTGGAACATTCCAACTTTCCAAGCCACGAACCACCAGCTCGTCAGATGTCCCTGACATCCAGTGCCTCTCAAACAGTGGACAAAGTACAACCGTCAGTTTTGACTCTCCTATTTCCTGTCGCCAAATTTCCTGGATTGTCAGATTTGAAGTAAAAACATCGGACGAATTTGAACCTGCACAACAAGTTAATACCTATGAGCCAAATGAAGGCTGGCACTTTTTGAGCGAATGGAACTCACTGCCCACCATTCAAGGGCAAGACATTGAAGTTTGCGACCCAAACAACTTCTGCAGCGCAATGCCTAACTCAGATCAGCCGCCTCTTTTTGTGGTTTGGGGTATGCCTTATGAGCGTATGAATATCGGTTCTTCTACCGTCGTAGTGAAAAGTAATGCCTTGCCGTTACTAAAATCCAACGGTTCATGGTTGCAAAACTTAACACATCAGCTGAATTATCTGAGCACTGTCTTTAATGACAAACAACCACATCAGTGGCAGCTCATCTATTTCTCTAAAGACAAAAACCAACGAAATGTTTCAGGCGCGGCTGGACACAATATCCTCTTAAGCAATGTGCTCACTGACAAGGGGGCTTTTGCCAAGGACAGTATGTTTCATCTTGCAAAAGTGACAGCCCATGAGTCCGTTCATTTCATGGGGTCTCGCTCATTACCCGTATGGGCTGAAGAGGGGTTAGCTGAATATTACGCTATCAAATCCCTACAATTTACCGACTTGAGCAACAAGCCTTCGCCCGTCAAAAACTGGGAAAAGGCATCGAAAGAGTTTCAGCACCTTGGAAATGTAGGATTGATAGAAGCGGGTAAAAAAGTATCCATCGAGAACGACATGCAATATTACCCGTTGTTTTATGTTAAAGGTCCCGCGTTCTGGCAAACGCTCGACGAGCAACTACAAGCGAATCAAAGCTCTCTCGATACACTCGTCCCATTGTTACAAACAGGCAACGACTTCAACCTTCCGGATGCCTTTGTAAATCAAGTCATCGGTATTATTGGAAATAATAAGTGGCAGGAAATTACCTTAGCCTACTTGTAACTTTAAAGTACAATACAACGTCTTTTTGATATGAGAAAAAACCATGACAATCAATAGAATAAACCCAAGTAAACGTTGGTCTGATATCACTGTATTTAATGGAATCGGTCACTTTGTGGAAGTCGCAGAAGCGGACACCTCTGCCGACGTAAAAGGTCAGACACAACAGATTTTCGAACAAGCAGAACAGATGTTAACGCAGATGAACAGTGATAAATCACGCATTCTATCCGCCACCATCTTTCTTACTGACTTTGCCAATTTTGATGCATTTAACGAAGTATGGGATGAATGGTTTGCTGAAGGCACTGCACCAAGTCGAGCATGTGTGAAAGTAGAGCTCGCAGACCCTAACTTGCTGGTTGAGATTGCGTTTGTTGCAGCTGAGCGTCAGTGATCATCAAATAGGTAAACGATTCAGTTGCCATTTGAAACTAACGCCCACCAACTGAAAGTTAGCATAATAAGGAGAGCTAAGACTCTCCTTATTATGCGCAACTATTTAAAGTAAAACCTCCGCTTTGGCAGCTTCCAAAGAATAAATACTCCCCATAGCGTGAAAAAGGATTCTGCAAGTAGGTACAGCAGCATGGTGTCGTTGGGTTGAGACTCGATTGCGATACCAACCGTGCGAGCTAGCGCCATAAAGCCCGCCAACAGCGTGGAAGCGACCACCGACACTTTCAGTGTTTCATTTTTTATGACGAGCAGAATGAGAATGATACCGACTGCGACAGACATACCTCCGTATGTTGCGCGAACATCAATGCTGGCAGAATAAGAAAATAGAGCGCTATCAGTGACGCGTTCGAATAGAGTGTTGGGAGAGAGTGTAAACAAGACACCGTAACCAAAAAAAATCAGAGCCGTAATCCAGACCATCAATTTTGCTTGTATCATAAAAATCCCGCTAGAGAAGCTAACTATCAGAAGTGTAAGTCACAACTCTCAATAATGCGGGATTTTCGTTTTGCGGTTCGTGGTTAAGGGAGCGAATTCTTAACTATGAAACTCAAGCATACCCTCTGTTAAAATGAAATCGATGATGGTATCTAGCCCCTTGCTCTCTTTAAGGTTAGTGAACACATAAGGCTTCACAGGACGCATTCTTTGCGTGTCTTGTTCCATCACTTCAAGTGAAGCTCCAACATAGGGGGCAAGGTCAATCTTATTGATAACTAATAGATCTGAACGCGTAATACCAGGGCCGCCTTTACGGGGAATTTTTTCTCCCTCCGCGACATCAATAACGTAGATTGTAAGGTCTGCAAGCTCTGGGCTAAAAGTCGCACTCAAATTATCGCCACCACTTTCAACAAAGACCACATCAAGATTTTTGTGGCGCTTTGCCAACTCCTCCACCGCCGCAAGATTCATCGACGCGTCTTCTCGGATTGCTGTGTGGGGGCAACCACCGGTCTCTACACCAATAATTCTATCGGGTTCCAGTGCTTCTGCTCGTGTCAGGATCTTTGCATCTTCTTGGGTATAAATGTCATTGGTTACTACAGCGATATGTAACTTATCGCGAATCGCCTTACAGAGTACTTCTAGTAGCGCTGTTTTGCCCGAGCCAACAGGACCGCCAATGCCAATTCGTAACGGTTGTTTGTAACTTTCCATAGTCTTTCCTATCTCCTCCGCTGTTTCGTCTAAGAACGAAACAGCCTGGTATATTGTGTTTCGTGTAGGCTGCTGGCGATGGATACCGCAGGAGTGAAGCTGCCAATCATCCACTCTTCGGTCGCCTGTGCAATTGCTAATGTTTCAGCAAAATGGTTTGATAAATTGATAAGTGCCAACTGTCCATCGGTCTGACCTAGTGGTACCAGTTTAACGCCAGCCATCACCAAGTTTTCGGCCCAGCTCCATAGGTAGCCTTTTTTTAAGTCGGTTAACTCGATATTCCAGTACACCGCAGCGAGGCATAGTCCGAGAAGCTGTGTCGCTGGGTAGTCACTGAGTTCAATATCTGGTAGTTCAACTTCCAGACGCTTGAGTAACGTATTCAAAGCAAGGCCACGTTGCTTCTCTTCTGCCCGTAACTCTTTGGTTTCTCGACTGCTGTAGAGGCGTTCAGTAAGTCGCAGTATTTGTTCGCTATCTTTTGACTCTACCGCCGCATACAAACGTTCAATGATGGGCAGTTCCAACGTAGCAACACTGTTAAACAGCATGTTGGCTAACCAAGTTTCCATTGACTCACGATTAGTCACCCAGCACGCCTCTACCGCCCACTCTAATCCTTGCGAGTATGTAAACCCGCCAATCGGCAGTGATGGGCTTATTAGCTGAAAAAGTCGGTAACTAGAGACATCTCCACTAACAACCTCTGCATTGGGTGTGCCTTTGTCTGACACTATCGCGTCATCTTCCGCTGCGTTCGAGGCCATACATTAAGATGCCATTAAGAACGCAGAACTCAGCGCCGCAACACCAACCGCCATCCAACGTGAAGCGACTAAATGGCCAATTTGAATTCCGACAGCCATTAACACCGTCGCACCCATCGCCATTCCCATAGAAAACTGACCAAGCGTGCCTTGCGCTTCAACGCCGTGAGCGTAGCCGTGAAAGAACATCATGCCGATACACAAACCGACAGCCAGCTTCACCATTTGCTGCGATGCGCTAAATACTTGCCAGATGGCCGCACTAACGACAAACAGAGAGGCGACAATGGCCATCTCGACACCAGAGACTAGACCAAACCATTTCCCGGCGAGTAAACCAGCCATAAGAGTTATCAATGCTCCCACAAGTAAGCCGACCTTCTGAGCTTTATTTACCGTTAAACAGCCAACCAATAAACCGAAAGCAACAAGCATAATAAGGTGATCAACACCAGTGATGGGGTGCAGCAAACCGCTGGTGAATGCCATTGAGTTGTGACCCGGATGAGCAAAAGCAAACGCTGGGGTTAAAAACGATAGTGCTGTTGTTGTCTTGAAAACTGAATTGGCGAACTTTGATTTCATTGAATATTCCTTTTCTTGTTATTGGGCTTAATTAGGTATTAATTAGTGATGATGGTGATGGCCGCCACTCTTGCCACCGTACGCCCCACCTTCGGGTTCGAACGGAGCAAGCTCTACTGAAACGGTTGCACCTAACCCTTCTACCATTTCATCCAGCACATGGTCGTGTTGGTAACGAACCCAACCAAACTCGACTTGTAGTGGGACATGTCGGTTGCCTAGGTGATAAGCGACGCGGGTTAGCAGATGTAGGTCACTACAATAGATTGAAGAGACTTTTTCCGGCGCTGCTTTAACCTCTACCACTAAGCCGCAGCGGCTTTTTAATTGCTCACCACCACGCAGAATGTGACCTCTGGGCAAAAACAATCCTGCATCACGACCGTCATCGAGAATCACTTTCAAACGACTCTTGATTCGACTGTCAATTGGCAAACTCAAGAAGGCATGAGGCCGAGTCGTGGGTTGTTGGGTAATTTCTACTAGCTCTATCACTGTGTTGTCCTCAATGCTTAACTATCTGTTTTTTATTAAAATAAGAAGTAGCGCTGCGCCATTGGCAGTACATCCGCTGGTTCACAGACCAACAATTCGCCATCCGCTCGGACTTGATAGGTCTGGGAGTCTACTTCAATATTTGGCTGCCAATCATTCAGCTTCATGTCAGCCTTACTGATGGTGCGACACTGTTTAGCAACACCGATGAGGCTGCCCAATCCGAGTTCCTCAGCTATTCCAGCATTTTGTGCCGCTTGAGATACAAACAACATCGACGTGTGCTGAGAAGCCTTTCCGTAACTACCAAACATCGAACGATAGTGAACAGGTTGAGGGGTAGGAATAGAGGCGTTAGGGTCACCCATTGGAGCCATCGCAATCATGCCTCCTTTGAGAATGACGCTTGGCTTAACTCCAAAGAAAGCCGGTTTCCAAAGCACCAAATCAGCCAACTTACCCACTTCAATTGAGCCAATTTCATGAGCCATGCCATGGGTAATAGCTGGGTTAATGGTGTATTTGGCGACATAACGTTTTAGTCGGAAGTTATCGCTATAGCTTGAATCTTGCGGCAAACTTCCACGTTGTACTTTCATCTTATGCGCGGTCTGCCATGTGCGAGTAATCACCTCGCCAACTCGTCCCATCGCTTGTGAATCTGAGGCGATCATAGAGAACGCCCCAAGATCGTGAAGAATGTCTTCCGCAGCAATCGTTTCGCGGCGGATACGCGACTCAGCGAAGGCAACATCTTCTGCGATCGAAGGGGAAAGGTGATGGCACACCATCAACATGTCCAGATGTTCATCCACTGTATTTACGGTATAAGGCCTGGTTGGATTGGTAGACGAAGGCAGCACGTTAGACTTTCCTGCCGCCTTAATGATATCTGGTGCATGACCACCACCCGCCCCTTCAGTGTGATAGGTATGAATAACTCGGTCACCAATCGCCCCAAGCGTAGATTCAACAAAGCCCGATTCATTCAATGTGTCGGTGTGAATCGCCACTTGTACATCCATCTCATCCGCGACGCTCAAACAAGTGTCAATAGAAGCAGGTGTGGTTCCCCAGTCTTCATGCAGTTTTAAGCCAACCGCACCTGCGGCTACCTGCTCACGTAATGCCTCTGGCTGACTGGCATTGCCTTTTCCTAGCAAACCAAAATTCATTGGGAATTGGTCAAGGGACTCCAACATACGATGCATATTCCAAGGGCCCGGTGTACAAGTTGTCGCGTTAGTACCAGTATTCGGCCCGGTACCGCCGCCGATCATAGTAGTAACACCAGATGCAAGCGCTTCTTCGATTTGTTGCGGACAGATAAAGTGGATATGTGAATCAATGCCTCCAGCAGTAAGTATTGAACCTTCTCCTGCTAACACTTCGGTTCCGGGGCCAACAATAATATCTACACCGGGCTGAACGTCGGGATTTCCCGCTTTACCAATCGCTGCGATACGGCCATTTTTCACCGCCACATCGGCTTTAACGATCCCCCAATAGTCGAGGATCAGTGCGTTTGTGATAACGAGGTCTGGCGTTTGACTGCTAGGCAATTGACTTTGCCCCATGCCATCACGAATGACTTTGCCACCGCCAAACTTAACTTCATCACCGTATACCGTGAGATCTTTTTCTACTTCTAACCAAAGATCAGTATCCGCTAAACGAACTCGGTCACCCACCGTAGGACCAAACATCTCTGCATAGGCTTGCCTAGAAATACTCGCCATTATTCTTCCTTGTTGTTTTGAGTTAGGCGTCTTATAGACTGCCCATGACCTTACCTTGAAATCCGTAGACTTCGCGTTTACCCGCAAAGGCAACCAGCTCCACTGTGCGTGATTGTCCGGGTTCAAAACGCGTTGCTGTACCGGCGGCAATGTTTAAACGAAATCCTCGCGTCGCTTCGCGATCAAAGCTGAGTGCATTGTTAACTTCGTAGAAATGGTAGTGAGAACCTATCTGAACCGGACGGTCACCAAGGTTTTCGACGGTCACCGTTACGGTATCTCGCCCCGCATTGAGCTCAATATCACCTTTTGCGGTTTCAATTTGTCCCGGGACAAAGCCAGAGTAATTTGCTTTAGGCGCTGCCATAAGTCCCCCTAAACAATTGGTTCGTGGACGGTGACAAGCTTAGTCCCATCAGGGAACGTGGCTTCAACTTGCACATCAGGAATCATCGAAGGTACCCCTTCCATAACTTGGTCAGATGTGAGTAAAGTGCGTCCGAAATCCATTAGTTCTGAGACAGTTTTTCCTTCACGTGCCCCTTCTAAAATCGCACTTGAAATAAACGCTACCGATTCAGGATAATTAAGCTTTAGCCCTTTCTCTTTACGCTGTTTTGCCAACATTCCGGCGCAAAAAATCAGCAGTTTGTCCTTCTCTCTTGGGGTTAATTCCATTTAATAACCTTATGTTGTGAATATTGAATTTCGATCAAGTTGCCCAGATTCTTGGAGGCTCAGGACAGTCACCAGTCCAATGCTCGCGAACCAACTGCCAGATCTTTTCGAAGCACGCCAAGATCACTTCGCTCCAGTTTCCCAATGCACGAATAACCAGTAAATTTTCCAACTGGCTCGCAGCAATCAACACTGCACCTTCTTTGTGTTCTTGTTGCATGTTATTGAGCAAGGTCTGTACCAATTGGTAAAAATCCTCATCATCAATTGAAATGTAAACCGTCCCCATCATTTGATAATTCAATAAGCCTCTATTTTTCAATAACTTATCATTACCACGAACATTCAAACCTTCAGTCAGTAGCAACTGCTTATCAAGATAAACCTCTGTTTTTCCAAGCAAATGACCTGCACTATATCCCTCATTTAGTGCAGGCCGCCCAAAACAGTGCATTTCCCAGCCCAAAAACTGTGCACCACGCTCCAAATGGATTTCGGTATCAAGACGAACGTGTGCATCAGAAAAAAAGATGTTCTCTTGCGGTAGCCACTCCAAGCGAGAGCCGCTAGCAACATGCAATGTCTGCTTTTGCTTGGCGTATTTAGATTCCGAACGATAAAATTTGGTCGCGCCTGGGGTGGTAATAAGTGATTTGGCACCTTGAATGGCATGCACACTGATCTGTAGAGTATCTCCACCAACGACTCCTCCGGGTGGATGGAGCAAGTAAGTATGACAAGGGTTGCCCTCTGGATACAGAGGGCGCTGAATGGCAAGTGGACCTTGTTGAGAGCGGTGTTTTAATACCGTTTTATCGCCGCGATCAATAAAGGTTAAGTCGAGACTCGCTTTCCAACCGAATTGAGTGTGAGCGTCTATTACTTGTCCAAGCGAACCCTGAAGCGCCGTACTTGGATTGACACCCATTTCTTTCTGATTTGTCGCTGGTGCATTCATACTGTTAGGTACTCCTTGATTAACGAGTCGTCTAAGGTCGACATCTCACCCGCCGCAACTTGCCTGCCACGATCCAGAATGCAGAATTGGTCTCCAACTTTTCTGGCAAAAGGCAGTTTTTGCTCCACCAGCAATACTGTTAGGCCAAGCTTTTCATTCAACATTCTAATGATGTCACCAATCTCCTGGACGATATTGGGCTGTATGCCTTCGGTAGGTTCATCGAGAATCAACAGTTTTGGATTAACGACCAAAGCTCTACCAATAGCTAGCTGTTGCTGCTGACCACCCGATAAGTCGCCACCGCGACGATGTAGCATCTCTTTTAACACTGGGAACAAATCGAAGATAAATTCAGGAATGCGTCTATCGCCTTTTTCACGAATCGGCAGACCAACTTCAAGGTTTTCTTGAACGGTCAACATGGGAAAGATTTGTCGACCTTGAGGAACATAACCAATACCCATACGAGGTCGAGATTCTGCGTCATGCTTAAGTAGCGACTCTCCGTTTAATTGAATATCTCCGCTTGAGACTTTCACAAGCCCCATAACACACTGAAGTAAGGTGGTTTTACCCACGCCATTTCGTCCCATCAGCACGGTGCACTTACCCTTCGGAATCGACATATCCAAATCCCACAAGGTATGACTTTCACCATAAAACTGGTTCACTGACTGGATCTGCAACATATTATTCCCCTAAATACACTTGTTTTACTTCTGGATGAGATTGCACTTGATCCATGGTTCCTTCCGCCAAGACATGTCCTTGATGGAGCACAGTTACGTGGCTGGCAATAGAGCGAACAAAATCCATATCATGCTCTACCACGACCACCGAGTGTTTACCCGCCAGCGAGTTCAATAGCTCCGAGGTGCGATCCATTTCTTGATGAGTCATGCCTGCTACAGGCTCATCCACCAGCAACAACTTAGGGTTTTGCATCAGCAACATGCCGATCTCTAACCATTGCTTTTGTCCATGAGACAAGTTACCAGCCGTCAGCGTGGAGTGAGCTTGCAAATGAATCAGCGTCAAGACTGACTCTAACTTGTCCTTTTGCTCGCCAGACAGTTTGGCAACAAACGTCCCCCAAACCCCGCGAACGCCGGACATAGCCAACTCTAAGTTCTGCCAGACGGTTAGACATTCAATAACGGTCGGTTTTTGGAACTTTCTACCAACGCCTGCATTGGCAATTTCAGACTCGTTCATTTTTAACAAGTTAATATTAGAGCCCAACCAGACTTGCCCTGTGTCTGGCTTCGTTTTGCCCGTGATGATGTCCATCATGGTGGTTTTTCCCGCACCATTGGGACCAATGATGCAACGTAACTCCCCCTCTTTGATATATAGGTTGAGATCGTTGATGGCCTTAAACCCGTCAAAGCTTTTGTTGACCCCTTCCACGTACAGAAGGACGTTATGACGAGTATCAATTAGGGGGTGATGATCCGGTTTTAAAAAAGAGAACACTTCGTCTCGACGAGTCAATTCTTGAACTGAGCTTTTCAGTTGTTGGGCTCGATGCAGCGTCGTCATACTGTGACCTCCTCTGCCTTAGTTTTCGGGTTAGATGCCTTTTTGCGGATTTGTTGAACTTTGTCGGAGAAGAAGCCAATCAAACCTTTAGGGAAATACATCGTTGAGAGGACAAACAACCCACCCAACGCAAACAACCACACTTCTGGAAACTCGACCGTAAACCAACTCTTTGCATAGTTGATCACCAATGCCCCTACAATGGCACCGAACAAGGTAGCGCGACCGCCAATGGCAACCCAGACAACCACTTCAATGGAGTTGAGAGGTGCAAACTCACCAGGGTTAATGATGCCCACCTGTGGGACATATAAAGCGCCCGCAACACCAGCTATGACTGCCGATAACACAAAGATCCAAAGCTTGATACCATCAACGTCATAGCCCATAAATCGGGTTCGTGACTCAGTATCACGAATCGCCATCGAAACACGCCCTAATCGGCTACTAATGATGGTTCGACAGACCACATAACTCACTACCAAAGCGATGCCAGTAATCATAAATAGTGCAATTTTGGTGGCATCCTGCTGTAAGCTAAAACCTAAGATATCTTTAAAGTCAGTGAGACCATTATTGCCACCAAATCCCATCTCATTGCGGAAAAAAGCCAGCATTAATGCGTAGGTCAAAGCTTGGGTCATAATGGATAAATACACGCCCGACACACGAGAGCGGAAAGCGAGATATCCAAACACGTAAGCCAAAGCACCAGGAACCAACACTACCATCAAACAAGCAAACCAGAATTGGTCAAAGCCCTGCCAAAACCAAGGCAGAGCTTGCCAGTCTAGAAACACCATAAAGTCCGGCAAAATAGGATTACCATAGACACCCCGATCACCAATTTGACGCATCAAGTACATGCCCATGGCATAACCACCTAGAGCAAAAAAAGCCCCGTGCCCAAGGCTCAAAATCCCTAGATAACCCCAGACTAAGTCCACAGCGAGTGCCAACATGGCGTAACTGAGATACTTACCCATAAGTGAAATGGTGAAGGTTTCAACATGAAGTGGGTGACCTACTGGCAACAAGGTGTTCGCCAGTGGCACGACAACAACAGCAACTAGGAGAGCCAGAATGGTAAGCTGACCACCCCTATCCCCCCTTAATGCCGATAGAACGAAAGATTTAGATTGCATAGTGTCAGTTATCCTTAACCTTCAGCCGCTCGCCCGCGCTGTGGAAATAAACCACGTGGACGTTTTTGAATGAACAAAATGATGAATACCAATACCAAGATTTTGGCCAATACCGCCCCAGCCCAAGGTTCAAGGATCTTATTGAATAGGCCAAGGCTTAATCCCGCAACGAGCGTTCCCCACAAGTTACCAACGCCACCGAACACCACCACCATAAACGAGTCTATGATGTAGGCTTGTCCCATATTCGGCCCCACATTGGTGAGCTGGGATAACGCCACTCCTGCCACTCCTGCTACTCCAGACCCTAGCCCGAACGTCAATGCATCCACTCTCTCGGAACGAATGCCCATTGCTCTCGCCATAGCTCTATTTTGTGATACGGCCCGAACCTGCAAACCCAGTGGGGTTTTCTTAAGCACCATCACCAAGCCGATAAACACCATGATGCAGAACAAAATGATGTAAAGACGGTTATAGGTAAGTGACAACATTGGGTTGACTTGCAGCGCACCTGACATCCAATCAGGTGTGCTCACTGAGCGATTAAGTGGAGAGAAAATGGAGCGCACAGCTTGCTGCAGGATCAAACTGATCCCGAAAGTCGCTAGCAAGGTTTCTAGTGGTCGACCATAAAGATGACGAATGACGCTTCGCTCAATGGCAATACCTACTAGTCCAGAGACAATAAACGCCATAGGGATAGAAAGAATCAACGCTAGACCAATTTGGTTTGGCATTAACTGCTGCATGACATAGGTGGTGTAAGCACCGATCATAATCAGCTCACCATGCGCCATATTAATCACACCCATCACACCAAAGGTGATGGCTAACCCGATCCCTGCGAGTACCAAAACCGACCCTAAGCTGAGCCCGAAAAATACCGTCTCAACCCCTGAGTAGAATTTTTGACTTTGTTGATAGCGGTCTAATGCGCGCTCTGCTTCAGTAAGCACGAGTTCGTCAGTTTCCGTTTTCAGCACTTGATTAAGCGTTGATAACACTACCGATTGTTTGTAGTCAGATAGAACATCAATGGCGGCAATCCGCTGCTCAGTGGTGTTACCTGTTAGCACGTCATCAATGGATAGTGCGAGACGCAACAGGCTTGCAATCTCTTGTTCCGTTTCAATACTGGCTCTTTGTCTAAGACGGGAGATAACTGCATCGTCGGTTTGCCCAACTAATGCTGTTACTGCATTTAAACGAATCGTTGCATCGGCATGATCCAACCCGAGCGAGGCAATTTCTAAACGAATTAAGCTTCGTAGTTTGTTGTTCACCCGAACTTTTTTGAACTGGCGAGAAGACTCGACAGCGAGCGTAATATCGCTCCATGCACTGACTACTTGAGCCGCATTGCGGATATCGCTGGATAGAAATAATTGTTGGTATTGCTCACTCGACTTGTCATTGAAATAATACAGATTGCCATGTAGCCAAGCAGTTAACACAGATTTAGCGACATCGCTGGGTTCGTGGTCCACGAGCCAAGACATAGCTGCTTGTTTTTGAGGGGTGCTTTTTCCTATGAGCACTTTTGTGAAAGACTCTCGGTCACTTACGTTTGCCAACGCGACATTCGTACTCAAAATTAAGAACACGACCACTTTCAATAATTGAGTTATGTTTTTCATGAAATGCGTCCTTTGCGTTGCCCTCTGTTGAAATACATTGAGGACAAGATCTAAAAGGTGCTTTCACGAGAAACCGTGAAAACACCATACCGTCTAGCAACTAGTTTGCGCTTCCTGAGCACTTACCAGTTTCGACGTTGAACGCACCACAAGAAAATGGTTTAGACCAACTAGAATAGAGCTTTGCAGATTCTGGCAAAAAGTTTGACCATGCATCACCAGCCACTAAACCCTTAGTTTCCCAAACGATATCAAACTGCCCGTCGTCTTGAATCTCACCGATCAGCACGGGTTTGGTAATGTGGTGATTAGGTAGCATAGTCGAGTAGCCCCCAGACAGATTTGGCACCGAAACACCAATTAGCGCATCTTGAACTTGTTCTGCATCCGTCGTACCCGCATTGGTTACCGCTTGAGTCCACATATTGAAACCAATGTAGTGTGCTTCCATTGGGTCATTCGTCACTCGTTTGTCACTCGCGATAAACTTCTGCCAAGTTTCTACAAATTCTTCATTTGCCTGCGTGTCGACACTCATAAAGTAGTTCCAGGCTGCCAGATGCCCGACTAACGCCGACGTATCCATCCCAGATAGCTCTTCTTCACCTACTGAGAATGCGACTACGGGAATATCCTCCGAAGAGACACCTTGCGCGCCTAACTCTTTATAAAAGGGGACATTCGCATCGCCATTAATCGTAGAAACCACCGCCGTTTTTTTACCCTCAGAGCCAAACTTCTTAATGTCTGAAACAATCGACTGCCAATCAGAATGACCAAATGGCGTGTAGCTGATCATGATGTCTTTCTCACTGACACCTTTGTCTTTTAAGTAAGCTTCTAAGATCTTATTCGTCGTGCGTGGATAAACATAGTCTGTCCCTGCCAGCACCCAACGCTCGACGTCCAGTTCGGTCATCAGGTAGTCAACGGCAGGAACGGCTTGCTGGTTTGGCGCGGCACCAGTGTAGAACACATTCTTCGAAGACTCTTCGCCTTCGTACTGCACTGGATAAAATAAGATGCTGTTTAACTCTTCAAAAACGGGCAACATCGACTTACGAGAGACCGATGTCCACCCACCGAACACTACATCCACTTTTTCTTTTTCCACTAATTCGCGAGCTTTCTCCGCAAACAATGGCCAGTTGGAAGCAGGATCGACAACCACAGCTTCTAGCTGCTTCCCGAGTAAACCGCCCTTTTTGTTTTGTTCTTCCACCAGCATTAAGATGGTATCTTTTAGCGTGGTTTCACTGATGGCCATGGTGCCAGATAATGAGTGCAATACTCCGACTTTAATCGTTTCTTCCTCAGCCACTGCCATACCCGATACAAGAGCCATTGAAGCACTCACTGCAGCAAGCTTAAGTTTGAACGTCATGTTCATGTTGGATATCTCCCTATTATGAATAGTTATGTCTAACTTTCACATTTCAAGAAGAGTGCCAGATATGACAATTACAATCCCGAAGACTCAACGAATTGAATATTAAAGCTTTTATATCAAACCAGCACTGAATTGAATCTCAATGCTCATTCTGGTGCGCTGCATATTGGTGCAATCATAAGTAGATTTTCACCAAGATAGCGATATCACTCGCAATATTTACCTCCTGCCTTTGTTCTTTAGACTCAAGCTATTAAAAAACCTCTTTGGTTTACGCTTCCATATAAGAAAAATGCGACTAACTCGACACCTCATCTAAGGTAACTGATTGCATACCATGTTGATTCTCATTAGTTTAATAAGGCAGACAATAGGGAGAAAGTGATGCAACAACAAACCTTTAGTGAATTTATCAAACGTGTTTTGATGCTTGGCGTGCCTATCGCTTTGCAAAGCTTACTGATGAGCAGCTTGGGGTTTGTTGATAGTTTAATGATCAGTCAATTAGGTACTCAGGAAGTCGCCGCTGCGGGTATTGGTGCGAGAATATTTTGGGTTTCTATCGTTTTTATCTGGGGATTAAGCTCCGGAATGGGGATTTTACTTGCGCAATATTGGGGCGCACAAGACGAGCATGGCCTAAAGAACAACCTTGCATTAGGCACTATTGTGACCCAAATATTTGCCTGTCTCTGCTTCTCTATCTGCTTTTTTACGCCGCAGTTACTCCCTCAACTGTTTAATCCAAGTCGCGAGGTACTTGCACTCTCCAGCCAATATGTACAACTGCTGGGCGTCGCAACCCTGCTCTCAGGATTAACCATTGCTGCGGATACGGCACTGCGCTCTATTGGACAAACGCAAATCAATCTTTACTTGTCCATCATAGAGATTGGCCTGAACGTTGCGTTGAACTACGTACTCATCTTCGGCCACTTTGGTGCCCCAGAACTTGGTTTACTTGGCGCAGGCATCGGCAGTGTGATCGCGCGTAGTGTTCGTCTTATTGCCGTCATTACTCTTATCTATTATCGATACCCAGCACTAGCACTCCGCCTTAAGCATATATCCAATGCTTTTAAACCTTCATTGGTTCGTAAGTTTTTCACGATTACTTACCCTATTGTCGTCGGAACCTTTATCTGGTGCGCAGGGATCTTTACCTTCCACTTGATTCTTGGCCGCATGGGCGAAACCGAACTGGCGACTATGGCTGTGATTACGCCGTTAGAGTCTATTGGACTTTCTGTGGCTCATGGTTTATCTAGCGCTGTCGGTATCATGATTGGCAACAGTTTGGGTGCGAATCAGTTTGGACTCAGCACCATTTACGCACGCTGGGCATTCAAATCCGCCATTCTTCTGGGCGCTGTACTCGGCGGACTATTACTAATAATGCAAACTGCCATATTGAAACTCTATGGAGCGCTATCGCTAGAAGTTATCGACTTGATGGCACTAAGCTTCCCAATTGTCGCGTTGAGTATCTTGATGCGCAGCATCAACATCACCTTGATTGTGGGGATTTTGCGTAGCGGCGGAGACAACAAATTCTGTATGAATATGGACTTTGTTTGCCAGTGGGTCTGGGCTGTACCACTCACCGCTTTGGGAGCGATGTTCTTTGACTGGTCGTTTCCGGTAGTATTGTTAATGATGACATCAGAAGAGATCGTCAAAGCTTTCCCCGCTACTTGGCGTGTATTCAGTCATCGATGGGTCAACAATCTGACTGATAGCGAAGCACGACCAACCGCTTAACATGAGCTTTCAGGCAGCTAACCAATTTCAAAAGAAGTCACGCCAAAGGTTCTACTAAGAGCAATATCAGGACTGCCCTTGGTATACATGCGCGCTGTCTCAAAACAGGCGGTCATTTGATGATTTGATGCCAACTTTAGTGCTGCTTTATTGGTTTCAGGGACATCTAGAAAAACCGGTTGGCCTGACTCAACACTCGAAGTAAGTCCAGTATAGAGCCTATTTGCAATACTCATTGAGTCAGCAAATAACGGTCCTATTTTATACCCATCTTTGCACTGCCGAATAACCCCAATACCTTTAATATCAGAAGGTGTACCAACATATAAAGCCACACTGTTTGGCTGAAACAGCCATGATTGATAGAACGCCTCTCGATGTGACGGGAAAAAGGGGAGCAAGTAATGCTGAGCTAAATCCAAACTTACACTATGCAAAGGCTTGATAGTCTCTTGATTATATGGCGATGATGCGGTTAGGCTTTGATAGCGAATATTACGGTGTGACAAGACAAATCCAGAGCGCTTGTAGTTGTCCTGTTGGTCTACGACGCCATCCAAAGCAACATTGCAACCCTCTAAATAAGCCATTCCTTTACGCCAAATTTGTATTCCATACCCTTTCCCCCGATACTCTGGTTTGACGATATAAAACCCCAAGAAGCCAAAGTTGTGGTCATATTTGATCACAGAGATACACGCTATCGGCTCACCGTCTAAACTCCCTAGCAAGAAGCCGGACGGGTCAGCAAGGAAGTACTGCTGAGCATCATTGAGCCCTGGATTCCAGCCCTCTTCCGCCGCCCAATCGACCGCTAACTGCACCTCTTCCAAATTCATTTGTCTAATATGAAATCCCTTCATATTTGCACCTTTCATTGCGTCTACTGTTATAAGTAACTTAGTGGGCAATACAAACTTCTACAACAAGCTCATTGGAAGCGACTAAAGGTCGTGCTAGATTTTGTGAGTCATTACCAAAAAGAACGAAAGACATGAATACATTTCCTAACTGGCTTCAAGGTGAAGTCATCAAAGACAAGGTTACTAACCCTAATATTCAGGTTGGCGACTACTCCTATTACTCTGGCTTTTACCACGGCAACAGCTTCGAAGATATTGCAGTTCGGTACCTACTGGGCGACAAACCCACGAGAGAATTTTGGGAAAGCGGTGCTTATACCGATATCGATAAACTGATCATCGGTAAGTTTTGCTCTTTTGCGTCAGGGGCAACGTTTATGCTCGCGGGCAACCAAGGGCATCGACTTGATTGGATTTCTACCTTCCCATTCTCACAAGAAACCTTCGGTACTGATGTCAAAGATGGCTTTCAGAAAGCGGGCGATACTATCGTTGGCAACGATGTGTGGATTGGCAGTGAAGCGATGATTATGCCTGGAGTCAAAATCGGCGATGGCGCGGTCATTGGCGCTCGTTCGGTTATCACCAAAGACGTAGAGCCTTATACCATTGTGGTTGGTCATAATACGGTGATCAAAAAACGTTTCAGCGAAGATCAGATCAATAAATTGCTTGAGATGCAATGGTGGAACTGGCCTCTAGAAACACTAAAACAAGTTATGTCCGTAATGTGTAGCCCTGATATTGATGCGTTGTATCAATACTATCAATCACATCCAGACTTAGTACATTCATGATAACTATTTAAGCAAGTTAACCTATTGTCGCTCCATGTAAAACCTACCAGCTGCTGACAGGCGGTTAACTCCACAATCGTGAATACATAGACAATGACCTGAGAACACACATATCTTAGGTCATTCATGAACAAAAAATTCTCCCAAAAAACGCCATTACTCATCTTATTCTTGAGCGTTTTTTCCTCCCCTACCTTTGCTGACCCTTGGCATAAACACTTCGACAAACCGTGGAAAAAGCACAAACATCATAAGAAAGAAGTTCACATTGTACGCCACTATGAGCCACATAGAATGCCGGACTCCACCGTTATGCTAGCCATCGCGGGCGTTACCTATGCGTTGATTGATGGTCACTACTACAAAAAAGAGAAGCACAAATACATTATCGTAGAGAAGCCACCAAAGAGGCGTTACCGACGAGGACAAATGGTGAAAAAGCTCCCTGAAGGGGCAACAGCAGTGAATAAAAGAGGACAACAGTACTTTGTTTCGAGAGGAAATTGGTTTCTTGCGGTGAGCAATGGTAAGTACGTTGTGGTTGAGCCGTAGCTCTTAAAGAAGGAGGGCTTAGGCGATACTCACATGAACTGCTTTAGGGAGTATCGCTTACTTTTCAAATCCTTGAAAGGCTGGTTACATAACCCAAGTTAGGCTAAGTAACAAAACTACAGCTGAAGTCGCAAGGTACATAGTTAGGATAGTTGCGATCTCACCTAGAGTAGAAGTTGAAGATTTTGATGCTTTTTCTACTTCTGTAGTTTTTTCAGTGTCCAATGTTGATAGAAGTGCTGCGTTCATTTTCTCTACCTTATGTAATAACATTTCAAAAGACAGAGCGAATTTTACTCATTTCGTGACGAAGGTCAAATGTTTTAAGTAATTTAATTACGAATAATTTTATGGATTGTCGATTAGTTTATCTAATCCAATCCGGCTTAATCATCGTCACCTCTTTGGATGAGCAAACCTCAGTTAAAAGCGTCGGGTTAGACTCGAAATAAACTGACGCTTTTTACTTCCATTCTGTCCATACTCCATAGAAAGAGACCAATCTCGATTGAAGTTATAGTTGGCACCCACTAACCCCAGCCACTTATCAATATTCTCTTGCTCAACCTTATAATCAATAGACTCATTGGTGCCTGGGATTGGTTGTGACCCCGAAATGGTTAAACGGCTATCCAGATAGGTTGCCCCAGCATAAATGGCAATGGATTGAGTGCCTTTAAGTGGAATTTGCTTACCAACACGAGGCGAGATATTAAGAACAAACCCTTCAGCATCACTGCGACGCATGTCCGCATAAGAGACCGAAATTGGAACTGTGAAGAAGTAATCTTTCCAACCTGAAGCTAGGATAGTGCCAACGGTATAATTGGTACCACTTAGATCGGCGACAACGGGCACTGTAAGTGCTTTGTCTTCTACTCTATTACACACTGGCTTATTCGCAAGTTTGGAACAATCTATACCTGCCTGATTGATAAAGTCGTTCCCATCAATAGTAAATTGAATATCAGCTTCACCACTGATTTTACCAACCGTCGCGAAGACATTCATAAACGGGAATACCCAAGCATCTAGCTTTAACTGTGGAGTTTGTGTATGGCTGGTATTGTTATCAAACGACACGAAGTCAATCGGTACTTTGTTTGAACCACGAAAGCCAACTTCTAAATCATTAAGCTGCATTTGTTGGAATGTATCGGCATAAATCACACTGATACCAAATGGCTTTGGCAAGCTAAACCCTTTATCAATAACATTCTGAGCATAGAAAGGCAGCGCTCGGTCCCACTTCTTAGGTGGCGCATCACTGGCAGTAATAGGCTCTTTATTTGGTACTCGATTTTCTCCAAGCCCTGTCTCTGTTAGGTCGTAGTTAACCGAAACCGACACTACCTTCGCACTACCGACGGCACCACCACCGGAACTAGAAATAAGATAGATAGGTACGTCTTCATCTCTACCTGCTAAGCTCATACTGCTAAACTGGCCATCTTCACCTAAAAACCACTCAGCTCCGACTGAAGGTTCCCAAGATCCACTGCGATATTCCTTTAATGTTGAAACATCGTTGAAGATAGCCAACGCTTGAGTAGTACCTAGTGAAAGGCCAGCCCCCACTTCGTATCGGTTGACGTTGATATAGGTTACGGAACCATCTCGTTGGTCATAGATTGCACCAACTCCAGTACCACCACCTAAAACAGGGATCTTTACATTAGACATAGAAACAGCAGCGTAACCATCAGCATAGGCAAGCCGCTCAGGTAAGTCAGGGTAACGTTCACTGAGCTGATTAATCAGTGTATCTGATGTAGCATTAATCTCTTTGCGGGCCGCTTGGCGCTCTTCTGGAGGAATGGAAGAACTGCAACCTGCCAGTGTCAATATACTCAATGCAACAATGTATGGATATTTGCTGTGCATAGCGGACCCCAAGTCAAAAGGAGGGCAGCCTACTTTATTGTGCGCTACGTCTCATCATAAGACACCGATTCAATCAATTGTTAGTAAATATTAATAGCTTTGATTCAATTCTGTAGCCGTTCAGCGGCTGAAACAAATCCTTCACGTGCATTTTCTATAATGGGAAAGCCATGCGCTGGTAGTAAAGCATCATAGTTCAACATCGCCTTTTCCATTAGCTCAGTGGCCGTTGGTTTAGCCATTTTTAGCCATCCAGGGCCAAAATTATTTGGAGAAATGAAACCCATATGGGGCATCACCCACTTTGCAAACCAATTGAAATATTCATCAGGTCGGGACCAGTTCTGCATACTGTCGCCAGATACCAAAATACCTTTATCCCGATGCAGCAGAATCAGGCCTTCCTTGGGGGTACTGGTGGAAAACTCATGATAGGACGCACCATTAATAGGAAGATCATCACCCGACTTTAGAATTCGATCAGCACGGTAGTATTCTGCACTTTCTTCACTTGAAAATCCTCGTATATAAGGCGCATCCACTGACCACAAGGTTGCTCCAAACGTTTCTTTATAAAATGGGTCATCAAAGCCATGAAAGGCAGCTAATCGAATGACGTGTTTGACGTCGCCCAACTCATCTAACTCAGCGATGCCTTCGTCACTCAGTCTCACCGAGTTTATTAAAATAAGGTCTCCACCTTGTTTAATCACAATCATATTTCGACTAAAGACAAGATTAAACGGTCCCCATTTAGGGTGTGGCGCTTTCATGGAAACAGACCCTGTGACCAAATAAATATTTTCCAATACTTGAGTCAATTCACCATGGGGTAATGCTTCGGGATAGTTCATTAGGTCACCTAAATGTACAAACTTGATTTGATTATAGACAACCACTGACAAATCACTACGTTACATGACATCAAGTCAATCAATAGATCTTTATAATTATATAGCGGATCAGTATCAAATATAGAGTAATAACGACCAATCAATGGAACGAACTCTCATCAAGAAGTATTAGTAATACTGACGGCATTCAACGCTTCTCCGAGTCACTTCTTCACTGAACTGCTCGATTTTATATTCATTGTAAATTGCCCGAATTACCAATAGGGATCATTGGCAATTAAACGCGAATACTTTAATTATGAATATTGTACCAAGACCGTTATTTTCAGTGCGTATGCTAGCCCCTAAATACTGGGGAATCTGGTGTGCCTTTGGATTTCTCGCTTTCATCGTCAACGTCCTTCCTTACTCCTTTTTGCGCGGACTAGGCACTGGAACCGGATTATTGGCGATGAAAATACTCAAGAAACGGTCCCAAGTTGCCGCCCAAAATCTAGCACTTTGTTTTCCTCATTACACAGCTCAACAACGCGATTTAATACTGAGAAACACCTTTAAACGCACTGGCATCGCACTGTTTGAAACGGGTATGGCTTGGTTTTGGCCTGAATGGCGACTACGCAGAATCTCTTCCGTTGTCGACAGGGAAGTCCTTTTAGAACAAGAGGCGGCGGGGCGAGGAACCTTGGTAGTGTGCAGTCATCACCTAAATCTAGAAATGACCGCTTCAATATTCGGTCAGTTTGCTCAAGGTTTTGGCGTTTATCGACCTCATTCAAACCTGGTTTACGAGTTCGTCCAACATAGAGGTCGCACCCGAAGTGGCCATCAAATGATTGACCGAACAGATGTAAGAACCATGCTTAGAGCGCTTAAAAAGGGATGCCGACTCTGGTATTTGCCAGACCATGATTATGGTCATCACAACTCAGTATTTGCACCGTTTTTTGCAGTGCAGCAAGCTGCTGTAACAGCAGGCCCCAGCGTCCTCATTGATGCCACAAACTGTGCCGTAATTTCAGGGGTTACTGTCGTACAAGATAATCATTATACGTTGCATATTGGCGAGGATTTGAGCGAGCAAATTCCAAGGCGTGACCCTGAAACTGCAGCCAAGGTACTAAACAAGGAACTAGAAGGAATGATTGAGCGCGATATTCCCGGTTGGATGTGGCTACATAAACGGTTTAAGACACGTCCAGAGGGCGCGAGCAGCCTGTACTCCTAACAATTGATTTATAAGAAAATAGCACCTAACGGGAAAGGAGATTTGTAGTATGTTTCGAGCCCTACTCCTAATATGGAGCCTTGCTGTAACCTTACCAGTTATGTCGATGGAATATGAGACACTAAGTATCGACCAGCCAGCGATACACTATTCCGAATTGGCGTTTCCAAATAGCGATAACATCCAACCCAATCGCAGTGATTTCTCTATCAATAACTATGTTCTCATGAGTAGCGAGTCAGGAGAACGGTGGGCGGTTGTCACCGTAACCAATACTTCTTCAGCCAAACGTACTATCAATCAAACGCAGTTAGTTGCTATCTTGGCTAATGGCGAACGTATATTTGCTGAAGACTTCCATGAATCAGTTGGTCCGAACAAAACCACTTCTCTCACCATTAACTTTGGTTGGAACAAATTTCCAATTTTATCGATCTATTCAAGACACTAAGCGTCAATTAGCCGCTTGGCTTTTCGGAAAATAAAAAACCAGTCAATACGACTGGTTTTTTTAACTTTGAACTCGTGCCCTACAGCAAAAATTAAGCGGAGAGTTTCTCGCGCTCTTTAATGATATTTTTTACCGGGTTCGCATAACTATCAATTAAGAACGGGTGAGCACCTTCTGGTAAAGCATCCAATTTATCTTGAAGCGTCGCGCGAGTCGTTCCAGTGATAAACTCATCTTCCAAACCTGCCGCCAACTTATTAATTGGAAACAGTGTGTAGTTTTCGTGAATCTGACGATCAATCTCTTCCGCAAGCGCTTCTGGCGTATCAAAATCTTGATCGATTACGTCACCAAATACAACGTGAACGCTGTCTTTACGGCCTACAATACCTTGGACGATACTCTCGATATCTTCAAATTCTCCTTTCTCGTAGTTACCATGCGTCGCTTTCTCGTAAAGCTCGTTAGCTTTCGCGATGTCACATGGATCGTTTTCGTACGAAATCGAAACAGGAACAATCTTTAAAGAACGGATGTACTCAGCAAAAGGTATCTTTTGCTTACGCCCTTCTACGTGGAACATTTTAAGAATAGCTGGATCAGTAAAATCGTTACCGTCTTTTGCTCGACCTTCTTTTTGGGCGATCCAAATGGAATTGCCAGTGTCCAGTGAGTGCTTAATGTATGAAGACAAAGTGCCCAACGCCTTCATCATTTCACGAGGGCCTTTCAAGGAGCGCTTTACAATGAAGCTCTTGTTTAGACGCATTAGTTCTGTAGCGCAAGGCTTCTTCAACAAGTTGTCACCAATCGCGATACGAACTGTTCTATGGTTGCCTTCATGCAGACCATAATTGACTAGAGCCGGATCCATCGCAATGTCTCTGTGATTGGAGACAAATAGGTACGACGTATTTTTGTCTAATTTGTCGAGACCTTTGTACACCACACCTTTCGTTGTCGTATCCAAGGTTTGCTCTAGGTATTTTTTTACCTCTAATTGAATAGCTTCAACGCTATCCAGTTTCGCCCACTTAAACTTCAAGTACACTTTTACCATTGGGCTCATTAGAGCTTTGAACCAAGGGGCATGATTTGAAAAGCGATGTTGCAAAATTGCATCTATAAACTCTGCATCATTAATCAAACGGTCAATCGCTGCAGGAATCTCTTCGTCGTTGTACGGACGAATATCAATATATGGGTCGTTTTGTGTTGTCATGTTTGTTACATCAAATTAAAAGCTGCACTATTCTACGCTTAGTGTCTAAAGACCGCAGCTAACTTAAGTCTATTTTTGTTAAGGTCAGACCACACTTTTGCATGATTGTTCAGCACAGCGCACATAAAAGTGCGATCTTAGGTTGGATTTGGGATTCACTCACGGTAATCTACGCGCAGTTTAACTACCAAAGACCATCATGAACCACGCCATAGACTTTCAATCCATCAGCTACGACTTGCTGACTATTACACCTCGTAAAAAGACACTACATAATCAGCTGTTCAGAGTTGAGAGTGGGAAGGTGTTGTTGAAGCTTGGAAAAAATGAATATGTCTTTAATGCCGGTGATACATTCTGGCTACCACTGGATTGTTTGATGAGTTTAACCATCTTGCCAACAAGTCACGTGAGTGTAGTGAAATTCTCTGTCAGACTAACGGATTCTTTTCCCAAGCAAGCTGGTCAGGTCAACGTAAGCACGCTTACTTCCGCGCTCTTGGATAGGCTTCTTATTGAAAGTTGTGTTGATATCACCAAGGACTTGCTTCAAGTCATTCGTCATGATGTGACGAAGCTTTCTCCAAAACTATCACAAACTCAAGAATGCTTAGCAGTAAGTCAATGGAAACCGAACAGTGAGACAATTTCTGGCGAACTCGCACTCGCATTGCTTGTAAGAGAAGCTCGAAAGCAAAGACTATCAGGGATCAAATTAGAGGCTATCTGTGACAATCTTTTCGCAGGAAATAGAGAGCAACTTCAATTACTGTCTCAAAGCTTATTGGGCAACACTGACCTCCGTTAATTGACCGCAGAGCACACCCTACCTATTTCTAACTTTTCCTACTACTTTTCTTGGCGTCTCTGGTTGAACGGCTATCATCAGAGACGATACATCTCAATAACAGACAACTATTCAATACTATTGACTATTAAGGAAGTAATATAACAATCCTAAGTGATTGGCACTAGGCTTCATAAAGATCTTACTTCAAACATAGTAGTAAAGCTGATGTAGGACGCCTCAATAGCGTTATTAGAATTAATCCATTGGTCTTCTGAGAAATATGTACTCGCTTTACGTAGACATGATTCAGGAAACCAAAGAGGTTAATGATGCAGACCATTAATATTGTATGGCTTAAGCGTGATTTACGCTTAACCGATCACCAGCCCTTGCAGCAAGCCTTGTTGTCTAAGTTCCCAACCGTACTTCTATATGTTTTTGAACCCATGCTGCTTGATAACCCTCATTATTCTGAACGACACTGGCGTTTCGTTTGGCAGTCCCTAACCGATATGAACGCTACGCTTGCCCCTCTCTCTCACAATGTCACTATCATGCACGGTGACGCCTTAGAGTGCTTTCGCTCTATAAGCAACCGTTTCTATATTAATGCAGTATTTTCTCATCAGGAGCTTGGCCTGAACTGTACTTTTGAACGAGATAAAAACATAGCCACTTGGTTTCAAAAACACAACATACCGTGGCACGAATACCAACTCGGTGCAGTAATACGAGGAGCTGCCAACAGAACTCACTGGGATAAACGTTGGAACAAAGTAATGAGAGAGCCTATTTTAGATATCCAACTCCATAACAAGGCACTTACCACTCTCGACACGGTTAGTCTTGATCATGCTTTTTCTCCACCACTAAACTGGCAATCAAAACTTAAGGGTATGCAGACTGGCGGTAGTTCGCTAGCTTGGGAGACGCTACATGATTTCTTCCAGCAACGCGGTCGTGAATACTATCGTTCCTTATCTAGCCCTACAGCGTCTCGGGTGGCGTGCTCACGCCTCTCTCCCTATCTTGCGTGGGGTAACATCTCGCTTCGACAAGTTTACCAAAGCCTATTACAGCATTGGCAAGTTACTGGTTTTCGTCGCAGTCTAGTCGCTCTGTCTTCTCGTTTACATTGGCACTGTCATTTTATGCAGAAATTCGAATCGGAGTGTAAGATGGAGTTTCGTTGCCTAAACAAAGCCTATGAGCCACTGCTGGAACACAACAGTAGTAGAGATCTAATACTGTTAGAGGCCTGGAAACAAGGTAAAACAGGCATACCGTTAGTCGATGCTAGTATGCGCTGCTTGCACCGGACAGGGTATCTCAACTTTCGAATGCGCGCCATGCTAGTCAGCTTTCTAACCCATCATCTAAATATAGACTGGCGTGCAGGCGTCACACACTTAGCGCAGCTTTTTCTAGACTTTGAGCCCGGTATTCACTACCCACAGTTTCAAATGCAGGCCGGCATCACAGGGGTAAATACGATCCGTATCTACAACCCCACGAAACAAGCTCAAGAGCACGACTCTGAGGGTAAGTTTATTCTCAAGTGGCTGCCTGAGTTGTCTAAAGTGCCTGTGCCACTTTTGTTTGAGCCTTGGAAGATGACAGCGATGGAAGCCATTATGTACGATCTCGACTCTTCCACCCCCTACCTCAACCCCATCATCGATTTGGAATCCAATGCAAAGACAGCAAGGGAGAGACTCTGGACATGGCGAAAAAGACTTGATGTCAAAGAAGAAGGACAACGTATTCTGTCACGTCACGTTCGGTTATCAAGTCACAAGAAACGCGGTTGATCGACCAACCGACTTGACGCGTAAGATAGCTGTTTTATCACCTTTGAAAGAGACATTTATTGATACAGTTATCGTTGAAATTCTGCCTCTTTTAGCACGTAAAAATATCGAAGGGAATGGCAGAAAGCCTCCAATGCATTATGAAAAATATCACCTTTTCAAAGAAAGATATCGATAACATGGAATCTAGGTATCGAACTCGTCTTATCAACTCGTTAGCTGGATACAAAAGCGCAAATTTGATCGGCACTTGCGACCAACAAGGCAATGAAAATCTCGCTATCGTATGCTCTGTCATTCACCTTGGCTCCCAACCACCACTCTTTGGCTTTGTTGTTCGTCCAAGAAATAGTCGCAGGCATACCTTGGAAAATATACTCGAGACTAAACATTTCACGATCAATGCCGTTGCTGCCAGCTTCTTCCAGCAAGCACACCAAACATCCGCAAGATATCCAAAGCACATATCCGAGTTTGTTGCTGTCGGCCTTACTCCCTATTACGAGCCTTCTTTTCCTGCTCCATTTGTACTTGAGAGCAATTTGAAAATGGGTTTGGTTCTGAAAGAACATATCCATATTAAAAGTAACAATACAGAAATGCTCATAGGCGAAGTGGTTTCTATACATATGTCAGAACAAGCCATTATGCCTGACGGTTACCTTGATTTAGAACGTATCGACTTAGTAACCATTTCTGGTTTGGATAGTTACCATGTCACACAACGACTTGATCGCTTGAGTTATGCCAAGCCTGACGAGAGTTTGGTTTCATTAAATCGGAGGGGAGACCCTTAGTTAGGATTACCGAGCAACTTATATTCCATGACTAAGCGTGGGAGCTGATAAACAGAGCACAGAACAGCGTTACTTCTCTAAAACTGGTTAAAACGGAACTTCCACCTGCATCATCATATCGCCTTGATAGTCTTGATGCCAACGGTAGTCCAAGCGTAAACGTGGTTCTTTACCTTTTTCACCAAAGCCAACGCCGAAATGAAGCCCTTGTGCCATCAGCCATTCTTGCATCGACATTTCGTCTTTATGACGAGCGATTTCCTCAGGTACCCATAAACCAATACCAACAAAACTATTTTCTATGTTACCTGTTAGCACAGGTTCGGATTCTTGCGTAAGAAGCCATTGATCCCAATAAGAATCTTGTAGAGAGTTGATAGGAGGTTCGTCTTCTATTAAACCACCAAGCGTAATAACTTGGTTGCCAATATAGTTGAAGGGTTTAGAAATAAGCGAGCAAAACGACTCTTCCTCCGTCGCTTTTAAAACAACAGATTTGTTCGTATTGCTCTCACAAAATGCGAATGCGAGAGGACTATTCACCACTACTACTAAAGCAATACAACTCCACCTTGCTTTCATTTTTATTTTTCGTCCTTGTTATAATCTTTATCAATATAGCTTATGTGCGACCAAATGTTGAGCGACGCTAAGCGTCGTTAAGTGATCTACATTCAAACCTTGTGACAAACTATATCGTATCGTCGTCGAGCGGATCTTCACTTTTTCAGGGCAAGCGAGAATGGACCACCGCTCAACAATATCTTGCGCTTTATAAAACTTGCTAAAGCTGAAGAAATTGTCGGGACCAACAACAAAAGTTAGTTCAGCTTCTGGGTATCTTTTTTCTAACGCCTCCAATACAGCAAAAGTTGTCACAGAGGTTCCTGGTTCGTAAAGAGACTCTTCAATGTTGGAACGTTCAACATTGGCTTGTCCAATGTCAGAGATAAACATGTCCACTAACTGGCAACGTATGCTGTAATCGAGCATACTTTTTCCCCATGCATGAGAGATACTAGGAACTAATAGTACTTTGTCAAAATGATTCAGAGATTGAATAACACTCTTATGCCCAAAGCTAGGAGGATTAAAAGCGCTACCAAATATCGCTATTTTTGTCATATGTATCTCAATAAATCGTCTCTCTGCATAGATTGACCCTAACTGTAACTTTTTTTCAGCGATTTTCGTAGGTATCATACGAGAAAATATTTTTTGCTTGCAGGAAAAGGGATCCCACATGGAACAACTAATTCGAGACGAGATGCGCGTGCTTCCGTCTATTGACCCACGCTTTGAGATTGAACGCCGCGTTGCTTTTATCAAGTCAAAACTTCAGCAATCTGGCTGCAAATCTATCGTCCTGGGTATCAGTGGTGGTGTTGACTCAACAACTTGTGGTCGCCTTGCTCAACTTGCAGTGAATGAACTGAATGAAGAAAGTAATTCTAGCGACTATCGTTTTATCGCTGTTCGCCTACCTTATGGTGAACAAAAAGATGAAGACGAAGCACAACTAGCCTTGTCTTTCATTGAACCAACTCATTCTGTTTCTGTGAACATCAAAGCGGGCGTTGACGGTTTGCACGCCGCTTCACATATAGCTCTAGAAGGCACAGGTCTACTACCAGAAGACAGCGCAAAGGTCGACTTTGTAAAAGGTAACGTAAAAGCTCGTGCTCGCATGGTTGCTCAGTATGAAATCGCGGGATACGTGGGAGGGTTGGTGCTAGGTACGGACCACTCGGCAGAAAACATTACTGGTTTCTACACCAAATTTGGTGACGGTGCTTGTGACCTTGCCCCATTATTTGGCCTGAGCAAACGCCAAGTTCGTGAAGTAGCAGATACCCTTGGCGCGCCAGAGCAACTCGTTAAGAAAATACCGACTGCAGATCTGGAAGAACTCGCACCACAAAAAGCGGACGAAGATGCGCTCAACCTGACTTATGATCAGATTGACGATTTCCTCGAAGGTAAGCCTGTATCTCAAGAAGTCAGTGATCGCCTCGTTGCCATTTATAAAGCAACACAACATAAACGCGAGCCAATCCCAACGATCTACGACTAAGTTGATTTCCTTCATAGAGCCAGCAATTATTTGCTGGCTTTTTTTAACCCTGTGATTTACCTCTCTGAAATCAGATCTTGCCATCGCTCAACTTTTAATCAGCTTAAAGATGTGCCATTGTTATAACAGCACTAGTGATCACAAGTGCCGTTGGCGCCCAGAGTCACTTGTGCGAATGCCCAAGCGAAAACTATTGTTCACCAATAAAAGGGGTTGCTATGTTAGGCGAAGATCACTCTCTTCTGAAGGAATTTCCAGAGCATCAAGACGTTATTCATGCCCTTGCGGCAAGCGATGAAGGCTTTGCAGCTGACACGAAAAACTACAACGCGCTGGATAAAGAAATTCGTGTGTTAGAACTGAACGGTTCTCCCATCGAAGATACCGAAATGCATCAACTGAAACACAATAGAGCGGTACTAAAAGATTCGTTGCATCAACGTATAGTGAGTGCTTCAAAGTAGGCAATAAATAGAAAGTCGGTGCCAGTTGGACACTGGCACCAAACAGCCTCGCAATTCTCTATTTAACTGACAATATCCACATCTGTCTGTGGTACCGCACAACAAGCTAAAACCTTTCCTTCTGCAATTTCACTGTCTTGAATCGCCGGTACGTCAGGCTGATGAACTAGGCCCGACTCTACCGTAACCTTACACGCGCCACAAAACCCCGCACGGCAACTGTGAGCAACTGCAAGACCGGCTTTTTCTGCTTGCTCTAGAATCGTTTGCTGATTGTCCCCCTCAAACACCGTACCATCTAAACTAATTTGTACGGTTTTAACCACTTGTTCCGTTGCAGTAGCGACCCCAAAAGCCTCTTGGTGGTAGTGATCTTCAGGTAGTCCTTTCTTCAACATCAAGTTCTTTGCTTTTTGCATAAAGCCGTCAGGTCCACAAACGAAGACTTGTCTCTCAGTAAGGTCGGCAATTTGTTTTAGATGGGACAAACTAAAACGTCCTTTTAATCCCTGCCAATCCTCTGATGGTTGCGTCAGTGCCAATATCACCGTGAGATTTTTATTTTGCTTCTCTAGGTTTTTCAACTCATTCGCAAATGGGATATCAGCGTAAGTCGAACATTGATGGTAGAACACCACATCTCGTATATCGTTTTGGTCGGTAAGGTCGCGCAGCATCGACATCATCGGAGTTACGCCACTTCCTGCAGATAATAATAACAGCGGCTCATGTTCAGAGTTGGCAATATGGAATGAACCGTTAGGCTTATCGGCAATCAAGGTGTCACCCACTTGAAAATGATCAAACAGCCAATTCGATACTTCTCCACCATCAACTCGTTTCACCGATATCGCTAAGCGTCCAGGACGACTTGGACTTGATGATAAGGTATACAAGCGCTTGACCGCTTTACCATCCATATTGAGTTCTATCGGTAAATGCTGGCCTGCTTTGTAGCTTGGCATTGCACCTTTCTGAGGTTCTAACCAAAAAGTTTCAAAATTCCTCGCGACATGCTCTCGCTCGACACAAACAAATTCTTGTTTATTCGCATCCAGATCCTCGTAGTACTCTTTGTCTTTGTATTCCAGTACTTCGATAGCATCACCAGTGCGAATCATACCCTCATTCTTTGCCACAAGGTTTTGACCAAAGAACACGCCACCGCGTTCATTGGCACGGAAGCGTGAGAAGGTCGTTAGCGGTTCTTTGCTGGCTCTGAATTCCGCTTTTTCGACATCAACTGTTGTCAGAATGCAACGCTCACATGGTTTTACAGCTTCAAACTCTACATCACCGATCTTAATTCTCTTCCATGAGTCCTCGATAAATGACTCGTCCGAGTCAACCACTAAGTTGGTTCTGAATTGCTCCATACTATGTACTTCACTGCTTCGCTTATTCAATTCCGCTAGTGAACCGGAGCTAATGATAAGTAAAGGATAGCCGTCTGCAAAGCTCACATTATGACCCAGTTTTTCTCTTACCCGGTTTGATTGCTCGCCAGTGAAAAGTAGCTCAACCCTTTGATTCAATACTTCACTGAACCAATCATCCGCTTCATCTGTTGTCGTGTAAGCAGAGAAGCTGTCCGCCCATACTGTAGCGGCCGTATCCTGCATTTTAAATGTACTGTATTGCAACTTTAAAGGAGGCAGTCCAGGGTAAGTGAAGATAATACCTGTCGGTAGAAGGCTGGATGACACTTTTACCATGTTAGGGTATTTGCGTGCGGTCACCATTGAACCATCGGCCAATGCCACCATAAAACGACGGTCAAAACAAAGCCCTTGTTTTTCAACCCATGAAGAGGAAAGAGAAATACCTCCAACTGACTTAACTGGATAGATATTGATTTGGGAAAGCAGAGTAGATTTTGCCACGACTGAGCCCTTTTTGTTGTTATGTCCATTTGCAGAGCACAATGTTAACGCCTTTTTGCACATTGTCCCAGAAACATAGTGAAATCTAAGTCGTTTTCCTCTATCATCCTGTCGCCTAAACGTAAGCGATTGCATTCACATTTTTCGCGGCCGTTTAGGCTCCGTTTCAAGAAGAATCTAACTTGGTGGGAGCCCAAATGACTACATTGACTATTACTCGTCCTGACGACTGGCACGTTCACCTTCGCGATGGCGAAGTACTAAAAGATACCGTTCGTGACATCAGTCGCTACAACGGCCGCGCATTGATCATGCCTAACACTATCCCACCTGTCACTGACACTGAAATGGCACTTGCGTATAAAGCGCGCATCATGGCCGAAAAACCATCTGAGCAGTTTGAGCCTCTAATGGCGCTGTACCTAACCGACAACACCTCTCAAGAAGAAATTCGTAAAGCCAAAGCGGCTGGTGTGGTAGCAGCAAAACTGTACCCAGCTGGTGCAACAACGAACTCAGATTCTGGCGTAACTTCAGCAAAGAACATCTACTCTGTTTTAGAGACAATGGAAGAAGTTGGAATGCTACTTTTGGTTCACGGTGAAGTGACTACTCACGACGTTGACATCTTCGACCGTGAAAAAGAGTTCCTCGATACGGTACTGGCTCCAATCGTTAACGACTTCCCTAACCTTAAGATTGTTCTTGAACATATTA
Organism: Vibrio mediterranei; assembly: GCF_900088415.1. Lineage (GTDB taxonomy): Bacteria > Pseudomonadota > Gammaproteobacteria > Enterobacterales > Vibrionaceae > Vibrio > Vibrio mediterranei. Next base: position 208,656 of record NZ_FLLQ01000005.1, read on the forward strand.
CGACAGCCGATGCAGCTCAGTTTGTTAAAAATGCCAACGACAACGTAGCAGCAACAATTACCGCACACCACTTGATGTATAACCGCAACCATATGCTCGTTGGTGGTATCAAGCCACACTTCTACTGCCTACCAATTCTAAAACGCGGTACGCATCAACAAGCATTAGTAGAAGCGGCAACTAGCGGAAGTAAGAAGTTCTTCTTAGGTACTGACTCTGCACCACACGCTAAAGGCAAAAAAGAAGCCGCTTGTGGCTGTGCTGGCTCATACACTGCTCACGCAGCAGTAGAGTTATACGCAGAAGTATTCGAGCAAGAAGGCAAGCTAGAGAATTTAGAGGCATTCGCAAGCCACAACGGCCCAGACTTCTATGGACTACCACGTAACACAGATACTATCACGCTAGAGAAATCTGAATGGAACGTGCCAGAAACCATGCCATTCGGTAATGACATTGTTGTACCTATCCGTGGCGGAGAAACGGTCAACTGGCAAGTGAAGTAATTTTTACTGATGTACTTATCGTCAAGGCTCCCATTCTCAATGGGAGCCTTTTTTATTGATTAGGGAACGTTACTGAATCGGCAGCGACGTCATCCCAAAATGAATCGCAACTGGCAAAATTAAAGCTTGAATGAACAAGATAAAACTAATATTGCGGCTTTTTACTCGCACCAAAATTGGTGACAGTGCAAACAGCAGCAAACAGATTGCCGTTAGGGTGGAGTTATCCAAATAGAGCCACAACACTAAATATCCACTTAACAAAGCGAGCGCTATGTTGGAGAATGCAAGCTTGCGAGCTAAGGCGAGAATAAACATCACGCCAATAATTAAAAAGAGTGTCGTCATTTATTTTTGCAAATGATAATTATTACCATTTAATTCTAACGCTCTAGAACAAACTGTGCAACCTATTGATTTAAATCTATGACTAAAACTATTGCTATCGCCACTCCCTGTAAAGCCGCCTGTAAAAACGAAGGTGGCATTTGTTCTGGTTGCTTTCGTACCATGGACGAGTTGTCTGCATGGCGTTTAATGGAAGAAGAAGAACGCGATGACAAAATGGAGCAGTTAGCAGGTTCTGCAACCACACACGTTTGCCCCAAATGTGGAGAAGCCGCCTATTGTGACATCTCTGCGGGCCACGATACCTGTTGGTGTTTTGAACTGGACAAGCGCGATACGTCTTCTATCGAAAAATCCGATCTGTGTTTGTGCCGAAAATGCCTCTCAACCCTACCTATTGAATAAACCCCCAAACGGGGTACTCAACTTCGCACCGTTGACGTTGCATTATTGTTAATTCCAAAATAGAGTAAATGCACAAACTTAATAAGGGATAACAATATGGAATCGTTACTTAAGGACTACTCTGTCGTTACAGAGATCCCTGTCGCTTGGGGCGAAATGGATGCACTTAATCACGTCAATAACGCAGTGTATTTTCGATACTTTGAAACCGCGCGACTCGACTACTTCAGTCACATTAATCTAATGGAAGACATGGCAGTCACGAATATAGGCCCAGTACTTGGGGAAACCTATTGCCGCTATAAACTGCCTGTCACCTACCCCGATACATTACTTGTCGGCTCTCGAATTACTGAGGTACAAGAAGACCGCTTTAAGATGGAATATCAAGTGGTCAGCAAGAAGCTTGGCAAAGTCACCACGACGGGGACAGCCACGATCGTCATGTTTGATTTCACCACCAATCAAAAAGCCCTGATTTCTGACAAACTCATGTCAGCGATTGAACAAGCAAACCGCGATTAAACGCGATCAAACGAACCGTTTGGACCGCTAGTTCAGTGGTCCGAAAATGATTTGTCACAATCTTCACACCATGCTCGTTGCACGTTAAACCTTGCAAAGCTATCCTTGCAGCACAAACAATATCGAGAATGGAAACCATGAAAAATCAGTTTCACTACCCTATCGGTACCCCAGGACAGAAATGGACTGAGGAAAACGTTATCCAATGGCGCGAATCGACTACTGTTAAGCGTCTGTACAGCGAAGATGTACTCCCAAAGATCGCAGCGTTAAAAGATACCTTCAATATTGAGCAATATGGTGCGCTTTCATATGATGTTGATCGATTCCCACTCTTCGTATTAAAAACCAAATCTTGGGATTCACAGAAGCCAACGGTTCTTGTTACTGGTGGTGTTCATGGTTATGAGACTTCTGGCGTCCACGGTGCGCTTCAGTTCGCCAGAGAAAACGCCTCTCACTACGAGTCTCTGTTCAACATTGTTATCGCACCATGTGTCAGTCCTTGGGGTTATGAAACGATCAATCGTTGGAACCCGAATGCTGTCGACCCTAATCGCTCTTTCTATACAGATTCACCAGCAGAAGAGTCTGCGAACCTCATGGCGATGGTTGCATCGTTAGATACCACTGTTTGGGCACATATCGATTTACATGAAACAACGGATACAGATGAAAGCGAGTTTCGACCTGCACTAGCGGCACGCGATGGTCTCGACTACATCGAGGACAATGTTCCTGACGGTTTCTATCTTGTCGGCAATACCGAGAATCCCGCAGATGAATTTCAAGCGACGATTATCCAACATGTAGAAAAAGTGACTCATATTGCCCCGCCAGACCAAAATGGCAATATTATCGGTTCTAAAGTCGTTCAGAATGGCGTCATCAATTACCCACTGAAAAAGCTCAGCCTTTGCACCGGCATGACGGATTGTGAGTACTCAACCACAACTGAAGTTTATCCAGACAGTCCAAAAGTCACCTCACAAGAGTGTAACGATGCTCAAGTGGCGTCTGTCATTGGGGCTTTGGAATATTTAAAGGCGCATATGTCGTAATCTTCACTCGTGACTTTATACTCTATGACCCAAGCCATGGCTTGGGTTTTCTATATTTGCACCAATAACCACCAAATTTACAAAACCATTGTTAAAAAGCCGCCAAAATAACCACTTAGTGTTTTCTATCTCCTAAAATAACGTTAGGCTATTTATCGTTACACCATAATAAGAATGAAAAATCTCACAAGGAAGTCTAACTCGTATGACATATCGCCGTATTATAAGTGTCATCGCTGCTATATCGTGCTCACTCACTGCAGTGGTGGCGCAAGGAGCGACACCAACTAACGTCAAGTCGCGTATTGACCGACAGGAAACGCCAGACAGAATTAGAGAATCCATGGTACTACCTTACCTGTTTAGTACAGAAACCATGGGGCTTAATGTCGGTGTTGGCGGCATGATAAAAGGTATCTACCAAGACCAGATGACCATAGGTGGCACTGTCTTTGGAGGTGAAACCAGTTATGCACTAGCTGGAGGTGTTTGGAACTACATGATTCCAGGAACCGAACGCGTGTTCTTGAGTGCATACGGCATGTTTGGGTATTACCCAAAACAACGTGCTTATACTTCAGGTAATGCCTATTACACCCCACCTCGTCCCGGTAGCAATGGCTCATCTAATCTAGATTATTTGGAAGCGGATGGCGCATCTAACTGGTTTGATATCAAGATGGAGTATGTACTTCCTATTGGTGTAACCAGAGACAAAGGACTCGTTGACTATCAGATCCGCAACGGTTTGTTAGTCTCAGAGCCTTCCGGAGGTAAAGAGTGGAATCCGTTGACCAGCGGCTCAACTATCTTTGTAGCTCGCCAATTTAATCGATACCAATCTTTTGAGTTTCAACAAGGGGACGTCGACGGCGCGATTCATGCGATGGAGTTTGGCATACTCTACGATAATACCGACTTTGCCCCCAACCCTTCCTACGGTAGCCGACAATACATCGCAACTTCTCACGATTGGGGCTGGTTTGAGTCTAAAAAGCAGTGGTCGTTCAACGAACTTGATATGAGCAAATACTTTTCGCTCGGCAAGTCGGATTGGGCATCACAACGAATTATCGCGATGAACTTCTGGACCGGTTATTCACCTACTTGGGAAGTGACGGATAACCCTAATGGCACTCAGTCTGTAAACGGAAATGCACCTTATAATGAGGGGGCAACTTTAGGTGGCTTTACTCGTATGCGTGGTTACGACAATAACAGATTCCACGACAAAGCCGTGATTTATGGCTCTGCAGAATATCGTTATACGTTGGCCTATAACCCTATTAAAGATATCTCTTGGTTGAATTTCTTGAGAGTAGACTGGATCCAACTTGTAGGCTTTGTTGAGGTAGGTCGCGTAGGTTCTGCCTACACGGCGAACGAACTTCTTACCGATCTCAAGTACGATGGCGGCGCATCAGTTCGTGCATTGATGGCCGGATTGGTCGTTCGTGCCGATTTAGCTAAGTCTCCAGAAAGCACTAACTTCTGGATTATGGTTGATCATCCATTCTAAATTTTCGTTCCGATAGCCAACACTATAGTTGGCTATCGATCCAATGAATAAATGTCCGGATTTTTGGTCTTTCTTCATGACCATTTAGACATACCAAATCATAAGTTTGGCTAGTGCTCATTGAAGGGTAAGGGCAAACCAACTCGCCTCTCTCAATATAGTCTTTAACAAAATAATACCTCCCCATCGCTAAGCCAAGTGAGTTCAGGGCTCCGGTCAGGTCTAACCCTCGATGCCCAACACAATAAAAGTGTCTAAAGATATTGAGATCATAGTCGTGATATTTAATCCAGCGCTCCCAGACATTTGACCCTAATGCATGTATAAGATTGACCTCTTTCAGTCCATCTAGGCCACGTTCAAAGAGCTTAAATCGTTGAGCGTATTCAGGCGAACAAATAGGAATATAGCGCTCACCAAAGAGAGGTTTAACGAAGCAGTCCTTTGGTTTGTCATCGCCATAGTAAAACGCGATATCAACTTGGTCGTTCTCGAAGTTCTGTTGCTCTTCGTGGACAAGAATATTTACATTAAAGTTGGGGTAGCGCTGATTAAAATCTTTGAGTCTTGGTACTAACCAAGACGAGGCAAAATTTGGCGAACTGGCTATCGTGATCTCCCCACTCATATCCGTCGATTTAATTTCTTCGATCTCACCAAAAATGGAGTACAACGATTTTGAAAGCGTTTGATGAAACCGTTCGCCCTCCTCTGTAAGCCCAAGTTTCCTTGTTCCTCGGGTGAATAGATTAAAACCAAGCGACTTCTCAAGCACCTTAATTCGATGGCTCACAGCACCTTGAGTCAAGTGCAATTCCTTCGCTGCAAGGGTAAAACTCAGTACTTTTGCTGCGACATGGAAGGTATGCAGATTCCTCAATAAGGTTTGTTCATTCGCCATAACACGGCCTCCACTTATTAAAAATTTTAATCCATAGTACCCGAAAATTAGTTTGTTCGCATCGATAAATAAGTTTCAAATAGCAACTAGAAAACGAATAAACACCCTGTCGTTGCAAGCAAGTACAGGGCGCAAGTTCCGTGAATAATAAACACAAAGAGGTTTGAATGAACATACTCGGCTATATGCAAAAAGTAGGTAAGGCATTAATGGTTCCAGTGGCCACCCTGCCTGCCGCTGCGATTTTAATGGGGGTTGGATATTGGTTGGATCCAACAGGTTGGGGAGCAGACAGTACCCTTGCTGCGTTTTTAATTAAGTCCGGCGGTGCAATCATCGATAACATGGCAGTGTTGTTTGCCGTTGGTGTTGCATTTGGTTTAAGCAAGGACAAAAATGGCTCTGCTGCATTGTCTGGTTTTATCTGCTTCTTAGTACTGACAACTCTTCTTTCTCCAGAAACCGTGCAGCAACTTAAAGGTATTAGTGCTGACGAAGTTCCGGCAGCCTTTGGCAAAATCTCCAACCAATTTGTTGGTATTATTGTCGGTATAGTCTCTGCTGAAATCTACAATCGCTACTCAGGTGTAACGCTACCTAAAGCGCTGGCATTCTTCAGTGGAAAGCGCCTAGTCCCTATTCTGACTTCTATTGCGGGTATGCTGTTAGCCTTCGTGCTTCTATATGTCTGGCCTGTGGTGTATGACGCTCTTATCGTGTTCGGCGTTAAACTTCAATCTATGGGTGCATTAGGCGCAGGTCTATTTGGCTTCTTTAACCGATTAATGTTGACCGTTGGCATGCACCACGCCCTGTACCCTGTTTTCTGGTTTGATGTCGTTGGCATTAATGACATTCCTAACTTCTTAGGCGGTGCTCAGTCTATTGCTAACGGAACGGCTACGGTTGGTGTGACTGGCATGTATCAAGCGGGCTTCTTCCCAATCATGATGTTTGGTCTTCCTGGTGCAGCATTGGCGATTTACCACTGTGCAGATAAAAAGAACAAATCAGCCGTGTTTTCTATCATGCTTGCTGCTGCGATGGCCTCTTTCTTTACAGGAATTACTGAGCCACTAGAGTTTAGCTTTATGTTCCTAGCTCCAGGTCTGTACTTACTTCACGCCGTACTGACTGGTATTTCACTATATATTGCTGCAAGTATGCAGTGGATCGCAGGATTTGGTTTCTCCGCCGGTTTTGTCGACCTAGTCCTGTCTAGTCAAAACCCGCTTGCTGTTCAGTGGTATATGCTTATTGTGCAGGGCTTAGTTTTCTTCGCCATTTACTACTGCGTGTTCCGTTTCGCTATTTTGAAATTCAACTTAAAAACGCCAGGTCGTGGTGAAGACATGGCGCCAGAGCAAGAAACAGCGGTAGGCGGTGATCAAGGTATCGAAGGCTTAACTCACCAGTATATTGAAGCCCTAGGTGGTAGTGACAATATTACTGAAGTAGACAATTGTATTACTCGCCTACGCCTATCAGTAAAAGACTCTGGTATTGTAGACAAAGAAAAACTCAAACAACTTGGTGCCGCAGGTGTTGTTCCAGTTGGTAAGAACGGTATTCAAGTCATCATAGGACTAGGAAAGGTCGACAAAGTCGCCGAACAGATGAAAGTCGCTTTAGCGCAATGATAACGGACTCGTGATGTAAACCCTTTCTCAATTTGTTGAATCACCTTCAACAGAGAAAAATCGGCGGTATCACCTTACCGCCTCCCCCTCGAAGTGCAGAGTCGCTTAGTCACCGACTTTGCACTTCTTTTTAATCCGCTAACCTACTAATTTATAATATAAATATTCTCAGAACATTCAGACTAATCAAATTTCGACTATTTCTATAAAATCTGCGCTAGTTTGCTATTCAAACCTACTGTTACTCTTCAATCAACGATAAAAAGCACCTCTAAAGTGGTAGTACGAGTGCATTACTGCCCCCGCGGTAATGCCACTGTTTCTTGAGATGTGCGGTCAAAAATATTATTAAACATTGAACGAGGTAGAGCATGTCTAACGCTTTCTATATTCCATCATTAAACCTAATGGGTGTCGGCTGTCTTGAAGAAGCGGTAAACGCTATCAAATCACATGGCTTTACTAAAGCTCTTATCGTTACCGACAAGGTTTTAAACGACCTGGGCGCAGTAAGTAAACTCACTACTTTGCTTGATAGTGCAAACGTAGCCGCGGTTGTGTTTGACGAGACTAAACCAAACCCAACTATCGAGAACGTGAACGATGGCTTAGCGCTACTAAAAGGCAATCAGTGTGATTGTGTGATTTCATTCGGTGGCGGCTCCCCTCATGATTGCGCAAAAGGTATCGCATTGCTTGCGACTAACGGCGGAGAAATCAAAGACTACGAAGGTGTTGATGTATCAGCGAAGCCTCAGCTACCGCTGATCTCAATCAATACAACGGCAGGCACTGCTTCTGAAATGACACGTTTCTGCATCATCACAGATGAGGCTCGCCACATCAAAATGGCGATTGTAGACAAGAATGTGACGCCAATTATCTCTGTAAACGACCCTGAGTTGATGCTGGCTAAGCCTGCGTCTCTTACAGCGGCAACTGGGATGGACGCACTTACGCACGCGATTGAAGCTTATGTGTCTATCGCAGCTACACCAGTCACGGATGCCGTTGCGATCAAAGCTATCGAAATGGTGCAAGCAAACCTTCGTGAGGCGGTGCAAAACGGTGACAATCTAACTGCACGTGACAACATGGCTTATGCGCAGTTTATGGCAGGTATGGCGTTTAACAATGCTTCACTGGGCTATGTTCACGCTATCGCTCATCAACTTGGTGGCTTCTACGATCTTCCTCATGGTGTATGTAACGCAATCTTGCTACCACACGTTCAGCAATATAACGCTAAGGTAGTACCTGCACGCTTAGCTGACGTCGCGCGCGCCATGGGTGTTGATACTAATGGCATGACTGATGAGCAAGCCGCGAATGCAGGTCTTGATGCTATTCGTCAGCTATCTAAAGATGTGAACATTCCGGCTGGTCTTGAACAGCTTGGTGTAAAACGCGACGACTTCGATGTACTTGCAGAGAACGCGCTAAAAGACGCTTGTGGTTTCACCAACCCTAAACAAGCAAGCCACGAAGAAATCGTAGCCATCTTAGATTCAGCGCTGTAATTATTTGACACGTTTAACGTGCAACATCACAAAAATGCAGGCCAACCGATTGCCTGCATTTTTGCGTTTAAAAAGCTCCCGCCTTTCCTAACTCAGATCAATGTTACCTTCTTGCCATCTCCCTACTATTAGCTTTCAGGCGATGAAAACAGAAAGACGCATTATTTATGCATAAACTAAACAGCTTTAGTCGAGTGGCAGAACGTGAGTACGCACTATCTACCGGTAGCTTAAACTTACTCTACTACGATCTTCCAAAAGACTTTCACGATGAGTACCGCTCTTACGATGCTCCTCGCCTGTGTACCATTTTAAAAGGCACCAAATCGGTGAGTGTCAATCAGTCGCAGAGCTTCCAATACAACCGTGACCAATTTGTTCTGTTACCACCTAATTCGAACATCTACATGAAGATGCCTGAGTACACCAAAGCACTGGTGTATGAATTCGATGAACAAATGATTGAAGGTGTCAGTCAACGTGTTGCTGATACTCTAGAAGTCGATTCACCAACAGCATTAGAATCACAAAGTTTCGCAGTCAATTCCATCGACAAAAGAATCGACAAACTACACACTCGAATGCAAGAGATCCTTCGAGAACAAGAAGCCTGCATGGACTTTCTGATCGACCTGACCGGACAAGAATTGGTGTTTGAGTTGCTGCGCAATAATACTTGCCAAAGTATTATCTCGAACCATCGCTCTCATCCAATCAGTAAAGCGATTAGGATTATGAATTCACCGATGGGACTAAAGATGACGTTAGCTCAGGTAGCAGAAGAAGTGGGATTGTCTCAGTCGAGTTTTTCACAGAAATTTAAAGCAGCAACACAGCTAAGCCCTAAACAATACCTCACTCAACTTAGACTGCAGTCCTCAAAACAATGCCTCAACAAATTGAGTGTTACTGATGCTGCCTATGAAGCCGGATATGACAATATTTCTCACTACATAAGACTGTTTAAGAAAGCTTACGGCCTAACTCCAAAGCAATACCAACGTTCGCTAATTCATGGCAGTCATTAAAAATGGTGCCTTAATTAAAAGGCACCTCCTGTTCTAATCGTCGCTAGAACACTATTCAGCGTTATTCTTGCCTGAACTCCAGCGGCGAAGTTCAAACCAAAACATCATAAAGGCCGCACCGATTAGAAACGCCAAAATAAAACTGCGGTCATCCATGACACACATGGCAACAATGTCTAGTGTGTCTTCCACAGGTTTACCTCAACTAAAAGTAATAGCTTGCTTGTAGCCAACTGACCGTGTCTTTCTTGCTCACTTTATTGTCCGCGGTATGCTCAATTTTGAAACCAATGGACGCATAATCAGTCACCATATAGCCGCCGCCAATTTCTATTTGTGGAACAAACTCTTTGGCGCGAGTAATGTATGTCGCTTTAGGGTTGGCATAGAGCCAGTGACCAGCATCAAACCCATACATCGCATAAAGACCGCCTTGAACTAACGCCGAGTTTTTAAAGGACGATTTACCTTCTACCGCGATGTCGTGCTTGCTATCCATATAGCCGCCGTAGAGCATTGGAAACACAGAGATATTAGGGGTAAGTTCGATCTTGTAGATAGCACCCGCTAGCGTCGTCGTGGTATTTCTATTTCCGATGACATCCAAGGAATAACCTAGGCCGTCGTTAACCTTAAAATAGCGAACGCGGTAATCTATATCTGTCTTGCCTTCAATATCTTTCTTGTCACCGATACCTAAATCAGCGAAGACCATATGCCCTTGTCCCCAACCAAACACACTGTTGAGTTGAGTACGATCGTTTGATCTAGACAGTCCAACCATTGAGAATAGAGCCGTCGGGTCGCCATAGTTAATATCTTGAACCGAAGCTTCTGGAGCGACATCTTTTTGGTGAGTCGATGTCACTTCATTTGCCCAAACGCCCGCAGTAATCAAACTTAGAGCCATGGCAGTTATAGTGTTTTTCATATTTATACCTAATTAAACAAAAATCCCTTTAATTAGGTCATCCGTGGATTTCACAAGGCATTGCCAGAGTGATAAGAAGGGTTAACTACACGTAGAGAAGGTAGCGATATTTGATAGCTCAGCTTGTTCTACTAAATCAGCGCACGATACGGTTTTGATGTCGTTAAGCTGATTGAGGTCGATGCGAATCTCACTGTACGTATCAAAGTTGCGCATCTTGAATGAGCCATTTTCGAAGTTGTAGGTATATTGAATCCAGCTGGCATATGTTTCACCGTTTGCTGGGTCAATAATGTCTTGGGGTACTAGATTCCCTGAATCGAATGTGGATTGGAGCTTACCCTCTGTCTGTGCCCATGAAGCCTGTGGGTCAAACTTAACATGAGCAGAGTTGTACAAGCCTCGTAGCATTCTTTCTGGGGATGAGATGGTAGAGCCGATGTTATGGCCATTTTCGACATGATTAAAGTCACCTACTTTTGTTGCATTCTCATCGTGATATTGCTGCAAAGGGGCGTTAGCCATTACTCGCAGTTTGTCGTTCACAGAACCGCGATGCACCATCATTTTGCCGCCTTCATTGAGCTCAAACAAAGCAATGTCACCAGATTTGTCCTGTACTGAAATATGCAAGCCATGCTGGGTACCATGAATACCATCGGCCCAAGCAAACTGGAATTCATTTGCTTCAAACGCAGCGACCGCTTCTTCTACCGTTTTAAAGTTTTGCGCCATGAAAGCAGCTGCATCACCCCAGTTAACTGCCGGTGCACCGGTGTCCTTATAATCCTTGATGAATGCTTGCGAATCGTACATATATAAAGTTGAAGCAGATAAACCTTGATTGTTGATAGCTTCACCCGATGTATCGACAAACACGGCACGTTCTTCTAAGTTCAATGTCGGATACTTCACCGTCCATTTCGCCGCAGTTTTGTACGATGGAACCGCTTTAGTTGCCACCTCAACACCCGCTGGTGACATAATCGCATACGTACCAAGTTTCTGTCCCCAATCAAGTGTTCTAACTTGAGATACACCATATGGCGTATCAAGCGTGATGCGAGAACATGCGTTGGCGGTTCCAACGAGTACACTTGATGCTGTAGCAGCTAATGTAAGCGCGATAATTGTCTTCTTCATTTTCAACCCTCTAATATGTTCACGGTAGCAAAACCGTGTTTTGTCACCTGTTGATAGAGCGAACTTTAATCGCTGAGTAGAAGTACATCAAAGTGATTAGTATATAAATATCGAATAGGTAAATCGAAAAGAGGAAGTAGTAAGGTAGGAAATATCAACCCTTTCCCTCTGGCATACAGCACCAAAGGGAAAGGTTAGTTTTAATGATTACAATGAATTAAAATCGAAAACCATCACAACAATCATACTGCTGTTGTGTTTTGATTATCTTTAACTGGAAAGTACACTCGTTTCAGTTTGCTAAAAGCTTTGCCTATATCCTCAAGAATCACATATAAGCACGGAACGGCAATGAGAGTTACGACGGTGGCGTACATCACAGCAAAGCCTAAAGCAACTGCCATAGGTTTAACAAACGCCGCCTGAAGACTGGTCTCGAACATGATGGGCAACACCCCAAAGAACGTAGTGATAGAGGTCAGCGTTATCGCCCTAAACCTCGAGCAGCCAGCTTCAACCACGGCTTGCTTCGCACAATCACACCGCGCTTTGATTTGGTTGACGTAATCAGTCATCACTAACGAGTCATTAATCACAACTCCCGCCGCCGCAATCAAACCAAATGTGGACATCATGCTCATATCAAGGCCATAGAAATAGTGCCCCCATATCGCACCTGTTAGGCTAAACGGAATAACAGACATAATGATAAACGGCTGGGCATAACTTTTTAATGGCACAGCCAATAGAATGTAAACCGTTATCATCCCTGCGATAAAGAACACTATCTGCTCTGCTTTTTGCTTTTGCTGTTCCTCAATGGTGCCACCTAACTCAGTTTTCACTTCAGGGAATTGAGCGCGTAGTTCCGGAAGCACATTATTTTCAATATTCTTCACTGCTCTATCGGGTTCAATCACCGCTTCGTCAATAGAACCATAGATATAAACCGTTCTAAAACCATTCTCTCGTCGTATTTGGTTGATGCCCGGCTTACTGGTGATATTAACCACATCGCCCAACATCACTTTTTTGCCTGATGGGGTATTAATCAAGGCATAGCGCAGTGAAGAGAACGCTTCTCGGGTCAACTTAGGGTAGCGAACCATTACCCTGACTTCTTCAGTATTCCGAAGTACTCGCTGCGCCTCTCCACCATAAAAGCTGCCTCCAACCTGCGACGCTACATTAGCGAGATCCAGTCCGAGATCATAAGCCACAGGTTTTAGCGAAAGTTGTACTTCGCGACTGCCCGTATCCATCGAGGAGCTGATATCAAACAACCCCGTTTGGAGCTGAAGCTTTGAAATAAGCTCACGTCCAGCGGCATTCAGCACTTCCATATCAGGGCCATACAGCAAATAACCAAACTCATCGCCCTCTTCGCCACCAGCCACATTATCGTTAATAACAATGGATTTCAGGCCGACAATCGTCGGCATTTTTTCACGCCAACGACGAGACAGCTCAAACGCATCGACTGGACGCACGTCTTCATCAACAAGAGGAAGGATGATCATGCCTTCGGTGCGACTAGTATTAATCGTCATCATGTCACGAATAACAGGCTGCCCGTACTCTTGCTCTATATCCTTGTCGACCTCACTCACCACTTTTTCAAGGGTGAGTAAGGCATCAATCGTTTGTTCATCGGACGCATTGCTGTTCATCTCAATTTTGATCATTGGAAAGTCAGACGGAACTTTAGGGCTGGGGATCATACGCACATGGCCTGAAGTCAGCATTGCCGCACTAATAACCAAAATTGCGATAAAGCCAGCCATCACAGACCAACGCCACTCCACACACCACGACACGGTGCGCTTGTAAGGCCCATTAACAAAACGGAAAAATGAGCGATTGAAACGGGCACGATAACTGTTCTCTTTGACCGGAGTAAATTTGGTATGAGCCAAATGCGCTGGCAGGATGAGTTTTGACTCTATCAAGCTGAAAATCAGACAGAAAATAACAACGATAGAAAGACCATAGAAAAAAGCCTTCTCTGGTCCTGTCGAGAATAAGAACGGAACAAACACAGCAATAGTTGTCAGGACCCCAAATGTTGCAGGGGTTGCGACACGCTGAGCGCCACGCACGACATTAGTGACCCCTCCACCTTCTTTTTCAACCTCGGTGTAGACACTTTCTCCTATGACGATGGCGTCATCTACCACAATACCGAGCACCATAATAAACGCGAACAGTGTGATGATATTGATACTGACATCAAACAGCGGCATCAGCATAACCGCTCCTAAGAAACAGACCGGTAAACCAACCATAACCCACATAGCTAAGCGGAATCGCAGGAAAATCGTCAGCAAAACCGCTACCAAAACCGCACCTTGCAATAGGTTCTTGAGCATCATATCCAGTCGAGCATTCAAATAGAACGTCATATCCATTAAGGTGTTGAGCTGAATACCATGAGGCAACGTTTGATTTCTTGCGTCAATAAAGCGCTTCACCGTCTCAGCGACAGGCACCATATTTTGGGTTTTGGTTGCCTTAACCGTCAAATAGATACCGTTCTCACCTGAATACTTAAAGTAGTGTTGACCTTCAGTAAACTCGTCTTTAATTTTGGCAATATCACCCAATAAGACCTTGGAGCCATTGGCGCCGACTTTGACGGGTATCTGCCGAAATTCAAAACCATCGTAGTACTGGTTCTCAATTCGAATCGACACTAAACCCGTACTAGTCCTGACTTGTCCTGCGGAGAAATTTGCCGAATATTTTTGAATCGCCGCTACTACATCGTCAAGCGTTAGATCATAGGTTCGTAGCTCATCTGGGTGAATTTCAATACCGATTTCATCGGGAGGAGAGCTGACTTCAACCAAAGAAACGTCATTAAGCTGTAATAGTTCTTTCTCTACCTGCTTCGCAATGGTTTTCAGCTCTGATAACGACGTATTGCCTGACAGCACCATACCAATAACGTCTTGCTTAAACTCTATCTGCGTGACCTTAATCGGCTCCATCGCCTTGGGGAAACTAGCTATGGCATCGACTCGCTGCTTTGCCTTATCCAGTACTTCCATTAGGTTTGCCTTGGTATCAATTTCCAAGGTTACCGCACCGCCACCTCGATAAGCGTCAGTCACCGCTTTTTTAATCTCGGTGACATCTTTCAGAGACTCTTCCACTTTGATTAGGATCGTCTCTTCTATTTCCTGAGCAGAAACCCCTGGGTAGGATGCAGTCACATTAATGTAGTTGATTTCAAAATTTGGAAACATCTGGCGCTGAATCAGAAAGTAACTGACGGTTCCCATGATCAAGATAAACGCCATCAAAAGGTTGGCGGCTACCGAGTTATTGGCAAAAAGGGCGATAATGCCGCGTTGAGTGGACTTACTCACTGGCTTCTCCTTGGTTCACCAATACCTCTGAATTACTATTCGAGCGAATCACCGACATTCCAATTTGCGGGAACTCGGGCACAGTTAATACCAGCTCATCGCCTGTTTTCACACCAGAATCGATAAAGAAGTTTGCCTGCTCTTCACGCAAAACATGGACACTTTTAGGGACGAGCTTGTCTTCTTGATCAACAATCCAGACTCGCTCATCAGTGACCAACTCTTGCGGCACTTTAAACAGGTTTGGGATCTGTTTACCGTTGAAGACCACTTCAACATATGAACCAAAAGGTAATGGTTTGGCATCCGTTGTCAGCGCATAAGGGTCCTTGATTCGAATCACTAGGTTTGCCATACGCGTAGCACTGTCTACCACTCCTAGATCTCGCATAATCACACCATCTCGAACCGAGTTAGTGCGACCTTTAGAAATGACGTCGGCTTTCACTCCTACAATATTGTCAGGTAAGAAAGGCGCGTCGAAGCCTGCAATAGGTACCATCACTTCTGCTGATTCAATGTTGTTCAGCTCCGCAACTTGTGCGCCCGAAGTAATGTACTGACCAACACCGATGCTTCTGGAGACCACCAACGCATCATAAGGCGCTTCAACTTCACAGTTGGCAAGATCACGATTGGCTCTG
Source organism: Vibrio mediterranei (assembly GCF_900088415.1). Classification (GTDB taxonomy): domain Bacteria; phylum Pseudomonadota; class Gammaproteobacteria; order Enterobacterales; family Vibrionaceae; genus Vibrio; species Vibrio mediterranei. The sequence continues at coordinate 224,198 of NZ_FLLQ01000005.1, forward strand.
CGCAATGCAGCCTGCGCCGATTTAACGCTGGCCTCTGCGCTTAGCACTTGAGGAATACGCAGATAGAGGTCCGAGACTTGGGTATCTTTAATTTTCTTTGCCTGTCTTTCGGCAACTTTCGCCTTAGCACGCTCTTCAATTAAGGCCGCTTGCGCCTGCGCGAGTTGTGCTTGGGCTTGCAGCACCGATGCTTGATAGTTATCTTTTTCGATGGTGAAAAGAATTTCGCCGCGTTTTACCACGCCACCTGCCACAAAGTTCGGATGCCAACTGGTAACTTCACCGGAAACTTGTGTTGATAACGCAGTACGCTCAAGTGGCACTACCTCACCAAAACTTGAGATTTGCACCTGATGATTTTCGGCTTTTAGGATTTGGGTTTTAACTCTTGGGACGGTATCGACTTGTTTTTGGTCTTCAATTTCTGGAGCCGTTTGCTCCACTAGCATAAAGCCACCAGCGGCCACACCTAAAATCGCGAATGGTAGAATCCATTTAATACTGCGCTTGAACATAGCTTCCCTTGATTTATATTCTTCTGCTTTGATTATTGTACGTAATTTCAGCTAGAGAAACTGTAAGGAAACCTCATCTTTTTCTGTGTTTGTGTGAAGAGCAGCAATAAGAACAAGAAGGTATGCATCACAACATACCTTCTACACTAGATTCATTCGATGGGATTATGAGTGCGACAGCGAATCACATTTAGCCGCGCAGATAAAATCGTTTTGGTGTAATCCTTTTATTGAGTGGCTCCACCAAGTCACGGTTACCTTCCCCCACTCCAAAAGAATTGCAGGGTGATGAAACTCATCTTCTGCTAGCTCAGCAATCTTATTAGAAAAGGCCCAAGCCACCTTAAAGTTCTTAAAACTAAACTGTTTTTCTAACTGAGGAATGCCATCTCTCTCGATAATGCTCCAGCCGTTCAGTTCTGTCAGTAGTTGTTGCTGTTCTTCCTTCGTTAATGCCAGTGCATCGCTACTACACGCTTCACAGCGCAGTTCATTAAGCATGAGTCTTATCCTTTGGTTCAAATAGTGGTGGCAACAATCCAGCGTTCATCGCTCGATTAACGTATTCGGTGAGACCGCCCGATCGTAGTTGGTATAGTTGGTCAATATCGTCCAGTACAAAGTAGGTCGGCTGCATGATATCAATGCGGTACGGAGTTCTTAACACGGTATCCAAGTCGAAAGCTTGGCGCAGTGCTCGTTCATCATCTAACGCATAGAGAGTTTCTCCCGGTGAAGAGAGAATTCCACCGCCGTAAATTTTAGTTAGACCGTTTTGTTCCACTAAACCAAACTCAACGGTAAACCAGTACAGTCGAGCCAAATATACTCGCTGTTTGGCGTCAGCATCACTGCCTAGCTTGCCGTAGATTCGAGTAAATTCGGCAAATTGCGGATTGGTCAACATGGCACAATGACCAAATACCTCATGAAAGAAGTCGGGCTCTTGTAAGTAGTCAAACTCTTCTCTCGACCGCAAAAACGTCGCAACAGGAAACTTGCGGTCGGCCAATAACGCGAAAAATCGGTCAAAATCAATAAGCGCCGGTACTGGCTCCACTTGCCACCCCGTTTCTCTATGTAGCACTCGGTTAATTTCAGGTAGCTGCGGAACACGATCAAGGGGTAGATCTAACAAGTCTAGGCCGTGCAAATACTCCTTACACGCTCTCTCTTTCACCAAATCGAGCTGTCGAACAACCAAGTCATGCCATATCTGATCTTCCTCGCTGCTCCACTCCACAAAACCGAGCTCGTTCACAGGTTTTGATACGTACTGAGTCATCTCGTCACCATTAACAACTTTGTTACATTAAGCCTATGTGCGGAGAAATTTGCTGACAATAATTCAATCAGACTCTAATGCGCATCGCGGTGTAACAATTTATTTACATTTGAACGAATTCTTTCGACTTATCAATATATTGTTTTCAGCTCCCTCAATTTGACGTATTGAGGATTCGCACCAAAACTTAATCACAATTCATCGCATTAAGTACAAAGGAAGCGCATGCCAAATAACGACATGGATCACATCCCACTCTGGTCGCCTTCTCCCGAGCGAGTCGAGGGTTCTCATCTCAAAGCCTTTATGCAAGTACTGGAACAACAAGGGCTCAGCTTTAGTGATTATGCTCATTTGCATCAGTGGTCCATCAGCCAGCCAGAGTCCTTTTGGAATGAAGTATGGGATTATTGTGGCGTAGTTGGAGACAGGCATGCGCCGAGCTGCCAGTTAGGTTCGCCAAAATGGGACAAACCTGTCGTCGCTAGAGACACGCTCTGGTTCCCCAATGCGACATTAAATTATGCCGAAAATCTCCTAGCTTACGGCAAGGCTCACCCTTCTGAACTTGCTATTTACTTTCAGAACGAAAATCATCAGTCGTCTCACCTTACTTGGCAGCAGTTAATTGAGCAGGTCTCCATCGTCCAACAATGGCTTATTGAGTTGGGTATTGCTGAAGGCGATGTCGTAGCGGGCTATTTGCCACATATTCCTCATACAGTTATCGCCATGCTCGCAGCAACCAGTTTAGGTGCGATATGGACTTCCACCTCTCCCGATTTTGGCGTGGACAGTGTCATCGAAAGGTTTGGGCAAGTTGAACCTAAAATCCTATTCTGCTGCGACGGTTACCATTTCAATGGCAAGGCTTTCGGAATGATTGAGAAAAACCAAAGCCTTATCGACGCTCTGCCTTCGATTACCCAAGCTTGCCTGATTCGCTATTCTGACCAGCACGATACTCAAATGGAAAATGCCGTGGATTGGGACTCCCTAGCACGGCGTTTTTCGCCTACGCCAGTCGCCTTCCATCGCGTTAAGTTTAATGCACCTTTGTTCGTTCTCTACTCTTCGGGGACAACAGGCAAACCAAAATGTATTGTTCATTCTGTCGGTGGCACTACTATCAACCACTTGAAAGAACATCAACTCCATTGTGATATCAAGCCCCAAGACCGCGTGTTCTATTACACCACTTGTGGTTGGATGATGTGGAACTGGCAAGTCTCTGCCTTGGCATCGGGGGCAACATTGGTGATATTTGATGGCAGCCCTGTCTATCCCAAAGTAAACACCCTTTGGCAACTCGCTCATAAAACTGAGGTCACTCTGTTTGGCACATCTGCAAAGTACCTTGAGACTTTACAAAAGCTCCATTACCAACCCAACGAACACTTCGCTTTACCACAACTCAAAACACTGTGTTCAACAGGCTCCGTCCTTTATCCGCAACAGTTTGATTTCGTCTATGAGGCGATAAAACCAGACTTGCATCTGGCTTCTATATCAGGGGGAACCGATATTTGTGGCTGTTTTGTCTTGGGTAACCCTGTGTCCCCAGTCTACAGAGGAGAATGCCAAGCACCGGGACTAGGGCTGGATGTAAAAGTATTCAATGAACAGGGTAATAGCGTGATTGAACAGCGTGGAGAGCTGGTATGTCGCAACAGTTTTCCCAATCAGCCTATCGGTTTTTGGAGCGATAAGGGCGAACGCTATCACCATGCGTATTGGGCTGAATTCCCAGGAGTTTGGAATCATGGCGACGATGTAATGCAAAGTCCTACTGGCGGTATGACCTTTTTTGGTCGAAGTGACGCTACTCTAAATCCAGGGGGCGTAAGGATCGGCACAGCTGAAATCTATCAGCAAGTGAATCAACTTGAGCAGGTGACCGATTCAATTGCCGTTGGTAGAAACCGAGATGGTAACGAAACCGTGGTGTTGTTTGTGCAGCTCAAAGATACTGAGACATTAGACGACAACCTTAAACAACAGATTAAACAACGTTTAAAAGCACATTGCTCCCCTCGCCATGTTCCTTCTGAAATTTATACCATTAGTGAAGTACCACGCACCAAATCAGGCAAATTAGTGGAGTTGGCGGTGAAACAAACACTTCATGGGCAGCAAGTCAAAAACAAAGGGGCGATAGCAAACCCATGGGTGTTGGATGAGGTAAAATCTCTCTCACTTCCTTAGAGCTCATAAAAGCTTCAGTTATGAGCTCTTCCATTGTTTACAACGAACTCAAACGAAACATAAAAAAGAAGAAAAAGACCAGATAACAGGAAAATGTCAATGTAAGGTTTAAATACTTCATTCAGCATGAGCTCCTTTGTCTGTTGATTCTTTTATAGCAAAGCCAAGCGTATTGATTGAGGAATTATGGATATTCCAACAAGATATGTAATTAAATTTGTCAGACCTCAACTAGCCCTCTGAAAATTAACCGAATATGAATTGCCTTCTCATCAAAGGTTAAGCACAGCCACTTCATAATCCAATCATCAACAAACACCTAATGAACAAAGGGACTGGATTATGAAACCACTAAGCATTGTTATTATCACTCTTAACGAAGAGAAAAGAATCGCTCGCCTACTCAGTGACTTAAGCTGTCAAACCTACCAAAACTTCGAAGTGATTGTCGTTGACTCCAACAGTGATGACCGCACTTGTGAAGTGGCCGAAAAATATCGTCCAGCCCTTCCTGAATTGACTGTTCACACAATGGAAACACGTGGTGTCAGCTTAGGACGCAATACCGGCGCTAAGTTAGCCAAACATGAACGACTATTATTCTTAGATGCTGATGTCCGCTTAGACAAAGACTTTATAGAGAAAGCAATGACCAAGCTTGAAGAAGAGAAGCTTGAAGTTGCGGGCATTTATATGGGTTCACGTAAGCTTGCTCCCGCCTACAAAGCAGGTTACGGAGTCTTCAATGCAGGGTTATTTACCACACAGTTCTTTTTCCCAACCGCCGTGGGTGCATGTATTTTCTCTACCAAACGTGCTCATGAGGAAATTGGCGGATTTGATGAAAGTATCGTGCTATGCGAAGACTGTAACTACGTCAAAAAAGCCGCTAAGACATGGCGCTTTAGATTCTTACCGCTGAGCTTCCAGTTTGACCCACGCCGCCTTGAGCAAGATGGTTTCTTCAAAATGGGATTCACTTATTTCAAAGCCAATGTTCGCCGATTTTTCTTTGGCGAAATGCGCAACAACGAGATGGAATACAAGTTCGGTCACTACCAACAGCAGTAACCAATCATACAAATCCAATCAAAACGGCAAAAACTAAGGACGTAAGGAATCGTTATGTTTGAGACATTGGGACTGTTTCTCGGCTCTTTCTTTGACGCAGTCATTGGCCCTAACCTCGTGGTTCCGGGAGAACCCTTTATGATTGCCGCGGGATATCAACTTTATAGCGGTGGATATCTCGCTGTTATCGCGGTACTAATTGGCGGCTTGCTCGGTGATCAACTTAGCTTCTTCATTGGTCGTCATTACGGTTTTAGCGCACAAAAGAAGCTCCTTCGCTGGCAGCCAAAAATACGCAGACCGCTAGCTCGATGTCGCCTTCTTATGAACCGCAATTCATTCTGGGTGATTGCCTTTGCAAGGCTACTAGGCCCTATCGCTTGGGTTGTGCCATTTATGGCAGGGACCAACCATATTCGTTGGCGTAAATTTTCTCTGTATGCCTTGATAGGTTTATTGTTAGGTGTGGGGCAATTTGTTGTTTGGGGCTACCTGTTAGCCGCTGGTGTGGACAATGTGCCAGTGTTAGGTGAGATGGCGACCTTCATCTCAGAACACAAATACACGTTAGGGCTAAGCATAGCGTCCTTAGCTCTATTCTATTTTGGTCTTAAAAAGCAGTGGCGTTATGCTTGGCTGAAAGCGAGCAGCTTTTTGCTAGTAGGCATGTTAGCACTCAACTACTCGCATTTTTTTTGGTTCAGCGACGATACCGTCGTCACCACCACTACCGACACTCAAAACAAAGTGGTTGATGTCAAAGGACTAAACTTTAAGGTTTTCGCTGGTCAGTCGTCGATTTACTCAGCTCAAGCCGTAAACGTGGTCTATTTGGGTGAAACTCCCAAGAACCTAATGCAGCAGCTAGGGTGGATTGAAAATAAAACATTTTCACGCAGCGAGCTTGAATTCTCCGACTACGTCAATTTGCTGAAAACCAAAACACCACCAGTCTCTGATTTGATGTGGAACGGGCAGCCACAAGACCTTGCGTTTCAATTACCGGGAACGCTAACTAAACGCTCGCATATTCGATGGTGGAATGCAGGTATAGACAAACAAACCAGAGAAACTGTATGGGTGGGTGCACTTAGCTATGATAACGGCCTAACAATCACACCATATGGCGGTATTATCACCATCTTGCACAGCGTGGCTCCTGACGTCGACTCCGAGCGTGACAAGCTTAAGCAAGATGTATTTCGACTAAACGCTCAATGGAATGCTGAGAATCTTAAGCTTGCTACTGTGACAGCGAAAAACGACAGTCACGATTATTATACTGATGGCAAGGTGCTTGTTGTGTCACAGCAAATGCCTGTTAAGAGTTTTACGAATGTCTTTTAATATGCAGGGAATACACCGCAAACTATTAGTTCTTCTAAGTCACTATAAAGCCTTCAATTAGGGCATCAGATTTAAGTACGTCTTTTGCCCAATTTCTTCAGGGTTACGTCATTCCTGCGGAAGCAGGAATCTAATTACAATGTTCGCATCATTTCATTAAATGTCGTTCGTCTTTACCCCTTCTTGTGCTTCACATCTACCCCCCTAATATTCGTCATTCCCGTAAAAAGGGAATCTCCAACAGCGCGTCGTAAATCCAACCTATATAACTTACTCTTTCATTTAGAGTGTTCTACGCACTTCAGGAGACTTTCATTTTCACAGAAATGAAAGTCTCATTGATACCCCTTAAAAACTTAGCTCATTTCAACAAGCATACTTTATCCGTGAATTAAGCAACAAAGCTCGTACAGCAATGAAATAGTTATGTTTATCAATAAAGTTAATGTGTGTTGTGAGACGAAGGAAAGCGTTAGTGAAGGTGTGTCTATTTAAGTTCTAATTTCTAATATAGGGAGTAATAACTCACACCGTCACTGTAGGTTGTAATGAGAAAAACTTCGGTTTCTTCAGTTAATAGTCAAATTTCCGGTTTACCTTATGGTCCTTTATCAAAGATAGAAGTGACTCATGAATTAGGGCAATTTTTGGAGGTAATGGCTAAATGTGCTTCACGCAGGGAACTCAACCTTGCGTCATTCCTGCATTGGATAAAACCAGCGGTAATTCATAGGCAATACAAGTTTTTAAAGTTATCTAGTGATGTTGGATTCACCGGATACGTTATCTGGGCGTGGGTTGATGATTCAACACTATCTAATTATATGACTCAACCTAGATTCTCACTTAAGCCAATGCATTGGAATGGGGGATGTAATCTGATTGTTGTTGACTGGTTTGTCGAAAGAAACAGATTAAGTCAATTGAAGGCGCTATATAAGCATGTAATTTCCTCTACAAAAATAAGTACAAGAGAGGTCAATATTTGTATTCGAGACGAACATGGAAATATTATCAAAACAAATAAACGGAGTATTTATGGATGCTGAACTTCTGACAACACATAAATATGTTAGAAAAGACAATACTCCTTATTTTGATAAACATTTACCTAAAGAGTCCTTTGTATTATTTGATACATACAAGCTAAAAGACACTCAAGTGGTTTGGATCAATAAGGCGCTTACACAAGAATATGAAATTGAACTTGATGATAATGCCATTAAAAGTGAGTTGATCGAGAACTTTAGTTACGTGTCGAAGGGCTATGCCGAGAAGAAACGAATTATCACTAATGATAAAAAACAGTTCATGGCAGATCAGTATGGCTCTCGACATGAAATATGCAATGGTGGCAGTGCAAGGTGTGGGTTAAATGGCCATTTTCAAATAAAAGGAATTGGCCGTAACCCTTTGGTTGCTGCAAATATGTCTGAAAGTCATTCACACGGCAAGTTATTTATAGATGAGGCGATCAATGAAGCGATTTGGGGAGAAATCTGCCACAAATATTTGCCCTATGGAGCAATACGCACGTTAGCTATTATCAAGACTAACGTAAAGCATAAGTTTGGGTACTTGGATAAAGCGCCCGATAAACATTGCGCCCTAACAATAAGGGAAGTGTCTATACGCCCTGCCCACTTTGAGCGTTGCTCCTTTTTTTGGCCAGAGGAGAGCTACAAACATCTTCGTGATAATGATGCCAATCGCGTGAGAAAGGCTGCGCCCTATTTCTCGAAATTATTGTTAAGTGGAAAGGAAAAAGCTTCTCTTGATAATGCACTAGATAAAATGATCAATCGATTGGCTTGCCAAATTGCAGCATCTAGAGTCAAAGGCATCCCACATGGTTCCTTAACGAGCTCAAACGTATCGGTTGATGGTCGATTCTTAGATTTTGGCACAATAACGGCTGTACCAGACTTCGGCAACTATGTTCTGGCAAATGGTGTCGGGGCTGTCTGGGATGACCATGAACTTATAGAATCCTGGCTAGTTAACTTCATTGACACGCTGAATCACTACTCGCAAGGCGAATTAACTCCAGGTCAAATTAGAGAATATTCATCATATTTTTCGAGGTTACTTGATGAATATGAGAACAAGTTCTTGTTAACAGAGCTAGGACTTAAGGATCATTCAATATCGAACTTACAACAAGCGAGTCAATTAAAAGAGCGCCTAAAAAGTGCTGAGCGAAGGTTTATTACTCGCTTTAATGACCATGAATTTCGTCAGGATGTTCTCATAGAAGCAAAGGATCTCGGGCTCGATGTCGATTCTGTTGGGTTTCCTTTGCGAAAGGCTAAATATTCATCCTTTACCATGCTTCAAGGGCACTTGAACACAGAATACGACTATCAATCGGTTAGTCAGCTTATTAACGATTACGTATCATGAGTGAGATAACTATGATTGATGTAATAGAAGTAATATTAATTTCTACGTCCTTAGTGTCATTTATTACCACCCTTGTTTTGTTTGGATGTTACAAACTTAGAAAGTCGAACGGTAAGAATGACGACCACCCAAAAGTCTCTGTATTTTTGCCTTTTTATAATGAAAACAAAGAGCATTTAATATGTGCCTTGAACAAGTTAAATGAACAAAGATATTCAAATCGAATTCAGGTAATTGTCATTGATGATGGCTCGACAAATGATGCAATAACTAGAGTTAAAGAATGGATTTCACATACCGAAGTAAATCATGACTTCCAGATTGTAGAAAGAGTGGTCAATGGAGGGCGAAAAGGCCTTGCCTTGGATCATGTTTTAGAACTTGGTATGGCTACTGGAGAGGTGTATGTCGTTGTAGATAGCGACACCTATATAGAACCCAATGGCATCTATGAACTGGTCACTAAGCTTTGGTCTGATGAAAAGTATGCCGCTGTTTGTGGTTATATCACTCCGGAAAACCATAAAGACAGTTTTATTGGAAAACTGCAACACTATGAACATATTAGCTTTTATGGCGCAATAAGAGCCGCGCAAGACAAACTAGGCTGTGTCCCAGTCTTAGCAGGCGCCTTTGTCGCTCACCGAGCTTCAGTAGTGAAAAAGTTAGGCGGATGGAGCGAATGGTTAGTCGAAGACATCGCTTGGTGCTGGAAAGCAATATCAAACGGCTATCGAACAGGATACGCCCCCAAAGCAAAAGCAACTACGCAGTGCCCAACCGATGCTAAGGGGCTATTTAATCAACGTCGACGCTGGGCTCGTGGGCGAGTAGAAGCTTATGCGGAAGCTTGGAAAACACATTGGATAGCTGGATTGTGTGCATCTCCTTGGTTTCTATTGACAGCGGCACAATACGTATTTCCGTCGAGCATTATTCTATTAGGATTTATGGTTGCAATGGATATTTGGATTCCAATTGTAATCGGTGCAGCCAATATAATGGTCTATTTTTTGTTGGTGCAGTCCTATATAAGAGATTTTAACCTATCTAGTGATTTATCAAATCGTCAGGCTTTAAAAGCACCAATGTACTCTGCCTTGTTAGAAGCAATTACATGGCTACCCAACTTACTTGGCTATTCTGATGAAATTCTTGGAAAGAAAAAAGGCTGGTTAACAAGATAGTTTTTATGAGCGCAGTACTCTTTTACTGTAATTAAAATATAAGGAAATAACTTATGTATAACTTAAGTGCTGATGAAATCTCAATGGTTGATGGTGGTGGTGATGGTAACTCTAGTGGTTATCCTGCCTCTCCTAGTGCTATAAAGCAAATGGCTGGTCCTCAAGGTGATGCAGGCAGGGCTCAGCTAGCGAATGCTCTTTGCCAAGGTACTTTTGCTGCGGCAGGAGGTGCGGCAGGATTTGCAGCTAAGAGTATAGGTGCTGCTGCGGGAGGGGCTGGTGGCTTTGGGTTTGGAGGAGGGATGTGTAACTTCTAATGCGCGTAATTTACTTAACTTCAACAGCCATTATGGCTAGCCTTATTGGTTACTTTGCATTTAAAACAGATATAGATTTTTATTTGAGACTGACCTTATTTGTTACATTCATAATTCATGTGTTGTTGGTTAAGTCTTACTATAAAAAATAAACACTACAGGTCGTATGTAGCGACCTGTATTCATTCTGTCTGTTGAGAGCTATACATTATGGAAATTGAAGAAATAATATCCTGTGATTCATATTTAGGTATAAATTGGGCACTAATTAATAATTGTAACTACAAATGCAGTTATTGCCATTCTGACCTCAATAGTGGTTCAATAAAGTCGCCATCATATGAAATTGCAATCAAATTTGTTGATGAACTTATATCGCAATCAAATGAGCAAGGACTTGTGCCATACTTTGAATTTGGTGGAGGTGAAGTCACTCTACTTAGATATTTTACTGATTTTATCAAGCATATACATCTAAATAACGGGTTAGTCTGTATTGTTTCAAATGGTTCAAAGTCCTTGGAGTGGTGGGAACAATATGCGCATTTACTATCTGGAGTGAGCCTCAGTTATCACATTAACGATATAAAAAGTGGCTCTCATTTTACTGAAGTGTCTAAAATTCTTGAGGCTTCTCAAACTACTCGCTTCCACGTAAACATCATGATGGTTCCAGAACGGTTTGATGACTGTTTAGCGTTTGCCAAAAAGCTAAAACAAGAAGTTCGTTGCTCTATTGCTCTCCAACCACTCTTTGAAGGCTTCGGCCATGGTGGAATTACCAAGAAGTATCCGTACACACCCGAACAAGAACAAATAATGAAAGACTTCCGTGGTCGACCTGAGCTTAAAACACTTCCACCTTCAATGGCTGAACTAGAAGTTAAATATGCCGATGGTACAACCAAGAATCTGTCCACATTTGATCTAATCGCTAATGATCAAACCAATTTTGTAGGTTGGGACTGCTACGCAGGTATTGATAGTTTGGTAGTGACATTCAGCGGCGATATTTACCGTTCTTGGTGTATGCAAGATGGTCCGATTGGTTCGATTTATGATGAAGACATTGAGCTACCTACCCTTCCTACAACGTGCAGGACCAAGATTTGTCAATGTGGTGTCGACTTGTCGGCAAAAAAAATCAATACAAACTTGGTTTCAAATAAGAATCAACAAATTGCAGTGAAGCAGCTTTGACCTCATTCGTTTAGGGAAAGGATGACCCGTGATATCAAGAGCTAAACATTTATATCGGCCAGAGTATTTTGAGGCACAGAAATCAAACCATCAAGGATCTATTTTAATTGATGCATCATTGAATCAGCATCTTTTTGTGGCTGCATCTGTGTTTGTCCTAATGACCATCATTTGCTTCGTTGTTTTTGCCGAGTACACACGCCGAGACACACTGAATGGTGTGGTTAGTCCGACCGGAGGTATTGTAAAGATACAAGCTAATGATGAAGGATATGCCGAAAAGGTACTTGTTACTGAAGGTAAAAAAATACTCGCTGGAGCGCCGTTGTATGAGATCAAAACAGAGCGATATGATCAGTTTGGCCAGGGAGTAAAAAAGCGGATTATCACTACCATTGAAAATCAAATTGCCTTGTTAAATGAACGTCGAAGTAAAGAAATAGAAAAATCGCAACACCAATTAGAAGTCATTGATGATGACTTAATACGTTTATCTGAAGAGGCTAACATACTAAAAGTTGTTGTTGACTTATCTGAACAAGAACTGAGTCTTGCTCAAAGTTTGGTTGATAAACAACAAGTGTTAGTCAACAAGCAGTTCATCTCTTCTATTGAACTTCAGAGGCAAAGACTAGAGTTAATAACACTAGAAGCTAAGGTGCAAAACCAACGCCTGAGTTTACAGCGTTTGGGAAGAGAGAAAGCGAACCGGGAAGAAAAAAGAGAGACACTGCAGTTAGACCTTGAGATTGCCCTTCAGGACATAGACCGCCAGCTTCAACAAATCGTGCAAAACAAAATGGAGTACTTTTTTCAGACAGACACTCAGATTGTATCTCCTATTAACGGTGTGGTTGCGTCAATATTCGTTAAGGAAGGTCATTCAGTTAACAAAGGTCAACCACTACTTGTACTGATCCCAGAAGGTGAAGAACCAGTCTTTGTTGAATTACACGCACCGAGTCGCAGCATAGGTTTTATTCAAGAAGGTCAAGATGTTCGCCTACGGTTCGATGCATTTCCTTATGAAAAGTTTGGCGTTCAACAAGGTGTTATCTCATCTATATCAAAATCTGCTGTCACCGCTGAGATGCTACCCAATAGCCCATTGATACAAAGCCAGCTTTCTCGTACTCATGGTGGCGTTGGTTTGTACCAAGTAAGAGTCAAATTAGATAAACCAACTATTACGGTTTACGGAGAGGAGCAAATGTTTGTGCCAGGGATGACATTGACCGCAGATATTGAACTGGACACACGTAAGGTTTACGAGTGGCTGTTGGAGCCTTTGTACACCATCAAAGGGCGAATGTAATCATGCATGCAGAAGGGTTGATAGACTGGGGGTGGGGAAAGAGGCTCCCTCTGATTCGCCAAACAGAAAAGGCGGAATGCGGTATTGCATGCCTTGCGATGATTGCTGATTGGCATGGTTACAAAACTGATCTGCGATCGCTACGGGCAAAATGCGGCATTACCCAGCATGGGATGTCATTTGCACGGCTCATTGAGTGCGGTGCACTTCTTAAGCTTTCTGGTCGCGCGGTACGTTTAGATCTTGATGAACTGGAGCAATTAGCTACACCTTGCATTTTGCATTGGAATCTCAATCATTTCGTTGTGTTAAAAAAAGTGAGTGGAAGAAAAATTGAAATTCACGATCCAGCCAACGGTGCATTGAAACTGAGCCATGATGAGCTCAATAAGCACTTCACAGGAATCGCTCTTGAACTAACACCAACCCACGACTTTGAAGAAAAAGTTGAAAGTAAAGCGGTTCGGCTATCAACTCTAATTGGTAAAACCATTGGTCTTAAAGGAGCACTAGGTCGAATTTTTGTGTTCGCATTGGTATTAGAGGTATTAGCGCTTACTTTGCCTATCTTCAATCAGATTGTGATTGATGAAGTGTTGGTTGGTTATGACAAAAACCTTCTTGTACTCGTCATTGGAGCCATACTCATGGTAACAGCAACGCAAACCCTAATCGGACTTGCTCAACAATGGGCGACAATCAAGTTATCAGTGAATTTTAACATGCAGTGGGCTGCAAATGTGTTCCACCATTTGTTCCGATTACCGATAGATTGGTTTGAAAAAAGGGACATAGGAAGCATAAGTGCGAAATTCTCCGCGGTGGGTGTCATTCAACAAACGTTAACTACTAGCGCCATTCAGGCTCTACTCGATTTAGTGTTAGTGGTAGGCACTCTTTCGGTTATGTTGGTTTACAGCCCTCAACTATCATTCATTGCCATCGCTGCAGCGTTAGGCTACGTAGTTCTGAGGTTTGCCTGGTTTGGCGCTTTTAAACGTGCAGAAGAAAACACTTGGGAGGCCAGTACTCAAGAAGAAAGTTATTTTATTGAGACAGTTCGCGGTGTATTGAGCTTAAGAGTCAATGGGACATTACCTTGGCGTGAGTCATCTTGGCGAAACCTCAATATTAAACGAAGAAATGCGCAGCTACACGAGCAAAAACTCGGGATGATCTACAACACAATGAATGTGACGATTGTCAGCCTTGTTTCAGCTACGGTTCTCTGGTTTGGCGCAAACTTGGTGCTAGATGGGCTGTTTACAATCGGTATGTTGATGGCCTTTCTTTCATATCAAGGCCGATTCTCTGCCAGTATTAGTTCATTAATCGATAAGTATTTTGAATTTAAGATGTTATCTGTATACAACGAGCGTTTAGCGGATATTGTCTTGACTGAGAAAGAAACGGATAGTGTTCCTGATGCATTAGGGTTGCCAATCGAAGCCAATAATCTAAGTAATAATGCTATTGAGTTTGACAATGTTTTCTTTTCCTACGGAAAAGATCAGCCTCCTATTCTTAACGGTGCAAGCTTTACTGTAAAAAGTAATGAGATTGTTGCGTTAGTCGGACCGTCTGGTTGTGGTAAATCAACCATTTCTAAACTGTTGTTAGGTATTTATTCCGTTACGTCAGGTAGCATTAATTATTTTGGCAATAAGTCGACAGCCTCCAAATCCCTTAGGGAGCAAGTCGGTGCGGTATTGCAAGAAGACCAACTATTTAGTGGTTCAATTATCGAGAATATAACCTTCTTCGCTGGCGATTTAGATGAGGAGTGGCTCATTATGTGTGCTCGTAGGGCAGGTGTTCATGATGATATTGAACGCCTAAACATGGGATACCACACGCTAGTTGGCGAGATGGGCTCGAGCCTTTCTGGAGGTCAAAAACAAAGAATTCTCATTGCGAGAGCTCTGTACAAAAAACCTAAGTTTCTAGTGTTAGACGAAGCGACTAGTAGTTTAGATATCTATTCGGAGTCATTTGTCTGCCAGATGTTTAAAGATATCAAGACACCTATTTTGATGATTGCACACCGTCCAGAGACTATAGCATCAGCTGACCGAGTATTGCTCATGGATGGTGGTCTAGTTCAGGAAATCCCGAATAATTTTAAGCAGGAAGCTCAAGATGTATAACCACGAAAGAATACTCAGCCCAGATAATCATGCTGAACTGTCTGACGTTGAGTTAATGGAACAATATGGTAAATACTTTGGTTCGGATAATTGGGTCACATTTTCTGGTTGTCCGTCGATTACATTGACCAAAGCGGGGTCGAAACGATCCGAATATTTCCCAAACAACAGCAAAGCTATCGTAATTGATTCAGGTTGTTACCTCGAATCATCCCACTTTCCAGCCTTTCCTTCTGGCATCACGAAACTGACAAGTGTTGCTGTCAACGACAGGCCTTTTGGCAAAATAGTCATTGGCAAAGGGTGCGTGCTTCAGGGCACTTCAATCTGTGCTTACGACAAAGTCTCAATAGGAAATAACGTCATTTTTGGCCCTAATACAGTGATTATGGATTGTAGCGGCCATGCACTTACAAACCGAGGTCATCCGGATGAGCTTGATAGTCTAAAAGCTGAGCCTGTAACAATTGGCAACGATGTTTGGATCGGTTACGGATGTATTGTTCTTCCTGGGGTCAATATCGGTGATAACGCGATAATTGGCGCTGGTAGCGTAGTTACAAAGGATATTCCTGCCAATTGCATGGCTGCAGGTAATCCGTGCACCGTGAAAAAAACGGAATTAAATTAATTCAAAATGGAGTTCAGGAAATGAGATTACTTTGCCTTTCGCTAGTAACACTCGCTGTATTGTCAGGTTGTAAAAGTATCCCGATTATTTTTATGCCCGATCACAATGTGTCAGTATCCGGAAGCACGCTTATATTTGACGGCCCGATATCTGGCGATAGCGTTTTGGAAGCATTAAGAGTTGTTCGAAATTCTGGAGCAAATATTGAAAAAATACGAATCACTAGCCCTGGCGGTGATGTGCCTTCGGGTATCGAACTTGGGTATTTTATCAAAGAAAATAATCTGGACGTTGAAGTTGATAAACTTTGTTTTTCTGCATGTGCAAATTATGTTATTCCAGCTGCAAAAACTGTCTTGATTAAAGAAGGTTCTCTTATTGGTTGGCACGGAGGGCCAAGACAGTCAGATGAACTTTGGCAAGCATCGGTTTCCTCTACCGATAAAGAAGAGCTAATGACGTTTATATCCCGACTACGCGAAAAAGAAGAGGTCTTTTTTGAGTACGTTGATGTTGATCCTGATATCACTGTGTACGGTCAAACTAGTTCGAAAAAATGTCAATTAACTGAGGAAACACACGGGTGGTACTACTCAAAAAGCGACTTAGCAAAAATGGGGGTCACCAATGTTGTTATTGAGGGTGAGCTAGCTTCTTCGATCGAATATCAGGGTGATACAATTAATGCTTGTTTGATGCCAGAATTCAAGTCCATATAGAATATAGAAACACTGTGAGTTGCTTCCTCGCTACTCACAGTTTTACATCTAGTGGTTAGTTTGCTTAATCGACGGCATGATGGTCAACTATTGCTATCACATCCTGCACCGACCCCACGACATAATCCGCAATTAAAAACACGGGATTATTTTCAAAAGGAATAGCGATGGTGGTTAGCTGCGCAGCAACAGCGGCTTTCACACCAGTTAGGCTGTCCTCTAATGCGAATGCCTGCTCCACTGGAACATCTAAACGCTGACAAACTTCCAAATACACATCGGGAGCGGGTTTACCATTTGGTACGTCTTCTGCGCTTAACATCAAGTCAAAGCTGTCCTGTATGGCTAGTTTTTCAGTCACCGCATGAATAATTGGATAGGCAGAAGAGCTAGCTAGAGCTAGGCGAAAGTCTCTTTGTTTCAAGTCTGAAATCAGTGTCGGAATACCCTCTATCGCCTCGCCTTCCTGTTCGACAAGTGCAACTACCCTTTGCATTATCTCTGATTCCAACACCTTAGCATCCACACTTAAGTTAAACATTTGAATCCATATTGCAGCAATATCATCAAGTCGTTTTCCCATAGTGTTTTCAATGCAATCGTCAATAGTGGCGCTCGCTCCGTAATTAGCTAACACTTCAATCTGCGCCTTTCGCCAAAAAGGTTCTGATTCGATGAGTACACCATCCATATCAAACACAAAAAGTGACTTTTTCGTCATGTCTTATCCTACTTCAATCTGAATAAACTCTCTGGATAATATAAGGTTGTGCAGCCCAGTGGAATAGAAAGGTGAGCCGCAACCGATACTTGATTGCAGCACTTTGTGTTTTACAATTTGCTCATATCTAGCTTGTGACCCAGAGGCTCGACTTGCACGTCGGCGTAGCCCATTATCACCGCCTCAAATTGCTTACTCATTTCCAAAGCATGTGCGGCATCTTTAGCAAGCACCGCCACCAAATAAGTGGGTCTGACAACACCATTCTCTAAATTCTGAGTATTGATGTACGAAGAGGTTACCGTGCCAACTTGATTAAGTGCTATCACTCGCTGTAAATCGATGCCCAATACTCTGTCAATTTCCAAAGGATCTATCCCAGACTTCCAAATGAAGGTGAGGCCAAAATTATTCGCTTGCGGTGTGTTGTCTAACCACTTTGAGCCCAACAGCTGAATGTGGTTTATTCTTACCAAATCTTGTTGGTACAAAGGTAAGCTTGCTAGCTGGTCACGCACCGACTGCTCGCTTTCTGCTTCCATAACGAATTTTAGTAGCTGTGTCTTCTGTCCGCCTACTTGGCTATTTTCGACAAACATATCTTTGATTTTTCCGTTATCCACCAGCTTCTTAAATGATGCTCTCTGTTCCGGCATCGTCTTAAGCACTTGTGCGATATCATCAGTGTTCCACTTTAACTCAACACCATAATCGTACGCATAAGCGGAGCCAGCACCCACAAGAAGTGCACCGATAGCAAATAGAGTTTTGATTATTTTTTTCATGACGTTACCTTCTGTTTCAAATGATACTTCTTACCAACGTGAACGATAGCTGCGGTGGCAACTTTTACACGTAGATTCCGCAGCCTTTAGCCCCTTCTCGACTTCTGCAATAGATTGATTTTGTGCCCCAAGCGCCACCTGCTGATAACCTTGTTGCATCTGTTGCATTAATCGATTGAATTTATCCGGCTTACTCCACACGCTCTCTTTCGCCTTACTTCCTTCTAGAGTCCCTAAAGCAAAGGCACCGTTTAACGCATCACTGTTAGCCACAAGTTGCTCGCTCGCGTCTAACAAAGTCTGCCAGTCGGTATCACTACCATCGAGCGTTTTTTTAACAGCCTTAGTTTGGGACTCAAGGACTGTAAAGGCTTTTTGCCGCGCGTCTATGATGTCTAATGTTGCTGAGTTCGGAGCGGAATACGCTAGAGATGAAGTACCTGTCGATAATACGAGCAAGAATACTAATTTGGTCGTTGAATGATGAGTGAACATATTTCCTCCACCTGATTTGTACATCGTTGTTGATGCATTTAATTTACACAACAATTATTGCATACGCAACAGTTGCCGTGTAAATTAATGTCAACTATTTAAGACTAAAGGATCAAATTATGCAAAAAGTTAAAGTTTGGGATCTTGCGACTCGACTCTATCACTGGATTCAAGCCCTTGTTTTTGCGGGACTAGTATTCACTGGCTTTAGTAATCAAGGGCCCCATCTTCAATTGGGGCTAGTTTTATTTACATTATTGCTTTGGCGCGTGATATGGGGTTTTATTGGTAGTGAAAGTAGCCGATTCCGTTCTTTTCTTAAGCATCCAAAAACAGTTGTCCGATATACATTCGGTAAGGCAATCTCATATGTTGGGCATAACCCGCTAGGTGCAGTCATGGTTATTGCAATGATCGGTATATTACTCATTCAATGTGTTACCGGCATGCTTTTAGCTGGAATGTTTGATGGTTTGGAGAGTATCGGCATTTTTATTCCCGAGCCTCTTTATGACATTGCAGACACCATTCACGTAGTATTCGCTGACATGTTACCAATCATGGTCGCACTGCACGTTGGAGCCATTGTTATCTACAAACTACGTGGTAAAAGTCTGCTGATGTCTATGTTCACAGGGCAGCAGATACTCAACGCAGATGTACTATCTCCTTCTTTATCGAGCAATTTTAAAGCGTTGTTAGTGCTAATCATCTCAATATTAGTTACGATGACAATAGTTGCTTTTTCAATGGTGTAAAAATGAAGACAGAATTCGAACGCCAAACCAGCTTTGGTTGGCTACTAAATGTTGTGGCAAATCATGCATCAAAAGAGTTTGATAAGAGATTGCGAGAAAAGGGACTAACGCTCGCGTTATGGCCAACTCTAATGTGTTTGTGGGAAAAGGAAG
The DNA here is from genome assembly GCF_900088415.1 of Vibrio mediterranei. GTDB lineage: Bacteria > Pseudomonadota > Gammaproteobacteria > Enterobacterales > Vibrionaceae > Vibrio > Vibrio mediterranei. The sequence continues at coordinate 243,452 of NZ_FLLQ01000005.1, forward strand.
GCGTTACTCAGCGAGAGATTGCGCAAATGTCCAAGGTAGAGAGCTCAACAACGACTAGAACACTCGACAAATTAGAAGCTCTAGAATTGGTCGAGCGACGTGCCGACCCAGAAAGTCGTCGCTCCTTCAGAATCTTTTTGACAGACAAAGGGAAAGCCCTTAAGGAAGAAGTCATTCACCTACCGGTCGAAGTCAATCAAGCGTTGCTAGCCGGGCTTGAAGATGAAGAACAAAGAACTTTGATTGCAACATTGCAGAAGTTGGTAGAGCGTATATGAGTCCATCTGCGCCGCTCACATCGCTTTAACTGAATTGTTGGAATGCTTGTAAGTGGCGAACGGGATCGACTCCAGAAACACGTCGATTATCAATAATGGTTTGATAATCTTTCAAATCTCTCATTCTTTTTGTTTTATTTAAGCCAAGATAAGATGTTGTTATCCAATTACTACCAACCAAAAGATCCATTCTAACGAGGAAATACCATGGCAAAGCTGACTATTGTCGCTAACATCATTGCAAAACCTGATCAGATTGAACTTGTGAAAGCAGAGCTTCTTAAACTCATTGATATCACACGTAAAGAACAAGGTTGTATCAACTACGATCTACACCAAGATAATGAAAACCCTGCGCACTTTGTATTTTACGAAAACTGGGAGTCGCGCGAGCTGTTAATGGCACATTTAGCCGCGCCACATATTGCTCAATACAAAGCAGCAACCGACGGCGCCGTCGAGAGTTTTACGCTTAACGAAATGACTCAAGTTGGCTAATTGCCACCAAACTATTGGCCAAATAGTAACGCCCTAATGACAAAAATCGCCCAAATTTGTAAGGCAAGGTATTCTAGCTTTATCCATAAATCCATAGCTTTACCGCAGTCCATTGTATGAACTTTTAAGGTAACAAGGTATGTGAGGATTGACAGTGAAGAATTCTCAGAACAATGAATACAGCGTGAAGGTTATTAATAGTGTTGTTAGATGCTGGTCATTAGGGTAACAACTAAAGTACACCCAAACGATAGTTTGGGCGTACTTTTACTACTGTTTCTCAAAAGTTCCTGTGCTTTTGATCATCACATCTAGAAAGCCTGATGCGTTGCTTTTATCAGAACCGGAGTTTTTCATCTGGTTTTGAGCACCTTTCAATCTCGCCATCAATTCTTGACGCTGTTTTTCTACATCACTAGTGATTTCTTTCTTATCAGTCATAACAGGTTCTCTCGTGTAGCATTGATAAGAACACGTTAGTTCAAGTTTTAAACTTCAACAAATGACAGCTATTCGTAGATCTAAACCTTCATCAGTTCACCTATGAACAATTAGAATCAAAAAAAGGAAATTTCATTTATATCAATATATTAGCTAAGCCATCATCGAATCGCCGACATATTGATAATACTCATAGGACATTATCAAATACTATAGTCATTTCGTTCCGAACTATTGTTTGAGGAATATTCGACAAACTCAAACTGCATATTATGATCCTCCACGTAATAAGCACTACGACGATGGGGATGCTCTCCTCCCCAATGATCCAATTCATAACCTGCGATTTTTAGCCGTTCAACTGTTTCGTCAAGGTCATCTACGACGATTCCTATGTGTTTTACGCCTGTCCAATGGTTGTTCCAATCTGCTATTCGACCATCACCTCCCGATTGGACTGCGATGTAAGAGCGATCATCTCCGACATGAAACCACTCCACTTCCTTGCCATACCATTCTTCCATTTTTCCTTGACCTCTAAGGCGCCAATTTGGCAATGCAGCTAATAAAAATTCTATCGTTTTCTTAGGGTTAACTAGCGTAATGTTGGCATGTTCAATATATCCATTCATTATATTATTCCTTCTGTTAGTGATTGAATTTCAGCGTAATTCCTCAAGTTAACTTGAGGTCAAGAATTATTTGACAGAGAGGTCATAAGCAGGAGTTATCAGACTATTAATAACTGATGATTAGTGTCTTTTTAACCAGTCATTACACTAGCCCTCATCGAAACAGAGCACGGAATGCAAACCATAAGCAGGGCTGCTTTTAACAAGAAAGGTTTAGTAATGAGGAAGTTAGTTCTTGCCACCGCTATCGCAGCAATCTCAACGGGCGCATTTGCAAATACAGATTTTAGTGGTCATCGTGTTGGTATAGGTGCTTCAAGCCTAGAATTTAGTGACTCACTGGGAAGCTGGAATTTAGGCACCGGCGTTAAAGTTGAATACGGTTATGATTTCAACCAAATCTTTGGTATCAACGTGTCTTATGCTTGGAACCAGGATGATGTTTACGTTCCATTCTACGATGAAACATTGGATTACAAAGCTCGTACCTTGAAAATTGATACCGATATTGGTTACGCCTTTGACCTTGGTCAAGGGTGGATTAAACCTTACGGTGTAGTTGGTCTTGCTTTCCTAGGTGATGAAGTCAATACATCTAACTATGGCAAAATAACGGGCAATGACTCAAGTGTCTATCTCGGTGCTGGCGTGCGTGGCCAACTTGACATGGGCTTATACGCAGATCTTCGCGTCGATTTACCAATGTACGGTGATCTTGACGCAGACTACCTATCATTTACGGTTGGTTACAAATTCTAACCTATTAAATAACAGGCAGTTAAACCACCTATACCAAGCCAATGTGATTCCACGTTGGCTTTTGACGTATTTCTAACATTGAGAGTGCTAACATTCCCATGCCATCCATAAAACTGAGTAATCCAGTGGCTAAAGACCGATTTGCCAATCTCGATCTTAATCTTCTTCGCGTCTTCAAGGTGCTTTACGAAGAGAAAAACATGCGTAAAGCGGCGGAACGATTGTACGTATCTCAACCAGCCGTCAGTCAATCACTACAAAAATTGCGTCATCAATTTGATGACCCGTTATTCGTTAAAGTGAAATCAGGTTTAGCACCAACACCATTTTCTGAGCAGCTATCGAGCTCGTTACTCCCACTACTGTACGATATTGAAAATGTCATCAATGATAGCGATGTCTTTGACCCCGCTCAGCTAGACCAAGACATTACCATTGCTCTCTCTTCGAGTTTTGTTTTCTCCATTTCTGGTGAGTTGTATCGCTATTTTCGTGAACATGCTCCGGGCCTACGAATCCATATCGCATCGTGGAATGATCAAACCGTCACCGCTATCGAAAAGGGAGAAATACTATTAGGGATCAATGCTGAATTAACTGACAGCTACCCTTTCATGGAAAAGCGAACAATTGGTGATATCAACGCTTGCTTACTCGTTAGAAAAGGCCACCCGATTACTAAGAAAAAGGTCACGGTTGAGTCTATGTCGAAGTATCCATTAGCACGACTAATCGTCAGTAACTACAGTAAATATACAAGCCCTACTGTTGAAATCTTCAAACGCTTAGGGTATCCACTTGAAGTGGGGTTTAGTTCCGAATACCCAGTTGCACTTATTGATGTTGTGCAGCAATCGGATATGTTTATGGGAACCACCAACTGCTTCCCGATACATAACTACCCAAATTTAGTCATGCTAAATCCTGACCAAATATTACCCGAAGCTCAGTATCCTGCATTGTCTTATTTTCACAGTCGCCACCAAAATAGTGCGCTGGTCAACTGGCTCAATGAGTCGATTATTCATATATTTCAGCAACGTAAAACCGAAAATGCCAATCACCACTTATCGTCGGTTAGCAACCCGCTAGAAATAGCGTGACGCATTCTTCTATGTATTGTTTGCGCTGTGCTTCAGTTTGCACTTCACTCTCGCCCAAAAACGCCCAGTAGGCGGCTTTTCCGTGGAACATCAGTAGAAGTTGCATCGCTGCATTTTCTGAATCGTTGGGAAGGGAAATCGTGCCTTTTTCATGGTGGCGTTGGAGATAATTGGCTAGAACATGAAGTGTTTTTTGAGGTCCAGATTGCAAATAGAGTGCAGATATTTGAGGGTGAGACTTCACCTGCCCCACTGCATTTCGAAACGTTTGCAGAACTTGCTCTTCAAGATGCATGTTCTGAAAACGAACACCAAACTCTACCAACGTAGGCTTGATCGGATTATCCAAACTTAACGCCGATTCATCAATCGCGCGCTGCTCACATCGATATTGAATGCAGGTTTCAAACAGCTGGTCTTTAGTTTTGAAATGAGAATAGACCGTTTGCTTTGAGACATCAGCTAGTTTAGCGATCTGATCCATGCTCACCTTGTAGCCATGTTCGCAAAACAACTCACCCGCCGCTTTTAATATCTGTAGTCTCTTCTGTTCACTTTTTTGGATCATGCTCACAATACCAGTAGCAACCTTTGGAATAACTAATTTTTAACACAATCAAACTAGACAGTCTAGTTTGATTGTGATTATTCTATGACCAATAGCTTAGGTTTATAGGATGTCTATGGTGCAAACAAAGCAATTACTAACAAAAGCATCAGCACTAGCAATTCTGATTTTGCTACAAGGTTGTCAAAAATCAGAGCAACCAGAGGTAGAGGCGGTCGAGCCTTTGACTGTCTCCACCACTAAAATTACGTTAAGCCCTTCATACAAGGTTCAAAGGGAATACGTTGGTACGGTGAAAGCAGGTCAACAAGCTAATCTCGGCTTTGAGCTATCTGGCAAAGTGGATGCGTTATTTGTCGATGTGGGTGATGTCGTAGAAAAAGGCGCACCACTCATTAGACTCGATACGGATTTATTGGTCACCGAAGCTAACCAGCTGAGGGCACAAAATAATGAAGTGCGAGCCCAGCTAAAACTGGTTGAAGCCAATCTAAAACGTCAACAGTCTCTTAAGTCGAAAGGCTTCAGTGCAGAGGCTGAAATCGATGCCCTCACAAGCCAAGAAGGTGTATTGCAAGCCAATCTTGTGAGGCTACAAGCCGCGTGGAACGCAAATAAGCTAAAACAAGAAAAGTCGACCATCCTTGCCCCATATTCAGGCGTTATAGCCAAACGACATGTCTCTCTTGGAGATGTTGTCAACGTCGGCACACCAACCTTAATACTGCTCGCCAGTGCCGGTAAAGAAGCATTTATCGGTATTCCAGCTCAACAGCTTGAACGTGTCACCCAACTGACTTCTCCTGATGTGCGAGTCTCTAACGCTCATTATGGCGTCACACTTCTTAACCCAGGTGCGATGGTAGACACCAAATCACGCAGCGTGTCACTGCGCTATCAGTTTCCTGAAGATGCTCATGTTTTGGAGGGAGAACTGGCCTATTTGGCCTTCGAACAATCGATTGACGAACCAGGTTACTGGATTCCACTCACCGCACTTATTGATGGCTTGCGAGGAGTGTGGAATGTTTATGTTATAGGCGCCGATAGTAAAGTAGAACGTCGCAGTGTGAACGTCTTATACGCTGATAGCCAACGTGCCTTTATCAATGGTTCACTTGCCAATGGCGAGTCTATCATTGCCAGTGGCCTGCACCGTGTTGTTCCGGGGCAACCCGTACAAATAAGCGCTCAATAGGTGGTGATATGAAAGCAGTTCAAATCATTACCAATACTCGGTTACTCATTTTAATGACCGCTCTGTTGATCGTAAGTGGTCTCGCCGCATTTTCGTCATTACCAAGAGCAGAAGATCCCATTATCACGAACCGTTTTGCCAATGTAACGACAAGCTTTCCGGGCGCGAGTGCCGAGCGAGTCGAAACCTTGGTTACTGAGGTAGTGGAAAACAAACTTAGGGAGCTTAGTGAAGTCAAATTACTAAGTTCAACATCTAGGCCGGGCATCTCTATTGTCACAATAGAGCTGAAGGATGAGATTACAGAGCCAGAGCCAGTCTGGTCCAAAGCAAGAGATAAACTGTCCGACATCACCCCTGTTTTGCCAACCGGTTCAGGCGCCCCTGATTTAGACAGTGACCACACCTACGCCTTTACCATCATTTCCGCGCTAACTTGGGACGGCCCTGGTGAAACCGATATTCTAACATTAGGACGTTATGCTAAAGAATTAGCTAAAAGACTCAGAACATTATCAGGCACCGAGTTTGTTGATGAATACGGCATGCCAAAAGAAGAGATTCAAGTTAACCTTCGGACTGCTGACACCGCGGCCTTTGGCCGCTCAAGTATCAACATCGGTGATAGTCTAACAGGCGCAGATGCGAAAAACTCTGCCGGTCAGCTGGTCAGCCATTTCGCGCGCTTTGGGCTGGAAATTGAGTCAGAATTGGATTCGATCGAGCGAATTAAACAAGTGCCTTTGATCGTCGACGATAACGGTCATATTATTCGACTCGAAGATGTTGCCAGCGTCACTCGCAGCGCTAAGACGCCTGAAAGTGAAATGGCACTCATTGATGGTGAACCCGGTGTTATTGTTGCAGCTCGAATGGTGCCTGAGTTACGTGTTGATCAATGGACCGCTAGAGCAATGAAGGTCATTGAACGTTTTCAGCAGGATTTACCCAGCAATATCAAGGTTAACATTCTCTTTGATCAACAAGGATACACGACGACACGTTTGGTCGATCTAGGGCAAAGCTTGCTTATCGGTTTTAGTCTGATTCTGATTGTACTCTTTGTGACTTTGGGCGTGAGAGCGGCTGTGCTAGTTGCTATTGCGCTGCCCCTGACTTCGATGTTTACCCTGTCATTAATGAAAATGACAGGGATCCCCATAAACCAAATGTCGGTGACAGGACTTATCGTCGCATTGGGAATCATGGTGGACAATGCTGTGGTCATGGTGGACACCATCCAAAGCTATCGATTAAAAGGTCAGGCTCGGTTAGAGGCGACCATCAATGCACTGTCACATCTATGGGTGCCATTGTTAGGTTCAACACTCACCACAATTCTCGCCTTTGCTCCAATTATTCTGATGCCCGGCGCTACTGGAGAGTTTGTAGGCGCGATTGCGATCACCGTGTCCTTTTCTTTAGTGGGTTCTTATATCCTTTCGCACACCGTCATTGCCGGGTTCGCGACTATGCTATTGCCTAGCCACTCGTCGGGAGACCATTGGTACAATACAGGGCTTCGCATTCCCGCTTTGACCCATGCTTTTGCTCGTTCAGTAAAACTGGCGATCAAACACCCTGCTATTTCTTTGCTGCTTGTTTTAGCCGTTCCCATTACTGGCTATTGGAGTATTTCTCAACTGACTGAACAGTTTTTTCCACCTTCGGATCGAGACATGTTTGAGGTACAAGTATTTTTACCTCCACAAGCCAGTATTTATGCGACTGAGGCGTCTACGGAGCTTGTGGACGACATCATTCGTTCCTATGAAGGTGTAGAGCGAGTCGATTGGTTAGTTGGCGCTAACTTCCCATCGTTCTACTACAATTTACAAGCCACACAAAACAACGCGCCGTACTTCTCACAAGCCATGGTTAAAATGGATTCATTCCAAACCGCTAATAAAGTCATTCCAGAGCTTCAGGAGAGGTTAAACAGAGAAATCCCTTCCGCTCAAATTTTGGTGAGAAAACTAGAACAAGGTCCTCCGTTTAAAGCACCAATAGAGTTACGAGTCTATGGTGAGAATCTCGATACGCTCAAATCTATAGGAGAGGATATCCGTCTCATTCTTGCCAATACGCCTCATGTCACACACACCAGAGAAACCCTGCAACCCGGTACACCAAAAGTTTGGTTAAAAGTGGATGAAGATACTGCCAAGCTCAATGGCATTACGCTCAACCAGTTTGCCAACATGTTGCAAGCGACGTTAGTCGGCCGAGAAACCGGTTCGGTCACAGAAGGCAGCGAGTCTATTCCTATTCGTGTACGTGTTGCTAATGAAGAGCGCGAAAACCTATCGCACCTTGGCAACTTACGTCTGCCTATTTCTTCCGATACGTATACCACAGGTGTCAGCGTATCGACACTGGCCGACCTTGAACTCACCACCAGCCGTGGCGCTATTACCAGACGCAATGGCGAGCGCGTTAATACCATTGAGGGCTATATCCAAGCGGGAGTGCTACCACAAACGGTACTTAATGAGTTCCAACAACGTTTGTCCCAATATACCTTACCAGCGGGTTATCATATCGATTTTGGTGGTGAGTCCGCAGAACGAGACCGCTCTGTAAGTCTGCTCATTTCGAATATTTCGGTTGTGGTAGTCTTGATGATTTTGGTCGTCGTCATGTCGTTCAATTCGTTTAGGTTAAGTACGATCATCTTTATGGTGGCGGGGTTAGCCGGAGGATTAGGGCTGCTCTCTGTGTGGATATTCAACTATCCATTTGGCTTTACCGTCATCATAGCGATGCTTGGCATCATGGGGCTAGCTATCAACGCGGCTATCGTAATTTTGGCGGAATTGAGATTAGATGAGAAAGCTTCGTCAGGCGACATCGATGCTTCCGTCGATGCAGTTATGGCATGTACTCGCCATATTACCTCAACCACTATCACTACCGTTGGCGGATTTATACCATTGATTATCGCAGGAGGAGGCTTCTGGCCACCGTTCGCTGTGGCTATCGCAGGTGGTACCGTCCTCACGACATTGATCTCTTTTTACTTTGTCCCTGTTGTTTATCGAATGATGGTTAAACCTCGCAAGCAGAGAAGCCTTAAGCCAAAAGCAAAACAACAGGCGCTTTAAGCAGTACTGAAAGAAACAAAAAACACTCACCTCAAAGACTGGGGTGAGTGTTGTTTTCTCTTAACAGCGGTCGTGAGTATTAGACCAACTCCCTTAATAATTTGAACGACTCAGGTGTTCGGCCTCGTGTCGCGATAAAACCTATCATGTCATCGTTGTCATTAAATGCGGTAGCTAAAATACCATTAGTACTAGCGTCGTAGTTCCATCGAGTAACCTGTTTATCATGGACAACGCCAGCAAACTGAATTGGGTAGTTTGGCGTTTTTACCTTAGTCAACATAGTTGGTAATGTCAGCTTTGTGGCGTCTCCCGTCAACGTTTTAGCAAGGGCACTCGCACTCATCACGATAGGTTGTAAAAACGCCCTTACTTCTCCTTGAATTTCAGCACAGTCACCTAGGGCGAAAATATTGGCAGTGGAGGTACAAAGGTAATCATCAACGGTAATACCCTTGTTCACTTCCAGTCCCATGTTTTTCGCTAATACCGTGTTGGCCCGAAGGCCAGCACACACGAGTATTTCATCGACCATCAACTCTTGACCTTGATTCAAAGTAACAAGTTTTGCTTCTGGACCTTCATCAATATGAGTCACAAACGCATCGGTGATAACCTTAATGCTTTCTTGTTGCAATGCCTGCTTGAGTTTCAATTCGATGTAGTCAGGTAATTGGTTCTGCATTAGTCTCGTAGCAGGTTCAACTAAGAAAACCTGCTTTCCAACACTCGCAAGATCCAGTGCCACTTCCACGCCAATTAACCCACCACCCAGTACTAATACACGAGATGCGTTTCGCCAACGTGTTTGATTTTTCTCATAGTCAATTAACGAATTATGAGTAAGGAAATCTTGGGATGCAGAGCCTTCAATGACTGGAATAAAGGGACTCGCTCCCGTCGCTAAGACCAGTTTTGCAAAGCCCAGCGTTTCACCCTCCACTTCAAGAGTCTGCAGCTGAGGGTCTACATGCTCGACCCAAGTGTTGGTATATAGCGCAATACCATACTTTTGTGCGAACGGTTCTGCCCGCTTAGTGATGACCTGTTCAGCGGTTTGCATTTTGGTGAATACATGACTTAAATCTGGCTTGTTGTAGTCATGTCCATCATCACCCGTCACTACAGCCACTGAGACTGAGTTGTTGATACGCCGCAATGACTTAACCAATTGATAGGCAGCGAAGCCGCTCCCTATAATGACAATGTCAAAATGCTTCATGCAACCCCCTCTTTAGTGTGAGGCGCAAATACGTCTTTCCCTAGGTTACATTCTGGACACAAGAAATAGTCAGGCACATCGTCCCAAGCCGTCCCTGGTTCAACACCTTGATTCGGTTCTCCTTGAATAGGGTCATATACCCAGTTACACACCGTACAGATCATGCACTGGCAGTCGGAATCATGGGGTAACTCGGACGTAGGTTTACCTTCATCGCTCGACACCGTGTTAAATTCAATAGGAGTTACATTGAGATCGCTCGATGCCCACTGCTTGGCAATTTTTTGTCCATAGGCTTTGCACTCTCTCATTGCTTTGCCATCGGGACGCCATTTAGTTTTAATACTCTCGGTTGTTTCAAAGCCTGCGTCTGTCAAGCGTGTATGAATACGGTCAACAGCACCACCGTTCCAACCATAACTACCAAACGCAGCTGCTTTCTTTTCTTTGAACCTTAGACCGGTTATCTCTTCTAGCATGCCCGCAATTTTCGGCATCATCACATTATTCATGGTCGACGATCCTACGAGTACACCTTTCGAACGGAACACATTCGCCAGTATTTCATTCTTGTCTTGGCGCGAGACATTAAAGACCTTCACTGCGACGCCTGGATCCACATCGTGAATGCCTTGTGCGATGGCATCAGCCATCATTCGAGTGTTATTCGACATGGTATCGTAGAAGATAGTGATGCGATCTTCTTGGTAGTTATCCGCCCATTGCAAATACTTCTCGATAATTTGAACAGGGTTATCACGCCAGACGATACCGTGAGAGGTTGCAATCATCTCCACAGGAAGATTAAAACTCAGCACTTCTTTGATTTTCGCCGTCACTAATGCGCTGAATGGCGTTAAGATATTTGAGTAGTAACGAAGGCACTGCTCAAACAGTTCCGCTTGGTCCACTTCATCATTGAATAGGCGTTCATCACAATAATGCTGACCAAACGCATCATTACTAAACAGCACCGCATCTCCGGTTAAATACGTCATCATACTGTCCGGCCAATGCAACATTGGCGCTTCGACAAAGACAAGTTGTTTGCCATTGCCAATATCAATAGTGTCTCCTGTCTTGACCGTTTTAAAATTCCACTCAGGGTGATGATGATGACCTACAATAGAGTCTATGGCGGCTTCTGTGCAGTAAATTGGCGTATTAGGGATTTTTTCCATCAACGCTGCAAGGGCACCGGAGTGATCTTCCTCCGCATGATTGATGACGATGAAGTCGATAGAATGCAAGTCGATCTCCATCTCTAAGTTTTGTAAAAACTGATAACTGAATCTATGGTCAACAGTGTCAATCAATACTGTCTTTTCTTCACGAATAAGGTAACTGTTGTAGCTCGTCCCTTTTGTCATTTTGTATTCTGTACCATGGAAGTCTTGAACTTCCCAATCGCGTTGTCCTACCCAATGAATATTGTTTTTTACGTGAATTGTCATGTTACTACCTTATACATAATCAACGTGGCATTTAATCTATCTCTTCTATTGCATTGAGCGTGCCAACCTCTCATATAAACATATCTCATTGTATTTAAAGAATATTAATTCTACCCGGCATGTAAATATTATCTTTATGACAATACATCATAGTAATCATTAAGACTAAACATTGTTTATATGACAAAATACAAGATAGAAAAAAGGCTCCTGTATGAGGAGCCAAGATGGCCTGGAGGCCTAATTCATTGATTTTTCGATCATCGTGTTTAGTGCATGATGATTACGACTTAGCGTGGAACATTGTTTGGCCTTGCTTATCACTCTCAGACCAGAAATTAATATTAAACTGAGCATCGTCACTTATTTCGATGCGATGCCAGTATTGTGGGGGGCTGGTAGCAAATTGTCCTGCATGAATGACAACTTTTGTTTCTGGCTCTACCGCATTTTCATCCGCAAACCCATAGTAGGTGACTGTACCTTCCATAACACATAACTGTCCAAACACACCCTTTGCAGTATTGTGATGGGTGAGTAACGCCTGTGGCACAGTGTCTGAGGTGAAAAATGGAGTAGAACGTTGAATGGTCCAATGTGAAGGAATTCTTAAATGGCTCATGGAAGTCTCCAATACTTTTATCAGTAAAATTAGAATGTTAGAAAACGTGATAGCAGTGTAGCTAGCCACGACGATGTTCGGTTTGAAACAGCTCTTGGTGTGACTTCAAGGCTAGCAATTTGATACCACTCTGCATTCGCCTCTTGCAAAGGACTGTCTAAGTGTAATTGTGTCATAACGACCTCATCTCTACGCCTAAATAATAATGATTATCTTTACCAAGATTAAGCATATCGCGTGCCATGGAGACAGAAACAAGCACTATTTGTGCTAACTACCTGAATACATTTATGAATAAGGCTCATCAGATAACTAAACACTCATCTTTCATATCATACTTTGTTTATTTGATAATTCTTAAACTTAGTCATTATGATAAATAATTTGTTATAGTGACAAAATTAGCACTGGTAATGGAGCTTCGTTATGAGCCAATTTCGTTCGGCATGGTTGCAGATTGCCCTAGACATCACATCCGGTATTTCAGAACAAGATCGCTTTGATCGTTTACTTTCCACTATTCGCCAAGTTCTTCAATGTGACGCAGCGGCACTACTCAAGTTTGATGGTAAGTCTTTTGTTCCCTTGGCTACTGATGGACTGAGCGCGGATGTATTAGGCCGCCGTTTTGAAATAGACAATCATCCTCGATTTGAAGCAATTGCGAGAGCAGGAGACATTGTTCGTTTCCCTGCAAACAGTGATCTCGCCGATCCCTATGATGGACTTATCCCAAACCATGAAGGCAATCTCGAAGTTCATTCTTGTGTCGGTCTCCCACTTTTACTACAAGATAATCTCATCGGGGCGATCACCATTGATGCTTTCAATCCAACTCAATTTGATACGACCGCAGACAAAGATCTAAGGATACTAAGTGCCTTAGCTGCCAACAGTCTTCATACCGCTTTGTTAGTAGAAAAGCTCGAGCGTTCTGGAGGAATTTCAGAGTCCTCCAGCTCTACTAAACTGGCCCGTCAGGATGCAGCAGATATTATTGGTCAGTCACGACCTATGGGTGCATTAAAACAAGAGATTTCAGCGGTTGCGGATACCGATCTGTCGGTATTGATTATTGGAGAAACAGGAACAGGTAAGGAGTTGGTAGCACAGTCTATTTATTCACAATCCTCTCGCAAGGACGAAGCTTTGGTTTATCTCAACTGTGCTGCACTGCCAGAGTCCGTCGCAGAAAGTGAGCTATTTGGGCACATCAAAGGCTCATTTACCGGCGCTATCAGCAATCGCAAGGGCAAGTTTGAATTGGCTAACAAGGGAACGTTGTTTTTGGATGAAATTGGTGAGTTGTCTCTCGGATTGCAAGCGAAGCTATTACGAGCGTTGCAATACGGGGATATTCAAAGAGTCGGCGACGATCGAAATATCAAAGTAGATGTCAGAATCATTGCCGCTACTAACCGTGTCATGCACGAAGAAGTGAAAGCAGGCCGATTTCGAGCAGACCTTTACCATCGACTCAGCGTTTTCCCTATCTTTGTCCCTCCACTGAAAGAGCGCGAGGGGGATATTGTTTTATTATCTGGTTTTTTCGCCGAGCGATGCCAACACAAGCTAAAGGTATCTAGCATCAGTCTAAGCGATGGGGCAATTTCCAAATTACAGGCGTACGACTGGCCAGGGAATGTGCGGGAACTTGAACATGCTATTAACCGAGGCGCTGTCATTGCTAAAGCACAAAGTACCTCGTCGCATGTTTCTATATTAGCGCAACACATCACACTAGATGTTCAATCAGAACAACACCAGCGTGAGAAGGAGCCGCACTTCTCTTCTTCTGGCCATACAATACGTACTTTGAGCACATCCGCCTCGCTCAAAGATGCTGTCGATGAGTTCCAAACTCAATATGTCCAAAAGGCCTTTTTGGATAATAATCAGAATCTAAGTGCCACGGCAAAACAATTAAGCGTTAACCCGGGAAATCTGCATCGTTTAATGAAGCGTCTTAATCTGAAATAGACTCAATTTATAGGCATCATCAAGGGCATCATCGTATGCCCTTTTCTTTTGCCTACAAGATATTCGATAACAATTTCTCACCCGAACGATTAGAAAATGTCGTGTGTAAAAGCCACACAATAGGAGTAGAGATCAACATGTAACAAATTTTGTCTGTTAACATTTATCTGGATATTTAAACCACTTCCTAATAAATACTAAGGATAAAATTATGTGGAATAAACTAAACAAATCCATGATGTTCTGCCAAATGATGTTTGGCCTTTCATTTTATGGAGTGATGGTCATTCTCACGAGGTTTTTTCTAGAAAATCTCGATTACAGTGAAGCGGACACTATGATGGTGGTGGGTGCGTTTTCATCAATCGGTCCTCTATTCGCTATCGCAGGTGGCTTTATTGCCGACAAATTCTTAGGCGCGTACCGCTCATTGACGATTGCTTATTTTGGATTTACCTGTGGTTACGTGTTGCTTGTCATTGGTGCATCTACTGTTAACATCCCTTTAAGTCTAGCTGGTATTGCTTTAGCGAGTTATGGACGTGGCTTAATGTCCCCTTCTTATCCTAGCCTTTACAAGCGTACGTTCAAAAGCCAAGAAGACTTTGAAAACGGATACCCAGTTAACTACTCAGTAAACAACATCGGTGCTTTACTAGGCCAATACCTATTCCCAATGTTCGTGCTCGTTATTGGTTTTTATGGCAGTTTCATGCTTTCTGGTATCTTGGCGTTCGCGGCGCTATTCACGTTGATGACGTTCCGTAAACAACTTCAGGGCGTCGGTGCAGATATCGACCAAGCATCTGTCTCTAACGCAAACTGGATTAAATTCGGTATTACTTCTATCGCCATGGTTGGAATGGTGTTCTTTATGTTCTCTAATATGGACATCGGCAAGAACATTGTTTACGCCATTGGTTTGGCGGCAATCGGCTATTTTATTTCTCTGATGTTCAAAGCAGAAAAAGCGGACGCGCTGCGTATGGGCACTATTTTAATCGTAACGGTTCTGACGACTGCATTCTTTGTCTACTATGGCCAAATGATGACATCGATGACCATGGTAACCATCAATACTATGCGTGGTGACCTGTTCGGTATCATTCCAATCGCACCAGAAGCATCAATGTCAATGAACCCATTATGGTGTATTGTTGCAGGCCCAGTGATTGCAGCAACCTTTTCAAGCTTAGAGAAACGTAACATCCATTTCACCACAGCAACCAAAATTGGTTTTTCTTTCATTCTGACTGCCATTGCGTTCGGTATTTTGGCGCTAGCCGTGAAAAACATCGGCGAGAGTGTCATCATTCGACCTGAAATTTTCTTAGTTATCCACTTCTTCCAAGCCTTTGCAGAAGTGATTGTCGGTTCACTGGTTGTGGCATTTATTCTGTCTGTAGCACCGAAACATATTGAGAACTTCTCCGTGAGTTTATTCTCAGTGGCGATTGCACTATCTGGGATTGTGGGCGCAGTGTTCTCAACCTCTATCGCAGCGGAAAAAGGCCAAGAAATTACTCAAGAGTTTGTTAAGACAGTATATGGCGACTACTTCTCACTACTTACTGTACTCGCGGTAGTGATGGTAGCAGTAGCATTCACTGCATCCATTGCTATTCGTAAGATGCTAGCCGCTGCTGATAAACACCAGCCTCAAAACGAAGCAGAGCTTACCGAAGCTGAAAGTTAAATCAAACAAACAGCGTAGCTAATTGGTCAGCGGTTACTGGTTTACTAAACACGTAGCCCTGACCATATTCACAACCATGAGAGCGCAAGTATTCAACTTGATCTCCATTCTCAACACCTTCTGCCACGATTTTTAGAGAAAGCGTTTCTCCCATGACAATGATCGCCTGCACGATAGCGTTACTGTCATTCTCATCAGGAACATCGCAAATAAACGAACGATCGATCTTTAGTTTGCTGATCGGTAGTCCTTTTAAATACGACAACGACGAATACCCAGTCCCAAAATCATCAAGCGAAATCTCAATCCCCAATTCTCTGATTTGGTTCAGAGTATCAACCGCAAGTTGATGATCAATAAGCAAAAAGCTTTCGGTGATTTCGATCTCCAATCGTTCAGCTGGAAAGTTGGTGTCTAACAGTTTTTGTTTGAGCTTGGTGACAAAGTTAGGATGTTGCAGCTGTAACCCAGAGACATTAACCGCAATTTTGCCGAACTCGATACCCTGGTCGAGCCACCGGCGTCCTTGCTCACACGCTTCACGAATTACCCAAGCACCAATTCGCTGTATTAACCCCGTTTTCTCCGCAATAGGGATAAATTGAGCAGGTGCAATCACTCCTAATTCAGGATGATTCCAACGCAACAGAGCCTCTACGCCTATCAGTGTGTTATTCGTTAGATCATATTGGGGTTGATAAACAAGAGACAATTGTTGCTTCTCAACTGCATCATGTAGCGCAGACTGCACACGTACATGAAGAACCGAACTGTAGGTTAAGTCTGGAGAATAAAACGCGTAGCCATTGCGACCGTTTTTCTTCGCTAAATACATGGCAGTGTCCGCGTTTTTGAGTAAGGTTTCGCTGTTTTGACCATCTTGCGGGTACAATGCCACACCAATGCTCCCGGACACTCGTAGCGACTCTTGCGAATCTAACTCAAAAGGGCGATTAAACACACCAAGCGTTTCGTCGATTGTGTCCAGCAACTGCGCTTCGCTGTCATAATCAGTCAGAATAATCACAAACTCATCACCACCAATACGTCCGATGCTAGCTCTGTGATGAAGAACGTCCGCCAATCTATCTGCTACCTGCGATAATAGTCTATCGCCATACAAGTGCCCCTTACTATCGTTAATGTGCTTAAAGTGGTCTAGGTCTAAAAACAGTGTTGCAAATTGCTCGCTATGGCGCTGACCACCTTCAATGCTCTGCTCTAATATACTTGTTAGATGAGAACGATTCGGTAAATTGGTAAGAGGATCGAAGAATGCCATTTTGCGCAGTTTCTCTTCATGCGCTTTTTGCTTCGAGATGTCCTCAAATACACAAATGTAATGCAAAAGCGAATTGCCATCGTCATTGATAGTGCTGATCGTTGCCATTTGAGGATAAATGCTGCCGTCTTTTTTGCGGTTAATAAACTCGCCTTTCCAAAGACCCGTTTCTGAGAGTTGTTGCCAGAGGTTTTGGTAGAATTGAGCGTCGTGATGGCCCGACTGTAGGAATCTGGGGTTTTTACCGATCACTTCAATAGCTTGATAACCCGTAACTTCTGAGAAAGCGCTGTTTACGTCCAAAATCTTGCCATTTTGGTCGGTAATCATCATACCTTCTTGAAAGTTATTGAATATTTCAGATGTGATCGACAGTCTGACTTCGACTTGTTTCCGGCGGGTGACGTTTCTCGTCATGCCAATAACACCAATGAGCTCGCCATCTGGTTGCTGAATTGGTGACTTGATGGTTTCTAGCCAGACATCATGACCATATGCGTCGCGACTGGCGCATTCTTCCACCGTCTCTTGGACGCCAGAGTCGATGACCCTGTCGTCGGCTTTTTGGTAATGCTCTGAGCGGCTTTTCGCGAAAAGATCAAAATCAGTCTTACCGAAAATGTCCGAGCGTGGCATATTCCACGCGGATTCTACGCTCTTATTGACAGCGATGTACTTCCTATCCGCATCTTTCACCCAAACATGATCGTCTAAAGCATCGATAAATTGTTGCAGGGTTGGGATTTGTTTTGAAGACATGATGATATAACTCGAACCAAACGTAATGAAGTCGCCACCCAGATGACGTTTCAACACATCGTACTAAATACTGAACGAGTTTTATAGCAATCCGCTGTCTAATTAACCAAAACGTGCACACGGTTTATCAATCCAGATGCACACGTTAGTTTACATTGATTCTGCCGTCGCGCTCATCATACATATCAGGAGTAACGTGAAGACCACCCGAGTATCCGGCTTTTTCCAGCATTTCACGCACTTCTTTCACATCATTTGCAGTAACAACGTCTTCTCTAGCACCTAAATATAACCTTACGAAGGTGATCAATTCTGCTAGTCGTGTATCCGACAATACGTCCTCGAAACTTGCCATAGGCATAAAGTTTCTGTCCTTATCAATGTACGTTGGCTGAAGTCCGCGAATCGTTACTGCAATCGTGTTGAATGGATCACTGTGCATAATGATGCCATTGTTAAGTAGTGTTGGAGCGATAGGATCACGCCCCTTACCATCTTCCCCATGACATGCTCCACATGTTTGGTTGTAAGTGGTATAGATCTCCGCAGCGTAGGCCGCCTCATCAAAGCCCGTTGGTTGTAACTGCACCGCATTTTCATCAATGAAATTATTAGTGTCTCCGCTCAACAGATAGTAAGACATGGACTCAATGTCTTCGCGAGTCATAAGACTCAGACTGTTTTTGATCACATCTGCCATACCTGCAAATGCCGTCCCTTTCGAGGAGTGACCGGTATGAAGGAAGTCTGTCAGACTTTGAATATCCCAACCGTCAACGTATAGCTCAGTAGCAGTAATATTTGGAGCATTCCAGCCATCGATTAAATTGCCCTGGAAGATCCTGTCGTTTTCAAGCGCTTGAGCGATGTTCCTTGGTGTATGACATTCGGAGCAATGCCCTAATCCCGCTACCCAATATTTGCCAAGCTGCCATTTATCTACATCATCTACCTTATCTTTAAGCTCATCAGGTACTTGGTAATCAATTGGCGTTCTATCCGCAAATACAATGTCCCAACCAAGTAAACCAAGTCGGATATTTGAAGGAAACATCATCTTATTGGGATCGTTTTTGCGAGCAACCGACACAATGGACTGCATGTATTCCCAAAGATCGCGCATATCCTGCTCATTAACGTACTGGTAGGAGGTAAATGGCATCGCGGGATACAAGTAGCCATGTTGGCCTTTGCCATCGACCAAGGCTGCACGGAAGTCTTCGTAGTCGTAACTACCTATGCCTTCTGAAACGTGGGGTGTTATGTTGGTCGAATAAATGGTGCCGAAAGGTGTAACGAATGGCAGACCACCAGCAAACGGTTCTCCTCCTTCAGCACTATGGCAGGCGACGCAATCACCTGCATGCGCGAGGTACTCCCCACGCTCCACTGACGATGCATCAAGCTTGGCAAGTCGAGAGTTGTTGTCCAACCGCGCTTTGGTTATGTATGCACCAATAGCCAGAATTTCATTCTGAGAAAGCTGCTGTCCAAAGGCTGGCATAACATTGTTTAGGCCTGCACGAATGGTGTGCTGGATTTCCTCAATGCTGCCACCATGTAACCAGATATTGTCAGCGAGATCAGGCACGCCTTGTTCTATATTGGGAACACTGCCATCCCCATGACACGAAGCACAATGTTGTATAAACAGCTCTTTCCCTAATTGGACTTTGATTTCAGGCACGTCGGTATGACGTTGATTTAGTGAAGCTAAGTAATACGATATTTTGGAGATTTCATCCGGTCGCAATACATCAATCCACCCTGGCATTGCTCCATTTCGACCTAACTCTATAGAGTGGATAATTGCAGCATCCGATCCACCATACAGCCACTCATTATCGATAAGATTTGGAAAGTGTTTCGCACCTTGAGCATTGTCACGATGACACGCAGCACAATGAGTCTGAAACAGCATACGTCCAGATTTCACTATATTTGGCTCATTCGCTAAGGCCAATAACGAGTCATCAGTAAGTTCGGAAAACTGCTGCGCTAGTGTGGTATTTGGACGACTCAGTTTATCGTTAGCTTGGTCGTAATCCATCAGCCCTTTCCAACTGCCGACTCCGGGATACAAGATCAGGTAACCAACAGAAATGGCAAATGCAACAAAATACGAAACAAACAACAATTTTGGTGGCGGCGCATCGTTCTCATCAATGCCATCAAAGGTATCTAACACTCTGTCTTTGTCAGCTTTGTGATTGTTGCGCCAGTACTTAACGACCACCAGCACCATTAGGATGAAAAATACAACAGTGCCGACAGCAGCCCAAAGGCTCCAAAAATGACTCATTGTCCATCCTCCTCTGCAGTATCTACACCCAAACTTTGAAGGTAGTGAATCAGTGCTTCACCTTTTGTTTTTCCTCTCACTTGCAGTCGAGCATTGGCAATTTCATCATCAGTATAAGGAACACCTAAGAACCTAAGGGTTTCCATTTTCTCTGTGATGTCATCTCCCGTCAGAACCTGTTCGAACAACCAAGGGTAAGCAGGCATAATGGAAGTAGGCACAACTCTGCGAGGGTCTATTAGATGTATTAGGTGCCACTGGTCAGAGTATTTTCGCCCGAGATTAGTCAAATCGGGTCCCGTGCGCTTCGAGCCCCATAAGTTGGGAAACTCATAGATGTCATCCGGCTCTTGGTTAGCCCTGCCGTTTCGCTTCATTTCGGGCTCAAGCGGCCTCACCATTTGAGTGTGACAGACATGGCATCCTTCGCTGATATAGATATCACGACCAGCCACTTGGATCGCCGTAAGCGGTTTGGCAGTGCTGTTCGCAACAAGCTCCGGTGTTCGCAGTAAGTTTGGAAGTACCCATACTAAAATAGAGAACGACGCGACCACTATGGTAGAGACAATTAATATGAAGACTGACTTGGTAAAATCTGCACTCATGTTAAGCCTCCTTTGCGATTAACGACGTTGGCATTTTGACGGTCTTGTATATGTTTACAGCCATGAGCAGCAAACCAAGCACAAACAGCGCACCGCCAAAGAATCGAAGGAATAACCAAGGTGCTTTAAAGTTCATCGCTTCCACAAAGCTGTATACCAATTCACCATTATCGCTTTGTGCTAACCACATATAACCCTCACCTATACCTGCTACCCAAAGCGAAATGGCATAGATAGCGACACCAGCATGAGCAAGCCAGAAGTGCCACTTCATGAGACGCGGCGACCACAATTCTGTTTTCCCCCATAGTCGAGGAATGAAATAATAGAATACCGCTATACCCGACATTCCAACCCATCCAAGAGCCGCTGAGTGAACATGCCCTATAATCCACTCCGTGTTGTGTGCAACCATGTTGAACCAACGAATCGCGAGTAAAGGCCCCTCAAATGTCGCCAAGCAGTAGTAAAGAATGGCTGAGAAGAAGAACAGCATGATGTAGTCAGATTTGAGCTTTTGTTTGTTCTGAAGCAGGGTCATGGCACTGTTAAATGCGCCCCCCCAAGAAGGTAACCAGAGGATCAAGGACATCACTATACCGATGTTCTGAACCCACACAGGTACAGAAGAGTAGACCAAGTGGTGAGTACCCGCCCAAGTATAAAATCCGACCAAGCCCCAGAAATGAATTATGGACAAACGATAAGAGTAAATCGGACGTTCAGACACTTTTGGGATGAAATAGTAGTTCATGCCAATGATGCCGGCAGTGAGCAAGAAACCAACGGCATTATGTCCCCACCACCACTGTACGATGGCATCCTGCGCACCTGCGAAGACAGAATAGGATTTCATTAATGAGGCGGGCATCGCGAGATTATTGACGATAAATATCATCGCAATAACAATAATGAATGCTGCAAAGAACCAGTTAGCAACGAAGATATGAGAAACTTTCCTTTTCGCTATTGTTCCAAAAAAGAGCACAGCATAAAGCACCCAAACTAAGACAATGAGAATATCAATCGGCCACTCGAGCTCCGCATATTCTTTTGAAGTTGTATAGCCAAGAGGCAATGAAATCAGTGCAAGCAACAGCACTAATTGCCAACCCCAAAAGACCATCCAGGCAAGGCTCTTGTTGAAAATCTCACACTGCCCAGTTCGTTGAACAATGTAGAGCGAGGTACCCATTAAGATATTGACCACGAAGCCGTAGATAACGCCTGAAGTATGAAGCGGTCTAAGCCGTCCAAACTGGAAATACTCGGAATCAAGGTTGAGCGCAGGCCAATAGAGCTGAGCTGCCAAAATAACGCCAATTGTCATACCCGCCACAGCCCAAATCAACGAGGCGATAATGAAGTATCGAACAACTTTAGTGCTGTAGTTAGGAGATGTCGTATCCATAAAAGCTCTCCTTATTGTTTAGCATCATCAGAGCCAAGTTGAGAGTAGTAATAAGCAATGTCGGAGATGTCTTGTTCGCTCAAAGCATCGGCTTGCTGCTGCATAAGGACAGCGAGTCCCCCTGAACGTTCTCTAGTTTGATAACTGCGAAGCGAGGTCATGAGATACCCCATTTTTTGACCCCGCAGATTTGGATAGGATTCAATGCTGGATATGCCGTCGGCGCCGTGGCAGGTCATACAAACTTTTGCTTTCTGTTCTCCAACTTTGAAGCGTTCATCTGCATGAGTGAAAGAAGAAGCACTGAGTGCTCCGAGAAAACAAAGTAAGGGTATGGAAGAGACATATTTACCCATGACACAATTCCTTATGTGGCCTGTGTGATAAAGCTACTGCGTTACTTCAACTTTATTCGTCTGTATAAAATCTAGCTGATTCAGTACGTTGTTAGTGTTGAATGGCACTCTAGGGTGCCAAGAAACGTTGCTCTAGTAACTCCTACGCCTACTTGTACGGTGTGGCGCAATAAATGGGGCAAACTTTAGTTGTCTCTAAAACATAGGAAGGGTAAAGCGGATATTCAAATATTGAGAGGGATTAAATCGCCTTCGCAATTGACGAAGGCGAATGGAGTTTAGGCAAACAAGGTGGTTTTTAACTCAGCAAGAGACGTTACTTCGTAATGAGGTGCAATACCTTCTGGTCGCGGATGACCTTGTGTATTTAACCAACAGGTTTCGATACCAAAGTTAAGCCCACCGAGTACATCGGAATCAGGGTTATCACCAACCATCAGTATCTTTGATTTACTCGGGAGGCCCATTAATTGGTGGGCGTGCTGAAAGATACCGTGGTCAGGCTTCGCCACACCTACTTCTTCCGAGATAACCACATGCTCGAAGTAGTCACTTAATCCAGTACGCTCAAGACGAATCGCTTGTAGTTCCGTAAAACCGTTGGTAATGATGCCAAGTTTGGCTTGACCATTTAATGCATCGAGTAGCTCCTTCGCACCCGGCAGCAAGGTACAAATATCAGCCATAGCTTCTAAAAATGCACTGTTCATTTCTAGCGGAGTGATACCAAGTTTAGTCGCCCAACCTTCAAAGCGAATATGTTTGAGTTGTTCTGCGGTGATTTTTCCGTCTTGGTAATCAACCCATAATGGTTTATTAACCAACTGATACTCTTCGTAGTCATCACGAGAGAAGTTTACGCCAAAACGTTCAAACATTAGTTTCATACCACCAAAAGAATCAAAGTGGAATAAGGTTTCGTCGGCGTCAAACAAGATCCAATCGTACTTCATTTTTTGTTTTCCATTCTATTTACCGCGAGATTATATACCTAACTCAACTCACGGTGCATCTTGAGATTGTCACTCTCCGTGA
Source organism: Vibrio mediterranei (assembly GCF_900088415.1). Taxonomy (GTDB): domain Bacteria; phylum Pseudomonadota; class Gammaproteobacteria; order Enterobacterales; family Vibrionaceae; genus Vibrio; species Vibrio mediterranei. The sequence continues at coordinate 266,760 of NZ_FLLQ01000005.1, forward strand.
CAGAGTTCGAATACATGCATGCTATGCATAGATTAATTCACAAAATGTCATTTGAGTCATTCAAACCAGATCATTACACTTCGCGCTCTTTTTAAACCACTATTGAGCGTCATGTTTTCACAATCCATTTTTGCTCAACTCGTGAGAATGTTGTTGCTATTGGTTATCACCCTAACCGCAGTGCACCACTCTCCTGTATTGCTGGAGCTTATTGCAAAACAGGCAGTGCATACTGGGTGCCACCAACAGAACCCAACCGATCCTATGGATCATTCTCATCACCATCATTAGAGCGTAATTATTAATGAGTATTTTTCGTTTTCCCCCATTAGTTTGGTTGGGTATCGGCATCTTGATTGTCAGCTTGGGTATACGACAGTCATTCGGTATTTTCATGATGCCTATTTCCGAGCACTTCGAAACTGGGCGAGAGTTCTTTAGTTTTGCGATCGCATTGCAAAACCTTTTGTTTGGCCTTTTCCAACCCTTTGTCGGGATGGCGGCAGATAAATGGGGTTCAAAACGCATTATTTTAATAGGTGCTATCGCCTATGCATTAGGTCTCTATCTGACCTCAATAACGAATGAAACCAGTGTTCTTTATCTATCACTAGGTGCGCTTGTTGGTCTAGGTTTGAGCGCGACAAGCTACGTCATCATTCTAGGAGCAGTCGCGAAAGTCGTACCGGCGGAACACGCCGCGAAAGCATTTGGCTTAACCACAGCGGCCGGATCATTCGGTATGTTTGCCATGATCCCAGGTGCTCAATTAATGTTGGATGACATGGGTTGGCAAGGTGCATTACAAGGTTTTGCTGCCTTGTGCACTCTGATGGTTGCGTTTTCACTATTTATGAAATCCTCACGTCAAAATAACGCAGGTAAAACACCGATTGAAGACAACGAGCTAACGCTAAAACAAGCACTAAAAGAAGCATTTCATCACAAAGGTTATTGGTTAATTCATGCTGGCTTCTTTGTTTGTGGCTTTCATGTGATGTTTATTGCTACGCACTTGCCAAGTTATCTTGCCGATAAGAACCTGCCAGCAAACAGCGCAGCCCTTGCGCTTGCCTACGTCGGTATTTTCAATATCTTTGGTTCGTATTTTTGGGGGCTAATGGGTGACAAATACAGTAAGCGCCATGTCATGTCGATGCTGTATTTATTCAGAACAGTAGTAATTGCTGCTTTCGTTTCACTTCCCGTAACAGAGTACACAGCGGCGTGGTTTGGTGGTGCGATTGGCTTCTGCTGGCTTGGCACAGTACCACTTACTTCAGGTTTAGTTCGTCAGATTTTTGGTGCTCGCTATCTTTCTACTCTTTACGGCTTGGTGTTCTTCACGCACCAAGTGGGAAGCTTTTTAGGGGCATGGGCTGGTGGTAGGATTTACGACTACTATGGTTCCTACGAACCGATTTGGTGGTCGACAGTAGTCCTAGCCTTTGTGGCAGCACTGATTCACTTGCCGATAAATGACAAGCCATTACGCGTTGCCGCTACTACTTAATTGAATAAAAAAAGCCCCTCTAACAAGAGGGGCAACAGTACCATCGCTTATAGTTATAGTGATATGCCAATAAATTCGGGTCACTCGCTAATTGTTTGATTCAATGGAATCGCGCGATAACTGGAAATTGTGTTCAAATGCGATTAACCGAAGTCACCATTTACATAACCTTGAGTACGGTCATCCGCTGGGTTTGAGAAAATAATCGGTGTTTCATTGTGCTCAACCAGTTCTCCCATTAGGAAAAATGCCGTACGGTCTGAGATACGACGCGCTTGCTGCATTGAGTGAGTCACGATAACGATGGTGTAGTCTTTCTTAAGCTCTTCCATCAACTCTTCAATTTTATGTGTCGCGATAGGGTCAAGTGCCGACGTTGGTTCGTCCATCAGAATGACATCTGGTTCCATTGCAATAGTACGTGCAATACACAGACGTTGCTGCTGACCACCAGATAAACCAAATGCATGCGACTTAAGACGGTCTTTCACCTCATCCCAAAGTGCGGCACCGCGCAAAGAGCGCTCTACCACCATATCAATGTGCTTCTTATCTTTGATGCCTTGAGCACGCAGACCATACGCCACATTCTCGTAAATACTCATTGGGAATGGGTTTGGTTTTTGGAAAACCATACCGACTTTAATGCGAAGATCAGCCACGTCGATATTGCCATAGATGTCAGTACCATCCATTTCCAGCGAGCCAGTGATTTTCACACCTTCGATCAGATCGTTCATACGGTTTAGACAACGTAGTAACGTTGATTTGCCGCAGCCAGAAGGACCAATCAACGCCGTCACTTGGCGAGTTGGAATCGGTAGGTTGATCGATTTCAGTGCTTGGTTTTCACCGTAGAAAAGGTCTAGGTTTTCAATATTAAATTTGTTCATAGTCTTAATCTCTAAATTCTTTATCGTGCAATGTCGTCATGTTGGGAGTGGCGAGGCTCTTTATGTTCTGGCTTTGCCACTCGACGTCAATAATCTCTGTTAGTACGTTGCTGTATTGAAGCGGCTAGCGATAAGCTTAGTCAGCATATTGATAAGTAGTACAACTACAATCAATACCGTTGCTGTGCCATAAGCTTGATTCCACTCTTCTATTGTGAACAGTTCCGTTGTGAGTTTATAAAGGTGAACCGTTAGTGTACGACCTGAATCCATCAATGAATCCGGAATACGTGCCACCATACCAGCCGTTAGGAACACTGGAGCAGACTCACCAATTACACGACCAATACTAAGAATGACCGAAGTTAAGATACCTGGCATTGCGCTTGGCAAAATAAGGCGCCAGATAGTGTAGATTTTTGAAGAACCAAGAGCGTACGAACCTTCACGATAAGTTTGTGGTACGGCCATCAATGCTTCTTCTGTAGTACGAATAATAACTGGCAGGATCAAGATACTCAGTGTTAATGCACCGGAAAGAATCGAGAAGCCAAAACCAAGAATAACCACGAAGAACGTCATACCAAACAGACCGAAAATAATCGACGGAATGCCAGCCAACGATTCAGTACAGAATCGAATGACCTTCACTAACTTACTGCCAACTTTGGCATACTCCGTTAAGTAGATTGCGGTCATGATGCCTAGCGGTGCAGCTACTGCAATCGAGGCGATAACCATGTAAATGGTTGACACAATCATCGGGAAAATACCGTGCTCATCGCCAGTACGCGTATAGTTATCGGTAATAAAACTCCAGCTTACGTGTTGAAGACCATTTGAAAGGATGTACCAAATAATCCAGAACAAGAAACCCACAGTAAGTGCAGCAGCGGCCCATACAAATGCATTCAGAACCGCGTCTTTATTTTGGCGCGCTTTTTTTAGTTTAACTGTATCCATAATGATTACTTCGCTTTCTCACGGTTCAAGTAAAGTAGTGCAGCGTTTAGCATCATGATAAACACCAATAACACTACGCCAGTCGCATACAATGCATTAGCGTGAACACCACTTGCGTAAGACATTTCGATCGCAATGTTTGCGGTTAGAGTACGCGCTGAGTCGAGGATACTTCCCGGCATCGCAGGCGCATTACCCATGACCATGATGATTGCCATGGTCTCACCAAGTGCGCGACCGATACCTAGAATCACACCCGTCATAATGCCCGAGCGAGCAGCCGGTACGAGTAGTTTGAAAATGGTATAAATCTTTGAAGCACCAAGTGCTAGTGAACCTTCTTTATAGGTGCGAGGCACTGCACGAATCGAAGTTTCAGATACGGTAATAACCGTTGGAAGAATCATCACACCCAACACAATGATACCCGCAAGAATCGTGTTACCCGCAGGAACATTAAAGATTTGCTGAATCAAAGGCACAATGATGACTAGACCGAAGAAACCGTAAACAACCGAAGGAATGCCTGCCAATAGTTCAACCGCAGGGCGGATAATGTCCGCCAAACGCTTCGGGGCAATTTCTGCGATAAAGATAGCCGTTAGTACACCTACTGGAACACCGACGACAACCGCACCGAGAGTAGAAACCACCGACGCTACAATCATAGTAGCAACACCGTAAAGTGCTGGTGGAAGCCAGTTTTGGCCTAAAACAATGCCAGAGACGCCCACTGCTTGGAAAGCAGGAAGACTTTCTTTGAAGATAAAGTAAGCAATAACCGCTAGCGATACGATACCGATGATTGCACTGGTAAGGAAAAGTCCATGGAAAATTCGTTCTTTCCAATCCACTCGTTTTTGAGCCTTAAGGCCGCTGCCACGAGTTACGGACTGAGTCGCTTCATTACTCATAAGCTTCTCACTATTTGTTGCGATGGTCATAATTAATTTCTACTCGTCGAAAGTTCGAGTTAGACATATAAAAGGCTCAGCCCTAAACGGTGGGCTGAGCAAGGTATTCAATATTTACTGGTAGAGATTAGTTTACTGAGATGTAACCTTTCTTCTCTACGATTGCTTGAGCTTCGTCAGTTAGCATCCAGTCAAGGAACTTCTGAGCTTCAGCAGATGGCTTACCTTGTTGGTAAAGCACTAGGAAAGGACGAGCTACTTTGTATGAGTCGTTCTTAACATTGTCTACAGTCGCTGGCGTGCCATCGATTTCTAGAGCGTGTACAGAAGTATCAACTGTACCTAGAGAGATGTAGCCAATTGCGTATGGGTTGCTTGCTACCATAGTCTTTAGTGCACCGTTACCGTTAGCAACTTGAGCGCGCTGAGAGATAGCCGTTACTTTCATGCCGTTGATTTTTTGCTTCAGGCTCATGATGTCTTCAAATGCGCCACGTGTGCCAGAAGCTGTATCACGAGTGATAGCTACGATAGGCTTGTCTGCACCACCAACTTCTTTCCAGTTGCTAATTTCGCCTTTGTAGATTGCTGTTACTTGCTCAGACGTTAGACCTTTTAGGTCGTTCGCTGGGTTAACAACAACTGCGATACCATCGCGAGCAACAACTTCTTCTACTAACGTTGCTTGTTTTTCATCTTCTTTTAGTGCACGAGAAGACATACCCATGTCTGCTGAGCCATCTTTAGCTGCACGTACGCCCGCAGAAGAACCTGGTCCTTGTACTTCAATGAAAACATTTGAGTTTGCTTTCATGTATGTTTCAGAGAAAACTTCCATCAGTGGAGTTACGCTGCTAGAACCTACCGCAGAGATAGTTTCTTTAGCTGAAGCTGGAGTCACTGCTAGTGCGCCTAGTAGAGCGATTGCACCGATAACTGTCTTTTTCATCACAATTTCCTTTATTGGCTTGATTGCCGAGTTTCATTTGAACGCTGACAAGATTAGTGCCCGAATATGACAGTTGTGTTTCACTTAGTTGAAAGGTGTATGACAAATGACAAAAACGTTGAGAGGAGCAATTGGGATAAGATCACTAAAAAATCAGTAAGTTAGTGATAGATTTGACTGTAAAACCAAATATGACGACAAAATTATTTCGATTATATGACTGTCATATAACTGAGGTTTTCAGTTTGAATAGGATAAAAAAAGAGCCTTAATAAGGCTCTTTAGTAGAAATGATTGATTAAGCGTCTTCGGCTGGCTTCGGCTTTTTCTTAGGAATAAAGACCGAATCACCCACCGCAACATTTTTGTAGAACGTTTTGTCGCGTTGCGCCGGCTTCTTAGTCGTCGCTTTCTTCTGTTGAGGTTTACCCTTAGTAGCAGTCGCTTTTTTGTTAAACGCAGGCTTCTTCGGTCTAAAGCCTTTGAACTTACCTTTAAGCCCTTCTAGCTCAGAGAAAGTCAGGTCTTGTTGTAAGAAGGCTTCAACACGTTTAAAGCTATCCCAGTCTTTAGGGCCTACGAGAGATACCGCATCGCCCTTGTTACCAGCACGACCTGTACGACCTACTCGGTGTACGTATTCTTCCGTATGTTTTGGCATATCAAAGTTAATTACGTGCGTTACGCTCGCAATATCAATGCCACGCGACGCCACATCAGTAGTCACTAGGATCTTAAAGACATGACGCTCGAACTGACTCATAATCGCATTACGTTGAGTCTGATTGAGATTCCCACTTAATGCGACTGCTTTAAGCTTCTTCTCATTGAGCCATTTAGTAAGACGTTCTGTATCGACACGTGTCGCAGTAAAGATGATGACTTGCTTATACTCTGCTTGCTCAAGAATACGCTCTAGAATTGCTTCTTTATGATCAAGATGATCACATAGATAGAATTTCTGAGTAATGTCTTTATGCTCTTCATTCGATACGCCAATCGCAATTCGTTTTGGTGCATCTAACATCTCAGCTGCAATATCATTTACTTCGGCATGGTCAAGTGTTGCTGAGAACATTAACGTTTGGCGACGACGGTGTTTAGCCGCGTTATGAATACGACGCAGCTCTGGTGCAAAACCAAGATCTAGCATGCGATCCGCTTCATCAAGAATGAGAGTATCTAAGCCATCAAGGAATAGAGAGCGGTGCTCAAGGTGGTCAGCTAAACGTCCTGGTGTCGCGACGATAAATTTTGGGTAACGACGCAGCGCTTTTACTTGATCGTTAAAGTTCTCACCACCTAAGATCAGCGTGGCATCGTAAGATAAGCCACCAAGCATCGATTTTAGTTCGCCATAAACTTGCTTCGCCAATTCACGTGTTGGTGCAAGAATAACAGCACGAGGATCTCTTGCTGAGAATGCTTTGCTCTTGAGTGCTTTATGGAGCATCGGCAATACAAATGCCAAAGTCTTGCCAGAACCAGTCTTCGAAGATGCCAACAGATCCTTTCCAGCAATAGCTACTGGAATAGCTTGCTTTTGAATATCAGTCGCTTTCTTAAAGTCATAATGACTTAAGTTCTTCAGTAGTCGGTTATCAAGGCCAAGTTCTTTAAATTGCAATGCGTGTACTCCTAAAAGGTCGTGCAGATAAAAATGAGCGCGCATAATACCTGATAATTGTCATGGTAACCAGCAATGTCAGTCACCCAGAAATTTGCGTTCCCTTGCTTCATTGTAGGAGATGTCCCACTTAATATGGCCCAAATTCTGCTTTCCTTAGATAAAATCTGACGATACAGTGACTTATCGTGTTCTCGCGTTAGAATTTTGACAGAGATCACATTATCCTATGCCAAATTATTCTCATAATTAAGAAAGAGGAAGTTTAACCGCAAAATCGCGTAATTTTTTGGTTTTTCTGACTTTTAAATAATTTGCGTTCTTAAAATTAGGCACTAAACTCAAAAATAGCCTCAATGCGATGAATTAAGTAGCAGGGCTGTTTTAAATACTAAATCCTGAAGGAGCTTATAATGAAGAAAGTTTTAATTGCAGCAGCAGCGTCATCAGTTCTACTACTAGCTGGTTGTGCATCTGGTCCAGACGAAGCAACAACAGCAAAAATGGATGACCTAAGCAACCAAGTAAGCCAACTAAGCTCTGACGTGCAAGCACTGAAGAACGAAGTTCAAATGGGTAACAAAAACGCAATGGCTGCTCAAGAAGAAGCTGAGCGTGCAAACGAGCGTATCGACAACATCGCTCAGTCTTACACTAAGTAAGCAAAAAGAATACTAAGAAAAACACCCGCTTTATGCGGGTGTTTTTTTATATCTGTAAATCGACCAGTTATTCTAAGTCATCCATAGCCGGTACAACTTCAATCGGCACACCATTTTGTGCTAACACCGCCGCGCGAGCAATTCGGTCATTAATACCGTACTCGTCAAGCCACCAAGTCAACTCTTGAGGTATGTCCATTTCCTTTTTAGTCCCATCACTTCGGGTCAAAGGTTCATGTGCCTCAATAAACACACTTCTGTCTGGCTCTAATGCGATCTTGATAGGCTCATCAATGATTCTTACTTGCATACCTATTTTCGCTTGGTGGAATAACCAATCAATGTCTTTCGGGTCCATTCGGATACAACCAGCACTTACCCTCAGACCAATACCAAAGTCTTTGTTAGTTCCATGGATCAAGTAAGAGCCCGTCCCGTACGCAAGTCGCATCGCATAGTCTCCGAGCGGGTTTTCCGGGCCAGCGGGAACAACTTTTGGCAGCTCAACACCTTTAGCTAAATACTCTTTACGAATTGAAGTAGGCGGCGTCCAAGTTGGAGCCTCTCTCAATTGACTGATTTTCGTTGTCATTTCCGGTGTATCTTGACCAATTCGACCAATACCTACAGGAAAGATGTGAACCAGATTTTTGTCAGGTTCAAAATAGTACAACCTCAGCTCAGCCAAATTGATCACGATGCCTTTATAATCGACATGCGGCAAAATAGCCTGACTGGGAATGGTCAGAACGTAGCCTTCTTTGGGTAAGAAAGGATCCACACCCTTGTTTGCTGCCATTAGAGACAGAAAGCCAACATCATACTGCTTAGCAATATCAGACATGGTTTCCCCAGCCACCACACTGTGATACTGCAACGTTCCCACCATATTACTCCCGTCAGTCGGAAGGTTGTAGGTGGCGGCACTCAACCAGTGTGAAAAGCCCAAACAGGCGGCTAAAAGGGTTTTACGTAACATCAATGTTGGTCCTTTGCATCTTTATACAAAGCTAAGGTTATATCTCTTTGTATCTTATGATCAACTATCGACTGCGGATAATCGACATTCTCGAACTCATTCCAAAGCCAAGGCTTGTGAATAAATTTGTTAGGGACCGAGTTAAGCTCAGGAATCCACGTTCTTATGAACTCGCCATTAGCATCGAATTTTTCCCCCTGACTTATTGGGTTAAAAATACGAAAATAGGGTTGCCCATCACAACCTGTAGATGCGCACCATTGCCATCCACCATTATTGGCAGCAAAGTCACCGTCAATGAGTTGTGTCATAAAGTACTGCTCCCCCAACCTCCAATCTAAATGCAAATCTTTAGTTAAGAAACTGGCTACTACCATTCTCAATCGATTGTGCATCCACCCTTTGGTATTAAGCTGACGCATAGCGGCATCAACGATTGGATAACCTGTTTTTCCCTCGCACCATTGCTTAAAATGATCAAGCTTTCCTGTCCACTTCAGGTGTTTCTCCCATGATAAGTATCCGTGATGTTTACAAAGCTTGGGTTCGAAATAGATAAGGTGTTGGTAAAATTCTCGCCAGATCAGTTCACTCAACCATGTCTCGGCACCAGTTGATAACGAAGTGTTGGCTGCATCATACTTAAGCCTAGCAACACATTGGCGAGCAGATATTGCCCCAATGGCGAGATATGGACTTAACATACTTGTGCTGTCCAATGCAGGAAAGTCCCGCTCGGCTTGGTAGAGGTTCGCTTTGTCAGCAGAGAAGTCTCTCAGCTGCTGGATGATCTCATGGCTGTCTACAGACCATTCTGAGCTATCTCTAGTAGGATACGAAAATGAGGAACTGGAGTCGAACAAGAGGTTGGCAGGCGCCGTAACTAGTGCGGATACCTGTGGCTTACGCACGATAAATTCACCAACGATTTTTAACCACGCTTTTTTAAAGGGAGTAAAAACCTTAAAGTAATCCCCTTTTTGATTGAGTACCGAACCGGGTTTTAAAATACACTTGTCATCAAACGCCCTTACACGCCATTCTGTCCCGGCTATCTCTGACAGTTCCTGGATTCGGTTAGCTTCATTAATCTCGTAATCACGGTTCAAAAATACCTCTTGCACATCAAATTGATGACAAATTTCGGCCAACCAAGTATTCGCAGCAGCATAATCTTGAGCTTCTTGGTAGATGAGAGGCACATTGATTTGTTTTAGCTCACTTTGCAAAACAGTCAGGCGTCGCCAAATTAAATCAGCTTGAATGGGTGAGAGCGAATGACTTTTCCACTGTTCTGGGGTAGCAACAAACGCTGCAATAACAGGGGTTTCACCATCTATTGCTTCTATTAACGCCGTATTGTCTGTGACGCGTAGGTCTCGATTGAATAGAACTAGCCTCATGATTCGGCTCCTTTGCGCACGTCTATTAAATGGGCAATAACTGGGGAAACTTGAATATTGTGACCATCTCTTTGTAGTGCATCTACAATGGTGTCGAGCTGCTTATCAGGTAATGACTTTTGTGCAAAGACATAGACTGCTTGGTACTGCACCACATCCGTGAACAGTGTACTCATCTCCTCCACCCCATCTAAAAAAACAACACTCTCACCCTGTTCTACCAACTGAGCGTAGTAAAGCCACGCAAATATGTTTCCTGTTTCATCCAAACTCACCATTAACTTATTTAATCGGTGACCACGTTTACTCTCTGAGTTAACCATTAAGCTCAGATGCTTAATAAACATCGTTTTGAACAAAGCAAGCTGCAAAGAGCGGGGGCCAAGCTTTAAGAAGTGGATAGCACCCAAAATGGGAATAACGAATTTCGATTCTACAATTGTCAATGGATACTCCTTGAGTACCATCGCGATCAAGCGATCGGTTTTTCCCCCGTCTAGCCCAGCTAAACTATCCAATGTCTCTGACACTTCTTCCAATTGATTAGCGTCTTCCACTGCACTCGAAACTACTTCAGATTCCAATAAAGACTTTACCTTGCCGATAGAAACGCCCTTATTTAACCAACTTTGGATGGTTTTAATCTTTTCGAGGTCATCCGCGGTGTATACCCTATGGCCCTTTTCAGTGCGAAGCGGCTGAACCAAATTGTAACGACGCTGCCATGCTCGTAATGTCACAGGTTTAATACCAGTCAAATCTGCTATTTCTCTGATGGCATATCGTTTTTCATTACAGCCCATATCGTAAACGCATCTCTTCTGGATGTGGTTGAAGGAAGATTTGACTTGCCAAGTAATCATCTGGGTAAGCATTCAAGTAGTGCTTCAACAACGTTAGTGGCGCTAAGATGGGTAATAGTCCAACACGATAGTCATCAATGACCTTCGCAAGTTCCGCTTTTTCACCTTTGTTGAGGGAACGTTTAAAATAGCCTTGAATATGCATCAATACATTGGTGACATTCTTTCTACTGGCTCTATTTCTGAGAGCCTCCATCAAGCCGTTGCGGTAAGCTGTGTAAAATTCACTTGGTGTATACTCGCTTTGCTTGGCAACAAGTCGTCCAAGAGATTTATAAGCGCTAGGTTCGTGAGCCATCAACGTAAGCTTGTATCGAGAGTGAAATGCAACGATTTTTCCAGGAGTCGGGTTGCCCTCCATTGAGCGATAGAAGTCTTTCAAGCTGTAAACGCGAGATATGAAATTCTCTTTTAACACAGGATCGTTCAATCGTCCGTCTTCTTCCACTGGTAGCCATGGCATTTGTTCCATCAGGTGCTTAGTATATAAGCCGACTCCATCAGTGGATGCGTGACCTTTGCTGTAGACTTTCACGCGCTCCATCCCGCAACTTGGGGATTTAGCGCAAACTATATAGCCGCACATCTCCGTATCTTTTATTTCGGATACTTTCTCCCGAGAAAAGCGCATCATGCCTTCGGTGTGGTCTCGCGTGCTATCTTTCGTATCTACCAAAGCGATGCGCTCTTCATTCGTCATCAATCGAATGGTTGGTCGCGGCACTGGCAGGCCCATGCCTACCTCAGGACATACAGAAACAAAGTCAAAGTAGTCTGCTAGTTCTTTGTTAACGTAACTGCTTTGCTTATGACCGGAGTCAAAACGAACTTTCTCTCCTAATAAACAGGAGCTAATACCCACTACGATTGTGTCTTCCATGTTGAATCCCTCGCTTCGCTAAACTGACTGGCTTTTCATTTGTGATTAAGTAAGTGATACAAAATTCTATCTTGTACAATTGTATGCATCGCACAGCAATTTGGTTCACTTCTCCACGAAAAATTTTCTCATCGAGTGATTTTTGCAGAAAAAATCGATTGCCTAACCACTTTCAACAGATTTAGTTATCATTGGTTGCCTTTTATATAATTACCGACAGAAATGTGATTAAAATCTCATAGAACACCAATATATCGGTATAAACTCCCCATCAACGACGAACAACACGTTCAACAGAATTAGTTAAAACTTTAGGAGTGATACAATGGCTACCCCACACATTAATGCTAATCCAGGTGATTTCGCGGAAACTGTACTAATGCCAGGTGACCCACTTCGCGCGCAATATATCGCGGAAACTTTCCTTGAAGACGTTGTAAAAGTGTGTGACGTTCGCAACATGTTTGGCTTCACAGGTACTTACAAAGGCAAAAAAGTGTCTGTTATGGGCCACGGTATGGGTATCCCATCATGCTGCATCTACGTTCACGAGCTAATCAAAGATTACGGCGTAAAAAATGTTATCCGCGTTGGTAGCTGTGGTGCTGTACGCGACGACGTTAACCTTATGGACGTTGTCATCGGTATGGGTGCATCAACGGATTCAAAAGTGAACCGTATCCGTTTTAACGATCATGACTTTGCTGCTATTGCAGACTACGGCCTACTTGAAGAAGCGGTAAAACAAGCGCGCTTACAAGAAGTACCAGTAAAAGTGGGTAACATTTTTTCTGCGGATCTTTTCTACACTCCAGAAGCAGACATTTTCGATAAAATGAAGCATCTGGGTATTCTTGGTGTAGATATGGAAGCAGCGGGTATTTACGGTGTAGCTGCTGACCTAGGAGCTAAAGCTCTGACTGTACTAACGGTATCTGACCATATTATCCGTGGTGAGAAACTAAGCTCAGAAGACCGTCAAAAATCATTTAATGACATGATGGTTGTAGCGCTAGAGACTGCAATCAACATTTAAAGAACAAAGCCAGCTCAATGCCTGAATGAGCTGGCTTTTCTTTGCCAAGGAATCGACCGAACCATAGGGGGTGAACGTGTCAGAAGGCAGACTGCCGTTAGCCGCAAATGGATTACAGCTCAATTTTTGTAAAACATTGGCGTGTGACAATTTTGGACGAAGTGATGCAAACCTCTATATCCTGCAGCACAGTAATCCTAAACGGCCAGCGATGGTATGCCGAGAGTGTGGCGCGTTTCCCCCCCTACTTAATAACCAAGAAGTTCTTAACGAACTCGATCGCTTAAGCCAACATCACCATGACGGCCTTCCCTCTTGTAAGGACGCTCAATGTGAAAATTATGGCCTGTCCGTTCATACCCATAAAGATCGTTACCACGCTTTTGGCTTTAGCGGTGATCGTCAACGTTACCGCTGTAAATCCTGTCAGGGCACTTTTGTCGATCGTTGGTCTGGAACCAACAAAAAGCTCTCCTTTCAAGAGACACTCTTAGGTTTATTGTTCACTGGCTACTCGGTAAGAGAAATCTGTCGAAAGCTCGAAATCAACCCTAAGACTTTCTATGATCATATTGATCAAATCGCCAGTCGATGCCGACGCAAGCTTGCTGATATTGATGCGAGATGGATTAATCACGCTGATGAATACCAACTAACATCCAACTATCGGACGCTTCAGCCACTTAGTAACAATGGCGTGTTCTGGTTCGCAACCTGTGACGCTAACTCGGGTTACGTATTGTGTCAGCATACCAATTACTCTGTTGATGCCACGCCAACAAGCTTTACCGATCACAACGCTTTTCAAGTTGACTGCCAAATTGTTCCTTCCGACTACAGTGCAGAAAACAATAGCGAAGTAAATATACCTACCGATGACTTAAAAAGTCGTATCGATGTTAAGTATCAGAACATTCTGGCGCGAAGCAATGTCGAAGATCCTCTCGGTAATTTTGCAGCGTTTAATTATCCAGCCGTCGGAGCGCTGATACGCGCACCCTATACCTCTTATGCGCATTATTTGCATATTTTACAGTCGTTAACCGATAGCAAACGGGTTTCGATTTATATGCCGCAAGATCCGGTATTGCGCTCTGCCGCTCTTACGGTTTGCTTGCCTCGTATTCAAGCTGGCACTGTCGATCTTATGTATGTTGAGCAAGATGAAAATTGGGCTGATTCTGAACCATCAGAGATGATCGACGTTGTACTGATGGGATGGTGGCGCGACCGCTGGGCAGTGACTCAACAACCTTCCGGAGCGAGTAAAGGAATATGTTATCTAGCCGGGAGTAATCCAAATGTTCCTTATTGGTTGAAATCGGCTTCGACCAAACAGATCGATTTTTACCAAGACCGATTCCAATTGCTGTTCGAAAGCTTTATCAACGAACCAAGAAGAAAACTAAGACCTGCCGGAATTCATCCGCTATTGGATATCTTCAGAGCGTGGCATAACCTTTGTTACCAAGACAAATGTGGCCAAACTGCGGCGCAACGTTTAGGGGTTACCGAGTCGCCTATGACACTAAAATGCCTACTTAGTTAGTAGGCATTTCGATATTATTTTCTGTTTCTTCCTGCATTTGATTACAAGAAAAACAGGGAAATTCCTCCCAATGCACATAATGTCCCAAGTACACTTCGTTTAGTCACGCGCTCCCCACGAATCGCGTAAATGATTAGGATAAACAACGGGCTGGTTGCAATCAGTGTTTGGGCAATCGCAGGGTTGGCGTGCTTTAAGGCTACCTGCTGTAGCCACAATGCTAAGAATGTTCCTACAAATATCGCGGCAAGCAACCAGGTCCAATTCTTTTTCGACATATCTCGGCTTTGAGTAAGAATCGTCGAAAATGGCTTTTTCTCGACAAATGGAATGATGGCGGCAACCGCCATGACACCAATGACTAACCGAATGAGTGCACCTAGCAACGGAGGGAGATCCCCTTGCACCAAAGCAAAGTGGGAAATCACCACCCCAGAAGCCTGACAAACGCTGGCGACGAGCCCATACCCAACACCCTGAAGATTAAGAGCCGAACCGTCACTTTCATTCGGTTGGAATACAACTGCTGTCACCGCAATGGTAGTAATGATAACGCCTAACCAGCTTTGCAATTGCAGTGCTGCACCAAGAAATATAAGCGCGAGAACTCCTGACAAAGGCGGTGCCAAAGATTCCAGCAACAGAGTTTTATTAGCACCGATTCTTTTTAACGCCGCAAAGTAGGCACTGTCACCAATGGCTATACCAATAACACCAGAGATACCTAAAACCCATAAATACTTAGGTTCTATCGCAACCTCTGGCATTGGAGTAAATGGCAGAACAATCAACATCATCAACGACGCGATTGATCCTTTAATGATATTAAGTTGTAACGCAGTAAAGTGATGTGAAAACTGGCTGTATATCCACGTTGCAATCGCCCAAACCATCGCAGCGCCTACCGCAGCTGCTTCTCCAATAAATCCCACTTTCTATCCTTTTAATTACGCACAGTGTTGTTTAATACATAAATATAACAGATACTTAACTTACCGAATGAACACATTGTTCTCTTCATTACTTGTTAGCAAGGATGCATTATGTTTCTTGATTATTTTGCTCTAGGCCTTCTTGTCTTCGTTGCTTTGGTTATTTTTTATGGAATTATCGTTATTCACGACATTCCTTATGAAATAGCAAAAGAGCGTGACCATCCTCATCAGGATGCCATACATGTTGCTGGTTGGGTAAGCTTATTTACGCTTCACGCAATATGGCCATTTCTTTGGATTTGGGCAACCTTATGGCGTAGTGAGCGCGGTTGGGGTTTTCATAAATTGGAGGAAGAGCAACACGATCTTCATCACCGACTCGAACGCCTTATCGATCAAGTTTCCGAACTTGAGCAAGAAGTCACTTATCTTAAAGGCAAGCAATCTAACGCTGCCGTTCAACAACAAGCAGAGGAGAAGTAATCCATGGATTTATTACTGATACTCACTTATGCAGCGCTATGTATTGCCATTTTTAAGATCTTTAAGATTCCTTTGAACAAATGGACAGTGCCTACTGCAGTGCTTGGTGGCGTGGTACTAATCGGTACTCTGATTCTTTTGATGAACTATAACCATCCATTTAGTCAAATCGGTGGACAGTTTTACAGTACTACTCCCATTGTTTCTAGCGTGCGTGGTAAAGTCATTGAAGTCGATGTCGAAGCGAACCAACAGCTTGAGAAAGGCGATGTGTTGTTCCGTATTGATCCAATTCCATTTGAAGCGGAAGTGATTCGTGCAAAAGCCGCGCTTGCAGACGCGGAGCAAGATGTACTTCAACTAGAAAGTGCATACAAAGCGGCCCAATCTGACACAATCAAAGCTCTAGCCGAGCGCGATAAAGCTGAACGAGAGTATGCTCGTTACCAAAAAGGCTTTAAGAAAGGTGCTTTTACGGCGCAACAAGTCGATACTCGTCTGCAAACCTTCAAAGCAAATCAAGCCGCTTTGGAAGCCTCTCAAGCGAAGGAAGAAAGTGCACGTCTAGCGTTTGAGTCGCAAATTTACGGTGAAAACACTACGGTTGCTCAGCTTAAAGCCCAATTGATACAAGCTGAATTCAACCTTAAAGAAACTGTGGTTCGTGCACCAACCGACGGCTATGTGACTCAACTAGCGCTTCGCCCCGGTATGATGGCAGTACCACTTCCACTTGTTCCCTTGATGACGTTTGTCCATACCGAAGAGAATTTCTACGTTGGTGCATTTCGTCAGAACTCGTTACAGCGACTCCAACCCGGGTTTGAAGCAGAGTTCTTATTTAGAGCACTGCCTGGAAAAGTGTTCAAAGGAAAAGTCGTGGAAGTTTTACCCACTATTGCGGAAGGTCAGATTAGTGCGAGTGGAACACTAAGAACAACCCAGAGCTTTAACACTATGGGACGTGCTATGGTGAAATTGGTGATCGAAGATGACATGAGTCAATATGTCCTGCCGACAGGTTCTAACGCAGAAATTGCTATTTATTCAGATAGTTTCACTCATGTTTCTATTATGCGTAAGGTTTTGATACGAATGAAAAGCTGGCAGAATTATCTGTATCTTGATCACTAAATAGATATTTGTATTAGAAAATAGGTACATATTCTCAAGGACACCATATGGTGTCCTTTTTTTGCACTCTAATTCCGACAGAGAAAAGTGAGCTTTAGCACAGTTATAAAAACCCACAAGATTAGTGCGCCTATCTATGATTCAAATCAAATCCAAACATACTACTAAAGGAGTAGCGTTATAAATAATCACGAAATGACACATTTATTAATAAATACTTATGAATTTAAAAAAACGATATATTTTGCTCATTACCTGTGTGGGAATATTAATTGGTTGGCTGAGTTTTGGCGGCACTGCTGCAATTATGCACAAAACATCCAGCACCGAATTTTGTCTTTCCTGCCATACAATGCAGATCCCTTATGAGGAATATCAAGGTTCCATCCATTTTACTAACGCAAAAGGTATTCGCGCTGAGTGTTCAGACTGCCATATACCAAGTGACCCACTCGATTACGTCATCACTAAAATCCGTGCTTCAAAAGATATCTATCACGAGTTTGTAACCGGCAAAATTGATGATGAAGACAAATATGAAGCACATCGTATGGAGATGGCAGAAACTGTTTGGGCGCAATTGCGCGCGAATGACTCCGCCACCTGTCGCTCATGTCACTCATTTGACGCAATGGATACCTACGAGCAATCTGAAGATGCCGCAAAAATGCACGAGTACGGTATTGCTAACAATCAAACATGTATTGACTGCCACAAGGGCGTCGCTCACTTCGCGCCTGAACCGGAGCTTGATACCGAAGCTTATAACCGTGTCGTTGCGCAAACGGATAACACACCAGCAGATGCGACGACGGTTTACTCCGTAGGGCCTATAGCTCTGCAAGAACTCGGCACCATCAGTCCTGCTGTAGAAATGTCCGTGGTTAAACACACTGACACTACTCGCACAGTGGCGCTGTCAGGCTACCAAATGAAAGGGGCAGAACAAGTCCTATATATGGGCAAAGGGCAGCGAAACATCATCGCAACACTTTCAGACGCGGGTCAACGAGCACTGAACGTTGGCGAGTTCGAAGCAGACGAGTATGGAAATGAATGGCGCACTGCCACCCTCACCACCGACATTACTGAACCAGTATTAGGCAGTCCTGATGCATTGTGGGGCTATGCCGAAGAGCTAGACAATGTTTACTGCTCGACGTGCCACGCAAAAATCCCAGCGAACCACTTTACGGTCAATGCATGGGGACCGGTTGCAAAAGGTATGGGTGATCGCACCGATATCTCAGCTCTTGATTTAGAAATTCTCACTAAGTTCTTCCAAAACCACGCAAAAGACGTGGCTGGTCACTAAAAATAAGGAAAGCGTTATGACAGATATTACACGTCGTGGATTCCTCAAAGGTTCAAGTATGGCAGCAGGTGCGCTCGCTTTTACTTCCTTGACTCCCCTATCCGTTTCAGCGGCATCAAAACGAGGCTCAGGTGTTCTAACCGCAGGCCGCATGGGTCCGATGCTTTGTGAAGTAGTTGATGGAAAGCTGATTTCCACTAAGAATGCGCTTGCTCAAACGGTACCAAATAGCTTGCAAACTACAGGCCCAGATCAGGTTTACACTAAAGCTCGTATCAAGTATCCAATGGTGCGCAAAGGGTATCTGGAAAACCCTGAAGCACCAGCAGGCGAACGAGGCAAAGACGAGTATGTTCGCGTGTCATGGGACGATGCTTACAAGCTGATTCACGAGCAGCATATGCGAATCCGTAAAGCTAATGGCGCAGAATCGGTATTTGCTGGTTCGTACGGCTGGCGTTCATCTGGTGTGCTTCACAAAGCCCAAACTCTACTACAACGTTATATGAGTTTGGCAGGTGGCTACTCAGGTCACCTAGGTGATTACTCTACTGGTGCCGCGCAAGTTATCATGCCTCACGTTATGGGCTCGATTGAGGTGTATGAGCAGCAAACCACACACCCAATGGTGCTAGAGAACAGTGACGTCGTTGTGCTTTGGGGTATGAACCCACTAAACACCCTTAAGATCGCTTGGAGTTCAACGGACTGCTCTGGTTTGGAGTTCTTCCACCAGCTTAAGAAGTCTGGCAAAACCATTATCGCTATCGACCCAATGCGCTCTGAAACCATTGATTTCTTCGAAGACAAAGTCCAATGGATCGCGCCTCGCCCAATGACAGACGTTGCTATGCTCATGGGTATCGCACACACCTTGGTTAAGAAAGGTAAGCACGACAAAGCCTTCTTAGGCAAGTACACCACTGGCTATGATCAATTCGAAGCTTACTTGCTAGGCAAAGAAGACGGTGTTGAGAAAACTTCAGAGTGGGCGGCGGATATCACAGGCGTTCCAGCTAAACAAATTGAGCTACTTGCTGACATCTTCAGCGACAATCGCACCATGCTTATGGCTGGTTGGGGTATTCAGCGTCAACAATTTGGCGAGCAGCGTCACTGGATGATTGCTACATTGGCGGCAATGCTAGGTCAAATTGGTCTTCCTGGCGGTGGCTTTGGTTTCTCTTACCATTACTCAAACGGTGGTAACCCAACACGTGACGCTGGCGTTCTACCTGCAATTTCTGCTTCTATTGGTGGGGGTTCGTCTGCAGGTAATGACTGGGCCATTTCAGGCGCTGTCAATTCATTCCCAGTAGCTCGAATTGTTGAAGCTCTAGAAAACCCAGGAAAAGCGTACCAACACAACGGTCATGAAAAAACCTTCCCGGACATTAAGATGATCTGGTGGGCTGGCGGTGCAAACTTTACCCACCACCAAGATACCAACCGTTTGATCAAAGCGTGGCAAAAACCTGAGCTCATTGTTATCTCAGAGATCTACTGGACCGCAGCAGCTAAACACGCTGACATCGTACTGCCTATCACCACCTCATTCGAACGTAATGATATGACGATGACGGGTGACTACAGTAACCAGCATCTCGTACCGATGAAAAAAGTCGTTGAGCCTCAAGGTGAAGCACGTAATGACTTCGACGTGTTTGCTGATATGTCTGAGCTTATCAAAGCAGGTGGTCGCGATGTCTACACCGAAGGCAAATCTGAAATGGATTGGCTAAAAGGTTTCTATGAAGCGGCTCAAAAAGGCGGTCGTGCTGCACGCGTTCGTATGCCTAACTTTGGTAAGTTCTGGGATACCAATGAGCTGATCGAAATGAAGTTCAACAAGAAAGCGGCTGGCTTTGTTCGTCACGCTGACTTTAGAAAAGATCCAGTGATGAACCCGCTTGGCACGCCAAGTGGCAAAATTGAGATCTATTCGAAAACCATTGAAGGCTATGGCTACGAAGATTGCCCAGCGCACCCTACTTGGATGGAGCCAACCGAGTTCTTCGGCTCAGCTAAAGATGGCGAGCTACAGCTAATGACAGCGCACGCAGCTCACCGCCTACACAGTCAATTTAACTACGCCAAGCTTCGTGAAGAGTATGCAATCGCTAACCGCGAGCCGATTTCAATTAACACTGAAGATGCGAAGAAGTATGGTATCAAGTCTGGCGACCTGGTTCGTGCATATAATGACCGTGGCCAAGTACTAGTTGGAGCGCTGGTTACCGATGGCATCAAACAAGGTTCTGTTTGTATCCATGAGGGTGGCTGGCCTGACCTTGATCCTGAAACTGGCATGTGCCGAAATGGTGGTGCGAACGTGCTGACTAGCGATATTCCAACTTCACGTCTTGCTAACGGATGTGCAGCGAACTCTTCATTAGTCCGTATCGAGAAGTACACTGGCAAAGTACCGGGATTAATGGCATTCACTCCGCCAAAGAATGCGTAATGTAATTCGGTAAGCAAAACGGGAAACCTAAAGGTTTCCCGTTTTTTCATTGTATAAATATCACGTCAGTCGTTATTTAACCTGAACAATCGTAAACTGCTCTTCAGGCGCCACGATCTCTTCCTGAGCTGCAATAGTTTGTAGTTCCCATTCTTGACGGTTTTGCGTCTCTTTTAAAATGGCATAGCTGGCATTATTCGCGTGAGCAAAAGCTTGCTCGGCCGTCCAGCCCTTTAATAATCCAGCTGTGAATAACGCCGAGATCAAATCACCAACACCAACCGGTTGTTTTGTAAATGTCAGATGTGGACGTTGAGCAATAAAGCAGCCTTCTTGCGTTGCCAACATCATGGTAAATTTATCGTTAGAAATACTATGTAGGTGCTTCACCAGTACCATCTTAGGTCCCAATGTCAGTGCTTTCTGGCACGCCGCTACGGCATCTTCTAATGATTCAATATCCATCTGGGTGAACTGGCTGAGTTCAAACTGATTAGGAACGATAACGTCTGCCATTGGCATAACGTCATTAACTAAATACTCGGTGGTTCCTTGAGGGACAATACAACCTTTCTCCGGGTCACCCATCACTGGGTCACAGACATAAATAGCATCCGGGTTTCGCTGCTTCACTTTAGTGACGGCATCCTTAACTGCAAGACACTGCTCTGCACTACCTTGGTAACCAGACAACACCGCATTGCAGTCCTTTAGCTGACCAATATTGTCGATACCAGCGATAAGCTCTGAAATGTCTTCTGCCGAAAATGCTTTCCCTGCCCAACCTTGTTGATACTGAGTGTGGTTTGAAAACTGCACGGTGTGAATTGGCCACACTTCAAAACCCATCCTCTGAAGTGGGAAAACCGCAGAGCTGTTGCCTGCGTGACCGTAAACCACATGCGATTGAATAGAGATAACACCTTTCATTGGAACTCCTGCACATTATTGTTCTGATTTAATTCATTGTATTTTCAATATGAGCGCCATCTTGTCAGCAAACAAGAGAAAGGTAATAAATTTCTTATCAGATATTCATAAGTTTCTTTAAACTGTATTGGAAACAAAAGCGTACACTTGTTTCTTCGTCTACGCTTTTTACATAGAATTGCTCCAAAAACGGTCTAACAATATTAAAACCAAGGACTTTAGTTTGATTGAACACCACTTTCGCGACTTCGTTGCAGATAAATTAAACATCTATATGTCGACAGGCGAGCTCGATGGCGGAACGATGACACTCGTGTTAATCGTTATAAGCTTAGCCATTGCGCTGATATGTTTTATGGTTGCCCATCATGTGTTTGTACGTTTCTTTAATCATATTCTGCTCAAAACCAATAAGCCTCTGGCGGAATGCGTCACTAATAATCGTGTATTCGAAAAACTCTCTATTCTTACACCACTGTTAGTACTAAACATATTCATACCCATTGCCATCAGTCACTATGACATTCTATCGACAGTGATTGATCGAATCTTAGCCATTTTGATTTTGCTTGTGATTCTCTGGATGGTGTATTGCTTCTTAGATGCGGTGAACGATCTGGCAACTTACAAAGGCATCACGCGTCGCATGCCTATAAAGAGTTTTGTCCAACTGATTAAGCTGTTTACCTTCTTTATTGGCGTCATTGTTACTATTTCAATATTGGCCAATGAAGCGCCCGTAATCTTGTTCTCAGGGCTTGGGGTGGCGACTGGTTTTGTCATGCTGGTCTTCAAAGACACTATATTGGGGTTTGTAGCCGGTATTCAGCTTTCAGCTAACAGAATGGTGAGCCTCAATGACTGGATACAAATGGACTCTTATGGCGCGAACGGTACTGTAGAAGAGATCTCGCTCACTACCATTAAGGTTCGCAACTTCGATAATACTGTCAGCATGCTACCTGCCTATGCATTAGTACAAAATGCTTTCATTAACTGGCAAGGAATGTCTGACTCTGGAGGGCGTAGAATTACTCGTTCAGTCAATTTAGATGTAACATCGATTCGGTTTGTTTCCAAAGAAGAAGTTGAAGAACTCACCAAACTTCGTTTATTGAGACAGTATATTTTTGAGAAGTCTAAAGAGATGGACGACTACAATCAGAGCTTGGAGCAAGATGACCTAGAAGCGAATCAACGCAAGTTCACCAACATCGGACTGTTTCGAGCTTATTTGAATGCCTACTTGCACGCGAACAAAGACATTCATCAGTATATGTTGATTATGGTCAGACAACTTCAACCAACACCAGAAGGGATACCGCTACAGATCTACGGTTTCACCAACACCACCGATTGGGGACTCTATGAAGGCATTCAATCTGATCTTTTCGATCATATCTATGCCATCATGCCACTATTCGGACTGCGACCATTTCAACAGCTTACTAGCCATGATTTCACTGCCAGTAATAGCTAACACTCTTCAAAAATCTAACTTCAATTCTCTGGCCTGAGGCGTAACACGCCTCAGCATCAGCCAATAAAACTTTTATAAATCCCATATTATTTCGCATATAAGCCATTAAATGTTCTATCTAAATATATTGTTTATCGATTGGTAACTAGCTCATTATTTCGGCACTAATCACGCCTGTTATGCTTCCCTTCCAACAATAGTATTGGTAGTAAACACCTGCCTTTTGAGACGTTGCTTACTCGTAAGGTTGCCAAGTCGAATACAATTAGATTCGACTTTTTTAGCGTCATAGTTTGCCCAATCACATTATAAGACGACGCTACAGGACGAAAGCAGTCGTTACACTCTCAGCCTCAAGGATGGTATAGACAATCGAAGTTAACTATGCACAACACTATTACCATTGATCCATTACAGTCGTTTTTGATCGCGATTGTTGTCCTGTTCGTCGGTAACTTTCTTAAGAAAAGAGTCGCCTTTCTCGACAAATACAATATCCCAGAGCCAATCATAGGCGGTCTTATTGCTGCTGTCTTAATCACGATTCCGCACTTAAATGATATTGCGATTGAATTTTCACTGCCGTTAAAAGATACCTTTATGATGCTGTTTTTCAGCACAGTGGGTTTGACAGCTAGTTACAAACAGCTTGCTAAAGGTGGTTTTAAAGTCTTTTTGTTTCTGTTTGTCGCAACGGTCTACATCATTATTCAAAATGGTGTAGGTGTAGCGCTAGCATCAGCGCTTGGCTTGAATCCACTTATGGGATTAATCGCTGGTTCAATCACGCTTTCTGGTGGGCATGGTACTGGCGCAGCATGGGCGGGCACATTTACCGAGCAATATGGCATTCAGAATACACTTGAGCTTGCTATGGCTTCCGCCACATTTGGTCTTATCATTGGTGGCATCATCGGTGGCCCAGTTGGGAACCGACTAGCAACCAAGAACAAGCTAAGTTCAGAGTTTGGCGTAAAGCATGATATTCACGCCTCACACCCAGAACTTATGACATACGACGAGGCTCAGCAAGACAAAGTCACCTCTAAAAGTATCGTTGAAGTGATTGGTCTGCTTATGATTTGCGTCGTAGGTGCTAAAACCCTCGGACCAATGATTAAGTCGCTTGGCATTCGGTGGCTTATGATCCCTGACTTTGTCTACGCACTCTTTATTGGGGTCATCATCACCAATCTATTTGAGGCAACAGGGATTAAACGTATCAATATGGAAACGGTTCATATATTAGGAACGACTTCTCTCAACTTCTTCTTGTCGATGGCCCTGATGAGTTTACAGCTTTGGGAGATATACAATCTCGCGGTACCGTTCCTGATAATTCTCACGGTTCAAACTATCGTAATGGCATTATTTGCGTATTTCGTGACGTTTCGAGTGATGGGAAAGAACTATGATGCTGCAGTTATCGCCAGTGGACATTGCGGTTTTGGGATGGGAGCTACACCGACTGCCGTGATGAATATGGGCTCAACAGTAAGCCGTTTTGGGCCATCACCAATGGCTTTCATGGTCGTACCTATTGTAGGCGCTTTCTTTATCGACTTAACCAACCTAATTATCATTCAAAGCTACATCTTCTTTATTGGTTGATACCGCTCACGATAGGCCTAGAGCTTGGATAATCATCTCAGGCTCTTGGGTCTCTTCTATGTCGAACCGCCTACAACTGTTTTTCTATCATTTGGGTGATTTTAGTGTCAGTAGGAGAAATACCTGAAGAGAATACACCAACCACCGCACCATTTTTGTCGATAAGATATTTATAGAAATTCCACTTTGGGGAAACCCCGCTCTGCTTAGCTATTTCGGAAAACACCGGGTTGGCTTGCTGTCCTTTCACTGAACTGCGCGCCATCATTGGAAATGTGACGCCAAAATCGACAAAGCAGACTTTCGCGGTATTCTCTTCGCTGCCACGATCTTGGTTGAAGTCGTTCGATGGGAAACCAACAACACTAAAGCCCTGGTCCTTAAATTGATTATGTAGCTGTTCTAATTGCTCAAACTGTCCGGTAAAGCCACATTGACTCGCGGTATTAACCACCAATAGTACTTTGCCCTGAAACTGCTCACACAGATTGACATCATTCGTCGAGTTTAAGGCTCTTTGAGTTGAATTGAGTATCGTAGGACAAGAGGCTGCCAATGTCTCTTTCGCTAGTAAGCCAAATAGTAGCCCTAAGACCAATGCTTTTAAAACCATGCTCATACTCACCTCCCTTAGACAATGATTTGTTTACGGGTAAGAATAAGAATAGTTCATCGGCAACGATGCTCAAGAATTGAAATAATCACTTATTTGATGCATAAAAATTCAGCCACATAAAGTGGCTGAATTCTAATACGTTACATTGTAATGCGTTGGCTTTAAGGCGGGCTTAGTTCATTTTACTTTAAAAGACTAAAGCGTTGCTCTGAATTGTTCTAACAACTCACGCTGTGCATCGGTCAGATTGGTTGGTGTTTCAACTTGAATCTTCACCAATAGATCGCCCGTTTCACCTTTACGATTTGTTATGCCTTTGCCAGTCATCTTGAACTTGCGCCCAGTTTGCGTACCCGCAGGGATTTTAAGCTTAAAGCGACTGTCTAGCACATTCACTTCTACTTCCCCCCCCAGAGCTGCAGTGACCATATCAACCTTGGTATTGCAGATAAGGTCATTACCATCGCGATCTAAAAACGCATGTGACCTGGTTGCAATAACGAGTAGTAAATCACCCGCAGGCCCACCATTGACACCAAATCCACCTTTACCTGAGTAGCGAATCTTTTCGCCATCTTTGATACCGGCAGGGATCTTTACATTGATCTTTTTCTGTTCACCATTGATTGGCAATTCGACCGTTTTTTCAGCCCCTTGAACCGCATCAATAAAGTCGACCGTCAGAGTATATTCTTGGTCTTGCCCTTTTTGAGCGCGCGGACGCCCACGACCACCTCGAGCTTGTGAGAAGATATCCTCAAAGCCACCAAAGCCGCCGCCACCGAAGCTACCTCCGCCAAAACCGCCACCTCGTTGACGGAATGCGTCACCGAAGATGTCTTCGAACCCACCGCCGCCATGACCACCGTGACCGCCATGTCCACCAAAGCCACCACCTTCGAATGCCGCATGACCAAATTGGTCGTACTGACTACGTTTTTCTTTGTCCGTTAGAATTTCATAAGCTTCTTTTACTTCTTTGAAATTCGCTTCTGCCGTCGCATCTCCGGGATTTTTATCGGGGTGATATTTCATCGCCAACTTCTTGTAGGCTTTTTTAATATCTTTCTCTGAGGCTCCCTTGGAGACACCTAGCACGCTGTAATAATCTCGTTTTGACATGCTAAAACCTCACTCAATTTCTCACTCAAACGGAAAAAAGGGCGTATGAGTTCCCTCTTACGCCCTGAATACCGATAAGTTTATGTATTTATGAACATAACTCAACTTTTAATTGCTCGAAAACAATTATCTGTCGGTGGCGTTACTTCACTTCTTCGAAGTCAGCTTCAACCACATCGTCATCAACATTTGATTTAGCTTGAGCCTCACCATTTGCCGCTTGAGCTTTCTGTTGAGCGATTTCCATTAGCTTTTGAGCTGCAGCCATTAGCGCTTGTACTTTCGCGTCGATCGCTTCTTTGTCTTCACCCTTGCGAGCTTCTTCAAGCTCAGTGATCGCTGCTTCGATCTTCTCTTTCTCTTCTGCAGGTAGCGCTTCACCAGCTTCTTCTACTTGCTTACGAGTACTATGAATCACTTGGTCAGCTTGGTTACGTGCCGTTGCTAGCTCTTCGAACTTCTTGTCCGCTTCTTTGTTAGCTTCTGCTTCTTGAACCATTTTCTCAATGTCTGCATCGCTCAGGCCACCTGAAGCTTGGATAGTGATCTTCTGCTCTTTGCCAGTCGATTTATCTTTCGCAGAAACATTCAAGATACCATTGGCATCAATATCGAACGTCACTTCAATCTGTGGCAATCCACGTGGCGCAGGCTGAATACCCTCTAGGTTGAATTGACCTAGAGACTTGTTGTACATCGCTTGCTTACGCTCACCTTGAACAACGTGAATAGTCACCGCACTTTGGTTATCTTCTGCGGTTGAGAATACTTGATTCGCTTTAGTTGGAATCGTCGTGTTTTTCTCAACAAGCTTCGTCATGACGCCGCCCATAGTCTCGATACCTAGAGACAAAGGAGTCACATCTAGTAGAAGTACGTCTTTAACATCACCAGCTAGTACACCACCTTGAACTGCAGCACCCATTGCTACTGCTTCATCTGGGTTCACGTCACGGCGAGCTTCTTTACCGAAGAACTCAGCCACTTTCGCTTGAACCATAGGCATACGCGTTTGGCCACCAACAAGAATGATATCGTTGATATCACCAACAGTTAACTCGGCATCCGCAAGTGCGGTTTTCAACGGCTCAATTGAACGCATCACGAGATCTTCAACTAGAGATTCTAGTTTCGCACGAGTCACTTTTACGTTCATGTGCTTAGGACCCGTTGCGTCAGCTGTTACATACGGTAGATTCACATCAGTTTGAGAAGTAGAAGAGAGCTCGATCTTCGCTTTTTCTGCTGCTTCTTTAACACGCTGCATTGCTAGTGGATCGTTTTTAAGATCAATACCTTGCTCTTTCTTAAACTCATCAACCAAATAGTTGATTAGACGGTTGTCAAAGTCTTCACCACCAAGGTGTGTGTCACCATTAGTTGCAAGAACTTCAAAGGTTTGCTCGCCTTCGACTTCATCAATCTCAATGATAGAGATATCGAATGTACCACCACCAAGGTCATACACAGCGACGGTGCGGTCACCACCTTTCTTGTCTAGACCGTAAGCAAGTGCTGCTGCTGTTGGTTCATTGATGATACGTTTAACTTCTAGACCTGCGATACGACCAGCATCTTTAGTTGCTTGACGCTGTGCATCGTTAAAGTAAGCAGGAACTGTGATAACAGCGCCAGTTACTTCCTCACCAAGGAAATCTTCCGCAGTTTTCTTCATTTTCTTAAGTACTTCAGCAGATACTTGAGGAGCCGCCATTTGTTGGCCTTTTGCTTCTACCCACGCATCACCGTTGTCCGCCTTAACGATTTTGTAAGGCATGATTTCGATATCACGCTGAACTTCTTCGTCTTCAAAACGACGACCGATTAGACGCTTAATAGCAAATAGCGTGTTCTCTGGGTTTGTAACTGCTTGACGTTTTGCAGGTTGACCTACTAGCGTTTCGCCGTCTGTATAAGCGATAACCGATGCAGTTGTGCGCTCACCTTCAGCATTTTCGATTACGCGTGGTTTGTCGCCATCGAGCACTGCAACACATGAATTTGTTGTACCTAAATCAATACCAATAATTTTACTCATAATAATACCTCTCCTCTTCGCATTATTTTTTCTAATGCAAAGTATGTAATTCTATTCTTTATTTGAGTGCAAGTATTTCACTCTTGCACTCTAGATGTCGCTACACTGCATGTGTAGGCAGCAATACTTTTTAGATAAGGCTAGTGAGATCCAATTTCAAATCGAATTCTAAAATCGCCTTATCACATTTCACTTCTCAATGATTATTTGTTGATTGAGATTTTACGTGGCTGCATTGCTTCTGGAACTTCACGAACAAGATCAACGTGCAATAAACCATTTTCCATGCTTGCGGCCTTAACGGTTACGTAGTCAGCAAGTTGGAACTTACGTTCAAAGTTACGCTCTGCGATGCCTTGATAAACGTAGTTTGGTTTGGTTTCTACAGACTTAACTTCACCAGAAACGATAAGCATATTTTCGTTCTGAGTAAGAGTTAGTGCATCTTCAGAAAAGCCTGCAACAGCCATCGTTATACGATAGTTATTTTCGTCTTTCTGTTCGATATTGTATGGAGGGTATCCATTAGAAGATGGCTTTTTCGCGCTATTTTCCGCTAGGTTGAATAGGCGATCAAAACCAATGGCATGACGGTATAGGGGAGAAAAATCTACATTACGCATAATACTATCCTCATAAATAAGCAATAGTTCTTGATGTTTGATTCACCAAGACCGGAGACATACTCTGTTGCACCTCATTGGCGCCTTAAGACATATGTTCCAAGTGTTAACAGGTTAAAGGAGCTTGTTGATATCGACTATTGCAACGTCAACGTCCTTTGATTACAGTTGCCTTTACTTCCCTAATTAGGCGAAGTAGACAACTCAGGAACTCCATTCGGCAGTTCGTGTAATCAATATATGCTTCCGAGATAAACCTGTCAACACTAATATTAGTTTTTTTTATTCTTCTTTCTCTTTGGGCAGTACCGCAACTGTGATCATATCTTTCAGAACGATTTGTTTCGCTAACTGTTGAACATCAGCCGCAGTCACCGCCGATACTAACTGTTTAAACGTCTGCTCATTAGCAAGGTTCTCGGGATAACTTGAAGCTTTGTACATCAGACCAAACCAAAAACCATTATTCTCGTAGCTCTGTTCAATACCATCAATCATAGGCGTCACTGCACGCTTAAGCTCATCATTCGATACACCCGTTTCCTGGATGTCTCTGATCAACTTACGATAGATATCAAACACGATATCGACATTATCAACTGTGGTATTGCTGTTCAAACTAAGATAACCGTAGTCCTTGTACAGTAGTGACTGTGACGAATCTACCCATGGTGAATACGCCTTACCCGTCTTTTCTCGAATAGCATCGTTGACGCGCAGCTGCAAAATAGAACGCAGTACCGCGAATCCAACCACTTGCTTATAATCGCGTCCATCAGGCAAAGAGAAGTAGCCCGACGCTAGTGCCGTGTTCTGTTCTCCTTGGTGATACAACGTGTAATGCTCACCAACGTTAAGCTGGATATCATCTCTTGGTCTAGGAACAAAGTCTTGTGCCTGGATATTTAACGCTCCAAACGTCTGAGCGACATAATCCACCGCCTGTTGTTGGGTGATGTTACCCAGCAAAGACACTTCGATTGGACCTTGATTAACAGAGCGATCGACAAACCGCTTCAATGCGGTTAACGGTAGTTTGTCGATTACCTCCACTTTCGGGTATTCCCAGCGAGGGTCATCTTGATACAACACCTTGCCAACATTAAAACCTAATACGCCCTCTGGAGTTGTCGGGTAACTGTCATAAACTGACTTGAGGCTCTGTACAGCAAGAGCATGACCGCTTGGTCTGTATCCAGGATGTGTCAAAAATGCCGCTGCCACTTTTAGTTGGTCTAGAGTATCTTGTGGTGGAACTCGGTAGTGACCTTCGATAGCATCATCAGTCAGGTAGTAACTGGCACCAATTTGTCGCCCTGAGAAAATTGACCGTAAATCGTTAATATCATGAGCTTCCAAGCCACCAGCGATGAAGGCAGAGTCAAACAAGGTAGCTAATGCGGCATCTTTCTTTGCAAGATCAAGCTTGCCTTTGCCCACTCGGACACTGATATAGACCGCATTGGATTCAAACTCAGTTGGTTTAATATTGAGATAAACGCCATTGTCGAATCGATATCGTGTCACATCTCCAAAGGCGGTTTTCTCGATTAGCTTGGCTTTCCCTGGTTGCCCAAAGTTCTGATACGCAAACTGTACTTTTTCTGCTTCTGCATATGGCTGAACTTGTGTCGATTCACTGTCTTTGTATGCCTCAAGTACCGTCTGGGCCGTAACCTTGGACTGGGGTTTATCCATCACATAAATTCTTGGATGCTTATCGCTCCAATGCTTGTTGAATATTTGGTTATACGCAGAAGTCTCTTTCGGTAACACATCACTTTCGAATAATGACAATGCAAACTCATTACTCGTTGATACCGCTTTATTGTTGATATCATTAACGATACCTGCTGCGTAGCTCGAACTCAGCGTATCTTTAGTAGCTTCAGCATCCAGCTTTAATAATGTGTGATATTTATCTAATTGGCGCTGAATTTCTTGTTTAGAAAACCCGTACTTAACCGCCTGCCTTAGGGATGATTCCAGCATATTAACCCCAGCCTGCCATTGGCCCGACTTTGTCGCGACACTCAGTTGATTACTCGTAACAACATCAAACTGATTGTAAGAGCCAACATAGGGAGATAACAGTTCGCCTTGACTTGCGAAAGCGGTTGTTTCTAGACGGTATTGAAGCGCCTGATTAGCTACATGAAGCATGAACTCTTCAACTCGCTTGGCACGAGAATCAGGCGCTCGATTTATAGGCTCTAAGTAGTTAAATTCAACATGTGTCGTCACATTACTATCTTTAAACACTCTTGCTTCGGCTGTGGTTGGAAACATCACTTGCTTGCCATAAGGAACAATGTCATGACCTTTGTTATCCCAGCTTGCAAATTGTTTCTCTACCATGGAGAACACAGATTGGACGTCAACATCTCCTGCAATAACTAAGGTTGTATGATTAGGCGTGTAATAGCTGTGGTAGAACGCTTTTAATCTCGATTGATTAACTTCCTTCATTCCTTCTAACGTGCCAAGTGGAATACGGTCGATAATATTCGCCCCTTGGAGTACATAGCTAGACCAATCTTTAAGTATTCTTAAATCTAAAGTTGTTCGTTCGCGAACTTCTGAAGAAATAACGGGTAACTCACGAGCAATAGCGTCCTTATCTAGTGTTAATTCTGATGCCGTTTCTCTCATCAAAAACAAGGCCGTCGATAGCGTCTCTTTATCGTTTTTTGGCAGATCTAACATGTAAACCGTCTGCTTGAAGTTCGTCTCTGCGTTACTGTCCTTACCAAAAGACAATCCGTGTCGCTCTAGAATCTGAATCATGTCGCCTTCAGGCACATGAGTAGAACCGTTAAACGCCATATGTTCTAAAAAGTGCGCAAGACCCGGTTGTTTGCCAGTTTCTTGTAGCGATCCCGCACCAACTCGCATTCGAATCGAAATCGCTTTTTTCGGTTTTACGTTCTGAATCACGACAACCCGCATACCATTGTCTAAGACTTTTACATGCAATTTCTCATTCAACGGCAAATCAGACTGTTCAAACCAAAGGGTTGCTTTATTATTCGGCGTCTCAACATGCGCATTGGTCGCATATGAGAGTGATAGAAGGAGCAAGGTAACGATAAATACTGATGATTTCATCAGATAAGCTCGACCTAATTGAGGAAAAACCATATCAAAAATTCCCTGAAAGTTGGTGTTGTCACTTGGGCGTAACAATACACAGATAGTGTGCATAGTTTCTTATTGTATTAAAAACTAACCAATGTCTTTGTAATAGTCTGTAGTAGCGTGTTTCGCAATTACATTGTTGCGAGGCATATGTGACAAATCACCTATTTCATAATTTTTGATAAATCTTTACCCATTATGGTATGGATTGCATAAGAGAATTCTG
This sequence comes from Vibrio mediterranei, assembly GCF_900088415.1. Taxonomy (GTDB): domain Bacteria; phylum Pseudomonadota; class Gammaproteobacteria; order Enterobacterales; family Vibrionaceae; genus Vibrio; species Vibrio mediterranei. Next base: position 299,106 of record NZ_FLLQ01000005.1, read on the forward strand.
CTCTTATGGAAAGGATTATTAACGACGTCATCGAGCGTGAGAGTCGACAAATAACCGTCCCAAAGAAGGACGACGACAGCCACACTCCCCCGAAACGTCTTTTGTGCTTGTAATATAAGGAGTTATACAATGCCGAAGGAAAATCAATATTCCCACATTTCTAGTAACGCTCGTCTTCGTAATACCACCGCGATGATCCTAGCGGGAGGTAAGGGAACACGGCTTAAAGAACTCACCTCAACTATTGCTAAACCAGCGGTCTCATTTGGCGGCAAATTCAAAATCATCGACTTTGCCTTATCAAACTGTATTAACTCTGGTATTCGCAAAGTTGGTGTACTCACTCAGTACATGGCTCAGGACCTAATTAGCCATATACAATCAGGTTGGCAATCGTCCTATTCTGCCTTAGGTGAAGGTGTCCATATCATTCCTGCGCAACAACGTGTTGGCGAAAACTGGTATCGAGGCACCGCGGACGCTATCTACCAAAACCTCGACCTGATAAAACGACACGATCAAACTGAGCGCATCTTGATTCTTGGTGGAGACCATATCTACAAGATGGACTACTCCCGAATGATCAACTTCCATGTGGAAAGCGGCGCTGATGTCACCGTAGCTTGTATTCAAAAGCCCATTGAGCAAGCATCTGAATTTGGCGTAATGGGATTAAACGATGAAGGCGATATCATCAACTTTGTAGAGAAACCAACAAACCCAACGCCTATGCCCAACGATGACTCTAAAGCTCTCATTTCAATGGGCATCTACATTTTTAACGTAGACGTTCTAGATGCTGAATTGCGTCAGGCTCTTACCTGTCCTGACTATAAGCACGATTTCGGACACAACATCATCCCTAGTCTTATCGGTCGCAGCAATCTCAAAGGCTATGTGTTTACAGAACGTGGTCATCCGGGCGCCAATGGCTATTGGCGAGATGTCGGTCATGTAGATGAATATTATGCTGCCACGATGGACTTACTCGCTCCGACACCAGAACTAGATATCTATGACAAGAGCTGGCCTATTATGACCAACCAAGTTCAGCGTCCTGGAGCTAAGTTTCTGTTTAATGACCCAAATCGTCGTGGATATGCCGTAGACTCAGTGGTTTGCGCCGGAGCAATTATCTCGGGTGCACAGGTTACACATACTTTGGTCTCTTCTGATGTTCGCATCGATGATTTTACCGAAATCACTGACAGCATTTTGCTGCCAAGTGCTTCGGTAGGACAAAACTGCAAGCTGAAGAAAGTGATTGTCGGCGAAAACTGTCACATTCCAAACAGTATGGAAATCGGCTTTGACGTGGAACTGGATAAGCAGCGCTTTACTGTTACTGACGAAGGCATCGTCCTCGTCACTCAGGACATGTTCCCGCTGAAAGAAGACAGCCCTCTCGTTTCCGAAGGTGAGAAAAACGCTCAAACCGCGTAACGGCTTCTCGCATTCCTCTATCAAAACGCCCTAAACTATTAGGGCGTTTTGTGTTTATTAAGTTATACGTTGCGTGAGTTCTTAATAGCTACGATCATCACAAGAAGTACAAAGTACAGTCCAAGAAGCGGAAATGCAGAACCGACAGGCAAAGTCGAAGCAACAAACGAGACCAACGCCGTACACAACCAACTGCCCGAAAAAACAATGGCATTAGCGACTCCGGCAATATGCGGGAAAGGTAACAACGCCTTTCCCAGATATAACGGAAATAGCATTCCCAGAGAAACTATAATCACAGCAACTGGCAACAAGAACGCCAACAAATTCAACCCATAAATATACTGAAATGACATACCAATCACTAACGCGGCTAGCGACGCGGTGATTGCAACGTTGGTTTTCCGTTCAGCGGATACACTAAATAAAAAACGATTCGCCAAATTACCTAGCAACCAACATGCACCCAACGCTAACGCAATATTGCCATAAAACACCGGACTATAACCCAAACGAGACTGGATGATAAAAGGGCCGACGGTATTGAACGCTGGCAAAATACTGTAGAAAACACCACAAATGATGGCTGTGCGTTGAAAGTTTCGATTTAAAACGATCTCGGTAAAATTGCTTTTAATTTGCTCCCCTCGTAATGGCTGCACAATTTGCAGTGTTTCACGAAAAAACAAGCAAAGAAAAACGCCTCCTAATGCGACCCAGATTGCCAGAGCGATAAAGACAGATTGCCAACCAAACATAGATTCTAAATGACCGCCTACAAACGGAGATAAGGTAATTCCCATCGCAAACGAAATCGTAATCCAGTTAACCGCTTTCAGATACTCCGCTCCATGATACATATCTTTGATTACTGCCCTGCCTCCAACACAAACTAAAGACACGGCTAGTCCTTCAACCAGTCGAAGTACAATTAAGCTGTAGATATTGGGAGAAATGATGGACAGGAGCAAGGCAGCAACCAGCAAGAAGACTCCGATAAGCATTGGTGTCTTGCGGCCGTATGCATCGACAATAAAACCAGCAACTAACTGCCCAAGGCCAAACCCCAACATTGCTGACGTAAATGACCATTGAGTTACCGTTTCAGTAGCCGAAAACTCGGTTTTGATGGAAGGAAGAGATGGCACCACAATATCCACTACTATCCCACCTAGAGAGATGAGCAGGTACATAAGAATTGCGAGGTTATTTCTTTGCTGGTTAGTCATAGCAAGTAATAAAAGTATCAATTTGGCGGTATATCTACTCTTTTAATCCTAGTCCTCCTCAACGTCTAGATAACGAAAATTCACAACTAACTCAGCGTAACGTTAATCTCACCATAGCGTTTTATCGATTCAATCCAAGAGTTTACTTCGTTGTCGTCAGGCATTTCCGCATCGACATCATACGTTTTGCCAATTTCGGTCGCTTTTCCTTTGCCAAAATTATGATAAGGAAGCACCTCGACCTTTTGGATATTTGTCATAGACTTCGCATGCTGTGCTATTGCCGCAAAGTGGTCATCAGAAAGGTTGTAACCGGGGATCATAGGGCAACGTAGAATCACTGATGCGTTGATTTCGTTAAGCAGCTGAAGGTTGGTATCTACCAAGCGGCGGGTCATGCCCGTTAGCGTTTTATGAAGCTCATCTCCGGTGGCCTTGTAGTCAAATAAGAACAGATCGACATACGGCGCTATCATTCGATAATGTTCCGTTTTGGAAGCACCATTGGTTTCAACACACACATGCACATCATTAGCTTTGCACATTTTCGCCAACGCTAAACAAAATTCGAATTGCTTAAGCGCTTCCCCACCGGATAGTGTAATACCGCCGCCTGACTTGTCGAAATACACCTTGTCTTTAATGACCTCAGCAAAAACCTGTTCTACCGTCATCTCCTTCCCATAGATCTTGAGTGCATCTTGCATACAAGCATCAACGCATTGACCACAGGTTTGGCAAGCTTCAAAATCAACATTGTGGTTACCTTCAGCATCAAAACTATGTACATTGTTAGGACATACTTGCTCGCAGCGACGACAACCAACACATTTATCCGCATTGAACGCGAGCTGTTTCTGAGCGCTCAGTGATTCAGGATTGTGGCACCACACACATTTCATTTGACAACCTTTCATAAACACTGCCGTTCTAACACCTGGGCCGTCATTGACACTGAATTTCTGGATGTCGAATACCACACCTGTAGTTGATGATTGAGCGAAGGATGTTTGAGAAGTAGAGTCTTTGATGAGCATGTTTTGCCTCATAACTGTCGCAAGAAAAAAGGGCGAACCTAAACTACCGTGTTCGCCCAATCGGAGGTGTTTAGTCGTTAAGCGTGCGATTTAGAATTTCTAGCTGTACGTCTTTATCTAGGTTGACGAATTTGGCACTAAATCCACCCACACGAACCACAAGATTCGGGTATTTTTCGGGATTGTGATAAGCATCTTCAAGCTCACCTTTGCCAACTACGCTGACCATAATTTGTGGCCCGCCCTGTTCAAAGTAGCCATCCAGTAAAGCTTCAACGATCATGCGTTTGTTTTGGTACATGTTCTTACTGAACTTCATGTTTTGCACCGAACCCGCATGTATCTCGGCTTTCAATTTTGCCAGCGAGTTTAGCATCGCCGTTGGTCCGTTTTTATCAGCACCACTTTGCGGATTGTTGGCATTACTCATATAAACACCAGTATGGCGGCCATCAGCCGACGCGCTGGTTGCACGTCCCCACTCAGTGTTCACTTGGTTATTGATGATGACTACCAAGTAGCTATCCATACCCACTTTTGCTGCGGAATCTTTAATGCCGTTGCATATGTACTCGTGCATTTCCACTGCGATATCATCGACATACGCATCATCATTACCAAACTTAGGTGCGTTGATCAGATCGTATTTCATACGGTCATAACCATCAAAATTGACGCGTAGTGCCTGAATAAGCTCGCTATAACTGTATTTTTTGTCCTCAAAGATGACTTTTTTGATTGCCGCTAAAGAATCGTAAGCGTTGGTGTTGCCGTACGTTTCGTTAGTACCACCCAACTTATACACGCCACCATCCAGTAGAGCTTTACTACGACCAATACAGTCATCCGTCAAAATACTGGTAAACAAGAAACCCACTTCCTGATTCATCACTTGATAAGAGAATGCTTGAGCTTTCGAGGTCAGTTCAATATAGAAATCCAGCAGGTCTTTGTAGTTCTTGACCACATCATCAAAGCTTGTGACTTGCTCAGGTTGTAGCAATGTGGTGCCGCCACTTTTGTTTTGACCGTCCCAGAAGTCCGTGCCGCCTGTAAGCGAAATGTTTAGAATTTTTAGGATGTTGATACACGTGTTCGGAGTTCCAACACTTTTACCAGATAGCACAAATTCACCACAGCCGAATGGAACATAGTGTTGTGCATCTTGTTCGGAAATCTGCATCGAGTTCATTACGGCAGGTACGTTCACATCATCATTATAAAGAATCGGATAGGTCAGACCTTCGCCAATCGCTTCTAGGGCATCTTGGTAAACACCCTGATTCATCCCTTTGTAAATTCGAAGTGTAAACTGTGGCTCAGTATCTTTGTTCTCACGCACGGCCTGAATCGCAAGCTTGCAATAAACATCCGCGGTTTCAGGATTGCGTCGCCCAAGACCTCCGACAACGACGCGACCATTAACCGTGGTTTTACGAGCTTCAATAAGGCGATAGTGTGATCGAATATAATTGATGGCCTGACGTTCGGTAATGCGCCCAGCCTCCAAGTCAGCTACTAGTAAATCACCTAAATAATCATCCATACGACCAAAGTTAACCACCCCAGAACATAAGCTATACAACCATGAGAGTTGGATACCTTGTAAGAATGTTTGTGGTTTATCGTTGCGAATGGTATTGAGCGCATCTATCAAATCATTCATTTGATGTTTGCGCGTTAGGTCAGTGGTGACTTCAAGCTGTTTTGCACACAGTTTGATATGGTGATCAATGACCTGTTCAACAATATCAAAGCAACCCAAGAAGGATTCATGCAGCGTAATAGCTTTTTTATCGTCACAAGCGCGAGCAGAATCGAGCTTGTCACCAATTAGGCGGCGCATACCGCCGATACCATTATCAATCAGCTTATTGTAATCAAGGTACATGCCGCTAAGGCGCGCTGTAGCAATAGCAGGGTAGTTTACGTCAACAAACTTACCAAGTGTGGTGTCGGTTAACGTTTGTCGGAAGTAAATGGAGCGCGTATCTCTCTCTTTCCAGTAATCCAACAATACGTCTACTCGACTATGGTCTTCAGAAGAGAGTTCCGTTTTAAAGGCTTCAAGTTTGTCAAAATTACAGTAGTGACCCACGCCCCCTACAGAAGTCACACTACCAAAACCAATAGGCAGAGCGTCTAGACGACCCACGACGATATCTTCCGATTCGATTTGGCGGAACAACACAGGATAGAGTTCAGACAAGCAAGCCACTTCTCGTTTATAAAGATTTTCTTCGCTTTGATGGGCTCGCGTATACGCTTCCATAATTTCAAGCTGCATTATTGCGGGCTTCTCACATGGAATTTTCTTGTTTACGTCTACTTGGCTTGGATTATTTTCGATTTTGGATGACATGGTAGGGCTCCTCGTATCTTTATGAGATAACCATAAATCCACACCAAAAATATGTAAATACAAATATTATTGATTTTGCCAAAATGATGATCGAGATCATGCATCAAAAAATGTTACTAACCACTTTGTTTTGGAATGGGCTTTTCTGGTAACATCTTAAGTATTAACGGATAGTCTCTCGATACCTCTTGCCAGATATGTGTTGACAGGTATAGGGTTAAGAGGCTTTGGTCAGCAATTTGTATAGTTGTAAATGAAGTAATGAAATACGTAGAAGTTTATCAAGCAATCAAGGCTGACATTATCAACGGCCTTTCTCCAGCTTGGTCTCAGCTCGAAGGTGAGCACGCACTATCAGATAAATTTGGCGTCAGTCGCCCGACATTAAGAAAAGCGATTGAGAAGTTAAAACAAGAGTCTTTTGTGCACTCCAGACAAGGCTCTGGGATTTTTGTTAATCCGCCAGAATTCTATCAAGACAATAATTTAACCAGTATTTCTGAGCGAATAAACAAAGATACGGACCTAAAAAACATCGTGCTAGAATTTAGTTCAGTCCTTGCAGATCAATCACTTGCAGATAAGTTTCGTTTAGACGTTGGCGCCAGTCTTCATCACTTCAAACGAATGCGTATTATCAATGGTGAACCCGCTATTCTTGAAGAAACTTGGATGCCTAAGAGTTTATTTCCTGATTTTACAGAAGCTCATTGTGAGCACTCTGTTCTTACCTACGTGGAGCAAGTTGCAGGGCATAACATAAGTCATGATGCAAAAACCATCTCCGGCAAGATGCTGAATGATAAAGAAGCATTCCTGCTAAGAGTCGAACCCGGACACTTGTGCCTTTCTATCCAACATAATGTGTATCTCCTGCATTCAGTACTTGCGCAATACACAATTGAAACCTTGGCTTCAAACGAACTGACCACTGTATCAATACGCTGATTTATCAGCACCTTATTGGCGGTTTCATCCTATTAAAACCGCCTGTGCTCTGTCCTCAACTACCCCACACCTTTGGTTAAAGCCCAGTCAAAATTCACCACTTGACTTAACAAATATTTTTGTGATTTTGAAAGCGCTTTGGTTTCCAATATTCGTTATCCACCTCACAGTTCACCACAAATCAGCATACCCACACACAATATAATGATTTAGATCAATCTCTATCTACAAAACCATTACTAAGATTATTTTAAATTTGTAAATACATAAATTAAAAATCCCTACCAAGAAGAGATCTACATTATGATGAAAGAGATCCTAAACGCGCAGCTAATCAAGCTTGATTTGGCGGCAACCGACAAGGACGCGGTATTCAATGAATTAGCAGATGTGCTAGTCAATGCTGGCAAAGTATCTGACAAACAACAATTTGTGAAAGATGTCTGGGCACGCGAAGAAACCGGCAACACTGGCTTTGAAGATGGCATTGCACTACCACATGCCAAGAGCGCCTCAGTTGTTTCGCCAGCGATTGCCGTTGGTATCAGCAAACAAGGCATCGAATACGGCGCGGAAGACGGACAACCTTCTAATATCTTCTTTATGATTGCTTCGCCTGAAAAAGCGAGCAACTTCCATGTCGAAGTCCTTGCGAAATTATCTTCAAAGATAGTTGAGCCAACATTTTTAGAAAACCTACGAAGCGCGACATCTAATGAAGAGGCGCTTGCCTTATTAGTGGCAGACGACAAAGCATCGCAACCAACTGTCGAAGCTACCAAAGGCTTTATTATTGGTGTGACGGGTTGTCCGGTAGGGGTTGCACACACTTACTTAGCAGCAGAGGGCATCGAAAATGCTGCTGCCGAAATGGGGTACGAGTGCAAAGTTGAAACAAACGGCTCTGTCGGTGTTAAAAACATCCCTACCGAAGAAGAAATTGCGCGTGCCGATGCCATTGTTGTGGCTTGCGATAAACAAGTTGATCTTAATCGCTTTAAAGGAAAACGCGTTATTATCACTGGCGTCAAAAAGGCCATCAAAGATGCTGACAAGTTGATTGAACAAGCTCTTGCCGCCCCTCTCTATGCGGGTGACGGTAAGTCGAGCGCGAGCCAAGCGACAACGAGTCCTGGTGGCTCAGGTAAAGACCTATATAAGTACCTAATGAATGGCGTATCTCATATGATCCCATTTGTAGTTGTCGGCGGTATTTTGATTGCCATTTCCCTAGCTATCGGCGGAGAACCAACACCGGGCGGCCTTGCTATTCCTGAAGGCAGCTTGTGGAACAAGATTCTTGATGTCGGCGTGGTCGGCTTCACCTTAATGATTCCGGTTCTAGCGGGTTATATTGCTTACGCTATCGCGGACCGTCCAGGGCTTGCGCCGGGCCTCATTGGTGGCTGGATTGCCAACAACGGTTCATTCTATGACGCTGATGCTGGTACAGGCTTTATTGGTGCCATCATTGCTGGTCTCTTGGTTGGTTACTTCGTGAAATGGATTGTCAGCTTCAATTACTCGAAGATGATTCAACCACTCGTTCCTATTATGATCGCGCCAATCGCTGGTTCGCTCTTTATTGCCGCCGTATTCATTTTCATCATCGGAGCCCCAATCGCAGGCATCATGGAAACCATGAACAACGTCCTAGCGAACTTATCAACCGGTAACGTAATCATCATTGGTTTGGTCATCGGTTTGATGCAAGGTTTCGATATGGGTGGTCCATTTGGTAAGGTCGCCTTCCTATTCAGTGTTGGTCTGATTGCCGAAGGACAAACTCAGTTTATGGGTGCACAAGCGGCAGCCATTCCAGTTGCTCCATTAGGTATGGCATTAGCTGCATTCCTCGGTAGCCGCATGAAACTGTTCGAACGCGAAGAAGTCGAAAACGCAAAAGCAGCAACCGCTATGGGTATGGTCGGTATCTCCGAAGGCGCTATTCCGTTCGCTGCACGTGACCCATTTGCTGTAATTCCTGCGAACATGATTGGTTCAGCAGTAGCTTGTGTGCTTGGCTTTACATTCGGTCTAACTTGTAACGTTGCACACGGTGGTCCAATCGTCGTTCTACTTGGTGCGTTCAACAAACCTGTTCTAGCATTGCTCGCAATGGCTATCGGTGTTGTTACTACGGCCGCTGTTGCGATTACGCTGAAGAAGATTCGCTATAACAAAGCGCAAAAAGAGCAAGCGACACAGTTAGCAATGAGCTAAGTCCCTTGCATATTCGTAGTCTCAACCATTAGTAACCATGCTACGTCATAAGCCAGCAGTGAACTCTGCTGGCTTTTTAGTTTAGCCAAATACGCACAGGTCGGCTCACTGCAATCATGACAGTCCGGGTTATCGTTTACACATTAAATAGAGTTTCGATTTTGGAGTAGCAGATACGCTTTTTCCACTAAGAAACGCGGCTTGTTCCTCATCTAGCCAAAAGGGTAAAGCTGTGGGCCATGCAGCCACATCAATATGACGTTTTAGAGCTTCAATATCCGGCTTAGTTACTAAACTTGCATTTAGCGATAGGCACGTCTGCTTCGCTACTTCATAGGAAAAACGCTGCCAACGTTGATTGACTTCCCAGTTAGAAGTGCGTTGACTTTCCGGATAGGTGGGAATAAAGAAGACCTGTTCGCCAACCTGTTGCTGATTCTCAAGAACAACCTTTGATTCGTTGTAACTCTTAAGGACTGAAGTCATTTGACTGTGATTCGCAGAGATTAAAACGTGCTGCCGGAGAAAAGTCTCTTTTTTAATCAGACTAGAAATATAACGTCCAACCACCTTGGCATCGATATATTGAGAGTAAGGACCACTCAAGCATCGATAGTACTCTCCATCAAAAGATTGCACTAGGTTGCTTTGCGTAGCAATTGCCACCTTTCGGTGAGTATCGTCAACATGAAATGGTTTAGAAGAGGCCCCACATTGAACCCAATAAAAAGCCGGCTTTTCGTCAGGTTGATCATTTCCATACAGCCCCTTACCAATAGGACAGTCTGATGATAGTAGCGGCAAAAATGATGAGTATCGCGTTGTATCACAACGCTCTTGCACATACTCGGTAACCGCACTTTCATGCTCAACCGCTAGCAGTGGGAAGCTATAGATAGGTAAGACGGTTAGAACGAACCGTTTGTAGTGAGAAGTCAGCAAAAAGTACATTCCCAGGGCGAATCCCTCTACAGCACTTCTGGAACCATCACGACCTCTCGCGCTGACGCTTCATCAATGCATTCGTTTAGCCACTGGATTCGTGCTTGCAGTTGTTTACATTGAAGCTTAGCGGAAGAAGTTTTCTTCCTGTCATGAGCAACATTTTCGAGATAAAGCAGAACGTTGTTCAGTGCGTGTTGAGTTTGGTGCAAACCACTGAGCAAATGTGAATGTAAGATATCACTAGAATCCATACTTACGCTTGCCATCAATTTTGAGCACAGCTCATCTCGTGTTGCAGGGAATGCTAGTTTTCGCCCGAGCCAATTGGCAAGTGCTTCTCTCCCCTCTTTTTCAACTATATATTGTCGTTCTGTTGGCTGATAGCTGTGCTCGGTCGTACTCATACTAATCCAACCATGCGAGATCATTCGTTTTAGTTCGGTGTATACCTGTTGAGAGTTAACTTGTCAGTATGGTAACGCATTGATAGTTCGAACTAACGTCGCACCATTCACCGCTTTTGTACTAAGGTGAGTCAATAAAATGTATTTGAGTGCCATATTCGGCAGATGATTCAAGGAGTTGGTTTAACATTCTCTAGAGCTAAGTTCAAAACCTTCTCTATTCATCATCTAAGGCAACGTTTTTTTTCATATCTGTTTCGTATTGATTCAGTGCGTACATAGACCAAATAACCGCAGGTATCCAACCAATTAAAGTTATTTGCAGAATCAAACAGATCACTCCCGCAACAGGTTTTCCGATTGTGAAAAATTGCAACCATGGAATAAGAATCGCTAGTAATAGTCTCATTAGTGTTTCTCTATTGACCAAAAAGTTGGTCATCTACCATTGAAAATATTGCACTAGTATATCTTTCACTCGAAAACAATGATGTCCGATTATTCTTGCTTTGTTTCCTTCATTCTTAACAGGTTGGCATCTATTAGAATCCGCGAACTCAGCCAATGCGCCAATTAATTACGGCAACCTAAAAACAAAGCCAGAAGAAATCAGGCGATCTCCTCTGGCAATTCATTTAGAACTTAAACCCGACGGTAAAACCAAATTGGGCGTTCTCTTTCACTGGGGTTCGCACTTCTTGGTTTCCGGTCATATAAAGACTTTGTACTCTTGCATCTGCATAAATACCCACAGGCGTGGTTAGCCTTAACCCTGCGGCAGACGTCAGATAATTTCCTGAAAAATTACCACTATACGCACCAATGTTGTCTTGATTTCCGCTGTGGATGACGGCTAATGGCCCCGTGTTGTATGACTCAATAGAGCCACTTACGTGTGCGCCGCCAAAAGCCGCATACGGCTTTAAACCCCAGCCGTCCGCGATATTAAAAGCATAGCCGACTTCGCCTTCAATTCGCGCATCGTATCCATCAGTTTTGCCACCATACAGCGCATCAGAGGAGTAGTGATTGTTCTCACCATCGAATCTCATTAATGAACCATTAACTGAGAAAATCCGATTAAAGTCATAACCAACCTCTATTTTAGGCTGTGCCTTTAATGTCCCTACCCCATCCACTTTCATCCCTGTTGTTGCTCCGGCTCCGATACGAAAACCAACATAGTCATTGCTTGCCTGAGCCATGCTCGAGAAACCCGTTACCAGTGCAACTAACAGTACTTTTTTCATTTACTACCTCTGTCTTTAGAAATGACGCGCAAATAGCGCAAGTTACAACCGCCTAACCCCGCAAAAAAGCGGGGGAAGAAGGAGGAAGAGGTATGTACTACCTTGAAGCTAAGTGGGCTAATTCGACAGGTAGTTTAATCTCGTCGACTGGGCAATCATGGGCTAGCGTTTGGTCGCGCTTGGCGACACGCTCCAATGCAGCTTGTTCCCAACCTTGAATCCGCTTAGTGGCTTCGCCGTGTATAGGAGCAATACCCGTGTCATACACTTCAATAAACACATCGTTATTCTTAATCTTTGAATAGCAGGTGTGTTGGTCTCCATAAGGACAGTTTGAAATCACAACATACAGGTCTTTTTCTGCGTACCACTCAATCGCCGTTCCATCTTTCACAGGTGGGGTGGGACACATTCGAGCTCGCGTAATTCTGTTCTCATCTTGGGTAAAGCGATTGGCTTGAAAGATATTCCAATCATTACGGTCCGAGAAAAATTGAATCACTTCCTGACGCAAGGTGTCATCTTCAATGTTAGCAATGGCAGGAATTCGCCCAAAGCCATGAATAAAGTTCTCATGACAAGAGTTACGCACGTTTTCTTTACCTTGTGCCAATCCAATCAACTCAGGAGAACAATGCGCTGCTAACCAAATATGAGAGAAACCTTCTGGTAATTCGTCATATGGGAACTCATCTTCCACCAGCGTCGCCATCTTTTCGAAATGACGGCTTTGAGACCAAATACCGGAATAGAGTCTTTGGTTAAGCCCTTCAACAGCTGTAGAGCTTAAATGACAGCTGTATTGCTCTAAGTCTGGAGTTACCATCAGCACGTCCATAATCTGAGTACGACCATTGTTACCTTTTGCGTTTGGACGCTGCTCAATACGAATAACCTGACCTTTTTTCACTAAGAAGGCATTACCGGTTTCTGCTTCAAGTACGTCCGTGTAAACCAATTGACGTTTTTTACCAGACTTAGTCGCTCTCACTTTTTGGTAGAAGTCCAAGTCTGGGCTGATTGCTCTCGCAAACGTCTCTACTGGATCAACATCAGAGTTATAACTAGAGTCGAAGTTTTCTACTTGATTTACATGTTTATGGCACATAAGTATTTACCTATGATTGCAACATCCATGTAGGCTACGGCCGAGGGTTCCTGGCTCGACTTCAGAAATTTAGTAAGCGTCCTTGCTCAGTTTTTGTCCTTTAGAAGATTGATGTCTGTTACTTACTATTGCGCTTTGAAGATTTAAACAACGTCTTAATCTTGCGCTTTATCAAGCCTACGAGAGGCTTTCCTAGAATGGCGATGGAGCCAAATAAAATGACTTCATTAATGGCAAACCCAATGCCGACTATCGATACCGTTTGTTCTGCTGACCAACTCATTGAAGCACCTAGCGCTCCAAGTCCTGCTGGCACAGCAAACATTCCTATGTTGGTAATAATGAAGGCAACCAGCGCCACCTTCTTTATCGGAGTATCAACCAACATTGTTAGATTTGAGTCTGGTTGATTCGACATAAAGACCCCTCTCTATTTAATCGAGTTATCTTTCGTCGCAATACGTTGGTAGATTCGTTCTTCCCAACCACCGATATCTCCCAAGTGTTTGGCTTCCGGTTGAATTCCCGTGTCATAAACGCTCACATACACTGGGTTAGGACGAGCCTCTGGGTAAGGCAATGCTTGGTCTGCATAAGGACAATTGCTTACCACTACATAAATGTCTTTTTCAGCATAGAACTCACAGCCGACACCATCATCAACCGTCGGCGTAGGAGCTAAGACACAGCGCGTAATACCATTATCGTCTTGAGTGAATTTATTTGGTTGGAACATGTTCACATCATTTCGGTCAGCAAACGTCTGTACCACTTGACGTCGTAGCGTTTCATTTTCAATAGCTGCAATTGCCGGGACTCGGTTGAAGCCTTGAATAAAGTTCTCTTGGCAGCTATTCACGTTGCCTTGTTCGCCATAACACATATGTAGCCATTCAGGGCAGCAATGCGCTGCGAAGAAGATGTGACTAAAATCTTCATCCATTTTTTCGTATGGAAACTCATCTTCAACCAAGGTTACGATTTTCTCCATATAACGGCTTTGTGACCAAACTGCGCTGTACAACCTTTGATTCAGACCTTCTACCGCGCTGGTATTCAGGTGGTCACCATATTGTTCAAGATCTGGAGTAACAAAATGAACGTCAATGATTTGAGTGCGATTATTGTGTAGGCTTGGACGCTGTTCAAAACGAATGACCTGACCTGCTTTCACCAAAAATGCATTACCCGTGTGAGGTAACAACACATCATCATAGACATGCTGGCGTGTGCCATTGGCTTTAGTGCCACGAACGTCTTCATAGAAAGCGACGTTTGGTGAGACTTTACGCTCATAGGTTTTTACTGGGTCAATGTCTTCGTTGTATACAGATTTGATGTCAGTTGTCATGGTCTTTACCTTCTCTAACTATAATAAAGCGCGTCCGTTCAACTATGTATTGTCAAAACGTTGTTGCCGTTTCCCCCTCTGACAACGCTTATATTAGTCATTTTTTCTGAAATACAAATTCAGTAAACCTTAAGAATAATTGACAGAACAAAACAAAAACCTTAGCAGCTACCCCGAGTTGCAAAGCTCATGAATTCACCTAACATTAAGTGTTATCTACAAGATGAAGAACTTAGGTGTAAGTTTTACTGACATGTTAACTGTTAATCTGCTCCAACTTCAGGCATTCGTTCTCGCTGCGGAAACAGGTTCGTTTTCTGCCGCAGCTAGAAAAATGAAAAAAACTCATTCAGCAATAAGCATGACCATCTCCAATTTAGAGTTAGATGTTAATCAAGCGTTGTTTGATCGTGCCACGCGAAACCCCACCTTGACGGCAGCTGGAGAAGTTCTTCTAAAAGAGGCCAAACTTGTCCTAGCACAATGTGAAAATTTTGAGCGCTTGGCTAATGAACTTGACCCAGAAGAAGAAACGGAATTTACCTTGGCGCTGGATAGTGTTTACAGCGTTCCGATGGAAAAAGAGATTCTGACGTTGCTCGCCGACAAATTTCCAAAGCTTAAACTTAAACTGGTCGAGAAGCCTTCCTCCGGAGTTATTGCATCAGTAGTAAAAGGTGAGGCTAACATTGGTTTCACTCTGCTAGAGCAGCCTATTTTTAGCAATCTAGGATCCATCGCTCTACCTTCAGCGGAGCTACTATACGTGGCTAGTCCCGAGCACCCACTAGCCAAGCTGGAAAAGGTGACACTCGTGGACTTACAACGTCACAGGCAAGCCTATCTTTCCCACGACGTCAACGTTAAGGATACCAGCATCTCAGCCAACGTCTGGGAGTGTGAGTCTATATCAGCGGCCAAGACAGCTATCGCCTATGGAACTTGCTGGGGAATGGCGGTTGAACCCTTTATTCGACCGCAAATTACTTCAGGACAGCTCGTTAAACTCAATGTTGAGTCATCGCTCAAAAAGAGTATTCCTGCGGCTTTGATATGGAAAATTGGTGATGAGTCCGGGCGAGTACACAACGCAATTCGAGCTTTGTATACCAAACCAGAGCCGAACTAAAAGACCATCAACTTTCTCGTCATATAATATAATTGAACGATTGTTCAAAAGGTTTGCGATACCCGTAAAAACGAGTTAGGATTTTTTTATCAAGTCGCAAAACAGCTTCCATTCAATGCATTAGGAGATGCTATGAGTAACGAATATATCCCACCTAAAGTTTGGACTCACGACAGTGAAAGCGGCGGCCAATGGGCTAGCATTAACAGGCCGGACTCTGGAGCACGTCATGAGCAAGCGCTGCCTGTTGGAGAGCATGCTTTACAGCTTTACTCTCTCGCTACACCAAATGGGCAGAAGGTTACCATCATGCTAGAAGAGCTGCTTGCTCTGGGTAAATCTGACGCTGAATATGACGCTTACTTAATCAACATTGGCGAAGGCGATCAATTTGGTTCTGGCTTTGTGGACGTTAACCCAAATTCAAAGATCCCTGCACTGCTTGATCGTTCCGGTGACACACCTGTACGGGTATTTGAATCGGGTAACATCCTACTCTATTTAGCAGAGAAGTTCGGTGCCTTACTGCCGCGCGATCCTGCTAAGCGCGTTGAAGCTATGAACTGGTTATTCTGGCTTCAAGGCTCAGCCCCTTACCTTGGCGGCGGTTTTGGTCACTTCTACGCTTACGCACCAGAAAAGTTCGAATACCCAATTAACCGTTTCACTATGGAAACAAAACGCCAGTTACATTTATTGGACGCTAGACTCGCTGAGAATCAATACCTTGGTGGCGACGAATACAGCATTGCTGATATCGCAACTTGGCCTTGGTATGGCAATCTAGTGATTAACAATCAATACCATGCCGCTGAGTTTTTAGACGTTGAAAGCTATCCAAACCTCATTCGCTGGGCTAAAGACATCGCAGCACGACCAGCTGTTCAACGTGGCCGTATTGTTAACCGCTCTTGGGGCGAAGAATGGGAAACACTCGCAGAACGTCATAGCGCTGCTGATATTGATGCAGTATTGGCGAAGCAGCCTAAGTAAATATTAAGTCGTTGCCATTAGCTTTTTGTTGCTAGTGGCAACCTTAACAAAAACCTCTCAAATCATATTTATAGCGTCATGTGCCAACGACAATGCCAACTCCATACAAAAATGCCGCCATGCCCAAAGACAAGGTAATGATCTTGTAACGTCCAGCTTTGCGCCGAATACATGTAGACGATACGAAATACAACGAATAGTAAGTAGCAATACTTAGAGCGGAAGCAAAAAACAAGGCAAAAAGCCAAGTTCCCCCCTCATAATCTAGTGCTTTCTTAAGGATAGATAGAGCGATTAAAAAGGATACAAACAGAGTTCTGAACCATGACAATGTCGTGCGTTCAACTTGTAACCCTGCGTCACTTTTTAACGTAGCTTCATTGGATGAATGAATCACTATAGATACTACTCAGTAAAACAACGATAACTAACACCATTAAGACGGGAATGATTTTTATGGCATTTGAATAACTAAGATTCGAGTTAAGCCGCATTGCTATCTCATTTCCTCGCCAATTAGAGTAAGCAAAGATCGAGCAGATAATTGATACAGCAAGTAGTGCAATACAAATCAATGGCTTATAAAACTCATCGTTGAGACTATTAGCCAACTGGTCAACGGCTATAGCGGCTGTAAAAAAACCTAACGCTGTACGAATCCACGCTAAATAGGTTCTTTCATTTGCCAAAGTAAATCTATAGTCAGGGTCATTACCCTGCTTTCTCCAAGACATAATAAGCCCCCTAAAAAGCGGGAATGAACCCGCTTGATAGTTACTTTAATTCTAGACTGGTTTAAGCATTTGCATATCTTCCGAGCTCACTGGAAGATAGCGTGCATTGTGTAAACGATAGGATGACCAATATCCCATCCAGCGAGGATCAGATAAAAGCAAATCTTTCGCTTGCGCGACAATAGACTCTTTATGAATTAGGTAATCACTCGAATCCAATAGGTTTGTTTGATCATCACGATCTAGATGGTGCAGTTCTTCGAAACCTGTAGTGGCGTTGTAGCCATAGAAGTATTTCTTATCCTCAATATCCACCTGAAAGCCAAATCCATAATTACAGCCAACATGAACTCCAGTCTGATAAACTTGCGTCAGAGGCCGACGCTCTTCTCCTTGCATCACTTTGGATAGGTTATCACCTTCCATCTGCGGTGGTATTTCAATACCCGCAAAACCTAGAATGGTTGGTGCTATATCAATCGCTGAAACTGCAACCTTACTCACGGTTTCAACAACTCTTTCGCTCTTAGGTGGCTTAATCATTAATGGAATACGAAAGATGTCAGGTTGGAAATAGGAACCTTTATCCGCCATAGCCATACGACCATTCATATCACCATGATCGGCGGAAAACACTATCGCCGTATCGTCCCACAATCCTTCCTGCTTTAAAAACTGAATCAAATGACCGATTGCATGATCAACCACTTCAACTTGGAGCAAGTGACAAGCAATGTAATCAGAGACCATATCTTCGTCATACATACCCCAATACTGTTGATAAAGTGCATATATCGGGTTGTCAGGCTCTACTAGATCAAAACTATCAGGAAGCGTAATGGCTTCTTTTATCTCCTGATAACGTTGCTCTAAACCACTAGGGACAGAGTAGGGTTGATGAGGGTCAAAAAACTCTAACTGACTAAAAATAGGCTTATTTGGAGCTTGGATTCGCGACGCTTTTATTTGGTTAATAGCCAACTTTGCAAGAAAAACCGAGTAATGTGCATCTAACGGGAAATCTGAGCCATCTTGTTGTTCAATCCAACCACCAAAAGAGTTCGCGGGGGACATCTTATCTATTTGTAAACCTCTAAGCTCTTTTCGATATTGTGGAAGTTGAACCCCTTGTGCGGCAAGATAAGTAAGGTAACGATCATCATCTTCTACGGGTGGGCCCCATCGATCCCAGGCATGGACGTTTTCACCAAAAGTACGCACGAACTTTTCAACGCCAACATGGCACTTACCGGAGTGCTTAAGCGAATACCCGATCCGCTTCAAATAGTCTTGGAAAATAATATCATCCAACTCCAAATCTACTTTCATCCCTACAGGTGTTCTTTCACCATTAGATAAGTACGGCGGATGCATTCCTGTAAAAATCGCAGCCCTCGCTGGTCCACATAACGGGCTAGGAGTGAATGCCGAACTGAAAGCAGTACCTTCGTCAGCAATGGCATTGATATTTGGAGTATTAATTACCTTGGATAGAGGACGGTCTGGGTGATAACAGTCCGCTGAAATCATATCCACGGTAATGAAAATTATGTTCGGCTTTTTCTGTTCATTTCTATAGAACATGCCTTTTCTTTCTTTTGGGTTTAAGAAGTCAGAAATCATCGAGGCCTCAAATATTTACAAAAGTGATAGAGCTCTACTATTCGCGCCTTATCACAGACTACTGATTCCTAAAATTAGAGGAAGTTGCTACTATAAACCATAGTAAAAATCCCTCTTGAATGTAAAAAACGAAACTATGAAAAATCAACCATTGCTCATCGAACAATCGGCTGACTCTTGCGGTATCACCTTACGCTCAATGTGGGATGTGCAAGCCGATGCTAACTACCATATCAAATGGCCTAGAGACCGTGTCCTGCCTATACTCCCTAATGCAATCGTTGCCATTTACACCATTCAAGGAAGTGGTTGCATTCAGCTAATTAGTGGGAAAGTTCTTACGGTATCTGCTCCAAGTGTGACATTCATAGACAGTCGAAATATAGATAGCTACTGGACAAATGGAATCGTCTGGAATCTCAATTGGTTTGAGTTTTTGATGCAAGGAGTTACCCCTATTCCATTTGAAGAGCCGATTCCGTTAAAAAACGACGCATACCCAGAAATTTTGAGCGAAGTGAAACTACTGATTGCTTCAAAGTCACCAATCAAACTTAATGCAGCTGTCGCGGGATTTGGATTTGTGTTTTACAAGTGGTTAACCCTAATCGACCAATCAAAGCGCATGAGTAGTCAGGAGAAAACTGTTACCGATATCGTCGCTAAAATGAGTGAAAATATCGGACAGAACATTTCGATAAAACAATTCGCTCAAGAGTCGGGCTATACTGAGCAGTATTTAAGAAAACTCTTTTTGAAATATCTGAGCGTTACCCCCAAACAGTATTACTTAAAACTAAAATTGGATGCCAGTATGATGATGCTCAAGCGCCAAGGCACCAATGTAAAGAGAGTAGCCTTTGAGTTAGGTTTCAACGATAGCTTTCACTTTAGCAGAGCATTCAAAAAAGAATTTGGCGTCTGTCCATCAAGTGTTAATGAAACCTAGGTGTTAGCCATTGCCTAAAACGAAAAATCGTTACATTGCTACTAATTAATCAAAAAAGCCGCAAACATATCTATGTTTGCGGCTTTCTATTTAGTTTGTAGAATAGCGAATTATCTCTATCACTATTTTGCTACACTCACAAATTGAGGCTTGTTAGCTAAGCTTTGCGAATATATCAATGCGCCAACAGCAACAATAAACAATCCACACACTAAGAAATAATATGAGTGTTCATTTGGTACTAAGAAAAAGGCAGAAATTACACCACCAAAAATCAGTGTTAGTCGGCCTAAAATACGGCTCTGCATAATATCTGATTCTTCCATACCCACAGGTGAAACAATTGGCGTCTTTTGATTAATAAAGAACTGCTCTACCGCTTGTTTACGTTCTCCAACTGGTGCTTTGTAGAACAAACCTGTACAGAAGAAGAAACCCACCGTGATAACTAAATGCATAAACTGAGTGATAACTACGCCTAAGTCACCCAACTCTCGACCTGTCAACGATACACCAATTGTCTCAGACACCCATTGTGCATTGAAAACGTTGTTACTGATCAGGCTCACTACAAACCCGAAGCAAACTGTCGCCCAACCTGCCCAGTCAGGTACTCGCTTAATGAACATGCCTAAAGTTTGTGGAATCATCATAGGAATGTTCACCAACCCTGCAAAAATAATCATCATCGAGAATAAACTGATGCCACGTAATTCATTTAAAAATAGAGCAAAACCAATTACGATTAATCCCATGACACCGGTTGCAATGCGACTAGCTCTGAGCTCTTCAACTTCAGTCGCATCTTTGTTAATCATCGGCTTATAGATAGATTTCACAAATGATGCGGCAACAAAGTTAATTCTTGAGTCTAACGTAGACATTGTCGCAGCAAACATTGCTGACACCACTAAACCAACCATCCCAGCAGGAAGTAACATTTGAACAGCAGAAAGATATGCAGCCTGGTTCGCTTTCCCACCTAATTGCGGATACAAAGAAGTAAGATCGATACCGGCACTTGCAGACCACATTGGAGGTATGAACCACATGATACTACCAAATGCGAATAGTAATGCTGTAAGGTAGGCTGCTTTGCGAGCTTGAGCGGAGTCCTTAACACACAAGAATCGAACCGATTGACCAATATTATTCATATCGATAACACGTTGGATGAAAATCGCGCCAATCCACAACAAGAATATCTCTTGGTAATGAATACCGTTACCCGTCCATAACGTGGTGCCTTGCCAATGGTCAGTAATATCCGTGATGCTGTCTACATTGTTCATTACCGCGATAAAAGTCACGACACTGATTGCAACGATCAATAGTGCTTGAAGGAAGTCACTAGATACAACCGCCCATGCGCCACCAGTGATGGTCATAAACACGACAGCCGCTCCAGTAATAACAATTGCTAGTTGAATGTTGATGCCAATAACTGCTGAGATAAAGATAGATACCGCATAAAGCGTGATGGCACCGCCCATAAGACCAGTAATCATATAGATAAAGGTGTAAAAGCGCTCCGTTTTAGCTCCGTAACGTTGACGAATCGCCTCCATCGGGGTGATAACATTTAACTGCCTGAATCTGGGTGCAAAAATACGCGCGCACACCAAATAACCAACTATGTTAAATATAAAAATCCAAACGACTGCAAAGCCATCAATATAAGCTTTACCTGCTGCGCCCGTGAAGGTCCATGCACTAAACGTTGTCATAAACGCACTAGACCCGGCCATCCACCAAACCATCTTACCGCCCCCACGGAAGTAGTCGCTGGTATTTGCCACTTGCTTTCGGAATACAAACCCGAGTAACACCATAAATAAGAAATAAAAAACTATTGCACTTATATCGTATCCTGAAATCATTATTGTATCCTTACCAGAAGTAGCGTTGATGCCCACAAATTCGCATCAGGGCTTCGAGATAATAGTAATCACCATAAGGCAACATATTGTTTGCCATATCTTTAGCGACGAAAGAAGCACCTTGAGACAACAAACCATGAGCCGATTCATCTGCTGTTAAATCACATTGTTCAATGAGGCCTTGTACTAGGTGCATACCCCATTGCTCATAGAAATCCTTCTCTTGCTCGTCTTCACATAAGCTTGCAATCAAGAGAAACCCTGCTGCAGTTATTGCACCTGCTGAGCTGTCTTTGTACGGATGCTCATCGGAAGGTAATCGATAATCCCATACAGGAACCGCATCATCTTGCAAATATGGCATGACAAATTGCGCCAGTTTTTTGGCTAAATCTAAGAAGGATTTATCGCCTGTATATAAATAGGTTTGTGCAAACCCATGAATGGCCCAAGACTGTCCTCTCGCCCAACAAGAATCATCCGCATATCCTTGAAAAGTCTCACCTTTGATGGGCTTTTGTGTAAGAGAGTCAAAGTTAAAAGTATGGAAAGTCGAATAGTCATCACGAACAATATGTTTAGCCATCGTTCTCGAGTGATTGATCGCAGCATCTCGCAATACGTCACTTTTCGTTTGATTGGCGGCCCAGAAAAGTAATGCGGTGTTTTGTAACGAATCAATGATCGTTTTGCCTTGTGTTTTCTCAGGCCCAAGCACATGAGTTTCATTCCAAGCTACGATATATTGACCTAGTCGACGGTATCGCTGATAGAGACTATGCGCAGCCTCAATAGCCATTGATTTATACTCTTCATCTTCAGTAAGGACGTATCCAGCCACACAGCTGAGTGAATATTGAAAGCCGAGATCATGGTCATGCCAATTGGGGTTTACTAAAAGCTCTTTAAAGTACGGTTTGCGCATATGAGCGCTATTTTTGAAGGTACTATCTCCCGTAATTTGATAGCAAAGCCAAAGTTGCCCTGTCCAAAAAGAGGAAACCCAGTCAGACGGACCGCAGTATTTCCACGTGCCATCTTCATTACCTATCTTGGGATTGTTAATGCCTATTCTGGATATATTACGCTTCACGGAGGACATTGCTGCTTGCAGCTGTCCATTAAAATCATTTCTTTTATACCTTTGTGTAGGATATGCGTGTTCTATCATTGCCACTCTTTCCAGGTTGCTTGTTTTATTCATAGAATTGATATTTACAGCCAGTGTATTAAGAGTGGTAATGAACATTCAATGTTAAAAACAATCTAAAAATGAAAAAAAAGAAACTACTTCGGTAATTTTCCTTATTTGGTTTTTATTTTGTGAAAAACGTCACAAAGCCATTAATTGAGAGAGATCACGCTTATAAAACAATATCACCAATAGTTTCGTTTTATTCATTCTTCATTAAATTTCTTCATTCTAATAAAAAAAACAATCCCTTAATTTCTAAAAAAGACATCTTTATCAACAAAAAATAAAACAAGGGAATTACCGTGAAGTATTTGAAGATTAACACCCCACTTTTGGTGTCCTCACTCACACTTATATTCAGCCACAATAGCTTGGCCCAAGACGTAGACTTTTCTAGTTACTTTCGCGCAGGTGCAGGATCCAGCTCTAGCAGTGGTGCAATGGTTTCATATAACAAACAGAAAGTTGGGCGTTTAGGTAACGAGGATGATATTTACCTTGGTCTCGGCCTTGGCACGCAGTTAATGAAGACCGAGCAGCACGATGTGTATTTCCAAACTCGTATGGTCTACAAATCTGATGGTGCAAATGACTGGGAATCAATTAACGACTCGGACACTGACATTATGTTTAAAGAGGTCAATGTCGCAGTTAAAGGACTCATTACGGCGTTGCCCGATACCACCGTATGGGCTGGTAAACGCTACAACCAACGCCACGACAACCATATTATCGACACTTATTACTGGAACGTTTCTGGTACGGGCGGCGGCATTGATTATATCCCCTTGGGGGATGGATTATTGTCTGTTTCTGCTATTCGTTCTGACCGTAAAAGCCAAAATTTCGATGATCCAGGTACCGTCAACAACAAACTGAACGTCAACATTCTTGATGCTCGTTATAAAGGTATCAATCTTTGGGATATGGCCGAGCTCGAAGTTGGCCTTGATTATGGCATGCCAAACGAATCTGACGAATTCACTTTACAGACCCAGAACGGTTTGATGGCCACAGGCTTGATGACCAGTGGAGGTAAATGGGGGAAAAACAATACGGTATTCCAATACGGTACTAATGGCTTTTCCAAAGCACTATTCAACGATCACGCCGGTAAAAACTACTATGCTGAAGTTCAAAAAGACGCATCGGCTTATCGTGTCATGAACTACGGTCTGCTAAACATTAGCGACAGTGTCGTCATTGCCCACTCACTCTACTACACCTCTTCTATCAATGATATTGAGCGAGACCAAACCACAACTCAAAAGACGTTCTCCGCTGTTGCTCGCCCAGAATACCGTTGGGATGATTTTAACAAAACCATAATGGAAATTGGTTATTTCGATGCAACAACCGCGCAAGGTGAAGACCAAGCAGGTAGTAAAATTACCTTAGCTCAAGCTTGGGCACCGTCTAAGAGCTTTTGGGCTCGCCCTGAGCTTCGTGTGTTCGCCACTTACTTCCACGACTATGAGAACCAAAATGCCTTTGGCACTGGTAATGACACTGAGTTCCAAGTCGGCATCCAGGTTGAAGGATGGTTTAAATAACCTTCAGCGCCAGCTGTTACGAGCTGGCGCTATCCACATTGCTATTTATAGACGTTAGAGGCTACTTCATGCAATCTCCCCATTCTTTTCACGTTATGGCCAAACCAACCGGCTCACTGTGCAATATTCAATGTGATTACTGTTATTTCTTGGATAGAGAAAAAGAACTCAAGCAGCCGTCTTCGAAACTGATGTCTGATGAAACATTGGAGCGTTATATCCAGTCTTACATAGAAGCGCAGCCAAATGATCACGTGGTATTTAGTTGGCAAGGTGGAGAGCCGACATTGTTGGGGTTAGCCTATTTCGAAAAAATAATCACATTGCAAAAGCGCCATAATCCTTTAGGAAAAACCATCCATAACGACTTACAAACAAACGGAATCCTACTCAATAAGCAGTGGTGCAAATTCCTTAAAACTCATCGTTTTTTTGTCGGGTTAAGTATTGATGGCCCAAGGTTTATTCATGACTACTACCGTCACAGTCGAGGTGGGCGCCCAACTTTGGAAAAAGTAAAAACAGCCGCTCAGTTATTGCATAAGTACAACATTCCTTTTGCTACACTCACATGTGTCACAAGTCACAGCGCCTGCCATGCCATAGATATTTATCAATTTCTTCGTGATGAGATTAAGTCGCGACAAATGCAGTTCATCCCTATAGTTGACCCAGAAGAAATCGAACAAAGCCGTCAATATATCATCACAACAAAACCAACCTACTCTATCACTCCATCATCTTGGGGCACTTTTATGAAAGAGATATTTGATGAGTGGTACAGTCGAGATGTTGGTCGTATTTATGTGCCATTTTTTGAGGATTGCATGGCTGTTTTGCTCGGACAACCTAGCTCTTCTTGTATTACAAGTGAAGAGTGTGGCCGAGCGTTGGCTATCATGCAAGATGGTTCGGTGTATAGCTGCGATCATTACATCCAAACCAAACACCAACTTGGCAGTATCAAGCAGCTTTCTCTGGCAGAGATGGCAAGCTCAGCGCGCCAAATAGAGTTCGGAAAATCCAAGAAAAGCACTCTCCCACCAGCTTGCAAACAATGTCCATACCTTCGTTATTGCAATGGCGGCTGCCCGAAAGATCGCATTGCACCTTCACAAGATGAATCTCCACAAAACTACCTTTGCTCCGGTTTGCATGCTTTCTACAACCATGCCATTCCACAACTAAAACAGCTGGCGACAAAGCTGTATAACCATTAATAAGGGATCATTATGAAACAAAAGGTTATCTTACTTTCTTCAATGTTATTACTCGCTGCATGTAAGGATTTAAACAGTCCATATTGGATTGATTTTGTTGCTAGTCGGGATAACGATACTGGTTTACTAGACACATCAAACACTCTGGCTCCAGAGCGTGTTTTGAATGACTACTCGTATGCTGGGTACTTACGAAGTGATACTCCTCTTCCCACGCAAACACCAACGCTTAGTAATTCAATCTACAAGGTGACAAACGTTCAAAATTACGGTGCAAACCCTAATGACGGAGTGAGTGATAAGCAAGCCATAAAAAACGCCATCGCGGCTATCAAAGAAAGTCGTCAACTTGCAGCAGGTTCATCCGAAACCATCGACGTTCTCTATTTCCCTAGCGGTACTTACATTATTAATGATGCTACTGATGATGCGTCAATTGATCCGGAGATTCTTGATGACATCAAGAATAAACAACCTATTTTTATCGACCTTGATCGGATCGTCATTTTGGGAGACGGTGTAGGTATAACGACCCTAAAAATGGAAACTAACCTAAAGCCAGAGAATCCATCGAAAAAATGGACCACTCCTCATATGCTTCAAGTGGGAGCACGCAGCTCAGATATCTATAGCAGCGCTGACGTAGTGCTCACATCCACTATCCCAGGCGGTTCAACCAACTCACTTACCGTAGATAATGCACAAGACTTTATGGTAGGAGATAGTGTTGAGCTAAAGAGTCTCATAAAGCGCAGTAATGCGATTGAAAGTGCTATTAGTCCATACCTTATAGAGTACAAAGCTTCTTCTCCTGCTACACCAGTATGGAGTAACCTGCTAAAAGGCTTAGACAAACGCGAGAAACACACAATTCGCAACATTGACGGAAATACACTTCACTTTTGGACACCTGTAGCACACTCTCTCAAGCCCCAAGATAGCTGGCAAGTTAACAAAATTACTTCGTATTCCAACATAGGTATCGAGAATCTGACTATCTCCGGTAATTGGCAAGATAATTTTGTACACCATCATGATGCACTTCATGACAGTGGCTACAGTCTTTTATCATTACGACAAGCTCACGATAGTTGGATTCGGAATGTAGAGCTCCGAGATTTCAACCAAGGTGGAGTACTCTGGAACACGTATAATGTGACAGCTAATAACATCACCCTATCTGGCACACCAGGGCATTTAGCCTTCACGATTATGTATGGCAACAATAATCTCATTGACGGAATGACGGATAACTCAAACGCTTGGCACGCTCCTGGCGTTTCAAAGTATTCGATTTCCAATGTTTATAAAGACAGTCATTATGGACCGAACTCTTCAATCGACTTGCACGGCGAACAGTCCATGCATAATCTATTCGATAACATGAATGGAGGCTGGATATATGGACGTTGGGGAGCAAGTTCAGGCAACCAGCCTAATCACCTTCATGGCCTAACGTTTTGGAATCCTGTTAATACCGCACAAGACAGTGCAGACTTTATGTTCATGAAAGACGACGGCATTTATGGCCGCATTATAATGCCTTATATTATTGGAATGACAGGTAATGAATTTTCTGTCGCACCTAGATCAAAGTACATCAACACCATGATCGAGAAAGGCACAGCAGCATACACTGATGTTCCCGAAGATACGGAAAAGCAAGCCTACATCGAATCACTAGGTACGGCAGTTAAACCCACATCACTTTTCGAAGCACAATGGCAACTGCGTCATAAGCAGCCATAAGGTTTTGCGAGCAAAACACGGGAAGAGGCCACTAGACTGTTGGCCTCATTTTATTGAACTAGAAATACACCCTAAAACCCGCTCTGGCCTCCAGCTCTATATCAAATTGATCCAAATAGATCGCTGGGGTCACGTCTACATAAAACCCCACAGGCTTCACTCTAAATTCCGCTCCGATTCCCGGTGTAAAGGCGATATAACGACTATTGCGATTCACATAGTGCCCACCTGCGAAAAAATAAATCGGCGTATTCTGTATGCCAAAAACTTTGTTGACACCAAAGCCCATTTTATCGTCGAGGCTGACGTTAAAACGTAAATCATTGTGTTTAACATCAAGTCCCCAATAAGGGTCGCCAACGAATAAGCCAATACCGGTGTCTGCTTTAGCCATTGATACCGAAAATAGTGCAATGACTAGGAGTAGTCTGATACGTTTTTTCATTACTGTTCCACTGCTTGTAAAAGCCGCCAAAGTAAGTCAGTAATTTCAATATATTGTTAGCGGTCTATGGGCTTGACCTATGTTTCACAGTGCTGAATAACACTTGAGCAGAATTGACGCAGGCGTAACGCGGTGGAAATAGTTGCTCACATTTAGAATGTAAAACAAGAAAGTAGAAGGTAGGATGCAACGAAAAACGACCGCCATAGGACGGTCGTTTGGAAACACTACATTATCTTAAAGTACCGTGATGATGTCTTCTTGGGCTAAGCGCGCCTTTGGTAAGCCGTAGTTGTAGTCTTCGCCATCTTTGTGGTAACCAAGAGCTAAAGCAAAGTCGCATACATAACCGCCCAATTCATCTTTAAAGGTATCACCGATCAACGCGGAATCGACACCTTCCATCGGAGTAGACGCAATCCCCATACGCGCTAGAGTGTGTAAAAGGTTGCCAAGTGCAATATACGTTTGTGCTTTGGTCCACTGGCCGTTGTAACCATTTTCATCGGTATTCAGCTCCGCAAAGCCAAACGCGCCATTCAACATTTGGTCAAACATTTCTGCAGGCAGGTGACCGGAAGTAACCTCTACATCCACCACTTTCTTATAGTCGTCTTTGGTGAAATGTGGATTATGGGCAAACAAAATCGTATGTGACGCTTCTTTGGCATGCGGTTGATTGAACTGATGCATGTTGGCAAAGGTATCGTGAAAGCGCTGCTTAGCTTCATCACTTTCAATCACAATAAACTTCCAAGGCTGTGAGTTAATTGAAGATGCAGAAAGGCGAATCGCTTCTTTAATGACTTCCATATCTTCCGCAGAAATACGTTTAGCTGCGTCGTATTTTTTAGCTGTATAGCGGTTGTTTAGGTCTTTTATAATTTGATGAGTCACTGTGCTCTCTCCACTTATTGAATCTTTAATAGCTTGGGGGATTTGTGCTTTTTTCGGTGAGTTTCAGCACCATGAGCCGCTACTCTAACCCTAAAGCCAAGCTTGTTGATGAGGTGTAGGTTAGGCGTATTGAAGGCGAAGAAAAAGAACCAAACGATCCAGACATTATGGACAATTAATGCCACAATACTAAAACGGTCAAGATTCAAACTTGCTCTGCTTATTTTCTCTTCAATCCGCGATCTCATCGACAACATTTTGAATAACATAGGACTATGCTAGTAATAAGACTTACAACGTGAGGGCATGGTTATGAAGTACAAACATATACTAGTAGCAGTAGAGCTTTCCAAAGAGAGCCACGTGTTAATCGATAGAGCCGTTTTTCTATCCGAGCTTCTGGATGCTGATGTGTCATTGATACACGTTGATGGCACCCATGGAGAAATTTATCCTGAACTAGTTGATATCAGACTCAACCCAGATCAGCGACCACTTCATTTAGAAACCATGGACCAGTTGCATGAGTTTGCCGAGTACGCCAAATGTCCGGTTAAGCACTTCATTGTGGGTACTGGTGACTTGGGAGATAAGCTCAAGAGCGCCATTGCCGAGCATGGTTTTGACCTCATTATTTGCGGCCACCATCATGATTTCTGGAGCAAAATCGTTTCTAGCTCTCGACAGCTTATTAATACGTCACCAGTGGATGTTCTTGTTGTGCCACTTGAGGAATAACGTCAGATTCAAGAGCGTACACACCTTACTAGGCTGCTTATATGCAGCCTTTAATTTGCCCACTTTCTTAATTTCTTCTCTGCCTGCTATACTGTTGAACAGTCGTTCAACAGTATAGCTTTCTTCCGTTATGGCCAAACCAGCAAAATTTAATCGTAGTGAAGTTATCCATAAAGCCATGTTGCTTTATTGGGAAAAAGGATTCCACGCCACATCAATGCGTTGCCTGCAAGATGCTATCGATATGCGCCCAGGAAGTATTTATGCAGAGTTTGGTAGCAAGGAAGGCTTGTTTAAAGCAGCGATTGAGCATTATTCGACTCAGGGACAGGCTCGTTTAGACGATCTCGTAAAGCAGTTTTCTTCACCTATTCAAGGACTTAAGGCATTTATATTACAGTCTGTTCAGCCTTGCAGCGTGGATAACCCTAACGCTATGTGTATGTTGGCTAAAACCGTCGCAGAACTTACCGAAGAAAATGAAGAATTATTAGAGCTTGCACGTTACTCACTTCGAAAAAATGAAGCCAAGTTTGCTGAAATTATTGCCGAAGCCCAATCCCTCGGAGAGGTCAATCAAGAACTCTCTCCTATGCGACTAGCGCAACACCTTCAGATTCAGATTATGGGAATAAAGACCTATATTCACGCCACCGACTGTTCGCAGGCTCAAACTAGAGCCTTGGTTGAAGAACTCTTCTCCGGAAACATGTTTAGAGTTAAGTAATAAACAGCTTAACCCATCAACCTAAGTGTGGTGATGGGTATGTTTTATCCTATTACTCAAAGATAACACCCATTATTCTGTTAACGTTGCACTATTTAGAACGGATGAAAATCAGCATCGGCATCATAATTACAAACATCACTCCAACTAATTGGAACGTATGAACGTACGCAACCATCTGAGATTGTTCATGCAACATCATTTGATACTGTTGCAACGCCAGTGGGTCGGTCATTGATAAGCCTTGCGATGCCGCCCAGTTTTGCAGTGCAGGATTATAGGTATTAAAACCTTCACTTAGCGCATGCCATTGCTGCTGGCTATCACGGTACTGGTAAGTAGTGGCAATTGAGATACCAAATGAGCTACCGATAGTTCGGAACAAGTTAAAGATACTAGCGCCCGCTACCGACTCTTCTCTTGGTAATGTCAGATACGCCAAAGACGATAACGTTGAGAAGGTCAAACCTAAGCCTAAGCCTTGAATAATACTTGGCGTTACGATCCAAAAAGTATCAATCTCCATCGAATACAGAGTCATGAGATACGAACCGATACCAATGCAAGTCAATCCAAATACTATCTTGAGTCGCGGATCAAACTGAGGATTCAGCCGAATCACCAGAATCAGCATACAAGCCGAGGCAAGACCTCTTGGAGCCATGAGCATACCCGTTGTTGCAACTGGATAGTCCAGCAAGCTTTCTAAGAACATTGGCTGCTGAGTAGTCAAGCCAAACATGGCCATGGAGACGACTGCCATCATCAGCGACGACACCATCAAGTTCTTATCTCGCAACAGCCAAAGAGGTGCAATGGGACTCTTAGTTTTCCAACTGCGATACGCCCACATAATCAAACCTATCACAGACAGAACAATTGCGGTTTGAATGATTCGGGAGTCTAACCAGTCTTCGTCATTACCTTTATCGAGGACAAACTGCAGCGCACCTACACCCAGTGCCATAAATCCAATGATCCACCAATCAAAGTTGGGTTTAGATTTATTCGATAGGTGAATGTATTTATAGATAAGCGCGGTACAAACCAAACCAAAAGGCAAATTCACATAGAAGATCCAACGCCAGTTGAGGTTATCCGTAATAACACCACCAACAACTGGGCCTAAGATAGGCCCAAGCAGGATACCAATTGAAAAAATGGCCATGGCTTTACCTTTCTGCTCAGATGGATAAATCTGAACCAAGGTAGATTGAGCCAAAGGAATAACCGAAGCACCGAACGCGCCTTGAATAATCCGGAATAGTACCATCTCTTCCAAGGAACTAGCTTGTCCACACAGTGCACTCGCGATTACGAAACCGATAACAGCAACGAGCATCACTTTACGCTCGCCAAATCGCGACACCCAGAAGCTGGTCATAGGGATAAAAATAGCTTCCGCCATACTGTATCCCGTTAACACCCAGGTAATTTGGTCCGCCGTTGCCCCCAAAGCTCCCATCATATGTGACAGTGACACATTCGCCACTGTCATATCGATTAAAACCATGATGGCAGACAACATGACCGCTACGGTAGCGATACCTCGTTTATCAGCGGTGATTTGGTTGGTCATTTCGAGTCACTTTTCAGATCGACAGTCACCTCGACACTTGCACCTACACGAAGTTGAGGCGAGTTTTCTGGCACCTCCAATTTAAGTCGCACAGGGAAGCGTTGTTTAATTTTCACCCAATTACCTGTCGCATTTTCAGGGGGCATAAGAGAAAACGAGGTACCGCTGGCTGGCGATAAACTTTCTATCGTCGCGTTCCATACCAAATCAGGATACATGTCGATCTTGATCTCAGCCTTCTGACCTGGTTTAAGATGAGTGAGATCTGTCTCCTTGAAGTTAGCTCGGACCCAGTAGCTGTTGTCAATGATCACTGGAAACAGCGTTTGACCAACAGAAACAACCGTTCCTACGTGCGCACTAACTTCTCCTGATAGTCCGTCTACTGGCGAAGTAATGTCGGTATAACTGAGGTTGAGTTCAGCCTGAGCAAGCTGCGCTGCCGCTTGTTGGACGATAGCAGCTTCCAGTCCTTGCTCACCTCGATTCGCAATAGCTTTCTCAACATTTGCTCTTGCTTGCTCCAGGCTTGCCTGAGCATTAGCTAATTTATTCTTAGCAGTATCTAAGTCTTGTGGAGACGCCAATTTTCGAGTGACCAATGAATCAGTACGCTTGTATTCGATCTGCGCTTCGCTCAAGTTTGCTCGCGCTGCATCCAGTCCTGCAACCGCTTCCGTCACTTGTTTGTCAGCGACATCATGCTGCTGTACCGCTAACTGATATGCTGCTTTTGCCTGCTTTACTGCAAGTAAGTATGGTCGTTGGTCAATTCTAAGCAGCAAGTCGCCTTTGTTGATGCGCTGGAAATCCGCAACTTCAACAGAGACAACCTGTCCTTGAACCTGAGGAGCAACAGAGAGGATCTTCGCTCTAACATAAGCATCTTCGGTACTAGGATGACTGTCTGCATAGATCCATGACCAATACAGAGCACCAAATACTGCTGCACAAACAAGTAGAAAGAGAATTTTTGTCAAGCTAGAACGGGATGATTTTTTCTGATCGGAGTTATCACTCATTTACATAACCTACCTTTATATTTATGTGATCAGTGTAGGATTTTTTTATAACCAAACAATATTATGAGTTGAAACTTTATTAACCACTTTTACAGATTGAAAAATTCACTGAACAGTGTGCAATTGATATTAATCAAAATAGCTTATATCGATGAATTTTATAGGATTTAGTTGCTACGTTCGTATAAGTAGTGCTACTGTTTTTTCAGTTTTTTACCGTACCAGTACCTATCTTAAATGAATCTTAGCCAGCTAGATTTAAGTAATCTTCTGATATTAAAACACTTATTAGAGAAGAAGCATGTTTCTAATACCGCGTTGACACTGAATATCAGTCAACCGACCGTCAGTCGCGCTCTTCAAAAAGGCCGTGATTTATTTAAAGACGAACTTTTGGTTCGCACTACTCACGGTTATGAATTGACTCCCAAAGGCGAACTAATTCGACAAGACATAGGCTCTATTCTGGCTATGCTGGACAATCTAGTTGATGGTTCTGAATTTAACCCAAGCGAATCACGCAAGACCATCAAATTTTTCGGTTTAGTCCCTCAGGTGAATTGGCTATTGCCTCCCGTATTCAAGCACCTTAGAGAACACGCGCCTAATATGGTCCTCGATATTGATACTGTCCCTCAAAAGCATTTCGATAAATTAATTGCGGGCGAAGTACACTTTTCTATCTCGAGCCAAACGCCGCCGGCAGCCGATCAAAACCTGTATCGAATGCTCATCGCCACTCGTGATTTTCGGCTGCTTATGAACAAAGACCACCCTTTGGCTCAGCAACCCTTAACTCCTGATAATTTAAAAGATTGTCACTTTGGGCAAATATCGCTCCATGGCGACCGAGCTCTCTCTATCCAAAGTCGATTTAACGACATCGGTTTGTCCACCAATGACCGACCGCTATCTACACCATTGAGATTAAGTAACTTCAATGCTGCGCCAAAAATGGCTGAAGTGTCAGACGTCATTTTCCATCTCCCTACGCCGTTTGCAGAGGATGCCGCACACAGTCATAACGTGGTGACGAGAGAAGTACCTGAGGAATTACGCTCACCATACAGTGACATTTATTTGTATTGGCATAAACACTACCACAACGATCCCATGTGCCAATGGGTTAGAGAAATATTCAAAACGCTCTATCCAAATTAGTTTCTGTTACGCAAGATCATTGAAAAACAGCCAATTTTCACAGCAAATTTACTTTAACCACACCTCATTTACCTCCATGCTATGTATGAATAGTGATTATGCAATTTCCGGATGCTAGTTATATTGAGCCAATTTATGGATTGATATCTAATGACAATAGTTATCATTAGCAATACCTTTCCCATAAAAATATTCCAACTATTAGGTTTAATATGACCCGCATAACAAATGCAATTACGCCCTTAGCAGTGGCGATTTCGACAATCCTTTCTTACCCAGTAATCGCCCAAACATACTCAGAAAGTCATTCGGATACGCGTATCGACGAACAGATGGTTATTACTGCCACGCATACTGAAGTATCGACAACGAAAGCACCGGCTTCAATCTCAGTCATCACCGAAGAAGATATCCTATCCGAACCAGGTCTAGCGCTGAATGACTTAGTCAAAAACATTGCCGGTGTTGAAAGTCAAATGGACGGAGGTAGAGCTGGACGTGAAATGATTTCTATTCGAGGCATGGATGCTGGGTTCACTATGATTCTAGTAAACGGCCGTAAACTCAGCTCTTCGAACGCAGTATTCCGTGGCAATGACTTTGATCTTGCAGCGGTTCCTAAAGAGAGTATTCAACGCATTGAGATCATTCGTGGTCCAATGTCCGCGCTTTATGGTTCAGAGGCGCTAGGAGGCGTAATCAACATTATCACCAAGAAGCCAACCAATGAATGGCAATCTCAAGTCAGTGGTGATTATGGGTATCGCGATGACGATGGTGGTTCTGAATACACCGCAGGATTTAATACATCTGGCGCTTTACTAGAAGATGAACTGTTTCTATCACTTTCTATGAATAAGTCTTCTCGCGATCCGTGGCACGCCTTTTCTGGTCAGGGGGTTAGCGATAATGGAAATGTCTATGACCGTTCTAAAGCAACCACTTTAGAACAGCGAGACACCCTTACAGCAAGTGGTAGTCTCCAGTGGTATATCAACAACGAGCACGATCTCGCATTTGACTTTAGCTACGCTGATGACCAGCGTGATGGCGTGATTGAGTCAACCAATGGTCTAACAGACTCTGAATCTAAAGTCGTTCGTAATACTCAAGCTTTGACCTACAACGGCACCTATGATTGGGGTGATGCGTTACTGCGATATAATCGTGATGCATTTGAAACCAAAGACAATTTTAATGACAGAAATGCCGACCTAGGTTTGTATGATGTAAATGAAGTCAATCATACTGTTGACGGACACGGTACTACAATCGTAGGCAATCACACATTGACGTTTGGTGGAGAGTGGAAATACACCGAACTAAAGAACCCAGACAGCCTGACTCAAACCGGCAAAGCAACGGTTAACCAGCAAGCACTATTTATCCAGGCTCAATGGGCATTGAGCCAGAAAAACACACTAACTTACGGTACGCGTGTTGATATGCATGAAAGTTTTGGTACTCACTGGAGTCCACGAGCCTACCTCGTTCATTCTGCAACGGATCAATGGACGATCAAAGGTGGCGTAGGTACTGCATTTAAAGCCCCCTCTTTAACTCAGTTATCCTCTGAAAACATCGTCAACAGCTGTAAGGGTAACTGCCTACTCGTCGGTAACCCTGACCTGCAGCCTGAAACAAGTCTTAACTATGAGCTCTCTACAAGTTATGTCGATACCTATTGGTCGATGGAAGCTGGATTATTTAGAAATGAAATTTCTAACCTAATTGACCGAGACCTCGATAATCCAGTTGATAATGTAGGCGGTCGAGATGTCTATACCTACAAGAATATTGATGAAGCGATTATTCAAGGCGCGGAGTTCAGCGGTGAGTACGATATTTTGGCAAATCTTCGTCTGAACGGCACCTACACCTACCTTACTACGGAAGACAAAACTACCGGTGAAGAATTAGAGAACCGCCCAAATCACATGGCAATGGCAAGGTTGGTTTGGGAACCTGTCGATTCAATCAGCACATTCGCTCGCGTTAACTACACAAGTAAAACTTTGCTCTCGGTTGACGATAACGTATACCGCCCATCTTACGTGACCGCCGACCTTGGTATGAACTACTTCGTTAACAACGACTGGCGACTAAGAGCTGGCGTTAAGAATGTCACCAATGAACAATTCGACGATTACGATGTGACACGCCGTGGCTATGTAGTCACACCACGTAATTGGTACGTCGGAACAACGCTAAACTTCTGATTACATCAAAACCACTCTCACGCCAACCTTCACTTAGGTTGGCGTTTTTTCGCCTGTAAAAACACCTTACTACCAACAGATTCCGTTCACACTACTTAACCTATTAATTCAATTCATTAATTTTCCCAAATGCTTCACAGACATTCGCCATTTATGGTCTAAACTCAAACAATAAACATTTTATATAATTATCAGAAACAAGGATTGTCTATGTCTTACTTTCCCAAAGCAGATGGTGTCATCGCTAAAGGACTCATCGTTGCGCTACCTATTCTCCTCCTTTCAGGTTGCGAAAAAACTGTCAAAGCCCCTCCTGTAGTCAAGCCCAGTGTAAAAGTTCTCGAAGTGACCATGAAAGAAATCACACCAAGTGAGGAGTTCGTAGGTCGCACTGAGGCAACTCAAGATATCGAACTTAAAGCAAAGGTAAGAGGCAACTTACTAAAAGCCTATTTTGAAGAAGGCAGTATGGTTGAAGAAGGACAATTGTTGTTTGAGATTGACCCTGAACAATATGAAGCCGCCCTCAAGTCCTCCAAAGCACTTGTGGCTCAATCACGTGCTGCCTATGACACGGCAGTTCGTAACTTTAAACGTGGCGAAGGACTGATTAAAGACAAGTACATTAGCCAAGCGGATTACGACAACCTATTATCCGCCAAACTGCAGAATGCAGCAGCGCTACAGAGTGCTAATGCTGAGTTAGACAATGCCAAACTTGAACTGGGTTACACCAAGATTCATGCGCCATTTGCAGGAAGAATTGGCCGTGCAGAAGTGTTTTCAGGTGATTTGATCATTCCTGAACAAACCGAAATGGTGAACTTGGTACAAATGGAACCGATTTGGGTCAACTTCCAGTTACCAGAAAAAGTCATTATCAACGCTCAAAAAGCAGCTCGTGACGCTCAAAATCAATACAAAATCGAAGACCTACCAGTAAAACTGCGATTCCCTGACGGGTCGATGTTTGAAGAAACAGGCATGATAGATTTCATCGATAACCGTGTTGACGCCACCACCGGTACTCTGGCTGTCCGTGCTGAGTTTGCCAATACAGAACACCTAATTGTACCCGGACTTTACGTGACGGCAATAATCGAAGCTCCACGAGTTCAAGAAGTTATGCTCATCCCCCAACGCGCAGTGCAAGAAGACCAGCAAGGTCGTTATGTATTAACCGTTAATAAGGAAAACGTCGTCAAACGTAAAAACGTCACTTTGGGTAAACGATATGGTGTTGACTGGGAGCTAGAAGAAGGCTTAGAGAAAGGTGAACTGGTCATAACTGAAGGGTTACAAAAAGCCCGTGTAGGCGCCGAAGTCGAGTACGAAATGGATACCGTACAGCCTTTCGATGAAAACGACTCTTAAGGACAAGTTATGATTAGTAAGTTTTTTATACATAGGCCGAAGTTTGCCTTCGTTATCTCTATAGTCCTGACTTTGTCCGGTCTGTTGTCGATTCCTGCTCTGCCCGTGGCAGAATTCCCTAATATCTCCCCTCCAATGGTCTCAGTGACTACATCCTATCCGGGTGCAAGTGCTGAGGTTGTTGCCGACACCGTTTCTAAGGTTATCGAGGCCGAAGTCAACGGGGTGGAAAACATGATTTACATGGAGTCCAAGGGCGCAAACGATGGTAGCTACTCGCTCAATGTTACCTTTGAGGTGGGAACCAATGTCGATATGGCACAGGTTAACGTCCAAAACCGGGTACAACAAGCCATGCCTAGGCTTCCCCAAGAGGTTCAACGAAACGGGGTAAAAGTTGAGAAACAAGACCCAAACATCTTAATGATGCTTAACTTGGTATCACCAGATGGAAGTCTAGATAACCTATTTTTAAACAACTACATGGGCATTAATATTAAGGATAACCTTGCTCGTGTTAACGGTGTCTCGAAAGTAAGCATTATCGGTGGTATGGATTACTCCATGCGGATCTGGCTCAACCCCGATCGCATGGCAAGTTTAGGTGTTACCGTAGAAGAGGCCATTGCCTCAATTCAAGAGCAGAATATCCAAGTTGCTGCGGGACGTATTGGCGCAGCGCCAGTACCTCGAGATCAACAGTTTCAGTACACCCTCTCCACCAAAGGTCGCTTGAGCCACCCAGAAGAGTTTGAACAAATCATCATCCGTTCGAACCCGGATGGTAGCGCAGTTTATATGAGTGATATTGCGCGTATTGAGCTTGGTGCAGCAAGTTACGATGCGGAAGCGATGCTGGATAACAAACCATCTGCACTACTTTTCATTTACCAATCAAGTGGCGCAAATGCACTCGAAGTAGCGAAAGGTGTCCACGAAGAATTATCCCGCCTGCGCGAGCAATTTCCTGAAGATATGGACTATAAAGTTCTCTACGACACTACTCAGTTCGTAGAAACGTCCATCGATGAAATGATTGAAACTCTGTTGATTGCCGTAGCACTGGTTATCTTCGTTGTGTATATATTCTTGCAGGATGTTCGACAAACTTTAGTTCCCGCTATCGCTATTCCGGTGTCTTTAGTCGGTACATTTGCATTCCTACTGGCAACAGGCATGAGCATCAATACCGTGTCGCTCTTCGCCTTGATCCTCGCGATCGGTATCGTAGTAGATGATGCTATCGTTGTTGTAGAAAACACCACTCGTTTAATGGAGGAAGAAGGGCTCAACGCCGTCGATGCCACAACCAAATCCATGCAGGAGGTGACGGGACCCGTTATTGCTACCACTCTGGTGCTACTAGCGGTATTCGCGCCAACCGCAGTTATGCCGGGTATAACTGGGCAAATGTACGCGCAGTTCTCTATCACCATTTGTATTTCGGTTCTAATTTCCTCGGTGAACGCATTAACACTCAGTCCTGCGCTATGTGCTTCACTACTTAAGCCACCAAAAACGCATGAAAAAGGGTTCCATGCCAAATTCAACGTTTTGTTTGAGAAGGCAACCGGAAAATACACCAACTTTGTTTCGGGAATGGTGCGTAAGCTAATGCTAGTTGGCGTCGTCTATGTCGCCCTGATCGGTGCAACGGGCTATCTGGCTACTTCACTC
Organism: Vibrio mediterranei; assembly: GCF_900088415.1. Lineage (GTDB taxonomy): Bacteria > Pseudomonadota > Gammaproteobacteria > Enterobacterales > Vibrionaceae > Vibrio > Vibrio mediterranei. The sequence goes on from NZ_FLLQ01000005.1 coordinate 338,270, forward strand.
CCTACCGGATTTGTCCCTACGGAAGATAAAAAAGCCTTCTTCGTCGATGTGCAATTACCTAATGGCTCTTCCATCAACCGTACCAAAGAAGTTATGACTCAAATGGTAGACGAGCTAAACCAAATGGATGGGGTAACCAATGTGATTTCAGCAAGTGGTTATTCGATTATTTCTGGCGCGGTATCGTCTAATGCAGGCTTGATGGTTGTCATTCTTTCTCACTGGGATGAGCGACAAGATCCATCCTTAGTCGAATCGCAGATCGTACGACGAGCTAACGCCGCACTATCGCAATACAGTGAAGCAACGGCAGCTGGTTTCTCCCTACCAGCGTTACCGGGGGTAGGTACGGTTTCCGGTGTAGAGTTCTATATCCAAGATACCTTGGGCAGAACACCAGCCGAGCTCGCAGGTGTCATGCGAGCAATGTCCATCCAAGCAACTTCTGAGCCTGAGCTAACGACGGCATTTAGTACGTTCCAGGCCGATGTACCGCAGCTATTCGTCGACGTAGATAGAAACAAAGCCAAAGTACAAGGTGTTGAACTAAGCAGTATTTTCACCACATTACAAACGATGCTTGGTTCAATGTATGTAAACGACTTCAACCGGTTTGGTAAGGTTTTCCGCGTGAACATGCAGGCGGAAACTGAGTTTCGCGATTCAGACCGAGACATCGCTCGTTTCTACATCCGAAACAAATACGATGTTATGGTGCCACTTAATACCTTGGTTAACGTAGAGCCTAAGCTAGGCCCTGAATACATCAACCAATTCAACTTATATAGCGCGGTTAAAGTCAACGCATTCCCAGCACCAGGCTACAGTTCAGGACAGGCGATTGATGCTGTGAAGCGAATCGCAGATACGACTTTCCCGAACGGCTATACCTATGAATGGTCAGGGCAAACTTACCAAGAGTTGAAAGCAGGTAACTTAGCGCCATTCATCTTTACCTTGGCACTTATCTTTACCTATCTATTCTTAGTTGCACAGTATGAAAGCTGGACCATTCCAGTGTCGGTTATGCTCGCTGTTCCTGTCGCTATTCTAGGGGCATTTATCTACATTTGGATAATGGGGTCTGACGTTAACTTATACACCCAAATCGGCTTGGTACTGCTAATCGGTCTTGCCTGTAAGAACGCGATTCTGATTGTAGAGTTCGCCAAACAGCTCAGGGAAAGCGGTATGAGTATCACGGACTCAGCCATAAAGGCCGCGCGACTGCGTTTCCGGGCGGTCTTGATGACAGCCTTCTCGTTCATCTTGGGGGTAATCCCACTGGTCATCGCAACCGGTGCAGGTGCTGCAAGTCGCGTCTCATTGGGTTATGCGGTGATGGGCGGTATGATTGCGGCCACTATTGTAGGTACCTGTCTTGTTCCAGTGTTCTACGTGATGTTGCAATCACTTCGAGAGAAAGTAAAAGGACGTAGCTCTTAACGCACTCCAACAAAAAAAGCCTGATTTATCAGGCTTTTTTGTTATTTCTTAAACAGAGACTACGACTTATCAAGTTCGAGTGTAATTCTCACAAAGTTGTCGTCTTCGTATTGTATCTGGTAGCTAAAGATATCATTGGCATATATCGTTTTTAGGAACAGGTGCTTTTCACGTACCGTCCCTCTAAATAAAATCGATATTCCTGATAACAATTGGTTACGTGTACCGAAATGTGCGTTTAGGTCCGTTGATAGCACGCACAGCAAACAACCATTCTCATCATGGTTGAGATCCACTTTCTCAGGACTCGATAACAGTACTGTGGTACCCAGTTTCTTTTCCAACTCACGAATTAATAATAGATAGCTATCTAAGTGTGGCTGCGAAACGTCAGGCTTAGCTTCAACTCCTCGCAATAAAACATCTTCTAAATCTACTTGCGATTTCTTTGCTTGCAAGCTCATGGCTTTTAATTGCTTTCTAATCGCTTTGTATTTATTGCTTTTTAGTTTCGGCTTTAGCCATCGAACCAGTAACTCGTTCTTCTTGGCAAGATCGAATAATTGGGATTTGGACTCTAACTTCTTGAATTCTAGATGTAACAAGGCGTGCAAAGACACCTCGGTCAATAACTGAATTGATACCGAGTTAGACGTACTCATTTGCTTTGAACTGGATCCTTTGTTCTGCATTGTAGTCTGTTGGTATTAAAGAAAGGGAATGGTGCCGAGAGAGGGACTCGAACCCTCACACCAAAGGCACTAGCACCTCATGCTAGCGTGTCTACCAATTTCACCATCTCGGCATCGATAAATGCATCACTAAATCGCATCTATTTATCACCGCTATTTTAGCGGATTCCGAAATGTTAACTGACGATTTTTTACTTGTATAGCGTTTCAATAGATAAAATCAATAAAACCAGTTCGTTTGATGAACAAATAATCACATTGGCGATTTCACATCCACTCATTTTGAGTATACGAACCTAAACACCCACGCTTGGGTACGTGATTAATACCAACCAAATGCTCAATACATTAATGAAAATGATATCTGAATTATAGTTCACTTAGTGTATTGGTGTGATCAAGCCAGATAATATATCCCCTTACATATTCAAGCTGAACGCTTACATCGACGCATATTGACGAAGTATAAAGCCTATCTGCACAAGGTTTGCCTACATACCTAATCGATATTGAATACAAATTACGAGTCAGCCTTTGAAAGAACGAGTCACAAAAGTCAGACGCTCAACATAACTGGCAGCCCGTACGGCAATAATTAAGAGCGCAGAATAGCACTCATAAATCTCGAGTCGTACGGTCCTTATTACAAAAAAAGCGATAGGTTCGAGCCATAACATTGCTCCAGCACCTAAATTAATTTTAATCCAACAACGCTAAGGATAGCCTGATACAAGGCAATGACATGTTCAGACTATTGAAACACTCATTACTGGTTACCAGCGCCGTCCCAACGCTGGTCTTTGCAGGTGAACGCCGATCATCCGATAGGCTTAAACTTGGTCCTCAGGAAGTTCCTTTACACCTCCGCAGTGCCTATCTGAAGTCATATCACTATGTCGCAAAGCCGAACGAGTAATCAAATCATGAAAAACAAGTTAACAGCAGTACTCCGTTTTTTAACCAAGTGGATGTTAATAGTCAGTGGTTTTCTATCACTAAGCTATTTCTTTTCATTACTATCGAAAGTGCATGGTAAAGACCTTCCTGAAAGCTATTTCAGCGATGGTATGCCTAGCATATTGGGGCTTCTTAACTCAGAGCTCTTTATGGGTATTATTTTCGTTATCACCATTTCTATCATCGTTTACGTCTTATACCTTTTGTGGCAATTACATGAAGTCGCGGTTCACCGAAGTCAATACATGCAGAGCGCTCACGCCAACCTAGTATTCGCACTATCCCTTTGTGGGTTATTTATCGACAAATTATGGTGGGTATTAGCTGTCATTATTGCCTTCACTAACTGGGAAGCGTTGGCTTCAGCATTAAGTAAGGTCATTCACACCGGAATCCACGGCGACAAAAAGCAGGAGCAATCGTCATGAAAGAAATTATGCTTCCGTATGTCCTGATTGTTTGGTTACTAGTGAAATTAGGCGTCATCAAATGGACCCTCCGTAATGCAGTGATTAGCGTTGGTTTTGGTACTTTTTTAGCATTTATGCTGTTTACTGCGCACCGATTTTGGTCGCCCGCTGATTTGACAGACAGCACCACAGTAAAAGCGCCTCATGCGGTACTAAGCCCTTTATTTGGGCAGCAAGTCAAAGACATTTACGTGACTCATAACCAACGAGTCAAGAAAGGTGAGTTACTGTATACGTTAGAGTCAGAAGACACAGACGAAGAGTTGAAGAGCTTGCACTCTAGCCTTATTGCGGCTGAACATCGAATTATCAGCATCGAAGAGCAGATTGCGATTGATGTTAAGAACCATAAACGCCTAATTAACCTAGATGAGTTTAGCTCTGAACAAGAAAGAGATGAGCTGCATACCAAAATACAACAAGGGAAAGCAGACCTAATGGCAGCTCGCTCCGATGTTGATGGTATTCAAGCTCAGATCAACCAAAAGCAATGGTTAAACGACCGCAACCAGATCAGAGCACCTTTTGATGGTGTAGTAGGTGTTATTAACATTGCCAAAGGCTCTCGTACTGGCAACTTGTATCTCTATAACATCGAGAAGAAATTCGTCGAAATGCGCGTAAGTGACCAAACTTTCCGACATATAAAGGAAGGTCAATTCGCCGAGTTTTATGTTAATTCTCATCCAGGTGAAGTATTTCGCGGTCGAGTACACAGCATTACAACCAATACCGGTGAAGCGACCGTATCTGCTCGCGGTAACACGCAACAAGTTCGCCAGCACGTAGGCAACAACACCGGTGCACATGGTCGTACTGTTGTTATTGAATTTAATGAACCTGAAGGCTACGACGTGCCACTTGGCGCCACAGGTTCAGGCTGGATATCAGCAAGCAAGCCGTCCCAGGCACTTGGTTTTATGGACATCATCGGTGGTGCAACAGTACGATTGAAAGCACTTAAAGCTTATCTAAGCGCTATTTAATGTTAACCCTTTTAAGGCCCGCGCATAGTTGGAACTCTGATTGGAACTGGTAAGGAAAATTGGGCCTACAACACCTCACTTATGTGGGGTGTTTTTTTATCTTTAACCAGATATTTATCCCCATTTTGGCAGCTTAATAGTCTCTTGCCCTAGATACGCAAATAGCAACCCCATCCATTCGAATAACAAATACAAGCCAACTAACTCCTATCGGAACTTTTCATTATCTTTTGCATCGCTCTCAACAAGAAGAGTATCAATAAAAGGTAATTAAAATGAAAAAGACAGCAATCGTTCTAGCGTTAACTTCAGTATTTGCAACTAATGCTATGGCAGACGGTGTAACTGGTGGTGTGGAACTAGATGCTAAGTTCGTAAATGGCGCGGCCGAATATAAAGCAGACAATGGCTCTGGTATCAAAGCGTTCATCGGTTATGAAGGTTTCGGTGCTTCAGCTAAGCGCAAAGCAAACTTTGAAAATGAGTACAACCTTAACTACACCCATGATTTTGGTAACATCTGGCTAAAAGGCGAATATGAGTTCGTTGATAAGAAGAGTCGTCAACAGCCAGCTAACGACCAAAACAAATTTGGTGTTACCGTTGGTGGTAACGTGGCGGAACTATTCGATACCTCATTGCGTTTGCGTAAAGACACCGACTTAAACTCCAATACTCTCGCTCCACGTGGAGATATCTATCGCTTTGATCTAGCAGCTGGTAAGCAAGTTACTGAACGTGTGTACCTGAATGCCAAAGTGGTTGGGCAAAAACAGAATAAGAAAGAAGCAATTACTGTTGGCGACAAGAACAAAGACTCTATCTACAACCTAGAGCTGCGTGCCACATTTACCGCTATCGACAATATGATCCCTTATGTAGAAGTAGGTAATGAGGGTAAATTTGGCACTGACACTCGCAATACCTACGGCAAAGTGGGCGTTGTTTTCCCATTCTAATTTGACACTATTAGTTAAAGCACAAAGATATTCGAAGGAATGAATATCTTACAGTGAACCTATTCTTCCTTCTTCAACCCTTCAAACAGTCTTACTGCTCAATATCTTCAAAACAACTCTAGAACTGGTAATTGAACTCTACCCTCTGGTCACCTTCAAAATAGCTTTGTTCTTGAGTCCAGTTGGCAAAATAGCGCATGTTAAAGCGAGGCGTAAACTGATAAGACACTGCAAATTCATTAGTAAAGATAGAACTCATTCCTACGCCGTATGCATTGTCGACATAAGATTTAGAACCAGATAGAGTCGTTAACCACATCGGATTGTAGTTAAGCCATAGCTTATCCGTAATCGCATATTTGGTATAAGCCCCCACTACTGCGTATGTTCCTGGAACTGTGTAACCATTATCTTGTGGTTCAGTTTGACAATCGTTAGCATCGGTGCAACTGGGAAAATCCCCATTGCGCACATTGACGCCCAATCCTGCAAGTGGATAGAGGTTAAGGTTGCCCCATTTAGGCAATGCTTGAATAAAACTATAGGACGCATTCAAACTTTCTTGCTCCACGTTATAGTTCAGATCAAGTTGACTACCGCGACCATTGGTGGTGTCCACACTAAAGTTTCGAAAACGAACGCTATCAATTGAATTGTCACGACTACCCGTTCCAGACCAACCGAGATATTCTCCAGCTATTCCCTTCACTTCGATGATGTTCATCGCCATGGTATCAGGGTTACCTGTATCGTATGTGCGCCCGACTTTGATGTTTAAACCTTTGTCCGATGTCCCAGCACCCGCCTGCGTATAAACCGCTAAAGGGTCAGACATATCTTGGATTTCAGTATCGGAATTTTGGTCTGCAAAAGAAGAAAAAGAACAAACAGCTACCGTGGCCGCCGTTAAAAAAGAAATGTGTGCACGCATATAAACTCACCCTAATACAAAACAAACCTCCTTTTGTATTACCAACACTACTTTCTCGATTGGCAGCACCTCATCCATAAAATGCTGGGGAAGCCTAAAAGCGAGAGGCTATAACCTCAATTAACTCAAGGTTATAGCCTCTATTACTCTGCGATTATTGACTCGAATATAAGTTAATAAGAATCAAACCGTTAGTTATCAATTATATCGTCTCAAAGACTGATAAAAGTGTTAATTACATCACTCAATCACCAGCTATCATCAATCGCAGCGTCAACAATAGCATCCTCAACCACAGCGTCTTCATAGTCAGAAATAATCGCATCTTCAACAACTGCTTCACCAATTAACTGATCACATTCTGCATCCGCATATGCACCATCAATTACACCAGCAGCACTACCAATCATTGCTCCTGATTTGGCATCACCGGCGACGGCTCATACAACACCACCAACTATCGCGCCATCAACAGCATTAGTGATGACATTCCCTCCGTCGCATGGGTGGTATGCCATAGCTCCATTTGACCACATGTAAACCGTAAAACTTAGTAGCAACGCTCTGTTTAACTGTCTCTTTTTCATCTTTTTATCACTATTAATATTCATTTGGTGCAACGCACTTCTTGATAGACTAATTCTAAGTTTTGTCGCCAAGCAGGCAAAAATAGGTTCCATAAACAAAGCCGAGAGTTCTCTAAAAATCTCATCGGTAAAATATCGATTAAGCCGTGTATTCGAACATTCAATATCACACGCCAAACATTCCAATAGATCGGCTAGTAACCCATTTGTTATTAAAAATTCACGGGCGTAATATCCGGACAATTTCCAATAACTCGGTGGCTGACATGTTTAAAATGTTCATTGAAAGACCTAAATTCGCGATAGTGATAGCCCTACTCATTTCGCTAATTGGAGCCATTTCCGCAGCAAACTCCCCCATAGGCAGGTATCCAGATGTCGCACCTGTTACTGTCGAAGTCCGAACCTTTATGGATGGAGCAAGTGCAGATGTCATGGCCAAATCCGTCGCGCCCGAAATAGAAAAACAAGTCAACGGCGTTTCAGGCATGGAGTATATGAAGTCCACTAGCGGCGCGGATGGTACCTATACGCTTGAAGTCGTATTTGAAAGTGGGACAGACTCAGACAAAGCGGTTAACCTCGTACAAAATCGTGTAAATCTTGCGTTACCGGAGTTGCCTGGGGATGTCATGCGCAATGGCGTCAAAGTAGAAAAACTCTCCAATGGTTTAATGCTTGGAATATCAATCACCGACCCGTCAGGCGGTGCCTCTGCCATTGATATCAGTGCCTTCTCTGGAGGTCCATTAAAAGAGAAGATCCAACGCGTCAATGGCGTATCAAAAGTGGACGTCCTGGGAGAGAAAAAATACTCCATTCGCGTATGGCTCAATCCAGATAAAATGAAGTATTACTCCATCAACGTTGACGACGTTAATGATGCGATTGCCACACAAAATAAAATTGCTTCAGCAGGCAGTCTAGTTGATGACAAGCTAGAGTACCCCATTACGGTAAACGGCGGTCTTTCTACACCAGAAGAGTTCGGCGATATTGTGGTTCGTTCTGACGAACTGGGTAAGACCATTTATTTGAAAGACGTTGCTAGCATCGAACTCGGTAGTGAGATTTATACTGCGAACGCTTATGGGGAAAATTCAAACGGGGCCGTCTTGTTCATTTACAAAACTCCCGAAGCTAACGCGATGAATGTCGCCAAGGAGATTAAAGCCCTACTAGATCAACCTAATCAGTACCAGATTAAAGTAGTTTATGATGCGACCACCTTTATCGATGGCGCCATCTATAGCGTACTGGAGACGTTAGTACTGGCCATTGCCATCGTCTCATTAGTAACTCTAGTCTTTATGCAAAACTTCAGACTAACGCTAATTACTGTCACTGCCATCCCAGTTTCTTTGATCGGGACATTTGCAGTCATGAGTGCATTAGGCATTCAAGTTAACATTATTTCAATGTTTGGTTTAGTGATGGCAATAGGTATTGTCGTAGATGCAGCTATTATTGTTATTGAAAACGCAGAGCATCAACTTCATGAATATCCCAACCTGACGGTAAAACAGGCAGTGTCAAAAGCATTGGATATCACTTTCTCACCCATTATCGCTTCAATGCTAGTACTACTCGCAGTTTTCACTCCGTCACTGTTTATTCCCGGAATGGCTGGGACGATTTATTCAGAGTTTGGTATCGTCTTGTGTGCATCCGTCGTCGTGTCAACTTTGGTCGCCCTAACCCTAACCCCCGCGCTTTGTTCGTTATTCATGAAGCCACCTAGAAAAAACGCTATTGCTAAATCCGTTGAATGGGTGATTACGCAAAAGATTCGAGCCTTCACTGGTTTAGCATGGACAGCAACCCGTTTACCTCTGCTCACCATCTTACTATTAGGCGGAGGTCTGTATCTCTCAATCGATCGAGGTTCTAACTTACCTACAGGCTTACTTCCAGAAGAAGATACTAGTGCCATTTTTGTCGTAGGTAGCTTCCCTCAAGGTACAGCTTTGGCAACAACAGACCAATATTTAGCTACGTTAACAAAACAGCTGAATGAGCTCCCGGGCATATCAACCAGTGTTGAAGCCTCCGGTTTTAATCTACTGACCAATACCGCAGAGATGAGCAGCTTTATGATGTTGCTCTCTCTTGACGATATGCAAGAGCGTCAAGCGAGCGATACAGAGTTAACCGAACAAGTTAACCATGTTTTGGCCGAGAATCCCGATATTCAAGCCTTCGCCTTCAAACCACCAGTAATCCCTGAACTTGGCATGGTTGATGGCGTCAATTTCGCTCTTCTCGCACCTAATCTTACCCCAACAGAATTGTATGAATTAACTCTAGAATTCAATTCTCGCTTAATGGACGACGCACGTATCGGACTAGCAATGGGGCAGTTTGAAGTAACAAAACCCTCCATAAAACTGAATATCAAAAGAAAGGACTTACTAAAATACGGAGCAACGTTTTCGGACGTAGTGCAAGGAATGCAAACCCACTTTGGAGGGATGTATATCAATACCTTTAACATGGAAGGGCGTAACTACAAAGTCATGGTACAAAATGATCCTAAGTTTCGATTAGATCCTGAGGCATTAAAGAAAACTGGACTTTCCAAACCTAACGGTACGCGAATTACGTATGACAAGTTCTTTGACTTTGAAGAAATCAAAGTGCCAAACTTCATCACTCGCTACAACGCAGAGCAAGGAGTATTTATTGACGTCATTCCAACCGTTTCTACTGGTCAGGCAATTACCGCAATTCAAGAGTTGGCAGATGAGTTAGGCTATAAAGTAGAGTTTACCGGCGCAGCAAAAGAAGAAGTTTCCGCCGGAAATACCGTGGCTATTGTGATGGGGCTTGCAATGTTAGTTACGTTTCTTGTCCTTGTTGCCCAATATGAATCATGGCTAATTCCATTGGCGATTATGCTCACCGTACCAACAGCCATTATTGGTATCGTAGAGGGCATTATTCACATCCAAGGCAATATCAACATACTCACTCAACTTGCAGCAATCTTGCTAATTGGAATGACGGTCAGAAATGCGATTCTTATTGTAGAGTTTGCTAAGACTCTTCGAGACAACAATAGCTTAACCATCAAAGAAGCAGCGGTACAAGCGCTGCAGCTTCGCGCGCGCGCAGTGTTTATGACGGCATTTTCCTTTGGCGTTGGACTGATTCCACTTATGTTAGCTAACACCGTTGGCTCAGGGGGGCAACAAGCTCTGGGTTGGGCATCATTTGGCGGTATTGTGTCGGCAACGTTCATCGGCTGTATTATGGCAAGTGTCTTCTTTGTACTAATCCAGCAAATACGAGAACGATTTAAACCTATTTCCGTTTAACCAAATGCGCAGAGCCTACTTCAGGCTCTGCGAATGTAATGCTACACCTGAGGCGCTCGGCGAAGCGATGACAACGAGAAGCCAGTAACCAGCATTGTGCCACTAATAACCAGAACCGTTCCAACAATGGTATTCACACCTATTGGCTCTCCTAAGAATAGATTTCCCCATAAAATACCAAACATTGGGATAAGGAACGTTACTGATAAAGCCGAAGACGGACCAATGTCGTTAACTAACCGGAAATACAACAGATAGGCTGCGCCAGTGCATACAACACCAAGTAAAACTACCGAGACCCAAACTTCTTGAGTAGGTGTTTCTCGCATTGGCACAAATGGAATCAACGGCAACACGATAAGACAAGCAGCCCACATACTACCGTGTGCATTATTAAATGCAGGAACAGACGGTGCATTTTTCGCATAATTGGTTGCGATGCCATAACAACAGGCCGCCATCACGCCAGCAATTATCGGCAATGTCGCTTGCTCACCAATACGAACTGCATCCCAGCCAACCAATACCGCAACTCCAACAATCCCAACCAATAAACCAAGTGCACCGCGCTTAGTTAGCGGTGTTTTGGTCCAAAATACACCAATAACTGCCCCCCAGATCGCTGCGGTAGAGTTGAGTATAGAAAGAGTGGATGCGTTGAGTGTTTGCGCGGCATAAGCAAATAACAAGAAAGGCAATGCCGTATTAAACAGCCCGATAATAAAAAAGTGTTTAGTGTGCTTGGTAAACTCAAGTTTCTTTTTTAAATAAACACTGATGATAAGAAGCGCAAGGGCAGCAAAGAAGACCCGCGCCTCAATAAGCACAGCAGGCCCCATGACATTGGCGGCAATACGCATGAAGAGAAAAGATCCACCCCATATTGATGCCAATAGTACGAGTCTTAAAAAACTTGCCAAATTCATGGTTGTTACTTATGTCTGATAATCGTTGTCCTTACTTTGCGTGATGGTTAGAAAAACCACAACCCCTACCAAAGGCTTATTCCGCTTACACTACCGAAAATGGCGAATAGATGATGTCGAGAACACCATCTGTTCGCCACTGAAGTGCGCGTTAGAAATCGTAAGTCATACTCAACCTGACCTCACGACCAGGCCCTGGAACGCCATTTGAAAGATAAGGTTCGTAATACACATCTGCGATATTCTTCACGGTAGCTCTTAGCATAAGATCCTTGTGCGCTTGAGGCTGCCAACTGACATAAATATCCTGAAGAGTGTATTGTTCACTCGCTTGGGCAAAGTAGATGGAATCTTCAACATTTTCTTGTGCATCATACCAACGCAATTTATAGCCTGTAGTGAGCCCTTTAATCCACTCATAGCCCAAGCCAAGTTTTACACTCATCGGTGGAATGCCGTACATATATTGATCTTCGCCACTAGAGTCTGTCAATGAGCCCTTGTGTTTGCCTGCGATGTAGCTTGCACTGATATCGGCGAAAAATGCGGCAACACGATACTGTGCTTGCACATCAACACCATAGTTACGATAGCCATCCAAATTCACTTTCCAGCTCTGCAACGTATTCGGATCACTGTCCAGATTCACCCCAGTTCGGTTCATTACATTGTTGGTGACATCGTTATAGAAGCCAGTGATTTCCGTCGATAACATATCTTTGTTAGCAAACAGACCAGACAGGCTGTTGATCATAGATGCACGATAGGCATGAATGCGCTGTGCTTCCAATTCTCTTGCTGTCGCAGAGGCTTTGGCACGCGCATATTGCACCGCGTAGATATCATCAACTGAAGGGGCTTTCATTTGATAGGCATAGGCAAAGTTCAATAACGTTTGATCCGTAAGATCATAATCCAATTGAATCCTTGGGCTGAATCCGGCATGCGACACTTTACTGTAGTCATGCCCTGCAGCCGGGTCATTGTAGTCCGGCGCAGGGTTTTCTTTGCCTTTAGACTTTACATAGTCATAGCGTAAAGATGGGGTTACACGAAAACGATCTGTGACTTCAATTTTATCAGCCAAGTAAGCGGAATACATCGTTTGCGTACCCGATGGATCGTAATAAGGGATGAAGATACCGTAGTTTTTCTTCGGCTTATTATAGATCTTGGTAGCATTATGAACGAGCGTATCTCTATTGTTTCTCTCATATTGCAGGCCAGCAGTAATGGTCTGGCGACCAATTTTCATTTCGTTGTTAATGTCGACATAATCTCGCTGATACGATGCCCATGATTCATGACCGTACGCACCAATGGAGACGAACATCTTCTTCCAAGCAACATCAGGACGACGCCAGTGCCTCTCATTGTCACTGTGTGCCGCTGTGATTTTTAGGTTCACTAAAGGTGAGCTTGGGTTATATGAGTATCGGGCCGATGTGGTTTTATCTTTGTATTCGTTTTGTACTGTGTAGGCGTATTTTGCCGCTTCTAATGAGCCGTATTTGCGGATATTGTAGTCACTTATCTTGGCAAAGACTCCACGGCGGGTCGCCCAAGGTTGTCGCCCCTCATCGTTATAAAAGGTATGGCTGATTTCAAAAAGATGGACTGCATTCTCGTATCCGATTTTAAATAGACCATTGTTTTGGTTATATGCGGAGTATTCAAGCGAGTCTCCTCCACCAACTCGAATATCATTAGCGTCTTTCCACGTCCCAGAAGCGAGTGCGTAAATTCCATTGTCCGCTTTACCGAACGCCGTGACACCGATATGGGTCTGGTCATCGTTATCGTTGTAACCTAAATGAACTCGAGCACCGACTTTACGGCCCGCTTTTAGCAGTTCATCTACCGACTTTGTTCTAATCCGGATAGTACCACCAAATTTACTACCCGCTTGAACATCGTGAGCGCCTTTGGTGACTTCAGCTTCACCAATTAAGTACGGGTCAAAAAAGAACGAACCATATCGATATTGCTCAAAACCAATAGGTGCACCATCAACATACACGCCAAGATCACTAGGGTCAGAAAAACCCCAAATGCTAATGCGTTCGCCACCAGCACGAGCACCACCGTCAAAAGAGACTCCTGGGATGTCTTCAAACAGCTCTGCTATGTTTGTTGGCTGTTCAATTTCAATCTTTTCTTGAGTCACCAAGGTTTCACCCGGTTTATCAATCGTTAACGGCCTCGTGTAGCCTGTCCCGTAGACATCCATGACTTCGGTATCATCATTTGTTGAGCTCTCTGCCACCGCAAAAAACGTCACTTGAGGAAGAGCAAAAGCAAGCAAAATCGCTTTTCTAAGAGTTACATTCATCATTATATTTATGTAGTTATCAGGAGTCGCGAATAGTACATTTACTCCACTTATAGATCAAAATGATAATCATTATCATTACAATATCTATACTCAACTCTACAAACAATGACGTTATGAAATTAAAATGCCCAATCTATGAATACAACAGAGTGGGCACCAACGCAGTGAAACCTATCAACCCGACAGGCCACTTTCTTTTATTTGCCGGTTAAACTCTCGATCAGCGAGTTCTTGCTCATCGTAAAGGTCTTCCAAAACGACTTGATCCATTTCCATCACATCAAAGAATTGATCCTTACAATAACTCGCATTCCACTTAGGTAACATATCGGGATCATTAGCAATGTTACTCACGTGTTCTGCGGCAAAATGTGCATAATGCTCAAACAATTCTTCGTCAGTGCCATTCGCTACCCATGCTAATTTTTTAAACCACACTGCAGATTGTTGCTCTGAAATATGCTCATTTACCTTGCAAACAGACATCGCCACCAACGACTCGGTATAATTTTCATAGTGGGGCAACGTATTATGAACATGTGCACCGCAAGCAATAGCTAATGAAGGAATGAAGGTGGCTAAAATCATCGTGGTCTTTTTCATCGTTTTTGTTCCTCTGGCTGTGTACACATTTGACTAACGTGACCTTTCTGTTCTGCTTCTTGAATGAGTTGCTCACCTAAAGCAACACCTTGAAGGTACAGAGGATCTTCCTCATTAAATACGTAAGGTTCGTTAAGCACATCTTCAGAAAGTCCTTCTATTGTTTCACGGACTATTTTCGAGTTGTGTTCGGTATACTCTAAGGTCATAGAGCCAGTTCCAACACAATACACATTAACGGTTTCCACTGCGGCCGCAGCCATTATTGCGTTGTCTCGGCTAAATAACGTGTCGTGAGAGTGTTGCGCTGCCATTGCTTTAAACGTGCATAGATATAGCGCTGTTACTACAATCGTAAGTCGTCGCATAAATAGGTTACTCGTTGTTGAAGTTTGGGAAGGAGTTTGAGTTTGTGAGCACAGGAGCTCTATGCCCACAAACAAAGTCACTACTCTTGTTCTTGTTTGGTATTGCCTTCACGAGTTTCGCGATATGGGTCTGCTGAATCTTTACGATGCACGGAACGAGGTTCCAGTCCATGAGCTTCGCGCATTTTATCAACCATTCGCTGCTTCTCGCCCATCCCTTGCTTCATGCTTTCTGGCAATACTTCCGTTGGCACGATCAGGTCACGATCCAACGGCCATTCTTTCAATAGTTGAGGGTGGTAACCTTCGGGGTAATACAGTGCTTCATCAATTTCTAAATCACGAATCTCTTGCTCTTGAATATCGGCTCGTGAATTTTTCGGCATTGGAACACGAAAAACTTCACCATCATTGAGATTAAACTGGGGAGCTCGGTTATTTGGAAAATCTGGAATAATCCCCTCTCGAACCCATGCTTTGTCCGGTGTAATGTTCGCGACTATCATATCGGGGGCACCAAAGTGATATGGACCTTTCCAATGCTCACGTACCTGAGCCACAGTTTCGTTATTGTAATAAGGGTCAAACTCCATATGAGTAGTCATAAACAAACGTGGTTGTATTTGATCTGCTAGCCATCCCGCCGCATAACCTGACGTATGATGAGTATCAATGGTATAGCGTGTTAGAAAAGCAGGCACTCCTTGAACGATGGACGCTAATCCGACGAGCTCAGTCTGAACCTCGGTTACGAACAAATCGCAACCTTTGGCATACTGAATATCAAGTTCGGTAGGTCGACCATCCCCAGTCCAGACAAAACAGAGCGACTCTTCGTCATTGATTGTCCAATCAAGGCGATACGCTGAGGCACCATCTTTTGCGTGAGAACGTCTCCAATGTGATACTTTGACGCCATCAACATCATAGATAATGCCGCCATCGTCTTTGAAGTCGAACTCGACGACTTCTATATCATTACCTGATGGGAAAACATCAAACGCGTCTTGATGCCAAGAAAGCATTTGCAGCATGCCTTCTACCATATGTCGCGTCCCATCTTCCGGGTTGCGACCTGATGGACCATAAATCGTTAGTGGTTTTTCCCACCGTCCATTCCAACCTCCAAATTGGTACAAATAAGGAAGAGAGCCAAAATGGTCTACATGCAAATGAGTTATGAAAATTTTGTCCAGTTCGTTTAGCGCAACACCAGCCCCAATATAGTTAGCAATTGACGCCTCACCAATATCGAACACGAAATTGTCACCGTTGCCTAACTCTACGTATATGGAGGTATTAGCTTGACCAGGGCGAATCATAGGGGATGTCCCCATGAAGGTCACACGCATTTCGTTGGTTAACAGCTCTTCCGTCCTTGGGTACCAATTGGCGGCAGTAACCATATGATCCATTGGTTCAATGCCATCAAACATTAGACCTTCTTTCCAGAGTTCTTCGCCAGTCTGGATATCTGTTTTGAGCCCTCCTTGCAAAATGGCATGTATTTCCTCTGGTGAAGAATAGATTTTCCCACCCTGTTTCATCAACTCTTCGGTATTGACGTTTTGTTCGTAGTTATAGTGCTTGTAACCTGAGAAACTAGCTGAATTTTCAGACTGGTAATGTTCAAAAGGGGTTTGAGCTAAAACTGACGCCGATAGAAGAATCGAGCCAGCAACAGCAGTCATTTTATGGATTTTTGGCATAATAATTCCTCCTCTCCCATAACAGGGAAAAGTAATAAATGAATATAAATGAGAGAAATCAGTTGTTACTGAGCAACGAATATTCTGTTGCTTCTAACGGTTCAACGTTGCAGTTTTGGGAGTAGGCGAAACCACTAAAGATGAGTGCGATTAAAGCCATAATTGAGACAATACGGACATTTTTCATTTTCTCGAAATCTCTTGATTGAATGGAAAAATCACATCCATGTGTCTATGTTCACTATCTTAAACATAACCAAAGACACGAAAAATAGAGCCAATTTAGCTTTATACATAAATTTAATTTATGCGTTTTAGTCTAAATTCGAATTAGCGCACTCCAACTAAGGTCAATTGACAGTCACCTTTGCTCTGCTAGGATAAGAAATAACACTCACTAAATCAGGTCGTTATGGACTTAAATCTACTTACAACTTTTGGCGCGGTTTATCGTCATCGCTCTATAACAATGGCAGCAGAAGAGTTGGAACTGACTCAGCCAGCAGTAAGTGCGGCATTAAAACGATTAGAAGTCGTGGTGGGGAAAACGCTATTTGTCCGTTCTGGACGTGGAATTGCACCAACAGGAGCGGCCGTTGCGTTGGCAGATAAGATTGAGACGCCCCTTGCCATTCTAGAGACCGTTGAGAAAAAACAGGAAGTCACTCGAGTCTATTGCAACGAAAGCCTGATGCACCTGCTTTGTGATTTGCCGGGGTTGTCGTTTATCGAAACCCCGCTCAGCGAGCAGCAACTTCTCGCTGACATCGATTCGCAGAAAGTCCATCTCGCAATCGACATTGCCACTAGCAAAAGCCAATCACATATCGTTGAAGACATTTTTGATGAGCCTGCGGTGTGTGTTTGCCGAAAAGACCATCCGAATATTGGCACATCACTAACAACGGAACAGTACCTCGAACAACAACATATTGCGCTAAAAATACGTCGTAACAACGTTAACATGATGGATTTTTTAGCAGAAAAACCAATGCCTATAAGAACGATAAAGGCTGAAACAGGGTCCGTTTCAAGTATGCTAGCACTCGCAGCGACAACGGATCTGCTGGGCGCATCAACCTTGTCCTTAGCGAATCACCTCGCGCCCATGCTGGGTCTCAAAGTCATGCCCATTCCCCTTGATATTCGCAATGTGCAATATCGCATGATCTATCACCGTCGATTCGTCAATGATGAGGACCATAAAGCGACGCGAGAAAAAATCATATCAACGATCCAAAATCATCAGTTCCAATGACGTATTGCTTGAACTATGTTTAAGTAAATTAAGATAAAATTATTTGTTCAAGGAGTGAACATGAAGCGAGTTCTGTTACTTTTTAGCCACCTTGCAGCCTTATTCTTTGGGTTTATGTTGGGTATTTATGTCCTGCCGATTCTTACTCAGCCTGATTCCCCCTCAATCGCAAGCGTCACTGCGGATGTCAATCAAATCGTCGTCAAAGGGACATTCGATAAAGACCGACAAGACAGCGATCTTTTTCATTGGGGTGAAGGCGATATCAGTTTTACCAATGACAGCGCTATGTTTATTGGCGAACTTGCTCCGGGGCCTGACTACAAACTGTACCTATCTCCAATATATGTGGAAACAGAAGCGGATTTTAATACTAACAAAGCCAACATGTTACAGGTGGGAGATGTGAAAACCTTCGATAGATTCTTGCTATCGCTGCCAGAAGGCACAGATTTAAGCCAATACACGGCAGCGATCATTTGGTGTGAAAGCTTTGGCGAGTTTATTACCTCAGCGAAATTACAAGCAAACTAACTTCATAAACAGAAGCTAAGGATTTAGCGTACCATCAACTAATACCGCATAGGAGCTGTAATCAGAATTAAGTATGGTTGCAGCGGCTCGGTAACCCGGCTTCAAAATACCCACGTCGTCCAGATTAAGCGCCTCGGCTGGATAGGTTGAAGCCATTCTCAATACCTCAGCCTCATTCAGTCCCCAGGCAATGGCATTAGCGACAGACTGGTCCATGCCAATATGCGCACCAGCTAGAGATCCACTTGAGTTCACCAATTTTCCATCTTGTACCGAAATTTCTTCACCATCTAAGACAAAGCGATTGGTTCTACTGCCGACACTCGCCATCGCATCGGTCACAATAAGCAGCTTCCCTTCTGGCTTAAGCTTATGAGCCATCAAAACGTTTTGCGTTGCAACATGAATACCGTCGACAATAATTGAACACCAAGCATGGTCGGTCATCAATGCCGTGCCAACAGTACCAGGCTCACGCCCTTCAAGCGGCGACATCGCATTAAACAAATGCGTAAAACCATTTACTGAAGCAAGTTTTTCTGCCGTTAACTGATGCTGAGCTGCGTTACTGTGCCCACAAGACACCACAACGTGATGCTGCTGCAACCAATTTAGTGCCTGCGTATCGACATTCTCTGCCGCTAACGTGACCAAGCTAACCCCTCGCTCTAACCACGGAAAAGCTTCTAACTGTTCAATCGTTGGGCTATAAAACTTACTGGCATCGTGCGCACCTTTCTTGTCTTTATTAAGCCAAGGGCCTTCTAGGTGAACACCTAATACACCTGCCACACCCTGCTCGATCGCACTCTCCGCAGCAATCAACGCCGTTTTCATTTCCTCTGGCGTTGCGCTGATCAAGGTTGGTAATAGATAGGCTGTACCGTGTTGACGATGGGCTCGACAAATAGTGTCTATACCGTCAACAGTTGTATCAGAGTTAAACATGACATCGCCGCCGCCATTCACTTGAATATCGATAAATCCCGGCGCAACAATTTTGTCGCCAACATCAGTAACAATGACTGAGCTAGGCAATGTAGACGTGGGGACTATGTCTACAATCCGGTCTCCTTTCCAAACCAATGCAGAGTCGGAATGGTACTGCTCGCCATCGAAAATCGTCTTGGCTGTGATTGCTCGTATCGTCATTTGTCTATCTATTCCTTCCATCAACAACCTATGAGGCTGTGAAACACTAATTTTTACCCATTTCGCTATGAGAATTGGGCTGCAGCACCCAATAAACATGCATCATAATCACCGGTTGCCTTAACGACATCTACTCGAAATGCTGCTGGCATTGTTTCGATATAGTCCAGAACTAATGGGATGTACACCTCTGTCAGCCCTATTCCTCCACCTAGACAAACAAGATCTAAGTCTAGTGTAGCTTTCAAATTGCAACACAGCTGAGCAACCGCATACGCACTCTTTTTGATGATGTCCATTGCTTGCGCATTGTTGCTGGCGAGTTCAAACAACTCAATATTCGAGATTGTCGGGTGAATAGCTTGACGAGCAACTCGGTTAATTGCTGTTCCAGAGGCAATGCTTTCAACACAACCACGTTGCCCACAACCACAGACGGGACCATTGATATCAATACTGGTATGGCCGATATGTCCAGCGAGATGCTGACTCCCTTTATACAGTTTCCCGTTAAGAACCAAACCACCACCTACACCAGTTGATACCGTTATGTAAGCCATATTGTTTACGGGGGTTTTGAGAGAGCGATATTCATACCAAGCTGCCGCTTGAGCATCATTGAGAATAGCAACAGGCTTATCCGTTTGTGCTTCTATCTCTTTATGTAAAGGGAACGGCTGAGGGAAGGCAAGAGTATCGGGATTAATAGAAGTAATGCCTTCTGGTTTCACCCATCCCGTAGTAGAAATGCCAATCTGTGTGACTTGGTGCATCCATGACCGACACTTTATAAGAATTTGACTAGCAAACTCTTGTACACATGTCGTCTCAGGCGTCGCTAGCTGAGCACGCTCTATCAGTTCACCATTTTGAACCAATCCTAGAGCAACTTTAGTACCACCAATATCAATAGCTAACGTGCTCATACTGTTTCACCTCTGCTTGAGTTGCCGCATTGAACCATTGAGTCACCACTTCTAATCTTGTCAGTGCAGAGCCTACTGTAACGGCTATCGCACCATTGGCAATCGCTTTTGCTGCTAACTCCGGCGTATTGTATCGCCCTTCTGCCATGGTAAAGAAGCCTTCGGCTGCAAATCTTCGAACTAGATTTAGATCGGGCTCGGTAGGCTCTTCGCCACCCACATAGCCTGACAATGTCGAACCAATGATTTCCACACCTTGCTCATAAGCCCAAGTGCCATCCTCAAAACATGAACAATCCGCCATACCAAAACAAGGCGTGCGTTGAATGGCGTCTACAATCACCGCTCTAGATTCAGGACGAACTCGACTGGTTGCATCAAACGCAATAATTGTTGCGCCCGCGGCTGCTAGCGCTTCCACATCCTCAACATAAGGAGTAATTCTAACTGGACTGTCAATAAGGTCACGTTTCACGATACCGATAATTGGTATAGTCACATTAGCTGCTACAGCCGCAACATTTTTAACACCTTCGATACGTAAAGCTTTGGCACCCGCTTGCTGCGCAGCTAGAGCCATGGCAACAATAAATTCGGTTTTCTCGAGTGGACTTCCGACAACTGGCTGAATAGATACTACCGTTTGCCCACGCAATTGCTCTTTTAATTCTCTGATTTTTAGACTTTTATCTCTCACTTCGAGCCTCTCGTCTTATGTTGGCGTCAACGAAATATTGGACATGCTTCCTTGTCCCAAAACCGCTTAACGAGTCTTTAAACAGATAAGTTAGGCTAAATTTTGTCCGTGATCACAGTTTGTGAAAAGTTGATTTGAAAATAATCTTCACGACCATAATAATCCATAACGAAGATTTTTTTCAAACAAAATAAAATTTTTTTTTGAAACTCGCGAATCTCGCCAAACAATGGACAAAAGGGAAGAACATGAAAGCTATAAATAAAATTACTATCGCTATGCTGACATTAGGATGTGCAGTTTCAGTACAAGCGGCGACAACACTTAAGATGGGCATGCAAGCCTCTGTTGGATCTGTGGAATATACCTCTGCGAAACTTCTTGCCGATACAGTAGAAGAGATGAGTAACGGCGACATTAAAATTGCTTTATACCCTAGCGCGCAACTTGGTGATGACCGCGCTATGCTTCAGCAATTAACCCTTGGCGATCTCGATATTACTTACGCTGAATTTGGCCGTATGGGTCTATGGATCCCACGAGCAGAAGCAGTAACCCTACCTTACGTTGCCAAAGATTACGAACACCTACGTCGCATGTTTGATTCAGACTTTGGTCAAGGCGTGCGTGAAGAAATGCTGACTAAATTCAACTGGCGTGCTTTGGATACTTGGTACAACGGTACCCGTGAAACCACCTCTAACCGTCCTCTAAACACGATTGAAGATTTCAAAGGCCTGAAGCTACGCGTTCCTAACGCTAAACCGAACCTAAACTACGCAAAACTTTCTGGTGCTTCACCAACACCAATGGCGTTCTCAGAAGTGTATCTAGCACTGCAAACCAACGCGGTTGACGGTCAAGAAAACCCATTGCCAACCATTAAGACAATGAAGTTCTACGAAGTTCAGGACAACCTAGCCATTACTAACCACATTGTTAACGACCAAATGGTGATTATCTCTGAGTCAACATGGCAAAAACTGTCTGATGCCGATAAGAAAATTATTACTGACGCAGTAGCAAAAGCGGGAGCCGCTCATACTGCATCGGTTAAGAAACAAGAAGCAGAGCTTATCTCTTTCTTTGAATCTGAAGGCGTGAAAGTCACTTACCCTGATCTCGCACCATTCCGTGAAGCAATGCAGCCTCTATATACGGAATTCGAAGAGAAGATTGGCGAGCCTATCGTTAAGAAACTTGCTGCAATGTAATTGCCGCAATCAATTCGACGTTCGCTTGAATTGAAGTTGTAATCTCGGCTGGCCGATTTGGTCAGCCTTGGAGCCTAAAATGATACGCAAAATATTTGATAATATTGAAGAAATCATAACAGTGCCGCTGATGGCAGCCCTGTTAGTGGTGCTGACTTGGCAAATAGGAACACGCTGGTTGCTGAACGATCCTTCTTTGTGGAGTGAGGAATTAGCTCGTGTGCTGTTTATGTATATGTCACTCATCGGTTGCGCGATGGCCATCAAACGAGGCACCCACGTCAACATCACCTTTTTTTCGGATAAGCTTCCACAAAATATCCGTTATTCATTAATAATCGCACTCGAACTCGCTGTGTTGGTGTCCATTTTCGCCATCATTTACCTCGGGTATCAGCACGTACAACGTACTGCTTTCTTTGAACTCATCACCTTAGGCATTTCTAGTAAATGGATGAACTACAGCCTACCTCTTGGTGGCGTGTTCATGGTCGTCCGACAGTTACAAAAGATCTTCTCGATTGGAGCTGAGTTTAAACAAGCTAAAAGCGAAGACGCTTCTAGCTCATCGCAAGTTGCCCAGAGGTAAGGAGTTCTCATGGCAGGTTCAATTTTCGGCTGGCTAGCGCTGTTATTTGCAGGTATGCCCGTTGGCTTCTCACTGATATTTGTTGCTTTAGTATTCTTGGTATTAACCAACAGTACTGGAATCAACTTTGCAGCTCAGCAAATGCTTGGCGGCATTGATAACTTTACCTTACTCGCAGTACCGTTCTTTGTTCTCACTGGACACTTGATGAACAGCGCGGGAATAACCGAACGTATTTTCAACTTTGCTAAATCTATGGTCGGCCACGTGACCGGTAGCTTAGGGCATGTAAACATCATGGCAAGCTTGCTGTTCTCTGGTATGTCTGGCTCTGCTCTCGCGGATGCCGGCGGCTTAGGTCAGCTTGAAATCAAATCCATGCGCGACGCGAAGTATCATGATGACTTTGCAGGTGGTTTAACCGCAGCATCTTGTATCATCGGGCCGCTAGTACCGCCGTCTGTGCCACTTGTTATTTATGGTGTAGTTTCCAATACCTCTATTGGTGCGCTGTTCTTGGCGGGCGCAGTTCCCGGCATCCTATGTTGTGGTGCATTAATGGTGATGAGCTACTTCATTTGTAAAAAACGCGGTTACATGACGCTGCCAAAAGCATCTCGCAAAGAGCAGTTTAAGTCGCTAAAAGAAGCCTTTTTATCCCTGCTTACACCAGTGATCATCATCGGTGGTATTTTCTCAGGTAAATTCACACCAACAGAAGCAGCGGTCGTATCCTCTCTTTACGCTCTGTTTTTGGGTACGGTGGTATACAAGCAGCTCACATTCGCAGGTTTCGTCGACATTCTAAAAGAAACTGTCAATACCACGGCTGTTGTTGCGCTTATGGTTATGGGCGTCACCGTCTTCGGTTGGATTGTCGCTCGTGAACAATTGCCGCAAATGCTCGCAGACTATTTCCTAACCATCAGTGATAACCCACTGGTACTGCTTCTACTGATTAACCTATTACTGTTGTTCCTAGGAACCTTTATCGAATCACTAGCGTTACTGCTGTTGTTGGTACCATTCCTCGTACCGGTTGCGGCGGCTGTTGGGATCGATCCTGTTCACTTCGGTGTGATGGCTATTCTTAACCTTATGATTGGTATTTTGACACCACCAATGGGTATGGCGCTGTATGTTGTATCTCGCGTTGGTGACATTCCATTCCATGTATTAACCCGAGGCGTTATCCCTCTTCTAGTGCCACTGTTCATCGTACTGGCATTGGTAGCAATCTTCCCTCAAGTGACGCTTTTCTTACCAGAGCTGTTCTTAGGATACGGACAATAACAATTACGCAGGCCAGCATTGGCCTGCCATTAATAGCAATTTGAAGGCCAATAAAATGAGAAAACTACAAGGACTTATCGCAGCACCACACACTCCTTTTGATGCAAGTAATCGAGTGAACTTTGCTGCGATTGACCAAATCGCAGAACTGCTTATAGAGCAAGGTGTAACAGGCGCATACGTTTGTGGCACAACTGGTGAAGGTATTCACTGCTCCGTTGAAGAACGTAAAGCCATTGCTGAGCGCTGGGTAACAGCATCAAAAGGTCAGTTAGACCTGATTGTTCATACTGGCGCATTGAGTATTGTAGATTCCTTGGAGCTAACCAAGCACGCAGAGACCCTCGACATTATGGCAACATCTGCCATTGGTCCATGCTTCTTTAAACCTGGTTCAGTTGAAGACTTAGTGGACTACTGCGCCCAAATAGCGGCCGCTGCACCTTCAAAAGGCTTCTACTACTATCATTCAGGAATGTCAGGGGTCAATTTAGATCTTGAGCAGTTCCTAATCCAAGGTGATAAGAAAATTCCAAACCTTCTAGGTGCAAAATTTAATCACATGGATCTTTACGAATATCAACGCTGCATGCGAGTTGCTGATGGAAAATTTGATATCCCGTTTGGCGTAGATGAGTTCTTACCAGCAGGTCTTGCCGTGGGCGCCGTTGGTGCAGTGGGCAGTACCTACAACTACGCTGCTCCACTTTATTTGGAGATTATTGAAGCTTTCAATCAAGGCGATCAGCCACGTGTAACGGCACTCATGGATAAAGTCATTGCTATTATTCGTATTCTTGTAGAGTATGGCGGCGTTGCCGCTGGTAAGGCAGCAATGGAAATTCATGGTATCGATGCTGGTGACCCGCGCTCACCAATTCGAGCATTGACCGCGGCTCAAAAAGCGGATGTGGTAGCGAAAATGCGAGACATCGGCTTTTAAAGCCTACGCGCACAAAAGGAGGCAGTTGCCTCCTTTTTAGGCTTTCAGGCAAACCGTATATCATTTCTCTATGAAATGCCGCGAATTATATTAATTGTTGGTGTTAAACCGTTAGGGAGTCTGATATTTTTAATCTAGGTACAAGAATTAAGGGGATACCGTGGGATCACCGAACAATCTGCTGGTTCGTTTGCGCTCCAACATGGAACCACTCAGTAAGAAATTAAGACAAGTCGCGGACTACATTCTTGAGAATGCTCATGAAGTGCAGTTCCAGACCATCACAGATCTTGCTCGAAATACCCAAACCAGTGAAGCGACTGTAGTACGTCTTTGCCGCGATATGGGTTACAAAGGTTATTCCGACTTCCGTATGGCCTTAGCAGTCGACCTAAGCCAAAACGCCAGTAAGTCTGCTCCTGTTAAAGATGGTGACATCTGCGATATTTCGGCAAGCAGTGCGGTTGATAGTCTCCAAGATACCGCAAAGCTGATTGACAGAAAGGCCCTGGATAGGATTTGTACTTTGGTACATTCCGCCGACTTTATTGGTTGTGTCGGTGTAGGCGCATCAAGCATCGTGGGTCGATACCTAGCTTACCGACTTATCCGAATCGGTAAGAAAGCGATTATGTACGAAGACACTCACTTGGCAGCCATGAATGCTAGCCGCTCTACACAAGGCGACTTGTGGTTTTCTGTATCAAGTTCAGGCTCCACCAAAGAAGTCGTTCATGCAGCAAAGCAGGCGTTCAGTAAAAATGTCCCTGTGGTTGCACTAACTAACATTAATCACAGTCCGCTCTCGGCAATTTCAACTGAAATGTTAGTAGCCGCTAGACCCGAAGGCCCCTTAACCGGTGGGGCATTTGCTTCCAAAGTAGGCGCGTTATTATTGGTGGATGTCCTCGTCAATTCACTTTTGGACAAGTACCCCGAATACAGTGACTCTGTTATGGAAACCGCCGAAGTTGTGGTACCACTCATGTCATAAACGCTAGCAAATCTCCACTTTTAAGCCCATCTTTTGATGGGCTTTTTGTTGCATAAAAAATCTTCCCAACCATAATTAGATAAAAATTATTTTTATTGTTAACTTGATCAAAGAATATTTTCTTCAAAGATCGATAATGTGTATACATTTTGGCCAAACAGGTCATCACCTATCGATAAGGAAATATCATGAAGACAAGGAACTCGCTTTTTGCACTCGCTCTTTCATCATTGATTGTCACTGGCAACACTCTCGCATCTGAGTCATGGCCAGATTTACCCGAAGGCATCAAAAGTGGCGTCAGTGCACAGATAGGCGACAAAGTGTATGCCGGTCTTGGTTCCTCTGGCAGCGCATTCTATTTACTCGACCTCGCTAATATCGACAAAGGATGGCAAAAGCAAGCTGACTTTATCGGTCCGGCAAGAAATGGCGCGACGGCAACCGCGGTTAACGACAAGATCTATATTTTTGGAGGCGCAGGAAAAGAGCAGGCTGATGCCACCTCTCCTATTTTGTTCGACACGGTTTATCAATTCGACACCACGAACGACACCTGGTCTCAAGTAAAAAGTACCAGCCCAGTTGGTTTACTTGGCGCCGCTTCGTATTCTCCTAACGGTAGTCAGATTGTTTTCTTCGGCGGCTATAACAAAGCCTATTTCGATCAGTATCTTTACGACATCAACACCACCGATAAGAAAGCGCAGCCAGACAAATGGCAATCCATTGTCGACAACTACATGGGCATGGCACCTCGAGATTACAAATGGAACGATAAAGTCGTTAGCTACGACCCGAAAACGAATCAATGGAATACCCTAATTGTTTCGCCTTATCTGCCGAACTGTGGCAGCGCGTTAGTATCCAATGGCAATACTGCCACGCTGGTCAGCGGTGAAATCAAGCCAGGACTTAGAACCGCAGAAGTAAAACAGTTTAACTTTGGCGCAGCGCAACCGTGGAAAAGTCTTCACTCTCTTCCTGCACCTCAATCTTCAAATGTACAAGAAGGTGTAGCGGGTGCTTTTAGTGGCGAATCAAACGGCGTGGTTTTGGTCGCAGGTGGTGCCAACTTCCACGGCGCTAAACACGCCTTTGAACAAGGCAAACTGTTTGCTCATAACGGTTTTAGTAAAGCATTCAATCCTGAGATTTATGTCCTGAAAGACAATTTATGGCAGCAAGCAAACAACCTCCCTGGAGGCTCCGCCTACGGCGCATCATTTACCACACCAAAGGGTGTACTGATCGCAGGCGGTGAAATGGCTGACCGCTCAGCAAGCAAAAAAGTGTATCTGCTGAGCTGGAATGGCAAATCTGTTGATATTCAAGATTAGGAAATAACCCAAAATGACTATCTGTTTGACCGCATTACCACCCCTACCTATCTCAATGAAAAACGGTATTGGAGGACTGCTTGGCCGCCGCCTCTTTACTGGCCTAGGCAGCGCAGGGAAGCGTTTTTATTATTTGGATATGGATGACGTTGAGCTTGGTTGGCAACTCGCTCAGCCCTTTCCAGGATGCGATCGCAACGATGCCGCTAGCGTAACAACAGACACAGGGATCTATGTGTTCTCAGGCGCAGGTAAAATGGACACAGACCCTCACGTCCGCGTGCTGACAGATAGTTATTTTTTCTCTAGAGAGACGCAAACGTGGTCAAAGCTCGATACTACCATACCGGTAGGATTACTCGGTGCCAGTGCCACTTCGATTTCAGACCACCAGCTCATTTTCATTGGAGGATATTGCAAAGAAACGTTCGATTCGTTGTTCGCTAGACTCTCTAAGGTCAGCTCTGCCACTGATGAGCGCTCAATATTAGACTCATTTATGTCTCAACCCATCGAGGCCTACGGTTGGAATCCGCATATATGGATGTTCGATACTCGGACACTCCGTTGGTCAAAGCTAGCAGATAACCCCTATTTGCCTAATTGTGGCGCAGGACTGATAGTGAAAGATCAACAAATTCTGCTCATTGAAGGTGAGGTTAAACCGGGTCTAAGAAGTTTGGAAACCAAACGATTCCAAATTAAGACTAACGGATCCGTTGAATGTGATTTACTGCCCACCATTGTCCAAAATGAACCAAAACATGAGGGGATAGCAGGGGGTTTTGTAGGACTCATCGACAACATACCCACTATCGCAGGAGGCGCTTTTTTTGTTGGTAGCCAACAACGCTTTCAACAAGGGCACTTATTCAGCCATCAAGGGCTGGTAAAACACTATGGCAATGCCATTTGGCAACTCAATGGCCCTCAATGGAATAAAGTTGGAAACCTTAGTGACGGACAGGCGTACGGAGTGAGTGTACCCATTGATAATGGTATCGCCATACTAGGAGGAGAAAACCAACAGGGAGAATCCATAACTGACTGTTTTATCATGAGTAATTAGAAAGCTGTGATGCTAATTCCAATTAGGAAATTAATAACCAAATGTCCGATGCACACTAACAATAAATTGACAGAGAAAACCGTTTCTATTCGCATAGTGTTTGAGCCTTAAACACCTAGTTGGCGCATTTGCGCATAGACACAGAGGCAGTACGCTCCCCCTTGTACTGCCTCTTATTTTTCAGTTGTGCAACCAATCAAATACCCAGTAAATACACCTAGATTACACCCTATTTACTTCCTCTCTCTATAACGTGACCGAACTTATAAAATCAGCTTTCCATTTTTTATTCAATACGTTGTGTGATCTTTATGTCAAATAGCTACAACTTTTACATGGATAATATTGAGAGTGTTACAAATTGTAAATGGGAAATATTAATGCTCTATTTTGAATTTATGTTCCTGCTCTTGATGCTCTATATCGGGTCAAGAAAAGGGGGAATCGGATTAGGTGTAGTCTCCGGCATCGGTCTCACCATTGAAGTCTTTATCTTTAAGATGCCGCCAACCTCTCCTCCGGTCACGGTCATGTTGATCATTCTGGCGGTTGTCACGTGCGCATCTATCTTAGAAGCTGCTGGCGGACTCAAGTTTATGCTGCAAGTAGCAGAACGCTTGCTGCGTAAGAATCCGAAACGCGTGACGCTCATAGCACCTTTTGTGACTTACAGTATGACCTTCTTGCTAGGAACTGGTCACGCAGTCTACTCCATCATGCCGATTATCGGTGATGTTGCGTTAAAGAACGGTATTCGTCCAGAACGCCCGATGGCTGCAGCGTCGGTAGCTTCGCAAATTGCCATTACCGCTTCACCTATTTCTGCCGCTGTCGTGTATTACCTCGCACAATTATCGGATCTACGACCAGATATTACCTTGCTGTCCATACTCATGGTCACCGTTCCCGCTACTTTATTCGGCACACTTTTGATGTCACTTTATAGTATGAAACGAGGTAAGGAATTAGAGGACGATCCTGAATATCAAGCTCGCTTAAAAGACCCTGAATGGCGCGAGCGCATTTTGAACACAACGGCGACGTCGTTAGACGAAGTTCTACCTGCATCAGCACGTAACTCAGTCTTACTGTTTTTACTGTCTATCGTCGTCATCGTTATTATTGCAATGGTTCCTGAAGTGAGAACCATTGGTGACGCAGCAAAACCGATCAGTATGGCCGTTATTATTCAAATGATGATGCTCTGCTTCGGCGGTATCATTTTGCTCGCAACCAAAACAGATCCACGCCATGTGCCGAATGGTGTGGTCTTCAAATCAGGAATGGTCGCTGCCATTGCGATCTTTGGTATCGCTTGGATGTCAGACACTTATTTCCAATATGCAATGCCACAATTTAAATCAGGAATCGTCGAAATGGTAACGGATTACCCTTGGACGTTTGCATTGGCACTATTCATTGTATCGGTTGTTGTTAATTCGCAAGCAGCCACTGCTCGAATGATGCTTCCTGTGGGTTTAGGACTGGGGTTGGATCCAGCACTGCTCATTGGTTTAATGCCAGCGGTCTATGGGTATTTCTTCATTCCAAACTATCCATCAGATATCGCAACCGTGAATTTCGATTCTTCCGGTACCACTAAGATCGGTAAATGGTACTTCAACCATTCCTTTATGAGTGTCGGTTTGATAGGCGTCGTCGCCGCCTGTTGCGCGGGTTACATTCTCGGTCAAATGGTTATTGGATACTAATCTTGCTACCTAACTCATCTCACTAAAAAGCAAAAACGGTGACCTTGATACGGTCACCGTTTAGTATTCTCGTTGGGACCTAGAATTTCCAGGACACACCCAAGTCAACACCCACACCAACATCAACGCCATCTTTAAATTTGACTTCTGGCGTAGCAAATAAGTCAACGTCAAGGTTTTTAACTGGCTCCCAACGGAGTCCCACAGGCGCATGCACGTCGACACGCTCACTATTCCAGTTATAACCCACACCCCCCTCCACGAACCAGCTGATATTGTGCTCTTGCGACAGTGGCTTCTGCAAAAACGCCATACCACCGTTTACGTAGTTATCGTTAACACCAATGATAATGTTATCAAACTGGAACGTAATACCACGTTTGGTATCAGCGCCTAGCTCGAAAGCCTGTGCAGTGGTCGCCGTTAGCGCCAAAATACCGGTTATTGCAACTAGAGCGTGTTTGATAAGTGTGTTTTTCAATGTTGTAACCTCAGTAAGGCCATCCTGAGCAATGTATTCCTTGAGTTTATGAATCTACTCAAAATCGAGTAATGTCGTTTGATGCAGGTATTCTATTCAAACGACTCATAGCGACTTACCATTTTGTGCCACGCGGTTCAGAAAGTGCGCGCTATCTATTCCTAGATCTATAAAACTCATTAATATCTCAACCCTAGCTCGGCTCATACATTTGCCAAACCACTTTCATTACACTGCCCATCTAATGAAGCAACGAGAGATAGCCAATGATAACGACCAACCACAACTCTAGCGGTTTGCCATCAAGGACTATGGGAATCACCAGCCTATCCGAGGACTGGATTGGAGAACAGATACGCCTCATTAGACAGGGAGTCGAACAGAAGCAAGGACAAAACAAAGAAAAGATAAACAAAGCGTGCCAAAGCTGGGAAGCCCTACTCGATCATGGCCTTACACCAGCAACTATTCATCACCTCGCTGACACCACTCCCGCCGATTTGATGTTTCTTAGGTACTATGCAATTACGCCAGAGAAGTAACGCGTCGTTCCAATTAACACACTAACCAAAAATCAACGACACACCCGATTCCAGCTGCGGTTTTTTCCTTCCAAGTACATGGACCGTACCTGCGAGGTCTGGAGTGAGGTTTCCGTCAAACTTAATAGTGATATGACCTAGGTTTTTCAGGTTGATATTTGCCGCACTACCTACAGAGGTCACCACATAGGGTTCATCATCAATCAATAAGGTGCTTTCAGTAGACAGTTCGCCAGAGTACTCCGCTTGATCATGAATAAAGCAGTAGTCAGCCACATCTTCTGGCGCAGAATCATTAAACAGTATCAACATATCATCTTGAAGCGCCTCTTGTGCAAACTCTCCGACGCTCACAATATTGGCTCGAAATTGATAACCCATCATCATCCCTTATTGATAAATAAACATTGAGACGAACCAAGCAAACAGGACTGTTGGAGCCCCCGTCAGGAAGCGAGAATAAAGCACCGAAGGCACGCCAATTTCTACCGTTTCTTGCTTAGCTTCTGCCAGTCCAAGTCCTACAGGTATAAAATCACACGCAGCTTGAGCGTTAATTGCAAACAGAGCTGGAAGCGCCAAATGAGGCGGAATATGTCCCGCACCAATTTGTACCCCAACTAACACACCAATGACTTGAGCGATCACTGCGCCAGGGCCTAAAAATGGTGAAAGTAACGGAAAAGAGCAGATCAATGCCAACGTCACCAGTCCTAAAGGATTCTGTGCCAACGGCGACAGCAGGTTGGCAATCACATCACCAATCCCCGATGCCATGATGACGCCAATCAGCATTGAAACAAATGCCATAAAGGGCAGAATAGTTTTAAGCACCGTGTCGATAGTGTCGCGGCCAGCTTGATAAAAAACCGACATGACCGAGCCCATGCCAACCCCGACCTTAGCGATCAGCCCATCCGACTGGGCGCTTAACTTCTGAGACGTATCGTATTGAGGAGGCGTCTCAGATTGGCTAACCGGCTCAGCGTGGCTATTGGATTCACCTTCAACCAATTCGATACACTGAGGAGTTACCGAAGAGGCATAGATATCTGCTTTGATGAATTGAGCAAGAGGACCACTTTGCCCTGTCGCGTGGATGTTTAATGTCGGGATGCCTTTTTTAGGATACAGCCCACATCGCAACGTTCCTCCGCAGTCGACAACCGCTAATGCAACATCCTCATCTTCAAGCACCTGTCTAAAACCGTCGACACTCTCCAATCCCGTTAGATTTTCTAAGGCAGTAACCAAATCAGGTTTGGTTCCTCCGGTCACGTAGAGAATTTTCTTTCCGGCAATAATAGGCACAAACAGTGGACCACCCCAGCCTCCATTTCCCGCAGAGACTTTTAACATCATGCTCATGAGCCCTCCTTAGAAATTTCGACCTTGTCAGATAGCGCCCTGCCTTGTTGTTTGCAGATGATGCTTGTCGTCAAATCAGTGATCCAACCTCGAAAAAAGTTAGTCACTAAACCAACAAACAAATAGCTGACAGCAAGCGGGGCCAACGGCAGATTAAGCTGAGTGATTCCGGCAGCAATACCTAGATAGATAAACAACTCCCCCGGATTGACGTGAGGGAACATGCCGTTCATGGAGTGACAACTGTAAGATGCAGCCGCGTAATAAGAGGGTTTGTACTTTTCAGGAAGAAAACGTCCAAGACTTAGTGTCATTGGATTACAAAAAATGAAAGTCCCAATAAAAGGTAAAACCAAATAACGAGATACTGGATTGCCTGCACACTTTGTCGCTAACCTTTCAATTCGATGTTGACCAATAAAACGAATAAGTGCATTCATGGCGACAAGCAGACAGACCAATAACGGCAAGATGCCAGTAACCATATCAGAAAGAACCTCGCCCCCTTTTTCGAATAGTCCAATAAACCATTCTGCGCCTAGAATCATGTAGTCCAAAGTTATCCTCCTTACACTTTGAACCATATTGTTCCTCTTATCATTATCAAAATGAAAGAGATATACTTTCGCAACGTGAAGGGAGTCACCAATTAACTTTTTATGTGAAAAAATATATCACTTAATGTAAAAGTAAATGCGTAAACAAGGAAGAGTTTTGCGACGGAGATACTGTAGGCAAGATTCCTACAGTATCACTGGGGGAAGTACATTAGACGAGATAAACTTTGATATTGTTTGATTCTAGCTCTGCTAGATGTTCTGGAGAAATATTACTATCGGTAATAACGGCATCGATGTCTTTCAAAGGCACAACAACATTAGGGCTACGACGACCAAATTTGTTGCTATCTAAAACGACAATCACTTCGTTGGCCGCCTCGTACATTGCTTGGCTCACTTGATAAGCTTCATTGTATGTGGTCGTTCCACTGTTAAGATCAAAACCATCAGCACCGATAAATAGCTTGTCAAAAGTGAACTGACTAAAAGCTTGTTCAGCCAATTTGCCATGAAATGAAGCAGAGATACGACGATAGGTACCGCCTGGAATAATCACGGTATGCTCGCGCTCTAATTGTGCCATCGCGTTTACAATGTGCATGCTATTGGTCATTAGAGTGAGCGCTAGTTTATCTTCCAAATGAGGAACCATTTGTAATGTAGTACTACCGCAGTCGAGTATTATAGAATCACCATCACGTATAAGCTCACACGCTTTCTTTGCAATGGCGGATTTGAGGTCGAGATTCAAGGTTTGCTTCTCATCCATTGACCGATCCTCGATTGAGGCTTGACCAATCTTACTTGCACCACAAGCTTCTGCGCTCCCATAGCGTCTTACAACCAACCCTTCCTCTTCCAATGTCCGCAAATCCGTACGAATGGTCGCTCCTGATGTTTCAAAAATGTTTGCCAAATCATTTACCGAGGTCTTACCCTCGTGTTTCAGATAGTTCACCAACTTCTGACGTCTATTTTCAATGTTCATATGCACCATCACTAATTTTTTTTAAACTATACACAATTTCCCTTTCACTGTGAAAGGAAGAAACCTAAGTTTATATTTCTTGGTACATTCTGCGACCTAGTTAACCTTCGTAGGCAACAGAGATGGCTTCTTGCGTCCCTTTCGCTAGTTCATTCATTACCGCAGCGGATAATGGGTAACTTAGCCCAACAATTTTGTCCAAAGTCTTAGGTCTAGCAAAAACAGAGATTCCATTTAGGACTTTGGCATCCACTATGGTTTGTTGGTCATTCTCAGCAACCACAATGAGCGTTCTCGCCTTCCAACGACTTTTAGTTCTGCCGATCTTTACATGCCCTTTCTGTGACATAGATTGAACCATTCGATTGAAAGAGCGGATTTGAAAAAATCCCAAAGCAATTTGACCAATCCAAGCCACAATGGCCACTAGAATTAATGTAGTTGTTGAGTCCACAAAACACCTCTCTAACTGTTTAAATAAGGGCAGATATTCTGCCCTTGAAATCGCTACCTAACGTAGCATCAGGAGCACAAGACATCACCTAGTAGGGGAACTAGAACATCACCTGTCCGCCAGTGATATTAATCGATTGTCCTGTACAGTACGCGGCTTGTTCACTCGCGTAAAACTTCAGTACGTTCAATACATCTTGATAGTCGCAGCCTGCTTTTAGCGGCACTTTATCAATATAAATTTGCTCAACTTCCTCTTCACTGACACCCAGTTTTTTCGCATATTGAGGCTTCAGTGATTGGAACATAGGGCTCTGTAGCAAGTTACCTAGCATTAATGAATGCACGGTAATTTTGTGCTCAGCCAAATCAAGAGCTAAAGATTGCGTCAAGCCAACGCCACCAAATTTAGCCGCCGAATAACCACTGTTGTGTTTCGACCCAACTTTGCCTGATTTAGAGTTAATTTGAATAATGCGTCCACCACGATTTTCACGAATCATTATTTTTGACGCTTCACGTGCACACAGGAAGTAACCTGTTAGGTTAACGCTTAATGAGCGTTGCCATGCATCCATAGGAAAGGTGTCAATTTTGGCGGCGGTAGCAGTGCCTGCACTGTAAACCATCAAATCGATTCTACCAAACACCTCGTCCACACTTTTGGTCATATTGATAACCGACATCTCATCGGTCGCATCAGCGGCAATACCAAACGCCATGCCTTCGCCATAAGTTTGATTAATCTTGTCAGCAATCTGCTGAGCATTATCACCGTTTAAGTCTGCTACGGCTACGCGGTAGCCATCTGCTGCCAAGCCTTCACATAAAAAGGCACCCAATGTTTGTCCGCCACCGACTACTAACGCTGTTTTACACATAAATACTCCGACATTCTTACAAATTTAATTCTTTAAAAAGGGCCTCTACATTCCACTTTGGGAGAGTGTTTCAAAGCATCTGCAGAGGCCAAAATACCGATTGGAATCTAGTTAAACCTTATGAGAAAGAGATGGTTTCTCCGATGTTGCAGTGAGGAACAGATCCGCTCACATGCAAACACCCTGGATATTCCGCTTCGTTCAAGCTATCGAACCGAATCGTGATGTGACCGAGTTCTGAAAGGTTCTTATTCACCACCTCACCAACCGCAGTGATAGGGTATTCATTCAAACCTAGCCGTAACGTTCCGCCCACATTAATATTGCCTTTCAAGCTATCGTGAGAGTGAATAAAGCAGTACTCAGCGGCATCTGCCGGTGCCATTTCACCGAATAGAATCATCATGTTGTCTGCCAACGCTTCTTCTGCGAGTTCACCGACATGCTTGATGGTTGATTGGTATAATTTGGTCATTTTTAGATTCCTTTGGGAGTTACTGTTTTACTTATTGATAGATGAACATTGATACAAACCAAGCGACTAATACGGTTGGAGCACCAGTTAAGAATCGCGAGTAAAGTACTGATGGAACGCCAATTTCGACAGTTCGCGGTTTTGCTTCTGCTAAGCCAAGACCAACAGGGATAAAGTCACACGCCGCTTGTGCGTTAATCGCAAATAATGCTGGTAACGCTAAGTGCGGAGGGATATTGCCTGCACCGATTTGTACTCCGACAAGCACACCGATAACCTGTGCGATTACTGCACCAGGGCCTAAGAACGGTGATAGCAGCGGGAAAGAACAGATCAGAGCTAGAGTAACGAGACCAAATGGACTTTGTGCTAATGGTGTCAGCGCTGACGCGATCAAATCACCGAAGCCTGAAGCCATGATTACGCCGATAAGCATGGATACAAACGCCATGAATGGCAGAATGGTTTTCAATACAGTATCAATCGTGTCACGGCCAGCTTGGAAAAACGTCGACATGACCGAGCCCATACCAATACCGATACGTGCCAACAGGCTATCGCTTTGTTCAGTCAGTTTTTTGTCCGTCGAAAAACGAGCTGACTCGTTTGCTGCTGGCTCCGGAGTTAGGGTCACTGTTGGCTGCGCATCAGAAAGCTGAATATTCTCCGGTTTCACACCAGAGACGTAGATATCTTCTTTGATGTATTGCGCTAGAGGACCACTTTGCCCTGTCGAGTGAATGTTTACTGTTGGAATACGTTTCTTCGGATATAAACCACAACGTAACGTCCCACCACAGTCAATAATCGCGACAGCAACCTCTTCATCTGGTACTGAAGTTTTGAAACCATCTACTGCTTCATAACCCGTCAGTTCGGCAATACGGTCAACGATATCTGGTCGAGTACCACCAGTGATGTAGACAATTTTCTTGCCTGCTTCGATTGGCAAACATAGAGGACCACCCCAGCCGCCATTACCTTTATTAATAATTAGTGAGTTTGACATGACACAGGCCTCTTATGATTGGAAGTGAACAGTACGTTCTAGTTGAACACCTTGCTGACGCTCTACCATTGCAGTAGTAAAGTCAGTCACCCAACCTCTAAAGAAGTTAGTTACCATGCCGACTAGTAGATAGCTCACAGCTAGAGGACCTAGTGGTAGACCCAGCTGAGTAATACCGTTAGCGATACCAAGGTAAACAAACAATTCACCAGGGTTAATGTGAGGGAACAGGCCATTCATGGAGTGGCAACTGTACGAAGAAGCCGCGTAGTAAGAAGGTTTGTATCTCTCAGGAAGAAAACGACCCAAGCTCAACGTCATTGGGTTACAGAAAATGAAGGTACCGACAACAGGCAGAACCAGATAACGCGATACAGGGTTGCCAGCACTACGCTGTGCCAGTTTTTCTACTTTGTCTTGTCCAACGAGACGTATCAATGCGTTCATGGCGACAAGTAATGAAATTAAGAGAGGAAGTATGCCTGTTACCATTCCGGTAAAGACCTCTCCGCCTTGTTGGAATAGCCCGATAAACCATTCCGCTGAGTGAATTATAAAGTCCATGTTGACCTCTTTTGTTTCAAGGATAAGTGCTGATTGCCTTTTTACTTTTTCATTATTATTTTCATTTTGAAAGTTAATATTTTTCATTTATTGATTCAAATCACAAAATAAATGAAAGCAAAAATAAAAACAATGAAAGAAACAAAAGAGATGGAATTGAGTGCGAGAGAGAATATACCTTTAAAAATCAGATATATACAAACATCCCCATTGAATCAGATTTCAATAACAGCCAATCGTTCTGCATTCCTTTCCATGAAATGAAAATCTTAACTTTCAACTAGACACCAAAATTGAGAGAGATCCCAATAATGAAAATAATGAAAATTACAACTTGCTCTTTACCAGAGGTGTGAAACACTAGGCAGCAATATCTATATCGTTCAGCTCGTAGGACACATCGCCATGCAAGTCGTCAAGACAGAAGTCATCGAATACGCCACACAAGTCATTAATGCCGAGATAGCAGAAGCTCAGAAGCTATTGGGACGATTGGAGGACAATTTTGCGCAAGCGGTGTCGCACATCGTTAACTGTCAAAGCAAGATAATTGTGTCTGGAATAGGCAAGTCTGGGCACATTGGCAAGAAGATGGCCGCAACACTGGCTTCAACGGGTTCACCTGCCTTTTTCGTTCATCCGGCGGAAGCACTTCACGGAGACCTAGGGATGATCACTAAAGGAGACTTAGTGATCTTGATTTCAAACTCAGGCGAATCTGCCGAATTTAAGACTATGCTACCGATATTAAAAGAGCGCGGGATTTCTATCATCGGTATGACTGGCAACACGTCATCTCATTTGGCGCAGAACAGTGATTGTGTGGTCAACATCGCCATAGACAGCGAAGCATGTCCACTCGGACTCGCTCCAACATCCAGCGCAGTCAACACATTAATCATGGGTGATGCTTTAGCGATTACTGCAATGAAAATTCGCAAATTCGACAGTATTGATTTTGCACAGTCTCACCCTGCTGGTGCTCTCGGAGCGAAACTACTTACGACAGTCGGCAACGTAATCTCCGAGTTTGAACATAATGCCATTTGCCAACCAGAACAAAGCTTAGCAGAAGCGATCAGCGTACTATGTGAGAGTGGTAAAGGGCTTATCGCCATTTGTCGTCAAACGATGCTTGTAGGTGTCTTCACGGACGGAGATTTAAGGCGAGCGCTCGCCAATGGCGCCGTTCTAGAAGACAAAATTGAACAGCATATGACCACCAATGGCAAACAAACAAGTGCGCGAGTAAAAGCGTACGATGCGTTGAACTTAATGCTTGATAATGCCATTTCAGCACTACCTGTTGTCAATGAACGCGATGAGTGTGTTGGCGTAATTAGCATCTCGGATATTCACCGTCGAGGTATCAAGTAGAAGAGTTCGGGAAAACACTATGAGTAGCAGCTCAGGCTTACCTTCTATCAAAGCGCTCAAAACCTTCGTTGCAGTGGCGCACAACCTCAGTTTTTCAAAGGCTGCACAGGAGCTGTGTGTGACTCAAGGAGCCGTCAGTAAACAAGTCGCGGCACTAGAGCAGCAACTTGGTCAAGCACTGTTTGAGCGACACATTGATGGGATTCGACTTACATCTATTGGTGAGCAATATTTGCCTAGTATTATCGAAGCCTTGGAAAGTGTTCAATCCGCAACGGCAAGGCTCAAACAGTCTGAAAACAACGAGGCGGTATTAAACCTTGATGTCACGCCATCTTTTGCCAGCTTATGGTTGATCAACGCGTTGCAAGACTTTCGGTCGCAAAACTCCAGTATACGAATCAACCTAAAAACAGGTGATGGTCCCATTAAAGGCTTGAACGCGCGAAGTGACGTCATAATCCGCTGTTTACCAATCGCTACCCATTACGAAAATGCCACTCTGCTACACAAAGAGACGCTGCGCTTAGTCGGCTCAACAGATCTTATCGAGCGTCATCCTATTTGTAGCCACCAAGATTTGGAAGTTCACCAATTTATCCCCCATATTACTCGACCACAACTATGGGAGAAGTTTCGAAATCAATTTTGCCCTGATACACCGATGAATTTTTATGGCGTCGGATTCGAGCATTTCTTTATGTCTTTGGAGGCTGTAAAGGCAAACTGTGGGCTCGCTCTGCTTCCTGATTTTATGGTCGACCCTTTAATTGGAGCAAAACAGTTAAGTAACCCTCTCGCTCTTAGTTTAGTGAGTCAGTACGGTTACTATGCCATCACCCCAAATCATCGTCGCGACAACAAGCTGGTCTATCTGTTCAACCAATGGCTAGAAGATCAGTTTCGTGGCTAGTCACAGTGATCCCACGACCATTAATAAAAAAGCCCAGCATTACATCGCTGGGCTTTGAAGAGCGTTGCATTAAAAGAGTTTGTTAGTCCATCAAACCCGCTTCTTTGTAGTACTTCACGGCACCTGGATGCAATGGTGCTGACAAACCATCTTTG
The DNA here is from genome assembly GCF_900088415.1 of Vibrio mediterranei. Taxonomy (GTDB): domain Bacteria; phylum Pseudomonadota; class Gammaproteobacteria; order Enterobacterales; family Vibrionaceae; genus Vibrio; species Vibrio mediterranei. The sequence continues at coordinate 378,043 of NZ_FLLQ01000005.1, forward strand.
ATCATTTCTTCTTTCTTCAGGTTAGCGAAAGCAGGGTGAAGACGTTTGAAATCATCAAAGTTTTCAAATACAGACTTAACGATGGCATAAACCACATCATCAGGCACAGCAGTAGACGTAACGAATGTTGCACCCACACCAAACGTCATCACATCGTCTGGATTACCGTTATACATACCACCCGGAACAGTCGCTTTACGGTAGAAGCTATTGTCTTCAACCAACTTATCTACCACTGGTCCAGTTACCGATACAATGCGGCTATCACAAGACGTTGTCGCTTCCTTAATCGCACCACTTGGGTGGCCTACGGTGTAGATCATTGCGTCGATTTTGTTGTCACACAATGCTTTAGACTGCTCAGATGCTTTTAGCTCTGAAGTCAGTTTGAATACATCTTTGTCCCAACCGTAACCTTGCATCAAGACTTCCATAGTCCCGCGCTGACCGGAACCAGGGTTACCTATATTGACTCGCTTACCTTTAAGATCTTCGAAGCTTTCAACACCAGAATCCGCACGCGCCACCACAGTGAATGGTTCAGCGTGAACAGAGAATACCGCTCTAAGATCTTTATATGGACCAGCTTCCGCAAACTTACTGGTGCCATTGTATGCATGATATTGCCAGTCTGACTGGGCTATACCTAAATCCAATTCGCCAGCTCGAATGGTATTGATGTTGTATATCGAACCGCCGGTACTTTCTACCGAACAACGCACACCGAATTCAGCTCGGTTTTTATTTACAAGACGACAAATAGCACCACCTGTTGGATAGTAAACCCCTGTTACGCCACCGGTTCCGATAGTTACAAATCGGTCTTCTGCCTGTGCGAGAGTTGCTCCTCCCATGGCAATACATGCAGCAGACACGGTCAACATGGTTTTTAATTTGGTCATAGTTATTCCTTTCCTGTCGTAGGGTTCAGAAACCAGTAAACTCCTTAATTACTGGCGAATGGCAAGACTGTTTCTAAATTCAGTAGCGCTCAGTAACTCTATATTAAGCGCCGCTGACGTCTTACAAAGCTGGTTCACTAAAGATGCATTGTTTGTAGCAATAGCACCTTGATTGTCATAATGATTATTTTCAAACCCAACTCTAACGTCAGCCCCCATAAGCATAGCAGCCGTTAAACAATTGTGTTCAAATTGACCAAACGCACAGACCGCCCAACGGTGACACAGTTCAAATAATCGACAACTAAGAAATGGCACAAGATCTTGAGGTGTTGCTACTTGTCCTTGCTTATAGCGTCCGAGAACAAGTAATAGGTGATGGTCGTGATCAGGCAAGACCTTTTGATCAATCAGTCGAAAATAACGATCAAGATCGTCAGCACTGTAAAGAATGTATTGAGCAATAATGCCTTGCTGTGCAACCCAATGAAAAAACTCGGCCGACTCGCTCAAGTGTTCATCATTTGGAATCAACTCACTTAACGCAAATGACGCCGCTTCTGGTTTGACGGCTTTGATCAATTGCTTTTGTTGCTCAGGTTGATATTGGCCCACCGCTTCTGTTGTTAATTGCACCATAATGCTGTCTCCAACAGCATCTTTTAGTTCGTTATACAGCGGGAGGTTGTCTGCAACGTCTAACGAGTGCAGCCCTTTTTCATTGCGAGCATGCAGATGTACCATTGCGGCACCTGCACTTCGGCAAGCAATAACATCTTGGATAATCTCTCCACGAGTGACGGGCAGTGCAGGATGATCTTTCTGCGTTTTTCTTGCGCCATTAGGCGCAACGATAATAGCCGACTGCGATGGCATTGTTAGGTTACTCATAAGCGGGCCCACTTTTCTTCTGCTAAAAGTAGCGTTTTTTTCAGCTTGGTCACCAGTTCATCCATTTCGATCTCACTAATAATAAACGGAGGCGCAAGTAAAATATGGTGACCGTGTGTACCGTCGATCGTCCCAGCCATTGGGTAACACATTAAACCATTCTCCATCGCCAACGATTTAATCCATTTGTGCGCTTGAGTTTGGATAGCAAGCGGGGATTTTGAATGTTTGTCAGAAACCAATTCAATGCCGATAAACAATCCTCTACCTCGAATATCACCAATCATATCGAGATTCCCCAACGCTTCGAAAAGCTTTTGCTTAAGCATTTCCCCTTTAGAAACCACCTGAGCTAGTAAGTCATCTTCTATGATGATTTCCACAGTCGCGAGTGCCGCCGCACACGCCATTGGGTGTCCCATAAAGGTATGACCATGCTGAAAAAACCCGGAACCATTGGCTATTTCCTGATAGATTTTTTCGTGAACAAGTACAGCGCCAATGGGCTGATATCCAGCTCCCAGACCTTTCGCCATGGTCACAATATCGGGTACTACTTCGTCTTGCTCAAATGCGAAGAAAGACCCCGTTCGGCCGACTCCACACATCACTTCATCTAAAATCAGCAATACATCATATTGGTCACAAATCTCTCTTATACGCTGCAGATAGCCCTGAGTCGCAGGTACTGCCCCCGCAGTTGCCCCTACGACGGGTTCGGCGATAAATGCCATCACATTTTCCGCCCCAAGTTCGAGTATCTTCGCTTCAAGTTCATTGGCAATACGCTGACTGTATTGGTCTTCAGTTTCTGACGCCAATTGGTCACGATAGGCATAACAAGGCGCAATATGGTGAGCAGAGGAAAGCAGAGGACGAAACGGTTCTCGTCGCCACTCATTGCCTCCAACAGAGAGCGCCCCTAATGTATTGCCATGGTAACTTTGTCGCCTTGCGATAAATTGAGTTTTGGACACCATACCGCGCTCTACGTAATACTGGCGTGCCATTTTAAGCGCTGACTCCACCGCTTCTGAACCACCACTAACAAAGTACACATGCTGCAAAGATTCTGGGGCTAACGACACGATTCGCTGCGCTAATTTCTCACTGCTTTCACTGGTAAAGAACCCTGTATGAGCATATGGAATAGTCTCTAATTGAGCTTGAATCGCCGCCTTTACTCGCTGATGGTTGTGACCAAGGTTGGAGACCGCCGCCCCTCCGCATCCATCTAAATAATATCGACCTTCTGAATCAATCAAATACACGCCTTCGCCAAAGCTCACTTTTGGCAAAGTATCTGAACAATGTCGGTGAAATACACTACCCACGCAGCCGCCCTCAGTTAACCACTTATCCTTTATTGGTTAATTTTTGTTCTAACATGGCATTTTTACAAACGAATAATCATCAACCTCTATGAGAAAATGGAATGGCTGCGTCATGAAGCTTCCCCTAATCGTTAAAGCAAATCTTGGTGCGATATTATTCTCATAGTGAGCTAATTGTTTGTAACACATACGAAACCTTGTCTATTCTTAAAAGCCTTATCTCTGCATTTTCGGTACAAGGACTCGTACTTATGCATACAGACAACCAAGAAAAACCTGTGGTGCTTGTCGTTGATGACATTCCCGATAATATCCATGCCATTGCTGGCTCTTTGAATGAACATTACAAAGTGAAAGCGGCGACAAGCGGCGCGAAAGCTATACAAATCGCCCTCTCCACACCTAAACCTCATATGATATTGCTCGATATCATGATGCCCGAAATGGACGGTTATGAGGTTTGCGAGACACTAAAAGCCAATCCACTAACCGCTGATATTCCTATTATTTTTGTCACCGCGAAAAGTGAAGTGGTCGACGAGCAGAAAGGCTTTGAGTTGGGCGCGGTGGACTATATTACCAAACCCATTAGTCCACCCATTGTGTTAGCTCGAGTGAAGACACATATTGCGCTGTACGATCAAAATCTCGAACTTGCTATCAAAGTACGTGAAAGAACGGCTCAGCTTGAACAAAGCCGTTTGGAAGTCATCCAACGCTTGGGACGAGCAGCAGAGTACAAAGATAACGAGACTGGTATGCACGTAGTGCGGATGAGCCACTACTCACGCATTCTCGCCTCACAACTAAACGTTAGTAAGCGCTGGGTTGAGCTGGTATTTCAAGCCGCACCAATGCACGACATCGGCAAAATTGGTATTCCAGATAACGTGTTAAGAAAGCCAGGTAAACTCGATGCCGACGAATGGGCCGTCATGCAGAAGCATGTCGAAATTGGCGGTGACATTATTGGTGACAGCGATTCGCTGCTATTACAAATGGCGCAAGAAATTGCGTTAAACCATCATGAAAAATGGGACGGCAGTGGCTACCCCAACCAATTGAAAGGAGAGCAAATCCCGCTTAGTGCAAGAATCGTCGCAATAGCCGATGTGTTTGACGCACTGACCAGTGTGCGTCCCTATAAAAAGGCTTGGTCCATTGAGGAAACGCTCGCATTACTAGAGCGCGATGCAGGAACTCACTTCGATCCAAGTTTAGTACCAATTTTCATCAGCAAATTGGATGATATTCTCGCCATTCGAGATGCTTTTAAAGACTAGAACTACATTGGTTTAAAGGATTTCCATGAATTTTCCTATCGGACAAAATCTCGACTCAAAACGCATTCTTATTGGCTTTTTCATCGCAGTGACATTATTGGTGATAGCCGGGTCAATAGGTTGGTCAAAACTCAATCTTCGTTTTGAAACTGTCGACAATTACGCTCAAAGCGCTCAACTTCGTGCCGCCATAGATAGCATTAAGCTGCATGAGCGCAATTACGCACTATCGCCCACCCATCCGCAGGCTGAACAAACCTTTGAACATATTGATATGGCCTACCTGCTTGCCGATTCCCAGCTTTCCGAGCAGGTCAATCAAGAAGTAAAGGCGCTACTTCAAGATTACAAGGCGACTTTTACCGAATACGTAGAACTTAACGACCAAGAAAGAACCACCCGCGTTGCTCTTACCTCAAATTCGGACACGTCTATTTATGATGTAGAAGAGATGCAGGTCGATCTTAAAGTCTCGATAGAAAAACAGGTCGCGTTAGTCGAAAGCATGCGTCAACACATTGATGCTAGTGCTCAAATCGCTATTGAAAGCCATCATTTAGCAAGTCGTATTTCTACAATTCGAAGTCATGAAAAGTCTTTTATCCTCGAACCGAATAATGAAGATTACAAACAACTGCAATTTGGCCTCAATGAAGTGCGTAACCAAATTAGAGCTCTGCAACCAAAGATGGTTACGCAGGCTGCTAAGGACAAACTGACACTGGTTGATAACGCTCGAAATCGGTATTTAACTGCGGTAATTCAGCTCAGAAACCTCAAACTAGTTACCGCTCCAATGCAGCAGCACATCGCCGCCCAGATCGATTCGGCGGGGGAAGAGTTTACACGAGCGAGTGTAGTGCTGAGAACGAGCTTACAAAAAGAGTTAGCCGCCTATCAACAAGAACTAAACGACATACAACAACAAACCAACGTCAAACTCTCCACTACCGCTCAATTGCTGACATTACGTTCCCTATTTAGCGATACCACTCAGTACGAACGCGACTTCTCCTTGGTACAAACACTCAACGAACAGCAAGATATTGCCGAGCAAATTGAAGGAACTATCAAAGAGAGCCAACAACGATTGGCAGATTTGATACCGCATATTTCAGATGCGACCCAACAACAAACGCTTGGGAAAATTAAGGGGCAGTTGACGCAATATCTCGCTTTATTCGAACAGTTATTTACGCAGAAACAAGCTATCGCCCAACAATCATCGGCGCTTGATAATGCCTATCTGAAAGCCTTCAAAGTTATTGAACCTGATTTTGAACACCAGCAAAACATTGTAGAGAACTCATCTCAAATCTCTTTCTATCTTGCCATCGGCGGCATCATTTTCATGAGCACCATAGTTTTTATTGTTTTGCTCGCCAACAAATCCCACGCTGCGCTTGAAAAGTCTGCCGATAAGCTCGCTATTGCCAGAGATGAAGCAGACTACGCAAACCAAGCTAAATCGGATTTTTAGCGAACATGAGCCATGAGATCAGAACCCCAATGAACGCCATCATAGGCATGAGTTACCTCGCTTTAAAAACAGATTTAACTAAGGCACAACGCAACTATATTCAAAAAGTAAAGCTGTCGGCTGATACCTTACTAGGACTTATCAACGACATTCTCGATTTCTCAAAAATCGAAGCGGGTAAACTCGACATTGAGCACGTAGATTTTAGACTCGAAAACGTCTTGGACAATATTTCTAATTTGGTTGGGCTTAAGGCGTCGGAGCAGGGTTTAGAGCTGCTTATTCATACTTCAAAAGACGTACCAACAGCACTTTACGGTGACCCATTAAGATTGGGGCAAATCTTGACCAATCTTGCCAATAACGCTGTGAAGTTTACCGAACAAGGCGAAGTCAAAATCACTATCACCGCAGACAACTTAGAGAATGACGATGTCACGTTAAGATTTGCGGTCTCTGACACTGGCATTGGAATGACACCAGAACAAACTCAAAAGCTCTTCAATAAGTTCACCCAGGCCGACAGTTCCACCACACGCAAGTATGGGGGAACCGGATTAGGCTTAGCCATCAGTAAGGAGCTTTGTTTGTTGATGGGCGGAGACATTGAGGTTAGGAGTCAATTTGGCGAAGGCTCAACCTTTGAGTTCACAATTAACATGAAGCGCAGCCAAGTGCTAGAAACCAAACCGATTGTCGTGCCAACATCATTGAACCACCTCAACATCCTGATTGTGGATGACAACGCCAGTGCGCGCCTTATCGTTGAAGATATTCTGCAATCACTCAACTTTAATGTTCGAAGCGCTAATGGAGTTGATAGCGCAATCGACGCACTCAATCACGCTGCACAATCAGATTCGGCATTTGATGTGGTTATTACGGATTGGCAGATGCCCGGTAAAGATGGCGTTGAACTCATTCATGCTATCCAGCAATCTGAATCCCTCAATCCTAAAATCTTGATGCTCACAGCCTATGATCGCCAGCTTCTGGCTGACTCAGTTCAAGAGCGTGGCCTTATCGTACCAAGTATTCTCGATAAGCCAGTAACTGCCTCTCACTTGTTCGATGCGATAGTTGGCTTATATGATATAGAAAACCACCATACCAGCCGTGACGAGCTTGAGCAGCAAACCCATTTGGCTAATGTCCAACACCTAGCAGGAGCTCATCTATTACTCGTTGAAGACAACGAAATTAACCAAGAATTAGCGGTAGAACTTTTGGAAAGCCAAAACATCCAAGTCACCGTAGCTCAAAATGGGCAAGTCGCGATCGACTTGTATAAACAAATGACGTTCGATGGCATTCTTATGGACTGCCAAATGCCTGTACTCGATGGCTACAGCGCAACAGAGATAATAAGAAACACACTCAATGACCGAGCTATCCCTATCATTGCCATGACCGCCGACGTGATGGAGCGTGATAGAGAACGCGCCTACCAGTCAGGGATGAACGACATCATAGCTAAACCAATCGATGTAGGCATCATGTTCAGCACCCTTGCTCGATGGATCACCTCGCCTCACCGCGAAATTGGGTCAGAAATAAGCATTTCCAGCTCCGACTCTAATGTTAATACTCAACCAGTGAAACTTCATGACATTAACACCATCACCTTGTCCCAAGGTCTTGCTCGTGCGAATAACAACCACCAGCTATATCGCCGACTGTTGCAACGCTTTTATGAGCACTACTCTGATTTATCTCAAGTTAGAGAACAACTCGCTAATGCAGCGTCCTCCGATTTAAAACGCTACATCCATAGCTTAAAAGGCGTCTCAGGAAATATAGGTGCGAACGAGTTATTTGAGCTCTGTAGTGCATTAGAATCTGATATCAACAATGAACAACTTCAAAAGAAGCTACTCAATGCTCTGTATCAAACCACTGAGGCAATAAGAGAGAGTGGCATTTTACTCTCTCATATAGCGGCTAACGATAACCCTGAGCACACAGCGAGCTTTGACCCAACGCTCTATGAAAGATTACAGAACGCTATTGAACAGAACGATACCGATGCACTTGAGATAGTGCAAAACATAGAGCAAAGCCAATTACTGGGGCTTACCCAAAATCAACTAAAGCAACTTAATGGCGCTCTACAAGAATTCGATTTTGATAAAGCTTTAGCACTCATTAAATCTAAACACTAATTGGACTTACTTATCTCACTGGCAGCTTCGTCTTTACTTTTACTTGACCAAAGGCGAAGCTCGATTCGATGGAGGCGATATTTGGCAGGCGAGTTAATTGCTTGCGGATAAACTGCTCGTAGCTTTTTAGCGACTCACTGACTACATGCAACAAGTAGTCGTGGTTGCCCGTCATCAAAAAGCACTCCAACACTTCATCAATCATTTCAATGTGATGTTCAAAGTCTCGCATGTTCTCTTCTGTCGGCTTTTCGAGTTTCACCAATACAAAGACATTAATAGGCAGCCCGCACGCTTCTTGGTCAACACTGGCATGATAACCTCGAATGACTCCTTGCTTCTCCAAGGACCGAACTCGGCGCAAACAGGGGGACGGCGACAGAGCAACCCGATCTGCCAACTCTTGATTAGTTAGCCGAGCGTTGCTTTGCAACTCAGCCAGTATTCTTTTGTCGATCTCATCCATTAGCATTTTCCATCAATTTATAACCAATATGCGCAATATAATTGCTCAAAGTTGGTGAGTTACTTCTTAAATCGCAATCTTTAACATTTTTATAACACTAAAATTATAAGAGGTACAATAAAGGATGGAACTATGAATACCTCAACTCAACTTAGCCCGCTGCGTAAAACAACCAAACACGAACAAGCAGAAGCTCTTGCCATTGAGCAAGCAAAACACTTTGGCATCGACCCAAATAGTGAATACGGCACCACGCTGGTTGAACTAGCGACCACACTATACAAAGCCAACACGAAAACACACGACCTATGGGCATTGACCGTTGATGGACTTTCAGAGCTCGACAAAAGTGACCGAATCGCCTGGTTTAACGCCAAGCGATTTTTGTCATTTCAGATCGCGAAGATCCTCGACAACCTGCAAAACCCCATGCGCACTACTTACCAATCCATTGCCACCAATAATGGTCATTTTGCCTCTAAGGGTGCCTACCCTATCTTCGACAATGTTGCCGCTATATTCTCAGCCAGTCCTGTGATTACGCGTACCGCAACATATTTGTTTGCGTGTACCGAATGGATTGAAGATGCATTTAACGGTAAAGAGCCGCTTCACGATATTTACTCTCGACTGCTCAACCCAACATCAATCTCACTGGCTAACCACATGGTTGACCTAGAGGCAGGCTCAAGAGCTAATGAGTACCTTGCATGGAACTTTAACTCTGGCATGGCGGCAATTGATGGGTTGTTGAGCCACTTACTTGGGCATGAAGATATTGTGCTGGCATCACGCAACATCTACGGTGGGTCTTATCAGCTATTAGAAGATTGGTTTGGAAAACCCTCAAACTTGAATGTAGCGGTCGAATGGGTCGATGGTTACTCCGGAGATGAGTTTGCGGCTCGTCTTGATGAGGTTGCCGATAAATACGCCGACCGCCTTGCCGCTGGTAAGAAAATATACGTTTATCTAGAATCACCTTGTAATCCACATGGATACGTCTTAGATGTTGCTAGCATCAGTAAAGCGGCTCACCTTCGTGGTTGGGACATTATCGTTGACTCAACGGTTGGTACCCCACTCCTGCACCCAGTACTAAAACGCGATGACGTGATGGAACGACCTGATTTCGTAGTTCATTCCTACACCAAAGAGCTAGCTGGTTCAGGGACCACAACCGCTGGGGTCGTCATCGGCCGTAACGAAGCCATGTTTGTACCAAAAGGAGAAGAAGTCACCTTCACCAAACCTAACGGCGATGAGGTCATCATTCCATGGAACGAAACGCTCTTTTGGAATGTGTATTACATTAAAGGTGCATTCTTAGACGCCGACAAAGCATTTGAAGTACTCAATGGTATGAAAACTTACGAAATGCGTGTGGTGCAGAAAACCATCAATACTCTCACCTTGGCGAAGATCTTCGATGCTCACCCAGACATCAACGTGTCATGCCCGGCTCTGCCTGACAGTGATAACTACGAACACTGCCAGAACAACATGCACTTGGGCTTGCCTGCGGCTCTGTTTACCATCGATATGGAAGGCAATGGCAATCGTGCACCAATCAATCGTGCTGGGTTCAAACAGTTCTTTGACATGCTTGAGCCAGCTATCGGTATGCAGGTAAGTCTGGGACAAACCAACACCGTTGCGCTTTGCCCTGCCTTAACGACCCACTCCGAACTTAGCGACGAAGCGCTAAATGAAGCTGGTATCAAGCCAACCACAATGCGGATCTCCATCGGTTTGGAAGATCCTCGAATGTTTGTCGCTCATATTATCGAGGCAGCCAAATTGTCCATCGATCGTAAACATGTCGACTTCTCATCCAGCTTCCCTTGCGCTGACAGTATCGATGAGATCTACATGCAAACTTATATGGATGTGCACCAGAGGTTTGCTAAGAGTTTGCCGAGGTTTAGTCAGCTGTCCGCTTAGTTATCTGTTGACCGTCGATATATAAGAAAAGAGGAGCTAATGCTCCTCTTTTTTGTATTCGATTACTTAGCTAATTGCTGTTCCACTAACGTTTGCCAATAACGCATACCTGTTCCCAAGATATCGTCATTAAAATCATAAAGTGGATTGTGAAGTGCGGTTCCACCACATTCACCGACGCCATTACCAACTAAGATATAGCAACCTTTTACCTCGCGTAGCATGAAGGAGAAGTCCTCACTAATGGTAAATGGCTCACAATTGCCAATAACATTGTCTTTTCCTACAACAGTTTCTGCAGCTTTAATCGCATGTTCTGTTTCCTCTGCAGTATTAATCGTTGAAAGAAAACTATTGTTAAAGTGATATTGGTAATCAACGCCAGCAGACATACATTGACCTGCCACGACACGCTCAATCCCTTTCTCGATTTTGTGCAGAGCTTCATCTGTAAAACTTCGCGTATCACCAGTGATCGTCACTTGCGATGGAATAACATTCACCGTGCCATTTGTCTCAAAGTTTGTAACTGAAATGACCGCAGTTTCGTTGATAGCGCTTAAATTACGAGAAACAATAGTCTGCAACGCTGTAACAACCTGTGCGCCAACCACAATAGGATCGGTTCCCATGTGGGGTAATGCTGCATGACCACCAGTAGCGTTGATAACAATTTCAAAACTACTTTCGCTAGCCATAACTGAACTTGGACGAGTTACAAACTTACCTGCTGGGATACCAGGCAAATTATGCATTGCATATATCGCGTCTATGTTCCAACGAGTAAATAGGCCATCGGCAATCATAGCTTTTGCACCAGTGCCTCGTTCTTCATCCGGTTGGAAGATGAAATACACGACACCATCGAAGTTCTTACTTTGAGCCAATTCACATGCAGCTCCAAGTAGCATCGCAGTATGACCATCATGTCCGCATGCGTGCATGGCACCTTCGTGTTTAGATGCGTGACAAAACGTGTTTTCTTCTTTAATTCTTAAAGCGTCCATATCTGCTCTAAGACCAATACTGCGATCACTAGTACCTTGACGAAGAATGCCTACGACCCCAGTTCCACCGATTCCACGGTGAACTTCAAGTCCAAACTCTTCCAATTTGTTAGCAACAAACTCAGACGTTTTAAACTCTTCAGTACCAAACTCAGGGTATTGGTGAAGGTGTCTACGCCATTCAATTGCAGATGTTTCTGTGGTCATATCTTTCTCCAGAAAAGAAGCTATCTCCCAAGATAGCTTCCCATATTATTATTTTTTGATTCAGTTTAAGCTTCTTGAGCTTTCAAATTTTCTTCTGATTTTGGCTCTTCTTTAGTCTCATATTTGGTAAAGACATAAAGTGCGACAACAATTAGAGAGACGATAATGGTCTTGCCCATTGCCATTTGTTCACCCAGCGTCAGTACCGCAACAAGGTAACCAACAAGTGGCATTAGGTTTAGAGCCATTGTTGATTTTTCAACGCCAATACGTTTGAAAGAGTAAAGTTGAATGAGGTAACTACCACCTGAAATGCCAGTACCCAAGAAAATCAGCAGTGCAATCAGTAATGGACTAGAGGAGATAATGTAAATTTGAGATAGATCTAGACCCATTGCGAATACGACGAAGATACCCATCACTGCTACAGAAATGTATTGGTAAAGCATTGAAACAACAGAACCGTACTTGTCTGCTAAGCTAGCACGAAGGTGTGCAGTCCAAGCAAGTGCTAGCATCGAGCAGGTCACATATACATAACCTAGTAACGGAGTACCACCTTCAATCGTGTTTGTTGGGCCAACACTCATCGCATAAATACATATGGCCGATGCAATGAACGCACCCCACTGGATTTTATTCATGCGGAAGTTCATAAACATCATGCCAAAGAAGACCGTTGCAAAAGGTTGCATTCCCTGAATAACACCGTTCTCTGTGGCACCGATATGAGCAAGTGAAAGGAAATTAAAGAGTGAGAAAACCCCTTGCCCTACAATGCCACATAGTGCGATTCGACCAATATCTTTCTTGTCGATTTTAAGTGATGACCCCAAATCAACGCTTAAACTTTTACTGCGAGACGTGAAAAAGAAAATAATAGATAGCCCAATCACCGCCGTCACATAACGGAAGAATACCAGTGTCATTGGATCTACCGCCATAGAGAGGGGTTTAGAGACCACACCAGTCACGCCCCAAATACATGCTACTGCTATCGCGGCAACCCACCCTAAAAATGTATCTTTATTTGTTGTGTTCATTTTGAGTCCTTTATGTTTCATATTGTCGCCAACGTCACGAATTTCGTGCGTTGGCTTATCGTTATAAATAATTGATTAATCGATAATGATCAGTTCAGGTTCAGCTCGCTCTGATAGCCATTCTGCACCATCTTCAGTAATGACGATGTTTTCTTCGTGAACCATAGATTTGCCCGGTGCGTAAACCATGCCTGGCTCTAGCGTCATCACCATACCTGGCTTCAAAATGGTGTTATCCGTCGCCGTATTTGATGGACGCTCAGTCAGCTCCATGCCTAAGCCATGACCCAGACGACCTACGTCATTACCTAGTGCACCGTTTGCTTCTAGTACTTTCCACATCGCGTTATAGATATCAGTCGTTGTCGCGCCTGGCTTCGCTGCTTCAAAACCTTTTGTCGTCGCTTCATAAGTCGCTCGGTATGCCGCTTTTGTCTGCTCACTCGCATGTCCGAACGCCCAGTTACGGTCAAAGTCAGAGAAGTAACCATCGCGAACGGCACCGGTATCAATGATCAACACATCGCCCGGCTCAATAATGCGGTCTGTTGGGCCCATAATGATGCTGTCGTAACCGTCCGGCCCTGAGCCTGCAATAATGTACGGGCACTCATCGGCACCTTCTAACAGCATGTCAATACGGAACTGTTTGCAAATCTCACGCTCCGTCATCCCTGCTTTTGCATATTCCGGCACCTTTTTGAAACCAACATTGGTGATGCGGCAGATTTCTCGTGTTTTTTCGATCTCTGCTTGAGACTTTATTTGACGAAGCTCATGCATCTCTAAAGACACATCAACAAAGTCTTTCTTAACCATGGTGGTCAGTTGTAGGTAGTTATTCACCGGCATACGTAAGTGGGATTCAATACCCAATGTCGCACCAACTCGGCCATGACGACACGGCAAGGAGTTCAAGGCACTCGCTACCAGACTAATGCCGTCATCTTCTGGTCGAGGCGATGGCCAAGTAATGATGTTGTCAATCCAAGTACCTGCCATACCACTGGCACCGATTTCTGGAATAATCGCGATTGGTTTGCCTTCCGCTGGCACGATTACAAACCATGGGCGAGTTGGGCTGTGCCAGAACTGAGTATGAAAACCAGTAAAGTAACGAACATTTGGCTCGGTGGTAAAAATCATTGCATCCAGCTTCTTGTCATGCATGACTTTTTGAGCACGCTGGGTACGGTGTTCAAATTCAGATTGGTCAAACCCACGATTCAGAAAATTGTTCATTGGAGCCTCTTTGCTTGTTCTTATTAGACTTAGCTGTGGAGCAATTAAGTCTTATAGTTAATATTTGTGAACGGTATGAGGGCAGTTTACTGATATTTGAGTTAAATAATGTGACCCGGATCCTACAGTTAACTATTGTTCACTATTGAGACTGAAAATCCCTTTTAACTTTGATTTTCATCAAGTTTAGTTTCCTTTAGTGAACTAAAAGGTTAAGAGACATTCGAAATAAGATGAGATTGGTTACATTTAGTTAATGCGTGGGTTGATTTCCAGCCAACATCAAGGGACAATGAATCTCAAGTTAAAGTTAACAGTAGTGGTCTATAATGAATGCATCAGCTTATAAGTCATTTAACGTCAAGTTCACTGAAATTGATCGACAATATCTTGAGTCCAATTTTCGACTAGCGGAAACCATTGCAGACTTTATCGGTCCGCACTGTGAAGTGGTCATTCACTCGTTTGAGAGCTTTGAAAAGTCCGTAGTGAAGATCGTCAACGGACATCACACCGGTCGTGAAGTGGGGTCACCAATCACAGATATGGGATTGCGAATGCTAAGCGCATTCGAAAGGACAGGGGAAGTAACTCCTAAAAGCTACTTTACTAACAGTAAAGACGGCTCACTATTAAAATCAACAACATGTGTGCTTGCAGGAGAAAATGGCAAACCCATTGGGCTGTTCTGTATTAATATGAACTTATCACACCCTTTCCCTGAAATTATCAAAACTTTAATGCCAGATGCTTCATTACCTCATGTTGGTGTACATGAAAACTTTAGCTCTTCGGCTACTGATGTTATTGAGCAAGCCCTTGAACATGCGATTGAAGAAGTGCAGAACGACGCTTCGATCAATCTAAAAAGCAAGAATAAGGCGATCACTAAGGTCCTATTTGATAATGGTATTTTCGAACTAAAAGAGGCTACTGGGTTAGCTTCTGAACGTTTGGGTATTACACGCCATGCAATCTATAAGTACATTCGAGAGTTCAAAGCCTAACGGGCGTTTACCCCGGATCCTAAAATTAAGCCTCACAATAAGTGAGGCTTAATTTTCAATTGTTGACGCTTAAAGCCACTTGATGCTTCTTGGACGAAGGCCTAACAAAAATAACCATACCGCCAACAATTAGTCCCATTGCAACCACTCTAAGTATTGTCAGCTCTTCATTAAAAACAAAAGTTCCAATTAAGAAGGCAGATACTGGAATTAAGTTTAAAGCCATACTGCTCCCATCAACTCCAACCCTCTCAATACCATAGATGTATACCAGATAGCCTAAACCGGATACACAAGTTCCTAATATCATTACGCAGAGCAGTTTATAAGAAGGGGTAAGTAATAACTGGATACCGCTAAAATTTACTCCGTCGAAGAGTAGGTAAAAGAAGAACCCCAGAGCAGCAAAACCGAATTGGTAAAACATTGTCTGAGCCCCACCGTACTTCTGAGCCAATTGTGCCCGTAGGTGAGTCACCGAAGCAAAACTCACCACGCTCAACAAGCAAATGAAATGACCAATATTCAATCCTTGTTGCGAACTTGAAGGTGAGAAGACCAATAACGTCACCCCAACAAGAGCAATAAACGCAGCCCCCATCTGAGTCAAGGTAAACCGCTCGCTATAGAACAGCGTACCCATCAATAGAATGGCAATAGGGACTAGCCCTTGAATAACTCCATTTTCAGAAATAGTAATGTAATCAAGGGAAAGAAAAGAGAAAAAGCTAAATAATCCTTGGCCAACGACACCACATAAAAATAGTTTCAAAACATCTCTACGATTCTGCCAACTAAACCGAAAAACTTGCCTTGATTTTGTTGGCGACTGTCCAAAGAAAAGAGACACTGCCAAGACGATGAATAATACAGCAAAAGCAATCACGTAGCGTAGCCATACCAGGACCTTCGCATCAATGACGCTGAGAGGCAAGGTTGCTAAAGAGCCCTCGGTACCCCACAACAACGCAACTGAAATCGCTGCAATCCATCCCTTAGCAGTGTTTGTCATGGTTAATTACTCTCAGCCAGTTTTGCTTCAACTTCTGGCTCTTTTTTGTGAGCAAATTTCATAAACATCATCATGGAGCCAATAACGACAGCAATGGCTATCAATCTCATTGGCGTCACCGCTTCACCGAGAGCGAAAACGGCAAGCACGAACGAAGATAATGGCATTAAGTTCAGCGCCATACCTGTCCCGTCTACACCTACTCTTTCCATTGCATAGATATAAATTAGGTAACTGATACCAGAAATACCGACACCCAAAATAGTGATGCAAATAATACGCAATGGCGAAGAGAAAATACCTAGAGCAGAAGAGAAGTCCGCACCAACAAATAGTAAGTAGATCCCGAAGCCAATCGCTGCGAATACGAACTGATGATACATGGTCGCAACTGAACCGTATTTCTCTGCAAGCTTAGCCCGTGCATAAGCCATTGTTGAGAAACTCGCTGCACTGGCAAAACAGATTAAGTGACCAATGTTAAAACCGCTGCCTTCGACAGATGGGTCCATGACTAGAATCGCCACACCTGCAAATGCGCCTACCGCCGCTACAATTTGCAGTACGGTAAATCTCTCGCCGTGGCGCAGAAAGCCCACGCAAAGGATGATAATTGGGATTAACCCCTGTATAACGCCATTTTCAGATGCAGTGATATAGTCCAAAGAAAGAAACGACAGGAAACTAAATGCGCCCTGACCAATAATCCCACAAGAAGCAGCCCAAAAGATATCATGGCGATTTTCCCAATTAAGTTTAAAGTCGACTTTTTTCTGTGGCTTACCAATCGCGTTGCTCACCTTGATAATGACAAAAAGGGTCATGAAAGCAACAGTATAACGAACCCAAACTAGCACTTGAGCGTCCATAACTTCTAAGATTGGCGTACCGACAATCCATGGAATACCCCATAACAAACCGATAAATATGGCTGCGATCCAGCCTTTTACTGTATTACTCATTGTTCTTTCCTATAGATTTAGTAATTTTCCGTAACCTGGACATTGAGCTTTCTTACCAACTAGGTGCATGGCATGCCAAAACATAGCCGAGTTGCTACAAACAACCGGGATGTTGAACTTGTCTTCAATTTCTTGGATATGATCTAGAACTCGAAGGTTGGTGCAGGACATAAACACAAGGTCTGCGCCCGATTCAGGTAAGATAGTTTCTAATGCCTCCAACATGGATGCTTTGGAGATCTTGGTAATGTCGGTATCCTTCTCGATCCCCAATGAGCCTAAAATGCATACCTCAAACCCAGCAGCCGTCAATTGGTTGTAGAGAGGGAAGTTCACCTCTGTTGGATAAGGAGAAAATACGGCGATCTTGCGTGCGCCTAAGTGCCTAAATGCAGCTTGAGCAGCAGTCCATGGATTAGTAGCTGGGATATCCCCACGGTTTTTCGTGAGCAGCTGTCCAACCTTTTCTTCCCCAATAATGATTGAGGCAGAGGTACAGCCAAAGGCCATCACATCCATTGGTAAACCCGTTGCTATCAGATCCGATGCTTCACTGATACCCGTGGCAATTTGATCCAGCGCTTCCGGCGTCATTTCACTGCTGTAATAAACACGAGAACTAAATACGCCCGCCTGCGTTCCCAATAACTTTGCCCAATCCATTTCTAGCGAATGGTCAGTGCTGAGTTGAACTAACCCGATATGCACCCGATCAATCCGAGGGGCTTGTGTATGCGACAGGGTAATTTCCCAATCTTTAAACTCTTGTAAGGTTTCCATATTGTTTTCTCGTCTAGGTGCTTCCCTGAATATCAGGCAGACAGAGAAGCACTTTGGGGGGATTAATCGATAATGATCAGTTCAGGTTCCGCACGCTCAGATAGCCACTCCGCACCATCTTCGGTAATGACGATGTTTTCTTCGTGAACCATAGATTTGCCCGGTGCGTAAACCATGCCTGGCTCTAGCGTCATCACCATGCCTGGCTTCAACACAGTATTGTCTGTCGCAGTGTTTGATGGACGCTCTGTCAGCTCCATGCCTAAACCATGACCCAGACGACCCACGTCATTACCTAGTGCACCGTTTGCTTCTAGTACTTTCCACATCGCGTTATAGATATCAGTCGTTGTCGCGCCTGGCTTCGCGGCTTCAAAACCTTTTGTCGTCGCTTCATAAGTCGCTCGGTATGCCGCTTTTGTCTGCTCACTCGCATGTCCAAATGCCCAGTTACGGTCAAAGTCAGAGAAGTACCCATCGCGAACGGCACCGGTATCAATGATCAACACATCGCCCGGCTCAATAATGCGGTCTGTTGGGCCCATAATGATGCTGTCGTAACCGTCCGGCCCTGAGCCTGCAATAATATACGGGCACTCATCGGCACCTTCTAACAGCATGTCAATTCGGAACTGTTTACAAATCTCACGCTCTGTCATCCCTGCTTTTGCATATTCCGGCACCTTCTTGAAACCAACATTGGTGATGCGGCAAATTTCTCGTGTTTTTTCGATCTCTGCTTGAGACTTTATTTGACGAAGCTCGTGCATCTCTAAAGACACATCAACAAAGTCTTTCTTAACCATGGTGGTCAGTTGTAAGTAGTTATTCACTGGCATACGTAAGTGGGATTCAATACCCAATGTCGCACCAACTCGGCCATGACGACACGGCAATGAGTTCAACGCACTCGCTACCAAACTAATGCCGTCATCCTCTGGTCGAGGCGATGGCCAAGTAATGATGTTGTCAATCCAAGTACCTGCCATACCACTGGCGCCGATTTCTGGAATAATCGCGATTGGTTTGCCTTCCGCTGGCACGATTACAAACCATGGGCGAGTTGGGCTGTGCCAGAACTGAGTATGAAAACCAGTAAAGTAACGAACATTTGGCTCGGTGGTAAAAATCATTGCATCCAGCTTCTTGTCATGCATGACTTTTTGAGCACGCTGGGTACGGTGTTCAAATTCAGATTGGTCAAACCCACGATTCAGAAAATTGTTCATTGGAGCCTCTTTGCTTGTTCTTATTAGACTTAGCTGTGGAGCAATTAAGTCTTATAGTTAATATTTGTGAACGGTATGAGGGCAGTTTACTAACATTTAAGTTAAATAATGTGACCACAGACACAAGGTTAACTATAGTTCACTGAATGGCGTTATTTAGAGGTAAAATCGTGATCCAAACCTCACAAAAGTGACATATAGTTAACTTTACCATTGACCAATCGGAATAAAAGTAGTCATATAGTTACCAAGAGTTGATTTTATCTTGAATAAAAAAGCCACTCTCAAAATGACATACGTCAATAAAGTTAACTAAAGTTACCTAATCGGAAATGAAGTTTGCTAACATTCACTTCCGATGTTAGAAGTTAAAGAGGCAAGAGATTAAAAATGAAAACTAAAGTACATACTGACAACGCACCAGCAGCTATTGGCCCTTATGTTCAAGGCACTGTTTTCCAAGATTTAGTGTTTACATCTGGTCAACTTCCACTTGATCCAAAAACAATGGCTTTTGTCGAGGGCGGCATTACAGAGCAATCACGCATGTCACTTGCAAATCTAAAAGCAGTACTGGAAGAGGCTGGCGCTTCAATGGAGACAGTTGTTAAAACAACATGTTTTCTATCTAACATGGAAGACTTCGCTGCCTTTAACGAAGTGTACACAGAAGTATTTGGTACAGAAAATGCCCCTTCTCGCTCATGCGTAGAGGCTGCAAGATTGCCAAAAGATGCGCTTGTTGAAGTAGAAGCGATCGCTTACGTCATCAAATAAAATACTACGAAAAGGTCATACCCTCTCGATGACCTTTTTTCTCTCAACTTTATCCATTAAGTGTGCCCTATGCTAAATCTATCTAAAAACTCATTCTTTTCAGGAAATAAAAGCGAACTCTTTAGTGTTGAGCAAGCCAAACAAGCCCGAGCCTTTCATTCTCAGATCGACGGCTACCAACCAACACCTCTCGTTTCTTTACCAGCACTAGCACAGCAACTAGGTGTCAAAGCCATACTTGTGAAAGACGAATCTAAGCGTTTTGGGCTTAACGCTTTCAAAGTCTTGGGTGGCTCATACGCTCTGGGACGTCAATTAGCAAAACACCTTAATGTTGATATTGCAGAGATCGACCTAAAAACGGTTTCCTCCAAACTGGAAGCACCACTAACCTTTGCAACCGCGACCGCAGGTAACCATGGTACTGGCGTTGCATGGGCCGCTCGTGAAATGGGGCAGCAAGCGGTTGTATATATGCCGAAAGGCTCTCCACAAGCAAGTGTCGACCGTATTCGTGGCCTTGGTGCAGAATGTATTGTTACTGAAGTTAACTACGACGATACCGTTAGACTTGCGAATGACACGGCTCAGGCCAATGGTTGGATGTTGGTTCAAGACACAGCTTGGGATGGCTATGAAGAAATTCCAACTTGGATTTCACAAGGTTATATGACAATGGCTGATGAAGCCGTGGATCAAATCGAGCAACTTGGTTTTGAAGCACCTAGCCATGTTATTCTCCAAGCGGGTGTAGGAGCGATGGCCGGTGGAGTACTAGGTTACCTAGCAGATAGATTGGACCCAACTAAGTTTGACACTATCATTGCAGAGCCAAAAGCCGCAGATTGTATCTATCGCTCTGGTACAAGCGAAGCAGGTAATATGGTTAATGTTACTGGCGATCTTAGCTCTATCATGGCAGGTTTAGCTTGTGGTGAACCAAATCCTGTTACATGGCCTATTTTAAGAGATTGCAGCCGCTATTTTATCGCCGTTGAGGATAAGGTCTCAGCAACGGGAATGCGCATGTATGGTAACCCACTCGCAGGCGATCAAGCGATTACCAGCGGTGAGTCTGGTGCGATTACTCTCGGGGCACTAAACGAAATTGTGAAACACGACGGTAATGTTGGCCTTAATGAAGAATCGGTAGTCCTACTCTTCAGTACGGAAGGTGACACAAACCCTGAGCGCTACCGCCGAATCGTTTGGGAAGGTGCTTTCTCAACAAGTGAATAGTATCACTTTATTTTATCCCCCTTTCCAATGCCGCTGTTTAACAGCGGCTTTTTTATCACTCGGTTACGAGAAATAAATTTAAATACTTCACATGGATTATTTATTTAGCTACACACAAACGTAACAAAATATATTTATCCTCGGCGAGTTAATCATTCAAGGAGGAAATATGAACTCGCTTAGAACCACTTTTGCTTCGGTTATCGTAGCAAGCATCGCACTATCTGGATGTGCATCAAACTCTTCTTCAAAGACAGCTTTCAATGCCGTTGAGACGTTTAATATTCAATGTAAAACATCAGTTGTCCCTGAACCTTCAGAAATGTCAATTTCCGGTCTTACCTTGGTCGGCACATCCATCGCAGATGCCCCGTTTGGTACATCTGCTGCAGAGATTGTCAGTTACGATAGCTGCACCGACAAGCTATATGTGGTCAATGCACAAGCAAAGAAAGTCGATGTACTTTCGCTTGATAAACAAGGTAAGCCAAGTTCGACAGGTCAGATTGATCTAGTATCCGCAGCACAGCAATCCGGCATTAAAATTGGCGCAGCGAATAGTGTATCGGCTCATGAAGGACTGGTCGCTGTTGCTATCGAGAATAGTAATAAGCAAGACAAAGGCATTATTGCCTTGTATCGCTCCGATACCTTAGCGCTCATTACCACCTACCAAGCAGGCTCACTGCCAGACATGGTCAGCTTCTCCAAAGACGGCCGTTACCTTGCTAGTGCAAACGAAGGTGAACCCAACGCAGACTACTCTGTCGACCCAGAAGGATCTGTCACTTTGGTCGACCTAAACAATGGACCTCAAAAAGCAGTAGTGACTCAGATTGACTTTCGCGAGTTTAATCAGGGCCAATCTCGTCACTCAGAACTTAGTTCTAAAGTTCGCATCTCTCATCCTAACGCGACTGTTGCTCAAGACTTAGAGCCGGAATATTTAACGTTTGATGAGAAAGGCTCGCTCTATGTAGCCCTTCAAGAAAACAATGCGATGGCGACGATTGATGTTGCTTCAGCGAGTGTTAAAAGTATCGTTGGCTTGGGAGGCAAATCTTGGCAAACAGCGAAACTTGATGCCTCTAATAAAGACAACATTGTGGGCAATTTGAAGAGCTACCCAATGTTAGAAGGCCTGTATATGCCCGACAGCATAGCTAGCTATAGCATAAATGGCGAAACTTATGTAGTGACCGCGAATGAAGGTGATGGCCGTGAGTATGGTTTCAACACCACACAACAACAATGTGATAAACAAGGTTTCAAGTGGGACGGTGACGAACAGCAAAATGCTGAGGACTACGCTAACAAGCAAGACTTCTGTATCGCTTACGTTGATGAGGTTCGTGGAAAGAAGCTCAAAGTGGATCCGAATCATCCTCTGGCAGTCGCTCTAAAAGACAACGCACAATTAGCACGCCTTAAAGTGATCAAGCCAAACCAAACATTGGCAGCAGATGAAAAAGTGCAAGCCTTTGGCGCTCGCTCCTTCTCTATCTGGAATGAAACGGGTGAACGGGTTTATGACAGTGGCGATGAATTTGCCAACATTGTATTCATGAAGGAAGCGAAGTACTTCAATAGCACTAATGATAATAACGGCTCCGCAGATGACCGCAGTGATGATAAAGGTGTCGAGCCAGAGGCCATTGAAGTTGCACATATTAATGGTCGTCACTACGCGTTCATTGGCTTAGAACGTCATGGCGGCATTATGGTCTATGATGTTACAGAACCTGCACAAGCCCTGTTTATCACCTACGTTAATAACCGTGACTTCTCCCAGCCAGTTTGCACTCAAGTAGATGATGGCGATTGCGATAATGCCCAATACAACCCAAAGGCAGGCGATCTTGGACCTGAATCCATTGAGTACTTCACTCGTCAGGGCAACCACTTTATTGCCGTCGGTAACGAAGTCAGTGGGACGACATCTGTCTTTAGAATCGATCTTTAATCACGCTTTAGGCTCTGACCGTTTTTGTCAGAGCCTAAAATGCAACAGTGTTAATCGTCACGACAAAAAGACCGATTTGATGACAACGAATTAATTATCTATAAAGCGCCTCCTGTTTCTTACAACCACGGCGGCGCTTATCATGCAAAAGCTCATCGATTCTTTATTCTCTCAAGGCTATTACATTTGGGACGATTTTCTGTCTCCCGATCAAGTTGATGCGCTCAAAGAGTGTCTGCCAGAGAACTGGAAAAAAGCGTGTATTGGTCGCAACGACGAAGTCATGCGTGAAAGCGCAATTCGCAGTGACAAAATCTGCTGGCTATCGAGCGATCTTGGTGAACCAGTTCAACAATTTCTTAGTAAGATGGAGATCATTCGCCAAGCCGCAAACCAGAATTTTTTCTTGGGCCTATTTGAATATGAAGCGCACTTTGCAAAATATGAAAAGGGTGATTTCTACCAGAAACACCTAGATTGCTTCCGCGGTAACGAGAATCGCCGTTTGACGACAGTGTTCTACATGAACGATGAATGGACAGAGCAAGATGGTGGTGATTTAGTTGTCTACGACTTAGATGACAATGAGTTGACGCGAATCAAACCAAAATCAGGCCGATTATTTGTGTTTTTCTCAGAGCAGTTCCCTCACGAAGTACTGCCAACTCACCGCGAGCGTTTTAGCATCGCAGGTTGGTTCAGAACCAATGGTGTAAAAGACAACATATTGGATATAGCTCAGTAGCCATCATCCCCTGCAGGGGTGCTATTTCATTAAGCACACCATCGTTGTTTTCGAACACAGTCCACCACTTTTATTAAATTAATTGCGAGAAGTGTCCGCCATCGGATACTTCTTCTCTGCATTCCCCTATACACTCTCCCTCAACGACGGCAAGAAACGCATTCATAATATCCGTAAGCCTCTATAATCTATAAGAAGATATTAAAAGAGGCGGTTATGACAAAGACGATAGCGGTTGAACAATTGAGATGGACGACGTCGTTGTCGCCAGAGTTGTCACAAGAACTGGTTTCTGTGGCTCAGCGAATTTCAATCGAAGACCCTGCGTTGACAAGTCCGAGTCTCATAAATAGAGGCATCAACTTTATAGAACGTGGAACATTAGCGATTTGTATACAAACACCAAATTTAAAAACTGCAAATTGCCTATTAGTGGGTCAAGATGGCTGGTTCGGAAATTATATTGACCCTAATGCCTCTTTATTGCCTTTTATATTTATTGAAATAGAACCTTGTAGCATTATTCATTTTAGTAACCAACGCTTGCGTCCAATATGTGAAAAGAATGCTGAAATCTACAAATGGTTTTATTCATTAACGTTTGAGTCAAAAGAGAAGTGGCTACAAAGCCAGTTAATATATAGTGCGAATATCACAGAGCGGATTGTTTATCAGTTGATTGATATATTGGCTCATATGAACACCAACGAATCGATGGTCGAAATTTCAGTGTCACAGCAACAGTTAAGTGACATGACAGGTATCGCACGCCAACGGGTAAACGAAGTAATGAAAGAACTAGAAAGAAATCAGCTTGTTACTTTAAATAGAGGCAAGGTTCGCATCGATTCGCCACAGAGGCTAGCTGCTTATATGGACGACATTGATCTAAGCATCCGCGATCCAAGACTGTATATTTAGTCATTACCAATTCTATCCAATAATGTGACTACATTGTTGGAACATGCTTAAACAACTTTATCAGGTTCTCCTGAGGAATAAACACAGCTGTAGGTTATATATGCCGTTTATCTATGCCATTAAAATTCACACTGATACCAAGGATGACGTAAATAAGAAGTTTCGTGCTAACAAACTTGAAGGTGAAGTAATCGTTGACCATTTAGGTCAGGTTTATATCTGCCCTCAGTTAAGTACGACTAAATGGAAATTTTACCCAAAGTCTAGCCAACTTATCGTTAGACAGGATCAACGCTGGAATACTGTTATCGAAGAAACACTGCAGTTTATGGAAGCACACTATTCCGTTTCAGTAGAAGATAGGAAGCCAAGCTGGATTAATATCAGCCAACCTTTTCGATGCCCCAAAATGGCTCTGTATATCAAGAGTCTGGATTTCATCGCCTGAGTAAACTTTAACTCCACTTTCAATTAAGAGAAACTCTATGAATGTACTACGCTCGTTGTCATGTTTTGCTTTCCTGTTAACCGCCAGCACGTTGCTTGGGTGCGGAGGAAGCAGTCCAACTAATCCAGAAGCAACCCTAACGCAACCTCAAAGTATGATTGTTCGTACATTTGACTTTATTGTTAGTCCCATTGAGTCCATTGAGACTGACGTGATAGCCACGTCTCTAAACGGAGAGAAGCATGAGTTACTGAAAGACCAGTACTCTCGCCGTATCGGTTATTCGAAGATCGTACAATTTCGCGATACTGCTGATTTCGTTGACTTACTAAACATTGAGCTTATTAGTCAAAATGAACAACTGGCGCTAGCTAACACTCAAATTAAACTGGTAGATAAAGCTCGCTATTGGGTTTTTAGTCTAGGTAATACCGACACCGATGACTATCAACTATTAGCTCTACACCAACCCAAGGTTCAAACCGTGGACGGGACAGTTCCCGTTTTTATCCTAGATCTTGATGTTCACAAGCATATAGATAAAACTGCAGTTCACATAGGTCAACAATCGCCACCAATTGATATCTCGTCACTCGGTGACTTCAAACAAATAAATATGTCAAAAGATCTTATGAATTTTGACCTCACCGTAAACTACAGCGACACCACGACCTTGGACTGCACAGTTTGGACCCCAGAAGAAGACTCAGTATGGAACGATAATGCTTGGGTGGTATTCATCGTAAATGAACGGTGTCACCTTAGACATGTTGACCAATAAGGTAAAAGTATAAGCATGCTTAGCATAGTGTTAGCCACCTATATGGCCTTAGCCCATATTCACAAACACGCCATTGATAGAAAAGTAAAAAGCAGCAAACTGTTAGAATGGAACGTTACAGAGCCTAGACGCGACGTTCCATAACTTATGACTTCTAACTATGGTCTTGCTTTGAACTCGCAGTAAACTCGAGTACTTTTTCTGCACACACATCAATGCAGCGTCCACAACTAATGCAATCTTGGCTCATAACACGACGATCTCCCCCTTTCAGTGGCTGCCTAAGAACATCGGGTTCAGGGCACACGTTATAACAATCCATACATTTAGTGCACGCCTCTCGGTGGGTTGCTTTAATTCTGATAACGCTCTTACGACCGATGACGCCGTAAGTTGCACCCAGTGGGCACAAATGCCCGCACCAACCGTGTTCAACCAAAACGAGATCAAGTAAGAAAACCAATAGAATCAGTATCCAGCCAGCACCCATCCCAAATACCAATCCACGATGTAACGATGCCACCGGGTCAATCCACGCCCACAACAGTGAACCAGAAACAGCACTACCCAGTAGAATCACCGGAATCAACCAATAGCGAAGTTTTGGAGACCATTTATAACTGGCTTTAAGATTGAGTTTACGTCGCATCCACGCTGCTAAATCGGTGACCATATTGAGAGGGCAAACCCAAGCACAGAACGCACGAGGAGCAATAAGAGCGTAAAACACAACAACAATAGCAACACCAATGAGAGCGTTCACTTCTGGCCAGTGCCCTGTGGCCAATGTTTGCATCACGAGGAGTGGATCACTGAGAGGAATCACCCCAAATAACATGCTGGATGATAGGTTGCCTTCAAGAATTCCCCATGTTGGCCCCACCATGAATAGACCTATGATGGCCAGTTGGCATAACCTTCTTAAAATCAAAAAACGATGTGCCTTCCACCAGCCAAGCTCTTTTATCGCGTCTTTACCCGCATCTTTTGCGAGATTCTTAGCCATGGTTATTTCCTCCCGTCATTAATGCGGATGTGCTCACTCGGCGCTATCTCTGGTGTTTCAGGGAAGGTACCATCGCGAAGTTCTACCTTTTCTTCCCATCCAAGCTGATAGTGGTCGCCCATATGGCCTTTAGCGAGTTCAATAGGCACAACCTTTATGACAGGTACATCGGTAACACATGCCTGCTCACATTTACCGCAGCCTGTACAGTGGTCAGAGTGAACCGTTGGAATAAACTTGGCGTGGTAACCAGTGCGCTGGTTGCGAATTGGCTCAAGGGTAATTGCTTTATCGATGACCGGACACACTCGATAACAAACATCGCAGCGCAACCCCTGCCAGTTCAAACACTCTTCATGGTCAATAAGAACCGCGAGACCCATACGGGAGTCATCGATATTAGTAAGTGAATGATCAAGCGCACCACTTGGACACGCCACCACACAAGGAATGTCCTCACACATTTCGCAAGGAATATCACGGGCGGTAAAATATGGCGTTCCTGATGCTACAGGAGATAAAAGGGTTGCAAGCTTTAGCGTATCGTACGGACAGGCCTGGACGCATAAACCGCAGCGCAAACACGCTTGGTCAAATTGGTCGCCAGCAAGCGCTCCAGGCGGCCGTATAGGCACTCCTCCACTGGTTTTTGCTTGCCCTTGTTTGGATTGTAACCCCAGAAAAGTCGCCGCAGCACCAACCCCGACCGCTGTTCTTGCTGCGTCACGTAGAAATCTGCGACGACTTTCAGAAGACTTATTGTTTTGCCTAGACATGCTCAGATCCTTTCACTTTTAGTCAAAGGTATTATTTAATTATACTACTTCCGAGCTCATTCAGATGAGCTGCGCTAGGCGAATTGTAGCTCTTCCAAAGAATGTCCCTACTATACCAAAGGGTTATACTGAGAGTTGATTGATTAATATCAACTCTCAGTGAATACCTTCATCACAGTTTTGAATTTTATTGGTTTAATTTCATATCAGAGCAGACGGATAGGATATCTTGAATCACACGGTGTCGTTCTTTGCCCACTTGATAAAACAAACTAAAAGGCACTTGCCAATCACAACTTAATAGCGGGGAATGTTTCTTAACAACTCGACTCTTGCCCCACTTAGTCGATATCCAATTGGGAAGAACTGCCCACCCATTTCGCTCAACGGCGGCTAACGTTTGCAGGTTTCCTCCTGTAACCCTAGAGTGAGAAGAAAAACGTTGAATTGCTCCCTCTGCCAACATCGTTCGTTCATTTACGTATTGAATTTCAAGCTGTATGTCTTCCAACGTAAAATCTTCCATAGGTTTGAGTACACTTTGCTCACCAACATAGATCCCATAAGACACATAGCCAATCAGCATAAAATCCACCGTTTTTTCTGGGTACAGTAAACCAAGGGATGGCATTATCGCGAGATCAATTTCCCCAGAGACAATACCGTCCAATGCTAATTTTCTACTTCGTTCCAGCCAACTAACTCGCACCTTAGGATGGAAGTTAAGTGCATGCTGCTCGATTTTCTGAATAGCCTCAATAGGAAAATCTTCGTTATACGCGACAGTCAGCGTCGCC
This sequence comes from Vibrio mediterranei, assembly GCF_900088415.1. GTDB lineage: Bacteria > Pseudomonadota > Gammaproteobacteria > Enterobacterales > Vibrionaceae > Vibrio > Vibrio mediterranei. Next base: position 406,447 of record NZ_FLLQ01000005.1, read on the forward strand.
TTTTGTGGTGACTGTAACGTCTGTATATGAGCAAGAAGCTTATCATTTTGCCTCAATACTAAGCGAAACTGCTCAATCAGAGCTTCGGCTTCTTCGGTTGGTAAGGCCGCCCTTCCCTCAACATTAATCAATTTGAGATTAGTCGCGTCCTCCAAGGCTTTGACCAGTTCACGAACCGTTGTCCTATCTTTGACTAATTGTCTTCCAGCCTGACTGTAGCTTTTACAATCGTATACCGCGACAAAAGCCGAAATTTGCTCAATAGTATGCATGTATCACCACCAAAATTTGAACGGATATCCCCTACATAAGTGATTTTTATAATATATGACATACGTTCATAATAGCAGCAACTTTTGAGTTAGTTTGTGAAGTAAAAAAACATGCATATCAATCAATCTACCGACGGAAATCGTTCTCCATTGAGCTATTTCGATCTTTCCATGCTCAAAAGTCTATGGACCACAGCAATACCCATTACCCTGCAAACCATTCTCTTTTCCGGCAAAGGTGTTATTGATGTGGTCATGTTGGGTCAACTGACTGAGTTTGATGTCGCTGCCGCTGGTGTCGCAACTAAGATTCTGTTTGTCGCCACCATTTTGCTCTCTGGTATCTCAACAGGCGGAGCCATGCTTGCAGCCCAATACTTTGGAGCAAAGGATAAAACAGGATTGCTTCGTAGTATTACTTTAACCTGGGGCATGACCAGTATAATGGCGGTGATGTGTATCCTATTGTTTAGCTTGTGGGGGATCAATATCATCCACCTAGCCAGTAACGAGGATACTCTTTCTCACTTAGCCAATACCTATTTGTTATTTGCTGCGCCCAGCCTACTGTTTATGGCTTATCAAACCAGTATTGCTGCGGGTTTACGATCCATACATCACGCCTCTACAACCACTTTCTTTAGTGCTATCGGCATAGTATTGAACATTGCATTCAATTGGCTACTCATCTTTGGTTATGCTGGCTTGCCAGCGCTAGGACTGAAAGGTGCCGCGTTAGGAACTACCTTAGCTGCCATGTGTGAGGCCGTTCTCATCTGGCTATTCTTAAAACACCAAAATAGTGTTTTAGTTCTTCATCTCAACGGGTTTATCAGCAATCTGACTTGGGGTGATGTAAAACATTTCCTCTCTCTTAGTATTCCAACCACGCTAAATTTTTTTCTCTGGGCTATCGGTGTATTTGCTTATACCGCGATAATGGGACAAACCGGCACTGAAGGCTTAGTTGTCCTTTCAATCATTTCACCGATTGAGGCATTTTCTCTTAGTCTATTGGTAGGTATCGCCAACGCATCTGCCGTCGTGGTCGGTAATAATTTGGGCGCTAAGGATTACGATCGTGCTTATTATCAAGCGATATTTTTCGCTGTTATTGCCACGTTAGCCACCATGATTGTCGCACTTACCCTCTATTCAAAAAAGGATGTCGTATTAGGCTTGTTTGGCGCACTCACTCCTGAATCCTATGCGCTGGCGGAACGCTTTTTCTTAGTTTTATGCATCGGTATTGTTTTACGTTCAGTGCCAACTGTGATGGTGGTGGGTGTGCTGAGGGCAGGCGGTGACGTTAAATTCTGTCTTTATCAAGACCTATTAACCCAATGGTGTTTTGGTTTACCTATTGCGGCGTTCTTCGCCATCTATCTACGGTTTCCTGCGGACATCGTGTTCGTTGCCTTTTTCTTTGAGGCCATATTCAAATGGTTTGCTTGTCTATATCGTTTTAAAAGCCGAGCTTGGATGAATCATTTGGCCAAATAACTCACTTTTAGCTTCTACAAGGTTTTCAATATGAACTTACTTTCTTTATATGAAACTTATGGTGTCATCTTGGCGCTATTGGCGTTTATCGTGATTTACCTCTACGTCCACATGAAATACATTCGTCACCACGAATTACATAAACGCTTTCTAGCGGCTTTGTGGGCTCTGATGAAAAACACTATTCACGGTGAACACATTAGAACTCTGGGGTACAAAGAAGAGAAAGAAAGAAAAAAAAGAACTCGTCAATAAACGCAATATCACTCATCGAGATAAAGGCACAGCATCCACACGGTGCCTTTATACCATTCTGATTAAGCCGTTTTTTTTGCCTCAGTCTTAAGCTCAGGCTTTTTTGCTTCTTTAAGCATGGCATTTGTGCTCGAGGGCTCTTTGGATTTTAGGTTTACTACTTCGTGATCTGGAAACTCTGCCGTTTCACCAAAGAACTTACCGCCCGGCTCAATACTCAAATTGTTACTCCAGACTTTACCTTTAACCCGACCATTGGCGAGTATCTGAATATGCTCCGCATGACAATTGCCTTCGACAATACCGTTAACAATTAACTGTTTAGCAAATATCTCACCTTTCACTCGCCCCGACTCTGCAACGACGAGTGAACCTTCAACATGAACCTGTCCATCAACAATTCCATCGACTTGAATATCACTTTCTAATTTGAGTTTTCCGCTAATAGTACAGCCTTTGGCGATGAGAGTTGCAGCTGCTGAGCGACTCTTTGTTCCACTGTTTTTACTAAAGATTCCCATCGTATTCCTCGCTCCTTTTTAAAGATATCTTCAAACTCATGCACACCCCACTCCACAAACGGCCTAGGGTTTAACGCTCGCCCAACAAAGCGAACTTCATAATGTAAATGTGGTCCAGATGACAGACCTGTATTGCCCGAAATGGCAATCAAATCCCCTTTACGTACAAACTGCCCATTCTTAACTTTGAAGCTCTTAAGATGTGAGTACGAACTTGAAAATCCGAATGAATGCTGTAGTCGAAGAAAGTTGCCAGAACCTTTACTACTGCGCCTTGTTACCTCAACCACACCGTCTGCAGGGGCGTAGATTGACGTACCTGTATTCACAGCAAAGTCTAACCCTCGGTGCATTTTAACTTTCCCAGTCACAGGATGAGTACGCTTGCCAAATTGAGACGACATTCGATGTTTCCCCACGGGCGAACCGCTCGGGATCTGGGTCAACATCACCATTCGGATATTAGAGTGGATTGCCGCAGCATCCAGACGGGACTCCAACTCAATATCACCGCCTTGGTCAGACACTCCCAGTACTTTCTCTAAATCAGAAAGTCGTTCAGAGACTAACGCTATGCGCTCTTCTCTATCAGATAGGTCGTTCTCTAAGGTTTGTTTCAGGTCCTGCAAATTTGCCAGTTCGTCACCCAATGTTTGCGACTCACTGGCAAGCTCTTTTTGTTTGAGCTCAGCGTAATCCACAACTTGATAAAGGTGTTGAATAAGCAACGCGCCGCCAAACACCACCGCAACACTGACTCCAAGCAAGCTTTTTAAGCTCCGGCGCATCGATTTACTCAACTGCCAGTGCTTGGAGCCGTTAATGGTTGAAACTGAAATCGTTAGTTGGTCTTTCATGTTTGATGCTGTCTTATCCGTGACTGTTGCAGAATTTCCCTACAAACCAAGTTCACTGTATTGCTTAATTTTGTTGAACTAAGCGTTAATTTACGGAATACAGATGACAGGTACTAGTCAGAAAGTTCAAGGAAATGTCAGGACGTGACTTTGTGTCAAACAATCAATAAAAACTATATGTTAGGTTTAACAACTGGTTAAAAAGATCCGCGCGAAGTAATCATATTCTGCTCCCTATCTGACAGCTTGTCAGACTCCCCCTGAAATTAATCACTATCTCACCTCCCAACGAATACCAATATCCAAAACGTCTTGACTTCATAACTTTATGAAAATTAGCTAGAAAATAATCAACTGGCTTCTAATATTGACTATATAAGTGATATTTGAGGGTTTTCTATGAAACGGTCGTTGTTCATTGTTTTCTCTATCTTGTTTTCTCTGGTGGGATGCCAAAGTGACGACAATGGCAAAGCACTAGGTACACTTGAGCGAGACCGCATTACATTTTCTTCTACCGCGAATGAAATCATTCGTGAATTGCCTATTCGTGAAGGGAGTATGGTAAAAACAGGAGATGTTCTAGTTCGCTTAGACACCAAACGGCAAGAAGCCGTATTAGCTCATTCGATAGCTGAAGAAGCAAAAGCCAGTGCTTACTTACTTCGCCTAACCAATGGTGAAAGACCTGAAGATATTGCAGCTGCGCAAGCTAAAGTAGATATGGCCCAAGCTCGATTGATCGAAGCGGAAAAGAACTACTCTCGAGCAGAAGAGTTAGTGCGCAAAAAACTCGCAAGTCAATCGCAAAAGGACCAAGCGTTAGCTAACCGCGACTCAGCAAGAGCGGAGCTAAACTCGGCAACAGAAGAGTTCTCAAAGCTGACAGCCGGTACCCGACCCGAGGATATCACACAAGCAGAAGCTGCCTTGGCTGCTGCCAAGGCCGACGTTGCATTACAAACCCAGCAGTTGGATGAGCTCACTATCGTCGCGACACGTGATGGCGTACTTGATAACCTGCCATACAATCTTGGCGAACGAGTTGCCACAGGTTCCTTTGTTGCCGTGGTGCTTGCAGACCGAGTGCCTTATGCGCGTGTCTATGTTCCTTCATCAGTCAGGGTGAAGTTCGTTCCGGGTATTGAAGTGCCTGTTCATGTGGACGGGTTAGATCAAATACTGACGGGCAACGTTCGTTGGGTCGCATCCGATCCGTCATTCACCCCTTATTATGCTCTAACTGAAGATGAGCGTTCACGCTTGATGTATCTGGCAGAGATCGACTTACCTGACAGTGCTCAAACACTTCCTACCGGAGTACCAGCTCAAGTTGACTTAGCGGGGCTGAAGTAGATGAGCGAGATTGCCGTTACAGCAACCAATATCACCAAAAAGTTTGGTGACTTTACTGCCATCAATGGCATTAACTTGTCGGTTCCCAAAGGCAGTATTTATGGGTTTCTAGGGCCCAATGGTTGCGGAAAATCGACCACTATTCGCATGCTAACAGGCCTACTTAGTCCTACCGAGGGCACCGTTAATGTTTTGGGATTGGATATTCCCCAACAGTCAGAACAACTGAGACTAAAGATTGGTTATATGACACAGAAATTCTCTCTGTATGACGATCTTTCTGTTCAGGAGAACTTGCAGTTTATTGGGCAAATATTCGGAATGAACCGCTCTTTTTGTAACAATCGAATAGAAGAGCAACTGAGTATCTACGGTCTGTCCAACCTCAAGAAACAACGAGTCAGCGGCATGAGCGGTGGCCAAAAACAGCGTTTATCTCTTGCAGCTGCGACCATGCACAGACCAGAACTGCTTTTTTTGGATGAGCCGACTTCAGCCGTGGATCCTGAGAATCGTCGAGAATTTTGGGAGCAGCTGTTTGATCTTAGTGATCAAGGCACCACTATCCTAGTCACCACCCACTATATGGATGAAGCTGAGCGTTGTCATCGATTAGCCATTATGGAAGCGGGAGAAATGCGCGCGGATGATGAGCCAGAAGTGCTGATGAATAATATGGGAGTCAACATTATCGAAGTGCGAGCGCCTCAATTACGAGCATTGAAAGAGAAGCTCATCGCTTGTGAAGAGGTTAGATCTGCAGCTCAGTTAGGAATTCGCTTACGCGTATTGATCTATCAATCCGTCGCAGACCCCATCTTATGGCTTAAAACGCGCTTCCCTGATTTAGCTCAGGCAGAGCTCACGCCGGCAAGACCAAGTTTAGAAGATGTCTTTGTTTCCGTGACAGGTAAGGGCAGACAATGAAAAGCTTAACGCGCATGAGCGCCATAATGGTCAAAGAAATTCGTCAGCTCTCAAGGGATCGCATTACGTTTGGGATGGTTGTCATGATACCACTCATTCAGCTTATTTTATTTGGATTTGCAATGAATACGGACGTGCGGAATATTCCGATTGCGATCGTTGATCAAAGCCAATCAGCTCCAGGGCGGATTATTGTAGAAGCCGTCAAGGTCACTCAGGTAGTCACCGTTAAAGCGCAATATCCAACGGTTGAGGAAGCAGAGGTTGCCATTCGTGAGGGTGTGGTACGTGCGGCGTTAATCTTACCTAACAACCTAACGCAACGTATTACTCATAAGCAGACACTAGGCCAATGGCTGGTCGACGGTTCCGATACTATGATCAGTTCTGCGCTTTTGGGATTGCAAAACATGCCTATCAATGAATTTGCGATCGCAGGCTACCAGCCAAGCTCTCCAAAAACCTTCGAAGCAACCCTACTCTATAATCCAAGTCGCCGATCCGCAGTGAATATTGTCCCTGGACTCTTAGGTGTGATACTGACAATGACGATGATTTTGTTTACCAGTGCAGCCATCGTGCGAGAACGCGAACGAGGTAATCTGGAGTTGTTAATCACCACACCTATTCATTCCCTTGAGCTAATGATCGGTAAGATAGTCCCTTATATCTTTATCGGACTGATTCAGATCTTCATTATTTTAGGACTCGGTTGGGCGATTTTCAGCGTTCCCATAAATGGTCAAGTGAGTCAAATTCTGATGGGAAGTTTGCTATTTATAGCCGCTAGCTTAACTTTGGGTTTGGTGATTTCAACCATCGCGCAGACTCAGTTGCAAGCCATGCAAATGACCGTGTTTATCTTGCTGCCTTCTATCTTGCTCTCTGGATTTATGTTTCCTTATGAAGCGATGCCGAATGCCGCTCAATGGGTCGCAGAAGCTTTACCAGCAACTCACTTTATGCGCATGATACGCGGCATTATTTTACGTGGCGCTGATTTGTCTGACGTATGGCGTGATACCGTCTGGCTGGCTGGATTTACCGTCGTCGGTCTGATTGTTGCCGCCTTTAGATTCAAGAAAACTCTCGATTAACAGACAACGACACAGGACGTTGCTATGGACAACAAAAAGCTAGAAAGCAAACCTAACAAGAAGTTCGATCTAAACTTACTGCGAGTGTTTATTTCTACTTACGAAACAGAATCTGTGACCAAATCAGCAGAGCAACTCGACCTGACGCAATCTGCGGTAAGTAATGCGCTGACACGCCTTAAAGAAAATGTTGGCAAGGAACTATTCTCGAGAACTGGCCGAGGCATCAAACCGACACGCTATGCCAAAGAACTGTATGAGCAGACCCATGACCATATCATGAGTATAGAGAAAGTGATTCAAGGTCTAGAAGCGTTTGATCCAAAGAAAACACAACGTACATTCGTCGTATATTGTCATGAAGCCGCTATGTTAAGGCTTCAGAAACGTCTTCATGTCTGTACTACCTATCCAAATATCGAGATCATCTTAAAAGAACTGCCTCCCAAAGATGCTAGAATCTACGAAGATCTTCAGATGGAGAAAGTGGATCTAGTTATTGATGTGTCGCCATCAGATAGCAAAGTATTTCAATCAGAATTACTGCACAGTGAAGGGCTAACATGCGTTGCCAGTAAAAATCATCCGCGTATACAGCAAGGTAAATTCGATAAATCCAACTATATGACCGAAAGTCATGTTCTACTGAATATCAGACGCCACAATCTCACATTTGTGGAATGGCTCGTCAGCGAAGTATTGCCACCACGAAAGGTGTTTAGCCAACACTCATCGTTACTAGGTATGCTTCCTTCCGTTTCGAACTCACAAGCAATTGCTGTTATACCTCAATCCGTAGCAGATCAATACGGCGACGTATTTCAACTACAAACTTTTCCTTTCCCATTTGAAACTAAAACCTTTGATTCCTATATGGTTTGGCCAAGTAAAATGAGTCACAACTCTGCCATTACATGGTTAAGACAGCAGATGGTACATCATCTGAAAGAGAGTTAAACAAAGGCTGGTTATAAAGATTAAAAAAGGCAGCACTATGTGCTGCCTTTTCAATTCGGTTTGACGCTAAGCGACAATCTATTCGGTAACGATTAGAAGTTAAACGTTACACCCGCACGAATACGGTTTTCTGTCTTGGTCTCGAAGTTTTGGTTAATGTAGGTCTTATCAAGAATTTGATAGTCTACGTATGGAGCCCATGATTCAAAGCCAGTGTACTTAACTTGGAATGTGTGTTCCCACTTTGTATCCGCTTTGTCGCCGTTGTTGCCCGTGTATGCACCACCGTCTTTTTGGTTGATGTAAGCAGGGTTATACTCAAGTGCGAAATCATTTAGGTTATAACCAACCCATAGGTCAACTTGGTTAGTGTCGTTTGTTTTAACACCAGGAGTTGTGCTGCTAGATGCCGCTTGATAACGGTAACGAGCTGCAGTATAGAAGTTGCCTTCAGCATACGTTGCTTTTAGGTATGGACGGTATTCCATGTGATCAGAACCGTTCCAGTACACGAAACCTGGAGTTAACGTGAAGTTATCGTTAATTGCCCAGTTGTAGTTTAATTCTGTTTCGAATGCAGCAACGCTCTTACCCGAGTTGCTAAACAGTTTATCACCTTGAGCTTGAGTACCTTCAAGGTGGATTTGCCAATCTTCTGCAAAGTCAAAACCAGCACGTACACGAGTTTCGTACGTCTTAGCTTCTGTTTTGTAAGCACCACGAACGTCAACGTAGTTCGCGCTTGCAGGAAGGGCTACAGCAGCAACAAGTGCAGCCGCTAATGTCATTTTAAAAGTTTTCATGAAAAGCTCCGTATAGAACAGGAATGCCAAAAGGCATTAATTTAACGTGCGAGCGTTTAGGCCACTGCCAAGCATCCTTAGACGCCACACTAAAACTGAGCTCAGCATATTTTGTTGAGCATCATTTTTGTCAGGGGAATGTCAAAGTAGAGTTTGAAGTGATAGACATCACATCAAAATTGAACCAAAAGCTAATTTAGAGAACAAAGCATTCTCAAATCGATAACAAAAATAGATTATTTGGCTATTTATGATTCAATGCAATCATAAATGAAACAATGCCAATCATTAGTGAGAGATTCATCCCGTAAATGAGATTACTGATTGGGGTAGGAAGTGTGGTAGTTGGAATAATTATAATCAGATTCATTCGCTTGCATTGAGGTGTCATTATCGGAGGTCGTTTGCTGACTCTCTGAAGATTCCGTATTTGGCTGCTCTTTATTCAAAGAGTCTGCATCTTCAAGTGCAAAAAGAGGTAATTCTCTTTTATAGAGCTTGTTTAATGCCTTGATTAGCGAATGTTTCACCATCGGCCCAAACTGAAGTTTTTTAATGACGGGTTTTGCTAAAGATTGAAGCCCCACGACCGAGTCCACTCCTAATGTCGAACCCACCGAGTCTCTTGCTGATTTTGCAGCCTCATAACCTAAATAGGCGGACATAAAAAGCCAAATATAAGCGATAGCAGCACCATTAGGCTTAATGTCGCGCCATGCTTCACCTGCATAATACATAGCTTCTACATTGCCTTTCTCAGCCGCACGCTCTAACCAATAGCAAGCTCTGTCAGTATTTTGCTCAACACCAACACCATTGAGGTAATTCAGACCCAGTTTGGTCATGCCCTCTTCGCTTTGCTTTTCCGCGGCTTTTTCAAACCAAAGAGTCGATTGTTTAGGCGATGGTGTTGGGTTATCAGGAGAAATACTCCAGTCGCCCATATAGAGAATGGCCTCTAAATTTCCTTCTTCAGCAACTTCTTGAATGGTAGAGACACCTTTGGGAATATTGCGCTCGGTACCTCGTCCATAAATTAAAGCCTTAGCGGCTTCAAATTTGGCATGAGAATCCCCTTCAGTACCAGCAATACAAAGGCGCCAATAGTTTGCTTGCTCACGTAATACCAAGTCTTCGCGCTTTTTATCACTGAGACGAACAATGCCGTACATCGCCGTGACGTTATCCAACTGCGCACCTTTATTGTACCAATACAGCGCTTCTTTCACATTCTTGCGCTCGGCTTCTTTCGCTAAATACAGAATTGTAGGTACATGGCCCGTTTCCGCTTTATAAACACGCTCTTGCCTTTCTTGTTGACGCGCCTTTTCCATTGCACGTCGATAGGCAGCTTCACGCTCAAGACGCTCTTGCTCCATCCTCTTGCGTCGTAAGGATAGCGAGAACATCCAGATAAACGCCAAGATGAGCGAAAGACTGGTTGCACCTATTGCAATAGAAAGTGTCGACATTGATTAATAGCTTATTGGGTAACGGTTACTCTATATAGTAACGGCAGGAAGGGAGATTAATTAAGTGATATAGGCGATCTATTACACGCTTTTACAACTTAGTTTAGAGAAATGACGTTTGCGGAATATCTGCTTAGAGAAAAAGCCTCGAACCATTGCCGCTTCCTATACCGAGCAGAATGATTCGAGACGGGGTAAATTCTATATTAGGTTACTTACGGCTGTTAATTGCTTTAACAAACGTTTCCTGAGCACCTTCGACGTTAAGAGCTTTCGCTTCATCTAGCAGACTAAGTGCTTTAGGGATGTTGTCCTCGGCGACGGCTTTTTGAATGGCACTATGATAATAGCTTGTTGTCTCTGGTTGAATGGTTGCTGGAGCTGCTTTCACACTCGTTGCTACAATGCCAGTCGTTGCCGCTGTAACAGGTGCCACCATGGAGTTATCCACTTTTCTAGACCCCAATGTGAGGGTCTCTATTTCTAAATTCAGTTCACCTACATAACTATGTTTAAACTTAGGGTCAGTAACAATAGGTAACGGCTCCCCGCTTTCTTCTGCTCTCACCTTGGCAGGATGTGGTACTGAAACTAACTGGCCGACATCTGAACTGTTAGTGAACACAATCATGTAAGGTAATGACTGTGCGTCGACTTCAAAACTCGTTACATAACGGTTCGCATCGAACATGTCTGAATAGCGAATATTGAATTCATCAAGAGTGATAGTTCTTACCACATTATATTCTTTGTCGAGTAATTGAACTGTCGGTGCTAACACTCGTTTTTTGAGCATTTTACTGCTCAGGGTTACCTTTACTTTGCCAGAACGAGGAGAGAACTCGAACGCATTGAAAAAGCTCTTACCGGTTTTGAATTCCCATACAGGAGATGATTCATCAATGACAAAACCAACATCTTCAGTCTTATCCAACTCCACCCAAGCAAAATCTTTTTTACTGATACAGCAAACGTCTTCTGACTTCATTTGAGCATCTGTGATGGTGGGCTCAACACCAGAGTTACTCGCACAACCAACCACACTTAGTCCAAGTACTAGCGCCAAAATATTTTTGTTCATAATATTCCACCATTTTAGAAAAAGAAGGCAGTCCTTAGACTGCCTTGTTAGATTAAGACTTCATCTAGTAAATTCAACTAGGTTGATTAGAACCAGATTTCAGCTTCGATACCGAATCGAGTATCACTACCTTTCGATGATTGCGACCATCCATAAGAATCATCGCTAGATGACATATAAGCAATGTATGGTTTGATCTGTGGACGTCCCCAGTAGTCTGCATTCACAGTGAAAACAGGTGCTAATGTAGCTGAGTAGAAATACGTTGTATCGTCTGTACGCCATCCCTTAGCTGTTTCGCTTGCCGCTGTTAAAACTGCTTCCCAACGGAAGTTGTCGCTTACTCGGTACGTAGGAGTTAAGCCCAAGAATGCGCGAGTTACGCCATCCTGCGCGCCCCAAACCTGGCCACGTTCGTTGTTATCAATGTTCCAATAGACAATTTCTGAACCTAGTTGAACGTTTTCAGTAATGTTGGCAACACCATAAGACGTTAAGAATAGAGAGACATCATCTTCTGCCCAACCACCATTCCAGTTACCGAAGTTTGTACCTTTAGTAGCGGCAATGCCTTTACCGTAAGTAACACCCGTCAATGACCAGCCATCAAAACCGTAGTAGTCGCGAGAATAAGTAATACCAGCGCCAATACCATTGTCAGCTGCATCTGGTGTATTAGTATCTACACGATATTGATCTGAATGAGCGCGTACTTGGTATTTAACGTCGAAGTCAAAGCTACCACCTAGCGCTTTTATGCCATAAAGGTATAAATCCATTGACGTTAATGTAGTGCTGCGACCATCATTTAACGTTTCACATTGTTTACCATTTTCAGTAGTGTTGCCGGAGTTACAGTAACCATCACCCGGATCTGCAGAAACCACTGCGAAACCAAAGTTATCAGCAAAGTCCAAACCTTTATATTCAACACCTGCACCTAGACCAGATGATTGTTTCCAATATTCTTTTGTGATGATACCTGCTTGACGGTTCAAGTAGCGCTTACCCGTCCAAATACTCGTACCTTCAGCAAACATTGAAAGGTCACCAAGCTCTACATACGCTTCTTTAAACTCTAATTGACCTGACGAAAGGTGACTGTCGTTACCGCCTGAAGAACCATAGAAACCACGACCATTACCACCCTCGTTGTTACCATATTCTGTCTTTAGAACGTATTTAGACCAAGCGCCGTTTTCGTAGTTATTGCCTTTAGTTACCGTAAACTCTACTTGGTTAGGGTTACCAGAGAAAGCTGCACCCGCTGCGCGATAGTCACGGCGGTGCTCCCAAGTTTCATTAAGTTGTAGCGACTCACCTACGTTATATAGAAGGTGTCCATAACCATTAACTTGCCAACCTTCTTGTACTTTGTCTTCCGCCATCACAGCGCCTGAAGCTAAAGCACCCACCACTGCAGCAGCAATTACACTTACTTTTTTCATTAGAAAACTCCGTTTAACTTATCGTTATATTCAATTTCATTTTCCAAAACGCCGCAGAGGCAGTACTGATGCGTTTAGGTCTGAAATATTTATCGGTTTAGGGTCCCGAGTTGATTGAACGGTGTCAGATTAACCAAGTAGTAAGTGCGATACGTCCTCCACCCTGAAGATTGTTAAGGGGGATGAGAAAGGATGAGAAAAATAACCGTATGGTGTTTTTTAAGGATAAGTCACAAAAAAAGGGGGGAGGAGTAGCGGATTTGGTAATGTTTTGACGCACAAAATACGTCTTACATCACTTTTTACAAAATAACGCCAAATAAACTGAAATTAAATTACATTTAAAATTCTGTGATCTTAACTTGACCTAATGTTTACAAAGCTATTAACTATTGAAAGTTAAGTAATGTCATTCACGAACAAATAGAAAAAAATCTTATGACACAACATCAATCAAGCCCATATCCATTAGGGGCGACGCTGGATAAACGAGGATGTAACTTCGCGATCCATGCTCCAGATTGCCCAGATATCCAATTAGCTCTCTTTGATGACAACGATAATATTCAATTGTTCCCACTCCCTAATGAATATGCTGGAGTAAGGCATACCCACATTAGCGAAGTCACGGCTGGGCAACGTTATGGTTTTGTCATAGAAACGTGTGAAGAGCGTCATTTCATATCAGACCCTTATGCAAAATCGTTGGACAAAGCTCTGCATTATATTCCACCTTTTGATGCATCAAAAAGCTTCGAATTACCAAAGTGTGTCGTCATTGCTGACGACTTTGATTGGCAAGACACTGAACTACCAAGAATTCCTCGCGAAGAAATGGTGCTATTCGAAACTCATGTAAAAGGCTCCACTAAGCTCAATGATAAAGTCCCATCGCAGGATAGAGGCAAATATTTAGGCTTAGTCAGCAAAGAGATGCTAGCGTTTTATAAGAAACAAAATATCAACTCGATACAATTGCTCCCTGTCGCCGCCTGCATGCACGAGCCTCATCTGCTCAATATGGATAAGGTCAACTACTGGGGCTATAACCCATATGTCTTTATGGCACCAGATCCACGCTATGCGGATTCAGATGCTGTACTAGAGCTAAAAACTGCTATTCGTGAACTTCACCGCCAAGGTATTGAGGTCATTCTTGATGTGGTCTACAACCATACTGCGGAGGGTGGAGATAACGGAGCGGTCTTCAATCTGAAAGCCTTAGACTCTAAATTCTATCTACGCCATGGCGAGTTTTTTGCAAACTTTACCGGTTGCGGAAACACGGTTGACCTCAATTATCAACCAGCACTCAACCTTGTTATGGATACACTCCGTTATTGGGTTCAAGAGTTCAACGTCGATGGCTTCCGTTTTGACCTTGCTGCGACACTCGGTCGTAACGGAGATAACTTTAACCGTGACGCTGCCTTCTTTAGAGCTGTCGCGCAAGATCCTGTACTAAAACAGACTAAGTTGATTGCAGAGCCATGGGATATCGGTCCTAATGGTTATCAAGTCGGTAACTTCCCATTTGGTTGGAATGAGTGTAATGACCGTTTGCGAGACATTACGCGTAGCTTCTGGCGTGGCGATCAAGGTTATTTGAAGGAGTTCGCTACCCGCTTAATGGGCTCTCGAGATCTATACAGTGCGGCAAATTGGCCATATAAGCTGACCGTGAACTACATCACTTACCACGATGGTTTCACTATGCAAGACTTGGTGTCATACAAACACAAACATAATGAGGCCAATGGTGAACAAAACCGCGATGGACACGGTGATAATCGCTCTGACAATTATGGTGCCGAGGGTGACACAGATAACCCAGTCATTTTGACAACTCGCGAAAAGCAAAAACGTAACTTTATGGCAACGCTGCTATTCTCGTTTGGTATTCCCCATATTTTGACCGCCGATGTCCTCTCACACACACAAAAAGGTAATAACAACGCCTATTGCCAAGACAACGAGATCAGTTGGTTAGACTGGGGCTCAAGTGAGCCGAAAGAACACTTCAGACAATGGCTAGCAGACATGCTTTCCGCTCGCAAAGAGTATATGGTGCCTTTCATCCGCGCATTTAGCGGCGAGAAGCGTAACGATAATCGCATCTTCTGGAGCCGTGTGGATGGAAAATTAATGAGCATGGAAGATTGGAATCGACTCAGTAGCGTCGCTCTACATATTGGTATTGGGGATGACGGTGATGAGATGGTTTACTTAATTAACCAAACCAAAGCACCCGCTCGTTTTACCTTGCCAAACGATCGAAATCAGACTTGGAAGACCATTTGCGACACGCATATTGCGGAGTCGGAAGTAGGACATGCTGAAGGTGAAATACTACAAGCCCCGATGTCTATGGCTATTTTGCACTTTTCTCCTACAGACTCATAATTTAGTGTTAATATACCTATCAATAAGAGGTTGTTTTTCAACCTCTTATTTTTATCAATTGATCTCTACTAACTTTACGTCAAATAATTGTTTTGTATCACTTATATAAGACGTAGTACCATTTCGGCATGCTCAATTGGTTTAATACAATATGTCTCTGCCAAAAATCCTGTTACGAGCCCTAAAGCCGCTCACCTTTGCTCTTATTGCAGCGCTTATTTTTATCTCCTATCAGCAATATCAACATTCTCTTCAACTTGCGAAATCTCAATCTCAGTCCAATGTAAAGATGGCAACGGCACTGGTTTGGTCACAAATTGAAGCGACCTTTGCAAAAGTGGATTTACTGCAAAAGCATATCGACGACCCGCGTTTTGCTTCACTTGTTACGCAAACACTAGACAACACATACCTGTATAAGAGTATTAGTGTATTCGACCCGGTCGCTCAAACTTATGTCGATAATCAAGGAGAAGGTATTAGTGAGCAAACAAAGTCATCGATTCAATGGCACTCCTTCGATGCCCTTTCACATCAATATGCCGTGTCTACCTTGTATCAAAAGCTCGATGGGTTATGGGTATTTGCTATTAAGCAACAGATCAGTCAACCAAGATTGGAGGTTTGGTTCGAGGTAGACGCTCAACATATCACTCAATATCTCGCAAATATGAAAACGCTGAAAGAGGGCTATGTCTTTGTAATCGATGGCACCAATGGCCGACTTATTTTCCACCCTAACCCTCTAAGAATCGGCACAGAATCCATCAGCTACCTAAAAGGTCTAGAACAGAAGATCGCCTATGGACAAACTAGAGGTAGCTACGAATACCACTACAATGGCGAACTCAAAGTCAGTATGTTTGACGCAAGAAACCCAATGAAATGGATATTCGTTTCTGGAACGAGTCGAGCAGATATTCTGTTTACGTCTTATCAGATTTCACTCACCGCTTTGGTGATATTAGCGCTGTTATCGCTGGCTCTATCTATTAACTACATCAGTTACCAGCTCAACCACTCTTTAGCAAGACTCAACCAGGCGCCTGACATTGCTCATTTTAAACACGATCTTCGCGCCATCTTTGACCGTTTTATCTTCCACAAAGGCGTACAATTTTGTCTATACGAACAAGATACTGGGAGCTTTAAAACCGTCGACTTTCATGGCAATACCAAAGTTATTCATCAATGCCAGTCATTGCCGTCCATCTTCACCTCACGTCAATTGAACTATGTATATAACAGTAACAATGATGCGTTAGCGCGAAAGCTTCAAGTGAATGGGCGTCATTACATATTGCCGCTATTTCAGAGGGATACCCTAATTGGCGTGATATACGTTAAGAGTGCGTTTTTTGCCTTTGATGGCGTAATAAGGGCTATTCGAGATTTCTCTGAAGTCGCTCTGTCAAACTTATTGCTGTTCCAATACCTCAACGATAAGGATTCACTTACTGGACTGGACAACAAGCTCACCATGCGTTCAGAGTTGACCCAGCAACTCAGAAATTCTAGCGCTTACTTTGCTTTGATCGATATAAATGGATTAAAAAGAATCAATGCTGACTATGGCGATATGATTGGCGACACGATTATTCTATATGTAGCAGACATCATCAAACGCAGCTTCCCAAAGCCAAAGTCACATTGCATTGCTCGCTATGAAAGCGGACTATTTGCGGTACTATTCGAGGCAAACGACAACGTCGATGCGAAAAAGCAGCTTGAATGGTTAAGACAGCTGATAGAAAAGCTACCTTTGAACATTCATGATGAATGGATTACAGCCACCGTCTCTATTGGCGTTACAGCAACAGGAGATAGCACAGATGGCATTATTGGTAGAGCTACTCAAAGCCTACAGCAGGCAAAACTAAAAGGTCGTAATCAAGTCCATATTCATCAAGCATAAAAATAGCCCCTCGGTTGAGGGGCTATTTTTACTTAGAAGACACCAAGCATCTCACATAAGTACTTAGCAGCAGGACCTAACCTCGTATTGGATTTCCACAGCACATCCGCAGAGTTCATCATTTCATAGCGCTGGAATTCCGGTCTAAAGTCAATCAAGGTACCCATCGCCTGCTTTTCAACAGTGAAATCTTTAGGCACAATCGCCCAACCGATACCCTGTTCCACCAGCTTGATCACATCTTCTTGATCGTCAGCTTGCCAAATATCTTGAGAAAACGCGCCCTGAGCCTGAAGCACCGTATTCTGCATCATGCTGCGACACACAATTTGTCGTTCGCCAATAAGGGTTTCATTGCTCACTTGCTGCATGTCGGCGAAAATCGAATCCGGGCTACAAATACACACCCACTCGATATTAGCGATAGAAACAAAGTCTAGCCCTTCTGGCACCGCGTCGGCCGCTAGGTTGAAACCAAGTTCCACTTCATCTTTGATAATCGCGTTAGTGAGATGGTGTGCTGCAAGCCTCGAAACATCAACTTGTGTGAAAGGAAAGCGTTGAGACATTTTCTCAATTGCGGATTCCAACAAAGAGAATGGTAGTAAAGGGTCAATGGCGATCTTTAATGTATCTTCAACACTATCAACACTAGCTTGTGAGTAATTACGAATTCGTTCAGCTTGTCTTAAAAGCACCTTAGCTTGCGACAACATTCGCTCGCCTTGCGGCGTCAGCTTAGGGTACTTGGTACTGCGGTCGAAAAGCGTAATCCCGAGATCGACCTCCAGATTATTGACACCAATGCTCACTGAGCTTTGGCTTTTTCCTAAATGCCTCGCAGCAGCAGAAAATGAGCCTTGTTCTGCCGCAGCGACAAAAGCAACAAGCTGTTCAATATTCAGCATACCCAACCCTTTGACTATATTATTAACAAGCGCACTATCGTAAAACAATAGCACAAAAATTGCACCCAAAGATAAACCAAAACAATAATGCCACTACCGATTATTTGCACTATAAATCAATAAAATGGCTGAGATGGCAACTAGAAAGCTTCTCCAAATCGGATATAAAAGCTGGCATTACCCATCTTTGATACCGCAGCGTCTACACCAACAGTAAATCGCTCCTTGGCATTCAATAAGTAACGAACACCGACGCCAGCCGATGGCACAACTTCAGACTGAACCGAGTGCGTGTAGTAACGGTCCTGATTACCTATCACCGCCGCACCAGCGAAAGCCACACCGCTCCAGAGTGTGGAGAACTTGTGCCTATATTCAATTTCAGCTTGGTACACTGAACTGCCTCGGTATTTATTCCAATCGGCACCACGTAAGCTAGGGGTAACAAACTCATATTCTGGCGCATCACCTAACATTTCCTTACCCATGACTCGATAAGCCAGCACATCATCTCCAATTGGAAAATATTGACTGATTTCTGCATCCAGTCTGGTAAAGCGTTTGCCCGTCCGTTTATCTCTTGAATAGCGCAAAGTACTTAAATCGACGTTTAATCCCTTCGTCGCCCCCATCATATTATCGCGAGAGTCGTAGGTCATAAGCAGTCCGAGCGCGCTATTGCTACCACTCATTTCTTGCTCAAACGCTTTTTTAATTTCTGGATCGGTATGCTCATTAAGGCTCGCATTACCACCACTCCACAAACCCTGCACACCTAAATAAAGGTCATCAATAATTTGCTTACGTACCTCTGCGTAAACAAAGTTGGAGTAGGATGAATATTGAGCGGCTTTAGGTAACTGCATTCCGACGCGCCCTGTGTATTTCAAATTGAGACCAAAGTGTCCAGCATAGAAACCCGCACGCCACGCATCATGCGCAAAAACATGTTCATGTCCTATGATTGCCATGCCACTGCCTGTGTCAGTGTATTGACCGTAAAACATACTGGTAGAGGGGTTTTTAGCACCTTCGGCTCGTTCGTGAAGGTACATGGCATTAACGCCAAGACCCAGACCAAGTGCATCATCAGTAATTGGAACAGGAAATGCGGCGAACTTGCGGTCAGGAAGCTCATCTGATGTTTCCACCGATTCTTCAGGCTTGTTCTGACTCTCTGTTGAAGTCTTCGTTTCGCTCGCATCGCAATAGGAGGCAAAAACTAGTATTGATATAGCCATCAAAGTCGATGAAAAGTTTGGCGTGTTCAAATGAAATCTCTGTGCGTTATTGAAAATCGTACGTAGCACTTAGATTCCATTCTTTTGAGACCATCTAGGCTCATTGAGTGCAGCTTGGTGGAGGTACCACCAATTGATATGCTACTAAATATTAGTTTGAGGAAAAAGGCAAAGTATCCGTATACTTAATAGGTCATTTTAAAAACGGGCAGTTTAGGACGAACAATAACCGCTCATATATATATTAATAGCACCCGCAAAGAGTAATACATTCATGCGAATTATTAAAATTGTATATTTGGATCATATTCTTACAAAAATATCGCATTAGAGCTATCACTCCTCCGACCAATTCGAAAACTTAATAGATCGATCTTCAAAATGTAATGTTTTTTTTATAAAGTTTGCGCAATTCGATAAGATGTGAAGGAGAGCACATTGTGACTTCAAAAAATGTAATGCGAGGCCCTGCCGATAGATTGAGACATACCATTTTGTTCGAGCTATTACTGTTACTTATTGCAGCACCAATTTGTATGTTTGTTTTCGGAGCTAACGTAAAAACCGCAGCCTTGACCGCATTCTCGCTGTCGTTAATCGCTATGATTTGGAACTACATTTACAATTACGCTTTTGACCGAATTTTGATCTACTTACATGGGACATCAATCAAGACCCCTGCTCAACGCGTCTACCACGCACTACTGTTCGAGTTAGGGTTGCTAGTTGCAACCATCCCACTGCTCGCATGGAGTTTGAATTTATCGATAATTGACGCCGTGCTTGCCGACGTAGGTTTTGTTTTTGTTGCCCTATTTTACGCCTATTTCTTTAACCTGGTTTACGACGCCGTATTTCCGATCGTCGACCACAACAATGACAAGCATACATTGTAAATTTTTGATTAAATTCCATATTAGTATTGCGGCGAAGATTGCAATCAATCCACAACATAGGCAATCTAGTGTACGCTAAACTATTAGAATAATTCTGCTAGGATAAAATAAAATGAAAGCTTCTAAGATTCTTGCTTGTGCATTACTCGCTGGTTGCAGCACCATGGCTGTTGCTGATGTGACGATCAAAATCCCTGACTCTGTTGATCTACTATCAGTCAATGCTGGAGACCCAGTTACAAAATCCAACGGTTTCTTCTCTTCTGGCAAAACCGCTACGCTTCCAGATGGTGTAAACCAAATTGTCTTTCGCTTCGAACCTTTGTTTGATTTGAATCGAGAAGAACGTGTGACGGTTCCAAGCAAAGCAATCATCGCTCGTTTTGATGCTAGCAATACAGAACTTACTCTAGAAGTCCCTTCTTACCAGAATGAGCGCCAAGCTAAAAAGGACATTGATAGCTTTAAATGGTCTTTGGTCGACGCTGATGGAAATGCTATCCCAGTAACTCAGGATAAACTGATTAAAGACGGTATGCAGATCGGCCGTGACTACAACCGAGAAGCAGAAGATTACAACCGCAAAGGTGGTGTAGCCGCTATCGCAGCAGCAGGTGCAGTTACCGCTGTAACGCTACCCGCAACCTTACCTGCGAATTCAGCAAACGCAGAAATCGCAGTACCAGGTGGCGCAGCAGACAATACGGCTGAAGAGATGCTCATCTTTTGGTACAACAAGGCAGATGCAGACACTAAAGCCCGCTTTAAAGAATACATCAGCAGCAACTAATCTAACTTATTCAAAAGCCGCTCTTAATGGAGCGGCTTTTTCGATCATACGAGAATAATACGTGAAAAAAATCGTCTTATTGGGTGACAGCTTGACGGCTGGATGGGGTTTAGCCACAAATCAAAACTGGTCAGATAAACTCATTGCAGCCCATCCAGATATTGAGTTTATCAACTGCGGTGTACCCGGTGACACGACAGCAGGAATGCTATCTAGATTCAAACAACAAGTTTTAGACCAAGCTCCTGATGCCGTTGTTCTATTTGGCGGGCTGAACGACCTCAACTGGGGCACAGATATCAGTGTGGTTGCCAGTAACCTCAACGCTATGATTGCTCAGTCTCAACATCATGGTATTCAACCCATTTTAATCGTCACTTCTGCTATCGACCCAGTTGGTTCGCTCCCAATGTTTGGCAATCACAAAGGCACCGTTGAAACCATTCGTAGTGCAGTTCAGCAGTTGAGTCAAAAACACGCTGAAAAGCTGAAAGCAATGTACAGCAGCGGAGAGAATGGTCTTGAAATCGTGGATATCTACCAAACGTTTGAACAATATGCATGCGAAAAAGACTATGCATCACTATACCAAGCCGATGGTATTCATTTGTCACCGCTTGGCGCTCAGCTTATCTATAACACGCTGGACGAAATAAACTGGTAAGCAAAAGGGTCATCAGTACACACTGATGACCCTTTTCTATTTACGACCTATTTGATTATTTAGTCAACTCGATGACGTTAGACTATGCCCAAAAGCTCATTGCAATTATGGTCAAAGCGCCGATACAAGCGACATTCAAGAGAATACCAATACGCATCATCTCTTGCTGTTTAATATGACCAGAGGCAAAAACAATTGCATTTGGAGGTGTCGCTACCGGAAGCATAAACGCACAAGAGGCTGCCACTGCAATTAACACCGACAAAATCACCGGTGACATTCCAAACGCTTCAGCGACACTCGCAAAAACCGGAATCAGCAACGCCGCACTCGCTGTGTTACTGGCAAACTCAGTTAAGAAGACCACGAACGCTGCAATCACCAAGATAATCACCAACATGTTGAACTGAGAGATCATGTCACTTAATTCATTGGCAAGAAAAACACTCGTTCCCGTTGCTTTAAGGACATTACTCAAACAGATACCACCACCAAACAGCAGTAAGACACCCCAGTCTGCGGTCTTCTCAATATCCTTCCAATGAACTACTCGAGCAAAGTTCACCGCAACAATAGCGCCAAGAGCAACAATGGTGTCGAATTTCGCATACCCGCCCAACATTGCATTGATCGGTTTGCTGAATATCCAAAAGAATACCGTAAGAGCAAAGATAAGCAGAGTAACTACTTTCCCTTTATCCCAATTCACTTGCTCATGATTGATTTCGAACTCACCATCAAGCTTAGGTTTTAATACAAAGAACAAGACAGCTAATGCAATAGGGAGCAGAATGATTGATGTTGGTAAGCCAAATGCCATCCAGTCAGTAAAAGAGAGCCCTACTTCTGCTGCGGCGATCGCGTTAGGTGGACTTCCAACCATTGTTGCAATACCACCAATACTCGCACTATAAGCAATGCCAAGTAGTACAAAAACGTACGTGTTATGGCCGCTTTCTTCATTCACTTTACTTAATACACCAAGCACCAATGGCAACATCATTGCCGCGGTAGCAGTATTACTGATCCACATAGATAAAAGTGCGGTAACGCCAAACAGCATAAACACCGCAACGCTCATCTTACCTTTTGCCATCACTAGCACTTTATCGGCAATAACCTTATCTAAGCCTTGCCTATGCATAGCGGCCGCTAGTGCAAAACCACCCAAGAACAAAAATATGATGGAATTGGCAAAGTTATTTAAAGCAGTCTGCGTATCAAACACACCGAACAAAACCGCAATCACCGGCACCAATATAGCAGTCACAGTCACGTGAAGCGCTTCGGTCAACCACAGCACAGCAATAAACGCTAAGATACTAATTCCCAGCACAACACTGGGTTCAAATGGTAAGGTGTTATAGAGCACAGCAAACAGCACGACGTCGGCAAGAATAATCATGCTGTTACGGTTAAAGAACCACTCTCGGGTATTGGAGGGTAAGGGGACACTATCGTTTCTATTCATTATTATGGCTTCCTTTGATTAGACGGGCGAAAACGACCTTGAAACACGCTTCAATGTCGCGGCCCTAACGCCATAAACGAGATAATGAAACCGGAAGTTAGATTCGATCAGAAGGCTGACTGTATCCGATGTAGTTATATTAAAGAGGATACGACACTGATACTCAGTTTCTACGCTTATGGGACCAAGTTATGATCCCATATAGAAAACCAAGCGCATAATGAAAAATTATCAATTTGTTAACCACATCAACAATATGGATATAATTACAACATCTTGATTTTATTAAACACCAATCAGCTTATCAAAGCTCGATTTTGCCTCCTGACATTGCATAACGCGACCATGACCTTGTCCATGTGTCGTGACCAACTCTACATTGACCATCTCTTGCGCTGCTTTCTTCGACACA
Organism: Vibrio mediterranei; assembly: GCF_900088415.1. Taxonomy (GTDB): domain Bacteria; phylum Pseudomonadota; class Gammaproteobacteria; order Enterobacterales; family Vibrionaceae; genus Vibrio; species Vibrio mediterranei. The sequence goes on from NZ_FLLQ01000005.1 coordinate 429,696, forward strand.
GAATATTTAGTGAAACGATCCTTTTCATCATGAACAATAATAGTTGGCGCATTGCGAAGCGCTAATTTGTTATAGGGATCGATGGTTTGCAAAGGGTATTGATATTGGGTTTGGATATCATCGACTACCGCTTCAAACAAACGCATCGAATAGCCAGAACGCGCGACGCTACCAAACAAATTATCAAGATAGTCGAGAACTGGCGCGATAAGCAGCAAAGGTTTATCATGAAGTTTCGCGTGCTTACATTCAATCGCCGAAGCCGTGCCCATGCTATGCCCAACTAACCCAGCAACATCGTCTTCATTATCCAGCAGACCTTCTAAACCGCCAACAAAGGCAGGAATATGCCCAAATGCACCTTCACTCTCACCATGAGCAGGATGGTCATACGCAAGCGCAGTAAATCCTCGACTTGCGATGTGCTCCATTAGTGGGAAGAATTGGCTTGCCGTACCAGACCAACCATGAGTTAAAATCCACACAGGACCTGTACCAAGACGATATGTCTTTAACATTCCTTCTGGCGTCGCGATCTCACCCTTTACCAATCCCTGAGGCTCAGAATTCTTTGGTTTAGAACGAACAGGCGTCAACAATAGCTTCTTCGCGGTGTTCTTCGCATGATTAGGCGCCAACTTATGATGAGCGCGCGTTGTAAGGTTAATCATGCGCTTTTTAAAACTGAATTTATTAGAAGTGTTGAAGTAAATTTTGTCACTCATGACTGACTCTTCCTTGCAGCACGATTCGAACGGTCGTGCTTTTTTATCTTAAAAAAATGTCTATTAGCTCGACCAAGACTCAAAAGACTTAGTCACACTATTCCAAAACCTTTGGCTACTTTCTTCTTGCCCAACGAGGGAGTAAAAAACATGCGCACTAAGATAGTGCCCATAAAGTTCAAATGCCGCTTGCTTAACATCCAGATCTTTTTTCAACTCACCAGTTTCGACGGCCTTCTCGATTTGTATCGTTAAGTAGCTGATCCAGCGATAAATCGCCTTGCGTAGAGAAACTTGCAGTTCGTCTTGACGATTATCACGCCAAGCATCGATAAACATACAGCTGCCTTGGAAAGATTGATTCCAACACATCCAGTTATCAATCAAATGCTTAAGCTTATCAATAACCAACTCATGCTGATGCTCTCTAACAGGGGCGATCACACGAGTCTGGAACGTAGCGTCGGCATACTCAACCACCGCTACCTGTAAGTTCACTTTGGAATTAAAATGCGCAAATAGACCACTCTTCGACATCTGACACTGCTTAGCCAGCTCACCGATCGTCAGGCTTTCTAAGCCTTCACGACTCGCTATGCCGAACGCTTGATTAAGAATGTGCTCTTTGGTCAGCTTACCTTTGCTCATTTAAATCTCTAATAAAACGAATACACCACCAATTTAGCACGGTCGTACTTTTTTGCAATCCTTGATTTATTGGGATGAGAAGATGTGGAATAATTATTCAATGCTACTGCGCTGATAATATGGAATGTTTATGGACTCTTTGGTCGACCAACTGCTGTTTTCTATCACCATCACGGGCCCAATTTGTCTTATGATCATTTTGGGAGTAGTGTTCAAACGAATCGGTCTGATCAACGATAATTTTATCGACGTGGCGTCTAAGTTAGTCTTTAAAGTTACCCTACCCGCCATGCTATTTTTAAGCATCGTCAACTCCGAGCACAATTTCTCCGCAGCGAGCCAATTCATTACTTTTAGTATTATTGCCAATATACTTTTCTTCATTTTCACATACACCTCCGTTGGCGCCATGTTTCGTCACTCCACGGATAAAGGCGTCATTATTCAAGGAAGTTTTCGAGCTAATACCGGGATTATAGGCTTGGCTTACGTCGCCAACGCATACGGAGAAAAAGGGGTCGCTTTAGCGGCTATCTATGTTGCTGTCACTACCTTTATTTATAATGTTCAAGCGGTGATTTGCCTTACCCCAAAAGGCACAGACTCTGGTGTTTCAGCCGGAAAAATCATGCTGACTACATTGACCAAAAACCCATTAATTATCGCAATTGTGTCTGGTCTGGTATTCTACATGTTGTCGATTCCCGTGCCTGATATAGCCATTGATGCCGGTAATTATTTCGCCAGAATGACACTGCCATTAGCCCTCCTTTGTACCGGAGGGTCGCTAGACTTAAGCTCGATGAAAAAAGAACAGAAACCAGCATGGCTCGCCAGTAGTTACAAACTTATTTTGGCTCCATTTGTGGTGACAACAGCAGGCTACTGGTTCGGTTTTAGAGGTTTGGAGTTAGGCATTCTATTTTTTATGAGTGCATCGCCAGTCGCTGCTGCAAGCTACGTCATGGCTCGCTCTATGGGAGGAAACTCAGTGCTTGCAGCGAATATTATCGCACTGACAACAGTGCTTTCGACGCTTACTTGCACTGTTGGCATCATTATTCTGACCTCTTTACACGCTATCTAAAGCAAACAGAGCTAAATACCATTACAATCATTCAAAAAGTCATAACCTGAGCCTGTTTTAATTTATTGTCATTCTATCGGCTCAATCTAGGTTTGGAGATAAACATGAACAAAGACCTTATTATCAACGCGCTACAAAAAGTACGTGAGCAAAAACCTCTCGTCGTCAATATCACGAATTTTGTTGTCATGAATAACACCGCCAATGCGCTATTAGCCGTAGGCGCTTCACCAATCATGTCACACTCAAAGCAAGAAATGGCGGAAATGATGTCATTCGCAGGCGCACTAGTCATCAATATTGGAACTTTAGATAGTGTGTGGCGTCCTGGTATGTTCTTCGCCGTAGAACAAGCCAATGAGAATAATAAGCCAGTTGTACTCGATCCTGTTGGATGTGGCGCAACCAAATTAAGAACCTCAACCGCTCGTCAACTTGCAGAACTCGCTGACAACTTAATAATTCGTGGTAACGCATCAGAAATCATTGCCATGGCAGGGGAAAAATCACAAAACAAAGGTGTTGATGCACTGGATTCAAGTGAGGCAGCTTTATCTGCGGCGCGCGCATTAGTAGAGGCCTACAACTGCTGTGTCGTAATCTCAGGTGAAACCGACTACGTCGTCAATAAAGAAGCCACTCACGCACTGAGTAATGGTCATGAGATGATGCCTTTTGTCACCGGTATGGGGTGCTCACTATCAGCGGTAACAGGAGCATTTGCTGCGGTTGGTGAAACCACAGGCCTCGCAGCTGCGGCAATATTTGCCATCGCAGGTGAAATCGCGGCTGAGCAATCAAAAGGCCCAGGTTCACTGCAAATGAATTTGCTTGATGCTCTGTATCAGCTTAGTGATGAAGAAGTGCTACGCCGTCTCCACATTAAAGAGTGTTAAGGACAAACGATGACTCGCAACCCTTATCTACTCTATCTTGTAACAGACGAAAACCAAGACCTCGATACGTTAATAGAAGTCGTGAAGCAGGCTGTTGAAGGTGGAGTGACAATGGTGCAAATACGTGAAAAGCATCATGATATTAGGACCTTCATCACCAAAGCAGCAGCTGTCAAAAAGGTGCTTGAGGGTACTACCGTTCCATTGATCATCAATGACCGAGTAGACGTCGCCCTTGCCATCGATGCAGATGGCGTGCATTTGGGACAGACCGATATGCCAGCGACCCTAGCTCGAACCCTTATCGGTGAGGATAAGATTCTTGGTCTTTCTATTGAAAGCGAAACGCAACTGCAACAAGCGAAACAGCTTCCAATCGACTATATTGGGCTAAGCGCCATATTCTCAACGACAACCAAAACCAACATAAAAACTGAATGGGGGCTTGAAGGGCTAACGAATGCACTTCAACAGATAGAGCTACCTATTGTTGCTATTGGTGGTATCAACGAATCAAACTTGTTAGATGTGGCAAAAACTGGTGTTCATGGTGTCGCGATCGTTTCAGCAATTAGTCATGCAGGATCACCGAAACAAGCAGCTCAAAAACTGTTAACTATTATGGAAAAGGCCGAGTAAGGAATCGAATGCACGATAAACTGTCCACATCCGCACTAGCAAAAAGTCGAAACCAGGAGTCTAAAGCACTGTTTACGCTTTTGAAGCGCGCAGGTTATATCAGCTGGCACGAGTCCAGTTGGTTGCTAACTGATATTGGACATCGTTTCGGCGGTGACTATTTGGACAGTGAAAAATATGGACGCTTTATCGTGTGGCCGTCAAACCTTGTAATCGACGATACACTTATTAGTGACTCAACACTGACTGCAACGCAACTTGGTGAACACTTTGCGCTTCCAGCTAAAAAAATCAATCTTCTACTTAGTGAGCTAGGTTGGATAAAGCGTGACGATAGCCAATGGAAGGCGACGGCCATTGGCCTTCGCGCGGGTGCTCGTCTTCGTAAAGATAAACAGAACAACAATGAGTTTGTGGTTTGGCACCCCTCTGTATTGCGCCACGCTCGATTAAAACAGTCCGTCATCGAATTTAAAGGTCACGATGCAGAAGCGCACTCTACTGAAAAATCCTTCTCAAGTTTTCGGCAGAAATTCGCGGCAAAACATCGAACTCTCGATGGTCATTACGTTCAATCGAAAGGCGAGTTAATTATTGATAACTGGTTATATATGGCAGGCGTTGTTCATGCTTATCAAAGGCAGTTACCCATAGAACAAGATGTTGTGAGTGATTTTTACTTACCACAAGGGAAAGTCTACCTACAATATTGGGGATCAGATAGCGATGTAGCAGACGACAGAACCATTGAACACACACGTGCGCTTTATCAAGAGCATGACCTGAGTCTTATTGAAATATTCCCAGACGATATTCAGAATTTGGATGAGCTATTACCGAAAAAATTAAAGCCGTTTGGTATCAAAGCTTATTGATTGGCTCTAATCACAGTAATCAAGCCTTCGCTAAAAGTAACAGAGGCACGAGTTGCGTCCATGCTGCCCAGCAATCATAAAAGGAGTAGCCACAACCACTGCACTATAGCTTTCTTTCAACGAGTTCACAGGTGACTCTCCTTCAGCACTGGCCACCAACTGGGTTTCACTGGTAGTAATCAAAATACTGGTTGTTCTGATAAACGCATCTTTATAGGCGGGTATAGCTTTCACCTCGGCTAAATCGAAACTTGCTGCTTCGAAGTTTTCATAAGGACCAATCAAGCAACGGTCTCCGTCTATTTCAGGTTTTAGCCATATCGATTTACTGACATTTTGCTGCAAGTTGCTAGGTACTGCACGCAAACTTCCCGATTGAACAAAACCACATTGTATCCAGAAAGACTTATCACTTTCGCTGGGCGCACTGCGTCCCCACAACCCTTCTCCAATAGGACATTCACTTTCTAAGACTGGGAACGGCAGGTTTACTTTGTTGGCACTGTCACAAACGTAAGGTTGCGTTTCGGCTAGGGCTGGATTCGCAAATAGAAACATTAGTGTCGTCAACAAGAATGAAATGACTGTTTTCATGAGTTTGCTCCCTTCCACCAAATTAGACAGATTCCTTCATCTAAGCCTAGGAGGTCTGAAAACATTGTCAAAAGTCTATTTTTTAACCACAAGCTCTTCATCAGATTCGAGTTAGCTCACAACGAAAATGTTGAATAACCTTTAAAATATCGTATCGCAATTGTTAGCGCCTGATTTTATTTAGCTTTTGAAGGATCAAAACATGATGAAAAAAAGTCGATGGCAGACCCTTTTAGTACTCCCTTTTATCGCCACGTCTACTTTCGCTTCGGAAACGGTATCTTCGGATACCTTTAACTTCACTCAATCCACAGTAGGTTATGCAGCATTACTTATTTTTGGTATTGCTTACACCCTTGTCATGATGGAGGAATACCTTAAATTACGTAAGTCAAAACCTGTTCTGCTCGCAGCAGGCTTAATTTGGATAATAATCGGCTTAGTCTATAAAGACCTAGGTCAAATCGAAGTTGCGAAATCCGCACTAGAACATAATTTGCTCGAATACGCCGAGCTCTTACTATTCTTGTTGGTCGCAATGACCTACATATCAGCAATGGAAGAGCGGCGACTATTCGATGCACTTCAATCTTGGATGGTTGGAAAAGGCTTTAACTTTAGAACCTTATTTTGGTTAACAGGTATCCTCTCTTTCTTCATTTCCCCTATTGCCGATAACCTCACCACCGCATTATTAATGTGTGCAGTCGTGCTTAAAGTCGGGGGAAGCAATCTACGATTTGTAAATATTGCCTGTATTAACATCGTGGTCGCAGCTAATGCGGGCGGTGCATTCAGCCCATTTGGTGATATTACCACCTTAATGGTTTGGCAAGCGGGGCATGTGTCTTTCTCCGAATTTATGCCTCTGTTCGTCCCCTCAGTGATTAACTACATTGTGCCTGCCGTGATCATGTCGCTGTTTGTTCCTAAGACACAACCTGATGCGGTCCATGCTCACGTAGAACTAAAACGTGGAGCGTTTCGCATTGTTGGACTCTTTATTCTCACCATTGCAACGGCCGTTGCCTTCCACGCAGTGCTTCATTTCCCTCCGGTCATGGGCATGATGATGGGACTAGCTTACCTACAGTTCTTCGGGTTCTTCCTGCGTAAAACACTGCCTCGCTCCATTGCGAAGAAGAAAGCCATCGCTATTGCAAACAACGATGAAACCGCTCTGAAACGACTAGGTTCCATCGTGCCGTTTGATGTATTTAGACGAGTTTCTCATGCCGAGTGGGATACATTACTATTCTTCTATGGCGTGGTGATGTGTGTCGGGGGGTTAAGTTTGCTAGGTTATCTAAGTGTGGTCTCAGAAATCATGTATACCCAATGGGATCCAGTTTGGGCCAACGTAATGGTAGGTATTCTTTCGGCCATCGTCGATAACATTCCAGTGATGTTTGCGGTATTGACTATGAACCCAGAGCTCTCTATGGGCAACTGGCTGCTCGTAACGTTAACGGCAGGTGTCGGCGGTAGCTTACTGTCTATCGGTTCAGCAGCTGGCGTTGCATTAATGGGGGCTGCACACGGCAAATACACTTTCTTCGGACATTTGAAGTGGATGCCGGTGATTGCCCTCGGCTACGCTGCCAGTATTCTCGCTCACCTTTCGATGAACGGAGGACTGTTCTAAACCGATTATCGAAGGCATTATTGTTAAATACAAAGACCGCTATCCTAGTTTGACTGGGATAGCGGTCTTTTTTAAGTCAACCATCATTTCTGGCGAAACACCCAAATAGGTCCAATCAGTAAGAACTGTAAATCATCAAAAAACGATGGTTTTTTTCCTTCAATCTTGTGTCCAACAAACTGCATTATCCAAAGCACCACAAACAGACCGATACAGACGGTTAGCACCGACATACCGAGCATTGCAGCGAAGGTAATAATTGCTAAACATGCAAGAGTAAAGATCAGCATCTGAATAAACACCGACCGTGATAAACGAAAATAGAAAACCATCACAGGTAACATCACAACCCATACCCAGTTAATAGACATGCCACCAAGTGGTAACTGAGGTAGACACCAGATCAACCCCACAATAGAAAGATAAATACCGGGAACCGCAATTTTGTGTATTTTTCGATTAGTGCTGTTTTGGTGGCTCTCTCCGTAAGCATCTAACCACTGCTGTAACGACTTCATTTGACTTCCTTGTTATTCGACTGGTGTTAATACTCTAGACCAAAATCAACAACTCTTCCTATTCATCCGCCTACTCCACCCTTGTGATCACCAAGCGATTCTGTCGTACCTTAATTACCAAGCGACTTTGTCATTACAATAACTACCGAGGGAAAATGTCGGGACTGATTTAGCGTACTTTTTAAAGTAATCAAATGAGCTTTAAAGG
>NZ_FLLQ01000006.1 GCF_900088415.1 Vibrio mediterranei
GAGAATCAAGCAATCCCAATCGATGAATATCGATGTGTGAGGCAGTCTAACTATATGGCTACTAGAATATAAAAGGCATGACAGAATCGGCTGGTATTTATCCCGTCAGGTTCCCTCAGTAATGACATTAATCACTGGTCGCTTGGCACATTCTAGTCGCGACCGACCAGCGGGCATAAGATCGAATATGAGCTGCCGACCTAATTATCTTCGGAACCGCTCAACTTATTAATAAGCTCTTTCCTCTCCTCTTCACTCAATTTTGCAATCAAGCAAGCTAACTTGGCAGAGCTTTCTTCCTCACAAAAGAAATAATTCAAAGGGACGCCAAGCTCGTCAGCAATGAGCTTTAGAGTCTGTATGTCAGGAGCGTGTTTGCCTTTCTCATACTGATTCATTCTGGCACTTGCCGAACCCTCATCCATACCTATTCTCACTCCCAAGGATTTCTGGGAGAGTTTAGCTTTTTTACGCGCTTCTTTGAGTCGCGCTGGGATTGGGTTAGTAAATGACATTTTCGGTTCATGTGTGAAAACCTACAGTAACTAAGATTTTCTTAGTTTTATCGATTTCTGTATACTAAGCAATCCTTAGTTTTTTGTTCTACAAGAGTTGTAAATGAAACGTTCGACGAAAATCAGTGCGATTATGCACAAATTATTGATTGAAAAAGGTATGGATGGTTTTTCGGTTATTGAACTACGCGACGCCTCTCTTTCTGTTTGTGATCTTAGGAAGGTGCCTGATGAGGCAAGAAAAATACTCTACAGACAAATCCTTCGTTTTGTGAGTAACGGTTGGCTTGAAAGTGAGGGAGAAGGACGAGATAAAAGATACTTTCAAACGGATTTGTTTCGCTCTCTTAATGTGAAACCCAAAGGAGAACGGAAGAATGCCTCCTCTCCAGCTAAACCCACTTTAGATTACTCGGTATTGCGCCATGAGCGAAACCAGTACAAAGCTGAGTTAGAGATTGTTCTGGGTGAGATCGATGAGTACCAATCGCTCAATCGTCGTTTCCCTGAACTGGAACAGAGGCTCAATCCAATGTTGCAGCAAGCGAGAGATCGCTCAGCACATCTATTTGGTAGAGTTAACGTACTAACCAACGTGATTAACATCATCTTTTCGGATGTTGCCGAATGTTGAGGAAATGGCAGCAAGAATGCTCTGAAAGAGCGTTACAAAACTACAAAAACATGCAACACCACTTTTTTTGCCAAGCCACTCCAGGAGCAGGGAAAACAGTATTGGCGGCACATATTGCTTCCAGATTGTTGAAGGATGACATGGTTGATCTTGTTTTGTGTTTTTCACCTTCGCTAACGGTATCAGATGCGATAAAAAGAACCTTTTCAGCAGTCCTCAATTGCACCTTTAATGGTGGGTTGGGTTCGATTGGGCAGTCGCTTACTTACCAATCTATTCAATTTATCAGCAAAGAGTTTTGGCAGACACTACGTAACTATCGAGTATTTGTTGTGTTTGATGAGATACACCATTGCTCTGGCTCCGAGTATGAGAAAGCGAACGTTTGGGGACAACAGATCCTTACCAAGATTCAGGGGCTGGCTACCTATACATTAGCGCTTTCAGGTACACCTTGGCGTTCAGATGCATTACCGATAGTGATAGCGCGGTATAGCGACCCCGATGGGCAGATCTTGGTCGACTATCAATACACTCTCAAACAAGCCGTCGCTGACCATGTATGTAGAGCACCACGAATTGTACTCGTAGATAATGAACACTTGTCGATAACTAGCGACGGAAAAGAAGAATCGTTTTCATCGATTCTAGAGATGTTAAAGCAGACTAAAGCTCCTTATCGGAGCGTAATTCAAAATGAAGAAGCTATGGAATATCTGCTTGGACTTGGTTGTAGAAAGCTAGCGAAGATACGTACTCAAAATCAGAATGCCGGAGGGCTAGTCGTTGCTTCTTCTGTTCAACATGCCCAAGAGATTAAAAAGATACTTTTGCATAAGTATCAACAAACTGTTTCTATCGTGACCTACCGTCATGAGGCCCCTTTAGCTGAGATTGAACGTTTTCGGAAGAATAGTACTCAGTGGATAGTCAGTGTTGGGATGATTAGTGAGGGTACGGATATACCAAGGCTTCAAGTTTGTTGCCATATCAGCTCGATTAAGACAGAGCTCTACTTTAGGCAAGTGCTGGGGCGGATTCTACGAGTGAGTGATGCCTCGCACCAACAGGCTTGGTTATTCACGTTCGCAGAGCAAAGCTTGATAGAGTTTGCCGAGAGGATAGAACAAGATATTCCAGAATCTTGTATGTTCACTAAGGCAGGCCTTCCTGGAACTTTCGCAGCAAGTGAATCAGGACTAAAGGAAGTTGCTAAAGACCTCAATATTGGTCTCATAAGCAGCAATGTTGACTTGAGATGGAATGGTGCTGCTGACCTTGGTAGTATGGTAAATGGTGCTGCTAGTCTCGCTTATGAGGTTAAGTTTAGCGGGTTCAAACAGCGCATCATTTCAGCGTTTCAAACAGCTTAATAATGGATAAATGTGTGCTATTTAGTTTGCGCTTTATCGTTGAGACTCAAATGCAACCCGCTAATCGTCTTGTTAATACAGTGTCCGAAAAGACATCACATCACGTGGTAGTAGTTTTCTTCCACCTTTGAGCGTAGTTAAAGTGTTGCTGATTCGAAGTTGTACACAATATACCTCAACCAACAGTCAGCACACCAACCCTAATGATAAACCTGCTCCGTCTCCATCTTATGCACCCACTCGACGAAACGCACAGCTTCCTCCAAGACTGTAGTATCAAAGTTCACCGACAGATCCGTGTCAGCCATTGCAATCAAAAACAGAATGTCGAGATCAGAGAGCCCATTGACCAGGTGCCAATCTATTTCATCAGATTCGTACTTTTTGATAGCTTTTCGCAAAAGCGCAAAAAGCGGGGGGAGTTGTTGGTTCGAGACCAACTCCGCCGTATTGACCAGCGACAGTAGTAGTAGTTTCGTATACATGAGAACCAATCTATCAGGCTATCTAACAAAATTAGTTTGGAAAAAGTATGACCTTGTGTGACGTCGGCCAAGATTAGTAAACTGCTCCGCTCAGCATGGCTCTTCCGTGGCTATTGGATTATAATTAAACTGTATATATAACCAGTTTTAAGTGTATGTATAAGTCAATTCACATAGTTAGATCCTATCGCGTCGACAGGATAAACGAACATGGACCGATTGGGCACAATCGACATAATGACGGAACGGTAGAAGCTTTGCTCAAGAACGGCAAAACGTTTGCCGTTCCCTTCGGTGGCTTTATTGAAGGTAGTAATTTAGTTGGCCTGAAAAGGGTAAAGCTACTCCATATCCGCTACCTCTGCGACGATGAACAGGCGCTAGTACCAAGTTATCAGATACCGAAAAATCATTACATGGTTGGAGTTTTTCTTGAACGCAAGCTTTATGTCTTGCTTCTTGATGGTCAGCCAAAGCACTTTCTTGATAACAACGCTGATTTTGACGGAAAGAACAATGTGGTTAGGTTGATATAAGATGTCCAGTGTAGAACAGGTTTTCTCATGGTTGACTTGGTTTCTAGGGCAAACCTTACGTTATGGCTAGTAACTCAGTGCGCCATAAATTTATTAGTCCACCATGGTATGTGATCATTAACATGCAGAAGCACTTTCTAAATTAAATGATAAGGATTCAAACTTCAGTGAATTTGAAAAAGCTCGATAAGTTGGGGGCGGATTATAATAACTTTGATCCTGGTATAGAACGTTCTGTTAGGTGCACATGGGCCCTACATATGTATATACAACATGTGTTTCGTGCAAAGCTTTCAGATTCATTCGTTCAAGAGATCAACAGAGCTAATGAAACTTTGGGGGTCACAGTAAAGAGCATTGATTTAAATGACTACAAACATGACTTTACGACATCAGAGACTCTCAATAAGTTGATTGAGGAAAGTGAATATCCAAAGTTCTTATGGATTTACGGTATGGGTGCTTTAAGAAACTCCCGTTTTTCAGGTTGGTTACGTTCTAAGTTAGCCGTGAGAGCCACCAAAAACCTGAGAGTGGTTTTTGTTGCTGATTCTCAAGAGGATTATCGGGAAGTTTTTTGTGACCAGAGAGCTCGCTTTTATCAATCTACGATGCCACTTCACATACATACTAGTGACTAACACTGCACAGAAGCGAGACAGACCGAATTGATTGTTCCGAAAGCAAGGAAAGGGCTGACTCAGAGCCTTCACCGTCGATGATTTCTAACCAATCATTGCCCCATTATTAGCTTCAACTCGGCTTTTTTTTCTTACAAATCAGCATAACTATTCATAGGCAATAATTCTTCGGAGATTAATTAGCTTTTTTAGCTAATTTTGCTAAAGTGCTCCAGCGCGCACTATGAATCATATTGAGTACATTATGGACAAAATGATTAGAGAAGAAATTAAGAAAGCACTTGCTTCAGCTCCACGGAACGGGTTTATGGCTGAGTTGCACTTACAGTCGATTAAATACGCTGATGAGCTTCAAGACATCACAGCAAAAGAGTTTTGCGAAGAGGTCGGCCTCAAGCCCAGCTATGGCACCGAATTTAGCAAAATGAGAAACCTTACCGGACGATTGAAACACGCTGGCCTAGACGTAGACAAGATTTGAGGATCTAAGATGCCCATTTTGAATTGGCTTAACAAAGACGAAGCAGTAACAACGTCTAAAAAATGCACCTACAGGCTACTGGAAGAAGTACCAGAACTTTCTTACGGTGATACCGATAATGAAAACTTGCTGATTCAAGGTGATAACCTTGAAGCTCTTAAAGCTTTGATCCCTCATTATGCAGGCAAAGTGAAATGTATATTTATTGACCCACCATACAACACTAAGAGTGCTTTTGAGTACTATGATGACAATTTAGAACATAGCAAGTGGTTATCAATGATATACCCGCGACTAGAATTGTTGCGGGAACTTTTGTCAGAAGATGGCAGTTTATGGATCTCCATTGATGACAATGAATCACACTATTTGAAAGTTATTTGTGATGAAGTCTTTGGGAGGGCAAACTTTATATCAAACTCTGTTTGGCAAAAAAAATATGCTCCATCCAATGATGCTAAAACACTTAGTGAAGATCATGATCACATATTGGTTTATGCAAAGAATAAGAAAAATTGGGTTCCTAACAGGTTGAAGAGAAATGAGGAATCTAACAAGGCTTACAAGAATCCTGATAATGACCCTAGAGGGTTATGGCAATCTGATAATTATAAATGTAATAAAAACTCGGAAGAGCGTCCAAATTTATATTATCCAATAACAAACCCAAATACGGGTGAAGAAATATGGCCTTCGAAAACAGCAGTATGGAGATACAACAAAGATACTCATCTCGTTCATCAAAAAGAAGGTCTTATTTGGTGGGGCAAAGATGGAAAGAATAACACTCCTAGGTTTAAACGTTTTTTATCAACAATAGACAATACTTCTAGTCATCAATCTATTTGGTTATGGCAAGATGTTGGTCATAACCAAGATGCAAAAAGAGAAGTACTAAAACTAAATCCTGACGCTCCATTTTCAACCCCTAAGCCCGAGAAGTTACTTGAGAGAATTATTCATATAGCAAGCCAGAAAGGCGATCTAGTATTGGATTCATTTGCTGGTTCCGGGACGACGGGGGCAACAGCTCAGAAAATGGGGCGGAGATGGATTATGGTTGAGATTGGTGATCATGCTAGAAGTCATATTGTCCCTAGATTGTGCAAAGTCACTGATGGAAAAGACAATATTGGAATAACAGAGGCTCGTCAGTGGCAAGGTGGAAGTGGCTTTCGATTTTACCAATTAGGTGAAGCTGTATTTGACGAATATGGTTGCCTCAATACCGATATTAAGTTTCCAACATTAGCATCACATATCTGGTATTTGGAGACCAAAACACCACTCGGTAATAAAACGGATACCCCATTGCTGGGTGTTCATAACGATACCGCATACTACTTGCTCTATAACGGTATCTTAGGTGATCGCCGACCAGCAGGTGGCAATGTACTAACAAGCAAAGTACTCAACAACTTACCAGACATCGACAAACATGAACGCATCGTGATCTATGGTGAATCAAGCCGTTTAGGTGAGGCTCGCTTGAAACAAGCGAACATCACGTTCAAGCAGATCCCATACGACGTCGGCACTCTTTGATAAGGAACCCACAGAATGTTTAAGTTAAAAGGTTATCAACAACGTGCCGTTGATGTGATGCAATCTTTCCTATCTCACTGCCTCAGCAGTGAAAGTGTTGAAAATGCGTATAAGTTAGCTCTGGAAGAACAAGAACTCCCTTCACACGCTTACCGTGATTATGGTTTCGAGCAAGTCCCGTACTTTTGTATGCGTATTCCAACGGGCGGTGGTAAAACAGTTCTTGGCTCATATGCTATTGAAGTTGCTGCTCGTCATTATCTAGAGACCGAAGCTCCTATTGCTCTATGGCTAGTCCCAAGCATCACGATTCGCGAGCAAACAGTAGAAGCGTTAAAAACGCCGGGTCATCCTTATCGTGAAAAGCTTGATGCTGCTTTCAATCGACAAGTTCTGGTGCTCGATATTGATGAAGTGACTCAAATACGTCCACAAGACTTAGGTAGCAAGGCGATTGTAGTGGTATCGACTTTAGCTAACTTGAGAGTTTCCGACACCTCTGGACGCAAAGTTTACGCTTATCACGAAAACTTTGAGCCGCACTTTGCCAAGATTCCTGCAAACCACCCATCCTTGCCGTTGCTGGAGAGGGTTTCTGAGGCTGATGTACAAGAGAACGGTTTGAGCAGTCGTGAAATTGGTAATATCAAATTCTCTTTTGCCAACCTATTAGCTCTATATCGGCCAGTTGTGATCGTGGATGAAGCTCATAATGCTCGTACCAGCTTAACCTTTGATACGTTGAGACGAGTCCATCCTGCCGCTGTCATTGAGTTTACCGCTACACCAAACACCACTAGCGCAAACGGTAGTAACGTTCTGTTTCATGTTTCAGCTTCCGAACTGAAAGCCGAAGAGATGATTAAATTGCCGATTGTTTTGACGGAACATCAGAATTGGCAAGATGCTGTTCAGGATGCTGTGATCACTCGTAACAAACTTCAGACGGATGCTCAAAAAGACGAAGACTACATCCGCCCCATAGCCTTGTTCCAAGCTGAAAACAAAAATGGCGAGGTGACTGTCGAGTTACTTAGAGATCATCTTATAAATCAGCTTAACATTGATGAAGATAAGATTGCGGTCGCAACAGGTAGCCAGCGAGAGCTAGATGGAATTAACCTGTTCGATCAAAACTGCCCGATTGAATACATCATTACCATCGAAGCACTTAAAGAGGGTTGGGACTGTTCCTTTGCCTACGTATTTTGCTCGGTGAAGCAAGTATCTTCCAGTAAAGATGCTGAACAGTTACTTGGCCGTGTACTGCGTATGCCTTACGCCCGCCGTCGAACCATTGAAGATTTGAACCGTGCTTATGCGCATCTTGCGACGTCGAAGTTTGCAAAAGCAGCTCAAGAGCTGACGGATAAGCTCATCGCTATGGGTTTTGAGGAAATGGAGATCGCCGCATTTTTACGTGAGCAAGCTCCGACGGGTGGTCAAGGGGATCT
The DNA here is from genome assembly GCF_900088415.1 of Vibrio mediterranei. Taxonomy (GTDB): domain Bacteria; phylum Pseudomonadota; class Gammaproteobacteria; order Enterobacterales; family Vibrionaceae; genus Vibrio; species Vibrio mediterranei. Next base: position 7,665 of record NZ_FLLQ01000006.1, read on the forward strand.
ATTCGGTGGTGAGCCGGAGCAACCTCAAGTAAAACCGACACCACCTCCTGCTATTGTTGTAGAGGTTGAGGATTTACCCGATCTAACAGAACTTTCTGAGTCAGAGAAGAAGCAGATCACGATGACTCGTGATGAGCAAACTGACACTGCGGTAGTCAAAGTAACAGGCGAAGTCTCACCAAGCATACAAAAAGTGCTAACGAAGCACGTAAAAGCGGGGAAGAAGCGTCAAGCCTTTGAACGTGATGTTCGAGTGCACAATCAGGCAATCGAAGCTACGAAAGCACCATCAGAACGTGGTGAAAAGTTCGGCTCACTTCCTTATCTATGTATGCTGGAGCAAGGAGAGCTGGAGCTGGTTGAATCAGAAGTTTTTCTTCATGCGCACAGCTGGAATCTGCTCGACTACCCAGCAGAGTTAACCAACTTTGTAATGAACGAGACTAGCAATAGTTTTGCGATTGACATGGACGGTAAGTCTCTCACTTATAAGGTTGCCGATCAAAAGGAAGTCATCGCTTTCAACCAAGGCTTTATTGACGTTACAGAGCAAGATCTCGTCCGCTGGCTAGACAGGGAGTTGCGACAACCAGATGTTCTTCAGCATCAACTTGTTGGCTTCTTGGGTCGTCTAGTCAAAAATTTGCTTCAAAAGCCTAACTTGACCCTTACAGCTTTGGTCCGCAATAAGTTCCCATTGGCCCGTGCTATACGAGATCTTATCCGTTTGTACCGAAAGCAAGCTCAGCGAGCTGGATATCAAGCGTGTTTGTTCGGTGCTGAAAGTACAGCGTGTGTATCCGATGAATTCATGTACCACTTCGAGCCGAGCCACTACCCATCTCGTCCGCCTTATTATTCTGGTCGCTACAAATTCCAGAAACATTACTTTCCGCAGAATCTTATTGAGGATCTGAAAGCTACTGGTGAGGAATACGAGTGTGCCAAAGCCATAGATGGCCTACCGGAGGTAAAACATTGGATTCGCAACTTAGTACGCCGAGATCAAGCTTCATTCTGGTTACCGCTGGCACATAACAAGTTTTACCCAGACTTTGTATGTGAGCTTAACGATGGTCGGATGCTAGTTGTTGAGTACAAAGGTGAAGCTTATGTAACTAACGATGACTCAGCAGAAAAGCGTGCCATTGGTGATAAATGGGCAGAACTGAGCAATGGGAAATGCCTGTTCATTATGGCTGTTGAACAAGACGGGCAAGGCCGAGATGTTCGCCAGCAGATCCAAGCGTTAATTTCAAATTAAACGGAGATACCTGTAGTTATTTGAGGAATTCTTTACTCGGATTCCTCAATTTCTATGACTAAATATGCAAATGGAAAATAATCGATGAAACTGATTTTTGTCCAGAAACGAGTTACATGACCGCTTGGTGATGGGCTTTTACTGTGACGAAGATACAATGCTTTTATCTATATCAGATTGAAAAGCTCCCAATAGTTTCTTCATCTCACCGAGTGCTGCGGTAGGCGTTAACTCCTTCCTTGCTATCTGCTCTTCTAACAACTCAATCTGACGCTTTGCCAAATCAACACTCGACTTTAGAGATACTGCATTATAAACCTCTGTGTAGCCGTGAATATCTGCAAATGCGAGATCAATATAAGTATCTAAAGAGCTAAGATTCGTATGACCTGTCCACTGCTGAAGCTGCATTTTAAACGTTTGTGTGTGAAGTAAGTGCTTTCGGAAATCGTCCTTATCATTCACTTCTTTAGTTGCAAGAATAAGCTCTTTGAGCTTATCTGTTATAAATGCGTGTCTCCATAAGTGCGGGTGTAACTCTCCCTCGATACCAAGCTCTCTTTTCCATGAGTTCATGTACGTTGTCCATGAATCTGCGGACAAGCGTAGACCTGTTTTTAAGCTGACAAATAGGTAGTCATGCTGACCTTTCTTCTTTCTCAGGACTTTCTTACGAACTTTAATGTAATCCGCTATCACAGATAACAAAAGATGTGGAACAGGTATCTTTCGAGTGGCATTGTCGTCTTTACGTTTTAAAGTGGTAAGCGTGAGCATACCTGTGCGCCTAGCTTCCTCGTAATCAGTCAATTTGATTAAATGAAGCTCCGATACACGAGCACCTAATTGCTCCATTGCTGTATATAACGCCATATCCCTTCTGCGCTTATCTTTATTTTTCTGGGTCTTTATAAACTCCCAAACACGCAAGGCATCATCTTCTGAAACAGGGTGACGTTTCTTTATCTCGTCTTTAGTTGGTACAGCAGAATGCGTAATTTTAGTGCCTTCAATGAACCCTTTATAGCCTTCCTGTTTGCGTTTGTAATGCTTCTCAAGTATCTGAATTGAGTTACTTTTATCTTTGCCAATGAAAGCACTCAAATCATGAAACTCTTGGATAAACTGCAAAAAATCCAAACAGGTATGCGCAATCTTTATAACGGAGTTATTCTTGCGTTTTAGTTCGCCAAGTGGTGTTCTCTCCGCCTGTAATGATTGAACGAAAAGAGTGAATGTTGCATCAGTAAGTTGACTAAATTGGCTCAATAATGGCTGTTTTTCAATAAAGTGAACCAAGTGGATGATATCGTGGGCATATCCTCGAATAGTGTCACTTTTTAAGTTTCTCACAATCAAACTGTGGATGTAGGCATTGGCCTCATAGCAAGGAGTATGATTACTGTAGGTTACGAAAGGAATATCCAGTGGCTTACGAAAGACAAGCTTCCCATCAAACCCAAGATGACTCCATTGCTCAAAGTTTTTAAGCTTACGAACCGCCATCATAGCTCTCCATTCAAAGTGAAGTTCATCTGCGCTTCAATCTTCCTATTGTGCTCTCGATAAAGCTCCTGTCGTTCTTCTACTGTACCTTCATGATTCGCTAGTTGCTTTAATCTAGAACGCAACTCTGAAACCATAACGGTCAGTAAAGAATTGCTGCGCTGCGCTGCATCCAGTTCCAATTCAAGCTCAGAAACTTTGTGCTTTAAACCCACGACGGTTTGCTTGTTGCCTTTGGAAGCTTTCTCATCGAGACGTGCAGCCTCTATCGCCAGTTTTGCATTTATACGAAGTTCATCTAATGATAAGAAGCCTCTTTCCAGAAGTGATTCTGAGATGCTTTTGACCGTGTTTAATGAGCATGATGCGATATTACGCTCTTGATTCTGGTATTTAGCGATACCAGATTGAGACTTGAGCGCCTTTAATAGTTCTTCGTCATTTTTAAACTCAGTTGGGGCTGTGATGATTTCCTTCAACAGCTTTTCTGTTTCAAGTATTTTCGTTTGGTTTTTCTCTAAAACTTTCATTGTCCCACTCCTCAATCAAGGTCTTTGATTTTTAAAATTAGATTAAAGGTTTGAGTTGTATTTCCATCAGCATCTTCAATGGTAAAGAACTCTGGCTCAAGCGTGATTCGACCTTCTTCTAAAAGCTGAATAACCTCTGTTTCAATGTCCTGCTCTTTTTGAAGTTGGTTAATATGAGGGACGGTTAGATAAGACTCATCATCGTAATCTTCTGCTGCCTCACTCACTGATTCTATAGTGACTGGTATTGAGCTATCACCTGTCAGGCGTTCTGCAATGATTTTACGAACCTCTTCTATTCCGTCGAGCTTGGCAAGCTCAGAAGTGAAATCGACCACACCACGAACAATCACGCTAGCTTTAGCCCCATTTAGTACCGCCCCAGTTTCCGATTCAGATATATAGTGATATAGATGTTCCATGTCTGAATGTCCGAGCATCCAGCGCAGAGCATCCATGCCATCAAATCCCTTAGACCAGAAGAACACCATAGAAAAAAAGCGTCTCAATTGGTGCTGACGGACATAATTACGGCGAAACTCACCGTTGTCGTACTCCACCAAGTCCGTTTCTAAGTAATCGCATAAAGAATCAAGGTGCGCATTATATGTCATGTGAGCAACCTGACTTAACTGCGAGCGATTTGAATTAAGGTTGTTAAACAAAGATAACTTTCCTTTGCATAACTCCAACTCACTCGCTTTGATGTTAAATTGCTCCAGTTGCCAAATGAACCTTGCGATAGATAAGGGAATTGGTCTTTCTATTGTTGCGTTCACCCCTTTTGAGCCCGTTTTTTTTACCTTAAATATCAGGTTGTACTCTGTTTTTGCACCCGCTTCTGAAAAGGGACTTACATTAGGTGAAAGGTTGCCATGTGACTTCAACTTGATTAATTCATCTTGTCTTCGAGCCATGATTGCACCCACTAAGACTTGTATTGCGCCTTGCAGTACAGAGAACAAATCAAACAAGCTCTCATTAGCTCGAATCCGCTCAAAGCGGCTTTCCACACTTTCTGCAAAGGCTTGAATCTGCTTTACTCCTTTTTTAAGGTATTCACTACTCAGACAGTTGATTGCCTCCGCTTGAAACCAGTACCCTTGCTCCGAAGTAGACATCTCTCGATGCAACTCTTCATTCCAAGTTAGAGTGTGTTGATGGGGGCGGAGTGTGTTGGAGTTTTTTGCCGCAGATTTACTTCTTGCTTTAGATAGCAGTGTTAATGTTTCATCCAATAAAGTAACAGCGCCTTCCTCTATAGGTAGATGCTCTTTGGCAAACTCATAGCACTGACGAATTAAATTAAACACAAAAGTAGGCGGCAAGGTGCGAGTGCGCCCTGCTTTTTTAAAGCTAACTAACTGGCTAATGTGACCTGAACTGACACGCTCGAACAAGATTGAAGGGTTTGCCGTATCTTCACGCTCAAGGTTGGTATGAATCAATCGAATTGCTTCAATATATACTGAGATAGTCTTTTGATTCGTGCCTGTTGAGGTGTCTTTATTCTCAACAGCTCGATACTCTGAGTTTCGCCTTGGCGCTTTGAGGTGAAGTTCTGCGTAGTTGGGAATATTGATGTCGTGGTAAAGCATCTTACCTTTAAACAACAGCTCACCCAGCACAGCACCGCTGCCAGTGTATTTTCTGGCACCTCCACTTTGATAATAACCTTGTTCAAAAAGCCAAGCGCACGCCTTCTCTCTCTCTGCTAGAAATAAGAAACTTTCATCTTGCGTAATGTCTTGTGTAACGTAGGGGAAATTTTCTTTAAATGTTTGTGCGTCCGTATCAGAAATGCTTTGAGAAGCGTTATTAAGTAATACATTAGTATGTTTATCAATTTCATACACACCTTGAAAACTTCCGTGCTTGGCGAATTTCGTCAAGATGTTCAACCAGAAGTCATCATTCACATTAAGAAGGTGATATTTTGCTAACTTCAACTCTTTCGAGTGTAGTAAGACCGCATTGATGAGAGCGATAACTTTGTTAACTTTTTGATAAGCCGTTATTGGACTGATAATCTTCCCACCGTTTTCAAGTGGATTATCTGCTGCCGTAATCCAGTATTTAAAGCTGTTTAACAGCTTTTGGTGTTTTTTATCCGTGAGTTTCTTACCGTCATCTAAGTACACCGTGTCCCAATGTATCGTTTTTGGTTTTTTGCCAAATGTTAGTACCCACTTGTTTTCAGAAAAGCTGGATTCTAACCATTCGGGCTGTCGGTCATCGTAACCGTAGATGCCAGTATGGATATTCGTGATAATATCTAATGCTCGATAGTCATCATTTGCTACTGAAAAATTGATAATATCTTCAAGAGTCTCAGCATTTAAACCATTTAGAACTGAATGGTCTTCCACGATCTTTTCAATGAGGTCAGCAATAGAGGAATTGTCGATAGCAACACTTAACATAGCAGCGCCCCCTTAATCGAGTTAGTATCTAGTGTGTTATTGGTTGCAATATCAAGCATTTCCATCAAATCATCATCCGCACTATGCTTGCCTGAACTCAGGGTATCTAAAACAAACACCGCTGATTGATACCAGTGAGCAACAATATCTAAAAAAGATTCCTCATCATCGCTACTCTCAACAACAAAGCGTATCGCCATCAACAACTGCAAAAGTGATGTCGATATAGTGTATGTTAACTGGTTAAACCCTAACGATTCTGAAACTTCACTGTCAGCAGTCGTCTGCTGAGTAAAACCATGATCGAAGTGCTCTGGAATGTTGCTTATGCCGTGATTACTCAAGAACTCCTCAATGTCTTGAGCGCTCATGTTCACAGCATCAAGTCGATGCACTGAATCTTTCATGGCTTCAAGTAAAATAGCGTTCTGGAACTGACGTATCCAACGTGCATTAAAGAAGTCCATTAACGGCTTAGGAATGTAAGATGTCAGTAGGTTTGCATCCTTCTTTTCATGACCAAGCGCCTCGGCAACAGCATCCATTGAACGTGTTTCCAAATAAATTTGAAAGCCTCGGTGTCGTCTAATGGAACGTAACGAATGGATATCGGAAATGGCTTGGGCATCTTCCAAGGTTATGTCGCTGCTCTTATCAAAGAGTGTTTCACTTTGAAGCCAATTATAAAAATCATTTGCTGCATGAAGAGTGTTATTGAGATTGCTTGGACGTATCACATTGGTAGCGGTTGCAGTCAAAATCATCTTTCGCCAATTCACATTCCCTTTTTGCTTCAGGTATTCACGGCTCATACGAGTATGCTGTATCAGGAACTCAACTATAGATTTAGAAAACTCATTGAGCACTACTTCTTGCTGCGCATTGGTAGAACCTTTGCGTGATTTGTAACTGACCGCAATGTGCTGATTACCAACTTGCTTATAACCCACCATATTGCCATTTACATCAAATAAGTCCCATTCTGCTAACCAAGAAGGGGTTATTAGAGGATGCTCCATCACAAGAAGCGTCAAAAGAACATTCAACGTTGATTTGGTTGGCAAATTTAACTCTGTGTTGAGCTGGCGAGCATCACCGTGAAACCCCAAAAAGTTTAAATAGCCAATGTCTTTTGCAGCGATGCCATGTGCATAAAAGGTTGCTACTGTATTGTCTAACTTATCTGCACCGACAAGGTTGTGGTATTGAGGGTTATTGCTATTACTACTCAGTGGTTTGACTGAACCTGTGCTCTGAAATGCTTTATTTCTCTTCTCTTGCTCTAAAAGCTCATAAAATTTCAAGAGACACACATGCCTGATATGCTCCATGTCTCCATCTACACGTTGCTTAATAATTGAAACAGCCTCTTCATTTTTAATTTTGAGTGGAATGTTAGCAAACCATCGAAGGTTTTCTGGCTGCGTAGCATTGCCGCCAATTGAAAAGGTGGGTGCTTCATCTTTTGGGTCTTTCCAGTCTGGAACGATGAATGGTTTGTGAGGCTCAGCAAAAACACCCGTGTTGATAAAGCACTCGGTATAATAGTTAATGGTAGCTTTCCACTTAGCATGAAAACCTTTTGGGCAGTTATGGGCTGCTTGAGAGCGCACAAATAGCACTTTAAACACCTTATGGAAAAGTAGCTGTACATAATTACGACTTAGAAGGGTTTCTATTGTTAGTCCGTCTCGGTCGTTATAAACCGTGGCGATGCCCACAAAGAGTCTTTTGAGTTCATTTAATGCCCTGCTCAAAGATGATGATTTTTGTGTAAAAGCATAATTTTTAAGGGCTAGATGAACCTTGTTTGTAAACGCCTCGCCAAAATTAACATAAAGCGTATCCAGGTGCGCCTCATGTTCCTTGCCTTCTTTTGATAGCACCTGCCAACCATTAAGGTAGTCAGATTTTGATTTATCTATATTAAGCTCTCTGAACTGAGCTAGACAGGCCGAAGCGTCTTCTGTGATTGTTGAATGCGAAAGGTTTACTTCATTAAGGGTAAGATGCTTATCTTGCGCAATGTAGCGGAAAAGGATTTTGAGTTGATTACCAATATTATATCTATGATTGATAGTGGTATCATCATAGTTATAAACAAAGCCAATGAGCGACTGGAAGTGTGCATTAAGTGAGCTTGAATCATTCAGTATTTCCAATGCACTGTAGTTACCTTGTTTAACCAAGTAGCAGTAAGCTGCATAAGGATTCAATGTTGATTGTATAAATCTTGGGGAGACTGAGGATTCAGCAGCAAGCGCTAGGTAGTTAGAGTATTCGACTGACAGTGCAGTTTTTAATAAAGAAAGCTCATTTAGTTTTTTTGTATTCACAACCAAACCTCATAAATTGACAACTAATAGATACACTAGTTGTCAGAGTGATTGTTGTCAAAGTAAATAAAGTGCACTAAAAAGCATCCAAGGTATTCATATTTAAAAACTTAATATGATTTTGATTATTTTTAGTCATTAGGATTACGGGCAACACATATTGAAAAAGTAGAACCAAAAACAATGCATAATTTAAGCCTGCGGCAGCAAAACGTTATCGAACTTATTCAGCATCAGGAATATTGCACAATTGAAGAGCTTTCGGCTTACTTTAATGTCACGACACAAACCATTCGGCGTGATATCAACGAACTTTGTGCGTTAGGTCTGGCAAGACGTCATCACGGTGGCGTCAGTTTACCCACAACATTAACGAACCGAAGCTTTGCCTCTCGCAGCGCAACGAATTTGAGTGAAAAACAGATTATTGCAAAACAAGTGGTTGAGTTAATACCGGACGGCTGTACTTTGTTTCTTGGCATTGGCACCACCATAGCCGCCATCGCGGAAAAGTTAGGTAATCAGAAAGAGCTAAGAGTTGTGACCAATAACTTCCAGGCTGCTCATATATTGTCTCAGTACGACCATATAGAGACTTGGATACCAGGCGGTCGACTGAGAACCAACGATGGTGATGTTGTGGGTGACAGTATCGGTCATTTCTTTGGCCAATTTTCCGCGGATATCGGGATAGTGAGTTGTGCGTCGGTGAGTCTCGCATCCAGTGTCTCATTGAGCGCCGACATTTCACCACTAGAGTTAAAACAAGAAGAGTACGCCATGGAACATCAGCTTCGTGAAGCCTCTGTCAGCCAAGCGATTATTGCCGGCTCGCAGCAAAAATGGCTAGTGGCTAACAGTACTAAATGGCAACGGAAGGCCGGAGCCCGCGTTGCGCCACTTAGCTATTTTGACCGTATATTCGGTTCGGCTTCAGGAGTAAGTTAAGCCACTTGACCTGATGTCAAAGGCTCTGGCGGAAATCGCTCATAGATAGCTCTAAACTTATCGATGTTATCCATTAACATTTGCACAATGATAGGGTCAAACAAGCTTCCTGCTTCTTGGCGAATATAGTTTTGAGTATCGTCCATTGTCCAAGCGTGCTTATAGCTACGCTTGCTCAATAAGGCGTCAAACACGTCTGCGATAGTGATGATGCGAGCTTCGAGTGGAATGTCATTCCCCATAATTTTGCAAGGATAACCATTGCCATCGAATCGTTCGTGGTGGCAGTAAATAATATTCTTAAGAAATGCGACCTCCGCGCTGGAGGCGGTCATGACATCAATGTTGTTCAACACTTCATCAATAATATCGACACCATAATCGACGTGTTTATCCATGATGGCTTTTTCTTCAGGGGTGTAACGATGAGGGCTAAACAAAATATGGTCAGGAATACGATATTTGCCGATATCATGAAAAGGGGAATAGAGCTCAATCCATTGAATAAAACGGTGATCGACAGGTAACTTTACTGCTAATAATTCGGCCAGCAGCTTGCTGTAAAGGCTCATACGTTGCAGATGGTCCGCAGTTTCGGGGTCGCGTTTATGACTAATGCGAAGTGCCAATTGCAACGCCTGCAAAAACATTTGATGTTTGTACCTATCATGACAAAGTAAGCTTGTGATCACCTCTTTTACAAACAATAAGTCCGCATGCAGCTCGCCGTCGCTAAAATAGTCGGCTTTAGTAGCATTAAAGAAAAGCACCGCCCCATGGCGCTCATCTATTTTTAATCCCATCGTGAAGCTACTTCGGTGTCCTAGTTTCCTTAGCCGCTCATTTCTCGTGTTTGGGCTAAGCTCGTTGAGGTCTGCAACTACGCGAATTTCTTGATTATCTATGATTTTTGTCAGTGGTTGGCAATGCTCTGCATGGATTGAAATGACATCGAAGTAATCGCTGGTGTCTTGATGGTCAATGACATGGAAGTTTTCGAGATGGTCGTGACTGGTAACGGACACACACAATCTCGACAGAAAAGGGTGTTTTTTTCTGAGGCTTTTGAAGAGCTCATCAATGCCGTTTCGACAACTTAACGCTCGGTTGGTGCTGGCAATACAATCAATATAATCCATACGTTTCTTATCATTAGTTTTTATATGGTTATTGTAATAGTAGCTACTACTAGGAGACTTCTTCAAGTGACGGATTTCACGATTGAAAGTGTAAAGGAGTGAATATGCGCCTAGTGGCAATGATCTGTGATCACGCTATCAAGTTGAATCTTTGAGCGTAGAAAACGTTTGCTTCGAGTAATTTGACAAATTATTATCCAAACAAAAGTTTGAACAACCGGACAAATGTTTATGACTGAGCGTGAGCAGCAGATTTTAGAGTTAATCAAACAAGACCCAATGATAGCCCAGCATACTCTTGCGGATATGTTGGATTTAAGTCGAAGTGCCGTTGCAGGCCACATAATGAACCTGACTAAAAAAGGCTTCATTGAGGGCAAAGGTTATGTCATTGCTCCAGAACGATTCAGCGCTGTCATAGGCGGTGCCAATATGGATCTTTGTGGCCGTTCAAGTTCTGATTTGGTGATGGGGGATTCTAACCCTGGTGTACTAACTTCAGGAGCTGGAGGTGTTGCACGTAACATTGCTGATAACTTGTCTCGACTAGGCAGTAAGGTGCAGTTTATTGGTGCAATCGGTGATGATCTTTGGGGCGAGCAGCTGTTAGATTCTTGCCGAAACGCAGGCGTTGGTGTTGACCATTGTTTAACCGTTCCAGGTAAAGCGACCAGCACTTATTTGTCGATTCACGACCAGAGCGGTGAGCTTCAGCTTGCACTAAACGATATGGCGTTAATTGATGAGCTTAATGTTGAGCAACTTTCTAAACGCGCTGCAGTATTTAATCGCTCATCGGCCATTGTGCTCGACGCAAACTTAAGTGAGTCGGCACTGGATTATTTATTCCACGCGCATGCGGATAAAGCTATTTTTGTTGACCCTGTGTCATCAGTTAAAGCAGGAAAAATAACGCCTTATTTGGAATATGTGCACACCTTAAAACCAAACCTTTCTGAAGCCGAACTTTTGGCGGATTGTAAGATTGAGCATCCGGATCAGTTGCCAGACGTTGCTAACAAATTGCACGCATTGGGTGTTAAGCGTCTGCTAATCAGCCTTGGTAAAGAGGGCGCCTATTCGAGTGTTGAGGGTCAAGGTGAGTTTATTCCGGCTTCGAAAACACTAGTAAACAATGTCACCGGAGCGGGTGATGCGCTGATGGCGGGTCTTGCTCATGGTTATCTACAAAACTGGGATTGGCAGCAGAGCGTGGAGTTTGCACTTGGTGCAGCCCGATTAGCACTCCAATCCAGTTCAACAATTAATTCAATTATGTCTGAAAAGGCAGTCTCTCGTTTAATAGAGGAATCAACATGTTAGAGAAGTATCTAGATATTCAACCTGAAGTTGCGCAAGCATTGGCTGAAAACAAACCTGTCGTGGCACTGGAATCAACGATCATTTCTCACGGTATGCCTTATCCACGCAATGTAGAGACCGCGCTTTTAGTTGAAGAAACAATCCGTGAATCAGGCGCTATTCCAGCGACTATTGCTATCATAAAAGGCCGCCTAAAAGTTGGTTTAGATAAAGAACAGATCGAATATTTGGGTAAAGCCGGTACTAGCGTGACCAAAGTCAGCCGCCGTGACATTCCTTTTATGGTGGCAGGCGAAAAAGACGGTGCGACAACAGTAGCAGCGACAATGATTTTGGCAGAAATGGCAGGGATTCGTGTATTTGCTACAGGTGGCATCGGTGGTGTTCATCGTGGTGCTCAAGAAACATTTGATATCTCTGCTGACCTTCAAGAGCTTGCAAATACAGATGTTGCTGTAGTGTGTGCAGGCGCGAAGTCAATTCTAGACTTAGCACTTACTCGTGAATACTTGGAAACGCAAGGTGTACCTGTTATTGGTTATCAAACCGATAGTCTGCCAGCGTTCTATACCCGTGAAAGTGAGCATGGCATCGACTACCGCCTAGACTCAGCAAAAGAGATCGCGATTGCACTGAAAGCGAAGTGGGAGATGAAACTTGCTGGTGGTGCAGTGATTGCCAACCCAATCCCTGTAGAATACGCGATGCCAGTGGAAACTATCAATTCTGCGATCGAACAAGCGTTGGCAGAAGCGGATGAGCAAGGTATCGCTGGTAAAGAATCGACACCATTCTTGTTAGCTCGAGTTTGTGAACTAACAGGTGGGAACAGCCTTGATTCAAACATTCAGTTGGTCTTAAACAATGCTCGTCTTGGTGCCGCTATTGCTAAGTCGTATTGTGAAGCTTAATAGTTTCTAGCTTCGTCTCTATATTCAAGCCCCGCCCTAGTTAGGCTCATTTGCTAGGGTGGGACTTTTTGATCTTGGGAAAACGCTGTTTCTCATTTTACAGATGTTAATATTGCAAATTTAGTTATTGGCATATGCTAATTATAGGAGTAATTTAAGCACCATTGTTCAAATGGAGGAACTCTTATGATCGTTGCTATCCCATTCAATAATGATTCTATATCGTCTCATTTCGCCAAAGCACCTCAAATTTTGTTGGTTGATACTTCGAAAAATAGTCAGCATAGGTTGACCTTACCTGACGCTTCTCAAGGTGGCTGCGGGAACAAAAAACACTGGCTCGACATCATCAAACAATATGACGTAGAGACCGTCGTGGTTCGAAATATAGGCAAAAAAATGCTTGGAGCTTTGTTCAATTCGGGCGTCAATGTCAGGTCTGCACCTGTCAGAACACATATTGACGATATCGACTTTGATACCCTAAATAAGGTGGAATCACTTGATTATGGCCGGGTGAATAAGCCAAAACACAATACTTGCTGTTCTGGCCACGAACCGAAACGAAATAAACTCGCGCCTAGTACGGTCCATCATATTAAAATGAATCTCAAATCGATTAAGTGACGGGGTAACATTATGGAAGTACTGTTCGCTATTATTGCGTTTTTGGCGGCAATTGCGTTAATGGCTATTGGTGTGATGTTTAAGCGAAAAGCCATTCAAGGTAGTTGTGGTGGACTTGCGAGTGCTGGCATCGATGGCGAATGTGACTGCAAAGATAAGTGTGCGACAACTCATAAAACCTTGTATCAAATACAAGAGCCTAGAAAGCACTAATCTTTAACGGGTTCTTATTCAATAACGAGTGCTTGACCGTTAATTAGGCAAGTCGCGACTTTCAAACGGGCAGACTTTACTATGTTGGCAAAAGTCTGCCTCGATACTTGCATCTCTTTCGCTGCATCAATCTGGTTCATACCATTGAGATCTGCCAGCCTTAATGCCTCTAATTCATCGGGTAACAATGCTATCTTATCGAGCTCAGAAAGTGGTACACCATTAGGTTTGAAACATTCAAAGGGAGCACGGCCGCAGATACGACGCTGTTTTTTAGGCCTAGCCATTGTTTACATCCTACTTAGTCTTTGCAGTGGCGATTTTAATACCACAGGCATCATATACAACATCATTAATCGCATCACATGATTTATCGCAACAAATGCGGGTTCCAAACCCAATAATAGAGCTACTGCGGTCATCGCTTCAACGCTGCCAGGTACCCAAGCAAGCAATAACACTTCCCAATCTGTGCTGGTCAAGTAACTAAATATCAGGGCGTAGACTACGGTTACGGTGACGCCCAGCGCAGTTACAATAAATCCAGCTCTAGAATATTCAACGGCGTCTTTTAATGATGTAGGAGCCAAACGGGTGCCAATTAGCACGCCTAGAATTGCTGTTGCAAACATAATAAATAGCTCAGGTACTACCAAATGAAGTGACGAAAATTGAGCGTTAAACATCGCAGCAACAATCAGATTGGTTAACAGGTAAGGGGCTGGGATACCGATCTTTCCAACGATCTTACCAAACACAAAACTCAGCACAGTAAGCAGAATAAGATAAGGGATTTGTGCTAATGAAACCGTTTGGCTGAGCTGAGACGTTCCTTCCTCGGTTGTTGCAACAATTCCCGCCAAGACAACTAGCAGAAGTAAGCGGATTGAATGCGAAAAGATGATTTTGGGAGATGGTTTTTCTTGTTCTTCACTGATTACCAGAATTGCTGCCATTGCTCCGGGAATAGCGCCAAGTAAGGACTCAAAAGGCGTCCATTTTTCTTGCTTATAGAGCCAGAAAAAGTTGACGGTGGTTTGTGACAACATGCATAGAATCAAGCCCATAAATAAAGGCAGTGAAAAAGAGTCAATAAGTTCACTTGTATGCACAGTGATACCAATACTCAGGCCAAGAATAATCTGAATCGTAGTGAGGATCGCACTGGGTAATCTTACGTCTGTTTTGGTTAAACGCAGATACATTACAACAAAGAGAGCCGCGGAAAATAGCTCACCGAGCGGTATCGGTAACACACCGCCAAGAAGTGCCCCGATAAGTCCTACCAAGATGGTTTTTAATACTTCCATGTACAACATGCCGGTTAAATGAATTCACACGATTGTACGCGATTTCAGGAATTCAAGACATCGATTTACAGAATTTGATGCTACTCAGATTTGCAATATATCCAAACTAAACAATACTTTATTGATAATAATAACAGTGGTTGGACTGAGATGAGTAAGGTAGAGCAAAGTACAGAGCCGTTTACGGTGTTGGTCGTCGATGACACACCAGAAAACCTAGATGTACTGAACGGGATTCTAACAGATTCCTATAAAGTAAAGGTTGCGATTAGCGGCAGAATTGCTCTGAAAATTGCGCAAAAAGTCCCCAGGCCAGACATTGTTTTGCTTGATGTAATGATGCCAGAAATGGATGGCTATCAAGTGTGCGAGCAGCTCAAAGCAAATCCTTTAACCAGTGATATTCCTGTGATATTTGTGACGGCAAAAGGTGAAGTTTCTGATGAAACAAAAGGGTTTGAGCTTGGTGCTGTGGATTACATTATCAAACCCGTTAGTCCTCCTATCGTGAGAGCACGTGTTGCAACACATTTATCACTTCATCATCAAAAACGACAGCTTGAGAAGCTAGTTCAGAAACGCACCCAAGTCATCAAAGATACTCAAAGAGAAATTATTAGCTGTTTGGGAAGAGCGGCGGAATTTAAAGATAACGAAACCGGAATGCACGTTGTACGAATGAGTCATTACAGCCGAATGTTAGCGACGCACATTGGCGCTGATCCTAAATGGGTCGAGTTATTGTTTGAAGCGGCACCTATGCACGATATTGGCAAAATTGGCATTGCTGATGATGTGTTATTGAAGCCTGAAAAACTAGACGAACATGAATGGAAAGAGATGCAGCGGCATGTGGAATATGGTGTCGCAATTCTGGGTCCATACCGGTCACCATTGTTGGATTTAGCGAAAGAGATAGCTCAATGCCATCATGAGAAATGGGATGGTAGCGGTTATCCGTCAGGACTTTCTGGAGAGAATATTCCTCTTAGCGCAAGAATCGTTGCTATAGCTGACGTGTTTGATGCGTTAACTAGCGAACGCCCCTACAAACAAGCATGGAAGACTGAGGACGCCTTCGAATACCTTCGGCAAGAATCAGGTTCTCATTTTCAGCCAGACTTAGTTGCGGCTTTTGTTGGTATGGAGCCGGAGATAGAACAAATCAAACGCACATTTGCTGATTAACTTTGCTAGTCACTATTACAGGATGTAACCACCAAACATGAATTCTGAAAGCGTTAAACATTCCATCGTAACTTCAAATAAAATTGCAGCTGGCTTTCTCGTGGTGTTAGTACTGCTCCTCAGTGTCGGCTTAGCAGCGTGGTTCAGCTTAGACAAGTTGTTTCGTTCTGTCGATCGGTATGAAGGTGCGGGGCAGCTGCTTCTTACATTAGATAGAGCAAGACTGCATGAGCTTTCCTTTACCCGAGACTTATCGGAGAGAGAATCGGAAGTCGCGCTTTCTCATATGACAGAAGCATTGAAACTGTCAGAAACGTTTCATTTAGAAAGGCATGAAGATAGTTCAGGGACCAAAGAACTAGTCCGTCAAATTAATCAATATCGAGCAGATTTTCAAAGATACGTGGCGTTGTCTTGGGAGTCGGTCGAAAAAAGAGAACAGATGGTTGAGGCGGCTCAACGAGCGAGTTCTATCGCCGATTCTCTTCATAGCTTACAGATAAAATATATTGAGAAAGATAAGCGCTTGGTGGATAGCTTGCGCCAATCAATGAGTGATATTTCCCGTAACTCAACGGCCTCTTTCCAGCTTTCCGTTGCTGTCGAATCGGCACGCAACCATGCGAAGGACTTTTTAGTATCAGGTAATTTAAAGGAATATCACCTTAGCAAAGGAGAATTGAAGAAAATATCGCGCTATTTGGATTTTTTGGAAGATCGAATCAAAGACACTCGTAGTCGGGAGTTATTGGTTGAGTTGGAGCAACTAGAGCGCGCTTATTATGAGAATTTGACTGTGTTTCGAAGTGATAAGGTTAAGAAAGGAATTCGACTAGATGACCCCGCTTTGGCAGATTTAAGTCGTGTTGCGTTCGACCTAGCACAATCTGCGTTGGACCTACGGAATAACGAGACCTTGGTGTTTGAGCGAGCTCAGTCAAAAGTAGCGGCCATTCAAAATTTGATGGCTCGACGACTGGACCTATCGAAGAGTGTGACTGAATTAATACAAGAATTAGACAGTGCTAGGCAAACCGATAGAGATTTTTCGCTGGCCTTGTCTTCCGAAGCAAAAACCATTCATGCTCAAAATGTGGTGATGGTTTTAGAAAGGGGACTGCAAACCACCTCCATACTGCGTGGTTCATTAATAGAGTTAGATGAAAAAGTGCTGTTTGAGGAACTTGAACCGGCAATTAAAAATTACCTTGAGCGATTTGGAGAATTGCGAATAGTGTCGAGTCATATAGGTACTATCGCACAGCAGATGGTGGATTCCGCTATTGATATCGACGGTGCCATTCTGGATATAAGAAATCGCCGATTTAATGAGATGTCTGAAGCTAGGGGCCTTGCGAATATGACAACCTATGGCGGCATTTTGTTTGCTTTGGCCATTCTTCTTCTTGCTTATCTGATTCGAAAATCACAGCGTGAGCTTCATATCGTCACCGAAGAGTTGGAAGAAAGTAATATCCAAACTCAAAATGCAAGCCAGGCAAAATCCGACTTCTTGGCCAATATGAGTCATGAGATTCGCACACCGATGAATGCCATTATTGGTATGAGTCACCTTGCTTTAGAGACCAAACTTGATAACAAACAGCGTCATTACATCAGCAAGGTTAATAGCTCCGCTCAAGCCTTGTTAGGTATCATTAATGATATTCTTGATTTCTCGAAGATCGAAGCAGGAAAAGTAGAAATTGAATCAATTAATTTCTCTTTAGACAGTGTGTTGGAGGAGGTGATTAGCCTGATTGATGACAGTGCTAAACAGAAAAAGCTATCACTTATTATTGATGTCGCTTCGGATGTGCCCGACCAACTCATCGGCGACCCATTGCGAATTAAACAAGTGTTAACGAACTTGACTTCCAATGCTGTGAAATTTACTGAGACAGGTGAAGTACGCGTTAAGGTATCGACTGTGATGATGAGGGAGCGAGAGTGCAAAATTAATTTCGCGGTTAAAGATACGGGTATTGGAATGACTCGCGAGCAGATAGACTCACTATTCCAGTCATTTTCTCAAGCAGACTCATCCACGACTCGCAAATATGGTGGGACGGGGTTGGGTCTTTCCATTACCAAAAATCTAGTTGAGCTAATGGGAGGTAAAGTCAGTGTTGAGAGTCGGTTAGGCGAAGGTGCTCGCTTTAGCTTTTCACTGGTATTAGGTGTTTCAGAGAGTAACGCAACGGTGTTTTATCCAGCTCAGTTGCGGAGTCAGAAATTAGCATTGATAGATAGCTCGAAAGAATCAGAACAAGTGGTGCTAAGTCAGCTGGAAAGAATCCAATGCAAGGTGGACAGCTATCGCGATTTAGAGCAACTCGAGTCAGCGCTTAATCAAGGGAAAACTATTCCCAATGTTGTTCTTTATGGGTGGCGAAATGAAGTGTCCGATAACATAGAAACGATCTTGTCCATGCGAGAACGTGCGCCCCAAGTCTTAACCGCAAAACTGATCATTCTGTGCTCTGATTCTCGACAAGATATCATTGAAGCGTTAGAAGAGACTGATATTCAAGTCGCTAGTGTTTTGGAAAAGCCGTTTACTGCATCGACATTGCACGATGCTTTGATTGCAGCTGCATTGAATGAGTCGCCACGTGTAGGCCATTATCGAAGCCATAGCGAAGAACTAAAGCGAGCACTAGCATCATTACAAGGCGCTAAAGTTCTATTGGTGGAAGATAATACGATCAATCAGGAGGTAGCAAGAGAGTTACTGCAATCGAAAGGACTTTCCGTTGATGTGGTGGAAAACGGACAAGAGGCAGTGACCTCCTTGCGAACGGAAATCTATGATGGGGTACTGATGGACTGTCAAATGCCGATCATGGACGGTTATGAAGCCACGAGGAATATTCGAAAAGAACTTGGTCTAGTTGAGCTTCCTGTAATAGCTATGACAGCTAGTGTGATGGTCGATGATAAAGAAAAGGCGTTGGCGTGTGGAATGAATGATGTGATTGGTAAGCCGATTATTCTTGAAGAAATGTTCCAAGTGATGGCCAAATGGATTCAGCCAAGCAAACAGTCTTTAGTTGATCATCTCGATATTGAAAGAGTGGCTGGATCTGAAATAGGACTGCGCTTAGCTGGTGGTAATGAGGCACTGCATCAAAAACTCATTCAACGATTTATCGAACAATACTCCGGAATGAGAATAGGTACTTCAGAAGAGCAAACCAGCGAAGCTACAATGTTTGAGGTTCATACTTTAAAAGGTGCTGCTGGCAACTTGGGGTTGGCTGATATTGCTGAAATTTGTGACCAAATAGAAAGGCAGCTAAAGCAAGGCGGTTCGGTTGAACAAGAAGTTACAATGCTCAACACTCAACTTGAACGTACAGTTGAGAGCTTAATCCAAAGCACTTTATCAATGAGTGTCCCTGAACCCCAAGAGTTCGAGATTCCATTTAGCGAACCGCAACTGCAGCGAATTAATGAGTTGATTGTTCTGTCAGAGGACTTTGATATGCAAGTATCAGAGTTATTGAGCGATGTTGATTATTTGTCTCAAGCCGGACTCGCGGAGGAAGTAATTAATGATTTAAAAGTGGCGCTCGGACATTATGACTTTGAGAAGATGAGCGCTATCCTTCAAGCTTACAAAGCGTCATTAGGTGGAAAATAAAAGGATAAGCTATTAAAGGGCTGCTCGACCTTTCTTAGTCGGGAATCTGCTATACTCGGCGTTTTTTGAAGGTAAGTAAGGTAGTTCATGAACTTTAAAGCAGCAGTTTTCGATATGGATGGATTGCTTCTCGATACAGAAAATGTCTGTAAAGGCATTTTTGAAAAGGCATGCCAAACGCTCGGTGTACCTTTCTTAGAGCAGAGCTATTTATCTATTATTGGATGCAATTCAAAGACCATTCATAGCAAACTCGGTGAGGCGTATCAGGATATTATTGATTACAAGGTAATTAATGATGAGTGGCGAAAAAGCTATGATTCGGTTGTGTTCCATCAAGCTATTCCGAAAAAGCATGGTGTAATTGAACTACTGGATTTCTTGAAATCAAAAAATATTCCTCTCGCTGTGGCGACATCGACTCACCGAAATGTCGCTGAAGCTAAACTGAAATTGGCAGGCTTAGATAAGTACTTCGACTGTTTAGCAACGGGTTGTGAGGTGACTAGAGGCAAGCCTGACCCAGAGATTTATCATTTGGCGGCGCAAAGACTTGGGGTTGAATCAGAGACATGTTTAGCATTTGAAGATTCGAACAACGGCGTCAAAGCTGCTGTTGCGGCCTCTATGCATACTTACCAAATTCCCGATCTCGTCTCGCCTTGTGAAGATGTGAAAGCTCTGAATGCGAAAACTAGAACTTCGTTATTTGAGGTATACCGTGAACTTTCAGATAGTTATACTATTAAGTAGATTTTAAAAGAACTCGAACTGGAGTGATGTTTTGAAGCAAACCCAACGCCACAGACAAATACTTGCCATGCTTTCAGAAAAGGGCTTTTTGAACACTGAAGAGTTCGTGGATGTGTTTGGCGTAAGCCCACAAACCATTCGCCGAGATTTAAATGATTTGGCGAAGCAAGGGCTTGTCACTCGTCATCACGGGGGCGCATCGCTTCACTCTAGTACTGAAAACGAAGCCTACTCTTCACGTAAAGTGCGGTATCAAGACGAAAAAAACCGCATTGCCAACGAACTGGTAAAGCGTATACCAAACTCATCCTCTTTGTTTATTGACATCGGCACGACAACAGAAGCGGTAGCGACGGCACTGCTTGAGCATAAAGATCTTAAGATTGTTACCAACAATATTAACGTTGCCAACATATTACGAGTCAAAGATGACTTCACAGTGATCGTTGCTGGTGGACAGATTCGTAATAAAGACGGCGGTATTATCGGAGAGGCGGCGAAAGAGTTCATAGAGCAGTTCCGACTCGATTACGGCATCATCGGTATCTCTGGTATACACGAAGATGGCAGTCTTCTCGATTTTGATTTTTCTGAAGTTCGTATTGCGCAAGCGATAATTGCTTGTTCAGGGCAAACTATACTTGCGGCAGATAGCACCAAAATTAACCGAGGTGCTATGGTCAACCTTGGTCATATTTCTCAAGTAGATGCATTTTACACTGACGCGATGCCCCCTCAAGAATTAGTAGATATTCTTGAACATAATGAGGTAGATTTGCAGGTGTGTTAAACACACCTGCCGTACATTTTCAGTACTTCTACTGGTACCTCTCAACGCTCAGTTCTGCTAGTTCTAGACGACCATCTGAAGCCATTAACTCGGTTAGAATATCCGCCGAACCACATGCCATCGTCCAGCCTAAGGTTCCGTGCCCTGTATTGGTGTAAAGGTTTTTGATCGGCGTCTTGCCAATAATCGGAGTACCATCTGGGGTCATTGGTCTAAACCCGCTCCAGTATTCCGCTTGAGTAAGGTCTGCGCCCTTAGGAAAGAGGTTGCTGACGACATGATTGAGTGTGGCAAGTCTCTTGTCAGGAAGTGTTGCATCAAACCCTGCGAGCTCCGCTGTTCCAGCGACGCGGATGCGCTCATCAAATCGAGTCACCGCGACTTTGTAGGTTTCGTCCATAATGGTAGAGGTAGGTGCTTGCTCATCATCGATCACCGGAAGTGTTAATGAATAGCCTTTTACCGGATAGATCGGTAGGTCAATGCCAAGAGGCGCTAACAAAGATTTGGAGTAGCTTCCTAGTGCGACGACGAATCTATCACCTGTTATTGTGCCTTGTGGCGTGTTAACCCCCCTGATGCACTGCTTATCAACCTTTAGTTCATTGATATTGGTATCAAATAGGAACTTGACACCTGCTTGCTCCGCCAAGGTTTGTAGTTGCTGGCAAAACAAATAGCAGTCACCGGTCTCATCATCCGGTAGATAAAGGCCGCCGACTAGTTTACCGTTCATATTTTCTAGTCCAGGCTCTTGTTGTAAGCACTGCTGTCTATCGAGTAGTTGAAACTGAGTACCACTTTCTCTGAGTAGCGCCATATCTTTTTCTACAGAATTCAATTGCTCGTGTTTACGAAAAATCTGCAGTGTACCTTGCCTCCGTCCTTGATATTGCAGTTGGTATTGTCTATTAAGCTGGGCTAAACAGTCTCTACTGCGATTAGCAATGGTCAACATGCGAGCTTTATTGGTTTTGTAATGACTAAGTTGGCAATTCAACATCATCTGGCTCGCCCAGTGAATCAGTTCAGGGCTTAAGCTAGGCTTTATTTTTAACGGTGCGTGCTGCTCAAAAAGCCATTTGAGTGCTTTTGTGGGAATTCCTGGTGCTGCCCATGGAGAGGAGTAGCCGTAGGAAATTTGTCCCGCATTGGCGAAGCTTGTCTCTTCTGCAGCTCTGGATTGACGGTCGACGACAGTCACCTCAAAGCCAGCTTGAGACAGATACCATGCACTGGTTAATCCAATGACTCCACTTCCTAATACGACGACTTTCACATTCAACTCTCACATTTTTTATTTTCAGCAATAATGAACGGTTTACATCTGATTAACAATCGATATAAATTGACAATGGATTTTAGTAAAACTAAAGGCTGGGTATGAAATCTGCTGTACTTCATGGTATCAATCTAATTTGTATCGTCGCGCGCCACACCAGCATTACCAGTGCGGCAAAGGAGTTGAATTTGACGGTCGGTGCGGTGAGTCAGCAACTACATCAGATTGAACAACGCTTAGGTTTTACTGTATTTGAACGCCATGCTCGGGGAATTCGGCTTACCGAACGTGGCAACAAACTGGTAGAAGCGGCGGGTCATCATCTATTGTCCATTGAAGAAGCGGTGTTTCAACTAACACGGGTGTCTGAGCGCAAACAGATACGATTAAAACTCACCCCGTCGTTTGCCTTTAAGTGGTTAGTGCCTCGATTGGAGGACTTCTATCGCCGTTATCCCGATGTTCAGATACACACTTTCGCTGAAGGCGCACTTGTTGATAGTGACAGCCGCGATTTTGATGTTGCGATAGATTATGGACCGATACCTTATAAACGCTCCGATGCAGAATTACTGTTAGAAGAATCACTGATTCCGGTAATGAGTCATGACTACTGGCAGCGTCACCCTGATTTGGCAACCAGCAATAGAGCGTGGGAACAAGTGACACTATTGCATGATCTTATGCCGTGGGAAGGTGCACCTAAAGATTATGAATGGCTGTACTGGGCATCTCAACAGAGTCTGGATTTTGACACTAACCAAGGGCATTTCTTCAATCGTACAGATATGGCGATGTCGGCTGCCGAGGCTGGAGTTGGTATTGCTCTGGCTCGGACAGCCTTACTAGGAGAAGAAGTCGCGCAAGGGAGGCTAGTTGCACCATTTGATAAGATGGCGGCGAATGCCGGATATTTTGTCATCACCCATACTGACAATCCTTATACGCGACTGTTTAAGAGTTGGCTGCAAGAACAAGTACAGTAAAGTGAGATAAAAGGCTCACCTCACCGTGCACAGCTGAGGTGAGCGAGAGCATTAAGCCTGTTGGCAATGATAAGTATGATTACCCATGGTAATCAGGTTGTTAAGAATGCGCTCACCATCCGCCCGCAGTCCATTGTGTTCGTATTCATTGGTAATCCAAGCTTTAGCATTAGGCATCAGTGCAAGGGTCTCGCGACTGATATCCATTTCTACGAACATATCGTCGGCATAAACAGCGCAACTTACTGGAACTGAGTTATTGGCGAGTGTTTCGGCATCATACAGTTTGCCCCAATCTGATTTCTCTGCCAGTAGATCTGCGGCTTCTTTCAGTGGTTTTAGGCACTCGTATTGTTCAAACATCCAAGGGAAGACCATTTCGCCAGTAAAGTAGAATTCGCTTTCTTCGCCAGAATAGTTGAATTCACTATGCTCTTGACGTACTCGATGTGCAGACCAATTCGAGCTAAAGCCTTGGCAATAAATGGATTCGTGCAGCAAGGCGTAGATAGGGTTAGTTTGAAAACCCTGTTGCATCAACATTTCATTAAGGAACTCATAACGCATAATAGTCTCACCGTTGACCTCAACCAGAGCGTTTTCTAAGTTGTAATAAGTCGGTAGGAAGGTATCACTCATACCAAAATTAATGCCAATCTGTTGAAATTGCTCAACAGTGAAACGCTGGCCATTAGGCAAGTAAACCTCATTGTTCATTAGGTGATTGGCAATGTTCTTACAGAGTGCTTGTGCATGAGGGAACTGACGAAAGAATGCCTGATTTTTCTCTCTGGTACGCTTAAATGTCGCTTGATAAACGTCGTCTGGATGACGCGAAATTGATGGTACACCACCAGTGATAAATGAACGCGATAAGCTTTCTGGAAATAGAGAGAGGTAGGTTAATGAACAAAAACCACCAAAGCTTTGACCGAGAATTGCCCATTGCTTAACACCAAACTGTTTACGAATAGACTCTGCATCGCGAACAATATTGTCGGCTCTAAAATGGCTGAGGTAGTCGGCTTGCTGCTGTGGTGTTTGACTTGCCAAGGTTTGATGGCTGATTACGGTGCTGTTTCCGGTGCCTCTTTGGTCCAGTAAAAGTACTTTGTAATCCTGTAAAGCGCGTTTTAACCAACCACTATTGCCATTCGGACGGGGTGAAGGGAACCCGGGACCTCCCTGAAAGTAGACTAGCCACGGCTTGTCTGCCGTGTCATCGACAAGAGTTACTTCTCGCGCAAAGACATTGATATTACCTTTATCTGGATGCTGATAATCCAATGGAACAATAAAGTTGTGAGGGGTAAACCGTAAACCTGAATCGATGAAAGAGGCGGTGTTGACTGTCATATTCGAACTTCCGTGATGAATAGGGAAACTGCTATTTCTGCAATGTCAGAAAATGAGGTAATCGCTATGCGAAGAAACAGCAGTGAAGTAGCACCGACGTTAACGTTTTTGTAATGAAAACGCCAGTGACAATCGAACAAATACAAAGTATGGACGCACAGGTATTAGTTTTCGGTACTTAAACGCGGTGATCGTTTATTTTTCAATCTCAGGCCATCGCGAATATTTAATCCCATAAGCGTTAAGTTGATAAAACCTGCTACGAACTCTACGCCTTGAATCCAATAAAAGGTGTGGTCAAATTGGCCCTTAGAGGCAAGGGTGTGAAGATAGATCGCACAAGGTAGCAGCACCAACATGCCATTCGCTGCAATAAATGGCATCCGCTTTTTCTTTGCTCCAAATTCTCCCTTATTTGCTTCTGGCGCGAGCTTTGAACCAGTAATACCAGCGATTGCCATACAAGGGATCAAAACCCATACGGCAAAGAAAATAGCAGTTTTCACTGAAGTCACAGCTTGCTCATTGCCGAACAGCTCGACTAAAACGCTGCTGGTGAAGAATGACAAAATCAAAGCAAAAGCAATGATCGCTGCGGTTCGGTGAAGCATAGAGAGGGAAGTGCGCATAATAAAACCTCATAGAGTTGATTCATTCGTTTCGAATTTAGTTTACGCGGCAATAGTTGCAATTGCAACTATTGCCGCATTTTTTAATCGTGTGCGGATTTATAGGTTATAGCTTGGGGATCTAATTACCTTGGATAGCAGACAATATTCTGAAACACCGCCCTCTCGGTTACGGCTTTATAACCGTGTGGCTGATCGCTATAAAAGCGTAAACTTTCACCCTGTGCGACAGCATGCCACCTATCTTCAAAAAAAACCTCGAGGTTGCCTTCCAACACAATGATATGCTCAATGACGCCTACGCTGTGAGGTGAAGACAGTTGGCAATGGTACTGCGCTAGCGTAATTTCAAACATTTCCATGTTGGTGTCGCTGGTATAGGGAAATAGGGTATTGACCAGCATGTTTTCATCTTCTGGGAACGTCATTTCACTGTCACGTAGCACAGGGTCGTTTGCGAAGAACCCAGAAAAGGACGCCTCCAAACCACTAGAAATCTTCCATAGCGTCGAAATTGTAGGGCTTGATTCCCCCCTTTCTATCTGTCCCAGCATAGCTTTGGAGACGCCAGTTAGCTTGGCAGTTGCGTCTAAGCTCAATCCTTTGTGTTTTCTGATTTGCTTTAAGTGCGCCGCGATTTGCGATTTAAAAACGGTGTCGTTCATAGGGTTCTCTTATTGTGCGTTATAACGCACAGTGGTACTCTTAGGTTTGTGCGTTATCACGCACAAGAATAGCACTATTGATGAAATAAGGAACTAACATGAAAGGAATCTTTAGTTTGAGTCATGTCTCTGCGGGCTTTACTGCGGTATTAGTTGGCTATACCAGTTCTGTGGTCATCATCATTCAAGCTGCGACTCAATCTGGTGCAAGCCCAATTCAAATCGAAAGCTGGCTGTTGGTTCTAGGCGTAATGATGGGGCTAACCTCAATAGGTCTGTCATGGTTTTACAAAATGCCTATCCTCACCGCGTGGTCGACACCAGGGGCTGCGATGTTAGTTGTGTCAGCAGGGGAGTACCAGTTAAGTGAGGCGATAGGTGCGTTTGTGGTTTCTGGTTTAATGATTACCGTGACAGGGCTGATTGGTCCCCTTAGTGAAGCCTTAAAGCGTATTCCTTCATCACTTGGCACTGCAATGTTGGCGGCCATTCTGTTACCTTTCTGTCTTAAAGGCTTTGAACCACTTCAGACGTCACCAATCTTGTTTATCATCATGTTCCTGACGTATCTGCTGGCAAAGCACTTTGTTCCCAGGTATGCCATGCTGCTCCTTCTTTCGGTAGCATTAATCTGTGCATGGTTTGTTACGCCGCATGACGCTGTCGAGTTTCAAATAGCGATGGCTAAGCCTGTTTGGATGCCGGTAACTTTTGATGTATCCGCGTTACTCAATCTTGCGCTACCGCTTTATCTTATCACTATGATTTCTCAAAACTTGCCTGGTGTTGCGATGATGAAGAGTTATCACTATCAAACACCAGTGAAGTCGTCGTTAATTACCACTGGTGTTGCAAATATGATTTTCGCTCCTTTCGGTGGTTTTAGTGCTAACTTGGCAGCGATTTCAGCGGCTATCTGCATGAACGACTCAGTGGATGCCGACAAGAATCAGCGGTATAAAGCGGTAATATGGGCCGGTGTGTTTTATCTCGCTGCCGGTTTGTTCGCGACGTCTGTGGTTGCTCTTTTTATCGCACTGCCAGCTGATATTACCAGTATGTTAGCCAGTTTTGCCTTGTTGGGAACGTTATTGATGTGTTTACACTCGGCATTTATGACGGAAGAGTACCGAGAGGCGGCATTATTGACTTTCTTGATTACCCTTTCGGGCGTTAGCTTCTTAGGCATTAGCTCAACCTTACTTGGCTTGGCAGTAGGGTTGATTTATAGCCGCTTTACGCGTCGCACCTAATAAAAACCCGCACTCGTTTATTCGAATACGGGTTTAATAAGTTTATGAAGAACTATACCTTAGTGTGATTTAGTTCGCTTGATCGCGTCTAACCAACCAGCGTACAACGTTTCTCTTTCATTTCGCTCTATTTGCGGACTAAAGGTACGCTCGATTTCTTTCTTGTCAGCAAGCTCTTCTTGGTTTTGCCAAAAACCAACTGCGAGACCAGCTAGCATTGCCGCACCTAAAGCGGTCGATTCTCTGACAACCGGACGAACGACTTTGCTACCCATAATATCGGACTGGAACTGCATCAGGAAATCGTTAGCAACGGCGCCGCCGTCAACGCGAATTTGGCTTAGCTTGATACCTGAGTCCTCTTCCATGGCAAGTAAGACATCCCGACTTTGATAAGCGATGGACTCAAGAGCTGCGCGGATAATGTGGTTGCGGTTCGTGCCGCGTGTTAATCCCGTCAAAGTGCCACGTGCGTGTGGGTCCCAATAAGGCGCACCTAGACCAACAAATGCAGGTACAAGATACACGCCGTTGGAGTCATCGACTTTCTCTGCAAAGTACTGAGTATCTTGAGCATCTTGGATGAGTCCTAGCTCATCACGCAGCCATTGAATCGTTGCGCCACCCATGAACACACTACCTTCGAGCGCATAAGTGATCTCATTGCCAACTTTATATCCGATGGTAGTGAGCAAACCGTGTTTCGAAGCGATGGGCTTGTCGCCAGTGTTCATAAGTAAGAAACAGCCAGTGCCATAGGTGTTTTTGACCATGCCTTTCTTAAAGCACTGCTGACCAAATAGGGCGGCTTGTTGGTCTCCTGCGATACCACTGATAGGAATGTCTTCAGTCCCTCCGCCAATATGGGCGTAACCATAGACTTCGCTGCTCGATTTAACTTCAGGTAACATAGATTTTGGAATGTTGAAGATATCGAGTAGTTTCTCATCCCATTCAAGGGTATGGATATTGAACAGCATACTGCGTGATGCATTACTTACGTCTGTAACGTGAGACTTACCGTGGGTCAGTTTCCAGATTAACCAAGTATCCACAGTGCCGAATAGTAATTCGCCTTTCTCTGCGCGTTCTCGTGCACCTTCAACATTGTCGAGAATCCATGCAATCTTAGAACCAGAAAAATAAGCATCTACCACTAAACCTGTCGTGTCACGAATGTAGTCTTCATGGCCGTCGGCTTTTAACTTTTCACAAAAATCGGCCGTACGGCGGCACTGCCAGACAATAGCATTGTAGACAGGATGACCCGTCTCTTTTTCCCATACAATGGTGGTCTCACGCTGGTTGGTGATACCAATCGCAGCGACTTCTTCGTTAGCAATGTCAGACTGAGCTAATACTTCAGTAAGGGAAGAGCGCTGTGTGGCCCAGATTTCCATCGGGTCATGTTCTACCCAACCGGGCTTAGGATAAATTTGAGTGAATTCGCGCTGAGCAGCACTGATCGTATTCGCGTCATGATCAAAAATAATAGCTCGGGAGCTAGTCGTTCCTTGATCTAGTGCGACGACGACTTTCTTCTTACTTTCCATATCTTTCTCGTTATTTCTTTATGCTTTTTCGCTGTCATCGCGAAATGTTCGTTTCCGCACACTGTAGTGTTCGAAATGTCAAATATACATGAAATTAATGTTAATGAACTTTCCGGCGTATTGCAAAGGTTGAGTTCTCATTCCTTGATTTATCTTGGTTCAATGAAACTTTCGTGAAAGGTGTAAAAAATACTCGATCTTTTCGTTTATGATGATTATATTGTATCTAAACGAACATAAGCGCGCATTTGCGAATAAAGAGCTGGACGAGGAAACTATGAGTGTAACCAATAAAGTGTATGATTTAGTCGTAATAGGAGGCGGCATTAACGGCGTCGCAGTTGCAGCTGATGCAGCAGGGCGTGGCTTGAAAGTCGCACTTTATGAAATGAACGATTTGGCTTCGGCTACGTCTTCGGCAAGTAGTAAACTCATTCATGGTGGCTTACGGTATCTTGAGCATTATGAGTTTCGTTTAGTTTCGGAAGCTCTTGCAGAACGTGAAGTCTTGCTCAAAAATGCACCGCACCTTGTTTCTCCACTTCGTTTCCAATTACCCCACCGACCTCATTTGCGTCCAGCCTGGATGATAAGAACTGGGTTGTTCCTATACGATAACTTGGGCAAACGTGTTTCTTTGCCTGGTAGTCATAGTGTGAAGTTTAAGGGCGAGCAAAGTCCGTTATTACCAGAAATGAAAGTAGGCTTCGAGTATTCGGATTGTGCCGTTGACGATGCGCGTTTGGTTGTCACTAATGCCAAGTTAGCTGAAGAGAAAGGTGCGGATATTTTCACTCGCTCAAAATGTGTTAAAGCCGAACGCTCTGGTGAAGCATGGCGTGTGGATATCGAGAACACGCTGACAGGTGAAGTGAATTCAATACAAACCAAAGCACTTGTGAATGCCGCAGGTCCTTGGGTTGACCGTTTCTTCGGCAGTCAATTGGCTATGCCATCGCCGAGAGGTATTCGTCTAGTAAAAGGAAGCCATATAGTGGTTCCTAAGATGTACGATGGTAATCATGCATTTATTCTGCAAAACGAAGATAAACGAATTGTGTTTGTGATTCCTTACATGGATAACTACTCAGTGGTAGGTACCACAGATGTAGAGTATCAAGGTGACCCAAGCAAAGTTAAAATTGATGATAACGAAATTGCTTACTTGTGCGATATCGTTAACCAACATTTTACGACTAAAATTTCACCTGAAGATGTGATTTCTGATTGGTCTGGTGTTCGTCCTCTATGTGATGATGAATCTGACGACCCGCAAGCAGTAACACGTGATTATACGATCGAGCTTGATGATCAAATGGACGATGCTCCGCTCTTATCTATTTTTGGTGGCAAGCTGACAACGTATCGCAAACTTGGTCAGGCAGCGGTGGATAAACTTGCTCCATTCTTCCCTCATATGGGGCAGGCTTGGACTCGTGAAGCAATTCTACCTGGTGGTAATTTCTCTAATCGTGATCATTTAGAGCAGCAGCTCGCTTCTCAGTACTCATGGCTAGACAGTGGCATTATAAAGCGATGGGTCAGAGCATACGGTACACGTATTAGTCAGTTCCTTGAAGGTAAATCTAGTGTTGATGAGCTGGGTACGGATTTTGGACACGGCCTGTATCAAGCAGAGGTTGATTACTTAGTGCAGCAAGAATGGGCCGTATCAGTAGACGATGTGCTTTGGAGGCGAAGCAAGCTCGGTTTAGAGTTTGAAGCGGAGCAAGTCGAACAACTTAGCGATTATCTCGGCGCATCACTTGCAAAAAAGAATGGTGTGAATCTTAAACGTGTTAGCTAGTCTTTTATAAGATTCACCATTGATCGCTCTAAACGAACAGCGCCCTTGAGTAAGGGCGCTGTTCCGTTATTGGTCAAGTCGTTTGGCCTTTCGAAACGAAACCATCGAACTTAGGCGATAAAAAACTAATGAAGCAAGTAACAATAAACAGCCGAATACTTTGTTAATGGGCATCGGCTCGGAATAGATAAGCACACTTAGAATTAACGTCCACACTGGTTCTAGAAGCATCAATAGTGCTGCATTTGTCGGATTAGCTAGTTTCTGACCCGTTGTTTGCATTAAGTACCGTAAGCTAGTTGCAAGTAAAACGCTCAGTGCAAACCACTTCCAAGTGATCAACGAAATATGTTCAGGCCAAGTTTCGACACTGAGTGAAAGAATAATACCTATACAACCAGTTGAAAACAGCTGCAAGGTTGTCAGCAGCATAGGTGACAACTGTGCTGAATACTTGCTATTGAAGTTAAAGTGGAGCGCCAATCCAACAGCGGACGCCAAAAACCAAAGCTGGCTAGGGTCGGTTTGCCAACTTCCTTTCCAAGACAACAGAAACAATCCTGCGGCCGCAATCGGAAGCGACAGCCAAAAAGCACGGATTGGTTTTGTTTTAAATAGTACCCAAGCGACTATTGGGACAAACAGCATCGACAGGCTCATGATGAATGCGCCTTCGCCTAAGGTATCACTGATAGAAATTGCATGAATCCAGCAAAAGATAGCGCTTCCTAAGAAACAACCTACACTCATAGCTCGAAGACAGTCTCCTAATGAGGCTGCTTTAAGCGCTCGCATACAGAATGGAAGTAAAATTAACGACGCAAAGATAAACCGCAAACCAATAAAGCCGAATGGCGGAAGACCCTGAATGGCTTCTTTCGAAAACACCCATCCAGCCCCTGCAAGCAATGTGGTAAAGACCAGAATAAATTCAGCGCGATATTTGACGTGCATAAAGTGGACTCTTTTTTTTGCTCATTCTGCGCTATTTTTGCCGGATAGACCATAGTAGAACCGAGCGGAATTATTGATATATCTGATAAATAGAATTACTGATTTGATGGTGATTGCCTTCACCCTTAACGTTTGCAGCAATATTTGGGATTAGTTTGCAAATGCTACTATATTCATATCTAGAGTAAGTAATATCCGAAAAGGAGAAAGTGATGTCGTTCATTGCCTATAGTAATGAAACTCACACCGTTATCGAAGTAGACGCGCCGCACTTTGATGCTAAAACTGTCCCGAGTTTTCGACAATGTATCGATGGTTTAGATGATTCATTAAATCGGTGCATGTTATTGGACTTAACCAGTGTGACGTTTATGGACAGCAGTGCGTTAGGAGCGCTGATGGCGCTGCGAAAAACCCATCAATGTGACACCATTTGCCTTATCACTGAGAGTGTACCTGTTCTCCAATTGCTAAAAGTTACCAAAGTAGATCAGTTAGTTACCGTCTATCCCGACCTTGAACAAGCGATAACTGCGAACTAGTTATCACTTTGCTTGTATAACGTACAAAAATAAGTCAAATCGTAAGGCCAACATGCTGTTTTTGTTGACGCGAAACCGCTTGTCATACACACTTACTGTCAACATTTCGTGACACTTTCTATAGGAAGACAAAGTGCGTTTAGAGGTTTTTTGCGAAGATAGACTGGGGCTCACACGCGAGCTATTGGACATTCTTGCGTCCAATAGTATTGATTTGCGTGGTATTGAAATTGATATATCTGGGATTATCTACTTGAACTGCCCAGATATTGATTTCGAGACGTTTAGGGACTTAATGGCCGAAATTCGCCGAATTTCAGGGGTGAAAGACGTTCGAAAAATCCAGTTTATGCCTAGTGAACGACACAATACAGAACTCGTGTCACTGCTCACCAATTTACCTTATCCGGTATTGTCAATTGACCTTAAAGGGGCGATTGATATGGCAAACCATGCTGCTTTGAAA
The DNA here is from genome assembly GCF_900088415.1 of Vibrio mediterranei. GTDB lineage: Bacteria > Pseudomonadota > Gammaproteobacteria > Enterobacterales > Vibrionaceae > Vibrio > Vibrio mediterranei. The sequence goes on from NZ_FLLQ01000006.1 coordinate 40,065, forward strand.
TTACTTGCGAAAAGTGAAGAAGAAGCCATTGGTCAGTTAATCTCTCATCTATTACCAAGCTTTAACTTCACCAAGTGGATTGAAGGTGAGATCTCCCGACAGAAACAAGCCATTGTTATTGATGGTTTAGATTACACCATGGAAATTCTACCGGTTTACATTACTGGCGAATCGAATGAAACGTTATTAGCCAGTGCGGTTATGAGTATCCACCCAACTACTACCTCAAGTGCGCCCGAGGTACTTGCAGACAGCAATTCGCTGGGATTTGAGCACTTTGTTGGTGTATCGAACCGCCACAAGGCTTTGATGAGTCAAGCGAAAAAGCTAGCTATGTTAGACCAACCACTACTGATTGAAGGCGAAACGGGTACCGGTAAAGAAATGCTAGCGAAAGCTTGCCATAATCGTTCTAATCGTGCTTCTAATCCCTTTTTGGTACTGAGCTGCGCATCGATGCCTGATGATGTTGCAGAAACGGAACTGTTTGGTCACGCTCCTGGTTCATTTAATCATGAACATGGTCACAAAGGTATTTTCGAGCAAGCTAATGGCGGTACTGTGCTATTGGATGAAATCGGTGAAATGAGCCCTCACTTACAAATCAAATTGCTGCGTTTCTTACAAGATGGCACCTTTAGACGCGTAGGGGAAGAGCACGAAGTACACGTTGATGTGCGTATTATTGCATCGACTCGCTATAATCTGGCGGATCTGGCAGAGCAAGGTGCATTCCGAGAAGATCTCTATTACCGATTAAATGTTTTGACGCTTACTATTCCTCCCCTGCGCGAGAGAGCTAGTGATATCGCACCGCTATTGGATTTGTTTGTCGCAAAACATAGCAATAAGCTAGGCATCGCCAAGCCTGATATTGATGAGGAACTCGTGAAGTCTCTCAGCAACTATCCATGGCCAGGCAATATGCGTCAGCTAGACAATATGGTGTTGCGTGCGTTGACACAGGTAACGGGGTCAACATTGGAGCTAGAAGACTTTAATTTGCCTAAGTTGGAAAGTGTGAACTCTGGCTCTGTTAATCTAAACATCGATGGCTCTCTTGATGACATCATGAAGGACTATGAGTCACGTGTACTTGAAAAACTCTATCAGTCCTTCCCATCAAGTCGTAAGCTAGCTAAGCGTCTTAATGTGTCACATACCTCCATTGCCAATAAGCTGCGTGATTACAATATCAGGAAGAATTAATGGAAGATCTTAGCTCGGCGGTGCAGCTGCACCGTCGCGAAGGGAATGTTCTAGTGAGAACGGCTAAGCCCTCTGATGCTTACACGATTGCTCAGTATTTTCGGGATAACGAGACCTTTCTCAAACCTTGGGAACCAAAACGAGATGCCGACTTTTATAAAGTCGACTCGTGGGCAGCCAAATTGGTGAAGTTAGAAGAGTTGCACCGTTTGGGGCTGGCGTATTACTGCTTAATTTTTGATGCGGAAACGAACCAGATGCAGGGGACGATCTCGTTTAGCAGCTTGATACGTTTTCCATTTCACTCATGCAACCTCGGTTACTCTTTAGCAGAAAATGCACAAGGCCATGGCTATATGCGCCGTGCGTTGAAGTTAGCGATACCGTATATGTTCGATGTGCAAAACATGCATCGTATTGCCGCATCATATATGCCTAGAAATGTTCGCAGTGAAGCCGTATTAAACGCGATGGGCTTCACAAGGGAAGGTTTTGCTAAAGACTATCTTTTAATCGATGATAAATGGGAAGATCACGTGTTAACGTCGTTGATTAACCCTAATTGGAAGCCATCCTAATGACTAGACTTGAGCAGCAACTCAACTTATTGATGGAGCTTGATAAGTTAAAAGCCGTTTTGCGCCGAACTCGAGTTCGATGTGCGGATGGTCGCTTCGAAAATAGCGCCGAGCACAGTTGGCACGTCGCCATGATGGCGTTGCTGTTGCAAGAGCATGCTAACGAACCTGTCGATATTGCAAAAGTCGTCAAAATGCTTTTGTTACACGACATGGTTGAAATCGATGCTGGCGATACTTTTGTTTACGATACCGCCGCATATGAAACACAGCAGCAAACTGAACTTGAAGCCGCCAAGCGTTTGTTTGGTATGCTGCCCGATGACCAAGGAGAGGCATTATTTTCGGTTTGGCGCGAGTTTGAGGCAGCAGAATCGGCAGAGGCCAGATTTGCTAAGGCGTTAGATAGACTTATCCCGATGTTATTGAACTACCATAATGATGGTCAAAGCTGGATCGAAAACAATGTTAGCAAACAACAAGTGATGCAAGTGAACCAACGTATAGAAAAAGGTTCACAAGTGCTTTGGGATAAAGCAAAATTGCTGATAGAAGAAGCTACAGAAAATGGCTGGTTAAGAAATTAGGAGACTGAATGTCTTACACAACTTTGGATGAATACCAAAGAAAATGGATTTTTACTCATCAATCAATGCCTGTTCCTGAGCAAGATTGGCCACAGATTAAACCCATGACTCAAGCGCGTGCAGCACAGTTTTGGAAAGAAAATATCAGCGCCCAAAGCCCAGATGCAGAACGTCTAAGCTCACAAGATTGGCCAATGAAAGACAGCAATTGGCAAGATGATGTTGATTGGATGGCTGCGTGGGAAGCCGATGAGAACGAGCTTCCTGAAGCCGTGAATCAGTTTATCGATTGGCAAGACGACGTCACAGTGTATTTCTGTTATGAGAAGTACAACGTGATTGAAACTAAATGGTCGGTGTTTAAAAAGTATTGGAAGAACTTCCTGTTTTACGATGATGGTCCTATCTTATTAGGCCGCCGCCGCTCGGAAGCGCTTTGGTTTTCGACTCAGGGAACCGTGCGATTAGGCCATCGCAAGTAACCGACTTAAAAGCCAGACAATTCATCGCCTGGCTTTTTCATATCTGTATTATTGACTTGGCGTTATTTCACGCTTGCTTTCCACTTAGCCAACACTTCAATGTGTTCTGGCCCAATACCGCAACAGCCTCCAATAATATTCGCCCCGTGCTGCTGCCACTTTTTAGCAAACTGCAAATACTCTTGTGGAGAGACTTCTCGTAACTCTTGTACTGCATCATTTGCTTTATGCCCAGACTGAATTGGCGTAAAGCTATTGGCGAATGCTCCCAAGCAAATTAAAGAGTGGTGACTTTCTAACACCTTTGCCGTTGCTGCTAAAGCTGCTTCAATAACTTCTGGGATAGAGCAGTTGAATAAGATGCCATCTGGGTTGTGTTTTAGTAGAGACTGCACCGCATCGACTACTGTTTCACCTGAGCGCAGCTTACCCAGTTGGCTAACATCATCTAACAAGGTGTACGCGTAATATTTAGGCTTTGTCGACTCAGCAAGTACCTGAGATACCACCCGTGCTTCTTCAATACTGGAGAGTGTTTCGACCAACCAAATATCGACATACGCATCCTGAGCCTGCATTAAGTCTTGCCAAACCTGCGCCCCTCGCTCTGCCATGAACAGGTCTGGACGGTAAGAACCAAATGCCGGGGGCAGGGAGCCTGCGATAGTGACTGCGCGGTTACTGTGTGATACCGCATTTTTAGCCAGCTTCGCTGCCAAACCTGCGAGCTCTGTTCCTCGCTCATGATAGAGAACATCACCCAAATGGAAAGGTACACAGGCATAGCTGTTGGTCGTGATGATATCGGCACCCGAATCAATAAACTGCTGATGAGCCTGTTCTACAAAATGCGGCGCTTCTATTAAGGCTTGTGCGCTCCAGTAGGGTTGAGAAAATGGTGCGCCCATGCGCTTGAGCTCTCTTCCCATACCGCCATCTAGAATGGTGAGTGGATTCATTGTCTGGTTTCCTACAGCTAAACCGTTATGGTGTTATTTATATAAGTGTAATCACTGATGTGAGTAACAATAACAAATTGTTACCCAATTCACACTCCAAGAAACTTCATGATAAATATGCAAAAACTTTGATCCTACGCTAAGTAGCTCCACACATAGCGGCGTGATACTGCTCACAGTATAATATTTCTCAGGACGAGCAGTACCATGCAAAAATATTTAAAGTATATCATTCCGATATCTATCCCATTAATCGTTTTGCTCTTGCCATTATCGGCATTTCCTTTCGACGGATTGACCATTATCCAGCAGCGCGTTATTGCGATTTTCCTTCTCGCCGCCTTGTGTTGGGTGTTCGAACCTATCCCTATCTACGCCACCTCTGTGGTGATTATTGTGCTTGAGCTGTTACTGGTATCGAATAAAGGGCTTTACCTGTTTAGGTTGAATGAAGGACAGCCTCATTTTGGTGAGCTACTTAGTTATAACGAAATCATGGCAACTTTTGCTAGTCCAATCATCATGCTTTTTCTTGGTGGCTTCTTTTTAGCGATGGCTGCAACAAAATATCGCCTTGATGTTAACTTAGCGCGAGTGTTACTCAAGCCATTTGGCAGTGACCCCAAATTTGTCATGTTAGGTTTGATGTTAATAACCGGCATCTTCTCCATGTTTATGTCGAATACCGCGACTACGGCGATGATGCTCTCTATCTTAACGCCTGTTATTGCTGTTTTTGGTCCCAAAGATCCTGGACGAATTGCGTTTGCATTATGTATCCCCGTCGCAGCTAATATTGGAGGGATCGGTACGCCAATTGGTACGCCTCCCAATGCAATTGCTCTTAAATATCTCGTGGGTGATAACTACATCAGTTTTGGTGAATGGATGGCGTTTGGTGTGCCGTTTGTAGTGGTCATGATGGCCTTAGCTTGGATGCTAATTAACTTCCTTTATAGTGCCGATCAAAAGAAAATTGAGCTTTCAATCAAAGGTAAGTTTCTTAAAACACCGAAAGCCATCATGGTCTACATTACGTTCACATTGACTATCGTACTTTGGCTGATGGGTTCCAGCCACGGAATGAACTCGTATACCGTCGCACTGATTCCAGTCGCAATCTTCTCGCTTACAGGCATTATCAACAAAGAAGATCTCAAGAAGATCTCTTGGGACGTGTTGTGGCTGGTGTCAGGTGGTATCGCGCTTGGACTAGCTTTGGACAAAACGGGCCTTGCAAGACTTGTTGTACATAGCATTCCATTTGATGCTTTTTCACCATATGTGGTCCTGTTTGGGGCTGCTTTCTTGTGTTTGGTGATGGCAAACTTTATGTCGCACACCGCAACCGCTAACTTATTGATGCCAATTATGGCGGCGTTAGGCACGTCTATGGCGTCGCTGACACCACTGGGCGGCGAAATTACGCTGATACTCGTCGTCACGTTCGCTGCGTCATTGGGTATGTCGCTGCCAATCAGTACGCCACCTAACGCACTGGCACACGCAACGGGACATGTGCAAAGTAACCAGATGGCCAAAGTAGGCGTGATTCTTGGTGTGGTTGGTGTATTGCTTAGCTTCGTATTGGTTTGGCTATTACATGCCGTGGGACATATTGGGTAGAGTTTATGGAGCAATTAGTACGACATTATTTCTCGCAAAGTGATCGGCAGGTAACCTTGTCTGCCGATGAGGTCGTGCTGCGTCAAAGCGGTCAAAATGACCGTCTTTATCTTGTATTGCGAGGTGAGCTGGAAGGTTACTTTGAAAGTGATGAGGACGGCAAGCTTACCAAACTTTTCACGGCGTCGGCTGGTGCATTTATTGGGGTCCATAGTTTCTTTTCAGGGACTTGGACTGCGTCGTCAACAGTCATAGCCAAAACCGAAGTCACATTAGCGTGGATTGATAGGCATACGCCTGCCGTTTCTCCGGAAACGTTAGGACCACTCAACGCGCAGTTTATGCCAGTAATGGTCAACGAACTGTCGCGACGTCAGCGTCGTGCGACTCAAGAAGCATTAGCAAAAGAGAAAGCCCTGCAGCGTCTACACACAGCGGAGCAAATGACGACGCTTGGACAACTCGCTGCCGGCATTGCGCATGAACTCAACAACGCTATTGGTGTGGTGAGCAGTAAAACAGAACGGTTACAGCAAGATTTAATTCAACTTCTAGAAGAGGTGCATCCAGAAGCAAGTCAGTTCTTCGATGTGGGGCTGATGCAAGGACAAAGTGCGTCATCAAGTGAAGTAAGACAGCTTACCAAGCAAATACAGTCACAATATCGATTGGAACGAAATCTCGCGAAACGTCTAGCTAGAGCCACTGCAAGCCACACGATTCCTGATTCTTGGTTAGCAGCCCCTGAGCAAGCACTAAAGTACTGGGGAATGGGGCGCGATCTTCATGATTTACGAGTCGCGGCCAAACATACAGTGGGTATCGTCAAATCTGTGAAGCAACTGGGACGTACTGACGGAGAGCCTGATGAATTACTTGATATCAACGACACAATCAATAAAGCCCTTGCTCTATTACAAAGTGATTTACGACGCGTTTCTGTTCGACTGCGTCCCGCAACGCTGCCTTTAATCAAAGGGGCATCCACTGAGTATGTACAGATATGGAGTAATATCGTTAAAAATGCTTGCGATGCCATGTTGCAAACTGAATCACCTCAAATTGATATTCAAACAAAGTTATCGAATCAAAGAATTTTGGTCACCATTGCCAACAATGGGCCAGAAATCGATGAGCCTACCCGCCGAAAAATATTCCAGCCCAATTTCACGACTAAGAAGGGCGGCCTATCGTTTGGCTTGGGGCTAGGGTTATCCATCGTTAAACGAATCGTTAGTGAAAATGGTGGCACGATTGTCGTGAAAAGCGATAAGGAGAGCACTATTTTCCGAGTCAAATTACCAGTAGGAGAAGCATATGGAGAAGCTTAACGTCATTTGTGTCGATGACCAACGCGAAGTATTGAGCGCGGTTATTCAAGATTTGGAGCCTTTAGCTAATTGGTTAAACATTGAAGATTGCGAATCCGGAGAAGAGGTTCTCGACTTAATGGAAGATCTTGACGCTGACGGGGAGTGCGTTGCAGTAATCGTGTCTGACCACGTCATGCCGGGGATGACGGGGGTTGAATTGCTGACGGAAGTCTCCAGAGATAGCCGATTTAAAGAAACCAAAAAAGTGTTGCTAACGGGGCAGGCCACGCATTCCGATACTATTACGGCGATAAATATGGCAGGCGTTAGTCACTATTTTGAGAAGCCTTGGAATGCTGAAGAGCTTATTGCGTGTGTGCGTTCTCTTGTGACCAGCTATATTTTCGATAAAGGCTTTGACTACCAACCTTATCATGAAGAGTTAGATCAGACGATAGTTTTTGAAAGGCTGCGCTAGCTCCTTGATTAATATAACACCTTATTACTTAGGAGGATTTATGAAGAAAATACTGTCCTTGTCGGTACTTTGTGTCGCATTGACTAGTGCCAGCGTGATGGCATCTGAACGTGCAGAACAAGGTTGGCAAATGATAGAACAAGGTGCAATGGTTGTGGACGTGCGCACTCCTGATGAGTTCGCTGATGGTCATTTGGCGAATGCAGTGAACTATCCGTTATCTGATATTGATAAGTACTTTGCTAATGTCGATAAGTCTACACCGATCGTTGTGTATTGCCGAAGTGGTAACCGTTCAGGTAAAGCAATGGACTATTTGACCTCTGTTGGTTTTAGTAATGTCCACAACGCGGGTGGATTAGAAGAAATGCGCGAACAGAAAGGCGCAAAGTAGCAATAGACACCCCTCTATCATTCGTATCGTCACCCAAGCAGACCTTTTATTGATGTCTCTACACCATAGAAGGGGTGACCATACCGAATGTTGTGGCGTCATATTGGTCTCTCAGGTTAATCAACTATTCCAATTCCTAAGTTTAGTAAATGACTAAAGTAAGCTTGAATTTGCTTAAGTTATAAACGTGATCTTGAAAGGAATAATTGCAATTTATTACTTGCTTTTAATTCTATCTGATATATCGTTTGAAAAAACATAAGTTATTATTCGGTATTTTCGAGTTTCTGGTGTTGAACCATTTTTACTAAAGGAGGACTAATATCATATTGATAACCCTCTTTACTTTGTTGATGGTTTGTTTTTTTACTCTAAGTCACTAATAATTAAGTGTTATTTTTAAATCTCAGTGCCATTAATCCTACTTATCCCTTCTGACACTGTTCGTTACAAACTGTCATCTATTCCAGATGTTTTTAATAAATATATTAGAAAATTGGCTTTCTTATACATTCAGAAATTAGAATTACGACTAATCAACGACTCTTTACAATTGTATTCTGGTACTAAAATACTCGCCAAGGATAGAATTTATATCGTTTAGGATGTAAAGATTGATTAATAAATCAGCTCAATGATTGTTCTGGTATTAAATTAGCTATTCACTTCTTCATGTTGGCTATCAGAAAACTCTTCATCTAAAACAAGCACTGCTTCGGGTATATGGAACTAATCGAATAAGGTTGCTGCAATGGTAAGTGACCGTTTTGCTATTTCTGCAATTTGGTATTTAGCGGGAATTCACTTGGGATATAGTAGATAAAGGTGAGTATTAACTTGAACATCGAAAAGGCTGCATTGACGTCCAATAAACTCGGCAAACAAGGTGAGCGTGTAAACCTGCATAGCTCACAGCTATTCGCGTTGTTTGCTGTGTTTCCTCTGTCGATATTTCTTTCAATCTTATACTTGTATAGCCCTGAAGGCGTAGCGTGGACTGCATCGTGGGTTCCAAGCTTAGGCTTAGATCTCAGCTTTAGGCTCGACGGTTTATCATTTCTATTTGCCTGTTTGATTAGCGGTATAGGTACTTTAGTGCAAATATACGCGTTGGCTTATTTGCGTGAATATCCAAACCGTCTCAAATTTCACTTTTACTTAACGGCATTTATGTTAGCGATGCTGGGCGTAGTGCTCAGTAATAACGTGTTATTACTATTTGTTTTTTGGGAACTAACAACCATTACGTCTTATTTGCTGATTGGCTTTAACCACGAGAACCCAACTTCTAGAAAGAACGCATTGCAGTCTTTACTTATTACTGGCGCTGGTGGTTTAGCGATGCTAGCGGGTCTGATTCTTTTAGGGAACATGGCCGAAAGCTATCAATTGACGACTATTTTACAGCAGGCGTCGGTCATTCATGACCACGCACTGTTTGTTCCATCATTGTTACTCATTATATTGGGTGCATTTACCAAGTCAGCGCAGTTCCCGTTTCATTTTTGGTTACCTAATGCGATGGCGGCACCAACGCCTGTGAGTGCTTATCTGCATTCGGCAACGATGGTGAAAGCCGGGATCTTTTTATTAGCTCTGCTTTCGCCCATTTACGCCCACAGTGAGGTTTGGTTTTATACACTAACAACCGTGGGTGGTTTCACGGCGCTTTGGTGTGCTGTTCTAGCTTTAAAACAGACCGACCTAAAACTAATGCTTGCCTACAGTACAACAGTCGTTCTCGGCAAGCTGACGTTTTTGTTAGGTATTGGTACCGATTTGGCGCTTAAGTCTGCGTTAATGTTGATCGTTGCTCACTCGATGTATAAAGCGGGCTTGTTCATGGTGATTGGCAACATCGATAAGGCGACAGGTACTCGTGAGGTTGGGGTGCTTCGTGGATTACGTCCGGTATTACAAATCAGCTTTGTGGCTGCGTTTATCGCGGCGCTATCTACATCGGGCGTTCCGCCGCTACCAGGCTTTTTGAGTAAAGAGTATATGTACAAAGCTGGCTTGGAAGTTAGCTCGTTAGCGGTACTGTTGATGCTGGTGGTCAATGCGCTGACCGTTACGTTGGTGCTTGCTCTTCTGATAAAGCCCTTCTCACGGAAATACCAGGGTGAACCAACACCAGCCAAACCCATTGAGGTAAATAAGGGGCTGTGGCTTCCTCCAATTACGCTTGCGTTAGTAAGTGTACTCGCGACGGTACTGGGGCTTGGCTGGCTTAACGAACAAGTGATTTTACCCGGCGTAACCTCGATTGCTCCGATATCTGAGCCAGAGCCACTCAAGTTATGGCATGGCATTAATCTGCCTCTGGTGTTAAGTGCGGTGACGCTCTTGCTAGGTGTCTCAGTGTATAAGATTTACCCTTGGCTACTCGCTCAGTGGACACGGTTATCTATCACTTTGCCTAATGCGAACAAGGTGTTTGATGGTTTGCTAAAAGGAATGATGGCATTTGCGTCTTGGCAAACTAATCTGATGCAGCAGAAGCGCATGAGTTTTTATGGGTTGATTTCATTTTCAGCGTTGGCAGTACTGCTAGTATCTCAAGTTCATATTTCTTCGAACGTTATGCTCAATCAACTTGTTGACGTTAAGTTCTACGAGTTTGCAGTAGCACTACTGCTTATTGTCTCCACAGTTGTCGTCATTGTTTCTAAGACGAAACTTCTTGCGGTTGCGGCGTTAGGAATGATCGGCTTCATGACAACTTTGGTGTTTATGATCTACAGCGCTCCTGATGTGGCTAAGACGCAACTTTTGGTAGAAACGCTAATGGTGGTGTTTTTGGTCCTGCTGATGCGTCATGTGCCTAAGCTGGCCACGGTTCGTCAACATTCAATAAAACGAAAAACACTACACGCGGTGGTTGCTAGTGTGATTGGTTTTGCCATCACGATGCTTCTTATCAACATTACTTCACAGCCAATGGATACCAGTGTGGCAGAGTTCTTCTCTAACAACAGCGTTCCTGGCGGTCACGGGCGCAATATTGTGAACGTAATTCTAGTGGACTTCCGTGCGTTCGATACCTTTGGTGAAGTGGTTGTGGTGGTAATGGCTGGGCTATGTGCAGTCAGTCTACTGAAGCCGGGCAGTGTGACCTACAAGAACATTCAGTCGCTGATCTTTGGTACTGCTTCGCATATCGTTGCTGCTTTGATGTTGGTGTTCTCACTTTATCTCCTGATGCGAGGACACAACTCGCCTGGTGGTGGCTTTATCGGTGCGCTTATCGCAGTGATTGGTTTATCACTACTGATGTTTGCAGAGTCTCCCAAGTATGTGCGTGAGCGATTGCACTTCGCGCCATTCAGTATTGCCATGTTTGGCGTATTGCTGAGCTTTATCGCAGGCGTTATCAGCTTGTTATTCAACTTACCTTTCTTGACCGGGTTGTGGTGGAAAGATGTACTTCCGCTCGGCACACCATTGATCTTTGATATTGGTATTTATCTGGGTGTTATTGGTGGTGTTATGGGAATGGTACTGCACGTCAGTGAGGAGCTTAACTAATGGAAATTTTATGGAGTGTGGTCGTAGGGGTGTTTGTTGCCGCTGGGATCTATCTGATGCTCGAGCGCCATTTGTTACGCGTTCTATTTGGCTTAATTATGCTGAGTAGTGCTGTCAATATGGCGATATTTACAGCGGGTAGGCTGACAGTGGGTGAGCCACCATTGATTGATGCTAATGCAGTTGTGCCGCCTTTAGGTGCTGCAAACCCATTACCTCAAGCATTGATTTTAACGGCGATTGTTATTGGGTTTGGTTTATTGGTATTTACGCTTGTGCTGTTTTATCGAGCCTATCAAGAGTCCTTAACAGCGGATATTGATCAAATGACGTATTCAGAGGAGGAGCAGTAATGTCGCTTTGGTTAACGTTACCTGTCGTTCTCTCAGTTCTTACTTCGGCTTTAGTTTTCTTTAGTCGCAATCGTGTGAGATACGTTGAGTGGATTAGTGGTGTTAGTGCGCTAATCACCTTGCTCGCCAGCGTAATGCTGTTTGCCGATGTCACTACTTTGGGCCCACAAGCGGTCGCGTTTGGTCAGTGGGCGGCGCCATTTGGTATCGTATTTGTCGCCGATATGCTGAGTGCAGGCATGGTAGTCATGACTGCTTTCATTGGGGTAATCATCGTATTCTATGCCATGGCAGATTTACGACCTAAACCATCGTATAGCTTGTTCCATTCATTAATCCATATTCTTTTGGCAGGTGTTTACGGGGCGTTCTTAACAGGGGATATATTCAACCTATATGTCTGGTTTGAAGTGATGCTGATTGCGTCGTTCGGATTAATGGTTCTGGATGCCACTCGTGAACAGGTAGATGGAGCCGTTAAGTACGTAATGTTGAATTTGATCTCAACGCTAATGTTCTTGCTGGCGATTGGTTTGCTTTATGGGGCAACGGGCACTTTGAATCTTGCTGACTTGCATGGGAAAGTCGCATCCATTCACCCGCAAACTCAGTCAACGGTGGCGGTGCTATTTTTGTTTGCGTTCGCCATTAAGTCGGCATTATTTCCACTGTTTGCCTGGTTACCAGCGTCATACCATACGTTACCAAGTGGTGTTGTTGCACTGTTTGCTGCACTACTGACTAAAGTTGGCATCTATGCGCTTATGCGGATGTTCACCCTTGTGTTTCCTTTGTCGGACAGTGGTTGGCAACCATTAATGTTATGGATTGCTGGGTTAACTATGTTGGCTGGTGTTTTAGGTGCGGCGAGTCAGTTCAACGTAAAGAAGATCTTGTCGTTCCACAGTATTAGCCAGCTTGGTTATATGGCAATGGGTCTAGCCATCGCGACACCGTTAGCGCTTGCTGGAACGATCTTCTACATCGTCCACCATATTATCGTGAAGTCGAATCTGTTTCTGATTGGTGGGGTATTAGAACGCAAGTATGGCACGAGTGAATTGCGCCACTTAGGCGGGGTATACAAATCGACACCATTGCTGGCGTTTCTGTTCCTGATCCCAGCCTTTTCACTTGCAGGTTTTCCTCCTTTGTCAGGTTTCTGGGGTAAGTTTCTGGTTATTCGAGACAGTCTACACGTTGAGTATTATTGGTTAGCGGGTACAGCTCTATTTGTTGGGCTACTGACACTGTTTTCGATGACCAAAATTTGGAGCGAAGCGTTTTGGAAGCCACAACCAGAAAATAAGCCGGCGAAAAAACTGTGTAAGAAAACCAAGGTGTTGTATTACGCACCTATCATCAGCCTGACATCAATGGCGCTGTTGTTTGGATTCATTGCAGAGCCTTTTTTCCAGCTAGCCATGGGAGCAGCAGAGCAGTTACTAGACCCGAGCGCCTACATCAATGCGGTCTTAGGAGGTGGAGCATGAATTACTTTTTCCTCAATGTTTTCCTAGCAGGTGCTTGGATGCTGATCAACGGCGAATACAGTGGTCTAAATTTCGTGGTTGGGTTTACGGTTGGCTTCTTTGCTTTGAGACTAAGTCAGCCATTTGGAATGAAATCTACTTATTTCACACGTTTCAGTGCGGTGATTAAGCTATTTCTGTGCTTCTGCTATGAGATGGTGATTTCCGCAGCTCAAGTGGTTTGGGATGTGGTGACGCCAACACACTTGAGTGACCCGGATATTGTTTATGTGCCTCTGGATGTGACGACAGACTTAGAAATTACGCTACTGGCTAATATGGTGTCACTAACGCCAGGCAGTCTAAGTTTGGATGTCACAGAAGATAAAAAACACTTGGTCGTTCACGCTATGTTCGCACCTAAACATGAAGAGGTTATTCAAACTATTAAGCAAGGGATGGAAAAGCGTATTTTGGAGGTGACTCGTGGATAGTTGGTTACAGTTTACTATTACCATTTCTTACGCTGGATTATTATTTAGCTTGGTGATGGTGTTTATCAGGTTAATATTAGGACCGACCTTGGCAGATAGAGTGGTTGCACTCGATTTGATTGCATTCATTACCGTTGGATTTATTGCAGTACATACTTTAGATAGTGGGCAAAAATCATTATTAGACGTTGCGATAACGCTAGGTCTGGTAGCATTTTTGGGCACGATTGCTTTCTCAAGCTTTATAGCGAAGAGAACATTAGAGGAGGAAGAGTAATGGAAATCATAACGGGAATTTTGCTCTGTATCGGTACCTTTTTTGTTATCGTTGCTAGTATTGGTGTGGTAAGAATGCCGGATCTTTATACTCGAATGCATGCATCAACCAAAGCTAATACAATGGGATTAACAGCGTTGTTGGCCGCTGTAGCTGTTGGGATTCCGGATATTACAGTAACCTCACGTGTACTAGGCACCATGTTATTTATTTTGCTGACGGCACCGGTTGCGACGCACTTGTTGGGAAAAAGTATGCACGCTAGTGGTTATAAGATGTGGCGAAGAGAAAAATAACCTGTAACGATCATCGTCCATTGGGTCTACTTTTCATGGAAAGGAAAGTATTTCGACATATTTCGTTTTGTAATTCAGCGTTATATTTGATTGTTAATTGTATTTTTGTGGTATGGCTTTAACTATCGAGATAAATTTATATTTGATGTTATTTTCATATTTACCTTAATTAGAGTGGAAGGTAATATAGTTTATAGAGTCAATGCTCCTCTTTTTGATAGCTCATTAAATTATAAGTTCCATTTTAAGTGTTCTGAAGTTTAGTCGTTCGTTAAAAATCGAAGGAGAATAATATATGCGTAAAAAAGAAATGATATTGCTTATTATTACTAGTACTTTATTTCTAGTGAGTCTAGTAATAGGGAAATAAGCTTAACTGTTCATCTTATAATGTAGAACGACATATTCCACAAGCAGGTCCTGTGACTAGTCGTGCTTCATAAATAGGTGTCAATAAGTTTGAGTATGTGGCGCGAACATAATAGCGTCGTGCCACTTCCAACTTGGTTATTGGTGTGCAATCTTCGCATCTAACTGCTGAAGCACTGATTCCACAAACTCCTGAGCAGGTAAACTCTTCCATTGTTCCGTTAAAGCCACCTCTGATAATGACTGCCTTTTGCTGACCATCACTCCCCGTAATAGATAGCTATGAATGCGGCAAGCGCACTGATAGCAATCTTTGCTGTCCGGATAATGTTTGTTAAACCAAGTAAGACACTCGTGCATTGCTTGCAACAAAAGAGATGGTTCAATGCTGGGAAATATGCGATTAAACGATTCACCGAATAACGTTATCGCCCAATTGCCAGCCATTGCAATGTCGAGTAGGAACCAATGCCTGGGATCATTTTTATGGTCAAACGAAACGTAGTCTTTCTTTAAGGTGCGACCCGTATTGAAATTAATAGTGTAGTGCAGCGATTGTGCTGTGCGCAGTTGGGCTTTGTGATATACCACGAACTCCAATTTGGTTGCTGGGCAGGGTAGGTGAGAGTGCGATAGCGCCTCTATGATAGCCTGCTTTTGAGCGTCGCAAAGGGGTTGAGCTACCACCATTTGGACGTCTAAATCACTTTCACCCGCAACATAACTCCCCTGACTTGCTGAGCCAAGTAAGTAGATACCAACGATATTAGTACTTGCGACTAACTGAAGCACGTCGCACAAGCGATTTATGTATTCTCGTTCAGCAGAGGGTAGGGCAAAAAGACGTGAGTGCATTATGATAGTGTGGATCCGTGTCGATGATTGTCGATGCTACCATAAGCGATTAGTTCAAATCAGTGAAACGTCTGGCAACCTCAACAAGTTATCAGTTTGACTTAAATACTTTTGTTCAAAGCACACCCTGCTGAAGACTATTTCTGTAAATAGCTAAATTATTGCCGTTACTTCATCAAGCAAAACTGTGATAATGGCAACCCACGTGACTATTGCCTTATTGGCGATAGAACATCTTGGTTAAGTTATTCGTTATATTCATTAAGTAGGATTTTACATCTATGCGCGCCTTTGTACTTCGAGCTCGTTCGGCCCCTACCGAAAGCCAGCAACTTCTCGCTTCCGTTGGTCAGGAGGCTCACACTGAAATTTTAGCTCACACGTTGATGAACACGATCTTTGTCGCGCAGTCTCATCGTGAAGATGTGGTGGTTTACCTCGTCCTAGAAAGTACTAAAGATTACTCTCGCACTATACGCTTTAGCTCAAACGACATCAGTAACGTTGGTGGCTTTCATGAGAAAGTGTTGCTCGATAAAGTTGCCAGAGCCTTGGACGTATCCCAAGGTATGGGTAAAGAGCAAGAACGTGAAGTTGAAGCGGGTATTAATGTACGAACCATTAGCTTCGAAAAGCTGGTTCAAGAACTGGCTGAAGATTATCAGCTCTACATGATGGATAAGAAAGGCACCTTCATTCGAGAACAACAGTTTGTCGGTAATTCCTGTTTTCTTCTTACCGACCATATTCCAATGCCGAAGAAGAGCTTTAATAGTTTAAAGCGTCTAGGTACTGAGAAAATCAGCCTTGGTCCTAAGATGTTGTTTGCTTCTCAATGCGTAACTCTGATTCATAATGAATTGGATTTAAATGAGTAACATTGAAGGGCGATAGGAAATCACCATTCGATAGTGTATTGAACGCTATGTCTTTTAGGCATAGCGTTTTTTTAACTTTTCCGTTTTTGCAGATTATTTTTAGATCGTGCAATGCATAATTCTCTCAGTTCAGGTTAGCCATCTTACTGATGCCAAACGTCAATGAATACACTTACATTACTGAGAGCAAATTATGAAAATGCATTTCAAAAGCCTTGTCTGCTTAGCTGTTCTATCTACTCCTGTTTTTGCAGCGCAACATCCTGATCCTTTGCCTTCTTGGAACGATGGCGCTACTAAATCTGCTATTGTTGAGTTTGTTGAGACTGTCACCACAAAAGGCTCTGATAATTACGTCCCAGCGGAAGATCGTATCGCGGTATTTGATAACGATGGTACGTTATGGGCCGAGAAGCCGATGTATTTTCAATTATTCTTTACCTTGGACCGTATTAAAGAGCTTGCTCCGAAGCACCCTGAGTGGAAAACCGAAGAGCCGTTTGCGTCTGTTTTGAAAGGCGACATAAAAGCAGCCCTGTCTCATGGTGAGGAAGGATTGCTGAAAATGGTTATGGCGACGCATGCCGGTATGAACTCTGTGGAATTTGAGGAAATGGTGCAAGCTTGGGTGAAGAACGCTAAACACCCAATCACTAAAAGGCCTCTAACGGAGATGATTTATCAACCGATGTTGGAAGTGCTCGACTTTCTTCGTGATAATGATTTCAAAACCTACATAGTTTCTGGTGGAGGAGCAGACTTTATGCGTCCTTGGACAGAGGAAGTGTATGGTATTTCTCCTGAGTACGTTATTGGCAGCGAAATAGAGACAGAGTTCGCTTACACTAGTAATGGTATTGAGATTCAACGCTTGCCAAACGTCGCTCATATTAATGACAAAGCAGGTAAGGTCATTGGTATTCACAAGAGACTAGGTCGCCAACCTATTGCGGCTTTTGGTAATTCTGACGGTGATTTGCAGATGATGCAATGGACGACCCAACAAGAAGGTGTCACGTTCGGACTCTATGTGCATCATACTGATGAAGGGCGAGAGTGGAAGTATGATCGTAATTCTTCGGTTGGCCGCCTAGATAAGGGACTAGACGAAGCCAAGAAAGAAGGCTGGACTATCGCAGATATGAAGAATGACTGGAAAGTGATTTACCCAAATTGATAGCGTAGTGATTTGGAACCCGCAATGCTTTTGGGCTGACCAGAAAGCATTGCGGTGGTTGCTAGCCTTTAAGGGTATAAGTGAAGGTAAGAGGGCTGAATGGCAGTCACTAATAGTAAAAAAATACTCACTTTCGAGCAGTTATCTAGTGAGATAACTGCGATAGCAAACTGCAAGGTCCTGTTTGATTTTCCCAATGAACCAAATCATGTTACCGAGCGTCAGTATGGATTTTTACAAATTGATCGTCCAACGGTTCGTTATACAGCATTCACAACTCCTCATGCACTGACACTTTACTCCGCTCTATTTAAGCCTGAGTGTGCTTTGCAAACTCGATTACATTCACCAGAAATTACCCTGATGATAACCACAATGGAAAGTCAGTCCGTGTGTTTTAATGGTAGTTGGATTAACACTGACCAAGTTGCGATAGTCTCAAGTCGTTCTGAAGTTCCCTTTGCATTATTTATTCCCCAGAACACCACGGTTATCTTAAGTGAAATAGCTGAGCCCTCTAGAAAATTGAAGAGTTTCAGTGATTCCCTTGTTCCGGTTGCTGTTTCGAAAAGGAACTTAGACAAATTTAAGGCGGTAGGTAAGTTTGTCTTTGAACAGCCGACTGAGAAACAAGGGCATGGTGGGACGAAAGCTGTCCTTGATTTGATCACCGTTCTTTTGGATGAACTCCCTCCACTGCGCCCTCAATCGCTGCATGGACCAAGTCGCAGGCCTAGAAAGCACCTGATGACAAAAATAGTGAAAATGATGGAACAGAAAACGACGCGAGCGATGTCGCTGAAGCAGATAGCTAATGAATTAGATATTAGCACCAAAAGCATCAACCTCTTTTTCAAAGAGTATTTGTTCATTGCACCCAAGCGATTCTATTTGCTCGTTAACCTATTTAAATTTCGAAATATTTTGATTCAAGGGAAGTGCTCTTCAGTACTAGAAGCTACGGTATTATCAGGGGTTGATGGATGGAGTCGATATTCTGAGCGGTACCAAAAGCTGTTTGGTGAAAAGCCTTATGATACGTTTATGAAGTCAAAATAACGATGTAATTTGGCACGGATCTCAAAGGCAGTGAACTTTGGTATTTTCATGTCTAAAATCTTTCTTGGGCATGACCGAGTGGCATCGAGGTCGTGGAAAAATTGGCCATTGATATCGAATGTTGGCTTTTGTCCCATTCGATTGTTTTTATGAGCTTTATTGCTAAAGCGTCAACAGTTCAAGAATAGATAAACACGACATGAATAAATTTCAGTTTCCAAATAGTATCAAGAAGATCAATTTCATCTTTGTTGCATTAATGTTCTCTTTTCTAGCTGGTTGCTCTTCAACCGCTTCAATTGATAGTTCCAAAACTCGAAGTTATGCAAAATCCCATGAACTTGTAGGTCAAGCGTCTTGGTATGGGAATAAATACCACGGACGACGCACTGCGAGTGGTGAGCGCTATAACATGAGGGCTTATACCGCGGCTCATAAAACGTTACCTTTTGGAACGATCGTGAGAGTGACAAATACCGCTAATGGTAAAACAGTGGACGTCAAAATCAATGATAGAGGCCCGTTTGTAAAAGGTCGAATTATTGACTTATCTCGTAAGTCATTTGAACAAATTGGCGATATCAATAAAGGAATAGCATCGGTAAAAATTGAGATTATCGATGACAGTAATACCTTTAGGTATAAGCACTAATCCACTGCTCGAATGACGCGTTGGTGATACAATTTAGCCGAAAAAAATAAAGACCCGAGTTGAGAGACAACATGACTGAGTTCGAGAAAATGCTTGCTGGTGAAGAGTTCGATGGCGGCGCCGAAAGCATTAACCAAATCCGCGAAAACGCCTCCCTTCTGTTACAGGCAATAAATAAAAATACTGATGACATTCAACGTGGTGAGCTGTTTCAACAGTTAATGGGGAATATTGCAGATTCCAGCATTGTACGTTCTCCATTCTATTGTGAGTTTGGTAAGACGATTTCGATTGGCGAAAAGACCTTTATTAATATGAATGTCACCATGCTAGATGGTGCCAAAATCATGATTGGTAACAACGTGTTGATAGGGCCAAATACACAGTTCTATTGCGCTAGCCACGACTTAAACTACCTCAAGCGTCGCAACTGGGAAACGATCTGTGGACCGATTACGGTGGAAGACGATGTATGGATTGGAGGTAATGTGGTTATCAATCAAGGTGTTACCATTGGAGCGCGTTCCGTGATTGCCGCTAATTCCGTTGTGAACAGTGACGTACCGCCCGACTCGTTATATGGTGGAACACCCGCTAGGTTGATTAAGAATCTCAATGAGAGCGATAACACTTACAAAGGCCAATAGCCACACAACTCAGTAAATTCTTCCGAAAGGATGGCGATTAACATTTAGTATGAGAAATGAGCCAGAGCGCTTAATCTCTTTCGCTGCATTTCAGCTTAATTATCGTGATCCTTTCGGCGACCACTCATATTTCCCCCAGTTTCTGTGACATTAATCGTTATTTCACATTACTCTACAATTTAATTTGCTTCCGTTAAATTCAATGAAATGAAAGTGTTTCATGAATTATGTTGTCGATATATGTCGCAAACATGCATCGATATGGCGGCTAAATTGACGCTTCTTCATTTTTTCCTTAATAAAACTGTAATGTGTCCTCTTTAATCTTGCGTTCAACAACGGAGGAGAGGCGATGAATATCAAAGATGTAGCAGAACTTGCAGGAGTGTCACCTGCAACTATCTCTCGTTATCTAAATCAGCCTCAATCTGTAGCGCATGCCACGAGCAAGAGAATTGAGAAAGTCATTACTCTCACTGGATACAGTGTTGAGCAACGACATGACCAAATTGAATTCAATAAAAATCCAACTCTCGGAGTGGTGATTCCAAGTTTAATTAACCCTGTGTTTTCAGAGGTAGTTACCGGCATCCAGCAAAGAGCGAGGCACTTTGGGTACTCGGTTGTGGTTGTTGACACTCAATATGACAGTGGCCAAGAGCAGCAAGCGGTTATCGACCTGATAAGGCAGCGTGTCGAAGGTGTCATTTTGACGATCGCAGATACCTCTGAAAATGAAGCATTGAAGCTTCTGAGAGACTTTAAGTTTCCCTACTGTTTATTGCACAACCGTTCAGATGAGCAAGAACCTTGCGTTTTTGTTGATAACTATCAAGCCGGTATTGATGTAGCTCAGCGAGTCGTGGAATTAGGACACCGAAGAGTTGGCATGTTAACGGGGCGATTTGTCTCATCTGATCGTGCTGAGCAGCGCTATAAAGGGTTTAAAAAAGGTCTTAATGACAATGGATTGGAATTAACTGAGCTACTAGAAGTAGACCAAAACAAGCTTGATCCATTTGGTGACCAAGAGATGAGTGTTATCCAGAGAGAACAGGCGCCTACAGTGTGGTTTTGTAGTAACGATTTGCTGGCATTGAAGGCGATAAATGCCGTGAAAGCCAACGGTCTACATGTACCTTCGGACATCTCAATTATCGGTTTTGACGGCATGAGTTTAGCTCAGCTTATCACCCCGACTCTCGCAACGGTTGCGGTACCACATCTAAAAATGGGGCAAGTCGCTGTAGATATTTTATTTAACGCCAAAGCAGGAGCGAGCGTATCGACTCAACTTGCTCTGGATTATCAATTGCAAATGAATGGCTCACTTGACGTGGTGCCGCACTTACAAAACAACGAATAGTCACATATTGGAGAATATAATGACTTTTACACTAGGCTCTAAAACAAAAAAACTAGCGGGAATGCTATTTGGTTTGGCTTGCGCTTCATTTCAAGCGCAGGCATCTAGCGCAATTTGCTATAACTGCCCTCCAGAGTGGGCGAACTGGGGAGGGCAATTACAGCTGATAAATAAAGAACTTGGAATTCGAGTTCCGATGGACAACAAAAATTCCGGTCAGTCTTTGTCTCAGTTAGTTGCGGAGAAAAACAATCCAGTAGCAGACGTTGTTTATTATGGCGTGTCATTTGGCATCAACGCGACTAACCAAGGGGTGGTAGAACCATACAAACCGAAGAATTGGGACCAAATTCCAGAAGGGATGAAAGATCCAAACGGTAATTGGTTTGCAATTCATTCGGGAACCATTGGCTTCTTCGTTAACGTTGATGCTTTAGATGGAGCGCCGGTCCCGCAGAGTTGGGAAGATCTTCTAAAACCAGAATATCGTGGCATGGTTGGTTATCTTGACCCAACCAGTGCGTTTGTGGGCTACGCAAGCGCGGTAGCGGTAAATGAGGCAATGGGGGGCGATATCAATGACTTCACACCTGCTATTGAGTACTTCCGCAAACTTGCGAAAAATCGCCCGATTGTCCCAAAGCAAACTTCGTATGCACGTGTAATTTCGGGTGAGATTCCAATCTTATTGGATTATGACTTTAATGCGTATCGCGCCAAATATAACGACTTCTCTAATGTGGAATTTGTCATTCCGAAGGAGGGCTCTATTGCTGTTCCTTATGTAATGAGCATGGTGAAGGACTCACCACACCCTGACAACGCAAAAAAAATCTTGGATTTTGTGTTATCCGAAAAAGGCCAACAAGTTTGGGCAAAGGCGTATTTACGACCAGTTATTGGTGGGGTGATGGATGAGGATGCGAAGAGTAAGTTCCTACCTGACTCTGAATATCAGCGCGTTGGTTCAGTTAACTTTGCAAAGATGTCTGAAAATCAAGCCGCATTCGCTGACCTGTACCTAAGAGAAGTCAACTAAACCTCACCGGACCATGGATGGCGGACAAGATTTCCGCCATTGTTTTTATGAAAAAGAATCATCTATCTATTTTGCTTATTCTGCCTGCTGTAATAGTGAGCTGCGCATTTTTCTTGTTACCAGTGGTGCAACTGTTGCAGCTCTCGTTAGTTGATGGCGGTGCGCAGAGCTACATACAAATTTTAACCCGACCTTTGTACTTGAAGAGTCTTTTTTCAACCGTAGCGCTTTCTGTCCTAGTCACAGTTGTGAGTTTAGCGGTGGCTACGATCAGTGGGCTGTTTTTGACGCGTTATGAGTTTAAGGGGAAGCAGTTGCTGGTTGCTATGTTGAGCTTTCCGCTTGCATTTCCAGGAGTGGTGATTGGTTTCTTCGTCATTATGCTTGTAGGACGTCAAGGTTTGTTTGCCCAAGCAGGGTTATTGCTTACTGGGGAACGCTGGATGTTTGCTTACTCAATCGCGGGATTGTTTTTGGGTTACTTGTACTTCTCAATACCTCGAGTGGTACTCACGGTTATGGGTGCCGCAGAAAAACTCGACCAAAACCTACTTGAAGCGGGGCGTTCGTTAGGCGCAAATCGTTGGCAAATTTTCAAAGACGTAACGCTACCTGCGTTAAAGCCAGGATTAATCTCATCGGGTTCGATCTGTTTCGCTACCTCAATGGGCGCGTTTGGCACGGCGTTTACTCTGGCAACCAACATTAACGTGTTACCAATGACGATTTATACAGAGTTCACGCTCAATGCTAACTTCGCTATGGCGGCTGCTTTGAGCTTAATCCTTGGTCTAGTGACTTGGTTGTGTTTGATGTTAGCGAAGCGTCAGGGTAATTCGTCTATGGCAATGGGAGGCTAATCAATGAAGAAAGATAAATACTTTTATATCCAGCTAGGGTTCACTTTATTGGTCTGTGCGTTTCTGATTGTTCCTGTTTTTATGTCGATTGTTGCTGGACTAACGAACAACTATTTTGTTGGTGTAAAAAGTGGATTGACCCTTCGTTGGGTTGAGCAGGTATGGGCACTCTATTCAGACACGATTTGGCTAACATTACAAATCGCTATCGCGACCACCATTATTAATGTGCTGGTGGGCGTACCTTGTGCTTATGTGTTGGCGAAAAGCAAAAGCCGCTGGGCATCGTTGTTTGATGAGATCTTAACCCTGCCGATTGCCATTCCCGGTATGGCAATTTCGCTTGGTTTAATCCTCGCTTACGGTGACTTTAGTGATTTTCGTTCTAACTGGACGTTTATCTTAGTGGGTCACGTTATCTTCACTTTGCCGTTTATGGTTAAGTCAGTGTTGGCGGTACTGCAAAGTATTAATTTCAATGTGTTGGAAGAGGGAGCGGCGAGCTTGGGAGCAAGCTTTTGGCAGCGTTTCTTTGATGTCATTGTCCCTAACTGCAAGGCAGGTATTGTCGCTGGTATGTTGATGACCCTCACTCTCTCTATTGGCGAGTTTAACCTGACTTGGATGCTTCACACGCCACTAACCAAAACCTTGCCTGTTGGTTTGGCTGACTCGTACGCCTCCATGCGTTTAGAGATTAGCTCTGCTTATACCTTAATTTTCCTTTGTCTCATTTTACCGTTGCTGGTTCTGGCTCAGATGCTGAACAGAAAACCGGTTACAAGCAATTAAGATTGAACTCAATGTTAGAACAAACAATGACTGGCGTAGAAA
The DNA here is from genome assembly GCF_900088415.1 of Vibrio mediterranei. GTDB lineage: Bacteria > Pseudomonadota > Gammaproteobacteria > Enterobacterales > Vibrionaceae > Vibrio > Vibrio mediterranei. The sequence goes on from NZ_FLLQ01000006.1 coordinate 63,847, forward strand.
TCACGCTGAAAGATATTACTAAGACTTTCCCAGATGGAACCTTGGCACTAAAACCGACTGACCTAAAAATAGAAGCGGGAGAGATTTTAGTATTACTGGGCCCTTCTGGTTGCGGGAAAACGACAACCTTGCGTCTTATTGCTGGATTGGAGTTTGCTGATGAAAATGGCGGACAAATAACTTTTGGTGATCAAGAGGTTACCGCGCTCCCTATTGAGCAAAGAAAAGTCGGGATGGTGTTCCAATCATATGCGCTGTTTCCTAATATGAACGTTAGCGAAAATATCACTTATGGCCTGAAAGTTCGTGGTGTGGATCCTTCGGTACGAGCTCAAAAGCTTAAGCAGATGCTGACTATGTTCGACCTAGAAAAGTATGCTCAAAGAGGCGTCCATCAATTATCTGGTGGTCAACGTCAACGTGTGGCGTTAGCTCGCGCCATCATAACCGAACCCGATGTATTGCTGCTTGATGAGCCGCTTTCAGCTTTGGATGCTTTGCTAAAACAACGTTTGAGAAGTGATATTCGCTCGTTGTTAAAAGAATTAGGCATCACTGCAGTGTATGTGACTCATGACCAAGAAGAAGCTATGGCGATGGGCGACAGAATTGCCGTTCTCGACCATGGTGAAATTGCCCAGATTGGTTCAGCAAAGGATATCTATCTGCAACCAAGTAACAGCTTTGTTGCCGATTTTATCGGGCAAATGAATCGATTTGAAGGAGTGGTAGAAGCAGGGAAGTTGCTGTTGGACACCGGTAAGTACCTGAAACTGCCGGAGCATATAGACACGGAAATCTCTGCTAAAAATGACTCATTGAGCGTCATGCTAAGACCAGAAGATATTATCTTGAAGGACATCAGCGATGATTGTGATGCTTTAACTGGCGTCGTAGTGAGTACAGTGTTTTTAGGGGACAGAACCCGTGTCACTTTGTCTGGAGTACAAAAGGAGTCTCAACTCATGGTTGACTGTTTTGAGCGCACTGAATATCAGGCGGGTCAAGTTGTGACTGTGTCCTTTGAACCTAGTCGTTTAATTCCTTTGAAGAAGTAAAGTTATGTTAATTGCCCAACTTACCGATTTGCATATCAAACAAGATGGCAAACCCGCGTATCGCAAGGTGGATACGTTGCGATGCCTACAGAATGCTGTACAACATATCAACCACCTTAACCCCAGACCAGATTATGTCGTTGTTACCGGTGATCTTGGCGACTTTGGTACGGAACAGGAATACCAAATCATCAGGCAAGAACTAGAGAAACTGCAAATACCACTTCGGGTCGTTCCGGGTAACCACGATCACCGTGATAATTTGCGAGTGGGGCTGCAACAGTTAGTCGATTTTGACCACCCAGAGTTTTGCAACTTTGTCGTTGAGCAGGATGAACAAGTTTTATTGGGTTTAGACTCGTCTGTCATTGGCAAACCTTATGGCTTTTTATCTTCACAAACACTTGAGTGGTTGCAAAGTCAGCTAGCCCGTTTATCTAATAAGTCTGTGCTTATTTTTCTGCACCATCCGCCAATGCATGTCGGATTAGGGCATATGGATGTGCAAAACCTGAAAAATGCAGACAGCTTATATGAAGTGTTAAGTCAGTTTGATAACGTACGCGGACTTTGCGCTGGCCACTTACACCGTCCTATCACCGCGACTTGGCGTTCAATTCCTGTTTGGGTTGGACCGTCACACAGCCATTCGGTGACGCTTGACCTCGATCCTAACGCACCGTCATCTTTTTCATTAGAGCCAAGAGCCATTCAACTGCTCAAATTTGAGAATGATTCGGTGGTGTCCCATATTAGCTACATTGAAGACAGTGATGGTCCTCATCCATTTTTCGATGAACAGGGTAGATTGATAGATTAGCGATTGAAGCAACCCAGAAAAGGTCCATGCTAAGTATGGACCCTCTTAAACTTGTTACGCGAGTATGTTGTGCTTTATTAATTACTCGTATTTTGACGCGTACGTTTCTCGTATGCTTGCGAGTACCACTCTAATAGTTCAACAACTTTAGTGTCATTCAACAGGGTTTATAGGCCGAGAGCTTCAGGGTAGAACTCAGCCGTTATATATCGAGACGTATTTGCGTCGTCGTAAGGCTCAAACCATGTATATGGGTAATTGTTTGTGGTTTGAGTAGTTTCCATTCTTTGCTTTTTTCGAGAGGTTCGGACGCAACACTGACATTTTCTCCTTCTGCTTTAATAAAAACAGTCGGTGGTTCTTGGTCACTACTATATCGTACGACCCAAAACTGTTCGCCGTCGGAGAGGCAAATAGAGGCTTTAAATGGCAGGGCTACCTCTCTTTCTGATTTGGCGTTTTCGATATCTTTGATGGTTTCAATAATGGCGTTGTTTACATTGCTCGACAGGCCATTTTTCATCATCAATAAGAAGATAAGCTCGCTGTCGGTCGTTCCTTTTCGATAGTGATAAAGCGATTCAGGCAGCAGACGTTCTAGTTGGAAGCGCAGCTTTTCAAATTCATCGATTTGTCCGTTATGCATGAACATCCAATTGTCGACTACGAAAGGATGGCAGTTAGAGCGTGATACGCTCGTTCCCGTTGAAGAGCGAACATGTGCCATAAATCGATGGGAGCGAATGTGATGCGTCAGAGAACGAAGATTATCGTCACTCCAGGCAGGCATGACTTCGTGGAATTGACCGGGGATATCACGTTGCGTGTACCAACCTAACCCAAAACCGTCAGCGTTTATTCGAGTGGCACCTTTTCTTGCCTCTAAACTCTGGTTAATCAGTGAGTGTTCAGGTACATAAATTAGTTCATCTAGATAAGTTGCGGTTCCCTGATAAGCCAGCCAACGACACATTCATCGCTCCCTCTGTGTAGTGTTTGAAATGGGTACTGTTCCTAAATTAACCACTTTTGTGGCGTTCAACAAGCACCCATACCAACTGTTACAAAGGAGATGTCTACTCAATTTCAACCGGCGGTCTAAACGTCATCTCATGCATGACGACATCACTAGGCAGTTCAAGTAATAGAGAAATGGTGGATGCAACGCTTGCTGGGTGCATATACTCAGGGCGGTCTGCTTCTCTAAAGCTGGTGTCTGCGCCGCCAGGGAACAAAGAAGTCACTTTTATTCCATGAGGCTGAGCTTCTTTCATCAAGATTGCACTAAAGCCCGCAAAGCCCTGTTTCATCGCCGTGTAGACACTCATGGTTTCATTAGAGCGTTTAGCAACTGTGCTTACCACATTAATAATTTGTCCTGATTTAGCCGGTTTCATGACCTTTAAGGCTTCTCTACACAACAACGCAGGTGCACGAAGGTTGACGGCATACTGTTGGTCAAACTCTTCTAAGGTGAACTCTTCAATAGCGCATTTGCGCGAGTTCATACCCGCGTTATTAATTAGAACGTCCAGCCTACCTAGCTTATCGAGCGCCTTTTGGAATAGTTCGACAGTCTGATTAGGATCGGTTAAGTCGGCAGCGATGGTATGACAGTTCGCTTCTTGCTCTAGCTGTGCCAGTTTTTCAGGATTACGGCCCGTTGCTACTACTTGGTGGCCTTTATGGCTTAGTTCTTTTGCTAGTTCATAGCCGATACCACTTGTTGCACCAGTTACCAAGATTGTTTTCATCGCCAAAGCTCCAAATTGATAAGACGTTGAGTAGGTTGGATAGTGGCACAAGCTTACCGTGGACACGAGTAAATTACCGTACCAATTGATGAAAACAGGGCACACGTTTGTGCTTTGTTACAAAACAAATGCAAAGGGAGAGGCAACTGGTCAATAAAAACTGATAGGCAGATAAAAATCCAGTTCAAAAACTTCGTCAGGCGCCAAGAAATGATTGCGATGATAATGCACGTAAGCTGGGGTTGCACTGGCTTTGAAGCCAGACTGCGGTAACCATTTCTCTTGGATTCGACTTATTTGCGGAAGCAACTCACCGTAAACACCTTGAAGACGGAAGACGGCGTGTAAACCACCCGGAATGGTCATTTGGTTTACGGTACCTCGAAGTTTGATCGGAGCATCAATTTCTAGGCATGCGACATAGCGACACTTATCTAGTTCAACCCAAGCGGGGTTCGAATGATGTAACCCAAACTGTACCGAAAAATCTCGTTTTTCAGCGCTTGCCCATGCTTTGAGCATTTGCCATGGCTTACCTATAGAGCGGTTGTAACCAATGTGACGGATATATGCGACGCGACGCGGCGGCGCGTCGATAATTTTGGGGGCGGGAATAGGACGATCCACAGCTCGGGCATAACCCGCAGCAACGTCAGGGTCCGCTAAATAAGGCTTGTGTGACACTTGAGGGTCGTGTTTTCGCCACTGACCGGGTGAGAGTCTGAACACGTCTTTGAACGCACGCGAAAATGATGATATTGAGCTAAAACCACTCTTATTTGCTATCTGCTGAATACTAGATTTGGTATCGAACATTAATTGATTTGCGGCGTATTCCATTCTTGTGCGGCGGATATATTGATGCAGTGATTCACCAACGACTTCCTTAAATACTCGATGGAAATGCTGTTCGGAATAGGCCCCAATAGCAGCGAGCTCTTTTCCGGAAAGCTCTTTACTTATATCACTGTGGATATAGAACAGGACGTCGTTGATTCGAGTTAGATGACGGGCATTCACAATCAAAATCGCATAAATGGACATGTTTATAAGCATAAATGGACAACATGAAGCTTGCAATAGCGTGTAAGCTGATTTTTCGTTATGGCGGGGTAGTTTAAATCTCTCTATACACATCATTAATTGTTCTTAATCTAAAATAATGCCCCGCTATTAGTTGTATTGGTAAGGAAATATATGGAAATCGCTCGCTCTCTTCAAAATGTCCCTTCGTCTTATATTCGTGAAATTCTGAGTGCAGCCAGCGATCCAAGCGTCATTTCACTGGCTGGAGGATTGCCAGATCCGGATACATTCCCCATCGAGCTAATGCGCTCCACGTTTGAAGGGTTATGTGATAAGCCAGAGGTATTCCAGTACGGAACCACGGCAGGGTATACGCCGTTACTCGATTTCCTATCGGACTATTACCAACTACCAAGCAATCACAGTGCGGTTGTTTGTACAGGATCTCAGCAAGGTCTGGATTTGGTGGCAAGAGCTTACATTAATCCGGGTGATACGGTCGTAATGGAAGCGCCTAGTTATCTGGGGGCTATGCAAGTGTTCGGCTTAGTCGGGGCGAATATCGTGACGGTGTCACAAGTGGCTTCCGGCCCTAATCTAGAACAACTTGAAACGTGCTTTAAAATCAACTCGCCAAAAATGTTTTATGCAGTGCCAGATTTCCACAATCCGACAGGTGTTTGTTGGACACTGGAAACGCGTCAAAAAGTCGCGGAGCTTTGCATTCAATACAATGTGGCATTTATTGAAGATGCTCCGTACCGCGAACTCCGATTTACCGGAGAGGCGTTGCCAATGGTCTCGACCTTTTGTCCAGACAACTCCATTGTATTTCGTTCGTTCTCTAAAATTGCTTCTCCAGGCCTTCGCATTGGTGTGGTCACTGGCAAGAAGAGCTATATTGAGCCGATTATTAAGATCAAACAAGGTGCCGATCTGCACTCCAGCATTCCAATGCAAGCTGCGCTACTGGGCTTGCTAAAACATGATGACTTTGACGCCCACCTAGATACAGTAAAAGGGATTTATAAGGCGCGTTATCAAACGCTATTTGAAGCATTAGAAGCTAAGTTACCTGAGAGTTGTACGTTGAACTCTGTTGATGGCGGTATGTTTATTTGGGTTGGGATTCCTTCGTGCGATACGTTTGAATTAGCTAAGGCACTGTTGTCAAAAGGTGTTGCCGTGGTTCCTAGCCCTGTATTTTATCCAGAGGCAAACGGGCAGCCTTCGGCACTTCGCTTGAACTTCACTAACTCAACGCCTGAAGAGCTTGTAAAAGCAGTGGATGTGCTCGCAAATGTCCTAAGCGAACACCAGTAACGTTCCGCAGCCCCTTAAAAAAACAGCCGATAAAGTATAGTGACTTTATCGGCTGTTTCTTATCCGTTGCTCATCGTATTAGCTGTTTTCGGCTTTCGTATTACTTTCTGATGTTGCCTCAACGTCGTCTTCTGACAACTCGGTCTGCTCTTCGTAATTAATCCAGAATAAGAACAATTCATACCAAATGGCGAGAATAATAGCGCCGAGGAATAGACCAATAATACCTGCGAACAACATCCCACCGATGGCACCGATTAAGATAATAGGCATCGGCACATCAACGCCACGTCCCATCAACATAGGCTTGAGAATGTTATCAGATAATCCCCCCGCTAATGCCCAAATAGTAAACAGTGTCGTACTAGTTCCGTCTCCTGTGGAATAAACGTAGAAAATTACCGGTGCAACGATAAGTAGAGCAGGTAACTGAGCGATACAAAGGATCAATGTTGCGAGTGTCAGCAAACCAGCAGCCGGAACTTTAAACACAAACATCGCAGCACCGATGATTGCCGCTTGAATAAACGCCACACCAACAACACCTAGTAATACACTGCGAATAGTTGCTGCCATCAAGTTAGCCCACTGTTCAGCTTTTTTCCCAACAGCTCTTACTGCGACGGTTTCTAACGCTCCTGAAATTTTCTCTGCATGTGCCATAAATCCACCGGCAATCGCGAGGGAAATGATGAACATAATCAAGCTTGTTAATGCACCGCCTAATATGGAGGCGACAGTACCGAGAAAGCCTTTAATCTCAGGCAAAAACTGCTGTATAGCTTTTTCCATGTTAGTGGCGAATAGGTTCCAAATGCTATACAGCTTGTCACCAACGACAGGGATGTCGGCGACCTTAGAGGTGGGCCCCGGGATTTTTATCTCGCCACTTTGTATTACTTCAGTGGTATGAGCGACGCCCTCGTAAATTGAACCAGAAACCATGACGAAAGGGATCACCAACAAAGAAATACCGATTAAGGAGACCAGAGTAGCGGCTAATCCCCGTTTGCCACCTAATGAGCGCTCTAACTTTTTGGTCAGTGGCAACAAGGCGACGGCTATGATTGAGCCCCAGAGGACGGGGATGATAAAAGGTTTGATGATATCGTAGGTGAAGATCAGCAATATCACCAATAAACCAATTCGAATGGCCGATTCCACCATATTATTGACAAAGAGCTTGCTTTGACGCTGTTCAGTCTGTCTATCCATTGTTGTTTTCCCTGTTTTCAATATTTGCACTTACCAAACTTGATACGACTATTGCCATATAGAACACTCCGACAATGGCTTCCAAATACACGACAACTTGTGCTAGCGGAGTAATTGGACTGATGTCGCCATAACCTAACGTTGTTAAAGTAACGAAGCTGAAATACGCTGCGTTAGAGAAATTCTCTCCCCACGTAATGGCTTCGAGCCCCGTAAAGGCTTGTGGGGAATATTCGATAATAATTAAGTAAACGATAGCCCACATTAAGCCGAGTAGTAAAAATAATGCTACTGAACCAATGACTTTGTTGGTGTTGACCTTGCCGTGGAAGAGCACCTGTTTAGCTGTCGACTTAAAGGTACCAAAGAAGAATGAGAAGGTGAGGGCGAGCATAACGAAGTCCATTTCACGGAGCTCGAAGACAATTTTTGCCAACGTCGCTAAGATCCATAGGCATACCAGCGTTATCAAAAATCGCGTCCATCCTTTATCGAATCGCAGACTGGCCAAGCAAACAATGAAAGTGACGATGATAAACAGTTGAAGAACATGATCTATTACACCTTGTCCAACGATTTCGGCCAATGCTGAGCTGATCAGTAACGCGATGAGCGACACCGTAAGATAGAAGAAATTATTGTCTTCATTGATTTTTTTTAACCGATTCCCCATTTCCATCATTGTTTCTCCCTAGTCTTCATTTTGTTCCATCACCATGATCGACGCTGATAATCCAAAGCGCAGATGCACTCCTTCAGGGAGTTCATGTAGCGACACACGAACTGGGATTCTCTGGGCGAGGCGAATCCATTGGAAGACAGGATTGACGTTGGGCAACAGGTTATAGCCAACTGTGCCATCTTTGGGCGCGATACCCCAGCCGATAGAATCGACAGTGGCATTAATAGGTTCATCTGGATGTGACATCAAAGTCACTCTTGCTTGGCTACCAGGGTGTATTCTTGGTAGTTGGTTTTCTCTAAAGAAGCCAAATACCCAGAAACTGTTTTCATCAATCAAGGCGACAAGAGGTTGGTTAGCGACGGCCTGTGTTCCTTCACGGATATCAAGGTTGGAGACATAGCCATCCACCGAGGCGACAACGCGCGTATAGCTATGATTGAGGCGAGCGGACTTTAATTGTTCCTCTGAGGCTTTGATTTGCAGCAGTGACTCTTGATAGGCAATTTCGCGTCGAATGAGATCCTTATGAGAGACTGCTCCTTTGTCTTTTTTACGAATGTCGAGCAAACGGTCGTACTCGATTTTCTTTCCCTTTGAGCTGATGATGGCGCGTTGCAAAGCCACTTCGGCTTGTGAGAGGGCAACTTGATAGGTTTCAGGGTCGATTTCAAATAACAAGTCGCCTCGTTTGACTTGTTGGTTGTCAACAATAGCTACGTTGACAATCGGGCCTGAGACTCTTGGGGCAACCTTGATGATATTGGCTCTAACTTGTCCATCGCGTGTCCAAGGGTTGTTGAAGTAGTCTTGGTATTTCTGATACCCAAACCACCCAGCGCCACTAAGGATAATCAGGTTTAGGATAATAATGAGAGATTTTTTCATAGTGACGAGCTCCTAAAACCTTAAATAGAAATGGTCGATAGCAATGACATACAACACTAGGATTGCTAAGAATGTGGGCGAAGGGAAGGCGATGAATCTTGATAGCTTCACCTTGTTTAGCATCACGACGGTTATCCAAGTCGCAATGAGCGCGAGAATCAGGACTAACACCAAAGGAGAAAAGTAAATATCTCCCCACGACATTTCATGTGGCATCTATTTATCCTCCTTGTCCGTTGCTGGTGGTTTGGCACCTGTGCGTAGCGTTAATGAAGGTAGAGCAACATTTTCTTGCTGTAATTGGTCACTCCAATCGGTGCGCTTGTTCATCTGTCCGACATGCTCTGGAGACACAAACGCTTTTCCTGAGTTAATTTGCCAACCGCCACCTAGTGACTTGTACAAGGCGACAACTTGGTTAGCGACGTTTCCTTTAATTTGCGCGTAACTGTCTTCGCTTCGGGTCATTTTTTCGACGGAGTTCAATAAACGCTCAAATGAGATTTGTCCGTTCTCATACTGGGTGAGCGAGATATTAAACGCGCGAACTGAGGCGTTTACTGACTCTAATCGCAGGGATTTTTGTTCTCGATACAAATCGTAGGCTTCCATTGCATTCGTTACCTCTTGAACCGCTTGTAGTACTTTTTTGTTGTAATTGGTCAGGGTTTCTTGGAATTTCGCGTCTTCAAAACGGATATTGTTCTTCACTCTTCCATATTGAAAAATGTTCCAGCTCATTGCGGGTCCGGCCACTAAAGTCAGCGAATCGTTGAAGCTGAAACTACTGCCTGAAGGTACAGAGCTGTTAATGCCTATGGATCCAAAGAGGGAGAAGCTCGGGTACAACGCCGTTTCAGCTACACCGATTTGAGCGCTTTGGGCATGAGCTTGAAGCTCTGCGACTTGTAAGTCTGGTCTGCGCATCACCAAACTAGCGTCAACAAGATTGGCTAATACTGGGGTTTCTGGAACGATAGAGCCATCTCCCTTTTCCGAAATAGTGCTTTTTGATCCAGAAGCTTTAAAACGCTGCTCAAATTGAACCAGTTTCTGCTCCATGTCTGACTTAAGAATGGGTTCTATTTCTTCAGGCAACGTGCCCAGCAGGACCGCCAAGGCATTTTTGGCTTGCAACATCGCCACTGTTAGTCCTGGTAGGGCTGCTTTGGTGGTGAATAGTTGATTGCGCGCCTGTTGAACGTCGAGTTCGGTGACATTGCCTGACTCAAACTGCACTCGCGTAATGTTGACTACTCGCTCTTGAATCTCGATATTGCGCTGTGAAAGCAGTATGCGTTCTTGGAATGTTCGGTAATTAATATAGTTTCTTGCCACTTCAGAGGTGATGGTCACCAAAATATCGTTGTAGGAAGCGATGGAGGCGTAATAACCCGCTTGGGCTGACTCAATTCCGCGTGCATATTTTCCCCAAACATCCATTTCCCAACCCGCATCAAAGCTCAAGGTTGCATTGTTGAATGAACTTTCATTGGCGTAAGCTTTGGCTAGGTTGCCAGATATGGATTGTAGCTGAGGATATTGCAATCCATCGGCGATACCCAGAACTGAACGCGCTTGCAAGATTCTAAAACCGGCTGCTTCCACATCTAAATTCTGTTGAGAGGCAATATCAACCAGTTTGTTCAAAGTCGGGTCGTTAAACTGTTCCCACCATTTTACGGTTGAGTCCATGCTAGCTTGTGTGTCTGAATCGTTCCACGATGACGGAAGTTGGGTTTCTTGACTCGGTGTAAAATCTGGACCAAGCGTAGTACACGCTGTCATAGACAACGTGGCTAACGCGATAAAACAGGACTTTGTGAGATTAGAGATCATTACTACCTTTCCTAAAATCGATGCATTTTGAGATTATTGAGGTCGACATTCTGAACCGCTTCTTCCACTTTTATCAGAGACTCAAAAACACTTCGTTTTAAGCTGAGGAAGATATAGAACTCTGCAATGTCTTTTTGAGCGTACTGCTCAGGATCTAACTGCTGAAAAAACACATCGAGAATAGCCTCTGTTTTAGCGTATTCGCATTGCACATCTTTAAGCGTTTGTACACGCTCTCTTTGAACACGGTTATGAGTACGGATTAACGTTAGTAAGCTTTCGTCCGTGTACTCGTTTCTAAGCTTAGTAATCAATGGGTTATTTTTCAGATGAGTTTGTGCGATGACGAGTGTATTTAAATGATTTATTAAATTACGACACTGCTTTGTGTAGGCAGTCAGTGATTGGTGATCGTTCTTGTCAAAGTAGTTGAGATCGATCTTACTTGCCCACAATGCAAGTTTCTTAGCTGCAACATTGGCCGTTTTTAGATGTAATTGAATTGTAAAGTTAGTCAGGGTTGAGCGGTTTAGCATTTGAAGCTTAACAACTAATTGATAAACATGAGTGAAAAGTCTTTGTCTTACCAATAAGAATAGGCGTTCGGCTTTACTTGAGAAAGGGAAGTAATGGGCGAACACAAGCATTAAAACCACAAGATAGAACAACATCATGATGGTAAGGAGAATGCCAAAATGGTAATTCATGACGTTGTCGATACCGAGAATAAAAAGGCCGATCATAAAGAAGATTGTGATGGGGCCTTTAAATAGATAGAAGCCTATAAAGGTATACGCAAAAAGGAAAAGGGCGAGTTCGATGCCAAGTTCCAGTGTGGGAAGAACAAAAACGTATGCGGGAACGGCAAAGATAAACCCGAACGTAAATAGAAAGCCGAGTAATTTAGGATGCACGGGTAGGAAAGAGAGTAAAGAAACAAAAATGGTGGAGAAAATGACGAAGCTATACCCACCCGGAGGATTGAAAAAGATCCAGATAAAAGCGGCTACCCAGTAGGTCACCAAGACTTTAATCGATGTCTTAAAGTTTTCTGCGTCCCACCATAGGAAAGCTCCGGCACTTTTCCGAGGCTTTTCGTCAAATGACACTGATTTGGTAATGGAATCGATACAACTAACGGTTTCGGTCAGCCGAGAAATACTGGTATGAAGGCGGTTGAGCACATACCCCAAGGTAATGGCAGAACTCTTAGAGAGATGAGGATGATTACTGAGAGAGTCTAGGTCTAAGGCGACTTTTCGCTCTTGCCAACGATACTCTAACCCCTCGTCTGATGCTTGGAGGTAGTGTTCACACTGTTCGAATAATTGCTGAATATCGGCGACAAACTCATCGTAATTGGTGATAAATTTCTGAGGCTCACCCTGCAGAAAGTTCGAACTAGAAGTTGCTATCAGCAGATTGGTTATCTGTTTGGTGTAGTGAAGCGTGAGCTGCCACTCTTGAAGGTAAGCGGACACATCGCTGCATTCTTTACTTTCGGTAGAAAAGCGAGTTTCTAAGGCGGTTTGACTCGCGTACAACTTCTCAATTAAGTCATTTAGACTGGGGGACTGACTATCGTCTGACGATGATTCAGACACCTTTTCCGAATCCGTTATATGAGATGTTGTGTTGATTGGTGGCGAGAGGCGTTCGAGGATCTGTTTTTGGAGCGAAACGACGTCGTGGGTCATACGGCGAAGATTCTGTTCTGTTTTGTTTGGGAACAGGTAGGTGCCTACCAAAGTATAAATAATGACACCAAACACGGTCATGTGAGCACGGTCAACGCCATATAAGAATGCACCTTCTGCATCTCCTCCGTTTGACATCATTAAAGTCATGACGCCTGTTAACATGAATAACGTCGGATCTTTTAGATAAGCATTTTTAAAATAGAAGATAAAGGATGCCACAACAGAAACACTCAGCATGTATAGCAGTCGATCTTGGGCGAACATACCGACTAGCAACAATCCAATAACGGCACCAACTATGGTTCCAAGTACTCTTAAGGTTCCTTTCTCTAATGATTCACGTTGGCTTCCTGTTGATGCGATGAGCATAACAGTGGTAGCCGCAGTAGAAGCCTGAGGCCAACCTAATGCAAATGGAATGAGGTAAGCGAGGGTAAGACTGAGTGCTACCTTTGTCGCGAATTTGGCCTTGTCGTTCATAATCCCTTACGTTGAAGATACCAACTCATAAGAAACTATAGACATTAAATGAAGTTTTGCGTGGTAATTTTGACGATAACTATTGAAAATTAAAGAAAAAAGCGCTGCCGAGCAGCGCTTTGAAGTTTACTAAGTTGTATTAACCAAATAGGTAGCTGTAGAGGTAACCCGCGCTAATTGCCATGCCTAAGATAACGACTAAGAAAGCGGCAATCATTTGGTTCTTGAAGATAGATTTCAACAAGATAACCTCTGTTAAGCTGGCACCAGCACTGCCAATGATAAGTGCCATCACAGATCCTAAAGCCATACCTTTTTGAACCAAAGCTGCACTTAGCGGAATAACGGCCTCTGCACGAATGTATAGTGGAATACCAATAACAGCTGCAATCGGAATCGCATACCATACTCCTTCACCAGCATATTCTGCGATAAGGTCAGTTGGTATAAACCCGTAAATAAATGAACCTAACAAGATACCAATCATTAGATATGGGAATACTTGTTTGAAGTCGCTCCAAGTCGATTTCCAAATACGTAGCCAGCGGCTATCTTCTTTTGTTACTGCTGAAGTGGTGCCACAACATGCACTACCATCGGTGTTGATGTCGGTAATGGTTGGTTCCTCGCTAGAGCAGCAGCTTGTTTTCGCAGCTACAGGTGCACAGCATGACGACTCTTTTGCCTGCGTTACAACCGGTTTTGCAGAAGTGCCACAGCCGCTAGATGTGCCGCAAGAAGAAGTTTCAACTTTTGCAGGTTCAGTATCACCACATGATGTACCACATGAGCTCGCTGCTGAGTTGGTTTGGTATGCTTCAGGTTTTACGTAGCGTTCAAATCCTAGTTTCTCTAGAACATAGCCAGCAGTGACGGCAACGAACATTGCGATAGAGAAATAGAACACTGCGACTTTGATACCAAATGTCACCACGAACAAGCCGATGATTACAGGGTTAAGTAATGGGCTAGCGAACAAGAAAACCATCATTGGGCCAAACCCCGCTCTCGCTCTCAGCAAACCTTTTAAGAAAGGGATGGTTGAGCATGAGCAAAACGGTGTAATTGAGCCAAGAAGGGCAGCAATAAAGTAACCTTTGCCATTTTTGGAACTCAGAATAGATTGGATTTTTTCAGGTGTTAGGAACTCCTGCAATACCCCAACAATGTAACTTATTGCTAAGAAAAGGATGATAAGTTCAGTGGCTAGAAAGGCAAACATGTTTGCAGTTTCTTTAGCCATTTCTAAAAATTCAGCGTTCATATTAGTTAGTCCTAATGATTCGATATGTTTGGAATTATAGAACTATTTGGATTGAGATCAATAAATATTTCGATAAATATCGAAATAAATTTTAATGCACTGAAATTAATAATAAAAAAAGCGGCCATGAAGGCCGCTTCGCTAGAATGACTTGAGCTAGTTATTATGCGTTAGCTTGCTCGAGCTCAGGTTGTTTCTTCTTGAGCAGACGACTAGTAATAGTACCTGCGGTCATCGCGCCAGAGACATTCAGTGCGGTACGCGCCATGTCGATTAAAGGTTCAATGGAGATAAGTAGCGCAGCGATAGTGACCGGCAACCCCATTGCTGGCAGTACGATAAGAGCAGCAAATGTTGCGCCGCCACCGACACCCGCGATACCAAAAGAGCTAATAGTAATAATGGCAACTAACGACAGGATGAAGTTAAAGTCCATTGGGTCAATACCGACAGTTGGTGCAACCATTACGGCTAACATTGCAGGATAGATACCGGCACAACCGTTTTGTCCAATTGTCGCCCCAAATGATGCTGATAAGTTAGCAATAGCTGGTGGTACGTTGAGTTTGGTAACCTGTGCTTCTACGTTCAATGGAATGGTCGCAGCAGAGCTTCGAGATGAGAACGCAAAAGTTAGTACTGGCCAAATCTTCTGGAAATATTCTTTCGGACTTACGCCAACAAGTGAGACCAAGAAACCGTGAACCAAGAACATTAAGAAAATGGCTAAGTAAGACGCAACGATAAAACCAAGTAGATTTAAGATGTCACCTGCACTTGAAGTCGCGACAACTTTCGCCATCAGAGCGGCAATGCCATAAGGCGTTAACGCCATAATCATTTTTACCAGGCGCATAACAACAGATTGCGTTGCATCGACAAAAGTGCGGATCGGTGACTCAAGCTCTTCTTTTTCGGCCATCACTTTTCGTGCTGCGATACCGGTAAGGACACCAAAAATAACTACAGCGATAATAGAAGTAGAGCGGGCACCGGTTAGGTCAGCAAATGGATTGGTTGGAATGAAGCTAACCAGCATTTGTGGAATTGTGAGATCGCTTACACGGTCGACGCGACTTTCTAGTATCGCGATACGAGCCGTTTCACGTGCACCTTCAGTGAGCCCTTCAGCACTTAAACCAAATGCTTGAGTGACTGCAATACCGATAAGCGCAGATACGGCAGTCGTAGCAAGTAGTACAGAAATAGTCAGACCACTAATTTTGCCTAAAGAGCCGCCTTTTTCCAGTTTTACCACAGCGGCAATCATAGAAACTAAAACTAAAGGCATGATGATCATTTTTAGAAGACCGACATAGCCTCTGCCCACAACGTTAACCCATTCAAGGGTTTCGGAAATAGCTGCGTGACCTTCACCTAGTAGTAATTGTAGTCCGAGTCCGAAAGCACTACCTAAAACCAAACCGAATAAAACAAGACGTGAAAGGGTGTGTTTCTTTTGTTGCTGTCCATACAAAAAATAGAGTATGCCTAAAAATATCGCTAGCGCTGCGACAACCGCAATTGACATTGAAGTCTCCTTTTATCCATCTGACGTATAAACCTTATTTAGTATAAGGTAATTAGAAGTGTAGATGGCTAAAGTACCGATCTGTTGTAATCGTTAACAATAAATTAATGTCATTAGTTAGAGCAATTTGTTATATGCCGTTTAATATATATTCGAGCTAGTTTTGATAACTAGAAAGCATATCCAACATGTTTGCAGAATTATATGCGACGCAATTCGCATCATGATGTTCAATTACGCTATAGAGCATCGCTTGAGCAACAGACTCTGCGGGGATAGGGGCGTATGATCTAAGCGGGCCGAGCATGAGTGGTGATAGGAAGCTGAATATCTTTTGAACAGCGACTTCGTCTGATCGGATCTGTTTTTCTCTACCTGCGAGTGGTCCAGGTCGAACAAAGACAACTTGGTCGAATCCCATGCCTTCGATACGACGTTCAACGCGCCCTTTGCACTTGAGATAATGGGAAAGAGATCTTGGAGAGGCTCCTAAGCTTGAAACTACCGCAATACGCGTTACACCAATCATCTTCATGGTTTGAGCAACATCACAGACAAGGTCGTAATCTACTTTTTCCAACGCCGCTTTGCTGCCAGCTTGTTTAAGGGTAGTACCGAGACAGATAAATCCAAGAGTAGGGGTAGGCGAGGAGTCTTCCCAGTTTGTAACTCTGAGCGCCCCATCCATTAGTTGGATCGTTTTTGATGCGTGTGTATCTAGAGGCGAGCGACATAGCGCGTAAACCGTTTCAATGTGATCGGTTCGCTCTAACAGTGTGAGCAGTTTGCTTCCCACTAACCCAGATGCGCCAGCGATGATGGCATTGTAACTTGATGACATAAAGAAAAGTCCCACTAACCGATGGTAAGTGGGACTATAGTAAATGTTGAGCTAACGTGCTGTGATAGAAGCGAAATTAATCAATTTCTGCTCGAGTTAGATTTTGTCGTTTAAGTTTATCTCGAAGCGTCTCCATGGCACTTTTTTGTATCTGACGCACTCTTTCTCGGGTGACGCCGACAATTTCTCCCACTTGTTCTAATGTCTTGGGATCATCGTCAAGTAATCCAAAACGGTGATGTAGAATAACGCGTTGTTTGTCAGGTAAACTGTCCACCAAATCAATGAGAGCTTTATTTAGATTCTGGGTCACGATATCTTGTTCTGGAAGCTCAAATACATCGTCATCATCGATGGTTTGCAAGTGATCTTTCTTATCGCCTTCTTCATCCCAGCCATTATCTAGTGATAAGGACTGTTCAGAGAGCTTGAGTAGTTTGCTTACTTCTTCAGGTGCACGGCCTGTACGCTCTGCTATTTCTGAAGACGTAGGCTCATGATTACCTTCTTTGCGAAGCTCATGAGCTGCTTTGCTACATTCGCGTATTTGCTTTGTAACGTGGACGGGAACACGAATGGTTCGGCCTTGGTTCATAATCGCTCGGTCAATCGCTTGCTGAATCCACCAAACTGCATACGTTGAAAAGCGATAACCTAACTCTGGGTCAAACTTATCAACGGCTTGAATGAGTCCTATGTTTCCCTCATTGATTAGATCATAGAAATCAAGCCCTCTGTTTGAATAGCGCTTCGCTGTTCTAATCACTAATCTAAGGTTAGAGTTGATTAAGTGCTGTCGCGCTAATGTATCTCCAGCTCGCGCTTTTCTTGCAATGTGTCTTTCATCTTCGGCGCTAAGAAGATCGTGTCCTGCGACTTCTTTGAAATACGTTGCACCAATATTTAGGGATTCATCTTTGCCTGAAGTTGTATGGCTGCTCTTTTCCTTGACTGCTCTCATATTCATCCCTTCCCAACTGCTTGTAATAAATGTGTCTTTCTTTTTCTGATTATATTGTTCAGCTATGAAATTGGTTTCTCCGTCATAAATTACTATATTTTAAAATCGGAATACAATGTTCATTTAATAAAATGGATACATGGTTACAACATTTATTCTCCGTTCCATTTGTCATTGGTATCCATTTGAGAATAAACATCATTTGTATCAATGTGCTTTGAATGTATGCCGTATCACGGTGGTAAATTAACCTTATGATTAATATGATAAAAATTGTCCACTTTTTTTATCATGTAGAGCAAATTTACCTAACACCCATGATGTTTACCTAACTAAAGTTGATTTTGTTTACAGTTGTATAAATTCCACTCTTCATGGTGTGAAAATTCTTTATTATTGATTGTTTTGTAGATTAATGCTCGATCGTGTGAGAACTTTTCAGTGCAATAAGCCTACTTTTTGGGTAGGAGTTAGTATGATGCATCGTATTACAAATAGCGGCTCAATTGTGTGATATTTAACCCATTTTATATTCCGGTAAGCTATATATTTACCAGCATGTTACAAAGCGCTGCCATTTGTGATGCGTTTTATAAAAATAGAACGATAGTTTAGAAATATGACAAATGTATCAATTTAAGTGTTAAAGGTTGTCGGATTTAATAAGTACATTAGACTTTAGTATAAATAGACAGGTAAAGACCGCCAGAGTCGGGATAATAATATGAATCAAGAATTAAAACAGAAGATAGAAGAGCTTCTTGTGCTTGCGCGGATGCAAGGAGTTTCTATAGTTGGGTTAGTCGATATACCTAACTCAGATAAATGTCACGTATTTAAAACGATTGAGCATGATTGTAAGCAAGGTACGCGCAATTTAGACGATATTATGATGCGCCAAATGTGCGATGGAAAGCCGAGTAATTGTTCTACTTGCCACAAAACTACACCAGTGATCTCAGACGATGGCCTTGCACAACTATTTTCTGAACTTCAGCAGCCGATTGACACTTAGCAAGCCAACTTTCCCTCTAAAATGACGGACACTAAAAAGCCCTCTACAGCATTGTAGGGGGCTTTACTATTTTACTTACAGTTAAGTGATTTGGTCACGTCAGCGATAAAGGGACATTAGAACGTTTCTTGTTACTATTTTGCGGTCCTTTTTTAGACGGAGCTCTTTGATTGGTAAGCATAATTGCCTCCTCACTTTTTTGTTTTTGCTGTTATTTTCAACACCTAGTCCGATTTAACTCAATTCCTTCTTCTCAATGTACGTTTGTTGATACGATCTTGGCAATACAAGGCTGTCCTTCACGTTATGCTTCCAAGATTTGGGTGAGATCTAAAGTTGGTTTGTGATCTCGTAATAAGTACACTAGGTGAACCCTAAGTATAGCTCATAAGCTCTAATGCAAATTTTGACCGTTTTGCAGGGAGTTAGAGTAAGTGGAACCATAAAGAAAGGACGTCATGCTAGCGAATACATTTGATCAATCTATTCAAAACCGAATAGACCAAAAGACCAAGCCATTAGGTGCATTAGGAAAGCTTGAGGGCATCGCTTTCCAGTTAGCAAAGATTCAAAGCCTCTCTTTAGGTTATGTAGCAAATAGTATCGATGTATCAAATCCGCATGTCATCGTATTTGCTGGCGACCATGGTGTGGCCGAGCGAGGAGTGAGCATTGCGCCAAGTGCGGTAACTCAGCAAATGGTGATGAACTTTCTTGCCGGTGGCGCTGCAATTAACTGTTTCTGCCGTGCTAATGCGATAGCTTTCAACGTTGTAGACTGCGGAATGCTTGAGCCAGTTCCAGATAGTTCAGCTACCTTAGTTTTGAGTCGTTTAGGATGTGGAACGGATGATTTCTCCACACATCCTGCAATGACACTAGAACAAGCTGCACAAGGTATCGAAGCGGGACGGAATATCGTCGCATCAAAGATAGAAAGCGGCGCAAACATACTCATGTTTGGCGAAATGGGTATTGGCAATACTAGCTCGGCATCAGCGTTGCTTTCTGCAAGCACCGAACTACCAGTAGCACAAAGTGTAGGGCTTGGGACTGGAATTAATGCCGAGCAACTTGCATTAAAGATGGCATTAGTTCAACAAGGTGTCGATAGAGCGCAGAGCAAATCAGTTATAGAAATCTTATCCGAGCTGGGTGGTTTTGAAATTGTTCATATGGTGGGTGGTTTTCTAGAAGCAGCAAAACGACGCGTTCCAGTATTGGTGGATGGCTTTATCGTTTCCGTTGCAGCGCTTATCGCCGCTAAGTTAGAACCAAGCGTAGAAGATGTTTTACTGTTCTCTCATACCTCTCAAGAAGCAGCGCATCGTTATGTGTTGGAACAATTTAATGCGAAGCCGCTTCTAGACTTGTCGTTAAGATTAGGTGAAGGGACTGGAGCGGCACTTGCGTATCCACTTATTAAATGTGCGGCTGAGTTCTATAACTCAATGGCAAGCTTCGAGAGTGCTGGAGTAACAGTGTGAGTAACGAAACCTCTCGCAGTTGGTGGCGTTATCAATGGCAACTGTTTTGCCTTGCATTGAGTTTTTTTTCACGTTTACCAATACCTAAAAGCACGCCATATTCCACTGAGCGGATGAATCGCTCCGGTCGTTATTTTGCGGTAGTGGGCTTTGTGATAGCGGTACTGTGTGCTCTGGTATTTGTTGCTGTGAGTACTGTGCTTCCTGTCTCTGTCGCCGTCGTTATAACAATGGTGTTTAGTTTGCTATTAACGGGGGCGTTTCATGAAGATGGCCTCGCAGATATGGCAGACGGCATTGGCGGTGGAATGACGGTCGAAAAACGACTGCTTATCATGAAAGATAGCCGACTTGGAACCTATGGCGTCAGCACGCTCGTGATGGTGTTACTGTTAAAGTTTGTCACCCTTGTAGAGCTTGCTAACCACAACCAGTTCATTGCCGCTATTATTCTGGCGTATGTTTTTAGTCGTGCCGTCGCGGCGTCGTTGATATCGACGATGCCGTATGTGTCTGATCCAGAGGGAAGCAAAAGCAAACCGCTAGCTAATCAACAAACACAAAAAGAGCTTATTTTTCTAGCCTTGTGTGCTCTGCTTCCTGCGGTTTATTGGGGGATGCAAATCACTATTACTTTAGTGATTTGGGCATTGTTGTTTCGAATAGGGTTTAAGCGTTGGCTTATGGCGAGACTAGGTGGATTCACAGGTGACTGCCTTGGCGCTGCGCAACAAATTGTGGAGCTGTCGGTTTACCTTATCTTGCTCGCATACACTGTGCCATAGGAGAAGTCTGTGCCAGTAGAATTGATAATAGGCGGTGCTCGCTCAGGCAAATCAAGCTTTGCAGAACATAGAGTGTCGGAATTAATTGACGCTAGCGAGGGGCTTACCAAGCATTATGTAGCAACTTCTGAGCCGATTGATAACGAAATGCGCGCTCGTATTGAACATCACCGTCGCCAACGTGGACTTGGCTGGCGAGAGTGGGAGTGCCCATTGACACTGGCGAAGCAATTATCGACCTTCTCATCGTCGGATGTCGTACTTATTGACTGCCTCACGTTGTGGCTGAACAACCACATTTTCCATTTGGGTGACGACTGTGATGATCTGGGTTTAATGAAGGAAATTGAAACCTTAGTCAAGGCCTTAGCACAATGTGATGCGCATGTAATTGTCGTGTCGAACGAGGTTGGCTTAGGGGTTGTGCCTATGGGCGAAGTGTCTCGCCTTTTTGTGGATAATGGCGGGCGTATGAACCAACAAATCGCAAAGATTGCAGAGAAAGTTGTGTTTGTCGCCGCTGGTTTACCGTTAGTTTTGAAGTAACTGCGGAGCGGAGTAACAAGGGAAGGTAATGCAGAACATTTTACTGATGCGTCACGGCAAAGTATCGGCGCCTCCAGCTTTATACGGCGTAACCGATGTTGAAGTTGCTAAGAATACCAACCTGGACATTGTCTCAGCTTTGGCCGCCACACAAATTGATATTCAAAACATCTACTCTTCTCCTTTAAAGCGCTGTGCCACGCTAGCGCAAATGGTAAGTCAAACGATGAATATCGATGTAGCGCACGTCGATGAATTGGCTGAAATGAACTTTGGCACCTTTGATGGTGTCCCATTTGATAAGATGAGCAAACAAGATTGGTTGAGCGTCGAGCCGTTTTGGAGTGACCCGGTGAACCATCCTCTTCCACAAGCCGAGTCACTGAGTCAATTTAGAGCTCGTGTTCTTCACGGTTGGCACAGCCTTCTTGCGTTACTTAGTCAGCCCAATAAAACAACATTGGTAGTTGTTCATGGTGGTGTAATTCGATTGATTTTAGCCGAAGTTCTTGGTTTAGATTGGGCCAATCCAAAGCTCTACTCAACGCTTGATATTGGCAATGCCTCTATCACCCATTTACAGTTTAATTCCGAGTTCCCTGCGCATGCAAAAGTGAAAACGGTTGGGGCCTCTCTACATTCTTTTAAGTTATAACAGTGAGTTACGGTAGCTGTGCCTCTTCGAAGGCTGTCAGCACCGTTAACTAGGTCTCGTGGAATCAATGATGTTTAGGTTTCGCGAAACACTAATACAAGGAAATATCGCAATGAACAAAGCCGTTTGGGATCTATCAATAGCTTATCAAAACCTTGATGATCCAAAAGTAGAGCAAGACATTGCTTTGATTCAACGTTCTATTGAATTGTTGAACAGCCATAGTGGTGAACGTCAAAACGTGTCAGCGATGCAAAATGCGATTCAAACCATGGAGGCGGCTGGTACTTTGTTGGCTACCGTAAATACCTTGGCAAATTGCTATGCCTCTACAGATGCGAAAAATACACAAGCCAAACAGTTAATTGGACGTATTGCTCAGCTCAACTCAGAGCTGGAGCAGGCGTTTACGCCGTATGAAAATACCCTAGCGTTGGCGGAAGTGTCATTCATAGAACAAGTTTTAAATCATGATAATCCTTCAGTCTCCGGGCAAGGTTTTCAAATTGAGTTATTGCAGCGCAAAGCCGAAACTCAGCTGAGCATTGAGGAAGAGCAACTGCTTTCAGCGATGCAAGTGGACGGACGCGATGCATGGGGCAGGTTATACGATAATATTACTGGCTCACTGACCATTGATATCAAAACGGATTCCGGCTCTGAAACCGTAGGATTTTCAACAGCGGCGAGTCTCTTGTATGGTGGTGAATTTGCTAAGCAGCAAGCTGCTTGGGAAGGCATTCAATCAGCCATGAAAGCCAATGAAACGTCGTTTGCTGCCATCGTGAATGCCTTAGCCGGTTGGCGACACAATGAAGGTAAAAAGCGTTCAAAAGCGAAGCAAGAACATTTCTTAGACTCTAGCTTGCGCGAGAATCGTATTCAACGAGAAACACTGGATGCGATGATGTCTGCTGCTAATGAGAGTAAAGCAATAGGTCAGAAAGCGGGAAGATTAATGGCTCGCGTTCATGGACTTGATGCGATGACACCTTGGAACCACCTTGCTGCGATGCCACCATTAAACAGTGGCGAAGCACAAGTCTATTCTTTTGAAGAAGGCATCGCTGTCATTAAAGCCGCATTCGAACAGGTCGACCCGTCCATGGCGGAGTTTGTTCAAACCATGGTTGATAATGGTTGGATTGATGCGGAGCCGTCAAACAACCGCCGTTTAGGTGCGTATTGTACCAAGCTTGCTGCGACACGCACGCCATTGGTCTTCATGACTTGGGGTGGTAGCCGCTCAGATTTGCTAACGTTAGCCCACGAGCTAGGACATGCTTTTCACAACTGGGTGATGCGTGACTTGCCTTTGTGTCGTACTCATTACCCGATGACTTTGGCAGAAACGGCCTCTATTTTTGCTGAAAATATCGTTCGAGATTACTTGTTAGATCAAGCGCAAACCACGGAAGAGAAGCTAGAAATGCTGTGGGAGGAGTTATCTTCTGCCTACGCTCTGACCATCAATATTCCAGTGCGCTATGAGTTTGAAAAAGCCTTCTATGAAGCCCGAGAAACAAGTGAGTTGGACGCTAGGCAACTGTGCGAACTTATGTCGACAACATGGAATGATTGGTATGGTGATTCCATGTCAGGAACCGATCCATATTTCTGGGCGAGCAAGCTGCATTTCAGCATCTCTGAACTGAGTTTCTACAACTATCCATATTTATTTGGTTATCTATTTAGCCAGGGTGTTTATGCACAGCGTACAACCAAAGGAGAGGCATTCTTCCCTGACTATGTTTCCTTGTTACGAGATACAGGGTCTTATTTAGCTGAAGAGGTTGTGTTGAAGCACATGGGTAAAGACCTCACTCAAGCCTCATTTTGGAATGAAGGAATGGCTAAGTTGGCGTTGAAAGTGGATGAATTTGAATCTTTGCTTGATAGCCTAGAAAGTTAAGAAAGCCTGAAACGTATGTGGTGATAGAGTAGTTATGTCACCACATGCGTAGTGCTCAACATTGATTTTTCGGTAAAATAGGTGTTTTGCCTTAAAGTTACGAGACTTACTTCGATAAACGCGATCATATCCGTATAAATTTATTGAATGTTTCATTACCATACCGCTGTTAGATAGGGAGCAGCGCATGACGAAATCGCTTTTTCGCCAGTCATTTCTGAAAGATACATTGGAAACCGAAACTGAGTTCACTGCAAAATCGCTGAACACTCCAGATGGAGTGAAAATGGAACTGAGTTATCGTGGGGTACTAGAAGTTACCCCAAAACATCTAGATAAAGACAGTAAACACATCATAATTTCATGTGGCATCCACGGTGACGAAACAGCGCCGATGGAACTGGTCAGCAAAATGGTGGAAGACATAGAATCGGGCTTTTTGAAGCTGAATGCTCGTTGTCTGTTTATCATTGCTCATCCAGAGGCTACCAACCGACATACGCGTTTTATTGATGAGAATCTAAATCGATTATTCGGTAGTAAAGAACATGCGGTAAATCGTGAGGTGGCGATTGCTAAGCACTTGAGATTGTTAGTCGACAAATTTTATCAAGGAACAGAAGAGGTAAGTCGCTGGCACTTGGATTTGCACTGTGCGATTCGTGAATCAAAACACTACTCTTTTGTCGTTAGCCCTCGCTCTCGACATGCGGTAAGAAGCAAGGCTCTGTTTGATTACGTCGCGAGCGCGCATATGGATGCGGTGCTGTTATCCAATGCGCCGTCGAGCACGTTTAGTTGGTTCTCCGCCGAGAACTATGGCGCGCAAGCGTTAACAATGGAGCTTGGGCGTGTAGCGCGAATTGGCGAAAACGATCTGGAAAAATTGCTTGCGTTTGATATTGCTACTCGAGATCTATTGTCTGAAGAAACACCAGAGCATTTAGCGAAGCAGCCAGTCATTTATCGTGTGTCACGCACTGTGGTTCGTCACCACGATGATTTTGGCTTCTTGTTTGACGATGATGTCGAGAACTTCACAGAGTTTAAACACGGTGAAGTCTTTGGCCATGACGGTGATAAACCATTAATGGCAAAGAACGATCATGAAGCCATTGTTTTTCCGAACCGCAAAGTGGTGGTTGGGCAACGTGCTGCCTTGATGGTGGTTAAAGTGGCAACCCGCTATGAGGATGACCAACTGGTCTACGATTGATCGAAAAACAGTGGCGTTCTGCATCGCCGCTGTTATGCTTCTCAAATGGAATTCAATCAGTTACTGAATCAAAACCAAAGACGCTGGCGCAAATTGATTATTGCGATGACTGGCGTCTTAGTTATTTTCGCGTTACTCCACCTATCGGTTGGAGAGCTTTTTATTAATCCGTTCTCACCTCAGACCGCACTTGAGTCTCGTCTTCTCTATGATTTGCGTTTACCAAGACTGCTTGCTGCCGCTGCCATTGGAGCTGCGCTCGCGCTCTCTGGTGCTTCACTGCAAGTGTTGTTAGGTAATGTACTCGCAGAACCTGGTGTCCTTGGTATTTCAGGCGGTGCCAGTCTAGGGATGGTGATCATTTTGTTTGCTTTTCCCGCAGCTGCGACGCCACTGGGTTTTATGTTATCCGGGGTGGTTGGGGCACTTGGCTTCACCTTGATATTGGTGAGTATGGCCAAAACCATGAGATTGACAACAACTCGACTGCTGTTAGTTGGTGTCGCACTTGGAATTCTATCTAGCGCTGTGGTGACTTGGGCGTTCTACTTCAGTGACGAGCTTAGTCTTCGCCAGTTAATGTACTGGTTGATGGGAAGCGTCGGTGGGGTAAGTTGGTATCAGCATGTTCTCACGGTGTTAATGATTCCAATAGGCATCTGGCTATGCCTTCAAGGTAAGGTTTTGGATAAGTTGATGGTAGGCGAAGTGCACGCTAAGCAATTGGGTGTGGATGTAAACCGCGTCCGTTGGCAACTCATCCTTTGTGTATCGCTGTTGGTAGGTGGCTCGGTTGCTTTAGGTGGTGTGATTAGCTTCGTTGGATTAGTTGTCCCGCATCTACTTCGTTTGGCTTTCGGCACTGAAAACCGTTATTTGTTGCCATTGTCTGCGGTAACGGGAGCAACATTGTTGGTGATCTCTGACATACTTGCGCGACTAGTACTGGATTCTGCTGAGCTACCCGTTGGAGTGATGACCACGACAATAGGAGCGCCGATCTTTATTTGGATGCTGGTGAAGAGTCATGATTCAAGTTCATAACCTAACTATTGGCACTAGGTTACTGCCATTGACGATCGATATCCCAACGGGACAACTAACGCATGTTATTGGTCCGAACGGTAGTGGCAAAAGCACTTTACTAGCAGCTTTGGCTGGTGTGATTGACTACCAAGGTGACATTGTTATTGAAGGTACTGTGCTGTCGACCTTATCTCTTCCAGATATTGCATTAACGCGAGCCTATCTCAGTCAATCCGCTCGCCCAGCGTTCAATATGCCTGTTTACCAGTTTCTTTCGTTATCCATTCCTGCAAATTGCAGAGATGACAGCGAAGAGGTAAATCGAGCTATTTTATCTATTGTC
Source organism: Vibrio mediterranei (assembly GCF_900088415.1). Lineage (GTDB taxonomy): Bacteria > Pseudomonadota > Gammaproteobacteria > Enterobacterales > Vibrionaceae > Vibrio > Vibrio mediterranei. Next base: position 90,214 of record NZ_FLLQ01000006.1, read on the forward strand.
GAACTGCTTAATCTGGATACCATGTTGAGTCGTACCGTCCATCATTTATCTGGTGGGGAGTGGCAGCGAGTGCGGTTAGCGGCTTGTTGTCTTCAAGTTTGGAAACCTATCAACCCATTAGCCAAATATCTAATTCTGGACGAACCAGCGGCTCCACTTGATATTGGCCAGGAAAAATACCTTCATAGACTCATAGATCTTGTCACTGGGCAGGGTACAACTGTCGTTGTGGCGAATCACGATCTTAACGTGACTTTGAGAAGGGCGGACAATGTTGTGCTATTAAGCAATGGTGTACTCGAAGCGGTAGGGAGTAGCCAGCATGTTCTGACAGTTGAGAACATCAACTCGGTTTACAGGACCAATGTGCAAAAGCTCGAACATAACGGCAGAGCCTATCTTATTTTTGAAGATTAATGATGCCGTTAATGGAATGACCAGGGCATTTGGACAAACAGCCTCATCGTCGTAATAGGTTAGCTTTGTTCAGCTAACCTATGCTTAGCTTAATGATTGAACTGAAGGATTAACATTAGTGGTTGAGAGCCACGAAAATCGCAATAACAGACAAAATGGATGGAATTGCGATCCCAATAATCATCACTTTCAATTTCATCCAGTATAATCTTGATTCATATCTCCGCGTTTGCTCCAGTAGATACAAAAGCCGATCTAACTTCATATCTTCATCACCAAAATAGGCAGCGAGTTCTTCGTCATAACGTAAGCTCATTGTTGGTTCTCCTATTGGTGATTAGTGACCGAATGTCATAGTTAAGAAGTTAGGGTTGTCATATTTACCGTATTTTTTGACCAGAGCTTCGGTTTGAGGATTCATCCCGATGACTTCAACTTGATTACCAAGTTTGGAAAAACGTAAAACCACTCTATCTAAGGCATCAACCGCGGTAATATCCCAAAAGTGAGCATCTGATAAATCGATTGTGACCACAGGGTGCTCATTGTCATAACTAAACATATCAACGAAGTCGTAGGCTGATGCAAAGAAAATCTGCCCATGAACCTTATGAGTAATATGCTCCCCATCAACAATAACTTCGTCGACCACATCCATGATAGAGATACTGGCATTGGCGTAAAATACGGAAGCCAAAAGTACGCCAACTAGCACGCCGATGGCGAGATTATGTGTCATAACCACGGATACCACCGTTGCTAGCATGATGACATTGGATTGGAGTGGGTGATGTTTTATCTCGACCAGCGATTTCCAAGAGAAGGTGGAGATGGAAACCATAATCATCACAGCGACAAGTGCAGCCATTGGGATTTGCTTTAAGAAGTCGCCAAGAAAAACTACCATTACCAGCAATGCTACGCCGGCAAATAAGGTGGACAGTCGAGTTCTTCCTCCTGATTTCATGTTAACCATAGACTGACCAATCATGGCACAACCAGCCATGCCGCCCAGTAATCCTGCAACAATATTAGCAACACCTTGACCTTTGCACTCTTTGTTCTTATCACTGGTTGAATCGGTGTAATCATCAATGATGGTCGCCGTCATTAGTGACTCCAACACGCCAACAACTGCTAAGGCAAGTGAATAAGGGAAGATGATTTGCAGCGTTTCTAAATTGAATGGAATATCAGGTAAAAGGAAGACTGGTAAAGTATTAGGCAGTTCACCCATATCACCAACGGTTCTGACGTCAAAACCCAGGTAGGTACTGATTAGGGTAATCGCGACAATACACACTAAAGGAGAGGGTAACGCCTTGCCAATTTTAGGGATTAAAGGAAGCAAATAAATGATGCCTAATCCTGCTAGTGTTAGTGCGTACACGTGCCATGTCACATCGGTCAACTCAGGCAATTGTGCCATGAAGATCAAAATGGCTAGCGCATTGATAAACCCAGTAATGATCGATTTGGCGATAAATCGCATCAGATTGCCCAGTTTAAGCCAACCGATTACATATTGAATCACTCCGGTTAACAGGGTTGCTGCCAAAAGGTAATCCAATCCGTGGTTTTTAACCAAAGAGGTCATCAATAAAGCCATGGCTCCAGTAGCCGCTGAGACCATGCCAGGTCTTGCGCCAGTAAAAGCAATGACGACACAGATACTAAACGAGGCATACAAGCCTACTTTAGGATCTAATCCTGCAATAATCGAAAAGGCAATAGCCTCTGGAATCAATGCTAGGGCAACAACAATACCTGCTAAGAGATCGTTGCTGATGTTACTAAACCACTCTTCTTTACTAAAAACTGCCATATAAATGAGTTCTGTCCTAATTATCAAATTGTAAAAAGCCAACTTCGTTTCGCGCGAGCGCAAGTACGAATTTGTCGTTTAGAACCTAAGTTCTTTTTGTTTCGGCTGTCGCCGAGCGTTCATTTTTGGGATTTTGTAGTCACAACCAGATATCTGGGACGATACCTAATCGCAGTGAGTAATCGTGTAATTACTTACATGCCGTGACCAATGCTGTGTTGACCTCAAGAAGGCAAAGATGCCTCAATCAGTCTGCGTATAGCTGTGACGCTTGGGAGAGCGCCGACAAGAGTTATTCGATAGCACTAAGGTATTAAACTAGCGCCAGTTTTTATAAACTTGCATTAGGTTTTTTGCCTTGGTATCGAATGGCTGGCATTGTACGCTCATCTCGTTATGTGCATAGATGCTCAATCATAACTTGCAGTTTTGATAGGTAGAAATAAAGCGAAGGAGTGAATGATTCTAAGGGAAACAAAAATGGCTATCACAAGGATAGCCATTTTAAAGCAAGTCGCTCGGTCTATACCAAAGGAGTTAGATCTGCTGGGCGGTAATAGACGGATTTAAGTACTTTGCCTTTACGAATTGTTTTTGCTTCAGAAACGAAATCTTCAGCACATTTTGCGATGATGTATTCGCCTTTTTGAACGGCCATTAGGGCAATGCCTTGCTTCGCGTAGTGCGCTTCAGTTTCCGCATACTCTTGCTCGTTGCGGCATACTTTGCTCATGTTACTAGAGTGGATTTCATCCCAGCATTTGATGAAGTCGATATCGCGGTTGGCTGCTACATGCAGTAGAAGCTCAATAAGGTAACTGATAGCCACGTTATCTTCTACTTTGCTGTCGCCAAGGTGCACTAAGCGACCCATTAAGACATAAACAGAATCGATGATCGCGTCCGCTTGTTCGACTTTGCTGTCAGCTTCCGCCAACTCAGTCATTTCTTCGATAGCAAGAGAGCTATGCAAAGTATCCGCTGCATCATCTAGAGAATTAGGGTCATTTACTGGTAGGTCAAATGTAGTACGGAACTCAGTGATATCACGATAAAGGTGATCGAAAATCTCTTGGGTAAGTTTGGTTAATTTCATCGATTTCTGTCTTTTGGTATAGGTTTTACGATCCTATCAAACACCATGGCTTTTCGCTAGCAATGCGATATATGCGTCTTGTAGATATAAGTGTGATTGATTTATCACTATTGCTAATTTGTGTGTACACTTTGTTCACGATCTAATCACTGTAAGATTGAATAAGATCATGATTGTTATTAGAATTATTTCGACCTCCAAAACAAGCTGTGAATTTCGACTAATCGGTGTCATGTATACGAGAACGGGTTGGTCTACAGTTTCAGAAAGTACACGTACTTTTTGGAAAACGTCGTTTCGGAATTAGGGTCCCGAGTCGTCGTACTTAAAGGCCACCTTTCGAGGTGGCCTTTTAACATTTTGTACGCAATAGAGCAGTAAAACGGGTGTTACCTAGACACAACAGGTTTGCGTTGAAAATGTCATCTGCCACTAGGCAGTTCCGTATAGAAGTCATCGAAGTTGCCCCACAGTTCTAGTAACTGATACACCTCTCTTTGAGTAATAAACTTACTATTCAAATGATCTTTGTCATCTAAAAGCACGAGGTAGTGAGGCGTGACTTGGTTTGCTGTTGATATGGCATTCCATTGGGCGAGAATACTCTCGGAGCAAGCGTTAGAAAAAGTGGCAAGTTCGATGCCTGTTTCTCCAACAGTATTGTAGATAGTTAGAGATAAACTCATATTAAAATGCTGAATGAATAGAGTCTTAAGGATGGCTGTAGTGTATCAGTAGGCATGAATACTACAAAGCAAAGACTTGTCAGAATTGTATGGCATTTATACGTGGAAAAGTTCGCCCACTAAACTAACAGCATAGTGGGCAGACTAATCACTTCGTTGACTCTACTTGAGCCGTAGTTTGGGCTGCGTTGTCATGTCCCATTTGATCCATGATGTCGTAGGTCACAAAATAGGTGACAAGCAGAATCAAAGGGATAAATTTAATCCAAGGTTTCATGGTAGTAGTCTCATCAAATCAATTAAGGTGAAACTACCACTGAGTTAACGGTTTCGATATGACTAAAATCGCAATGTAAGGTTGACTTGAGCAGAGCTTGAATTTGATCAGTGACCAAATAGATATGGGAACAATTGTTTTCTTTCCGATTCATTTAGGGCGCTGACGCGATCAATATTATTATCTGGGATCGCTTCCGGATTCGGGTAGTGCTTTAGCACTCGCTCCATACTTTCTTCTCGAATAAGGTGGAAGATAGGGTAGGGAGAACGATTGGTCAGATTTTCTGGGTCTTCTGGCTCTGCACCACCAAAGCAGTAATCTGGGTGGAATGTCGCGACTTGGTAAATACCTTCCCAATCATTTTGTTTGATAAGTGCTTCGACCCAATCAATAAAGAAGTTATAGTCCATAAAGTCTTCAAGCATATTCGGAACTACAACCAACGTGGTCTCGAGATCACTCACTTCGGTTTGCTCCAATAACATCAGTTCGCCCAGAATATCTTCTAAAAGACCTTCTTCATTATCGGCCAGACTAACAAAGGTTTTGATTTGCTTGTTTCTTTCAGGTTTAGCGGCAAAAGGGCAAAGGTTTAAACCAATAACCACATCTTTCAACCACTGTTGAACTTGCTGCTCGATCTTTACTACTTCTTCACGTAAGGGTCTAATTTCTTTCATATATATTCGTAATCAACACATTGTTGCTATTCAGTTGCTTAAGCCGAGACATCAAGAATCCTACAGCTGAAGTTAGATGATGCTCGCATCTATTTGGTTAAAGCGTCAGTTCGCCACATGCTAATGCAGTTGAGGCGGATTTGAAACTCTTTTGGATCACTGTCAATCATAGTCAATGCTTTAAGAAAGCTCTAAGTTCCTCAATAAACGTTCTGACTTTTCGAGGTGTATTAACTCGTTCTCGATAGAGTGCGTACACTGCCCGGTTTTGTAATTGGTAGTGGCTGAGCACTTCGATGAGTTTGCCATCACTGATTTCTTTTTTAGCCAACTGTCTTGGGAGCATAGCGACACCAAAGTGGTTGAGTAGTGCCGCTTTAATGGCTTGAACACTATTGACCGAGATCGAAGGCGAAACCTCAATATCGTGCTCTTCCACGCCCTTGCGAAAACGCCATAGAGAATAGTTTTTAAGATTTGGGTCTTCAACTACCCGATGAGACAATAAGTCTGTTGGATGTAGAATCGGCTCATGATTTTGCAAATATTGTGGTGACACGCAGACAATGCATTGGTTTTCAGTGAGTTTCGTAGCAACAAGATCTAGGTCTTGTTTGACTAAGTTACCTGAGCGGATGGCGACGTCATAGCCTTGCGAAGATATGTCGTTTACTCCGTCATCAAGGAGTAGGTTAACTTTAACTTCTGGATACCTAGTACAAAATTCGCAGATGAATGGCATTAACATGATCTCGGTAAGACCATTCGGTGCGAGAACGTTCAGCGTACCCGACATTGCAACGCTATCGTGCCTAATGCTGTCGTTCAGCGTATCCAACTTAGTCACTAAAATATTTGACTCAAGGTAGTAGTGTTTACCTGCATCAGTTAAAGACAGTGTTTTCGTTGAACGATTCATTAACCGCGTACCTAGATGATTTTCTAGATCTCGAATGTTCCTGCTAACCAGTGATTTGGATACGCCTAATTGCTTTGAAGCACCAGTGAAGCTGCCTTCTTCAACGGTACTGATAAACGAGCGCATAAGTGTAAGTAGATTCATGATTCTTCTTATTGTGTACTAATTGTTGACATCCTATCCACCTTTTAAAGTCTATTCAAATCTATCGATGTTAATAAAATAACAATAAAAACAAAGGTAAAATAAAGGAGAGTAAAGATGACAAGTAAACAAGTTCAAACAATTAAAGACTATTTTGAATTTTGTGTTGATGGAAAGGCAACAGAGCGTGTGGGTGAATATTTTGCGGCTGATGCCTTGATCCATAGACCGGATTGCGGAACAACATTACGGGGGCTTGAAGAATTTGAAGCTAAGCTCAAATCTTGCGTTACTGAACGGTACGAAAGTGTGAAAACAACGTTTCAAAGAGTCATCGAGACTGAGGGCGAAATAGTCGTGGCGTTAACGCATAAGGCTGAAAATTCAAACACGTGGATGGGTTTTGATGTGTCAGGAAAAGATGTGACATGGACTAGCCTTACCTATTTCCGTTTCAATAATGAAGGCAAAATAATCGAAGAGATTGTTGAACGAAACGAACTTAGTATGGCTAACCAATTGGGCTTACACCTAGATATCACCAAAGAGCGTAATTAACACTTACAGCATAGAATTCGAAGTATTTCTTTGAGTCAACAAAGTAGAAAGCCATCTTGTATAAGATGGCTTTTATCGTTAATCGGATTTTCTTTCTACCTCCGCAGGACAAGACTTCGCCAGTGGGACTTCAACGACGTAGTCACGACCGTTGTCATCGTAATGGCAAATACGATGATCACCATTCTTAAACTCATAGTCGTACTTGACTGTGTAAGCGAAGGCTAGCGGAGCAGCTAGTGATAGCGCTAGAAATAGCAGTTTTTTCATAGGTACTTCCTCCTTGTTTGTCTTTGTTTGATTGACACTTGTAATCGCTTAAAAACAAAAAATCCTTAAGTGAGTAATTCCATGAGAGTGAGAAACGCTGGAGCTATCAAAAGAAGAAAGCAGAGCCACATCATCGCAATGGCCAGACGCTCAACACAGTCAGTAGTGCAGACCTTGAGTAGGGTCTTTGTGAGCGGGTGGTCTAAAAACTTAACTATACGCGCCATATCAACAAGCATTGAGCAAGTAATACGTTGTCGTTGCGACAGCGCAGGCAGAAAATAAAAGTAGGATGAGAGCGAGCGTTTCTTTATCCATCTTCTTATGCCGCTACTGACTAAAAAGTAGCGCTTTTGAGAAAAAACGAGTGAAACCGCATTTATCGCAACAGAGATGTACATATTCAATGTTGCCCATCGTCACCGTATAGATAGTATCTGGTAGAGCCGAAATATTGGAATAGCGACTATTGAACTTTGGTGTTCGCCAATATTCAGAGCCACATTGAGAACAGACAGACTCAACCTTCTTTTCTTTCAAACGGTCATATAGTTCGTTTATTGTTAGTGTGTTCATAGCTAATACCTAAATGTGCTTTTGAGAGAAAAGTAAGATAGTAGATCTCGCATTAGCCAATTGTTAACTAAGCATAACGAGAAAAAAGAGAATACTTGAATATTGTTATTGGTCATGTTTGGTTTCTTTATTATTGATGTTCATAGGTCTTTTGCACATTTAACATCTTTCAAGGTTCTTATAGTCGGTTCCATTACTGGGGCTCGCATTTTGCGAAAGACCTTGCGATGTTTAATTATCTCAGTGATAGATTGGTGTTGAGAGACATTCCCGGTATAGATGACCTTAATGTCATGACACATGAACCAACCACCAATAAAATCACCACTTAACCTTGTCAACAGCTTATGCGACGAGGCTTTCTTACTCCGTCCCACATGCCCTCCAAACGACATCAAATCACCGTTAGATACGACACACCAATACACTTTACTCACTTTTCTGTTTATGAATAGCGTCCCGTCGGGGAAAAGAGGTGAGGCGTTCTCGCCCAATAAGTTCTCTATATCAGGGTTGGTTAGAATTTGGAAAGGTTTGCGTTGTGCAGTTGCGCGTCCCATTGTTTACCTCTCATAAAATCTTTGTTTTATGTTAATTTTGATTATACAGGCTGACATGGTTTGTTGATTAATTAAGTGCTTTTACTGTTATTGTGATTATATTATTAAACGACTTTTAACTTATGTGGAGAACAGTTTTTATGGTCCTTGTTATACATGATATTTAATTAATCGGTCTTGTGGTTTTGCATTTTAAAAAGAGCCCTCTAACAATTTTTCATGGAAGTTTGTTAGAGGGCTAATACACGGATTCGTGTAGAATGTTAGCATTAATATTAACGGTGTAGTTCGTTAATAACTCTGTGAGTTGTTGGATAGCCACAAAGTAAATAAACCTTAAACAATTAGTTAAGGTTTGTAACGAGAAAAGTTATTAACGTTATTTGTTACTTACATTAATATTGATTACCGTTGGTTAGTAGGTGCTCAACGGTAAGGGAAAGTTTAGTAGAGGATTTAACGAGAGTCTGCGACAAGTACCGTAGTTTGCTCTGCTCGCTCTAGCTTGGCAAGTTTCCAACATAATGCAAACAGGGCGATGTATAAGACTAATCCACCTTCAACCACAGAAGTCCATTTACCGTGTTGCCAACAGTACAGTAAGAAGAAACCACCAATACTTCCGCCTACGTAATAATGCACAAGATAAAGTGCGGTAGCCGTGGCTTTGGCGGTGGTCGCTTTTTGACTTACCCATGCGTACGCCAATGTATGTGTAAAAAACGCGCCGCCGCTAATGAGAAGCAGTCCAACCAACATAGCAGGAATGCTCTCTATTATTGCGACTAGCATACCGAGTAAACTTAGAGTAGTGCCTAGCACCATTCCAATAATTGGCGAGAAATGAGCGCGCCATTTGCCGGTCCATTTTGAAGAAACCGTTCCTGCTAGATAGCAAAGGAATATCAGCGCAGATAACGTGACTGGTAAATTATGTGGATCCGCCACCAATCTAAACCCCATCACAGAGTAGAGATTAACGAAGAGCGCAAAGTTAATACCGCCGATGATCATTGCAACCCAAACTATCGGTGTAGAAAGCCAAACTATCGGTGTAGAAAGATGAGTTAACAGGGCTCGGTTGTGGTGAAAGAAAAGGCCACGCGTCGGTTTGAAATGTTGCTGCTTCGGTAATAGCAAGGCGACAATGATGACGCAAACTAATGTAAAACTGGAGATAATTAGCACCGCGGTATGCCAATCAAAGTAACCTGTGAGTATTCCGCCAGCCACACGCCCGGCAATACCACCTAGTGAGTTGGCGGCGATATAGCCGCCGATAGCTCGCGTAAAAGCTTCGCTGGATAACTCCTCTACCATATAAGCGACGGCTACTGAGGCAAATGCTGCTAAGGATACTCCCATACAAGCTCGCAGAAACACGAGTGTTGATAAGTTTTCGGTTAACAACATCAGATAACCGATAACAGGAATCGCAAATAAACCTGCGAGCATTACGAACCGTCGGCCCAAGCTCTCTGAAGTAATAGCCCAAGGCACTAAACATACTGACAGACCTAGCGTTGAAGCAGCGAACACCCAGTTTATTTCAGTTTCTGAGACTGAAAAGTGTATAGCGAGCTGCGGTAGGATTGGTTGGAAGATATATAGATTACAAAACACCAAAAAGGAGCCGAGGGCTAATGCCCAAGTTATCTGTTGGTATTGTTTCGTATGCAGCTCTATCACAACCTGATTCTCTATAACTAAACGATGCTTATGTGACCAAGTTAGCACTCCAATTTGGATTAATGAAATATATTAAAGCTATAACTTCGATATATTTTATTAATATGGATATTAAACAACTAAAGCACTTTCTTGCCGTCGCAGAACACCAAAACTTTACCCGAGCAGCCCAAGCGGTGGCCATTGCTCAGCCAGCACTGAGCATTTCTATCAAGAAGTTTGAGCAGCAGCTCGGTGTACAGCTTTTTTCTCGCGTCGATAAACAAGTTATGTTGACACAGGAAGGTCGAGTGTTATTGCCTCACGCTCAGAAGGTTCTGCGCCAAATTGATGATGCCAGCCTAGCCATTGATGAGATGAAAGGGTTATTAAAGGGCGAAGTTCGTTTGGGGACACCAAGTATGATGGGGTCCTATTTTTTTCCAGAAATAGTCATGGCATTTAAGAGTGCCTATCCCAATCTCAAGATGACGGTCATCGAGGCAGGGACACAAGACATCAGAAAGATGTTACTCCATGGGGATATAGACCTAGGTGTAATTCGCAATACGGACGTGCCCGATGATTTAGAAGTCGACCAAATCTTTCGCTCTGAAATGGTCGCAGTAGTCAGTCAAAACCACCCATTTGCAAATAAACAATCATTAGATTTTGACGAGTTTTTCGATGAAGAACTGGTGATGTTTAAACCCGGATATTTCCACCGCGACTTTATTGATGAGGAGTGTGAACGCCGCAATATCGAAGCTAAGTTTTCGTTTGAAACTAATCTTCTCCCAATGATTTTATCTATAGTAAAACGTGAGTTTGCTATTACGGCATTATTAGAATTAGTCACTGGGCACGAACCAGAACTTAAGGGGTTGTCGTTTGATCCGCCAGTATTCGTTGACCTTGCTCTGGCGTGGCGTAAAGATGGGTATTTATCGCGCGCTGATAGGACTTTTATAGACTTTGTTAAGAAGCATCTTTGATGCAAGTGCTAGATGCAGGTAGCCGAGTGAGCACTTGTCCGATAGACGTTGCGGAATAAACCGAATGGCTTATGTCTTGTTGTCTAATGGTTACCATACCAATCAAAGCCATATTCGTACCTATTTGGACATAAATAGGTGTGCCAGAAAACACCTGAGTCATATCACTGCATTGACTTATGGTCATGTCGCTCAGAATAGACGAGTCAACAAAACAGGTTTCAATGGCAAGTGCTGCACGAGCTTGATCATAAACCAATAATTGAATCGGCTCGTTTTCCCACTGAATGGCAGAGGTGTCGACAAGAGCAGCGATATCCTGGTGACAGCCTAACTGAGAACCGACTTCCAGAATGGCCCAGTCATCTCGCGCCGTCATCTTTTCGACGTTCTGGTGGTCGGTCTTTACTGAAGTCGCGTGAGCAAAGTCATAACGTTCATCTTGGCCAAATAGCGCGGTTAGCCGAATATCTCTGAGTGGATAGAAGCTGCGAGAGGTATAATCGTAGATACAATGAGCCGGTGTGATTAACGTTTGGTTGGCAATTTGGGTGGCGAAACAAGTGTGTATCGGCGAAGGCTGACTGCCAATATGAACTAAATACAGTCGTTGATTGATGATCCTCGCTTCATCCAAGACTTCTAGACTGTCCCCATAACTGAAAGCGGTAACGAATCCAATTAAAAATACCCACCAATTGTTCATACTATACTGCCTCCCGACATTGATAGAGGCAGTATAGGAAATGATACATTAATTGCTTTTGTACATACGTTCGAAATTCTTTGGGTTCCAACCAACCATATATTGGTCACCAATTTTCAGTACAGGAAGAGAACGAGCTCCAATCGCATCTAACTCTTTGCGACCACGCTGCATCTTTGCATTGGTCAGGCGGTATTTATAACCCTTGCTGTCCAAATAACGCTGAGCATCTTTACAGTGAGGGCATTTGTCTGAGACATACAGTACTAATCGTTTCACAAGGATTCTCTTTTGGTAAAAACAGCCGCCTATAGTACGGTTCTTCGTTGGTTTGTAAAGTTCGACCGTTACGCAAACATCCAGTTCTTAAACTTATCGTACGTAGTTAAATGTGCATCGCTTCCTTTAAGCGCACCTAACAACATCGCTGACACGGCAGGATCCTGGCTGGTAAAGACAAAGCCCCGTGATTTTTTGATAACTCTGATATTGAGTCCGGCGTCCTTTTTCAGCCTATCGATATATCGGCGGCTTTTGTTAAAGTCCGATTGAAGCATGACACTATCTAGAGGCGAGATCATCTGTACAAACCGGTAGGGGTGAGACAGATATCCACTAGCCATTAGGATCGAAGCAAGGATTGGCGAGGAGAGAAGGGAGGCTCTAAGCCATACTGGAATGATGTGATATTCACCACTTTGCGCTCCTTTTACCCACTCTTGTGAGGAAAGGTTTTGTGTAGCTAAGTGCTGTCGTCGAGTTTGAATATCCTTCCACATGGTCTTAGCATCGGTCAGAGCGGTTTTGATTCTTCTCATCTCAAAGAACTTAATGATTTCGCCAAATATCTTCGACAAAATTCCGGCTAATGCACCGACAAACTTGGGACCAGCAGGATTTACTGACGCTGACGCAATCTGTGCTCCAATAATTGCAGCCGACCCCACTGACTCGCCAATGCCTTCAACAATACGTTGGCCTTGTGCTTTGGTAAGTGCCGAGCAGATGTCTTGGGCAGGAGACTTCAACAATGTCACTCCGCAGCCAAGACGCCAGTTATAGATCATATCAGCGGTTTGAGTAACCGCTTTTGTGACCCCCTTGACGACCCCAGCGATTTTGGATTCACTTGAGTGCTTTTTGATTAAGTTGAATAAATTCTTTGCGACTTTCTCGACTAGCCAGCTACAAAAGCGCTTGAGTAGCATATCACCAGCGGGACCGAACAGAATATCTTGGATTTTATCGCACATCTTCTTCAGAATTTCTTTTATTTTCTGCAGGATAGTTTTGTGCTCTTTCACTTTTGGTGTGTCGCTCTTGGATTTCTTTTTGGATTTACTAAGAGAGGATAGCGTTGTTTTTGCTTTGTCATAGTAAGTGACTCGCTGTAGCTTATACTTGTCGCCTTCTTCTCCAGGGGCTGCATTAGCTGATACTTCAACAGTACTTAACAAGCCTTTGATTTTGCGTTCGAGGAAATTTGTATCTTCTAACCCGACACTTTCGACGTCTCTAAACTCGAGTTTGGCTAGGACATAAACGCCAGCGTGATAAGCATCCGTGGCTTCTAGTTTTTGTGCGTTGCCGATAGGACTGAGGTTTTTTGCGACCATGCGTGTTCTCAAGTTGTCAAAGGTAACTTACAACATAGTCAATAATTGATGGGTTCGCTAATAAATTGCTTTTATTGGAGTTTTAAGAAGAGAGGTAGGGAAAGTTGCACTGCCTGAAAACCAATAAATCGGGCAGTGCAATGAAGACTATCGGTTGGCTAGTCGCGTTACACGATGCTGTTTTACTGCCATGATCATTTGTGGAATCAGTGAGGTAATGATCATGCCCATCATCAGAAGGTATTGACTATGAGTGAACGACTCACCGAGTAGCATTAGACCACACACAATGCCTGCTATTGGGTTTGCGATACCACCGAAAGTGAAATCTACTACTGTCATCCGCTGTAACAGCCATACGTACATGCCGTAACTTAGTGCGGTATTGAGACCAACGACCCAACTTAAACCAAACAGGTTTCGACCATCAAAGTTCTCGATGACCGAGACATAAGTTTCCGGTGCAATTGCGGCGTGAAAGCCAGAAGCAATCGCTAAGATTGCGCCGCCTAAGATTAGCTGCCAAGTTAATATTGTCCACCAGTGAATTCTAGTGCCCAATGACTTAGTGATACTACTACCCGCGACAATACACATAATCGCTGCAAGCATTGCGCCTAAACCTATTGGGTTAAGGCTGATCGAACCTGGCGAAAACAAGAAAAATGCCAGTGATACCAGTGCTAGACCACTTAATGCTTGTGACCAGCTCGGACGGTGTTTTTTTACCAGCCATTGATATAACATTGCGAAAACAGGCACCGAAACCATACCTACGCCAGAAATGGCAGACGGCAAGGTTTGCGCCATCACAAATATCAAACCAAAGAAGGTGGCGATGTTGATAAGACCAAGTGTTAGTAATACTTGCCATTCACCTTTTTTAGGTAAAGTCGGCTTAACCAGCAGTAGTAATAAACCTGCTGGTAGCGCTCGCAGAGCCCCTAACAAAATCGGCGGCCAGTCTGGTAGCGTAAATTTGGTTACGGCATAAGTTGTACCCCAGAAAAAGGCGGGGATCATTGCCAAAAGTATGTTCATCTAATTTATCTTTACGTTAAGATATTTGCGCACACTCTAACGACAAATTGGCTGCCTGTAAAGTATCTTTATGTTAAACTAATTTTTCTTGACGATTAACCAGTGGATGAATAAGACATGGATGCGATTGATCGCGTAGTAGAGCAGTGGGCAAAACAGAAGCCTGAGCTCGACACAGAACCTATGGCCATGATGGGGCGGCTAATGCGCATTGCCAAATATATGGAAACCAAAGTGGCGGATTTACATAAAAAATACGACTTAAAACTTGGTGAATTTGATGTATTGGCAACCTTGCGACGTAGTGGTAAGCCTTATCGCTTAACGCCGTCAGAGCTAATTAACACGATGATGCTTACGTCAGGAGCGATGACCAATAGATTGGATAAGTTGGAGTCCAAAGGATTGATTTCGAGAGAGCACAGCAAAGCGGACCGTCGAAGCGTTACGGTGCAATTGACTCAAGATGGCTTAGTGCTGATTGATAAAATGATCGAAGAACACGTCGAAGTGCAAGATGGACTGGTTAAATCTCTTTCGGCTTCTCAGAAAAAACAGGCAAATCAGTTGTTTAAAACTTGGTTAAGCCAATATGAATAAGCATTAAGGCCCTAATTCGTTAGGGCCTTATACGTTAAGCGGCTACCTCATCGCTGTATAAGTTGGCACAGTTAATCCCTTGAATAGCGCAGCGCTCATCAATATCAGAGAGATCGCCACTCACGCCAATAGCGCCAATCACGTTTTTCTCTTCGTCTCGAATAAGCAGTCCGCCCGGAACGGGAACCATGTTACCGTGGGCAAGTACGTTAACTGCGGAGATAAATGCAGGACGAGAATCAGCGTCTTGCGCTAGTTTTCGAGAGGAACAACCTAACGCCAATGCGCCCCATGCTTTGGCAATTGCAATATCAGGTCTCATCATGCTGGCCCCATCTTGTCGCTGCAAAGAAATCAGTTTTCCTCCATTATCAAGAACGGCAACAGTCAAAGGCGCACAGTCGTCAGACAGTCCAGCTTCAAATGTGCCATCAATAATGGTCAGTGCTTGTTGTAGAGTTAAACTTCCCATGTTATCTCCTCGTCTCATAGCTTGCGCTATTCGTACCTGCTGCCTTAAGCACTTATTCGGATTAAGTCAGCAGGATTTAGGCGTACTTTGCCAACAGTTTGGTTAAAGTAACGAATAGCTTGGAAGGGTCAGGAAGTTAGCGAACTGTTTTGCTGTAGAAAGCTCATAAAAAAGGTCAGCTGTTTCATCAAAGCGTCCTGCAGCATAACGTGCATCGCCAACTTCCTGTTTAATCGTTTTTAGCTCTTGGTAGAGCCAAGTGTGAAAGAGTGATGATGTAAAGACTTGGCCATCATCCAGAGTGACACCGTGGTGGATCCACTGCCAGATGTTGGCACGAGAGATCTCAGCCGTTGCGGCATCCTCCATCAGTCCATAAATTGGTACGCAACCGTGCCCCTGTATCCATGCCTCAATGTAGTAGAGAGCGATACGAATATTTTTGCGTACACCCGCCTCATCGCGAGTACCTTCGCAAGGTTTTAGTAGCGTCTCGGCAGTAATGTTCTCCGATGGACTGACATAATCAAGTTGGTTGGTTTTCCCCTGAAGCTGCTCGTCAAACACCGACATCGCAAGATCAACCAGTGCAGGGTGCGCGACCCAAGTGCCGTCGTGACCATTATTCGATTCGCGTTTTTTATCTTCAATGACTTTCGCCGTTACACGTTCCATTTCCAAAGGATCTTTTGCTGGAATGAAGGCCGACATCCCGCCCATCGCAAGTGCGCCACGAGCATGACAGGTTTTAACCAGTAGCTGGCTATAGGCGTTTAGGAACTCTTGGTCCATACCGATGCCGTGTCGGTCTGGCAAAATTCGGTCTTTGTGGTTCTTTAACGTCTTAATGTAGCTGAATATATAGTCCCATCGGCCACAGTTCATGGCTACAATGTGGTCCTTCATTGCATACAACATCTCTTCCATTTGGAATACAGCAGGCAGCGTTTCGATAAGTACTGTCGCTCGAATTGTTCCTGTTGGTACCGCGAAGTAGCGTTCAGTAAAGGCAAAGACGTCATCCCACCATTTTGCTTCTTCCATGCTTTCCAACTTTGGAATGTAGTAATAAACACCTAAGCCTTTGTCTGCTCGAGACTGATAGTTGTGGAAGAAATACAACGCAAAATCCATCAAACACCCACCAATCGGCTGGCCCTGATATTGAATAGATTTTTCTGGTAAATGAAGTCCGCGAGGTCGGGCAATTAATAGTGCTGGGTCGCTATTTAATGAGTATTGCTTGTCTTTGGTGTCGTCGTAATAACTGATGGTTCCAAGGTTGGCGTCACGTAAGTTAATTTGTCCCTCTACCATGTTTTGCCAGGTCGGGGAGGAAGCATCCTCAAAGCAACACATAAACACTTTTGCGCCGGAATTCAGTGCATTAATGACCATCTTTCTGTCAACAGGACCGGTAATTTCAACACGACGATCTAATAGCGGAGCTGGTGGCGGGCTAACCTTCCAACTCTTGTCATCTCTTATTGATTTGGTGTCCTTGCGAAAATCTGGCAGCTCGCCCGCATCAAAGGCGGCTTGTTTGGTTTCGCGGTCTTGTAGCAGTTGAGTGCGTCGACTGCCAAAGTGCGCCACTAACGTCTCTAGGAAGGTTAGGGCGTCGGAATTTAGGATCGCTTGATAAGCTGTGGACTGGGTATCTCCAATTACCTTAAGACAATCTGCTTGTGCTGCGTCCATAACTTCATTAAGTGCCATTGTTCGTCTCCTTTAAACAATACTTTCTTATTTTGTATACAAAACTGTATACGTGTACTTACTTATATTGGAAAACAAACAAATGATCAAAGGGTATTTAACATTAATTTATCATCGAGTTTTTCTGAAAATATTTTTACGTAAAGATATTTTATATAAAGCATTATCTGTTAGGAACTACGGCGTAAGTGGTCACTTAGTGCTTTAACTCTATGTTGCAAAAATGTTGATTTTGGGGTTGCGATTCTCTGGATATGGTTCATAGTACACAATATGGATTTGAATTGTATACAATCTGAGAGGGATATTAGAATGGCGAAAATGAAGGCAATTGAAGCAGCTGTAGCCGTACTAAAGAAAGAGGGAGTAGACATTGCGTTTGGTGTTCCAGGCGCAGCAATCAACCCCATGTATGCGGCGATGAAACACCTAGGTGGTATTGACCATGTGTTAGCCCGCCACGTTGAAGGCGCATCACACATGGCAGAAGGTTACACGCGAACTAACCAAGGAAATATTGGTGTTTGTATTGGTACATCGGGGCCCGCCGGAACGGATATGATCACGGGACTCTATTCTGCGTCGGCAGACTCGATTCCGATTCTATGTATTACTGGGCAAGCGCCTCGAGCAAGACTGCATAAAGAAGATTTTCAGGCGGTAGATATAGAATCTATTGCCAAACCAGTAACGAAGTGGGCGACCACAGTGCTAGAACCCGCTCAAGTGCCACGCGCACTTCAAAAAGCATTTCATTTAATGCGTTCAGGTAGGCCTGGCCCGGTTCTTATCGATTTGCCACTAGACGTACAGCTAGCTGAAATCGAATTTGATATCGATACCTACGAGCCACTTGCGGCATACAAACCAACCGCAACTCGCGAGCAGGCAGAAAAAGCACTCGATATGCTGTGTGCTGCCGAAAAACCGGTCATTGTTTCAGGTGGCGGTGTTATCAACGCAGGCGCATCAGAATTGCTACAACAGTTTGCGGAACTGACTGGTGTGCCAGTGATTCCAACGCTGATGGGCTGGGGTACTATCCCTGATGATCACGAGTTGATGGCAGGTATGGTGGGTCTTCAGACAGCACACCGCTATGGTAACGAAACGCTTTTGAACTCTGATTTTGTATTCGGTATTGGTAACCGCTTTGCTAACCGTCACACCGGTTCATTGGATGTGTATACCGAAGGCCGCAAGTTTGTCCACGTAGACATTGAGCCAACTCAAATTGGACGCGTATTCTGCCCGGATCTTGGCATTGTGTCGGATGCCAAATCTGCGTTGGAGCTGTTAGTCGATGTTGCTCGCGAACGTTCATCAAAAGGCACTCTACCTAATCGTGCGTCTTGGGTTGGTGAATGCCAGCAGCGTAAATCCAGTATGTTGCGTAAAACGCACTTCACGGAAACGCCAATTAAACCAATGCGTGTTTATGAAGAGATGAACAAAGCATTTGGTCGTGAGACTTGTTACGTCAGCACGATTGGTCTATCGCAAATCGCGGCGGCTCAGTTCCTTCATGTATACAAGCCACGCCACTGGATTAACTGTGGCCAAGCGGGTCCTCTTGGCTGGACTGCTCCCGCGGCGCTGGGTGTGAAAGCCGCGGATCCAAACCGTGATGTTGTCGCAATATCAGGTGACTATGACTTCCAATTTATGATTGAAGAGTTAGCTGTGGGTGCGCAGTTTAATCTTCCGTATATCCACGTAGTCGTTAACAACTCGTATCTTGGCCTAATTCGTCAGGCACAACGTCAGTTTGACATCGACTATTGCGTGCAGCTTGCGTTCGACAATCAGAACTCTCCAGAACTTGAAGGGTATGGTGTTGACCACGTGAAAGTGGTGGAAGGGCTAGGCTGTAAAGCGATTCGTGTAACGCAGCCAGAAGACATCCAAGATGCGTTCGTTCAGGCAAGAGAGCTGATGGCGAAACACAAGGTCCCTGTTGTGGTTGAAATTATTCTAGAACGTGTCACTAACATCTCAATGGGTGTCGAAATCAACGCTATCAATGAATTTGAACCACTAGCTGAAAATGCAACGGATGCGCCAACTGCACTGTCGTCGCTAGATTCGTCAAACTCACCGTCCTAAGGAGAAGATTATGCCAAAATTCGCAGCCAATCTATCGATGCTATTTAATGAAGTCGACTTTCTGAGTCGATTTGAAAAAGCAGCTAATGCCGGGTTTCACGGAGTGGAGTATCTGTTTCCTTACGATTTCACGGCAGAAACCATTAAGTCGGTGTTGGATGACAATAATCTAGAACAGGTTTTGTTTAACCTTCCTGCTGGTGACTGGAATGCGGGAGATCGTGGTATTGCGGTCGACCCAAGTCGCATTGAAGAGTTCCAACAAGGGGTGAGCCAAGCGATAAGCTACGCCCAGACTCTGGGCTGTAAGCAAATCAACTGCTTGGCAGGCATTGTTCCGGCAAGTGTGACTGAGCAAGACGCGAGAACGACGTTCGTAATCAACCTTCGTTATGCTGCTCAGCAACTGGAAGCGGCAGGCATCAAGCTGGTGATTGAGGCGATCAATACGCGTGATATTCCAGGCTTCTTCTTGAACACCACAGAACAAGCGAAATCCATCATTGAAGAAGTCGGCAGTGCGAACCTATCGGTGCAATACGACATCTATCACATGCAAATTATGGAAGGCGACTTAATTCCGACCATCACCAATAACTTATCGCAAATTTCTCACATTCAATTGGCTGACAACCCGGGGCGTCATGAGCCAGGTACCGGTGAAATCAATTATGACTTTGTATTGAGAGAACTTGACGCAATGGGCTACCAAGGTTGGGTGGGCTGTGAATACAAACCGAAGACGACCACTGAAGAAGGTCTTTCTTGGTTAAACGCTTTTCAATAATTCGATACGTTAAGGAGAACACATCATGAAAATTGCATTCATCGGTACCGGAATTATGGGTCAGCCAATGGCTAAAAACCTGCAAGCGGCAGGTTACGAATTGGTATTGTCGGATCACTTCAATGCTCCACCGGCTGAACTGGTTACTCGCGGCGCAACAGTATGTCACTCACCGAAAGAAGCGACTGAGCTCGCTGACGTTATCATTCTAATGGTGCCAAATACACCACAAGTTGAAGACGTATTGTTCGGAGCAAGCGGAGTGGAAGAGGGGTTAGCGGCAAGCACGTCTCATAAGTTAGTGATTGATATGAGTTCAATTTCGCCAATCGCGACTAAGTCATTTGCTAAACGCATTAAAGAAAGTGGTGCACAGTATCTAGATGCTCCGGTGTCAGGTGGTGAAGTGGGTGCTGTTAATGCAACACTGAGCATTATGGTAGGCGGCGACCAAGAAGCATTTGATCAAGCTCGCCCACTGTTTGAGAAACTAGGCAAAAACATCACGCTTGTTGGTGATAGTGGCGCAGGCCAAACATGTAAAGTCGCTAACCAAATCATTGTTGCACTTAATATTGAGGCAGTGTCGGAAGCCCTTGTTTTTGCATCGAAAGCCGGTGCGGATCCAGCGCGTGTGAGACAAGCGCTATTGGGAGGCTTTGCAAGTTCTAAGATTTTAGAAGTGCATGGCGAGCGTATGGTAGAAGGCACATTTGCCCCTGGCTTTAAGATTGCGCTTCACCAAAAAGATCTAAACCTTGCGCTAACTGGAGCTCAAGAACTTGAGGTCGCGTTACCCAACACTGAAAACGCGCAAGCACTGTTTGGTGAGTGTGCCGACTTAGGGGGTGAAAACTGGGACCACTCTGCGCTAATTAAAGCAATAGAGGCTCGCTCTAATCATTCAATCCGTAACGATTAATGATTACTTAGGGCCATGATTTCCGCATAAATCGCGTAGTTTTGTCTCCTTTTATACGCGTTCCCGAAATCGTGCAGGCAGTTATTGGAGTTAAAGGGCTTCTAACTTCAACATTAACAGGCACTGTTTGTATCGGTTTTGGGATTTTTTACCTCTCAGTATTCCCCATAAGTTTTGGACTTATTCTTTGTTTTCATTAAGATTAACTAAGTAGCACATGAGAGCAGGGAACAGTATGTCGCGAATCAGACGAAAGAACCAAGACCTTATTATCGAGGTTGCCAGTGAACAGTTTGCTATGCATGGTTACGCTGCCACCAAGATGGCCGATATAGCGAAAGCGGCAGATATTCCCAAGCCTAACGTCTTTTACTACTTTAGTTCCAAAGACAAACTCTACTATGCCGTGCTCGAAACCGTCACTCAGCCATTGCTTGCAGCGTCATTGCCTATCGAACAGTTAGATGATCCCGTCGAAGCGTTAACTCAATACATTCGCACCAAACTGACGATTTCCCGTGATTACCCCCATGCTTCTCGTGTATTCGCTAGTGAGGTAATGTCTGGGGCAAAGGTGTTGCCAGAATCCATTCGAGACAAGCTTTTTGAGCAGTCGCAGATGATCATTTCCAAGTTTGCTACTTGGTCGAAGCAAGGTTTTATGGATGAAGTACCTCCGCATCATCTTATGTTCGCAATTTGGTCTGCGACTCAGACCTACGCTGACTTTAATTGGCAGATTTGCAGTGTTTTGGATAAACCCGAATTAGACGATGCAGATTATGAGCAAGCGGCGACGTTTCTCACCAAGTTAGTTATACAAGGTTGTGGTGTTAAGAGTCGGGTATAAGTGCACTTTTACAAGGTAGATGTGACATACAGCTGCTCCATCAATGTTGAGCGGAATAGAAGCAGCTGTGTCCGATAGATACGCTAAAGGTCTTTATTTCGAGTGGTTTGCTGGCGAATATAGTCACCAAATTCGTATTTGCGTTCCTGACTACCAATTTGATACAACTCTGTTTCTGTTCGCTGTTGAGCATAGTTAGAGGCTTTCATCGAGCCATTGAGAATTTTTAACATCTGAGCAGAGACACGCTTCATAAATCGATCAACACGCCTTCCATACACTCTTAGTATGCCTAGAAAGCTGCAAAAGCTCATTGCGAGCGCGACCGACCAATGGATTTCAATCATGAGATTTCCTTGAGTATTATAACGACTTTGACTTCAACAAAGGTTATTAACCAGTGCACAAATATTTATATAGTTATTATGGTTTGTGAATATAGTTATATAAGTTCGTTATATCAATGTGCCAGAAATCTATTGATACAAACAGTCACACAGCTAGAAACTAATTAACGGAACTTTTAATATTGAAACTAATATATCCCATAGTTTCTTTGTGGGTACTGGGTTGGGTTTACTTTCAAAGAGCCAATGAAGTGGATAAATAAAAATAGATGTTACTTGAAGGTTAACTTAAAGTAAAATTAAGTATGTCATATATAAATCAATGAGTTATATAATATTTTGGTCATTGTGTATTAATTGGTTAGATTATATTTCAAAGTGACCGGTGTGTTAGTTGGTTGGCACTGGTTTATGGGGGGTTAATAAAAGTCTGAGGATTTGTTTGTTATTGAAACAGAGTGTTTCTTTAGAAAGTATCGCCTATTAAATATATTATTTAAAGGCGATGTTTAATTGATGATGATATTTGTATGTAGCTAGGTGAATATTAGAATTGCTTCAATATTGCTGAGTCATAGTCGCTGACATTAATTGTTACGCCGTACCTTTGTATCCATTCGTCAAGATTTTCCTGTGCAGTGTTTAAGCTACTTATGGTGATGGTGTTGTCATCAAGTTGCCAAAGTTGGCGCGACCCTTCGTAGCTGAACTGCAGCGCTAACATCGCATCAGTGTTGCCTTGTTCGGCGGCGGCTAGCAGCTTGCGATTTTTGCGATAAATGAGATTCAGTGCTTGTTTCAGTTCCCAAACATAAACGACCTCTTTCATCTTGGGTTGGGCTTTGAGTTTTAGAAGAACAATAACAAGCCCAATAGCACTAACTATGACGCCTAGAAGGTTCCAGTGAAAGTGAGAGCCAGAAGGAGAAGGGAAGAGATAAATCAGGGTTTGTGAAATCGCTAAACTTGAAATTGCTAAGGTCGCGATACAAGCGATTATGACGATGTTTAAACGAGATCGGTATAACTGCTTATCGATAGTTTGTAATTTCATCTTCCATCCATTTTAGTTCGCTGTCTTTCTCATGCTGACAGCAAGAGTCTGCCGACGATTATACACACTTGCTCGTACTCATAAATCATACCGATTGAGATTTGTTTGCCTAGCAATTAAGGCCAAGTCGTGTGTTAGACTTTGATGAGTATTTTGGAAAGGGACAGAGTCCAAGTGGCACCTTCTAACAAAACATTCTATGAACAAGAGATTGACCGTCTCTACAGTGAACCTCCCATAAAGGCCAAGCAGTATTTACTCATTCGCCAATCCAAAGCCTTCATGGAAAAATTTCACTCAGAGAATATTGAGTTGAACGACTTAGCTAAAGCGGCGTTGATGTCGCGCTTTCACTATGTGCGCATCTTTAAAAAGCTTTATGGTGTCACACCCCGAAGCTATCTCAGGGATATGCGCATTGCCAAAGCGAAAGACTTGTTGCGAGAGGGGCACCAGATTACCTATACCTGCTTTGAAGTGGGGTACGAAAGCGTAGCGACGTTTTCTTCGGTGTTTAAAAAGTGTACGGGTTATTCACCAAGGGAGTTTCAAAAGCGCAATAAAAGCAATCTAGAATAAGTTTTCCTATGACTTCTTGGCTATCTTTTAGTTATTCCATTACATCTAAGGTAAATATGAATGATTAAAATTGCTTTAACGAGTGTTCCTGTCAACGATCAGGACAAAGCATTAGACTTCTACACCAACATGTTGGGCTTTGTGAAGAAGACGGAAGTACCTGTAGGTGAGCACAAATGGTTAACCGTAGTATCTCCACAGGAACAATCGGGTGTTGAACTACTACTTGAACCCATGGCATTTGAACCTGCCAAGTTGTATCAACAATCTCTTAAAGAGGCAGGTATCCCTTGGACGTCGTTTGTTGTTGACGATATTGCTGCGGAATACGAAAGAATGTCTGCCCTTGGTGTTGAGTTCTCCATTGCGCCAAGAGAAACAGGCACTGTGATGATTGCAGTACTTGATGATACCTGCGGTAACTATATTCAGTTGATGCAAGAAATTTAACGCATCACATCTCGTTAGAAGTTATTGATGTAAATAAAAAGGGTCTCACTAATAGTGAGACCCTTTGCTATCGTGATAACTCAATGAATAAGCTACATACTTAATGCTGCTTGTCTTAAGCGGAGTGCGGCGGCTTTATGTCGCTCAATGAGCTGTGGCATATCCACGCCCATAACGGCACCATCGTGAACTCGCCATTGACCAGCAACCATCACACGGTCTGCCTGTTGAGCTCCGCACAATAGTAGAGCAGCGAGTGGATCGTGGCTGCCAGAGAAGCGAATGTCATCGAGCTTAAACATGGCAATATCTGCTTGTTTGCCGACGGCGAGTTCGCCTATATCTGTGCGACCCATGGCGCGCGCTGATCCTGATGTTGCCCAGCGAAGCGCGTCAAAGTGCGTTACGTTGTTAGAGCCATAGCGAAGGCGTTGCAAATACATCGCCATACGAACCTCAGCTATTAGGTTTGAACCGTCATTGGAGGCTGAACCGTCTACACCCAAGCCTACTTTCACGCCAGCTTTCTCAAGCTCGTTATTTTTACAGATACCAGAAGCTAGCATCATATTAGAAGTAGGGCAGTGACTTATTCCTACCTCTGCTTTACCAAGTCTGCGAATCTCTTCACTGTTAAAATGGATACCGTGAGCTAACCAAGTGCGCTCATTAAGCCAACCTACGTCCTCTAGGTAATCTACCGGACGCATACCAAACTTCTCAAGACAGAAATCTTCTTCGTCCAACGTTTCACAGAGATGCGTATGCGTCATCACCGATTCATTTTTGGCGATTCGTGCCGTTTCTTTCATTAAATCAGTGGTCACAGAAAATGGCGAACATGGTGCGAGCGCGATTTGAGTCATCGCTCCATCTTCACGTTGATGATAGGTATTGATCAAGCGTAAGCTGTCATCAACGATGGTCTGTTCCGTTTGTATTGTGTGACGCGGTGGTAATCCGCCATCATCTTCCCCTAAACTCATCGAACCGCGAGTAAATATGGCCCTTATTCCAAGCTTTTGCGCGGCTTCAACTTGCAAGTCTATCGCATGTTCAAGGCCAGTCGGGATTAAATAGTGGTGATCCGAGGCTGTCGTACAGCCAGAGAGCAATAGCTCGACAAGTGCCAATTCTGTAGCGACACTCATCATCTCTTCGTCGAGATTTGCCCATACTGGGTACAAGCTTTTTAGCCAATGAAACAGCTCTTTGTTGAGCGCATCGGGGTAAGCTCTAGTTAGCGTTTGATAGAAATGATGGTGGGCATTCACAAGCCCTGGAGTGATGACATGTTGTGATGCGTCGATAACCGCCGTTATGGTTGTGGTGGGTTCTTGGTTGCTTGCTATTAGCTCGACAATTCGACTGCCTTGTACAACGATACCGCCGCCAGCGTCTTGTGTAGTGCCAGTGTAAATAGCAAGTGGATTCTTAATCCATACGGTTTCCATTCATAGTAATCCTTAGCCATCTCAGCCTTTTCAGGGAAGAGGGTCTTTTTTAAGTTTTTAGTTGATGTAAGGTGCTCTATGTCATTGATTAAGCCATGTCCTAGAGCACGACAGTTATAGCCACTGTGTTGTCAGCTGATTTTAATTATTACCTTTTGTAGACAACTCTGTCTGTGATATTTCTTGGTTTTCTTCTTGTTGCTGAAGTTCATGAATCTCTTGCTTAACCATAGCACGGCTTTCTTCGTGTGCTTCTTGCTCTTCGCGCTTGCTTGATTTTGGCAAGAACTGATGCAAAAGTACCGTGACGATCGTGCCAGTTGTAATCCCTGAGTGAAGGAAGTTTGAAAGTTCATGAGGAAAATGTTGAAGTAAGCGTGGCTCAAACGTGACTGCCAATCCTGATGCTAAACCAACGCAGATGACAAGAGCATTCCGTTTAGTGTCAGCTGCTTTAATAAGCATGCGAATGCCCGCGTAAGCTATCATGCCAAACATGACAAAACCCACACCGCCTAACACCGGTTTTGGAATCGTTACTGCAATCGCTGCCAGTTTCGGGAACAAACCACCCAAGATGAGCAATCCACCCGTTGCCGCAACAACGTAACGGCTCGCAACACCTGTAATGCCAACAATACCTACGTTTTGACTGAATGATGCCAATGGCATAGCCGTTAAGCATGATGCAAGTGTGCTGCCCAGACCATCGCCAAGCAATCCGCGCTTAAGGTCTTTACCATCAATCTTGGTGTGACAGTTGTTTGCGAGTGCCATAAAGTCACCAGTCGCTTCGGCGATGACAACTATATAAACCAAACTCATACTAACAATGGCGCTGGCTGAGAACGTAAGACCATATTTAAATGGTTCTGGACCACCTACCCATTCAGCGGTGCTTATTTGGTCGAGATCAACCATTCCCATGGATAGCGCTACGATGTAACCACCGGCAAGGCCGATAACAATAGCTGAAGCCGCAACCGCACCTTTACAATAAACCGATACCGCAATCACAATACCAAGTGACACAGCGGCAAGAAACAGCTTAGGCAAGGTAGCAAATTCACTGCTAACGGCGGGGGCGTCTCCGACCCAGTTCATGGCAACGGGGAGTATGGTGAGCCCGATTAAGGTGACCACGACTCCACTTACAACAGTTGGGAAGAGCTTACGAACTTTGTCCATATAGAAGCTAGCTAATATGACGACAAACGAGCCAACCAACGCTGCACCCATAATGCCGGATACGCCAGAATCTTTACCTATGGAGATGGCAACACCAAGAAAGGCAAAGCTTGAACCCATAACAACAGGTAGCTTAATTCCGATAGGGCCGAAACCGACACATTGTGCGATGGTGACGATACCAGATGCCAGTAAGGCGGCGTTAATGAGGGAGACAATTTCGTCGTTAGGTAGGCCAATGGAAGCGCCAACAATTAATGGTACAGCGACGATACCACCGATAGAGGCCAGCATATGTTGGACGGCCAGTAAAAAGGTCATGCCGTGAGGCGGTTTTTGGTTCAGGGTGTACAGAAGTTTCATACTTATTCCTTTAGAGAGCGATGAATCGACTCTTCCTTGGTGGTGACATGGTGACTTCTACAAACTGCGTAGTGATAGTAATCCTGCTCGTCCTTTGTGCTGACCTAAACGGCAGGGTTAAGAACAAGCGGTAACCGTTAAGGCACGATTACCGCTTGATTTTGGGTTAGCCAATGAATACCAGTTTGGCAACGAAAATGGCGCTTAATAGGTACATTGAAATAGAGACATCTTTGGTTTTGCCCGTTGCTACTTTAAGAACGGTGTAAGTGATAAAACCAAGAGCGATACCATTAGCGATAGAGAAAGTAAGTGGCATCATTAGCGCTGTAATGGCTGCTGGAGCACCATTGGTAAAGTCTTTCCAATCAACATGCTGCATACTACTCATCATGACGAACGCGACGTAAATAAGAGCGCCAGCTGTAGCATAAGAAGGAATCATACCGGCTAATGGAGAAAGGAAGATTGCCGCTAGGAAAAGAGCAGCGACGACAATCGCAGATAGACCAGTTCTGGCACCAGCAGCTACACCCGCGGCACTTTCTACATAACTGGTTACTGGTGGACAACCCACACATGCACCAGCAACACTAGAAATACTATCGGCTTTAAGTGCTTTGCTTAGTCCTTCAATCTTGCCTGTTTCTTTGTTGATTAGGTGAGCTCGCTCAGCGACACCCATGAGCGTACCTGCTGTGTCGAACATGTTCACAAAAAGGAAAGCAAGAATCACACTGACCATAGAAACGTTAAGTGCACCTGAAATGTCCATCGCCATAAAGGTTGGAGCAATGCTTGGGGGTGCAGAAAAGAAGCCGTTGTAATGAACAAGACCCAACATCATGCCAACAATAGTGACGCTCAGAATACCGATTAATACCGCACCGAACACGCGACGCTCACTGAGCACCGCAATGATC
Organism: Vibrio mediterranei; assembly: GCF_900088415.1. Taxonomy (GTDB): domain Bacteria; phylum Pseudomonadota; class Gammaproteobacteria; order Enterobacterales; family Vibrionaceae; genus Vibrio; species Vibrio mediterranei. The sequence goes on from NZ_FLLQ01000006.1 coordinate 118,065, forward strand.
AAGAAGGCAATAGCAGCCAAAAGCGCATCTGGTTTAGTGAAGTCACCTAGAGAGACCAACGTGGCTGGGTTTTCAACAACAATACCTGCGGTTTTCAGGCCGATAAGACCCAAGAAGAGACCGACACCTGCCGTCATCGAGTAACGTAAACTTTCAGGAATACTCTCAATGATCCACTGTCGTATCTTATAGAAGCTCATACCGACAAAGAGAATACCGGAGATAAATACCGCTCCGAGTGCCACTTCCCAGCTATATCCCATTTCACTGACGACAGTGAAAGAGAAGAAAGCGTTAAGCCCCATACCGGGCGCGAGTCCAACGGGCCAGTTCGCAAACAGCCCCATGAGTAAACAGCCAATGGCTGCACCAATACAGGTGGCGACGAAGACCGCTCCCTGATCCATTCCAGAGGCCGCCATAATGCTTGGGTTGACGAAAATAATGTACGCCATAGTAGCAAAGGTCGTTACACCTCCGACGAGCTCATTTTTAACGCTCGAACCGTGTTGCTTTATCTTGAAAAAGCGTTCAAGCACGCCATTTCCAGCCGATTCGTTGAGCACTTCTGCTTTGCTTTCATTCATTTGAGTAAGTCCTTTACACAATACCCTTAATGTAGAAATTGGGTATAAAGTTTGTTGCTTTTCCTTAAATTGAAAACAGCAGTACCCATGACACCTTGCTGCAGAGTTACTCCAGCACTGGTGCCATTCTCCAAAGAGAGTAGGTTCATTCCAATTTACTTATTGCTCTTTCGCAAAAGAGCGAGCTCTTAGAAGTGCAAGGCTGCCTGTTGTTGTCTTGCACTTGCTACGAGAAGGTTGCTACAGCGATCAACTGCCTCTGTAGGTTGAAAAACTGTAAGGGGAGGCGAGCAGAGGTACATGATAATGCGCATCCTCGTCATTCAATCCAAAGCGAATCACGATATCGTCAAGGAAAGGAACTTGGTCTAGCTCGACACCTTTACGCTCAAAGTAAGGAGCGACATGAAAAATGAGTTGGTATTTTCCAGCGACAAAGTCATCGCCTTCAAGAATAGGAGAATCAGTTCGGCCATCGAAGTTTGTCATTACGCTCTTAATAAACTGACTTTCTTCACCTTCAATACGGAAAAGATCCACTTGGATCTCTGACCCAGGTACACCATTTGCGGTGTCTAGTACATGCGTTGTTAGTCGTCCCATAATTGCTTCGTGCTTACACACGCTCCTTTAATGTCATCTTGTAATTCTGTATACAAAAATCAGGTCTGTTTAATTCTATTGATATTAATATGTACACAATTTACGCCATTAGTAAAGGTTTATGTTATGAAAATGTTGCATCAAAACGGTGCTGAATATGGGTGGAACATGCACCAAAATAGTGATGGTTAAAAATCATTCAAATATAACTTGTTGAAAAATAGTACTATGTTTCTAAAATGTAATTTGATAAACAAAATCTTTACATTGAGATAAATTATTGTATACAATTAAGTAAACCAAAGAGTGAAAGCGCACTCCAAAGAGAGTGCAGAAAAGAACCAAGAAGGAGTCTGTGGATGAATAAGGATTATTCGCGCAATCTCATCGGCTACGGAGCGAATCCCCCTCACCCTAAGTGGCCAAATAACGCACGAATCGCGGTTTCCTTTGTATTGAATTATGAAGAAGGCGGTGAGCGTTGCTTACTGCACGGTGATGATGAATCGGAATCGTTTCTATCGGAAATTCCAGGTGCTATGCCAATAAAAGGTGAGCGCCACATCAGTATGGAATCTATTTACGAATACGGAAGCCGCGCAGGTGTATGGCGTGTGCTCAGGTTATTCGAGCAATACGATATTCCACTAACCATTTTTGCGGTTGCGATGGCGGTTGAGCGCTATCCTGAAGTCGCTATGGCGATGAAAGAAGCGGGCCATGAGATATGCAGTCACGGCTATCGTTGGATCGACTACCAATATACCGATGAATCGCAAGAGCGCGATCATATGATCAAGGCGATAGAAATCATTAAGCAGGTGACGGGTGAACGTCCGCTTGGTTGGTATACCGGAAGAACCGGCCCGAATACACGACGCATTGTGGCAGAAGAAGGCGGATTTCTTTACGACTCTGATGCCTATGATGATGATCTTCCTTATTGGCACACAGAGGCAGGGAGACCCCAGTTAGTTATACCGTATACGCTTGACGTCAATGATATGAGATTTGCTACCGCCCAAGGATTCAACTCCGGTGAGCAGTTCTTCCAATACCTAAAAGATACCTTCGATACCCTGTATGAAGAAGGTGAAACTGCGCCAAAAATGATGTCTGTAGGCTTACATTGCCGATTAATTGGACGTCCGGGACGTATCGCCTCGCTAAAACGCTTTTTAGATTACGTCAGTCAACATGAAGGTGTGTGGCTATGTCGCCGCATCGATATTGCCAAACACTGGCATGAACACCACCCATATCAACCCGATGAACAGCAAGGAGCTCAATAATGACACAATTCAAATCATGCACACCGACAACTATGGTACGTGATGAGTTTGTCTCAAGCTTTGCTGACATTTATGAGCACAGTCCTTGGGTGGCTGAGTCCGTTTTTGACGCTGGACTGGATGCAGATGACAACCATATAGAAAGTTTACATTTGAAAATGTCGATGACGCTGCTTAATGCGTCTGAGCAAAAACAACTCGACTTGATCAACGCTCACCCAGATTTAGCGGGTAGAGCAGCGGTCAATGGAGAACTTACCGCGGCATCTACAGCCGAGCAGGCTGGTGCTGGTATTGACCAGTGCTCCGAAGAGGAATTTGCCAAGTTTACTACTTACAACAACAGCTACAAAAATCGCTTCAACTTTCCCTTTATCATGGCGGTTAAAGGGGCCAATCGTTACCAAATTCTTGAATCGTTCGAGATGCGATTAGGCAATGATAGTGAAACTGAGTTTGCTACTGCGCTTAACGAAATCAACAAGATAGCGTTATTTCGCTTGAGAGATATGTAAGTCAAAGGAAAGGCGACTATCTCTTTTATTAACCTAAGCTCGAAAGCCTAAGCTGGAAAATCTAAGCAATGAGCGCATCGGCAGAGGCCGATAATGGCGACGAGCAAGCAGGTACTCATTTTATTATTAATTGGATTAATTGAACTGGATGACAGGAAATGTCTTTGAATATTGAACAATACATCAACCTTGCAGATGACAAACTAGGCGCAGAAGCGCTATACGCTACCGATGACTTCTTTGCAGACAAGAGTCGTTTACTTCGTCGTGAAGCACCTGAGTGGAAAGACGACCTTTATGACGATAATGGCAAATGGATGGACGGTTGGGAAAGCCGCCGTAAACGTGGCGAAGGTTATGACTTCTGTGTGGTTAAGCTCGGTTTAGCGGGAACGATTGCAGGCCTTGATATAGATACCTCATTTTTCACAGGTAACTTCCCTCCGTCAGCCTCTGTTGACGCCATTTATAGCCCAGATGCTGATCCAACTCATGCGGAAGGCTGGGAAGAAATTCTACCGTCACAAAGTCTAGAAGGTGACAAGCACCACTTAAACGAAATTGACAGCGACAAAGTATATACCCATGTTCGTCTTAACATTTATCCAGACGGTGGTGTAGCGCGTCTTCGTGTCTACGGTAGCCCAAGTGTAGATTGGAATGCTATCGACGAGTTGCAACAAGTTGACTTGGCGGCCGTAGAAAATGGTGGTCGTGCGTTGGCTTGTAGTGATGAGCACTATGGTAACAAGTCAAATATCCTTGGCCCTGGTCGTGGTGAAAACATGGGTGATGGTTGGGAGACCGCTCGACGCAGAACGCCGGGTAACGACTGGGTGATTGTGGCACTTGGACATGCGGGTAATGTTGGCCGTGTTGTTGTTGATACAGCGCACTTCAAAGGTAACTACCCAGATAGCTGCTCAATCCAAGCCGCTTACGTGAAAGGTGGAACAGATGATCAAGTCGCCACTCAGAGTTTGTTTTGGAAGGAGCTACTTCCTTCTCAAAAACTGAACGCACACGATATTCATGAGTTTGTAGCTGAGGTTAACGAGATTGGTCCAGTTACCCATGTAAGACTAAACATCTTCCCTGATGGTGGTATTAGTCGCTTACGCCTATTTGGTACAAAAGCAGACTAAACTTAATAGAGGGAATTTTTATGAGTAATGGTATTCGCCATCTAACTATTGAGCCACTCACTAAAGCCGCATTTGAGCAGTTTGGTGATGTGATTGAAGTTGAAAATAGTGACTATTTTATGATCAATAATGGTTCGACTCGTCGCTACCATAAGTTAGCTGAAGCCGATGTTGAAGAGCTGGGGGGGCGTGCGATCATGAGTATCTTCCAAGCGACCCCGCTTCAGTATCCGCTCACTATTTCAATGTTAGAGCGACACCCTCTGGGTTCACAGGCGTTTATACCATTGCTTGGTCAACCGTATCTTATCGTTGTCGCACCAAAAGGCGACAATCCTTCTTTGACTGACTGCCGAGCTTTCTATAGTAACGGTCGTCAAGGGGTCAACTATTACAAAGGCATTTGGCACCATCCTGTTCTGGCTCTGACCGACCAAGATAAATTTTTGATCGTCGATAGAGCTGGGGAAGGGCATAACTGTGATGAAGTGTTCTTTGAAGAGAACCTTGTACAGTTGGACTTGAAGGGTTTACCGCAAGACATCGATAAGACGAAACAAGATAAGGACAAGCAGCAAGCGACTGTCTAAGCTGCTTTTGAGGAGTGTGTTATGGATCCGCACATGACAGAATGGCTCAACCTGATGATTCGTTGGGCCCATATGATTGTAGGTATCGCATGGATTGGAGCGTCTTTCTACTTCGTTTGGCTTGAGAATAATCTCAACCGTACTAACCCTAGAGACGGCCTATCTGGCGATTTATGGGCGATTCACGGCGGTGGTATTTACCATCTTGAGAAATACAAACTGGCACCACCAAAAATGCCAGAAAACCTTCACTGGTTTAAGTGGGAAGCTTACTTTACTTGGATTACGGGTGTACTGCTATTGGGCGTAGTGTATTACCTCAATGCTGAAATCTATCTAGTAGCTCCAGGTTCGGGCATCGACTCAACAACAGCGATTATGATCGGTATTGCTGCGCTTATCTCTGGTTGGGTAATCTACAACCTACTGTGTAACTCGCCTTTGGGCAAAACGCCGGTACTGTTAGGTATCGTGTTGTTCCTAGGGTTGGTAGGTGCAGCCTATGGTTTGTCGCAGGTGTTCAGTGGACGTGGTGCTTACATCCACGTAGGCGCTATCATTGGTACCATCATGGTTGGTAACGTGTTCTTCGTCATCATGCCTGCGCAACGTGCTTTAGTGAAAGCGATTGAAAACAATCAAGAGCCGGACCCTACATTGCCAGCAAAAGGCCTGTTACGTTCACGACACAATAACTATCTGACTTTGCCAGTGTTGTTCATCATGATCAGCAACCATTTCCCAAGCACATATGGTTCTGAATACAACTGGGCAATTTTGGCTGCGCTATCAGTATTTAGTATCTTGGTCCGTCACTACTTTAATACACGTCATGGTAGCCAGAAGTTCGCATGGACAATACCTGCTGCTGCTTTGGGTATGGTAACGCTAGCCTTTGTTACATCGCCTTATGCCAACAAACCAGCTGCCCCTGTCGCAAAAGCACCTGTGGTTGAAGCTGGTGATCATCATGCAGACATGCAAGCCTCAGCCGATATTGCGGCTCAAGCAGATGATGGCACAATTGCCTTTGCACAAATTAATGATGTCATTCAAGAGCGCTGTTCGGTATGTCACTCTGCAACGCCAACACATGCTGCATTCCAAACCGCTCCGGCTGGCGTGATTCTGGATACGCCTGAAGAGATCAAAGTGAATGTACCACGCATTGTCGCTCAAACCGTGACGACGAAGGTAATGCCGTTAGGTAATCTAACTCAGATGACAGATGAGGAACGTATGTTAATTGGAGAATGGGTAGAACAAGGTGCTCAGATTCAATAACTGATGAAGTCATCTTTAATACGTTTAAACTGACTAGCACGTGCTAGTCAGTTTTTTTATGGTTTAGCTAAAAGCAGAACTCAGATGCTGAGGTACAGACACCATAATCTGTCGTAGTTTGTCGTGAAAGCTCTATGTCTTCGACGTGAAACTCACCTTCGACGATTTTAACTTTGATGTCAGATCGACTGTAAAACTCAAATGTGCAGCCAGTAATGACTTCATGGTACATCCCCGAGACATCAAAAACGTCTTTTTTAACACTTACTCTTTTCAACTTATGAAGCTTATGGCCGTCGTTGAAATATTGAGTACTAAACTGGTTAATCTTCATTGAGGTATGAATATGGAAAACCTCTTTAAAAGAATCAACGGTAAATATAATCATAGTTTTTATTTTGGGTTTGAACGGAGCGGGAAGGTTATAGGAATAAGTTGGTTACCACAGTCGAGGTTTTGTCATGGTTTTGTCAAGAATTGCGATAATGGCTAGGTCTATTACTCTATTTTTATAGTTGCTGCCTATCCTGAATATTAATAATAGAAAAGGTTAACCTTTTTATTCCTACATGAGTCTATCTAGCAGATAACATTTCAATAACGGATAATACTTGTTCAGTTTTCGTTTCATTTAATGCATCAGGATGCGGTGCGGCAAAGCTTTCTAAATCATTATCAAAATACTTGCCATGTGCATGCGCGAATTCATCGGACAGCGATGCTCGAACTAGAATATCAGCACCGAGAGCTAAGTCATTTCCTGCAATACCATATGCATCTTTCACCATTTTACTTCCCAAAAATGACTTCGGATTAACAGACACAATCATTGGTCCTGTTTGCTCATAGTGTAATCCCAACGCGCGAGACCACATAGTAAGAGCGAGTTTACTTTGCGCGTATGCATCTGAATCACCGAGTGGCTTGTTTCCTCGCAATGCATCCAAGTTGACAGTGGCTTGTGCTGCCGAAGATAAGTTAACCACACGTCCGTTAGCAGCAAGCAATGGAATTAAAGCCTGTGTAAGACGATAAGGGGCAATAGTATTGACGACAAAACGAATGTCGAGATTATCTTCAGTCTTAGTTGCTGGAGCTGTAAATACGCCGGCATTATTAATGAGGACATCGATTTGAGAGAATCGCTGAGAAACCTCATCAGCCATTTTGTTTATTTGGTTGAGATCAGATAAGTCAGCAATGATCGTTTCTACTTTCGCATCTGAATTCAATTTCAGAAACTGATCAACGACGTCTGAAACTTTGGCTGGCGTTCGACCGTGAATGATAACTGTATGATTTAGTTTTATTAAATCCTTGGCAGTTGCTAACCCAATACCATCGGTTGCTCCAGTAATTAAGATCACTTTGCTCATTCTAAGCTCCTAGTTATTCAATAGATTTTTATCTGAATAACAACAGATAAATTCTTGTCATGGACTGGCACATAACAACAAACTGCCCAATCGATTTGGTCACTGTAATGTTAGCCGGACTCTTCGACAAGTCACCTTGTTAAGGAAATACTTTATAGATTTTGTTGATAATAGATGGAAACAATAAAGAATTCTTAGTGCTTTGAAGCTATATCAGCCAATCACCTATCGTGGTTTTGTGAAAGATTAACGAGTTTATGTCCCTTTTCGTGTTTCGTATCTACCTTAGGACATTCGTCATCCAAAATTCCGATTAATGACGAATGTTCTCTGCTCGATATTCAGATCGTGCTTGTTTTAGGCAGATGGCAGCGGATACATTCCAGTGGACAGCGAAAGCAACCGTTCATCAAATGATTGCAGCTTCAAACGATTCTAAACAGAAAATGTTTGAAACTGGCAAAGCTGACTATGTGGCCCCTTTGGGCTTAAATGACGAACAGTCAACAGAGGAGTTTGTTGGAGAAGCTTACTTTTCGGAAATGGCGGATGACACATATGATTACTATGGTCGTGATGGCTATCGAGGTCCTGTAGCAGTCGAGAACTTCACTAACATACATGTGGCAGATCAACCAATGCAATCTTTATTCTCTCTTTGTGAGCACTATGCTGACTCACCTTTGCCCCACTCTTTGTTTCAACGTATTGAAAACAGGCTTTAGCGAAGCATCATTTGACTTACTTTTCGTAACACCAATCGAATGTCTATGGAAGCAGGGGAATATCAATCGCGATAGCTTGTTCTTTTGCCATTATGGGGCAGTGTTTGTCTAATTAGCTGTTGTCGAAATTCTGGGTAGTGTAAAAGCTCATACTTAACATTTCGGAAGTATTGGCTGCTATCAAAGGTTAATAGGGAGACGGCATTACAGACAGTGCTTAGCTTAGAAATCTAAAAGTTAACTTTTGTCGTTGATATAGTGCTTAAATGATACTCCAAAGCGTTTTTTAAACGCTCTTCTAAAGTTTGATGCATCGGTATACCCGCAACGAAAGGCGATGTCTTCGTTGTTTAATTTAGGGGTTGTGTTGTAAAGCTTTATGGCATGATTGAGTCGAGAGTCTAACAAAAGATCCCTGAAAGAGACCTTTTCGGAATGCAATCGTCTTTGCAAAGTTCTCGAACTCATGCCGATAAGCCGCGAGAAAGAATGTATAGACATATTTTCTACGAGCAGATAGTTTTCGAGAACCAGTGAAATTGATTTGCTTAGACACCAATCGGTTTCGTCGTTAGTTGGCTCTATCTCTTCAGAGAGTGGGATAGAGAAACCAGAAAAAGAATGCCCATCGATAACTTGAATCTTCAATCTCGATTGGATGAGCGAAGGCGTAATTTTACCCGTGACCAATATAAAATCAGGCTCCCAGTCCGCACCTAAATAGAGTTTGCAAAAAGAGATAAGTTGCAGGTTTCTATAGATATCAAAATCCGCTTTACCAATACTCTTGTCGGAGTAACCACTGTCGTGGCAAAGATACCACTTGTGATCGTCCCCATAGCTTAACCAAGTCTTCGCTAGAGACGTTATGTAAGGGATTTTGGGAAGCAATACGTTTAAGGCTTGTCCAAGTGTGCTGGGTCTGTTCTCTTCGCTCAGCTCATCGGTAATTAAGGAAACATCAAAAGCTTTGCTCGCTTGAATAAGGATGTCGAGACGTTTCTCATGGGGGAGCTCTTGTAAAATCGCGACCAATTCGTCGATAAGTACCCAAGAATCATCATCACTAGAAGTATCTTGGTTTACTCGAGAGTAACTCAACTTTGCTGAAACGTTTACATTGAAATCGTGAAGTGCTTGATAAACATGATGAAAAATCGCGTTGCGAGCAATTTTAATATTTTCCATTTTCGTATCTCTCTACCATTTTGTGAACTTAACGTTTATCAAAGTACTCAACGGAATCACTAGGAAAATTTATTGTCATTCAGTATTCATTATAAGTCACTTTGGCGCAAAGTGACCTTTTTATGTTAAGTGTCTTAACTATAATGAATACCATTGAAAGCGGGTAATAATAAATGGTTTATAGATCGGATTTATAGTTTAGTTATAGAGCTACTTCTACTGACTTAATTTAGTAACGACACCAAATTACCTTATTGGACATTATTTTTTTCGATAGAGAATCGTATTATGATAAATTCAAAAAGAACTAAAATGGCTAAATTCTGCTTTAGCTTATCTTTACTTGCGGTATCTATAGGAGTAGAAGCTGCATCGACAGTAATAACAAATGCAAACGTATTTGATGGTGAAAACAAAAAACTCCAAAAAGGCGTTAGCGTATTAGTGGAAGAAAATAAAATTACATCGATTGGTAAAACGGTATCTGTCCCTGAAGATGCAACTATCATTGATGCTAAGGGTAAAACACTAATACCGGGTCTAATTGATGCCCATTGGCATACGATGTTCGCCAATGCTTCTATGAGTGAGCTCATGAACTCGGATTTTGGATACTTGACCCTCATTGCTTCTGATGGTGCAAATAAGACTTTAATGAGAGGGTTTACAACAATTAGGGATGCAGGAGGAAACCCTTTTGCTATCAAACAAGCGAGTGATAAAGGTTTAATCAATGGACCGAGAGTTTATCCATCAGGTGGCCCAATCAGTCAGACCGCAGGACACTTTGATTATCGTGGACGTTATGATGTGCCAGCCAATAGCACTGACCCATTAAACTATTTAGAGCGCAACAGTCTTGCTATCGTCGCCGACGGCGTGCCTGAAGTGACGAAGAGAGTACGAGAGCAGTTGAGGCTTGGTGCTACCCAAATAAAACTGGCTGCTGGTGGCGGGGTATCTTCAAGCTATGACCCGATTGATGTTGCTGAATACACTTACGAAGAATTCAAGGCTGCGGTTGACGTAGCAGAAAGTTGGAATACTTATGTCATGGTGCATGTGTTCACTAACAAAGGAGCACAAACCGCATTAAGAGCAGGTGTTAAGAGTATCGAACACGGCAACCTTCTCTCAGAAGAAACTTTTAAGATGATGGCAGAAAAGGGCGCTTGGTTGAGTATGCAGCCAATCTTCGATGATGAAGATGCAATCCCTTTTCCTCCTGGTTCTTTTCAAGAAGCGAAGTTTAAGTTAGTGACCAAAGGTACAGCACGAGGTATCGAGCTTGCTAAAAAATACGGGGTGCCGATTGCATTTGGTACCGACATGCTGTTCGACCCATCACTCGCCAACAAACAAGGTAAATTCTTAACTAAGCTAACACCTTGGTTTGAACCTTGGGAAATCTTAAAAATGGCGACGCATGATAACGCTCAGCTTCTCAAACTCAGTGGACCTCGTGATCCCTATCCTGGTGAGTTAGGTGTAATAAAAGAAGGTGCGTTAGCCGACCTTGTTTTGGTTGATGGTAACCCTTTAGAGGATATTAAATTGGTTGCCAATGCAGATAAGAACTTTGTGCTAATTATGAAAGATGGGAAAATATATAAAAACTCACTTTCAAAGTATTAGCTACAACACAACTGATTTTAATTTTACCTGAGTTGTTTGCTTGTTTGCTTGTTTGCTTGTTTGCTTGTTTGCTTGTTGATTTGTCTTTATTCGAATATTGGCAGGTAAACAACTTGAGTAAGTGATTGACTACAATGCTGAATTATATTTTGAGCGATGATTTAGTTTAAAAATATATTCGACAGAGGGATGGAAATTGACAACGGAGTGTTGACGTTAACAAGAATAGTGAACGATATGAAACAGTTAAAAACACTCTTAAGTCTAATATTTTTGATGTTAACCATCTTACCTCCACAAACTGCGCTTGCTGACATTGAAACAGATGTACAAAGACTGCATTGGATAGATTTGATACCAGAGCAAGAAAGAAATATTCCGACCAAGAATTTAATTACCGAGCACACTGGTGGAGCGGCACTACAATCTCAAGCACACACTGTGCGCCAAGAGCTCGATGGAACTGAGGTCAAAATAGCCGGATTCGTCATACCGCTTGAGGGGGATGATGAGCTGGTGACAGATTTCTTGCTGGTGCCTTATTTTGGAGCCTGTATTCATATTCCACCACCGCCACCGAACCAAATTATTCGAGTGAGATTTAAAGAGGGTGTGGCAATATCTGAAATCTGGGATGTGGTTTACGTAGTCGGTATGCTCAGAACAGAAAGCAGCAGCTCGGAGCTAGCAGATACAGCGTATGTCATTGATGGTAGTCGAATTGAGACATACCAATAATCACCGTAGTAAAAAGCAGAGAGACAGATAGTTTGGATAGTGTTTAACGACCGAACAACACACTCTGAAACGGCACGGTCCTGCTATTTAAGATAGATAAAGTTACCCGTGAGTTGCTAATTTAGTAATTTCACTGACGCACTTTTGTCCAGAGGCTTCATGTGGCGGAAGTTTACATACGGCACTTTTTTATCAAACTGCCTCCTAGCTAGGCTTTGCCCCATTCCTTGCCAGTAACGCTCAATCTCACAAATCACAGTAAGGTGGTTTGATCTACTTCTTCTAATCAGCATAGTGTCTATGAAAGTGGGGTGTTACCAACTTAGCCAACTAGTTCGAATAGGCCGTCTTATTTCCACTTTTTTACCTACCGAAGAAACGTGTTCTCTGTTAGAGTCACCGTCAACTACGCTATTGAATAAAGACACCCACAGATCGCATGTAATTGATGGATCTTTATTCACCCTTAGAACTCATTTTAGGAATCCCTAGTGACTAACAACGAAATTTTACGTCGTATCCAACACGCGTTAAACCTTAAAAACGCACAGATAATGAAAGTTTTCGGGCAGGCCGAAGTTACTGTGGCTCACGATAAAGTGGCAAACTGGTTAAAAGATGAAAGCGACAAATCTTGCGTTAAGATGAAGGATCAAGAGTTAGCGGTATTCTTAAATGGCTTTATTAACCTCAAGCGAGGCAAAAAAGACGGCGAGCAACCTAAGCCAGAAGTCGCATTGACCAACAACATGATTCTCATGAAGCTGCGCATTGCGCTAGACATGAAAGCAGAAGATGTGCTGGACGTATTAGAGGTGGTTGGCATTAGTTTAAGTAAATACGAAATTGGTGCGTATTTCCGCAAGCCAAACAACAAAAACTACAAACAGTGTGAAGACCAACTGCTGTGCGACTTCTTAAATGGTGTGCAGTTTACCAATCGTCCCGATTCTGAAGAGTTTACTGGGTAATTTTTATCTCGAATCGAACGTGGTAATTGATTCAAAAAGCGAGAACCATTTCATTTTGGCTACTCGCTTTTATCATGTTAAGGACCGATACTAGAGCTTCACAATCACGTCTACTCTTTGTCTTTCTTCAGTAGATACCTATCATACCACGCTGAAATCTGGTCAGCTTTTAGAATCAAGACATACACCGCCCCTATAACCCAACTAAGATAAACCCAAGCTAAAACCTTAAGCCAGTTAGGTGCCTCTATTCTGGTCATTCGATCAAGGTCACGGCTGACGCCATTAGTAACACGAATTTGCCCCTTTAAGAGTTGAGCTACTAACCGGAAAAATGCCCAAACTCAGGTCCTGTCATTCCTGCGAAGGCAGGGATCTACTGACAACGCCCACTGAATCATATGGTCCACTCCACAAACTGGCTGACGAAGCTAGCTTATTTTTGCCCCTTGTCGTGTTCACAGCATCCCCAAGAATTACAGTCATCCCCTTGAAAAAGGGGATCTCATTCAGCGCGTCGCGAAGCTGATTTACGTGACTTAGTCGAAGGTTTTCAGTTGCCTACACGCGGTAGGAGATCCTCACTTTCGTGAGGATGACGGCCAGTTGGGGTACGGAGAATACGAACAGACGTAGACTATTTTTGTCCATTTACTTACCATCCCAGCAATCACTGGCAGCATACTTTTCGACTTTTAGTGTGCGCGTGAGTAGATTCCGCATCAAATGCGGAATGACGAAAAATTGTACATTCTTGTCATTAGTGCCATAGATGATCTGTAATATTCTAAGTATTTTTGCCTATCTAGAGCTTTTTGTTTACCCCTCAAAAAGAACGCTAACCACTTAGGTTCGCTTTTAAGTTCCTGGGGTGGAATCATCAAAAAAACAGAGTGTATACTTGATAACTAACGCTTGGCTAAAATAGGTATGCTATTGAAGTTCATTATATTATTAGTGATGTCATTTCGCGGATGTTAACTTACCGAATAGAGTCTAGCCCATCATCTGGGTAATAAAGGTTTGCTCATCATCCACAAAAGCCACGAAGCCGCCGTGATAGATAAACACCCGACCACGTCCTTCAACTAGGCAGGCAAGCTGTGGGTTCAAATCTTCGTCGTTATTTTGGCGTTGAAAGGTGCCGGTATCGGTGATTTCGCCGTCGAGTGAAGGCAAATATCCATGAGTACGTTTGGCTTGGTCAATCAGGCTTAATTCGCTGGTGTTAGAGAAGCAAGAGGGGATCGCTCCGGCATCTTCGATAAACATGGTTTTTAGTTCTTCAAAGGCTGTAATCACCAGCCAGTCGATGCCGTTAACGTGATGGATAAACATAGTGTATCTCGGTAATTCTGTTGCGGAGATATTATCACTAATCAGGGGTGGTTGTAGCAGAGATTTAATTACTAAATCTGATAATTTGCTTTAATGCCAATATCGAAGTGAAGCGGCATTTGCCATTTCTTAAATGACAAGAAACCCATAATTCCGCCGACAGCGATGTAGAGCGCAACTAAAACTGGTAGTTTGTTCAGGGCAGTGCAAAGTACTGCGATAACGAGAAGAACAGGTATCAGTTTGAGTCCGGGTACTCTGAAGCAGAATGATTCTTTGAGTGCAATGCCGGAAAACACCACAAAGCAAAAGCCAAGTGATACCCACGTTGGAAGGTCTGTGACCACGAATAGTAGTGCTAACCAGCCACTCCACATTATCACCGTTCTTACCGTTTTGTCGTAGACGTGGATGTTGGCGGCGGCTAAAACCGTGGATGTAAGCAGCATCCAGAATATCCATTGATCAAATGGAGATGTCACACTGGCGAGCGTGATACCTTCGTAGCTTAATGCGGCTGCCAGCAAACAGCCGATGGAAAATAGTGATATACCCAACCGATACAGACAGACACTGAGCTTATCCAGTGCATCTAAGTCTTCTTTAAATTCAGGATTGGCCATGATTATTTCACGCTTTTTATCTGGTTATTGATAAAACATAGCTGTTCATAAAGCGCCTGAGTTTTAGGCATCGCGACATCTTGATCTTTTGCTAAATCAATCGCGTTTTTATACATGTATTGAATCTCAAGTTCTCGATGGTTGCGCCTGTCGAGTAACATGCTAGTGAGGTAAGGCTTCATCTTAGCGGTGTTTGATAGCATGGTATCAATCAAGGTGTCTGAAATGTCAGTGTCCGTGGTTTTTGCGGCATGTTGAACTTCAATCATGATTTCTTTTGAGAGATTAACCAGCTCCTCGCAGCTCATCATTTCAGCAGTATCGGCGTTGAGTACGGTTGACAGTCCATTGAAAGGGACATTCCACAGTAGCTTTTTCCATCTTGCGTCTATGATACGTTGATCGACATCGACTTCTACACCGCTTTGAGTCAGGTGATTGGCAAAGTCTTCGAGTGCTTCAATGCCAGAATCGCCATAAGTGCCGATAGTGATACGGCCGTAATCAATATGGTCAATATGTCCAGGCGCCACTTTATTTGAGCAAATAAAACACAATCCGCCTCCGACAAAAGGAAGGTTAAATTGTTCAGCTACCTCTCGCTCTGCACCAATGCCATTTTGAAGCAACATAACAAGTGTGTTGGGTTTTAATAAAGGGCGAAGCAGTGCTTCGAGAAGGTGGTTTTGAGTGGTTTTTAGTGCGACAAGAACGACATCGGCTTTGGGCATGTCACACGTTGCATTGTAAGCATTTAAGCTTTCAGCTGAAATCGAATAATCACCATAATGGGAGTCGACTTTTAAGCCGTTTTTGATGACATGTTGATAATCGCTGTTGAAGAGAAAGTGCACATCATTGCCGCCGTGATGGAGTCTTGCTCCGTAATAACCTCCAATAGCGCCTGTGCCAATAACTGCGAATACCTTTTTGCTCATGTCATATCCCTAAATCAATGTTGTTATCGTACTAATGTACATGAATTTTATTATGAATGAAGTGCTACGCTTGTAAGAGTGTGTTTTGACGGGAGACTGATGTGAACGTAACAAGTGTCGTACTGGTGATACTCAGCGTTGTTGTTGGGGTTGGTTTAGTGTCTCAAGCTGGCGTCAACGCGCAATTGAAAGTTGGTATGAGTTCATCGTTACAAGCGGCGTTTGTTTCGTTTGTGGTTGGAACAGCTGTGCTAGGCATGCTGGTCGTGATTGAAGGCAAACCTTGGTTTCCTCAAGGTTCTATCTCATCGCTACCTTGGTGGGCATGGATAGGGGGCCTTTTAGGGGCCTTTAATATCGCTATGTCGATCTATTTAGCACCGCAACTTGGGGCGTTGGCGTTGGCGATTTCTATCGTCTGTGGTCAGGTTATCGCGTCGATTTTTTATGATCAGTATGGATTATTGGGATATCCGACAATTGAAATGACGCCACAACGAATTGGCGGGGCGTTATTAATTATATTGGGTGTGATGTTGGTAACCTATCAACCAAACAAAAGCGGCTGAATGACAGCCGCTTTTGAAACTTGGATGAGTATTTTTGGCTATTAACCCGCGATGACAACGCGTTTAACGTCAACTGTTGCATCTTCCAACGTGTCTTTGTCCACACTACCAGTAATTGTTACACGGTCATTTGGTGTAACGTCCACACCGCGCCAATCTTCACGATCGATTTCAATCACAATGGTGTTCGCACCGTCAGTAAATTGGTATTTCTCGTCACCCAAAGAGTGCGTGATGTTACCTGTGATTTGGACCGGAGCGTCATCATTGGCACTTAGCGCTTGAGCGACTGTTGTTTGTGCGCCTTTGATAGGGCCGTTAAAACCACCTTGCTCAGGCATAGATTTCGCAGCTGCAAAACCAGAAGTAAGGATAAGTGCTGTAGTGATGATTACTTTTTTCATAAAAACCTCAAAGTAGGCGTTGTGTTCATTTGATGGTGCTACTATGCCTGAGTCAATCTTAACGAGAATTGAAGTTAATATTCAGAATTCGTTCATCTAGAAAAAAACTGAAAAAAGATTGTATCAATATTCTATGAATGCGTTTGGGAAATAAAAAAGAACCCTACTTTTAAGAGCAGGGTTCTTTTAGGGGAATAGGTGGCTAGTAGTTATTCTTAGACAAGTTCATTGTGTTTAGCTTGCGATATTGACGCGGTCTACGTCGATCGTTGCGTCTTGCATCATGTCTTTATCGATACTGCCAGTTATTATCACGCGGTCGTTCGGAGTTACGTTAACACCACGCCAATCTTCGTTGTCGATTTCAATAACGATGGTGTTGCTACCATCGGTGAATTGATACTTTTCATCGCCCAAAGAGTGTGTGATGTTACCTGTGATTTGCACCATGGTATCGTCTTTCGCATTAAGTGCCTGGGTCACAGTTGTTTGAGCACCGTCATTAGGCCCGTTGAAACCACCAGTTGCAGGCATAGATTTCGCAGCTGCAAAACCAGAAGTAAGAATAAGTGCTGTAGTGATGATTACTTTTTTCATAAAAACCTCAAAGTAGGCGTTGTGTTCATTTGATGGTGCTACTATGCCTGAGTCAATCTTAACGAGATTTGAAGTTAATATTCAGAATTCGTTCATCTAACAAAAAAATGCGCTTTTTTTTAAATTATTTCTCGAAATTGTTTATCTAGATAAAACAAAAGGCCCACTAAGGGCCTTCGATTTATTGCTATGTTTTGTTAACTGACTAAGCGCTTATCACGCTCGCCTTGAACGTCATAAGCTTTGTCGCCAAAGATATACGTCTCGCAGACCGTTCTATCGTCACCAAGGCTCATCAATACAAACAGTTTCTCTTCTAGAGTAGTGGCTTGCTTCATTCTAAAGCGCATCAATTGAGTCGCGTGAAGGTCTAACACTACGAAATCGGCTTCTTTGCCAACGGCTAAGTTACCAATCTTGTCTTCCAAATGAAGAGACTTAGCGCCGCCTAGTGTTGCTAAGTAGAGCGATTTCAATGGGTGCAGCTTTTCTTGTTGGAGCTGCATGATTTTGTACGCTTCACTCATTGTTTGTAGAATCGAAAAGCTGGTTCCCGCACCCACATCGGTGCCCATACCAACACGCACGCCATGTTCCTCAAGCTTATTCAACTTAAATAGGCCTGAACCAAGGAACAAGTTGGAAGTAGGGCAGAAAGCTATAGCAGATTCTGTATCCGCCAACCTTTGACATTCGCAATCAGATAAGTGAATGCCATGAGCGAACACCGAACGCTTGTGAAGCAGTCCGTAATGATCGTATACATCAAGATAGCTTTCACGTTCTGGAAAGAGGTCAAGTACCCACTCAATCTCTTTCTTGTTTTCCGATAAATGCGTATGCATGTAAACGTCTGGGTATTCTTCAAGCAGCTTGCCTACGGTTGCAAGTTGCTCTGGCGTGCTGGTTGGCGCAAATCTCGGCGTGACGGCATAGAGTAAACGGCCGTGATTATGCCACTTTTCGATTAGCTCTTTAGACGCTTGGTATCCTGATTCTGGCGTGTCGGTTAGATAGTCTGGTGCATTGCGGTCCATGAGCACTTTACCTGCTATCATACGAAGCTTACGTTTCTCTGCCTCTTCAAAGAAAACATCGACCGATTCTTTGTGTACAGTACCGAACACTAGGGCTGTAGTGGTTCCGTTACTCGCCAGTTCATCCAAAAACAGTTTCGCGACTTTGTGTGCGTAAACCGGGTTTTTGAATCGTCTTTCTTCTGGGAAGGTATAGTTTTCCAACCAATCCAATAGCTGTTCGCCGTAAGAGGCAATCATGCCTGTTTGTGGATAGTGGATATGAGTATCAATAAAACCTGACGTAATTAGCTTGTCTTTATAGGTGGTGACTTTTAGTGGCTTTGGGTGTCTTGCTAGTACGTCTGTAGCTGAGCCAATATCGATGATATGACCGTGTTCAACGACAATCATGCCGTCTTCAAAAAACTCATACGAGTTCTCTAACCCGACGTCTTTCGGGTCAGCAATGCTATGTAAAATACTGGCTCTGTAGGCCTTACGCTGTGATGTCATGGTACTTCCTTTTAGCCAACTCCTCACAAATTGGCCGTCAAATTCTGAGTCCTTTAAGTAAGCATTTAACTTACTTCATGCAGTGCCTGCGACGGATCCGGACGTTTTTGCTCTACTGGATTGCCTTGATAGAGTGAGATCAGTTCCCCTGCGACAGATACAGCGATTTCTGCAGGGTGTTTGCCGGTAATTGCGCCTATACCGATAGGGCAGGTCATGGTGTTGATCTGCTCTTGTGTATAGCCGCGCTGAGATAACCTAAAGTCGAACTTCTTACGTTTGGTCAATGAACCGATCATTCCAAAGTACGCACTGTCATTACGATCAATGATGGCTTTTGACAGGTCGAAGTCGAGTTGATGATTATGAGTCATGACCAAATAGTAGCTATTCGGTGGCATGTGTTTTACTTCACCAACAGGGTCATCTGACACCAATTTCTTCACGCCATCTGGGAGCACTTCTGGGAACTCTGCCTCTCGTTCATCTATCCAGGTCACTCTAAATGGTAATGTCGACACTATGTGCAGTAGTGCTTTTGCGACATGACCAGCGCCGAATAACACCAAGTGTTTCTGCGCTGTTCCAATAGGTTCGAAGCTTAACGTCGCCATTCCGCCACAGCATTGACCGAGGCGCGCTCCAAGATTAAAGCGCTCTACTTTTAGTGCGCTCTCTCCTGAAATAAGCATCTCACGTGCCATTTTTGATGCTACGTGTTCGAGATGACCACCACCGATGGTGGCGATAATTTTGTCTCGTGTTACCAGCATCTTTGTGCCCGCGTCACGCGGCACAGAGCCTCGGTCTTCCAAAACGGTCACCATGACACAAGGCTCGTGGTTTTCTTCAAGCTTCGCGAGTTCATGAATCCAATTGTCCTTAAACATAGTGACCTCTCTTATTAGTTTGCTTCCGTTGTGGTAGTGGTTGTATTTTTCTGCCCTTGTGTGACGGCTTGTACCGCCATTAATACACGCTCAGGTGTTGCTGGTGTGTCGAGTTTTGGAATTGCACCGTCCACGGCGACATACGAGATCGCATCTTTGAGCGCACTCCACACTGACATACCTAGCATAAATGGTGGTTCACCAACGGCTTTTGAATTAAACACCGTGTCCTCTGGGTTGCTGCGGTTCTCCAGAAGGTGGGTTCTAAAGTCGATAGGCATATCCGCAATCGCTGGGATCTTGTAACTTGCAGGTCCGTTAGTCATTAGGCGACCCTGTTCATTCCAAACCAGCTCTTCGGTTGTTAGCCAGCCCACACCCTGTACAAATCCGCCTTCAACCTGACCAATATCGATCGCAGGGTTTAGTGATGCGCCAACATCGTGCAAAATGTCGACGCGCAGGATTTTGTACTCACCTGTCAGCGTATCAATGATTACTTCTGAGCACGATGCTCCGTAAGCGAAGTAGTAGAAAGGGCGACCGCGCGCTTTCTCATGGTCATAATAGATTTTTGGCGTGCGGTAAAATCCGGTGCTCGACAATGAAATTTGGTTCATCCATGCCAGCTGAGCAAAGTCCGCAAACGTCATAATTTCTTCACGAATCTGTACCATACCATTCTTAAAAATCACTTCCTCTGGCGTGACTTTAAAGTGTGACGATGCAAATTCTATGAGGCGCTGTTTGATGGTTATTGCAGCGTTTTGCGCGGCTTTACCGTTGAGGTCGGCGCCCGATGAGGCCGCAGTGGGCGAGGTGTTCGGCACCTTGTCGGTGTTAGTTGCAGTGATTTGGATACGGTCAACATCTACTTGAAACTCCTCTGCTACGATTTGAGCCACCTTGATATTCAAGCCTTGGCCCATTTCAGTACCACCGTGATTCAAATGAATACTGCCATCGGTGTATATGTGAATCAGTGCCCCAGCTTGGTTTAGGAAAGTCGCGGTAAATGAGATCCCGAATTTCACTGGAGTAATGGATAAGCCTTTTTTCAAAATCGGGCTGTTGCGGTTGAACTCGGCAATTTCTTTACGTCGCGCGTGGTAATCACTGCTTTGTTCGAGTTGCTCAGTAATTTCCGGCAAGAAGTTATCTTCTACAGTTTGATAGTAGTGGGTAACATCACGACCTTCTTCACCGTAGTAGTTGGCTTTGCGCACTTCGAGCGGATCTTTTTTCAGGTAACGAGCGATCTCGTCCATGATGTGTTCGATAGTCATCATGCCTTGTGGACCACCAAACCCACGGTATGCAGTATTAGATGCCGTGTTGGTTTTACAACGATGGCCTGTTACGGTTGCATCGCCTAAATAGTAGGCGTTGTCCGAGTGGAACATGGCGCGGTCGACAATAGAGCTTGATAGGTCAGGGGAGTAACCACAGTTACCAGCGACAATGATTTCAGCTCCCTCAATCACACCATCATCGTTGAAACCGATCTTGTATTGGTTGTAGAACGGGTGACGTTTACCCGTCATGGTCATATCTTCATTACGCAGCAAGCGCATTTTGGTTGGACGACCTGTTAGGTGTGCAATAACCGCTGCCATACAGGCAGGTCCAGCCGCTTGAGTCTCTTTACCACCAAAGCCACCACCCATGCGGCGCATGTCGATAACGACCTTGTGCATGGCAACGCCGAGCACTTCCGAGACAAGCTTCTGAACCTCAGTCGGGTTTTGGGTTGAGGTATAGACAATCATGCCACCATCTTCGGTTGGCATAACACTACTGACTTGGGTTTCTAGATAGAAGTGCTCTTGCCCGCCGATCTCAAGCTCGCCTTCAATGATGTGTTTGGCCTTTGCGAGTGCTTTTTGAGAGTCACCACGCTTTTGCTGGTGGCTTTCAGTAACAAAGTGCTCTTTGGCAAGGGCTTCTTTGACATCAAGGATAGCAGGTAGTGCTTCATATTCGACGATGGCTGCATGAGCGGCTTTACGGGCCGTTTCTAGGTCGTTTGCGGCTACAGCGATAACAGGCTGGCCGTAATACTCCACAACGCCATCGGCTAACAGAGGGTCTCCAGGTAGAATCGCGCCGATATCTAATTGACCGGGCACATCTTTGGACGTAATTGCGATGGCAACGCCATCGAATTCATAACAAGGCGATACGTCCAATTTGGTGATTTTCGCGTGCGCTTGTGTGCTTAAAAGAGCATACACATGCAGCTGATTTGGAAACTCAAGACGATCGTCAATGTAGACCGCTTCACCAGTTACCTGTTTAGGTGCACTGTCGTGCTTAACGCTCTTACCCACGCCGGTTTTCAAATCTTGTTTGACAATGGCAACCATCTCTTCGTGAGTCAGTTGCTGATGATTCACGTTAGACATAAGACGTTACCCTCGTTTCGATCAGATTACTGGTGTTATTGGTTTCAATGTAATAGCGCTTAAGCATATTGGCAGCTGAAATAGTGCGGTACTCTTGGCTTGCTCGGAAATCGGAAAGCGGCTCGAAATCGTTTTTCACCGCTTCCATCGCGGTGGCAATGGTCTCTTCATTCCATGCTTGACCGATAAGCGCTTGTTCGCAAAGTGTGGCGCGCTTCGGTGTTGCTGCCATGCCGCCGAAAGCGACTCGTGCGTCTGTCACGACGTTATCTTCCACAGTAATGGCGAAAGCGCCGCATACTGCTGAAATGTCATCATCTAAACGTTTTGACAATTTATACGCTCGGAAGCTGTCGTTACTTGGTTTTGGAATGATGATCTTTTCGATGAATTCACTCTCTTGCTGCGCTGTTACTTTGTAGCTAATGAAATATTCTTCCACCGGAATCACACGCGTTTCATCACCACAACGAAGCTGAATGCTAGCATCAAGCGCTATCAGTAGCGGCGGGGTGTCACCGATAGGGGAAGCATTGGCAATGTTGCCGCCAATCGTGCCTTGGTTACGCACTTGCAGTGAGGCGAAGCGATGTAGAAGTTCTCCGAAATCAGGGTAGTGCTTAGTCAGCAGTTGGTACGCATCGGAAATAGGCAGATTGGCACCAATTTCTAACGTTTGGTCCGTCTCTTCACACACTTTCATTTCTTCAACCAGATTCACACTGATTAAGGTTTCGATTTCACGATGGAATTGAGTTACTTCAAGAGCTAAATCGGTGCCGCCAGCGACCAATTTGGCTTGGGGATGTGCTTTGTAAAGCTTGGCCAATTCGTCAGTAGTTTTTGGTGAAAAAGCAGTGAGATGACCAAGGCGTAAGCTTGCATCTTCATCTTGAATACTCTCAAGCTTCTGAATGGTTGCACGCTCTAATTCAGAGAATTGGTCAACAATACGTTCTTCTGAGCAAAGTGACAAAGCCGAGTCGACGATAGGACGATAACCCGTACAGCGGCATAGGTTACCCGCAAGAGATTCCATAACATCGGGCTTGCTTGCGTTAGGTTTATTTTTGGTCAATGCAAACATCGACATGATAAAACCAGGTGTACAATAACCACATTGTGAGCCGTGAAACTCGACTATTGCCTCTTGTACCGGGTGGAGTGATTGACCTTTTTCTTGCAAGTCTTCCACCGTAATGAGCTGTTTTCCGTGTAGAGCAGAAATAAACGTTAGACACGAGTTGACGCTGCGGTACTTCAGCTGCCCGTCGACGAGCTCACCTAATACGACAGTACATGCCCCACAGTCACCAGAACCACAACCTTCCTTTGTTCCAGTTTTCTTTACATGAGTGCGTAGATAGTTCAGCACAGTCATGTTGGGGGAGACATTTACTTCCTGCTTGATTTCTTGATTGAGTAGAAAAGTAATCAAGAGACCTCCTTGTTCCGTGATAGTTCGTTTTTATAATTTTCTGACCTTTGGGTCAATAATTGGATAATTTGACCAAGAGGTCAACTAAAATTTTACAAAATAGCAACAAAACTAAGGCTTTTAATCGATTTTAGAATGAAGTGAGTAGTTTATGTATCTGATTTTATTTAATAAAATCAGGGTTCAGGCGTCGATTCTGTGTTACAAAAAATCAGTCATGATTATTTCGTTGTTTAAAACGATAAGCTGCGGAAATTTCGAGGGAACAAGCAGGATCAAAAAAGCCAACCGTATTTGGTTGGCTTATAACGTGTTATTCAACTTAGCTCGCTTTATTCTTAAGCACGTCCGAGAACACCACATGAAGATCGTTGGAGGCGTTGTTTCCATCGAGATTCAATTTAGAACGAATGTGTTCTAAGTGTTCTTTCATGAGCTCAAGTGCGACTTCTTCATCGCCGTTCTCAATGGCATCAAGCAACATGGTGTGTTCATCTTGAGAACAGTTGGAGTGGTTGCCCGTTTCGTACATAGCAATGAGCAGTGACGACTGCGAGACAATACTGCGTTGGAAGGCTAGCAAAGGTGCGTTGTCTGCCATTTCGGCGAGCTTGATATGAAACTCACCAGATAAACGCAGGCCACTGCCGTAATCGTCTTTGGCAAAGGCGGCGTTTTCCTCTTCGACTAATTTACGGCACTCAGCAATTTGCGCCTTGGTTGCGCTTACAACCGCGAGTTCAGTAATGGCGAGCTCAAGCACTTCTCTAGCTTTGAAAATCTGTTGTGCTTCTTCAACCGAAGGCGCGGAAACAATAGCGCCACGATTCGGTCGAATATCGACGACTTTTTCAAGCGATAATCGAAGCAGTGCACGACGAATAATGGTGCGACTCACACCAAAAATTTCCGCTAAAGCTTCTTCATTTAGTTTGGTTGCGGGAGGAAGGCGTTGTTCTAATATGGCATCAAAAATATGACAATAAACGACGTCATCTTGCGTCTGACCAGCAACTTTGGTCTTTACGCTTTTACTTACAGAGTTTTTCAGGCTTCCCATCTGATTACAGCACTCTCATGATTTATGTCCCTAATAAAACAATAATACTTCAGTTTGTATACAAGTGGCTATACAAAGATGGAATTGTGACGAACTAAGCAATATTGGCGCGTATTCACTGTTTGGGGTTGCATGTATCAATTTATGAATCAACGACATGTTTAGTTACATTCTGCCATATTGCTCGTTAGAGGGTTTGGTGATTTACTTGCGATCCCTAAGTAACAGAGGTATTAACCCTAAATGGACGACCCCTATAGTCGACTTTACAATTCTATTGGTTCCACTTTCCAGGAGCCGCAACCATGTTAGAACTTTTCCTTCAGCCTGAAGCATGGGCTATTTTTGCCACACTATTTGCCTTAGAGATCGTACTCGGTGTTGATAACGTCGTGTTTATCTCCGTACTTTGTGAGCGCCTTCCACTACATCAACGCAAGTTGGCCCGAAACCTAGGTATTGGCTTGGCCGTTATGGCGCGTATCGTGTTAGTTTTTTCGATCACTTGGGTCATGTCATTGACGCAACCTTTATTCGAAATCGCTAAATTCGCCTTCACTGGACGAGATGTCATTATGATCTTGGGTGGTGCGTTTTTGCTGGCCAAGAGTTTGAAAGAGCTTTGGAGCTGGCTGACTCACGATGAAAGTGCGCATTCTACACGAGTAAGCGCAGGCTTGGCGGTGGTGTTATTACAGATTGTTGCGGTGGATGCGGTCTTCTCTATGGACTCTGTCATTACGGCGGTTGGTTTAACAAGTGAAGTGCCAATTATGGTTGCTGCGATATTAGCGTCGGCGGTGGTCATGGTGTTGACGGCAGAGAAAATCAATAACCTTGTCACCCAATACCCAGGCTTCAAAACCCTAGCGTTATTGTTCTTGGTGTTGTTAGGTGGCTTGTTGATGGCAGAAGGCTTCGCAATTCATATCAACAAAGGTTACGTATACTTTGCGATGGCGTTTGGTTTGATATTGGAACTTTGTCACATTCAATTAAAACGCACTCAAGCCAAAAGGTCGTCTGCGCAAGGTGGTCAAAATCCAATGACTATCAGAAAAATTCGTCCGTTTAGAGTGGGGACGATAGCTTAGTTTGGGTCTTTTATTTAAAGACTGTTTACAGTGTTCTAAGGCTATTCGAACCATCAAAAAGGAGAGCTTATGCTCTCCTTTTTTGTATTTGTCTATGAGTTAAATTCCAAAATCGTAGCCTTGGTAGATATCGGACAATGTTTTGGGTTTCTTGCTACGTTTGCTTGGAGTGGGATGATATTCGTGTTTAATCGCATCAGCGTGTGCTTGCGCAGACTTCATGAATTCAGGATCAGACATCGCTTGTTTGCGAAGCTCATTGATGCGTTCTAGTTTTTCTTGCAACATAACTACACCTCATGAATTGCTGTATGTACAACCAGTATAGACCTGTGCTGTATGAATATCCAGTGTTTTGTGTTGAGGGTAAAAATAACGCCTAGGTGAGTGGTTAAACTCAACTAGGCGTCTGGTTTATGTTCAGAGTTCTAAGACCAGAATTAGGTAGGGATGGGCATTGGTTTTAATGCAGGGGAAATACGAAGTTCAGCTTCTGTTGCTTGCTGAACGTCTCCAACAGAAAACTCCGGAGCTAATTCAGTGAGCAGCATCCCTTGTTCAGTCAGTTCTATGACGCCCATTTCCGTGACAATCAAATCCACTTGATTTACAGCCGTGAGTGGCAAAGTACAGTCGCGTAATAGCTTCGCTTTGCCTTTGACTGTGTGCTCCATCGCAACGATCACCTTCTTTGCTCCAACCACGAGATCCATCGCGCCACCCATGCCGGGCACCATTTTTCCTGGAATAATCCAGTTCGCGAGATTACCTTTTTCATCCACTTGCAATGCGCCCAACACGGTGGAATCGACATGGCCGCCGCGAATAATGGCGAACGAATCCGCGCTATTGAAATAGCAACTTCCTTCGATTGCGGTAATTGGTTGTGCGCCTGCGTTAACCAAGTCAGCGTCTATTTCATGTTCTTCAGCTAAATTATCAATACCAAGCAGTCCATTCTCTGCTTGAAGAAGGATTTCGACATCTTTGTCGACTTCGTTAGCCACTAGAGTAGGTAGACCAATGCCTAGATTGACGATATCTCCGTCACGCATTTCTTGAGCGACACGCCAGGCGATGCGACGGCGAATAGTATGTTTGTCTAGTTGAGTGCTCATTACGCGTCCTCCGTTAAGATATAGTCCACATATAGGCTAGGGGTGTGCACGGCTTCAGGTTGAATGTTGCCTATGTCTACCAGAGACTCCGCTTCAACAATTACTGTGTCAGCAGCGGTTGCCATCAAGGGGTTAAAGTTTTGTGTGGTTTTGCTGTAAAACACATTGCCACGACGGTCAACGATGGAGCCGCGAATAAGTGCGATGTCTGCCCTCAAAGGGGTTTCTAGCAAGTAGTCTTTTCCTTGAACATTAATAACTTGTTTGCCTTCGGCGACAATAGTGCCCAGGCCAGTAGGCGTCAAAACACCACCGAGTCCGGCTCCTCCGCTGCGAATTCGTTCGGCAAGAGTGCCTTGAGGGACGAGTTCGACATCCAAGATTCCCTCGTTCATTTGTGCCCCTGTTTCTGGGTTAAGGCCGATGTGTGATGCATAAAGCTTTTTGACTCGCTTTTCAGCAATCAGTCGACTCGTACCTCTACCGGGTGATGCCGTATCGGTAGTAATGAGTGTGATGTCTTTGATGTCGAATTCGATTAGTAGGTCGATAAGTTTTTCTGGCGCACCGGTTGCCATAAAACCGCCTACCATGATGGTCATGCCGTCATGAAGAATGTCTTTGAGTTGTTGAGGTGATGCTGCTTTTTTCATGGTCGTTTCCTCTTTAACAACGTTTGATAATGACGGCTGTGCCCATGCCGCCACCGATACACAATGAAGCCAAACCCAAATCACTCTGAGTTCGATGCAATTGATAGACAAGAGTGGTAAGAATCCGGTTACCTGACGCTCCGATAGGGTGGCCGAGTGCGATCGCTCCACCACTTAAATTGGTTCGCTCTAATAGCCATGGCACATCAATGTTGTGTTGTTCCGCTAATGAATGAGCAACGCCAAGAGCTTGGGCTGCGAAGGCTTCGTTAAGCTCGAACACATCAATATCAGTTATCGACAAATTGGCTTTATTTAGTGCGTTGGCAATCGCGGGAACTGGACCAAGTCCCATAACCTCGGGCGCGATAGCCCCTTGTCCGTATTCAATAAGCTCTGCAAGTGGTATTAAACCATGACGTTGTACTGCGGATTCAGAGGCCAATAGAATGGCTGAACCACCGTCATTGATGCCAGATGCATTACCTGCGGTAACCGTCCCTTCGGCGGTGAATGCAGGTCTGAGTTTTTGTAAAGCTTCGTAGGTGCAATCGGGTTTTGGGTATTCGTCACTTTTTACTTCAGTTTGACGCCGGCGGCTTATAATAGTGAGTGGGGCAACTTCGTTGGTGAAATCACCGCTTTCTAAGGCGTGGACAGCTTTCTTTTGACTCGCCAGTGCAAAAGCATCTTGCTCTTCACGTGTTAGTTCAAATTTCTTGGCGATGTTTTCTGCCGTGATACCCATATGGTATTGGTGGAACGCATCAGTCAGCCCATCCTTAATGATGCTGTCTTCAAGGTTTTGATGGCCCATTTTATATCCGCGTCGGATTTGACCGTTGGCGATAAAGGGCGCGTTGGACATACTTTCCATTCCACAAGCCATGACGATGTCGGCATCGCCTGCTCGAATGTGGCTTGCGCCATCCATTACGACTTTCATTCCACTGCCACAGATCATGTTAAGGGTGTAGGCAGGAACGGAATCTGGGATCCCCGCTTTAATAGCCGCTTGGCGGGCAGGACCCATACCAGAACCTCCGGTTAACACATTGCCTACGATCACTTCATCGATCAGGTCTGGCGCAATATCAGCCTGCTCGATTGTGGCTTGAATCGCGTGTGCACCAAGCTCAACTGCGGATAATGAGCTAAGTGAACCATTGAAGCTCCCTATAGGGGTGCGTTTTGCTGCGACAATAAAAATTCGTTCCATCTCTGTCTCCCAATACCTTAAATAATGCGTCTGTTTGAGCGCTTTGTTTCAGTCTAAAAGGGAGAGGCGGCAAAGTGTTATAGACAAGAATTCAAAGCGGCTTTGCATAAATGCAAATACCAAATTGGTGGTTGATCACGTCTTTTCATTATTAACACTTTTATCTTGGTATCAGGATAATTGGAGAAAACGTTATGCATAATCGAATAGCTTGCGCCCCTTGCTGTTGGGGTATCGAAGAGCCAGACAATGGGCTAAACCCAAGTTGGGGTAAAGTGCTAATGGAGGCAAGTGACTGCGGATATCGTGGTATTGAACTGGGGCCAGACGGCTACTTTCCAGAGGAGTCGATGCTGACCAAAAGTGCGTGCCGAACGCGAGGACTAGAAATATGTGCTGGTAAGCTGCAACAACCCTTTAGTGACAGCGAAAAAATGCCAGCAATTCTCAACCAAACTGAGAAAACGTGCGCTCGTTTAAAGGCGCTAGGAGTGGGTACGTTACTGCTTATGGAAGGCAATCATCCTGAGCGCTTTGGTAGTCTTGGTCAAAGTGCGACAGCACCGCGATTAACCTCAGAACAGAAACATCACCTCATCAACAACATGAGACAAATCATTAGCCTAGCTCAGAAGCATG
This sequence comes from Vibrio mediterranei, assembly GCF_900088415.1. Lineage (GTDB taxonomy): Bacteria > Pseudomonadota > Gammaproteobacteria > Enterobacterales > Vibrionaceae > Vibrio > Vibrio mediterranei. The sequence goes on from NZ_FLLQ01000006.1 coordinate 147,231, forward strand.
GATTGCGTTGTTTACTGCATCCCGGTGTTGGTGGGTATATCGGGTTTAAAGATGAGATAGAGTTTGTATTGCATCAATTTTCCGATTCCGAACTTGGATTATGTCTCGATATTGGTCATACGTTTTTAGATGGAATGGACCCTTTGAGCCTAATCAGACAGTATGCGGATAGAATCGAGCATGTTCATTTGAAAGATGTATCTATCGACAAGTTACGTGTAGCAATTAGAGACAAACAGCCGTGGTTTGATGCCTATTCTGACGGGCTTGTTACTCCACTTGGAGACGGCGATATCAAACTCAATCAAGTCATTGCTAGTTTAAAATCAATTGACTATCAAGGGTGGTTAGTTGTGGAACACGAGCACAACGTTAAACAGTCGCAACAGGTAAAAGTTGACCTTCAGCGCAGCCGCAACTACCTCGCTTCGTTAGGAGTCTAACCATGCCGATAGTCAGCGATCCTTGGTTTTACATAATGGCAATACCTGCTGTGTTGATTTATGGCATAGGTAAAGGTGGGCTAGGAGGGGCATTGGGGATCATCGCGGTTCCGTTAATGGCACTCATCATCTCTCCTACTCAGGCAGCGGCTATTTTACTGCCCATTCTTATTGTTATGGATGCGTTCGCCGTTCGTCATCATTACAAGAACGCTGATTATCAGATCTTAAAGCAAATGCTTCCCGGCTCGATTCTAGGTGTGGTGCTCGCGGGGTTATTCTTAAGTGTGACACCTGAAATTGGCCTAAAACTCACCATAGGTTTGCTGTCTTTGGCTTTTTGTTTTCAGCACTGGTTTGGCGGTAAACAGTCGTCATCGGCTCCAGGCAAATTGAGCGCGTGGTTTTGGAGTGCATTGGGCGGGTTTTCCAGTACGGCTATTCATGCAGGCGGTGGCCCAGCAAGTATTTACTTGCTGCCACTGCGCTTAGAGAAAGTCACACTTATCGCAACTATGGCGGTGCTGTTTGCCATTATCAATGTGGTAAAAGTAGTCCCATATGTGGCGCTGGGGGAGTTTGATGAAACTAATTTATTCACTGCATTGTTACTTATTCCGTTCGCTCCCGTGGGAGTGAAACTTGGTGTAATGCTACTTCATAAAGTTAGTCAGGAGCGAATCTATCAGCTTTGCTACGCGTTCTTATTTTTATCTGGTGCGAAGCTATGTTACGACGCGATACAAAGCTTCGTGATGGTATAAGTCAGCTATGCCCTTCTTCTTTGCTGACAAGCAAAAAATCCTTAAATTTTGTCGCCGTGGGAGAGGCGGTCTGCGGCGAATGATAATACAGATTTAAACTCCAAATACTGGTTTGATAGTCGGGCAGTAGTGCGATTAGCTTACCATTATCAATGTAACTTCTCGCGACAAACTCTGGCAGGTACGCAATTCCAATTCCATTCAAAGCCCCTCTTAGCAACAAATCACTATCATTAACCTCAACGGTTTTCGGTACTTTTAAAATGATATTTTCCGCTTGCTGACGAAAGATCCAATCGTTACTTCCGGTGAGCGTGGTGGCGATCAAACAAGGGTGTTGAGCCAAGTCACTAGGGTGAGAAGGTAGGTTGTGCGATTCAAGATATTGTGGAGAGGCGACGACAATAAACGGACATTGCATCAATTCTCGCTTCACCAGCAGTAAATCTTTTTCGCGATAACCTTGGAAGCTGGCATTGGCGCTGATCATTAAGTCAGAGGTACTTGCATGGTCTAACGCCCAAGGCGTGACGTTGATATTAAATGTCACGTCTGGGTGAGCCTTGGAGTATTGGGCAATCATATCCATCAAATAATGATTGGCATAGACAGGCGTGCAGACGATGTCGATATGGCCTTTTTCTTGTGACTGGTAATCTTCTAGCTTTCTGCTGATGCGTTCTGCGCTATCGACTAGGGGGGAGAATTCTTCGAATAGAGTTTGACCGGCCTGAGTGGCTTCCAAAAGTCGATTTGAACGACGACACAAAGTGGTTCCAAAGTGGTTTTCAAGTTCCTGTAACCAGCGGCTGCCAGCCGAAACTGAAATATTGAATCGTCGTGCCGCAGAAGAAATGGAGCCAGAGCGAATCACGTAAACAAAAAACGCCATTTTATCGAGCATAAACGCCTCATTGTGTTGGCCAGGTTAAAAACAAAAAAGGAACAGACCTTAAGTTAGCCTGTTCCCGTTTTGTTGTGGAGTCTTATTGATTAAGCACGTGCTTCAGATGTGGACTGTGGCACTTTTTTGCCCAATTTTTTCGCCATGGCTTCTTCCATTTTTTCCAGACTGACGCCTTTGGTTTCAGGCACATACTTAACAACAACGTACATACAGATGATAGAAAGAATCGCAAATAACCAGAACGCAAATGCACCATTAAAGTTCTCTTTTAGATAGGCATTTTCGTTGAGCATAGGGAAAGATTGAGTGACGATAAAGCCAGTAAACCATTGAGCACCAACGGCGATCGCCATCGCTCTAGAGCGGATGCTGTTCGGGAAAATCTCAGAAATCATGGTCCAACATGCGCAGCCCCATGAAGTGGCATAGGAAACAACGTATAGACATAGCGCGAACAAGGCGGCATAACCTTCCGTTTGTTGATACAAAACATAGCCCACAACAAACATACCAAGTGCACAGCCGAAGGTACCGTATTTCATTAGCGGTAGACGTCCGACTTTGTCGATAAGATACATGCCAAGCGCATTACCTAGAATGAATACCACGCCAACGAAGGTAGTTTGGAATAGAGCGTTTTCTGTAGAGCCCGTAATCGGTTTCAGGATCTCAGGGGTGTAATACATGATGACGTTGATACCCGTTAACTGTTGCGCCGCAGCAACAAAGGTACCGATGACAAGAATAGCGAATAAGAGAGGAGAGCGTAAACTCACTTTGTTCTTAGCAGTGCTTAAACTGTCTTTAAGGGAGTCTTGGATTTCTAGAATAAGTTGTTCTGCATGTTTTGGGTTAGAGATTTTAGACAGTGTGGTTTTTGCTTCATCGATTCTCCCTTTGAGTACCAACCAACGAGGGGACTCTGGAATAATAAACAGTAACGCTGCAAACAGTGCCGCCGGAATCACTTCGGAGCCCAGCATCCATCGCCAACCTAGATCCACTAACCAAGCTTCTGACATACCTTTAGCGATAAGATAATTGACGTAGAAAACACCTGTTTGACCAATAACGGCAGACTGTTGGAACATACTGACGGCGCGCCCTCGAAAGTCTTTAGGAGCGACTTCAGACATATACATTGGGGAAACAACACATGCCAGACCAACGGCAACACCACCGACAATTCTTAAGATGACATAGAAGCTAAATGTGGCGGCTAACGCTGAACCAATGGCCGATATCATAAAGAGCACGGCTGCGATGAATAGGGTGTTGCGACGGCCATATTTAAGAGCAGCCCAACCGGCACTGACTGCGCCGATAATACTGCCTAGTACAACACTGGATACGGCCCAGCCAGTTTGTGCTGGGGTTAAACCAAAGTGTTCTCTAATAGGGCCAATGGCGCCTGAAATTACCGCGGTATCATATCCTAGTAGTATCCCGCCTAGTGCTGCAATACAGCAGATTCGAACAATATAGGCAATATTGTGTTTTCGTGCTTCTGCCTTGGATGTTGCTTCCATTTTATTTTCCTTATTGAGATTCCCCAAAGCTGTCCCTTTACCATCGAACCAGTTCCAGTTGGGTAACGCCCAATACTTCGGTTTGTAGGGTACGAGTATTGGCATTCTATAAGTCCAGCAGATGTTATAGTTGTGTGGTTTGAAAATTATTTTTCATTTTGCTGGTGTTTTAATCATATTGACTCTTTCCTGTTTCGACTACCGCAAAACTGTCATTTTGTCCAAAAATGTTATCTTCATCAAACTATGAAAAATCTTTTTCAAATCCTACAAATATTATAAATACTTGAAAAATAACACATTAACAAAAGTGAGATCTAGATCAAAAACAGTGGTAAGCCGCGTGCTATATAGGTTTTTTCCAATTTCATCTTGTTTTGAAAATCTCACTGGATGCTATGAAAAATATTTTTCATTGGTGTTTTTTTTGGCTAAAGTAGTCCTCAGTGAAACAACAGGAGATATTCAAAGTTTGCTAAGGCGATGAATTAATCAACATGAGCGCTTTGAATCACTTGGAAAATCTTTAAAACATTGTCGGAGAATAAAAATGAGCAACGTGCAATATGGAATTAGCCCACTGACTTGGACCAACGATGATATGCCAGAGCTTGGTGGCGAGATCCCTTTGGAAACGTGTTTAAGTGAAATGGCTGAAGCTGGATTCACAGGCACAGAGCTAGGCACCAAGTATCCACGTGAGCCAGAAGTATTAGTACCACTACTTAAAGAACACGGCCTTGTACTCGCGTCAGGTTGGTATAGCGGCAACCTAATGACGATGACTGCTGATGAAGAGATTGCAGCGATGCAAGACCACATCAAGCTTCTTAAGGCAGCAGGCTGTAAAGCAATGGTATATGGTGAAGTGAGCAACACTGTCCATGGCGACATCAACACACCACTTTCACAGCGCGTCATCTTATCAATGGATGAGTGGAAAATGTACTGCGAGAAGTTGACCAAAGTCGCTGACTATCTACTAAATGAACACGATATTAAGCTCTCTTTCCACCATCATGTTGGCACTATCTGTGAAACAGAAGATGACATCAACCTTATGATGGAATTCACGGGTGAGTCTGTATTCCTAACATTGGACACTGGCCACATCACATACGGTGGCGGTAACCCAGTGACTATGATTGAGCGTTGGGGTCATCGCATCGGTCACATGCATTTCAAAGACCTTCGTCTTGATGTCATGAAAGCGGCTCGCGAAGCTGATAAATCCTTCTTAAATGCTGTTCTTGACGGTGTATTCACTGTCCCTGGTACGGGCGATGTGGACTATGACGACGTGTTTGCTGCGCTTAAAGCTCGTAACTATCAAGGTTGGTTATTGGTTGAAGCTGAACAAGACCCAGCAAAAGCTCACCCACTAACTTACGCAAAAACTGCTTACGAGAACATCACAGGTTACGCGAAGAAATACGGCTTGTAATTGAGCTCTGGATGATGGGGAGCCGCGCTCCCCATCACAAAGCTACGGGGTTAGGGATGCAAAACGTAGCTTACTCATGGAATGGACAAAGTTGAGACTACCGAGGAATAGAATGAAAACTGTACGCCTAACTGTCGCAGAAGCGCTTGCACAATACTTAGCTGCTCAAATTATCGAAATAGATGGAAAAAAAGAGCAACTTTTCGGCACCGCTTTTGCCATATTCGGTCACGGCAACGTGACGTGCTTTGGACAGCAACTTAAGAACATTGAAGACAAAATTCCGACTTGGCGTGGTCAAAATGAACAGTCGATGGCGACGGCGGCGATTGCTTATGCAAAAGCAAACCAACGCAGACGTATTGGTATCGCGACCAGTTCAATTGGTCCGGGTGCAACCAATATGGTGACCGCAGCGGGTATTGCTCACACTAACCGACTTCCTGTGCTATTGATTTCAGGGGACGCATACGTAAGCCGTTTACCTGACCCAGTATTACAACAGCCGGAGAATTTCTACGACCCATCTATTACTTGTAACGATGCTTTCAAACCACTAACTCGTTACTGGGATCGTATTATCTCGCCTTCACAGCTGATGCACTCATTGCCTCAAGCGATAGACACCATGCTTGATCCAGAGACCTGTGGACCTGCATTTATCGGCCTTCCTCAAGATATTCAAGGCGTTGCTTACGATTTCCCTGAAGTGTTCTTCGAAGAAAAAGTTCACCGTATTCGTCGACCAGAGCCAGAAATTGCTGACCTTGAGGACGCAAAAGCAGTACTGATGAAAGCGGAAAAACCACTGATTGTATCTGGTGGTGGCGTGCATTACTCACTTGCAACTGATGAGCTCGCGGCATTCGCAAAACAGCACAATATTCCGGTTGTAGAGACTATCGCGGGTCGTGCCACGATGTTGCAAGACAACCCGCTCAATGCAGGACCTATTGGTGTGACAGGCTCTGATTCGGCCAACTACATGGCGGCGCATGCGGATGTTGTCGTCGCAATTGGTACTCGTTTGCAAGACTTTACTACAGGTTCGTGGAGTGTATTCAAGAACCCAGACATGAAGCTTATCACTATTAACGTTGGCCGTTTTGATGCGATAAAACACCGCGCGCTGCCAGTCAAATGTGATGCCAAACGTGGCTTGGTTGAGTTATCGAAGTTACTTGGTGATTGGCAGGGTGATAATGCCTGGGCTCAAACTGCGAAAGAGCAGGCCGATGAGTGGAAAGCGGTCGTTCATCGTCGTACCAACCCTCAAGAGGGCGACCTGTTACCTGGACTGTCTTCATACGCAGAAGTGATTGGTAAGCTGAACAAATCCATGCAGCCGGGTGATACCGTGCTGACAGCCGCAGGTGGCCTGCCTGCTGAATTAGCAATGAACTGGCAAAACTACCAAATCGGCAAGTTTGATATCGAGTTTGGTTTCTCATGCATGGGCTATGAAATTGCCGGCGGTTGGGGCGCTAAAGTGGCGAACCCAGACAACGATGTGGTTGTGCTTGTCGGTGACGGCTCCTACCTGATTCAAAACTCAGACATTTACTCATCCGTCCTTACTGGTCACAAGATGATAGTCGTAGTGTGCGATAACGGTGGCTTTGCTGTTATCAACAAGCTTCAGAACAACACGGGTAACGACTCTTTTAACAACCTACTTGAAGACTGTCGTCGTCCTGATGGTGAAGTGGCTCGTGTCGACTTCGCTAAACACGCTGAAGCGCAAGGGGCGATCAGTGAGAAGCTGACGTCGGTAGATGAGTTCGATGCAGCATTCCAACGCGCTAAAGAAGCCGACCGTACTTACGTTATCGTGGTTGATATTGACCCAGTATCGCCAGCAGCATGGTCTAAGTGCGATTGCTGGTGGGAAGTCGGTCTACCAGAGGTAACACGCAACGACCACGTCGCAGAGAAAGTGGTGAGTTGGGAAGAAGGCCGCGCCACACAGCGCCGCGGTGTCTAGTTCAGATTTCTATTTAATTTTCTAACACTTAATCTCGGCTCCTAGACACTAGGAGCCACACAAGGAGTCAAGCATGTTTAATGAAGAGCGTCATTTTGAACAGCCAATTCGTTGGGCAATGGTAGGTGGTGGTCGTGGTAGCCAAATTGGTTACTCTCACCGCAATGCAGCACAGCGTGATGGATTGTTTAAGTTGGTTGCGGGTGCGTTTGACCTAGATGCTGATCGTTGCCGCGATTTTGGCGTCAATCTTGGCCTAGATCCAGAGCGTTGTTACTCAAGCTATAAAGAGTTGTTTGCTCAAGAAGCACAGCGTGAAGATGGCATTCAAGCTGTCTCTATTGCAACGCCAAACTCTACTCACTACGAAATCTGTAAAGCGGCACTAGAAGCCAAGCTTCATGTGGTGTGCGAAAAGCCAATCACCTTTACGACTGAAGAAGCGCAAGAGCTAAAAACTATCGCGGCGCAAAACAATCGTGTTATTGGTGTGATGTATGGTTATACAGGTTTCCCTATGGTCCAGCAGGCGCGTGAAATGGTGCAACGTGGTGACCTTGGTGAGGTTCGTGTCATCAATATGCAGTTCGCTCACGGCTTCCATAATGAAGAATACGAGAAAAATGACCCAGGTTTGAAATGGCGTGTGAGCCCTGAAGTATCAGGTCCAACTTATGTGTTAGGTGACATTGGTACCCATGCGTTTTATCTCAACGAGGTAATGACCGGACTAGAAGTTGATAGCTTGGCATGTATGCGCCAAAGCTTTATCGAATCTCGTGCGCCACTTGAAGATAACGCACATGTGATGATCAAGTTCAAAGGCGGCGCAGTTGGTACGCTTTGGGCATCGGCTGTGAACTCTGGTTCGATGCATCAACAGAAGATCCGTATTGTCGGCTCTAAAGCATCGATCGAATGGTGGGATGAGTATCCAAACCAACTTCGTTACGAAGTACAAGGTGAAGCACCTCGCGTACTAGAGCGTGGCATGGGGTACTTGTATCAAGACGCAGAAGGTGTTGCCTCTAACCGTGTTGGTGGAGGTCATGCCGAAGGTTACTTTGAGTCTTGGGCTAACCTATATCACCGTTTCGCTATGGCATTTGATGCAGCTGACCGAGATGACCAAGAAGCCCTTGCGGGTATTTGGTTCCCTGGTATTGATGCGGGCATTGAAGGGGTTCGTTTGTGTGAGAAGTGCGTTGAGTCTGCAGACCAAGGCGCGGCTTGGGTTAGCTACAAATAATAGGAAAGACGATGACGAAAATTGCATTTCAACATGACAGACCGTTGGATGCCATCGTTTTAGGACGCGCGGGTGTGGATCTATACGCCCGCGAATCAAAAACCGATATGGCGGATTTGTCGGGCTTCAACAAGTTTGTTGGTGGTTCAGCGGCCAATATTGCGGTCGCTGTGAGCAAACTAGGTGGGAAAGTGGGTTTCATTGGTTGTGTTGCCGATGATGCGTTTGGTGGCTATGTAAAAGGTTACATGTCAGGACAGGGGATCAACCTAGACGGCATGATGACTGACAACTCTGGCTCTCGCACTTCGGTCGCTTTCACTGAGATGAAACCAAGTGACTGTACGGTCCTTATCTATCGAAATAATGCTTCTGATCTGACGATAAAGCCAGAGCAAATCGACCCTGAATATATCGCAAGTTCAAAGGTTTTGGTGGTGACAGGCACGGCACTTTCTGAGAGCCCAAGTCGTGAAGCTACGCTGATCGCGATGCAACATGCGCGTCGCAGTAACACTTTGGTTGTCTTGGATGTGGACTACCGTCCTTATTCATGGCGCACCGATACTGATGCTTCTATCTACTACGGGATTGCCTCTAGCCTGTCCGATATCGTGATCGGTAATCGTGAAGAGTTCGACATGATGGAAACGGTGATTGCACCGGGCAATAAGGATGACGATGCCACGGCAGAGCGCTTTATGCGCGACAACACCCAGATTGTGGTGATTAAGGCTGGTGAGTTTGGTTCGAAAGTGTATTGCCGTGATGGCTCTAAGTTCCAACAAGGCATCTTCCGAGTTGAAGTGAATAAGCCATTTGGCTCTGGTGACTCCTTTGCTGGTGGTTTGATTTGGACCTTAGTGAATGGTGGCACACTGCAAGAAGGCGTGCGAAATGGATCCGCTGCGGCTGCGATTAATGTCAGTGGTGATAGCTGTACCGAAGCTATGCCAACGAAAGAGCAGCTTTTTGATTTTATTGAGACAAGAAACCAAGGTGTTTAGTGGCATCGACTGATGTGATTGAAGACAGTATTTAGTCTCCCGGGCCGGTATTTCGACCTCAGATACTCGCGAAAATACACACCATCGTGGCCCGGTTTTTTTATTAATGAACAAGTTTAGGGAATTGAAACTGCGCTCAAAGAAAAGAGCAGTGAGGAGAAAGAATATGGGTAAACACATACCACCCTACGATAATAAAAATGAACCCATTGTAGGTATTAATGATGAAGTCACACCTTTGTGTTATTTCAACCAAGTTTGTTTGACTCAAGGCGGCACATTCAACCATGAGGTTGAAGGGTATGAGTCTGTTATCGTGTTAGCTGGTGGCACTTGTAGTGTTTCAGTGACTAATGGGCAAGACACCCAAGTGTTCGACAACATTGGTAAACGTGCGTCAGTGTGGGACGGCAATCCAGAAGCGGTTTATGTAGCACTTGGTTACACAGCGCAAATAGAGTGTGTCAGCGAGAATGCCGACATCATGATTGCTGGCGGTAAGTTTGAAGCGTCACTAGAACCGTTCTGCGTTCGTGAAGAGAATGTCGATATCGTTCAATACGGCTCAGACGACACTAAAACGCACCGTAAAATCAAACATGTTCTAGGTCAATCAAATGCTGACAAACGCGGTCGTTTGTTAGTGAGCGAATTGTTTACGGTTGGCGCTGGTGGTTGGTCAGGTTTCCCTCCACATAAGCATGATGAAGATCGTGTGAAAGAAGATGGCAGCCGAGAAACACTATACGAAGAAGTGTATCAGTTCCGTTTTAACCCTGATTTCGGCTTTGGTGCTCAGTTCTTGTATGAACATGAAGATGACCATGGTCCGGTTTATCACGTTAAAACCGGCTCAGTAATCGCTATCGACAAAGGTTACCACCCAAGTGTGGCGGCGCCGGGCTATGAGATGTATTACTTCACCATTATTGTTGGGAAGACTGACAAGTCTCTGGTTCAACACTTTGACCCTCACCATGAATATCAAGTGAATACCATTCCAGGTATCAAAGATATGATTGCGAAGTTCAAATAGGAGACAAAGCATGTTAGTGAATCTTAATGACCTATTACCTGATGCGGCGGCTTCTGATTATTCAGTACCTTGCTTTAATATTTTCGGTTTCGAAGACGCAAGAGCAGTGGTAGAAGCGGCGGAAGAAGTTGGTAAGCCTGTCATTCTGGCTTGTAATAAAGACGTTGTTGATTTTTATGGTGTGGAAACCGCTGCGGCGATGTTCCTCAACCTCGCTCACAAGAGCAGCGTACCGGTTTGCCTACATTTGGACCATACTTATGAAGAAGACATTGTCTATCGTGCGCTTAAAGCGGGTTTCAGCTCGGTTATGTTTGATGGCTCTCAACTGACTCTGGACGAAAACATCGCTCGCACAAAAAAAGTAGTCGAAGTGGCTCACGCACTGGGTGCTTCTGTAGAAGGTGAGATTGGCTCAGTACCTTACGAAGAGGGACGTGACCATATCAAATCTATCTATACTGAGCCCGAGGATGCTGCTAGATTTGCCCAAGAAAGTGGCGTTGACTGTGTAGCAATCTCGGTAGGTAATATTCATCGTTTGACCGAGCCAACCTGTACTATCGACTTTGGGCGCTTAGATCGTATTGCCAATGAGGTCACGGTACCTTTAGTCATTCACGGAACGAGCGGTATTCGCGATGAAGACATGCTTAAGTTGAAACAGAGTCGCGTATCAAAATTCAATATTGGTACCTGTTTGCGTCAAGCTCTTGGTCACAACTTGCGCGGTTATATGAATGATGAACCGCAGAAATTTGATCGAATCTACTTTATGCAGAAAGCAATGCCGTATGTTAAGCAAGAAGCGATTCGCAACTTTGAATTATTATCATAAAATAGAGTCCCCAACCTAATTTGGGAAGGGGACCGGTTGACTGTTTATTGCGTTCGAATAGGAGAGCGTTATCACTATGGATGTAGAAGTAAAAGTACCCGCTGATTTAGATTCGTTACGCGAACTTATCGTGAAACGCTATGACGGCCTGAGCAGCAGGCTGCAGCAGGTAGCCGACTTTGTCATGGAACAGCCAATGCTGGTCGCCGTAGAAACCATGGCAACCATCGCCCAACAAGCCAATGTACCGTTGTCGACACTAAGTCGATTCTCCAATGCGATGGGCTTTGATGGCTTCACGTCTATGCAGATACTGTTTAGAGATCAGTATTTGAATCGTCCTAGAGACTACAAAGAACGTGTTCGTAAAGCACGTGAGATGGAAGATGTTCCACACGATTCGCCACAGGCCATCTTTCAAGATTTTGGTGATGCTAATATTGAGGCGCTTGAACAACTTCAAGTTATGGTGTCGCCACAGAAATTGGAACGTGCTGTGGCCATGCTTGAAGGGGCGGAAACCATCTACATTCAAGGGATGCGCCGAGCTTACCCTGTGGCGTTCTACCTCTGGTATGCGTTAATGAAATCGGATAACAACGTTGTGCTCTTAGATGATCACGGTGGCATGTTGTCACCCATGACGCGTCGTATGAACGAAAACGATGTGCTGTTCACGGTGACATTCAACCCTTACGCGCAAGAAACCAGTGATCTAATTGACGAAGCACACAAAAAGAACATGCCTATTATCGCCATCACCGACAATCAGATGACACCTCAAGGCAGTAAGATGGAAGTGTGTTTTGAAGTGCAAGAAGGCGAGGTAATGGGGTTCCGTTCGTTGAGTAGTTCAATGTACCTAGCTCAGACATTAGCGGTTAGCTTAATGTGCCGCGAAGTAAATTAATCACAATTAATGAACATCCAGACTATTAAAGAGTAAGCCTTGTAAAGCAAATGCATCAAGGCTTAGCTTCTTGTTGCCAAAATTCAAGGAGATCCACTATGCGTTATGCTTTACATGGAATGTGTTCACTCCACAGCAATGTTATTTCAGACATTCGTTTAGCTCATGATACTGGGTATCAAGGGTTAGAAATCCACACCGAAAAACTCTGGCGCTACATTAAAGCCGGCCTATCCGCAGAGCAATTTAAACAGCGTTTAGATCATTTCAACATAGAGCCTACAGCGATTGATATTATTGGCGCCATCGAAGTGACGGATAAAGCGTCGAAAGCTCAATTGTTTCAAGATGCGGAAGTGTTATGTCAGTTCGCTCAGCAAATAGGTGCACCTACCATTCAACTTAATGCCTTTGAAGCATTGAACGGACTCACTTTAGAGCAAAATATTGAGCTGACAGCTCAAAATGTACGTTCGATTGCGGATATAGGTCAAGATTATGGCATTCGCTTTCAATATGAGGGTGCAGCATGGACTCCTATTGCTTCGCTCGACGATTACTATCGTTTGTTAGATGCTGTAGGGCGCGACAACTTTGGTTTTGTTCTCGATACCTGGCATTTTTGGGCATGCCGAGGCGCAAGTCTCAAGCAAATCGCCAACATTGATCCCTCCCTTATCTACAACGTCCATATTTCAGATGGTACTCGCCCTGAAGAAGGAGCAGCTTGGCCAGATGAAAGAGAGTTGCGTGGTCACTTTATTGGGCAAGGCGATATTCCTTTATCTGAGTGGGTTGATGCCATCCAGTCTACGGGTTACCAAGGCTTCTATTCGGGAGAATATCTAAATGATCAAATGTGGGAGCAAGATTATTACGATGTCGCTACTAAGATGCTTAAAGGTATGAAAGCCCTGTTCTAAGCAAATGATATGTCCACTTAACGGTTAAATATTCTCCGTATTAAGTGGACTTTGTTGTCTATGTCACGAAATAAATATTCCATATAAATATAATTGAATTAAATATTTCATAAAGCATCATTGGCAACGGAGCGCTCCCAATGTCTTATCTACTTTCTAAGTATTCTCAACCATCTCTTGATTCTCGTGTTCAATCGATTACGCCCGAGAGTGCAAATTGGCAATACGTTGGCTTTTCAGTCTATGAGATCGCAAAAGGGGAAGTGTTAATACTTGATCAAACGGCTACCGAGAAGTGCTTAGTCTTGGTGTCGGGAAGAGCAACTGTGACGGTCAATAATCAGGTATTTAGTAATATTGGTGAACGTATGTCGCCATTCGAAAAAGATAAAAACCAACAGCGTATTAAGCCACACTCAGTGTATGTCGCGCCCCAACAAAGTGTCCACGTACTGGCCGAAACGGATTTGGAACTGGCGGTTTGCGAAGCGCCAAGTGAAGGTACTTTTTCGACTCGTCATATCGCCCCTCAAGATGTTGATGCTGAACACCGAGGTAAGCGACAGAACCAAAGGTACGTACATAATATTCTCCCAGATAACAAACTCGCGGACAGCCTACTCGTTGTCGAGGTCTTTACTGAAGAGGGCTGTACGAGTTCTTATCCTAGCCATAAACACGACCAAGATATCGACGGCCAAGAAACCTATTTAGAAGAAACTTATTATCATCGCTTAGACCCGTCTCAAGGCTTTTGTATGCAGCGCGTGTACACCGATGATAGGGAATTAGATGAGTGCATGGCGGTGTATGACAAAGACGTGGTCATGGTGCCAAAAGGTTACCACCCTGTAGCTACCATTGCAGGCTATGACAGCTATTACCTGAATGTAATGGCCGGACCTAAGCGCAAATGGTTGTTCAGTTGGGAGGGTCCTCATGCATGGATTAATTCTGAGGACTACATGTAATCGCGATGAGTGTTATATGGCTACCTCCCGAAACCATGCCGCTCATGAGCAACTTATTTTGGTTTGACTCACCATCGAGTTGGACTAACGACAAGCAAAGGAAGGAGTGCAGAATGTATAATATCGCGCTGTTTGGAGCTGGGCGCATTGGGCAAGTTCATGCTGTGAACATTGCCAATCACCCTGAAACTAACTTGTATTCGGTGATTGACCCTTATGATGTCAATGCCAATCTTTTATGCGACCAATATGGTGCTAAACGTCAATCTATTGAAGACGCAATGGCCGACACAAGTGTTGATGCGGTATGTATTTGCTCCGCTACCGATACTCACGCTGATTTGATTGAACTGGGCGCGAAAGCTGGTAAAACGATCTTCTGCGAAAAGCCGATCGATCTCGATTCAAGCCGAGTTCGTGATTGCTTGGGTGTTGTTGAACAATATAAGGTTCCTTTACTTGTCGGTTTTAATCGCCGTTTTGACCCTCACTTTTCGAACCTGAAACAACGTGTGGTAGAAGGTGAAGTAGGTGAGCCTGCGACATTGACGATTACCTCTCGCGACCCAGAGCCGCCACCTGCAGAATACAGTAAAGTATCTGGTGGCATGTTCCGTGATATGACTATCCATGATCTTGATATGGCGAGATTCATTTTGGGTGAAGATCCAGTCTCGGTCACTGCTCATGGCAGTTGTAAAATAGACCCTGAGATCGGAAAGGCAGGTGACATTGATACCGGAGTGATTGTATTGAACTTTGCGTCTGGTGCAATCGCTACGATTCAGAATAGTCGTAAGTCTGGTTACGGCTACGATCAGCGTATTGAACTGCACGGCGAGAAAGGCATGCTTCAAGCGGAAAACGTCCGTGAGAACCTGATAAGTATGACTTCTGATCAAGGAGTAGAATGTGCGAAACCACTACACTTCTTCTTAGAGAGATATAAAGATGCGTACATTGCGGAGTGGCAACACTTCGTAGACATTCTTAATGGTGGTAAGCCTAATTGTTCCGGTATCGATGGCGAGTTTGCACTGCGTTTAGCAGACGCCGCAATTGAGTCAATGAATAGCAAGCGAACGGTCTTTATCTAGCTCTTGACGATGTCATAAAAACAGCGCCCAATTTAGGGCGCTGTTTTTATTCGTGTTCATTATTAATCGCCATGGCAACGGCAATACTCTGAACCAAACATAACGAAGCGGATTGAGAGCGAAAGGCGTCCACTTTGGCTTCTTTGATGACGAAACTGACATCGCTAAAAGCAGCGAGGGGGCTTACCTGACTATCTGTTATCACTATCTGCTTCGCACCTGCTTTGGAAGCCACTTCACTTAGGGCGACGGTTTCATTGGCATAAGGACTAAAGCTGATGGCAACAATGGCATCGTTTGGACCAATCATGCTCAGTTGTTCTTCATACATTCCCCCGAGGCCATCAATCAGAAATGCACGTTTGTTTAAATGACGTAGTGCATAAGTGAAGTAGGAAGCCACGCTAAAAGAGCGGCGTAAGCCAATTAGATAGATGTTTTCACAGCTCTGTAGAATATCGATAGCACTATTAAGATCGTGCTCTGAGGTTTGGTTTGCTAGGAAATTCATGGCTTGTGAGTTGGCGTTGGCAAACTCTTGAAGTATCTGTTTTGGGCTTTCAGGTGCTAATGGTTCAGTGTGTAGTTGCTTGTGGATTCTTGCTCGATCGGTATAGCTTGAGGTCTCTTCAACGATTTTGTTACGAAATAACTGTTTCATCTCATTGAAGCCACTAAAACCAAAGGCGCTGGCAAATCGAATTAAGGTGGAAGGTGGAACTTCGGCTTTCTGCGCAATGATAGCAACAGTTTCCAGTGCGATATCATTTGGGTTATCAAGCACATATTTTGCTACTTGTTGAAGTCGTTTACTTAAGCCGGAATATTCTAAACGTATTTGTTCTTGTAGTTCACTTAATGTAGCAGCCGCTATCATAGAGTTCTCCGAAAGCCAAAATCAAAGGATAGACGTACAAAATACCTCATTTTATAGTGGTTTGAAATATTTGTTTCATTGAGTGTGTAACGAGGAAGAAAAACGCGCCTTGTAAAAAGGCGCGATGAGCCAAACCGAGAGCGACTATACCGAGGCATCCAAGGTATCCTAGATAAGAGCCGCCTCGTACCCTACTCAAAGTTATTCTGTAGTTGCACTATTTACTCTTCTTATGGCGCTTCATATCAAACATAACGGCAAAGATAATGACTAAGCCTTTTACTACTTGCTGCCAGTAGGCCGAAACGTTGAGAAGGTCGAGACCATTTTGAAGTACACCCATAATCATGGTACCGATAATAGTTCCTTGTATCGTACCAATGCCTCCAGCGTGCGATACGCCGCCGACAGTCGCTGCTGCGATTGCATCTAGCTCGTACATGATCCCCAGACCCGGTTGACCAGAGTTGATTCGAGCCGCCAAAATCAGCGCAGATATACCCGCTAACAAACCAGCGTAGGTATAAACCAAGATCTTATAGCGCTTTACATTGATGCCAGAGACGTACGCGGCGGTTTCGTTACCACCGATGGCATAAGCGTATTTACCAAATCGGGTGTAGTTCAGTAGTACATATGAGACGAATGCCATCACAGCGAAAATGATAACAGGAACAGGAATACCCACGATGCTGCCTTGGCCAATCCATTGATAAGAATCAATGAGGCTACTTACAGGGCGGCCATCTGAGTAAAGCAGGGCAGCGCCACGGGCAACGATCATCATACCTAGAGTCGCAATGAATGGAGGAATACCAGTGTAAGCAATGAGTGCTCCATTGATATAACCGCATAATGCGCCAACAGCTAATGCCGCTAGAATAGGAACGATGATAGGTAGCTCTGGCATAGCAGGGTACATACGCATTGACCAGTCGATGGTTTGCGCCATACTAGCTGAGACCACTGCCGCTACCGCAAGCACTGAACCGGAAGATAAGTCAATGCCTCGGGTAATAATGATGATTGTAACGCCAAGAGCAAGAAGACCAATACTTGCCATTTGAGTCATTACATTCAATAAGTTAGCGACTGATAAGAAAACGGGTGAGAGGATGGACATCACTACGCACATAAAGACGAAGACGACGTATATCGCGTACTTGGATATCAATCGTTTGAAATTGGTTTGAGCTTGACCTTCTGATGAGGTCGCTTTAATCAGTTTAGCAATCATAACTGCATTCCTTGAGTTACTACTCTGGCCTCAAGTCCTAATTTGAAAGACTCGCGGTGTTTTAAATTGGGGGTGTCTCAATGTTTAATTGAGTGCCATCGACATGATTTTTTGTTGCGTTGCATCAGGGCCGTCGATAAGACCTTTGAGTTTGCCTTCATGCATAACTAAGATGCGGTCGCTCATTCCCATGACTTCTGGAAGTTCTGATGAGATCATGACCAAGCTTTTACCCATGCCAGTTAGCAGACGCATTAGCTTGTAGATTTCTGACTTCGCTCCAACGTCGATTCCTCTGGTGGGTTCGTCTAGGAATAAGATGTCAGGTTTGGTCAGCATCCAGCGGGCCAACAAGACTTTTTGTTGATTACCGCCGCTCAGGTTGTCGATCATTTCGTACATTCCCGGCGTTTTTACTTTTAGCTTTTCACAGTGGGTTTGGCTGTCTTGCTTCATCTTTCTCACATCGAGCACATTGACGACTTTATTTCGGTAGGCGTCCAAATGAGCAATGGAGGTATTGGCGAAAATATCGAGCATCAGATAAAGCCCTGAATGTCGTCGATCTTCGGTTAGGAATGCCATTTTGTGTCGGATAGCATCTTGTGGTGTGTTAATTTCGACGTAATCACCATTGATTCGAATGGTGCCTGCGTCTTTTTGCCTAACGCCGAAAAGCGTTTCAATTAACTCAGTTCTACCTGCGCCGACTAGACCCGCGATACCAAGGATTTCTCCTTCGTGTAATTTGAAGTTGATATCGCTAAATGCGCCTTCAACGGTGAGGTTTTCCACCTCCAAGCGAGTTTTACCAGGTTTGGCAGTAGGGGGAGGGAATACTTCTCCTAAATCTCGGCCTACCATCATCTGTACCAATTCGTCATTGTTAGTAAGCTTCGCTTCGCGCTCGCCAACAAAACAGCCGTCACGAAAGACAGTAATATCGTCACAGATCCTGAATATCTCATCCATCTTGTGACTGATGTAAACAATCGCACAACCACGAGACTTCAGCATTTCGATGATTTCGAATAGATGGTCAACTTCTTTATCTGTGAGTGCGGAAGTTGGTTCATCCATAATGATGATCTCTGATTGATAGGAGATAGCTTTCGCAATCTCCACCATTTGCATAGTTGCGACGGTCAGTTCACTCATTGGAGTTTTGGGATCGAGTTTTAAGTCCAATTTACTCAATAACTCTGTGGTATCGCTGTACATCTTAGCGTGGTCTACAAGACGTAGTGGCCCTTTTAGCGGTTCTCTACCCAGCCAGATATTTTCTGCGATGCTTCGATGCAGGATAGGAGATAGCTCTTGGTGTATCATTGAAATACCCGCTTCTAACGCTTCTTTGGCGCCTTGAAACTCAACATTTTCTCCCTTGTAGCGAATGGTACCGCTGTCTCTTTGGTAAATACCAAACATCACTTTCATTAGGGTTGATTTACCCGCACCATTTTCACCCATCAACGCCATAACTCGGCCTTGTTTCAAAGTGAGCTGCACATTATCGAGCGCTTTTACACCAGGAAAGGTTTTGGTGATTCCACGCATTTCTAGTAAGACTTGGCTCATACTATTACTACTCCGAAAAAAGCTCCGTATTCTAAAGAGGGGGAGAACACGGAGCGTGGGTGGTTAACCTTTTTGTTTCGCTTCGAATGCTGCTAAATTACTTTGAGTCACAAGCTCAGCGGGGATCCAAGTGACCTGTTGATGTTGTTTGCCTTTAACAGCATCTACCGCAGCATCGATAGCACCTCGTGCTTGGCCCGCGCCATCTTGGAATACAGTAGCGCTTAAGGCTCCATCTTTTACCGCAACCAAACCATCAGGTGTTGCGTCAACGCCAACAACTAAGGTGTCATCAAGCTTGCCTGCTGCGCGCAATGCTTGAATTGCTCCTAGAGCCATGTCGTCATTGTTTGCGACGATGACATCAAGCTTATCTCCTGAATTGAGCCAGTTTTCCATAACCGTCATGCCTTGTGAGCGCTGCCATAGACCAGTTTGTTTTCTAACAACGTGGAAGTTTGGATTTTTAGACAAGTAGTCTTCGACACCTTTAGTGCGCATGATTGCGGCTTCATGAGTCAGCATGCCCATAAGAATGGCAACATTACCGCCGTCCACTGAATCTGTGATGTATTGAGCTTGTGTTTCGCCAAATTTCAGCTCTTCAGAACCAACGTAGAACACATTATCGGGCAGATAGTCAGGTCGACGGTTCAGATAAACAAGCTGAATCCCTGCCTTGATGATTCGGTCTGTAAGAGGTTGCGTGGCATCGGTGTTAACTGGAACCAAAATAATGGCGTCCATTTGCTGAACGATGAAGTTCTCTACTTGGCCTAATTGCTTGGCTGCGTCTTCTTTGGCATCCACAAATGTGAGTTCGACTTTGCCATCAAACTGCTTAGCGTATTTATCCATGGCATCTTTCATATAAACCATGAAGGTGTCATCGAAGTTTGGTATCGCTACTCCAATGCGTGTTACATCGTCTTTTTTCTCTTCCTGACCACAAGCGGTAAGAACAATAAGTCCAAGAACTAATAGCGTCCCTTTAAGCAGTGCTTTGGTGTTTGATGCGAGTATTAACATTCTGTCCAGCAACATAGTAATCCCTTGTTTCTTAGTTGGCATAAATGCCTCCTTGGTGTCCATCACACTTATCTATCGACAAATATGAATATTTCATTTCGTTATTAGATGAAATCTGTAGAGCATTTATTCAGTATTCACTCTGACTTTTTACTAACGGTGGTAGCAAACTTGATTGAAAAATATTTTCTACTATCCGTTGGTTTTTAACTATAAGGTGATGTTCAAAATATCACCACTGTTAATGTGTCGTAATTGTTAAAAGTGTTATCTCGATCTCACTTGATTTTCTTGTTTATTGGTGTTTTTCTTTTTAAATGTATGTTTTAAAACGGAATAAATAATCTGTAACGTGTGTTTTTTAAAAGTTATAAATGGATCGAGGCATGGTAGGGTGATTTGATAAACGATCTCGGTTAAATGAAAAATAATTTTCGATTTCGATCGTTTTTTAGGTTTGTTGATTAGATTGGACATAAAAACTGGCGGCCGATCACGGTTTTTATCGATAATTCCAATTTATAATAAAATGAAATAAACATTTCATTAGTCTTGGAGGAGATGAGGTAATGAGGCAGAAGGATAAGAAGTTTGATGTGATTTGCATGGGCAGGGTGGCCGTCGATTTTTATGGTCAGCAAATTGGTTCACGGCTAGAAGACATGAGCAGCTTTTCGAAATACCTAGGTGGCTCATCTGGTAATGTCGCGTATGGCACAGCGAGACAAGGGTTAAAGTCGTCAATGCTGGCTCGTGTGGGCGATGAACATATGGGGCGATTTCTTCGTGAAGAGCTTGAAAGACTTGGTGTAGACACCAGTTTCTTAATTACTGATAAAGAACGTCTAACTGCCTTAGTCATATTGGGTATCAAAGATGAAGATACTTTCCCGCTGATCTTCTACCGTGACAACTGTGCCGATATGGCCATTACGTCTGACGATATAGACGAAGACTATATTGCGTCAGCACGCTGCCTCGCTATCACGGGCACGCATTTGTCGAATCCTAAGACCCGAGATGCCGTGCTTACTGCACTTCGCTATGCAAGAAAGCACGGCGTAAGAACGGCGTTGGATATCGATTATCGTCCGGTGCTTTGGGGACTAACTTCACTGGGTGATGGTGAGACTCGCTTTATTGAATCAGGAGCTGTCACTGAACAATTACAAGAGGTGCTCGGCCTGTTCGATTTGATCGTCGGGACAGAAGAGGAGTTCCATATTGCAGGTGGTTCAACCGAGACGTTACAAGCACTTAATGGGGTGCGCAAAGTCACTGATGCGACATTGGTTTGCAAACGAGGTGCTTTAGGTTGCTCGGTCTACGATTCGCAAATTCCAGACCACCTTGATGGTGCAATTAACGCAACGGGTGTACGAGTTGATGTGCTTAATGTGCTCGGCGCTGGCGATGCCTTTATGTCTGGACTATTGCGAGGCTACCTCAATGATGAAAGCTGGCAACAAGCGTGTGATTATGCGAATGCTTGTGGAGCACTAGTTGTCTCTCGTCACGGTTGCGCTCCGGCGATGCCTTCGAAAGAGGAGTTGGACGATTACTTATCACGTGCAGAGCAAGTCCCAAGGCCAGACTTAGATACAAGATTGAATCACTTACATCGTGTGACTACTCGAGATAAACAGTGGGACGACCTTTGCATACTTGCCTTTGACCATCGAATTCAATTGGAGCAAATGGCTCAAGATGTCGGTGCGTCATTGAGTCAGTTGCCCAAGCTCAAGAAGCTGATACTAGAAGCGTATTCAGAAACAGTGCGTGAGCAGGGGTTACAAGGCGGAGCCGGTTTGTTATGTGATAGTACTTATGGACAAGCTGCACTCAATGAAGCTACAGGTAAAGGTTGGTGGATTGGAAGACCAATCGAGCTGCCAGGCTCTCGTCCTTTGGAGCTTGAACATGGGAATATTGGTTCGCAACTTGTGTCTTGGCCTAAAGAACACATTGTGAAGTGCTTAGTCTTCTATCATCCTGACGATGCTCTTGAACTCAAAAAGCAACAAGAGCGCCTACTAAGTGATGTTTATCTTGCATGCTGCCAATCAGGGCATGAATTACTGATTGAAGTCATTCTGCCAAGCTCGATGCCTCAAGGTGATAACTATTATATCGAAACGATACAGCGACTCTATCAGTTAGGAATCAAACCGGATTGGTGGAAGTTGCCTCCTCTATTACCTGAAGGCTGGAGAGCGGTTGAAGATCTAGTGTCAAGCAATGACAGCCATTGCTATGGCGTTGTCTTACTTGGATTAGATGCCTCGAAAGAAGCGCTGGCTGAAGGGTTTAAACACGCTCAAGCCAGTAAGCTTGTTAAAGGGTTTGCCGTAGGGCGGACTATCTTTGGTGAGCCTTCGAAAGCGTGGCTTGCTAACCAATTAGATGACGACACATTCAAAGCGAATATAAAGGCGAACTATCTAACGCTTGTTTCAGCGTGGAAAAATCGAATGTAACTACATGCACTCAGGCCGAGTACATCGCAGTGATATTTGATGCCTGAGTATTTATTAGAATTGTGGAGATACTATGGAAACCATTCAAAACTATGTCGCAGGGGCGATTGTTAACAGTGAAAGTGAGCGCTTTGGTGCGGTCTATAACCCTGCAACCGGAGAACAAACAAAACAAGTGGTATTGAGTTACGCTCATGAAGCTGAGCAAGCGGTTGAAGCGGCGAGTACAGCCTTTAAAGCTTGGTCTAAGACGTCACCGCTCAAACGTGCGCGAGTGATGTTTCAATTCAAGGCGTTACTTGAAGCAAATATGGATCGGATAGCACGCACCATTTCAAATGAGCATGGCAAGGTATACTCCGATGCGATAGGGGAGGTGACTCGTGGGTTAGAAGTGGTGGAGTTTGCCTGTGGTATCCCTCACTTACAGAAAGGTGAGCACTCAGCTAATGTCGGTACTGGCGTTGACAGTCACTCTTTAATGCAACCTCTCGGTGTTTGTGTTGGTATTACTCCGTTTAATTTCCCAGCCATGGTTCCAATGTGGATGTTTCCAGTTGCCATAGCGACGGGTAATACTTTTGTGTTGAAACCGTCTGAGAAAGATCCGTCAACGGCTTTGATTCTTGCTGAATTGTTAAAACAAGCGGGATTACCTGATGGTGTCTTTAATGTAGTTAATGGTGATAAAGAAGTTGTAGACGCCTTGCTTACGTCACCTAAAGTAGAGGCGGTTAGTTTTGTTGGTTCTACGCCAATCGCTGAATACATTTATGCCACAGCCTCTGCTCATGGGAAACGCTGCCAAGCCCTTGGCGGGGCGAAGAACCACTGCATCTTGATGCCAGATGCCGATATGGATATGGCGACCAACGCCATTATGGGGGCGGCATATGGTGCTGCAGGTGAGCGTTGTATGGCACTGTCCGTCGCAGTGGCAGTCGGCGATGAGACCGCAAACCGTTTGATTGAGAAGCTCACACAGCAAATTTCACAAATGAAAGTAGGCCCAGGTATTGTGGAGGGTACTGAAAACGATATGGGCCCGGTGATATCTGCGCTTCACAAACAAACCATCTGCGACTATATCACTAGCGGCGAAGAGCAAGGTGCCGAAATTGTTGTTGATGGCCGCGACTTTACCGTGACGGGAAATGAAACAGGGTACTTTGTTGGCCCAACTCTGATTGATAACGTCACGCCAGAAATGACAGTGTATAAGGAAGAGATTTTTGGACCGGTGTTAGCCGTGGTTCGTGTTAGTGACTACGAAACGGCGTTATCATTAATCAATCAACATGAATATGGTAACGGGACCGCTATTTTCACTCGTGATGGGGAAACCGCACGTCAGTTTAGTGAGGATGTTCAAGCTGGCATGGTAGGTGTGAATGTGCCAATTCCTGTTCCAATGGCATTTCATAGCTTTGGAGGGTGGAAGCGTTCTATCTTTGGACCTTTAAACGTTCATGGAAATGATGGCGTACGTTTCTATACCAAGATGAAAACCGTGACTAGTCGTTGGCCTGCGAGTGTTCGATTAGAACAGCATACAAGCTCTTTCTCAATGCCGACGATGGAGTGACCTATACTCAATGTTATCGAGTAACCGAAAGAGGAGCTTTGCTCCTCTTTTTTTGGTTCAGTTGCGGTAAATAGTGTTGAAAATGTGATACATGGTGGCAAGTTTCGTGAAAATCACCGTTAAAACTCAACACTTTTATGTTCTCAAATGTGATTTACATCAAATAACAATCAATCGATGCTTGTTTGATATTTGTACGATTTAACAATTTTTATGCGCCTGGTTGTATTGCGAGATTGATGATTAATGGTGAAGGAATTGTTGTCAAAATGATTGCTGAACAACATGAAATACGTATTACAACTTGCTGATAATATTGTGTTTTTACTTAATTCTAGTGAATGGCTATACGCAATCGACAGACTAGAAACGTGTAGGCTAATCGATTTTTGGCAAAGATGAATTTCTATTTATTCATTTCGATTGAGTAAAAATTGTTAAAATTTGTGACAATAAAGAGATGTATGTATAGTCTCTGGCCACTGACCAAATGTGTCTAAATGTTTCAATGGATGCAAGTTAAGGAGACTAACAATAATGATCACGAATGACGCAGTCATAATGGGCTTACTCGCTGCCATTCTTGGTGGAGTATTTATCACCGAGAGTAGTAAAAACCCTTTCTGGAGAAAGTTCTACTCTTTTGTCCCTGGTCTGTTGCTGTGCTATTTCCTCCCGTCTTTACTTAATACAACGGGCATTATCGACGGTTCTGACTCTAAACTATATTTTGTTGCTAGCCGATACTTACTGCCGGGCGCTTTGGTTCTGTTGATCGTTTCTGCAGATTTGAAGAAGATCTTCGGCTTAGGTTCGAAAGCGGTAATTATGTTCTTAACGGGTACATTGGGCATCATCATTGGTGGACCAGCCGCAATAGTAATTTTAGATTTTATCAATCCAGACCTCGTTTCTGGTGATGTATGGCGTGGCCTAACAACAGTTGCAGGTTCGTGGATTGGTGGCGGTGCTAACCAAGCTGCGATGAAAGAAGTGTTCGGTGTAGGCGACCAACTATTTTCTGCGATGATTACGGTTGATGTTATTTGTGCCAACATTTGGATGGCTATCTTGCTTATCATGGCTGGTCGTCAAAAGAAAATGGATGCATGGCTTAAAGCTGACACCTCTTCTATTGATGAACTAAAAGAAACTGTTGCGAAATATGAAGAGGAAAACTCTCGTCCAATCACAACGACAGATATGATGAAAGTCGTGGCGATCGCCTTTGGCTTAACGGGTCTTGCACATTTTGGCTCTGATTTGATTGCTCCTTGGATCGCAACCAATGCGCCAGGGTTAGAGAAATACAGTCTGACGTCAGGATTCTTCTGGCTCATCGTTCTTGTTACGACATTTGCATTGATTGCTTCTATGTTCAAACCCGCGCGCACACTAGAACATGCTGGAGCCTCTAAAATCGGTTCAGCATTTATCTATATTCTAGTGGCGACTATCGGTATGCAAATGGACGTGACTGCGATTCTAGATAATCCGGGCTACTTCTTTATCGGTATCACATGGCTGACGATTCACGCATTGTTGATGATATTTGTGGCTAAGCTGATTCGTGCACCGCTATTCTTCATGGCTGTAGGTAGCCAAGCCAACGTTGGTGGTGCAGCATCAGCGCCTGTTGTCGCCGCGGCTTTCCACCCATCACTAGCACCAGTAGGTATTTTGATGGCAGTACTTGGTTATGCGCTAGGGACGTACGGAGCTTACATCTGCGGCATCATCATGCAAGCTGCTGTTGGTGTTGTGGGGTAAGCAACAAACAGTATCCCGTTTAAGGCAGTGCGTAAAAGCACTGCCTTTTTAATTTTGGGTTGTCTCAAAAACCCAAAGTACTCTTTTGTTGTTTTTGCAGAGAAAACGGCTCATTTCACACAGTAAATACACATATTTATTGCCGATCAGCATAACCCTCTTGCCTTAGCGTCTGTTTTACGACAATGTGATGAATAGTTATTCAATATTCACAAGCAGGGAGGCTTATGAAACCTCAACTCAAACCGCAAAACCCTAACTTCTCTTCTGGACCATGTAGCAAGCGTCCGGGGTATGATCTCACTCAACTGGATGCTTCCACATTAGGCCGTAGTCACCGTTCGTCTTTAGGCAAAGCGGTTCTGGCTGAGTCGATAGAAAAAACCAAAGCGATACTGGGTATCCCTGAAGACTATCGTGTTGGCATCGTTCCTGCGTCCGATACTGGAGCGATGGAGATGGTGATGTGGTCGATGTTAGGTCATCGTCCAATCGATGTTTTCCACTGGGAGTCGTTTGGCTCAGGTTGGTTAGCGGACATCACCAAGCAATTGAAACTTGAGCAAGTAAATAGCTATTTAGCCGATTATGGGTCGCTACCAGATCTAACGCAGGCAAATCCACAACACGATACCATCTTTACATGGAATGGCACGACCTCTGGAGTGAAAGTCCCGAATGGTGATTGGATTAGTGATGATAGAGAGGGGGTGACTATTTGTGATGCAACCTCCGCTGTGTTTGCGATGCCTATGCCTTGGGAAAAACTGGATGTGGTCACTTTCAGCTGGCAGAAGGTGTTAGGTGGAGAAGGGGCTCATGGGGTCATTGTTTTGAGCCCTAAAGCGGTCGAGCGATTAGAGTCTTATACACCCCCGTGGCCACTGCCGAAGATTTTCCGCATGACAAAAGGTGGAAAGCTTATAGAAGGCATTTTCAAGGGGGCGACGATCAATACGCCCTCTATGTTATGCGTAGTGGACTATATTGACGCTCTAGATTGGGTGGCAGATATTGGCGGTGTAGGTGCGGCGATTGAGAAATCAGAATCCAACCTTGCTGTACTAACAAACTTCGTGGAATCACGAGAGTGGATACACTTCTTAGCTAAAGAACCAACACAACGTTCTAACACCAGTGTATGCCTCACGCTTGATGCATCGGAGCAGCAAGTTAAAGCGATGATTAAATTGTTGGATGATGAAGGTGTCGCGTTTGATATCGGCGCTTATCGGGACGCGCCAGCGGGACTCAGAATTTGGGCAGGGGCTACCGTTGAATCTAGCGACTTGGAAGCGTTACTGCCATGGCTAGATTGGGCTTATGCTGAAGTCACACAATAATTACAAAGCACCTGCTGGTCAGGTGCTTTGTTGTCTCTGGCACAACAGAAAAAAGCCAGCTTTGGGACAATAACAGTACGCTGATGAGTAGAAATGGAATTTCAACTTAAGGTGAAGCGACAATGAAGAAAATAAAGACCTACAACGCTATTTCGAATCAAGGATTGGATAAGTTTTCACGCGACAAATATGAAGTATGTAGTGAGTTTGGTGAGCCTGATGCAATTTTGCTTCGCAGTCATAAACTCCTTGATGAGTCCATTGCTTCAAGCGTTAAAGCTATTGCACGATGCGGAGCAGGGGTAAACAACATCCCGATCAAATCTTGCACGGAAAATGGAATTGTCGTGTTTAATACGCCGGGTGCTAATGCCAATGCAGTGAAAGAGTTGGTATTAACCGGGCTTTTGTTATCGGCAAGAGATGTCGTGGGTGGGATTCGTTACTCCCACACCCTTTCGGATATGACTGATGCTATGGCGATGGATAAGCTATTAGAGAAGGAAAAGAAGCGTTTTTCTGGCTCTGAAATCAAAGGCAAAACACTTGGTGTAATTGGTTTAGGCGCAATTGGTGCCTCTGTCGCTAACACCGCTATTGATCTTGGTATGAACGTGATTGGTTACGATTCAGCGCTGAGTGTTGAAGCGGCTTGGCGGTTATCAAGTCGTATTAAGCGAGCGGAGAATTTAGTGTCGGTGATTGCAAAATGTGATTTCGTGACCGTTCACGTTCCTGCACTGCCTTCAACTATAGGATTGATTAACCACGATTTATTGTCTTCAGCTAAACCAGGCATGGTGTTGCTGAATTTTGCTCGTAAAGAAATTGTCGATACAGACGCAGTAATAACCGCGCTCGAGAATCACCAAATTGATCAGTATGTGACTGACTTTCCAACGCCCTCTCTTATTGGGCGTGATGGCGTGATCCTCATGCCTCATATTGGCGCTTCGACGTCCGAAGCAGAGGAAAATTGCGCCATCATGGGGGCAGAGCAGCTCATTGATTTTTTGGAAAATGGCAACATTACTAATTCAGTTAACTTTCCTACGATTCGTTTAGAAAGGGCAGAGGGCTACCGAATTACGTTTGCTAACGATAATGTCCCTAGGGTCTTGGGTAGCGTATTGTCTCTGTTGGCTGATTTGAATATTAACGTGCTCGATATGCTGAACAAGAGTAGAGAGGAAGTTGCATATACTATTGTGGATATAGAACAAAAACCAACCAGCGAGATACTTTCTTCTATCAGTGGTGTTGAACATGTATTTAATGTGAGGGCGTTATGAGTTAGATAACTATGTTGTTTGGCAAGAGCATCATAGTTACTACATAGATTTAGGAAGTGTATAGAGCCGAGCGCTTTGAGTGACAATCTCATATAAAGCTCAGTAAATTATTACTTTTCTTGGGGATTTAGATTCAGGCTTCTATTCTTTTAAAGAGAAAAGGAGGATGAATGAGTTTTCAAACCAGTCAGGTGCAATATCCAACTACTGCTGATAACAAGCGAGTGTTATTGGTAGAAGATGAAAAAGCGATGCAGATTCGGCTAAGTGCGCTTCTTAACAAAAGAGGTTATGAAGTAATAATCGCAAGCGATGGAGTACGAGCATTAGAATTGCTCGACCAGTACACAGATATCCAGTTAGTTCTTAGTGACTGGTTGATGCCAAATATGGATGGTATTGAGTTGTGTAAACAAGTCAAAAGCGGTTGTTTTGCCCGATATATGTTTTTTGTATTACTTTCTTCTCAAGACGACCAAGCTTCGATTATCCATGGCATGAATGCCGGAGCAGATGATTTTATTGCCAAGAACACCTCCGTCGATGAATTAGATGCACGAATTAAGGCAGGATTTCGAAACCTAGCTCTGCATAACCAATTAGCCACCAAAAATGATGAGCTGAACTCTGCTTATGCTCGTGTTCATCAAGAGCTCATGCTGGCCAATGAACTACTGAGTCAACTCTTACCAACTAAAACTCATTACACGAATGTTGAATTGTCTTATGTGTCTATGCCGTCAACAGAGATCGGTGGCGATACGTTGGGTTGTATTGAATTGGACGAAAACTATTTGGCCTTTTATATCATTGATGTTTCAGGGCATGGCGTTGCGTCGGCATTGTTGTCTTTTTCTGTGCATCAAACATTATCGATTTTTGAAGGCGTCAATTCTGTGGTTATGGACAATACCCGTGATACTCCAGCTATACGTTCTCCTGCCGATGTGTTGTTCCAGCTGAATGAAATCTATTGTCAAGCAGAGACCCATCAACTCTACTTTTCAATGATATATGCAGTTTTGAACCAGCTTACAGGGGAAGTGGATTTGGCTTTTTCAGGTCATCCTCCATTGGTGTGGTACCAAGCGAAGGAACAACAAGTGAAGTTGATCGGTGCGGATGGATTCGTGGTAGGGATGTTTGATTTTGCAAGCTACGAATCTATGAGAATTAATCTTTCCAAAGGGGATGAGCTGTGGCTATACACTGATGGCATAACTGAAGCAAAGCAGAACAATGAGCTATTTGGGGAGAATAGGCTTTGTCAGGCAGTGTCTGACCTTGCCGCTAATTCGTTTAGTTGCAAAGCCAAGCTCCTTGTGAATGAAATAAAGCAATGGCAAAGTGACAAAGACTTTGCTGATGATGTGAGTCTAATTGGAATCAAATGGAAGTAAAACAAGCTATCGATTACGTGCTGTCGTCCGTAGATCAGTCTTGCATGGTGAGGAAAGGGTATGAGTAAGAAGTGTTATCACCAACAATTTGAAAGCTCTATCGATAGTGCAAGAGAAATCGCGGATGCGCTTCATCTATTTTGGACACAAATCGATTTGCGTGCCCCTTTGATGACCGACTTAGAGTTATGTGTTGTTGAGGTTGCCAATAATATCTATGAACATGCCTATCGCTTCCAAGATGGACAAATGATAGAAGTAGCGTGCAGTCATATTTGTGGAAAAATAGTTATTGAGCTGTCAAATGTTGGTCTAGGTTTATGTCAAGAAGAGCTAGAAGTTATGCTTAAAACACCATTGCAGCGTATTGATCTAGAGGACCCAGAGACTTGGACAACATCGGGCCGAGGGTTCTATATTTTGAACACTCTGCTGGACGAAGTAACGATCATGCAGCGTGGCAATAAACATACGTTTTGTTTGGTTAAGCATTATTGATAGGCAGTGTTACTCTAGGACTTTAATACGAGCCAAGCGTTCACCGCACGCCAGTTCTATTGTTGCGTCCATTTGTGTTTGGTGAGAGTTTTTTACAGTTTTCTTTTCGATTGCGACGACATCGCAGCCTAACAGTAAATGATCGTCTTTATAGACTCTCGCATGCCCTTCACTATGAAGTTGTACATAATAGTTATGTTCTGCCATCTCTACGGCTCCATTTTCTTATTGCTTTCAATTAAACATTAGCTGATAACTTGTTGAAATCAATGTTTCGCATTGCGATGCTTTGATGTCATTGATGCATCAGCAAATTAACAATTTATATGACCTAGCCATCAAATTTACATTGTTATTTGAGTAAGGTGAGTTACAATGACCGCTTGCTTTGGCTGGTGCATCCGTATTTGCATCAAAATAAGCAGATAACACAATGAAATCGCGGCAGTTTTCACTTCACTGAAAATTGCTAACCAATAAAACATGTCTTGCTTGGTGTGCAAGACCACTGTAAATAGGATACTACATGCCTGTAATTACTCTTCCTGACGGTAGCCAACGTCAATTTGATAACCCTGTTTCTACAATGGATGTCGCTCTTTCAATCGGTCCTGGTCTTGCGAAAGCAACCATCGCTGGTCGTGTAGATGGCGAACGCGTAGATGCTTGTGATTTAATTGAAAACGATGCGAGCCTAGAAATCATCACGGCGAAAGACGAAGACGGTCTTGAAATTGTTCGCCACTCTTGTGCTCACTTACTTGGTCACGCTATTAAACAACTGTACCCAGATGTGAAAATGGCAATTGGTCCTACGATCGACAATGGCTTTTACTACGATATCGATTTAGAACAGTCTCTTACTATGGAAGACGTTGAAAAAATCGAAAAACGTATGAAAGAGCTAGCAAAAACCAAGTATCAAGTTATCAAGAAAAAGGTTAGCTGGCAGGAAGCTCGTGACACATTTGAAAGTCGCGGCGAACCATACAAGATGGAAATCCTAGACGAGAACGTTTCTAAAGACGACCGTCCAGGCCTTTACCATCATGAAGAATACATCGATATGTGCCGTGGTCCTCATGTTCCTAACATGGGCTTCTGCCAACACTTCAAACTACTGAACGTGGCTGGCGCATATTGGCGTGGTAACAGTGACAACAAGATGCTTCAACGTATCTACGGTACTGCATTCCACGATAAAAAAGCGCTTAAAGCGCACTTGACGCGTCTAGAAGAAGCGGCAAAACGTGACCACCGTAAAATTGGTAAGCAGCTGGATCTATTCCACATGCAGCAAGAAGCACCGGGCATGGTGTTCTGGCACCACAACGGTTGGTCTGTATTCCGTGACCTAGAAGTATTCATTCGTGAAAAACTGACTGAATACGGCTACCAAGAAGTAAAAGGTCCTCTAATGATGGACCGCGTTCTTTGGGAACGTTCTGGTCACTGGGACAAATACGCAGACGCAATGTTCACGACTTCATCAGAAAACCGTGAATACGCGATTAAACCAATGAACTGCCCAGGTCACGTTCAGATCTTTAACCAAGGTCTTAAATCTTACCGTGATCTACCGCTACGTATGGCTGAGTTTGGCTCATGTCACCGTAACGAGCCATCAGGCGCACTTCATGGCATTATGCGTGTTCGTGGCTTCACACAGGATGATGCACACATCTTCTGTACTGAAAGCCAAATCCAAGACGAAGTAACCTCTTGCATCAAGATGGTTTATGACACATACAACACGTTTGGTTTTGATAACATCGTGGTGAAACTGTCGACTCGTCCTGAGAAGCGTGTAGGTAGCGATGAAATCTGGGATCGCTCTGAAGAAGCATTAAAACAATCTCTTGAAGCAATGGAAATTCCATTCGAGATTCAAGAAGGTGAGGGTGCGTTCTACGGTCCTAAGATCGAATTTACTTTATATGATTGCCTAGATCGTGCATGGCAATGTGGTACAGTTCAGCTAGACTTCAACCTACCGGGTCGTCTAGGTGCTACATACGTGGATGAAAACAACGAACGTCAAGTTCCTGTTATGATTCACCGTGCAATCCTAGGTTCTCTTGAGCGTTTCATCGGTATTCTTATCGAAGAATACGCTGGCTTCTTCCCAACGTGGTTGTCGCCAGAACAAGCTGTTATCATGAATATCACTGACAAACAGTCTGATTATGTTCAAGAAGTAACACAAAAACTGCAAAAAAGTGGAATTAGAGCCAAAGCGGACTTGAGAAATGAGAAGATTGGCTTTAAAATCCGCGAACATACTTTGAAGCGTATCCCGTACATGCTTGTTTGTGGCGACCAAGAAATGGAAGCTGGAGAAATTGCAGTACGTACACGTAAGGGTAAGGACCTAGGCAAGTTTAAAGTGGATGACTTTATCTCATACATCCAAGCCGAGGTTTCTAGCCGTAAGCTCAATCTGGAGGAATAAGCTATTAAAGGCGGAAGACGTGGCCAACAACCGGCCAAACAAAACCAGCACCGTTTAAACGGTGAAATTCGTGGCGTTCGTGAAGTTCGTCTAACAGGTGCAGATGGTGAATCTGTTGGTGTCGTATCGATTCAAGAAGCACTAGATGCAGCTGCAGAAGCTGGTATGGATCTCGTAGAGATCAGCCCTAACGCCGAGCCACCAGTCTGTCGTGTGATGGACTACGGCAAGTTCCTCTTCGAGAAGAGCAAAGCTGCGAAAGAGCAGAAGAAGAAGCAAAAGCAGATTCAGATTAAGGAAGTAAAATTCCGTCCTGGAACTGATATTGGAGACTATCAGGTAAAACTACGCAACCTGACGCGTTTCCTAGAAGACGGCAACAAAGTGAAGGTAACAATTCGCTTCCGTGGCCGTGAAATGGCTCACCAAGACATTGGTGTCGACGTTCTAAATCGTCTGAAAGAAGATACTGTAGATTTAGCTGTAGTAGAATCTTTCCCGACTAGAATCGAAGGTCGCCAAATGATCATGGTATTGGCCCCTAAGAAGAAGTAATTAACGGCTTTACAAGTAAGAAAACCCAGCTGTTTTCTGAACAGCTGGGTTTTGTTCGCCCTAATTACTATTGTTTAATCAACTCAACAATGCGGAGTTATTCATCATGCCTAAGATGAAAACCAACAAAGGTGCTGCTAAGCGTTTTAAGAAAACTGCTGGTGGTATTAAGTACAAGCACGCTACAAAACGTCACATTCTGACTAAGCGTACTACTAAGAACAAGCGTCAGCTTCGTCCAAATGCAATCCTTCCTAAGTGTGAAGTGGCTGCAGTTGTTCGTATGATGCCATACGCTTAATTCTTTTTAGTTTATCAATCGTTTAGTTTAGGAGAGACATAATGCCTCGCGTAAAACGTGGTGTACAAGCTCGTGCACGTCATAAGAAAGTTCTAAAACAAGCTAAAGGTTACTACGGTGCACGTTCACGTGTTTACCGCGTAGCTTTCCAAGCAGTTACTAAAGCTGGTCAATACGCTTACCGTGACCGTCGCAACAAGAAACGTCAATTCCGTCAACTGTGGATTGCACGTATCAACGCTGCATCTCGTCAAAATGGTCTATCTTACAGCCGTTTCATCAACGGTCTTAAGAAAGCATCTATCGAGATCGACCGTAAGATCCTTGCTGACATCGCGGTATTCGACAAAGCTGCATTCGCAGTTCTAGTTGAAAAAGCGAAAGCTGCTCTTTAATTAGCAGTTAGGTCTATGTAAAAGGGGAGCGAAAGCTCTCCTTTTTTGTATCTAAAGAATATTAGATAACGGACTTTTCACGCCACTCGCTCCTCGGTTAATGACGTGCGTGTATATTTGAGTCGTCTTAAGATCTGTATGTCCTAATTGTTCCTGCACTGTTCTAATATCTGCGCCACTTTCCAATAAGTGAGTTGCAAATGAATGTCGCAACGTGTGACAGCTAACCCGCTTTTCTATCCCCGTCTTTTTCACCGCAGATTTCAGAGCTTTTTGTACGCTCGACTCATTAATATGGTGTCGACGAATCAAATCAGAAGTAGGATCAATGGACAACCGAGCAGAAGGAAACAGAAACTGCCAGTTGAGCTCTTTGTTTGAGTTTGGGTATTTAGTCGCCAATGCATTGGGGAGCCACACGCCAGAATAGTCACTCTGCTTAACATCTTGCCTCCAAATACTCTCAACGTGTTGCTGCTGTCGCCGTATCGCTGGGAATAGCTCTCTGGCTAACGTCACTACTCGATTCTTATTTCCTTTCGCTCGCCATATTCTCAACGCCCCATAATCAAAGTCGATATCTTGATACCTGAGCCGAAGGCACTCCATAAGGCGCAGTCCAGAGCCATACATGAGTTGTGCTGGCAATAAAAAGCTCGGCGGCATACTTTCAAGCACTTTACTCACTTCCTTTACTGTGAGGACTGTAGGGAGCTTTTTGCTCTTATTAGATTTCTTAAAGCGCATATTGACGTCTATAGGGTCATGAAGGATATGTTTATATAAAAACACTAGCGCGTTGAGTGCTTGATTCTGAGTACGCATAGCCAAGTTACGACTTGTAATCAAATAGGAAAGAAAATCTTCCACCTCCGCAGTACCCATTTCCTTTGGATGCTTTTTATCGTGATAAACAATGTACTGAAATATCCAAGAGAGGTAGGCGTCTATTGTCCTTTCCGAATAGTGCCTCGCGCGCATAAAGTCACGAATGTAGTTTAAAAACGGGGATTTCATAACTTACTCCGATACTGTGTTTATGTACAGTTTTTGAGTCTAAGTAAGATTTGAGGACTTATACGGAAAATTTCCGCATTTTGTGATGTGCAACAAAGCTAATAATACTTAATCAACTGATTTTCATACACTAATGATCTAACATGGTCAGATTCTATGTTATTAGAAGGCGGTAGCGTGTGCGGAAGTACGGAAATAATCCGTCTATAAAGCGTTAGGCATCCAATGCGTACAACCAGACTATGATGTTCATTTTTAGTGTATCATTAGTGTTTTCAATAACTTTAAAGATGTAGAAATGTCAAATTGGTTTCAGAGTCATCCCGCAACTACAATTATAGGGCACACCATTCTAGTTGCTGTTACGACATGGGGTGTGTCGTCATTTATATTAGATGAAAACAAAATAAACTATTACAAAGCTCAGAACGAAACCGCAAATTCTCAGATAAAAAATGAACAGACGATTACATCACAGTACAAGGCTAAGGTTTCGATACTAGAGAGTGAGATCAAGCAGTTGAGGCAAGAGAATGCACGCTATTTAGCTTGGTTAAATCAAGAGCCTAAGAGTATTCCAGCGATGGAAAATAAGATTATTGAGTTAGAATCTCAGTTACTATCTATAAAAAAGGAAAACTCGTCGATTAGTGACACTAACAAGGAAGGTGATGCAGTCATTACGGAACCTTACGAATACAGTAGCACTTTTGTAAAAGGTGAATCTTTTGTTGACCCTCTAACTAAAGCCGTTGTAGGTATTTCGGACATAAACCCTGATAATACTGCTTATGGAGTTGTTAATATTCCAGGTGTGGACAGCATTAAATTAAGTCGAGCTAAACCTGGCACATCATGGGACTTTTCGTATTCGGGGTCAAATTACAAATTGGTCATTAAAAGTGTTAATTGGCTAAATAATACTGCTTCAGTCTCGATATTTGAGTTGTAATTGACCTAAGATGCCTAACAAATTGCTTAAGAGTGACGGCTAACCTATGGCATTTTTGGTTTGGTTGAGTTTAGTGATTACGGTGGCTGTGCTCAGGTTTCGTGGAAGTTAGCCGCACCTTAGCAAAGCGTTATAAGCTTAAAGGGAATTAAATGAAACATCATGTAATGCTAGATATTGATGGAACACTACTACAGTCATATGCAATGGATGAACAGTGTTTTGTTGATGCTGTGCGAGAAACTACAGGGCTTGAAGTATCTACAGATTGGGGTAGTTATCCCTTTGTCACAGATAGAGGAATATTAAAAACCTTTATTGAGCAACAAGGCCTCAAATATTCTCTAGCTGAATTAGAGAGTCTCGTTAAGCCTATTTTTATCCGTAATGTTCAGCAATCGGTTAAAACATCACCTACCCAAGAAGTATCCGGAGCCAAAAAATTCGTGTCATATCTGTTAGACAGTGACGAATATGTTGTTTCTATTGCTACAGGTGGGTGGGGAGAAACAGCTAAGATAAAGTTGGAATCAGCTGGTTTTGAAACTGAGAAACTAGCGATTATGTCATCAAATGATCACTACTCTCGTATCAAAATTATGGAGTTGGCAAAATCAGCAATCAACCAAATTGATAACTATCCTGTTACCTATTTTGGTGACGCAGAATGGGACTTAGAAGCGTGCAAAGAGTTAGCTATTAATGTAGTGATTGTCGGTGGTAGAGTAAATCATTACCAGCGTATTCAAGACTTTAACTGTTTAGATACTGCTCTGAGTTTCGTGAAATAGGTCTGTACTACTCTTCACCACGCTTATAACAAAGCGTTTAAGACGGATTCACAACGCTTGGCATTTTCGGTTTTATTCAGTTTAAGTGTTTACGGCATAATGGTTTAGGTTAGGTGGTCGCGTTGTTCACCACTTAACGCGGCGTTATGAGGCTTATGGAAATAAAAATAGAACCTGTCTTGCTGAGCGATTTCGAAGAGGTTTTTGCTACGGTAAAGAGAGGTTTGTTTGATCACGTTGACGCAGTCTTTGGTTGGGATGACCAATTTCAACGTCACCGACTAAAAACAGAATATGAGACTGGTTGGTTTCACTGGCTCTACGTTGATAATAAACGTGCTGGTTTGTTGTGTTTTAAACCTTATGATGACGCGCTCCATGTGCACTTTCTTGTCATTGAGGCTTCTTATCAAGGTAGGCAAATTGGCGCTACTGTCATGACAATGGTTCATGATCAAGCAATTACAGAGATGAAGCAGCAAGTAACACTCTCAAGCTTTAAGCGTAACCTGAGGGCAATATCTTTCTATGAGAGTCTCGGATACGAAGTAGTGGACAGCGATGAAAATTTTGTTTCTTTGGTGTGGAGGGTCGCCTCATAACAAGTTACTCAAACGGACGCCATACGCTTGGCGCTTTTGGTTAGAAGTTATGTGCGTGTGGTAAGTTAGTCGTAAGCGCCGTTTAGTAAAGCGTTATGTGCTTGGAGGAAAAGTGCAATTTGTCGAAGTCAAAAGTAGCGAAATTCCACTAGATTTGCTGCTCGAAGCTGATCCGTCTGAGGTTAGTATTTCATCATATTTATCCGATTCATGGTGTTTCGCGGCGGTAGATAACGGACGTATTTTGGCGGCGTGTATAGTGAAGCCCGAAACCCAAAGCCTTGCTGAAATATTCAATGTCTCTGTATACCCAAAGTTACAAGGTCAGGGTTTAGGCTCTCAATTATTAAAGTCTGTCCTGTCTCGGTTATCAGGAAAGGGAATCACTCGTGTTGAATTGTGTACAGGCACTTTTGGTTACCAACTAACTTATTATCAACGTCTTGGTTTTCGGGTTGACTCAATCATCAAGGATTACTTCTTGCTAAATTATCCAGAGCCAATTCATGAAAATGGTATCCAACACAAAGACATGCTGAGATTGTTCGTGCAACTTTAGTACGCACATAACAAGCGCTTCAAGCGGATTCGTAACGCGTGGCAATTTTGGTTTCAATTTAGGGTTTGGTGTTTACGGTGGTAATTTCAGCTTCGGTGGCGCGTTACTCACCACTTAAGCGGGCGTTAGGCATCAGAACTAATTCGGAGAAATTATGACAGATTTACCTAGTTGGTGGAAAGAAGCCATCTCTATTGAATATTTAGATTGCAGAGACTTTACTCATAAAGAAGGAAGATTTGGAAAATTTGACTTTGAGATGGTAGACCAGTTCGAATTAGAACACGCTCTAAGACAGTATAAAGTTGTTTCTTATGGGCAGCTTATTCAAAATACTGACCCTAAAACTTTCAGTGCAAGAATGGTGATGGGTTTGGTTAGCCCAATAACCAAACCGATTATTGATGGAAAAATAAATGAAATTATCCCAAATGGTGTGGTATCTAAGCATCACTTTCCTTTTTTGGGTAATTCAATCGATGTAGTTGATCCAATTGAAGGTTTCAATTCATACATTCAAGTCTTAGATGATGGTGTTTTATATCAGTGGGAAGTGGCAAGACTTGAAAATGTAGAGGGTCGTCATTATGGAAGGTGGGTTTCTGACTATGTAGATTTAAGTGATTTTGACAAACTTCATGATGAGTTTCAGGATGTAATGCGCAAGAAGCAAAGCTTACCTACTGAAGATTACACAGAAGTCGCACAGGCTTATGTTAAAAAGCTTCGGAAACTTAGGTTATCTGCTTTTTCGAAACTATTAACCGTACATGAAAAACTTAAAGAAAGTGATTTTCAAAGTCGGAAAAAAACGGTGGCTTATAAACCTCCATCATTGTCTCATTTCGAAACAATGAAAATCGAAAATAATGAAATATACACCGTTTGTATGATTGCACCTGTGTTCTACAGAGCTGCCCGCAAACATATTCGAGCGGCAGAAAAGTTAACTCAAGAGTCAGGAGGGGAGCATCCATCTCAACTCGACAAAATTTATGAAGAAAGATCGCAGGCTATTATTATGTCAGCAGCTTGTTTTGAAGCTATAGCAAATGAAGTCGGAAGCCATACCTTCAAATCAAATTGGGGAGCTTTAGAGAAACTTACGCCAATAGAAAAACTGAAACTTGTATTTAGCTATTCAGAGCCATCAGAGGAACTTGATATATCTAAGCACCCATTTCAATTACTATCAAAAATCATTTCTACGAGAAATGAAATGATTCACTTTAAGCATGAATATAAAAAAGTTAAGGTAGAAAATGGCGTTGCAATATCAAAAATGGAAGCTCTGTTAAACAAAGAGCTGATTGCAAACCTATCTAATGTATTAAGTGACGGTATTGAAAAAATTTACATGGTATCAGGCTTTGATAGTCCTAAATGGTTGAACGACCAAGCTGGTTGGAGTATCAGCAAAGATGCCTAACAAAGCATTTAAGAGTGATTCGCAACGCTTGGCGGTTTCGCTTCGCTCAAGTATAGCCAAGCGCCGCTCACACCTTAATGCGGCGTTAGCACTATATGAGGATACTATGGATTTACCAAATCAAATAAAACAACATAAAGCTGAATCTGATTCATACGCTATTCTTCTTTATCATCTCCGGGATGTTGGCATTTTCCGTAATGTTACCGAAAATGATTATGGTATCGACTTTGAAATCGAATTTGTAGAGGATGGAAGAGTAGTCGGAAATTATATCAAGGCACAAGTTAAAGCTTCCGAAAATCTTGTTATCCGTAATAGTGACTCCGTACCCACAATATCTGGAATTAAACAAAGTACGCTAAACTATTGGGCACAGCTTAGCTTTAAAAGCCATGTTGTTGCGTACGCAGTTGATCTGAAAACTGAGAATATCTATATCTCAAAACCTTTGTTTTGGGATGTTATTTCAAAGATTGACCGGAGTAATTCAACAAAAACAATAGAATTTTTACCACATCAAAATAGTCTTAAGTCACAGGTTCCTGTTGCTAAGGTGTTCACAAAAGCTTACTCAGTATTCCCTTCATTGCTAGATGAGATATACAACCATAAACTGGGGCTAAAAAACCTGAAGAGATTTGCTAGCTTATATGCTGATGTATTTCACTATGACATTGGTTCTGAAGTTGAAAATCAAGATGATTTCGCCACTTTTTTAGAAGTTTGCAAAGTCCTACTAGTTCATGAAAATTTTGATAACTCAAAGTTTTCAGATGAGGAGAAAAAATATAGGTATAGCTACCAATATTGGTGCAACCAATCTGTGAACAGTGGTTATGATGATGAAGTGGTTAATTTTATTGCGAGAAAACCAATGGAAGTATTGTTTCCTCTATATCTCGATGCTCTTCAAAAGTATGAAAACCGAGTTTTTTCTGGACAATACTTTTGGCTGCACAAAGACCCAACCTACTTAAGGTTGGTATATGAAAACATCATACCAACAGCGAGAGACCATGACGGTATTAGTGATCTAGGTTATGACTACCCGCGGGAAAGAAGAAATCATGGGTTAACTTTTCATAGCTATTGTGCACAAATATAGTGCTAACAAAGCATTTAAGAGTGATTCGCAACGCTTGGCAGTTTCGCTTCGCTCAAGTATAGCCAAGCGTTGCTCACACCTTAATGCGGCGTTATATTTTTAATTGGCTAGGTTAGGCTCTAAGGATAAAAATGTATATTGAGTCACAAGAAAAGATTTACTATAGCAACAAAGAACCAATTCCTTTGGATGATGTTATCGCATCATTGCAAGGATATTCAGAATTAATAAAAATGCTTCCAACGGTGCTTGAACATCTTGATGACAGCCTCGTTATCGAAGACATCAAAGTTTACGTTGATGAGGTCAGCAAAGGTAGCCTTTGGGAGGTCTTACTAATTGGTTTAGCTTTTGGTAGTCAGCAATCACTAGACTGCCATTTGACTGGTGTAAACGACTGGGCTCATGAAAAACTTATGAATGCAGGAATAACTAACAAGAATATTCGAAACGGCTTGATTGTACTAGTAGCAATACTTGCTGTAACAGGAGCTTCTATGGCTCTTGATCATATGAAAAAGTTGCTTGGTGGGCGCGACGAGAGCACTGCTACAATCCAAGCAAACAATAACATATTTATTAACATAGGAGCTGAAGCATACGGTACAACACCAGATGCAATTCAGTCTGCTATTGCTCATGCAATTGATGTGCATGGTCAAACAAAGGTTGCTAAAGAAGCAAGAAAAATTATTGCACCAGCCAAGTTAGAACAGGGAGCTGAAGTTAAGTTCTTCTCTGGTGCTAATGCATCTGATGCACCAATAGTAACTTTTGATAGTGATTTGGTGGAGGCTCTTCCAAGTTATGATTTCAATGAGGGCGACGTATCTATCCCTCAAAATAACGTCGATGTTTACATTACTAGCATGGATCTTGAGCGTCATAAAACTGGCTGGGCAGCGCATATTCCTTCGATCTCCGAAAACAAAAGGATTCCGATTAGCTTTAACTCAGACGAGAATCTTGAGCAAATTGCTTCTGAGCGAAACTATAAAGCCAATATTACAGTCGTATATGGACGTGACAAAAAGTCTGGAGACTTAAAACCAAAGCGTGCGCTGATCACTTCATTAGGACAGAAGCTCGAAAAAGGTTATAAAGACAAAAAAATATAACAAGCAATTTAAGCAGACCCTCAACGCTTGGCACTTTTGGTTTGCAGTAGTTTCAGTGTTTTCGGTGCTATGCAGAAACTATTACTGCGCGTTTCGGGCTACTTAATCGGGCGTTATATGGTTGGAGAGTTCAATGCATCTAAAGTACAAAATTACCGACCCCAAATGCGAAGATTTTTCAGCTCTAGTGGAAGAGCTAAATGTCATACTCGACACGATAACGACAGACACTGGAGAAAGTTCGTTTGTACGTGACGAGTTTTGCTCAAGAACCGATGGATGCATAGTCGTTTATGATCAAGGTAAAGCGATAGCTTGTGGAGTATTCAGGAAACATCAAGATAGCTCATGTGAGCTAAAGCGTATGTTTTCCAAAGTAAAAGGAGCGGGTGGCTACCTGATTTCACAGCTTGAATCATATGCTCGCCAAAAAGGTTATGAGCGTGCGGTTTTATCAACGCGTAGAGTAAACGAATTAGCAATCAATTTTTATAAACGGCATGGTTACAGCGAGATCGAGGCATACGGAAAGTACGTGCATAAAGATAGATCGATATGTTTAGGTAAGGCGTTAACCATATAACAAATTACTCAAACGGACGCTTTACGTTGGCCACTTTTGGTTTGAAGTTATGTGCGTTTGGTAAGTTAGTCGTAAGCGCCGTTTAGTAAAGCGTTAACCGTCTATGGAGCTTTATTTGAACAATCGAGTTATTTTTACAGGTGGACCTGGGTCAGGTAAGACCTCAGTTATCGAACTGTTGTGTCAGATGGGTTATCAAAGTGCACCAGAAGTTGGGCGTAAAGTTATTCAAGCCCAAGTAAAGTCGCAAGGTAGTGCATTACCTTGGTTGGATAAGACTGCATTCCGAGACGAAATGGTTCTTGAAGAAATCAACAATTACGAGAATTTTGGTGATACTGAAACTACGCTTTACGATCGAAGTATTATCGACTCTTATGGGTACAGTAAACTTGAGTGCATACCTATTTCGGAACTCTTGTTAGCTAAATGTGGTGAATTAGATTATTGCCGTAAAGTTTTCATTTTTCCTCCTTGGGAAGAAATCTATGAAAATGATGCTGAGCGAAAGCAAGATTTTAATGAGGCGGTTGCGACATATCATGAAATGGTGAGCGCTTATACAAAGTTTGGCTATGACTTAATTGAAGTTCCAAAAGCATCAGTTAAAGAAAGGGCACAGTTCATCGTTAATAAATTGAGCGACGGCTAACAAGCGGTTCAAGCAGAGCAAAAATGCTCGGCACTTTCGCTGTGGCGAAGTATATGCCAAGGTTTTTGGCTACTTAACAGAGCGTTAGGTTTTCGAAAGGCTAATATCTTGAATTTGCTTGAAAACCTCTTCTGCTTCAGCCGTTAGCCGAGAGTAAGTTCGTATGTCACCTTTTCTTTGAGCTTGCATAGCTTGTTCAAGAAGCATTGAGTGACGCTTTTTTAGTTTTTTGGTTGGGTTGCTTTTTAGAAAAGAAAACATAAAGGGCTCCGCTAGTTGTCGAATTGTTTGTTACGCAGAGAGAGTAATATAGTTCATTCGAAGGTAACTTTAGGCTACAAACCTAACAAGCAATTTAAGAGTGATTCACAACGCTTGGCATTCTTGCTTCTACTTCAAATTTAGTGCTTATGGCACAATACTTTAAGTTTGGGTGGATACGCTGTTCACCTCTTA
Organism: Vibrio mediterranei; assembly: GCF_900088415.1. GTDB lineage: Bacteria > Pseudomonadota > Gammaproteobacteria > Enterobacterales > Vibrionaceae > Vibrio > Vibrio mediterranei. The sequence continues at coordinate 190,389 of NZ_FLLQ01000006.1, forward strand.
ATTGGACGTCAGTTGCCTTATCGATTTCGGAGAATAAATGGAAGTAATAATCGAACAAGAAATTGCGTTGCACCAATTCGAAGTCAGACAAGATAAAGTAGAAATTGAGCGACTTATCCATCCAGACTTTAAAGATCAGGTAATAGCTACGACTTCAAATCAATTGTTCGCGTGATGGAAGCGGAGAAACCATCAAACGTGCAGGTACACTCCCAGAACTATGAATGTGTCGCATTAGAACCAACGGTTCAACTGTTGACCTATGAAACCGCATTAATCGATGACAGTGGCCAAGTTAGCAACTTCACAAAGCGCAGCTCCATTTGGGTTCTTGTCGGAGAGTTTTGGCAGCTTAAATATCATCAAGGTACGCCCTGTGACGCACTGGAGATAGAGAAGGCGTTATAGCAACTTGGCAGCATGATCTCCCTCGAATTATATTTTTTCAGCTTTGCAAGGGAGGGTCACTATGCCTAGTTTGTTCTATAGATACTAACAAGCTAGGAACAGACATGTTCAAGTGTCCAAATTGCTCAGCGCCATTGACTGTAAGGGATAAGCTCAACTTCACCCCTGATAAGCCAGTAATTTGCAAAAAGTGTTCGCAGAAGTTGTTACCGTTCAAGTTGTATTATTTTGGAACTTTTTTTGTGGCGGCTTTTGGGACGTCCTTTTTAATAAATTATTGTGAATTTAATGCGTTAAGTGCATCAGGGATAGCCTTGGTGTGTAGTTTCTTGTTTTATATATGTCAGCCAATCAGAAAGGTGTAGTTATAACAAACCGTTCAAACATGATTTGCGACGCTTGGCACTTTTGGCGTCAACTTGAGCTTATGTGATTACGGTGGCTTTGTTTGGGTTTGGTGGTGTTAACCGCAACTGATCATGACGTTGGCTTTTTGAACCAAAACAATTATTGGTAGACCTTGTTTCTTATCGTGCCTCGCAAAACACCCTTTACCGTACTTTAATGCTTGCGGAGTGGTGTACATTTTAGCTTCATATAACTGCTATATATTCAGGGGCTTATTATGTACGCCAATAAATACTCAAACTTTTGGAGGCGCTTCTTCGCCGTTATTATCGACGGGCTAGTTTTCTTACCACTGCAATGGATTGATGAATATATATTATCTGGTGCTATTGGTTCGGTGGGGGTTTTCCTTTGGGGTGTCGGAGGTGCGATATTAGGTATTTCATATTACGTTATTCTGCATGCAAAATACGGACAAACCATTGGTAAAATGGTGATGAAGGTTAAGGTCGTTGATGTATCAGAAAGTCGTAATATAACCGTTAAGCAGTCGTGTATACGTGATATTGTTCCAATCATAATGGTTCCCTTCACTGTATATGCTTATGCTCAGTTGGCATTTTTTGGAAAGACTTGGCAGAGCTTGGATCAAGATTCAGTATTAACCATTGTGAGCTTAATTATGATTAGCTGGGTAGTTTTGGAGAGTGTATCAATGCTATTCAATGAAAAAAGACGAGCGGTACATGACTATATAGCTGGCTCGGTTGTGGTGAGACAAACCTAACAAACACTTCAACAGTGACTCCATGCTACAAGTTAAACTAGGTAGTCTGTCAGGAACGGCTGGGATTAGGAAAAGTTACTACTCAAACAGCTATGTTTTTACTAACAACACCGTCTTAATGCTAGTCATTAATACGGGACTCTTATCAAGTATCTTATCTTCATTGTATATAGGGTTACTTGAGCTGAAATACCTTGATGTATATAGCTAGGGGCTAGTGACTGTTGGCGTTCCTTAGATTATCGCTGGCTACATTTGCCTGATCATAAGCGAGATACAAATGCAGTCAATTCGAAGGATAGTTAGGCTCGCCAATGTAAAGGTTAGCCGAACGTTAGCACAACAAGTCGCTTAACTGGACTCCTAATGCTTGGCCACTTTCGTTTCATTTTGCTTCAGTGTTTAGGGCACAAATTTTAAGTGTGGTGGTATAGCATTGTCACCTGTTAGTAAGTTGCTATATATTTCCTCTAGATTTGGATACAACTCAAAAAATGCGCCAGAGTTGTAGTTCTTAGATTATTTGACTATAAGCTTGAGGTAACTGCCTTAAGTTGAGGGGCGAGTATGACTGAGTCACAAATGAAATGGTTAAAGTGCTGGAAAGAAAAGCGAAGCAAAGGGTTTATCCACTACATTATGATTCAAACCTTTATGATTGGTGGAGGACTATTTGCTGGTAAGTTAATAGGTGTTGCACTCTTTACTAACCAAAGTCAGTGGGTAGAGTTCTTCTCTAGCATACCAATAACTGTTGCTATGATTTTGGTTGTTTGTATTCCGCTTAATAGCCTCGCGTGGTTTGTGAGTGATAAGCGATATCAAAGCTTAACCAATCAGCAAAACAACACTTAACAAGGTGCTTGGCAGTGACCCTCAACATGTGAACTTTTCGGTTTACTGTAAGTTCAGTGACTAACGTGCAATGCAGAGACTATCGTTGAGCGTTTCGAGCACGTTAGCTTAACATTATGCTTCAATCGATTTATTAATCATAGGATGTAACATGTTGGATTTTAGATTGTTTTTACCCAAGCAGGTCGACAATACCTATGTTGGCAATAAGGTTGCGCTTTGGTTTTTCTATATATTGACTGCTATTACGTTGTGGCGTAGTCAGCATCACTTGTTTGCAACAGATGGTGGGGCGCAGTCAATTGCGACCATTCCCCTTGATACTTACTCTTCAGAAGCAGCGTCTACAGTAATCGGTATATTTGCCCTTTGGGGTTTATCTCAATTAATCATAGGGCTTATATATCTAGTGGTTTGTTTACGATACAAAGCACTAATCCCTCTTATGTATTTCCTTGGTGTCATTGAATACGGAATGAGAGCGTTTTACATAGGTGCCCATAAACCAATAGAAACTTCCGGTGATGCCCCTGGAGCGCTCATTAACCTGCCTTTTATGCTGCTATTCACTCTCATGCTTGTACTTTCCCTTTGGAGAAAGAGCAAAGTTGACGACTAGAAACAGAATAAATTATTCAAGTAGATAGCCAACGGGCGGCGGTTTTGGTTTGGTTGAGTTTAAAGAAGGCGTTGGCTTTGCTTGAGTGCGGAGGTAGTAAACTGTTACTTTTAGAGGGGTGTTAGTAGTCAAAAGCAAAAAGGAACCCTCAATGGGATTAAAATATCGTTCAGCTACTCTTGAAGACTTAGAAAGTCTTGTTGCTTTGCTTTCAAACGACCCCCTTGGTAGTCAAAGAGAAGATTCCTCTATTCCGTTGAACAGCGCTTATCTTGAAGCGTTCGCAGCTATTGTACGAGATCCAAACAACCAATTGCTTGTTGTTGAACAGGAAAACTCTCTAGTTGGAATGCTTCAAATTACCTTTATTCCATACCTGACGCATATTGGTAGTTGGCGTTGTCTTATCGAAGGAGTCCGAATCCATAGCGACTATCGTGGACAAGGCTTCGGTGAGCAAATGTTCGCACATGCTATCGAACTGGCAAAAAACAAAGGTTGTACAATCGTTCAGCTAACAAGTGACAAGCAGCGCCCTGACGCAATCAGGTTCTATGAAAAACTTGGATTCAAAGCGACACATGAAGGGTTTAAGCTCGCGTTGTAGGTAGTCTGCGAATAATGAACTCAGGCAGGTTCGTAACGCTCTTCAGTTTGGGTTCAAGTTCCGCCTATTGGCAGCCACTCAGTCGAACGTGATGCGTCAGTATTATGTAAAGTTAGGGAAAACCAGAACTAACACTAATAGCTTGTTTAGGTTCACAGTGTTGTTAACTATTTTATGAAATTACACACGATGTTTATGGAGAGTTTTCTATGGGAACGATAATTGGTTTGGTTATTTTAGCTGCTGTAGATTGGTACCTGGTTCGCAAAACTGGATTTCACATTCATCAGTGGGTTGCCAGAAAGTACGAAGAGTATTTTCAGGGTAATGAAAACAATAAATAATACTTGCTCAGCTTGGGAATTAAACACACATAACAATGTATTGGATTGTTTTCAAACGTTGTATTAGGGATTGAATTTTGGAAGAAGTGCAAGAGAAATGGATTTGCGGCTTTTGGAGAAGAATCGGGGCCTTGGTTATCGACTCTCTAATACTAGGTGTTTTTGGGTCTGTTATAGGTTTGTTTCTTGAAGACACCTTCGCCCAACTTGGCGGGTGGGGTAGGTTAATTGGTTTTGCCGTTTCAATTACATATTTTGGAGTTATGAATAGCTCTGTATCAAATGGTCAAACAATTGGTAAAAAAGCACTAAACATCAGAGTTGTAGACTCATCCAATTCAACAATTAGTCTGCCTAAATCCTTTGCAAGGTATAGCTTCCTAGCGATTCCATTTTCACTGAATGGAGCACAGATTCCAAACGAATTATCTCTTTCATATTTAATGTACCCCTTATCTTTGATTACTCTTGGTGGCTTACTTTCGATTTCTTACTTATACGTTTTTAATCGTGTAACTCGACAATCATTACATGACCTTGTGGTAGGTACTTACGTCGTAAATGCAAAGGCCTATCGTCAAGAACTCCCTTCACTTTGGAAACCTCACTTAGGGGTAGTGGCTGTTTTATTCATCGTTGCAGCGCTTGTGCCAGCATATACTTCTAGTTTATTTGAATCAGAACCTTTTAAAGGTCTGCTAGTAACTCAGGAAGCAATAAACAGCAATGAATCGGTTAGATATGCAGAGGTAACAACAGGCTCAAGTACGGTTACCTCATCTGATTCAGGTACTAGAACAACTACGTATGTGAATGCTCAAGCGTTTCTTTATAAGGATAATGTTGATGATTCCAAAACTGCAAAGCAATTAGCGCAGGCAATAATTAAGACTTATCCAGAATCACTAAGTAAAGACATAATTCAGGTAGCCCTTGTCTACGGCTATGACATTGGTATTGCTTCAAAATGGAATAGCCACAATTACCAATTTACCCCACAAGAATTAACAGGTCTGGAGTAATGAAAATTTAACATGGGTTTAAAGTAAGGCGCGTGACAGCTTGTTAGGTTCCACTTCACCTCGTTTTTAGTGTGCTATTACTTGTCGCCTAAAACCGCTTTATCAAACTGGAGATAAATGAATGACCAAGTTAGTCGGTGACACCCTGATTAAAACTTACCATCTAGCTACATGTCATTGTGGTTCTGTTGAGCTTGAGTTGCACCTACCAAATGGAATAGATAAGCCTCGACGTTGCGATTGTTCAATGTGCCGTCGTCGTGGAGCGATCGTTGCGTCAGTGAAACTAGACGGTATTCGTATCTTGAAAGGGCAGGAACACTTAAAGCTATATCAGTTCAATACGCATACGGCAAAACACTATTTTTGCTCGAACTGTGGCATTTACACTCATCACCAAAGACGTTCCGACCCAACTGAATACGGATACAACGTCGGATGTTTGCAAGGAGTTAACCCGTTTGAACTGGGTGATGTAGTGACAAATGATGGGGTCAACCACCCAGCAGACAGATAGTTTTTTCAGTCTGTCATTGTTCATTTGGTTACACAGCTATTACAGACTATTAGATAGTTATAGTTGCCTCTGCTCCAAGCCTTGTTCATAACAAATAGCACTGAAACCAACTCTGATTTTGAAGTCTCTCGTGAAATAGCCTTCTCGCCCTGAATATGATCCTGGTGAGTAATAATCTTGATAGGTTCTGAATAAGCTCAAAGGGAATAAAATATGCTAGAACGTATCGAGAAAGTGCTGGAGTTAAATGATATTTCTTATGAAAGTGGCAAAACTAGAATGTACATCAAGTTGGGCGGCTTAAGTTCACAAGTCAAAATCAGCTACGACTATGCGACTAATACTTATAAAGTGAACTGCGGAGAACTTCGTCATTATTTAATCAGTCTGATGTTCTTTTGTCAGGCCGTTAATATGTTTTATCAGCCGAACTTAGAGGTTTGGGCAGGGTACGCCGCTGGTCTTATGCTCGGAATAGCCTTTGGAAATCTGCTATCAGTAATATCGGCTAATATTCAGTTGCTAGACTTACGTGCTCAATTAAGGGAAGAGGGCGTATTCCTAAAGCTTAGTTCATAGCACTGCCTCGGGCCGTGTAGTTAATACCGCCTCGTCGCGTTTGTCGATCTCATCTTATGGAATGGAGAATAATGGAAATATCAAATACCTTGAGGCCTGGTGACATTGGGCAGATTATAAAGCAGCACGGACTATTGTACGCGAGTGAATATGGATATGACGTGACATTTGAAGCTTATGTTGCCGAACCACTAGCGCAGTTTGCTAAGCGAAATAATGATCGAGAAAGAATTTGGCTTGTCAGGCTTGATAATAAACTTGTCGGGACAATTTGTATTTGTGAGCTTTCTGAGTTCGAAGCACAGCTCAGGTGGTTTTCTGTTGACCCCGTTGCAAGAGGGAAAGGAGTGGGCAAAGCGCTTATGGAGCAGGCGTTGGATTTCTGTCTTGACATGGGCTACTCCAAGGTAGTGTTATGGACGGTGGCCGGACTTGCTGTCTCAAAATCGCTATATATCAAATATGGATTCAGTAAGGTTGAGGAAATAGAACGTGAGTTATGGGGCGCAATGCAACGAGAGCAATGCTATGAAAAAGTGCTTTAGTCAATGTGCTTAATGCGAGATCCAAATAGTGAGAGAACCATGAAACTCAGAGTATTCGACAAAGCAGATTACGATACGCTCATCCACTGGATTGACTCAGAAAAACTGAATTATCAATGGGGAGGGCCAAATTTCGCCTTTCCATTAGACCACCATCAACTCAGCAGCCACTGCGCTAAACCCGAAGTCCTTCCTTTTATTCTTGTAACCGATAGCCAACGTGTTGGCTATGTTGAATTGTTCAAAGTCACTGAGTCGAGTTTCCGTATTTGTCGTGTGTTTGTGTCGAATAACTTTCGGGGCCAGGGGATCTCTAAAATCATGCTAACGCAGTTAATTGAATTATCTCGAACGCGATACTTTGCGACGCAGTTGTCACTCGCAGTTTTTGAGCACAATCGAGTTGCGAGACGTTGCTATGAAGCGTTAGGCTTTAACGTCACTTCTCGTGAAACAGGGACAAGGTCCTATGATGGGGTGGTTTGGGACCTGCTTCGAATGGAGAAGCGGCTATAAAAATCGACTTTTAGAAATAGATACCAAGGGTTATTTAATGGGTCAGCAGTTATGAGGTTAACGAATGATAAGTTGCAGTGACTACGATTATATTGAAATAGCGTGTATGTATCGTTATCCGGTTAAATTAACGATGAAAGTGGGTCTGCTACTAGAAGGTATCGCACTGGATACAGCGCGAGACGAGAGTAACAATGAATGTCTGAAGCTAAATGTTAAGGAAACAGATGTTCTTGTTATATTAGATGAAATCAATAAGTTAGAGGTATTGGTAGAGAACCCACATTTTTCTGAAGTCGTCTTTAAATGATGTGTGAACATCAATGGGAAAAGAATGGTGTTAGCTATTAACCATAAGCATTCCAAGGAAAGGAATTTATGAAACTGGCACAACTAAATATCGCATTAGCAAAATATCCGCTCGATGCTCCTGAGATTAAGGAGTTCGTTGATAACTTAGACTTGGTCAATGGCATTGCAGAAGAAAGTGAAGGCTTTATTTGGCGTCTAAAAGATGACAGCGGTGATGCAACCAGTATACAACTCTTCGATGACCCCAACATGATAGTAAACATGTCTGTTTGGGAATCGGTAGATTCGCTTAAAAACTTTATGTTTAGAACACACCATAGAGATTTTATGCGCCGCAAAGGTGAATGGTTTCACCGACTTGCTGAGGATACCTACGTGTTATGGTGGATTGAAGACCACCACATTCCATCAACAGAAGAAGCTTTGGAACGATTAGCGTATCTAAGAGCGAATGGTGATAGTCCCTACGCGTTTACGTTCAAGACTAATTATACGCCGCTCGATATTAAGGCTAAGTAATAATCCAAAAGTGGTAGCAACACTGTACTGGATACGCTAATGGAGGTGACTTGGTCTAGTACTTTTCGTGTGAGCAGGGTCTTCAATAGAGTTGGTCACTAGGACTCAACCTAAATATGCTGGCGTGAATCTAGTCGCAATACTAGCCAGCAATCTGCTTATCAATGGGCGATTCATAGAACATGGCAACTAGGAGGAAAGTTCTATGAAACGTACAATCGAATTTGTTGGGTTACAACGAGCGTGGAAGATGGGTCTGTCTTCGTTAGTCGGAGGGGTTACGGCCGTATTAGTTGTTCACTTTGTATTTTCAAATGAACAAAGTGCTGTGGCATATGCAAGTGCCTTTTTTGGTGCGGTATTTCAGGTTTTAGTCACGATCAGAAACAATAAAAGTCACCTGACGGCTGATGATGAAGATGTCTACCTTTACGATATACCTGCGGCATTAAGGTATCAAAAGTCACTGCTGGGCAAACCCTACATAAGAGTGACTTCTTTAACCCAGACTGGTTATCATAGAAAGAGGGTGTTTCAGTCTTGGATATCAGAAGAGGATTGGCACTTTATGTTGAATAAATGCACATGATAGGTCCTCAAAAGGGCTTTAGGACAACCTTCATAAGGATTAGAACTTGACGACATTAGTACTTTGTTTATTTATTGCGGCACTACTGCCTTATCTGGCGAAAATGCCTCTTGCAGTCGCAATGCATAGAGCTGGAGGTTACGACAATAATAATCCCAGAGAACAGCAAGCAAAACTCAAAGGATTTGGCGAGCGTGCTTTAGCGGCACACCAAAATGCTTTCGAATCTTTGATTGTGTTTGCCATAGCGATATTGCTGGCCATTGCGACGGGAACCATTAATGAGACCGTACAGTTTTTAGCGGTAGTACACATCGTATTTCGCGTTATTTACAACATTCTTTACTTGCTCAACAAAGCCACATTGCGTTCTTTATCTTGGGCTGTCGCAATAGGTTGCTCTTTTGCCATTATGTTGCAGAGTATGCCTAGTTAATGGCAGATTCTTTATAAGGCTCATCTCTTCGCTTAGTGCGACTTAAAATGGGATGTGGTTTAGTCCAATGAATTTGAATTGTGTCGAAGTATACGAGCGGTTAGCGTAATCGTCACCAAATAGGCCTCATAATGTTCTAAGCAACAAGAAGAGGCCGATATGTCGAAGTTTGAGTTCATTCAATTGCATCTTATTGAAAAAGGGGGGCCGAAAGATTTAGCCAAGCCACGTCCTTTTGTTTGTAGGAACCTCAGGATGGATGCAGGTATTTGATACTTTATTTCCCTAGGCTGAGTGTGACGGATTAATACTTTTAAATTACTGAGTGAATGAAATCTTTCACCTCTTTCTCAGTTCTTTATCTATGGTGATAGAGGAGGGGGCGTTATGAAATACTCAGCAAGATTGTTTTCGATAATACTTATGTGGTTAAGTTCGTGGACTTATGTTTATGCACTGGAGCCCACCTATAGTGATTTTTTCGGTAAAGCGATAAAAGGTTATGATCCAGTTGCTTACTTTACGGTAGGTAAACCACTAAAAGGTGATAGTGATATTACTTATGAGTGGAATGGCGCTAAATGGTACTTTTCGACACAGGAAAACCGGCAGCAGTTTGTTTCCAACCCAACAGCTTATACGCCTCAATACGGTGGATACTGCGCGTGGGCTGTAAGTCAAGGCTACACGGCTAGCATCGATCCTAATGCTTGGTATATTTTCGAGAATAAGTTGTATTTGAACTATAGCAAATCAGTTCAAAAAAACTGGCAAAAGGATATTAGCGGGAATGTACAAAAAGCTGATTTAAATTGGCCCGTATTACTTAAGAATTAGATTGAGGTAAAAATGGATTTTAAGTTTTATAACAAGGATGATAGTTATACTTACCTTTGTATAGAGTCAGCAACGTTCAAAGAAGAGTCTACTCAATTAATCGAGCAAGGGTTTGTCGAACAATCGTTAATCATAACAGCAGAATCGCCAGAGGAAGCTGAGGCAATATACAAAAGTGAGCACCAAGGCTTCTTAAAGAAACTGAACATGCTGTTAGGCCCATTTATAACATCAGGCTATCACCGTTCAAATTAGTAAATGACGGAAAACCGTTGGCTTTTCGTCTTTCACAGTGAATCGAAATCGGAGTGGTAAATATTAGAATCTGCCCATCATCGACCAAACATGTTGATATCTTCGTTTGGATTGCAATCTCAAGCCAGACTTTCCCAGCCCTACCAAAGGATCACTACTTTTCTATTTGAAACCATCCTGATACTTGCATCTTGTACTTGTCAGATTCTCACAAGGTGGAAATAAATCTTAACCTAATTAAATGCTGATATATAAATAATTATTACTTGAAAATGACGCTCTAACTGATAGACGATAAGGCACAACGGAAAGCGCTGCTAAGAACAATACTAGAAAAAGAGGACTGGCGGTTTTATTCACACCTAAGGAAAGAAGTATGCACATTATTCAACAAGCACTTGAGCCAAGAGAGAAGTTGATTTGGTCAGGACAGCCAAAGCAGGGGATCGTATTTCGGCGCACTGACCTGTTTCTGGTTCCGTTTAGTTTACTGTGGTGTGGTTTTGCGATTTTCTGGGAATTTACTGCGTTTAATTCGGGGGCGTCGATTTTCTTTTTACTGTTTGGTGGGGTGTTTGTCGTTATTGGTTTGAACTTTGTACTAGGTCGTTTTTTCTGGGACTCCTCTCAAAGGAAGAAGACATTTTATGGAATTACCAATGAGAGAATCATCATAGTTGATGGCTTTGTGCAGAGGAAGATCACCTCATTGAACATCCAAGCGCTTCCTGAGGTCAGTTTGTCGGAGCGTTCTGATGGATTAGGAACCATCTTACTGGGCTCGCAAAGTGCGACGCAACGAGGAATGACTCTGTCAGGCAGACCAAAAGGTGTACCCAAGTTAGATTTAATCAAAGACCCCAAATATGTTTTCAGTATTATACGTAGCGCTCAGAAACACTGATACTTATTGGTATGATAGGGCCTACCACAAGAAAGCAGTAGAACTTAACAATGGTAGATTTTACGACAGCGAAATGGTTATACAAACCGAGGAACAGTGAGGTAACTAAAGGTTCTGTATCAATAACCACAGATCCCGAGACGGACTTTTGGCAGCGGTCTTACTATGGCTTCAGAAATGATAACGCTCCAGCATTACAACTTGAGACAAGTGAGAATTTCACTTTCACTACGAAAGTACAATTTGACTACCAAGCTCAGTTCGATCAATGCGGTTTAATCATTTATTTAGACAGCGAAAACTGGTTTAAAGCTTCGATTGAGTATGAGAATGAAGAGTATTCTAGGCTAGGCAGTGTTGTGACAAACCTAGGTTATTCTGATTGGGCAACGTCCGATATTCCATTGCCAAACGAGATTTGGTATCGCCTAAGTCGTCGTGGTCCTGACTTTCTGATTGAGTCGTCATTTGATGGGCAAACCTTTAAGCAAATGCGGATTTTTCATCTTCATCAATTGGGTGAGACGACGGCTGACATGGGGAAATCAAATCCACCTTTACCTGCCCAAACTCCAGTGAGGTTTGGTGTTTATGCTTGTAGTCCTTTGCAATCTTCATTTACCGCTAGATTCACTGAATTGAATATAGAACCATGCAAGTGGTTAGCTCACGCTGTTTAATGGAGTTGGAAAAGCTAACATAAGGAGATGTTATGACAAAGACAGTAGCTGGTGGCTGTTTGTGTGGCTCAGTGAGATTTGAAGTTCAAGACAACTTTGAGAACTTTTACTTTTGTCATTGTGAGCAATGCCGCAGGGTAACGGGTTCTTCGCACGCTTCAAATGCGATTACCCATAAAAACAACATAGTTTGGACTAAAGGTGAAGAACTGACTGTTCGATTTGACCATCCGAGCGGTGCATTCACTAAGGTATTTTGTTCACGCTGCGGCTCGGGTTTACCTCATGAATCGCAGAACGGGAAGGATTTGGTTGTTCCTGTGGGCTGTTTGGATACTGCACTCTCTTTGTCTCCCAATGCTCAGATTTTTTGTTCCGAAAAAACGGAATGGTTTCGTAAGGGAGTAGTCGCCCCGGAATATCTTGGCTTTATGACAGAAGAACATTAGTGTATTTGAAGCGTTTACGAGGAAGGTATGGGTAACACTACGTATCAATCTGTCCTTTTTTGCGATACCTCACAGTCATCAATATATAAACCATTAAAGTAGAGCGCTGAAACCAACTAACCTTCTGATAAAATTAAAAATTAGGTGATTTGAATATAATGAAGTTAGACGCAGTACTTTGGGATTATGATGGCACGTTGGTTAACTCTGTGCCAAAGAATATTGATATTACCAAAACGATCTTATCGATAGTCGCACCACACCTATCAAACGAGAATTTACCGAAATACTTGCTTAGTGAAGACTTGTACCATGAAGCGAACCATGGTGCTAAGAACTGGCAAGAGCTATATGTTGACTACTATGGATTAACACACGAAGAAATGCTTGTCGCTGGAGGAATGTGGGCTGAGCATCAGGAGAAAAACCAAACGGAAGTTTCTCTGTTTAATGGCATTCAAGGTGTTATCGAGCAATTCTCTAATATTCCCCACGGCATCTGCTCTCAGAACTCTCAAAACAACATTCGTCGTGTGCTGAAAAATCACGGGATCAATTCGCCATTTAAGTCGGTTGTCGGTTATGACGATGTTCCTGATGGAAGCCAAAAGCCAAACCCTTATGGTGGAGTTAAATGTGTAGAGTCCATTTTGGGAAGCAAAAATGAACAATTGCTGATGTACATCGGCGATCATGAAGCAGATACGCAGTTCGCTCGTAACTTGCAGAAAGAACTAGGGACAGGTTCTAAGGTCATCTCAGTTGCCGCAGCTTACAGTCGTTCAGAGCCAGATGGATGGCTAGCCAAGCCTGATTATGTTGCCCATAAAGTAGAAGATCTACTTCAAATAATCGGGAAATATGCGTAACAGTATCAGAAAGAAACTTCGGCGCACTTTGGGTAATCGGCAATAACTATCGGTGATTGCACCTCATATCGCAGGCTGGGTAACACTGCTACGACTCATTTGTGTTGCTTTGTTTGGTGGTATGCCCAAGTACTATTTCTTTGATGTGTTAAGGTAATGAACTCCAAGATACATGAAGTCAGGATTTAGTCGTATGGATAAGAATAAAGCAGTATTGATTACCGGTGCGGGCCGAGGGATAGGAGCAGCTACCGCTAGACTTTTTGCAAAGAAAGGTTATGCGGTATGTATTAACTATAGGTCTGACGTAGGTTCTGCTTCGGTTTTGGCTGAAAGTATACAAGCGCAAGGAGGGCGATGCATCACTGTTCAGGCCGATGTATCTGATGAAAATGAAGTTCTGCGCTTATTCTCGACCGTTGATCGTGAATTAGGAACACTATCGGTGTTGGTGAATAACGCGGGTATTTTAAAACCGCAGACTCGCTTAGAGGATATGTCCGCAGACAGAATCAACACCATACTAACAACGAATGTCACTGGTTATTTTCTATGTGCAAGAGAAGCGGTCAAACGAATGTCGACGCGCAATGGTGGTAGCGGCGGTTGCATTGTAAATGTGTCGTCTGGAGCCGCGCGTTCAGGCTCGCCAAATGAGTATATTGATTATGCCGCGTCTAAAGGTGCAATTGATACCCTCACTAAAGGGTTATCGTTGGAAGTGGCTTCAGAAGGTATTCGAGTGAACTGCGTTCGTCCAGGGCTGATATATACGGATATGCACAGTGATGGTGGGGAGCCAGGGAGAGTTGACAGGCTCAAATCGGTTCTACCGCTTGGTAGAGGTGGTCAGCCAGAAGAAGTGGCAGAAGCGATATATTGGCTTGCATCGGATAAATCTTCCTATTCAACGGGTAACTTTCTCGATTTAGCTGGTGGCTTATAACGAGGTTTTCATGGACAAATCTGTCGAAGAAAAATTCAACCAATATCCGAATGAAGTGCGTTCACGGATGCTTGAACTCAGGACGTTGATCTATCAAGTAGCTAAAGAGCTTGAGCTTGGTGAAGTAAAGGAATCGTTGAAATGGGGAGAGCCGAGTTATTCAGTTGAGGGAGGGAGCCCAATACGCATAGATTGGAAACTTAACACTCCTACTCAATACTATTTGTACTTCAACTGCCAATCGAAGCTTGTTGACACCTTTAAAGAGCTTTACGGAGAATCGCTTCAGTTCCAAGGTAATCGCGCTATCATTCTATCTACTTCAAAACCACTCCCTTCAATGATTAACCAATGTGTCACTATGGCGTTTACTTACCATAACGTTAAACACTTGCCATTATTAGGGCAGTAAAGTAGTAGCAAAGCGAAAAATAAGTAACTTGTATTGTGTGTCACGCATTGTTGTTGTCTAACTTGGCTATATCAGAAGTCAGAATGTAATTTTTAAGTATCTGATAACTAAAGAGTGTCATAGCAGTGACAGATTGCTGTCGTAACGATTTTAGCTCCAAGTAAGTACAGTTGTTTTGCAACAGCAGAAAGGATAAATGATGATTATTAGAAAACTCAGATTACAACGTGGTTGGTCTCAAGAACAATTAGCTGAATTAAGCGGATTAAGTATAAGGACGATTCAGAGAATTGAGCGAGGGCAAAAGCCGGGTTTGGAGTCCCTAAAATCACTAGCTGCTGTATTTGAAACAACCATCACTGAACTACAGCAGGAGCCTAAAATGACCAGTAAAGTAGAGATCACTCAGGAAGAACAGAACGTTATCGATCAGGTAAGATCTATCAAAGGTTTTTACTCTCACTTAATGACGTATGTGTTAGTTATGACGTTACTGTTTACCATTAACATTGTCACGGACCCTAGCTATATTTGGGCGTGGTGGCCAGCGATGGGATGGGGGATCGGCATTCTCAACCACGGAATCAATGCGTTTGAACTGTTTAGCTTCTTTGGTCCTAAGTGGGAAAAGCGACAAATTGAAAAGCGTCTCGGAAAAAAACTGTAGAAATGAAACAAGTGACAACACAACCCTTAAATAGCTTTCCAGCGACGTTTCAAACGCTTGAAGTTATTGAACCCACAATGTTGAAAGAACTAGAGCGACTATTTCAGCTTAGTTGGAGTGACTTTAGATTTGATGTGGAACGTAAGGAGGGCATTCCAAACCCTATTGCTGCGTTGAAGGATGGAAAGCTGTTAGGTGGGCTCGCGTTTACTTTATTTTCGTCTCCGGAAGACAGTGGCAACGATAAAAATCCACCTAATGTAATTTGGCTTAATGCATTGTATGTTGATGAAACTTGGCGAGGTCAGGGGGTTGCTCGCCACCTCATCGACTGTGCAATTCACCTGATGTCTAATGCCGAACAGAAAACTCTGTTTGCTTATACTGATGTGCCGTTGATGTATCTACATCTTGGATGGAAAACTATCGACTCTGAATGTGATGAGAATCATCAAGTGGTAGGAGTGGAACTTACTTAGTAGTTAGAGTGCTTTATTTTCGATGCTGGTAGACGTAATAGAGGCTAACCAGCATCATGGGTTATTTGTATCTTGCCTGTTTTAGAAGACCAATCAGTTCATCTTCGGTGTTTGGTGTTCTTTCTAGTTTTAGTTGTGGTGAACTGCCTCCCCAAAGCATATAGGCTGTATCGGTACAGTGATCGTGATGAAACCATCTGCCATCGATACAAATGTCGGTATAGCAGCGCGGGTCCTTTTTTAATTCCATAATGCTTGTCTCCTTGTGTTTAACACCTTTACAACATAAAACTAATATCAAATTAATAATTTGATTTAAATCAATGAATGGCATCTTTTAATAATGCTCGTGGTGATATAACTCGTATGCGAAACAATCCAAATGAATATCTTGAAAAATTGACCAAGCTATTAGTACAAGATGAGAACCGAATTCAGTTGCTCCAAACCGTTCAGGCACTTTCAAGGTCTTCCTATCGCCTTTATGTTGCTGCGGGTTTTGTTCGGAACTTAGTTTGGGATTCGCTGCATCAGTATCAATTTTCAACGCCGTTAAACGATATTGATGTGGTTTATTTTGATGATCAGGTGGAGGGGCTAGAGATACAGCGAACGATCGAAAAAGAGCTATCCAAGCAACACCCTCGCTATCATTGGCAAGTCAAGAACCAAGCGGTAATGCATACTCGTAATGGCGACAAACCATATAAAAGCTTGCAAGATGCGATGTCTTATTGGCCTGAGAAAGAAACCGCCATAGCCGTTAGGCTGCTCGACAATGACCAAATCGAAATTGTTCACGCTTTTGAACTGGAATCGTTGTTCGAGGGGGACGTGACTTATAACAGCAAGCGGGACTATCAGATATTTCTGAATCGCGTGAATGAGAAGCAGTGGTTAGAAAAATGGCCTAAATTGCATTTAAGCACTTAGGCCATTCATAGCAAGATGTCTATTTACCGAGCGCCACTCCTTCGCGTCTTGGGTCAGCGGCACCTTCTAAACCTGTTTCAGTAATTCGTATTGCGTGCAGACCAGAGTTGAGATCTCTCTTATTAACGCTATAGCCCATTGCTTCGAATTGCTGTGCATAGTCCGCCAGAGGCGTGTTTATTTCAACATCCATGGCACCGAAACGGTTAATCATGCGCGGTTGGTCAATGGCTTGTTGAATGTCCATTCCCCAATCCACGTGTGCAATAATGCTCTGTGCCACATAACCAATTATTCTGCTGCCGCCGGGAGAGCCGATAGCAAGGTAAGGCTTATCGTCATGCATAACGATAGTCGGCGCCATCGAAGAGCGTGGGCGTTTATTCGCTTCCACTCGGTTGGCCACAGGTTTGCCATCTTTGTTGGCCACAAACGAAAAGTCGGTAAGCTCATTATTTAATAAGAATCCAGCTGCCATGACACGCGACCCGAATACGTTTTCAATGGAAGAGGTCATGGATATAACATTGCCTTGCGAGTCCACAATATTGAAGTGCGTTGTAGACGGAAGTTCTATGGCTTTATCTTGTGCCAGTTGAACGGTTTTTACTGCGGGTGGAGAGCCAGCGGATACTTTTTGCAGCGCTTCGTTTGGTGTGATGAGCGCGCTTCTTTCAGCGATATACTTTTGATCCAGCAATCCTTTCACTGGCACATCGAAGAAATCGCTATCGGCCATGTATAGACCGCGGTCAGCAAATGCAAGCCTTGAAGCGTCTGCTAAAATTTGCCAACTGGTTGGGTTATTACTTCCCAGCTCATTTAATTTGAATGGTTCGGTTAACATGAGAATCTGTCCCAGTGTTAGCGCGCCACTACTTGGAGGGCCCATGCCACAAACATCGTATTGCTTATATGGGGCGCAAACGGCTTGTCGATTCTTCACTTGATAGTTAGCAAGATCGGCCAGTGAAAGTTTGCCCGGATTGCTTGCTGCTTCTTTTTGAACGGCGTTGACCATAGCCGTGGCTACGGGGCCTTTATAAAAACCGTCGCTGCCTTTTTCTGCAATGGTTCTTAAGGTTTGTGCGTAGTCAGGGTTTTTTAGCAAGGTTCCTTGTGTTTTTGGGGTACCGTCCTTGTTGAGGAAATAAGCGGCTGTTGTTGGGTGTCTAGCAAGAAAATCGACATCATTCTCAATGAGCATTGACAGTCTTTCGCTGATAGTAAAACCTTGCTCGGCTTTTTGAGCGATAGGCAACACCACTTCATCCCAATCAAGAGCACCGTATTTCTGATGAACGTCCCAAAGCAGTTTGACTGTGCCAGGTGTGCCCACCGAGCGACCACCTACTACGGCATCATAGAACTTAAGTGGCTTTCCCTTTTCATCAAGAAATAGATCGCCATTGGCTGCTGATGGTGCTGTTTCTCTGCCATCATAGGTGGTTAGCCGTTGTTTGTTCGCGTCCCAGTAGACAAGAAATGAGCCACCGCCAATGCCGCTTGATTGTGGCTCGACTAAACCCAACATCAGCTGCACAGCAACCATGGCATCAACGGCGTTGCCACCGCGAGCTAGAACCTCAGCGCCAACTTGTGTCGCTTCGGGGTTCGCTGCGGTTACCATCCAATCCTTTGCTTTGACGAGTTGTTTGTCGTTCGTTCCTGTTGCCATTTCTGGTGCAAAGGCATCCGCCGCTTGTTGCGAAGCGTATCCACTGGATGACGTGAGTATGGCACTAATTGTAATTGCAATTAGTCGAGAGGTGGGCGCTTTAACTGACATCTGACTTCCTTATAATAGTGGGTTTAATTACCTGTTAATACAGTCTTTTTTACGTTCCTGAAAAAGATAATTCCTAATTCTAGTCTATTTATGTGTACTTGCTTCCGAAACTTACTCTGCTGAATTGAAGCCAAATAACACTGCTGTCATTTTCAATGATTATTGTTTTTATGTATGGGTCTACGCAACAAGAGAGGTAAGACATGCTCTTTACAATGAATCGACAACTAAGTGATACAACAAAACGGGCTTGTTACTACTTGATGATCGCAGTACTTATTGTCGTTTATATTAGCTTGATTTGTTTTGCTGACTTAGACCAACTTGTTATGAAATTCTTGTTTTGATTCTATATAGAAAAATAAGCAAAACCGATAAGAATAATTAGCAAAATCGTCATCCATATCCTTAACTTTATGAAAGAGTTAGAAGTTAGGAATGGACGAATGACGGATAAAAAGAGTGATAAAGCGAAGACCAAAAGCGGCCAGAGTATAAAGGAAACTCTACCCCAAAAGACCGTTAGTCGTAAGAACCAGAAAAAAAACGAAAAAAAACGTCGACTTTTTAGTACCTTGCGATACCAAGTCGGTTTGCCTCCTGCTTTAGCTCTGATATTACCTTCTCTAGCTACTAGACATGCAAGTGCTCAAAACGGTGAAAGTCTGCTTAGCACTGAGCAGCTTGTTGAGACTGAGCATCAAGCTATTCATTCAGAGTCGCCTAAAGTAAGCTCAAGCAATTTAGTGTCAAAACAAGAACTCATTGAACCAAAAGCAAATTTGGCGATAGAGGAAGGTAATAAAATAACCCCTAGTGCTCGACTCCAACTGAATCATTATCATGTTCACGCCATTACAAATCCGCATTTACTTTTTGGCCATGACCCTAAAATTATCCAAGTAACAACGAAAGAACATTTCTCATCATCCATAGACGGCTCTAATAGCTCTGCTGAAAGCGACTTGTTGGCAAAGAACAATAATGAACCTTCTGCCAAAGGTAAAAGTAAAAGCTTGCTAAATGCAGATAATCACGAAAATCAGCAGTCATCTGAAAATGAGCAAGGCGATTTACTTGGAGCTCCGGGACCTACTCAACAGTATGTCGCTAATAAGCTGAAGTTTCTTAACCAGCAATTGCAAGTGAAAGAAGACGGACTGATTGTACACGGTCAATTGATTGCAGCAGACAAAAACACCAATGAAACCATAAGTTTTGCTACCAATACTCAGGTGGATGGTTTAACACTGCATCCAGATGGCACTTACACTTTTGATCCGACGGATACTGTTTATCAGAGCTTGAAAGAGGGCGAGATTAAAGAACTCACGGTACCCGTAACTGTGACTGATTCAGTGGGACTGACATCTCATGCAAACTTTGTTATTCAAGTAACGGGTACTAATGACATCCCTAAGGTTACAGGTCAAGTTTCTGGTCACATTCAAGAAGACATTAATGTTGACTCCTCTGGTTTACTTACCGTTGCAGGACAAGTTCGAGTACATGATATTGACCACGGTGAATCGCACACGTTAGCGGAGGTAATAAAAGGGCAATTTGGGACATTAACTATTGATGAACAAGGGCACTGGCAATATCAAGTTGATAACAGCCTCAATGCAGTACAGCAGCTCTCTTCTCAACAGAAAATTACTGAAACAATATCAATCCATACCGCTGACCACACGAGTCAAAATATCCAAATAGTTATCGGTGGGAGCGATGATAATGCTGTCATTTCTGGGATCGACTCCGGTGCAGTCGTAGAAGATTTGCATGTCAAAAATGGCAGCATAAAGACGCAAGGCGACCTAACGGTTGTTGATACTGACATAGGCGAAGCACACTTTGCGTCACAAGTACTTGTCGGTCAATTTGGTAGTTTGAATATTGATGCTAATGGTCATTGGAGCTATGAAGCTAATAACTTACAAGCTGCAGTTCAACAATTAGGTAAAGGTGATGAGCTACATGAAACGTTTACTGTAGCATCGGTTGATGGAACGACTCATGAGATAAAGATAGAAATTGATGGCGTCAATGATTTACCGGTAATGGCGGGGCAGTCGCAGTCATTAAAAGAAGATGGCGCGGTTTTTCATGGTCAAATGGTCGCCACCGATGTTGACCAAGACTTACTGACGTACACCACTTCAAACCCAATTGATGGCCTGACATTCAACTCAGATGGCAGTTACACCTTCGATCCAAGCCATGCTTCTTATCAGCATCTCTCAAAAGGTGATACTCAAGTCGTTACGACCATGGTCACCGTGACCGATACGGCTGGCGGTACACATCGAGAGGAGCTCAAGTTTACCATTACGGGTACGAACGACTTGCCAATGATGGCAGGGCAGTCGCAGTCAGTTAAAGAAGATGGCGCGGTTTTCCATGGTCAAATGGTCGCCACCGATGTGGACCAAGACCTACTGACTTATACCACCTCAACCCCAATCGATGGCCTGACGTTTAACCCAGATGGCAGTTACACCTTCGATCCAAGCCATGCTTCTTATCAGCATCTCTCAAAAGGTGATACTCAAGTCGTTACGACCATGGTCACCGTGACCGATACGGCTGGCGGTACACATCGAGAGGAGCTCAAGTTTACCATTACGGGTACGAACGACTTGCCAATGATGGCAGGGCAGTCGCAGTCAGTTAAAGAAGATGGCGCGGTTTTCCATGGTCAAATGGTCGCCACCGATGTGGACCAAGACCTACTGACTTATACCACCTCAACCCCAATCGATGGCCTGACGTTTAACCCAGATGGCAGTTACACCTTCGATCCAAGCCATGCTTCTTATCAGCATCTCTCAAAAGGTGATACTCAAGTCGTTACGACCATGGTCACCGTGACCGATACGGCTGGCGGTACACATCGAGAGGAGCTCAAGTTTACCATTACGGGTACGAACGACTTGCCAATGATGGCAGGGCAGTCGCAGTCAGTTAAAGAAGATGGCGCGGTTTTCCATGGTCAAATGGTCGCTACCGATGTGGACCAAGACTTACTGACGTACACCACTTCAAACCCAATTGATGGCCTGACATTCAACTCAGATGGCAGTTATACCTTCGATCCTAGTCACGCCTCGTACCAGAATTTAGCAGTTGGCGACACACAAACTGTGAAAACAACTGTCATTGTAACTGATACTGCGAGTGGGCAAGCTCAAAAAGAGCTGTCTTTTGTTATCGAAGGAACTAACGATAAGCCGACAGTAACCCCGATAACCGCTCAGTTCCATGAAGACCAGTCTCAACACTTGGACATCAACTTATTATCCCAAGCTCAAGATGTGGATGGTGACGCGCTCAGCGTGGGTAGTCTTTTTCAAGTTAAGGTGAATGGCCATATCGAGAGGCTTCCTGACGGCTTTGGGATAGTTAATGGGCATTTGCAGGTTGACCCGTCCAGTTCTTCATTCCAACATCTTGCTCAAGGCGAGGTTGCGACATTTGAGTTGAGTTACAATGTAACGGATAGTCACGGAGCTTCGACGCCTCAAAGTGTTACTGTAAAAATTGTCGGTACCGATGATAACGCCCAGTTGGTATCTAGCTCGATAAATATCGGTGAAGCTGCTGCCGAGCATACTTATCATGGCACATCTATCAAAGGAACACTTCAACTGACGGATATAGACACTCACGACAACCCGCAGTTCGTCGATATGATCTATCAATCAAGCTCGAGACTGGGTACCCTCGCACTCCGTGCAGATGGCCATTACGAGTACTTCCTTTATGGTAACTATATTGGCACTGCCAATGCTCAAAAAACAGTTGCTGCATTAAAACCGGGTGAGAGTATCACCGAGACCTTCAATGTAGAGACCGCCGATGGACAGACAAAACCTGTCACCGTGACCATTCATGGTGAAGAAGATAGCGCTCAGATTGTTGTTAATTACGGTACGACAGACAATCACTTACACGAAGATTCGATGACGTCTCCGGCGTACCCTACAGAGCTATTTGCAACGGGTATCGTTAAGGCTATTGACCCTGACCATGATGACGATCAATTGAAGCCTCAAACATTAGTGTCGGCCCACGGAGGTCACTTCACGGTGACAGAAACGGGCATGTGGCAGTATCACATTGACAACAGTTTGGCTGCGATTCAGAAATTGGGTAAGGGAGAGAGCTTTCAAGAGCAATTTACCGTTGAATCAAAAGATGGCTCTGCGCAAAAAGTCATTACTGTGACGGTACATGGTACCAATGATGATCCTGAAGTTTCCTCGACAGTGCTATTGCCGCCTGGCAATGAAGACAAGCCTTATATCATCAGCAGTGCCGCCTTGCTTGCCAATGCATCGGATGTAGACGCAAATGATGCGGGACATCTATCAGTGTCCAGACTTATCGCACTCAAGGCAGATGGTTCTTCCGCTGGCACCATTACAGATAATCACAATGGTTCGTTCACATTTACCCCAGAACTCAACTATAACGGACCAGTGCGTTTTAACTACGAAGTTCATGATGGCCATGGTGGAAGTATTGTCACCTCAGCGAACTCGGTGCTCAAGCCTGTCTCAGATAATGCGCAAATGAGCTACGCATCAACCGACCATCATTTAGCGGGTGTTACAGAAGATAGGGGGTATATCGATACCCATGATGAGCTTCACTTTGAAGGTAAACTAGACATCGTCGACCCCGATCAAGGGGAAGCGGAATTTGATATTAACTACGGCCCGCAAACCTATAACGGCATAGGCTATGATACCAAGCTTGGCGGTCATATTCTGTTGATGCGCGATGGCCACTATACCTATACGATCCGAGACCATCAGCCCCAAGTTCAGTCGTTAAGTCAAGGTGAAGTGCTTACCGATCAATGCGTGGTTCGAGCTAAAGATGGGACAACGTTTACGATTGAAGTAAATATACACGGCACTAATGATGCGCCAACACTCAGTGCACAAACACAGGCAGTGACAGAGGATGGCAACAGTCTTAACGGACAGATGCAAGGCCGAGATATTGACCATGGTGCGACGCTCACATATTCGATAGCTCACGCTATTGATGGTCTGACATTTAACGCCGATGGAAGCTACTCGTTTGACCCTTCTCATACTAGCTATCAACAGCTCAAAGACGGTGAGCACAAGATCATTGATATTCCGGTGACAGTGACCGATGAACATGGTGCAAATTCGACGCAAAACTTGACCATAAACCTCCAAGGTAAAGGAGATGCCGCGGTTATTGGCGGTGTGGATACCGGTGATGTAAATGAGAATCAAGCAGGGCAGGATAAGTCTCCTGACTATGCACAGCCCGGCGTTGGGGTTATTGGTCAAGACTCGCTTACAACAAGCGGTCAACTGACGATTGTGGATCCTGATTCTGGTGAAAGCGAATTTGACCCCAATGGCAAGGTGTATTCATATAGCGGTCAATATGGGCACTTACTGCTTCGTCCAGATGGGCATTGGGACTATGCCGTTGCTGCGGGTACTCACGATTGGCACTTAGGCTCTCCCAAGACCACCGTCGGCTCAACAATCGACCAGTTGGGTAAAGGGGAAACTCTCACCGATACGGTTACCGTTCATTCCAAAGATGGAACCACTCACGACATCGTTATTACCATACACGGGGATAATGATGCTCCTTACGTTTCGTCAGAAGTTACGTTGCAGTCTGGTAAAGAGGACGTAAGCCAAACCTTCACCAAGGCGGATTTGCTGGCGAATGCTGTTGATGTCGACAGCAACGATGCAGGGTTGATGACGGTCTCCAACTTGCTTGCTGACCATGGTTCTATTCGCGATAACCATGATGGAACCTATACTTACACGCCAGAGCTGAACTATCACGGCAAAGTACATTTCAGTTACGACATCAATGATGTGCACGGGGGCTCAACACCATCAGGTGCGTCGCTCGATCTTGCATCCGCCAATGACGCAAGTGTGCTGGCTGCTGGACAGGATTCAGGCTCGGTGACCGAGGATCATTTGCGATCGGGTACCGCTGGGCAACTCTGGTCTGGTTGGACGAATTTAGATGTCACCGATGTGGATAGTGCTTCTGATGCAGAAGTCGCCTTTATTGAAGTGAATGGCATCAAGCATGCAGTGCCTGCAGATTTTGGCATGAGTCTGACGGCAAACCATGGCTATTTCTCAACGACACACAGTACCGACGGCCACAATAAATGGAGCTACACTGCCGATAACGCTAGTTCTGAAATTCAAGGACTAAAAACTGGGCAGCAGCTTCAGGACACTATGGTGCTCATCACAAAAGATGGTACTCGAATTCCAGTAACAGCGACCATCCAAGGTCAAGACGATCATGTCATTATTGACACTCCAGATGCGCTAACAGCCGCTATAGGAACGGCAGTTGAAGATATCAAAACGACTGTTGTTGGTATGCTTCAGGCGCACGATCTCGATAAGGGCGATCATGTCTCTTTTGAATTAGCAGGCTCTGCGTCATCTCAAGCAGGCAGCTATGGTACCTTTTACGTCGATCCAGCTGGGCATTGGCATTATGACTTGGATGCTTCAAAAGTTGATTCATTGAGAAGTGGTGATGGTAAGGCAGAGGCATTCAACATCGTCGCTATTTCTAGTGATGGTTCCCGCGCAACTCAGAAAGTGGAAATACTCGTTAAGGGCACCGATGATGCGGCAATCATTACTGGTCAAAGCACTGGCTCAGTGACAGAAGATCTTCACGTGCAAGGCGACGCAAGACACACAGTATTTACTGGCGGTGTTCTAGATGCAAAAGATCCGGATATCGGTCAACGTGGTTTCCATCAAACCTTGAATGCTCATGCGATTAGCGATCCTTATGGTGGCAGCCTCTCAATAGACAAAGCGGGCGGGTGGATTTATAGCGTCCCGAATGGAAACTTACAACATTTAGCTCAAGGTCAAACAGAGCACGTTCAATATCAGGTACAAACACTTGGCGGTGACACCCATGTGATTACTGTCGATATCGTGGGTACCAATGATAAACCGACTCTAGTCGCGCAAACTCAAACCGTGAATGAAGATGCTTCGCTGCTTAATGGCCAGATGCAGGGAAGTGACATCGACCACGGTGCGACATTAGTCTACTCCATTGCCAAGTCTGTGGATGGGCTAACTTTCAATGCTGACGGCAGCTACACGTTTGATCCAACCAATGCGAGCTACGACCACCTAGCGAAAGGTCAGACTCAGACTATCACCATTCCAGTTACCGTCACGGATGAGCATGGATCAAGCGCGACTAAAGATCTCAATATCACGGTAACAGGCACCAATGATGCAGCGCAGATTACTGGAGCTGATAGTGGAGATGTCTACGAGTCAACCTATGCCGATCGCTCTCCTGACTATCAGAGAGGTATTATTTCTCACTTATGGAATGATTCGATACATACCTCAGGAAAACTGGACATTGTTGATCATGATTCGGGCGAGGCGCACTTTGATAACAATGCTCCCGCCTATCAGTATTTTGGACAGTATGGCCGTTTAATACTCCAGCCTGACGGTGATTGGTATTATCACGTTGGTGTAGGCGATAGTGCGGTAGGTAGAAAAATCGACGCACTCAATACAGGTGAAAAACTAACCGATACTATTACCATCCGAAGTGCGGATGGCACGACTCATGATGTTGTTATTACTATCCACGGTGATAATGACTCGCCGTTTGCTTCTGGTGAGGTGCAACTCAATTCTGGAAAAGAGGATCAGGTACAAACGATCACTCAAGCGCAGTTGTTGGCCAATAGTATGGACGTTGATAGCAGTGATGCAGGTAAGCTGCATGTGGACAACCTTCAAGTTGATCATGGCTCTATAAGAGATAACCAAGACGGCACTTATACATTTACTCCCGCCAAAGACTACAACGGACAGATCCACTTTACCTATGATGTGTTAGATGCTCACGGAGGAACAACACACACCGGAGCAAATACTACTCTTGCTGCAGTTGACGACAAAACCACGATTTCAGGCGTTGATCATGGCACTGCCACGGAAGATGTCGCTACGCATATGTCGACC
Source organism: Vibrio mediterranei (assembly GCF_900088415.1). Taxonomy (GTDB): domain Bacteria; phylum Pseudomonadota; class Gammaproteobacteria; order Enterobacterales; family Vibrionaceae; genus Vibrio; species Vibrio mediterranei. The sequence goes on from NZ_FLLQ01000006.1 coordinate 216,666, forward strand.
AATGTAAACATCATGGATGCCGTCGACTGGCAAGCGTTACAAATCACAGATGTAGACAGTCCGAATACACAAGTGACGGTTGAATTTGCCGGACAACAATATACCTGGGATCTGGGCAGTGACTTAGATGTGACCACTCCGTATGGTAAGTTTCAATTTCATACCTTAGTGAGTGGGCCACATGCAGGTGAACATTCATGGAGTTATATCGGAGACAACTCTAATGTTCACGTTCAAGAGTTAAAACACGGTGAATCACTTACGGAATCGATCAAGCTAATCGCCACTGACGGCACTGAATTCCCTATTACAGTTCAAGTCAATGGAACCGAGGATGGGGTCGTCATTGACTCTAAATCCGAGCTTGGTCATGTTGTAGAGAATGCTCAAACTGGCGCCTCTGTTGCAGGTAGCGTGACGGCTCATGATACTGACCTTCATGACTCTGTAAACTGGACAGCAACACCTACAGGTGGTGTTAGTGGCCAGTACGGTTCGTTCCATCTGAGTGCCGATGGCCAATGGCACTATGATGTAGACCAGAGTAAAGCGACAAAACTAGGCGATGGAGATGAATACTGGGAGCACTTTACCATCGAGGCTGTGTCTACCGATGGCAGTAAGGTCTCACAAAGTGTATCGGTTGTTGTTCGCGGTAACAACGATGTGCCAGTAGTGAGTGGTGAGGTGACGTTACCGTCTGGTAAGGAAGACTCGTCAATACATATTACGCAGGCACAACTTATTGCCAACGCTACAGATGTCGATTCAAACGACAGAGGTTGGCTGCACGCTCAAAATCTAACAGCAGACCACGGTAGTATTACCGCTAATTCGGATGGCAGTTTTACCTTCAATCCAGACCCTAATTACAACGGTTCCGTTCATTTTACTTACGATGTTGCTGACAGGCATGGCGGAATTGCGCATACAGGCGCAAACACGACATTAGCTGCAGTCAACGACCGCCCTGACGTTCAACCTATTACTGATAGTATCAAAGAGGACTCAACCAATAATCATTCCGTTGATCTTTTAACTGGCGCAACAGACAAAGAAGGGGATGCATTGTCTGTATCCCAAATCAAATATTCAGTCGATGGTGCTACCGCAACGACTAGTCTGCCTGACGGTTTGGTTTTAGGTGCAGATGGACATTCTGTGATTGTTGATGCAACACACTCAACTTTTCAGCATCTTGCCGTGGGTCAAGCCCAGCAAGTCGTAGTAAGCTATCTTGTTAATGATGGGCATGGAGGGCAGACACCGCAGTCGGCAACTTTAACGATTGAAGGTACCGATGACAAAGCAGTGTTGACATCCAATGTTATCCAAATGTCAGAGTCTGAAGCCTTATTAAGTAAAACGTCGATTTACCATGGCAACTTACAACTTACGGATCCCGACACGGGTGATCACACTCAATTTGCCTTTAGCGGTCGATATATGGGACAAGGTTATGCTCCAGGAGATCTAACTGTTTGGCCTGATGGTTCTTATCAGTTCCGACTGGAATCAGCTCGTAATCGACATGCCGATGATTTGATCGATAGCCTTCATAAAGGGGAATCGATGGAGATCCCTTATCAGGTCAGAACCAGTGATGGTCAGAGACTCAACATCATCGTTAAGGTTATTGGAGAAGATGATCAAGCTCGTATTGTCGTTGGACAATATTCGTCATTAGATAATCATGCTTATGAAGACAACCTGTCACCGGGAAGTACTCCAAATCAAGTGTGGAGCGGAGGCAATTTACATGTTATCGACCCCGATCATGGTCAAGCGGGGTTCGTTACTCAGAGTTTTGATACGCCAGAAGGGGGACATTTCTCTATCAATGTTCGCGGCGGATGGCAGTACACAATAGGCAATGCCAAGCTGCAGCATTTAGGCGACGGGCAAAGCTACCAGAAAACCTTTACGGTTGAATCGATTGATGGCTCGGCTCAGCAAACTATTACGGTCACCGTGCACGGTACCAACGACACGCCTGTCGTTACTTCCGTGGTGAGCTTATCTCAAGGCACAGAAGACACGCCAGTCACATTGAACGCGGCGGATTTACTCGCCCATGCCAGTGATGTGGATGACCACAGTCTATTGAGTGTGCACAACTTGAGTGTTGATCATGGGCTGGTGGTTGATAACTTAGATGGAACCTTCAGTTTCACTCCGGAGAAAAACTATCACGGGCAGGTACAGTTTACTTATGACGTCAAAGATGAACATGGCGCTTCAGTATCGACGTCCGCCACAATGAACTTAGCTGCCGTTAATGATGCGGCAACATTTACTGGCGATTCAGCAGGCCTTGTTGAAGACAGCAACCTTCAACACAACACTCGATTTGCCGGTTCAACCACCATTCAAGATGCGCTATTTTGTCGTGGAAGCCTTGTGATTTCTGATGTTGACGGACAAGGTGAGGCGGCATTAGATCTCAAAGGTCAGCACCAAATATCGCAAGATGGAACCTATGGTCACTTCTTGATTAAGCCAAGTGGGTCGTGGGTCTATGCTGCCGACAACAGCAATACAAACATTCAGAATTTAGATAACGGCCAGACCTTAACTGACAGTATCGAAATCACCTCGATAGACGGCACTAAACATTCGATTTCAGTGACAATCAGTGGCTCGACGGATAGACCAACGATACATAGTTTCACTGACTCGGGCGTTCAAAACACGGGACCCATTGAAGGCAACCTCATTTCTGGTGTAGGCACCGCACAGGGTACAGCTGCAGCGGCGACTGACTCAGACTCGAATGCTCACCTCGTTCTTCAGGACATTCAGATAAAAGATCCTGTGTCGGGAAACTACGTGGCGGTCACTCCAGGTCATCCTCATGCCATAGCGGGAATTGGCACACTGGCTATTGAAGCTAATGGTCACTACATCTTTACTCCTGAAGCGGGCTTCACTGGAAAAGTACCAAATATGGTGTATCGAGTCGGAGACGATGGTGGTACCCCAGTTAATGATTCCTCGCAAAATACGCTATCTATAGAGGTTAAGCCGCCAGCTCAACATGCACCAACGGTGACACCACAAACGGTCACAAGCGACGAAGACCAAAGTCATACTTTCACCGCTGCAGAATTTGGCTACCAAGATGCTGACCATGATGCGCTAAACCACATCACGATTACTCAGTTACCTTCTCACGGTCTGTTAACCTTGAATGGTCTGGCGGTCACTGCCAATCAACAAGTTTCTAAAGCCGATATAGACGCGGGTCATTTAACATTCACACCAATACAAAATCAGAGCGGCGCTAATTATGCCCATTTTGAGTTCCGTGCTAATGATGGTCATCAAGACTCGGCGAGCGCATCCATGGTCATCAATGTGAATGCGATAAATGATGCGCCGACGGTTGGTTCAAGCTTTACTAGTTTACTGGAGGATAAACCTCACAACTTCAGCAAAGCCGACTTCAAATACGCAGATATTGATGGGGATTCATTACATCACATCACCATTACCAATATTGCTCATGGTTCACTGACACTCAACGGGCAGGCAATTTCTGTTGGTGATGACGTAGCCGCTGCGGATTTGGCTTCATTAATCTATACCCCAACACCGAACTACCATAGTGTGAATACAGGAGGCTTAGGGGGTATTCGATATACGGCAAACGATGGTCATACGGATTCTAAACCTGGAATGTACCTAATTAATATCGTCGCGGTTCCTGACCCTGCAGTTTTCACTGGTGATTCAACGGGTCGAGCTCAAGAAGATCTTCACACCCAAACAGCTGGGGTTTTAAATGTAGTTGACCCAGATGGCACGCAAGGTTTTATTGCTGTGCAAGGCGGTGTGGGTATTGTCGGCAGTAAAGGGTATGGGCATGCGCACATTGATAGTAATGGTCACTGGACCTATAACCTTTACAACAATCACCCTGTTGTACAGCAGCTTAAGCAAGGCCAGACAGATACAGAAACCATTACCGTCCAAGCAAAAGATGGCACCACGCATGACATAGTGATCACCGTTTCCGGAACCAATGATGCCCCGACGGTTTCAGAAAAAGTGCTACCAGGTCAAAGTGCGGGCAAACACGTAGTGACCGAAGATGGCAACTTAACCTCAACCGGACAACTGACGACACATGATACCGACGGGGATACGCTCAGTTTGAGTCTCGATCCAAGCCATGGTGCGAGTTATGGTTCGGTACAACTGGATAGTCATAGTAATACTTGGACATATCATCTCGATAATGCTAACTCACGCGTTAACGCGTTAAATGATGGTGATGTGCTGCACGACACCTTTACTGTGTTGGTGGATGATGGGCATGGTGGTAAAACCAGCCAACAGGTTACCATGACCATTAATGGTCACACTGACCCTGTGCCTTACACGCCACCGACAATCAGTGTGTCTGTTGATGCTCGGCATGCTCGTCATGTGACCCCAACCATCACTGCCACCACCGTTCGAGATTACGCTCACCGCATTGGGCATTCCGCCACAACGACAAGTGGTCATCATGAGATAAATGGGCATGGCAGCTCAGACATTATTATTGTGCAAGGGCGCTTAACAGAAGAAGCAGAACTGAAAAGTGGTAATGACATTCTTTATATTGGCGGCAGTCTGACAGACAAGGAAATAGAGGGGGGAAGTGGTTCAGACACGTTAATCCTTGGTGCCTACAATCGCCAAAACGCTCCACGCTTGCGTGACCATGGTGAAAAGCTCAGTGATGGACACGAAGAGATGGAATTGGAAGACATCGAAAACATCATTCTGGGTGACGGTACTGTGCTAAAAGGGCAACTTCCAGCGAACTTTCCTGTTCAAAGCCAAGGCCATTATGAATGTGATGTAAATATCCACGCTCAGCTCTCTTCTCATGATGAAACTGTCACGGATATCCGGATAACGCATTTGCAAACTCATGTCACTTTGCAAAGTGCTGGACATACGATTCACGCAAACCCAGATGGCAGTTACACCGTGCCAACAAACGGACACGTTACGCTGGTTTCATCTCAGCCCATAAGTGGCAGCCATCACTACTTTGCAACGGAAGTGACAACCCACAACTCAGCAACAGGAGTAAGTGCTGTTACGACTGAAGACCTTCAAGGACACACACATAGCCATATCAACCCACCGCCGCCTCCACCACCTCCAGTTTTGAATGATGAGCCGATGGACGATAACGCGGTAGCGGATGGAGAGTCTCTAACGATAATGTCTGCACTAGGAATTAGCGATGTAACGTCGGGTAATGATGACCATCAGCAACATGATGCTTCAAAATATCTGGATAAATTAGGTATTACTCAGCAAGAGGGGCTTCAGCCTACAGAGCAAAGCGCGTTGCCTGATGATCTTGATATTGTATTTGATGACGCGGAGCAGCATGATATTACGACCGAACATCAAAGTGATGTGGCGCATCATAGTGATCAAAATGATATTGAGCACTTCCAAGATATTGATAATGATCATCAAGATATGCAAGATCCAACATTACCAGATGACCCGACTCGCTAACAACAAAACGCCCTTGTTCAGCAAGGGCGTTGGTTAAACTAGTTAATATTAGTGTTTAAGAAGGTTATCGCTCACCAAAGGCGCGACTGATATTTGTAAATATCGGCTTCCACAGATATTGGAACACTGTTTTTTCGCCAGTAGTGATGTCTACTTCTCCGGTCATACCGGGTAACAACGCGAACTTCTCTGGATCATCTCTAAAGTAGGGCTTCTCAACGGCAATGGTGACTTCGTAGAAGATATTGCCTTTCTCATCCTTGCTGGTGGTAGGGGAGATGGACTCTACGATACCTTTAAGAGCTCCGAATCGACTGTAGTCGTAGGCGTCGATTTTGACTCTCGCGCTTTGTCCCTCATTAACGAAACCTATATCTCTTGGGGATAGCTGAGCCTTAAAGTCGGCGGTGCCTCCTATTGGAACAATTTCGACCACGGTTCCCCCTGGCTGAATTACAGCACCTACTTTTGTACTCGGTATACTTTGAACTAAGCCTTGTAGTGGTGACGTCAAAACAGTATTAGTCAGTTTCGCTTCTCCAGAGCGAACACGAGCTTCTAGTGCCGAGAGTTCAGAGGCAGCTTTGGAGCGCTGATCGGCTACCTCTACTTTGGCTTCCGCGAGCAACTGGGAGATCTTTTCATCATTAGAATCTGCCTGTTTGATTAGCAGAGCTTTTTTACCCCTCGCTTCTTCAATTTGCTGTTCAATAGAGGCTACTTTTTGCTGCATTTCAAGAACACGAAGTCTTGAAATATTACCGCTTTTTTGTCCTTTTTGAAGTATGCTGAGCTCTTGTTTTGACGCGCTTAACTGTCGTTCGTAAGCTGGAATGGCTTTTTCTGTACTACGTAATTGTTCTGCGATTTGCTCCGCTTCTTTTTCTAGCACTATCCGCTTTTGATAGTAAAGAGCAACTTGCGCGCTGCGCTGAGCTCTCTGCTGTGCAACGAGTTCTGGATATTGGCTTTGGTATAAATCAAAATCAGGCTCGCGCTCGTCAATAAGTGAAGATAATCTTTCTATCGTTAAATTGAGAGAAGCTTGTTGAGCTTTCAATTCCTCCAAGGCTGTTGTTTGGAAGGTCGCATCAAACTCAACCAACACTTGACCCTCTTCGACCATATCGCCTTCTGCGACAGAAATGGTTTTCAATTTGCCACCAATATCACTTTGAATGATCTGACGCTCACCTTCTGGGACGACCGTGCCTTTTGCCTTGGCAATTTCATCAACTTGAGTTACAGCTGACCAAGTACCAAATGCAATCACACACAAGGCGATTGAATAAGTGATTACAGACAATAGCTTCTTGGTCTGTTGTGATTCGATTGCTTCAGCATACTGAGATTTATTCATTGGCAGCGACCTCCATTGTGCTGTCACTATTGTTCTCTTCGTTCAGGGCTCCAAAGTAGGCGACAGCGCCTTGGTTTAAGACGATAACTTTGTCTGCTAGCTTAATTAACTCGGGATCTTGTGAACTGAATAGAATTGTAGAGTGACCTCTTTTTTTATTAAGGAAGGTCTTAAACAGTTCAACAGACTTAGGTGACAAGTCATGAAGAGGGTTATCGAGCAAATAGAGAGGGTAATGAATGGCGAGGGCTTTTGCAGCAATCAACATTCTAGCTTCATAACGTGACAATAAATCGTACATACTGGCAGGCCAGAATTCGGTGAGTTTGGTATCAAGTCCAGCTGGTAATGAGTTAAGCCAATCTTTACCACCTGCTTGCTCAATAGCATGGATAATTTCTGCATCTTGTATCTCTTGTTTATCTGAGAACCATTCACGGATGTTAGTCAGGAGCACTTGAGGATGAGCAGCTTTGTAGAACATCCAATGGCGATAGAGCAATGGCGCGTATTGGCTTAAGTTAATACCATTGATATTAACGACACCGTTTTGCACTGGTTGGAAACTTGCGATAGTGTCGATAAGGCTTGTTTTACCACTGTTAGAGGGCCCTGTAATAGCTATGATTTCTCCTGGCTCTATGACTGCACTTACCCCACTAAGAGCCGGTTTAGCCTGTTTAGCATAGCGGAGAGTAATTTGGTCGAGTTCAATCCGTGGCGGTGAACTTGGCAAAGTATGATGTTGATATCGATATGCTTCTTCCGAATTTAGAGTGAGCGTTCGATTGATCGTCATTTGTGTTTGCTTAAGCTGCTGAAGCCTAAAAGCGCTGTTAGCGAGGGTTTGGGCCGGCCCTGTTACTCGGGAAATCAACATCATGGTTGCGATCAGTCCACCAGCCGACATCACTTGGTTAAAAATCAAATCGATGCCCAAACCAACGACAGCGAGCGTCGAGGTCACGCCTATGGCGTAGTAAATCGATGTGTATTTCGCTTGGTGTACTGTCTGTTTGAAGCCATTCTGAGCGGCTAAGTGGTTTGCTTTATCGAATCGAGACAACCAACCTTCTAGTAGTTGGCCACTACGCATAAAACCGAGGTGGGTAGATAGCTCGGCTATGAGCATTTGGCGGTTGGTTCCTGCAATGGTGGATTGATTGGCTTTTAAAGCTGAATTTTTGATACTACTGCGAGCGACCACGTAATACAGACCGAGGGCGACAATAGGAACGATGACTAGCCACCCACCCAATACAGCGATCGCTATGATGAAAAGCAGGACAAATGGGATATCAAATAGAGCATTTCCTAAAGGACCAGCGAGAACGCCAGCGACTCTGTCCGCAAAACTCAATTGATTAACTTGGCTTTGTTGAGGGGTTGCCTTACAAACGTTATAACTTCCGGTCAGTAGCTTTTTAATGAGCGCATCGGAAATTTCGCGACTTATTCGATTGGCGACAGTGGTTAACGTCTGGCTTCGTAGCACTCTAAGCAACCAAAGCATGAAAAACAGAATGCCTGCACCTATTGCAATTCCCTGTAGTTCGTGGGCTGCATCACCACCAATGACATGATCGTAGATAGACATTGTGATGAGAGGAATCGCCAGTGCGAATAAGTTAGAAAACAAACTCGCTAACGCAACTTTTGGGACCACCGCTTTGTAAGCGTCCAACCTTGTGCCCATCCAGTTGGGGTCGGGTTTATCAGGAGGTGAGCCCTCTAGTAAGATCGCGATGCTGAATTGTTTTAAATCTTGTGATGAAAAAGGGGTGTCATTGGTTACTTCGAATAAGACTTGGTCCTTGGGTTGAGCGATTATCAGTTGTTGGTCGGTGACCAAAACTGCCACTTTATAGGATTTAATATGAAGCTGTTGCTGTGCATTGACGATTCGATAAGGCACATTGAGTCGGTCAAGCATACTCAAATAGTCTTCTAAGTTATCGAGGCCATTTTCTTCTACCCATTGATGAGCGAACACATCGACGTTGCTGTTCACTTCAAGTGCTCTGAGTGACAACAATGAGGCTGTTTCAATATTATTCATTGTTCTCTCCTTTCTCAAAGCTCGCATCTAGCTGCAATAAGATCGTGTTGTCACATATAGAGGTAAAAGTGTGATTAAAACTGACTAGAAATATGGTTCGGCCGTTGTTCGCTTCTGTTTGGATGATTTCTGCTAACTTAGGCCAAGTATCTATGTCTAAGTCCAATTCAGGTAAATCAATACAAATAATGGAGGTAGGGCGAGCGAGCTGAAAACAAATGTTGATTAAGCGGATACTGCTGTGGCTTAACGGTATAGTCGGAAGATCCCCCAGTTTGGTTTCGAAACCATCCGGTAGCTGAGTTAGCACGTCATATAAGCCTAATGACTTGCTGTATGCTAAGGCGCGTTCAGAAAGCTCGGGTTTATACCCACATAAGTTGTCTAAAATAGAGCCTTGAAGAATTGAAGAACGAGACCCTATGTAAGAGCTCGAATATTGGCGCGACAAAGCAGAAGTTGTGTCGGTATCTAACAAGAACTGACCGGCATGCTCCTGATTAGCCCCTCCTATTGTAGTGAGAAAGTGGCTAGCTGCTTCCTTATCGGGACAGGTGATTTGACAGATTGAGCCTGAAGAAATACTGGCATTAATTACATAGGTTTTTGAGAAGCGCTTTATTGCTAGATTGTTCATATGTAGTGATGAAAAAGATGGTAAAGCAGCGCTTATGCTCTGGTCTTGAGGTGAGAGTTTTAATAACGCATTTACGCTTTGTATGGCGGTTTGCATATTAGCATAACGAATATTCAAACTAGTCAGTGCGCTAAGTGGCGCTACCGCTCGGCCAGCCAAGATGGAACAAGCAGCAAGCCCACCAGTTGTTAGTTCTCCAGAAAGAACATGGGAGGCACCGGCTATGACTAAAATAACGGAGGTTCCCAAGGAGGCTAGATAGATGCATTCTTGAGCGAAGGCGTTCTTTCGTTCGTCTTCTGAATGAGTAAGTCGATGTTCCTGATTAATACCCTTATAAGCTGCATACGTCTTATATTCATTTGCCTGACGTTTGATACCAAGAATGTTACGGTTGAGATTGAGTACAAACCCCGCTCTTGCATCCTCGGTAATAGCATGCGCTAAGCTTCGTTGTTTTGCTCTTCTACCTGATAGCCAGACGAAGCTGAATGTAATAGCCCAAACGACAATAGGTACCGCTACCAAGCTGCCGCCAACGTAGTACACTAAAGATAGGAACAGCAGCGCAAAAGGAATATCTATCAGCCCAGATAGGAGACCTCCTGAATAGAGGTCTTTGATTTTTGCGATAGCTTCTAACCCGTTCTGAACGCCTCCCACTTTTAGCTGCTTAATCTCTTTGATGGGGGATGTTGCCAGCGCTCTGACTGTTTCAGCGTAACGTTGCTGTTCAAGCATAGAAGATTCTGCAGCCAGCACCCTAGAGCGGATGTATCGAAGCAAGGCGTCAAGTAAAACCGCTATTGTAGCGCCAGCTAGTAACAACGTTGCCGTGCCGTAACTTTGGTTTGGGATAATGCGGTCATAAATCTGTAGTACCGTTAAAGGAACGGCAAGAGAGAGAATATTAATAAGCACTGATGGTAGCAGCACTTTTTTAATGCCCTGAGTACCTGAGGAGAATGTTGTGTCCATACCTAGCTCATTTCTTATCCATATGTTTTAAGACTCGGACAAAAGCAGCGATATTTCAAATAGTAAGAAAGGAAAAATTCACAATATATCGAGGTTTAGTGTTTGACAGCTATTGCTAGGAATAGCGTGCTTGAAAGCAATATCTAGTTCATAACAGTGTTTGCGTAGGGAGGTTAAGTTATATAGATACGAAACTATCCATTAGGAAAGTTCTAATAATATAAGTGTTAATTATTTGTAACTGAGGTGTCATAATTTGAATGCATCATAGCGGCCACAATAGTTATAACGGCCAATTTAATGGCCTTTTCTTTAATAGAAAGGAAGTCAAAGTGAAGCATTTTATTCGAACTCCAGATCAAAGAGCGCTCGACCAAGAACCAGAATTCAATCGATTTGTTGAAGCTGCTATGTCGCGTCGTCGTTTTCTAAAAGCAACGGGGGCAGCTGGAACGGCTGGCTTTTTTGCTGCGAGTCCTATTGGTCAGGCTGTTGCTAACACTATGCCAAGCAAATCGCAGTTAATTGGCTTTGATGCTATTCCTATTTCAACAACCGATACGGTTGAAGTACCACAAGGTTATCAGGCAGATGTATTGATCTCTTGGGGTGACGCTATCAAAAAAGGTGCACCAGAGTTTAGCCAATCGAATAATGCGCAGGCGCAGGAACTTCAATTTGGTGACAACAATGACGGTATGACGTTTTTCTTAATTTCCAACGACAGAGCTGTTCTTGTTGTGAATAACGAGTACACCAACAACGAGTACCTTTATGAACATCAAGGTAATAATATTTCAGCAGATGATGCTAGAAAAGCACAGGCAGCACACGGGGTGTCGGTTGTTGAGTTAGAAAAGAACAATGGCAAGTGGCAAGTGAATGTAGATGGCCGCCTAAACCGTCGAATCACGGCGTACACAGAAATGGAAATGACGGGTATTGCTGCCGGTCATGAACTGCTTAAAACCAATGCTGATAAGTCGGGTAAGAAGATACTCGGTACGTTTAATAACTGCGCTAATGGGCAAACGCCGTGGGGGACTTACCTAACTTGCGAAGAGAACTTTAATGGCTATTTCGCTAATACTTCGGGGAGTGAATTAGGCGACCGCTATAAGCGTTATGGTCTGGGTAATAAAGACAGAGGGTATGACTGGTATAAGTATGATACGCGTTTTGATATGGCTAAAGACCCTAACGAACCGCATCGTCATGGTTGGGTTGTTGAAGTTGATCCGATGAATCCTAATGCAACCCCAAAAAAGCGTAGTGCTCTTGGCCGCTTCAAACACGAAAATGCGGCGTTGACGATCAATGATGATGGCCATGTTGTGGTGTATTTAGGTGATGATGAACGTGGTGAGCATTTATATAAGTTCATATCCAAGAACAAATACGTAGCAGGTGCAGATTCTAATCGTGATCTCCTTGAAGAAGGAACATTATACGTCGCTAAATTCACAGGTACAGAAGGTGAATTGAACGGTACTGGTGAGTGGTTGGAGCTAACATGGGGCAAGAATGGCCTAACTCCTGAAAACGGCTTCCCTGATGCGGCTTCAGTGATGATCTTCGCTCGAGAGGCCGCTACACAAGTTGGTGCGACGACAATGGACCGCCCTGAATGGGTAGCCGTACATCCGGACAATCAGTCGGTATTTTGTACTTTGACCAACAATAAACATCGTGGTGTTAAAGAGTCGCAGCCACTGAACACGGTAAACCCAAGAGAAAAGAATCCATATGGTCACATTGTTCGTTGGAGGCCGACGAAAGGTGATCACTCTGCAGGAACGTTTAACTGGGATATTTATGTACTTGCGGGCAATCCCGAAGTACACGAAGCTGGTTTGATGGCTGGCAGTGACAACATCAATAAGGACAACATGTTCAATAGCCCTGATGGAATTGGTTTTGACCGCGCTGGTAGGTTATGGATTCAAACCGATGGTAAATACTCAAACAAGGGGGACTTTGCAGGTATGGGCAACAACCAAATGCTTTGTAGTGACCCACAAACGGGTGAAATCCGCCGTTTCCTGACCGGGCCAATAGCCTGTGAGATTACTGGGTTAACCTTCTCTCCAGACTATAAGACAATGTTTGTTGGTGTGCAGCACCCAGGCGAAGATCTTGCTCCATCACATTTCCCTGAAGGTGGTAAGTCGATACCACGTTCATCTGTAATGATGATTACGCGCACAGATGGCGGCATCATCGGGGCCTAATAAGGACCTCAAAAACTAAAAGAGACTCTATGCGAGTCTCTTTTACTATTCACTAGAGAGAAGAAGGAGCCGCTCCGTATTCATTGTCATGATCACTCTTGAAAATGAAAAAGATGACTAAAATTAGAGCACCTAACAAGGGAATCAAGTAGAGGAATAACCACCAACCACTCCGACCTGTATCATGCAGTCGTCGGCACCCCACTGCCAAGGTCGGTACTAGTACGGCTAAAGAATAAAACGTACCAAATAGCCCGAATTGCTCATTACCGGCACCAACAATTCTATCGATGATGTTGAACAGTAAGGCAATGACAAAGCTGACTAAAACGTAACTCCAGTACTGCCTCCGTGTCGCTCGTCCATTGAAGTTCGCATAGTTGTTCTTTAAGACATCGATGTAGTTATTCAGCATAAACACTCTTTGGTTTATCAGGATGCTTGGAACTTAGAGTCTAGTTTCTCCATCAACACTTCGCGCTTAAAAGGTTTTGGTAAATAGTCATCCATGCCGCTTTGATAGCATTTTTGAATATCGTCATCGAGCACTGAGGCCGTTAGCGCAATAATATGAGTTTGCTTAAGAGCTTTCTTAGCTTCGAACTCGCGAATCGCTTTAGTTGCTTCAAAACCATCAAGCACAGGCATCATACAATCCATAAGTATAAGTCCAATACTCGAATAGTCACGTTGATAAATCTCAATCGCTTCTTGGCCGTTATTAGCGATAACAAAGCTGATGGATAGCTTCTTCAAATTTAAACCAACGATTTGTTGGTTTACTTTATTATCTTCAACAACCAGAATTCTAAAGGTTCTCTTTGGTTTTGAATTAGTATCATTGTCGCCAGTCAATTCTGAAGGAGTTTCGGTCTTCTTAAGGTTGCGCAGGCTGTTGATCAATCTGTTACCAAATAGTGGCGATGTTAAAAACGCAGAAACCTTTAAGTTATTGGCATCAGCAGCTTCTTTGTTGTCGCGCAATAGGACAATATTATGCTCTTCGAATTGTGATTGAACTGAGGAGAAGTTGGCGTTGCTATCAAGAATAATGATCGTATCAGTGGTGAGTTCCAACGTGTTGATGTCTGAGACAGCGGAGTGCGCGAATTTCACCCCGTAACGCTCAAGTTCCGAAAGCAACAGTGTATTTGGAGAGTCTGTGAAGTATTGAACACATAGTGACGGTTCATCACTGACACTATGGCTGTCGCGGCTGAATTTGAGGTCAAAGTAAAAGTGACAGCCTTTTCCTTTAATTGATTCAAGATGAATGTTGCCACCCATCATTTCCACCATCTTTGCGCAAATAGCCAAGCCTAAACCGGTGCCGCCATAGTCTTTCGAGGTATCGGCATCTTCCTGTTTAAACTCTTCAAAAATGTGCTTCTGATTTTTCTCATCAATGCCTATCCCTGTGTCCTGGATGGAAAAGCCAATGGTGACACTGTCTTCTGTCTGAGCTCTCAACTTTAGAGAGAATTCGATGCTGCCTGTTTCAGTAAACTTAATCGCATTGGAAGCTAAATTCATTAATGTTTGGCGAACTTTTTGTTCGTCGGCTTTCACATAGTCAGGGATATCTGGATCGATATCGATGAGAATATCGAGTTGTTTCTGCTGTGCTTTGGGTGCGATTAGTGCCGCAGTATCAAAGATAGTCTCTTTTATTGCTGTCGTGTGAGGACAAATCTCTAAATGCCCGGATTCGATTTTTGAAAGATCGAGTATATCGTTAATCAGCATGAGTAAGGTCTGGGACGATGCATTGATGGTCGTCAGGTAATCTTTTTGGATGGCACTAAGCTTGGAATCTCCGAGGATCTCAGTCATACCTAAAATACCGTTAAGTGGCGTACGAATCTCATGAGACATATTTGCCAGAAATGCGCTCTTAGCTCGATTCGCTTGTTTCTCTTGTTCTCGAGCATCAATCAGTTTTTTCTCTAGGGTAGAGGTTTGTCTAACAACATAAAGTAGGATGAGAACAATGGCAGTGATAAGCGAAATTGTAGCAAGAGATTGATGATTTTGATGTTTACCGATTTCGCTGTTTATCTGTTTTGGTAAGACATTAAACAGGGTATTCAGTTTGCCTTCCAGCTTATGAATGGTGGTTCTAAGTTCACCAAGTTGTCCTTCTTGATAGGAGTAACCAAAATTCTCGTACGCGCTTTGCAGCGCATAAAAAGCAAGTCGGAACTGCTGAAATCTATATAGGAGTTCGTATGAGGAGTTCTGAGCGCTTATCTCTGATTGCATTTGAACGAGGGTTCGTTCAATTCTTGGTAGAACAGTAGGGTCAAACTCGGCGAAGAACTGATACATCAAATCTTTGGTTGTTAGAGCAATATAATCAAGTGGTGTCGAATTGGCTTGAATCAAGGCATATTCAAATGCGAGTGCCTTCTGCTTTAAATTATCAATAAGGCCGGGTTCACCTTCTGAACCATGAATAAGTAACACGATATCAGCCAATAAGTAGAAGCGTTGAACATAGTCATCGACATGTGATAGGGCCAACTGACCATCGTAATCTGTGTTAAGTCCAGAATTTATAATGGTTGCATTTATCGAACCTAATTCCTCTAGAATGTTTTGATAATCCGTTTCCATTTTCTGTAGATAGATTTGGTCGACTCTATCAACAAAATCTTTTTCGTGACGACGCATCATTAGCATGTTGTTTGATGCGGTAAGAATGCTCTTTTGAAGCGAAATCAATTGGTTTTTGGTGCTATCAACAGAATGTTGTGTATAGAAAAATAAGGCTAAGAAACTAAGAATGGCAAACGCACCCAAAATGAGGGTCTTTCGAATAGCCTGAGTGGGAGAGGTGTTGGTGTTGCTCATCAATCCATGTCCTTATGGTACGACGTTTTTGCAAAGCGTAGTGTAACTCAAAACCAGCGTAACAAAAATGAAACAAAAAAGGATAGAGTTAGTTCTCACACGCTTAATTTTGGTAGAACAGAGTCAATGCTTTGTAGCAACTTGTATTTTTGTGTATGTATGAAGCAACGGTATAAGGTTGAGGAATAAGATTTCATTAGTGCAAAGATGATTGGATATATTATCTGGCAGTGTTTTAATTTTGTATGAAATAAAATATATAGAGGATTATCCTGTATATTTTGTTGGTGAGTGATTGCTTGATAAAATGGCGAATACTTGTCTGTATTTACAATGATTTCGTGATGAAAATTTCCCGCCCAAATCTGTGGCATGATGGGTAAAAACGCAACACTTAAGGGAATCCATGAAATTTTCACATTTAGCCCGAGTGGGCTTTATCCTTTTCTCTGCTAGCCACGCCTCTTTGCTTATTGCACAAACATCAGAGGGCTCATCATGGTATCGAGACATTGCTATTTCTCCGAACGGTGATCAGATTGCATTTACTTACAGTGGCCAAGTCTGGGTAGCTAACGCAAAGGGTGGCGATGCGGTTCCGCTTACAAGTGAGACGGTTTATAGCTCAAATCCTGTATGGTCTCCTGACGGACAGTCGTTAGCATACCAATCTAACCAGTATGGTCGGGGAGATGTGTTTGTTTTGAACATGAACACTCATAAATCTCGACGGTTAACTTTCCACGGTAGCGAGGATATCCCATATTCCTTTAGTGCCGATGGTAGCCAAGTCTTATTTCAATCTTTTAGGATTGGTAATGGTGATAGTGAATTAAATAACGGATTCTTTGGTCGTTCATACAGACTTTACGCAGTTCCTGCAAAGGGTGGTCGAGAGCAGGTTTTGTTAGAAAATTCAGTGAGCAGTTATTCGGTCTCTCATGATGGTAGTCAGGCTTTGTATACTGATTTGCCTTCTTATACCGAACAACAGTGGCGCAAAGGAGCTCAATCAGATGCAGCAAGAGATATCTGGAAATATGATGCTAAAAGTCACAAACACACACAATTAACAACGTTTAGAGGTGAAGATCGCAATGCAGTTTGGTCTGAGGATGACCAGTCCATGTATTTCTTATCTGAACGTTCAGGCAGTTTTAACATCTGGAAGCAATCTTTGACTGAGCCTGAAGGTGATGCTGTTGCCGTAACTCATCATCAAAAGTTACCCGTTAGGTTTTTGTCGATTAGCACCCAAGGTGATTTAGCTTACGGGTTTGACGGTGGTATTTGGCTTAAGAGGAAAGGCGATAAGGCAGCTCATGAAGTTGACATCAAAATACGTAAAGCGCGCAGTGATAGCAGTACTAGCAACGTGAATTTGGCTTATGAGATTACTGAACTAGCGGTATCACCAACAGCTCCGGAAGTCGCCGTCGTAGCTCGAGGGGAGGTATTTGTCATCTCTACGTTGACCGGAGAGGCTCGTCGATTGACGAATACCCCACAAGCAGAAAGAGACATTTCGTTCGCGAGTGATGGAATGACATTACTTTATGGCTCTGAGCGAGCAGGGAATTGGGATTTATTTGCGAGTCATATAGGCGATCACGATAAGAGCTTTCTTACGGCAAGTCAGATAACAGAACAGCAACTCACGGATACGCCGGTAGATGAGACCCAACCTGTGTTGTCTCATGATGACACACGCATCGCATACAGAGAATCAAGAAATACGTTAAAAGTAATGACTATTGAAGATGGCGCCATAACGACACTTCTTAATAGTCAATCTATGTATTCCTACGAGGACTCAGATTGGCGCTATCAGTGGTCGCCAGATGATCAGTATATTGTATCTCGTGATGGTAGTACGTTAAGTGCTAATAATATTGTTCTACTTGATAGCAAAGGCGAGAACAAACCCATCACATTGAGCTACAGCGGATTTGTTCAATTTGCACCAAAGTTCTCTGATGATGGTCAGGTTGTTTACTGGACTTCAGACAAAGACGGACTGACAGAACTGGATGGCAGTACCGTAAATGGTGACGTATATGCGGTCACTCTAAATAAAAAAACAGAAGCAAACTTGGGTCTATCTCAAGACCAAGCGTGGTTAGCTGAGCAAGAAGAACATGCTTCTGCTCCAAACAATAAAACTCTGATTGATGTCAACGACCTTCAAGATAGAATCCACCGCTTAACGCCTTATTCTATGTCAGTTTTGGCGAGTTACCTTTCTCCCGACAACACTGAAATGGTTGTTGCCAATCAACGCGGCGATGATATCGAATTTGTGCACCTGAATCTTTTAACAGGGGATCATGAAGTGATGTTCACACGCTCCGAGGATGACATCCAAGCCATGACGGTAACGCCTGACAGAACGATGTTGATGCTCATTGGTCATGGACAACTAGAGAAAATCGATTTAGCTAATGGCGATAGTGAGGACGTTCATTTTAGCTTGGATGCAGAATATGACTTTGCGAAAGAAACACAGTATATATTTGACCATGTATGGCGCTTGACCAAGACAAAATTCTACGACAAGAACTTACATGGAGTTGACTGGGATTGGTATAGAGAGGCGTATGCAAAACATTTATCAAGCATACATAATTATAATGACTTTGCTCAGTTGTTAAGTGAGTTGGCTGGTGAGTTGAACGCCTCACACACTGGTTCTACGTATAGGATGCATCCTGGTAGTTGGGAGTCGCCAGCATCACTTGGCATTATTTACGATGATAAATATCAAGGGAAAGGTGCAAGAGTTCGTAGCGTTCTACTAGGAGGGCCAGCAGATCTACCGAATAACCCGATTAAATCAGGTAGCATTATTTACTCGGTGAACGGGGTAGATGTTCAACCTGGCAAGGATATTTATCCATTGCTTAATAACCTAGAAGGTAAAGTAA
The DNA here is from genome assembly GCF_900088415.1 of Vibrio mediterranei. Classification (GTDB taxonomy): domain Bacteria; phylum Pseudomonadota; class Gammaproteobacteria; order Enterobacterales; family Vibrionaceae; genus Vibrio; species Vibrio mediterranei. The sequence goes on from NZ_FLLQ01000006.1 coordinate 235,237, forward strand.
CTCGACTGTCTGTTCTTACTCCTGGGAATAAGAAAACGATATCCGTAGCCGTTAAGCCTGTCTCGTTATCTGACGAAGCGAAACTCTCGTATAAACGTTGGGTAACGGAGCGTGAAGTACTTACCAATAAGTTATCAAATGGGCGTCTGGGCTATATCCATATTCCTGAGATGGGTAACGATTCATACCGTCAGCTAGTCAACAAATTGTTCGGTCGATATCGAGATAAAGAAGCAGTTGTTATTGATGTCCGATACAATGTCGGAGGGAACCTACATGATCAAATAATGAATCTATTATCTGGTGTGAGACACAGTTCCGCGGTATCGAGAGATGGCTATTCAGCAGGCTCATTTCCACTTCGCCGTTGGGCAAAACCTAGCATAATGTTAGCGAATGCATCGAGTTACTCAGATGGTTCAGTTGTACCTTACTTTTATCAGAAAGAGGGAATTGGAAAACTAGTGGGTGAACGTGTACCAGGAACGGGAACCTACGTGCTTTGGGAAAACCAGCAAGAAACATTATTGGAATATGGTGTACCGCAACTTGGCTTCAAAAATGATCAGGGTAAGTGGTTCGAGAACAATGAGGTGAAGCCTAATATCTTGGTTTATAACTCACCTGACGACGTCGCTTCTGACAGAGACCGCCAACTAAGCGTTGCTGTTAAGGAGTTACTGGCAAAGCTGAACTAAGATAGGCAGCTACATATAAGTGTTTAGCTTTGAAGGCCCTTGGACTTTAAGTTCAGGGGCCTTTTCTATGGAAGAAGGTAAACATGTTATTGTGCAAGGTATTAATGTTAAAGCGCTGTGAGAGTTTGTGAAAAAGATCACGTCTTAATGAAAAGCACCAAAATAATGTGTATTGCATCAGTATGGTGCTTTGGCTATATATATCTACATCAGACCATTTACATTTGATGATATTTAAGCTTTAGCTCTAAATAAATATCTCATATCTTTCAGTGATCTATATTATTCAATCTAAGAATAATGTGATGGAAATTATCAATTGTAATTAAATGTTATTGATAGATACCAATCATTATTTTGGTGCATGGCTAGTCTTTATTAATACTACTATAAAATTAAAGTTGTTGTTATTTAAAGGCTTGGTGAGGATTTGGTTCTGGGTTTTGCTTCAGGAAAAAAGGGGAATAAAATGTAATTTAGTGATTTCATGATTGTGATCAGTATCTAAGTAATACTCCGTGCAACGATTAAAGGGTGGTTAAATATTAAGATTTCATTAATTTAATATCCATAAGTCAAAGCGTAACAAAAGCTCAGTAATATCAATAATAAAGTCAGTCATCATAATAAATGCGCAAGTTAGGACGTCAGAATTTAGTTTGTTTACATCAATAGCTAAATGCTAGTTGCTAGGAATGGAGTCATTAATGAAGAAGCTCGCAATAATCACCGGTTCAAAAGGCGGAATTGGTTCCGCAATATCATCTGCAATTGTCGATAAAGGATATCGTCTGATTGCTACCTATAACACAGGTAACTATTCATGCGCTAAGGAATGGTTCGACAGCAAGGGTTTCACAGAAGACCAAGTAAGGCTGTTTGAACTGGATGTTACGAATACTGAGGAGTGTAACGAAAAGCTAAATCAACTTCAGCAAGAAGAAGGGACATTTGATCTGGTCGTAAACAATGCCGGTATTACGAGGGATGGCCAGTTTAAGAAAATGAAGGCTGAAGCGTGGTTTGATGTCATCAACACTAATCTGAATAGTGTTTATAACGTGACGCAACCTCTTTTCGCGGCTATGTGTGAAAAAGGTAATGGCCGTGTCATCAATATCTCATCGGTAAATGGTCAAAAAGGGCAGTTTGGCCAAGCGAATTACGCTGCAGCAAAAGCTGGAATGATTGGCTTTACCAAAGCGCTTGCTTCAGAAGGTGCTAGATCTGGAGTTACAGCAAATGTTGTTGCACCTGGTTATACAGGCACGCCTATGGTTGAGGCCATGCGTGAAGACGTTCTCGATTCCATTAAAAGCACCATTCCACTGAAACGCCTAGCAAAACCAGAAGAAGTTGCCGCCACGGTAGCATTTTTGGCAAGTGAAGAGGCCGCTTACATCACAGGTGAAACGGTTGCCATCAATGGCGGCCTATACATGGCGTAATCAAGGGAACAGATAATGGAAAAAGTTTTTATTGTTGCAGCAAAGCGTTCAGCAATCGGTAGTTTTGGTGGCAGCTTACAGAACGTTACTGCTGGAAAACTTGCATCGGAAGTAATTGCTGGTGCGGTCGATGCCTGCGGTATAACTGTTAACGACATAGATGAAGTGATTGTCGGTAACGTTGTGAGTGCAAATCAAGGCATGGGGGTAGGACGACAAGCTTCTATCTATGCAGGTATTCCAGCGGAAGTTCCAGCTTATACGCTAAACATGGTATGTGGTAGCGGAATGAAAACGCTCATGGACGCCGCATCACATATCAAATCAGGCGAGGCAGAAGTTGTTGTCGCTGCTGGTGTTGAGATTATGTCGCAGATCCCGTTTGCTATGCCAGCGTCGGCACGTTCAGGCCATAAAATGGGGGATATCACTGCAAAGGATCTTCTCGTTTCAGATGGACTCACCGATGTCTTTAATGCTTACCACATGGGCGTGACCGCTGAAAACATCGCTAAGGAAGTCGATATTTCTCGTGACGATCAAGATGCGTATGCCCTACAAAGTCAACAAAAAGCGGCCGCAGCCATTGAAGCAGGGAAGTTTATAGATGAAATTCAACCCGTTGAGGTGAAAATTCGACGTCAAAGCGTCGAATTTTCGACCGATGAATACCCCAAACTAGACGCGACCATGCAAGGCTTATCTAAGTTAAGGCCTGCATTTGATAGAGAAGGTACAGTGACGGCGGGTAATGCGTCGGGCATTAATGATGGTGCTAGCGCTTTGGTTGTGGCTTCCGAGTCGGCGGTTGAACGCTTAGGGTTGACACCATTATGTGAAGTCGTTAACTGTGCTCAAACTGGTATTGACCCGCAAGTAATGGGACTTGGCCCAGTTCAAGCGGTGACTAAAGTGCTTAGTAAAGCTGACTTAACCATAGAAAACGTGGATGTGTTTGAGCTTAACGAAGCGTTTGCGGCCCAAGCGTTAGGGGTTATACGCAACTTAGCATCGCAGCATGGTGTGTCTGCGGAGTCTATTTTACAAAAAGCTAATCCAAATGGTGGTGCTATTGCCCTAGGACATCCATTAGGAGCGTCTGGTAATAGAATTATTGTCACTCTTATTCATGAAATGTTACGCGAACAAAAGAATATCGGCGTTGCATCTTTATGTGTGGGTGGTGGTATGGGAACAGCAGTACTTTTGAAAAACTGCAAGTCTTAAAAAAACGTAATTGTTAATAGCTCATTACAGTGTTGTCGGATTCCCAAATATTAATGGGATAGTTATATAAAATTGGAATATATTTCCTAGGAGAAATAATCATGTACACGGATATCTTTAAAGTTTTCAATGAACAGTCAGAAAAAACGTTTGAACCATATGCAAAATTCAACAAATTGATGACGAAAAATGTAGAGACTCTAACTGAACTGCAACTTAATGCCATGCGTTCGTACAGTGAGCTTGGTTTAAGCCAAATGAAAGCGGCCTCCGAAATTAAAGACGTGTCATCATTTGCTGTTTTTAATAGCCAACAACTTAATACACTGTCTCGCCTATCTCAACAAATGATGGATGACAGTAATAAGCTCCAACAAGTTGCGAAAGAATTCAAAGAAGATATTGAAGCTCTAACAACTGAAACAGTAAAAGCTAACACGCCAGCTTAATGATTCAGTTTTTTTATTAGGGTTGCGGGGGCACTCGTTCCCGCAGCCTTTTTTGTTTTCCAAGAAAAGGGTTTTAACTATGTTTCAAAACTTCTTTTCGGACTACCTTGTGAAACTGCAGGAGAGCAACCAGCAATGGTGGAAAGACTTCGAGCAAGGCAAGGCAGCCGTTAATAGCCCTCTAACTAAAGCAATGCAGGAACTCAACGCAGAAGATACTGCAGCTTTTATGGATAAGGCCTCACAGCAACCCGCTGCTATGTTGGACATGCAAACTAAATGGTGGACTCAACAACTAGAGATTTGGCAGCGAGTAGCACTGCAATCAAGTAAAGAAGAGGTCGTTTCTGTAGAAAAAGGCGACCGTCGATTTGAAGATGATGCATGGAAAGAAGAAGCGTTTTATAACTTCATCAAGCAGTCCTATGTTCTTTTCAGTAAGACTTATTTAGAGACCATCAACTCGGTGGAAGGTGTCGATGAGAAAATCAAAGAGCGATTGACGTTTTTCTCCCGACAAACGTTGAATGCACTCTCACCAACGAATTTCATCGCCACCAATCCTGAGCTACTTAAACTAACTGTTGAGCAAAATGGAGAAAACTTGCTTGCTGGACTTCAGCAGTTCCAAGAGGACATTGAAGCAAGTGCTGATGTGCTGAAAATTCGCATGACGAATACTGAGGCATTCCAAATAGGTGAACATGTCGCTAATACGGCTGGAGATGTTGTCTATCAGAATGAGCTATTTGAGCTGATTCAATATCGTCCAGTAACAGAAGTGGTGAACTCTACACCATTGCTTATCGTTCCGCCTTTCATCAACAAATACTACATTCTTGATCTTCGTGAGAAAAACTCGATGGTTAAATGGCTGCTGGAGCAGGGCCACAGTGTATTTATGATGTCGTGGCGAAATCCTGGCGCTTCTCAAGCTAAGGTGGAGTTTGGCGACTACGTGACTAATGGTGTTGTCAAAGCAGTTTCTGCCATTGAGTCGATCACCGGTAAAGATCAGATCAATGCTGCCGGATATTGTATTGGTGGCACTGTCCTCGCTTCCACTGTGGCGTACTATGCCGCCAAACGTATGAAGAAACGGATTGTCTCAGCGTCGTTTTTCACCACGTTGCTTGATTATAGCCAGCCAGGCGAAGTAGGAGCTTATATAAACGACACCATCATCAGAGCTATTGAACTACAAAATAACGCCATAGGTTATATGGATGGTCGCTCACTCAGTGTGACATTTAGCTTGCTTCGAGAAAATAGTCTTTACTGGAACTACTATGTCGATAATTACCTTAAGGGTAACAGTCCCGTAGATTTCGACTTGTTGTACTGGAATAGTGATAGCACTAATGTAACTGCAGCTACACATAATTTTCTATTAAGACAGCTATACCTTGAAAACAAGCTGATTCAGGATAAAGGTGTGAAAATCGGCGGCGTGTGGATAGACTTAGATAAGATACGAATCCCAAGTTACTTTATTTCCACCAAAGAGGATCATATTGCACTTTGGCAAGGAACTTATCGCGGTGCGTTGAAAATGGGTGGGAACAAAACTTTCGTATTGGGCGAATCAGGGCATATTGCAGGTATCGTTAATCATCCCGCAAAAGAGAAATATGGTTTCTGGACTAATTCTACTCTAGAAGAATCCGCAGAAGAGTGGGTAGGGAATGCAGAACACCATAAGGGGTCGTGGTGGCTACACTGGAACGAGTGGCTCAAACAGTTTAGCGCGGAAGAGCAAGTTGAACCGTTTTCAACAGGAAATGAAGAATATCCTGTAGTAGGTAATGCTCCTGGTCAATACGTGTTGCAAACTTTGCCAGTTGTCGATTCCCTGCCAGATAATGAACCGACCTAAAGTTGACATAATCATCAATGCAAAAGGACCTCTTGGTCCTTTTCTTCTTCCAGTATCAAGCCTTTTTATCCGTAACATACTTTTTTTCTGTATAAGAAGTCTTAACATTAGACCAAGAGTTAGTTGTTGAGAGGTTGAGATGGAAATAGAGACGTTAGAACAAAAAGTAAGCTATATATACGGTCGAGAAATCGCGTTGGAACTCGCCAAAAAATCATTTCCAAAAATGAATATCAAAATTGTCCAAGAAGCCATCATGGACACATTCATGCAAAAAGAATGGCCATTTGACCCCTCTGAAAATGAGCAATTGAAGCAACAGATGGAAGATCAGCGCAAAGAAACAGAGAAACAGCTAAAGCAGCAACAAACAGAATTTGAACAAGCTTTTTTCAAAAAGAATGGTCAGCGCCGTGAAGTAACAACCCATAGCTCAGGTATTCAGTATGAAATACTAAAAGAGGGGAATGAGCTCGCTAGTGTTTCGTCAGGAACTCAGTGTAAGGTCAGACATAAGACTTGGCTTCTAAACGGACGTCAAGTTGATAGCTCTGTACATCTGCCTGAGCCGCTAACGATTTCTTTAAATCAGGCTCCTGTCTCTTGGTTAGTCGTACTAAAACAGATGAAGCTAGGTTCTACGTGGCGTTTATATGTCCCAGCGCACTTAGCTTACAAAGAAGATGAACATCCTAGGATTCCAGAAGAAACTGCTGTCGTTTTCGAATTGAGTCTTGTGTCTATTTGATGATATAGATTATTTGTCTTTCATTGTAAAAATATACAGAACTATGTGCTAGGTATTTTTATTTCATTAAGATGGTATATTGAGGTGCCTTTTAGGTATTAATATTTCTTATCTGAACTTTAAAAGAACATAATATCACTTATGGAGAAAGGTGTTATATTGCATGCTGTTTTGTTGGTCAAATGTAGCGTTAAGGTTTTTGCTGGAGTGCTATTCGTAACAAAATGAGTGATCCCAGTCACAGTGCAGGACCAGAAAACAAATTTGTAATTCTAATCGTCAGCATCTAGCTGCTAATCTGCTCCGGCTTTTTGATGTCCCCATCTCTAAGCAATATAAAAATAAGGAGTAATTATGACTAATACCAAAAAACCAATGTCACTGACTACACGAGTGATTATCGGTATGGTTGCAGGTATTTTGACGGGCTTCGCGATTCGAAGCTTGTTTGCTGAGAACGGATTTGTAGACGCATACATCGTTAATGGTTTGTTCGAAGTTGGTGGCCAAATTTTCATCGCCAGCTTGAAGATGCTTGTTGTACCTTTGGTTTTTGTATCGCTAGTTTGTGGTACAAGTTCTTTGAAGGACGTAACCACTCTAGGCCGTTTAGGTGGTAAGACTGTTCTTTTTTATGTAGCGACGACAGCAGTTGCGATCACCTTAGCTCTTACCATGGGCACTGTGTTCCAACCGGGTGCAGGTGCAGACCTTACTGCTGCTAGTTCATTTGCCGCTGCTGAAGCCCCATCTTTAGGGCAGGTCATCATTGACATGTTCCCAACTAACCCTATTAGCGCAATGGCAGAAGGTAAAACACTACAAGTCATCGTGTTTGCTGTATTGTTCGGTATTGCGATTAGTGCTGCGGGCGAACCTGGAGAGCGAATCGCGGCTGTGTTCCGTGACCTTAACGAAGTGATCATGAAGTTGGTAGCTTTGTTAATGAACATCGCCCCTTACGGTGTATTCTTCTTAATGGCTAAGCTCTTTACTGGTTTAGGTTTAAGCGCAATCTTTAACCTTGCAGAGTACTTCTTCGTTCTAACAGCCACATTACTATTGCATGGCTTGGTTACGTACAGTGTCATGCTTAAGTCATTTACAGGTTTAAGTCCTGTTACCTTCTTGAAGAAGATGGAAGACGCTGTCATGTTCGCGTTTTCGACCGCATCATCCAACGCAACCATTCCTGTTACCATGGAAACGGCTCAGAATCGTCTTGGTGTGGATAACAAAGTATCGTCCTTTACTATCCCGCTGGGTGCAACCATCAATATGGACGGTACGGCAATCATGCAGGGTGTCGCGACGGCGTTTATTGCTCAGGCGTTTAATATTGATTTAACCATGGGTGATTACCTGACGGTTATCCTGACAGCGACCCTTGCGTCAATTGGTACTGCGGGCGTTCCTGGTGTTGGCCTTATCATGTTAGCCATGGTACTAAACCAAGTGGGTCTACCTTTAGAAGGTATTGCATTAATCATGGGTGTTGACCGCCTATTAGATATGATTCGTACCGCAGTTAACATCACAGGTGACAGTGCAGTTACTTGTATTGTTGCTAAATCGGAAGGTGCATTGAACATTGATAAGTTCAACGATCCTGCTGCCGGTGAAAACGAAGAAAAGGTTGAACTAGTTCGAAGCTAATTCAACGAGAGAAAACAAAAGGGGCTAATGATATGTCATTAGCCCCTTTCTTTTGTCTTTTAGTTACTCAGCATTGCTTACTCTATATTTCTTGAAGCTATATATAGCAAGACTTCCCCAAGCGAAGGCTTGAATCCAAAGTTGCGTCCATGCCCCACGTATTTGAGACCACTCGGCACCCATTTGATTCAGCTTCAAAAAGCCATTAATCGCTGCTTGCGTAGGGAAGATTGCAGCAAACCACTTGATGGGCTCTGGGAGCATTTCTGTTGGCCATATAAAGCCTGCGGAAAAGATCAGAGGCATTGAGCTTAGCAGAACAACAACAGTTACTAGCTCTCTTCGTGGTGTAATGGCGCCCAAAAATATGCCAATAAAACAGGAAGTAAGCAAAAACGGCAACATTAGAGTCAGCAATTCGACGGGGTGTGCCAGCTTACTGATACCATACATCTCGAAGCTAGCACCGAAGTAATACATACCAAGTAGGTAGTAAATAAGCGTCAGCACAATGCTGCGAACAGCCACAACAGATAACACTGATTGAGAGCACCAGTAACCTTTACCTTGGCGTTGTGTTCCACCAACTAAACCGGACGCCATTGCGAGAGTCTGTTGAAGGATTAATACAAATACTGCTGGCACAACATAGTCTACATACCCCATTCGAGGGTTAAAGGTAGGTTTGGTGTTAAGTTGAGTCGCTGCATACTGTTTGCTCGCCAGCTCTAGAGGGATGCCATCGATAAGCAATTTGGTTACTTTGGCTTTTGCTGCCAATGTCCCGCCAGCTTGCGCTAGACCCTCAACCACGGTTCCATAAACCAAAAACAAAGCGGCATCGCCGGCGTAGGCGAGTACTGGACTTTTCCCTAACATAAGGTCTTTGTAGAAATGCTCAGGGATCACCAAAATACCGGACACTTCCCCATTTAAAAAAGCCTCTTTCGCTGCAGCAATAGTATGGTCTCGCTGTACCACTTTCACATTTGGTGTTGCGTCGACCATCCGTTCTAATTGAAAGCTGGTTTGACTGAGATCTAAGTTGACTACAGAGATTGGTTGTTCTCTTGGTGTTTGCTGAGTGTAGGGAAGAGGGTATAAAAACGAATAGAAAATCACGCCACCAAATACCGTTAGTACTACTACCGGATTGGTGAGAATGGCTTTGAGTTCGAGTTTTACATGTTCTAACAGCGTCATGCTACTAACTCCTTACTCATATGTTTTTTAATTAACACAGACGTTACTACCAATGGGATGACGTAACCTAACATTGGTGTTAAGTGCGAGAGTGACTGAAGTGGAGTGACGCCGTAACTTGCTTGGCTTACCTGAACCTCAATGTAATGACTGATTGGTAATAGCTCACGCCAAAATAACGCGAGGGGATTCATGTCTGTCGCTGGAAAAGTAATTCCCATAAACGCAAAACTTGGTGCGGTAAATGCGCCCGCAAAACTCATCGCACGTGCAGCATCGCAAGTTAAGAAGAAAAACAGTGCTGCCATTATCATACAGGTGATCGTAGTAACGATCTGTGCAAAGAAGAGCACCAGCCAACTTCCTTCCATTGGCCATCCAATTAAGTCGTAAAACCACACTAAAAAGAAAGTGCCTTGCAACAAGAACCAGAGGAAATAGGGGAACAAGGTCTGTGCCAATCTTGATATGGGTTTTTCTTGTCCTAACCAAGGAGCGAGTCCGGAGATTCGATAGTTTGCACTCAACACCAGTACAGTGAAAGACACAACAGCGATTTGCCAAATTGCTGGAACGATAGCACTCACTAGGAACTGAGCATAGTTAGTGCCTTTGTTGAATAGCGGTGTTATCTGAGTTCTCACGTTGACCGCTTTACCCATAGCTGCAGCGCCTGTTGTGTTGCCTTTTGCTAGAGCTTTGACAACTTCAACTTGAGCATTAAAAGTGCCTTGTGCTTGTAGAGCCGCAGAATTGATCAAGCGTCCAACGAGTATGTATTGACTGTTATAAAACAAGGTTACTTCTGGACGTAATGATTTCACTACGGCTTTATCAAAACCATGCGGTATGGTTAGAATTGCGTAAATATCGCCCTCTATTAGGGCATCACGAGCTTGGCCAATGTCATCATATTGATGATTAACACTCAACATCGAGGTGGCATCGTAGTTTCGAACTAGCTTTTGCGATAACTGGCTTTTACTCAGGTCAACCACACCAATGGGTAAGTTGCTGGCGATTCCTTGGGAAAAGATCCAATAGATAGAAAGGCACAGTAATATTGGCACCCAAGAGAGGCAGGATAATAACCATTTGTCATGGCGTAGTACTTGCCATTGGCTATGAAACTGACTTTTCGCGAGTCTTCGTTTAGCTAATGTTGGAAAAGAGTGAGGCATAATGGCTTCCTACATTTCTACCACTAAGCTCATACCCATACGAAGCGGTACATCCTTATCTACAGGACGAGCTTCAACTTCAAAGGTACGAAGATCGAAACCTTGAGTCGCGTCAGTTGAACGCCATGTAGCAAAGTCACCCATTACAGCAACGTGGAACACTTTAAAGGTCACGGTTTCATCAAGTGCAGGTAAGTAAGCATCAAATTCTTTACCTTTCTCGAATTGGCTTAAAAGATCCTCACGTACATTCAGAACGGCCCAGGTGTCTTTGGTATCAATAACCGTAACAACAGGGAAGCCTTGAGGTGCAAGTTCGCCACTGTGCAGCAATACTTGTGAAACTTCACCATCAAACCAAGAATGAATTTTAGTGTCAGCTGCATAAGCTTCCACTTCGGCTACCGCGCCTTCCGCCATTCGAGCTTTTTCTGCCGCAGCGAGTTTTGTTTCAGAACGCGCCCCTTCTTTGGTCATCTGGTACATCTGAAATGCTGCGCTTTCGGTGTATTTGGCTGCTTGCCATTGAGTCATGGCTTCATCACGTTTCTGCTCAGCTACCACACCATCTTTATATAGGTTGTTAACTCGTAGATACGTTTTCTCAAGTAATGCTGCAGCGGCTTTTGCTTTGCGCCATTGGTCTTCTGCTGCTTGAATCTGTTGCTTACGTGCCCCTGTCTCCGCTTCTTTGGCAAGTGCTCCCGCAGCTTTTTGTCCGGCTACGGCTTGCTCGAGTTTGGCTTCGATTTCTGGGCTATGGATGGTGAAAATGAGTTGGCCTTCAGCTACTTCGTCACCTTTTCGCACTAATACTTCATCAATGCGACCTGGTACTTTTGATGAAATGCTATATTGCTGAGACTCGATTTGCCCTTGTAGGCGAAATGGAGGTGTTTGATAGGCATCATAAAATTTGTATCCAACCCAACCAATAATCGCAATCGTACCTAATGTCAGTAAAGTAGGTTTTACCTTGTTCATGATGCATCCTTCGTTCTTAGTTGAGCTGGGGTAATAGCGTTATATTTATACGTAGAAAAGTTGTTCATCTCGCTAGAAAGCGCGAGTAATTTATTTAATGACAGTAAGTACTGGAAGCTTGCGGCGTCTTGCTGGGTCTTGACGCTGGCAAGATAAAGCTCAGCATCGACCACGTCTAGAGAGCGGCCTAATCCTTGAGAAAAGGCTTTTTGGCGTAGCTTGAGGTTCTCTTCTGCAAGTTGAATACTGGTATTCAACCCTTGCACTTCATCGAGTGCTTGCTGCGCTTCCAAGTAAGTTTTCTCAACTAAGACACTTAAGTCTTGTTTCGCTTGTTTCTTTAAAAATTGTACTTGAGATACCGCACTGTTAGCCGCTTTCATTTGCTCACTGCGGCCTGTGTTCTCAAGAAGTGGGACACTTACACCAATACCAACTAACCAATCTGGCTTCAGCTGTCCAGCCAATGAATCGCCGTGATACAGGCTATAGTCACCGTAGGCGTATACTTCTGGGAAATATTTACCTTTCTCAGCCTTCATCAAGCTACTTGCTTGCTTCTCTTTGGCATCAAGAATGGAGAGACCTGGGTAGGTGTCTAGAGTTTGGTCAACGAAAGCATCCAGCGGTGGCAGGTTTTCGTTGATAAAGAGCTGGTCACGAGGCTCAACGGTTTCAGATTGCCCTAAAACTTGGGTAAGGGCAGCTTCTGCGATATCTAGGCCGTGTTGTGCTTTTTTGCGCTCTACTACCGCTTTCGCTAATGATGCTTCTGCTTGAAGGCGCTCAACTCGAGCAATTTGTCCTTGTTCTTCGAGTTTAATGGCGAAGTCTCGGTGCTTGGTTAGCCCTTTTTCTGCCGCCGTTCTGGTTTCAACGACATTGCGTGCGAGCACTACGCTAAAATAGTATTTACTTAAATCTTCATATCGAGCTTGTACTTCCATTGCAAGCTGGCTTTGAGCCTCTTCTTTTTTACCCTCAGCGGCAGTTTGTGCTGCTGTGATTCGGCCACCAGTAAAGATTGGCCAAACGGCTCGAATTGATGAGCTAAATACATCTTGTGTTTCGATTGTTGAGGTTACACCGCCAAGTAGGTTGCCAAGTAAAGGTCCAAGAGCAGAAGCACCTGCGGGTAACCCACTTAAGCTATCCGCAAACTGTGAACCACTAATTGTCACATCTTGATCCAATCGAGTGTAGTTAGCGCCAACCGTAACCTTAGGTAGGTTTAGGCTACTGCTTGCATCTTGTAAGTGCCCGTATCGTTCTACGTTGGCTCGTTGGGCGGCTAAAGAATTATTGTTTTGTTGAAGCAATTGCCAGGCTTCATCAAAGGAGACTTCGGCAGAGTAGCTGCCGAAAGAAAGCGTTCCTAGCAATGCGCCCACAACCAGCGGTAGGGACCTTATTTTCATGTTTGCTCCAAAACAGATGTTAATAAATTGATTAGAGTATATGCTCTAATAAAATGGTGTGCAATAACATAACTATAGATGTTTTTTCGAGTGCTATGCGGTTAAGTATCTGTTATTTAGAAGCTAAACGATATATTTTGATGACGGATACTAAAAAAGCAACGTCACATTACGTGCCGTTGCTTTTTTTTTAAACGATCTTAATCATTTGATGGACAAACGTAGCCTGCTCTCCACATTAAGTCTTTTGCTTGAAGCAGTTCTTTTAAGACTTCACTGCCTGACATTTGTGGTGAAGCGAACGATACCATAACGTCGTGTTCTAGTTCCGATACTTGTGAGTTTGTCGCTTGATATGCTCTGACGTGAGTAAATGTAGCGCGTCGATTTTTCGACAGCATCGCCCGATTAAGGCAAATTCCAAAACAGTCCCGTTCCATAACGACGTTCCTTCTTACGTTGTATTTTGCGCTCTGCACAAGGGTTACTGCGTTTTCGTTTATTATTTTCTAGTTATAAGTGACCTTGAAAGTTACGTTTGAGTCGACAAATAGCAAGTAGACTCAGATACTTTTTAGATAACAATTTTACTATACGGAATAACGGCTGAATTGTTCTAAAAATAAGCTAAAAGTGATGTGATCATAATCAGACATTCGGTTGCATATGCATGTAACTGACATGAATATTTACACTCTAATTGTAGGAATCAAAGAGCGCTTTTATCGTCTATTTGACTGATTCTACGTAAATTAATTATATGCTTCACAGTTCGATACCCAATTGAGTGCTCGTATGTTACAACGCTGTTACAGTATGGGTGTTAGGGAGAGTTATCATGAAATGGAACCAGATAAGTTTTCGACACCGAATGCTCATAATTATGACGGTTTCGGGGTTGTTGCAGTTGCTTGTCTTATCATTAGCTGGATTTAGCTACATTAAGCAGTCCCAAGAACAGGAAATGGGGCTAAAAGCCAAAGGCGTCGCAACATTCTTGGCGCAGTCTAGTGCTGTTATCAATATGATTGAACAGAACACGTCTGCCCGAATGCAAAACCGATTTCGTGGACTTACTGAGATGATCGGGGCAGCCTTCATTGTTATTGGTGACGAGAAAGGCATTCGTTTAGTCCATCCTATTGATGAACGAATTGGGTTGCCAATGAAAGGGGGTGATAATGATCAAGCTCTGATTCATGGTCAAACCTACGTATCGTTTGCAGAAGGATCTCTTGGAAAGTCAGTTCGAGGCAAAGCGGCGGTATTTGATAAAGATGGCAATATCATAGGTGTTGTTTCCGTCGGCTACTTATTGGATAGACTCCAAGACCGTATTGAGCCCTATTTAGCGTTCCTCCTTGGAATGGCAATACTGGTGCTCATTGTGAACGCGATTGTTTCTTACTTTATCTCACGTCGTTTTCAAAAAGCACTATTGGGTTTTGAACCAGAAGAGATCGGTCGTCTTTATGGCGAGTTGGACGTCACTATGAGCACCATTAAGGAAGGTGTTATCAGCATTGACTCCGACGGGGTATTACGCTCGATTAATACCAGTGCGTGTGAGATCTTAGGGTTAACTAAATCGGGTGTTATGAACAAACCGTTGTACCAGGTGTTACCGAACTCCGACCTGCAAAGTTTGATCGAAAGCCAAGAGTCAGATAATGATATTGAGCTGTATCTCAATCAACAACGTATCGTTGCCAATCGCAGTCCCATTGTTGTTGATGGCAAAGTCGTTGGTGCGGTGTCGAGTTTTCGTTTGCGCGATGAAATCTCGGAATTGACTGAACAGCTATCGCAAACCAAAGCTTATGCCGAGCTTTTACGTTCGCAGACTCATGAACATCGAAACAAGTTGAACACTATAAGTGGATTGGTACAAATGAGGGAATTGGATGCGGTGCAGCATCTCATTGGGCAAGAAACTGAGCACTATCAGAGCTTAATTGAGTTCCTTCGAGAAACCGTTAAAGACCCGTTGATCGCCGGTATGCTTCTTGGAAAAACAGAGCGCGCACGTGAGCTGGGATTAGGATTAAAAGTAGAAGATGAGTCGCGACTTGAACCATTGCCAAAAGAGATAAATGCTGATGACTTAGTGACCATTTTGGGTAATTTAATTGATAACGCGTTTGAAGCAACATTATCGGCTATTGCGCACTCTCCTCATGAGCGGTTAGAACGGTCAGACGTTGAAGTGTCGGTGAGTGACTTTGGTAATGAAATCATTTTAGAAGTTATTGATAAGGGGTGTGGCTTACCCAAGCATCTCGATGTGAAATCGCTGACGCAACGTGGTGTGTCGAGTAAATCAGTCACTAATCGTGGTGTGGGATTGTTTTTAGTCAAACAATTGACTGAAAGATACCAAGGACAGTTGGAAATAGTAGAAAACAAGGATATCGGCGCACGTGTGACGGTATATATTCCTAAGGATGGATTAGCATGAGTGACTTAACACGAGTCATGATAATAGAAGACGATTTAAAAATCGCAGAACTGCATCGTCGATACCTAGAGCAAATTGGTGGTTTTGAAGTAGTTGGAATGGCGACATCAAAAGCCGAAGCTGAAATACAGCTTGAAATATTAGAACCCGAGCTAGTGATGCTCGATGTTTATTTGCCTGATGGTACAGGCATAGAAATATTGGCTTGGCTACGGAGTTTGAATCAAGAGTGTGATGTTATTTTGATTACTGCTGCACGCGATGTTGAAACTCTGCAACAGGCGATGCGTGGCGGTGTGATTGATTATTTATTAAAGCCTGTTATGTTTCCTCGGCTGGAGGCGGCATTGAAAAAGTACCAGAAACGTACCGAGCAATTGCATCATGTGGAAGGTTTGGATCAATCGTTAGTAGACGAAATGATGCAAACTAGTAGCGCAGAGAAAAATGTTGAGCTTCGACTACCCAAGGGGATTGATGGCGTGACCCTTGAGAAAATTCGTGCATTGTTTAAAGAAGATAAGCCATTTACCGCCGATGAAGCGGGGGAAATGATTGGCGCGAGCAGAACAACAGCAAGGCGATACTTGGAGTTTCTTATTAGTAATGGTGAGCTGGAAGCTGACGTGAATTACGGTACCGTCGGACGCCCAGAGCGCTGTTATCGTAAAGTTATACGTTAATCACCTCTTAATCTGATTTTCAAAGGATTTCTAAGGCCCTTCTGTTGTTTTACAAAAGGGCTTTTTTCGTACTATTCGGCCGAATCGTGATCTTGATTCAATAAACTCAGCCCAATAGAAAGGAAAAATCCTCATGAAACGTAACGGCTTTACGCTTATCGAACTTGTTGTAGTTATCGTTATTCTTGGCATTTTAGCGGTCAGTGCCGCACCAAGGTTCTTAAATCTTACCACTGATGCCCGAGTAAGCGTGTTGAAAGGCGCTCAAGCTGCGGTTAAAGGTATGGATTCATTGGTTTATAGCAAGGCCGTAATCAATGGCGTTGAACGCAATGGAGATAAAGCAGTCAAAATTGATGGTAAAAGAGTAAACTTAATCAATGGCCACTTGAAACTGGATACTAAAAACAACGTCGCTCAATTTCTTGATACAGACATGAATTATCATGTCAAACAGAATGGTGCTAGTGACGGTGGTGAGTTGGTCATCTATGGTGGTAAAGAAATACGCAATGTTGAAGTTGTGAAAGAGGGCGGCTGCTTTCTTCTTGTCACTCAACCAGACTCTGAAAAAGGCGAGTACCGTTACGCGATTATCGACCAGAATTGTTAATTAAATAAGAGCCACTCAATAGAGTGGCTCTGTAAGTAACAATTCATACTGAACCTAAGATTCAACTTTCTTGGGTTGATAAAACCATTTTTTAACCAACGAAAGCAACGCGGGTCCGACAAGTACTAGTACAGCCAATACAGTAAACGTCAATGTGATAGGGCGCTCCCACAAGAAGCTTAGCTCACCATCACTGATCATCAGTGCTCGTCTTAAGTTCTCCTCCATTAATCCGCCAAGAATAAAACCAAGCAGTAACGGAGCTAATGGGAAGTTGGCTAGTCTTAGTGCGATTGCTGCCATTGCTACGAGCAGCATGATAAACACGTCCATGGTATTGAACGAGACCAAATACACCCCAGTAATAGAGAAGAATAGGATCATCGGCAACAATACCGTTCTTGGTACCGCTAGTAGCTTAGAAATATAAGGAATCAACGGTAGGTTTAAGATAACAAGAACGATGTTACCGAAGTACATAGAGATGATGACTGACCAGAACACGTCTGGATGTTCAACGAATAGTCGAGGACCCGGTTGAATACCATAAGCGATCAGTGCACCCAACATAATTGCAGTTGTACCGGAGCCAGGGATACCGAGCGTCAATAGCGGAACAAACGAACCACTTGATGCTGCATTGTTAGCTGACTCTGGTGCAACTAAGCCACGAATGCTTCCTTTGCCAAATTCTTCTTTTTTGTCTTTAGGCGCAAGGTTACGCTCCATACCATAAGAAAGGAAAGCGGCAATGGTTGCGCCTGCGCCTGGAAGGACACCGGTAAAGAAGCCCAAGATAGAAGAACGAATAGAGACAGGTGCCACTTCTTTTACTTCTTCTTTAGTGATCTTCATGCTTCCTATATCGCTCATCTTGCGCTGTTCGTCTTGGCGTGTATCTTTTTCTGGTTTAAGTATACCCATCAAGGTTTCGCCTAAAGCAAAGGTTGCCATCGCAAGTAATAGGAAACTAAATCCGTCCATTAAGTCAGTTAAGCCAAAGGTAAAACGCTCGACACCCACACCTTTATCGATACCGACTGTTGATAGCATGAGTCCCAGCACAACCATCATCCACGCTTTAATAACCTGACCTTTGCCAGCGAATGCCGCAACCGCAGATAAACCAAGTAGCATCAGCGCAAAGTAGTCCGAAGACTGGAAACTCAATGAAACTTTGGCAAGGGCGGGGGCTGCGAACAGCAACATGATGGCAGAAAGTGTACCGCCGGTAAAAGAAGAGTAGGCTGCGAGAGCTAACGCTTTACCTGCTTGGCCTTTCTGTGCCATTGGGTAACCATCAAATGCGGTAACAACAGTTGATGAACAGCCCGGAGCATTAATAAGAATGGATGAGGTTGAACCTCCGAATACCGCGCCGTAGTAAACACCGGCCATCAGGATTAGGCCAGAAGAGGGATCCAGTCCGTAAGTAATAGGGATCATCAACGCGATTGCTGAAATAGGGCCCAGACCCGGAAGCATCCCGATAAAAGTACCGACAAAACAACCGACAATCACCATCATGATGTTCATCGGCATAACTGCCGTTGATAATCCTTGTAAAATTCCGTCTAACATAATGGTGTCCTACCAAAGAGTGAAGATGAGTCCAGGCTCTAGATAAATATCTAGTCCTTGCGTAAGCATGAGATAAAAAGCGATGACAAAAGGAAAAGAAGCACCAAGTAAAATGCTCTTACGACGTTCACCAAGTAAATAGAACCCAATCATTAAGAAGAAACCAGTAGCGAGGACAAATCCTAGATAGGTTAGTCCCAAGCCATATGCGGCCATTAACACCAAAAATCCAATCAGTAGTTTCCAATTGAAATCAGTGACGGCGCCGCTTTTTTCATTAGGTTGTCCGGTGACAAGAAGAATTACCGACAGCACGATACCAACAACGGTTAATATGCTTGGTAACGTTCTCGCGGTGAACGGTTCGTACTCATCCCCAGGAAACATTGGGATTAGCGATGTCTGGTATCCATAGCATAAGCAAAGGATCATAAATATCATCGCACCTACACGATCACGAGAAAGTAGATTTTCTTTCGTGAACAGCTTAGAGGTGAAATCTGACATAACTCACTCCAGGTAAAGAAAAGAGAAAAGGCCGTATACAAGGGATCGATGAGCGTCGACCAAGTGGGTAAGAGAACTCAGGACACAGTCTTTTTACCCAATAAACAAAGGAGTACTGCTAGAGCAATTACAAACTGAAGGATTCGTAGCTGCGTCTCATATACGGCAAAATATTGGCAAGAGGAGGGAACAGCAAATCCCTCCTTAGTGTTGCTTACTGTTTCAAGAAACCAAGTTCAGTCATGAGCGCGCCCATCTGCTTTTCTTGGTCTTCAAGGAATTGGTAAAACTCTTGATCAGGTTTGTAGTTGTCAATCCAACCATTGCGGTCACGAACTACTGCCCATTCATCAGTGGAGTACATTTTCGACAACGCTTCTGTCCACTCTTTGACTTTCTCTTCACTCGCCCCTGGAGCTGCGAAGAAACCACGCCAGTTAGCAAAGACAGTTTCGTTTCCATACTCGGTTAGTGTTGGAATATTCGGCGCTGCTTCGAGACGCTTCGGTGCAGTAACAGCAAGTACTTTGACTTGACCTGACTTCGACATTTCTAGCACTTCACCAAGACCTGTTGACAGAAGCTGGGTTTCGCCCGATAGAAGAGCGGCCATCGCTTTACCACCTGCATCGTAGGCAATGTAGCGTACCTTTTTCGCATCAAAGCCTTCGCCTTTAAATGCTGCCGCAACGACTAGGTGGTCCATGCTTCCTCGAGCTGAGCCTCCTGCAATTTTGACTTTACGAGGGTTCTCTTTGAAGTCAGCAACTACGTCTTCCCATGTGTTGTATGGAGAATCTGCTGGAGCAACAATAGCGCCATAGTCAGCAATAGTTGCTGCAACAGGTGTAAGGTCTCTAAATGATTGTGGGAAAACACCAGTCAATGAACGCACAACGATAGGAGTAGAGTTAACCATTAAGGTGTCTTCTTGGCGCTGCGCGGTTTCGATTAGGTGTGCAATTGCTTTACCACCGCCACCACCTGACAGGTTTTGAAAAGAAACATTGTCGACAATATCTGCTTTTACCAAGACATCACCTGTTCCGCGTGCTGTCATATCCCAACCGCCGCCAGCACCCCCAGGAATTAAGAAATGAATCTTCTCTAGATCTGCAGCATAACTACCAAAAGAAAGAGTAGTTGCCACAATCGATGCCGCTAGGGTCGGTTTTAGTGCCTTAAACATGTTCACGTTCCTTATGTTGACTTTATTGTCTGCCAGCAGAGGGATGCTGACTTGACCTCTATGGGTTAGCTAAAGGTTACGTACTTGTTACAAATGCATCAATAAAGTGCAGATATTGAGGATAAAGAACATAGGGTGAATTTTGTTCATAAAGTTCACACGTTGGTTTTTAAGTTAGACGTTAGTCTACATTGTCGACAATCCTGTTGATCTGATGGCATTAAGCTGCTTAAATAATGTTCATGTAATGAGAACTGTCAACAATGTAGTAAATTCTAAGGTGAGCGTTGATATGAGTGCAGAACCAGTAATGAATGACGACGCGCCGTTAAAAGAAGCGACCAAGTCTGAAAATTTAACAGAACAGCTCATCGAAGAGATTGTTGAAGGGAGAATTGAATCAGGTAGCAAGATCTCTGAACCAGAGCTAGCAAAACGCTTTGAAGTGAGCCGTGGACCTCTTCGTGAGGCTATTATGCGCCTAGAAGGGTTAGGACTGATTGAACGAATTCCTCATGTAGGGGCGCGCGTGATTACCTTATCTCAAGATAAGTTGGTGGAGTTGTACTCCGTTCGTGAAGCTCTAGAAGGAATGGCGGCGAGACTGGCTGCACAAAACATCAGTGATAAAGAAGTTGGTGAGTTGGAAACGCTGTTAAACCGACACTCAGAGCATATAGACGAAGTGGATGGTGCTTCCTATTTCCACCAGCATGGTGATTTTGACTTCCATTACCGCATCATCAAAGCCAGTCAAAACAGTCAATTAGTAAACTTGCTATGCAATGAGCTTTACCACTTGTTGAGGATGTATCGATATCAATCACCTCGGACACAATCTCGTCCTGAGGCAGCGTTAAAGGAACATCTTTTTATTTTAGACGCGATTAAAAATCGTGATCCTGAATTGGCAGAACTGCTGATGAGAAGACACATTTCACGAAGCAAGGCGTTAATCGAAAAGAACCTAGACAGCTAATTCAATTTATAGATGACGCAGTAAAGATGTCCTGCACTGCGTTACATAAGGGAAAGTAACAAGGAGACAATCATGTCAGTATCCCCGGGACAACTATTCCGTGACGCCGTCACTAACGGTAACCCACTTCAAGTCGTTGGTACGGTAAATCCTTACTGCGCCATGATGGCAAAAAACGTTGGTCATCAAGCTATTTACTTGTCGGGTGGTGGCATTGCTAACGCATCGTATGGACTTCCTGACCTAGGTATTACTACCTTAAATGACGTCTTGGTTGATGTAGAGCGCATTACAAATGCGTGTGACTTGCCTTTGCTGGTGGACATTGATACTGGCTTCGGCGGCGCTTTTAACATTGCTCGTACGATTAAGGCGATGGAAAAAGCAGGGGCTGCAGCGGTGCATATTGAAGATCAGGTGGCTCAAAAGCGTTGTGGCCATCGCCCTAATAAAGCCATTGTTAGTCAGCAAGAAATGGTAGATAGAGTCAAAGCTGCGGTAGACGCCAAAACTGACGCTAGCTTTGTCATTATGGCCCGTACCGATGCACTGGCGGTTGAAGGGATGGATAAGGCTATTGAACGCGCGATTGCGTGTGTTCACGCGGGTGCTGACATGATATTCCCCGAGGCGATGACCTCGCTTGAACACTATCAGCAATTCAAAACGGCTTTGAATCAGGCTACAGGTAAAGATGTTCCGATTCTTGCCAATATTACCGAGTTTGGGCAAACCCCGTTATTTGGTTGTGACGAGTTGGCAAAAGTCGGCGTCGATATGGTCCTTTACCCGCTATCTGCATTTAGAGCGATGAACAAGGCAGCAGAGAATGTCTACCAGCATTTGCTAAGTGTTGGCAATCAAGAAGCGCTTACCGAGCAAATGCAAACTCGTGCAGAGCTCTATGCACATCTCAATTATCACAGCTACGAAGATAAACTGGATCAACTATTTACCGAAAGCAAATCCTAGGAATACAACGGAAGCTCAAGAAAACCATTTACTAACTTTATCCAATAACATGATGCCGCGTTAAGAGATCCCAAAAGGGACAAAAGCGGGAAAAGGAGTTCAAAATGCCTAATTCAGCCATAGGTGGAGCAGGTCTACGAGGCCAAAGTGCAGGTACGACAGCGTTATGTACAGTAGGTAAGTCCGGGACTGGTCTCACTTACCGAGGTTACGACATCACCGATCTTGCCAACAATGCACAATTTGAAGAAGTCGCGCACTTACTATTGCGTGGCCATTTACCTAATCAAACAGAGCTCGATGAATATAAGACCATTCTTGTGGGCTTACGTGGCCTACCTGAATCTTTGAAAAAGGCACTGGAGTTGATTCCCGCCGATGCTCACCCGATGGATGTGATGAGAACGGGTTGCTCGATGCTAGGTAATTTAGAGCAAGAACTAGACTTCTCTGAGCAAGAGGCGGCGACAGAGAGAATGCTGGCGTTATTCCCAGCGATTATCTGTTACTGGTATCGCTACAGTCATGATGGTGTGCGTATTGATACCAAGGACCAGTCAGAGGATTGTATTGGTGGCTATTTCCTGAAAATGCTCACTGATAAGTCGCCATCTGAGCTTCACAAAAAAGTGATGCATTGTTCGTTAATTCTTTATGCCGAGCATGAATTTAATGCCTCGACCTTTGCCGCTCGTGTTTGCGCATCAACCTTGTCCGATATTCATTCCTGCATCACCGCAGCTATAGGCACTCTACGTGGTCCATTGCACGGCGGTGCAAACGAAGCCGCCATGGATATGATTCAAGATTGGCGTAGCGCGGACGAAGCAGAAGCGAACATCATGCAGATGCTAGCCAACAAAGATAAAATCATGGGTTTTGGGCATGCTATTTACCGTGAGAGCGATCCGCGTAATGCACTCATTAAGCGTTGGTCAGAAGAGCTATCTACACAAGTTGGCGATACCTATCTTTACGATGTTTCGGTAAGGGTAGAAGCGGTAATGAAACGCGAAAAAGGTTTGTTCTGTAACGCTGACTTTTTCCATGCCTCCGCTTACCACTTTATGGATATTCCTACCAAACTGTTCACACCTATTTTCGTCATGAGTCGACTTACAGGTTGGGCTGCTCACGTTTATGAGCAGCGCGCAAATAACCGAATTATTAGACCAAGCGCGGACTATGAAGGCCCAGAAGCAAGAGAGTGGGTGGAAATCAACGAACGTGACTAACTGTGAAAACTAAGCAGAGAAAAAAGAGCGTTTAGAAAGGATGTGAGCATGTCTAATCAAACTATAAATTACCAATATCGCAAAGCTCTCCCCAATTCGCAGTTGGACTATTACGATGCCAAAGCTGCGGTTGATGACATAGAGCCAGGAGCCTACCAGCACTTGCCATACACGTCTCGAGTTTTGGCAGAGAATTTAGTACGTCGTTGCGAACCGTCAGAGCTAGAGGAGTGTTTGTCTCAGCTTATTTATCGCCGTCGAGATAAAGACTTCCCTTGGTATCCAGCCCGCGTTGTCTGTCATGACATTCTTGGGCAGACTGCTTTGGTCGACTTAGCTGGATTGAGAGACGCGATAGCTAATCAAGGCGGCGATCCGGCCAGCGTTAACCCTGTTGTTGAAACTCAGCTGATTGTTGACCATTCATTGGCGGTTGAGCATGCCGGCTTTGAGGCTGATGCGTTTGAAAAGAATCGAGCCGTAGAAGAGCGTCGAAATGAAGACCGATTCCACTTTATCGAGTGGTGTAAAACCGCCTTTGAGAACGTTAGTGTAGTACCAGCCGGTAACGGAATTATGCACCAGATCAACTTAGAGAAGTTGTCGCCAGTCGTTCAAACTAAGCAAGGCGTGGCATTTCCCGATACCTGCGTCGGCACAGATAGCCATACGCCTCACGTTGATGCACTTGGTGTTATTGCCATTGGCGTTGGTGGTTTAGAGGCGGAAACGGTGATGTTAGGTCGACCATCCATGATGCGCTTACCTGATATTGTCGGGGTTCGTCTTGTTGGACAGCGTCAACCCGGTATTACCGCCACTGATATTGTGTTGGCGTTAACGGAGTTTTTGCGTGCTCAACGTGTAGTTTCGAGCTATTTGGAATTCTTTGGTGAAGGCACTAAACATCTGACTATCGGTGATCGTGCCACCATTTCAAATATGACTCCAGAATACGGCGCGTCAGCTGGTATGTTCTACATCGACGAGCAGACTATTAACTATCTGAAGCTTACTGGTCGCGATGATGAACAAGTTAAGTTGGTAGAAAACTATGCTAAGCAAACAGGGCTTTGGGCAAATGCTTTAGAAAGTGCACAGTATGAGCGAGTACTTAAATTTGACCTATCTAAAGTTGAAAGAACCTTAGCAGGTCCCTCCAACCCACATCGCCGATTGCCAACTGCTGAGTTAAACCAGCAGGGTATTGCTGCACCTTGGGAGCAGACGCAAGATAAGATGCCAGATGGTGCTGTTATCATTGCGGCTATTACTTCGTGTACAAATACCAGCAATCCAAGAAATGTTGTGGCGGCAGGGTTGATCGCCAAAAAAGCCAATGAGGTAGGACTACTGCGCAAACCGTGGGTGAAATCATCATTCGCACCGGGTTCCAAGGTCGCCAAACTGTATCTAGAAGAAGCGGGATTGTTACCTGAACTCGAAAAGTTGGGGTTTGGCATCGTCGCCTATGCTTGTACAACGTGTAATGGTATGAGTGGCGCGCTGGATCCGCAAATTCAGCAAGAGATCATTGAAAACGATCTCTACACCACTGCTGTATTGTCGGGTAACCGGAACTTTGATGGGCGAATTCACCCTTACGCTAAACAAGCGTTTCTCGCCTCACCGCCATTGGTTGTTGCATATGCGATAGCAGGTACCATTCGCTTTGATATTGAGCGCGATGCTCTTGGTCTTGATGCTTCCGGTAACCCCATCTATCTCAACGATATTTGGCCAAGTGACGAAGAGATCGACGCTGTAGTTAGCCAACATGTGAAACCTGAGCAATTTAACCAAGTGTATATTCAAATGTTCAAGCTGGATGAGGCCGAGAGAGCGAAAAGCCCACTCTATGACTGGCGTGAACGCAGCACTTATATTCGTAGACCGCCATACTGGGAAGGGGCGTTGACAGGTAAACGCACATTGCGAGGAATGCGACCCTTAGCAGTATTAGGCGACAACATTACCACTGATCACTTGTCGCCATCGAACGCGATTCTAGCCACTAGTGCTGCCGGCGAATATCTGACAAGCATGGGCGTGCCAGAAGAAGACTACAACTCGTATGCAACCCATCGTGGTGACCACTTGACCGCGCAAAGAGCGACATTTGCGAATCCAAAATTGTTCAACGAGATGGTTAAAGAGGGTGAACAGGTCGTTCAGGGTTCTCTCGCTCGTATTGAGCCGGAAGGTAAAGTCACAAGAATGTGGGAAGCCATTGAGACCTATATGGCGCGTAAACAGCCGTTAATCATTGTAGCGGGTGCTGATTATGGGCAAGGTTCTTCGCGAGATTGGGCTGCAAAAGGTGTGCGCCTAGCCGGGGTTGAAGCTATTGCGGCAGAGGGTTTTGAACGAATTCACCGCACCAATTTAGTGGGGATGGGAGTTCTACCTCTTGAGTTCAAAAAAGGTACCAACCGCAATACGTTAGCGCTTGATGGCACGGAACTGTACGACGTCGTAGGCGATATCAAAGCGGGTTGTGATCTTGCTTTAGTGATTACACGAACCAACGGGGAAAAACTCGATGTGCCAGTGACTTGCCGCTTGGATACTGAAGATGAAGTTAAAGTCTACTCTGCTGGTGGTGTGTTACAGCGATTTGCTCAAGACTTCTTAGCACAGTAAGGGGAAAGGAATGATTAAACAAATTAAAATTCCTGCGACTTATCTGCGTGGCGGTACTAGCAAGGGGGTCTTTTTCAGCTTGTTGGATCTCCCTCTTGAAGCTCAGCAACCAGGAGCAGCACGAGACAAGTTACTGATGCGCGTAATAGGAAGTCCAGATCCTTATGCAAAACAGATTGATGGCATGGGAGGCGCGACGTCGAGCACCAGTAAAACGGTGATAGTGTCAAAAAGCACCCGTGATGATCACGATATTGACTATTTATTTGGGCAAGTTTCAATCGACAAGGCCTTTGTCGATTGGAGTGGTAATTGCGGCAACTTATCGGCTGCGGTGGGACCTTTCGCTATTCATAGTGGGTTGGTTGATAACGAGCGGATACCCGAAAACGGTATCGCGAAAATTCGAATTTGGCAGGCAAACATTCAAAAAACCATTATCGCTAACGTCCCTATTGTCGACGGCGAAGTGCAAGAGTTGGGTGATTTTGAGCTCGACGGAGTGACATTTCCGGCTGCCGAGATCGCGGTTGAGTTTGTTGACCCTAGTGACAGCAATGGCTCGATGTTCCCGACGGGCAACTTGATTGATGATCTAGAAGTGCCAAATGTAGGTGTCTTTAATGCGACCATGATCAGTGCGGGTATCCCAACAATTTTTATCGATGCCAAGGAACTAGGTTTATCAGGTGCTGAACTTCAAGATGACATTAACAGTGATGAGGCTTGGCTTGAAAAGTTTGAAATAATCCGAGCGCATGGTGCGGTAAAAATGGGCTTGATTGATTCGGTTGATCAAGCCGCGACTAGGCAGCACACACCGAAAGTGGCTTTTGTGTCGTCTGCAAAAGACTACGTTTCATCGAGTGGTAAGCCCATTGAGGCCAACAGCGTTGATCTATTAGCTCGTGCCTTGTCGATGGGGAAATTACACCATGCGATGATGGGCACTGCGGCCGTTGCCATCGCCTGCGCTGCAAGCGTAGACGGCACCGTCGTAAATTTGGCTGCTGGCGGAGGCAACCGAGAATCTGTGACGTTTGGGCACCCTTCTGGAACATTGAAGGTGGGGGCGGTTGCTTCACAGTCATCGAATGGCTGGACAGTAAATAAAGCAATAATGAGTCGAAGTGCTCGAATCCTTATGGAAGGTTGGGTTCGTGTGCCATCGGATACTATGAAATAGACATATTGGAGGACGCATTATGTCTGCATATCAACAAGAATATCAGTGGGCTGCGAAGCAACCAGAGTCCTTTTGGGAACATCAAGCAAAAGCCATAGACTGGTTTGAAGTACCAAAAACCATACTTGAGAAAGATGAAAATGGCATCGAGCGTTGGTTTCCTGACGGTGTTATGAATACTGCTTGGTTAGCACTTGATTATCACTGCGAACAAGGGCGAGGGGAGAAAACCGCTCTCATTTACGATTCACCAGTCACAGGAACAAAGCAAAAGTATAGCTATTTTGAGCTTCGAGATAGGGTTGCAAAAATTGCAGGAATGCTTGCCAAACAAGGAGTGGTTAAAGGCGACCGTGTTGTAATTTATATGCCAATGATCCCGGAAGCGGCAATGGCAATGCTGGCTTGTGCACGCTTGGGAGCGATTCATTCGGTAGTATTTGGCGGCTTTGCACCAAACGAACTGGCTGTCAGAATTGAGGATGCTGAACCTAAAGTCATTATGACCGCGTCTTGCGGTATAGAAATCAATAAGGTTTTACCTTACAAGCCATTGGTTGACAAGGCGATCATGGATAGTCGTTGGAAGCCGAACAATGTATTTGTACTGCAACGTCCGCAATGTGAAGCAGAGCTGAATCAAGAACGTGATTTGGACTGGCAAACAGAATATGAATCCGCGTTGCCCCATGAATGTGTACCTGTGCTTGCCACTGACCCGCTATATATTTTGTATACGTCAGGAACGACTGGGAAACCAAAAGGTGTGGTGCGCGATAATGGTGGACACGCCGTCGCAATGAAGTACTCAATGTCTGCAGTCTACAACATGCCAACCGATGGCGTGTATTGGGCAGCGTCGGATGTAGGTTGGGTAGTTGGGCACTCTTACATTGTTTATGCGCCGCTTATTCACGGTTGCACCTCGATTCTATTTGAAGGCAAACCAGTGAGAACACCTGATCCAGGCGCATTTTGGCGTGTGTGTGAAGAATATAATGTTCAAGTGCTGTTCTCTGCACCTACTGCGTTTCGAGCAATCAAGAAGGAAGACCCTGATGGCTTGGAACTGTCTAAGTATGATATCAGTGGATTAAAGAGCATTTTTATGGCGGGGGAGCGTCTCGACCCACCGACGTTAGAGTGGGTAGAAACACATACCAAAAAGCCAGTGATCGACCATTGGTGGCAAACGGAAACAGGTTGGGCTATCTCTTCTAACCCATTAGGGCTCGAGGTAATGAGCGTCAAAGCAGGCTCATCAACGAAACCAAGTCCGGGTTTTACCGTCGAGATTCTCAATGAAATCGGTGAGCCAGTTGGCGCTAATCAACAAGGCTTTGTCTCACTTAAACGTCCATTGCCACCAAGTTGCCTTACTACCGTGTGGCGCAATCATGACCGATTTGAATCGGGCTATTTAAGTCAGTTTGAAGGTTATTATGTCTCTGGAGATGGCGGTTATCTGGATGAGGATGGCTACTTATTCATTATGGGACGAGTGGATGATGTCATAAACGTAGCAGGACACCGCTTATCTACTGGTGAGATGGAAGAAATTGTTGGTGGACATCCAGCGATTGCAGAGTGCGCAGTTGTTGGTGTGCATGATGACCTCAAAGGTCAGTTGCCATTGGGCTTAGTGGTATTAAAAGATGGTGTCAAAGTTGATAGTGGGGAACTGGAACATGAATTGGTCGGTAAAGTTCGTCAGGAAATCGGTGCTGTTGCATGTTTCAAACACGCACTAGTAGTAGAACGATTACCCAAAACTCGCTCTGGTAAGATTCTACGTCGAGTTATACGCCAAATAGCCGACGGTGAAACCTACACTGTCCCTTCGACGATTGATGACCCAAGCAGCCTTTCAGAAATTGAACGAGCGTTGCATACAGACTGATTTAATTGTCATAAGGAACCGAACTCATCTGCCACATTTTAAGAACATGGTTCGGTTCCTCGCAGTTACCAAACAACATTTGATACTTAGGAGTAAAAGGTTCGCCGATATAGGTAGTACGGCTGAACTTTCCGGTCTTTAGGTCGACCTGTGTGACAACTCTTCCTTTAAAATTCTGAAAAATTACGAACTGCTCACTTTGAAATACTAACTGTTCTTGATAGAACCAAAAATGGTCGGTAGTAGCCGTTAACGTACATTTCATCGGCAAAGACGCCAAAGAATAGGGCGCCCATAATAGTAGGCCGAACAAAGTGCAAATCAGTGTACGTGACATATCATGCTCCTTATCGTTTTGGATAAGTATAGTCACCTGAGAGTGTGATATTCACCCACGAGACTCCTACATCATCTTTCATTATGTTTTTTTATTTGCACATGCCTGACAAAACCCTCACACTAGGCGCACATTTGTAAACGACTTTCTCTTTTTGCAACATTTACCACGCGTCTATGACTGATTTAGCCTATAGAATTCGCTCTGCTAATACCCAAGATTTGGAAACGCTAAATGATCTTATGTATGAGTTGCATGAGTATCATCACCAAGCTGTCCCCGAAGACTTCAAACCCGCATCAGAGGTGCAGGAAGAAAAGAGCATTGCACGTTACCTAGATTCACCTGACTGCTTGGTACTTGTTCTAACCATTGATGGCGACAAGCGCGCCCCTCAGATCGTCGGTTTTGTGACGGCGCAGTTTTGTGAACTACTTTCACCGATTAGTAAGCCTTGTTTAATAGGAAATATCGATGAGCTGTTCATAAAACCTGACTATCGGCATCATGGGTTTGCTCAAAAATTACTGAAAGAAAGTGAACGTCGTTTAATTGAGTTAGGGGCTAGTCAGATTATGGTTGAGGTCTGGGACTTTAATCACGCCGCTCTGAAATTATATAACAAAGAGGGATTTATCCCTCATATACATTGTCTTAGAAAAAAAATCTAATTAGGTATGTCTGTGACTCAACTTTTGAGCCATATTGCTTTTACGCTATTGCTTGCGCTACTAACAATACATCAGAGCTTTGCTGCTTCGGACATGTCGCCGAACGTAACGTCTAAGGTGCCAAACACCTCGTTCAATGAGCTGTCGGATAATCTCCGAGAACCTTTTGTGCATAATGATCCACCATTAGCTCCTACAATAAGAGGAGCATTGTGTTTGGTTCGTGCTGACGATCGCATTCTGCTGGTCGATGAAATCGTAACGGGAAAGCTATCTTTGCCGGGAGGAACGATTGATAATAACGAAGATCCACGACTCACTGCCCAACGTGAAACATGGGAAGAGGCAGGATTGGTGGTTGTCGTTGGTCAAGAGTTAGGCCGAACTAAACGTGCAGTGTTCTATGAGTGTAAGGTCGAGTCTGACATTATTGCTTACAGTGAGACGAATTATGGTCGAGGGGTAGAACTTCCTATTTATTTTGCACCACATTTTGGTGTGGAGGTACGTAGTGCCAACCTACTGAGCCCAAAATCGGTATCATCGACCGAGTATCGATATCCTAGTCAGTGGCCGATGGTAGAATCTATGTTTGCTGCGATCCCGAATCAGCCTATCAGTTATATCGACAACCTAATCAGTTCTGCACCAAAAGTTCATCAACTCGAATTGTCTTGGTTATCTAGTACACAAGAAGCGCTTGTTGCAGCGCCGAAGCAACTACAAGAGTTAGTTGTTTTAGGTGGTAATGTACTTTACATCGTGTTGCAGCCGTTACTACTTATTTCATTCCTGCCACTGTTCATTTGGCTATGGGGGCGCTACTTTACCGCACAACTTATGTTTGCTGTGACGGCGACCTCGTTATTTATTCTGGTCGCAAAGCAGGGGTTTAGCTTTCCTGTTCCCCATGCTTATTTACCCACGCTTAACTATAACGAGCGAAGCGGGTTCAGCTTTCCCGACTTAATCATGGCGAATTGGATTTGTATTTCCAGTATCGTGGTGAGTCAAATACAGCCACGCCATTTGAGTAAGTTCGCCATCGCGGCATTTTTGGTCACCATCATCATCGCGTTCTACCAATTTATAAGTGGGGGTGCATTCTTGTCGGACATGTTAGCCGGTGCAATTATTGGTGCGCTTGTTGGCTGGCATTTTATTAGGCATCATTTTAGCCTTGCGGTCATTGAAGACTACACGTTTACGCGGGTTAAAGTGTGGCTCATACTAACGGCGATTGCGGCCACCTGTGCTTATATCTGGCAATACCCATCATTTTTAAGCTGGTTAGCGCTGTGCATCGGAATGCTATTGTTCGCTGTCGCAAATGGCTATTGTCCGCCTCGTTCGAAGATGTGTCTGAAAGAGCTCCTCTGTTCTTTGGTACTTATTCTACTGTTGTTAATTGGCTATTTTCGTTTGGAAACCATGTTTGCGCACAGTGGTATTGGATCTTTGCTGTTACAAACATTGGTGATACCGGTGACTATTATGATTCCGGCTATTGTGATGATCGTGTTTCGTAAGAGAAACTGCCATTAAGACGTTTTAGTAAACGGATTAGCATTTGGCGTAGAAAGGTAACTCA
Source organism: Vibrio mediterranei (assembly GCF_900088415.1). Classification (GTDB taxonomy): domain Bacteria; phylum Pseudomonadota; class Gammaproteobacteria; order Enterobacterales; family Vibrionaceae; genus Vibrio; species Vibrio mediterranei. The sequence continues at coordinate 266,670 of NZ_FLLQ01000006.1, forward strand.
TAGTTTATGGATGACGTTAATCTATGGCTTCATTCATTCGGTAGGACATTCCTATGATCATTGCAATTATAGCGGCTTGTTCGGCGTTTATGGCGACATTGGCCACTCAATTAAACGGCGCAACCGATGCGGCACTAGATAGCGTTGCTGACATAATGTTTATGTAAAAAGAAAGGTCTGATTAAACATCAGACCTTTTCTAATTTAAGAGTTGATGACTCTATGCAATAACAGCCTCACGCTTGTCTTTAGAGGTCGAAGCAAAGTAGAGTTTAGTCTCTTCAATAACGACATTTCTGAGCAACACCAATCCAATTAGGTTAGGCACCGCCATTAAGCCATTCACGATGTCGGCAATAATCCAAATTATATCTAGGTGCAAGAAAGCGCCAGACGCGACCAAACCAACGAAGATGATCTTATAAGGTAATACCGCCTTGGTGCCCATGAGGAATACAACGCAACGTTCACCATAGTAATTCCAGCCAAGAATAGTAGTAAACGCGAAGAATATCAGTCCGATCGATACCAGTAGAGGACCGAGAGTATCCGAATTTAGACCGACAGCAAAAGCATGAGTGGTCATAGCTGCGCCAGCAAAATCACTTTGCCACGCACCAGTTAAAATCAATGCAAGACCTGTCATGGTACAGATAATGATTGTGTCGATGAACGTACCCGTCATAGAGATAAGGCCTTGGCGAACACAGCTATCAGTTTTAGCCGCCGCCGCCGCCATTGGCGCACTGCCTAGACCACTCTCGTTAGAAAATACACCACGAGCAATACCGGATTGAATTGCCAGCATTATGCTGGCCCCAACGAAGCCCCCTGTTGCCGCTGTGCTAGTAAATGCAGATACTACGACAAGTTGAATTGCGGCACCTAGTTGTTCGGCGTTCATGACTATAACGCTCGAGCAGGCTAGTACATAAAACACCGCCATGGTCGGTACGACTTTACCTGCCACATTAGCAATAGACTTGATACCACCTAAGGTTACAAAGGCAACAAGAAGAGTAAGAACCGACGCGGAGATCTCGCGAGAGATACCGAAAGAAATGTGGCTTGCATCCAGAATAGCGTTGACTTGCGGAAAGGTACCAATACCAAAACAAGCTACACCAAGAGCAAAGACAGCAAACATCGTGGCTAGGAACTTAGAACCGACACCATCGCGCAGATAGTACATAGGTCCGCCAAGCATCTGTCCTTTGTCGTCTACTTTGCGATATTTAACGGCGAGCAAGCATTCGGCATACTTAGTTGCCATACCAAACAGAGCCGCTAACCACATCCAGAATAAAGCACCTGGGCCGCCTAGCTTAATTGCAGTTGCAACGCCTACGATGTTACCAGTCCCTATTGTCGCTGATAAAGCGGTACACAATGCAGCGAAGCTAGAAACATCACCATTACTGGATTTGTCTTTGCTGAATACGAGCTTGAGCGCGGTTGGAAGATGTCTAAATTGAAGTAAGCCAAGTCTAAACGTGAAGTATACGCCAGTACCAACAAGCAAAATGAGTAATGGTGGTCCCCATACAAAAGAGTCGATAGCTTGTAGTAAAGATTGAAGGTCGTTCATGATTTCCCCTTAATAAAACAAAACTTAAGGAGAAGAGAGAAGGGCAGTAATCCACAGACCGAAGAAGATCTGAGTTCATTACCACTCAGTATTGACCGTAAACGGTTGTTCGTTACAGTAGAAATATGAGTTGTTCAATGGTGCTATTCTCTCCTCTGTCCTTTTGCCTGAGAGTTTCACTCATTACATGAAATGAGCTTGCTCCTTCGGCGACCGATTTAACGGTTCTCTCCAGAGGTTCCTCCAACTACAGTCCTCACTTTATCCTTATCTAAGATAAGCTCTGATTTCTCAGAATAAAGCACCTGAAAGATTTACTTCTTCGGCGGGTCATACTAACCAAATGTTAATGTAAGGTTAATAAGCCACTCTCCTGCAGTCTTCAACGGAACAAATATCTAGTGACTAGATAATCTGTGACGGCAATCCTATCGTAAATAAAAAACGATGTCATGAATAATTTTACAATTTATTTGAGCCAAAATAGGTCGTAGATCGCTCCATTTGGTATATTTGAACATGTTTCTGACTTTAGAATTGAAGTTGTACGCTAAAGTGATGAGTAGTACAGTTAACTCTCTGGAAATTCACTACTTTTGCTTAAAATGTAGCCGTTAGTGCAAAGGAGATGTTTATGACTCGATTGATTGCAATTGCGTTTCTAGTGGCTCTGGCCTTTTTACTGTTTCGATATAGAACCAATGAGAAGGTACAGAAAGGTGTGGTGATTACGGTGCTGTCTGCGTTTGTTATTTATACAGCAACCTTGGTCATATCTGAGTTAATTCGATAAACCTATGAACAACTTTTAAAGAGGTTAGAGTGGATAAACAACCTGAAAATCAGCCGGTCGAAAATGATGATGTCGTCGTCATCGAACAGAAAGATACCCGTGCGAGGTTGTATATTGGCATCGCCGCGGTGCTGGGTTTAGCAACTGGTGGTCTTATTGGCTCGGCAGTCACGCAAAATGACTGGCAGCAGCGATATAAAGAGCTCGATACCCAATACCAGCAAGCACTAGTCAAAACTCAAACTCAACAATCTAACTTGGATGAAAAACTTGCTTTAGCCGAGTCAGAGTCACAATTAAAGTTGCGCAAAGTGGTGGAAGAGAAAGTGGAACAACATCAGCAACAAGTAGATGCTTTGAATGAGCAGATTTCCAAACTTGAAGCCGATAACCAGCAACTCGAAAACCAGTTGAGTGCTCAAGGTAAGAAACTAGCGCAGCAGAAAAAACAGAATGTTCAACTGGAACGTAAAACGGATATCCAAAGTTCGATGTTCGAACAGTCTCAAGAGCTATTTAAGCGAGAAGCAGAACTGAAAGCTGAAGTGGCTAAGTTGGAACAAGAAAAATCGCAGCTGACTCCAAACTTGAAACGCTGGAAGAAGGATTGTGATCTATTCCTGGAAGGCACATCTTGGGATGCAAAGTCAGATTCATGTGACCGTTATGATTCTGCCACATCACGTATTAGCCAAATCGAGCAGATGTTGAAAGTGCATAATATGGATCTCAACCATATTGCGACGTTGAAAAGCGAACTCGGAATTCAATAACATTCAAGGATTGGCAAAGTAGAAATATCTAAAAATACTTTGCCAATTAATCTCCTCCGTGAATTATGAAGTGAATGTCATTCACACTCTGATTCTATGATCTATCAATCTGATTGTAATATGCGGGCTTCATAAGAATCGTATCTTTAGATTGGTGAATAAATGAAAAACTCCACATTATTACTAGTCATTACTTTAATGGTTGGTTGCTCTGCTAAGCCCATTAACCAAGATGCTAAATCGGTCAGAATTGTCGATTCTGCACCTGCAAATTGCTTGTACTTAGGTGAAGTCGATGGAACGCAAGGTAATTGGTTTACCGCCGATTTTACAAGTGACAGAAACATTCTGGTTGGTGCTAGAAACCAGCTGAAAAACGAGGCACATAAACTAGGAGCGAATGTCGTTGTACTACAAAAGAGTGTAGATAATAGTAACGATGGTCTGTACGCTTATGCGGACAAAAATTCGTTTGGTATGTCTAGTAGTAAAGGTACTTACAGTAGTACGTTAATTGGTGAGGCGTATTTCTGCGCGGAACAATGATATTTTTATCGATAAGAATATATTCTATCGAGTTACTTCAAACTCAATTGTAATTGATATATTCCTAGCTACTAGATCATTCAAATTAGCTCGACTTTGCATGGAAATAATCGAACTAAAATACTGTTGTTATCTAGAATAACGTTAATTTTAACGTCTAAAGAACAGTAGAATGAACAGAGCAAATTATTGGCCCTATATTATATCAATATCGATGTTATCAACGGATGGTTTTGCGGAGGGAGTCGCCTACCTGGACACTAAACCTAGCGTTGTGAACGCCATCAATTACGACCAAAGCCTGAATATAAACGAGTACTATGTTAGTGAGAAGTTGGACGGTATTCGTGCTATTTGGACAGGAGAACAGTTAGTGACGCGCTCGGGACGCGTAATTAACGCTCCAGATTGGTTTACACATTCGCTTCCCGCCATCATGGTCGAAGGAGAGTTATGGGCGGGAAGACAGCAGTTTTCAAAAGTCCAAAATACAGTACTTGACCTAAAGCCCGACAATGAAGCTTGGCAAGAAATTCGTTTTAAATTGTTTGACGCTCCTGGGCATTTAGGAACCTTTGAACAACGATATGAGTTTCTTAAGCGTTACTGTGAAAGTGTTGCTTTGAGACATGTTCAATGTGTAGAACAGCGTACTGTTTTAAGTCACAAAGAACTCGATGACTATTTAGAATCGATAACAGCGAACAAGGCTGAAGGGCTGATGCTTAAACTGAAACATGAGGTCTATCATCCGGGCAGAAACCATTCACTTGTTAAAGTCAAAACCGTACAAGATATGGAAGGCCTGGTGGTTGGCTACAAAGAGGGGAAAGGCAAGTATCAAGGAAAGATGGGCGCATTACTTATCGAACTCAGTGACGGCGCACGGTTTTATGTCGGTAGTGGATTTAGCGATATAGAACGTACTAATCCTCCTAAAATCGGAACCATGATTACTTTTAAGCACAACGGTTGGACAGTCAATGGATTACCACGCTTTGCTCGATTTTTCCGAATTCGCGATCCAGAGTAGCCATTACGGTTGTCTTATCTCCGTCAGGGTTTTACCACAGCGCTTAAACAACGATTTCCAATAGAATACATGCTGCTGATTTGCCGTTTTGAACTCATCATAAATGCGGTCGAGTCGATAAACCGACACCTTATCTTGCTGGACCTTATCCAAAACGTGCTTGATAAACACCACTTCGCGAGAGATGGCTTGATACTCGCTACTGAGAAACGAGAGGTAAGGCTGAATATCGGTGATGAATAGGTTGTTGAAGATATTAACCAAATAGTTAAAGCGGGTAGTATCTCTGTTAGCCCCACACAAAATTTTATTATCGTACTTCTGTAATTGTTGAGTGGCTACCGTCAGCCACTGTGTACTCGCTTGAAGAGAATAGGCGAGATTTCCGATAAGTTTCGTTTTCTCTAATGTTTCTTGGTACGGTGTAATCGACGGAGGTAGGGTTAAGGTATGGCTTCCTTCGGTCTGTGTGAGAATGTAAGCGGCAATACTATTGAATGTATTTAACGCAGAATGTAATTGAGCCGCTTGACTACTTATCCCTTCATCTAACCACTGATTACCGGATAGCTGAGCGCGCATAGCATTACTGGTAAAGATAAGATTTGAAAAGTAGCTGGGAAGATAACGGTATTTAGTGGCCAGAATGTCTTCAAGCTGAGCTTTCACACTTTGCTCTATTTTGTCGGATAACAAGCAGCGCTCGATACCGTCGATTAATGTTATCTGGTAGTCAAAATCACGAAATTGATCCTGGACTTTACCTAAAACAGAATTACGCTCGGCGATCAACTCAAAGAGATGGCATTTTCTGAGCTGATAACTGTCGATAATGCCCAAGGTAGTGCGTGGAATATCGATAGTAATTTCACGTTGGCTAGGAAGGGTGATTAAAGTGATGCTAGGGCTAGGTAACGTGTCGCTGTTTTGAACCGAGGCAATTCTTGACAAATAGTCTTCGAAACGGCTCTCAGCTCCTTTCTGCTCAATACATCCAGACAAGGCGCTTAAGAAAAAAACAAGCGCCATGACTGCTTTTGCTGATGGAGGTGTTGTTAGTGCTTTCAAAGTTTTCTGCGCGTTATATTACGTATCTAGGTATTACGTAAGCGTAGTCTATCTTTGATCACCCTTAATAAACTTATCGATGCTCTAAAGCTAGCGGCTCGCGTATTCGAGTTGTAACTCATCGTTTTGACGGTGCATCCATAGCAGTCGGAGAGTGAGCATGATAGCGGCACTTGATAGACCAGCAATAAAGCCAATCCAGAAACCAACAATTCCCATTGGCTCGATAATTAAATCGGTCATTCCGAGAACGTAGCCTAACGGTAATCCAATTAGCCAATAGGCGATAAATGTACGATTAAAAATGGCTTTCATGTCTTTATAGCCACGCAATGCGCCCGCTGCAACAACTTGGATTGCGTCTGTACATTGATAGATGGCTGCAAAAATCAACAGGTGCATTGCAAGCGCTACTACTTCTACATTGTCGGTATAAAGGTGAACGATTTGTTGCTTAAAGATCAACGTACAGATTGCGGTGAAAATAGCGGCCCCAAGGCCCACTCCGAGGCCGACACGACAAGCAATGACTGCTCCAGCTGTATCAGTTTCACCCAGTTTATGTCCAACGCGGATACTGACTGCTGCACCGATACTCATTGGGATCATAAAGACCAAAGATGAAAAGTTCATTGCCACTTGATGCGACGCCACGACAAGTGAGCCAAGTGGCGCGACAAGCAATGAGACCACTGCAAAAAGAGATACTTCAAAAAAGATTGCAGCAGCGATAGGAAAGCCAAGCTTAAATAAACGAACCTGTGCTTTACGTTCTGGTTTATGCCAAGTTTTGAAAAGTTCAATGTGCTTGAGACGCTCAGTAGTGACGGCATAAAACAACATCATAAAGAACATGATCCAATAGACGATTGTGGTCGCAACGCCACATCCAACGCCGCCTAAAGCTGGAGCACCAAATTTCCCGTAAACGAAGATCCAGTTAAGTGGGATATTGATCAGTAAGCCAATAAAACCAATAACCATAGCGGGCTTTGTCAGCGACATTCCGTCTGTGTAACTACGTAGTGCTTGGAACAACAGGAAAGCAGGGACAGCGAAAATAACCGCGTAAATGTAGCCTACGGTTTTGTCGGCCATGATGGTTTCGACACTCATTAAATCGAGTATGGCTTCTATTTGTAATAAGACTAACACGATTGGAACACTAATAAGCAGAGCCATGATGAAACCTTGATGGATTTCATAAGGGATCTGCTTTTGCTTTCCAGCGCCATTGAGTTGTGCAACAACGGGTACCAAGGCCATCAACAGACCTATACCGAAAAGAATAGAAGGAAGCCAAACACTGGCGGCAATGGAAACCGCCGCCATATCAACGGCACTCACACCACCTGCCATAATAGTGTCGACAAACCCCATACCGGTTTGAGCAATTGAGGCAATGAGAACGGGGGAGGCAAGTTTGATGAGATTTTTAGCTTCAGTCTGATAGCGTTGCACGTAAGATTCCATGTTTTATAAATAACCATGATGAATGATAAAGAAGTTTGTCATTTCGCACCATAATTTATTGTCTCTGTGGTCAGATAATTGTTTGTTTTGGAAACAAACGTTTACTCACAATTATTATAGTGAACGTGTTTTATGATTGAATTATCAGAGCGGCAAGGATGAATTGATGAGTACACACGATAAATTGGATTATGTTGAGTTTGCAGCGGCCGATATTTCCGCGACAAAAGCGTTTTTTGAAGCGGCATTTGGTTGGACGTTTGAGGATTATGGACCTGATTATACAGCCTTTTCAAACCAAGGACTTAACGGCGGATTTTATCGCGCAGAGTTAAGTTCAAAAGCTCAACAGGGTGGGGCGTTGCTGGTTTTCTACAGCGCGGCGATTTCCGAAACACTGGAGCGGGTGAAACAAAATGGTGGCTGTATAGTACGGGATATTTTCGACTTTCCGGGTGGCTGCCGCTTTCATTTCAGCGAGCCAAGTGGCAACGAGTTTGCTGTTTGGTCTGAATCTAGATAATAAGCACTAAATACGCCAATGGGCTCTAGCATTCTGTTGGAGCCCATTGGTTATTCCATTACGTAAAAGCGCTCGTGTTAGTAGATAACTTTTACTTTTTTAGCGCACTCGACAGCCTCATCGATTGCTGTCTCTAGAGATCTACGCTTAGTAAGTACAACGCCTAAACGACGACGGCCATCAATATCTGGTTTTCCAAAGAGGCGGATTTGAGTTTGTGGAAGACTTAAAGCTTCATCAAGGCCTTGGTAACGGATATCGTTAGAGGTGCCTTGGCAGAGAACAACAGCGGAAGCTGCAGGACCGTATTGGGTGATGCCGTTAATTGGTAGGCCGGTAAAAGCACGCACGTGTAATGCAAACTCCGACATGTCTTGAGAAATCAGTGTGACTAGACCTGTATCATGTGGGCGAGGTGATACTTCATTGAAAATAACTTTATCGCCCTTAACAAACAGTTCTACACCAAAAAGACCATAGCCACCCAGCGCGTTAACCACTTGCTCCGCCGTATATTCTGCCGCTTTTATTGCATTAGCTGACATCGCCTGAGGCTGCCAAGATTCGCGGTAATCACCATCCTCTTGACGGTGACCCACAGGAGCACAAAAGTGAACGCCATCAACAGCGCGTACGGTCAATAACGTAATTTCATAATCGAAATCGATAAAGCCTTCAACAATGACTCGACCTGCGCCAGTTCGGCCACCTTCTTGAGCATAGGTCCAGGCTTTCTCAATGTCGGATTCTGACTTGATGACACTTTGTCCTTTACCAGAAGAACTCATGACTGGTTTCACTACACATGGTACACCGACATTTTCTACAGCCACTTTAAAGTCTTCGTAGCTGTCTGCAAATTGGTAAGGAGAGGTGTTCAGGCCGAGTTCTTCAGCCGCCAGTCTACGGATACCTTCACGATTCATGGTTAGCTTGGTTGCATTCGCAGTAGGAACAACGTTTAAGCCTTTACTTTCTAACTCGACTAGCTTGTCCGTTGCAATGGCTTCGATTTCCGGTACTACGTAAGCGGGTTGTTCTTTATTGATAATGGCTTCTAGTGCTTCGCCGTCCAACATATCGAGAACATAACTTCTGTGAGCAACTTGCATTGCAGGGGCGTCAGCATATCGGTCACAAGCGATGACTTCTAAGCCTAGTCGTTGGCATTCAATGGCAACTTCTTTACCTAATTCACCAGAGCCTAAAAGTAAAACACGTGTAGCATTTTCACGAGTAGCAGTACCAAACATAGAGTGTCCTTGAGCATTCATGAGGAAGAATTTCGGGGGATCATACTGGATTATTTCAGGAAAGCAAACGTTTGCGCGAGATTTTATTATCAGTATAAATTTTGGCCTAAAAAAGCCCCGCATGAGCGAGGCTAAACGATATCAGGGAGTTGCAGCGCTAAATTGAGACGTATTCTAATTGGATATCTGGGTCAATGGCCTCAAGTGTTGCTTGAGTGTCTGCAAGGTGACTGATTTTACCTTTGGACACTTCAGCCAGCGCTACTAGTTGAATGTCTTCAAAGTTTTGACCAGCTAGAAGCAACTGAACAAACGCTACCTGTAATGGTGGAAGGCTAGGATTAAATGCTGCGTTCTCAGCATATGCCCCTTGGTAGACAGAGCCATCTTTCATTGCGATAGCAACACCACTTAGATTTTGAGTATAAGGTGAATGACTGCGATTTAACGCTTCTACTGCAGATACGACGAGCGCATTGGTTTCGTCAGTAGTTAAAGCGTGAGCTAATGGGCTCATTAACCCTTCGGTAATACCAAGATCTTTAGGTCCAAAGGACTCTGGTAAATATTCTTGTAGCGTCATTGCATCGCGCTGTGGCAATTGAATAACTAGCTTGTCCGCAGTGGTCAGCTCGTTCATAAATTGGCGGCAGTGACCACAAGGACTAAAGTTAATCGTGATATCTTTAAGTCCAGTTTCACCCTTCATCCAAGCGTGGCTGATAGCGGATTGCTCTGCGTGAACTGTTTGACCAAGTTGTGCCCCAATGATCTCCATGTTTGCGCCGAAGTACAGTTTGCCTGATGTCCCACGTGCAATTGCGCCAACAAAAAACTCAGAGATAGGTGCATATGAATAGGCTGCGGCTAAAGGCAGCAAGGCGACGCGAAGCTCATCATCTTCTAGGCCAGAAAGAACAAGCAGTTGTTCAAACTGCTCTTGCGATAGCGTTGCATCGAATTCTGGCTTATTAATGATAGGTTTTAGATAGTTAACGATCTGCTCTGGCATATCTGCAAGCGCTGACTCAAAACGATCTGTCATGCTGTGTCCTTTATTTTTTGCGGTTTACTGACATTCTATGCAAGTTAGCCAGAAATAATGGTGATGGTGATCACAAATAAAAATGCAATGAATGCAATGTTTCAGCAATAAGAGTGATGTCACACAATTTGTAGCCAGTAAACGACGAGTTTTACTGGCTATACAGTCCTGAAGTGTTAAGCAATAACAGTCCCAAACCAGAGGGAGAATGCGAACATAGACGGGGCAAGAATGGAGGTGATAACGCCACAAACAACGAGAGCAAGTGAGCTGAATGCCGCGTCTCTAGGATCTTTCTCTGCGCAAGTGGCTGTGCCAAGAGCGTGAGATACCGTGCCCATGGTTAATCCTTTTGCAATGGGATGCGTGACACCGAGTAAGTTGTAAATTGGGTACGCTAATATCGCACCAAATAATCCGACGAGTAACACTAGAATGGCTGCAATGGCCGGCTCCCCACCTAAATGGCTTGAAACTTCCATTGCGATAGGCGTGGTGACCGATTTACCCAACAAACTAGCGATGAGTTGCATGTCGGCGCCTAACCATACAGCGAGCATTGAAGCCGTGAACATGGAAGCAACACTGCCAACACCACATGCTAACGCGATTATTCTCCAATTAGCACGTATTTGCGGGAGTTGCTCATAGAGCGGATAGGCAAGTGCAACCACTGCGGGTTGTAGCAGATAGCTGATCCACTCGTTGTCCGCGTAATACGTGTCAAACGGCACTTTAAGGTACGTGAGTAAAGGAATCATAATCGCAATACTGAGGAGTAGCGGATTAAACAGTGGATTCTTTACTTTCTGAGAAATAAAACGGGCAACAAAGAAAACGACGATAGTAACTAGCAGCCACATATTAGCTATCTCCCTTCTTTAAGAATCGATCAAGGAAGACGGAGAGTGCGGTCAGAACAATAAGTGTACCGCCAATAGCACCGGCTAAGATCGGCAGAGCGTTAGCAATCAACATATCGAAATGGTTCATTAACCCGACACTAATGGGAACGAACAACAAAATCATATAACGAATGAACACGTGAGCACCCGGTTGAACGAGTTTAACCGGGATAACTCCGCCCGCCATCGCCGCAAATAACAGTAACATGCCAAATATACTGCCAGGCACGGACACATCGAGTAAATGTTGGATGGTATTTCCGATAAATAGGGCAACGAAAATAATAGCGAACGATAGTATATAGTGAAGCGCGGTTTTGAGCATGGCTTCCTCTTAGTATAAAAAGTAACGACTCTCCTTAAGTGCAGCCAAAAGAATGAATCCTGAGGTTTAGCTGCACGGTCACTACATGGCTGGAGAAGTTAAGAAACGAGACGCTCCACGTAGCGGTAGACGGATTTTAGTATGGCGAGTTTCTTCTCGTCAGACTCATGTTCGTGAACTAAGTTTTCCATATTTAGCATATAGCTTTCAATACGACTTTCGAAAAACTCACGACAATGGTTTGCCCAGCGAGCTTGTTCCGTTTCATCAAGGCTCCATGGGAAATTGCGTGCACGGTACCTGAATAGCAGCGGTTCAATACGAGGATCACTAAAACTAATGTCTAATGCAGATAGATTGTTTGGGTCCGTTTCGCGAATAATATCCATCGCGCTCTTGTCTGCTGGCGAGAAAAAGCCGCTGTAGAGCTGAGTATCTACGTCGCCATCATTCTCAAACTCGCGCTCAATACTATAAAGTCCGATCAGTTTTTCACGGATCTCTGGATGTTGTTTGATTAGGGCTAGGTTCTTCAAACACTGCTCTCTGTCAATGCCAATGGACTCTGCATTTTCCGCTGTGAGCGTTTTGGCTGGCGCGAGAATAGGGCACTTGTTGAGATGAATAAGTTTAAGCGGGACAGGTTTCTCGTCCGGTGCGAGTTCATCATGTCGGGTGTATAGGCGCTGATGTAATGCATCAACATCTAAATCTAATAGTGGTTGTGGGTCTTTGGCCAGATCAGCAACGATAACCGCATTTTGATTGGTTGGGTGCCACGCGATAGGTACTACCCAACTGGTATATTGGCACTCTTTACCTAACATTCCAGATACATGCATCAAGGGTGTCATGTTCACGATATCGACGAGTTCGTTTAGTTTTCGCTTTTGACGCATCGAATAAAAGTAGTCAAACAATTTTGGTTGCGCGGCCTTTACTTTTTTGGCTAGTTCTATCGTTGCAATAACGTCTGCCATGGCATCGTGAGCATTTTCGTGTTCGATACCATTAGCAACAGAGAGATGTTCAAGTTTAAAACTGGTAAACCCTTCGTCATTCTCCGGCCATTCAATTCCTTCAGGGCGGAGTGCGTGGCATGCGCGCATAACATCCAATAAATCCCAACGTGAGTTACCGTTCTGCCAACTCCATGCGTAAGGATCGATGAAGTTACGATAACAGGTATAACGAGTTACCTCATCGTCAAAGCGAATGCTGTTGTAACCAAGGCTTGTTGTGTTTGGTGTGGCTAGTTCGTGATGAATCTTAGCAATGAACTCTGGTTCTGAGAGCCCTTTCTCCTGACAAAGTTGTGGTGTGATACCTGTGATTAATGCTGCTTCGGGAGAAGGTAAGTAGTCCGATGGTGGCTGGCAGTAAATAACCAATGGCTCACCAATGATATTAAAGTTCTCATCCGTCCGTACACCCGCAAACTGACAAGGTCTGTCCTTAGCAGGGCTCACTCCCCATGTTTCATAATCGAAAAAGAAATAAGTGGGTTGGTGTTGGGACATTAGAAATGGTTCCTTAAATCATAGACTAAGCATGATGAAATGATGCTTGAATAACTCTTATTAGACCACCCGAGAGAGTGTATGGCAACGAACATTGAGCATTCTCAGCGGTATTATCCACGTGATGCGGGTGTTTTATTTCTTTCAGTATTTACCTCGCTTTCGTTTAGCTGTTTTATCATACAGTGGAATAGTGCATGGACATTTGGACGTCTAGACGTTGACATGTCTTAATGGCGGCATTATGCTGCACGCCTTCCTGTTATTGCTGCCACTTTTGATATGACCAAAACGAATAAAAACAACCAATCTATTGTTCCTTCACCTATAGCACTGCTTCCTCTTGTGCTATTCCTGACATTATTTATAGGTGTAGGGACCTATTTATCCTTACAAGGTGTAGATTTCGCGTTTTATCAACTTCCTGCGCCAATTGCTGCATTACCAGCGGTGTTTTTGGCGATCGTTTTAAGTAAAGAAACACTCAACAACGCTATTGAGCAGTTTATTAAAGGTGTGGGGCATCAGGATATCATTGCCATGTGCATGATTTATTTGTTAGCGGGTGCGTTTGCTGCCGTAGCGAAAGCCTCTGGAGGTGTTGATGCGACAGTGAATCTCGGGTTATCAGCCATTCCAACAAGCATGATTCTTCCTGGTATATTCCTTATTTCAGCTTTCATTGCGACTGCAATGGGGACATCAATGGGTACTATAGCCGCCGTTGCCCCTGTTGCACTCGGTATTGCAGAATCTGCGGGCATGAGCGTTCCACTGACTGCGGGTGTCGTACTAAGTGGCGCTATGTTTGGTGATAACTTATCTATTATTTCCGACACAACCATAGCTGCGACACGTTCGCAAGGGTGTGAAATGAAAGATAAATTTAAAGAAAATATACGTATTGCTATTCCTGCAGCGTTTATTGCTTTAGTGATTTTCGCATTGAATAGTTCTGCGACTCAGTTACCGGAAACTGGAGACATTGAGTGGTTTAAAGTCATGCCTTACATTGCGATTTTGGTATTGGCCGTCTCTGGATTAAACGTATTTGTTGTTTTAACCGTAGGTATTCTGCTAGCGGGTACGGTAAGTTTGACCTCTGTTGAGGGCTACCAACTGACAAGCTTTGCTCAAGATATCTATGCTGGCTTTGGCAACATGCAAGAAATCTTCTTATTGTCTATGTTAATTGGTGGGCTGAGTGAGCTAATGCGTCGTCAAGGCGGTTTAGCATTTCTAACGCAAGTTATTACTAAAGTGATTCGTAAGTTTGGGTCAACGCATTCAACGCAAGCAAACAGAAAGGCGAGTGAGTTCGGTATTGCAGGCTTAGTCTCTCTGGTAAATTTGTGTACGGCAAACAATACCGTAGCCATTATCGTCTCTGGTAGCGTGGCTCGAGAATTAGCTCAAGAAAACAAAGTAACCGCACGACGCTCAGCAAGCCTACTTGATATCTATTCATGTGTAATTCAAGGAATACTGCCTTATGGTGCTCAAGTGTTACTGCTTGGCTCCGTGTTCCAATTATCGCCTTTAGAAGTGGTTTCCAACTCCTATTACTGCTTCGCATTAGCATTATCAGCGGTAGTAGCGATCGTGTTAAAACCACGCGCGAAGCAAGCAACATTTTGCGAAGAGAGACACGTATAGCAACCTTATAGTTGAAAGGCTAAACCGCCAATTTTGATAATAAGTAAGGCTTCATTATATGGAGCCTTTGCTTTATTGGCGGAACTCACAATCTCCAAACCTGTCCAAATACCGTCAGATAAAACGCCTCTATTTGCAGGTTATGCTGCTTTATTAATCGATATGTTATTAACTATCGTAGAATATTGACTTTGCTTTAAAGTGCTGTTTTATTGAAGGAAGAAGGCAAGCAAATGTGCGTGTGTTTCTTTTCTTACGATCTCGATTTAAATCCGCCATGAGGAAGTAGCATGTCTGAATTACAAATTATCAAAGCCGATTACTCTGCAGTACCAGATCTATGTAACATGTTTCTAGATGCCTACGCTGATAATGAAGCGATGCAAGCAGCATTACGCCAAGACGAGGTGGCTGACTTCGCACATGATTGTTACTGGCGTTGGGCGGTTGGCGAGTGGGGGTTAGCCGGTGGTGAAGTGTACACCACTCCTGAGCGCGATGGTTGCGTTATTATGCGCTCACCAGGCAAGCACCAGCCGGATGTGATGCAAAAAATGGAGATTCTATCCATTGTTACGCGCATGATGGGCTCGTGCAAAATTGAATTGGCAAAAGAAGTCTGCGAACAAATGCTAGCAGTGCCACCGTTGCAAGATTGCTATTGGTTGTGGGGTCTAGGGGTATCACCGAAAGCTGGCGGAAAAGGTCTGGCTAGTGCGTTAATCAAAACCGTCACTGACCAAGCAGATGCGGCAGGCAAACCAACCTATGTCGTGGCATCTAGTGAGAAAGTTGTGAAGACTTTTGAACGTCGAGGCTTTGAAGTACTGTCTAAGAGTGAAAATTTCCCATACTGGTTCATGCTTCGACCTGCTCAAAGCTAAAAACAGTTCTCAAAAAAGAGCCTTGGTTAAACCGAGGCTCTTTTTTGCACCTATCCTCAAACGTATAATCATCCACGCTTTTCAATCCGCCTCGCAATGATCTGATGCCCTTTATCTTGTTCAGGGGAACAAATTCAGCCGTGACGCAATTGTGTAACTGCCTGTGTCTGCTAGACAGTGTCTTTCGCTTAATTATTCTTAGATAGCCAGTATTCCCCCTACGATTCAACTTTTTCAATAAAAGTGATGATTGAATTTAAGCTCCTAATTTAACGAAACTATTATCTATTTCAATGCCTTTTTTCTTATGATCTTGTCTTAATAACCCTATAAAAACTCAACTATTATTGGTGTTATTCAAAAATAGTTGAATGAATAGCGTTAAGTATGTATGTTGTTTGTAGATTAATCATATGGAGAGATCAGTAATGGTAGAATTCAAATTGACGCACAAGAAAGCTGAACGTGTTTCAGAAAAAGTCGCTCTTTCTGTCACTAAGTTGCTGAAGTATGTACTCAACCTTTTTTACGGCAAAAAATACGATAAAAGGGCAGTTATTCTGGAAACTATCGCCGCCGTACCTGGAATGGTAGCGGGTATGTTCAATCACTTAAAAGCGCTTAGGCGTATGAGAGACGATGAAGGTTGGATCCGAGAGCTTTTAGACGAGGCTGAAAATGAGCGAATGCACTTAATGATTTTTCTAGATATTGCCAAACCCAGTTGGTTGGAGAGGCTCATAGTTCTACTGGGTCAGGGCGTGTTTATTGTTGTTTACTCGATTATCTATTTACTCTCTTCCAAAGTTGCACATCGAGTTGTAGGTTATTTTGAAGAAGAAGCCTGTAAAAGCTATACAGAATACCTAGAGAAGATAGACGAAGGGTACATAGAGAACATACCGGCTCCCAAAATTGCGATCGATTATTACCAGTTAGCGGACGATGCACTGTTGCGTGATGTTGTTTTAAGAATCAGGCAGGATGAAGCCGGTCACAGAGATAGAAACCACGGGTTTGCTGATGCTTATGAACGTAAAGATTTGCCCTCGCATCTTGCCTAACCAATAAAAAAGACGCTTCGGCGTCTTTTTTATTTAGAACAACGATTTCATTTGTTGTGAGTGAGATGCCTTTGACGTTATCCAATACTTATGGTTTGGGTTACAAAGGTTGAAATAATCTTTGTAACTCAATACTGTAGGTAAAAGTATCTTAACAGAATGGAGGCTGTGATGAATGTTGGAATCTATGTGTATCGTGATGTAGAGGTATTAGACTTTGCTGGGCCTTTTGAAGTCTTTTCTACGGCGAATCGGTTTCTGAACGAAGAAGACAAATGGTCAGTTAGCCTTCTATCTCAAACACAAGGTACCGTCTTAGCAAGAGGTGGTCTTAAAATCCAATCCGACTACTCCATCTACAGTCATCCGGCAATTGATGTACTGATTGTCCCCGGTGGGGTTCATATCCAAGAGATGGAAAACACTCGCGTATTAGATTGGGTGAGAGAGACAGCAGCTAACTCTACGCTTGTGGCTTCTGTGTGTACAGGCGCATTTTTGCTGGCGAAATCGGGTGTCCTTTCTAACCAAACTGTCACGACTCACTGGGAAGATCAAAATGAACTACAACACCTGTTTCCGGGGTTAACCATTATCAATGATACACGTTGGGTAGATTGTGGTGACATTGTCACATCAGCTGGTATTTCTGCTGGGATTGATATGAGCTTGAGGCTGGTTGAAAAATTGCGCGGACGCGACATCGCACTTAAAACAGCAAAACAGATGGAGTTTGATTGGTGTGAACATGGGGTTACTTTATGAGCATTGCTGTAAGACGTTTAACCCACCCAATATCGGAAAATGTGTTAGCACTAGCTGTGTCAGATGAACAGTTGCCTTTTGTGGGTGTAGTATCCGATATTATTCAGAGCAGTTTAGGTTACCCCAAGGAGAGTCAATGGGTAATCTATTCGGGCGAGACTCCTGCAGGTTTTTTCCTACTTGATGAGGCATACCAAGTTACATTAGGAACTACGTTGGAGAATGCTACTGGCCTTCGCGCTTTTTTTATCGATTCGCGGTTTCAGGGTAGAGGTCTCGCTAAGATGTGTTTAAAGCTTATAGTCAAAGAGTTTAACGCTTGGTTGGGCACTGAACACAATGACCTATATTTGACTGTTAACTGTAGAAACAAGGCGGCGTATCAACTTTATTTAGCAGTAGGGTTTATTGATACGAAAGAACTATATCTGGGTGGTCAAGCTGGTCCTCAACACATTATGTGCTTTAAATCAAAGACAACAGATGAAATTGGGCTATGATGCTGCCTTCTGAATTATGTTGTTGAGATAGGTGATTGCTGTGATATCTAAGTTACCTCGTTGGATTGAGTCGGGTGCGTTTGTTCTCTCTTTACTAGCAGGGACAGTGAATGCTGTGGGGCTTATGGGGTTTCAACATCAGGCGATCTCACATTTATCTGGTACTGCAACTCTACTAGGTACTCAACTGATTCACGATTGGTCTCTTGCTGGTCATATGTTCGCAATTATCGTTAGCTTCTTAGTAGGGTCTGCGATTTCTGGTTTATTCATTTCAAATGTGTCGCTAAAACTCGGTCGTCAATACGAGTGGCTTCTTTGCATTGAAAGTCTATTTTTGCTGATCGCCACTTATTTACTACTCAATGGTTCTCAAAGTGGAACCTACTTTGCTTCAGCTGCATGTGGGTTGCAAAACGCCTTGGCAACCACGTTTAGTGGAGCGGTAGTTAGAACGACTCATGTCACTGGTATCGTTACTGATTTGGGAATCATGATTGGTTCGACATTAAGAGGCGAGACATTTGATAAACGAAAAGCCAAGTTGTTTGTCACCATATTAACGGGGTTCATCGTTGGCGGTATAGTGGGTGCTCTGTTATATCGGAATTTAGCGTTTATGGCGCTCGTTGTCCCTGCGGCAGCATGCCTAGTTTTAGCGTTAGTGTACCGAATTTATCGCAAGAGAATCGCTTATACCAATCGAGCAAGTTAGAGGGAATTTATGAACATTCAATCGATTGATCATCTCGTACTCACAGTTGCTGATTTGCAATCATCTGTGGAGTTTTATGAAACGCTAGGAATGAGATATGAAACATTTGGTGATAATCGGCATGCGCTTCATTTTGGTTCTCAGAAGATCAATCTGCATATCAAAGGGCAAGAGATAGAACCGAAAGCAACCTTTGCAGTGCCAGGAAGTGAAGACTTGTGTTTTGTGATAGACACTCCGGTTGAACAAGCCAAACAGATACTCATTTCTAAAGCTATTGACGTATTCACTGGGCCTGTAAATCGGACAGGCGCCACGGGTAGCATATTATCAATTTATCTGCGCGATCCTGACGGTAATCTCATCGAACTGTGTAACTATCCATAATGGCCATTTCTGGAATAAGTTACGGTATCCAATGACGACAACAACTCAAAAAAAAAACTTACACTGATTAATATTGTTTTAATAGGCTAGCGAATTGTCATGGGTGATATTCTATCTTTTAGTTTGATTGTAATTTTGTTAGTGATGTCACCGGGTCCCAACGGTGTCTTAATTCTCAGAACAACATCTATATACGGAAAGCAATCTGCGACCTGTAATATTCTTGGTTTTATCCTAGCGATGTCTTTGCAAGCGAGCATGGGCATTTTCGGTATTTCTGCGATTTTAATGGGTTCACCACTTTTCTTTGTTGTACTCAAGTATATTGGTGGAGGTTATTTTCTTTATATAGGGGCGAAAATGTTGTTGGGCTCACTTAAGTCTAGCGATACTGCTTTGCCGGAGAAGATTAAACACTACACACAGCCCAAGTGGCGAAAATCAGTTGTTGAAGGGTTTATTACTCAATTTTCAAACCCCAAGGGGATACTGTTTTATCTTGCAGCCTTCCCCCAGTTCTTAGATTTTGAGCACTTCTCTTACATCGATGCTTATACGTTAGTAGCGATACATGGTGTCATGTTGTTTGTTTGGTTTTCTGCTTTGTCATTGTTCATTGCTAAAATGACGGGAAGTATCAAAAATACAAGATTTGGTTGCTGGGTTAACCGAGTAGCTGGTGTTGTGATGATTTATTTTGGTTGTGTTCTATTTATTCAATAGTGACATGATGTGTGGCTTGGAGCCGCTATTTTATTAAGGGAGTTCATAAGGTCTTCTTATTGATTAGCTGTGATTATATCGGTTTTCGATATAATAATGTTTACGAGGACTACACTGAATGTATCGAGATTTACAATAATCTGACAAGTAATGAGTTCCCGTTTAAGTGCGTTGTGGGTTACAAAGGCATTCATTTATCCTAGGAGTAGAAGATTCAAACGAATGAAGCTATCAAAAAGAGAAGGTCGTGTTGTTGGCAGTGCGATAGAACAGTGGCTTGAACAAGGCACTATCAACCAAGAAGAACATGACAAACTGAAAAACAGCTATCAAGTCGCTAGTGTCGATTGGTCACTTATTGCTAAGTATTCATTTTGGATTGCAATTGTTTGCATCGTTTTATCGGTACTTTCCGTGTTGCTTGATGAATGGCTGATTAAACTGCTGGATGAGATATTCTCTGCACCTGACATAGCGAAGAGTGGATTTTTCGCTGCAATATCAGCGGCCTTTTACTTTATTGGCGTAAGACGAAAATCTAAGACGCCGGACAAAGCCTTTAGCAATGAGGCCTTATTTGTACTGGGTATTGTCAGTACTGCTGTGTCGATTTATTTTCTAGGGCAGGTTATTCAAACCAATAGTTTAACCAAGTTAATCCTGCTTGCCTCGCTGGTGTATGGCGTTTTGGGATTGTGGATTCCGTCGCATATTGTTTGGTTGTGTGCGTTACTGTCATTTGGTACTTGGCTTGGTTTTGAAACCTATCAACTAAGCGACGAAGGTTATTTTCTTGGACTTAATTTCCCATTCCGTTATGTGCTTTATGGTTTAGTACTGATAGTAACAAGTACGTTGGCAGTAAAACGTTGGCCATCTAAAGAAGATTTCGCCATCACTACTCGTGCTTTGGGGCTATTTGTGTTCTTTATATCGATGTGGTTAATGTCGGTGTTTGGTAATTATGCGGACTTTAGTGTGTGGAGTAATGTCACTCAGTTCTCTTTGCTGCATTGGTCGATACTATTACTTATTGCGTCTGTTGTAGCTGTGTATCACGGAATGAAGTTTGATGATGAACTTACGCGTGGCTTCGGGCTCATTTTCATCTTCATTAATCTGTACACGCGCTTTATAGAGTACTTCTGGGAAGGTACGCATAAAGCGGTATTTTTTGCTATTTTGGCAACAAGCTTTTGGTTCTTTGGAACGCGTGCTGAGAAGATTTACCGTCTTGGACGTGCAAAAGAGTAATCTGCTTCGTTAGACTCATTTAACAATAGTTTTGGGAGCGTTTATCTTACGCATAAGCTCTCCCAATCGAGCCTCATCATATGCTCACCCGCTGGTGCCATCGACTCGTCGATATCCACTCTTGCTCTTATTTCGATGATTTGATCTGGGTTTAACTGATCCTTTTCGATTTGAATACCATTACGCCAATAGTTGATATCGCCCTCATAACGCTGAGGAACATCAATTTGAAATCGAAACTTCTCAGATGGTAGGCTCGATTCTAAACCACCAAAGTCAGCATTTTTTAAACGCAAAATCACACTACCGTGAGGGATGTTATGAACCAAACGCAGTCGAATCTCACGTAAATCGTAATCTTCGCCAAATGACAGTTCTCCCTCTGCATCAATGACTTCAATTCCACAGCGCGCTGGGATGTCTGCACGGAATCTTAATTGAGCGTCGTTGTTTTCTGCCAAACATGTCGTTGATAGTAGTAACAGAGCTAGAACCCAACAATTAGTGACCAATCTGAACATAAATAAATTCCAATAGATGCTTGCTAAGCCGACTCATTAAGCGCAAATCGTGACCCATTCGGTTTTTATTGTCAGGTCATCTTTGGCAACTGTATCTTCCTCAGAAAGAGAAACTCTGGCTCGGATTTCTAGCTTACGCTCATTACCAAGTTCATGACGTGTAAAGGTTTTACCTACCATCCAAGCAAGAGCACTGCCTTCCTTTTCACCGCTACCTGTTACTTTAAAATGGAAAAAGCTGTACTCTAGATTCTTTAGATAATCGTCTTGCTCATACTCTAAGTCGTCTAGTCTGAGTAACACTCGGCCATTTTGACGGTTATCGATAATCTGAATTTGAGCTGCGTCCGCTAGATAACTATCTCCAAATGCCAAATCACCTTTATCTTTGAGCACTTCCAAACCACACTGTGCTTCAATGGATGCTTTAAACTCTATTTCTGCATCGTTATCCATTAGCGAAAAGTTGTTATTTGCATACACTGCATGATTAGTAATAACAAGCATACCTGCGACTAGTAGAGCGGTAGATGTGCGCATAATTACTCCGCGAATGTTGTATTAGTTTGTTTCATTTTAATTAGACGCTGCTTCTCTGTTTCGATTTGCAGAAGCTTAAGTTCGTGTTCAGCTTGAGCAAGTTCTTCTTCTCGTTTACGCTGACGCATTTCGAACGCGTACAGTTTTGTGCAATCAACACGGTCTTCACCGCCAAACTGAATTGTGACTGCAGCATAGATACCGCGGTCATCTTCGTTGTAGTAATTGTGATAAGGGTCGTACTGGTTACTGTATGTATCATCTGCGCCTTGGGAACCATAAGTTCCAAATTGAACAGTTTTACCCGTTGATACTGCTTGTTCACAGGTAGACCCATTAGATGTCCGAATTCTATCAGTACCTGATGGGTTTGATACTGAGGGGATAGGGTTTGCCAGTACATTCATCGAAATCATCATAGCTGCCGACCCCAAAGTGATTCTAAAACTCATGATTAAAACCTCTTAAATGTGAGCTTTGTGCATACTTCATAGGTGTTCGGGGAGTCTGTAACCATCTTAGTACACACTAATTTTTCGGATGTTTTACTAGGAGGGGTTTTAACACTAATGTCTAAATCAATTTCCTGATTGGCCGCTAGCTCAATTTTATTGTTAAACACTTTCTCGTTGATCCTCAGATAGTAATTTGCAGAGACATTGGAACGATTTACCAGGGTAAATTGCACTTGCGTTTTATCTGAATAGGTTTCGAATTGAGTGTTTTTCCACTTATGAACATTGGCACTGGCTGTGAATGATGCAGCCAACGCAGTTAAGCAGACAAAGTATTTAAGTAGTCGCATACATCACCTCAAGATCTAACAAAGAAGGGGATAGTAATGCAGTTGCGCGTAATACGATTACCATTTCGCGCCAGCAAGTTAGAAAAGTGAAACAACTCTGTTTTGGCGTTGAAACGCTAACCATCGAAGGAAGGTTGCGTAATTACTGCTCTAACTTTGAGATTGTTTTTGTATCGATGTATCGAAGAAGAAAATTAAATGATGAACCTACGATTGGCTTTGGACTACTTTTAATAATCCATACACTCGATTTATTGAGTACTTCTGAGAAGGGACGCGTAAAACGGTGGCCTTTGCTACTTTAACAACAGATGTTTGGTTCTTTGGAACTCGTGCAAAGAGGGTTTATCGTCTTGGTCGGAGCTAGCATACAGAATCTTAAGTTTCTGAATATCAAAACCTGTAAAGCAACAATAGATACTACCGCTCGTACACTGTGACATTATCCGCGGTCATTGTGTATGCGCTCATTACTTCAGTATTGCCGTCGGAGAGCTCAATATTGGAAGCGGTAGATTGCTCCAACAAAGTTCCTTCGACCCACACCGGTGAGTATAAACCTCGAAACTCAATTCCTTTAGGGTAACTCACTACGACCATTTGATTTCCTGGCGGTGGTGGAGTGTGAATACAGGCGCCGGCAGTAGGAACAAGTATAAACTCAGTAACAATCAACTCATCAAATTCAAGAGGTACGATGAACCCAGGAAGTCGCCCCTTCTTGCCAATGAGCGTGGGATTGATATTCATATTCCAATCTGAATGATCGGCATCTATTTGCTTTTGTTCTTCAATTAAATCAAGGATATTGATGCCATTCTTTGCAAAGCGTATCAATGCTTCACGATAATTTGTCTCTAGTGCAGCACGTTCAGGTTTGTGTTTATTTTGATAGTCTACGATCGTCATTAAATCATAGCGCTGTGTGGGTGTAAAACTCGCAAACTTGTTTTGGTAAGTTGGCGCATCAATGGTCGGCGAGAGATCTTGCCACTGCCAGTCATTTGCATGTGCTTTCACCATAAATAGCAAAGAAAGACTGAATAAAATAACTAACGAACGCATGCTTTAAACACCGATAATTGACCATTAACCGACAGAACCTATCAGTAACCTTGCCATGTGTACATCCTTAACCAGTTCTTTTTGGTATCTTGTTGTAAGAATGAGCCGTGTTGTTTGGTTATGGACTGCGCTGTGTTTCGTTCAAACTTAATATCGTTCTTTGATACATTTTAGGTGTTAGGCCGCTGATGCGCTTAAACGAACGCGAAAAGTGAGAAATATCGGAAAAGCCAAGTTGACTAGCAATGTGAGTCAGTGATCGTTCTTCGCCCATTAGTTCTACTGCGACAGTAAATACTAGATTATCTTTGATATGGCGGAAACTTGTTCGCTCTTCATTGAGCCTTCGCTGCAGCGTACGTGGTGTCAGCTTTAACAGTTTGGCTGCTTGCTCTAGGGTAAGGTTGTGTTCTCGAACATAGGGTAACAATGCCGTAAACACGCGGTCGGTAAAGTTAGCGTGCCAAGTCACTAATGGTTTTTGTGGTGCACAATCTTTACTGGTGATATTTGGAGCGTGCTGCAAAATCTCCTTATCGATTAACCATTCTATACGTTCATTTTCAACGAAATATTGTGGTGACGTCCCTATGATAGCTTTAAATACATCAACTTCCTTCGATTGGATTTTAATTTGTTTAGGAGTCCATGTGGACTTAGTCATGGCTCGGACCAATTCGATAGCGTAAAGCACTGCCCAAATCTCCGACCAAAGGAATAACGGGCTGTCATCAAATTGGCGTTTGCACCAATACCAAGTCCTTCCATGACTCTGTTCTAGTCCAACATTGACGCCAACAGCATCGTACTGAAACACTTGTTTTGTATGGACTAAAGCTTCCTCTACCGTATTGCATTCAGATAACTCACCTAGTAGGCGTGGTATAACTTTTTGCCTAATCGCCGTTCGTAATAGATCGCCGAATTGAGTAATTCCTAATTGATTTCCCAATAAATAGATTAGTTTTTTCACTGGCTCTTGGGGTAAGAACTCTTGATCCAAATCGAATAAGTCTGGTGGTAATCCAGATTCTTTTATCGCTTGGTGAGGGTCGTGGTTGTATTCGCGAAAGAGTTCTACCAATACGCGGGCGTAACCAGATTTGATTAGTGGTGTAATTGGGTCTTTGCTAGTGGTCATAGGCGTTAAGACGGTATTTTTGAGATATTGATAATGTTTAGGTTAGACCTTTGGCGCAAAATGGCAAATCTGAAAGAACACATCAACTACAATTTTCGCTCAGTGATAATCAGCAAAGCAAACACGTGTTGGTTCTCTAATATACTAATTTTTAAAGTAATTAAATTTAATTTGTTCCGGTAATAGTCTATACCTAGGTAGGATTGGTTATTAAGTTGTTAACAAGGGATGAGTAATGAGCGATAAACCAGAATCAAAAAGTCAGCCAGTAGAGAAACAGAACAAAGATTCTCAAATTGAACAAGCTGAACAAAACGCAGAGCAAGCGAAACAGAACAAAGTTAAGAAAGCTACCAATGCTCTTGTTGTCTTTATTGTAGCTAGTCTCGCTATCAGTATTATTTCAGATCGAATCATTCCTTCTACAGACAATGCGCGCGTCAAAGGCTATGTCGTGCCGATCAAACCTCAGGTTTCTGGGCAAGTGATCGATATTCAGGTAAAGCCTAATCAGTTAGTGTCAGAGGGCGATACATTGATTGCTCTTAATCCGGTGGACTATGAGATAGCTGTTCAAAAAGCAGAACAGGATTTGGAAATTGCTGGACAAAATGTTGGAGCTCAAACGGCGACGATCGCCTTTGCACAGGCTCGTTTGACCAGCAGTATTGTCGAACGAGATAACGTTGAACTGCAAACTCGTCGTGTACTTACTATGGCAGAAAAAGGGGTGATTTCCGCTTCTGAGGCTGATAAAGCAAGAGCGAATTTGGCGAGGGCACGCGCCAATGTTCAAAATGCACAGGCAGATTTGGACAAAGCCAATAAACAGCTTGGCGCAGAAGGTGAAGAAAATAGCCAGATTAAAGCAGCTTTACTTGCACTAGAGAAGGCTCAACTGGACTTAGAACGTACCGTAGTTAGAGCTCCAACCAACGGTGGCGTCTCAAACTTCAGTTTGTCCGAAGGATTTTATGCGAGCGCTGGCCAACCCATAATGACGTTTGTGTCAACAGATAGCATTTGGATTGAGGCTTACTTTAGAGAGAACAGTTTAGGTAATATTCAACCAGGTAATGAGGTTGAAATAGCACTCGACTTTGCTCCAGGAAAGGTCATCACAGGCAAAATATCAAGTGTTGATTGGGGCGTGGATTGGGGGCAGTCCAACCAAGCTGGCAAACTGGCTCAAGCCAATAATCAAACTGGCTGGTTAAGACAAACTCAAATGCTTCCGGTTACGATTGAATTCGATACGGCTGATACGACAGGGTTGCTGCGAATAGGTGGTCAAGCGGATGTCGTGGTATACACCGATAACAACACCATCTTCAACATGTTAGGCAAGGCTTGGATTCGAATCGTTAGCTGGATGTCTTATGTCCGATAACACACAAAATCGCGTACTCAGATTTACGCTTGGTGTCGGTATTGCTACGTTTCTTGCTGCTTGGATAGATTGGCCATTGGCGTTTGTAACACCGATTTTCACCGCTAAGTTTCTGTTTGAAAAGAAGGTATTACACAAAGACATCGTCTATGAACTTCTTCTTGCGATGATCGTAATCGTTGTAATTGGTGTTAGCTTAAGCTTAGGTCTTGCTCAATATCCGGTTCCTCTATTAATAGGGGTAGGAATGTTGATGATGTTGGGGTACTACCTGTTTCTCGACCCGAAATGGAATTTGTTCGCAACCATATTGTTAATGTCGACATTGATGTTGCCTTTTATGGCAATTGATAGTCCACCAATTGCTATATTTTTGGCGTTGGGTTTAAGTTTATCTGGTGCTATTGCAGTCGCAATATTCGCAATAATGCACATCTATATGCCGGAGAGAGAAGAAACGCATCAGGGCTATCAAACGGTTCCATTTACTTCGGAATTCCGCTGGCATTCCGCGTTGAAAGCGATGATTGTCGCTTTCCCTGTTGTCTGTTTCTTCTTCATTTTCCAGATCTCTGAAGCGCTACTTTCGATGATATTTATTGCTTTGTTATCGTTAATGATAACAGGTGAAAAGTCCATCAAGTTAAGTCTGTTTTTGCTAATTAGCAATGGTATTGGTGGTGTGATTGCCGTTCTAGTGTTTGGTGTATTAGCTCTAGTCCCTAATATTGTTTTTTACACTGTCTTTATCAGTCTTCTAGCAATTGTTATCGGTAGCAAAATGTACTCAGAGCCTACAAAGGCACCGGTGTACGCGACGGCATTCAATACCGCTTTGGTGTTGATAGGCACGACGTTAATGAGCTCTGGTGTGATTGACGAAAAAATGTGGATAAGGCTCGGACTTCTTGGTTTGGTAGCTTTATACATGATGATTGCTGCTTTCTTTATTGAAACGAGGCAATGGAAGGTCCTGCAGTTCAATGGACAGATGATGAAATCTATTTAGGTAAACGTTATGAATTTTGACAGTTCCTTCAATAAAAATGCGATCGATACTTTTATCAAAATCGCGACCATTTCCATTTTGGTCTATTGGTGTTTTTCCATTCTTAGACCTTTCATGATGCTCGTCGTTTGGGGCGGTATTATCGCCGTCGCACTCTATCCAGTGGCGTTATGGTTACACGCTAAATGCCGTATTTCCAAAGGTAAAGCAAGTGGGTTGCTTTCGTTGCTTGGCGTTCTGCTACTACTTATTCCACTCGTTTGGTTATCTAGTGGTTTATATACGGGAGGCACAGAAGTGTATTCGCAGCTACAGGACGGAACACTTCAAGTACCAAGGCCGACTCAAGCCGTCAAAGAATTGCCTGTAGTTGGTGAAAAGATATATGCCGCTATGTATCATGCTTCGACTAACTTAGAAGGAGCGATGGCTAAATATAGTGAGCAGATAAAATCGCTAGCAACAACATTAGCTGGTGCTGTGGGGTCCTTTGCGGGTGGGCTACTACAATTTATCGTTTCGACCATCATTGCTGGCGTGTTTATGGCGAATGCTGAGAACTGCCAAAAAGCGTTCAACAAAGTGGCTAATCGACTCACTAACGGCAAAGGTGCGGAGCTAGTCAATCTATCCAAATCAACAGTTCGTAGCGTCGTACAAGGCGTGTTGGGTGTTGCGGTTATTCAATCGATCATGGCCGCAGTCGGTATGGCGTTCGTTGATGTGCCTGCGATAGGGCTTTGGGCACTAGCGGTCTTGTTAATGGCTATTATCCAGTTACCGCCAATACTGGCGCTTATTCCGGTGATTGCTTATGTGTTCGGTACCCAGTCGACCACAGCAGCAGTACTGTTTTTAGTATGGTGTGTCATCGTCAGCGGTAGCGACGCGGTTCTTAAACCTATGTTACTAAGTCGAGGATCAGATATTCCCATGTTGGTTTTACTATTGGGTGCGTTAGGTGGAATGGCTATGTCAGGAATAGTCGGCCTGTTTGTTGGTGCCGTTGTATTAAGTTTGAGTTATCAACTGTTCGTATCTTGGCTAGAAGAGCCAGAAAAAGCCAAAGATTAATACAAGGAGAATTGGCTCAATGTGGAAAGGGATTTCTATCTTCGTTTTATCGTTAGTTTTGGGCGGGTGTGCTTCTAATGCTCACTCTCCGAGTTCTTCTGACGATGAGTGGACATCACAGCTAATGGAGCAGCGTCGTTGGCGCGACGCTGAAGATTTAGAGAAAGATTATCTTAAACTCTCGTCTGAGAATCGACTACCAGTTCAACCAGCTCTTGTTAAAGTGATTGGCTCACAGCAGGCGGACGCGATAAAGAGTCTAGCCGCGAAGATCTACTTGATTGAAAACGCGAAACACACCATTGATCTTACATACTATATTTTCTCTGACGATTTAGCAGGTAAAGCCACATTAGGAGCTTTGTGTGAGGCCGTGCAACGCGGTGTTGATATCCGCATTATGGTAGATAGCTTGGGTTCGTACAGTCTTAACAATGGGAACTTAAAAGGCCTTATGCAGTGTGAAAAAAACGCGGGCTATATTCGTGATAGAGAAGGACAGATTACAACTCAGAAAGCACGCGTACAGGCGGTTGTCTTCAATGCACTAACAGATGGTGATTCCAGATGGAACCATCGCTCTCACGACAAGCTATTTATTGTGGACGGTTTCTATAATCAAAATGCTTATGTGATTACGGGTGGGCGGAATATGTCGCTTCATTATTACGGGATCGATAGTAATGGAAGCAAGGACTACTCAGCGTTTCGTGATATTGAAGTCATAATCCGTCCTTTACTTGAATCGAAACCTGAGCAGTCGCCATCTCGACTAAGTGAGTATTATTTTACGGTCCTGTTTACTAAACCTGGCAACAAAAAGCTTGATACATGGTCAAGTTACAATCGAGACAAGTCTTTATTGTTAAAGTCTTATCAGAAGTTGAAAGCAAACCCAGAGTTTAATCAAGCATACATTGGTATAGCTCAGTATCTAGATATAGATTATCGTACTGCAGATACCAAATTTGCGCACGAATTGGACAATCTAAATGCGGACGATGTTGTGACGCGTTATAGCCATAACAAAAGTGCTAATGCCAATTCAATCAGCGGTATTTTGGCGAAAACTGCCTATACCAATACTGAGCTTAAAAAAATAAGAGTGGTGTCGCCATACCTGTTTCTTCAGTCGGATTTACTAAAAGATGAAGGCGTAATCGATAGAGAGCTAAACATCGCGTTGAGTTGGTTGGAACAAGATCCAGAGCGAAGTATTGAGGTTATTACTAACTCAGTACTTACTAGTGATAACTTCTTCACTCAAGCCGTGATCGACATGCACACGGTACCCTCACTCATTATGCAAGATGAAACCCTCAAGCAAACTTGGTTAGACGATGACCTTGATAATAACGAGCTCAACCAAAAGTTCCTTCAATCATCGGCTTGGAAGAAGGCGGTTAACCATCCAAGAATCAAGTTCTACCAATTAGGTAAACCCGACTCGGTATTACTCGGTGGAACACAATACTATGGCAAACTTCATGCGAAATTTCTGATTATTGATGAAACAGCGTTTGTAGGCACGACCAATCTCGATTTTCGTTCGTTGCTTTACAACAATGAAGTGGGGTTTTTCTTATCGGGAGAGCAAATAATCAGTGATCTCAACCAACAATTTGAACTACTTAAGCAAGACTCATTGCTTTGGGGTAGTGAGGAGTGGTTAGAGATGCGGAAGCAGCTTAGGGCAGTTGGGGGTATGAAAGGCAAAACATCTGAAAGCCAGCGAGAAATATATAGCATTCTCGAATCTACGGGGCTCAAGTATCAATTCTAGGCAGGGAGTTATTCGCTATTGATGGCGTAATCTGGCAAATGTCGATCATTTTCGTGCGGTATGTTTGATTGTCAATCAAACTATAGGAGTCGTTAATGATCGTACATTTTAGAGTTCAAGATATTGAAGAGTTGTGGCTGCACATCGATTTGGCTGCTCATCTTCAAACAAGGCTAAGAATGTTAAATAGGTTGTAGACTGCTCAATTCTAAAAACTGAACGCCCAACCTATCATCGGGCCCTGCTGGGTGACATCTATCTGTGTAGTGCCCGAGTCATTTTGAATATTTAAGTAGCGATAACCGAACCAAATGTTGTTTAGATTACTTAATCGATACATTCCAGCGAGATTGAGCCCTCTATTCACATCATTGTCACCGGCAATACTAGTATCTACAGTAAGACTCAATCCCCAGTCCTGATTAAACCAGTGGGCATATTTTAACCCCACCAACCAGTCGAATTGGTGCCCTGATGAATTGATCGATGGGGCGTCGTATTCGTTAACACCTATATCAATATTGAACTTACTGTAAGTATGTCTAACCCCCGTAAGCATCACTAAGCCATGGGTGACTTCATAACCAGCGAAGAGGTCATTTAAAGACATAGTGGCATCTAGATCGATAGTGGTTGTGATATCCGGAAGAAACGGCAGTTTCGGTTTGTAAGTTGATGAATTGGAGCTTTTGATATGCAGATAGTTAGCGCGAACGCCCAACAGCCATTTGCCTTTCTGAGCATAGAAATCGCCCATGAGACCGAAATTCAAGTTACTAACGATATTGTCAAAAGGAATGTCGATATTCACGATGCCATCTGAACTTCCTGAGGTACCAGTGATGCTCGGCGTCCATATCATTGGGAATACCAACAAGTATTCCCATTCCTCAGACTGATTTGATTGAGCGAGGCAAGGGGAAAGCACCGTCATGCTAGCTAAGGCAGCTAAACTAACCGACTTCATATATATTCCTTTAAATACTAATTTATTCAGATGGTTACCATCTAGGATAGACTATATTAGTCCTATACCACCTAATAACTTGTGTACTAGATGATGGCCAGACCTAGAAAAGAAGAGCAAGTCCACATAATTCGAACAGAACACGTCATGTTTTTTATCGATCTCTTCAAAGGGATGGATGTTGATTTACTTCCCTTATTAAGAGAAGCACGTATTCCCAATACAATTGTTCAACAACCTAACTATTCTTATTTACCAGAATCAACGTTGAAAAACCTGTTATGTCATCTCGGAAAGCGATTATCTAGCGAGCAATTTGGGATTAGGGTTTGGGAAATGGTCTCACTTGAATATGTCCCGTATTATCTGAGTAAATTACCCACTAACACGACGGTTCAAGAGGCGCTTAAAGCTTTTGGTCAACTATTAGAAATGGAGTCGTCCAATACCCAAGTATATATAAAAAAGGCTGGTGGAGCGTGGTGGTTTGTGAGGGAGAAAACGGGTGCGGATGAAGTTTGGTTTCAATATGCAGAGCTGTTTTCAGTGACGTTTATGACACAGTTAGTCTATCAGCTAACGGCAAGACAGTATTGTCCGAAAGAAATCGGTGTTCGGTCGTCTTCCGTTGAGGCGTTTAAATTATTGCCGCAACTTCAGAATGTGGTGCTCTATAACGAACGCCCTGTGACTGCAATTAAAATACCTGACAGCGTAATGATGCAGATGACCAAGTTTAACGTTCAAAAATCTGTACCCAGCGAACCGTTACCAAAGTTGGGACGGTTTACTCAGAGTTTAAAACTCGCGCTTAAACCCTACTTTACCGCTGGAAAGTTACCTCTAGATGTAGCTTCTGAGGTTATTAATATCCACTCAAGAACGATTCAACGCCGACTTAAAGAGGAGGAAACCAATTACAAGGAATTTAGTGAACAGATCTTGTTTGAACTCATTAAAACTGAGCTTATGTCTTCATCTACTATTGCGACAGTTGCTCAACAATTTGGTTACTCTGATTCCGCGCATTTCACGCGAGCATTTAAGCGATACGTTGGTATCACTCCCTCGCAATATAGGTCAAATCTCCCTACGTAAAAGCAACCTTTAAGTTTTGTCGCCAAATGGCAATACGTTAGGTTCGCAAATGTATAAATTATCACCTAAGGTTTAGATGTTAATTGTTTGTGAACTCAGCGTGTTACATAAAAACAATTAGCCTCGTAGCAGCAAATTCATATCAATGATTCGGAATGTTACGCGAAGTGGATTCCACTTGGCACGGACTAAAGGTGAAATAATGAAATCGATCGGCGGCAAACTGTCTCTTCTCGCAGCTTCTTGTGCCTGTGCGCTCTCAGCACAAGCAGACACAATTTTGTTTAAGAACGTTAATGTTTTTAATGGCACAGACAACAAACTGTATGAAAACCACTACGTATTAGTGGAAGACAACTTAATCAAAGCGGTATCGAAAGATGTAGTTGAAGTCTCCGATGCGCAAGTCATTGATGGGAGTGGTATGACATTAATGCCGGGTCTGATTGAAGGGCATGGCCATCTGCTATTAAACGGCGGTAACTTGAGTGACCACGAGAATAATCGCACGATAGAAGAATTAGCCGCGCGTTCTACGGTTAACGCTCGAGCCGCATTTCGTTCAGGCTTCACCACTTGGCGTGATGCTGGCGGGTTGAATACCGGCTTACGAAAAACGATAGACTCAGGGATGCTGGAGGGACCTAGACTTTATACCTCTGGTGCTTTCATTGGTCCTACAGGTTCTCACGCAGACTTTAGTAATCTCACAACAGCCAATCAACATTTTTTCGGTTCTACGACGAGTATGGCGAGAAACAGCGTCAGCTTTAATGCCGATGGTATTACCGACATAAAGGCCGCTGCACGTCAGAATTTCAAACAAGGCAACACGCAAATTAAGATCATGTCTTCCGGCGGTGTCGCTTCATCTTTTGACCCTTGGCAGCTAAATGCGATGTCGCCAGAAGAAATTTCGGCAGCGGTAGAAATTGCCGAGGCTTATGGCTCTTACGTTATGTCTCACGCATACAGTAAAAAAGCAATTTTACGCAACCTTGATGCGGGCGTAAAAACCATTGAACACGGTTTTATGTTTGACGGTGATATTGCTAAAAAGATGAAAGAGAAGGGAGCGTATATCACAACCAATATGACGGCTTTTTCTCCCTATTTGACTCAAATCGAAGCGATCAACTCTAATCCGGCTTCGAAACGAAAAGCAGAATCAGCGACGAAGGCATTCTCCAAGTACATTGAAAATGTCAACAAGTATCAACCTAAATGGGGTTTTCACACGGACTGTGTTGGTGATGTAACCGCTTGCATTAAGCAAACCGACCATACCATATTCCTTGCTGGTAAAGAGCTGGGTAACTTCTTCACACTCAAAGGCTTGACGTCAGTGAATGGCGAAATTGTCAAACTATCTGGGGTCATGGACCCTTATCCTGAAGGTAAGTTAGGCGTGGTTGAAGAAGGTGCATACGCCGATCTTATCTTAGTAGATGGTAATCCACTCGAGGACTTATCAGTAATCGGTGCCAACGAGAAATGGTTTGATGCTGAGCCCCGAGAGGCAGACTTAGACACAATTAAAGTGATCATGAAAGACGGTGTTGTTTACAAGAACACACTATAGCCATTCAATGGGGCTCAGAAACTGAGCCCTCTTAACAAGAGTAATGTACATGTTGAATTGGTGTTCTAGCCTGATTGTTGTTCTATTTTCGTTTTCCGTGTCTGCGAGTCAAATCTCGGTCTTAGATTGGACGGATTTGAAACCTCAAATGAAAGAAGAAATTGTAGTCTTACCGGATATAACCGAAGCTCAGAGAGAATCTTTACAAACGATTTTGTTATTAGACTCTGTGCCCAACAAAGCGAATCAAAAACTTGCTAATCAACTCATTGTTGAGTTGGGTAGTGAAGGTGTCGATGCTCGTGATTTACTCGAGAAAAGAGCGACTTATATGGCTCAGATGCAAGCTCTATCGGAGACCACGACGGATCGCTTTGATAAACGAAATATTCGAATGGCTGGCTTTATCGTGCCGCTAGAAATGACAGGAGAGAAAAGTACTGACTTTCTGTTGGTGCCAGTTGCGGGTGCATGTATCCATTTGCCACCGCCGCCAGCAAATCAAATAGTGCGAATACGCTACCCAGAAGGATTTGAAATTAAAAATGTTCAATATCCAGTGTGGGTTGAGGGTATTTTCACCAGTGATAAACAGACAGAGGATGTTTTTCTTGTTGATGGTAATACCTCAGTGACAATGGGCTACAGTATGGAAGCCACTAACATTGAAGATTATTACCAATCAGAAACGTTATAGTGAGACGCATGATGACTAAAACCCTTCTATCAAGTGTTGCTTTAGCTGCGATCTTTGCGTCGGTCGTCCCCAAAATAGCCATTGGTGCCGATTTTGGGAGCCCGGACTCAGTCGATAACACTCTCAAGACAAAGCCAAACCCAAAATTGAACTGGAGAGAATCGTTAGAGCAAAATCAAAATCTTACATTTGGCTTAGATTATCAATCATTGGGGCTTCGTGCTTCGGACACTGTGACAGGAGGCGAAAATAACGCCGCCGCTGGTGTGTTTCGTTTCTACGGGAGTTGGAACTTAGTTGGCCTAGATTCAGGTAATGTTGGTGGACTGGTATGGAAAGTAGAGCACAGACATAAGTACACCGACCTTTCACCTAAAGAGTTTTCGTTTATCGGCAATGTTACTCCCAGTCTACCTGATGGTGTCGGCTATGTCGGTATGATAGGGCCTGCGTATTCTGACCAAGGCAGTCGTCTCACTAACTTGTATTGGAAACAAAAGTTAAACCAGGGTAGAACGTCACTCATGCTCGGGTATTTAGATACCACCGACTATGTCGATACTTATGCGCTTGCGAGCCCTTGGACGGGATTCACCAATCTGGCCTTTAGCACAGGAGGAGGTGCAATTGGCTTGCCAGATGATGGTGTGCTTGGATTAGCTGTAGGTCATATGTTGAATGACAATTTTTATCTGATTGGTGGGGTAGCCGATGCTAACGGTGACTCAAGTGATCCATTTAATTCTTTCTTTGACGACAGTAAACTTTTTACAACGTTAGAGTTTGGTTGGACCGCTTCTCAAGAGCAAATTTATACTGATAACGTACATGTCACAGCATGGAATATTGATGGTGGTACAAGGCATAACTTGTCAACTATTACCTTGCCAGATGGTAGTACAACCTATAGCGATCAAAACGGTCGTGGTATCAACTTTTCAGCGAGCTATTTTGCGACAGCGCAGTTGATGCCATTTATTCGAGGAGGGTTCTCAAGCGGAGATGTAGCCTTGTATGATACTTCTATCAGCGCAGGTATCGGCTACTTTGGTTTGGGTAATGCAACGAGTAATTTGGGTTTCGCCGTAAACTGGAGTGAAGTCAATGAAGCGTTTGGGAGTGGTTTAGACAATCAAATTACCTCAGAGCTATATTATAACTGGGCTGTGAATGACTATATTCAAGTCACACCAGACTTACAGTATATAAAGAACCCTGCGTTTTCTGATAAAGATAGTACTTGGATTATCGGCCTAAGGTTACGAGTCGCTATCTAAAAAAAGAGCTCATATGAGCTCTTTTTTTAATTTCCATCGTAGATGTAGCTATACACTCTGACTGGCCATCCGTAACCTGTATATTCTTTAGCAAGAACATCGGCGACTTCGACTGTGACTTCAATTCTTACCCAAGCACCGATGCCCAATGGCTGATACTCAATGACTCGATTTTTCATTACTAGGTTTCCGCTATTATGAGGAGTGATAATCATCGTTAAGGCGCAATGTATACGCCTTAACGAAAATTAGCTTGGAATAGCCGATATTACTTACCTATTTGTGCCAAAGTGTTCCAAACCATAGCAAACTGTGTCGCTGCTTTATTGATTGATAAGTCGCAGGCCAACCGGTAGGGCATCACCAAATAACTTTTTAGAATCAGATTCCGACAGTGTTTTGACCTCGGAAACCAACTCATGCCAACTAGAAGGTGCTTTCGACATTTTCAGCTTATCTAGCACCTGTGTCCGATAGTCATCAGAAATATCTAGAGAGCGGTCGCCGGTTTTACGGCACATCAGGACACAGGCAAAGCCTATCATTGGTTCTTTTAGCCAGTCTTGATCAAGAAGTTTTGGTAGCCATTGTTCAATCTGTTCCCGCGATATCACGTTATGTTGGCTGCCGTAGAGTGGTGTACGAGAAGCAAGTCTGCCTAATGCCCACCAGTGTGCTTGTTCGAACTGAGACTGGTTGAGGGCTTTGCTGAGATACCAAGTAGCTAACAGAACTTTGTCATCAACGTACAAGTTCTCTAAGCTTGCCGATAAACGAACCATGGCCTCATAGCCTTTGTCCTTTGCTCCTTGGAATGTTTTTGCATTTTTCATCGCACCAGGGTGTAAGTATTTAGCGATTCCACCTAATATTACTTCCTGTTGTTCTTCATTTAGACCACCTGAAACACGACGCCAAAAAGTCCACCAATCACTCCAACCTTGTGCATTCTGGAACTGAATACCTTGTTGGTACAACCCCCAGATTTGCTCCATACGCCATGAGTCAGTCGCATCACCAAAACCAGGGCGCATACAAAAGCCTGTTAATCGAAGCCAATTCTTTTCGTGTTGTTCAGAACGACGACGACGTTTGCGACCTAGTGAAAAACTGTCAACTAGAGAACGTAAGGTATAGAAATCCCAGTCATCTTTCTTACCAAGGTTTTTCTCAAGTGTTTTGGCGAGCAGCTTGATTTCTTTGCTGTCAGCGCTGTTTTTGTTGCCACTATACAAACGAGAAATCAAATCTTTGCTTGGCTCTAGCCCAGGATGAGCGGTGACTGTTTCTTCTTGGGCCTGCTGATTTCGAACTTCAAATTCAAGCGCCCATCGCTGAGCATCATCCTCAGTGCTTACACATTCAATCTTAAGCGTACCGACCTCAGTCAACTGGCAAGCGAGCTGAACTTCAACCCGTTCTTTTTGATTGGCAGCAAGCAGCGATTCGCTACCCTGTAACGTATTGATGTATGGAGGCAATGGTGCGAACTGATCGGGGTCAATTTGAACCATTAAACCATTCTGTACTTTTTGATGATCGCCAAAGTAATCATGAGTTGAAGTAAGAAGGTTAAATCGAACAGGCTCACCCAGAGTCAGCGCAAATCGACGACCAGTTAAACGAATTTCTTGCCCTTCATCTGTCCCTTTGGACAACAAACATAAGGCTTGG
Source organism: Vibrio mediterranei (assembly GCF_900088415.1). Taxonomy (GTDB): domain Bacteria; phylum Pseudomonadota; class Gammaproteobacteria; order Enterobacterales; family Vibrionaceae; genus Vibrio; species Vibrio mediterranei. The sequence goes on from NZ_FLLQ01000006.1 coordinate 304,086, forward strand.
CCAAGTTTGTTCTTTTCTTGTAAGTGTAGGAAGTAGGAACGGGCACTACCGCCACCAATTTTAAGTTGTGCACCACGACGTGCTTTTGCAAAAGCGACAGCACCAAGTGCAACAGACCAATCTGGATGAGGGTTAGAAAGTAAAGAAACGGCAGAACCTTTCCAATTCTCAACGATATCGACCACGCGACGTGTGACCAAGTCGCTGTTGAAAACACCACCATTGAGTAGCAGACCAACTGGAATCGCTGGGTCACTCTGATCACCCAAGGCGTCTTTCGCAACCTCTTGATGTAAATGCAAGAACTCGGAGACATGTTTACTTACTGCTGGGTCGGAAACGTAAGGCAGTCCGAATTCAACGACAGCACTTCGTTTCTTGTCAGGTAGCTCACCAAACGTCGTGGTCGGAAAGAAGCCCTCTAAAGCTATTTGATGCACTTCTTGTTTGGTAAGAGCGATGCTTTTGGTGCCACCGATTAAACGAGAACCACTACCCAACATGGTGATTTTCATTTCATTTGGAGCATTTTCAGACAGCAACGCCTCTTTCGCCTTGCGAGTTTGTTGAATCAGCTTGGTAAGACTAGCCGCGTTAAGCTTTTTAGCCTCGTTAAAGCGCTGCTCAGCCATATGTGCAAGAGCCAGATCAAGGTTATCACCACCTAGCATAAGGTGTTCGCCGACACCGATTCGATTCAGTGTTAGTTCGTCATTGTCGTGTTTAGCTTCAATCAAACTTAAGTCAGTAGTACCACCGCCAACATCACATACCAGAATAAGCGGTACTTGGGCCAACTCTTGTGCTGCGGTATCTTTGTGTCTCGCATACCAGTCATAACAAACGGCTTGTGGCTCTTCTAACAGGTGGACTTTTGGTAGTCCTGCCAATTTTGCGGCTTGTAGGGTGAGCTTCCTTGCGGTTTCATCAAAAGAAGCTGGAACCGTAATGACTACATCTTGATCTTCAAGTTTGTTGTAGTGATGGCGGTGGTTCCATGCCTGACGAATATGGTTGAGATAGCTTGCGCTGGCAATGACTGGCGACACTTTTTCGACATCTTGTGCGCCGGCCCACGGTAGAATGTCGTCTTCACGATCAACTGCAGTGTGCGATAGCCAACTCTTAGCACTTGAGACCTGCCGGCCTTCAACTTTTGCACCCAACTCTCTCGCCCATTCACCAATGATGATATTTTTCAGGTCACCATCGACCGATTGATTTTCCCATGGGAGAGTGAGGTCCGCTTCGGACACTTGCTGAGCTGCTGGATGATAACGGAAAGAGGGTAGTAACGGTTTACGCACTACTTCGCCCGGGCCAACGAGTTGGTCGATTTCAAACAATTCGACCGGAGAGTTAGAGAGGTCGTCTTGAATTTCACAGAATGCGACAACCGTATTGGTTGTACCTAAATCGATACCGACCAGATATTGTGAGGATGCCATGACATGCTCCAGTTAGGTCTTAATAAAGACTGGGATTAGCGATAAAAAACGGCACCTAATGTGCCGTTTTGTCATTTAATTATTGTTATGCGTCTTCGCGGACGTCAAATTCAACGTGCCATTTTTGACCATTATCCGAAGCGATGGCTTCCAGATATAGTGTGCCAAGTTCAGTAACGCGCGATGATAGTGTCACAGGAACCACTTCGCCAACGCTGCGGCCTTCTGATACTGGCAAGGTAACTTGAATTTCTGGCAGTTCTTCAAGCTCTTCTGGTTGCCAAAAGTCAAGATGAACTCCTGCCTCATCATCACGGCGGGTTGTTGAACCGAAGAATTGGAAATGAACAGGTTGACCAATGACAAGTCCAAATTCTTGACTTGGGACTTGAACACTACTGCCTTCTTCCATACCGAACGGTGCAACACAAAGGGCTTCCATTGGAGGAGCCATTCCCGGAATCGCAGGCATTGCACTTTCAATGCCGATGTAATAACTCGAGGCAATACCGCCGCGAATTCGAACACCTTGACCACGTCGAACGCTACCGTAATAAGCTGCACCACTTGCAACGGCAAGATCTAAGTCTAGGCCAGAAAGCATTTTTGCCTTGTCTGAGCCCGCAGTCTCAAGCCACGCGTTAATGGTGTTGAACAAACGATCAGAGAGTAGTTTCGATTTAAGGACACCGCCGTTAAAGAGCAGGGCTGTAGGCTTTACGAACTCAGGTGCTGGTTGCATGCCAGGAATACCTGCAAAGGCGTTATCTGTTGCATTGCTTTGGCGGCTCAAGAACGCAGCAATATGGCGAGTAATCGCCGCATCTTGTGCGTAAGGAAGGCCCATTTGCGTTAATGCACCGCGAGCACGTTGAACCGGATGGTCTTGAATGCTCACTTGTGGGAAGAAGCCGTCTACAAGAGTTTGTTGAACTTCCTGTTGGGTCAATTCCGTTTTCAGTGTTGCGCCTAGTAACTTAGAGCCACGACTAGGGACAACAATAGGCACTGCTTGAAGCTCAGAATCATTTAGTAAGGCTTCTTTAGCGTCGCGGCAAGCATGAGTCATTGCTTGAACTTGCCACGGTTGCAATTCTTTACCATCTTGCGCTAGCTTCATCTTTAGGCGATAAGCTAAAGCAAGGTCCATATTGTCGCCACCAAGCAGAATATGCTCACCAACAGCAACACGTTCAAGATTCAGGTTACCATCTTGTTCTGTTACTGCGACTAAAGATAAGTCTGTGGTACCACCACCGACATCGACTACTAACACTACATCGCCAACATTGACTTCATCACGCCATTTATCCTCGCTGTTGTCAATCCAGCTATATAAGGCTGCTTGAGGCTCTTCAAGAAGGGTTAGGTGTGACAATCCAACGTTACGTGCTGCTTCTGCAGTAAGATCGCGCGCTGCAGGATCAAAAGAAGCAGGGACGGTTATGGTTACGTCTTGGTCCTCGAGCTTATGCTCAGGGTGTTTGTGATTCCATGTATCCTTCAAGTGCTCTAGATACAGCTCAGTCGCACGAAGAGGAGACACTTTGGTGACTTCTTCTGGACTGCCTTGTGGAAGAAAGCTCTCACGTCGGTTCACACCGCCGTGACACAGCCAAGATTTAGCACTCGCTACGAGACGAATAGGTGTTTTTGAACCAAGGTTTCGAGCAACGGCACCAACCAGAGCCTTTGGCTCACTTGTCCATGGCAGAGTGCGGGAGCCTTGTCCCATCTCGTGCTCATGAGGTTGATATAGAAATGAACCTAGTTGTTTGAAAGATTCTACAGTACCTGGCGCTGTAAGCTGTGGAATAGCAGCTACTTCTACTTGCGCGGACTCATCTGTCGTATCAAGAAACGACATAACACAGTGCGTTGTACCTAAGTCGATACCAATACTGTAACGAGCCGATGGCTGATTCTGTTCGTGCGTTGATAGCTCCATTATAGCTCTACCTCTGCTGGTGCGATGACAGATGCGTTGTAGTTTTCAGACAACTTAGGCAGAGTCACTTTGTCGGCTTTCCAACCTTTGTGAATCAGTGTGCCTGAGAATGGTGCATTACCCGTTACGTTGCCAGTGAGGCGAACAGATTGCGGATCAAAGCCTTCTTCGATTGTTACGCGAGTTTCTTCGTCTTCAACGCGAATAGGAGACAAAGTAAAGTACTCGCTGATCACTTTTTTCCCGCCAGAATGGACAACACGAGCCGCTGCACCTACCTCTTCATCGGAGAATGAAGTTAGGTCTTCTTGCAGGAAATCGACCATGCGAGCTTCTTGCTGCATCAAAGACAGAAGTTGCATTGCAGAATCGGTAGAAGCAGTCGCAAGTTTAGATTCTACTTCTACAACTTTTTCTACGACTTTTTCGACTTCAACGACTTTCTCAACTTCAACGATTTTTTCTACTGGCTTTTCAACCTCGACGATCTTCTCTACTGGTTTTTCGACCACTTTTTCAACGACTTTGCTTTTGCGTGATACCGCGATGGCAAGCAACAAAACGCTAGAAGCCGCTAGGCCTGCGTGCAACATGTCGAAAGTAGTTGGGATAACATTTAGATCGATGTTCATAGGAGTTTCTCTATGTGTCAGTCATTAGTTGTTAATTTTGGGGCGAAGTCTAGCATAATCAAGGCTCATAGCGCGATGGTTTCGCAATAATGTCATTACAAAGTGAGTTTTTTGGCGAAGAATTCAGCAGATAATGACGATTTTACAAATTTAGGTGATCTTCGCTGTTTTTTTTAACACTGTAACTTTTGTCCATGTCAGAGCTGTGTAAGATTTAACAGTAAAAGGTAAGGTATTGTATTTTCGATACTTATATCACATGGCTAATAATATTTATCACAAATATAAAAACTGGTAACACTAATAAAACTATAACCAGTTAGGACAATATATATGGTTACAGGCTTAAGCAAAGAGGACCGCGGAGTCAAACGGTACTCAGTGTTAGTGCTAATTCTCGGATTAGTATTGACGATTTTCATTACACATCTTGTATATAAAGGGCAAAAACAGCTTTCCGATTCTAATTTTGAGTTCTTAGCTCAAAACCAAGCCGAGAATATAAAAGAACTTGTTATGTTAGATGTTGCCTTTATTGGTGCAGGGGCAAGTTTTTATCATGCAACTCAACCACCAACGTGGGATAATTTCTCCACTTTTGTCGCACCATTGTTGGCAGATTCGAAAAGTTTGATAGCTATGCAATGGATGAAGAAAGTTTATCCCGAGCAGATAGAGTCACACGTAAAGCGAGTCAAGCAACACTTTCCAAGTTACCAAATATATACGGTGCCTAAAGACGAACCTCGCCAAGATGGTTACATCCTTGAAAATGATGAACCTATTTATGTGGCGAGTGATGTCTATCCTGTTAATGAAGCCAACCTACGTGCGCTAGGATATTACTCTTCCCGAGAGCGTGTTAGACGAGTGATTCGTAGCACACTGGAAACCGGAGAACCGAGTTTGTCAGATAAGATTCGTCTGTTGCAGGACGGGTTTGATCGTTCGTTACCAAAACAAGGGATGCTTGTTTACCATCCAGTATTCGAGGTCGGTGATAATTCATTACGTGGAGTAGTAATTGGAGTCGTTCGGACAACCGCATATTTCGAGCAGATTGTTTCTCGAACCTCCATAGGCAAAGAAGTGGGTATTCAAGTTGTCGATTTAGGGTTTGACGCCGAGGATGACCCCATTATGTACGAGAATGAAGCGTGGCAAACGTTGTCTGGGGATATAAAGAGCATCATTGTGGATCTTTATGATCGACAGTGGAACATTCAGTTTAAACACGATTCAGAAATTTCTCAGAATGACAGCTTTATTCTCCTGTGTGTCGCTTCAGGCGGTTTTATTATTTCGATTCTATTGGCTTACGTGGTTCAGTTGATGCTTCGTGAACAACGAAGATTGACCAAGTTAGTCAGTCGCAGAACACGTGACTTGCAGTACTTAGTAGAGCGAGACCCTTTAACGGAAGTGTACAATCGACGGGCATTCAATCGCTTAGCGGATTACCATATTTCATGCAATAAGCCATTTTCTTTAGTCATTATTGATATTGATAAGTTTAAGCAAATTAATGATAAATATGGTCATGTTTCTGGTGATGAGATCTTGATGCAAGTTGCTGCGTACATAAAAGAACAACTGTATCCCGATGATATGCTGTTCAGGCTTGGCGGCGATGAGTTTGCTGTGATAAGTCGTTGTGTTGACGAACAATTACTCAGCGTTTATTTAAACGAAGTATGTGAAGATATTGCTTTTATGAAATGGGATACCATCGATCCTAACTTTGTTTGTACATTGAGTATAGGTGCCTCCGTATTTAGAGGAGAGTCCTTGGAGAAACTCATGAACCGTGCCGATGATTTATTGTATAGAAGTAAAGACAAAGGCAGAAATAGAGCAATGGTTGCTTGATTTTTTAGCTATTGAATGGAGAACTGTCGAGGTTTGACGCTTGATACGTTACAATCCGACGGTTCGTTTAACTAATCTTAAAATCCCTATGAATTATAATCGTGTCGTTTGTTTTGATCTTGAAATGTGTTGTTGGAATGTCGACGGTGTTGGCACAACTGGCGAGATAATTGAAGTAGGGTTAGCTGAAATAGATTTAGTTAAGCAAGAAGTAGTGAAGCGAGCGCAATATTACGTTAAGCCAGAAACTGACAAGGTGTCGCTGTTTTGTACAGAGCTTACCGGTATAACGCCACGTAAAGTAGAAAAGCAGGGGCGTCCACTGGCTTCAGTGATACAGTCTATGGTTAAAAATTTTGGTGGCCCTAACAAAATTTATGCCTCATGGGGCCGAGACGACATGATCTTACTCGAAGAATGTCAATCAAAAGGCATCGAAATGCCGTTCAAAGAGTTTGTTAATTTAGCGACGTTATATCGCATGCAGCATCGACTTAAAGATAAACGTATTGGTCACAAAGCGGCACAAGAAAGCCAAGGAATAGAGTGGGAAGGCAGACAGCACTCGGGTTATGTTGATGCATACAACCTCGCTAAATTGGCATTGACCATGCTGTAACTTGCTGACTAAGAATGATAAAAGCCGAGCAGAGTTTTTCTGCTCGGCTTTTTTGTGCTCATAGCGTGTGGGATTACTGATCAGTAACTTGAATCTTAGCTCGAATAAACTCACTGTGATCAACATAGAGGAGCTCTGCTACTTTGCGAATCACTGCATCTTCTAGTGGGTCGATAACTCCGTCTGCGTTAGCGACTTCCCACATGGCTTTGATTAAATCAAAGCGCTTCTCCTGACTTAACTCTCTTAAGCTAGAGGTAAAGTCGTACAAAGATGCTGAGTTCTTTGTCTGTTCTTGCGCTTGAACCAATAGCGTTTTCGACTCTGATTCGTCAAGTCCTAACAGTCGTTCAATTAAAGATAGCTTGGCTTTTTCTTCTTGCTCTTCCACTTGATGATCGGCATTAGACACTTCGCAAAGCAGTGCAGCCATAGCAAGGTTAGGGCTAATTGACTTATTGTTAGATAAGTCATCGCCTTCAATAAGTTGTTTAAACATGGAAGTAATGGAATTAAACATGGCGTTACCTGATTTTATTGCTTATTTATAATACATAGTGATTGTTGAGCCAGATCACAAGTAATTAGAGTTTAGCTTTCGGAATTAGTTTCAGGGAATGTGGTTTTTGTGCCATCTCCATGAAGGACCGATATCTCGATAGGTTTGCCTTCATTATCCAATCGTACCTTTCCGATACCACTTTTATTGACCAGGCGATTATGATGACTTGGTTCGGGCTTACGTTTGAAGATCTTCAAACGCTTACGCTTAGTAAATAAGTTGAGCGGTGAACGTGGAGAGTAAAGCCATTTATCGAGAGTGTCACAAATCGTAAGCAGTGGTTCCGGAAACTCATTCTTTATTCCACTACAGGTTATTTGGTAAATGTGCGAGTCCGTCTGCTTATAACGAAGTTTGACGTCGTAGACGAAGGAGTAGTGTACGTCACCCGACAAAATGACAAAGTTCTTAGGTGTCTTAGTATGGGTAAAAATAGACAGTAAAGTATTGGCGCTTCCAGGATGAGCCATCCAGTTTTCAGCATCAATAATTAGTGGATTACCCATTTTTGTCGCCATACTTTGTAGTGTTTCTATAAATTTCACACCAAACATAGGTGCGGGAGATACAACAACAACAGAGTCTAGACCGATGAGCTCTTGTTGAAATTCAACCATCGCTTCCCAGTCCATTAGACCAGATGGCTTATTTAGATTGGATTCGGAACGCCAGCGTCGTGTGCGAGTATCAAGAACCACTACTTTAGGTGATGAATCAAGACTAAAGTGCCACTTCTCGTATCGCAGCAATTGCGTAATTAAGTCATCGTGTTGGTCTTGCGCGATGATTTTGTTTGCGTTGGCATAAGAGAACAGCCCAACCAAACTGTTTCGCCAGTCACTCTTCATCTGAACTGGCGTATTACCCCAAGCTTGGCACAGTAGATAGGACAATAGAGCGTTACCTATTATTCGCTTAGAAAACGCGTTCTCGTAAGCTGCTTTTTCCCAGCCAACAGTTAGGTTCCAATCGTCAGTTACGTCGTGATCGTCAAAAATCATATAACTTGGGACATGTGCCATGACTCGCCTGACCTCAGGTAATCCAGCGACAAATTTATCGAGCTCTGCTTTTTCCTTGCTCCAAAGAGGTTGGTCTTTTTCTAGTAAAGGTTGGTTCTCAGAATTATCGTTGGGACGCAGTTGGTCAAACTGAATGGCATCCCAGAGTTCAGGAGACCAATTAAGTATGTACATCGCCAGAAATTCTGAGAAGCTAATCAGATGATTTTCGCACTCTCTAGAGCTGAAAATAGGTGTGTCACCTTTATTAATCAGACGCTTTAGACGATGAGTCTCATCTTGGTATTGGGGGAGTATTTTGTCTCTAGAATAGAGAGCGTTGGTACAACGATAGAGTTCATCTGCATCTCCAACAGGCGCACCAATAAATGACTCACTAGGTAACTCAAGTAATTTGATGACTTTATGGATAGCCACCAACATGGGGCCGGCAACATGATCAGCGTATATTTGGTCGCCAGTGAGTAACAGAAGGTCTGGTCGATCATTGTCTTTTGTAGAAGTCGCTAACTGATCGAGCAACGCATCGACTTGAAGCAGGCTGTCGTCACTATTATGATGTGGGTTTCTACATGAGCCGTGAAGAATATGGTCAGACTTATCTGACAATATGATGTCTATCCAAGATGACGTTGAATAGAACATGTTGTCATTAAGAGCGCTGCTCTTGGATTCTCGCCAAACTACGTTATAACCTAGATGGCCAGTCTTAGGTGTTAAAAGATTAGTGTGGAACTGAATGATCCATAGCTTGTTGCTTATTTTGTAGACCTGCTCAGTATCAAAATCACTGTAGGAGATCACATCATCGTTATTGATCGCAAGTTGAAGGTTTGAAGGACACAATGAGGTCGCCAACCATAGGGTGATATGCTGAGGGTTAGTGCGACGTAATATTGGTCCTGCCAACACAGGATTGAGCTTTTTCATGAGGCGTTCTTTCTACTTACTTTTTAGGAATGTTCCAGTGCTGGGTGCTCTGATGGTGTCGTAGCTTCATTCATTTGCTCAAGCAGTTCGACAAACTCTGCGCTACTCGTTTCATGACCGATTAGGAAAAAAGCAGTCAAAGCATCCAAAAGATGCTCTTTATTGTTGCTTTGGTCGATCATCTGAGCGAGTCGCTCACGAACTAGCTCTATTTCATGCTCAACAAATCCTCGACCTTCAAAGGTATCTTCCGCTTCGTCAGGAGCGTTGTCGAACTCTAAGAATAACAAGTCATTATCGACTTTAGCACTCAAAAGTCTTTCTGGAAGCCATGTCTCACCCGTTACGACATCAATATGTTGATCGCTTGGCAAAGATTGGAGAATTTTTTTTAACTTTTCTACTTTCACGATTCGTCTAAATAGTGGAAACTATGACACCCATCACTGTTGGTTATTTATTGAGCCATAAGGCAAATAACAGTGTGGTGACATAAAAATATGCGTTAACCCCATAATATACAACTCTACTTCACTGAGGTAGCTGTTGTTAGGTTATTTGGTAAATAGCGTGTGAATTTTGGCTAACGGTCAAAATAGTGATTACGTGCTCCTTAGCTTATTAATTGTAAACGAATTCCAGTTGGAGAAACTGCAAGACATGATAAAGAGAAATCTCGCGCTCGCGACCGCAGCATCACTTTGTGCAACACCAGTGGTATTGGCAGAAGAGTCAGCGCAAGAAGCGGATTGGGGCATTGCAGCGGTGTGGCGTACAGCGAACATTCCATTTGATACCAAAGGAAGTGATGCCACCGTTAGCACCTTTATTCCGATGATGTTCTTTAAGAATGACTATGTCTTTCTAGACGGTACCATGGCAGGTGCCCACCTCTATAAAACGGATGATAAAGAATTAGAGCTTAACGCTATTGCGCGTATGCGTTTTATCGACATACCAGCAGACGAGCAAAATGCGGTTGGGGGAGACACTGCGGACTATGGTCTGCAAATGCGTTACAACTTTGATGATGCTTGGCATTTCGACACAGAGCTAATGACAGACGGACATAACCGTTATCATGCGAACTTCAGACTTCAAGGCATGCTTGATTATGGCGACCTTGAATTGCGTCCTAACGTCACACTGCGTTATAAGGATGCTGACTTTAACACTGAATACTATGGTACATACCGAGGCACTACAGATAGCCTGAGTGGTGGTATGGACTATGCGATGGGCGTTGATGCTAAATACCACGTAGCATCAAACTTATACCTTGTAGGTGCGACCAATATTCGCATGCTTGATAACCAAGCGTATCATTCATCAGTGATTAAAGAACGTTTTGAAGGCGAAGTGTATTTCGGTGTTGGTTTCTTCAACGAGAAGAAAAAATCCACTTCAAAAGCGAAGCAAGTACGTCGTGATATCGGTGCTAAACCGTATGTGCGTGTAGCTCATGGTTATGCGTCACCATCAGACATGGGTGACATTCTGACCTTTAACGGTAAGCGAGATCCGTATAATAACCAAGTAACGTCGGTATTTTATGGTCATCCATTAACGGATGAATTGTTTGGGATGCCGTTGGATATCTACTTGAGTCCAGGCATTGCTCACCACTGGAGTTCTGAGGTTCAAGATTCTGGTACGGAATTTATCACATTGATCAAAGCATACTACACGTTCAACTGGCCAGTGAAGATGCGTTTAGGTGTGGGTAACGGCCTGTCATATATCGACAATATTACCTATATCGAACAACAAGAGATGGATAAAAAAGAGAAGCGTGCAAGTCACCTTATGAACTACATTGATATTTCTTATGACATCAGCATAGGTTCTATTATCGGTAAACCAGCACTTGATGAGTTATGGCTGGGTTATGCTCTGCATCACCGCAGTGCGATATTCGAAGCTTCGTCCCAATTCGGTCGAATCAAAGGTGGTAGTAACTACAGCACCTTCTATCTTCAGTACCACTTCTAATCAAAAAGCTCCGCATTGCGGAGCTTTTTTGTATCCTTCTCGCTTAACGCTAATTTCCTACCTGTGCTACAATCCGGCCAGTTTTTAATAGTAAAAAGTTAAGTAGGGAACGTTTTGACTTCCTCTCAAAATTCCAATCAACAGTCGCAAGTGCAAGCGAACAATCCACAGTCACTTAAAAAAGCATTAAAAGACTGTATGATTCGTGACCGCTTTCGTTTGAGTAAGCGTATTGCAGGCGCAACAAGAATTAAAAAACCAGAAGCTCAATCTGCAGTATTCGACGAAATTGCTATCGATATTGCGCGATCGATGATGGTTGCTCAGCAGCGCGCAGCTGCAAAACCCACCATCAATTACCCAGAGCAGCTGCCAGTTAGTCAGAAGAAAGATGAAATTGCCAAAGCTATTGAGAATAACCAAGTGGTTATTGTGGCGGGTGAAACAGGTTCAGGTAAGACGACTCAGCTACCGAAAATTTGTTCAGAATTAGGTCGAGGACAATTTGGCTTAATTGGCCATACACAACCTAGACGACTTGCTGCGCGTTCAGTGGCAAACCGTATTGCCGAAGAGATGGAAACGTCACTGGGCGAGTTCGTTGGTTATAAAGTCCGATTTAACGATCAGATTTCTGAGAATACTCAAGTGAAGTTGATGACAGACGGTATCTTACTGGCTGAAATTCAACATGATCGTTTTCTTAATCAATATGACACCATCATTATTGATGAAGCGCATGAGCGCAGTTTGAATATCGACTTTATTCTGGGTTACTTACGTGAGTTACTCCCGAAACGCCCTGATTTAAAAATCATCATCACGTCAGCGACCATCGATCCAGAGCGTTTCTCAAAACATTTCAATGACGCGCCAATTATAGAAGTCTCGGGGCGAACATACCCAGTTGAAACTCGTTATCGCCCTCTGTCTGGGGACGATGATGGCGATAGAGATCAGCTAGAAGGCATTTTCGAAGCGGTAGATGAACTGTGTGATGAAGGTCTTGGTGACATTCTGATTTTCATGAACGGTGAGCGTGAGATTCGTGATACGGCGGATGCATTAACAAAACGTAACCTTCGTGATACTGAGATTGTTCCATTGTACGCCCGCTTATCCGCGGGCGAACAGAATAAGATTTTCCAACCACATGCAGGTCGACGAATTGTACTCGCCACTAACGTTGCTGAAACATCTCTGACTGTTCCGGGAATTAAGTACGTCATTGACCCAGGTACTGCTCGCATTAGTCGATACAGTTATCGCACAAAGGTTCAGCGTCTTCCTATTGAGCCAGTTTCTCAGGCAAGTGCAAACCAGCGTAAAGGTCGATGCGGCCGTGTAGAAGAGGGGATCTGTATTCGTCTGTATTCGGAAGAAGATTTCGAATCACGCCCAGAATTCACTGATCCAGAAATTCTTAGAACCAACCTAGCGTCAGTCATTCTGCAAATGACGGCTTTGGGGTTGGGCGATATCGAAGCTTTCCCATTTGTTGAAGCGCCTGATAAACGCAATATCCAAGACGGTGTACGTCTGCTTGAAGAGTTAGGTGCTATCAATGATAAAGCAAAAGATCCTAAGAAACGTTTAACTCCAATTGGTCGTAAGTTGGCTCGCCTGCCAATCGACCCTCGTTTGGCTCGAATGGTGATAGAAGCACCAAGACTTGGATGTTTAAAAGAAGTCATGGTTATCGCTTCTGCATTGTCTATTCAAGACCCAAGAGAACGTCCTAGTGACAAGCAGCAATCGTCTGACGACAAACACAAGCGCTTTTTCGATAAAGAGTCTGATTTCCTGACGTTTGTAAACCTATGGGATTACATTCAAAAACAACAAAAAGCGTTGTCTGGAAACCAATTCCGCAAGCAATGCAAGCAAGACTATTTAAACTACTTACGTGTACGTGAGTGGCAAGATGTCTACTTCCAAATACATCAAGCCATGCGTGAGATGGATGAAAAACTCAACCAAGAACCAGGCAGTTACCAATCGGTCCATACTGCCTTACTGGTTGGCTTGTTGTCTCATATTGGTGTGAAAGACCAAGAGAAAAATGAGTACCAAGGGGCTCGAAACGCACGATTCCATATCTTCCCGGCTTCAGGTCTGTTTAAGAAGCAACCTAAGTGGATTATGTCGGCAGAGCTGGTGGAAACCTCTAAGCTCTGGGGACGTATTATCGCCAAGATTCAACCAGAGTGGATTGAGCCTCTAGCAAAACACCTAATCAAACGTAGCTACAGTGAACCCCATTGGTCTAAGAAACGCGCAGCCGTAATGGCACACGAAAAAGTGATGTTGTACGGAGTACCAATTGTTCCGAAGCGATTGGTTAACTATGGTGCGATTGACCCAGTTTTAAGTCGCGAACTGTTTGTGCGCAGTGCCTTAGTTGAAGGGGATTGGGAAACCAAGCACGCATTTTTCAAACAAAACAGAAAGCTACTACAAGAAGTAGAAGAGCTTGAGCACAAGTCGCGTCGTCGGGATATCCTTGTTGACGACGATGAGCTGTTTGATTTCTACGATCAACGTGTAGGTACGGAAGTTGTTTCTGGGCGCCATTTTGATACGTGGTGGAAGAAAGCAAGCCAGAAGAACAAAGAGCTTCTTAATTTTGAAAAAGAGATGCTGTTTAAGGGCGACGCTAGTCATGTCACCGATCTTGATTATCCTAACTTCTGGCATCAAGGTGGATTTAAACTCAAGCTAAGTTATCAGTTTGAACCTGGAGAAGATAGTGACGGTGTAACAGTGCATATCCCATTACCTATCCTTAACCAGATTGATAGTGAAGGGTTCGATTGGCAAATTCCAGGGTTGCGACATGAACTGGTGGTGAGCTTAATCAAAGCATTGCCAAAGACACTACGTAAGAACTTTGTTCCAGCGCCAAACTACGCAGACGCATTCTTGGCTCGTGTCACACCGATGGAAGCACCGCTTTTAGATGCATTGGAAAAAGAACTTCGCCGCATGACCGGTGTGGAAGTATTAAGGGACGACTGGAATCTAGAACAACTTCCTGATCACCTGAAAATTACTTTCCGTGCTGTGGATCATCGCAATAGAAAGCTTAAAGAGAATCGCAATCTCTATGAGTTGAAAGAAAGCCTGAAAGACAAAGTACAACAAACTTTGTCTAAAGTTGCTGATGATGACATTGAGCAGCAAGGTTTACATACCTGGAGCTTTGGTGAACTGCCAAAAGTCTATTCGCAAAAGCGCGGTGGATTTGATGTGAAAGCTTATCCTGCTCTAGTGGACAATAAAGACAGCGTTGAAATTAAGTTGTTTGAAACGGAAGTCGAACAAGAGCAGGTCATGAAAGAGGGGCAACGTCGTTTGCTGCTACTGAATGTGCCGTCTCCAATTAAATATCTGCACACCAATCTTCCGAACAAATCTAAGCTGGGTCTCTATTTCAACCCTTATGGCAAAGTGTTAGACTTAATTGATGACTGTATAGCATGCGGTATCGATAAGCTTGTCGAAGGTCAAGGTGGCTTAGTTTGGGATGCAGACAAATTTGAGCAACTTAAAGAGTATGTGCGTGGAGAGTTGGGCGATACAGTTGTAGACATTGCACAGCAAGTGGAAACAATCCTGACGACTGCGTTCAACATTAATAAAAAGCTTAAAGGTCGCGTAGACTTGACTATGGCATTCGCGTTATCGGATATAAAAGCGCAAATCGAAGGATTGATATTCAAAGGCTTCGCAACCGAATGTGGCTGGAAACGATTGCCTGATATTCTGCGTTACTTGAAAGCAATTGAGAAACGCATGGAGAAGTTACCGATTGACCCAAATCGAGATCGCATGCACATGCTAAAAGTGGAATCCGTCACTCAAGACTACAAAGAGTTACTTAACAAGATTCCAAAAGGTATGAAAATACCAGAAAACGTTAAAGAGATTCGCTGGATGCTTGAAGAGCTTCGCGTGAGTTATTTTGCTCAACAGCTTGGGACGCCATACCCAGTCTCCGATAAGCGCGTATTGAATGCGATAGATGCGTGCTAAGCGTCCAACTAAATAGATTCTATGCAAAACTGTGATAGATATAACTTCTAAGCGTATGAGAATTCAGAAAGTTTTACCGTAAATTAAAACTTGAAGGATTCTCCTACGATATAGTGTGTGATATATAAAGCTCCGCGGTGGCTTTCATTGGACTCGCCGCATTTTATTAAACAAGAAGGTTACAAATGAAAAAGACACTTTTAGCGCTTGCGCTTGTTGGTGCGTCGACGTCAGCATTCGCTGATGCGTGGTTGTATGGTGGTGTTTCTGCTGGTCGTGCAGACTACAATGGTAACAGCGATACTCCAATGGGCTTCCACGTTGGTACTGGTATTCTGCCTATCATCGGTATTGAAGGTGGTTACTGGAAACACGGTAACTTCGATGGCACTAGCGAAGGCAAGAAAGGTTACGCAGAACTAGGTTCTTGGTACGCAGCACTTAAACCAAGTATCGATATTGGTCCAGTACAGCTTTATGCTAAAGGTGGTTTACACTACTACAACGCTGATTATAAAGATGGTCTAAGCGGAAGCGACAGCGGTACAGACTTTATGTACGGTGTAGGTGCAGAATACTTCGTGACTGATATGCTTTCTGTTGGTGCGAGCTGGCAACGTTTTAACGGCGTTAAAACCAAATTTGATGACAAAGATCTAGATAGCTTTACCATCAATGCTACACTTCACATCTTCTAAAACTGTGTAAGTGTGTAAAAAGGCGACCTTGGGTCGCCTTTTTCGTACCTGGTGATCTAAAATTGTACGAATAGAGAGTCTTTTGGTGGATTAAAATATCAATTAAGTAACTGAAAAGATAATTCTTTTCATCGTATTGCAATTTCCATTTTCAACTAAGAGAACTAGGTCTACACTCATAGCACTACAATGTGTAGTCTTACTTTTAGGTTGTTTGAAATGTTCAGAAAAACGTTAATTGCGATAGTGCTTTCAGCTAGCGTTATCGTACCTGCTAGTGCTTGTACTGGCATTTCTCTTTCTACGGTCGGAAACGACTTCATACAAGCTCGCACTATTGAATGGGGTGAGAGTAATCTAAATAGTAAACTGATCATCTCTCCGAGAAAGCACCAGTTCACGTCGATTATGCCCGATCATAAACAAGGATTCAGTTGGGGTAGTCGTCTAGGTTTTGTTGGTATATCAGTAAGTGATGACCGGTTTATTGGGGAAGGGGTTAATGAGGCTGGGTTGAGTGCCGGACTATTCTATTTCAAAGGGTACGGTTCGCTAAAACCGTACAATGAGGAAGCAAGACAGAAAAGCATTACCGATATGGATTTTGTACGTTGGATGTTGTCGCAATTTAAAACTGTCGATGAAGTAATAACCGCGATGAAATCTATAGATATCGTGCCAGTATATCTAGATGCTAAAGGACAGCCTTCACCAACAGGGCATTGGCGTGTAACGGACAAAACAGGTCGAAGTGTTGTGATTGAAATTATGAACCAAGGAGAGGTGCATATTTACGAAAATGAAGTAGGCGTTCTGACTAACTCTCCAACGTTTCCTTGGCAGGTGACCAACTTAAACAACTACCTGCACTTACAACCTGGAACCAGTGCTCCTCGGCAGTTTGGAAAGGTCGAGGCAAAATCATTCGGTATCGGTTCAGGGTTCTTAGGCTTACCTGGAGACATTACGCCGCCTTCTAGGTTCGTACGAGCGGCATTTTATGTCACCACTGCACCTGAACTCAAAACCTCGGCACAGGCAGTTTCTCAAGCCTTTCATATATTGAATAACTTCGATATTCCAATTGGCTCTGAGTTTGGCCCGCAATATCGAGAGCATATCCCAGATCTACCAAGCGCGACTCAGTGGACTTCAGTGGTTGACCAAACCAATGGCGTTCTCTACTACAAAACGATGAACGACAGCCGAATTAAGAAAGTGGATCTTGCTGCGTTAGATTTTTCTGCAAAAAGCGAGATTAAGAAAGCGTTAGATGATGGAAAGTTTGAATTTGAAGATATTACACAAAGCGTGCAGCCCGCAATTAATAATCAATAAATCCGATAAAACTACCATCATGGTTCTGATAAAAGCGACTCTATTGGTCGCTTTTTTAATGATGTTAAAAACGACTAAGAATACTCCCATCTTTAAGGTGCTAAGGCGATTGAATAGGGGAAAATTGAATGTTTGAGCAACTCGTTAAGGTATCCGAGGAACTTGGCACCGAAAAACCACACAGAACCTATCCGTTCTTTTTACAAAAACTTGTAGAAGAAGTCGGCGAGCTATCATTAGAACTACAGATTAAAGATGGCATCACTCCTGCTGAAAAAGGTGGAAGTGATGGTGTTGTAGGTGAAGCGTGCGATGTTATTAACTGCGCTATCGACGTCGCTTGGAGAGCACTGCATGAGCAAAACCCAGACCAAAGTTCAGAGGAAATTGCTCGTTTAATCATGGATATTTGCCTAATAAAGAGAGAAAAATGGCTGTCAAAAGTGGAAGGTATGTAAGTGGATAAACCGTTTGAAGACCATGGATTATTTAGTTGGTCAGAGTTGATAACTCCGGATTTTGAACAAGCATGCCGGTTCTATGAATCAATGCTTGGTTGGAAGTTAAAAGAGGTACCGGGTCGAAATGGTAGTCGCTACGCACTGGTTACAAGTGATAACGCTACGGAACCTTTTGCTGGCATACTTACTGTCGATGATAAGGATATTCGAGCACATTGGCGCACTTACGTAACCGTTGACGAAGTTGAAGCTATTGTGAACAAAACAGAATTAGTCGGTGGTTTAGTATTGGTTCCAGTGACGACTATTGAGCGTGTCGGTAAGATAGCGGTGATAGAGGATCCATGTGGCGCGGTTATTTCAGTGATTGAATACGACTCAAAGAGATAATTATCAGCAGAAGTAATGGCGGGGGATAGAATAGGTCTCCCCCGAATCATTATATGTTGTGTCGAGATTTAACCTTGAACCTTCACAATGTCATGCGTACAGGTAATGGTATAGGTTACCGTTGCCGTTTTATCTCCATTTTCCTCAAACTCAAATTCTCCAACACTTGTGTAACCGTGAGCTGTGTTCTCACCGACTTGAACTTCGACAGGAGCGTTCTGTAAGTCTTCTACTTTGTGTGCAGTCCCATCAATTTCCAATGTAGTATTTTGTGCTGTAATTTTGTCATCGTCAGCCTCGAAGTGAGTGACTTGGAGCTTTGGGTTCATATGATTTTCATTATGATTAGAAATAACTTTAAACGTTGCACCATCTTCAGGAACTTGGTTTCCAAAACCTAAGGTGCCGGTCGCCTCGCTGTCAACTTGTACACCACACGTTTTATCAATGTGTGCGGAGTAAATTAGCTTAGGACCTTCTGAGGAGTTCGCTTGCACACTTGTAGCGATGAACAAGCTCGGAATTAATAATACCGATAGTGTGGACAGTTTCATTTCTATTGCCTTTATTGACTAACTATTAATAGGCAATGTTAAAACGGTTACCGTTGAATTACTTATCACTTTGCGCCACAGACTGGAAAGTGTTGACTCGCCAAGTCGTCTAACTTCGCGAGTCATGACCGAAACTATAAGTAACGTTTTTCTAAATGTGTTCTAAAGAATTGAGCGTTAAGTTCTGAGCCAGTCGCTTGTTTAACCAACTCTCCAGTAGCAAGCGTACTTGCCTGACTCCAAATATTGTCACTTAACCAATCAAAGATCGGAGCCAATTCTAATGAAGAGATTGCGTTGTCCACATCCACCTCTTTTCTCATCGCCGCCATAAACTGCGCTGCATACATTGCCCCTAAAGTGTAAGAAGGGAAATAACCAAAGGCACCATCTGTCCAGTGAATGTCCTGCATGCAACCGTCTTTAAAGTTACCTTGTGTGGAAAGACCGAGGTACTGCTGCATCTTCAGATTCCACAGTTCAGGAATATCCTTATAGGAGATCTTACCATTCATCAAATCTCGTTCGATCTCATAACGAAGAATGACATGGGCAGGGTAAGTAAGCTCATCCGCATCAACGCGAATATACCCTGGTTGCACTCGGGTATAGATTTTCTGTAGATTGTTTGCTTCGAATACTTTCGCGTCATTAGTTGAGAAGTGTTTTTGAGCCAGTGGCGCTAAGTTGGCGATAAAAGGTTGGCTTCTGCCTAATTGCATTTCGAAGAACAAAGATTGAGATTCATGAATACCCATTGAACGTGCTTGGCCAACTGGTAGTCCTGCCCACTGTTTTGGTAAGCCTTGCTCATAACGAGCATGACCGGTTTCGTGGACAATTCCCATTAAAGATTGAACAAAGTCAGATTCATCGTAGCGTGTTGTGATCCTGACATCTTGAGGCACACCACCACAGAAAGGATGCGAACTGATATCCAGACGACCATGGGCAAAGTCGAACTGAAGAAGTTTCATCACTTCCAATCCAAGCGCATTTTGATCTTTGGTACTGTATGACTCTTCAGTGGTATAAACCGACTCTGTTTTTTGCTTTTCAATGACCTGTTGAGTTAATTCTGGCAACCAAGATACCAAGTCACCAAAGATTGAATCGAGTTGCTGTGAGTTTACCCCCGGTTCATAGATATCCAGCATCGCATCATAAGGAGTTAACCCTGATTGTTCCGCTCTAATTTGGGCCTCTTCTTGCGATAGTTTCACTACCTCTTCGAAGTTTTTACAAAAGCCATCCCAATCATTGTCACCACGCTGTGTACGCCAAGCGTGTTCGCACTTGGATCCAGCAAGAGACTTTGCTTTCACTAATTCTTCTGGAACGACAGTGGTAAGCTGCCATTGTCTTTTCATTTCCCCTAAGCTGGCTCGTTGTGAAGGGTCGAGTTCATCACTCTGAGCTTGTTCGAACCATTCTGCCAGCTGCGGCGCGGTCGATAGTTGATGGATATGAAGTGACAGTTGAGCCATAGCTTCTGAGCGAGCTTGGTTGCCTCCAGATGGCATCATTGCCGCTGCATCCCAACCACATATAGCGGATAAATGGCTGAAATTAGAAATTGTTTTATAGTGTTCAACCAGTTTGTTGTAGTTTTCCATGTCTTATGACCTTTTGCGTGAACGATTGTCCTAACTTAACACTAACAAGGAGTTACGGAAAGTAGCCGATAAAATCTGGAGAGGAAATCCAAATTAACCATGGATTTTTAATCGGAGTTACCTCAGAATTCGAACTCTGATGTTTTAGAAAGATGACAGTGGACGTTATGCATATTCTTAATCTTGAAGCCTTCCTTATTGCTATTACTATTCTTACGCTAACACCGGGACTCGATACGGCGTTGGTAATTCGTAACACTTCTAGAGGTGGGTTCAATGATGGTGCAATGACCAGTTTTGGCATTTGCTTGGGGCTATTTGTTCACGCAACATTCTCAGCTCTGGGTATATCGGTGATACTTACGCAGTCAGCGGAATTGTTTGCGTTTATAAAGACGTTGGGCGCTGCCTATCTAATTTGGTTGGGTATCTCAAGTTTACGAGCATTAAAATCAAATCGGACCATAAAGCTAGAGCAAGATAAGGTGAATACCATAGCAGCTTCGCGTTCTCTAAGAGAAGGATTCTTGTCTAATGTGTTGAACCCTAAAACTGCTGTTTTCTACTTAGCGTTTTTACCTCAGTTTATTAACCCAGAATACTCGCCATTTTTGCAATCATTGTTAATGGCCGCGATTCACTTTGTTATCGCTATGGTGTGGCAATGTGGACTATCGGGCATGCTTAATTCCGCTAAATCACTTCTTAACAATGGAAATTTTGTTCGTTGGATGGAAGGTACGACCGGTGCAGTACTGATCATTCTCGGTATTAAACTGTTGGTTGAAGAGCCGCCGATGAGTTCTTAGCTTTTTCCAATGAACGTTGCGCGGTATAGAATTGATTTAGTGTGACGGTAGGGGACTTCAATAGAAATTTATCGAAACACTGATAGTATGCTTTGGAGTCACTTATTTGCTTGCAGTAATTACGAGCTTCTAGATTGTGGTTGTATAGTTGAGTTTCGCTCGCAAACTCGTTGTACGAGGCGCACCCACCTAAAATCATCAAAGTTGCTACTAAAGAAATTACCTTAATCATATTCGCTCTATCGCTGTTTTTGTTGTAATGAATATTACGAGTCTGCTGATAGAGTTAGTTACCATTTCATGCCATTAGTTCCACTCAACAATAAAATTTTTATATGGTAAACGTTTGGTTTCTGGTCGGGTGAATAAAAAACACCGAGTCAATCGACTCGGTGTCCTGGTTATCGAATTCAGTAACTATATCGGCTTTTTGCCGACTCCGAAGTTCTCTTTAGGCATGAGAGTTATTTTTCCAAAGCCCAATTTCTTAAAATGATTATCGCGATAATTGCGAACAGCCTTGGTATCCGAAACGGCTTCGATTTGCTGTTCCATTCTTAAGAAATCAGAAAGGTCGATGCCCTCTGCTTCAGCGACAGCCTCATGAATATTGCGATGCTGTTGGTAAGAAAACGTCAGTGTTTTCTCTTCATTCTTGTATTCGTAAATGATGGTACGAGCCATGATTTTCTACCTGCTGATAATTTAGCGCTAGATTCTGCCTTGTAGCGGGATAATTGTCACGCTTTCGCCTGCTTTTACTGTATCGATATGTGGTGCAATCTCTATTAGGCAGTTTGCTTCACTCATCGAACGTAGAATACCCGAGCCTTGTTTCCCCGTCGTGCGAACCATTAATTGTCCTGATTCTTCATCAAGCTCGCAGAATCCTCGGCTAAACTCTGTTCTTCCCTGACGAGAGCGCAGTGGCTCAGAGGCAATGGCGACGCCTTTGTGTGGTACAAACTGTCCAACACCTTGCATCTTCTTAATCGCGGGTTCAACAAAGTTAATAAACGACACCATTACGGCGACTGGATTTCCAGGAAGTCCAAAGAAGGGTGTTCCATTAATGTCACCAAAAGCGAGAGGGCGTCCCGGGCGCATATTAATACGCCAAAAATCAACGTTACCGTGCTTTTCAAGAACGTTCTTAATAAAGTCAGCATCACCGACAGAGACACCACCTGAGGTAATAACCAAATCCGCGCTGCGACTCGCTTCAGTGATCGCATTCTCCATAATGGACTCATCATCTTCAAGAATGCCAAGATCTATAATTTCACAACCTAATTTCTGCAACATCGCCATGATGGTAAAACGATTAGAATCATAAATAGAGTGAGCACGCAGAGGCGTTCCAGGGGCTTGAACTTCATCACCTGTAGAAAATACCGCGACTTTTAGGCTACGATTCACTTTTACGCTATCTAGTCCAAGTGAGGCGATCATGCCCATCTCTGGTGCCTGCAACAATGTGCCGGTATCAAATACCGATTGGTTGATCGCAAGATCTTCTCCAGCTTGACGAACATTCTGTCCGGTTTTAATACCGGCATCACCAAAACTCACTCTATCGCCATCAACGTTAGCCTGTTCACGCATTATAACGGTATCAGCACCGGCTGGCATTGGTGCTCCAGTCATGATTTGTACTGACTCACCGGAGCGAAGTTCTTGGTCGTAGCCATAACCTGCCATCACACTCGCGACGACATTGAATTGTTTTAGTCCAGCATCTGCACCAATGATGGCATAGCCGTCCATTGCTGAGTTGGTAAACGCTGGCACATTAATAGGGGATGAAATATTTTCTGCTAGCGTGCGGCCATAAGCATTGATGAGTGGGATAGTTTCAGATGCAGACAAAGCATTTACGGCGTTAAGAATTTGCTCTTGGCCTTGTTTCACAGATAAGAAAGCGGGTGATAGCGTATCGCAGCACGCTGCCTCTTTCTTAGGGTTAGAGGCCTCTGGGCTAACATAATTTAAGATGAACCTTGTGATCGCGTCCAAATCATTGATGCTCATTGTCGGTAGTGACACATCCAACTCACTATCGCTAGCAATAGCAATAATATTGTCATCACTTGGGTGTAGCCAAAGTTTACCGACTTCTTTACGGTTTAACTCAATCTTAGGGAAAGCGATGTTCTTGCAACCTTCAACTAAAATCAAATCCAGCGCTTGATGATCAAAGCGCGTCAACAAGTATTCAAAGTTTGATTCGGCCTCTGGAGTTTCCGTCATCAACGCATGTCTGTAACGAGAAGAAATCAACATTTGGCTAGCGCCGGCTTTACGTAGGCGATAGCTATCTTTCCCAGGTTTATCTACATCGAAGTTATGATGCGCATGCTTTAACACTCCAATTCTTAGTCCGGTAGCGGTTAATTTTGGAAGTAGGGCTTCCAATAACGTTGTTTTACCGGTACCGCTATAAGCAGCGAAACCCAGAAGCGGGACATTATTAATGGATTTGATGGTCATAGATGGCTCTTCTGTGAATGCTCAATGGTTGCTGATAGTTTCGACAGTTCTTCTGGTGTATTTAGATTAACAAAACAATCGGGATTATCTGAAAAATCAACATACTTGGTATTGCACTCTTTGTATAACAAAATGATTTTTCTATCGCCACGCTCTAAAAATGCTTCCAATTTGGGTAGAACGCGCTTGTGAAACATGGTGAAAACAGGCTGATGAAAATCGCCATCATGTGCCACTAAAATATCGGTCGAGTCTTCGACAGCATGACAAAAACGTTCAACAATACGTTCATCAATAAACGGACTATCACATGGGACAAAGCCAACCCAGTCAGTTGACGAAGCGGCTAAGCCAGCGTGCATTCCACCAAGAGGTCCCGGATAATCTTTATACGTATCGCTAATAACGGGAGCATATTGACCATATTGGTCTACATTGCGGTTGGCGTTAATGGTAATGGATGAAGTTTGTGTGGTGAGCCGTTGTAAAACATACTCGATTAAGGGCTTACCATTAAAATCTACTAAGCCCTTGTCATTTCCGCCCATACGAGACGCTTGGCCTCCGGCGAGGATAACCCAACTAGTCTGAGTTGGATGCAACATAATCACTCTCTTGATCGGTTTGTTTTTTATCAATAATTTGTAGCAGTGGAGATTCTATCAAGGTGCAATCTTTTATCCACCATTGTTTTCGACACAATTTAGTTAACGCATTGGATTGATGGCTCGTAACTACAATACTAGAACCGTGCTTTAAAAGATCCTCAGCCATGAAAACCAAACGTTCTATTGACTCTTGGTCAAGTGAAGCGCTTGGTTCGTCCATTAACAAAATAGAAGGTTTCAGAACCCAAGCGCGAGCCATAGCGACTCGCTGTTTTTCACCACCAGATAACACTGATACATGCTCGTCAGCGAGCGTTTCAAGCCCGACTAATCGCAACGCCGCAATTACTTCTGCGCGCTTATCATGGGCTTCAAGTCTCTTATGCTTAATGCCATACGCGACATTTTGATAGACCGAGCCGTCGAAAAGGTAAGGGGATTGGTGAAGATAGATAACGTCTTTGCGACCAGAACCACCAAACAAGCGCGACATTATACTTTGGCAACTAGGAAACACCTCACCTGACGTAGGTTTTAATAAGCCAGCCAATATCTTCAGTAGTGTAGTCTTACCGACGCCATTATCGCCTTTTAAGTAGACGGCTTCGTTTGGTCCGATCGTTAACGATGGTATATGGAATAAGACACGGTCTTTGAACCGCATGGAAACCTGCTTTGCCTTAAGCTGTATTGTCATTATTGTCCCTCAAGCAGAGTCTTGAATTAATTATAGTGTTTGAAACAAAAAACGTTGAGCAAGTTAAGTTCTTAGAACGCCTTTACCTCGCATTGATGACAGCATAAAGTTGAGCACTAATGCCAACACCAACAAGACGATTCCTAAGGCGACACCTTGTGCGAAAGCTCCTTTGTGACTTTCCATAGCAATGGCGGTAGGGATATTTCTGGTAAGGCCCATGATATTGCCACCAACCATCATTGAGCAGCCCACTTCAGTTACGATTCGAGAAAAGCCTGCAATCACAGCAGCCATTAACGGAAAACGCGATTCCCAAATGAGTGTCATAAGTGTTCTAAACCGAGAGACACCTAGTGTTACAGAGGTTTCCATTGCTCTTCGGTCGGTGCTTTGTAACGCGCCATGCATCATTGACACCAAAACTGGAAAACAGATCAGTATTTGACCCACAATCATGGCTCGTTGAGTAAACAGCATTTCCCAGTCACCTAAAGGTCCAGAGCGTGATAGCAGCATATACAAAAGCAAGCCAATCACAACGGTGGGAATCGCTTGCATGGTGTTTACTAATGAAAGTAGAAACCACTTGCCGGGGAAATTGCTGTAGGCCAGAAGATATGAGGCAATAATAGCGGGCAAAACAACCAGTGACACAGCTGATATAGAGACGCTAAACGAAACGGCTACGATCCGCCATAGATCTTTATCAAGGCTAAATAGGAGGCTTAACGCCTCCATAGTAGTTTCAGTGATGCTCATTAACTGTTCGTTTTCTTCGCGTCAGCTACGAACAATTGTTCGCCCATTTTACGGTAGCTATTGATCATAGATTGTCCCTTATCTGATACCAACCAATCACTCAGTACGCGAGCGCCTTTGGTATTAAGAGTAGGGTAACGTTCTGGGTTTACAATAATGACTTGGTACGGGTTGAAGAGTTGCTTGTCACCTTGGAACAAGATTTCAAGGTCTAGCTTAGCTTGATAGGCAAGCCAAGTCCCTCTGTCTGTCATTGTATAGCCTTGCATTTCTGAGGCCATATTAAGTGTTGGCCCCATACCTTGACCTACAGAACGATAGCCGCCGAAGTTAGGTTCAATCTTGGTTTGTTTCCAGATTTGCAGTTCTTTTTTATGAGTACCAGAGTCATCACCTCGAGAGATAAAAATGGCGTTAGTTTTAGCTATATGCGAGAACACTTCTTCTATGGTTTTCTGATCGTGTACGTCAGCGCTGTCTTTCTCTGGTCCTACGATTACGAAGTCGTTATACATTACGCTACGCGGTTCTATGCCATAGCCGGCATCGACAAAGTTCTGTTCCGCTTTAGGAGCGTGTGTCATCACGACATCAACATCACCATTTTCTCCCATCTTCAGAGATTTACCCGTACCAGCTGCAATAATATCAACTTGATAGCCAGTATCAGTAGTAAATTCTGGGAGTAGGTAGTCGAGAAGACCTGAATGGTAGGTACTGGTTGTCGTTGCGAGACGGATGCGAGATTGGTCGGTATCTGTACCATCTGCATAAGCCGTTGCAGACAGTGCCGCTAGAGACACAGCAGAAACCATTAATCTTGAGAATGTCATAGTATTGTCCATTTTGGTTATTTTTATCATTAATCTACGTAAACGCATGACAGCTTGGTGAAGAACAACGCCACCAGCACGATTCATACACTAGGTACCTTCGTCATGCTTATGGTACCTGTTTCTATACGCGTGGTACCCTTAAGCAAAGACAATGCCATAATTTCCTTAGAAAAAAAGCGGCAACGTGCGACATTTTGCTAATATTTCTCGCAGTTAAACTACAATTAGTTTGAGCTGGGACAAAATGTCGCAACTTAACCCATGATGTTTTGTAGCAGATTGGTACACTCTGTCTCAAATAGGAACGAATACATATATTTATGACTTTTTTTCAAACCTCTGAAATTACCAACCAATTGACGTCACCATATCTCGCCTTCTCTGTACTTGTCGTTGATGATGAAGTCGGCATGCAAGCCATTCTTAAAAAAGCATTGAGTAAAGGGTTTGGACAAGTCGACACTGCAGGAAGTGTTGAAGAAGCCGAACAGCTTAGGATCAACCATCACTATGACCTTATCATTTTGGATATCAACTTACCTGGTAGGTCTGGGATTGAGTGGGAAGAAGCGTTTAACGACTTAGATCGTAAAGCCGACGTGATATTTATGACTGGTTATGCCGACTTGGAGGTCGCGATCAGTGCGTTAAAATTAGGAGCGTCTGATTTCATCCTAAAGCCCTTCAACCTGGATCAAATGCTGCAAGCCGTTAAACGCTGTATGGATAAGCGACTGGCTGAAAGAATCAATGTCGCTTTGAGTCATGATATAAGCCGACGTGTTAGTAAAGAAATTATCGGCCTTTCTGAAAAGACGAAGAACTTAAAACAGCTCATTGGTCAATTTGCGCCATCTAGAGCGTCAGTGTTGATAGAAGGTGAGTCGGGTACGGGTAAGGAGTTAGTTGCGAGAGGTATTCATACAGCCAGTAAACGCCAGGGGCCATTTGTTGCCATAAATTGTGGTGCATTAGCTCCAGAGCTATTAGAAAGTGAATTGTTTGGTCACGCTGCAGGTGCTTTTACAGGTGCTAAAAAGAATCGAGAAGGGCTTTTCCGAGTAGCCAGCGGGGGAACATTATTCCTAGATGAAATAGGTGAAATGCCTCTGGCTATGCAAGCATCGTTGCTGCGTGTATTAGAGCAAAGAACGGTTAGACCTGTGGGCACAGAAAAAGAGATCAGTATTGATGTTCGAGTCGTTGCCGCAACTAATCGCAACCTACAAGAAGAGGTCGATCAAGGGAAGTTTAGACAAGATCTTTACTACCGTTTAAATGTTTTAAAAATAGAAGTGCCAGCGTTAAGAGAACGCCTTGCTGACTTATCAGATTTGGTACCTTTCTTTACTCGGTCACTTGCCAAGGAGTTAGGTGTTCCAGAACCCAAATGGGCTCATGAAGATATGCACTCTATGCAAGATTACGATTGGCCGGGTAATGTGCGTGAACTTAAGAACTTGTTAGAGCGCTGCATTCTTCTCAATAAACCGCCAGCTCACTACTTTAATGAGTTAAAAGGGGCACCGGTTAACACTTCTATCACCATGTCTGTCAACGATTTGACCACGATGCCCGCGAATTCGATGATTCAAGATGGTCAGTTTGGCTATCCTAATTCATGGTCTCTAAAAGATGTCGAAAAATCTCATATTCAACAAGTAGTAGAAGCACATTCCGGCAATAAATCGGCAGCATCGCGAGATCTAGGTGTAGCACGAAAGACGTTGGAGCGTAAGTACAAAGAGTGGGACGAAGGCTGCGTAGATGAATAAATTGATGCGCCTATGGAGCAAATGGCGCTACAGAACCAAATCAATGGTTCGATACCGCCTATTGTTTTTAACGTCAGCGCCTATTTTCCTCACTCTAATCGCACTATTTGGAATAACGGCATACTGGTCTATTCACTATACATGGCAGAGTGCGCTGATCGACGTATCTGAGCGCCTGAGCATCGTTGGCGACAAAATCGATAGCTTGCAAGATGAACAATTCGACCACATCCAAGCCTTCTCTGAATCGTATGAATTTCGGACTCGCTTGAATCATATTCAAACCAATAACGAATTTGATGTATGGGTGAGTTCCCAACGCGAGCGTTATCAACTGGACTTCTTGCGTTGGATGCCGGCCAACAAAATTAGTCAGTCAGAATACCGAAAAATGGCACAGCAACGCTCTTTCTTTGATGTGTTGTCGAGATCTGCTGCTTTTGAAATGGAACCGTCACTGGCGGAACACTCAGAAGTTTGGCAGCAAGAAAATCACGTGCTTGAGGAGCGCTCTTTGGTGAGCCGTTCTATCATCGCTGTGTTTGACGACAACAGTCACCTGTTAGGCTATTTGGATGGTGGCGTGCTGATGAACAACAACTTGGCGTTGGTGGATCGAATTCGTGACACTATTTATCCAGTGAGCAATCTTGAACGTCATATACAAGGGACGGTGACCTTGTTCTTGGACGACTTACGAATCGCGACTAATGTACCGATGGATGAGTCATACACGGGTAGACGAGCACTTGGTACCTTAGTGTCCCAAGAGGTTAGCAATGCAGTGTTAATAAAGGGAGAGAGTTGGATAGATAAAGCGTACGTTTACGACACGTGGTACATCGCTGGTTATAAGCCTATTCGTGATATCGATAATAACATTGTGGGAATTGCTTACACTGGATATCTAGTTTGGCCATTGATTAAAACTTATATCACTAATATTGGTGAGGTAAGCGTCATCATCATTGGCTTGCTATTGATTTCGGGCTTTATTGTTTATCGTGGTGCTCGCGATCTATTTAGACCCATAGAACAGATCCACCGTGTGGTGAAAATGGTTCAGTTAGGCAAAGATGAAGAACGCATTGGTGAGTTGGGGCTGGATGATAAACACGAACTAAGTCAACTCGCTAAGCAGTTTGACAACATGCTTAATCAACTACAGTTCCGTAATGAGCAGATTCAAGAAGCGGCCCATGAACTTGAAGGTAAAGTGCATTCTCGTACCGCTAGCCTAAAAGAGAAAACGGAGCAACTTGAGTTACATATCAAGCTGTTAAACCAAACTCGAAATAAACTGGTTACCAATGAAAAGCTGGCCGCTTTGGGGGAGCTAACTGCGGGCATTGCCCATGAGATTAACAACCCAACGGCAGTTATTCTGGGTAATGTTGAGCTTATGCGCTTCGAATTGGGATCCGATGTATCTCGCGTTGAAGAAGAAATTGATGTCATATTGGCTCAAATCGACCGTATTCGAAACATTACTCGAAGTCTACTGCAATACAGTCGCCAAGGTGGTGTGCAAGATGAAGTAACATGGCAGCACGTGAATCCAATTGTGGATGAAAGCGTCACTTTGGTAAGAACTGGAGCGAAGAAACGCGACGTGGAATTCATCGTCGACCTTAATGCGAAAACGCCAGTTGAAGTGAATAGACATCAACTCCTGCAAATACTAGTCAACCTACAAATGAATGCCATTCATGCTATGCAAGGTAAGGGGCGTTTAACCGTCTTAACAGAAGATTGGGTAGAAGCAGGGCAAAGCATCGGTTCGCTTATTCACGTTATCGACGAAGGTTGCGGCATTTCTGATGCCAATATCAAACGAATTTTCGATCCATTTTTCACCACTAAGCGAGATGGTACCGGATTAGGTCTTTCTGTATCTCAGAGTATTCTGAGTCAAACGGGAGGTGAGATCCGTGTTAAGTCGAAACTTGGTGAGGGTAGCCAGTTTACACTCTATTTGCCGCAAAAAGCAGATCATCATTTACTGGTTAGCGCTTAACGTAATAAATATGAGTGGAGTATATAAAGCGTATTACCACCAAGGACGTTCCTAACGATTGCTTAAGTTCCAAAGCTAAGGGATTGGTTCCCAGATTAGACGTTCTTGCATCACAAGGGAGTAATTTAAGCTGTTTACGCTATACCACTTACAAGGAAGTAAAGTTCATCATCTGTATAAACGTCATTCTTTCACTACCATTAGAGAGGATGAGCACTTTGTCTATATGAAGAGGGAACAAAATGAAATCAATGACTTGTAGACAACTTGGTGGGGCATGCGATGTGGTGTTTGAAGCAGAAACATTCGAACAAATTGCTGAGTTAAGTAAGCAGCACGGGATGGAAATGTATCAGAAACAAGAGCCAGCACACCTTGATGCAATGAATAAGATTCAAGTAATGATGCAAAATCCTGAGGAAATGAAAGCGTGGTATGAAGAAAAGAAGCGTGAGTTTGACGCTCTGTAATATGAGAGATGCTTGTAACTATTCACAATAGATATCTCGACGTATATCGAGATATCTTTGCAAACGGTCGATGTTAATGTGGCTTGAAGCTACATACAGATAGCGACAGTTCCAGCAACCATTAAAGTGATAATGGCGTACCACACAAATTGTGTTTTCTGATCCGCTACATTGATTCGAATGTAGTTAATTTCGTCTTTTGCCATTGCTTCGAAATCACTAAAGCTAACTTGAAAGTCACGGCTTGCGTTTACAACGTCGTTTTGCAATTTGTTAAACGTCGCTTCAATAAAATTCTTTGCTTCTCCCAGTGGTGCAGAAGAAAGTGCCATGCGGTCCCATACTGCCATTCTTGATTCAAACTCACTGTCACTAACACAGTTCAGCTTTAATAAATCATGTTCACGCTTGATGCGTTCTTTACCCATTTTATCGTAATTCAGATTCTGAAATTTGTTCACGACAATTACTCCAAAGGTTTCAGATAGGTAGTAAGCGTTATCACGCCTACTACCGTAACTGCCCGGAATAGTAGATAGGTCGTTGTGGCACATCAACTTGCAGTTTTTATCTAAACGACAAATTTCATTTGCTTAGTATGATCGTGCGGACGTTGTTAGCTTGATCTGACAGCGATTTGTGGTGGGTTAATACCATGCTTTTTAAATTCTTCCATAACTCTCAGAGTAATATCAGTTTCAAATAGTTTCTCGTAGGCGGTATCAACAACATACGCCTTACAAGTCAACTGAATCGCTAGATAATTGTCAGTGATGGTCTGTTTCACCAGAACGGTAACAGGTTTAGGCAGGTGAATGTAACGACTAGAGGAGGCAGCTTCTTGAATCAAGTTTCTCGCCAAGACGATATCTTCATTCATTCCAATATAGAACGGAATCACAACTTGCATATCGAGTGCACCGTAGTTTCCGCTAACCGTCACCTCATTAAGGAACTTGTTGTTTGGAATGGTAATGATGTCATCATTTAAGGTTCTCATACGCACAGAACGCAGCCCTATAGTCAAAATGTCGCCATAGTTACCTTCGAATGTGACGCGGTCACCTACTTGGAAAGGGCGGTCAATCATCACAGTTAGGCCTGCAATAAAGGAGGCTGCAAGGTCTTTCATCGCGAAACCTACCGAAACGGCAAGCGTGCCACCTATAAGGGCAAGAATGTGGTCGTTAATTCTAAAGCTCAACATGAAAACTACGATACCAGCGGTCATGTAGATGAAGAATTGCAAGAAGGACTGTAGCTTTTGCAATAGCATTCGATATTGCACGAACTGACTACCAATGCTGTCCACCAAGGAGTTCATAAACTTAATCAGCAACCAAGTTGCCATTATGATGATGACACTGAGAACGACACCGGACCAACGAATCAAGGTGGCAAATTGAGTAATACTGTCCACAGAAGCTACTTCTTCATTGGCAAAGCTGACAGAAGGCAGTAATAACAAAACAATGATGTAGATAAGCTGTTTCATGTTACCTCCTACTTAACCAGCAAGTGTTGGCGATCCAACACATTAGTAATATGCCTAAACCAGTGATCTGAAATACGTGCCTTATCTTCTTTCCATTCAATATAACCTCGGCTTTGAAAATAGCGTAATGTCCCAATGACTTCAGAGATCGTAAGTTGCGTGCAATCTGAGACATCTTCGGGAGAGGCTGCTTCCAGTTGAACGATTGAACGAAGAATTGCCAACATAGGTTTTGGCATTTTATCGAGTTCTTCAGACTCTGGTGCATGAAACAGACGGACAACAACTGCATCGGTATCTTTATTACGTCGCAGTGAAAACCTAAAGAAGCGCAGTGCAACGGTGGGATTGCCATCAGAATAGTGCCACAGGATACGGTAGAAGCCTTGTCTTGCACGATCCTCTTCAGACTCACTGTCGTTGTCCCACTGTTTAGGCACAACCAATCCTTCAAAACCAACTTTATTGTCGTTGCCTTGGTTGATCCGGCTATCCAGTAGCGCGCCTATTTGTTCTTCGGTCCATTTAGGAAGGAAAGCCACCCAGTCAAATAATAGGCGTTCACCGCGAGCTCTATCAACAAATCGCCAGCTGGCTTTTTCTATAGAAAACACCGCTCTGTGGCTTTGCTTTGAACGGCGTAGTAGGTTAGTAAATCGAATTAGGTCGTTTAGTCCACCGACTTTAGGTTTAACTAGCCTTTGGCAGTTATCAATCGCAATTAGGTAGTTGGTGTTGCTCTTACGCAAATGACTGAGGATTTTCATTTCACTTGCATCTTCCTCTAGGCCAATACTGACTGCAAAGTGCACCAGCAGTTGGTTATATCCAGCGAGTGGGCAATTGACGTAAACGGGTTCAGCAGTTTTCACTTTGTGTAGCATCTGTTTCAATAGTCTTGTTGCACCGATCCCACGTTCACCAGTGATAACACAGATCGCTGGACTATTGGTTAGCAGGTATTTTGATAGCTGTTGGAAATCATCTTTGGCATACTCCACTAAAGGACTGAAGTCATCGCCCGGTAGTACATAGTCAAAAGCAGCGTCGCCTTTTACTCGCACTAAATTATTGTCTGCACTGCTACCGGTTTGTTTCGCCACTTCAATTTTGAACAGATAAGTAAGGCCTTGATTAAAGACGGTATATTGGGACAACAGTCCAATAAGACGGTTTTTTAGGTGGTGTAGGGCAATCCATAAGGTCGCGATAGACGTTGCAACCAAACCAATGACGAATACGTCTTTCTTGGTTGTTGCCCAAGTTACCCATAACGGCTTCTCGGGAATCTTTTCTAGTGAGTGAAAAACCGTATCTTTCCACATGACTATTACGGTTAGGGTGATTAGCGCAAACCAGAATGAGAAGAAGCTTGATATCCAGTAATAAATCGTACCCTTGCCAAGGGTCTGTGCTGCTATCTGAAGAACAAGACCTGCAACGATAAAGCTCCAAACGTAACGCCTTACAGTTGAGAGTCTATGTGCCGCTATGGCCTTGCTGGTTGCGAAACTATTACGGTGAACGAATTCCAAAATGAATGAAATCGCAATAGAGCCGCCAAGTATCCACCACGTAAACAACTCCAAATACGACAGTTGAGATAACGCCTCGATACTACTAAGTACGCGTAGCGAGACAGTAATAGCAATCAGCCAAGCAATTGCAACACTCGCTCGACCAAGATACCAAATAAACCGAACCCATATAGGTGGTTTCCCAACAGCGGAGGCAACATGTGATTTAAGTTGATCAAATAAGCGCCGTTGATTAGCCAACCACCACATTAAGATGCAATATATAAAGAAGACTTTTATTCCAACCCAAATGACCGGCACTGGGGAGATAAATATCTCCTTCACCAAGGTTTTTAAGCTCCTTAATTGGAAGAAAATAAAGTATTCAGCATTTAACGTGGATATACGTAGTTCTTGTTTAAACTGAGTCACACCATCTGGACCAAACCCAGTAAGCTGATCAAATGTCTTGTCCGAGGCCAGTTCTAGCAACCTCTGTTTACTGTGACTCAAGCTGTTAAGAGTGAGGTACTGTGTTTCAACGTCAAACCAATGTTCGTCAGTTACATCATCGCGAAACACCGCAAGTGCTTCATCGTAAGACAAGATTTCACGATCTTGTTGATCTAACGTATAAGCGAGTAGACGTCTTACCTTATTGTTGTCTTGAGGCGTTAAGAATAACTTCGCAGGTAACGCAGCGATTTCAGTAGCCAGTGATTGGGCGTCTTCAGAGGGGACAGGATTATCGTCATCTTGGTAATCCCATCGTGCAGAGGCTGGAAAGCTAAGGCAAAGCGTTAACACTGCTATCCAGAGAGATTTATTGATCATTATTAGCACACCACTGTTCGTAACTAGTTGTAACTATTTAAATTCTTAATTTAGTGTAGTTAGCGTCGCCACACTCTGCACGTGACAGCCGATAAAAAGATAGAGAATATTGCTTCACAGCTAAAAAGATGCACGTCTAGTCACCAGAATCCTACGCATCAATAGGGCGGGAATGCAGTTGTCACTTGCATCTGAAGGCAAGAGACTGTAGGGTTGCGCAGTTTTGTTTAATCTCAAAGGTAACGCTTGTGCTATCAACCGCAAATATCACTCAACAGTTTGGTGCTAAACCACTGTTTGAAAACATTTCTATCAAGTTTGGCGAAGGTAACCGTTATGGTCTGATCGGCGCGAATGGCTGTGGTAAGTCTACATTCATGAAAATCTTGAGCGGCGAGTTGGAGCCAACAAGCGGTAACGTTTCTTACGACCCTAACGAGCGAGTAGCAAAACTAAACCAGGACCAATTCGCCTATGAAGAGTTCACGGTTGTAGACACTGTTATTATGGGTCACAAAGAACTTTGGGCCATCAAGCAAGAACGTGACCGTATTTATTCTTTGGCTGAAATGAGCGAAGAAGATGGGATGAAAGTTGCGGACCTTGAAGTTCAATTTGCTGAGCTTGATGGTTATATGGCGGAAGCAAAAGCAGGAGAACTGCTACTTGCGGTTGGTATTCCTGAAGAACAACACTTTGGATTAATGAGTGAAGTTGCTCCAGGTTGGAAGCTGCGTGTTCTATTGGCGCAAGTGCTGTTTGCAGACCCGCACATCATGCTACTTGACGAACCAACCAACAACCTGGATATGGATACGATTCGTTGGCTAGAGCAGGTACTTAACCAACGTAATTGCACCATGATTATCATTTCGCACGACCGTCACTTCTTAAACAGCGTGTGTACACATATGGCTGATTTGGATTACGGTGAGTTACGTGTTTATCCGGGTAACTATGATGAATACATGTTTGCTGCTACACAAGCTCGTGAACGTCTGTTAGCTGATAACGCTAAGAAGAAAGCACAAATTGCTGATTTACAAACGTTCGTTTCTCGTTTCTCAGCTAACGCATCGAAAGCGAAGCAAGCAACTTCTCGTGCTAAGCAAATCGATAAGATTCAGTTAGAAGAAGTGAAAGCGTCAAGCCGTCAAAACCCATTTATCCGCTTTGACCAAGAGAAAGAGCTGTTCAGAAATGCTTTGAACGTGGAAAACCTATCTAATGGTTTTGAAGAGGTATTGTGGTCTGACTTTAACGCTATCTTTGAAGTTGGCGAGCGTGTTGCAATCATCGGTGAGAATGGTGTAGGTAAAACAACGCTACTTAATACATTAGCCGGTGAACTTGAACCGAAAACGGGTGAGTTTAAATGGTCAGAAAATGCCAATATCGGTTACTACGCCCAAGACCATGCTCATGATTTTGAAGAAGACATGAACCTGACTGATTGGATGGGGCAGTGGCGCCAAGAAGGCGATGATGAACAAGTGGTACGTAGTTTCTTAGGACGTATGTTGTTTGGCCAAGATGATATTAAAAAGTCAGTAAAAGTGCTGTCTGGTGGTGAGCAAGGTCGTATGTTACTCGGTAAACTTATGATGCATAAGCCAAACATGCTTCTGATGGATGAACCAACTAACCATATGGATATGGAGTCTATCGAGTCATTGAACTTAGCATTAGAAAACTATAAAGGTACGCTGTTTTTCGTATCACATGACCGTCAGTTTGTATCGTCAATCGCGACACGTATTCTCGAAATCAAAGACAACAAGATCTCGGATTTCAAAGGCACATACGAAGAGTTCTTGAAAGCTCGCGGTGTTTAATCATCTAGAGTACTGACCTCAGAGTCGCTATTCCTAAGTAAAACAGGAACCTTTTATAGCGACATTCGAACCAAACAAAAAGGAGTCCTAGGACTCCTTTTTTAATACCTCAAGCAACTATTATGCTTGCTCACCTTTTACATCAAACTCAATCTTCTCCGCTCCAGTAAACACTTGGAAGCGTAATCCCTTAGCTCGAGCAATGGTGGTAATACCAAATTGTTTAGCAAGGTCTAAGCCCATTTGAGTTACGCCAGAGCGAGATAACAGTACTGGAATACCCATCTGTGCCACTTTGATAACCATCTCTGAGGTCAAACGTCCTGTGGTGTAGAAAATCTTATCCTCACCAGTTTCTTGATTAATCCACATTTCACCAGCGAGTGTGTCTACGGCATTGTGTCGACCAACATCTTCAACGAAAGACAGTACT
Organism: Vibrio mediterranei; assembly: GCF_900088415.1. Taxonomy (GTDB): domain Bacteria; phylum Pseudomonadota; class Gammaproteobacteria; order Enterobacterales; family Vibrionaceae; genus Vibrio; species Vibrio mediterranei. The sequence goes on from NZ_FLLQ01000006.1 coordinate 340,778, forward strand.
TTATCTTGTTGACAGATAGCACACCCGTGAACGGCCCCCGCTTTTTTGTAGGTGTCGTTGTAGTGTGTAAGTGCTTCAAGAGTCGCGTAGATTTGCGACTGCTTTAGAGGCGTTTGCGGAACTTGATAACCTTCGAGCTGTTTCATCACATTGCCGTACATGGTGCCTTGACCGCAACCTGAAGTGACGGTTTTTTTCTTCAACGCTTCATCGAGGAAGTCGGTGTTTTCTTTAGTAATGACGGCAGCAGAGTGAGTTTCCCAGTCGATGATCAATGATTCAATGGCATCAGGGTCAGACAAGAAACCTTGGTTTTTCAGATACCCCAGAACTAATGAATCTGGTCTTGAGCCAAGAGTCATAAGCGTGACGATCTCTTTCCAGTTCAACATGACTGTGAGAGGTCGTTCACAGGCAATCTGTTTGGTTAGCTTTTCTCCATATTCGTCATAGACATCGACTTCAATGGTCTGTAGGGGATTTTCGCTTGTTCTAATAATGTTGGGTTTAACCACGCGTTTATCCTTTTTGTTGGTCGCTAGCATGAGGCTATTGGCTTGATTATTGCTAAGATTGATTAAGTAAGCAAATACCAAACGCTAAAATTAGGGACATGAAATGCATCCAGAATCACCCGAATCCATTCCTAACCAAGATTCTTTGGTAGACGGTCTGATTGTCGAGAAAAACGAGCATCAATGGCCGCTACAAATCGAACTTTCCATCGTTGAAAAACAAGTGGGTCGCTGGACGACAACACAGCGAGAACTCGATGGATTTCAATTAGAAGTCACAAATATCAGCAAGCCTCATGCCACTTTGGAACTTTATCGCGACGAGCGCACTGACTACCGCTTTAACTTGAGCTCGCAAAATCCGATGTTGTTCGTTGTTTTGGATTCACATGAGGAAACCAGTTTAACGCCAATTATGGTTACGGCTTCACAGGCAGTTGCTGGCTCATTTATGGACGGTGACTATCTTGTGTTGTCAAAACCAATACCATTACCCATTCAAGCTTGGATGGAAGCTTTCATTGGTCGTCATGGAGAGTTATTGGAAGTGAGACGTAAAAAGCGCAAAGGAGCGGGGCGTTCAAGTGGCCAGTAGTTTTCTATCACGTTGGTCGCAGCGCAAGCTCGACGAGAATAAAGACGAATTAGAGCTCGACGCATTGCCAGAAAGCAATAAAGCTGATGCGGTCGCTGAGGGTAACGCAGAGTCAGAAGTTGAGCGAGAGCAAGCAGAACATGAAGAGTGCAGTTCGGAAGGTGAAAAGTCGCTCGATTCTGAGGTTCCTGAGAAACCCGAAGAGCTTTCAGTTTCTCAATTACTGGCTAATCCAGAGGTAGATAAAGCTGTCAAAAAGGCAGCACTGCGTAAGATGTTCATGAGTCCTGAATATAATGTTGTAGATGGACTCAACGATTATGACCATGATTATTCAGCGGTAAAACCGTTGGCGTCTGATGTGGCTGAAACATTGCGTGGCTGGATAAAAAATGTGGCGGATGAGACAGAGCCTCAAGAACCAGTTGCTTCAGCTCAACCTGAACAAGACCACAAAGACATCGAAACTCTACACACAGAAACTGAAGGGCAGGATGATATAGAGAAGTCTGAGGCGGATGCAGATTATTTCGACAACCAAGGTTTTGATGACCACGAACCAAATGACAAGACTTCGTAATCAATTGATTATGAGACAAAATTTACCACACAAAATATAGGTACATTTTGTCTCATAATATTTTCTCACCAAATGAGACATTTTGTCTCACGCGACATTTCTCCCTAATTTTCCCAATGGTATTTAAGCTAATTTACTAATAAATCAGTAAATTTGGCTTTTGTATGAGTTGGAACAGATATTGCAGGCAGTGATATATGGTTCATATAAAACCAATAGCTATGGAGCGTCAAGACTCCTGCACTGGAAGCAAGCAATGATAAAACAACTATTACAACAATCGACGACTCAAAATGGGCGCGCCAGAAGTTTCGCGTTTGAAAATACCGTTGAATTGTCGAATCTCATACCACCCACTGTGAGTTATGAAAGTCACGGTGATACATTAATCGTTGGTCCTACTGCCATCATAACAAGTACCGCTGAGCAGCTGTCTACTATGCATTCAGTCACTTTGTTATCGACAGATGGAGAACCATCGGACAACGGTAATCTCTATTACGCCGATAGTATCGAAATTTCCGGGTTTCTCGGAACCTTCAGTGTCCACATTCAAAATAATCAATCAGCGGTTAATCTTGCTGAAGTCTCCATTGGCCGTGATGTGTTTGATGTGGTTCTGGACTTATCTCTGAATGGCTGTATGTCGGAAGAAGTGCCTGTCCCGGGTTATTATCCAGTGGGGCGCGGGTATCCTAAACTTGCTGATGCTCTGGAGGAAATACCAGGGCTAATGGGTACGTTCGATAAGCCAAAGTTCTTTCGACTTAATACGGATTTGTGCGCGCATAGCTCTCGAGGCGTTAAAGGCTGCGAGCGTTGCGTGGATGCATGTCCAGCAGGTGCATTAAGTAGTGAAGGTAATGATAAGATCGGCCATAAGATCGAAATTAACCCTTACCTATGCCAAGGCGTTGGAACTTGTGCAACCGCTTGTCCAACCGAAGCCATTCACTATGCGCTGCCAACCCCTCAGGAGACGCAGAAGTTTATCGAACGAACACTCGCTAACTACCATAACCAAGGTGGGGAGAAAGCGATTGTCCTTATCTGCAGCTCTCGCCACGAATCTTACAACGTTATGGCCTTGAATGTCCTTCCTGACAATGTAATTCCCGTTGTTGTCGAAGAATTACCTTCTGTGGGTATAGATACTTGGTTTGTAGCCTTGGTAAATGGTGCAACACAAGTGCTGTTTGCTGCTAGTAAGCATATGCCGGAAACGATTCAAACGGTGTTAAATCGCGAAGTGGGTATGGCTCAGCAACTGCTTGATAGTTTAGGTTTGGCCCGTGAAACCATCGACATTCTTTATCTTGAGTCTTTAAGAGAAGGGCTTCCGACTCTTACTGAGGAAGACCTTGGTCTTAGACTCGGTGATATTCAAGGTGATAAAAGGGCGCGTTTGTACCACGCTCTTGATGCCTTAGTAGAACAGCGCCAAGTTGAACAGAGCATCTTGCCACTACCAACGACCGCACCATACGGCACAGTAGAGTGTGTCACAGACAAATGTACGTTATGTATGGCTTGTGTGGCCGTGTGCCCAACCAAAGCATTACACAACGATGGTGATCGACCAGCCTTAGACTTTATAGAACAAGATTGTATTCAGTGTGGCATGTGTGAAAAAGCCTGTCCTGAATCTGCTTTGTCGTTAACCCAACGTATCAATTGGGACAGTGAATCCCGCCGCTCAGCCGTGGCGCTTCATGAAGAAAAAGCGGCCGAATGCCTGCGCTGCGGTAAACCATTTGCTCCTCAATCCATGATAACCATGCTACAAGATAAGTTACGCGGTCACTCGCATTTTGATAATGAAGAGTCACTAAGACGTATCGCTATGTGTGAAGACTGTCGAGTGGTGGATGTGTTTGAAAGCATGGCAGAAAACCCATCTGAGCAACTGAAATACTAGGAAGAAATGTCAATGGATAACGAATACAACGAGCTTAGAAGTGACATTTATTTGCTTATCTCAACGCTTTGTCGTGGAGCACCAGAACGTGAAACGATCGATTTTCTATCGTCCTTAGAGATCGAAGTTGGGATCAATCAAATGACGGCGGCTTGGGAACTGCTTTCTAAAGCAGCTCAAAAAGCTGAAGTCAGTGCTTTAGAAGATGAATATCAAGATTTGTTTATAGGAGTAGGAAGAGGTGAAGTTGTCCCTTTCGCTTCTTGGCACCTGACAGGTTCTTTGATGGAGAAGCCTTTATCACTAATTAGACACGACCTAAATCAACTGGGTTTGGAGCGAGATGAATCCGTCAAAGAGCCGGAAGATCATATCTCAGCAATCAGTGAAGTGATGGCGTATTTGATCAGTCAAAACCAAGAAGAGCAAGCGAAGGCGTTTTTCAATAAACACCTTTCTCCTTGGTATCAAGATTTGTGTAGACAGATTGATTGCGCGAAAAGTGCGCAGTTTTACCGAGCTGTTTCTACACTTATGGAAGCGTTTTTCGATGTGGAGCAGGTGAAATATGCTGAAAGCATAAGCTCTACGCAGACGAAAATGAAGATAGACGTTAAGAACATAACCACGAAGTAATGTCCGCGAACTAGAGATGCCATCTCACGGATAGGCATCCACTCAGGGAGCAATATATGAGCAAAGCAAAACAAAACGGCGAACAGCCACAACTTAATGAAGGTCGCAGAAATCTCTTAAAGGGGTTAACGACAGCGGCTGTAGCCGGAGCCGTAATTTCTGGCACTGCGAAAGCAGCAACAAATACTGAACTTGTTGATGTTAAGCAGGATGACCAAGACAAAAGTGGTTATCGTGAAACGCAACACGTCAAAGACTATTACGACACACTCTAGGAGCATCTCATGAAATTGACCAAACGCTCCGAGAGCGTCAGCAAAAATGAAAACAAGTTAGGTCTAAGCCGCCGAGCTTTCATGCGTAATTCATCCATTGCCGCTGGTGGTTTAGCGGCAGGTGCCTATACGTTTGCACCAGGAATGATTAAAAAAGCCGAAGCGAAAGAAGTGCCAATCGATGCGAAAACAGAAGTAAAACGTACTATCTGTTCTCACTGCTCGGTAGGTTGCGGTGTATACGCAGAAGTTCAAAATGGCGTTTGGACCGGCCAAGAACCTGCTTTTGATCACCCTTTTAACGCCGGCGGTCACTGTGCGAAAGGCGCTGCTTTGCGTGAGCACGGACATGGCGAACGTCGTCTAAAATACCCAATGGTATTGGAAGGCGGTAAGTGGAAAAAGCTCTCTTGGGACGAAGCTATTGAACAGATTGGTAACAAGGTTCTTGAAATCCGCAAAGAGTCGGGCCCTGATTCGGTTTATTGGTTGGGCAGTGCCAAGCACAACAATGAACAAGCCTATATGTTCAGAAAGATGGCATCGCTTTGGGGTACGAATAACGTCGACCACCAAGCCCGTATTTGTCACTCTACAACCGTATCAGGTGTTGCAAACACTTGGGGTTACGGTGCGATGACGAACTCTTTCAATGACATGCATAACTGTAAATCCATGCTGTTCATTGGTTCTAACCCAGCAGAAGCGCACCCTGTTGCAATGCAGCACATTCTGATCGCTAAAGAAAAGAATGGATGTAAGATTGTTGTTGCGGACCCTCGTCGAACCCGCACAGCTGCAAAATCTGATCATTTTTGCTCACTGCGTCCGGGTACCGACGTAGCGTTCATCTGGGGTATTTTGTGGCATGTCTTTGAGAACAACTGGGAAGACAAAGAGTTTATTCGCCAACGTGTATTTGGTATGGACGAAATCCGTACGGAAGTCGCGAAATGGAATCCGAAAGAAGTCGAGCGTGTAACAGGTGTGAGTGAAGCAGATGTCTACAAAGCTGCGAAGATCCTGTCTGAAAACCGTCCAGGAAGCATCATTTGGTGTATGGGTGGTACTCAACATACGACGGGTAACAACAATACTCGTGCTTACTGTGTTCTGGAGTTAGCGTTAGGTAATATTGGCCGTTCTGGCGGTGGTGCTAATATCTTCCGTGGTCACGATAACGTTCAAGGTGCAACAGACCTTGGTGTGCTATCTCATACGCTACCAGGCTATTACGGTCTAGCAGACGGCTCATGGAAGCACTGGGCTAAAGTTTGGGACGTTGACTACGAATGGATCAAAGAACGTTTTGACCAAAACGAGTATCGCGGCAAGAAACCGATGAACAACATGGGTATTCCTGTTTCTCGTTGGATTGATGGTGTTCTTGAAAATAAAGACAACATCGAGCAAAACGATAATATTCGCGCAATGTTCTACTGGGGTCATGCGGTTAACTCGCAAACTCGTGGTGTTGAGATGCAAAAAGCAATGCAAAAACTCGACATGATGGTTATTGTTGACCCATATCCAACACACGCTGCGGTTATGAACAACCGTACTGATGGTGTGTATCTTCTGCCAGCAACGACTCAGTTTGAAACTCACGGCTCAGTAACAGCTTCAAACCGTTCACTTCAGTGGCGTGACCAAGTCATTGAACCTTTGTTCGACTCAAAACCTGACCACGAGATCATGTACCTTCTGACTAAGAAGCTTGGTTTTGAACAGCAGTTATTCAAGAACATTAAAGTCGAAAATAACCAGCCAAACATTGAAGACATTACTCGTGAATTCAATAAAGGTATGTGGACCATTGGCTATACCGGTCAAAGCCCAGAGCGTTTGAAACTGCATCAACAAAACTGGCATACGTTCCACAAAACTTCACTGGAAGCCGAGGGCGGTCCTATCAATGGTGAAACCTACGGTCTTCCATGGCCATGTTGGGGTACACCTGAGATGAAACACCCAGGTACTCATATTCTTTATGATACTTCGAAACCTGTGGCGCAAGGTGGTGGTAACTTCCGTGCTCGCTTTGGTGTGGAATTCGAAGGTAAGAGCTTGCTTGCAGAAGACAGCTACTCGCTAGGCTGTGAACTTGAGGATGGCTATCCAGAGTTCAGCGACAAGCTCATTAAACAATTGGGTTGGTGGGGCGATCTAACACCAGAAGAGCAAGCCGCTGCAGAAGGCAAGAACTGGAAGACCGACCTATCAGGTGGTATCCAGCGCGTCGCGATTAAGCATGGTTGCATGCCATTTGGTAATGCTAAAGCTCGTACAATTGTCTGGACGTTCCCTGACCGTGTTCCTTTACACCGTGAGCCGCTTTATACGCCAAGACGTGATCTTGTTGTTGACTACCCAACATGGGATGACAGCGAATCAATTTACCGTCTACCAACCATGTATAAGTCGATTCAGGATCAGGACAAATCGGAAGAGTATCCAATCGTACTGACTTCTGGGCGTCTGGTTGAATACGAAGGTGGTGGTGAAGAAACACGTTCAAACCCTTGGCTAGCTGAACTACAACGTGAAATGTTTGTTGAAGTTAACCCTAAAGATGCCAATGACATCGGTTTTAAAGATGGTGACATGGTATGGGTTGAAGGTGCAGAGAAAGGACGAATCAAAGTCAAGGCGATGGTGACACCTCGTGTGAAACCAGGCTTGGCGTTTATTCCTTTCCACTTCGGCGGTAAGTTCCAAGGTGAAGATCTTCGTTCTAAATACCCAGAAGGTTGTGACCCTTACGTCATAGGTGAAGCAGCGAATACTGCAACAACCTATGGTTATGATCCGGTGACTCAGATGCAAGAAACTAAAGTCACTCTCTGTAACATCACGAAAGCGTAAGGAGTCATAAAATGGCTAGAATGAAATTCCTATGTGACACCAAGCGTTGTATTGAATGTAACGGCTGTGTCACTGCATGTAAAAACGAAAACGATGATGCGCTTGAGTGGGGCATCCAACGTAGACGTGTTGTAACATTAAACGACGGCCTACCTGGTGAAAACTCAATTTCGGTTGCTTGTATGCACTGTACAGACGCGCCATGTATGGCGGTGTGTCCAGCAGACTGTTTTGAGCATACTGAAGATGGCATCGTGCTTCACAACAAAGACCTTTGTATCGGATGTGGCTATTGCTTATTTGCATGTCCATTTGGTGCTCCGCAATTCCCGAAACAAGCAGCATTTGGCGAACGCGGTAAGATGGACAAATGTACATTCTGCGCTGGCGGTCCTGAAACAGAAGACAACTCTGAAGAGGAACGCGCAAAATACGGAGCTAACCGTATAGCAGAGGGCAAGCTGCCAATGTGTGCTGAATTGTGCTCAACAAAAGCATTGCTAGCGGGTGATGCGGAAAAAGTGTCTGATATCTTCCGTCAACGTGTTGTAGAGCGCGGTGCTAAGAATGCTGGCTGGACTGACGGCAATGATCTGGCTTACGACGCAACGAAAAGCTAATGGAGAGCTCTATGCCTATTTTGTTTAAAGAACAAGGTTTGCTTAGAAAATTGGCTCTCTCACTGCTGCCTTTATTGGCAGCAGCGATGCTTGTACTGTCGTTTGGAGTAAGAGCAGAAGAGAGTAAAAGCAATCAAGTCGTTAGAGGTGAGATGACGCAACTCGCGGGTGCGGATTATTGGCGTCATGTGAAAGAAGGGGTGGAAGGTACAACAACGTCTGCTTCTCCTGAACATGGTGTGTTAATCAGTACACCAGGGGAAACGTGGTTTATCCTCAAAGAGAAATGGATGTCACCTGCTGCAGCTGTCGCAATCTTTGGCAGCATCAGTATGGTGGTATTGATGTACTTCTTAGTTGGCCCTTTGAAACTAAGCGGGGCTCGCACCGGCAAAAAGCTACGTCGTTGGTCAAGAATGGACCGTGCTCTCCACTGGAGTATGGCGTTTACCTTTCTTACGTTGGCATTTAGTGGCTTAATGCTTGTTTATGGCAAACACTTTATGAAGCCTTATGTACCGACCGAGCTTTGGGGTTGGACGGTGTATCTTGCTAAGCAGTATCACAACTACATGGGACCAATATTCTTTATTCTGCTATTTGCTGTTCTATTTAAATGGTGGAGAAAGTCCATCTTTAATAAGACAGACATGCAATGGTTCATGAAACTTGGTGGGATGGTTGGTAAACATAAAGGTTCGCACCCATCTGCTGGATTCTCCAATGGTGGTGAAAAAGCGATTTACTGGTTGCTTATCTTCTTTGGAGCTATCGCGGCAGTGAGTGGTCTTATTCTCGATTTCCCTATCTTTGGACAAACGAGAAAAGATATGGAGCTATCTAACTTAGTTCACATGTTCTCAGCTCTTATACTGATTTGTGGATTCGTATTCCATATCTATATCGGTCTATTCGGTATGGAAGGGGCGTTAGAAGGTATGGTTACAGGTGACGTTGACGAAACTTGGGCAAAAGAACACCATGATCTTTGGTACGAGGAAATGAAGCAAGGTCAAAGTGGTGAAGGTACAGCGACGACAAACGAAGCCAAACCTGATTCCGTCAAACCAGAGCAGAAATTAACGTAAAGGGGTAGAGGACTTTATGCACCAACATCATAAAGGTATTTGGGTGGCGTATATCTTAAGTTTGTTTACGCCGTTTACTTTGTTACTGTCTGGCGTGATTGCCATCATCTATGCAGGTTACCGTTTAGACAAAGGTGAAGATAGCGAAGTAGTAAACTCTCACTATTATGGTCTAATTCGCACGTTCTTTTTAAACCTAACTTTCTTTGTTGTTTTAATCGTAACGGTAGCAACATCGAACGGGCTATTAAAAGGTGTGACTAACTACTGGTACAAAGCCAGTTGGATAGACCAAATTGCAAATATTATTCCTTACATTGGGATGTTATTTGCTGCTGTCGCGATTGTTATGTGGATCATTCGCATGTTCATGGGAATGAGTAAGCTGAATCAAAATATCGCGATGACATTTGGTAATACCGAACAACCTATACAACACTTACCATAGCGTCGAAAAGCTCCTTTTAAGGAGCTTTTCTTTTATCCCCCATTTCTCGCTATAACAACATTGCTACATAGTAGTGCGTACCATTTTGGTGCTGTTTCACTATATTGGTGCGATTTTAAAGCCCGTGCGTCCTACCTTACTGATTAGCAAACATGTATTTATCCATATATTCAATAAGTTAGTGATTATCTTGTGTTTGGACAATAAGTGGAATGCTAATTGCCTTATACAACGTTCGATTTTAGCGCTCCCTATTTTGGTGTGCTTAAAGAATAAGAAGCACAGATATTGTGCATTACATGGATTGAATCGTTGCAAAGGAGTAATTAGTACATGACCACTTCGGTAGAGCAGGTACATGGAGCCGTACAAACACTAACGCAAAGCTCAGACACACTATTTTTACTATTGGGCGCCATCATGGTGTTTTTAATGCACGCAGGCTTTGCGTTCCTAGAAGTGGGAACCGTTCGCCATAAAAACCAAGTAAACGCTTTGGTAAAGATACTCGCCGATTTTGGTGTCTCGGCAATCGCTTACTTTTTTATCGGTTATTGGGTTGCATACGGGGGCACTTTCTTTGCAGATGCGGAGACATTGTCACAAGGCAACGGATATGAGCTAGTGAAGTTCTTTTTCTTACTGACATTTGCCGCAGCAATCCCCGCCATTGTTTCTGGTGGTATTGCTGAGCGAGCTCGTTTTTACCCAATTCTTCTTGCCACTTTTTTTACGGTTGGTATCGTCTATCCATTATTCGAAGGTATGATTTGGAACGGTAACTTCGGATTCCAAAACTGGTTAGAACAGAGCTTTGGCGCCGGATTTCATGACTTTGCTGGTTCAGTCGTTGTACATGGCGTTGGCGGTTGGATCGCGCTAGTCGCGGTTATCTTTTTAGGAATGCGCAAAGGACGAGTTCGTGCGGGCAAGCATACTAACTTTGCACCTTCTAACATTCCTTTCTTAGCATTAGGTGCTTGGATTCTTAGTGTCGGCTGGTTTGGCTTTAACGTGATGTCAGCGCAAACTTTGGAAGGCATCAGTGGCCTTGTTGCTATGAATTCGCTGATGGCGATGGTGGGCGGTATCTTGGCGTCGCTAATTGTCGGAAGAAATGACCCTGGCTTTATCCATAATGGTCCGTTAGCTGGTTTAGTGGCTATTTGTGCAGGTTCCGATTTGATGCATCCAATTGGCGCACTAGTTACTGGTTCAGTTGCTGGAGCATTGTTTGTTTGGGTGTTCACCTACTTACAGAATAAAACTAAGATCGACGATGTATTGGGCGTGTGGCCTTTGCATGGGCTTTGCGGTGTATGGGGTGGTATTGCTGCTGGGATATTTGGACAGCAAGCTTTGGGCGGGTTAGGGGGCGTTAGTTTCGCTTCTCAGCTTATTGGTACGGTCGCGGGCGTAGTCGTTGCGGTAATCGGTGCAGGTATAGTATATGGCATTCTGGATAAAGTCGCCGGATTACGACTCTCTGAAGAAGATGAATTTAACGGAGCGGATCTGGCGATCCATAGAATATCCGCCACTAACGAAGACTAAGTACATAAGAGCACCCGAAGAAATACTTGGGTGCTCATCATATTCCCACTATCTAACTTACTGAATCTAAGTAAATTTAGACTATGGTCTAATCCCCAAAACTACTGTTGTTATTGCTTCCGTGTTACTCTTATTAAAACAACGATAAGTCAGCACAAGGAGTGTTTATGAAGTTTCCCTATAAAAATGTTGTCGTTTTAACCGGGGCAGGTATTTCGGCAGAATCAGGAATACAGACTTTTCGTGCACAAGATGGACTTTGGGAAAATCATCGCATCGAAGATGTAGCGACCCCTGAAGGATTTGCGAGAAACCCAGAGTTAGTCCAAAGCTTCTACAATCAACGACGTCAGAAGCTTCAACAAACCGATATCCGACCTAATGCGGCTCATATTGCTCTTGGGGACCTAGAAAGGCAGTTAGAGGGGACAGTAACGGTTATCACACAAAACATCGATAACCTTCATGAGCGTGGCGGTAGTGAGAATATCATCCATATGCACGGAGAGTTGCTTCGTGCTCGCTGCTCTGAGTCAGGACAGGTCGTCGAAATGGTGAATGACATCGAAACGGGTGATTTGTGCCATTGTTGCCAGATTCCATCACAAATGCGCCCTCATATAGTTTGGTTTGGCGAAATGCCGTTAAAAATGGGTGATATCTATGCGGCATTAGAAAAAGCAGACTTGTTCATATCTATAGGTACCTCTGGGGTAGTTTATCCTGCAGCAGGTTTTGTCCATGACGCAAAAATGCATGGTGCGCATACGATTGAAATTAACTTAGAACCTAGTGCGGTTCAAAGTGAGTTTGAAGAGAAGCGCTATGGCAAGGCAAGCATAGAAGTGCCAAAACTGGTCAGAGAGATTTTAGCGTTACAGACCGAGGATAAGGCAGCTTCATAAGGTCATCGATTGTCGACTTAAATAAAAATAGCCCTCGTACTTGAGGGCTATTTTATTATTCATTGAAAAAGCTGTGCTTAGTTGTCTACTTTTAGCTTTTGGAAGTACTCTTCGTACAGCGCACCAGCTTCGCCAACTTCATCTTGCCATGTACCTGAATCCATCACTTCTTGTGGTGGGAACACGTTTGGATCGTTAGCAAACTCTTTTGGAAGTAGAGGATAAGCCGTCTTAACTGGAGTCGGATAGCCAATCTCTAAAGCAATTTTCGCTGCATTTTCTGGACGCAATAAGAAGTCGATCATCTTGTGTGCAGCATCAACATTTTTGGCACCTGAAGGGATAGCAAGACTGTCCATCCAGAAAATTGCACCTTTCTCAGGCCAAACAATATCAATTGACGCACCTTCTTGACGGGCCATGTACGCTGAACCGTTCCAAAGCATACCAAGTGACACTTCACCAGCAAGGTACGGGTTAGCAGGGAAATCAGAGTTAAACACCAAAACGTTTGGTACTAGCTTTCTTAGTTCTTCATACGCTGCTTTGATTTCGTCTGGATTTGTAGTATTCGGTGAATAACCTAATTTAGTCAATGCAATATGGAATACTTCACGAGAGTCATCCATCATCATCAACTGGCCTTCCCATTGAGGATCCCAAAGGTCATCCCAAGAGCTTACTGCTGATTTATCAAGCATGTCAGTATTGATACCAATACCGGTTGCACCCCAGATATAAGGGATGGAGTATTTGTTATCTGGATCAAAAGGTTTGTCTAAATAATTAGGATCCAAATCTTTGAAGTGAGTAAGTTTTTCTTTATCAATCTCTTGAAGCATGCCTTCTTTACGCATCTTAGACACGAAGTAGGTCGATGGTACGACAAGATCGTAACCTGAACCTTGGGTCTTTAGCTTTGCGTACATGCTTTCGTTGGATTCATAAGTAGAGTAGATGACTTTGATACCAGTTTCTTTGGTAAAGTCTTCTAGTACTTCGCTAGGAATGTATTCAGACCAGTTGTAGAAGTAAAGTTCTTCGTTGGCTGCAAACGCCGGGGTAGTGAGAAGAGTCGCCGCACAAAGTGCGCCTGCATACAATTTGCTTTTCATTACTTTTCCGTTTGTATTGGTAGACAAAGAGTCTCTAGGAGACATGACAATATAGGAAAGTAGGGGTTCCTATATTACTTTGCACGCCATCATTATTTGATGTGCATCACAACATTATATCAGTCAATGATTGAATACTCTATGTAGGAATTTACAAAAATTAAACGTTTAGAATGATATAGCAGCTCAATCATGAAAAAAGGTGGCAAATGCCACCTTTTTGTCAATTTCGCTATGAGTTACTGACCAGCTTTGAGCTTCAAGAAATAATCTTCATAAACCACAGTTTTATCACCAACAGCGTCTTGCCATTCAACGCGATCTAAGTCTTCTTGAGATGGGAATAGAGCTGGGCTGTCTTTGAACTTTTCATTCGATGCTTTAACGGCTGTTAAGTAACCGGTATCTCGAGAAATTTGCTCAGCAATTTCAGGACGCAGCAAGAAATCTATCATCTTGTGAGCCGCTTCGACGTTTCTCGCTCCAGAGCTAATTGCGAAATTGTCTACCCAACCAATGCCACCTTCTTTAGGGAATACAAGCTTGATTGGAAGTCCTTCGTTTTGCGCTGCAGCGGCTGAACCGTTCCAAAGCATACCAACACCAACTTCGCCAGACATGTACGGTGCACCTGGGTTATCAGAGTTAAATACCAATACGTTTGGCATCAGTTTTTGTAATTCGGTGTACGCCTCGTCGATTTGTGCTTTATCCGTGGTGTTACCTGAGTAACCAAGTTTACGTAAAGCAATATGGAATACTTCACGAGTATCATCCATAAGCATCAATTGACCTTCTAGCTCCGGTTTCCAAAGGTCAGCCCAGCTAGTAAACTCTTCTGGGTCATACATGTCTGTATTGACGGCTAAACCTGTAATCGCAACGACGTGTGGAATAGAGTAGTCATTGTTAGGGTCGTATGGCTTATCCAAGTAGTTAGAATCTAGGTTGCTGAAATTCGACAGCTTTGATTTGTCAATTTTCTGTAGCATACCTTCATCGCGCATTTTCGCTACGAAGTAGGTTGAAGGAACAACTAAGTCGTAACCCTTGTTATGCGTTTTTAGCTTTGCATATAAAGTTTCGTTCGACTCATAAGTTGAGTAGATCACTTTAATGCCAGTTTCTTTAGTAAATTGTTCTAGGATGCTGCTATTGATATACGGCCCCCAGTTCATGAATACTAATTCTTGATCATCTTTAGCACTCGCTGCTCCTGAAAGTAGAGAGAGTGCACATGCACTACCAGCTAATAAAGTAGCCCATTTTTTCATTGACGTTAGCTCCAAAACAAACGCTGCCCAAAGGCATAGATAGAAAAAGAGCAGAATGTCGACGCCATTCTGCTCCCGCAAATAAAATAGCGATTTTACTGATTTATTTCACTTTCTCTCTAGCAAGCAGTTGCGAGGCAACAACAAGAATTAGAGAGACAATTAACATAATGGTGGCCAGTGCATTCACTTCTGGCGAAATACCCACTTTTACCATTGAGTAGATCTTCAACGGTAGGATTTCGTATGTCGGGCCTGTTACAAACGAGCTGACAATAACGTCATCCAATGAAAGCGTAAATGACAACAACCAACCAGCGGCAACAGCAGGTTTAGCAAGAGGTAGGATTATCTGTTTCAGAATTGTCCATTCACCCGCACCTAAGTCTTTCGCAGCTTCAAGCATTTTTACATCGAATCCCTTTAGTCGGCTGTAAACAGTGACAACAACAAAAGGAAGACAGAATGTAATATGTGCAATTAACAAGCTAAAGAAGCCAAGTTGTGCCCCCAATACTAAGAAAATAGCCAGCAATGAGATTGCCATAACAATGTCAGGAGACATCATGACAATGAACAGCAGCCCACTAACCGCACCTTTACCTTTAAACTGGTAACGGAAGAGGGCAACCGCGGTCAAGCTACCAATTATCGTAGCCGCAGTTGCAGAAAACACAGCCACATTCAGTGAATGCCATGCTGCCTGCATTAAGCTGTCGTTGTTTACTAAAGCGTGATACCACTTTGTTGTCCAACCTCCCCATTTCATACCAAACTTATTGGCATTGAACGAGTTGGCAATCAATACGATGATCGGTAGATATAAGAACGCATAAACTACCGACATAAAACTAAATCTAACTACGCGTCCCATTATTCTAGCTCCACTTTACGATTCAAGAGCTTGCCTGCTCGGTAGTAGGCATACAACATTACTGCCATCGCAGCGGTAAGAGCGATACTCGTCGCAGCACCAAACGGCCAATCACGTGCATTCAAAATCTGACTCTTAATAACGTTACCAATTAGCAAGTTCTTCGCACCGCCGAGTAAGTCAGCGATATAGAACATACCAAGTGCTGGCAACAGTACTAGCAAGCAGCCACCAATAATACCAGGCATAGTAAGCGGCAAAATAACTTTCGTTAGCGTTTGCCATTTGTTAGCACCCAAATCTTTTGCAGCCTCAATGTATGTGCCATCGAGTTTTTCGATTGCTGAGTAGAGCGGCAAAATCATAAATGGCAACAGAATATATACTAGGCCGATCATCACTGCTGTTTCGGTGTACATAATGCGTAGCGGTTTGTCGATAATGTCCAATGCCAATAAGCTTTTGTTCAAGATACCTTGTGTGCCGAGCACAATCTTCAAACCGTAAGTACGGATCAAAGAGTTAGTCCAAAAAGGTACGATGACCAGGAACAACATAAACGGACGCCATTTCTCAGGCATCTTTGCGACGATATACGCGAACGGATAGCCAATGACTAAGCAAATCAAAGTTGCAACTATCGCCATGTAGAATGAATGGAACAACACCTTGGCATAAAGTGGGTCCAATAGTCTTGCGTAGTTGTCTAACGTAAACGTCATCTCGATGAGGTTGGCTTCGTCTCGGGTTAAGAAACTGGTGCCAATGATCATCACGTTAGGAATGAGTACAAACAGTACCAACCAGCTAACGATCAGAGTGATGATGGCGTTTTGTAAATTAAATCTCTTGCTCATCTTTTAGCACCACTTCCCAGCTCTCTACCCAAGTTACCGCCACTTTTTGACCTAACGAGTGGTCAACATCAGGATCATCTTCGTTAAAGAATTCGCTGACCATGACACGCATACCTGATTCTAGTTCGATAACTGAATCTAAAGTCATACCTTTATAAGTACGCTCTGCAACGTGACCAACGATACCTTTATTCTCAGATTCTTTGATCTCTTCAATGCGCAAATCTTCAGGACGCAAAAGAACTTGAAGCTTTTCTCCTGCTTCAAACGCTTTGTCGTAATAGACGATGCTCTCTTGACCTTCGATCTCTGCTTTGATGCACTTGTCATCAATTCTCTCGCGAGCGATAGCGTTAAACACGTTGATTTCGCCAATGAAGCGCGCTACGAACAGGTTTTTAGGCTCTTCATAGATTTCGCGAGGCGAACCGTCTTGTTCAATCACACCATCACGCATTACGATAATACGGTCAGACATTGACAACGCTTCTTCTTGGTCGTGGGTAACGAAAATAAAGGTAATACCTAATTGACGTTGTAGCTGTTTAAGCTCGATCTGCATTTGCTTACGCAGTTTGTAATCAAGAGCAGATAACGATTCGTCGAGAAGCAATACTTTTGGTTTGTTAACAACTGCTCGAGCTATAGCGATACGCTGTTGCTGTCCACCAGATAGCTGATGCGGCTTACGTTGTGCCATCTTTTCAAGACGTACCATTTTTAGCGCTTCGAGAACACGTGGTTCAACTTCTGCGTTAGGTACTTTCTGCATGCGCAAACCAAATGCCACGTTTTCAAACACGGTCATATGAGGGAATAGGGCATAGCTCTGAAAAACGGTGTTTACATGCCTCTGTTCAGCAGGGACGTCCGTTACATCTTGGTCAGCTAGGGTAATTCGGCCATTATCAACCGTTTCAAAACCAGCAATCATTCGAAGTACGGTAGTTTTACCACAGCCCGAAGGACCCAAAATAGTGAGAAACTCACCATGATTAACGTTTAAGTTAAGATTCGCGATGATTTCCTTACCATCGAAACTTTTACTTACACCTGATAGCTGTACTACTGGTGTTCCTACTGAATGTTTAGCGTTCAACGTCTGTTTTTCTCCACCTTGGCCGAAATTTTATAATTGGCCGGTTGCTATACACATTTAAGGCGCGCATCATAATCACCAATTGAGTGAATTCAAAGCATTTTCTTACCTCGAAACAGAAAAAATTTTGCAGGTAAAACTAAAGATTATTTACCATACTAAGTTAAGAACTTACTGAGTCGAAATTTTCGCCTTATCAAGTGGTTAATTATCATCCAAAAAGACAAGAAAGCAAGGTTATAACAGTGATAATACATTGTTGTTCCCGCTATAATGGCGCAGCCTTTTCAACGAAGAAATTACACATTCGCAATGTGGATGTAACTTGGAAATACTATGAAAAACGATTTTGAAAGAGACTTCAATCTAGGTGGAAGCATTGAGCGCGCGGTATCCGGCCAGTATGAACTTAAAGCCGGAGCGGTGTTTCAAGAAGCTTGGAAGCAAACCACCAAGCATTTTATGTCTTTCTCTCCTGCTATTATCGCACTGATTTTTGTGCAGTTAGGAATCTTCTATATAGCGCTGCAATTGCAACTTGGCGACCCGTCAGTGATCTTACAAGCGTTCCAAGATCCATCTCTTTTGAACGAACAAATTTTTCAAGCCATATTTGTCGCCAACTTCAGTTATGAAGTAGTAAGTGCACCGGTTTATGCAGGTATCTCGTTAATGGCAATGAGCCACGCTGCTGGACTCACTACAAAGCCACGTCACATTGCAAAAGGTCTGCAGTTTACTGTCCCAGTGATTATTGCAACTCTGTTTAGCCTAGTACTACAAGGGATGGTTAGTATGATCCTGCCGTTCTTGTCTATGTATTTGTCGTTAGCTTTCAGCCAATCGATTCTGCTTATTTGTGAAAAGAAAGTTCCGCCATTGCAGTCGCTTTTACTTTCATTACGAGCAGTCAATAAAAAGATATTCGTACTAGCAGGAATTTACATTCTGTTAGTATTGATGTTTATTGCAGGGGCCATGTTCTACGGAATCGGTCTAATTTTTGTTTTGCCATTCTTCTTCCATGTAAAGGGAATCCTTTACCGAGAGATGTTTGGCATCAAACTGAAAATTGTGGCGTCTCAAGATGACAGCGGCTCAAATGACGACTCGGATCATCGTGATAACGATGACAATACGCCACCACCTCCGAGAAACGATGACAAGCCAATTAAGAATCCAGAGGTATTTGATGCGTAAGTCACGCAAAATTCTTTCTATTATCGCTCTCCTGTCGGGGAGCGCTTTTTTATTTTTCTATGAAAAACAGGATGATACTGAGCAACTAGACTCGAAGTTAACGCCGATTTCTGAATCCAAACCTGACACAGCTACGATTACCGATACGCGCACCAAAAAGAAGACCTTCTTTGATTACTTGCGCCCGGGTGTCGAAATAGAGAACGCTCGTGTACAAAAAGAGCGCAAACGATTATTGGATATGAAAACGGCTCTACAACAAGAGAATTCACTAAGCTCAGAACAAATTGAGACCGCTAAACGATTAGGAAGGCTGTATTCGCTCGAACCCACAGAAGTGACTTTAGAATGGCTTGACGATATGTTGCACAGGGTCGATGTCCTTCCTGAAGCTCTTGTGCTTACTCAAGCGGCAAATGAATCGGCTTGGGGCACTTCTCGATTTGCTAAAGAGGCCAATAACTACTTTGGTCAATGGTGCTATAGCAAAGGTTGCGGACTGGTTCCTTTACAAAGAAGCGAAGGTAAAACACACGAAGTTGCAAAGTTTGACTCTCCGCAAGGGTCTATTCATGGTTACTTTATGAACGTTAACCGTAATCGTGCTTACCAAGAACTAAGAGAGATTCGTGCCAACATAAGAGACAAAGGGCAAGATCCGCGAACGGAAGCCGCTGCATTGGAAATGACTAACGGATTATTGCGTTACTCAGAGCGAGGTGAGGCATACGTCAAAGACCTGCAAGCAATGATTCGTCATAATGAAGAATTCTGGACACAAAAACAATAACTTATGAAAGTAATAAATCTAGCCCTTTTGGGATTGGCCGCGAGCACATTTACGCTGCCTACGTTAGCTCAAGAATACATGTTTACCTACTCAAAGCTTTATTCACAAATGAAGAATAATGCCAAAGACGGCCATGAAGACGTGAAAGTCGGCTTTTTCTTTGTTGATGCAGATAACAAATCACTTTGTACAATCGAAAAAGCTTGGATGGAGAAAGAAGAACATTATGAAGATCTTCAAACGAGCGCTGCGAATGAATTACTCGTTCCTCTAGACAGTAATCTAAAGCAAGCCAACCCGTTGGTGTTTGTGCATACGCCGCAGGACAAGCGATGTGATTTCTCTATGGTAGTACTGACCAAACAGCCTTTATCGGGAGAAGTCTCTTACAGTGAAATAAATAACTTACTGCCTCAAATGCAGACTATGTTAGAAGACTTAGGTGGCATGTTTGCAAGTTGGTTTACTCCTGACGTAGAAGGAGTGACACTTGAGTTTGCATCTGACGTATCTGGCTCAATCGCTTTTTCTAATGGTAAAGTACAACCGATTGAGAATGGGAAAGCACAAGTCAAACTAGCGGATATTGGCGAAAATGGCTATATCACGCTTCCAGCACAGACACTGCGTGTACTGCCATATCTACCAGCAGCTAAATAAGCTTCTAAATATTCAATCCTCTTTACCTGAGAGGATTGAATCCTTCTTTATGCTACAAACCCACTTGTAAATCCGCTCAGTACAACTCAACTTGAAACAACCATTTAATAATGGCAAAAAAGCTCGTATAATCCACGCCCCAGATAAACCCTTGATAGGAAATCCAACCGTCGACATCTGTCGGCAATGTGAGAGCCCGCGATGACCCAATTAGATACAAGAAAAGAAACCCTAGAATTCAACAAACTTCAAAAGCGCCTTAGAAGAAATGTTGGAAACGCGATCATAGATTACAACATGATAGAAGAGAACGATGTTGTAATGGCGTGTATTAGTGGTGGCAAAGACTCATTTGCGATGCTCGATATCCTGCTAAATCTTCAAAAAGCAGCGCCTATCAAGTTTGATGTTGTGGCCGTAAACTTAGATCAAAAACAGCCAGGTTTTCCTGAGCATATTTTGCCTGACTACTTTGAGACACTGAACATTCCATATTACATTGTGGATAAAGACACCTACTCAGTAGTGAAAGAGAAGATCCCTGAAGGCAAAACAACATGTGGTTTATGCTCTCGATTACGTCGCGGCACGCTATACTCTTTCGCTGAGAAGATTGGCGCAACAAAAATTGCATTGGGTCACCATTTAGATGACATCGTAGAAACCATGTTCCTAAATATGTTCCATGGTTCCCGTCTAAAAGCGATGCCACCAAAACTGCGTTCAGACGATGGTCGTAACGTTGTTATTCGTCCGTTGACGTACTGCCGTGAGAAAGATTTGATTCGCTACGCAGAGCACAAAGAGTTTCCTATTATTCCTTGTAACCTATGTGGGTCACAAGAAAACTTACAGCGTCAATCAATCAAGGCCATGCTGATCGATTGGGATAAGAAAACTCCAGGGCGTGTAGAGAGCATCTTCAAATCGATTCAAAATGTTAGCCCGAGCCAGTTAGCTGATCGTGAGTTATTTGACTTCGTCAACCTCCCTCTTGAACGTGAAGGGGAACGAGAAGCCTATGACTTTAGCGAAGCGACTGTTTCTTCAACTAATATCGATGAGTCGATGTTTATTGATGTAACCAACGTTTAGTTGCGAAATCTAATTAAAATAACGCCCCTCGTTAAAGGGGCGTTTTCTTCTCTGTGGTAGTCATTCTGAATTTATATCTCTATACAGTCCCAATCCAGAATATCCTTAAGGGCTCAATGTCCGTTTCAAGTAGACCCTTGCCAGCGCAAGGGGACGCACTACGGGAAGTCCTACTAGTAGAACTATCAGGCTTGGCTTGGATCTAAGGGGCTGATGTAACCTTCAGGTTTCAATGCCATTACGTCGCAGTTTATCTTATCAATCACATGTTCAGCCGTATTGCCGATGAACACCGCAGATAAACCCGTACGTCCAGTAGTACCAAGTATGACCATACCTGCATCAAGCTGACGTGATACATCAGGGATGATATCTTCCGGCAAGCCTTGTTCAACAATAGTATGCTCTTCTGAATAACCGTGCTTTTGCCTTAGAGCTTTCATCGCTGTCAAATGATGACCACGAACTGCATCGGTGTAGGTTGCAGGATCGAACTCAGGAAGCTCAATGGTAATATTTGCTGGGGTGACGGGGTAGGCGTTAACCAAATAACCCGTAGCACCAAGGCGTTCAGTTAAACTATCAAGCTGTTTGACCATACAATCATTAAGATCGATATGGGTTGGGTTTTCAGAGCCAACATGCACTGATGCGATAATGTTAGCGTGTTCTGGCCAGTCTGAATTTTTAACCAATAATACAGGCACTGGGCATTTTCTTAATAGGTGCCAATCTGTCGGAGTGAAAATGACAGACTCTAAGATGTCATGTTTACGCGTCGCTTTAATGACAATATCGTGCCTTCCCTCAAACACTTCTTCTACGATGGCGACATAAGGGCGATTGTGCCAAACAACTTTCACATCGAAATCAAAACTGTCATCGATAAACGGTTTGGCAACATTGCGCATCCACTCTTCACGTTGTTGAATCACACCGCGTCGCATTGCGTCACGCTCTTCATGCGAAAGCATGGATGTCATATCGTAGGAAAAGTCGTAGATAGATAAGAAGAACGAAATATGGCTTCTGGATTTACTCTTCTTAGCAAGTTGAACCGCACGAGCAAGGGCAGGTTGCTCATCGCTATTGAGGTTCGCAACGACGAGGATTTTACTGTAAATGCTCATAGATACTCCCTACCTATTTGGGCTATAACCTAAATTAACTTTAGCGCAAATCTATGAATTTTTTTAGAAAAATCGGAGAACAGGTAGGTAGAAATTTGAAGTGGCTCATCATAGAGCCACTTTTTGAAAGGTTGTAGAGTTCTGATAAAAGCGTCAGTTTACTCTTTGGTAACGCCAGCCATTTCCATCAAAGCATCGTGATCGATA
Organism: Vibrio mediterranei; assembly: GCF_900088415.1. GTDB lineage: Bacteria > Pseudomonadota > Gammaproteobacteria > Enterobacterales > Vibrionaceae > Vibrio > Vibrio mediterranei. The sequence continues at coordinate 363,078 of NZ_FLLQ01000006.1, forward strand.
ATGGTAATGTATTTACCTTTTACACTTAATACTTCAGATTTTTGGAAGCGACCCAATAGGCGACTGATTGTTTCGACAGTCAGACCAAGGTAGTTACCAATGTCACCACGAGTCATAGTGAGACGGAATTCTCTAGGGCTAAAGCCTCGTTGAGAAAAACGTGTCGACAAATTATATAAGAAAGCGGCTAAACGTTCCTCTGCGTTCTTTTTAGAAAGCAGTAGAATCATTTCTTGGTCGCCTTTAATCTCGTTCGACATCAAACGCATAATTTGTTGACGAAGCTTAGGCATTTTTCCTGACAAATCATCTAGAATTTCGTAAGGAATCTCGCAAACCATTGATGCTTCAAGTGCTTGTGCAAAGCTAGGGTGTTCATCACCCGTAATTGCATCAAAACCTACAAGATCACCAGCAAGGTGGAATGCTGTAATTTGCTCGTCACCTTGTTCTGTGATGGTGTAGCTCTTGATTGTGCCAGAGCGAATAGCATAGAGAGACTTAAGTTCATCACCCGCTTTAAAAAGCTCTTGGCCTTTTTGAATTGGCTTTTTACGTTCAATGATTTGGTCGAGTTGATCGAGCTCAGATTCATTCAAAGTAAAGGGGATACACAGCTGACTAATACTACAATCTTGACAATGGATGGCACAGCCACCGGACTGAATACGTTTTGCTACAGGTTTTTCAGAAATCATAACAACCTTTCACTATTTGATGTACATCAAGATTTTATCATTCATTACCCCTTAAGGGTAGCTAAAAAATCAATGATAAAACAATCATCTATTAGTTTGCGTTAAAAATCATCACCGATTCATAACCTGTATACAGGCCATATACAAGTATAGAAATCGCCGCGATATTACGGAATATGAGCGAATTTTGCAGGTTTTTTAATTTTGTTGCGCTCGTTCCAACAAGTAGCATCGCTGGCAGTGTACCTAGTCCAAACGCTAACATTGTGGCGGCGCCGCCCAATGCGCTTCCAGAAACCGCTGCCCACGTTAATGTTGAATAAACGAGCCCACAAGGCAACCAGCCCCAAAGAAAACCAAAGGGGATAGCATAGCTGCTGTGCTTTAAAGGAAGTAATTGGTTTGCGAAAGGTGAAATTCGTTTCCATAACGACTGACCCAGCTTTTCAACAATTAACAAGCCATTCCACCAACGCCCTACGTAGAAGGCAAGCAACACCATAAAGGCGGCTGCAATGATGCGCAAAATAGCAAGTGCATGATTAAACTGGGAAAGCGACGCAATCCCTGCAATCGTTCCTCCTACAACACTACCGATCAATGCGTAACTGATCAAACGGCCAAGATTGTAATTGACGATAAGAGTGGTAGGGGTTTTATTCGGTTGTCCTATAGAAAGGAGGGAGGCTATGCCACCACACATTCCCATGCAGTGGCCGGCGCCGAGTAAGCCGATAGTAAAGGCGCCTAATAGATCCAATGTCACTCTTTTGAACCCTTCTTGGTATCCTTTTTCTGCTCTACATCTTCATCAAACAGAATATTGTGACCTTGTCTTTCAAGATCTTCAAACTGCTCACTCTTTACTGCCCATAGGAAGATACCAACTGCGACACAAACTAAGACAATAGCAATTGGGATCAATATATAGATGCTTTCCATGTTACTTACCTTCTTCTTTGAGTAAGCGCAGCGAGTTTGAAACAACGATGATAGAACTCGCTGACATTCCTACTACTGCGATGTAAGGCGCGACAAGACCTACAACCGCGAGAGGTAGGATGAGAAGATTATACCCTAAAGACCAAGCTAGGTTCTCTCTAATAATCTTTCTTGTTCTTATTGCTAACTCTCGAGCAGTTAAGATCTTATCAAGTCGGTCTCCTAGTAAGACTAGATCTGCCGATGCTTTAGCAACGTCCGTACCGCCACCCATAGCAATAGAAAGGTGAGCGCCCGCCAGAGTTGGTGCATCATTAATACCATCGCCGATCATCATAGATACATCGTTACTACCCAAAGATTTAAGATAGTCCAGCTTATCACTTGGTGAAGCGCTGGCGACTACGTCATCTATGCCCACTTCTTTTGCGACTACTTCGGCATTTGCCATCGTATCGCCAGTTAATAATGTGGTTTTTACACCTGCCGCACGCATCTTATCAATAAACTCAGCCGCTTCTTTTCGAATCGGGTCTCGGTATATAAATGTCGCTACATGTTCACCATTGATAGACATATATACGCTGTTACGAGCATTATCGGTTCTACCAAGTACAAAAGAAGCATTGCCAATTTTTACTAAGGAATCACCGAAATACCCCGTCAGCCCAGAACCGATAACGTTTTCGACGCTGTTCACCGCTAATTCACGGTTTAAGTGTGGTTTAAACGCGCGAGCAATAGGATGGTTGGCATGACTTTCAAGAGCGGCTGCTAACTCCAACGCTTGCTGCTCTGATAAATCACCAAACAAATTGGTTTTAGCAATTTCGATGTCGCCATGTGTCAATGTTCCCGTTTTATCGACAACAAGATGATTTACCTTACATAAGGTCTCAAAGACATGACCCCTACGAGACAAAATACCAAGAGTGCCCATTCTTGAACTCGAACAGGTAATCGCTGTAGGAGTTGCCAACGAAAGCGCACAAGGGCAGGTTGCAACAAGAACAGACAGCATGATCCAGAATGCGTCGTCCGGCTTAGTCTGATGCCAATAGAACCATGTTCCTGCAGCGATAATTAATATAATTGCCACAAAATAGCGTGCAACGATATCGGCAATTTCAGCTATCTTGGGCTTAGTTAGCTGCGCTTCATCTTGCAACCTCACAATACTTGAGATCATGGAGTCAGCTTTGGTCGAGCGCACTTCCAAGTCGAAAGCTTCATCGCCATTCAACGTACCCGCATACACAAAGTCGTCTTTGCTTTTAACGACAGGTAGAGATTCACCAGTCAGCATAGATTCATCGATATGAATACGACCACTGAGCACGACCCCATCTGCTGGGATATGTTCACCTGGTAGTACTTTGATTTGGTCACCGATTTGTAGCGATTTTACCGGTACTTGGTCACCATCTAATTTGTTGGCTATCGCAGGGACAAGCTTAAGCAGGTTGCCGCTTGCTGCAGCTGCCTTACGGCGAGCGCGCATTTCTAGGTACCGTCCAACGAGCAAGAAGAAGGTGAACATGGAGATCGATTCAAAGAACACTTCTCCTTTTTCAGCAACGGTAGCAACTAAACTGGCCACGTAAGCCAGAATGAGAGCGATGGAGACAGGAACATCCATCCCTAGTGTTCGGCCCTTAATACTTCTCCAAGCATTGATATAAAAAGGTAGGGCGGAATATAGAAGAACAGGCGTTGCGAATATCAAACTGACCCATCGGAAATAGTTTTTAAACTCCGGTTCTAAATCACCAAACACCTCTAGATACAATGCCACTGCAAGCATCATAACTTGCATGGTGGCGAGGCCAGCAATACCCAGACGATATAGATACTGCTTCATGGTCGCGTGGTAAGCAGCCTCTTGTTTATCGGCCTCAAAAGGTGCTGCTTTGTAGCCTAAAGAATGGATAGAAGAGAGCAGTTGGCTGAGTTGTGTTTTGGTTTTGTCCCACTTAAGCAGAGCCCGGTTGGTGGTTGTATTAACGCGAATAGACAGCACACCAGGCTCGACAGCCATACGTTTTTCTATTAACCACGCACAAGCCGCGCAGGATACACCGTCAAGTGACAATGTCACCTCTTTGGTGTCTTCGTTGTTCCGTACAAATTCAGCTTGTACATCTTCATTGTCATAATGAATTAGCGACCGCAATTGTTCTGGGACGAGATCGGCTTTCTCTGCCGGTGCTGTTCGATATTGATAGTAGGAGACTAATCCGCTATCCACGATGGTTTGAGCCACGCTTTCACAGCCGGGACAACACATGTCCCGTTCTGCACCTAATATGTCTACGCTGAAGCTCGTGTTGGCTGGTACATCTTCACCGCAGTGATAACACGTCTTACACATAATCTAATCTAACAACACTACATCAGTTTCAGTTGGAAAAGTGACTCGACCTTGAACCATCCACGCTTGATCATGTGGCTGTAGTTCGACGAACCAAGGCCCTTGCACATCATGGTCCAATACAAGGCGATAAGTGCCTTTAGCATCGGCAGTTAAGAGTTTTTCGAAGTCTCTATCCGGCAGAGTACGGTGAGTAAAAGTGGCAGTGAGAGCCGGAAAGTGGGGCAGTTGACCTTTCTGAAGCGTAATCAGAATAGTGTCTCCAGCAGACGAAACTGTAGCATTTAGCCCTAATTCTTTAGCGACATTAATCTTGGTTAGATCAACGTTAATTCCCTTGCCTTTTTTATAGTAATCCTCGGCAACCAGATTGACTTTGTTGTCTAATAACAGTGAAATTCTGTAGACAGTTGCAATCACAACGATAAGCGGCAACGCGATTAGAAACCACGGCCAGAATTGTTTATACCAAGGCTTTACCATAAAAAAGTTCTCAACAGCTAACTAAGAAAGAAATTATAATTTATCTAGAAAAGACAGCCCCTTACAAGGGGCTGTTATTGAAATGTTACTTATTTTTCGGAATTACTTAGGCTCCAAACGTACGCTGAAACCAGCTGTACTTTTTCTTCACCTAGAATGTCTTTCCATGCTGGCATAACACCAGAACGACCATTCATGACTGTTTCAGTCACAGCAGCACGAGAGTCGCCAAATAGCCAAACTTGGTCAGTCAGGTCAGGAGCACCTACAGCAGGGTTACCTTTACCGTCTGTACCGTGACACGCAGCACAGACTACAAAACGAGCTTTGCCTGCTTCTGCTTCACGTGCGTTAACTTTACGACCTGATAGGCTTAGTGTGTAGCTGACTACTTCACGAACGCCATCTTCGCCCAACGCGTCTTTCCACGCTGGCATTTGACCGATACGACCTTGCATAACAGTAGTTACGATAGCTTCTGGTTCACCACCATATAGCCACGCATCGTCCGTTAGATTAGGGAAGCCAGTTTGACCACGCGCATCTGAGCCGTGACATTGAGAGCAGTTTTGTAGGAACAAACGTTGTCCTACTTTGATTGCTTCACTGTCTGCTGCGATTTCTGGGATAGGGCGCAACGCACCATCCGAAGACTTCGCTAAACGGTTGAATGCCTCACCAAAGTGAGTTTCTGCGTCATCTAGCTCTTTTGCATACTGTACAAGAGACTTGTTGCTCTGTGCAGCGGCAATCGATGCCTTTGACTCTTCAATCGAACGTACTGTTTGGTCCGAACTTTGCCAGCCTAGAAGGCCTTTATAGCTACCTAGACCCGGATATAGGGCAAGGTAGATTGCTGCAAATACGAACGTACCAACGAACAAATAAGTCCACCACTTAGGCAGTGGGTTGTTTAGTTCACGAATACCATCGTACTCGTGTCCCATATCTTCGCCTTCTTCGACACCCATTTTGTCGCGAACACACCAATATAGGATAGCTGCACAACCAAGCAACGTGCCGACAGTGATGACAATAATCCATAGACTCCAGAATGTAGTCATTACTTAGTCACTCCTTTTTCTTCGGAGGTGGGTTTTTGTTCGTCAGCGAATACTAGGTTTGCATCTTCTTCGAATCGTGATTTACGGCTTTTACCGAAAGCCCACCACACAACACCGATAAAGCTTGCGAACAAAACTATGGTCCAAATACTGTGAATAGTACCGATATCCATAAGCCCCTCCTTATTTCATCGCATGGCCTAAAGATTGAAGATAAGCAATGATGGCGTCCATCTCTGTTTTACCTTCTACGTCTTTAGATGCATTTGCGATTTGCTCGTCCGTGTATGGAACACCAAATTGATTGCGGAAGATCTCAAGTTTCTTCTGCGTCAGTTTGCCATCCAGTACGTTTTCCTCAAGCCAAGGGAAGCCTGGCATGTTTGATTCTGGAACCAATTCACGAGGATCAATTAGGTGAACACGATGCCACTCATCTGAGTAACGTCCACCAACACGAGCTAGATCTGGGCCAGTACGCTTAGAGCCCCATAGGAATGGGTGTTCCCAAACGCTTTCACCAGCGACAGAGTAGTGACCGTAACGCTCAGTCTCTGAACGGAATGGGCGAATCATTTGGCTGTGACAAACGTTACAACCTTCACGAATATAGATATCGCGACCTTCCATTTCTAGTGCACTGTACGCACGTAGGTTTTTCACAGGTTCAGTCGTTTGCTTTTGGAAAATCAGTGGTGTGATTTCAACAAGTGCGCCCAAGCTGATTGCGAATACGATTAGGATAGCCAGTAAGCCAACGTTACGTTCAACGACTTCATGGCGATTGTTAGAGTTTGAGCTCATTTTTAATCTCCTTAAGCCGGTTGAGGGATAGCTTTCAAGCTACCTTTCGTTGCAGTGATTGTCTTATAAGCGTTGTATGCCATTAGGAACATACCTGCCAGGAAGATGAAACCACCGATGAAACGAACGGTATAGAATGGGTAAGACGCTTGTACAGATTCTACGAAGCTGTAAGTCAGCGTACCGTCTGAGTTAACTGCACGCCACATCAGACCTTGCATTACACCGGAGATCCACATTGCTACGATGTAGAGCACCGTACCAATTGTAGCCAACCAGAAGTGAGCATTAATAAGACCTACAGAGTACATGCGCTCTTGGCCGAATAGGCGAGGGATTAGGTGGTATACCGAACCGATAGATACCATCGCAACCCAACCTAGAGCACCAGAGTGTACGTGACCGATAGTCCAGTCTGTGTAGTGAGACAATGCGTTAACTGTCTTAATAGACATCATCGGGCCTTCGAACGTTGACATACCGTAGAACGATAGAGAAACGATCAAGAAACGAAGAATTGGGTCGTAACGCAGCTTATGCCAAGCACCAGACAGCGTCATGATACCGTTGATCATACCACCCCATGAAGGCGCGAATAGAACCAAAGACATCACCATACCCAAAGACTGAGTCCAGTCAGGTAGAGCTGTATAGTGTAGGTGGTGAGGACCAGCCCAGATATACAGAGAAACAAGCGCCCAGAAGTGAACGATCGATAGACGGTAAGAGTAAACAGGACGTTCAGCTTGCTTTGGTACGAAGTAGTACATCATACCCAAGAAACCTGCCGTAAGAAGGAAACCTACCGCGTTGTGACCATACCACCATTGAACCATCGCATCGACGGCACCAGAGTACACAGAGTAAGATTTACCCATTGATACTGGAATTGCCATACTGTTCACGATATGAAGTACCGCGACGGTAATGATGAACGCTCCAAAGAACCAGTTCGCTACATAGATATGCGATGTCTTTCGCTTGATAAGTGTTCCAAAGAACACAATCGCGTAAGATACCCATACCACTGCAATAGCGATATCGATTGGCCATTCTAATTCTGCGTATTCTTTACCAGAGGTGAAACCCAACGGTAAAGTAATTGCAGCGGCTAAAATAATTGCTTGCCATCCCCAAAAGGTGAATGCGACAAGAGGGCCCCCAAATAATCTCGTTTGACACGTACGCTGCACAACATAATAAGACGTTGCAAACAGAGCACTAGTACCAAACGCAAAGATTACCGCATTAGTATGCAAAGGACGTAAACGACTGTACGTCAACCACGGCGTATCAAAGTTGAGCTGTGGCCAAACTAATTGAGCGGCAATCAAAACACCTACTGCCATACCAACAATACCCCAAAGAATCGTCACTAAAGTGAACTGGCGTACGACGGTATAGTTGTAGACTTGTTCAAGCTGCTTTTCTTGGCTCATTAACATGCTTCCAATTTTCTAATTAACTACACTTTACTTCCAACACGACACATGTCGTAATGCTACCCAACCCTTCAGAAGAACTAACGCCTAATCAAAACGTTACTCAGCTTTCGGGATTTAACAAAAAGTAGCATTTTCAGCCAACAATAATACTTCAATTAACAAATCAAAAACAGGGTAGTAACCTTATGGTTGGTCGGGTTTTTGACCATTTATTTCAAAACTTTGAAGTTTGTTACACGGAGAACACGTAAATATGCCAGCACAGAAGTTAACAAAAGGTAGGCTTGTTCAAATTATCATCATGATGGTGGTGCTAATTGCAGCATTTAGCTACCGCACTGTGACCCATTCTGATGGGAAAGTAGTCAGCTGTGTGGAAAATAGGCCTTGCGCGGTAAGCGTTGGGGAAAAAACCATCACATTTTTGTATCAAGGTGATTCAAAAGTGCTAAGCGTCACAAAATCAAAAGATTTAACAATTCACGTCCAAAATATTGAGACTATGTTAAATGAATCGTCTAAAGAATCGACAATTCAGGGGTTAAATCTTCCAGCAGAGATCAAAGTTACCGACAGAAATGGTGAATCTGTCCTAGTTCAGTATCAGTAACCTTAGTTGGATATCTACTGCAATTTTTAGCCCATGGTAGCCATTACTTTATCTGGGAGGCCAAAGTATTTTTGGTTACCATCTGGTTCGAGGAGAAGGCAATGGGTAGAACTTGTTATTAAAGCCGGGTCCATAGTGGTGTAAATGACGGTCTTGTCTTTTAATGCCCCAGTGAAAAGTTGATTCATATAGCCAGCATGTTCCGCCTCGCATCCAACAAAAGGCTCATCAATGATAAATAGGTTTTGCGACATATCACCGAGTCCAATCGCTATTTTTAATTTTTGAATGACACCGCTTGGTAAGTTCTTCAGAACGTCAGTGTTTAAATGGCTGTCTAATCCTTCAGTGAACCATTTTGACAGCTCCAATAGCTCAAATGTGTAAAGCATCTGTGAGGTAGAAATAACGCCATTGTGTAGCACGTAATTGGAGCGAATAGTTCCTTCAAACAGATGCATGTCAAAAGGTATGAAGTTAATCGCTTTTCTATAACGAAAGTTATTGAATTGCTTTATGTTATAGCCGTCAATGTAAACCGCGCCTTGGTATCGTTCTTCCAGACCTGCAATAACCATCAATAATGTCGTTTTACCACTGCCAGCAGGTCCAGAGATTGCAGTTTTGCTTCCCGGGGCTAGTTTAAACCCCAGATTTGTCAGTCCTGTTTGAGCCCCTTGGTAGCGGTGAGTGATCCCACTGCCAACAACCTCACCGTTGAATTTACGGATAGGCGGACTCTTTTCGAGCGACGTTTTATCGTCATTCAAAGACATCAAAGCGTTTATTTGAGCTGCAGATGATTTGATAGTCTGGAATTTGGTAATCGAGTTGTATATTCCCATGATGGGACCTAGTGCTTTCCAGACCAAAATAACGGTAGCTAGCATTGCGCCTGCATCGGAGTTGCCATCCATGACAGTAATAACTGCGGTCACAATTGAAGCAGTACCGATAGCTTGGATTAAACCTCCACCAATAGCCTGAATTTTACTATTCGTCATGGCAACGTGAGCTGCGTCGTTAGAGCTTTGTTCATGGGAGGCATTAAATCGAGATTGAATGACTCTCAAAAGCGGTAAGCCCTGAATGGTGTTAATTCCACGAAGCAGCTCATTCCATTGATAAGAGACCATCGCGTTAGCTCGAGAGCTGTTCGCCGTTGCCTGCGAATAGATATAGCGAGAATACAAACAGAATACAATCATCAAAAGGATACCGGCTAACACTGTCAGTGCTGCGTATCCAGACAAGATCGTTACAGCTAAGATAAAGATCACGATAAACGGCATATCAAAGTAACTCAGAGTTGCTTCCGCAGTCACAAGCTTCCTGAGTTGATCGATATCCTTGAGACGAGCAAGCTGTGAAGATACACCTGCAGAAGAGGTCATAGAGTAGGGTAACCAAAGAAGTTTTGATATGACGTTCCTTGATATATGGACGGCGAGATCTTGTCCTGAGGTTGCGAGTATGTTCATACGAACTTTCTTTACTGCATACTCAGCGAAACCCAAAAACACAGCGAACAGCGTTAACCAATACAATGTAGAAACCGAACTCGAAGCGAGAGCGAAGTTATAGACGCTCATAATGAAAAATGGCTGTAACGCACCAAATATATTGATGACTAGAGACAAAAACACAAGACTTTTAAACTCATCGTTGTATCGATAGAAAGCGTATTTGATCCAATTCGATTTATCTTGAGATTCAGGTGGTGGCTCACGAAATAGCTTAGAGTACTCTGATATAACCGTTAACGAATAAGTGTTGCCAACTAAAGGCACCGTCACGCTGTTATTGTTTTTGTAGTCGAAAAGTGTCGCTTCACCATCTCTTACTGACAACAGAATCGCTTCCAACTTATCGAGTTCTATGAAACAGGGTAAATGTAGCCCTTCAGTGGCCTCTAGTTTTGCTTTCTCATACTTTGTAGTGCGGCACTGGTATCCCAGACGTGTCAGCGTTGCTTCGAACCCATCACTATCGGATTCTCCGGGCATGAAAGCATCTGATAGAAGTTCAGGTGTTCCTTCCCATTCCATGGCTATTAGAGTGTATGATAATCCCCTTAATAGAGGTGAACCTTGGTATCTCTCCTGAAATTGTTCTGATTCAAAATCAGCTAGTCGCTGACCAATGTTGTTAAAATCAACCAGAATGCTCATGCAGCCACCTCTTCACCAGTTAATCTAACGGACTTCAAGCCAAACTTTTTTGCGTCCAATTTATTGCTAACAATAATGAGGAATTGCTGATTTGCCTTGGGAACTAGCGTAGATACAACACGTTCACCGAACGCACTATCAAAAACAGAATCTATATCATCGAGTACCAATAATCGTTTTTGACTGAGCATTGCGCGGACAATCAACAAGGCATATTGAACTTGACGAGACACAGGGGCATTTTTGTGACCAGTCAAAGCAGTGTAAAAACCGTCGGTAAGTGCATCTATTTCGTTTTTTATCCCAAGGTTTTTACAGATAGTAAATGCGGCGCTATTCAAAACAGGCCTGAAGCAAGTGAGGTTATCGATGATAGTTCCCTCTACAAACGTACTGTCCGAGTCAATACGGTGAACAGCATCTCGCCACGTATGGTAGTGTACCTGTTCGAGTGGGTGGTGATTAACGTATATTTCCGAGCGTTCACACTCGATATCTCGGGTTAAACAACGCGTAATATGACTTTTTCCACTTCCCGATAAACCTCTGATAACTGCAGGTCGACCTAGTGCAAATTCAATGCGCTGACCAGAAGAGAGCTTAACCTCAATTAGATTTCCAATATCTTGCTGTTGAGGTGTCGGAAGTGTCTTCTCATTTATTGATTTAGTTTGAACCTCACGTTGTTGCTTGTACTCAAGCTCAAGCAGTTCAGTTACTTTCTCAATGTGAAGCTTATTCAATTTCCAACGACCAATGGTACGCATTACTTGCTGATATGGAGCGAAGTAACGGTTGGTCAACATAATGATCGCTGCCATTACCCCCTGGCTAGCGGCGAGGTTAATGACTGATGTTGCAAGAAGCACCACTACACAGGCAATTGATAGCTGTTGTATCAGTGCTAAGACTAAGTTGAATTCAGACTCCAAGTTTTCATACTCAATGTTTTTTCTTTCACGCTCTTTGACCATGTCAGTCATCAAGCTTTCAAGTCGATACTCCATAGTTCGGCTTTTATTGTCGAGGGGGCTGGAAACGATCTCTATGATTTTTGAATTAGTCAGTCCCTCTATCTCAGATTTCTCTTCGAGTGTGACTATTTTTTTGTTTGAAATACGGCGTGCAGCGATGTAAAGAATCAAGGACGCTACGATGAGAGTGACCCCAGCACCTAGGTTTATCAGACCAATAATGACGATAGTAATCACACTTACAACGGCATTGATAACCGCTCTAACCGTTTCGCCGCCAAAGAAGCTCTTGATTTCAGGTATTGTGGCAATGCGCTCTAAGTACTGGCCGGGTTCCAACTGATTAAATTTATTAATTTCTGCCAAACAGACGGATTTAAAGACTCTGTTAGTTAAATCACTTTCAAAATCCTTCATGAGCGTCGCTGTGATGACTTCTTCTTGTTTTTTCAACAAGTAATCTAAGTATATAGCGCCGAGAATAATGGCGAACAATAGAGAAAGCGTATCTTTTGCTTGGTTAGGGAGCACACGGTCAAAAATAATCAAAATAGAGAAGGGCAATACAAGAGCGAACAACGTCGACATAATTGTCGAGAAGGTTAGGTACACCGTATCAGCAATTGTGATTCTTTGGGAAAAATGCTCACTACTCATCGACCAATCCTGTTGTATGCTCGTTTAATTTTTCAGGTGCTCAGGTATGACATCCATGTCACGAATACTGGACTCATTAACCATTAGCGCCATGATCTTTTCTATGCTCAATGGGGAAAGGTTACCTACCGTTTTATCGAGGCGAATAGATTCAATGACATAATCATACTTCGCACTTTCATAGTCCCGTATAGCACTGAAAAGTTTACTTTCCGCCGCAAGTAAGTCGGTTAAGGTACGTGTCCCTAAATCGTAAGCCCTCTTGATTCCATTGTAGGAAGAATAATTGGCACGAATAATATTTTCGAAAGTAAAAATCGATTGAGAGAAATCATTGATGTTCAGTATCGAGGTTTCCAGGTCATTCTTGACGGTATTTCTAGTATCTAGAAGTAGTAGTTCATTCCGTTCGATGGTTTTCTCATTCTTTTTATAGGCATAATAATCGGACCCCCCGGTTGTAATGGGTACCGTTAAGGTGAGACCCAAAGACTTCGAATCACTGATGCCAGTAGAGCCAGGTGTTGTGATAGGGTCGAAATTATTAGTGTCATCGTGGCGATAACTTGCACTTGCAGATAAGCTAGGTGCAAAGTTAGAACCTGTCTCTTTTAGGGTACGAAAACTGCGTTCTAGAGTTTTTTCAGAAACAATGATGTCGTTGTTGTATTGCATAGCTTGCTCTAGCAAATCGCCACTTCTATCCAAGCTAATTTCGGAAAGTAATAAACTTCGCTCGAGATCTTGTGTGGGGATGACAGGGTACTGTGTTAACAATTCTAAAGTATTGAGAATTACATCCTTATCTTTCCCAAGCGTTCTAAGGCGATTCGCTATGCCTTCTTTTTGAGCGACGACCTCATACAACTCGCTTGCTGCTACGTTTCCAAGTTCTACATTTCGCTGCATTTGCCTCAGTCTAGCAAGAGAAGAGTCAAGTTCAGCTTTGGTTGCTCTTGTTTGCGCGCCGTTTTTCAGAAACTCGAAATACTGGATCGCTATTTCTTGGATAACTTCTTGTGTCTTGTTTTCGTTCCTTATTTCTTCGATATTAAAGTCCAGTTTAGCGGTGCCATATTTATATATATCTGCAAGGTTGAATAGCGTCTGGCTTAACGAAACACTATATCCATGGTCGTTATAGCTGTTCGTTGTATCGTCTGTTCCGCTAAGCACAGTTCGGTTTCCACTCCATGTTGTAGTAGCGTTGGCAGAGATTGTGGGTAGAAACTTGGAACGACTCACATCAATGTTGTAAGCATTTTCCTCAACACCTTTGCGACTAGCAATTAGGGATACGTTGTTGTTCAGTCCAATCTGAACCGCTTCGAGTAATGTCAAAGCTTGCGACGGGGTAGCAACAATGGAAAACAAAGCACAACTAACTAATCTTCTGATAGGCCACATATTTCTTAATCACCTTGAGAATTTCATCGCTTTTGTATGGTTTACTAATGACGTAGTCCATTCCGGCTTCGATACAAGCTTTGTGTTCAGCCACGCTGGTTAAAGCGGTCGCACCAATGATGGTCGAAGGGATTGATACGTCGTTCTCTTTTTCATGCTCACGAATTAGGCGCGTAGCTTGGATTCCTCCCATTCCGGGCATAATGCAGTCCATAAATATGATATCGGCACGCTGCTTTTTAACCCATTCCACAGCCTCAGAGCCATCACCAACGGTGTCTGCATTATATTCTTGCTTCATCAAAATACGCTTGAGGAGGAACTGCTGAACCTTGTCATCTTCAACTATCAAGAACGAGCTGTTTTCTAACGTTTCTTCTACTGACTCAGCTTCTAAAGCTTCTCGAAGGTGAGGAATAAATTCATGAGGAAGGATCGGACTAAAAAACACTTTGTCCACATATTGATGGGTAATTTGTGCAAGCTCAGAAGTACTCGACATAAGAAACAGCTTTGTAGCCGTTGGTTTTAACCTAGAGCTTAGTGTCTTACTAAATGGTGCAATCTGTATCCCTTCAATTGCATCTGTAATGATGACGCCATCGACTTTCTGTTGTGATGGGTTTAGGCGGAACAGCTCATTTGGGTCCTCACAAACGGTATATGTTGCACCATTCATGGATAACACATCGGTTAGAATCTCCAGAGAAAGCATTCCAGAGCTACATACAATTAAGTTTTTACCATTTAATGTATCTGAGTTCGGCGCAAAATAGCTTTGTGCTTCTAGATCGACTTCCACTTGAAAACGACGTTGTTTGCCAGACTCGAACCACTTAGAGCTAAAGTGACCGACGTTGCCGAGTATTGATTTGGTCCACTCATCATTGCTACCCATTGAATCAGCTCGTTCAGACCAGTGTAGGGAATCAACTTTTGCCACCTTGACGTTGGTATTAGTAAGGAAGGTTAGTGACAGCGTAATGCGTGCACGTTCAACATCTAAGCCACTTCCTGTTTCAACTTTGAACAGAACATTTCTGTCAGTTTGAACTTGCAGTGCGTTTGAAAGCTTTAAGAACAACATCCAAAACAGACTAGTTTGGTGACCAAGTACCATTGCTGGGACGCTGCCGACAAATGCGCATTCTAAAGACAGGTTCTCGCGTTGTAATTTGGACTTCATGTGAATGGTCAGCTCAGATATGACATCTAAAAAAGAAAAGGCGCTACTGCTCTTGTCACGCCCTTGTGAGAGTAGTCGGTTATAGTTTTCGGCAAGTTCCGACAAGGTATTTGCCGCTGATGTGATGTCTTGCGCAAGCACAGCAGTATTCTCATCAGCATCTTGTACTAAGTAGTGAATACCACCTTTAATGGTGTTGGTGATTCCCCGAATCTCGTAACCGATTAAACCATATAGCTGTTGATTGAGGTCAGCATCTTGCTGCTGCTTATCAACCTTTTCATGAAGTAGCCTAAGTTTGGAATAAATACTTCTCTCTATCGGATCGATTTCTGTCGTGCTCAGTATCTCGTCGATCTTTGATGAGTCGAGTTCATCGAGTCGCTCTGCAAGAGACTCAAAACTCTGATTAACAGAGCGGCGGTCCCGAACTGTCTTCTTGAGGCGGTTCCATCCTCCCAATACCACCGATATTGCGATAACAGCGAGTATTGGAAATATCACGACAATTATGTTGACGGAAGATCGTAAGTCTTCAACAACTTGTTTGTGCTCCACAAAGAAAAGATCATCGAACCTGTTACGTATCTCAACATAGTTATTGCTGAGGGTGGTGCGAAGTAAATAGTAGTCTTCTTGAGCCGGGTCATTCACAGCGAAAAAGCGGTTTATCGCTAACTGAACGTTACTGTACTCCACAGCGCCAACCAAACTTACTTGTTTTTTGTCTAGCGCAGCTAACGCTTTGAAGGCGGCTAGGTCATTTAGTAGTAATCGGGTATACCGTTTTACTTCACTACATTCACCAGATTGGAGGCACAAGTCAACGTTAAGAATGGTGACTTCGAGCGAACTATTTAACTTTTCAGTTTGAGAAATTAACGGAGTTGTAAAGGCACTTTCTTTAGGGGCAGCAGTGTAGTACTTGTAAGCGAACCAGAGACCAATAGCGGAAAGGCATAGTAAAAGTACTATGCCTAATTTGATCACCGGAAAGCTGTAGATCTTGTACCGCTGCTTCATGTTCTATCGCTCATCAAATGCGTCTTCAATTGCCGACATCACTGGCTTAGCGGCGTATTCAATAACACGTCGATCACCAGTCTTTATATCAGCTGTGAATTCCATAAACGGCGAGAGGCTATACTTGGTCCCAGAACGTTCAAGAAAGTCATGTTCAATAGTAATCTTCGCTAAGTAATATTCTGTTTCTTCCTCTTCATAAGACGAGCGACTGATAGATGAAATTTTGCCCGGCATAAAACCGTATTTTGCAAAGTTATAGGTATCAAACTTCAGTTTTACCTCCTGTCCAACCTCAACGAAACCCATTTCTTTTCTAGGGATCTTGGCTTCGCCATGTAACGTGTTATTTAACGGAGCTATGTCGGCAATGCTTTCTCCAGGCGGAACGACCGCAGACCGAAAATTAAAATGAACCTTGTCAACGACACCATCAACTGGCGAGTAGACCACCAAGCGATTTACTTTATCCGTATGCTG
This sequence comes from Vibrio mediterranei, assembly GCF_900088415.1. Classification (GTDB taxonomy): domain Bacteria; phylum Pseudomonadota; class Gammaproteobacteria; order Enterobacterales; family Vibrionaceae; genus Vibrio; species Vibrio mediterranei. The sequence goes on from NZ_FLLQ01000006.1 coordinate 379,393, forward strand.
GGGTTGTTGTATGCGCTTGATATCTAAGTCCTTATTTGCCTGAATGATCTGAGCTTGGTATTCGGCATTCCTATTTACTATGAGATCGTTCAATTGTTTTTCTAACCTTAGCAGTTGAAAATCCTCATTCATGAGAGACTCATCGAGATTTTCAATTTCTCTTACCATGTTGGATTCTTGTACTTGCATATTGAGCACGTCGACGTAAGAAGCCATCTCTTCGTTATAGAGAGTTTGTTTGATTTCAAGTTGTTTTCGAATCAGTTTGAGCTGATTTAACGAGCTCACACGTCTCTTCTTCATTGACGCTATTAAACGGTCTTTGTGTTCAATGTCATGTTGAATCAATGCCTCAGCTGAAACGTTCTTAGCATTCTCCTTGCGCCACGTATCTTGATTGACGTTAACCAACTCAGGAAAGTCAGCATAACGCGAGTAATCGGGCTCCTGTTGAGAAATAAGCGCATGATACCTAAGTTTATCCAACTCCAATTGAGCGATTTCCGCGTTCATAGTCGACAACTGAGAATTACGTTCAATTGCTCTGAGTCTGGCGATGGGTTGCCCCTCGTATACAATATCCCCAGGCTTAACGAGCATCGTATCGAGAATGCCTCCTTCAAGGTGCTGAACTTTCTCAATGTCGGATTCAAGCAACAATTCTCCTCGAGAAGAAACCACAATATCTATACGGGCCTGAGAGGCGATCCCTAACAAGATTAAAATGATGAAGAAAGTGAGCAACAAGGTCTTATGGACTGTTGTCATTGCGCTTTTGATTTCTACCGCTTCTACATAATCAGACTCGGATTTGTCCGTATTTTGAATTAAGGCACTTCTAATGTGATGTTCGATATTACTTTTGCTCACAATCGCCTCCAGGTCCGCTTTCTAAACTAATGTATTAAATTTACGTGATTACAGGGTGTTAGGTTTATAAAGCGATAGATTAGTTACAACTAATAGCTAAGTATACTTAGTGCCATTTTTCAAAAATAAATCCTTGATAATCTGTAGTTTGTGTCAAGTTACATACGCAAAAGCAGAGGCTAAAAGAATCGTAATAAAGATCGGCCTAAACTTTTTAACTTGTTTTTAATGAATTTTCCTTGTCTTTCGTGTCTGGTGTCCTTTACTGCGTTTCTAGGAAGTGTCTGATTTTAAAAGCTGACAACGCGACGGAGGCAACATGGCTGACAACAACGAAAACAACCCTCTCAATGATGCGGTCGAACAAGTAGAAACTGGTAATGATGGTACGGAACAGCAGCAGGCACAGCAGAACCAACAAAACACAATTGCAACTACGATAGCTACTGGGGCCGATGCTGCTGATGCCGCAGACGATGCTAACCAGGCAATGCAAGACGACCCTAGTGGAGCGGGTGCGTCAAGCGAAGGCGATGATACCGGTGGTGCGCAATCTGCCCAGCCTGTAGATAGTGAAGCCGCCTCTTCGGAAGGCACTCAGTCAGGAGTGGTCGATAGTCAGATGACCGATAGTGGCGCTTCTGCTGATGCAGGATCTGGTGGTGCTGGTGGAGCAGGTGCTGGTGCGCAAAGTGTGGGTGGACAAAGCTCAGAAGGTTCCGATGGCGGTAGTGATGCTGAAGGGCAAACTCAACAAGCTTCTAGCGCACCACAAGCCGCTGCCGCTTCACCTGCTGAAGATGCTGGCGAAGGGGATGATTTTGATACGCAAACTGATAGCGAAACGTTCGAGGTTAACGTTCTTGATGAAGACGAGCAAGCCAATCTAGATCAAGAACGATTGGATGACGACTTTGACTCGGAAACAACAGAACAAACGTTCGAAATTCAAGTCGAAGATGTAAACGATGAAGCCGAAGTTGAGGATGTTGCTTATACAATACAAGAGGATGGCTCTCTAACGTTTACTGACGCCCAATTATTAGCAGGCGCAAGCGATGTCGACGGCGATGATCTTACGGTAGCCGATGTCAGTTACACTGGTACTGATGGTGTGTTTACCGATAACGGTGATGGTACCTATACTTTTTCTCCAAATGAACACTTCAATGGTGAAGTGGATTTAAGTTTCTCTGTCAGCGATGGAACTACAACTATTGAAGCCAATATTGATGTAACTGTCGAAGCCGTTAACGATCTACCTGTCGCGGGATCAACGACTTACTCAGTTAACGAAGATGGCATTATCACAATTAGCGATGACCAGTTGTTAGCTAATTCAAGCGATGTTGAAGGAGACGTTTCCGTCAGCGACGTCTCTTACTCTGGTACCGATGGCATCTTCACCGATAATGGTGATGGTACTTACAGCTTCGCTCCAAACGAAAACTTCAACGGTAATGTCAGCCTAGATGTCGTTGTAGTGGATGAAGAGGGAGCAACAGCTGAAACTACAGCAGGTATTGATGTCATTGCAGTGAACGACGCACCAGTCTCAGGTGACCTGGCTTACTCAGTTGACGAAGATGGTTCAATTACTCTGACTCAAGACCAACTATTGTCTCAAGCATCAGATGTAGATGGAGATGATCTGACTGCCGCTAACTTAAGCGCGGGCGATAACGCAACCGTCACTGCTAATGAAGATGGTTCATTCACCATTACGCCAGACGTGGACTTCAATGGTGATATTGACCTTAGCTTCGATATCTCTGATGGTACCGACACCATCGTTGCAAACGCTGACCTCACGGTCAATCCAGTGAATGACGCTGCGGTTGTAGAAGACGTGGGTTACACCATCCAAGAAGATGGTTCGTTAACCTTCACGGATGAGCAGCTTCTAGTGGGTGCGTCAGATATTGATGGAGACGACCTGTCAGTTGCTGATGTGAGCTACTCAGGCACCGAAGGTGTGTTCACAGATAACGGTGACGGCACCTATACCTTCGCGCCAAACGAGAACTTTAATGGTGAAGTGGACCTAAGCTTCTCAGTGAGCGATGGCACGACCACCACAGAAGCCAATATTGATGTCACTGTAGAGTCTGTTAATGACATTCCTGTTGCAGGTTCTACGACTTATTCTGTACAAGAAGACAACTCAATTACCATAACTGACGAGCAGTTATTGGCTAACAGTTCAGATGTTGAGGGTGATCTTTCAGTTCAGGATGTCTCTTACTCAGGTACTGATGGTGTCTTTGCTGACAACGGTGATGGTACCTATACTTTCTCGCCAAACGAGAACTTCTCGGGTGAAGTTAGTTTCGATGTGGTTGTGGCAGATGAAGACGGAGCAACCGCAGAGATAAGTGCTGGTTTAACCGTTATCGAGGTCAACGACCCACCAATTGCAGGACCAACGTCTTACACCATTGATGAAGACAGCGTACTGACATTCAGTGAATCTCAAGTCCTTGCCAATGCATCTGACATAGAAGGCGATGTATCGCTAGTGGGTATCAGCTACGATGGACCGCACGGTATCTTCTCCGTCAATGGTGATGGTACCTGTAGCTTTGCTCCAAATGAAAACTTCAATGGCGAAGTTCAGTTGAACGTCACCATTCAAGATGAAGGTGGCGCCACTGTTGATACGGTCATTAACGTAGATGTGCTTCCAATTAACGATGCACCAGTCTCTGGTGACCTCGCATACAGCGTAGATGAAGATGGCAGTGTGACATTGTCACAAGAGCAACTTCTGTCTCAAGCAAGTGATGTGGACGGTGATGATCTCACTGCGGCTAACCTAAGCGCAGGTGACAATGCAACGGTAACTGCAAATGAAGATGGCTCATTCACCATCACGCCAGATGCAGACTTCAATGGCGACATTGACCTCAGCTTCGACATCTCAGATGGCACAGACACCATCGTCGCGAATGCAGACCTCACGGTCAATCCAGTGAATGACGCTGCGGTTGTAGAAGATGTGGATTACACCATCCAAGAAGATGGTTCGTTAACCTTCACGGATGAACAGCTTCTAGCTGGCGCATCAGATATTGACGGGGATGATCTGTCTGTTGCCAACGTGAGCTACTCAGGAACAGAAGGTGTGTTTACCGACAACGGTGATGGTACTTATACCTTCGCGCCAAATGAAAACTTTAATGGTGACGTGGATTTGAGCTTCTCAGTAAGCGACGGTACAACAACCACAGAAGCCAACATTGATGTGACTGTTGAGTCCGTCAATGACATTCCAGTAGCCGGTTCAACCACATACTCAGTCGATGAAGATGGCATTATCACTATCTCCGATGTTCAGCTTCTAGCGAACAGCTCAGATGTGGAAGGCGAAGTCGCGGTTGATGATGTGTCTTACTCAGGCACAGACGGTATCTTCACTGACAACGGTGACGGTACTTACAGCTTCGCGCCAAACGAAAACTTCAACGGAAACGTATCGTTAGATGTCACAGTTGTCGATGAGGACGGCGCAACCGCTGAAACAACGGCAGGCATAGACGTTATTGCCGTAAATGATGCACCGGTCTCTGGTACCGTCGCGTACTCGGTTGACGAAGACGGCTCAATCACGCTAAACCAAGAACAGCTTCTTGCTCAAGCCTCAGATGTAGATGGAGACGCTTTAACGGCGTCCAATCTAAGTGTGAGTGAAGATGCTACGGTAATAGATAATGGTGATGGTACCTTTACCATTACTCCAGATGCTAACTTCAATGGAGAAATTGATCTCAACTTCGATATCTCAGATGGTACAGAGACTATTGTTGCAACGGGTGGTTTAACCGTTAACCCAGTCAACGATGCTCCTGAAGTATCGGGCATTGTCGCTCAGGTAGATGAAGATAACAGTATCACCATCACTCAAGAACAATTGTTGGCGAATGCGTCAGATATCGACGGCGACGATCTAGTTGCCAGTGATCTGCAATTGTTTGGTACTGAGGCAGAAATCGTTCAGAACGAGGATGGCTCGTTCACTATCACCCCAGAGGAAAACTTCAATGGTGAGTTAGACTTCACTTACACCGTTTCTGATGGTGAAGAGAATGTTGTAACGACGTTAGATCTTACGGTCAATCCAGTGAATGACGCACCTGATGCTGGGGATGAAATTTACATTCAAGCGGAAGAAGATCAAACCGTTGGCGTAAGTATGCGTGAAGAGCCAGCGATTCGTCTCGACCAACAACCTGAATTCGGTATTGTTCAAGCAAACATTGAAGATGAGTGGGTTACTCTGGAAGTTGGCCAAGAAGTTTCTCCAGACACTGAGATTCGCTTTGTTCCAGATGAGACTGCGGTAACTGATTCTACGTCAACGACGCAACTCGGTACCTTCGATGACAACGCTAAAGTCAGCGACTGGGGTGATGAAGTTGATTCTCATACTCGCCAATTTACCGATGGTGACTTAACCGTTACCACACAAAGTACTGATGGTCCGCTTGGCGCTTGGAATGGCAATACCCATATCGGTCATGGTATTGGGGATACCGACAGGCAAGGCCTAAGTGGTGATGAGCAACTTGTCGTTACGGTAGAAGGTCAGGATATAAACGAAATCAGCTTCAATCTAGATGGTCTAGGTGGCTGGTTTATGGAAGAGTCTAGACACTTCACTGAGGTCGAGATCCGCGCGTTTGATACGGATGGAAATCTCATAGATTCAGAAACTTACCACAAAGATGATCGTAATAGCTATGAGCACGAATATACGCTAACGACTGATGAACCTGTGGCTCGTTTCGAACTTGGCACTATTCAAGGTAACGGTACTTACGTCGTTCAAAACATGTCTGTTTCTCAGACACTACCTGACGATGTGGTATTTACATCTATCGGTATAGACGGTACTGAAGTTACGGAAACTATTGGTTTGAATGTTCGTGAGGGCGATCAAGAGATCGATCTAACAGCCGACCTACCAGCCGTAACTACGGTAGAAGAAGGAGCAGATGGCTTCGCTTCTATTGTCATTACCGAAGAACAGTTATTGGCACAAGCTAGCGATATCGACAGTGATGAGCTCGATATCATCAATTTAGCTCTCGAAGATGACAATGCAACCTTAACCGACAATGGTGATGGCACTTGGACAGTTACACCAAACGAGAACTTCTCTGGTGATATTGACCTAACGTATCAAGTCACCGACGGCGAGTTGGTTGACGATAATACTATCCACATCAACTTCGCAGAAGTAAACGATGCGCCAGTGGTATCAGGCCCAGTTATCCTAAGTACCGAAGAAGACAACTCCATCACATTTACCGATGAAGATCTGCTTGCGAATGCTTCAGATATCGAAGGTGATGAGTTAAGCATCTACAACGTTAGCTACAACGGGGATAGTGGTGAGTTATCCGATAACGGAGATGGTACTTACACATTCGTTCCAAATGAAAATTTCAATGGCGATGTGGATCTCAGCTTTGGTGTGAGTGATGGTGAGGACGTCACTATGAACCAAATTGATTTAGCAGTGATTCCAGTGAACGACGTTCCTGTTCCTGGTGCTCCGCTGAATTTAGATATGTTGAACGATGGCACCATCACAATTAGTACATCGAGCTTGTTAAGCGGTGCGACTGATGTTGATGGAGACATCCTACATGTTGAGAACCTTGTCCTAACCAATCAATTGGACGGCACACTGGTTGATAATGGCGACAATACCTTCAGCTTCACACCATCTGAAGGCTTTACTGGCAATGTCTCATTGTCGTTTGATATCAGTGATGGCCAAGCATCGGCGCCAAGCTCACTGAATATTGATGTCGTTGACTCCAACGTTGGTCCAGAAGTAACAGGCCCACTATCAGCTACGGTAGAAGAAGATGGCACCATCACCATAACTCAAGAAGAACTCCTTGCTAATGCGAGTGACCTTGATGGAGATGATCTCACCGCAGTTAACCTAAGCACGAATGACGAGAACGCCACCATTGTTCAAAATGAGGATGGTAGTTTCACTATCACCCCAAGTGAAGACTTCTATGGCGATATCGACTTCACTTATGATGTTACAGACGGAATCGCTACGGTAGGTACCGAGTTAGACTTAACCGTAACGCCTGTAAACGATGCACCTGATGTACCCGATTTATCATTCAATGTCTTGGAAGATGAATCGATTATTGTCACAGCAGAAGAATTGCTTGCCCAAGCAACAGACGTTGAGGGTGATGATCTAACCGTCGTCAACGTTAACTCTGATGACCCAAATGTATCGGTAACAGATAATGGTGATGGTACTTATACCTTAACGCCAGCGCCTGATTATAGTGGTAGTGCAGGTCTTACGTTTGATGTTAGTGACGGTACCGATACGGTTACCGCAGACATCGCGTTGAAAGTTCAATTTGTTAATGATGCGCCTGAAGCTGAGCCAGTCGTCGCGGAAATGGATGAAGATGGCGTTATCTTGGTTACACAAGATATGCTTCTTGAGAATGCGACTGACAGAGATGGTGACTTCTTAGTTGCAGAAAACCTTGAGACTAACGACCCGAACGCAACGATCGTCAATAACGGCGATGGTACGTTTAGTGTTACGCCGTCACAAGATTTCAATGGCGATATCGTGTTTAGCTACAACGTCTCTGACGGTGAGCTAGATACAAGCAGCGAGCTTACACTGACGGTTAATCCAGTCAATGACGCACCAGACGTTGCTCCGCTTAACGTTGAAATTCAGGAAGACAATACATTCGTCTTCACGGAAGAGCAGCTTCTTGCCCAAGCGACGGACGTCGAAGGTGATGAGCTGAGTATTACCGATGTGAGTTACAGCGGTGATGAAGGATCTCTCGTCGATAATGGAGATGGCACATACACCTTTACGCCGGAAGAGCACTTTAGCGGCAATCTAGATATTGGCTTTACCGTTTCAGATGGTGAAGCTGAAGTCGCCCAAACTATCGGTGTGAGTGTCGAAGCGGTTGCCGATGCACCAGACTTAGAAGTGACCACTGGTGATGGTGACGCCGTCACAGATGAGGCTATTGTTGTCGAGCCTGGTAGCACCACCGAACTAAACATCGGTGCAGCGCTTGTAGACCAAGACTTGTCTGAGACACTAACGCTGGAAGTAGGTGGATTACCAGAAGGTACTGTGATTCGCTATGACAACGAAGGAGTACTCGACGAGCAAGCTGGCGGTATTACCAGTTATGAAACCACGGATATTACTGTCACTTTCGAAGGTGAAGGCGCTGGATTCCAAAATACGGCGGGTTACTACACGGTCGATGAAGATGGCAATATTACCGATGTAAACATTGGGTTTGAGAACGCATCCCAAGTTGGTTCCGGTGGCGACTTGATTCCTGGCCAATCGTCAATCACATTTGAAGTCGAAGAAGGTGAAAGCTTCAACCTGTTCGTTATTCCGAATGGCTTCAATCGTAATGACTTCGATTCGATGCAAGATGGAACCTTTATGTTCCGTGATGCAGACGGAAATCCGGCTACCATTGATTCTGTTGACCCGCAACTGGTTCATATTGACCCAGATGGCAATGAAACTGTCATACAAAGTCAATTTGGAGACTCAGTATTCCACGGCGGTACGAATACTAATCTGAATCAAGATGGAATAGAGCATACCAGAACAACACTAAATGATGATGGCGAGATAGTTTACGGTATCGAAGATCTCTACGGAGGCGGAGATCGTGATTATGATGATTTCACGTTTACTGTAGACGTCGGTGAAACCAACAGCCAAATCTTACAAGGTGAGATCGTTGTTGGTGAAGATGGCACAGCCGTGCTTCCAACGCTGGTCATTGATCAAAACATCGAAATTACCTTCCCTGAGGACTACACTGGCTCCACTGCGTTAGAGATCAAAGCGACCGCAACAGAGCTTTCTAACGACGATGAAGCGAGTACGATTCAAGTCGTTAACTTTGAAGTTGACCACGCGCCTGAATCAGACTCAGTCTCTGCACAAGTCGACGAAGATGGCTCAATCACCATTACTCAAGAGCAGCTACTGGCGAACGCCACCGACCTCGATGGCGATGCACTAACTGCACTTAACTTGAGTACTGAAGATGAAAACGTCACTGTTGTAGATAATGGCGATGGGACATTCACTATCACGCCTGACGCAGACTTCAATGGTGATGTAAACTTCAGCTTCGATGTCAGTGATGGCGACCAGATCGTATCGACAAATCTAGACTTAACCGTTAATCCTGTGAACGACGCGGCAGTGGTTGAAGATGTCGGCTATACCATTCAAGAAGATGGTTCATTAACCTTTACTGATGAGCAGCTATTAGCCGGCGCCTCAGACATTGATGGCGATGACTTGTCTGTCGCCAATGTGAGTTACTCAGGCACGGAAGGCGTGTTTACCGATAATGGTAACGGCACTTATACTTTCGCGCCAAATGAGAACTTCAATGGTGAAGTGGATTTGAGCTTCTCAGTAAGCGATGGAACCACCACGACTGAAGCGAACGTCGATGTTACCGTAGAGTCTGTCAACGATATTCCAGTTGCAGGTTCAACTGCGTACTCGGTTGATGAAGATGGCATCATCACAATCTCAGATGATCAACTTCTTGCGAACAGCTCAGATGTTGAAAGTGAGGTCGCGGTTGACGATGTCTCTTATTCAGGCACAGACGGTATCTTCACTGATAACGGTGATGGTACATACAGTTTCGCACCAAATGAAAACTTCAACGGCAATGTATCGCTTGATGTAACCGTAGTAGATGAAGATGGTGCAACGGCCGAAACAACAGCTGGCATCGACGTCATCGCTGTTAATGATGTGCCAGTCTCTGGTGATTTAGCATACAGCGTCAATGAAGACGGCTCGATTACGCTTACCCAAGATCAGCTATTGTCTCAAGCAAGTGACGTTGAAGGAGATGACCTTACTGCTCTAGATGTGACTGCAGCAAACAATGCTACCGTTGTTGCCAATGATGACGGTTCATTCACTATCACGCCAGAAGCGGATTTCTATGGTGATATCGACCTAACGTTCTCTGTCACTGATGGTACAGACTCAACCGTTGCTAATATCGACTTGACTGTTAATCCAGTTAACGATGCAGCGGCGATTGTTGAAGATGTGGCTTACACCATGGAAGAAGATGGCTCGCTCACCTTTACTGACGAGCAGTTGCTCGCCAATGCTACCGATGTAGATGGTGATGACCTCAGCGTTGAATCCGTCACATACAATGGCGCAGAAGGGGTATTTACAGATAACGGTGATGGTACTTATACCTTTGCTCCAAACGAGAACTTTAGTGGTGAAGTTGATCTCTTGTTTGAAGTATCTGATGGCACGGAAATCACCCCAGCGAATATTGATATCACAGTAACTGAAGTCAATGACTTACCAGTCGCTGGTTCAACAACTTATAGTGTTGACGAAGATAACATTCTTACGTTCACCAACGAGCAGTTGCTCGCCAACAGCTCGGATGTCGAAGGTGATGTCGCGGTCTCTGACGTTTCGTACTCAGGTACAGACGGTATCTTTACCGACAATGGTGATGGCACATATAGCTTCGCGCCAAATGAAAACTTCAACGGTGAGGTCTCGATTGACGTTACTGTTGTGGATGAACAAGGTGCGACAGCAGAGACAACTGCAGGCGTAGAAGTCATTGCAATGAATGATGCACCAGTCTCTGGTGACTTGGCGTACAGCGTTGACGAAGATGGTTCTATCACACTGACTCAAGAACAACTGCTGTCTCAAGCTTCAGATGTAGACGGCGATGATTTGACTGCGGCTAACTTAAGCGCAGGCGATAATGCGACAGTGACTGCCAACGAAGATGGCTCATTCACCATTACTCCAGATGCTGATTTTAATGGCGACATTGATTTAAGCTTCGATATCTCCGATGGTACCGACACCATTGTTGCGAACGCTGACCTTACAGTGAACCCAGTAAATGACGCAGCGGTTGTGGAAGATGTTGGCTACACCATCCAAGAAGACGGCTCGTTGACCTTTACGGATGAACAGCTACTCGCTGGCGCGTCAGATATTGATGGCGACGATTTGTCTGTTGCTGATGTCAGCTACTCGGGCACAGAAGGTGTGTTCACTGACAACGGTGATGGTACCTATACCTTCGCACCAAACGAGAACTTCAATGGTGAAGTTGATTTAAGCTTCTCTGTCAGTGATGGCACGACCACCACTGAAGCGGATATTGACGTGACGGTTGAGTCGGTCAATGACATTCCTGTTGCTGGCTCTACTACATACTCAGTAGATGAAGATGGCATTATTACCATCTCAGACGAACAGCTTCTCGCCAACAGCTCTGACATTGAGGGCGAAGTGGCCGTTGATGATGTTTCGTACTCAGGCACTGACGGTATCTTCACGGACAACGGCGACGGCACTTACAGCTTCGCACCAAATGAAAACTTCAACGGCAATGTATCGCTTGATGTAACCATTGTTGATGAAGATGGCGCAACAGCGGGTACCACTGCGGGTATCGATGTCATTGCGGTTAATGACGCACCAGTCTCAGGTGACTTAGCTTACTCTGTTGATGAAGATGGTTCGATTACGCTGACGCAAGAGCAACTACTGTCTCAAGCAAGTGATGTCGAGGGTGATGACCTTACTGCAGCGAACTTGTCAGCGGGTGACAACGCGGCAGTTACAGCCAACGAAGATGGCTCATTCACCATCACACCAGATGCAGACTTCAATGGCGACATTGACTTAAGCTTCGATATCTCTGACGGCACCGACACTATAGTGGCTAATGCCGACCTAACGGTTAACCCAGTGAACGACGCCGCGGTTGTGGAAGATGTTGGCTACACCATCCAAGAAGATGGTTCACTGACATTTACTGACGAGCAACTTCTGGCAGGTGCATCAGACATTGATGGTGATGACCTCTCTGTTGCGGATGTGTCGTACACAGGCACTGATGGCGTATTCACCGATAACGGTGACGGCACGTATACCTTTGCTCCGAACGAAAACTTCAACGGTGATGTTGATCTTAAGTTCTCTGTTAGCGATGGCACAACGACAACAGAGGCCAACATTGATGTCTCAGTCGAATCTGTTAATGACATTCCCGTAGCAGGCTCTACCTCATACTCCGTGAATGAAGATGGCGTGATTACCATTTCAGATGATCAGTTGCTTGCCAATAGTTCTGATGTTGAAGGGGACGTGAGTGTCAGTGATGTGTCTTACTCTGGCACAGATGGTATCTTCACGGACAATGGTGACGGTACCTACAGCTTCGCACCAAATGAAAACTTCAACGGCAACGTTTCATTAGATGTTGTGGTCGCTGATGAAGACGGCGCTACAGCGGATACCACAGCCGGTATCGAGGTTATTGCAGTCAATGATGCGCCTGTATCAGGTGATCTTGCATATAACATCAACGAAGACGGTTCGATTACGTTAACCCAAGAGCAGTTGTTGTCTCAGGCTACAGATGTGGATGGTGATGAACTCACTGCTGCTAACTTGTCTGCTGGCGATAACGCGACCGTGGTTGATAATGGTGACGGTACCTTTACGGTAACACCAGAGGCCAACTTTAACGGTAACATCGACCTAAGCTTTGATATCTCGGATGGCACAGAAACCATTGTTGCTAATGCTGATCTATCGGTCAATCCAGTCAACGATCTTCCAACTACTTCAGATGTTTACGCTAATGTTGATGAAGACAACACCATTACGATTACTCAAGAGCAATTGCTTGCCAATGCGGCTGATATCGAGGGGGATGCACTAACTGCAGACAGCTTGGTAGCTGACAATGCAACCATTATTGACAATGGCGATGGTACTTTCTCCATCACGCCAGATGAGAACTTCAATGGTTACATCGATGTGGCCTATAGCATCAGTGATGGTGACACTCCAATTGCAGCTAACCTCGGCTTAACAGTAGATCCTGTTAATGATGCGCCAATTGTGTCCGCTGATGTAGCCATTACGATTGAGGAAGATGGCTCTTATACCATCACTCAAGAGGAGCTATTGCAGTTTGCTACTGACATTGAAGATGATGACATGACAGCCATCATCGGAGAGCAGGGCGATGATACAACAGTGACAGGTACGGTTCTTGATGCTGAAAGCAGCAACCCCGTTTCAGGTGCGGAGGTCACTCTGACCGATGGAGCAGGTAACAGCTACACAACCGTAACTGATGATTCTGGTAATTACTCGGTCAGTGGCTCGATTGTCAACGAAGGTACGGTAACAATTGAGCAAGAGGGTTCAATTACTACTAGCTTTGTAGTACCAGCGGGAGAAGAGACCAACGGTGGCGTCACAGCAATATCTGAAGTCCTAGATGATGCAGATATGCGTGTGGTTGTAACTTGGGGCGATGAACCTCGAGATCTTGATAACCATCTGTGGTTATACGACCAAGACTCAGGGCAAGAACTTGATCATATCTACTATCAGGATATGAGTTACAACCAAGGAGGTGGAGACCGAGTCACCCAAGATGTCGATGACGTAAATGGGAATGGACCAGAAACTATTACTATTCCAAACTACGAAGACATGAACATGCACTATTCAGTTCACAATTACAGTGGTCGTAGTTGGGACGTAGATGGTGTTGAAGAAGTTCAGGTTCAAATCTTTGTTGGTGATACGCTGATTCAATCATTCACTCCAGACTTACCTGATAATCCGCAAGGCGATCACTGGCATGTATTTGACATCGTCGATGGCGTGATAGTGCCGAGCCAAGATGTCAGCACGGTCACTAACTTTGAGCTACCAACGTCCGAAGAAGCCGCTGCGGCCGACAATGGCATTGATATCTCAGAAATCGTAGCCGGTGATACCGAAGAAACAGGCTCTGGCGAAGAAACTGACATTAATGAACCGAGCATCGGTGATATCGCTATTGAAAACGCGCTCATCACAGACAATGGCGATGGTACCTATACCATCACGCCGGAAGAAAACTTTAACGGTGAGTTCTCAATCAGCTACAACGTTGACGATGGAAATGGTGGCGTTACCCCAGCGGAACTTGATGTTACTGTGACTGCTGTAAATGACTTGTCTGTCATTTACGACCACGACTACACCATTAATGAAGATGGCTCACTAACCTTTACTGACGAACAGCTACTCGCTGGCGCAACTGACATCGACGGCGACGATTTAACTGTCGAGTCAGTCAACTATGAGGGAGCCGATGGTGTCTTTACTGACAACGGAGATAGTACTTACACGTTCGCGCCAAATGAAAACTTCAATGGCAACGTTGATCTTACCTACGACGTAAGTGATGGAACGGATACTGTCTCGGCCAATATCGATGTCCAAGTGGTGCCAATCAACGATGTTCCAGTAGCCGGAGCAACAAGCTATAGTGTCGATGAAGATGGCAGCATCACCATCAGCGACGCACAGTTGCTTGCCAACAGCTCTGATGTCGAAGGTGATGTTGCTGTCGATAGTGTCACCTATACCGGTACTGATGGTGTGTTCACCGACAATGGTGACGGCACCTATACCTTCTCACCAAATGAGAACTTCAATGGGGATGTAAGCCTCAATGTTACGGTTGTCGATGAAGAGGGAGCGACAGCGGATACAACGGCTGGTATCGATGTCATCTCAGTGAACGACTTACCGGTTGCAGGAGCGACGACTTATAGTGTTGACGAAGACAACATCATCACCATTACCAGTGACCAGCTGCTAGCTAATAGCTCGGATATAGAGGGTGAGGTGGCTGTTGAAGATGTCTCTTACTCTGGTACAGACGGCATACTTACCGACAACGGTGATGGCACGTTCAGCTTCGCTCCAAATGAGAACTTCAATGGCAATGTCAGTCTTGATGTCACTGTTGTCGATGAGGATGGTGCGACAGCGGATACCACGGCAAGCATTGACGTTATTGCAGTCAACGATGCACCAGTATCTGGTGATTTGGCCTATAGCGTCGATGAAGACGGCTCTATTACATTGTCTCAAGAACAACTTCTAGCTCAAGCTAGCGATGTTGAAGGCGATGAGCTTGAAGCAGCAAATCTAACTGCAGGTGATAACGCTACGGTAACGGCTAATGACGATGGTTCATTCACCATCACACCTGATGTGGACTTCAATGGCGACATTGATCTAAGCTTCGACATCTCTGATGGCACCGACACCATCGTCGCAAACGCTGACCTCACTGTAAATCCAGTGAATGACGCTACAGTTGTGGAAGATGTGGGTTACACCATCCAAGAGGATGGCTCATTGACCTTCACTGATGAGCAGCTTCTTGCGGGTGCGTCAGATATTGATGGTGATGACCTATCAGTTGCTGATGTAAGTTACTCAGGCACCGAAGGGGTGTTCACCGACAATGGTGACGGCACCTATACCTTTGCACCAAATGAGAACTTCAACGGAGAAGTGGATCTAAGCTTCTCTGTAAGCGATGGCACGACTACGACAGAAGCCAATATTGATGTGACGGTTGAGTCTGTTAATGACATTCCTGTTGCAGGTTCTACGACTTATTCAGTACAAGAAGACAACTCGATTACCATAACTGACGAGCAGTTATTGGCTAACAGTTCAGATGTTGAGGGTGATGTTTCCGTTCAGGATGTCTCTTACTCAGGTACTGATGGTGTCTTTTCTGACAATGGTGATGGTACCTATACCTTCTCTCCAAACGAGAACTTCTCTGGTGAAGTTAGCTTTGATGTAGTTGTAGCAGATGAAGATGGAGCAACCGCAGAAACAAGCGCTGGTTTAAGCGTTATCGAGGTCAACGACCCACCAATTGCAGGACCAACGTCTTACACCATTGATGAAGACAGCGTACTGACCTTCAGTGAGTCTCAAGTCCTTGCCAATGCATCTGATATCGAAGGCGATGTATCTCTAGTAGGTATCAGCTATGACGGTCCACACGGTATCTTCTCCGTCAATGGTGATGGCACTTGTAGCTTTGCGCCAAATGAAAACTTCAATGGCGAAGTTCAGTTGAACGTTACCATTCAAGATGAAGATGGTGCCACGGATGATACGGTCATTAACGTAGATGTGCTTCCAATTAACGATGCTCCAGTCTCTGGTGACCTCGCATACAGCGTAGATGAAGATGGTAGTGTGACATTGTCACAAGAACAATTACTATCACAAGCGTCGGATGTGGAAGGTGATGACCTCACGGCTGCGAACTTATCTGCAGGTGACAATGCTACAGTCACTGCTAATGAAGATGGTTCATTCACCATTAAGCCTGACGCGGACTTCAATGGTGACATTGACTTTAGCTTCGAAATCTCCGATGGCACCGACACCATTGTTGCGAACGCTGACCTCACTGTAAATCCAGTGAATGACGCAGCAGTTTTGGAAGATGTGGGTTACACCATCCAAGAAGACGGTTCGTTGACCTTCACTGATGAGCAACTTCTAGAAGGTGCGTCAGATATTGACGGCGACGACCTATCAGTTGCTGACGTGAGCTACTCGGGCACAGAAGGGGTGTTCACCGATAATGGTGACGGTACGTATACCTTCGCACCAAACGAGAACTTCAATGGTGACGTAGACTTAAGCTTCTCAGTGAGTGACGGTACGACCACCACTGAAGCCAATATTGATGTGACGGTTGAGTCTGTCAACGACATTCCTGTTGCCGGTTCAACCACATATTCCGTCGATGAAGATGGCATCATTACTATCTCAGACGATCAACTTCTAGCGAACAGCTTGGATGTTGAAGGTGAAGTTGCGGTAGAGGATGTGTCGTACTCAGGCACAGACGGTATCTTTACTGATAATGGGGACGGTACTTACAGCTTCGCACCGAACGAAAACTTCAATGGCAACGTATCGCTTGATGTCACCGTTGTAGATGAAGACGGTGCAACCGCAGACACCACCGCGGGTATTGACGTTATCGCAGTGAACGATGCACCAGTATCAGGTGACTTAGCTTACTCAGTTGACGAAGATGGCTCAATTACTCTGACTCAAGAGCAATTGCTATCGCAAGCAAGTGATGTCGATGGTGATGACCTGACGGCCGCTAACTTAAGCGCTGGCGATAATGCTACAGTCACTGCCAATGAAGATGGCTCATTCACCATCACGCCAGATGCGGACTTCAATGGCGACATTGACCTCAGCTTCGATATCTCTGATGGTACCGACACTATCATGGCCAATGCAGATCTCACTGTGAACCCAGTGAACGATGCAGCAGTCGTAGAAGATGTGGGTTACACCATCCAAGAAGACGGTTCATTGACCTTTACGGACGAACAGCTTCTAGCCGGCGCATCAGATATTGACGGGGATGATCTATCCGTTGCGGATGTGAGTTACTCAGGAACCGAAGGGGTGTTCACCGATAATGGTGATGGTACTTATACCTTCGCACCAAATGAGAACTTCAATGGTGAAGTAGACCTAAGCTTCTCAGTAAGCGACGGTACAACAACCACAGAAGCCAACATTGATGTGACTGTTGAGTCTGTCAATGACATTCCAGTGGCCGGTTCAACGACTTACTCAGTCGATGAAGATGGGGTCATCACCATCTCGGACGACCAATTGCTAGCGAACAGCTCTGATGTGGAGGGCGAGGTAAGTGTCAGTGATGTGTCTTACTCCGGCACGGACGGTATCTTCACAGATAACGGTGATGGTACTTACAGCTTCGCACCAAATGAAAACTTCAACGGTGATGTAGCGCTGGATGTGGTTGTTGCTGATGAAGATGGAGCAACCGTTGGTACAACGGCTGGAATTGAAGTCATAGCGGTCAATGATGCTCCAGTATCAGGTGACCTCGCTTATAGTGTCGATGAAGATGGTTCAATCACCTTGACTCAAGAGCAGTTGCTAGCCCAAGCAGGTGATGTGGACGGTGATGCGCTAACTGCTTCGAACTTAACTGCAGGAGACAACGCAACAGTAACAGACAATGGTGATGGCAGCTTTACCATTACGCCAGATGCCAACTTCAACGGAGACATCGATCTTAACTTTGATATCTCTGATGGAACAGAAACAATCGTTGCAAATGCTGATCTGACCGTGAATCCAGTCAATGATGCAGCTACATCGGATCCTGTTGACCTAGAAGGCATCGAAGATAACGCCATCATCATCTCACAAGAAGACTTATTGAAACACGCGCAAGACATTGATGGAGATGACCTAACAGCCAGAGATCTGTCAATCGATGAGTCATTCGGTTCATTGGTTGATAACACTGATGGTACGTGGACATTCACACCAACAGAAAACTTCAATGGTGACGTGCCATTCAACTTTAACGTTGATGATGGTACTGAACTAACACCAGTTCAAGGCAATATCGACATAGCCGGAGTTAATGATGAGCCTCAGGCACCTGCAATAGAAATGCAGGGAGAAGAAGACCAAATTATGGTCATCGATCCTGAATACATCTTGGCACAAGCAAGTGATTTAGATGGAGACGAGCTAACACTAGAAAGTATTAGTGTGAAGTCGCCACAGAACGCGCAACTGCAGCAACAGCCAGACGGCATGTATCACCTCGTTACATCACAAGATTTTAACGGCTTAGTAGAATTAGCTTACGAAATCTCAGATGGCGAAGCGACAGCAGAAGGCTCGCTCAATGTAGATGTCATTCCGGTGAATGATGCACCATTTAACGATGGCAATGCCTTCCTAACAACAAACGAGGATGGGGCATTTACCTTCGATTCATCCGACATGCTTGACCTGTTTGGGGACATTGATACTGAGAACTTGGTAATTTCTCGCATTATCATGCCAGATGGAGAAGATGGAGGTGACCTAAATGACAATGGTGACGGTACTTGGACATTTACACCAACAGGCGATTTTGCAGGAACTTCTGGACTACAAGTCGTCGCATCTGACGGTGAGTTTGAGACTGCACTCGACGTACCAGTATTTGTACGTCCTGTCGCGGATGGTGCCGTAATCACCACAGATCACGATGGTCCGTTAGTGTTCTCTGAAGATTCAACGGGTCACTTAGGACTAAACGTTGACCTAATTGATGACTCAGAAATGCTCAGCAACTTGGTCATGACTGGCTTCCCGGTAGGGTTTGAAGTCAGTGATGGTGAGAATACGGTCATTATTACCGAGCCTGGACAAATGATAAGTATCACTAACTGGAACATAGATGATCTTCAGTTAACACCACCAGAAGATTTCTCTGGAAACTTCTTCGTGACCGTCAGCGCAACTACCGTTGATTATGGTGATGAGCCGTTACCAGAACCAGAAGGTAGTGAGATTTCTGGCGACTTTGATACCACGCTAGGCGAACCAATCATTCTTACTGAAGAGGACTTGATTGGTATGGCGCAAAACATCGATGCTAATGATGACGATGCTATCCAAATGGTTCACTTGGTTGATCCTAACCAAGGCACGATGGTTGACAATGGTGATGGTACATGGACCTTTAGTCCTGCCGATGGCTTCACTGGGGAAGTGGACTTCGCTTATGTGGTAGAACGTGATGGCATTCTTCATGATGAACAAAGCACAATTGGTGTTCATGAGAATGAGGGGCAAATCACCGATGGCCCACAAATCGAGTCTATTGCTTCTGCCAACGTTGAGGAAAGTGAACCACTTAACTTCACCGATAGCGACATGTTGGGTACTTTAAGCTCTGAAACGGGTGAAATGAGTATTGAATCCGTCACACTGCTTGAAGGCGAAGGTCTCATTGAGTCTGACGGGCAGGGTGGTTATCAATTCACTCCAGCTGAAGGCTATACTGGTAGCGCACAGATTGGCTTCGTGGCTAGTGATGGCGAAAACTCAGTTGAAAGTCACTTCAATATCACGGTTGATGAACAAACTGCTGGAACAGTTGAACCATTAGCTCAATCCGACGATGGCTCTATCGGCATCAACGGCGAACAAGTTCTTCAAAACCTTGATGTTGCGGACGATGCAAGTTTGTCTGAACTCAACTACACAGGTGATGAAGGTGCATTAGTGCCGTCCGGTGATGACCAATGGACATTCTGGCCGGATCCAGAGTTTAGTGGTGACATCCCGTTAGAAGCGACCGTGCAATCAGGAGGCGAAGAGCAAACATTAGAAACAACAATGAACGTTGAAACTACGCCGGAAGCAACATCTACATCAAGCACGGCGCCAGAAACCGCTGCACCAGATACTGAAACGGTACAAGAAACAGTCGAAGCAACATCGACAGATGGAACCGACACTGAAGATGAAAGTGCTGATGTTACCGCAGCACCAGGCACTGATGTTAACTTGTCGATCCCAGATGAAGTAACGTCAGCTGAAGGTGTAGAACAGGTTGAGCTCTCTGGTATACCAGAAGGCGCATCAGTTAGCGGTGCACTTGATAATGGTGATGGTACTTACACAGTATCTGGCGACTTATCGCAACCTGTGACAATGTCACTAGGTGATACCTTTGAAGGTGAAGCATCAATATCATTTCAAGGTGTTGATGAATTGGATACTCCAATTGAAGGAGCCACAGCAACGACAACAATTGAAGTTGATGATCAATACGCAATGCAAGCGAGTAGCCAAGCTCCAACAGACACTTCAGGTCTGCAAGATGCAGGCGGCAGCGGCGATTGGACATCTGGCGACAATACCGATACGGGTGTCGACTTTACTGATGACTCTGGAAGCTTCGGCCATGACGACCAATCATCGGGAGGAAATCAGCACGACATCGACGACAACAACTTCTAGAAAAGTGCACAAAGCCCATGCAGTAACTCTTGTACGGGCTTTTTGTTTCTTAATAATCACATTACTAATCTATGATTAAGTAATGTGATTATTAAGTATTTTATGGTAAATATCGATTATGGTTAAATCTGGGCTAAGTAGAGCTAGTAGAGCTGTTCAAGGTAAGGATTTTAAGCTCACGCACACAGTATTTAACATAATATACATAATACGCACTTTGATATAGAGCAAAGTAGAAATGTCCTCCTAAGCTTTATCGTCCACTAACGGTAATTCAAGTAACATTTATTGTCTCGACAAATCACGACGTAAATCTCAGGCTCTCCGTGG
>NZ_FLLQ01000007.1 GCF_900088415.1 Vibrio mediterranei
CCTTAACGATTTATGTACGTAATAGACCTAGTCGGAAGACGATAGATCGCGAGAGCATCGAAAACCGATACATCACCGAAAGTACCCCCGTAATACTAGACGGGGGTTTTCCTCTGCCTTCTGTGCACTCTTCCTTGTTCATCTCTCGATCCAAAAGATTTTTCATGTACAGATAAACATGATTGCGCTTATCTGCACGACATAAGGGAACCCTCCCGCGGGGCGCGGGTCCCTCCCTTGTTCGCACAGCTGGCGCGCTAAACATCGATGGGTTGCTGTGGCATGAATCGCCTTTTATGTGGTGAGTCTCTGCAAGGCTGGCTTGGCAGAAAGGAAGGGATTTACCGACTAGGTTGAAGGGAGGTTGGCTTCGGGCGTTTGAGTTAGTCGCAGTGCCGAACTAAGTCGAGCGCCCTTTTATCGCTACGCGATATTACTTACCAAGTGCAGTAAATAATACTGTTAGACCTATTAAGACAAGTACCCAAAGAATTAGAGGTGCAGGGTTACCATTCTTTGCCTCAGCGGCTAAGTGAGCATTAAACTCTTTCTTACTTTGTCTTCGACTATGTTGTGATGCTCTATTGTGATTTCCTAAAGGAATAGAGCCTGTTGATACGTATGATTTCGCAGCAGCTAAAGTAGGTACAGGACCAAAATCATGGTCTCCATTACCTTGAATGATATACCAACTAGATCCTTGCTTAATGATAAAGCGACCATCAGAAACCGAATATTGACCAGCCTTGATTCTAGATACTGTCGTCACACCATAACTCCATCAATAAAAAACATACCATATCACCTGTCAGCATACGTGTGTGTTTGAGTTAGTCACAATAACGAACTAGGTTGAACTGCTAGAGTATCCTTACTTATAAAAAGTCACTTTAATACCCAGTTTATTTTGCTCAAGAGATTTAATCTTACGTCTAACATGCTTTGGCAAGAGATCCTGATTACACAGGTAATAGCTTTTACCACTCTTCTTTAATGCACCGGAGGCAACTAGTTCATCAAAGTCTATTGGTTCGGCAAGCTCTTTAGAAATGGCGTCGAACTCTTCTTTACTCATAATACTCATGCTGTTATCCCACATTATATCGAAATGTCATCATAAGTTATTGGGATAACTGTATAAAAAACCAAGTGCCTGACTGCATAAAAACGACGTTTATTTGATCAGTGCGTATTACAGGATTTATGTTACGGGCTTCACTAGTAAAGCGATTCTCTTTCCTAGCATGTACGACGCCACCGCGCCGACAATGAGCCAATCACTCGCCCACCCTTTACCACGCTTGGCTTTCAGCAAACCACTCAACATAAATCTAACCACATAATGCGCACTGAGGTTGTGAACCCAAAGCGATAATGTCCTAATATTTCCAAGTGAATCTGTCCTATGTTTGCTTGGAGGTATTTAGGATGTTAGTTACGATGAACGACCATGAATTGCAACGCTTCTTCATTATCCAAGATGTGTTAAACAATAAGTTAAAGCGCCGGGATGCCACATCGATTCTTGGAATAAGCTACCGACACTTGTCTCGCATACTTAAAGCTTTTAAGGAACTTGGCGTTGAATCCCTAGCTCATGGCAACCGCGGTAAACCTTCGTGCAATCGCATCAGCGATGACACCAAGCTCCACGTACTCAAACTTATCTCAGAATACTATCTAGATTTTGGCCCAACGCTCGTACATGAAAAGCTTACAGAGGTTCACGGATTTAATATCTCCTTGGAAACGCTTCGCCAATGGATGATCGCTGATGCTCTTTGGGTCCCACATTCCAAGAGAAAACCTCGAATTTATCAACCTCGTTATCGCAGAGACTGCTTAGGTGAACTGATCCAAATTGATGGCTCGCACCATGACTGGTTTGAAGGACGTTTTCGTTTGTTTAGTCTTTCTTTTCCAGCTGCATGGCTTTTCTTTTGGCGCTAAACGACTACAACAAGCAACTTAACCAATTATAGGAACACGCTACCTCGATTGTTTATCGCTTCAGCGAAGTCATAACACTTCGACGCGTACGTCCCAAAGAAACTGGAGTGTAAACAGAAAACATCGTGCTGAAAATAACCGAACTATCTGTTTAGGCGTTCGCAAATACTTGTTGTAAGAAATTAATCGACAGCTTAGTAAATTAATAGTTTGGCTAGGTAAGCTATCCATTCCCTAGCCTTTTAATTAACTTATCATTTAAATTAACTTTTTATATCTTCGTTGTTATAAATCGCTTTCGTTTATATACTCAGAGACACGAAGTGTTTGACATCTAATTTAAATCAATGGAATTTTCAACATACATGTCATTAGAGTCAGTCATATTCGATGCCATTATTACTCTAGTCTATATTTAAACTACGAGAATCGATTAACCTCACGAATATTAAAGAAAGATTACACATACAAGCTTATACTTCAAACCCCTTCGTACTCTCTATAGGCATAGGAACTTGAAACAATGGCAGGAACGAGCTATTGACTATGTAAATTAAATGTCGCAAAGCTATAACGAAAGAAATAGCAATGTATATATAACACCACCTATATAAATAGAATCTGATTATAGATTTAGATATTTATAAACTTTTATTGTGTTTTTCTAAGTTATTCTCTTTACAAAATGAGTTAGATGTTTAATTCTAATTTCACCAACGAGAACAACAAGAATTATTAGAAAAGGAATATTCTATGTCTTTACCTATTGAATGGTTTACAACGAGTTATACGCGAATTCAAAAATGGGATGTCGAAGGGTTATCATTATTAGAGGCAGAAGCAGCCCTAGAAACCTATTTAACAGATAACAACCCTATCTCACTAGAGATGGCTGACTACATTGCGGAGAACTGGACTTGTCGCCGTATACAAATGCTGGATTCTGAGTCAAGGCGTACCCTGATGAAAATTTGGGATGAAAGAGAAATAGCGGCGCACGGATAATTGTTTATTTTTATCGAGTCAATTTAATTTAGTTATAGTGCATTAGGTGGATTAAAAAAGGCGCTTCTTACAGCGCCTACACTTCTAAACCAATTGGAACTCATCGAGATTTCTTTTTGCCTTTTGACTTGAATCCTTGATGTGGGAATACATTTCGAATTCGTTGTTGGCACGCTTTCGCTACTGAGTTGCTAAATTTGAGCTTCATACCGGTACGGGTTTGGTAAACTTTTAAAACACCTGTCGCTTTATCACGCTCGACAATATCTTTAAGATTATGTCGAAAAGATGGAGGAATATGACCTTTAACGTTACCTAGTTCACCGTTATCAAACTTTACAGTTAAAACTGGACGGTCAACGGCAACAAGCCAGAAAACAACAAGTGCACCTATCAGAACAACGTATAACATCGCAACTACTCCCTATTCCCTGGCTAATCAGACAGTAACTTACTTAAGTCCTCTTTCAGGCTACTCACTGTCTTGGTCGCTTTCTCACTGCGCGACGCTTCACTTAACAAGTATTCGATCGCTTCGGATAACGTACATCCGAGTTCGTTTGCTCGGTAAGACAGCTTTTCCCAAACTCGGTAGTCAAGATCGATAGACTTTTTCTTGGTATGAACTTGTTCTGCATTATAGTGACGCTTGCGCTTGGCACGAATTGCCTGCTTGAGTTTATTATCAAGCTCTGCAGACATATGCTCATCAATCCAATCAAGAACCAGAGTAGGCTCGTGTTCTAATGATTTAAAAGTCGCAACGGCCTGCTCGATTTCACTGGTATCAATATAGCGAGTGATATTCTCACCCTCGCGCCACTTTTTAGATAAATACTGCCACTTCCAACCACATTCTAGGTTTTCAAGCTGTTGGTATTTCATTGGTTTGCGTCCCTACTCTGTTTACAGTGACAGCGTAACCCAAGTCACGTGACAACTCAATAAAAGAACACTAAATCTGAGAATTTGCTCCCGATTAACCGTGTTCTATTACTAACGTTACTTCGGGTTTCGTTGTATACTCCTTCCAAATTTTAAATAAGTAGCATCTTAATGAATCTAGTCCCTTGGCAAGACGTTTGTCCGCAGTACAACAACTATCAGACCACTATTGAACAAGCACCGAACATTGCACCAGCATCGCTGCTTGATTTGCAACCTCGTTTACAAGCTGCCCTTACATTCTTCACATCACAAGCTTGTAAATCTAAAGTGTTAGTCGTTAAAGATGGTGACAATCTAAAGTACCGTGAACTAATAGCTGCTTCACTCAAAGCATTAGGCAAACATGTTGTCGTGACAAAGGATACAAACTCAGCGCTACTGTTTGATCATTACGCTAAGGTTGATAACCAACTTGAAGTTTCCGCTGGATTAATTTCTCAAGCCAATAACGGGTTTCTTGTGGCTTCAACCCAAGCAGCATTAAGTACGTTAAGCACTTGGGGAAATATTAAGGCTTTGCTATCAGGAGCGTCACTAAATAGTGTGGCCATTGATAAGCGGTCCACTGTTTTATCTCCACCACAATTCCAATCAGACTTTAAATTGATCATTCTTGGTGACCGAGACCAACTTGCTGAATTTGATTATGCTGATAATGATTTTCGTTCTGGCTTTATGCAGTATACGGAACTGGAAAGTGATCTAAAGGTCTCCGAAAAAACTATCTCGACTTACTTCGGTTTTGTAAATGGTCTACTAGAGAAGCAGCTTCCCGAGTATAGCCTAGATAGTTCAGCCTACCTGCGCCTTCTCCAAGCCGGAGCTCGTGAAACAGAAGATAAACAGTACCTTCCTTTGTCCATCGATTGGCATTCAGCACTGCTTGGTGAAGCGTCATCTTTTAGTCATGACAAAGTAATAACATCCGCTCATATTGAGGAAGCGATTTGTGCGAAACGAAGCAGAGAAGCCTATCTTCCTGAACGTGCAATTGACGATATTCTCGAGGGACAAGTTGTTATCGAAACTCAGGGACAACAAGTTGGCCAGGTCAACGGATTAACTGTTATCGATATACCTGGGCACCCAGTATCCTACGGTGAACCAGCTCGAATTTCTTGCGTAGTGCACTTTGGCGATGGTGATGTCTCTGATGTCGAGCGAAAAGTCGATCTTGGCGGTAACATCCATGCGAAAGGCATGATGATTATGCAGGCGTTCGTTTCTTCCGAGTTGGATCTTGATGCCCCGCTCCCTTATTCTGCCTCTATTGTGTTTGAGCAATCTTATTGCGAGGTTGATGGTGACAGTGCGTCGTTAGCTGAGTTGTGTTCTCTTGTAAGTGCATTATCTGGCTATCCTATCGATCAACAAATAGCGGTCACAGGTGCTGTCGACCAATTTGGCCGCGTTCAAGCCGTCGGTGGCCTCAATGAGAAAGTCGAAGGTTTTTACAGCGTATGCAAACACCAAGGGTTTACGGGTAAACAAGGTGTAGTGCTTCCGAAAACTAATCTTCAACACCTAGCACTCAGCACTGAGGTGGTAGAAAGTATTAAGCAAGGTGAATTCCATATTTGGTCAGCCACACACGT
This sequence comes from Vibrio mediterranei, assembly GCF_900088415.1. Classification (GTDB taxonomy): domain Bacteria; phylum Pseudomonadota; class Gammaproteobacteria; order Enterobacterales; family Vibrionaceae; genus Vibrio; species Vibrio mediterranei. Next base: position 5,499 of record NZ_FLLQ01000007.1, read on the forward strand.
TGACGAAGTGGTTCCTCTACTTCTTAATAAGCCTTTCAAGAGTGAAGACGAAGATAGCGTTATTGGAAAGATAGCCGAACGCATTGAAAATTTTGAAAAACTTGAACTCCCGGAAACTTTGTTAGAAAGGGTTAAAAACTGGTTTGTCTAGTCGTGGTCGGACTTGTCTAGCGTACACCTGTTCACTAAGATGCTCATACCAAAATTTGGAGTAATTTAATAATGCAAAACAGACGTGAATCTTATAGTCGTGAAGATCTTCTAGCCTCTAGCCGTGGTGAACTATTTGGCGAAGGCTACCCTCAGTTACCAGCACCAAACATGCTGATGATGGATCGTGTAACTAAAATGTCAGAAACCGAGGGTGACTTTGGTAAAGGTTTAATTGTTGCAGAATTAGATATCACCCCTGACCTATGGTTCTTTGATTGTCACTTTATTGGTGACCCAGTCATGCCAGGCTGTCTTGGTCTAGATGCAATGTGGCAGCTAGTTGGCTTCTACCTTGGCTGGATTGGTGGCGAAGGTAAAGGTCGTGCTCTTGGTGTAGGTGAACTAAAATTCACTGGTCAAATCCTTCCTACTGCAAAAAAAGTAACGTATGAGCTACACATGAAGCGCGTAGTAAATCGCAAGCTTGTTATGGGTATCGCTGACGGACGTGTTCTAGTAGATGGTAAAGAGATCTATGTTGCTAAAGACCTAAAAGTCGGCCTCTTTAAAGACACATCAACTTTCTAAATCGAAGTTTTCAATAAACGACTCTCTGGAGTCGTTTATTTTACTCATACACATTTAGTTATAGTGCATTAGAAGTAACAACCACAAAAAAGACCTCAAGATGAGGCCTTAAAATACTTCAATTTTGCTCCCGACTACTTGAAGAGTCCTGAATGTTTGTCATCTCGGGCATCACGCCAACCGCCTAGCCAATAAGACTTAGCATCCATTTGTTGATAGGGACAGGTTTCCATCGATCGACCATTCAATCCAGCTTTATAACCCTGTGATTGAGCTCGCTCTAGACGATCACGTTTTTGTCTCTTCATAGTACGGTCCTCATTATACAAAGCCAGTCTCCCAGCTTTCTACCATTAAAGATTTGTGGAGCTTTTGTGACTCCTCTTTAATAATTGCGCATTATTCCGCTGATCACAAGGTACAAAAAATCCCAGATTCAGAAGTGTGAACCTGGGATTTTTGTCACTTGTGACTATTTGTTACGTCGTAACCCTAAGAACCCTAAGAAAATCATCGCCATCCAACCGAGACCACCACCCTGGCGTTCTACAGGTGCGGCTTCTAATGCACGAGTCTGGATGTCAGCAGATGTTGCATTTGCGATCGGGATCAACTTAACCGCTACTACTTTCTCACGTTTTTGACCATTGCCGCAATATGAGTTGTGGCCAGTTGTATCATAGCCGCCTTCACATTTTAGCGCTGTCGCTACAATAACGCCGTCATCGTTAATATCAGCTGCATCGACAATTCGGAACTGGTTATTGTTAGTAGACTCACTACCACCATTCGTTAAGTCATCTAGCAACCATGGTTTATTTTTGAAAATAGCTCGTCTGTCTATCATGTCCTGATCACCAGAGTCAGCAACACTATACGGATAGATAAAGCCACGTTGACGACGTTTCTTACCGAAATACTCTGTAGACTGTTCAGCATCAACAGCGCCGACAATTTCGTTAAAGTTGTTAATCGCCCCCGTCTCACCGCCAACACCACGGAAGAAAATCCCGCTATTACCGTTAAGTTCATCAAAGTACTGCGCAGAACCAACGTTACCGCTAGAGTCGATCGAGGTTAAGAACATTCGGTTAGGTGCGGCGCCATTTTCACGTTTATCGCCTCGACGTTTTGCTTCGCCGATTACAACAAGGTTTTTGTTGATATCAGTAGCTACTGAGTTGCTGTAAACGAAATCATCGCCATCCTTCACTGTTGCTCGAGAAATGACTCGTGAACTTACACTTCCAAGCTTATCAGCCGCAAAATCAGGTTCTGGAGTGAATACGGTAGCTTGCATAAACAAGTTGCTTCCGTCTTTCGTCGTATTAAGACCGACAAAGACTGGTTTACCTGAATACGCGGTAGCCGAAGAAACAGCGACTCCACGTATACTACCTTGGCTTGCCTTTTTATCGATATTGTTATCGCCAGTGTTTTGCCAATCATAGAACGTATCAGGTTGGACTTCTGTAGCAGAACTTACGCTTGTGACATCCCAAATTGTAGCTTTAGTGGCAAACGCAAAATTTTGACAATCAACGTAAGCGGCAGGATCAGCATTAATAGTACTGTTGTTAATACAGTTTGCTACGGATCCACGATAGTTCTTATTAGAATCGTTGTAATCAAAAGGCGCTACAGCAGCACTACCAACAACATATTCATTACTGCCCAGCTTAAATGAGTCAAACGCCATTGTACGACCCATCTTCTGTGTAATATTTCCGTCTTGTTTAGGCAGCAGAATGGACGGGGTTGCACCATCACCCCAGAATCCTCGATGACGGTAGATCAGAGCACTATTAGAACCGTTGTTATAATAGCCACTGCTCGTGTTACCAATTGCTACACCATTACTATCAACTCCATTAACTACTGCGTTACTTGAGGTTGGTGTATAGGCAAACCCACTCGGCGAATAGGCTGCTGATAGAGGTTGACCCAGAGCGAACAAGCTACCATTTTTAAATACTTGTGCATTTGACTTATAAGTCGCGGAGTCCCATGCATCGCGTTCACGACCTAAACCACCGTGATCACTAAAGCTATACCACAATTTATTTGTCCATGCTGGATCACAAGTTTGATAGCCTAATTCATTTCGGCAATAGTCTCTGTTGCGATTCCAGTCTGTATAATAAAAGCTTGAATCGTAATTGAATGGCACTTCTTGACGATATGAATGACCTTCAGATCCCGCACGCGAATCACCATAGGTTACTATTGCATTAGAAGAGCAGTCCTCTCCAAAACAACCTTTATTGGTACCCGTCTGTTTGGACTTATCAATGGCCGAACCATAGAACTCAGTGATATCAACACCATTGGAGAAGCCCGCTTCATAACCGCTAGCAGGCCCAATCTCAACAACCTTATACAACGCTGCCTGACTTGAAGTTGCAGCCATAACACCGGCTGCAATTAATGAAATTTTGAAATTAATACGACTCATGAAGACTAACTTTCCTGTTGCATTGCTTCGAGCTCTTCCCATCGCTCAAAGGCAATTTCCAGTTCCTGCTCTTTGGCAGACAAACTATCTAAAATTGGTTGTGTTTCAGTGACAGGTTTAGTGAAAAACTCAGGGGTATTCACGGTTTCCTGCAACTGTTCTAATTCTTGCTCTAGCTGCTCAAGTAACGCAGGTAGTGCCTCTAATTCCCTTTGCAGCTTATACGACAGCTTTTTAGGTTTAGAGTTCACAGCAGTTGCTTTCTTTTCTGGTTCAACTGCTTGCTTTTTAGTCTCTTTCACAGGTTCGTAAGCTTTTCTTGCTTCGATGACCTGCATTCGTTGTTGTTGGGCATCATGATAACCACCAACAAACTCTTCTATAACCCCTTCACCTTCAAAAATCCAGCTCGTAGTCACAGTATTATCAACAAATTGACGATCGTGACTCACTAAGAGCAGCGTGCCCTGATAGTTAGCAAGTAATTCCTCGAGTAACTCTAACGTTTCGATATCTAGATCGTTGGTTGGTTCGTCAAGCACCAATAAGTTGTTCGACTTAAGGAAGATACGCGCCAATAATAAGCGGTTTTTCTCGCCGCCAGATAATGCCTTAACCGGAGTTCTGGCACGTTTTGGGGCAAATAAAAAGTCTTGAAGATAGCTCAACGCGTGTCGTTCTCGACCGCCTACCATGACTTCTTGCTTACCGTCAGCAAGGTTATCAATCACCGTCTTCTCTGGGTCAAGAGCTTCACGATATTGATCGAAATAAGCCACTTCTAGCTTAGTACCACATTTCAACTTTCCAGATGTCGGCTGTAATTCGTCAAGGAGAAGCTTGATTAGAGTACTCTTGCCGCAACCATTAGGACCAATAAGCGCAATTCTGTCACCACGCTGGATGTTAAAGGAGAAGTTCTTAACTATGGTTTTGCCTTCAATCTGATAATTGAGGTCATTAGCTTCGAAAACGATTTTTCCGCTACGAGCACTATCATCCAGTTTAAGATTCACTTTACCCTGAACTTCGCGACGACCTTGGCGTTCCTCACGCAGCTTTTTAAGCGCTCTTACTCGTCCTTCATTACGCGTTCTACGTGCTTTAATTCCTTGACGAATCCATACTTCTTCTTGCGCAAGCTTCTTATCAAATTCAGCATTTTGCATTTCTTCAACACGTAATGCTTCTTCTTTCTCAACCAAATAGGTTTCGTAACTACCTGGATAAGAAACCAATTGACCACGGTCAAGGTCGACAATGCGAGTTGCCATCGAGCGAATAAAGGCGCGGTCGTGCGAAATAAAGATAATTGAGCCACGAAAATCTTTAAGGAAATTTTCCAGCCACTCGATTGTGGTTACATCTAGATGGTTGGTAGGCTCATCGAGTAGTAAAACATCAGGATCACAGACCAGAGCACGAGCTAACGCAGCTTTACGCTGCCATCCACCAGATAAGTCAGTTAACAGAGTGTTGCCATCTAGCTTTAAAGCCCCAAGAATATTCTTAATGCGGTCTTCAAAACGCCACGCTCCGGCAACTTCTAAGCTCTCTTGAGTTTTCGCCAATCGATTTATGTTTCGCTCAGACGGGTCTTGCGCGACCAAATCCAGTTGAGCATGATAAGTTTTTAATAACTCACCGACTTCTGCCAGTCCTTCAGCGACGTAATCAGCTACCGTACCAGCCTGATCACGCGGAGGATCCTGTTCAAGTCGTGATACCACGACATCTTGAGTGATCTGCAGTTTGCCATCGTCCATGACGATTTCACCCGCAAGCACTTTCATTAACGTTGATTTGCCCGCTCCATTGCGGCCAACCAAACACACACGTTCGTTTTCTTGAAGTGCGAAATCAGATTTGTCTAGCAATGGATGATCACCAAATGCTAGTTGCCCATTATGAATGGTAAGTAATGCCATTAGCTGTTAACCATTGTTTCAGTTGAGAAAGGTCAAAAGGCCAGTTAATTTCAGATTGTTCGCTTTTTACAACTGGTATAGTGACGCCGTAACGAGAAAATAGCTCATCATCAAAAGCAATATCAATCACTTGTAATTGCTCAGTTAATCCAACCTGAGATATGAGCTCAAATGCCATCTCGCAGAGATGGCATCCTTCAGTACTGTATAGAATAAGTTCCTTTTCCATAATCCTTTACTTTTGGTGAGTAATAACCCAACAGTTATGAATATGTTTGTTACGAGCAAAATCAAGTGGCAGAGTTTTATCTGAAATGTTCTCGGCTTTAAGGCCAAGTTCTTCCAGCGCTTTCAAGTCCATCTTGAAGTGTCGTTTGTTGTTCGAAAATACTATCGTACCTTCTTCGCGCAGTAGTCGTTTCAAGTTCGTCATTAGCGTTACGTGGTCACGCTGAACATCAAATGATTGTTCCATTCGCTTAGAGTTCGAGAAAGTCGGTGGATCAATAAAGATAAGGTCGTAACTACCATTGGCTTTTTCTAACCATTGTAAGCAGTCTGCTTGAATATATTGATGCTGACGGCCAACTTGGCCATTGAGTTTCATGTTCTCTTTCGCCCACTCTAAGTAGGTATTTGACATATCGACTGTTGTCGTTGATTTAGCGCTACCCAATGCTGCGTGGACAGTTGCAGATCCTGTATAAGCAAATAGGTTTAAAAAATCTTTGTTGCTCGCCATTTCACCAAGCTTACGGCGAGTGATTTTATGGTCAAGGAACAGGCCAGTGTCTAAGTAGTCGTAAAGATTGACGATTAGCTGAGCCCCGTATTCTTTTACGTGAAGCTTTGATGACTTAGCCGCCAGTTTGTTGTACTGCGATGAACCTTTTTTCTTTTCACGTACTTTAAGAACCACGTTGTTGGTATCAACACCGGTTACCTTGATACTGGCACGAATAACATCCGTTAATCGACGCTTTGCTGTCTCTTCAGGAATGCTTTTGGGAGCTGCGTACTCTTGAATAACCAGATAGTCTTGATAAACGTCAACAGCAACATTGTAGTCAGGTAGATCAGCATCATATATGCGATAACAATCTAAGCCTTCCTTTTTAGCCCACTTTCCAATCTTGCCAATGTTCTTCTTGAGACGGTTAGAAAAGTCCGGAGCTACAACTTGTGCGTCCTTATTGCCGACTAACTCGTCTTCGGAGCGTTGAGAAATTGAATAGTTTTTCTGGTGACACTGTAACGCACCATTATTCAGTTTAAATTGTTTTTCTGCTCGCATACGTAAGCAACTTAACAAATCGTCTGAACTAGAGAAGATAGAGGCTTGGCAACCGCCAAATTGAGTTTTTAGTTGGTTACCAAATTCGGTATAAAGTGCGATAAGCCCTGGTTCCGTGCCCAAGCGCTCGCCGTATGGAGGGTTACACACCACAACACCTTCTCCGAACTCGGCAGGTTTAGTCACTTGGCTCGCATCGCCAAGCTCAAAGTTAATCAACTCTTCAACGCCTGCACGTTTGGCATTTTCTTTAGCGGTTCTCAATACTTTAGGGTCGTTATCGAATCCCCAAAATCTGCTGTCAGTCTTTTTGACACCGCGTCGAGCTTGGACATTAGCTTCTGATTTAACCTCTGCCCATACCTCCGGTTCAAAATCTTCAAGTGCTTCAAAACACCATGTTTGACGCTTAACACCAGGAGCCATATTTGCAGCAAGCATGGCCGCTTCTATCAGCAGCGTACCAGAACCGCACATAGGATCGAGCATGTTTTGCCCTTGTTTCCAGCCGCTACGAGCAACAATGGCAGCGGCCAATGTTTCTCTTAAAGGCGCTCGACCTGCTTCTGTTCTATAGCCACGTTGGTGTAAGCCTGAGCCAACCATATCTAAGCCAATAAGCGCTTTATCTCTATGTAGGCGCACATGAACACGCACATCCGCGCTGTCTTTACTGATATTTGGGCGAGGTAAATTCTTCTTATTGAAGCAATCTACTACGGCGTCTTTGACTTTCATCGCGCCATACTGGCTATTGCGAATCTCACGGTTGGTACCGTTAAAGTCTACGATAAATTTCTTTGAGCTATGGAAGTGATTAATCCAGTTAATGGAAGACGCAGCCAGATATAAGTCCATATCATCTTGGCAAGTAAACTCCGAAAGCACTTTAACAAAGCGAGAAGCATATCTGCTCCATAAACAAGCTCGATAAATCTGCTCATTTGACGCTTTAAACTTCACTCCCGCTTGTACAGGTTTTACTGAAGTTAAACCCAATTGCTCAAGCTCTTGAGCCAGTAGGTTTTCGAGTCCATTAGAAGTAACGGCAAGATATTGGTTCATAGTGTTCATCTGACTGTGAAAAATGGTGTTGATTATACCTGACAAACGGCCTTCTCACTAAACAAACCTACTCTAATCCCTTAGTTATTCGTTTGTTCGAACAAGCTTTAACCGAATGAAACTCATAAACACCGTCACCATCATTACATTAGCCGTTAATGATATACCAGTCGTATTTATTGACCAAGGGACGAAGTGAATACTTATTTACACCAATTCTGGTCTATACCAATAGATGTTCTGGCGCGTAATTTTATTACATTTTTAGCTAAAGGAGGAATTTATAGCGGTAAAACGCCCTGTTTTAAGCAGAAAAAGAGTCACTATTTAGATAAAAAAATATGCGAAATATCACCAGATAGGATTCAAAGGTATAGGTTTCTTAGAAACAAGATAGGAAGATGGTGGGAAATACGAGGTGTACCCTCTGGGATTGAGGCAAAAAAAATCGGCCATGAAGGCCGACAAATTTCTACGAGGAACGTTTTTGGAATCGTTGTGTACTACTAAAAGCTGCCACTGCTTTTTCTATTTGGCGCATTTTGCGCTCTAATTACCCTACTAAGCTCTTAACCGACAAGAGCAATGGGCTGGTTAATTCTCATAAATTGGTGTGCACAAGCCATTCTGTCATGCATGACTTTAATGCTCTGGCCAAATTGAACACCTTTACTTGGAGTCAAACTAAATGACTCTAAATCTACTAAGGCACATAAGCTAGCGCTCTCACCGACTTCTAGGACAATAAAGAAACCTTCCGAATGTTGATTAACTAATCGGACTAAATCGCCTTCTTGGGGTTGATAGCTGCCATTTTGATGGTCAAAGAACCAACTCTTTGGCTGAACGGGCTTATGGAAGCGCTTGGCTGCAACACAATAGAGTGTGAGTTCAGCCTGTCGAGGCTCAGATAGCCCCAATATGCTTATTTGGTCTTTAAAGGTTTGGAACGCGGATGCGTCATCTACGGTAAAGTTGTTCTGACCCATCGCGCAGTCGACAAGGAGCTTTCGGGAAAGATTGGTTTTAAAAACCATCTCATCTCCCAAATCCAGCATGAGAGAACCTTCGTCCTCATCCATATACCAGATCCATGTATCGCTGGGTTTAAGCATCGTTCCGTCTCTTATATTTAAAGAATAATCAGACTGTTAGGTAAAACGCTTAATTACCTTTTTTGTCAGTTGAATATAATTCTACAAACGATTACGCAAAAAAAAAGGGGAAAACAATTTTCCCCTTCTCTTATGTTAGACCCAGTAACTTTTCAGTAATTACAGGTTTTTAACGATGTCTTTAACAAGTTTTGGACCATGGTAGATGAAACCGGAGTAAACTTGGACGAGTGTTGCACCTGCCATCAACTTTTCCTTCGCAGAAACATAGGAATCAATGCCACCAACACCGATAATTGGCAGCTTACCTTGCAAATTCTCAGCAAGTAGACGGACTACTTCTGTACTACGTGATTGAACTGGACGGCCACTTAAGCCACCAGCTTCATTCGCATGCTTCATTCCTTCTACGATAGAACGATCCAATGTAGTGTTCGTGGCGATCACACCATCAATCTTATTTTTGATCAACGATTCACAGATTTGGCTAACCTCATCGTCACTAAGATCCGGAGCGATCTTAAGTGCCAAAGGTACATATTTATTATGTTTTTCAGCCAGTTCCGCTTGTTTCGCTTTCAGTTCTTCTAACAGCTCATCAAGTGCTTCACCATATTGAAGGCTGCGAAGTCCCGGAGTATTTGGAGAGGAAATGTTTACGGCAATATAACCAGCGTGCTCGTATACCTTTTCCATGCAGATAATGTAGTCTTCAGCACCCTTTTCGATCGGAGTGTCTTTGTTCTTGCCGATATTAATACCTAGAATACCGTCAAATTTTGCTTTCTTTACGTTCTCTACAAGGTTATCGACGCCTAGGTTATTGAAACCCATGCGATTAATAATCCCTTCTGCTTCAACTAAACGGAAAAGACGAGGCTTGTCGTTGCCTGGTTGAGGACGAGGTGTCACAGTCCCTACTTCCACGAAACCAAACCCCATAGCGCCAAATGCTTCGATGCATTCGCCATTCTTATCAAGACCGGCAGCAAGACCTACAGGATTCTTAAAAGTCAGCCCCATGCATTCAACAGGACGATTAGGAAGTTGTTGACGATATGCTAGATCAAGAGGAGTGCCAGTAAAACGTTTGAAGTTCTGAATAGCGAGATCATGAGCCTTTTCGGCATCAAGTTGGAAAAAGCCAGTTCTGGCAAGACGGTAAAGCATTGTGCCTCCGATAGAAAACCCGTGTAAACGGGGTGGTATTATTTACTTATTTGTTTGAACATGCAATGAAGTTTTTAGTTTTCTCGCGAAAACGCAAACGATTAGGTGAATAAAGACGCAAATCATGTGACATTGTCACTCATTATTCTCTCGGTAATAAAAAAGCGCCTAAAAAGGCGCTAATTATTAATGAGACTGGTTAACAGTATCTATTTATTGCGTGTTTGCACAGTTTAAATTCAATAAGCTCAGTTCACGGAGAGCTACAGAAAACTTAGCAAATTCATGAACATTACCTACTTTGAACTCGTTGAGTATATTTTCCCAGCGAAGCAAACTACTTGCATTGGTTTCCATCCAGTTGTTAAGTGACAGGATAACGTCGTCATTATCACCACCGCAACCACATTTAAGAACTTGCGCAGTCAACAAACGTTGCTGCCAGTCTAGATCTTCGCGGAATGCTGCCCTAGCAAGAGCTTGCCAATTATTGTCAACGCCTTGACTGTTTATTTGGTTTAAGAACCAATGTAGTGATAGACGATCACCGAGATGGAAATAGAGTTTAGAGGCTTGCTCAACGCTAAAGTTAGCTTCTGCAGCGATTTCCGAAATATCAACAGCGGATAGTAAGCTAGATAAACGAGCTACATAATTGGCCAGCTCTTTCCCTACTCCTTGCTCCACCCAGTTTTCAGCTTGTAGACGATGTTCCGCTACTTCTTCAGCTACAAGGCAAGTTTCAAGTGTTTCCTCTACTTTCATAACATCATCACGGTAGCGCGCAACGAGTTGCTCCACCGACTGTTTGCCAGGTCGATTTCTCAAGATCCAACGAGCAAGTCTGCGTAATGTGCGCCGCACAATAAACAACAGCTCATATTGCGCTTCTGAACTGGCAATATTATCAAGTTTACGTATTTGCTCGAAGGTGTATGCAAAACCATAGATTTCTCTAGATGCTGCGTATGCATTGGCAATATCAACCACTGTGGCACCCGTCTCTTCTTGTAGACGAGTCACGAAATTACATCCCATTTCGTTAACCATCTGATTTGCAAGCATTGTAGAGATGATTTCAGCCTTCAGAGGATGCGTTGACATACTTTCTATGTAGTTACGGCGTAACTCAGATGGGAAGTATTGTGTCAGTTGCTGCTGATGATACGCATCGGTCGCGATCTCGTCAGTCACCAGTTCTTCTTTCAATACCATCTTACCGTAAGCCACCAGTACTGAGAGCTCAGGTCTTGTCATTCCAATACCTTGTTTCTCGCGCTCAATCAGCTCTTCATCAGATGGGATATATTCCAAACCACGATCCAAGTGACCTGCTTTTTCTAGCGTGTGTATGAAACGAATCTGTTCTTTGACTAGCGATACACCTTGGAATTCGGTTACTGAGATAGACTCTGACTGGCAATAGGCATCATCTAGAACAATTTCGCCAACCTCATCTTCCATAGACTCAAGGATTTCATTGCGTTGTTTGACTGTCAGATCACCGTTAGACACAAGACCATTCAAGAAGATCTTAATATTCACTTCGTTATCGGAACAATCTACACCACCTACGTTGTCTACAAAGTCAGTATTAACACGACCACCAGCTAAAGCATACTCAATACGCCCCAGCTGAGTCATACCTAAGTTACCGCCCTCACCAACTACCTTGGCTTTCAATTCGTTGCCGTTGATGCGTAATACGTCGTTAGCGCGGTCACCTACATCAGTATGCGTTTCAGCGCTAGATTTAACATAAGTACCGATACCACCGTTCCAAAGTAGATCGACTTCCATGGAGAGAATCATCTTAATAAGATCATTTGGTGCCATGGATGCTTTCTTGGTCCCAAGCATTTTTTGGATCTCAGGAGTTAACGTGATCGATTTTGCTTTGCGAGCAAAAACACCACCGCCCTTTGAGATCAATTTCGGATCATAGTCTTCCCAACTCGAGCGTGGGAGATCAAATAGTCGCTTACGTTCTTCCCAACTTTTCGCTGAAGATTGTGGGTTTGGATCAATGAAGATATGCATGTGGTTAAACGCAGCTTGAAGTTTGATGTGCTTCGATAACAACATACCGTTACCGAATACATCCCCTGCCATGTCACCAACACCAATAGCAGTAAAGTCTTCGTTCTGACAATCAATGCCCATTTCACGGAAGTGACGTTTAACCGACTCCCAACCACCTTTGGCGGTAATACCCATTGCTTTATGGTCGTATCCGTTGGAACCACCGGAAGCAAACGCATCACCCAACCAGAAGTTATATTCATCTGATACCGAGTTAGCCAAGTCAGAGAACGTCGCAGTCCCCTTATCCGCAGCTACTACTAAATACGGATCGTCTTCATCATGTCGAACCACACTCTTCGGTGGAATAATTTCACCTTCGATAATGTTGTCAGATACATCCAATAACGCTCTAATGAACTGTTTATAACAGCGTTGCCCTTCAGCAAATATCTCATCACGTGATGATAGCTGTGGCTGACGTTTACAAACAAAACCACCTTTTGCCCCTACAGGTACGATCACCGTGTTCTTAACTTGTTGCGCTTTCACCAACCCAAGTATTTCAGTACGGAAATCTTCTTGGCGATCTGACCAACGTAAACCACCACGAGCAACTTTGCCACCACGTAGGTGTACACCCTCAATGTCCGGTGCATAAACGAAAATTTCAAACGCAGGTACTGGAGCTGGAATTTCTGGAATGTTCTTTGGCTCGAGTTTTAGAGATAACCAAGGCTTGTTAACACCATTGCTATCTTTCTGATAGTAGTTAGTGCGCAACGTAGCAGAAATCATTTCGACGTAGCGGCGGATGATACGGTCATCATCCAAGCTTTCTACTTTATCTAACTGTTTGTGGATCTTATCAATAACACGTTGTTGCCCTTTCTTACTTCCTTTTAGAGAAGGCATAAAACGCTGTGCAAATAACTCAACTAGGTCTTTTGCTAGATCTGGGTAATGATTCAGAGTGTCTTCAATATAGTGTTGGCTGAATGGGAAGCCGACTTGACGCATATAACGCGCATACGCCCTTAAGATTGACACTTCACGACCAGTTAAACCGGAACCTAGTACCAGTCGGTTGAAACCATCACTTTCCAAACCACCAGACCAAATTGCAGCGAATGCTTGTTGGAATCGATCGCGAGCTTCTCGAAGATCGACAACCGCATCACTCTTATGTAGCATCGCAAAATCAAGGATCCAGTATGTTCCGCCATCTGACTTAACGATCTCATACGGTGATTCACCGATCACTCGCAGACCAAGATTTTCAAGCATTGGCATTACATCGGATAAGTGTATTGGTTCATCACGATGATATAGTTTCAGTTTAACTTCTTTGGAATCCGCCGCTGCTTCTTGTGGTCGGTAGAACAGCATGCCCAACTTATTATCTTCATCAAGGGATTCAAGTCGTTCAATATCCGCCACAGCAGAGGTCGGCATCATGTCTTCTTTATATGAACGCGGGAATGCTCTTGAATATACTTTCGATAACGGTAACCCTTTGCTCTCACCAAAATTGGCAACAATAGCTTCCGAAAGACGATCATCCCAAGACGCTGATACTTCCATTAGGTTTCTTTCTATCGCCTTCACATCCATATCCATATTATTGTTATCAACCCTTACGATGTAATGGGTTCTAGCCAGAGGGCTTTCGGAGAAATAAGTCGTAAACTCAACCTCTTGCTCACAGCCAAAGTAGTTTTGAAGGATCCGTTGTGTATCTTTTCGAAGCTGAGTGTTATACCGATCTTTGCTAACGTACACCATGCAGCTAAAGAAACGACCAAACGGATCTTTACGAACAAATAAGCGGATCAAGTCACGATCCTGCATTTGAACCACACCCATACCTATCTCAAGCAATTCTTCTTCTTTTGCTTGAAGTAGTTCATCACGCGGATAGTTTTCTAATATATTGCGAAGCGCTTTGTATGAATAAGATCCATTTCGGTATCCACTAGCATCCAAGATACGATCAACTTTTTCGCGAATTAGTGGAATGGTGGATACGCTTTGGTTGTACACGGCTGATGTATACAGTCCAGTAAATCGATGTTCTCCCACAACCTTTCCATTTGCATCGAATTTCTTGATTCCGATGTAATCTGTATACGCGGGCCTATGGATACGACTTGCTTTATTACCTTTGGTAAGAATAAGTAGGAAAGGCTTTTTCGCTTCTAGACGTGCCGAGTCGGAAAACTCAGAAATTTTTACCGAACGGACACGTTCTTCACTGGCGAACAGGCCTAAGCCTTTATCTTCAGTAGGTTTGAGTATGGAGTCACCCTCTTCATTGATGAGATCAAACTCTTTGTAGCCCATAAAGGTAAAATTGTGGTTACCAACCCAATCTAAAAACGCGATGGTTTCATCAAAACGATCGGCTTCCATTGGAAGTTTCTTTTTGTTCTTAACCAGATCTTTTGTGATTTGCTTAAGCTTATCCGACATCGCCTCCCACTCGTTAACGACCAAACTAGTGTCTTCGAATATAGAAACCAACTCATCCTTAAGCGCTGACATTTCAGCTTTGTCACTTAAACGGTCAATTTCGATATGGAAAATCGATTGTAAGTGCCCTTTCCCTTCATTAACTGATGTTATCTGCCCTTGTTCATCGCGTTCAAATTGAGTCGGACCATGAAGCATGATGTGACAAGTCAAATCTACTCGATTAAGAGCCATCTTGACTGAGTCAACTAAGAACGGAGAATCTGGAACGGCGATTTCTAAAATAGTGTGAGTTGATTGCCACCCATGACGACTGACCGCCGGGTTGAATACCCGAACCGACACTTCATCGTATTTTTTCTCATTGAGATGATGCCATAAACTAACAACAGCACCGTAAAGATCTGATTCATTTCTTTGTAGCAAATCATCGGGGGAAACATTGCTAAAAATATGTTTGGCGAGTTTAGTTACTAAAGGCTGATTGCTCCCTTCAACTTTGGATTCAATCAACTTGTATACTTTCTCCAGTAGAACCGGAACAACTGGTTCACGCGTGGTCATAGAAACGCTCCACTTTTTGTTTTTATGAGGGATGTAGGCTTGTTCTATATTGTAAAAGTTTTATTGAGAAAGAGTTAATAAAAAATGGAAGAAGTTTCAGGGAAATGTTTGATAGTGTGACTGATGCACTTATTCATATCACTATAATTTGGAGCAGTTACAGTGATTCTAACCGTATAAACTTGTTGTTCTGGTCAGTTATCAATCTAAAGCGACCTTTAATACCTGATTGTGTCAAAAACGGGCGAAACCGACTTGCGGGAAGCTGCAGTTTTAAACGCTCATCGGTGACCACTAAAATACTGGATGCATAACCAGTATAATGAGAAAGGTAATTCTGATACGAGATACTGAGATTGAAGTAGTACTGTTTCATATTGTTTGAATGTTGAGCAATTTAGGTGGTTTTCCTGAGGTTTATTTAAGAAAAAAGCCAATACTGTTTACATATACAGTATTGGCTTTTTGTCGATTATGACTCTAATGCTTTTGTGACTTTCTCAAATAAGTCTTTAGCTAAGTTGTCCAAACTACGTAACTTATTCAATTCGACTTTGATAAGTTCCTGACGTTTTTCGTCGTACTTTTTCAACTTGAGCAACGGATCAATTAAACGCGACGCTACTTGTGGATTTGATTCATTTAACTGAGTCAATATCTCACCAGCAAACTGATAGCCCTCACCCGAGATATCATGGAAGCGACGTGGGTTCATGTTCAAGAAAGACCCTATCAAACTGCGAGTACGATTTGGATTGCTTAAACTAAACGCTTTGTGTGACATAGAATGTTTAACATTCTCTAGAGCGTTGATTGATGGATTGGCACCTTGTAAGGCAAACCATTTATCCATAACCAATCCATCATGACACCACTTCTCACTGTAGTCGTCCATCAATAACTGGCGGCATGAAAGTGATGCACTATTTGCTGCAGTCATTGCGGCGATCGTGTCCGTCATATTGTTGGCATCACGATATTGTTGCTCGGCCAAGTATTGGTATTCATCAACGTTTACCAAGTACTGTAGACAAAGATTTCTTAACGAACGTTTACCAATTGCGTCATGTTCAATCGAATAATCAGCTTGAGTTAACGTATGGTATAGCGCAGACAGCTCATCTTGTAAGGCTTCTGCTAGCAGTGACTTGATATCTTTCAACACGTCGCAGACTGCATCGACATCTACAGTTTTATACCAACCGGCTACTTCATTAAAGCTTGGCAAAGATAATGCTTCAGCAATGAACGCCTCTTCTAAATCTTTGTTCAGTAGCACACCTCTAAATGCATCAATCACTAGGCTCGGTAGTTCTACACTATTGCCACTTTGAATGGAATTAACATTCGACTTAATGTACTTTGCCAATAACATTTGGCCAGCATCCCACTTAGCAAAATCGTTTTTCGCATTGATCATTAAAAAGGCTAATTGCTCATCGCTGTAATCGAATTCGAGACGAACCGGAGCTGAAAACTCGCGAAGCATTGAAGGCACAGGTTTCGAAGATATGTTCTCAAACACAAATTCTTGTTCACTCTCAGTCACGTTTAATACGTTATTCAACTCAATTTCGTTACAGCGTAACTCTAGAGAATTTCCTTTCTCATCATACAGTTCTACGTCAAACGGAATATGTAACGCTTGCTTTTCAACTTGATCTTGAGTCGGTTGAGTTTGTTGAGAGACTTTAAGCGTATAAGTCTTCGCAGATTCATCGTAACTATCGGTAACCGTTAATGTTGGCGTACCCGATTGACTATACCAAAGACGGAATTGCTTCAGATCGATATCCGATGCATCTTCCATTGCGGAAACAAAATCTTCACACGTCGCGGCAGTACCATCATGCCTTTCAAAGTACAATCTCATGCCCGCTTGGAATTTGTCTTCACCCAGCAACGTATGCATCATTCGAATAACTTCACTTCCCTTTTCGTAAACCGTCAAAGTGTAGAAGTTATTCATTTCAATGACTTTGTCAGGTCTTATTGGGTGTGACATTGGGCTAGCATCTTCAGCAAACTGAGGGCCACGAATAATACGAACATTATTAATGCGGTTAACAGAGCGAGAGCCTAAATCCGAAGAGAATTCTTGGTCACGGAATACCGTTAAGCCTTCTTTTAAACTCAATTGGAACCAATCGCGACAAGTTACTCGGTTACCTGTCCAGTTATGAAAATACTCATGACCAATAACAGCTTCGATTCCCAAGTAGTCAGTATCTGTAGCGGTTTGGTCGTTAGCCAAAACAAACTTAGAGTTAAAGACATTGAGGCCTTTATTCTCCATTGCACCCATATTGAAGAAATCGACCGCTACAATCATATAAATGTCTAAGTCATACTCAAGACCGAACCGTTCTTCATCCCACTTCATCGAGTTAATTAATGAAACCATCGCATGATTAGCACGATCGAGATTGCCTTTGTCTACAAATATTTCCAGTGCGACATCTCTGCCTGAACGTGTTTTAAATACATCTCGCAATACATCAAAATCACCGGCGACAAGAGCAAAGAGATAGGAAGGCTTTGGATGTGGATCTTCCCAGGTAACAAAATGTTGACCACTTTCCAATTCACCTTCTTCGATTTTGTTACCGTTACTTAGGAGGTATGGGAAAGCTGCTTTGTCTGCGATGACTTTCGTTGTGTATTTAGCGAGAACGTCTGGTCGATCTAAGAAATAAGTAATACGTCGGAAACCTTCGGCTTCACATTGAGTGCAGTAAGCACCGTCAGAAATATATAAACCTTCAAGAGCAGTATTCGTTGACGGAGAAATGTGGTTTTCAATCACCAATTCAAATTCTTTTGGTAGATTTGAAATCTCCAAACCGGAATCAGTAGTAATGAAATCACTCCAAGCTTCTCCATTCACTCTGACTTGAATAAGTTCGATATTTTCTCCATCAAGTACCATGGTTGTTGCATCACCAAGTTGCTTAACTTGGGAAACGGCGGTCACTTTAGTTTGGGTTTCATGAAGGTCGAAAGTAAGGTTTACATCTGTGATAGTGTGCGACGGTGTTTGATAGTCGCTACGGTATTTGGCTTTAGGTGCTGACTCGGTCATCCTTTGTCCTTATATTATTATCGTTAGCATAGTTAGCTTAATCCTTGACGATTATATACCTTTGAACTGTTACTGTGCAGAATTGGACACAAAAAAAGCGTCAAACTAAGTTGACGCTTTTGACTAACTGCCTGTGTTGCTAGCGAATGCGGTTGAGGACAGCAAACATATCACCGTCCTCTACCTCTAAAGTCAGTTCATCCTGATTTAATGTATACGTTGCATCGTGTTCACCGTCTTTATAAAGCAACACGATGTGATCATTTTCGGTGTAGTAGACGCCACTATGAATCGCTTCATCTCCATCGCTTGAACTGACACGAAACGTAAACACGAAATCTGGCTGGAGGATTAAATCCATTCTCGCAATTTCTTGAGCATGTTTGTCATCACCACTCACACTCACCGAAGACCAGATACCAGCGAGTGCATTAGGCAACGCTTTGGTAAAGACGACTCCATTTAGATTGAGCATATTGTGGTTGCCGCTGTAATTATAGACCTGAGGTTCATCACTGTTTAGGCCGAGAATAATCGTATCATCATTGGCGGTAAACAACCCTTCCCAATGTTCAATACTGTAGTCTTGTTTTTGAATGTCTATCGAAAAAGTGTAGTTGGAACCCAGCGATAGTTTGATTGCTAAAAAGGTGTCCGGTCCTTCATCTGGACTTGGGTTTACTAAGTACCAATCTCCCAACAGAAACGGTTGGTCAAACTGAGTTAAGTCATTGTTATCTTTACGTGTATCCGACAGTACTCCAAACGACAAAACACATAAAAGTAGTGTAATCCATCTCATATGTATCCCCCTCACAGTTACATTAAGCTTAGGTGGGATAATACGAGATTGCGAAATTTTTTGATCTAAATCACGATTTTTAATTTTAAGTATCAAATCTGAGGCAAGCGAGAACAAGCATTAAAAAAGCGAGCACTAGGCTCGCTTTTGTTTAGTTTGAACAGGTTAAGATTTGGCGTTTACCATGTCGACCATAATAGCCACGGCTTCATCTAAGTAAGCATCTGGGACTTCATAATCTTTCGGGATATCATCCAGAGTTTTATAAGGTTCTTCTCCTGCCGCTTTCTGACGCAAGTTGACACGCTCTAATCTAAGCTCATCATTATTATCACTTTCTGCTTTACGTGCAGATTCACTCAAGGATAACGTTTTATCGTCTTTTTCAGCCTTGTACTTAGCAATGTCTTCAGAAATAAATCCAAATTCCATATCTGATTTAATGCGTTCTTCGTGCTTAGTCGTAAGCGACGCGATCATTTCATCGTTACGTTGTAACTCACTGTATTTCGCTTTATCTATGCTGTCCCATGGTAGTGCGTTATCTTCAACGCTCTCACCAGTTTCAGCAGGTTCGATTGGCGTTGGGAAGGCGATATCTGGAACTACGCCTTTGTTCTGCGTACTCCCACCATTAATTCTGTAGAATTTCTGAATGGTATATTGTACGTATCCTAACTCTTTATCGAATAGATCATAGATATGGTTTAGCGAGCGATGTTGCTGAACTGTACCTTTACCGAATGAGTTCTCACCTAACACAATTGCGCGACCATAGTCTTGCATTGCAGCTGCGAAAATTTCAGAGGCAGAAGCGCTATAACGATTCACAAGTACAGTTAATGGGCCTTGATAACTGATTTTTCCGTCAGTATCACTGTTTACATTAACTCGACCATAACTGTCTCGTACTTGTACAACTGGACCATTTTCAATAAATAGACCCGACATTGCGGTCGCTTCGGTCAAGGCTCCACCACCATTGTTGCGCAAATCAACAATAATGCCGTCGACACCTTTCTCTTTCAGCTCAGTAATTAGTTTGTCTGTGTCTTTAGATAAGCCAACGTAGAAACTCGGTACTTCAAGCACACCAATTTTCTTACCGTCTTTCTCGATAACTTCAGACTTAACCGCTCTGTCTTCTAGACGAATCTTGTCACGGACGATTTCAACTACGGTCGCCTTAGCGTCTTTGCCATCAGGTAAAATTTGTAACTTGACCTTGGTGCCTTTAGGACCTTTGATAAGTTGTACTACATCATCAAGTCGCCACCCGATGACATCTACGATCTCTTCACCATCTTGACCAACACCGATGATTTTATCGCCTTCGCCTAATTGCTTACTCTTAGATGCCGGACCACCTGCTACTAGAGAACGAATAACAGTATAGTCATCTGTGAGTTGGAGAACGGCACCAATACCTTCCAGAGACAGATTCATCTCTGACTGGAACTGTTCTGCAGAACGAGGAGATAAGTAACTAGTATGAGGATCAACTTCTCGAGCAAACGCATTCATATAAATTTGGAATGCATCTTCGTTGTGTGATTGAGTTAGGCGTTTGATTGCGTTGTTGTAACGTTTACCAAGCGTTTCTTTTATCTCATCCCAATTCTTGCCAGCCAACTTCAGATTCAACGCATCATACTTAACGCGTTTACGCCAAAGCTCATTTAGCTCTGTTTCATCCTTTGGCCAAGCTGCCTCTGAACGATCTAACGTAATACTTTCATCAACATCAAATTTCATCTCTTTGTCTAATAGAGATAACGCGTATGCAAATCTGTCATAACGTTTCTGCATCGAAAGGTTATACACATCAAATGCAATTTGGTTGTTACCAGCTTTAAGTTGATCATCAAGTTGAGTCGACCAAGAGTTGAACTTGTCTATGTCGGCTTGTGTGAAGATATTTCGGTTGTAGTCGAGCATTTCCAAATAACGTGTAAAAATCGCTTTTGAAAATTCGTCGTCTAGAGTGAAGTGTTTGTAGTGAGAACGAGTAAAACGAGAAGTTACGCGTTTACTGGCTGTTTCATGTTGTACTTCGGGAGCCAAGGTAGGAATATCTGATTTTTCAAATTTCGCTTCCAAAGCGTGAGCTGATGAAGCTGCTAGCCAAAGGCTAGCAGCAACTATCGATAATTTTGAACGGCACTTCATGCGTAGGAATTTCTCCTTTATGCGCGCAGGTGCTCCGCTTTAACAACCATTTGTAGGCCATTTACTAGCTGAACGCGCACATCTTCCTTATTGATTTCAACAATGGTCGCAGCCATGTTCCCTTTGCCCATGTTTACGTTTACTTGCTTACCGATGATCATTTCATCTGCATTCAAAGCGCGCGTTTCAACTGGCGTATTTACTTTCGCTGGTTTCTTAGTATTGTTTTGTGGCTTACGTGCTTGAGGCTTTTTAGCTTTAGGTTTTGCTTTGCCTTCTTCACGAGCTTTCTGAGCTTGTTCTTTACGACGAGCTGCAACTTTAGCTTTACTTTCAGCCAGTGTAGCTTGCGCGTGTTCAACATGCTCAGCTTCTAGCTCACCACATTCATTGCCATCTAGGTCAACACGCACTGCACCCGGTTTTACACCGTGTAGATAACGCCAAGAAGAAGTGTATTGTCTTAACGCTGCACGTAGCTGAGTCTTACTGACTTTCTCGTCATCTTTTAAACGTTCAGCAAGATCTTGAAAGATACCAATTTTAAGTGGTTTTGCTTCACCTTCTACAGTAAAGCATTTAGGGAAACATTCAGCAATATACGCGATAATTTCTTTGCTGTTCTTCAACTTCTCAGTGTTTTCCATGTGGGTTCCTGGTTAATGCGGTTATCCGCGAAGCATTAAGAAAAATATTCTTGGTATTATAGTGACCTGCACTAGAAAAACCACAGGCAAATTTCATTTTAAGCCGCGTTTGTATGTGAATTGAGCACCTTTTCTACCGAATTCATGAAGTTTTTTAGTCCCTCTTCATCTATTTCGCTGAATCGACCAATTGTTGGGCTATCAATATCTAGGACGCCGACTACTTCACCACCGATCGAAAATGGAATCACAATCTCTGAGTTGCTTGCAGCATCACATGCAATGTGACCTTCAAACGCGTGTACATCGTATACACGTTGTATGGTGTTGGTTTCTGCCGCAGTGCCGCAGACACCACGACCGACTGGAATGCGAACACACGCTGGTTTTCCTTGGAAAGGGCCTAACACTAACTCGCCCTGTTTCATTAAATAAAAGCCGGCCCAGTTAAGATCATCTAACTCCATGAAAAGAAGTGCACTAATATTAGATAGGTTAGCAATAAAATCCGTTTCGGATTCAATGAGTGCTGTGGCCTGTTTCGCCAAGCGTTCATAGTTTTCTAGATTCATGATACGTCCATCAATAACACTTTCAATATCTTACAATACCAGTACAATGCCTCAAAATCGTAATAGGAACTATTCTCAAAAGCATGACAAGTACGAAAGACACTATTAGCCGTTCCTGGTTAATAACTCAAGTAAAAAATCATAAGTCTCGACTTATTGCGGCGAATATTATCGCTCTCATTGCTACGCTCATTAGCGTCCCTATCCCATTATTAATGCCACTGATGGTCGACGAAGTGCTGCTCAACCAACCTTCCACCGGTTTGCAGTATATGAATATGATCATGCTAGACAGTTGGCAGACATCTATAGGTTACATCGCTGTTACTTTAGTGCTCGTCGTTCTTATGCGTACTGTCAGTCAAGGTCTTAATATTCTTCAAGGTCGCCAGTTTACGCTGGTTTCCAAGACTATTACTTATAAAATCCGATGCAAGATGATAGACAAGCTCGGTCGTATCAGCATCAAACAATATGAGACTCGTGGTAGTGGCGGTATTAATGCGCATTTAATTACTGATATTGAAACCATTGACCAGTTCATTGGCTCAACGTTAAGCAAGTTTATTATTAGCTTCCTAACCGTTTTTGGCACCGCTATTGTCTTGCTGTGGCTAGAATGGCGCCTAGGCCTGTTTATCCTATTGGTCAACCCAATCGTCGTCTATTTCTCCCGAAAATTGGGCGGAATGGTTAAGCATCTAAAAAAACAAGAAAACCAAGCGTTCGAAAAGTTTCAAAATCGCCTAGTTGAAACACTTGATGGTATTTATCAACTTAGAGCAGCTAACCGAGAACGAGATTTCTTACAACAGCTCAAAGAACAAGCCAATGAAGTTCGCAGTAACGCCGATAAATACGCGTGGCAGTCTGAAGCCGCAGGTAGACTGTCGTTTCTCCTTTTCTTAATTGGCTTCGAGCTATTCAGAGCTATAGCAATGGTCATGGTGCTATTTAGCGATCTCACCATCGGGCAAATCTTTGCTGTCTTTGGTTACTTGTGGTTCATGCTGGGTCCTGTTCAGGAATTATTAGGCATTCAATTCTCATGGTATAGCGCAAAAGCCGCACTAACAAGAATCAACAGCTTACTCGAATTGGAAGAAGAGCCGCGCGCCAATAGCAAAGTCAACCCATTCAAAGCTGATCGCGAGGTTGATGTCGCTGTTGAAAACGTCTCCTTCTCTTATGATCAGGATAAAGACGTACTCAATAAACTCAACTTGCATATCCCAGCGGGTAAGAAGGTTGCTCTAGTGGGAGCAAGTGGCGGAGGCAAGTCAACTCTCATTCAGTTACTTATCGGTGTTTATAAACAACGCAGTGGCATAATTTGCTTCAATGGTATTAACACCGACGACATAGGTTTCGACATAATTCGAGATAAAATTGCTGTTGTTTTACAGCAACCTATACTTTTTAATGACAGCTTGAGGCATAATCTGACACTTGGCAGAGAGTATGACGACTTCTCCATTTGGAATGCGCTCAAAGTTGCTCAGCTACAAGACGTCACTGACAAGTTAGTCGACGGTCTGGAAACACAAATTGGTCGCAATGGTATTCGGTTGTCTGGAGGACAACGTCAACGACTCGCTATTGCTAGAATGATATTAAGCGATCCGCAGTTCGTCATCCTTGATGAAGCGACGTCTGCACTCGATACTGCTACCGAAGCGGCTTTACACACCGCATTGACTGAGTTTTTGAAAGGCCGCACCACGTTGATCGTCGCGCACCGACTATCAGCAGTAAAACAGGCCGATCTCATCTATGTTCTGGAAGATGGACAAGTTACTCAATCAGGAACGCACGTCGAATTGGTCGAAGCAGAAGGACTGTATCAGACACTTTATGGCTCAGTGCAATCAGCAAGTTAACTCCACAGCAACACACTCATCTTTTGCAGGTAATGAAAGATGAGTGCTTGTTCTCACGCGCGAACACCTACCCAAGTTCGCTTATGCCAATGCTGTGAACTGCCTGTTGACATCGTCGACCTAAAAAAAGGCTACAGTGCTGATTGCCCTCGTTGCGGTACTCAACTATATCGCAGCGAAAGTTACTCAATTGGTGGCAACCTCGCGCTAGCAATAACCTGCCTACTTCTGTTTGTACCGTCTCATTATTTCGACTTTATTACTATCCGACTTGTAGGAATGATGATTGAAGGTACCTTAATGGAAGGGGTTTTTGCCCTCATTAAGGAAGGCTACCCTGGGCTTGCTTTGTTAACCCTTTTTTGCCACACCATTGCCCCACTCGCTATGTGTGCCACAGTACTAACTGCTCATGTCGCACTGAAGTATCGTTGGTTTAATATGCTAAAAATATCGCTCAACATTCTTTCGCACAGTAAGCACTGGGTGATGTTGGATGTCTTCCTGATTAGTGTTGCGATTTCCTGTTTTAAGCTCCAAGATTATTCGGATATCTACGTTGGTAATGCACTATATAGTTTGGTGATCCTACAAGTACTTACTATTGTTCTAGTGAACCGAGTAAGCACACGACGTTATTGGGAAAGTTGGCAAGCAGAAAGCTCATTGCCAGTAGAAGCAAAAGAAATCCACTGCCACACATGCCATTTATCACAACCCGACGCTGAGTTTTGCGTTCGTTGCCACAATCCATTGCACCACCGCAAGCCCAACTCTATGCAAAAGACATGGGCACTGCTTATTGCCGCTACCGTCGCAATATTCCCAGCCAACCTTGTGCCCATTTCAATCCTAATTACCAATGGACAACGCCTAGAAGACACTATTTTTTCTGGGGTCGCATCGCTTATTAACAATGACATGCTAGGCATTGCCATTATTATCTTTGTGGCAAGTATCGTAGTACCCGTAGCTAAGATTATTGGCCTCAGCTATCTGATGTTTTGCATTCAATTCGACAAGGTTAAAAATCATAAAGTCGAAATGAGCATTTACCGAGCGATTAAATGGATCGGAAAATGGTCGATGACTGATCTGTTCGTCATTTCAATCATGCTTACCCTAGTAGACCGTGGCCAGATTTTGAACTTCACCCCAGGGTTTGGTGCCGTTGCCTTCGGTATAGTGGTTGTATTAACTATGTTTGCGGCCGAAACATTGGACCCACGATTACTGTGGGACAGACATAATTCGAAACCTTCCTTGCAACCTGAAACCAAAGTTGAGTAGTAGCTTTAATGAGTAACGAGAATCAACAACAACCGTCCTATAGCCCAGAGATTAAGAAAGATCGACGCATCTCTCCTCTCTGGATCTTGCCTGTTTTGACCATCGCCTTGGCTGGTTGGTTATTAGCAAAAGCCGTACATGATGCCGGTCAACGAGTGCAAATCTACTTCTCTGATGCGCAAGGATTAATAGCAGGTAGAACGACTATTCGCTATCAAGGCTTAGAGGTTGGTATGGTGCGAGACATCAATCTATCAGCAGACCTGAGTAACATTTATGTCGATGCTGATATATATCCTGAAGCAACCAAATTACTGGGTGAAGACACGAAATTTTGGTTGGTAAAACCTTCCGCGTCGCTATCTGGCATTTCTGGATTGGACGCTCTGGTATCCGGCAACTACATATCGATTTTCCCTGCTACCGAATCCGATAGCGCGAAATCCAAATACGTGGCTCTTGAGTCAGTACCTACAGAACTGGCCGTTAACGACGGGTTAACCGTTACTTTAAAGGCAAGAGACTTAGGGGGCATTTCAGTAGGCTCAAAAATCGTCTACAGAAAAATTCCAATTGGTGAAGTCTATAGCTTCAAACTTGATAATGATGCTGAAACCGTAATTATCAAAGCATCCATTCAAGACGAGTTTCGTCACATCATCACTGACAAGAGCCGCTTTTGGAATGTGAGTGGCATCGGTGCTAATGTTGGTTTTCAAGGTGTCGACATTCGTCTTGAGAGCTTGAGTGCTATTCTCGCAGGTGCCATTGCCGTAGACTCTCCCGACGGTGGTGAACCGGTAAAAGCTGGGACAGATTTTAGACTGTACAAAGATCTTAAAACCGCTGGTCGAGGTATTCCAATTCGCATTGCCCTTCCCGACAACAGCAACCTGAAGGCCAATGGCTCACCGATTATGTATCGCGGCCTTGAGATCGGTCGTATCAACAATTTGGCACTAAGCGGGGAACGAGACTCTATCATTGCTTCAGCATCTATCGAGCCAGCCTTCAGTGATATGCTCAATCAGGGCACATTGTTCTTATTGGAAGAAGCCAAAGTGTCACTGTCTGGGGTTGAAAACCTATCAAATCTGATTACTGGAAACTTTTTAACGCTCGTCCCTGGAAGTGGCGAACAAGCCCGTGACTTTGTGGCGGTTAAACAAGACGAGCTCGACCGCGTTCAAGCGAAATCTATCGCTATACGCCTACTTTCTGAGAACTCATTTGGTCTTGAGCCTGGTAGCAGCGTCCTTTATCGAGGTATTCCTGTGGGCACGTTAAATAGCGTGGAACTGGTGGACGACAAAGTGGCAATGGATATCTCCATTGATATTGAGTACAAAGATCTGATTCGCTCGCAAAACCGCTTTTTCGTAACAGGCAGTGCTACCGCTGAGTTAACTAAAGCAGGACTCAACGTTACTGTCCCACCTGCAAAACAACTTCTCACAGGCTCTATCAGTTTTGTCAGTGAAGGTTTAAAAACAGACCGTGCGGAATTTGCCTTGTTCCAGACCAAATCGTTGGCTGAGTTAGCAAAACATGACCAAACGGGTTCAATGCGCCTGACACTATTCGCTAATGAGCTTCCTCCAATCCAAGAAGGTAGTCCTGTTCTATATCGAAATATGCAGGTTGGTAGCGTATCAAACTACTCATTGACCGATGGCGGTGTCTATATTCAAACGAGCATCGATAACCAATACAAGCACCTCGTTACACCGCAAACCGTATTTTGGAATCGTTCTGGCGTTGAAGTTGAAGCCTCTTTATCTGGAATTAATGTTAAAGCTGCGCCACTCAAAACACTTATCGATGGTGGTATCGCATTTGATAGCATGCCGGGTATCAACAACAAAACAGGAAAGAACTGGAAACTATATCAGGACTTCAATTCAGCTCGTAAATTTGGTCAATCTATTACTCTCTATACCACGACAACGGACCAACAAGTTAGTAAAGGTATGCCGCTAAAATACCAAGGGGTAAAAGTTGGTGAAGTGATGCTTACCGTTCCAGATTTCGATAAAGAGCGTGTTGAAGTAATAGCAAGGATTCTGCCGGAATATGTCAATCAATTGGCGACATCTGGCACGTATTATTGGATGGTTAAACCGCAAATCGGTCTTAACGGTGTGAAGAATCTAAGCGCTATTGTTAGCCAATACATAGCGGTAGAACCTGGTAAAGGAAAAGCTTCTAAGGTTTTCGATCTTAACGATTTTCCTAAAGTAGAGAACGGCGTTGAGTATACACTGCAAAGTGAAACTCGCGGCTCAATTAAACCAGGAACACCTATCCTATATCGAGACATTGAAGTAGGTCGTGTCACTGACGTCGAGCTTGGCACATTCGCTGATCGTGTTATCTCCACCATTCAAATTGATCCTCACTATGCGTATTTAGTCCGTTCCAATAGCGTGTTTTGGAATGTGTCTGGTTTAGATGTGCAAATTGGCCTCTCCGGGGCTAACATCAAGGCTGGTACGGTTGATAGCCTGATTCGAGGAGGGATTACTTTCTCTACTCCAGAAGGGAAACAGCTTCAACCTCAAGCAGAGGCTGGACAGTCGTTTTATTTAAACAAGTCTGCAGAAGAAAACTGGAAAAAATGGCGCACGCCGATCCCTACTCCTTAATCGAACAAAAGACGCCTTTCCTAAGCCCGCAATAGCGGGCTTTTATTTGCTTTGATTACCGCTAGGTATATAATTCGCTGCTAAATAAACACAGCTATCGAAAGGCATCATTTTGCACGCCAATGTTTACCTCCCAGAAGACTTCTTAAGACATGTTGAAACGTTCCTCCCTAGCACTCTCAACATGGAAGACTTCATCGCCGCTTGTCAAAGACCCTTAAGAAAGAGTATTCGCGTTAATACCCTTAAAACTTCAATTGATGACTTTTTAAAAAAAGCGCAGACAAATGGTTGGGAATTAACGACCATCCCTTGGTGTGAAGAGGGATTTTGGATTGATGCTGACGAAAGCATCGTTCCTCTTGGCAACACCGCCGAACATATGGCCGGATTATTCTATATTCAAGAAGCCAGTTCTATGCTGCCGCCTAGTGCTTTATTTTGTGGTGATGAAAAATTTGAAGCCGTCTTGGACATGGCCGCCGCTCCCGGCTCAAAAACGACTCAGATTGCCGCATTGATGAATAACGAAGGGGTATTGGTAGCGAATGAGTTTGCTGCTAGCCGCGTTAAAGTATTGCACGCCAATATCGAACGTTGTGGCGTCAGTAATGTTGCAATGAGTAACTACGATGCTCGCGTGTTTGGCGGATGGTTGCCAGAACAGTTTGATGCCATTCTCTTAGATGCACCGTGTTCAGGGGAAGGAACCGTTCGTAAAGATGCCGATGCGATGAAAAACTGGAGTTTAGCGTCTACCAAAGATATTGCTCAAACCCAAAAAGACCTGATTGAAAGTGCATTTCATGCCCTAAAAGTAGGTGGTTCTCTGGTCTATTCTACTTGTGCTTTAAGTCCAGAAGAAAACCAACAGGTTGCCCTTCATCTCACACAAACGTTTGGAGATGCTGTTGAAATCACGTCATTGCAACAGCTGTTCCCTGATGCAGAAAAAGCGACAACACAAGAAGGGTTTCTGCACGTTTTCCCGCAAACCTACGACAGCGAAGGCTTCTTTATTGCCAAGTTTAAGAAAACAGGAACTCATCCTGCTCCAACGGTAAAGAAACGGCTCGGTAAGTTTCCTTTTCAGCCATTAACTCGAAAAGAATCAAGTGACGTTGTCACTCAACTGCAACAAACTATGAGTATTTCCGTTCCACAACACAGCACATTATGGAAGCGTGACAATGACATTTGGTTATTCCCAGAAGCGCTAGAACCAATGTTGGGAGAGTTTCGTTTCTCGCGCATGGGTATCAAGATCGCGGAACAACATAAAAAAGGTTATCGCTGGCAACACCAAGTCGCAACGGCTCTGACTAATACTGATACAACCGCTGTTCCCCTATCTAAAGAGGACGCAAGAGAGTGGTTTATGGGTAGAGACGTAAGGCCTGAGGGCTTATCCGGCAAAGGTGAAGTGTTCGTTAGTTATAACGGTTTTATTATTGGTTTGGGTAAATGGGTTGGAAATAGAGTAAAGAATGGCCTTCCAAGAGAGTTGGTGCGCGACAAAAACCTGTTTTAAGCCAAATACATAGCGGTTTTAGCTAGCTAAAACCGCTGGTCACATCGCTTTTTTCCTGTTCTGTACTACACTTTAAAGGTTATCAACACATAGGCAATTAAACGCAATGGCCGTTTAAAGTAAAGATTCTAAGCACTGACGTAAAGAAGCATAGCGACGCATTCTTGAAGGCAGGTTTGTTTAAAACAGTTAGCGTAGGCTCTCCATGAGCCATTCCCCTAGGCCCAAATCAGGATCAGTTTTGGGCCTCTTTTTGGTCTGAACTTTTATCGCTAGTTTTGATTAGTCTTGAATCAAACGGATACCATCTTTATCAATACTGATCTTACCTTGCTTATATAGACCACCGATACTCTTCTTGTATGTACCTTTACTGGTTTTGAAGGTGGCAAAAATCGCTTCAGGCGTAGATTTATCGCTCAATGGTAAGAAGCCACCTTTCTTCTCTAGTAAACTTAGGATTTTTTCACTTAAATCATCCATTTTCGCAACGCCCACTTTTTGAAGCGTCAAGTCTATCTTACCATCAGAACGAACTTGCTTGATAAAGCCCTTCAACTGCTTACCGATAAATAACTTACCAAATACATCCGAAGGGAAAATCATTCCCCAGTGTTCACCATTAATGATCGCTTTGTAACCCAAGTCACTGCGTTCAGCGATGAGCAAATCAACTTGCTGGTTCTTTGTATATTGTGCAGGTGTTTTGTCTAGAATCTTGTTAAATTTCGTGGTACCAACGATACGGCCGGATGCTTTGTCGGTGTACACGTAAACAAGAATCGTTTGTCCTGCTGACAGGCGACCACGCTGTTCGCTAAAAGGAATAAGTAAGTCTTTCTCTTTAATTCCCCAACTGGCAAATGCGCCGATGCTGTTTACGCCTTCAACTTTCATCAGGCCCCACTCACCAACTTGTGCAACTGGTTTTTCTGTGGTTGCAGCAATTTGGTTGTCCGCATCAAAATAGAGAAAAACATCAACAACATCACCAACCGCTACACCCTCAGGAGCGTGCTTCTTGGTTAATAAAATCGAACCGTAATCTTTTCCGTCTAAAAACCAACCAAAATCCGCTTCTTTTGTTACTTCTAGCTGGTTGATACGACCTACGTTAATCATTGTGTTTATCTCTATTGGGGTAATTGGCGCGATTATACCTGACTCGCTTTAAGATGCTAGTTTACCTTGGTTCTGATATGCTTAACGTTATCAAAGCACACGGAGAAGTTGTTTGATCACCGTCGACAAGCAAGACGCCATTACACTCAAAATTGCACACGTGATGGCCAACTCAAAAAGATTAGATTTAGATGTTTACTTATTCGTCCCGAACGAACTAGGGATGAAGTCACATTTAGTATCAGAAACAGATTTCTACTACGATTCAATTTCGCAGAAGCGAGCCTATTATAGTAATGAAACACTTCTGCCGCTCGTTCACTCGCGACTAGCAAAACGAGGACGCCTTTCTAATACTCAATACCGCGTCAGTTTGAGCCTATTCGCCTACCAATACGTTATCGCTCTCGATAAAGCTGTGGCAACCTTAAAAGAAACGGCGAAGGAAGACGTCACTGCAGATGAGATAGATGAAGTCATTGAGCTCGCTCTCGATATTCTTAAGAAGATGCGCCGTTCGATTCCTTACGAAGAAAGCCTTAAACGTCACTATGCCAACATTGATAATTACTTATCTTGGTATACCGGGCAGAAGTTTCTCGAACTCGTCGTCTATATCCCTAATGGTAAGGCATATACCCCTTTAAAAGATCGGCTTATTACCATTGTCGAGAAAGAACAGGCACATCGAAATCTAAACAACTACAACTCCGAAAAAGTTCGCAAAGATCCGACCCGTCTTAGCAACAAGATGAGGTTATTGCGCCGCTTGATTGAACATCCTGTTGTACTGCAAGAAAAGTCAACCTCCGTCGGCAGTAATACTAAACGGGTTATCAAAGGTACAGCGACTGGACTTGTGATGTTATTCGTAACGTCTGCGGTCATATTAGCACGCGATTATCTGGGCGAGATTACCGCTTCATTTATTCTTGTTCTATCTGTTATCTACGCATTGCGTGAAGTATTTAAAGATGACCTACGCGATATTATGTGGCGCTGGATACAAAGAGGAAAACCTAAGTGGCGCAGACGTTATATCGATGCAACTACAAAGAAAGATGTAGGCAGGAAAATTGAGTGGCTGGATTATACAACGTTCGAAAAGATGCCTGATAGAATTAAGTCTATTCGTAAGAAACGCGTGGTTCAAAGAGAAGAAGAAATCTTGCACTATCGCGCGCTGACCGACATGGCCACCTCAAAATTTACCAGTGGTTATGATCAAACTCGCGAAATCCTCAATATTAACTTCCGGGCGCTGACGAGATTGATGGACAAATCCAACAACCGCTTTTATAAGCTCCAAGACGGTCAAGTAGTGAAAGAATCGTTAGAAAAACGTCACTTGCTCAACCTAATTGTGAAGGAGCACAACCATGGTAACGAACCCGTTTACTATCGTTGGAAAATTGTGCTCAGCCGTTCGAAAATTGTCGATATAGAACAGATCTCGCTGTAGTACTAAAAGTTTGAGTGCACACAGTTTGGTTGGCTAGGTTACGCAGCCTTAGCTTTTAATGACAAGACCAACGAAAACTCCGCCATTGGTTCGTCGCCATGTAGTGATGGACAGATGGCGGTAATCTTTACCGGTCTGTTTACACGCTCTCCCGTTCTTATCGTCTCATCTAACATTTCATCAATGAGCTTTCCGTCAGAACATACAAATTGAACGTCAGCTTCTGGACGTTTCAAAAATTTGCCTTCGACCTCTTTGAATGCCAACGACACTTTATTACCCCGTTTTTGCGCTTTATTCATCGCCATAAATCCGCCGGCCACATCAGCACCTACCGCAAGCACGCCAAAATACATACTGTTTAAGTGATTCTTCGTACGTCGCCTTAATGGAATATTAATTACGACCTTTTCCTCGTTCAGCTCCAATAATTTTGGACGGCATAACCAAATTAACGGCACCTTCATAAACCCGAACGCGTTAAGGTAAAAATTAGCCTTTTGTAACGGCGATAACATACGACTTCCCTCATCTATACTTGTCTGACCAGTAAACTAGAAAGCCACGAAGATGTCAAAAAATTGTTAATAAAAAGCTCCTAACTTCTTATGAAGGTAGGAGCTTTTCACTTTAAATACTGCCGTGATTAAGCTGCGGTGGAATACACGTCGATTCTACCCAGTTCAGCAATGAAGTCTTTAAGGACTGGATAGTCGTCAAGTGCCCCAATCGTTAGTAGAACCGGTTTTCTCGCTTCTTTAGAGGCGGTAACCGCTTCTTTAATTAGCTTTAGTACCGCTTCGTTTTGAGGGTCGTATAGATGAACCAGCTCTTCTTGATTAATGTCGACACCTAAGGTCAATTGAGTCAAGCTCTCAACTTTAATTACCAATCCATCGAAATACTGTAGCAAACGCTCAGACAGCAGCACTGCAGAAGGAGTGTCGCAAGCAAACAGTACTTTGAGACCATTAAGGCCTCGTGGCAAGCCCTGCTCAGCGAGTCGGTCAATGATTTTAGCGGCATCACTCAAGGCGCGTACACAAGGCACAACGATTTCTACATTAATACCGTCTGCTCTCAAACGCTTTATCACTTCACATTCAAGCGCAAAGCACGCTTTATAAGCGTCAGAAGCAAATCGGGAGACACCACGGAGTCCCAGACAAGGGTTAACCTCATCAGGTTCCGCGCCTCCACCTAGTAGAGCGCTCATCTCGTAGCTATTTGCATCATTGAGTTCAAGACGTACGGTGTCGTAAGAAGCAATATTCGCCGCTTTAATTGCATTCACCAACGTCTCAACAAAAAACTCTGAAGCACTTTGCTCACCTAAGATAGCATTTATTGCCTCGAGCTCTACGGTATCGAGAGAGTCAACCATTGAGGCATAGTTGGGGTGAAAGAATATCTTTTCCATAATGAGCTCAGAAATAGATACATAAAGATGGGTAGCAGGTTGCTG
This sequence comes from Vibrio mediterranei, assembly GCF_900088415.1. Taxonomy (GTDB): domain Bacteria; phylum Pseudomonadota; class Gammaproteobacteria; order Enterobacterales; family Vibrionaceae; genus Vibrio; species Vibrio mediterranei. Next base: position 38,992 of record NZ_FLLQ01000007.1, read on the forward strand.
CTGCTCGCCAAAACTAGGCAGTACATTTCCAAGGTTCAGGTTGGTTGTTGATTCGGCTTCTTCTTGGCCAGTTTGGATAGTGTCGTACCCCATTGCTGCTCCGTGCTGTTGTTATTTGCTTTAAAGGAAAAATACCGACTCCCGCCAATGAATACAAGGGATTCCTTTTAATTAAATGTGACCACTATTTTTGTAGCACGAGGATAAAGCCAAACTTTGATTCTAATTTAACCAATGTGTGTTTTATGAAGGACGAATCAATGCAAATGATACGGTTATCTCCGGATTAGAGGTTTATTCTAACTGTCATTTCGTTTATCTTTACCGCTTCGTAATAAATTTGCAGGCTGCACCATGCCATTAAAGACAGATGAACTAAGAACACAGGCATTAGGTCCAATGCCGACTCCGTCAGAATTGAGTACGAATCACCCAATTACGGATGACGTTGCAGAGCGCATTGCTAATTCTCGCCGTCAAATTGAAAGTATTTTAAGTGGAGAAGATGATCGTCTTCTTTGCATTGTGGGCCCTTGTTCAGTCCACGATACTGAAGCTGCACTAGACTATGCTAAGCGTTTAAGTGCAATTCAAAACGAGTATAAAGACGAACTATTTATCGTCATGCGTACCTACTTTGAAAAACCACGCACTGTTGTTGGATGGAAAGGCTTAATTACGGACCCTAATCTTGATGGTTCTTATGCGCTTGAGACTGGCTTGAACAAAGCTCGTGGTTTGCTTCTAGACATCAACAAACTTGGTTTGGCTACGGCAACTGAGTTTTTAGATATGATTACCGGCCAATACATCGCCGACCTTATCACTTGGGGTGCAATTGGCGCGCGTACTACTGAGTCGCAAATTCACCGAGAAATGGCCTCAGCTTTATCTTGCCCTGTTGGTTTCAAAAACGGTACCAACGGCAGCATCAAAATTGCTATTGATGCGATTCGCGCCGCGAGAGCACAGCACTATTTCTACTCACCAGATAAACATGGTCGTATGACAGTATACCGCACCAGTGGTAACCCATTCGGTCACGTGATTCTACGTGGTGGAGACACAGGACCAAACTTCGATCAAGCGTCTATCGAGAAAGCATGCGATCAGTTAGCATCATTCGACTTGCCAGCTCGCCTAGTTGTTGACTTCAGTCACGCAAACTGCCAAAAACAACACCGTAAGCAACTCGACGTTGCAAAAGACATCGCTGGTCAAATCATCTCTGGTTCCAACAAGATTTCAGGCATCATGGCTGAGAGCTTCATAGAAGAAGGTAACCAGAGCATGGAAGATCTCCATAACTTAACTTATGGACAATCAATCACAGATCCTTGCCTTAGCTGGAATGATACCGTTCAAATGCTAGACATTCTTGCTGATGCTGTAAAACAACGTAACGAGAAGGAAGGTTAACATGCCGTCATTTGATATTGTTTCAGAAATCGACACAGTAGAACTGCGTAATGCTGTAGACAATGCAAACCGTGAACTGGCGACGCGTTTTGATTTTAGGAACGTCGAAGCATCGTTCTCTCAAAACGATGAATCCGTAAAACTTTCATGTGAAGGCGATTTCCAGCTTAAGCAAATGCGCGATATTTTGCGTGGTAACCTGACTAAGCGTGGCGTTGATGTAAACGCGATGGAATCACAAACGGCTGAACAATCAGGTAAACAATGGCACCAAACCGTATTGTTCAAGCAAGGTATCGAAACCAACGTTGCAAAGAAAATCGTGAAACTGGTAAAAGACTCGAAAATTAAAGTTCAAGTCGCGATTCAAGGTGACAAAGTCCGCGTAACAGGTAAGAAACGCGATGACCTGCAAGCAACTATGCAGTTAGTTAAGAATGGCGAACTGGGTCAACCATTCCAGTTTAATAACTTCCGCGACTAACTCGAGTTAGTCGTTTTAAATAAAAGGGCGTTAACGCCCTTTTATTTTATCTGCGCCAAGCCAATTTCCTCATCGCCCTCTTTAAGAAGCCTATGTGAGGAAGATTGCGGGTCTACAAACACTACTATACGTTCTTTGTTTGCTTTGCGTTTCTGAATGTCTTGAGAGACTTGTGCGATATCTTGAAACTCGATGCGCTCTGCGTCCCGTCGAACTAAATCAACAAATCCGAATGGACAACTCTTGTCAAAGAACACCACTTCAGCCTCTTGCATAATCCTTAGTGCTTTAATAGGCAGGAGTTCAGGGTCAACACCAAACTTGATCCACGTACAGGCATTGGAAAACTCTGTGTCACTGTTTATGAGCTGTTGATAGGCGAGCTCAAGCTCATGATTATTCTTACATTCCACTACCCTAGGTTCGTTGAAAAACAGCTCCCAGAACTTACGTCGCTCATCAACGGTAGCGAAATGCTGTTTAATATCACCACGTTTGCTTGCGGCAAAATCCGCCAGCTGAGCCGTATTCATGGGAAGTATGGACTCAAGCTTTTCACGAATACCTCTAATTAGAACTGGCGAGGCACCACCACTTGATATGGCAATTTGAACGCGGCCGCGATTGATTATTGATGGAGTAATAAAGTCGCAATACGGAGTATCATCAACGACATTTACCAAAATACCCATTTTTTTAGCATCTTTATGCACCTGATGGTTAAGTTCTGGGTTATCAGTTGTCGCCCAAACTTGCACAAAGTCCTGATGCATTAACTCAGCTTCGTAGAAACGCTTTACCCATAAACATTTACCTTGCTCGACTAAATCAGCAAGGTAAGGCTCTAGTTGAGGTGATACTATCGTTACGCGAGCCCCTGCTCTCGTTAAAGTATCCACTTTTCGGCACGCGACCTCTCCGCCCCCTACGACCAAAACTGGTCGATCTAGTAAATCCATAAACAGTGGAAAGTAACGCATAAATTTCCTTTTCTAAACGAAATAACTATTCATTCATATTCACCATTACGGTGCATATTTGTCACCGAGACATTGGTCACAAAACAATTTTTCACTGAATTTTTAATGTTTATTAGTCAAAAATTTGAACCAAAATCAATAAAACGGCCGATCATGTTAATTTAACACAAATATAACATACCACTCTCTAAAGCACCTTTTTGGTGCCAAGCTGCACTATTTACAAAATCATCACATTTCGTCATTCTAACTACTGTTTAGACGTATGTGGCAACTCAAAACACTATTTAAATTAATAATTTGAGAAATCACAAATCATTATCTACGCTTTAAACGGTCGTTACAAATTGCACCAAATCAGTTCAATTTTAACGACTTATGATGCAACACAACAATAACTAGCACATTGTATTCAGGCTGGACCTGATTTACACGGAAATAACAGGAAGGATACACAATGGCAAAGAAACTCACTCTTATTGCTTCTTTAGTAGCGGCATCTGCTGCAATGATGAGTACATCAGCATCTGCTGCTGACGGCACTCTCGACAAAGTCACTAAAGCTGGCGTTTTAACCTGTGGCGTTAGTACTGGTCTTCCAGGCTTCTCTAACCCTAACTCAAAAGGTGAGTGGGAAGGTATTGACGTAGAATACTGCCAAGCTCTTGCTGCTGCGGTATTGGGTGACAAATCCAAAGTTAAATACGTTCCATTGACTGCAAAAGAACGTTTTACTGCACTTCAATCTGGTGAGATTGATGTACTATCACGTAACACAACATGGACTCTACACCGTGACTCTGCACTAGGTCTAAACTTCGTTGGTGTTAACTACTACGATGGTCAAGGCTTTATGGTTAAGAAAGATCTAGGTCTTTCTAGCGCTAAAGAGCTTGACGGCGCGTCTGTTTGTGTTCAATCAGGTACCACTACTGAGCTGAACCTAGCTGATTACTTCCGTAACAATGGTATGGAATACAAGCCAGTAGTATTCGATACTGCAGCTCAAACGTCAAAAGGTTTCGACTCAGGTCGTTGTGATGTGTTAACAACTGACCAATCTGGTCTATATGCACTTCGTCTAAACCTTCAAGATCCAAGTTCAGCGGTCGTTCTTCCAGAGATCATTTCTAAAGAGCCTCTTGGCCCAGTAGTTCGTCAAGGCGACGACCAGTGGTTCAACATCGCTAAGTGGACACTAGCTGCAATGGTGAACGCTGAAGAATATGGCATCACGTCTAAGAATGCGGATGAAATGCTTAAATCTAAAGATCCAAACATCAAGCGTATTCTTGGTGTTGATGGTCCTAAAGGTAAAGGCCTAGGTATCCGTGATGATTGGGGCTACCAAATCATTAAACAAGTAGGTAACTACGGCGAGAGTTTTGAGCGTACAGTTGGTGAAGGTTCACCACTTCAAATCTCACGTGGCGTAAACGCACTATGGAATGCTGGCGGCTTCATGTACGCGCCACCAATCCGCTAATAACTATTAAGTGCTCAAATAAGGGCGGTTCATCCGCCCTTTTTTTAAAAGGATTTGAGGTTATAGCTGTATGAAACCTACTACGACTCAAGTCGCACCGCAGAACAAACCTGCGAAAAGCGCAAATCTACTATACAACCCCACCTTCCGCTCTATTGTTTTCCAAGTTATCGCCGTTCTCGCTTTAGGACTCTTTTTCTATACGATCGTTAACAATGCGTTAAACAATCTAGCTGCTCGAGGTATCGCAACGGGTTTTGATTTCTTAAACCAAGAAGCGGGCTTTGGAATCGGTCTTACTCTTATCGAGTATGACGAAACCTTTTCTTATGGCCGAACCTTTTTCGTGGGGCTTTTAAACACGGCGCTAGTCTCTGTGCTAGGCATTGTGTTAGCTACTGTTCTCGGATTTGTCATCGGTATTGCTCGACTTTCTTCTAACTGGCTAGTTAGTCGATTTGCTGCAGTGTATATCGAGATTTTCCGAAACATTCCTTTATTGTTACAGATCTTCTTCTGGTACTTTGCGGTCCTTCAAGCCTTACCTTCCGCTCGTCAAAGTATGAGCCTAGGTGAAGCTATTTTCTTAAATGTTCGCGGTCTTTACTTCCCTGCTCCAGTGTTTGGAGAAGGCAGTAGCGTGGTGATCGGCGCTTTTATACTCGGTATTATTGCGACCATCATTATTAATATTTGGGCTAAGAACAAACAAAAGCTTACTGGTCAACAAACACCAATGTTTCGCATTGGTTTGGGTTTAATCGTTGTCCTTCCTGTTGTTGTATTTTTTGTTATGGGCATGCCTATCACGGCAGAGTACCCCGTTCTTAAAGGCTTCAACTTTAAAGGTGGTATCAGTATTATTCCTGAGCTCGCGGCTTTGACTCTTGCTTTAAGTATCTATACCGCTTCCTTCATTGCTGAAATCGTTCGTTCAGGCATTAATGCTGTAAACCACGGTCAAACCGAGGCAGCAATGTCTCTTGGATTACCTAAATCTCGCACATTAAAACTGGTCGTTATTCCTCAGGCAATGAGGATCATCATTCCACCACTCACCAGTCAATACCTTAACCTGACAAAGAACTCTTCTTTAGCTATGGCGATAGGTTACCCAGATTTAGTATCTGTGTTCGCTGGTACTACGTTAAACCAAGTTGGACAAGCCATTGAAATCATCGCAATGACTATGGCCGTTTACCTAACCTTGAGTTTGGTGACGTCTGCATTGATGAACTTGTACAACAAGAAAGTTGCATTGGTGGAGAGGTAATATGTCACAGCATCAATTTCAACCGGACCTTCCGCCTCCAGCCAATACTGTTGGTGTGGTTGGTTGGTTACGAAAGAATCTATTTAATGGCCCCGCCAACTCTCTACTAACGATTGTTTTAGGCTACTTTGCTCTCTCTCTACTTTGGTATACGTTCGATTGGGCTATTCTCAAAGCAGATTGGGTTGGTACTACTCGCGACGCTTGTTCGAGAGAAGGCGCGTGCTGGGTGTTTATCAGCGTTCGCTGGGAACAGTTCATGTATGGCTTCTACCCTCAAGCTGAGTTATGGCGCCCTCGCCTGTTCTACGCAACACTGGCAATTTTCGTTGCTTTGCTTGCTTATGAGCGAACGCCTAAACGTTTATGGATTTGGTTGTTCTTCGTCAACATCTATCCTTTCATCGCCGCTGGTCTCTTATACGGTGGTGTGTTTGGGCTTGAAGTCGTAGAAACACATAAATGGGGTGGACTACTTGTCACACTGATCATTGCTCTTGTGGGTATTATCGTCTCTCTACCTATTGGTGTGGCGTTAGCATTAGGTCGACGTTCAGAGATGCCAATTATTCGCAGTATCTGTACTGTCTATATCGAAGTATGGCGTGGCGTACCGCTTATCACTGTTCTGTTTATGGCGTCGGTAATGCTACCGTTATTTTTCTCAGAGGGTGTAGAAACTGACAAGCTAATTAGAGCATTGATTGGTGTTGTCATGTTCAGTGCGGCTTATATGGCGGAAGTTATTCGTGGTGGTCTACAAGCTATTCCAAAAGGCCAATATGAAGCAGCAGACGCGCTAGGTCTTACTTATTGGAAAAAAATGGGGCTTATTGTGCTACCGCAGGCACTTAAGATTACCATTCCTTCAATCGTAAACACCTTCATCGGTTTATTTAAAGATACCAGTCTAGTACTCATCATTGGTATGTTTGATGTACTGGGTATTGGTCAAGCCGCAAACACCGACCCCGAGTGGCTTGGTTTTGCTACGGAAAGTTATGTATTTGTCGCGTTAGTGTTCTGGGTGTTCTGTTTTGGCATGTCGAGATACTCGATTTGGCTAGAGAACAAACTGCATACCGGTCACAAACGATAAACGGAAATTCGAGGACGTATTATGACGCAACAAGAAGATTACATGATCCAGTTAAAGGACATGAACAAGTGGTACGGCGAGTTTCACGTACTGAAAAATATCAACCTTGACGTTAAAAAGGGTGAAAAAATCGTAATTTGTGGCCCTTCTGGTTCAGGTAAGTCAACGATGATTCGTTGTATTAACCGATTAGAAGAGCATCAAGCAGGACACATTTTTGTCTCTGGTAACGAATTGACTGAAGACCTGAAAAACATCGAGGCGGTGCGACGTGAAGTGGGCATGTGCTTCCAACACTTTAACTTATTCCCTCACCTCACGGTGCTGGAGAACTGCACGCTTGCTCCTATTTGGGTCAAAAAGATGCCAAAAGAAGAAGCGGAAGCCATTGCGATGAAATATCTTGAGCGCGTTAAAATCCCAGATCAAGCTGACAAATATCCTGGTCAGCTATCTGGTGGACAGCAGCAACGCGTAGCTATCGCTCGCTCGTTGTGTATGAACCCGCAAGTTATGTTGTTCGACGAGCCAACGTCAGCTCTCGACCCAGAAATGGTTAGAGAAGTACTGGACGTAATGGTAGAACTCGCAGAGGAAGGCATGACCATGCTGTGTGTAACGCACGAAATGGGTTTTGCAAAAGAGGTTGCCGACCGAGTGATATTTATGGATGCCGGGGAGATAATCGAAGAGAACAATCCTGTTGATTTCTTTGAAAATCCGCAATCAGATCGAACGCAAAACTTCCTGAGTCAGATACTTCATCACTGATTGCTCTGGATGATAAATGGCGGCTTTTTTAAGTCGCCATTTTTACATTGTTTTGCCATTTGCAACGTAGAAATATCGTGTTACAACTTACTACACACTTAACCAATTATTTTTATTATGATTTTGTTCAATGACTTGTATTTGTGGACTTGATTTTTCGAACAAACAGCCCCATAAATAGTCATATAAGTAAAGACAATCATCTATGAGGAAGATTATGAACGATCCTATGGTATCTCGCAGTTCATCTCAAGCGAGTGTACTGCAAACTAACAAAGTATTGCGAAATACTTACGCGCTGCTATCTATGACGCTACTTTGGTCTGCGGTCGTTGCAGCATTTTCTATGGCTATGAACCTGCCTCGCCCAGGTTTGATTATTATGCTGGTTGGCTTCTACGGTTTGCTTTTCCTCACTGAGAAGAACCGCAACAACAGCATGGGCTTGGTATTTACGTTCCTATTTACTGGCTTCCTAGGCTATACAATCGGTCCTATCCTTAACGCTTATGTTGGCGCTGGTATGGGCGATGTTATTGTGACCGCTCTAGGTGGTACTGCTCTAGCGTTCCTAAGCGCATCAGCTTACGCACTAACAACCAAACGCGACCTATCGTTCCTTAATGGTATGCTACTAGCTGGTTTCGTTGTGCTATTGGTAGGTATGGTTGCAAACATCTTCCTACAAATGCCAATGCTATACCTAGCGATGAGCGGAATGTTTATCCTGTTCTCAACCGGTGTTATCTTGCTTACAACTCAGCAAATTGTTCGCGGCGGTGAGACTAACTACATCTCTGCAACCGTAAGCTTGTATGTCTCTATCTACAACATCTTCATCAGCCTACTATCTATCCTAGGTATTATGAACGACGACTAATCAAGTCGCTGGATGTTAAGGAAAGCCCAAGACACGTTCTTGGGCTTTTTTGTATCTAAATACTGATTAAAACCGCCCTACCACTCTTGAAAAAAAGCGTGTAACTAGGCTAACCTTGCCACGTGTTTCAATTACAAGATCAAAAACATGTTTGAATTTAACGGTAAAGCTATCGAAACCGACGCCGAAGGGTATTTGCTCGATCATCAAGATTGGGAACCAGCAATGATCGAAACTCTAGCGCAAGAAGAAGGTATTGAATTGACCGATGCCCATATAGAGGTTGTGATGTTTGTCCGCGACTTTTATGAGGAGTTTAACACCTCACCTGCGGTACGAATGCTGGTAAAAGCGATGGAAAAGGCGCATGGTCCGGAAAAAGGAAACAGTAAATATCTATTCAAGCTGTTCAAAAAAGGCCCGGCAAAGCAAGCTACCAAACTTGCGGGTTTACCAAAGCCTGCAAAGTGCTTATAAGCTCTTAAAGAATTTTAAAACCACTGTAAACAGTACTTTGTTCGCAAGGCTCTTTGGTCACCGAATCAACCGTTGCGGTCCTTGGGCCTTGCATTAACCATTCAAACAAAGCTTCAACTTTGATTTGATCACCACACGCTACCACCTCAACCGAACCATCATATAGATTTTTAGCATACCCAGTCAGTCCCAATTTTAACCCTTCATGACAAGTGTGGTAACGAAACCCTACTCCTTGAACCATTCCTTTCACGACAACCTTCTGACAAATGTGAGTCATATCTTCTCTCCTGCATGAACAGCGTGCTAAGCTGATTTTAGTTCATCTATACAGTTTCTAAGTCAGGTTAACGGAACTCTATTTGCATTTGTTTGAATCTTCACACAAAATAGCCAACCTTTTCTCTGTTTCAACTTCGTAAGGCATCCCATGGCTCCAGCTATTCATCTTGTTAAAGGTCGCGACAAGTCACTTCGACGCAAACATCCTTGGATTTTCTCTAGAGGTATTTCTCACGTCGATGGCCAACCGTCACTCGGCGAAACAGTCGACGTGTTCGCTAGCAATGGCGAATGGTTAGCTAAGGCCGCATACTCTCCTAACTCTCAGATTAGAGCACGTGTATGGAGCTTCGAAAAGCAAGATATTGACGTTAGCTTTTTCGTCAGCCGTATCAACCAAGCACAGTTACTACGGGAAGATATTATTGAACGAGATGGCTTGACCGGATATCGCTTAATCGCTGCAGAGTCGGATGGCTTACCGGGTATTACCATCGACCGCTATGAAAACTTCCTAGTTTGCCAATTGCTAAGCGCTGGAGCAGAATTCCAAAAGGATTCTCTTGTAGAAGCGCTTACGCAGTGCTTCCCAGAGTGCTCTATTTACGAGCGCTCTGATGTATCGGTTCGTAAAAAAGAGGGATTAAAAGAACGTACAGGCGTACTGCATGGAGAAACACCATCAAAACCAGTCGTCATTGAAGAAAATGGCGTAAAAATTAGTGTCGATATCATTAACGGTCACAAAACGGGGTTCTATTTGGACCAGCGGGATAGCCGTTATCAAGCTCAGAAGTATGTAAAAGATAAAGAAGTACTAAACTGCTTCAGTTATACCGGTGGATTTGGACTGTATGCATTAAAAGGCGGTGCCAAGCGTGTCATTAATGCCGACGTTTCTCAACTGGCGCTTGATACCGCGAAACACAATGCCGAGCTGAATGGTTTCACCGAAAAGAAAAAAGCAGTGTTCCTCAATGCAGATGTTTTCAAGTTATTGCGTGAATACCGAGATCAAGGAACCAAGTTTGATGTGGTTATCATGGATCCACCAAAGTTTGCCGAATCGAAAGCTCAGCTCAATGGCGCTTGTCGCGGCTACAAAGATATCAACATGCTAGCAATGCAGATCTTGAAGCCAGGTGGTACCCTTCTTACGTACTCTTGCTCAGGGTTAATGGACGGTGCCTTATTCCAAAAAATAATCGCAGATGCCGCTGTAGATGCTAACCGTTCAGTTAAGTTTGTAGAACGATTTGAACAAGCCGCAGACCACCCAACAGATACCGCTTACCCGGAAGGCTTCTACTTGAAAGGGTTTGCTTGTAAAGTTCTTTAGACCCAAAGCACTTTAGAGTCAAGACTCTATGACATTTTCTAAGCCATTCTTTTTTCGAAAAGAATGGCTTTTTTGATTGAACTGTCTCAAAAATAAGACATTTTTCCTTTTCCCTAATTGAATTAACGAATTTCTCTACTATTTTCAATAGTATGTGGCAATGTATAACAAAGCTAACATCTAGCCTGAACCTATCCCTCTTTAGGTTCAAGGTGTGATCGAGCTAGGTTGAAAGAACAAGGTTGTGCGCTATAGTAATTCTATGGTGCGTTACCTAAGTTTATGACTTGACTCGAATAAATAGTAGTGAGTAGAAGTGATGAATTTGCGAGCTCAAAACCAAAAATCAGCAATTCGTCTAGCCAAGGATTAAGGAGAATAACATTGAACAGGTTCACTCTAACAGCAGCCGCTTGTTTTGTAGCCCTTAGCCTTCCGGTTAGCAGTCAAACATTAGAGCAAGCCGTAGCAAACACACTTGCTACCAACCCTGATATTAAAGCCGCTTATAATGAATACGTCAGTAAACGATATGACGCAGAAGCTTCTGTGGGTGCGTATCGACCTAAAGTCGATTTGGACGGTGGTATCGGCTACGAAAGAACGGACTATGACCGTGAAAACTCTTTGAATAGTCGAAACGAGAGCTTAACTAGAAAGGAAGTTGGTATTAGTCTTACTCAATTAATTTGGGATGGTAACGAGACATTAAACGATATGGATCGAACTGCTGCGGAAGCAGAGTCTGTAAGATACCAATTACTCGCTGATGCCTCAGACATTGCGCTAGAAGTTGCTCAGATTTATCTCGACGCGACCAAAGCCTACGAAATATTGGCACTCTCTGAAGCTAATCTAGAAGTACACAAGAAAATATATAAAGACATTAAAAAGCGTGTTGATTCAGGTATTGGTTCAACCGCAGACCTTTCACAAGTCGAAGCTCGTATTGCAAAAGCTCATGGTAATTTACTAGCCGCGCAGAACAACCTTTTCGATACACATACGCAGTTTAAACGCCTAGTAGGGCAAGCCCCCTTAGGCCTCAAATATCCTAGAGCTGATGAAGTTGCTATTCCACCAACCGTAGATGACGCACTAAAAATCGCCATGGAACATCACCCAGTAATCAAAGTCTCTCAGGTGGATGTAGACTCTGCTCGTTTTCAATACCAACAAACTAAAGGGGTTAACTACCCTACCTTCTATATCGATGCGGGCCATAACTGGCGTGACGATGCCGGTGGTAATATCGGTACCGATAATGAAACTCGCGCTATGCTTCGAATGCGTTACAACTTATATAATGGCGGCTCGGATTCCGATCGCACTGAAGCTGCAGCATACCAACTCAACAAAGCCAAAGATTTTCGTGACAGAACCTACCGTATGGTTGAAGAAGGGTTAAAACTCTCTTGGACAGGTTTAGAGTTCACCATTCAACAACGCGAATTTTTGTCCGATCACGTAGACTCTGCTTCTGACACTGTTGTTGCTTACCAAAAACAATACAAGATAGGCAAACGTACTCTTCTTGATGTTCTTAACACCGAAAACGAACTGTTCGAGGCTCGTAAAGGATATTTAGACGCTAAATACGCTGAGCAATTTGCTCGCTATCGAGTGATGAATGCTACTGGTGATTTACTTGCAGCATTACGAGTTGACACTCCAAAAGAGTGGAACGAGAAGGTGGAGTATTAATATGAAACTACAGACCAAATTACTGCTATGTGGCCTTGTTTCTCTGCCGCTTTTTGCATCAGCAACAACTCCTGAAAATGATAAATACGACTACATCGCAACTCCACTTGCCGATCAAAAAGCCGATTTAATCGACGATGATGGTGATGGCGTTATTAATGCCCGCGACTTATGTATTGCAACTCCGGAGGGCGCTGCGTTAGATAACGATGGTTGTGAACAATATGTCGACGTGTCGAATACTATGGCGTTGAGAATTTTGTTTGATAACGCGTCAACATATATCAAGCCAGTATTCCAAACACAAATCAGCCAAATGGCAGACTTCTTAAAGGAATACCCAGATACCACTATTGAAATTCAAGGCTATGCGAGTGTTGTTGGTAACCCAGAGAAGAACTTGGTACTTTCGAAGAATCGCGCTGAGGTTGTTCGTGAAGCGATCATCAACAACGGTATTGCCCCAGAACGCCTAACTATTGTGGGCTATGGCGATACCCAGCCAGAAGAGCTTGGTGATACCGAGTTTGCACATGCGATGAACAGAAAAGTGGTTGCTTCCGTTGTTGGTTATAAAGGTGAAGTAGAAAAAGAATGGACTATCTTTACTACTATCGGTAAATAGTTCACTCTTCACTCAGTTAAACTAAGAGCGCTATGTATTAGCGCTCTTTTTGTTTTATTTCATTTAGATATTCGGTATCTCATGCTAACCTTGTAGCAATTCTTATTAAGAGTATAAAGTGATGAGTAAATTAACTTCAGATATCGAACAAAACCTTAACCTGTTTATTGAGGAAACCACCCAAAACCAGCTTGTTTGGGGCCTGCGTAATGAAGATGGTTGGTTAGCGTGCGATTCTACTGAGTTCGAAAACACAGAAGTTATGCCGTTTTGGTCGTCTGAGGAAGACGCAAAAACACACAACGTTGAAGAGTGGGCTGATTTTGAAGTGTTACACATCCCACTTGATATCTTTGTAGAAGATTGGCTACTAACTCTCGATGAAGATGGTGTGCTAATCGGTACCAACTGGAACAGTCAGCTAGACGGTAAGGAAATGGAACCATCAGCTATCGCTAAGTTGTACTTAACCGCTAAGTAAACGAAAAAATAGAGGCTTTAAGCCTCTATTTTTTTATTCTGACTTCTCGTTCAGAGAAGCCATGACTTGGGACTTATTCTCTAAATAATGATTCAGTCCGTTCGCTCGAAGATCACACGACGGACAATCTCCACAACCGTCGCCAATAACACCGTTATAGCAGGTTAACGTCTCTTCTCGTATTAACGGTAGTGCATTAAACTTATCAGCCAGCGCCCATGTCTCTGCCTTATCTAACCACATAAGTGGCGTAACAATATCAAACTCCCTGTCCATCCCTTGCACCAGAGCGCTATTCATAGCTTTGATAAAGTCATTTCGACAGTCAGGGTAGCCAGAAAAGTCCGTTTCACATACACCGGTAATGACAGCTTGCGCGCCGATTTGATAGGCGTAAATACCCGCCAGTGTCAGAAACAGTATATTGCGACCCGGCACGAATGAATTCGGCAGACCATTTTCTTGAAGCTCGTGCGAGACAGGAATATCGTCACGAGTTAATGAGCTAATCGCAAGCTCGTTGAGCAAGCTAACGTCCATAACTTTGTGTGCTTTTACGTTGAGTTTGTTTGCCAATGCTTCCGCTACTTCAATCTCTAGCTTATGGCGTTGGCCATAATCAAACGTAATTGCATGTACTTCATCGTACTGCTCAAGTGCTTGGACCAAGCAAGTTGTTGAATCTTGTCCACCACTAAAAACGACTACTGCCTTTTTCATCAATATCTCCTCGCCCTTTAAGCAATACTTAAATATTTATGTGTTTGAACTGATAAACGCCAATTTCTCTGAATACAAGTTTCAATACACAATTCAGTTGCACGTGGCTTCTGGCTGATTGGCTGAAGTGCAATAACCACATCACTCTTTAACTGTACACCCTGTAATAGCTCATCTAATTGGTCGACGTTTTTTTGCGTCGCAACTGGGTGCTTGATTTCATCAGCACGTTCTAACGACGAGGAAAGTACAGGAAGTTTTCCCTTCATTGCCACTTTTGGTGACACCGTAACCCAGGTTGCTGGCGTGACTCTTATTTCTGAAGTACCACTGGTCTCGATTTGGCAACGACATCCAATGGCTTCAAAGGCTTCACATAACGCGGTTAGATCATACTCACAAGGCTCGCCTCCAGTAATCACAATGTGCTTTGCGTTAAACTGCTGCAATTGATACATAGCCACAATTTCCGCTGCGTCGACATCGCTCCACGTAGGGCTATCACCTTGTTTAGTTATGATTTCTCCAAACGAACGCTGGTCTTCATTATTCGCATCCCATGTCTGCTTCGTATCACACCACGAACAGCCTACGTTACAAATTTGAAGTCGGATAAATACCGCCGGGACGCCGGTAAACATGCCCTCACCCTGGATGGTTTCAAACATCTCGTTGATTTTAAATCGAGTATTACTCATCAAATCATGCCAATTATATAAGATGAGCAGACCTTAAAGGATGCGACCAAGAAATTCAATACAAAGTGTCATACTAAATCTCTGGTAGTGTAACGCGCTTTTTCATATCCTAGAGGCGTTTGATTTATTTCTTTTTTAGGTAAGTAACGTGTATAAACTCATTGCCATCGATATGGATGGAACCCTACTAACATCTGATAAAAAAATCTCTCCGCGTACTAAACAAGCTATCCAATCTGCCAAACAACAAGGCGTCCAAGTGGTGCTTGCATCTGGTCGCCCTCTCAACGGTATGTTAGATGCCCTTAATGAGCTTGGTTTGAACGGTGAAGAAGATTATGTCATCCATTTCAATGGTACCTTTGTACAGAAGGTAGTATCAGGTGACATACTTCATCAACAAATCATCGATGGTCGTCGCGCTAAAGAAGTAGCGAACCTAGCGAAACAGCTCGGCCTGCATTGCCATGCCTTTAGCCGCGAATTGGGTTTGATTGCTACAGAAGCGAATCCTTACACCGACCACGAAGCTGAGATCAATAAGCTAGATATCACCATCTATGATTTTAATAAGCTAGAGGATGATCACGAGATCATCAAAGCGATGATTGTTGGTGAGCCAGCTCAACTAACTGAGGGCATCGGTAAAATCCCAGCGCGCTACCACGACGACTATACCATTGTACAAAGCGCCCCATTCTTCCTTGAGTTTTTGAACCCTTTAAGCAACAAAGGTGAAGGTGTTAAAGTTATTGCCGATCACTTAAATATCCCGTACGAACAAACCATGTGTTTTGGTGATGCAGAAAATGACCATCATATGATCAAATTCGCTGGTAAAGGTGTTGCGATGGCGAACGCCATGCCAGAAACTAAATCCATTGCCGACTATATTACTGACAGTAATGACGATGACGGTGTAGCGAAAGCCATTGAAAAGTTTGTGCTATAGTTTTCATTGTGTTGACTAGATAACATACTGTTTTAAGGAAAAAATATGACTTATCGCCTCCTACTTAACGGAAAGAAAGCTGCTCAAGATGATATTAGAGAAGCCATCTATCAACTCCGTGGTGAAGGTTACCCTATAGAAGTCCGTGTGACTTGGGAAGGAGGCGATATTGAAAGATTAGTACAAGAAGCGGCGGATCAAGGCGTCTCTAGGCTCATTGCTGGAGGTGGCGACGGAACCATAAACGAAGTAGTCGATGCACTTCTAAAAAACAATATCACCACAATGGAAGTTGCGATTTTGCCACTTGGAACCGCTAACGACTTTGCGACCGCCTGCTCCATCCCAACCAATTCTGCTTACGATGCCTTGCTATTAGCTGTTTCGGGAACGTCTAAGCCAGTTGATGCAGCGAGAGCGAATGACCGTCACTTTGTGAATATCGCTACAGCTGGGTTTGGTGCGCAAGTTACAGCAAACACACCTATTGCCCTAAAAAACTTCCTTGGCGGAGGAGCCTACACGCTCGCAGGCCTCGTTCAAGCCATCAACTTCCAACCTTTTAAAGGCACGGTGAAGTTTGATGGTCAAACTGTCACAAGCAATGTGGTTGTCGGCGCTATTTGCAATGGGAGAATGGCCGGTGGTGGCCAAGCGCTCTCTCCAACCTCCTTTATCAACGACGGCTATTTAGATGTGGTGTCGCTTGAGGAATTCACCCCCAGCGATATCCCTGCCGTAATTGAGGAGTTGATGCAAGATGATGGTTATAGTGGAACGTTCGTTAAACGTAATCAGGTAAAAACCATTGAATGGATTTCCGATGGTATCATGCCTGTAAATTTAGATGGTGAACCTATCGAAGCTACCAATATCGAGTTTTGTGTGCTGCCGAACACAATCCAATTGGTTTTACCAGAACACTGCCCAATGCTAGTTAGTCACTGATTTTCAGCTTAATGCAAGTAACAAAAAAGCGACCATTTCTGGTCGCTTTTTTCAATCCAATCAACTCTACTTGATGTTAAGGAATGCTGCACCACGAACACCACCAGAATCGCCGTGCTTCGCTTTGACGATTTTCGGACACTTCGCCACAGACATTAGATATTTAGGGATACGCTTAGGCATTTCTTCATAAATAAGGTCGTAGTTAGATAGACCACCACCTAAAGTAACCACATGCGGATCGTTGCCCGTGAAGATGTTAGCGAAACAAATAGCCAAAAGTTCCATGAACATATCAACAAACTCAATAGCATCGGCGTCACCGGCTTCACGTGCTTTAATTATGTCGATAGCTTTCTTCTTTTCGCCGTAATAATTTGCATAAAGTAGCTCGAATCCACGTCCAGATAGGTAGTTATCTAAGCACCCTTTCTTACCACAGCCACAATCAAGAAGCGGCGCTTTTTCACCAAGGTGGAACCAAGCATCAATAGGCAGTCGCATATGACCTAGTTCACCGGCTACGTGGTTACGACCAGAGAACACTTTGCCTTCGTAGATCAACCCACCACCAAAGCCAGTTCCAAGAATTAGACCCATTACAGATGGAGCATCTTTCAGTTCGTCATCCCATGCTTCAGACAATGCAAAGCAGTTTGCATCATTCTCAAGTTTCACTTCGCGACCAATCTTCGCTTCTAAGTCACTACGCAGAGGTTTGCCTTTCGCACATGCAATGTTTACGGTGAGTACAGTTCCGTCGTCAGCGTCTTCCATACCAGGCAGACCAAGACCTACTTTACCTTCGGTTCCAAGTTCTGCATCGTACTTAGCCACTAAACCTGCTAGGGTCTCTACTAGTAGCGGATAATCATCGCCTGGTGTAGGTACACGTTCTGTCGCAACGCGTTCAAGTTTTTCATTAAATGCACCAAATTCAATTTTAGTGCCACCGACATCAAAGCCGTAATACATGCAACTCTCCTTGCTAACCTCAACTTGAGGCAAAAAATAGATAACTGTTGGCATTATCCATATCCCTACCCCCTCAAACCGTGACGTAGAGCGGATTTATGCCCTTGTTCGAACTGCTTGTTCAACAAGCCATCACATTAGAACTGGAACTTTAGAGCGAGTTCTCGTTTTTTATTAGACCTATGAAATTATTCAGTGCTGGTCGCGACAAATCTGGAGAGAGACGCGTTTTGCTCAACATGTAACTTTCGCGGAAAACCGCGAACCATTCTCTCAATATCATCGAATGACGCAATGACCCGAATTGCTCAAAGACAATACTCGCAACTTCTGCGGTAGCAAGATGATCTTCGTTCTCTGACTTTCGCATCATATAGTTAGATAAAGCATCAGGCTTAATCGAACACACAGGGAACTGATTGAGATATGGTGACTTTCTAAACATACGTCTAGCCTCACGCCAACTGCCATCCAAAAGGATAAACAAGAGTTTCTTAGTTCCCTCTACTTCGAACTGGTTTTGGTCGATTAAACGCTTTTTATCATCAACATAATCTTCTGGAAAGATTATGACGGGTTGATAGGTCTCATCTTTTAGCAGTGCAAGGAGTTCTGGTTGAGTTTCAGTTCGATGCCAAGGAAACGCATAACCTTCTTCGACCGTATCAAGTATCAGGCGGCCTGTATTACTTGGCTTCAGAATTTCCGCATCAGAAACCAACAGCAATACTGCAAAGTCATTGCTCGGTTTTGGCTGGTACTCACAAATACAATACTGTTGCGCAATTTGGCAGCTTTTACAACGTATGACTTTCGCTCCACGAGCATTAAATGGTTTAGTTGCCGCGGCTAGGCGCTCATCGTACATTTTATGGAAGGCGTGACGTCTCATTTTCATGGTATTCTAGCGAAAGGTGGCGGGATTCTACTCTGGTACACTTTGTAAGTAAAAGGAAACCCTATTCAATGGAACACAGTGACTCTATTCGATTGTCGATCTTTCTCTCTGTACTCATAATTTGTGCGGTGTGGGAATGGTGTGTACCTAGAAAACAACGTACAAGGACACGACGTTTGCGTTGGATTAACAATCTCAGCCTAGTTGGCCTTAACTCTCTAATTCTCGCCTTAGTCATGCCACTTCTTGCCATAGAAGCTGCACTCTTTGCTCAGAAACATAGTATTGGGCTTTTTAACCAGTTCGAAGTGAGCTCATGGTTAATTGCCCCACTTTGCGTAGTGCTGTTGGATGCAGCAATCTACTTTCAACATATAGTCTTTCATCGCGTTCCAATCCTTTGGCGATTGCATAGAATGCATCACGCTGATCGGGATATCGACGTCACCACAGGTTCTCGATTCCACCCTATTGAAATCATCCTCTCCATGTGGATAAAAATAGTGATCGTTATTGCCTTAGGCGTACCTCCAATCGCAGTACTTATTTTCGAAATTGTACTCAATGCCAGTGCAATGTTTAACCATAGCAACGGCAAGTTGCCTTTGAAGTTTGATGCCTTGCTGAGAAAAGTTATCGTAACACCGGATTTTCACCGTGTTCATCACTCGGAAATCGTCAAAGAAACTCATTCCAACTTTGGCTTCTTTCTATCCATCTGGGACATCTGGTTTGGAACTTATCGTGCTCAACCTAAGTTGGGGCATGATGGCGTGGTAATCGGTATTCCAGCCTTTGTCGAGCCAAAAGAACAAAGGTTGGACAAACTGCTTACCCAACCTTTTAGGAACGATGAGAACGACGCTAGCCATTCTCAGTAGAACTAAGCTTGGTTCAATTGATATTTATGTAACATCGATTGCTGGTGGCCCGCAATTTCCGCTACTTGCTCAGCACTTTCTACCATAGACTCCAACTGCATGCTCGAATGTTCACCTTGCTCAGTAACCTGAACGATTGAGCGGCCCACGTCTGCCGTGGCACGCTCTTGTTGTTCAGTAGCCACAGAAACTTGCTCTACCCTGTTACGTATCTGATTCACTGAATGGGCGATGTCAGTAAAAGACGTTTTTACTCGCTCGCTGGATTCCAAAGCAAAAGACATTTCTTTGCGTGACTCGACAACCGATTGACGTGAGTCTTGGGCTGCTTGGATGAGCTCCGACATCATTTGTCGAATGTTTGTGGTTTGTGCAGAAGTATCACTAGCGAGTTTACGAACTTCGTCCGCCACAACAGCAAAGCCTCTGCCCTTCTCGCCAGCCCTTGCAGCTTCAATAGCCGCATTTAATGCTAATAGATTAGTGTTATCTGCAATCCCACTGATCATATCCACCATCTCTTGTATCTGCTTCACTTTGCCATCTAGCTCAGTCATTGACGCTTCATTGTTGCCTAACGTCGTATCCAACATATGAAGTCGTTCTTGGTTGTCAGATACCGCTTCCAAACCAAGGTTGGCATAACTATCCGCTTGTTGAGAATCGTTAAACGACGCAGTCGTCACTTGAGCTATCTCCTTAATCGATGCTTCCAGTTCTGTAACCGTTGTCACCATGCTATCTAGGGAGGCGTTTTGTGAACGCAAACTCAGACGAGTTTCCTCTGCCGCACCGTGACTTATCTCCGCCGTTTGATAGAGTGTTTCGCAGTTTCTCGTTACCACCTCAATCGAATCATGAGTCGACTCGATAACTTGGTTCAACTTTCTGGCGATATCTTGCATTTCAGCAGGCCCCGCTAGCATCACTTTGCCCGTTAGTTCGTATTCTGTGAGCCCTTTCAATTGAGAGATGATGTTCTTTAAAGGTCGATTTATCCATCGACGCAGAGAGAAGAAGATTACGACGATTGTTGCAATTAGAAATGTTGTAGCAGCAATTAACCATTGTGAGGTTGTATCAAGAGTATGATTCACTACGGATTGACTATCTTTTATTAGTGTCGAGGCAGTATCAGAGATTTGCTGTAGGAGTTGTACCGTATCATCGGCTATCACAACAGCACGTTCCAACTCCACTTTTTGCTTTTCAACCACTTCTAGCCTGTCGAGTATTTGACTTAGTACACCACTTTGTTTGAATCCGTCCTGAACCATTTCATATGGTGCAATAAGACTGGCAAACTCTTTGACTTCAGGGTGCCAATCAGAGAAGTCTGCAAATGCTAGGTTGATTCCAGCGATTCGATTACGCATTTCACGATATTCACTTTTCGCTTTACTCAGTTCTTCTTGCATCATCATGACTAAGAACGTGCTCTCCATTGAGCTAGCACTCGCAATAAATCGACTCGCCGCATCTGAAGACAATGGATTGTCTTGAGACAGAATTAGGCTAATACGATTCATTTCAGGGCCAATAGAACTTAACCCATAACGGAATCCCGTCACTTGCTTATCTATACGACCTTTCATTGCAATGAGTTGAGACTGAAACGCCAATACGGACTCAGTAACGGATTGCAATTCAGCTATTTTTTCCCTGAGTTGAGCTCTTTGATCTTGAGTCACGGCACCATCTATCTTTTTTGCAATCTCGAACAGACTATTGACCCGGGTTTCACTAAGGCTAGTCAGCAGCGCGATACGTTCCTGGATAGCATTTAACTCTGCCTCAGAAGATAACTGGCTTCCATAGTTCAGTAACTTTACTTGTTCCAACGTATCTTGTGTTAAGGCTGCATTATTCATTGCCAGAGGGAGTACGCGATCCGATAAATTATCGAATTGATGTTTTACTTGTGTTAATCCACTTGAACTTAGCCAACTTAGAGCAATAAAGAAGATACAGATTAAAATGAATATTGCGCTGAGTGAGTGAATTATTGAGGTTGGACGTTTTCGTTGTGTTGACGATGTCATAGCGATTCCGTTGCATCAATCGTAAAATTGCGACCAAATTTTGCGGATAAATAGTATAAACCGTTAATTTGGTATAAAATTATTCGGAAATGGTAGAGGCCGTTAATGACATATTTATTACACATAAATGTAAGCAGTGTGACAGATGAAAATTGTTAAATTATTGATTCCATACGGTATAGTGGCATTATTGACGGCTTGTTCAAGCCAAGCACCACACACACAAGTTAATTATAGAAGTGCTGAAAATGCACCATTTTTGGTTGAATACAAGAAATGGCAAGGCGTTCCTTATCGACTTGGTGGCACCAATTATTCTGGAGTCGATTGCTCGGCATTTGTACAGGCTGTCTATCAAGATGCTTATGCTGTTAGCTTACCCAGAACCACTGCGCAGCAAGTTAAAATAGGTCACAAAGTAGCTTACAATAATGCTCAAAGCGGAGATTTAGTGTTTTTTAAAACGGGAAGAAAAACTAGACACGTAGGTATTTATTTAGGTGGGAATACATTTATGCATGCCTCAACATCTAAAGGTGTGGTCCTTTCTCGACTTGACAATCCTTATTGGGCATCAACATTTTGGCATTTTAGAAATATTCAGTAATAGAATGCCTCCCTCTCAAAGAAATAAAATATCCTGAGAGGGAACGATCCTTTTGTTAATTTCTTTAATCATATATTGCAACAGCAGTATCAAAAAGATTTTTGACTAACGCTATATACTCTTCAAGAAATGCAACCTGCTCATTGGTGGCCGGCTTGTTCCAAACTCCAGCCAATACTTCTTCTAAGTCTTGAATCACTAAATCTACTTCTTTTAGCAACTTAAATCGCACACTTGAATGAAGTTCTGGGTTTTGTTCAAACAACACCATAATGTTGGACGCGACCATGTCCGTGGACACATCTTCTATTGTTTCTTCGCCCGTATCTCCAGAAGTTGAAGTGAATACATCAAGATTCATGGCGAGATGTTCGATTAATGCCTGATAGCCGTCAGTATCTACAACCACGACTGAACTCCTAGCAATTGTTTAAATGACAAGAACTTAAACATAGCAAACCTAGTTCACGTTTGTAAGAACTAGTACGAAAAATCGCGCTGCACGTCAATGATTCTGTGCGCTGGCAGTATGTTATGTAGTCAATATTGTTCTACACTAGCCATAGATTGGCAGACGGGAGTAACTTATGTGGCAAGCGATTTCAGATCAGCTATCCGATGCACTCATGTTCAACTTTTCTATCAAAGAACGTGTCAAAATGAGCGGTGGCGATATTAACCAATGCTATATGATTAGCGATGGTGATCAGCGTTACTTCGTGAAAACCAATCACAAAGACTTCCTTGCTAAATTTGAGATTGAGGCGGATAACCTCAAAGCGCTCCGTGACACTAATACGGTTCATGTACCCGAGGTGGTGTTAATTAGCAAAACTAAAGAATGCGCGTTCATCATTCTTAATTACATCCCTGTCAAACCTTTAGACGTGAGTACTGCCAGTCATCAGTTTGGAATTGAGTTAGCAAAACTGCACAAATGGGGTGAACAAGCCGAATTTGGCTTTGATCAAGACAACTATATTGGTGCTACTTTACAACCTAATCAATGGCATAAAAAATGGTCCCGCTTTTTCTCTGAACAACGTATAGGCTGGCAACTACAGCTACTTAAAGAGAAACAAATCAGCTTTACCGATATCGACCAGTTTGTCTCCCTTATCAACGAGCAGCTCTCTGGCCATAACCCTAAACCTTCTTTGCTGCATGGCGACCTTTGGAACGGCAATGTGGCTAACTCAGCCTTTGGGCCTATCTGTTATGACCCCGCCAGTTATTGGGGAGATCGAGAGTGCGATCTCGCTATGACAGAACTCTTTGGTGGTTTCAGGCAGGAATTTTATGACGGTTATGAAAGTGTACTGCCCATTGAGCCTATGTTCGAGTATAGAAAACACATCTATAATCTCTATCATGTGCTCAATCACTGCAACCTTTTTGGGGGCAGCTACCTCGACCAAGCTGAAGAGCTAATCTCAACGATTCAAGCCTCTTAGAGGTTTACTCGACCTTCACCTCTTTATCTAATATCTCAAGCAACGAGGCGAAGCCAACATCATACGGGTCGGACACACCACTCGAATTAAGCCAGTTGGTGACTAAACCAACGGATTTAGCGGGTACTATGTCCTTGTCCCTTTGATCGCCGGTCATCGTCAACTTGTTTGCCGGAATACCTAACTTGCCTGCGATGAGCCGATAGAATTCTGGGTTATTTTTAGAAACGCCAAGATTGTTAAAACAGAAGTAGCCTGTGATGTATTGAGCTAAACCACCACGTTCAAATGCCTGTTTTATATCGATTTCATTAGAATCTTGTGCATTGGTCGCAACATAAATGGGATACTGCTTAGAAAGCGCTGACAACAACTCCACGGCACCAGAAACTACTTCAACATTTGACCAATCACACATTTTTCCAGTTTGTGTAGGGTCATCGACCATTAGAGTGTCACCCCAATCAAACAAGTAAACTCGGTCTCGACTCAACCAACGCTTGTAGAGGTCTTGCCACTCTTCACGCAAGACACCGTACTTTATCGAATCAAAGTACTCACCTAAGTAATAGCGAACTTTGCGCAGCCTTGCCTCTAGCGTCATTCCAAGCTTCTCGGCACATCGCATCATTCCAGGGTTTCCAGACCAAGTAGTAAAGCCTACTCGCTCGATCTCCAATGTTGCAAAAAGATGCTCCACCCATGGAATCAGCGCTTTCAACCCGATACCCCTACCCCAAAGTGATGAGTCGTAAATGGCCACACCAGCTTCAAGCCAACGCGTGTTTTTATCTTCCCAATAGTAGCTAACACTGCCTATTGCTCGCCCCAAATAATCTATAACCAAGCCTGTGTTACCATCTAGGAACTTTTGGAACTGTTGCTGCTTAAATTCGGATAGTGTTGGCCGAACATAACCGAAGTAAGGGCCGTTGTATTTTGTCCACTCTTCGTCAGCCGTCATAAGTTGATAAAGCGGTTCTAGATCTTCGGCTGACGCCTTGCGTAAGGTAATATCCTGAAACCTTAGTTTGGTATTATTCATCGAAATCCTTATCTAATCATTAAGATACTTCCAACTATCTGCACCATCAAAATAGCGAATGTGTATGGTACTTATCTCTTCTGGGGTCACCATTTTGAAATTGATAGCAACTTTCTGGGTTGGCGATTTATCCGTTGAAGTGTAATGCGTCACGCATCCGCATTCTGGACAGTGGTGAAAGTCGATAAAACCATCACCCCATTGATACGCCGTTGTAGGTTGACGTAAAACTGAAACTGTCACCGAATCAGGCTCATAATAGCCCCATAATGTCCCATAACGACGACATACAGAGCAGTTGCAACTTGTTAAATCCGCCGGCCAGTTGGCAAAACGGAGAGTTATATTTCCGCAATGACATTGCGCGGCATGGTGAGACATTATTTCTTCCCTGTTTAAATTGACGATATCTAGCTAGGTTACAAAACCAAGCTAAGGGCGATGGATAACATAATAGCACCAACAAAGAGCTCCAATACTTTCCATGATATTGGTTTATGAAAGATAGGCGTTAGCAGTCGAGCACCATACCCCAAGGAGAAAAAGAACACGAAGGAAGACATCACGGCACCGAGCCCGAAAGAGAACTGATTCGGAGCATATTGGGTAGAAATAGAGCCTAGCAAAACAACGGTATCTAGATAGACATGTGGGTTTAGCCAAGTTAGCGCTAAACAAATCAGAATGGTTTTTAGCAAACTTGCACTTGAATCCCCTTCAGGGTCGAGTTGATGTTTGCTGTTGAAAGCAGAACGCAAGCTTTGGATCCCGTATACAGTAAGAAAAGCAGCCCCCGCATAACGAGCTACTATTTCGATTTGCGGAAACCGCTCAATAATGACACCGAAGCCGCCGACACCCGCAGAAATGAGAATGGCATCAGAAACTGCACATACAGAACACACGGCAAATACATAGTGTTTCTTTAGCCCTTGTTTTAGAACAAACGCATTTTGAGCACCAATTGCAAGTATCAACGACAGACCCAAGGAAAAGCCTGTCAAAAAAGTCGTTACATCCAAGTAAACCTCACAATCCTTTATCGAGGAGAGGTTATCTTGTAACGCGTAATTAATTGAATTTCAAGTTATGTTTCGTTCTCGTGTCTTACTGTTACAAACACATCATCACTGTCTAATGTGACCTCAAACAAGATTGGTCGACAACATACATAACAGTCTTCAATATACTCTTGCTCATCAACGGAACAGTCGATTGATGTTTCAAAAGCCTCTCCACAATACGGGCAGTTTACTCGCCACTCTTTTAATGCTTCCATCGATTACACCCATGGTAGGTTTTATCAAAGTGTAGAATCGCCAAAAGAGATACTCAAATATGGCAGTCAAAGATATTTGTCGCTAACGTGTTCAATACTAACGCAGTGCTGCTACTCATATCATGGCGTTGATAAAACTAACGACGCCTTTTTGTATGCCACGCCTTTTTTGTAAAAGATGTCCCCTTCAATAACCATTCCAAATCTTTTATAGAAATCCAGCGCAGACTCCCTCGCATCGCACCAAAACACCTCAATATTTTGTCTTTCAAGCATGTTCAAGACAAACTCGATGACCTGTGAGCCAATACCCTGACCTTGGTAATCAGGAAGCGTTGCAAATTTACGTAACCTACCTTGATTACCATCGATAAATATCGAAGCAACACAGACCAACTTATCATCCACAAATGCACCGATATGTATCGCTCGGTTATCTCCTTCTACCAGCGAGCTCTCTATTGGTAAATCGGGCCACAGAACTTGCTGACGAATAGGTAGGACCTGTTCGAGTTCAACTAAAGATATTTTCACCACGTTATTATTACCTACTTTTTAATTTAACCAAGCGAGAGTTGCGGAAATTAGCAGAGGGAAAACGCCTGCAACAAATAAAGAAAAACCAAAAGAGTAGTTTTGTCGATAGTGCTTATGTTTTTCAGCTTCAAGATTATGGTCTCTAACCATTGCTCTGATCTTTTGTGACACAACATCGACGTCATAGGTTCGGCTTATTCTTCCTCCATCCCAAGCTAAACCAGCCACGCCCCATAACACGATAGCGACGTAAAATGAGAAATCAGAAAGTTCGGATGTTTTCAGCATAGGGAAAATGTAGCCAGCTATGCAGACCACAATCCCTGAACTTATATTCGCTATGAAAACGAAGCGAAATAGAGAGCCCATATTCAAAAGGCTTCTTTCAATCCGATCATGCTCATATTGTCAGCGATTTCGTCATAAACACGCTATTAGGGTCAAGCGAGTAGCTAGCAAATGGTTCACACTCTACAAAGCCATCTCTTTGATATAGGTTTCTTGCTGGTTCGAAAAATGTTTCGGTTCCTGTCTCTAAACTCAGTCGCGTCAAGCCGTTTTCTGAGGCCTTACTGGTTAGATGAGCAAGCAGTTTTCTTGCTACTCCCTTGCCACGAGCACTCTCTGTCGTGCGCATCGATTTTATTTCACCATGTCCCGACTCAATGGTTTTTAAGGCTATACATCCTGCCAAATCATCTTCAAACCATGCAGTCCAGAACGTAATCTCTGGCTGACGAAGAGCATCAATATCAAGAGCATGAACACTTTCTGGAGGAGAAGTCGCGTACATGTCATCCAAATGAGCTTGTAAAAGGGCTTTTATTTCTGGACCCGTCAAATCATCCTTAATTATTTTCACTTTCTCTCCTTAACTAGATTTACAATATTGGCTTTCCACGTAGGGACTTCTTCTGCCCTTGCTTCTTCTTATTATCCACGCGTCTTATTTGCGATGAACGAGTTGGCTTTGTTGCACGACGTTTCTTTTGCACGACCATCACTGACCGAATCAAATCAGCTAGCCTCGCAAGTGCGTCTTCCCGGTTTTTCTCTTGAGTACGATGTGATTGCGCTTTAATCACAATGACACCTTCCTTAGAGATTCTAGAGTCGTTGCTTGCAAGCAAACGTTCTTTATATATAGCGGGTAGTGTCGAGCGTCTAATATCAAAACGTAGATGGATAGCAGAGGAAACCTTATTGTCTTGGATACTAGACCCCCTATTAAAGAGTCGTGTATCTATGGCGTGTAATGGTAAAACTCATTGTAATCGCTGTGATATAAGGACTCAATCCATATGAGAGTAAAGTTATGTTGGCATATTCCTATAAGCGATTCAGTAGCAAGCACCAAGCCCAAGGTAATTCGATAGAAAGGCAAACTAAGTTAGCTGAAGACTACTGTGCTAAGCATCAACTAGAGCTTAGTACACTGAGTTTTGAAGATCTCGGGGTGAGTGCTTGGACTCAAGCGAATACCAAAGAAGATGCAGGCTTGGGTCAGTTCCTATCAGCATTAGAAAATGAAGTAATTAAAACACCTTGTTATCTGCTAGTTGAGAGCCTTGATAGGCTTTCTAGGGCAAAGATTAAGGTAGCGATGAACCAACTGTGGCGTATTACAGACTACGACGTGACTGTTGTTACATTACTTGACCAGAAAAAGTACACCAAGGATATGGACTTCACTGACTTCTTGATGGCTGGACTAATCATGGAGCGTAGCCACGAAGAGAGTCTTACCAAGAGCATGAGGTTAAAAGCAGCTTGGGCTAAGAAGAGGTCTAGGCAAGATATGCATAGTAAAGCTCCTTTCTGGTTAGATAGAGTCAAAGGTGATCCAGACAGACCAGATGGCTATTACCTGAATAAGCACCAAGCAACTGTTGAACGTATCTTTGAGATGGCTTCTGATGGTTTGGGACACTATACAATCACTGGGATACTGAACAAAGAGCAAATACCGAGTCCAACAGGAAGGGATTGGAACGGTTCTAGTGTCTCTAATCTATTGAGATATAGACAAGTTATTGGAGAGTACCAGCCTTGTACTGTAGAGAATAAGATTGCTACTCCTATCGGAGAGCCGATTAAAGACTACTACCCTAGTGCAATATCTGAAGAGCTGTTTAATAAGGTTCAGCTTGGTATCAACCAGAGATTGAAGAAGTACAAGACCCATAGAGGTGGAAGTACGACTACTCATAGGAATGTTTTAAGGGATGTTGGAAAGTGTAGTTGTGGCAAGTATCTGAGTTTAGTAAAGAAGAGGTCGAGGTATTACCTTCAGTGCATTGGCAACAGGTCTAGTGTGTGTTCGATAAGAGCTATTCAGATGGATGCTTTTGAGAAGTTTTTAAGACAGTACTTTATTAGCCCAATGTTTCACAACCAGTGGGTATCAGCTGACCAAGCCAATCTTGATATTGAAAGGGAAATCAACAGGTTAAGGCTAGAGCAAGAAGAGTCAAACAAGGCTCTACAAGGGCTCCTAAGCGTCATCGAAAGCAATCCTAATCCACTGATATTACAAAAGGTTTCTGAGCTATCAGCAAGTGTTAAAGAGCGTTCTGATACTATAGCTGAGTTTGAAGATAGCAAGGGTTCTGGTAATAAGCGGCAGAGCTTGGAAGAGACAGTAAAGCTGTTGGATCTTGCTTTTAGTCCTGAAGACAACTCAGAGATAATTAAGGCGAGGGTTAAGTTAAAGCAACTGCTGAATGCTTGTTTTGATTACTTCGAAATGACTAGAGTCGATTCTGATAACGGAAAGGTATTGTGGTATTCAATCGAGCTTGGCTTCAAGGGAGACTCTTTTAAATACAAGAGTATTGACGCTCCTACTGCTTTACAGAATGCCAAAAGAAGAGAGATTTGGTTTGTTCCAAGTAGCAAAGAAAAGATAGTGCTAACTGAAGAACAGAAGGCACAAGTTATTGAACAGCATAAGATATAAGGTAGACAAATAACTCTTATCAAGAATTGTCATTAGGAACTATTGTCAATATTGCTACCCTACCTGCGGACTTTTTAAACACGGATGTAGTAGCTAATAGGAGCAATTATGTCAGAGTCATTATCAGTAGAAGATGCCTCAGAAACCATTGAAGTTTCTGAACTTGAGTCACTCTTAGAGACTATCAATACAGAGTTGAATACAGCCCATCACATAGCACCAAAACCCAGAGATAAGAAGAAGGCTACCTTGAAGATAGGTATTGCCCTCGCCAAGGCTCGTGAAGAATTCGCAAGCGACAAAGAGTTTGGCAACTGGTGTAAGTCGGACATTATTGAAAAATGTCCTACTGGAATAAAGAAGGCTACGCCTAAAACTCTCAATAGGTACAGAAAGTTAGCTGACTTCAGTCAAGAATTTGATGAGTTTGATAAAAGGTTAGAGCTTTGTCTTTCTGTCGGATTTACCAACATTTATAAACTGATGGAAGGAAAGCATGAAGAGCTGTTAAAGCAATTTAGAGAAGGGACTATCAAAGCTGATGACTTGGACAGAAAGCTAAATGCTGAAAAGTACCTCAAACAAGACACTAACAGGTTCACAAAGCTGAAAGCAGATATTCCAAACCTATCCCCTAAGCAGAAAGAAGAGCTTTTAGAACTGCTTAGATAGGCACCGCTGGGATTACGCAATTACGCATCATTTCATAGAGCGTAACGCCTTGCGTAACGGTTATTACACTACTTACTACTTGCTGAGAATTTAAGCCCCAAGGTGTTTGCCTAATGGGGCTTTTCTTTTAGAGCAAAAAGGGGAATTGATTGAGAATATTTCCTAGTGGCACGATATGGTAATTATGGTCAACTGACATGAGATAGGATCTCTAATTTATGAGTTGTGTTAGAGAGAATCCATGAAAAGAACACTGTTATTACTGCTAGGTTTGCTTGCTACTTCTGCACATTCAACTGTACCTGTCGAAGCTGAGCTAGGTCGAAATGCGTTTATTATAGGGATGTGTGAAACATTTGTATCATCAGGTGACGTTTACGAGATGTTTGAAGTAAAAGGGAAATCTACACGAGACATTTGGACAGAATCAAGACAAGAAGCTTTGAAGTCAGCTATTGATCATTATGTTGATACGAGGACAAGAGATTTCTATAACTGGGGTAAAGAGAAAGGACATGCAGATTTACAGAAAACGTCGCCTTCTAATGCCTATCAGAACAACCATTGCTCAAGCTACCTAATGAGCATACATGGCCATAAGTACGACTAGTTATCTAAAGCCCCAACTTAATCTTTGGGGCTTTCCTATGGATACGCTTGTATGCTCTATTACATAAAGCATATCGTTGAGAATGTTGTTATTGCTTAGCTACTTTCCAGACTTCTAGTAATAACCTTAAAAAGGCACTGCCGCTGCTCAGAACATAAACAGCTAACTCTTCGGATGGTGCAACAGGATCTTCCTCTGCTTGGCCATGTCTGTAGTTATGCAATGCATTTACCCAAAGGGCTACACTGTCAAACATACCTGATATCACTTTGTTTTGAACATCATCAGGCGCAAGCGTTTGGATAGCTAAGTCTTTGAGATCGTTTTCAAGTATGTATTTGTTGAGGTTATTTGTTTTTACCAACTGCTTGGTTAAAATCTCGATAGCTTCAAACATAGATCTAACTGAAGCCTTTGTGTCTTGTGGCACACTATCCATATGACGATAAGCATCTTCATATGCTGTTTTACCCCGTTATGTACAGGATTGTTTAAGGCAAAAAGCGACGAAGCTCTATTGCGCTCAAACTCTTCATCGACAAAGTAATGGACGCCACAACGCTCATCTAGCTGGTAGCCAACGTGCTCTTCTTTGAGTGCTCTTGCAACGAAGTCCTTCCATCTTTGGGAAAGGTGAGGAGATCTTTCTTGAATAAGGCAGTTATAGATTAGCGTTATACTGTCTAGGACGTCCCTAATGTCATTCTTTACAAACATTTCAGGCACAGAAAACGTGTTTACGATGAACGGAATCTCGATACCAGCTTCTTTCTGTAGGATTGTTTTTACTGGGGCGTTGTAACCGTTATGTAGTTCATCCCAATAGAATGCTTTCAGACGATTCCTAAATCGTGCACTATCTCTAGCTGGCTCATCTCTGTTTAGATACACCATGCTGAATCTTTGACCAATCATATACACTCCTTTATCTGATTAATATCATATGAGGTGGTTAGCTAGAAACTTCAATCCCCCACTTCTATTAGCTTTCTGATTTAGCTCACATTGTTATTGTTTTCTAGTAGTTGCCAGTACCAACGATGTAAGATAAGGCATTGGTTTTAATTGGAGCAAATGATGGCTAAATCAAAATGGATGGATGAAAATACTGCTAGGGAGTTGATACACCGCATAGCTAAGTGCCAGTCGAGCCAAAGCTCTGGTATAAAGCACTCAAATCAGAATTTTAAGTCTTCATTCGATGGCTTTGAGTTCGAAAATTACATGAACCTTCTGCAAGAAAACATTAGATTTGGCGATATTCCGAGTAATGTTAGAGATCGAGCACTGACAACCGCTATTTTCAAAGCTGCCGATGAAGGTAAGTTGAACACTGGATATGTCTCTAACATACTAAAACAAGAGGAAGTTAGGTATTTAGCTCAGCCATTTCAAGACTTTTTCCTAGTAACTGGTATCAGCGTCAATGGTTTGAAATCCAGCTTAAAGGTCAAGACAGAGTTAGCCGAAATTTCTATATCAAAAGGCTTTCCTAAGAAGTTCAAGGGTGACTATGACTTCGGGGATGCTAAAAAGACATACCCCAACATGAATCTTGAAGCATTCTCATGGGTTGTTGTGAAAGTATCTGCAAGGTGTTTTTATTCTGGTGCAAACCTAGCTCTGGAAGAACTGAGTTATTTCCTCGGAGTAATCAATCATTACCTCATTTCAGGTGGGCGTAGAAAGAGCTTCGGAAGAGCAGCCCCTATGAGCAAAGTGAGGAAGTATCCTTTGCATTACCTGTTTAACCCTGATGGCTCTTTAGCAACGAAGTTGAGCTGGTATGAGCCTCACTTTTCATCAAAAGGTTCTACTTATCAATATGACCAAGACTTTAAAGATGCTTGTAAGCACTTCAGGAAGGTGCACAAAGATATAATGAAGAGTAAGCGATACAGGTTCTTTAAAATAGTATTTGGTCGCTTAACTGACGCACTAGAGACAAATGATATGCAGAAAGTCTTTCTTAGTTTGTGGGCGTTGCTAGAGAAGCTTACGTTTACGCAGAAAGACAACTACACCACTACGATCAATAGAACACTTATATTGTTCAAAGATAAAGTGATAGCAAGCCATGAACTCGAATTATTAAGGCAAAAGAGAAATATTGCGATCCACAGTGGCGAGCAGTTTAATCAATCTGAAGAGTATGCGTACATGCTCTACGGCTATATCAGACATTATATATTCTTCATCCTCGATATCATGCTGAAAGTGAAATATGATGAAGACATCAAGAGCTTGTTAGATTTGCCTACAACTAGTGTCAAGATGCTAGAGCATGAAGACAATCTCAACAAACAGTTGAAGCAAGCATGTTTGTTAAAAGAGCTGATTAGACTCAGTTAGCTTTTCTGAAGCCTGTTAACGGTAGCTGGAGATATGCCTAACTGTTTGGCTGTCTCTGCTATTGATAGTGTCTTTCTTAGCTTTTTGACCTGATCTGGGGTGGCTTTTGTAGGCCGCCCTAGTTTCTTTCCTTTGAGTTTTGCTTGCTCTAAGCCTTCTCTTTGACGTTCTCTGATAAGCTCTCTTTCCATTTGGGCAACTGAAGCAAGGATGCCTAGCATTCCTTTTTGGGTAGCTGTCATTTCAGAGCTGAAGATTAAACCTTCTTTTACAAACTCTACTGAGACCTTCTTAGCCGTTAGGTCTTCTACAATAGCAACAGCATCACCAGCCCCAGAGCGACACACACGGTCTAAGCTATGAATGTATAGCTTATCCCCTTCCCTTAAGTAATCTAATGTCTGAAGCCACACAGGGCGTTCTATGGTAGATGCACTGCAATACTCCTCAAAGACCTTGTCTAACTGGATATCTGCTAGCTGACGATCAGTGTTCTGGTCTGTTGTTGATACTCGCTTATAGCCTACGTTCGCCATTATTCTATCTCATAAAGTCTTAAAGTATTTAGATTGTGCTATATCAAAACTAGAAAAGGAAGTATTTGAGATAGGTTTTGTGGCTTATGTCAAAAAGTATACTTTTGAGATAGATTGTCTATGCCCTGTCCTTTAACTGCTGTTCAAGGGCTTGAAAGTAATTCTTAAAAAGCTTCAACACCCAGTCCAAGAAACCCGTTTTTACGATGACTTTGTTTTCAAGAGAATCAAGCTCTAGGAATGCTGATTGCTCATTGACTAGTGCAACTATTTCAGTAATCCTCTGACCATCAGGTTTCATATATTTAGCGTCTTGATGAGCACAAGCATTTCTTAGTACTTGGACTTTCCTAAGTTCACTGGAGGGAACACTGATCTCCAGAACTTTTTTGATATAAGTTGTTGATCGTTCGATTCCACTCCCCTTAAAGTCACTAACTTTTACTTTAAGTTGGTACTTTTTAGCATACGCCTTACAAAACTCTTCTAGTTCATGCTCAAAGATACCGAAAATAGTCAACAAAACTGAACGCCTCTGCATACTTGGAAAATGGATAGTAACGGTATCGTCCAGATCTAATACATCAAAATGAGTAATATTATTGTAATGTTCGAATCCAATTGGGCCGTATTGGGGGTCATGATCGACTTCTACAAACTCAGCACCATTATTTTGGTAGTCCTCGATATTTTGTTGAATGCCCTGCTCTGTACTCCTACATAGACTGTTTAGAAGTTTGTAGGTCAGATCAAAATAGCTCGTTGTCGGCAACGGTTTATCAAGTATCTCAGTCAAGTCGACCATATCGTTATTTTCTCCACAACCTATTGATTTATCGCCACTATACCACATAAGGTACAGCTCTACTTACAGTAAAGTCCATTTGAAGAAAGTGGTAAAAGGTGGTCACACTTTTAGCTGAGCAGGAGTCTATATAAAAGGAGCTAGTTAGAAGTCACATATCCTCTCTAACTGCATACTATATAAAGAGAAGTGGTAAATAGTGTCACATAAAGCAATTACTACTGGTACTACTTAATATAAGAAGTGTTCCTTAGAAAAGGATTAAGAAGAATATTAGTCCTTCTTTATTTAACTTCTAATACACTTTCTACTGTTATTTCAATTAATTACCTAACGCTGTGAAGCAGGAGGAAAAAATGAGAATGAGACTACAGCTGCAAAAGCTGGAGCATATTGAGAAGCTGAAAGCATTAGCTGAAGCTAAGCAAGTATCACCAACCACACTAGTCATTGACCTAATCGAGCGAGCTTACAAGGAGCTGAATAATGGAATTAAATCAGATATTTAAGCCTTGCAAGATGGCAGAGATCGTAGCTGGTATGAGAGAGCCTGAACAGTTAGTTGATGGCTTGTGGGATAAGGGTGAAACCATGATGGTATTTGCTGGTTCAGGTGTTGGTAAGAGCCTGTTTAGCTACAACCTTGTTGAGTGCCTTGCTACTGATAAAGGACAGTTTCTTGGTCAAGAATGCGCTATAAACCAGAAGGTTCTGTACCTAGACGGAGAGATGAGCACTAACAGCATTGGCTCTAGGGTAGACCCTAGTATGCTCGATATGCTTGGCAGGATTGACTATATAGCCTCTGAAGTTAACGAGGAAGTCATAGACTTGACTCTAGCTGACCAAAGAGCTCACTTAATAGAGATGTCTAGAGGCTATGACATAGTCGTTCTAGATTCAGTAAGGGTCTTGTTTGGGTTAACTGACGAAAACAACGCAGAGAGCTGGAGAGCGGTTAACAAGCTGGTTGTTGCCTTGCGTGGTGTGGGCTGCTCTGTCCTAGTTATCCACCATGCTAATAAGAGTGATGGAGAGATACCTACATACTCAGGAAGTACCAATGCTATTACCGTCTTTGACAGGACGCTGGCTATAAGTGGTCAAGAATACAAGCAACTACACGGACAGAAGAGTCGTAATGCAGCTTGGGGAGATTGGCTTGAAGAGTTGGTATTCTTTGCTGGTGAATACGGGAAGCTGAATGTTAGAACCCAAACTCAAATGGATAGCTGGAAGATGGAGGCTATTGTTGATTTGCTTTCTGAAGACAGAAGAAGCTGTGCCAACGGAAAGAGAGAAAAGCGATTAAAGATCAATAAGCTAATCAATGCTGGCTTAGGTAACAGCGTTACCAATACCAAGCTTTGGGGCGCTGTAGAGTATCTGTTTGACGACTTCTGGACTAGAGAAGACTTTGATAACGCTATTGCTGGTAACTGGGAAGAATTAGATAGCCCATTGGAGGTTTTGTGATTGGTTTAGGAGGCTCACAAGGTGAGCAAGAGTTCCTAGAGAGAACTGGCTTAAAGCCTAACCTAGAAAGGGTTCCTAGTCACTGGAAAGATTTGGACTCAAAAGGACACGGAGGACATTGGGTCGTTCCTGATTGCGTTGTTTTAGATTCAGAAGGGAATCGTTGCTTGATAGAGTACAAACACGGCAACAAGCTTAATACAGACGGTGCAAGGAAAGGTAAGCAAGCTGCTGAGAAGAAGAAAATGGATTACCTTTCAAGTAGCTGGGGTAACTGGGAAGCCAGAAAGAGAAATGCAGAGGCTAAGATGGGGTGGAACCATTCAATCTATAGGCTAATAGGCATGGCTCAGGTTTATGACCGAGTTTTAGTGGTTGACCCTCAACTGAACAAACACATGACTGACACTGACTATTTAAAGGTCTTGAACAAGGCTAAAGGGTTGGGTGTTGAGTTCAGAACTATCTCGGAGTTCGAAGCCGAGTTTGAAGACTGCTTGGATGTGAGTGTTGATGATATTAATAGAGAAACCGTAAGCGAAACGCAATGCGTTACGCAATTACGCAATAATACTTAGGGCGTAACGGGTAGCGTAATGCTGCCCTGCCCGATTAACTAACGCCGTGAGGCAGGAGTAATATATGAATTTAGATATCCTTGAGGGCAATCGTTCTCGTTTTATCAAGGTAATCAAAGAGCTAGCTCTAGAGTTTGGAGTTACAGCTGAAGCAATGGTTATTCTACTGAGCGCTAGCTTGAACGACTATGAACCAATTGAAGACTTCCCTAATTACGAGAAGCACAAGGTAACTGGAGTTATCCGAAACCGAAATACCAGACGTATCCTTAAAGCCAATGCTAACGGTCAGGTCGGCTTGTTCAATGGCGCTATGCGTAAGTTTGTCAAACAAGGCTTAGAAGCTAAAGGGGGCAAGTAATGGATAAAGATGAGTTTCGTCTCCTTGGGTATGCAGAGGATCAACTGGAAGAAGCGGCACAGCGATATGCCAAAGATGATTGGTTCAAAGCTGATTGCTTAATGGCAATGCTCGATTTGATTGAGCGAGCTGAGTATGAGTTTTATGGCGATAGCTACTTGGATTAAGGAGGCTTTATGACTGGAAGAGAATCAAACGGACAGTTTGGTAAGGGTAATACTTACGGCAAGGGCAGACCCAAGGGAAGCAGGAATCGTTATACGGTTGCTATGATGGATGAACTGATGAGGGAGGACTCTGAAGGACTTGAGTTTCACCCCATGCAAGAAGCTAAGAGGCTATATCGTTCAACTGAGGACGACCGTATTAAAGTAGCACTGTTAAAGGAAATGCTGAGTTTTGGGAATGACAAACAGTTTGTAGAGGTAGAGCAAACTGAAGAGCACAAACCTGTTACCACTGAAACAATGCTAGAACTATATAAAGAACTGCATAGCCGATTTGGGAACATTGAGACATAGCTGTCTAGTCTATGCTAGGAGTTAGGAGTAAATCGATACGGTTCTTTGACACTTCGGTTAACAGCCGTTAGTTAGACCGTATGCAGTTGGTCAATTAATTATTAAATAATTGATCTGTATGCCTTTTCAGTAATTGTACCGTTAGCTTAAGCCCTGCTCTTTGAGTTAGGGCTTTTCTTATATCATTTCAGAGTGTTTGGAATGCAATAGAAAAGCAACTAGTTTAATACTACATGTTGCTCTCATTAGTGCATTGAGATACATTATGTAGTGACAATTAACATTATCAAATTCTAGTCAAGTTCTGCGTTGACAAGCTATTGTCCAGCAATGAGCGAATTGTGGAATTAGATAACCTAACTGAGAGGTTATTACCATGGACGCACATTCGCTTATTTTCTACTTTGAACTTGCCAATACTCTTCTTGAACC
This sequence comes from Vibrio mediterranei, assembly GCF_900088415.1. Taxonomy (GTDB): domain Bacteria; phylum Pseudomonadota; class Gammaproteobacteria; order Enterobacterales; family Vibrionaceae; genus Vibrio; species Vibrio mediterranei. The sequence continues at coordinate 76,630 of NZ_FLLQ01000007.1, forward strand.
AATGGCAAATGCCGCTGCTGTCATCTCAGCGTTTCTGCTAATGAGTAAGGCGTAGGATCGAACTAGTTAATCAACAGCCTTTGGTTGCAAGGGCTGTTCTATTGAACCCTGCCTCTTAAAGACTTAGTTTGAGCCTTTCGCTTCTTAGCGTCTACTCTGCGCTTCTGTGAAGCCCTTGTTGGCTTCGTTGGTCTTCGTGCCTTTTGGACAACTGTAGCGGAGAGTATCAATTGTTTAAGGCGCTCTAAAGCGTCTTCTCTGTTCTGTTCTTGAGTTCTGAACTGCTGAGCTTTGATTATCACAACTCCGTCCTTGGTGATTCGAGAATCAGTCAAAGCTAAAAGCTTTTCTTTGTAAAACTGAGGCAATGTAGAGCGACGAATATCAAACCTTAAGTGTATGGCACTACTCGTCTTATTTACCTTCTGTCCACCAGCACCCATCGCTCTAATTGCAGTGAGCTCAATTTCCCACTCAGCGAGTTCCACTGTGTTGGATATCTTAAGCATTCGGGTTTCTCTGTGGTTCTAGTATGTAATAGATGTTGTTAACATTCTGTCCACCGCTCCCCATCGAACGAATTGCATTTAGCTCGATTTCCCAATCTGCCAACGTTACCGTATTAGAAATCTGTAACATGCTGAATTTAAACTGAGTAATCGAATACGATAATGTCGTCTAAAATCGGTCTGAACACCGATTTTAGAGCATCATGTTCGGGGTGAGGCAGATAGTTCTGTCGACCATTTTCATCCTTGAATGTCATCATTACGCTGTGCGTATAGGATTTATTTTTACCTTCTGGGCTATCGTTCACACCCCACTCTACCGCTTCCACTCCTGCTATTTTTTTGGGCATAGCCTCAAACAAAGCCATAAGTTCGTTAATGCTTTGCTCTGTTGCTTTTTCGTTGAATCGAATCAACAAGATATGTCTAATCATTACTAAAGTTCTACTTAGCGAATCAATCACTCGATACTACAGAAATTCAACCACAGTGACTAGACAAGGACATTTTAGTAGTGCCCTATTCCGCCATGAAAGCCGCTAAAAATGCCACCAAATATCATACCAAAGAGGCTAAATATCAACCCAAGGATGATCATAGCTGGTATTGATGCGATGGCGAACTTGACCATAAATATCACCATAGATAGAAATGGCATTTTGATGTCTACGACTGTCACTTCGCTATTCTTTGTATTTTCTTCCGTCATAATCGTACCTCTGAGCTTTTATATTCAACTTATTTAATAACTAATGTTACAGATAATAAAAAGGCTCTAATTTATGAAATTAGAGCCCTATCAATGAATAATTGTGTTGATACTATGCGTTAGACTCAGACTTCAATTTATCCACCATATGTAAATGCACGTCTTGTTGAGGGAAAGGTATAGAAATGCCCTCTTTATCAAAGCGTAATTTAACCTCTTTAGTCACATCCCAATACACATCCCAGTAATCATCTGTTTTTACCCATGGTCGAACGATGAAGTCTACTGATGAGGTATTCAGTGTATGAACTCGAATGTTAGGCTCTGGTGATTTAAGAACCGCAGGGTGAGCCTCGATAATCTCATGTAAAACAGATTCAGCTTTGAGCAAGTCATCTCCATAACCAATACCAAACACCATATCTACTCGACGAGTACGCTCGTGAGTAACGTTTTTGATAACGTCTCCCCAGATCTTACTGTTAGGAACAATGATAATTTGGTTATCAAAGGTGCGAATCGTGGTATTGACCAAACTCATATGACTTACCTTACCATCTACACCACCAGCAAAAACAAAATCACCAACATCAAATGGGCGGTAGATAAGAAGCATCATACCCGCTGCGAAGTTAGATAATGTATCTTGTAGCGCAAAACCAATAATCACACCTGCGATACCGAAACCCGTCAAGATAGGCGCTAAATTAAGCCCTATCTGTGACAGCCCAACCATGATACCGATAATCCAAACAATATTTCCCGACATAGACACAAAGAAGTTCTGCATCAAGTGAGAGAGCTTCAAGTTCTTGTTATGAACTGCTTTTGTCACAATCTTGCGTACCAGTTTTACAACGGCGCGTGTAACAAAAAGAATAAGAATGAATATAAACACTTGGAATAGTTGCTGTGGTGCGTTATCGCCTAGCCAATCAACGGCGGCACTCCACCAATAACTCAACAGCGAAATCAACACTTTTGAATCTAAAATGTCTTGAGTGATATTCCCAGTTACAGAGAATACTTGTCTTTTATATTCAGACGTTTCTAAACCAACGTCATCACCTAGAACGATCAAATTACGAAGACTTTCTGTTTCAATGCCAATACGCTGCTTAAGCACTAACTGACTAGTTTGAAGTGCAGCTTTGTCTCCTTCTGGCGCCGATGCCAACTGAGAATTGATCGCCTCCACCTGTTGGTTGAAATATTCAATCGACGCTGACGTTAACCTCAGGTTTTTCGCGACTAGTACTTCAAACTGCGCTTCACCACTCTCATCCTGAACTCCAAGTTTGTTCAGCCACATCAGGTTTTGCCATGCCGCATTAAAGGTGGCGTTCAAATAGTCTTGAACTTCACTATAAGTATTTAAAATGGACAGTTTATTCTCAGCTTTAGCGCTATTGAACTGCTCTCCAACCGTTTTTAACTTATCTTCTAGATAAGTTTTCGCGCCTTCTGTATATTTTTGCTGGAACCGTACCTGTTCAATGAGCATATCTTTTGGTAAATCATTAGATTCAACCGCGCTACCGATGACATCTCTTAGCTCATTGTTTTTATTGAAGAGGCGGAATTGAATAGCGTCTTTTTGATCTCCACTAGAAGCTTTGAGTGATTCCGAAAGATCTCTTATCTCCGCGTTAATTTTGTCTAAGGCTACTTGAGCCTTTGGAGGTGGTACCCTAGTAGGAGTATCATCTTGAGCTAAGGCAATGCCACTCATCATCGACATTACGAATACAACAAATACTGCAATAGCATTAGTCTTTAAAAATTGAGGGAAACAAACACTCATTCACAACTCCCTGAAGGTGTTAAGTTTAGATTAATTGCTTTAATGATAGGTCATAAAACCATTTGTACACGCATCTCTAGATAGAGATTGATGACATGATCACCCTTGCCATAGTCTTCGGTGTCATCTGTATGAAAACTATCGACTATGCTTAGGTAGATTCTGACAACACGCCTATGTGATTCGAGGCCAATGCGCTTTATCCTTCTCATATTATAAAATGCCATGATTTTACCTGACGGCCATTGTTATCACCTAGTGTTCTACCCTATTATGCGTGCCACAGATTAGTTCGATTCAATTCATCACATTAAGATGAGGATGTAACATGAAGTTTCGCCGATTATTATTCCTAGCTATTATTCTCATCGCCAGTGGATGTTCATCATTGAGTGAACAGCAAAAATTAGCCGAGCGGAATGAACTCGACACTATGGCGCAAACCACTATATCGGAGTTACTAAAAAAAGAACCACACTTGCAAGCTCAAATGAATGAAGCATTAGCGTACGGTGTTGCAAACATGAAAGTGACCAAAGTCCCTGTTGTGGGTGTCGGAGGCGGCGAAGGTGTTATGGTAATAAAAGGTGCTGAGCCACATATCTACTTTACGGTCAAACGACTTGATTTCGGTGCTGGCTGGGGTGCACGTTCATACAAAGTATTGATTCTTCTAAACACACAAGAGTTGGTCGATGATTGGAAAGACGGTGAATGGAAATTTGAAATTGGAGCGGAAGCCTCTGCAGGCAGCGCCGCAGCACAAGGTTCTTCTGGTGATATGAACCCCGAGTTCACTCTGCATGTGTTGTCTGACGGCGGAGCGTCAGCAACTGTCACAGCCAGAGTTATTCGCGCTAAAGTTAACCAGTCACTTACTGACTAGACAAGCCTATCGAATGCCACGAGTAATCTCATCATAGTTGCGTAGCAGATAATCAATATCGTTGAGGTAGCTGCGCCTATGACCTTCCTCTATGCATTGCTGCATACCTTGATCCCCCTCATTGGCCTTGTCTTCCATAAAGCTGGCGAGATACCTTAAACGAGACACCATCGTTTCAACCAATTTAAAGCGGCTTACTGTATCTATTTCATACGCATCCAGATATGCTTTTGCCCGACGTACTTGTTGAACGATATCACCGAGTTTATCTACCGAGTTGGTTTTGAAAGGTGCCCAGCAATAGACAGAATACGATAAATCCCACAACCTTGAGCCTGGATGAACGGTATCAAAATCAAATACCCCGACGACATTATTCGCCTCTAATGCCACGTTGTAGGGTGCAAAGTCCCCATGACACATAACTTCAGATTCGGTGTCTGAGCTCAGCATCCAATCTAAACGTGCGACATCATACTGCTCAATAAATCCAACACTCGCGTCATGAAGCCGCCTTTGCAGTCTCGCCGCTGTTTCCAGTGCCTGTAGACTGGCTATTTCCTCAAGTAACGGATAGTTAAATGTTTTGCCTTTTACCAATGAAAGTGTCTCATTATCGTTATCCAGAGCGAGTACTTTAGGAACGTAATGGATGCCTTGCTGCTCTAAGAACTTAAGGAAAATATGTACAGAACGAGACCATGGACTTGCAGGCCTGATAACCGTGTCGGTCTTTACTACAATGGGGCTCATTGGTTTCACTCATTAAGGTTAAAATTAAATATCGACGTTTGCAGAGGCATTGAATGAATACATTTTGACTTCTTTTCGCACTTCCCACCCCATAGAACGATAAAACTCTTGTACAGCCTCGTTGTCAGCTTTAACAAATAAGTGCGTTTTCTCGATACCAATTTGAGCAAAAGAGTCCGTCACTTTCTCCACCAGTGTTTTACCTATTCGTTTTCCACGATGCTGGGATGCAACCGCCAAATGCTGCAGGTAGCCACGCCTCCCATCTGTTCCTGCTAAGACAGCACCCACTACTTCTCCATGTAGGATGGCCACAAAACTCATATTCGGATTTTTATCTAGATAAGCAATGATGTTGTCGCGGTTATCCGCCTCTCGAATCACCATATGATCAGTTTGCCGCCACAAAGTCATCACGTTATCGTAGTCGGCGATTTGCATCTCGCGGAAAGTTACGCTCACTTGAGTTACTCCTTTTTACTCAGGTCATTCTTTTTGTCTAGAGCCTGCTTTCAGGTACAAGGATATTTAGACTCCATTTCTGCTACTGCTTTTACAAGCAGTAACTCTAAAGCTTTCAGGTCGATTTTTGATAGGTTATTTATGTAAAGACATGACTTTGCCGTTCTGAACTGGCCAAGTTTCTCCAGTTCGGATTGGAGATTGTCAAAGCCTTGCATGATATAAAGGGTCAGGTTCTGTTTCCGTGGCGAAAAGCCCGTCATCATCCAAGAATACGTTCCTCGAGTGTTAGTGTAACGGTATTCGCCAAAGCCGATAATGCTTTCTCCCCACATAACAGGTTGCCGCCCAGTCACTTTGGTAAACATTGTGAGCAAAGTCTCAGCCTCTCTCCTTCTTTGCTCATTCTTAACTGATTCAATAAAAGCACTGGGGTCTTCTGTTGTAGGACGAGTTTTTAGCGTGGTCATCGTTATTCCTTATCAGATGGTCCCGCGTGTTCTCACATTGCGCGAACTACATGAATTTATGCTTGTGGTCATAAAAATTCATAACGTGTTTCAATGCCCAATCTCGATAGCGGTCCGCTTCAATGAGCACATCGTGTCTTGCGTGAGGTATGGTCAATATTCGAGAGCTCGTACACTTTTCATTAAACGAATCTTGTGCCGATAGGGAAACGACATTGTCACCTTCTGGTTGAATAATTAAGATTGGCGTTTTGATGTTTTTCGCTTGGGAAATACATGTTTTACCCGCAGCCATCGCTTCCGTAATCCACTTGGGGCTCACTCCACCAAGTCTTAGTTTGGGGTGATTATTCAATAGGTCACTGTATGCTTTAAAACGCGTTGGACTACTTGTATGATCATTTCCTTCAAACGTTTTGGTTACAAACGCAGTTTGCTTGGGTGCAAAGTGCGGCGTTTTCTGCAGCTGACTGATCATCTTAATCGTTGCGGTTTGTATGCCACCTACCACCTTAGGTAGCTTGATTCCAAACATTGGACTCGTCAACGCACACGCTTTAATCGTGTCAGGGTATTTTGCAATAAATTGCGTCGCAATCGCTCCGCCCATTGAGTGCGCCAACATCATCACTTCATCGCTGTCTTTGTTGCGAACCACATTCTCGACAAACTGCGCTAAATCATCCACATAATGGACAAACTGATCAATATGACCCAACTCGCTATTTTCAACCAATCGTTCTGACTCACCTTGCCCTCGATGATCAAAAGAGTAAACACTAAAATGCTGGCTGAGTTCATACATTAACTCTTTATATTTCCAACACGACTCATTGCGGCCTTGTACTAAAACCAACGCTCGATTCAGGTTTTGTGGGTTGACATTGACCCAAGCAATATCACAATCCATCGCGCCTTTAAAATGACCGCGAGTTCGATTCTCCCAAACCTCATCGATTTTTTGGTGATAAGCATCATCATTGGCAAATTCTGATGTCACGATTTTATGCCGTTTATATGGTGTATAGGGAATATCGAGTTTTCTGCCGACGCTTTCCACAAATAAGCGCCCTAAACGCACACCATGCATATAATCCGCATCAAGTTGTTTTTTAGTACTGCCAATAACTGAAGACTTAAGATTTATTGCCGGCGAGATTTCGTAAATGTTAACGTCATCAGGTGGTGATGCGAGAAAACGCTGTGTTTTACGATAGCTTTCCTCATGCTTGATAAGAATTGCTGATAGTTCACTCATCGTTTTAGTTGGCGCTCGTTTTAAAATGGCTTCCAACAGCGGATGATGGTCGTCAAAATCGATAGGCATAGTACGAACGACCACAATATGTTTGTAGCCTCGACGATAAGCCTCCTCTACCGGGATTGGAGCTGAAACACCACCATCCAGCCACCGTGCATCATCAAACACAACGGGGTTTTTATGCAATGCGGGAATAGCACATGACGCCCTTAGCACATTTTTCCAGTTATCAACCGTGACATCAAAGCACTCTGAGGTCAGCTTTTGAGCATGTGTGGCGACCGCTATAACCTGTTTAGTCTTCAACAGGTCCGAGCCCTTATCCCAATTCAGTGGAATATTGACTTCCGCACTGTCGACCAAAAAGTCTAAATCCAACCCCTCGCCACTTAAGAGGTATTTAGTGAGCTTGAAAAACTCGGGATGGCGAGTTGCTTCTGCTATGACTTTATAGGCATGACCTTGGTGTCCACAGATATAGGAAGCGAGATTCAACGAACCAGCGGACGTACCAATAAGCAAATCAAATGGATTGAAGTCGGCACGTAAAAAAGCGTCAAGAACACCTGCGGTAAAGATTCCTCGTTGCCCTCCACCTTCGGTCACCAAGGCTATTTTATCTACATGTTGTTGGCGCAACATAAAGTTGTCGTGATGTTTGCTGCTTATGATGTATCGCTTGCCCATGATGATTCCAAAATCTATTAAACGCTAAAATCACTCAGTTCAGAATGTGTTGCCTAAAAAAAGTGTGAACTAAGGATAATATGGGGACAGTACCAAAATAAATTCAAGAAAATTTATAGGGCGTTAATCAATCTAAAACCTTTTGCCAATAGCCCACATCCAACCACTGCTCAAACTTAAATCCGATTTGCTTAAAGTGACCGACCTGCTGCATTCCCATCTTGTCATGAAACTTTACGCTGGCGTCATTTGGTAAGGTGATAACGCTCATAATATTCTTAACACCACGTGTCTGTAAGTCATTAAACAGTGCATCGTATAATCTGGAACCTACACCTTTTATTGGTGTTTCATGGTCAACATACACAGAGGACTCAACTGTAAATCGGTAAGCACTGCGTGCATTCCATCTTTTTGCATAACAATAGCCAACCACTTGTCCTTGATGCTCATACACCAACCAAGGTAGAGCGGAATCAACAACAACGCGAATACGCTCAGCCATGTCTGCATCGGTTACAGGGTGTTCCTCAAACGTACATGTCGAATGAGCAATATAGTGATTGTAGATCCTAGCAATAGCTATACTGTCTGTCTCTTGAACATTTCTTATCACTTTACTCTCCTCTCTTCGTCACATTGCGCTGATAAATAATATCGTCGTACGTTTTTCCTCCGATAACATACGCCTCTTTCTCTATCGCTTTAATGTGGAATCCACATTTCTCTAGCACTCGTTCGGAGCCATGATTACCTTGAGTTACGACAGCATTAAACTTTGAGACGTCGAGTTGCGATATTCCCCAATCTAGAACGCATTTTAGCGACTCTGTAGCAATACCCATCCCTTGATATTCGGTGAGCATGAGGTAACCGACTTCTGCAACACGATTTGATACCTTGAACCCTGTAACACCGACTTTAGCTTGATTACTTTTTAACACAATTGTCATGCATAACCACTGATCGCTACCTGGCTGCCAAACCGGTAGTCGCTCTTCGAATCGTTGTTTAATTTCGTCCATCGAAGGGGCATCAAAACACAAACGGATAATCTCTGGATCTTGGTGTAATAGTCGGAAAAGCTTGAAGTCACTACGACCAATTTGTCTCAGCTGCAATCGAGGTGTCTCTAGAGTAAGCATGGTTAATTACCTCGGAAACACTTTTTCAAAACGCTCAAGCACCAAGTCATCATACTCACTAAATGTGATGTTCAGTTCATTCGCGTACCATTCAAAGAAACGTAGATGCGCTTGCTTCCACCATTGATAGGTCCTGTCACCTTCACCTTCTGCGTAAGCAAACGCTTCAGATACCTGATTAAACGGACAAACCTCAACCGATGTCAATTTGATGATACATATAGGATTTTGGTCCCAGTCCAAAACAACAGACAACCGCCCAACTTGAGGCAATGGTTCTTGCTCAATCTCATACCCCGCTTTTAGGCTACATGAAGCGGTTTTAATACCTTCATTAATTAGCTTCGCACATTTGTTGGCATTGTATTCATCGCCACAAAAATGCTCGGCAATCACATCTTTTATGCTTGCTCGCTCTGAGGTAGTTAACTGTTCTAAATACTGGTTTAGAAATGTTTGCTGTTTAGGCGTCACTGCTTAACTCCTTTACCATGACGATGACTTCAACACCCTTATTATTGAGTTGATGCCGTTTCTCCCACCCTAGTTTGGCGTAGAGCCCACCTGTCAGGTTCTCTGTTTGAAGGTAGAGTGTCTCGATACCGAGCTGTTTGGCTTCTGCTATCATTTGCTTCACTAACTGCGAGGCTACCCCTGACGCTCGACGCGATGGATGCACATAAACGCCACCCAACCAAAACTCGTAATTCTCGAAACTTGGAATTTCATTTAGTCTCAAGTGTGCGGTCGCAACCAATTCACCATCTTGCACACCGACGACACTAACAGGGATGCCGCCATTCTCGAGTAAATCATCAAGCTTGGTCGTATAGCTTTCAAGTGAATTGTTAGGATCTCTTTTCCCCCACTGATGATAATACCAATCAACAATGGTAGCCTTAAACTCAGGGTGTTCAGAGATAGTGTCGAACGTGACAGCAGATTTAGTCATATATCGCAGGATTCCATTTTTGCATTAAGATTTGCGGGTTACTAACCTCTTGATAACCAAACTGCCGATACAATCCATGAGCGTCGCTTGTCGCGAGCATGATACGTCTTAACCCTTGCAGCTCTGGGTGTTCGTCAATGGCTTTAATGAGTTGCTTACCCACCCCCTCTCCTTTTGCTTTTTCAACTACAAATACATCACTTAAATAAGCAAACGTCGCTCTATCAGTTATCATTCGAGCGAAGCCAACTTGCTCGTTAGAGGCGGTATACACACCAAAACAAAGAGAATGTTCGATGGATTTTTCGACCACGTCGAGAGGAATGCCTTTAGCCCAATAGCTGTTAGCTAACTCTCTATGGATGAGAGGAATATCTAATAAACGTTTGTCCGAGGAAATGAAATATGACATGTACAACCGTCCCTACTTGTACCAATAGGGTTAAAGGAATATACAATTACCGTTGAAAGATCAACTAGATATTATTGAGACTTTCGTTTTACATTAACAAAGATAACCACGACAAGCCCCAGTGCAAACATGATAGGCGCTCCCCATAGCAACGCATTGTGACGACTCATGGATGGTCGATAAAGAACATGTTCACCGTAACGAGCAACCATAAAGTCCTTCACTTCTTGGTTTGTTTTCCCTTGTTTGATTAATTCGAACACTTTTAGACGAATGTCTTTCGCGACCGGAGAATTTGACTCAATTAAGTTCTGATTTTGACACATCGGGCAACGTAGTGTTTTAGCCAGTTCTATCGCTTGTTTTTGCTGCTTGGGTGAATCAAATTCAAACAGTTCCACGAATTGGCTCTCCGAGCTATGAACAACTGGCGCTAGGATTGAACATAATAAGAGGAAGCCAGTGATTACGATATTCCTAAACAACATTAGTGTCTCCTACACTATTTTCACATTGCACACGCTTAATAGAGAATAACTGAGACAAGAGCATCCAAACTCCAGATAAACAAACCAAAAACGCCCCAAACCATATCCATCGCACAAAAGCTTTAAACTGGATGCGAACCGCGTAGTGCTCAGCATCCACTTTATCACCCAATGATATGTATATATCGCCATCCCATTTTGGCGTCATAGAAGGCTCTGTCATGTTCATCACGCGTACGGGATAGTGTCTCTTCTCAGGATAAGCACGTTGTATTTTTGAAGGATTCGATAGTGGAGTAATTTCAATCTCAGCTTGTTCTGAACTGAACGAGCGAGCAACATAGAGGTGGGTATCAAGATAGCGCACGTTAAAATCACCAAACTCTACACTAGAACCCGGTCCTAGCTTTCTTGTCATTTCATACGAATACTCAGCATTCATCGCAGAGCCAAATGCGGCCACCGCAATTCCAACATGTGCCAATATTACTGCATACAGGCCACGATTCATCTTATGACTGTGCAATAGCCGCAGATGAGACAGCATCACCCACACACTGCCCCAGACCGTCATAAATGCCCAAAACGACCACTCTGCACCAACATGTGCGTTATGTTGTGAGTAATACAATACGACGGCAAATGCGGCGATTAAACTGGCAACAAACAAGACCGCCATGAGTGGGGTAAGCACTCGTTTCTCATCAGATTTCCACCGACAAAACGGTACAAAACCCATGACAAATAAAGCAAAAATTGAGAGTGGACCAAACAACAAATTGAAATACGGTGCACCCACAGAAATATTGCCTAAGCCCAAAAGCTCATACACCATAGGATAAAACGTACCAAATACCACAACCATAGTCGCCAACGTAAACAGGTTTGCAGCAATAAGTATCAGAAAAGGTTTGGTTCGAATGTCAGTGATAGCCTTAGAATGAAGGCTATCCGAACGTAATATCAAAGAAACAAAAGCCAGAACAAAGATGATGGTTAAGATCGCCAACAAACTGAAACCTTTGGTTGGGTCGACCGCAAATGCATGAACAGAAGTCAATACGCCTGAGCGAACAATAAAGGTGCCTAGGATACTCAAGCAGAACGTAATGAATGCAAGAGAATAGGTCCAGAACACCAACTGACGGTGTTTAGCAAGCATCATAGTGTGTATTAGCGCGCAACTGGTTAACCAAGGTAGCAATGAGGCATTCTCCACAGGATCCCAGAACCACCAGCCTCCCCAACCGAGTTCGTAATACGCCCACCAAGAGCCGACAGCGATACCCGCAGTCAAAAATAGCCACGCAACCACAGCGCACACTCTTGCGCTTACCACCCATTGGGTTGAACTGGCCGAAGTTCCCAAAGACGAAGTAAACAGTGAACCCAAGGCTAGCGCTAATACCGATGCAAACCCGACATAGCCGACGTACAACAATGGCGGGTGAATGATCAGGCCAATGTCTTGAAGCATGGGGTTTAAGTCTCTGCCTTGAGTTGGTATTACGGCATTTAATTCAAATGGATTAGACGCAAGCAATGTAAACCAAGCGAATATGGCGACGATAAGCTGCATTAACCACATAGCATGTCGCCTGACAGAGCCTTGAATGAAAGTAAGAGCCGCACCCCACAGTGACAGTGTCACAACCCAGAATAGCATCGACCCCTGATGGCCACCCCAGGTGGCAGCAATCTTGTAACCAAGATGAAGTTGACTGTTTGAATTGTCTGAAACGTATTTTATTGAGTAATCATCAACAGCGAAGGCGACAGCAAGTATTACGATGGCAGCAACCGCAAATAGCATGCTTAGTAATGTCAGTAACTGCACTACTTTATCTAGGTGCAGTCTGTGTTGCACCGGCAGTCGATAGGAGACGACTCCGCTCATGCTCGCTAAACTACTCGTGACAGCAACGACTATCAAAGTGAATAATCCAATGTACCCGATCATGTAACCTCTATGTTGTTGCCAAGAGTGAAAACGACTCTGTTACTCTTCTAAAACACACTCGATATAGATTTGTGCAGAGAGTGCTTTAGAAGATCCCCGCTTTCACGGGGATAGTATATTTAGACTACCGTCATTTGGCCTGCATAAAGCACAAACGTACGTAGCATCAAAACACCGATTAAGCTAAGGCTTGTGACGACTAGGATAAAGCCGTGGTTATGCTTTGCCTTTTCAGAACTAAAGAAGTTCATTGCCAAAGGTAACAACATACCCATACCGATAACGCCATACCAGAACCAGTTAGACCAGAATCCACCGCCGATAGCATTCCAAGCGGCCGCTTCGTTTTGACCACCACTAAAGATAAGACCGGTAAAGAAGGTAACGATGACAAACAGTTCGAACAAAACGACAGGACGTTCAAAGCTGTGTACCCATTTGACACTTGGGCTATGCGCATCTTCTTTAAACACCAAAATCCCAAACAATAGACTTGCAGCGGCACCCGACGACAGACTTGAGAACAAGAACAAAATCGGAAGCACGGGGTTGTTAAGCATTGGATAGGTTTTCAGTGCCGATAATAAGAAGCCAGTATAAGCCGCTAATACGATAGCTAAGAAACCTAAAAACAACTCCAAACCATTCTCAATTTTCTCGAACTTAATCAGAATGTTCTCTACAAAATCGAACTTGCTTCCCAAAACATCCATAATTGGCTTTCTGAAAATCATGCCAATCCACACAAACAAGACAACCATGTAGACTTGGAATAAGATCACACCCATCGACATCACTGACGTTGGGTTGAAGTAAATCATAATTTTCCAAAACTCGAGTGGCTTGGTTAAGTGGAATACCAAGATCAACAGACCAACAATAATGCCAAATGGCGCCAACCAGGCCATAGCTTTCAGGATGCCATTTTGCGCTGGATCGCCTTCTATGACTTTTCGCTTAAGATAAATCGCTATCAGTGCAGAACCCGCGGACATACCAGCCAAAAATAGATAGATCGCAATAATCCAATCCCACACAAGAGAGTCGAAATGAAAGGCAGTTTCCCAAGTACTCATACTATACCTCCCCCTTATGGAACGGAACTTTGAACAGTTTAGGCTTAGTCCCTAATTGTTCTTTATCACGGTATATCACCTTGATACTCTTCATCTTATTAATATCGCTGTTTGGATCATTCAAATCACCAAACACCAAAGCGTTAGTTGGACAACTTTCCACACACGCCGGTAACTTGCCTTCGGCTAAATTGGTGTCACGACAGAAGTTACATTTATCTGCAGAGCGAGTTTCCGGATTGAAGAAGCGCACTTGGTAAGGACATGCTGCTAAGCAATAACCACAACCTACGCATTTTTCATTGTGTACATCGATGATGCCTGTTTCTTCATCTTTATAAGCTGCACCTGTTGGGCACACATAAACACAAGGAGGGTTTTCACAATGTTGGCAGGAATCACGAATAAATCGATACTCCACATCTGGAAACTCACCAATAGGCTCTGAGCGGTGAATTTCCAAGCGGGAAACACCTTCCGGTACTTTGTTGACTTCACGACAAGCGTCTGTACAAGCGGTACAACCAATACAGGCATTTTCATCATGCAACATGCCATAGCGCACCGCTTTTTTGGTGTCATCACTCGCTACCGACTGTCGAGAAGTTAACACTGAAGTTGTTGCCACCCCCGTGGTAAAGATGACAGCGCCTGTGCCAGCGAGAAAATTTCGTCTTGAACAACTCATATTACTTGCCCTCCTCTTCACGTTTTTCGTTGAAGTCTTTGTGGCAATCGACACACATCTTAATAGTTGCTTTGTGGTCGTAAGAAAGTACTTTCGCTTTCTCGGCATGCACTGAGTGGCAATTGGTGCAGGTTAGGTTTTTCGCATGCACATCATGAGTCCAGCTATCTTCGCGCAAATATTGCGGCTGATGACATTCGTTGCATCGGCTGTTTGCTTTGAGGATAGCTTCAGGGTCTAACCATGTTTTATCGGAACCCGGCTGAGACTGCGCAGGATGATATTTAATGACCGTAGAACCACCGTCACGGTGATCTGGTCCGATATTACTGTGGCATTGAGTACAATTAACTTCGCTGCCAATGATTTCGATTGCGTCCTCTCCGTGAGAGCCAGCAAGTGTCTGTTTAGAGTCTTTGTGACACTGAACGCATTTATAGTCCTTGTCACGAATCAACTCTACCTTATGCCGTTGAGATACCCCTTCTTTTTCGAGGGCTGCTTCATCAGCTAAGGCATTGAGTGAATAACCATAGAGAGTAAATGCTAGGAGGGCCTGAAGCATTATCACCATGGTCAATTTAACATTGCCCATTGTATCCTTTCCTTAAACCCAATATTGAAGGTAAAACCTACAAAGTCAGATTAATAATTAATAACTTTCCTCTAGTAATTACTTGAATTAAGTCATTACCAACGAAATGTAATCAATTCTTATTTAGGATGAGCCACAACGCTTCACAGGACGATCATAGTTTCCGATGTGTTATTTGCCTATCACTTTAGAGGTAATTAGTGAGCAATATCACTAATGTTTGTGTGTGAATTTTTACATAACTTCCATTTAGAAATGATAATTAATATCATAACAAACAACGACTCCTACCCCTTTAGGGTTAGTTGAAAATAGATGTGAACTCAATCACTTAGATAAATTGATCTAAAACAGTAAACGCCCCGACATGTAATTAAGTATTAATGAATATGAGCTAATATTAACAAGGTCTTAATAAGATAAGACGTCTCCAAATCTTATTTAGGGAAATAGCCCCACAACGCATTTCAAAAATTAGAATATGGAGATAACACTGTGAAAAAGCACTGGATTCTAAGTTCCGTTGCTGCAATAGCTCTATTAGGCGCCGCGAGTGTGCCAGCTTATGCAGCATCAGAAGAAGGGTTGATTGACCCTCGAAATCAAGCCTACGAAAAAGATCATCCCGATCAATATAAAACGTGGAAAGAAACAAGTGAAAGTGAAGAAATAGAAGATGCGTTAGCGCATGACCCTAATATGGTCATCCTATGGGCAGGCTATGGCTTTGCTAAAGACTATAATAAGGCGCGCGGTCACTTTTATGCGTTAGACGATGTAAGACAAACACTGAGAACAGGCGGTCCAACAGATCCTAAATCAGGCCCTATGCCGATGGCATGTTGGAGCTGTAAAAGCCCAGATGTTGGTCGTGTGATCGATGAACGTGGCGAAGATGGCTACTTTGAAGGCAAATGGGCAAGACTAGGTGCAGAAATCTCTAACCCTATAGGCTGCGCTGACTGTCACGATACTCGCAGTGACGCGTTTAAAAACGGCGAGCCTGCATTGGCAATCGCAAAGCCGTATGTAGAACGTGCATTCGAAGCTATTGGCAAGAAGTTTGACGAACAATCTCGCTTAGACCAACAAGCATCTGTCTGTGCTCAGTGTCACGTAGAGTACTACTTCACTGGCCCAACGAAAGCGGTTAAGTTCCCGTGGGATATGGGAACAACTGTTGGTGAAATGGAAGAGTACTACGATGCATTGAACTTCAAAGATTGGCAACATGCAGTTTCTAAAGCGCCAATGCTAAAAGCTCAACACCCAGGATACGAAACTTGGCGTGATGGTATCCACGGTAAGAACGGTGTAGTTTGTGTTGACTGTCATATGCCTAAAGTGACCAAAGAAGACGGTACGGTCTTTACTGACCACAAAGTTGGTAACCCATTTGATCGCTTCGAAGATACTTGTGCTAATTGTCACACTCAAACGAAAGAGCAATTACAAGGCATCGTTTCAACGCGCAAAGCTCAGGTTCTTAATATGAAGCTTACCGCTGAAAAGCAAATCGTTGCCGCTCACTTTGAAGCTGGTGCTGCATGGGATGCAGGTGCGACAGAAGAAGAGATGAAACCTATCTTGATGGATATTCGTCATGCACAATGGCGCTGGGACTATGCCATCGCTTCTCATGGTGTGCATATGCACGCTCCAGAAGTGGCACTTGAGGTGCTTGGTACATCAGTAGACAAAGCAGCAGATGCACGTGCGAAACTTATCCGACTGCTTGCTAAGAAAGGTATCACTGATCCGGTAGAAATCCCTGATATCTCGACTAAAGAGAAAGCTCAAGCAGCATTAGGTATGGATATGGATAAGATGAACGCTGAGAAACAGCACTTCTTAGAAACCGTCGTACCTGAGTGGGACAAAGAAGCAGAAGCAAGAGAAGCGAAGTACTAATATTTCACTAATATGATTCTGTGATCTATTCGATTATTAGTTAAAGCCCCAACCACTTAGTTGGGGCTTTTTGCTACCATTAAGTCTATGACTATCAGACACCTAAATTGGCGCTCTATGAAAAAGCATCTCGCACTTGTTCTCTGCGTAGTAAGCTCTCCCCTACTTGCAGGCACTTACAACAGCGTTTCTGTCGGCACAACTAGTGACGGTGGTTTTGGCGTAGGTCTTTATCACGATCGTAATTTAAGCTTCGGCTTTTACAGCAACTTGGCTGGTGGAACGGGCCCTAACAATGATGATTTCGCTCTTAATGTGGGTCTAGTAAAATCTTTTAGTGAGAATTTTGTCGGTTATGTTGGTGCCGGAATTGCCAACCGAAGCGAAGAGCAGTTCAATGGTTCTCCAATCAAAACTTATGACTCATCACTCCGTTTTAATGGCAATATTGGATTGTTGTTTAAAACTGGCGTCACCGGTTTCACCGCTGATGTAGGTTATAACACCGGTCTTGAGGCTGCTTACTTTGGTGTAGGCTACACCTATTAGCGGCTACCAGTAATTTTCACTCGCAAAATTACCCGGCTTACGACGCAGATGTTTAGTAAGTCCTAGCTCTAGCAGTGTCTCACTTGTATCTTTGACCATTGCAGGGTTTCCACAAATATATACAAAGCTGTCTGGCGCACTCAGCGCTAATCCCACCTGTTTCTGAACCTCCCTATTAAGTAGTAACTCGGGAATTCGACCTCTAAGACTAGTGGGATGCGCTTCTCTTGACACCACAGAAACGAAATGAAACTTGTCGCCCAACGCGTTTTTCACGCATTCGATAGAGTCTGAGTATACTAATTCACTTTGGGTTCGGACGGCGTGGACAAGAACGATGCTATCAAAGCGTTTGGCAATCGAGTCATCTTCTAAAATAGAGAGAAAGGGACCAATCGCCGTACCAGTAGAGAGCATCCAAAGCGCTTTGGCATAATCCGGTATTTCTTCTAGAGTCATAAAACCCGAAGGCTGTTTACCGACAAACAGTTTGTCTCCCACCTCTAGGTCGTTTAATTTCGGCGACAGTTGACCGTTGTCATCGGCAATGATGAGAAACTCCAGATGATCTTTGCCATAAGGATGTTTCGGGTGATTCACCATAGAATAAGCTCGACGAACCCATTCGCCGTCTGAGTTCAGTAGACCCAATTTAGTAAACTGACCAGCGACATAAGTCTCTATCGATGCTGCCACTTCAAGGCTGAAGAGCTTTTTTGTCCACTGCTTCTTAGCGAGTACACGCCCTTCAACCAAACCGTTAGGAACCAACACATTATCTATGTTCGCCATACTTTACCTCCGATGAAGAAAACATAAGCTTCTGTTCATCATAGAGCTAAATCCGACAAAATTTAAACTACAGTTTATGAGGGAATTAGGACTTTCGAACCATTTCATCATAGATTTAAATAACAGATGAAAGAAATTCTCAACTTTCCGGTCTAACTATATTGTGTGTCGTAAAAAGGATGTGTTAGTGACCATGAAACCTTGTTTTCCAGCTGTGCCACTAGATGTGCCTAGCGAAAGTCCAGTTCGCTACTGGTTGCACGAATACCAACATCGACTACTTGAATTTACCGACATGGAACGCAAGGCACTTTCACGCCTTTTGCCATTGCTAGTATGTGGTGAACAATCTTCTCAATGGGTGTTTTACAACGAATCAGTGAGGCAAAAAGAAAGTCCCTTAGCAATTGCCGCCAACGATTTTGAGCGTATCGTTGCCGATGAGAAATACCATGAAGAGGCTCTAGAGTGGGTTCGTCATCAAATTGAAGAACCTGCAGATATACTTGCAATAAAAAGACGCAGCCAGCGATTCTTTGCCTCATTGGGAGCAAGAAAAACATTCGAAGAGCACTTTGCTCAAATCGCTTGTTTGGATGCCCTAGTGTGTAAGTTGATGCTGTTTATTGAGAAAGGCTCTTTGGGACCACATCATCCTTTTACTCTCCTTTGCCGCGCCATCAAACAGGATGAGGCCAGGCATGTCTCTGTATCGAAGCTTCACGCCATAGAACTTGGATACGATAAATCTCGATGGCGTGAGCTGAACATCAACATCTCAGACAAGCTATATGAGCTACTCAATACCGAACGTGACGCGTTTGAAGTACTTGGAGTAAATCTAGACATGATTTTCGAGACTAAAGAGGGATAATTTATGACTGCAACTTTTCTACCCGGGCGCGTTTCACTGCTTGCCGCCAGCCATCAATTTCCCGAACAACACTTATCAAATGGGGAACTACTCGGAGCACTTGAGCAACTTTCCGGAAAACGCTTTGCCAGAGTGGCAGCAAGGATAGTGCCTTTTCTAGGCATTGAAGGTCGTCATTTTTCACGCAGCATTCAGACTCATACTAGCGAGCCAAATCCGAGCAACTCTGATCTTGCAGTTCATACCATTAAAGATTTGCTCGCAAACTCTCAACATACTCTCTCTGATATTGATTATCTTATTGGCCATACGACAACGCCAGACACTCAGCTTCCTCCCAACATCGCATGGGTAGCCGAAAAGCTTCGATACCAAGGTCCATTTATGGAACTGCGACAAGCTTGTACAGGTTTCGCAAGTGCTTTACAAATAGCCATTCCGCGCCTTGCTATGCTCAACAAACCCATCGCCATTGTGGGTAGTGAAACAGGGTCAGTGTATTTCGATTACGACAAAGGTTTTCTCGACCAGTCTCAGTTGGTGAATTACATGCAAATGGGAGACGGTGCTGGAGGGGTTATTATTGGGTCTGAGACAAGCGAAGGAATAGGTACGATATCGCACTGTTTTACTGGTCAGATTGGTATAGATAAGTCACCGGGTTTATCTCTCGACGGCGGCTCTGCATCTGTTTACACTCAAGCGGGAAAGGCGCGCTTTCATCATAGCGCAACCGATGTCCGTAAAAGTGGTGAAGCCTTGTTTCAAGCGAGTATTCTCGCGCTGAGAGAGCAAGGTTTTGAGCTGGACGATTTTGACTACATCATCCCCCACCAAGCAAGTGGGAGAATCGATAGCATGCTGGCTGAAGCTTTGGATATAGACCCGAGTAAGATCATCAATGATGCTAAACATTGGGGAAATCTAGGCTCTGCTGCAATTTGGTGTAGCTTTTCGAATCTAGTTCATAGCGATAAGCTTACGGTGGGAAGTAAGGTCGTGATTCTAGGCGCAGAAGCCACTAAATACATGTATGGTGGCTTTATCTATACTCACAAAAGTTGAAGCTCTAAAGATTACCAATAAGCATTTAATTGCCGCTCATGCGTTTCGCTTGATTAATTTTCTCAATAATAGCCGCTCTATCAATTCCTGGACGATTTGAATCAAGGATTTTCGTCCAAATTTCAATCGCTTTAGTGTGTTCTGAATGTAGAAAATAGTCAGACGCAACAAGTAGCAATGCGGTGTCGTTGTACTCATCCATTTCGAGCGCTTTATCAAGAAACTGCTGCACTTCAGGTGTGATCGTTTGCGACTCATCGAAGTACTTCGCCGTCGCTATTGCCGCGTACTGACCTGCGTAAGGAGTCTCAGACAGTCGAATTGAGTAGTCAAAACAAGTAATCGCCGCATCAAACTCAGAGCTTTGCATGTAAAGCTGCCCTAACCTAAACCAATCTTTCGCATCATTAGGGTTTTGTTTTAATGCTTGCTGCAGTTCTTGCATCATGGATTCACCATTTTTAAATGGTGCAGCAGGTTCGGGCTCAGGAAGTGTACTGCGCATTTGTGACCAAATACCCAAAGAAACGCCACAAACGAGGACGCTAGCGACAGCCGAAAACAAAAAGCGTTGTTTACCGCTAGCTATGCTTTTTAGACTCAGCAACGCGATAATGAAAACGACAATGCCGCAAAGTAAAGCAAACAGATAGATATTGAAGGACAATGCTTGTTACTCAAGATAAAAAAAGAACCGACATTATATCGGTTCCCGTTAAGATTCACTGTGAGTTCGTGGTCGTTTTCTAGAACACTCGGCGTTTTAGCCCAGCTCTTTCGAGGATTCTGGTTGAAATTTCTTCAACGGATAATGAGGATGTATTGATGTACGGAATTGCTTCTCGTCTAAATAAAGACTCCACACTTGCCAGCTCTTGAAGACACTGCTCAGTACTTGCGTAATCACTGCCTGCCAAACGATTTTCTCGTATTTCGGTTAATCGCCCAGGGTCAATGGTTAAACCAAACAGTTTGTGACGATGAATTTCAAATTCAGGCATCAATCGAAGACGCTTAATATCATCATCGATAAAAGGATAATTCACCACACGCAAACCGAATTGCATGGCTAGATAAAGACTTGTTGGTGTTTTACCGCTTCGAGAGACACCAAGCAGTATAATATCAGCTTGCTCAAGGTTCTTGAGTGAAATCCCATCATCGTGAGCAAGAGTATACTCAATTGCTGCAATACGATCGAAGTACTTATCCGTATCCTTCCCTACGCTGTGAGAACGTTGCAACTTAGGTTTCGGTTCTAGCTGCAAATCGTCCTTTACTTGCGCCACAATACTCTCCAACACATCGTAGCAATACGCAGAAGACTGCATAAGACCTGTGCGAATTTCGGGTACAACAATGGAGAAAAACACTAACGGCTTTACACCGTTACGTTCATAAGATTGATTAATTTCCCTAATGAGTTCATCAAGCTTATGTTCGCTTTCGACAAATGGAAACGTTTTCTCATTCGCAGTGAACGGAAATTGCCCTAAAACCACGTGTCCCAATGTCTCGCAAGTAATCGCTGTTCCATCAGAAACGTAGAACACGTCACGACTTTGACCATTATTTTTCATTTTTTATTTAATTTTTCAAAAAAATTTAAGTAGGATGCATTACATAATATCGATAACAAACCCTAGCATTCAATAACGTTCCCCCACAGTTTTGAAAAATAGTTAACTATTTTTTTACTGAATACGTAATCGATTGCTATATCCTACAGCTGCAATGTTTCTGGAGATAGACATGCAACAAAACAACACCCTTTGGTTCAATGGCCTGTCCATGGACGATGTCGATAAGGTCGGCGGTAAGAATGCTTCACTGGGCGAGATGGTTTCCAATCTTGCTAATGCGGGAGTGTCAGTACCGAATGGCTTTGCGACGACGTCTTATGCCTTCAACCAGTTCCTCGATTTCGAAGGATTGGATGAGCGCATTCATGGCTTACTAGACGAACTTGATGTTGATGATGTTGACGCACTGCGTAAGACAGGCGCGACCATCCGTCAATGGGTATTAGAAGCCCCATTCCCTGCTGACCTAGAGCAGGACATTAGAGACAATTACCAAGAACTCATTGAAGGTAACACAGAACTATCTGTAGCAGTTCGCTCTTCTGCGACTGCGGAAGACTTACCAGATGCCTCATTTGCTGGCCAGCAAGAAACATTCTTAAATGTAAAAGGCATCGAGGCCGTTCTTGAAGCCACTAAACACGTATACGCTTCGCTATTTAATGACCGTGCGATTTCGTATCGTGTCCATCAAGGTTTTGACCACCGCGGTATCTCACTATCGGCTGGTATTCAGCGTATGGTGCGTTCTGATCAAGCATCATCCGGCGTGATGTTCACCTTAGATACTGAATCTGGCTTTGACCAAGTCGTGTTCATTACATCGGCTTGGGGTCTAGGTGAGATGGTCGTTCAAGGCGCCGTTAACCCAGATGAGTTTTACGTCCACAAGCCGCTTCTTGAACAAGGACAAGCGCCGATTGTTAAAAAGACCTTCGGCTCCAAACTCATTAAAATGGTGTACTCCAACAATCAAGAAATTGGTAAACAGGTCGACATCATTGACACGTCTGATGCAGAGCGTAACCTGTTCTCGCTAACTGATGAAGAAATCAAAGAACTTGCTAAACAAGCGATGATCATCGAAAAGCACTACCAGCGTCCAATGGACATTGAATGGGCAAAAGATGGCATTGATGGCAAGCTCTACATCGTTCAGGCACGCCCAGAAACAGTATGCTCTCAAAGTGAACAAAATGTCATCGAACGTTTCCAACTGAACAACAAAGCAGACGTGTTAGTCGAAGGCCGTGCTATTGGCCAACGCATCGGTACAGGTCCAGTTAGATTGGTCGATTCACTTGACCAGATGTCACTGGTTCAAGAAGGAGACGTGCTAGTGACTGACATGACCGACCCTGACTGGGAACCTGTCATGAAAAAGGCCTCTGCAATTGTCACCAACCGAGGCGGCCGTACTTGCCACGCTGCAATCATCGCTCGTGAACTAGGTATCCCAGCTATCGTTGGTTGTGGTAACGCAACAGATAGCCTTGCCGATGGCGCGACCGTAACTGTTTCTTGTTCAGAAGGCGAAACGGGCTACGTTTATCAGGGAGAGCTTGAGTTTGAAGTACGACGCTCAGCCGTTGACGAATTGCCTCTTCTACCGACTAAAGTAATGATGAACGTTGGTAACCCAGATCGTGCCTTTGACTTCGCTCAAATCCCTAATGAGGGCGTAGGTCTAGCACGTCTTGAGTTTATCATTAACAAAATGATAGGGATTCACCCGAAAGCCCTACTTAACTTCGACCAGCAATCTCCAGAGCTACAAGCTGAAATTACTCAGCGCATTCGCGGCTACGATGACCCGATCGATTTTTATGTGAGCAAACTCACTGAAGGTATTGCTACGATTGCCGCTGCTTTCTGGCCTAAACGTGTGATTGTTCGTATGTCTGACTTTAAGTCGAATGAATACAGCAACCTCGTCGGTGGTAAAGCATTTGAACCACACGAAGAAAACCCTATGCTTGGCTTCCGAGGTGCGTCTCGCTACATTTCACCGGTATTCGAAGATTGCTTTGAGTTAGAAACTCGCGCATTAAAACGTGTACGCAATGAAATGGGCCTGAAGAACGTTGAAATCATGATTCCATTCGTGCGAACACCAAGCGAAGCTGCGCAGGTTATCGACTTACTGGCTAAGTTTGAACTGCGCCGTGGAGAGCAAGGACTTAAGGTCATTATGATGTGTGAACTGCCTTCAAACGCAGTTTTAGCGGATGAGTTCCTTAAGTATTTTGACGGTTTCTCCATCGGTTCAAACGATATGACACAATTGACACTTGGCTTAGACCGAGATTCTGGAGACGTGGCACATCTGTTTGACGAACGTAACCCAGCAGTCAAAGCGATGTTGAAAATGGCTATCGATGCAGCAACACAAGCTGGCAAATATGTCGGCATCTGTGGTCAAGGTCCTTCCGACCATGACGATTTAGCAGAATGGCTAATGGAACAAGGCATCAGCTCAGTATCCCTGAACCCAGATACTGTTATTGATACCTGGTTGAAATTGGGTAATGTTGCTAAGCAATAAATAGCTGCACGTTATGACTAAGCCAGAGCCGTTTGCTCTGGCTTTTTTGTTAGCAGAACGCCTGTTTTGATTAGTTTTGAGCACGTTAGTCACGTGTTTTAACCAAAGGTTCCGTTTTATTTTTGCAATAATACTTGTCGACTTTTTCACTTTTTAATTGCGCTATCTCAAGCCTATTCTGGATAGGCAGACCAAAGCTCTACATATGAGGTAACGCTATGAGAAAATCCATTGCAATTGTTGCGGGTGTACTTACCTGTGTATCTGTTGGTGCTTATGCCACCGAGTCAACTGCCCAAGATACTGAAAATTCCGTTGACTACGTTCAAGTTAGAAACGGTATCGCTTACCAAGTAAACGAAACCACACCTTTCACCGGTGAACTTACACGCAAATATAACTCCGGGCAAAACGCACTTCATGTCCGATTTGCTAACGGTAAAGCCGTAGGTGCAGAAACCACTTACTATCCAAATGGCCAAGTCTCTTCTACTATCAATTACAAAGATGGTCTCGCAGACGGAGATTGGAAACAGTGGTATGAAAATGGACAGTTGAAAGTCGATGCTGAATACAAAGGAGGCGTATTAAATGGCGCTTTCGATGAGTGGTCCTATAATGGTCAAAAACTTGTCTCAGCGAAGTATGATGATGGCGAACTGCAAGGTAAGTTATCTTCTTGGTATGAGAATGGCCAACCACGATCAGTTGAAAACTATGATTCAGGCAAGAAAGACGGTCTAGCCATTAGCTACTATCCAAATGGAAACAAAGCTTACGAAGCAACTTACGATCAAGGAGACATCAATGATGGCATCGTGACCAAATACGCACCTGATGGACAGAAACAATATGAAGTAACCGTCAAAGATAACAAGATGGTTTCTGAACAGCATTGGTTTGATAATAAATCCTAGTCCGTCAGTTTAGCCTTTCGAAGGAGATGCTTATGTTCACTACCCTACCATCACCACGCCCAGATATACTGGTCATTGAATTTGATGACAACGTCGATTTAGTGCAAGAAAAACACATTATCGCTGAGGTAGACAAGCTATTGGCAGAACATGAAAGAATAAGTGTGATGGCAATACTTGATGAAAGTGCTAATTGGTCGCTTGCGGCAGGATTTAAGGACATTGTCTGGACACTGACAAATCTAAAACGAATCGAAAAAGTAGCAATCGTTGCTGACAGCAAGGTTATTACTTGGTTGGTGAATGCGGATGCTATTATCGCTCGAATGTTTGATATTCAAGAAAAAGCATTCGCCTCAGCCGACTTTGAACAAGCTTGGAACTGGATTCAAGCTCCCAAGTAGTCGCGTTCAACATAAGATCATTGAAAGTCCACAGACAGTATATAAGAAAGCCAGATCCTTAGGGTCTGGTTTTCTTGGTCAGGCTAAACTGCAAACTGCTTGCACTCATTAATCTAGGTGCTCAATAAGCCAAACCTCTTCAGCAAATCGAGTTAAGCCTTGTTTTATGCGACGATGATTATCGTCTGCCTCATCCCGTTCCAACAACGTTAAACGGTATTCTTCACCAAAGTACGCCTTTACTTCACTCGACGGAACACTAAACGGAGGCCCGGACATTTCAGCTTGGACATAATCAAGTGTAATCAATAGGATTCGACCACCTGGCATTAGAGAGCGCTTCAAGTTCTCGACGTATAAGGCTCTTAATTCTTCCGGCATCGCGATGAGTGCAGCACGGTCATAGATAAGCTCTACAGGTCGTATAGGAGCTGTGAAATAGTCACCTACGTAAATATCTAACTCGTCAAACTGATACAACTCAAATTGGCCATTAATTGGAGTGACCATTGGCGTATAGAAATGCTCGGCAAAAAAGGCACGTACAGCGATCTGACTGAGCTCTACACCTTGAACGCTATCGTGGCGTTGTGCTAGCCAAACAAGGTCCTCAGATTTACCACAAAGCGGCACAAACACACCATCAGTGCGGTTTGGTTTTACTTGGTTCCAGTATTTGATAAGCAACGGGTTCACATCTTCCAGATGAAAGCCAATTTTATTCGATGCCCATTTATCATGCCACAATTCAAAATCGTTCATTTATCGTTCATATTCGGTATGGATAATCATTAACGTAGAGTTTACAGAATGAGGACAAAAAGTCATGCCTCTGAAGGTAACTTTATTGCGAGACTTAGGTCACACATCAGACACTGTTTCGTGTTTTTAGGTTGGGTTCGGTAAGTTAGTCCCCATACTATAGGTAGTGCAACTCCTGAACGTTATCGTCCTTTTTGCATACCGTTTTCGTAACGTAACTAGGAGAGAGAATGAGCATGTTTCTTCGTACCGCAGCACTAATGCTATTGGTACTCAGCCGCGCACCTGCATTTGCGGCAACGCTTAATCAATCCGATTCAACTACTTCAAAAGGAAACCAAGAACAGAACGAAGTTTGTCCATCTGTATTCAAACATAGCCTAAGTGGCTTATATGGCATCGATGCTGTTAACAGCAACGCACTTCAACCTCACTCTGACTTTGATATCTTGTATAGCAAAGCCCACCAAGCGCAGCACGAATTAGAGTCGCTGTGTAAAACTACCGCCCTACTTACTGGTACCGACGCTTATTTCGCAGGCGTGAAATCTTATGACCGTGCACAGGAAAAAATCCGTACTGAACTTAATGGTGAAGTAAATCAAATCACCGACTTAGCTCGTGGCACAATCGTAGCCGATGATGTTGAAGGTCTTGTTGGTGCTTATGAAGCTCTCAATCGCGAAGCCAAAGTCGTTCGTGTTAAAAACCGCTTCAAGAGTCCTGCGCCTTCTGGCTACCGTGACTTGAATATTTTGGTTCAACTTCCAAAGACCGGAATCATTGCAGAAGTTCAGCTTCACTTGAAAGCCATTGCCGACGTGAAAAGCGGTCCAGAGCATGATCTTTATGAGATAATTCAAGGCATCGAGCGCAACGCAGCCTCACAAGATCGTAGCTTAAACGATATTGAAACTGCGCAAATCACCAGCTTAAGAAGACAATCTCTAGAGCTTTATCAAAATGCGTGGCAGCCATACATTACTACCAATATTAAAGCGGCATAGTGTCGCTTTAGTCTTGACTCTTTAACGAGTAAATTCATCGACAAAAAAACAAAAAGACCACATATTGTGGTCTTTTTGTTTTCTAAAGTAAGAACTTAATCTACTTTGATGTTCTCGACTCGTGCCTTCAGTTTTTGGCCGGGACGGAATGTAACTACGCGTCGAGCAGAAATTGGAATATCTTCACCAGTCTTAGGATTTCGACCAGGACGTTCATTCTTGTCTCTCAAGTCAAAATTACCAAAACCCGACAGTTTTACCTGTTCGCCACTTTCGAGTGATTTTCTGATTTCTTCAAAAAATACTTCTACCGTTTCCTTGGCATCCCTTTTACTGAATCCGAGTTTCTCAAATAGGTTCTCAGCCAGATCGGCTTTTGTGAGCGCCATAAAACTCCCCTCAAAGCTAATTTAAACCTTACTATCACAGCGATAGCGCTAAACATTTCGTTTGACCAATCAACAACATAACGGTCTAACTTTGAAAAGTGTAAGCCAACCTTCTGATTTTCGCCAACTTTTTTATATCATGGAAATGTCAGGATATTTTCTTATCTATTAGCAAGTTACCGTTTTAATAGCACAAAACAAAAGTTTCAACAGCACACAGAGCCCAACCACAGTCATATATTTCAATTATCTTCGATATATCAGATATAAATAAAATAACAACAAATTACAAAATACCTAACGCAGACCACAGTTTTACAGCATTTATCTTATAAAAACAGTAAGTTGCAGATACCAGCCAATATGAAACACGTTTAACCCGCTCGACAGAAAGTTATACAATCTAGTGTATAAAGAGCTATATTTTTAGGTTGCATCAGTTCTATGTGATTAAACAAAAAAAAGCGAGCCAATTAAATTGACTCGCTTTTCGAACACTTAGCTAAGTGAATAACTAATAATTAGTCACGCAGTGAAGCACCAAACTTCTCAGATACGTGAGCAACGATTGTATCTACCGCACCAGCGATATCTGCGTCTTCTAGAGTACGTTCAACTGATTGCAACGTTAGTGCGATGGCAAGACTCTTCTTGCCTTCTTCAACACCTTTACCAACGTATACATCGAACAGTTTAGCGTCTTTCAAGAACTCACCACCCTGTTCTAGACACGCAGCAACGATGTCACCTGAAGCTACAGCTTCATCAACAACAACTGCAATATCACGACGGTTTGAAGGGAACTTAGAAAGCTGTACCGCTTCTGGAATCACTTTAGAGTTAATTGCAGACCATTCAATTTCGAACACGATAGTACGGCCATTAAGACCAAATTTACGCTCAAGCTCTGGGTGAACAGTACCAATTACACCAACTTCTTTGCCATCTACGACGATTGCCGCAGACTGACCTGGGTGAAGCGCTGGGTGTTTCGCTGCAGCAAATGAGTATGCTTTCTCGTTTGCTGACAGTTCTAGGATCGCTTCTAGGTCGCCTTTAAGGTCAAAGAAGTCAACTGTGTTAGTTTCAATGTCCCAATGCTCTTCGCTGCGTGTGCCAGCAATAACACCAGCAAGCATTGGCTCTTGGCGCATACCGTTTTCTGCAGTTTCACAAGGGATGAAACGTAAACCGTACTCAAATAGGCGAACACGTGGCTGCTGACGCTTCTGGTTGTGAACAACCGTGTTAAGTAGGCCCTGAATCAACCCAAGACGCATTGCTGACATTTCCGCAGAAATTGGGAATGGCAAGACGAGTGGCTCGACGTCAGGAACGATTAGCTTTTGCTGCTCTGGTTCAACGAAGCTATAAGTGATGGCTTCTTGATAACCGCGGTCAACAAGCAGGTTACGAACACGCTTGAGAGGCAGATCCGCTTCAACATGGTTGTGCATCTTAAGTGCTGCTGCTGGGTGCTGGTTTGGAATATTGTCGTAACCGTAGATACGACCAACTTCTTCAATCAGGTCCTGCTCGATAGCGATATCGAAACGCCATGTTGGTGCTGTTGCCGTCCAACCAGACTCTGATGCTTCAACAGTCAAGCCTAAGCGCTCAAGGATTTCAACAACGTCCGCATCTTCAATGTGATGGCCAAGTAGCGCATCTAGCTTAGTGCGACGCAGTGCTACTGTGTTTGCTTTTGGCAGGTCAGCTTCTGACTCTACACCAACAACTGGTGCTACTTCACCGCCACAGATTTCAACAAGAAGTTCTGTTGCACGCTCCATTGCACCTGTCTGAAGTGCGAAATCCACACCACGTTCAAAACGCATTGAAGAATCGGTGTGAAGACCGTAGCTACGAGCACGACCACGGATGTGGTCAGGTGCGAAGAATGCACATTCTAGTAGAACGTCTTTAGTTTCAGAGGTAACACCAGACTCTTCACCACCAAAGATACCAGCAATTGCCAGTGCTTTATTGTGATCAGCAACAACTAGAGTATCTGCGTTAAGCTCTGCTTCAGTACCGTCTAAAAGTGTTAGCTTCTCGCCTTGTTCCGCCATACGTACCACGATGCCACCTTCGATCTTCGCTAGATCGAATGCATGCATTGGTTGGCCTTGCTCTAGTAGAACGTAGTTAGTGATGTCAACGACTGGATCGATTGAACGAATACCACAACGGCGCAGTTTTTCTTGCATCCACAGTGGCGTTTCAGCTTGAACGTTCACGTTCTTAACGATACGACCTAGGTAGCGAGGACACGCTGCTGGCGCTTTCACTTCGATAGAAGCAACATCTGCAATAGACGCTTCAACCGCGTTTACTGCTGGCTCTGTCACGTCAGCACGATTTAGAACACCTACTTCACGAGCTAAACCACGAATGCTGAAGCAGTCTGCACGGTTAGCTGTTAGGTCTACGTCTACCGTTACGTCATCAAGACCTAGGAAGTCGCGGAAATCAGTACCGATAACAGCGTCTTCTGCAAGTTCCATGATACCGTCAGACTCAACGTCGATACCCAACTCAGTGAATGAGCAAAGCATGCCGTGTGAAGGCTGACCACGTAATTTCGCTTTCTTGATTTTAAAATCGCCTGGAAGGACAGCACCAACGGTTGCTACTGCTACTTTAAGACCTTCACGACAGTTAGGAGCGCCACAAACGATGTCTAGCAGTTCTTCTGCGCCAACATCAACTTTTGTTACACGTAGTTTATCTGCGTCTGGGTGTTGACCACACTCAACCACTTTACCTACTTTAACGCCAGTGAAAGAGCCAGCTACTGGTAGTACGTCGTCTACCTCAAGACCAGCCATTGTAATTTGGTGCGTAAGCTCGTCAGTCGTAACCGAAGGACTTACCCACTCACGAAGCCATGATTCGCTGAATTTCATTGTGATGAACCCTCTGGATTACTTGAACTGTTTTAGGAAACGAAGGTCGTTCTCGAAGAACGCACGCAGGTCATTTACGCCGTAACGTAACATTGTCAGACGCTCTACGCCCATACCAAACGCGAAGCCAGAGTATTTCTCAGGGTCAATGCCAACAGCACGAAGTACGTTCGGGTGAACCATGCCGCAGCCAAGAACTTCAAGCCACTTGCCGTTCTTGCCTTTTACGTCTACTTCAGCAGAAGGCTCGGTGAATGGGAAATAAGATGGACGGAAACGAACTTCAACTTCCTCTTCGAAGAAGTTGCATAGGAAGTCATGCAGAATGCCCTTTAGCTGAGCGAAGTTTACATTCTCGTCAACTAGCATCCCTTCCACTTGGTGGAACATTGGTGTATGAGTTTGGTCATAGTCGTTACGATAAACACGACCAGGTGCGATGAAGCGGAATGGTGGTTTACCATTTTCCATCGTACGAATTTGAACGCCTGACGTGTGAGTACGTAGCATCAAATCTGGGTTGAAGAAGAAAGTATCGTGGTCAGTACGAGCTGGGTGGTCTTCTGCGATGTTTAGTGCATCGAAGTTGTGGAATGCATCTTCGATTTCTGGACCAGACTCAGTGTTAAAGCCTAGCTCACCAAAGAACTGTTCAATACGCTCAACAGTACGAGTAACTGGGTGTAGACCACCGTTCTCGATACGACGACCTGGTAGTGTAACGTCGATTGTCTCTGCTGCAAGTTTTGCTTCAAGTTCAGCACGTTGTAGTGCATCTTTACGAGCAGCGATCGTTTGTTGAACTACGCCTTTTGCTTTGTTGATCTCTTGACCAGCACTGCGGCGTTCTTCTGGTGGTAGTTTACCTAGGCTTTGAAGTTGAGCAGTTAGCTCACCTTTCTTACCTAGATACTGAACACGCACTTCGTCAAGTGCGACTAGCGAGTCTGCAGCTTCAATCGCTGCGCTCGCGTTAGCAATGATCTCTTCTAGATGTTGCATCGTTTCCTCGTCTACCGTCCGGTAGTATCCATAAGGGTGTTTTTTGATAGCTGTACATACTAATAAAACCCGCCGCTAATGCCAAATTGATTTGTAATTTGAACGGGTTATTGGGCAAAAAAAACTCGTTTTTTGCCCTTTTAGCAGAAATCACACCGGAAACGATGACCATTTGCCGATATTCGGCAATGGTTAATTCGCGTTTGCGCGAATAAAAATGAAGTTTGGACGACGCGAAAGTTTATCAAATGTCTCAGGTGATACTTCTTTCATCGCGGGATCAGGTTGACCTTCGGAAAACTTGTCGAGAGTAAAACCACTTTCAGCTAAGCTATCAAACAAGTTAGTAAACGAACGTCTAAAGAATGAAACCTCTACGGGTTCGCCAACGGTATTCCAATCTTCGGTGATACGCTCTACTGCAAAATAGTTGTTAAAAGCGTTATCTTCAAAATCAACAAGTGGGTGATGGGTAGAGAAAATGAACTGTCCACCTTGTTTGAGTACACGATGTACCTCTTTAAAAAGAGGTACCAAATCTTCAAGGTAGTGCACCATTAAAGGGCAAACAACAAAATCATAACTATCGTCGGCTTCTTTAGGAAGTCCATCAGATAGATCTTGCGCATAGCATGTTACAGCGTCACCTAGTTTTTGTTTAGTAATTTGAACCATTTGTTCCGAGAGATCGACAGCGGTTACTTTCGCCCCCTGATTAACAAAGTGCTGCGCATAAACACCAGGACCACACCCTAGGTCCAATACCGCTTTGTTGTTTACCTCACCCACCAAAGCTAGTGTTGAAGGACGCTCATAAAGGCCGTTATACGCGTTATTTTCAATCGCATCTGCGTACTTTTCTGCATGTTTTGTATACATTTCACCCATATAAATACCTCCAACTATCAAACCATTAATTCCACATTCGGGTCGCGCAATCTACCGTTACTATAACTACTCGTCAATCTCTTCTGCTCGCCAAACTAGGCGTAACATGTCTTTGTGTTGAATACCGTGTTCGAAGATCGGTTCATCATAATTATCGAGAAAGAAGTCTTTAATCACTCTCTCTACTCGAAAGCCGTGCTTTTGATAAAACGAGAGTTGATAACCAAATGTACCTGTTCCTAATTCGACAATTCTAATACCTCGGCTCGCTAACTTCGCTAATGTTTCATCAAGTAGAACTCCGCCAAATCCTTTGCCATGGTACTCTGGGTAGGTTGCGATATTGAACAGTTCAGCTTTACCATTAACCTTATCCACTTCAATTAACGTTGCCCCAATCAACCTATCTTGCATAAACACAGCAAAAGCATGACATCGGCCTCGATAAACGTTAATTGCGGCTTCCTCTGGGTCAGCCAATAACAAAATATCCAACGGTAACTGTTCTTGAGCAATCTCTTTCACTTCAAACATAGAGTTATTCATCTTTTAATACTCTTTCCATCAGATAGTTATCTAACACGACGCCACGAATGTCAGCTTGGTTTGGTCGCACTACGTTAAAGCCAAAATGAAGGAAAAACGGCTTTGCTGTAATGCTCACATAGGAATACAGCCTACAAATATCAGCTTCTCGCGCTTTATTCATAATGGTCTGCATCAACACACTCCCTACCCCTTGCCTTTGTGCTTGGTGGTGACAATAGAAATGGTCTATTAATCCATCGGCTTGTAAATCACTATAACCCAGTATCTGAGTTTGGTTTGTCACCACAAAAGGCTTACATCGAGCAATATACGCTTCAAAAGCGGATGTCTCTAACTCATCACGAGCCCATACTCTAATCTGCATCTCATTGTAATCATTGCGATTTACAGTGCGAATTGTTTGCCGATATAATTCCAATAACTCATTTGCATCGTCTTGCGTCGCTGCTCTAACCGACAATCGCATATCTAGACTCCTTTATGTGACCGTTAATTCTCGCAATTAATAGTAGCAAGCTAAAGATGTTTAACGGGGTTCAATGTTAAGGTTACTAGACTGTAACCAATTGAAAAATATCTTTTTGTGTACTAGATATTAAAACTCATAGATGAAGCTATCCGGAAGCCATTATGCCCGAAAAAAATAACAAAGTGCTGGTGCTGTACGCACATCCATCTCAGAGACGTTCAGAGGTCAATGCTCCCATGTTTAGAGATGCCCAATCCATTAAAGGAGTCACCGCGGTCGATCTGTATTATGAGTACCCAACTTACAACATTAATATCGATAGAGAGCAACAACGATTAATTGATCACGATATTGTTATTTTTCAATTCCCTCTCTATTGGTACTCAACGCCTTCTATCCTTAAAGAATGGCAAGACTTGGTATTAGAGTATGGGTTTGCTTATGGGCAAGATGGCACAGCACTGCATGGTAAGACTTTTTTATGTGCAATCTCTGCTGGCGGTAAGGCAGATGCTTATCAAACAGAAGGCTACAACCATTTCACTATTAGAGAACTACTCCAACCATTAGAACAGACTGCTAGTTTGACGGGCATGACCTATTTACCGCCTTTCTGCCTTTTTGGTTCACGTACAGCTCAAGAAGAGCGACGTATACCGGAGCATAGAGAGCGTTGGAAAACGCTTTTAAACCTGCTTGTTACCAGCGAGTTCGATATCGAACGAGCAAAACCTCTCGAAAAACTTAACCATTATTGGCCACAAGAACAGGCTATCGAATCAGATAAGGACGCATCATGACCGGTTACTTTCTCCAGGCTTTCGTTTATCTTATAGCCGCCGTCATCGCAGTACCTATTGCTAAGCGCTTAGGTTTGGGATCTGTACTTGGTTACCTCATTGCTGGGGTGGTTATTGGACCTATTATTGGCCTCGTGGGCGAAGAAACTACTACCATTCAACATTTCGCTGAGTTTGGTGTCGTTATGATGCTGTTCTTAGTTGGCCTAGAACTAGAACCTAAGATGCTTTGGGGCATGCGTCATAAACTTATCGGTCTTGGTGGCATTCAAGTTGGTGGCACAGCAGCAGCGGTTATGGGAATAGCACTGATGCTCGGACAAAGCTGGAGCGTTGCGCTGACTATTGGCCTTATTTTTGCTCTTTCTTCGACTGCAATTGTTCTGCAAACCTTTAATGAAAAAGGACTGTCGAAAACAGAAGGTGGCCAGAGTGCATTTTCAGTCTTGCTATTTCAAGACATTGCCGTAATTCCAATGTTGGCGTTCATTCCCTTACTCGCCTTGCCAGAACTAGTTGAACAAGCGCAAAATGCCGCGGCGCAAGCGGCTGAGCATCATGACGAATTAAGCTTGGTAGCTGGGCTTCCAGGGTGGGCTTATGGATTAGTCATTACTGCGTCAATTGCGGTGGTCGTCGTTGGTGGTCATTATCTTAGTAGACCTTTGTTTAGGTTCGTCGCATCATCTGGATTAAGAGAAATCTTTACAGCTACTGCCCTTATGCTTGTTATTGGTATTGCAGCCTTAATGAGCTTGGTCGGTCTATCTCCTGCCCTTGGTACATTTCTGGCAGGTGTCGTATTGGCAAACAGTGAGTTTAGACATGAGCTGGAGTCAAATATTGATCCTTTTAAAGGGCTTCTCCTAGGCCTGTTCTTTATTACCGTTGGCGCAGGTATTAACTTCGGTATCCTATTTGACGATTTCTTTGTCATTATCGGTTTAACTTTGGGTGTAATGCTCCTAAAAGCAGCAGTACTGTACGTACTCGCGATGATTTTCAAGATCAAAGATAGTGCCCGATGGTTATTTACCTTGAGTCTTGCTCAAGCCGGTGAGTTTGGTTTTGTTCTGTTAAGCTTCTCGGTTCAGAATCATGTATTGCCTACCGATATCGCCCAAACACTATCACTGGTTGTTGCTTTATCTATGTTCTTAACTCCTGGTCTGTTTATTCTGTTTGATAAAGTCATCTTGCCTAAATTTGAGAAAGACAGTAATGATCGTGAGGCCGACACAGTTGCAGAGCGAGGCACTGTCTTGATTGCGGGTATTGGCCGCTTTGGGCAAATCGTCAATCGTCTTTTGGTCGCCAATGATGTGAAGACGGTGGTACTAGACGTACGTGCTGAACAAGTCGATAACATGCGCCAAATTGGCACCAAAGCTTATTTTGGTGACGCGTCCAAGCCAGATATCCTGCATACTGCAGGAATCGAAGATGTGAAACTGCTTGTTATTGCTATTGATAATCAAGAAACCAATGTTGAGCTTGTAAAATACGTTAAACATACGTACCCTCACGTCAAAATTCTTACTCGAGCATTCGACAGAGGGCACGGTTACCAACTAAGGCAAGCCGGCGCAGATTATATAGAGTCTGAAACCTACCATTCAGCTTTAGAGCTTGGTGCTAAAACCATGAAATGTCTTGGCTTTCACCCATTCTTTATTGAACAGCAGAAATCCATCTATAAGACGATTGAAGACAAACAATCCGACCGTCTATATAAAGCTTGGGCAGACGGTGCTGATGGTGAAGAACGCTACGATAACAACTACCGTGACTTATTCATTGAATTGGAAGGCTTCATAAAGGATGCCATGCAAGTCGATCGAAATGACAAACATTCTCGCGAGCGTGGATGGACACCACCTCCAAAAGGTTATGCGGATAAGTTCGAGGAATAAAGCGTAAGTAACATTAATCTTTGCTTTGTTTAGCCCCCTGTAACTAATGGGCTCAAAAGCTATGATGTTAACAGAGACGGGCATTTAGTCCGTCTTTCCTTTTTCGCAAGTACACAATGATAAGTAAATAGGCACAAATAAAGAGAACAACGTGGATAAAGATTCAAAACAGTTAGCCAAACAATTGTTCAACATGACCCTTCCTATGGTGCTGGGAGTGTTGTCCCTTATGAGCTTTCAATTAGTCGATAGTGCCTTTATCGGACAACTAGGCGTATTACCTCTCGCTGCTCAAGGTTTTACACTGCCGATGCAAATGGTCATTATTGGTATCCAAGTAGGCCTTGGTATCGCTACAACGGCAATCATTTCTCGTGCTTTGGGGGCCAATGACGAGTCTTACGCAAAACAATTAGGGGGGTTGATCCTTGTTTTCGGTAGCTTATGCGTTGCGGCAATTGGCGTACTCATTTGGCTAATTCGACACCCAATCCTCGCCTTGTTAAGTGCACCCGAATCTGTCTATCCAGTAATTGACAGCTATTGGCCTTATTGGCTTCTAAGCTCTTGGGTTGGTGCGGTGCTGTACTTCTACTACAGCGTCTGTCGCGCTAATGGTAATACGGTTCTACCAGGAATGATGATGGTCGCCACGAGTATCATTAACTTAATTCTCGATCCACTGTTTATCTTTACCTTTGATTTGGGTATCAATGGCGCGGCAATCGCGACTATCGTCGCCTTTGGTATTGGTATCGCTTTCGTCGCACCGAAAGTGGTCAATAAGAATTGGGCATCGTTTGATTGGAAAGATGTCAATGTAGTAAACAGTTTGAAGTCGATATGGAAAATTATGGCACCCGCGATGGTCAGTCAATTACTTCCCCCGCTTTCCTCGATGTTGGCTACTAAACTACTCGCAACATTTGGTACTGCTGCAGTAGCTGCATGGGCACTGGGCTCTCGTTACGAGTTTTTTGCCATTGTAACCGTATTAGCTTTGACCATGTCTATGCCGCCTATGGTCGGTAAGCTATTGGGGGCTAAAAACCTTACAGATATCAAAAAACTCGTCAACCTTGCCGTAAGTTATATTCTTGCGTTCCAACTCTTAGTCGCCATTATCACTTACTTGTTTGCAGGTCACTTATCAATACTGATGACCAGCGAAGACAATGTACAACAGATCCTCAATTATCATCTTATTTTAGTCCCTTTCAGCCTTGGGCCTTTGGGCATCTGTATGTTAATGGTGTCTATATCCAATGCGCTTGGCAAAGCAAAAACCGCTTTGACCATTTCAGCGCTTCGTTTATTTGCGTTCTTCTTGCCTTGCTTGTGGTTAGGGTCACAGTTTGGAGGAATCGAAGGACTCTTTTGGGGCGCTTTGGTCGGAAATGTCCTTGCGGGTCTAAGCGCTTGGTTCACATACAGTTATTCTTTAACGCAATTAGAAAAGTCCCTTTCTAAATAAGGCTCAATTTCTATTCCATTTGTACTAACTATTTTTGTCAAAATAGCCCTCCTTTGCTACGTTTAAAAGACGTAGTGAAAGGAGAGGTACAATTAATGAAAATAAACGTTCAGACCCACCACGTTTCAATTGGCGAAGAGTCTCGTCAAGAGATTGAAAACAAATTTGACAAAGTATCAGCTCACTTTCCTCAGTTGATCAGCTGTGACATCATTATCAAGAAAGAGCATGGCCAACACGAAGTGGAAATTTTCACCAATTATGAGGGTGTGAGAGTATCAGCTAAAGCCACCCACGATATTATGTACCCAGCCATTTCCGCAGCGTTGAAGAAGCTTGAAGCAGGTTTGCGAAACCGAAAAGGACAACTAAAAACTGACTTGCACGCCAAACCGACGAGCACCAAACCAGAGATCGCGTCAGACATCATTCAAGAAATGAAACTCACTTAGCCTACCCTTTAAATACAACCTAAAAAGCCGGCTCTTAGCCGGCTTTAACTCGAAAGCTTATTGCAGTTCAATAACTTATCCATTCCTATTCATAAATTTTTACACTGACTTTTCTATTCTAAATATCTGCTTTATTGCCAACAATATCGAACCCAGCTCAGCATTTCTCTAAAGTTCGCTCCTTTCTGACCACAATGGCGCAAAATGACAAATTCAATAATGCGTTGTCATTACTATGTGCTTAACGCTTTAGGAGGCACGATATGACATATAGAGAATTTCAACACACTGACACTTACAAACTGATGGTTGGCACAGGGGAGTTAATCTCATCTATTGCTTCCTTTCTTTTTACGCTAATCACAGCGATAGCCAAAGCCGGAGTATGGCTTGCTAAAAAAACCTACTCATGGATCGCTAAGCGATAATCCAACATCAACTCAACCAGAGACAGCGAATGAAAAGCAAATTAACTCTTGTTTTAGCATTGGCAATTGGATGTGCCTCTCCTGTTACGCTAGCCGAAGATAGACATGCCACATCTGTAGGTACTGCAAGCCCACTCTTCGCGCAAATGGATGCACTTCAACAGGACATAAATACATTACAAAAGCAGGCTGAACTTAACCGTTTCGAAGAGAGTATTATCGACAGAAAAAACGACGCGTTGAGACAATCACTTGCGGAACAGTTGCAACATAAAAACCAAGTAGATGAGAACAAGCAGCTTGTTACACAACAAATTCACCTCTTACAAACATTACTCGCGGCAAACGACCAAGACCTTAAACGACTTTCCGACGCATCCAAAATTGCGAGCGACACTGAAAAAGATACCGTTCAGTTTGCAATGCAAAAACGTATTACCGCGATGGATGAGTATTATGCTGATCTGTCCACCACGTTATCTTGGGCCGCTGAATTAGGGGTAGACATTTCAAAAGCGGAAACTCAATTAGAGCAAGACTTACAGAAACGTGCTGACTTTTTATATAACTCTGTTCTTTTCTTAGATAGCCAACTAAGTGACATTAATGACCGACTTGCTTACGTACCAGAAGACGGTAAAGCAGGATTGCAAGAAGATGGGATCCGAATTTCTGGTCAGATTAATTTACTTATTCTTAGCTTAGAGTCCAGTATTACCCTGTTGGAAAACTACGGTGTTGACACTACAGAGTATAAACAGCTGTTATTCACTGTAACGGGGGATATTAGCACGGACGTTCTCGATTTCAGCGTAATTGTCGGGCTCATGAAAGAGTGGTTAGGCGCATTTAAAGATTGGGCGATGGAGCATACTCCGTCACTAATTGTGAAGATATTCGTCTTTGGCGTCATACTCTGGTTGTCACGTTCGTTCGCTAAAATTGTTGGTAAGGCGGTTAGGAAGAGCGTTAGCCATTCAACAATGAAATTCAGTGTTTTGATGCAAGATTTCTTTGTTTCAATGGCACAAAAAGGAGTAACGGCTCTAGGGCTGCTTATAGCCTTATCACAGCTTGGTATAGAGTTAGGACCGCTATTGACTGGTTTTGGAGTGGCGGGTGTAATTATTGGTTTTGCATTACAAGATACCTTGTCTAACTTTGCGTCTGGCATGATGATACTCATCTATCGTCCTTTTGATGTAGGAGATCTGGTCAAGGTTGCCGGCATATCAGGAACAGTGAGCCATATGAGCTTAGTATCAACGACCATACGGACTGTTGATAATCAAAGATTAGTCATTCCGAATAATAAGATTTGGGGCGATACTATCAATAATATTACCGCAGAGAAAACTCGACGTGTTGATATGACCTTTGGTATTGGCTACGGCGACGATATAGATCAAGCGAAACAGGTCTTTTCTGACATCTTGCAGCAGCACCCGAAAGTACTTAAATCTCCAGAGCCGATGATCTATGTACATACACTTAATGAAAGCTCTGTCGATTTTATTGTTCGACCGTGGGTACGAACAGAAGACTATTGGGATGTATATTGGGAAGTGACCGAAGAGGTGAAGAAACAACTGGACCGCAATGGGATCAGTATTCCTTTCCCACAAAGAGACGTTCACGTATATCAACATGACCTCGCTCAAAACACAACACTAGACCTGGTCACTCAAGTCGCAAGCAAATAACCACCAATGCGAACTTCACCCGAAGTTCGCATTAGTTTTAGTTATGGAAAATCAAAATATTTATCGTGACTGTCATCACACTTTTCTATTGATTGATTCTATTTCAAACTCTAATATCTGCGCCCTACCGCCCATAGTGGCGAATTTGAACAACAAAAAGCACGAACCACGCAGAGACGAGACAGAAACGAAATGGCATCTAAATATCCATTAGCAAAGCTGACCTTTTTAATCGCAATTTTGACAGCCGTTGGCCAAATGACGCAGACAATGTATGTACCGTCAATTGGGCAAATGGCGCTAGAGTTCCGCGTTAATCCAGCGATGCTCCAGGCAGTAATGGCGTGCTA
This sequence comes from Vibrio mediterranei, assembly GCF_900088415.1. Taxonomy (GTDB): domain Bacteria; phylum Pseudomonadota; class Gammaproteobacteria; order Enterobacterales; family Vibrionaceae; genus Vibrio; species Vibrio mediterranei. The sequence continues at coordinate 117,222 of NZ_FLLQ01000007.1, forward strand.
TTTGATTCCTTATGGTTTGTCTCAGTTCATCTACGGCCCACTGTCTGATCGATTAGGTCGCAAGCCAATTATTATCGTTGGCCTTGTTATCTATCTAATCGGAGCGCTTATAAGCTTGTTCGCACATTCTTTTGAACTCTTTCTACTGGGCAGCTTCATTCAAGGTGCGGGAATTGGTAGCGGCGGCGCAATGTCACGAACTCTTTCTCGAGACTGCTTTTCAGGCGAAGAACTACACAGAGCCAACAGCATCATTAGCATGTGCGTAATTTTTTCGCCATTGCTCGCGCCCGTGCTTGGTGGTGTGTTAACTGAAACTATGGGTTGGCGCTCTAGCTACCTTTTTTTGACTCTGTTTGCCGTAGCAGTTGTCATAGTTATGGCTTCTAAATTGGTCGAAACTCTTCCAGTTGAGAGACGTAGCCAAAGTTCGGCGATGGATAACTACCGATTTGTGCTTTCTGACAAGCGTTTTCAGGGCTATGTCATTTGCTTAGTTGCTACCTTTGCAGGCGTTGCCGTGTTTGAAGCCGCTGCTGGTGTGTTGTTTGGTGGTGTTTTAAAGCTTTCGGCACTGATGGTAAGCATCCTGTTTGTATTACCAATTCCAGGTTATTTACTTGGTGCTGGGTTCTCTTCCATTATCGCAAAACGGCATGGTAACAACGCAGCATTTAAGTTTGGTTTGGTTTCGATACTTGTAGGCTCAGCGGTCGTCCTTGTGCCTGGGTTACAAGGCTCGACCGACGCTTGGACACTTACTATCGGCTCTACGGTTTACTTTCTTGGCGCAGGTGTTTTGTTCCCTGCAGCGACTACAGGTGCCTTAACCCCTTTCCCAAACCACGCGGGAACAGGTGGTGCTGTGTTAGGAGGTATGCAAAATCTCGGTGCCGGTTTAGCAACCTTAGGCGCATCTGTTATACCTGCTACTAGCCAGCTACCACTGGGCGTAATCATGTTGATCATGGCGTTGTTAGCTATGTGGGGTTTGCATATCGCCAAGCGCGACAATGGTCCAGATAACGCCGACGATGCGGTAATGGTTTAAATTAGAAAAGAAACAAAGGCTACCTCAGTCTTAGGTAGCCTTTTTAAGATCCTTCGTCCGTCGCTTTGCCCCTCATAAGAACACTTACTCAAACTTCAACTTTCTTATAATCATGCGCTATTCATTCAAGGAGCAACACGCCCTTCTCAGTTTTCGAAAATAAACCAGCTTTTATTTTTAATTCAGCCAGTTAACGTTGTATTCTTCATATCTATTATTAAACTATGTCTGTACCTCTGATTCACCCCAAGGAAGGAGTTATTGGAGTTGAAACTTAAATGTGTGCTCACTTTTAAAACCATGCTCACTCGCATGGTTGTTTTGATCGTTTTACTAGGAACCACGCACACAACTCTAGCTCAGTCGGATACCTATATTGTCGCGGCTCATGAACGAGACTTTATCGCTCGTTTTATTTTTTCTACTATTGAAAAACAATCCAATATCTCTTTTCAGTACGCAGACTATCCTATATTTGGTGAGCGATTAGATGCAGTTGAAGACGGTAAAATAGACTTTGTCGCTAATATAACCTATACCAAGAGTCGAGCTTCACGATTCATCTTCTCTGAGCCCATCAACATTGAACCAACCTATTTATTTAACAGAGGTGGCGAGTCGTTTGATGAAATGCATGTCATTGGAACAACAATGGGAACGGCGTTTAACGACATAATTCAGAGATACTATCCCGACAAACGTGTATTGGGGTTCAATGACAATGGCGTTGCATTTGAGAGCTTATTGGCAGGTAATATAGATGGCTATATTGGCACTTTCCTACAATTAGAGAGCTTTTTATCTGCGGGGTTTAAAGCAACATCGATCAATGACCAAGTCTCCATTCCACCTGTATCGATTATTACCAACAAGCAAGAAAATAAACCACTATTAGCGGCTTTTAGTGACATTATTGCAAAAGACTCTGTTCAAAAAGAAATCCGTCGTTACATCGACAGTTACATTACCGAAATTGCTATTAAACAACTGAGACACAAAGTTAAATCCAGTGGCTTAGACCTCGACTCTGTTATTGAGATTTATCTTAACCCTCGCCCACCGTATGTGTTTTCAGGAGCGAATGGACAACCAGAGGGCATTTCTGTTGAGTTTGCAAAGCAAATTTGCAAACTCAACCAACTAAAATGCCGAATGGTCTACGACCCTACTGAATCGTGGTCAGTATCTTTGCAAAAGCTCACCTTGGGTGAACGTGACGTGACGACCCCTATTGCTGACATAAAACACCGTCAGCGTATACTTAACTTCAGCCGTCCCTACGCGTCTATTCATGGTGCCATCGCCAAGCGCATAGGTTATAAAGAGGAAGTCTACCGACATATTTCCGAACTGTTCGCGGAAAAAGTCGGCGTAGTGGAAAACGATGTGTTTGCCTCCATCACTCGCCGTTCATTGCCCAATAAAACTCTGGTTTACTACGGTGATACTAAAAAGCTCATTAACGGACTTACTACCGGGGAAGTCGATTACGCTATTACCAGTCAAGTCACGTTAGACACACTATTATACGAACACAATATAACCAACGTGACTCAAGACCGTTACTTTCGTCCTTTTTATCAATCTGAGTTGAGTTTTGGGTTTCCTAAAACTGAACGTGGCGAGTTTCTCGCTCAGTTGTTTAATAGAACCTTAGACTTTATCGACGCCAACTCAATCAACCGCCGTTATCAGCCACCAGCAAACTGGCGTGAACTGAATGAAAAAGAGAGTGACAAACGTCGATTAAATATCATCAATACACTGTTAGCGCTGCTAGTGCTAGTGACCTTTTTCTTCGGTTACATCACCAATCATCGTGCCAATCATGATGCACTGACTAAACTTAAAAATCGTCATGCTTTAAACCGTATCCGTAAACAGGCTCTAGAAAAAGGCCACGGACTCATTTACATCGACCTTAATCGCTTTAAACACATTAACGACACTTATGGTCATACGGTCGGTGACCAAGTATTACGTTGCTACGCCAAACGTTTGAAAGAAACCATTGATGGTCAAATTTACCGGTTCGGTGGTGACGAGTTCGTTGCTATCACAGAATTCGACCCTAATGAACTCAGAACAATATTAGACCAACTAGAAAGCTATCCGTTTATAGTGCGCGGCTCCGGGGTTGTATTAACGCTGTATGCCTCTGTTGGAGTCTTCTTACCAGACACTAGTGAGTTGAGTATCAAGCAGTTACTTATCTATACAGACTTCGCTATGTATGAAGCCAAGCGCAATGACAAGGTTCGTAGTGTCATTATTGATGAAACCAAACTCAGAGATCTTGCTATCGTTCATGACCCCAAAAAACGCTCACATCGTGATGTTCCCAAAGGATAAGTAAAACTTCTTAACTTTTATTCCAACATGCTTCTTAGAAAAGGCTCAAACACCTCAAAAAACACAATTGCTAACAGAAAACTTAACTCATAACCCTCTGATTTGAAGCAATTTATGACACCTATCTCGAGATTACGAATATAATAGTTTTAGTGAACTAAACAATAACAGGAGACTTTATGACTGCAAAACAAAATGCTAGCCAATTCGTGTCCATTATCTCCACCATACTTGTCATCGGACTCGCTATCTATCTTGGTACACTAGTGAAATCTGTTGATACGATAGAAGAGAAGCTTAGCCACCAGGCACAACAAATAGAAAGAACTTCTCTAAAAGTAACCAATGGCAGTCTTGGTGATACCGCGCGTTCCTATGTTCCTGTCTATTCACATATTTATACCGATGGTGGTAAAGCCGTATTGCTGGAAAGCACCTTAGTCGTGCGTAACACTGACCCTAACTCAAGTATTAATATCCATAGCATCAATTACTATGACACCAACGGCCAACTTATTCGTCAGTTTGTCTCAGAAGGCTACAAACTTGAGGCAATGTCCAGTTCTGAATACTTGGTTGAGAAGCGTGAAGTCAGTGGAGGTGCTGGGGCCAATTTCTTAATCGAATGGTCAAATCCAAACCAAGCGTCAGCCCCTATTTTTGAAGCGGTCATGATTGGCTCTGGCCATGGAAAGGATATTTCATTCACTAGTCGAGCACCGCTATAAAAAAACACCCCGCATAATGCGGGGTGTTTTCTTTCAATCTAACCACTGTAGTTAGTTGGCCTGTTCGTTTAGGTAAGCTTGAAGTGAGATGTTCGTCCATTCACGCATCTTCACTAGATAATTAGCTTGTGAATCAAGAATCTCTTTCGCCAGCTTATCGTTAGCCGCCTGCTGCTGAAGCAGTTCTTCATTTGCTGCTTTTAGAGCATTGATCACTTCTGGTGGGAAAGAACGGACTTTAATATTCGGATACTCTGAACTCATCTTAGACCAACTGTTCGCATTCTCATGCAAAGCTTGGGTGTACATATCAAACGCGGCAACGCGGAATGAGGTTTCTAAGATGATTTGTAGATCAGCTGGCAGAGACTCCCACACTTTCTTGTTGACTAAGAATTGTGTTTCAGAGCCTGGTTCATGCCATGCTGTGTAGTAATAAGGTGCGATTTTTTGAAAACCCATTCGTAGATCAAAGGCAGGTCCTACCCATTCTAATGCGTCAATTGTTCCTCGCTCTAATGAGGTATACAGTTCGCCCGGCGCGATGTTGGTTGGTTTCGCGCCAACTTTCGCTAACACCTCACCAGCAAAGCCAGGGATACGCATCTTCAAACCTTGCAGATCCTCAACGGTGTTGATCTCTTTTTTAAACCAACCACCCATTTGTATGTCTGAGTTTCCGCCAGGGAACGACAACAAATTATGAGGTGAATAGACTTGCTGCATGAGCTCTAGACCCCCACCATGATAGAACCACGAATACTGCTCCATCGTTGTCATACCAAATGGCATCGATGAGAAATACAGCGTATTAGGTACCTTACCTTTCCAGTAGTATGAACTTGAGTGACCAAGGTCATATTGACCCGACTTAACCATATCAAACACACCTAAAGGTGCTTTGTGTTTGTTGGCTGAGTCGATTCGAATGATCAAGCGTCCATTCGACATTTCTTTGGCTAACTTCGCCATATTCTTACTCGCATCACCCAGAATTGGCGTATTAGGCCCCCAGGTTTCTGCCAGTTTTAAGCGGTAAACTTTATCGTCAGCTTGCACTTGAAAGGTTGCCACAGCAGTGAGAGATGCAATGACGATAGTACTCAGTCGACGAATGGTTTTTTTGAATTCCATTTCTTAGATTCCTATGTACGTTATTGGATAGCTCAACAACAATGGATGTAAACATTGTGTATGTCAAAGTGTTATGATTTAGGTAACTTTGGCTTTAGTGGTCAATGCGTCTAATATTTAACCATATATCCATATTTTATCCTTCACGTTACCTAACGACTCTATTTAACTCCAACCTTTCTCTAGCCCAAAATATTCCATTCTGTTTAACAAATTGATAGTTCTGTCACGAAATCTCTGATATTAATAGCTAAATTGTTAAATATTCTAAAAAGCATCACTATGGACTGGGCAACGCTCTCAATATTCATCCCCACTTTTTTCTTTGTTTCCATTACGCCAGGTATGTGCATGACACTGGCTCTTACAATGGGTATGAGTATTGGCTACCGACGTACGCTGTGGATGATGGTCGGTGAGTTGCTCGGTGTTGCCGCCGTCTCTCTTGCCGCTCTCTTAGGTATCGCTGCCGTCATGTTGAAATACCCAGAAGTATTCACTGTCTTTAAAGCCGTAGGCGCGACTTATCTGTTCTACCTTGGTATCCAAATGTGGCGTTCACGCGGCAAACTAGCCATCACTTCTGACGTTGAACAACAAACCGAGCACAAAGATTGGGATCTAGTCGTTCAAGGCTTTGTTACCGCTATTGCCAATCCCAAAGGTTGGGCATTTATGATTTCGCTGCTTCCCCCATTTATCGACCAGTCAAAGCCAATGTTTGGACAAGTATCGATCATGCTCGGAATTATTTTGGTCAGTGAGTTTGTTTGTATGACTATCTACGCGACTGGCGGAAAAGGATTGAAACGAACATTGGGTAATGCAAACAACGTACGGACCATGAACCGGATTGCGGGAACACTCATGTGTGGCGTTGGGGTTTGGTTGTTTATTGGATAAAAATGGGCTCCGATTTGGAGCCCTTTATTTTATTGTGTTACACCTGCAATCACTGAAGGCTCTCCTGTCACCTCAGGCATACTACCGATATCGGCACTACCCGTGACAGAAGTTGGTACCGCTACGGCAGGGTCTTGCAAGGTTAATGCGTTGCACTCAGACGTTGCCAAAGGTTTCATCAACTCTTCAATTTCACGAGCTTTTATAACGTATTGACTGCTTCCTCCCATAACTACGCCATCGCCGATTGAAAAGGCAGCACGATAATGGTCGTCCTCGTCATTTTTGATACTTGGAATGCCCCATAGATCACCATTCCCTCCATAGTTAAGCATAAAGGTTTGGTTTGCATAATCACCAGCATCACCATTTCGGTCATTGTTAGTGGTATGAACATAACTAAACTGAATTGGGCGGTCGAAACTGACAATATCCCCCGATTCATTACGTACTGTAGTCAATCGATTCCACTCATTGACCCCTGTTTCCCACACATAAAATTCTTGCACAACGTTAGGATCGTAGATTTCCCATGGATTAGAAATAGACTGTGACGATAGAACCATTGGCCCTGTTCTCAACCCCCAATGGTGTGGTGTAGATTCAAGGCTTGATGAGGTGATAGACGAGTCGAAGTGAACCGCTTCGCCGCTGGCTACGCTAACGAGCGTCAGTGCATTAACACCATCAATCGAGAACGTAAACTGATACGCGGTGCCATGCTCAGTTTCAAATGGGCTATTCTCTCCCCAATATTGGGTGATATGTTGGTCATCAATGGTACCTATAGGGCAATTATCGTAACAAGTTAGCGTAATGGTACCGTTGTTAGGAAGTGCAGCATCACCGCTTTGTGACCCATCAATAAAGGTTTGGACATAGTAAGTTATACTATCCTCTCCATTAAGATACTTCACCTCTCCGCCGAGCTGCTCAGAATACATATATAGACTGTCGTAATCGCTAAGCGATATTACGATTGGTGTTTCTAGCTGAGTCACACTCGGACCATTATCCGTCCAAGACAGCTTACCAACTTTCACGAATTGTTGATTGCTATAGTTCACGACCCATTGATCGAAAGAGCTGTCTTGATAGACATCATCATCCCAATAGTTAAAGTCGATCCCAGCTAATTCAGTGAGCGCTAACGAGTTCACTGTGTTCTTTATTAGACGACCCGGTGCTGTCACGATAGTCAGAGTTTCCTGCTGTTCGTCGTTATCTTTCACTACGGTGTCACCATTACTGAACTGATGGCCGCTTTCGGTCCAAAGCCCCCAGTAACCTATAAAACCATAGCTATCGTTATTACCATTATCCGTAGAGTCATAACGAATAGGAAAACCGCTATTGAGTTCGACCGCAGCTCCTGTCGTTGCGCCAAATAAGTCGTAACGATGAACGTGTGATGTAAACTCAGTACGACTCAAGCATTGAGTGCCAGTTGCAAAGTCTCCTGACTTGTAAGGCAAATCATCAAAACTACCATTGGTGCTCTGAACTAATACGCGATTTTCATTAAACGCGAGTGCAAACGTCTGACCTCCACTACCATATTGACCGGAGTATTCCATCCCCGTTAACGCAACACCCGTAGTTTTATCTTCTGACATGACCACACTGGCACATTGTTTATAGCTTTCGTTACCACCGTGGCTACCCTGCTCATAAAGTGTGAAACCAATTTGGCCATCAAGATCGGAGATAGTTTGGACTTCACCTCCTCCTGATTGATTGTTTTGGTCAAAATTATCAAAGAAGTCGAAGTTAAAGGTGAAGTCACCAAATGGATTAGCATCAGTAGAGCCATTGCGGATTTCCGCTTTGAACTTAATCGCTTGTTCCCCTTCGTCACTTTGTCCCATATCTGGAAGCCATACACTGACGAGTAGCGGGTCTGAGTCAGACTCTCGAACAACCGTACTTACCGCCTTCATTAATTGTGTTTGATTACTCGCGCCTGATGATTGTCCGCTATCACCGGATTTATCTTCGTCAAAGCACACCGATTCATCAGCTAACACCAAGTAAGGCCCTTGGTTAGCGAACTCGACACTGTTGAACTGCGCCGTAAAACACAGAATGCTGTTCACGAGTTCAATAGGTTCTAATGCTTCGTTCCAGACATGTGTACGCTGCTCTGCGAGCGTATAGTCTGTACCCGCGTCGTTGTATGCGGCTTGAATAGTGACAGGAGCTAGCGCCAAGGCAAGTGGAATTAGTTTAGTCGTTTTCATTGGTCACTACCTCCAATTGTTCAGGCAGCGAAAGCTGAGATGTCGGAATGGTTTGAGTCTGTGTCTGATTACCTGAGCTGGAGTCTCCCCCACTTCCATTACAACCGAAGAGTAGTCCTAGGACAAAGGTAGCGATTACTGCTTGGATATGAAGTCGTTTCATATCTCCTCCTTGTAATTCAACTTACGAACGTAATTCGCGCCAACTAACCTTATTTATAATGTGGTTATAAATACCCTAGGATAATGAAAACATAAGTTTATAGAACAAAATCCCATATACATATGGCATTTGCTTATAAACCATACAATTTACATGGTTTATGTAGGTAAATTACAATATATGTAAAAACAGCACTATTGTATGACAAATATATCTATGCTAATCTGCGTTCACCCTTGAGGCAAAACGATTGCTATGCTTTTCCCCTATAAATAGCTTCTTCTACTATTAACTTGTTGATTAGTTAATCACCCCACCTACCACTTTAGAGTAGTTTAAAAGTGTAATTGATTTACATCATGTTTTAATTTTCTTTCACATTTAACAATGCTCGAAGATTCGAAGAACTAACACTTAGGTATTAATATGAGCAAGATGAAGCTTGTCGTGATAGGAAACGGCATGGTTGGTCATCGTTATCTCGAGGACTTAGTCGAGAAAACCGATATGGCTAACTATGACGTCACCGTTTTCTGCGAAGAACCACGCGTCGCTTATGACCGCGTCCACCTCTCCTCTTACTTTTCACACCACACTGCAGACGAACTTTCCCTAGTTAAAGAAGGTTTCTACGAAAAGCACGGCATCAATGTCCTTATTGGTGAACGCGCAATCAACGTTAACCGCGAAAACAAAATCGTTTATTCAAGTACTGGTCGTGAAATTAAGTACGACAAGCTTATTCTCGCAACAGGCTCCTACCCATTTGTACCACCTATTAAAGGTAACGAGAGCAAAGACTGTTTTGTTTATCGTACTATCGAAGACCTAAAAGCTATTGAAGCAACGGCGAAAAAGAGTAAACGCGGCGTTGTTGTTGGTGGCGGTCTACTTGGTTTAGAAGCAGCCGGAGCACTTAAAGCACTGGGCGTCGAGACACACGTTGTGGAATTCGCTCCAGTATTAATGGCGGAACAGTTAGACCTTCAAGGTGGTTTGCAACTTCGCAACAAGATTGAACGTATGGGCGTTCAGGTTCACACAAGCAAAAATACACTTGAAATCAAAGCCGAGGGTAATGAAGCCCGCAACACTATGGTGTTTGCTGACGGTACTGATCTTGAAGTAGATTTCATCGTGTTCTCTGCGGGTATCCGTCCACAAGACAAACTTGCTCGTCAGATGGGCTTAGGTGTTGCACCTCGTGGCGGTATCGAAATTAACAACTTCGCTCAAACTACTGACCAAGATATTTATGCGATTGGTGAGTGCGCTTCGTGGAACCGTACTTTCTACGGGTTAGTTGCTCCTGGTTATAAAATGGCGACAGTTGCTGTTGACCACTTGGTAGGTAACGACAGTCAGTTTGAAGGCGCAGATATGAGCGCTAAGTTAAAGCTACTTGGCGTAAAAGTGGGCTCTATTGGCGATGCAAATGGCCGTACTCCTGGTTGTAAGAGCTTCGTATACCAAAACGAAGAACAGGAAGTTTACAAGCGTTTGATTGTTTCTGAAGATGGCAAGAAGTTGCTTGGTGCTGTAATGGTTGGCGATACTTCTGATTACGGCGATCTACTTCAGCTTAAGCTCAATGAAATCGAACTTCCAGAGCACCCTGATACTTTGATTCTACCTGCGCATGCTGGTGCTGAAAAGCCGACACTAGGTGCAGATTCTCTACCTGAATCAGCCGTTATCTGTTCTTGTTTTGATGTCACTAAAGGCAAGATTGCACAAGCTGTTGCTGACGGTCACCACACGATTGGCGATATTAAAGCAGTGACTGGCGCAGGTACGGGCTGTGGCGGTTGTATCCCTCTTGTTACCTCGGTCCTTAATGCTGAACTAGCAAAATCAGGCATCGAAGTTAAAAACGACGTTTGTGAACACTTTGCTTACTCTCGCCAAGAGCTGTTCCACTTAATTCGTATCGAAGAAATCAAGACGTTCGAAGAACTACTTGAGAAACACGGTAAAGGTTACGGCTGTGAAGTGTGTAAACCTCTTGCAGGCTCTATTTTAGCGTCTTGCTGGGGCGAGCATATTCTTAAGCCTGAGCTTGTGAAACTGCACGATACCAACGACAACTTCCTAGGTAACATTCAAAAAGACGGTACTTACTCTGTCATTCCTCGTATGGCGGGTGGTGAAGTTACTCCTGAAGCACTGAAAGTGCTTGCTGAAGTGGCAGCAGAGTACAGCTTATATACCAAAGTCACGGGTGCTCAACGTATTGGTCTATTTGGTGCGCAAAAAGACGACCTTCCTGCTATCTGGAAAAAACTGATTGCGGCTGGCTACGAGACTGGTCAAGCGTATGCCAAAGCACTTCGCATGGCCAAGACTTGCGTGGGTTCAACATGGTGTCGTTATGGTGTTCAAGATTCTGTTGGCCTGGGGTCACGCATCGAGAACCGTTACAAAGGTATTCGTACTCCTCATAAGATGAAGTTTGGCGTTTCTGGCTGTACTCGTGAGTGTGCTGAGGCTCAAGGTAAAGACTTGGGTATTATCGCGACGGATGCTGGCTGGAACATGTATGTATGTGGTAACGGTGGTATGAAGCCACGTCACGCAGACCTACTGGCTTCTGACTTAGATGAAGCAACGCTAATTCAATATATCGACCGTTTCATGATGTTCTATATCCGTACTGCTGCACCGCTACAACGTACTTCAGTTTGGATGGAAAACATGGAAGGCGGCGTCGACTATCTACGTGAGGTGATCGTTGATAACAAACTTGGCATCAACGAACAGTTAGAAGCCGATGTACAGCGTCTAGTGGGTGACTACAGCTGCGAATGGAAGAACACAATTGAAGATGAGTCTCAGCTTAAACGCTTCTCTCACTTCATCAACAGCGATCTTCGCGATGACAATGTTGTTTTCGTTCAAGAGCGTGAGCAACACCGTCCAGCGACATTTACAGAGAAACACCCAGAAGCTAAAGGTGACATCCTACACGTTGAGTTGGAGAAGTAATCATGGCATTTCAAAAAGTATGTGATATCCAAGACATCATCCCTGGCACTGGCGTATGTGCATTGGTGGATGGCAAACAGGTTGCTATTTTCCGCCCAACGGCCGCTGAAGAAGTGATGGCGATCAGCAACATGGACCCGTTCTACCAATCTAACGTGCTATCACGTGGATTAATTGTTGAGCACCAAGGCGAGCTTTGGGTAGCAAGCCCTCTTAAGAAACAACGCTTTAACCTAGCAACAGGTACTTGTATGGAAGATGAGCGCTTTAGCGTGAAAGCATACAAAACTCGTATTGCCAAAGGTGCAGTAGAAGTTTCGGCGTAAGCCAAGAGACTGAATAGCCTATAGGGGTTAGAAACCTTAGCCCCTATCACTATTCAATCTTAACTTTTTAACTTTAACTTTTAATAGGTACAATTCTATGTCTGCTGATTTTAAACCTGCGCAGTTTGTGCAAACCATGATCGACGTTGGCGAAGCGAAAACAAAAACAAGCACTCGCGACCTCCTCCTTCGTGGCACAATGGCCGGTATCATCCTGTCTTTAGCGGTAGTTGTTGCAATCACAACAATCGTCCAAACGGGTATCGGTATCGTAGGCGCACTCGTCTTCCCTGTTGGCTTCGTTATTCTAAGTGTGATGGGCTATGACCTTGTAACGGGTGTATTCGGTCTTGCGCCATTGGCTAAATTTGCTAACCGTCCGGGTATTACTTGGAACCGTATTTTCCGTTGTTGGGGCCTCGTAGGTTTGGGCAACCTAATTGGTTCTCTTATCGTTGCTTACCTTGTAGCAGTTTCACTAACTGGTAACTTCTCTCTGGAACTTAATGCGGTTGCTAAAAAGTTTGTAGCGGTATCGACAGCTCGTAGCCTTGGTTTTGAGAACATGGGCATGGACGGATGGATCACCTGTTTCGTACGCGGTATCTTCTGTAACCTTATGGTATGTCTTGGCGTTATCGGCAACATGACAGCACGTTCTGTATCAGGTCGTGTGGCGATGATGTGGTTCCCTATCTTCATCTTCTTCGCACTAGTATTTGAGCATACTGTGGTAAACATGTTCCTATTCCCACTAGGTATGATTCTTGGTGCTGATTTTGGTATTGCAACTTGGTTGAACTTCAACCTAATCCCTACCATTCTTGGTAACATCGTTGGCGGTCTTATCATGACTTGTCTCCCGCTTTACCTAACTCACGCTAAAACTGCACCATCTCTAGATGCACAAGCAGACGCAGAAGTGTCAGTGAACGCTGAACCAGCACTGAGCAAATAAGCTTATTGGGCCTCGTACTATGTGCGAGGCCTTGTTGATAGCTTCTTTGGCTATAAACAGTATTAACTTTGCCATTATCTGAGTTTTACTTTTTATATCCAAAATTTGAAATTGATAGGCATAACTATGACCACTCATCAAACATCTTTAAACACTGGCTTCGTTTCTCTAGTCGGTGCAGGGCCAGGAGACCCTGATTTGTTGACAGTGAAAGGATATCGCGTAATTCAATCGGCTGATGTTGTCGTTTTCGACCGTTTAGTCTCTAAAGAAATTCTTGCACTTGCCAAACCTGATGCTGAGATGATTTATGTGGGCAAAAAGCTCGATTACCACTGTGTGCCTCAAGATCAAATCAACCAGATATTAGTTGAACAAGCACAGTTAGGGCTCAAAGTGGTGCGCCTCAAAGGCGGCGACTCCTTCATATTTGGTCGTGGCGGCGAGGAGCTGGAAACACTGGCAGAAAATGGCATTAGTTTTGAAGTGGTTCCAGGAATTACCGCAGCGGCTGGTGCCACAGCCTATGCTGGCATCCCTCTCACCCACCGCGACCACGCTCAAAGCGTACAGTTTATTACCGGACATGTTCAAAAGGACGGTCGAGAAATTGAGTGGAGTTCACTGGCTCAATCAAACAATACACTTGTGTTCTACATGGGTCTGAAGCAAAGCGGCCGTATCACTGATAAACTAATTACCCATGGTCTTGACGAAAATACGCCGTGCGCAGTGATTGAAAACGGTACACGCAAAGAACAGCGCGTTTTCCAAGGGCCACTTAACACGCTGCCTACAATGGCAAGTGAGGCTGAAAGTCCTGCATTGATCGTGGTTGGAAGTGTTACGCAACTGCATGATAAGTTGAAATGGTTCTGATATAAAAAAGCCCAGCTATCTCGCTGGGCTTTATTTATTGATTATCTACTTTCGAGTCCAACGGTATATAAACATCAGAACGTCGATTTTGAGATCGCCCATCCGCTGTTTTATTCGAAGCTAATGGCTCAGATTCACCAAATGTTTTTAACGTTGTATTCTCTTTCCTCACCCCGTTACTGGCTAGTTCATTAGCCGTTGCCGTTGCACGTCTCATTCCCAATGCTTGGTTGTACTCATCAGAACCTACCCAGTCTGTATGCCCTTCTACAGTCACCTCAAAATTGTTAGCCGCTAACTGCTTGGCGACTCCAGTTAAGGTTTTGTGAGCCAAAGGCGTGAGATTGTATTTATCAAAGGCAAAATGTACCCGCGCAACCAAGTATCCCTTTTCAGTCGGTTCACCAAACTTAGCAATGCCCAAATTCGATATGTAAGTCAAACATTCCTCGGGATTGGTAATGAGTGCAGACATCTTAAGTAACTGCCATTTAAGCTCATCATCCGTGCTGGTTTCCGTTACCTGCATATAACCTTGTCGATGTGTTCCCACACCTTCGATATCACCAATGGTTATATTATGTGAATACTCATAGTGCTTAGCTCCACAATACTCTGTAATGTGAGCACTTTCTTCATTAGCGACGGCATTGAAACTGCTAACGACTGCGATTGCTAGTATAGCTTGTAATTTCGACATCCTAATCACCCATATAAACGTGTCTCGCCTGTTCCTTGTGAGCCTTTTTGAATTAGCTCTTCGATTTTTTCTATAAACTCTTCGGTATCCGTTACATCTGTGATGTCTTCATCCGGATTTAACACACAATCTTGGAATCCACTTTGCTCCGACGCCGCAAAGTCGATGCCGATCACCGCAATATACAACCCTGGTATTTCTTCTCGAGCTTTGTCACACATACCTGCATCAACAAGCCCTTTTAGAATACCGTTGTTTGGACTTTCTACCCCATCGCTAAGCACCAAAACCATTTTGATTTTGTCATTGTACTCAGCCAACTCGTCTTCATCCGAAGTATCAGGTTTACCGGCAAGCATATGTTGAAAACCGCGTAGCATACCTTGAAATGAGGCAGTACTCCCATCAGCCCACATATCATCTATGACATCAATTTCTGTTCGATCGCTGGTAAGGTCAATAGAATAAAACTGATTCTCGTTAGAACTTCCATAACCTCTATAAAGCTCTAAACTGTCTAGACGATACTCGGTACGCGCATCTGGAAATTTGTTGATGAACATTTCAGCCACACTCAAATCAAAGTCAACATAGTCATAAACTTCAACATGATACGACCGGTCATTATCATCTTCATCAATATCAAAAACACTAACTAGCCTTTGTGCTTGTCGCCTTTCACCATTCCGGCCATTGGGACAATCATCTCGATCCTGAGAGCAATCGTATACTTCGCCAGATGTATACTCTCGCCATTTGTTCCAGTTAACGTCTTCATACGTCCGAGGAGAATCGTCTTCATCGACATCGTCTCGGTAGCGCAATTGAGTCACAGTAAACACATTGCTGCCATTAGACTCTCTAGTTCTAATATTAAACGGCACAACCGCTACACGATTATCCAACTTACTTGTGAGTTCAGGCTGGTCATCGTCAGCGCAATAGTCTTCGTTAGTTGCTGGATCAGTTTGTATGTCACTACAGAGCAACTTATCAGCAATCTCTTTAACCGCGACTTTTAAGTCAGCGATCTTGCAGTTCGTCGCGGTACACGGGTCACTTGAATTCCCGCCCCATTGCCAACTCATAGAGCCTGAAAAGTCTGAAACAAAAACGATATCTATATTCTTATCGCCTAGGTTGAACGGGTATTTTTTGGCAACAGCGACCCCTTTTAGATCTTGGGTTTCTCCAAACACTGGTATCAGGTTGCTAGCAAACCAAGAATTATGATTAGTCGTTGCTTCAACCGTATATTGGATAAACTCATCCACATCATTTTCTGGGTCAGGGGCTTGATAAAAACGCGTAGCTACTACTGTTTCACTGTTAATGTCTCTGACGTAATCTCGGATATAGTCTTTTGCCATTTCATTCGCGTTAGCAGATTGGTCCTCTATTGTTACTGCTGAAGCAGCGGCTTGTGCTGCATCTCGTAAGCGATTCGTTTCTTGGATGTATCGCGTACCTTCGACAGCAAAAAACGTCATTCCTAACACTGGAATAAGCGTAAATGCTAACCAAACGGCTGCAATTCCTCGTTGCCGCCGTGCACATCTTCTATACATATAACTCATACTACCTCCCCGCTACTACTGAGCTAGATGTGATGGTCATTGTAGGCGAACCATTGTTTCCCCAAAATCGTGCAAACCACGAACGTCTCTGCTCACACAGTGAAACTTGATATAGGGAGTAAACCGTTTCGTCTTCGGTGGGAACTAACTCCGGCTTTTGGTCAATTGATGTTGACTGACACCCTAATGCACCGTATTGAACACTGGTATAGCTATCGACAGTCGTGGTGTTATGCAGCGCTTCTATTTTAATTGCAATATCTTCTTCTGACGTATTTAACATTCTTGACGCCAAAGTATGCATGTCGTCTCGATCTCCATCGTTAAGCACGAGACGATCGTTGTAAAACCTTGCACGTTCTTTCAAGATATTCACTAGAGCAAAGCTCGCTCTATCTAACTGGGCTCTAACAAGCAACTTATGACTGAGATCCGTCATAAACAGAAAAATGCCTATAAGAACAATAACGACAAAAAAGAGTTCAATAATGAACGTGCCACGCTGGTGTTTTCGAGAGTACTTCATTATTCTCCCTCCCACCCTTCATGTTCTAGTGTTAGCACTGTTGTTCTGGTAATTGTCTTTTCAGATGCACCAAGTACGTTGAGAATTGGGATATATTGATAATCCAAAGTTATTTCCGCCAAAGCGTAACCTTGCTGAAAGCCAGCATCGTCTTCTGAATAACCCACATTGTCGACAAAATCTTGATATGAATTAAAGTACTTGCCTGTTATCTGAAAATTCTCTTGAGGTGCTAAAAAGCTCCATAGTTTTCCATCCGATGTAATAAGCTCATCAAATCTATTTTTATAGTTATCATGAACACTACCACCTTCATACACCTTGGCATTTCTCACTGTTTCTCGAAGTGAATACTCAACCAAGTTAGTTACATATATTTGGTAGCCGGCTTCAAATATTAACAACGTCGTTAATATTAGTGCGATCGCTCCTACTGCAAATTCAACAGTTGTCACCCCTTTACAACGAGAAATCCGAATAAACATAACTACTACCCATCAGATTTATAGAGTTGACGTGATATTTTCGACACTTGGCTATCGCTATATTCATCATTTAACAACTCTCTGGCTTGATCGATTCTTCCTAGTTTAAAAAACGCTATTGCTAAGTTCGCCTTAACCACCTGATTACCGGGGTTTTCTTTAAAAACTGGCGTGAGCAACTGGGTTACTCGGAAATAATCACCTTTTGCTAAGTAGACTACTGCTAAATTATTTTTAATTATCAGGTCATTATGACCTTTGAGCCTTGCTGTATTGAACTCTTGTTCTGCTTGGCTAAATTTATCTTGCTTGCTATAAGTAATGCCCAATAGCACATGAATATGACTCGATGTATTGCCTAGCTTCAATGACTGTTTGTAGCGAGTTTCTGCGTAGCTATTTTCGTTCATTTTGTCGTGAATCTGACCACGCAACTGTGCAAGTTGCCAGTTTAAAACGCCATCATTTAATAAATGATCTGCATAAAACTGCGCTGACTCTATATCACCTTTGTCAAAATAGACTGTTGCAAGCTCTTGTGTAATTTCATTGTCTTCAGGTTGATTTTGCAAATGCCCTTTATAGTGCCGAATAAGTCCATCATGATTGTCCACTCGCTCCATGCTGTTTACAATATCTTGATTACTTGGGGCCGAACTTGAAACACAGCCAAATAAAACAATGGTTAATGAACAAATCAGTAAACTTTGAATATCCATATTATTTCCTTAAACTCGTGAAATCGAGTTGCATCACTCCGGGCGCAAGAATCAAAATTACGATTGGGAACATAATGAGAAGTATCAATGGTACACTCATCTTTGCAGACAGTTTGCCCACCTTTTCTTCCACTTTGAGTAATTGGATACGACGCATATCTTCGGCTAAATCACTCAATATGTTGGCTACCGATGTTCCGTATTGGAGGTTTTGAATTATTGTTAATACGAAGCTTTGCACTTCTGGTGCAGGTAATCGGTTATTTAAATCACTCAGTGCTTTCTCAATGCCGTGGATTTTTCCTGAATCCGAGGTTTTCTTAATTTGATAACTTAAATCGCTGTCAAATGCAGCGAGTTCTTTATGCAAATAATCGAAAGATGCTTCGATAGTCATACCTGTTTGAACACACACTGACATAATGTCTAATACATAAGGTAAGTTTCGAGAGATCTTTCTCACCATTAGCTTCTTTTTAACATCAAGGATAAAGTCAGGAACAATAATCACAGTTATCATAACTACGACAACAACAATGACTTTAGATAGCACTTCTATGTCCATAAACAATATTGCCAGTGACAAGCACAGTGCTAGAAAGAACTTGGTAGGTAGATAGTATTTAGCAAGGTTTTTATTGTAGTAGCCCGCGTCAAGTAACTTTTGTTCCAACTCTTTACGTTGTTCCTTTGCAAAACCAATAATAATTCTATTATTTTTTACAGGGCTAATTGTGTGAGACTTAGAAATAAATGCTTTGATCTTTCTCTGCCTACCATTAGTTTTTACCATTTCAAAAACAAGAAATGCAATGGCAAAGGTAATGGTAAACAAGCATATAAGAACAATCATAACTTCACCGCTTTAACCAATAGCCAAACGATAAACAAACCAATCAACTCACTACCAACAACATAATAAAATACCCAAATACCTTTAGGGTCATGAAGTATGTAATTAATATTATCCGGGTTAACGTTGTACAAAATGACTGCAAAAATAACGGGTATAGCCGCAACAACTTTCGCTGATATCCTAGCCTCCGAGGTCATTGCCATTTTTTTGGTTTCCATCGTTCTTGAATCCACTAATACGCGGATCAAACGGGCCAAGACTCCTCTTAGCTGTCCACCTCGGCTCATATTGGCTCTAATTGCAATAGTGAAGAAGATAAACTCCGGATAAGGAAACCTCTTCGCAGCACGCTGTAAAACTTGATCTGGTGACTCTCCGAGTTTGAGCCTATCTCCCATGTTCTTAAACTCTCGGCCTACCTCATTATCAAGGTTTTGACCAACGAAACTCACCGCTTGCATCAAACTTTCGCCAGCCGTAACAGCACTCATTAACACATTTAATGCATCAGGAAATGTTTGTTGAAACTGAGCTCTACGGCGGTTTGACAACCATTGATACCCTAAAAAACCAAATACAAGCAGGGTAACGACAAATACAATGACTTGATTGGAACTAAGCATCTCGAACGCAATGTACCAAGCAGCAGCAATACTAACTATGACGAACAAACCGACCATGATATTGGCACGTGGGCCAAGAGTTTGAACAGAAAACTTAAACGACTCTTGAGCTTGCTTAATCCCCTTTTTAGGTACTAACGTTCCTAAGTTAATTGCAGAGGTTAGTTCCTCTTGTACGCCGCTGTCAGGGAAATACTGCGCGACCTTGTCCTTCTTGCCCATGGCCAAAAGCATTGCTACGACACCGAGTAATATGAACGAGATCCAAATAAGCATTACCTTGCTCCATTAAATGACATCATCAGTTCTTCGTATAAACCGTAAAACTGAGACTTTTTAACTAACTCTGATCGCTGCATGATCCCTTGAGTGAGAAACGACCCTTTAACATTTTCCCCATATCCTGATTCTTCATACTTAAAGCGATAAATTTCTTCCATCACCACATTTTCACCCTCAAGTCCCACCACCTCTGAAATACTGGTCACTTTCCGAGAGCCATCTCTTAATCGATTCACTTGCACAATAAGCTGAACTGCACTGACTATCGAACGCCTAATGGCATCTAGAGGCTGATTAAGGTTAGCCATCATGATCATAGATTCAACACGGCTAATGGCATCACGAGGTGAGTTGGCATGAAGCGTTGACATAGAACCATCATGACCTGTGTTCATAGCTTGAAGCATCTCAAAAGCTTCAGGTCCGCGACACTCCCCTAAGATAATTCTGTCTGGCCTCATCCTCAGCGCGTTGATAACGAGGTCTCGTTGAGTCACGGCTCCCGTTTCTTCTATACTGGCAGATCGAGTTTCAAGGCGAACTAGATTTGGTTGTTGTAGCCTTAACTCCGCCGCGTCTTCAATTGTGACAATACGCTCATCATCCTCAACATAGTTAGATAACGCATTAAGTAACGTTGTTTTGCCGGAGCCGGTACCGCCAGATATAAGGATGTTCATCCGACAGCGAGAGGCAATAGACAAGACTCTAGCCATGTCTAAAGACATTGAGCCTATCTCAACAAGCTCTTCTACTCCGAAGTTTTGCTCTCTAAATTTACGAATTGAAATTGAAGTGCCATCGAGGGCAATTGGTGGAATAACAATGTTCACACGACTCCCATCTTCCAAACGGGCATCGACTGTTGGCGATAATTCATCCACACGTCTACCAACACGCGCAGCGATCAACTTGGCAATAGCCAGGACCTGTTCTTCACTTACGAACGAAATATCTGAGCGGTGAAGCTTACCGTTTTTCTCAAAAAAGACATCCGTTGCGCTGTTTACCAAAATATCGGTAACTGTGGGGTCGTCGACAAGCGATTGAATTGGGCCTAACCCAAACAGTTCATCCATCATGCTCTTTACAAGACCACTTTTCATCATCGCAGTAATCGGTCGTTCGAAATTGTTCGCGAGCACGTCTACGGCATTACGAATTTGGTTTTCGACTTCTTTTTGGCTAAGTGTTTGTATTGCTTCAGGGTCGAGTGCTTCGAATATCTGCGACCTGAATGCGACATATACTTCCTTGTTTGAACTCATCTCCAACCCAACCTTTGTAGAATGCTTTTGTTAGCGTTGATGGGTTGACCATTAACCAAACGCGCCAATTGATCGATGGATCGGTTCACTGAACGGTCATGCTTATACACTCGCTTACCATCGATCTGCAGGTGAGCAAGTTGCTTACAGTATTCAAAATCTAAATCGACACTCGCACCTAAGAACTTCGTGACATCATCGTGTGCAATGGGGAAGTTATTATTGGGCCTATGGTGGTTAACGACGGTAACGATTCGAGTCCGTTTCTTAGTAAGGTCTCTCGATGTGTCGATCTCAGAGATAAGTGCTTTCGCTTTTCTTACCGCTGTAACAGTAGGTTCTATGACAATAGCTATGACATCGTAATTTCTGACTAACATGTCACAATCTAGGGGAAAGTCGACGCTGCCTGAATAATCTTCGACGATAAAATTGGTATTATGAACCAACAATTCACAAAGCGTTTGATTGTAGTTTAGTAAGTCTTGTTGTTCTGCATTGCCCTGTATCGACAATAATCGAAGTTCAGAGGAGACGGATGTTAAGTAACTAAGCGCTCCTTCCATATCAAGTTCATGTAACGGCACAGATAATTCGTCTAATTGCCGTGCTGAAAACTCCGTGAGCCCTAATAGTACATCGGTCCCGCTACCGCTGTACTGATGGTCAACCAAGATAGTATCTACACCTTCACCTGCTAGTTTTGTACCAAGTTCTGTTGCAATAAACGATGTTCCTACCCCCCCTTTACTACCTACAACAGCGACTCGTTTCGCTCGTCTTTCCTTACTCACACCCCTTTGTGCTTTTAGGTCATTGTTGACGTGCATAACAAACTCAGCAAATTCGTATTTGTTAATTGGCCAAAAAAGATAGTAAAAACCCATTTCTTTCAAGCTACGTAGTGTTGAAATTGCATCTTCTTTACCGATAACGATCACACCTTTATGCGTCGGAAGTTTCGCCGCCACTGCCTGCGCATCTGCCACAACATTCGAAGATTCATTTAGCTCTAAAAGAATAAGGTTGCTTTCTTGTTTCGAGTAAAACTCACTGTCTGCCTTGTGCTGCTGAACTCCTATCGGACAATCCCATCCTTCGAACTCAAAAAGCTCTTCAACCAAATTACGACATTCCTCTGTCTGATAAACTAATGAACAAGTTATGTTAGAGCTAGTAGAGCTCGATTTCGGCTTTTTGGATTCCGGTAACTTTTTAGTAATATCGAACATTAGATTCCCTCCACCAGACGTTCTTTATGAGCCACTTGCTGAACTCTTGCCGCTTCTGAAAAACAATTTCTGCTGCTATTTTGAGTTTCGATTTCTACGGGTTTGCATTTGGCTTTCGCTAAGTTATGAAATGTTATGGTTACCTTAACATCTGAGCTAAGGGCGCTATTTTTAGTCATTGAAAACGCATCCGCTCGATTAGGTAAGAATTTGAGCTCTTTCATTGAATCGTTCAACATTGATTTTGCAGTGTTGTTTTTGTACTCGATGATGTAGGTTGGCCCGGTATCAATACCATCAATAGTGTCGAATATTTGCGCTAATTTCTTCGTGGCTTCGGTCTTATCTTTGGCAGAAAACTCATACACATGAGTCTCCGGATAAACTAGATACTCCGCCCCTTTACCGTTGTAGTATCGTTCACTGCATCCTATGAGTAACAACAAAGGCAGTAACCAAATTGAGGTTTTTATTGAGATATTCATTGCATGAACCCTCCTTTAGATAAGAGCTCAATGGTAGGGCTGGAACCTTCATTCGTTTTTTCTGGCTCGGAGATATTCAACCAGCGGCGCAAAGTATTGGTTTTGGTGATGTATGGAAGCTGGATATCCTTTCTTTTCGTCGGTTTAACCAAGTTCACCGTTGCGACAATAATCAGCTCTGTTCGACGTCTGTCGGTTGAAGACTTTCTGAAAGCAGCGCCAAGCACGGGTATGTCGCCAATAAGGGGAGTTTTTTGGATCTCTTCAAAGTCCGCGCTACTCATAAGGCCGCCGAGTACAAAGCTATCACCATCACCAAGCTCTATGGTGGTCATCGCTCTGCGTGTCGCTAATTGAGGCACCTCAATACCTGCAGCTCTTATATAACGCTCGATTTCACTTACTTCTGGAAAAAGCTGCATGCGTATCTTTTCTTCAGTTAGTACTTTTGCAGTAAGGTCGAGTTTAATACCAAACTCTTTAAAGGTGATATTTACATTGTTATTGGTAGAGACAATAACCGGGACTTCCCCACCTACGAGAAAACTTGCTGATTCGCCAGAGATCACCGTGAGATTGGGTTCAGCAAGTACTTGTGCGACATTTTCATTACCAAGCGCTGTGATGAGAGTGGTTAAATCAGCAGCTTCAAATTGCTGGAACAAGAACTGGCCAACGTTAGCACCAAATGAAGACCAATCGACACCAACCGTCTCGGCGAAACGCTCTGTCACTTGCGCAACGGATATTTTCACATTGACTTGTTGCACAGTCGCCACTTCAAGTCGTTCTATTATTCCATCCCACGTCATATTTCTCTCAAAGATCATACTCTCTGGTTCTTCGATAGAAATATTGTCATTCTGGAACTTAAGCTTCTGGATTTTATCCCATTTCTCTAGTTTTTCTCGACCGAGTAAAGTTGCAACAAGTCGATAGATATCGTCTCTTTCTCTCTCTGAGTTTACGATACCACTCACAGCAACTTGGTTTCCTACGGACTCGATTTTCACACTAGTATCAGGGAATAATAGTGCGACTTGGCGACGCACTTGACTCAAGTCTATGTCAGCTATGATACGTTCAGAGTAGAGCAACTTCTCTGATTCACCATAAATCATCAACCTAGCTTGACCGACAGCTTTTGAGAAAATAACTATGGAGTTTTCATTAATAACGTTGTAATCCACAACATCAGGATCACTGACAAATACCTTTGTTATCCTTTCACTAAGCTCTATGTTTTTAGCATCGTTTACTGTTATGTAGGTTTCACCTGAGTAACTGAATGATGACAAAAACAAACTTAGGAAAAAGACGGAGAGACTATATCCATATCTCAGTATTTTGCAGTCCATTACAAATCCCCTCCAAAGCGACTATTTTCTGAAGGCGAACCTCTTAACTCTTCTACGCCAACATAATTGTCCATAACATTTCTAACATCAGCGTATACAGGCTCTTGGTATTCACGACTTCGATAAACCTCAAGATGCATAGTTCGTTGCGCCAGAGCTAATCGCGCCACTTCCTCCGGTGGAATTTCGATTATAATCGTTGTAAAGCCATCTTCTTTGTTTTCTGATACTGGCTTAACACTTTGTTCTTCGGAGCCACCCATATTTAAGACTTTGACATTCTGCAAAAATAAGGTAGCTGTTACGCCTCTAAATTTAATTGGCTTCTCTCGTTTTCCGGATAAGTTATCACTAGGCGAACTTACCGTTAAAATATCGATATGTTCTCCTGGGCGAATAAAATCACTGATAAGGTTTTTACTGCTGACAACTAGGGGATAAAGTGTCATGCCCTCAGTAACAAGAAGATCAATGTATCCCGGAGCATCCTTTTTTGTGAGCATCTCGGGAAGAATCAGCTGTCCGGCTGAAACAGGTGAATTGAATAATGTGGTAGGGTCGAAATCTAGCTCAACATCAGAGCGGATACCCTCATCAAGAGCAGCTGTAAGCAATAATTGTTCGCGCTTTACTTTGGTCGTATCAATTGGTTCACCCCTAGAAATGGGCTCAGTAGATCTCCAGACCGTAACATATTCCGCTTTAGATTCGACGGTAGGAGTTACAACTTGTTTTTCTTCCACCACTGGATTTTGTAGCGGTTTATTCATCGTTGAATAAATGCCAAGAACCCCAATTAATATTGCTAGAAATGCCACAGCAAATATTATCTTCGACTTCATAATGTTTACCTATATAGATATATATATCAGTGGTAGGCAGAACCCTATAGATATTGCAACTCCATAGGGTAATCCGCGTTGATCATTCTTCGCTGAAATTAGATTGAAACGATATTTGGATAATCGAATGACTGCTAACACACCACCCAAAATCATCGTTAACCAAAGTGCTAATACAGTAACAAAGTTAGGTAATGCCAGCGCAAGTACGGCAATCAACTTAACGTCACCACCAGCCAACCAACGAAAGTGATAAATCACTAGCAAAATGATAATGAGAAAAATGTAGTTATGGAGGAACGGTGCCGTATAATACTGACTTCCAATTAATATTGACAATACTGCTAGCATCGCAAGGTGAGTATTCGGAATAATTCTTTTTCTAATATCAGAAACTGAAATCAATACCAAAACTATCACTATTGATGCTAGCAGAACAATATTATATACCATGATACTATTAAGTAAGCGTAGATTAACTAGCTGTAAGACCAGCGGTGTTTTTGATATCTGTGCCTATATCATCAAAAGCGCCTTTCAACTCTCCTAACATACTATTGTCCGAGAACACTAACACTGCTGACAAGAGTACAGCCATAGCCACTGCTATCAAACCATACTCAATGGCGGTTACACCGCGTTGATCTTTCTTAAGCGTGGTCAAAAATGACATAGCTTTCACATATAGAGTCGTAAACATAATCCTATTCCTTTTATGACTGTTTGCCCTTGGCATTAGTAAAGGTAGGCATTGGATCACCGTCTCAAAAGTGAACGCTATCGGAATTACCGATAGCGTTTGAGAAACATAAATAAACTATTTTTAGTAATTTATAATTAGGAATAACTAAACCTTCGCAATTTTCAATATCTTACTTTTCAATTTCTTAATTCTCATTGAAAATTAAAATCTCAAATCGCCCATCTGTAGTGTGATATATATCACACTATTCTCAATATGACATTCTATTTGCAAATAGAATGTTACGCTTAAATCGTTACTTTACCTTATCGTAGAGCGTATGTATGAAGCTACCTTTCGACAATTTGCTATCGTTTCACTCCGTTGTTACTAATGGTTCATTTAGCAAGGCCGCCAGAAAACTTGCTAAATCTCAGTCAACTATTAGTGGCGCCGTCAAAAACCTAGAGAATGAGCTTGGTTATGACTTATTAGAGAGAAAAAACAACTCTATTGAATTGACTTCTCGAGGAAAGAAAATCTTTCAATTAGCAACACCGATTGTGTCAAAATATATGGAGCTTATTAATGTTGCAGAAGCACTGAGCTTTAAAGATGAAAGTAAATTAAGGATAGGTATCGACCCACTCGTGTTTGACCATAATGTCAAGCACACACTGATGGAATTTTCTGAAATATATCCTGATACGGAACTTACAGTTGTCACAAAACCGAGCTATATCCTTGGGCAATATATTAACAACCATCAAATAGATATCGCCATAGGAAACCCTTACCATAAGACAGAGTTTGACTTCAACGTCGATGAGTTATTCTTGGTTAATTGTCATTGGATTGCACATAAGGATTTCTCTGAAACCGATAGCTATATATCCGCAAGGCTTTTGCTCATCGACGGTAGCGAAGACATCATTGATATCTCCAGTATTGCTCGGCACAATATTTGGGTTCTGGATGATACATCTACAATTCTAGAGCTATGTTTAGCAAAAAAAGGAATAGCGTTTCTTCCTCAGCACCTTGTTGAAAATCATATAAAAAGAGATTCAATTATGATGATTAACGATCAAACATTACTATTTGGCCGACAGATATATGCATCACTAATTTGGTCTCAACATGGTGATTACAGCATTCACCATCAATGGCTACATGATCGATTAAGGAAGAAATAACATGTTTCCTTAATAGTATCAAAACCAATACACTCCATTTTTCAAAAGAACGCTAAGCTTAAATTTTAGGTTTCTTGCTTGCTATTCTCTTATGCTAATAATTTCACGTAGTATCCTATACCTATTGTTAACGGTAGTTTTTCTACTATATCAAAATAATGTGTATGGAAAGCAATACATAGAGGTTGTCTCGGACAACAGTTCTTCTTCAGAGAAACTCAAGAGTCAAAGCTCGGCTAAATCAAGATTGACTACAATTAATCCATCTCAGTCTAATCATAATATTATCCAACTTCGTGGAGGCAGGAGTCAAAATCAACCTCTCTCCTCGCCCAATATCACAGCGGGTAGTGTTAACAGCACTTTATATCAACCAATTATCCGCGCTTCTTCAGAAAAATGGAACGTTGATGCTAGTTTGATTTATGCTGTAATCCATGTCGAAAGTTATTTTAATCCTACAGCACAAAGCCCTGCTTATGCGTACGGACTAATGCAGATAACAGAAGATGGAGCGGCGCAAGAAGTCGCAAAAAGATACAGAGGGGGTGTGAGCTATTCCATTCAACAAATCTTTGACCCTACAACTAACATCGATATCGGAACTGCTTACCTTAGTATTCTTGATACCGTGTACCTTCGCAATATAAGAGATCGAAGCTCTAGAAAGCTACTCGTCATAGCAGCTTACAACTGCGGCCTTAGCAATCTGATGAAATATGGATTCGATACCCAATCTTTATCACACCTTACTTTTAGAGTCAGTCAACTCACTACTGAGCAACTTTATGTTAAGCTTACTAAAGAGTTTCCAATAAAAGAAACGCGCAACTATGTTGCGCGTGTCGTAGAAATGCAAAATCGATATTTAAACCGATAAGGTTAATTCATACTTACCATGCAAATAAACCGATTAGTATCAAAAGCTTTGTCAAGTTCTTCATGTTTTTCCGAAGAATACACCTTACCTTTTTGAGTCCAATAATCTCCAGGTGCAAGGTCCGCATATAGCTCTAAATACTGATAAGCGGCTTGCGTTGGTAGTTTAGAAGACAAACGTTGCTCACAATATTGAATAGCGTCTTCACGATTTAGGAATAGATCATGAGACTTTTTGTTCCCCTGAAATCTAGGTGATAAATAGGTAAATGCCTGATCTTTATAAATTACCTTATTAGTATAATGCGTTTCATTTTTTGAACTAGCTGATGTCGCTTCCTTAATCTTGCTTGGATTTAGAACGCTTTTAGTAAACTTTGTTTTATGACTGCTGGGTATGGTACGACTGATCGCATTGCTCGTTTCTTTTAAAACAAGCTTGTCCGAGCTTGTTTTGCTAGCAAATGGGAAGAAATAATCTCCACCATTCTTTAAGTTAAGTTTTAACGACTGTGCTTTTCCATTATTTACAGCACGCACGCTGTAGACTCCGACATAATTACCAGTTACATCAACACGTTCACCAGAACCGACCTTCTGGTCGTTAATATAAAAACTTGTTTTAGAGGAGTTAGATCGAAACACAAAACGCACATTATCCAAGTTCAGTGCTTTCCTAAGCTCAACTTCAGTGTTAGTGCTGTAACTGTGTTTATAACTCGCATCAGCAATGAAGCTTAAATCACCATTTAACCTTTGTGTTGCATCGACCACTCTGAATCCAGTGAGTTTAATACGAGATAAACCACCTTTGCTAATTACAAATGCATTTTTTATCGACGGTAGATTTCGGTTTACACAAGTCGATAGGCTCTCCGCCACATTACATTGCAAACTACCCTCATATGTATCTTTAACTACTTGCTTAGCTTCGTTCATATGACGGCTCTTTATTTGCTCATATAGAGCAAGAATTGCATCATTCTTAACCCTTTCAACCTGAGCGGCTTGTTGCTGGCCATGAGACAGTTCTTTTTTAGTTTCAGCAAGTTGCTTTGCTGCAATCTCTACCTGATGCTGCATTGAGTTGACTTTCGCTGATAAGTTACGAAGAGTCAGAATCAACGATTCGTCGTAGACGCCTTCCACCAGTTTATCCTTAAGCCTAGACGTCTCTGATTTTATCATTTCTATATTGTTGTCGAGCTTGATCTTGGTTGATTCAATGTCTGCATTCAACTTATTAAATCGAGCTATATTCTTATCGATTCTCAACTCACTGTATTGCTGCTCATACGAAGAGTTAATGTTGTTTAACTTGTCTCGTTCTTCAAAATCAATAAGCTCCGACGCTGCAACGACACTACTCCAAGTCATCACAACCATAATGGCGATCATTCTTTTGTATCTATCCACTGCCACTCTATTGCTATCCACCATGACTCCATTCAGTTTGATGTGGCAACTTCCCTAAACAGACAAGATGACCACTTAGTTATTGAATCATTTGTTCACTGATTTAACCGTGCTACCGGAAGAAACCCATATCTCCGAACGTCGATTTTGCGCTCGCCCTTCTGTCGTCGAGTTGGTCGCAATCGGCTTGGTTTCGCCAAAGGAACGCACAACAATATGATTCTTATCCACGCCTTTTGAGATTAGGCCATCTGAGGTTGTTAACGCTCTTTTCAGCCCAAGTGCTTGGTTATACCCTTCGGGTCCAGTACTGTCGGTGTGCCCGTCTATAGTGATATTACTAGCCTGTTTCCCTAGCGTATCTGCTAAACGATTTAATGCTTCATCGCCCATGGGAGTGAGATTGGCTTGGTCAAAACCAAAATGAAGACGTGCCACTAAGCCTCCTTGTTCTTCCTTTCCTTGCTCATCACCTATCCAAGTTGTGCAGCCTGACTGACTTAAAGCAAGGCTAGATTCCCCGGCCAAAAGCTTTTTTAAGTCACTGTCATCTGACTTTTGTTCGATTTGTAAAAAACCTTTTCGATGCTGCGCAATACCTGTGATATTCCCGACTGTGACACTGTGCTGATATTCATTAAAAGTGTTATCGCAATAAACGGTTTGCCCCTCTCCTGCATTTGCGGCCAAACTGTATGGCAACGTCGACATGACAAGTGCACCAATCACTAACTTCTTCATATTTTCCTCTAGTACAACTTAGTTATTCCGCTTGTTTTAGAGCCCTTGCGGATGAGTTCTTCTATCTTCTTAATCAATTCATCGAGGTTGGATACGTCGATAATGTCTTCGTTGGGGTCAACTACACAGTCTTGAAAACCACTTTGTTGAGACGCTTGAAAGTTAATACCTATTACACCTATGTATAAGCCGGGTATTTGCTGTCTTGCTTTATTACACATGCCAGCATTCACCAGTCCCCTCAAAATGCCGTTGTTAGGGCTCTCTTGACCATCGCTTAGTATGAGCAGCATTTTTATTTTCTTTGTATAGGCTTGCTGCTCATCTTGATCGGAACTATTGGGATCACCTTGCTTAAGAATTTGCGCTCCCCTCAATATTCCTTGGAATGCAGCGGTGCTTCCGTTCGCCCACATTGGTGAAATGGCATTTAGATCCGATAGTTTGTTAGTTAACGCGATATTGTGAAACTGTGTGGAGCTTTGGTCACCAAAACCCGCGTACAATTGGACGCCGTTAATTCGATAATAGTTAGATGACAACCCTGATTTGTCGCTAAACATAGTGGATACTGTCTGATTGAAGTCAACATAATTGTAATCATCTGGATAGTAGTAACTTCTCGACAGAACATCATTTATTCGTTTTGCATATTGCTGGTTATTCAGCGCGTCTTGCGGGCAATAACGGGCATTGTAGTAGCAATTTTGACGACGATTCCAACTCCAGTTTCTTACAGGTTTACAGTTCCCCGGATTATTGGCACAGCTTGATACTTGATTCCACGACTCACCGCGCCAGGCATCCCATGGTACTTGGTTGTAGGTGTATGTAGAACGATTAGCGTGAGTATCGTTTCTGTAGCTAAGTTGACTCGTTGACCTAGCATTTTGAGAAGATATGACTTCTCTAGTGCGAATATTGAACGGAACGAAACCTACACGGTTAAGCAGTTTATTTGCTGTCGAGTCTTGTCCTTGTTCATCGCATACATCTTCCACATTACCGTTTACTTGCTCACGGTGAATTGATGTACAAAGAATTTTGTCTGATATCTGATTAATTGCTGTTTTTAGGTCATCGATCTTTCTATTTCGATTAGTACCCCATCGGCTATTCATTGAACCAGAAAAGTCGGAAACAAACACGATATCGATATTATTATCCCCCAGATAGACTGGGTATTTTCTCGCTAAGGAGCGTCCCGCTAGATCTTGCTGGTCACCGAATGATGGAATAAAGCTGCTCGCAAACCAAGAGTCATGCGTCGTTTTAGCATTAACCGTATACTGGATATACTCCAGAACACCTACATTTGGGTTCTCTGCCTGATGAAATCGCTGCGCGGTCAGCGCCGTTGACTTGATATCGCGTACATAGTTTTCAATATATTTAGTCGCAAGATTGTTAGCGAGCGTCGGTTGATCTTCAATTGTTACGGCTAAAGCGGCTGCTTCAGCAGCATCCCTCAGACGACTAGTTTCTTGAACATAACGTGTCCCTTCAACTGCCCAAAACGTAAAGCCCATAATAGGTACAAGCATCAGTCCCATCCAGATCGCGGCGACCCCTTTCTGACGACGGAGACTTCGATGCTGATAACGCTGCATTCTCATTACACTATCTCCCGGGCAGTATTGAGGATGAAACAATTTTGACGGTGGTACTGGTACCGCCATTTATAAAGGGTTCAAACCAAGAATGTTGTTGCTGACATATGCTCACTCGATACAGCGGATAGATAACCCCTTTTTCCACAGGAGCTAAATCAGCGTGATCTTGGAGTAAGTCAGTCTGACAATTTAAGCTATTAAATTTGTTACTAGTAAACCCAACCACGGTCGTTTTATTGGTCAGCGATTCAATTTTAAGTGCTACGTTTTCGGGCGCTGTATTTAGCATCCGACTCGCAACTTGAGTAAGGTTGACTAGATCAGAGCTGGTTACTGCTAGATTCTTTCCAGCAGCAACATCGGCATCAAAATAGCGAGTACGTTCTTTGATTACGTTGGCGAGCGCGAAGCTCGAGCGATCCAACTTGGCTCGAACAAGAAGCTGATGACTCAAGTCTGTTGAAAAGAGATAGACAGCACACAGAGCCATCATGACGAACGCCAATTCGATTGCGAAAGCTCCTTTTTGGCGATGTCTGGAACATATACCGTGGTTATGGAGCGTCATCTTTCCACCCCTCATGTTCTAAATTGAGTACCATAGTACGAGAGATGGTGCTATCAGACGTTCCCCAAAACTTGAGCATTGGAGAGTAATGATAAGTGACTGTGATTTCTGCCAAATCATAGTTGAAATTCAACCCTTGGCTCGAATGCCCTCGGTTAGCAATGAAATCGTCATAGGTTTTGAAGTACTTGCCATCTATAGAAAATCTCGAGCTATCGATTAAGAAGTGCCATAAGTTTTTATCGTCTTCGATAAGTGCCTTAAACTTCGCTTCGTATTGCTGATTGATGCTCTTTCCTTCATAGATTTTGGTGTTCCTAATCGTTTCTCTCAGCGAATACTCGGTCATATTGACGACGTAGATCTGGTAACTCGATTCGAAAATAGCAAATGTAGCGAAGATGAGTACGATGGCTCCCAAAGCAAATTCAACCGTTGTAACTCCTTTTTGCTTGTACAGGCGATTCATTGTTAACTCCGGTACTGAGTGAGTTCGGCGCTAATATCACGCAATTCTTGGGCAGAAAACTCACCTTTTAACAGTTTTCTCGCAGCATCCACCTGCTGCACTTTCATAAGTGCAATGGCTAAGTTTGCTTTTACGATCTTATTACTCGGGTTTTCTTTGAGAATTGGAGTGAGCATTTCTACCGCCTTTTGGTAATCACCAGTTGCCATATGAATCATCGCTAGATTGTTCTTAATGACAACGTCGTCATAACCACGTAACCTTGCTTCATTCAACTGCTTGTAGGCTTGTTTGTAGCTCCCAGCCTTGGTATACGATACGCCCAACAAGACATGAACTTGACCAGATTGATTACCCGATTTAATAGAGTCTAAATAGGCACCAATTGCATTATCAGTGTCGTTTTTAGCGTCAAAAACCTGCCCCTCTAACTGGTACAAACTTGGATTTTTGACACCTTCTTTCTGTAAGTGCTGGACGTAAAAATCGGCAGATTCTAGGTCACCTTTATGAAAGTAGGCCCAAGCCAACTTTTCTTTGATTTGAGGATCTTTCGATCCTTTTTCTAACTCAGACTTGTAGTAACTAATCAAACCATCATAGTTTTTCACCTTCTCCATACTGGCAATTTCGTCTTGTTGGTCACTCTCTGGAGATGGAGCTGACTGACATCCGACTAATGAAATCAGTAAAACTAAGACGATATAGAACGGTTTTCTGATCACCCGTTACCCTCCTATATTTATGGACATTTGCATAATTCCCGGTGCGAGAATAAGAATCACGATGGGAAACATAATGAACAAAATCAATGGGATACTCATTTTTGCGGACAATTTACCCACTTTCTCTTCCACAGTTAGAATTTGTACTTTTCGCATATCTTCTGCCAAATCACTCAGTACCTGCGCCACGGAAGTGCCGTATTGCAGATTTTGAATAATAGTCAGTACAAAACTTCGCACTGCAGGCGTAGGTATGCGATCACTGAGGTCATTCAGTGCTTTTTCTAAACCATGTATTTTGGCGGAATCCGAAGTGCGCTTAACCTGATAGCAGAGATCAGAATCAAATTCTGCAAGCTCTTTACCTAAATAGATCAATGCTGCTTCGATGGTCATACCGGTTTGAACACACACTGACATCATGTCCAGTAAATAAGGGAGCTGAGCGGATGTTTTTCCAATGAGCATCTTCCGTCGCATCTGCAAAAGCATGTCAGGAACGACAATTACCGCGACAAGAGACATCACCACAGCTAATAACTTGTTGCTGGCCGTCATATCTGTCACTAAAACTAAAACCGACAACACGGCGAGTACCGCTAACTTGGCTGGGAAGTAAAATCTTGCCCACTCAGTGTTGTAATAACCTGCTTCGATAAGCTTCTGCTCAAGCTCATGTCGGTGCTCTTTACCAAACCGAACAAAAAAGCGATTAACACGAGAAGAAGAATTTAAAGTCTGCCCGCCAATATAGTCCTCTACCTTCTTGCGCCTCTGCTCCGCTCGCAAAGACTCAAAAATCAGAAATAACAGGGAAACAAATAGGACGATAAGCGCCATCAATAACATCATGCGCGCACTCCCCTTACCAGTAGCCAAACAATAGACAAGCCGATGAGTTCGCTACCAAGGACGTAAAACAGGACGTACTGACCTTGAGGATCATTTAACACAAAGTCGACATTCGCTGGGTTTACGTAGTTTAGAATAACGGTAAAGATAAGCGGAATAGCCGCGACGATTTTCGCAGAAATCCTCGCTTCTGAAGTCATGGCCATTTTCTTTTTCTCTAGCGTCCTAGAATCAACCAATACTCTTATAAGGCGAGCTAATACTCCTTTGAGTTGTCCTCCACGAGCAATGTTTGCCCTAATGGTCACTGTGAAAAATAAAAACTCTGGATAAGGGTAATTTTTACAAGAACGCTGCAAGACGACTTCCGGTGATTCGCCCAACTTCAACCGATCGCCCATTAACTTAAATTCACGGCCTATCGGATTGTTCATTGCTTCACCGACATAACTAATTGCTTGCATCAAGCTATCACCCGCCGTTACTGCGCTCATCAGAATATTCAGAGCATCAGGAAAGGTATTTTCAAAATCACGTCGCCGTCTTCCCACCAAAAAGCGATAACCGAAAACAGTGAAAATGAGAGAAAGACTGAGCACCAACCAAGAATTGGTCATGGATAATAATTCAATAACGATATACCACGACGCGATAATGCTGCCTGTAATATAAAGAGCTATATACAGCGAAGAACGTGGTCCCAAGATGGTAAGCGTCGGTGAAATCGACTCCTTAAATTTCTGCCAATTCTGCTTTCTCACCAAAGATTTAACGTTAATAGCATTTAAGTTCTCCGCTTCAGCTTCTTCTATATTGAAAAACTGATCGACTTTTTTGACTTTAGAGTCTCTCAAAAGAATAACGACTAAGGCAAAAAGGACTAACGACAACCAAAGCATGTTATAGCCCCTTAAACGATGCCATTAAGTCATCATATAGCCCGAAAAACTGTGCTTTTTTCACCAGTTCCGAACGCTGCATAATACCGTTAGTGACGAAATCACCCTTCACTGCCTCGCCGTAATGCGCATCGTCATAGCGAAAGCGGTAAATTTCTTCCATCACCACGCTGTCGCCTTCAAGCCCGACAATCTCTGAAATGCTGGTAACTTTACGAGAACCGTCACGTAAACGGTTAACCTGTACCACCATTTGAACCGCACTGACTATGGTTCTCCTAATAGCATCCAAAGGCTGATTTAAGTTCGCCATCATAACCATGGATTCAACACGAGCAATAGCATCGCGTGGTGTGTTGGCGTGCAACGTTGACATCGAACCGTCGTGTCCCGTGTTCATCGCTTGTAGCATTTCAAACGCTTCCGAGCCACGACACTCACCGAGAATAATACGATCTGGTCTCATACGAAGTGCGTTGATCACCAAGTCGCGTTGCGTGACGGCTCCGGTTTGCTCAATACTCGAAGTTCTTGTTTCCAATCGAACTAAGTTAGGCTGTTGAAGGCGCAGTTCAGCGGCGTCTTCTATGGTGATGATGCGTTCATCTTCAGCAATGTACTGAGACAAGGCATTGAGTAAGGTGGTTTTACCTGAGCCCGTACCACCAGAAATCAACACGTTGATTCGACAACGAGAAGCAATCATCAGCACACGCGCCATGTCTAAAGACATAGAGCCAAAACCAATCAAATCCTCAAAACCAATGTTCTGCTCGCGGAATTTACGTATTGAAATAGACGTGCCATCTAGTGCTATCGGAGGAATAACAATATTTACACGACTGCCATCTTCTAGCCTGGCATCAACCGTAGGAGAAAGTTCATCAACGCGACGCCCGACACGCGATGCAATACGTTTTGCAATCGCCAACACCTGCTCTTCGTTAACAAACGTCACCTCAGACTTTTGCACTTTACCGTGTCTTTCAAAAAAGATGTTGTTAGGACCGTTCACCATAATGTCGGTAATCGACTGATCCTCTACCAAAGGCTGCAAAGGACCTAGACCAAACAACTCATCCATTAGGCTCTTTACTAAGCCTGACTTCATCATAGATGTGATAGGTCTTTGATAGCTATTAGCAAGAAGATCCACCGCACTTTGTATTTGAGACTCTAGGTCTCGACGACTCATTTTCTGAACCGCTTCTGCGTCCAAGGCTTCAAAAATCTGACCACGAAATGCGAGATATAAGTCTTTGTTAGAACTCATTTAGCGCGCACCTTCTTTAACCAAGAACCCATGCCTTTAGTATCCACTGGCTGACCATTAATTAGTTTCACCAGTTGCTCTATAGAACGACTGATGTGGCGGTCGTGTTTGTGTCCACGTTTGCCGTCAATAATGATATGAGACAATGACTTACAGTAGGCCACTTCCAAGTCGATATCCGCACCTAAATACTTCTTAAGATCTGGCCTTTGCAGCACATATGCATTTTCAGGTCGATGATAGTTCACCACCGTAATAACGCGCGTACGCGAAGATAGCGTGAGTTGTAAGTTAGCGACTTTCTCAAACAGTCGCTTTGCACTACGGACCGATGATACCGAGGCGTCTAGTACCAATACGACGACGTCGAAGTTTTCAACGAGCAACTGAGGTTCCACTTTAAAATCGACGCTTCCGGAGAAGTCTTCAATAATAAAGTTGGTATTTCGTGCTAGTAACTCACAAAGCGTCTGGTTGTAGGTGAGAATATCGTTTTGATTCATATCACCATCAATGGCCAACAAGCGAAGGTTTTTTCTAGCGCTAAACAGATAACTTAGCGCCCCCTCTTCATCCATCTCATGCAAAGGTGCAGTGAACTC
The DNA here is from genome assembly GCF_900088415.1 of Vibrio mediterranei. Classification (GTDB taxonomy): domain Bacteria; phylum Pseudomonadota; class Gammaproteobacteria; order Enterobacterales; family Vibrionaceae; genus Vibrio; species Vibrio mediterranei. The sequence goes on from NZ_FLLQ01000007.1 coordinate 153,809, forward strand.
GTCAATCGCTCGAGGCTTAAAATCCTTGAGAGCGAGCAAAACATCTATATTGGTACCGGAGTATTGGTGATCCACAAGGATGGTGTCGGTCCCATGAGTAGAAAGTAGAGAACTCAGTTCTGTCGCCAAAAATGATGCACCTACACCACCTTTGGAGCCGACTACAGCCACGCGCTTAGCTTTTCGCTTTTGGCTAACCCCAGAAAAGGTCTTGAGGTTCTTGCTCACGTGAGTTAAGAAATCAGCAAATTCTTGCTTGTTCACTGGCCAAAAAACATAGTAAAAGCCCATGTCTTTAAGTGAACGTAAAGTAGAGATAGCATCTTCTTTACCAATAACTATCACACCTTTATGAGTAGGCAACTTGCTAGCAAACGCTTTAGCATCTTCTACGACATTGTTCGATTCATTAAGCTCAAGAATAACGATGTGACTACTTTGCTGTTCAGTTAGCTTCGTCAGTCCAGCCGTGGTTTTCACACATGCTGGATCATTCCAGCCTTCAAATCGGAACACTTCCTGTACAAGATTCAAACACTCCTGCGATTGATAAAACAATGTACAACCCGCAACCCCTGTTGGTGTTTTCGGAACCGGCTTTGCCTTTGTGGTTAGTGCTTTAGTAAGGTCAAACATCTTATTCTCCTACCAATCGAGACTTGTAGGACACTTGCTTCAAACGCATTGACTCAACAAAACAGTCAGGCTGTCCAATCTGGTGTTGTATCTGCGCGGGTGCGCATTGTTGCGTTTTCAGTCGAGTTAACGTGACTTGAATATTGAGATCATTACGCATGGTGTGAACGTGTTTGAACTCCACTCGTTGCGGTGCCACTTTGTGAGACGGATACTGGTCAAAGATCTTCTCTAACATCTTTTTGCTGCGAGTGTTTCTATAATCGACAACGTAAGTCGCCTCTTTATCGGTCGACTCAATGTCCTTTACCAATGCGCTGATTTGTTTAGCCGTTTCATCATAATTCTTAATTGCAAAGTCGAAACTATGATGTTCTTGATAGGTAATAGCCTCTGCACCATTCCCACCAAAGTAGCGTTCGGAAGCACAGCCTAATAAAGTTGAAACAAGGAAAACAATTATGATTAGCTTCTTCATTGAATGAATCCTCCTTGCGATAACAGACGAATAGTGGCATCTGAAGACGCTACATGCTTTCCATCTGAGTCAACATTTAGCCAACGCGCCAAGGTCGACGTTTTCTTAATGTATGGCAGTTGGATATCTTTTGGCTTCATAGGCTCTACCAAGTTCACGGTAGCAACAATGATGAGTTCGGTTCGTTTTCGTTGAGTGGTTGCTTTTCGAAACGCAGCACCGAGTACGGGCACATCACCGATAAATGGGATTTTCTGCATTTTTTCTAGGTCACTACTACTCATCAGCCCACCTAAAATGAAGCTGTCACCATCCGCTAACTCAACCGTTGTCATAGCTCGTCTGGACGCTAACTGAGGTACCTTGACGCCAGCCGCTTCAACATAACTTTCCACTTCACTAACTTCCGGAGAAAGCTGCATACGAATTTTGTCTTGGCTGAGCACCTTTGCGGTTAGGTCGAGCTTGATACCAAACTCTTTAAACGTAATGTTCACATTGTTGCTTGTTGACACTATTACGGGAACTTCTCCACCGACGAGGAAACTCGCCGATTCTCCAGATAACACGGTTAGATTCGGTTCAGCGAGCACTTCAGCAATGCTGTCATTACCTAATGCAGTGATAAGCGTACTAAGATTTGCGGCATCAAATTGGTCAAAGACAAACTCTCCCACACTTGATCCCACTGAGCTCCAGTCTACACCGACCGTTTTCCCAAACGATTCAGTTACCTGAGCAACGGATATTTTGACGTTAACCTGTTGGGTAGTAGCGACCTCAATACGTTCAAGAATCCCGTCCCAAGTCATATTGCGGGCAAAAACCATGCTTTCTGGCTCTTCAAGCTCCAACGAGTCAGATTTGAATTTCATTTTCTGTGTTTTATCCCACTTCTCAGTTTTTTTACGTCCCAGAAGCGTCGCCACCAAACGGTAGATATCGTCTCGAGTTTGCTCCGAGTCCACTACACCACTAACAGCAACCTGCTCACCTACCGACTGAACCTTGACCTTCGCGTCGGGAAAATGGAACTTAAGCTGGCGGCGTACCTCGGTTAAATCTAGATCAACAATAATGCGGTCTGAAAGCAGAACATCATTGTTTGTCCCATATACAATAAGCCTTGATTGCCCGACACTATTGGCAAACACCACAAGCGTGTTGTCATTGATAATTTTGTAGTCTGCGATGGCAGGATTACTTATAAAAACCTTACCAATAGGCATTTTCAATTGAATATGCTGGCCATCGTTAAGAGTAATTGAGCGATCCGCTGCGTAAGCGTGTTTCACCCAAAGTAAGCCTATGAGCAAGGATGTAATGTAAACCCACAGTGCTTGCTTGAGTCGATGTTGCATGATCATTACAAGGCCTCTCTAGGATTTATCTCGTTACCACGTAACTCTTCAATCCCTGTATAATTGTCAATAATGTTACGTACTTCCGCGTATTCCGGCTGCTTATAGGTTTGGCTTCGATAGATTTCGATATGCATGGTTCGTTGCGCTAACGCAAGCTTTGCTAAGTCATCAGGCTTTACTTCGATCACCACGGTAGTAAGCCCATCTTCCTTGGTGGGAGACCGAGCGGTAACGGAGCTGTTATCGCCTTTGTCATCACCCACGTTAAGTACTTTGACATGTTTGAGAAACATTGAGGCTTTCACTCCTCTGAAGCGTTTTGGCTTATCAACATTTCCAGCTAAATTATCGTTAGGCGAACTCACGGTTAGAACATCAATGAACGAACCGGGGCGAATGTAATCATTGATAAGGTTTTTATCACTCACTTCGAGTGGATATAACGTCATTCCCTCAGTGACCAGCAAGTCGATATACCCCGATTGACCTGGGGAAACTTGATATTCAGGTAGAACGATCTCCCCCGGTGTGAGACTTCGGTTTAATAGCACAGATGGTGAAAAACTAATTTTCGCGTCTTCTCGAACGCCAAGGCTTAGCGCCTCACTTAGAGGTAACTGCTTTTTTACCGCCCCTTGAGCAGTGATTGCATGACCCTTTTCGAATGCTTCTGTGGTCATCCAAACAGCAACATGCTCTTCATCTTTGTTTTCCGTCACTTCAGTGACAGTAGTCGGTTGAGGTTTACTTTTGAATAAGTCGACAACGCCTAACGCCCCTACTACCAACGCTACAACAGCGACAAGTAATACCAGTCGAGATCTCATAATTTTCCCACTCTTCGAGATTTAAATATGCAGCGCACTTTGTGTAAAAATGACTAAATAAAATCCGACACTAATTGCTATCCCATAAGGGATACCTTCTTGGTTATGACATGAGTTGCTTAATAATTTTTGGCTTAACCAGTAGATTACAGCAATAATCCCCCCAACAAAGCCCGTAATAACATATGCCCAAGGTAGAAGATTAAGCGGAATCGTCAGTGACAAAATAGCAGCGTATTTAATATCACCGGCGCCAATCCATATAAGTGCATAAATTAACAGCCCCATAGTTAAAACCAACAAAAAGGTCGTTATATGAATATCTATCGGCGACAAAAACAACTGTACTAAGAGTAATATAAACAATATGGAGTTGTGTATTGTTCTGTAACGAAAGTCAGTAATAGTGACAACTAAACACATTATTGCCAATACCAATAAATACATTATATTACTCGAACTATTATTTTTGTTTGATTTAGTAAGTTTTACATCAACCGATACACACTAGATATACTTAATAACTTGCGCCAGACCAATGAAGCTCATAGGTCTGGCGTAGATATCTAGAGATATTGTCTACAATAATCCACTTAAGGATAATGCAAGTATTGATGATTACTTTGTAGACGTTTCGATCGTGTCACCAATCTTAGTAAAAGCCAGTTTTAGCTCATTGATAAATCCGTCAGAGCCCGAAGTGCTTAGCGCGACGCTCAACGCTACAGCCATAGCTACACCAATCAATCCATACTCAATTGCAGTTACACCGCGTTGATCATTTTTAAATTGTGATAAAAACAAGCCTGTTTTTACATATAGTTTGGTAATCATTTTAACTTCCTTTAAGGTCGATTTACAAAAGCTTGCTCATTCTAATTAATAGTTACATTCAACGAAAAATACCCCCTATCGATGCAGTCGATAGGCTTAACAAACAATGTTCAAAATGAGAAATCAAACAACAACACAAAAAACATACAAACACTTATATAACATACACTTAAGAAGAATTGTTATACTTTTATTACATACTTAAGTACAGATAACATATTTCGTACTGTGAGATATAGATCATTAATAGAGCCATTACTTTATTGTTGGATATAATTATTCTTAGCACAAAAAGAGATAGATGCGATGATAATTTATGCAATATAGGAATATATCCACCCATACGTTAATATTATTAATTACTAATGCTTTATAAAACGAGTTGAAATACTAGTATCATCACGCTATTGTGTTGCAAATATACAATTTACATAATTATAATCTGCTTGCTTTATAAAGGTTGGTTGAATCATGAAACTACAATTCGAAAATATTGTTTCGTTCGTAGCTGTAGTTGACGAAGGTTCATTTAGCTCCGCTGCTCGTAAGCTTGGTAAATCCCAATCTACTGTTAGCACTGCTGTTCAGAATCTAGAGTCAGACTTAGGCTTCAATTTATTTAACAGACAACACTCTAAAGTCTGGTTGACTGAAAAAGGGAAACGCTTGTTCCATTTATCGACACCGGTTGTGTCGAAGTATCGTGAGTTGATTACAACCGCGAAGCAAATGAATATATCAGAGCAAATTGTCTACCGTGTGGGTATTGACCCTTTGGTGTTCAATAAAGAAGTGAAGAAAACTCTGTTGGACTTCTCTGAAGCATTTCCCAACGTCGATTTGGTCGTTGTTACTAAACCAAGTTTCGTTTTGGGTAACTACATTAACGAGGGGAAAATAGATCTTGCGTTAGGGAATCCTTATCACAAGACTGATAATGACTTTAACATAGACGAACTATTTCACGTTAACTGTTGGTGGGTCGCTCATGAAGACTTAAAATCCGTTAAAAGTCATCCCTCCCAACGAGTGCTGTTAATGGATGGCATTGAGGAGTTACTCAATCTCTCAAACATAGCCTCATACAACTTATGGAGGCTTGATGACTTAGGAACTATTATCGATCTGTGCAAAGCTCAACGTGGCATTGCGTTTTTGCCTGAGTTCCTTATCGACAAAAACATGAAAGACAGCAAACTAAAAGTAATTACCGACCACCCCGATTTCTTTGGCAAAAAAGTCGTTGCCTCCCTTTTCTGGCCGGTACATTCTGACTTCAGTTTGTTTAATCAATGGATCAAAGGAAAACTGCAAACTAGTGTAAGTAGAAAACAATCATTCATTGCAGATTTAGCACAATAGCTCCTGCGCTCAGTATACACCACACTCAAGTCAGCAGCGTTGCGTTCCCAGAGTGAGATAATTACGCTTTGTTCCCTCAAGCCATAGAGTCAGGCAAAGATAAAACTTTAGGCATAAAAAAGCCGTCACCTAGCGATGACGGCAATATCTAGCAGTGAATGTCGGATTTACACAACAGCTGGGTAGGTTTTGTATTTCACGCCCATCATCTGTTCCATGCAATGTACAACTTGGCAACTGTAGCCAAATTCATTGTCGTACCAGATGTACAATACGCAGCGATTATCTTGTGCGATTGTCGCTTGGCCGTCTACGATACCTGGATGACGAGCACCAACTAAATCAGTCGAAACAATCTCTGTTGAATCGGTATAGTCTATTTGTGCCGATAGAGATGAGGTAAGAGAGATTTCACGCAAGTACGCATTAAGCTCATCTTTTGAGGTTTCTTTTTCAAGATTTAAGTTCGCCACCGCCATCGAGACATTAGGTGTTGGGACACGAATAGCGTTACCACTTAGTTTGCCTGCCAACTCCGGAAGCGCTTTGGCAACAGCTTTTGCTGCACCCGTTGATGTTAAAACCATATTCAAAGAAGCAGAACGTCCGCGACGGTCACCTTTATGATAGTTATCAATAAGGTTTTGATCATTCGTGTATGAGTGAACCGTCTCAATGTGGCCCGAAATAATGCCATACTTATCATTGACCGCTTTTAAAGTCGGAGTAATCGCGTTGGTCGTACAGCTCGCTGCCGATACAATAGTATCCCCCTCGAGAATCGACTCATGGTTCACACCAAATACGATATTTTTAATGTCACCCTTACCCGGAGCAGTCAGTAACACTTTGTTTGCGCCATTGCACGCTACGTGCTGACCTAAACCTTCAGCATCACGCCACACGCCAGTATTATCGACAACCAGTGCATTGTTGATTCCGTATTCGGTATAGTCCACGTCAGCAGGGCTGTTGGCATAGATAATTTGAATATAATTACCGTTGACAATCAGCGCTTTATTCTCTTCATCAACTACTATGCTGCCATTGAACTGGCCGTGCACAGAGTCACGACGCAAAAGGCTCGCACGTTTTTGTAAGTCACCGTCACGCCCACCACGAACTACAATCGCTCTAAGAGTCAGTGGGTAACCTGGGCCACTCTTCTCGACCAAGATACGAGTTAGTAGACGACCAATACGACCAAAGCCATATAAGACGACATCACGAGACTCAAGAGCAGCATTGCTCTCAATGCTCTCAACTAATGCTGTCATTAAGAAATCATCGATGTTTTGTTCATTATCGTTATTCGCCCAATACTGTTGAGCTAGTTGGCCGATATCGATGCAGCATGGAGACAGATTTAATTGAGATAGTTTTTCGATGAGAGGAGCAGTTTGAACAATGTTGATGGCTTGAGGGGAATAGTGGCGTGATACGCGATGAGTTTTAATAATGTCGATAGTCGTTGCGTTGACGAGAGTTTTGCCGAACAACAGTATTTCAACGCCCTTCTCTCTATACAGTCGACCTAAGATAGGTAGCATGGACTCAGCGAGTGTTTGGTTTAGTTGCCACTGATTCTGGTGAATTTCAGTTTGCGAGATGTTGCTATTACTCATAGTAACTGGGGGACCTCTATAAGTTAAAGGCTCGTTACTCTTGAATGTAGGGTACAAGAGATAAGGAGCTGTTTTGGGGATGTAATTGTGTTGTTATTTTTTATGCGCAGAAGTGTAACAAACAGAGACTTAATCTGCTAGGAAAAATAATTGACAGAATATATAAGGAAAAGTGTGACTTAAGTAGAATTAATACAAGGTATGATGCCAACCTTAGTCGTAAAAGAACCTGACTAAGGTCGAGCTTATTTTTCGCATTCAATCAAGAAAAGGAATGGTTAACTCAACACCATCCCTCTCATTAATGCATTACTAGGGAATATAGTGGCTAGTTGGACTCAAACTCTTCGTGATCTTGCTTTTTAATCACTTTGTGACCATCTTCTGCCACCCCTCGCTTCCAATAGCTACTGATATAGATGTCTTGACGTGGAATCTCTTTTTCGTTGCGGAAATAACGGCGAAGTGCTCTCATTTCATCAAATTCACAAGCACACCAAACGAAAGGTGAGCCTGTTAACCAATCTAAGTCCTCTGATGTTTTAGACAAAGAGTCAGTGGTCCAAATCAGTCTGATGCCCTCTGGGATGTCCAATATTTGTTCATCAGCGCTGTCTTCTATTTGAATCACAGCATATCCTTTTGCATCGCTTGGGAGCATTTTTAGCTTAACCGCTAACGCTGGTAAAGAAGTCATGTCTGCATTGAAGAAAAACCAGTCTTTACTAGTATCAACATCTTGAAGAGTTCCTGGCCCCATGATGGATATCATATCGCCCTCTTTCGCAGAACTCGCCCAGCGTGCACCAAATCCGCACAACTTGTCTTCAGTAATATGAGTAACGAAATCGACATCCATTTCACCTGAGTCGACATTAAGGCTTCTTATGGTATAGGTACGCAATTTGGGGCGATTATCTTCCGAAAGCCCGGTGATATCTGTACCGCCATGTTCATTAAACAAGAACTTAATATAGCCACCGACACTATCCGATGGAAAGGCCTTCAGTTCTTCTGAATAAAAAGAAATACGTAGCATGTTAGGAGAAAGTGGATGCACTTTAGTGACTTTGAGAGTCTTAGGACGTGGCTTTTTCATGATTTTCTCTTAATGATTATTGTTTTCATTTAAGTCTATCATAACAATTCCAATTGTTACGCTCTATTTTCATTGCTTTACACTTCACATTCTTTAACGAACGAGTTTCATCGACTCAAACACCTCTCAAATCTCGCGGCTAACATCATTTCATATGGAATGCTATAAAACACCGCTCATTATTTGACCAGCTTCAAATTTACTCCTATGTTTGATAAACCGCTCACGGCAAAGGAGGTAAAACATGAAGAAAATGAGCAAGGCATATCGCATGCAAATCATCAAGGAAGTAGCTGAGAAAAAACGCCGCGACCAGTTCGATGATCCTATGGCGGTCTACATAAACCATCTATTAGATGAAAGGCCACAAGCGGATAATGTCGTTGAATATAAACAAGAATTCAGTGGAAATTACTTTGATGAGAGCATAGGGGGATGGATCAGTAAAACTTGGCAGAGCAAATAACATATTCGCTTCACTCAACCACATGATTAATTTAATCTGAAAACTTGGGACTGAGCAGAAAAGCTCACTATGAGGCGCCATAATCTAGCGGCGCCCCCAGAACTTATTTCTTATATCACTAGCCTTTTCTAACCGCTATTACCTCGATCTCTACTTTTGCATCCATAGGAAGACGCGCGACTTCTACACAAGACCTTGCGGGGAAAGGAGCATTGTGAGCATTAAAGAACGCTTCATAAGCAGCATTGACTAAAGCAAAATCGTTGAGGTCTTTGACAAACACTGTCGTTTTTACAATATTACTTGCTTCCAAGCCAGCTTCCTTGACGATAGCCAATGCATTGGTTAACGACTGAGTTGCCTGCTCCGCCACATCTTCAACCATTGCCTTAGTTTCGGGGTCAATTGGCAACTGCCCTGAAGTAATAACCATATCACCAAATGTAACGCCTTGAACATAAGGGCCAATAGCAGCTGGTGCGTTATTTGTAGCTATTGCAGTCATAGTTGTCTCCTCTTGTTTTTATCTGGTTAAGCTAGCTCGTCTTTTGCAAGCACAAGCTAGCTGCGAATAGTTGTTTAAGGTTTAGCCAACAAATGTCGGCAACAGACCCATCATAGAAAGGATGTGGAACACCGCAGTCAGGACACCAAAAGTAATCACTAGAGTAATCATCACCTGACCGCCAGGTGCTTTAAATCCATCAGCGCCTGCATGCACTTCGCGTGTTTTCTTCGCCAATAATGCCGGGATGATACATGCCCATACCGTTGCCGCAGCACCCGCGTAGCCAATAGCGATCACGAAACCAAATGGGAATAGCAGAGACATAACAAGTGGCGGTAGGAAGGTAACGAGCCATGTTTTGGTGCGACCTTGTTTTGTATCTTCGAACTTAAAGAAATCTGCAAGGAAATCAAAAACACCCAGACCAACACCAATAAATGAAGACAAAATTGCTGCCATTGAGAAAGTATTGATTGCGTTCGCGACTTTATCTGACTCAATTACTGAGCCAAGAGCTTTTAGCAATGCATCTACATTACCACCCTGCTCGATAACTGGGCCGAAGTTTGCTCTAGGAAGATTGCCGAAAATACTAAATAGCCATAGGAAATAAAGACTAAGTGCGATAACAGTACCGCCTAGAATGGCGTATTTGGCTTTTGTCTCTTCACCGTAATAAGCGCGCATTGAAGACACTGAGTGATGGTATCCAAATGAGGTCAGTGCTACAGGCAACATTGCCATGGCGTATGGCGCATAAGCATTCTCTTCACTAATGGTATCGAAAAGTACCGCCATATTTACTTTCACAGCCAAGCCCGATACACCAAACACAAAGCTTAGAATCATGAAAGCAATTAGCACAACCGAAATTCGGTCTACCGCACGGGTTGAATGCCAAACAAACGCAGAAAAAATCAAGACAAAAAGAACGGATGCGATTTTAGCATTAAGACCGAGTACATCCTGTAATATAAGTCCTGAAGAAGTAATGTAGGCGTAGAGTAAAATACCACCCACGAAATACACTGTAATGTTGTTAATAAGATTAATCTTATCGCCTAATAAGTCCTTTGTAACTGTGTCAAAAGACACTTTTAATTCGTAGTGTTTGAATGCTTCCAATAGCATCCAACCAGAAATTGTCATGACCACCATAGTTATTGCGATGGCCAACATCGACCAAATAGTCCAGGCGCCAGCACCTGCACTTGGTAGGCCCAACATACCAGCGCCTACACAGACACTCGCTATAATACAGGCACCACCTATCAGAGACGGATTCTTTTTCATCATTCTGTTCTCATCAAATTCACGTTATTAGATTAGGGAGACTCCCCTACTTCTCTGCTTTTATTTTTTGTATTGCTAGAGAAAAAGAGCGCAGCCAAATGACTGCGCTCTGAAGTGGTTATGCTTCTTCGAGCACTTTCGCTTCTGCTGGATTAACTACGGGTTCAACTTCTTTTAATCGAGCAGTAAAGTGACGTAAAACTTCGGGCTCATAAGTGAAATCCAATCCTTTCACTTTATGCGCGTTCTCTTTCACTTTCTCAAATGCTTCAATAACGTAATCCATATGCGTTTGAGTATAAGTAGCACGTGGAATTGTTAAGCGAAGCAATTCAGCTGGACATGGATGCTGTTTGCCAGTTGCAGGATCGCGACCTAGAAGTAGTGAACCGATTTCCACTGCACGAATGCCAGCTACTTTATAAAGCTCACAAGCAAGAGCGTGTGCAGGGAATTGGTCTGCTGGAATATGAGGTAGCAATTTACCTGCATCAACGAACGCTGCGTGACCACCCGCTTGCTGACAGACGACGCCTATAGCTTCTAGGCCATCGACTAGGTATTGGATTTGGTTAATGCGGTACTCTAACCAGTCTTGACGCATACCGTCGTACAGACCTACTGCTAGACGCTCCATTGCGCCACCTTCTAGGCCACCGTATGTAGGGAAACCTTCTTGAACCACACATAGAGTACGACAGTCAGTATATACATCCATGAAAGATTCATCTTTGAAGCACAATAAGCCGCCCATTTGAACCATTGCGTCTTTCTTCGCAGACATTGCTAGGCCATCAGCATACTTGTAAGACTCACGAGTGATCTCTTCAATAGTCCAATCTTTATATCCAGGTTCACGTTGCTGGACAAAGTATGCGTTTTCAGCATAGCGAGCAGAGTCCATAATGACCGGAATATCGTATTTTTGTGCGATTTCATATACCGCTTTTAAGTTCGCGATAGAGACTGGCTGACCACCCGCAGAGTTACACGTGATTGTACTTACGATGTAAGGCACGTTAGCTGGGCCAGCTTCAATGATAGCTTCTTCTAACTTCTCTAAGTCAAAGTTACCTTTAAAGTCTGCATTTACTGCTGTATCAAACGCGTCTTTTGTATAAACGTTCTTAGCTACGCAGCAGTTCACTTGAGTGTGACCTTGTGTAGTATCAAAGAAGTAGTTAGACAGTGCTACCATCTTTGAACGGTCCAAACCTTTCTCTTTTTCACGCTTTTTAATTAGTACAGGGATGTAGATCTGTTCAGCACCACGACCTTGGTGAGTCGGAATGGTCAGTTCATAACCAAAGATGTCTTTTACTGCGTTAGCTAAAGCGTAATAGCTGCGGCTACCACTGTATGCTTCATCACCGCGTAGCATTGCTGCTTGCATATCTTGAGTAATTGAACCTGTACCACTGTCTGTTAGTAGATCAATAAATACATCTTCACTATCTAGTAGGAATGGGTTCATACCCGCTTTAATAATTGCTTCTTCACGGTACTCACGCGTAGTACGTTTTACTGGCTCAACAACGCGAATACGGAACGGTTCTGGTAGATGTTTGAAGTTTTCCATTTTAATTTACCTAATATATTCATTTCTTATCTAATATTTAATTAGCGATCAAAAAGATAAGAAATATAATTAAAGAGAACCCTATCCAGAATATATATCCAGATACGATTTAGTTTTGTTTCTATATTTAATCTATGAACATACTTAAACCATTACGACAATAATGCACGTTCTTGCATATTGATTCATTAGGGATAGCTGTACATAGGCTATGCGCACTGGACAGTGCGAGAGACAGGGTTATCTCGAAGGGAAGAAGAAAGCGATTTTGTAATCTAGAGTAATCCAGATACTTGTGATGTTGAACTTTTCCATTTGTTTACCTACTTGAGATGTTCAATACCTTGCTGAGTGAGGTATATTCCAAAGTAACTAAGTTAATTATCTATAATTAACCGTACATGTCATCACTATAGAATATAATTTGAGAAGTCGCTAACAAAAAAGTTGATTATGAAGGATATACAGCTGTTTAATAAAGATTATTTTTGACGACGATCAACACAGCGTACTAGTTAATAAAAGCACTTCGAGACATTAATAAAAATAGATCTATAAATATCACTATCTTTGAGCCATAAATTCGATAACTCGCACCATCATAGGTTCAAAGTAAGGATTCCAACTCAATCTAGCACTGATGGTATCTTCATCAAACAATCCCCAAGCTGAATAAGACAAGGTTGGCATCTTAGCGCAATCGACCATATAGACCTCTCCTTCTTGAGAACCACCGCATTGTCTCATCCACCCTCTACGTCCATACAAGATATTATCATCACGATACAAGACAGAAATGTGTGAACCACTCTGTATGTTAGAATCTGGCAGTTTCATACTAAATTGCACGAAGCGCGAATCTGAGTAGTTCTGTTCACCAAACCAAATAAGTGAACTATTTTCGTTACGAAAGCGGGTTTTAAAGAGATCGTATATAACTTTAGAGTTTATTAACTCATCTGTTTCCGTCACTAACAGTAGGGCTGGCAATTCAAAAGTTTTTTCTTTTAGCGCGTCTTGAACATCAACCGCAGTTTGATAGTACAGTGCTGCCCCATTCATTGCCAATGAATCATAGCGAGTAAAGTTCTGCTCTTTCTCGAGACTTACCCAATCGACAAAATGACGCGCAAAACTCGCCATTGAAACGAGTGGGTCTTTTGGCGCAAACGCTGGCGAAAATAGCACAAGCCCTTGAATTGCTTTAGGATGAGCTAAAGCGTATTCAGTCACCAAATTGGTGCCTGTTGAAAAACCGCCTAACCATATTTTGTCGACATCATCACGCAGCAAGTTGACTTGATGTTCCACCGCCAAACGCCAGTCTTCATTGGTTGGATTCATTAGATCAGCCGGTCGAGAACCGTGACCCGGTAACAGCATGACATGAACTAAATAACCATGTTTTGCTAAGTAAGGTGCAATGTCGACAAAGGAGTAAGGCGAGTCTCCCAGTCCATGGACCAGTAATATACCTTCCCCATTAGGATTATCAGGTAGCAACCTGTAAGGGCTAACAACATCCATTTCGACTTGGTAACCGGCTCCATGAAATACTCTAGTCTCATCAAGCCAAGCTCTAGTCTCATCGACATATTGTTCAAAACTAGATTGTGTATAAGGAGCAATAGAGCCCGAACTGGTATACATTTCGGGCTCTTGTTGGATAATCTGATTACTACAACCAACCGTGACGAGTGCAATAATGAAAACGAAAAAACCTGTTACTTTACTCTTTTGCACTATACCGTCCTTGTTGTTGGCAGCAATACGAACTTAGCTGCTCGTAGATTGATGATCTCTGAAGTAGCTTTCTGCATCCATAACTTTACCGTCTGGGAGCGCACATTTGCTCGAATCTTGCATATAGACGCCACCTGTCGATTCACAATATCTCGCCGCCTCGTTTGGCATTTCCTTATGATTTTCTCGATAATAATCCCAAGCATCAACAGCCTCACCCGACTTTAACGTACATTGACCAGTTTGAAGGTCATAAGTACCATGCTCTTCGCAATAGACCGCGGCTGGATTGGCCATCCCGATAGGTTGCTCTTTGTTAACCTGGTCACTGCTTGAACATCCGGCTAATACCAGCGTAGATACCGCAATAAGACCAGCAAGGCATTTTAAGCTATTCTTTTTCATATTATTTCCTCTTACTTACCTTAGATAAAGTTAGATGAATCTAATCAAACTTCAACCTTTTCCGCACATTGTATGGGTAATCTAAGTTCTAGTATCTTCAAAGAATATTTGAAACTGCATCAAACTCCACGGTGTTTTTACTTGCGGCTGGTTTCGCTATCCTCGGGGTAACACCCGTTAAGTAGAGACACGTTTATGAACATTGCTGACAACGCTAAAAACCGCTATTCAACCAAAGCATTCGACCCATCTTTTAAGCTATCTTTCCAGCAGATAGATGCGATTAAAACACTCCTTCGATTCAGTCCATCCAGCGTGAACTCTCAACCATGGCACTTTATCATTGCCAGTACTGACGAGGCCAAACAGCGTGTTGCTACTGCCACACAAGACCGCTACAGTTTCAATGCTCCCAAAGTGCTTAACGCCTCTCATGTCATCGTATTCTGTACAAAAACAGAAATTGATGACAACTACTTACAGTTGTTGCTAGAAAATGAAGAAAAGGACGGCCGGTTTGCTACTCCAGATGCAAAACAAGGACAACGGAATGGACGACACTACTTCGTTGATATGCACCGCTCCAACTTGAAAGATGCTCAGCATTGGATGGAGAAGCAAGTGTACCTGAATGTAGGCACGCTCCTACTTGGCGCTTCGACTCTAGGCATTGATGCCGTGCCTATCGAAGGGTTTGACAGTGCTGTTCTTGATAAAGAGTTCAACTTAGCCGCGCAAGGATACCGTAGCTCAGTTATCGTACCGCTCGGAAAACATAGTGAGCAGGATTTCAATGCAAAACTGCCAAAGTCGAGACACAGCTCAGACTACTTGTTCAGTGAATGTTAGCTATTTAAACGAGGTAAACAATAACTAGCCTTATACGATTAGGGCTAGTTATTTAAAATGTGACTGACCTTATCAAACTGACTTTGACACTTCTCTTTCAAGAACTTTTGGAACTCTCGAATAATTGGTCTTAACTGCCTTTTATCAGCACACACCATATACAGCGGCACCGACTCACCTTGCCAGTCAGGCAGAACTTTTCTCAGCTTCCCCTCAATAATGTCCTGACTAGCGTCGATTAACGACTTATTGACGATTCCTCTGCCTTTTAACCCTAAACGCCTCACGACATCACCATCATTAGCTGATATTGCTCCTTTGGTTTCTACAACGACTTGTTGAGAATCGTAGGATAACGGCCAATGATTATGTACCGAACCCGCGACCATAAAGCTTATGCAGTTATGTTGATTCAAATCGTTTGGGTGTAACACTGGTGAGTGATGACGAATGTAGTCAGGGCTAGCACAAAGTACTCGAACATTCTGTGGACATAACGGTATTGCCACCATATTTGAATCTGGAAGCTCGCCATATCGAATAGCAACATCAATTGGTTTGCTATACATATCTACCAACTGATCAGATAACTCAAGACGAACCGTGACGTTTTCATGTAAGTCAGTGAACTCATTAATCCAATCAAGCAGTAAGTTTCGCCCAAAGTCAGACGGTGCAGACACATAAATGTTACCTGTTAGCGCGCCACGAGCATTTGCGATCTCCTCGACACCTTCATTCAAAGTTGCAAGAGCACAATTAACTTTGGCTAGGAATAGTTCTCCCTCTCCAGTTAAGCTCAATCTTCGTGTTGTTCGAACAAACAGCGGGAAGCCAACTTGCTCTTCTAAACGCTTTATTGATGCACTAACGGCTGCAGGCGTCATATCCATTTGATTCGCTACTTTAGAAAAACTACCTTGTTTGGCCGTTTCGGCAAACAAAGTCAGTTCGTTCAGTGCTTTCATGTTACTTTCACCATATTCACTACAATCTTTTCCATCATATACAAAAAATACCTCGACTCATAAAAGAAGAGGTATTTTTAACTAACATGCTGATTGTTTAATCAAAGTTGATGGCAAGCTTACCGATCATAGCGCCACTTTCCATCAATCGGTGCCCTTGCTTTAATGACTCTGCATTGAAGCCATTGATCTCTTTGGTCAAGGTTGATTGAATTCGTCCAGAGTCAATAAGATTAGCGACTTGTTTTAAGATATCACCTTGTTTGTACATATCCTGTGTTTTGTATATTGAGCGTGTGAACATAAGCTCCCAAACAAAACCGACTGACTTACCTTGAAGCTTACTAAGATCAATACCGCTATCAAACTCAACGATTGAACCGATCATACCTTGAGGTGCAATAAGTTCTGCCATCGCATCCCAATGACCAACCGTGTCAGCGACATTGAAAATATAATCTACCGTCTCAAACCCCAAGTCATGAACAGATTCGACCAAGTTTCTATGATTGGCCACATAGTCTGCGCCCATCTCTTTTACCCAAGCTTCGGTCTCTGGGCGTGATGCTGTCGCAATAACCGTTAGGTTAGTGAGCTGTTTTGCAATTTGAGTAGTAATAGAGCCGACACCACCAGCACCACCGATAATTAATAGCGTTTTACGCTCTGACGGGTCTACACGAAGACGATCAAACAGAGCCTCCCATCCCGTTAATGCAGTCAACGGGACTACAGCCGCTTCTGCGTCAGTGAGTCCTTTTGGAGCTCTCGCGACAATTCTAGAATCAACAGCATGATATTGTGCATTGGTGCCTGGGCGAGTGACATCACCAGCATAGTACACTCGATCGCCCTCAGTGAAGCTGGTAACCTTACTGCCCACTGATACCACTTCTCCCACAGCATCAAAACCCAGAACACGTGGACTTTCTAATGTTTTATTCACTGCTGAACGAACACGTATTTTTGCATCTGCAGGGTTAACGGAAATGGCCGCAACTTTTACAAGTAGGTCAAATTCGCCGATTTCAGGCATAGCCATTTCAAACTCATACAAGCTGTTTTCATCATCGATAGTTTTTGATTCACTAAAACCGATTGCTTTCATCATTGTTGTCATAACGTGTTCCTCTATAGTGTCTAGCTGCAAGTGTTCTTGCTCAATGACTTAACTATAGGTTGAGAGAAGGAAGCTAAAAACCACCAAAGACTTGAAACACTTTCAAATAAAAACCGATGTATCTAACAAGCTCAAAACTCCAGATGATAAGTATTCTTATCTTTACTTAACTTTACACATATGCATCTAGAACAAAAAAAGAGCATAAGGAATAATTATCGCCATAAGCCCACAACAAAAATATGGACTAATATGCTCAACAACAAACTTAGTAAACCTACCATGGTGTTTCATTGGCTAACTGCTGTTTTCTTTATAGCGACGCTTGCCATAGGACTTTATCTCGGCGATATGGCCAATGGCCCAGACAAAAATGAGCTAAGGAATCTTCATAAATCACTCGGAGTACTTGTGATGTTTGCAGCTTCAATCAGGCTAGTTTGGCGCCTGAAAGAAGGCATGATCGGTTCCATCAAACAGCTACCTGCGTGGCAAGAGAAATCTGCCCACTTTGTTCACTGGTTTTTGCTTTTAGCTACAATAATGATGCCGCTATCTGGAATCACTATGAGTATCGGAGGAGGACGTTCGGTCGAGTTTTTTGGCATAAGTCTTATCTCAGCAGGAGAGAAAATCGAATGGCTACAACAAATTAGCTCTACCATTCACTTCTCATCGGTGAACATTGTAATCGCTATACTTGTATTGCACGTTCTGGCAGCCCTAAAACACCAACTCGTTGATAAAGATGGCACACTCTCACGTATGTTAGGCAGAAGCTAAAAACATAATTTCAAATGATGAAAGCACCACTTTTTGGTCTTTCATCATTTGATGTCATTAGAAGACGGGGCGTAATTATTCGATTGTGAGAAGGTAACGGGGAGTATGTTACTTGTTTCTCTTTCCAATTCCTTGAAAATTCATGAGTAAATTATTAATAGAGGTTCTCACTCATGAATGGCATTCGACTGTGGCATTTCGCACAAGCTTCTCTTGGTATCGTCCAATGGGTTGGTATTGCGATTCTTCTCAACCCAATCATCATTGAAAGAACATCTAGTGGCGCACTACTAGGCCAAGTCATGGCACTCATTGGAGGTGCCGGTTTATTAGCACCGTTGATTGGTGGGATGGCCGATCGTTATTGTTGTCATCGTCTACTACAACGAATGGCCTTGTTTATTCATTTTATTGCTCTGTTAATTCTTTACTTCGCTGAGACAACCGCAGCGATCTACTGGACAGTAGGTATTCTGATAGGCATTGGTAGTGTCGCATTGTTAGTACTGAATCCGACCTTTGTAATCGCGTCTAGCAAAAACCAAAATGATGAAGGCCGGGGTCTAGCCAGCTTATATCAATGTCAGTTCTTTGGTGTTGTTGTGACTGGTTTACTTATTTCTATTGCTGACTTCTACAATGTGCCAAGTGACGATCAGCTGCTTATACTTATGTCTTTGGTCATCATCGTGCTTTGTTTGGTTTCTGTTTGCCCTCCTCCATCCATTGAAACGGATAAATCCTACTTTGAGGGTGCTGAGAAGAAATTAGGTAATGAAACCACTTCACAACAAGGTGCAGCACCTTGGTTTCTCTTTTTGTTGGCAGTCTTCTTCTCAATGTTTCTCTCTTCTAACCTGATGGAACTTGGTCCTTTGCTAATCAAAGAAGTTTATCAAGTCAATATCGGCAACTCCGCACTTGGTATGGCTATCTCTGCCATTATCAGCATTTTTATGCTCGAATCGGCCGGAAGATGGATGCAAAGAAGCGGGCCATTTAAAGTTTGGTATGCCGCTCAAGTGATTTATTTAATAGTCGGCACTCTATTTTGGTTAACCGCTGGAAATGATGTTCAGGCTTTCGTGCCTATTGCACTGTTAGTGTTACTCATGCAAGCAATGTCTTGGAATGACATGATCATTCCATCCATCGCAGGTCGTTTGAGTCCCAATTCTCCAGCGTTAACTCAGGGTCTTTTGATGTTATGTATGGCAGGCGGTTTTGGTGTCGGCGCAATGCTTGCTGGCTTATCCATTGATAAATTCGGCTACGCATCAGTATTCACCTTGTCATTAATCGGGATTATCATTGCGCTCTTGTGTATAGGATTACTCACCCTGTCTACCCAGAAAAACCGACGTACCATTTCTGCCTCTTAAAGCCCCTTTTCGCTACACTCCCAAA
The DNA here is from genome assembly GCF_900088415.1 of Vibrio mediterranei. Taxonomy (GTDB): domain Bacteria; phylum Pseudomonadota; class Gammaproteobacteria; order Enterobacterales; family Vibrionaceae; genus Vibrio; species Vibrio mediterranei. The sequence continues at coordinate 173,155 of NZ_FLLQ01000007.1, forward strand.
GCACAGTAACTCGATACTGTGCTTTGATATTGCTCACATTCTTCCTTAACTGCCTATACTGTTTAGTATCTAGTGCTAATCTTAGAATATTATCAAAGGCTTAGTTCAAGGAAGACAGAATGGCCGATCTATACTTGGCATCGACCAGTGAGTTCACTGCCAAAGATTATAAGAACAATGAGTACCTAGTAACTCATGCGACAATTCAAGAGCGGTTCTTTGAACCTTTTGAGATCAATCTACAACTGGTCGCAAAAGGGCTCTCTGCCTCTGATCAACTCGGTCAGACAATGACGCTTAATCGCTATACTTTTGAGTCAGGCTCACAAAGCCTAGTGCGTAGCTTTCATGGCTACATCGCAAAGATCGTTTGCACGGGTTTCGATGAAACTCAGCAATATGCGTTTTACAACATCACTTTACGGCCTTGGCTATGGTTACTTAACTTTTCTAAGAAAAGCCGTGTTTTCCAAAACCAATCAACCAAAGATATCGTTTCTTCTGTGTTTAGTGATGCCGGTTTCTCAAGCCTATTTACAGCCAAATCTCTACCAAGTACCAAACGTGAGTACTGCATACAGTTCAATGAAACGGATTATGACTTTGTCTGTCGGTTGCTTGCTCAAGAAGGAATTCAATTTCACTTTGAACACACATCAAGCAGCCATAAACTGATCTTACAAGACGCGGAGAAACCATACAGCAAAGCGGATATCAATAAGTTCGATATGGCTAACCTACCCTCTGGTAGCAACCCACTCATTCAATCTTGGCATTCTGACCTTCAGTTTCACGGAACGAGTTTGGAGCTCACTGATTACGACTACAGTCAATCTAAGTTGCTCTCCAGTAAAGCAAGTAAATCGAGCAATAAAATCGCCAATAACACTAAACTAGCCGCAACACATTTTTCTAACGATAGCGTTTCTGGAGACATGACCGATCTGTCCACTCTGGTCAAACGTCGTGTGGAAGCGATAGAAAGCCAGTACAGTACAATACAGGCATCCAGTGATATAGACGCATTTTATGTGGGGCAATACTTTTCACTAGCCAGTCACACAGACAATGCACAGTTGGGTGAATACTTAGTAGTCTCGCAAACCGTTCAATATGATGGCCAGTCAAGCGGTCAATCGAATTGCCAAACTCAAATCACTGTAGTGCCCAATTCCACTCCCTATTTGCCAACCGTCATTGACAAACCTTCAATTCAAGGCGTTCACAACGCCGTAGTTGCAGGAAAAACAAGTGGTGATATTAGTCAGGATGACCAGGGGAGAGTAAAAATCCAATTTTTGTGGGACAACGAAACGAGCGGCGATGATACCAGTTGCTATGTTCGCGTTGCTCAACTAATGGCGGGGAAAGGTTACGGGACACAGTTTATCCCACGAGTTGGCCAAGAAGTGCTTGTCACTTTCATTAATGGCGACGCGGATAAGCCAATTATTACTGGCTCGGTATACAATAGTCAGAATGCTCCTCCATATAAGACAGCAAACTCTACTCAAACTGGTATTAAAACCATGCTTAAAGGTCAGAGTAATGAGTGGTACTTCGATGATAAAAAAGATAACGAACTGTTTTATCAACATGCCGCTAAGGACTTTACCTTAGAAGTAGAAAACAACGTCACCACGACCATCAAAGGTGAAGTCGCCTATAAAGCGACCAAAGCTATTACCTATACCGCTGAGGATGCGATGACGATGAGCGTTACTAAAGCGTTTAGCGGCAAAGCCAAGACCGTCAGCATTGAGGGCGAAGACTCTCTAGAGCTAAAAGTAGGCTCAAGCAAAATCACCATCAGCTCTTCCTCTATCAAGATTGAATCTGGTGCAATCGAAATTAAAGCCTCTAACGCACTTAAACTTCAGGGCATGACGTTGGATGCCAAAGGCTCAACATCTGCCAAATTATCCGCTGCGTCTGTAACGGTAGACGCCTCGGGAAGTGGAACTATAAAAGGGACAAGCTTGACATTAGACGCCCAGACGACTTTAACCGCTCAAGGAAAGCTCTCAGCCGATCTCAAGTCAAACCTGAAAGCATCCATTAATGGTGCTGTCATGTCTGAAGTCAAAGGCGCTATAGTGAAGGTAAATTAATGATGACTCAACAACTTCAGTATCGAAAGATACCCTACGTAAACCCTGAGCAAATCACGCCATTGTTTAGTGCTTCAGAGGATCTCACTGAGATACTAGCTCAGTCACAGAGCATTGAAGATTTTATAGCGACATTGCAAGAGAAAGAGCTCTATTTCGATCTGGTTCAATTTCTTGCACACGCTTTACCGGTAAGGGAAGCCATCCTTTGGGCTTACTTATGCCTTGAGATTCGGATGCCGGACTGGAACAAAACACAACAGACTTGCCTTGCAAGCTGCAAACAATGGGTATTTGAACCAAGTGAAGAGGGAAGGCGGCGCTGCGAACTCTATGCAACTCGATTAAAGTTAAAGTGCGCACCATCATGGTTAGCACAAGCTGTATTTTGGAACGGTGCTGGTAGTATTGTGTCACCTGAACTCCCCAGTGTACTCCCCGACCCCAAGCTATACGCCAAAGCCTGCGCTGGGGCCATTAACACCGCCGCTGCGATACCTGAATGGGACAAGCATGCCGACTATTATCAACAATCCATCGCAGTCGCTCTCAATATAGCTCATGGAGGCTTAGGAAAGTCATGACTTTGCCAGCAGCTCGTTCAACAGACATGCATGTCTGCCCAATGCAAACACCAGCAGTGCCCCCTATTCCGCACGTAGGAGGGCCTATTATTGGGCCAGGAGTACCAACCGTTTTAATCGGGAACATGCCTGCGTCAGTCATGGGAGACATGTGCACATGCGTAGGGCCACCGGACAGCATAATTAAGGGCAGTGCGACAGTGCTTATTTGCAATCGGCCAGCAGCTAGATTAGGTGACACAACAGCACACGGAGGTACCATTGTTGCGGGAATGCCCACAGTCCTAATAGGGGGATAAACCCCTAATTTTATTATAGTTAATTAGCGTTCGCGTGTGACGTCGTTCCAATATTCCTACCGAAAAGTAAAAAAATGACGAAATTTCACAAATTTCCGAGACTTTCTGAAAAACGCTTCTAATATTAAAGCAATGTAATCATGTTGTTAAGCTATTGACACTTTAAAAAGTAAATAGTTTTGTTAATTGCTTTGATATGCATAAATGAAATAAACCAAGGAATGGTATGTACAGTTTCGATGACCTATCAGGCGCTCTATCGGAAGACGCTCCCAGTGGACAATACTTAAAGCTTGATCGCGGCGAATATAGAGCGATAAGAAATGGATATAACACCGCCCTTTCTTCCTTTAGACAAATGTTAGAAGCTCCAGATGCATTTGCTGACGAAGAAAAGTCTGAACTCAATGAACAAAACTGGCAGCAGTTTAGAGAACAGCTCAACGAAGCACTCGGTTCGAAAACAAAAGATACGGAACTTTGGAGCTGGTACATAACTAGCTTGTCATTTGACCGAGAACCTATACCGAAGCTGATTGAAGGTTTTAAGCTTCTTCAAAACTACATTGACAACTTCTGGGATACCTTGCATCCAACACTGCCTGACAACAAGGTCAAGGCGACGGATGAGTCTGGAAAACAAAAAGAACTGGTGGAGTTTCGCATCAAACCGTTATCGCAGTTCATCGGTGACGCACCCGAGGCCTCCGCGCTCTTTATGCCCACACAGTTCATTCCTCTTGTTGGTAACATCACTTATTCTCGCTATTTCCAAGCAGAACGCAGCGGCACATTGAGTGATCTGCAAAACGAAGCTAACGACGCTTTTAGCCTTGAATGTACCGACTTGATTCTCGGCTTAGGGCAATTGGTAGAGCAGGTAAATCAGGTAGAAACTGTGCTTGCAGAACGTTGCCAAAGCCATGACGTCCAAGCGCTCAGCTTTAAATTCGTCCGTGAAATCTTCGAAAGCCATTTAACGGCACTGCGAACATTAATCGGTAACCAATATAGTCAGTGGCCTCTAGACGATATGAACACTGAAGCAGCTTCTGGCGAGACTCAATCTCAACCAGATAACTCTGAGCAGTCAGACGCTCACGATAATATAGACTCGGTCAGTTCTAATCCAGATACCGTTAGTATTCCCGATGCGACGCCTAATAAAGCATCGGAATCTACACCCCCTATTTCAGCGACAGTTTCAACTATCTCTACACAGCCTCTCACAAGAGACGCCGCTTATAATCAATTGAGAACTCTAGCGGACTTCTTTAAGCAAACTGAACCACATAACCCAACTAGTTACCTACTTGAACGGGCAATTGTTTGGGGACAACTACCCTTACCAGAATTGATGAAAATTCTGGTAGGAAATAATTCCAATGCACTTAATCAAATCGATTCACTGATTGGAATGAATGACGCTCCTATAAACATGGAAAACAGTTCACTATCAACTCAGTCTGGTGGTCACTCTCAGCAGTACACAGAGTCTCCTACTAGCAACTCGAATGATGCCGAATCCTCGGCCTCAAACCAATCCAACAACAATGAAGTAACTCAAGCTACCGCAAATTCAGACGTTTCTGATTTTGAATGGTAACGGTTTAACGCGATACGCGAAGGAGAAAACTGATGGCTTCTATTTTTATGAGAATTGACGGAACCAAACCTAAAGGTGCAGCAACCGTTGAGAAAATTGGTGGTAAAGATGGGTTCTTTGCCATTGATAATGTTTCTTGGAGCGCCGTTCGTGGCGTAGGTATTGATGTAGGTAACGCCAACAATGCTGACCAAGGCATGGTGGCTCTGGGGGAAATCACAATTGGTCGTGGCTGTGATGGTGCCTCACCTTACCTTACAACTTTCTTATATGCACCAGGTGCTGAAGGTAAAACCATTGAAGTGGTGATGACTAAACCAAATCGCGAAGGTTCTGGTGCTGATCCATACCTTATCTTAACGCTGAAAAACGCACGTATGTCTAACTACACAATGACAGGAACAAACGGTTCATTACCAAGTGAGAGCTTTGCGCTTACCTACACCGAGATTTCAAAAGCTTACTATATCGAGGGAGAAGGCGGAAAAATCGAGAAAGGCCCGGAAGTCGGCTTTGATGCAACTGAAGCGAAAGTCACTTCAACCGCTAGCTAATTAATCAAGGAGAGATGTTGTGGCACTAAATTCTCAGCACAAACGCGTAAGTAAGAACCGCGTTAGCATCACATATGATGTAGAAACCAATGGAGCAGTTGAAACAAAAGAGCTGCCTTTTGTTGTGGGTGTAATCGGTGATTATTCTGGTCATAAACAAGACAAAGAAGATGTTGAAGATCGCACATTCTATAACCTAGACAAAGATAACTTCGATCATGTTATGAAACGCGTTGGTCCTGAGTTATCCATGAAAGTAGACAATGTTCTTGCCGAAGATGATAGTCAATTTGAAGCAAGCCTTAAGTTTAATTCTATGAAGGACTTCGAGCCTGAAGCCATCATTGACCAAGTCGAGCCCTTAAAAAAGCTCGTAGAGACTCGCAATCAGTTGAAGGTACTACTTTCTAAGGCTGATCGCTCTCGTGATCTAGAGAAGTTATTGAAAGAAGTGTTGCAAAGTGCAGACACCATCAACGCCTTATCTCAAGAACTTGGTATTGAACAGAAAGGAGCAGAAGAATGAGCACTGAATCAGACGTACAAGGCCAACCGTCCGCTGAGGAAGGCTCACTGAGTTTCCTTGACAGAGCGATTGAAGCCACAACACAAACTCCTGCGGATACAACTAAAGAGCTGTTTTCAGTACTTGCTGAACAGGCACTTTCAGGCACCGTAACGTGGGATAAAAACTTAACTAAAACTATTGAAAGCGCCATCGGCGAAATCGACAAGAAGCTATCAAAGCAGCTTTCTGCGGTGATGCAACAAGACGACTTTCAAAAGCTTGAAGGTTCTTGGCGTGGTCTACAAAAACTCGTCAAAGAGAGCGACACTGGGCGTTCATTGAAAATCAAAATGGTTGATTTCTCACAAGATGAATTGCTCGAACAATTTGAAGATGCACCAGCGATCGACCGCAGTCCTCTCTTCAACGCCCTGTATCAAGATGAATACGGTACAGCAGGTGGTGAGCCCTACGGCACATTCATAGGTGACTATGAGTTCAGCGCAAAAGATGAAGATGTAGCACTTCTTCGTTACATGGGCGAAGTAGCTGCAGCGTGCCACGCTCCATTCATTGCCGCAGCCAATGCGCAAATGTTTGAGTTCAATGACTTCTCTACATTTGAAGAAGGCAAACCTGTTGCAGCAGGCTTTGACTCTCCTGCATACGCGGCTTGGAACTCGTTTAGGGAAAGTGATGATGCGCGTTATGTCACTCTGACGCTTCCTCGTACTATGGCACGCTTGCCATATGGACAAAAAGGGCTAAGCACAGACGTCTTTGCTTATGAAGAGCTGGATGTGGATATGGATGGTAATCCGAATCCGAAGAATAACGATGAACTTGTCTGGTCTAATGCGGCGTATGATCTAGGTCTTAAGATGACTCAAGCATTCACTGCATATGGCTGGTGTACTGCTATTCGAGGTCTTGATAACGGCGGTAAAGTAGAAAACCTACCTAACCTAACGTACAAGACTGAGGCTGGCGATTTAGTCCAGCAATGTCCAACAGAAGTGAATCTCACCGACGAACGAGAGAAAGAACTCAGCGACCTTGGTTTCCTTCCTCTAGTTCATTACAAGAACACCAACTATGGCGTTTTTATCGGCGGGCAAACTACCCAAAAACCGAAAACCTATACCGATCCGGATGCTACGGCTAACGCTGCTATCTCCGCACGACTGCCATACATCATGGCAAGTGGTCGAATTGCCCATTATTTGAAAGTAATGGGACGTGATCGTTTGGGTTCAAACATTGAAGCACCCGATATTCAACGTGAACTTCAACTTTGGATCGACCAATACACCAACGCCGGCGCGATTGGTAACGATTCTCGAGCTCGTACGCCACTGGCAGAGTCTCGTATTGAAGTGGTTGAACAGCCGGGTAAACCTGGGGCTTACTCTGCGATTGCACACCTAAGACCATGGCTTCAACTCGAAGAACTTACCACCTCTGTTCGCATGGTTGCGAAGATTCCTGGTTAATTGTGATAAGCCGCAACCCTTGTGGTTGCGGCTAAATGCTGCGGTAGTTGATGTAGATGTTTAGTACAGACTGGCAAAAACAATTTAACGCGCTCGACCCCAAACAAGATTCATACTTGTTTGACGCACTCGCAATGATGGTCGAACTAGCAAAAAAAGAACACCAATACTCTACTTATTCAGCAGAGCGTATTATTGCGCAAATTACTCAACTCATTCTTGTCTTAGATGAGCACCTTTCCAAACAAATGGATCTCATTCTGCACAATGACGACTTTCAAGCTCTAGAGGCTAGTTGGCGTCAAGCGCTTTACCTAGCAACACAACCAGTCAGCAGGCAAAGAACCAAACTCAAAATTCTTGATATGAGCTGGGAAGAGGTATCAAACGACCTCAATCAATCATATTCCATCAAACAAACTTTTTTGTTCAATACCATTGGCAATAAAGAACTTAATACGCTAGGTGGACAACCCTTTGGTTGTATCGCCTTCACACACCCTATTTCCATGGACCTAGACGTCAATAGCGAATTTGACGACATCTACACACTGGGTCTAATTGGTCAACTGGGTGAACAAACTTTATGTACCATGCTAGCTTCTCCTGATTCACTTTTTTTTGCCGACTCGGGCGCCGATTGGCTTTCCAATACACAAAGAATAGAAAAGGTCTTAAACGGCCCAGATTACACAGCTTGGCAAGCTCTGCGCAAGCAACCTAGTGCTCGTTTTCTTGGCTTAGCGATGCCACGTATCAAATTGCGTCAACCGTACAAAGATCATCGCTGTGGATTCCTTTATCAAGAAAAAGGCGACACGCTTTGGGGATATGCCAATATTGCTTTCCTATCTACGGTAATGAAGGAACACCATCGTATCGGTTGGTTTGGCTTCCTAAAAGCTCGTTGGAGTGATAAAGAACAAGGGGCTCTTCTGGCATGGAAACACAAAACATCTGAGCTTACTTACAGCGAATGTGACAGTTATTTATTTGGTAGAATCGCTAGCTTTTATTCCAATCAAGGTTTCATCTCTCTCGCAAGAAACGCACTAACAGGCAAGCTCTACTTCTCTGGTAACAATTCAGTGTGGGCACCATCAGATAGCGATAACGACAAAGTTTTGGCTCAACTACAAACGACACTGATGTGCTGCCGTGTCGCCCATTTTCTCAAAGTTCAAGTGCGTGAAATGATTGGTAACTTCAGTGATGCGCGAGAATGTGAACAGTTTCTACGAAACTGGATTGAGAAATTCTCCAGTAATGTGAACTACGCCAATGAAGAGACCTTGGCAAAATATCCTCTCAGCAAAGCACACATTGCCGTTAACGAGATAGAGTCCCTTCCCGGCCATTTCTCTTGCACGTTACGAATGGTTCCCCAATATCAGTTCGACCATTTTAACGGTGAAGTGGTGTTAACTACGGAGCTTGGGGAGGTCAGCCAGTGAGTTTCTACAATGCTTTTATTCAATCATCTCGCCAAGACGATGAGATTGACGATATTCGCTACCATCTGACTCGATTACTAGAGTCTGAAGCACCGTTAATTGCTGTCGAAAACAGTCTTTCTGAGGTCAGACGTTCTAGCTTTACCTTCGGTATTACTGATGTTCAGCTGCTGACCGCCAACCTCGACCAAACACAGTTAGCAAGAAAAATAGAAACATGGCTTACCACATATGAGCCGCGATTATCCGATGTTTCTGTGGAGATGTTAGAACGCCGGGAAGGTCAAAACTGTATTCAATTTACCATTGTAGCCAAGCATCTATCTCAGGACGGAGAACAAACCCTCGTCTTTGACTCGAAAATAGCGCTTGGTGACTTCAGTGCCAAGATATCAGAGGAAGAATATGACTGATCCTTTGCTTCGATATTATGAAAGAGAGTTAGCTTTAGTAAAGCGTTCCTTAGGGTTCTATGCCGAGGAGCACTCTCATATTGCCTCATTACTCGATATGCATCAGGGGCAAATCGAAGATCCCAGCCTCGCGCGTTTGCTGGACGGTGTTGCCTTGCTCAACGCTAAAACAGAAATGGCATTGGAGACCCAATATTCGCAAGTTATCGATAGCTTGATAGACGTGATATACCCTTCCATCAATCAACGAGTTCCAAGTATTGGTTACGCAGAATTGAATGCACCGGATGGTATTACAGAGAGCGCGAATATTCCATTGGGTAGTCAATTTTCAAATATGATTGGGGAGCAAGAGTGCTTGTTTCAAACGGTTGATAACTTAGCGATCAACCCATTCAGCATAACAGATATTTCAGCAACCACTGCACCGTTCTCAGTCCATAAGCCAGAAGAGGCAGAACTGGCCAATGCTGCGCTTCAGATTCAATTATCAACGGGAGATGAAGGTGTCTACTTTTCCTCGCTAGCTTGTTCTGACTTAAACTTCTTTGTAAAAGGTTTTGCTAACAACGCAGACTTATTAGTAGAACTTCTGCTCTCGAACTGTCTCGCAATCTCTCTGTCAGATCATGAAAACAACACAATTGCAGAGTTGAGTGGCGTGCAACTACAGAGCCGTGTCGGCGATCCTGATTTTAAGTTTTTACCCGCAAAAGGTAATCAGTTTGATGGCTTTCAAATCATAAGAGAGTTTTTCTTATTCAAAGAAAAGCGACAGTTTTTCATTATAAGAAATTTCGCTAGCGCTATTAGCAAAGTTAATGACCATCAATGTACTTTGAATATCTTCCTGAATGACATTCCTTCTGAGTTTTTGCGTTTATTTGATACCGACGTCATTCGTCTAAATGTTGTGCCCGTAATTAATACTTTCGAGCACATAAGCGAACCGATTACTGTCGATGGGCGTCGCCTCGCTTATCCTATTCAACCTAACAGTGGCAATGACTCTGTCATCGACATCATCAAGATCCAATCAGTCAAACAAATCACTGCATACGGAGATGTCGAACTGGTGCCTGTTCTAGGGGACAAATACAAACACAGCAAAAAGACACACGGTACAAGTACTGCCTATTGGGAAGCGAAAATGAACTTAGAGCGACAGTTTGAAGTCGTCGTTTCAGAGTCTCTTTATCAATCGGAAAATGCCACGCTAATTGCACGTTTATTGTGCTGCAATGACAAACTGGCCTGTAGTGCGTCTGGTGAGCTTGAATGCCGAGAGAGCATTGATCTCCCCGGAGTCATGACCCTGATGTACCCGCCATCCGCGCCGCAAGATGTACAAAATAGTGAAAAGTCATTAAGCCAGCTGATTGGGCTTTTAACATGTAACTTTAACTCCTTGCTGCAAAGCGATGATCCCGCATCCATGCTAAAAGGAATTTTTAAGCTATTCGCTCATGATGCCAAAAACCTCGATGAAATTAACACCATCAACAATGTGAAATTCCAAACGCAAGTCTCTACCCTGCGAGTTCACAATAAAAATGTATTTGTCCCGGGTACAGAAATCACGGTAGAGCTCAACTCTGAGATGCCCTATCACTCGTTCTCAATAGTCATGAACGAGTTTTTCAAACAATTCTGCAGCTTTGACCGCTATGTACAACTTAGTGTCAATCTATATGGTAAGCCGCAAAGCGGCCTCTGTTTCGCGAAAGTTCACGGGAACCAGCTATGTCTTTAAACCTGTCTAGTTCACCTATGAACAGTCTCTGCAATCAGCCCGATGATTTTGAGTTTGCTCAAGCTATTCGTGTTCTTCAATCGTATTGTTCTGACAATCATCAGAACCGGACTCGATTGAAACTAGAATCAGAAGTCATTCCCAGTGGAGATTTAAATGACATTAGTCAGATAGAAGTTACCAATAGACAAATACGTTTATCTATCGCAAAGACGGCTTTGTCCGGTGTATATGGTGTCATCCCTGATTACATCTATGAAGAATTGCTTGAAGCACTACATCAGGAAGACGAAGGATTAAAAGCCTTTCTTGATGTCTTCAACCAACGTCAATTTGAGCTTACTTACAAACAAGAGACACGCGCTTGGTTACTGCTTCAAAATGAGCAAAACAATAAGTTAAGTAACACGCTTTATCATTTGTCAGGATTGGAAAATAGCAATCGTCATTTGATTCAATATACCATGCTGCTCGGTCAAAATAGCAGAAACATTCGTACGTTAGAGCAACTATTAAACGACTACTACGAACTAAAGATATCGGTACAAGTCACCCCATATGAGACTCGAAAGCTACCTGAAGCCGCAACTAGCAATATTGGTAAATCTGTTAAGTCTAGGAAAAACAATAAATTAGGACACGGTTTATTAATAGGAAGTCGCTGTGATGTACCTAGTGCCAGCATTAAAGTTTATATCGAGCCTCAGAATAGACGCGAAGTCGAACAGCTCAAACGGGGTTCAAGATTAGCAAACGATGTGAAGTCAACGGTTCAACATTATCTCAAAGATGATACTCCAGTAACGATCTATCTACTCATTCTTAGGCAGCATCTAAATGCACCAGTTCTTAGCTCCAACGCTTTAAGCTCTGCGAAACTGGGAGAAGTCGACTGCTTAGCTCCTGAGCGTTTTCCACAATCCAAGGTACGAATAAGGCTACGCTGATCTAGCTTTATGACTCTAGGGATATCAAAAAAGGGAATTTATACATGGCACAAGTAACACTCACTAATTTAGTTAGCAAACTCTCACCCGAGTTAAAGCAGGCTCTAGAAGTATCGGCTGGAGCAGCAATGAACCAAGGGGTGCCCGCTATCGAAGTAGAGCATTGGATTTTGCAGCTCATCTCGCAGAAAGACAAAGGTCTAGAAAATCTCTGTCGTTCTCAAAACATTGCTCAAGATGCTTTGGTTAGTGAACTCACAGATAAAATCACGCGTCTTCCCAAAGGAAGTGAAGGACAACCAACACTAAGCCATGAGCTCACTGAATTGATTAAAGATGCGTGGATGATTGCCTCAGTAAACTACGGACATGGTGAAATAATCAGTCTGCACCTTATTCAGTCCATGCTTCAACAAAACGTAATGGGTGTTTCCACTTTGAAACTTGAGAGTTTGAAAGATGTTTCCACTGAATCTTTACAAGGTCTTATTCGAAAAAGTGGTGCGTCGACTTCTACCACCTCCCCTGGCACCAGTACAGGTGGTGAGTCGTCTAGCGGTGGCGATGCGCTCTCAAAGTACACTATCAACCTGACCCAACAAGCTCAAGATGGCAAGATCGACCCCATTTCTGGACGCAACAGTGAAGTGCGCAAAGCTATTGATATTTTGTGTCGTAAGAGACAAAACAACCCTATTTTCGTAGGAGAACCTGGCGTCGGTAAAACCGCAGTGGTTGAAGGCTTAGCGCTTCGAATTGCAACTGGCGAGGTGCCAGCGGCGATTCAAGGTGTTCAAATTCACTCTCTCGACCTTGGGCTCCTCCAAGCAGGAGCAAGCGTTAAGGGTGAATTTGAAAACCGACTAAAAGATGTCATTAACGAAGTTAAAAGCTCCGAGGAACCCATTATCGTCTTTATCGATGAAGCACACACGTTAATAGGTGCTGGCGGTGCAGCCGGACAAAATGACGCCGCTAATCTGTTGAAACCGGCCTTGGCTCGTGGAGAATTCAAAACCATCGCAGCAACAACGTGGGCGGAATACAAAAAGTACTTTGAGAAAGATCCTGCTTTAACCCGAAGATTCCAAGTTGTCACCATTGAAGAACCAAACGCAGAAGACGCAATGCAGATGCTAAGAGGGGTTGCCGACTCACTTCAAGGACATCATGGTGCCTTCATTACCGAATCAGCCATTGCAGCCGCCGTTAATCTGTCAATACGCTATTTACCATCAAGACAACTTCCAGACAAAGCCATTAGCTTGCTCGACACTGCAAGTGCTCGAATTGCCTTAACCCAAGGCGCAAAGCCAGAAATTATCGAGTCTTTAGAGCAAATGATTCGTTATCAAGAAAACGAATTGATGGCATTGGCTAAAGAGCAAGCGCTATTCGGTGGCAATGAAGCCGATATTGCAGAAGTCACACAGCAAAAAGAGCAAAAACAAAACAAACTCGACGCATTGAATATTCAGTGGAATCAAGAAGTTGAGCTAGTTGATAGAATTAAAGCAATACAATCTGATATCAGCAACGCGAGCGAAGAAACCGAAAACCCTGCTCAACTTACGGCAGAACTGAACAAGCTGCGAGATGAGCTGGCAGAACTACAAGGCGAGACGCCTCTGGTTCACGCATTGGTCGATGAAGGAACGATTGCTGAAGTGATTGCAAACTGGACTGGAATTCCCGTTGGAAGCATGTTGAGTGATGAAATTAATAAGCTGCTTACTCTGGAGTCCGAGCTCGATAAGCGTGTGATTGGGCAGAATGTGGCCAAACAAGAGCTCGCTAAGGCAATTCGTATCTCTAGAGCAGGCTTGACCGACAACCGTAAACCTATCGGCGTGTTCTTGATGTGCGGCCCAAGTGGTGTTGGTAAGACTGAAACCGCCATGGCACTTGCAGAACAGCTCTATGGTGGTAGCAACGACATGACCATCATTAACATGACGGAGTTTAAAGAAGAACACAAAATATCAATGTTGCTTGGTAGCCCCGCGGGCTACGTGGGCTTTGGTGAAGGCGGTGTATTAACCGAAGCGATTAGACGCAACCCCTACTCGGTTCTGTTACTTGATGAGATGGAGAAAGCGCATCCTGGTGTCCACGATCTCTTTTATCAAATCTTCGATAAAGGACATATCAAGGACAGTGAAGGCCGTAGTGTCGATTTCAAAAATACCATTATTATCATGACCTCAAATGCGGCTGACCAAGCGATTTGCGATGCTTGTGACGAAGCCGAATCCCAGCTTGATAACAGCACGCTGCTAGAAATGATTCGACCCGACCTTCAACGTTACTTTAAACCCGCATTTTTGGGCCGTACGACAATTGTGCCTTACTACCCACTTAACGATAGTGAGCTAGGCAAGATAACCGAAATATCACTGAATCGTATTAAGAAAAAACTGGCTGAGCAATACCAAGCATCATTCCGATGGGATGAGTCGTTCATTAACTACGTTGTGGAGAAAAACAACGACCCAACAACTGGCGGTCGCGCGGTAGAGCAGATCATTAATCGCTCGCTCATGCCCAAGTTAGCTGAAGAGTGTATTAATCGCTTGAGCAGACAAGAAGCCATAAATCATGTGGAGGTCTCAGGTGATGACAAAAATGGTTTCTCTTTGAGTATTAGCTAGCAAAAAGGCGATAGTGATGAGTCGACAAAAAACGGACATTCAGGATGAAAATGCAAAGAGCAAGTCTCGCGGTATGTTACCGGGACTTAGCTTCAAGCTTTCTTTCGCTATTTTTGTCGTCTTGTCACTGTCTATTTTCCTGACTGCTAGCCTAAACTACCTAAATTTTGATAAGCGTTTAACTGAGACGACTGACTCCAAATATAAGGTAGTGATGCAAGAAACCTTGTCCGATATCAACAATGCTATTGCCTTCGGTGTTCCTTTGCATGGCATCAGCAATGTGCAGTCTCTATTGGAACGTCATTTAGCCAGCGTTTCTGGCCTTATCGCTCTTGAAGTTACCAATAGACAAACTGAGCGACTCTACTTTGCCAACCAAGCTGAGGTCTCTGTCACTGAGAGCCAAGCTAAACAGCTACGCACACCTATTTACAATGCATTCGGTCAGTTGGACGGCGAGATCTCACTCACTTACTCCCTCGAACATTTAGGCTCGTTGCGTAGTGGGCTCATTTCAAAAAGTGCGTTCTACGCTGTAATTTGGATTGCTATTGCGACACTGTGTAATTTAATTTTCATTCACGGCATCACAAAGCACATGTTGCGCCGAACCTCAGAGGTCGATCAATGCTTGTCATCGAAAGAAATTGCTGGATGTAAATTTGAACTTGCAAGCCAAATTATGGAAGGCAACCAACAGCATTTGACCCATTGGCAAAAATTCAGACAAAGACATACCACGATGTTGATTCTGGTGTTGGCATTCACCACCACTTTTGTTGCCAACTTTATGACATCATTACAAATGATGGACTACTTCGCGGATATCTATCAACAAGAATTAAACGAAAAAGCCTCCATTATTGCCTACTCACTCGTTCAATTACTAGATTACCTCATAGCTAACGGCTTTGATGTTGCTAACCTACGTGGTCTTGATAGTGAGTTAGCCAACTATCTGGTCAATCACAATGACATTATCGCGATGTCTATCGTCCAAGAATCACAAACATTGGTGAACGCTGGTGCTCAATTCGATGAGTTGCAACTCAACACCCATTTATTCCCACTCAATAACCACGACACCATCGCCTTAACCATATCATCTGACAAGAATCTCGTTGCTACTCTCCTCAAAGAGAACTTGCTCGATATGTTATCCATATTGGTTGCCTCTTTGCTAGTCGTTACTGAAGTGATTCTTTTCCTATGTAACTATATGATCATGTCACCGTGGCACCAACTAAAACAATTAGTTGCTCGGCTCAGTAAAGGCTTTTCAGACACGACGGCTAAGGTCACAAGCCGTGATGAAATCAGCACGCTACTTTCGAAAATAAACCGAGCAACCCTAGCAACAAACACCTCGCAAACATCGGTAATTGAACATCAGAACTATCGTTTTGTCCGTCTACCATTATTTTTGTTTGTCTTTGCTGAAGCGGCGTCTCTTTCTTTCTTTCCCAACTATGTCTCGACCTTAGTCATGGATGTCTCTTGGATACCATTAAGTATGCAAGCGAGTTTTCCAATCTCGTTATTCATGTTGGTCTGGGCGATTTCTCTACCCTTTGCAGGATACTGGTCAGATAGATTGGGACGACGTAAAGCGCTTATCATCGGTGGTTTGGTTATCACTGTTGGCATGGTTTCCACCAGTTTGTGCAATACGTTATCCGCTATGCTTCTCAGCCGAACCATAACCGCATTAGGTTATGGGTTAGTATTTATTTCAGCACAAGGCTTTGTGAGTGACTATACCGACGACTCAAATAGAACCAAAGGTATGGCTACGTTCTTGTCTTCGTTCTTCTCAGGCTCTTTGTGCGGAGCAGCAATAGGAGGCTTACTTGCTGACCGTATTGGATATAGTGGCACTTTCTTTTTAGCTTCGGGAATCAGCATCGTTGGCGTGTTGTTAGTTTGGCGTTTCTTCGAACAAGGCGGCAATAACCAGTCCTCAGTGCCAATCAAGCTATCCGACTTTAGTGATTTGTTGAGCAATAAGCACTTTGCTCTTATCAGCTTTTGTAGCGCGATTCCTGCCAAGGTAGTGCTTACAGGCTTTCTCTATTATTTATGCCCTGTTTATCTGCAACACCTTGGCGAGAGTAATGCCATGTCTGGACGTATTTTGATGATCTATGGGTTAGCCATTGTGGTTATCTCTCCCCTAACTGCGATATGGATAGACAGATTTAGAAACAAACTTGTCTTCGTAGTGATTGGCGGGCTGTTGTCCTCATTTGCTTTGCTCAACATCTATTACTTTAATGGCACCCTTGGATTACTAGTTGTTGTTCTCGTTGTTGGTGTCGCTCACAGCATCGGTATTTCACCACAGATCCCTTTGGTGATGAGTCTAATGAAAGTCTCCACCAGTGAACGGGGTAAAGCGATTGGTATTTTTAGACTTACAGAGAGAATCGGTAATGTAACAGGTCCTATTTTAACCGGAGCATTGCTTGGCATTTATGGGTTTATTAACACCGTAATGATTCTGGGCGGACTGCTATTTATCAGCACCATAAGCCTTGTATTGGTGTATTACTTTTGGCAAAAGAAAGAAAAAATATTTAGTGACGTTGAAGGGGCTTCCGCATGACTAGATCACTTCAATCCATCGCCTTAATCATAACGTTGCTGCTTACGTCGGTACTCTCGGCAAATGAAGATAGTCCTAGCTCTAATTTGTATGACTCCAAACATGTCGTCATGCTGCTTTGGCGAGGGGTGACTCAAGCAGAGCAAGGGTTTGTTGATGAAATGAATAAGAATGATAACGTCCGCATCACTATATTAGATGCGGATAAGAACCGAGAAACTTTGGCGAAGCACATCGATTCCTTGGAAGGCCTTAAGCCTGATCTTGTTTATACCTTTGGAACGACTATTACCTTGTCACTTTTGGGTAGCACTAATGCCCCTACGGAATTTAACAGTAGCGGTGAAGTTCCGGTTGTCTTTAATATTGTGAGCGACCCGATTGGTTCAAAAATAGTAGATAGTGTAGATAGCACACAAAGAACCCAGAACTATACCGGAGTTAGCCATATTGTCCCCTATGAAGTGCAGCTTAACGTCATCAAGGAGTTGGGGAATATCCGTACTGTTGGTATTTTGTTTAACCCACTAGAAAACAATTCACAAATAGCTGCAAACACTTTGCTGGCCGTCGCGACACAAAACGATATTAACGTCAAACGCTACCCAGTCAAGAAAACGACTAAAGGCATAGACGAGAGCAATATTCAATCTCTGGTCGCTGAGATGAAGAAAGATAATGTGGATTTAGTATACCTGCCGGCGGACTCGTTACTAATCTCGAATGCCAAGGCCATTACCGATATTGTACACGGCGCGGGGCTACCTACTTTCTCAGCCACAGAATCACCAATACGCAATAGTGGTGCACTTGTTGGTGTTGTTAGCCGCTATTACTATGCTGGTCAATTTGCAGCCTTTAAAGCGCAGCAAATACTCACCGAAGATACTTTTGCTGGAGATATACCCATTGAAACACTCCAACAGTTTTCCTATATCGTTAATGCCGATACCGCAAACCTAATCGGGTATTTCCCCCCCGTTTCTATGTTAAAAATTTCAGAGTTAGTAAGGAATAAGGATGTTCTTGAAACCCAATAACATGACAAGTTATCTATCATTTTCAAGGCGATGTATCTTGTTGCTCGCTAGTGCCATGATTGCATATGGTGCTGCGGCTAATACGATAGGCCCATCTAGATTGATGTTAACAACCCAAGACTGGCCGCCCTATCAATATTATGAACATGCCGAGATGAAAGGTGTCGCCATTACCACAGTCAAATGCGCACTTGGCTCAATGGGTCAACCATACCAATTTACTATGACCAGTTGGTCTGATGCCCAAATGCGAGTCCAAAATGGCAATCAGCATGGCTTTTTTGTCGCAACTGAGACACTGGAACGAAATGAGTATGCAGCAGTTTCAACCCCGATCGCCGAACAGAAGATTAACTGGTACTTCGGAGCGGGTGTCGAACCCCAAATCACCGAATTGGATAAACTCAACCTCAAATTTTCTGCAAAATTTGGGTCAAATAAGTGGTTTTGGCTTAAAAGACAGGGATTTAACGTAGTGAAGCAGCCAAGAGATGCTAAAGTTTTATTAAAGCTGTTAAAACAACGTGAAATCGACATTGCACTTGAAGACCAACTGGTTTTCGAAAATGAGCTAGACGTAGCTGGGTTATCCAAAGACTACTTTCGCTCACAGCATATGGAAACCAAGAAGATGGGGGTCTACTTTTCAAATCGATTCCTCAACGAATACTCCGGGTTCTTAACAAGCTTTAATCGCGCAGTGGAAAAGTGTAAGGGGTAACTATGGCCATTAGTATTCATTTAGTGTCAATTCCGGAGCAGGAAGCTGTCGCGTCCCGAATTGTCCACCTTCCAGAAGAAGGTGGAGTGATTGGCCGCAGCCCTGATTGTGATGTCGTTTTGCCAGATCACTCTAGTCGAATATCACGTAAACATGCTGCCATCACACTGACCAATGACGGTTACTTTATTCAAGACTTAAGTCGCAATGGCATTAACTTAAATGACAAATCGGTACAAGGTGGGCTTCAGCTGCCCATTAGCGATGGCGATATCATTGCAATAGCAGATTACAGCCTTCTCGTCAGCACATTGACAGCCTCGAAAGCGGCTGAGGTCAATAAGGAAGTCGATGTTGATACCCTTAGTTTCAACATCAACGCCAGCGATGATGTTGATTTTCTTGAAACCAGCACACTCAGTTCAATACAAGTCGAACCTATGACCAACGATTTTTCTACCCAGAATGTACTGGCTGAAGACCCATTTTCATCGGATCCTTTTGACGGGTTTGAACAGGAAGAGATTTCTCGATTTGAAGAACCAATCAACAACGTACAACACGTCAACTTTAGCGAAGAAACAGAGCCCTCTTCGACTATTGAGTTCGTTCCCATGAATAGAGAAAACGACGACATTACCTCGTCGCTACAGCAGCTTATTGCACTATCAAAAGAAAACCAAAGCCTGTTGCAAAACCCATCATTTCAACACGACCAACTTTTTGCTGCCTTGGAACAAACCATAGAACAGTTTTTAGATGAGTTCTGCCCTGAGCAACTGGAGTCTCAGTTTAACGAATATGTAGGCAACAGTCTGTTTGTGAACAAAGAGAAACGTTACTGGCGCATTTACAGAAAGACCTTCGAGCGCAGACAGAAGAATGGTGATTTTCGCCGCCAATTTAAAGCGCTGTTTATTGAAAATATGCAACGCGGAGGAGAAGACTAATGCGGTTATCAACGCTATCAACCGCTTTGTTTGTGCTCAGCATTACAGCATGTTCTTCTGACCCCGTCCCTGTGACTACGGCCTATAGCATGACTGTTAATGCGGACGATACTATTAACAAATATCAATCTGACTCAGCCAACCCTGTCGTAGTGAGATTATATCAACTCGCGAGTAAAGAGAGCTTCGAACAAAGCAGCTTTATTACTCTGTATAACACCGACCTCCAAGCGCTAGGAAGTAGTCTGGTGGTCAAACAAGTTTTACCGTCAGTGATGCCTGACAGTAACCAAACTATCTCACTAGATATCAACAAAAATACCCAGTACATCGCCGCATTAGTGGAGTATGCCAACTACCGTGAAAGCAATGGAAAAGCAGTAACTGCTGTACCCACTGATGGTGAAAGTAGCATCGCGCTTAGACTATCTGGACTTAATGTAGAGCTTGACATCGTCGCTCCTGAGTCCAGTTGGTGGCAGATATTCTGATAGAACGATAAAAAGGATTTTTCGTGGACGCGCATAAGAAAGTAGTATGGAAAGAAGGCATGTTTATTGCCCCTCAACATTTTCAACAGCAGGATAGATTTGTCCAAAACTATGTGAGACAAAACGTCGACACACTCTCTCATTTTGCCCCATTTTTCGGTTTGACGGAGCTCTCCATTAACACTGACCTATTAAAAATTGGAAAGCTAGCCATCACCCAATGCTCTGGGATTTTCCCCGACGGTACTCAATTCAACACCGTCAAAGAAGTCGCTATAAATATCCCTGTTGGTACCGTCGATAACACTATATATCTCGCTCTCCCTTTAGCTCTGCAAGGCAATAACGATTATTGTGAGGATGAGAGTGGGACAAGCCGTTATGTCACCAAGTCCATCAATGTATTTGACTCAGCAACTCATGAAAACACCAGCCTTGAAGTGGATGTCGCAAGATTAAACGTTCAACTTCTGTCTGACCACGATGACCACTCAGGTCACTCGTTGATTCCTGTCGCTCGCATACTTGAATGTACTGAGGCTGGCGAAGTCATTTTAGACCGAGCATTTATCGCAGCGTGCCTTCACTACGGCGCTTCACGTTATCTAACGGATAAAGTCAAAGAAACGCATGCCTTACTGGTCAGCCGAACACAAAACCTATTTAAGCGTATTCAAGCAGGTCAAAGTCAAAAAAGTGACCAGTCGTTGATGCTTGATTACCTATGGCTACAAACTTTGAATAGTTGGATGCCTTGGTTTGATTTGACGTCACAAAATGAGCGATATAGCACTTACGACTTGTACGTACACCTCAATCGTTTTCGTGCTGAGTTAATGGCATTAAGTCCTGAACTCGCCCCGGAGGCGAGCGCGCTAAAGGTGGATAAGTTGTACAGTAACTTCAGCCCGCTTTTCGCCGATTTACGTAACCTCTTGACGCTTGTTCAACAAGACTCGGTAATAGAGTTCACTTGGGATACTGCACTATTTGAAAAACGCCGACTACTTCGAACTATTATTAAAGACCCATTATCTGTCCAATCAAGGCGCTTTGTGCTTAGCGTCACCTCGTCATTGTCGGCCGGTAAACTCAGTGAAACCTTCATAGCTGCGGCGAAACTAAGTAGTAATACCCGCATTGTTGAATTGGTTCGTAACTCTCTCTCGGGTATCAGCCTGACCGCTCTTCCTGTTGCACCAAGCGAACTTAAACCGGTTCAAGGTACGACCTATTTTGAACTCAATACTTCAGACCCTATGTGGCAAGAGATGCTAACGATGAGGGATGCCTTGGCGCTTCACGTCGATACTCGCGTGCCTGATCTTGAAGTACATTTATATGCGCTGAGGTAATCCATGCTCGACTACTTGGATGAAGAGACCGTCATTTGGGAACAAGACCCAAAAAAGAAACTGTCAGAAGTTAGCTCTGATAAGCCTGCAGTATTTCGCACACCAGATGCTGGGCAAATGGAGTTTCTTAAGCAATTCGACAAATCAGAAAATCAGCTTATTAATATTAGTGCCGAGCTCTTGGCTGTGACATTAAAAATCGACAGTATTCCCGAACCAGATGATATCGCCGAGCTAAGAGAACAATTGGTAGCGAGGATTAGTGATCTCAAGGACAAGGGGAGTCACCTCAATTATCCTGTGGCTGTCATCGATAAGTTGTGCTTCTTATTTGCCGTAGTTCTTGACGAATTTATCGTCTATACCGATTGGGGTGAAAAGCGCGGCTGGGAAAACAAAACACTTCTCAGTGAGCTGTTTGGAATGAGAAATGGTGGTGAGCTGTTCTTCTCCGTGGCAGAAAAGGCCGTAAGACAACCCAATAAAATGATCGACCTTATCGAGATCATCTATCTTTTCTTGAGTATTGGATTCAAAGGGCAGTATCACTCACAAGGTTCTGAACAGCTTAAACGCTTTATCCACCAGCTAGAACAGATATTAAGTCAATACCGCCAATCGACTCGCATTCACTGTCAAACACGCGTGCCACACCCTAAAGTCCGCCGCCCTAGCCGCAAAAAGCGCTATGCCGTTATCAGCTTGCTGTTTGCTACACTTATCGGCTCAACGTTAGCCCTCACCTACTTCTGGTATAGTAAAACTCTACCACAACGATCCCGAGATTTTACTTATCTGCCAGATTTCAGCCAGCGATATATTCTGTCTGGGCAAGTTAATGATATTGTATTTATTTCAAGCGATAGCGACCTTTCATCCCCTCCTATTAGAGGAAGTCGAGTAGAGGCTCAACAGAGTCCGCGTGTTGCCGCCTCTCCAATCAGTAGCGACTCTAAACTCTGGTTAGTTCAACTCGCCACCTTCTCAAATGAACAAAATGCACAACTGTTTATTGAGCGTTTGAGTGCCAGCAAGTACGAGCCTCGAGTCGATGGTTATAAACAGTATTTTAGAGTAGTTGTTGATGTTGAGGATCGTTCGCAAGCGATTCAAACCCAAAAATGGCTCAAAGATAACCAAAATATTGATTCAATTGTGATCAAGACAAACAAAAAACAATAACGATCTAAAGACAGTTTTCAGGGAAGAAAATAGACATGGCAGATGGAAAAAAACAGAAGACAACTGCAAAGCCATTAATCAGCGGTATTTCCTCCGGATTTTTACTTTGTATATTACTTTTGGTAACTGTGTGGTTTACGCCAGCACTTAAGACCTACCTCGTCATAGCGATTGCTCTTTGCATCATTCTATCTGGCATCCTTGGTATCTTCGTCTATTGGTTTAGCCGAAAGAACAATAAACCTAGCGACCCTGATGAGAATAAAAAGAAAGAGCTTGTTACTAGACGATGTCAGTTACTGCAAAAACACTTTCAAAACGTACTCAAAGTTCAGAAGACAAACAAGAGACTACAGAGTCGTTATGATTTGCCCGTCTATCTTTGGTTCAGTGACAAACCGCAAAACGATTTCAATGTCATTACTCAAATGGGCTACGAAGCTTACCAAGTGGACGAGTTTGGCAATGATATCGAGTTCCCTATTCTTTTCTGGCTCAGCGAACACTCGCTGGTTATATCGGTTAGCCAAGGAGAGGACCAACACCCAGAATACCTCAAGACACTCTACAACTGCTTGAAAAAATGGCGTCCTAGACAGGCCCTCAACGGGTTACTGCTAGCAACCAATGCTGACGCATTACTAGGGCAAAAAGAAGCCATAAAGATGAGAGCGGATCAGATAAAAGCCGATTTAACGCGATTGAATCGAACCTTTGGTTTGTCTATTCCGGTGTACAGCATTATCACTCACAGCAGCAGCATCAGTGACTTCTGCCAATACTTCTCTGGTTTTGAAGACGCAAAGCGTGAAGATGCATTTGGCTCAATGATGCCATTTAGAGAACACGGTGGCATTGACGCAGACTGGTATGATCACGCTTATGATGCCTTGATAGGTCAACTGATTGCCAATATGACAAGTGCCCTCTCAGGGCAGCTAAACCTAGACTACCGGAAGTCTATCGCCGCGGCTCCACTTCAATTTGGACTGTTAAAACAAAACTTGTGGCTACAACTAAACCGTACATTTGGCGTCAATCAACTGGGTGATGGCTTGATGTTCCGTGGCTTTTTCTTCACTCATGAAGGAAGCGACAGTAAGAACGTCGATGCACTAGCCGCAACAATCAGTAACGACTTAGGTCATGAGTTCTATCATCCAAAATCTAGTCAACCAGTTCAGCAAGTACTTTTTGCCCAGCATCTTATGACTCATGTTTTGATCCCTGAACACATACTTGTAGGAGTAAATAAGAACAAAGAAAACTGGTTGCTGACCATGCAAACCACTTATACGCTCCTATGCGCTTTATTACTAATTGCAATACTCGCAATCATCAAATTTGATTTCGACTTCCAAAGCCAGCGAGAAGCTCGCGCAGATGCTCTTCTAGAGCGCTACAAAGAAGCCATTACCGCGTCACCTTATGATGTGGAAAATCTTGCAGACAATATTCCTAACCTTTATTCACTTCGCAAGATCTACGAACTTTATAACAAGCCAGAACCTTGGTACGTCTTACCATTCATGCCTTCTTACACTATTAAGCCAGAAGTCGAAGTAGCCTATATCACCGAGTTACAAGCCGTGTTGATGCCTTCTTTAGAAAAGTCGTTGGCTAATGACTTATTCGTATACGTAAACCTTGAAGAGCAAGCAACAACACTTTCTTTGCTCAATAGTTATCGTTTGCTATTTACTCCTAACAAGAACAATACCGAGGAGCTGAGAGCCTATTTTGTTCAATCTCTGGAGGATCAAGGAGTAGGTACAACGAGTACTCTCAATCAATTGACTAGCTTACTTGATGATGCCTTCGCTAATCATTTGATACCTCTGGAATCTAATACTGATTTGGAGCAACTGGCTCGTAAAGTCATTAATCAAACGGGTATTGAAACGCTGCTTTATCAACATATTAAGAGTCAAACCAAATACGCCAATCGAATAGATATTCGCTCAGAGCTCGGTAGCAACTACTCTCAAGTCTATTCATTTACTGCTGGCTTTGTAGGTTACCTTGTACCTCATATCTATACCCCGAGTGGATTTACCGAGTTAGATCTTTCCGTAGACTCCCCTATTATCAAGGAAGCTTTATCAGCCTACGCAGGTGTTGCTGGCGAAGCTCCGAGCGCATTGGAAATGTATCGGATTAGTCGAGACCTACGCCAACTCTATAAAAATGATTACATCAACTATTGGAAAGACTTCACCAATAACATCGTCGTCAATCCGGTTAAAGATGACACTGAACTCAGTCGCCTTCTGACATTATTGACCAGCGCGGGAGATAACCCGATCCAAAATTATTATAATACGGTCAGTAAATATACGACGATAAACATAGAGCCAGTAGAGCCAGCGAAAGACGAGAAAGCCGCCGAAAAAGAACAGACACCGGTTGACCAAGATCAACTGGAAGCAATGAGACTGATTAATGTCAGTTTTTCCGATTTTCATAGCTATGTCAGCTCGGTAAATGACGCACCAAAACCAGTAGACCAATGGCTAGCTACAGTCAAAGCCGCGAAAGCTTACCTTGATACTTTCTATCAAGCTGAGGATGCTCGCAAACTCGCTTATGACACGTTGGCAAAGCCATTACAAAGTTCCAACCCGATAGCCGCTATACAACTCATTGCCTCAACTCAACCCACTATGACTAAGAATTTGTCTGATGCGATTACTCAACTTAGCAATGATGCTGTTTTATCACTGGCGCATCAGCATTTGAACCTGCAGTGGAAAAACTCAGTACTAACCACATTCCAGTCGAGCTTAGCCAGTTACTACCCATTCAGCAAAAATGCAGAAACTGACGCAAGTGTTGCTGATGTAAAAGCGTTCTTTTCTTCGAGTGGTGCTTTTGAGGCTTTCAATAAAAAATACTTAAACTCCTTCTTACAAGGCACAGAAGGAAGCCCTTACCTTCCCGGTCTGCTTCCTCGTTCTGGGTTAGAGATCACACAGGAAGTTTGGGATATGGTTGATGTTGCTAATCAAATACGCAGCGCGCTATTTTTGGCATCACCAGATAATGTTTCGGTTAAGTTCCAAATGAAAGCCTTAACAATGAGTCCAAAAGCGACAGAATTTATGATTTATAGCGATCAGCCACTGTTCACCTACCGACATGGGCCAACCCTGTGGAAGTCCATCAGCTGGGATGGAGAGCAACAGGCAGAGGATAACCTTAATATTGAACTTAAAGACAGCGTAACATCGTTGTCCCAATCCAATTTCAGTGGTAATTGGAATTGGTTTAAGCTTATCAACTCACAATTGGTTAAGGCGGATAATCAAGGCGCGGAGATTTCCATCGGCAACAAAGGCGAGCAAATTCGTCTTTCGGTGAAGACGCAAGGTCAAGTAAACCCATTTACACCCGATTTTTTTACTCAATTTAAGTTACCTGAAAATATCTAACGATGTTTCGAATTGAGTTTAGACATGATCAACAAGGACTATCACTCATAGCATCAGTCCTTGAAGTTCAACCTGAAAATATTGAATGGCATTCAGACCATGTTTTTGAGTGCCACTCAACAAAGTTCGGTCATTTGAGAGGCCGTTTAGGTCGAGGCATAACCGCTAAAAAACAGCTACAACTTGAAGCCGAACTAACTGCGCTCATTTCCCCACAAGATGTGTCACCGCGGCAACCTCTGATCTCTTTAGATGAGACTCACCTACTCCTAACGGCTTGGATAGAAGGCGAAACATTGAGTCAACTCGCGCGAAGCCATACCACACCTTTAAGTTGGCATCATGATATTGAGCTGCAAATCCTAGCTTTGCATCGCGCAGGTTACGTGCACGGTGATATCAAGCCCAGCAATATCGTCATTGGACCTAATGGACAAGCTACGCTAATTGATCTTTCAATGGCTATTAAAATTGGTAGTTCATTGGAAACACTGCCTTTTCGCCACTACTCACCGTCATACTCTCCACCACAGCAAATAGACGCGGTCGGTAACATAGAGCCTATATTGGATTGGTATGCCTTAGCTATCTGTTACTGTGCCACTCATCGTGCACATCCTTACGAGGGCTTAGATATTACTCAGCATCAAACAAGCAAAAAGTTGAAGTTTTTTTCACACTGCCGGACCAGTTATCAGAGAATTATTACTCACACACTAGCTGAGTTTCAGAAAGAAAAGCAAAATTCGTGTCATATCACATACTGGATGGACCATTAAAGCCAATTACTCATATATAATTCGTGACAATTGAGTTTAATCTAAGAGTATTATGTTTCTAGCTCCTTACGTTTCTACTAACAACGAACAATTCGAGTTCACACGCCAACAAGCAAGCCACTTTGCGAAAAAAGTAGCGGGCGACTTTAACCCTATCCATGACGAAGACAACAAGCGTTTCTGTGTTCCTGGCGATCTACTGTTTGCAGTATTACTGCAAAAAGAAGGAATCAGTCAGAAAATGCGCTTTGATTTCTCAGGGATGGTCAGCGATGGCGTCGCTCTAAACGTTGTAGAAAAGGGCGAAACAGAAAGTACCGTTGTAGATCAAACTGGCAAAGAATACCTTCAGATGACTCACGATGGTGAGACAAGCCACAACCAAGAGTTTATCGAACACGTAGTCACTAACTATGTTCAATTCTCTGGTATGAATTTCCCTCACATCATGGTTCCGCTCATGCAAGAGCAACAGATGATGATCAACTGCCAGCGCCCTCTAGTTATTTACGAGAGCATGGAAGTGGAATTTGAACACCTGAACCTCACCCACCCTGAAGTCGAGTTTACTGGCGCGACTTTTGATGTAGAGGGTAAGCGCGGTGTGGTTACGTTGAACTTTGCGTTTAAAGAAGATGGGATTGTTGTGGGCAAAGGCATTAAGCGAATGGTTGCAAGTGGTCTTAAACCTTATGACAACGATGCCGTTGATGACCTAGTATCACGTTTCAACGAAAGAAAGACCTATTTTCTCGAGCAGTTTAACAACGCGGCCTAATCAAAAGTAAAAATGAACATTCAAAGCCTCGACTTATGTCGAGGCTTTTTGGTTTGTTATGCACGCATTTTTCACTAGTTGAGCGTTATAGAAGCCGATTGAATATCTCGGTATTGCTTTAAGCTATCGAAATAGTAATGTGCTTTCTGCACATGCTCGAGTTCTAGCATCCAAGTGGCGTTTCTTTGGCAGCAACAAAACTTAGCGATTTTGTCGAGCAGTGCATTGCTTTGTTTGTCCAATACTTCTCTGACACTATGTATCAGGGAAGTTTGCTCAATTGAAAGGAATTGAAAGGTAGCATGAGCATTGTTTAGTACACCAAACGCTTGGTGTTGCTTACCTAATTGATTAAAAATAGCAGACTGTGATACCGCCGCGTCATAAAAACCGGTCAACATGCAGGCAAACTGGCAAGGCTTTATACTTGTATCATCAAGAGCAGCATAAATATGTTGAGGAAGGTGGTGCAAAACTTCATCAAAAAGATGGTAAGCCTCTGGCCAATGACCTTGTTCTACTAATTGTTCTGCTTTTAAAAAACGATTCCAACACGCCTCAATATTCATCGCTAAATAGTTCCAGTCCACAATACCGACAACCATTTAAATGCAAATTAGAATCAATTGCAAATAAATATCATTTGCAATTCTATATCCAACGCCTTACTTTCGATTTATACGAAAGATAATCATCACCAAATATTTTTTCCAACGCCCGCTCCTCGGGTTTAATCTGAAAACGGTTCATATACGGTATAAAAAACATCGACAAGAACAGGCTCAACCCATCTTCTAACCAGAAGCCCCAAGACAATAACAACGTAAATAAAGCAACATACATCGGGTTTCGAGTTTTCGAAAAAATACCAGTGTCGACCACACTACTTGCTTTAGTCGGCTTAGTTGGATCAACCGTTGTTTTAGCCTTCTTAAACTCAAGCACGCCTGAAATACCCATGTAACCACTAAAAACAAACAGTGCTGTAACCCAAATCGACTTAAGCGGAATATGTATATATAGCCAGCCGTTATCAATAGCAGCTAGTGCATACATCGAAACAGCAAACAGGATAAACAACAGTACTGGGGGGATTTTTAGTTCAAGCGCTTTCATTGATTATTCCTTTATCAATAATAGAAGCGCCCCAATTTGGGGCGCTTCTAAGAGTTAGTTCAGTAGTTGTAGCAGAGCCTGTACAGGATGCTTGACCTTCACATCTTCAAACCTTTTTACCTGACTTCGACACGAATAACCTGTGACTAGGCAGCGCTCTTTTGGCAACTTGTCTAAATTTGGCTGCCAACTTAAGCCATAAATATCTTTCGACATTTGCAACTTGTCTGCTTCATGCCCAAACGTTCCTGCCATACCACAACAGCCTACAGGTACTGTTGTTAGTCGACCGCCGAAATGATGGAAAATAGCGCCCCACTCTTTTTCCGCATTAGGCATCTTGGTTTTCTCTGTACAGTGTGCAAACAAATACCAATCTGCTTCATCCACCATCTCAAGAGCGTCTTTATCTTGTACCAAAGGCATGAGCCATTCGTGCGCGGTTAACACATTAAATGTCCCACGTTCCTCTTTAAGAATCTCTACATATTCATCGCGGTAGCACAACACTAAGGCGGGATCGACTCCAACCAATGGGATGTTCAACTGAGCCACCTGTGTTAAGAAATCAGCCGTTGATTTTGCCCCTTTTGCAAACTGACTTAAAAACCCTTTAATGTGAGCTGCTTTGCCATTGGGCTTAAAAGGTAACAACACCGGTTTCTTACCCATTTTGAGTATTAGTTTGGCAAAATCTTCGACCACTTCAGCATCGTAGAAACTAGTAAAAGGATCTTGGACGATGCATACATAGTCACTGCGTTGACCCGCAGGAATGGCCTGTAACTGCTCCAGGCTAAACTGAGCAACAGGTTGCGATTTCAAACGTTGTTTGAGAGTAGGAACAGAAAGAAGCGGCGCGTCAATGTAGCCAACTGTTTTCTCGGTGAGCGTCTGAACAACTCTCTGGTTCAATCCAAAATTGACCACTTTGGGGAATTTGGCCATATATGGCAGTAGTGTCTCGATATTTGCCACTAAATAATCTTTAGCAGGTCTTTGATATCTAGAGTAATAAAGGTTTAGGAATCGAGCTCTGAAGCTTGGTACATCAACCTTAATTGGACATTGACTAGCACACGCTTTGCAAGCGAGGCAACCATTCATGGCATCATATACTTCGTGGGAGAAATCATATTCATGACGTTTATTAAATGTATTACGCCACTTCTCAATTAACCCTTTCGCACTATTTGAGCGATTAATATTGGTCTCTAACTCAAGAACGTCGAAACCCTGTTCCGATAGCTGTCTTAACCACTCGCGCACTAAGCCAGCCCTACCCTTTGGTGAATGGCGTCGGTCTGCGGTAACTTTCATAGAAGGACACATAGGCGAAGCGGTGTCATAGTTAAAGCAAAGACCATTACCGTTACATTCCATTGCTTGGGCAAAACTATCACGAACTTCAATCGGTATCTGTCTGTCGTATGTTCCTCGCTTGGTATCCGAGACTTTAACGAGCTCATCCGTACTCTCTAACGGAGTACATATCTTACCGGGGTTCATTTTGTTCAACGGGTCACACGCGGCTTTAATGCGTCTGAGTTCATTAAACAGTTGCTCACCGAAGAAATCAGGGCCATATTCAGAACGGAAACCTTTACCGTGCTCCCCCCACATAAGACCGCCGTACTTGGCGACAAGCTTGACGACTTCATCTGAGATTTGATGCATCAACGACTCTTGGTCAGGGTCGCACATATCAAGCGCAGGCCTTACATGAAGCACACCTGCATCCACATGACCAAACATGCCATAATTCAACCCGTGCCCATCGAGTAAATCGCGAAACTCGGCAATAAAGTCAGCCAAGTTCTCCGGTGGCACACAAGTATCCTCTGCAAACGCAATAGGTTTCGCGCTGCCTTTCACGGCACCCAAGAGGCCAACCGCTTTCTTACGCATATTGTAAATGCGTCCAAGACTAGCAACGTCGCTGGTCACTTGGTAACCAATGATACCGTCCTGCTCTGTCTTCAGTTTCTCATCTAGACTCTTAGTTAAAGCCGCTACCGCTTGGGTCACCTCTTCTTCATCTTGCCCCGCGTACTCAACCATATTGATACCCTGCATTTCTTTGCCTGGTACATCGCTAATAAGGTCGCTCACTGTATGCCAAACAATATCCTGCTTGGCCAGATTCAATACGCGTGAATCAACTGTTTCCACAGATAATGCATTTGCTTCAACCATGAAGGGAGCATTTCTCAATGCAGCATCAAAACTGTTGTACTTGACGTTGATGAGAGTACGAGCTTTAGGGATCGGCGTAAGATTCAGCTTAGCTTCAGTGATAAATGCCAGTGAACCTTCTGCACCACAGAGAATTCGCGTAGCATTGAAACTCTCTGTCTTTGGATCATAAGCGTTTTTTAGATCATAGCCGGTTAAGAAGCGATTTAATGGTGGAAACTTTTCGTCAATCAGTACTCGGTTTTGCTTACATACCTGCTCAGCAACCTGCAATGCATTGGCAGCGAAACTGTCTTGCTCTAGCTGATTCAATGAACCGTCACTTTCCAAAAGTGAACCGTCAGCAAACACCGCTTGCAGCGATAGCACGTGATCCGATGTCTTACCGTACTTTAATGAGCCCTGACCGGACGCATCGGTATTGACCATTCCACCCAGCGTCGCACGATTACTGGTAGAAAGATCTGGGGAAAAGAAAAAACCATAAGGACGCACGGCATCATTTAGCGCATCCTTTACAATACCAGTTTGAACTCTTACCCACCCTTCTTGTTCATTAATCTCAAGGACCTGGTTCATATGTCGGGATAAATCGACAACAATGCCTGACGTCAAGGACTGGCCGTTAGTCCCTGTGCCGCCGCCTCTCGGAGAAAACGCAATAGCCGCGAATTTTTCTTGATTAGCAAGTTTACCTATAAGCTGTACATCTGCCGTAGTTTTTGGATGCACTACCGCTTGCGGTAATTTTTGGTAAACGCTGTTGTCCGTTGCAACGGCAAGGCGACTCGAATATTGAGTTTCGATATCCCCGGTAAACCCTTCAGCCTCAAGCTGTTTCAGATAAACCAGTACGGTGGGGTTAATGTCGGTTTGAGAGTGTAATCTTGGTAACATTTAGCTTCCTGCCCCTAATTCTGCTGATCCGCTCAGCAAAGGAGTGTATGTAAAATAAAAAGTTCACCTACTTAGTCGCATGGGCGTTTAAATAAACGCGCTTTTAATTATTGTACGTAGCTGAAACCGAATAGATTTTATAGGTATTGGACACTTTACAACAATTAAAAATGTGATCAAATCGGAAAGTCATAGCGATTGACTATGGTTTATGCCTTTTCAAGAGGTTTGCTTCGTGACACACTCCTTTAACCACGGAAGAAATGATTAAACGAAGTAATCAATAATGAAAAAAACCAAAGTAATCACCACCGAAGATATTCTGTTAAAACTCTGCCAGTCCGTTTCAACTGTTTTGACCTCTGCGACACAATCAAGTGTGACATACTCAGCAATGGTTCAGAAAATCACCAAAACCACGTTAAAACCTGACTTTGGTTGCTTCGTCCTCTTTGATGGCGGTTTCTCGGGTTTAGTGGTTATTAATTTCACTTCACAAGCAGCACTTGAAGTTTACAGCAATTATATGCGTCACATGGGTATGCCTGAGGAAGAGCTCGCAATTCACCACAATGCAGATGAAGTTGGCGATGTCCTCGGCGAACTCATGAATCAGCTTGTTGGCGACTTCACCAACAAAGTTCGCAAAGAACTGCAGACCAACATTACCCAAAACCAACCGAAAATGTTATCGATCAACAAGCAAGTGGTTCTGTCAGTCGACACAAACTTAGAACGACCTCAAGCCCGTCGAGTGACTTTCTCTACAGCGAATAACAACATTTTTTATCTTGAATTCGCTATGGACAAAACCGAGTTTATTCAAATGGAAGAGTTTGAGGTTCAACCAGACGAATGCCCAGATACCATTATTGAGCAAGCCATCGCAGCCAAAAAACAGCGTACAGACACCAAACCAGAAAGCGACAATCAAGATTTGCTCGATGAACTAGGTATTTAAGCGGCGGCTCTACGAATTCTTTTGGGACTCTAGTTACCGCTTAGAGTCCCACCCTGCACCTTCTACCCTTCCCCTTTTAGCCGAAAATCGTTAAAATAGTGCCCTTTTTCTTTCGCGGTACAGAGAACTCAGATTGTCGATGGATAAACAGAAAGCCCTCAAAAAGATTGCTAAGTGCTTAGAATTAGGTAACTCGGCGAACGTCAATGAAGCAGCCAATGCCATAAAAATGGCACACCGCCTCATGCTCAAATACGGCCTAGATAAGGACGATATTGAGTTTATTAAGATGGGTAAAACACAATCGACGCACTTACTGCCTACAACGATAAGTTCTACGTTGCTGCGCGTAATCCGAGGCATCAATACCAAATTTGGCGTCGAAGCTGTTTTACTCAACCATAAAGGCCTAAAGCGAGTTGAGTTTATCGGCGAAGCTGACCGCGCCATCTTTGCTGCTTTTGCTTTTGATATCATTTATCGTGAGATGAATGAGCAAACGGGTCAATTTAGAAATAGCTTCGCAGGTTCTGGGACTTCAAATACAGAAGTGACAAAGCGTGTTAATTCGTTTGTCTCCGGGTGGATAGAAGGCGCGCTAGAAAAACTGCCTGTTATTGCCCCTGATGATGAGTCGGCAAATAAAATTAATAACTATATCGATAAAGAGTTCAAAAACATCGATAGAGAGACATTCAAACAGCAGCTAAAAGAAGCGATGAAAAATATCACCGCTGACTACGAAGTTGGGCTAAAAAAAGGTCGAAAAGTATCGGTTAATCGTCCGATAGACGGCGCTCAAGCACCAAAGATGCTGAAATAGAAAGACCACACAACAAGGAGAGCGATAAATATGAGGATCAACTTGGCAAAGACATGCTCCAAGTTACTGTTTGTTTTTATCGCTTTGTTACTTTCATTCTCCTCTCTCGCCTCCATTGCACAGCTTGAACAACAAGCACAACTTAACAATGCTGAAGCTCAGTACCGTCTAGGACTGGCATATGAGACTGGTGAAGGCGTTCGCAGAGATCTCAGTTTAGCGGCTCACTGGTATCAACAAGCGAGCGAAAACGGACATCGCGCAGCAACCTATAATTACGCACAAGCACTAGAATATGGACGCGGTATAAAATCCAATCCTGCAAAAGCCGTTTTGCTCTATACGAAGCTCGCCGCTGAAGGCGACCCTTCTACTTACGGAAAAATCGCTCGGCTTTACCGCGATTTTAATATCGACATTGCCAACGAAGATCAAGCCGTGCTTTGGTATGATCTCGCAAGAACCCAATCAACCGAGTTTGACGCCGAATACGCGCTCGCTTTGAAAAAACAATTCGATGCTCATCAGTTAAAGCAAATTGCCGCGCTTAAGCAGCAAGAGCAATCTGTCACAAGTACACAGAAGAGCCTAACAACATCTAACTCAGTACCAACTACCCCAAGCATAAACTGGTCATTACATCTAATCTATATCTCAATTCTATTGAGCGCTTGCTTCGCCGCATTGATCTTTTTCAAGAGATTCAATATGGCAAGCCAACACCGCCGCTCATCGATTCAAGAAATGAAAACAAGGCTCTCTCAACAACAAGACCTGATCACTAAGCTCAAATTACAACTTAAGAACGCTGCAAGTCTTCAGAAAAGAGCATCATCCACAGCATCTAGTTCAACAACTTCTGCACTTAATGATGCTTACCTTCGTTTTGGCTTCACTCAAGGACAAATTAACAACTTAACACCAAAGCAAGTAAAAGCACGCTATAAGCAGTTGTGTCGTATTTATCACCCTGATGCTCAAGGTAGTGATGATGAAATGAGGCAATTAAACCTTGCTTTCAAAGCCATCGTGGAGCATCTAAAAGCCACACAAAAGATCCATTGATATACCAATTTCTCAGAAAATCGCGATCTTGAAAAACATTTGAAACAAATTAAGAAACATTTATTTAACATTGCATGCAATTTTATGTCATAATACGTCCCGATAATAACACCCGTACAAATAAGGGTGGGGAGTAAAAATGCATACATTCACTATCGAAGGTTTCTGTGATTGGTGCCAAACGCCAAGTTTTGTGACCAAGCATGAGTATATAGACGGTCTATGTCACCACTCATGTGAAAAGTGTCTGAGTTTCGCCATTATGGACGTTAAGCAGTTCAATCAAGCAGAAATCGAATTTAGAAACCGATCGTCAGCTCAATCCTAAAGGAACCGCGCCTCTCTTAGAGAGGCGTTTTTGTTTCTCAATATCCTTATCTATTGTCACCCAGTAAAAAACCATTGCTCTATACAGTGTTCTTATACAGTAGTTGTTAACTCATACCTGTGTAAAACAAAAAAGTATGAGATTGCCGCCCATTCCATTCTAAATTTTAATAATTAAATATCAATAACTTAGGTTTTTTTGTCGTTTTTTTATGCAAAAAGTGCTTGATCTTTTCACGCTCAAAAACTACTGTATACACATACAGCATGTATAAAGGAACAGGGTTATGTTGCTCAACAATACAATTCACTCACAATACAATGTCCCAAACCAATACCGAGTTTTTGATGATCAAGGAACGTCACAACAGCTTCGTCGAATTCAGGATGATGTACTTGAAAAGGTTTCGCAATTGGCTTCTAAGCCACAGTGGATTTTGTTGACAGCAGAATGTCCTCGCCCTTCAGTGGGACAAATCATGCATTTTCATAAACTAGGTAACCATATGGTTCAGATGAAGGCTTCATTGCATTTATCGCAGTATCAGGTTGTCAAAAAAGCTATTCGCTCAGGTAACGCGTGTGCTGTTATCGCAAATGGTGACTTCTCTCTAACAGAACAAAATCAACTTCAAGGATTGGCCGCTGACTATCAATGCGAAGTCATCTTTCTTGGTAAAGACAGTTATTTACATTAATCCAAATTCCGACCACTCGTTAAGTTAATCATGTAATCCCCTTTTTAATGACGGTAAGTACTTGTTCAATAGTACTTACCGTATTTTTTATCCTCTCTTTAAACAACTTATATAAAAATTGCGCAAACGTTTGCTATTTTTCTGGCAGCATAGAATAGTTCTGGTATGATGCGTGCAGCAAAGAGTATTACCACTCCCCCATAATCGTCGCACTTTTTACGACACAACATTAGATAGGAATGTCTCCATGAGTCTCGCTGATCAAGTTCTAGCTGTAAACGATGATCTACCAATCCGCACTGATAAGCCTGTTCATAGCGGCAAGGTTCGTTCGGTTTATTGGTTGACCGAAGAGGATAGCCGCCGCCTAATCAAAGACAAAGGCTACGATGTAGCAGAAGATGCACCGTTAGCCATTATGGTTATCAGTGATCGCATTTCTGCCTTTGATTGTATATGGCGAGGTGAAGGCAACTTAAGGGGCGTTCCTGGCAAAGGCGCCGCACTCAACGCTATTTCTAATCACTGGTTCCAATTGTTTAAGGATAATGGTTTAGCGGATAGCCACATTCTAGATATTCCTCATCCATTTGTCTGGATCGTTCAAAAAGCAAAACCTGTAATGATCGAAGCTATCTGTCGCCAATACATTACCGGTTCTATGTGGCGTGCTTATGAGAAGGGTGAGCGCGAATTCTGCGGTATCACTTTACCTGAAGGCTTAAAGAAAGACTCTAAACTGGATGACGTCCTAATTACTCCTTCAACAAAAGGTATCTTGCGTGGTATCCCTGGAGTCCCTGAAGCAGATGATGTAAACATCACACGCGACAACATTAGCGACAACTTTGCAGCGTTTAATTTTACGAATGCAGCCGACATCGATGGCTATGAAAAACTTCTTAAAGAAGGCTTCTCCGTCATCAGTGACGCTTTGGAAGCTATCGATCAAACGTTTGTTGATACCAAATTTGAATTCGGCTACGTTACCGATTCAAAAGGCGAAGAAAAGCTCATCTATATGGACGAGGTTGGAACACCGGACTCTTCCCGCATTTGGGATACTAAAGCGTATCAAGTAGGCGATATCGTTGAGAACTCAAAAGAAGGCTTCCGCCAGTTCCTGCTAAACCACTTCCCTGATCCTGATATCCTTTTAAACAAAGAGCGTATGCCAGAGCGTGAAGCACTTGCAGCCGACAACGAACTTCCCCTATCTGCGCTTATGGATGTTTCCAAAACATATGTTGGTATCGCAGAGAAAATTACTGGTCGCAAGATTGAATTAAGCAGCAATCCAAAGCAAGAAATTATAGACATACTTCGTACCAACTACGACCTCATCGCAGACTAGGTTCCTAGTCGCTGCGCACATCAAAAAAGGGAGCTTAAAGCTCCCTTTTTGGTTACATGGCACAACGTGATCTAGTGAAATTCAGCGATTAATATATCTTCGTTAGGTATCACGACAATTTTAACGTTACCTTTATCTTGAATAAGCTGAATCTGTTCAGATTCTAGTGAGTAAGGCATAACAACCTTAAGACAAGCGATATTTTCTTTGCGAGCGATTTTCATCAGCGCGACCAAATTCGACTCATCACTTCGTCGACTCGATAATGCACTCAGCGCTTTCTCCCAAAGACGGCTATCTGGATCAATATTCTGATTTTTTGTACTCTCTTTCCACGCTTCGCCAAACACTGGCGCTACAGAAGTGAGCGCTTCAAGGAACGTCCATTTTTTACTACAAGATGCACCGAGGAAACTGGTGTAATCAAATTCTACCGGCGATGTTTTCTTGTCACACATAACCACTCCCAATTACAGAATGCTATGCAACTACTATTATTCAAACTTTCTTATATAGCAATAGGATATATAAAAATCATCTTTTATACCCTACTTAGACATCAAAAGGTGATATAAAAATCCAAATAGCAACATAATGTGAACAAAAGTACATCACCACAATGCCACTTGGTTAACTATGTATAGCACATCTATCAATAGCAGCATTCGCCATTCTTTTGTTGACTAAAACATCATTGGCTCAACGAAGATCTAACACTCGACTCACCTTCTTGTACTTTACTTTCCATCCAGACCAAGCAGGCAGTTCTTTGCGTTTAGGATCGTCTTTTCGAGAGCCTGAATGGAAGTGGACGTGTATAAGCTTGCCTTTGCCAAAATACTCGACAGTTAAACGCAGACCACTTAACTGAATGACCAATGGGTACTTAGCTGCAAAATCTGAATACTCCCAATCTGGAACGCCGTTAAACACAAAATCTCGCTCATCAATAAGCTCAAGATCTTCAAATGAACTTACACCGAGCATTGACAGCTGTTCAGCTATCCAAGACTCCAATGATACTTCGTCTACTGGACCGGTTTGGTCAGATAGACCCAGTTCAACATACAGCTTCCAATGCAGCATACGTTCGGTAAGCTGTTCTGCCAACGTGGGAAAGATAACTCCTTCAATGATCGATTGGGCGATGGCTTTCAAAGCGACATCGCCTTCAGGCGCAATCCTGCGCTCCGCCAGCTTGCGACCTGCATACATCAGATGTTCACAATGCTGAAGACCCTTGTCGGTCTCGATCGTTTCTCCGCTCACCCATTCCCCAACATTAAGTTCTTTAAGCTGAGTTATGTCGACTGGTAAAAGTAATGTGGCCAGTGTCATCGTCTGTTTAACGCCTCGGCCAGGTAAGCTATGAGTGGCTAATACCAGCCCAGCTTCTGTTTTCGGTTTAATTCGATTCTGTCTTCCTAACAGCACTTCGACAAAACCGTTACCAAAAGCGTCACGTCGCCGCTCTCTTCTCACATACAGCAAGGCGTTGTTCGCTTGGATAATTTGCTTTATCAATTCATCACGTTGATATCTAGAAGCCACTTCCAGACTAGACAATTCAAATACACTACGCATCTGCTCCGATAACCCTTGTGCTTCACGCAAACAATCTTGGTCTACCGTCAGACCTGTGTACTGCTTGCCTCTTACTAGGCCAATAAGAATACTTGCATCGCAACCTAACGGCTCTTCTAGGTCCAGCTTCATCAGTAGCTCTTCATTACTGGTGATTTGAAACAGTTTACCTGTCGCACATAGTGCAGCAGTTAGGTCAATCATAGCCTCCTTCAGCGCCCGTGAAGGCATCTTAGTGACCAAATCAGCGTAAATAGTATCAATCGGTAATGGGTATAACTTTTTCCCATGCTCGGTAATACCAATGTCATCTATCGCACCAAGTTGTACTAACTGCTCTTTGGCGGCTTGAAGTGATTTATCAGGTATCGCATCAATGAATTCGAGATCGTTAAGCGCTAACCCACATGTCGCAGCAGCCAACATAGGCTCGACAATCGATTCACGTTGAAGTTCTGGTGGGGTAACCAGATCGAGAGCAGCATGCTCACCATAAAGACGGATACATGTCCCTGCCATTACTCGTCCTGCTCGGCCAGAACGCTGTGCAGCACTCGCTTTAGAAATATGAGTCAGCATTAACGTGGTTTGTCCATTACGCTGTACATTTCTTCTTTCCAATCCCGAATCCACAACAACCGCGATATTAGGAATCGTCAAAGAGGTTTCCGCAACATTTGTTGCAATCACGACCTTGCGCTTATCTTGAACTGACATTGCAACAGAACGCTGTTGCTCAGTCACAGAAGCATGCAGCGGCGCTAGAATAACGTCATACTGCTCCGCAAGGGGTTTTAGCGAGGATACTACCTGCTGAATTTCCTTTCGCCCGGGAACAAACACCAAGATATCTGCTGCAAGCTCGTCTAACAATGGCTCAATCGCACTTTTAACACGTGTTTCTAGATGCCTTGCATCAGGCAGTTGTCGACTGTCGTTTCGATGGTGCTGAACTGCCACATCAAACACTCTTCCTTGTGCGACCAAGCGCTTGGCATCAAAGTAGTCAGCTAGCTTTTGACCTTCAATGGTAGCCGAAGTAATTACTGTTTTATGAGTTTGATTGCGCTTTAACATCGAAACCAGTAAGTCGGTGTCCCAACGTCGTTCATGAAATTCATCCACAATAACCACATCAAAGCTCTTCAGGCGGTCTTCGGCATACCACCTCAAGGCGACACCTGGCGTGACAAATACCACTTTTGACGCCTCGGTATAACAGTTTTCAAGCTTGATTGCATAACCAACGCTTTCTCCAACCTTTTCACCAAGTCCATGCGCCACGAAGTGTGCCAGCGACGTACAGGCAATTCGTCTCGGCTCTACCACCAGCACTCGTCCTTGATCCATCGACCAAAGAGGCAATCTCGTCGATTTTCCTGAACCCGTTTCAGCTTCAACGATAAGGTGTGATTGTTTCAGGGCTTGTTTAAATTCTTGTTCAATAGAATCAATAGGTAAGACTGTCATTTTGCTTTGTTATTCAAGGTCATTGTGAAGGAGTATACCCATAGGAGGATTAACATTCGACTCACTTCGCTTTTTACCGCAAACCGAATACAAATAGTTAACATTTCGTCATCGCTTAGAATGGGTAATTGTGTTAAATTATCCCGCAAATTGTTCCCAATCCCAAATGACTGTTCCTAGACAGGTAACCTAATGAACAACAACAAAAGACCGCTCTATATCCCGTACGCGGGCCCTGCACTTCTCAGTACCCCACTTTTGAACAAAGGCAGTGCATTTTCTGCTGAAGAAAGAATGTCCTTTAACCTTGAAGGACTTCTACCTGAAACAACAGAAACAATTCAAGAACAAGTAGATCGCGCTTACAAGCAATACACCAGCTTTGAAAGCGATATGGATAAGCACATTTATCTGCGTAACATCCAAGATACTAACGAAACTTTGTTTTATCGCTTAGTGCAAAATCATATCTCTGAAATGATGCCGATTATCTACACGCCGACTGTAGGCGCAGCGTGTGAGAACTTCTCCAACATCTATCGCCGTGGTCGTGGTCTTTTCATTTCTTACCCAAATCGTGATCGTATTGACGATTTGCTAAACAATGCACGTAACCACAACGTAAAAGTAATCGTTGTAACCGATGGTGAGCGTATTCTAGGACTGGGCGACCAAGGGATTGGTGGTATGGGCATTCCTATCGGTAAACTGGCTTTGTACACAGCGTGTGGTGGTATCAGCCCAGCTTATACGCTGCCTATTGTTCTTGATGTTGGTACGAATAACCCACAACGTCTTGCTGATCCAATGTACATGGGCTGGCGCCATCCGCGAATTACTGGCGATGAATACCGAGCGTTTGTAGAAGACTTTATTCAAGCGGTTCAACGTCGCTGGCCAGATGCACTCGTTCAGTTTGAAGACTTTGCACAGAAAAATGCAATGCCGTTACTTGAACGTTATAAGGATCGTATTTGCTGTTTCAACGATGATATTCAAGGTACGGC
Organism: Vibrio mediterranei; assembly: GCF_900088415.1. GTDB lineage: Bacteria > Pseudomonadota > Gammaproteobacteria > Enterobacterales > Vibrionaceae > Vibrio > Vibrio mediterranei. The sequence goes on from NZ_FLLQ01000007.1 coordinate 214,361, forward strand.
AGCGGTGACCGTAGGCTCTCTACTTGCAGCATGTAAAGCAGCAGGTAGCAAGCTTTCTGAACAGCGAGTTACCTTCTTAGGTGCGGGTTCTGCAGGTTGTGGTATTGCTGAAGCGATCATTGCGCAGATGGTGTCTGAAGGCATCAGCGATGCACAAGCGCGCTCTCAAGTATTCATGGTTGACCGTTGGGGGCTTCTACAAGAAGGCATGCCTAACCTACTCGACTTCCAACAACGTCTGGTACAAAAACACGAACAAACCAAAGAATGGACATCGGAGAACTCAGGCTTCTCATTACATGATGTTATTCGTAATGGTAAACCTACGGTTCTAATTGGTGTGTCAGGTGCGCCTGGTCTATTCAGCAAGGAGATCATCCAAGAGATGCATCAACATTGCGACCGTCCAATCGTATTCCCGCTATCGAACCCAACTAGCCGTGTTGAAGCAACACCAAATGACATCTTACGTTGGACAAATGGCCAGGCACTGGTTGCAACAGGCAGCCCATTCGACCCTGTAGTTGTCGAAGGTAAAACCTACCCTATCGCGCAATGTAACAACAGCTACATCTTCCCTGGTATTGGTCTAGGCGTACTTGCAGCGCAAGCATCACGCGTTACAGACGAAATGTTGATGGAATCAAGTCGTGCGCTCGCAGAGTGTTCTCCTCTTGCACAAAAAGGATCAGGTCAACTGTTACCGCCACTTGAAGAGATTCATTTAGTGTCTAAGAAAATTGCTTACGCCGTGGCGAAAAAAGCCATTGAACAAGGAGTGGCGAAAGAACGCTCAGATGAAACTCTGCGTGAAGCTATTGACGACAACTTCTGGCAGCCGGTTTACCGTAAATACAAACGTTCAGCATTCTAATCTGAATCGACATCACATTTAGGCTCTTGTTTACAAGAGCCTTTTTTTTGTTTAATAGTCAGCTCATTTCTATCGTTATACTGCAGCAAGGACATTGACATGCTCGATATTTTCGCTCCGGGAGGACGCTTTATTGCTCCTTATCTTTTTGAAGTTTCTACGGCACTAATCGCATGTTCTCTTGTCGTACTAGGTGCGGATATCAACCGCCTCTTAAGGAACGCATTACGAGATACAAATTTCGTAATTCGGACGGTCTGCTTTATACTACTCAATGCATTTGGCTATGGGTTGATCATTATTAAAGCCACCCCATTGTTAAAGAACGTATTAGTTAATACAGAACCAGGCTTGATGTTCGCCATCGTGGTTCTAAGCTTTGTGAGTATAGGTATTTGGGCTCAAAGGAATCGTCAGATTTAGTGACCTTTAGATTTAACAAGGAAACGTTGTTATCCAGCACCGTGCTTTCTTTCTTAAAGAGAGCACTTCGTATCGCTTGTTATACACTTGTTTTGTTCGTCGTCTTCATCGCGTCCATTGACCGTTGGGTGAGTTGGCAAGCCGAAGACCGGATTCTCACCTCTATCGACGATATTGATAATGTTCAGGTCGCAGTCGTTCTTGGCACGAGTAAGTATCTAGGTCGAACTCTCAACGAGTACTACTCCCATCGCATTGAGGCGGCGATTGACCTTTACAACGAAGGTAAAGTGTCTCATTTCCTACTCAGTGGCGATAACGCCCACCGTTCATACAATGAACCATGGACAATGAAACGAGACTTGTTGAGAGCAGAAGTTCCTGAGCCAGCTATCCACTTGGACTACGCCGGATTTAGAACGCTAGATTCGATTGTTCGTGCCAAAAAGATCTTTGATACCGATGACTTCTTAATCATCACGCAGAAGTTTCACTGTGAACGAGCTCTGTTTATCGCACGATCATACGATATTAATGCGACATGTTTAGCGGTGTCTGGACCGACATCCAAGTCTGGATTTTCAGTAAGATTAAGAGAAGTATTTGCCAGAACTAAGGCATTTTTGGATTTGTATATTATGAATACTCAGCCGAAGTTTTTGGGGCCGAAGGAGCCGATTGTTTCTGAGATCAATACTCTAGATTCCGCTAATGAGTCACAGTAAAAGTACACGTTACTTCTGCTAACCGTTCAAGTCTCTCTATATTAAAAGGGCCCAAGAAAAACATCTAGGGCCCATGCGACAATCTTTAAACTAGGGCTTTATAGGATATCAATATAGCCATCGTTACCGTGAACTTGTTCCACATTTTTAACGATAGTAAATATATCGTTATCGATATCCGCATCATTGTTCACAACTAGAGAGCTATCATATACCTTATATTCCTGCATATAAGCTGGGCCATTAGCTTCAACATGAATATTCGCCGTAGCTGCATCGAACACTAGCTTATCCTGACCGTGTCCACCGTCAACGTAATCTTGACCGTTACTTGCATAGACCGTGTCATCACCATTCATGACTTTAATAATGTCATTGTAATCGGAACCAGTAACCTCATCTTGTCCCGCTCCACTCGACTTGTCGTTGTAGGTCATACCATGCCCTAGCCCGCTAAAGTCAATCACATCATCTCCACGAGTGCCGTATAGTACTTCTACACTAGTAACCGTGTCTGTTGACGTCACGCTGCCAGCCAACATAGTGTCAACGCTAAAGGTATCTTCATCAACAACCTTTATGTTTAGCGAATCGGCATTCTTGAAAGTATCGTTGTACCAAAGCGTATCGACACCATCACCACCATTAATTACGTCACTTTCTGCATGAATAGCAAGATGAGCTGGAGCATATTCATCCGCTCGAATGTAGTCATCACCACCGCCAGCAAGAATGATGTCGCTTCCAGCCCCACCATCTAAAGTATCATTACCGGCTTTGTAGGTGTCATCAATACTGTTATCACCAATTAGGACATCATTTCCAGTTCCACCGGTAAGTTTGTCATCACCATCGGCACCAACCAATAAAGTATCAACACCATCTTGCGCCACTAGATTATCATAAGCGTTGTGCCCAATTTTAAGGGCATAAGTGCCGTCGGAAAATGACGCATTTTCAATCTCTTTAAGTTGATCCGTACCATCTCGACCAGAGACTTTATCGACTACAGTCAATCGATTCATGAAGTGGTATTCAGTTACCGAACCGCTGAAAGCAGCAGTATCTTCCCCTTCCCCACCATTGAGCGTATCGTTACCTGCGCCTCCGACTAAAATATCATTGCCAGCACCGCCATTCAGTACGTCATTTCCTCCCTGATAGTGGAAATTCGTGCCATTGTCGCCAAGAAGAACATCGTTACCAGTGCCACCATTTAGCGTGTCATGACCATGCATGCCAACCATTATAGTATCAACACCATCATGCGCGGTCAGGTTGTCACCAGCGTTGTGACCACGCATCCAAGTGAACGTACCTTCATCAAAGGCAAGCTTCTCAAAGTTAGAAAGGTGATCAACACCGTCTCTGTTTGATACTGTATCAGTGACTTTGATAAAGCCATATGTTTGGAAATTGTAATCCAATACTGAGCCACTGAAGCCAATAGTATCAATTCCTTCGCCGCCGTTGATTTTATCGTTACCTCCAGCGCCGAATATAACATCATCACCCGCTAAGGCATCAATGCAATCGTTCTCAGAAGTTCCGTGTAATTCGTCCGCAATACTTGTTCCATAAGTACAACTAGGGTCCGTGAGTCGAGCGATAATTGCCGCATTATCAGGTTGACCATCTAACAACGTCAGTAGGTTTTGAATAGATGGATCGGCCGCTAAGCCGTTAAGTGTAATACTTGTTCCGAGATTAGTATCACCCAAAAACGTAAGTACCAAATCACTGCCATTCGATGTTATCGTCATGTGGTTTTGAATAGACTCTTCAACAAAGCTATTCGCATCTGTTACCTTTTCTGAATCAAAACCAATCTTCTTATCGAGTTTCTCCGTTATTCTCGATACTTGACTATCTAGCTTAGCTTCTATTTTTCCCTCACGAGCTTCGACCTTGCTCTCAAGAAGATCGCCGTCGAATTTGGAGGACAGCCTTGCTTCTACGATATCATTCTCCAAAACAAAATGTCGTCTGTTGAAGACCAGTTGAAGCGAATCTTCACCTAACTCGAAATCCTTGATTACGTTATCACCTCCTCGAAGTATTCTCATAGAGAACACGTCTGCACCACTACCTCCCGAAACAGTATCATTGCCTACACCACCAAAGATAAGGTCATCACCGCCTTCACCGTTCACCTTGTCATCGCCACGATTTCCTTCAAGAATATCGTTTCCTCGTTGGCCATTAACGGTATCGTTACCTTGTTTACCTAAAATGTGGTCGTTTCCAAGACCACCAGTCTTAAAGTTATTCCTGTGGTCAAGAACTATCGTATTATATCCATCTGATGCCATGATTAGCCTTCCTTTGTCGTTAAACTTGTATTAAATCTCTCTCATCCCCTTCTCCATACTCTGTATCAGCGGAGAAAGTAGATAATCAAGAACAGTGCGTTCCTCTAGTACTATTTGCGCTTCAACCGGCATACCCGGTTTCAGATCTAAGCCAAGATCTAGAAGCTCCGTTGCATCGAGGGCTATCTTTCCTTGATAGAAATGACCGCCTAGCCGCTCATCTACGATGCTGTCCGCGGAGAGATGTATAAGCTCACCTGTTACCGCTGGGACTTGTCGAAAGCTGTATGAAGTCAGACGGATGTTTGCCGACAAACCTTCATACACCGATTCGATATCCTTGGGTTGAATGTTGACACTTGCGACCACTCGGGTGTTATTGGGGACAATCTCCAGTATCGTGCTTGTTGGAGCAACAACACCGCCTTGAGTATGAATAACGAGATTGATCACATCGCCTCCAACTGGAGCGCGTACTTCTATGCGATCGTTTAGCGTATTAGACGCTTTTAGCTGTTTTAAGATTGCTTGCTCTTCCGAAACTAGCTCTTGCTTTTTCTCTTGAGCGGTACGCATAAAGTCTATTTTTAGTGCGTCCATTTGAGATTCAAGCTCGGCAACTTTGTTATTGGTTCTTTTTATTCGAGTACGGTGCTCCGCTATTTTTGCCACCAAGCTTGAGTACTCTCTCTTTAGTTCAAGAAAGGCAACTTTCGATACATACCCCTTTTCTAACAAGGCAGAGTTCGCTTCGATTTCTTCGTTGAGCAATGTCAGAGAATGTTCGTCGCTTGAAAGCCAAGCTTTGTAGCTGTCTCTGTCATTCTCTGATTGAGCCATTTGCTGGCGGAGTGACATCATTTGTTCTTTATGAATCAGACGATTCTGGTTCAATAGTGACGCTTGATCGCGACGTATCTGACTTTGAATCGGAGTCAGGTTCTCCTCGTTTCCCCAATTAATCGCCTCTCCTGAAAGCTCTGCGTCAATTCGAGCTAGGCGAGCTTGGACGATAAAACGTTTTTGATTCAGTTGTTCGAGTTGGCTAACAAGCAATGGATCCGAGAGCACCAGTAACAAGTCGCCTTTTTCGACACGCTGACCTTCTTTGACGAGAAGCGTTTCGACTACCCCTCCGGTATGATGCTGCACTTTCTGATTCTCGAGCTCTGTCACCAATTTCCCTGGTGCCAACGAGGCTGAACTTAGTGGTGCGCTATAACTCCAATAGCCAATTCCAATAAAGCAAACCAACAATACGAGCCAACCAAACAGAATGAAGTTGGTCAAAGAGAGATTGAACGAACGAGATGTCTCTGAATGATTTAGTTTCATGACACACTCCCTATGCTGTTTGCTGACGATGCAGGAATATTTAAGATCTCGGTCGTTTTACCGTATTGCTGGAGGCGTCCTTCACCTAACACCATGCATAAGCTGGTATGCTGAATAATTGACATACGGTGTGAAATGACAATGACGGTAATTTGCTTGTGATGTGCATGAGCAATGAAATCGATCAGTGCCGCCTGCCCTGGATGGTCAAGATTAGAATCGGGCTCATCCAATATAAGTAAGGCTGGTTTTGTATATAGCGCACGAGCCAAGGCAATTCGTTGCTGTTGTCCACCAGACAATCGGATTCCTAGTGCACCAACCAGTGTTTGATAGCCATTTGGTAGTGACAGAATCATCTCATGAACACCAGCTAATTTGGCTGCATCGACGATGTCCTTCGCATCAACATTCTCGTCGAATCGGCAAATATTTTGCGCAATTGTGCCCGATAGCAACTGACTATTTTGGGAAACATAGCCAACTTGCCTCCCTAGTTCTGATACTTGGCGCTGGTTAAGTGTTGCGCCATCAATGCGCACCTCACCGCTTACAGGTTTAACCAAACCTAGAATAGCTTTGACCAATGTTGATTTACCTACACCGCTACCTCCAACAATAGCTGCCGATGCACCAGCAGGAATGGAAAAAGTAAGATCTTCGAGCAACGGCTTCTCACTACCTTGGTGACCTAAGAAAACTTTGTCGAATCCCACAGCGCCTTTTATCTTTGGTAGTTCGACGACTTCTTTTGGTTGTTCAAGATAAGACTTGCGTAATCTTTGATGTGCTTTCCAACCTTCTAACCAGCTTTGCCAGTTATGGATCGCCTGCTCAACTGGCGCTAAAACTCGGCTCATAATCATCGATGCGGCAATCAATACTCCAGCACCAACTTCGTTCTCTAATACCAGAATGACCGAAACGCATAGCACTCCAATTTGCAACAGCATCCGAGCATACTTAGCAAGTGCTAAAATCGCTCGAGAAATTCTGTCTGCGTTCGCTTTGTCTACTGTCGGATTTATTGATTCCTTACGCCACTTCGCGACCAAATTGTCATTCATACCTAATGCTTGAACAATCTCAGCGTTTTTAAGCCAATCACTAGTTAATGTATTGAATGTACTCGCATGCTCGCTTGCATTATTCTGCAGGCGCTTCGTCACTATCATACTTATGATCGATATAACAAAGAGAACCGTTGCGCCTGCTAACGCAAAGTGTCCAAGCAGCGGGTGCATGAGATACATGACCGCTAAAAAAACAGGTGCAAATGGAGCATCAAATAACGCAAAGATCCCAGGAGAAGTGAGAGTTTCTTTAACTCGAGATAAATCAGTTAGAGATTGGCTGAATATTCCATTGCTTTGTTGTGACTTGAGCATAGAAACATTAAAGGCGAAGTCTGCGGACTGTTGCTCAACGCCATATCCATAACGCAACATTACTTGCCCGCGAACCCAATCGAGTAGCGCTTGAATAGATAAGAGGAACAATGCAACTATTGCAAGCATTACAAGCGTTTCGCGACTTTCGGAAGAAAGAACACGATCAAAAACTTGCATCGAAAATAAAGGAAGCACAAGAAAAAGCACATTTACCGAAATAGAAACCACGGTAATAAAAATAAGAACTTTCTTGTTTATTTTAAAGTACTGCGTATTATTAAAACTACCAGCATCCTTGCTTAAAGTAGACGTCATGTTAGCCTCAGACGGTTATTTATCCTGTCATTGATTTAATAAATAAGAATGACAAAGGAATTATTTAAATATTGCCGACTTCGATATTAGACCTATTTCTGACATTTTATTTACAAAATGCTCGGCTAACCCTAACCAACCACACTTGTTCCACTTTTTGAGACCCTTTGCACAACAATTACATAATTAATGCATTACAAGTCACACAAATCAGCAACATTGTGATATAAATCGCATTTTGATAACTATATTAATAAACTTTCGTTTAATACCAGACTAACAATTTGAAATTAGAGATGACTGATTCATATAATCTAAAAGGCTAATTAACCTAGGCATTATCATGATGCGCATTTATATTGCACCAATTTTGTGCATGATTTTCTTCAGTCATATTGTTTACGGAAAAGAGATTTTAAAAATATTATCTTGGCATGGATATACCGACACAGATATTGTATCTATTTTCGAAAATAAAAATAACATCGATATTGAAGTGACTTATGTAAATAATGACAAACAGTTAAGGGAGAAACTTGATGATAGAAACCAAGATTATGACCTTGTTGCCCTAAATTCCTCTGAGCTACAACGATATATCAAATTGCGAAAATTTGTTCCAATCGACATATACAAGATAGAAAATAGTAAATGGATTAGCAATCAATTCGCACCACTGTCAACAAACCCAGAAATCACCTTTAACGGTAATATCTACGGCCTCCCTTATACCTATTCATCAATGGGAATCATCTACAATGTCGATCGTGTAAAATCTGCTCCAACTTCCTGGCAAGACTTCTGGTCACCGGAATACCATCACAAGGCGCTTGGATATGATGGCGGGACGCATAATGTGAGTTTAGCTGCGCTGGCATTGAAGCTGCCCGATCCTTTTCAGATTCCAAAGTCTGACGACGAGCTCATTGCTAAGAAACTGATATCACTGAGAGAGAATACGTTAACGTTCTATCGTTCACTCGAGGAGGCAACAGAGCTATTTAATCGCTTTGAACTATCAATTATGTTTGCGAATTTTGGCCATCAACAAGTTGATTCGCTGAAAAAGACGGGTGCCAATATAGAATATACGATTCCAAAAGAGGGAGCATTGGCTTGGTTAGATTGTTGGTCAATCTTGTCTACTTCCAAACAAACTGAACTTGCTCACCGCTGGATTGATTTTGTGCTAGAACCATGGGTTCAACTTGAACTAACTAAGCGTCATGGACTACAAAGTCCTCTTAACCAGTTTTCTGAAAGCGATAATAAGGAAAAGTTGATATGGCTTTCACCAGTAGAATCACCGGAAAAACGTGAAGCCATGTGGGATTCAGTGTACAGCGGTAAACCACTTCCCAAGGTAATGGAACATACCAAGAGAGCGAGGCAATGAAGCTTTCCACGAAAATTACACTGATGTTCACATGCACACTGTTAATTTCATTTTCAATTCTAGCCTGGCAAAGCTATCAAGGCTCTAAGGCACTGCTTGCCGATAATATCAAAACAAAAATGACACAAACCACAGGAATTGCCATTCGCGCTTTGCAGGAGAAACTTCAAGATATTGAGCGAAGCAATGATATGTTAGCGATGTTGGTCAAAGATAAGCTCGACAAACAGTATGCTAAAACTGAGCTGGCAGCAGCCATCATTCCATTTCTTCAAAACAACTCAACCTATAACAGTGTCTCGATTATCCACCAAAACACAGCACTTAGAGAAATCCTCAGAATTCAAACAGGGTCTAACAAAAATATACATGCTGTAGAACCAAATGAGCTCAACAACCTTACTCATATTCCATTGTTTGTCGAAGCTACGAAAATTCATGGGGGAGAAATCTACGTCTCTCCAGTTTCAACCCATTATGACCGTATCGTTCATCATGAATCTACGCCTTACGTATTTATCGTTTATCCTCTCAATCTCAAGAGTGATGAAAGTACATCTTTATTGTTCACTATCGATATCAAAAGCTTAATGGAAAACGCAACTTCTTTAATGGGTGACTCGACGATGTTTATGATCGCTAATACCAAAGGAGATTACTTGCTTCATCCAGAAATAGACAAGCAGTTTAGCTTTATGAAAGGAAAAGTTGAACAAGTCCAGAATGACTACCCAAATGCGCTGACAACCGTTAATCACGGACATTCAAGCTTCTTTGAACTAAATACGAACACTAAAGATAACAGCTTGTATTACGCAAGCTTCGCGTTAGCAAAGTTTCAGATCCATCAAACTTCGAGTGCCTATATTTTGGGCCACGTCAGACAAGACTCCATCGGTAGCCTGTGGCGGGAAAACACAATCAAGAGCGTACTGATTACTACTATGGTATTGCTGTCAATCGCATCTGTACTTTCATTTTCTCTATTTCGATACGTTACGCTGCCCCTCACTCACATTGCCTCCTTTGCACAAAGGATTACGTTGGGAAAGAAAACAGCTCCTTATCAATATAACCAACGAGATGAGATTGGAGATGTCGCGCAAGCACTCAATTACCTTCAAAACAATCTCAACGTCCAGTATGAAAAGCTCAAGAACTCGGAACAAAAGTTTCAAGAACTTGCTCGCAAGGATGATTTAACAGGCCTGCCGAACAGAAAAGATTTTTCTGTTCGGTTAGAGAACGAAATCCAACACCATCGAATCAATCAACTTCACTTTGCACTACTGTTTGTTGATGTTAATAACTTTAAACTAGTCAACGACCATATCGGACACCATGCCGGAGATGAACTCTTAAAGAAAATAGCTCATGTTCTGGCTGGAGAGCTGCGTAGCAGTGATCTGGTATGTCGGCATGGTGGTGACGAGTTCATCATCTTGCTTTCAAATCTTAGACAATTGACTATCATACATACGATTTGCGACAAGCTGCATCAGTCGATGGAGAGACTCGTTGGCTGTGAAAGATTACACCATCAAAATCTATCACTTAGTATAGGTGTTGCCATTTACCCAGAATCTTCTAATCAGCCCATAGAACTCATTCAATTGGCTGATAAAGCTATGTATGAAGCAAAGAAAAATGGCCATGCTCAAACTTATTGGCACACTCCCTTTCGATAGTTTTTTCGACAGATTCTAACTCTTGTTTTTGCTACACTGGGCAAAACAACTAAAAGAGTAATGTCATGTCACTATTAGCCTCAGGTACGCTGTCCAAAATGCGTGCCTCTCTAGATTCGCAAGTTCAATACCGTTTACCCGTTGGTGAACAAGAAGTAGAACTCACCTCGTTTATTGGAAAGACGCTGACCCTTACCCATACTGGTAACATTTTCTGTAGCTCTTGTGGCAAAAAAACAAAGAAGAGCTATTCACAAGGCCATTGCTTTGTTTGCATGAAAAAGCTAGCAAGCTGCGATATGTGCATTATGAAGCCTGAAACTTGCCACTATGACCAAGGAACTTGTCGTGAACCCGAGTGGGGCGAAGCCAATTGCATGGTTGATCATTTCGTCTACTTATCTAACACCTCCAGCTTGAAAGTGGGTATTACACGTCATACGCAAATTCCTACTCGTTGGATAGACCAAGGGGCAACACAAGGTTTACCGATTCTGAAAGTTAAAACGCGTCAGATATCCGGCTTAATCGAAGTTGAACTTGCCAAGCATATTGCCGATAAAACCAACTGGAGAACCTTATTAAAGCAAGATGGTGACCCGATGGAGTTGGCAGAAAAAGCGCAAGAACTATTACCACTTGTCGCCGACAAAATTGCAGAAATTAAAGCTCAATATGGTGACGATTCGATAGAAATACTGAGCGAAGTGATTACACCTATCAGCTATCCAGTTGAAGTTTATCCAACCAAGATTAAGTCGCATAACTTTGATAAAGAGCCCGTGGTGACAGGAACGTTACAAGGTATCAAAGGACAGTATTTAATCTTTGATACTGGCGTGATCAATATTCGTAAGTTCACCTCCTATGAAGTTGAAGTTTCCGCCTAACGCAAAAAATCTAAAGAAAAGCCCGCAAACGCGGGCTTTTCTATCACTAGATATTTTCTATGGCATCGAAAAATCGATCAACTTCTTCGAGAGTGTTGTAATGCATAAAACCAACCCGCAATACACCACCCTTATCTTCTAGTCCGAGTTGTTTGACTAATCCTAGTGCGTAGAAGTGCCCATTCCATACACAAATATTTTGTTCACCAAGAGATTTTGCCATCAATTCTGGTGAATGCTCACTTGAACGAAGGGCAAATGTCGGTGTGCGCCTGCTATGAGCCGAATCAGCTATCCCATAAAGGCTTAACGAATCACATCGCGATAGTCGCTCCAAAAAGTAGCGACTTATTTGTTCTTCATGGTGACCAATATCCTTAAACGCGGACACAAGTTGTTGCCGTAAACTCTGCCCTTTACCCCAGCTCGCTATGTAACGAACCGCCTCAATGAAGCCAGCCATTGCTTCAAAGCTTTGCGTACCAGTTTCAAAGCGCCCAGGGCCAATATCTGTTGCAGGTTCCACTTTATATGGTTTCAATGACTGCAACCAAGTCGGTGAGATATAAGCTAACCCCAAGTGAGGTCCAAAGAACTTGTATGCAGAACAGACCAAAAAATCACACTCTAGGTCTTGTACGTCTATCAATGCATGTGGCGCAAAGTGCACCGCATCGACAAAGACTGGTGCCCCTACCCGTTTTGCCAGCTCCACAATACGCTTAATATCAGTTATAGAACCAGTGGTATTGGACGCGTAAGTCACGGCGATCAATCTGGTTTTTTCAGAAATGAGACTCTCTAAATGTTCAAAGTCCAAAGAGCAGTCACTTTCATCGACTTTAACCTGCTTGACCACCGCACCTCTATCTTCTGCAGCTTGTTGCCAGCTTGATACATTTGAGTAATGGTCCAGCGCCGTAACGATGACTTCATCATTAGGTTGCCAGTTTCTCGCAATCGCTCTACTCAACTGGAACGTCAACGATGTCATGTTGGCGCCAAACACGATGTTGTCCACTTCTTCGGCATTAAATAGTGCTTTTCCATGGTGGCGGGCTTTTGCAACAAGCTCCACTGTTTCTTTGCTAGAAAAGTAGTGACCGCCTAAATTGGAATTGTACTGGCCAAGGTAATCCGTCATGGCTTTAAGAACTGAGCCTGGTACTTGAGAACCTCCGGGGCCATCAAGGAATACCACTGACTGGCCGTTATACGATTGATGAAGAGCAGAAAAGTGCTCTCGAGCAGAACTAGGAGTGAAGTGCATTGCGCATATCCTTAGCGGTTAATACAAACACGTCCATGTAGCCTGCGTTTTGATTATCAATACAGCGGATTGGCTGAGCATTGTGCCAAAGCTTAGAGTCGTCAAGGATAGCTACTTCCCCATTTTCCAGTACTTTTCTGAAAAACGGAGCTTCGCCATTATCGTTGTAGAGCATGATCTCACCGCCTACGATGTTTTCTCGACCAATACCGACCAAGGCAATATGGTCAAATCCATCTTGATGTACACCTTCTGGAGCAACCTCAGTTTCATCGTAAACCGCTGCGATCCTCATCTGATGAATTTCAATTTCCTGTCCGTCAGGTAAGGCATTCGTGTTAACAAAAAGCGTAACCAGTTCCAGCATCGCAGAGCTCTGCAAAGTCGATTCTAAAACAGGTTCAAACTGTCTAATCACATCGCCTTGAAAGTGGTTAAAATGCTCAGACTGAACAAAGCAATTATCACCTTTGTCTGCAATTTGACCTTTTTCAAAGCGCACCACCGAATAACGACGTAAGCGATATTTTCCGTCAGCATGTTCCGTGTTAGGTAGCGTTGCAAAAGATGGTGCCAGCTGCTCAGTGGAACGACCACTCAGACTAGTAAGATGTAATGTACTTTCAACACTATGTAGCATCATTAACTCCTTTCAATGTTATGCAAAACAATGTATTTCACATTTTATTTACAAGCCATTAAATATTAACAATTCTGCAAGATCAACATTTCACAGCCTTTTAAACCATACATTCGAACAAAAAGGCATGATTATCTACAATAAAGTTATTGGGCAGCAACATATTCTAATTATCAATTTCAACCCACTAAAAACCTAGCATTGTTAACTAGACAAGAAAAAATCATGTTATTTAACAATGGCATATGACAAAAACAACTATTAACTCATCGTCTTTGCAAAGGTGAATCGTCAAAGTGTTAGCCACCATCTAGATTATCAATCCTAGTATTTATCTCTAATCGGACGGTACAAAGGGAAAATATGCATTTGATGCGTTCGATTAACAACTAACTGCTCAAAATGACATCAGTTATCACAAATCTAGTATTGATTAATTCACCGTAACCCCAATATATTAGGTAATTAAGATGCACCGATAGAAGGTGCAATAAGAATGACTGAAGTGAGACAACAAAATGGCTGACACAAAACACTGTAAATTGCTTATCTTAGGTTCTGGCCCTGCTGGTTATACCGCGGCTGTTTATGCGGCACGTGCCAACCTCGATCCTGTTCTAGTGACTGGAATGCAACAAGGTGGACAGCTCACAACGACCACTGAAGTGGAAAATTGGCCAGGTGATGCCGAAGGGTTAACGGGCCCTGCTCTAATGGATCGTATGAAAGAGCACGCTGAGAAATTTGAAACCGAGATGATCTTCGATCACATTAATAAAGTCGATTTCAGTACTCGCCCGTTTAAGTTGTTTGGAGACTCTCAGAGCTATACTGCCGATGCAGTTATCATCTCAACGGGCGCATCAGCCAAATACCTTGGCCTAGAATCAGAAGAAGCGTTCAAAGGACGTGGCGTTTCAGCTTGTGCGACATGTGACGGTTTCTTCTATCGCAACCAGAAAGTTGCGGTTGTTGGCGGCGGCAATACCGCTGTTGAAGAGGCTCTTTATCTATCGAATATCGCTTCAGAGGTTCACCTAATCCACCGTAGAGACACATTCCGTGCGGAAAAGATTCTCGTTAAGCGTTTGATGGACAAAGTAGAGTCAGGCAATATCGTCCTGCATACCGACCGTACGTTGGAAGAAGTCGTTGGTGATGATATGGGCGTCACTGCCGTACGAATTAAAGATACACAGTCAGAAGAAATTGAACACATTGATGTTATGGGTGCATTTATCGCCATTGGTCATCAGCCGAATACTGACTTGTTCGAAGGTCAGCTTGAAATGAACAACGGCTATATTGTTGTGAAATCCGGCCTAGAAGGCAATGCTACGCAAACAAGCATTCCCGGTATTTACGCTGCTGGCGACGTGATGGACCATAACTACCGCCAAGCGATTACTTCAGCCGGAACAGGATGCATGGCAGCGTTAGATGCTGAGCGTTTCCTTGACGCACAGTCATAAATTTAACATTTCGTCTCATTATTTTTGAAAACAAGAAACCCATAGGTATGCCCTGTGGGTTTCTTTTTGTATAATCGCCGTTTCTTCTAATAATAATACTCATTAAGCCTTCTACATGGATAAGAAAAAACAACGGAGCTTGAATAATTGGCTCAAGACGCAAAGTAAGCTTGCTAAACGCTGGCTCGCTATTGCGATTGGCCTTGGCGTTCTTTCAAGCCTGTTTTTGCTAGCGCAAGCTGCGCTTATCGCCACAATATTGCACCAACTCATTATTGAGCATGTCGACAAATATGAACTCATTCCGCACTTCTTAGGGTTACTAGTAGCCGTTGCTGGGCGTGCTGGATGTGCTTGGGGGCGCGAAATCGCTGGATTCAAATGTGGCGAGCAGATACGTTGTTACATAAGGCAACTCATCCTTGATAAGTTACGCGAACTAGGACCAACTTATATAAAAGGCAAACCTGCTGGCACATGGGCAACACTAGTTCTTGAACAGGTGGAAGAAATGCAAGATTTCTTCGCTAAGTACTTGCCGCAAATGTCCCTCGCTGTTGCTGTCCCTATTATCATCCTTATCGTTGTATTTCCTATCAACTGGGCTGCCGGTCTAATTTTCCTTGTCACCGCACCACTTGTTCCTCTGTTTATGGCATTCGTCGGAATGAAGGCTGCCGACGCTAACCGTAAAAACTTTAAGGCTTTACAACGTCTTTCTGGTCACTTTTATGACCGATTGCAATCCATGACAACAATTCGTCTCTTCAATCGCACAGAAACTGAGACAGAGGTACTACGTGGTGCGTCTGAAGTATTTCGTAAACGCACAATGGATGTATTGCGACTTGCCTTCCTTTCGTCTGCGGTTTTGGAGTTCTTTACATCAATCTCCATCGCCATAACTGCCGTCTATTTTGGCTTCAGCTATATTGGTGAGCTTAACTTTGGTCATTATGGTGTCGGCGTTACCTTGTTCGCTGGCTTATTCATTTTGATTTTAGCGCCTGAGTTTTATCAGCCACTGCGCGACTTAGGTACTTTCTACCATGCTAAAGCACAAGCCGTCGGTGCTGCAGAAAGTATTGTCGAGTTCTTGGATACAGAAGTTACCGCATTACCACAGGGCAGTCAGAACATTTCTCACCCTCAAAGCATCTCTATCGAAGCAATAGATTTAGAAGTTTTCAGCCCTGAGGGGACTCGCCTTGTCGGTCCAATTAGCTTCAAAATAAGCGCCAACGAAGCCGCGGCGTTAGTCGGCCCGAGCGGCGCAGGCAAAACCAGTCTGGTCAACGCTATTTTAGGTTTTATGCCGTATCAAGGCTCATTAAAAGTGGCAGGTATTGAACTTAAAGATCTCGACCAAACCGACTGGCGTAAAAACATCAGCTGGGTTGGCCAAAACCCACTGCTACTTCACGGAACGATTCGCGACAACATCACCCTAGGTAATAATGATGTTAACCAAGAGCAAGTCAACAATGCTCTTTTGGCGTCGTTCTCGGCTGAGTTTGTCGAAAAACATGGTTTGGATTATCAAGTTACCGATCGTTCCGGAGGTCTTTCGGTCGGTCAAGCTCAGCGTATCGCGTTAGCAAGAGCAATGGTACAAAACGGTAACTTCTGGTTACTAGATGAACCGACTGCAAGTCTGGACGCCAAAAGTGAACGTCTTGTTACTCAAGGTATACACACCAGTACCGCAGGTAAAACGACATTGATGGTCACCCACCAGCTCTCTCAACTAAAGAACGTAGATACCATCTTAGTGATGAATCAAGGCCGTCTGGAACAACAAGGCAGTTATGATTCACTTTCAGACTCAGATGGCTTATTCAGCACCATGTTGTCTGCCCATCAATCATCCGTTGCTCAAGATAAGGGGAATTTAGATGCGTGATTTACTCCCTTACTTAAAATTGTATAAAAAGCATTGGTTTGGCCTGTCTTTGGGTATGCTCCTCTCCTTTGCAACACTTTTTGCGTCCATTGGTCTACTCACTCTTTCAGGCTGGTTTATTTCTGCTGCTGCGGTCGCAGGCTTAACCATTGCTCGCGAAACTTTTAACTATATGTTGCCAGGTGCCGGTGTACGTGGTGCGGCAATGGCGCGCACCGCTGGACGTTGGGGTGAACGTGTAGTCAGCCACAACGCTACCTTCAAATTACTCACCGATCTTCGAATCTTCTTTTTCACCAAGCTAGCACCGCTTATTCCCGGTAAAGCCGTCAACATTCGCGATGCGGATATGCTCAACCGTCTTGTGGCAGATGTTGATGCCATGGACCACGTCTATTTGCGTCTTGTTAGCCCAATTATCGTCGGTGTATTTGGCATCTTATGTCTGACCGCTATTCTTTGTTGGTTTGACATGACGCTAGGCCTCACGCTTGGCGCAATTCTAATGCTGCTGCTTATCACGTGGCCTATCGTTTTCTACCGCTTGGGAAGCAAGAATGGGGAAGCGTTAACACTAAATAAAGCTGAGCTTCGCATTCGTACCTTAGACTGGTTACAAGGTTATAGTGAACTGACGCTTTTTGGCGCTGAATCTCGCTACCGAAAAGCTATTGTGACTGCGCAAGACAAGTTGATTACTAACCAGTTGGTTCACGCAAAAATATCTGGTATGGCTCAGGGTCTGCTGATTCTTGCTAATGGTTGGCTGCTCATACTGATGCTGTGGCTAGCAGCGGATGGCGTGGGTGGAAATCAGCCTGACCCACTAATCGCGTTAATGGCCTTTGCGACTATGGCAAGCTTTGAACTACTGATGCCTATTGCAGGTGCATTCCAGTATCTAGGTCAGACGCTGACCTCCGCCAAGAGACTAAATGAGGTGATTCTAGCAACGCCGGAAGTCACCTTCCCTGACGAGCCTGTAACGCATTCGAATGAGTACTCCATCGATATCGATCACGTTTGCTTTAGCTACCCAGACGCTAACGAAAAAGCACTTCGCGACGTGTCACTTTCAGTGAAGAGTGGGCATCGTTTGGCCATTGTTGGTCAAACTGGTTCAGGTAAGTCAACGCTGTTGCAGCTCATTTCACGTTACTGGGATGTCGACCAAGGGACGATTACCCTTGCCGGTGCTCAGATTCAAAACTGGAGTGAAGGTCAACTTCGCGAAGCAACTAGCATTGTTAGCCAGAAAGTCGACATCTTGAATGGCACACTACGTGATAACTTGTCTATGGCGAAGCCGTCCGCTTCTGATGAGGAGCTTATCGCTGCTCTAGATAAAGTAGACCTGGCACATTTGGCTGAAGACAATGGCTTGGACGCATGGTTGGGTGATGGCGGACGTCAACTTTCCGGTGGCGAAAAGCGCCGTATTGGTATCGCACGAGCACTGCTACATGATGCGCCGATCTTATTACTTGATGAGCCTACTGAAGGCTTAGACAAAAAGACTGAGCAACAAATCATGCAGTTGTTTGACCAACACTTTAACGGTAAAACGGTTATTTTCATCACTCACCGCTTAGTGCATTTAGAAACATTTGACGCCATCTGCTTACTCGAAGACGGTGAAGTGTTGGAGTACGGCCACCACCAAGTGCTTCTTGACGAGAAAGGTCGATACTACGAACTGCATCAAACGCTTTAACGGCTAATATTCACCATACTAAAAGCCCGCTTCCCTATGTCACTAACATATTGAAGCGGGCTTTTACATCCAATTAATTGTAGTAGCAATAGTTTTCTATTTATCCTACTTCTCTGTATCTTGAGTTCCACACTCTCTACGTGCTCTTACTTGGGTGATGCGATTATTTTTGACCTTCAGTACTTCAAAGTCCCATTGTTGATAGCAAATGTGTGTCCCGGCTTTTGCCACACTCCCTAGCTGCCAGGACAAAAAACCGTTCAAGGTTTGGAAGCCCTCATCAAACTCACCCTCTAGTTCTTGAATATCCAGCTTATGTTTCAGCTCGTTGATTGGAATTAATCCATCAATAATCCAACTTCCATCAGCAAGCAACTTAGCCCAAACTTGTTGCGGAGCCATCCCCAACTCCCCAGCAATAGACTTAAGCAAGTCATAATGAGTAACTAACCCTTGGACGTCACCATACTCATCAACTAAAAACGCCATCTCAGAGCTGGTTTGCTGCATGTGGTTGAGAAGAGCTAACCCTTTCATTGATTCAGGAACAAACCTTGGCTTACGTAACATTTTCGCGAGTTTACCCGCCGAAAGCACTTCATACTCATCCAATAGATTCTTTGAAGATACCGTACCAATGATGTTATCAAGACCACCACGACACACAGGCCATACAGAGTGCTTAGTTTGCCTAAGTTCTTTGAGCGCTTGTTCAATTGGTTTATCTATATCAAGATGATGTATATCGCTACGGGGCGTCATAAGTGACGTTACCGCTCTATCATTTAGATGCAATAAATTACGGATCATCACTAACTCTTGCTGTTCTATAGCGCCTGTTTCTGAACCTTCTCGCACTAAAGAAATGATGTCTTCTTCGGTCACACAATCGCTTTGTCCCTCCTTTTGACCAAGGAGACGAAGTACCGCATCAGTGGATACCGACAACAGCTTAACAAAAGGGCTGGTTAACAATGATAGCCAATGTATTGGATAGGCAACGAGAGTGGCAATTCGCTCTGCGTTGTTTTGGGCGAGCCGCTTGGGTACCAGCTCTCCTACTACGATCGCGAAGTAGGTAATAGATATAACTACGCTCGCCGTAGCTAAGATATTCGCAAGTTCCGGGTCTATGCCTTTTGAGTGCAACCAGACTGAAAACGGTGCAGATAAAACTGCCTCACCAAATATCCCGCTGAGGATACCGATTGCAGTAATACCGATTTGAATAGTAGAGAGGAATAATGTGGGGTTATTTTTAAGCTTTAACGCAAGTTGCGCAGATTTCTGTCGTTCTGCCATTTTTCGCAGTCGACCACTTTTCGCTGCCACTAATGCGATTTCTGACATGGCAAATAAACCATTCAGCCCAATTAAACCTGCTAATAAGATAATGTCCATAAACCAATCCAGTGATGCACACATAGCAAGCATAAACGAGTTGTCAGCGATGAAGCTGTGAATCAGTGCATAATTAACGAGTTCTGTTTATTGGGTTATTTATGGACACAATAGATAATATTAATACGAGAGAAAATTGTAATTTACCCAAAAGAAAAGCCGAGCTTAACTGCTCGGCTCTATCAGAAATGGTCAGTACCGTTTAAGCGAATTGCTCTTCAAACTCTTTCATGAAATCCACTAACGCCTGTACACCTTCGATCGGCATCGCATTGTAGATCGATGCGCGCATACCACCTACGGCGCGGTGGCCTTTCAGTGCGCGCAAACCACGTTCATCTGCCAGTTCCAAGAATTTAGCATCTAGTTCAGGCTTTGATAGCTGGAACGGCACGTTCATTAGCGAACGATTGTTCTCGTATACGTTGTTGTGGTAGAAGTCAGAAGCATCAATGTGATTGTAAAGAATCGCTGCTTTGTCTCGGTTAATCTTCTCAATTGCAGCAACACCACCCTGCTCTTTCAGCCACTTAAACACTAAACCAGACAAATACCACGCGAAAGTTGGCGGCGTGTTGTACATAGAGTCTTTTTCAGCAAGCACTTTATAATTTAAAAATGTCGGTAGGACATCGTTGGCTAGATCTAGCAAATCATCGCGTACAATCGCAATACAGATACCGGCAGGTCCAATGTTCTTTTGCGCGCCCGCATAAATAACGCCGTACTTAGACACATCGATTTGACGTGAAAGAATCGTCGAAGACATATCCGCTACAATTGGTAGCTCAGTCTGCGGTAGTTCATTGATTTCAATACCGTCGATGGTTTCATTTGGACAGAAGTGAACGTATGCCGAGTCGGCATCAATGGTCCATTCACTCACAGGTTGAACCGCAACTTTTCCATCTATTTCTGTCTTCGCTTTATGCACAACAGGTGTACAGTATTTTTCAGCTTCATCAATCGCACTTTCGGCCCAGTAACCAGCGTCAATGTAAGTTGCTTTGGTCTTTGAACCTAATAAGTTAAGTGGTACAGCAGAGAATTGTGCTCTCGCACCACCTTGGCAGAAAAGTACTTTATAGTTGGAAGGAATATTTAGCAGGTCTCTTAAATCTTGTTCAGCCTCATCTGCAACCTTGATGAAAGGTTTACTTCTATGGCTGATTTCCATCACCGACGTACCCAAATCATTCCAATCAAGCAACTCAGATTGTGCCTTTTGTAGTACAGCTCGAGGTAACCCAGCAGGACCAGCACTGAAATTGAATACGTTATGTGAAATCGGCTCCATGACCTTTATACTCCTGACTAAATACATAAAGAAGTGCCAGTAATATCACGTTTTTACGGAGATAAAAAGCAAGAAAAGAGGCCATCAGACCTCTTTTCTAATCACGAGTGTAATTTGTACTCACTTAGCGATTATTGCCCCATTGATTGCCCCATCAAGAGCGGCAAGAAAAGTGCAACTAGTGGAATTTTCTGGCCATTGGCAAATACCAGTTGACCGCCTTCAATATCAGCCTTCATTTGATAGCCTGCATCTTGTTGCGTCACCATCTCCATCACTACCAATTCATCAATACCTTGAGCAAGCATCGGGTTAACATTCACCATGCCTTCTGACATATACGCGTTCATGTTACCAGTCAGCGCTGGCATCACCACACTTGGATCACGTGATACATTTTCAGTCCCTTCAGGCACTTTTAGTAGCCAGTTAGATTTGAACTCATCGTCCGCTACTTTGAAGTGCATGTCGTTCATCGCAACGTTAAAGCCACGCGCAAACAACGTCTCAATCAAAGGGGCTAAAGTAGTAATATCTGCTTGCGCGATAGTTGGATTAGTTTGATACAAGTCGACCAGCCCTTCGAATGATTTTCTATCTAGCGAGGTTAGCGCAAAGTCGACCTTGAGGTCGCTCAGTTGACCACCATCCGGATAGGTCATATTGCTCATACTGAATATGTGTTGGGTATCAATGCGATCCGCTTCAGAATCAAAAGACGATTTGAAGGTGTAGCCAAGATCATCAATATTCAAAATGCTAGTATGCATTTCATCGAGAATGGTGAAGTTTTTTAACATCACACTCTGATCACCAAGCCAAAAACCTTGCTCTTTTTTCCCAACACCATTTGCAGACAAGTCTGTTAATGTCAGTTGTTCACCGTTTTCAAAATCCAATTGAATCGAAGGGATATTAGCATTGAACGTCAACTGACCTAGAACGGTTGCAGTACCTGTTGCCACTGACGGAGAAATAGACATGCTAACTTTCTGTGCATCATCTCCTTGATAACTCCAACTATCGAGTGACAATTCAAATTCAGTATTACCATTCAGCTGCGTCACTGTTTTTAACGCGAGAGGGAAATCAGGATAATTCTGGATATGCGAGTTCGCTGTTAAGCTGAATAAACCGTGACTAATTTCACTTTGAACCACAATTTCTGTGGGCAAACCATCCACTTCTAACTGTTCTTTCAGAACAGGATCGTTAACTTGGTAGCGTGTTTCTACGTTAGAAGAAAGGTAACCGCGATCGTAGGTTACAATCTCTGCTGTAACACCTTCGTTGTTTAGTTGCTCTACACCATCCTCAACAACTTGTTGCCCGATATGTCCAACAGCCAGTGGCCAACATAAAACAAGCGCTACTGCACCGCCGATTGCGCCATATTTTTTCAATTGATTCATAGAGTATTTAAGACATTTTGTGAAGTATATTTCATTCAGTCTAACTCAAGTCGCTAGGATCTCCAATCTCATACCTAGTTCTCATAACCCCATGCTTTTTATTGATATATTAAAATTACTGTTGAGAGAATCGAATAGCGCAGGTTCATGACAAAGCGAAATCAATACGCCGTACTCTGTTTAGACAATGATCTGATTAATTTGGACACTCTGGATACTGAGCTGTCTCTCTATCAGTCACACTTTGATATTCATCTGGTGACGTCCATCAGTGAAGGACACGAACTGTTGCAATATATCGGTGCTCAAGGGCAACAGCTGGCGATGGTAATTGCCAGACATAGTCGTCTTTTCGATGGTGGAGAGTTTCTTATTCAGCTAGAACAAACTCTTCATGCTCAATCAGCGCGAAAGATACTGGTGAGCCGAACTAACTTCCAAGACGTTCAAGCGATTTTAAATGCCGTCAACGAAGGACGACTAGACCACTGCCTTACTCTACCCTTAGAACAAAAAGAGTTACACAAAACGGTCGTCAAAGAGCTCACTCAATTCGTTATCACTCACGAGAAAGACAACCTACTTCATTATGGCAAAGTACTCGATCAACAGAAGATTCTCCGCGCCCACATCGACCAAAAAATGCACTCCTACCGGGCCAGTTTTATTCACGATTTCCATGAACTATCAGACAAAGAACTCGCCGCCCAAGTCATTGAATCTCTTTTGGGATTTTTTGCCGAAAAAGACGAAACTCGTGCGGTAAGAGAGTATTCACCCGAACACCTGCTAACCGTTGAAGGCCAGCCTAACGAATTTCTGTGGTTTATCGTCGAAGGTCAGGTGACGCTGTATAAAAAAGATGAGTTGGGTCAACAGCGTGAAGTAGTACGACACAGTCGAGGCGGTATTGTCGGCGGCATGTCTTTTGTGACTGGCGAATGCTCGTTCTCAACTGCCATGACATTGACCGGCACGCAAGTTATTAAATTAGATAGAAAAGTATTCACTCAAGTAATGCATTCTAATACCGACTTACTGCCACTCTTTACTAACCTGTTACTGCGACATTTTAACCGACGATTACAACGTAGCATTGATACTAAGCTAGAGTTGCAGAAGACATTGGAATCGTTGGAATCGGCCCATCAACAGCTTATAGAACAAGAAAAAATGGCGATGTTAGGGCAGCTTGTTGCAGGTGTTGCTCATGAGCTAAACAACCCAGTTTCTGCGATTTTGAGAGGTGCAGAGACCGTTTCAGAGAAAATTGATTCTATACTTAAACAAAACCATGACGCATCCACTTTTGAACTCGGATTGAATGTCCTTGAGCAAGCTAGACACTCCACACCACTCTCCACCTCGGAAATAAGAGCAAGAACTAAAAAGCTTCAAGAGACGCTCAAAGAACGCCGACTAGCCAAACGACTGGTCAATCTCAACTTACAAGGTAATGAACAGCTTTTAGCGCAAGCAACACAGTCACCAGATAAGCTAACGAGTGAGCTAGATAAACTTGAGAACTTTCAAGTAACCGGTGCCACCCTGCGCTCTATTCAAGTGTGTGCCCAACGAATTGCCGACATGGTCAAGAGCCTAAAAGGCTATGCGAGACCAGATAATGAATCTTACGAATGTGTCGACTTGCATGAGGGCATCGAAGATACGTTAGTCATTTTTGAGAACCGACTAAAACGGCACTCTCTCATTAAAGAGTATGGAAAGCTCCAACCGGTACTTTGCAAACCCATTGCCTTGCAGCAAGTATGGACCAACCTTATTTCTAACGCGCTAGACGCACTCCCTGAAAAAGGGCAGCTGACGATTCGGACTGACTGCATCGCTCGGGAAGGTTCGTTATATAACATGTATCAGTTTATCGACAATGGTGCTGGCATTCCTCGCGATCAACTTGAGTCGATATTCGAACTTAATTTCACTACCAAGAAAGAAGGCAACTTCGGGCTGGGTATCGGTCTTTCCGTTTGCCAACAAATTTTGAACCAACATAAAGGCTGGATAGAAGTCGACTCTGAAGTTGGTGTTTATACCAATATGTCTGTACTCATCCCTGTCGACAACGATGACAAATTATAAGGAGTATTACGATGAGCGAATACCTAATCCTATGTGTAGATGATGAACGAGAAGTGTTGGACAGTGTTCTACAGGACCTCGATGATTATGAAGAGCATTTTGTTGTCGAAGGTGCTGAATCAGTTGATGAAGCGAGAGAAGTGATTCAAGAACACGCTAAAGATGGAACAAGACTGGCACTGATTCTCTGCGACCACATCATGCCAGAACAAACAGGCGTCAGCTTCCTTATCGAGCTTAGTGAAAATGAAGAGTTCAAGCACTGCCGTAAGGTACTACTCACAGGGCAAGCTGGTCACGAAGATACAATAGAGGCGGTCAATCACGCCTGTCTCGACTTCTACATTAGTAAACCATGGAAAGGCGATCACCTGAGAGAAGTCGTTAAACAGCAGCTTACTGATTTTGTGATAGAACACGATAAAAACCTCGCCCCTTGGGGACGAATCTTAGATACAGAACGGATTTTTAAGGCCCTATCAGATAATCGAATGAGCTTTGGCGAATAACCGAGTTTCATCCCAAATACCATTTCTGTGAACTATAGCTTCATAACAGACTGTAGTTGTGGGAATTATAGAGTGGCTACTCTCAGGTTTTCTGTTACTAATTCCTTACAGAATGCGGACGTTTTGATTGAAATCTGTATGACAATGTAAATTTTTGGGAATTTGCCCCCGTTAAAGACACTTTTTATTGGTGAATCAATCACAAATTGGATTATCATACCCCGATAATGATTGTCGCCATAAGCTTGATGCGACGCGCGTGCTTCTTATGGGCAAGGAATTAATTTCAACAAAAAGGTTTAGAGACACTATGCGCAAAACTCTATTAGCCGCTCTGATGGTGATCACTTCTCAGCAGGCGTTTGCAAACCAAGAAGAACAACGAGCTACAATGAGCAACTTCAACTATGATTACGCTGAAGCTCGAATTGGTGCAAGTCCGATGACATTCGGTGCTGCAATTAGCAAGTCAATCCACCCTAACGCTCATATCGTTGGTAGCATTGATTCTAAGTTTGAAGGTGATTACGATTTTTCTGGTGGTGTTGGCTTCCACGCTCCGGTAAATAACTGGGCGGACTTTACTGGTGAAATGCTTGCTCACATTCACGACAGCGGTGAGCATCACAAAACAGATACAGGTATGGAAGTTAATCTAGGTGTGCGCCAATGGTTAGGTCCACAACTTGAGATTGGTGGTAAAGCCGGTTACCTGAACGTTGGTGATAAAGATCGTTGGATGGGTAGCGTATATGGTCGCTTCCACTCAACTGAACTATTCTCACTAGGCTTAGAGGGCCGTATCAACCATATCTATGGTGATCAACTTATGTTTACTGCTCGCTTTGCATTCTAAGGCTATTAGCGAACGGATCGAAAAAGGTCGTGCTAAGCACGACCTTTTTTATTTAATCGATTTCTGAGCAGTACTGTAACAGCTGCTGTTTACGGGGGTCTTGAATCAACTTCCAGTGTATTCCTTCAACCGCACCTGCGAATTTCCAAAGCAATTTTACATCCACATCATTGCCATAGGTTCTTTTTACTTTATTGAACACTTGCGGCGCACCCAACTCCAAGAATGTTTTTACATCTTCAATGCCGGACTTCTTCACCATACGCTCGAGCGTGAGCTGCATATTCGGTAGGTCTCGAAGTCTTCTATTTTCGACAGACTTCTTACTTGAGTGTTGTTCAACAGAATTAGTAATAGAACGCTGCACTAAGTCACTTAACATTGGTGCGCTTTCATTAAACAACGCTGTAATGTCGTAGTAATTAACAGTTGCCGTAGATTGCTTTTTAACATGCCTAAACTTTTCACAGTTTAGGTTTTGTAGCGTCTCGTCTAAAGCACAGCCACCGCGAATAAAGACTCTATCGTTACTGATAAGTGCATACATAGCACCGTCTTTAAACAGCCCTGTACCACCAAACATGGAACGCTTTTGAGAGATACCGAATTGAATTGTGTAGTTGTAAAAAGATTGCTCTATCATTTCCTTTGATCCTTAATCTTTTACCCCGATTAATACGATCACCAGAAATAGCAGCGGATAAATGCGAAAAAATATTATTTAGAGTCAGTCAATATAAGCAGCAACTGCTCTGTTTGTTTTATATGTAATTATAATAGTTCACAATGCAAAATAAGTCTGGCTCAACGTCACAAATGTGCGACTTAAAAGCAAAAGCTTTGCGAGTCACTTCACATGTTCTCTATTATACAACCAATTTCATTAACAATTTTCTAATTGAATGGTGTTTCAAACGTCAAACAATTGACCTAAGACTACATTTTGGCATTTAGGTTATTGTCAATTGTAAAGCCTGACAGGTAAACTGACCTTCTATCTCCAGCTGTCGAAATCTTATGAACCACTTATCTTTTTACTGGCTACCAGACAACCAACAATTATTTATAGAAAGCTTAGAAACTGAATTTGCTGAGCTCGTAGAACAATCAATTAATACCGGAAAAATATCCCTTCCTCCAATTTCCGAAGTTGTTCTCAAGATTCAAAAACTGTGCTCCTTAGAGTCCACCGGGATTTCGGACATCGCGAATTGCCTATTGGAAGATCCTGGGCTAGCAGCCATAGTGCTCAAAGTCGCCAACTCTGTCATCTTTAATCGTGGCAATGTGACCTGTAAGGACCTGAATACAGCGGTCTCTCGCCTAGGTATCCTTCGTGTCCGAGACATTGTGACTGCCCAATCAATCGAACTTCTTAAGCACTCTGTCAATCTGACTGAAGAATGTAAGGATGTTTTGGTACAAAGTGCAGCAGTATCAAGAGAACTGGCTGCGACCATGGTGATGGTCACTCAAGCTTTCCAAGATCAAGCGCCGACAAGCTATCAATATCTTGAGCAAGAAAAAGCGCTACTTGTTGGCTTCCTGGCCGACATCGGACTTTTCTGCCTAGTTAACGAATATCACCTTTACTTAGAGAAAGGTAACTATCTCGACTCCAATCTCGCGATGCAAATATTCCACTCGCGCTGCCCTATTACCAGTGAGCAAGTATTAAAAACTTGGGGCTTTGACAATGATTTTATCGAAGTAGCGTCGAATCAACCGAAGTCTCTAGAGCGACCGGAAGTGTCCTATCTCGATATAGCACGAATCGCCAATCACGTGCTGTTGTATCGAAAGCAAGACCACGAAGCATTAGAAGAACATGAAGTCGAAATAAACGTAGATGGTGCAGAAGTGCTGTATAAGTTAACGACGATGTCTGATCAGGAATTCAAAACCAAGACATCAGAAATTATCCGCTCAGCAGGAATGTAGGAGAGCAATCTCCTATCTCACTCTTGTTTTTGTGAAGTAAACCTCTCACAATACCGCATACGCTAATAGTAACGAAGGATCGTCGCGTCAATGTTTTCAGGGATGTTGTATATTTTTACGCCGCTAGTCATCGGTTATTTTTTCTCTATTAATAATAAATCATTGCTTGAGGCATTAAATAAAGCGACCTCATGGCTGATTTACATCATCTTGTTCCTTATGGGACTGAGCCTAGCCGCATTAGATAACTTCGGAAGCAACCTCAAGACCATTGTTACCATGACATTGGTGTTCTTTGTGTCAATCGGTGCCTGCAATTTGCTGTCTTTACCCCTGGTCGACCGTATTCTGCCACTAAAGACCGAAAATCTGACAAGTAACCTCCCCCTTTCAGCTATGGCATTAGAGTCCCTAAAGCTTATATTAGTGGTCGGTTCAGGCTTAGTAGCCGGTCTATTGTTGCCAATAGGTTTAGGCTGGGTAGAAACTGCCAGTGAGTGGATTCTGCTCGCTCTGCTATTTTTTATCGGTATTCAATTAAGAAACAGCGGACTCACGCTAAAACAGATTCTGGTAAATAAACAAGGTATGGCGATCGCACTCATTATTGTCGTGAGTTCTCTCATAGGTGGTGCAATTGCTGCAATGGTGCTTGATATCTCGGTCTACAAAGGTCTTGCTATGGCGTCAGGCTTTGGGTGGTATTCACTAGCAGGAATTCTAATGGGCGATGCATTTGGACCAGTTTACGGTGGTGCATCTTTTATGATTGAACTGTTACGAGAGCTGGTTGCACTTGTCTTTATCCCATTATTAATCACCAGAAAGCCCTGTACCGCTATAGGCTATGCTGGAGCAACAGCAATGGACTTTACCCTACCCGTCATTCAAAGCACTGGTGGCGTAAGATGCGTCCCTGTCGCCATCGTTAGTGGTTTTATTTTGAGTCTATTGGTACCAGTCATGATGTTATTTTTTGTATCACTTGCTGGTTAGATCGCAGGAAAACAGCAATTTTTCAGATATGCTTCGCTATCAAAACAACAATAAAGACGTATTAATAATTTAGTTAGCCCAATTCAAAGGACAATATAATGAAAAAATGGCTTATCGCAGCAATGCTCGTCGGAACTTCTTTTTCCTCATTTTCAGCTGACACGCAATGCTTAGAGAAGAAATACGATGCTTATATCGATGCATCTATCCAATGGTATGATGATCTTGTTCAATTAACGACCCAGCAATATCCAGAACTTGAAAGCGTTGGACAATGGTTTCTAGATGGTCGTAAAAACCATTTTGAACTTAATCGCGAAGCCGTTCATTACTACTTAAAGAACGAACCAACCAAAGTGGCAACCGAGCGCTCAATCGAAAGTTGGCTGCAACTAGAGCAACAAGATGTAAAAGCGCTAGCACAGCGTAACGACATGTTAGGTAAAGCTGCTGCTAAGAGCTTCGCTGATCGTCAAGCTAAACCTCATGAACAGAACTACGATCTACGTAGCGCGTTTGCTGATTTACTCAGCCATCCAAAGAAGATCGACACTGCACTTAATAAATACAACTCGGCTATCCAAAAGGTAGAAAAAACCGAGTGTAAATAGTGCAGTAACAACATTTAAAAAAGCTGGCAAATTGCCAGCTTTTTGCGTTTTATTTGACCATTCACACAATGCTACGCACGCAACTCCATGAAAATTAAGTTCCCATTCCAATTTTTGCGAGACTTTCACCGCTAATTGGTTTAGATTGTGCCGCTTGCAGTAACGGAATAATAGTAGATCACGGTATGGTATCTGAGCAGAAAATTGCTGATGTCAGCTTCGAAAGCCTTCTTCGAATCTTCACTATCCCTGAAGGACCAGATTCAACTCTGACCCAAATCGAAGAAGGATTGTCCAAGAACTTAAACCAGTTTTTGCGCGAACATATAGTGGCAGAAGAAAAGCCTTTACATGAAATTGAAAAGGACTTTTCTAGTGCTGTTATTCCAGAACAACCAGCATTTGTTTCGGACCATACTGAACACCTTCTTGATACGCTAGTATCGCACTCGGTACACACCTCTTCACCAAGCTTTATCGGTCATATGACCTCGGCCTTGCCTTATTTCTTGATGCCGTTGTCAAAAATTATGATCGCGTTAAATCAGAACTTGGTAAAGATTGAAACCTCCAAAGCATTCACGCCGCTAGAACGCCAAGTTCTGGGTATGCTTCATAAACTGATTTATGGGGAGTCCGAGCCTTTCTATAGTCGATGGATGCATAGTGCTAACCATTCTCTTGGTGCATTTTGCTCGGGAGGCACCATTGCCAACATCACCGCGCTTTGGGTAGCACGCAACAACGCTTTAAAAGCGCAAGGTGATTTCCTTGGTGTGGAAAAAGAAGGGTTGTTTAAGGCAATGAAGCATTACGGTTATGAAGGTCTAGCCGTGCTTGTCTCTGAACGTGGGCATTATTCTCTAAAAAAAGCCGCAGACGTTCTTGGCATTGGTCAACAAGGTCTAGTTGCCGTTAAAACGGATAGTCACAACCGAATCTGCCCTGAAGATCTAAAAGCCAAATTTGCTCAGCTCAAAGAAAACAAAATTAAACCTTTTGCGGTCATTGGCGTTGCCGGGACAACCGAAACAGGTAACGTTGATCCATTAAGAGAAATCGCTCAAATATGCCAACAAGAGTCTTGTCACTTTCACGTTGACGCAGCATGGGGCGGCGCTACTTTGATGTCAGCTAAATATCGCTCTCTACTAGATGGTGTGGAACTGGCGGATTCGGTGACAATTGATGCGCATAAGCAGCTTTATATCCCTATGGGTGCGGGTATGGTGTTGTTTAAGCAACCAGATGCCATGAAGAGCATTGAGCACCACGCTCAGTATATTTTGCGCAAAGGGTCGAAAGACTTAGGCAGTCACACGTTAGAAGGTTCACGTTCAGGCATGGCAATGCTCGTTTATGCCGCAATGCATATAATTAGCCGTCCAGGTTATGAGCTGTTGATCAATCAAAGCATAGAGAAAGCTCGTTACTTTGCTGACCTCATTAAACAACAAGACGATTTCGAGCTGGTAAGTGAACCAGAATTGTGTCTCCTGACCTATCGCTACGTTCCAAAATATGTCCGTAATGCACTGGTTATTGCTTCAACCGAGCAGACAACCGAGATCCATAACTTGCTAAATGAACTGACTAAAGTCATTCAGAAAAAACAGCGAGAAACCGGGCTCTCCTTTGTATCTCGCACACAACTTAATCCAATTCAATGGACACTGCGCGACACTATTGTGTTTAGGGTCGTTTTAGCCAACCCTTTAACTACAACGGATGTATTAAGTTCAGTGCTTGAAGAACAAAGAGATATTGCTAAAACAGCGCCTAACTTAATGGCAAGACTTGAGCAAGTCTCTCACGAGATCCTCCAAACAAAAGACCAAAAGTGAAATCAATTTCATTCTCGCAGTTATGAAAATTTCTTTCTGTTTTGTGGGAGTAATACGGTAAAAACGAGCTAGAAACTGGCGATTTCTGGCTGTTTTTTCTTCAATTGTTTTTTTCTTCCATTTTTTTGTTTGATGCCTGTCATATTCTAAAGATTTCATGTGAGCTTTTATTACAGCTCGTATGCTGCTTCGTTTATACTGAGGACATGGAGTTGGCGTATTTCTAACGTACTATAAGAACTCAATGTTAGATTGAGATTTGCGAAATTACCTTTTGCTCTTCACTAATAGAATCGCCAGCAAGTTGTTCTCTTTACCCTGTGAACACTATGAATACACTAGAGAAAGTCCAAAAAAATTTAGAGAACTTCAGTAAATCTGAACGTAAGGTTGCTGAAGTTATTATGGCATCCCCCCAGACTGCCATACACTCAAGTATCGCGACACTCGCTAAGATGGCGGATGTTAGTGAGCCAACTGTTAACCGCTTCTGCCGTCGTTTAGACACCAAAGGTTTCCCAGACTTTAAACTGCATCTCGCACAAAGTTTGGCGAATGGTACACCTTATGTGAACCGTAACGTCGAAGAAGACGACGGTCCGGATGCCTATACTCATAAGATTTTTGAGTCGACAATGGCATGCTTGGACGTTGCTAAGAACAGCCTAGACCCGATGCAAATCAATCGTGCGGTTGACTTGCTGACTCAAGCAAAGCGAATCTCTTTCTTTGGTCTAGGTGCTTCCTCATCGGTTGCTCGAGATGCTCAGAACAAGTTTATCCGTTTCAACATTCCTATCTCTTGTTACGAAGACGTAGTAATGCAACGTATGAGCTGCATCAACTGTTCAGACAACGATGTTATCGTACTGATTTCTCACACAGGTCGTACTAAGAGCCAAGTTGAAATTGCTCACCTTGCTAGGGAAAACGGTGCAACAGTTATTGCCGTTACCGCGAAAGACTCGCCGTTAGATAAGGCCAGTTCACTATCTATTACTGTCGACGTACCAGAAGACACTGACGTTTACATGCCGATGGCTAGCCGCGTGGTACAGATGACCATCATCGATGTCTTAGCGACAGGCTTTACATTGCGTCGTGGCTCTGGCTTCAGAGACAACCTAAAACGCGTGAAAGAAGCATTAAAAGATTCTCGCTACAACAAAATGCCTAACTACTAGTCATAGAAAATCCTTTAAAAAAGAGGCCAATGGCCTCTTTTATATTGCTCGTTAATCTGTCTCGACTGGATTATTGCGAATCTCTACTTGGTTTGAGTCCTCATGGGTTTGCGGATGACCATCGCACTGACATTGACACACTTGATTCAGAATAAAAATTAGTCTGTCTTCAGTTAATGGTATAGGGTTGCCTTTAATAGCTACTGACTTCATTGCATCAGCAGCAACCTGCTCGAAAGACGTATTACAAACGCCAAACTCGGATAGTAGTGGCAGTTCAAGCCTTTCGAGTATCATATTCACCCATAGCACGCTGTCTTCAATACTGGCATTGGTTCGTCCAGTAAGAATTTGCGCCATATTACGGTATCGATTCAACACGTCACTGCGTCCTGCTCTTTTCGCTGCTTTAATGTTCTCAGTCATAACATGTGGAGCGAGTCGTGCGGTAATCACGCTATGTGGCGCGGTAATTTTGCCACCAAGCGCTGAGGCAAGGCCATGAGCAGCCCCCAATTTGGCATTAGTTATCGCCATCCCGCCTAGCATCGCGGCAAAGGACAGATCCGCACGTGATTTGGGATTATCTTGTTTGCAACCTGAGATAATGGAATAACTGAGGCGTCTCAAACCTTCTTCACAAACCATATCAGTCAATGGGTTGGGTTCACCACAAACGTACGCTTCCATTAAGTGAGTAAATGCATCCATTGCACCCCGCCCCGAAGTGTAAGCATCGGTACCGTAGGTTAGAACAGGGTCGACAATCGCCACATCAGGCAACATATCCGGATTCCGTAAACTCACTTTAACCTTATCTTGTCCAGATTTAAGTACCGCATTTTTGGTCACTTCAGCTCCGGTACTGGCTGTAGTTGGAATTGCGATCATGGGAATAGGTTTGGTTTTTAATGGCACATTTCGACCCACAACTTCAACATAGTCGTAGACATCACCCTGATTGGGAATGATCGCAGCAAGTGCCTTACCCATATCTAAAACACTGCCACCACCAATAGCAACCACCATGTCAGGCTTAAAACGCCTACCCATGATCGCCGTTTCCTCGACCATGGTAATGTTAGGCTCACCACGAATGGCGACATGCTGATAACGCATGTTTTGGCTGTGAAGATAATGAATCACAGGGTCGGCTCTTTGACGCTCCTGCCCTGTTACCAGCAACACACTGTATCCAAACTGATTGATGATTGAGAGGGAAGATTGAAGCGCGCCCTCTCCGAAGATAATACGACTAGACGTCATGAACTGAAACATACCAATATCCTTTAGGTATACCATTCGACTCACTAATCAAACCATTGCCTATGAAACTAGCAATACAAATACTCTAAGTGTGAGTCTTATTGGTAGTGCAAACATAGAAAAGAAAAGCTTCGATAAGCATGCAGTTTCCTTTGCTGCAAAAACTTGATTTAAACCAAGCTACTTAGTTTTTGCTCTATTTTATATCGACAACTTTGCCATAAATCACACTCCGTTATGTTCAACTTTGCATCTAACTGAGTAAATTATGCTCTGATAGTTTTCACCTATTAGAGCAAGTGGGATTTGCCACTTTATTTCCTTTTCATCTTGAGGCATAGTGGTTTCCAACAATATGAAAGAGCTGAGACTTGGTCTCTTTAGATGCTCAGAAAAAGTTTAATCTTCAAGGAGAAAGTCAATGTTCGTAGTGATTTTTGGTCGCCCTGGTTGTCCATTCTGTGTTCGTGCAAAAGAGCACGCTGAAAAGCTAAAAGAAAAACGTGACGATTTTAACTACCGTTACGTTGATATCCATGCAGAAGGTATCTCAAAAGCAGATTTAGAGAAAACTGTAGGTAAACCTGTTGAAACAGTACCTCAAATCTTCATTGACCAAGAGCACATTGGCGGCTGTACTGAATTCGAAGCCTACGCTAAAGAAAACCTTGGCCTTTTTGACGAATAATCGTCTGCACTATCAATAGTATAGTTGAAAAAAGAGTCTCAATAGCCAGCTGATATAAGCTGGCTTTTTTTATTTGCGAGCTGCATCCGTTTTCATCAAGACTGTCATCGATTGTCAGGCTTTGTCTGGATAAGGATAGAAATACGTAATCTAATAGTAAAACATAAAAAAAATCACTTATCTTTTTGATTATTTCGGCTACAATCGCCACACTTTATTAATCTCAACTTAAGCCTCTTCGAGCAGCTACATACAGTGAATATCGACGTAGTAAATTTGCTAGATCAAAACCCGATTCTTCTCATCTTTGTCGCTTTAGCGATTGGCCTTGCTTTTGGCAAAATTCGCTTTGGTAATCTTCAACTCGGCAACTCTATTGGTGTTTTAATTGCCTCTCTCGTCATGGGACATTTAGGTTTCAGTTTTAATGCGGAAGCCTTGACCATCGGCTTTATGCTATTTATCTACTGTGTGGGTATTGAAGCTGGTCCCAACTTCTTTGGCATCTTTTTCCGTGACGGAAAACATTATTTAATTCTCAGTCTTGTTGTGTTGGTCACCGCACTGACAGTGACCTACTTTGCTAGCCACTACTTGGGACTTGATTACGGTCTTTCCGCGGGTGTGATGGCCGGTGCTTTGACCGCTACACCAGTGTTAGTAGGTGCTCAAGACGCCTTAAATTCAGGGCTTGCGACGATTCCGCGTGGAATGGACTTCTCTTTGGTCATAGAGAATCTTTCTGTAGGTTATGCAATGGCTTACCTGATCGGCCTTATCAGTATGATCATGCTTGCCAAGTTACTGCCTAAGTTGCAAAAGCAAAACCTGCATGACTCTGCACAGCAAATCGCGCAAGAACGAGGGTTGGGCGGCTCAGGCCAGAGAAAAGTCTATCTGCCTATTATTCGCGCTTACCGTGTCGGACAAGAACTCATCGACTGGACGGACGGGAAAAATCTGAGAGAGCTTGGCATTTATCGCCAAACAGGCTGTTATATCGAACGAATTCGCCGTAATGGCATCTTGGCTCACCCAGATGGCGATGCAATTTTGCAAGAAGGCGATGAGATTGCCTTAGTTGGCTTCCCAGATAGTCACGCTCGACTAGACCCAAGCTTCCGCAACGGTAAAGAAGTATTCGACCGCAACTTGCTCGACCTGCGAATCGTTGAAGAAGAGATCGTAGTAAAAAGTGACAACATTGCAGGAAAGAGCTTATCGAGCCTAAACCTATCCGAGTATGGCTGTTTCCTCAACCGAGTCGTTCGAGCGCAAATTGAAATGCCAATGGACGCCAATATCGTGCTGGCAAAAGGGGATATTCTTCAGGTCAGTGGTGAAAAGAGTCGTGTACATGGCCTTGCAGAGAAAATTGGTTTCATTTCGATCCACAGCCAAATGGCTGACCTGCTCGCGTTTTGTAGCTTCTTTATTCTTGGCATTATGTTTGGTTTGATTACCATGACTTTTGGTCAAGTTTCGTTTGGTCTAGGTAACGCTGTAGGTCTTTTGCTTGCAGGGATCACGCTCGGTTTCTTAAGAGCCAACCACCCTACCTTTGGTTACGTTCCTCAGGGGGCCTTGAACATGGTCAAAGATCTTGGCTTGATGTTCTTTATGGTTGGTATTGGCTTGAGTGCAGGCGGCAAGATGTTTGAGCACTTAACTCAAGTCGGTCCCCAAGTCATAGCGATAGCTTTCTTGGTTAGCGTTGTGCCTGTTGTTTTAGCTTACCTTGTTGGAGCGTATATTCTGAAAATGAACCGAGCGTTGTTGATAGGTGCGATTGTGGGTGCACGAACTTGCGCACCGGCTATGGATGTTGTTAATGAACACGCACGTTCAACTATACCGGCACTTGGTTATGCGGGCACCTATGCTATTGCTAACATACTAATGACACTAGCAGGTACCATACTTATCATCTTGTCCTAGTCTTTTATAACGAAAGCTCTAGGGCAACGCTTCTATTAAAACTTGTTATTTCTATATACAGCAAATAACAAAGGGGCGCATAAAGCGCCCCTTTTCATTATCAACTAATGTCTCGATTATAGGTCGATAACATCAAACTCTACCAGTGGTGATACATCTGCATCATAGTCCACACCGTCAACACCGAAACCAAATAGCTTCAAGAACTCTTCTTTGTACTCAACGTAGTCAGTTAGTTCTTTCAGATTTTCAGTTGTGATTTGTGGCCAAAGTTCTGCACAGTGCTTTTGGATATCATCACGCAGTTCCCAGTCATCTAGACGTAGACGATTCTTTTCATCGACCTCTGCAGCGCTACCGTCGGCTTTGTAAAGACGCTGAGAGAACATACGGAAGATCTGCTCCATACAACCTTCGTGGATACCCTCTTCACGCATCTTCTTAAATACCATTGCGATATAAAGAGGCATAACAGGAATCGCCGAACTTGCTTGAGTCACAACAGACTTAAGAACCGCTACATTGGCACTACCACCAGTTTTAGCCAACTTATCGTTAAGCTCGGTAGCGGCACGATCTAGGTCCATTTTTGCTTTACCTAGTGCGCCTTCCCAATAGATAGGCCATGTCAGTTCAGTACCAATGTATGAATACGCAACCGTCTTACAACCGTCTGCAAGTACACCAGCATCTGATAGCGCGTTAATCCATAGCTCCCAATCTTGGCCGCCCATTACAGTAACAGTATCTTCAATCTCTTGTTCTGTCGCAGGCTCAACACTTGCTTCAATGATAGTGTCTGAGTTTGTGTCTACTGCTGTAGAAGTGTAAGTCTCACCAATTGGTTTTAGCGATGAACGAATCAGCTCACCCGTTTCTGGAAGCTTACGTACTGGAGAAGCCAATGAGTAAACCACCATGTCGATTTGACCAAGATCTTCTTTGATTAAATCAATAACTTTTTGTTTTGCTTCGTTAGAGAAAGCATCACCGTTGATGCTCTTCGAGTACAAGCCTTCTTCTTTTGCTAGCTTGTCAAAAGCAGCAGAGTTATAGAAACCTGCTGTACCAGGCTTACGTTCTGTACCTGGTTTTTCGAAAAATACGCCGATTGTCGCCGCACCACCACCGAATGCCGCAGCGATACGAGAAGACAGGCCATAACCACTAGAAGAACCGACAACAAGTACACGCTTTGGCGCGTTTGCAATTGGCCCTTGAGCTTTGGTATAGGCGATTTGTTCTTTTACGTTTGCTTCACAACCTACTGGGTGAGTAGTAGTACAAATAAATCCACGAATTCTTGGTTTGATGATCATATTCAGTTCCTCAAAAAATCCCTAGTAGGATAAGAGTTTCAATCCCAGTTCGCATCTTATTTCTGTCAATTTCCTTGAATTTTCTAAGTGGTTGGAGCACTTTCGGCGCCTAATCCTCGATTTCTATAAAAAAAGCGCCCTATAAAAAGGCGCTTTTTGCTGTTCACAAGAATAGTTTTTGTCCTAGTTAGGCAACACTATTCAACTTTGGCTTGGATTCTGAGTGCGTTCTTACTTCAGACATGTCATGGCTAAAGTGATCAACTTGAATCGCTT
Source organism: Vibrio mediterranei (assembly GCF_900088415.1). Classification (GTDB taxonomy): domain Bacteria; phylum Pseudomonadota; class Gammaproteobacteria; order Enterobacterales; family Vibrionaceae; genus Vibrio; species Vibrio mediterranei. The sequence continues at coordinate 252,347 of NZ_FLLQ01000007.1, forward strand.
TGTAGCGAAGAGCATCCGCTTCACGAATTCTAGCGACTTCTTCTTCAGTCAGAACATTAGCTTCAATTGCTTGATTCAATCGATCTTCCAATAGGCCTTTCTTCGCTACTTTGCCTTCTTTAACACCAACAAACAGCTTTTTCTCTAGGTCACGAATGTTGTACATCGCGATAAAGGCGTTTTCCATAAGACCGACATTATCGTCCTCTTTCGGCCCGATGTAACATAGGTGAGTCAGGCGATCACGATGCGCGCCCGGTACCATCATGCTTTTCGCTAGTTTCAACCCTAGGTCGTCTGATGGTTTCTCAAAATGGTTACCAATCGGGAATAATAGACCTTTCAAAGTCACCCCTGCCCATCGTGCTGGGAAGTTGCGGTAAGCTTCGTTCAGTGACTTCGCTGCATGGTAGAAACAATGTTGAACCGAGTAATGAACGTAATCCAAGTCAGCTTGTTGACGGCCATCATCTTCATACTTCTTCAGCGCCGCAGAAGCCATGAACAGGTAAGCAAGACCGTCACCTAAACGTGCTGAGATCATCTCTTTACGTTTCAGATCACCACCCAGTGTCAACATGGCAAAGTCTGCACTCACTGCCAAGGCTTTACTTAGGCGAGTTAGGTCTTTGTAGTAGCGTTTCGTTGGACCACTCATATGAGCACCGACAAATGCAGAACCTGTTAATGCTGCAGTAAAGGCACCCAAGGTGTTTTTAGTTGCATGACCGATATGTTTGAACAGTAGCTTATCAAAGTCCTCAGCAGCCTGTTTCTCATCTGGGTTGGCTGCTGCTTCCATCTCTTTAAGGACATATGGATGACAACGTGTTGCGCCCTGACCAAAGATCATCAAGTTACGAGTGAGGATGTTTGCACCTTCTACTGTGATGGCTACCGGGATACCCAAATAGCTCGAAGCAAGGTAATTCATAGGACCATCTTGGATGGCACGTCCAGCATGAATATCCATAGAGTCATTGAGGATAGTGCGCGCCATCTCAGTCATATGGTATTTGGCAATCGCGGTAACGATCCCTGGTTTTTCACCCATATCCAGCGAGGTAGTCGTTAACGTTCGAGTCGCTTCAAGTAGATAAGTTAGGCCACCAATACGACCCATAGCTTCTGCTACACCCTCAAACTTACCGATAGACATACCAAACTGTTTACGAACATAAGCGTAAGCACCCGTTGTTCGTGTTGTTAGGTGCCCAATAGCGGTGCCTAGTGCTGGAAGTGAGATACCTCGACCCGCAGACAGACATTCAACCAACATTCTCCACCCGCGACCTGCATACTCTTGACCACCAATCAGCCATTCCATTGGGATAAATACATCTTTACCACGTGTCGGACCGTTCATGAATGCCAAATGCAGTGGGTCATGACGCTCACCGATCTCAACACCTTTATGGTCTGCTGGAATCAGTGCACAAGTGATACCGATATCTTCTTTGTCACCCATAAGTTTGTCGGGATCGTGCAATTTGAAAGCGAGACCCAACACAGTCGCAACTGGTGCAAGCGTGATATAACGCTTATTCCAATTAAGGCGAATCCCTAATACTTCTTTGCCTTCATGCTCGCCATAACACACGATACCTTTATCTGGGATACCGCCAGCGTCAGAACCCGCTTCAGGGCCCGTCAATGCGAAACATGGGATATCAGTACCGTCAGCCAAGCGTGGCAACCAATAATCTTTCTGCTCTTGCGTTCCGTAGTGAGACAGAAGCTCACCCGGGCCTAGTGAGTTTGGAACCATCACCGATACGGCAGCACTAATACTGCGAGTCGCAATTTTAGTTACAATGGTAGAGTTCGCTAGTGGCGAGAACTCTCTACCGCCAAACTTTTTAGAGATAATGAGAGAAAAGAAACGCTCTTTACGCAAGTATTCCCATACTTCTTTCGGTAAATCGCGGTCTTCTTTCACGATTTTGTTGTCATCTAGCATCTCTAGCAGTGTTTCAAGCTCATTGTCCATAAAGGACTGTTCTTCTGCTGACAGCGTCGGCTTAGGGTACTGGTGCAGTGTTTTAAAGTTAGGCGTTCCAGAGAATAACTCGCCATCCCACCATACGCTCCCTGCTTCCATTGCTTCTTTCTCGGTTGCCGATAGTGGTGGCAATACCTTCTTAAACATTTTGAATGCAGGGTCACTTATCCATTTTCTTCTCAGAGAGCTCATGATACCTATCCTTTTGTTCAGATTATTTCTTGTTATTATTTGGGTTATTAGTTTGATTAAGGTTTTAGCTTGGTAGTCATTATTCCGCCGCTACACCTGCAGCGAGATAGGGAATTATTTGGTTGATGATTGCTTCTGCGTCTACTTCTTTATCAAAGGAACTCAAAGCAATTTCTGATAATGCTTGACTCGATGCCATAGTGAATACGCATGTACCCAGTGTTAGGTGCAAACGCCAAAACAGGGTTTCTGCATCTAACTTTGGATTCGCTTTCATCACAGATTGAGTGAACATCGCTAGCGCTTCGGTGTACCGAGTAGTGATAAACCAGCGCAAGTGGCCTTGAACATCAGTATAGCCACGTCCAACTAGCGACATGAACCTGCTCGCTCCTCCCGGCTTCACTTGGTTCAAGCTAAGCAAAGGTGACTTCAGCGCACCAAATACATCAGCCATTGTGTAGTGCTCACGCTCATTCAGTTCGTAGAGCGCCGCTTCTACAGCTGGCATGAACGCTTCCAGATAACGATTAAGTACCGCTCGAACCAGAGTTTTTTTATCGCCAAAATGATAGTTCACGGAGGCTAAATTCACGTTAGCCTTGCTAGTGATAGTTCGTAGAGAGGTATCGTTGAATCCATGCTCAGCGAACAGTATCTCTGCGACATCGAGAATCTTATCCTTGGTAGTTACTCTATTGGTCATTTCAATCATCCGTATCAAACACATGTTTGAATATACTCTCGCAACAGCAAGATAACAAGTGATTAACATCAAACTTTTTAATAAATACATAAGACTGGTCTGACAAGATTTATAACCAACTGTTTTCATTAAACTTTGAAAATATTCTTAAAAAAACGTGTTTTTTTGTGAACTAATTCATCTTGGCTAGGTCTATTTAAGTGTTATCAACAATAACTTGTTTTACCGACATGACGCTGATTTCCATTGTTATTGTTGATGACATATGCTGCTTTTTCTTATTAACTCCTATTTTTTGTATCCGCCCAAACCAACATTGGTTTGGGCTTTTTTTATTCGTTTTTCAAACATAAAAAAAACCCAGCCTAAGCTGGGTTTGTCTAATCATAGTTTCTGGCAGTTAGTATTGAACCTTAGGCTCTGGTGCCTCTTCCTTAGGAAGTGAGAAGTTAAGCAGTATGTAGCCAAGAACAGCTGCTGTTGTTGAGCCCATCAAAATGCCCAATCTAGCGTATGTATCAAACTCAGGACTCACTCCAGTAAACGCCAGAGATGAGATGAATATCGACATGGTAAAGCCAATACCACACAAAACAGACACCGCAAACACCTGCTTAAAGTCCACACCATCAGGCAATTTTGCCACACCAAGTTTCACTGCTAACCAACTAAAGCTGAAGATACCTAGTGGTTTACCGACCAACAGACCTAACGCAATACCAAGTGGCAACATCGACGTTAGACCCGACATCGACACACCTTCCAGCGAGATGCCAGCATTGGCAAACGCGAAGATAGGTAGAATCAAGAATGCGACGTATGGATGAAGTGCATGCTCTATATGTTTCAGCGGTGACTTCTCGCCTTCATTCCCTCTAAGAGGAATAGCAAAGCCTAATACCACACCAGCCAAAGTTGCGTGCACGCCAGAGGCCAATACGCTCACCCAGAGCACCGCACCAACTAAAAGGTAAACAGGTATGCTTGTCACCTTCTTCGCGTTCAACATGAACAGCACTGCAGTCATGATAAAGCCAATAGTTAACGCCAACGTAGACAGATCGCTGCTATAAAACAAAGCAATAATAACGATAACGCCTAAGTCATCAATGATAGCAAGTGCAAGTAGGAATACTTTCAAAGCTACAGGGACACGCTTACCGAGCAACGCCATGATACCTAAAGCAAACGCGATATCCGTTGCTGCAGGGATAGCCCAGCCACTCATCGCTTCAGGATCACCCATGTTAAACAGTACATAAATAAGTGCCGGAGCCAACATGCCACCGACCGCGGCAATCGCAGGGAAGATAGCAGTCTCTTTAGACTTCAATGCACCTTCGAGTAGCTCACGTTTTACTTCCAAACCAATCAGGAAGAAGAAGATCGCCATCAAACCATCGTTGATCCAGTGTGAGATAGACAGACCAAACACGTAGGTATGAAGCACGCCTTGATACATTTCGTTCAATGGAGAGTTTGCGACGAGCATAGCAATCGCAGCAGCGATAACGAGGATGATACCTCCAGCTGACTCCATCTTGAAAAAATTACGAATGACGTCATTCATGTTGTAAAGCCCTTAATAGTTATTCATCTTGTCAGAATGTTAAAAATTGTATATCTAGTTAATTTTCAGAAAAAATCGATTCTACGGAGTTTATACTAAGGAATTTCCGAAGTATAAAACTAAACCGTTCGAGATATCCTCACAAGTAATGGCCATGTTAGATAGAAGTATAGTGCATAGATACGCAGCTAGTCATTGATAAATTCAATCACTTAGCTGTAGTCAATATCATTTGAGAGTTAAAGGCAGAGGAGAATTAGTAACAGATTGTTACTTGTAACTATATAACAACAAAAAGGTTTTTCTTACCTAATAACCACTAAGTTGCATAAAGCCAATAGCAGAATTTGAACCTTTGGCCGTAACTGAACCTTGCCATTGTGGTACGACGAAATTCACCCAGTTATCTCGCTTACGAGCATTAATAACCAAGTTAATATTTTGGCTGGGGATTTGTAGATTCCAAGATAGAGGCACACGAGTTCCTGACGCAAATTCCGTATAGTTGAGCGCCTTAAGTATGATGTCCTCCGATGGGATGTTTATGATGTTACCATTAATATCAATCAAAGAAGCAGTGGTATAGGGCATATTGTCTTTGTAACGATATTGGCTCACCTGTAGCGCCTCTGTATCGCTCAGCCAAAGAAGAAAGTTGTCTTCGCCGACATAATTAGCACCAACAAGCTCACTACCCCACTCTTTACTTAGCCAAGCGCGGCCTGTCACTTTCAGCGCCTTACCATCTGGTAGGGTCAACTCTCCTGTTGATGCAACAAATGGTGATTCAAAGGTATAAGATGCGCGAGGGAGTAGATCATGTTTGGCGTGGTAGCCATTTTCGCCAATAAGAGCATATGGGCCGGTTTGTTTTAACTTAAGATTCACACTGAAATTATCGCTGGATAAACGCAGATTCCCAGGCAGTGGCTGATTAGACAGTGAACGCCAAGACCACTCATCAATCCAAACGCGAAATGGGCGGCTAAGACCTCCCGCCTGACCGATACCACCACGAGCAATGCGCTGATCGGTAAACATTCCTAAATGGCTATTCATCACTAAATTTGCGATGTAGATTTGTGGATCTTGCCAACCCGTTGCAATACGGTCATCACTGGCATAGCGAAAAAAGCGCCATCTTAGCCAGTATGCCTGACCAGATTCGTCTTTAAGCTGCACCACCATCTGCCACCATTCATGTTGGAACTCAGGATGGAAACGGAAGTCTCTTGGTAGCTCAACCTCTCGGTCGGGTAAAACAGGTTCAAATACTTTGCGGCCTGGAGAACCAAATACGGTGTTGATATAGCTCGCTTTAGTCACACTAGGCTTTGACTCGCGTGATTCCGTTAGCCAAATTGAAGTGCTGGCGACCACCACTACCAGCAAGCATGAGAAAATAAGCTTCTGCATACGATTCATCTATAACGCATCCCTTAACGAATGAATCGGTGTATTACGTATCAACTTCAGCACTGGTAGCGCTCCTGCAACTACCAAAGCCAACAGAGACCACAAACATGTGGTGAGATACTGCCATGGGACAATCTGCAGTTGTAAAGACCAACCGAAAGACTGCTTGATCACAATATCCACAATCAGTTGCGCCAGTGCAATACCAAGCGGCATAGCGATAATGGCAGAGATAAGTCCAAATACCAGCAACTGTAAGCCACCCATTAACACTAGCTCTTTTGCGGAAATACCCAGACAGCGCAGCAATGAGGTATGACGTTGTCTAGAGATCTCCCCTGCTATCGTTGCAAAGAAGATACCAAAAACAGCAATCACCAAAGTGATATTGCCCAGAGTATCAGCAATCGCAAAAGTACGATCAAAGGTTGTCATCGCTTTCGCGTGAATAGACGTGTTGTCGTAAATCCGTTCACTGTTTAGCCTAAATGTCGATTGCAGACGTCTTTCGACAAACAGCGATTGTGACTTATCATTAAGCACTGCGCCCAACGCCACATCACCAGAACCTTCTAAGTTGGCTAGCCAACGATTTTGCGATAACAATACTTGATGATAAGGGTTTCCGTAATCATAGTAGACACCTATCACGTGCCAGTTCCCACCCAGTGGTGGGCCTAAATCGACATAATCACCCGGACGAATATCTAACTTAAGCGCCATAGATTCACTGATCATGACACTGCGAGAATGATGAAGGTTATACCAATAGTTAGGCACAGCAATTTTAACGGTTAACGCGTCGCGCTCACCTTCTGAATCACCCGTACTTACCACTTGCATCATGCCATGCTCTGTCGGGATCTCTTCTTCCCAGCGCCACCAAACGCGATCGACCTCGGGCTGAGCCTCCAACCATTTACTCATGCGAACCGCATTATTGTTGGTTGGATAGACGTAAATATCGGCCGCAAGCCTTTGGGTTAACCATCGGTCAGTAGTATCTCTAAAACTACCAACCATAGTCTCAACCCCCATATTAGCAGCCATAGCTAACATGAAAGCCATATTGGCAACACCGCGGTAGCTCATACTGGCAGCTGCATCCGCAAAGAACCAACGGACTTTTACCCAACGGAGAGAGTACGAGAATAACGTGAAGATTTTCCAAGTAATAAACGGCGTAATCAATGCGACACTTAACAGCATCAAAACAATGATGGCATAACCTGAGTTCTGTGACTTAGGTGCTTGATAAATAGCAACTGCAGCCACACAAAATCCGCACGCTACAAACGCTTGCCATGTAAACTCTGCCCCGGTAAATCGCATTAACGATAAACGAGCAGAAAGTCGAATAGGTTGAGATTTCAAAAGTCGGACTAACGGCCAGCCACACGAGACCACAGCCCCAGTGAACGCTAATAAGAAGCTATAAAGGCTCCATTGCCAGCTCCACTCAATGCTCAAACCAATGTTCGCATCATAAAGATCATTCAAGCTCTGTGAGACTGCTGGAATCAACTGATTTGCCAATGCTAACCCAAACAGGTTGCCACCAAGCCAGCTCAAGAACACTAAAGCCGCCAGTTCAAGACACAAGGCTTGAGTCAACTGCCACCCCGAGACACCGACTTGGCGCAGACTACCAACCAAAGGCTGACGCTGAGCTAAAGACAACGACATCGCTTGGTAGAAGATAAACAGGCCAACAACGAAAGACAGCATACTCATCGCAGACAAATTGGTATGGAATGCTTTAGTGAGAGATTCCAGTTCTGATTGTGAACTGCGTGATAACGTCATACCATTTGGAATCATCTTACGAAGATTCTCAAGTTTGGATGCACTCATCTCACCACAAGCAATTACAGACAACCCGGACGATTTTTTCATCGCACGGACTAAAGACATATCCGCTAAGATACGCGTTCCGCGAATACCTTTCTTAGAATCAATCTTGATAGGGCCTAACTGAATTCCATTATTGAGCGTCAACGTATCGCCATTTTGCCAGCCCTTAAGCTCAGCAAGATCATGACTCACAATAATTGTCGTTGGGACTTTTATCATATCTTGCGATGCGATATCGCCAATGGTGACGACATTACGAAGCTGCAATAAAGAAATTGGATCTACGCCAACTAGGTTAAGCTCTAAACCATCAGCTGTGGTTACTTTTTGAATGTCAAAAGGCACACATTGTTTGAACCCTTCGCGGCGCAGTTGGATATAGAAGCCTTGCGGAATTTTGGTTTCTGCGTGCTTAGGGCGAATGCGATATGGAACGGGATTAGCGAAAAGTTTTTCACCGCTTGCATAAGCCTGTTTAGCGTGGTGGTTTATAGCCGTAACGCCAACTAGTAGCGATACACCAAGCGTTAAACCAAGCCAGACGAGAAGAATTTGTAGCGGGTGGCGACGATAATGGCCAAGTAGTGCTTTAACTACGGGCCATAACATGAAGTTGCCCCCCTTGAAGGCGGATAGAACCGTCCATGTGAGAAGCGACTTTTTCACTGTGGGTGACGACAAGCAAGGTACACTCTAGATGTCTTGTGAGTGAAGTAAGAAGTCGCATTACCGCTTCAGCGTTACGCTCATCCAAGCTACCCGTTGGCTCATCGGCTAGCAGGATTTTTGGCTCCATGTAGAGCGCGCGAGCAATAGCCGCACGCTGCTGTTGCCCCCCAGAAAGCTCTTCTGGATAACGACCAAGCAACGCCATTAAATCTAAAGCGGATAAAATCTGACGCCAAAGCCCTCGATCTTCTGGCAGTCCTTTAATCTGTCTGCAGAATCGAATATTGTCGGCAATATTAAGAGTTGGTAGCAAATTGAACTGCTGAAAGATATGACCAATGTTATTTCTTCGATAAGCCGTTCTAAGACTTTCTTTTGCGTCATGCATAGCAAAATCGGGGTACCAGATTTCCCCAGAATCGACCTTATCGATGCCAGCGATTAAGTTAAGTAGTGTACTCTTACCCGAGCCACTTTCACCCATCAATGCCAGTTGTTCACCTTGCGACAGTGTTAGCTCTGCACTTTGCAATACAGGATGGAATTCTCCACCGTCAATATAGCCTTTACAAAGGTCTGACAACTTAAGCATTCAATCTCTTCAATCACTGGTAAATTTGGAGTGTGAATCTACACTAAATTTGCAGTTCTAGGAAGCAAATTTGGCCATAAAGCCCCTACATTGAGTCGGTTTAGCTCAATTTCGATTCAAGATATCGTTTTTTAATAGAATTGGAATTTGGAACATATACGCGTGAAAACACCCTAATCAGCCATCATGTATTGTAAACAAATGAAGATAAACTAGAAAAATGTGTTAAATTTTATAGAGATAACAATTAAGAGAGATAACGGAATATGAAGCGCGTATTGGTATTAGGGGCGTCGGGTTATGTCGGTTCTCAGCTCATTCCTATCCTACTGGACCAAGGCTACGAAGTAACAGCAGCGGCTCGTCAAATAGACTACCTAAAAAGCCGTGTAGTCCCCCACTCGATGCTTAAGTTTGAGTATCTTGATCTCGCTAATCGAGACGCCACAATTGCACTCATTCCTAAGTTCGATATCGTTTATTTCTTGGTACATGGTATGGCTCATGGCCATGACTTTTTGGACTACGAGCTCTCTCTTGCTCAAAACTTCAAAGATGCGCTCGATATTAGTCATGTTGAACACGTCATCTATCTCAGCGCAATTCAACCTCAAACTGGTAATTCCGAGCACCTTGCAGCCAGAAAAGCAACCGGCAAGCTTCTTCGTACCAGTAAAGTGCCAATTACCGAACTGCGTGCAGGTGTTATTATAGGCCCCGGCTCTGCCGCTTACGAAATCATGAGGGATTTCGTCTATAACCTACCTATCTTAATCGCCCCCAAATGGGTGGACTCCAAAGCGAATCCTATTGCTTTACAAAACCTCAATTATTACCTAATCGAACTGGCTAAAGAGACATCACCCGATTCAATTATTTATGAGGTTGGTGGCCCCGATACCTTGTCTTACCGCGAGCAGTTCGCCGTTATTTGCAGCAAAATAAACAAACCACTACGACTCTGGTCAACGCGATTTCTTACACCTAAACTCGCCTCATACTGGCTCGGTGTTGTAACTTCGGTTCCTTCAAGCATTGGCAAAGCATTATTGGCGGGGCTAGAGCATGACTTTATCGCCGATTCTCAAGCAATCAGAGCTCGTTACCCACAAGATATGGTTTCCTACTCTGACTCAGTCTCAGAAACCATAGAAAAAGAAGGTACCTTTGTTCGTAGCAATGTTTGGGGCTACGACCCTGCGGCATTAACGCGATGGCAAGCAGGATTTGGCTATTACCCAAAGAAGACTGGGGCCAGCTATTTCACTGATAAATCCACTGAGCAGCTTTGGGAGGTCGTCAAACAAATCGGCAGTCCGAAAGAAGGCTATTTCTTTGCTAACACACTGTGGCGCACTCGAGAATGGTTAGATGTACTGTTTGGTGCAGGAAGACCAATAAGGCGCTCACCTGAAGGACCAGAATTAAAAGTGGGTGACTTTATCGATTCATGGAAAGTCATTCGATGTGACAAGCCGCATTTTCTGTCACTATTGTTCGGAATGAAAGGCCCTGGACTGGGGCGACTGGAATTCACCATTACTGATCATGGCGACAAAAGAGAAATCAACGTGACTGCGTGGTGGCACCCGCAAGGATTCAAAGGGCTGCTTTATTGGTTTGCAATGATGCCTGCACACTTGTTCATTTTTAAAGGAATGGTAAGGGCGATCTGTCGCAAAGCCTAGTCGTTACAAATACTTCAACCTCTATGCTTTGCGACAATTATGCTCTCATACCACTAAACTTTAACTTAAGCTTTAAATGACAGAGGGATTTCAGCTAGCTGAGTCCCTTTGTTCATTGGATAAATAAGATATTCGCCGTGATACTTTACTTTCGATTTGTAATCAGTGCGTTTGTGGAGCATAAAGCCAGCCTCGTACGCTTTAGTCACAAACTCCGCATGATTACCACGTACAAACCAACTCATGGGCTTCACCAGATTTTCTGCATCAAAGCAGTCGTCACATTGATTCGCGCACAGTGCGAAAGAGTTATGACCATCGGTGAAGAATTGAACTTTACTGCCATCAGTCAGAATCTCTGAGGTGCAGACACCCCAACCCGCCGCTTCCATATCTTCAATAAACTGTTCAATCTTTGCATCAGTTACTGGCTGTACGTCACCAGAAAAAAACTCAGCATAGTAAGCAGAAATGCGCTTAAACAAAGGTTCAAGCATTGAATCATTACCCTTGGAACGCCCAGATTTCTGCCATTGAATTAGGTTAGCACTGGTCGTTTTCCCAAAACGCTGAGTTTTTATCGCTTTTGTTACCCATCGAACAAGAAAGTGATTGTTAGTCACTGGAGAATTAATCAACTTGCCTGAAGCATGCTCATTCGCCAATTCTTCTAGTGCACTGTTTACGACTTTTTGGATCTCTGAATAGTAGTCAGACATTATGCTTTTTTCCCAAACGTCCAATATAAGGCGGCGGATAATACCGAACAAATAGCCATTAATGCAATCATAGGCCAAACTGTTCCACCCGGAAGCATTGCCACAATCGCCCCAATGACTGAGCCAGTGCCAAATCGCAATGTTCCTGCAAGTGAGGAAGCCGTGCCCGCCATCGTTGGATAACCGCTTAACAACAAGCCCATTGAATTACTACCGATGGTCGACAGCGTACCAATAAATAGCATAACGAAAGGAACCGTACCCCAAATCCCAAGATCTAGAATACCACTCGCTAACAGTCCTAGACCTGCGAACAGCTGAATGCTTAGCCCAAAACGAAGCATGCCATGTAAGCCAACTTTCTTCACCATACGGCCATTAATGCTGGTCATGATGATCATTGTGACAATGTTCAGGCCAAACAGATATCCAAACTGATCTGGCGTCACACCATAGATATCAATATAGACAAACGAGCCCGCGGTAAGAAAGGCAAACATACCAGCAAACGAAAACGCTCCAGAGAACATCAGTCCCATCGCGACCGGATTCTTGCACAACCTCAGGTAATTTCTGATCGTGGTTCGAAAACGAAGTGGTTGTCGATTTTCTGGAGCTAGAGTCTCCGGAATTTTCCAAAGTACCGCTGCTATTACCACTCCAGAAAATGCTGTCAGCACCCAAAATATCGAACGCCATCCAAACCAGACCGCCAAATGGCCCCCTATCATAGGCGCCACTAACGGAGCCAAGGTAATGACTAAGGTGACAAAAGACATGGTACGCGCGAAATCTTCCTTATCGAACATGTCGCGAACCACAGCTTGGATAATGACCGCTGCCGCTGCACCCGCAAAGCCTTGGGCAGTACGAATATAAGTTAAAGATTCAATGGTCGTCGCGGTGGCTGATATCGCTGAAGCAACGCCAAAAAAGAACACACCAAATAGCAGGATCGGCCGGCGACCAAAACTATCAGCGAGAGGACCATGTAAAAGTTGGCCGATAGCAAATCCGGCAGTGTATACCGTTAATGTAATCTGAACAGCCCCGGCTGTTACCCCTAAATCTTGTGCGATAGTTGGCATCGCGGGCAAGTACATATCGATAGCCAGAGGCGTTAACGCGCCTATGGCTCCGAGAACTAGGAAAAGAACTAAACCTAGTTGAGGTATGTCGGGCTGCGATACTGGTTTAGAACTCATATCGCTCCTAATGAAATCTTTATTTGTGTGCGATCCGTGCCAACAAATAAACAACCTAGACTCAATTTATCCCATTGAGTGATGTGAGATAGCGCAACAACAGAGCGCTATCTTCGGGGTAACCGTAATATAAGGAAGGCTCTCAGAGTTCGAGAGTAATGACTCATTACGGGTATTACTTTTACTCTGGACGAGTAGACGTTTTATCTATCAAAACAGTTTATTAGTATTACTTTTTCCAGACAGAGTCAATTTCTTCTTGAGTGAGATATCGATACTCTCCTGGCTCAAGCATTTCATCAAGAACAATGTCACCGACGCTTTCACGATGTAGACCTTCAACTTTATTACCTAGCGCCGCAAACATACGCTTGACTTGGTGATATTTGCCTTCGTGAATGGTTAATAACACTTCTTTTTCATCAATAATTTCAAGTTGTGCTGGCAGAGTTGGCGCTTTCTCATTTCTCAGCTCAATGCCTTCGTCGAATGCCTTGATGTAATTATCTTGCACAGGGTCTGCTAACCATACACGATAAGTTTTTGCACATTTATGTTTCGGTGAGGTAATTCGATGAGACCATTGACCATCGTCTGTAATTAACACCAAACCTGTCGTATCAACATCTAAGCGACCTGCAAAATGAAGGTTCTCCATTTTGACCTCATCGAGCAACACAAACGCTGTGTGATTAAAGCCATCTTCATGAGAACAAACAAAGCCATCTGGTTTGAATAACATGATATAACGCGGACCCTGCATGCGGACCTCTCTATCTTGCCATTCGACACTGTTATCTTCAGTGACTTTAAATGCACCGCTCTTTTGTACTAAGCCATCAACGGTAACATCACCGGATTTAATGATTTTTGTTGCTTCTTTACGTGTTGCGCCTAAAGCGTCACACAAAAACTTATCTAAACGCATGAATACCTCGTTTTCATTTCGTGAGGTATTATAGAGCGGTTTTTTGAAATGTAGAGTAAAACTGAGCCGTATGTACACGCTTCGCCCCTACCAAGCCGATTCTGTTAAAGCTGTTATCCACTATTTCCGCAAAAACGACACCCCAGCGGTGATCGTATTGCCCACTGGGGCTGGAAAAAGCTTAGTTATTGCCGAACTTGCAAGGCTAGCGCGAGGTCGTGTTTTGGTTCTAGCGCACGTTAAAGAGCTCGTAGAACAAAATCACGCAAAATACGAAGGCTATGGACTCAAAGGCTCTATTTTCTCTGCCGGCTTAGGTAGAAAAGAGACATCCGAGCAAGTGGTGTTCGCCTCCGTTCAATCAGTAGTGAGAAACTTGGATGCATTTGCCAATCAATTTTCACTGCTTGTTATCGACGAATGTCACCGCGTACCAGAGACCAAAACATCAAGCTACCAAAAAGTGATCAGCCACCTATGCGAGATTAATCCTGGAATTAAGATCCTTGGTTTAACCGCAACTCCCTATCGTCTTGGTGTTGGCTGGATCTATCAATATCACACCAAAGGACTGGTTCGCAGCGACGAAGCTCGTTTCTTTAAAGATTGTATCTTCGAGCTTCCTATCCAATACTTACTCGATGAGGGCTTTTTAACACCTGCGAAACTGATCGACGCTCCGGTCCTTAGCTACGACTTTTCTCAGCTCAAACCTACCAGTATGGGTAAATACAAAGAATCTGAAATGGATCTTGTTATTGAGCAATCAAAACGTGCAACACCGCAAATTGTGGAGCAAATCAAGCGCTATAGTGAAGACAAACAAGGTGTCATGATTTTCGCTGCGACGGTTCGCCACGCGCAGGAAATACTGTCGCTGCTACCGAGTGAAAACAGCCAAATTGTCATTGGTGATACACCAACACCTGAACGCGACGCTATCATCAGTGATTTCAAAAACCGTAAGATCAAGTTCTTGGTTAACGTTTCGGTTTTAACTACTGGATTCGATGCGCCCCATGTTGATCTGATTGCAATTCTTCGCCCAACCGAATCCGTCAGTTTATATCAGCAAATCGTTGGCCGTGGTTTACGATTGTCAGAGGGCAAGTCAGAGTGTCTCGTTTTAGACTATGCGGGCAACACGTACGATTTGTATCAACCTGAAGTCGGTAACCCTAAACCTGATTCCGATTCCGAAATTATCACCATCCCGTGCCCTGCGTGCGGGTTCAATAATGACTTCTGGGGCAAACTCGATGCCAATGGTTTTTTAATTGAGCACTTTGGTCGCAAATGTCAGGGCTATTTCACCGACGAAGAAACCGGAGAACGTGAACACTGTGATTATCGCTTTAGAGCCAAGTACTGCTCTGAATGTGGCGCGGATAACGATATCGCCGCGCGAATCTGCCATGAATGTGACGCCACTTTGGTAGACCCAGATAAAAAGCTCAAAGAAGCCCTTAATCTCAAAGATGCGCTCGTCTTCGAATGCACCGACATGAACCTTGTCGTTCATAAAGATGAAAAAGGTAAAAACAGTCTAAGAGTTAACTATATTGGAGAAAACGATGCCCAAGTCAGCGAGTTTTGGTCATTAAATACCAAAAAGCAGAAAGAATCGTTTCTCGCTAAGTTTGTACGCCCACATTTGGCCGACAAGCATCGTGAGTTTGATGCCACTTCGCCAACAAAAGTCGTGAACAATCAACATCGTTTCCGATTGCCCGCGTTCGTCATAGCCAGAAAAAGTGGTCGATTTTGGAAAATGAGAGACAAAGTTTTTGACGACGAACTGAACTAATCACTGTTCAGCTTTCATTCATGTTTACAAATGTATATTTTAACTATGTTGAAAATATTGGGTCTCCGCCATGCTTAATAAAACCAAACAGACAATATCTATCATCTCGCTCTCCCTATTATTGGCAGTACCGCTTAGCGCCCATGCCGAATTTTTCTCTGACTCAAGCAAGCCAAGTGGTCACGACCTAGTGCAGGATGTGCAACCGGATGGTGCTCGCATTGAGTTTGAAGAGGACCAAGACGAGGTCTATGACGCTGTACAGCAAGGGCTTATCAAACCGTTTTCTGAGCTGTTTGCGACGGTAGAACGCGACCTCAATGGTCGAGTGATCAAAGTCGAACTAGAAGAAGACGACGATGAGTGGATTTACGAGCTAAAATTGCTTCATGAACAAGATGTTATTAAAGTCGAATATAACGCCACCACACTGGAGATGATGGAAATCAAAGGCCATAATCTTCAAAGAGTCATAAGAAAATAAAATAGAGAACAATAATGAAAATTCTTGTCGTGGAAGATGACCCAAGACTGGGTGAACAAATATTAGAAACTCTAGAAAGCGCAGGTTGGGTGCCAGAACTTGCCCAAGACGGTATCGATGCGCTTTACCGCGCTACCTCAGAAGAGTGGGATGCCATTGTTTTGGACTTAGGACTTCCTAAGATTGATGGTTTGACGGTACTTAAAGGCATTCGAGACGAAAACATTAACACACCAGTCGTCATTCTCAGCGCACGTGACGCCTTAAGTCAGCGCGTTGAGGGCCTAAATGCTGGTGCCGATGATTACCTTACCAAGCCATTTGAAATGATTGAGCTTATTGCACGTATCCGAGCGCAGCTACGACGCGCTTCTGGCAACGCCTCTCCGTTGATGCAAGTCGGTGACTTAAGCCTAGACACACGAACTTCAAAAGTCATGTGGCAAGGTAACGCAGTAAGCTTAACCGCACTGGAATATAAGGTCGTTGCTTACTTTATGCATAATGCCGACAAGGTCATTTCTCGTACTGAGTTAGTCGAGCATATCTACAAACAAGACTTTGATAGAGACTCCAACACAATTGAAGTGTTCATCGGTAGAATCCGTAAAAAAATCGCTCCTAAAATTATCAAAACCGTACGTGGCTTAGGGTATCAACTTAATGCCTGATATTAGCGCGACTCGGCTCAAAACAGAGTTCAAACGACTCAGTCTAAAAACGCGATTATTGCTGGCAGCCACCTTGTGGTTGTCAGCCATGATGATCGCCGCCGGTATTCTCATTCCCGGTCTAGTCCGTGATTACCTTAGTCAAGACTTAGAAACTAAACTTGGACTGACTATGGATGAAATCGCCGCGAATCTAGAAGTGAATAAACAAGGACAACTGGTTCTACAAACTCGTCTTTCAGACCCACGCTTTAATCAGCCATACAGTGGTCTGTACTGGAGCGTCGACAGTGGTTCAGACAAACTACGCTCTCGCTCCTTATGGGACCGCACCATTCGAATAAAGAATGAGAAACACAAAGCGACTTACTTCGGTGCCAAAGACGAGAAACTTATTGCCATAAAGCGAACAGTCTTCTTACCTGACATAAGTGACGGCGTCACAATAATTATTGGCCAAGATGAAGATCGTATCGATGACACCCTAAATTTGCTGACAGGCCAACTTTGGTTGATCTTAGGCGTTCTTTCCATTGGTATTCTGACTTTAGTGGTGGTTCAAGTCAGCTGGTCACTCAGACCTTTAGGGAAGATGCAGAAAGAACTGAAACTATTAAAAACAGGTGAGCAACAAACACTGGACGAACAGTATCCAAAAGAAATTGCCCCACTCGTAAGCGACCTCAATGCCCTATTGTTCCACTATCAAGAGTTATTAGCGCGCGCACGTAATCACGCAGGTAACCTCTCGCACGCACTCAAAACACCGCTCTCGGTGTTAAAGAATGAGTTACACCAACTTTCAGAACAAGACCGACAGAGGCTACAACCCTCGATAGAGCAGATTCAAGCACATATCGATTACCATTTGGGTCGAACTCGAATGGCAGGCGCAATGAATATTCTCTCTGTTAAGTCATCACCGAGTGAACGCGTCGATGCGATTTCATTGGCTTTCGATAAGGTTTACGCTCAGCGCGATATCGCTTTGGTGAGCGAACTGGATACCGATCAATACGTAGCAGTAGAAAAAGCGGACCTCGACGAGATGCTTGGCAACCTACTAGAAAATGCCTACAAATGGGGTAACAGCTTCATCCGCGTATATTCCGAACTGCTCGATAATCACGAGATCGCTATCATCGTCGAAGATGATGGCCCCGGCATACCTCAAGAGAAGCTAAAAGAAGTGCTGAAACGTGGAGTTCGCCTAGATGAAACGATACCCGGCACCGGTTTAGGGCTTAATATAGTCAATGAGATGGCGCATAGCTATCGAGGTGATTTAGCTTTGGAATCGAGCAAATTGGGCGGTTTACGAGCAGTCCTTAAACTGCAACGTGCAAAAGAGTAAAAATTGTAACGTTATAAGCGATTTGCTATTGCTCCGCCTAGATTTGAATGTTAGTATCCGCGCTCGTTTTGAATGTATCGATTCGATACTTCGGAACGGCTATAGTTTTGACTAGGTCGCTACGTCAAAACAGTTACTTTAATTTTACTATTTTGAGAGTAAATACTATGAAATTCGAAGCAGTAGTACGTACTGAACTAGGTAAGGGTGCGAGCCGCCGCCTACGTCACGCTGGCCAATTCCCAGCAATCGTTTACGGTGGTGAAGCAGCACCTGTTTCTATCGCTCTAAACCACGATGACGTGATCAACCAAATGGACAAGCCAGCATTCTACGAAGGCATCACTCTAGTGATCGACGGCGCAGAAGTTAAGGTTAAGCCACAAGACGTTCAACGTCACGCGTTCAAGCCAAAAGTTGAGCACATGGACTTCATCCGCATCTAATTCCCTACCAAGGAATTATTCGGATCAAATCCAAACCTTTTGCATAAAAAGATTCTCGGCTTTACCAACCAAGAATTCTTGAAAAATTCGAAACCCCGATGCTACCAACATCGGGGTTTCACCTTTTCTGGGGTATTTGAAATCCGCAAAACCCATCTAACTAATTGATTTAAAAAACTTCAATACCAAAAGGCAATAACCACATATTTTATGGGTGTAGTTTGTGTGTAGCTTGTGTGTAGTTATACAGTATTTTGATTCTTCCAGTAAATCAGCTTCAAAGTAAAAACTGTAAACTCCTCAACCGAGATTTGTAAGGGCAAATATGTCATTGTGAAACTCCCACTTGAGAACTAAAGCCAGTCGAGATTCAGTCTTAATAACTTGCTCCACTCTTCAACAGTGATACGTTTTGGCTACACACCAAAACCTGAAAGGAGCGCTAATGAATATTAAGTTATCATCTATCGCATCACTGACCTTATCTTTAACAGCTTGCACCATCGAAGAACAGCCCACCATCTACACCTGTACCAATGCGCAGACCAAACCTGTTACTAGCAGATCAGAGCTCGCAACTGTCTATTTAACTAATGATCAACAAGGTGCCGTTATAGGCTTCGATGCCAACAATTCCTTTTACAAGCATAACGAATGCGGACCATCAACCTACTCTAACGACAATGGACTTATAACATTTGCGTTTTATCAATACGGTCACCTTTCTGGCCAGAATAATCATTCACTTATAGGTTATGGGACGCATATCCAAAAGATAGACTTCGGCTTTTCAAACGGATTTGAAGCGATCACAGGTATATTTGAGAATTCAGGTAATGGTCACCAAAAAGAATTCATTTCCAAGAGCACAGAAGTTGACGGGAATGCCTGGGTAACACGGAAAGAGTGGTCTCCTTCTGGTGCGACACCAGTAGCCATTGCAAATAACAAAACAAAGCACAACATTCCGACCACAAGCCTTGAGCAATACTTCCCCGCTCTATCGTACTCTACGGATCATTATGTGGTTCTACGAGATAATGACGTGCTAAAATCCAAGTTTTTTGATGAAAACTCTCAAACCTTTACTTGTCAGTACACATCAATCAATGGCAATGTACAAAAGTTCCGAGAGGTTACCGACTGTAATGGCCAAATAGAACTCAGCGCAGATATCTACAGTGCTGGTAAACCCCTCGATGTCTCCGAATATTTCTCTGCTTTAAAATCCTCGCCATCCTTCAATACTGAAAAAGGTCGATTCTGCCGAGACATGAACAGATTCGGCGTTGTATGTGACGACAGAGGCATTAAATAACATGCTTACTAATAACGTTAGGTACATGATACAAGGCATCTTCATGCTAGAGGAGGCTTTGTTGCCGAATTCAGCTAAAGAGCGAACGCTAGCTAATTAGCTCGCATTTTAAACAACATACTGAGTTTCGGGCATACCTATCCCAGTTAGCTTGTTGAGTGCTTTGATCATGGCGTAAGTC
>NZ_FLLQ01000008.1 GCF_900088415.1 Vibrio mediterranei
TCTTTGGCCCGAAGGCATTATGCGGTATTAGCCATCGTTTCCAATGGTTATCCCCCACATCAGGGCAATTTCCCAGGCATTACTCACCCGTCCGCCGCTCGACGCCGTTAACGTCACCCGAAGGGTCAGTTAACTCGTTTCCGCTCGACTTGCATGTGTTAGGCCTGCCGCCAGCGTTCAATCTGAGCCATGATCAAACTCTTCAATTTAAGATTTTGTTCGGCTCAATGAATACTGACTTTAAACTACCTTAGTAATCTAAAGCTATTATCGTTCCAACAGAACGATAATGAATTGACTGTGCCAAGTCTTTCGACTTGATTGGTCACTTCGTTTCATTGAAACCTAATTTGATACCGAAGTATCCAATTTGATTATCATCAACGAGTGCCCACACAGATTGATAGGTTTATATTGTTAAAGAGCTTGTTTTGAGCCTTACTCAAAACGGACGGTCATTTTAGCTATTTCAGTTATCGTGTCAACCACTTTCCTAACTAATTTTGCTTTACTTCTTTAGAAGCAACTTGACCTGCTAACTCGTGAAGGCTTTTCGTTGCCTCATCCCGTGTCAGCGAGGTGGCATTATAGAGATGAACCAATTCTTGGCAAGCGCTAATTTGAAATAAAATCGTTTTTTACAGCCGTTCGAACACAAAAGAAACAAAGCGTCGAAAAAAGACACAAAAAAGGGGGCTAAGCCCCCTTTTATTACTCTATTTCCCTTGCTATTTACTGCCCAACAGCAATTTTGTCGTTGTTCACTATCAGACGAACTGGCTTAGTTGGGTCGACTTTGCCGGCAAGTATCTCTTTAGCCAACGGGTTTTCGATACTTTGTTGAATCGCTCTTTTAAGCGGTCTAGCTCCATATACTGGGTCATAACCTACTTTGGCGATGTAATCTAAAGCTGCATCGGCAACCACTAGGTGATAGCCATTGTCTTCCATGCGTTTGCCCAAGCGTTGCAATTGAATACCCGCAATAGATTTAATGTGCTCCGCACCCAAAGGATGGAAGACCACACTTTCATCTACACGATTTAAGAATTCTGGCTTGAAGTGAGAGGTCACAACATCCATTACTTCTCGCTTAATACCCTCATAATCAAGCACCTGGAAATTCTCTTGGATACGAGATGAACCAAGATTCGATGTCATAATGACTACCGTATTTCTAAAGTCGACTGTTCTACCTTGTCCATCGGTCAAGCGGCCATCGTCTAGAACTTGCAGTAGAATATTGAAGACATCAGGATGCGCCTTCTCAACTTCATCCAGCAAAATAACCGAGTATGGTTTACGTCTAACGGCTTCCGTTAGGTATCCACCTTCCTCATAACCTACATAACCGGGAGGCGCACCTACTAAACGAGCGACTGAGTGTTTCTCCATGAACTCAGACATATCAATACGCACCATGGCGTCTTCACTATCAAACATAAAACTTGCAAGCGTTTTACACAGTTCCGTTTTACCCACACCTGTTGGGCCAAGGAATAAGAAAGAACCTATTGGACGATTAGGATCCGCGAGGCCAGCTCGACTACGGCGAATGGCATCAGATACAACTTCGACAGCTTCCGCTTGCCCTATGACGCGTTTGTGCAGAACATCTTCCATTTTTAGAAGCTTATCTTTTTCTGCCTCAAGCATTTTAGATACTGGAATCCCAGTTTGCTTTGATAATACTTCCGCGATTTCAGCATCTGTCACTTTGTTGCGAAGCAAGCTCATTTCTTGCATTTCAGCTTGAGTCGCTAAATCGAGTTGTTTCTCTAGCTCTGGGATACGGCCATATTGTAGCTCAGACATTCGGTTCAAATCGCCTGCACGTCTTGCCACATCCATATCGAGTCTTGCCTGTTCGAGTTCAGACTTAATATGTTGAGTACCCGATAGCGCTGCTTTTTCTGCATTCCAGACTTCTTCCAGCTCCGCATAGTCACGCTCTTTTGACTCTAACTCTTCATTGAGAGCAAGCAAGCGCTTTTCACTGGCATTATCCGACTCATTTTTGAGAGCTTGCTGCTCGATTTTTAGTTGAATGATTTTACGTTCTAACTTATCCAAAGATTCCGGCTTCGAATCTATCTGAAGTCGAATGCTCGACGCAGCTTCATCAATAAGGTCAATCGCCTTATCGGGTAGTTGTCTATCAGTAATATATCGATGCGATAAACTCGCTGCAGCAACGATAGCAGGGTCAGTAATTTCAACATGGTGATGGAGCTCATAACGCTCTTTCAAGCCACGTAATATCGCTACGGTGTCTTCGACGCTTGGTTCATCAACCAATACTTTTTGGAAGCGTCGTTCTAACGCCGCATCTTTTTCAATATACTGGCGATATTCATCCAATGTTGTCGCACCGACACAGTGCAGTTCACCGCGAGCTAATGCAGGCTTCAACATATTGCCTGCATCCATCGAACCTTCACCTTTCCCAGCACCAACCATAGTGTGCAGCTCATCGATGAATAGAATGATGTTACCTTCTTCTTTAGCTAGTTCATTTAGGACTGATTTCAAACGCTCTTCAAATTCACCACGATATTTGGCACCAGCTACCAATGAGCCCATATCTAAAGAAAGAACACGACGCCCACGCAAGCCTTCAGGGACTTCATTATTAATAATGCGTTGTGCTAGTCCTTCTACGATAGCTGTCTTACCTACACCGGGCTCACCTATAATGACGGGGTTATTTTTGGTACGACGTTGAAGTACTTGAATGGTGCGGCGAATCTCATCGTCACGACCAATGACCGGATCAAGCTTGCCTTGTTCCGCTCGCTCGGTAAGATCGATGGTAAATTTCTCCAAAGCTTGGCGCTTTTCTTCCGCATTGGGATCATCTACTTTCTGACCACCACGAATTTGCTCGATTGCTTGGTTTACTTTTGCTTCTGTTAATCCTTGCTGTTTCAAAAGCGCACCTAAAGGGCCTTTATCTTCTATTGCTGCAAGCAAAAAGATCTCAGAAGAGATATAGGCGTCTTGACGTTTTTGAGCAATTTTGTCACAGAGATTAAATATTTGCCCCATAGCACTAGACAGCTGAACATCGCCACCGACACCTGTGACTTTAGGAAGTTTGTCCATTAACTCGGACAGTTTGGAACGTAATTGAACCACATCGACGTTCAGCATGGTTAATAGTGGACGAATAGAACTGCCCTCTTGGTTAAGCAAAGCAACCATAAGGTGGACAGGTTCTATATATTGATGATCTCGACCCAATGCCAATGACTGAGCATCAGAAATAGCAATTTGGAATTTGCTAGTAAATCGATCTAGGCGCATAGCAACCCCCGTTTAAATTACATACAGCTTGTTATGCAATTAAGATGGTTGCTAGCAAAACGGATTTCAAGACAAAGGAGTGAAAATCAGTGATTGATCCAGATAAAGCTTGCCATACGACCTGTCTGTCCATCACGTCGATAGGAAAAGAAACGTTTTTCATCGCTAAACGTGCACAAGTTACTCAGCGTTACATCACTGATCGCTGAAGCTTGTAATTTCATCTGTGCAATGAGTGCCAGATCAGCAAGCCATTTCTCTGGATTCACGCTTTCTTTAAATGCAATTCCATATTCAGGATTCATATGACAGAATGCGTGTTTCACATCCAGTCCAACTTCAAAAGACTCAAAGCCAATTGCTGGTCCAATCCAAGCCTGTGCTTCACTATCGAACAGGCCAGCGGCCTTTTCGACAATCCCGTCGGCCAATCCACGCCATCCTGCATGGACCGCAGCAACTGCTGTTCCATCCTTTGCACATATTAGAATTGGTAAGCAATCTGCCGTCATGGCACTAAGGACGACACCGGGGGTTCGCGTAAAACTCGCATCCGCGTCCAATACCAGTTCAGTAGGAGCTTGAATGGTAGCGATTCTAGTCGAATGAGTTTGATTGAGCCAAACAGGAGAAGACGGCATATTTGCACTGATTTCCAGCGATCGACGGTTTGCCAATACATCTGAAGGCTCATCGCCAACATGCATGCCTAAATTAAAACTGGAAAATGGAGCCTTAGAGACTCCATTTTCACGTGTCGAGCTTAACGCTTCAACATTATTAGGTTTGCTCCAGTTTGGCGTCAGAAGCGACATTAATAATCTTCTTCTTTGTTTAACTTAGCGTCTTCACGCAACGCTTCCGTCACGACAACCATGTCATCTGGAATAGGAGCATGGAAAGTCATCTCTTCTCCAGTAACTGGATGCGCAAACTTAAGCATTACCGCGTGCAGAGCTTGACGATCAAAGCTACGAATCATGTGAGTCAGTTCTTCGCTCGCTCCGCGTGGAATACGAGCGCGGCCGCCATAAGCGCTATCACCTAACAGTGGATGCTGAAGATAAGACATATGAACACGGATTTGGTGAGTTCGACCCGTTTCTAGACGTAAACGAATACGGGTGTGCTCTCGGAAATGTTCTGCAACTCGGTAATGAGTTACCGCAGGTTTACCAAGTTCGTTCACAGCCATCAGTGTACGTTTAGTCGAGTGACGACCGATCGCTTTATCTACCATACCACCAGCCGTCATTTTACCGATAGCAATAGCTTCGTATTCACGGGTGATGTTACGCTTTTGTAGAGCACGTACCAATCGAGTTTGAGCAGGAACCGTCTTAGCTACAACCATCAAACCTGTCGTATCTTTATCGAGGCGGTGAACAATACCTGCGCGTGGTACTTCTGCGATCGCTGGGAAATGATGTAACAACGCATTAAGAACCGTGCCATCTGGTGTCCCTGCTCCAGGATGAACAACGAAATCTCTTGGCTTATTGATCACAATAATGTCATCATCTTCGTAGACGATATTAAGAGGAATGTCTTGAGCTTCAAAGCGCTCTTCATCTTCTAGTTCAGCTTGAACGGTTATCAACTCACCGCCCATAACTTTGGTACGCGGTTTAGTGATTACCTCACCGTTAACGGCAATTTTTCCGTCCAGAAGCCACTCTTTCAGGCGCGAACGAGAAAAATCTGCGAACAATTCAGCTACAGCTTGGTCTAAACGTTGACCTAACTGGCTGTCTTTTACTGTATTTGTTAATTCAATCTGCTGAGCCATATCGAACTTTTTAAAAAACCTTGGGACTAATACCACGAGTGTGGATAATATAGCCCATCATTGTATCCGTTACTGAGAAGAAAAGTAATGGACACGGAAAAATATTTACGTCAAGGAAACTCGTTCTCGTATGAAACTACTTAAACTAACAAGCTTGCTTTCTCTAGCTTTGTTGTTTGGTTGTGCTGACAAAGAAGTCACCGTCCCAGATGTTCCGCCTTCCCAGCTCTACGCTGAAGCTCAAGAATCGTTACAAGGTGGTAACTGGACATCAGCCATTGAGCGCCTTGAAGCGCTGGATTCTCGCTACCCATTTGGTGCTTACACTGAACAAGTACAACTTGATTTGATTTACGCTTACTACAAGAACGATGACTTAGCGCTGGGTCTGGCTACGATAGAGCGTTTCTCTCGATTAAATCCAACTCACGAACGTTCTGACTGGGTGTTGTATATGCGAGGCTTAACGCATATGGCACAAGACAGAAACTTCATGCATGACATTCTCAGGATCGATCGCTCAGACCGCGACCCTGAGCCAGTAAAAGCTGCATTTGCTGATTTCGATCGCCTACTAAAACGTTACCCGAATAGTGCTTACGCCGAAGACGCGCAGAAACGTATGGTTGCGTTGAAAAACCGTTTGGCTAAATATGACCTTGCTACCGCTGACTTCTATATCCGACGTGAAGCTTGGATTGCCGCTATCAATAGAGCTCAAGAAATTCAAAAAACCTATCCTGATACAGAAGCAGCTCGCCAATCTTTAGTACTGCAAAAGAAAGCGTACGAAGAACTAGGAATGCAAGAGCAAGTTGAACGTACTGAGAAACTAATGGAACTAAACCCACTTTAGGGTTATAGACAAATCCACCTTCCAAAAGCGCTGCCAATGCAGCGCTTTTTTGTGCCCATAAGTTGGCAAAATTCCTTTTTTATTTATATATTTATCTTTAGCTAAGTAGCAAAAAGGGATAGTTGTGAAGGCGATTTTATTATGTTTTGTCATAGGGATCATGACACTTCCAGTAAGGGCTTTAGAGTTAACTCCTCTAAGTAATGAACCATATACTGGCGATTTGGATAGTTTAGTAGAGAAGCGTGTTATTCGCGTTTTGGTCTCGGCTGATCTTGGTTTCTATTACATAGAAAAAGGACAACCCAAAGGGATTGGAGCGGAACAGCTCTATCACTTCGAGAAAAATCTCAAAAAGAAATACTCAAAGATGAAAGTACAGGTAATTCCTGTACCACGAGACGACCTCATTCCGGCTTTAGTTAATGGTTATGGCGATCTCGTTGTCGCAAACCTCACAATTACACCCAAACGACAAGAAATCATTCAGTTCAGTACCCCGATTCTCTCTGACATCAGCGAGCTGATTGTGACAACTGACGATTATCCGTCTTTAGAAAGTGTCGAAGATTTAAGTGGTCAAGAAGTTTGGGTTCGTGGCAGCTCTAGTTATTTCGAAAACTTACAGGCACTGAATCAAGAACTAACCAGCAATGATATGCCTCCTGTCTACGTTCAGTATTTAGAAGAAACGCTTCAAGACTACGAATTGGTCGAAATGGTTAAGCAAGGCTATATTGGAGCGACCGTTCTCGATAGCCATAAAGCATTCTTTTGGAACAAGACGTTTGACGATTTAAATATCCATGACTCAATACCATTGAGTAAAGATGGTCAAATCGCGTGGGCCATGCGCAAAGACTCGCCAAAATTAGAGAAACAAGTAAACGCTTATATTAAAACTGCCAAACAAGGCACATTGCTAGGAAATATTATTTATAACAAATACTTGGATAACACCGCTTGGTTTTCAAAGGCCCTTGATCCTAAGAATGTCCAACAATTGGATAAGCTGATTTCATTGTTCAAGAAGTATGGCGACAAATACGACTTTGACTTCCTTATGATTGCCGCACAGGCTTTTCAAGAATCTAAGCTAAACCAAAACAAAGTCTCACCCAAAGGTGCTGTTGGCATCATGCAGGTCCTTCCAAGTACCGCTCGTGATCGCAATGTAAACATCAAAAACATCAATAAAATTGAGAATAACGTCCATGCTGGCGTGAAATATATGCGCTTTATCCGAGATAGATATTTTAGCGATGATGCGATAAGTAATGATGACAAAGTTTATTTATCGTTGGCGGCCTACAATGCAGGTCCGGGAAACATCGCTAAAATGCGGCGCTTAGCCACCAAATACGGTTACGACCCTAATAAATGGTTTGGCAATGTGGAGCTGATGGCACGAAGGAATATTAGCTCTGAGCCCGTGACTTACGTGGCCAATATCAACCGATACTATGTTATCTACAAACAGCTAGAGTCTCTACAGCAGATCAGGCAGGAACAACAAGCACTAAATAGTGACATTGAATTTTATCGAGTTTTGGGGTCAAAAGAGGAGACCATCACTGAGTGATAGTGATCACATTTTAAAGTCGAGTGAATTTTAAGCAGGAGATTTCTTAGGTCGTAAAAACGCGCCAAAAATGGAGGATTTTCAGTGCGCTACTCTTTCCAAATTAATGACTTTTGACGGAAAAGAAAGTCTTTTCATGTGTTAACAGTAAAAAGTTTTGCGATAGATCACATTTAAATTTTGATGCGAAAAACCCTATCATTTTAGTGATCTAGATCACATTCTTTTCTCCATGGATAAGTAATCTGGAGTTAACCCATGAGGGATGCAACAGAGGAAAAAACATATGAGAGTAAACATCACTGGTAAAAACATTGAGATCACCTCTGCAATCCGTGAGCATATCGAAAGCAAGTTTAAGAAGTTAGAAAAATGGCAAGTGGATATCATTAGTTGCCAGACTGCTTTCAGCGAAGAGCCAAACAAACAAATGAAATTCGAAGCGTCCATTACGGTACCCAAAGGCAAACTTGTCGCTTCCGCTACTCATGAAGATTTATACGCTGCCGTTAACGAGGTAGAACAGAAGTTAGAACGTCAGCTAAACAAACTCAGACATAAGCCAGAAGCGAGACGCACGGATAAGCCTGAGTTAGTAGAAGAAACCGAATAAAGGCTCGTAAATAAAACGATTGTAGAATAGCGCCGTAAGGCGCTATTTTTTTGCTTGACGCTCCCCACTCCCTTGCTTATTGTGTGGCTTAGCCCAAAAAAACTTAAGACTACATTTTCTATGTACCCGATTAATCTGTTCTTTTTTGACTTCTTTTTTCTCCACTAGGCTTGGAGGCTTCTTCGTTTTCGAAAGAAAAGTCAAAAACGAACGGAAAGCCTCCCAATGGGAGGTTTTTTTATAAGGATTATTTGATGACAGACACAAACTACTCACTTGAAGAAATTCGCTTACGTCTGAACGAGCTAGATGACAACTTGTTGCAGCTTCTTTCTGAACGTCGCAAGCTCAGCATTGAAGTAGCAAAAAGCAAAGTAGAAACCTCAAAACCGGTTCGTGATGCCGCTCGTGAGCAACAACTTTTGGTTAAGCTCATTAATAACGGTAAAGACAAGTACGAGCTGGATGCGTCTTACATCACAAAGATCTTCCACACCATCATTGAAGATTCTGTTCTGCTGCAACAGGTTTACCTGCAAAACCTAGCCAACCCGCAACAAAGCAGAAAACCTGTTGCTAGAGTGGCCTTTCTAGGTGCTAAGGGTTCTTATTCACACCTAGCAAGCCGAGATTATTTCTCTCGTAAGAACACGGAGCTCATTGAACTCAATTGTGACCAGTTTAAAGAAGTCACAAAAACGGTTGAGTCAGGTCATGCTGATTTCGGTGTATTGCCTATTGAAAACACCAGCTCTGGCTCAATTAATGAAGTATTCGACTTACTGCAACATACGACTTTACATATCGTTGGTGAAATCACCCAACCTATTGAGCACTGCTTGGTTGCGACCAAAGAAATTCGTCTGGAAAACATCAAAACGCTGTACTCTCACCCACAACCTCATCAGCAATGCAGTGAGTTCTTGGGCAGACTATCTGGCGTTCAACTAGAGTCTTGTGCAAGTACAGCGGATGCAATGCAGAAAGTTCAGCAGCTTAATAGAGACGATGTTGCTGCAATCGGCCACGCAGCCAGTGGCAAACTGTATGGCTTGCAATCGATTCAAAGCAACATTGCTAATCAGACAGAAAACCACACTCGATTCATCGTCGTTGCAAGAAAGCCTGTTGAAGTGTCAGCGCAAATTCCAGCAAAAACTACCTTTATCATGGCGACGTCTCAACAAGCAGGTTCGTTGGTTGAAACCCTCTTAGTACTCCAGCGCTATGGAATCAATATGACCAAGCTCGAGTCACGCCCTATTATGGGTAATCCTTGGGAAGAGATGTTTTATGTGGATGTGGAAGCCCATAAAGACTCAGAATCAATGCAACAAGCCATTCATGAGCTTATAAAAATCACTAAATACCTTAAAGTACTGGGTTGCTACCCTATCGATAACGTAAAACCAGTGATGCCCGATTTAGGTGAATAAAAACAAATAGCCCCAGTCATCATGAGCTGGGGCTATTTCTATTTTACGAGCTGTGGCCTGTCTTCAAAGCTACTTTAGCGGCAGAATCTTAATCTCCACTCGACGATTACATTGACGCCCCTCTGGTGTAGAGTTGCTGCAAATTGGGAATCGCTCACCATTACCACGGGCGACCGCACGACCTGCCGCTACATTCTGACTAATCAAGAACGAACGTACTTGCTCAGCGCGCTTTTCTGATAGCTCTTGGTTGTATTGAGCACTACCCGTACTATCTGTATAGCCTTCGATAACTAAACTGGTATCAGGATACTCAACCAAAATACGCGCTACACCTCTCAGTGTGTTGTGAATACTACTGTTAAGAGCGTGAGAATTACTGTCAAAACCAATACCGTTCTCTAAACGTAATAAAAGTTGATTGTCACCAACACGCTCAACTTGCACACCTGAATTTAACAACTCTTGTCTCAGCGCTTTTTCTTGTTGGTCGAAATAATATCCGACACCACCACCCAACGCTGCGCCACTCGCCGCACCAATAAGAATCCCACGGCTATCACCACCTGAAGCAATACCAACAGCTGTGCCAGCAATTGCGCCAATCACAGCTCCTTTGGTTGCTGAGTTTGTCTCATACTCTCCTGTTGTCGCGTTTTGTCGCTGCGTCGCTTGGCAACCAACAAGAGAAATAAGCCCTAAGGCAACCACTACTTTTTTTAATCTCATTTCTATTATCTCTTATGCGTACAACATTACCATCAAATACAGAATATCGTACCATATAAATTCTAATTATTCCTAATGGAGGCATTTAGCACTCACACTAATGATAAAAAACACATCGTTATTAAATGACAAATCTAAGGTAGATTTACGTTAGAATTAAGCCCAAACGTATAGACAGGATAAGTAATAATGAACAAAGTGGTTATCGCGTCGCTTAACCCAGCCAAAATCAATGCCGTAAAAAGCGCCTTTGAATCCGCTTTTCCTAGCCAAACGTTCACTTTTCAAGGGGTAAACGTGCCAAGTGGCGTGGCCGAGCAACCTATGAGCAATGATGAAACTCATCTTGGTGCTAAAACACGAGTTCACAATGCCAAGAAAACCATCAAAGACGGTGATTTCTATGTTGGGATTGAAGCTGGTTTAGATGGGCATTCCACGTTTGCATGGATGATTATTGAAACAGAGACACAGACGGGCGAATCAAGAAGCGCGAGTCTAATGCTTCCACCCGCAGTCGTAGACCAACTGTCGCCAAGCGTTGAACTAGGCGATGTGATGGATAAGACCTTTGGTACCGATAATATCAAACAAAAAGGCGGGGCAATTGGTTTACTAACCCAGCATCAGCTCACACGCAGTTCTGTGTATCACCAAGCGTTAATACTGGCGCTGATCCCATTTACCAATCCTGAACACTTCTAAAGACGTTTTCTCTGACAAGGTAAGCGAAACCCATAGGTTTCGCTTACTTAAGCAATAAGTCGCTAAGCGCGTTCTTATCTTTGTCGGCCAAGCGCTTTACTTCCGCAGAGCCGCGAGTAATGGTTGCCACACCTACGCCTAACATCTGACTAATTTGGCGTTGGGACATGTCTCCCTTTAACAACTCACAGAGAATGTTCACCCGCGCCGTCACTGCTTCACGTTCATCTGGTGTTAGCAACATCGTCATCAGCATTGCTTGCTGCTCACTGCTTTGCGAACGCTGAATAAGGTCGAGTACCTGTTGCCAGTCTTGATAGTGTGGTTCCATTTAATATTCCATCAGAAACATCCAGTTACCCATTCTAACTCCAAGCCCACATGAATTGGTAGCCCATCTCCACTAGTAACGTTTTTTCGCTTCCGCTTCAGTGAGGAAACTTCCCTGAACACCAAGTAAATCTCGATAGTAGACTTGAAACATTAGAATATTCTGAACGTAACCACGAGTCTCTCTAAAAGGTATCGCTTCAATAAAGGCGATGGCATCTAACTTGCCATCAGAAGCTTCACGCCAACGTTTTACGCGGTTAGGCCCTGCATTGTAGGCAGCTAATGCATAGATACGGTTATCATCGTAGTTATCAAGCAGCTCATTAAGGTAGTGCGAGCCTATCTCAATGTTCTTACCCACCTGATACAAGTCACTTGTACTGCCATAGCGTATCTTGTGCTTTTTCGCAGTATACTTTGCCGTAGCTGGCATAATCTGCATCACGCCTCGAGCACCTACAGGAGAGCGCGCTTCCACATCCATCGCGCTTTCTTGACGTGCGAGCGACATGAGTAACACGCTATCAAGGTCGAGCTTGTCACTGTAGAAATCAAACCACCAGCGATGGGCCGTTGGGAAGCGCAATGACATGTTGTCCCACATTTTGGCAGAAATTGTCGCTACAACGGTGAAATGATGCCAACGTTTCTTGCCAGCATAAGCCGCTAACATCTGCTTCTCATCTGCAGTTACGTTAGACAATAAGAAACGCCACTCTGATTTAGCTGCGGCTATTTTGTCTCGCTCAATCAACTCTTCGATTCGGTCTAAGCTAGCTTGATACGGTGCTACGACTTTAGGGTCTAACACTGTCGTGGAAATAGGATAAACAATAGAGTGCTCTAGGTATGTCGCGGCAGCGGCGCTGTAAAAGTTACGCTGACCTACAATCCCTTCTAGGCGTTGTTGTCCTTGCTCTTTGTTACCTGTTACCAACTCAGAACGCGCCAACCAATATTGCCAACGACTGGTTTCTTGTTTCTCTGGCGACATTTTACTAATCCAACGGTTCAAGCCTTTCCAATCGGCTTGTTGCACCGCAAGACGCGCTCTACGTTCCAAGTAACCATCATTGCTTGATTGGCTAAGCACTTTATCACGCCAGTTAGCTTCGGCTTCGGAATCCGTCGTGATGTAACGCATCGCCACATAATCTTGCATCGACTGTTGCAACTCATCGTCTAGCGAGGCATTTTTACTCAGTTGAGTTAGTGCGGTTCTTGCTTTATCTCTGTCACTACGAGCTAACTTTCGGAGTGACAGTTCAGTTAGCTGGTTTTTATACGGTTGTGGGAATTTACTGTCAGCAAAAGACACCACCTTATTAGGTGATTTGAACAGGTCTTTAATTTGTTTCCCATGCTGTTTACCTGTCGATGTTGCCAGCTTCTTATTTAGATAGTTAATTAATGACCCATTACGCTTTTCAAAAGCAAGGATCATTCGCTCGACAATTAGTTGGTCGGTCAGCGCTCCTGACTTATCCCATTCCTTGAATAACTTATCACAAGCACTATCAACACTATTTCCACTCAACCATAAGTTTTGAGCGCCTTTGTACGCCTCCTGTTTATTCCCAGTTTTAAGCTGAGCATAGTGGTAGTGACATTGATATCGCTCGCCATTTGGGTAAGAGGTTTGAAAGGTTAGAATGTCTTGCCATTTGTTTTGACGGGCCAATTGATCCAAATACGGCGCTCTAATACGATAGGAGAAAGGGAAACCCTTATGCTGCTCAATAAATGTATTGACGTCCTCAATCGACTTATCTGCTAGTTGCAAAGAAAACACTCGATAATCGACATAAGGAGTCAAAGCGTAATCTTCAATTTTAGGCCGAAGTTTTTGATAACCATTGACATCTTTTTTATCAATGAGCTTTTGCGCCCTATCATAATCTGAGCGTTGTTGTTCTAGTTGTGTTTCTGCCGCAAATGCAGGCCATGCCAGTGAGGCTACGATGACCGAAGTAACTGCTAGCAGTCGTTGCTTATACCGTCCGTATAAAAGCATGTACCGATTTCCTTAGATGCTGTGAAGAATGACCAGTGAGTTTATTGTTGTCGTTTTTTATTGAGCCTTGTCAGCTTCATTTGAATACATGGTCAATCTTCAATTTAAGACCAATTACTCCTTCTTGCCAATGGGTTTGTCATTAAGAATTTGTTTCCATTGTTGAGAATTCCCTGACTCTTGGCGAAACCGCGCATTTTGAATGATATTGAGGCTTAAGATCGCATAACGAAAATTGAAACGTTCTGACTGCGTAGTGTAAAATAACAACTTTATTGACTTCAAAAGTAGGAACGATCGGCAATGGCTGAATACGTCTATACCATGTCGCGCGTGAGCAAAGTAGTGCCACCAAAGCGACAAATCCTTAAAGATATCTCTCTTAGCTTCTTCCCTGGTGCAAAAATCGGTGTTCTAGGCCTAAATGGTGCTGGTAAGTCTACCCTTCTACGTATCATGGCGGGTATTGATACTGATATCGATGGTGAAGCGCGTCCGCAACCTGGTCTGAACGTAGGTTACTTGCCGCAAGAACCTGTTCTTGATGAATCAAAAACGGTTCGTGAAATCGTTGAAGAAGCAGTCTCCGATGTTGCTGGTGCAATGAAGCGCCTAGACGAAGTGTATGCGGCTTACGCTGAACCAGATGCAGACTTCGACGCATTGGCTAAAGAACAAGGTGAGTTAGAAGCTCTTATCCAAGCGAAAGATGGTCATAACCTAGAGAACGCCCTAGAGCGTGCCGCTGACGCTCTTCGTCTACCTGAGTGGGATGCGAAGATTCAACACCTATCCGGTGGTGAGCGTCGCCGTGTCGCTATCTGTCGCCTATTGCTTGAGAAGCCAGACATGCTGCTTCTTGACGAACCAACCAACCACCTAGATGCCGAATCTGTTGCTTGGCTTGAACGCTTCCTAGTGGACTACAATGGCACTGTTGTTGCGATTACCCACGACCGTTACTTCTTAGATAACGCAGCAGGTTGGATTCTTGAGCTTGACCGTGGTGAAGGTATTCCATGGGAAGGTAACTACACTTCATGGCTAGAGCAAAAAGATGCACGTCTACAACAAGAAGCGTCTCAAGAGAAAGCTCGTCAGAAAACCATTGAGAAAGAACTGGAATGGGTTCGTCAAAACCCTAAAGGCCGTCAAGCGAAGTCAAAAGCACGTATGGCACGTTTTGAAGAGCTACAAAGTGGCGATCATCAAAAACGTAACGAAACGAACGAGCTATTCATTCCACCAGGTGAGCGTTTAGGTGATAAAGTTCTAGAAGTGAACAACCTGACTAAGTCATTCGATGGCCGTGTACTGATTGATGATCTTTCTTTCAGCATTCCAAAAGGTGCTATCGTAGGTATCATCGGTGCTAACGGTGCGGGTAAATCGACGTTATTCAAAATGCTAAGTGGCACAGAGCAACCAGATGCCGGCACAATTGAACTCGGTGATACCGTGAAACTAGCTTCTGTAGAACAGTTCCGTGATTCAATGAACGATAGCAATACGGTTTTCCAAGAGATCTCAGAAGGCGCTGACATCATTAAGATCAACAACTTTGAAATTCCTGCGCGCGCGTACTGCTCACGCTTTAACTTCAAAGGTAGCGACCAACAGAAGATCATCGGTGAACTTTCCGGTGGTGAGCGCAACCGTGTTCACCTCGCTAAGCTTCTTAAAGCGGGCGGCAACATGTTGCTACTCGATGAGCCTACCAACGACCTAGACGTTGAAACTCTACGTGCACTTGAAGAAGCATTACTAGAGTTCCCAGGCTGTGCCATGGTTATCTCGCACGACCGTTGGTTCCTAGACCGTATCGCTACTCACATCATCGACTATCGCGATGAAGGTCAAGTTAACTTCTATGAAGGTAACTACACTGAGTACATGGAATGGCTGAAGAAGACTTTGGGTCCAGAAGCTGCTGAACCACACCGTATTAAATACAAACGCATCTCAAAATAACCGTTTGAATTTGAGATAAACTTGTTTTTTTTCAAGAGGGCGCTAATAATAGCGCCCTCTTTTTTGTGATTTTCACCCACAAAATAACGAAATTAACTGAAAAATCACCACATTTCATAGACCAATGTGGTGTAGCGATAATCACTATGCCGAATAGAATCAAGGTAGTAATACCGAATGAACAAGGAAAGAAACGAACTCTGCGTTTAGGACGAAAGCGTACTTACACTGCCATCCTCTTCGCTGCAGCCTTTCCTGTTGCCTTGGGCTTAGTCGGTTATTCCTATAACCAATCTCAAACACAGCTGTCATCTACTGAAGTGTCTCTGACGGATCTACAGCAAGAAAAAGCGCTACTTGAAGCTAAACTGGAAGAACAAGTCAATGTCACTCACGATCTTTCTCAAGAACTTGAAGAGAAACGTGATGAGCTCCAACTCCTGAGCAAACGAGTTAATGACGTGGAAACAGTTCTTGGTCTCACCGATGAAGAGCTCTACGATGCTGAAATGCCATTAGCGGAGCGTATTGATGCGGCCGCCATTGACTCCGCAGTTCGTGCCACAATGCTGCGCTTAATTCCCAATGATAGCCCGGTTACTTATCAGCGCGTTTCCTCGTCTTATGGACGACGTACTAACCCTATATCTGGTAAACGCCAGTTACATACTGGTATCGACCTAACCTGTAAAACAGGTGAACAAATCTTAGCGCCAGCCGATGGCGTTATTGAAACGGTAAGACCAAGCCGTCAAGGTTATGGTAACTATATGACGGTGCGCCATTCATTTGGTTTTATGAGCTCTTACGCTCACTTACATAAGTTTAAAGCTAAGAGTGGGCAGTTCGTCAGCAAAGGAGACGTCATCGCTACGTGTGGAAATAGCGGTAATTCAACCGGACCACACCTTCACTATGAAGTACGCTTTTTAGGGCGCACACTTAACCCTCAATACTTCATCGATTGGAGCCCTGAGAACTTCGATTACGTGTTCGAGAAAGAAAAGAAAGTGCAATGGGCACCGCTGATTGATCTTGTCGGTAGCGTGGTTAAGCTACAAATAAACCTAACTAATGCACCCTATGTGGATTCTTCGATTAAAACTGCCGTTACCGAAGACACCACCAACGAAACAAGTGAACAGACAAACTAAAAAAACGCAGCGACTTCGCTGCGTTTTTTAATTGGTTCTTTCATCGCCCGCGTTTAACCGCGATGTATGGCATCGTTAGCCTGCTTCAGTAGGTTCTGACTCTCAGACATAAACTGCTGTGAATAATCACCAAACCACTCGCTAACTTCATTAAACTCAGAGATGAACTTATCTTTATCTTTGCTATCAAGCAGTGCTAATGCTTCTCCAAACTGTTTATGGAAGCACTTGATCATCTCAATGTTCTCTTCTGAAGACATAATAATGTCACCGTATAAGCTTGGGTCTTGAGCAAATAATCGACCCACCATCGCCAACTCGAGTCGGTAGATAGGTGAACTGAGTTTAACTAACGTATCTAAATCCGGGTTCTGCTGACTTAAGTGGCGACCGTAAGCAAACGAGGTAAAGTGACGAAGCGCTTGGATAAGCGTCATGCCTTTATCATGCTGCTCTGCAGAAATCTGACACAAACTTGCGCCCCAAATCTTGAACTGCTCCAACAGCCACTGGTATTCGTTCTCACCTCGGCCATCACAGTAAACAATCACCTGTTTCGCAAGGCTTGGTACATCAGGACCAAACATCGGGTGAAGACCAACAACGGGACCTTTGTGAATATCAAGCATTGAGTTCAAAGGTTTAGATTTGATCGATGTTAAATCACAAAGGATACAATCTTTCGGTAACGCATTTAGCTTTTCAATCACACCCTCAGTGAGGTGAATCGGCACAGTGACAACAACCAAACCAGCGTTATCGAGAATCTCATCTGCACGATCCCAATCTTGGCTGCCTAGTACTCTGACTTCGTAGCCAGACAGTTTGAACATTCTACCAAATAGGCCACCGAGTTGACCGTTACCACCAACGATAACCACTGAACGTAACTCTGGATTTAGACATTTGAATCCAGAGTCTTTTTCGCTCGCGTAAGACTCGCGCATCGTACGGCGCAGAATGTCTTCAATTAGCTGTGGTGGTATGCCCTTCTTCGCCGCCTCTTCACGACGAGACGCTAGCATGGCAGCTTCTCTATCCGGAGCATAGATAGGTAAACCATGACGGCTTTTCACTTCACCAACTTGTTCTACTAGGGATAGACGCTTCGCAAGAAGCTCGAGCATTTGCTTATCGACTTCATCAATTTGGTCGCGCAATGCGTTCAATTCAGCAGCCATGGACGTAATTATTCCTTAATACGATTTTCCAAGAATGGGACAAGCTCTTTATGAGCATGACGTAATAGTGCCTCAGTTGTATCCCAATTGATACATGCGTCGGTGATCGACACCCCATATTTCATTTGATCTAGAGGAATGTCTGAACTTTGGTTTCCTTCATTGATATGACTCTCAATCATTAGACCAATAATAGATTTGTTGCCTTCTCGGATTTGGTGAATGACATCTTCAGCTACTAGTGGTTGACGACGGTAATCTTTACGAGAGTTAGCATGACTACAATCCACCATCAATGACGCATCAAGATTCGATTTCGCTAACTCTTGCTCACATTCGGTGACCGATACTGAGTCATAATTGGTCTGCTTACCACCACGTAAGATAACATGGCCATTTTCGTTACCTTGAGTCGTTAATAAGGCGACTTGACCCTCACGGTTAATTCCCATAAAGCGGTGACTTGATGAAGCAGCTTGCATCGCATTAATTGCTGTCGCCAAACTACCATCGGTACCATTTTTAAAGCCGATTGGCATCGAAAGACCACTGGCCATCTCACGGTGAGTTTGTGACTCTGTTGTACGTGCACCAATTGCCGCCCATGAGAAGGTATCCGCCAAGTATTGTGGACTGATCGGGTCAAGCGCTTCTGTCGCTAATGGAATGTCCATTTCCGCAAGCTCTACCAAGAGTTCGCGCCCTACGTGCAGTCCGTGCTCGATATCGAAGGTACCATCCAGTTGAGGGTCATTAATCAAGCCTTTCCAGCCTACCGTTGTACGCGGCTTTTCAAAGTAAACACGCATAACAATGTATAGCTGGTCGTTAAGCTGCTCCGACAACGCTTTCAAACGCTTTGCGTACTCTTTCGCCGCTTCTACATCATGAATAGAGCAAGGCCCACATACGACAAGTAGACGATGATCTTTCTTATGAATAATGTTGGCGATAGTCTCACGGGAATCTTGAATGAACTTTCTAGCTTTTTCACTCAACGGTAATTTTTCTTTTAGTTGTTCTGGTGTAATCAGTACCTGTTCGTCACTGATATTAATATTACTTAGTTCACTCTTCTTCATGGTCTCACCTGTAAATATTATTTTACACCGAACTTTATAATTAAAACCGTCCGGCTAAGCTTTAACTGGTAATATACCTAGATAAAAAACACATGCAAGCGTAAACTTTGAAAAACATTAAATGTAAATATAACTTTACACCAAGAATTACTATCGCTTCAGTTCTTGATAACAGTTCGATGATAACAAACTGCCACGATTGGTCAGTTGCGTATACAATAAAATACAACTTCGTTGTTGGTTGTAATCTATGGACTTAATCATCTCCCTTTTGCAGCAGATGTGCGTGTATCTAATGCTCGCTTATATGCTGAGCAAGACACCGCTTTTTATTCCACTGTTTAGTGTCTCCAATCGTTTAAGTCATAAACTCAGCATTTATGTACTGTTTTCATCGTTTTGTATTTTGGGTACCTACTTCGGATTACAAATCAACGATGCTATCGCCAATACTCGAGCCATTGGTGCGGTGATGGGTGGGCTATTCGGCGGCCCCATCGTAGGGTTTGCCGTTGGGTTAACCGGTGGTCTACACCGCTACACATTAGGAGGATTTACCGATTTAGCCTGCGCGATTTCCACCACGGCAGAAGGGGTCATCGGTGGTTTAATGCATCTGTATTTTCTCAGAAAGGATAAAAAAGAAGAGCTATTTAACCCCCTGGTTGTCTTCTACATTACTTTTGTGGCGGAACTGGTTCAGATGCTAATCATCCTCATTGTAGCTAAACCTTTTGATCAAGCTTATGCGTTGGTTTCTGATATTGCCGCTCCGATGATCATCGCCAACTCTGTCGGTGCCGCGCTATTTATGAGCATTCTTCAAGACCGTAAGACCATTTTTGAGGAATACTCAGCGACCTTCTCTCGTCGCGCATTAAACATTGCAGAACGCTCCGTGGGCATTTTAGTCCATGGTTTTAACTCCAATAACGCCAGCAAGATTGCACGAATTATCTACGAAGAAACCAATGTCGGTGCCGTCGCCATTACCGATCATGACAAGATACTGGCTTTTGTCGGTATAGGCGCTGACCATCATCACCTTAACCGACCTATCTCCTCTCAAAGTACGCTCGATTCGATGAACAACAACGAGATCATTTACCTTGACGGCAAAGAGAATCCTTACCAGTGCTCAATATCTGAAGACTGTAAATTGGGATCTGCGCTGATAATTCCACTGCGCACGGGTGACGAAGTAATTGGCACTATCAAGCTATACGAGCCCAAGCGTAAGCTATTCTCAACCATTAATATGTCCATGGCTGAAGGTATTGCTCAGCTGCTCTCTAGCCAGATCCTTCATGGTGACTACATAAACAAACAGACCTTACTCAAACAGGCCGAAATCAAGCTACTTCACGCACAAGTTAACCCACATTTTCTGTTTAATGCGTTGAATACCATTAGTGCTATCACTAGACGCGATCCTGATAAAGCACGCAGCCTAATACAGCATCTTTCTCAGTTTTTCCGTAGCAACCTGAAACAGAATATCGAAACGGTCACCTTAAAAGAGGAATTAGCCCACGTTAACGCCTACCTCACTATCGAAAAAGCGCGTTTTACCGACCGTTTAGAAGTGGATATTGATATTGCTTCAGAACTGTTAGAACAAGAAGTACCGAGCTTCACTTTACAGCCTCTGGTTGAAAACGCGATTAAGCATGGTATTTCCAATTTAATTGAAGGTGGGATCATTCGAATCTATAGTCATACCACTCAGTCAGGGAGCGAGATAGTCGTCGAGGATAATGCCGGAACCTTTATTGCGCCCAAGGAGGGACATGAAGGGCTAGGTATGCAAATTGTCGGTAAACGCCTAACAAATCAATTTGGTCGTGACGGAGCGCTAAAAATTGAAGTGGAAAAAGACCACTTTACGCGAATGAGCTTTATCATCCCCTCGCCTTCTACACGCAAAGATAAAAGGACAGCTATTGCGTCATGACACAGTTAACAGCTTTAGTAATTGATGATGAGTTATTTGCTCGTGAAGAGCTAATAGAGCTCTTGGAGGAAACCGAGCAAATTGACATCATTGGTGAGGCAAGTAATGCCATTGAAGGTCTCAAGAAAATTAACCAACTCAAACCAGATGTGGTCTTTCTTGATATTCAAATGCCACAAGTCACCGGTATTGAACTACTTGGCATGCTCGACCCTGATACCATGCCGAAAGTCGTCTTTGTCACCGCTTACGATCAATATGCCATCCAAGCGTTTGAAGATAATGCGTTCGATTACTTACTAAAACCTGTTGATCCGTGTCGTCTTGAAAAAACCGTTAAGCGACTAAAAAAACGTGAGCAACAAACGCTGGAAGCGATCGATACTCTAGCACCACAAACACTCGACCAAATCCCTTGTGTCGGCCACAACCGTATCGTCATTATTCCAACTACCGATGTTGAGTTTGCCTACAGCGACCTTTCCGGTGTACATGTTCAAACTGCCGAACAAAAGGCCACATCGCAGCTAACGCTTAAAGTACTCGAAGATAAAACGCCGTTGATCCGTTGCCACCGCCAGTTTTTAGTGAACGTCAAGGCTATTAAAGAAATTAAGCTGTTAGACAATGGGTTAGCCGAGATCATTACTCAAAGTGATCACCCAATACCTGTAAGTCGCCGCTACCTGAAATCATTAAAAGAGACGTTAGGCTTTCACTAACGGAAGTAAGCAGCTTATCTCGATAAGCTGAAGCTGGGCACTCCTCAACTGCTATCCCCCTGCACCGGCAAGGGGATCCTAATAGCAACTCCTAGCCTTCCAACGACGACAGAATTTTGTGATTCGCCGCTTTCCACTGAGCACTCTTCTTAAGGTCTTCTAAATTAAACTCTTTCTTCCTCAACATCCGACTAGCCTGCTTCACCTTAGTAATTGGTAAGTTATCTAGTACCTCGATAGAGTAGTGACGGTTATTACACATAAGCAGCGTATCACAGCCTGCGTCCAGCGCTTGTTGCGCACGCTCAGCGGGTCCCCCCATGATAGCTGCGCCTTCCATCGAAAGATCATCAGAGAACACTATGCCTCGAAAGCCTAGCTGATTACGAAGTACCTCTTTTAACCAATAGCTCGAACCACTGGCAGGCTTGTCATCATAATGCGGGAACACTACGTGAGCTGGCATCATTGCATCCAACACACCCGCTTTGATGTGAGCCTTGAAGATTCGCATATCATCTTCAAAGATAGTGTCTCGACTGTCCATTGGCGTTTCGAAATGAGAATCTGCCGTTACTCCTCCGTGACCAGGGAAGTGCTTGCCAGTAGTCGCCATACCCGCAGCTTTCATGCCGGCCATAAACGCTGTGCTGTACTGGACGATGGTTTGAAAGTTATCACCAAAAGCACGATTGCCGATGGCTTTAGATTGGTGTCCTTGGTCGAGAACAGGCGCGAAGCTCAAATCAATATCGTGAGCAATCAATTCTGCTGCCATAAGCCAACCAGCTTGGTTCGCGAGCGCTTCATCACGTAATTGCGCGTATCGAGCGGCTGGCGGCAATAATGTAAAACCATCTCGAAAACGTTGAACACGCCCCCCCTCTTGGTCCACACCGATAACAATGGGCTTTTTCGCCGCTTGACGGATTTGGCGGTTCAGTTCAATAAGCTGCTCGGAATCATGATAGTTACGCGCAAACAAAATCAAGCCCCCAACGGTAGGATGCTCAAGAATCTCTTTATCTTCAGCACTCAGTTCATAACCTTCCACATCAAGCCATAGCGGTCCCATAATTGCTCCTCTGCAAATTTATTATCAAATGGGCGTCTCCAGAGATTATTCTGATTATTTTTGATTTACAATATTGCTAGGTAAAAACGGAGTAAGTTTATGATGACTAAGGAAGCGCTTTACATAGGCATAATGTCGGGTACCAGTTTGGATGGTGTCGATAC
This sequence comes from Vibrio mediterranei, assembly GCF_900088415.1. Classification (GTDB taxonomy): domain Bacteria; phylum Pseudomonadota; class Gammaproteobacteria; order Enterobacterales; family Vibrionaceae; genus Vibrio; species Vibrio mediterranei. Next base: position 22,667 of record NZ_FLLQ01000008.1, read on the forward strand.
TGCACTGGTATCGATAAAAGACCGTGAAATTAACTTACTCGCCAGCGATTTCCTTAGCTACCCTGAATCACTGAAAACTCAAGTGCTTGCTATCTGTCATGGTCAAGAAACCAACCTTAAACATATCGGTGAGCTCGACCACCAGCTAGGGCTACTTTATGCTGAGGCCGTCAATTCTTTGCTTAGTAAAACCACCTATACGGAGCACGATATCGCAGCCATCGGTAATCACGGCCAAACCGTCTTTCACCAACCAGATGGTGCAATACGCTTTACCACTCAGTTGGGAGACAATAACCTCCTAGCAACACTAACAGGTATTGATACAATCGGAGACTTTCGGCGTAAAGATATGGCACTCGGCGGACAGGGTGCGCCCTTAGTACCCGCATTCCATCGTTACTTATTTGCCGATAGTGATTCAACACAGGTGATTTTAAACATTGGTGGTATTTCCAATGTTTCCATATTGCAGCCCAACGGCGATGTGATTGGCTTTGATACAGGACCTGGAAATGTGCTTTTGGATCATTGGTGTTCTCACGCTTTTTGCCAACCTTTTGACAAAGATGCACAGCTTGCTGCACAAGGCAATGTGCTCACCCATTTGTTAGATGAAATGCTCAAAGATGACTACCTAAAACGTCCTGCACCAAAAAGTACCGGACGCGAGCATTATCATGAACAGTGGTTGAAACAATGCCTTGCTGCCATCTCAACGCCAATAAACGAGCATGATGTGCTCAGAACTCTGACCGAATTTACCGCCCTGACTATCGCTAATGCCATTGAGAACTATCCCATCGGTACTACGCCGAAGCTTTTAGTGTGTGGCGGTGGCGCAAATAACCCAATAATAATGAAACGCCTGAGTGAACTGCTTAAAGGCTGGAATGTGGCACCAACCGATAGCGAAGCCATTAGTGGAGATTATATGGAATCCATGGCCTTCGCTTGGCTTGCACATTGCTATCTCAACAAGATACCGAGCAATTTGCCCTCAGTAACTGGCGCCAGTAAAGCCGTCCCTTTAGGCGTACTCTATTCAGCTGACTAGGAACCACTATGACTAACGACGCACTTCTCAATGCGCTTTCTCAACTTGTCTCCGAGGGAAGAAACCCTGAGACCATGGATATAGATTTACTCTCATCGCAACAGATTCTAGCGCGCATGAATCAACAAGATGCCCTAGTGCCTCTTGCGGTAGAAAAGGTCATTCCAGACATTGCGCTGGCGGTAGACGCCATCACTAAGGCCTTTAAACAAGGTGGTCGATTATTGTATTTGGGTGCAGGTACCAGTGGCCGGCTAGGTGTGCTCGACGCATCAGAATGCCCACCAACCTTTGGCACCGACCCTGATATGGTCGTCGGTATCATCGCTGGCGGTAATGACGCGATGTTCCGAGCCAAAGAAGGCGCAGAAGATGACCCAGCTCTTGGTGAAAAAGACCTTATTGACCATAAGCTGACTTCAAAAGATGTGGTTGTTGGCATCGCCGCTAGTGGGCGCACGCCTTACGTCATTGGTGCATTAGAATATGCCAACCAATTAGGTTCCACGACCGTCGCACTATCATGCAATCCCGCTTCTGATATTGCTAACATCGCTCAAATAGCTATTAGTCCTGTGGTAGGTCCGGAAGCTCTGACAGGTTCCACTCGACTGAAATCGGGGACCGCGCAAAAGTTAGTTCTCAACATGCTCACGACAGCAAGTATGATTCGTTTAGGTAAAAGCTATGAGAACCTGATGGTGGATGTAAAAGCGACCAATGCAAAGTTAGTCGCCAGAGCAACGCGCATTGTGATGCAGGCTACGGATTGCAACAAACAACAGGCAGAAGTCACGTTAAAAGAAACTCAATATGACGTGAAGCTGTCGATTCTCATGATTCTAACTGGATTAGATAAGCAGCAAGCACATCAGCAGTTACATCAACAAGACGGTTTCCTAAGAAAAGCGGTAATAAGCAAGAGCCAAGAAAGTGAATAAAAAAGCTAGGGTGTTATGCCCTAGCTTCCTAAATCATTTTTTAATGAGAATAGTCATTCCAACCGCGTTGCCATTCCATTCTAAAACGCTGTCCATCGGGTAAGCCTTCACACGCCCCAGTGTAATACTGCCCAGATAACCCGATTTGATAAGCAAAATCAGCATCACAAAACTCTAGAATGCCTCTTTGATAGCCCGAGTCGTACTCTGAATGAACGGCAGCGCCGAGTTTATTAAGGTCAGAGTAACTGCGAGACAATTGCCCACGCACACCATCTTGATAGCCAATCTGTTCCCAACTTCCCTCTTTAGCGAGGTCATCCACTCCTTTGGCGCATCCAAATATTAACAAAGCGGATGCTGCCACTAAAAACGCTTTCATGAGATTCCTTTTCATCCAACTCTCTCTGCCGTCACAATGCCAGTTTTAAGTGTTTTTTACCACTCAATCCTTGACTAAGTGATGAGCTTCACGCTTTTCTACCGCCACTTAACTCGGAAAAACGACCACTTACTCTTCGATAAAACCACTTAAGTTGGTTATTGACCACTTAATCATCTATTCCACCACTAACCGAATAAGCCGATGTGTAGCCAATTCATCATTTTTATAATGGTTACCAGAATTTAATGTCATCACAAACTAGGGATAACAGTTATGTTGTGGTTTTTAACTTGTGTTGCAGCCTTGATCGGCGGCTACTTTATCTACGGGGCTTTCATTGAGAAGGTCTTTGGTATTAATACAAAACGTCAAACACCAGCTCACACTAAAGCTGATGGTGTTGACTACGTGCCAATGTCGACCAAGAAAGTGTACTTGGTTCAATTGTTAAATATCGCTGGTGTTGGTCCAATCTTCGGCCCAATCATGGGTGCACTATACGGTCCTGCCGCTATGCTTTGGATTGTCATTGGTTGTATCTTTGCTGGTGCAGTGCACGATTACTTCTCAGGTATGCTTTCAGTACGTAACGGTGGTGCTTCTGTTCCTACTATTACCGGTCGTTACTTAGGCAATGGCGCCAAACACTTTATGAACATTTTTGCCATCGTCTTGTTGCTACTTGTTGGTGTGGTATTCGTTTCTGCACCTGCAGGCATGATCACTAACCTAGTGAATGACCAAATGGGCATGTCAATGAGCATGACAACCATGGTTGTGGTTATCTTCGCTTATTACATCATCGCGACAATCGTACCTGTCGACAAAATTATTGGTCGCTTCTACCCACTATTTGGCGCACTGCTCATCTTCATGTCTGTTGGTCTTATCACAGCAGTGGCACTATCAAGCGAGCACCAAGTTATGGGTGGCTTTGAAGTCAGCGATATGTTCACCAACATGAACCCAAATGACTTACCATTATGGCCAGCTCTATTCATCACTATTGCTTGCGGCGCTATCTCTGGCTTCCACGCAACACAGTCTCCACTGATGGCGCGCTGTATGGAAAACGAAAAGAATGGTCGCTTCGTCTTCTACGGTGCAATGATCGGTGAAGGTGTTATCGCTCTTATCTGGTGTGCTCTTGCTCTGTCTTTCTTCGGCTCTATCGACTCGCTAGCTGAAGCAGTTAAAAATGGTGGTCCAGGTAACGTAGTGTACAGCGCTTCATTTGGCCTATTGGGTGTATTTGGTGGTGTGCTTGCTTTCCTAGGTGTGGTTATTCTGCCAATCACTTCAGGTGATACTGCATTCCGCTCTAGCCGTCTAATCCTTGCTGAATACTTCAACATGGAGCAGAAAACACTACGTAACCGCCTACTGATGGCTCTACCACTATTCGTTATCGGTGGCATCTTAACTCAAGTAGACTTTGGTGTTATCTGGCGCTACTTCGGTTTCGCTAACCAAACAACTGCAGTAATGATGTTGTGGACAGCCTCGGCTTACCTACTACGTCACAACAAGATGCACTGGGTAACGACTGTTCCAGCCATCTTTATGACGACGGTTGTTATTACCTTCATCTTGAATAACGCAACCCTAGGCTTCGGTCTGCCAATGCAGCTGTCAACAATTCTAGGTATTGTTGCCTCACTATCTATCACTGGCTACGTGATTAAGAAGTCGAAAGGTAAAGGTGAAACAGACCTTGCAGATGAAGAAAAGCCACAAGGCAAAGCAGAAACTGCTTAACTGATTATCCCGTTATCCGCTCTTTGAGCTAAAAAAGCGCCTTCACATTGAAGGCGCTTTTTATTTGCTACCTGATTATTCGCTAAGATAACCCAAACCACCAGCAATCAGACTTTGCTCCATCACTTCAATGACGGCTCGGCTGGTTTCATGCTTTAGGATTGATGAGGTATTAGCACCTTGCAAAATCAGCCCACTTAGATGATCAATTTCATGTTCAAAGCCAGTCCCGATTGTTTGCGGTGCTATCAACACGGTCTCATCTCGATACACCACTTGAATTGATTTCGGGTTCCACCACTTTTCAGCAATGGTCGCTTCAAAGTCCTCACCCTGAATGACAGCACTACGCACTAAATTACGTGTTATTGAGGCTGCTAACTGACCTTGAAGACCAGATTTAAAATGAAACTCTGCGGTTTCATCCACCTTTGCTTGAGGGTTATCTTGAGAAAAGACCACGTCGGGCTTACCAATAGTTACGCCACACAATGTACATAAATCTGCGTACAACCACAGCGCATACACTCCCACATCCAGTGTCGCACCACCGGCTTGCTGAGCGTTGAAGATTTGGTAGTTCTCATCATACTCATGCCAATTACCAAATGCTGCCTGTACTGAGGTTAGCTTGATATTGTTGTTGGCAATAAACTGTTTTAACTCTTGGTAGGCAGGAAACACAACAGACTTCATGGCTTCCGCCAAGATGACACCATGTCGTATCGCTAGCGCAGCCATTTCATCCCAATCTTTTACATTGGTAAATGCGGGTTTTTCTACCAGCACATGCTTGCCAGCGTTTAAAAAAAGCTCGACCAAATCTCGGTGATAGGGGTGTAATGTCGCAATATAGACCACATCTACGTCGGCATCATCCGCTAATGCTTGGTAGGAACCATACGAGCGGCTACACTCAAATTCTTCGGCAAACTTCGACGCTCTAGCTTCATCACGTGCTGCCACCGCAACTAATTCGCCACATTGCGAATGTTGAGTTAAGTCGATAGCAAACCGACGTGCTATTTTCCCTAAACCTGCAATACCCCAACGAGCTTTCTCCAACATCCTCTACCCTTCACCATTACGTTTTTTGCCAACCATACCTAAGTCATATGATTACTCAAGTATCATACGGTGTAACATTGTCAGTTATTACCATCCAAGTTTTGCGATGATACTACCAAGCTGTGATGCCTCTAGTTGAATACCAAAGTGGCGTTCAACGTTCTCCGCCAAGTCCGCTTTAGTCAGTTCTACTTCTTGCGCCTCTTCGTTACCCATTCTGATTTTTAACGTGCTATCGAGTAGTGTAATGATGCCGCCTTCAATTGGCTTTGCTGCAATCAAACTGTTGGTAAAGTGAGTCTCTGGGCTGGTCGAGGTAAAATGATTGCCATACAAAATATCGCCGCGACATACATAGGTCATATCCAAGCTGTATAGACTCACCCAATCTTGCTGTTTCACTTGAAGTAAATAACCACAGCGTTCATCTTCGATAAATCGAAAACATTGGTGGTCAATACACTGCTCGCGATGCAATGTCAGCTCCAGAGGTGCTCTTGGCGTATTCGCACCGAACCCTGCATCAACAATCCACTGCTGGTCATCAATCGTAGCCAATGTCACTTGATGGCTCCGTCCCGAAGGCTCGCCGCTAAGATGTACTCGTGCTAATAGTGGCCTAACGGTAAAACCTAAGCTCTCCATAACTCGAAGCAGTAACCCGTTGACTTCAAAGCAATAGCCGCCACGCTGATGACGTATCAGTTTTTCAAAGATCGCATCAATATCAAGTTTAATTCCTTGGCCAACGTAGACGTCAAAGTTTTCAAATGGCAACGTCCGATGCTGAGCATGATGAAGCGATATCATATCGGCCACCGTAGGCTCAAGCTCATTCTTAATGCCAAGCTTATCGAAATAATCACGCATTTGAACAGGGGTCATCCTGTACTCCTTTAATAGTGGCAGTGTTTATTATTTTAGGTAATCCGCAAACAACAGATACAAAAAAACGCCCGAAACCTAAATGTGCTTACTCAGCTACACTTAAATTTCAAGGCGTTGCGATTAGTGTCATCTAGACCTATTGGACTCGGCGTAACACCGCTTTTAGTGCCTCAAAGTCATTGGCTAAATCTTCAGATAACAGCTCCATTGCCGCGTGTTTAGCCAATGGCCCAGGTAACTCAATGTCAGAACCTAAGATATCATCGACCACTTCTTTAAACTTAGCAGGATGCGCGGTACACAAGAACAAGCCTGTTTCACCCGGTTGCAACTGCTCTTCAAGTACTCGATAAGCAATCGCACCATGAGGTTCACATAAGTAGCCTAGAGCATTAAGATCACGAACCGACTCCGCACTTTGCTCATCAGAGACCGCCCCTTTGCCTAACGTGTCCAAACCCCAACCTTTAAGGCGGCAGAGTTCTTCGATACGCGGCCAGTTGTTTGGCTGACTAACATCCATCGCATTTGACGTTGTTGCCACCGTCGGTTTTGGAGCCCACTCACCTGTTTCTAGGTAACGTGGCACAGTATCATTCGCATTGGTTGCCGCGATAAAGCGCTTAATAGGCAATCCAAGCGCTTTCGCAAGCAGGCCAGCCGTTAAGTTACCGAAGTTACCGCTTGGTACTGATACTACGAGGTTTTCGCGCTGCTCTTTGCTAAGTTGAGACGCGGCTTCAAAGTAGTAACAAATCTGCGCCATCAAACGACTGATGTTGATTGAGTTTGCTGAATTTAATCCAATTTCTTCACGCAATGCTGCATCATCAAATGCCTGTTTCACGAGCGCTTGGCAAGCATCAAAGTCACCATCGATGGCCACTGTGTGAATGTTTTTGCCTAGCGTACAGAACAGCTTTTCCTGAAGTGGACTGATTTTACCTTTCGGGTAAAGAATCACGACATTGATGTCTTCCATACCATAGAAAGCGTGAGCGACTGCAGCACCAGTATCACCTGATGTTGCTGTCAAAATAGTGATTTTGCCACCATCAGAAACCGCAGCTAAAGACTGAGCCATAAAACGGCCTCCAAAGTCTTTAAATGCCAACGTTGGGCCATGGAAAAGCTCTAGTGCGTACACACCATCTTTCACTTGGTTGATTGGAGCCGGAAATTGGAACGCATTGTCCACTAATTCGCCGACTTTCTCTGCAGGCAACTCCTCGCCAATTAGCGCAGAGAGAATCTTTGCGCTGCGCGACACAAAATCTTCAGCCAATAAAGCATCTACGTCATCGAACTTAGGCAGTTCAGATGGAAAAAATAGACCTTGGTTGCGACCTAAGCCTTGACGGACAGCTTGGCCAAACGAGACTTGCTCGTCATTTTCTTTGATGTTGTAAAGCTTCATAGCTCACTTCCTGTTACTTTCGAACCCTGCTTGTCTAAACGACAAACGTGCACGAATCCTTCGTTATTTTGTACGTAATTTTCTTCTAGCCAGCGAGCCACTCGCTCTGCCACATCTTTTTCTTTACAGATGCTGAACAGCGTTGGGCCACTACCTGAAATTCCAGTTGCCAAAGCCCCCGCTGTTGCCGCGTATTCACGCGCTTGACTAAAGCCGGGTAGCAACTTAGCACGGTATGGTTCGGCAATGACATCTTTGATCATCTTTGCTGCCAATTCAGGCTGATTAGAATGACATGCGTGGATAAACCCTGCCAGATGACGACCATGAGCAATGATGTCTTGACGACGATATTGAGAAGGTAAAATTTCGCGCGCTTCTGCCGTTGACACTTTAATGCCTGGATACGCCATCACCCAATACCAATCATCAAAACAAGGCACTTCTTGGCTAATAATACCAAGCTCTTCCAGCATCAGTTGCACACCGCCTAGATAGCAAGGTGCCACATTGTCGTAATGGATGCCACCAGAAATTTGCCCTTCCATTTCTCCCATAAGAGCCAGTAACTCGGTCTCATTTAATGGATTGCCATGAAATTGGTTCAAAGCGTCTAGCGCCGCGACGATAGAGCAAGCGCTCGATCCTAAGCCAGAACCAATCGGCATGTTCTTCTCAAGTGTCATAAACACAGGTTTAAGGGCTAGTCCTTTCTTATCTAATTCACGGGCGTACACTTTCCAACAATCGTAAACAATATTCTCTTGCGGGTTAGCGGGCAGCTTATCAACAAAGCTGCCTTTCGTTGCTAGGTCAAAAGGTTTATCACCTAGCTTAACCTCAACGCAATCGCCAAGCAGAGTGCCATCTATAGGAGAGACTGCAGCACCCAATACATCAAAACCAACACTCACGTTACCAATAGAGGCCGGAGCATAAACGACAACGCTATCACTCATCTTACACTCCTAGTTTCCAGCCTAATGTACGCATCACATCAGAGAACACGCCTGCTGCGGTCACTTCTGTACCCGCACCGTAACCACGTAATACCAGTGGAATTGGCTGATAATAGCGACTATAAAATGCCAGTGCGTTTTCACCATCTTTAATCTTGAACATAGGGTCGTTTTCATCCACGGCAGCAATGCGTACGCGACACTTACCATCTGCGATTTCGCCCACGTAGCGCAGCACTTTGCCTTCTTTGGCAGCGTCCGCTGACAGTTGGCTGAAGTAAGCATCCGCTTCAGGCAGACGGGCCATAAACTCATCTACTGAACCTGAATCATCAAAACCTGGTGGCAACGCTTGGTCAACTTCGACATCTTCAAGTTCAAGCGCCATCCCCGCTTCGCGAGCTAAGATGAGCAGTTTACGTGCTACGTCCATGCCTGATAGATCATCACGTGGATCTGGCTCAGTGAAACCTTTATCTTTTGCGACATTAGTTGCTTGGCTTAGCGTTAACCCTTCATCTAACTTACCGAAAATGAAAGATAACGAACCCGATAGAATACCGTTGAATTTCTCTAGCTCATCACCCGCTGCGATCAGGTTCTGTAGGTTCTCAATAACTGGCAGACCTGCCCCTACCGTTGTCTCATACATTAGCTTACGACGAGAGTTACGAGCGACATCACGCAGTTGATGATAGTAAGACATGCTCGCAGTGTTTGCCTTTTTATTTGGCGTGACTACATGGAAGCCTGCCGCTAAAAACTCCGTATATTGATTGGCAATGTCTTCACTAGAAGTACAATCAACCAAAACAGGGTTAATAATGTGATTACGCTGAACCAATGCGGCTAAACCTGCCACCGAGAACTTCTCACTTACGTCGCCCATACGATCGCGCCATTGGTCGAGAGGAAGTCCCTTACCATCTAGCAAGACACCTTTACTGTTTGCCAGACCACATACGCGGATAATGATGCCTTTCTCTGCCAGTTTGGCTTGCTGGCGCTGAATTTGGTCCACCAGCTCACCACCAACACCGCCAACACCAACGACAAACACATCTAGGAAATGCTTGGAATTGAAAAGATTTTCATGACACGCTTTGATGGCCTCAGAAATTTTGTCTTCTGGGATTACCGCTGAGATAGCGCGCTCGGAGGAGCCCTGTGCGATTGCGACAATGTTGACGTTAACTTCTGCCAGTGATGAGAAGAACTGAGAAGCGACACCGCGAGACGTGCGCATGCCATCGCCCACTAGTGTCACGATCGCGACATCATCCATAAACTCAACAGGCTCTAGTAAACCGTTTTTAAGTTCCAGTTCAAAAGCTTCGCGCAATGCTCGCTCTGCATCGAGCTTGTCTTCTTCTTCAATACAGAAACTGATGCTGTATTCTGAAGATGATTGAGTAATAAGAACGATGGACACACCCGCTGATGACATAGCGCCAAAAACGCGACTCGCCATGCCCACCATGCCTTTCATACCAGGTCCAGATACGTTTACCATGATAAGGTTAGACAGCGTCGTGATACCTTTGATTGGTAAGTTATCTTCACCAGTATCTTGACCAATCAAGGTACCAGCCCCTTGTGGGTTAAACGAGTTCTTGATGAGACATGGAATATGGAACTGAGCGATAGGTGCAATAGTTTTTGGGTGAAGAACCGAAGCGCCAAAATAAGAAAGCTCCATCGCTTCTTGATAGCTCAGTGACTTGAGAAGGCGAGCATCATCAACCAGGCGAGGGTCACAGTTGTAAACCCCATCAACATCCGTCCAAATTTCACAACAATCAGCACGCAAGCACGCTGCTAATACCGCCGCAGAATAGTCAGAGCCGTTACGACCAAGCGTAACCAATTCACCCTTAGCGTTGCCAGCAGTAAAGCCCGGCATAATGTGCACGACACCTTCTGCCAGTGGGTTAGCTTGGAAGTTTTGGGTTGATACTTCCACATCCACCATCGCTTCTAAATGATCACCTTGAGCAAAAAGGTACTTAACTGGATCAATAAGATCCGCAGCTTGACCTTTAGCTTGCAGTACAGCTTTCATAAGTTGAATCGAGATTCGCTCGCCTTTTGAGATAATGCGAGCATTCACGTGATCTGGGCAAGTTCCGAGTAATCGGATACCGTGGACAAATTGATGCAATTGGAATAAAGATGTTTTGACTTGATTGTCAAAATCTGTGCGCTCAATATTCGGGAGTACAGCAGCAATATTAGAAAATAGTTCGTTGAATGATGTTTCAAGCTCTGAAATCTGCAACTCAACTTCATTGTTTTTTAGGGCAGTTTCAATAACGGCGACAAGTTTGTTTGTCGTTTTACCCGGTGCCGATAGCACCACTGCCAAATCTTCTTGCTGGGCATTATTAGCGATGATGTCCGCTGCTCTTAGAAAGCGGTCTGCATCAGCTAATGATGAACCTCCAAATTTTAGTACTCGCATCCTTTCCTCCCGAAATACTCAAAACAGGTAAAAAAAAGGCCCGTATCTTGGGGATACAGGCCTTGTTTTTGAATTTCTTCCGTCTACCAGCCCGCCCCAACATTGGTAATGTCGGTAATAATAATCGTGGTGGTCATTACTACGTGCTGGCAACTAAACATAGGGTCTTCTTAAAAATCTCTTATGTGCTTACCCATACGTTTAACCTATTTGTTGTAGCTGAGTCAATTAAAAAATGTACTTTTATTGCTTTAGCGGCGTTTTTTTCGTAAACGCATAGAAATTGATAATTGCAGATAACTTATTCAGTTAGGATCTTTATTAATAACCAATTGCTATATAGATTTACAACTTTTTGCTTAGTTTATGTGCTTTAATTAGAAGTCAATAAACTATAAAAACAATAACCAAGGAGTGGTGCTATGAAAGCAGTGTCTTTTTACGCTTTACCCTTGCTATTGTTCTCAGGAATGTCCCTCGCGGTAGACCTACCTACGCTGCCTTCGCAGCATGACGCCTCCCCTCATAACTTCTTTCTTTCTTCAGGCACTAAGCTGGGTAGCAGTGATTCTTTTGATACTTGGAATATTGATAGTGGCTATTCCTATTCAATCTTTGACTCGTTAGATGTTTACATCGGGGCTCGATTGAATAATTCGCACGAGTCGATAGACCAAGGATTTTTGAGTGGCGTTAGCTACAATGTGTCTGACCGTATCTCGGTAAAAAGCACACTTCGTGGCTACCAATATGAAGAGAATAACGAAAAGCAAGGCGCAATGGCTGCGGAAATATCAAGTAGGATGAGATTAACCGAAAACCTAGACGTTCACGCCACCTTCGATTTTGAGAAGGTACAACAAGGCGTCGAAGTGGGTCTAGGCTTCCGTTTTTAACTGAGCATCAGTTCAAGCATGACTTAAAACTCTAATGCTTCTTTAGCGATCAATACCCCATTCCAATCAGAATAAACGTAATGCCCAGGTTGAACGATTTGGTTGTTCATCGTTAATGTAACGTTGATTTGACCTGCTCCACGTTTTTCTGTTTTGAAAGGACATGCCGCTAGCGCTTTCACTCCCAGATCCATTTCCGCCATAGCCGCCACGTCCCGAACTGCGCCATTCACAATCACGCCTTCCCATCCGTTTTCTATTGCCATAATCGCGAGTTGGTCCCCAAGCAGTGCTTTGGCGCAAGAACCATTACCGTCAACAAAGAGTACTTTGCCTGTACCATTTTGCCCTAACACTTCTCGCACCATTGAGTTATCGTGGTAACAGCGTACCGTTACAATCTCTCCCCAGAACGCGGCACGTTGCCCGAAATTTTGCAGTGGCAAATTCAGCAACATGACTTTATCTTCGTGTTGGTCACAAATATCAGGTGTGATATCTCTCATTTTTCCTCCGTGATTTTTTGCTCAATAGCCATGCTAGTAGCAAGTCTTTAGAAGAGCATTAAATTAAAATCCTTTATCGCCTATCCGGTAATTTTTTCTGCTAACGTAAGAAATCACCCAATCGGCCTAATTTTTTTTGCGTTTGACTCTCATCACAGGAAACCAAAAACAGTACACCATTTTCTACCCAATAAATGGCATTTTGCTGGTATTTTTGCGCTAACTCACAGCCTTGCGTTAAAGTCATTTCTACCGCAAAGCTGTCTTCAACCCAGCTAAAACTCGGGTTTCCCACCTTAACATTTTGGTAGTTATAAATTTTGAGTCTTTGCTCTAAGTTAAGGTTTTTTATGCAATTTAGTTCGTTAGACAGTTTACGACTCTGTGGGTTCCAAGCCGTTATGATCACGTAATTTTCGCTGTCCCACTCAGTGATAAATTCTATGCAAATTTCTGAATAGGCACGCCACAAGTGTGCATCAATACTCATATTATCTAAATTGTTGTATTTGCCCAATACTATTAATATTTGTTACAAAGGCGCTATTGATTTAAATCAACAAAGTGCATGGAATTAACATTTGACCATTGTTAGCATGCTGTTAACATTATAGAATTCGCCTCAATGACATAGCAGAATAATAAGAGATTTAAGGGATTTCTCGTTTTTTTGGCAACATCACGGAAGGCGACTTAACCTGTAACTGTTTCTACGATTTTGAGTAAACATCTAAGAAACATTACCTATATGTTAACTTTTTGCCTAGAATTTATTCTACTAGCGACAGAATTATCACAAGTTTAAATTAGGTACCGCCGATGCAAAGCCCGCAGATTCTTATTGTTGAAGATGAGCAAGTAACCCGTAACACCCTTAAAAGCATTTTTGAAGCAGAAGGATATGCTGTATTCGAGGCCAGCGACGGTCAGGAAATGCACCAAGTCATGTCTGAGAACTCTGTAAACCTTGTTATCATGGATATCAACCTTCCTGGTAAAAACGGTTTACTACTAGCTCGTGAACTTCGTGAGCAAGCTAATGTAGCATTAATGTTCTTGACTGGTCGTGACAACGAAGTGGATAAAATTCTAGGTTTAGAGATTGGCGCTGATGATTACATCACTAAGCCATTCAACCCTCGTGAATTAACTATCCGTGCACGTAACCTGTTAACTCGTTCAATGAGCACAAGTGCCGCTACTGAAGAAAAACGCAGCGTTGAGAAATATGAGTTCAACGGTTGGGTTCTTGATATCAATAGTCGCTCACTAGTTAGCCCAAGTGGCGACGGCTACAAGCTACCTCGTTCAGAGTTCCGTGCTCTACTGCACTTCTGTGAGAACCCAGGTAAGATTCAAACTCGCGCCGATCTTCTTAAGAAGATGACTGGTCGTGAGCTTAAACCACACGATCGCACTGTAGATGTAACGATTCGTCGTATCCGTAAACACTTTGAGTCGGTTTCAGGTACTCCAGAAATCATCGCAACTATCCACGGTGAAGGCTACCGCTTCTGTGGCGATCTAGAAGAATAATAATCTTCTAACGAATAGCAAAAGGGACGCACTATGCGTCCCTTTTTTAATGTAAGCGATTCAGCCTCAATCAATACACCGTATCCACATTCACTTGTTTGTTGACAACCCAAGTTTGTTTATCGCCACCAACCAGCTGCACAGCCACATCTACTGGCTTAGTAATGTTGACTTCTAACTGCCAGTTAAACGCCACTTCCCACTGATTCTCTGAGTGATTCCGCAGTTCAAAGTCATCACCTTCAAACTCCCAAGACACATCACCTTGTTTCAATACCACCATAGCGACATCCATATCAGCTGGTAGCTGCGTGTCAGTCACTAGGTTTAATGCACCGTGAAGAGTTTGTTCTTTTACCAGTGCAGTCGTTTCACCAATTTTTGGCATCATATCGATCCAAAGGTTCGACTCTAGACGAACAGTCTGCTGTTCAACCATAGCAGTATTTCCCGTCATCCATACTTTTGAGTCTGTCGCTGGAGAGGTTGCACAACCGGCTAAAGCTGCAGAAAGTGCTAGTGCTGTGAGTATTTTCTTCATTTTGATTCCTTACTTTCCAACCACATTTTAAGTACTTGAATATCATTGTGATATTCGTTTTTTATCTCTTCAACCCAATCTTCAATGTTCTCCCACCATGCTGGCATATCCGGAGACTGAGCCTTCTGGGCAACTGATTGAATGCGTTTTAAGCCAATAGATCCAGCAGCACCTTTAATCTTATGTGCTTCAGAGGCAATGCCGGATTGATCTTTCGCAGTCATGTTCGAATCCAGTATCTCGAGATAGTCTGGCATCATTTGCTCGAACATAGTGATGCTATCGTACACAGGTTTGGTGCCGACAATATCAACATAAGAGTCCAACATATCGAAATCTAAAAGTCGGTTAAACAGTTCGTCATTAATATCTGTTTTCTCAACTACGGTTGCTTCCTCAACGTCAGTAGACTCTTCATCGCCAGCAAACTTGTTAATGACTTCCGTGAGTGCTTTAACACTCAGTGGCTTACTGATAGCGTCATCCATGCCTTTTGTTAGGTACTCTTGCTTATCCTTTAGCACATTCGCCGTTAAAGCGACCAAAGGAGGCAATTGTGTGTAGTGCTCTCTAAAGTTCTGTGCAACATCAAAGCCCGTCATATCAGGTAACTGAATATCGAGCAACGCGAGGTCATACTCTTCTGGCTTAAACGTCGCGATGGCTTCTTCGCCCGTCATTGCAACACTGACTGTATGTCCTAAGCTTTCCAACAGCGAACGTGCGACCGTAATGTTCAACTCTATATCTTCCAGTAAGAAAATATTGAGACTACCTTGTTGCTTCACTTCTACTGGAGCCAATTGTTGTTTATCAGCACAAGGGACATTGATGGATACCGTAAATGTACTTCCAAACCCTTCTTCACTGTCTACCGTGATGTCACCATCCATCATCTTTATCAGTTGCTTAGAAACCGCAAGACCAATTCCGGTGCCCACAGCATGTAAATTGTCTTTCCCTGACTTCACCTGATAATACATAGCGAAGATCTTATCAAGTTCGTGCTGAGGAATACCTATTCCAGTATCTTCAACTTCGATAATGATATGAGCATAATTATCTTCAATATCCGCACTGATGGTCATCACCACGCCACCCTGCTTGGTGAACTTCATGGCGTTGCTAACCAGATTCCAAATCACCTGACGTAGTCGTGTCGCATCGACTACCACGCCTTCTGGGAGATCCGTTAAACGCTCAAGATCAAATCGTAACCCTTTCTGCTCAGCCATAAGAGCTGAAATGCTCTCAAGTTCAGTGACAAAGTCTTCAAAGTTCAGTGGTTCAGGGAAAAGCTCAAGCTTACGTCTATCAAACTTGTCCATATCAATTATGTCATTAAAGATATGGCCTAGCGTGATGGCACTGACGTTAATAGTTTGCATGTGCTTACGCTGTTCAGTATTTAGGTGGCTATCAAGCAACATTCTGCTTAAACCGACGATGCCATTTAACGGTGTACGCAGCTCATGACTAATGGTCGAAATAAACGTTGTTTTGTCTCGACTCGCTTTCTCTAATGACTCTTGATGACGCTTACGCTCGGTGATATCACGACCAAAACCAACCAGCCCAAGGTGCTTACCATCTTTGCTATAGAACGGTACCTTACGCAGTTCATAGAAACATTTCTTGCCATCTGGGTACTCTAGCCACTGCTCATACGTCAGTGCTTGGTTATCCCCCATCACTTTATGGTCGGTTTCAACAACTTGTTTAGCGATCTCTTCAGAGTAAACGTCCCATGGCGTCAAACCCACTAGCTCTTTTTCTTTTCGACCAGTCAACTCTTCCATCGCCCGGTTACAACCAGAGAAGACACCTTCCGCATTGCGGTAATAGATCAAGTCGGGAGAAGCATCAATAAATGAACGCAGTAAAGCAGTTCGCTCAGCCAGCTCTAGTTGAGTACGTTCACGTTGAAACACCTCGTTTTCTAGATCCTTCATCGCCTCTTCACGCGCTTCCTCCGCTTTTTGTCTCTCTTCAATCTCTTGATTGAGTTTGCGGATATTTTGTTGCAGCTTGTGGTTCAAATCTTGGTCACGCGAACGCATGTCTTTTAGCTTAGAAACCATCTTAGAGAGGCGCTGACGTGATTCTTCCAACTGGTCGACAACAACTGAGAGAAAATACACGGCCCACGGAGTAATAAGCAGACCGAAAAATACCGAACGGACAATATCGATGTCATCTACACGCCCATTCAAAACAAGGGTAATACCCACCTGAACCACAACGGCTAATGCCACCAAAGCCAATGCGAGAAGAATAGAAAAACGAACAATGCCGAGCTTTACTAACAAGTCGACATAATATTGAGCGAGGTTTTTGATAGGTTTCATTCAGCACTCCGTGCGTTACAACTGGCCTAAGTCTATCATTAAGCCAGAAGCTTCACACGGTAGTAGAATTATTTGAGAACAGGTTTGTGATAAATAAACGGATTCAGAGTCAATGAGCCCTGTTGGCCTTGTTTGGTTAACACTCGGCCTAGTTCTGTCATCGCTAACCAACGGTTCTCACACCAAAGTGGCGACAACAAGGTCGGTCTTCGCGCGGAAGAGGAGACGCGGTGAAAAATAATCTCTGCTGGCGTACGACGAATCATTTCACTGGCCACGTCTAAGTAAAACTCTAGCGTTGGCGCTTCTAATCTCCCAGCACGCCACGCCTTAGCCATCGTACTACCTTCAACAATATGTAAACCGTGCAATTTAATGCCATCCGTTCCGGTGGCCAGCACCTTGTCTAGAGTAACAAGATTGTCTTGCTTTGATTCATTTGGCAGACCGACGATAAGATGTGTACATACCTTGATTCCAAGTGCACGAGCGCGTCGAGTGATCTCATCGTACACAGCAAAATCATGGCCTCGATTTATGCGTTTAAGTGTGTGATCGTGAGCCGTTTGCAGCCCTAACTCCAGCCAAATTTCATAGCCTTGTTCAACGTACCCAGCCAAAAGTTCAAGTACGGATTCAGGAACACAATCAGGACGCGTTCCGACACATAATCCAACGATGTCAGCATACTTAAGTGCCTCTTCGTACATGTTTTTCAACACCTGTACTTCTGCATAAGTGCTGGTATAAGCCTGAAAATAAGCGAGATACTTCTTTGCGCGCTTCACTTCACCAGCACGATCCGTGAGCTGTTCATGAATGGATTGAATCTGTGTCTCTTCACTTGCAAAGGAGGCAACATTACAAAATGTACAACCACCACGACCTATCGTGCCGTCTCGGTTAGGGCAGCTAAAACCACCGTGCAGGGTCAGTTTGTGAACTTTTTCACCGTATCGACGCTGGAGATCTTGGCCGATGGTATTCACCAACTCATGTAATTGCATGTTCGAAAAACCTATTAATAAGAATGAATCTCACTCTAATTAGTGAAACTAAATTACATCCCTGCAAAAGAAAACCATGCATCGTATCAACGAGCGGGAAAAGCATGCTTAACCAAAATCAATAAATATTCATAAAAACAACAGAAAAACGGCAAATGTTGCATGTATGTTATTAGATATATTCAAAAGTAGATAAAAAAAATGTGGAACAGACGTAACTTTCGTTGGAATTACACAGCGCAAAATTGTAGGATACTTACACAATTCTGCTGTTTTTGCCGTTTTTATTACAGTACGAATTAGTAGATTGAAGGTTGATATTCTACTCCCACCAACATATTCCACTGGATTGTGGAAAGATGACATTGAATATCACCACGGAATGTTTTTCTCGCAACACTTTTCCTGCGAGATGCAGAATGGACTCGAAAACTGCCCCCTCTGGCAGTCAAGAATCAAAATTACAAAGGACAAGGCACAATCACACACTCAAGTTGTGCCTAGATTAAACTGGAAGGAAGTATCTATGGTAGATAGAGAGCAGAATACACAAGGTCTGTATACTCCAGAGTTGGAGCATGACGCTTGTGGTATCGGTTTTGTTGCTCACCTAAAAAACCGTAAATCACACGAAGTAGTGACCCAAGCCCTGGATATGCTAGCGCGCATGGAACACCGTGGCGGTCAAGGCTGCGATCCATGCAGTGGCGATGGCGCAGGTATCCTACTTCAGAAGCCCCATGAATTTCTTTTGGAAGAAGCTGTTAAGCTTGGTATTAAGCTGCCTTCTTTTGAGAAATACGGTGTCGGTGTTGTTCTTTTCCCGAAAGACGAGCACAAACGCGCACAATGTCGTGACATTCTAGAGCGCAATGCACAACGTTTAGAGTTGGAAGTAATTGGATATCGTGTCTTACCAACTGACAACTCAATGATTGGTGCTGATCCATTGAGCACTGAGCCACAATTCGAACACGTATTCGTTTCTGGTGGTCCGGGCTGTACGCCTGAAGAGCTAGAACGTAAGCTTTACGTATTACGTAACTACACAGTACGCGTTTGCTTAGAAAGTGTGTCTAACATTGGTGATGACTTCTACATCAATTCAATGTCGTACAAGACACTGGTTTACAAGGGCCAGCTCACTACTGAGCAAGTACCTCAGTACTTCCTAGATCTACAAAATCCAACGATGGTGACAGCGCTTGCACTGGTTCACTCTCGTTTCTCTACCAATACTTTCCCGAAATGGCGCCTAGCGCAGCCTTTCCGTTACATTGCCCACAACGGTGAAATCAACACGGTTCGCGGTAACTTGAACTGGATGAAGGCGCGTGAAGCTATCATCGAATCTGACTTGTTCACACAAGCAGAAATCGACATGCTGCTCCCTATCTGTCAAGAAGGCAGCTCGGATTCATCAAACTTCGATATGGCACTTGAGCTCCTAGTTCTGTCTGGTCGTAGCCTGCCACATGCGCTAATGATGATGATTCCTGAAGCATGGCAAGAAAACAAAAACATGGATCCAGCCCGTCGTGCGTTCTACCAGTACCACGCGAACGTTATGGAACCATGGGATGGCCCAGCATCGGTATGTTTCACTGACGGTGTTCAGGTAGGTGCAACGCTTGACCGTAACGGTCTGCGTCCATCACGTTATACCGTGACCAAAGATGACTTCCTCGTTATGGCATCAGAATCTGGTGTTGTAGATATTGAGCCAGAGAACGTTGAGTTCCGTGGCCGTCTACAGCCAGGTCGTATCTTCGTTGCTGACCTAGAGCAAGGTCGCATCATCTCTGATGAAGAAGTGAAAGATGGCATTGCAAGTGCTCAGCCATACCAGAAATGGGTGGAAGAGAACCTACTTAGCCTGAAGAAGCTTCCAGATGCGAGCAACGAGTTCAGCCAACCTTCTCCTGAAAAGCTACTCCACAAACAGCAAGCGTTTGGCGTGAGCTCGGAAGAAGTAAACGAAATCATTGTCCCTATGGCAAAAGATGGCAAAGAGCCACTTTCTGCAATGGGTGCTGACTGGCCACTAGCGATCCTTTCGCACCAGTCACAACATCTGTCTAACTACTTTAAGCAGCTATTTGCTCAGGTTACCAACCCACCAATCGACCCGATTCGTGAACGTATGGTGATGTCTCTGAACACTTACCTTGGTAAAGATCAGAACCTGCTATCGGAATCTCCGGAGCACTGCCAAAAAGTTGAGCTAGAGTCCCCAGTTCTATCTAACTCAGAACTTGAGAAGCTACGTGCTATCGATAATGAGCATCTTCAAGCGAAGACTCTTGACATCGTTTTCCAAGCAAGTGAAGACGAAGGTAAGCTAGAACGTGCACTAAAACGTATCTGTCAATACGCAGAAGACGCGGTTATCGATGGTTACTCAATCATTCTATTAACTGACCGAGCTATCAACTCTAACCATGCCGCTATCCCAGCGATGCTGGCGGTAGGCGCGGTTCACCACCACCTAATCCGCAAAGGCTTGCGAGCTAAGTGTGACATCGTAGTAGAAACTGGCGATGCACGTGAAACGCACCACTTTGCAACGCTTGTTGGCTATGGTGCAAACGCGGTTAACCCATACCTCGTTATCGAGACTATGGTTGAGCTACAACGCACTAAGAAACTGGATCCGGAAACCAGCATCTCTGAGCTGTTCGAGAACTACCGTAAGTCGATCAACGGCGGCCTATTAAAGATTTTCTCGAAAATGGGCATCTCCACACTTCAGTCTTACCATGGTGCACAAATCTTCGAAGCGCTAGGTATCAGTAAGTCTGTAGTTGAGAAGTATTTCACGGGTACGGTTTCACGTATTCAAGGCCTTACCATCGATGATATCGCCAAAGAAGTCTTGGTTCGTCACCGTATTGGTTTCCCAACACGTGAAATTCCAGTTCAAGTTCTTGATGTGGGTGGGGTTTATCAGTGGAAACAGCGTGGTGAAAAGCACCTGTTTAACCCAGAAACTATTTCCCTACTGCAAGAGTCAACTCGCAACAAAGATTACTCTCAGTTTAAGAAGTATGCGAAAGCCGTCGATGACCAAGGCGATAACGCTGCGACTCTGCGTAGCCAATTAGACTTCGTTAAGAACCCAGCTGGCTCCATTCCGGTGGAAGAAGTTGAGCCAATTGAAAACATTCTGAAGCGCTTTGCTACAGGTGCGATGTCATTCGGTTCTATCTCTTACGAGGCTCACTCAACACTTGCTGTAGCCATGAACCGTATCGGTGCTAAGTCTAACTCAGGCGAAGGCGGTGAAGATCCAACTCGTTTCGAACGTAAAGAAAACGGTGACTGGGAACGCTCAGCAATTAAGCAGGTTGCATCAGGTCGTTTCGGTGTCACGTCTTACTACTTAACTAACGCTGATGAGCTACAAATCAAGATGGCTCAAGGGGCTAAGCCAGGTGAAGGTGGTCAGCTTCCTGGTGATAAAGTCGATGATTGGATCGGTGCGACTCGTCACTCAACGCCAGGAGTTGGCTTGATTTCACCACCACCACACCACGATATCTACTCAATCGAAGATTTGGCACAGCTGATCTACGACTTGAAAAACGCTAACCGCGCGGGTCGCGTTAACGTGAAGCTAGTATCAGAAGCAGGTGTAGGTACTATCGCCTCAGGTGTTGCAAAAGCGAAAGCTGACGTTGTCCTGATTGCGGGCTTCGACGGTGGTACTGGTGCTTCACCAATGTCTTCAATTCGCCATACAGGGCTTCCTTGGGAGCTTGGTTTGGCAGAAACACACCAAACGCTTCTGAAGAACGGTCTACGTAACCGTATCGTGGTTCAATCTGATGGTCAGATGAAAACGCCACGTGACCTTGCGGTAGCAACTCTACTTGGTGCTGAAGAATGGGGCGTCGCAACCGCAGCGCTTGTGGTTGAAGGCTGTATCATGATGCGTAAGTGTCATAAGAACACCTGCCCTGTGGGTATCGCAACACAAAACAAAACACTACGTGAGCGCTTCGATGGTCGCGTAGAAGATGTTGTTACCTTCTTCCAATACATGGCTGAAGGCTTACGTGAAGTGATGGCTGAACTTGGTTTCCGCACTATCGATGAGATGGTGGGTCAATCTCACAAACTAAAAGTTCGTGAAGATATTGGTCACTGGAAATATAAGAACCTCGACCTAACACCTGTACTACATATTGAACAGGCTCGTGAGCAAGATGGCGTTTACAACCAAACGGAACAAAACCACAACCTAGAACAGGTTCTGGACCGTAAGTTAATTCAAGCAGCGATTCCAGCACTTGAGAAGGGCGAAGCCGTAAATGCTGAGTTCCCTATCATCAACACCGACCGTTCAGCTGGTACCATGCTGTCGAATGAGATTTCTAAAGTCTACAAGGACCAAGGTCTACCTCAACCAATGAACGTGAAGTTCACTGGCAGCGCAGGTCAATCATTCGGCGCTTTCCTTGCTAAAGGCGTTAAGTTTGAAGTGGAAGGCGATGCGAACGACTACTGGGGTAAAGGTCTGTCAGGCGGTACGTTAGTACTCTACCCTGATGCGAAATCAACGATTGTCGCTGAAGATAACATCGTGGTTGGTAACGTATGTTTCTACGGTGCAACGTCTGGTGAATCCTTCATTCGCGGTATGGCTGGTGAGCGTTTCTGTGTACGTAACTCTGGTGCTAAAGTCGTTGTTGAAGGTGTCGGTGACCACGGTTGTGAATACATGACTGGCGGTGCGGCCATCATCCTTGGTTCGACAGGACGTAACTTTGCGGCTGGTATGAGTGGCGGTGTTGCCTACGTTTGGGATACAGCGGGTGATTTTGAAACCAAGCTAAACCCTGAATTGGTCGACCTAGACCCAATCGAACAAGAAGATCGCGAACTACTTAAAGATATGCTGACTAAGCATGTAGAGTTCACAGGAAGTGAAGTCGCTCAGTCGTTCTTAGATAACTTTGAAGTAAGCCTAGCGTCACTCGTTAAGGTTATGCCGCGTGATTACAAAGCGGTACTTCAAAAGCGCAAAGCAGAAGCTGAGCAAGCTCAAACGGAAGAAGTGGAGGCAGTATAATGGGTAAGCCTACTGGATTTTTAGAACATGGTCGCGAGCTTCCAAAGAAGCTCGACCCAGCCGTTCGTATTGAAGACAACAAAGAGTTCGTACTAAACGAAGAGTTTGGCGACAAAATCAATACTCAGGCTTCTCGTTGTATGGATTGTGGCGTGCCGTTCTGCCACAGTGGTTGCCCAATCGGCAATATTATCCCAGAGTTCAACGATGCCGTATATCGTGATAGCTGGGAAGAAGCTTGGAACATCCTAAGTTCTACTAACAACTTCCCTGAGTTTACAGGTCGCGTCTGTCCGTCTCCTTGTGAGAGTGCTTGTGTACTGGGTATTAACCAAGACCCTATCACTATCTGTAATATCGAGAAAACTATCGTTGAAACAGCATACCGCGAAGGTTATGCAAAACCGAAAACGCCACGTTCTCGTTCTGGTAAAACTGTTGCTATCATCGGTTCTGGCCCTGCTGGTCTCTCTGCCGCTGAACAGCTCAACAGTGCAGGTCACTCTGTGACTGTATTTGAACGCGATGAGAAAGTGGGTGGCCTACTTCGCTTCGGCATCCCAGATTTCAAACTGGGTATGGACATCATTGACCGTAAGATCAATCTGATGGCAGAAGCTGGCGTTGAGTTTAAAGTAAACCAACATGTGGGCGTTGATGTTAATGCTCAGCAACTGCGCCAAGAGTTTGATGTGGTGCTGTTAACAGGTGGCTCTACCGTTCCTCGTGACTTACCTGTTCCTGGACGTGAACTTAAAGGCGTACATTTCGCTATGGAGTTCCTTGCTCAGAATAACCGTCGTGCTAACGATATGGATCTGAAAGGCGAAGAAATCCACGCTAAAGATAAGCACGTTGTGGTTATCGGTGGTGGCGATACAGGTTCTGACTGTGTGGGTACATCAAACCGTCACAAAGCGGCGAGTGTTACTCAGGTCGAAATCATGCCGATTCCACCAGAAAAACGCCCTGCGAATATGCCTTGGCCTCAATACCCAATGATTATGAAAACAACCACTTCTCATGAAGAAGGCTGTGACCGTCATTGGAATATCCTGACAAAAGAATTCATCGGTAACGATGAAGGTCAAGTAACAGGTCTTCGTATTGCTGACATCGTATGGAAAGACGCTGCGCCAGGTGAACGCCCAAGTTTTGAAGAAGTGGCTAACTCTGAGCGTGTCATTCCTTGTGATATGGCATTCCTAGCAATGGGCTTCTTACACCCAGAACCAACGGGCGTATTAGCACAACTTGATATCAAACTGGATGAGCGAGGAAACGTAGCGTCACAAGGTTTCCAAACCAACCAGCAAGGTGTTTTTGCCGCAGGTGATATGCGTACTGGTCAGTCTCTGGTCGTGCGTTGCATCAACGAGGGACGTGAGTGTGCACGTGCCATCGATGAATACCTTATGGGCAACACCAACCTTGAAGCGAAAGCAGATTCATTAATGCTTTCAGCCTAAAGGTTGTCTGTCTGGTTACACCAATAAGTAACTAACAGTATTCCTTCCTAATTTGGCCAGCAGTTTGCTGGCCTTTTTTGTGTCCGTCTTCATTGCAACCCCAACAAACTGTTAACCTTCTCACTATTTCACAGCAATGACTTGTCACTTATCGCAGATAAATCGTTTGAATTTCTGAATCATACACAACAAATTTCTGAAAACTTGACCTTTATCGCCATAAGCTATACGTTGTGAGGTTCGTGAAAATAGAATAGATACAATTTGTTAAGTTTATAAATTCTAAAAATTTGACGCAAATAACAACAAAAAGTCATTAAAAAGCATTAATTTACTGTCAGGATGACAGCAAGCTCAAAGGGAGAAAGGCAATGGCTCTTTACGATCCAAGTCTTGTAAAAGACAACTGTGGATTTGGTCTTATTGCGCATATGCAAGGTCAGCCCAGCCACAAACTGGTTCGCACCGCAATCTCAGCATTAGACCGCATGACTCACCGTGGCGGTATCAACTCAGATGGAAAAACAGGCGACGGATGTGGCCTACTACTCCAAAAACCGGATTCTTATTTTAAACTCATCGCAGAAGAAAATGGTTGGAACCTTGGCAAACAATACGCCGTAGGCATGCTATTTCTTTCCAAAGACCCGGTAAAAGCGCAGTCAGCGAAAGATATCATCAACCAAGAATTGTCACAGGAAACACTCACTGTTTCCGGTTGGCGAGACGTTCCTACCAATGATGACGTACTTGGTCCAATCGCACTGAGCTCGGTACCTAACATCGTTCAAGTCTTTATTTCTGCACCCGCAGGTTGGCGTGAACAAGATGTTGAACGACGCTTATATATAGCCAAACGTCGCATTGAAAAGCGCATCATCGATGATGAAGATTTCTATATTTGTAGCTTATCGACGCAAGTGATCGTCTACAAAGGGCTGTGCATGCCAGCTGATCTTCCACGCTTCTATCTCGATCTTGCTGATCTCCGCATGGAGTCATCGATCTGCCTATTCCACCAACGTTTCTCAACGAATACTCAACCTCGCTGGCCATTAGCACAGCCATTCAGATATTTGGCGCACAATGGTGAGATCAATACTATTGAGGGGAATAGACAATGGGCAAAAGCGCGTGCCTACAAGTTCGCATCACCGCTCCTGCCTGACTTACAAACAGCTGCACCATTCGTGAATGAGACTGGCTCAGATTCATCCAGCTTAGATAACATGCTGGATCTGTTCCTGTCTGGAGGTATGGATATCTTCCGTGCCATGCGTATGCTTGTGCCACCAGCATGGCAAAATCACCCAGATATGGATCCTGATTTGCGTGCCTTCTATGACTTCAACTCCAAACACATGGAGCCATGGGATGGACCCGCTGGGATCGTATTATCAGATGGTCGCTATGCCGCATGTAACCTAGATAGAAACGGCCTACGTCCAGCGCGTTACGTGATTACCAAAGACAATTTGATTACCTTAGCGTCTGAAGTGGGTATCTGGGACTACGCGCCTGATGAAGTTGCAGAGAAAGGTCGTGTTGGCCCCGGCGAGCTGCTTGTTGTCGATACTCAACAAGGTGAGCTATGGCATTCAGAAGACATAGATAACGATCTAAAGAGCCGTCATCCTTACCGAGAGTGGATGGAAAACAACGTCCACAAACTGACCTCCTTTAGTGAATTACCGGACGACCAAGTCGGAGCTCGCAGTTTTGATGAACCCCTGCTGAAAACCTATCAAAAGCAGTTCGCTATGACGAACGAAGAGACGGATCAGGTATTACGTGTTTTAGGTGATATGGGCCAAGAAGCCGTCGGCTCTATGGGTGATGATACCCCAATGGCAGTCCTCTCTTCTAAAGAGCGCTTGGTCACCGACTATTTCCGTCAGAAATTTGCTCAGGTCACCAACCCACCAATTGATCCACTGCGCGAAAAGCATGTGATGTCATTGGCGACCAGTGTTGGTCAAGAGATGAATGTATTTTGTGAGACCGATGGTCACGCTTATCGAGTCACATTCGACTCTCCAGTACTCCTTTACTCTGATATGCAGCAACTGTTAGAGCTGAGTGATAAGCACTATCGCAATACTATTTTGGACATTAATTACGACCCAAATGAGAAAGATCTCAAGCAAGCTCTGCTTGACCTTTGCGATAGTGCCGAGAGCGTCATCAAGCAAGGAACCGTTTTATTGGTTCTTTCAGATCGAGCTCTAGTCAAAGGAAAACTACCTATTCCGGCAGCAATGGCCGTCGGCGCGGTGCAAACTCGTTTAATCGAAGCCAACTTACGTTGTGACGCCAATATTATCGTTGAAACTGCAACGGCCCGAGACCCTCACCAATTTGCTGTATTGCTTGGTTTCGGCGCTACGGCTATCTACCCTTATTTGGCCTATGAAGCACTTGGTAAACTGATCGATGATGGTGCTATTGATAAGTGCTACCGAGACGTGATGCAAAACTATCAATACGGTATCAATAAAGGTCTGTATAAAATTATGTCCAAAATGGGTATTTCCACCGTTGCCTCCTATCGCTGCTCTCAGCTGTTCGAAGCCGTTGGTCTGCACACCAATATCGTCGATCTTTGCTTCAAGGGAGTGACTACTCGTATACAAGGTGCAAACTTCGAAGACTTCCAACAAGACCTGTTTAATCTTTCTAGAAAAGCATGGGCTAAACGCAAGCCTGTCGAGCACGGTGGACTACTAAAATATGTTCATGACGGCGAATACCACGCCTACAACCCAGATGTTGTTGGTACGCTGCAAAAAGCAGTGAAAAGTGGTGAATCATCTGATTATCAGACGTTTGCCAAACAAGTAAATGAACGTCCTGTGTCTATGCTGCGCGATATGATGGCGCTTAAAAAGTCAGACTCACCACTGGCACTAGACAAAGTCGAGCCGAATGCAGAGCTGTATAAACGTTTCGACTCTGCTGCAATGTCCATTGGTGCTTTAAGCCCAGAAGCTCATGAAGCACTGGCCATGGCGATGAATAAGCTTGGCGGATATTCTAATTCAGGTGAAGGTGGCGAAGATCCGCGTCGATTTGGCACTAATCGTAACTCTCGCATTAAACAAATCGCCTCTGGACGTTTTGGTGTCACGCCGCACTATTTGACCAATGCCGATGTGTTGCAAATCAAAGTGGCTCAAGGCGCTAAACCCGGTGAAGGCGGACAGCTTCCTGGCCATAAAGTGACAGCGGAGATTGCCAAACTGCGCCATTCAGTACAAGGTGTTACCTTGATTTCCCCACCTCCTCACCACGATATCTATTCTATTGAGGATTTAGCACAGCTGATTTTCGACCTTAAACAAGTCAACCCAAATGCGCTCGTGTCAGTTAAGTTGGTGTCTGAGCCGGGAGTTGGCACTATCGCAACAGGAGTAGCAAAAGCCTACGCCGACCTTATCACTATTTCCGGCTACGATGGCGGCACTGCGGCGAGTCCACTAACGTCGGTCAAATACGCAGG
This sequence comes from Vibrio mediterranei, assembly GCF_900088415.1. GTDB lineage: Bacteria > Pseudomonadota > Gammaproteobacteria > Enterobacterales > Vibrionaceae > Vibrio > Vibrio mediterranei. The sequence continues at coordinate 50,477 of NZ_FLLQ01000008.1, forward strand.
TTGTCCTTGGGAACTCGGTCTGGCTGAAACTCAACAAGCTCTTGTTGCCAACAACTTAAGACACAAGATTCGTCTTCAAGTTGATGGAGGTCTTAAAACAGGGCTTGATGTAGTCAAAGCTGCAATTTTAGGTGCGGAAAGCTTTGGATTTGGTACTGCACCAATGGTGGCTATGGGTTGTAAGTTCTTACGTATTTGTCACTTGAATAACTGTGCCACGGGCGTAGCCACTCAGGATGAGACCTTACGAAAAGAGTACTTTAAGGGCTTACCTGAAATGGTGGTCAACTACTTCACAGGTCTTGCTGATGAAGTAAGAGAGTTACTCGCTCAGTTAGGAGTAGAGAAGCTTACTGATCTTATCGGTCGTACTGACCTGCTCGAGAGTCTCGAAGGTATGACCGCGAAACAAGCCAAGCTTGACCTGTCGAATATCTTGGAGGCCCCTATCTCTCCTCTTTCGCTGCCTTTGTACTGGACAGAGCCAAATCAGCCGTTCGATAAAGCACTGCTAAACCAAAAGATTGTCGAAGAAACACAAGCTGCGGTCGAGGCTAAATCAGGTGGTAGCTTCTACTTTGATATCCGTAATACCGATCGCTCTGCAGGAGCGAGACTCTCAGGTGAAGTCGCCAAACGTTATGGCAACCAGGGAATGGCGAGTCGCCCTATTAAGCTTTACCTCGATGGTACAGCGGGTCAGTCTCTTGGGGTATGGAACGCGGGTGGTGTTGAAATCTATCTAACCGGTGATGCTAACGACTATGTAGGCAAAGGCATGGCTGGCGGTAAGCTGGTCGTGAAGCCGCATGTCGGTACAACATTCACTTGTAATGAGGCCACTATCATTGGTAACACCTGTTTATATGGCGCCACTGGCGGTAAGTTGTTCGCCGCAGGGACCGCTGGCGAGCGTTTTGGTGTCCGTAACTCAGGCACGATTGCAGTTATCGAAGGTGCAGGTGACAACGCTTGTGAGTATATGACTGGTGGCATTGTGGCGATTCTAGGAGCAACAGGCGTGAACTTCGGTGCCGGTATGACGGGCGGCTTTGCCTATGTGATGGATACTAACGAGGACTTTGAAGGGCGTGTGAACACCGAATCTGTCGAAGCTATCTCTTTATCCGATCTCTATATTCACCAAGAACACCTTCGTGGACTGATTGCCGAGCATTTAGAAGAAACCGGCTCTGTGCATGCTGAGAATATTCTGGCGAACTTTGATGAATGGATTCCAAAGTTCTACCTAGTCAAACCAAAAGCTGCGGATTTACGCACACTACTTGGTCATCAAAGCAGAAGCGCCGCTGAGCTGCGCGTTCAAGCACAATAATTGGAAGGAGCCAGAATTATGAGCCAGAACGTATACCAATTTATTGATGTGAACCGCGTCGACCCGGCTAAAAAGCCGCTCAAGGTTCGCAAAATTGAGTTTGTAGAGATTTACGAACCCTTTACGAAACAACAAGCAACCGCTCAAGCAGACCGATGTCTTGACTGTGGTAACCCTTATTGTGAGTGGAAATGCCCCGTTCACAACTATATCCCTCAATGGCTTAAGCTGGCGAATGAGGGACGAATCATTGAAGCTGTCGAGCTATCACATCAAACCAACAGTCTACCTGAAGTCTGCGGACGAGTTTGTCCACAAGATCGCCTTTGTGAAGGCTCGTGTACACTCAATGAAGATTTTGGTGCCGTTACTATAGGTAATGTCGAGAAATACATTACCGACAAAGCCTTTGAAATGGGCTGGAAGCCGGATATGTCCCATGTGGAGTGGACGGACAAGAAGGTGGCTATCATAGGTGCAGGCCCGGCGGGACTCGCCGCTGCAGATATCCTAGTTCGCAATGGTGTTAAGCCCGTTGTCTTTGACCGCTACCCAGAAATCGGCGGACTGCTGACATTCGGTATCCCATCGTTCAAGTTGGAAAAGGATGTCATGTTAAACCGACGTCGAATCTTTAGCGAAATGGGCGTCGAGTTTCAGCTCAATACTGAAGTGGGCAAAGATATCGACATGGCAACACTAGTCAGAGACTATGATGCAGTATTTTTAGGTGTCGGCACTTATAAAAACATGCGGGCAGGTCTGACAAATGAAGAGGCTCCTGGTGTATTTGATGCCCTACCATTTTTGATTTCCAACACCTACAAAGTTATGGAGTTGGAAGCCTCTGATCCTTTCATTGATATGAAAGGTAAAAAAGTGGTCGTTCTTGGTGGTGGTGATACAGCTATGGACTGTGTCAGAACGTCTATTCGCCAAGGAGCTAGTAGCGTTGTCTGTGCTTATCGACGAGATGAGGCTAACATGCCGGGCTCCCGACGCGAGGTAAAAAATGCTCGTGAAGAAGGCGTGAACTTTATGTTCAACTTGCAGCCTCTAGGCATAGAGGTGGATGCCAATGGCAACACATGCGGCGTTAAAGTAGTGAAAACGGCACTAGGTGAGCCCGATGAGGCTGGTCGTCGTCGTCCAGAACCAGTAGAAGGCAGTGAACACGTTCTTGCCGCTGATGCTGTTATCATGGCGTTCGGTTTTCAACCGCACCAGATGTCATGGCTTGAACCTCACGGTGTAGAACTCGATCAATGGGGACGGATCAAAGCTCCAGCCTCTCAAGAATTTATGTATCAGACGACCAATGAGAAGATCTTCGCTGGTGGTGATGCAGTTCGTGGTTCAGATCTCGTGGTTACTGCCATTGACGAAGGGCGCAAAGCGGCAGAAGGCATACTAGACTTCTTAGAGGTCTAACACCAGACACGCCATTCCGATCTTCATCAATCAGAATGACCATTGTTTTCTTAGCCCAGCCTAGCTGGGCTTTTGTTTAAGGGATGATTATGACATTACCCAAGTGGCTTACACTTTCTTCAGTGATGATCCTAACCGCATGCGGTGCAGGTTATAAAACAACAACGGACCGGACAGAGCAACCCTGTGGCGATAGTCCTCGGTGTGTTTCAACTCAAGATAGCCGAGAAGAGTTTACACTTGCCCCATTCACATTGACGCCAAACACCAATATCAATCAGATAGAACAAGTCGCCTTAACCCTTCCGAATGCCGAAGTTGCGGCCAAAGAAGGCAATTATCTGCGAGTCGAATACACCTCCAGTGTTTTTCGCTATGTCGATGATATGGAACTAAAAATTGAAGGAGACCAATTATTGGTTCGCTCCGAAGCTAGAATTGGCTATTACGACTTTGACGTGAACCGTGAAAGAGTTGAAGCATTTCGCCTCAAGTTGATCGAATCAGGACTGATTGAAGCAAACCCTTGAGTAATTGCTATAGCAATGGTTGGGCTGTGCAAAGACTATTGCTATACTGCACGCCAAATACGTTTTCCAACCTGAGAGAATCTCTATGAAAATCGGCGTAATCGGCGCAATGGAACAAGAAGTTTCCATCCTAAAATCAGCATTAACAAACCTTGTTGAAACTAAAAAAGGCGGTTGCACCTTCTTTACTGGTCAACTTAACGGTGCAGACATTGTCTTGCTACAGTCAGGTATTGGCAAGGTAGCGGCAGCTGTAGGAACAACGATTCTTCTTAGCGATTACCAACCTGATGTGGTTATTAACACAGGTTCTGCAGGTGGCTTTGAGTCTTCACTCAACCTAGGAGATGTCGTCATCTCCACTGAAGTTCGTCATCACGACGCTGATGTGACGGCATTTGGCTATGAAATTGGTCAGATGGCGGGTCAACCAGCGGCCTTCGCTGCCGACGCTAAATTGATGGAAACAGCAGAACAAGCGCTTGCACAGATGAAAGATAAGCACGCAGTACGTGGTCTAATTTGTACTGGTGATGAGTTTGTATGTCGTCCAGAACGTCAAGAAACTATCCGTAAAAACTTCCCTGGTGTTATCGCTGTCGAGATGGAAGCATCAGCTATCGCACAAGTTTGCCACCAGTTCAATACACCTTTCGTCGTGGTACGTGCTATCTCTGACGTGGCAGACAAAGAGTCACCAATGAGCTTCGAAGAATTCCTACCTTTGGCAGCACAAAGCTCGTCTGAAATGGTAGTAAATATGGTGGATTTGCTTAAGTAACCCTTCAACTTAAGCCTCCTAAGGGAAATAAAACGCAAGGACTGCTGAATGAGCTCTTTTCTAGAGAGTTTATATGGAAATGGCGCACTGCTGGTAATGTGGAGTGCGCTGTTATTTCATCTGCTAATTCCAATCCCCTCCGCCGCTCATCCTGTTCGATTTTGGCAACAGATTGCTGCGCTAGTGGCAGATAAAGTCAATTCTCCATCGTCAACAAACGAGCAACAACACCTTGCGGGTTGGCTTGCCCTGTTACTAATGTTAGTCCCCACTGGCCTAGTACTTTGGGCTCTTGAGCCATTAGTTTGGAAGCCAGAATTCTATCAATTAGCCTTGCTTCTCTTGGCCATTGATTGGCGCAACAACGAACAGTACGCCCACAAACTTATTAATGCCCTCGCTCAAGAAGATAAAGCCAATGCGCGTAGACTGCTTTCAACCAAAGTAAACCGAGAGACCAACAACCTATCGCTTCTGGGCATAGGCAAAGCAGGCTCTGAAACTCTACTTCTGAGTTATGCTAGAAACGTAGTCGGCGTGCTGTTTTGGTACGGCGTTAGTGGTGGTGTTGGCGCTTTGCTGTATCGACTGACTTTAGAGCTCGCTCGCAATTGGAGTCCTAGCCAAAAAGGCTTTGCTAGTTTCGGTAAGCCTATTGCTTGGCTATTTTCACTGTTGGATTTCGCACCCCAGAAGCTGTTTTCAATACTCATGTTTGCTGGTCTGCCCATTACCTCGATTAAACACGCCATAATGCAAGCTAAATCGTGGCATAACCCAGTCACGGCTTGGCTCATCAGTGGCTGTGCACACCGTTTTGAGCTTGCTCTTGGTGGGCCAGCTATCTATCAAGGTGAAAAACTTCAGCGAGCACGTATCGGCGGAAAAGTAGCACCATCAGCTTATCACTTGGCCTTGTTGCAGAAACACATTGCTTGGCGTATCTATTTTTGGCTAGTGATGCAGAGTCTAGCCATGTTTATCATTCACAGAGGTTTCTAATTTCATGAAGAATTGGCTAATACTTGTCATTACTTTTTTGGCAACTCAACATGCTCTAGCAGACACACAACGTATTATCAGTTTAGCCCCTCATGCTACGGAACTGGCGTATGCCGCAGGACTTGGCGATAAGCTTATCGCAGTAAGTGAATACAGTGACTATCCAGAGCAAGCGAAAGAGTTGGAGCGAGTGGCCAATTACCAAGGTATCAAATTGGAACGAATCGTGGCGATGCAGCCTGACCTCATTCTTGTCTGGCCAGCGGGAAACCCTGCTCGTGAATTGGAGAAACTAGAAAAGCTGGGATTTAACCTATTTTACTCACAAACCAAAACTCTCGATGATATCGCTACCAACATCGAGAAGTTAAGCCAATATGCCGATGACCCTTCCATTGGCTTAAACGCAGCCCAAGAATTTCGTCGAGGTTTAGCGCAGTTAAAGCAAAAATATGACACAGAAACACCCGTTCGCTACTTTTACCAGCTAAGTGAAAAGCCCATTATCACCTTAGCGCAAGGCAGTTGGCCGAGCGAAGTGTTTGAGTTTTGTGGTGGTGAAAATATTTTTGCCGATAGCAAAGCCCCCTACCCACAAGTCAGCCCTGAACAGGTAATAGTTCGCCAGCCTCAAGCCATTTTTACTTCAGAGCATGCCATTAAAAACGGCACCATGTGGCACAAGTGGCAGCAGGAGTTACCAGCCGTTAGCCAACATCATGTGTGGTCATTGACGTCTGACTGGCTAAACAGACCAACACCAAGAACACTTCTAGCCATACAACAGGTTTGCCAGTATCTGGATCAGGTAAGAACTCAATAATAATTGAGAGATAGATCACATTCAGCTACGAACCACTAGGCGCAATCGTTAAATCCCGTAAAATTGGCGAACTTTCCTTTTAATGCTTCAGTGAGAAACTAGCTGTGGATTCCATGCTCTATTTGGTCGACTTATTTGGTACGGCAGTATTTGCGATATCAGGAGTGATACTCGCAGGAAGACTCAGGATGGATCCTTTTGGTGTAATGGTACTCGGTAGCGTCACTGCGATAGGTGGCGGCACGATTCGAGACATGGCACTCGGTGCAACGCCAGTTTTCTGGATCACCGACAACACTTACCTTTGGGTCATTTTCATCACCTGTATTTTGACCATGCTATTGATTCGCCATCCACGTCGACTTCCTTGGTATGTGTTACCAGTGTGCGATGCCGTTGGTCTTGCGGTTTTTGTCGGTATCGGTGTTGAGAAGTCAATGCTATTCCAAGACTCCTATATGGTTGCAGTCATTATGGGAGTAATTACCGGATGCGGTGGCGGTATTATTCGGGATGTACTGGCTCGCGAGGTTCCTATGGTACTGCGCCGTGAGGTATACGCAACAGCCTGTATCATAGGTGGTGTTTTCCATACCTCAGCTCTGTTACTTGGTGCTTCTTCAGAAGTAGCCTTCTTGTGTTGTATTGTTGCAACGCTGGTTATTCGCTTAGGCGCTATTCGCTGGCACTTATCCTTACCTACGTTTGCTTTAGATAAGTAACCTGATTACCAAAAGCTAGAGATAACAATCTCTAGCTTTTACTCTTCATTTTTCCCTTTCGCTTTAGTATGTTGGTTAATTCATCGTCTCTCAGACCAATGACAGGGAAAAGTCTATGGATGTCATCTTCAATCACGTTTCTTTTGACCAAGCTGGTTCTATCTCTATTCCAGATTGGCGCATTCAATCTGGTGAACATTGGGCAGTATTTGAAACCCAAGGCAATGTAGGCTCCTTATTGGGCGACTTATTGTGCCAAGAAATCTTTCCTAAAGAAGGGGAGATTCTTGGTTTACAAACCGGCATTGCACAAGTTTCTTTAGCAGAGCAGCAGCGATTACTTGAACTGGAAAATGCCAATGACGATACCGACTTTATGGATCGAATCGATTTTGGTCGCACCGTGACTCAACTGGTATCCGAGTTTGCCAGCAACGAAACTGTAGCAGAGCAGTTGATTCAAGAGCTGGATCTTTTGCACTTAAAAGAGCGAGGCTTTAAGCAACTATCAACCGGCGAAACACGTCGCGTTATGTTAGCCAGAGCATTAGCAACCTCACCTAAACTGCTTATTTTGGATGAGCCATTTGTCGGCTTAGATACGTTGCATCGCAAGATGCTCGCCGACTACCTTCGCGACCTATCACTGCATATTCAATTGGTGGTGATCACCTCAAGGGAAGATGAAATCCCTGTTTGGGTTAATCATGTCGCCATGTTTGAAGATGGTACATTGACCGAACAACTAAGCTACCAGCAATGGCGCGCTCACCCTGTCATTTCGCAGCTACTGGCTCAATCTTCAGCGCAAAGCGAACAATGGCTTGCGCTAATTCGTAAGCATCAACATCAATCGAAGTTTCCAGACCCCTTGGTTAAAATTACCGACGGACACGTAGAATACGTCGACCAAAAAATATTCTCCGGCGTGAACTGGCAGATTAACAATGGAGAGCACTGGCAAGTTCGTGGACCAAACGGTTGTGGAAAAAGTACATTGCTCGGCATGATCTTTGGCGATCATCCACAATGTTATAGCAATGACATTCTGATTTATGGTTTGAAGCGCGGCAGCGGAGAAACCGTGTGGGACATCAAGCAGCATACTGGCATGGTCTCTTCTGCACTTCACTTGCAATATCGTGTCAGTTGCAGCGCCTTGGAAGTCTTGCTATCGGGCTTTTTCGACTCTATCGGACTTTATGATAAGCCTAGCCAAAATCAGATAGATGCGGCGAAAGAGTGGTTAACGCTGCTTCATATGGAGCACTTGCACGACCGTTCTTTTAAGTCCCTCGAATATAGTCAACAAAGACTCCTTTTAATTGCTCGAGCTATCATCAAGCAGCCTACTATCCTTATCTTGGATGAGCCTTATCAAGGGCTTGATTTTCTAGGTCGTAAGCTGGTGATGAATGCCCTCGATATGATAGCCAAAGAAAACTTAAGCCAGTTGCTCTATGTCTCCCATTATGTGGAAGATGAACTAGACAGCATTCACTATTTTGTCGATTTTATTAAAGATGAAGACGATGAATACTATCGCGTTGAACTCACACAGCCTATGTAGGAGATTGAGATGTCAAACATCGCTATTGTTTACTTCTCTAAGAGTGGAGCGACACGAGCACTCGCAAAAGCCATTCAAAGTGGCATCGAGTGTGCGCTCTATAGTGCCACTCTGTTTGAGATTGAGAGCTGTGATATTGAAGAGGGTCGTTACGTCAATAATCATTTACTTTCATCACTAAAGCATTTCGATGCTATTGTTTTCGGAAGTCCTACTTACATGGGTTCGGCCAGCGCTCAATTTAAGGCGTTTATGGATGCGAGTAGCGATGAATATGTCCAACTCAATTGGCGTAATAAGCTTGCCGCAGGATTTACCATGGGCGGTAGTCTCAATGGTGAGCAACAACAAACGCTGCTTGGTTTCTTTGCCTTAGCCTGCCAGCACGGTATGATTTGGGCAGGGTTAGATGTTTCAAAACACACAGATAACAAAGCTTTGAACCGCACAGGCTCCTCAATTGGCTTAGTGGCAAGCTACGATGACAATGAGCAAGTTCACCCTAATGACTTAGAAACTGCACATTACTTTGGTCGCCGAATTGCTGACTTAGCCTACCAACGTCGTCGTCAGGTTATGTTAGAATAATAAAATCCATTCCCAATTTTCATCAAAGCGTATGCTATTGGAAGGCATTGAAACCTTACTCGTGCTCTCACAAGAAAAAACTATGAGCCGTACTGGCAGCAGACTGTATATCAGCCAGTCGGCGGTCAGTAAGCGAATAGCCAATCTAGAGAGAAAACTTGGTAAAAAGTTAATCGAGCCAGAAGGGAGGCAAATAAAACTAACTCCTGACGCTCTCTCTCTTATCGACCGTGTTGGTCCAAGTTTGCATGAGCTTCGCGGATTAATTGCTGAAGAGCAGACCCTTGATGATCAAACGATTATTCGCGTGGATTGTTCGGAAACCTTAGTGGCAGGTTATCTCAGTGAAGTATTTCCCACGTTGCTGCTTAAAGACCCATTCCTCACCATTACCACCAACCATACGCCCCGAATCATTGAACACGTTAAAGCTGGGGACGCGGCGATTGGACTCTGTGCAGGGCATCTTAATAGTCGTCTTGGCCTGCACGCTACCCATCTATTTAACGAACCGTTTCGAGTCGTGAGCCATCAACCGCTTACAGCACCGCCCGCTAAGCTCATCACTAACGACCTCAACAATCCGGCGAATACCTATCAAGCGGGCTTGCTTCAGCAAGCGGGTATTATTCCTAGCATGCAGATGGACTCGTATACTGCAGCAGCGCAGTTGGCAATCAAAGGTGTCTCTGCCGCTTTGGTTCCATTATCAATTATAAAAACCCTTCACATTGATGAAGGGCTTTGCTTTGACTTCGATTTTCTTGCTACGTTGACACGTCCCGTGCACCTTGTTTATCGTCCCTCGGCACTGAAATTAGAACGAGTTAGAACAGTGATTGAAACCATTGAGGATGCTGTTCCCAAAGTAGCTTCAATGCCATGACCATTGACATGACCACAACCAATGGGCGGATGAATTTTTTCCCCTTAGATACAACGACCTTAGCTCCCATTCTGGCACCCAAAAAACCGCCCACTGCCATAACTAAGCCGATTTCCCAAACCGGTAAGCCTGCAATAATGAAAAAGATTAATGCGGCTAGATTGGAAGTAAAATTGAGCACTTTGGTTTTTGCTGTCGCATGAACAATCGACAGTTGTGCGATGGCGACAAAACAAATGGTAAAGATAGAACCGGTACCCGGTCCAAAGAAGCCGTCGTAGAATCCGACACCAGTACCTACAGAAAAGGCAAATAGGGTTTCTGACATTTTAGGTTTGCCACCGCCCTCTCCTGCTTGTGGAGCCAGCAAAAAGTACAGAGAAATCCCCAGCAGTAAAACTGGAATCAAGCTCGTCAGCACCCCTGCATCAATATGCTGTACTAATTCAGCACCAACTGCAGATCCTATAAAAGTACATAGAATCGCAAGTCGCATTTCCTTGAGGTCAACAATACCATTGCGCACAAAATACCAAGTTGCCGAAAAGCTACCAAATGAGCTTTGTAACTTGTTAGTTGCCAATGCTTGAGTTGGGGGAACGCCGACTGACAGGAGAGCAGGAAGAGTAAGTAACCCGCCACCACCAGCCATCGCATCAATAAAACCCGCTAATCCTGCCACCAGGAATAGGAGTCCAAGAATTTCTATCGTAACTTCCATTATGCTAACTCAACGTGAAATATTGTCTCATTTTACTCGCGACAAATATCAACACTAGCGAAATCATGGATACAAACCTATTCCCCGAAGGAATTAATTAGAAGCAGTAACTTAAGCCGATATTGACAGCATTACCTTTATAAAACTTGCTATGAGCTAAAGAGACATATTCTAATGACCCTTTAAGTTTATCCGTAAAGGTATAAGAGACTCCGGCACCTCCCGAAAAATACCCTTTAGTTTGACTACTTGCGGAATATTCTTTCGCAAAGTTGACCCCAGCTAAGGCGTAGATCGAAAAAGTGTCATTGAGTGGATAGCTTGCTTTGGCATAAATTTGCGACTGGTGCTGAGGCAAAGAACTTGAACGATTGAGTGCATAGAAATATCGTCCCTCAAGGGCAAAATGCTGATTGAATGAGTACCCTGCCTGAAGTCCTAAATTACTAATATTGGAAGTCGATTTGTCAACGCTCTCATCCGCTGCTCGCACCGCACTATATATGGTACCTAGGTAAAAACTATCGTCAGCCAAAGCTGAAAAAGACAATGTCATTGCCGCCGTTAAGATAGATAAAGTATGTTTAATTTTCACTGCTAATTTCCTACGTTTTAATTGGGGGTAGGAATATAACGACTAAAATAATTGTTTAAAAAACACTCTCTGAATAAAGAATGCGACAAAAAAAGCCCGCTCAAATGAGCGGGCAATGAGGTTGTCTAAAAGGCAGGAGTTAGACCTGCTTCTTAGTTTTTATCTATTAAGCACTTTTTACTTGTGCGTGAAGCTCTTGAACCGATGTCACTGTCGACTTCGCATCTGCGGTATGAGACATACAGGTTGCAAACGCTGCATTTAGCGTTGTGGTGTAGTTCACTTTCTCCGCAAGCGCGCCACGACGTAGAACTTTTGAGTCCTCAATCGCTTGACGACCTGCTGCCGTGTTAACGATGTAGGTGTACTCGTTGTTCTTGATACGGTCTAGGATATGTGGACGACCTTCGTGTACCTTGTTTACAAGACGAGGGTTGATTCCAGCTTCACCTAAGATTACTGCTGTACCGTGTGTTGCATCTAGTTGGTAGCCAAGCTTCGTTAGCTTAGAAGCTAGGTCAACCACGCGCTCTTTATCACCTTCACGAACAGACAATAGCGCACGACCACCTTCAGGGTAAACATTGCCACAACCTAGCTCTGCTTTCGCATAAGCTTCAGCAAATGTCGCACCGACACCCATTACCTCACCAGTAGAACGCATTTCTGGGCCTAATAGTGGGTCAACGCCAGGGAACTTGTTGAATGGCAGTACCACTTCTTTCACTGAGTAGTAAGGAGGAATAATCTCTTTAGTGAAGCCTTGCGACTCTAGAGATTGACCCGCCATAACACGAGCAGCAATCTTAGCAATAGGTGCACCTGTTGCTTTCGATACAAACGGAACGGTACGCGCTGCACGTGGGTTAACTTCAATCAAGTAAACCTTGTTGTTCTTAACCGCAAACTGAGTGTTCATTAGACCACGAACACCCAACTCAAACGCTAGCTTTTCAACTTGCTCACGCATTGTATCTTGGATTTCTTGGCTTAGCGTGTATGCAGGAAGTGAACATGCTGAGTCACCAGAGTGAACACCTGCTTGTTCGATATGCTCCATAATACCGCCGATAACCACTCGCTCACCGTCACATAGTGCGTCGATGTCAACCTCAACGGCGTCATCTAGGAAGCTATCTAACAGAACAGGAGACTCGTTAGAAACACTCACAGCTTCGTTGAAGTAACGACGTAGATCTTGCTCGTCGTAAACAATTTCCATTGCGCGACCACCTAGTACATACGATGGACGAACAACCAATGGGAAGCCGATTTCGCGAGATTTCTCTACCGCTTGCTCCATTGTCGTTACTGTTGCGTTTTCTGGTTGTAGAAGGCCAAGACGGTCTACCGCTACTTGGAAACGCTCACGGTCTTCTGCACGGTCGATAGCGTCAGGGCTAGTACCAATGATTGGCACACCAGCAGCTTCTAAAGCACGAGCCAGTTTCAGAGGCGTTTGACCACCGTACTGAACGATTACGCCTTTCGGTTTCTCTACTCGAGCGATAGCCAATACATCTTCCAGTGTAACTGGTTCGAAGTACAGACGGTCAGACGTATCGTAGTCAGTTGAAACCGTTTCTGGGTTACAGTTAACCATGATGGTCTCGTAACCGTCTTCGCGTAGTGCTAAAGATGCGTGTACACAACAGTAATCAAATTCGATACCTTGGCCGATACGGTTTGGACCGCCACCTAGGATCATGATTTTGTCTTTATCTGTTGGATTCGCCTCACATTCGTCATCATAAGAGGAGTACATGTAAGCGGTATCAGAAGAGAACTCAGCCGCACAAGTATCAACGCGCTTGTACACTGGGTGGATATCGTATTGGTCACGCAGACGACGAATTTCGCTTTCCGCTACACCTAGAATCTTAGATAGGCGCGCATCAGCAAAACCTTTACGCTTAAGCTTGTTTAGCTCTTGCTTATCAAGGCCTGCAAAACCTTTCGCTCGCAGTTCTTGCTCTAGTTTCACAATCTCTTCGATTTGAACTAGGAACCAACGGTCGATTTGTGTCAGGTTGAAGACACCATCTACAGATAGACCTGCACGGAATGCGTCAGCGATATACCAAATACGCTCGGCACCAGCTTCTTTCAGCTCGTGGCGGATTTTAGACAGTGCATCAGGAGCATCAAGGTCAACCATTTCGTCAAAGCCAGTCGCGCCAACTTCTAGGCCACGAAGCGCTTTTTGTAGCGACTCTTGTTGGTTACGACCAATCGCCATTACCTCACCAACTGACTTCATCTGTGTTGTTAGACGGTCGTTAGCGCCAGCAAACTTCTCGAAGTTAAAACGAGGAATCTTAGTTACTACGTAGTCGATAGTTGGTTCGAACGATGCTGGTGTGGCACCACCCGTGATATCGTTCATCAGTTCATCTAGTGTGAAACCAACCGCTAGTTTCGCTGCAATCTTAGCGATAGGGAAACCCGTTGCTTTAGACGCTAGAGCAGAAGAGCGAGATACACGTGGGTTCATCTCGATGATAACCATACGGCCATCTTTCGGGTTGATACCAAACTGAACGTTTGAACCACCTGTTTCAACACCAATCTCACGCAGTACCGCTAGAGAAGCGTTACGCATCAATTGATATTCTTTATCTGTCAGCGTTTGCGCTGGTGCGACTGTGATTGAGTCACCCGTGTGAATACCCATTGGGTCGAAGTTTTCAATCGCACAAACGATAATGCAGTTGTCCGCTTTGTCACGAACCACTTCCATTTCGTATTCTTTCCAACCGATAAGGGATTCATCGATAAGAAGTTCGTTCGTTGGAGAAAGGTCTAAACCACGGCGACAGATTTCTTCGAATTCTTCTTTGTTATATGCGATACCGCCACCAGTACCACCCATAGTGAAAGAAGGACGAATGATACAAGGGAAGCCAACCATATCAAGAACCGCGTACGCTTCTTCCATAGTTTTCGCAGTATCAGCGCGTGGACATTCTAGGCCAATTGATTTCATCGCTTTATCGAAGCGAGAACGGTCTTCTGCTTTATCGATAGCGTCGGCTGTTGCACCAATCATTTCCACACCGAACTCTTCAAGTACGCCGTGCTTCTCTAAGTCAAGTGCACAGTTCAGCGCGGTTTGACCACCCATTGTAGGTAGAACCGCGTCAGGACGTTCTTTAGCGATGATGTTACGAACAACTTCCCACTGAATAGGTTCGATGTACGTCGCATCCGCCATGTCCGGGTCAGTCATGATTGTTGCAGGGTTCGAGTTCACTAGAATAACTCGATAACCTTCTTCACGTAGCGCTTTACACGCTTGTGCGCCAGAATAGTCAAACTCACAAGCCTGACCGATAACAATCGGGCCAGCACCAAGAATTAGAATACTTTTAATGTCAGTACGTTTTGGCATTCTCAACTACTCCGAATTACGCTTTGTGTTTTTTAATCAGTTCAATGAAGTGGTCAAACAATGGTGCAGCATCGTGTGGACCTGGGCTTGCTTCAGGGTGACCTTGGAAGCTAAATGCCGGCTTATCAGTGCGATGGATACCTTGAAGCGTACCGTCAAATAGAGACTTGTGCGTCGCACGCAGGTTTTCAGGTAACGTCTCTTCATCAGCAGCAAAACCGTGGTTCTGAGAGGTAATCATCACTACATTGCGATCGAGATCTTTTACCGGATGGTTGGCACCGTGGTGGCCAAACTTCATTTTTACAGTTTGTGCACCTGATGCTAGCGCCAAAATTTGGTGACCCAGACAGATACCGAAGATAGGCAGTCCGTTATCTAGGAAAGTCTTAGTTGCCTCAATAGCGTAAGTACAAGGTGCTGGGTCGCCAGGGCCGTTCGATAGGAATACGCCATCTGGATTAAGCGCGAGCACTTCTTCCGCTGAAGTTTGCGCTGGAACCACCGTTAGGCGGCAGCCGCGGTCAACAAGCATGCGCAAGATGTTACGCTTGGCACCGAAGTCGTAGGCAACAACGTGATATGGCAATTCACTGTCGTCTTTCGCTTCAGGAAGTCCACCCTCGAGCGTCCACGAACCTTGTTTCCATTGATACGTTTCTTTTGTTGTAACCTCTTTCGCAAGATCCATACCTTTCAAGCCAGGAAATTCTTTTGCTTTAGCAAGTGCTAGAGCTTCATCTAGGTTATCGCCCGCTACGATACAACCGTTCTGCGCACCTTTTTCACGAAGAAGGCGAGTCAGTTTACGTGTATCGATATCAGCAATACCAACGATGTTCTGAGACTTGAGATAGTCTGAAAGGGATTGTTCGTTACGGAAGTTTGATGCGATAAGAGGAAGATCGCGAATCACAAGGCCTTGTGCGTGGATTGCTGAAGACTCTTCGTCTTCTTTATTAGTACCAGTATTGCCAATGTGAGGATAAGTAAGAGTTACGATCTGTTGAGAATAGGAAGGATCAGTGAGGATTTCTTGGTACCCCGTCATCGAGGTATTAAAAACAACTTCACCAACGGATAAACCATCTGCTCCAATGGAAACACCGTGGAACACTGTCCCATCTTCTAGGACTAACAGTGCTGATTTACTCAAGACAACCTCCAGAATAAAAATGCATAAATTTTAAATTAAATTGCAGATTTGCCTTCCTCTTCGCTATAAATAAGCGCTTTTAGGTAGTTCAGACAAATTGGCGGTATTCTAATGATGCCCGTGACAAGTGTCAACAACTGCTGAAAAATAAAATTAAATTTTATCGCCATTGACCATTTTTTTACTCTAAACCCTCAAAAAAACACATTTAAAGAGCAAAAATCAATCAGTTATGATTCCGCATAGTTTTTCGTGCTAGCAAAGTTAATAACAACCCTGCAATTTTTACCTCATCACTACGCAAACGTTAACCGAAACAAGTTAACATAAAAAAACAAGACATAGAGAATGCATTTCACCTCAAAGCCACAAAACTCACATACAAATCCATTCGTTTTGTACAGTTTTTGTGTTTTTGTTCGATTTGGCGAGATGGCCATTCATACCCTAAATCAATATTGACTCTGAGAATAATTATGTAAAACAATTGAGCTTTGAGATTCGACTCAATGAGATATAAAAAAAGCGCCAACTGGCGCTTTTCGTTAAATGCTATCGAGACCGAGAACTTCAGTCATGGTATAAAAGCCCGCAGGCTTATCATTGAGCCATACCGCAGCTTTAACGGCCCCATTGGCAAACGTCATGCGATCGGTCGCTTTGTGGGTAATCTCGACGCGCTCACCAATATCAGCAAACATAGCGGTATGTTCACCAACAATATCGCCAGCTCGAATCGTTGCAAAGCCAATTTCGTCACGAGTACGCTCACCAGTGATGCCTTCACGAGCATAGACGGCTACATCGTTGAGTTCATTACCCATTGCACCTGCAATTGCTTCTCCCATACCTATAGCAGTACCAGATGGAGCATCTACTTTATGGCGGTGGTGTGCTTCAACAATTTCGATGTCGCAGTAATCGCCCATAACCTTCGCAGCTTTCTCAAGAAGCTTAAAGACTAGGTTAACCCCAACGCTGTAGTTCGGCGCCATAACCACTGGCACAGATTGAGCAGCCTCATCGATGATCGCCTTCTCTTCTTCGCTAAAGCCAGTTGTACCAATCACCATTTTTTTGCCATGCTGTTTGCATAGCTCTAGATTCGCAAGGGTACTTTTTGGCGCAGTGAAATCGATGATAACGTCAAAGTCATCAATAGACTTATTAAGATCATCCACCAAAGCGACGTCAAATCGCCCTTCACCACACAATTCACCAACATCAACACCAACTAAAGATGACTCTGGGCGTTCAGAACCTGCGCCTACTTCAGCCTGATTGTTGTGAAACGTTGCTTTCACTAGGTTGCGACCCATGCGGCCCGCTGCTCCTGCAATCGCAATTCTTACCATTGCGTTATTCTCCGTTGTTTATGTTGCTACCAATGTAACGCAAAGACACTAGGGCTACCAGAGTCGTTACAGATTTTAACGGTATTTTTCGACCACTTTATTTAGGATGGGTACATTCGCTTCGGGGAATGCATAATTCGGTAAATCAGCAATATTTACCCAACAGCCTTCCTGTCCCTCTTTTCCGTATGGTTCATTGTCAAACGACGTCACCGAGATAAAATCAAACTCCAACGATTTTTCTGGGTAGTCATGAAGTAGGTGCTCGAACAACTCAAACTCTTTAACTTTTATGTCGATCTCTTCGAACAGCTCACGAGTTATCGCCTCGCCGACTGATTCTCCTAACTCGACTTTACCCCCAGGAAACTCCCAAAAGCCGCCTTTGTGAAGATTATCAGGACGTTTAGTGATATAGATTTGCGACTTATCTTGGTTAAAGATGATCGCGGCAACGATATGAACTCGCTTCACGTTTTTCCCCACCTATTTCTGTGTTTCTCGTAAATTCAGATTAAAAAAAAAGAGCCGCATAATGCGACTCTTCATTTTTACATCATGGTTTAGTTAATCTTACCATGGCATTGTTTGTATTTCTTACCAGATCCACAAGGACATGGCTCATTGCGCCCCACCTTACGTTCTTCACGAACCATAGGCTGTTGTGAATCATCACTAGACTCTTCTGAGTGATCAGCAAGTTGGTTCTCAGCATCCGCGTGTTGAGCATGTGCTTTTGCTGCTGCCGCCTCTGCTTGCGCTTGACGCTGAGCTTCCATACGCTCAACTTCTTCTTGCTGTTGCACACGTACTTTTGAAAGTATAGTGATCACGTCAAATTTCAGAGAATCCAACAGTTGCTCAAACAACTCAAACGACTCACGCTTGTATTCTTGTTTCGGGTTCTTCTGAGCATAACCACGAAGGTGAATACCTTGACGTAGATGATCCATAGCCGCTAGATGCTCTTTCCATAGCGTATCTAGAGTCTGCAGCATGACCGATTTTTCAAAGTTACGAAGTACTTGTGCACCAACAGTTTCTTCTTTCTGTTGATAAATCGTTACTGCTGTATCAAGGATTTTCTCACGAAGTGCTTCTTCATAGAGCTTGTCATCTTCATCAAGCCAAGTTTTGATTGGAAGCTCTAAATCGAAGTCGTTCTTCAGACGTTCTTCTAGACCCTCGATATCCCACATATCTTCTAGAGACTGAGGTGGGATGTACTCATCGATAACAGAAGTGAACACATCAGCACGGTTTTGCTCAAGCATTTCACTGATGTCTTCTGCCGTCATTAATTCATCACGAAGCTCGTAGACTACTTTACGCTGGTCATTAGCTACGTCGTCAAACTCAAGCAGTTGCTTACGGATATCGAAGTTACGACCTTCCACTTTACGCTGAGCTTTCTCAATAGAGCGTGATAGCATCTTACTTTCAATCGCTTCACCTTCGTCCATACCACTTTGGATAAGGCTAGCCATACGATCAGAAGTGAATATACGGAGTAGTTGATCTTCCATTGATAGATAGAAACGAGACGAACCAGCATCACCTTGACGACCAGAACGACCACGTAACTGGTTATCGATACGGCGAGATTCATGACGCTCTGTACCAATGATATGTAGACCACCAGCAGCAAGAACTTGATCATGAATCACTTTCCATTCTGCTTTAATGGCATCGATTTGCTCTTGCGTAGGCTCAGAAATCTGTTCAACTTTAGACTGCCAGCTACCACCCAATACGATATCGGTACCACGACCCGCCATGTTAGTTGCGATAGTTACCGCACCTGGCGTACCCGCTTCAGCAACGATTTCAGCTTCGCGTTCGTGGAACTTCGCGTTAAGAACGTTGTGCTTGATCTTAGCTTGCTTCAACGCATTAGATAACAGCTCTGACTTCTCAATCGAAACCGTACCAACCAGAATAGGCTGACCTTTTGCACTGCGCTCTTTAATGTCTTCGATAATCGCGTTGAATTTTTCAACTTCAGTACGATAAACCACATCAGCCATGTCATCACGAACCATTGGTTTATTGGTTGGGATAACAACTGTTTCTAAACCATAGATAGACTGGAACTCAAACGCTTCAGTATCTGCCGTACCTGTCATACCCGACAGTTTTTCATAAAGACGGAAGTAGTTCTGGAACGTAATAGAAGCAAGTGTTTGGTTTTCGTTTTGAATCTTCACCCCTTCTTTCGCTTCAACAGCTTGGTGAAGACCTTCAGACCAACGACGGCCTGGCATAGTACGACCAGTATGCTCATCAACGATAACTACTTCGCCTTGCTCGTTAACGATATAGTCAACGTTTTTCTCAAATAAAACATGAGCACGAAGGGCTGCGTTCACGTGATGCAATAGGCTAATATTGGTTGGCGAGTAAAGTGTGTCACCCTCTTCCATCAAACCATTTTTGATCAATAGTTCTTCAACAAACTCCTGACCTGTTTCGGTTAAGTGAACCTGTTTTGATTTTTCATCAACCGTGTAGTGACCATCACCACGGTACTCTTCTGAGTCTTCTTGATCTTGTTGTTCAAGCTGAGGAATTAACGTGTTAATACGTGTATATAGCTCTGAACTGTCTTCAGCAGGACCTGAAATAATAAGTGGAGTACGAGCTTCATCAATTAAGATTGAGTCCACTTCATCGACAACAGCAAAGAATCGCTCACGCTGAACTCGGTCTTCCACACGGAAAGCCATGTTGTCACGTAGGTAGTCAAAACCAAATTCGTTGTTGGTACCGTATAGAATGTCCGCTTGATAAGCTTCTTTCTTTTCTTGTGGGTGCATGTTTGGCACGTTCACGCCAACACTCATGCCTAGGAATTCAAATAGAGCGCGGTTTGTTTCAGCATCGCGTTTTGCTAAGTAGTCATTCACCGTTACGATGTGAACGCCTTTGCCCGGTAGAGCATTTAGATAAGCAGGCAATGTTGCTGTAAGCGTTTTACCTTCACCAGTGCGCATCTCTGCAATTTGACCAGAGTTCAACACCATGCCACCGATAAGCTGAACGTCGAAATGGCGCATCCCGAAGACACGTTTAGACGCTTCACGAACTGTAGCAAATGCTTCTGGCAGAAGTTGGTCTAGGTTTTCACCTTTATCCAATCGCTCACGAAACTCTACTGTTTTTGCTTTCAGTTCTTCGTCAGACAATGCTTCGAACTGTGGCTCGTAGTTATTGATCTGCTTTACGATTTTTCTTAGTCGACGCAGTGTTCTGTCGTTACGACTACCGATGACCTTTGTCAGTAGGTTAGTAATCATTGTGTTTTTATTCTCTCTACCATTAGATCATATCGACCTATTAAAATTGCCTTCCGTCTCGACTAGGGTCTACTGACCTAACTGAGATAAAATCTATACCAACTGATATTGAGTTCAAGCTGTTAAATTTCAAGGCAGATATACCAATTAATGGCACATAGTTTAAGGAATTTTTGCCCTAACAACCAAGCTTCAATACAAACTAACCGTAATTAGTTTGATGTGTTTGGAAGTTTTGTCATATAAAGCCGCATTCAGCGCAGCATTGTGGCGGATATTTCTAAACGGAGATAGCGGCAGCATACATCAAAAGTGAAAACTTAAACTGCGCAGCGAGTTTCATTTAAAGCAGCCAAACTGCAAGATCACGAAGATCCACTGCAGATCTTTGCCACTATTAAGTAAAGTTCAACAGGCAACAAACTGCCACATCAGTGTTTAATGGGCATAAAAAAAACCAGACTCAAGGTCTGGTTTTTTAAACACTAGTAGTTTTTTAAGCAAGAACCATATTTGGTTCTGCAAAAGCAACTGGAGAACCAGCTTGCTCTTCGAATGTTGCCCATTCCCACGCTTCTTGGTCTGCCAATACCGCGCGCAGTAGTTGGTTATTTAGACCATGACCCGATTTATACGCAGAGAACTCACCAACAATCGCGTGACCAGCCATATAGAGGTCGCCAATCGCATCCAATACTTTGTGAGTAACAAACTCATTATCGAAACGAAGACCTTCTTCGTTAAGAATACGGTATTCATCAAGAACGATAGCATTATCGAAGCTACCACCTAACACAAGATTTTGTGATTGTAGGTACTCGATGTCACGCATGAAACCAAAAGTACGAGCGCGAGCGATATCTTTGATAAAGCCTTGCGACGAGAAATCAAACTGCAGACGCTGTTCGTCAGCATCAATTGCAGGGTGGTTGAACTCAATTTCGAAATCCATACGGAAACCGTTGTATGGACGAAGCTCTGCCCACTTATCACCATCTTCGAAACGCACTGGTTTCTTGATACGGATGAAACGTTTTGGTGCATTCTGAGTTTCGATGCCGGCTTGTTGTAGCAAGTATACAAACGGGCTTGCACTGCCATCCATAATAGGGATTTCAGGTGCATCAACTTCAACGATGATGTTATCAATGCCCATACCCGCTAATGCTGCATTCAAGTGCTCGACTGTTGAAATACGAACACCGTCATCATTAACAAGCGCAGTACATAGCATTGTGTCGCGCACAGAAAGAGGATCCGCAGGAAAATCCACAGGCGGATTCACGTCAGTACGACGGTAAACGACACCAGTATTAGCAGCCGCTGGACGCAAAGTTAGTGTTACTTTACGGCCAGAGTGGAGACCCACTCCTACAGTAGTCACTATTTCTTTAAGCGTACGTTGTCTGATCATCTACAAACCTCTTCTTCAACGCTACAAATCACGGTTGATTATGTAAGCAACCGCGAATCCTACCAGATTTTTGAGCTGTGTCAAATTTAAGCAGACAGCTTAGTCTGCTTGACGACGCAAAAATGCTGGAATATCTAAGTAGCCACTTTCCTTTTCAGGTTTAGGTGCAGCACTAGTATTCGCGCCAGATGCAGGTGCATTTGATCCCGAATGACTCGGTGTGTTCACTTCAACCTTATCCTGACTATTTACAGGCAAAGTTTGTGCCACTTTCTCTTCAACTTTCGCAGCTGGAGCTTGCGTTTGTTGTTGTGGCTGACTTGCTGTTACTGGTGTTTTACCACCTGCAACAAGCGTGATGTCAGGTTTGCGCTCATTACCGATACCAGTAGCAACCACAGTCACGCGAATTTCGTCGCTCATGTCAGGGTCTAGCGAAGTACCAATTACCACTGTTGCATTATCAGAAGCAAAAGCCTTCACTGTGTTACCGACTGTCTCAAACTCGTCTAAACGCATATCCAGACCTGCAGTAATGTTCACTAGAACACCACGAGCACCAGCAAGATCAATATCTTCTAGAAGCGGGCTAGAAATCGCCATTTCAGCGGCTTCTTCTGCACGGTCTTCGCCTTTAGCAACACCGCTACCCATCATCGCATGACCCATCTCAGACATCACAGTACGTACGTCCGCAAAGTCGACGTTAATCATACCTGGGCGAGTAATTAGCTCTGCAATACCTTGAACGGCATTCTTAAGAACATCGTTCGCACTTGCAAAGGCTTCTAAAAGCGTAACGCCACGACCTAGTACTTTAAGTAGCTTTTCATTTGGAATAGTGATTAAAGAGTCAACATGCTTTGATAGCTCTTCAATACCTTGTTCTGCAAATGCAAGACGCTTTTTACCCTCGAAGCTAAATGGTTTAGTCACCACCGCAACAGTAAGAATACCAAGCTCTTTCGCTACTTCAGCAATAACGGGAGCTGCACCGGTTCCAGTACCACCACCCATACCAGCTGCGATAAATACCATATCGGCGCCAGTAATGCTTTCTTTAATTCTTTCTTTATCTTCGAGAGCTGCATCACGTCCAACTTGTGGGTTTGCACCCGCACCCAAGCCTTTTGTAATATCGCCGCCGATTTGAATGACGTGACTAATACTCGTTTTGCGAAGTGCCTGAGCATCCGTATTCACACTAATGAAATCAACCCCTTCGATTGATTCACGAACCATGTGTTCTACAGCGTTACCACCGCCACCGCCGACTCCAACTACTTTAATGACTGCTTCGTCAGACATTTCCATCATCGGTTCAAACATTTGTTATCTCCGTTTTCCTGCAACTCAGGTTAAAACTCTTTTTGTATCCAATTACGCAACTTTCCAAAGATTGTCGACACCGATTGACGTTTTGGTTCGTTATAATCATTGTCGTCATTGATCTGACTGTCTCTTGCGTAATGAAGTAATCCAACGGCCGTAGAATGATACGGCTCCTTTACGTAGTCCGTGAGACCGCTAACCTCTAAAGGCTTGCCTACACGAACCTGATTGCGGAAGACGCGCTCTGCACACTCCACAACCCCTTCAATTTGTGCTGCGCCGCCCGTTAAGACCACGCCTGCTGCTAGATGATGTTTTACACCATTCTCTCTTAGTTTAGCTTGAACATTATCAATGGTTTGATTTACTAGTCCCATTAACTCTGTATAGCGCGGTTCTATCACTTCTGCCAATGTTTGGCGTTGCAAACTACGAGATGGTCGACCGCCAACGCTTGGAACGTTAACTGTATCATCTTTGCTCACTAGTTCGCTTAGAGCACAACCATACTTTACTTTTATTTCTTCTGCATCACTAAGAGGTGTACCAAATGCAAATGCGATATCACTGGTCACCGCATTACCAGCATAAGAGAACACTTCTGTATGTCGAAGTGCACCACCGGTCCAAATAGAGACATCCATGGTTCCCGCGCCAATGTCTACCACACAAACGCCCAGCTCTCGTTCATCTTCAGTAATAACAGCGTTACTGGAAGCTAATCCAGAGAAAACCAGCTGCTCTACCTTTAATCCACAACGCTCAACGGCCTTGATGATATTTCTTGCCATATCATTGTGACAAGAAATCAGATGAACACTCACTTCCATTCGAACACCAGACAAACCAAGCGGATTTTTTATCCCTTCTTGATAGTCTATGGTAAATTCCTGAGGAATCACATGAAGAATACGTTGTTCATCACCAATTTTAATGGATTTCGCGGTATGAATCGCTCGGTCCATATCATCCTGTGACACTTCTTCCTCAGAAATGGTTCCCATGCCTTTTTCAATTCGACTCGCAATATGCTTGCCTGAAAGAGAAATAAATACATTGCTAATCTGGCATTCTGCCATCAACTCAGCTTGATCGATAGCACGCTGCACGGATTTAACCACTGACTCTAGGTCGTTTACACCGCCTTTGTCCATGCCTCGAGAAGGACTGGAGCCAGCACCAATGATATTGACCTGACCGTCGGGTAATACTTCACCGACCAACGCAGATACAGTTGCAGTGCCTATATCAAGACCGACAATAATATTGTCATCCGTGGTCTTCGTCATCTGTACTCTCTTTGTTATAGATATTTCAATTTCCAGCGAACAATCTTGTTGCTCAATGTCCAAACTGAACTTAGGTATCGATAGATTGCTCTACCGATACGTAATACCAGTCATCCTACTTTTTTGCTCTCTGCGTGAGAGGTTCCAGCCTCTTCCGCAGGGAACCAACCAACCGCAGCACCGGTATCATATCTTAAGTCGATATAACTAATTTTAGAGACTTGATCGCCCAGCTTTCGATAAAGCGAAATAAAGCGCTCCAAGCGCTCCTGCATCGAGTCTTTACCCAACTCTAAACGGATACCGTTGTCCAAAATAACTTGCCAAGCTCGGCGTTCGTTCAGTACCAATGATGATATGGATAACCCAAGCGGTGCTAATTGCCCGTTGCTGTCTCGATAAGTTTGAAGTACTTGTAACTCAGTGCCTTTTGGCCCATAAAGTTTTACTTTCTGCTCTTCAATTGCCGACACATCACCGCTAAACACAACACCGTTTGTGTCTAACATATCAATACCATTCCAGATAGCACTAGCCTGATGCTCTGTAAGAAAGACTTTTACTGTATCTGGCCATTGTTTGCGAACGGAGGCCTGAGATACCCAAGGGATTTGCTCGACGCTTTGCTGCAGCACATTGATGTCTTGAGACATAAAAGTGCCAATGTGTTCAAGGTTGGCAAATGCGTGTTGCACATCCTTGGCAGTTACATGAGTCAAATCGCCCTGCAACACTATCTTTGATAAAGGGAGGCGCTGGTCGTCCAACATCCAGCTAATGGTGGAATAAAGTGTTGAACCTATTACGGTGATTACAGCTAATAAAAAAACAGCCCCGACCCCATGTTTAGAAAACAAGGTAATTCGACGCGTTGATTCTGCACTGCTCTCTGAAGTTTCAGTCAAACTCTTTGGTCCTTTATTAACTTCTCTTCGCCTTTCCTTAAGATAGTGGAATAAGAGTCTAATCTAATATTGTTAACCTTAGGATTATACTAATGAATATCAAACTATCAAACACTGAACCTAAGAAATATCGGCTTTTACACATTGAAATAACAAAAATGTTCGACTAAGCGATCAAAATTCTCGATAGCTCGGTCGAACAGTTAAGTTTTTTACTAATTGAACTGACGTTGCTAACTATTCTGCATTAGCTGGATATCTAACTTCATCTGCTCAAGCTTTCTGGCTACTTTACCGATATCACCAGCACCTTGCGTCAGAAGAAGGTCGCCTTCTTGCAAAAGATTCGATAAAACAGATGGTAACGCATTCACGTCTGGAACAAAAACAGGATCCAACTTACCTCTTGTACGAATAGTACGACATAGTGAGCGTCCATCAGCCCCAGCAATCGGCGCCTCTCCTGCCGAGTAAACATCCAACATCACTAAAACGTCAACTTGTTCCAGCACATTGGCAAAGTCATCATACAAATCGCGAGTACGACTATATCGATGAGGTTGGAAAATCATCACTAAGCGTTTTTCAGCCCAGCCATTGCGCGCCGCTTTAATCGTAACATCCACTTCTGTTGGGTGATGACCGTAGTCATCCACTAACATCACTTTACCGTTACCAGTTTCAAACTCACCAAGGTGTTCAAAACGTCGGCCAGTACCTTCAGTCCCTAACATAGCGTTAACGATAGCTTCATCGGCAATGTTATCTTCCGTTGCGACAGCAATCGCCGCCGCTGCATTAAGAGCATTATGTTGACCTGGAATATTCAGAGTAATCTCTAAGTTCTCTCGGCCTTTTCTGACAACCGTGAATTTACCTTGCTGACCGTCTTGACGATAGTTCTCGATTCGCACATCTGCATCATCAGAAAAACCATAAGTAATCACTTGACGACTAACACTTGGAATCAATTCACGAACCACTGGATCGTCAACACACATCACCGCCTGACCGTAGAAAGGCAGGTTATGTAAGAAATCGATAAAGGTTTGTTTTAGCGTATCAAAGTCACCACCATAGGTATCCATATGGTCAGCTTCAATATTAGTCACAATACTCACCATCGGTTGCAGGTGAAGGAAAGACGCATCACTTTCATCCGCTTCAGCGATCAATATTCGGCTTGATCCTAATCGAGCATTAGTACCAGCACTTTTTACCAAGCCACCGTTAACAAACGTCGGATCCATTCCAGCTTCCGAATAAATCTGAGTAACCAGTGCGGTCGTAGTGGTTTTACCGTGCGTACCAGCCACCGCGATACCATGTCTAAAACGCATCAGTTCCGCTAGCATTTCAGCACGGCGAACTACAGGAATTCTCAGCTCTTTTGCAGCAACTAATTCTTGGTTTTCTGGATCGATAGCCGTAGACACCACTACCACACTTGCGTTTTCAATATTACTCGCCTGATGGCCAATATAGACAGTGGCACCTTTTTGAGTCAGACGCTCTGTCACAGCATTTTCAGCAAGATCTGAGCCGGTAATCTGATAGCCTTCATTAAGCAGTACCTCTGCGATACCACTCATGCCAGCACCACCAATTCCGACAAAGTGAATACACTTCACTCGTCTCATTTCAGGTATCAGGGCCCGTATTTGTGCTAGGTCTTGAGTATGTTGCTGTGTCATGGATTAAATCTCGTCAATCTATTTTGTTAATTCGATAATTTCTTGGGCGACGCGTGTATCTGCATCAAGTTTAGCGGCTTTTCGTGCATTCTTCGCAAGCTCTAGCAGTTGCAGTCGATCGAGCTGTTTTACTTGTTGCGCCAATTTTTCTACCGTTAAATCCGGCTGTTCAATCATATAGGCAGCGCCACTGTGCACTAGGTGATCACCATTAAGCGCTTGCTGCCGATCTTTGTGCATAAATGGAATAAATATGGCGCCTACGCCGACCGCCGCTAGTTCAGAGACAGTCAAAGCACCAGAGCGACAAATTACTAGGTCAGCCCAGCGATAGGCTTGGGCAACATCGTCGATAAACTCAGTAACGTCTGCATTGTCAACTGCATTGGAGCGATATAGCTCAGCCACTTCTTCGCTATTACCTTTACCTGCTTGATGACGGATTATGTAGCCTGAACCAAGCTCTGCCATTACTGGAGGTAACGTCTGGTTTAAAATACGTGCACCTTGACTGCCACCCATGACAAGAATACGAATATCACCTTCGCGGCCTTCAAGTCGCTGTTGCGGTTCTTCAGTATCAATTAAATCTTGTCTTACTGGGTTCCCAACTACTTCAGCATTGGGAAATGCACCTGGAAACGCCTGAAATACCTTCCTGGCAATTTTCGACAACCATTGATTGGTTAATCCCGCTACACCATTTTGTTCGTGTAATACAACTGGAATACCCATGGTCCAAGCCGCAATACCACCAGGGCCACTCACATAACCACCCATGCCTAGCACGGCATCCGGTTGCCATTTTTTTAGGTGCTTTCTAGCCTGTAATATAGCGCTAAATATCTGAAATGGCGCTTTAATAAGCTTGGTAATTCCTTGTCCTCGTAGACCTTTCACTTTAATGAAATCGATCTCAATACCTTGCTTTGGAACCAAGTCGGCTTCCATACGATCAGCCGTTCCTAACCAGCGAATCTCCCAACCTTGTTCCTGTAGTCGATGCGCAACAGCAAGCCCTGGGAACACGTGACCACCAGTACCACCAGCCATCACCATCAAACGTTTATTCTTTTTCATCTTTGGCTTTTTTCTTATCTTTCTCAGGAGGCGCTTCCTGAGGTGTAGGTTCATCTATGTCTGGTAACAGACGGCATTCATGGTCGATACGTAGCAGTATCGACACCGCAACGGACATAATTATAAGACTGGAACCACCATAACTGATTAAGGGCAATGTCAAACCTTTGGTAGGAACCATACCAGCAGCAGCACCAACGTTGACTAACGTTTGAAAAGCAAACCAAATTCCGATCGCAAAAGAGAGATAGCCTCCAAATAGTTGCTTCTTCTCAAAGGCACGCTTGCCGATGTACAGCGCTTTAATCACCAAAGCAAACACCAACATCAACACAAAAAGCACACCAATAAAACCCAACTCTTCAGCTAAAACTGCAAATACGAAGTCAGTATGTGCTTCAGGCAGGTACTCCAGTTTTTGCACCGAGTTGCCTAACCCTTGCCCCATCAAATTACCACGGCCGAACGCCATCAACGATTGTGTTAGCTGGTAGCCACTTCCGAAAGGATCTTCCCATGGGTCAAGGAAAGATGTCACTCGGCGAACACGATAGGGCTCCACCAAGATCAGGGCAATAACCGCACCGACACCAGCCACCAATAACGCGATAAACTGAGACAGCTTTGCACCCGCTATAAACAGCATACCAAATAGGGTCACCAACATTACCACCACGGTTCCTAAGTCAGGCTGACCAAGCAACAAAATAGCAAAGGTAGTAAACACCATGATAGGTTTGATAAAGCCGCCAAAGAAGGATTGCCTTACCTCATCTTGCTTGCGAACTAGATAGCTCGACATGAAAATGAACAGCGACAATTTAGCGACTTCAGCGGGCTGCAAGTTAAAGAGCCCAAGAGGGATCCAGCGCGAGGCACCATTAACCGACTTCCCGACGGCCAATACGACGACCAGAAGAAATATCGACAACGCAAGCAAATAAGTACTGTAACGAAACCATTTTTCCGTTGGTACTTGCAGAACAATAGACGATGTCCCAAGCGCTAGCACCAAGAAAATCGCATGTCGAAACATAAAGTGGAATGGTTGGTCAGTGAGTCTTGAACTAATAGGAAAAGAAGCCGATGTTACCATGACCAAACCGGTAATCATCAATGCAAACGCTAACCACACTAACTGTCTATCATAGAGGGCATCAGGAGCTGGCTGTGAGAACCAACCTGTTACCCTTTGTCGAAATTGATGGAACATAGTAGCGAGTCCGTTTAACTAACTTGTTTTGAAAATTGCTGAGCCAGCTGAGTAAAGTCATATCCACGAGCCATAAAATTGGCAAACTGATCAAAGCTTGCACAAGCTGGAGATAACATAACCATATCACCCTTTTGCAGTTCGGGTGTAATGTCGGCTAGGACATTATTGAGCGTGTCATATCGAACCGCCGATGGATGCAAAGTCATGAACTCCTCACCATCTCTCCCAAAACAGCACAACTTCACATTCAGCTCAGACAGGGGGTTGGCTAACTCAGAAAAATCAGCGCCTTTACCAACACCACCCACCAAAAGATACAGTTTACCCGCTAAGGTTAAGCCAGATAACGCTGCAAGTGTGCTCGCCACGTTAGTAGCCTTAGAATCATTCACCCACTTGACGCCCTTTTCATCTGCAACCACTTGGCAACGATGACTCAAACCAGTGTACTCAGCCAAACACGCCAAACCTTTTCGGTAGTCGATATCGCTCAGTTTGAGCAGTGCGCAGGCCACCAGCGCATTAGACCAATTGTGCTTGCCAACCAAACGAAGCTGGTCGGTGGAAATAATGGTTTCACCGTTATCGACTAGCCAGACTTGTCCGTCGATTTCACGCATACCGAAGTCTTGCTCATTGAAACCAAACGTTGCTACAGGAAGTTCGGCATGCTCAGGGGAAGTCTCTGGCTCATCACGATTCACCAAAGCATATTCAGCATTGAAGAAAATACGTCGTTTCGCTTGCGCATAGTCTTCCATCCCATAGTAGCGATCCATATGATCTTCGGACAGATTCAAAAATGTCGATACTTTGGTTTTTAGTGAGTAGGTTGTTTCGAGTTGGAAGCTAGATAACTCTAGGACATACAAGTCAGCATTCAGTTCCAGCAAATCTAAAGCAGGAACACCAATATTACCGCCAACACCGACGTTGATACCCGCAGCTTTGGCCATTGCCCCTGTTAGATCGGTCACTGTACTTTTACCGTTAGAGCCCGTAATAGCAATAACAGGCTTGGTATTTGCCCACGCAAACAGTTCGATATCGCCAACAACGCGAATACCTTTGTCCAGTGCTTGCTGAATTTCTGGTGTTGCCAAAGCAATACCAGGGTTGCAAACAATCAGGTCTGCTTGACTCAACCACTCAGTATTAAAGCTTCCAGCATGCAGCTCTACACCTTCTGGCAACTGCTCAGCACCGGGAGGGTTCTCCCGACTGTCCATCACACGAACAGTCACGTCTGGATGGTTTTTACTAACATGATTAACGACAGAGAGCCCGGTAATACCGAGCCCAACTACAACGACTTGCTTTATGTCTTGCCAAGAATCCATGAACTGATTGTCCTACT
Organism: Vibrio mediterranei; assembly: GCF_900088415.1. Lineage (GTDB taxonomy): Bacteria > Pseudomonadota > Gammaproteobacteria > Enterobacterales > Vibrionaceae > Vibrio > Vibrio mediterranei. The sequence continues at coordinate 80,947 of NZ_FLLQ01000008.1, forward strand.
GCGTTTCTAACGTACTTTAAGAGTGGCTAATCCAATAAGAACTAGTACGATTGAAATAATCCAAAAACGAACAATAACACGTGGTTCCGGCCAGCCTTTCAGCTCGTAGTGGTGATGAATAGGTGCCATACGGAAAATACGCTGGCCACGCAGTTTGTATGAACCAACCTGAAGAATAACCGACAGCGTTTCCATTACAAACACGCCACCCATAATAACAAGCACGAACTCTTGACGAACCAACACCGCAATCACACCAAGTGCACCACCAAGAGCCAGTGAGCCAACATCACCCATAAACACTTGCGCTGGATACGTGTTAAACCAAAGGAAGCCAAGGCCAGCCCCTACCATTGCGGTACATACAACGACCAGCTCAGAGGTATATGGGATATAAGGAATATGTAAGTAGTTAGCGAAGTTTACGTTACCTGTTGCCCAAGCAATAACCGCAAAACCCGCCGCGACAAGCACTGTTGGCATAATAGCCAAGCCATCCAAGCCATCCGTTAGGTTTACAGCGTTACTTGTGCCTACAATAACAAAATAGGTGAAGACGATATAAAACAGTCCCATCTGCGGCATCACGTCTTTGAAGAACGGCACAACCAATTGAGTTGCAGCTGTATCTTGTCCATGAGCATATAAAGCGAAAGCCACGAACAGAGCAATAACTGACTGCCAAAAATACTTCCAACGAGCAATCAAACCGTCTGTGTTCTTACGAACAACTTTGCGATAATCGTCGACAAAACCCACTGCACCGTAGCCAAGTAAAACAACCAATACAGCCCAGATATAAGGGTTGCTTAAGTCAGACCACAGCAACACTGTTAATGTAATCGCAAACAAGATCATCACGCCGCCCATGGTTGGCGTTCCGCGCTTACTAAAGTGCGATTCAGGACCTTCGTTACGAACAACTTGACCGATTTGCAGCATTTGCAGGCGGGCAATCATTTTAGGTCCCATCCATAAGGATAACCCTAAAGCGGTTAACACACTGACTATGGCTCTGAATGACAGGTATTCAAACAGTCGAAAAAAAGAAAAGTATGGCTGTAGTAATTCCGCAAGCCAAATAATCATGTGTAAGTCTCCTTCAGTGCATTAGCAATGGTGTACATGCCTGCACTTAGTGCCCCTTTCACCAATAAGGTATGAGAGGTCTGGTTTAGCTGTGTTAAATTGCGCTCGATATATTCAAGCATGCTGTCGTGACTCTGAAAATGCATACCACCACATAGGTCACTGATAACCTTCGCATCTTCACCATAGGTCAAAACATGTTCAAATGCGAAAGGAGCAGCATGTTGTCCGACTTCTTTGTGAAGTGCAAGACTTTCATGCCCCAATTCTGCCATATTACCCAGAATCAACCAGCGCTGCCCTTGCTTAAACTGTGCAAGTAAGTCAACCGCCGCTTTCATCGCAGGCACACTGGCGTTATAGCTGTCATCAATTAAGGTAATGTGCTCAGTAAGTTTTTCGACATCAACTCGACGTTTAACCTTACTTAGCGATTGCAAACCTATTTTGATTTGCTCTAAGGTCGCACCACATTGAATCGCCAAAGCACTGGCAGCAACGGCATTCGCCACATTATGCTCACCTAGCAATGACAACTGCAATTCGACATTGCCGATAGGTGTGTGCAGTGTAAATAACGGATAGCCCTCTGATGACATCGCTATGTCAGAGCCATAAAAATCGGCGTTAGTGTTTTGTTTAGAGAACGTTATAAGGTTTTTATCTTGTAAAACTTCTGACCAAATCGACTCACCTTGGCTATCGAGATTGATCAGCGCTGTCCCGTTGGCTGTGAGACCCTGGTAAATTTCACCTTTCGCAGTTTTCACGCCATCAAGAGAACCAAAGCCCTCTAGGTGCGCTTCTGCCACATTATTAACCATGGCAATATCAGGTTTCACCAGCGCCGTGGTGTAAGCAATCTCGCCAATATGATTCGCACCTAGTTCGATAACAGAAAAGTCATCTTGTGGTGTGCTGCGAAGTAATGTCAGTGGGACGCCAATATCATTATTGAAGTTGCCAGCCGTATAGAGCACTTGTCCAAGGCCAGATAAGATACTCGCCACCATCTCTTTTACTGTGGTTTTGCCACAGCTACCAGTAATGGCAAGAGTTTTTGTGCCACAACGACGATGCACTTCAGCTCCTAATAAGCCAAGTGCAACTTTACTATCTGCTACGATAACCTGCGGAATATCAATATCCAGTTGACGTTCAACAATAAGTGCGGCGGCACCTTTATCAGCAGCTTGCTGGCAAAAATCGTGAGCATCAAAGCGCTCACCGACTAACGCAATAAACAGTGCTCCAGACTGAATCGCACGAGTATCTGTCGTGACTTCTAGGATTTGAACCTCACCGCCACTCTGCGTACCTTCAACAATATTGGCAATGTCAGATAGTGTTAATGCAATCATAATGTAAGTCCCAATAATGTTGCGGCCGATTCTCTGTCTGAGTAATGCACCGTTTCGGTACCAACAACCTGATAGTCTTCATGACCTTTACCGGCGAGTAAAATAATGTCCGATGCCTCAGCTTGGTTCATCGCCACCCGCGCCGCATCAAACCGTTTGTGTTCAACAATAGCAGCTTGCGGTTGGCTCATACCGGCCAACATATCTTCGACAATAGCAGCAGGGTCTTCACTTCGAGGATTATCATCACTAAGAATAACGTGGTCAGCTAAGCGTTCAGCGATCGCCGCCATCATTGGTCGTTTACCTTTATCTCGATCACCACCGCAGCCGACAATCACCCAAAGTTTACCTTCACAATGTACTCGCAACGCCAACAGCGCTTTTTCAAGAGCATCGGGAGTGTGAGCATAGTCGACAACTATTTTAGGTTTATTGGTGGATTGGAATAGTTCCATTCTGCCAAGCACTGGTTGCAGTTTCGGCGCAGTTTGTTGCAGATGTTCGATATCAAAGCCAAGCGCTAATAACGACGCAAACGCCAACATGAGATTGCTAGCGTTAAATTGACCAATCAGTGGTGCATGCAGATTGCCTTGCCCAAAGTAACCATCGAATTCAAGTGAGATTCCGCTATCGCTGTATTCTACTGTTGTTGCCCACAGCCCTCTTTCACCTTCTTGACGTCCTTCCACAGACACCGCGATGGCATCACTTCGTTCCGTCAACCAACGGCGACCAACGACATCATCAATATTGAGAACCGCATGTTCACAATGATGGCCGGTAAACAGGAGCTTCTTCGCGGCTTCGTATCCTTCCATTGTGCCATGATAATCGAGATGATCACGGCTCAGATTGGTAAAAATACCTAACTTAAATGGCACAGCGGCAACGCGACCTTGAACTAAGCCGTGAGAAGACACTTCCATCGCTGTATAGTTCGCACCTTGCTGATCTAACTTTGCTAAGATTCGCTGTACATCAATGGCACTGCCTGTGGTGTTTTTTGCCTCTTCAAGCTGATCTAAGAAGCCATTGCCCGTCGTGCCCATAATAGCGGCTTTATCACCGAGTAAATCAATCCATTGAGCAATAAGCTGGGTGATGGTGGTTTTGCCATTCGTCCCAGTTACACCAATGACTTGTTGCTGATATTGATATAGGCGTGCCGCGATGACAGAAAGCAGCGTGTCGAGTTGGTAGAGATGGATAATTGGCACTTCACCAATATAGGTCACTTCGCCATGCTTATGCTCACTGTCTGCTTGAGCTAGCACAGACGTAGCGCCTGCTTGCACTGCTCTTTCGATAAACAGACGGCCATCGACAGTATGACCAATGATCGCGACGAAGCTATCGCCTTGTTTAATAGCCCGGCTATCTAATTCCAAATTGGAAACGACTATGTCATCAAGTGACAAGTAGCTCACTGAGCTTTCCATTTCGCTAATCCAAGGTTTTAGCAGTTTTGCCAATGTCAAAGAGGTCAACATTGTTTTCACCTATTTTTGAAACTGATTTTCATCAGGTGCTACATTTAATATTTGCAGCGAGCCTTTCATAATTTCTGAGAATACTGGGCCTGCAACAGCACCACCATAATACTGATCACCTTGTGGTTCGTTAATCACCACAACAAGCGCAATGCGAGGGTCACTCACAGGAGCAACACCCGAAGTAATTGCCACGTATTCGTCACTATAGCCACCAGCGGCTGCTTTTCGTGATGTACCTGTTTTGGCTGCAACACGATACCCAGGAACGGCAGCACGCGTCGCTGTACCACCAGGTTGAGTTACCGCTTCTAGCATGTGTAATACTTCAACCGCGTAGTGATGGTCTATGACCTGCTTCGATAAATCTTGCTGGTTATTCTCGATAATATGCACTGGTTGATACAACCCGCCATTACCTAATGTCGCATAGGCATGCGCTAATTGCAGTGGAGTAATCGAAATACCATAGCCGAAGGCAAGTGTAGCAATTTCAAATTGAGACCAACGGCGACGGTTAGGGAAAATACCGGTGGTTTCACCGACTAAGTTCAACCCAGAAAGCTGGCCAAAACCGATCGAACTATACATTCCCAATAGTTCTTGCAGTGGCATTTCCAACGCAAGCTTAGCCACACCGATGTTACTGGACTTTTGAAGAATCTTCGCCAAGTTAGCCTTACCAACTTTTGAAGTATCACGAACGCGACTCCCACCAATTTGCATGATGCCATTACCGGTATCAATCACGGTATTTTCATCGGCTACACCCGCTTCTAAAGCGGCTAACACAACAAACGGTTTAACAGTCGAACCTGGTTCCATCGCATCGGTTATCACTCGGTTACGCATGGTAAAGGATTGACGAGAGGAGCGATTATTAGGGTTGTATGATGGTGCATTGACCATAGCCAACACACCGCCAGTCTTCACATCGATAATCACTGCACTGCCTGAGGTCGCGCGGTAATCAGCAACGGCTTGTTTTACTGCGCGATAAGCAATCGCTTGCAAACGCTGGTCAATAGTAAGTTCGAGCGGCTTACCCTCTTCGCGCTCCTCTAGAGAGATATTTTCTACGACTCGACCATAACGGTCTTTACGAATAATGCGTTTACCCGCCTCACCTGTCAGCCATTTATCATAGCTGCGTTCCACCCCTTCGAGACCATGACCATCAATGCCAGTGACCCCAACTAAGTGCGCGCTGACTTCACCAGCAGGGTAATAGCGGCGAGATTCAGCTTTCAGTCCAACTCCCGAGAGTTTTAACTCTTTGATGTACTTTGCCATTGCAGGGCTGACTTGGCGTTGCAGATAGATAAAGCGGCGAGTTTTGTTTTTCTCAATCTTATTGATAAGGGCCTGTCGGTCAAGACCGAGTACATCCGCTAGGGCATGCCAACGGTCAAGTTTTGCCAAACCATTATCTTTAAATATCGTAGCAGGATCTGCCCATACCGCTTGAACTGGAACGCTGACCGCCAAGGGCTCGCCATTGCGATCTGAAATAATGCCGCGGGCAGAGGGAAGTGCTTTAACGCGAACCGAACGTAAATCACCTTGCTTGATTAAGTTATCCGGTTCGATAACTTGGATATAGCCGATTCTGGCTACCAGTGCAGTGAAGATTAATAACACACAACCTAAGATGAGACGAAAGCGCCATGCAATCAGCGTTGGAGCTTCCGCAGTTTGTGTACTTTTCTTCTTGTTGGAGGGTTTTACAACTTTTTTGCCTTTCATTTCAGGGAAACCACTACTTCCTTGTCAGCATCAGGACGCTTCATATCCAGTTCTTGCTTTGCCATCGCTTGGACTCGACTATGTTCAGACAACGCATTTTCTTCAAGAAGTAAGTTGCGCCATTCATTATCAAGCCTTTCACGCTCTTGGAGCGCCACATCTTTTTGGTTTATTGCCTGGCGAGTATGGTGAGTAGCAAAGACGACCCCCATCGCTGACGCGAATATTAATAGCAGTACCATTAAAGGAACTCGACCCACCGTTATGATATCTATCCCGATGAGTTTGGCTAAGTTGTGTTTTGGCTCGTTAGACATCCACTTGTCCGCTACAGTTTTTCTGCAACTCGAAGTACAGAGCTGCGTGATCGCGTGTTCATTTCAACTTCTTGATCGGATGGTTTAAGTGCTTTACCAATTGTTTTTAGATTTGCACTCCCCAAGGCACGAATTTGATCTTCCGTCATTGGAATACCGTGAGGCACTTGAGGGCCTCTACTTTCTTTACGCATAAAACGCTTTACCATGCGATCTTCCAACGAGTGGAAACTGATAACAGATAAACGACCTTCTGGTGCTAGAATGCTTGCCGCTCCTTTTAGAGCAGTATCGATCTCTTCAAGTTCACTGTTGATATAGATACGAAACGCTTGGAATGAACGTGTCGCTGGGTGCTTCTTCTCTTTGAAGCTTTTTGGTGCCGCGTCAGAAATTAACTTCGCTAGCTGGCCTGTGCGAGTAAGTGGCTCTTTCTCTTCATCTTCACGATGAGCAACAATCGCTTTAGCGATTCGACGAGCGTGCTTATCTTCACCAAATTCACGAATAACCCAAGTGATATCATCTAGCTCAGCCTGAGCCAACCATTCAGAAACCGGCATACCTGATGTTGGGTCCATGCGCATATCCAGTGGGCCATCTTTCATAAAGCTAAAACCACGTTCCGCATCATCCAGTTGTGGTGAAGAGACACCTAAGTCCAGCAACACACCGTCAACTTTACCAACTAAATCATAGCGCTCCGCATATTCTGCCATACCAGAAAACGGGCCGTGAATAATGGTGAATCGTGGGTCATCGATTTTACCCGCTTCTTCAATCGCTTGAGGATCTCGGTCAATACTATAAAGGCGACCATTTTCACCCAATTGTGAAAGAATTTGACGACTGTGACCACCACGTCCAAACGTCCCATCGATATAGATACCGTCAGGTTTAATGGCTAAGCCATCGATAGATTCATGAAGTAGTACCGAAATGTGTTGGAATGATTCGCTCATTGGTGATCTCGAGAGTTGCTAAAGGCAAAGTAGACAAGTGTACTGATTTCCTTCAGTAACGTCATCTGGTTAAGTTCAGCCTAACGTAAAGATAGGTGATAAAAAAGCAAAAAACCCATCACAAAATCAATTTGTAATGGGTTTTTTTATAATAGGTGAAGTTGACCTGTACGCCGGGTTCTGTATCCGCCGAAGCGGTGATAGCCATTCGTCTAGGCCAGCAATCGCTCACTGGCTCGAGCAACCTACCCGCCTCCATACGCGAGCAACGCAATGTGGAAGCCTATTTGGTCTTGCTCCGGGTGGAGTTTACCTTGCAACGAACTGTTACCAGTCGTCCGGTGCGCTCTTACCGCACCCTTTCACCCTTACCTGTGCTCCTTCCGAAGAAATGGAGCCATCGGCGGTCTTCTCTCTGCTGCACTTGTCGTGGGCTCACGCCCCCCAGGCGTTACCTGGCACCCTGCTCTGTGGAGCCCGGACGTTCCTCCCCTCCGTCAGTCTCCCCCAAGACAAGCTCAAGGGGACGTCAACGAAGCAGCGACTATCCAGTCAACTTCAGGGCGCGGATTGTAGCGGAGCGCGAGCAATTACTCAAGGTTTTCTAAACCCCATTTGTATAATGCGTTCTTTTTCAGGTTATAAATCTCTGCCGTCGCTGCCGCAGCTTTTTTCAATGGCAGCTCTTTAACTAAGATCGCTAAGGTTCGAGTCGCCTCGTCTGGTAGCGTGTCCGTCACGGGTTCGCGGTATCCATGAATCAATAAAACCATCTCACCGCGCTTGCGGTTTTCGTCTTCTTCAATCCATTCAACCAATTCACCTAATGGCAGGCCCTGTATGGTTTCGTAAGTCTTTGTCAGCTCACGTGCCAATACAACTTCACGCTCCGGACCAAGAACTTCAAGCATATCTGCCAACGACTCAGTGATTCGATGTGGTGACTCATAGAAAATACAGGTACGCTCTGCCTTAGCGATTTCCATAAACTTGTCTTTACGACCTTTGCTTTTTGCAGGCAAGAAACCTTCAAAGCTAAATCGATCAGATGGTAGACCTGAGGCGCTCAAGGCAGTTATTACGGCACACGCACCAGGTAATGGCACAACTTTAACGCCCGCTTGACGACATTGAGACACTAAATGGTACCCTGGATCGCTGATCAGTGGCGTACCCGCATCTGAAACCAATGCGATGGATTCGCCCGCTAACAATTTATCGACTAAAACTTGTGCTTTTTGCTGCTCATTGTGATCATGGAGCGCAAATGTCCTAGTTTGAATATTGAAGTGCGATAAAAGTTTACCCGTATGACGAGTATCTTCAGCAGCAATAATATCGACGCTGTTTAAGACATCGAGCGCTCTTTGTGTGATATCACCGAGATTTCCAATAGGAGTCGGTACAATAAAGAGCGTTGGTTGCTCAATATAAGTGGTTTTGTTGCTTGTCATTTGTTTACCAGCACTTCAACGATTAATATAATGATTTTACACGAATAGTGATTAAAGAGCTCATGGCAATGATGAACCCAAAGAGAAATAGTGTAACACGCCTACTGACTCCAATTGCATTGGCTTTGTCCATTGCCGCTTGTTCTACTCAGCCAAGCGCCCCAACGAGTGTTGATATCACCCTTGCTCCAACCGCATCTTCTGAAACGTACTTAATGCGTGCCGATGCCGATCAAGGTGGTTTTGCTAATGAATGGCTAATTCTAGCGTTCAAAGCATCGATTCAAGAAGGCAACTACGAACAAGCTAAGCGACTTTCTAATCGTCTAGCCAAACAAAACCTAACCGTTATTCAGCAAGCAGAATGGCAGTTAGCTCGTGCCGAGCTTAACCTAGCGCAAGGCAATGCACAGGATGCGTATCTACAACTGAACTTCCCTGCGGAATGGCCTCTTGCCCAACAGCAATGGCAACGTTACTACGAGTTAAGAGCGCAAAGTCTGGCCCAATTAGGCCGCTACTTTGAGGCTAGCCGAGAATTGATTGCCATGTCAGGTTTCGCTCCACGCGAAGAGCAGCAAGGCATCAATGATGAGATTTGGAATAACCTCAACCAGTATTCTGCTGAGCAGCTTTCAACCCTAGTCGCAGAACCTAAAGAAGAAGTTCTTGATGGCTGGTTACAGCTTGCAACTTATATGAAAGCACTAGGTGGTAGCCTTCCACAGCTACAAAATACCTTAAAGAACTGGTTGGCCGAGAACCCAGACCATCCCGCTGCTGAATATACCCCGCAAAGTATCTTAGACATTTTAAGTTTAGAGATCACGACGCCTCACAGCACTGCACTGTTGCTTCCATTAACGGGCAAATATGCGAAACAAGCGCAGCTGGTTCGTGATGGGTTTATGATGGCAATGATGGACGATGAGCAGCGCAACCCAGAAGCGATTTTTACCGTTATCGATACTAATGAAACAGCTCCAGCAGATATCAAGGCACAACTAATTGCCAATGAAGTGGACTTCATTGTTGGCCCACTTATCAAAGAAAACGTTGAGAAACTGCAGCAAGCACAAAAACAATCTGAAACGCCAATTCCAGCACTCGCACTCAATATTCCTAGCGAGTTAGAGCCATCACAAATGATGTGTTACCTAACGCTTTCCCCAGAGCAAGAAGTGGCGCAAGCCGCTGCTCATCTTTCTGAAGGTAACTATGAGTATCCTCTAGTCCTAGCACCAAGAGGCAACCTCGGTGACCGCGTAGTGAAAGCATTTGAAGAAGAGTGGGCAAAAGTCAGTGACAACAAAGTGGCTATTGCACAATATGGAAATCGCGCTCAGCTGCAAAAAACCATCAATAATGTATTCGGTCTTCAGCAAAGTCAGCAACGCATTGCCCAGATGGAAGCGTTGACAGGCATGAAGCTAGAGAATCAACCACGTAGCCGCCGTGATATTGACTCTGTTTACATTGTTGCTAACAGTGCAGATCTGACGTTGATCAAACCGTTTATTGAAGTGGCGATTAACCCAGATGCGAAGCAACCTCAATTGTTTGCTGATTCACACAGCCACACTAGTAAACGTCAATACGAGGATCTCACTGGCGTAGTCTACAGTGATATCCCTCTGCTGATTGACCAAGATCCTCAGCTTGACGCACAAATGACCAAGTTCTGGCCGAAGAGCTCGAATGCAGAGAAACGTCTGCAAGCATTGGGAATGGATGCTTACTCATTAACTAAAGAGTTACCGCAGTTAAAAGCCGTTCAAGGTTATTCTGTAGATGGCCAAACTGGCACATTGAGCGTTGATTCTGACTGTGTTGTACAGCGCCAAATTTCATGGGGTGTATATGGTCAAAAGCCAACTCAAGTAACGGAAGCCTCTGAGACACAAGCGCCTAACACGGAAGAAGGTACGGATGGCACTGCTACCGTGGAACAACCGATCAGCCAATAAAAGAGCGGTTGGCAAAAACTACGAAATTCTCGCTAAGGACTATCTAGGTCGACAAGGTCTGGTAGCCTTAGCGGAGAATTACACCGCTAAATGCGGTGAGTTGGACCTCATCATGCAAGACGGTTCCACTCTTGTCTTTGTCGAGGTAAAGTATCGTCAAAGCACTCAGTATGGCTTAGCTCAAGAGATGGTGACGCCCTCTAAAGCACGAAAGCTTCAAAAAGCCGCCACCCTTTGGTTGCTGCAAAACGGCTTATCGCCTTACGATACTGATTTTCGATTCGATGTCGTTGCCATTCATCAGCAAGGCAATGACATTAACTGGATAAAGAACGCGATCACTCAAGGATAACCATGCGCGATAGCATTAAAGAAAGTTTCACTGAAAGTATTCAAATTCAAATTGCGGCTGCAGAAGCGCTTCCTGACGTTATTACCCACGCTGCACAAGCCATGGTAGCAACACTACTCAACGGTCACAGAATTCTTTGCTGTGGTAATGGCGGCTCAGCTTCCAACGCCCAACAGTTTGTCTCTTGTTTACTGAACCGCTTCGAAACTGAACGTCCCAGCTTACCCGCTATGACTCTAACTGCCGATAGCACCACTATGACGGCAGTAGCAAATGACTATAACTTTGAAGATATCTTTGCCAAGCAAGTACGCGCCTTTGGTCAGGCTGGAGATATATTGCTTGCGATTTCTACCAGTGGTAACAGTAAAAACGTCATCAAAGCGATGGAAGCCGCAGTAACTAGAGATATGACCATCATCGCCTTTACTGGTAAGGACGGCGGCGAAATGGCAGGTCTGCTGGGTGAGAATGATGTTGAAATCCGTATCCCATCTCACAGAACCGCACGCATTCATGAGGTGCATATGGTAACTCTGCATTGCTTATGCGATCTTATTGACCAAGTTCTGTTCCCTTCCCACGAAGAGTAATACCATGAAGATGTACAAAGTTCTGACTTTGCTATTGGTTAGCATCATGTTGTCTGGATGTGCGGGCTTGTTTGTCGCTGGCGCTGCAACCACTGTCAATTTAGTGACTGATACTCGAACCACAAAAGAAATTTGGAACGATAACTCATTAGAATCCGAAGTTGCGGGGATGAGTAATAAAGCCCCCTACGTAGGCCAAGTACGCGTGGTTGCAAGTTCTCAACGCGGTACCGTGGTTCTGATGGGACAAGCCAAGACTCAAGCACTAAGCAACCAACTTGAAGCGCAAGTCAAAGGCTTAAAAGGTGTTAAACGAGTTTATAACCAAATTCGAATTAAAGATCCGATCAGCTTCACGAGTGTCAGTAATGACAGTTGGTTAACGACAAAAGTGAAATCAGCGTTGCTGACCGATGAGCGCCTTAACGGTGTAAAAGTTAAAGTCATCACTGAAGACAAAGAAGTGTTCTTACTCGGTTATGTTTCTAAAGAACATGCAGATGTTGCCACTGAAATCGCTCGTAACGTCTCTGGGGTAAACCAAGTTATTCGCGCTTTCCAATTTAGTGAGCAGCAAGACAAACTCAATACCGAGGCTCCAGTTGAAGAAACAAAACAGCCAGAAGCTCCGGTTAAAAATGCCGAACCTGAAGAAGAAATGAGACCAATCATTGAAGAGCCTGCACCTTTTCATGAAATAGAAGGTTAAAGTCCTTAAACGTAAAAAGCGAGCTTAATGCTCGCTTTTTTAATATCTGTGGTGCGTCTTTAACTCTCTATGGCTTAAGTGCTCGCTCACCACGGGCAATACCTACGATACCACTTCGAGCAACTTCCACCACATCAGTCACTTCAGAAAGTGCTGAAACAAAAGCATCCAACTTCTCTGCGGTGCCCGCGAGTTGCACGGTATACTGAGAAGCCGTCACATCAACAATCTGACCACGGAAAATATCTGCAGTACGCTTTACTTCCGCACGAGCGAAACCACTGGCTTTTACTTTCACCATCATCAGCTCACGCTCAATATGGTCAAATTCAGTTACTTCTTGAACCTTTAGAACATCAATAAGTTTGTGGAGCTGCTTTTGAATCTGTTCAAGTTCCATTTCGTCTGACTCAGTCGTGATATTAAGACGAGATAGGGTTTCATCATCTGTTGGTGATACGTTGAGTGACTCGATGTTATAACCACGTTGAGAGAACAAACCTACCACTCGAGAAAGTGCACCCGGTTGGTTTTCCATTAGTAGTGAAATGATATGTCTCATATTATGTTCTCTCCGTTTTGCTTAGCCACATCTTATCCATGCCTTCCCCTTTAATTTGCATTGGGTAAACATGTTCTGTTTCGTCAACATTGATGTCGACAAATACTAAGCGATCTTTCATTTCTAGCGCTTTCTTCAAACCAGACTCAAGCTCGCTTGGGTTAGAGATTCGAATCCCTACATGGCCGTAAGCTTCTGCAATCGCAGCAAAGTCTGGAACAGAGTCCATATATGAGTTTGAGTGACGACCTTGATAAATCATGTCTTGCCACTGTTTTACCATTCCTAAGAAACGGTTATTTAGGTTAATGATCTTAATTGGCACATCATATTGCATCGCCGTCGACAGCTCTTGAATATTCATCTGAATACTGCCGTCACCGGTGACACACACCACTTCCTCATCGGGATGCGCAAATTTCACGCCCATGGCTGCTGGGAAGCCAAAGCCCATGGTTCCTAAACCACCAGAGTTGATCCAACGACGAGGTTTGTTGAATGGGTAATAAAGCGCTGCAAACATTTGGTGCTGGCCAACATCTGACGCGACATACGCATCACCGCCAGTCAGTTTGTGCAACACTTCAATAACTTGTTGTGGTTTAATACGTTCTTCTGAGGTCTCATAACCTAAGCAGTTGCGCGCTCGCCATCCTGCAATGTCATCCCACCAAGCATTAAGCGCAGCTTCATCATTCGTTCCGCCTTGCTCCACAAGCAATCTAAGCATGGTCTCAAGCACCACATCTGCAGAGCCAACAATCGGCAGGTCAGCACGAACGTTTTTAGAAATCGACGATGGATCGATATCGATGTGAACCACTTTGGCATTAGGGCAGTACTTATCAAGGTTGTTAGTTGTACGATCGTCAAAACGTACACCTACACCAAAAATCAGATCAGCATTATGCATTGCCAAGTTCGCTTCGTAGGTACCGTGCATACCCAGCATACCTAGTGCGTTTTTGTGGGTACCAGGGAACGCGCCTAGCCCCATCAAAGTACTAATAACAGGTAAGTTAAGCGTTTCAGCTAGCTTAATAATATGCTGGTCGGCTTCTGACATTACCGCACCACCACCGACATAAAGCACTGGTTTCTTCGCTTCTAGAATCGCTTTTAGTGCTTTTTTGATTTGTCCTTTATGGCCCGTCATTGTCGGGTTGTAAGAACGCATCTTAATCGTTTCCGGATACTCGTAAGGAAACTTAATTTGCGGATTCATAACATCTTTTGGAACATCAACAACAACTGGACCTGGACGACCAGAAGAGGCGATATAGAACGCTTTCTTTAATGTTTCGGGTACATCTTCTGCACGTTGTACTAGAAAGCTGTGTTTGACCACAGGACGTGATACACCCACCATGTCACATTCTTGGAATGCGTCATTACCAATCAGGTTATTTGGTACGTTACCAGAGATAACAACCATAGGGATAGAGTCCATGTATGCGGTTGCAATACCAGTAATCGTATTAGTTGCACCAGGACCAGAACACACTAATACAACGCCAGGTTTACCGGTTGCACGTGCGTAGCCATCAGCCATATGAGTCGCAGCTTGTTCGTGACGAACGAGTACGTGTTGAATGTTTTCGCGCTTTTCATGCAGCGCATCGTAGATATCGAGAACGGAACCACCTGGGTAGCCAAAGATTTGTTGAACACCTTCGTCAATCAAAGATTGTACGATCATCTCTGCACCAGATAGCATTTCTGGGGTTGAATCTGCCATATTGTCTCCTTACCAGTTATCGCAGCAATTTGGTTATTGCTGAGCTGGCATTACATAGTTAGGTCTTATTCGTAGCCTAAATCGAAATTACTCACTTTCGGCTATGTCACGCCTAGCTTGTCATAACAAGCCATTCGTTTACGCAACAACTTTAACTCTTTCTTAGCACAAGATCTAACCCTATCAAGTTCTCAAAAAACACACTCCACTTTTAATGAGTCGTTTTGCAAACATTTGTTACAAGCTTGAACCACTAGCCAAACGATCAACAAGGATATCAATGAAAATTCAGTATTAAATTCTTTCAGATAGCCCTAAAAACCGCGCAAACCTATCGGTGAGTTGGATAATTCACAATTAAGCTATCCGCAGAAAAAACAAAAGCCTCCCAAAGGAGGCTTTCAAATTTGAAGGCTCTATGTTTTTAAGCCGCTTTTGCTGGAGGCTTTCTCTTACTGAAGCGCCAACGCTTGAAAATCGATGGTTTAGATTGCTTCTCTTCTCGCTTTCCTAACATTAACAAACAAGGAGTTAATACTAATGTCAATACTGTCGCGAATGCCAAACCACCAGCGATAGCTGTTGCTAACTGCGACCACCACTGAGTGCTCGGAGCCCCAAACTCTATTTTTTGGTTAATGATGTCGACATTCATCTCCAGCACCATTGGCATAAGGCCAAGTATGGTCGTTACTGTAGTCAATAAGACGGGACGCAAACGCTGAACTCCGGTTCTCAATATGGCATCTCGCTTGTCTAAACCTCGTTTTAGTAGTTGGTTATATGTGTCGATCAGCACGATGTTATTGTTCACGACGATCCCAGCTAAAGCGATAACCCCAATTCCCGACATGATAATGCCAAATGGTCGCTGGAAAATAAGCAGACCTGCAAATACCCCCACTGTCGAGAATATAACGGCACTTAAGATAAGGAAGGCTTGATAGAAACTATTAAACTGAGTTATCAGAATCAATGCCATCACCGCTAGTGCAACCAAAAACGCACTTTGTAGGAATTCAGATGAGTTCTTCTGTTCTTCGTTTTGACCACGAATTCTATAATCGATACCGGCTGGTAAATCGATATTACTCAGTTGCTGCTGAAACCCTGGCAGTTCGACCGCGAGGTTATACCCTTCAGCCATATCAGCCTTAACACTAATGATACGAACGCCATCTAAACGGTTGATCGTATCTTGTTTAGGCTGAGGAGTTATCTCTGCAAAGTTGGTAATAGGCACCAATCCCGCAGGGGTTTTGATACGGAGCTCATCAAATCGGCCAATATCTCGTTTGTCACTTGGGAATCGAACAAGAATATCCACCTCCTCCGTCGAGTCGTCAGGCAAATAGTCGCCAATTTTCAATCCATTAGTGACAAACTGTACCGTATTTCCAACCAAAGTCGCGTCCGCAGCAAACCGTGATGCATCATCGCGACTGATATCAATTTGCCAATCAATACCCGGCTTATTCGAGGTATCACTGATATTGGTCAGCTTAGAGTTACCATCAGCCCAACGGCGTATCATTTTAGCGGCTTCATCGAGCTTTTCTGGGAAACGCGCCGAGAGCTCAATTTCTAGATCGTGTTCAACAGGCGGTCCAGCATCTGGGAATTTGTACTCGATCTCGACACCAGCAAACTGATCCGTGGTCTGCTTGAGCTCTTCGATAATAACATTCACACGGCGACGATCTTGCCAATCAACCGGAGTGATCTGAATCGTACCAATTTCATCCTTACCACCGGTTTTGGTATAGACGCTCTCAAATTCTTTGTGGTTAAACATTACCTGTTCCACCACTCTCATCACTTCATCTTTCTCCTTGATCGATAAGTCACCGTGAGAACGTACTTTTACATTGAAGTAAGGAGGATCTACCTCAGGGAAGAACTCGGCACCTAGACCCGCTTTGTTGTAGGCGAACCCGACCCCTATCGCCATCAAAATCGCCAACAACAATATTTTCAGAGGGTGACCAATGGCAATATCTAGCGTGTGGTAATAGAGCTTAGTGATACCGGTTGCTTGATCAAATTCACCGTTATGTAATGCAACCATCTGTTGCTGGCGCTTCTGTGAAACATACTGAGGCTTGCCAATCAAACCACCGATAACTGGCACAAACAACAGCGCCATGACAAGCGATGCAGTGAGGGTTGCGATAAGAGTCAACGGTAAGAATTTCATAAATTCGCCGGTGGTGTCCGGCCAGAATAATAGCGGCGCAAAAGCTGCTAACGTAGTGGCCGTTGAGGCTGTAATTGGCCACGCCATTCGCCTTGCAGCGTCGCGATAAGCTTGTTTACGAGGCGTACCCTCTTGCATTCGACGGTCAGCAAACTCAGTGACAACAATGGCCCCATCAACCAGCATTCCCACGGCCATGATTAGTGAGAACAGCACGATAATGTTGACCGTTAAACCAAATACTGAGAGCACCAATAAGCCCGTTAGGAAAGAGCCGGGAATTGATATCCCTACCAACAAGGCCGTGCGTACACCAAGAATAGCTATAATGACGATCACTACTAAAATGATGGCCGAAAGAATATTGTTTTGGAGATCATTAAGCATGATCTTTACGTCTTTCGATTCATCTTTGGTGAATTTCACCAAAAGGTTATTTGGCCACTCCGGTAGCATTTGTGCTTGGCGTAATACCTCTTTAACGAGATCTACCGTTTCAATAATGTTCTCACCCGAGCGTTTTTTGACATCAAGTACCACTGCCGAACGACCATCTAAACGAGCAAAGCTGTCAGGATCTCTAAATGCGCGGCGCACTGTCGCCACATCACCAAAAGTAATCACCTGTTTGCCATCGACCTTAACTGGTAGCTCTAATACATCTTTCAAGCTATCAAATACGGAAGGCACTTTAACGGAAAAACGTCCATATCCAGTATCGACAAAACCCGCAGCCACCACCTTATTGTTCAATGCGATTAAATTGTAGATATCGCCCTGATCTAAGCCATAGCTTTCCATCAATAATGGATCGACAACGATTTCAACGATGTCTTCACGGTCACCCGCGATATCCACTTCAAGGATCTGCCTATAGCTTTCCAACTTATCCCGCAATTGGCGAGCGAGTTGAACAATTGTGCGCTCTGGAACAGTACCGTAAAGAACGACTGATAACACAGGTTGCTCAGAGGCAAGGGTTACTTCGTTTACCGTCGGCTCATCACTGCCATCAGGTAGCTTAGGCTTCGCTAAATCTACCGCATCTCTGACATCGGCCATTGCTTTGGCTAGATCGACACCGACGTTAAATTCCAACGTCACTGAGCCATGCCCTTCTGAAGCCGTCGCCGTCATCTCTTTCACTCCCTCTACGGAGCGCATCTCTTTTTCAAGGGGACGAACTAACAATCGTTCACTGTCAGTAGGAGAAATACCTTGGTGGCTAACAGAAACATAAATGATTGGAATGGTAATGTCGGGGCTAGACTCTTTTGGTATCGAGTTATAAGTCGCAATACCAGCAATCAAAATTAGAACCAGTAAACTCAACATAGTTCTAGAGCGAGACAGCGCCGCATCAATTAATGCAAACATAGCAGCTCCTTATTGCTCTTGCTGCTGGGCAATTTGATTGGCTTGGTCAACACTGATCGCTTCAACGTTGTCGCCATCACGAACAAACCCCTGTCCGAGCACAATAATGTCAACTTGCTTGCCCAGCCCGGTCAGCCAAACGCCATCTTGCTCAGCTTTAACAAGCTGAATCGGTATAAAGGCGACTCGATTTTCCTTGAGAGTTTTCACCCCTAGGTTGCCACTTTCATCTAGCGCCAGCATTGCAGGCGTAATCTTAATCGCTAGTTGCTCATCTAACGCAAGTTCAACCTCAGCACTGATACCAGCCGGAATACGTTGATTAGGATTTGG
The DNA here is from genome assembly GCF_900088415.1 of Vibrio mediterranei. Lineage (GTDB taxonomy): Bacteria > Pseudomonadota > Gammaproteobacteria > Enterobacterales > Vibrionaceae > Vibrio > Vibrio mediterranei. The sequence goes on from NZ_FLLQ01000008.1 coordinate 99,200, forward strand.
TACTTCGATTTCAATCGGGAAAGTATTCGTCGATTCGGAAGAAACTCGAGAGATATAGCGCAACTTTCCAGTCACTTCATCACCGTTAATAAAGCGGATTTGCGATGGTTGACTAGTGACCAATTGCTGAATATGTCTCTCGCTAACATCCGCTTCGATGATCAACGTTTCTAAATCAATCAGCGTCGCCACAGGGTCACCAACCGAAACAAAATCACCAAGTTCAATATATAGATGGTCAACAATACCGGTAAATGGAGCTTTGACTGATGTATTGCGTAATGCCAATTTCGCCGCACTCACCATAGCTTTCGCTTCAGTTAAATTTGCGGCAGCGGTTGAGTAAGCCACTTCTCCTTGAAGTCCTTTGCTTTTTAAAGATTTAGAGGCATTGAATTCTTGCTGTCTGACATTTAGCATCGCTTGAGCACGCTCTAAGCGTATCTGCAAATCACCGAGATCGATTTGAGCGATAGACTGACCGGCTTTAACTGAGTCACCTTTTCGTACATTCAGTTTAATGATCTTACCTGCAATCTCAGCGCCCAATTTCGCGGTACGATCTGGCGCTGTTCGGCCGTAGAGATCGATTTTCTTCTCGACTTGTTGAGCCTTGAAAGTTTGATAGACAACGCGGGCTAGAGGCGCAGGGTCATCGGAAGGTGCGGTAGATTGATTTTCTTCAGCTTTTAACACGCCTAAACCTAGCCACACACTAAGTATGAAGATACAGAGCAGAGAAATAAGCCAAGGACGTTTTGAAAAAAAACTGCCAGATTGACTGATTGGCATAATCATTTCCTTATAATTGTGTTTTTGACGCTAACTGGTTAGATACGCTGCTCTAAGGCAACTGGTTCTAAAAAATTATTAGCAATCAAACATTAAACGACATCCTATGTTTAATGCGATGACTGGAATACTTTACTCAGCCTAGAGAAATAGACAACTAAACTTCTCTCCTAATCTGCTCTTAATGGGGGATTTTTCACAGTGTTGAAAGCTGGCTCAAAAAAGGCGAACACATGGTTCGCCTTTTTATCTGCTATACGCTAAACGATGCGCCACAGCCACAGGTTGTTGTCGCATTTGGGTTATTCACAAAGAAACGAGAACCTTCTAGTCCCTCAGTATAATCAACTACACCACCAACTAAATATTGCAGGCTCATTGGATCAACCACCAGAGTTACACCACATTTCTCAATTGTCGTGTCACCTTCGTTCACGTTCTCATCAAACGTAAAACCATATTGGAAGCCACTACAACCGCCACCCGTGATATAAACACGAAGCTTAAGCTGTGGGTTTTCTTCTTCTGCAATTAGGGTCTGTACACGCGTTGCCGCGGCATCTGAAAAATCTAAAGGAATAGCTACATCACTCACGGGAACCTCTCTTGCTACTCAATCGCAAATAACACCCTACCACAACCTAATGATGGGCAGATATCCCCTGCGATGAAAAAGGACGGCCCAGCTGCTCACCAGACCTTGCATATAATTTTAAAGTTATTGCACCAGATTATCTAATACCTGACTGCTTCGTTCAAGTATTACGCAAAAGCAAATTAGCTTTACAGCAGATTCAAACGCTAATTTACGAAAATGTGCTCAAAACACTACTAGAATCTGTGCGGAGATGTACAATGCTGCTCAACTTGGTCCGAACAAGCAAAGAGGAACTTTCCATGACCAAATCAGCTGAGCTGTATGAAAAAGCGCAACAGACCATCCCAGGCGGTGTTAATTCTCCGGTTCGTGCCTTCAACGGCGTAGGAGGTTCACCTATTTTTATCGAACGTGCCGATGGTCCATTGATTTTTGATGCTGATGGTAAAGCGTACATCGATTACGTAGGTTCATGGGGTCCTATGATTCTAGGCCATAACCACGCCGCAATTCGTGATGCAGTGATTAATGCAGCGCAACGTGGATTAAGTTTCGGTGCACCAACTGAAATGGAAATCAACATGGCGGAATTAGTTCGCAAGTTGGTTCCATCAATGGAACAACTGCGCATGGTAAGTTCTGGTACAGAAGCTACCATGAGTGCTATTCGTCTAGCGCGTGGCTACACTGGTCGTGACAAAATTCTTAAGTTCGAAGGTTGCTACCACGGTCATGCCGATAGCCTATTGGTTAAAGCAGGTTCAGGCGCACTGACTCTTGGACAACCAAGCTCTCCAGGTGTACCTGCTGACTTCGCTAAATACACACTGACGGCACGTTTCAACGACCTAGATTCCGTTAAAGCTCTGTTTGAAGCAAACAAAGGCGAAATCGCTTGTATTATCGTTGAACCTGTTGCGGGCAATATGAACTGTATTCCGCCAGTAGAGGGTTTCCATGAAGGTCTACGTCAGATTTGCGATGAGGAAGGTGCTCTACTTATTTTTGATGAAGTAATGACAGGTTTCCGTGTTGCTCAAGGTGGTGCACAGGCACATTACAACATCAAACCAGACTTAACCACGCTAGGTAAAATCATCGGCGGCGGTATGCCAGTTGGTGCTTTCGGTGGTCGTAAAGAAGTGATGCAATACATCGCACCAACAGGTCCTGTTTATCAAGCAGGTACACTATCAGGCAACCCAATTGCAATGGCGGCAGGTTACGCTTGTTTGACGCTACTTTCCGAAGAAGGTAATGAAAAACGCCTAGCGAATAAGACCAAACAACTTGCTGATGGCTTTAAAAAACTTGCTGACAAACACGGCGTACCACTAGTCGTGAACCAAGTAGGTGGCATGTTCGGTTTCTTCTTTACTGAGCAAGAAACTATCACTTGCTATGAAGAAGTAGCTAAGTGTGATGTTGAACGTTTCAAACGCTTCTTCCACTTAATGCTAGACCACGGTGTTTACCTAGCACCATCAGCATTTGAAGCAAGCTTCACCTCGTTGGCACACGGCTCTAAAGAAATCGATGCAACATTAGAAGCAGCTGATCGCTGTTTCGCCATCATTGCTAGCGAAGCATAAGCAAGCATTGTAAAAATACCTTATGGGCTGATTAATCAGCCCTTTTTTATGCCTGCCAATTAAACAATGCCAGAATAATGAGCACTGCAATGGTCAGAGAAAACCAAGGAATAGCACGTTTTTGACGCTTATTCGATTGACACTTTTTGTCGTCGCTACAACACCCCATATTCCCTCCGTAAAGCCAGTAAATGAAAAGTAATTAACATTGATCGATCAACATTTTGCGTCCATTATATGACCACTATAACTAAGTAAAAATGCCTCGTCTGTAGGTGTTTGTCATAAAGTCATTACCCCTTCTTTAAGAAGGTCTGAGGAAACGTTGTGAAAAATAAAATGAATGTGACTGCTAGCCACTGGGTACTTATCCTTGCCCTTCTGTTTGCAGCGTTTGCTTGTTATTTATTAGTCGAACCCTATATGAATTCCATTGTTATGGCGTTCATCCTTTCTCTGTTGATGTTCCCGATTCATGAGTGGATTGAGAGCAAAATGCCAAAACACAAGAACGTCGTCGCCTTGCTCTCATGTATTGTATTGACGTTTATTATCGTTATGCCTCTGCTTTTGGTGTTTAGTGCTATCGTTCAACAAGGTTCCGTGTTCTCTCAAAACATGTATCAATGGGTCACTGGCGGTGGTATTCAAGAGGTTATCGCCCACCCTTGGGTAAAGAAAGGGTTGTCTTTTATCAATGACTACCTCCCTTTTGACGCAATTAACGCACAAGATATTGCTCAGAAAGCGGCTGAGTTTGCGACTTCGCTAGGTTCGAATTTAGTTGCGACTAGTGCAAAAATTCTTGGTGACGCAACAAACTTCCTGATGAACTTCTTCTTGATGTTGTTTGTTCTGTTTTTCCTATTGCGTGACCACGACAAAATCATCGCTGCGATTCGCCATATTCTGCCTTTCTCGCGCAGTCAAGAAGACCGCCTATTGAATGAGATTGAAAAAGTGTCGAAATCAGCGGTCATGGGTTCATTCTTGACCGCGATAGCTCAAGGGGCCGCAGGTGGTTTTGGTATGTGGATGGCAGGTTTCCCCGGGCTGTTTTGGGGCACAATGATGGGCTTTGCATCCTTTATTCCTGTTGTAGGTACCGCACTTATATGGATACCAGCTACCGCTTACTTGCTCATTACTGGCGATACCACATGGGGCTTGTTCTTAGCTGTCTGGAGCATCGCCGTCGTAGGCTCTATTGATAACGTGCTGCGCCCGCTGCTAATGCAAGGCAGTGCGGGTATGAATACTCTGATGATATTCTTCTCTCTCTTAGGGGGTATTCATCTATTTGGCTTAATTGGATTGATTTACGGCCCTCTTATCTTTGCCATCACTATGGTTCTGTTCAATATGTACGAAGAAGAATTTAAAGACTTCTTAGACGGACAAGATAACAGCTAGACACTTTTTTCAGGGAGGGCTTTGTGAGAGAATCCCCTCCCTTTTTACTTCCAGAGATAACTCGTCATGGCAACCTACATCGCACCTAGTCAAATCGCGGAAAGGCAACTCGAATACTTCGCGCAAAAGCGTGTATTGGTCATCGGCGAAATAGAAGATCAGTTCCCTATCGAGCTTAGTAAACATTGCGACAAGGTGACGGTATTTACCAGTAATTACATCACCTACCGCATGTTAAGCTCTTCAAGTAAAGTCACTACGTTGTTCGGCGCTTCATTACCGAGTGACATTGATGCCGATATGATTTTACTCTACTGGCCAAAAGCGAAAGCCGAAGCGCAAATGCTACTGGAAATGGCACTAGCAAAACTTGGCAACGACACTGAGATTGCTGTTGTCGGTGAAAATCGCTCTGGTGTAAAAAGCATCGAAAAAATGTTCAAGCCTTACGGACCAATGAACAAATATGACTCAGCTCGACGTTGCTCTTTTTACTGGGGCATGTGTCAATCAGCGCCCGAGTCATTTGAGCTTGAAAACTGGTTTAAAAGCTACCACGTAGAGCTCAATGGATTACCCATCACAGTTAAAAGCCTGCCAGGCGTCTTCAGTCACGGTGAATTTGATGGTGGTAGTCAGTTGCTCCTGAACAACCTACCTGAACTGAAAGGTAAAGTGCTCGACTTTGGTTGTGGTGCCGGTGTTATTGGCGCTTACATGGGGCTAAAATATAACGATATTGAACTCAATATGTGTGATATCAATGCCTTTGCCATTGAATCGAGCAAGCAAACTCTATTAGCAAATAATTTAGAAGGTCAGGTATTTGCGTCAGACGTCTACTCAGATGTCACCCCGGGACTCGACTTTATTATCAGTAATCCTCCGTTTCACGCTGGCTTAGATACCAGTTATTCAGCAACAGAAACCTTATTGTCTGACGCACCTAACTATATGAATAACAACGGGCAGTTAATGATTGTTGCTAATAGCTTCCTCAAATACCCACCTATTATTGAGCAGCAATTTGGTCACTGTCATACAGTCGATAAAAATCGTAAGTTTGCTATCTATCACGCAACAAAATAAGTCATCAAGAATCCAATTGGTTGGTGTTCTCAAGCCTTTTATCAACCAATTGAATTCATTTAAATAACTCGCTTCACTAGGCCCTTTCTTACACAGCAAAGCTGCTTGCATACGTTATTTTTGTGTTACTCAACACGGTTTATCGCCAACTTACTTGTCAAAGAAAAAAAAGTCATTAAATTGCTAAGGTTAACTCTTTCTTAATTCGTCATACCGAGAGCTAAGCGATAAATATGTTCAAGTTGTATCGAAAACAGAAATTCAAGCGACTGCAAAACACCTTGATGATGGCTTTTTTGGTGCTCAGCATTACACCCTTGACGGTCATCGCGCTATTCTTTCTCAACGCACACAGTCAGGATCTAAAAGATCAAAGTACCTCTCATCTGGTATCGATAAGAGATACTAAAAAACAGCAGTTGATCAACTACTTTCAAGCTCAAGAGTCTGAAGTCATGGGATTCGTACGTTCAGAACTCGCTTATGCCAGTGGAGGACGATTCTATGGCCTGGTAAATGCGTTCCAGCGCCTCGGTGACGATATAGAACAAGCAAGAGAACATGCGCAAGAACGCTATATTCAAGGTTCAGGCAATCAAGTAAAAACCGCAATCCTTCCAGACTCTAGTAGTTATGTAGGAAGTGAGCGCTACCGTCTTCTACACAAGCGCTATCATAGGGCGTTTATGGAGCACCTGAAACGCTCAGATTTTGATGACATCATACTGGTCGATCTTGCAGGCAACGTCACCTACTCCGTCTATAAAAATCGCTATTACGGCACAAATTTAGAAACGGGCGAGTTTTCAACTCAGATCCTTGGCGAAACCTTTGATCGTTTGAAATCTGAAGTCACTCACAAGCGCAAAGAAAACGAAGAGTACACCCCGGTTGTTATTTCCGACTTTGCCCTGCAAGATGACCAACAGTACGCTTGGCTTGGTGCACCGATTATCCAGCAAGGTTACCTTCACAGTTATGCCATGTTCAGACTTCCCATCAAGGGAATCACTAAACTCATCACTGACGGCAAACCAGATGATATTAAGCTGCTGCTCGTCGGTAGTGACCATGCTGCTAAGATACTTGGGCTTGAACAAGACACCATAGACAACAGCAACGAAGTTATATCACAAGCCTTATCGGGTCTCACCATGGTGGGTAGCTACACCAATGCCAAAGGCGAAGACTACTTTGCGGCATTCACTCCTATTCAACTCAATGAAACCAATTGGGCACTGGTTGCCGAAACACCAGAAGCCATCGCTTTTGCTAGCGTTAAGCAACTAGAAAAACTGTTTGTTATTGCAATGCTGACCGCGATTGTGCTGGTTGTCATTGCTTCACACTACCTTTCTAACTTTATTACGTCGCCACTGCTTAAGCTTACTTGGGCGGCTGAAAGAGCCTCTGGTGGAGACTTAGAACCTTCGATTATTAGCGCAGACCGTAAAGATGAGATTGGCCGATTGGCTCTGAGTTTCGAGCGTATGAGGCGCTCAATAAAAGAGAAAATCGAGCTCATTAAGAGTCAGAACCAAGAGCTAGAACAGAATCTAGTCACGATTAAAAAGCAAAATGAAGAATTACAGCTAGCAAACAAGCTGAAAGATGAATTCCTTGCAACCACCTCTCACGAACTTCGCACTCCACTTCACGGCATGATTGGGATTGCAGAGGCAATGATCTCTGGTGCCAATGGACCAATTGGCGCCAATCATAAGTATCAGCTTGATATCATTGTTAACAGTGGCCAGCGCCTTGCTGGATTGGTGGACGATCTTCTCGATTATCACAAGATGCGTTACGGCAACTTAGATATTGAACGTTCTGCTATCAGCTTAACCGGTGCAACACAGCTGGTCTTGGAGCTGTCACATCACTTGCTTGGTGAAAAAAAGATTCGAATTATCAATCAAGTCCTCGAACCATTGCCTTATGTCTCAGCCGACCCACAGCGCTTAGAACAGGTACTTTATAACCTTGTAGGTAATGCCATCAAATACACCAATGAAGGTAAGATCGTATTATCGGCCACCGCCATGGATGATCATATTCGTGTACAAGTAGTAGATACTGGCCAAGGGATTCCTGCTCAGCAGCTTGAACATATTTTCGAGCCGTTAGTTCAAGCGGGTCATGATTCAGGTCATTATCGCCAAGGTGCAGGGCTTGGCTTATCGATAAGTCGACAGCTTATTGAGTTAATGGGCGGTTCTCTTTATGTCAGTAGTCAGCCTCATGTTGGCACCACGTTCAGCTTCACCCTTCCTTTAGCGACACAGGAAGAAATAGAGCATATGTCTCAATTAGGACAGAATAGTCACTTCCATATCGCCGAGCCGACTGAGATCAATCCCGAAGAAGAGGAAGTCCTTCCTGAGAATCCAGATGGACCAGTACTACTTGTCGCGGATGATGAGCCAGTGAATTTACGTATCCTAGAGAGCTTTTTAAGACTAGAAGGCTATCAAGTAAAACTGGCCAAAGATGGCTTAGAAACACTGGATGTTATTGAGCATGAAAAACCAGACTTACTGCTGCTCGATATTATGATGCCTGGAATGAGTGGCTTTGAAGTGTGTGAAACCATTCGTGAACAATATGATCATGCCGCGCTGCCTATCATAATGCTCACCGCTTTGAATCAATCAGAAGACAGAGTTCGTGGTTTTGAGCTCGGTGCCAATGACTATCTTGCAAAACCGTTCAGTAAACCGGAGCTGGCAGCACGTATCGCCGCTCACCTTCAAGCAAGCAAAGCCGAAGAAAGACGCGCCGAAAATCAACTTCTCAAGTATGAAATCAAACAACGTGCGTTGGTTGAAGCCAGCTTGTTAGAAACACAAGGGCGTTTGATCGAGCAGCTCGATAGTGCGCCGGAAGCGATTCTATGCATCCGAGAAGATCTCAAGGTACAATTTGCTAACCAAAGTGCCGGACGTATGTTTAAACGCAGTGTTGAGCAGCTCAAACGCTCCAATGTTGAAGAGCTAATTGCGCCTAAATTTATTCACTTGTCTCAGGAGCATTATTGCGGCGATATCGATATTTTTGTCGATGATGTACGCCAACATATAAATACTGACATTCTCACCTTACCTGAAGGTTCGGGGTTAAAGAGCATCTACATATTCGAACAAGGGCAGTCTCTCGATCAAACGCGCGTGAAAAACCTAGAGACCGCTATTGATGCGCTTTCTCGATATGCGATTGAAGGTGATAAGGCGAAACTGCTCGAGCTCAAAGAGCTGGGCGGAGAATTTACTCAATTGGCGGATAAAGCCGTCGATGAAGAGAAGTCTCGTCCTGAATTGATGCGCGAGTTATTGGTAGATACCATGACCAATGCGTTGGAGTATTGGGAAAGTGTTACTGGACAAACCAAGTTTGCCTTTGCTGAACAAAGTGGCTTGTGGCGTGTTTACTTAGACCGCAGCACCTTGCAAACGCGCACATTGGATAAATATTTGCGCTTAGAGACGTTACCCAAAACACCTCGTTGGCGTACAGTACTAAGCTCAGTAGAATACATACTCGACCATTGTCACCGTCAAGGCCCAGAGCGCGACCATATTATTGCTCTACGCGACAAGCTACAAAAGTTGCTGACCAATTAGCCTAGATCAAATCACTAACTCAGCGCATAAAAAAACGGCCACTCAAAGTGGCCGTTTTGCTATTCAGCATAGAGCTCTTATCGAGCCCTATAATTCACCATTAAGCAGGCTCTTGAAAGATGACTGTGTCTGCTTTCTCTGTGTACTGCCCCATACGGTGGAAGTTTAGATAGCGGTAAGTATCTGCAGCCGTTGGGTCAATCTGCTTCATGTACTCTAGGTATTCTTCTTTCGTTGGAATCTTACCTAGGATTGCACCGACTGAAGAAAGCTCAGCTGACGCAAGGTATACATTAGCACCAGTACCAAGACGGTTCGGGAAGTTACGAGTCGACGTAGACATAACTGTCGCTTCGTCAGCCACACGCGCTTGGTTACCCATACACAAAGAACATCCCGGTGTTTCGATACGAACCCCAGCGCGACCAAAGATACCGTAGTAGCCTTCTTCTGTTAGCTGGTCACGGTCCATTTTCGTTGGCGGAGCAATCCATAGACGAGTATCTAGTTGACCATTGTACTTATCAAGTAACTTACCAGCAGCGCGGAAGTGACCAATGTTAGTCATACAAGAACCAATGAAGACTTCGTTGATTTCTGTTCCTTGCACCTCAGAAAGTAGGCGAGCATCATCTGGGTCATTTGGTGCACAAAGAATTGGCTGCGTCACGTCTGCAAGGTCAATCTCGATAACATGTGCGTATTCTGCATCGCTATCCGCTTGCATCAGTTCTGGATTAGCAAGCCACTCTTGCATTGCAACAATACGACGTTCGATAGTACGACGGTCACCATAGCCTTCTGAAATCATCCACTTAAGCATAGTGATGTTTGAGTTCAAGTACTCTTCGATGGACTCTTGAGACAGTTTAACGGTACAACCTGCAGCACTACGCTCAGCCGAAGCATCAGAAAGTTCGAATGCTTGTTCAACAGTTAGATGTTCAACGCCCTCAATCTCTAGGATACGACCAGAGAACTCGTTGATCTTACCGGCTTTCTCAACCGTCAATAGACCTTGCTGAATCGCATAGTAAGGAATCGCATGAACAAGGTCACGAAGTGTGATGCCTGGCTGCATTTCACCTTTAAAGCGAACAAGGATAGATTCTGGCATATCAAGAGGCATAACACCGGTTGCCGCAGCAAACGCGACCAGGCCAGAACCTGCTGGGAAAGAAATACCTAGAGGGAAACGAGTATGTGAGTCACCACCTGTACCAACGGTATCAGGTAGAAGCATACGGTTTAACCAAGAGTGGATAACACCATCACCTGGACGCAGTGAAACACCGGCACGGTTCATGATGAAATCAGGCAATGTATGATGAGTATTCACATCGACTGGTTTTGGATATGCTGAGGTGTGACAGAATGACTGCATTACTAGGTCTGCAGAGAAGCCTAAACATGCTAAGTCTTTTAGCTCATCACGTGTCATTGGGCCTGTCGTATCTTGAGAACCAACCGTCGTCATCTTAGGCTCACAGTAAGTCCCCGGACGAACACCTTCAACGCCACACGCTTTACCAACCATCTTCTGAGCCAATGTATAGCCAGCATCTGACTCTTCAACGGCTACTGGGCGGCGGAAAACTTCTGACGGCTCAAGACCTAAAGATTGGCGAGCACGATCTGTTAGACCACGACCAATGATAAGTGGAATACGACCACCTGCACGAACTTCATCAATCAGTACGTCTGTTTTTAGTGCAAACTCTGCTAGGGTTTCACCTGAGTCGTGGTTACATACTTTGCCTTGGTATGGATACACGTCAATCACGTCACCCATGTTCAGCTTAGTTACATCCACTTCGATTGGCAGTGCCCCTGCATCTTCCATTGTGTTGAAGAAGATTGGCGCAATCTTGCCACCCAATACATAACCACCAGCACGCTTATTTGGTACGTTTGGAATGTCATCACCCATAAACCACAACACAGAGTTGGTTGCTGATTTACGAGAAGAACCTGTACCGACCACGTCACCAACATAAACAAGTTGATGACCTTTGCCTTTAAGTGCTTCAATTTGTTTGATTGGGCCGATTGAACCTGGTTGATCCGGCTCAATGCCATCGCGTACGTTTTTCAACATCGCTAGGGCGTGTACTGGAATATCTGGACGAGACCAAGCATCAGGTGCAGGCGACAGATCATCAGTGTTGGTTTCACCCGTCACCTTGAATACTGTCAACGTAATTTTCTCTTGTAGCTCTGGTTTAGACAGGAACCATTCCGCTTCAGCCCAAGAGGTTAGAACTTGTTTTGCGTAGGCATTACCCGCTTTTGCTTTCTCTTCTACATCATAGAAAGCGTCAAACATTAGTAGCGTATGAGACAGTGCTTTAACGGCAATTGGCGCTAGCGCTGCATCGTCCAGCAAGGCAATCAGTGATTCAATGTTATAACCACCTTGCATAGTGCCTAGGAGTTCAGCTGCTTTTTCACGGCTCACTAGTGGCGATTCTACTTCGCCCTTAGTTACAGCCGTCAGAAAACCTGCTTTAACATAAGCAGCTTCATCAACACCAGGTGGAATACGGTTCTCGAGGAGGTCTAGAATAAACTCTTCTTCACCCTGAGGTGGGTTCTTTAATAGCTCAACAAGTCCAGCAACTTGTTCGGCGTCTAGGGGTCTTGGGACAACTCCTTCGGCAGCACGCTCTTCGACGTGTTTACGGTAGGCTTCAAGCACGACTTTTTCCTCTCATTGCGGTCCCTCCTTAATAATTAGAATTAGGAGTGGACATCCTTGGAAACTTGGCTCTCCCTCGCCTTATCTCGTCATCAAGTAACTGAATCAGCAGTGCCAGAGAGGCCAAACTGTGGGGCGAAGGATAGCAAATTTAACGTTAGATTAAAATCTTATCATTTTGACCAACATTGCAAGTTTGAGTAAAAACAAGCATTTTGCGACTAAAGTTGCAGCAGGTCGCTGCAATACTACCCTTCATTTAGAGTATTTATATTCAACATAATCTGGAGTGATAATGTCGTTTAGTAAGCGGCTCCAATAATCAAATAGAACGAGCGTAACCCTGTTTCTACTTGACCATAAGACAGCATAATAGGCCCGACAGGGGAGTCTATACCAGCAAATACTGACCCCGCTAAATACAATGGTGCATTAGACAAAGTGCGGTCGCCATTCCAGACACCGCCATACTCAGCACTTGCTCCTAAGTAAACCGGTGATTGGAACATACCAAAGTCGTTGTCGAACCAGCGATAGCGATACACCAGGCTGCCATAGAGCTTGTTCTGGCCAATCAAACTATTACGAGGAATCCCCGACATATTCAAAAAGCCACCCAGCTCTCTTGGACTTACAGGTAACGAGTCGTTTTCCGTCTCGATCATTTCATAATCGAATGAGCCTACAAAAGTGTTGCGATTGAAGGTTTTTGCATATTTAGTAGCAAGGCTAATTTCATAGGCATTATCAGAAAATTCTGAGGGTTCAGTTTGGATGTTTTGGTCGCCACTGTCTCTCGATAGCAAATACTCCATGCTCACCAACCAGCCTTTGGTTGGCAAGCTGTAATCATCTAACGTATCCAGTTTATAGCTGGCAAAAAAGCCTCGACGATCAAAATCAAACTTTCCAGATGATGGGAGCGGTGATACGAATGATTCTCCAGTGGTATAACGCGCACCAATTTTTACTTCTTGCCACAATGTGGGTTGATACCCCACAGCAAGTTCACCTTCCCATTCTCTGTAGGTCACCGGGACAAAGTCATCACTACCTTCAAGAGCTGGGTCAACACAGCCATCTTCGCTGCTGTTTAACTGACAAAGTACGTTACGCTTATCACTGTTGTAACGCAGACCTGCCAATAAGAAAAAGTCCTGATTGAACATGAACGGTGAGTAAAGCTCACCTTCCACACGTTTATCGGTACCAAAGTCAGCATTCACTCTCAGTTCAGCACCGCGATCGTTTAAATCGGTAAAGTTCGTAGTAACACCTATCGAATAGAAGCTGTTCGCATTGAAGTCTTCTTCAAGATAGAAACGAAAGTCCATATAATTTGGACCCCAAGATTTCTCTTTAACATTAACGACGAGCTCGGTATCTCCCTTACTGTCATCATAATGGTATGTGATCAATTCGAAACGATCGAGAGCATAGAGCTCCTCGATATGCTTTTCTATCTCATCAGTTTCTAGGATCTCGCCCGCTTCCAACCCTAAGCGGCTTTTGATTAGCTCATCACTGTAGTGGCTTTGGTTATTGATCACTATCTTATCGATTACGTTCTCATCACCGTACACTAGCTTTTTACGTGCTAGCTGTTTAGCATCGATATAATGTTGGAACTTAGCACTGTTTACGGTGAGCGCCTTAAGCTGTTTCTCATTACGATAAGCCGCTTGATAACCCAAATCATACGCTTTCGGCATCGCTGAAAAATCGGTGGTGGCGATCTGTCCCACGTCTGGGTGCATAAGGATGTCATTGTCATCTAAAGCTTGCATCTGTTCTTCTGTACTGCGACGTACCAAATAATTGGATAGCTGTTCGCCAACGGTCAAGAAGCTACTGAAATCTTCTCGGGTTTTGTAGTCGCTACTGATATCAACCGCGATGATAATATCCGCACCCATCTGCTTAGCCAGCTCGACAGGCATGTTATTAGTCACCCCACCATCAACCAGTAAATAGCCGTCTAGCTCGTAAGGTGGCAGTGCGCCCGGTACCGACATACTCGCCATCATCGCGTCCACGAGATAACCTTTATCCAGTACAACAGGCTCAAGTTTTAATATGTCCGTCGCCACCGAACGATAAGGAATGGCCAAATCATCAAACGATTTGAACTCAGGGAGGTTGCCCGTGGTTTTGCGCAGAATGCGTAACATATTCTGGCCTTGTACCACCCCTTTTGGGGCTTCTATCGAGCCAAAATGTAAACCGATATCGGTGCGAATTTGGTAGCGATCTTCCGACTCCTTATCGCGAACCCTGCGTTGACTGCGGCTGACGCGGTCGCGATATCCATTATTCCAATCCACGGTATAGATGAAGCTCTCAATCTCGTCAGCACTCATTCCGGTCGCATAAAGGCCACCCACATAGGCACCCATGCTTGTGCCCGTGATGATATCAACAGGAATCTGCATTTCTTCTAGTGCTTTTAGAACACCGATGTGTGCAGCCCCTTTCGCGCCGCCACCTGCCAGAACCAATCCTATTTTAGGACGGTCAAGTTCCTTTGCGTTGTTATCAGTATTTTCGGTTGCTAACACCCATCCACTGCTGGACAGGAGAGCGACGGCTACTAGCCACTGAATCAGGCGTTTCACATTCATCCCTAAAAGCACTTTTTACTATGGTTAATCCAATATATCAGGTAATTAGCAAATTCTCTTCATAATTAAACGTAGTTGAAATCACCAGTCAAATAGGTTTTTTATCCACTGTTTGGGTTGGTTGTCACAGGAAGCTTTCAGTTTTCCACCTTCATCCCAGACGGGTAATTCAAATTGGCTTCCGCAATCAAGCTCCAGTGCACCACTGCGCTGCTTAGAGAAACCAATCATGCTGATGTTTTTAGGCCAAGGCAATGTTAACTTCTCTGGAATTCGAGCTTTCAAATAGTCTGAATACACTCGCAACGCACCGCTTGAGCCTGTGAGTTTAGTCGACTTGTTATCGTCACGCCCAACCCAAATTGTCGTCACCTCTCGTCCATCAACACCAACAAACCAACTATCACGAGTATCATTACTGGTACCCGTTTTTCCTGCCAGTGCTGCCCATGCAAACTGACTATTCAGGTAACGTCCCGTTCCTTCAGCTACCCCTTTTTTCATCGCAAAGGTAGTAAGCCATGCTGCTTGTTGAGAGACCTTCTGCTGCGCTTTAGGTAGAGATCGATAGAGCACCTCTCCGTCCACAGTAACGACTGAGCGTAAAGCCGATAGCTCGGCTTGTCGTCCAGAGTTGGCGATAGTTTGGAACATCTGAGCGACTTGATACGGCGTCAACGATAGCGAACCAAGGAACATGGATGGAACAGGCCTGATCTCATTCGCATCTACACCTAAGCGCACTAATGTCTCGGAAACCGGTTTAATGCCGAGAGACATACCTAAACGCACAGTCGGGACATTAAGAGATTTTGCAAGCGCTTGATAGAGCGGCACATCACCACGGAACTTACGGTCGTAGTTTCGTGGCTGCCAAACATTACCTTGACTTCCTTTCAAAGTTATCGGAGTGTCTTGAAGTGTCGATGCCAAATCATAGCTCTGCGGCTGTTCCAACGCAGTAAGATAGACCGCAGGCTTGACTAACGAACCAATTGGCCTACTCGCATTCAACGCTCGGTTGAAACCACTGTAACCAGTACGCTTACCGCCCACCATAGCGCGGATCTCGCCAGTATTTCTGTCCACCGCGACGGCAGCCGCTTCAAGACCTTTACCGGATATTTTCTCTAACTGAGGTACCCGCTTAGCAATGGCCTTTTCTAACTTGTCCTGTGAAACAGGATCCAGAGAGGTGTAGATTCGAATGCCTTTGCCACCACGTAGCTTATCGCCTAGCTTGCTATTCAGCTCACGGTTAAGCTGCTGAAAATACGCTGGTTGGCGGCTCGCAATTTGTGGATTGTTCTGCAAGTCGAGATCACGAGAGGCTGCCATTTCAAACTCACGTCCGGTCAGCATGTTCTGATCCATCATTAAACGCAGCACTAAGTCTCTGCGCTGCTTAGCTCGCTCTGGATGACGAATAGGGTTGTAGTACGATGGTCCTTTTACCATGCCCACCAATAACGCAAGCTGGTCAATTCTCAACTCTTGTAATGGCTGACCAAAATACAAACGAGACGCTAGCCCAAAACCATGAATAGCCTCACCGCGGCTTTGGCCAAGGTAAACTTCATTTAAATATGCTTCTAAGATTTGGTCTTTGCTATAGCGATAGTCAAGGATGAGTGCGATAAACACTTCTCTTACTTTACGCCATAAGGTTCTATCACTGGTGAGGAACAGGTTTTTAGCCAACTGTTGTGTTAACGTACTGCCCCCTTGTACCGTGCGGCCAGCACGAATGTTAGCAAAAAACGCACGAGCTATGGCAGTAGGGGAGATGCCATCATGTTGGTAAAAATCACGATCTTCCGTTGCTAATAACGCGTCGATCATGATTTCTGGAAATTGATCACGCCTTAAAAACAAGCGTTGTTCATCGGCTTTTTTCTCGAGCATCCCTAGCATCTTAGGTTCAATTCTTAGAAAGCCAAGATCGCCTTTCTTTTCCAACGACTGAATTCTAGACAATGACCCATCGTTAAAATACAACATCACATGACGATCGGGTTCTGGACCGTCGGCAAATTCGAAGGGACGACGAATCAGTTCTATCTTGGTGGAAGACGAGGAGTACTCTCCTGGATGGCGCGGTTGAGATACCTTACGATAGTTCAATACGTCCAGTTCATTACGTAACTGAGCTATCGTAATATTGTCGCCGACAGACAGATTGAGCACACGAGCGTAAACCACTGTTGGCAACTCGAATAAATTACCTTCAAAGCGCTCTTTAACCACTTGATCGAGATAGTAAAACACCGCGCCAAGGGCGACCACGCCAACCAGAGCTAGTTTCCAACCGATTGAGAGCAGACGTTTCCCCCACCCTTGTTTCGCTTTTTTCCGGCTCGGTTTACGCTTAGGTTTGCTGCTTTTGGCTTTCGATTTAGGAGCCGATTTTGTGGTGGTCTTTCTTGGTGCTGGCTTTTTACCACTAGGTGCCAACTTTTTCGTTACTGTCATGAATTCAATTGTCTTTTAGTTTTACTCGTTGCCTGATGATTCATTGGGTCATCAGGCCAAGGATGTTTCGGGTAACGCCCCTTCATCTCTTTCTGTACTTCTTTGTAGGCACCTTGCCAAAATGCCGCCAAGTCTCTGGTTATCTGCAACGGACGTTGAGCTGGAGATAACAGTTCTAACACAATCGCTTGTTTCCCTAGCGCAATAGTAGGTGACGACTTTTCGCCAAACATTTCTTGCAGCTTCACAGACAACGTCGGAGCTTCACCAACTTGGTAATGTATTTTCTTTCTTCCGCCAGAGGCAACTACCAAATGCGTCGGGAGCCATTCATTGAGTCGTTGTTGTTTATCCCAACCTAAGCGGGCTTGTAATGCGGCCATTACATCCAACTTCTTAAGTTGTTTGGCATTCTTGATGCCAGTCATGAAGGGTAATAACCACGTCTCAAGCTCGTCGAACAATGCTTGCTCAGACATATCCGGCCAACCTTCATCTGGGAGCCAGTCCGAAGCACATATGACGCGCGTACAAAGTGCTTGCGCGTCAGAGTTCCAGTCTAACGCAACTAAACCTTTACGCTTAACATAGCCAAGCAGCGCAGCTTCAACATCCGCTTTTTCTGGAACGGGAATCTCTTTGTGATGCAAAACAATCGCGCCAATTTTTCGTTGTTCACTGGCAACTAAGCGACCTTTCTGATCATCCCAATCCACCACAGAGAGTTCATCAATTAATTGCGGTGCTGTTGTCGAAAGCAACTCAATATCCAGCGGCAACGCCTTAAAAATCTGACTACTTCCCTGACCGGTTTTCATTAAATCAACAACGGCCAAGTAAGGTGACTTAGCTAATGGTTGCTGATTATCGACACTTGCTCCATGCCCATTTGCTAACAAATAGTGTCCCGATGCAGCACTGCGACTTGCCGCTATTCTATCTGGGAATGCGAGCACTGCGACAAATCCGAGTAAAGATTCATTCATCGCCTCTAATACAAAACGATGCGATAAACGTTGCGCCAAGACAGAAGCTCTTTGGGAAAGAGAGCCACGGCGAGAGTGAGTGCCTTGCTGCCAGCGCGTTAATGAACGGGTAAGATCCAGCTCATTGCGTTCGGGCTCTTCAATTAGGCAGCATACGGCTATTGCCACATTAAGCGTCTCAGACCCTAACTGCTTAGCCTGTAGCAACATGCTAGCAAGGCGAGGCTCGACACCCAACTCATGAGCTTGATGTCCAAGTGCGGTTTGTTTGCCCTTCTCATCGATAAGTTGCAGCTTGATAAGAAGCGACTGGGCTTGCTGTAGATGCGTGGACTTTGGAGGGTCTATCCAAGCTAAATCCATTGCATCAGAGCAGCCCCATTTGGTCAGTTCTAATTGCAATGCGGACAAGTCACTACGTAAAATTTCTGGCGTACTTTGCTCAGGTTGTGAGTTGAACTGAGTTTCACTATATAAACGTACACAAAGCCCTGGCTCAATTCGACCTGCACGTCCTGCCCTTTGAATCGCGGAGGACTGTGCAATGCGGGTTTGCTCAAGTCTCGAAACACCCGTTTTTAAATCAAACCAAGATTGGTTTTCTAATCCAGAATCCACGACGAGGCGAATACCTTCAATGGTCAGGGAAGTTTCAGCGATATTGGTTGCAAGAACGACTTTTCGTGTTCCGGATTTAGCTGGCTGGATAGCCTTTTGCTGCGCTTTAAAATCCAACTGCCCATATAAAGGACAGACATCTGCTTCGATACCAGCTTGTAGCAAAAGCTCTTCAACTCTTTTGATGGCGCCAACGCCTGGTAAGAAAGCCAGCAAAGAGCCTGACTCACGTAACATCAGGTTCTCTATTTGTTTTGCCATAAATATTGGCAGATTATCATTGCGGCTTATTGGCACATAATGGGTTTCCACTGGGAAAGAGCGTCCACTGGATTCTATAAAGGTCGCCGTCGGTAAAACACGTTGAAGGTCATTGGCCTCCAACGTTGCAGACATCACTATCAGCTTCAAGTCATCTCGCAGCGCCTCTTGGCTTTCAAGGGTAAAAGCTAGAGCAGTATCTGCATGGAGGCTACGCTCATGAAACTCGTCAAAAATAATCGCTCCAACGCCCGTCAACTCAGGGTCGTCTTGCAGCATACGAGTTAGGATACCTTCTGTCACAACCTCTAACTTTGTACCCTTGCTCACCTTGCTCTCGCCACGTACTCGGTAGCCTACAGTTTGACCAACCGTTTCATTACGCTGCGATGCTACGTACATGGCAATATTTCTCGCCGCAATACGTCGCGGTTCGAGCATAATAATTTTGCCATCTATCAGTCCACTTTCAACAAGCTTTTCAGGAAAGTACGTTGACTTACCGGCACCAGTCGCCGCCTTAAGTATGATCTGACTCGATGAGGAAATCGCTTCAAATATTGAAGGCAACACTTGTTCTATAGGGAGCTGTGACAACGCTTTGACCTTATGTTGTAATGTGGCCACTCATTCTAATAAAAAATGGCCTCGAAATGCACTTTGATCCTCCTTTAAAGCAAGGAAAGCTAATAAAACGATACAAACGCTTTCTTGCTGATATCCATTTAAGCAACAAAGAACAGCTCACTATCCACTGCGCAAACACCGGGGCAATGACTGGTTGCGCCGACCCAGACTCTACCGTTTGGTACTCCACCTCTGACAATGCAAAGCGAAAATATCCTAATAGTTGGGAGCTAACGGAAACCGTCTCAGGTCATAAAATTTGCGTTAATACAGTTAGGGCTAATACTTTAGTTGTTGAAGCAATAGAAAATGGCATTGTTGAGGAGCTTAATGGTTATCAATCGTTGAGAACCGAGGTGAAGTATGGTCAAGAAAACAGCAGAATCGACATTTTATTACAAGATAGTGATCGCGCAGATTGCTACATTGAAGTAAAAAGTGTCACACTGCTTGATGATGCAAGCACCACCGGTCAGGGCTACTTTCCAGATGCACAAACCACAAGAGGACAAAAGCATTTGCGAGAGCTCACAGAAATGGTTCAAACCGGACATCGAGCTGTATTATTTTTCGCTGTTTTGCATTCAGGGATTGAAAAAGTGTCAGCGGCACACCATACTAGATGCGAAATATTCACAATTACTCAAGCAAGCAGAGGAAGCAGGGGTAGAGGTAATTTGTTACAAGGCAGCGTTTTTTGATAATGAAATTACGCTCTTATCGAAGGTCGATTTCAGCTAAAAGTGATTTCACTTCACATTGATAAGAACTTTAACAAACTTCATTTGCCACCAGCATTTCTTTTTGCTATAGATACCCGCCTTAAAATTAACTGTACGCACAGTTGACTAGGTGTAAGTAGGAGATGCTGCATGCCAGAAACTAAGAAAAAAGCGCTAGGCATCCTAGCCATTGCAGGTGTTGAACCATATCAAGAGAAAGCTGGTGAAGAATACATGTCACAAGCTCAAATGGATCACTTTACAAAAATTTTGAGCGCTTGGCGCAACCAACTTAGGGAAGAAGTTGATCGAACTGTGCACCACATGCAAGACGAAGCAGCTAACTTTCCTGATCCCGTTGACCGCGCTTCACAAGAAGAAGAGTTCAGTCTTGAGCTTCGCAATCGTGACCGCGAACGTCGCTTAATCAAAAAGATTGAGAAGACACTAAACAAGATTGAAGAAGATGAGTTTGGCTTCTGTGAATCTTGTGGTATCGAAATCGGTATCCGTCGTTTAGAAGCTCGTCCTACTGCCGATTTATGTATCGACTGTAAGACTCTTGCAGAAATCAAAGAAAGACAAATGCAAGGCTAATAAGCGATAAGAAAAGGGAGCAAGCGCTCCCTTTTTTGATCCACTACTTCATACGAAACAAATACTATGTACATAGGTCGATTTGCCCCCTCTCCCTCAGGTCCACTCCATTTTGGTTCCTTAATTGCCGCTTTGGGAAGTTATTTCCAAGCCAAAAGCCATTCAGGCCAGTGGTTAGTTCGAATAGAAGACATTGATCCTCCTCGTGAAGTGGCTGGAGCAGCCTCGCTTATCTTAAAAACACTGGAAGCCTATCAATTGCACTGGGATGGTGATGTTCTTTATCAAAGTTCTCGGTTGGACGCTTATCAGGCTCAAATCGACCATTGGCTTCATCAAGGGCAAGCTTATTTGTGTGAGTGCACCAGAAAGCAAATAAAAGCACTGGGTGGCTACTATCAAGGTACGTGTCGAGATAAAGCACTGAGTTCAAGCAATCAGTGCGCGGTCCGCCTCAAAATGCACCACCCGGTTGAATCCTTTATCGACCAACGATATGGCCAACTGGATATCCCTAAAGCGCTAGCTGAAGAAGACTTCATTATTAAGCGTCGTGACGGGTTGTTTGCCTACAACCTTGCGGTGGTGCTCGATGATATTTATCAGAACATCACCGAAGTCGTTCGCGGTGCTGATCTTATTGAACCGACAGGTCGTCAAATCAGCTTATATAAGACATTAGACGTGGAACCAGTGAGCTACCTGCATCTTCCGCTGGCAATTGATGATAATGGCAACAAGTTATCCAAACAAAATCATGCCACCGCTATTGATTTAGATAATCCAAGACCCACATTACTCAATGCAATGCGTTTTCTTGGTTTCAACATTGATAGCCATATTGAAACAGAAAACATAGAGACTATCATCCAGTGGGGCGTGGAAAACTGGCAGCTTTTACAACTACCAAATGAGCTCAAAATCAAACCGCCATTCTCAAATGAGGCTCTCTAAGCTATCATAAGCGGCAAATTTCATGCGTCAGGCACGGAATGTACGCCAAAACTGCGTCATTTCGCGAACCTAAATTGCGTTAATATTATGAATAAAAAAGAAAATTCTCAAAAAGTTCAACCAGTCTATCACGAGCTTTCATTGCAGACTTATAGCCGAGACGAACACAACATCTCGCGCAAGCAGATCAGCGAAAATGCGTTAAAAGTCTTATATCGCCTTAATGGTGCAGGATATGACGCATATCTCGTTGGCGGCGGCGTGCGCGATCTGCTGCTTGGAGAACAACCTAAAGATTTTGATATAGCCACTAACGCAACGCCAGAGCAGATCAAAAAACTATTTAGGAATTGTCGTCTCATTGGTCGACGTTTTCGTCTTGCACACATTATGTTCGGTCGCGATATTATTGAAGTCGCTACCTTCCGTGGACACCATCAAGAACAAGAGAAAAACGTTTCTCAACAGAGCAAAGAAGGCATGCTACTGCGCGACAATGTCTATGGTTCTATTGATGAAGATGCAGAGCGTCGTGATTTCTCAATCAATGCGATGTATTACAACATCGGCGACTACTCCATTCACGACTATGCAGGTGGAATGGAAGATCTAGAAGATCGTTTAATTCGTCTTATCGGTGAGCCTGAAGTTCGCTACCGCGAAGATCCTGTGCGTATGCTGCGCGCTATACGCTTTGCTGCCAAATTAGATTTTGACATTGAAGAAGATACAGCAGCGCCGATTGAAGAACTTGCACCATTATTGCGTGATATCCCATCTGCTCGCTTATATGAAGAATCATTAAAGCTATTACAGTCTGGGTATGGACTAGAAACCTATCACCTATTGAGGGAATACAATTTATTCCAACAATTGTTCCCAATCATAGCGCCGCACTTTACTGAAGAGTATTCTTCTCGCACTGAGCAAGTCTTAGACTTGGTGTTGGACGCTACCGATGAGCGCATCGAAGAAGGTAAACGCGTAAACCCAGCGTTTATGTTTGCCGCCATGCTTTGGTACCCAATGATGGAATACGCCACTCGGATTAATGTCGAAAGGCATGTCTGAGTACGATGCCATCATGGAAGCTAGCAATAACATTCTCGATGAACAAGTTAAATCGACAGCAATCCCGCGCCGTCATACTGCAACGATTCGCGAGATATGGCAACTGCAATTGCGACTGCCTCGTCGTTCAGGCAAGCGAGCTTACCGATTGATGGAGCTTAACAAGTTCCGAGCGGGCTTTGATTTCCTCGAAATGCGTGGCGAAATTGAAGGCGGTGAAGTGGCTGCTTTGGCAAAATGGTGGGCAACGTTCCAATCAGCGGGGCGTAATATGCGTCAAGCCATGGTCAATGACCTTGGTGGTTCAAGCTCTCGTTCTGGTTCTCGTCGCAGAAGAACACCGAAGAAATCTAAGAGCGCTGAGTAATGATTACTTGTTTTATAGCGATTGGCAGCAACCTGTCAGATCCCGTAGCTCAAGCTAACGAAGCGATTGAAGCACTTAAGCACTTACCAAAGAGTAAGCTCACGATTTGCTCCTCGCTTTATAGCAGCACACCAATGGGACCACAAAATCAGCCTGATTACATTAATGCTGTCGCGCAACTTTCTACCGAATTAACGCCACTTGAGCTCCTCGATTGCACACAAGCGATCGAACTGGAACAAGGGCGTGTCCGTAAAGATGAGAGATGGGGCCCAAGAACTCTTGATCTCGATATTATTCTTTATGGCAATGAGGTGATCGATTCCGAGCGCCTAACCGTTCCTCATTATGGGATGAAAGAGAGAGAGTTTGTTCTCTATCCGCTTTTGGAAATCGCACCAAATTTACAACTCCCTGACGGGACTGAGCTCAAAACACTGGTGGACAATGTGTCACGTAATGGGCTCAGAGTTTGGCAATCGTAGCCAACCCCTAAGTAAGGATTAAAAATGAAAAAAATCACCATCAACGATCTTGTTAAATGGAAACAAGAAGGTCGTAAATTTGCAACGTCAACCGCGTATGATGCGAGCTTTGCAGGTTTATTTGAAAGCCAAGAAATGCCAGTTCTACTAGTGGGTGATTCACTAGGTATGGTGCTTCAAGGCCGCAACGACACACTTCCTGTAACAGTAGAAGACGTTGTTTATCATACTCGTAGTGTACGTGCAGGCAGCCCTAACTGTCTTCTTATGGCCGACATGCCTTTCATGAGCTATGCCACTCCAGAGCAAGCTTGTGAGAATGCGGCAAAGCTGATGCGTGCTGGCGCTAACATGGTTAAGATTGAAGGCAGTGATTGGCTCGTTGATACCGTAAGAATGCTGACTGAACGTGCTGTTCCAGTTT
Organism: Vibrio mediterranei; assembly: GCF_900088415.1. Taxonomy (GTDB): domain Bacteria; phylum Pseudomonadota; class Gammaproteobacteria; order Enterobacterales; family Vibrionaceae; genus Vibrio; species Vibrio mediterranei. The sequence goes on from NZ_FLLQ01000008.1 coordinate 123,207, forward strand.
GTGCTCACCTAGGTTTAACGCCGCAAAGCGTCAATATTTTTGGTGGTTATAAAGTTCAAGGTCGCGATCAGAAGAATGCAGATAAAATGGTACGTGACGCACTGGCTCTTCAAGAAGCTGGCGCTCAAATTGTTTTATTGGAATGCGTTCCTCAAGAGCTCGCAAAACGTATCACAGAAGCGCTCGACGTTCCTGTTATTGGTATCGGTGCAGGTAACACTACTGATGGCCAAATCTTAGTGATGCATGACATGTTTGGAATTTCGGCGAACTACATGCCTAAGTTCTCGAAAAACTTCCTCGCAGAAACTGGTGATATGCGCAGTGCTGTCGCGAAGTACATCGCTGATGTGGAAAGCGGCACTTTCCCTGATGACGCTCATACGATTGCCTAGGGGGAATCATGCAAACTTTAGCTGATATTGCTGAACTTAGAGAGCAAATTGCACTACTTAAGCGTGAACAGCGTCGAATTGCCTTTGTTCCTACTATGGGTAATTTGCACGAAGGCCATCTTACTTTAATGCGCAAAGCACGCGAACATGCTGATGTCGTCGTCGCGAGCATTTTTGTTAATCCGATGCAATTTGATCGTGCGGATGACTTAAACAACTATCCACGCACGCTTGACGAAGATATGGCGAAGTTGACGGCTGAAGGTGTCGACTTATTGTTCACGCCAACACCAGAAGTTATGTACCCACAAGGCTTGGATAAACAGAGCTTTGTTGAGGTTCCAGGCATTTCTCACATGCTTGAAGGTGCTTCACGTCCAGGGCACTTTAGAGGCGTATCAACTATCGTCACTAAGCTGTTCAATATCGTTCAGCCAGACGTAGCTTGCTTTGGTGAAAAAGATTACCAGCAACTGGCGCTTATCCGTCAAATGGTGAGCGATCTTGCCATGAATATTGACATTATCGGTGTCCCAACAGTGCGTGAAATGGATGGCTTGGCAATGAGCTCACGTAATGGTTATCTGACAATGGATGAACGCCAGCGTGCACCTGTGTTAGCAAAAACCATGCGTTGGATTAACAGTGCAATTCGCGGTGGTCGTGATGATTACGCTTCCATTGTTGAAGACGCAAGTGATCAATTGCGTGCAGCAGGTCTTCAGCCAGACGAAATTTTCATTCGCGACGCACATAGCTTGCAACCGATTAGCAGTGATTCAACGCACGCGGTTATTTTGATGTCGGCTTTCTTAGGAAAAGCGCGTCTAATTGACAACCAAGTCTTAGAGTTACAACAGCAACAAGCGGAAACAGAATCAGCAGAAGAAAGCTAGCACTGTAGTTTTTGTTGCTACAGAGCACACATTCGTTGGATACAAAAAAGGGGTCACTGTAATCAGTGACCCCTTTTCTATTATTGCGAATTAAACTCTAAACGATTGAATCTTACCATCGAGTTCTGTTGCGTTATTCTGCATCATTTCCGACGTTTCCAGCAGCTCAGTAACAACCACAACCGACGCTTCGACCAGCTCTCTTACATTAGTCAGGTTTTGATTCATCTCTTCGGCAACACTGCTTTGCTGACCCGCTGCAGTGGCAATTTGGAAGTTCATATCATTAATCTGATTGACTTGATTCACAATGCCATCAAGTTCTACACCGGCATTGGTGACAAGTTCTACACCGTCGGCCGCTTCAACTACGCTCTTTTCCATCAATTCAACTGCTGAATTGGCACTAGATTGTAGTTGAGAAATCATATCTTGGATTTCTACCGTCGCCTGCTGTGTGCGTTGAGCTAGATTACGCACTTCATCCGCAACAACAGCAAAGCCTCGGCCTGCCTCTCCTGCACGTGCAGCTTCAATAGCTGCATTGAGTGCTAGAAGGTTAGTCTGTTCTGAAATACCTTGAATGGTGCCCACAACACTGCCGATTGATTCAACACGTTCTTCAACTTGGTTTACCGCTTGCGCAGAAGCTGCGATATCATCCGACAACTCACTCATTTTAGTCACAGTGCCTTGAACAAAACGTTGTCCTGTCGATGCCTGTCCTGAAGCTTGTTCTGTTAGCTGAGAAGCATTCTGAGCGTGATCTGCAACAGTCTGAACCGTTGAAGTCATTTCACTCATTGCCGTGGCAAGCTGATCGATTTCGTTAAACTCTTCTTGAGAAGACTCTTTGGTCTCAGACATGCTTAACGTCATCACTTCAGTGAGCGTCGCGAGTTCTTGAGAAGTAACCACTTGAGTCTTGATGATATCTTGCAGCTGAACACGAGTGCGTTCTAGCTCTCTAGCAACGTCACCGTACTCATCTTTACAATCCATGTTGACCGGCACGGTCAGGTCTTTGTCCGCCATACGTTTGATAGCATCGCTGAGATATGTAGTTTGTTTTAACATCGTTTTAGCGGCGAATAATAAGAGCGCGACAAAGAGCACGATCATCAATGCTGTTTGCCAAACCACTTGAACCAAGTAGGCTTCATAATGCTGTTGCGCGACCTCTGCACTTTGCGTCGCAGCAAGCAATGAATCATAAAATGTACTGGCATCCCATAATTGCTTGCTAACCAACAGAACCGTACTAAATATCATCAACATCAACATCTTAGGAACTAAGCGCACGTCCGTTATTACACGCTCCCAAGGTTTAAATGCCAGTGTGGTCATTATCCGTTCTCCATTATTTATTATATAGTTAGGGTGTCTTTACCTAACTTTGATGCCAACGTCATTTACTTGTACGTTACCTTCGCTAAAGGAAATGGCACGCATGAGCCCAAGTTATTTATTTCGAGCCTCGTATGAAAGCAAATGATACCAAAACTGAAACTAAGCCTCTGAGTTTATTGTCACTTTTTCTGTCGTTTATGGCGCTATTTGTGATCTCAGCCTTGTTGTTTGCGCCTATCAATAGCGATGAGCGTACCGTCCTTATCGGCCTAGACTTTATAATCTGTAGTTTATTTCTGCTGCAGCTTTTCATAGATCTGATCCGCTCCACAGATCGTCTGCAATTTATGAAAACCCACTGGATCGATTTTGTCGCTAGTGTACCTATGATTGAGCCGCTACGTTTTGCCAGAGTGTTTCATATCTTTAGAGTTATTTTGGTTATCCGTTCTGGTGAGGCCCTACTAAGACAACTGGCGCGGAATAAGCACGAAACCACCATTGCTTCTATTTTATTACTACTGATCTTACTGATCACCGCAGGCGCTGGGCTTATGCTCTGGGCGGAAGGAGATGATCCCGAAGCCAATATTCAGCATATCGGCGATGCAGTTTGGTGGGCTTTCGTTACCGTTTCAACAGTGGGCTATGGAGATCATTACCCTGTTACGGGTTTGGGGAAAGCGCTAGCTGGAGTGATTATCATCTGTGGTGTTGGTTTGTTTGGTATGACATCAGGTTTGATTACCTCGCTGCTTTCTTCACCAAGCTCAATGGATGAAAGGCGTTCTAAACATAAAGAAGTGATGCTACAGAAGGTATTAAACCAACAAGAAATCATCTTACATAAGCTAGAGAAAATCGAAAAGAAAATGGATTCACTGGACTCCAATAAATAACAAAAAAGAGGCAGCACGCCTCTTTTTTGTAGCAGTTAATTAGCCACTAATCCTGCCAGTAAGGCTGGGCTTCAATACTGATTTGTCGCGTTTGCTCCATCGCATGTAGTATGGAGCTCTCCTGGCGTTTCAACCAACGTTCTAGTTGCTGTTGTTCTTCGCCTTCTAATTTTGTGACTAAGCGCTCCAAAGGCTCCAACATCAGTAAGTCGTCAATTCCCTGAAGTAAATCAGCCCAAGGAAGCCGGAAACTATTGCGCTCATCCGTATTATAAAGGCTAGCAAAGCCAACACCGGTGTAGAGATTCCTCATCAAACGATATTGTTGGTCGATGTAATCCTGTCGAGTGAGAAGTTTCTCAGGCGGGAAAGCCTCAATCAATTCAGCCCAAGTGCGTGCAAGCTGTTTGATGGAAAACGGCTTAATATTTTGCGCCATCTTATCGCGAGCTTTGTCATCAAGAAACGGCTGCCAGCCTCGCGATAAAATCCAGCGACTTAAGTCTAATAATAGACCTGCATAGCGTGCCGAGTGAATCAATTTCAGCATGTCTTCACGATCAGGTAGCTCTTGCTCCATTTCTTTGAGCTCAGCAACCAAATACTTTCTTGCATCCAGTTTTCTTAGAACATGCCCTTTATCTTCAAGTAACGTTTCGAAGTGATCATAACTCTTAAGCCAACTTAGCTCCTCTTCTAACCACTTCAATTCCTGTCGTACAATTGCACTAGCACGGCGAGGAACAATACCACCGTAAACAGTAAGAATCTGGCGAATAAAGCTTAGTGCATGACTAATTTCATGCAGCGCTTCTATGGACTCATGTTCAACGTAAATTTGCTCATGATAGTGCCAGTGAGCTAGAGCATGTTCGAGAGACTGGATAAAGCAGGTTTCAACATTATCGCTTTCTACTGTGTCGACTAGATCCATTGTCTTGACGGGATCACCTTCGTAATCCATTGCCAAGCGATAACCTCTCGCCGCTTTACTTAAGTTACCTAAACGAATACCACCGTTTTCAATAAATGAGCGAGCCAATGTGAATAGCGCATCGGTCTGACCTGATTTTAACTCCAGCTCCACTTCGCAAATGGGATAAGTTTTATCACCCGAAGAGACCACTCCTTGATCGAAGGCCACTTCCACTTGGCTACCATCAGCCATACCAATCAACCACTGTTCACGCGTAAAGTCTGTCGCAAAAATAGGTGTCAGTTCTGCTTGCAATACATCGATATCTTTTCCTTGAGGATAGATATCTACTGGATGAAGAGTGAGCAATGGAGAGTTGGAAGTGTGTTCTGCATTAAATTCTGGACGTTGGTGCAAGCCAGCAACCACGCGTCCAGATGTTTTTACAGTTTGAACAAAAACATCATCAAAACGGCGAATTCTTAAGCCAATATCATGTTGGCGTAACCAATTATCAGGAGTATCAAAGTAAGTGTTTCCTAACTCACGACAACTGTGCTGAAGTACTTTTGTTTCAGAAATTTTGTTACGCAAAGTTTCTGAAAATTCAGGAGAAACAAAAAACTTCAGTTCTATCTCGGTTTCCATAGTTTTACCTTTCGGGGACACTCACAACAGGATATGAGCAATCGATGCGTTCAGCAAGTGACAAATATCACCCAAATGATGATCTAAAACAGTTTAAATCAGACTTTTAATGGGTTACCATGCGCGCCTTTATAGCCATCGCTCAACATTTCACCATGAATTGGTGTATGTTTATTTCAGGTTATATTAATTAGGTTGAATGACCATGCCAGTAAATACAATTATGGGGTTATTTGCAAAGTCCCCTATTAAGCCTTTGCAGCGCCACGTAGTGTGCGTAACAGAATGTTGTTCTCATCTTATCAACTTCTTTGAGACTAGTGCTCAAGGCGATTGGGAGAAAGCAGCAGAGATCCGTGCGCAGATTTCTCACCTAGAGAAAGAGGCGGACGTACTTAAGCGTGAAATACGCCTAAAACTACCACGCGGTTTATTCATGCCTGTGGATCGTAGCGACATGCTTGAGCTACTTACACAGCAAGATAAGTTAGCGAACCTATCAAAAGACATTGCCGGGCGTGTATACGGTCGACAGCTCGTCATTCCAGCTCCACTGCAAGAAAACTTCATCGCATATGTGAAGCGTTGTCTTGATGCAGCTAACCAAGCTCAAAAAGTAATTAACGAGCTTGATGAACTGTTAGAGACTGGCTTTAAAGGCCGCGAAGTTACGCTTGTAGCAGAAATGATTCATCAGCTAGACATCATCGAAGATGACACTGATGCAATGCAGATCCAACTTCGTCAGCAATTGATGACGATTGAGCACGACATGAATCCAATTGATGTCATGTTCCTCTACAAGATTTTTGAATGGGTCGGCGGTATTGCAGATCAAGCACAGCGTGTAGGCGCTCGTCTTGAAGTGATGCTGTCTAGGTCTTAATCGAACGTTAACTAAGTAACAAAGAGCAAGGATGAATTAGGCGTTGAGCACAGACAATGCTTAAGAGTTTGCCCTGCGCCTAAAGAATTGCTCCGCTTGTTATGAAACAAAACTAGGTATTACAATGGATATTCTTGCAAACTACGGCACTATCCTAATTATTGTTGCAGCAGTATTCGGTTTCCTTATGGCAATCGGTATTGGTGCAAATGATGTTGCCAATGCAATGGGTACTTCTGTTGGCTCTAAAGCTCTAACAGTTAAGCAAGCGATCATCATCGCGATGATCTTTGAATTTGCTGGCGCATACCTTGCCGGCGGTGAAGTGACTGACACGATTCGTAAAGGTGTTATTGAAACGTCACTGTTCGCCCATCAACCTGACATTCTTGTCTACGGTATGATGTCCTCTCTACTTGCCGCTGGTACATGGCTGCTTCTAGCTTCTTACATGGGCTGGCCAGTATCAACGACACACTCAATCATCGGTGCCATCATTGGTTTCGCATGTGTGTCAGTCGGTACTGAAGCGGTAGACTGGGGATCAGTTAAAGGCATCGTAGGTAGCTGGGTTATTACCCCTGTTATTTCTGGCTTTTTTGCTTACGTAATATTTATCAGTGCACAACGACTGATATTTGATACTGAAAAACCACTGTTTAACGCAAAGCGCTTTGTGCCTGTTTACATGTTCATTACTACCATGGTTATCGCCCTGGTAACGATTAAAAAAGGTCTTAAACACGTAGGTCTGCACCTAGAAGGTATGGAAGCGTGGTTCTGGGCTGCAGGTGTTTCAGCACTCGTTATGATCGGTGGTTACATCTATATCCAGCGTAAATTTGCTAACCGTGAGGAAGATCATGGCTTTAGCGGCGTTGAAGGTATCTTCAGTGTTCTAATGGTTATCACAGCTTGTGCAATGGCATTTGCTCACGGTTCAAACGACGTAGCTAACGCAATTGGTCCACTGTCTGCGGTAGTATCTACCGTAGAACATATGGGTGAAATTACAGCGAAAAGCTCTATCGCTTGGTGGATTCTTCCTCTAGGTGGTATCGGTATCGTTGTAGGTCTTGCAACAATGGGCCACAAAGTAATGGCGACTGTTGGTACCGGTATTACCGAACTAACACCAAGCCGTGGCTTTGCTGCACAGCTAGCAACAGCTTGTACAGTTGTTTTAGCTTCAGGTACAGGTCTTCCTATTTCGACCACACAAACACTTGTAGGTGCGGTTCTAGGTGTTGGTTTTGCTCGCGGTATTGCTGCACTAAACTTAGGTGTTGTTCGTAACATCGTAGCGTCTTGGATTGTGACGTTACCAGCCGGTGCACTACTAGCGGTCGTATTCTTCTACGCAATGCAAGCCATCTTTGGTGCATAAGCACGATGTGCAATAAAGTCAGAGAGATGTGAAGCTCACGTCATATTTGACTCAAATTCAAATAAAGGGAGGCTTTGCCTCCCTTCTTTGTTGCACCCCGTTAAGAAACTTCATACTATTTGCCCATTCTTAAAAATTTACAAATTGAGAGTACGTCCCCGCGACCAAAGCGAACGATACTTTCTTGTTCATTCCCCCATTGAAACACTTAAGGGACTTACTGTGAAAAAACTGATCTGCATGATCATGGTGTCATTACTGGCAGCCCCTGCTGCATTGGCGCAGGATCGTTATATTGCTGACAAGCTATTTACTTACATGCATTCTGGCCCTAGCAGCCAATATCGAATCATTGGCAGCATCAATGCTGGTGACAAAGTTCGACTACTCTCCACTAACAGAGAGAATGGTTACTCTCAAGTTCAAGATAGCCGTGGCCGTAAAGGCTGGGTTGAAACTAAGTATGTGACCACTCAAGAGAGCATGGCAGTGCGTCTTCCGCGCCTTGAGAAAGAACTGACTGAAGCGAAATCACTGCTGGCTAACGCTCGTCAAACAGCAAACAGCGAAAAAGATGGTCTAGTGAGCTCTCTAGAGGCACGTAACAAGCAAATTGCTGAACTTGAGCAAAACTACTCAGATATCAGCTCACAGCTAACCTCGTCACAAACTGAAATCCGTGAGCTACGCGCAAAACTGGATACACAGAAAGAAGACCTACTGCTGCGCTACTTTATGTATGGCGGTGGTGTTGCTGGAGCAGGTCTGTTGTTTGGCTTGATTCTTCCACACATCATTCCTCGTCGTAAGAAGAGTCCAAACGGCTGGGCATAAGACAGTTCAGCATTACGCACAGACAAAAATACCGCCTAATTTGGCGGTATTTTTTTGTTTATGAGACGAAAAGTTTAATCGTCATCGAAATTGAACAGTGACTCCATATTCAACCCTTGTTTGATCAGGATATCGCGAAGTCGACGTAGGCCTTCAACTTGAATCTGTCTCACGCGTTCACGGGTCAGATTAATCTCACGTCCTACTTCTTCTAGCGTCGATGGCTCATAACCGAGCAGACCGAAACGTCGAGCTAGTACTTCTTTCTGCTTAGGGTTTAGCTCGTCAAGCCAGTGAATCAGCGAAGACTTGATATCATCATCTTGAGTCGAGACTTCAGGATCTGAATGCGTTGAGTCAGGAATAATATCTAGGAGTGCTTTTTCACCATCACCGCCAATCGGTGTATCTACTGAGCTAATACGTTCATTTAGACGTAGCATCTTGGATACATCACTGACTGGCTTATCAAGTTTCTGTGCAATCTCTTCTGCTGTAGGCTCATGGTCTAGCTTCTGTGATAACTCACGAGCAGTACGCAAATAGATATTGAGTTCTTTCACTACATGAATCGGAAGACGAATGGTGCGAGTCTGGTTCATTAACGCACGTTCAATCGTTTGTCGAATCCACCATGTGGCGTAAGTAGAAAAACGGAAGCCTCGTTCAGGGTCAAACTTTTCGACGGCTCGAATCAAACCAAGGTTTCCTTCCTCAATAAGATCAAGCAGCGCAAGTCCACGATTGCTGTAACGTCGAGAGATCTTCACCACCAGACGTAGGTTACTTTCGATCATACGTTTGCGAGCAGCTTCATCACCCTTTAGGGCACGCCGTGCATACAGGACTTCTTCTTCCGCGGTAAGTAATGGAGAGAATCCAATTTCACCTAAGTAAAGCTGAGTCGCATCCAGGCTTTTCGCCGATGCGTCATACATATCTTTATCGTCAGAAATGGATTCATCGTTGGTAAGTGCGTTTTCGACAACCCCCGTTGATTCCGTTTCAACGTCGAAGTTTTCATTTTTGGTTACTGCATTGCTGATACTCATAGCGCCTCCCCCTGGCGAGTTAGCAAAACATGACTACAAACTATGTCGCTAACCTTCTCTGATAACGTCAATCAAATTGCAAGTAGCTTTCGTATTGTAAATACGTATACGGTAATTACGGTAAGTAACGCTTAGGATTTACCGATTTACCTTGGTAACGAATTTCAAAGTGCAGTCTTACACTGTTGGTTCCGGAGCTTCCCATTGTTGCGATTTTTTGTCCGGCTTTTACACTTTGCCCTTCTGATACCAATAACCGATCGTTATGTGCGTAGGCACTGAGGTAGCTATCGTTATGCTTAACAATAACCAAATTTCCATAACCTCTGAGTGCATTACCCGAATAAACTACGGTTCCTTTTGCAGTGGCAACAATTGCTTGGCCTCTTTGGCCTGCAATGTCGATACCTTTATTTCCTTGGTCCCCTGCAGAAAAGTTCTTTATTACACGTCCCTTGGTTGGCCATTGCCAGCTCGTTACTTTGCCGCTAGAGCTAGGTGGTGGCTTCGGCTTAGTTTGAGCAGTACTCTGTTTTGCCGTATTGGGTTTTGTGTTATTAACATTTTGTTTACCTTTAGAGTCACCATACTCCTTTGTTTTTGATTGATCAACCTTCTTAGTGGCTGTTTTTTGACTATTTTGCGTTGATGAACTACCCGTCTTCGCTTTGGAGGATTGCGAGTTTGAAGACTTAGCTTTAGCGGTGGTAGAACCCGCGGCAGCTGTTGCAGTAGAAGCCGCAGCCACTTCCCCAGCACCAGAGCCAGCGTACGCAGGAGGAGTATAAACAGGTCGCCACAAATTGAGGCGCTGACCAGGATGAATGGTGTAAGGAGAACGAAGATTATTAAGTCGAATCAGTTCCTTAACATCTTTATCCGTTTTGTAGGCGATGAAATAGAGGGTGTCACCCTTTTGCACTTCGTAATAACTACCGCGATAGCTCCCTCGAGAGACATTATCGTACCTGCCTCCCAAATCTGAGACAGGTGCAGGCGAACGCCCAGCACACCCAACAAGTGCACTGGACAACATAATTACGGAACCCACGGCCTTCAAACGGCTTTGCATTTACGCTAATTCACCTGCAATCAAAGGAACAAACCTTACTAATTCAATAACTTCGCTATTAAAACTATCACCTTTTCGAGTAATTTTTAATAGTTGTTGTTCATCATCACCAACAGGAATTACAAGTCGCCCACCTTCTGTGAGCTGAGACAATAACGCGTCAGGGACTGTCGCCGCTGCCGCTGTCACAATAATCGCATCAAAAGGACCTTTTGCTTTCCACCCTTGCCAACCATCACCATGTTTAGTCGAGACATTGTAAATATCGAGTCTCTTTAGGCGACGTTTAGCATCCCATTGAAGAGATTTGATTCTTTCTACCGAGAAGACGTGCTCAACTATTTGAGCTAAAACTGCAGTTTGGTAGCCAGAACCCGTTCCTATCTCGAGTACTTTAGTTTCTCTTGATAGCTCTAAAAGCTCGGTCATTTTGGCGACAATATAAGGTTGAGATATTGTTTGGCCAGCGCCAATAGGCAACGCATTGTTATCATACGCTTGATGTATCATCGCTTGAGACACGAACTGTTCTCTCGGTACAGATTGAATCGCCTCCAATACTGCACCATTGGTAATGCCATGCCCTTTGATAAACTCAACGAGTCGTTCCGCTTGCGGATTCATTACCTTAATCTCTCCCTGCTATCCAACGTTCCATTGCACCAATTGATTCATGCGCGGTCAAATCCACCTGAAGTGGAGTGATGGAAATATGGCCATGCTCTATTGCATAGAAGTCCGTTCCTATACCCGCATCTTGCTCTTTCCCCGGAGGACCTAGCCAATAGATATCGTGACCACGTGGGTCCTTCTGTCTAATCATACTCTCAGCATGATGGCGCGCGCCTAATCGAGTCACCTCAACCTGACCCAATTGCGCTAATGGAAAATCTGGAATATTGATATTCAACAAGCGATTAGTTGGGACTCTTTGCTTAAGATGTCGCTCCACAAACTGACGAGCGATAATCGCCGCAGCGGTAAAGTTCTGTTTGCCTACCAAGCTAAATGCAATGGATTGAACTCCAAGAAAGTGCCCTTCCATAGCTGCGGCAACCGTTCCGGAATACAGAACATCGTCACCAAGGTTTGCGCCATGATTAATACCAGATAGCACGAGATCAGGCAGGTCATCTTTCATCAACTCATTGAGTGCAAAATGCACACAGTCCGTCGGTGTGCCTTGCACAGAGTACACACCCGGCTCAATTTGATTAACGCGCAGAGGCTGTTCTAGCGTCAATGAGTTGGAGGCACCAGATCGGTTGCGATCTGGTGCAACAATGGTTACTTGCGCAATATCACTAAGTTCTTTCGCCAGTGCTCTAATGCCTTCGGCATGCACCCCATCATCATTGCTGATTAAAATGCTAAGTTTTTTACTCATATCCATGTGTTTAGAATTGTCGTTCCACTTCTTCTATTTGAGCCAGCTCTCGTAAGATTGATGTTGCAAAGCTACCTGAGTCTAAAAAGAAAGAAAGCGTCACGGCATCATCTTCTAGCTGACTTTTTAATGATTCAGGCTTCAGTAAGATAGCTCGGCGATCGTGTCGCATACGATTACCACGAATCAACAACATGAGGTCAGGCTCTTGATCTACCGCACTTTGCTCAAGTGTTAAAGCATCTTGCTCTGTCGGCAGTGCGTTATCACCAGCCAGTGCAGCGGTAATCACGCCATTATCGTCCAGAATATCACCCGCGATTGCACTCTCGAAACTCTGAGCTTCGATGCGCTTAGAGACAATCTCATTAAAAATCCAAGAGCGAGCTGCCGACAAGTATAGGCTGCGCTTATTTTGGTTACGAGTTCGTACATTTTCACGTCCCCAACGTCTTGCTTCGGTGACATTGCCGCCATCTCTACCAAATCGTTGCTGACCAAAATAGTTAGGAACACCACTCGCTTCGACTTGCTGTAATCTCGCGCTCAATTCCGTTATATCAGAAACGTCCGTAAGACGAATATCAAACTCGTTCCCCGCTAAATCACCTGGTCTTAACTTCTTGTTATGCCAGTTAGTTGCTACTATCTCAATACTAGGATATTGCTTATGAAAGTCGGAAAAGTCAGGGACATTCTTTTTCGGCAGATGCACACTCAACCACTGCTCTGTCACAGCATGTCTGTCTTTAAGACCTGCCCAACCTATATCTTTGGACTTGACCCCGCAAAACCTTGCCAGTTCGTTGGCAACAAAGCTGGTATTCTCACCATTTTTGCGAACGCGTAACATCAAATGCTCGCCTTCTCCTGTGAACTCGAAGCCAAGTACTTCGCGAACTACAAAATCTTCATTGGTCGCTTTAAATTTGGCTGTCGTGGTTGGCTTACCGTATAGGTAGGCTAAGTGTTGTAAAACATCAGTCATCATCGCTGCCTATTAAGACGTAATTTTGCTAATCAATACCACTGCTTCAGTGGCAATTCCTTCTTTACGTCCTGTAAAGCCTAATCTTTCAGTTGTCGTTGCCTTCACATTAACGTTACCAATATCGGTATCTAAGTCTTGTGCAATGACTTGGCACATGCTGTCAATGTGAGGAGCCATTTTAGGAGCTTGCGCCATGATGGTGATATCCGCATTAACCAGTTCGTAGCCTTTCGCTTTCACTTTACTGTACACATCACGAAGTAGAGCGCGACTATCCGCTCCTTCCCACTCGGCATCAGTATCTGGGAAGTGACGACCAATATCTCCTGCGGCGATAGCCCCAAGTAAGGCATCACATAAAGCGTGAAGTGCAACATCACCATCAGAGTGTGCGATCAATCCTTGCTCGTAAGGAATGGCCACACCGCCAATGATTACAGGACCTTCGCCACCAAACTTATGAACGTCAAAGCCATGGCCTATTCTCATTGTTGTACTTCCTCTTTCATTAAATAAAATTCAGCCAGAGCTAAATCTTCTGGCCTAGTAATTTTGATGTTGTCTCCACGCCCTTCAACCAGCAATGGAGAAAGCCCGGTCCACTCAACAGCAGACGCTTCATCGGTAATTGAAACCCCTTCCTCTAGTGCATTAGTAAGTGCACTATGAAGTAGCTCTACTTTGAACATTTGTGGCGTCAACGCATGCCACAGACCCACTCGCTCTACAGTATGGTCAATACCATTGACGTCATCGGCTCGCTTCATGGTGTCTTTCACGGGCGAAGCTAAAATTCCGCCAACCGGGTGCACGGACACTTCATAAATCAGCTTACTGATGTCTGCCAAGGTGATACAAGGGCGAGCGGCATCATGAACCAAACACCACGCATTAGGGATACGCTGTTTAACGTAGTCGATGGCAGCGAGTACCGAGTCGGCACGTTCATTGCCACCAGCAACACGCACTACTGGCTTTTCCGATAAAAATGACAGTCCAGAATAATAAGGGTCACTCTCACTAACAGCGACAATGACGCTTTCGACACTTGGGTGTGACAGCAACTTATCAACCGTGTGCTCTAAAATAGTTTTGTCATTAATCTTAAGGTATTGCTTTGGGACGTCAGCTTGCATACGACTGCCCACGCCAGCAGCTGGCACAATAGCAATGATAGGATGGTGTTCAGGTATCATTGGTTGTCCTCACCTATGATGCGATAGAACGTCTCTCCGTCTTGAATCATTCCTAGTTCATGTCGTGCTCTTTCTTCAATGGCATCAAGCCCTTGTCGAAGGTCATCAATTTCCGCAAACATCTCATTATTACGTGTCTGTAGGTTTTGATTCACTTGCTGTTGCACTTGGATTTCTGATTCAACTTGATTGAAGTCGACGATACCGTTTTTTCCAAACCAGAGAGTATATTGCAACCAAGAAAAAACAACTAACAACACTAGGGTAAAGATACGCATAAACTGGCACGTTCCATCGAAAAAATCTGCTCTTTATATAGCACAGTTTACACCTTGAAATAAGCGAAGAGAAAGCCTTGTTCGCGACTAAGGTGAAAAGTAAGTGCCTACTCGCCCTAATGACTGGCTTGAAGAGACCATTCGGCAAGTGTCATTTTTAGGTTATTTGACATTAACACCTGCTGGTTGAATTGAATTCCGATTAACGAACCTAAGCCATGCTTTTTAATACTCGCAATTTCGAAGGTAATTCCTGCAGGTAAAAATCGATTCAATTCACAATCTATTTTTACCTCTAGCCCTTTGCAAAAGTCATGTTCTGAAGCGATAAAAATACCACAACCAGACAACGAGAAATCCACCATCGTTGCTTCGGTTTGCGCTTTACCCAGCGAAAGAGAGCAAGGAATTGCAAGCTTATAACGCGAATGCTCTCGAATGGGCTTAGTCACAAAGTTATTAGGAGGTGAAAGATAAACCTGTTTACTAGGTACATTAGAATCGGCAATACACTGACAAGTAAAAGCCACCACATGTCCGTATCCCGTATCCGTCAACCCTCTGACAATCACTTTTTTTTCTCTCAAGGCACAAATCGTCTCTTGTTCTAGTTCTTGCGCATCCACAACCAGATAGTTATCAAATTTAAAGCCGATTAAAGATGCAGGTAGCCCTTTGAGCGATTCCTCACCGGTAACAGAAAGACTGAGTTTCATGCCTGTTTTAAGGTAACGATAGCATTCATATTGTTTTTGTTGTCCCCATTCCACTGACGTTATCCTTTTGTTTATCAACAAATTAATTACACCTTATTTACCTGTTTGATGCAATCCATCAGCTTAAATTTCAAAAGATACAGATTGTTACACTTAGCAATATTGCTAATGATAATAAATAGCATTAGCATTCACCTCGCTACTAATATGATGTCATATACCAATAATAAATTATTCAATTTGTCTCGATTTTTACGAGCAAGGAAAGCCCAGAATGAAATTTCAAGTGACCACACTTTGCAGTGCCGTGGTACTCGCACTTAACACCTCTCCAGCATTTGCCGAACAAAACAAATCGAGTGTGGATGAAACACTCGTCGTACATGCGCAAAGCTTTGATGACTATAAAGTTGACAGTGCTTCAGGTGCTATGCGCACCGATGCCTCTATGTTAGAAACCCCTCAATCTGTAAACGTGATTCCTGAGATTGTTTTGGATGAACAACTGGCAACCACATTAGGTGAAGCGTTGCAAAACGATGCTAGTGTCAGCGCAGGCTCACAGAAATGGAATAGAGAAACGTTCTACTTACGTGGATTTGAGTTGTCATCAACCAATGGTTACTTGCGCAATGGTCACTCGCTATTCACTCACTACATGCTGCCAATTGAAACCTTAGATCGCATTGAAGTTATAAAGGGTCCATCCAGCCTTTTATACGGTAACTCAGCACCAGGCGGCATGATTAATATGGTGTCAAAAAAGCCGACTGCGACGCCAAAAGTCAACGTAGGTGCAGATTTTGACGATCTAGGTAGCACGCGCTATCACGTTGATGCATCCGGTAAATTGAATGAATCAGGGACACTTCGTGGCCGTACTGTCTTAGTAAAACAAGACAGTGTTGAAAGTAGAAAGTATGCAACGGGTGATAACCGAGAACGCGATCGTTTTCTAGGTTATGGCGTCATTGAAGCCGATCTTTACGACTGGGGCCTACTCTCCTTCAACTACGAAAAGACTCAAGATAATGCACCGATCGACTCAGGCTCTTGGTTGGATCTAAATGGTAATCGAATTGGCGATAAAGAAACCATCAGAGACGCTCACTGGTCATTCATCAACAACGATGTAGAAAACTTTGGTGCTGATCTTAACCTGTATATCAATACACAATGGGAAGCCAAACTAAGCTACAACTTACAAGACATGAAGCGTCATCGCTATGATTCGATGCCGACACCAGACTCTAATACGCTCGTTGATGGCAGTTACACCATGAGCCCATTTGATCGTCATGATCATTGGAAAACTCAAGCTTTCCACGCAGATCTTCACGGTAACTTCACTGCTCTCAATGTGGATCACCAAGTCTTGCTTGGTACTAACGGCCAGTTCTATGACTATGCTCAGCAGAGAGTGAAAGGCAGCTCAATTAGTGTGCAACCTGGTGAGAACCCTACAAACCCGGGTCTAGACTACAACAATGCCACGTCTACCTATGAGAGCAACAACCATTTCTACGGTTTTTATGCTCAAGACCTCATCACCTTCAATGACCAATGGCAAGCACTTGTAGGCGGTCGATATGATATGTACTTTGCCGATGGAAAAAACTCAAAAGGCGAAATCATCAGTGGTGCTAATGACAGCCAATCATTTTCACCAAAAGCTGGCTTAATCTTCCATCCAAGCTACAACGGCAGCATTTATGCTAACTACTCGGAGAGCTTCAATCCAGTCTCAAACGTGGTTAACGATGACAACTCAGTGACAGAACGCGAACCTGAGAAAAGTCGTCAATACGAGTTAGGTACAAAGTGGGAGCTAATGGATAATCGCCTACTGCTTACTGGAGCCCTATTTGACATTGAGAAGGAAAATATCAGTATCACAGAAAACGGTATCACCACGCAAAATGGTACTCAGCGTCATAAAGGTGTGGAAGCTGGTGCACAAGGTCAAATCGCCGATAAATGGTTTGTGATGGCAACCGGTATGTACTTAGATGCAAATTTCGACAAACATGATAAGTACCAAGATAAGCGTCCAGCTAACGTTCCAGAGTGGAGTGGCTCTGCATGGACTCGCTATGCGATGACTGATACAACGGCATTTAATCTTGGTATGTTCTATCAAGGTGAGCGCTGGGCTGATAATGCTAACACCGTAAAACTGGATGGTTACGTGCGCTTTGATGCTGGAGCATCTCATAAAATTAAGAGCGATTATGTCGTATGGGATTTCCGATTCAATATCGAAAACCTCTTTGATAAAGAGTATGTTGCTGGCACAGGTGGTGGTGGCGAATATATCACTAAATCAGGTAGCTCGACAGGCGTGATCAACGATGTTCATTTCGGAAATGAACGCCGCTTCAAACTGTCCGTGAACGCAACATTCTAAGCTAACTAAATCGAGCCCAGCGACCTCATCGCTGGGCTTTTTCTTCTCACGGTCTCATTTCCCTCTAATTCGATGTCACGATTTTGACATCAACACGTCATCCATCTTCCATCTGTTGTTCGCCATTTTGACATATCAACGTCATAGCATTTTAGCCACATCAATTTGGCTTATATTCAGAGGTTGCTATGGATACTACCAGTCCTTTTCGTCTGCCGCGCAGGTCTCCACTAGGCCTAGCCGAAAACGTTACTGAGTGGGCTACTGGCCTGTCAGTTTTAGACAGATTATACGCTCAACGTCCTGCAGATTGTGATACCGAGTCTTTCTTGCGTTTCACGTTGGATATCCTAGGTATTGATTATCGCATCGAAGCAGGCAGTAGTGAGACGATACCTAAAACTGGAGCAACCATCATTGTAGCGAATCATCCCCTAGGTTGTGTTGAAGGTGTCATTTTGGCCAAGGTGCTACTGCAGATTCGCAAGGACGTGAAAATTCTTGCCAATGAATTTCTTAAACTGGTTCCGGAGCTGGAGCCTTTGTTTATCGGTGTCGATGTGTTCAACGGAACCAATGCACATCGATCAAACTCCAAAGCATTGCGACAAGCCAACCAGCATTTAGAACTTGGCGGCCTTCTGCTTGTATTTCCTGCAGGCGAAGTGTCACAACTGGTTGACAGAAAATCGCTTCAACTGGAGGATAAGCAGTGGAGCCGCTCCGTAAGTACCCTTATCAAAAGAAATCAGGCAACAACGGTGCCAGTGCATATCGGCGGCGTTAACTCCAAACACTTCTACTTGGCAGGAAAAGTCCACCCGATGCTAAGAACTGCTATGTTAGGTCGCGAGCTTCTCAATAAAAAGAACACCGCCATCCGAATTTCAATTGGCAACAAAATCAAGTTTAAAGAGGTGAGTTCGCTAGACAGCCAGCAGCTTGTTAGTTATCTGCGCCTTAATACCTATTTGCTCAATCAGCAACATCCTGAAAGAAACCATAGCTCGCTTTCTTCTCATCAACGTGATCAAGCCATAGCCTCAGAAACTCACCTCAGCGAACTGCTTGAGGACATCGAACTCCTCCCTCAAGAGCACTTACTCCTTACTAGCGGTGAGTTTGAGGTTTACTGTACCTCCATGGATTACATTCCTGCGGTGATGCGAGAAATTGGACGAATAAGGGAAATAAACTTTCGACAAGTTGGAGAAGGAACGGGGCAATCTTTAGACATCGATCAGTTTGATCAGCTCTATCAACATCTATTTGTTTGGGACAAAGAAAAACAAAAGTTGGTCGGCGCTTATCGTCTAGGTCTCGTTGACGAGCTCATTAAGCAAGGGGATATACGCGCCCTATACTCTCGCACCCTGTTTAACTTCGAGCACTCCTTCTTAAATACAATGGGCAAATCCATTGAAATGGGACGCAGTGTCGTCGCTGAAGAATACCAAAAAAGCATGAGCGCGCTACTACTGCTGTGGAAAGGTATTGCGGAATTTGTACGTCGACATCCCAACTACACTCATCTATTTGGTCCGGTGAGTATTAGCAATGACTATAGCGACATCGCTCGCCAGCTCCTCACCGACACAATGACCTTGCACCATTACGATAATGACAGTGCACGATATGTAAGTGCGTCTAATCCTCCTAAACAAAATCGCCATAGACAGTGGTGCCCTCAAACACTGAGTGCTCTAGCGGACGTTCAACTGTTATCGCGCGTTATCTCAAGACTGGACACTGGAAAAAGCGTACCGGTCTTATTACGACAATACCTAAACTTAAACGGCAAGTTGGTCTGTTTTAACGTCGACCCCAATTTCAATGACGCATTGGATGGTTTGATCGTCGTCGATCTCACCTCGGTACCTCACAAATCCTTAGCTCGCTATATGGGATCTGAATACGCTAAACAGTATCTAAACAAGCACAATGCTCTGTCCATTTAGTGCCTACGTTACCTTCTTCAAAGCAGCTTAGGCTGCTTTATCCTCTCTCAAACCGTCTCATCCTTGAGAACTAAGTCATTCTTTTACAATAACTATCAACAAGAGGATGTGCATCACAGTTCTTATGGTGGGAGCATGCTAGAAACGGCTGAAAAAACGATAACGACATCGACCGCTTTTCAGCTGTAGGAAGATCGGACTTACTTGAGTGAGATTTAGCAGTGACAGATTTGACATATCACCAAGCGAATGAACTATTTCGCCATTTTCCGGGGTTTCTGTCGATTAGAAATTCGTCCCACGAATACGTCTATATCAATGATAAATTTAATGTCTGGCTGCGCCAGTATACCGACATCAATCCAATAGGGATGACGGCAACCGCACTGGCTCAAGTGGTTCCTGAAAATGTAGCCAATATGCTTCAAGAATGTCATGACGCGAGTATCGATTATATTGAGTCCGGCCAATGCATTCCAAAAATCGTTAAGTTTCAAAGCTTACATTCCACTTTTTACTACAATGTGCTGAAGTTTAAAGTCGACATTGAAGGCGAGTCTTTCATCTATACCACCAGCTTCGATGTTTCTGAACTGCATCAAGAAGCAAAGTTCTTCGAAAAGAAAGCGTATACCGATCCATTAACTAAACTGCGAAACCTGACTTATCTCAGCTCGATTCGCTGGAAAAAAGGATTCTGCGTCGTTATTGATCTCGATAACTTTAAGCAAATTAACGATAATTTGGGTCACAGTGAAGGCGATTTGGTTCTACTTAGGTTCGCGCGTTGCTTGCGACAGAGCTTTTCTGATAAGGATGTGATTGTCCGATATGGTGGGGATGAATTTGTAGTTTTAACGCACTATGAAAATGAAGACACATTAAAGCAAGCTATTGGCAAACTGCATCGGTTATTTATTGATGACTTCCAAGCCTACCCTGAACTTTGCCACAGTATTGGCTATTCGGCATTCCAGTCCAGTTTGCGAATCACTTTGAAGAAAGCCGACCTTGCTATGTACCAAAGTAAGCACGATAAACGCGCGAAAAAGCCTAAAGTCCTATTATAAAAAAGCTGAGCCCAATGCTCAGCTTTTCACTTTTATTTGAGCGCTAGTAACGCTTTTTCATTTTCAATGTGAAGTTCACTAAGGCGATCAGCACTGGCACCTCAATTAGAGGACCAATAACCCCCGCGAATGCTTCAGGTGAATTCAAGCCAAATACGGCAATAGCCACGGCGATAGCCAGTTCAAAGTTATTACCCGTCGCGGTATAGGCAATTGACGCATTCTTATCGAAAGGGACACCCATCTTCTTAGCAACAAAGAAACTCACAAAGAACATCATAAAGAAGTAGATCGTAAGTGGAATCGCTACGCGTACTACTTGCATTGGTAGTTCAACTATCATCTCACCTTTAAGGCTGAACATCAGTACGATGGTAGCCAGTAGTGCGATTAACGTCATCGGTGAAACCTTAGGAATAAAGGTCTCGTTGTACCATTGCTCTCCTTTCTTCGCGACTAAGATCTTGCGACTTAAAAATCCAGCCAAGAAAGGAATACCTAGGTAAATCATTACACTTTCAGCGATATCACCCATTGAGATATCCACGACCTGCCCCTGGAAACCAAATTTTGGTGGCAACACCGTAATGAATAACCAAGCAAGGAAGCTATATGTGATAATTTGGAATACGCTGTTCAGTGCGACTAAGGCTGCACCGTATTCTTTGTTACCACCACCAATGTCATTCCATACTAGTACCATAGCAATACAACGAGCTAGACCAATTAAGATGACACCTGTCATTAAGCTGGGTTCATCACCCAGAAATGTCAGTGCCAGCACAAACATAAGAATTGGGCCAACCAGCCAGTTCATAACCAATGAAAGTGTCACAGCCTTTTTGTCTTGGAGCACACTGCCCATCAGGCCGTAGTTCACTTTCGCCAATGGCGGGTACATCATCAGTATCAAGCCAATGGCGAGAGGGATATTAGTGCTACCCACCGTCATTGACTCATTCAAGTTCTCAATCTGGCTCGGAAATGCAACTCCCAGAACCACCCCAATTCCCATCGCCAAAAAGATCCATAAAGTAAGAAAGCGATCAAGGAAGCCCAGCTTTTTCGGTTGTTCCATAGCTAACTCGGACATGTTAACTCTCCAATATCGTCAATCGTCGAATAACGATTAAATTATAGTAATAAAAGTCGGCAATGCCGACTCAATAATCAAAGAATGATAGAAGCTTGCTTAATCAAAGGCTGATTGTGTTAGACGCGCAAAGTCACTGAGTGCCTCTCTCTGGATTCGATAACACACCTTCGGTGGCATCGGCTCAGCACTAATAAAACCGGCGACTTTAAGTATACGTAAATGCTCAGATACCGTTGATTGAGCGAGACCCAATTGAGAAACTAGATCGCTGTTTAAACAACCACCGGCTCGTTCTAGGTCTGACAGAATTCGTAAGATACGAATACGAGCAGGATGGGACAATGCCTTAGCTTGTGCCGCCAGCGTTTTCTCTTGGACCAGTTGCTCATCTGATGCAATAAACATTTCAGTATTATCAACTGTACAATTCGTCACATTCTACCCTCTATCGTATTTTGACGATAAATATACGCCTGACATAAAAAAGAGTCAATCGTCGTTTAACGATTAACTCTTTAAAGTGGATATTTTATGACTTACTGAGCGATCGCTTTCGGAGCACCAGGTAGGCGGATCGAAATGATGGTCGTGAGCACAAGGAAGGCAAAAGAGACCCACATACATGCTGCAAGACCAGCAACTTGGAATACCCAGCCAGACAACACAGTGCCAATTAAACGTCCCATCGCATTAGCCATGTAGTAAAAGCCTACATCCATGGAAACCCCATCACCTTTGGCATAGCTGACGATCAGATAGCTATGGAGCGAGGAGTTTACTGCAAAGATAGCGCCGAAAATCAATAATCCAACCACAATCACAGCCTGTGGGTACCATTGCATTTGAACACAATAAGCGATTATGCCAGTCACGGCCGCAAGTGCTAATGCCCACCACATTGCTGCACTGCCATCGGGCACCTTTCCTTGGGCTTTGCCCGTGATTTTTGGGGCAATGCCTTGAACAAAGCCATAGGCAATTACCCACGTAGCCAGAAAACCACCGACTAATGTATGATCCCAACCGAACACTGAACCAAGGTAAATAGGTAATGCCACGACAAACCAGACATCACGAGCACCAAATAGGAACATGCGTGCCGCTGACAGAATATTGATGCTCTCCGATTTAGAGAAAATCTGCTTAAACTTAGGCTTCGCTTTCGCTTTACCCATATCACTTTCTAGGCTAAGTACGCTGCCGATAAACACCAAACTAAGCACAGCTGCCATGGCAGCAACGGCATATTGGAAACCGAGCACAGAGAGCAGTAAACCACCGATAAAGAAGCCGGCCCCTTTCAGTGCATTCTTAGAGCCAGTTAGAATCGCCACCCACTTGTAGAGTGCACCTTGCTGTTCGTCAGGCACTAACGTCTTAATGGCGCTCTTCGCACTCATTTTATTCAGATCTTTGGCGATTCCAGATAGCGCTTGTGCAGCCATCACCCAAGGGATGGTTAGCCAGACACTCGGCACGGCCAACATCAACAAAGCGAAGATCTGCATCCCAAGGCCGATATTCATGGTTCGATTTAGCCCCAAGCGAGCCCCAAGCCAGCCACCAATTAAGTTAGTGACAACACCAAAGAACTCATAGAACAAAAACAGAGAAGCAATAGCTAAGGTGCTATAACCTAGATCATGGAAATACAGCACCACCAACATGCGTAGCGCACCATCAGTAATAGTGAAATTCCAGTAGTTAAAAGTGACCAGCATATACTGGCGAACGCTTTTGCTAAGGTTAGACAACATAATTCTTCTGCCTGAGTAAGGTTTAATTACTCGTGTAAAGTTGAGTGACTTGCGTAAAACAGAGCTACTCAGTAAAGCAACGTCATCCCTGCTCAAGCAGGGGTCTACCCAATTACTGTTTCAGCGAAAACGAGGTTCCCGCTTTCACTAATACAATAATTAGGATAGAAGTTAAACTAGCGACAACTAGAACGTCGCCGCTAACTTCTCTACATAGTCGATTTGTGGCTGTTTGGTAAATGCGCCTGGACGTAATGCCTGCACTTCACGGCGAATCGTCTCAAGATCCCAACCTTTTTCTAGCAGCAAATTGGCCGCTAGAAGACCAGTACGTCCGGAACCACCCATGCAGTGCATTGCAATCTTTTCACCCGCCTCAACCGCTTGATGTAGTTCTGGCGAAATTGCTTTCCAATCCGCTGCAAATTCAACACTTGGCGCGCGATCATCTTCAATCGAAGTTTGAAACCATTTGATTCCTAATGACCTTGCTTTCGCACCAAGCTCTGCAACTCCTGCTTCCGCCATCTCGTGATTATCGAGAGCCGTCACGATCACAGTCACACCTTGAGTTTTAAGTTGCGCTAATGAATCATCCAGAGACACATCTTTAGTACCAGGACAAGGCGTTAATACAAGCGCTGCGTTATCTACTTTAAGTTCCCATGTTGGATGCATCATCATTACCCCGCTAGACCGACTTTACGAACCAATTCCGCAGTGCGCGTTGCATAGCCCATTTCATTGTCATACCACGCATAGATTTTCACCATACGAGATCCGACCACCATTGTAGATTGTGCATCAACAATCGTTGAGCGCTGGTCACCTTTATAATCGATGGACACCAATGGTCGTTCTTCAAAGCCAAGAATTCCCTTCAGCTCACCCTCTGACGCTTCTTTCAGAAGCGCGTTCACCTCTTCTGCTGTGGTGTCACGTTTAACGTCAAAGATAATGTCAGTCAAAGATGCATTCGCTAACGGGACACGAACAGCGTGGCCATTAATCTTGCCCTTAAGCTCTGGGAAAATCTCAACGATAGCAGTAGCACTACCTGTCGTTGTTGGAATAAGGCTCATGCCACAGGCGCGAGCACGACGTAGATCTTTGTGTGGCGCATCTAGGATAGTTTGCGTATTAGTCAGGTCATGAATCGTAGTAAACGATGACTGCTCAATGCCCAATTTTTCGTGAATCACTTTCACAACTGGTGCAATACAGTTAGTCGTACACGATGCTGCCGTAACAATACGATGTGCTTCAGCGTCGAAAATATCGTCGTTAACACCGACGACAATATTAGCAATACCGGCTTCTTTCACTGGCGCAGAAACCACAACACGCTTAACGCCTTGATCTAAGTATTTGTTCAAGAATTCAGTTTTGCGGTGCACACCTGTTGCTTCAATCACCACATCACAATCAGACCAATCGATCGCGTCGATATCGCGCTCTTGCGTGGTTTTAATGCGTTTACCATCGATGACAAGCTCATTACCTTCGACTGTAACACCATGATGCCAGGTACCTTGAACTGAATCGAATTCAAGCAGGTGACCTAGTGTGGTTGCATCGCCTGCGACATCGTTGATCAATACAAATTCTAATTCTTGCCAATCGAAAGCAGCACGCAGCGCCAAACGACCAATTCGACCAAATCCGTTAATACCTACTTTAATAGCCATAACTCAATCTCTTAATTACTTAATACATTCGGTGATGAACTAACGCCTAATACCTACTTAGAAGGTGGCACAAGTTCGTTAAAGTTTAGTTGATAAGCGCTTTGCAAGCAGTTCGATTGCTCAAGCCCTTTCAAGGTTCTGTATAACCAGCCAGGCAGCCCTTCCGCCAAGCTGTAAAAAACATGCTGCCCTTTACGAGTATCTTTTAGTACACCAGCTTGCCTTAACATTGCCAAATGTCTTGAGACTTTTGGTTGGCTCTCTCCCAAGGCCTCGACAAGACTATTCACACAGACCGATTCATTCGCAGACACCCACAACAAGGTTCGGATACGTGTTTCATCAGACATCAATTTGAAAAACTCATGTGGAAGCATAATTAAATACTCATATATGTATATGCATATATATTAATTTTTACATATTAAGAGTCAAGGATCTTTTTGACCTGTCATAAAACCTTCATAATTAAATGGATAGGGATACATAGAAAAGCCCATCAACTTCTTACGGTCGATGGGCTCAGTCGGCAGAATAAACTATTTATTTAACGGAAATTTAGCGATGTAGTCGTTCTACTGCTCTGATGGTTTTGCTCAAGCTCTCTTCCGCTAAAGATGGCATTTTGCTTGCCATGGTGGCATACAAGCTGTCGATCATCGCCAATTTAACCAAACGTGCAGTGCCGTTTTTGCCAAGTACAGGCTCAGGCGACGCTGGGGCATAAAGTGGGATATCCGACAAAGATGACAGCTCTGCGTGATAGTTATTGGTAATAGAAATCACGGTCGCACCAGACTGTTTTGCCTGACGCACAGCATCCATGAGATCAACCGTCTGGCCAGAGTGAGAGACCACCAATACAACGTCTTGGTCTGTCATAATGCTCGCTGACATCAGCATTAAGTGACGATCTTTAGGCACCGATGATTTAATACCAATACGTAGCAGCTTATGCTGAAAATCTTCACAGATGATGCTTGAACCACCAACTGCAAAAAGCTCGATATTTCGAGCCTTTAGCAGGGCCTCTGCAGCCGCGTCGACCATGCTTACATCCACAAAATTGAGGATCTCAGTTAGGGCATTTATGGAGTTTTGCAGTACCTTTGACACAATCTTCTCGGCGCTATCATCAGGCAACAAACGCTCACTTGGCGCATAGGACTGAGTTTCGCTCTGCGCATATAACGACTCTTTCAGCTGTTTAAAGCCGCTAAACCCCAACTTCTTCGATACTTTGACAATCAGCGCCGGAGAGACGCTTAATCGTTCGGCAACCTCATTTATCGAGGTCGACTTTTGCAAAAAATGCGGCTGCAAAAAGTTTTCCGCTATCGACTGTTCCGTCTTAGTCAGCGACGGCATCATCATACGTATATTGGGGATTACCTGATTCGAGTTCACAACTTTCAACACAGCTCTCAAAGTATTTCCTTCATTATAACCCTAAAACTACTGGATTTTCTGCACCTGTCGGTGACGAGTGTGCACTTGAATCGCTAAACTTCTAATGTCCAATGCTGGTAGCTGACTGCTTTATCACTTTCGAACCGGAAACCACATTGCAGCTCACTGCTACTTGCTTGTCCAAACAATCGACTGGTCATTACAGCTTTTCCATCATTGATAAAGACTTCAACGCATGAGTGGTCACGCATCAGCTGCAACGAAGAGGCTTTTCCCTTCCATGCTCTATCTTCCCATAAACCTGTTTTAAGGTTCTTTCGTCGAGTTGTGATACTCGAAGGCGTGACTAACAGTGATAAGTCGTCGGACAGCTCAATCGTGATAGTGGCTCCGTCAATATCTTGCAGCAACAATTCGGCACTTAATCCAACCAAAGAGGTGGATAAGCAGGTTCCCGATTGTGGGTTGCGGCGCAACGTCGTCAATTCTTCAACAGGTTGTTGTAACAGCTCACCGTTGAGAATTGTTAATCTGCGCGGGCAGGTCATTTGGTGAATCCAACCATATTCAATAGTTGGTTGATAAGGTTCAAACTCATCCGGTTTGCCCATCCAACCAAACAAAATACGACGTCCCTTGTTATCTTCGAAGGTTTGGGGCGCATAGAAATCGAACCCGTGGTCCATCAAACGGCTGCCAGTAGCGTTGTAAAGCGCTTGATGGTAATCGAGCTCACCCAAAGTGACCTCAACATCAAATGTTTCTGTCGCTTTGCCCTCTATATCTATCCAAGTCTTTGGACAAGTAATCATGACATCGCAACCATCAAGAGCAAAGAGATCTGGACACTCCAGCATAAAGTTAGCATCTTGCTTGCCGTTAATGTCAGTACCGTAAATGTCACCACATTTCTCCCACTGATGCAGGTCAGTAGAACGATACAGAATCACCACGCCACGCCGCTGCAGATCTTCTGCTCCAAGCACCATGTAATAATGATTGCCACGTTTCCAAACTTTAGGATCGCGAACATGACCGCTATAACCATCAGGCAATGACAATACCGGCCCAAGTTTAGTTACCGTGCCCTGCTCATCTAGCTGTGCTCTACATTGATAGGCAGTTCGACCACCCTCTGGGTATTTAACATTACCGGTGTAAAACAGCTCAAGCTTACCATCGACTTCAATAGCGGAACCGGAATAACAACCCGATATCTCATAGTCTTCAGTCGGTGCCAAGGCTAAGGGTTTATGTTGCCAATGGATAAGGTCTGAAGACGTTGCTAGCCCCCAAGCCTTTGCACCAT
Source organism: Vibrio mediterranei (assembly GCF_900088415.1). GTDB lineage: Bacteria > Pseudomonadota > Gammaproteobacteria > Enterobacterales > Vibrionaceae > Vibrio > Vibrio mediterranei. Next base: position 150,805 of record NZ_FLLQ01000008.1, read on the forward strand.
GTTCACATTTGAGTGGGTTCCACTGATAAAACAAATGGTATTCACCATTAAAAAACGACAAGCCGTTGGGATCATTCAATAAACCAACACGTGGAGCGAAGTGCCACACTGGACGATATGGATCATGCTCTCCATGTTTAGGGGCATTAAGCAAAGATTGGATAGTTCGCAGGAAATATTGAGAATCTGTCATAAAAACTCCAAAGCCTCCCATTAAGGGAGGCTTATCATTAAATCGCTTATTTCTTTTCAAGCATCTTGTCAGAGAAGCCCATGGTGTAAGTCAACGAGAACGCCACACCACAACTTACCGCGTGAACGAGTAAGTAAGAGAGAATCTGACCATCTAAATAAAGTAGCGTGCCTGGGATAACGGTTACTGCCATACCGCTCGCTGCTAGACCAAGAATTTGCGCCACAAAACCACCAGCAGCACCACCAACTAGGGCGAATACGAATGGACGATAGTAACGAAGGTTCACACCAAAGATTGCTGGTTCAATAATGCCTAGGAAAGCAGATACCGTTGATGGGAAACACAGCGCTTTAAGCTTCTTACTCTGCGTCTTCATACCAACTGCTAGACACGCTGCACCCTGAGCTGAGATAGCACCAGTGATAAGTGCGTTGAAAACGTTGCTACCTTCGTTCGCTAGTAGCTGGATTTCTAGCAGGTTAAACACGTGGTGAACACCAGTGATAACAATCAAATCCCACACGAAACCGATAATCAGACCACTCAAGCCAAATGGTAGGTCAAGCAAGTACTTAGTTGCCTCTACCATAGTCACTTCAACGATGTGGAACAATGGACCTACAGCAAGAAGTGCAACAGCACTCATAATAAGCAGCGTTAGGAACGGAGTCATCACCAAATCAAACGCTTCTGGCATGATTGAGCGAATGCGGCGTTCCAACTTCGCGGTTAGGAAACCTGCAATAAATGCTGGAATAACAGAACCTTGGTAACCAACGACTGGAATAAAGCCAAAGAACATCAATGGATTTGCTTCACCGAAACCAACCGCCCATGCATTAGGTAATGCAGGAGAAACCAGCATTAGACCAAGCACCAAACCTATCAATGGAGTCCCTCCGAATACGCGGCTTGCCGACCAAGCCACCATCGCAGGTAAGAAAATAAACGCCGTATCCGTGAGAATTTGGGTATAAAGGATAAAGTTTGCAGGGATAGAATCAGGCGTTAGGCCAAATATAGCCAACACTTCAGGTCGCGTCACAAGTCCACGAAGCCCCATAAACAATCCTGTTGCTACCAAGGCAGGTATCAGTGGGACGAATACATCACTGAATGTGCGAATCGCTCGTTGTAGCGCCGTACCTTGTTGGTTTGCTGCTTGTTTAATTTCTGACTTTGAAGACGTCGATAAATCGAGATTCTGAACCGCTTCAAACACACGGTTAACCGTCCCAGTTCCGAAGATAATTTGGTACTGACCACTGTTAAAGAACGCGCCCTTTACCTTGTCTGTATCTTCAATCCTCTCTTTATCGATTTTGGCTTCATCCGCCACCATTACACGTAAGCGTGTTGCACAGTGCGCAACCGATACTATGTTTTGTTCACCGCCTAACGAGTTAACCAACTCTTCTGCAATCAACGAATAAGACATCATTTCATCCTGCGATTTGTTTATTGAGTAATTGCTTTTCAATCTATCACCCCTTTACGTGCTAGACGACGATCCTTATCACAAAATAAATTATTTTATGAAATTTACACTATTGTGAATTTTATTGTGAATTTTTAATCCGCTATTTTTCAATTACTTATATAATCATTGGCAATTTCAATGAAATTTAAATATTTACAGGCGTGAATTTTATCGTAAAATTAAAGCCATATTCATCGGTTAAGGTACAGACAAACATGATCATTTCTATTGGTTGTGACCACGTAGGTTTCGAACACAAAGCTCTCGTTATTAGTCACTTAGAACAAAAAGGTCATCAAGTGATCGACTTAGGTGCTCAATCTGCCGAGCGAACAGACTACCCTCAATACGGCAAAGCGGTTGCAAACTCAGTAATTTCAGGTCAAGCCGAGCGCGGTATTTTGATTTGCGGTACAGGTGTTGGCATTTCGCTAGCAGCTAACAAAGTTCCAGGAATTCGCGCAGTGGTTTGCAGCGACCCATACACCGCCCAGCTTTCTCGCGAGCACAACGACACCAACATTCTTTCGTTTGGCTCTCGCGTCGTAGGAATTGAGCTCGCTAAAATGATTGTAGACCGTTGGCTAGAAGGTGAGTTTGAAGGTGGCCGTCACCAGAATCGTATTAACCAAATTGCTGACATCGAAAAGGAGCTCACTCATGGCTAAGTTTTGTCCTTCAATGATGTGTGTGGATTTCTCTAAATTACCTCAAGAGTTGGCTGAGCTAGAGAAAGCCAAAGTAGATATGCTTCATATTGATGTAATGGATGGACACTTTGTTCCTAACTTCGCCCTAGGCCCGGAAGATATTAAGGCTATCCGCAATACAACCGATATTGAATACGATGTGCACCTAATGTTGTCCAATCCAGATCAGTACATTGATATGTTTGCTGATCTCGGTGCAAGCCTAATGTATGTTCATGCGGAGGCACCACCGCACCTACATCGTACGCTTGGTAATATTCAAGCTAAAGGTATTAAATCAGGTCTGGCTATCAATCCAGGCACACCACTGAGTGTGATTGAAGATGTACTTGATGTCACAGACGTAATTTTGGTGATGTCAGTTAACCCAGGATTTGCGGGGCAGAAGTTCATTGCCAATGCTTTCAATCGAATTGATCGCATTATTGACATGATCAACAAACAAGGTACCGATACTAAGCTGGCTATTGATGGTGCGATCAGCCCTGAAGTCATCGATTTGCTTAAGGATAAAATCGAATACTTTATCCTTGGTACTGCTGGCTTATTTGGTAAACCAACTAGTTATGCGGAAACCATGGATAACTTGAGAGCAATTGCAGATGGCAAGCTAGCCACCGCAGCTTAACCCCTACTTTAAAACCGCTCCTGCTATAAAACTCGCGTATAGCTTGATAAGACCTTTCAATGATGAAAGGTCTTTCTTTAGCTGCAAATAACTCTCATAATATTGCCTGTAACCACACCGTGATGCTCAATCTCTTGAGGAAACCATGACTAAAAAGATTCTCTTTGTCTGCCGAGGCAATTCAGCACGTTCGCAACTAGCGGAAGCGATTATAAATCGCGATTATGCTGAGTTTTATCAAGCCTTTAGTGCAGGGAGCAGTCCAAGTCAGGTTGACGCAAGAACAATATCGACATTAAACGATGCAGATTTTCCTACCGATGAACTGTATTCAAAGTCCATCGACGAGTTTAAAGACACGCATTTTGACTATGTAATTACGCTCTGCTCTTCAGCGCAGCGTGAATGTGGTGTATTCGAGAACACTGAAGAAAGTATTTATTGGGATCTTCCTGCGCCAACGTCACTCTCTGATATCTCCTTCGAAGCGTCTTTATATGATCTGCAAAAGCGCATCGACTTGTTTGTTACCGTTCATCAACCGACTAACGATTTAGATTTTGATCCTTTAGTACTACATAAGTGCTTAGGCGATCAGACTCGCCTCATGATCACTTTATTGATCTTTACAGAGGTTGAATTGAGTGTTGGGGAGCTGTGTGAAGCATTACAAGAATCACAGCCTAAGATTTCCCGAGCGCTCGCAGTACTCAGAAATTGCGGGATCGTTTCAGATAGAAGAAAAGGTCAATGGGCGTTTTACTCCATTTCAGGCAAACTACCACTATGGGCAATCGACATTCTAGACGCATCTGTGGTCAGTATGAGAGGAGCATTAGTGGCGGCTAATCAGCTACTCAACCAATCGACCACCCGCCCAGAAAAACATAATTAGCCACTCATTTTCGTATCATCGAATAAAGGTCAGCAGTTGGTGCATTTCAGTAATGCTATGTAAATATGAGCTATTGATTGTGGTCTCTTTATGCGGTTCCGCATGGGAAAAGTACAACGTGGTTACATTGGCTTCAACGCCAGCTTGAATGCCAACCAGAGAATCATCTATGAATAAACACTCTTCTGAGCTCACTTGCATTTTGTCCATCACGTAGTGCAACAGTTTGGGATCGGGCTTCCATGCATTGGCATCCAAAGCACTGAAGACAGTGCCTTCAAAGTACTGGTCTAGTTTAGCCAGCGGCAACGTAAACGCCATCTTTTCATGGGGAGCATTTGATGCGATACATACCGCAATATTATTCGCCTTCAGCTCATCCAATACTTCATAGACACCATCGATAACCGTTAATTGTTCAGCAAACAGCTCCTTACAACGCAATCGATAGTGGCTAATAAGCTTAGCTAAACCATCATTAGCAAGCTTGGAGTTGTTGTCGACCAGTGCCCCGAAGATCTTTTCCAGTTTCACGCCTTGAAACTGATCTTTGACATCATCATAGTTTACCTCGACGCCAATACTGCTTAGCACCTCTACAATAGCTTGCAAACACAAACGTTCACTATCGATCAGTGTTCCATCACAATCAAAAATCACGCATTTGATTCTCTTTGATGCCATATTTTATTTCACCACCTGATTTCAGTCTGTTGTCTTCGAACAACAAATCGCCATAAAAAGCACACAATATCATCAGGGTTTATTGGCTTCAATGAAGGAAGAGCTTGTACCGTATGGACTACTATTTTGAAAAAAAGTTACCAAATGGTGCCCATTCATCCGGATTATTTATTTTGATCCAAAAATTAAATACTAAGCGCCGAAACCTTGCTCTAAAACAAGTTATGCACAGTGAAATCTGATCAATTCGGTGGTAGAATTCGTGCCCGAAAAGAAAAAAAATTACAGAATTAGCGGTTATTTTTTTGCAATCTTACTGAAATATAGTGGATTAGCTCAAAAAAAGTGGCCTAGAAAGCGCCTCAGTTGGTCATAAAATGACTAAACTTGTTGAAAGACTTTCATTTCTAGAAGAAGCAAAATAGGCAAGACATTTGATAGCTCATGTGAATTATTTATGGGCATCCCTAGCCTTCTAGAGAGACTAATACTAACTTTCAAATTGTAATAATATTTACCCGGAGAGTATCTTCCATGAAAAAGACCAAAATCGTATGTACGATTGGCCCTAAAACTGAATCAGTAGAGAAGCTAACTGAACTAGTAAACGCAGGCATGAACGTTATGCGTCTTAACTTCTCTCACGGTGACTACGAAGAGCACGGCACTCGTATTGCTAACTTCCGTGAAGTTATGGCAAACGTTGGTAAGCAACTTGCAATTCTTCTAGACACTAAAGGTCCAGAAATTCGTACTATCAAACTAGAAGGCGGCAATGACGTTGATCTAGTAGCTGGTCAAGAATTCACTTTCACAACAGATATCTCTGTTGTTGGTAACAAAGACACTGTTGCTGTTACTTACGCTGGTTTTGCACAAGACCTTTCTGCTGGTAACACTATCCTAGTAGACGACGGTCTAATCGAGATGGAAGTTATCTCTACTACTGAAACTGAAGTTAAGTGTAAAGTTCTTAACAACGGTGCTCTAGGCGAAAACAAAGGTGTTAACCTACCAGGCGTTTCTGTTCAGCTTCCAGCTCTATCTGAAAAAGATAAGAACGACCTAAAATTTGGTTGTGAGCAAGGCGTTGACTTTGTTGCAGCTTCTTTCATTCGTAAAGCTTCTGACGTTAAAGAAATCCGTGACGTTCTAAACGCAAACGGTGGCGAGAACATCCACATCATTTCTAAGATCGAAAACCAAGAAGGTGTAGATAACTTCGACGAGATCCTAGAGCTTTCTGACGGTATCATGGTTGCTCGTGGTGACCTTGGTGTTGAAATCCCAGCTGAAGAAGTAATCTTCGCTCAGAAAATGATGATTGAGAAGTGTAACCGTGCTCGTAAGACAGTTATCACTGCAACTCAAATGCTTGACTCTATGATCAACAACCCACGTCCAACTCGTGCTGAAGCGGGTGACGTTGCGAACGCAATCATGGACGGTACTGATGCAGTAATGCTTTCAGGTGAGACAGCTAAAGGTAAATACCCTGTTGAAGCGGTAACTATCATGGCTCAAATCGCTAACCGTACTGACGGCGCACTAAAAGCTGAGCTAGGTTCTCGTCTAGACAGCCCACGCCTGCGCATCACAGAAGCAGTATGTAAAGGTGCAGTAGACACAGCTGAGAAGCTAGCTGCTCCACTAATCATCGTTGCTACTGAAGGTGGTAAGTCTGCACGTTCTGTACGTAAATACTTCCCAACAGCAAGCATCGTTGCGCTAACAACTAACCCTAAGACTGCTGCACAGCTAGTTCTTACTAAGGGTGTTCGCCCAGTTCTTGTTGATTCAATCGACAGCACTGATGAGTTCTACAAAAACGGTAAAGAGTACGCTCTAGAGTCTGGTTTTGGTAAGAAAGGCGACATCGTAGTAATGGTTTCTGGTGCTCTAGTAGCTTCAGGCACAACTAACACAGCTTCTGTTCACGTACTATAATTCTTACAGTACATTCAGAACATCTATAAAAAGAGGGCATACGCCCTCTTTTTTTTATAATTATCTTGCCCAATTTTTCAACACGCTGTACTATCCTTACGTTTTTACAACACAGCATACTGCTGAGTTGCTTTTAGGTAATTCTATTAAGTTAATGAGGTGCATTGTGTCTAGCCCAACTTTGACAGACAAAGTAGCGAAGCTAATCTGTCAGGATATTCTTTCCGGAGAGCTTAAACCAAACCAAAAGCTGGTTGTTGCGGAGCTTAAAGAAAAATATAACGTAGGAGCATCCCCTATCCGAGAGGCACTAATTCAGCTTTCGTGGATTAAGTACGTAAAGCTTGAACCGCAAAAAGGATGCTGGGTTGCACCTGTTTCTAAGGTCGAACTCTACGACCTATATGAAAGCCTCAAGGTTGTGTCCTCTGTGTTACTAGAAAAATCAATCAAAGAAGGTAGTGAAAGCTGGGAGCTGGAAATACTGACTGAGTTCCATAAGCTATCGCGCTTTAAGTTCCAAGCAGAAAACTTCAATTGGCAAGAGTGGGAAGAGCGTCAAGAAGCCTTCTACAGTTCTCTATTGAGTGGTTGCTTCTCTAAGAACATGCTTGAGTTTTTTAGCGATATTATCAGGCAGGTTAAACGTTATCGACGTATCTCGTTAACCCATTCACCAAAAAACTTCTCACAGCTATTCAACCTCGATGAACATGAGAAGATCATGAAGCTAACGCTAGACAAAGATCTTGATGGTGCGAAACAGCAACTTGCTGAACAGCTAAATCGAATGATGAAAGAGATTGAGTCAACGGTTGATGAGATAGAAATGGCATAAAAAAATCGGGGCTAGCCCCGATTTTTACCATCCAAAAAACTCTTTGTGGTGCGTATTCAATAGTAGCACCATAGGCAAAAAGTATAATGCACTCAGCTTAATACCTAAAACAACGAGAGTCCCAATGGTAAGTCTTACCAAAAAGTGATTGTACATAACGAACCTCTACCACCCAACTATTTGACATCCTTAATATATTTTGTCAAAAACTTGAAGAATTCCGTTCTTGAAATCAGGAAAAGTGTTTGTAAAAAAATGTGACCTATATTCAAGAACTGGTAGTTTACTGATTATTCCTTTTAGGTCAAGTTTTAACCAGCACTAGACTTTAGTCTAATGTTGAGGCACGACTTTTTCCACTCGATCCGAGACTAATCTCAATTTTGAATCACTCTTACACATGCATATTCGCTCTAAAAGAAATAGACCGATTCTGTGCGCCAAAGTGCTGTTGGTTGTTGCCTTAAGCGGAACCCATAAAAGTTAGGATCCAAAGACAAGTCCTTATAGTACTGACGATACAAATGTTCGCATTTCATCATCGAAATCTCGTTATCTTGTAAAGGTTTTCCACTGAAAAATCCAATGCGGGAACCTGTTTCGAGCCGAGATGTATTGCCTGCGAGAAAAATGTCCATACCATCAGAAACAGCCACACCACCTTCCACAACGACTATCTCCAACTTGTGTCTATAAATATTGTTAAAAAGCTGGAACTTACTTTCGTTACACTGCTTACCGTCAACTTCATATATTTCTAGTCTTTTTAGTTCAGGATACTCTTTCAGTAAGGATAGGAATGCGCCTAGAGTACCACTGCAAACCGTGCCATCTAGTGTGGCAACATTGGGATTCATTACATAAAATGTTGCCGGCTTTTTACTTTGATCAAAATAGTTATTATCACATTCAGAAATAAAGCTATTTTTTTGCCCTGTGGATGAAGCAACCACTAAAGAAGATGAGCACATAAATATAAGCCCTAAAATACGAGCTAATAGTTTATCGCTAGAACCTATTGTTGAAGTAAAAGCCTTGAAAGTAAACATTGTCCATTTCCTCATATTTCTCAAGTTGTTCCAGAGACTCAATACCTTCAATAACTAAAGTACAACCAAAAAAAGAACATAGGTGACCTATTGTAAAAGTTATATTGCTACTTTCATTGTCTTTGTCCAACTTTTGAGATATTTTTTTGTCTACCTTTATTATCTGTGGAAGTATCTTATCTACCAGAAAAATATTATTATTACCTATACCAAAGTCGTCAACAACAATCACCTTTCCTTTATTTTTTAAAAAAAGGATATTATCTATCACCTGGGAGTTGTAATCGACACTTGAATCTTCAGTAATTTCTATATATTTTATATTCTCTGCATTTGATAATGTTTTTAGTAGGAACTGACAATACCAACTTCTTAATAGAGATGGACAGATATTTATACCTACATCTAAGCTTGTATTCATTCTTTGCAAACGTCTAATCTGAAGAAAAGTATGGAAGTATAAAAAACCATTGCGACGAAATAACTCAATCACTTGTATTGGTGTTTTACTAGAACAAAATCTAGAGAGTATTTCAAAATAGACCACTTTGTTTTCTTGGTAGTCTACTACAGGCTGAAGATGATACTTACAAGTAACCACCAAATAGAATAAATAACTGTAAAAAACTAACACTATCGAAGAAAAAAATATCGAAGATAGCAATATAGCATATTGATATTCGTCTAAAGAAGTATAGAAAGTTAACAATAACAACATTAGTAGAAAATAGTTTTTTATTATATTCACTATATTTTCCTTTCATCTAGGGGGCTAGGTTATTACTTAGCATCATAATTGATAAGTAAATCCAAACTGCAAAAAGAGAAATTATAATAGTCGCTATAGTTTTCAGCTTCGCAGACAAATTATCTAAGTCTTTACTTAAATGAGTTTGTGAGTTAATGAATATTTTATCTGCTGCCAATGACAGGTCGGCAGACTCCGCATATAACGCTAATTTAGAAACTAATTGTATGGGTAAGAAACCCGTATTCAAAACATCACCCAATGGAAGACCTTCGGCTTGCCTATCCTGCATACTAGCCATATGTTTTTGAATCCACCTGGAATTTGTCGTACTTTTAAAATTCATAAAAGTATGTCCAACTGGGACATTTAATCTTATCATCAAAGATAATACCCCTAAAAATACAGATGCATAGTTTAGAGTAAGGATAGAAACAATAGGCAAATTACTTAACTTTTCTCTAAAGTTGCCAATTCCATTTTTCAAGTATCTATTAAATGTAAACAATGATATTACAACTGCGAAAATCAAAACCGGAAACCCGAAGCTAAATATAAAACCACCTAAAGCATATAGCGTCGATGAGACTTTTGGCCATTGTTCAACGGGAAGAACTGCTTCAAACTCTGGAAAAACTTTTATTGAATATCCGCCAATCATCAATAGTACCAAACCGACCATTACAATCGGGCCTATCAAAGCAGAGAACATTTTATCAACTGATTTTTTCTTCAGTACGCATATATCATAAGCTCGCTGAATACCTATCACCATATCGCCAGCTTCTGAAGAAAGCTTAAGAATTAGCATTTCATCATCTGGAATCTTGCCCTCTAATAGTAAAACCAAATCGCCCTTAATATTATACACCTCAAGTAAATCTGTGTATAACTTCACCATCTCTTTGTTCTTTATGCTTTTGTTGATGGTAATATTACTTTCCAAAAAGCTAACTACCGATACATTATTTTTCAAACAATCAATAAATGCTTCATATATCTCTACTCGTATTTTTGAATTATACATGTCAATTTACCCCGTAGATTCGCTCATACTCTTGCGGACAAAGTGTGCCTGCAACAATCTTTGAAAATGCATTTTCAGACATAGTGTAACCACTTACTCCATCTTCATATCTCTTCCAAGTAGCGAACAGCTCTTGCGTACCAACTGAATCGATTACCTCGTTATAAGGGAATAAGAACTCAACACAAATTTGGCGACCTTTGTAGCCAGAGTAACTACATTTTTCACAACCAGACTCACTCGATATATGAATATCAGCATTCTTATCAATAAGTCGTGTATATAAACCATGTGATATGCGTGATTTAAGAGTTTCGTCATCAAAGTTGAACGGTAGGGAGCAGTGAGTACAAGTCCTCCTTAGAAGTTTTTGAACAATAATTCCGGCCCAGAAGTCATATGACCGAAGCTTATCCATTTCTATCCCTAGTGAATTTAGGCGAGATATAACACCTGTGACGCTACTAGCATGTAATGTAGTTACCGCTAAGTGCCCACTTTCAACAACGTCAGTTAATGCTTTAGCGGTAGCGGGATCACGAGTCTCTCCAATTAACAACACGTCAGGGTCTCGCCTCATTGCCGAATAGATATAACGCATAAATGGGTTCGTATCGTCCCCTTTTAGTTCATTCCTCTTTACGTTTGTCTGAACAGCCCCTCTTATTGAGTACTCTACAGGATCTTCCACAGTTAGGACTGAGATAGACTTATTATGAAAACTCAGATATAGCCATTCCAAAAAACCTTTAATAGTTGTGGACTTTCCGGAGCCGGTTGTTCCAGCAACAACTACTAACCCGAATGGTCTACTTACCATTTTTTTTATAAGATCAGATTCTTCGGGAGAAAAGCCTAAATCTGTTAAGTCAGAAATTTCTCCAACGCCTCCGTCTTGAAGTACTCGAAAGACGGCATGATAACCTTGCTCGGTGCGCGTTTTAAGCGGTGAGTGCGCATAACGTAGATTTAGTATCTTCCCTTTAAGACTAGGAATCGGCCCCATAGCATCCTGAGGAACCTTTCTATTCCATGCACTACCTTTGCTAATTGCTTCTACATTGTAAAAAGTTGATATAGCAGCATCCGCACTATCTGTATCCAATGTCTTGTAAAAGCTCTTATTTCCATCTACTCGGAAATAGATGTCACACTGTTGGTCATTTCTAACAAAGTGAATGTCGCTAGAACCGTACTCATCAGCGTCACTGAAAACAGAGACTAAAGTTTGTTTAGCCTCGGTAGAGTCTACATGAAGTAAATCTTTAGTAGCCAAACGATCTATTTCAGAAACAACTTTTAAAGGAACAAAATAAGAAAAATTAAAACTGTTTTTAAGAATCAATTTATTTAAACTATCAATAGCTAATCCCATTCTTCCACTATCTTCAGGCAGGAACAGATATTTTTCGTTTGATTTAGTTAACTTGCATATGTAGATATTATAGCTATCTAGATCCGTAGAATACTTCGTAACAGACAAATCTTCTCTCTCTAATATATCTTGATAGTCAATGATTACATTGGTAGTCACTTTCTGTACCTCAGTTCTACTGTGCCATTTGATGAAACTACATAACTATACCCACCACCGAAGATCCTATTTGGTTTAATTCCACTAAATCTAGCCCCGTTACTTCTGTTAAGAAAATCAGCGTATGTAGTACCATCTATTACATATATAGTAGAAAGGGTTATTTCATAGTTTGATGTTTTTGGAGACTCTGTAGTCTTAATAGAATTGTTGTTTTTAACCCTAACGCTTCCTTTAATAGATGCTTGCTTAGATGTTTTTTTCAACTGTTCTAGTATTTTCTTTTGTTCGAGTTGAAGCCTTTTAATCTCAATATTCTGCTCTATTCCCTTAATTAAAATTTGGTTTTCAATGCTTCTTTTTTGGAATTTTTTAAGTCGCTGTTCAATCTCACTGACAGGGGCAACCTCTTCTTGTGAGGTAATATTTTTTGATTTTGACTCATCATTAATATTGCCGGCGTAGGATAGAGAAGAAAATAGAAAGCATACTATTATAATTGAAATTTCCGTAACCGTGTGCCTACTGTTTATAATAAAATCACCCATTATATATCACTCCTATATCTGCAACATATTTAGAATCTTTAAAAGATAGCTTCTCAAAGAAGACATTAGATGACTCAGGGAATATATCAATCAAGGAGTAGAGTGAGTATATATCTCCTTCATAAGATAGATTAATTTTATATATATTCATATCTTCAGAGACATAAATCTCATTCTGAGTAGTCGCTAAAGTGACCTTAATATTGTTATCCATATTTCTATAAAGCTCAGTATAATTATTAATAAGATTTGCCATGTCTGATATTGAGTGAGTATCTTTGACTTCGACGTGTTCAAAATCTATGATCGGTATTGGTTCTGAGGGTATTGGTTCCAACATTAAAGTAGCGATCTTATTTGAGTCACTAAAATTAACCGTGTCTTCCTTTTTCATTAACCCTAACTCTACAATTTGATTGACAATATGTTCTATGAAGAATACCTGAGAGCCGTTAATATTCTGATAAATAACTGATATTTTAGGTGGAGAACCACTATCAATACCATAGTCGACACTTTTAATTTTCCAATCAGATATCTCGTTAAGAATTCCGATATTGACGATTGTATGAAAATATAGTAATGCATCCTTAGCATTAAGTAAGTTTAAGTAGGTCAGAACTTGACGCTTTTTGGAGCTTTGACTAGCTATAGCTTCTATACGTTGATTTTCGAGTAATTGTAGATCTTGCTTTTCTTTGTAATCAAAAAAGGTACTTACCGATACATATACGGTACTTAGTAACCCGATAACTATGAACACCATTAAGAAAGTATTAATTGATAGCTTCATAAGTATATAGACCTAAATATTAAAGATGCTATAAAGGACAAAGAGATTATCAAACATAAAACTACCAATTTATAATCTAGTAGAGTTACCTTTTTTAACCTAACTGAACCTTCAACTTTACTACTAACATCGCTAATCTCATGAAGTTGCCCACCTAATTTTTCGCACATCCTGACAATCTTATTTATATTTTCAATCGTCATTTTTACTGGCTGCGGAAACATGCTCGCTGTATTTAGGAATCTTCCACTTATGTAGATTGCTATATATCCTTCGTCTGTTTCCTTGTTATGATAAACCGCAAAATGAGGCTTAGCACTATCGAAATCTTGATTGCTTTCTAACAATCTAATTAACTCTGTCTCCAAATTATAGTCGGAGTTTTTCCTTACTATATATCTATTTTTTTTATCAATTAGAGAAGAACCTATCATTCGATAGAAGTGACTAAAATTCTTCTTTTCTGATTTTCCTATACCATTATTAGTCCAATATCCAATGTCCATCATATTACCTTCGGTGATATTAAAATGGCAATTTTCCTATTAGCCTTATTCTTATCAATACTTCCCCCTAGCGCGAGAATACCGGGAATAGTACTACCTCTATTATCATTCAAACGATTCTCATCAAATCCTGTTAATACTAAAGTATCACCAGACTGAAGGCGCATTCTTTGAAAAGAGGAGTTCTCCGTTGTTTCCGGCAACTGGATATTTTCATACTTGGTAATTTTCAACAGCTCCTTCTGTTTAATCATTATGGTCATTTCAATATTGTTAAGTTCATCAATTGTTGGAAGCATTAATAATTCAAGTCCCGACTCAACACTATCTATTTCATAACTCTTCGTTTCTGTGTTTTTGTCTTTATCATACTCTGACTCAATCGAGCGTACATAATTTCTTTTTGTTGACACATTAAATGGTAAAGGTGAACCATTAATACCGACAAGATTTATTGAACTAGTAATTGACACGTTTTTATTTCCGTATAGGCTTGACAGCAATATATCTGTTCCATTGAATTTTCCTGACACAATAGTTCCCTTTATTTCACCTACGGGAGAGTCAGTATTAGTATTTGGTGAAGTTATTGAGTTTGAAAAGTTATTATCTTTATATGCTAACTTTCCGGATAATCCAAAAACTGAACTTTCATCTCCGGAGTATTGCACAATCTTAACGTCAATAGAGGTTTGCTTTTCTTGATTCTTTAGTAATCTATCTATAAACCCTCTAACTGAATCTATTTTGTCTGGTCTCGATGTAACTCGTATGTGTCCAGTACGTTTTGATAGTATGATGTCACCTTCCCCTTTTAATATAGATTCTATTGTAGATACAATAGAGTCCATATCATCCTGATTATGTACCCCAGAAATGGGACTACTAGAAACTACATTTACGGACATATTCATATTTGACGTAAATGTGTTCCCCGGTAACTGAGCGTTATAAACAGAACACTTGTTAAGTCGAAGGTTTTTCCCATCAAAAAGCGCATCATAGTTATAGATTTCTTTAAGATAGTTTAAATACCCAACAATATTGCCTTTATAGTTAATCGTTGACTTATGTTCTTCCGAAGGAAAATTGCAATTATCCATAACCTCTACTCTTATCCCTTTTGATTTAATAGGGTTTGTTGCCTCTATTAGCGAGATGTCATACATAGAAAACATGGCCACATTAATGCTTTGGTACTTTACTTCGCGATCTAATGCTATCTGCTCACCTCTAAATAGGAAGTCATTAACAAATGAAACGTTGTTTTTCTTCCTAGTATTAGTGTTTGATGAGAGCTGTTCCAATTGCTTTTTTACATTATTTATATCTGCTTTCGTTTCAACATTGCTTGTATTTGAGCATCCAGAAACAATAAACAAAAATAGAATATTAATTATTAGTAACCTCAAGCACATTATTCTTCTCATAATATGTAAACCTATATTCTCCGTAGTAGGAAGACAGCTTCTTAAGCGCCACTCTAAAGTCATTACCAAAGCTTATATCACTGATAATTCGACTATCCATCTCTGAATTCCACCGTAATGTACCGTTTATACTATTCATCCATTCTGTAATGTTGTAATACAAGGTCTTATCCTCGTATATGTTAAAACTATTTGCATCCATACTATTTTTATTCGATGTATTTTGGCTATAGCTTTCACTTTTATGCTTCTGATTTTTCCCAGCGAAACCACAGTTAAACCCTTCTATGTTTGCATAATTATCTGCATTCTTAGGCAATGTGTAGCTACATGTAATTTTGACTTCATCGTGATTCCTATAATTATTTTCTTCATTAGATTCAATCAATTTAGAATCGTTATTTTTTTCCATATAAGGGAAATCAAAAGTCCCTATAACATCAGGAGTAATGCTCGCCATTGATTTACATGTGCTAATACTCGGTAAGGATAACCTAGTGCCAACCTTAATGTCTCTAACGTTAGGTATTTTATTAATAGCTACCATACAAGAAACATTATTAGCATTACTTCTTATTCCGTTATCCCTAAGTATGCTGTAAAGAGTATCTCCATTGCTAACAATTACCTCCTTAGAGAGAGCTTTCAACGGTAATATTATAACGGTCAAGGAAATCATCGATATTTTTATTACTTTTTTACGCATTAAATATAGCCTTATGCATCACACCATATTAACGCCATTGCCAATATCTTAGATTTATCTACGTCTGGGTTATTTGATGCAATATTAATATTCCACTCACTGCCACTAGTTGTCCAACCTAGAGAAAATGCTCCTGGTACCGTGACATTACTGATTATTGGCGAATATCGATCACGACTAGGTAGGCTGCCACTAATACCATATGAGGCTAATGAAAGTGATATGTTCGGCCTTAGTCCTGTTGGACAGGTTGGCTTTAATAGTTTATCACCGTCTTGTACAATCCTACTCTCGATAGTTGAACGTTTATTGCCACTTGTATCTTTAGTTATAACAGTGCCTACACTGATGTTTCTTGGATTATTACTTCCATCTAATATTGATATTCCTTCGTCATCACCTTTTAGGCAAACATTTAAACCCGAGCTATTCTTCCAACAAATAGTGCTACCAGATTGCATTTTAGTACTGCCGTCTGACGCTAGATACTGTCTTGCTATGGTTGAAGCGGTTAATATTGTTTTGCTACCGTTTTTTACAAAATTGATTGATAAATCATTTGTGTCAAAACCATGTACTCTTATCGTATTTCTAATCGCTCCTTCTATTAATGATTCAGTAACTTTATTTGATATTAATTTTGAATTAATAGGCTGATATTCAAGCTGATACTCAAATTCACTTGAAGTTTTTCTGTTTATTTTCCATGAAAAAAACTCTACTAAACGACTTGAGTTAAATGACAGAGCACAACTGAGTCCTTTTCTCCACGATGCTTCATTTCTCTCTCCTGATGGACAATCTGTGGATTTAAGCTGCTTAAACGATACATCAGTAAACGTTTGACTATCAGATATATTAAGATCATTTCCTTTTAGGTCTACGTAGTCCAGAATATAACTACTAACCAAACCTATCGTTTGTCCAGCCGATTTTAGTTTTTTTTCCTCAGATTTTCGCATTGCATAATAGGAACTTCCGATCATTAAAATGCTAGCAATCATTATTGCTATCATTGTGTCAAGTAAAGCGAACCCCTGATTTAGTTTTCTGCTCATATCTCTTACCAACTATTGCCTCTAGTAACAAGTACTAGAGGCAATAACCATAAAACTAGCGATCGCCTAACCACAGAGGGTTTACGGCAGCATCTTTACATTCAACTGTTTTAAGGTTGCTCGGAGAAAAATCAGAGATACCTCCTGTTCCGATGTCTGAAGGAGCTGCAGCAGCTACCTTAGCAAAGTAATAGTTTTTTCCGATCGATTGAAGTAGATCTACGCATGTATCTACATCCAATCCACCAATGCCTATAGTAAAACCAGCATCAGCATTCGAACCTATCGCAGATTTACTGATATTGAAGGAGCCGCCATATGGGTTTTTCTTTAGATCATCAGAAAAATCTGATGCAGCTAATCCGTTGTATGAGTTTGCATTACTATAAGCTCTTTGAATAGTTGTAGTTAGCTGAGATATATTCGAAATCGTATCCTTCATTTTCTGTTCAGCAAACGCAGATGACGATAAAGCTACAACTGCAGCTGTAATGATTCCTATAATACCGATTGCAATTATCATCTCTAATAATGCAATCCCTTTCTGTTTATTTTTGTGTTGCTTACCTTTGTGAGTAAGTTTCATCGCTGCTCCTAATATATTAGATTTTACTTATCATTGGCTAAAGAGTTGGCCACCGAATTTTTCTATCGCAATTGAATAACTCTACTAAACTAGACTATCGACTGAATAGAAGTTAACTCTTCTTCCGGACACTGCTTTAGTCGGTAGGACATTACACCAACCTACGCAGTTACACCTAAAAACAATACTTAATAAAAGCTAACAGAAAAATCACACGACATAACAAATCTACACATTAGTTAATCAACTTATAATTTAAGACTGACACCAGTATTATTTTCGTAGTTATCTGATAACAATAGAGTTTCTTTTTAAGTTATAAGGATAAGTAATGAAAAATGTATTGGATCAAGCATTGCAGTTAGAATGTGATATAACAATGGGGGAACTAGTCTATAATCCATCAACAAGGGTACTTAAAAATTCTACAGACAAAGTTATCGCTATCGATCAACGTTCATTAGAGGTATTAGAGATTCTATTATCTAATGTCGGTACTCCAGTAGATTCCGAAACAATGTTGTGTCGCGTCTGGAAAAATAAGTTTATATCGAAAAATGTTGTTACAAACCGTGTTTGTTTTCTTAGAGGTATTGTTAGAGAGAATGTTGCGAGCATAGAACCACGAGAATTACTCAAAACATATCCTAAAAAAGGTTACTATTTGTCACCTAACTACGTGGAACTTAGAGTCGAGGATAATGTTGACGGCGTACCTTTAGGCTGCACTAATACTAAAAAACTTTGGATATCCAATATAAGGCATATTTATTATCTCGCCTTGTTTCTTTTTATGCTATGTTCTTACTTAGTATATAGGAACATATAACCTATAAGTCAGTTGGCTAATCACATATGAAACAAATTTAATAACTAAAGTTTCATAAATCACTATTACATAAATACAGCTGAAATGTATAAAATCTAATGTTAACATTGGGTTATTATCTTGCTCATCTCCTTTGTCATATGACCGATTTACTTCATAAAGCGAAAGCCGAAGACTCCTCTATTAGAATTGGAGAGTTAAACTATAATCCTAATTCTAGAGAACTTTCATTCTCAGGAAACGTGGTAAATTTAGAACAACGCACCTTAGATATTTTGGAATTGCTTCTTCAAAATGTAGGTAAACCAACATCAGCTGAAGAAATAATCGATGTAGTTTGGGGTAATAAATATATATCTAAGAATGTGATTTCCAATCGAATTAGTACACTGCGCTCTATTTTCAAAAGCTTGGATACTGTCAACGAAGCACATAAATTGTTAGTTACTTATCCTAAAAAAGGTTATTTTTTAAACAGAGAGTTTGTCTCATTAGTTCCAAATAGAACTGATTTAAATATCGACCCAACTAAGCCTGAAGCATCTCACTTCAAACTTAGAGATTTAGCAAAATTTAACAAGAATGCCATACTCGTTACACTAATTATTGCCGCATTATTTACTTATTATTTTCTTCATATGACCATTAATCAGACTGGATTTTCAAACAACAATCATGCAAACAGCGAGTATATAAGTACTGCGGACATAGATTTATTGCTTTATAGCATATTGGCAAGTGATGATTATTCAAAACGTTATTTGAAAAATTTGAAATTCCTAATGATGCAATCACAACTATATAACTCTCAGATAAATGTAGTGAATAAAGAATCTCCCTCTTTCTATCTTTCAGCATTTCAAGAAGACCGATATTGGCCAGGAGCAAAAGATATTAAACATTCAGAATATACTCTTAATGTCAACATTAATCGTTATAAAAGAACAAACGAACTAGTAATAGTAATTAATATAGTAGACAATATGAGTAAAAAATTATCATATCGTTATAAATCAATCATTGATCCTAGAGATATAAAGGAATCCGTTAAGAAAATAAACGCTCATATTGTAAATTTTTTTAGTATAAAGAATGGTAGCTGTTATACTCCTCAGTCAAACCTTTATGAACTCACAAATAACCCTCATCGATATTCTATCGATAAGATTCTACAAAGAGGATATGCTGACATCGACGAGATAAATTATCTCACTCCTTATGTGCTTTCTAATACAACTATTTCAAATGAAATTGTTCGAAAATGGGCATATCTACTCGAAGCTAGCAATACCGAGTTCCAAAGGGATGTCGATATTTGGCTATCTTTGTTATTTTATCGAGTTAATGACTTCTATAATTCTGAACGTTATTTTATCAAATCTGAATCGATAAAAATGATCGATAATTCATTTTTATATTTAGTCCGATCGGATATATCAATCCGCTTATCTGATGAAAACAAGTTCCTAGAGTATTATATGAAATCTCTAATGTCGCTTATCAATATTGTTTCCGCCAAATATGTTTATCATAGAATCGCTAACTTGAATAATAGCGCTGAATGTCTTTCTCCTTGGAAGGAATTAGATTCAGTATTAGCACTTAATCAAGTGAACCCTTTTTGGATAAATTCTTTCACTAGTTACTGCAAGCGCGCTTCACCTTATTTAAACTATTACTCCAAGCCTACTTAACGATATGACAAAGCAATAAGCTTTAGCTCTTTTTCTGAAAACGCCACACAATATGATTGTTCATACTCCTTTTTGTCCAGAAAATTTACTTCAATCCAAATCAACTTTTCTTGGATAGCAATAACTTTAGTGAGAAGTTTCCCTCTGATAAGATATTTAATCGCTTTTGCGAGTTCAAAAAACTCAGAAGAATGATCGAATAGGTCTCTCTGGAGATCTCTTGGCATTTTAATTACTTGAGCATACATGACCACACCTAGTACAATAATTAGCTGGTATAAATTTAATCTATCAGCTTTTATTCCAACTAGCGAATACATCAGAGCCAGTATTTTCTTTTATTATTTTTCGTTTAAGTATTAAAAAAAAAGCTGCCAAAGGCAGCTTTTTTTATTTGATAACACGTAGGCTTGGTCTGCCTTTAGGTTTTGGAGGCTGACTATCATCACCCTCTGATTCATTTGCGTCCTCTTCTACTGAAGCATCTGAAGCAACTGTCAAACCAACCGATGATGCTGTATCAATATCTTCTTCCTCAATTGAAAGATAAGCATCTTCTGGCTCGAACATTGTTCCTGCACCATTTTCACGAGCATAAATAGCTTGTACAGAATAGAGAGGCACGATGACCGAGTGTGGTCGGCCACCAAATCGAGCATGGAAGGTTATCGCTTCATTGCCCAATTCGAGTTGACCTACTGCTCTAGGAGCAATATTCAGGATGATTTGACCATCTTGAATAAACTCTTGAGGAACGCGAACGCCAGGTAACATTGCATCGACAACAATGTGTGGCGTTAGATCATTTTCCACCAGCCAATCATAGAATGCACGCAGCATGTATGGTCGGCGAGGTGTCATTTTTTCAATATCCATGGTCACTTAGCGAACCAAACGCATCTCACGTTCAGCTTCAGTCAGTGAAGCAAGGAATGAATCACGTTCAAATACACGATTCATGTAAACTTTGATCTCTTTAGATCCAGGACCAATTAGCTCGATACCCATTTCAGGTAAGCGCCATAGTAGTGGTGCTAGGTAGCAATCGATCAAGCTGAATTCTTCACTCATGAAGTATTCGTACTCAGCAAAAATCGGTGCAAGTGTCAGAAGATCATTGCGTAGTTTATTGCGAGCCGCCTCAGATTCTTCTGCAGAACCTTTCATAACTTTCTCCGCAAGCGTGTACCAGTTACGCTCAATACGGTAGATCATTAGTCGGCTATTACCACGTGCAACTGGGTAAACAGGCATAAGTGGCGGATGAGGGAAACGCTCATCAAGATATTCCATAATGATCTTTGAATCGTAAAGGGCTAGCTCACGATCAACCAAAGTAGGAACGGTCTTATATGGGTTTAGCTCAGCAAGCTCAGCAGGGATGTTCATTTCATCCACTAACTCAACTTCAACACTGACACCTTTTTCAGCTAGAACGATTCGAACCTGGTGGCTATATAAATCGGTAGCACTTGAGAAAAGAGTCATCACAGAACGTTTATTGGCAGCTACAGCCATGGAGCCCTCCGGGATACTTACAAAAAAACAATGGAGGCGACGCCTCCATTGTGAACAAATTTGGAATTAGCGCGAGATTATAGCACAATTAGTGAACATCACGCCAATACTCTTTCTTGAGCAACACTACAACAATGGTGAAGATGACTAGGAAACCCATCACCCACCAACCAAGCGCATGACGCTCAAGTTTCACTGGGTCACCAGAGTATTCTAGGAAGTTCACCAAGTCGCGAACGGCATCATCATACTCACTCGAACTCAGTTCACCACGGCCATCAGTTTCTGTACCAACAACCACTTGGACTTCTTGACCATCAACAACTTGCGTCTCATAGATTGGAGTTGGAATGCCTTGAAGCTCTTCAAGAACGTGTGGCATACCTACGTTCGGGAACGTCACGTTGTTCACGCCAAATGGACGGCTTGGGTCCACATAGAATGAACGCAGATAGGTATATAGCCAATCAACACCACGAACACGTGCAACAAGTGTTAGATCAGGTGGCGCAGCACCAAACCAAGCCGCTGCTTGCTTCTGTGGCATTGCATTCACCATCAAATCACCAATCTTCGCTTCTGGGTCGAAAACAAGGTTTTCTTTTGCGAGATCTACTGGGATACCTAAGTCATTCGCGACACGCTCATAACGTTGATATTGCGTCGAGTGACATGCAAAGCAGTAGTTCATAAACAGCTTAGCGCCATTTTGAAGTGATGCTTGGTCACTAAGATCGTTGTTTGCTTTATCTAGATGTACATTACCACCAGCAGCTAGCGCTAGAGATGGTAGCAATGCGAAAAGTACTACAATCCACTTTTTCATTTGAAAGTCACCCTCTCTGGTAATGGCTTAGTTTTTTCATTCTTACTGTAGAAATACAACAGAACGAAGAACATGAAGTAACCTAAACTGAAGATCTGAGCCAGCAGCGTATACGTTGGTGTTGCAGGTAGCGCACCAAGAATACCCAAAGCAATGAAGCTGATGGTGAACTGGATGATGTTCAGTAGATGAATCTTACTTCTGTAGCGATAAGAGCGTACTTTACAACGGTCGAACCATGGCAATAGGAATAGGAATACAATCGATAGCCCCATTGCAACAACACCTAGTAACTTGTCCGGTACAGCACGAAGAATCGCGTAGAACGGAGTGAAGTACCATACAGGAGCAATATGCTCAGGCGTTTTCAGAGGGTTTGCCGCTTCAAAGTTAGGTGGCTCAAGGAAATAGCCGCCCATTTCTGGATTGAAGAACAATACATAACAGAACAAGAAGAAGAAGCCTGCGATACCCACCATATCCTTAACGGTTCCATAAGGATGGAATGGAATGGAATCGATGATGTCATATTTCTTGCTGTAGTAATCATGGAACTTAAACTGCGTCTTATAATCGTCGCCCATTGTGCCTTTCGGTAGCTTAGTCTCAATGCCATCAGGGTTGTTCGAACCGACTTCGTGAAGTGCCAAAACGTGTAGAACGATAAGAAGAAGTAGCACGATAGGCAGAGCAATAACATGCAGAGCAAAGAAGCGGTTGAGCGTCGCTCCAGAGATGATGTAATCACCACGAATCCAAAGAGTAAGGTCGTCGCCAATAACAGGAATCGCACCAAATAGTGAGATAATTACCTGAGCACCCCAGTATGACATTTGTCCCCATGGCAATAGATAACCCATGAAAGCTTCTGCCATCAATACTAGGAAGATGAGCATGCCGAATACCCACAGTAGCTCACGAGGCTTTTGGTATGAACCATAAATCAAGCCACGGAACATGTGAAGATAGACGACAACAAAGAATGCTGAAGCACCCGTAGAGTGCATATAACGCAGTAGCCAACCGTATTCCACATCACGCATGATGTATTCAACAGATGCAAATGCACCTTCGCCAGAAGGTACGTAGTTCATGGTTAGCCAAATGCCTGTAAGGATTTGGTTAACCAGAACAAGCATGGCTAGAGAGCCAAATAGATACCAAAAGTTGAAGTTCTTTGGCATCGGGTATTCAGATAAATGCTTTTTATAAGCATTCATTGCAGGTATACGTTTTTCTACCCAATCAAGTAACGCTTGCATTATGCATCCCCCTCATCAACACCAATGAGTATTTTCGTGTCACTCAAATACATATGTTTAGGGACCACTAGGTTAAGTGGCGCAGGAACACTCTGGAATACACGTCCCGCCATGTCGAACTTAGAACCGTGGCATGGACAGAAGAATCCAGAACGTACACCTTGAACTTGTTCACTAAAAGTGTCTGGTAGATAAGTAGGTGAACATCCTAGGTGGGTACAGAAACCGACGGCAACAAAATACTCAGGTTTAATTGAGCGGAATTCATTTTGTGCATATTCAGGTTGCTGTTCTTCAACAGATTTAGGATCTCGTAACTGACCATCGATAGTAGTCAGGTTGTCCAAAACTGATTGAGCTCGACGTACGATCCAAACGGGCTTACCCTGCCATTCGACACGGACCATTTGGCCTTCTTCGAGCTTACTGACTTCCACCTCTACAGGGGCACCAGCAGCTTTAGCTTTGGCACTTGGGTTCCAAGATTTAATAAAAGGAACGGCGACTGCAGCTGCCCCCAGACCACCAACAACCGCAGTTGTAGCAGTTAGGAAACGCCTGCGACCGTTATTTAAAGGCGCATTGCTCATCCAACATTTCTCCCATTTGCTCCTTTGGGTCAATACCGAGCGAATCCAAGTTGCTCTTTCATGTTAAATAACCTTACGGGGAACCATTCCTTGGGTTATTTTCCTTGAATTGAACGAGCCAAATCTAGTTTATTATTTTGGCTACTTGAGTCAGCTCAGACATCGATTCCGACCAGCAGAGCATGGCTAACAAAGTACAAATTTTTGTTGTATTTATTTGATAGCAAATGATAAAGAAAACCCTACTTTTTGACAAGATAAAGCTACCTTTTCGTAACATCTATAGCAGGAAATCGCTTGCTAGTTCACAAAAGGGAGGAAAAGGACAGTCTGTTATGAGGAGTTGAGCAATTTTCAGAGGTTAGATAAACGCAATAAACAAAAAAGCCCAGCCATAAGGCTGAGCTTTTTGATCCACAATCCAGTCGAAACTGGAAAGCATAATCTTCTCGATAAGGAGAAAATTAACGCTTAGAGAACTGTGGACGACGACGTGCTTTACGTAGACCAACTTTCTTACGCTCAACGCAACGAGCGTCGCGAGTAACGTAGCCAGCTGCACGTAGAGCAGGACGTAGAGTCTCATCGTATTCCATTAGCGCGCGAGTGATACCGTGACGGATAGCACCTGCTTGACCAGAAATACCGCCACCTTTAACAGTAACGAATAGGTCTAGCTTCTCAGTTAGTTCAGTTAGCTCAAGAGGCTGACGAACTACCATGCAAGAAGTTTCGCGACCGAAGTAAGTTTCTAGATCACGCTTGTTAACTACGATGTTGCCAGTGCCTGGTTTGATGAAAACACGAGCAGCTGAGCTTTTGCGACGGCCAGTGCCGTAGTATTGATTCTCTGCCATTTTCGAAATCCCCGATTAGATGTCTAGTACTTGTGGTTGTTGAGCAACATGGTTGTGCTCAGCGCCAGCGTAAACTTTAAGCTTACGGTACATAGCACGGCCTAGAGGACCACGTGGTAGCATACCTTTAACCGCTAGCTCAAGAGCCATTTCAGGCTTACGATCAATCAGCTTTTCGAAAGTGATTGATTTTAGGCCACCTGGGAACTCAGAGTGACGGTAGTAAACTTTGTTTTTAGCCTTGTTACCAGTTACAGTAACTTTCTCCGCGTTTACAACGATGATGTAATCACCAGTGTCAACGTGTGGAGTGTATTCAGCTTTATGTTTGCCACGTAGGCGAGATGCAATTTCACTTGCTAGACGGCCAAGAGTTTTACCTTCAGCGTCTACAACGTACCAGTCGCGTTTTACAGTTTCTGGTTTAGCAACGAAAGTTTTCATGCTAATAATAACCCGTTAATTAAATTTACACTTAAGGAGCTTTCGCTCCCACTGTCTAAGAGCCCATACATCACCCCTTCGAGTGTTGAAACTCTCGGCTATTTGTTTCAAAGAAACTAGCCTGCAGTAACGGTGGGTCGCAGGATTATAGAGAAGCTCGAAGAAAAAATCATCTATTTTTTGGACAAAATTGGCAAAAACCTCAAGCTAAGTGCTCTGATGCCAAATAGTCATGGCTTTGCATTTCCGTTAATCGCGAAATACAGCGCTTAAATTCAAACTCCAGCTGACCTTTAGTATAGATATTCTCAAGGGCTACCTCAGCAGAAATGATAAGTTTTACCCTTCGCTCGTAAAATTCATCAACTAAGGCAATAAAGCGCCTCGCCGCATCATCTAACTTGGCATCCATCTGCTTAACATCAGCCAGCAATACAGTGTGATAAATTCTCGATATCTCGATGTAATCATTTTGGCTGCGCATGGTTTGACAAAGCTGTGCAAAACTGGCGTAGAGTACATCATCGGCAGAGGCAATCACTTCGATGTCTCGATGATTAATCTCTATTGATTGCTCTTGAACTCGATCCTCTGTTACTAACTGACCAAAATAACGCTTTAGATTAGCATGCGCAGCGGCATCTAACGGGTAATGATAGATCTCTGCCTGTTCTAATGTTCTCAAACGGTAATCAATACCACTATCGACGTTCAGTACATTACAGTTTTTCTGAATCATAGTAATAGCAGGAAGGAACCTTGCTCGCTGCAAACCGTTTCGATATAGGTTTTCTGGCGGAATATTCGACGTCGCTACCAGTACAACACCACGCTTAAATAGAGCTTGCAACAAAGTGGCTAGAATCATGGCATCCGTAATATCAGAAACATAAAACTCATCAAAGCAGATGATTTTCGCTTCAGAAGCAAACGTATCTGCGACCTGTTCTAGAGGGTCTTGCACATCACCTAAGCGCTTTAGCTCATCATGAACTCGATACATAAAACGGTGGAAATGAACTCGCATCTTTTGAGACGTCGGCAGACTGTCGAAAAATGCGTCCATTAAGTAGGTTTTCCCTCGACCTACCCCACCCCAAAAGTATAACCCTTGTGGCGGAGTAGCTTGCTCGGAGGATTTTCCTAGCAGCTTCTGCATCATACTTAACGCAGGGGCTTCGAAGTTCAAATAATCGACGTACTCATGATGCAAACGGTCTAAGGCTTCAACGGCAGCCCTCTGCGCGGGGTCGCTTTGGAAACCATTTGTTTCAATATCATTATTGTATTTTTCTATGGGCGTCATGGATAACTCGCAACACTGATCCAACTATTATTATTAGCGTATTTTGCTTTATTGGCTTGAATTCTCATAGTAACATGGCTAAACGACGTGTGTAACCGCTTGGTAACGCACATGTTAATAAACATTATAAAGGAGCTGTTATGCCTTGGATATATGCCATTGTCGGCTTGCTAGTTGGTGCTATTCTAGGAATTGTGATTTCTCGACTGACTACTCCACAATACAAGAAACAAAAGACCATCCAAAAAGACCTTGAGTCCGCGAAGTTTGCACTGGAGCAACAGCGTCAAGAATTGTCTGATCATTTCGCACAAACCGCTGAAATGCTTGATACATTGGGGAAAGACTACACTAAGCTTTATCAACACATGGCGAAGACCTCTTCGGAGCTGCTGCCAAACCTACCCGAGCAAGATAACCCGTTTGTCAAAAAGATTGCTGAACACAATGTAGAAACGATAAACGATGTTAACACTACAGAAGAACCGCCAAAGGATTACGTTAATGGCGCGACAGGACTTCTTAGAGAAGAGAAGAAGGAAGTGATTGAAGCTCCAGAAGCTGTCTCACAAGAGCCCGTCACCGCTAAAGCTTCGTAACATCCTCATCTATTGGCCAGCAATTACACAAATTGCTGGCTAATTCACCACCCAAGTGAACTTTATAGAATTCGTTGAGTCATAACCCTTACTGATCCATAGAGGAGTTTTATGATGAAAAAACCATTGCTTGCATTAACTGTTCTATCGTTAAGCTTGAGTTCAATCATCGCCCCACTACCTGCAACCGCTGCTTTACCTTTATCTGTCGATGGCGAACAGCTTCCAAGCCTTGCTCCTATGCTAGAGCAAGTTACGCCCGCAGTTGTTAGTATTGCTGTTGAAGGTACTCAGGTTTCCCGTCAAAGTTTGCCTGAGCAATTCCGTTTTTTCTTCGGCCCTGACTTCCCAACCGAGCAATTACAAGAAAGGCCTTTTAGAGGGTTAGGATCTGGTGTTGTCGTAGATGCGGACAAAGGCTATATCGTTACTAACTATCACGTCATCAATGGCGCAGAAGATATCCGCGTTAAACTTCATGACGGTAAAGAGTACGATGCTGAACTTGTCGGTGGTGATGAAATGTCAGATGTAGCGTTACTAAAAGTTGATGGCGCTAAAAACCTCACAGAAATCAAAATTGCCGACTCAGATCAGCTGCGCGTCGGTGACTTTACGGTAGCAATCGGTAACCCGTTTGGGTTGGGCCAAACTGTTACCTCTGGTATCGTCTCTGCATTGGGTCGTAGTGGACTAAATCTAGAAAATTTTGAGAACTTCATTCAAACCGATGCTGCAATTAACAGTGGTAACTCAGGTGGCGCATTAGTGAACCTGAAAGGTGAACTCATCGGTATCAATACCGCGATTCTTGGCCCTAACGGCGGTAACGTCGGGATAGGCTTCGCAATCCCTTCAAATATGATGAAGAACTTAACCGAACAAATCATCGAGTTTGGCGAAGTGAAACGCGGTATGCTGGGTGTTCAAGGTGGAGAAGTCACTTCGGAACTTGCGGAAGCCCTAGGTTACGATTCCAGTAAAGGTGCTTTCGTAAGCCAAGTTGTCCCTGACAGCGCAGCTGACAAAGCTGGACTTGAAGCGGGTGACATCATTGTGTCTGTTAACGGTAAGAAGATCTCGACCTTCAGCGAGCTCAGAGCCAAAGTGGCAACGCTTGGTGCCGGTAAAACGGTTAAGCTCGGTATTATACGTGATGGCAAAGAAAAATCCTTTAACGTCACCCTCACTGAAGCTGCTAAAACCATTACCAAGGCCGATAAGCTTCATGAAGGGCTAACAGGCGCAGAATTCGCAAACACTGATAAGAGCGACCCTGTTGAAGGGGTCAAAGTGAAATCGGTAGCGGAAGGGTCTCCAGCTGCTCAATATCAACTTGAGCAAGGCGATATCATTATCGGAGTGAACCGTACTCGAGTGAAGAATGTTGGCGAACTACGTAAGATACTTGAGAAGAAACCTGGCGTTTTAGCTCTCAATATCCAGCGTGATGACCGAAGCATTTACTTGGTTGTACGCTAGAAGCTCACAAAATTGTAAATTCTAAGTGAAAGAGCAGCTCTGATTAGGGCTGCTCTTTTATTATTTAAGTTTTAAATGATATCCTCTGGCTTTATAGCTGTCGTTTCATGTACACGAGTTTTTTAGTTAATATCATGAAATTAACTCGTTTGAGTCGCCTCTCAATACTATGCTTGCAAAGTAGAAGTCATTGAAAGAACACGTTAACGACATCGGTTTTTGCGTTTGAATAGAGGAAATGATGCTGAATTTTCTAATCCGATCGGTATCTATGGGTCTAATAACCGCACTATTAGTGCTATTGGCAGTCCCTTCTCTAAGACAGAACATCATACCTCAAAACTTGACTGCTCAACCTGCAGACAATAGCAGCCTACAGATTTCATTTAACCAAGCTGTGCGTAAAGCAGCACCTGCGGTTGTGAATATCTACAGTCGTCAGTATAAAGAAAATGACCGCACTACTTTATCCACACAAGGATTGGGTTCTGGCGTTATTGTTAGCGACAAAGGCTACATCATTACCAACTATCATGTGGTCGCGAATGCCGACCAAATCATAGTCGCGCTGCAAGATGGCCGAGTGGCAGCAGCACAACTGGTTGGTAAAGATCAACGCACGGATATTGCGGTTCTGCGCATTGAAGGTGGTAACCTACCCGTAATCCCACTCAACCCCAATTATTCCCCTAAAGTTGGCGATGTTGTCTTAGCGATTGGTAACCCTTATAACCTGGGACAAACCACTACTTTTGGTATTATTTCGGCAACAGGACGCTCTTCTATTAGTGCCGGTGGAATTCAAGCGTTCATCCAGACAGATGCAGCGATAAACCAAGGTAATTCAGGTGGCGCTCTAGTCAACACACTTGGTGAGCTAGTTGGCATTAATACGGCTTCTTTCCAACAAGCAACCGACCTTGAAACCTATGGTATTTCTTTTGCAATTCCTTACCAGTTAGCCAGCAAAATCATGGAAAAGATTATTGCCGATGGTCGAGTGATCCGTGGCTATATTGGTATCGATGGGCAGGACATTAACTCGGTAACCGCTCGGTTACTAGGAAATGAACATATTGGCGGTATTATTGTTCTTGGCTTAGACCCCGAAGGCCCAGCGGCAAAAGCAGGAATCAAAGTTCAAGACATCGTCCTCATGATAGATGGCAACAAACTCAATGGACGTCAGGGAGTGCTAGATTTAGTAACAGATCTAAGACCTGGCACCACCGTTGACGTTAAGCTACTTCGTGATGGCAAAGAGCTTACCGTACCTGTTACAGTAGGCGAAGATACTCGCGAGTAAAAGGGATTCGTTTAACGACCAGACTATGGATTAATCCTTTGAACTCAAAAAAAATCTCCGAGCTAGCTCGGAGATTTTTTATTTGGTCGTAAAGTTCGAGTTATTCTTGAACTTCTTCTGAGGCACTTTCACCTGAGTCGACTTCAATGCGTGTGACACGCTGCAATCCACGAGGCAGCAAACCGCCTCTTCTACCGCGCTCACCACGGAAATTATCTAGATCAGCAGGCTTCAAACCAAGCTTGCGTTTACCTGCATAGAGCGTGATAGTCGCGCCTTGTGGCAATGCCATAAGGTGCGAAACAAACTCTTCTCGGGCTTTCGCTTTGGCGGACGGAATGTTGATAATCTTGTTCCCTTTGCCCTTACCAAGTTGAGGCAAGTCTTTAATCGGGAACAGCAACATACGCCCTTGGTTAGTGATGGCAAGAATCTCGTCTGATTCTAGGTCACCGATCATCGACGGCGTTATCACTTCAGCTCCTTGTGGAAGCGTGACAAGTGCTTTGCCGCTACGGTTCTTAGAAAGCAAATCCGAGCCCTTACAAACAAAGCCATAGCCTGCATCAGATCCCACCAACCATAGCTGAGACTCTTCACCCATCACTACTTGGCGAATGCTCGTGCCAGCATTTATGTTCAAACGACCAGTAATTGGTTCGCCCTGACTTCTTGCTGATGGCAACGAATGTGACTCAAGCGAATAACTTCGGCCATCACTGCCCAAGAATACCGCAGGCTGGTTGCTCTTACCTCGCGCGCTAGCCAGATACTTATCACCAGCTTTGTAGTTCAAGCTGCTAGCATCCACGTCATGCCCTTTAGCATGACGAATCCAGCCTTTTTCAGACAGTACAACCGTTATTGGTTCACTCGGAACAAGGTCACGCTCGGTCATCGCTTTTGCTTCTGCACGCTCAACAATTGGTGAGCGGCGGTCATCGCCGTATTTCTCTGCATCCGCTTGAATCTCTTTCTTGAGCAGAGTATTCATGCGACGCTCAGAGCCTAGAAGTTTTTCTAGCTTCTCACGCTCTTTTTCTAATTCTTCTTGCTCGCCACGGATTTTCATTTCCTCAAGCTTAGCAAGATGACGAAGTTTGGTATCTAAAATAGCATCAGCTTGAATATCTGTGATTCCAAAACGTTCCATAAGCACAGCTTTAGGCTCGTCTTCGGTACGAATGATTTCAATCACTTCATCCAAGTTTAGATACGCGACCAACAAACCTTCTAAAATGTGCAAACGAGCTAGGATTTTATCTAGACGATATTGAAGGCGTTTACGCACTGTCTCGCGACGGAATTGAATCCATTCAGATAGGATTTGAACCAAACCTTTCACTTGTGGACGATTGTCCAGACCAATCATATTGAGGTTAACTCGGAAGTTCTTCTCAAGATCGGTCGATGCAAACAAGTGGTTCATTAGCTGATCACAATCGATGCGGTTTGAACGTGGCACCACGACAATACGGGTCGGATTTTCATGGTCTGACTCATCGCGTAGATCATCGACCATAGGTAGCTTCTTAGCACGCATCTGGTTGGCAATTTGCTCTAGCAGTTTTGCGCCCGAAACTTGGTGTGGCAAGGCAGTGATAACAATATCAGAGCCCTCTTTATGCCATACAGCGCGCATCTTCACGCTGCCGCGACCGGTACGATAAATTTTCTCTAAGTCAGCACTTGGCGAGATAATTTCCGCTTCCGTTGGATAGTCTGGACCTTTAACAAAGTCCATCACTTGCGGCAAATCGGCTTTAGGATTGTCGATAAGATGAATGGTCGCATCCGCAATTTCACGCACATTGTGTGGCGGAATATCGGTTGCCATACCAACGGCAATACCGGTAATACCATTGAGCAATATATGCGGTAAACGAGCTGGCAGAATCTTTGGCTCCTTCATGGTGCCATCGAAGTTTGGTTGCCATTCAACCGTGCCTTGACCAATTTCACCTAGCAGGACTTCCGCAAACTTAGACAGTTTTGCTTCGGTATAACGCATTGCAGCGAATGACTTAGGATCGTCTGGCGCACCCCAGTTTCCCTGACCATCAACTAAAGGGTAACGGTAGGAAAACGGCTGAGCCATCAATACCATAGCTTCATAACAAGCCGAGTCGCCGTGCGGGTGATATTTACCTAGAACGTCACCAACGGTACGAGCAGATTTTTTGTACTTGGCTGCGGCTGACAAACCAAGTTCTGACATCGCATAAATGATACGACGTTGAACTGGTTTTAGGCCGTCGCCAATATAAGGCAATGCACGATCCATAATGACGTACATTGAATAATTCAAATAGGCGTCTTCGGTGAACTTTCGCAGAGGCAGTTGTTCTACGCCATCAAAAGACATTTCAGTGGACATTGTTATACCTCAGCCATATCACCGTTGTTTTGCAGCCAACTACGGCGATCATCTGCTCGTTTCTTACCTAGCAGCATATCCATCATTTCGTCGGTCGCTTCATCGTCATCAATAGTCAACTGAACCAGACGACGAGTGTTTGGATCCATCGTAGTTTCGCGAAGTTGAAGCGGGTTCATTTCACCCAGACCTTTGAATCGCTGTACATTAATTTTCGCTTTCTTCTTGCTTAAGCGCTCAAGAATGCCATCTTTTTCATCATCGTCTAGGGCATAGAATACTTCTTTGCCACAATCGATACGATACAAAGGAGGCATAGCGACATAGACATGGCCAGCAGCAACGAGAGAACGGAAATGCTTGGTGAACAGAGCACACAACAGTGTCGCAATGTGAAGTCCATCCGAGTCCGCATCGGCAAGGATACATACTTTACCGTAACGCAACCCGTCAAGATTTTCGGTGTCAGGGTCAATGCCCAGAGCTACCGAGATATCGTGTACTTCTTGCGATGCTAGCACTTGGTCCGCAGACACTTCCCAAGTATTGAGAATCTTACCACGCAATGGCATCACCGCTTGGAACTCACGGTCACGTGCTTGCTTAGCACTACCCCCCGCAGAATCCCCTTCCACAAAGAAGATTTCTGTACGATTTAGATCTTGTTGCGAACAGTCTGTAAGCTTACCCGGAAGCGCTGGGCCTGAAGCCACCTTTTTACGCACGACCTTTTTGCTCGCTCGCATACGGCGGTGCGCATTGGCAATGCAGACTTCCGCTAACTGTTCTGCTAGCTGAGGCTTTTCATTTAGCCATAAGCTGAACGCATCTTTAACGACACCAGATACAAATGCTGCACATTGACGTGAAGAGAGACGCTCTTTAGTCTGCCCAGCGAATTGCGGGTCTTGCATCTTGATAGAGAGAACGTATGAACAACGCTCAAACACGTCATCACCCGTTAGCTTCACACCGCGAGGCAATAAATTACGGAACTCACAGAATTCGCGCATTGCGTCAAGCAAACCTTGGCGAAGACCATTAACATGCGTACCACCTTGAGCCGTTGGGATCAAGTTGACGTAGCTTTCGGTGATCATCTCACCGCCTTCTGGCTGCCAAATTACTGCCCACGTTGCCGCTTCAGTTTCTGCGGAAAACTCGCCAGTAAATGGTTGCTCAGGAAGAACCGCATAACCTTTTACGCCTTCTGCCAGATAGTCTTTTAAACCATCCTCATAAAACCACTTATAGTCCTTGTTATTCACCTTATCGGTAAAGGTGATTTCAAGACCTGGGCAAAGCACCGCTTTAGCGCGTAGGTTGTTGATAAGTCTTGTAACAGAGAAGTTAGCCGAATCAAAATAGCTGGCGTCTGGCCAGAAGTGGACACTGGTGCCTTTATTGCGACGACCACATGTGCCAGTCACGGTCAGCTCTTCAACTTTGTTGCCGTTTTCAAAAGCCATTTCATAGACTTGACCATCACGACGGACAGTAACTTCAACACGCTTGGACAGGGCATTTACAACTGAAATACCTACACCATGCAGACCACCAGAGAACTGGTAGTTTTTGTTTGAGAACTTACCACCCGCGTGCAGCTTACAAAAAATCAGCTCTACGCCTGAAATCTTCTCTTCTGGGTGGATATCAACTGGCATGCCTCGACCATCATCGATGACTTCCAAAGATTGGTCTGCGTGCAGAATTACTTGTACCTTAGAGGCATGTCCGGCTAGCGCTTCATCGACACTGTTATCGATGACTTCTTGGCCCAAGTGGTTTGGGCGCACTGTATCCGTATACATCCCTGGTCGGCGACGTACTGGCTCAAGCCCATTGAGTACCTCAATGGCTCCAGCATTATATTGTTCTGTCATAATACGGAAATTTTACTCAAATAAAGATTGATACTTAGCAGCAAAAATAGAGATTGTGGCTTTATACCACGCCTGTTAGAAGACACTTTACTGTCAAAATATGACAAACTTCCAAGGCTTACGCGTAAGTACAGACACATCATACTCTGGCTCTGAGGAAGTGTTGTCAAGTTTCAAGCCAAAGTTGGGGATAAATTTATGACTGTCTCCTCAAGCAGAGACGAAAAAAGCACCACTTTAAAGCGCTAAGAACTCAATTATCCTTTCTGGATAGCGCTCAAAACCTATAAAGCTATGATCTCCATCGGCTTCCACCGTTTGCTTACTGTGCTGATACTTTGCCACGGCTTGACGATAATCTAAGACTTCATCACCTTCTTGTTGCAATAACCAAAAGTCATCAGGTTTTTTAAGCACTGGCACATCTAATCTCTTAAGCTCATCGATATGCTTATGCTCAAGGGTATAACGTTCGTGAGTATAAGGGTTCTCTTGTTCACCGAGAAAATCGAGCAACAACTCATAGGGCTTTACAGCAGGATTCACTAACACCGCTTTAAATCCATAATGAGCATTGAGCCAAGTCGACAAATAACCACCAAGAGAGCTACCAACTAACGCAATATGATAGTCACTGTGATAGCGCTCTATCAATTGCTTCAGTAATTCGGCGGCTTGCTGAGGAAAACAAGGCATTTGCGGCACTAACACTCTGATATCAGGACGATGCTTCTGGCAGTATTCCGACATTACCTGCGCTTTAGCCGATAGAGGCGAGCTGTTAAAACCATGAATATATAAAAGCAGCGGCTTCTTTTTCGTCATCAGTAGCCTTCCGCGTTAAAGTCAGGTCTAAACGAGCCGTTAGCTAGGCGTTTCACTTCGGTGTGCAAGCGACCATCCTCTCTTAGTTCCAGCTCACGCCAACCCGGAGAGCGGACGTCTAGCGCGAACTCGTTCGAGTTCGGTTTAAACTGCACACAAGTTGAAGGCGTTGCCAGCACACGCACTCCGCCACGCATTTCATCTAGTTCTTGATGAATATGGCCACAAAGTACGGCGCGAACATTGTCATGCTTTTCGACAACATTCCAAAACTCATCCGCATCTTTTAGCGAGTGTTGATCGAGCCAAGCACTATTTACTAACAATGGATGGTGATGCAGCAATACTAAGGTATGTCTGTCACAATGCGTAGAAAGCATACGGTCTAAAAACTCAAGTTGGCTATCACTCAGTCGACCATGAGGTACTCCCACGACCTGAGAGTCAAGCAGCACTACCTGCCACTTCTCTCCTAGAAGAACATGGGTAACATCTTGAATAAGCGGCGAGCTCACCACGCTATTCATACAAGGTTTGTAATCATGATTGCCTGGCAACCAGTAGCAAGGAAGAGCTAACGGCTCAATTCCCGCAACAAATTTCTCATATGAAGCTTCTGTGTGGTCTTGTGAAATATCACCAGTCGCAAGCAAGGCATCGAATTGCGTGCCTTGTGCAACGATTTCAGCCACAACAGCATTAAAACTTTCTTGGGTATTAACACTCAGTAGGCAGCCATCTTGCGGCGCAAATAGATGCGTGTCGGTCAATTGCAGCAACCTGACGCTACTTAACTGAGATTCATCACTGGGTGTTGTTTTCAAAATATAGAAACCTGAACATCAAATTCTTTCAGCTTCGATACATAATCGGAGCTCGACTAATTCCATTTTTTAAGCAAAAAGTTAGCCAATCACTTAGAAATTGATTGAACTGAAATTTTTCATCTTTTTGCAGCATTTTGGCGTTGGGATAATCATAACGCGCATTTACTCGCGAAGTTTGCTCACAGTTGCAAACTTCTGCGACCCTAGCATCGTGATAGAGTCGTACCGTCATTTTAGGCAATGGAAAAACAGGAAGCTCATCATCTTGGCAAATTTCGACCAATGTTGTGTACTTCGTCACTTCTAGAACTTCCAATTGATAGGTCAAATTTGCCGCTTGGTAGCAACGGACATCTCCAACCGTCGGTGTTGTTGGAATCAAGCGATTCAATTTAGCGTAATTCGTTTCATAGATCCGCATTAGCTCCGCAAGATCAACATGATACGTATTACTATCGACAACGCCTACCATAGAAAATTCCTACCAATTTGCCTGTAATTTGCGGTAATTAAGTTCTAACCATTGCAATGCAATGATCGAAGCTCCATTTTCAATTTCACCGCTTTCTACCATCTGATACGCCGCTTCACGAGACACAACGCAAACTCGTATATCCTCTCCCTCTGTCTCCAGACCATGGACTCCACTAGCGAGTGATGCGTCAACATGCCCGACAAATACAGAGATGCGTTCTGAACATCCACCAGAGGAAGGGTAGTAGCGAGTGATGGGGACTAAAGTCTTAACATCTACTCCAGCTTCTTCTACTGATTCACGACGGACTAGCTCTTCAATCGTTTCATCTTTGTCAACAATGCCTGCGACAATCTCAACCTGCCATGGGTTTTCATGCTCAAGGGCACCAACTCGGATTTGCTCAATTAGCACTACTTCGTCGCGAACAGGATCATAAGGCAGCATGGCAGCAGCCCCACCGCGAACTAACATTTCTCTGTCAATTACGGAACTCCAACCGCCTTCAAACAGTCTATGCTTGAAGCGATATAGAACCATTTCGAAGAACCCTTTGAACACCGTTTGTTTTGACATTATTTCTACATCGTCAGATGTAAACTTATCATGCTGTTGTAAAGAGTCTTTCATCACTGACCTCTGGCTGAAGTTAATCTTATAGTCTACTCAAGGAAAGGGGGTTCTACCAACGACAAGGTTCAACTTTTTACGCAATAATTCAAATAAAATTTGCTTTTGGTTAATTATTTGTCGCAATTTTAGGTGAGCTTGCGTAAAAAAGTGCAAAGTTTCGAGTGAATTACGGTCATTTTAAGTTAAACTGTGAATCATACCCTTATCAGTATTATCAGGCAGGATTAGGACAAATGAAAAAACTGCTTCCATTATTTATCACAGCTGCATTAGGAAGCGTAAGTGCAGCGGCATGGGCCGACTCCCTAACGGAAATCTACGATCAAGCTAAACAAAACGATCCTCAGCTACTAAGAGCTGCGGCACAACGTGATCGTGCATTTGAAGCCATTAACTCTGCTCGTGCGACTCTGTTGCCACAAATTAACTTAACAGCTGGTTATAACGCAGTAAGAAGCGATATCGATACTGCCGATAGTGACAAACTGAGTGCTGGTGTTGGGTTCTCACAAGAGCTATACAACCGTACTAGTTGGATCACGCTAGACAGTGCTGAGAAAACGGCTCGTCAAGCAGACTCACAATACGCTGCAGCGCAACAAGACCTAATCCTACGTACTGCACAAGCTTACTTCGAAGTACTACGTTCAAAAGATAACCTTGAATCGGTTCGTGCTAACAAGGCGGCGGTTGCTCGTCAGCTAGAGCAAACTAAACAACGTTTTGAAGTAGGTCTTTCAGCCATTACTGACGTTCACGATGCACAAGCACAATACGACCGAGTGTTGGCCGACGAAGTTGTTGCGGAAAACAACTTACTTAACCAATATGAAGCGCTTCGCGAAATTACAGGTCAAGAGCACAAGAACATCGATGTTCTTGATACCGACCGCTTCTCAGCAGCGCGTCCAGAGCAATCTGTGACTTTCTTCCTCGAAGAGGCCCAGAATAAGAACCTAGATTTGCTTTCTGCGCGTATCGGTCAAGACATTGCTAAAGACAACATCACATTGGCAAGTTCTGGTCACCTTCCAAAACTAACATTGGATGGTGGTTACAACTACGGCAACGAACGTAACAATAACAACGTAGCTAGCCAGTTTGATGGAAGTAACGCTTTCAATGCAGGTATTAACCTATCAGTACCTCTATACACTGGTGGCAACATTACCTCGCAAACCAAACAAGCAGAGTTCGCGTACGTTGAAGCAAGTGAACAGCTAGAGCAAACTTACCGCTCAGTTGTGAAGAATGTTCGTGCAAATAACAACAATATCAACTCTTCTATTGGTGCTATTCGCGCTTATGAGCAAACGGTAATTTCTGCAGAGTCTGCACTAGAAGCCACTAAAGCTGGTTTTGATGTTGGTACTCGTACTATCGTTGACGTGTTAGAAGCCACTCAGGCTCTTTATAACGCCGAGAGCAACCTTTCTGATTCACGCTACGACTACATCATTAGTATTCTGAACCTACGTCAATCGGTAGGTACATTAAGCGAGCAAGATATCGTTGATATCAATGCTGGTCTTAAGAAAGCGAAGTAATTGCTAACTGAAATAAAAAGGGACGCGGATGCGTCCCTTTTTATTTGTTTGTGCTGACGGAAGGATTAACCTCGGCCACCTTTGATAGCTTCAATGATCTCGGTCGTCGAGCAGCCATCTTCAAAGTTCAGTACTTTTACTTCACCACCAGCAGCGATTACCTCTTTACCACCTGCAATCTCTTCTGGCTTATAGTCACCGCCTTTAACAAGCAGACTTGGTAGCACTTCTGAGATCAAGCGTTGTGGCGTTTCTTCAGAGAATGGTACAACCCAATCAACAGCCCCTAGACCAGCAAGAACAGCCATACGTCGATCGGTTGGATTAACCGGACGACCTGGTCCTTTTAACGCTCGAACAGATTCATCTGTGTTCACAGCAACAATTAAGCGATCACCCAGTTCAGCAGCGTGATTTAGATAAGACACATGTCCTGCGTGAAGAATGTCAAAGCAACCATTCGTCATCACGACGGTTTCACCTTTAGAGCGCGCTTTCGCGACGGCTTCAATCAATGCAGCTTCACTGATCACACCAAAATCAGTATCTTGACTACCGTGAACCGCTTCAGCAAGTTCAATAGTAGATAGTGTTGATGTACCAAGCTTACCAACGACCACTCCAGCCGCTGCATTAGCCAATGCACACGCCTCATCAAGCGGTTTACCTGCTGCTACTGATGCAGCCAATACAGAGATAACCGTATCGCCCGCACCGGTAACGTCATACACTTCTTTCGCTTGTGTTGGCAAATGGAACGGTTCCTGATCTTTACGAAGTAAAGTCATACCGTGCTCACTACGTGTCACCAATAATGCTTCAAAGTCGAACTCTTTAATTAGCGCATTACCCTTCTCGATAAGCTCTTCTTCGCTTTTCACTTTGCCTACCACGTGCTCAAATTCAGCCATGTTTGGTGTTAGCAATGTCGCGCCGCGATAGCGTTCGAAATCAGCCCCTTTAGGGTCGATAAATACAGGAACACCTGCGGCTTTCGCTTTCTGGATATACGCTTGAACATGCTCTAGCGCACCTTTGGCGTAATCGGATAGCACCACAGACTTCACGTTTGGTAACGCCTGCTCCATCTTAGCTAGTACAAGCTCAGGGTCAGTATTCTCGAACTTATCTTCAAAGTCCAAACGAATCAATTGCTGCCCTCGGCTCAAAACACGAAGTTTGGTGATAGTTGGGTAGTTAGGTAATGCAACAAAATCACAAGTTACTTTCAAAGACGTCAGTGTTTCAGTCAGTACTTTTGCTGGTTCATCCATACCAACAAGTCCAATCGTATGTGCATGACCACCTAGCGAAGCGATATTCATAGCAACGTTGGCAGCACCACCTGGACGTTCTTCGTTGTTTTCTACTTTTACTACAGGAACTGGGGCTTCTGGAGAAATACGCCCTGTCGGACCATACCAGTAACGGTCTAACATAAGGTCACCGACAATCAATACGCCAGAGTCGCTGTAATTCGGTAGGATGGGTTTCATTTCTGTACTCCAATATGATGTAAGAGGGCTTAATTATGCCCTCTTGTATTAAATCTTTTGGCTAAGCCATTGAATGGATAGTAGCACAACTCTTCGTTTCAATACCAAGCTGAAGCAAGAATTACCCTAGCCACTGTTTCCATGCTTCAACGACGATGGCTTTCTCTTGAGTAAACTTACTATCGTCAACATCCGCGTCTAAGTTGAGCAAGTTGCGATGATGAATTTCATCACGCAATGTGGTGTAGGCGTGAGTAAGTGCCATCGCTTGCTCTTCTTCCATCACACCTTGGGACATCATTGACTCAAATATACGCACATTATCCGACCAGCGTGTCAGCTTTGGCTTGTCATGACTGTATTGCAACACCAAATACTGAGCTAAAAATTCAATATCAGTAA
Source organism: Vibrio mediterranei (assembly GCF_900088415.1). Classification (GTDB taxonomy): domain Bacteria; phylum Pseudomonadota; class Gammaproteobacteria; order Enterobacterales; family Vibrionaceae; genus Vibrio; species Vibrio mediterranei. The sequence goes on from NZ_FLLQ01000008.1 coordinate 191,346, forward strand.
TGCCCCCAGCATCTTGTTTAAGCATAAATCGACCCGCTTTTTTACCCCCTAAATGGTCGCGCATTTTTTCTCGCATATCGACCACCTGTTGTTTCAATGTCAATTCATCACGAGCGGTCCGAAGGACGTCATTGCGGGTGTTTTCAAACGCGTGTTGCAGAGGTGCATCACCGTATATCATACGTGCTCTGACTAAAGCTTGATGCTCCCATGTCCAAGCATCATTGTGCTGGTATTCATCAAAGGCGTCAGTCGGACTCACTAGCAGCCCTGAAGCGCCGGAAGGACGCAGTCTAGTATCCACTTCATACAGAATTCCCGATGCTGTTCTGGTTGAGAATATGTGGATAATGCGCTGTGCTAAACGAAGATAGAACTGACGACCGTCGATATCCTTTTTTCCGTCGGTGTACGCGCTTACCGGACAATCATGCATAAACACAATATCCAGATCAGAGTTATAACCTAGCTCCCACCCCCCTACTTTACCGTAGCCAATCACGGCAAAACCTTTGCTGCCACGATCTTTCAAGTGTGTTGGTTCACCATATTTAGCCGCCATTTGCTGCCAAGCTTGGTTTATGCCCGCTTCTACAATGGCTTCAGCCAAATACGTTAAATGATCACTTACTTTCATAACGGGCAGTACGCCTGCAATATCGGCGGCCGCTATTCTCAAAATACAGGTCTGTTTAAACTGACGCAGCGCCTCCATCTGCTGTTCCATATCCTCTTCTGGAATACGAGCTAGATAATCCCGTAGTTCGGTCTTATAGGACTCAAGAGGTACTGGGTTGTAGAGATGCGCAGGATCAAGCAACTCATCAAGCAAGATCGGATAACGTCCAAGCTGTTCCGAGATCATTGGACTTGCCGTACAGAGCCTCACTAACTGCACAAGTGCAGCTGGGTGCTCATCCAATAGCTCAAGGTAAGTCGTTCGAGTCACAATACGATGCAGAACATGCAGCACTCGCGATAAACCAAACTCTGCATCTTTATGGGCATAAATGGCACTAAAGACTTTAGGCATCAATCGATTAAGTACTTCACGCCCACGAGGGCCTAGTGTTTTCTTGGCAAGATCCGCTTTAAACTGCTGAATGGTTTTCTGTTTGTCGGCTGGATTCTCCACATGAAGATCATGCTCTAGCAAGTGCTCGATCACTTCTGGTCGATCCGCCATATCCCATAACTCATGGAAGTGCTTAGCGATTGGGTTCGTGTCTTCTTCGTCCTCATCTTCGCCAATCAAGTTAGCAAACACCTGATGTACATTTAGCATATGCAACTCAGTTGCTTGAACCATAGCAGACCAGCTTTCAAATTGCATCGCACACGCTAATTTGAGCTGGTCGCATGGCTTATCAGGTAGTGTCTGAGTCTGCTTATCGGCCATGGCTTGCAATAGGTTTTCCAACCGACGCAAGAAACAATAAGCCGAACGCAGCTGCTGGACATTTTCTGACTCTAGTAGAGACAGAGTGTCGATTGCATCAAGCGTTTCCAGTAACCCTCGACCTCTTAAACTCGGTTCACGTCCTCCACGAATAAGCTGAAACACTTGAGCGATAAATTCCACTTCACGAATACCGCCTGGTCCGAGCTTAATATTATTTCCTAATCCGCGTCTGCGAACTTCGCTACTGATCATCGATTTCATGCGCCTTAATGACTGGATAGCACTAAAATCGATATAACGGCGGAACACAAAAGGGCGCAGCATTTTACGCAGCTCTTGGTATTGTGGATACATCTCACTGCCCATTACACGCGCTTTCACCATCGCATAGCGTTCCCAATCACGGCCTTGCTCTTGATAGTAATCTTCCAGTGCCGCATAACTCATCACCAATGGTCCGCTCTCACCAAATGGGCGTAATCTCATATCCACTCGGTAACAAAAGCCATCAAACGTCTGCTGATCAAGTGCTTTGATGATTCGCTGCCCTAGGCGTGTAAAGAATTGAGCATTAGCAATTGAGCGACGCGTCCCCTGTGTTTCACCGTTTTCTGGATAAGTGAAAATGAGATCGATATCCGATGAGAAATTCAGCTCACCGCCACCGAGCTTCCCCATACCGATAATCAACATTGGCTGCGCTTCACCCTCTGCATTGCAAGGTGTACCCCATTCCAAGCAGCACGCTTTATATTGCCATTGATAAGTCTCAAAGATCATCGCTTCAGCTAGCATGGAAAGATGGTGCAGGCTTTGTTCTAGACTCCAGTCACTAGTAAAATCGCGCCACGCGATATATGTCATTTCACGATTTCGGAATCGACGTAACACACGATGACCTTCCATTTCGCTACCACAAACCTCAAGTTGAGTAGCCAATCGCACTCGATAATCCTCAGCTCTACTATGCTGCGAGAGCATGTCAGGTAGATCCGCGAACAGCCCTTCGTCTTTCAGTAGTGACTCTTCCACGAAACAGCTCATCGCCATGACATACTTTAGCTGTTGTTGTCGCTCTGGAGTCCAATGGGATAGGTCAGAATAGGCTTGTTGAATTCGCTCAAACGCTGATTGAGCATCGTGTTGTAATTCGGCAGGCAGTTGCATTTGTCGTCCTTGTCTCGACTGAAACAAAAAGTGGCAGCTACCGCTACCACTTCATTGATCACATATCAGTGTATTACGCTAGAATCTTGCTCTAGCTTCTAAGGCCAATACCCTTAGTCACCAAATGATGGGCTACTCCATAAAGTACCACGATAAACACCAAGAGTACGCCAAAAGATGTCACAATCCCTACATCCGACACACCTAAGAAACCGTAACGGAAAGCATTGACCATATAAACGATTGGATTGATTTTGGATACACCTTGCCAGAACTCAGGAAGCAGGCTAATGGAATAAAACACACCACCTAGATATGTCAGTGGCGTCAAAACGAAAGTGGGAATAATCGATATATCATCAAAGGTCTTGGCATACACCGCATTAATAAGACCACCGAGTGAGAACACCACCGACGTCATAAACACAGTCGCGATAATTACTGCCCAATGTTCAACTTGTAAATCAACAAAAAACAGCGAGACAAAAGTTACTATCGTGCCAACCAGCAACCCACGTACAACACCGCCCATGACAAAACCAGCAATGATGACGTAATTGGGAACAGGTGCGACAAGAAGCTCTTCAATATTGCGCTGAAATTTGGCACTAAAGAAGGACGAAGCAACATTCGAATACGAGTTAGTAATCACCGACATCATGATAAGGCCAGGAACAATATATTCCATGTAACTGAAGCCGTTCATTTCACCGATTCGAGAACCGATCAGGCTACCAAAGATGATGAAGTAAAGTGTCATGGTAATCGCTGGCGGTACTAAGGTTTGTACCCAAATTCGAGTAAAGCGATTAATTTCTTTCGTCAAAAGGCTTTTAAATGCCGTCCAATACAAACCGTACAAATTCATCAGTTTGCCTCCGTTTGATTACGCACAATAGAAACAAATAACTCTTCAAGTCGGTTGGCTTTGTTCCTCATTGACAGCACTTTAATACCAGCCTCGGAAAGCTGAGTGAAAATGTGGTTCAACCCCTGAGTTTTCTCAATTTCTATCTCCAAAGAGCCATTCACAACATTTTGCGATTTAACCCCTTGTAGCTCAGGAATATCAACGCTTGCGTCGATATCGAGAATAAACGTTTCTACATCCAGCTTATTGAGCAAAGCTTTCATCGATGTGTTCTCAATCAGTTCACCGCGTTGGATAATACCGATATTGCGGCAAAGTAGTTCCGCTTCTTCAAGGTAGTGAGTCGTCAGAATAATGGTGATACCTTGTCGATTAATCTCTTTAAGGAAATCCCACATTGAACGACGAAGCTCAATATCAACCCCCGCCGTCGGTTCATCAAGAATGAGCAGTTTGGGTTCATGCATTAGAGCGCGAGCAATCATAAGTCGACGCTTCATTCCTCCAGAGAGGTTTCGTGCTCGCTCGCTACGCTTTTCCCAAAGGTCTAGCTGAGAGAGGTACTTTTGCGCGCGCTGCTTCGCCACATCCTTAGCCACACCGTAATACCCTGCTTGCTGAAGAACAATCTGCTCAACGGTCTCGAACTGGTTAAAGTTGAACTCTTGTGGCACCAGCCCAAGTTGCTGCTTCGCCAGTTCAAGTTCTTTATCAATATCGTGACCAAACACCGAGACCTTGCCCGATGTTTTGTTGACTAGGGACGTAATGATACCGATGGTGGTCGATTTACCCGCCCCATTAGGCCCAAGCAAAGCATAAAAGTCTCCCTGCTCAACTTGAAGACTCACCCCTTTAAGCGCTTCAAAACCGCCTGCATAGGTCTTTTTTAACTGCTCAATTTCTAATGCGATCATAATTTGCACCGAAGAATGCATCATTGGAATAATTTGATATTTCCAATGATATCGAAAAGTTTGAATATACCCTTACACATGATGATGATGGCTCAAGTTTTCAAGTGGTGGTGATAAATTGGCTATAAAAAAAGCGAGTATGTTAGTACTCGCTTTTTATCCCTTTTAAACCGTTGCCTTGTATGCGGCGTCCAGTGCGTGTTCTCGCTGCTGATAGATATTGCCATCCGGAACAAGATCAATAACGTGGAATTTATCCAATTGCTGTCGAGTTTGCGTATTTGGACATAACAAGTACACCTGACATTCTGCGTCTTTGGCATCCTTGATGGCATTTTCTAGAGCAAGACCAACCGTTACGTCGATCATAGGAACATCCGTAAGGTCTAGTATCATCGCTTGATAATCAGCAATACTTGAGTGTTGTCTTGAAATCGCTTTAGAGACACTAAAAATCATTGGCCCAGATAAGTAGAAAAACAGTACCTTACCTTGGGTTTGTTCTAGCAACTCTCGCTCATATTCACTTAACGGCACATCGTCGTCATCAGCATCGCTGATCGCTTTTACCTGACGAGCTTGCTCACGGCTCAATCTTTCAATAATGATGATGTTCGAGATAAACACACCAAGGCCTACGGCAACGATAAGATCTACAAATACAGTCAGCAGCATAACACCGTACATGATAGCCATACCGGCCAAACTCACCTTATGTGCTCGCTGAATAAAGCTCCAGTCCAGTATGTTGAAACCGACATAAACAGCAATGCCTGCCAACACCGCCATTGGAATAGGTTCAGTTAAACCACTTGCCACCAGTACCACCAGCGCCAACACCAATGCCCGCACCACACCCGACAATGGAGAGCGAGCCCCTACTTGGATATTGGTCACCGTTCCCATCGTCGCACCCGCTCCCGGTAGAGCCCCAAACAAACCTGCGATAAGGTTCGCTAACCCTTGGCCGCGCAGCTCCTTATCTGAGTCATGCTCTTTACGAGTTAGAGAGTCACCGATAACCGCCGTTAATAAAGTATCAATACAGCCTAATGTGCCGAGTACAAGCGCATCGATAAGCATGGTAGTCAGCATTTCGGCGTTAAAATGCGGTATAACCAAAGAAGGCAAACCTGCTGGAATCTCGCCAATTCTGCGAATACTCTCACTACTGAAAAACAGCATAGATATCACAGTGACTAACACCAGCGCCACAAGCTGCGGAGGAATATGTTGACGGTATTTTTTAGGGAACAGAAATAGAATCGCTAACGTCAGTAACCCAAGGAATAATTCTGAAAAGTCGATATGGGTCAGCAGTTCAGGTAATGCCTTGACTGTCCCAATAACGCCGCCCGTTGGCGCGGCTTGTCCCAATAGTGGCGCCAGTTGAAGAATCACCAAGATCACACCAATTCCCGACATGAACCCTGAGACAACACTGTATGGCATCAAAGTAACGTATTTTCCGAGTTTTAACGTACCAAGCAAGATTTGAAAAATACCCGCCATCATAACGACAGTGAAGGTCATCGCCATCCCCGTTTCCGGGTACTTAGCCATCATTGCTGTCAATACCGCTGTCATGATGACCGTCATAGGGCCTGTCGGTTCGGAAATAAGGCTAGAAGAGCCGCCAAATAGAGAGGCAAACAGCCCCACCATGATTGCGCCCCACAGCCCTGCTTCTGCGCCTGCTCCAGATGCCACACCAAACGCCAACGCCAGTGGCAATGAAATAATCGCGGTGGTTACCCCGCCAAATACATCCCCTTTAAGGTTTATATCTTCAAAACGACGTCCTAACTTCATTACTATCCTTGAAAATAACCAAAAAATTGCCTCACCTTAACAAATGTGACAATAAGTTAATAACTAATAAGGGCCATTCAATTTTCATAAGATATAAGTTTTTTTCACTGAATCGTTAAGTCACTGATTTTAGGTACATGAACACGTCAGATGAGTACATTTTGATACTTTTTTTTCGAGATTCAATTTGTAACATTGTGTATAGTATCTCGAATTATTGAAGGGAAGTATCATGCCGGAAATCAAACAACTCTTTGACAACAATTCAAAGTGGTCTGAAGAAATTCGCTCCGAAAGACCAGAGTATTTCGCAAAGCTAGAGGAAGGCCAAAACCCTGGATTCCTTTGGATTGGTTGCTCCGATAGCCGAGTACCAGCAGAGCGTCTAACGGGGTTATATTCAGGCGAACTCTTTGTTCACCGTAATGTTGCCAACCAAGTCATTCATACCGATCTTAACTGCCTATCTGTAGTGCAATACGCGGTAGATGTGCTAAAAGTCAAACACATCATCGTTTGTGGTCACTATGGCTGTGGTGGCGTGAATGCTGCTATTGATAACCCACAGCTTGGGCTCATTAACAACTGGCTTCTACATATCCGCGATTTGTACTTAAAGCATCGTAACTGGCTCGGTGAATTGCCACGCGACATGTGGGGTGACAAGCTTTGTGAGATTAACGTTGCTGAGCAGGTGTATAACCTAGGTAACTCAACCATTATGCAAAACGCTTGGGAACGCGGCCAAGAAGTTGAAGTTCATGGTGTGGTCTATGGCATTGGTGATGGTAAGTTGCAAGATCTCGGTGTTCGCTGTTCAAGCAGAGAGAGTCTTGAAGTAAATTACCAAGCTGCCATGTCGAAAATTTTGAGTACCGAAGTACTAAAATAATTCAGTATTTAGAAAAATGCCCATCTCACAGAGATGGGCATTTTTTATGTTTGTACGACCAGATTTATTCCTGAGGTACCACTTTACCGATGTAAGGTAAGTGGCGATATTTCTGAGCGTAATCGATACCAACACCCACTACGAACTCATCCGGGATTTCGAAGCCAATCCATTTAACATCGACGTCGACTTCACGGCGTGATGGCTTGTCTAGCAAGGTACAAATCTGAATAGATTTTGGTTCACGTAGCGATAGAATCTCTTTCACTTTATTTAAGGTATTACCAGTATCGATAATATCTTCCACCAACAGGATATCTTTACCTTTAATATCATCATCAAGATCTTTCAGGATGCGCACATCACGTGAGCTTTCCATGGTATTGCCATAGCTTGATGCCGTCATAAAGTCTACTGAGTGAGTAAGCTCGATGGCACGAGCCAAATCCGCCATAAAGACAAAAGAGCCACGTAGCAAGCCGACCATAACTAAATCTTCGCTACCTTTGTAGTGTTCAGTAATTTCTTTACCTAGCACTTTTACACGCTCATGAACTTCTTGCTCAGAAATCATGACTTCAACAGTATGTTTCATATCTATCTCGATGTTGATTGGTTAACTTGGTCGCCACAGCAACAGTAGCTGTGAGTCCCCTCCTAAAACAGACAACACTATTTTAGTGAAGAAATACCAAGCGTTCACATTTGCTCGGTATGGTATCACTTTCTGACTCAGGATAAAAATCAGGCGAAAATCTGGCGTCAAATTACTCTGTTGGTATAAGCCAGAACGAATCTTTGTTAACGCATGGTGTTGAAAGAATATGACGCTTTCAGCGCAAAGTGTGATATGCAGGTAAATTAATGCTAATTATGAAAATTATCAGTGTATGACTATTGACCAAAGCACATATGCACCATTACACTTATCAAACAAAAGAAAAAATAGAGCATGTGATTTCCAAAATGGAAATTGTTAACCAAAAACTAACATTAATATGCCAGTTATTGTGTATAACAGCTTTCATATTGGACCAAATCTCTGACTCTGTATAACAAACAGGGCGCAGTTGGACGTACTCATAGAGTTACCAGCCCTACCAACGTTGGCAAGGAAATATTATGGACTCAATAGTAAAAAGACCTAGAACTCGCTTATCTCCACAAAAGCGCAAGTTACAGCTTATGGAGATTGCACTAGAAGTATTCGCGAAACGCGGCATTGGTCGTGGAGGTCACGCGGATATCGCAGAAATTGCACAAGTTTCAGTAGCAACGGTATTCAACTACTTCCCAACACGAGAAGACTTGGTTGATGAAGTACTTAACCACGTCGTCTGTCAGTATTCCAACTTCTTATCAAATACCATTGACCTTGATGTCGACATCAAAGAAAACCTAACCAATATTCTTGATGGTGTGGTGGATATGGTGATCGAAGACTGTCACTGGAATAAGGTATGGTTTGAATGGAGTACATCTACGCGCGATGAAGTTTGGCCATTGTTTGTTTCATCGAACAAAACTAGCCAAGCACTGATTGAAAACATGTTCATTAAAGCCATTGAACGTGGCGAAGTCTGCTCTCAACACAACACTAAGCATCTTACTAGCCTATTCCACGGTATTTGCTATTCACTGTTTGTTGAAGCTAATCGCAGTAGTGATGGTGAATCCATCAAGTCGTTGACCGACTGCTATATGGATATGGTTTGCATCTACGAGAAAGATAGCCGCCACTAAAAAACAGCCCTTGAGCACAAATGCTTAAGGGCTTGATTTTAAATAGTATCTATAAAAAAAACGGCCAGTATGATACTGGCCGTTTTTGTCTTCACTCAGAAATTATTTCTTTTTCTTCGCTTTTGCATTTGGAAGGTCAGTGATAGTGCCTTCAAATACTTCTGCTGCAAGACCAACAGATTCGTGAAGCGTTGGGTGAGCGTGGATAGTCAATGCGATATCTTCTGCATCACAACCCATCTCGATCGCTAGACCGATTTCACCAAGCAGTTCACCACCGTTAGTACCCACGATAGCACCGCCAATTACGCGATGAGTATCTTTATCGAAAATAAGCTTAGTCATACCGTCTGCGCAGTCAGATGCGATTGCACGACCTGACGCTGCCCATGGGAATGTCGCCGTTTCGTAGTTGATGCCTTCTGCTTTCGCTTCTTTCTCAGTCTTACCAACCCAAGCTACTTCTGGTTCAGTGTAAGCAATTGAAGGAATCACTTTCGGGTCAAAGTAGTGCTTCTTACCAGAGATAACCTCTGCCGCTACGTGACCTTCATGCACGCCTTTGTGAGCAAGCATTGGTTGACCAACGATATCACCGATTGCATGGATGTGAGGGACGTTTGTGCGCATTTGCTTATCAACATTGATAAAACCACGCTCGTCTACTTCAATACCCGCTTTTTCTGCATCAAGCAGTTTGCCGTTTGGTACACGGCCGATAGCCACAAGCACTGCATCGTAACGCTCAGCTTCAGAAGGTGCTTTCTTACCTTCCATTGAAACGTAGATGCCGTCTTCTTTAGCTTCAACTGCCGTCACCTTGGTTTCAAGCATCAAGTTGAACTTGTTCTTAATACGCTTGGTGTAGACTTTAACCATATCTTTGTCCGCAGCTGGGATAAGTTGGTCAAACATTTCTACAACATCAATCTGAGATCCCAGAGAGTGATATACCGTCGCCATTTCTAGACCGATGATACCACCGCCCATGATAAGCAGTTTTCCTGGTACTTCTTTCAGCTCTAGCGCATCAGTAGAATCCCAAATACGTGGGTCTTCATGCGGGATGAATGGCAATTTAATAGGGCGTGAACCCGCAGCTACAATGGCGTTGTCGAAGTTAACAACAGTTTTACCGTCTTCGCCTTCAACTTCAATTGAGTTAGGACCAGTAAACTTACCGAAACCGTTAACCACATTTACTTTACGCATCTTAGCCATACCGCCAAGACCACCAGTAAGTTGGTTAATAACTTTTTCTTTCCATAGACGAATCTTATCGATATCAGTCTGTGGCTCACCAAATACGATACCGTGGTCAGCAAGCGCTTTTGCTTCTTCGATAACTTTAGCAACGTGAAGTAGTGCTTTAGATGGGATACAACCCACATTCAGACACACACCACCAAGCGTGCTATAACGTTCAATAAGAACGGTTTCTAGGCCTAAATCGGCACAACGGAATGCAGCGGAGTAACCAGCAGGACCGGCACCAAGTACTACCACCTGGGCTTTAATTTCTTTGCTCATTTTGACCTCTTGTAGTCATTATCCCTAACAGGCTGAGTGGGTATTGATTTTTATATGCTTAGACTTCGTTTTAAACAGACGTTCTATTAAACAAATAACTTAAACAATTATGATTTCAGACCGCCAACATTTTACAGAGATGTTAATGGTGTGAAAAGTAAATCAATTTAGCCTGTGAGCTAGACAACAATTCACGTTGGAAATGTTGTATTAATTTGTTTTCCCCTCACTCGCTCCCCTTTGATTAGGGGGAGCGAGAGTGGGAAAGTTATCTTACAGTACTAGACGACGAATATCGCTTAGGCAGCTGTTTAGATAAGTAATGAAACGTGCACCTTCTGCACCATCAATCACACGGTGATCGTATGATAGAGACAGAGGTAGCTGCAGACGTGGTTCGAATTCTTTACCGTTCCACACAGGCTTCATTTCAGACTTAGATACACCAAGGATACCTACTTCAGGCGCATTTACGATAGGCGTAAATGCTGTACCACCGATGCCACCTAGGCTTGAGATAGTGAAACAGCCACCTTGCATGTCAGCCGCAGTTAATTTACCTGCACGTGCTTTCTTAGAAATTACCATTAGCTCTTCAGATAGCTCGTAGATGCCTTTCTTGTTTACATCTTTGAATACTGGAACAACAAGGCCGTTTGGCGTATCAACCGCGATACCAACGTTCACGTACTTCTTAAGAATGATGCTCTCGCCATCTTCTGATAGAGAAGAGTTAAACGCTGGGAATGCTTCTAGTGCTTTTGCAACAGCTTTCATGATGAACACAAGTGGAGTGATCTTCATGCCTGAATCTTTCTTCGCTTCGATAGCGTTTTGCTCTTTACGGAACGCTTCTAGGGCTGTGATATCAGCGTTATCCCACTGTGTAACGTGCGGGATCATTACCCAGTTACGGTGTAGGTTAGCACCAGAGATCTTCTTGATCTTAGAAAGCTTCTGAACTTCAGTCTCACCAAACTTGCTGAAGTCAACCTTCGGCCAAGGTAGTAGACCAAGAGCAGAGCCGTCACCGCCTTTGCCAGATGCCGCAGCACCAGACTCAAGACGCTTAAGTGCATCTTTAACGTAAGACTGAACGTCTTCTTTAAGGATACGGCTCTTACGACCAGTACCTTTAACCTTAGAAAGGTTAACGCCAAATTCGCGAGCTAGACGACGAACAACTGGAGACGCGTGTGCGTAATCGTTGTTTTCTTGGAAATCGTTTGCTGCAGGTGCAGCTGCTGAAGCTTCAGCTTTTGGTGCTGGAGCAGGTGCTGCCGCTTGAGCAGGAGCCGCTACTGGAGCCGGAGCCGCACCAGCAACCGGAGTGCCGGCCACCTCAAATACCATGATTAGAGAGCCAGTCGTTACTTTATCGCCAGCTGCAATTTTAATTTCTTTTACTGTACCTGCAAATGGTGCTGGAACTTCCATTGAAGCCTTGTCGCCTTCCACAGTGATTAGAGATTGCTCTTCTTCTACTGTGTCGCCAACCGCTACCATTACTTCAGTAACTTCAACTTCGTCACCGCCGATATCTGGAACGTTTACTTCTTTCGCCGCAGACGCTGCTGGAGCCGCTGCCACTGGAGCTTCAATTGCCGCTGGAGCGCCAGAACCTGCTACCGAAGTGCCGGCCACTTCAAATACCATCACTAGAGAGCCAGTAGATACTGAATCACCAGTAGCGATCTTGATCTCTTTAACAGTACCAGCGAATGGTGCTGGTACTTCCATTGATGCTTTGTCGCCTTCAACCGTTAGAAGAGATTGCTCTTCTTCGATGCTGTCGCCAACTGCAACCATGATTTCAGTCACTTCAACTTCATCGCCACCAATATCTGGAACGTGAACTTCTTTAAGTTCAGCCGCCGCTGCTGGAGCTGCTGCTGGAGCCGCCTCTGCCGCAGGAGCAGGTGCAGCGTCAGCTGCACCCTCGGCTTCGAAAATCATGATAAGAGAACCTGTAGTAACAGAATCGCCTTCCGCTACTTTGATTTCTTTAACGATACCTGCTTGAGACGCTGGAACTTCCATAGAAGCTTTGTCGCCTTCAACAGTGATAAGAGACTGCTCTTCTTCTACCTTGTCGCCAACGCTTACAAGAATCTCAGTAACTTCAACCTCATCCGCACCGATGTCAGGTACATTAATTTCGATTGCCATTGCTTATTTACCTTCTAATTAAGCGCTGTATTAAGCGTAAAGTGGGTTAGTTTTTTCAGTGTCGATGTTGAACTTAGCAATTGCTTCAGTCACAACAGACTTCTCAACATCACCGCGCTTCGCTAGTTCAGTTAGTGCTGCAACTACCACGTAGCCTGCGTTAACTTCGAAGTGACGACGTAGGTTTTCACGGCTGTCTGAACGGCCGTAACCATCTGTACCAAGTACTTTATATGACTCTGAAGGCATGAACGCTCGAACTTGCTCAGAGTAGTTCTTCATGTAGTCAGTCGCGGCGATTGCAGGCTCAGTACCCATTACTTGTGCAATGTAAGGTACTTTAGCTTCTGCTTCTGGGTGAAGCATGTTGAAACGCTCTGCGTCTTGACCATCTCGAGTTAGCTCGTTGAACGATGTTACAGAGAACACGTCAGATGCAATGCCGTACTCTTCGCTTAGGATAGTCGCTGCTTTGCGTACTTCGTTCATGATAGTACCAGAGCCCATTAGCTGAACTTTAGACTTATCACCAGCGTAAGATTCAAGCTTGTAAATACCCTTACGGATGCCTTCTTCAGCGCCTTCTGGCATTGCTGGCATTGCGTAGTTTTCGTTCATCACAGTTAGGTAGTAGAACACGTTCTCTTGGTTCTCACCGTACATGCGACGGATACCGTCTTGCATGATTACCGCAACTTCGTAAGCGAATGTTGGGTCGTAAGAGATACAGTTAGGTACTGTGTTCGCCATGATGTGCGAGTGACCATCTTCGTGCTGTAGACCTTCACCATTTAGTGTTGTACGGCCAGCTGTAGCACCTAATAAGAAACCACGAGCTTGTTGGTCACCTGCCATCCATGCCATATCACCTACACGTTGGAAACCAAACATTGAGTAGTAAATATAGAACGGAATCATTGGTAGATCGTTAGTGCTGTATGAAGTTGCAGCGGCAACCCAAGAAGCCATTGAGCCTAGCTCGTTGATACCTTCTTGCAGAACCTGACCAGAGGTTGCTTCTTTGTAGTAAGAAACGATGCCTTTATCTTCTGGTGTGTATTCCTGACCGTGTGGGTTGTAGATACCGATCTGACGGAATAGACCTTCCATACCAAACGTACGAGCTTCGTCACAGATGATAGGAACAACGTTCTTACCAATGTTCTTGTTCTTAAGCAGGATATTAAGCGTACGAACGTATGCCATCGTAGTTGAGATGTCACGCTTCTGCTCGCTTAGTAGCGGCGCAAACTCTTCTAGCTCAGGAACTTTAAATTCTTGAGTGAACTTAGGTAGACGCTGTGGCGTGTAACCTTTAAGTGCTTTACGACGAGCGTGTAGGTATTCGTATTCCGCACTACCTTCTTCCAGTTTTAGGTATGGAAGCTCTGCTACTTTCTCATCAGTTAGAATGTCTTGAAGACCTAGACGGTCACGTAGGTGTAGTACGTGAGTCATGTCCATCTTCTTAACTTGGTGTGCGATGTTCTTACCTTCAGCAGCATCACCCATACCGTAACCTTTAACTGTCTTAGCTAGGATTACTGTAGGACGGCCTTTAGTTTCTGCCGCATTTTTATACGCTGCATACAGCTTAGAAGAATCGTGACCACCACGCTTAAGCGCGAAGATTTCGTCATCTGTCATGTCAGCAACAAGTGCTGCTGTTTCTGGGTACTTGCCAAAGAAGTGCTCACGTACGTACGCGCCATCTTTAGACTTAAATGTTTGGTAGTCACCATCTACAGTTTCGTTCATTAGCTGTAGTAGTTTGCCTGACGTATCTTTCGCCAGTAGTGCATCCCAGTTGTTACCCCAGATAACTTTAACAACGTTCCAGCCAGCGCCTTTAAATAGACCTTCTAGCTCTTGGATGATGCTACCGTTACCCATTACAGGTCCATCTAGGCGCTGAAGGTTACAGTTGATTAGGAAGCATAGGTTATCTAGCTTCTCACGCGCAGCGAAAGACAGTGAACCACGTGATTCTGGCTCATCCATCTCACCATCACCTAGGAAGGCGTAAACACGTTGAGCTGACGTATCTTTAAGGCCGCGACCGTTTAGGTACTTAAGGAAACGCGCTTGGTAGATCGAAGAAATTGGACCTAGACCCATAGATACTGTTGGGAACTGCCAGAACTCAGGCATCAGTTTAGGGTGTGGGTATGAAGGAATACCTTTACCATCGACTTCTTGACGGAAGTTATCTAGCTGCTCTTCAGTTAGACGACCTTCAACGAATGCGCGAGAGTAGATACCTGGTGAGATATGACCTTGATAATAAACTAGATCGCCACCGTCTGTTTCGTTAGGAGCACGGAAGAAGTGGTTGAAGCACACTTCATAGAATGCTGCTGCAGACTGGTAAGAAGCCATGTGACCACCAAGGTCTAGGTCTTTCTTAGAAGCACGCAATACGATCATGATTGCGTTCCAGCGAATAATCGAACGAATACGACGCTCAAGCGTGGTATCACCAGGGTAAGCTGGTTCTTGTGCTGCTGGAATAGTGTTGATGTAGTTAGTGTTGATACCTGTTGGCATATCAACGCCGTCTAAACGTGCTTTCTCTAGAACTGTTTCTAGTAGGAACTGCGCGCGTTCTACACCTTCTTCGCGAACAACGGACTCAAGTGCTTGTAGCCAATCTTGAGTTTCCAGTGCATCTACGTCATGCTTCATGTCAGACATGGCGATCTTTCCTTCTGTTGGTTGGATCTACTTAATAAAAGTAAGCGTTTCTAGTTTTAAGAATCACTATCTTGTTGAATTCGTCTTAAAGAGCGCTCACGTCGAGACTCCTCTCTAGTCAAATCCAACAATGTTTCTTCGATATAAGCTAAGTGTGAATGAGACATTTCACGTGCCTTTTCAGGCTTTCCAGAAACAATCGCTTCCACGATATTAGCTCGGTGTTTACTGACTTTCTCCACCACTTCACTTCGGCGGTGCAATAACTTTAAATTCTGTAAAACATTTTGCTCTAGCAGTGGTGCTAGGCTTCGCACGATATGAAGCAAAACAACATTGTGTGCAGCTTCAGTTAACGCAACAAGAAAAGCCATGACCGCAGCAGCTTCTGCTTCGATGTCATCGGTTTCTTGTACTTTACGAATGGTGCCTAAGCAATTTTCAATTTGAGCAAAATCTTCATCGGTACCACGCAATGCTGCGAAATAAGCAGAAATCCCTTCCATAGCATGACGTGCTTCGAGCAAGTCAAGCTGCGTTTCATTATGGGAAGATAGAAGGTCTAGCAACGGATCCGAGAAACTTTTCCAAATATTTTCGCTCACAAACGTACCTCCACCTTGGCGGCGGGTAAGTAGTTTCTTCGCTTCTAAGCGCTGAATCGCTTCTCGAATAGAAGGTCGAGAAACATCAAACTGTTTAGCCAGCTCTCGTTCAGGTGGAAGCTGTTGACCTGCTGAAAGTGTCCCTTCAACAATCAAGCGTTCCAATTCCTGTTCAATCACATCAGAAAGTTTCGGCTGACGAATCCTTTGATAAGCCATATTTATTATTCTACTTTTCTTTCGAAGTTAATTGGTATTACCAATTTCAAATTGGCGTAAAAATTAACACATTTAAAACACCGATGTCTAGTGAAAAATTGATTCAAATCATAGAACCGGCCTTGCATTAACCATTCTGAAACATTTATAGATTAAAACATCAACACTCATGGTCAGACCAATTACATACAAGAAACTTATCGGGCAAATTTCGTGCTATAAAAACACTTATAAATCAACAACAAAGGAATCGTTTTGTCGGACAAGGAAACTTGACCAATATCAATAAAGAAAGGAATAACCCAAGGCCGGGTTATTAATAATTTGAATAACAAAATAAATCTGCAGCAAAACCCAACCGCTCAGTAATTGAACAATGGCTTTTTTATGACAATGATTTTCTAAATCGAGCCCAGTCAAAAACAAGACCGGGATCACTCTTTCTCAGCGGGGCAATATATTGATGCCCAGTGATACGTGGTTGAGTAATTAATGGATACGATTGAATCAAGGCACTACTTAGGCGCTGCAGACTGAGGTACTGTTCATCGGTGTAAGCCACATAGTCCGACCCTTCAAGCTCAATACCGATCGAGTAATCATTGCACTTCTCTCGGCCAGCAAAACTCGATACTCCTGCGTGCCAGGCTCGAGCAAGAAATGGCACAAACTGGACCACTTCTCCATCACGTCGGATCAAACAGTGCGCAGATACTCGCATGTTCTCAATCACTTTGAAGAAAGGGTGAATTGACGAGTCGAGCTTGCCTAGGAAAAAGTCTTCGATGTAAGAGCCACCAAACTGGCCTGGCGGTAAGCTGATGTTATGAATAACCAGTAGTGATATATCACTAGTGTCTGTTCGGACATCATAGTGAGGAGATGGGACAATTCGCGCATGACAATACCACCCTTGAGCATCAATAAGCTCCAAGCTTTGTTTACCTTCATTTGTATTGCTACTGCGCATACATCTAGACTCCATCTACCTCTATGTCGTTATGATTTTATCCGACAACAAAGAAAATGCGAGAATTGATGCTGAAATTCCGCACAAGCAAGAGTATCATGCGCACTTTGTTACCCCACAAAGACAGTTTTAGCGATGAAGAACACACATAACAGTCAAGAACGCCTCGAATATCTTAAGCAGCAACTACCAGCAGAAATCTCTCGTGCCGTGGCAGATACACTACGCGAAGACCTCGGTGGTACACTAGATGCCACAGCTGATATCACTGCAAGTTTAATTCCGGCTGAGACTCAGAATGTTGCAACGATTATTACTCGTGAGCACGGTGTGTTCTGTGGCCAAATGTGGGCTGATGAAGTCTTTAAGCAACTTGGTGGTGAAGTCGTCATTGAATGGCATGTCCAAGATGGTGATAAGGTGGAACCGAATCAAGTGCTTTGCACACTAACAGGCCCTGCGAGAGTCTTGCTTACCGGCGAACGTAACGCTATGAACTTCATCCAAACTCTGTCTGGCTGCGCCAGCGTGGTTGCGCAGTACGCTGAGAAAATTGCGCATACCGAGTGCCGACTGTTAGATACACGTAAAACCATTCCTGGCCTGCGCAGTGCGTTGAAGTATGCTGTCGCTTGTGGTGGTGGCTTTAATCACCGCATTGGCGTATTTGACGCTTACTTAATTAAAGAAAACCACATCATTGCCTGTGGTGGTATCACTAAAGCTATTGAAACTGCGAAACAGCTTAATCCAGGCAAACCAGTTGAGGTCGAAACGGAATCTCTAGAAGAGCTGCAACAAGCCATCGATGCAGGAGCGGATATCATTATGCTCGATAACTTCAGCACCGACATGATGCGCAAGGCGGTTGAGATTAACGCTGGCCGTGCTGCTTTAGAAAACTCAGGAAATGTCACTATGGACACCATCGCTGAGTTTGCGGAAACTGGCGTTGATTATATTTCTGTGGGTGCTTTGACCAAGCACTTGAAAGCAATGGACTTGTCGATGAGATTTAAAGACTAGTCTATTTATCAATAAGAGAATCTTACTAAAGCGAAGCCTATTTGAGCTTCGCTTTTTTATTTCCAGAATTACGCTATCCAGAGTTCTAAACCCGAAATAGCCACTTGCTCCGCAACACCAATCTCATTTTTTGCAAGTCTGCTTTTAATTATCCACGCCTCCTCGTAAGCGCTTATCTAGTCGCTTCAACGTCAGCGGTGATGCCTTTACTGTTCAAGCTTTATGTCTCTGAGGAATCACTATGCACCAAGGAATTAACCAAAAAGGGTTTACCTTAATCGAACTGATGATTGTGGTTGCCGTTATCGGTGTACTTGCCGCTGTCGCTCTACCGCAATATCAAAAATACATTGGAAAAAGTGAGGCAGCCTCTGCTTTAGCGACCTTATCGGGGCTTCGCACCAATATCGAAGCGTACACTCTTGAGCAAGGAAGCTTTCCTGATACCGAAACTACACCAGCCTTAAAAACCCGATTAGGTTTCCCCAACGCAATTATTGAAGCCATTGAAGCCGAGGCTGGAGTCAGCAGTGCAGGCAATATCATTTTGTCATTTGATCAAGTCCCCAACGCAGGTCCTTCGGTTAGTAATTATAAATTGGCATTAGCACGAAATGCTCAAGGCGGATGGGCATGTATTAGTACTGCCACGGAAGAATCCGGAGTATTACCAAAGGGCTGTCAATATTCCGAAAGCGTCTCAGTAACGGTACCTGAATGATCCCATCCACTCTCCCATCTATTTTAAGACAGGCTAACGCCATCAATGAAACGCAAGAAACTGCGTTATATGACCTGTCCATGTTATCTGGTTGCTCCGTTCCAGAAGGAGCAACTGAGCTCAACCTTTGTCAGGCTCAAGAGCTTGTTGCTGTTCTAGCCGACGTTTTTGGACTCCCAATAGTATCGATAAAGGACAACGACTATGCGAGTTTGTGCCAACAACTCGGTTTACGGGACGTCATAACTCAATACCAAGCCTTACCTATTTCACTGCGCGACAACGTTCTAACCGTTGCAGTCAGCGATCCCACCCCCTCGCAGTTAGAAAGTGATTTTAAGTTTGCCTCAGGATTACAAATCGAACTGAGCTTGGCTAACCATCAAGACATAAACGCCGCAATACGCAAAATTTATGGAGAGGGTCAAGAGCAATGGAACCAACAGACTAAGGAACTCACCTCTCACGAACTGGCAAACTTAGTACAAGTGAATGAGAGTGAACTTGAGCATTACGATGAGCTAATGCTGGATGACTCGCCTGTCAGCCGTTTCATTCACCAAATCCTATTAGAAGCTGTCAGCAAGAAAGCGTCCGATATTCATTTTGAGCCATACGAACACCAGTATCGAATTCGACTTCGCTGTGATGGTATTCTTATTGAGGCACATCAGCCATCGATACAATTAAGCCGCAGACTATCCGCTCGCCTTAAGATTCTCGCTAAACTAGATATTGCTGAACGCCGTCTTCCTCAAGATGGTCGAATCAAACTCAAACTATCACCACACTCCGCCACGGATATCCGGGTATCAACCCTGCCAACTATGTGGGGAGAAAAGGTAGTTTTGAGAATTCTCGACCTAAACTCTGCCCATTTGGATATCGGCCAATTAGGGTATAACGACACTCAACAAGGCCTATACTTGCAAGCGTTGCACAAGCCCCAAGGAATGGTGTTAATGACCGGGCCTACCGGAAGTGGCAAAACCGTCTCCCTCTATGCGGGACTCAAACGTCTTAATACCCCAGAGCGAAATATCTCTACTGCCGAAGACCCGATTGAAATACATCTAGATGGGATAAACCAAGTTCAAGTTAACCCTAAGATAGGCTTTGGTTTTTCTACAGCCTTACGCACTTTTTTACGCCAAGATCCGGATGTGGTTATGGTGGGAGAAATACGAGATCTCGACACAGCGGAGATTGCGGTTAAGGCGGCTCAAACAGGGCATCTAGTTCTGTCAACTTTGCACACTAATTCCGCACTTGAGACCATCACACGGCTACAAAATATGGGAATAGAGAGCTTCAACCTCGTGTCTTCACTTTCGCTAATTATCGCGCAGCGGCTCGCTCGCCGTTTGTGCTCTTTATGTAAGCGCCCAGATCACCTCCCTAAAGATCTGCTCCGCAGTCTCGATATATCCTCCAGCCAAAAGATTTACAGAGCCAATGATGTTGGTTGTAGCAAATGTAATAGAGGTTATTCGGGTCGTATCGGTATTTACGAAGTGCTGGTTTTTTCCAACGAGTTAAGCGCTGCCGTTCTTCAGAAAGCCAGTATTCAAGATCTTGAAGTCATCGCTGTGTCACAAGGAATGATGACACTTAAACAAGCGGGGCTTGAAAAACTCACACTTGGACTGACAAGCTACCAAGAACTACAGCGTGTCCTTTATTTCGAATGAGAATGCCCCTATGCCTAACCCGCTTCCTATGCCATTAAGAAAGTTCCGCTGGAGAGGTGTTGATCGATCTGGCGCAAAAGCCAAGGGGCAAATCCTTGCTTTAACCGAAATGGAGGTCAGAAATCAATTAGGTCGGCAGCAAATCCATATCAGAAAAATTTCTCGCCATCGCATTTCGTTTTGGACCAGATTAACCCACAAGATTTCACGCAAAGACATCACTCTATTCACTAGGCAATTGGCTACTTTGCTGACGACAAGAGTTCCTCTTGTTCAAGCCCTTAAGCTTATCTCTGAAAGCCACTCCAAAGCCGAAATGAAATCGGTCCTTAATCAGGTCGCTAGCCGAGTGGAGAGTGGCGTCCCTATCGCTCAAGCGCTACAAGCACTAAGTACACATTTTGACCGCTTCTATATCGATATGATTGCGACGGGCGAATCGTCCGGAAACATTGCGGTGACGTTAGATAGGTTAGCAACATATCGTGAAAAACATGATGCTCTGCAGTCTAAGGTCGTTAAAGCCATGATATATCCAAGTATGGTGCTGATAGTTTCTTGTGCCGTAACCTATTTGATGCTCACGAGTGTGATTCCTGAATTTGAATCGATGTTTAAAGGGTTCAATGCCAATTTACCTTGGTTCACATCCGAGGTGCTGGAGCTATCAAACTGGAGCCAATCATACGGACTGGTTAGCGTTGCTTCTCTAGGTTTATTGATTGCTAGCATTAAGTTTATTAGCCTTAAAAATGCTACTGCCGAATTATATATAAGTAAATTAGCCATCAAACTGCCCGTTGTTGGCGACATCATTACCAAAGCAACCATTGCCAAATTTAGCCGAACATTAGCGACCAGTTTTAGTTCTGGAATACCGATACTCACAGGCATACAAGCGAGCGCAAGAACAACAGAGAACGCTTACTTTCAACAAGCTATTTTTTCTATACACACTCATGTCGTAGCGGGCGTACCTGTTCATTTAGCAATGCGAAACAGTCTCGCTTTCCCTGAGATGGTGCTGCAAATGGTCATGATAGGTGAAGAAACTGGCAAGTTAGATGAAATGCTCAATAAGATCGCTAGCATCTATGAGGCGGATGTCGATAACATCGTAAACAACTTAGGAACAATCATCGAACCTTTGGTTATTGTCTTCCTTGGCACAATAATTGGCGGGTTAGTGATTGCAATGTACTTACCTATCTTTAACTTAATGTCGGTAATAGGCTAACATAGGCAATAACTCACTGATTTTACGGTTTCATACTCAAGAATGGACGCATTTTCTTATTATCCTTGGCTCTTCCCTGCTTTTGCGGCTCTCTTCGGCTTGATCGTTGGCAGTTTTTTGAATGTCGTCATTTATCGATTACCGATAATGATGGAGCGTGGTTGGCGCGAAGAATGTGCCGAAGCCTTTCCTGAGTACAAAATTGCCCCTCCAGAAGATAAATTTAACCTTAGCGTGCCGCGCTCGGCATGCCCTAAATGCCATACACCGATTCGAATTATCGATAATATTCCTGTACTCAGCTGGTTGTTACTTAAGGGCAAGTGTCATCATTGCAGTCATAAAATCAGTGCTCGTTACCCACTTATTGAGCTCCTGACGGCAGCCATGTGTGCAACCGTAGCGTGGCAACTTGGGTATAGTGAATATAGCTTAGCGTTAATCGTCTTTACCTTCGTGCTTATCGGTGCCACTTTTATTGACTTCGATACCATGCTGTTGCCAGACCAGCTTACCTTACCTCTGATGTGGTTAGGCATTGCACTAGCATTATTAGGCATCTCTCCAATTTCGTTGACGGATTCTGTAATTGGTGCCATGGCTGGCTACCTCTGCTTATGGTCCATTTTCTGGCTGTTTAAACTACTAACAGGTAAAGAGGGTATGGGCTACGGTGACTTTAAGTTGCTGGCAGCTCTCGGAGCATGGTTAGGCTGGCAACACTTGCCTCTGATCGTCTTAATGTCATCCGTTGTCGGGGTTTTATTTGGTCTCGTTCAATTGCGAATGCAAAAGAAAGGGATTGATGTTGCATTTCCTTTCGGCCCTTATCTCGCTATTGCCGGTTGGATTAGCGCATTGTGGGGCGAGCAGCTTATTCAATACTACCTCAAGTCGTATATAGGGATGTAACCATGGGATTTGTTATTGGGCTTACCGGCGGTATTGCCAGCGGAAAAACCACCGTTGCCAACCTTTTTCACGATAACTTCGCCATTGATGTGGTCGATGCAGACCTTGTTGCTCGAGAAGTTGTAGAAGTAGGTTCGGCAGGTCTTGACGCTTTAACGCAACACTTTGGTGTTGCGATCCTCCAAGCAGATGGTTCTCTTAATCGCAGCGCACTTCGGGAGCGTATTTTTGCTAATGAGGACGAAAAACTTTGGGTAAATAACTTACTGCACCCGATGATCAGAGGGCGCATGCAATCACAACTGGATGCATCCACCAGCCCTTATACCCTATTCGTAGTTCCACTTCTCATCGAGAATGGGCTGCAAACTATGGCTGACCGTGTTTTAGTTGTAGATGTCTGTGAAGAAACACAAATTTACCGAACAATGACACGTGATGGGGTGCCTGAGTCACAAGTGCGTTCTATACTCAAATCACAAGTAGACCGAGAAACTCGTTTATTGCATGCTGACGATGTGATTGATAATAATACTGATAACGCTCAACTTTTGTCCCAAGTCACAGAATTACACCAAAAGTACCTAGCATTATGCGAACAAAATCGGTGAAAATAGCAGGGAAGCGTTTAAAGGCTAGCAGATGATCACAAATAGATTCGAACACCCTCTTAATGAAAAAACAAGAATGTACCTAAGAGTTGAATCTCTATTGAGACAGCTTCAGCACTCCTCGTCTTTTTCAGATAATTATCAGTATCAAATTTTCTTCAAATCACTGTTTGATTTACTGGAGATCTTTGAACAAATCCAGCTCAAAAGCGAACTTGCTAAAGATCTTGAGAAACAACGCCAAACTTATCGTGCATGGCTTAATGTCGATGACGTCGATCAGGAAATGCTAGGCTCGATCTTAAGGGATCTAGATGGTGTACATAAAGACTTGATGATGGCCGAACGATTCGGTCAATCCCTGAAAGAAGATCGCTTCCTCAGCGCAATCCGCCAACGATTTGGACTGCCGGGTGGTTCATGCTGTTTCGATCTTCCGTCATTGCATTACTGGTTACATCTGCCGATTGAAAAACGTATGCATGATGCTGAAGCTTGGTTAGCGTCAGTCAAACCACTTATGAATGCCCTTCAGTTATGGCTGAAGCTTACTCGTGAGACTGGTCGCTTTAAGAAACAAATTGCCCGCTCTGGGTTTTATCAAAGTGACGCTGAAGAAGCCAATATCCTTCGTCTAACCATTCCGATGGATTATGGTGTCTACCCAATGATTTCAGGGCACAAAAACCGCTTTGCAGTGAAGTTTATTGCCTTTGAATCAGGTCAAGCCTACCCTAATGATATTGAATTTGAATTAGCTGTTTGCAGCTGAAAGTAACACTCAGGAATCACTATGAGTAAACCAACCGTTGTTCCATGCCCTCAATGTAAAGCTGAAGTTGTATGGAACGAAGACAGCCCTTTTCGCCCGTTTTGCTCAAAGCAGTGCCAAATGATTGATTTTGGTGAGTGGGCCGACGAAGAGAACACCATTCCTGGCGCACCAGATATGTCTGACAGCGATGGCTGGTCAGAAGATAATTACTAACCCGGTCCAGCAGTTACCGTCCCGTATATCTCGTCATCCCTGCGTAGGCAGGGATCTTATCAAAGAGTATTGACCGAGCTTATAGCTAACAGCTCTAACCGGACACATAAGTAAAAGTGCTAATGTGTTAACTTCAAACATAAAAAAGCGGAGCCCTTGGGCTCCGCTTAATACTTGAGAACGCTAGTAAAATAGCATTACTTCTTAGCAAGTTTCTCTTTGATACGAGCAGACTTACCAGAACGCTCACGTAGGTAGTACAGCTTGGCACGACGTACTGCACCACGGCGTTTAACTTCGATGCTATCAACCATTGGAGAGTGAGTTTGGAACGTACGCTCAACACCTTCGCCGTTCGAGATCTTACGAACAGTGAAAGCAGAGTGAAGACCACGGTTACGGATAGCGATTACAACGCCTTCGTAAGCCTGTAGACGCTCACGGTCACCTTCTTTTACTTTAACCTGAACTACAACAGTGTCACCTGGTGCAAATTTAGGTAGGCCTGATTTCATTTGCTCTTCTTCAAGAGCCTTGATGATGTTACTCATGTTCTTAAATTCCTAGAATAAACTGATACTAAATTAAATAGGTTACTTGCTATTAACTCGATGCTCTTTTATGAACTCGGCAAGTAATTGTTCCTGTTCGTCAGTCAGAGCTAGGTTTTCCAGGAGCTCCGGTCTTCTTAGCCAAGTACGGCCTAACGACTGCTTAAGTCGCCAGCGACGAATGTCCTTATGGTTACCAGACTTGAGGACACTTGGTACCTCTAAATCGTCTAGAACTTCAGGGCGCGTATAGTGTGGACAATCTAGTAAGCCATTTGCAAAAGAATCTTCTTCTGCTGAAGCAAAATCGCCTAGTACTCCCGGAACAAACCGTGAGACTGAGTCGATTAGCGTCATGGCTGGGATTTCCCCACCTGTCATCACAAAATCTCCGATTGACCATTCTTCGTCAACCTCTGTTTGGATGATGCGCTCATCTACCCCTTCGTAGCGTCCACAAATCAACACAAGGTTGTCGTTTTTCGCTAGTTCTTCTACCCCAATCTGGTCGAGCTTACGACCTTGAGGAGAAAGGTAAATAACTTTCGTCTTACCCGGTGATGCCTGTTTGGCTGCGTGAATGGCATCGCGCAATGGCTGAACCATCATCAACATGCCAGGACCACCACCGTAGGGTCTATCATCGACAGTGCGATGTTTGTCGTGAGTGAAATCACGAGGATTCCATGTCTCAATCGACAGTAGACCTTTTTTAACCGCTTGACCTGTTACTCCATAATCAGTAACGCTGCGGAACATGTCTGGAAAAAGGCTAATTACGCCAACCCACATCTGTTCTCTCGCTCTTTCAGTTACCAATTAAGGATTAGAATCCAGGATCCCAGTCAACTTCGATCCGTTGAGCTTCGCGATCAACTTTCTTGATCACTTGCTCTTCAAGGTACGGTATCAA
The DNA here is from genome assembly GCF_900088415.1 of Vibrio mediterranei. Classification (GTDB taxonomy): domain Bacteria; phylum Pseudomonadota; class Gammaproteobacteria; order Enterobacterales; family Vibrionaceae; genus Vibrio; species Vibrio mediterranei. The sequence goes on from NZ_FLLQ01000008.1 coordinate 216,987, forward strand.
CCGTTCCTTTTGCCCAAAAGCATCTTTCAGATTTGCTTTCACAACCAGAACATCGTTCGAACCCGTTTCCAACATGTCGGTTACTTCACCTAGGTCGTAACCTTTTGTGGTCACTACTTTCATGCCGAACAATTCGCGCCAGTAGAACTCATCTTCTGACAGTTCAGGAAGCACAGCTGGATCAATTGCAATTTCAAAGTTAGTTAGTAGGTGAGCTTCTTCACGAACCTCAAGACCTTCAAGTTTACACACCATACCTTTGTTATGGCGCTTCCAACTTTCAACTTTCAATTCGACCCATTCGCCCTTTTGACTAATGTACCAAGGACTGTAATCGAAAATACTTTCAGGATTGTCTGTGTAGGTAAACACTTTAAGCCATCCACGAATGCCATAAGTAGAACCAAATTTACCTACAACAATTCTTTCGGGAGTATTGCTCATAGTTTCTTTACCTTTCATCGACGACATACTGCTAACTAAACTAATAATTAAGCCGCTTTTTGAGCGTCTTTAACTAGCTTAGCAACACGGTCAGAAACTGTTGCGCCTTGACCAACCCAGTGGTTAACGCGCTCTAGGTCTAGACGTAGACCTTCTTCTTGACCAGTAGCAGTTGGGTTAAAGAAACCCACTTTCTCGATGAAACGGCCAGTCGCTGCATTGCGGCTGTCCGCTACTACGATTTGATAGAATGGACGCTTCTTAGCGCCGTGACGTGCCAAACGAATGGTTACCATATCGTCCTCTTTGCTTTCTCAATAATAAAAATGACCTCAGAAGTGTTTCTCTAATGAGCAACCTGAGGTCTCGTGCCAAAATAAAGCCCCGGAATTTTACTCTTATTCCGAGGCATTGCAAGGGGTTTAGCTATTTTTTCACCAGTTTTTGGCTGGCATTTCTCGTGTGACGCAGATAACAGTTTGAAACTTAAGGGACTGAAACCTGAGCCAATCCACGGCTAGCGACCAAATGGATTGAAGCCGCCGCCGCCCATGCCACCCATCATGCCTTGCATGTTGCGCATCATTCCGCGCATGCCGCCTTTCTGCATCTTCTTCATCATTTTTTGCATCTGAGTGAATTGCTTCAAGAGACGGTTAACATCTTGCACTTGAGTACCAGAACCTGCAGCGATACGCTTTTTACGAGAACCTTTAATTAATTCAGGACGTTGACGCTCTTTCATTGTCATTGAGTTGATGATCGCTTCCATCTGCTTAAACATCTTGTCGTCAACTTTGTCTTTAACGTTATCAGGTAAGTTAGACATGCCTGGTAGCTTGTCCATCATTCCCATCATACCGCCCATATTTTGCATCTGACCAAGTTGCTCACGGAAATCTTCTAGGTCGAAACCTTTCTTCTCCTTGAACTTCTTCGCCATCTTTTCTGCTTTATCGGTATCAACATTACGTTGTAAATCTTCGATAAGAGAAAGAACGTCACCCATGCCTAAGATACGTGATGCAACACGATCTGGGTGGAAAGGTTCTAGTGCGTCAGTCTTTTCACCCACACCCAAGAACTTAACTGGTTTACCCGTAATATGACGAACAGAAAGCGCCGCACCACCACGAGCATCACCGTCGACTTTAGTTAAGATGACACCCGTTAACGGCAGCGCATCACCAAAAGCTTTTGCTGTGTTCGCGGCATCCTGACCTGTCATCGCATCGACAACAAACAGCGTTTCGACTGGGTTGATTGCTGAATGGAGATCTTTAATCTCATCCATCATCTCATGGTCAACCGCTAAACGACCCGCGGTATCGACAATCAATACGTCATAAAACTTTTTCTTCGCATGATCGATAGCTGCATTGGCTATATCAATTGGCTTTTGATCTGCTGATGAAGGGAAGAAATCAACGCCAATATCGGTAGCAAGTGTTTCTAGCTGTTTGATCGCCGCTGGACGATAAACGTCGGCAGACACCACAAGAACTTTCTTCTTGTCACGCTCATGCAGCAGTTTAGAGAGTTTACCAACACTGGTCGTTTTACCCGCACCTTGCAGACCTGCCATTAAGATGACCGCAGGCGGCTGTGCAGCTAGATCCAGTGCTTCGTTGGATTCACCCATAACCGACTCAAGCTCAGCTTGAACGATTTTGATGAACTCTTGGCCTGGAGTTAAGGATTTAGAAACTTCAACACCAACGGCACGCTCTTTTACGCCTTTGATGAAATCTCGAACTACTGGCAGAGCAACGTCGGCTTCTAGAAGCGCCATGCGAACTTCGCGCAGAGTATCTTTAATATTGTCGTCGGTCAGACGACCTTTGCCGCTGATATTCTTCAGCGTTTTGGATAGACGATCCGTTAAATTCTCAAACATTTCTTTCTCTTCGCTGTAAATTGCGATCAATTGTAGTGAGTATACCTTAGCCAGCAGTGAGAGTCATACCTAACAAGATCAAATACGAGTCAATACTTTTTACTTCTGCGATGGCTCATTGAGTCGATGCAGGGTATAATTCCAGCTCTAAGCAATCGATTTTTTAGGAAAAATGGACAGTTTAATCGCAATTGCGGCCGCTATTCTTTATGTGCTGGCCATCGTTACAATTATCCCAGGCTTGGTTCACCAGGTCGGGATCCGTACAAAAACTGTTCTCGTCAGTGCGGTTTTAGCACTAGCTTTTCATGCGTGGCTACTCAGTGATCTCATCTTAAGTGGCAGTGGACAAAACCTCAGCATCTTGAATGTCGCTTCATTAATTGGCTTCATTATTTCGCTATTTATGAGCATTGCCATGCTTAAAACGCGAATTTGGTTCTTATTGCCTGTGGTTTACGGCTTTGCCGCCATTAACCTCTCTGCCGCCGCTTTTGTTCCAACTGCGTTTATTACTCACTTGGAGCACAATCCAAAACTGCTAATTCATATTTCGTTAGCACTTTTTTCCTATTCTACGCTCTCCATTGGTGCGCTTTACGCAATTCAATTAGCTTGGCTTGACCATAAGCTTAAGAATAAGAAAGCACTGACCATTAATCCTAATCTTCCACCTTTAATGATGGTTGAAAGACAGCTTTTCAAGATCATTTTGATTGGCACTGGTCTGCTTACCGCAACGCTTCTTACTGGTTTTGTGTTTGTTCAAGATATGTTTGCTCAAGGAAAAGCTCACAAAGGTGTGCTTTCGTTCTTGGCTTGGATTATCTACTCAGTATTGCTTTGGGGACATTACCGCAAAGGATGGCGAGGCAAAAAAGTGACTTGGTTTGCTGTTGCAGGCGCAACCTTGCTGACTCTGGCATACTTCGGTAGCCGATTCGTTAGGGAAATCATACTAAGCTAAATGGCTTGATATGCTCTACTTAGCACACTACGAATGTCGCGTTGACAACACAGTATAAATGGTTCATTAATTAACCAGCTATTAACTAAAGGAATTTTGAAGTTTTGGACGACATTTCGACCGGTATTTTGTTTGCAATCCTTGCAGGTCTAATTGTAATTTCCGGCTACTTTTCCGGCTCAGAGACAGGGATGATGTCTCTGAACCGCTATCGACTTAAACATCTTTCTAAGACTGGCCACAAAGGCGCGAAACGCGTCGAGCGCTTACTCAATCGCCCAGATCGGTTGATTGGGTTAATTCTCATCGGTAACAACCTCGTTAATATTCTCGCCTCAGCCATAGCCACCGTCATCGGTTTACGCCTTTATGGTGATATTGGTGTCGCCATTGCCACAGGTGCACTAACTCTGATTATTTTGGTCTTTGCCGAAGTCACACCGAAAACGCTCGCCGCCCTGTATCCAGAACGCGTCTCTTTTATGAGCAGTATCTTGCTGACCATTCTGATGAAGGTTCTGTCTCCTCTGGTTGTTTTAGTTAACTTTATTACTAACGGCTTTATTCGCTTATTGGGTATTCGCGTTAATCACAATGATGAAGATCATTTAAGCTCGGAGGAGCTGAGAACAGTAGTTAATGAAGCAGGCTCGCTGATCCCACGACGTCACCAAGATATGCTGATTTCTATTCTCGATCTTGAACACGTGACCGTAAATGACATTATGATCCCTCGTAACGAGATTACTGGTATCAATATTAATGATGATTGGAAATCAATCGTTCGTCAGTTAACCCACTCACCTCATGGTCGTGTGGTGCTGTATCGTGATCAGATTGATGAAGTAGTTGGGATGCTGCGTCTGCGTGAATCTTATCGTTTAATGTTGGAGAAAAACGAGTTCACCAAAGAAACCCTGCTCCGAAGTGCTGATGAGGTTTACTTCATTCCTGAGGGAACACCACTCAACGTGCAAATGCTGAAGTTCCAACGTAATAAAGAACGTATCGGACTGATCGTTGATGAGTACGGTGATATTAATGGCCTAGTCACCCTTGAAGACATTCTCGAGGAAATCGTTGGTGAGTTCACAACTTCAATGGCGCCAACACTCTCTGATGAAATTACGCCGCAAGGGGACGGCAGCTTCTTGATCGAAGGAAGTGCCAACATTCGAGACATTAATAAAGGCCTAAAATGGAACCTACCAACAGATGGCCCTAGAACATTGAATGGTTTAATGTTGGAGTATTTGGAAGATATTCCTGAAAGCCACCTTAGTGTTCAGGTTGCGGAGCATCAAATGGAAATTGTTGAACTGGAAGAGAACCGTATCAAGATGGTCAAAGTTTTTCCAAAGAACAAAAAATAACCAGCCTGTATTAAAAGAAACGGCACCAAAAGGTGCCGTTTTCTCTACTTCCAAATGGAACAACCTAGTTGATATTAGGCCCTAACCACTTCTCAGCTTCCGTTTGATCCCAACCTTTACGATCAGCATAGCTGTCTACCTGATCTTGTTGAATCTGTGCAATTGCAAAGTATCGAGAATCAGGGTGTGAGAAATACCATCCGGACACAGAAGCACCTGGCCACATCGCATAGCTAGAAGTCAGTGACATACCGATAGTTTGCTCAACCTCGAGTAACTCCCACAACGCACCTTTTTCCGTATGCTCTGGACAGGCTGGGTAACCAGGGGCTGGTCGGATACCTTGGTACTTTTCACGAATCAGGTCGTCATTAGACAGGGCTTCATCTGCTGAGTAACCCCAGATCTCTTTACGAACTTTCTCATGCATGTATTCTGCAAACGCTTCTGCCAAACGATCAGCAACCGCTTGGATCATGATCGCATTGTAATCGTCACCTTGGGCTTTGTACTCGTCAGCCAGCTCACGTTCACCAATACCACCAGTTACAGCAAACGCACCAATCCAATCTTGCTTACCGCTTTCTTTTGGTGCCACATAATCAGAGAGACAGTAGTTGAACCCTTTAGGCTTTTCAGTTTGCTGACGCAAGTTATGCAGTACTTTGCGAACTTGGGTGCGAGTTTCATCAGTGTATACTTCAATATCATCTCCGACAGATGCCGCAGGGAATAAGGCACACATGCCACTTGCTTTTAGCAAGCCTTCACGTTCAACTCGGTCTAACAATTCATTGGCATCGTGGAACAATCGCTTCGCTTCTTCACCTACCTCTTCATGCTCTAGTATCGCAGGATACTTGCCCACCAGCGACCAAGTCATAAAGAACGGGGTCCAATCGATATAATTTCTTAGTGTTGCGACCTCAAAGTTCTCGAATACATGCACGCCCGACTTCGCTGGAATCGGTGGCGTGTAGTTTTGCCAATCGATAGCCACCTTATTTGCTCTGGCTTCTTCAAGCGTCACCGGTTTAGTTCTTGGCTTTTTACGGTTGTGCTGATCGCGCACGCGTTCATAATCGATATCAAGCTTTTCAATGAAGGCTGGTTTAAGCTCTTCAGATAACAGTGAAGTACAAACACCAACCGCACGAGATGCGTTATTCACGTAAACAACAGGTTCACTGTAGTTCTGTTCGATCTTCACTGCCGTGTGCGCTTTGGATGTAGTAGCACCGCCTATCAACAGAGGCAATGTGAAGCCTTGACGCTCCATCTCTTTTGCTACATGAACCATCTCATCAAGAGATGGAGTAATCAGTCCGGACAGACCGATAATATCCACATTCTCTTCTTTGGCGACTTTAAGAATCGTTTCGCACGGCACCATAACGCCAAGATCAATGATTTCGTAGTTGTTACATTGCAATACAACACCAACGATGTTCTTACCAATGTCGTGAACATCGCCTTTCACTGTCGCAAGTAAGATCTTACCATTTGAAGAACCTGCTTGTTTCTCTGCATTAATAAACGGTTCTAGATGGGCAACCGCCTGTTTCATAACACGAGCGGATTTTACAACCTGAGGTAAGAACATTTTGCCTTCACCAAACAGGTCACCCACCACGTTCATGCCATCCATTAATGGCCCTTCAATGACTTCCAGAGGTTTAGACGCATTAACACGCGCCTCTTCGGTATCTTCAACAATAAACTCAGTGATACCTTTTACCAAAGCATGCTCTAAACGCTTTGAGACCGGCCAAGTGCGCCATTCAAGTGCACTGGCATCCTCCTCTTTGCCCACTCCCTTATTGGCATACTCAGCGGCAATATCAAGCAGTCTTTCGGTGCCATCGTCACGGCGGTTAAGTACGACATCTTCAACCGCTTCACGCAATTTCTCAGGCACATTGTCGTAAATCTCAAGCTGACCAGCATTTACGATACCCATGTCCATACCATTTTTAAAACAGTGATAAAGGAACACGGCATGAATGGCTTCGCGGACATAGTTGTTACCGCGGAAAGAGAACGAGACATTAGACACACCACCAGAAATCATGGCATGTGGAAGGTCACGTTTAATATCGGCAACGGCTTCAATGAAATCCACAGCGTAGTTGTTGTGCTCTTCTATACCTGTCGCCACTGCGAAAATGTTAGGGTCAAAAATGATATCTTCAGGAGGGAAACCAACCTCATCGACCAGAATATTGTAGGCGTTGGTACAAATTTCTAGCTTACGTTCACGAGTCTCTGCTTGGCCAATTTCATCAAACGCCATCACGATAACCGCAGCACCATAGCGCCTGATTAACTTCGCTTGCTCAACAAATTTCTCTTTGCCTTCCTTCATGGAAATCGAGTTAACTATGCCTTTACCTTGAATACACTTCAGGCCAGCTTCAATCACTTCCCATTTTGATGAGTCAACCATGATTGGTACTTTAGAGATTTCAGGCTCAGAAGCACACAGGTTTAAGAAACGAACCATGCACGCCTCGGCATCAAGCATGCCTTCATCCATATTGATATCGATGATCTGCGCGCCATTTTCAACTTGCTGACGAGCAACCTCCAACGCTTCGTCATATTGCTCTTCTTTAATTAGGCGCTTAAATCGTGCAGAGCCAGTTACGTTAGTACGTTCACCAACGTTAATAAATAAAGAGTCTTTCTCAATCGTCAGTGGCTCTAACCCTGATAGTCGACAAGCTACAGGTAGCTCTGGTAGAGGACGAGGAGTGACGCCTTCAACGGCATTCGCCATTTGACGAATATGCTCCGGTGTCGTACCACAACAGCCACCAACGAGGTTTAGGAAGCCACTGCGCGCCCACTCACCAATGTGTTCTGCCATATCTTCTGGAGACAAGTCATATTCACCAAAGGCATTAGGTAATCCGGCATTAGGGTGAGCAGAAACAAAGCTCTCGCCAATACGCGACATTTCTTCAACATATTGTCTAAGCTCATCAGGGCCTAAAGCACAGTTTAAGCCAAAGGAAAGCGGTCTTACGTGACGTAACGCGTTATAGAAAGCTTCTGTTGTTTGACCTGAAAGAGTTCGTCCGGATGCATCGGTAATTGTGCCCGAAATCATCACTGGCAGTTCATAACCAAGCTCTTCGAATACAGATTCGACGGCAAAAGCGCACGCCTTCGCATTGAGTGTATCGAAGATAGTTTCGATAAGGATGAGGTCTGACCCACCTTTGATCAGTGCATGTGTTGATTCTGAGTACGCTTCTACCAATTCATCAAACGTGACATTACGATATCCAGGATCATTCACATCGGGAGATATTGAACAGGTTCTGTTGGTTGGGCCAAGTACACCAGCGACATAGCGAGGTCGGTCTGGCGTTTTAGTCGTCCACTCATCTGCGGCTTCACGAGCCAGCTTTGCCGCTTGGTAGTTAATTTCCTCGCTGAGCGATTCCATATCATAGTCGGCCATTGCTATCGTGGTAGCGTTAAAGGTATTGGTCTCTAAGATGTCCGCGCCGGCTTCCAGATAAGCACTATGGATCTCTTTAATAAGTGCTGGCTGAGTCAATACTAAAAGGTCATTGTTACCTTTTAGATCACTCGGCCAATCAGCAAAGCGCTCACCTCTGTAATCTTCTTCCTCAAGCTTATAACCCTGAATCATGGTGCCCATACCACCATCAATCAGTAGAATTCGTTGCCTTAGCTGACTCTCTATTTGTTGTCTTACGTTACTTCCCACGATACTGCCTCATTCCTTGCTTATGCCGTCATCGTATCATAGATTTTTTAGAAATCTAGACGTCTAAAAATCTTTCTAGTTTTATTATCTTCCACGTTATCTAACTAAAAGGACTGACACAAGCGCTTCTATATTCTATCCACTGACTACAATTTCATTTCGGTTATGAGAAAAATCCGCAAGTTACCTCATTAAGCTCTAATCTATAAACAAGAGGAATGAATTCAAAAATAGTGATTGATATTCCTGCAAGAGAAGCACAAAATCCCATTAACATTTTTTTACAAACTAGGTGGAGTGATGTCCGTTTATCAGACTTTATGTTTTTTGTCGGCAGCGGCAATGTTAATTGCCTTTGTAAACAGCAAGATAGGAAAAATGCAGACTACGATAGCCATCACAGCTGGTGCAATGATGCTGTCGCTGCTCATCTTGATTGCTGGCCAAAACGATTGGTTTCAACTTACTGAGATTGCCACAGAGACCGTAGCTGATATTGATTTTGAAGACTTCCTTCTACAAGGGATCCTTGGTTTCTTACTCTTTGCAGGTGGTTTGGGTATTAAACTGCCTCACTTAAAAGATCAGAAATGGGAAATCACCGTTCTCGCACTCGGTGCCACACTATTCTCGACCTTCTTCATAGGTTTTGTGCTGTATGGATTTTGTAATGTCATTGGCATTCAGTTTGATCTCATCTACTGCTTGCTGTTTGGTGCTCTTATCTCTCCAACGGACCCTATCGCAGTATTGGCAATCGTCAAAAAGCTCAAAGCGCCTGAACGCGTTTCAACACAGGTTGAAGGTGAGTCACTATTTAACGATGGTTTCGGTCTGGTTATCTTCGTCACTCTCTTTACGATCGCTTTTGGCAGTGAGACACCAACTGTCGGCAGCGTGACTATGTTGTTCTTACAAGAAGCTCTAGGCGGTATCTTATATGGCTTTGTTTTAGGCTTAGTATTCCACTACCTAATTAGCTCGACCGACGACCACTCTATGGAACTACTACTTACCATAGGTATCCCAACAGCCGGCTATGCTTTTGCAGAAGTGCTTCATGTTTCAGGCCCATTGTCGATGGTGGTGTCAGGCATTATGATCGGTAACTGGACTCGTTATATCGGCTTTTCAAAAGAAACAGAAGACCACCTAGACCACTTCTGGGAGCTTGTTGATGAGTTTTTAAATGGCGTACTGTTCTTACTTATTGGTATGTCGATGCTGCTGTTCCAATTCCATCAAGAAGACTGGATTTTGATGGCCTTCTCTATTCCTCTGGTTCTTGGTGCACGCTATTTAAGTGTCGCACTGGCCTATGTAGGCTTTAAACGCTATCGCACTTATAACCCTTGGTCAGTTCGAATTTTAACGTGGGGAGGCCTACGCGGCGGTCTTGCTTTAGCAATGGCACTCTCTATTCCATCAGGAATTTGGGTTATCGAAGACAAACTTATCGACGTTAAAGAGATAATTCTTGTAATGACCTACTCTGTGGTGGTTTTCTCTATTCTTATCCAAGGCTCCACCATTACGCCTATGATTGAAAAAGCGAAGCTTGCAGAGAAGGAAATGGCGGCAAAGAAAGCGGCTCAAGAGCAAACCAGCGCCCATCAAGAATAGTGAGTCTTTAATATCTACCAATAGCCTCACCTTATCGGTGGGGCTTTTTTATGAAGATAGTAGTGAAGCAGTAATACTAAAACACATCAAAAGCAAAATAGGCCGTATCTTACGATACGGCCTATTTATAAGTGGCTCCACTGACCATGCATTCGTAGTTACATACAACGGGGCTGCTTAGGTCAGCGACATCAAGCTTGCAAAACTTAGGAGCGTAAATGCAAAAAGACCGCATCTTTCGATGCGGTCTTTTTTAAAGTGGCTCCCCCTGCGGGACTCGAACCTGCGACATACGGATTAACAGTCCGCCGTTCTACCAACTGAACTAAGGGGGAATTATTTGTGTAAGCACTGGTCGTTAAGACCATTATTTGCTTAAGCACCAAATAATGGTGCCTCGAGGCGGAATCGAACCACCGACACGAGGATTTTCAATCCTCTGCTCTACCGACTGAGCTATCGAGGCAAATAAATGGTGCCGACTACCGGAATCGAACTGGTGACCTACTGATTACAAGTCAGTTGCTCTACCTACTGAGCTAAGTCGGCGACACTTTATTTTGCGTTGCTCGTGCTAATTTATATCAACACCAACAATATCAAATTGTGGTGCCCGGAGGCGGAATCGAACCACCGACACGAGGATTTTCAATCCTCTGCTCTACCGACTGAGCTATCCGGGCAACGGAGCGCTATTAAACGGATTTTCCGGTCTCCCGTCAACGCTTTTTTGAAAAAAACTTCAAAAAAGCGTTCAAGCGCTGCATTTTTCATCGAATCGTATTCGTTTTGCGCAGATCGGGACGAATTAGCCTTTTCCAGCATTAAAATCTTTTTTGAATTTAGTTACTTTCTCCAAATAACGTCGCGCTTCAGCATTCGGGTGTTTTTTAGTCAACGCCCAATAAACTTGATTCGGTTGCAACGAATTGAGGTCGTTCATCGCTCGCTTTCTGTCACTATGGAATGTTTTCAGCACCCCTCCCGTCCCGCCGTTATATGCGGAAATCATACTGTACTCCAACGACAGTGGATGCCTAACATCTTTCAAGTAGCGATTTTTTAGAATGTAGAAGTACGCCGTCCCAGTATCAATATTCTGTTCAGGGTTGAACAAATACTCTGGCGTCGGCTCTCCCGGTTTGTTTTTGACAAGATTAAACACATCTCGACCCGCAGTCTTTGGCACCACCTGCATCAAACCATAGGCATTAGCCCAACTAACCGCATAAGGGTTAAAGCTACTTTCTGTTTTTATAATCGCGTAGATAAGATCTTCTGGGATGTCATAGCGCTTAGAAGCCCGGCGTACGATATCTGCATACTGGTAACTACGCTGTTTAAAGTGATCCGCTACCATAGGGATCTCAACGTAGTATGCCTTCTTGAAATCTACGTTTTTGGTCTTTAACTTATTCGCAATGAGATAATCGGCAAAACGGTTAGCACGCCATGTCCATTGGATTGGTTTTTTCTCTTGGTCGACAACCTGGTTATAAAGGAATGGCTGACCTTCTAACTTAATGGCCTTAGACGAGAACAAGTCAACGCTTGATGGATCATCAGGCGTCAAAAGCGTTGTCACGATAGCGGCCTTAAGGTGCTTCTCCGGCTCGGTTGGAGACACGGTTTCAATCGTGATAAGACCTTTACTAAAGTTAACTTCGGCGCGGCTCAAGTAGTTATCAATGTATTTCACATAATTACTTTTACCAGCAACCTTAACTTCGCGACTACCCCAGCGCTTCTGGATATTACCGTTAAAGCTGTTGATCAGCGCGTCCAACGCCTTTGTGTCTTTTACATATTGGCCTGGGAGTTCGGCTAAGTTCTTAGCAAAGCGGTTGGTTGGCTCGTAGTTAACATCATATATCTTCTCGATAAATTCGCGACTACAGCCCACCAGCAATAGGGGAACCAGAAAGTAGATTAACTTCTTCATAGACAACATTAAAAACACCACCCAAAAGGTGGTGTTTGATTTATTCCTTGTAGATTACTCTGACGGCGGCGTGTAGCCGTCGATGACGACATCCTTTCCTTCAAATAAGAAGTTCACCATTTCAGTTTCAATCAACTTACGATGCTCGGGATCCATCATGTTGAGCTTCTTCTCATTGATCAGCATGGTCTGCTTAGACTGCCATAAAGCCCATGCTTCTTTCGAAATGTTATCGAAGATACGTTTACCCAATTCACCTGGGTACAATTGGAAGTCGAGACCTTCAGCATCTTTCTGTAGGTGAGCACAAAAAACCATACGGCTCATATTGTTATCCTCAATTAATGTCGTTGTAAGGTTTCAATTAGCGACTTAACTGGTGCCGCTAATCCAACCTTTTCTGGATTAGTTATGTTATACCAAAGACCTTTCGACTCTTCCATCACCATTGTTGGAAGCTGGTTAAGCGTCACGACGATTGGCGTTATATCGAGGTGATAATGGCTGAATGTATGTCGAAACGCGATTTCAACCTCTCTAGATTGGATATTTCGCTGTTGGATACCATATTGCTCCAACACCTCATCAATATCTGCGCTAGGACTCTCAGGGAAGCAAAACAAACCGCCCCAAATCCCCGTTTGAGGCCTTTGAGCCAGCCAGAGTTCATCTTGGTGTTTTAAAATCACAAACCAAGTTTCTTTTTCAGGTTTGGTTTTCTTAGGTTTCTTTCCCGGGTAATCAAGAGGATTCCCCTGCTTATTAGCAACACAAAAGCTTTCTACGGGACACAATGTGCATTTTGGTCGACTTCTGGTACAAACCATTGCCCCCATGTCCATCATTGCTTGATTGTACTTATCCGTATCTTCCGCGGGAGTATGTTGTTCAGCAATTTGCCATAGCTGGTTTTCTACTTTTTTCTGCCCAGGCCACCCTTCCACAGCAAAACTACGAGCAAGTGTTCGTTTTACATTACCATCGAGAATTGCATGAGGAAGTTTATGAACTGATGATAAAACAGCAGCTGCGGTCGAACGCCCCACTCCTGGTAATGCATTCATTGCTTCGAGTGACAAAGGAAATTCACCACCATGCTGTTCGACAACAACTTGAGCGGCCTTATGAAGGTTGCGTGCTCGGGCGTAATATCCCAACCCCGTCCACAAGTGTAACACTTCATCTTGTGGCGCTTTAGCCAAAGACTCTACTGTGGGGAAGTGCTCCAAAAACCTTTCATAGTATGGAATGACAGTGGTCACTTGTGTCTGTTGTAGCATGATTTCCGACAACCAAACCTTATAAGCGGTCTTTTGTTGTTGCCACGGTAGCTCTTTGCGACCGTATTTCTCATACCAATCTAATATTGAGCGTGCAAAAGGCGTCACAATTACTCTCATCTCTCTTATAATTTGCTAGAAATTGCACCACACTTAGTAACAGAAGTAAAACTGCGTGAAATTCTGATCCGATAATGCTTGCTTGCGAGCAAATTCTTTGGATAATTCCCGCTCTGATTATTGAATGAACAGGCTAAACCAATGAGTGAAGTGACTACTAACGAATACACAGAAGATGGCAAACTGATTCGCAAAGTTCGCAGTTTTGTTCGTCGTGAAGGACGCCTAACCAAAGGCCAAGAATCGGCGATGGAAGAGTGCTGGCCTACAATGGGTATTGATTACCAAGAGTCACTACTCAACTGGGAACAGGTATTTGGTAACAATAACCCTGTTGTTCTTGAAGTTGGTTTCGGCATGGGCGCTTCTTTGGTCGAAATGGCAAAGAACGCACCAGAAAAGAACTTTATTGGCATTGAAGTACACAGCCCAGGCGTAGGTGCATGTCTATCATCAGCGCGCGATGCTGGTATTACTAACCTGCGTGTTATGTGTCACGATGCGGTTGAAGTCTTTGCCAACATGATTCCGGACAGCAGCCTAAGTACAATGCAGTTGTTCTTCCCTGACCCATGGCATAAAAAGCGTCACCACAAACGTCGTATTGTGCAGTTAGATTTTGCTGAAATGGTAAGAACTAAGCTTATTCCAGAAACAGGCGTATTCCACATGGCTACAGACTGGGAAAACTATGCCGAGCATATGGTCGAGGTAATGAACCAAGCACCTGGCTATGAGAATATTGCTACTGATGGTGACTTTGTACCACGTCCAGATGATCGTCCTTTAACAAAGTTTGAAGCTCGCGGTCACAGACTTGGTCATGGTGTTTGGGATATCAAATATCGCCGCACAGCTTAAGTTTCGATTGCTAATCGAATTCTAATCCTGAAAAGCCAACCTCCCGTTGGCTTTTTTTGGCGCTTACGTTGGGAGAACAACAAATATGAAACCAACTAAACAGATTCTTTCTACTATCCTCAGTGAAGTAAAACCACTGATTGGACAAGGAAAAGTCGCGGACTACATCCCTGCTCTTGCAAAAGTACCTAACAACAAACTAGGCATAGCAGTGTACACCAACGAAGGTGAAGTAATTACCGCTGGAGACGCCGAAGAGTCCTTTTCTATACAGTCAATTTCCAAAGCCCTGAGCCTAACTTTGGCAATGATGCTGTATAAACCAGAGGAAATCTGGCAGCGTGTCGGCAAGGAACCCTCAGGGCAAGCATTTAACTCACTAATCCAGCTTGAGATGGAACAAGGAATACCGAGAAACCCGTTTATTAACGCAGGCGCGATTGTGGTAGCCGACCTACTGCAAAGTCGCTTATCGGCGCCTAGGCAGCGTTTATTGGAGTTTGTTAGAACACTTTCAGGTGACAACCATATTGTCTACGACAAGATCGTGGCTGCTTCAGAAATGATGCACAGTGACCGCAATGCGGCTATCGCTTATCTAATGCGCTCGTTTGGCAACTTTAATAACGATGTTATTCCTGTTCTCAATAACTATTTCCATGCCTGCGCTTTAAAGATGAGCTGTGTTGATCTTGCCAAAACCTTTAGTTATTTAGCCAATCAAGGGCAATCCGTAAATACTAAGAAGCAGATCATCACACCGACACAAACCAAGCAGCTCAATGCGTTATTGGCGACATGCGGCCTCTATGATGGTGCCGGGGAGTTTGCTTACCGTGTCGGCATGCCAGGTAAGTCAGGTGTGGGCGGTGGTATTATTGCGATTGTTCCGGGTGAAATGACTATCGCGGTTTGGTCTCCAGAACTGGATAAATCTGGTAACTCTCTCGCTGGGACGAGAGCGTTGGAGATGCTTTCGGAGCGAATTGGACGTTCTATATTTTAATTGAAAAGGGAGGCATTTCGCCTCCCTTTTTACATAAAGCCTTCAAGTAAATCATTTAAAAACAAACGACCTTTATCGGTGATCTGCCACTCTTTCGAGGTCTCACTGATGTAGCCTTTTTGTTTAGCCCAAGTTACCTTGTCTTCGATATCTCTTTCAGACAAACCTGTCCGCTCTGTAAATTCAACTCGCGGACATGCTTCCAACAACCTGAAACGGTTCATGAAGAACTCAAATGGACGCTCTTCCGGAGCCACTTCGGTTTGAGCATCTAGGTATGGCTTTAACATATTGAGATAGCCGCGTGGGTGCTTCACTTTAGTCGTTCGAACAATACGACCATCGGCAAAACTCAACTTACCATGGGCACCGCAGCCAATACCTAGGTAATCGCCAAAACGCCAGTAGTTTAAGTTATGCTGACATTGAAAGTCTGGCTTGCTATAGCCCGAAATCTCATACTGCTGATAACCTGCCTCCACCAGCATTTGATGTCCTTGCTCGAAGATATCCCAAAGATCATCATCATCTGGCAACGTAGGTGGTTTAGAGTAGAACAAGGTATTCGGCTCAATTGTGAGTTGGTACCACGAAAGATGCGGTGGCGCCAATTCAATCGCCTGCTTAAGGTCACTTAATGCGTCATCAATAGATTGATCTGGTAATCCATGCATAAGATCCAAGTTAAAGCTGTTTAAGCCAATTTCATGAGCCAGCTTTGCTGCATTGACCGCTTCACTTTCACCATGAATTCGTCCTAAGCGCTCAAGTTTGGTTTGCTGAAAGCTCTGCACACCGATAGAGATGCGTGTGACGCCTACGACTCGGTACTGCTCAAATCGTGCAGCTTCGATCGTTCCTGGATTGGCCTCCATAGTGATTTCTATGTCATCACGAAATGGAATACGTTCCCTTACTCCATCAAGCAACTGCTTAATGTATTCTGGAGCGATTAAACTTGGAGTACCACCACCAATGAAAATTGAGTGCAGCGGGCGAGAATCTGAAGCCAATCCGTATTGGCGAATATCAGTATCTAAATCCTCAAGTAATGCCGTTATGTATGCTTGTTGGGGAATATCTCCCTTTTGGGCATGCGAGTTAAAGTCGCAGTATGGACATTTTTGAACACACCAAGGAATATGGATATAGAGACTCAACGGCGGCGGTACCAGCACAGGTGTTTGCTCCATGTTAAAGACCTTGCGCCTTAATCGTTGCGAAAAGCTCCTTTAACGCTTTACCGCGGTGTGACAGCTGTTTTTTACGTGCAGGTTCTAGGTCAGCAGACGCACAGTTGTCTTCAGGCACAAAGAAAATAGGATCATAACCAAAACCATTGTCACCACTTGGCTCCGTTAGAATACGACCTTCCCATTTTCCATGGCAAACGATCGGCGTAGGATCAGCGGCATGACGCATTAGCACCAACACGCAATGAAACCGTGCTGTTCTCTGGGCTTCAGGAACCCCTTTCAACTCTTCTAGTACTTTATCTAGGTTACGCTTGTCCGTCGCCCCCTCCCCAGAATAACGAGCAGAGTAGATCCCCGGTGAGCCTTTTAAGTAATCAACTTCTAACCCAGAGTCATCTGCAATCGCAGCTAGTCCTGTTTCTTGAGCGGCATGTCTGGCCTTAATGATGGCATTCTCGATGAATGTCGTACCGGTTTCAGCCACTTCTGAGACATTGAATTCACTTTGGGCATGGACTTCAAAACCAAAATCAGACAGCAAATCAGCCATCTCTTTCACTTTGCCTTGATTGCCGGTTGCAAGTACGATTTTTTTGCTCATGGGGTTCTCTCGAGTTAGTAAGCTTAAGCGTTGGTATTTACTGGAACCTTAAGGTTCTACATACAGTTTCTGACTAAAGGTAATAGGACCGCGACCTTTGTTTCCAGCATCAATATCAATCGTGAATTGGTATTGCTCTTCGTTCACGATAGGAAATTGAGCCAAGTAGTATATCGCATCTCCTTCCTTAATTTCTTTAAACTCGAGCGTTTTGGTTTGGCCAATCAGGTTTTTAGCATTGCCTTTTATCGATACTGGCATGGCAGGCTTGCCCGCGCTTGAACGGTCAAGGACACTGATATTCACCGTTGCAACAAACTCATTACGCTTCAAACCATAGCTACGCGCCACTTGTGGCGTCATAAACGTCGAGTTAAACACCACATAATGCACTTCTGCATCCTTGATTGTTTTGAACTGTTCCGCTTGAGCTAACCCAGTCACCATCAATGCCGAAATCAACAATAACCACTTTTTCATTGTTCTTCTCCTTTAAAAAAGCCCTCATAAGAGGGCCATAAATTCCTTGGGAATCAGTGCAGGTGACACTATTCGAAGTTGTTTGTGCCTTCCAAGCTCACCTTTCTCAATCAACACTTGTCCCTTTGCGACTTTAAATTGTTTAGCAAGGTACTTGCTCAAATGCGCATTGGCCTTTCCATCAACAGGAGGAGCAGTAATCGCCACCTTAAATTCTTCACCATGCTCTCCCACCAGCTTGTCTCGACTGGCTTTAGGTTGAACATAAATACGAAGAATGAGGTCTTCTCCATCCTGTTTTACGGCTGACATTAAAGTCGATACCAAATTGGACCAATAAGATCGCCCATTAGGAAATTAGCAAACTGCAGCACAATAAATAGCACTAACACACTCAAATCAAACCCACCCATCGCTGGAATGATTCGGCGAATTGGAGCCAGCATAGGCTCTGTCAATTGATGGAAGACATACTCGATCGGACTACGCCCTTGACTGACCCAGCTTAAGATTGCACGAATTAATAGTACCCAGAACAACAAGCCACCCGCGGCTTTAATCAGAGAAAGCAAACCTAAGAACAAGAAGTCAGCACCGAAGCTAAAGTTGCCACCAGAAGCTATCAGTACCAAAGCCACGTATTTACCAACACAAAGGACGTAAGCAAACAGTAACGTCGCCATATCAATAGCGCCAATAGACGGAATCATTCGTCTTAGTGGCGCTACTACAGGTTGGGTTGCTTTCACAATAAACTGTGAAAACGGGTTGTAGAAGTCTGCGCGTGCTGCCTGTAGCCAAATGCGCAAAATCACGACCATAATGTAGAGATCAAACAAGGTCGAAACCAAGAAACTCATTGAATTCATAACTAGCCCTTACGAGTTATCATTGTTGGGATTAAAACAGTTTTTCCATTTCTTCAGCACGGGTCACGGCCGATTGCATCGCTTTAGCAACAATGCCTCGAATATCATTTTCCTCAAGCGTACGAACCGCTTCTGCCGTTGTCCCTCCTTTAGAGGTGACCTGTTGGCGCAGGGTAGCTAAATCAGTCTCTGGATTCTCATTAACCATTTTGGCTGCGCCTAATGCGGTTTGTTGCACCAACAGTCGAGCGGTGTCTTCATCAAAGCCACTTGCTATCGCTTGTTGCTGAATCGCTTCCATGAACAGGAAGAAATACGCCGGAGCACTACCAGCGGCAGCAATAATGTCATTGATGCCGGATTCTTGTTCAACCCAACAAACTTTACCAACAGCCTGCATCAGCTCACCTGCATAGGTTTTATCACTAACTGGTGTTATTGGGGAAGCAAATAGACCACTCATACCCTCACCTAATAAAGAAGGTGTATTCGGCATTACTCGAATCAGATTTAGTGGGTTGGCAAACATTTGTTGCAGACGCTCTATTGAGATTCCGGCCGCAATTGAAATGACCAGTTTGCCCTGAAAATCAATCGACTGAAGTGGTTTAGCCACTTGTTCCATTAATTGAGGTTTCACAGCCATCACAATCACATCGGCTTGTTGTGCTGCCTCAGTATTATTCGTCGTCACTTGAATATCATAAGCCTGCTGCAAAGCAACTAACTTTGCTTCGCTAGGATTTGTCGCAGTAATACAATCTGGACGGTAGCCACTGGCCACCAATCCCGCGACGATGGAGCGAGTCATATTGCCCGCACCAATGAATGCGATCTTTCTTTGTTCCATTAACCCTATCCTAAATTAGAGGTACTTTGCGTCACTCTCTTATGTGTTACGCTTTGTTGCTGTAATCTCTCGCACCAAAGATAGCTGTTCCAATTCGAACTATGGTACTTCCAGCTTCTATCGCCGCTTCCATATCACCACTCATACCCATCGATAGCGTATCGACTTGAGGGTGCTTTTCTGCCAGCAAGTTTTTGACCTCTGCCAGTGCTTTAAAAGCAATGAGCTGAGATTGATAGTCACTAACATTCTCTGGAATTGACATTACTCCTCTTAACGTGAGGTTTGGTAATGAGGAAATCAATTGGGCAAGCTCTAAAACTTGCTCGCTATCGACACCAGACTTACTTGCTTCACTGCTAGTGTTCACCTGAATCAGTACTTGAATAGGCTTCATACCTTGAGGGCGCTGATCATTAAGTCGTTGGGCGATTTTGGCACGATCTACAGTATGAACCCAGTCAAAGTGCTCTGCGACTGGTCGTGTTTTATTCGACTGAATAGGTCCAATAAAGTGCCATTCAATATCTATATCACCATGTTGTTCATTGAAATGAACAACTTTAGAAACGCCTTCTTGAACATAGTTTTCGCCAAAACGACGTTGACCTGCCTGACATGCGTCTAAAATTGCCTCAATAGGCTTAGTTTTACTGACCGCGAGCAATTGCACATCACCTTGCGCTCTCCCGCACTTTTGCTCAGCCTGTGCAATTTGGGAGGTGATTAGTTCGATATTTTGTTGAATACTAGTCATAGCTTACAAATTATAAGGAAAATGAATGGATATCACCGAGTTACTAGACTTTAGTGTAAAGCATAACGCTTCAGATCTACACCTTTCTGCTGGTGTCCCACCTATGGTACGTATTGATGGTGAAGTAAGAAAGCTTGGTATCCCTGCTCTTGAGCATTCTGAGGTCCATAAATTAGTTTTTGATATTATGAATGATAAACAGCGCAGCGAATACGAAGAGCATCTCGAAATCGATTTTTCGTTTGATGTGCCCGATATCGGTCGTTTTCGTGTCAATGCGTTTAATCAATCTCGAGGCTGCTCCGCCGTTTTTCGTACCATCCCCAGTGAAGTCCCAACACTGGCGCAAATAGACGCACCCGACAAATTTTCTGAGATAGCCAGTTTAGAACGCGGGTTGGTATTAGTGACAGGGCCGACTGGTTCGGGTAAATCAACGACACTAGCTGCCATGGTCGACCACATTAACCAGCATCAAAACAAACATATTCTGACCATTGAGGATCCTATTGAGTTTGTTCATCAGAATAAAAAATGTTTGGTTAACCAGCGAGAAGTTCATCGCGACACCCACAGTTTTAAAGCTGCACTCCGCTCTGCACTGCGTGAAGACCCGGACATCATTTTAGTCGGTGAGCTTCGAGATCAAGAGACTATTAGCTTAGCTCTTACCGCAGCCGAAACGGGCCACTTAGTCTTTGGCACTCTGCACACGAGCTCTGCAGCCAAAACCATTGACCGGATTATTGATGTATTTCCAGGCCAAGACAAAGAAATGGTTCGCTCTATGCTCTCAGAATCTTTACGAGCTGTTATCGCACAAACTCTGTTAAAGCGCGTGGGAGGTGGGCGCATCGCTTGTCATGAAATTATGCTAGCGACACCCGCTATCAGAAACCTAATTCGAGAAGATAAAGTAGCTCAGATGTACTCAATTATCCAAACAGGTGCGGCAAGTGGTATGCAGACCATGGAACAACACTCTAAACAGTTATTGTCTCAAAGACTGGTTGAACTAGAAGAAGTGAATAAGAAAATTGAACAACATGGTTCAATGTTTCAATAGGACGAGATAATGCACAACATTGATACCATTCTAAATCACATGCTTGACGAAAAAGCCTCTGATCTTTACTTAACAGTCGATGCGCCACTGTTATATCGCGTAGATGGCGAACTGCAAGCAAAAGATGACAAGCTCACTACAGAGGCGATTCAAGCGCTTTTAAGCAGCGTTATGGAGCGTTCTAAGTACTCGGAGTATCAGACAACAAAAGAAGCTAATTTTGCGATAGTGAAGCCATACGGCCGTTTTAGAGTAAGTGCATTCTACCAGCGAGAATTGCCTGGTGCAGTCATCCGAAGAATTGAAACTCAGATACCGACCTTCGAGCAGCTTTCGTTGCCAGAAGTATTGCAAGATCTTGCAATCGCTAAACGCGGTTTAGTCTTAGTGGTAGGAGCTACTGGTTCTGGTAAATCTACCACTATGGCAGCGATGACAGGTTATCGAAATCAGCACCGCAGTGGTCATATTCTTACCGTCGAAGATCCCATCGAATTCGTTCATGAGCACGCAAAATGTATAGTGACACAGCGTGAGGTTGGGCTGGATACTGAAAGTTATGAAGTCGCTCTTAAAAATTCACTCCGACAAGCTCCTGATATGATTTTAATTGGTGAGATACGTTCTAGTGAAACGATGGAATACGCCATGTCGTTTGCTGAAACTGGGCACCTTTGTATCGCAACATTGCACGCGAATAATGCTAGCCAAGCTTTAGAGCGAATACTACACCTTACACCGGAAGATAGACGGGAACAGTTCCTCTTTGACTTATCTTCGAATTTAAAAGGCATCGTAGGACAACAGCTCATTCGAGATAAGAATGGACAGGGCCGTCACGGTGTTTTCGAGGTTCTCCTAAATAGTCCTCGTATTTCCGAACTCATCCGTAAAGGTGATTTACATGAAATCAAAGCTGCAATTGCGAAAGGTAAAGAAGTCGGAATGCAAACCTTTGATCAGGCGTTATTTGATTTGGTTTCAGCAGGCAAGATAAATCAAGAGGACGCTTTGCACAGTGCTGATTCGCGAAATGATCTCAGATTAATGTTAAAGCTTCAAAGTAACGACAATAACAGCTCATCAAACCTTAGCGATATTAAGATAGATATGAGCTAATCACTGGAGAAAACACTTCGAAAAGACTGTACTACTGCAATACGGTCTTTTTTACAGTTCAGTAGAGGGAAGGCAAACTCAAGATAACAAAAAAGGCTGCATCGTAAGATGCAGCCTTTATAATGTGGCTCCCCCTGCGGGACTCGAACCTGCGACATACGGATTAACAGTCCGCCGTTCTACCAACTGAACTAAGGGGGAATTGCTTTTCGCAATAAAGTGGTGCCGACTACCGGAATCGAACTGGTGACCTACTGATTACAAGTCAGTTGCTCTACCTACTGAGCTAAGTCGGCACTTAAAGCAAGCTTTTGCTTACTTTTAAAAGTGGCTCCCCCTGCGGGACTCGAACCTGCGACATACGGATTAACAGTCCGCCGTTCTACCAACTGAACTAAGGGGGAATTACTTTACGTAAATAAATGGTGCCGACTACCGGAATCGAACTGGTGACCTACTGATTACAAGTCAGTTGCTCTACCTACTGAGCTAAGTCGGCGACACTTTATTTGTTATTGCTCGTGCTACTGTTAACAGCACCAACAATCTAAATTGTGGTGCCCGGAGGCGGAATCGAACCACCGACACGAGGATTTTCAATCCTCTGCTCTACCGACTGAGCTATCCGGGCGACGAGGTGTATTAAACGGTTTTTCGTCCTTTACGTCAACACTAAATTGCAAAAAAAATATCGTTTGGTGCTTTTCTATACTTAGCGTTCTGTTTTTATTCATTTGGCGCTCAAAAACAAGCCCTAGCAGTCGTTCGGCTCTATTAATGAATATAGATAAACTAGGCTCATTAACTTTCCCAGCACCAAATAAGTTAAGATTTTGTCCCCTAGTACAAAGAGAAAAGCCTTGATTACTGAACCTCAAAGCGAGCTATTTTGTGGTACAGCTCTAACGACAGTTGATTTAATGAACGAGTGGCCTGCTCTGTTTCTTCTACAGCCGAGCGAAGTTCAGTGCCACTTTGTTCAATCATGTTGATAGGTATCGTCACTCACCTCTGTTTGTTCTGTTGTCGCTATCGCGATTTGAAGGCAAATAGCCTCTAAACAGAGCAACGACTTCTTGCAAAGTAGCTGAGGCAGTTTGTGGCTCAACAACCGTCGCTTCACTAGTCTCAATTGATACTTTAAATGGCATGTTGTGAGCCTGACTGCAGGCTGCCTATCATTTCTTTAATCTCTTTTGTACTTTACTGAGTTCGGCCAGCAAGATTTCTGACTTCATCAGCAACAACGGCAAAGCTTGTGCATTACTCACCAGCACAAGCAACCTCAATAGCAACATTCAATGCAAGTAGTTCGAGCTGCTCAGCGATATCACTATCACACCCAGAACCCGTGCGATATTGTGAACATCAGAATCAAACTCAAAAACAGCGATCTTGGTTTAATCGGTAGGAGTTGCCGCGTCAGCAGCAGATCGAGCGACAGGATACTTCGAAGGAGTCAATTAAATCATAGCGGTAGCAATTATTTCTTTGCTCTGCTGCTGCGTAGAAGTCAGCATCGACATCGTCAATGAGCGTTTACTTTCATCACTTACTTGTACCGTAATGGAAACTGTCACTTTCTCAATGCTAGACAACAGTGAAATTAGAAACAAATTCGTTTGTTGTACTGAGTGTAGATACTTCCCTCATAAGCCATTTGTCCAAATTTGGTCGTGATATTTTCTTCAGCTAGATTTTGCACCGCAAGCAATACCTCTTGTGGGTGTCCTCCATGAATAGCTGAAATCCTCTTTAGTGATAGCAGTAACAAAGAAACGATAGCTACAACAAGGATCAAACATAAGAAATGGTGTTCTCTCAGCTATCGATAGCTTATATTCTGTGGCCACACTCGGAAGCTTCTGAGTCCAGTTATATGCGACTGCCATACTTGTAGTGTTGCCAAGCTCAGAAAGGATAATGTCTGTAACACTTTGTCCGACACCATCTTTGAAATTGTGAAAACTCGTACCATAATGCAGAAGCACAGGATCAAGAGGAACAACAATAAACGTCATATCCTCATCAGCTATATAAACGTATTCGCTATCTTTGTAGATGTCATTACACCGTATTCTTATGGCGATAGTCTTATCTTCTTGCTCTGTTAGCTTGCCCCCTAAGGATAGTTTTTCTAACTGAACGCTGTGGAGTAGGTACTAGTAAAAACGTCTGTAACTCGTGCTTTATCTTCTGCATTGCTTACTACTCGAAGCGACCACAATACTATAGTCTAATAAGCGGTATAGCAGGCAATGACATAGAGTCATCTCTTATTTACTATCTTTCAGCTTATTGTCTTCAGCACAACGGTGCACTAGGGGAATGACAGCAGGCTCATATTGAAAGGAATATCAAAAGCCTTGTGGATATCGATATGGTGGTAGGGAAAGTGCACTTATTCTAGGGTAATGTTCTGCGTGTGAAGCCACCTTTTGAGAAATGTAAAAGCCCCAGTCTTTCGGCGGAGGCGCCTAGCCTAAGGTTGAAATCAACCGGAAGTCGATCAAATTTTAGATAATAAAAAACCCGACGCTTTCGCATCGGGTTTTCTAATAAGTGGCGGAGTGGACGGGACTCGAACCCGCGACCCCCGGCGTGACAGGCCGGTATTCTAACCAACTGAACTACCACTCCGCAGTGGTCTATTTAAAGTCTTATCTAAATCGTGCTTTAAACAGATAATGTTCAAAGCCTGGCGATGTCCTACTCTCACATGGGGAAGCCCCACACTACCATCGGCGCTATTGCGTTTCACTTCTGAGTTCGGCATGGGATCAGGTGGGTCCACAACGCTATGGTCGCCAAGCAAATTCTGCTTTTACTTTCAGCTTTTATCAAAAACTGAAGGCAAAAAATCTGGAAAGCTGTTAATGCGTTCTCATACACATTCAATTTGTTCTTGCTTTGAGTCCATCAAAACCCTTTGGGTGTTGTATGGTTAAGCCTCACGGGCAATTAGTACAGGTTAGCTCAACGCCTCACAACGCTTACACACCCTGCCTATCAACGTTCTAGTCTCGAA
>NZ_FLLQ01000009.1 GCF_900088415.1 Vibrio mediterranei
GGTGACAACATCCAAATGCAAGTTGAGCTAATCGCTCCAATCGCAATGGACGAAGGTCTACGTTTCGCTATCCGTGAAGGTGGCCGTACAGTAGGTGCTGGTGTTGTTGCTAAGATCTTCGACTAATTCTTCGAATTGTCGCAAGCTCTGGGAAAATCTTTGAATAAGATTTGACTAAGCAATGCTAAAAAGGGCATCATTTGATGCCCTTTTTCTGCGCTACTATATATAGAGGCGCAAAATTCATTCAGTGACTGCTCATTGTATGAATTTAGAAAGGATTTTAAGGGTTGAGTTGGAAAGTAATTTCTACCTGAGCCTTTGGCTAAAATGTTGGTTTGACTCAAATTTAATCAACATTAAAGGAATAAGCCCTGCAGCAGCGGGGTTGTTGTCGTCTAGTTAGACTTGTCACAGGTTGGTTTTATGAAAGCAAACGCTGAAACTCCTGATAGCTCAAATGCAGCAGATGTAATGAAGTGGATTGTCGCTTTTGCTCTGCTAGCCGCCGCTGTTGTGGGTAATTACCTGTATGGAGAACTTTCTGTAGTTCTTCGCGCTGCAGGTGTAGTTGTATTGATTGCTGCGGCACTTGGTGTAGCAGCT
This sequence comes from Vibrio mediterranei, assembly GCF_900088415.1. GTDB lineage: Bacteria > Pseudomonadota > Gammaproteobacteria > Enterobacterales > Vibrionaceae > Vibrio > Vibrio mediterranei. Next base: position 607 of record NZ_FLLQ01000009.1, read on the forward strand.
ACAACAACAAAAGGTAAGGCAGCGATCACGTTCGCACGTGAAGCTCGCGTAGAAGTTCGCAAAGTAGTTTGGCCTACACGCCAAGAAACAATGCAAACTACGCTGATTGTCCTTGCAGTAAGTATTGTAATGGCGCTTGCGTTATGGGGTATCGACGGCATTATGGTTCGTCTTGTTGCATTCATAACCGGGTTATAGAGGGTGTTAATTCATGAGTGAAGCTCCGAAAAAACGCTGGTACGTAGTTCAAGCCTTTTCTGGTTTTGAAGGACGTGTGGCTCAGTCTCTTCGCGAACATATTAAAATGCACGCAATGGAAGAGTACTTTGGCGAAGTGCTAGTACCGACTGAAGAAGTTGTGGAAATGCGCGCAGGCCAACGCCGTAAAAGCGAGCGTAAGTTCTTCCCAGGCTACGTTCTTGTTCAGATGATCATGAACGATGAGTCTTGGCACTTAGTACGCAGTGTGCCACGTGTCATGGGCTTCATTGGTGGTACCTCTGACCGTCCTGCACCTATCACTGATAAAGAAGCTGACGCTATCCTAAATCGTCTAGAGAAGGCTAGTGAAGCTCCTCGTCCAAGAACAATGTTCGAAGCGGGTGAAGTGGTACGTGTCAATGAAGGTCCATTTGCTGACTTCAACGGTACTGTTGAAGAAGTGGATTACGATAAGAGCCGCGTAAAAGTGTCTGTATCGATCTTTGGTCGTGCAACACCAGTTGAGCTTGAATTCGGTCAAGTGGATAAGCTTGACTAATACTCGATTTTAAAGAGTATAAAAAATCACCTTTTTAGGGTTGAATAGGGCGCGAATTATGCTTATAATTTCGCGCCTTTTTACAGCACTGACTGTAGAAAGTTTTATCAAAACACGGGGAGCTTTCCACTCGGATAGCGTTTGAACCCAAAATTAGGAAATATCATGGCTAAGAAAGTTGAAGCTTATATCAAACTGCAAGTTGCAGCTGGTATGGCAAACCCAAGTCCACCGGTTGGTCCTGCTCTAGGTCAACACGGTGTGAACATCATGGAATTCTGTAAAGCGTTCAACGCAAAAACAGAATCTATTGAGAAAGGTCTACCGACTCCAGTAGTTATCACTGTTTACAACGACCGTTCTTTCACGTTCGTAACTAAGACTCCACCTGCTGCTGTTCTTCTTAAGAAAGCTGCTGGCGTTAAGTCTGGTTCAGGTCGTCCTAACACTGAAAAAGTGGGTACAGTGACTGACGCTCAAATCCAAGAAATCGCAGAAACTAAAGCTGCTGATATGACTGGTGCTGACATTGAAGCGATGAAGCGTTCTATTGCGGGTACTGCTCGTTCAATGGGCCTAGTGGTAGAGGGTTAAGATCATGGCAAAACTTACTAAGCGTATGCGCGTTATCCGCGAAAAAGTTGAAGTAACTAAAGAATACGAAATCAACGAAGCTGTAGCTCTTCTTAAAGAACTAGCAACTGCTAAATTCGTTGAGTCTGTAGACGTTGCTGTTAACCTAGGCATCGATGCTCGTAAATCTGACCAGAACGTACGTGGTGCAACTGTACTACCTCACGGTACTGGCCGCGAAATCCGCGTTGCAGTGTTCACTCAAGGTGCAAACGCTGAAGCAGCTAAAGAAGCTGGCGCAGACATCGTTGGTATGGAAGATCTTGCTGAGCAAGTTAAGAAAGGCGAAATGAACTTCGACGTAGTTGTTGCTTCTCCAGATGCAATGCGTGTTGTTGGTCAACTAGGTACTATCCTAGGTCCTCGCGGTCTTATGCCAAACCCTAAAGTTGGTACTGTAACTCCTAACGTTGCTGAAGCTGTTAAGAACGCTAAAGCTGGTCAGGTTCGTTACCGTAACGACAAAAACGGCATCATTCACACTACTATCGGTAAAGTGAATTTCGAAGCGAACCAACTACAAGAGAACCTAGAAGCTCTACTAGTTGCGCTTAAGAAAGCGAAGCCGTCTTCAGCGAAAGGTACTTTCCTGAAGAAAGTAAGCATCTCTACTACTATGGGTGCTGGTGTTTCTGTAGATCAATCTACACTAAACACTCAAGCTTAATTGCTTGCATAGGCGCAGAAATTATGTATAATTTTGCGCCTATCAAATTTGTGGTTGGGGCTGAAACTCCTTAGGGAATTTAGCCTCCGTCCAAGACCGTAGGCGTTCTGAAAAGAACTTAATCATACCTACGTAGATGGTGCCAGACTGAAAGGAAGTTGAACTTAACGTTTATCTTTCTTCTGGAAAAAGCACCGTATGAACTCCCAAAATCGTGAAGATTTCGGGTGGTGTAAAAACAACCAGGAGTAAATCCAAGATGGCTTTAAACCTTCAAGACAAAAAAGCAATTGTTGCTGAAGTCAACGAAGCAGCCAGTGGTGCACTTTCTGCAGTTGTAGCTGACTCTCGTGGCGTTGAAGTAGGCGCGATGACTTCTCTACGTAAACAAGCGCGTGAAGCGGGTGTTTACATGAGAGTTGTTCGTAACACTCTAGCACGCCGTGCAGTAGAAGGTACTGAGTATGAGTGTCTAACTGACACTTTCACTGGTCCAACTCTACTTGCATTCTCTAACGAGCACCCAGGTGCTGCAGCGCGTCTTTTCAAAGACTTCGCTAAAGAGAACAAAGAATTCGAGATCAAAGCTGCTGCATTTGAAGGCGCGGTTACTGATGCTGAAGTACTAGCGACACTACCAACTTACGACGAAGCAATTGCACGCCTAATGATGTGCATGAAAGAAGCTTCTGCAGGCAAGCTGGTACGTACTATCGCTGCACTACGCGACCAGAAGCAAGAAGAAGCTGCTTAATCAGCTTGCTTTTTACTGGTTGCAAAATAAACTTATTGTTGACTTAAAAGAGAATTGTTATGTCTATTACTAACGAGCAAATCCTAGACGCAGTTGCAGAAATGTCTGTAATGCAAGTTGTTGAGCTTATCGAAGCTATGGAAGAGAAATTCGGCGTATCTGCTGCAGCTGCTGTTGTAGCTGGCGGTGCTGCTGGTGGCGAAGCTGCTGCTGAGCAAACTGAATTCGACGTAATCCTAACTGCTGCTGGCGGTAACAAAGTTGCTGTTATCAAAGCGGTACGTGGCGCAACAGGTCTAGGCCTTAAAGAAGCTAAAGGTCTTGTAGACTCAGCTCCAGCACCTCTAAAAGAAGGCGTTGACAAAGCTGAAGCTGAAGCTCTTAAAGCTCAGCTAGAAGAAGCTGGTGCTTCTGTTGAAGTTAAGTAATTATTACTTAATTTCTTAGCCTAACAGGCTAATGGCTGGTGGTTTATTGACCACCGGCCTTTTTGCGCTGTAGGGCGTAGATGAATTTTCCTGCTGTTTAAGCATCTACGCACCATGCAAAAAACGTTGCTCGACGCTTGAGTTAACGTCACTACAGTAAACAGTTGTTAGTCACTGCCCCATACTCCACCTTAAGTAACTAGGATGGACGGGCAGTTTGGGTCACTTATCAGCGAGCTGAGGAACCCCATGGTTCACTCTTATACCGAGAAAAAGCGCATCCGTAAGGACTTTGGTACTCGTCCACAAGTTTTGGACATTCCATACCTGCTATCGATCCAGCTCGATTCGTTCGACAAATTTATCGAACAGGATCCTGAAGGACAATATGGACTTGAAGCTGCTTTTCGTTCTGTATTTCCGATTCAGAGCTATAACGGCAATTCTGAGCTGCAATACGTTAGCTACCGTCTTGGTGAGCCAGTATTTGACGTTAAAGAATGTCAAATTCGTGGCGTTACCTATTCAAAACCACTACGCGTAAAACTGCGCCTAGTTATCTTTGATAGAGACGCACCGGCAGGTACTGTAAAAGACATTAAAGAACAAGAAGTCTACATGGGCGAAATTCCGCTTATGACTGACAATGGTACCTTCGTTATCAATGGTACCGAGAGGGTTATCGTATCCCAGCTGCACCGAAGCCCAGGCGTGTTCTTCGACAGCGATAAGGGTAAGACTCACTCTTCAGGTAAAGTTCTTTATAACGCACGTGTTATTCCTTACCGTGGTTCATGGCTCGACTTCGAGTTTGACCCGAAAGATAACCTATACGTACGTATTGACCGTCGTCGTAAACTACCAGCATCGATCATTCTTCGTGCACTAGGTAAGACGTCGGAAGAAATCCTCGATATCTTCTTCGAAAAAGTAAACTTCGAAGTGAAAGACCAAACTCTACTTATGGAGTTGGTACCTGAGCGTCTACGTGGTGAGACTGCTTCATTCGATATCGAAGCCAATGGCAAGACTTATGTTGAGACTGGTCGTCGTGTTACTGCTCGTCACATCCGTCAACTTGAAAAAGATGGCGTTGAGTTCATTGAAGTACCTGTCGAGTACATCGTAGGTAAAGTAGCTTCTAAAGACTACATCAATGAAGCGACAGGTGAGATCATCGTTGGTGCAAACCAAGAGATCAGCCTAGAAGCATTAGCGAACCTATCTCAGGCAGGCGTTAAGAAACTAGAAGTTCTATTTACGAACGATCTAGACCACGGTCCGTTCATGTCTGACACACTACGTGTCGACAGCACGGTAGACCGCATCTCTGCGTTGGTAGAAATCTACCGCATGATGCGCCCTGGTGAGCCGCCAACAAAAGAAGCTGCAGAAGCACTATTCGAAAGCCTATTCTTCTCTGAAGAGCGTTATGATCTATCGACTGTTGGTCGTATGAAGTTTAACAGCTCTATCGGTCGTGAAGATGGCCTAGAGCAGGGTACGCTTGATGAGACTGATATCATCGAAGTGATGAAGAAGCTTATCGCGATCCGTAACGGTATTGGTGAAGTTGATGATATCGACCACCTAGGTAACCGTCGTATCCGTTCTGTAGGTGAAATGGCTGAGAACCAATTCCGTGTTGGTCTGGTACGTGTTGAACGTGCAGTAAAAGAGCGTTTGAGCCTAGGTGACCTTGATGCAATCATGCCTCAAGACCTAATCAACGCTAAGCCTATTTCTGCGGCAGTTAAAGAATTCTTCGGTTCTTCACAGCTTTCTCAGTTTATGGACCAAAACAACCCGCTTTCAGAAGTAACGCATAAGCGTCGTATTTCTGCATTGGGTCCTGGTGGTCTTACTCGTGAGCGTGCTGGCTTCGAAGTACGTGACGTACACGTAACTCACTACGGTCGTCTATGTCCTATCGAAACACCTGAAGGTCCGAACATCGGTCTAATTAACTCTCTATCTGCGTTTGCGCGTTGTAACGAGTACGGCTTCCTAGAAACGCCATACCGTCGCGTTGTAGATGGTGTAGTAACTGACGAAGTTGATTACCTATCAGCAATCGAAGAGGGCCAATTCGTTATCGCACAGGCTAACGCTGCGCTAACTGAAGAAGGTACTTTTGCTGACGAGCTAATCACTGCACGTCAAAAAGGTGAATCTGGTCTTCACCCACGCGACCATGTTAACTACATGGACGTTGCGACAAACCAAGTAGTATCTATCGCTGCATCGCTTATCCCGTTCCTAGAACACGATGATGCGAACCGTGCATTGATGGGTGCGAACATGCAACGTCAGGCTGTTCCAACGCTTAAGGCTGACAAGCCTCTAGTTGGTACTGGTATCGAGCGCAATGTAGCGGTTGACTCTGGTGTTACAGCAGTAGCTAAACGTGGCGGTACAGTTCAGTCTGTAGATGCTTCTCGTATCGTTATCAAAGTTAACGAAGACGAGCTGATCCCTGGCGAAGCAGGTATCGACATTTACAACCTAACTAAGTACACGCGTTCTAACCAGAACACTTGTATTAACCAGCGCCCAACTGTACTACCTGGTGAACCAGTAGCACGTGGTGACGTTCTTGCTGATGGTCCTTCAACAGACCTTGGTGAACTAGCGCTTGGTCAAAACATGCGTATCGCGTTCATGCCTTGGAACGGTTACAACTTCGAAGACTCGATCTTAGTATCTGAGCGCGTAGTTCAAGAAGACCGCTTCACGACTATCCACATCCAAGAGCTTTCTTGTGTGGCACGTGATACTAAGCTGGGTTCTGAAGAGATCACAGCGGATATTCCAAACGTAGGTGAGTCTGCTCTGTCTAAACTAGACGAGTCAGGTATCGTTTACATCGGTGCTGAAGTTAAGGGTGGTGACATCCTAGTTGGTAAAGTAACGCCTAAAGGTGAAACTCAGCTAACTCCTGAAGAGAAGCTACTACGCGCGATCTTCGGTGAAAAAGCATCTGACGTTAAAGATACTTCACTACGTGTACCTAACTCTGTTTCAGGTACCATCATTGACGTTCAAGTCTTCACTCGCGATGGCGTAGAGAAAGACAAGCGTGCTCTAGAAATTGAGCAAATGCAGCTGAAAGAAGCGAAGAAAGACCTAACTGAAGAATTCCAGATTCTTGAGGGTGGCCTTCTAAACCGTGTGAAAGCTGTATTACTTCAAGGTGGTTACTCTGACGCTAAACTAGATACTATCGATCGTAAGAAGTGGCTAGAACTAACGCTAGAAGACGATGCACTGCAATCTCAGCTTGAGCAACTTGCAGAGCAGTACGACGAGCTACGTGCAGACTTTGATAAGAAGTTTGAAACTAAGCGTCGTAAGATCACTCAAGGTGATGACCTAGCGCCTGGCGTTCTTAAGATTGTTAAAGTTTACCTAGCGGTTAAACGTCGTATCCAGCCTGGTGATAAGATGGCGGGTCGTCACGGTAACAAGGGTGTTATCTCTAAGATCAACCCTGTTGAAGACATGCCTTACGATGAGAAGGGTCAACCTGTCGACATCGTACTTAACCCACTGGGTGTACCTTCGCGTATGAACATCGGTCAGATCCTTGAGGTTCACTTAGGTCTGGCAGCGAAAGGTATCGGTGACAAGATCAACCAGATGGTTAAAGAGCAGCAAGAGCTAGCGAAATTCCGCGAATTCCTGCAGAAGGTTTACGATCTAGGTGGTACTCGTCAGAACGTTGATATTGCATCACTGTCTGATGACGAAGTACGTACTCTGGTTAAGAACCTACGTGGCGGTCTACCGATTGCTACACCTGTCTTTGACGGTGCGTCTGAGAAGTCTATTAAAGAACTTCTAAAACTGGGTGACCTACCAGAATCTGGTCAGCTAACTCTGTTTGACGGTCGTACTGGTGATGCGTTTGAGCGTCCTGTAACTGTAGGTTACATGTACATGCTGAAACTGAACCACCTTGTTGATGACAAGATGCACGCTCGTTCAACTGGTTCGTACAGCCTAGTAACTCAGCAACCACTTGGTGGTAAAGCTCAGTTCGGTGGTCAGCGTTTCGGTGAGATGGAAGTATGGGCACTAGAAGCATACGGTGCAGCATATACGCTTCAAGAAATGCTAACGGTTAAGTCTGATGACGTTAACGGCCGTACGAAGATGTATAAGAACATCGTCGATGGTAACCACAGCATGGAACCTGGCATGCCAGAATCGTTCAACGTACTGTTGAAAGAGATCCGCTCGCTAGGTATCAACATCGAGCTAGAAGACGAATAATCCATAAGGATTATCTGGTAGAAAAGGGGCTCGCGCAGGTTTGCTGACCAAGCGAGCACCTTTTTAAACTCCTTACAGGAGCTGATTGTGAAAGACTTATTAAACTTTCTAAAAGCACAGCATAAGACCGAAGAATTTGATGCAATCAAAATCGGTCTATCTTCACCAGACATGATTCGTTCATGGTCTTTTGGTGAAGTTAAAAAACCTGAGACGATCAACTATCGTACGTTCAAACCTGAACGCGATGGTCTGTTCTGTGCGCGTATTTTTGGTCCAGTTAAAGACTACGAATGTCTTTGTGGCAAATACAAGCGTCTGAAACACCGTGGTGTTATCTGTGAGAAGTGTGGCGTTGAAGTAACGCAAACTAAAGTTCGTCGTGACCGTATGGGCCACATCGAGCTTGCGTCTCCTGTCGCTCACATCTGGTTCCTAAAATCGCTACCATCTCGTATCGGTTTGCTAATGGACATCCCGCTACGTGATATCGAGCGTGTTCTTTACTTCGAAATGTACGTAGTAACTGAACCAGGTATGACGGATCTAGAAAAAGGTCAGATGCTAACTGAAGAAGAGTATCTTGATCGTCTAGAAGAATGGGGTGACGAATTCACTGCTAAGATGGGTGCAGAAGCGATCAAAGATCTGCTTGCCACTATGGACATGCACGCTGAAGCAGAGATGATGCGCGAAGAACTTGAGTCTACTAACTCAGAAACTAAGCGTAAGAAGATCACTAAGCGTCTGAAGCTAGTTGAAGCGTTCATCGCATCAGGTAACAATCCTGAGTGGATGATCCTAACTGTGCTTCCGGTTCTTCCGCCAGATCTACGTCCTCTAGTACCACTAGATGGCGGTCGTTTTGCAACGTCTGATCTGAACGATCTATACCGTCGCGTAATCAACCGTAACAACCGTTTGAAGCGTCTTCTAGAGCTAGCGGCTCCAGACATCATCGTACGTAACGAAAAGCGTATGCTGCAAGAGTCTGTTGATGCCCTTCTAGATAACGGTCGTCGCGGTCGTGCAATTACAGGTTCGAACAAGCGTCCTCTGAAATCTCTTGCTGATATGATCAAGGGTAAACAAGGTCGTTTCCGTCAGAACCTACTTGGTAAGCGTGTAGACTACTCTGGCCGTTCTGTAATCACAGTAGGTCCATACCTTCGTCTGCACCAGTGTGGTCTTCCTAAGAAGATGGCACTAGAGCTATTTAAACCATTTATCTACAGCAAGCTAGAAACTCGTGGCATGGCGACGACAATCAAAGCAGCTAAGAAGATGGTAGAGCGCGAAGAAGCGATCGTTTGGGATATCCTAGACGAAGTAATCCGCGAGCACCCAGTACTATTGAACCGTGCACCAACACTTCACCGTCTTGGTATCCAGGCGTTCGAACCAGTACTAATCGAAGGTAAAGCGATTCAGCTACACCCACTAGTGTGTGCGGCGTATAACGCGGACTTCGATGGTGACCAAATGGCGGTTCACGTGCCTCTAACTCTAGAAGCACAGCTTGAAGCTCGTACACTGATGATGTCGACAAACAACATTCTGTCGCCAGCGTCAGGTGATCCGATCATCGTACCTTCTCAGGACGTTGTATTGGGTCTTTACTACATGACTCGTGAAAAGATCAACGTGAAAGGTGAAGGTATGTACCTTGCTGGCCCTGAAGAGGCTGAGAAGGCATACCGTACTAAGAGCGCAGAGCTACACGCTCGCGTTAAAGTACGTATCACTGAAACGGTAGTGGACGAAGATGGCAACAGCACAACAGAAACGAAGATGGTCGATACGACTATCGGTCGTGCAATGCTGTGGCAAATCGTTCCTGCAGGTCTTCCATACAGCTTGGTAAACCAAAAGCTAGGTAAGAAGCAAATCTCTAACCTACTTAACGAGGCTTACCGTAAGCTGGGTCTGAAAGATACAGTAATCTTTGCTGACCAAGTGATGTACGCAGGTTTTGCATACGCTGCACTTTCTGGTGTATCAGTTGGTATCGATGACATGGTTGTACCTCAAGCGAAGTACGACGAAATCGAATCAGCGGAAGAAGAAGTTCGCGAAATTCAAGAACAGTTCCAATCTGGTCTTGTAACTGCGGGTGAGCGCTACAACAAAGTGATCGATATTTGGGCATCGACCAACGATCGCGTAGCGAAAGCGATGATGGACAACCTTTCATCTGAAACGGTAATTAACCGTGAAGGTGCGGAAGAGCAACAAGAGTCATTCAACAGCATCTATATGATGGCTGACTCGGGCGCTCGTGGTTCTGCAGCTCAGATTCGTCAGCTAGCTGGTATGCGTGGTCTGATGGCTCGTCCAGATGGCTCAATCATCGAAACACCGATCACTGCGAACTTTAAAGAAGGTCTAAACGTACTTCAGTACTTTATCTCAACGCACGGTGCTCGTAAGGGTCTTGCGGATACGGCACTGAAGACAGCGAACTCGGGTTACCTAACTCGTCGTCTAGTAGACGTTGCTCAGGATGTAGTTGTTCACGAGCACGACTGTGGTACGCACGAAGGTATCGATATGATGCCTCATATCGAAGGTGGTGACGTTAAAGTTGCACTTTCTGAGCTAGCGCTTGGTCGTGTAGTTGCTGAAGACGTTCTTAAGCCAGGTACTGAAGATGTTCTGATTCCACGTAACACTCTAATTGATGAGAAGTGGTGTCAGATCATGGAAGATAACTCTGTAGATAGCATGAAAGTGCGCTCAGTAGTTACCTGTGATGCAGACTTCGGTTGTTGTGCACAGTGTTACGGTCGTGACCTAGCACGTGGTCACCTAGTGAACCAAGGTGAAGCAGTGGGCGTTATCGCTGCTCAGTCTATCGGTGAGCCGGGTACACAGCTTACGATGCGTACGTTCCACATCGGTGGTGCGGCATCTACTGCAGCTGCAGAGAACAGCATCCAGGCGAAGAACACAGGTTCTGTGAAGCTTCACAACGCTAAGTTTGTTATCAACAAAGATAAGAAACTGGTTATCACCTCTCGTGCGTCAGAAATGACGATTATCGATGAGTTTGGCCGTACTAAAGAGAAGCACAAACTTCCTTACGGTTCATTGCTAACTAAAGGTGATGGCGATGCAGTTCAAGCTGGTGAAACAGTAGCGAACTGGGAAGCGCACACGCTGCCAATCATTACTGAAGTAGCGGGTCGTATCCAATTCGTAGACATGATCGATGGCGTAACTGTTTCTCGTCAAACAGATGACCTAACAGGTCTATCTTCAAGCGAAGTAACAGAAGCAGCCGCTCGCCCAGCAGCAGGTAAAGATATGCGTCCAGCTATCAAACTTGTTGATGAGCATGGTAAAGACGTAATGATCGCAGGCACAGAAATGCCAGCACTTTACTTCCTACCAGGTAAAGCGATTGTGAACATCGAAGATGGCGCAGAAGTAGGTGTGGGTGACACGTTAGCACGTATCCCACAAAAATCTGGCGGTAACAAAGATATCACCGGTGGTCTACCTCGCGTTGCGGACCTATTCGAAGCTCGTAAACCAAAAGAGCCAGCAATTCTTGCTGAGCACTCTGGTACCGTTTCATTCGGTAAAGAGACGAAAGGTAAGCGTCGTCTAATCATCACTCGTGATGGTGGCGATAACTACGAAGAGATGATTCCTAAGCATCGTCAGCTAAACGTGTTCGAAGGTGAGCGCGTTGAGCGTGGTGACGTAATCGCTGATGGTCCAGAAACTCCGCATGACATTCTACGTCTACGTGGTATTCACGCTGTAACAGCATACATCGCGAATGAAGTTCAAGAAGTATACCGTCTACAGGGTGTTAAGATTAACGATAAGCACATCGAGACTATCGTTCGTCAAATGCTACGTAAGTGTACAATCACGCATGCAGGTGACTCTGAGTTCCTACCAGGCGAGCAGGTTGAATACTCAAGCGTTAAGATCGCAAACCGTCAGCTAGAAGCTGAAGGCAAAGAACTTGTACGTTTTGAGCGTGACCTACTAGGTATCACTAAGGCATCTCTAGCGACAGAATCGTTCATCTCTGCGGCATCGTTCCAAGAAACGACGCGCGTACTAACAGAGGCTGCGGTATCTGGTAAGCGTGATGACCTACGTGGTCTGAAAGAGAACGTTATCGTGGGTCGTCTGATCCCAGCTGGTACTGGTTTTGCGTATCACCAAGACCGTCAAGCTAAGCGTGACGAAGCTCAGGAAGGTCCATCAGCTGAACAAGCGACGGATAACCTAGCTGCGCTACTAAACGCAGGTTTCTCTTCTGACGAGTAATCGTAGAAAGAAATGACAAAAGGCGCCGAAAGGCGCCTTTTTTGTATCTGAATTTTCGCTCTATTGCCATTCCGGTGCAGACAGGAATCTGGCTGAGGTTTGGTGACCCATGTTGAGTAGACCCCTGCCTTCGCAGGGGTGACGATAGTCTTAGATGACAATGGCTTCGGGTGACGATGGTTTCAGGTGCGATATTTTTTAAATAGGCTAATTCATAGCTACCGTCATTCCTGTGTAGACAGGAATCTAGCTGAGGCCTGGTGACCCCCCTGCCTTCGCAAGGGTGGCGGTATAGAAGGCGAAGATGCAACAGAACAGACCCTCATTACGAGCCTGTCAAAGCTATAAGCCTATTGTTGCTAACAATCGCGTCCTCTACGCCCCTGGCGGAATCGCTAAACTATCAGCAATCAGTTGGATCAGCTTATCTTCTACCGCAAAGCGTAACTCTAAGATCTCCCCAACTTTTGACATGTCCTGTTCGAAACTAGGCATTTCATCATCCACTTTCTTGTACTTATCGTTGAATTCAAGCAGTGGGTCAGTGGTCAGGACAATCTTAGCGTAAGCGGCATCAATCTCATCGTTGGTCTTGAATCCAGTCGCTTTCCACTTATCCATGACCATATCGTAGATCTTAAAATGACCTTCAGAGATATAGTCGACAAGATGGTCGCAAAAGGAACCGATGTCTTTAGGAGAAGGCAGCTCGACGACGTTGGATTGAGCTTGAGAAGGTTGCAGAGAACCAAGCTTACAGTATTCGACGATAAGCGCTTGGCGAGTTTCTAGCCAGTGGTCGATGACTTCGCTGGAGCCACCCCATTGTTCTTGTACTTGTTTGAATTTATTTAACATGACCATGTCCTCATGATCGGGACCGCAATAGGCAGTCTCTAGCTTTGTAATGACAAAGAGTTACTGAGAAGTCGTTTCTCATGGTACCAGAATTAGAATTTCGTTTTTCTAGCTGGTATGAATTTAGATTGCCAGTAAAATGGTCGAACTGCAAGCAATGAGGATTCATGATGTTAAAAAAAAGTGAAAACCACATTCATCAAGCTTATTGGTGTGTGGTGTCAGGGAACGAACTATGGCTTGTAGACGGTGAGGTGCCGCAAGGTTCGGCGGAGCAATTTCAACTCCCAGCGGCGCAGGCTATTCAGGTTGGAGAGTTTGAAGGTACACCGGTAATGTGGCTCAATGATTCAGACCTAGACGGTGAGCGACCACTTACTTCTTTACGCGAGTTACTGCATTTACCAGAGGCGCTTTTCTACCAGTTATCCAAAGCTATCCAATATGGCTACATGAGTCAGTCGATGCGCTTTTGCCCTCAATGTGGTGGACGAAATCATCTCAATCACAATCAACTGGCTATGCAATGCCAAGATTGCCGAACGCTACATTATCCACGAATTTTCCCATGCATTATTGTGGCGGTCCGCAAAGGGTCGCAGATTCTATTAGCTCAGCATAATCGCCATGCAGGCGGCATGTATACCGTGATTGCTGGGTTTTTAGAAGTGGGCGAAACCCTAGAAACATGTGTCGCACGCGAAGTGGAAGAGGAAACGGGCATTAAGGTGGGGAACATTCGCTATTTCGGCAGCCAACCTTGGGCGTTTCCATCAAGCATGATGATGGCGTTTTTGGCTGATTATGAGAGTGGTGAAATTAAACCAGACTTCTCCGAGCTGAAAGATGCGCAGTGGTTTGAAACCAATGCACTGCCTCTAGTGGCACCAGAAGGGACCATTGCCCGAGCATTGATCAATGCCACGGTAGAGCAAGTTAAGTAGGATAAAAAAAACCCTCCGCAAGCGGAGGGGGTAAGTAAGATGTCGTTATGAGATGCTGAGTGCGATACTCAGTTGTATTATTGTAATTTTCGCTAGCAAACAAACTTTTAACATTCCTATTAATGGGTTGCAAATTCGCTATTAGATTGGTCATTAATAATATGATCTGGCTTGCAAAGTGACTCTTTTTTGAGCGTTCAAGCATAAGACCGGATAGCCCTCAAATTTTGGTAAAAGAATTGTTATCTATGGCTGCACACGGTCAACGATTAGCGTTAAACTAACGCCTTTCGAATTGGAGAAAAAAGAATGACGGAATTAAAGAACGATCGCTATCTTCGAGCGTTGTTAAAGCAACCTGTAGATTACACACCAGTATGGATGATGCGCCAAGCAGGACGTTACCTGCCTGAGTATCGCGAAACACGTGCTGTGGCTGGTGACTTTATGTCTTTGTGTAAGAACGCCGAGTTAGCATCTGAAGTGACGCTACAGCCGCTTCGTCGTTTCCCACTCGACGCTGCCATTCTGTTTTCTGACATCCTGACTATTCCAGATGCGATGGGCCTAGGTTTACACTTTGAAGCGGGTGAAGGTCCTAAGTTTGAACGTCCTATTACTTGCAAAGCAGATGTCGACAAAATTGGTTTACCTGATCCAGAAGGCGAGCTGCAATATGTAATGAATGCAGTACGTCAAATTCGTAAAGACTTGAATGGCGAGGTACCACTTATCGGTTTCTCTGGCAGTCCTTGGACGCTGGCGACATACATGGTTGAAGGGGGCAGTTCGAAAGCCTTCACTAAGATCAAAAAGATGATGTACGCAGAGCCACAAATTCTGCATGCACTACTGGATAAGTTAGCGGACAGTGTTATTGAGTACCTTAATGCGCAAATTAAAGCGGGTGCCCAATCGGTCATGGTATTTGATACATGGGGCGGTGTATTGACACCTCGTGATTACAACTTGTTCTCACTTCAGTACATGCACAAGATTGTTGATGGTCTGATACGTGAAAACGACGGTCGTCGCGTTCCAGTAACGCTATTTACTAAGAATGGCGGTATGTGGCTTGAACAAATCGCAGCGACAGGCTGTGACGCAGTAGGTCTAGATTGGACGATTAACATCGCGGACGCTAAAGCGCGTATCGGCGACAAAGTAGCACTGCAAGGTAACATGGACCCATCAATGCTTTACGCTCAGCCAGAGCGCATTCGTGAAGAAGTTGCGACCATTCTGGAAGGCTTCGGTGATGGTGGCACTGGTCACGTCTTCAACTTAGGCCATGGTATTCATCTAGATGTGCCACCTGAAAATGCAGGTGTATTTGTTGAAGCGGTGCACGAGTTATCTAAACCGTATCACAAGTAAATCAAGTTAATGTTTTTTTAAAGCCGTCATCTTAAGCAGATGACGGCTTTTTTTCTTTTTTTGACTAAGCTAAACAGAGGCACTCGTTAAGAGGACTGATTATGTTTAAAGTGGTCACCCCATTCCTTACTTCGCTGCTCTTTCTCATTGGTTGCGCCTCTGATGTGGCGACGGATTACGACTCAAGTACTAACTTCTCAGCATTCAAAACCTATCAATATCAAGAAAACAGTGCAGATCCTGTTAGCCTTGATGGAGCCCGCATCAAAAAAGCGGTCGACAATGAAATGGCATTGCGAGGACTGACGCTGGTGGATAAAGATGCCGATGTGCTGGTGTATTATGACATCCTAGAAGGTACAGAGTTGTTGGCGGACGGGCCAAGTTTTGGTTTCGGTATCGGGTCAGGTGGATACAACAGTGCTTATGGAGTAGGGGTTAGGACGCCAACTCGAGTGAAAGAGAAGAAGTTCGGTAAACTAAGCGTTGAACTTATTGATGCCAAGTCGAACGATGTGGTGTGGCGCTCGGTGTCACAGCGCCAATTGACTGAAACCATGGAGCCCGCAGATAGAGATGTGTTTGTGCAAGAGCAGGTGCACAAGATGTTTGAAGAATATCCTAAGAAATAGTTTATCTGTGTCAGGTGGCTTACTACATACGTCATTCCACTAGCTGCGAGTGGTGTGACTGTTTTTTAGTATGACTGATTCACAACTCACGTCATTCCAGCGAAGGTTGGAATCTATTTGAGGCTTGGTGCGTCCGTTGAGAAGACTCCTGCCGACGCAGGAGTGACGACTATCTTGAGTGTGATTAACCAACAGCTTATGTCATTCCACTAGCTGTGGGTGTTGTGACGATTTTTTAGTATGACTGATTCACAACTCACGTCATTCCGTCGAAGGCTGGAGTCTGTTTGAGGCTTGGTGCGTGCGTTGAGAAGGCTCCTGCCTTCGCAGGAGTGACGACTATCTTGAGTGTGATAAACCAACAGCTTATGTCATTCCACTAGCTGTGAGTGTTGTGACGATTTTTTAGTATGACTAATTCTCAACTCACGTCATTCCAGCGAAGGTTGGAATCTATTTGAGGCTTGGTGCGTCCGTTGAGAAGACTCCTACCTTCGCAGGAGTGACGACTATTTTGAGTCTGATGGACCAACAGCTTATGTCATTCCACTAGCTGTGAGTGTTGTGACGATTTTTTAGTATGACTAATTCTCAACTCACGTCATTCCAGCGAAGGCTGGAATCTGTTTGAGGCTTGGTGCGTGCATTGAGAAGACTCCTGCCTTTGCAGGAGTGACGACTATTTTGAGTGTGATGAACCAACAGCTTACGTCATTCCACTAGCTGTGAGTGTTGTGACGATTTTTTAGTATGACTGATTCACAACTCACGTCATTCCGTCGAAGGCTGGAGTCTGTTTGAGGTTTGGTGCGTGCGTTGAGAAGACTCCTGCTTACGCAGGAGTGACGACTATCTTGAGTGTGATGAACCAACAGCTTACGTCATTCCACTAGCTGTGAGTGTTGTGACAATTTTTAGTATGACTAATTCTCAACTCACGTCATTCCAGCGAAGGCTGGAATCTATTTGAGGCTTAGTTGCGTGCGTTGAGAAGACTCCTGCCTTCGCAGGTGTGACGACTATTTTGAGTGTGATGGACCAACAGCTTATGTCATTCCACTAGCTGCGAGTGGTGTGACTGTTCTTTAGTATGACTGATTCACAACTCACGTCATTCCAGCGAAGGCTGGAATCTGTTTGAGGCTTGGTGCGTGCTTTGAGAAGACTCCTGCCTTCGCAGGAGTGACGACTATTCTGAGTCTGATGGACCAACAGCTTATGTCATTCCACTAGCTGTGAGTGTTGTGACGATTTTTTAGTATCACTAATTCTCAACTCACGTCATTCCAGCGAAGGCTGGAATCTATTTGAGGTTTGGTGCGTCCGTTGAGAAGACTCCTGCCTTCGCAGGAGTGACGACTATTTTGAGTCTGATGGACCAACAGCTTATGTCATTCCACTAGCTGTGAGTGTTGTGACGATTTTTTAGTATGACTAATTCTCAACTCATGTCATTCCAGCGAAGGCTGGAATCTGTTTGAGGCTTGGTGCGTGCATTGAGAAGACTCCTGCCTTTGCAGGAGTGACGACTATTTTGAGTGTGATTAACCAATAGCTTACGTCATTCCACTAGCTGCGAGTGGTGTGACTGTTTTTTAGTATGACTGATTCACAACTCACGTCATTCCAGCGAAGGCTGGAATCTGCTTGAGGCTTGGTGTGTGCATTGAGAAGACTCCTGTCTTCGCAGGAGTGACGACTATTTTGAGTCTGATGGACCAACAGCTTACGTCATTCCACTAGCTGCGAGTGGTGTGACTGTTCTTTAGTATGACTGATTCACAACTCACGTCATTCCAGCGAAGGCTGGAATCTATTTGAGGCTTAGTGCGTGCGTTGAGAGGACTCCTGCCTTCGCAGGAGTGACAACTTTTTTGAGAGTTATGCCTGATAACGCTATAGCATCCCCCTTTAATACCCACGCTCAAAATCCACCAAATTCTGCAACTGAAACCCATCACGCCAGCGCAAATAGTTCTCCGCAAAAATCTCGACCACTTGCTCAGGAAAACTGATGGCAGCAATATGTGGGGTTACGGTGACATTTGGGTTGTGCCAGTAAGGGCACTCTTGAGAAATAGGCTCGTTGATAAATACGTCCAAGAAAGCATGGACCAAGTGACCTTTATCCAGCGCACTAAGTAGGGCATTACTATCAACGGTTTGGCCTCTACCTACATTGAAGAACAAAGCATGACGACAGGCCGCAAAGAGTGGTTCGTTGAACAGTCCATCTGTCGTCGGGGTGTTGGGCAAGGTATTGACGATAATATCTGCGTGCTCAAGCGCTTTTTCTGCTTCGTTGATATGAAAAGTTTCTGCAAACGCACTTTGGCGAGGAGGAATGCCGGTGCGATTGACACCGATAGGCACAATACCCAGTACCTTGACGGTATTCGCCAGATGACTACCAATCGCACCCGTACCAAAAATCACCATACGTTTGCCAATCAGCGATTGATAGCTGTGTGGCTGCCAGTCACGTTTTTGCTGCTGTTGTTTATAGAGATCGAAATGACGGAAGTAATTGATGGTGTAACCCAGCACATACTCACTGATCTGCTGACCAAAAATGCCTTTTACGTTAGTGAGTTTGTAGTCTTTACGCAGAGATTCGCCAAGTAAGGCATCAATGCCAGCATAGGTAGATTGAACCCACTGTAACTGCTCAGCACTATCGAGTTCGGAAGCAAGCTTTGGCGGCGCTGCCAGTACAATAGTGGCATTACTCAACTCAGAGATAATCTCCAAATCAGGCAGTTGTTTTGCTTCGAGCAGTGGCAGGTAGTGTTCATTGTTGTCCGTCACAAGTGCTAAGCGATGCTTTTGCGTCGTCATTTCTGGCTATTCCCTATCCGTTTGGTTACACTTCCGCAGACTATATTCACTACGGCAGAGCGACCATGTTAAAGAACCCTATTCAGGTACGTATCGAAAAATTTGAGCCTTGGCAGCATATCACTTTTATGACCTGTTTGTGCGAGCGTATGTACCCCAACTTCGCTATGTTCTGTGAGCAAACTGAGTTTGCTGAAGCGCGCGTGTACCGCAATATTTTGGATGCTGTATGGGAACTGCTGACGGTGAAAACCGCCAAAATCAACTTCGAAAAGCAGCTAGAAAAGCTAGAAGAGGTCATTCCGAACTCGGAAGATTTCGATATCTACGGCGTCTATCCAGCGATTGATGCGTGTTTTGCCTTATCGACTTTACTGCATGGTTTGCTAGATCGTGATTACTTACTGGAATCAACGCTTAAGATCAGTCAACAGTCTGTCGCGACTGTGGCTCAGCTTGAGCAAGCAGAAACCGGTGTGGAAATCACCAATGAGAACCAAAAAGAAAACGAAGCTGTGTGTGAAGAATGGGATGTTCAGTGGGCTATTTTCCGTCCACTACGTGATTGCACTGAGCGTGATATAGAGCTGATTAAAGATCTTCGCCTTGAGCTTAAGGAAGAGGGAGTCAGTAACATTGGTGTAAGTATCTAGCGTACGCCTTCAGGATAGAAAAGTACGTTCTCAGGTAAGTTTTCCACGACCCGCCTGAGAACGACCAAACTAAACTCAATACCTTCTCGTATTAATCAAAAAAACTCGTCTTGCCAAACAAGGTGATGTCGTAGCCGATATCAAAAGGGTAATCAAACACAGAGATGTACTGATTAGGCTGTTTTGTCTCGAGCAACAGCCCAACAATTAACAGCTGATTATCATAAAACGTATCGGCATACAGTGCTTGATTATCGGTGGCCACTGCAGGTTTTACCTCTCTCTGACTAATAAATAGCGTGTAAATCTCCGACCCTCGTTTACCCCAAAGCATGGTCTTATTAATGACCCTCCCGCTGGCTTTATTTTCAATATACACAGACAACACGCCCGAGCGGCATTTGCCTTTTTGCAAGTTGAGCTCACCATCATGAGTAAACCTATAGCTACATCCCAAGCCATTAACGAAGGGGTACAATAGCCAAACAACAGAAACCATTAGCAGCAAAGCAACGAAGCATTTTGATGTCGCTATTGTTCGCAGGTTGGCCATAGCATTGGTAGAGCGCATTCAGTATTCCTTACTATTCGAAGCTAAAATCTCGGTTCAGTGTTCAATTGGGACCAAGCGAATAATGCCATCTTCATCAGAAGTATCCCGAAAATACACCACATGACCCTCCGTCTCTTTAGAGAGGGCGTGTACCGTGTTATCTGGCAGAGAGAATGAGCCGACCAAAGTGGTGTTGCCACGCTTATAGGTGTGCATACTTGGCTTTATCGATGACACGTAAAAAATCACTAAAGCACAAAACAACAAGGCGGCATAAAGTGCCATTAAAGGCACCTTTTTTACTAACTCAAACCGAGTTGGTGTCGCAACTGCGTCGTTGGGTGAAGGGCATTCTTCGACTGGCTGAGCGGCTAGTTCAGAAGAGCTGGCGTCATTGTCATTAGCGCTGGCTGAACTTACGTTCACGCTGACAAAAGGCACGTCATTTGTGATCAAAATGACATTAGGATCTAACCGAAAACCAATAGTTGGAACGGTTTCTAAGCACATCACTAAGCCAACTTTATCCAACGCTGTCCGAATATTTCGGATGGCGACATTGAGCGAATTAGCGACAACAATCTTGCCAGGCCAGCCAACGTCCAATAACTGTTGCTTGGTTAATGGGTGCCCATGAGCATTGCAAAGAGCTTCAAGGATAAGTCGCTCACTGCTGTTTAATTTTGCGATAGTAAGCCCGTCTTCCGCCAGGTGACCATTATTCGGGTTCAAGGTTATATTTGTGGTTGGTGTCATGATTTAGCTTCTATTACTTGGGGACAGACACTCGGCTTCATAATAATCTAAGCCAGACATATCGATATAGCTGTCTTCAATAATGTTTACGTCACAGCTGAGCATAGGAACACTTAGGTGTTCCTCATTTTTGTCAAATGCCGCAATAAATACACGGCCATCACTGTCAAAGTAGCTACTAATCGGGGCATCATTACTATAAAGCTTAGTTCCTAATGAAACCTCTTGCCTCAGCTTAAGCATGGTGTCGCGCCCTTTTTTAACGTGATAAGTGACTAAGGTGAGAGCGCCTTCACTTGGAATCGTATTTGCGACGGTATTGTCAAGGTAGACTCCATCAGGAATCGACTTGGATTCGACTGAAACTCGATTTTGACTGTACGCAGAGGCTGAAGGGATGAGCGCAAAGCCATCCGCGTTTGTTTTACCGGCATTTCTTATTTTTAACCCTTCCACATCGTCAACTCTGACTAATATATTGGTGTCAGATAGACGCCGAGTGGGAAGCACGGTATTTTCCGCAACGACCAAGCCACCTTTCACGGTGCCTCTAACCTGTGAGCCCGATTGAGAGTTGGAGTATTGCAGAGAATAATTGTTATATTCACTATTGCTTGATAAAGACAACCCATGCCCAACAATGCCCTTCTTATCATCGAGACGCAGAGAGCCTGATACGGAGCTACTGTCGCCGAACCTCATACCACTAGACAACGAGGTACTCGCAGGGCGACCACTGCTGTGTGAGCGAGATAGGCTTACGCGCGATTTTCCCCAGTTGAGCGGCATCGAAAAATTCATTGAGAGTCGATTGTCGACGGCAAAGTTATTCTGGTTACTCTCTTTAGAATAGGCCTTTAGCGCGCTAACGGAGTATCGATAGTATTCATTACCAAATGAGTACCCTAAGCCAAAGCTTTGGAATTGTGCTTTGTCTGATCCTCCCAGAGACTGAAACAGACTGACGCTTCCAAGTTGAAAGGGCAGGTCGCTACCCGCTGATGTAGAGAACTGATAGCCTTTTCTAACCGTATCGGCAATATGGCTACTATTGATATCTCGGTACCCATTTCCCAAAAAATGACTCAGAGAGGTCTGAAAATTTAGTGACCAGAATGGCAAGCTTTTGGTTAAACTTGAATTGATTTTAGTCCCTGACTGACCCGTCGGTAGGTAAGTAGAATGTGCAGCAGAAAAGCGAACACCACCCAATAGGTCGAAATTCATCGTACTAGCTACAGATAGGTTACTATAGTCGCGTTCGACAAAAAGCCCAGTAGTTAAAGATTGAGTATCCGTTAGGCCATAGATCAACTCCCCTCCTAAAAAGGCGTGTGAGTTGGTTCGTTGTAGCCCTGTAAATAAGCTATGTTCGCTAGTGCCTTGCTTTAGGACACTGAGTACCAATTGACTAGGAACTGAAAAAACCGCTTCACGTCCATCTTCTTCTTTAATGCTGACCACGAAATCACTATTGGAACGAATGTTCATATCGTTAATAGTAAATTCGCCGGCCGCCACGTATTCAGTGTGAATCAGTTCGTTGTCTTGATAAACACGCACTTCGGCATTCGTTTCCGCATTGGCACGAATGGTCGTAGTGTCCGTCATTTGCCCTGATTGATACAAACGGCTATTACTGCTCAAGCTAACGCCTTGCATATCGACCGACCCCATGACTGCTGTGCTTTGACTAAGTTCACCAAACATGAACTTGCTGCGCAGTGAAGGAATATTGGTATATCCATAGAGATATCCATTGGACATTGTCGTCTTTTGATTCATCAGAGAAGCCGAGAGGCTACTCTTGAAGCGAAACCGTCCCACATTGAATTGAGGGCTTGCTGAACCGTACGCTTTGTAGTTATCGTCAAACCTAGTCGTCATTCCAGCCGAATACGGTAACATTAATGCTGTGACACCATCATCATAATGAGCCAGAGCATACTGCTTTTCTGACAGCAAAAATCTGGAAGGGATGTTCATGGTTATTTCGAAACTGCCAAAATCAATATCCAAGCCAATTTCGCTGCTTAGCACACACGAGCCTTGTGTTAAGTTGATATCCGGTTTAATGCCGAACTCACTTAATTGCTGTTCTGAGAAGCATGGCGTGCTTTCTCCTTGCTCATTGGTGTAGAAGCGAATGGATTCAAAATACGTTCGCCTTTTATTGACGGTAATTTTAAAGTCATAGTTGCCATCAGGGATGTGATTAACCAAGCTACCGAGGGAAGCTCCTTCAGAGATGCCACTAAGGAGAGCAAGATCAAAGCCTCCCGCAAAAGATAGTAAGGGAGCAGTTAGAATGAACAGAATTAGGGAGCGTAACATGGGTAATATTTCTATAGCGAGCGTTGATCTTTAGCAAGTAATCCAATGTCGTCGATGTAATTTAATTCAAAAGAACGTTTGGGGTTAAAATTGCTACTTTTAGTAAATGTAATCTCCTGATAAGGGGCAATCATTTGTACTACCATCGTCTCTTCTTTTCTTTGTTCAATAGAGATGAGCGTGATGTGTAATGGAGAATCATTTCTTACTGTAAAATCATCACCTTGTTTGTTAATAACGAGTTTCTTTACTGCGTCTGCCATGGTTACTGTCGCAATGGATTTCGGCCTGATAAATAACTTGTAATGCATATCCATGCTAGCAATGACATCAGATGGAGTATCTGACTGCTCTTTTATAGAGACAGCACTAAGAGTTCGATATGTTTCTACCTCATTAGAGTCCATTACTGACTCTAAATTATAGATTCTGAACCCTGAGCGGCTATCTGCTTTAGATAGAATGATATTCGGTGTTATTATCGGCAGCTTCTCTTCATCAAAGCTGTCATCTAATATAGAAAGCTGTACTAATGTCGCAGAATCTGAGTTATTAACGATTTCACCTTGAAAGTATTTACTCCCTTCAATATAAACAACCCTAGCTCCGGGAATGGCAATGGCATAGCAAATACTTGGTAGCATTAGTATTAGAAATATATATTTTTTCATTTTTTACATCTCTATATCTTTGGAGTATATAAATACTCCAAAGATAGGAATTAAATAAGTATTATTGAATCTTTGCAGTAAAAGACATTACTTTATTGACTTCTTTATCTGCCGTGTGATTCCACATAGCGTACTTCCTATGGTCAATATTCATAATCGTTGTTAATGTAAGAGTATTATCTTTGGCAAATTCTGCAAGTCGGTGCCATTCTGATGTTTCTCCTGCTTTTACAATTTTATAGCCATTCTCGATCTTGACTTTATTATTGCCATCAATAGATGCTGTAATCTCGGAGTCTTTTTTCTTGATAACCGTTGTAAACCATACGCCAATATCGTCCCCTAGTGCATACCAAGTCTGATCATTTTCCTTCCAATAGGCATCTTGAACGGGATAGGCAAACTTTCCTTCTGTTGCACTTTTTCCATTCATTGATGTATTTTCAATATTAAAAAACGCCATTTCACAGCCATTACCAGTTAATTGTAAGCCCGTTTCTCGAGTATCAAGAGTATTGTCTTTCTCATTATTGAGTGTCACATCGCCAAATTGAACATCAAACCCGGCACCACTATCAAAATCAAATGAACAAATGGCGCCTTCATAGTTAACATTTGCTGTGATGTTTAGTTGAAGGTCTTTGCTTTCCACGTTTCGATTTTTTATGTTGTTGTGTTCGCCATAATAAGATGAGAAGTCATATTCGCCCATTTGTCCCGGATGCACATCCTTATCGTTATCGATTGCCATTGCTGATGATGTGCTTAGTGCTAATACAAGGCCAACGCTGCTAGCTAGAGTTTGTTTTGTTAAGTTAAAAGTCATGAGTTATTTTCCAAATTAAATAGTTTGTTGCTTGAGTGGGGTTAAATATGAATGTCAGTGTGTTCTGATTCGAGATGGAATTTATTGTTTTTTTGGAACCCAGTTAACTAATAAATGATTATAAAAAATAAAAAGTTAGCTATATCAGTTGGTTATAATTTCTGTTGTATTTTTATACAGCACTAATTCTTGTTGATGTTGAGCTTTTCGCCAGCTGTAGAGCCTATTGCACTAAAATAAACAAACTTGAGAGAGAAACTACTGAAAATTAAATATTAGAATTTGGTATTAGTTTGTGGTTTGATATGAGAGGTTTTTCAACAATTGGATTAGTTGTTGGTTGGCGGATTTATTTGAAAGATGCTTCTAAAGTTGATAAATAAAAAGAAGTCAATGACTTTTTAAGAAAGAGTGCCAAGCGAAGTGATATCTTCAGCACTCTATGGGGTTTATCTTCACGAAAGTGTTGGTCAACTATCTAAAACTTCGTACTTTGGTGACTAAAGAGGGAATTGTTTGGAACATCTCTCTTACGTCTGAAACATATTGTGCAGGAACATAAATTGCGCAGATTCGCATTATGCTAATACCACCGATACTAACGGGATGTGAGGTAAACTTAGCACGCAGCGGGACAAATGAGTCTAAACCGATTAGCACTTCATAGTTGTCCTCGCCGAGTAATCCGAGTTTGGCATAATGATTAAGACATTCGTGGTAGTTGCGAGTGTAATGAAGGCTAACCCCTTGGCTTATGGGTTGATTGCGATACAAGTTGTTAAATGTATTCCCCCTTTCTCCAGATTTTAGTCCCTCAGCCCGATGGAACCAAGGGGTACAGTCTATATCCTCAGCCGATAATAACGCTCGGAATTTTACCAACCCTTCTAAAGCGCTTGAATTAGTGCCATGAACAAAATGTACGCCTAATTGCTCCATATCCTCTAATTGAAGATCTCTTTTGGTAAGTTTAAGTGGAGGTAGAAAAGAGGCTTTATTTCTAAACATGATGTTTTCCTTAACAGTGAATGTTCGAAAGTGATGCGTTGAGAATTCATTATTGGTATTAGTTAAGGGGGTAAGTAAAAGAATAAGTCCTAATAAAAAATAAAAACGATATAAATCATTGGGTAACCATGTTGATAATTAGGTAGTTTAAAATGGTGTTTTGACGGTTTACTATCATTTCAGCAATTCGTTGGTGTGCAAGGAGGGAGGATTTTGGGTTCATACAAAGTCAAATAGTTCGTTATAATCTCTCAGCAGCAGTTGCTATTAATAGAGAGCAAAATGAAGACCAAATTGATCACGCGTGAAGGCTACAACAAACTGAAACAAGAACATGATTACCTCTGGAATGAGCGACGTCCTGAAGTCACTAAGATAGTGACGTGGGCGGCGAGTCTAGGTGATCGCTCTGAAAACGCCGACTATACCTTCAATAAGCGTTTGCTTCGCCAAATCGATCGCCGTGTTCGCTTTCTGCGCAAGTTCTTACCTGAGGTCACCATTGTTGATTATTCACCTCAACAAGAAGGTAAGGTCTTTTTCGGTGCCTGGGTGGAGATTGAGAATGAAGAAGGTGAAACCATGCATTTCCGGATTGTTGGTCCCGAAGAGATTTACGGCGATGCAAAAGGTTATATATCGATTGATTCTCCTATGGCGAGGGCGCTGCTAAAAAAACAAGTGGATGATGAGGTAGTGGTGAAGACCCCTCAAGGAGATAAGGAGTGGTTTATTAACTCCATCACTTACCAACAGCACTCTGAATAAATAGAGCGATTTGAGCTCCTAAAGTGGTATGTCTTTGAGAGCTCAAATTGCGTGCTGTGATTTATGACAGAGCTAACTCGTCCGTTTTGTGTGTGGGAGCTGAGCGGCGGTTACGTTGAATCTTCTGATGATGGCTCAGTAACGTTAGGATTCGCCCTTCATCGTGAATTTGGTCGAAAAACGGATTGGCGGCTAGCGTGTCGACTTGGCATTCATACACAGTAATATGTCCGCTTTGGTACTTTTCAGGAATATAGATATCCGAGATCAGAGTTTTAGCGTAAGGCTTGATCGCGGTGATAAGTAAGGTTTTACCTTCAAACAACTCACACGCGTAGTTATGCACTAATCGATGCAAGTCTTTATTAAGCGCCACATAGCTAAGTAGGCAGTTCTGCCCGTTAATATCCTTACCATGCACAATATGACCAACCACCGCGTCCCGGTGCTTAGCAAGAACCACGTTGATTTCTTGAATGGACATGACGTCTATCAGCTCTTGAAACGTGATAAAACGATAGTTCTCTTGTGCGTAGACGATTTGCTCTCGATAGATCTCTGGCAGATTATCCCAACGATAGCTTTCATAAGTATCAATCGTATAAGGGTAAAGCGTGTCAAACCCTCTAAAGAAGTCATCATATTTTTCGACCCCTTGAATGATGCGACGTTCATCTTCTGAATAATGGTAACTTTGCTGGAAAAACGTGGCGACCCCGATTCGGCGCATCAATGAAGGCTGTCCGTTGCCATGCTCCCACTTACTGAGCATTGGCTGGTTTATCCCTTGAAATGCTCGATGGGATAAGCTCAGTGCTTCAACCAGTTCCAATTGAGACATGCCATTAAAATTGCGCCAATACTTCAGTGCTTGTGCGAAGTTATCGCGTGAAAACGGACTCTCCGATTGTGCTTCAAATGTCATAATCTCTCCTTGAGTTCGATAAACTAGTGATAGTTTACTTAGGTTATATGACATGGGCTTGGCGGGGCGCACAAAAGCATATTTTAAAACGTTACAAAGGGTTAGTAGACGTTGAATAGTTAGCGTGCAGGTTAACGAAGTTGCAGCAAGTAAAATTAGGCAACATTAGATATACATCACTTATATCACTTAGAGCAGTGACGAATGTGTCTGATATGAGCCATAATTAATAAACGTTAACAATTCTCTGCGCAATTATTGGCCATGAAATGTTACATTTAGTGCAGATACTCTTCTGACACACTTTTTTGTTGACGGAGGGGTCGGTAAATTGCTTTTTAGTGGTGGAATCGAATATGCAAGAAAATCACAAGATTTTAGTTGTTGATGATGATGCACGTCTACGTGCATTACTAGAGCGTTACTTATCAGAGCAAGGATTCCAAGTACGCAGTGTTGCTAACAGTGAGCAGATGGACCGCCTGTTAACCCGTGAAAACTTTCACCTTATGGTATTGGATTTAATGCTACCAGGTGAAGATGGCCTGTCGATTTGTCGTCGTTTACGTAACGCCAACAACATGTTGCCGATTCTGATGCTGACAGCCAAAGGTGATGAAGTTGACCGTATTGTCGGCCTAGAGGTCGGTGCGGATGACTATCTACCGAAACCATTTAATCCTCGTGAGCTACTTGCTCGCATTAAAGCGGTATTACGTCGTCAAACTATTGAAGCTCCTGGCGCGCCAAGCCAAGAAGAGTCAGTGGTTGAGTTCGGTGATTTCCGTTTGAACTTGGGTACACGTGAAATGTTCCGTGGTGAAGAGGCAATGCCTCTAACATCTGGTGAATTTGCAGTACTAAAAGCCTTGGTGACCAACGCACGTGAGCCGATGTCCCGCGATAAGCTGATGAACATGGCTCGTGGTCGTGAGTACTCGGCAATGGAACGTTCTATCGACGTACAGATTTCTCGTCTGCGTCGCATGCTGGAAATCGACCCAAGCAAACCTCGCTACATTCAAACTGTGTGGGGTCTAGGTTATGTATTTGTGCCGGACGGCAAAGAAGCATAATCAGAAATGTCGATAAGGCTCTGGATGGATTCAGGGCCTTTTGTTTATTATCTACCTCAGATTCTTCTCATCTTCGCTCTCTAAGGAAAACCTATGCGATTTCGTAGCTCCTTCACGCAATCCATTCTGCTGTTTTTTACACTCTTGATTGCTAGCCAAGTTTTTTCTTATTACGCCGTGTACAACTACGCTCTTGTACCTAGTTTGCAGCAGTTCAATAAGATACTGGCGCATGAGCTATCGTTTTTCTTGGAAGACAATGAAGCGATTGATGAGCAGCTTGAAATGGATGCTCCTTTACGCCGACGTGTATTGGAGCAGTTGGGTGTCACTATTCATGCTGATGACAGCGCGATGGCAAACGAGTTTAACCATGCGATGCCTATCGACCTGATGAGCGAGGAGATGAGTGATGAACTGGATTCAAAAACTGAAGTTAGGCTGATTCTGGGAGCTGAAAGCTACATCCTCTGGATGAAGATAGATGCACTGCCCAACTCGTTGATACGCATTCCGCTGTCAGAGTTGCAGGAAGAAGACTTTGCGCCGCTGTTTAGAAACAGTTTGATTATGGCGCTATTGGTGATTGCGGGTGGCTGGCTATTCATCCGCTTGCAAAACCGGCCACTTACCGCACTCGAAAATGCCGCCAATTTGGTGGGTAAAGGGGAAATCCCGCCACCTTTACCTGAGAAGGGGGCGTCTGAGATTCGCTCGGTTACGCGTGCCTTTAACCAAATGGCAAAAGGTATTCAAGAGCTTGAGCAAGACCGTACCTTATTAATGGCGGGCATCAGCCATGATATTCGCACCCCATTAACGCGAATTCGCCTTGCGACAGAAATGATGTCGCCCGAAGACAGCTATTTAGCAGAGGGCATCATCAGCGACACTGAAGAGTGTAATGAAATCATTGGCCAGTTTATGGATTACCTAAAACCGGTTAATACTCAGTCATTTGAACCGATGAGCCTGAATGACATTTCTTCTGATATTGTCTCATCAGAAGGCGGATATGAAATCCAGATAGAATATGCCCCAATGGCAACTATCAAAGATATTGAAGGCAGTCCAATTGCGATTAAACGTGCTATTACCAACTTGGTGGTTAATGCGGTTCGTTACGGCAATGGTTGGGTGAAAGTCACCACAGGTATGACCGCGGACAACAAACTGGCTTGGGTCACCATTGAAGATAATGGTCCGGGTATCGAAGAGAGCCAAATCGGTCGTCTATTCGAACCTTTCACGCGAGGTGATACCGCACGAGGCAGTGAAGGGACAGGTCTAGGACTGGCGATTGTGAAGCGGATTATTAGTCAGCATCACGGCTCAGTGAGTATTTCGAATCGCAGCGCTGGTGGACTGAAGGCACAAGTGAGTTTCCCTGTGGCTAAGAATGGTTTGAGGTAGAGGACTTATTGGTTGTGCAGAAGGTTTGTTTTACGTAAGCGGCGTGCTGAAGAAGATCCCCCTTTTTCAAGGGGATGACGGCGTTATTTTGTAGAGTGGCGATGATATAGAGAGCAGGCGTCTTATGCTTTGGCGTAAAACTCTCTGTCTCCTAACCAGCGATCAATAATTTTCTTGGCATTCTCGGGGTACTGTTCGTGCACATGTCGCGCAATTCGTTGAACTTCCGGTACTAATCTTTGGTCCCGCACTAAATCAGCAATCTTAAAGTCAGCCAGTCCAGTTTGTTTGGTGCCAAGTAGCTCACCAGGGCCACGAATCTCTAGATCTTTTTGCGCAATAACAAAGCCGTCATTACTTTCCCTCAGTACGCCTAAGCGCTTCTGAGCAGTTTTAGAGAGTGGGGAGTGATACAACAGCACACAATGACTTGCCACGCTACCACGGCCAACACGGCCCCGTAACTGATGCAATTGAGCTAGACCAAGGCGCTCTGGGTTTTCGATGATCATTAAACTGGAGTTAGGGACGTCCACACCAACTTCAATAACGGTTGTTGCAACTAGAAGGTGTAGTTCGTTGTTTTTAAACTGCTTCATCACTTGTTGTTTTTCAGCCGGTTTCATTCGGCCATGAACTAAACCGATTTTAAGATCAGGCAGTTTACGTTGCAGATCTTCGGCGGTCTCAGCGGCGGCTTGTGCTTCCAATACCTCTGATTCGTCGATCAATGTACAAACCCAATACGCTTGTTTGCCCTCGTGTAAGCAAGCATTTTTGACACGCTCAATGATGTCGTCGCGTTTTGTGTCTGGAATGGCAACGGTTTGAATCGGTGTTCTTCCTGGTGGCAGTTCGTCGATTACTGAGGTCTCCAAGTCGGCATATGCCGTCATGGCTAAGGTTCTTGGGATCGGTGTGGCCGTCATAATTAACTGATGAGGGTAGAAACCTTGTTTAGCGCCTTTCTCACGCAGCTCTAAGCGCTGGTGGACACCAAAGCGATGTTGCTCATCAATAATAACCAACGCAAGGTTGTGAAAATCAACCGACTCTTGGAATAGGGCGTGCGTCCCTACGACCATCTGAGCTTCACCGCTGGCAATACGTGCCAACTCCGCTTCCTTAGCTTTGCCTTTTTGTTTTCCTGATAACCACCCAACTTGTATCCCCATGGCTTCAAACCAACCTGCAAAGTTGATGGCATGCTGTTCGGCAAGTAATTCGGTCGGTGCCATCATAGCCACTTGATAGCCATGTTCTATCGCACGAACAGCAGCGAGCGCGGCTACCAAGGTTTTACCAGAACCCACATCACCCTGAACTAGGCGCATCATAGGAATAGGTTTAGCAAGATCAGTTTCGATTTCTTGCACCACTCTTGATTGCGCGCCTGTAGGGGAGAAAGGCAATTGTTCAAGAAGTTGATCTTTCAGTTTTTCAACAGGCGCTAAGCCAATGGCTGTATCTTGTTGACCTTTACTGCGCACCGCTAGCATAGAAAGGTTTTGCGCCATCAACTCTTCAATAATCAGTCGCTGCTGAGCAGGGTGCTTACCTTCATCAAAGTCGTCCAAATTAATCGTTGGTGGTGGACGATGGATGGTGTGTAGCGCCTCGGCGAGGGTTATTTGTTGGTTATAAAGGCCGCTTGGAAGCAACTCGTCTACGGCTGCTTTGTCCATGAGCTCAAGAGCTTGGTCAGTGAGGTTACGCAGTGTGAGCTGCCTTAACCCTTCTGTAGTTGGGTAAACCGGGGTTAAGGTTTGCTCTAGCTTTGGCGCTTTACCTTCGGTTTGAAATTTGTACTCTGGATGGATGATCTCAAGACCATGGTTGCCACGCTTAACTTCACCATAAGCGACAATAAGGCGACCTTCAGAGAAGTTGTTCTTCATTGCTGCGGTAAAATTGAAGAAGCGTAGTGTAATAGTACCGTTGCCATCGCTTACTTTAACCGTCAACATCTTGCGACGCCCGAAAGCCACATCACTACTCATGACTTTCCCTTGCACCGATCCCCAAAGACCAGGATGCAAACGAACGATCGGATAGATACGAGTACGATCTTCATAACGGTGAGGTAAGTGAAACAGTAAATCTTGAACCGAGTGTAAGCCGACTTTCGCCAGTTTTTCAGCGACTTTAGCTCCTACGCCAGAAAGCGAAGAAAGAGAAATTGCCGATAACAGCTGAGCCATATTTACCATCCATCAAAATGTTATATGCAGATATTCAAGCATTTTACTGTCTTTTTGTACAGTTTTTAGAGAGGTATTGTACATTGAGTTTGAGGCGCATAAATCGGAATAGTCTTATGCGCTGAACCCAAAGCGCTCGTCATTCCAGCGCATGCAGGAATTTTCTCAAGGTAGGGTGCACGCGTTAAGTAGACCCCTGCCTTCGCAGGGGTGACGTATAAATTGGCTTAGTTTTACGCGCTGAATCCAAAACGCTCGTCATTCCAGCGCATGCAGGAATCTTCTCGAGGTAGAGTGCACGCGTTAAGTAGATCCCTGCCTTCGCCGGGGTGACGATTAAATTGGGGTATTCTTATGCGTGGAATCCAAAGTGCTCGTCATTCCTGCGCATGCAGGAATCTTCTCTAGGCAGGGTATTCGCGTTAAGTAGGCCTCTGCCTTCTCAGGGGTGACGTATAACTTGGATTAGCCTAATACGTTATATTCATAGCGCTCGTCATTCCTGCGCATGCAGGAATCTTCTCTAGGCAGGGTGCACGCGTTAAGTAGACCCCAGCCTTCGTAGGGGGGACGAATAAATTGGGGTATTCTTATGCGTTGAATCCCAAACGAGCGTCATTCCTGCGCATGCAGGAATCTTCTCTAGGCAGGGTATTCGCGTTAAGTAGGCCTCTGCCTTCTCAGGGGGGGACGTATAACTTGGATTAGCCTCATGCGTTATATTCATAGCGCTCGTCATTCCTGCGTAGGCAGGAATCTTCTCAAGGTAGGGTGCACGCGTTAAGTAGACCCCAGCCTTCGCAAGGGTGACGAATAAATTGGTGTGGTCTTATGCGTTGAATCCAAACATTCACTTAAAGTGAATCATACAAATCCATCCAATTTGGATTCATGCTTTTGATCAGATTCTCTTTCCAATCCCGTTTCCAACGCTTTATTTGTTTCTCGCGAATGATAGCTGCCGTCATGGATTGGTGAACTTCGAAAAAGACCAGTTTATTTACATGGTATTTTTTAGAAAACCCATCAACAACGCCATTTTTATGTTGCCAGATACGCTGTTTCAGCTGAGAAGTAACTCCAACATATAACACCTTGTTGCTCCTAGAACTTAAGATATAAACACTAGCTTGCTTCATCATGCTCAACCACAAAACTCTTAGAATAGAGTTGGTTAAAAGTAGTGTTGCGAGGAGCTTCAAAGGAACTATAAAACCAGCCTTAAACCATACTCGTTTCTATTTTTTCTGCATTTCTTGCCACCACTCTTCTGTCGCCACAATTTGGCCTTGGTCATCGAGTGGTGGATAAGGGAGGCGCTTTTTCTTGGCAACTTTCGCCAGTACGGGGTGGCCGCGTTCGAATAGGATTCGATGGATGGTTTCTTCGGGCAGAGCACTGACATTGCGATCGTACAGGCCGGCATTCTGGCGTTGTCTTTGAGCTTCAAACAAAATCAGTGCGCTGGCGACTGAGACGTTTAAGGACTGCACCATGCCTACCATAGGAATAATGATGTCCTGATCTGCTTCGGTGAGTGCATCTTGGGTGATGCCGTGCTTCTCGCCACCAAGAATAATCGCGGTTGGCTTGGTGTAGTCGATATCACGAAAGTCGACAGCGTTTTCGGAAAGGTTAGTGGCCAGTACCTGCATACCTTGAGATTTTAACGTGCGAACGGCATCAGCTACAGTATCATGAGTTTCAACCTCAACCCAGTTTCTAGCGCCTGCGGAGGTGTGACTTAAAGTACGCATTTTCTCATCCGGCCAAACTGCATGAACTTTATGTACCCCAGCAGCATCGGCAGTACGAATGACCGCTGAGACATTATTGGGCTTATGGACTTGTTCTAGCAGTAAAGTCAGGTCAGGTTGGCGTGCCTTAAGCACTTCTTGGATACGAGTGTAGCGTTCTAAGTTCATCAATAGGTTCCAAATAAAACGGGCTCGATAATTATCGAACCCGTATTAGATCAAGCAGTTGTGTTAGTTCTTACGACGTCTAACACGTAGTGCATGTGGCATCACACGAATGCGCTTCATAATACCAGCTAAGTGAACACGATCTTTGGTCGTTAGCAGTACAGTGACTGTGTACAAACGGCCATCGCGTTCTTCTGTAGAGATACCGTGAATATTAGAGCCTGTCTTGGCAATCACATTGGTCAGCTCTGCGAGCGCGCCTTGGTGATTCTGCAGGTCAACTTTTAGCTCAGCAGTAAACTCTTGCTCGTAATCGTCACTCCATTCAACCGCCATGTATTTATCTGGCTCTTTCTGGTGACCACGAACATTTGGACAAGTTTCTCGGTGTACCACCAAGCCACGGCCCGGAGAAACGTGTGCGATGATGTGATCATCTGGAATAGGGTGACAACAGTTGGCAAACGTCAGCAAGATACCTTCTGCACCACGGATCGGTAAGCGTTTACCCGACGTTGGCACTGAACTTGTTTGCGTCAGTTCATCGGTATCGCCAAGTAGACGACGGGCAATAACGATACTCATCAACTCACCAAGGCCGATAGCGGCTAGCAGGTCATCAATACTGCCCAGCTTGAGATCGGTTAGCACTTCGTTGATGTTTTCTGGGTAGATAGTATCAACAGAGTGACGGCCTAGAGCATGGTTCAGCAGGCGGCGTCCTAAAACTACAGATTCTTCACGGCGCATTGTCTTCAGAACCTGACGGATCTTAGTGCGGGCACGTGAAGTCACCACATAGTTAAGCCATGCTGCATTAGGTCTTGCACCTGGTGCGCTGATGATTTCGACGGTTTGGCCGTTTTTCAGTGCTTTGCTAAGTGGGTATGGATTACGATCCACTCGCGCACCTACACAGGTGTTACCCACATCGGTATGGACAGCGTAAGCAAAGTCGACAGCGGTTGCGCCAAGTGGCAGCTCGACAATACGACCTTTTGGTGTGAACACGTAAATTTCGTCTGGGAACAGATCCGATTTTACGTTTTCAATGAATTCAAAGGAGTTGCCAGCACTTTGTTGTAGCTCAAGTAGGCTTTGCATCCAGCGCTGCGCTTTAATTTGTGCAGTGGTGCCAGTACGGTCGCCATTACCCTTGTATGCCCAGTGTGCTGCCACACCTTTGTCCGCCATTTGATCCATGTCTTCAGTACGAATTTGTACTTCTACTGGAACGCCATGAGGACCCACCATTGAGGTGTGTAAGGATTGATAGCCGTTCGCTTTTGGTACCGCGATGTAATCTTTCATGCGACCAGGGCGTGGCTTATACAGGCTGTGGACTTGACCAAGGACTCGATAACAAGTGTCTGCAGTATCTACGATGACGCGGAAAGCATAGATATCCATGATGGTATGGAATCGCTGCTCTTTGGTTTTCATCTTGTTGTAGATAGAGAAGAGGTTTTTCTCACGTCCCAATACGCGAACGTTGAGGCCAACTTCATTCAGTCGTCCTTCAATCTCGCTATGGATTCGCTGAATCATCTCTTTACGATTACCACGTGCCGATTTCACGACTTCTTTTAGTACGCGATAACGGTTTGGGTAAAGCGCTTCAAAGCCAAGCTCTTCAAGCTCGGTTTTGATGTTGTGTATACCTAATCGGTGCGCAAGTGGCGCATAGATTTCAAGGGTTTCACGAGCAATGCGACGCTTTTTGTCAGGACGAAGAGCCCCAAGCGTGCGCATGTTGTGGGTACGGTCACTCAGCTTTATAAGAATAACGCGAATGTCCTGCACCATAGCGAGAACCATTTTACGGAAGTTCTCTGCTTGGGCTTCTTTACGATCGCGGAATTTAAGCTTATCGAGCTTAGATACGCCGTCGACGAGTTCCGCCACCGTCGTACCAAATTGTTCTTCTAGCTCTTCTTTGGTGACTTCCGTATCTTCAATAACATCATGCAGCAGTGCCGCTTGTAGCGTTTCAATATCCAGACGCATTTCCGCGAGGATACGAGCTACAGCAACAGGGTGGATGATGTATGGTTCACCGCTAGAGCGGGTCTGCCCTTCATGGGCATCTCTTGCTACCACATAAGATTGACGCAGAGCCTCAATTTGAGGCTCTGTTAGGTATTCTTGGGCAACGTCTTTAAGGCTATCGAATAGGTACAAATTTTAGGCCCGAAAGTCGATGGAACTCTGATTAGGTACTAGGAATTAACGGTTGTGAGCAATGCTGCTTACTGCCGCTAGTTCTGCAGCTTCTTGCTCTTGCTGCTCTTGACGTTCACGTGCATCTAGTACTTCTTTCGTGATCAAGCCTTCTTCGATTTCGCGAAGTGCGATAACCGTTGGCTTATCATTTTCTTCTGGCACTAATGCATCTTTACCACCGATTTGCATCTGACGTGCGCGGCGAGCCGAAATAAGAACTAGGTCGAAACGGTTACCAACTTTTTCAACAGCGTCTTGAACAGTTACGCGTGCCATAAGAACTCCAATAGTTAACTAAATTTTTGATGACGAGAAAGTATACAGGCTATTACGTTTAGATTCTAGATCACAAATGATCCTATTAGCTACTGTTACTTCTGGTTTATTGCATTATTTGCTTGGGGTGAGACCCTATTTTGAGCCTCACTTTGCAAGGAAATGGTTAAAATCTACCTTACTCGGCAAGTAGGGCGTCTAACATACCTTTGTATTTCACCGCTTGTTTGTCTTGTTTAAGACGCTCAGCACGCAAAATAGCTTTAAAATCAACAAGTGCGCCGTCGAAGTCGTCGTTGACAATGACGTAATCGTACTCATTGTAGTGAGACATTTCTGACTTCGCTTCGCTCATGCGCTTAGCGATTACTTCATCACTGTCTTGGCCACGTACGTTCAAGCGACGCTCTAACTCACTGTTAGATGGTGGTAAAATAAAGACACTTTTCGCTTCTGGCATTTGTTCACGGATTTGACGAGCGCCTTGCCAGTCGATATCCAAGAATACATCGATGCCTTTTTCTAGCGTCTCTTCAATCCATAGACGAGAAGTACCGTAGTAGTTTCCGAAGACTTCGGCGTATTCCAAAAACGCACCTTGTTCGATTAACGATTCAAAATCGGTTTTTTCAACAAAGTGATAATGAACGCCATCTTCTTCACCAGGACGCATACCACGAGTCGTGTGAGACACTGATACTTTCATTGCGTATGTTGGGTTTTTTTCCAACATTGCTGAAATTAAGCTCGATTTACCAGCGCCGCTTGGTGCTGACACGATATAAAGCGTACCTTTACCTATCATTTTTCAGAGTCCACATCTTGGGTTGAAGGGGTAGAGAATATCGTTATTTGATACTTCTATTCTATACGTTCACTGACCAAAGCGTTTAAAAATCGGCCAGAAAAATGGAGGCGAAGAGTATCATGTTTGCTAGGAGCTCGACAAGTCATCCGGGAAGTACTCAGGCAACGAGTGGCTGCATTTTAAAAGGGAGCAAAAACATCGCAGAAGCCTGTTGTTCTTTTTGTTTAAAGGCAAACGTTTGCTTAAATATCAACGTTTTGTTTTTAAAGAGATAAAAATAACTCACAAAAGCATTGATTTATTCCTGAGTCTGATTAGAATTCGCGCCAATATTTTTATCGCGCATACGTTTGCGTCTCCCATTTTATCGCTATAGGTCCTACTGTGAGTGCAGAACTAACCGGGCAACGCCAAGCTAGCCCTTCTATCATTGAATCCACCTTCAAAGTGAGTGAGCGTAAGTCCACTATCGGTACTGAAGTATACGCTGGCTTTATCACTTTCCTTGCTATGAGCTACATTTTGGCGGTCAACCCAGCCATTTTGGGGGACATTCCTGGAATGGAGCGAGGCGCTGTATTTACAGCAACGGCTTTGGCTGCGGCCTTCGCTACGCTAATCATGGGTATTTTTGGTAACTACCCTGTGATGCTAGCTCCCGGTATGAGCATGAATGGTTTCTTTAAAGGTATGTTGCTAAGTGGTTCTGTGGCATTAGTTTGGCATGAAGCGCTGCTTGGCATCTTTTTCTCTGGTGTTATCTATCTTATTTTATCGTTAACTAAAATACGCAAAGCGATGATTGAGTCGATTCCAGAAGATTTGAAACTCGCTATTACCGTTTCTCTTGGTTTGTTTATTGCATTTCTTGGTCTTAAGAATGCGGGTATTATCGTATCCAACCCAATTATTCTCGTGAGTATGGGCGATATTTCTGACCCGAAAGTCATCATCGCGTATATCAGTATCTTTATCGCATTAGGCTGTATGGTTCGCGATATTAAGTTGGCTACATTTATCTCTTTTGTGTCCGCTATCGTGCTTACGATTCTGGCTGATACCTTCATGGGAACCAACAATGCACCAATTCCAGAGCAACTCGTGGCAATGCCGCCAAGCATGGCGAGCAGCTTTGGTGCTATCTTCGATTTCTCAGGGATTACCGCAGAGAAGATGTTTGATCTGCTGTTTATTATGATCATCTTTTTGATTGTCGATTTCTTCGATGGGCTCAGCACTATCGTAGGGGTAGGTCGTGATGCCGGTATCATTGATAAAGATGGTAAGGTACCTAATGCACGCTCTGCGCTGATTGCAGATGCAGGTGGTACAGTAATGGGTTCAGTGTTTGGTACCACATCAGTCACGGCATTCTCAGAGTCTGGTATTGCCTCATCACAAGGTGCAAAAACTGGCTTAGCTGCAGTCGTCGTAGCGGGTCTATTCCTACTATCACTCTTCCTATACCCGTTGTTCTCGCTATTCTCTGCGGCAATGGTAGCGCCAGCTATGGTCGTGGTTGGTATCTATATGATTGGTCGCTTAGGCGATATTAAATGGGAAAAGAAAGAGTCTCGCATCGCTGCCTTCTTCACAATTATGTTTACCGTATTAAGCTTCTCACCAGCGAATGGTATGGCGATGGGCTTTATCAGTTATGCATTTAGTATGGTTGTGGCAGGGAAAGGGAAACAGGTGCATCCTGTGATTTATGTGCTGTCTGTGGTGTTTATGGCGTATTTAGCGCTGCTGTAATCACTTTAGTTGGCAGAGCTCTTCACAGTAATGTTATTTCATGAGCCGTGCGTCTGTGCCCGCAAGAATCTTCTTGGGCTTGGTGCGCGTGTTGAGTATACCTCTACCTGCGCAATGGTGACGGTCAATTTAACTCCTAACTTGTGATATTCAAGCAATAAAAAAGCAGGCTGAGGCCTGCTTTTTTATCATTCAACAGATTTACTCAATATTCTGGATCTGCTCGCGCATTTGCTCAATAAGAACCTTTAGCTCTACACCAGAAGCCGTGATATCGGTGCTAATAGACTTAGATGCCAGTGTGTTTGACTCACGGTTGAACTCTTGCATCATGAAATCAAGACGACGACCTACAGAGCCACCTTTCTTCAAGATGCTGGTTGTTTCTTTAACGTGAGAGTCTAAGCGGTCCAGTTCTTCAGCAACGTCTGATTTCTGTGCCAGTAGAATGAGTTCTTGCTCTACGCGTGAGGCATCAAGCTCGATTTTTGCTTCTTCAAACTTGCTTAGTAGGCGTTCACGTTGCCACTCAAGAATTTCTGGCATGCGAGCACGGACTTTGATTACTTCAGCAGTGATCGCTTCAAGACGCTGAACAATAAGCGCCTTCATATTTTCACCTTCGCTAGCACGAGCATCGATGAAGTCGCTAAGACCTTGTTCGAAACCCTCAAGCAATGCTTTATTGATGGTATCCATATCCTGTTCAGGTGTTTCCATTACACCAGGCCATTGCATCACTTGGAATGGATTTAGGCGGCTATCTTCACCTGTCATTGTCATAACTTGCTTTGCTGCACCAATCACTTGCTGAGCGAGTGTCTCGTTGATGCTCAGCTCACCTTTTGCAGCAGGGTTTGCTTCGAAGCGCAAGTGGCATTCGACTTTACCGCGTGCTAGGCGTTTGCGGAAACGTTCACGAAGTACAGGTTCTAGACCACGAAACTGCTCAGGAAGACGGAAGTAAGTTTCTAGATAACGTTGGTTTACTGAGCGGATTTCCCATACTGCGCTACCCCAGTCACCTTTGACTTCTTTACGCGCGTATGCGGTCATGCTGTAGATCATGGATTGATTTCCTTGGATTGATAAATTGTTCAAACTGTCTTCATGTTAGCATAGTGAGGTGCGCTAAGTCATACACGTTGAGATATCCAATGGTGGATGTTTTGAATTGTTCCTAGCACTTAGGATGCTAGACCCGTAAAGCCATCTTCGCTATAATCCTCGCCCAACCAAATCCTCTTCCCCAACAAAGGTAATGTCCATGCGTCCAAATGATCGCGCAGCAGACCAAGTGCGCCCAATAAAAATTACTCGCAACTATACCGCTTATGCAGAAGGTTCTGTATTAGTCGAGTTCGGCAATACCAAAGTGTTGTGTAATGCAACGGTAGAGGAAAATGTACCTCGCTGGCTAAAAGGCCAAGGTAAAGGCTGGGTAACGGCAGAATACGGCATGCTACCACGCTCAACGCATTCGAGAATGCGTCGCGAAGCAGCGAGTGGTAAGCAAGGCGGCCGTACTATGGAAATCCAGCGCCTAATCGCCCGCAGCCTTCGCGCTGTTGTTGATTTAGAGGCTATGGGTGAAATCATGGTCACTGTTGATTGCGATGTGATTCAAGCGGACGGTGGTACACGTACGGCGTCTATTTCAGGTGCAAGTGTGGCAATGGCAGATGCGTTCGCTCACTTAGTTGCGAAAGGCAAACTAAAAGCGAACCCAATGAAAGGCCACGTTGCTGCAGTATCTGTCGGTATTTTAGGCGAAGACATCCTATGCGATCTTGAGTATACCGAAGACTCAGCTGCGGATACCGATATGAACGTGGTAATGACTGAAGACGGTCGAATGATTGAGATTCAGGGGACAGCGGAAGGCGAACCGTTCACTCACAAAGAACTAATGGCATTGCTGGAGTCAGCAAATAAAGGCATTGCCGAGATCGTTGCAGCTCAGAAGCTGGCATTAGAAGATTGATTGATAGCTCCCGTAAGGGGGCTATTTTTTTGACTAAGATATAGGCTAACGTCGTAAGTCATTCCCGCGAAGATGGGAATCTACTAAAGCCTGGAGATTGCGTTGAGCAGACCCCTGCCTGCGCAGGCGCGCGGCTAGTGGGGTGACGAGATTTTAAGTTAGTCAATTTACTGCTCGCGTCATTCCTGCGTAGG
Organism: Vibrio mediterranei; assembly: GCF_900088415.1. GTDB lineage: Bacteria > Pseudomonadota > Gammaproteobacteria > Enterobacterales > Vibrionaceae > Vibrio > Vibrio mediterranei. The sequence continues at coordinate 41,412 of NZ_FLLQ01000009.1, forward strand.
CAGGAATCTACTCAAAGCGAGCGACAACTTTGACTAGACCTTTATCTAAATCAGGTATGACAATGGCATACCTAAACACAACAACCGAGAGAGAAAAAATGAAAGCATACCAGCGTGAATTTATTGAATTTGCACTAGAAAAAGAAGTTCTAAAATTTGGCGAATTTACCCTTAAATCTGGTCGTAAAAGCCCTTATTTCTTTAACGCTGGGCTTTTCAATACTGGCCGTGACCTTGCACGTCTAGGTCGCTTCTATGCAGCAGCGTTAGCAGATTCTGGCATTGATTATGACGTGCTGTTTGGCCCTGCATATAAAGGCATCCCTATTGCGACAACGACAGCAGTTGCGCTGGCTGACCACCACGATTTAGATACTCCTTACTGCTTCAACCGTAAAGAAGCAAAAGACCATGGTGAGGGTGGTAACTTGGTTGGCAGCCCATTAGAAGGCCGCATTATGTTGGTTGATGATGTGATTACCGCCGGTACAGCGATTCGCGAGTCGATGGAAATCATTAAAGCCAATGGCGCTGATCTAGCTGGCGTACTTGTTGCTATTGACCGTCAAGAAAAGGGTAAAGGCGAGCTATCAGCGATTCAAGAAGTAGAACGTGACTTTGGCTGTGCGGTCATTTCGATTGTAAGCTTGACTGACCTTGTTACCTTCCTTGAAGAGAAAGGTGATAACGCTGAGCATTTAGAGGCGGTGAAAGCTTATCGTGCTGAGTACGGTATCTAGGTGCCACGCTAAATTTCTATCAAAAAATGCGCTTAATGCTACCTGTCATTAGGCGCTTTATCTCATTACTCTCTTCAAAAGTAATCAACTTCGTCCTAAGCATAGTGTACCCTAAGTTATCAACAGATTGCATTAGACTGGAGCTTGACCTTGAAACTACTGTTCATTTGCCCTGATTGGGCAGATCTTGCAACACCAATTGTTGAAGAGCTAAGACGGCAAGGCCATGAAGTCACGCATTTAGACACTAGAGATTTAGCTGATTTCCACTACTACAGTAAACCACACCGTGTGATGTCAAAGATGCTCGATCTAGTGAGTAAAGAAAAATACAAACATCAAAGGACGGAAGAGCAGATCTATTGGTCTTTGAAAGGAGTGTTCAAGGGTTCAGGGAAGTACGACGCTATCATCTGTACCGAACCGAATATCTTTAATCAGCAGCACTTTACTTTAATGAAGCAACATAGTGGAAAATTGGTGCTATCTCTTTGGGATAGCTTGAATAGAATGCCTCAAAACGGGACGGATCTTGACCAGTTTGATGTCATATTTAGTTTCGAGCCTGAAGACTGTCAGCGTCACGGGTTTATTCAAACCTACAATTATATTCCTCCAATTGGAACTTGTTCGCCGATAGAAGAAGCGAAGCATGACTTGTTTTCAGTCATGTCATTTACAAAGAAACGATATGAGGAATTATGTTGTTTCTTAGATGCTAATCCAACTATTGATGCAGATGTATACCTTTACATTGACCACCCAAGAAAGCGTAAATTTATTACGCATGAGCGAATTAAGGTCACAGAACACCTTATGCTCAAAGATGAGTTGGCCGCGTTGATTCAATCTAGTCGTGCAGTTCTTGACCTTGGGCAGGGTAAGCAGAATGGACTTTCATTTCGTGTATATGAGTCGTTGGCCTACAACAGGAAGTTGGTAACGACTAGTCAAGATATTGCTCAATATGAATTCTATGATCAGTCTAATATCGCCATCATTAAACCAGACAACGTAAAACTTCCTGATGGCTTTTTTGAGTTAAATTATAAAAAGCCAGCACCAAAAACAACTAGCAAATATACCTTAGAAAGTTGGGTCGAGAATTTGACTGAGCATATTGGCTATTAATAAAAATGCCAAGGTTCTTCCTTGGCATTTTCTCTTTTGACTAGTAGTAACTACTTTACCTTACAAAGCAAAGCCATTCGATCGTGGCTTTCTGCTACAGCCTGATTACTACAGTCGTATTTTTCCTTAAATGGTATAAAGTCACGCTGCCTATCTTTGTACGAAATGATGTAGAACTCGTTTAACCCTTTCACTTGGTCATCCGATTCAAACACCTTGGCTTGACCGTTACTGTAGTACTGACCTGAGTATGATCTTGGGTAGACGTAGAAAGTACGTACATTAGGATCGATAGTTTCAAAGATCGCCTTATCACTATTATCAGCAACTTTTCCTGTTGCTAGCATATAAGTTGCTGCAATCAGTGCCACTGGAACAATCAGTGATGCAATTGCCAACCAAATGGTGTCCTTCTTCTTCCAGAAAATAGCCAACAAAAGACCGATAGCTGGCGTGCCCGGGAGAACATAGGTTGGCAAGATATTGCTCGACATCGTAAATAGAATCAACGGAGACAATGCCCACCAAATTGCAAAACTGGTAAAACCGTGATTCTGTCTTGCTTGCTCCCAACCAAATTTGGCGCGAACTAGCATTAAAATAGGCAAAATGATTGACCATGGTAGTACCGCTAATAGCCAGAAGAACCAGATTTTCCCTTTAGGCTCCTCATGACCAGACCCGTATAGGTCGCCTGTCCAGCCTGGTTCAACAAAACGCTTATAGTGTTCGCCAACGATAAAGTAATCGATAAAGCCTGGTGTAGCCCGTTCAGCCATGATGTACCAAGGCAAGGCGATGGCAAGCATTAACAATGTGCCTTTGATGAGCGGGAAGCGATGCCACAGTTCAACAAACGCACCGATAATGCCATGTTGAACTACCATCCACGGGAAGACCGCCAGACCAAATAAGACGATGGCCACTGGTCCTTTAGCCAGCAAGCCAATCGCGAGACCCGCAAAGCCAACGTAGCCCCAGAGAGTCTCACCACGCCAGCATTGATAGAAGCCAATCATCGCTAGCGTTAAACCTACAGTAAGCGCCATATCCGTCATTACTGCACCGGCAGAAATGGAGAACACGAGCGTCGTAGATAACACAACAGCAGCAACAAGCGGGTTATAACCATTCTTTTTCGCGAACCATGCCGCTGCCCACACTACTAAGACCCCAGCCACCCAATGTGGAAGACGTAACGTAAACTCAGATAGGCCAAACAGTTCAACGCTCGCAGCACTCATCCAAGTGAATAGCGGTGGTTTGCCCCAGAAAGGCACTCCATAATCAAACAGAGGTGTTAACCAGTTTCCGGTTTCCACCATCATTCGCGCCATTTCTCCATAACGTGACTCGGTCGTATCCATAAGTGGATAAAACCCAAGAGAGAGTAGGCGGATGAGCAACGCACCAATTAGCAAGGTCCACAGCGTTCGCTCTTTATTAATCATTTTGTTAGCTCCAACTTGTCGCCAAAACAGATAACAGGGTCTCTGTTACAAACCAAAACAGGATGATAGCTATATCATCCTGCTAAATAAAAACTCACGAAGTCTCACACATTCTTTAAGTGTAGGTCAATAAATTGGCAATCAATCTATTGTTAGGGAGTGTAATTTTATAAACAAAGTTCCACAGTTAGACGACTTTTTTAGTTTGCAGTGCCTTTTCAATTAAGGGTGGTACAAACTGACTAACATCACCGCCATGTATGGCGACTTCTCGAACTAAGGTTGAAGAAATAAAAGCATGCTCTTCTGCCGGAGTGAGAAACACACTCTCTAAACCGGGCAGCAAACGTCGGTACATATTGGTCAACCCGAACTCATATTCAAAGTCGACAGTGGTTCGTAGACCACGAATAAGGACATTGGCCTTCTCGTCTTCAGCAAAATTCACCAGTAGTCCAGAAAACCCTTTGGCTGAAACATTTTCTAAATGCTTGGTGACCTCGCGAGCGAATTCTACACGTTCATCCAGCGTAAACATGGTGTTCTTACTTGGACTTGCTGCAATCGCTATGATCACTTCATCAAACATAGTGGCCGCTCGTTCAATAAGATCAAGGTGGCCATTGGTGATAGGGTCAAATGTACCAGGGTAGATAACTCGAGATAAACGCTTTTGGGTCACAATGTTTGCTCTAGTAAGAAATTTTGTTCAGTGTAACATTTTATAGATGCGAACAAACAGACACGCAACAGTTATCATTAATCCAATGACTTGCTATTATCCTTGAGTTGCTAGGTATACGAAATAAAGAGAAAGAGCACATGAAAAACATTCTGGTAGTTCGAAACGATAAAATCGGTGATTTTATGTTGGCTTGGCCGAGCTTCGCGATGCTCAAAGCGTCTATGCCGGAATGCCGCATTACTGCGCTTGTACCCAGTTATACAGTCGCTTTAGCAAAAGCATGTCCGTGGATTGATGAAGTGATTATTGATTGTGGAGAAAAAGCGGATAAACACACTCAGGCAACACTCGTAAATACCTTAAAAGGTGCGAAATTCGATGCATCGATTAATTTATTCTCAACGACATATAACGCTTTATTGGTTTGGAAAGCAAAAATCCCATACCGACTCGCCCCAGCAACTAAGTTAGCGCAAATCTTCTACAACAAACGCATCAAACAAAAGCGCTCGCAAAGTGCTAAGCCTGAATACGAATATAACTTAGATCTAATTCGAGCATTTTTAAAAGACCAAAAAATCGATATTGTTGAGCCTCGCGCACCGTATTTCTCTTTCTCCCTTGATGCGTTAGCTAAGCAAAAAGAAAAACTTTCCTCTCAGTTCGAACTAAACAAAGCTAAACCATGGATTTACGTTCATGCGGGAAGCGGTGGCTCAGCCAATAATCTATCTTTAGAACAGTATTGTGAGTTGATTACAGGTATTGAGCAAAGTGCTGAAATCGTATTGACTGCTGGGCCTGGAGAACAAGATAAAGCAAGAGAGCTGCAACAACTGCTCGCGAACAACAGTATTCGAAGTGTTGTTTATGACAAAAATGATGGGCTGGTGGATTTTTCATGCTCACTCGCTTGTGCGAGTTTGTTTATCGCAGGCTCGACGGGTCCACTACATATCGCGGCTGCTTTAGATGTTCCAACCGTCGGTTTTTTCCCGGCTAAGCGTTCAGCAACCCCACTGCGTTGGAAGCCTTTGAATTCAGACGGCAGACACATTGCTTTCTGCCCACCAAAAGCTGAGGACAAAGCAAGCCAAGAGAATATGACTCGCATTGATTTACTTGAGGTAGCTGCAGAGCTTAATCCTTGGGCGGCTCAGTACTTGTCCTAACCCACAAGTCAGCGTATTTCACAAAGGTAGAGTGCGCTGACAGAATTGATAACAAAAAGCCTTGCTTACCATCCAAGAATCCAGCTTTGATAATGTACATTTTTACAAAGCACGCAATAGCATGAATGATCCCTTGAGAGATACTTGAGCGTTTTCCACGTTTCTCTCGTTGTTCTGCCCAAGCTTTGGCGTAGCCAGCCGATTTGACTAAATAATGATGGATATCATCGTAGGTGTAGTGGATCAAGTCGCCTTTCAGCGTCTCAATTTGCATGTCGCTTTTTGTTTCAACTTTTTCGTGAACCAAAGAGTCATCGTATTGAGTTAGTTTGGTTGGATAAAGACGCAATACTTTGTCAGGATACCAGCCGCAATGCTTAATAAAGCGCCCAAATACCCAGCTAAGGCGGGCAAATTGATAGATAGTGGAGGGTAGATTCTTTTCTACAGCCTCTACAATACTTTGTTTGAGCTCTGGCGTGACTCGCTCATCGGCATCAAGCCAGAATACAAAGTCTGACTCTACATGACTTTGTGCCAAACGTCGTTGTGGTCCAAATCCAGGCCACTGAGGGTTTGCGTGGAACTTCGCACCAAACTCCGCTGCTATTTCCGCGGTATCATCAGTACTACCAGAATCCATAATGACGATTTCATCCACCCAGCCTTGCACAGACTCGAGACAGGCACGTAGGTGCTTGGATTCGTTTTTTACAATCATTGCAACAGCAAGTGTTGGTTTGGTCACGGTAATGGTCCTTGGTTTGTACCCCCGGTTATTATAGAGGGGTAATGTAATTCGTAAATTTTCGCCGTCCCCAATTATCTCGTCATCCTCACTTTTCACGTCATCCTCACGAAAGTGAGGATCTCCCAAAGCGAGTGACTACGTGAATAACGGCCTAGTAATTAAAGCGTACTCAACTCCACAGCGCGCTTCATGAGTTCCCCTTTTTTAAGGGGATGACGATGGATTGGTCACTTGGGGGCTAATCTATCTCTTCCACCTCGATAACCTTATCGAACATTTCAATCACGTCATTTGACGAAATTCGCTGCATTGCTTTTTTATCCTTAACTCGAGCGCGCCAACTAAGCTCTGCACTTGGTTTTCCCGTCTCAGCTAAAATCGCCTCTTCATATACAGACACTACATAATCCTGATAGTTATACGGCCCAGTACGCTTTGGGTTATGGTGAGCATACAGGCCTATAACTGGAGTTCCCATGGCGTTAGCCATATGAGTAGGACCTGTATCTGGTGCAATAACTAAATCGGCTAGATCAAGAAGGGCAAGCATTTGGAGCAAGCTACTTTTACCAACCAGATTAGTAATAGGCGATGAGAGACTTTTCTCAATCTTTTCACTAAGCTCAATTTCGATCTGAGCAGGACTTCCCGCGAGTAGTATATTCCAGCCTAGCTTTATCGCATGTTCAATCACATCCACATAGCCGTCAGCGGTCCAGTTCTTATAGCCTTTACTTGCCGCAGGCACGATGACCAAATTGCGCTGATAAACAATATATTGCTTAGCCCAGGCATGATCTTCTTCAGAGTATTGAAGTTGCCATGTAGGTTCTGTGGCTGGCATTCCCAGCGTTTCGGTAAAAGCCATTAGCCCATCAAGAACGTGCATTTTTCTCGGGGAAGGGACTTTTACATTAGTAAATAGCCCTTGAAAGTCTTGCGCACGCTCTCCATCAAAACCAAGCTTATATTTTGCCTTGATGCCTAATGTCGCAATGCTAGCGCGAAATGCGTATTGCATGTGTAATAGAGCGTCAAATTGCTGCCCTTTCAATTGCTGCCAAAGCTGCTTGTAGCCTTGCCAACCAGCTTTTTTATCAAATACAACAACCTTGATACCAGTAATGCTCTCTAGCAACTGAGCTTCAAGTTTACCGGTAATCCAAGTGATTTTAGTCTCGGGCCAATAGGTCTGAATGGCTTGCACGGCTGCAATGGTATTGCAGACATCACCAATGGCAGACAGACGCAAAATACATATGGATTGAGGTGGGGTATCAAAAAGTGCCATAAAATCGCAAAGCTAGAGACAGATGTAAAGATTATGCAGGGGGGCGGAATGAATGTAAAATCAGATGGATGGAAAATGACTCTCCACCTTCATGCAGCCCCCTTATATTGGAGCAAGAAATTGAAAACAGTTAAAAACAACAACACAACTTACTGGTTTGATGAAAGCTTGCTGAAGGAGCCGATCGAAAAGGTATTTGACCCTCAATATTGGCAAGACAATAACCGAGTCATTGGTAGCGCTCAAGGGCGCGGAACAACGTGGTTTGTAGAAACACAAACTATCGAGGGGGCACTACGTCATTATCGCCGTGGAGGCTTGTTCGGTAAATTGGTGAAAGACCAGTATTGGTTTTCGAGCTGGGACAAAACTCGCAGCTATCAAGAGTTTCAATTGCTTCAAACCTTGATTAAAGCGGGGGTCAATGTGCCAAGACCGATCGCTGCACAAGCAACTAAAATAGGCCTTTACTACAAAGCTGACTTGCTGAGTGAAAAAATCCCCAACGCTCGAGATCTTGTTTCTATTTTGCAGGAGCAGGCGTTACCAGAGACAATGTATCGTAAGATTGGTAAAGAAATTCGCAAGATGCATCAAGCACAGGTAAATCATACTGATCTCAATATCCACAATATTTTGATTGATGAGCAGGAAAAGGTCTGGATTATTGATTTTGATAAGTGCTACGAGCAAAGCGGTGAGCAGTGGAAAATTGGAAATTTTGAAAGATTGCAGCGCTCGTTTCTTAAAGAAAGAAACAAGCGCGGTGTGAATTTTACGGGACAGGAACTCGAAGTACTGAAAAGAGAGATACTTAAAGTCTAGGTCCTATTCACCGTTTTATCGCATAAGGCGATAGGTAAGGAAATAGCCAAAGCTATAAAGTATATCTGCGAGTAAACGGCGTAATCCGAAAAGTTACTGTAGAAGCAATTAAAAATCGCATAGGAAGCTAGTGTTCCCCAGAATAGAGTGGATAAGCCTTTGTATTTATTGACGGTTGATAAGGCTTGATAAGCTTGAATAGCAATGAAAATAACAAAAGCATAAAAGCATAGTGAAAACAGGAATCCACTTTTCAGTAATTGATCCAAGTAACTATTATGTAAGTCTGTATGACCCCATTGCAAATCTTGATAAGTTAGCTTTTCAAGAGTCTTTGAGGGAAGCTTATCTAAAGCTTTTTGGAAAGGAACCTCAGGCTTGTCGATGCCTCCGCCAAACAGAAAATATGGAACATCATTCTTAATATTACTTTCGGTTAGCTCAAGGCCAGTATCTATCATTAGAATACGTAGTGTAATTGATTCATTAACAACCAACCGACTGGCTATAGTAGACTGAAAAAAAGCACTATTTACCAAGATAACGAGTACAGCTCCCATTACAGGCGCAATCCACCAGTTTTTGCGTATTTTGATAGCAATATAGAAAATGCCTAGTATTGCGGTCGCAACTAGGCCTCCTTTGGTTCCAGAGAGAATGATACCGAAGAAAGAAAAGGCTGCTAAAAGAATCATTAGCAACTTGGTCTTTAGGTCTGTGGCATTAAGCTCAATGAGCAAAAAGATTGAAATTGCAGTAACAAGAACCACTGGCCAGCGACTATAACCTATCTGCCCCCATAACCGACCCGGTGCATCTCTGAAAAAATCATAAATGAAGGCATATTGATAAAAGTCGATAAGCAAGCATACAAGAATACTTAGAAGGAAAGAGGCCAGAGACCATTTTAATGCCTTTTTATTATTCTGTGTGGTAATGACTATGGCTATAGGGACCAATAGGTAAAAGTACTTCTGTATATAGACAACGACGTCATTGTCAGCACCTTTGGAGAAGAAAGCTAAAATAGTACCAATAAGGAAGACACCTAAAGAGCTTTTGAGCAAAAGCCATTGGTTTTTAGAAATATCAATGGCATTTGCTCTCAGCAAAACAAAAGAACTGAGAACATAAAGATACAAAAAAGCGTTCATTCCAGCTTTAGATGCCGGAATAGAAATCGACAAACCGATAAGAAAGAAAATATTCGCTTTGCTTGCAGCTTTATTTTTTAAAGTTAAATTTACATTCATTTTATCATTACACTAATGCTGTTAATTCATTGATTTTAATCTAGATTTCCTAGGGTTTTTTCTAGGGCTCCCCGATTTATTTCTACAAAACTCCTGCCGATGTTACCATGTTTTCTTGATTCTTCAGGTGAATTGAGCAACGGAATCAAGGCATCTAATAGAGAGCTTGTATCCTGGACAATTTGGCACGCTCCTGCGTGGGAGAGTTTCTCCGTAATCTCATTAAAATTAAAGTAACTTGGTCCCACTAGTATAGGTAGGCCTATCGCGGCAGGTTCAATGAGGTTGTGACCACCGACTTTACTTCCAAGGAGACTCCCGCCCATAAAACACACGTCGCTAGCGGCAAGGTAGGTAAACATATCTCCTACCGTGTCCCCAAGAATTATAGATACATTATCTGGTATAAACGTAGGAAGATCTGTTCGTTTAATTGTGTCTAAATTTAACTTTTGAGTGTATTTGTAACACTTATCAAAGGTTTCTGGATGACGAGGTACAAGTATCAATAGCGCTTCTGGCAATGTTTTTTTGATTAGCTGATGTACTTCTATAATTTGTTCGCTTTCACCATCATGTGTACTGGCTGCAATCCATACAGGGCGATCAGAGCCGATGAGATGGCGTAATTGCTGTCCTTCCGCAACTTTCTTTGAGTCTAGCGTGATATCAAACTTCACCGAACCAGTGACTTGGACGCGTTCCTCGCTAATACCTAGACGAATAAATCGCTCTGCATCGTCCTGAAACTGACACAGAACTTTGTCGAGGTTTTTTGTCATCATTGTAAATAGTGGCTGCACTTTCCTATATCGAAGAAAAGAACGCTCAGATAGTCGAGCGTTGATAACTGTGATGGGAATTCCAGCTCTAGATACGAGCTCGAGAGTATTTGGCCATAACTCAGTTTCGACAATGATCAATTCTCTAGGTTTTACCGTTTTGATAAAGCCTCGTATCGCAAAAGGAAAATCAAGAGGCATGTAGCGATGAGTTGCAATATCACTGAGTTGCTCAGCTTGTTTTGCGCCAGTAGGTGTGGTCGTAGTGATCACGATACTCTTATTCGGAAAGCGTTGGGCATAGCGACGAATTAGTGGAGAGGCTGCGATAACTTCACCAACCGACACTGCATGGAACCAAACAATAGGTTTAGTGCTAGCAATTGCGGGAGTTTGGCCAAAATGCTCTTTCCAGCGATGCCCCACTGATGGCTTACCGGGTTTCTTTTTGAAAAGCCCATAAAGGAATATGGGCGACACCAATATCAACAAAAAGGTATAGATTACGCGTAGCATAAGGTTAATTACTCTTCTTAGGAAGTAATTGACTATCTAGCAAATATTGCTCAGTTTGTGTGGCGTACTCTGCTTTATAGGAATACTTAATGCTATCTTGAGAGGCGAGTAAGTTGATAGTGAGCAGGTACCCTAACGCAATGAGCAATAGACGTGATGCTTTGTTAGGTTCTGAAAAATGAAGCAACAGAGCCTGAACTTTAGGTTTGTTCTGAATAAATTTAGGTCCTGATGGAGCAGCGCCATGTTGAGCGTTGTCTTCAGAAGTTAATAAACTATGAATTCCTATCAATATAGGAATGATGGCAAACGGGTATACCAAGATTAAGTGCCAATATGAAAAGGTGATTGGTGATAAAGCGGCACTAATTAGTACACCTACAACCGCACCAAAGGCGTAAAGCTCTATCCACTGAACATTACTCGTTATGTCAGAACCACGTTTAATGGCTGGCTTTACTCGCTTCCACCATAACCAGTTTAGACGTGCAGATACGATGACACTTACGGCACCGATGACAAAAATGAACGTTTTCCATAGCGCTAAAGCAGTGAGTTTTAACCATTCTATTTGTGTTAGCCAATCAAATTCACTATATGCAATTACTTTGTTTGAGAACAGCATTGAACCGTAGCGCAGCCAGTACAACAGTGCTTTCAAAACTGGGTAGACATGAACCAAACCATAGCCAATATAACGGTCACTTTCTCGTTGAATTGCATCATTAACAGCCAGTTCCTGAAAGTAAGGTATTAGAGAAGCCAAGATTGCAGCCACGGCAGCAAAGACACCAAACCAAGAGATATGACCCATTTGACGATAAAATAGATACACAGAAATGACGGCTAAGATAGGCCATGAGTAATGCAACTGCATAGCTAAGCCAATAGCAAGCACATGAATAAAACTGTACCAAAATGACTTGGATTCACGCATCTTGATCGCAGACCACAAATGCATGGTAGCAAATAAACACAAATAAGAGGGGTTATAGAGCAGACTGTCGTACAAGAACCAAGGGTTGAGCCAGTACAAAACAACAAGAAGCAATCGAGCCAGCTTTACATGATTGTCTGCAAATACAGTTTTAATTACGTTATCTAACAGTATTAGAGAGACTACTCGCAGAGCTAGAAGTAGTACCATCGGAGACCAAGGTGAGTCCCAAACCAGTAAAGGTCCACCTATGAGCCAAGTGGAGAGAGAGCCAGGTACATTACCTACGGCACTCGCAGCATTACCATAGCTCAACCAGACATCTTGATAGGCACCCAGATACCCTTTGTAAAGCATTTGAGTCTGGTCACCGGTGAGAATCTGATTCTGAGCATAAATGAAACAGAACACCAACCCGATGATAAAACCAATGGAATAAAGCCCTGAAAAGTGACGTTCGATAGTAGACTTGAGATTCATAGTTGACTCGTTAGGGTTAGTGGGCGGCAGTATTCTTGTCATCTGAAAATGTCCAGATTTTGTGAATCAAATAAGTGACAACTGGCAGTATGACAACAACGACCAAAACACGAATATAGCTGTTTAAATCAGAAAATAGCTCACTGATACCTTGAGAAATCATAAGAGCACCAAACTGAACCATAAAGAACTTAGCGGCATTGCCCCAATTTACTTTATGTTTAAACACAAGAATGGTCTGTGCAAAGTAGGAAAAAATAAATGCAATTGAAAAGCCTGCTATATTTGCAAACAAAACACTATCTTGCACGATATGCAGATAGGAGAATGCAACAGCGATATGAATTGCAGTTGCCATTCCTCCAGTTAACGCAAAGCGTACAATACGGTATTGCAGTAGCTTATCTAGCAGAGCTCTCACTCTTCATTACCTTGTGTTTGAACTGGCTGAGGAGCAGAGTTCGCTTTCGTTTTTCCCTGATACTCATCACTTTCAATAATATACGTAGGCCGACGTTTCGACTCCATATATAGGCGACCAATATACTCACCCATAACTCCAATGCCGATTAATTGAACACCACCAAGGAACAGCATTACAGTAATCAAAGAAGCGTAACCTGGTGCGTCAATTCCATAAATCAATGTCTTTACGACAGTGAAGCTACCGTACAAGAAAGCTAAAGCGGAAATAAAAGAGCCAATGTATAACCAGATACGCAGTGGAGCAGTACTGAAGCTGGTAATGCCATCTAAAGCAAAGTTCCAGAGTTTCCAGCCATTAAAGCTGGTCTCGCCTGCTTCTCTCGCGTCACGTTTATACTCAACTACCGACGTTTTAAAACCAACCCAAGAGAAGATTCCTTTCATAAAGCGCTGGTTTTCTGGTAGTAGTTGTATTGCTTGAACGACTCGTCGATTAATTAAGCGAAAGTCTCCAACATTTTCAGGAATCTCAACTTGTGCAACAGCATTGTGGAACTTGTAGAAGAGTTCTGCAGTGAGTTTTTTTGCCCAAGTATCAGTGCTGCGATCGACACGCTTTGCCACTACGACATCAAAGCCTTTTTGCCACTCACTGATGAAATCTAGGATGAGTTCTGGTGGATCTTGTAGATCGGCATCGATCGGAATAACAACTTCACCTCTAGCAAGATCTAATCCCGCGGTTAGAGCTGCTTCTTTACCGAAGTTACGGGATAAGTTAACAGTGCGGACATGTTGATTTTGTTCACGAAGCGCACTCATTACTTGTAATGTGTTGTCTCTGCTTCCGTCATTGATCAGGATAACTTCGTAGCTATAGCCTGTTTGCTCTAATACAGGCGTAATGCGCTGCATAAAAATATCTAAGACTTCCTGTTCATTGTAGCAAGGACAAATAATAGAGATAACCGGTTGATTTTCTTGCATGCTAGACCTAAAGAGCGAGTTTCATTTGCTGAATGATATTCTCTGTTGTAGGAATATCGCCATGGGCATTCATTACGATAAAGTGTCTTCCATCTAATGGAGTATATCGAAAAGGGACGGTTGAGTAGAAGATGCCCACCGTTTTAGTATGAGTTGACACGGCAACATTGCGCACCCCAGTATCTGGTGACACAACTAGCTCTGCCGTTGAAATGAAAGACACGAGTTCATCCAGCGGTAAGCAAGGTTGAATAGCAAAGTTGTCCTTCTGTTCTAGCTCACGAACAAAGTCACCCTTTTCAAAATCGTTTTTACCTTCTAGATAGATATGTAAATGATTAGGAAGTTCCTGAACAGCCTTTTCTAATAAATCTTTCATTTGCTGTTGTGGCAGAATTTTGGTCGTGGTGGATGCACCGTTAAAATACAGAATTTTCGGCTTTTCACCATCAGGGCGAACATACTCAAGATTACTTGGGTACGCAAAATCAAGAGGGCGAGTAGGGTTATGCCCCAGCATTTTCAACATATCCAACATACATTCGAGCTCAGGTTGATAGTCTGAACGGAACACAGAAATATTATATAACGTGCCGTTTAAGAATGATTTGTAAGGAAAACCAAACTTAAGGTGAGCTTTACTTAGCAAAGTCATCCAGTAAGAACGAGCTGTACCAGCAAGATCAAAAATTATGTCCTGAGGTGGTAGCTGTGAAAACTCTTGATATTTCTTTGAGAGAGTCATCTCTTGCTTTTTCTCTCTACCGGATACAAAAACAGTGCTATCAGCTAAGTCTGTTGGTGCACCGTATTGATAGTTCGAGACGCCGACCAAGGTAATGTGAGCATTGGGGAAGAAGCGACGAGCTTCCACTAGAAAAGGGCGTACAATAACTTGATCACCTAAAGCAGCTTGTCTAATAACGGTGATATTTCTCACTTTTTCTGGAGAGAACTCTGTAGTGAGATATTGCTTCGCTTTTTTAGAGACATAGCCTCCACGCTCACACCAAAAGTAATTCATTTTATCTGCTCTTTGTTTTTGAGGTTGTTTAGTGCACTAATAACTTGTGACGGTAGTAGTTCGTTCAAACAGTTTAGATGTCCTAATGGACATTCTCTTTTGAAGCAAGGACGGCAATCGATATCGGTATTAACAATAGCCACATTGTCGCTCAGAGGTGGCGTATATTCTGGCGAGCTAGAACCATAGATAGATATTACATTACATCCAACAGCTGCTGAGATATGCATTAAGCCCGAGTCGTTACTAAATACGGTATCGCAGGCAGCAAGTAGATCAACCGCCTCTGGCAAGGAGGTATCTCCTGCGAGATTGAAGCAATGCGCTTGTTGTTCTTTATTTAAAGCTGAACGAATACTCTCGGTCACAACTTTATCTTTTGCCGAACCAAAAAGCCAAACTTGGTGGCCTTGAGAGATAAGATGACGAGCAACCTCGGCATAGTGGGCATCCGGCCAGCGTTTCGCAGGACCAAATTCCGCGCCTGGACACATCCCGTAAGTTTCACGGTTTTGATTTAATCCAAACTTAACTAAAGTCTGTTGCTGAATGTCAGAATTAATACTTAATTCAGGGCGCGCGCAGTTTTCTAAAGTCACGCGCTCTAACATCTCTTGCTTTGGATAGGCTAAAGCGACAAAGCGCTCTACATAATATTGGAATATTCGTTTATCGGGTCTGAGATCAGTTAAAAGCCCATAGCGAGTTTCACCTTTCCAACCTGTACGGCTTGGTATACCAGCGAATAGAGGAATCAAAGCTGACTTTGCAGAGTTGGGCAACACGTAAGCGTGAGTGTACTGCTCTTGTTTTAGACTACGTCCGATTCTCCAGCGACCTTTTAGATTAAAAGCACCGTGGCCGATTGGCATTTCAATGGCGCGGTTAACTTCAGGCATTCGTTCTAAAAGTGGGCCACACCAACCGGGCGCTAACACATCAATAGTCGCATAAGGGTGTAATTGCTTGAGTTCTTTATACAAGCTTTGCGACATGACCATGTCGCCAACCCAAGACGGGCCAATAACCAATATTTTCATATCATGATTCATTTGTTCTGGAGATCAATTGAGACAGCTTTTGTTCCACATCTGCCCAGTTTAGCTGATTGATGTCTGGAATGGTGTCTTTCTCTGCAATACATGTGTAAGAAAGCGGAGAATTAGGGTGCCATTGAGCAAAGTTTTCTTGGTCATCATGGTAAAAGGCAAGTTGGGGTACGCCAAGCCCTGTCGCCATATGCACGGTTGCAGTATCGACAGAAACCGTAAATTGTGCCGTTGCCATAATGCTTGCAATATCAAAAATGGATTGGCTAACGTTGTAATGCAGTGCATCAAGGTTTAACGATGCAATATTATTTTCGACTAACTCAGATGTTTCAGGCGATGAAATCAATACTATGGAGAGTTCAGGCATTTGCTGTTTGATTATTTTTACAAGGTTTTCAATCGACGAACCCGTTAACTTACGCGCATTGCCACTGCCATAACCATTTATGACACAGTACTTTTCTATATTGTGTTGACTCAGAAATTGATGGGCTGTTAGGCGTGATTGTTCTGTTTGAGGGATGACATAGCCTTGCGGAGTTGCTTGAATCCCCATTTTCTCTAATAGCAGCGCAAATCGTTGGGCAAAATGTAAATGTTGAGTCTCTTGGCCGAGCTTTATGTCAACACAACGCAGAGAGTCATCAAGTCCAGCAATGTGTTTTGCTTGGCATTGGCTTAGAAAGTAGAGATCTTTCATTTTTGGTCGAGGATTAAGTGACACCAAGAGGTCACACTGACCGATTTGAATACATGCTTTAGTTATTTCTTTGTAACTTGGTCGTTTTCTCAACTCAATTACCGAATCTGCGCCTAAGTGGTCTAAAAACAATGAACGCATATTTGGAGCCGTAACTACTGAAATACGGATGTTTGGGTCATAACGTTTGATGTCTTTAAAAACGAAAGAGGATACAAAGGCATCACCAAGTTTTGCATCTGTTCTCAAAAAAACAATATGCTTGATAGACGCAGGCTCTACTGGGCTATACGGTTTTGGCTTATCAAAAAGGATAACGCCTAATCGATGACGTATTTGGTCACGTAGCAGTTGTAGTCGTGAAACGAATTTACGCATTTGAATTGTTTTTCACCTTTCTAAACAAGTAGTTGCCACGGATTTTTCGCCAAAAACCAAAAACATCTGTTTTGGGGAAGATAGCAATACGACGAATTTGATAGCGATCTTGATGAAAGCGAAGTGGTCCTGAATCGGTTGCAACAGCGAAGTCATAGCCGGCCTCTTTCGCGAGTTGTTTTGAATCATTATTGTGATCACCAAAAGGGTAAGCAAACGAGGTCAGTGGTTTGCCAAGTATCGTTTCAAGTGTATTTTTATTCTCTTGGATTTCATGTTGCTGCTGCTCTTTGGACAGTTGACTAAGCCTTGGATGCGTCAAAGTATGCCCGCCAATCTCAATCAAGCCAGAGTCGGCAAGCTGTTTGACTTGCTCTGCGTTCATAAGGTTGACTGATTTCTCAGGATTTTCTGCGTTTTCAACATCCCAACGGTTAAAAGTTTCGCCAGTGACAACATAAACAACTGCCTTGAAGTTATACTTCTGTAAGACAGGCAGCATAAGTTCCAGATTATCCGCATAGCCATCATCGACAGTAAGCATAATATAGCGTTTACCGGCCTCCAAACGTCTAATAAGTCGTCCATCCTTCAAGTCTTCGAACGTAAGAGTTTCAAACCCCATACGTTTGAGTAGAGCGAGATGCTTATCAAACATATCAATATGTAAATAGGTGCCATGGACTCCTTTGCCACTCTCGTCCCGAATAAAGCGATGATACATCACGATCGGCATCTCACGCTTGAGGGTGTCGACAAAGACATCTTGATAAATACTCTCTACCTGATCGACGATGGTTGAGAGAGTATAATTGTCCCTGATAACTTGACTGGTTTCGTCGCTGCAGTACGCGCTTGATAAACCTGTTTCGACCATCTTAGCAATACTGCTGAAGTCAATATCCAGATCTTTAGGTCCGATGTCTCCAAAGTTAGTGGCCATAGCTTCACTGACATTCGAGGTATCCACAATACCAATACATTTGGCCTCACCAATCGCTAGCGTTGGGCGGCCACAGAGCAAAGCCTCCATAGCGACGCGACCAGCTCCAATGACTAAGTCTGCTTCATTGAGCATTTGAGGAACATTGTCGGTATAGCCAACAAAATTGACCTGAGGTTTGAACTTCTCAAAACGAGGTTCAAATGTTGAACCTGTAACGATGCGAATGTCGTAGCAATTTGAATCCAAACATTCATCCAATAAACGATAACAAAGTTCACCTTTTGGACCCGTCAGTCTACCAACAATCGTGATAACTGGCTTTGGATTTTGAGGGGCAGGAAGCTTTTGAAAATGACCTGTTTCAATACCATTTCGACTGACTACCATTTGCTCCAAAGGCACATTAAGATCATTGTGTAACTGGTCTCGAATTGCTTCACAAACTGGAAGTGCTTTATTGCCCATGGCGTGAAATTTCTTACGAGAAGCATGGACAGGCTGCCTACCATGCACAGTGGTAACCATAGGCGTGCCAGTCAGTTTACAAGCGAGATGGCAGCTCCAACTGGAAGCGCGAGAGTGTGCATGCACAAGCTGGATATTGTGCTTTTTGATGAGATAAATGAGGTAACTTACATGCCAAAAACGACGAAGAATACTGCGCTTGTTAAAGCGCAGTGAGTAGAATAGACCCGTATGAGGCTTCGTTAGCGTATCAGAGACATAGATGACATTGTGTTCTCTGCGTTCTAACTCATTCCCAACTGTTGTGGCGTAGACTTCAGCTCCAGTTACTTCTAGTTGAGATAAAGCCATGAGGATATTCATTTAATCGTTACCTTTTATTCGGTTTTTCAATACATTTTATAAGTCTGAGTTAGCTAGCGGGCTCTTCAATTTTTTTATCTGGCGTCGATTAAACAGGAACCTTCGCAGTTTTCGATACCCAGAATAGATTTCACGGCTTAACTTAATATAGAAAGGCGCCGCTGTCTCATTGTTGAGTTGGATCGTCGTACCAAAGTCTTCAGAACTTTCAATGACTGCCGGCGAATACAAAAATGACGGAACACCATGAATGTATGAAGAGCCGATATAATTGTCTACAGGCATGCACCATACTCTTGAATTTAGCATCAGTGCTTCAGCTGCTTTTGGAGTTAGAGCATAACCACAAGTGCCACCACTGTTATTGCTCATATAAGAGACACAACCACCAAGAAAACTCTCAACAACAGTTGTTCGGCATTTACTTATCTTTCTTTCTAGTCGAAGAAATGAGTATTTTTTGACACTATTCTCAATGTTGTCCAAATGTAGTTTTAAGTTGCTATCAACACGCGCATCATCTTCAATAACAACAATGGGTTGTTGCAGTTCTACGCACTTTGACCAAAGTAAGTAATGGCTAGCATAACAACCTAATTCGCCACGAGATGGTCTTTTTCCACTGATAAGCCATTTTCTTTTTTTATGGTTGTAGTTTTCCCAAAGAGGATGTTCACCCTCAGAACCATCAATAGCGTTGAAAAACTTAAATTCTATATTTTGTTCTGCTAATAAACGACCAATACGCTCGCGTCTATCTGGGCTTCTCAATAAGCTTAGGACGAAAATTTTCATCTTTAATATTAGGTCTCACAGTCACCCATTAAAAAAGAGCCCGCAGCGCCTTTATAAGGCGTTTTTAGGCTCTACTGGTGAAAGTGAATCTAGTTATTTACAATGGCTAGATATTCTGCAACACCTTCAGAAACAGTTTTGAATTCTATATCACACCCAGCTGCACGCAGGTTAGTTAAGTCTGCCTGCGTAAACTCTTGATATGCACCTTTCAAGTGTTCTGGAAACGGGATGTTCTCTATCTCACCTTGGCCATGATGTTTGATCACGGCTTCTGCTACGGCTTCAAAACTCTCTGCATTACCAGTACCGCAGTTAAAAATACCGGATATTCCGTTTTCTAAGAACCATAGATTCACTTTCGCAACATCACCTACGTAGACAAAATCTCGAATGAAATGTTCACTACCAGCAAACAATTTCGGGTTCTCACCTGCATTCATTTGATTATTCAAGTGGAATGCTACAGAAGCCATGCTTCCTTTGTGTTGCTCGCGTGGGCCATACACATTGAAGTAACGGAATCCAGTAATTTGCGATAGTGTCTCGCCATGAGCTTCGGCATCTGCTGTAAGGCGGCGAACATAGTTATCAAATTGCTGTTTAGAGTAGCCATAAACGTTCAAAGCACCTTCGTATTGACGCTCTTCTTTAAAAACAGTTGTTTCACCATATGTTGCAGCTGAAGAGGCATACAGAAATGGAATTTCACGCTCTAGACAGTAATGAAGTAACTCTTTTGAATACTCATAGTTGTTAAGCATGACATATTTGCCATCCCATTCAGTCGTAGCAGAACATGCTCCTTCATGAAACACTGCTTCAATAGGGCCAAAGTCATCGCCAGCCATAACCTGGGTGAGGAAGTCATCACGATCCATGTAATCGGTAATGTCCAAATCCACTAAGTTTTTGAACTTACGTCCATTCTTAAGGTTGTCGACAACCAAGATATCATTTAAGCCTGCTTCGTTAAGCGCTTTAATAATGTTGCTGCCAATCATGCCAGCGCCGCCAGTTACAATGATCATAAAACTGTTCCAAATTGAATGGGATAATTAGTTCGAGTATATAAGATTTACCCTCAGCGTCAAAGCTAGGGCCGTAAGTGATAGGTATTTATAATTATTACTCTAATCTTGTTCTAATCGGGATCAACTTCCTAAAAACCGACGTTTGTCAGAAACTTGTCAAAAAAAACAATTTACAAAGCTTTGTACTTTCTACTAACATTGCAAGTCAGTGTGTTCAACTGAGTGCACTGAATTATCGATAATTTAGTAAAGGGAAATAACCATGAAAAAAATCGCATTAGTAATGGCGATTGCGGCAGGCTTGGCTAACCCAGCTTTCGCAGAAGCTGAAGCAGGCGCAGCTGGCGCTGGCGCAAGTGGCGCAGCAGCAGGTGCAGCAACAACTGGTGCTATCGCAGTAGGTGCAGCAGCAGCAGTAGCAGTAGTAGCCGTAGCGTCTTCTGACGATTCAGCTGCAACAACAACTACAGTAACTGCATCTAACTAATTTTAGTTAGTCAGTTTGAGCTCCTCTTACATGTTGTATCGTAAGGGGGCTTTTTGTTTTTGGTTCCGTAAACCAGGAATTAAGGATTTTAAACTCTGCGAAGCGCCAAGGATGTCCCAATTGAATTTTAAGTCGTATCTACTTGCCTTCTCATTGCTGTTTTTAACAGCGTGCTCCCAACGCTTTCAAGATGTCAACGCCACTATGTCTGAGGCGTTATTTGGTGCCGACGATATTGCACTGACGCCCGAAAAAATCAAACAACTACCATACGCAAGTGCTTATGTTCGTATAAACGAAGGCCCTCAAATATTCGTTGTATTGGCTTTTGCCGAAGCGAATACTAAAACAGGTGTGATTCAATATAAATGGATGTCATCTGACCGAGCGATGATCATTACCGAAAATGGTCGGATCGTAAAAACGATAGGTTTGTTTGGGGATAATCTCAAAGGCATTCAAAGAGAACAACAAACGTCTAGTTCGTGGAAAGTCACCTATGATTGGATGCCAAATTATCGCTACGATTATCAGGGGCTGGCTACTGAAGTTTTAGCGGGCAAAGAGACTATCTCGACGGTTATCGGCTCATATCAAACAGAAAGATATACCGAATCGGTGGTTTTTGATGCTATTGATGAAGAGTTAATCAATACGTATTGGAAAGATACGGCGACTGGAAAAGTTATTAAGTCGTTAGAGCAGATTGGCCCAGAGATGAGCACTATTGAGCTAACGTTGCTGAAGCAACCAACGATTTAGAAAATCATGAGACCGGGTCATACACGGTCACAGACAAGAAAAGTCGTCATCCTCGTAAAAACGAGTATCTCTCAAAGCGTGTGACTCGCTGCATGAGATTCCCTTTTTCAAGGGAATGACGAAAGAAAAGAAACAGAGCCACGAGCAATCACAAATAAAAATAGTCGTCATCCTCGTAAAAACGAGTATCTCCCAAAGCGTGTGACTCGCTGCATGAGATTCCCTTCTTCAAGGGAATGACGAATGTAGACAACTGGGCCACATCCAGCACAAACAAGAAGAGTCGTCATCCTCGTGAAAACGAGGATCTCCCAAAGCGAGTGACTTGCTGTATTAGGTTCCCTTTTTCAAGGGAATGACAAAAGAAAAGAAACAGAGCCACGAGCAGTCACAAATAAAAAAAGTCGTCATCCTCGTGAAAACGAGGATCTCCCAAAGCGAGTGACTTGCTGTATGAGATTCCCTTCTTCAAGGGAATGACGAATGTAGACAACTGGGCCACATCCAGCACAAACAAGAAGAGTCGTCATCCTTGTGACAACGAGGATCTCCCAAAGCGCGTGACTCGCTGCATGAGATTCCCTTTTTCAAGGGAATGACGAAAGAAAAGAAACAGAGCCACGAGCAATCACAAATAAAAATAGTCGTCATCCTCGTGAAAACGAGGATCTCCCAAAGCGCATGACTCGCTGCAAGAGGCCTCAACTTCCAAGATGGCGAATTAGCACTTAAGAAAAGGACCCCTTATGCTACAGGGACGCATAAAACAATTATTACTAGCGACACTACTCTGCGCACCTCTTCCCGCTATCGCTGCAGAGCTTTCGGTACTGTTACCCAATCAAGGTGTTCGTTTAGACTACCCACAACCTGTACGCCTTGAAACTGTACTTAAGGACGTCCAGAAACAAGCTCAAGCAAAACAAGTTCGTTTTGAACCAGTCCAAGCTCAACTGTTTGATTCTAAAAAACAAGTGATCGTTGATGAAATGAAGCAACAGATACTGAGTCAACTATCTGACCTCGCTCAAATAAAACCAGAACTTGATACACAATCAATCTCAGAGCAAATCAACGCATCAAAGTTTCATTATCGTGAATTTACTTCTCTTGATTATGATGTTGTTCAATCCCAACGAAAAGGTAATCCTCTTTTAACTGGAAGCTACCAACTCAATATCGCTCCACGAATTAACAACATCTACTTTCTCGGTGCTGTTAAAAAGGCTGAAGAAGTCAAACAACATGCCCAGTGGTTCTTAGCTGACTACTTCGACATGCTTGGAAATATAAAATCCGAAGCAGCATACGACGGCACAGCAACCATCATTCAGCCTGATGGAAAAGTAATGGAGGCTCAATACGGAGCTTGGAACTTTAAACCTCACTTTATTGCTCCTGGTGCCATTATCTATATCCCGATTAAGTCTCTGCCTTCTGAGCTGGAAACTCTCAACCAAGACATCGTTCAACTGCTGCGTCACAAGGTAATCAATAATGAACAATAATAAAATGAAACCTTCTCTTGTCGCAGTGGCTATTGCCTCAAGTTTTAGTGCTACCGTTTGGGCAGATGCGTTTGAACCAGCAACGTTAAAACCTTCTCAATCCGATTTTGGTGGCGTAGGTCTGATGCAAATGCCAACAGGCCGCATGGCTGCCGAAGGTGAGTTTAGTATTAATGGTGACTGGAGCGACCAATACCATAAATACAATATCAGCTTACAATTGATGCCTTGGCTTGAAACTACGATTCGTTACACCATGGTGCAAGACTTACTCTATAGTAATGACCCTGGTTTTAGTAATGACACTAAAATGACCGATAAAGGGATAGATCTAAAGTTCCGTCTTTGGCAAGAAGGAAACTATCTCCCAGAAACTTCCGTTGGCCTGCGAGATTTCGGTGGGACAGGTTTATTTGATGGCGAATTTATCGCGGCAACTAAACGCTATGAAAACTTCGATTTTACCATAGGCTTAGGGTGGGGCTATCTAGGTACCCGAAATAATATTGCTAACCCGTTCTGCAAAATTAGTGATGGTTATTGTTCTCGACCTTTAGATTTTAAGGGTAGTGGAGGTATGGTCGACTACGAACGCTGGTTTAAAGGGCCCGCTGCACTATTTGGCGGTGTCGAGTATCAAACCCCCTGGCAACCATTGCGCTTCAAAGTTGAATATGACTCTAACGATTACTCCGGAGATTTCCCCGTTTATCGCGGTGGTGTCGATATGACGCCCGCCACACCATGGAACTTCGGTGCTTTATATCGATTAGGTAATTGGGGTGATGCCCGCGTGAGTTATCAACGGGGTAATTCAGTAGCGTTAGGTCTGACTTTGCGTACTAACTTTAATGAGATGAAAGCGCATTGGCTAGATGAGCCTAAGCCAGAACCAAGACCAACGGCCTATGCTAGTAATGATCAGCAAGTAGACTGGGATATCGTGATTGGTGAGCTGAAAACGAATGCTGGTTATGACAATGTCATGATTGAGCAGTCGGGAGCTACGGTCACGATCATTGGTGAACAAACCAAATACCGAGATAGACAAGAGGCGCAGCAGAGAGCAGCTGGCGTGCTCGCAAACCACCTTCCAAAGTCGATTGATACTTACAAAATCGTAGAAACTAAACAGTATCTACCGTTAACCACTGCGACGGTAAATGCCAACGACTTTAAGCGCATTGCTGTCGAGCAGCCACTTGACCAAAATGAAACAGATGCGATTGCCATGAGTGATGTTTCTAAGCCAGTGAACAGCACTGTCGTACGTGACGACTTTGACCGTTGGGATTACTCAATATCTCCGACGCTGGCACAATCTATAGGATCGGCAGAAAGCTTCTATCTGTATGAAATTGGCCTAGATGCGGGTGCAGAGCTATGGGCAACTCGAAACCTCAACTTATCGGGTACGGTTCATCTTAATATTGTCGATAACTATGACAAGTTTAACTATATCGTACCGCCAGATGGTACTGATGTGCCCAGGGTTCGAACTTTGTTCCGCGCCTATGTATCAGATAACACATTATGGGTGAAAAACCTGCAAGCGACTTGGTTCCAAGAATTTGGCAATGGGTTTTATGGTCAGGTTTATGGTGGCTATCTAGAAACCATGTTTGCGGGTGCGGGTGGTGAGTTATTGTACCGACCGATGAATAAGAACTGGGCCATAGGTGCTGACATCAATCTAGTGTCTCAGCGCGACCCTTCAAGCCCTTTTGGGGTTTTCACTGAAGAGCAGCAAAACATCCCAGAATATGGCCGCCCATTCAAAGTCATTACTAAAGGCACAACTGGGTTCTTGACGGGGTACTACATGCCACAGTGGTCATTTATCGATAATACTTTGCTTAAGGTTGGTGTTGGTCAGTTCTTAGCGGGTGATATCGGTACTCGTGTGGACTTCTCTAAACAATTTAAGAGTGGTGTGATTGCCGGAGCTTACGCGAGTTTCTCTAACTTAAGTTCTGAAGAGTTCGGTGAGGGCAGCTTTACTAAAGGATTCTATGTCTCTATCCCATTCGATATTATGACGGTGAAGCCAAGTAATAATCGAGCAAACTTCAACTGGCAGCCAATTACTCGAGACGGAGGCCAAATGTTAGGGCGCAAGTACGAGTTGTTTAGTGTGACAGATTCAAGGTCACCTTGGCTGCAAAGACCTAATCAGGTTGATACGCCATAACCAAATATCGAGATACTTGCATATACCGATAGGAGTAACTAGGGATCTGGTTGCTCCTATTGATACTTTTCAATTAAGAGTTATTTCACCATATGTTCTTGTTCTGGTTGTTTACTCAGATATCTATTAACAAATCACGTACTGCACTTTTACCCCTCCAATAGTAATTTAGTCTCTTTTGTCACTAGACTGATTTCTAAATAAATCCATTGCTAAAAGATATGATTAGTGTGATTTAAGTCACTAATATGTAAAAAAGTATCCAAATTACGGAATCAACATCATGTTTTTTATGTGATTTTAAGTAAAAAGGTGAAAATTACGCCTCTCAATTTATATGTGCTTTGTGTCACTGTAATAATGTGTATTGAGTGTTGGTGCTTATGTCGTTTTTGTGATGTTTACTTCAATCAATACGTAACAAAAACAAGCAATGAATTTTCTCGCTGCAACATGCAGTGGGCGGACTTCTTTTGTCCAAAATATGTCTATGAGCGCTCGGCTTCGCATTAATGCATTGAATTATAAGGCATCAATGATGGCGGTAGCGTGGCATGACTCGGTAACCTTAATGGTTAGAATTGGATTTAGAGACCGGTAAAGGCTGCAAAAAATAATGAATAAGAAAAAGTTAGCAACGATGTTGGTCGTAGTAGGGTTAAGTGGCTGTAGTCTACCAGGTAGTCATCTTCCTACTGGTGATAAGGCTCATGAAGCAGTCGATGAATCAAAGCCACTTGAACAACAGGTCTCTATTTATCCATTAACGGCACAAACTGTGGCCGAATTTAAAACACTAGCCCCGCAAGCTGCGGCTAACCCGGCACTTGATATGGCTATCGCTCGCTATGAATACAAAGTAGGTACTGGTGACGTACTAAACATCACGATTTGGGATCACCCTGAGTTAACGATTCCTGCGGGCTCTTATCGAAGCTCAGAGGAGGCTGGTAACTGGGTTCACGCTGATGGCACCATTTTCTATCCATATATTGGTAAAGTTCACGTCGCTGGAAAAACGGTGACTGAAATTCGAGTTGATATCGCCCATCGGCTCGCCAAATACATCGAAAGTCCACAGGTCGATGTCAATATTGCCGCGTTTCGTTCCCAGAAAGCCTATATAACCGGCGAAGTCGCTAAACCGGGTCAGCAGCCTATCACTAATATTCCACTAACACTTCTTGATGCTGTTAACCGTGCTGGTGGATTAGCTACCGATGCTGATTGGCGCAACGTGACCTTAACTCGAAATGGCACTGAACAACATATTTCTCTCTATGCTTTGATGCAGCGTGGTGACTTAACTCAAAACCAACTGTTGCAATCAGGCGATATCGTTCATGTGCCACGTAATGATGACCAAAAGATCTTTGTGTTAGGCGAAGTCTCTTCTCCGCAGATGCTGAAAATTGACCGCGCTGGGATGAGCCTAACTGAAGCATTAAGTTCGGTTGGTGGCATCAATGAAGTAGCAGCTGATGCGTCTGGTGTCTTTGTTATCCGCAGCAGTCAACAACAAGATCAGGTAGCGGATATCTATCAGCTCAATATAAAAGATGCGACAGCATTGGTCGTGGGCACCGAGTTTGGTTTACAGCCTTACGATGTGGTTTATGTGACTGCGCAGCCTATTTCACGTTGGAACCGTTTAATGACTCAGCTCTTGCCTACGTTAACGGGTATTAAGAATATCGCTGATGCTGGAAACTCATATCGAGCGTGGGGTAATTAATGAGCTCGGTTGTGTTAATCAACCTGGATTGCGTTTTTAAAGTGGTGTGGAGGTTTTATGTTTAACAATATTCTTATTGTATGTGTTGGCAACATTTGTCGTTCTCCAACGGGAGAGCGTGCGCTAAAGCGAATTCTACCAACCAAGAACATTACCTCAGCAGGCATTGCAGCAGAAAAGAGCCGATTGATTGGTAAAGGGGCCGATGATATGGCACTAAAAATTGCGTCACGCTATGAGCTGGACCTCAATGGACATCAATCACAGCAACTGACTACAGAGCTATGTCAAAGTAGTGACCTTATTCTCGCTATGGAAAAAAAACACATTGATGCGATTTCACAAATTGCTCCGGAAGCTCGTGGCAAAACGATGTTATTCGGTCAATGGTTAGGCGGTATTGAAATTCCCGACCCATATCGTCAAAGCCAAGAAGCTTTTGAGCATGTTTATCAGTTAATTGATAAAGCGGCGAGCGAGTGGGCAAAGAAGCTCGGATAACTAACAGTAGCGTCACTTTCCAGTAAACGCATTCATTAACAACTTTTTATTTGCTGTCCCCAAAACCTAAATGCTGGGACTTTAGGACATGATCCAATGCTGACCGACACTAAAAAAGCTTACGATACAGCCAGTGATGAAATCGATCTGGGCCGACTATTTGGTATGTTACTCGATGCCAAATGGGTCATCATTGGTACTACGTTTTTGTTTGCTGTCTTGGGCGTAGTCTATGCACTAATGGCGACGCCTATCTATAAAGCGGACGCGTTAATTCAAGTTGAAAGCAAAAATTCTGGGGTATCGACGTTAATCAGCGATGGATTAGGAGATATCTTTTCTCAGGAATCGTCTGCGAGTACAGAGATAGAGATTATTAACTCTCGCATGGTGTTGGGTGAGACGGTGGATAAGCTCAACCTAACTACGATTGCTGTACCAAAAACACTGCCAATAATCGGCAAAGGTTTGAGTCGACTGCAAGGCGAACAGCTATCTATTGATATTGCACGCTTTGAAATGCCGGAATACCTAGCCCCTGTGTCTTTAACACTTACCGTAAAAGATGATAAAGCCGAAAGCTATCAAGTTACTACAGAAGACGGTAAGTTGGTTTTGGCTGGCCGCACTGGAGAGCTCGCGGAAAATGGCGATTGGCAGCTTTTTGTACGCCATATTGATGCTGAACAGGGCAACCAGTTTATGTTGAGTAAGCGTTCTCGATTGGAAGCCATACAGTGGCTGCAACAAACCTTATCTATCAGTGAACGCAGTAAACAAACCGGTATCCTTCAACTGACCTTTGAAGGTGAAGATAAAACACAAATTAAAGCCATACTGGACGATATTAGCCAAAACTACTTCTTGCAGAACGTTGCTCGTCAATCAGCTGAGGCGGAGAAGAGTTTGGTATTTCTGCAAAAGAACCTTCCTCAGATCAAAGCAACATTGAATGACTCTGAAGATAAGTTGAACCGCTTTAGACAGCAAAACGAATCGGTTGATTTAGGGTTAGAAGCACAATCGGCGTTAAAGGTGATTGTCGATTTAGAAGCACAACTGAATGAACTCACATTTAAAGAAAGTGACATCAGCCAGCGTTTTACTAAAGATCATCCCTCATACAAATCGTTACTTGATAAACGACAAACTTTGTTGCATGAGCGCGAAAGGTTAAACCAAGATATTCAAAAATTACCGAAAACTCAGCGCGAAGTGCTGCGTATGACTCGGGATGTAGAAGTGAATCAGCAGATCTACATCCAACTGCTTAACAAAGTGCAAGAACTCAGCATTATGAAAGCAAGCGCTGTGGGCAATGTACGTATCCTAGACACAGCTCAAGTGTTTATGCACCCAGTAAAACCGAAGAAATCTTTGATTGTCGTGTTAGCGACGCTACTCGGTGGTATGTTGAGTGTCGCGATGGTCTTGGTTAAAGCGGCTTTTCATCAGGGTGTCGAAAGTGCTGAGGAGATTGAATCGATAGGTCTATCGGTTTATGCCAGTGTTCCAAAGTCCGATTTGCAGCTCTCTTTTACAAAATCGAGTAAAAAAGTGCTAAGAGGTTCAAATTCTTTAGAAAGCAAGGGATTACTGGCGAAAGAAAACCCAGCTGACCTATCGATTGAGGCATTGCGAGGCCTACGTACTAGCCTTCATTTCGCCATGATGGAGGCAAAAAATAACATTGTTATGATTTCAGGGCCGGCACCTGGTGTGGGTAAGTCCTTTATTTCCACCAACTTTGCTGCCGTTGCAGCAACGACAGGGCAAAGAGTATTGTTGATAGATGCCGATATGCGAAAAGGCTATCTGCAAAAAAGTTTTAATTTACAGTGGGATAATGGCTTGTCTGATTTGCTGGCAGATAAAATTTCGATTCAAAACGCGATTAAGCCTAGCGGAATCGAGGGGCTAGAAGTGATTACTCGTGGGATGGTGCCACCAAATCCTTCGGAGCTTCTAATGCATCAACGTTTTAGTGAATTGTTAGAATGGGCGAGTGAGCAATACGATTTGGTTCTCGTGGATACGCCGCCTGTTCTAGCTGTAACAGATCCTAGTATTGTCGGGGCTCAAGCAGGGACGACCTTAATGGTGACGCGCTTCGGTCAAAACTCGTTAAAAGAGATAGAGATAGCGAGAGATCGTTTCAATAAATCTGGCATTGAGGTCAAAGGGGTGATTCTCAATGCCATTGAGAAAAAAGCATCCAATGGGTACGGGTATTATCAGTATTCTTATGAATAACCAGTGAGAGTGGTAGCTAAGCTAAGATCCCTTACACACTCTCACAGAATCCAACTTGCTCACCTATGTGATATGTGGATAATAAAGTTCGCTGTTATTTACAGACAGAAGAATACGACGAAGATT
Organism: Vibrio mediterranei; assembly: GCF_900088415.1. Lineage (GTDB taxonomy): Bacteria > Pseudomonadota > Gammaproteobacteria > Enterobacterales > Vibrionaceae > Vibrio > Vibrio mediterranei. The sequence goes on from NZ_FLLQ01000009.1 coordinate 71,159, forward strand.
GTCATCAAAGTAATACAGGCGACGGCTTAAACGTCTGTAATTCAGGCAGTCTAAATATGTAAAGCTGGCAAATGCGCAATGTGGTTTACGCTATACCAAAGGGCGGTAGCGTGCTCAAAAACTACAATTGAAGGATAAACGTGCACAGAGAGGCACGAAAAAATGGAAGGCTAGGTTGTATGCGCAGCTGCGGCTAAAGAAATGCACGTCATGTGTACGGTGTTACCCCTCAAAGTGACACTGCTTTACCCTGCTCATCTCATAATATCTACAGGTACAACACTTCCTTTTATTCATCTCGAACATTTGTCCTAAGCTCTGCATCCATTATCCGGACCATATCCACGCTTAGGGAACATCACCTTGATCCAAAGAACCAAATTGACTATCGCAACAGCCATATTGGGTAGCGTGCTTTGCTCTCAATCGGCATTTGCTGATTTATACGCGGGTGCCGCTGTCACATACGCTGGTGCTGAATATCAACACACACCATCAAGTGGCACAGCAGATGCTTCTCCGTTGTTAGTTCAAGCGCAGCTTGGCTACTTCTTCACGGATTATTTTGCGGTTGAAGGCCGTTATGGCACTTCGATTCAACGCTCTGGTGGTCTTAATGTTGACCATACGGCGTCTGCGTTATTAAAAGGCAATGTCCCAGTGACAGACCAGCTTTCAATGTATGGTTTGCTAGGCTATTCATCAGTAACCATTGACCAGCAGGACGTAGGTTCTGGCTCTGACAGTGGGATGAGTTTTGGTCTCGGTATGCACTATGCGTTAAGTAGTTACACTGCCGTCACGTTTGAGTTTCTCAACAATTTAAATAGCGATAAAGCTCGCTTAAACGGGTTAAGTCTTGGGTTTCAGTACCGCTTCTAGAAAGTGAGGAAAACAAACCTAAGTCATTATGGAATACGCTAAGAGAAAGAATCAATGAGAACGAAATTAAAACAGTGGCTGGTTGCCAGTGTCTGTATGACAGCGGCATTTACTATGCCAGTAAACGCTCAAACGCCAACACCACAGCAGATGGAAATGTTCAAAAGTTTGCCAGCTAGCCAGCAGCAAGCATTAGCGGCGCAATATGGAATAACTCTACCAAGTAGTAGCGGAACGACTGAACAATACCAAAATCCGCAGCTGATGAATGAGCGTGGTGCGCAAGGAGCACAAAGCTCTGTACAGCCTCAAGCAACTTATATTAAAGGGCCCGATGGTCAATTTGTTGAACAAACCTTTATTCAAGGCGCTGATGGTCAATTTATTCCCAACCCTAATCCCCCAAAAGAAAAGCAAAATACTCCTTTGCAACGTTTTGGTATTAACCTGTTCGCGTCATCGCCTTCGACATTTGCACCGATAAGTGATGTGCCAGTGCCTGCGGAGTATCAAGTTGGCCCGGGCGATGAAATAGTGATTCAGCTGTTCGGTAAGGAGAATCAGACTCACCGTTTGAGAGTGAACCGTGAAGGTGTGGTTAATTTCCCAACGTTGGGACCTATTCAAGTTGGCGGAATGAGCTTCTCTAATGTACGTGAATCGTTACAACAACGCGTGCGTGAACAGATGATTGGGGTACGTAGCGATGTCACTATGGGTGAACTGCGTACCATGCAGATATTCGTGATGGGTGATGCCTATAAGCCGGGTGCATATACAGTAAGCGGTCTGACAACCATTTCTCAAGCGATTTACTATAGTGGTGGTTTCAGCGAAAGCGGTGCACTGCGTGATATTCAGTTAAAGCGAAATGGTAAGTTAATTCGTCGTTTGGATATGTATGACTTGTTATTAAAAGGTGATACTCGCAACGATGTGCGCTTAATGCCGGGTGATGTGGTCTTTATTGGCCCAGTTAAACAAACTGTTTCTATCACCGGTGAAGTTAATCGCCCTGCCATTTACGAAATCAAACCAGGCGAAAGCTATGCTCATATCTTAAACATGACTGCTGGGTTGACGGCGAACGCCTATGCCGACCAAGTTCAAGTTAAACGCTCTGCTAAAAATGGTATTCGTGAAGTATTAACACTCGCACTCAATACTAATGCAGGTTTAAATACTAAAGCTAAAAGTGGTGACCAAGTAACCGTTGGCAAGCGTAGTGATGAGTTAAAGAACTACGTGCAAGTAGAAGGTGACGTATTGCACCCTGGTTACTACCAATGGAAGAGCGGGACTAAAATTTCGCACATTTTCTCTAGTGTAGATACCGCATTCAATTCAACCGCAGACGTGCACTATGCCATTGTTGTACGTGAAATAAACCCTCAACGCGATGTTCGTGTCTATCAAATAGACCTCGCTAACGCGATTATGGCACCAAGTAGCAAAGACAATATGCTATTGAACTCCCGTGACCGTATATTAGTGTTTAACCGATTCAACCTTGAAGAACTTGATTCGTTGTCACAGTTCGGAGAGAAGGCCACGACAGCGAAATCATTTGAACAAGCGAAGCAGCAAAGCTTTGAACAGGAGCTAAGAGATAAGCAAAGCACATTGTCGACAGGTGAAAAACTAAATAGACAGCAAGCGAAGTTAATCTATCAAGGGCAAGAGATTACCCAAAAGCAAATTGATACGGTGAAGCGTTCTACGCGTCAAACTCTACTTGCACCTGTCTTGATGCAACTTCGCCAACAAGCGGTATACGGTCACCCTCCTTTGATTGCTGAAGTGGGCGGGGAAGTGAAACACCCAGGTAACTACCCAATTACTAATCGCAATACCGTAAAAGACTTAGTGGCTGCCGCTGGTGGCCTAACACCGGATGCATACATTATGAATGCCGAATTATCTCGTACCGTTGTTGACCAAAAAGACCAGCGCTCGGTATTGGATATTTCCCGTATTAACCTAGGTAACGCATTACTTGGTGATGTAAATGAAAACGCTATCATTGGTCCACGTGATCGCTTAAATGTCCTTGAGCAACCCAATGCGAATATGCACCGTTCAGTAACACTACAAGGCGAAGTAAAGTTCCCTGGTACATATACTGTGCGACAGGGGGAGACTATGAGTGAGCTTATTGAGCGGGCAGGTGGTTTAACCAAATTCGCTCATCCGCAAGGCGCAATTTTCACTCGTGAAGCACTTCGTTTACAGGAAGAGAAGCAGCTTAACGAATACGCCGCTGATATTCGTAAAGAAACTGCGAAGAAAACTTTCCGTGTTGATAATAACCTAGGCTCGACCATTACCGACCCAGATAAAACTTTGGCCTTTGTAGAAGAAGCTAGCAAGAGTAAAGCGCTTGGTCGAATGGTGGTTCAACTCGATGAAATTACTGAAGGTAATCAAGCCGCTGACTTTATGCTAGAAGATGGGGACTTTTTGTTTGTACCGACTTTCCGCAATACCGTATCAATTATGGGTGAAGTCCAGGTGTCTATCACTTACTTGTTAGATAACAAGCTAAAAGTTAAAGACTACCTAAACAAGGCCGGTGGTATTAAAAAGCAAGCGGATGAAGACCGTATTTTTGTTGTACGTGCAGATGGCTCAGTTTACAAACCAAACTCAGGCTATTGGTTCGGCAATAAGAATGAAGCGCTAAAAGCAGGAGACACCATCGTTGTGCCAATCGACACCGATTACCGCGACGCGCTCAGTACTTGGACAGCAGCCACGCAAATCCTATACCAAATTGGTGTAGCGGTTAATGCGATTAATAAGTAATAGTTCGGAGTAGAAAACATGAGTCAGAATAACTATCCGAACCAATTGCCACCGCAGTTTGCGCAGCAAAGTCATGTCGATGAAATTGATCTTAAGGCGCTGTTTTTAGCACTTTGGAAAGGAAAATGGATAATCGTTGCCACAACCTTTGTGTTTGCTGTGGGAGCGGTGCTATTCGCGATAAGCCAGCCTAACACCTACAAAGCAGATACCTTGCTGGCTCCGGCAGAAAGCTCGGGGCAGGGAGGGCTGGCTAAAATGGCAGGACAACTAGGTGGCTTGGCGGCACTGGCTGGAGTAAACCTGGGTGGTGGCGAAAGCAGTCAAACAGATCTAGCGGTGCAGGTGATGAAGTCTCGTCAGTTTGTAGATCATTTTATTCAAAAGCATGATCTTATGGTGCCCATTATGGCGGCAAAAGAGTGGGATGCGGATACCAATACATTGATTTTAGATGGTGATGTTTATGATGCTTCTACAGGGAAGTGGCTTCGGGAGCCAAAAGGGTTACGTGGGGCAAAGCCAACATCACAAGAAGCGTATGATGTATTCATCAAAGACATGTTTAGTGTAAATCAGGATAAAGAAAATAGACTGTATACGGTTAGTATTGAGTTCTTTTCACCCTACCTAGCGAAAACGTGGACGACTTGGTTGGTGGACGACATCAACAAAGTGATGCGTGAGCGTGTCATTGCAGAAAGCACTCAGAACTTGGATTATCTGGCTGAGCAGCTCAATAAAACGTCGGTAGCTGAAATGCAAAGTGCGTTTTATCAGATTGTTGAAGAGCAGACTAAAAGTCTAATGCTTGCAGAAGTCCAAGAAGAGTTCATCTTCAAAGTGGTCGACCCAGCTGTAGTACCAGAGCTGAAAGCCGGACCCAAACGCGCCCTTATTTGTATACTAGGGGCGTTGCTTGGTGGAATGCTAGGCGTCGCAATAGTTTTAGTTCGCTTCGCTTTTAGGAAGGAAGATGTTGAGAACCTAGAGTCTTAAACCTCCCTAACTTTGCAGTAATCAACTGAAATTGGAAACCTGTTGGAACCAGGGTTAGAGAAAAACGCCAAAAATAAGCTATTACAATGAGATAGGTGAAATAGACTGTCTCAAAATGGATAAAAAGTGTCTCAGTGCATGACAGTTGTCTGAGACATTTTTGTGTCAATTAGCACGAAACAGAGTCTGGGACAGGGAAAATCATCAATATGCCCATGTTTAAAGGCTTCGTGGCTTGTTAGGTACTCGATTTTTCAATGTGGTCAGCTAGTACCATCACATAATTGACAATTAACCGATGATCAATTTTCTGGTCACTTTCAGTGTTTTCTGATACCTCCATAGAAAATTTGGAGGTCCAACAGTGAGTAATCAACACCCATTTATGCATTTTGATGTCATCCAGATTACCGCCAAAAGACAAAGTCGAGCACAAATTAATTGATATCATTTTGTTAACAATTTGCGCTATTCTTTCCGGTCAAGATGATTGGAAAACCATTAATCTTTATAGTCAAGCACAGTTAGATTTTGCAAAGCGGTTTGGTGATTTTAGTCATGGTGTCCCTTCTACATCGACAATAGCAAGAGCTATGGGAATGATTAATGTCACTCGCTTTCAGAAGTGTTTTATCGAATGGATGAAGGATTGCACAGAGCTTACTAAGGGTGAAGTGATTGCCATTGACAGTAAAACCGTTAGGGGCTCTTATGATGACTCTCGCGGTCTTGGTGCTATTTCACATGGTAAACGCTTTTGCGACCGAAAATGGTGTCAGTCTCGGACAACATAAAGTCTATCGTAAATCTAATGAAATCACCGCTATCCCAGGTTTGCTGGAATTGCTTGATATATCGGGTTGTTTGGTGACAATTGATGCGATGGGATGCCAAAAGAAAATTGCTCAGAAAATACTTGATAAGAATGACGATTACTTACTAGCGGTTAAAGGTAATCAAGGGCGTTTAGAACAAGCGTTTAATGACTATTTCGATATATAAGCATGCTACAAAAACACGATGGTGATTCTTAAGCACATAGGAAAAATCTCGTGGTAGACAAGAAACTAGACTTGCTCTAACGAATTAGGGTTTAAGTGCTTTGGGATACCTAACGTGTGATAGGCCAGAGCTAAAAACAATGGGTATCGTCGTTTCTGTATGACAGGAAGAAGCTGTGACGAGAGAGTCAGAAGTCACGGTGAGATACTACATTAGTTCGAAGGACCTAAGTGCTAAGGAATTGTTAAATGCAATGCGTTCACATTGGTTGGTCGACTCGATGCATTGGTCTCTAGACACAAGAATCGGTGAAGATTCTTGCCGAAAACGCACAGAAGAGAGCGCAGAAAATTTCGTAAGGATCAGACAGATGTGTTTAAGCATACTGAAGAGTGAAACGACTTTGAAAGCGAGTATTAAACACAAAAGAGCGATGTGTGCGATGGATTCTGAGTATCTTTTGAAGGTTCTGGCAAGGCTTTATTGACCGGGGATGTTCATGAATCTTCCGTGGTTATATCTCTAATATTTAATGCGAAGTAAATGAATTTGCAATATTTATATTTAACATTTTACTTTTTATCCTTATTGTTGGTAATGCTCGCTCTTTATAAAAAGGATAAGAGTGCGATATATCATTCACCATTCATGGTTTTTAACTTTATATGGTTTGTAATATTCTTAGTATATTTGTCCGTAGATGATTTTTTATCTTCGAGTACAGCAACTGTATTGATATCTTTTCATGGCTGCTTTCTTATTTTTTCCTTGCTTTTTATTGTATTGTATAGCCAAAGAGGGGAGGTTGTATATAGAGCAAATATTTCGAATTTGAAAGCTAGTACTTTGCTTTTTATGCAAAGTTTAGCACTTATAGCCGCCCTAGCATACGTAAACGCGGCTATAAGTGCTAAAGGTGTTGGTTTAATTGCAGCGTATAGTGGTGATGTAAGTATTAGGGATATGATTGCTTTTAGTGATTACTCTGTTCCTATTTGGGCTAAACTGCTTAATCAACTGAACTATCTGAATATATTACTACCTATTGTATTTATTATACATAAAAGAGACAGCTTGTTTTTTCTATTTGCTACACTGTTGCTCTCTATTTTATATAATGTTCTCTTTATGCAAAGAAGTGGTGTACTATTTATTTTGGTCGTAACAATGTTTGCCTATCTAAGAGTGAATGACGTTAGATTATCAACGGTTATAAAAGTAGTAGTACCGAGTTTTCTTTTCTTTGTCCTTATTTCTGTATTTATTCTATACTCAAGAGGAATTGGTTTAGAGGGTGTTTGGCGTAACTTTAGTGACTATTTTTTAGGTGGTATATCAGGTTTTCAAGCGTTTTATGATGGATACGCTGGAACCGTTGTTAATATGGCAGAAAAGAGCAGTGCTTTAGGGTTAAAAGAGTTCAACCTTGATTCCGTTAATGTTATGAGTACTCATGTTCCGCTATTTAAAATTATTGCTATTAAATTAGGACTTATTGAGCAACAAGCATCCTGGAATCATGATGTGTTTGTTTATTACCCAATCGCAACTAATATATATACTTGGTATAAGGTGTTTTTGATTGATTTTTGGTACTTTGGTATTGTTTTCTTTCCATTCGTCTATAGTTTTTTAGTTTATTTAGTGATGAGATTTTTCTACTATAAGATTAATGTGTTCTCTGTGTTTTTATGTTCCTATGTGTTCTATATGTTTTTTAGGTCATTTGGCGGTGTGGCATTTGACTTAAAGACTATAGTGATGGCGTTTGTACTTTCTACACTTGTATCTAAATTTATCGAAGAGAAAGTAGATGAAAGGTAATATAGTATCAATGTATCTATTGACTCTTTTTAGAGTATTAATACCTTTAGTGTTGATACCTATATTTTCTCGAGCACTCGGAGTGGAAGAATTTGGTAAGTACTATTTCTATCAAGCAATTTCATTTTTCGTATCTATTTTTTTTGAATTTGGCTTTAACATAACATACACTAGACTTTTAGCAAAAGGAGAACAGTGTCAAAATAGACTAGTTTCTGAAGTTACTTCTTTTCAGCTTTATTCTCTTTTGCTAATCATGATTCTATCTTTATTAGTAAGTCAGTTTTGTTCACTAGATTCCTACGATATATTACTTTTAGTCCTCTGGGGAGCAAGTGTAGGAAATGTTCCAACATATTTCTTTCAAGGTAAAAATAGAATATGGGTAGTAAGCCTATATGAGATAGTTATCAACACCACATTCCTTCTGTCGGTTGTCTTGTTCATATGGATAGATATGGATCTAGATGCTAGATTACTTATTCAAGCTCAGGTGCTATTGAGAGCGATAGGACTTTATGTCCTTTTTAGATCAGTTTATACTGAAGTTGGTGGGTTTACTGTAAACCTTTCTTTTGCTAAAGAAGCTTACTTTAAAGCTGTTTCTTCCTTCTTATATAGACTGTCTGTAAATGCTTATACTACTATCAATGTCGTTATAGTTGGTAAAATATTTGGACCTTCCGCAGTCGCATTATACTCACCTGTCGAAAAACTTGTAAAAGCATCGCTGAACTTCATTACTCCAATTTCCCAAGTAGTCTATCCAATAATAGCCAAAGGTGGCAAACTAGGTTTGGTTACTACAACAGCAAGTATTCAATTGTCATTGGCTGTACTTGCTATGCTAACGATTACTTGGTTATCAGAACCCCTTATTAACTTTTTACTAGGTGAAAGTTTCTCGGATGCGACGGAACTGCTACATGTGTTCGTCTTTGTTATACCGATAATCACAATTAGTAACATACTCGCATTTCAGGTCCTATTTCCCAGGGGATTAGAATCAAAAATGAAGTGGAGTGTACTATTAGGAGCAACAGTAAATATATTATTGGTTGTAACTTTGTATAATAAATTGACCATTAATAATTATGTGTATATTGTTTTAGCTAGTGAAGCAGCGGTGGTTATAGGCATGATTATTATTTATTTTTTTGGAAAAAAGAACAATGAAAAAAATAGTAGCGGTTATAGTGACATATAACAGATTAGCTTTACTACAAAAAGCGATTAAATGTTTACGTAACCAAACAAGACAACTTGATGATATTATCGTAGTAAATAATAGTAGTACTGATGGGACACGAGAGTGGTTAGAGGCACAATCAGATCTAATAACTATTACGCAAGATAACCTTGGAGGAAGTGGTGGTTTTTTCACAGGGATTGAAGAGGCACTAAAGCGACAATATGAATGGATTTTTCTAGCAGATGATGATGGTGAGCCATCTCTCGACGCAATTGAACTATTGGAAGCCAAGGCCGATAACGGAAAATACTCAGCAGTATGTTGTAGTGTGATCTCGAATTTAAACTCAGATAAGCTAGCATTTAGTCTACCTAAATTCAGAGGGAATAAACAATTATTATTGGGAGCGAACAAAAGAGTAACAGACTATGATGAGTTGCTTCAATCAGCGAATAGTGAAGGAACTTACCCATTAGGAAGCTTTTTTAACGGCTGCTTGCTTTCGGCCAAGGCGATTAGCATATGTGGTAACGTTAATAAATCTATGTTTATATCTGGTGATGAAATAGATATGATGTGGAGGTTGAATAAATATCTCCCTGTGGTGACGCTTGTTGAAGCGAAACACTATCACCCACCTTCAGTAGACCGAGAACTGCCAGTTTGGCGTAGATTTTATCAATTGAGAAATAATATATATAATATCCGCCATCATTATAACTATAAATCTTTAAGGCTAATACTTACAGTTGTTCGAAATCTCGACTTATTAACGATGGATGATGGCCTTAAATATTACTTTAAAGCAATTTATGATGGTTTTTTTGGAAAATTGGGGAAATTATAATTTGAAAGTTTCAGTTTGCACTGGTTCTATAAATAGAAGCGCAGGTGGGTTGTTTTTTTCGGTTCGATACCTTACGAAGACTTTGACGGAGAATGGGTTAGATTGTACAGTGCTATCTTATAATGATGGCGATTATTATAACGCTGATGTGTCATTATGGAATTTCTGTCGACTACGTCTAGTCAACTATATTGGACCCAAGAACTTTAAACTGTCATTTAAACATAGTGTTGAGCTTAGTCGCTCGGAGCCAGATATTGTCCATTTACATGGTCTTTGGATGCATCAATCGCTCTCCACTCTGAAAGCTGCTAGAAATGGAATTCCGGTTGTTATATGCCCTCGAGGTATGCTTGATAAGTGGGCTATTAGAAATAGCTCTCTAATCAAGAAGATCGTTTTAGCTCTTTTCGAAAGAAGAAATATCAACTTGGCATCATGCTTTGTTGCTTTGAATAGTAAGGAGGCTCAATCAATTCGGAGCTTTGGCTACAGAGGTGATATCTATATAATTCCTAATGGGGTAGAGCTCAGAGCAGACGATTTGAGTATACCAAGGAAGCTCGTGCATGACGAAGAACAAAAAAGACCATTTATTTGCTATGTTGGAAGGTATGACAAGAAAAAAGGGCTCTTAGAGTTGGTTGACGCATGGCTCGATGAAAGCAATAAAAGTAGGCTCAAAGGATTAAAACTGGTATTACATGGCTGGGGTGATGAAAAGTACATCGAGGAACTGAAATGCAGAGCTAGTAACTGCTCACTTAATTCAATAGAAGTTAATGGTTCTATATATGGTGATGAGAAGGATCTATTGTTAGCTAATGCCAAAGGCTTCATTCTCCCAAGTTATAGTGAAGGTTTGCCAATGGCTGTCTTAGATGCCTGGCGTTTCGGCTGTATCACGATGATTACGCCACAATGTAATCTAGAAGAAAGTTTCTGTCATGACTTTTCATTAAAGATAAAATCAACGACGAAGACTGACATTATAAATACTTTGAATGAGTTTGTGCTTTTATCTAACTCTGAAATTGACCAGCTTGGGCAGTTAGCTAGATTATATGTACAAGACAATTTTAGTTGGGATATTATCGCAAAGAAGACTGAGCAAGTATACTCTTACCTTCTAGAAGAGAATAGAATGAAACCTGATTTTATTTATAAGGGATAGCTTAATGTATGATTACCTAATTGTTGGTGCTGGATTTTTCGGTGCTGTTTGTGCACATGAATTGAAAAAGAAAGGAAAGTCAGTACTGGTCGTAGAAAAACGCAATCATATTGGAGGGAATGCTTATACAAGAAACGAGGGTGGCATTCAAGTACACGAATATGGAGCTCATATTTTTCATACCAATGATAAGATGGTTTGGAATTATGTGAACGACTTAGTACCATTTAATAGATTTACTAACTCCCCTCTGGCTTTGTATAAAAATAAATTATTTAACTTACCGTTCAATATGAACACATTTCATCAGCTTTGGGGTGTTAAAACACCTGAAGAAGCAAAGGCTAAAATCGCAGAACAACGTGCTGAAATGGATGGCAGGGAACCTCAAAACTTAGAAGAGCAAGCGATCTCTCTCGTTGGAAGAGATATGTATGAAACCTTGATTAAAGGCTATACAGAGAAGCAGTGGGGATGTTCAGCCAAAGATTTGCCCTCATTTATTATAAAACGTTTACCAGTACGTTTCACCTACGATAACAACTATTTCTCAGACAATTATCAGGGTATACCTATTGGTGGTTATACACGATTATTTGAAAAGTTGTTAGAAGATATTGAGGTCCGTTTAAATACAGACTTTCTGGAAAATAGAGCTGAAATGGAATTATTAGCAAATAAGGTGATTTATACTGGGCCAATAGATGCTTATTTTGACTACGAACTTGGTACTTTGGATTATCGCTCTTTAACTTTTGAACATGAAGTTATACAACAGGAAAATTTCCAAGGGAATGCAGTTGTTAACTACACTGAGCGAGAAGTACCATTTACGCGAATTATTGAACACAAGCACTTTGATCCTGTAAACACTGAGCATACCGTTGTAAGCAAGGAGTATCCAAAAGATTGGAACTTGGGAGATGAACCATACTACCCGATCAATGACGAGTCAAACATGAGTTTATATAAGCGCTATCGTAACTTGTCGAAGATAAACCCTAATGTTATCTTTGGTGGTCGGTTAGCTGAATATAAGTACTATGATATGCATCAAGTAATAGCATCTGCATTACATACAGTATCCATTGAGCTTGCTGATTAGCTTAAAGTGATATTACGTCGTTACCTTAGCAGTCTTTTTAATTGTCTGGAGTTGGTTTGAGTTTAAATATAGATGAAAATAGAAGTGCTCGTAAATACTCTTGTCGGGTACAAGTTGCTAGGATTTTGTGGGGTTTTGGGAAGGTTTTTTTTAGGCTTACCCCTCGCCCACTATATACAATTAGAAGCTTTATTCTCAGGTGCTTTGGTGCTTCTGTTGGTCATAATGTGAATATTTCAAATACTGCCAACATATATTTTCCTTGGAATCTCGAAATCGGCGATTGGTCATCTATTGGTGACCATGCATTAGTATATAACTTGGGTGTGGTGCGTATTGGTAATATGTCTACTATTTCGCAGAGGACACATGTTTGTGCGGGTTCGCATGACTACTGTGACCCAACCCTCCCTCTGTTGAAGCCGCCAGTCAATATTGGCTCACAAGTGTGGGTTTGCGCTGACTCTTTTATTGGCCCCGGTGTTTCTGTTAATGATGGTGCAGTTGTGGGTGCTCGGTCAGTAGTTACAAAAGATGTTGAGCAGTGGTCTGTTGTGGCGGGTAACCCGGCAAAGACCATAAAAAGGAGGGTTTTAAATGACAGAAAATAATAAACCTTCTTCAGTATCAGCGATAATTCTTACTTATAATGAAGAGTTGCATGTTGAAAGGTGCATAAACTCATTGGTGGATAGTGTTGATAAGATATATATATTAGATTCTTTTTCCACAGATCGAACCATAGAAGTAGCTTCTAAATTTGATAACGTTGAGATTAAGCAGAATAAGTTTATTAATCACGCAGTTCAGTTTAATTTTGCTTTAGAAGTATTTGATATAGATACTGACTGGGTAATGCGGATAGATGCAGATGAATATATTGATCGTAACTTAAGCCGTTTTCTCAATAATTCATTGGATGACTTACCTAGTGATGTTAATGGTGTTGTGGTGAATCGTTTTATTACTTTTATGGGTAGGTTACTTAAGCATGGGGGGATGTCAGACTACTGGACACTCCGTATTTGGCGAAATGGGAAAGGTTATTGTGAACAACGCTGGATGGACGAACATATTGTTTTGACTAGCGGGTCTACGACTCGTGCACCAGGAAGGTTAGTAGATGATAATTTGAATACACTCTCATGGTGGGCTCATAAGCATGTTGATTATTCTACTAGAGAAGCTATTGATGTTTTAATCAGCGAGTCATCGAATAGCTCCAATCAAGTCAAGAGTCGTTTGTTTGGCACATCTGCAGAAAGGAACCGGTTTTTCAAACATATTTATAATCAAGTACCAAAATTCACGAGACCTTTCATATATTTTATCTATCGATATGTCATAAGGATGGGCTTTCTAGATGGTAAGCAAGGTTTTCTTTGGCATATATTACAAGGTTTTTGGTATCGTATGATGGTAGATGCAAAAGTATTTGAAATAAAATCTGCTGTAAATGTCAATAGTGACTTAAAGCAAGTTGTAAAAAACAAGTATGATTACGAGATTTAAAATGAAAAAAGCACTAATTACTGGTATTACAGGTCAGGATGGCTCTTATTTGGCGGAGCTTTTAGTAGAGAAAGGCTATGAGGTTCATGGTTTAATTCGTCGTGCGTCATCATATAACACAGAGCGTATCGATGCTTTGGTAAACAGACATACAAGAGTTAAACTTCACTATGGTGACCTAACTGATTCTTCTAACCTAATTCGATTGGTTAAAGAGATTCAACCAGATGAAATCTATAACTTAGGAGCTATGTCCCACGTAGCTGTTTCTTTCGAATCCCCTGAATATGTAGCAGATGTTGATGGAATAGGTACTCTTCGTCTTCTAGAAGCGATTCGTATAAACGGTTTGGAAAAGAAAACACGTTTCTACCAAGCATCAACATCTGAGCTTTATGGAGAAGTTCGTGAAATTCCTCAACGCGAGACCACTCCTTTTTATCCTAGGTCTCCATACGCTGTGGCAAAAATGTATGCATATTGGATTGTGGTTAACTATCGAGAATCATATGGCATGTATGCATGTAATGGAATTTTATTTAACCACGAGTCGCCGCGCCGAGGCGAGACTTTTGTAACTCGAAAAATCACTCGCGCGATTGCCAACATTTCTCAGGGGCTTGAACCTTGTCTTGAATTAGGCAACATGGACGCCTTGCGCGACTGGGGGCACGCTAAAGATTATGTTCGTATGCAATGGATGATGCTTCAGCAAGAGCAAGCTGAAGATTTTGTTATTGCTACTGGCAAACAGATCTCTGTGCGCGAGTTTGTTCGCTTGTCAGCAAAGGAAGCTGGAATCGATCTCGAGTTTAGTGGTAAAGGTATCGAGGAAATCGCTACTGTTGTTGCAATCGACGAAGCAAAAACACCCAAAGTGAAAGTTGGTGATGTCATTGTAAAAGTAAATCCTCGCTTCTTCCGTCCAGCTGAAGTAGAGACACTGCTTGGTGACCCAAGTAAAGCGAAAGCCAAACTTGGATGGATCCCAGAGATTACCGTGGAAGAAATGTGTGCTGAAATGGTTGCGTCTGATATCGATAAGGCAAAACAACATTCAATTCTAAAAGAACACGGCTTTGACGTTACGATCTCACTAGAGAGCTGATTGTCTGTAAAACTGATTTGTTTACATAGCAGAGCCCCTTATTTCAGGCTCTGCAGTTTATATTTATATTTATATTGTCGGTGCTAGTATGAAAAGAGTATTTGTAGCTGGCCATAAGGGAATGGTTGGGTCTGCTATAGTTCGTCAACTATCTAAAGATTGCTCAGTAGAAGTTATAACTAAAGGCCGTAATGAGCTTGACCTGTTAGATGCACTAGCCGTTGAAGCGTTTTTTGCGACACACCATATTGACCAAGTTTACCTTGCGGCTGCGAAAGTCGGCGGAATTGTTGCTAACAATACCTACCCTGCTGAGTTTATTTACCAAAATTTGACGATTCAAAACAATATTATTCATTCCGCACATCTGCATGATGTTCATGATTTACTGTTCTTGGGTTCGTCTTGTATTTATCCAAAGTTTGCACAACAGCCGATGCGCGAAGACTCTTTATTGACTGGATCTTTGGAAGAAACCAATGAGCCTTATGCAATTGCTAAGATTGCAGGTATCAAGATGTGCGAGTCCTATAATCGTCAATATGGTCGCAACTATCGTTCCGTAATGCCAACTAATTTGTATGGTGAAAATGATAATTTTCACCCTCAAAATTCACACGTTATTCCCGCATTGTTGCGTCGCTTCCATGAAGCCAAATTGAATGATGACGGTAAAGTTGTTGCATGGGGTAGTGGTAAACCTATGCGAGAGTTCTTACACGTGGATGATATGGCAGCAGCCTCAATTTATGTAATGAATCTTGCTCAAGAGGTGTATCTAAAAAATACGCAAGAAATGCTTAGTCACATAAATGTAGGTACTGGAGTGGATTGTACTATTCGTGAACTTGTTGAAACTGTGGCAAAAGTAGTTGGTTTTGAAGGAGAAATTGAATTTGACACTACGAAACCAGACGGCACTCCTCGTAAGTTAATGGATGTTTCCCGTTTAAAGAGTCTAGGTTGGGAAGCGAAGACAAGCCTAGAAGATGGTTTAACTACGACTTACCAGTGGTTTATAGAGAACCAACAAAATTATCGTGGTTAATGTACCGAGGGTAGAGTCAGTATAAGGATATAAACAAAGCAAATGTTTTTAAGCAAACGACGTTTTTCTCAAGTAATTGAAAGTACGCCATTAGTTTCAATCGACTTAGTTATTGAAGACGAAAGTGGTCAAGTTTTACTTGGAGAGCGTTTAAATCGACCAGCTCAAGGTTTCTGGTTCGTTCCTGGTGGTCGTATTTTTAAGGATGAAAAGCTTGAAGATGCCTTTGCTCGTTTAACTTTGGAGGAGCTTGGACATGAGTTTAAGCTAACACAAGCAATACTGTTGGGACCTTATACACACCTTTATGACGACTATGTATTTGGCAATGCTATTAAGACTCATTATGTCGCTATTGCCTATAAACTCATTGTCATTCGCTCTGAATTAAATTTACCTATAGATGTACAGCATTCTCGTTACCGTTGGTGTAATCAAGATGAATTATTGACCAGTGATAAAGTACATACTCATACTAAATGGTATTTTCAAAAAACAACTAAAACTATCACCTAATTAAAAACAACGAGTTGACTATGCTTATTCCTGTAATTATGGCCGGCGGCTCAGGCAGTCGTTTATGGCCTCTATCTCGTTCAAAATATCCTAAACAATTCCTAGCAGTAACCGGTGAACAAACCATGCTTCAACAAACGTTGAGCCGCATGATTGGTCTAGAACACAATGCGCCGTTTGTAATCTGCAATGAGGAACATCGATTTCTCGTTGCTGAACAACTTCGCCGTATTAATGGCAATCATAGTGGAATACTATTGGAACCGGTAGGTCGTAATACTGCTCCAGCTATCGCCTTAGCTGCGAAATTTGCCCTATCGGAACATCAAACTTCAAGTGAAGATGCTTTGATGTTAGTTCTTGCAGCTGATCATGTGATTAAAGATACTCAATCTTTCCATCAATCAGTACAAGCTGCTATTCCGTACGCACAGCGTGGCGATATGGTCACTTTCGGCATCAAAGCGAATGCTCCAGAAACAGGTTATGGCTACATTAAGACCGGTGCTACAGTTATTGTTGGGGACGAAAGTCGAGGTTTAGGTGTCGATAGTTTTGTTGAAAAACCTGATATTGAAACTGCTAAGCAGTATCTAGAGGATGGTAGTTACTTGTGGAATAGTGGTATGTTTTTATTCAAAGCATCTACTTATCTTGAAGAGCTGGCAAAGTTCAGGCCAGATATCTTGAAAGAATGTGAAAGTGCTTACGATAGCCATTTTAACGACCTAGACTTTATTCGCCTCTCATCTGAACTATTTTCACAGATCCCGGACGAATCAATTGACTTTGCAGTAATGGAAAAAACCGAAAAAGCTGTTGTTGTTCCAATGGATGCAAATTGGAGTGATGTTGGCTCTTGGTCTGCACTTTGGGATGTAAATGATAAAGATGCGCAGGGCAATGCAACTCGTGGTGATGTGTTAATTGAGCAAACTCAGAATAGTTATATTTATTCACAAGACAAACTCGTTGCTACTGTTGGTGTTGAAAACCTTATCGTCGTAGAGACTAAAGATGCTGTCTTAGTCGCGGATAAAGACAAGGTTCAAGATGTAAAGTCAATTGTAAATCAACTAAAACAACAAAACCGAGCAGAATGCGACCAGCATCAACAAGTATATCGTCCATGGGGTTCTCATGAGACAGTATCTGAAGGTGAGCGTTACCACGTGAAACAAGTACTAGTAAAGCCAAAAGAAAAAACGGCACTGCAGATGCATCACCATAGAGCAGAGCACTGGGTCGTTGTGTCAGGCACTGCAAAAGTAACAAAAGGTAATGAAACTTTCCTTCTCGTTGAAAATCAGTCTACTTATATTCCGGTCGGTACGCCGCACTCTGTAGAGAACCCTGGACAGGTACCTCTTGAGTTGATTGAAGTTCGTTCAGGAGCGTACTTAAAAGAAGATGACATTGTACGTTTCGATTCAGAAGGTGTTGGTTATTGATGAAAGTTTCAATTATTACCGCTACGTTCAATAGCAGCCAAACCATATTAGATACGTTGCGCTCACTGAACATGCAAACTTATCTTGATATTGAATACATTGTTATTGATGGTGCATCGTCCGATGACACAGTTTCTGTTGTTGAAGAAAATTCTGGTCGTAAGACAACGATTGTATCAGAGCCTGATAAGGGAATTTATGATGCATTGAACAAAGGTATTAGTACTGCGACTGGTGATATTGTAGGTTTTTTGCATTCAGATGACTTGTTTGCCTATCCAGATGCGATTAAAGATTTGGTAGAAACACTTGAACGTGAAGGCACTCAGGCTGTTTATGCTGATCTAGAGTATGTATCTAAAGAGAATACTTCAAAGGTTATTCGGAAATGGCAGTCTGGAGAGTTTTTACAAGATAAGCTGCGCTATGGTTGGATGCCTCCACACCCTACATTTTTTATGAAGCGAGAGTTATATATTGAGTACGGGGTGTTTGATTTAAATCTTAAAATTGCGGCTGATTATGACTCCCTACTACGTTATTTATGGAGGCATAATGTTACAGCGAGCTACTTACCAAAAGTAGTTACGAAAATGCGAGTTGGAGGTATCAGTAATCGTAGTCTCAAAAATATACTAGAGAAGACTAGAGAAGACATTCAGGCGTTAAAAAACAACCATGTCTTTTGGCCTTTAGCGCTTTTGGTTAAGAATGTTTCAAAGATTCCACAGTTTATTAAGAGGTAACTGATGTTGATTTCGAGTAAGGTGATTGCTGAGTCAGGTATTAAATTTGGTACCAGTGGTGCTCGCGGGTTAGTTGAACAGTTTACCCCTAACGTTTGTGCTGCCTTTGTTTGTTCGTTTGTAACTGAAATGAGAAATGAATTTTCATTTAGAGATGTGGCTGTTGCCATAGATAACCGACCAAGTAGCCCCAAAATGGCTCAAGCTACAATTAGTGCAATTGAGTCAATGGGCTGTACTGCGATATATTATGGCGTGGTTCCTACTCCAGCTCTTGCTTATACCGCAATGCAACTAGATATACCTTGTATTATGATTACCGGTAGTCATATTCCCTTTGAACGCAATGGTATTAAGTTTTATCGGCCTAGTGGCGAAATTACCAAGGCGGATGAGCATGCCATTTTGAACTCTAATGTAGAGTTTTCTCTACCGACATTACTTCCGGCGTTAGTGGTGAATCAGAAAGCGGCTGAGTCCTACGTTGAACGCTATACTAGCCTCTTTGGTAAAAGTCTATTAGATGGGAAGCGAATCGGTATTTATGAACACTCTAGTGCAGGTCGAGATATATATAAATACCTCTTTGAATCCTTGGGGGCAGAAGTTGTTTCGTTGGGACGGACAAGCAAATTTATACCGATTGATACGGAAGCCGTGGCTGACTCTGATAAGGAGAAAGCTAAAGTTTGGTCGAAAAAATATAGTCTAGACTTTATATTTTCTACTGATGGCGATGGCGATAGGCCTCTGGTTGCTGACGAAAATGGAGAGTGGCTGCGTGGCGATATCTTAGGTTTGCTATGCTCCAAAGCTTTGGCAATTGAGGCGCTTGCGGTCCCAGTAAATTGTAATACTATTATCGCTGCATCTTCTGAGTTCCGTAGTGTATCCCTGACGAAGATTGGTTCGCCATATGTAATTGAAGAGTTGGAGTCTTTAGCTAAGCGATTCAAACCCATAGCTGGCTTCGAGGCTAATGGTGGTTACTTACTTGGCAGTGATGTTAAAGTTAGTGGTAACGTGTTGAAAGCTTTACCCACTCGAGACGCAGTGTTGCCTGCATTAATGCTGCTTTCATTCGCTAGACAAGAAGGTACAAGTATTCAGAAGCTTGTCGCAGGTTTGCCCAAGCGATTTACCCACAGCGCTCGTGTAACAAATTTTGCTACTGAAAAAAGTCAAGAAATACTAGTTCAAGCTGAGAAAAACCTCGATAAGCTACTTTCTCGCTTAGGGCTACAAAATGTAGATGTTGTTAAGGTAGATTATACTGATGGCTTGCGTTTGTACTTTTCAGGTACAACAATTGTTCATTTAAGACCGTCAGGCAATGCTCCGGAGCTTCGTTGTTATGTTGAAGCGAGTGATTTCGAAACAGCTAAATCACTAGTTGAAGGCACTCTTTTTACTGTTAGTCAATTTTGAACATCAAGAGTCAGAAAATATGTTCAAGTTTAAGAACCAAGTTAAAAACTATGCTTGGGGCAGCAAAACGTCCATCAGCGAGTTGTTTGGAATTGAAAATCATAATCATGAGCCACAAGCTGAAGTATGGATGGGAGCGAACCTTGGAGGTAGCTCTGTAATCGCCGAAATAGGACAAGCTCCTTCAAGTTTTATCGCCGAAAACATGGGGGAGGCGTTAGATGCTTACAAAACTAGTCGATTTGGTGATTCACCTTTCTTACTTAAAGTGCTAGTGGTTGGTTGTCCATTATCAATTCAAGTCAACCCTAACGTAAGTGTTCACCAAGCCCTATTGACATAAAAAACTGCGACCTCTAGCACTTGAACCCACTTTGGCTCTTGAGTGATCAATCTGGTGATTCATCATTGTCTCATGACTAAGAAGAAAACACCCAAATACCAAGAAGAAGCACCTGAAGTCTCTGATTTGAATGAGGCTAAGATGCTTATTGATGAACTATGGGAACAACTTCGACACTACGAAGACAAGCTCAGTACTAGCTCTAAGAATTCCTCACCCCCTCCTCGGATACCCCAAAAGATCGTTATGAGCGAAAAAAGATGAAGGCTCTGGTGGTCGCAATTCGAGAGGAGCTAGACAAGGTCACACAGGGCATCAACGAAAACTCTCACCGCTAAAAGCCACTGATGTGGTTATTGATTGTTTTGCAGAGGTTTGTCCGTGCTGTGCACAATCTGACATTGATGTTCAAGGTGGTCCTTACTACTGCCATCAAGTGTTTGATATTCCTATGCTGACTGTTGATATCACAGAATGTCGCTTATTCGCCAGTCAGTGTCGATATTGTAAGGAGACCGTGAAAGCGCAAAAAACCTTCCTCGTATACGTCAAATGTGCATGAACTTTATTAAGCTTGTGGACATGAAAGGTACGTTAAAACGGCGACAATTAAAATGCGCGTTAAATACCGAGTTTCGAGAGAGGGTTTTGTTTTGCACTTGAAGTATTTAACAAATTCGTAACTTATGCGGGAACCCTGAGCCTTTACTGACAGGGAAGGCATGATTTGTCTGTGGTCTTACTGCAAAATAGGGTTACGTTGGACAGTTAACGACATATCTAAGAGAAAATTAAAGATGAAGTATTTAGTAACAGGGGCTGCTGGCTTTATTGGTGCTGCAGTTTCCCACAGATTATGTGAGATGGGGCATACTGTCACTGGCATTGATAACCTGAACACATACTATGACGTAAACCTAAAACTTGAAAGATTACAAACTTTAAAAGTTCACCAGAACTTTGCTTTTCGTACACTAGACTTGTTTGAGAAAACAGCAGTTGCTTCACTATTTCAAGTTGAGCAGTTTGACAAAGTCATTCATCTTGGCGCGCAGGCTGGTGTTCGTTTTTCATTGGAAAATCCTCACACATACTCAGATGCCAACCTGGCAGGACACATTAATATACTTGAAGGGTGTCGTCACAATAACATTCAACATTTGGTTTATGCTTCGAGTAGTTCGGTTTACGGTATGAATAAAGATCAGCCTTTCAAGGAGTCTCATGCTGTAGATCATCCAGTCTCTTTGTATGCTGCAACCAAAAGAGCCAATGAGCTACTATCTCATACATACTCACACCTTTACGGTATTCCAACCACAGGGTTGCGATTTTTCACCGTTTATGGTCCATGGGGACGACCAGACATGGCACCATTTAAATTTACGAAAGCTATTGCAGAAGGTAAAGCGATAGATGTGTACAATCATGGTGATATGTACAGAGACTTCACGTATATCGATGATATAGTAGAGGGAATTATTCGCGTTCAAGATGTTGTTCCAACTAAAGATGAAGCGAAGCGCGACACACCTAATGCAAGCGATGCTCCTTACTCAATATACAATATTGGGAACGGTTCGCCAGTTCGATTGATGGATTTTATCAACGCTATCGAAGTAGCCTTGGGCGTTGAAGCGAAGAAGAATTTCATGCCAATGCAACCTGGCGACGTACCTTCAACATGGGCATCTACAGAAGCACTGTATAAAGCAACGGACTACAAGCCGAGTATTGATATAAATACTGGTGTAAGGAATTTTGTTGTTTGGTATAAAGATTATTACAAGGCTTAGAGAGTTATTATGAGAATTACTATTGCCGGAACAGGCTATGTTGGTCTATCAAATGCAATGTTGTTGGCACAGCATTGTGAAGTGGTCGCGTTAGATGTGATCGCAGAAAAAGTAGTGATGCTGAATAATAAAAAATCTCCTATTGTGGACACTGAGATTGAGGCATTTTTTGAGGAAAAAGAACTCAATTTCACAGCTACTTTAGACAAGGAGTCAGCTTACAAAAACTCAGACTATGTGATTATTGCTACACCAACGGATTACGACCCTGAGACTAATTATTTCAACACAAAATCGGTAGAAGCTGTAATCGCAGATGTACTTGAACTGAATCCAAGTGCAACAATGGTGATCAAATCGACTGTGCCTGTTGGCTTCACGCAGTCGGTTCGCGAAAAGTTTGCCACTGATAACATTATTTTCTCGCCAGAATTTTTACGCGAAGGCACTGCGTTGTTCGATAACCTACACCCTTCTCGTATCATCGTTGGAGAGCGTAGTGAGCGTGCTGAAGTTTTTGCAAATCTGTTGGTTGATGGCGCAGAAAAAGAGAACATCGACGTTTTATTTACCGATTCGACTGAAGCCGAAGCGATTAAACTCTTTTCAAATACTTATCTTGCTATGCGCGTTGCATATTTCAATGAACTCGATACGTATGCTGAGACGCATGGATTAGATAGTCGTCAAATTATAGAAGGTGTCGGTTTAGATCCTCGAATTGGTAGTCACTACAATAACCCATCATTCGGGTATGGTGGTTATTGTTTGCCAAAAGATACCAAGCAACTGCTAGCTAACTATTCTGATGTTCCAAACAATCTAATTCAAGCTATCGTTGCTGCGAACACAACACGTAAAGACTTTATTTCTGACAGCGTCATGAAGCGGAACCCCAAAACTGTGGGTATTTATCGCCTTATCATGAAATCGGGCTCCGACAACTTCCGTGCATCCAGCATCCAAGGCATCATGAAACGCTTGAAAGCCAAAGGTATTGAGGTTGTTGTTTACGAGCCAGTACTGCAAGAAAAAGAATTTTTCCATTCGGAAGTTTTGGCTGACTTGGAAGAATTCAAATTTCGCTCTGATGTGATTGTCTCAAATCGTATGTCTCAAGAGCTTTTAGATGTGGAAGACAAAGTCTACACGCGCGATTTGTTTAATGGCGATAAGTAATCCCCGATAGTCATATCTATTAGGAAAGGATCCTCGTGATCATTTTTTATTGAATAAATACAGAAAATTAAAAAGATGCAGTCTCAGGCTCGAGACGTATTTGAGACAGTTGTAGTGTCTTGGAAATTCCCCCTAATAGTCACTTTCAGCCTTTTAGGGCGCTACAGTTAGGCTCCTGTTTAAGATGAGGTCAACGCAAAGGGAGCGTGTGTTGCCTCTTGCTCTATGCTCCCCTGTTAGTTGGACAAATAATTATGATAAAACACTGTTTATTTCCTGCCGCTGGTTACGGCACTCGCTTTCTTCCTGCGACAAAATCAATGCCTAAAGAGATGATGCCGGTCGTTAACAAGCCGCTCATCGAGTATGGCGTTGAAGAAGCCATTCAGGCTGGGATGGATCATATGGCGATTGTCACCGGTCGTGGCAAGCATACGCTCATGGATCATTTTGACAAAAACTACGAGCTCGAGCACCAAATCAGTGGTTCGTCCAAAGAATCGCTCCTGACGGACATTCGCTCTTTGATTGACTCTGCGTCTTATACCTATATTCGACAGCGCGAAATGAAAGGCCTTGGGCATGCGATCCTCACAGGGAAAGAGCTTGTAGGTGACAACCCTTTTGCTGTCATATTGGCAGACGATCTTTGTGTTAACGAGGAGTCTGGCGTATTGTCGCAAATGGTCGAGCTTTACAATAAGTTTCGATGCTCTATCGTTGCCGTTGAAGAGGTGCCGGAATCGGAGACCCACAAATATGGGGTGATCGCCGGTGAGAAGCTCAAAGAGGATTTGTACCGCGTTGATAATATGGTTGAAAAACCGGAGGCTGGCACCGCGCCAAGCAACTTAGCTATCATTGGACGCTATATTCTAACGCCTGATATTTTTGAGCACATCGAAAATACGCAGCCGGGGAAAGGTGGTGAGATACAAATTACCGATGCGCTGTTAAAACAATCTCAGCAAGGCTGCGTAATGGCGTTTAAGTTTCAAGGCAAACGTTTTGATTGTGGCAGTGTTGAGGGCTATATGGATGCTACGAATTATTGCTATCAAAACTTATATCTAGACAATGATAAACAAGCGCCAGCTGAAGCAGACAATCGTAACCACAAAGATCTCATTCCTGCGTGATAGGTAACAAAGTTCGGCAGGCCGTTGCCTCGCACCCGTACTATAACAGCGGGTGCAAATTGGGCGTATTGGCCACATTTGGAGGGGTCCTCTATTTCTCTTTGATGCCTAACTATTCTGCTTCGATTGTGTCTTTTGATGGTGCTGATAAACTCAATCACGCTTTTGCTTACTTGGTGTCAGGCTTTGCGGTTTCACTGGTGGTACCCAGGCGATTCCTTGTTTTTTCATTGCTAGGATGTTGGTTTTTAAGCGGTGCTATTGAGCTTCTACAAATACTGCAACCAGGTCGGCAAGCATCATGGTACGATTGGTGGGCCAATGGGGCAGGACTCTTCTTGGCTTATTTCCTCGGCTATCTGCCGCGGCTTATCCATCGCTCAAAGTAGTAACGCATCGCTCTGTCTTGAGGCGATACGTTACTCAATTAATTAGCGCTTTTCCCATGGTATCGGCAAGAGAAAGTAGCACACATTGACCTATGTGATAACACCGCGCGGACGCTTTGTAGCTATATCAAATACACTCTTTTCTTGCTTAGGTGCTCGTAATGATATAGCTTGCTTGAGCGTCTGGAGTTCGTGTGTGCTCACTCAAGGCGAGAGACAAAGAACTGCAGTAAATAAGATGACGTCGCCAAATCTGATCTTTGTCTATTTTTCCTTCGGTATTTTACAAAGCACCGTAGTATTTGACTAGAGGAAGCTCTGGATGCGCAACGTGAAGAGCGATATCCTCAAAGGTCATATTGCGAGCCCCTGCAAGGGTACTCGCGTGCCGAGTGATTGTGTGCTTGAGAGCGGTATGAGTCTGCGCTTTGTACCAAAGGCGTTTTGCAGCGTTTTCGAAGTGAGTCTGGCCTTAAAGGAGGAAATATACAGGACACCCATATATTTGACGCTTCCCCAATTGGCTTACTTTATCTGTTTAAAGTTTTTCATCAGTAGTCTGAATGACGCAAGCGCGTTCAACTCAAATCTCCCTTCAAGACACGGCGCTCTATCACTATACTCGGTGAGTACGCCGTGCTTTTTTATGCGGCCAAGATGCCTATTTAAGTCAAAGTTTTGAGCACCGCCACATCTGGGTTGTCGAACGCATGCGTTGACTAAGCCAAGTGTATGAGATTGATGTATGCGCTTATGCCATTATGTCCAATAACTACCATTTGGTGCTGCATGTGAATACGTCTTTGGCTGAGTCTCGGAGCAACCAAGAGGTCGCGCAGCGTTGGACTACTTTATATA
Source organism: Vibrio mediterranei (assembly GCF_900088415.1). Classification (GTDB taxonomy): domain Bacteria; phylum Pseudomonadota; class Gammaproteobacteria; order Enterobacterales; family Vibrionaceae; genus Vibrio; species Vibrio mediterranei. Next base: position 96,502 of record NZ_FLLQ01000009.1, read on the forward strand.
AAGCGCCTTTGCTGGTGAGCCGTTGGCTTGATGGTGAATTAAAGTCTAAAGCTGAAATCAACAAAACTATTGAGCTTATTAACGTGTGGCGTGAGCGGTTAACTAATATCTCTTGGTTTATGCGTAACCTTAATGAGTTCTTGGCTCGTGAAGCCAATAAAGAAGAAGTCTGAAAAGGCCGATTTTGGGAAGGGCGCTTTAAGTCTCAAGCCTTGTTGGATGAAAAGGTGCTACTTAGCTGTATGGCATACGTGGATTTAAACCCAGTGCGGTCTGACATGGCTCAATCACTCGAATTTTCAGGGTTTACTTCTATTTATGAGCGCATTCACTCAGTGGCAAGTCAGCAAGATAAAGGCAAGGGGGAGCTTGCCTCTTTACCAGCAAAAGACTTGGCTGGTTTTTTAGGTCATGTGCGAGAAGAACAGCCCTGCTTTGGCGTTGAGTTTACTTTATTGGATAGTGGAAGCATTAGGACAAGTCGTACAGTTAAACAAGCGAGTCAAATTAGGCTGCTTGAACGGTTAGATATGAATGCCGAAGAGTGGTTGAAGCTTTCAGAATGTTTTGGCAGCAAATTTCGCTGTGTGGTGGGCTCGACCAAAGAGCTTGCAAACTACGCGTTGTATACAACTTGCAAACTACGCGTTGCATACAAACAGAGCCTAGGTATCAGGAAAAACGTTAATGCAAATAAAAGTATGAGATTCTGTTGATGCTCCTTGTAGTTTCAAGGAGCATCGCTGTGTTGTAGTGTCCGCTTCGCTTCTTGAATTACAGCTCAGTTGCTTCGACCACTTGCTCCTTTCCCAATTTTGTTCTCACAAAGCGTGTAATTCTCCACGCATACGCCAAGCACAGTGCGTAGCCAATAAAACACGCAATAAAGCTATAGAACATAATCGGTTCTGGAATTTGTTTGATTTCACCGTATATGCCGAAACCTGTCAGCAATGAGGCCAGCGCACAGATAGCGACTAATGTTTGTCTTGAGCTTAAACCCAAGCGTTGGAATATATGATGAAGGTGTTCACGGTCTGGTTTGAATGGTGAGTCGCCTCGACGTACTCGGCGAATCATTATAGCGGCCATGTCCATCAGTGGCAGTGCGATTAACCAAAGTGCGGTGACTGGGCGCATTAGAGGTTCGTTTGAGTCTTGACTCGCACTCAGTAACAACCAAATGACGGTAAATCCAATCATCATGCTGCCAGCATCACCCATAAATACTTTACGCTGGCGGCCTAGCAATCCTAGATTCATCGCGATGTAGGGAATCGCCGCAGTTACAAACACAATACAAAGCAGCGTTAATGCTGAGTGACCTTCACTATAGAGTAGCCAACCTAACGCGCCAAAGGTTACGATTGAAAGCCCGCCTAATAGTCCATCTATCCCATCAACCATGTTAAAAGCGTTAATTGCACCAATCACGGCTAAAATGGTTATCAGTACCGCCAAGCCTCCTAAATCAACATGACCTAATCCAAACATATTGCCAAGTGTACTTAATTCCAAATCTGCAAAATACATCATTGCCAGCGACAGCAGTGCTTGAACAATCATTCGGCTTTTGAAGCTGATATCATATTTGTCGTCAAGTGCACCTAATAAGGTCAGCAGAGAAATAGAAGCAAGGAACAGTCCCGTGTCTTTTAAGTTGTGCTCAAAAATACTCAGGGTAAGAACCACGGTAATGCAGATAGAGATACCGCCGACTAAAGGCACGGCTCCGGAGTGCAACTTGCGAGCATTAGGTTTATCGACTAAACCAATGTGTTTTGCGATGCGGCGGTTCACAAACAGAGTACAAAAAGACACGGTGAACACGAAGGCCAATAAATACAACATGAAAAGCCACTGACGTATTAGGTTAAAAGATACATTTTTATTTAGTTATTGTGCCTAATTCTACAGGAAAACTGTCTGTCTAGAAAGCCAACAAAAGCTGATGCATCTCGCTTTTTTGTGTAATTGGTTTCACATTAATATTTGGCAGTTAATGACTTTAAGAACTCGATGCTGCTTAGCTCAGTATTCGTTATTGAATAGGCTCGAATGTCTTTTTGCCACGTTGTTCTTTTCTAAGCAAACGTATGTAGGCGGTAATACGCCAGATTTTACTTAGTAATACATAGTAAAGACCAAAGCATACAAGAAACAGATAGAACATGGTGGGCTCTGAGATGTTTTTAACCTCCCCGTATACGCCAAAAAGCGCATATCCAGTAGCAATAGAACATATAATCAGAAGTGTTTGCTTACGATTAAATCCGATGCGCTGGAAAATATGATGTAAGTGCTCTCGGTCTGGAGTCATGGGAGAGACACCACGTTTGATACGTCTAGCCATGATTGCAACCATGTCCATCAACGGGACGGCAATCAGCCAAAGGACAGTGACAGGCCGAACGGTTTCGTAGGCTGTCCATTGATACCAAAACATAGGGTCATTGGCACTAAGGCTTGGTTGACTAATAGTAAACAGTAACCAAATCACCACAAACCCAATGACCATACTGCCCGCATCTCCCATAAAGACTTTACGAGTATGGCCAAGCCATCCAAGGTTCATGGCAATATAGGGAAGCAAGGCGGCAATAATGACGGTGCAGAACAGCGCGTGTTGAGGGTCATTATAGAAGGTAAACAGCGCACCCAAACTTGCAAAGGTGATACAGGCTAAGCAGCCTAACAAGCCATCTATCCCGTCGACCATATTAAAGGCATTGATAGCACCAATTACTGCAATGACGGTCATTGGCAATGCGAGCCACTCTAACTCGGTATAACCCAAACCAAATGCATTACCAAAGCTTATTAGCTTAATGTCTGTGGCAAGCGCCACAAATGTCGTCAGCCCCGCTTGTACTGTTAATCTGAGCTTGCAAGAGAGATCGTATTTATCGTCGATCACGCCCATCACTAACAGAATAAACATAGAGCACGTTAACACGCTCACATAAGGCATTTCATTTGAAGATAAGACAAGGTAGCCCAATATAGCAAGGGTAACTGCAAGTCCCCCAACGAGAGGGATCTGCCCTGTGTGACGTTTGCGCTGGTTTGGCGCATCGACTAAACCTACTTGGTTTGCCATCTTGGTAAAAACGAAGAGAAAAAATAGCGCTGCCGCACTGACACTAAAAAGTTCCAAAGCCATACTGCCAACATCCATTGTTGTTTCTTTATGATTCTGCACAATTGCGTTGTTTTTTTATGACGTTGCTAACGGGTTTGAGACGCAATTGGAATTTGAATGGTAGAAAAACTCTAGGATCTAGGCTGCGTTCTCGCAAGTCATTGGCAGAGGCTATGCGGCTTTTGGGACTGTTTTTAGACAGTATTCAGGAAGAGGTTTAAACAAAATCATGGACTTATAGATTACCTACCATTTACATGGGTTTTTGCAATATTGTGATCTTGATCTCGAAAGATTTCGCGGCAAATTAACCTAACAGGTGTTTAGCTTTATCTGCGAGTCAGTTCCAATATTTAACCCTCTCACTTTTCATGTTGCTTTGACTCCTCCAATGTAATGTTTCCAATAGCGAAACAAGGGTGAAAAATGCATCTAACTGATGATGTCTACGTTATCCATCATGGTGGGAAAAATACGGTAACAGGCTCTTGTCATGAGTTGAAAATTGGCAATCACTCGCTGTTAATTGATTGTGGGATGTTTCAAGGAAGAGATGTTCGTGATAATACACTGGATATTAACTTTAGCCTAAGAGCTGTTCGTGCGTTAGTGCTCACTCATTCCCATATTGACCACATTGGCCGTTTACCTTGGTTGTTTGCTGCTGGTTTTTGTGGTCCGGTCTATTGCACACAAGCGACGGCACATTTAATACCGTTGATGTTGGAAGATGGCCTAAAACTGCAGTTTGGGATGAGTCAGATACAACGCACTCGTCTATTGACTTTGATAAAGAGACATACAAAACCGGTAAGATATGATGAATGGGTGCCGATTAAGTCTGTCGATAAACGTTATTTCTCTTATATTCGATTTCAACCAGCAGGGCATATTTTAGGCAGTGCCTATGTTGAGGTGAAATTGCCAAATTCGGAGGTTGTTGTATTTTCAGGGGATTTAGGCCCTGACAATACGCCATTGCTACCCGACCCAAAGCCCCCTAAACGAGCTGACTATCTGTTTTTGGAATCCACCTATGGTGATAACAATCATGAAGACGTTAAAACCCGCTCTCGGCGACTGCTAGAGATTATTCAGCGTAGCGTCAGTGATGGTGGCGTCATTCTGATTCCTTCATTTAGCGTTGGACGCACCCAAGAGTTACTGTTTGATATAGAAATGCTGCTATCGCAACACCAGCTTAGTGAGCGCTTACCGATTATTATTGACTCTCCACTCGCAGCTAAGGTGACGAACACTTATCGGCGGTATCGCAAGCTTTGGAGTAAAGAGGCACAAGAAAAGGTTCTGCTTGGACGGCGTCCGTTAAGCTTCGATCAATGTATCGTGGTTGAGTCACACCATGAACATACAAAGATTGTTAATCGGCTTCGTGTTACCGGAGAGCCAGCGATAGTGATTGCTGCCTCTGGTATGTGTCAGGGTGGGCGTATTGTGAACTACCTGCACGCACTGCTGTCTGACAAGCGAACGGACGTGGTGTTTTGTGGCTATCAGGCGGCTGGTACTTTAGGGCGTGATATTCAGGCGGGGCGCCCATTTGTCATCATTGACGAACAGCGCGTTAAAGTGAACGCTAAAGTACACTCAATGTCGGGGTATTCAGCGCATGCCGATCAACAAGACCTCCTTGCATTTGTAGCTGGGTGTTCAAGCCGACTTAAACAAGTTCACCTTATCCACGGTGAAACTTCTGGAAAGATGGAACTCATGGATAGGTTACGCCAAAATGCCCCATTGGTTTCTGTTATCTATTGACCCCTAAACCTATACTTGCTTGTAAACATTAATATTCGCGCGCTGTCACTAAGTCAGGTACAATTCAGTCAATTTTTATGGAGGCTAAATCTCCTCCAAGTTGTCGTTAGTTTTTGCTTTTGAGGGTATGACTCAAGGGCGGTAGCGTGCCAAATTTTAGGAAAGCATATGAAAATATTAGTGACAGGCGGTGCAGGTTTTATTGGCAGCGCAGTAATTCGTCATATCTTAAATGACACATCTGACAGCGTTGTTAATGTGGATATGCTGACCTATGCGGGTAACTTAGAATCGTTACCGGAGGCAGAAAAATCAGAAAGTTATGCGTTTGAACAAGTTGATATCTGTGATTTTGGTGCGTTAGAAGCCGTGTTTCAAAAACACCAGCCAGATGCGGTCATGCACTTGGCTGCTGAGTCACACGTGGATCGCTCGATTGATGGACCAGCGACGTTTATTCAAACCAATCTAGTTGGCACCTTTAACATGCTTGAGGTTGCACGCCAGTACTGGAAATCACTTGATGAGGCTAAGCAATCGGCATTTCGCTTCCACCATATTTCAACTGATGAGGTGTATGGTGATTTAGAGGGAACAGACGATCTGTTTACTGAAGAAACCTCGTACGAGCCAAGTAGCCCATACTCAGCAAGTAAAGCGGGTTCAGACCATCTTGTTCGTGCTTGGGGGCGTACTTATGGCTTCCCTGTCTTGGTGACTAACTGCTCTAACAATTACGGTCCATATCATTTCCCTGAAAAGCTGATCCCTTTGATGATCCTAAATGCGTTAGAAGGAAAGCCATTACCTGTTTATGGCGATGGCTTGCAGATCCGCGATTGGCTGTTTGTGGAAGATCACGCGCGTGCACTTTACAAAGTAGTCACCGAAGGCAAAGTGGGTGAGACTTACAATATTGGGGGTCATAACGAAAAGGCCAATATTGAGGTGGTAAAAACGATTTGTACTTTACTTGAAGAGTTGGTGCCGAATAAGCCACAGGGTGTGAATCAATATCAAGATCTGATCACTTACGTGACAGACCGTCCAGGACATGATGTCCGTTACGCTATTGACGCATCAAAAATTGAGCGCGAGTTGGGCTGGACGCCAGAAGAAACCTTTGAGTCTGGCATCCGTAAAACCGTAGAGTGGTACTTGAACAATCGGGAGTGGTGGATGCGAGTTCTCGATGGTTCCTACTCTCGTGAACGTTTAGGCACCCAATAAATGGTATCAATCGAAATACTGTCTTTTGACTTAAATCTCTAGGTCAAGGAATCGTCAATCAAGGACCTATTCTCTATGAAAGGTATTGTTCTCGCTGGTGGGTCTGGTACCCGCCTTTATCCGCTGACTCGCGGGACCTCGAAACAGCTTTTGCCTATTTACGACAAGCCAATGGTTTATTACCCGTTATCAACATTAATGTTGGCGGGAATTCGTGACATCCTAATCATCACTACACCAGAAGATCAGGTGGGCTTTCAGCGCCTACTAGGCGATGGTTCCGACTTTGGGATTAATCTAGAGTACAAAGTACAGCCTAGCCCAGATGGCTTGGCCCAGGCCTTCATTATCGGTGAAGAGTTTATTGGTGATGATTCGGTATGTTTGGTACTTGGCGACAATATCTATTACGGTCAATCGTTTAGTCAGCAGCTTAAGCGTGCTAGAGAGCTCACTTCACAAGGGCGAGCGACGGTGTTTGGTTACCAAGTGAAAGATCCTGAGCGTTTTGGTGTGGTGGAATTTGACAGCGAAATGAAGGCGGTTTCAATTGAAGAGAAGCCTCAGCATCCTAAGTCAGACTATGCTGTCACCGGCCTGTATTTCTATGACAATCGCGTTGTCGATTGGGCTAAGCAGGTGAAGCCGTCTGAACGCGGTGAACTGGAAATTACCACCCTCAACCAGATGTATCTTGAAGATGGCTCGTTGAATGTTGAATTGCTTGGGCGTGGCTTCGCCTGGTTGGACACGGGTACTCATGAGAGTTTGCATGAAGCATCGTCGTTTGTTCAAACGATTGAAAATGTTCAAGGGTTGAAAGTCGCTTGTCTTGAAGAGATTGCTTGGCGCAATCAATGGCTAACCGATGAGGCTCTGCTTGAGATCGCTAAACCGATGATGAAAAACGAGTACGGACAGTATTTAATCCGCCTTGTGAATGACAACGACAAAAGGTCAAATAAGTGAAGAGAGTCTTGATTACGGGAAGTTATGGGCAGGTCGGCCATTGTTTGAGCAATGTCTTGTCTGTGCGTGACGATATTGATGTTATTGCTTACGATCGCGAAGTCTTGGATATCATCAGCGAGGCTCAAGTGGCCTCTGTGCTGGCCGAGTTAACTCCTGATGTTATCATTAACTGTGCGGCGCACACTGCGGTAGATAAAGCCGAAACCGATGTCGAGATGAGCTATGCCATTAACTGTGATGGTCCGCGCCACTTAGCCCAAGCAGCGGAATCGCTAGGCGCTGTGATGCTGCATATTTCTACTGATTATGTGTTTGACGGTGAGAAGGATGAGCCTTATTTAGAAACCGACACACCGAACCCAAAAGGGGTCTATGGGCAGAGTAAGCTCGCAGGTGAACAGGCAGTCGCAGCGCACTGCACCCGCTATGCGATTTTGCGTACCGCGTGGGTATTTGGCGAGCACGGCAATAACTTTGTAAAAACTATGCTTCGTTTAGGTCAAGACCGACCTGAACTGGGTATTATTGGTGACCAATTTGGCGGCCCTACTTATGCGGGGGATATTGCTAATGCGTTGGTGGCGATGATGGATGGCTTTAATGGTTCTGAGCAATCTGGGGTATATCATTTCTCAGGAGCGCCACATGTAAGCTGGTATCAGTTTGCAAAAGCGATCTTTGAATCAGCAGATAAGCATGGCGTGCTACCGCAAACACCTCAGGTAAATGAAATCACCGCAGCTCAATACCCGTTACCAGCACCAAGACCCGCTAACTCTCGCTTGAACTGCGATAAGATCCAGCAAGTATTTGCGGTTGCGCCAAGTGACTGGCAAAGCGCGCTAGACAACATTGGACAGTATTGCTAGGTAACCGAGCATGAAAGTAATAGAAACAAGTATCCCAGATGTAAAGATTATTGAGCCTCAAGTTTTTGGTGATGAGCGCGGATTCTTTATGGAAACTTGGCAACAGAAAAAATTCGAAGAGCTCGTCACTGGCAAGCCAACATCGTTTGTTCAAGATAACCACTCTAAGTCGAGCAAGGGTATTTTGCGCGGACTGCATTATCAAACCGAAAACACTCAAGGCAAGTTAGTACGAGTAGTGTCCGGTGAGGTGTTTGACGTTGCTGTGGATGTACGTAAAAACTCCCCGACATTTGGTCAGTGGGTAGGCGTATACTTATCGGCAGAGAACAAACGTCAGCTGTGGGTACCAGAAGGCTTTGCGCATGGGTTTTATGTGACCAGTGATGAGGCTGAGTTTGTGTATAAATGTACTGACTTCTATAACCCATCAGCGGAACATTCGATTATTTGGAATGATTCAGATATCGGAATTGAGTGGCCCATCTCTACGCCGCCTAAGTTATCAGAGAAAGATGCGAGTGCCTTGGGTCTCAAAGAGATGCATGATCGTTTGCTTTAGCTAACTTCGGTTCAGTTTAGAATTATATTTTGCAGAGTTATTTATGAAATATCTTGTTACAGGCGCGGCAGGTTTTATCGGTAGTCGCGTGGCAAAAAAACTTTGCGCGCATGGACATCAGGTCGTAGGCGTAGACAACATCAATGATTACTATGATATTAACTTGAAATTGGATAGGTTGAAGGATATCAATTCCTCTCATTTTGAATTCAATAAGGTAGATATCAGCAATAAAAATGATCTGGTGGAAGTATTTAAGAAGTCTCAACCAGACATTGTTATTCATTTAGCGGCGCAAGCTGGCGTTAGGTATTCGTTAGAAAATCCAGATGCTTACGGTGAGAGTAATCTAATCGGTCACTTGAATATACTTGAGTGTTGTCGCCATCACGGTGTTAAACATTTAGTTTATGCATCCTCTTCATCGGTCTACGGTCTAAACTCCCAAGTTCCGTTCTCAACTAATGATAATGTTGATCACCCTATCTCTTTGTATGCAGCGACTAAGAAAGCAAATGAATTGATGGCACATAGTTATTCGCACTTGTATAAAATCCCTACGACAGGTCTACGATTTTTTACTGTTTATGGTAGTTGGGGACGTCCGGATATGGCGCCGCTGATATTTACTCGCAAGATTAGCGCTGGTGAGACGATTGACGTCAATAATAACGGTGAGATGTGGCGTGACTTTACTCATATCGATGATGTTGTAGAAGGCGTCATCAGAGCGTCTGCATTGATACCCCAAGAGAATCCGGCCTGGAAAGCCAGTGTTGACGGTTGCTCTGAGAGTTCGGCACCGTACCGCGTCTATAACATAGGGCATGGAAACCCCATTAACTTGATGGACTTTATCTCTGCAATAGAGAGTGAGCTGGGCAAGAGCGCCAAAATGAATTTTAGAGACATGCAACCAGGTGATGTTCTTAGAACCTACGCAGATTCTCAGCCACTTTTCCTTGCAACAGGCTTCAAGCCACAGGTCTCACTTGAAGAAGGTGTGAGGGAGCTTGTCACCTGGTATAAGCAGTACTTTTAATTCATCAGTCTCGGTAAAAGCAAATGAGTATGGCTAGACAATTTGTCGCTGGAGCGCTGTTCCGCAAGGTTGGGAAGACGGGAGCTTGTTACAAGAAACTTAAACAAGAGTCTTTATTATCAAGCGCTGACATATACAACGAGAAGCTAACCGCATTACTGCAGTACAGCTTTTCGAAGGTTCCTTATTACCAGAAAGTGATGAGAGAGTGTGGAATTGATGGTATCGACCAGATTAATGCCGAGTCAATTAAAAAGTTACCTCTTCTGACGAAGGACATTATTCGAGCAAATCACGCAACACTGAGTAGCTCTGAGCTAGAGACTATTAAACATAATAGTAATACTTCTGGTGGCTCCACTGGTCATCCGGTTACCTTCCTGCAAGATGATGAATTTAACGTGAGCACCCGAGCGGTAAAGATCATCATGGATGACAGCGTAGGCTACTCAGTAGGTGAAAAGAAACTCCTACTTTGGGGCTCAGAGAGGGATTTGTTTCACGGTAAGGAGCCATGGAACGTTAGGCTTATGAAATCTATCAAGAATGAGTACTGGTTTAACTCTTTTATGATGGATAATAAGAAATACATCGAATGCATCGATTGGATTAGAAGTAATTCTCCGCGGATGATCCTAGCCTATGTGGAGTCCATCTACGAACTCAGCCGAGTCGTAAATAAAGCCAAACAGAAACTAGATAATGTTTCAGTCATCATGACAACTGCTGGAACGCTGACAGATGGCGTTTTAAAAGAGATCACGGACGCGTTTCCAAATGCAACGATTGTTAATCGTTACGGCTCTCGAGAGGTGGGTGATATCGCTTGCTTTGAGCCGAGTATTGGAAAAATGGTTGTGTCTCACATGACCCAATTTGTGGAAGTGTTGGATGAACACGGCAATCACGTCGGTGTCGGTGAGACGGGAGAGGTGGTCGTTACTAACTTAGTGAATCGCGTTATGCCGTTAATTCGATATCGTATTGGTGATATGGCTAAATACGGTGGAGTTATCGATGGGAAGGTTGTTCTAGATACTGTTGTGGGAAGAACCTCAGATATTTTTGTGAATGAAAAAAAGCAGAAGATTCACGGGGAATATTTTACTCACTTATTTTACGACCTGAAGTGGGTAAACAAATTTCAAGTTGTTCAAGAGTCTGTTAACCATATCAATATTAAAATTGTGAGTGAGTCAGAAAACCCGATCGAATCTGATATTGATAGCATTAAAGAAAAAGTAAGACTAGTAATGGGGAAACAGACCAATATATCTTTTGATTTTGTCGAAGAAATCTCTCCTACGGCTTCGGGAAAATATCGCTATACCATTTCAAAAGTGACGTAAAATGAAGACTATATATTTTAATATCCGACCGGCATCAAGGGATAGGATGTGGGATACGATTAAGGCTGCGAATAACCTGTTCGACACATCCACTCCCAATGGGGTGATCCAGTCTAAAAGTGTTAGAAAGTTCAAGCCATCGTCATTTAGCATTAATGCGTTTGCCAAGAAGCAGCTCTCCAAACTGCTTGTTAATAATCAGAACTACGATCAAAACTCAGCAAATGGTGCTGAGTTTTACTACTTTTGGGGCGCATTCCCAAAGCAGAAAACCACAACACCGTATGTAGTAGAGTTAGACAACCCTTATAGCCTTTGTTATTACGAAAAGAGCAATTTTGAAAGGAATAAATCCAAAATAGCGAGCAAGATTCAATCTTGTAAGGCTGTCACATTTATGTCCGAGACGTGCCGTAATCATAGTTTCGAACTTTATGGGAAAGAGAACTTTCCAAATAGTCATGTTGTTTATCCTTTTGTCGAAGACAACCTGTCTAAACACCAGCCTCAATCAGAAGTGACCAACCTACTGTTCGTCGGAATAGATTTTAGGAGGAAAGGAGGGCCTGAACTCTTAGAGGCATTTTTCAATACCAAAGATACTCGATTGCGTCTGACGGTGGTCTCAGACATCTCTGAGACGATGAAAGCGCCTTATGCTTCGGACTCTCGCATCACCTTTTTGCCTCTAACTGACCGTGACACGCTCCTCAGTACAGTATTCCCCACAATGGATGTGATGGTTCTGCCTTCTTTTCATGAATCCTTTGGTATGGTACTGCTCGAGGCTATGTCTTTCGGAATGGCATTGATTGCTGTAGACGCCTATGCAACCAAAGAGATAGTGGTCGACAACTATAATGGCTTTTTGCTCTCACACCCTATCATTCGCCCAGAGCTTCACGCAGGCGAAGAAGTAGTTAATTGTGTTGAACTAACAATCAATGAATTCTCTGAAAGATACTTGGAGAATAATGAGTTTTACTATGGATTGTATAGTGATCTTCGAAGCTGCTTTGAAAAAATCGCGGATGAAAAAGAAAGCTTTAAATCAAATAGTGCAAAGCTCTTCAATGACAAGTTTTCTCCGAGCTGTTGGGAAAATAGATTTAAAGTAGTCTTTGAATGATCAAAAAGTCAGAACATTTTAAATACCTATTGTTCAGTTACTTTGTTACTTTTAGTAATATAGTAACAGGTCTAGTTTTAATTCCTTTGATAATGCGACATGAAGGTGTAGAAGCACTAGGTATTTTTGGTCTTTTATTTAGCACGAAGGCTGTCGTCGACATAGGGCTAGGTTGGCTGAGCTCAAGCATGACCCGCAGCTTGCTTAAAACTAAGTTTAACTTCAATAACATATCAACAATATCATTTATCGTAAATGGTATATATGGCTGCCTTGCATCATTGCTGGTAATGGCATATGGATGGCATTTTAAGAATGAATATTTCGATACGTATATAGCATTTTCCATATACATATTAGTTAGCTTCATTACGATTCCATGTTATGAGATTTTAAATGCAAAGCTGATGCAGTATAAAGTCGCATTTTTTAGATTTTTGCAACAATTTCTCTTTATGTTGTTGAGCATCGGCGTCTATTTCTACACTCATGAGCTTAAATGGGTGTTCATATCGCTTTTGCTATCTTCATTTATAACATTTCTGTTTGCTTCAATGAAGCTTTATAGTGATAGATTGTATGAGGTATCTTTTACTAAGCACTATAGAAAAATCTTATCACGTGTTTTCTTGAAACAAGGTCGAAAATACCTTGTGAATGGTGTGTCAACAATATTATTACTTCAGATAGATGTTCTAGTTCTGGAGTATTACTTTGGTTCGGAAGTGGTGGGCGCATACCTAGTATTATGGCGCATCCCAAATACAATTATTATGCTTGGTTGGAGAATCAGTGAACCTTTACAGCATAGCTTTGGTAAGGCTTATTCAAGCAACGAAAAATTATCTGAATTAAGTTTTAATAAGTATGAGCGTATAGTGTTGCTTTGTGCTTTGCTAGGTGGTGCTGGGTATGCACTTACGGGAGGCTTAGTATTAGACTTGTGGTTAGGTGAAGGACAGTATGAAGTGTATGATAACATGTTCTTAGTTTCCTCTCTGGTTATCGCTATGTCTATCATTCAACGATTTTATAGTAATGCTTGTTACTATACCCAAGGATTGTCAAGAATTACCCTTCTTCAATTTATAGAGTTGTTTTTTAAGGTAGCTTTTATTAGTTTACTCTTTTCTCAATTTTCCGTAATGAGCTCTATCTATGGTTGGGGATTGGCGATGCTGTTTACTCTTCCATTTTATAGAATAAACGCAAGAAAAGTAATTGGTTAAATAAATGTATTATAATCTACAATATTTAAGAGGGATTGCTGCTGTAGCTGTCGTCTATTTTCATACCTTTCACACGACAGGCTACCAAGGGGTGTCGATATTTTTTGTTTTAAGTGGTTTTCTTATGTTTGATATACTCACTAAAACGAACAAGACCGCAACAGCCTTCTTCTTGGATAGATACTTCCGCGTTGCCCCCATGTACTACCTGACGACTTTAATCGTCCTTGCTTTGGGTTTTGCTTATGACCCTACTATAGTGCGTATTATTCAAAGTTTTACCTTTACCGCTTTAGGTGCAGTGCATGGTGTCGGTTGGACTCTTACTTATGAGTTTGTTTTCTACACCTTGGTCGCGGCTTCAATTCTTCTGCCTCTTAAAACGACGTATAAAAAAGTGGCTGTAGTTGTCATTTTGATACTCGGCGACTTTGTGCTTGCCAACATTCTTAGATCTAGAGGTTATGAATACGGCAATTACTTTTACTTTTTTATTGCTGGGGCCTTAGTTAATTCGATCTATACCAGTAAGAACCTAAGGCTGAACAGTGGTCTGAATCTGTCGATTTTTATACTTTCCATACTCTATCTATTCTCGAGTGACTTATTAGGTTGGGGAGTCCATCCGAGAAGTGTTGATTATGGCCTTATCAACTATTTAGTGCCCTCATTTCTAATAGTGTTCACTGCCATAAATTTGGAACGTGGAACTGGTTTGAAAAAGTTAAAGTGGCTTGAACAACTAGGAAATGCATCTTACTCAATTTATCTTACACACATGATATTTATTAATATTATCGTGATGAAAACTTCGCTCGAATTAAACCCATGGTTAATACTGCTCATTTCCGTTGTGGGTGGATTGTTATCCTATGAAATTATAGAGAAACCTATGTCTAATCTAATAAAGAGGAAAAGACTCTATCATGGATTTTGAAAAATACATTAATAGTAAAGTTAGTTCAAAAAAAGTACTAGAAATCGGTGGCCTAGGTGACTTTATAGAGTATTCAAAGCAAGATTATCAAGAATGGCGTCATAAACGACTTGTGGAACATGCTTCCAGTGTTTGTGGTGTTGATATTAACAAGGAAGGTATTGAATTTGTTAATAAGAGTGGCTTTAACTATAACTATCTAAATTTAGAGTCCACATCTGTAGATAATGAGTTGGGTAAATTTGATTCCATTCTGTTGTTGGATGTAATTGAACATCTAAATAATATAGGTACATCATTGGATAACATTAAACAGTTTATGACAGATGATGCCGAGTTGATAGTCTCAACACCTAATCCAATGGCAATGAATAATATCGTTCGTGTTCTGTTAGGTAAAAAACCAAACACACTTGCAGACCATACAGTATGGCTCGATGAAACAAACATGCGTCAGCTAGCTGAGCGCTATGATTACGATATTGTTGATGTTCTATACTTCACATTTAGACCTGATATGTCGATGAAGCAAAGAACGATGAACTTTTTTGGTTCCTTAAATAAGTATCTTCATCAAAACTTTGTCGTTGTACTAAAGAAGAAATAAATTAACTATTTGCTCTCGTTCATAATTTACCAGGATATTTGAAATGTGTGGAATCGCTGGTGTATGGTCAGATAAAATTAATAACCATGCAAGCATACTCGATAAAATTCTTCAGGCTCAGAATCACAGAGGGCCTGATAATTGTTCATCTTATTCGATTAATGACCTATATCTAGGTCATAACAGACTTGCTATTATTGATTTGACTGAAAGTGCAAATCAACCAATGGTTTCTCATTGCGGTAGGTATGTAATAGTTTTTAATGGTGAGATCTACAACTATACAGAGCTTAAGGCACAGCTAGATTATAGTTTCTCGACATCATCAGATACAGAAGTACTTTTAGCAAGTTTCATCCAATGGGGAGAGGAGCTACTCCCTAAGCTTAATGGTATGTTTGCGTTCGCCGTGTACGATATTCATGAAGACAGTTTGTTTATCGCTAGAGATCGAATCGGTAAGAAGCCGCTCGTTTACAGTGAGCATCAAACTGGTTTTTACTTTGCCTCTGAATTAGCAGCTCTCTATGGAACGGGTGTTTTTAGTAGCGAGATTGACGAGATTGGGGTTGGTTATAGTTTTCTAAGAAACTTTAGGCATGTGCCTGAGCCTCATACCAAATACAAACAGATCCGCCGCCTTGAACCCGCACATGCGATGGTGGTGAAAAAAGGAATAGTTCAGAGGAAATGGTGTTATTGGTCACCAGACTTCTGTGTAGACTCATCAATTACTAAAAACGATGTTAGAGACGTTATCGATAGTGCGGTGAGTATTAGGGAGCGAGCTGATGTAGAGATTGCAACGCTGCTAAGTGGCGGTGTTGATAGCTCCATTATCACTGGGCTGATGGTTGAGCATGGATTGAAACCGAGAGCATTTTGCTTAAGGGCTGATGAGGAAGAAACCAAGCGCGCTGAGTTTGTCGCACAGCACTTTGGTGTGAGCCTAGAAGTGTTCAGTTATGATAAAGAACTTCAGGAGGAGCTTTATACTCAACTGAGCAAAATCTATGGCGAAGAAGTACGCTTACTGCCGTTAACCCATGCTGCCAGACTTTACAGAGAAATATCGAAGCAAAATATAAAAGTGGTTATGACGGGGCTTGGGGCTGATGAAATCTTCTATGGATATGATGGTGCCAATAGACAGATGCTGTTCTCCGATATCGTAAAGTTTTTAGAGGTATTGCCGAAGGGCCTGTTGAGTGGCTTTGAGAAGATTTTTTCGTCCTCCAAAGAGCTGAAATTACTATTTGAGCTTGCGCAGCGAGAGAATGCTAGGAGAA
Source organism: Vibrio mediterranei (assembly GCF_900088415.1). Taxonomy (GTDB): domain Bacteria; phylum Pseudomonadota; class Gammaproteobacteria; order Enterobacterales; family Vibrionaceae; genus Vibrio; species Vibrio mediterranei. The sequence continues at coordinate 112,638 of NZ_FLLQ01000009.1, forward strand.
AGGGCTACCTATACAAGAAGGAAGCTGACGGTAAAGGGTTAAACAATCATGATTACTCCCAGTTGCTTAATTATTGGGCTGACAAGGTTAATGCTACATCGTACATCGACAGTGCGAATTGGCTTGGTTTGATTACCGAAAACGCTCACTCTATTACGATCAGTTCAGATCTACCGGCAATGATGTACAGCATAGAAACTCGAGCTCCTTTCCTCGATTATCGCGTCATTGAGCTGGCTTTGCGCATAGATGCTCATCGTAAGATTTCAAAAAAATCCGGGAGAGCCAATAACAAGCTCATACTAAAGCAGGCGTTCGAATATTTGATACCAGAACACATACTCTATGCCTCGAAGAAAGGCTTTGGATATGGGATAAAGAATGAGAAGTTCAATGGGTAACAAGGCATCTCAGTTAACGGGCCAGGTGTTATACATACATCCTGCAATCAGAACCTATAGACGAGAGCTGTTTGAGCGGCTTTCAAAAAGTGGTGTCGATTTTTTCTGGTCCGCATCTCCTAGACGTGGTGAGAAGGGTAAATCTCACTCATATACCGAAATCAATACGATTCTTAGCGAAACGGATATAGCCTATTATCAAGCTAAAGATACCCATAGAGTTTCAATCGATGGGTTGTCCTTTGATCTGTTAAAGATACCGTTCTGGTCCCATAAGATTGTTGTCTTCTCCAATATAGTCAGTGTGCCTTTTCTTTTGTTAGCACCCTTTGTAAAGTTGTTCGGTAAACAGGTTGTTGTTTTCGACGAACTATGGCGCTACCCAAAAGAGATACGCAAGTACCGCTTGTTATACCAGTACGTGAACTTCTTGACGAGATATTGTGTTGATAGGGTTGTCGCCGCGGGAACGAAGGCTCGTGACTTCTACATCGATGAGTTTGATTTTCCCAAAGACTCTATTGCTGTTGCCTACAATACGACTGTTGATTCAAAACAAGCACTGAGTTCTGAAGATAAAAATTCAGAGGTGAAGCGAACGCTGGACTCCCTTAGTTCAAACAGCAAGATTCTCTATCTAGGTCGAGTAATCAAATACAAAGGACTGGATGTTCTAATCAAAGCGATGAAAGACGTTGATGTGAGCCACGATCTGGTTGTTGTTGGCGATGGTGATGATGAGTACAAGAAGGAATGTTTGGCACTTATACAAGAGTTAGATCTTGAATCGAGAGTACATTTTCTTGGCCCGTGTGAGTCGTCCGATGCGCCATATTATTATCAACATTGTGATTTTTTCGTATTGCCAACTCGATTTCGACTGGATGCCAATGTGCAGATGGAAAGCTGGGGATTTACGGTTAATGAGGCGATGGCGTTGGAAAAACCGGTCATCGCCACTGAGGCAGTAGGTAGTGCCTACGATCTTGTGGTTGACGGTAAGACCGGATATGTCGCCAAGGCTGGAGACAGTGAAAGTTTAGCGAGATCAGTGAATCTATTGATTGAGAATAACTCTGACAATGTCTTTGGTATCAATGCTAGAAAGCTACTTTTAGAAAAATGTAACTATAGCTCAAATCATCAAGCGTACATGCGAGTCTTTGAGGAACTAATTGATGCGAAATAATGTAGCCTTTCTGATAAATTCATTGGCAGGCGGTGGGGCTGAACGAGTTGTTAGTACTTTGATGAATCACTTTGTCGATGACTATGACTGTACGCTTATCGTATTCGAGGAAGATATTGACTATGACTTAGATCCAAGGATAAAAGTCGTTTCTCTCAATGTTGCTAACTCGAGTGGATTGGTGAATTTTCTTTCGTTGCCTTTTCTTGCATTTAAGCTGTCCCGCGTAATTAAAAGCTTGGAAATAACGACACTGGTTAGTTTTCTCCATCGTGCAAATTACGTTAACTGTTTATCTAGGCTCTTCTCAAAACACCGAATAGTCATCAGTGAACGTATTGCCTCTAGCTCGCTATACAGTGACAACTCTATTGCTTCGCGGGTTAGTAATTTTTTAGTGAAATCCCTTTATCCCAAAGCGGATTTGATAGTTTCAGTCTCACATGCAATAAAGGCTGATTTAGAACGTAACTATCAGGTCAATGCCAAACAAGTTGTTATTTATAATCCATATGATATTGAAGCTATTCGCAGTAAGTCCGAGCTAGCTGTGCCAATAGAGATGGATAACACGATTGTTACGGTAGGAAGTTTGTCTCCCCGAAAAGGCCACCTAGGGCTCATAAAAGCTTTCAGTAAGCTTGCAGACAAAAGTGCTGAGCTTGTCATTTTGGGTGTTGGAGAACAATTGGAGTCACTAAAAAGCTTGGCCAATGAGTTGGGTGTATCATCAAGAGTTCGATTTGTTGGTTTTGACTCGAATCCCTACAAGTATTTGAGTAAGGCCAAGCTTTTTGTACTGAACTCTGAAAGTGAAGGCTTTCCAAATGTACTCGCAGAAGCTTTGGTGTGTAACTGCGCTGTCGTTAGTACTGATTGCCTTAGTGGACCAAGAGAAATACTGGCTCCATCAACCGATTTTACGTCGCATCTTAAAGGCAGTATCGAACATGCAAAGTATGGGATCTTAGTTCCCGTGGGAGACCCTGACTCTTTGCTTCAAGCTATTGAGTCGGTTTACCAGGACCCTCATAAGTTACAATCGATGCGCGGTTTAGCTAACGAAGCAATACAAACATTTACGCTAGAGCATATTTCGTCCCAATATCTCGATGTTATTTTTGAAGGCAAAAATTAGATGGTTGAAGGCAAGAGTTTGGTATACGTATACGTTGTAAATGTATCTTGGTTTTTTCACTCTCATTTTTTGAAGCTTGCACTCCATAACCGAAACAAAGGACATGTCGTTCACATTATCACTGGGGATGAGGAAAAGCGTGCAGAGTATGAGTCCGCGGGTTTCCATTATCATAATTATGGTGTAACCCGTGATGGGACCAATCCCTTAAATGAATTGAAGGTGGTGATTGGGCTGTTTCGATTGATAAAACAGATCAAGCCTGATCTCATTCATGCCTTCACTATAAAACCTGTTCTGTATAGTGGTCTGATTACCAAGCTTTTTCGTGACTTGCGTCCAAGGCGATCTCTTTTCTCTATTACCGGGTTGGGCTCGCTGTCCCTATCTGAGAGCTCCAAAGGTCGTTTTCTCTGGAGGATGGTAGAGTCTGTCTATAAGTTTGCCTTAAGTCAGCCCCAAGCGACTGTGATTTTTGAGAACGATGACGACAGAGCTCTGTTTGTCGCTGATGGTATTGTGCCTGAACGTAGAACGGCTTTGGTTAATGGTGCTGGTATTGACACGCAGTTCTTTGTACCGCTTCAAACTGATAATCAACCACCAGTCGTTGTGTTTTTAGCTCGTATGCTCAAAGACAAAGGGGCGTATGAGTTTATCGAGGCTGCGCGTCTATTGAAAGCGCGTGGCTCTAGGGTCACGATGAGAATGATTGGTGGGGTGGACGATGCCAATATTTCGTCTCTCAATGAGTCAGAACTTCAAGCCCCCCATGATGAAGGTGTCATTGAGTACCTTGGTCACCGTAGTGATGTCAAAGATGTATACCAACAGGCCGACATTGCGTGTTTGCCATCCTATCGCGAGGGGCTACCGAAATCGCTGATAGAGGCGTCGTCGTGTGGATTAGCGATCGTAACAAGTGATACTCCAGGATGTCGACAGCTGGTTGATACCAAAGAACCGAATGGTTTTCTGGTGCCAGTAAAAAATGCTGAGGCTCTTGCCGATACCATTGAGCGACTTATTGATGACTCTGCACTACGAGAGGCTTTTGGGAAACGTAGCCGTGTACTTGCCTTAGAAAAATACGATTACGCTAGCGTCCTTGCATCTTTTGATGCGCTTTACGACCAATAGTTAGGAATATATATGAAAATCCTTGTTACTGGCGGTACTGGTTTCGTTGGTCTTGCGCTAATAAACCAACTTTCCAATCGCCATGAAATCACCTGCTTCGGTCGTCGTAAACCAATAGGCTGGGAGGGTGGTTTTATTGAGGGTGAACTTGAGAGGCTCGAAACGACAGCGCTGGATTTGTCAGGTTTTGATGTAGTGATACACAGCGCTGCTCGAGCTCATGTGATGCGCGATGAATCAACGAACCCTCTAGAAGAGTATCGGAAAGTAAATACGCAGGGCACATTATCACTTGCTAAGCAGGCTGCAGCTCAAGGAGTAGCTCGGTTTGTCTTTATTAGCTCTGTAAAGGTAAATGGAGAAAGCACTCTCGATGTTGCGTTTTCTGCCGATGATAGTACTAATCCGAGCGACGATTACGGGGTATCTAAAGCTGAAGCGGAGCAGCAATTAGCGTTATTGTCAGAATCGAGCTCAATGGATACTGTTATCATTCGTCCACCTTTGGTTTACGGTCCTGGTGTTAAAGCTAACTTTGCATCGTTGTTTAAGCTTGCTGGTAAGGGAATTCCGCTTCCGCTGGGTTGTATTAACACAAATGCGCGAAGCTTAGTTTCTATCTACAACCTCGTGGACTTCATTGAAACGTGTTCTTGTGATCCTAATGCCGCGAATCAAACGTTTCTTGTCTCTGATGGAGAAGATGTATCTACTCGTGATTTAGTTGAGAAACTTGCGTCTGTACAAGGTAGATCACCTTGGATGATACCCATACCTTTAAGTCTGTTTAAACTTTTAGGTAAGGTAACGGGCAAATCTGCAGCGATAGATAGGCTAGCAGGATCGCTACAGGTTGATATTCAAAAAAACCAGCGCGTGTTAAACTGGACGCCACCCTACACTATGCAACAAAGCTTAGAGCGCATGATGGATGAGCTTAAGTCTAGTTAGAACGAGATTGTTATGTTACGAATTTTAGATTTCCTGCTCGCAGCCATAGGGCTGATTGTAACCTTTCCTATTTTGATAATCGTGACCGTTATTGGCTATTTCGATACAGGCTCACCGATTTTTATTCAAGAAAGAGTCGGTCGAAACAAAAAGCCATTTAAGTTAGTGAAGTTCCGAACCATGAGTGTCGACACTCAGTCTGTAGCTAGCCATTTAGCGAGCCGAGCTTCCATTACAAAAATGGGCGCTTTCTTGCGTAAGACCAAAATTGATGAACTTCCTCAGTTGATCAATGTTGTAAAAGGTGAAATGAGCATTGTGGGTCCTCGCCCTAATTTGTTTAATCAAACCGAGTTAATCGCTGAGCGTGACAAACTTGGTGTGTACGATGTTTTACCTGGTATTACTGGGCTGGCTCAAGTCAGTAACATTGATATGTCGACACCTGAGCTGCTCGCAAAAACAGATAGGCAAATGCTAGACTCATTGAGTATTGCTCTCTACTTCCGTTATATCATTGCGACTGCAACTGGCAAAGGTGCAGGTGATCGCGTGTCTAAATCTTAAGTTTCCTCTTATTTTTGTAGGGGTTAGTTTGTGCTCTCTTTGAATCCTATCTGGACAATGCCAAGACCTGCTAAACGACTGGTTAGCGTTGTTGTCGATATTATTTTCATCTTTATAGCGTTCTGGGGCGCCTTCTATTCGCGTATGGGGTCCATTGCGAAATACTGGGGTGATCCAGACTATTGGTATGTCTTTGCAGCAGTAGCATTGGTTACCTTGGTCATCTTTACGAATACTGGTCTATATCGAGCGGTACTTCGTTATTTGAGCCTACAAGCAGTTGTTACGGTAGCATTCGGAGCCGCCTTGTCGGGGCTATCTATCGTCTTGTTCTCCTACTATTTTCAAATATTTCTGCCGCGCTCAGTTCCTGTAATTTATGCCACGTTTTTGGTTTCGATGTGTGGTGGAGCACGATTATTGGTGCGCTTTTTAGTGGCAGATTTATTGGTGAAGGGTCGCATCCCTGTGCTCATTTATGGAGCAGGTAAAGCGGGGCGTCAGCTCTATAATGTCGTATCTCAAAGCGATGAGTATCGTGTGGCGGCATTTATCGATGATAACCGTAAAATGCATAAAACGACGATCCAAGGCGTGACAGTCTTTCGCCGTAAGTATCTAGCCCGTCTGATCGATAAGCACAAGGTGGAAAAGGTGCTATTGGCAATGCCATCGGCGACACGCAGTGAGCGTAAGTCAGTCATTGAGGTACTCTCTGACTATCCTGTTGAAGTGATGACGATCCCTAATTTAAGCGATATCGTCAGTGGTGAATTGCAGATCGATCAACTTAAAGAGGTGGCCATTGAGGACTTGCTTGGTCGTGATCAGGTCGCACCGAATCAGAGCTTGCTAGAAAAAAATATCAAAAGTAAGGCGGTTATGGTTACCGGAGCTGGAGGTTCTATTGGCTCCGAATTATGTCGTCAAATCATTAAGCATCAACCAACAGTTTTGATATTGTTTGAAGCGTCAGAGTACTCTTTGTATCGAATCGACAGGGAGCTACGGCAAATTGCGCCAGAGCTCGCCTTGATACCTATTCTAGGTAATGTCCAGAATCAAGAACGACTTCAGCAGACCATGCAAGCCTATCATGTTGATACGGTTTACCATGCTGCCGCTTATAAACATGTTCCTATGGTTGAATTCAATGTCGCTGAAGGCATGAAAAATAACGTGTTAGGCACGTACCGTGCTGCATGTGCTGCAATTGAAGCCAACGTGTCCTCTTTTGTGCTTATCTCAACAGATAAAGCAGTTCGTCCAACAAATGTTATGGGGACGACAAAGCGCTTGGCTGAGCTTGGTTTGCAAGCGCTGGCGAAGGGGTATCAAGTAGAACACAGTACTTTGTTCTCTATGGTACGTTTTGGCAATGTGCTTGGCTCCTCGGGTTCTGTGATCCCCTTATTTAAGGCACAAATCGCTAAAGGCGGTCCGGTGACAGTGACTCACAAGGATATCATTCGTTACTTTATGACTATCCCAGAAGCTGCTCAGCTAGTTATCCAAGCAGGAGCAATGGGTAAGGGAGGGGATGTGTTTGTGCTAGATATGGGTGAGCCTGTCCGTATCGCTGAGCTTGCTAAAAACCTTATCCACTTATCAGGTTTGGAAGTGAAAGATAGCAATAATCCAGATGGTGATATTGAAATCCTCTATACAGGATTAAGACCTGGTGAGAAGTTGTTTGAAGAGTTGCTCATTGGAGATAATGTCTCTGAAACATCTCACGACCGCATCATGACGGCTCAGGAGGTCTCAATAGATCAACTCACATACAATGAGTTACTTGACGATTTACATCAAGCAGCACAAGATTATGATCAACCGAGATTACGCAAATTGATGCTTGAAGCTCCGACTGGCTTTGTACCAACGGATGGAATTCGTGACCTTGTATGGCTTCAATCTCACGAAAAGAATTATTAGTAAAATTTAGTAAGAAGAAACTATGAAAATAGCAATTGCTGGAACAGGCTATGTAGGCCTATCAAATGCGATGTTGCTGGCTCAAAACCATGAGGTAGTAGCGGTTGATATTAATGCGGAAAAAGTGGACATGCTGTGCAATGGGCAATCGCCGATTGTAGATAGTGAGATTGAAGCGTTTTTGAAGCGTGATGACTTAAACTTTACGGCTACTCTGGACAAAGAGTTAGCGTATTCTGGTGCGGACTATGTGATTGTTTCTACTCCGACAGATTATGACCCACAAACCAACTACTTTAATACCAGCTCTGTTGAAGCGGTGATTAAAGATGTGATGGCGATTAACCCTGATGCGGTCATTGTTATCAAGTCCACAGTACCTGTTGGTTACAGTGCGCGTGTTCGTGAAGAGTTGGGTACTGAGAACGTGTTCTTCTCTCCAGAGTTTTTACGTGAAGGTAGCGCCCTTTATGACAACCTAAATCCGTCTCGCATTATTATCGGTGAGCGCAGTGAACGGGCAAAAGTGTTCGCTGATCTATTGGTGGAAGGGGCTCAAAAAGAGAACATTGATGTATTATTTACCGATTCAACTGAAGCTGAAGCGGTGAAACTGTTCTCAAACACCTATCTTGCAATGCGCGTTGCATACTTCAATGAGTTAGATTCTTATGCTGAAGCGCTTGGATTGGATACTCGCCAAATCATCGAAGGTGTGGCGTTAGATCCACGTATAGGTGGCCACTACTGCAACCCATCTTTTGGTTATGGCGGTTACTGTTTACCAAAAGATACCAAGCAGCTGCTTGCTAACTACCAAGAAGTACCAAATAACATCATTGGTGCTATCGTTGATGCTAACCGCACTCGTAAAGACTTCATAGCAGACTCTATCGTTAAGCGTGAGCCGAAGGTAGTTGGTGTGTATCGTCTAATCATGAAATCTGGTTCAGATAACTTCCGTGCATCAAGTATCCAAGGCATTATGAAGCGTCTGAAGGCGAAAGGTATTGAAGTCATTGTTTATGAGCCTGTGCTGAAAGAAGAGCACTTCTTCCACTCTCGCGTGATTCAAGATGTCGATGCGTTTAAGCAAGAAGCCGATTTGATTATCTCGAATCGTATGTTGCCTGAGTTAGCTGATGTTGCTGACAAAGTGTATACGCGCGACTTATTTGGTAATGACTAATTGTAACTGCTTTGAATAAAAAAACGAGAACCTAGAGTTCTCGTTTTTTTATGTCTGTTATTTACCACTGTTGGGCGTAAAGAAACCCTGTCGTCATCCCTGCGCAGGCAGGGACCTTGCCTCAGCGAGCGCAATTCTGATAAGTACTATGACAGTTATTCAACCGCCTCTTCATCCTCAAAACTCACATCAAGCGGCTCTTGAGAAAGAATCACCCCAGTATTATCGGCATACACATAATCTTCCGGTAAGAAGGTCACACCGCCAAAGTTAACTGGCACATCTACTTCACCAACATTGGATTGAGCTGCGCCCACAGGAATAGAAGCAAGGGCTTGGATACCAAGGTTCATATCTTCCAGTTCATCAACTTCGCGCACGCAGCCGTAAACGATGATGCCTTCCCATTCGTTATCTTCTGCCAGCTGAGCGATCTCTGCATCGATAAGAGCTTTACGCAGTGAACCACCACCATCGATAAGTAGAATTCGACCTACACCATCTTGCTCCAAAATTTCACGGATAACACCGTTGTCTTCAAAACACTTTACCGAAGTGATTTGACCTGCAAATGAGGCTCGGCCACCAAAGTTACTAAACATTGGCTCAACAACGTCTACTTGGTCTAGGTAGATATCACATAGGGCTGAAGTACTGTATTCCATGGCGACTCTTCTTTGCAGTTTACAAAAGGTATAAATCGAGTATATCGGGTGAATAGGTCAATGCAATGACAAGGCTCAATTAAGTCATCAGAGTTTGAGCTATAACCACTCCTGAAAACAGGATATTAGTGACTAATGAACACTTCACCACAATCGGCATCATAGGGGCAATTTGCGCAGGCTGTGTTGCGTGCCAAACCGCTCTACCATGTTTGATGACAACGATAAGACTGATGACAAAAGGCAGGCTGATCCACAACGGTGATTGTTGTAGAACGAGATAAGCCGCAAAGGCGATGACTGCGCATAATAACAGTGTGAAGTGGTAAACCTTAGCGTTGTGCTCACCCAGTCTCACCGCGACAGTACGCTTACCGCAGGCGCTATCATTTTCAATGTCACGCATGTTGTTGACGTTAAGTACGGCAACCGCGAGTAATCCACAGCCGACAGCCGGTAAGAAGAGTAGAGAGTCGATATGGCCAGTGTGTAAAAAGTAGGTACCTGAGACACCAAGCAGGCCAAAGAAGATAAATACTGAAATGTCGCCTAGTCCTGCGTAGCCGTAGGGCTTATTACCGACGGTATAGGCAATGGCAGCGATGATAGCTAATACGCCGAGTCCGATAAACGCCAAAATGTTTTGCATTGAATCCAGCGCATGAAAGACTAAACCTAGTCCTGCAATCACAGTCAGAATGATATTCAGCACGATGGCTTTCTTCATCTCTTGCTGAGACACTTCGCCTGACTGTATTGCACGCATTGGACCTAAACGGTTGTCGTTGTCGGTGCCTTTGACGGCATCACCGTAATCATTGGCTAGGTTAGAGAGAATCTGCAGCAGGGTCGCGGTAAGCAGAGCAAGTAAAGCGATACTCCAAGACATGTTGCCAGTAGAGAAAGCGAGTGCACTGCCTGTGATAATGGAGACTAAAGCGAGTGGTAGTGTTTTAGGTCTGGCTGCATCGAGCCATATGTGGACTGATTGATTCATCGTGGACTTATGATTTTACAATTTGATTTTAGTATACGGGAAAAGTGTGCATGGCTAAATACGCATTATCTATAAGGCTATAGTATGAGCTTAGTATGATAAATCGAAATACGTGAAGTGTGCTGAAAATAGGTATTGGATAAATGTCTAGCATGGGGGGAGATTGAATGATGTCAATTTGATAAGGGAATATCTGATGACGAAACAACCATGTGTTTACATTACTGCTTCTAAGGGGAGTGGAGTTATCTATATTGGGGTAACGTCAAATCTACAACAGCGCATTTGGAAGCACCGGCATGGTGTGACTGGTGGATTTGTGAAAAAATATAATGTCTATCATCTTGTGCATTATGAGTTGTTTGATTGTATGGAAGACGCTATTGCTCGTGAGAAGCAGATTAAGCACTGGAATTGTTCTTGGAAGAATGATCTTGTGACTAGTCACAACCCCTATTGGCGAGACTTGACACCAGATTTGTGGTGAAAGTGGGAAAATCGTCATCTTCACGAAAGTGAAGATCTTCTGAAGCCAGTGACACTGCTGAATAGTCACAGGCGTGGAAGTGCTTAAATGGTGATGCGTTGACTATCGATGTTTGCTGCAATGACGTCACTTGTTGAGCGAGATTTCCTTTTTCAAGGAAATGACGCTTTGCTCAATCGTATATGACCGACAATAAAAAACGGTGCTTCAAAAGCACCGTTTAATCACATAAACATCAAGTCATTAAAGAATAAAGCGACTTAAATCTTCGTCTTCTACAAACTCACCAAGCTTCGATCTTACGTAGCCTGAATCAATTGTCAGCTTTGAACCAGGTTTATCTGTTGCATCAAATGAAATCTCATCCATCAAACGCTCCATAACAGTATGTAGACGACGAGCACCGATATTTTCGGTCGTTTCGTTGACTGTCCATGCTGCATCGGCGATTTGTTGAATGCCGTCTTCAGTGAACTCGACATCAACTTCTTCAGTCTTCATTAGAGCAATGTATTGTTCGGTTAGTGATGCTTTTGGCTCGGTTAGGATGCGTTTGAAGTCATCGCTGCTCAGTGCTTCCAGCTCTACGCGAATTGGCAGACGACCTTGCAGCTCAGGGATCAAATCCGATGGCTTGGCTACTTGGAATGCACCAGATGTGATAAACAGGATATGGTCAGTCTTAACCATGCCGTGTTTAGTTGATACTGTGCTGCCTTCTATCAGAGGCAGTAGATCACGCTGTACACCTTCACGAGATACATCAGGGCCTGAGGCTTCGCCACGCTTACAGATTTTGTCGATCTCATCGATAAACACGATACCGTTGTTCTCAACGTTATAGATTGCTTGTTCTTTAAGCTCTTCTTGGTTTACCAGTTTAGCGGCTTCTTCTTCAGTGAGTGCTTTGAAGGCATCTTTAATTTTCAGCTTGCGCTTTTTCTTGGTATCGCCACCTAGGTTTTGGAACATGCTTTGCAGCTGGTTGGTCATTTCTTCCATACCAGGAGGCGCCATGATTTCAACGCCCATTTGTGGAGCTGCTGTTTCGATGTCGATCTCTTTGTCGTCTAGCTTACCTTCGCGCAGTTTCTTGCGGAAAATCTGACGAGTGTTAGAAGAGCTCTCATCTTGCTGTTCGTTTTGACCCCAAGCGTCGCGAGCCGGTGGAAGTAGGGCATCAAGAATGCGCTCTTCGGCTTGCTCTTCAGCGCGGAAGGTGACTTTTTCCATCGCTTGTTGATGTGTCATCTTAATCGCGACGTCAGTAAGGTCGCGAATGATGGTTTCAACTTCTTTGCCCACATAGCCCACTTCGGTGAACTTAGTTGCTTCTACTTTGATAAACGGTGCGTTAGCAAGTTTAGCTAGGCGGCGAGCGATTTCGGTTTTACCGACGCCCGTTGGGCCAATCATTAGAATGTTTTTAGGTGATACTTCCGCACGCAAGCTCTCTTCAAGCTGCATACGACGCCAGCGGTTACGTAGTGCAATCGCCACTGAGCGCTTTGCTTTATCTTGACCGATAATATGGCGGTTTAGTTCGTGAACAATCTCGCGTGGAGTCATCTCAGACATAATTAATTCCTTACAAAAATTCAGACACTATTTTGTTTTTTGGACGTTATTTCGCGTCACTTTCTAGTTCTTCAACAGTGTGATAATGGTTGGTGAAGACACAGATATCGCCAGCGATTTTCAGGGATTTCTCTGCGATTTCACGTGCATCTAAATCGGTATTTTCAAGTAATGCTGTTGCTGCTGCTTGAGCAAAGTTGCCGCCTGAGCCAATAGCGATAAGGTCGTTTTCTGGCTGAACAACATCGCCGTTACCAGTGATGATCAGTGATGCGGTTTCATCAGCGACGGCCAATAACGCTTCCAGTTTACGCAGCGCACGATCACTACGCCAATCTTTCGCCAGTTCGACTGCGGCCTTAGTTAGGTGGCCTTGGTGCATTTGCAGCTTGCTTTCAAAGCGCTCAAAAAGAGTAAACGCGTCAGCCGTACCGCCAGCGAAGCCTGCCAATACTTGGTTATTATAAAGTCTACGAACCTTGCGAGCGTTCCCTTTCATTACAGTGTTGCCTAGGGATACTTGTCCATCACCAGCGATCACGACTTTGTTATTTCGGCGTACAGATACAATAGTAGTCACGACGTTTGCCTCATATTGGTTTCAATTCGGTTATGAAAGGGATATGTGGACGAAGAAAAGGGATTTCAAGGGGAAGTAGGGTTATCCTGAGGGAGAATTATTTTTATAGGTTTTGTTATTCCGCTGGTTGTTCACCTACGCATACAGGAATCTTCTAGAGGCTTGGTATGAGTGGGGGAGTAGGCCCCTGCCTTCGCAGGGGAGACGAATAAGTTGGAGTAGTCTTGTACGCGGAATCTAAAGCACTCGTCATTCCTGCGGGAGGTAAGAATCTTATAGAGGTTTGGTACGTGTGGGGAGTAGGCCCCTGTCTTCGCAGGGGAGACGAAAATTTGGAGTAGCCTTGTGTTCTAAATCCAGAGCATTCGTCATTCCTGCGAAAGGCAGGAATCTTATAGAGCTTTGGTACGTGTGGGGAGTAGGCCCCTGCCTTCGCAGGGGAGACGAAAATTTGGAGTAGCCTTGTGTTCTAAATCCAGAGCATTCGTCATTCCTGCGAAAGGCAGGAATCTTCTAGAGGCTTGGTATGTGTGGGGAGTAGGCCCCTGCCTTCGCAGGGGAGACGAAAAAGTTGGAGTAGTCTTGTACGCGGAATCTAAAGCACTCGTCATTCCTGCGGAAGACAGGAATCTTCTAGAGGCTTGGTATGTGCGGGAAGTAGGCACCTGCCTTCGCAGGGGAGACGAAAAAGTTGGAGTAGCCTTGTGTGCTGAATCCAAAGCATTCGTCATTCCTGCGATAGGCAGGAATCTTCTAGAGGCTTGGTATGTGCGGGAAGTAGACCCCTGCCTTCGCAGGGGAGACGAAAAAGTTAGAGTAGCCTTGTGTGCTGAATCCAAAGCATTCGTCATTCCTGCGATAGGCAGGAATCTTCTAGAGGCTTGGTATGTGCGGGAAGTAGACCCCTGCCTTCGCAGGGGAGACGAATAAGTTGGAGTAGTCTTGTACGCGGAATCTAAAGCACTCGTCATTCCTGCGGAAGACAGGAATCTTCTAGAGGCTTGGTATGTGCGGGAAGTAGGCACCTGCCTTCGCAGGGGAGACGAAAAAGTTGGAGTAGCCTTGTGTGCTGAATCCAAAGCATTCGTCATTCCTGCGATAGGCAGGAATCTTCTAGAGGCTTGGTATGTGCGGGAAGTAGACCCCTGCCTTCGCAGGGGAGACGAAAAAGTTAGAGTAGCCTTGTGTGCTGAATCCAAAGCATTCGTCATTCCTGCGATAGGCAGGAATCTTCTAGAGGCTTGGTATGTGCGGGAAGTAGACCCCTGCCTTCGCAGGGGAGACGAATAAGTTGGAGTAGTCTTGTACGCGGAATCTAAAGCACTCGTCATTCCTGCGGAAGACAGGAATCTTCTAGAGGCTTGGTATGTGCGGGAAGTAGGCACCTGCCTTCGCAGGGGAGACGAAAAAGTTGGAGTAGCCTTGTGTGCTGAATCCAAAGCATTCGTCATTCCTGCGATAGGCAGGAATCTTCTAGAGGCTTGGTATGTGCGGGAAGTAGGCACCTGCCTTCGCAGGGGAGACGAAAAAGTTGGAGTAGCCTTGTGTGCTGAATCTAAAGTACTCGTCATTCCTGCGAAAGGCAGGAATCTTCTAGAGGCTTGGTAATGTGGGTAAGTAGCCCCCTGCTTATACAGGGGGCAGAAAATGTCGCGTTTAGGAGTAAGCTACTGCGAATCCTTCCAAATCGCACACGGCTCTATTTTGGCGCGTTGCAGTTTGTGTTTATCTCGCTCAGCGTCACGTTTGAGTGAGTAAGGGCCTAGAACCACTCGGAACCAACTGCTGCCTTCTTTCTTACGAATCGTACTTGAGAGTCCTTGGAAGGCAATATCAAGCTTACGTGCTTCGGCTTGAGCCATGGTTTTGTAGGCGCCACACTGCATGATGTACGGAATCTTTGAAACCACTTGCTCTTTGGCTTTTACTTCAACTTCACGTTGCGGCAGGGTATCGACATAGTCCCACTTCTCTTCTGGCGGAGGTGGAATTGGCTTAGCCGGTTTAGGCTTTGGCTTGGTGACTGGCTTTGTCGCTGCTGGTGTCGGCTTTGGTGGCTCTGGGTCATTACTTAATGTGTAAAGACCATAGCCAAAAACGCCCGCGAGCACGATCGCCAATAGCCCACTGCGCCATGGTTTTTTGCCGGAAGGTTTCTTTTTTGCTGGTCGGCGACTGGTGCCTTTGCCACGCCTTACATAGTCTCGGTTTGCCACGAAGATAGGTTCTAAATTGAATTAAATAACTGACCTCATGGTAAATACCACAAGGTCAAGTTGCAAGTCAGTATCGTGCTAACTATAGGATTCTTGGAGGAGCAGCACTGTCACGGATCACAAGTTCAGTATCAAGTAACCTCGATCCCGCTCGAACATCGGCGCCTTTCAGTACTTCTAACATCATGTACATGGCTTGGCGGCCAATCTCATAACGAGGTTGTGAGACTGTGGTAAGCGGAGGATCGCAATACTGAGCGAACTGAATGTCATCGAAACCAACTACGGAAAGATCTTGAGGAACTCGCAGCCCCAGTTTCTTCGCTTCTTGCATCGCGCCAATGGCCATGATGTCGTTATGACAGAAAATGGCTGTTGGAGGCTCCGGCAGGGCAAGTAGGCTGCGAATCAAACGTGCACCCGCTTCAAAGGTAAAGTCACCTTTCACCGTGTACGCAGGATTCATTTGCAGTCCGGCTCTTCGCAACGCTTGCTGGTAACCTTGCTGTCTAAAGCGGCATAAAAATGCGGTGTCAGGTCCTGAAATCTGGGCGATACGCTTATGGCCCAATTGCGACAAATAGTTTACTGCTTCAAAGGCTGAGGTCAGGTTGTCGATATGAACGGTAGGGAGCTCAAGTTCAGGAGCAAACTCACAGGCCATAACGATGGGAGGTAAGTTTTTCTGTTCTGGCTTACTGATATCAAAAGGCAAGTCGGTGCCGAGTAAAAGCATGCCATCCGCTTGCTTAGTGAAGACCAAGTTCACAAACGAGGTTTCACGCTTTTTCGATTGTCCGCTATCTCCTAGTAGAACCAAATACCCATGTTCCATTGCCGCATCTTCGATACCACGAATGATCTCCGAAAAGTACGGGTCACAGATGTCTGGCACTATGGTAACGATCGTCTTGGATTCATTCCTACGTAAGTTACGCGCCAGAGAATTAGGAGAATAGCCAGCTTCGAGAACGGCATCTTCGACTCGCTTTCGAGTAGATGATGAGACCTTCTCGGGATTCATCAATGCTCTTGATACCGTAGCCGTTGAGACGCCTGCAAGCTGGGCAACATCCTTCATTGTCGCCATAAACGTGAGTCCTCTTATTTTCAGTGTGACTAATTAGACTGCGACTTATTATGTTTTATTATGCAATCTAACGGGTTATAACTTGGTTAAATGTTTCATTTATCTAATAAATAGCGCGAATGAAACGTTTGCTTTAATGATGAACTATTAATAAATATTATTCATTTATCTACGGAAAGTTACGGGCTGATTAACATATTTTGCATTGCAATTGTGAAGCTTATCACAACTAGAGCTAGTTATAGTTTTGAAATTAATCAATTCTTACCGTTTAGCTGAGATCTTGTGGCTCGATATCCATCGACCAGCGAACTTTCTTTGCGAGTGGCAGTTGCGCGATGACGGGCTTCGCGCTGGTGACGATTTTCTGCATCAATGGACGCGTGGGTACTTGAAGCATTAGCTGCCATCTTGCTTTCCCTGCTCGCTTAGCAATAGGTGCTGGTGTAGGACCTAACACCATCGAATGATGATCAAATAACGGATGCGCCTCAAGTGAATGTCTCACTTGACGCAAAAACGCCTCAACGTCATTGCTGTTGTTAGCTTCGGCACGAATCAAAGTGAGGAAGCTAAACGGTGGCAGCATAGCCAATTTGCGCTCTTCAATCACGGTTTCTGCAAAATGACGATAGTCTTTATGCAGTAGTGATTGCAGCAGAGGGTGGTCGGGGTGGTGCGTTTGCAGTAGCACTTCACCGGGTTTACTTGCTCGGCCCGCGCGGCCAGCCACTTGGATGAAGAGCTGTGCCAGTCTTTCTGACGCTCTGAAATCGCTGCTGTATAGCGAGCCGTCGACATCTAATAATGCCACCAAGGTCACGTTCGGGAAGTGGTGACCCTTGGCGAGCATTTGCGTACCAATCAGTATTTGGTATTCATTCTTTTTAATCGCCTCAAGCGCACTCTCAAGGCTGCCTTTACGACGAGTGCTGTCTCTATCAATTCGAATGGTATTAAAATCAGGGAACAGACTTTCAAGCTGTGCTTCAAGCTGCTCGGTACCCACACCAACTGTAACAAGCTGATTGGAGCCACAGCTTTCGCACTGATGAATCGTGGGTCGCTGTGAACCACAGTGGTGGCAGCGAATCTCATTACTAGATTGATGGTAGGTGTAGTAGGCGTCGCAGCGACGGCATTCAGCGGTCCATCCGCATTCATGACACATCAACGCTGGGCTGAAACCTCGACGGTTAAGAAACAGCATTACCTGATTGCCCAGTTCTAAGTGGCGACGTATCTCAGCAATAAGGGGAGCGGACAACCCCGCTTCTAAGTATTGCCCTTTGACATCGATAACCTTGTTGGTCGTTGGCACTGCAAGACCTGCGCGTTGGCTCAAAATCAAATGGTGATACTTACCACTCAGCGCGTTTTGCAGAGTTTCTATCGATGGTGTTGCAGAACCAAGTACAATTGGAATCTGTTCTTTATTGGCACGCATGACGGCTACGTCACGAGCGTGGTAACGCAGGCTATCTTGCTGTTTATATGAAGTGTCGTGTTCTTCATCGACGATAATAATGCCGAGATCAGCAAATGGTGTGAGTAATGCCGAGCGTGTGCCTATAACAATCCCCGCAACTTTATCACGAGCGCTCAACCACGCATTCAACCGTTCGGTATCGTTGAGCCCAGAGTGAATAACTTCAATAGGCACGTTGAAACGCTTTTTAAAGCGGTTAATGGTTTGTGGTGTTAAACCAATCTCTGGCACTAAGACAAGCGCTTGCTGCCCGCGCTCAAGTACTGGTGCGATCATTTGCAGATAAACTTCGGTTTTTCCCGAACCTGTCACCCCTTCTAGCAAGTAGCAGCCGAATTCGGTTTGGCTATTCACTGACGCGATCGCTACAGCTTGTTCAGCATTCAGCCTCAGCTCTGTCGGTGGGTTGGTCATCGTTTCTGGCCAACGTGGAGTAGGGGCTAGCTTCTCATGCGATTCAATCCAGCCTTTCTCAGTCAGTGTTTTTAAGACACTAGAGCTGACTTCATTATCAATGAACGCCTGATGAGCACAAGGGCCAGACTCCAGCATATGCATGACTTTTGCTTGTTGCACAGCTCGTCCAAACCCAGCCATGAGCTGATTCTTGCCTGCTTCTGTAATACGCCACTCAACGGTAGCAGCAAACTCTGCAGGCTTTCCTTTGCGCAATGACGAGGGTAGAGCGTTGTTTAACGTGTCGCCCAATGGGTGTTGATAGTATTGGCTACACCAAGAGATCAGCTCGAACAGTGGCTTTGGCCAGACTGGGCTGGTATCAAGTGCCGCTTTGATGGGCTTGAGCTGATCAATAGGGAAGTCTGATTGGTGGCTGAATTGAGTGACAATACCAACTAAGGTCTGGCGTCCAAAAGGCACAGATACTCGGCCGCCCACCACAGGGAAAAGGTGCGTTGGGACTAGATAATCGAACTGTTTATCCAGTGGCACTGGCAGTGCAACACGAGCTACGTTTGGGCGCATAGTGGAATCGATATTGTTCAAAGAGAGCGCCATTCTACCTAGCTATGTCCATTAGGAGAAACCGTTAATTGAATAAACTGAGTCAATCCACCTAAAGGTGGCGAAAAAAGTGGCAATTTTAGTTGATCCTAAAGGCACTATTCATTACTATACTGCGCCTTGATGGTATGGCTTGTTCTACATTTATTGCAGTAACAGCGATATCATAAGTCTTTTATTAAACTACGTGTGGTGTCCGGCTTAGAATCGGATGGCGACACGGCCTAAACTTTGAGGTTTCCCCATGAAAGCTGGTATCCACCCAGAATACAAAGCAGTAACAGCAACTTGCTCTTGCGGCAACACATTCGAATTCAACTCTACTCTAGGTAAAGATTCTATCCACCTAGACGTATGTGACAAGTGCCACCCATTCTACACTGGTAAGCAACGTATCGTTGATACAGGCGGCCGTGTTGATCGCTTCAACAAGCGTTTCGGTGCTCTATCTAGCAAGAAGTAATCTTACTTTTGCAGATTCTAGAAAAGGACGCTTCGGCGTCCTTTTTGTTTTGAGGCAAAAATAAAACAATTCTGTATACAATCCATTCAAAATTCTAACTATCTAGCGTAGTATTAATAAATCAGAGTGACGAACCGCTGTCACACAGACCATGCGTAAGTATCCCCGTTCGTGTTGTTCACTCTGTTGAGTCTGTAACCCTTTAGAAGCAAAGCTAATAATTACAAAGCGGTTTATACTCACACATTCAGTCTTTAATACTCGTAGAATAAGCAGGATTGCCACCATGTCCGATGACCAACAAATCGACGAATTTCGCCAACAAGCGCTTGATTATCATGCCAACCCCGTCCCTGGAAAAATTGAAATTGCTCTGACTAAGTCTGCTGACTCAGCGGCTGACCTCGCCCTTGCATACAGCCCTGGTGTGGCTGAGCCAGTGCGTGAAATCGCACAAAACTCTGAAAATGTTTATAAGTACACAGCCAAAGGCAACATGGTTGCGGTCATCTCTAACGGTACTGCGATTTTGGGGCTAGGTAACTTAGGCCCACTGGCGTCGAAACCTGTTATGGAAGGTAAAGCGCTACTGTTCAAGCGTTTTGCTGGTCTAGACTCTATTGATATCGAAGTGAAACATCGCACGATTGATGAGTTTGTTGATACGGTAGCAAACATCTCTGATACCTTCGGTGGTATCAACCTAGAAGATATTAAAGCCCCAGACTGTTTTGAGATTGAACGTCGTCTGATTGAACGCTGTGATGTGCCGGTGTTTCACGATGACCAGCACGGCACTGCGATTGTAACGGCAGCAGGTATGCTGAACGCGATTGAACTGCAAGGTAAAGATCTGAAAGAAGCGCGCATTGTATGTCTTGGTGCTGGTGCCGCAGCTATCGCGTGTATGGAGTTATTGATTAAATGTGGCGCGATGCGTGAGAAGATCTACATGCTTGACCGTAAAGGTGTGATTCATACTCGCCGCGACGATTTGAACGAGTATAAAGAGTTATTTGCTAACAACACCGATATGCGTACCTTGGAAGACGTCATTGAAGGTGCGGATCTGTTCCTAGGTGTATCGGGCCCTGACTTACTTGAACCAGAAGCTTTGAAACTGATGGCGGATAAGCCAATTGTGTTTGCCTGCTCAAACCCAGATCCAGAAATCAAACCTGAGCTTGCTCATGACGTACGTGATGACCTGATTATGGGCACAGGGCGTTCTGACTACCCTAACCAAGTAAACAATGTTCTGTGTTTCCCATTTATCTTCCGCGGTGCGCTTGATGTACGTGCAAGTGAAATTAATGACGAAATGAAGCTAGCTGCGGTTGAGGCGATTCGTGAGCTTGCCAAAGAAGAAGTACCACAAGAGGTGCTTAAAGCGGCTGGTGTAGAGTCACTTACTTTTGGCAAGGAGTACATCATTCCAAAACCAATGGATCCACGTTTGCTGCCACGTGTAGCCAAAGCGGTTGCTCAAGCTGCAGTCGATTCCGGTGTTGCGCGAATTGAGATGCCAGAAAATTATATGGCTTAATTTCTCATACATGAGCAAAAAAAAAAGACGGCATTTATGCCGTCTTTTTTCATTCTTGTCAGAATTTACTCTTCATCGAACGCTTCAAACTCAATTCCCATTGCTGTCATCAGCTCTTTAGCTTCTGTCGGGATGTCGTCTGGACGGTCTTTTCTCAAGTCTTCGTCGGTTGGAAGCGGTTGACCAGTGTAGGCGTGTAGGAAGGCTTCGCACAATAGTTCACTATTGGTTGCGTGGCGTAAGTTATTGATTTGGCGACGAGTACGTTCATCAGTCAATACCTTTAGCACCTTCAACGGAATAGACACCGTGATCTTTTTTACTTGTTCGCTTTTTTTACCGTGCTCCGCGTATGGGCTAATGTATTCGCCGTTCCAATCTGCCATTGCACACCTTCGCTCTGTTAATCATAAGTAGTAGTAATAAGAATGCTGCAATTTTAGCGGGATTTACTGCCATAAGCAAAGACATATAGACGTCTAGAAGTGTTGACGTCTCACAAAATGGAAAGTAAAGTGGACATTCATTTTAACGCAATGTTAATTTTTTAATGTTTGCCACTTTTGTTGGTTCCATATTCACTGACAAAAGTAGACACTGAATAACAGCCCATCAGCCCAATGCGATTTGATAAAGGAAGTTTCTATGAGCAATCGGAAGCCAGCGACAATAGCCGTACGTACTGGTATCGAATCAGATACCCAGCACCATGCTGTGGTACCGCCAATTTACCTTTCTACTAACTATGGCTTCCCTGCGTTTGGAGAAGTGCCTACTTACGACTATACCCGCTCTGGAAACCCAAACCGTGGTTTGCTGGAGCAAGCATTGTATGAACTCGAATCTGGTAAAGGAGCTGTTGTCACTAACTGTGGTACGTCTGCGCTAAACCTGTGGGCGTCGGCTTTTTTAGGGCCTGAAGACACTATCGTGGCTCCGCATGACTGCTATGGCGGTAGTTACCGACTATTCAATACTCGTGCGCAAAAGGGCGATTTTAAAGTTCAGTTTGTCGACCAAAGCGACGAGGCGGCGTTAGATGCAGCACTTGAAGCGAAACCAAAACTCATTTTACTTGAGACGCCGTCCAACCCGTTGGTTCGTGTCGTCGATATCGCTGCTGTTTGCGAGAAAGCCAAACAAGTCGGCGCGCTAGTGGCGGTTGATAATACCTTTCTGACACCTGTGTACCAAAAGCCTTTAGAGCTTGGCGCTGACTTTGTCATCCATTCAACCACCAAATACATCAATGGTCACTCTGATGTGATCGGTGGCGTTGTGATCACCAAAACAGAAGAGCACGCGGAAGAGCTTGCGTGGTGGGGCAACTGTATTGGTGCAACGGGGACTCCGTTTGATAGTTATATGACACTACGTGGTATTCGTACGTTAGGTGCTCGCATGCGTGTGCATGAAGAGAGCTCTCAACATATTCTCGAGTTCTTAAAACAGCAGTCACTGGTTAAAGTGATTTATCACCCAAGCTTGCCTGAACATCCTGGACATGAGATTGCCAAGAAACAGCAGTCAGGTTTTGGCTCTATGTTGAGCTTTGAGTTTGCAGGAAGCTTTGAACAGTTGAAGTACTTTGTGGGTGAACTCAAGTTGTTCTCACTGGCTGAATCACTAGGTGGTGTCGAGAGTTTGATTTGTCACCCCGCTTCTATGACACACCGAGCTATGGGAGAAGCAGCCTTAGAAGAGGCGGGCGTTTCTCAGCAACTACTGCGTCTGTCTGTCGGGCTGGAAGATGCCTCCGATCTGATTGACGATTTACAGCAAGCATTTGATAAAGCGAAAACGTTCCAAGGATAAGTTGAGTTATGAGTACCACACCCGCTCCGGCGAAGAAGCAACTACATAAATTTGGCGGCAGTAGCTTGGCGGATCCTGAGTGTTATCGTCGTGTCGTTTCCATTCTTAAAGATTACTCACACAATGAAGATCTAATTGTGGTGTCTGCTGCAGGCAAAACCACAAACCGTTTAATTGAGTTTCTCGATGCACTCAATAAAGATGGTCGTATTGCTCACGAACACCTTCAGTCTTTAAGGCAGTTCCAAATCGAGCTCATTGATGAACTGTTGCAAGGTGATGAAGCTGAACAGCTTAAATCGCAGCTTAGTGATGAGTTCAGTACTTTAGGTGAACTGAGCTATCCCTTGAGTGAGGCGCAGCGTGCGGCCGTGCTTGGTCACGGTGAAGTATGGTCCTCTAGATTACTGGCTGCGCTTTTACGTCAATCTGATTTGCCTGCGGTGGCGCAAGACGCTCGCGCTTTCTTACGAGCAGAATTTGGCACACAGCCGGAAGTCGATCGTGCGAAGTCTTATGCTTTGATTAAAGATGTGTTGGCTCAGCATGCTCATCATCGTATTGTGATTACCGGTTTTATGGCGCAAAGCGATGAAGGTGAGACGGTTTTGTTAGGGCGAAATGGTTCTGACTATTCGGCGACTGTGATTGGAGCACTTGCCGAAGTCTCTTGCGTGACAATTTGGAGTGATGTTGCAGGGGTTTATAGTGCTGACCCTCGTGTGGTGAGCGATGCCTGTCTTCTACCATTATTAAGGCTGGATGAAGCTAGTGAGTTGGCTCGCTTGGCCGCCCCTGTGCTACATAGCCGTACGCTTCAACCTGTGGCGCAAAGTGTTATGGATTTGAACTTACGTTGCAGTTATCAACCTGAGTCAGGCTCTACGCGTATAGAACGAGTGCTGGCGTCTGGGCGCGGTGCTAAGATCATTACCTCGTTAGATGAAGTACTGTTGATTGACCTCGCATTCGCCAGTGGTCATGATTTTGCTCGCGCGCAAAACGAAGTGCTGAATGGTTTGAAGCGAGCGCAGCTTGAGCCGCTAGCGTATGAAGCACAGTCTGACCAAGCACGTTTGCGCCTTGCTTATACGGCAGAAATTGCATCCGGGGCACTCAATGAGTTGCAAGACCTAGCCATTGAAGCGGAGATTAAGCTAAGAGAAGGGTATTCCATGTTGGCCGCTGTAGGGGCTGGTGTGACTAAGAATGCCAACCACTGTTTCGGTTTTTATCAGCAGCTTAAACATGCGCCAGTAGAGTTTTTCTCGGAAGCAGAATCTAAGTTAAGTCTTGCTGCTGTGTTGAGAAAGTCTGACATTCAACCTCTACTTAAGTCCGTGCACACCCAGCTGTTCCAAGCTCAAAAACGTGTTGCTGTCGCCTTATGTGGCAAGGGTAATATTGGCTCTAGTTGGCTGGCGCTGTTTAAAGAGCAGAAAAGCGAGCTAGAAAAGCGCCGTGGAATGAGTTTCAACTTAGTTGCCGTGGTGGATAGCCAAACGTATTGGCTTGATGATCAAGGCATTAATGAACAAACCGTGCTGGAGCGCTACGAGGATGAAGCTGTGGCGTACCAAGGCGATGTTTGGTTACAGCAGCTTGCTAATCTTCAAGGTTACGATGAAGTTGTTGTTCTTGATGTGACGGCGAGTCCTGCACTAGCAGAGCAGTATCAGAGCATTGCGGAAAATGGTATGCATCTAATCTCTGCCAACAAAGTAGCGGGTTCTGCACCAAGTGTTAGTTATCACGCAGTGCAAGATGCATTCTCGAAAACGGGTCGTCACTGGCTGTATAACGCGACGGTAGGCGCAGGGTTACCAATTAACCATACAGTACGCGATTTGCGTGAAAGCGGTGACGATATTGTGGCGTTGTCCGGTATTTTTTCTGGGACGTTATCTTGGTTGTTCCAACAATTTGATGGCAGCGTGCCTTTCAGTGAGCTGGTGGATTTGGCTTGGCAACAAGGTTTGACCGAACCGGACCCTCGCGCTGATCTGGATGGCTCAGATGTGATGCGTAAGTTGGTTATTCTTGCTCGTGAATCTGGTTTAGATATCGAGCCTGATGCAGTAGCGGTGGAGTCACTGGTTCCGGAAGAGCTTAAGGAGTTGTCTCTGGATGGCTTTTTTGAAAAGGCAGAGCTACTGAGTGAAATCCTACAAGAGCGTCTAGAGAAGGCGCAGCGTGAAGACAAAGTGCTGCGTTATGTGGCGCGTCTTGATCGCCAAGGTAAAGCTCGTGTCGGTATTGAAGCTTTGTCTAAAGAGCATGCACTTGCCAATCTGCTGCCGTGTGACAATATCTTTGCTATCGAAAGTAAGTGGTATAAAGATAACCCCTTAGTAATTCGTGGCCCGGGAGCGGGACGTGAAGTAACTGCCGGTGCGATTCAGTCAGATTTAAACCTAATGTCGAGTTTCTTCTAACGCACAACAAATTGTTGGTTTTGAGTTCGTTTTATCTCTATCTCTAGGTTAGCGGTACTGAACTGACCCCTAATAATTGGACACCAATTATTAGGGGTCTTTTTATTTTTTGCTTTTTCTTTATGTTCCTTTTTGCCCCAGCATACGTCATCTTCACGAAAGTGAAGATCTTCTGAAGCGCATGGCTCTGTTTTAGTGGTTTGAGAACTGTAAGGTTTACCCGGCTATTTAGGCGAGTATTGCGTTCACGGTAAGGTAGCCAGTCGCGGTGGGAGATCTCCTTTTTCAAGGAGGTGAAGATGGTTGTGTAGTTAAGGGGCGTGACTCTGCTTTAGTTTCCTTAACTAAGCACATGAAAAAAATTCATAATGACTCTATTGACTTTAAATGCCATTCATTTCATTCTGTAGACATATAGACGTCTAAACGTCAAAACATAAAATTTAGCTATAGACAGACAGGTTTTATCTAAGGTTGGATGGGATAACTAACCTTGGTATTTAGGGAGAGAACCATGGGATACACACACGCTGGACACATCGATGCTTTGAACCAGAATATTGCTGAGCTTTCTGACAATATCAACGTTTCATTTGAGTTCTTTCCACCGAGCACGCCAACAATGGAAGAAACCCTTTGGAAATCTGTTCACCGTCTAAAAACGCTGCAACCTAAGTTTGTTTCTGTGACCTATGGAGCGAACTCTGGCGAGCGCGATCGTACTCACTCAATTATCAAAGAAATTAAATCAGAGACTGGACTTGTCGCGGCGCCGCACCTGACCTGTATTGATGCGTCTCGTGATGAGCTTATTGATATTGCTGAGGATTATTGGAGCAACGGTATCAAGAACATCGTTGCGCTACGTGGTGATATCCCAGCGGGTGGTGGCCAACCGGATATGTATGCCTCTGATCTGGTCGAATTGCTAAAGTCGCGTCATGATTTCGATATTTCGGTAGCGGCTTTCCCAGAAGTGCATCCGGAAGCGAAGAGTGCTCAAGCGGATCTACTAAACCTAAAGCGCAAAGTGGATGCAGGTGCAAACCGAGCGATTACTCAGTTCTTCTTTGATGTAGAAAGTTACCTGCGTTTCCGCGACCGTTGTGTGGCCGCTGGTATCGACGTGGAAATTGTTCCGGGTATCCTACCTGTTTCAAACTTTAAACAGGCGTCACGCTTTGCTGGCATGAACAAGGTAAAAGTACCAGGTTGGATGCAGAAGCAGTTTGAAGGTTTAGATGACGACCCAGTGACTCGTCAGTTAGTCGGTGCGAGTCAAGCGATTGATATGGTTCGCGTATTGAGTCGTGAAGGAGTAAAGGACTTCCATTTCTACACACTAAATCGTGCTGAAATGACTTACGCATTGTGCCATACATTAGGTGTACGTCCACAGGTATAGTGATTTCTTAAGACTCCCTCTATTCCAACAAAAAAGCGTCAGGTGTATTACGATACACCTGACGCTTTTTTGAACTCAAGAACCAAACTAGGTCGCTAACGACCCTAGCTTGTCTACTTGTTTACGCTAACGCTTCTAATTCAGACAGCGCTTCTTCTGCCCATTCTAACCAAGCTTGACGAGCAAGTAGGTTACGGCGCAGTGTTAGACGCTCAAGGCGAGCGTGTTTGTCTAATGTGTTTGGTGTTGCGTAGTAGGCCGCTTCAATTTCACGGTAGTGCGCAACAAGCTTTTTCGACTCTTCGATCAACTCTTCAAGTTGAATGCGGAATGCAGCTGATGGTTGTACCGCACAGGCCGCTAGCTTCGCTGAGAATTCATCACGTACGGTAGGGTGTACCGTTGGTTGTTCAAACCATTCGCCTAACGCGCTACGGCCTGAGTCAGTGATTGAGTAAACTTTACGATCTGGTTTACCTTCTTGGGGTTCAAGTTTGCAAGTAACCAGTTCTTTGTCGGCCATTTTGTTTAGCTCACGATAAACTTGCTGGTGGCTTGCTTTCCAGAAGTAACCGATGCTCGCAGAAAATTCCTTAGTGATGTCATAGCCCGTCGCATCGCGAGTGCTAAGAACAGTAAGGATTACGTGTGGTAGTGACATGTCTTAAGTCCAAATGGTCAATAACGTAATAATAATTATGTTGCTCCACTTCGCAGATATACGACTGCGAAAACGCCTTGGAATTCAAAAATGATTCCAGGAAACTCGCGCAAAAGAGCAATGCCAATCTTGTTGGCACGTGTAACCTTGTTTTAAGCCTTTGTCACCTAGGAAGTCACGTGATCACGTGACCCGTACTGTCGATATAATAGTATTTTTGTTTTATCGAACAGTGGTAAGTAAGTATATCGAATTCTATAAGCAAGAAGTGGAATAGAACGTGATACCACTTCAAAAAACTAACAAAACTCTCAATAAGTATGCCACTAAAAATAAAAGGCCGCAATGTGCGACCTTTTGTCTTTTTTGTAAAACAATATATCGTCTAACCGGTGTTTCGCATGCCTGCTGCGATGCCAGCGATAGTTACCATGAGCGCTTCTTCTAGTTCAGCTTCAGTGTCTTCGCTTTGACGAGTTCGATACAACAGCTCAGCTTGAAGCATATTGAGTGGTTCGACATAGGTGTTACGCAAGCGAATCGATTCTTGACCCCAAGGATCACTCTGCATTAGGTGGTTATGGTTCTCTACATTAAGTACTGCTTTAATGTCTTGCTGCAGTTGGGCTCGCAGCTTATCACCCAATGGTAATAGCTCTGGTGCAGCCAAGCGTTGGTCATAATAGCGTGAGATTTCCATATTACACTTGGTGTACACCATCTCTAACATACCAAGACGAGTTGAGAAGAATGGCCATTCACGACACATTTCTTCCAGCAGAGCTTGGTGACCTTTATCAATGGAGTATTGAATCGCTTCTCCGGCCCCTAACCAAGCAGGCAGAACTAAGCGGTTTTGACTCCATGAGAAAATCCAAGGAATCGCACGTAAGCTTTCTACACCGCCATTAGGGTTACGTTTCGCAGGACGAGAACCTAGTGGTAGTTTGCCCAGCTCAAGTTCAGGGGTAGCTTGACGGAAGTACGGAACAAAGTCAGGTTCACCACGAACTACTTTACGATAAGCTTCGCAAGACACTTCAGAGAGCACTTCCATTAGGTCACGCCATGCCTGTTTTGGTTCTGGTGGTGGCAGAAGGTTAGCTTCTAGAATCGCACTGGCGTATAAGTTAAAGCTGTTTACGGCAATCTCTGGTAAACCAAGCTTAAAGCGGATCATCTCGCCTTGCTCAGTTACGCGTAAGCCGCCTTTCAGACTCTTAGGTGGCTGAGACAGCAGTGCTGCGTGTGCAGGCGCACCACCACGACCGATGGTACCGCCACGACCATGGAAGAGTGTAATATCGATACCGGCCTGTTCGCCAACTTCGACCAAGGATTCCATAGCGCTGTACTGTGCCCAGCCTGCCGACATAACACCGGCATCTTTAGCGGAGTCTGAGTAACCAATCATTACCATTTGATGGTTTTGAATGTAGCCGCGATACCAGTCGATATCGAACAGCTGCTTCATAACAGCTTCAGAATTATTCAGGTCGTCTAGCGTTTCAAAGAGCGGACACACGTCCATACGGAACTTACAACCACACTCTTGAAGAATTAGGTGGACAGCCAGTACATCGGAGGCAGTACGTGCCATAGAAATGACATAGGCTCCGAAGGCTTCGCGAGATTGTGAAGCGATAACACGGCAAGTATCCAATACTTCTTGAACGTCTTCCGATGGCTCCCAATCGCGAGGAAGCAATGGACGCTTAGAGCTCAACTCATTAATAAGGAAAGATACTTTGTCTTGCTCGCTCCACTGGTCGTAGTCGCCTAGACCTAGGTAGCGAGTAAGCTCAGAGATAACGTCTGAGTGACGAGTGCTTTCTTGACGAATATCGAGACGTACTAGGTGTACACCAAACGCTTTAACACGGCGTAGGGTATCCAGCAGTGAACCGTCGGCAACGATAGCCATACCGCTTTCACGCAGTGACTTGTAACACTCCATTAGCGGTTGCCAAAGTTGGTCGGCATCTTCGAGAATCGGTTTGTTTGGCACCTCTTGACGATTGATTTGCGCTTCAATTACTTCAAGGGTATTCATTAACAACGTACGTACTGGTTTTAGAATTGCACGGTATGGTTCGTGCTGTTCGCCAGCAAGCTCACGAACTTGGTCGTTGCATTTGACCATCGAGAGCTCAGTGATCAGCTCTTGGAAATCTTTCAGGTAAAGTTCTGCTGCTTTCCAGCGAGAGAGAAGCATGACTTCACGCGTGATCTTGTGAGTCACAAATGGGTTACCGTCGCGATCACCCCCCATCCAAGATGAGAAATGTACTGGACGCGCATCAATAGGCAGACCTTCATCAAGGAAGCCTTTCAGCTTCTCATCAAATTCACGTAAGAATTCTGGTACTGCTTCCCAAAGCGAGTTTTCAACAACCGCAAAGCCCCATTTTGCTTCATCAAGTGGCGTTGGGCGTTGCTGACGAATTACATCTGAGTGCCAGCTTTGGGCAATCAATTGTTCCAGACGACGCTCGGTTCTTTTACGTTCTTTAACCGAAAGTTCGTTTAGCTCTAATTTAGATAAGCACTCATTGATTTTCACCAGCTTGTTAATCATAGTGCGACGAGTGATTTCGGTTGGGTGAGCCGTTAGCACAAGTTCGATATTAAGATCACGAACCGCTTGAGCGCTATCGAGCTTGCTGATGTTTTCTTGGCTTAGTTTTGAAAATAATGACGAAATTGGATCCGGTTCACACACATCTGCTTCACAGCTACGTGAAATGGTGTGGTATTGATCGGCAATGTTGGTCAAATTTAGAAATTGGTTGAATGCACGAGCGACAGGTGTGAGTTGCTCATTCGGCAGGTTGGTAATCTCTTCAATTAGTAATTCACGATCGGCTTCATTGCCTGCACGCACAACGGATTTGGAAAGCTTACGAATTTTCTCTACTTTCTCGAGAATCTCGTCTCCATGCGCTTCCTTGATGGTGTTACCCAACAAGTGCCCTAGCATCCTAACATTGCTCTTCAATGGGGCATATTTTTCGTTCATAGTCGTCCTGCCTTGTAATTTAACTACATCCATTATTCCTTCTCAGCCTCACAATCTAGCTAAAAATGCTAGTGCGAGTCAAATAAAGTAAACCAAGTTTGCGTTTATCGTGTTGGCACGAAATCCGCACACTTAGTGAACTTTATTCATTGAATTGTTGAAATTTTATTACAGCTTGTAAGTTACTCGAAACAATATTGGCGTATAGATTTAGCCAAAATATTGATGGTTGGATCGATAAAATCGAAACTCAAGAACTCATCAGGTTGGTGTGCTTGGTCAATAGAGCCTGGTCCAAGCACCAAAGTAGGGCACAATTGCTGTAAGAATGGTGCTTCAGTACAGTAGTTAACCGTTTCTGACGGAATTTCGCATAGTGCCTCCATGCCACCAACAAACGGATGATGGTGATCGCACTCGTATCCGGGAATAGGTTCATGCAACGCAGTGATGGATAACCTGCCTGGCCATTTAGCTTCGACTTCTTTTAATGCATCTCGTAACAAATTATCCAGTCCATCTAAGCTAATTCCCGGTAGCGGTCTGACGTCATAATGCAGCTCACAGCAGCCACAAATGCGATTGGCACTGTCACCACCGTGAATATGTCCAAGGTTCAAGGTTGGGCTAGGTATTGCAAATCCAGGGTGATGGTATTCTTTGATTAAGCGATCACGCAGCTTCATCATGGCAAACAACACTTCGTGCATAATCTCAATCGCATTGACACCAAGCGCAGGATCTGACGAGTGACCGGACTTTCCTGTTACACGAATGGCGTTAGCCACATGCCCCTTATGACCGCGGATAGGCACCAAGCTGGTTGGTTCGCCAATAATGCAATAATCAGGTTTGAAAGGTGCATTATCCGTAAAGTGTCGTGCGCCAAGCATTGTGGTTTCTTCATCGCACGTGGCCAAGACATAAAGAGGTTTGGTCTGTTTGCTCCAATCAATTTTCTTCACTGCCTCGTAAATGAAGGCGAAGAAGCCCTTCATATCTGCCGTTCCTAGACCATAGAAACGATCGTTGGCTTCGGTAAGGTCATGAGGGTTAAAGCTCCAACGGCCTTCATCAAAAGGTACGGTATCGCTATGGCCAGCTAAGAGTAAGCCACCTTCACCTTGGCCCTTCTTCGCAATCATATTGAATTTGTTTGGCTCTACCTCGATAACTTCAACGTCAAAGCCAAGATCCTTCATCCAAGTCGCCAGCTTTTCGATGACTTTTGCATTGCCATGGTCCCAACTCGGATCGGTGGAGCTGATCGAAGGAGTGCTAATTAGGCCTTTGTAGACCTCTAAAAAACTGGGTAATTGCATATTATCTTCGCTTCTACTGTTGACAGATTAATCTTAAGACGGTAAAACACATATTAAATCAAAATTAATGAATAAAAAATCAATTAAAGAGCTTTTTTTTATATTTATAGTCATTAATTGCCATGTTCATAGACCGATATAACAAGCCTAGTTCAACAGACTCATTAACGGATGTAGAGAAATGCTGAAAACCACCATTATTGGCGCAACAGGATACACAGGAGCGGAGCTCGCTCTTATGGTCACAAAACACCCTGAACTCACGCTATCAGGTTTATACGTGTCCGCCAATAGTGTGGATGCAGGTAAGCCGATTTCACAACTGCATGGCAAACTTGCAGGCTTAGTCGATATGTCGGTTCAACCATTAAACGACGTCAAAAAGGCGGCAAGTGAATGCGATATTGTTTTTCTTGCCACAGCGCATGAAGTCAGTCATGACTTGGCACCAGAATTTTTAGAACATGGTTGCCAAGTGTTTGACTTATCAGGTGCTTATAGGGTTAAAGCCGACGATTTTTATACCACGTTCTACGGCTTTGAGCATCAAAATGAAAGCTGGTTGGACAAGGCGGCGTATGGCTTAGCTGAATGGAATGCACAAGATATCGAGCAGGCTCAATTAGTTGCTGTTCCGGGATGTTATCCAACCGCTTCGCAACTGGCGATTAAGCCTTTGCTGGAAGCTGGCATTATCGATACCCAAATGTGGCCAGTGATTAACGCCACTAGTGGAGTGACAGGTGCGGGCCGCAAAGCGACCATGACCAATAGTTTTTGTGAAGTGAGCCTGCAACCATACGGGTTGTTCAATCACAGACATCAGCCAGAGATTGCTACGCACTTAGGTTGTGATGTGATCTTTACGCCTCATTTAGGCAACTTTAAACGTGGCATCCTTGCAACGATTACCATGAAGCTCAATGAGGGTGTGACTGAGGAACAAGTGGAAGCTGCATTCGCGTCAGCGTATCAAGGACAGCCTGGTGTACGCGTTAAAGGGAATGTGATTCCAAGAATTCAAGATGTTGAGAACACCCCTTTCTGCGACTTAGGTTGGAAGCTACAGGGTCAACATATCATTGTTGTTTCAGCCATTGATAACTTGCTAAAAGGGGCATCGAGCCAAGCAATGCAGTGCCTAAACATTAAAAACCAGTTTGCCCAGTTAACGGCACTTATCTAGAGCGAGGAACGCGGAATGAGTAATCAAAATACACCATTAGTTATCAAATTAGGTGGTGCTGCGCTGTCTTGTTCAAAGACACTGGGGCAACTGTTTGCAGCAATCTCCGACTATCAGAAACAAGCTCAACGCGAGATTGTGATTGTTCATGGTGGTGGCTACCTGGTGGATGATTTAATGAAGCAATTGAATCTTCCAACAGTAAAAAAGCAAGGGCTACGTGTTACTCCTTATGACCAAATTCCATTGATTGCTGGTGCACTGGCTGGTACGGCCAACAAGTTGCTTCAAGGTGATGCCATCAAAGCGGGTATTAATGCGGTGGGTTTGAGCCTTGCTGATGGCGGCTTGTGTAAAGTGAGCGAGTTGGATCCTGAACTGGGTGCTGTTGGTAGTGCGAAACCAGGTAACCCTGCGGTATTACAAGCTGTCCTCAAAACCGGTGCTCTGCCTATCATTAGCTCCATCGGTCTTGATAATCAAGGTCAGCTAATGAATATTAATGCGGACCAAGCGGCTGTTGCTGTAGCAGGTGCATTAGATGCGGAATTAGTCCTGCTCTCTGATGTGAGTGGAGTACTAGATGGCAAAGGTCATTTGTTGCCGAGCTTAACTCAGCAAGAGGCGGATGCCTTAATTGAAGGCAAAGTGATTACCGACGGCATGATCGTTAAAGTTAAAGCTGCTCTGGAAGCGGCGAACGATCTTGGCCGTCCAATTGAAGTCGCCACGTGGCGTTATCCGAATAAGTTAGTCGAATTGTTTGCTGGTAAAAGCATCGGCACCCAGTTCGTACCCAATTAATTTTTGTTAAAACAGTTATCTGAATAGTTGAGTAACCCGAGGCACTGACCGCCAAAATCAGGCTCGGACAAGGAGAGAAACATGAGCAAACCATCTGTAAAAAAAGTTGTTGTAGCCTATTCCGGCGGTCTGGATACGTCTGTAATCATTCCATGGCTAAAAGAAAACTATGACTGTGAAGTTGTAGCATTCGTGGCGGATGTTGGTCAGGGCGAAGAAGAGCTTATCGGCATTGAAGAAAAAGCCAAAGCATCGGGTGCATCAGAGTGTTACATCGCTGACCTTAAAGAAGAAATGGTCGCAGATTATATCTTCCCTACGTTAAAAACGGGTGCGTATTACGAAGGCAAATATCTACTAGGCACGTCAATGGCACGTCCTATCATTGCGAAGGCTCAGGTTGAAGTGGCACGTAAAGTAGGCGCGGACGCGCTGTGTCATGGCTGTACAGGTAAGGGTAATGACCAAGTTCGTTTTGAAGGTGCATTTGCAGCGCTTGCTCCTGACCTAAAAGTGATAGCACCTTGGCGTGAATGGGATCTCGTTAGTCGTGAGGAGTGCTTAGACTATCTGGCTGAGCGTAATATTCCATGTACTGCTTCTCTGACCAAGATTTACTCACGTGATGCGAACGCATGGCATATCTCTACAGAAGGTGGTGTTCTAGAAGATACTTGGAATGCACCAAATGAAGATTGCTGGGTATGGACTGTTGACCCAGAGCAAGCGCCAAACGAAGCGGAGTATGTGACTTTAGAAGTAAAACAAGGTGAAGTCGTTGCTGTCGATGGCGAGCAAATGACGCCATACAATGCGCTAGTGTACCTAAATGAGAAAGGCGCGAAGCACGGTGTTGGTCGTATTGATATCGTTGAAAACCGTTTGGTTGGTATGAAGTCTCGTGGTTGTTATGAAACTCCGGGGGGCACTATTATGATGGAAGCGCTGCGTGCGGTTGAGCAACTTGTTTTGGATAAAACGTCGTTTGAGTTCCGTGAAGAGCTAGGTATTAAAGCGTCGCACCTTGTTTATGACGGTCGTTGGTTTACGCCATTATGTAAGTCAATTCTTGCGGCGTCAGAAGAGCTTGCTCAAGACGTTAACGGTGAAGTCGTTATTAAACTATACAAAGGTCAAGCTATTGTGACGCAAAAACGCAGTGTGAACAGCCTGTACTGCGAAGAGTTTGCTACGTTTGGTGAAGATGAAGTGTATGACCAAAGTCATGCAGAAGGCTTTATCCGCCTGTACTCACTTTCAAGCCGTATCCGTGCTCTTAACGAAGTGAAGAGAAAGTAATCTCATATCACCCTGCATGAGATCGCATGCTTCGCTATACTGATTGAAATAACGAAACCCATTTGATATCAAATGGGTTTCTTGTTTTTTGCCGCAACGTCAGTCACTAAATTGATTTATTTTGAATATTTATGTGAAATAAATGAATTTTTACTTTATTTTTAATTCAATTTGCCGTAAGTTGAACCCTAACAATAAAGAAACTGAGTTGCATCAGATTCAAGCCGAACAAAGCAGTGAAGATTGAGCAGTTAGGAGAGACACGATGGCATTATGGGGCGGAAGATTTACCCAAGCAGCAGATACGAGATTCAAAGACTTTAATGATTCATTGCGCTTTGATTACCGACTTGCTGAGCAAGACATTGTTGGCTCAATTGCTTGGTCAAAAGCGCTGGTATCGGTGGATGTATTAACTGAGGAAGAACAGCAAAAGCTTGAGTTGGCATTAAACGAACTTAAGCTTGAGGTCATGGAAAACCCTAAGCAAATCTTACGCTCTGATGCGGAAGATATTCATAGCTGGGTTGAACAACAGCTTATTAGCAAAGTCGGCGACCTCGGAAAAAAACTGCATACTGGACGTTCTCGTAATGACCAAGTAGCGACCGATCTAAAGTTATGGTGTCGTCAGCAAGGTCAACAGCTATTACTCGGTTTAGATAGACTGCAATCGCAAATGGTTGAGGTGGCGAGAGTCCATCAAGATACTGTGCTTCCTGGCTACACTCACTTGCAGCGTGCTCAACCGGTGACATTTGCCCATTGGTGTTTGGCTTACGTAGAGATGTTTGAGCGTGATTATTCGCGTTTGGAAGATGCTATCAAGCGTCTGGATACATGCCCATTAGGCTCAGGAGCACTTGCTGGGACGGCTTATCCGATGGATCGTGAGCAGCTAGCTCATAACCTTGGTTTCAGAAGAGCAACACGTAATAGTCTGGATTCCGTATCAGACCGTGACCATGTTATGGAGCTGATGTCTATCGCATCTATCTCGATGTTGCATCTATCTCGTCTCGCTGAAGACATGATCTTCTACAACTCTGGTGAATCTAATTTCATTGAGCTCGCAGATACAGTGACGTCTGGCTCTTCTCTAATGCCACAGAAAAAGAACCCGGATGCGCTTGAGTTAATTCGTGGTAAAACGGGCCGTGTCTATGGTTCATTGGCTGGCATGATGATGACAGTAAAGGCGTTGCCACTTGCTTACAACAAAGATATGCAGGAAGACAAAGAAGGTCTATTCGATGCACTAGATACCTGGAACGACTGCATGGAAATGGCAGCACTGTGTTTTGATGGTATCAAGGTAAATGGTGAACGTACTCTTGAAGCGGCGAAGCAAGGTTACGCAAACTCGACCGAGCTTGCTGATTACCTGGTTGCTAAAGGTATTCCGTTCCGTGAGGCGCACCATATTGTTGGCGTTGCGGTGGTGAGTGCAATTGCTAAGGGCTGTGCTCTAGAAGAATTATCTATTGCTGAGCTGCAAGAGTTCTCTCCAGTCATTGAACAAGACGTGTATGATATTCTTACTATTGAAAGCTGTCTTGAGAAACGTAGTGCCTTAGGTGGTGTTGCGCCTCAGCAAGTGGCTTATGCAGTTGACCAGGCCGAGAAGCGTCTAAGTGCTCGTGATAACTCGGCAGTGAAAGTCCGTTCTGCAAGACTCACTGATATCGATGCGTTGGAAAGCATGGTGGCTTATTGGGCTAACCTTGGAGAGAACTTACCGCGCAGTCGTAATGAACTAGTGCGTGACATTGGTTCATTTGCGGTAGCAGAGCATCATGGGGAAGTAACAGGTTGTGCATCCTTGTATGTGTATGACTCAGGACTGGCTGAAATTCGCTCACTAGGTGTCGAAGCAGGTTGGCAAGGTCAAGGGCAAGGTACTGCTATTGTGCAACACCTGGTTGAGAAAGCGCGTAAGATGGCGATTAAGAAGGTCTTTGTACTGACCCGTACGCCAGAGTTCTTTATGAAGCATGATTTCATTCCAACGTCGAAGACGCTATTGCCTGAGAAAGTTCTGAAAGACTGTGATCAGTGTCCAAGACAGCATGCTTGCGATGAGGTAGCGTTGGAAGTTAACTTAGTAGAGCAAATAATTACTAAGATGAATGTTGCCTAACTCATTGAAAAATAAGTGAGTAAGAAAAAGATCGAAAAAACTTTAAAAAAAGATCATTTTTCTGGGAACAATTAAGAAAAGGCGCGGTCTATTAAAGTACCACTGCTTTTTCTTAGAAGAATCTAAGAAGGCCCCGAGTCAAGGTTGACTACGGGGCTTTTTTCTTTCTGCCGTTCGGCAAATCTTTGATTGAATTCTGTTATCGCCAAGCATGTCACAGTGTAGCCGTGTTGAACTTCTATCGAATCCGTTAGAATACGCTTTCCTGTTTCACTATAAGCCGTCCTCTGAGACTAAGAAGATAAGAATGATTGAACGCATCCATACGAAAGAGCGCATGAGCCGCATTGTTAAGCACAACGGTACTATTTACCTATGTGGTCAAGTTTGTGCAGACGCGACGAAAGATATTACAGAGCAGACACAAACCATGCTCGATAAGGTTGAAGCGTTGCTCTTGGAAGCAGGTAGTGACAAAGAACACATGCTGTCGGCAACTATCTACCTAAAAGACATGCAAGATTTCCAAGCAATGAACGCGGTATGGGATGCTTGGGTCCCCGCTGGTTTTGCTCCAGCTCGTGCTTGTGTGACTGGTGATATGGCGCGTGAAGCGTTGTTGGTGGAGATTTCTGTTATTGCCGCTGAAATTGAGACAAAGTAAGCCAAAAGCTACCCTAAGATGAAACCAAAAAGCGAGCCCATATGGGACTCGCTTTTTTAGTGTCTATTTGAGTATAAGAAACTTTAGCCTAGATAAGCTTCTAGTTCTTCGCTACCACCAATGTGTTTACCACCGATAAAGACTTGTGGAACTGTAGTACGGCCAGAGATAGCGCGCAGTGTTACCGTTGTTGCATCCTTACCCAGAATGACCTCTTCATATTGCAAGCCGTGGTCAATCAGGTTCTGTTTTGCTTTCATGCAGAACGGACAACCAGGTTTACTGAATACTGTGATTGATTCTTGAGTTCGGTAATCAGGAGCAATGTAGCCCAACATAGTATCTGCATCAGAGACTTTGAACGGGTCACCTGGCTCGTTTGGTTCGATAAACATTTTTTCTACGATGCCATCTTTCACCAACATGCTGTAGCGCCATGAGCGCTTACCAAAGCCAAGATCGTTTTTCTCAACCAGCATACCCATGCCTTCAGTGAAGTCACCATTGCCATCTGGGATGAAGGTGATGTTCTCAGCTTCTTGGTCGTTCTTCCAAGCGTTCATTACAAATGTATCATTTACAGACACACAAAGAATTTCATCTACGCCATGTTCTTTGAAGACTGGGAACAGTTCATTGTAACGTGGCAAGTGGCTAGAAGAACAGGTTGGTGTGAAAGCACCCGGCAAGCTGAATACGATAACCGTTTTACCTTTAAAAAGTTCATCAGTGGTTACATTAACCCATGCGTCACCTTGACGAGTTGGAAATGTCACTTGAGGAACGGCTTGGCCTTCTTTAGATGCAAACATAATCTTGTCCTTATGGAATCTTAAATTCGATTAACTTGAAAATCTCTGTGAGCTTAGCGCTTACTGCTGTGCTTCGTTGAGACCATTATCAAAAAAATGGATTGATAGTTCTAATCGTTTATTGTTATGGTATCGATAGCTATATTCTATCGGAGTCAGCAATGAACATTCGCGATTTTGAGTACCTCGTCGCTCTAGCGGAACACAAGCATTTTCGTAAGGCTGCTGAGGCATGTTTTGTCAGTCAGCCGACCTTAAGTGGTCAAATTCGTAAACTCGAAGATGAAATTGGCACCTCACTGCTCGAACGCAGCAGTCGAAGAGTGTTATTCACTGATGCAGGTCTGCAGTTGGTGGAGCAGGCTAAGCGTGTGTTAAAAGAAGTGAAAACGTTTCGTGAGATGGCGGCAGGGCAGAGCGGTGAAATGACTGGGCCTATGCACATTGGTTTCATTCCCACAGTTGGACCTTATTTACTTCCTAAAATCATCCCTAAGCTGAAAGATGCATTTCCGGAGCTAGAGCTTTATTTGCATGAAGCGCAAACTCATCAGTTAGTAAGACAGTTGGAAGAAGGTAAATTGGATTGTTTAGTTCTGGCTTCGGTACCAGAAACAGCACCTTTTAAAGAAATTGAAGTGTATAACGAGCCAATGAGTGTGGCTGTACCTTGTGATCACGAATGGGCCAACAAGGACCAGATCGAAATGGCAGAGTTGAATGGCCAGACCGTACTCTCATTAGGCGATGGACACTGTTTACGCGACCAGGCATTAGGCTTCTGTTTTGCTGCCGGCGCTCGGGATGACGAGCGTTTTAAGGCGACGAGCCTTGAGACTCTACGAAATATGGTGGCAGCGGGCGCAGGTATTACTTTATTGCCAGAGCTCTCCTTACCGACAGAAAAAGTGAAAGATGGTGTTTGTTATGTGACTGCCATTAATCCAACGCCTTCTCGAAGTATTGTCCTTGCTTATCGACCAGGTTCGCCGCTTCGCGCAAGGTTTGAAAAGTTGGCTAAGGCGATTACCGAGTATTTAAGCTAACGATCAGGCTAGCTGTGTTGATACTGCTAAAAATGGCAACTCTCAGATATTATAAAGGGGCGTAAACGCCCCTTTTTTCTTATTCATCGTTCAAACTTAGAACAGACTATCGCCACCCGATTCATCGCTTGAATATAAGGTGTCAGTGAGGCTGTCTTGGACATACTCTTTTGGTTCGGTACCAATTTTGAAGTATTCAAACATGGTAGAACCATCGGTCTTATTGGTTAGCATTCCTGAATCACGATCAATACGAACACGAGTAATGTCATTCGGGATTTGCTTCGCTTGTTGAGGGTGACCTTCTAAAGCAACATGCATAAAATCAACCCAAGCTGGTTGCGCAGTCTTAGCACCAGCTTCTGCGCCAGTAATTTGGTTTTTACCTAAGTTCGGGTTTGCTGTGGTGCGACCTAGCTTACGCTGGTGGTCATCAAAGCCAACCCACGCAGTGGCAACAATACCTGGACCATAACCGTTGTACCATGCATCTTTCGAGTCATTAGTCGTACCGGTTTTACCACCGATATCACGACGCTTGAGTTTCTGAGCTCGCCAACCAGTGCCGTTCCAGCCAGTGCCTTCTCGCCAGTTACCGCCACCCCAGACGTTGCTGTAGAGCATTTCTCGAGTTAAGAACGCAGTTTGTTCTGACAGAACTTTTGGCGCATAGCGTGGTTCGTCCGAGTTCATGTCCTCCTCATTGAACTGAGCAATGTCGACTGGTGTAAGCTCTGTCGCGTTTGTCGCTTCTTCAATGCTTGGTGCTGCACTGTCATCATTGCTTGCACTGTTCATTTCAGGTGCTTGCATTTGTGGACAGTCTTGGTGGCACACTACTTTTGGATTCGCTTCGAACTCTACCTTACCAAATGGGTCCTCAACCTTACTGATGTAATAAGGCTCTACATAGTAACCACCATTGGCAAATACTGAGAAACCTTGTGCCATCTGGACAGGTGTCAAACTACCTGCACCTAAAGCAATCGTTTCTGAACGTGGTAGCTTCGATTTATCAAAGCCAAAACGAGTCAGGTAATCACGAGTTTCATCTAAACCAACTTCACGTAGCACTCGTACAGCCATGACGTTCTTAGATTGTGCTAGACCAATTCTTAGACGAGTAGGGCCAGTATAGGTCGGTGGTGAGTTTTTCGGGCGCCATGCGGTACCTGCACTCTTGTCCCATTTGTTGATTGGGGCATCATTGACTAGGCTTGCCAGTGTCATCCCTTTATCCAATGCAGCGGCATAGATAAATGGTTTGATACTAGAACCTACTTGTCTTACTGACTGAGTAGCGCGGTTAAACTTGCTGTGAACAAAGTTAAAACCACCAACTAGAGAAAGCACAGCACCATTTTCAGGGTTGATAGCGACGAAAGCAGTATTTGCATTCGGAACCTGGCTTAAACGCCACGTAATCGCTACGGGTTCTGGTATCTCGCCTTCCTCGGTTTGTACTTCTTTATCTTCAGGAGCCACATCTGGTGTACCGTCTAAATCGGCAGCGCGTACCCAAATTTGCTGACCAACCGCTACGATATCTGACGCTGTTTTAGGTGCATCGCCTTGACGGTCATCGGTTCTAAACTTACGTGCCCATTTCATGTTGTCCCAATCAATGGTTTGCTCGCCGTAGCTCTTAACGTATACCGTAGCTGTTTTACCTTCGACCTTCTCAACAACGGCTGGGCGTAGCTCGCCATATGTTGGCTGGCTGCGAAGATGTTTGGCGATCTCTTCTTGGCTCATCGCTGTTTGGTCTGGTTTCCAAAGTACTTTTTCAGCACCGCGATAGCCGTGACGTTCATCGTAGCTAAGTAAGTTTTTGATGGCAGCAATATGAGCCGCTTTTTGCAGCTTAGAGTCAACGGTTGTGGTGATGCGCATACCAGATTCATACGCGGCTTCACCATAGCGACTTACCATCCAAGCGCGAGCGATTTCTGCTACATAAGGTGCGCTGAGTTCGATCTCTGCACCATGATATTGAGAAATAATAGGTTCGGCACGAGCTTCATCAAATTGCGCTTGAGTGATGTACTTCTCTGACAACATACGAGAGAGCACCACGTTGCGGCGCTGCGTTGCACGCTCGACCGAATAGATCGGGTTCATTGTTGATGGCGCTTTAGGCAAACCAGCCAGCACGGCAATTTCACTTAGCGTTAGATCTTTAAGGTCGCGTCCAAAATAAGCTTGTGCTGCTGCACCAAAGCCGTATGAGCGATAACCTAGGAAGATTTTATTGACGTACAACTCCATGATCTCTTGCTTGCTTAGCAATTGCTCAATGTGTACCGCAATAAAGATTTCTTTAATTTTACGCATGACCTTCTTCTCGTTAGATAAGAAGAAGTTACGAGCTAACTGTTGGGTAATGGTACTCGCACCTTGAGACGCGCTACCAGAAGCAATGACGGCTACTGCAGCACGTGTAATACCAATTGGGTCAAAACCATAGTGGTCGTAGTAGCGACTGTCTTCCGTCGCAATCAGCGCATCGATAAGCTCTTGAGGGATCTCATCGTAAGATATTGGAATACGACGCTTTTCGCCAAACTGTGCGATCAACTTCCCATCTTGGCTAAACACCTGCATTGGAGTTTGTAGCTGTACATCTTTTAACGTTGCAACGTCGGGTAACTCAGGTTTTACGTAGTAGTAAAACCCGAAGATGGTACCGACTCCAAGCAGCATGCAAATCAATGCAAAAACCAACAGTCTCTTTATGAACTTCACCGGAGATTCCCTGATTAATTAAGGTTATGGGTAGGCAATTACTTGTACTCTAGACCAAAAATTTACCTATTAGGGTTAATTAACGCTTATTTGAGCGTCGATCTCAACCTTTTCACGTTGTTAATGCATTCGTTGAGGTTATTTAAATGGCAAGAAAATGGATTACAGGTATCGATATCGGTCATCACAGTACGAAAGCAGTCGTGCTGACGTATGAAGGTTCTGACATCAAAATTGTAAACCAACTAGAGCTTAATGGTTGCGCCGCCATTTTCGCTGATCCCTATACGCTCAAACATCAAGAAACTGTTAAGAAACTTAAAATTCTCCGAAAGATCGTGCCCATTTTCCGTAAACAGGCAGCCATAGCGATTCCAGAAAGTACTGTGGTGAGTAAAGTGATTAACTTGGACGCTAGACTTGTTAATGATGAACTTGAGTACGCCGTTCACCAAGCAATGAGCTATCAAACGCCGTATGATTCAGAGGCTTTAGCGATTGACTATGTCGCTGTGCCACCCCAAAACGAGCCACATCCCAATCAAGAGACAGCAGCCTATCAAGTTCATGTAGCGCGTCACAATATCATTGATAATTGGACTCAAGTAGTCAAAGCACTTGGTTTTAAACCACAACTGATTAGCACTAATATTCATGCGTTGCGCAGTGTTCAGAAGCTAGTGTTGACGACCTACCCACAGTTCAGTAATTGGGTGTTACTAGATGTAGGACAGACCAATGTGTCATTACTGCCGCCGCTTCAACTGCCTTTAGAGCTGCACAAAGCTTGGAGCATAACGTGCGATCAAGATGCTCATCTCACTATTCAAGCGCCTTATAACTCCGCTATTTCAACGCAGTTTGGGTCCGTACTGCATAAAGTGAGTGCGCA
The DNA here is from genome assembly GCF_900088415.1 of Vibrio mediterranei. Classification (GTDB taxonomy): domain Bacteria; phylum Pseudomonadota; class Gammaproteobacteria; order Enterobacterales; family Vibrionaceae; genus Vibrio; species Vibrio mediterranei. The sequence goes on from NZ_FLLQ01000009.1 coordinate 155,527, forward strand.
ATTACAATTATTCCGTTCCATGCTTGAAGAACATCAAGTTGGAGGGCTGATCCTTACCGGAGGTCATATTCAAGACAGCGATGTGGTGGACTTGATTACCACCCGCACCAATATGAGCGTTGAGTGCATCAGTGACTATCTCACCTCGCTGAGTGATAACCAATATAAATTAGGCTGTGCTTATGCTACGGCGTTGGGCATCGCGCTTAACGCGATTCACTGGACTCAGGAGCACTAAATGTCAGTGATTAATTTACTGCCTTGGCGTGAGCAGCAGCGTCGTCATCACCGACAGCGCTTTGTAATATTGATCATCACTGCTGTATTAGGTGGCTACTTTATTTCTACATTGGCGCTGCACCATTTCGAGTCGGAGGTGGCGATTCAGAATCAGCGTGTTGTCTATCTTCAAAAGGCTATCACTGAGCAAAGGCTGCGGATGAATCAGCTATCGGATGTAACCACTCAATACGAAAATCTTCTGCAGCGTCTAGAGTTGGTGCAAACACTGCAAGCGGAGCGGGGAAAAACAACAGCAGTAATGAATCTGATTCCAGCCCTGATTCCTCAAGGTGTGTACATCGATAAGATTCGTATGCGAGGACAGCGCTTTAAATTGTTTGGAATCAGTGAAAATACAGCGCTGCTGGCCGAAATGTTGGAACGATTTGAACAGGAACCCACCGTTAGTTATGTCGAAATTCACTCTATTGTTCATGGGCGTCAGCGGTTTGATAAAAGCTACCAAGCATTTGAACTTTCGTTTCAAGTATCTCTGAGTACTTTGTTGCCGCCAGCACTAAAGATATTTCAGTCGAAAGAAGTGGGGTAACGACAAGTGTTGGACTTTGAACTGGATGACATAAAAGATTGGCCATTTAACTACCAGCTTATTATCGGCCTATTGGTTTTCATGTCATCGAGTTATGCATGGTTTTGGTTTTCAACAAAGTCTAATTCTGATGAGTTAGAACGAGCTGTGCAGTTGGAACAACGGTTAAAACTAGAGCTAAAAACAGTAGTTGCGCAAACGGCGAACCTACCTAATAAAAAGCAGCAACTTGAGCTGGTGAGAAGTCGCTATCAACGGTTACTTCATTTACTACCAGTTCAACAAGAACTCGCGACACTACTTGCCGGTGTCAACCAAGAAGGGCTGCACAACCAACTCACTTTCACTCGAATTGACTGGGGCAAGCGCGCTTCGGAGCACTTTCTCTATAAGCTGCCAATAAATATAGAACTCACCGGGAATTACAACGACATTGGTCACTTTAGTCAGGCCATTGCCGAGTTGTCTCGAATGGTGCTTATCGAAGATGCTGAGTGGCAGCGAGTGAGTCAGGAAAGCAGTGTATTACATTTCCGAGTTCAAGCTGCAACCTATCAACTGCATGAGGATTTTGGGGAGAAAGGTGATGCTGGTAAGAATTAGTTTGATGCTTATCAGCACCTCAGTGTTAATGGGTTGTCGAGCAAAACAGGACCCATTGAACGAGTTCGTCACTCAGGTGTTGCGAGAGGCGAAAACAACACAAGCAGATATGCCGCTTTTCTCTACTATCGAGGTCATTAAGTTTACGCCCACAAATCGGAACTCGCCTTTTGACTTGCCTGCAATGATTCAGAATCACTCTCAATCTGTGGCCAACTTATCTTGCTGGCAGCCTAAGAGCCGTAGCAAAGTGCCTTTAGAGCGTTACTCGCTTAATGATATGCAATTGAAAGGAGTGATGGGGAAAGGGGAGCAGCGCAGAGGAGTTGTGGCTTTACCTATAAAACGAATAGTGACAGTGAGCGCGGGACAATACATAGGTGAAAACAGCGGCCTAATTAAACAGATAACAGCAGATAAGCTAATTATTCATGAGACGCTTCCCGATGGATTAGGGTGTTGGCGTCAACGGCAAATCACATTGGTACTGAAGTAATGGAGATACAAATAGTGACGAGAAAAATGTTGTCCATTTGGAGGTGGGCATTCTATTTGTGGGCGTTGTTCATCAGTACTGATTTGATTGCCATTCCCCAAACTAATCAACTTGTTGATGTCTCATTTGAACTGGATAAACAGAAGCGTGCAGTAGTCGTTATTGAGCTTTCTCATGCTGGCAGTGTTGTGGATATTAGCGCCGAGTCGCAAGGAATAAATATTGTGGTAAAGCAAACCCAAATCGCGTCAGACAAGCTAGCGATTTTGGATGTAACGGATTTTTCTACCGCAGTGAATCAGATAGAACTATTTGATGACAGCCCCGATGTTCGGATCTTTGTCGAGGCGGCCACGGCAGTTCAATATCAATATACGATGCATGGTAAACAACTGAAAGTGACAATTTTACCTCTGCCTCAGCAACAAAGTGATGAACAAAAACTGTTTGGTAGTCATAGTGGCAAGCTTACTTCAATCAATTTCCAAGACATTCCTGTGCGCAGTGTATTGCAGCTTCTGGCTGACTATAACCACTTTAATTTAGTGGCATCCGATAGTGTCCAAGGCAACTTAACCCTACGTTTAGATGGTGTGCCATGGACGGAAGTCCTCGACATTATCCTGCGAGTAAAAGGGTTAGATAAACGGGTAAAGGGCAACATCATCTTAGTGGCTCCTAAAGCAGAGCTGGATTTGCAAGAGAAGCAAGCGTTAGAAAAGAGTCGCTTGGCCGAGCAAATTGGTCAACTTAAATCGGAAATCATTAACATTAACTATGCTAAAGCGGCGGATGTAGCGGCCATGATTGGTGGAGATAGTGATGTCAGTATGTTATCTGAACGAGGTTCGGTTGCTATCGATGAGCGCACCAACGCCTTATTGGTGCGAGAACTGCCTGAAAATCTTCGCGTGATTAAAGAGATTATTGCCTCACTCGATATACCCGTGAAACAGGTACAAATTGAAGCGCGAGTGGTCACTATCAAAGAGGGTAATATTGAAGAGTTGGGGATACGATGGGGTTATACATCGATAAATGGTGACACCACGATCGGCAGTACGATAGAAGGTAACCTTGCTTCGTCTGGCATCGGTGGAGGAGAGGTGGACATTGAGGACTTCCTTAATGTTAACTTGGGGGCGCTGTCTGACAATGCCGCCAGTATCGCATTTCAAGTAGCAAGCCTCGGGTCAAATACATTACTTGATCTAGAGTTGTCCGCATTACAAAGTGAATCGAAAGCCGAAATCATATCCAGTCCACGTCTTATCACTACCAATAAAAAGTCTGCTTATATAGAGCAGGGAACAGAGATTCCTTATTTGAAATCGACATCGAGTGGAGCGACAGCGGTTGAGTTTAAAAAAGCGGTGCTTTCTTTGACGGTGACTCCGCAGATCACACCCGACAATCGCCTTATTCTCGACTTAGATGTGACTCAAGACAGGGTTGGAGAAGTGTTGAAAACTTTAGAGGGTGAAACAGTGGCGATTGATACTCAAAGGATAGGAACTCAAGTTCTGGTTAACGATGGTGAAACTGTAGTGTTAGGCGGTATTTTTCAACATGCCATGACCAGCAAGGTAGATAAAGTGCCACTTCTTGGTGATATTCCGGGGTTGGGGGCATTATTTAGACGAACCTATGAAAACATCGGTAAGAATGAGTTACTGATCTTCGTAACTCCTAAGATTATTACTCAGTAACTATCTGTAAAGTATCAAATAATTCAAAAGGACTAAAAATAAAGTTGCATTCAAGGCACCTTACCTTGATAATTTCGGGTCTTATCACGACTTATCTGTGAGGAATTGGTGCCACAAGCCCTTTTTCCGAGGCTCCTTTTCGGTCTTTTCTTGTGGCGATGTCATTGAATTAACGTTGTAAATTAATGCTAAACATGGCTGAGAAACGTAATATTTTTCTTGTTGGCCCTATGGGTGCCGGCAAAAGTACAATCGGTAGACACCTAGCTCAACAACTACACATGGAGTTTGTTGACTCTGATACAGTAATTGAAGAGCGTACAGGCGCAGACATCGCATGGGTGTTTGACGTTGAAGGTGAAGAAGGTTTCCGCAAACGCGAAGAAACCGTTATTAACGATCTAACCGAACAGCAAGGTATTGTACTTGCTACAGGTGGTGGTTCAGTTAAAAGTAAAGACAACCGTAATCGCCTTTCTGCGCGTGGTATTGTTGTCTATCTTGAAACAACCATCGAAAAACAGCTTGCTCGCACAAATCGCGACAAAAAACGCCCGCTGCTTCAAACGGACAACCCGCGCGAAGTACTTGAGTCTTTAGCGGACGAGCGCAATGATCTTTACAAAGATGTGGCGGACTATGTGGTTCGTACTGATGATCAAAGTGCAAAAGTGGTAGCCAACCAGATCGTAAAAATGCTAGAAGAAGGTCAAGTCTAACTTTCTTTCTTCAATAGGAGAGCAACCCATGGAACGGATTACGGTCGAACTTGGTGAGCGTAGCTACCCAATTTCAATTGGTGCCGGGTTATTTAATGACTCGGCTCAATTTGCCCAAATTCCAGATGGAAAATCAGTGGTTGTTATCACTAACACCACCGTTTCCCCCCTCTACGCTGATGCTATTCTAAAGCAGCTTGATAACAAAGGTTGCAAAACCTCATTACTCGAACTGCCTGATGGTGAGCAATACAAGACACTAGACACTTTCAATACAGTCATGACTCATTTACTGTCAGGTAACTATGGTCGTGATGTAGTAGTTGTTGCCCTTGGTGGTGGTGTGATTGGCGATCTTGTCGGTTTTTCTGCCGCTTGCTATCAACGTGGCGTGGATTTTGTTCAAATCCCAACCACGCTATTATCCCAAGTCGACTCATCTGTGGGCGGCAAAACCGCCGTTAACCACGAGCTTGGCAAAAATATGATTGGTGCTTTCTATCAGCCTCAATCTGTCATCATTGATACCAACTGTCTTAAGACCTTACCTGCGCGTGAATTCGCCGCGGGTGTTGCTGAGGTGATTAAGTACGGCATCATCTATGATGAAGCCTTCTTTGAATGGCTAGAGCAAAACCTCGATAAGCTTTATGCATTGGATCAACAAGCTCTGACTTATGCTATTGCTCGCTGCTGTCAGATTAAAGCTGAGGTTGTGGCTCAAGATGAGAAAGAGTCGGGTATTCGCGCGTTATTGAATCTAGGTCATACATTTGGTCATGCGATTGAAGCAGAACTAGGGTATGGTAAATGGTTACATGGAGAGGCAGTCTCTTCCGGTACAGCTATGGCCGCCCATACCGCGCATTTGCTTGGTGATATAACCGCAGAGCAAGTGACCCGTATTATCACTTTGCTAGAGCGCGCTAAATTGCCTGTACACACTCCAGAATCAATGAGTTTTGAAGACTTTATCAAGCATATGATGCGTGATAAAAAAGTCTTATCGGGTAAGTTACGCCTTGTGCTACCAACGTCTGTTGGTACTGCTCAGGTGGTTTCTGACGTTCCGAGTGACATCATCAAACAAGCTATCGACTTGTGCCGACAGTAGTTCGATATTGTCGATGCTATTGAAGGTAAGTTAGATGTGAGGCTCCGTAATGGGGCCTTTTTTAGGTTTAATGACTAGGTAGATAGGATCAGAATGAGTTTGTCGTATGAGCTGCGAGTATTGGAATTAGATTCGCAGACCCAACTACTAGAGCGTGTGCAGCTACTGACTCAATTTGCGTCGAGTTTTGTCGTTATCAAAGGTGAGTCTGGCGCCGGAAAAACTTGGCTTGCACACCGCTATCTCGAAGCCTGGGCACATGGCAAAAACCAATCACTGATTACCTGTTTCGCGAATCAAGATGATGAAGTGAACCGCAGTAATATTCTTCGTCAACTCTTTCCTCATTCAATGTACAGCGCTACCGACTCACTGCATGACAGTGTTGAGCGTATTCTGGAGGGTGAGGCGAGCAATATTGTGATTGTTGTCGATGATGCTCAGTACATCTCACAAGCCTTACTCTCCGAGCTATGGCTGTTGTATACCGCCTCTTTGCATGTCACTAAACAGAACATCAGTATCGTATTATTCAGTGCTAGCGATTCGCTCAGTTCTCGACTAGCGCGATTGAGTCATGGCCTTGATAGTAAACCGGTAGAGCTGGATGCTGATGAACTGACCGACGCGGAGGCTGAGCGTTTTTTTGATACTCTTGTGCTGCGCTATATTGATGAAAGCGTTGAAAAAAGAGTCAAAAGCGCGTTTACTAGCATTAAACCGCTTCCGGGTGAAATTTTGGCGTTAGGAGAGCAAAAAATGGAAAAGAAGGTGATTATTCGTTCATTGGTTGGTTCACCTGCCAAGATTGCAGCAACAGTGGCAGTTATCGTTTTGCTGCTATTTTTAGGTTACAGCTGGCTACTAAAATCGCCAACGCCGCAGAGCACAGAGCCTAGCGAAGTACCGATTGAGCAAACGGTGATTCCTACCTTAGATGGGCCAGTCGATGCCGCTACTGAAGAACAAGCGGAAGGGGCTAACAAAGAAATGCCGTCCCAGTTAGAGCCTACGGATGATACCGCTTCGCTACCGCCTTCGGTAACATCAGAAACCGCGAGTGTCGGTGTAGCAGAATCTGGTGAGCGCGTAGTAATTACCTCGGACGTTGTAGATGCCTTATTAGATGACAATACTGCTGTCGCAGTGGCAAAAGCGGCTGAGGTTCAAAATGTGGTCACACCAAAAGTGGAAGTAGTTGATGTGGATAGTGCGCAGAAACTGCAGACTCCAATTACGTTTTCCTTCGCTCGTGAAGAACTCAATGCCCTACCTGCAAACAACTACACGTTACAAATCGCCGCGATGACTGAGCTAAAAGACGTTCAGCTGTTCTTGAACCAACACTCGTTTGACAAACCAGTCCGTGTTTATCCAACGTTGCGTGGAGATGAGAAGTGGTACATCGTGACTTACGATGTGTATCCAAGTATTCAAACGGCACGTGATGCAGCGGAAGCGTTACCGGAAGAAATCCAGTCTCTTGGACCTTGGCCAAAATCTCTTAGCCAAGTACAGCGAGAAATTACTCGTTGGAAAGAGTAACCTTCCAGTGAACACTGTGGGTGATTTTCGCTGACCTTTCTGCTAGAAAGGTCAACATAACAAATTGAATTATGATATATTCCCCAGCCTTAATTTTTGGGGTGGCAGTAGATAGAGCAAGTAATGAAAAAGCAACGCGCCTTTCTTAAGTGGGCTGGTGGAAAATATGGCTTGGTTGAAGACATTCAAAAGCATTTGCCAGACGCAAGAAAGCTGGTAGAGCCTTTCGTTGGTGCAGGGTCTATCTTCCTAAATACGGACTACGATCAGTATTTACTTGCCGATATCAATCCCGATTTAATTAACCTCTATAATCTGTTAAAAACAGATCCCGAGACCTACGTCGCTGAAGCAAAGCGCCTATTCACTGCTGAACACAATCGCAAAGAAGTGTATTTGGATATTCGCGCCCAGTTTAATCAGACTGACGACGTCTTGTTTCGCTCCGTCGCCTTTCTTTATATGAACCGTTTTGGTTTTAACGGCTTGTGCCGTTACAACAAAAAAGGTGGCTTTAACGTGCCCTTCGGCTCTTATAAAAAACCGTATTTCCCAGAAAATGAGCTGATTTTCTTTGCTGAGAAAGCGAAGAAAGCCACGTTTGTTTGCGAGGGATATCACGACACTTTTAAACGAGCGCGCAAAGGCAGCGTTATATATTGCGACCCGCCATACGCACCACTATCGAACACGGCCAACTTTACCTCTTATGCGGGTAATGGGTTTAGTCTTGATGACCAAGCTGCACTTGCTGACGTTGCTGAGCACGCTGCGTTTGATCGTGGTATTCCGGTGCTGATTTCTAACCACGACACCACTTTGACACGTCGTCTATATCACGGTGCGCAACTGAATGTGGTCAAGGTTAAGCGAACCATCAGCCGTAATGGTGCAGGTCGTAATAAGGTTGACGAATTATTGGCGTTATTTGAGCCGCAAGATCAATAACTGCTTGGTAAGGGCTAGGATTTAATCAACCGCTTCGGTAGAATTGCGCGAACTTGGCGATACTCGCTTGCTTTGAATTCAACTGAGGTTAGGTATGAAAGACTTTTTAATTGCTCCATCCATTCTCTCTGCAGATTTTGCTCGCCTAGGTGAGGACGTTGAAAAAGTACTCGCTGCGGGTGCTGACGTGGTTCACTTTGATGTGATGGACAATCACTATGTTCCTAACCTGACGTTTGGTGCACCAATCTGTAAAGCACTACGCGACTACGGCATTACCGCTCCAATCGATGTTCACTTAATGGTTAAACCTGTCGATAGCATTGTTCCTGATTTTGCTAAAGCCGGTGCGAGTATGATTACTTTCCACGTTGAAGCGTCTGAGCACGTAGATCGTACACTGCAACTTATCAAAGAACACGGCTGTCAGGCAGGTGTAGTACTCAACCCAGCAACCCCTCTTTCTTGCCTTGATTACATCATGGACAAAGTGGACTTGATTCTACTGATGTCAGTGAACCCAGGCTTTGGTGGTCAATCTTTCATTCCGTCGACGCTAGACAAGTTACGTGAAGTTCGTAAACGCATTGATGCTTCTGGTCGTAACATTCGCTTAGAAATTGATGGTGGCGTGAAAGTCGATAATATTCGAGAAATTGCCGAAGCGGGCGCAGACATGTTTGTTGCCGGTAGCGCTATCTTTAATCGTCCAGACTACAAAGAAGTTATCGACGAGATGCGTGCTGAACTGGCAAAAGTAAACAGCAAATAGATTTGGAATTAGTAGACATGAGCGCAATTAAACTCGTTGTTTTTGATTTAGATGGGACGTTACTCGACAGCGTACCTGATTTGGCATTAGCGGCTGATCAGGCGGTTCAAGAGTTAGGTTATCCGAGTGTCACCGAAGAACAAGTTCGTGACTATGTAGGTAACGGTGCCGATATTTTAATTGGTCGCTCATTAAGCCAAAGTATCACTGTTGACCCTGAGTTGTCGCCGGAGTTGCTTGCGAAGGCTCGTACTTTGTTTGATGACTTTTATAAGGCCAGTGGGCATAAGCTAAGTCACTTGTATCCAGCTGTACATCAAACCTTGGATACCTTGGTGGCGAATGGCTTTACTTTAGCTCTGCTCACCAACAAACCATCGAAGTTTGTTCCAGAATTGCTAGAGCAACACAAGCTTGATAAGTACTTTAAGCATGTACTGGGTGGCGATGCGTTCCCGAAACGCAAACCGGATCCAATTGCATTACATTGGTTGATGGAGCAAGAGCAGTTATCTGCCGAACAAGTGTTGATGGTCGGGGATTCTAAAAACGATATCTTGGCGGCGCGTAACGCAGGTTGCCAAGCGTTCGGACTCACTTATGGTTACAACCACGGTGAACCTATTGCCAATGCGAACCCTGACTTTGTTGCTGATATCGTGTCGAACGTGCTTGAAGCCGTAGGAATTGACGGCTAAATCGCGACAAAAAGTGCATTGCTGAGTGAAAAGCCAAGTAAAGTACTAGAAATATACTCGCCAATGAGTACACTGCTAGAACCGCGTAAGGAATTACGCGGTTTTTCATTATCCTAATTATCTCGTTAAGAAGTCGAAGGAATCATTATCATGAGCAAACCCATCGTATTGAGTGGTGTTCAGCCGTCAGGTGAACTAAGTATCGGAAACTACTTGGGTGCTCTACGTCAATGGCAACAGATGCAAGATGATTACGATTGCCAGTACTGCGTTGTTGACCTTCATGCGATTACGGTTCGTCAAGATCCGAAAGCACTGCATGAAGCGACACTAGACGCTCTCGCAATCTGCCTTGCAGTTGGTGTTGATCCGAAGAAGAGCACGTTATTTGTACAGTCACACGTACCTGAGCATGCTCAACTTGGTTGGCTTCTTAACTGTTATACCCAGATGGGTGAACTGAATCGCATGACTCAGTTTAAAGACAAATCACAGCGTTACGCTAATGACGTTAACGTTGGTCTTTATGATTATCCAGTGCTAATGGCTGCAGATATTCTGCTTTACGGTGCACACCAAGTACCAGTGGGTAGTGACCAGAAGCAGCACTTAGAGTTAGCGCGTGATATCGCGACTCGTTTCAACAATATCTACAGCCCTGAAGCACCGATTTTCACTATTCCCGAGCCTTATATCCCAACGGTGAACGCTCGTGTTATGAGCTTACAAGATGCGACTAAGAAGATGTCTAAGTCGGATGATAACCGTAAGAACGTGATTACTCTGCTCGAGGAGCCTAAGTCGATCATCAAGAAGATCAATAAAGCGCAAACCGATGCCGAGACACCGCCACGCATTGCCAACGATTGGGAAAACAAAGCGGGCATCTCTAACCTAATGGGCCTTTACTCTGCAGCAACGGGCAAAACGTTTGAAGAAATTGAAGCGCAATATGCTGGTGTGGAGATGTACGGTCCGTTTAAGAAAGATGTAGGTGAAGCGCTGGTTGCTATGCTTGAGCCAATTCAAGCGGAATACCACCGTATTCGTGCCGACCGTGCTTATATGGATGAAGTCATGCGCCAAGGCGCTGAAAAGGCCTCTGCTCGTGCAGCAGTGACACTGGCTGAAGCCTACAAAGCGGTAGGTTTTGTGACTCGCCCATAGCACAAGTTATACTCCAGATATTGAAAAGCCCTTTGGTTCGCCAAAGGGCTTTTTTTTGTGTTATCGCACTGCATTCTCTTACTAACGTTTCCTGTTGAATTTTTGGCACAGGCTAAATTGTTCAAACTTTGAATGAGAGCTGTATCTCAGTTAACTGAATATTCATTGTTCATTTGCACTCTAAATGACAACACTCGTCTCGAAAATAATCATTTTTATATTCAACAAAGTGCAATAAAGGCAAGGGATAACATTGCCAGTTAATTCGAGGTGAATGATGACACGCACAAATAAAAAGCAGTGGTTAGCGTTAGCGATAGCGTCCGCATTAGCCGGAGGTGCCAACGCTGAGGTCTTTCTTTCGCAATATGTGGAGGGAAGCGGTTATAACAAGGCAGTTGAGATAGCCAACTCTGGTGACTCAGAAGTTCAGTTGGTGGGTTACCAACTGGCTAAATCGCCAAATGGGAACGGCAGTTGGAGCACACTAGATCTCTCTAGTTATGTCATTCCAGCTAAGTCAGTACTTGTGTTCGCAAACTCTCGCGCAGACGATGCCATTCTGGGTGTCGCAACGCTTTCAACCTCTGATCAAGTATTGAATTTTAATGGTGACGACCCGATTGCGTTGATGGATAGCAATGGCCAAATCATCGATATGATTGGCACTATGGGCGACAACTTTGGTGCAGATAAAACCTTAGTACGCTACACGCCTTATCATCAACCATCAGTGACTTACCAACCAGATCAATGGGCAACACTGAGTAAGAACGATGTTACCGGTTTAGGTCAGTTGGAGGACCTAACACCACCAGCACCTTTCCAATGTCTCGACAACGGTTCTTCGCCAACCTTTACTGACATTCAAGCGATTCAGGGTGAAGGCAGCAGTTCTCCTTATATCAATGGCTACCCATACATCACTAGTGAACAGTATTTTGTTCAAGGCGTGGTCTCGGCGGTAAGCACGGGCATTAATCAAGGCTTCTATTTAGAGGCATTGCAGGATGATCATAACCCGTTAACGTCTAATGGTTTGTATGTTTACACTCAAGCAAATCCAAGCCTAGCAGCTGGCGATGTGGTTTGTGTTCGTGGTCAAATCCAAGAGTTCTATGGACAGACTCAGCTTAAGCTCAATGAACAAGATTGGTTTAAGCAAGGAGAACAAGCCGCCCCACAAGCGACAGCAATTGAAGTGCTTGAGTCCGATGAGAACTTTGAGCAGACATTAGAGCGTTACGAAGGCATGCTAGTACGCCTACCAAAAGCGCTTGATATGCGTATTAGTCGCACCTTTGGCTATGACTATGGCGCACGTCGCAACAATATGGTGTTGGCGCATGAACGCGTGAATCTACATCCAAATCAGCAGTTTGCCGCAGGTTCTGATGAAGCCAAAGCGCAAAGCGAAGATAACGGCTTACGTCGACTATTTGTTGAGTCACCAACGGCAGCACCAAATGGCAAAGTGCCGTACTACCCAGAATTTGGTCGTACCGATGTGGACCAAGATGGCAGCACGGAAGATTACATTCGTATCAACGATACCTTGTTCGATATTGAAGGGGTCATTGGGTACAGCTACGGTGATTACCGCCTGTTTGTGACGAATACTATTTCTGCTGATAACTTCGTTCGTAATACACCGCGCACTGAAGTTCCTGAGCTTGCTGAGCAGCCATGGAACAAGAAAGACCTACGTGTTGCGACCTTTAACGTTCTTAACTACTTTACCTCGCCATTCGGTGGTGATGAAAACCGCTTCGGCAGCAATCGAGGTGCTAGCAACTTTGCTGAGTTTGAAGTCCAGCAAGAGAAAATACTCAATGCGCTTATCAAGCTTGATGCCGACATTGTTGGTTTGATGGAAATTGAGAACAACGGTTTTGGTGACAATGGAGCCATTGCTCAGTTAGTCAGAGAGCTTAACGCTCGTATAGATAACAAGAAATTACACTACGACTTTGTTTCGCTAGACAGCAATCAAGATGGTGTCATCGATAAGCTTGATGCAGTGGGTACCGATGCCATTACAACTGGCGTTATTTATCGTCCTAAGCAAGTGAAACTAAAACAAGTTAATGTACTGGAAATGCCTCGTCAGGTTGCGCCTGAAGTGCTGGATGACGATGGTAAAGTAATTGAAGACGGTAAGAACTATCAACGTAATACTCTGGCACCAACCTTTAAGGTGAAAGGGGCGAAGGAGAAGCTGACGGTAGCGGTCAATCACTTCAAATCAAAAGGCTCTAAATGTTGGGAAGATGCAGCTCCTGTTGCTGAAGGTGGTCAAGCAGGAAAAGATACAGATCAGCAAGGGTCATGTGAAAACTTCCGTGTTGCAGCGGCTGTTGCGTTAGGTGATGCGTTGGAAGCGATTAAAGGACATAAAATTGTCTTGGGTGACTTCAATGCGTATGGAAAAGAAGATCCACTGCTAATTCTGACTGACTACAGTCAAGAGAAGTATGGCAAAACCATTCGTGCTGCTCGCAATACCTTTATTGGTGAACAAGAGCAATTTGGTGATGATGGTGCGGTCATTGACCACAGCTATGGTTACGTCAACGTGCTGGGAGAGATGCATCCACAAGGTTGGAGTTACTCATACAATGATGAAGTCGGCGCGCTCGACCATATCCTTATTAGCCCAAGCTTGTCGAAGCGTGTCGTTGATGCCACTGAGTGGCACATCAATGCGGCGGAGTCGACGCTGTTTGACTATAACGATGAGTACAAAGGTGATTTGCCTAAGTATCAAGACCATTACCGATCTTCTGACCATGATCCAGCGGTAATTGATCTGAATATGCGTGGTGGTTCGGTTGGCTTAGTGGGTTTATCAGCGATGCTGCTGTTAGGTCTACGTCGACGTAAACAAGGATAATTATCCTCTGCAGCAAGGTGTTTACAGCCTTGCTGCTTTTTTTCTCCCCATTTTTACTTGCCTTTCTGCCATCTTGTTGCAAAATACCGCCTTATTTTTCGCAAACTCAATACCACAGCGAGCGCTATGCTACTCATCATTGATAATTACGACTCCTTTACTTTTAACCTGTTTCAGTATTTTTCTGAACTGGGTGCTGAAGTAAAAGTGGTGCGCAATGATGAAATTGATATTGCTGGTATTGAAGCGTTAAACCCCTCTCATTTGGTTATCTCTCCAGGACCTTGTACACCTAATGAGGCAGGAATCTCCTTAGAGGTGATCAAGCACTTTGCAGGTAAATTGCCACTACTCGGTGTTTGTTTAGGTCACCAGGCGATTGCTCAGGTCTTTGGTGGTAAGGTGATCCGTGCTCGTGAAGTGATGCATGGTAAAACCTCACCAATTCGTCATAACAACAAAAGTGTGTTTGCTGGCCTCAATAACCCATTAACTGTTACCCGTTATCACTCATTAATCGTCGAAAAAGAGTCGCTTCCAGATTGCTTTGAAGTAACGGCTTGGACTGAGTTAGAGAATGGCGATTTCGACGAAATTATGGGTTATCAGCACAAGTTGCTTTGTCTACATGCGGTTCAATTCCACCCAGAATCTATCAAAACGGAACAAGGTCACGAACTTCTTAACAATTTCCTGTCTCAAAAATAGTCGATCTTGATCACTCTTTTCTGTTTTCTTATCCATCATAAGTTTTACTTATTAAATTGAAAGTTTATTCGTCTTTACTGATATCAAAGTGAGCAAAACCTTATTTGCTGACTTTCTTAGTCAATGCAGGAAAAAACGCTTCATTCCCATTCGCTTTTGATGCATAAATACTCATGAGGCGGCGGTGAATTTTGTTCTTTGACTACTTAAAAAGTATTTTTCACTATTGCTATGGTTAAATAATTGTAAATACAATGCTGCATCTGTGGAAAAGCGATAGAAAATCTTTTCTTCCTTTATGAGTTCGAGGGATCGCTCTTGGTCCTTAACCAAAAATCGGAAGAGTGAAGCGCCTTTCTCCAACATGCTGTAATGAGAAGGAATGTGTTATGACAACGGAAAAAGCGGTAACTCGCGAGTGGTTTGATGAGGTAATGGTACCTTGCTACAACCCAATGGAAATGATTCCAGTAAAAGGCGAGGGTGCTCGCGTTTGGGACCAGCAGGGGAATGAATATATCGACTTCGCGGGTGGTATTGCCGTGAGTTGTTTAGGCCACTGCCATCCGGCGATGGTCAATGCAGTTACTGAACAAGCTAACAAGATTTGGCATCTGAGTAATGTCATGACCAACGAGCCAGCACTACGCTTGGCGAAAAAACTGACGGAAGTTAGCTTTGCTGAACGAGTTTTCTTCGCTAACTCAGGTGCAGAAGCCAATGAGGCGGCGCTGAAACTAGCACGCCGCTGGGCGGCAGATGTTCATGGTACTGAAAAGTCAGAAATTATTGCTTTTAACCAAGGTTTCCACGGTCGTACTTTCTTTACGGTCACTGTTGGTGGTCAAGCTGCTTATTCTGACGGTTTTGGTCCTAAGCCGGGCGACGTATCACATATTCCTTATAATGATATCGCTGCGCTTGAAGCTCAGATGTCAGAGAAAACCTGTGCAGTGATGATGGAGCCGCTACAAGGTGAGGGTGGTATTGTTTCTCCTCAGCCTGAGTTTGTTCAAGCGGTTCGTGAGCTATGTGATAAATATAATGCTCTGCTTATTTTTGATGAAGTGCAAACGGGTAATGGCCGTACTGGTCACTTTTATGCCTACCAAGGTCTAGGTGTAACGCCCGATATTTTGAGCACGGCGAAATCTCTTGGTGGTGGTTTCCCCATTGGCGCTATGCTAACGACTGAGAAACTTGCTGCACACATGAAAGTGGGGACGCACGGTTCTACTTATGGCGGTAACCCGTTAGCGTGTGCGGTAGCAGAAGCGGTTGTGGATGTGGTGTCGAGCCCAGATGTTCTGGCTGGTGTCGCTGAGCGTGAAGCGTGGTTCCGCGATGGCCTACAAAAAATAAACGCAAAATACGGTATTTTCAGCGAAATTCGTGGAAAAGGCCTACTTCTTGGTGCAGCGCTGAATGAAGAGTGGCAAGGTCGTGCTCGTGATGTTCTAGTAGCAGCAGGCCAACAAGGCCTAATGGTCTTGGTTGCGGGTGCAAATGTGGTTCGTTTTACCCCATCATTGGTGATTACCAAGCAAGAAGTTGAAGAAGGATTAGCTAAACTAGATAAAGCGATCAGCACCTTAGTGGCGTCGTAAACTTAGTTAGCAATTAAATACTCTCTCGGATGTTTGGATGTGCCGGGAGAGTTTGCGTCAGGAGGGATTATTGATGCTTGTTGTTCGTCCTATCTCTATGTCTGATTACGACGCGCTGCATACTTGCGCGGTAGAATCAGGACACGGTTTTACTTCTCTTCCTGTGAATGAAGAGCTTCTTACTAACCGAATTACCCATTCTGAATACAGTTTTGCCAAGCAAGACGTGACGACGCCGACCGATGAAGGTTATTTGATGGTGGGTGTTGATACAGAAACTGGTGAAGTGGCGGGTACCACAGGTATAGAAGGTGCGATTGGCTGGGATGTCCCTTTCTATTCTTATCACATTAGTACGGTGGTGCACTCGTCGCCAAAACTCAACGTCAACAATGTCGTTAAGCTTCTGACCTTTGGGAATAATTACACTGGATGCAGTGAGATTTGTACCTTGTTCTTACGCCCTGAATTCCGTGGCGGATTGAATGGTCGATTGATGTCTAAATGCCGCTTTTTGATGATGGCAGAGCACCCAGAGCGTTTCTCTAAAACGATTTTTGCTGAAATGCGTGGTGTGTCCGATGCGGAAGGCAATTCTCCATTTTGGAAGTGGTTACAAGAGCATTTCTTTTCTATCGATTTTACCTTGGCAGATTATCTGACCGGAATTGGTAAAAAAGGCTTTATCGCAGATCTAATGCCAAAGCTTCCTATCTATATCAACTTGCTCAGCAAAGAAGCGCAAGAGGTGATTGGGCAGGTGCATGAGAATACGCGTCCGGCTTTGAAGCTGCTTGAAAACGAAGGCTTTACTTGCCGTAACTATGTCGACATTTTCGATGCAGGCCCAACGGTTGAATGTGACCTTCGCAATATTCAAGCGGTTCGTGACTCTTTCCGAGCTCAAGTAGCGATTGCAGAGCATTCGAGCTCTCAAGATTATTTGGTGGCAAATACCTCGTTTGAGAACTTCCGAGCGGTCGCGGCCAAAGCGGCATACGACCCAGAAAGTGGCAAGGTATTGCTCACAGCAGAAGCAGCACAAGCACTGAATGTCGCCGAGGGCGATATGGTGCGTATGCTGGCTCAATAACAGTCAAATAATAAGATGGTGGTCGATTACCACCACGGTTTAAGAGAAGCGGAAGTTCTGCTTGCTCTTAGCTCATTCAATTTAAGGAACTTCACTATGACTCAATGGATCGCAGGTAACTGGGTTGCAGGCCAAGGTGACACTTTTCAGTCACTATCCCCATACAACAATCAAACTATTTGGGAAGGTCAGTCAGCCACTGCTCAACAGGTTGAAAGCGCCGTCTCTGCTGCTCGTCAGGCATTTATCGAGTGGAAGAAGCGTCCATTTGAAGAGCGTGAAGCCATCGTTTTGTCTTTCGCAGAGAAAGTGAAAGAACGTAGTGAAGATATTGCCATAGCCATCGCCAAAGAAACGGGTAAACCGTTATGGGAAACGCGCACTGAAGCGGGAGCGATGGCTGGCAAAATTGCGATTTCTATTCGTGCTTATCATCAGCGTACCGGCGAGACCCAACGCGAAGCCGATGGCAACCAAATCGTCCTCCGTCACAGGCCTCTTGGTGTCATGGCTGTCTTTGGGCCTTATAATTTCCCTGGTCACCTACCTAACGGTCACATTGTGCCTGCGTTACTAGCAGGGAACACAGTGGTCTTTAAACCGTCTGAGCAGACGCCGCTAGTTGGTGAGTTAGCAATGAAACTTTGGGAAGAGGTTGGTCTTCCATCTGGTGTCATTAACCTTGTTCAAGGCGGCAAGGAGACGGGCATTGCGCTTGCTGATTCTAAAGGCATTGATGGCGTACTGTTCACAGGTAGTGCCAATACGGGACACATTCTGCATAGGCAATTCGCGGGGCAACCGGGCAAGATGTTAGCGCTAGAAATGGGCGGTAATAATCCGCTGGTGATCAGTGAAGACTTTGGGGATATGGATGCTGCGGTTTATACCATTTTGCAATCGGCATACATTAGTGCTGGACAACGCTGTACCTGTGCAAGACGCCTTTATGTGCCATTTGGGCAAAGAGGTGATCAACTGGTTGAACGCTTAGTTTCTGCAATTGGTAAGATTCGTATCGATGAGCCTTTCGCCGAACCAGCACCATTTATGGGGCCACAAATCTCTGAACAGGCGGCTGACCATATTATTGCGGCGCAAGCCGAGCTCCTGAAACTAGGTGGCAAGAGCTTAGTGGAAGCGAAACGCCTACAAGCTGCTTTCGTTACGCCTGCGTTGATTGATGCAACGAATATCGAGCAGCTACCAGATGAAGAGTACTTTGGTCCCTTGTTACAGCTAGTACGCTATGAAACGCTACCACAAGCAGTAGAACTCGCAAACGATACTCGCTTTGGTTTGTCGGCAGGTTTGATTTCGCAAAGCGATGAAGAGTGGCAGTACTTCGTTGACCATATTCGTGCAGGCATTGTAAACCGTAACCGTCAGCTTACTGGAGCGAGTGGTGATGCGCCATTCGGAGGACCTGGTGCATCAGGTAACCTAAGACCAAGTGCTTTCTATGCGGCCGATTACTGTGCATACCCTATGGCGTCCATGGAAGGAGACAATACCGTGCTTCCTGCAACGCTAAGCCCTGGTATTGAACTCTAAGGAACTTCTGTTATGACTGTAGACGCTCTATTTAACCATTTATGGCAAGACTATATTCGCCGTCTTTGCCCTTCTGCTGATAAAGTCCATGCTCTGCTCAAAGAGGATGAAGCGCTGATTAACGACCACATTGCGCTACGTACTTTTAATGTCGGCCCTCTGGGCATCGATTCGTTGGCAAAGCACTTTATCACTCTTGGTTACAAAGTCTCTGGTGATTATGTGTTTGAGGCTAAGAAGCTCTCTGCGATTCATTTAGAGCATAGTAATGCTCTATTACCAAAAGTGTTTATTAGTGAGCTTAGAGTCGAACTGTGTTCGCAGCAACTGCAAGATATTGTCGCTAAGCTAGTGGCTCAAGTTGAAGCGGAGAAGTTGGATAGCGCAGACTTCCTTTATGGTGGGCGTCTATGGGACTTGAGTTACGCTGATTTTCAGACGCTAGCCGAAGAGAGCGAGTATGCATCGTGGTTGGCTGCCCACGGTTATGGCGCGAACCACTTTACGGTGAGCGTAAATCAGCTGGAGCGTTTTCAGGAAGTCGTAGAAGTAAACCAACACCTTCGTGAGGCCGGTTTTGCTATCAATGAATCTGGCGGCGAAGTGAAAGGTTCTCCAGAGGTGTTACTTGAGCAGTCCTCAACAATGGCGGATAAAGTGCCAGTGATGTTCACCGGTGGTGAACAGATTATCCCTGGCGGCTTCTATGAGTTCGCTAAGCGATATCAAATGGCGGACGGCATTTACTATCAAGGCTTCGTCGCGGCATCTGCGGATAAGATTTTTGAGAGTACGCACCAATAAGCTTTATTGTTGGCAGGAGTGACGAACTTCAGAGATAAGCATGTAGTCATTCTTAGCACTGCTACTCCAAAAATAATCGGTCATCCCTGCGAAGGCAGGGATAGGGTTTCAGCGGGTGGCAGCTTTGAGCAGACTCCTGCCTTTGCAGGCGTACGGCCTGCAGAGTGACGAAAATTTGAGATAGGAACACGCCTTATCTAGTAACCGAGCGTGAAAACAATAATAAAAAAGCCACCTTGCGGTGGCTTTTTAGCTATTAGCTTTTGTAAAAGTAACGTCGCTAGAAATTAACGAGTACCGTAAACAACAATAGTCTTACCGTGAGCAGAGATTAGGTTCTGCTCTTCTAGCATCTTAAGAATGCGTCCCACTGTCTCACGTGAACAGCCAACAATTTGGCCGATCTCTTGACGAGTGATCTTGATTTGCATGCCATCTGGGTGAGTCATTGCGTCTGGTTGCTTCGCTAGGTTTAGTAGCGTTTGAGCAATGCGGCCTGTTACGTCTAGGAACGCTAAGTCACCTACTTTTTGGCTAGTCACTTGTAGACGGCTTGCCATTTGAGCAGATAAGCGCATTAGAATATCAGGGTTAACTTGAATCAGCTGACGGAATTTCTTGAATGAGATTTCCGCAACTTCACAAGGAGATTTTGCACGTACCCATGCCGTACGTTCTTGGTCTTCTTCGAACAAGCCAAGTTCACCAATGAAGTCACCTTGATTAAGGTAAGACAAGATCATCTCTTTGCCTTCTTCATCTTTGATCAGTACCGCTACAGAACCTTTTACGATGTAGTAAAGAGTTTCCGCTTTCTCGCCCGCATGGATTAGCGTGCTTTTAGAAGGATACTTGTGAATGTGGCAGTGTGAAAGGAACCACTCTAACGTTGGGTCGGTTTGAGGTTTACCTAGAACCATATATCTTACTTCCTCTGCAGGGTATGCTTGCTGCTTTCCATATTTGTTAGCAAGCCCGTTGGTTAAGACTTACTAGCATAAAAGCACTTTGAAGATGGCGCAAGCGATCTTCTGTTTCCTAGAAATAGTATCCTTTTTTGCGCCATTTTTCTTGATTTTAATCGTGTCATCAGACCATTTTTCTATACAAAACTGTGCACATGATCACGGTATAAAAAATCATCTACGGTTAAAGCGTGAAAGCTAACCTATTTTTCCAGTTTCTATGAGCTGTTGAAGTATTGGCCTGACGATTAATTCCATCGCAAAACTCATCTTACCGCCCGGTACCACTATGGTGTCATGTCGCGACATGAACGAGCCATCTATCATTGCCAATAGATAAGGGAAATCGACATTTTTGATACCACGTAGACGAATCACCACGAAGCTTTCATCTAAGCTTGGAATGCCTTTGGCGTTGAGTGGGTTGGAGGTATCCACCGTAGGGACGCGTTGAAAGTTAATATGAGTGCGTGAGAATTGCGGGGTAATATAACTAAGGTAATCATCCATTGAACGGACAATAGAGTCGGTAACCGCTTCTCTGGAATGTCCTCTATCGCGAGTATCACGAACAAATTTCTGAATCCACTCCAAGTTGACTATCGGCACCATGCCGATAAGTAAGTCGACATGTTGAGCTGCGTTTACCTCTCCGTCGACAACACCACCGTGTAAGCCTTCATAAAACAGTACATCGGAATTTTCAGGTAGATCTTGCCAAGGCGTGAATGTGCCAGGCATTTGATTGTATGGTACAGCTTCATCAAACGTATGCAGGTAACGACGGAACTGACCTGTGCCATTTTGTCCGTAGTTGCGGAAGAATTCTTCTAACGCAGGGAAGTCATTTGCTTGCGGGCCAAAGTAACTGATGTGTTTTCCTTGCTCTTTGGCTTTGCGGATCTCGATATCCATTTCTGGACGAGTAAAGCGGTGAAAGCTGTCACCTTCAATAAAAGCGGGCTTCACGCTCATCATGTTGAACATTTTGCGAAACGCTTCTGACGTTGTTGTTGTACCTGCTCCAGAAGAGCCGGTCACCGCAATAATGGGGTGTTTTGCAGACATAACACTTCCTGTGTAATGATAGTTATAATTTTGTTTTGCTAACCCTATGAACTATTTAGACGCTGTTTGCTCATTTAGGTTCAATAGCGTTTTACTATAGCACTAGATTGTCATGCTCACGTCATTTACATCGAACGACGTAGCTGAATATCGACGGTTTCATGTAATTCGGAGAAGACAATTACAGCCTCTCCGCTCTCTAGTTGAGCTTTGACGTGCGATACCTTATCGTCCAACGACCACTCAGTGTCGCCGTAGTCAGTACCTTCACGCAATACGAATTCTTTGATCAAATTATCCAGCGTCTCTGCTGCGATTTGTTGCCATGGAATAATCATAAATACCTCATCACTCTATGATACGGGAGAGTATACCGTCATGTGGACGAGTGGAGTAGGTGGCGATAGTAGTTTGGCAAGGTTTCCTCTAGCCAAAACTTAGGTTGACGCAGACTGCCAGACATAAAACCCACATGACCGCCACGTTCGTGTAGGCGATAGTCAATATGAGCAGGGAGGGCGAAGTTTGGAATGACTTCATGGCTCATAAATGGGTCATCCTTTGCGTGGATAAATTGAGTGGGAACAGTAATGTCACACATTCTTTGTAATCCAGAGCATTGATTGTAATAGTCTTCAGCATCCCGAAAACCATGCAGTGGTGCGGTGATTAGGTCATCAAACTCGTACAGTTTGCGCATGTTTTGGATTTTTTCCGCCGTAAGACCTAATACATCACTGAGAAGGTGCAGTTTGTTTAGCGCGTTCTTTTTCATCGAGCTGAGTAGGTATGAGCGATATAGCTTGGAAAAGCCCTGCTCAATTCGTCGAGCACATGCACCGAGATCCAACGGTGCAGAGACAATCGTTGCACCATCCAGCTTGCTGTCATTCTGGTAGTGAGCAAGATAATTCGTCAGCATGTTGCCCCCTAACGAAATGCCCACAGCAGCCTTTTTGGCATTTGGGTAACGATGATCCAAAAGCTCGATGAACTGCCTAGCATCACCAATTTCACCAGAGTGATAGGCACGAGCTAGCCGGTTCGGGTTGGGACCGCAGCCGCGAAAGTGCATCATAACAGAGAGCCAGCCTTGCTGAGCAAAAGCGTGCATTAAGCCATTGGCATAGGGGCTATTGAAACAGCCTTCTAGCCCATGAAACAGAACAAAAACAGGTTTGCTTTTCGCGCTTGATGAATGAGGCTCTTCACTCCATGCAAGCTCAACAAAGTCGCCATCTGGCGTGTCCAACGTTTCCCAAATTGGTTCAAACAAAGGCTTTCTTCTTACGAAGCGAGGAATCAAGGTTTGTATGTGCGGGTTACCAAGTCCTTTGGCGGCAATAAATTTAGCAGTACTCATAAGGTGAATTCATCGACTGTGTTGGATAATAACAGGGCTTTTAATTTGTCTACGCCGATCTGAAGTTGTTCGATCGTTTGTGGTGAGCTTAACGACAAACGCACTGCCGGCGCTACCGAGCCTCCGGGTGGGGCAAACAGTTCACCGGATTTAACGATAATACCCATCTCTTGGGCTTTACTAACGAACTCACTGAGGCGCCAGTTTTCTGGGAGAGTTAACCAAATATGAAACCCACCTGTTTGATAGCCTAGCTCAAAACCATCGAGAGCACGTGTCGCAATATCAATACGCGCTTTCATCTCTCTGTGTATGAGCGTTAAGTTACGTTCTGCGTCACCAGAGGTGAGCATTTCACAGGTTAGTGCAGTGAGTAGAGGGCTAATCATCCAGCTATGAGTTTGTAGCGTCACCAATAGCTTTTGATACAGTTTTTCTGGTGCATGGACATAGCCCACCCTTAACCCGGGAGCGAGGCATTTTGAGAAAGCGCCAATATGAACCACTCGTTCTGGGGCGTAATTCACCATAGGGGCGGGTGGAGATTCGAGTAGCAATCCGTTGATTTCATCTTCAATGATGTAAACATTGTACTGCTCACACACACGAATAATATCGAGTCGACGCTCTTCAGGCATGATTGCCGTGGTCGGGTTTTGTAGTGTCGGCGTGAGATAAATAAATCGTGGTGAATAGCGCTGACAACAGACTTCAAGCGATTCTGGAGTGACACCAAACTCATCCATCTCAACCCCTTTTAGGGTCAATTGGTTCTGGCGCGCTAGGCTAATGACGCCTGGATAAGTGTACTTTTCAACCAACACCGTATCGCCTGCTCTGGTGAAAGTATCTAAAACCATTTGAATGGCATGTTGAGCCCCTGAGCTAAATAGTAACTTGTGGGCGTGCAGTTTGATGCCTTTGCTGTTTAACCACTTAGTGACAATTGAACGATGTGCATCCAGACCAGAAGGAGGCTGATAGATCATTAGTTGGTTCAAATGAGCCGGAGAGGTGGAGATCCTCTGCATCGCTTGCTTCAGCATGTCACTGCGATCCAGCTGCGGTGGAATGTTATAACCAAAATTGTATTCATTCGGATCGACACTGCTTTCTTCAAACGCCCAGCTGGGTTTATTGGTATCAGCCACATAAGTGCCGGCACCTACTCGAGCTTCAACTAAGCCACGACGCTCGATTTCAGAATAGGCGCGAGTAATGGTGCCAACCGTGACATGCAGCTGATCAGCAAGCCAACGATGGGTCGGCAACTTGCTGTTGCTTGCCAATTCTCCTGACTCAATTTGATGTGCGATCTGATCGGCGATCTGTTTGTAGATCGGTGTTGGATCCTGCTTGTATACCGTAATTGTTTCGATTGTCATGGTGACAATAAACCTTTTGCGTCTGTTTTGATCGTTTGTTAGGGTTATTTTGGTCACTAATTAACAATAAAGCAACGTAATTTTTGTAATTGTATCGGTACAATTTTGGAGGAATCATATGGATTGGTCATTTTTCTTGTCTGTGGCACTTTTTGCCGTTGTCATGACTGGGACCCCAGGCCCAAATAATGTCATGCTGACAGCTTCAGGCGCGAACTTTGGCTACATGCGCTCGATACCTCATTTTTTCGGTATTGGATTTGGCTTGATTAGCCTCATTTTGCTCAATGGTGTGGGTTTAGGTGTGGTATTTAAGACTTACCCAGTGGTGCAAGAAATTTTGAAATGGCTTGGTAGTGCATACTTGTTATATTTGGCTTGGCGCATTCTAACCGCTGGCATTAACAAAGGAGATGGTACTCAGCAGGCAAAGCCTATGACATGCTTGGAAGCTATGTTGTTTCAATATCTGAATCCTAAGGCGTGGGTTATGTCAGTTACGGCGGTCAGTTCATTTGCCATTGCTGGTGAGTATTATTGGTGGTCCTTGATTGGCATTTCGGTGATTTTTCTAGTGGTTCAGCTACAAACTTCGTCTGTGTGGGTTGGTTTTGGCACCTTTATTCGTCGTTGGCTGTCGACTCCCACTGCGTGGCGACGCTTTAACTCTAGCATGGCGGCGCTGACGGCTTCTTGTGTGGTATTTATCTGGTAGGGAGTTCGCTGATCGGCTTAGCGAAGATCAATCCCAGATGTTCGGCGCCAAGTTGTCGACAGTAGATCAGTACCAGTGGCTCGTGATCGTGGGGGATCAGTGCAAGGCTATTGATACAGTCGACAAGATCGGACTGCTGTTGTTTTTCCAGACTGAGTTCAAATTCTAGGGCTTCACGATAAAGGCTATCAACTACGTTGTGTTTGAGTTGGCGACGGATATCGCGATATTGGTGCAGGAGCTGTTCGGTTCGACCTAAGCAAGACTGGACTAGATGCCAGTCTTCAGATTGAAAGCGAACCGATTGTTCATCGAGCCATTTCAGCAACAGCAGCAGATTCACATTACCATGAAATTGATTTTGCAAATTTAAGCACGCTTCTTTCACTTCACGCACACCGTAATATTGCAGGCTAAACTGCCAAAGGTGCTCTAGGGTGAGTGTGGAAGATACGTGCTCTGTTGTCATTACTGATTAAATTCCTGTTCCATTTGCTCAAGAACTTCTTGCTGGGCCATCCACTCCATTTCTACGTCTTCGAGCTCGGATTTGCTAGAAGCCTGTTTGGCAAGTACTTCATTGAGTTTAGCTTTATTTTCCGCATCATACAGAGAAGTATCGGACAATTGCTCTTCTGCCTCAGCGACAAGGGCGGATAACTTATCCATTTTTTCTTCAAGTTTTGTCAGTGTTTTGCGAATTGGTGCAGTTTGCTTTCTAAACTCAGCTTCTTTACGTTTCTGCTCTTTCTTCGCTGCTGCGCTATTGTTAGAGCTTTTCTCTGGCTCGTTCTCTTGGGCTTCTTTGCGCTCTAGTCGCTGCTGGTCGGTGAGCCACTTATAGTAATCCACCAAATCACCATTAAATGGTGCCACTTGGCGATCGTGCACAAGATAAAGATCATCGGTGGTCGCACGCAATAAATAGCGGTCGTGACTGACGATAACCATCGCACCTTCAAAGGTTTGCAGTGCCAAAGTTAGCGCTTGGCGCATATCAAGATCTAAGTGGTTGGTCGGTTCATCGAGTAATAGTAAGTTTGGTTTTTGCCAAACGATCAGAGCCAACACCAGACGTGCTTTTTCACCGCCAGAAAAAGGCGCGACTTTCTCCAGCGCTTTTTCTCCTTGGAAACCAAAACTACCTAAGTAGTCACGAAGCTGCTGCTCGGTATGTTGAGGCGCAATTTGCATCATGTGCTGTAAAGGTGTTTCTTCCGGATGAAGTGTCTCTAATTGATGCTGAGCAAAGTAACCGATTTTCACGCCTTGCGAGTAGTTGAGATCGCCACCCTTTGCGTTGAGCTCTCCAGAGAGCAGCTTAATCAGTGTAGATTTACCTGCGCCATTACGACCTAGTAGACCAATGCGGCTGCCAGGAACGAGATTTAGACGAATCTTCTCTAATATGACGTTATCGTCGTAACCGGCCGAGACGTCATCCATCATAATGATAGGATTAGGAAGCGCGGCTGGCTCTCTAAATTCGAAACTGAACGGATTATCAAACTGAGCGGGAAGTACCTTCTCCATGCGTTCTAATGCTTTAATACGGCTTTGTGCTTGGCGAGCTTTAGACGCCTTATAACGGAAGCGGTCAATATAGCTTTGCATGTGAGCCATCTGCTTTTGTTGCTTCTGATACTGCGCTTGTTGCAAGATCAGCTTTTGCGCACGCTGATCTTCGAACGAAGAGTAGTTACCCGTATATTCATTTAGCAGTTGGTTTTCGATATGGATAATGCGACCAACGATCGGATCCAAAAAGTCTCGGTCGTGTGAGATCAGAACCAAGGTACCCGGATAGTTTTGCAGCCAACGCTCTAGCCACATGACGGCGTCTAGATCTAAGTGGTTGGTTGGTTCGTCGAGTAGCAGTAGATCAGAGCGGCACAGCAGAGCTTGCGCGAGGTTTAAACGCATGCGCCAACCACCTGAGAACTGCGTTAGGCTCCAACTCATTTGTGCCTGACTAAAGCCAAGGCCATCAAGCAGTTCAGCGGCACGTGCACGGATGCTGTAGCCACCAATCACTTCAATTTTACCGTGAAGCTCTGCCACTAGTGTGCCGTTGTCTTGTTTCTCGGCTTCAACCAGAGCTTGTTCTAGTGCACGATATTCTCTATCACCATCAATGACATATTCGATAGCACTGCGATCTAACGCAGGGGTTTCCTGTGCTACCCAAGCTAACTCCCAATGCGCAGGTTGGCTAAACGAGCCAGCATCGATGGAAAGCTCATCTTTTAGCAGAGCAAAGAGCGTGGATTTACCACAGCCATTTTTACCTACTAAACCTACTTTATCACCTGGGTGAATGGTTGCAGAGGCTTGATCGAGGAGTGGTTTACCACCTCGAAGCAATTGAATATCAGAGAAGGTGATCATATGAATACAGCTAGCTTGTTATTGAGTTTTTGACCAACGAATACTAGGGGCAAAGTGTTTAAATGTCGATCATTATCCGATCCTACTCATCGCAAACTAACCTGCACCTTGACGTAAGTTTGGGTTATGATGGAACAAACTGATAACAAAAATAGAATGATTTAAATAACAATCATATCTATCTACCCTTAAGCTTTAAGGGTATCGCTAGGTTTAAGGATAGACGTCTAGGAATGACTTCCATACTCGAAAGCACCAACACATCCCCCAAGGTTCTGGTCATCTATGCCCATCCAGAGCCGCAAAACTCGATTGCCAATCAGGTTATGCTCAAGAAGATTCAATCTCTTGATAATGTAACCCTAAGAGATCTGTACGCTCTGTATCCTGACTTCTTTATTGACGTTAAAGCTGAGCACCAGCTTTTGCTCGATCACGATGTAATTGTGCTTCAGCATCCTCTCTATATGTACTCTTGCCCCTCTTTGTTAAAGGAGTGGATTGACCGTGTGCTGGGTAAAGGCTTTGCCTTCGGTGATGATTGCGCATTGGAAGGTAAGTACTGGCGTAGTGTCATTACTACCGGAGGTAAAGAGTCTGCCTTTAGTCAATCGGGCTACAATAAGTACCCGTTAGAGCAGATTTTGCAGCCATTCGAGCTAACGGCTGCCTTGTGTAAAATGCAGTGGCTGGAGCCGCTGGTGCTCTATTGGTCACGACGTGTCGGTGATATGGATCGATATCAACATGCGGAATTGTACCGCCAATGGTTAATGCATCCGTTTGATGAATCTTTGATGATGTCCACGCTGCAAGGTGCGGAGGTGGAACATGGCGATGACTAACGATTTCTTGCAAAGCGGTGTTATTTTCCTCTCTGCTGCTGTGGTTGCGGTTCCCATTGCCCAGCGCCTTGGATTGGGCAGTGTTCTCGGCTATCTGTTGGCTGGTGTTGCCATTGGCCCATGGGGGCTAGGGCTTATTAGCGATGTGGATGAAATACTTCATTTTTCCGAATTTGGTGTCGTACTGCTGCTGTTTTTAATTGGCTTGGAACTGAATCCTAAGAAGCTGTGGCAGATGCGAGTTCCCATCCTTGGTTTAGGTGGCGCACAGGTTGTCGTCACTACTTTGATTCTTTCTGCGATTGCTTCTTTATTTAATCTCTCTTGGCAAACCAGTTTAGCGATAGGAATGGGCCTCGCGCTTTCATCTACCGCGATAGCCCTTCGAGTTATTGAAGAACAAGGGCTAGGAGGCGGCGAGACCGGACAGTCCGGCTTTGCCGTTCTGCTGTTTCAAGATATTGCGGTTATTCCAATGTTGGCATTACTGCCATTATTAGCAGGCAACACAGCGGGCAACTGGGCAGACATTATTTGGATGTTAGCGGGCGTTTTAGGCTTGCTGGTGGGCGGCCACTTTCTGATTCGTCCTCTGTTTCGTTATGTCGTCATGAGCGGTGTGCGTGAGTTGTTTACCGTGGCCGCATTGCTGCTAGTGATTGGTATTGCTGCCTTTATGCAAAAGCTTGGGTTATCCATGGCTTTAGGGACGTTTTTAGCAGGGGTGTTACTGGCCGAAAGTGAGTACCGGCATGAGTTGGAAATCGCCATTGAGCCATTCAAAGGTCTGCTGCTAGGGTTATTCTTTATCGCTGTGGGTATGGCGGTAAACCTTGGATTACTGATTTCTGAACCACTCGCTGTGCTGTTTGCTGTGGTGTCTTTGGTCATTATCAAAGGGCTTATCTTGTACGTACTGGCCCGTTTGTTTGGTATCGGACCGAAATCGCGCAGTAAAATGGCGGCGATTTTGAGTCAAGGCGGTGAGTTTGCCTTTGTTATCTTTACGGCGGCGAGCGCGCAAGGGCTATTGCCTGCCGAAGAGTCTGCTTTTCTGCTGGTTGTGGTGAGTTTGTCCATGGTAACCACACCATTGCTGCTTATGGGACAGAAAAAATGGTTTGAGAAATCACTCAATCAAGTAGAAGAAACCACCATTAAAACCGATGTTGAGGATCGACAGCCGAGAGTGATCATTGCTGGCTTCGGACGATTTGGACAAATTGTCGGTCGTTTGATGTACGCCAATAAGGTCAAAGTTACCGTATTAGAAAGTGATGCGAGCCAAATTCACCTGTTAAGAAAATACGGTTATAAGGTGTTTTATGGTGATGCGACTCAGGTGGATTTGTTAAGAGCGGCGGGCGCCGATAAAGCCGAGGCTATCATTATCTGTACCGATTCTCCTGAGGAGATCATGGAAGTGGTGGACCTTTGTCATAACCATTTTCCAAAGCTTAGAGTCTTAGCAAGGGCTCGAAGTCGAGTAGAGGCCTATCAGCTTATGAATCATGGCGTGCAATGTTATTCGCGAGAGACATTTTTGGGCGCCTTGGATTTAGGTCGACAGGCATTAGTGGAGCTAGGATTTCATCCTTATGAGGCAAAGCGCGCAGAAGCGCACTTTAGAAAGCTGGATAATGCCATGCTTAAAGAGCTGTTGCCTCAACACAGTGAAGATAAAGAATTGGCACAAAGATCGAAAGAAGCTCGTAAAGAACTCGAAGAAATCTTTGGCCGTGAAATGGAAAATGATCGCCAATCGCGTAATTTCTGGGATTAACGTTGAAGTTAAAGCCATTGCGGTTGAAGGTCGGAATTAGGAAGTAACATGAGCAGTACCAAGAAACGTTTTATTGCGGGGGCAAGCTGCCCTAAGTGTAGCCAGCAAGACAGTTTGCGCTGGTGGATAGACAACAATGTTGAGTGGGTGGAGTGTGTAGAGTGTGAATTCAAAGAACAACGCACGCCAAAAGCTGTAGAGAAAACTGAACGCAGTGATGAGGAATTAATCGGAATTTTTAAGCCTGAATGATTGAGTTTCTTATTTCTGACCCCATAATATGCGAACACGCCGCTTAAAGGCGGATTAATTTTTGATGAGATGATCATTTGAGTCGGTTTGCTGTTCGCAAAAAGGCTTTGCTTTAATGATCTCTCAAGGCCAATCCTTTGGAGCTCACATGAAAGTTACTCAGAACGCAGTAGTTAGCCTAGCGTACCAAGTAAAAACAGAAGACGGTGTTGTCGTTGATCAATCAACAGTAGAAGCACCTCTAGATTACCTACACGGTCACAACAACCTAATCGTTGGTCTAGAAAAGGAACTTGAAGGCAAAGAAGCGGGTGATAAATTCACAGCTACTGTTTCTCCAGAGGATGCTTACGGTGAACACAATGACGCATTAGTACAACGTGTACCAGCGAATGTATTCCAAGGCGTTGACACTATCGAAGTGGGCATGCGTTTTCTAGCGGATACAGACCAAGGTCCAATCCCTGTTGAAGTAACCGAAGTAGACGGTGACGAAGTTGTGGTTGACGGTAACCACATGCTTGCAGGCCAAACACTAACGTTTGATGTTGAAGTGGTTGCGATTCGCGAAGCTAAGGCAGAAGAAATTGAACATGGTCATATTCACCAGGGCGGCGGCTGTTGTGGCGGCGAAGGTCACGGTGAAGAAGGTGGCTGTTGTGGTGGTGACGACCACGGTGAGAAAAAAGAAGACGGTTGCTGCGGTGGCGGCGGTTGTGGTTCTCACTAATCGTTGAGTTTTGAAAGGCCTCCCTATGGGAGGTCTTTTTGGTTTTAAACAGTAGGGAAGTAGGAACGAACGGTATGACTAAGCCTTTTGCAATTGCGATTCATGGTGGCGCTGGAACCATATTGCGTGATCAGATGACTGAGACATTGAAGCAAGAGATATTGGCAGCACTGACTCAATCAGTTCAGGCGGGCGCTGCGATATTGGAAGCGGGTGGTGACGCTCTAGATGCAACAGTAGCAGCGGTTAAAGTGATGGAAGACTCGCCACATTTTAATGCGGGAAAAGGCTCGGTATTAACTCATGATGAAATGGTTGAGATGGATGCTTCTGTGATGCATGGCGCGGCTATGGATGCAGGCGCGGTCGCTGGCGTTCGTCATATTCGTAACCCGATTGAGCTGGCGCGAGATGTGATGCGCGATAGCGATCATGTGTTATTAATCGGAGAAGGCGCGGAGAAGTTTGCGTTTGAACATCAACACGAATATACCGAGCAAGATTACTTCTTTACTGAGCGTCGCTACGAACAATTACTTTCGATGAAAGAGAAAGGATTGTTTGCCCTGTCTGAATCGAAATATCCAGATGACAAAAAGTACGGCACGGTAGGGGCGGTGGCACTGGACCGCCATGGCAACTTGGCTGCCGCGACAAGTACTGGTGGTGTAACCAATAAAAAGTACGGCCGTGTTGGCGATACTGCGATTATCGGCGCAGGTACCTTCGCTGAAAACGGCAATGTTGCGGTTTCAACTACCGGAATGGGTGAGTACTTTATCCGTAAAACCGTTGCAGGTGATGTCGCGGCGCGAATGCGCTATCTAAAAGAAGACGTTCATACGGCGTGTGAAGCGGTAATTCAAGGTGAACTGAAAACCATGGGTGGCGAGGGTGGCTTAATTGCAGTGGATGCTCAAGGTGATGTTCATTTTGGTATGAATAGCTCAGGCATGTACCGCGCCTCGGTAGATTGCCATGGTGAATTAACTGTAAAGATCTATGCTGATGAATAACAAGGCTTTTTGGATGGCTAAGCATTGAGGAGTATTGCTTAGCCTCTTAAACCTCTAAAATTGCTTGCTTATTTTCCGTCCTTTCTGTAACATTCGCGGTCCTTAATTCTCGGTCTTTTTTATTCGTTCCTTGCTTCCTCTGGACGACCGAGCCAAACGTGGAAGCTAATAATCCGTAAGGAGCAACCAATGCGTCATTACGAAATCGTATTCATGGTGCACCCTGATCAAAGCGAGCAAGTTGCTGGCATGATCGAGCGTTACACTGGTTCTATCACTGAAGCTAACGGTACTGTTCACCGTCTAGAAGACTGGGGTCGTCGTCAACTGGCTTACCCAATCAACAAGCTTCACAAAGCTCACTACGTTCTAATGAACGTTGAAGCTCCACAAGAAGCTATTGATGAGCTAGAGACTGCTTTCCGTTTCAACGATGCAGTTCTACGTAACATGATTATGCGTACTAAAGCAGCAATCACTGAGCCTTCTATCATGCTTAAGCAGAAAGAAGAGCGTGCTCCACGTCGCGAAGAGCGTACTGAAGCTAAGCCAGAAGCAGCTGCAGAGTAATTCGTTACTCATTTAGTACTTGGTAATTGATTCAATTGCCGACAACAAGACTTTAATTTAGATCAGGAGATAGCCCATGGCTCGTTTCTTCCGTCGTCGTAAATTCTGCCGTTTCACTGCAGAAGGCGTACAAGAGATTGATTACAAAGACGTAGCAACTCTTAAAAACTACATCACTGAAGCTGGTAAAATCGTACCTAGCCGTATCACTGGTACAAGCGCTAAATATCAGCGTCAGCTAGCGCGCGCTATCAAGCGTTCACGCTACCTAGCTCTACTGCCATACACTGATAAGCATCAGTAATCGGCACCGTTTATTTAGATAGAGGAATTAAACAATGCAAGTTATTCTACTTGATAAAATCGGTAACCTAGGTGGTCTTGGCGATACAGTTAACGTTAAATCTGGTTACGCTCGTAACTTCCTTATCCCACAAGGTAAGGCAGTAATGGCTACTAAAGGTAACGTTGAAATGTTCGAAGCTCGTCGCGCTGAACTAGAAGCTAAAGTTGCTGAGCAACTAACTGCTGCTGAAGCTCGTGCTGAGAAAGTTAACGCTCTAGAAGCTGTTGTTATCGCTTCTAAAGCTGGTGACGAAGGCAAACTATTCGGTTCTATCGGTACTCGCGACATCGCTGATGCAATCACTGCAGCTGGCGTTGAAGTAGTTAAGAGCGAAGTTCGCCTACCTGAAGGTGCTCTACGCACAACTGGTGAGTTTGAAATCAGCATCCAACTTCACTCTGAAGTTTTCGCTGCTATCAACCTACAAGTTGTTGCTGCTGAGTAATCTCAGTCAGAAGAACAATGAAAAACACCAGCTTCGGCTGGTGTTTTTTTTTGCATTTTTTATAAGGTTAGAAGCTAAACAGCAGGTTGACGGTGAAAATAGAGTCGCGCTTGCTTAGAGTAGGGCTAGGGACTTTACTGTGGTATTGGCTGTCATAAGATAGCTTTAACGCGATGGTTTCAGTAATGGCGTTGGTGACATTTAATTCTGTATCAAAACGGGTGTTACTTTTACCAGATGTAGCGGTCAGCTTGGTACCGACGGTGAGAGTATCCAAAGGCTTCCAAATCAAATTGATGTTGCCTCGAATAATAGCTTCTTTAACCACGTTCTTAAAAATAATGTCTTTATCGTCTATCTCATCAAGATTAGGTTCTTGATAACGAAAACCCGGACCGACTTCGACTTCAAACAGGAAATTGTCTCGATTGGCGAGCTGATAACCTAAACCACCTGAAACGGTATGATCTTCATAATATGAGCTATAAAGTGAAGAGAAGCCGTTATAGTTTCCGTACAAATACGCTTTAGGGCCTAACTTGTAGTCAGTTTGCAATAAATAGTTCTGCTGATTTTTATCTTCATCACCGTCTTTATAGAGTTGGTAATATTTCCATTCCCCACTGGTACGATGGCGTCCCTCGGTATATTCCGCAGCAACACGCGCATTAAGTGATTGAGAGTCGGTATTGCCCGAGTGTGCTTGATAGCCAAATTCCACTTCGGACTGAAGTGGTGAGGGTGGCGAGTCTTCCGTGTCGCTTGGCGGGAGAAATTCTTCAGCATAGATCGCAGGCGAAGCAAGCAATACTAGACCAAAAAGTACCTTCTTTGACACAAAAACCTCTCGGAGCGGATACGGGGTTCGGGATTATATGTGTGGCATATTCGACCATCGTCAGCAATAGGTCAAATTTTGAAGGAGTAATCCTCGTTTTAGTCGCGTTTTCTTTGCTTTAGCCCACACTTAGTTGAGTATATAATGTCTGGTCATAATGTGTTATCGAGTAGAGTCATGGCGGATATCCGAAATCAAAAAGTAAAAGATGCTCAAGTGGAATCAGTGAAGGTCCCTCCTCATTCATTGGAAGCGGAGCAGTCTGTACTGGGTGGTCTGTTGTTAGACAATCAACGATGGGATACCGTTGCCGAGAAGGTGATCAGCAGTGATTTCTATAGTCGTCCTCACCGTCTAATCTTTGAAGGCATTCAAGCTCTGTTAGAAGAGAGCAAGCCGCTTGACTTGATTACCTTATCTGAATTCCTTGAACTGCGAGAGCAGTTGGACGATGTTGGTGGATTTGCCTACCTTGCCGATCTAGCGAAAAACACCCCAAGTGCAGCAAACATCAATGCTTATGCGGATATTGTTGCTGAGCGTGCTCTGGTACGAAATCTAATTGGTGTGGCCAACGAGATCGCTGATGCGGGTTACGACCCACAAGGTCGCTCGTCTGAAGATCTGCTTGATATGGCTGAGAGTAAGGTTTTTAAAATCGCGGAAGAAAGAACCAGCGAGAATGAAGGCCCTCAAAATGTCGATAACATACTTGAAAAAACACTAGAACGAATCGAAATCCTGTATAAAACGCCACAAGATGGTGTGACAGGGGTGACTACGGGCTTCAATGACTTAAATAAGAAAACGGCTGGCCTTCAAGGTTCGGATCTTATCATTGTCGCAGCACGTCCATCGATGGGTAAGACGACATTTGCGATGAACTTATGTGAAAATGCGGCGATGTCGGATGATAAGCCAGTACTTATCTTCTCCTTGGAGATGCCTGCCGAACAGATCATGATGCGTATGTTGGCGTCGCTGTCTCGTGTTGACCAAACTAAGATCCGTACTGGTCAATTAGATGATGAGGATTGGGCGAAGATTTCAACGACCATGGGTATGCTCATGGAGAAAAAGAACATGTACATTGATGACAGTTCTGGTTTGACCCCAACCGAGGTGCGTTCTCGTGCTCGACGCATTGCTCGCGAACACGGTGGCCTTAGCCTTATCATGGTGGACTACCTTCAGTTGATGCGTGTACCGTCACTCTCTGATAACCGTACCCTTGAGATCGCTGAGATTTCACGCTCACTTAAAGCATTGGCGAAGGAGTTGAATGTTCCTGTTGTTGCCTTGTCGCAGCTTAACCGTTCCTTGGAGCAGCGTGCCGATAAACGTCCAGTTAACTCAGACCTTCGTGAATCGGGCTCTATTGAGCAGGATGCCGACTTAATCATGTTCATTTATCGTGATGAGGTTTATCACCCTGACAGTGCATTAAAAGGGATTGCAGAAATCATTATCGGTAAGCAGCGTAACGGTCCTATCGGTTCGGTTCGCTTAACCTTCCAAGGTCAATATTCTCGCTTTGATAACTACGCAGGTCCTGCGTTTGACGAAGAGTAGTAGGGCAGACGTATGAGTTATATGAAAGCAGCGACAGCGCACATTAATTTGGATGCGCTGGCGCACAATCTAGCATGCATTAAACAGAAAGCGCCGAATAGCAAAGTCATGGCGGTAGTCAAAGCTAATGGTTATGGTCATGGTTTGAGACACATTGCTAAAAATGCCACGGGTGCGGATGCATTTGGGGTAGCTCGCATCGAAGAGGCGCTGCAGCTAAGAGCAAGCGGTGTGGTGAAACCCATATTACTGCTTGAGGGTTTCTACTCACCCAATGATCTCCCGGTGTTGGTGACCAATAATATTCAAACGGTGGTGCATTGTTATGAACAGCTCGATGCACTAGAGCAGGCAGAGCTAGAAACTCCGGTCGTTGTTTGGCTTAAAGTGGATAGCGGCATGCACCGTCTAGGCGTTCGTGAAGAACAATACCAAGAGTTCGTCGAGCGTTTACATCGCTGTGATAACGTGGCTAAACCGCTACGTTATATGAGCCATTTCGGTTGTGCCGATGAGCTTGATAACACCATGACTCAACAGCAAATAGAGCTGTTTCTGTCACTAACAGAAGGCTGCAATGGGGAGCGCTCTATGGCAGCCTCAGCTGGCCTACTTGAGTGGCAGCAAAGTCGATTAGACTGGGTGCGTCCAGGTATCATTATGTATGGAGTATCCCCTTTTGGAGATAAGACAGCAGCCGATATGGGCTTTAAGCCTGTCATGACTCTAAAGTCTCACTTGATTGCTGTACGCGATGTAAAGAAAGGCGAAAGTGTGGGTTACGGGGCGACTTGGACCAGCCATAGAGACACTAAAGTAGGGGTGATTGCGATTGGTTATGGTGATGGTTACCCTCGTACAGCACCAAATGGCACACCGGTACTGGTGAATGGTCGTAAAGTACCAATCGCTGGTCGAGTATCGATGGATATGCTTACTGTTGACCTAGGTCCAGATGCCTT
This sequence comes from Vibrio mediterranei, assembly GCF_900088415.1. Taxonomy (GTDB): domain Bacteria; phylum Pseudomonadota; class Gammaproteobacteria; order Enterobacterales; family Vibrionaceae; genus Vibrio; species Vibrio mediterranei. The sequence goes on from NZ_FLLQ01000009.1 coordinate 192,032, forward strand.
AGATCAAGTGGGCGATGAAGCCATCTTATGGGGGGAAGCGCTCCCATCTGAAGAAGTCGCCGAGCACATTGGTACTATTGCTTATGAGCTGGTGACTAAGCTCACTTCCCGCGTTGAAATGAGTTATAGCAGTACGAAGTGACGTCGGTCTCTATTCGATACCGAACTTCAATACCGAGCCCAAGCATTGGACCGAACCCTAGTACTGTCATCCCTGCGCAGGCAGGGACCTACCCTCAGCTGTCTTCAAACCAACCTTGTCTGCCTCGTCACAACAGGCAGACTAGGAGTTAGCCATCCAAGGCATCGCAAGGGTTCTAACCTCAAATCTGCCCTTGCAACGTGGCAATAATTCGTCGCTCCCCACCAAAATCTCGATGTTCACCTAAGTAAATGCCCTGCCATGTACCCAAAGCTAATTGTCCTTGGCTAATTGGAATGGTCACGCTCGCTCCAAGAAGAGAACTCTTAATATGAGCAGGCATGTCGTCACTGCCTTCGTACGTATGTTTGTAATAAGGTGCATTCTCTGGGACATAGCGATTGAAGTGACTTTCCATATCACTACGTACCGTCGGATCGGCATTTTCATTTAAGGTTAGACTGGCTGAGGTATGTTGGATGAAGAGATGTAGTAAACCTACAGAGTAGTCTTGTAACTGTGGCAGTTGTTGTTCAATTTCATCAGTAATCAGATGAAAACCGCGAGCCTTAGCGCTGAGGTACAATGTCTTTTGTTGCCACATAATCACTCCTATGTATTATAGTGCTGCTTAATGGTAGGGTGTTTACCTATTTTGTTTATATTGTGAACCGTTACGTGACCTAACTCAAGGTGAGTGCAATGGCTCTGGTTCATAATTACGCCTGAAAAATTATTACGAAAACAAAGTCTACACTTTGTAAACCACAGACAAGTTTGTAACGTCTAGTGAACCTAAAAAGGCACTGGGCTGTATTTAGAATATACTGTTAATTATTCGCTAAACTGGGGGTTCCTTTTCCTTGGGGGGATTGGGAATAAAACCGACTAAAAATTGGGATAGAGACCATGTTGAAAAACATCAATCCAACGCAAACTGAAGCTTGGAAAGCACTGACTGCGCATTTCGAATCTGCGCAAGATATGGACTTAGCAGAGTTATTTGCACAAGACGCTGACCGCTTTGGCAAATTCTCTACGCGCTTCGGCTCTGACATTCTTGTTGATTACTCTAAGAACCTAATCAACGATGAAACAATGAAGAACCTATTTGCTCTAGCGAACGAGACTGAGCTTAAAGGCGCAATCAAAGCCATGTTTGCTGGTGACACAATCAACCAAACAGAAGGTCGTTCTGTTCTTCACGTTGCACTACGTAACCGTAGCAACACACCAATCATGGTTAACGGCGAAGACGTTATGCCAGCGGTAAACGCGGTATTAGAGAAGATGAAAGGTTTCTCTGAGCGCATTATTTCTGGTGATTGGAAAGGTTACACAGGTAAAGCGATCACTGACGTAGTAAACATCGGTATCGGTGGTTCTGACCTTGGTCCTTACATGGTGACTGAAGCGCTAGCGCCTTACACGAACCATCTGAACATGCACTTTGTGTCAAACGTAGATGGTACACATATCGCTGAAACTCTTAAGAAAGTAAATCCAGAAACAACGCTATTCTTGGTTGCTTCTAAGACATTTACTACTCAAGAAACGATGACTAACGCGCACTCTGCTCGCGATTGGTTCCTAGCTTCGGCTCAAGATGACGCTCACGTGGCTAAGCACTTTGCTGCGCTATCGACTAACGCAACTGCAGTTTCTGAGTTTGGTATCGATACTGACAACATGTTCGAATTCTGGGATTGGGTCGGCGGTCGTTACTCACTTTGGTCTGCAATCGGTCTATCTATCGTTCTAGCTGTAGGCTTCGATAACTTCGTTGAGCTTCTTGCTGGTGCTCATGAGATGGATAAGCACTTTGCTGAAACTGATCTAGAAAGCAACATTCCAGTACTACTTGCACTTATCGGTATTTGGTACAACAACTTTCACGGTGCTGAATCTGAAGCGATTCTGCCTTACGACCAATACATGCACCGCTTTGCTGCATACTTCCAGCAAGGCAACATGGAGTCTAACGGTAAGTTCACTGACCGCAATGGTGAAGCCGTTGATTACCAAACTGGTCCTATTATTTGGGGTGAGCCAGGCACAAATGGCCAACACGCGTTCTATCAGCTAATTCACCAAGGTACTAAGCTGATCCCATGTGATTTCATCGCGCCTGCTATCTCTCACAACCAAGTGAGTGATCATCACCAGAAGCTAATGTCTAACTTCTTTGCTCAAACTGAAGCACTTGCATTCGGTAAGTCTAAAGAGACGGTTGAAGCTGAGTTTGCAAAAGCAGGTAAGACAGCGGAAGAAGTCAAAGATCTTGTACCATTTAAGATTTTTGAAGGTAACCGTCCAACGAACTCAATCCTAGTGAAGCAGATCACACCTCGTACTCTAGGTAACCTAATCGCGATGTACGAGCACAAGATCTTCACTCAAGGTATTATTTGGAACATCTTCAGCTTTGACCAATGGGGTGTAGAGCTTGGTAAGCAACTGGCTAACCAAATCCTACCTGAACTAGCTGACGACAGTGAAGTAACTTCTCACGACAGTTCGACTAATGGTCTAATCAACGCGTTTAAAGCATACAAAGCTTAACTTTTGTCTGCTAAGCCGTTTGTAATAAAAAAGGTGCCGAAAGGCACCTTTTTTATATTTATCGTTGTTTATTTTGCTTTAGGTAAAACAACTACCTTGGTCTTCGCCCAAATATCATGAAACCCTCGCTTTTGAGGGTCGATAGGAACCGACAAGTTTGCTAAACCAAACGCGGATGTAGCGATACGGATTAGCGCTTGAGTCACGGTAATGCGTCCACCATCTAAGTTTTGAAGCTCAATCTTCCAAGCTCTCATTCCCAATGTTTGTCCGGCGCGAGTCCAGAAGAACACAAGGAAGTAAATCCACGCAAACGCTAGGTAAGCGGTGTAAACAGGGCTCCAAAAGGGATGGCTGCCGAGAAAATCACTGGCATCGGCATACGGTGCATAGCTCATTAGCCCTGCCGCGACCAACGCTTCCATGATTGCCACAATAACGCCACCGGCCATCATCACAACCGCAAGTATAATTAAGCTGTCATAAAACAGCGCCCCAAGTCGTCTGAAAAAGCCCGCTGGTGGAAGAGATTGAGTTTCCATTGAATACATCATTTAATAACCAAAACTGGCCACAGGATAGCGATTCTATCGACGTGAAGAAAGCCTCTTTGCCCGAATAGCATCACATTGTGGCGAAAATATCAGCAAACAATAGAATATTCAGCGTTTTGTTGTTGCACGCAACGAGAGCTTACGTATAATGCCAAACATCAAAGGACATCAGTCCAAGATGCCGGTGTGGTGAAATTGGTATACACGACGGATTCAAAATCCGTTGCCTTCGGGCGTGGCGGTTCAAGTCCGCCCACCGGTACCATATTAGAAAGGTCGCTTATTTAAGCGGCCTTTCGTCGTTTTGCGAGATGTAAACCTTGAGATACGCCCAACACGTTGTAGCAAGCTGACTCATATCCAGCAGCCCATTCTTTTCGAACTCTTACCAACTACTGACGATAGATCTCGTTTATAAGCGTTGATACTGTTCCAATCTCAAAGGTCACTTTTTCTCTGTTTGTTTATGACCAGTCGAAGCGCTAGAATCTAGGTAACAGATAGGAGAATTACTGTGAGTGCAAAATTTACCCATATTGCTTGGCAACAAACTGACATCACAGCTAGTGAGAAGTTAGTACTATTAAAGTTAGCGGATATTTCCGGCAATGATGGGAATGTGGCTTTTGCACTGTCAGATGTTGCTAAAGAGTGCTTACTTGGAGAGTTTGGGCTAGCAGATGTGCTTACTGCGCTTGCTAATAAGGGGTTGTTGACCAAAGGTCAGGTTGAACCTACCCCCCAAGGGCAAAGGCATCACTTTACTTTGGCAAGTTCTGAACCAAATCGATTGCCAGTGATTGAAACCTCAAGTGCCGCTCCAGTTGTCCGTCAGCCATCTCGCGTTACGACGATGCAAGAATCGAGTGCTCCAGGTTGGGCAGTACCCTCCTTTGATCTCTATAAAGTACCGCCGAATAGCAGAGACAGCGTATGGCAAAACTTTGTACGTGAACATGGGACGAACACCACGAATATCACTCGTTTGGCGCGTCAGCTAGAAGATTGGCTAGAATACTCGAAACGCTCGGGAAGTTTACAAGCGGTGATTGGCGAGCAGCAACCCAATTATCGTAAGGATAAAAGTAGTGGGTTTTCTTCTAGTAAGAAAGAGTCGCAGCCTGCCACCAACAGCCAATATTTATCAACTCATGATCTCAATGAGTTTGAAATACCAGACTGGGCGTCGCAGACGATCGCTTTTTCTCGACTTGAGATTGATCCTAACTTGTTCTGGGAAAAGTTTGTGGTTTACTACAAAACCCGAGCAAATGAGTACACCAATGTCACTCAAATGCTTAATAAACTTCGATTGTGGATTGTTAACGAGAAACAAGCGGAAGATCGACGTAAGCAAGCAGAAGAAAGACGTCGCCAATCTTACCAAACATCAAATAAGTCTGGTGATGTGAGTCCTTCAGAAGAGTTTCGTGAGTACTTACGAGGACAAGGTAAGAATCCGAATTTTTAAGACTCGCAGCGTGCACACTTTACATAGGTAATAGACATGAGTAACAGCAATAAGCCAAAAAACGTTGATTTTGGCACAATGGAAAAGAAACTCAGAGAAATGGGGGTCAATGGTAGCCTTGAGCACTTAAAGGCTTCTAATGCTGTTACTCCAAAAGTTGATAAGGGTCGCCGTGAGCCGCAGTCGACTCAAGTCTCAACGACAACTTCGCCATCGTCTCAGGCTTTAAGCATCAACGAGGTCGAACAAGAACGTCAACCTAGTGACTGGTGTAACTATATATTCGGTACATTACTGAGTATTTATGAGTCGACGTGGATTAAGTCTTACGGGCGACGCCCAACAGGACGTTTTCTCGATTTTGCAGATAGCTTAACGGAAGCGGAGTTAATGCGTGTCATGCAGCATTGCCGAGAGAGACTTCAAGCTGGCGAAAAATGGCCACCCATTATGGGTGAATTGACATTGCTCAAGACTCAGCTTACAGAATCAGAGTCTTTGGAAGCTTTGAATCGTGTTGTTAATAAAGAGCCCAATAATCAACTGGAAAAGTGGATTATGCAAAACAAAGGCTATGAGCTTCGTCGATTGCCACAATCTCTGATTGTCCGTCGCTTTAAAGAGTTTTATCGTGAGGCGATGAGCTTGCAAGAGAAGGGCAAGTTAGTGACAGAAGTGCCAAAAGGCCTTGCTCAGCACTCTGTGAAAAACCTCGTTGATCTCAAGCGAGAAGAGTTTGAGCAGCAACATGGTAAATCGCTAGATCCTAGAATTGCGGCTATTCTTAGTAATCGCGAAAAAGAGCAAGAGTAGCGTCCCCTCAATAGAAAAGGCGCTAGTTTACAAATTTATTATTTGGTCACACTTTAATAATAATTAGATGAATTAGCGCACGAAGTTCTTTAAACTCGCTGAGTGTTTTACAGTCAGTTGCAGTTGGATTGTGGCAAGTATCAAGATTTCAGTGGACCGAATTCAGCCTGGGCTTCATGTCCGGCTTCCCCTCAAATGGAATGACCACCCGTTTCTATTTAATGTTTTTAAGATTAAATCAGAAGAGCAGGTACACATTATTAAGCAGTTAGGGGTGAAGTACGTCCACGTTAACCCTGATTTAAGTGATGTTTTACCGCTCCCTATTCAACAAGCCTCTCAAAAACCTAATGCTTATGTTCAAGCAAGCTCGGATCTACTCTGGGAAGAAAAGCAAAGGCGTATAGAACAACTAAGCGCATATCGAAGAAGAGTTTCTCGTTGCGAAAAAGAGTTTGATCGCTCTTTGGCTCGAATTAGAAATGTCATGGCCAAACTCAGAAGTCGGCCAGAACAAGCGACGAAAGAAGCACGTTTGTTAGTAGATGATATTGTCGATACTCTCTTATCTGAAGATGAAGTGACCTTGCACTTAATGGGCAGTAAAAGTGAATTTGAAGACATCTACTTTCACAGTTTAAATGTTTCGGTGCTGTCTATGATGATTGCTAAAGCAAGGGGATTAGAGGCCGAGGAGATCAAACTAGTAGCGCTTTCTGCACTATTTCATGATATTGGTAAAGTGAAGATTCCACCGGCAATTTTGAGAAAAACTACGCCGCTCACGGAGCCAGAAGCTAACTACCTAAAACTTCACACCAAGTATGGTAGCAACATCGCTGGTATGATGGATACACTGCCTCAAGAAGTCATTACCGTCATCGAACAACATCACGAGTTGTTGGATGGCAGTGGCTATCCGTTGGGTCTCAAAGGCGATGAAATTGATGCGTTCGCACAAATAATTTCTGTTGCCAATGCGTTTGATAACCTATGTCATCACCAAATACCGAGTGAGAAAAAGATTCCTTTTACCGCCTTGTCTTATCTATATAAGCATACAAAGGCGTTGTATAACCAAGAAAACCTAAACATTCTTATTAAATATATGGGGGTGTATCCTCCTGGTACGGTAGTCAAACTCTCTAATGAGATGGTCGGTCTCGTCGTTTCTATTAATAGTGGTAATTTACTGTGCCCGAATGTACTCATCTACGATCCTACCGTACCTAAACTGCAAGCTCCCATCATTCCACTTGAAGAGAAGGAGCTGAAAGTGGAGTCAGTGATTCACCCTGATAGGCTGCCAGAAGAGATTCGGGAATACTTAAACCCACGAGCTCGAATTTCTTACTACTTTGAAGACAATAACGCTCATTAGTTACTATAGAATTCGTACGTGTAACAGACATCTGAGGCTTTACCAAGATGCAATATGGGGTAAGTTAAAGGATTAATGAGTGAAAAACGTTCTGTTTTAGCCATTATTGGTCAATAAAGTTACAAATGACCTATTTTTAAAGATTTTCTTTAAAAAACGCTTGCCAATGTGATCCGGATCTCTATAATGCGTCCTCACTGACACGGCAGAGCCCACAAGGGTTCAAGGCAAGAGTCAGTAAGGCATTCAGCCGACAAGATGGTCTTCTAGTTAGATTTGAAAAAATCAAAAATAATTAGAAAAAAGTGTTTGACACTGAGAATCATCTCGCTAGAATAGCCGCCTCTTCAAACGGAAAGCGAAACGCAGAGTTCTGAAGAGAATGTTCTTTAACAATATAAACCTATCAATCTGTGTGGGCACTCGTTGATGATAATCAAATTAGATACTTTGGTATCAAATTAGGTTTTCAATGAACTGAGTGACCAATCAAGTCAAAAGACTTGGCACAGTCAATTCATTATCGTTCTGTTGGAACGATAATAGCTTTAGATTACTAAGGTAGTTTAAAGTCAGTATTCATTGAGCCGACAAAATCTTAAATTGAAGAGTTTGATCATGGCTCAGATTGAACGCTGGCGGCAGGCCTAACACATGCAAGTCGAGCGGAAACGAGTTAACTGACCCTTCGGGTGACGTTAACGGCGTCGAGCGGCG
>NZ_FLLQ01000010.1 GCF_900088415.1 Vibrio mediterranei
CTGTTTAAAGCACGATTTAGATAAGACTTTAAATAGACCACTGCGGAGTGGTAGTTCAGTTGGTTAGAATACCGGCCTGTCACGCCGGGGGTCGCGGGTTCGAGTCCCGTCCACTCCGCCACTTATTTGAGAGTCGTCTCAATAAATACGAAGATAGGGGTGTAGCTCCAATTGGCAGAGCAGCGGATTCCAAATCCGCGTGTTGGGAGTTCGAATCTCTCCACCCCTGCCATATTCAAAGGCTCTGACTTAGGTCGGAGCCTTTTTTGTTTTCGCTTTTTCAAAGCGATGTGTTGGGAGCTGGGTCGCCAGCCCAGTCAAATCTCTCCACCCGTGCCATATTCAAAGGCTCTACTTAGGTCAGGGCCTTTTTCGTTATTCCTTTCCTAAGTTCTCTAATCTCATTGTTCACTGATATACTCGTAATCGTTATCAAATACATGGATATGATTATGCCTCATTTACGATTTAGAGCGATTGAACCTGATCTTGTTAAAACTCTTTCTGGTCCACTAGTTGATGAACTGCAACCGTTAATGGACTGTCCCAAAGAGGACTTTACGGTTGAACATATTGCCTCCACTTTTTACTTTGATAATAAGGTCAGTCATGCTTATCCATTTATTGAAGTGCTATGGTTTGATCGGGGGCAGGAGGTCAAAAATTCAGTGGCTACAGTTATCACGACTCAGGTACGCTCAGCCCTAGGGAAAGAGCTTGATGTGGCGGTAGTCTTTAGTACGCTTGAGCCCTCGAATTACTACGATAATGGACAACACTACGGTTAGTATTTGAATAAGGTGACTCTCACAATTGGGACTGGAGAAGTCGAAGTATGTTGACTATGGTTATCAATACTTCGGTAGATTAGTCTTTTTGTTTCTTGGTGTTATTGTTATTGAGTTAAGGCTTATCTACTGTATTTTTGGGGGATTTCCCCAATAAGTTTTGGGTAAGGAAGACTGTTATGACTATGATCTCATCAAGGCAGTTTGCCCGATGGCTTAGGAAGAGATTCGCTTCAGAAAAAGATGGAGTGATTCTAACTAGAGAGGACATTAATCAACTATCCGGTAGGCAAAGTTTCACACTCGGTTTCATCAATGATATTCACTATGAGTTGATGCAGCACGGTATTGCCTTTGTGACCGACACCAGCAGAGAGAAGTTCTATTTAATTCCTATCAACTCTGCAGAAAACTGGCGCAAAAAACTGGAGATGCAGTATGAGAAAGAGCTTTACTGCAATGTTTTTCCAATCGAAAAGTCTGGGTAATAAAAAAGCCTCCACTTGGAGGCTTTTTGCTGACTAGGCCATACCTTGAATAATCACAAACTTCTCAAGTAGCTCATCATCGGTTTCCACATGGTTTGGATCGGTGATGATGCATTTTGTGATTGGGCAGACGGACTGACAAGTTGGTTTATCGTAGTGCCCTTTACACTCTGTGCATAAATGGGGATCGATCTCAAAGATCTCGCTGCCCATACTAATTGCCCCATTAGGACATTCAGGGTCACACATATCACAGTTGATGCACTTGTCAGTGATTAATAGTGCCATGGTTACTTACCAGTTGGGTTACGTGTATCTTGTCCTGAATTTAGGTTACGCATAAGTAGTGCGTAGTCCAGATCCAACTCCTCTGGTACTGGAATGAAGACGAAGTGACCGTTACCTTTAGCGTCGTCGATGCTTTCTGACTTACGGTTTTCCATCACTTCTAGGCTGAATACCACATTGCCTTTTGGTGTCATTAACTCAAGGCTATCGCCAACCACAAATTTGTTTTTCACTTCAACTTCAGCCAAGTGACCGCGACGTTTACCGGTAAACTCACCTACAAATTGCTGAGAATCGGAAACGGAATAACCGTAGTCATAGTTTTGATAGCTGTCATGAGTATGACGACGTAGGAAGCCTTCTGTATAACCGCGGTGAGCTAGGCTTTCTAGCGTGCCTAATAGTGACTCATCAAACGGTTTGCCAGCAACAGCGTCATCAATAGCTTTACGGTAAACTTGAGCAGTACGAGCACAGTAGTAGAAAGATTTAGTACGACCTTCAATCTTAAGTGAGTGGACACCCATCTTAGTCAAACGCTCAACATGCTGCACCGCACGAAGATCTTTGGAGTTCATGATGTACGTACCATGCTCATCTTCAAATGCCGCCATTTTATCTTCTGGACGATGGCTTTCAGAAAGTAGTACGACTTCATCCGTTGGTTTACCACGACCAATAGTGGTCTCTGGACGCTCATCAACGACTTCAACTGCTTGTGCTTCAGGAACAAATTCTTCGACAATTTGACCTGCGTCGTTTTCAGTCGCTTTTTCAACTTTGTATTCCCAGCGGCATGCATTGGTGCACGTACCCTGGTTTGGATCGCGTTTGTTGATGTAGCCGGATAGTAGACAGCGACCTGAATAAGCCATGCAAAGTGCGCCGTGTACGAATACTTCTAGCTCAGTTTCAGGGCAATGTTCACGGATTTCCTCAATCTCTTCTAACGATAACTCACGAGACACGATAACGCGCTCAACACCATTAGCTGCCCAGAACTTAACAGTCGCCCAGTTTACGGCGTTTGCCTGTACTGATAGGTGAATCGGCATTTCAGGGAATGCTTCACGAACCATCATGATAAGACCTGGGTCAGACATGATCAGTGCGTCTGGACCCATTTCAACAACAGGTTTTAGATCACGGATGAAGGTTTTTAGCTTCGAGTTATGCGGTTGAATGTTACAAACCACATAAAGCTTTTTACCTAGGGCGTGCGCTTCATTGATACCTATCTGAAGGTTTTCGTGGTTGAATTCGTTGTTACGAACACGAAGGCTGTAACGAGGTTGACCTGCGTAAACCGCGTCCGCACCGTAGGCGAATGCATAACGCATGTTCTTAAGGCTGCCAGCAGGTGACAGAAGTTCTGGAGTAAACATTGCTTTATATCTCTAATCTGATTTCAAGTCAGTGTTGTGCCACCTAATGGCACTAAGGGGCGCAAATTTTACGCTAATATGGAGAGGTTTCCAAGTTTTGTATTGAGCTCGCAGAACGCGAGCTCAGATAAGTAATGGCTATTGCTTTGGTAAGCCGCCTAAGGCGTCATAAAGATTTGGTAGGAATGCGCCAAACTCACCGCAAAGCAATGAGAAGTCGGCATCCATTCGAGCCGCAGCATCTTCTCTTGGAATGTCGTCATTCTCATCTTTCAGTTCATCGCTGAATTTAAGGCGTTTAATACTGCCATCATCAGCCAGAATAAATTCAATACGCTCTTGCCAGTTCAGCGCGAGTTTAGTTACAAACTTGTTTGCCTCAATATGACCAAGAATCTCATCGCTTGACAGTTCTTGTTTCTTACAACGGATAACACCACCGTCTTCTAGCACTGACTTAAGCTCAGCCTCATCTAGAAGATTGAAGCCTGTAGGTACTTCACCGCCTTTCACCCATTCGGTTAATGTATTTTCAATAGGCTGCTCTGGGAAGGCAGGAACAACAGGCAGGCTTCCCATTGTTTTTCTCAAGAGGGCGATGACATCTTCTGATTTCTTAAAGCTACTTGCATCTACAATGATGAAGCCTTCTTTTGGAAGGATAAGCAGATGAGTGAGGTTGCTACGGCTGAAAGCTCGTGGAAGCAAATCAATGATGATTTCATCTTTAAGGTCATCTTTTTCTTTTTTCTTAAGTGGTCGACCTTCTTGCGTTTCCAACGCTTCTACTTTGCTGTTTAGTGACTCTTTGATCACAGACGCTGGCAGCATTTTTTCTTCTTTCTTTGCACAAAGCAAAATGCGGTTTTCAGAAACGTGGGTCATCATGTCGCCATGTTTACCAAGCGCTGTCACCCAACCAAATTTTTGCTTATCTTGACTACCACAAGGTGTAAAACGAAACTCTTCAAGCTGCTGCTCGAGTTTATCGGCGTTAAATTCAAGATCCTTGTTGAATCGATAGACCAAACAGTTTTTAAACCACATATTACTCTCACCTTTAGAATAGATAGCTGCACATGATAGGCAATTTTCAAACAATTGTCCTAGCTTAAATCTTCAATATGACAACCCAGATTGTGCGAAAGTTATATTAAAAATTGTTTTCAATGGTCACAAAAGTGTCATAATAATTCTTGATAATGCATGCAGTTGATTAGATTCCATAAGGTTATTCAGATATGTCTAGAAGAATCCTGGTTGTTGAGGATGAAGCACCAATTCGTGAAATGCTGTGTTTCGTGTTAGAGCAGAAAGGCTACCAAGCTGTTGAAGCAGAAGATTACGATACCGCAGTAAACAAACTGGCTGAACCTTACCCAGACCTTGTTCTGCTAGATTGGATGTTGCCTGGTGGTTCAGGTATCAATTTCATAAAGCACATGAAGCGTGAAGAGCTTACTCGAAACATTCCAGTAGTGATGTTGACGGCTCGTGGTGAAGAAGAAGATAAGGTGCGCGGCTTAGAAGTCGGGGCTGATGACTATATCACTAAACCTTTCTCTCCAAAGGAATTGGTTGCTCGACTAAAAGCAGTTATTCGCCGTGTCACACCAACTGCGTTGGAAGATGTTATCGATGTTCAAGGGCTGAAGCTGGACCCAGTATCGCATCGTGTTACTGCGAATGATGCACCGCTAGATATGGGACCAACGGAATTTAAAATGCTGCATTTCTTTATGACGCATCAAGAGCGCGTATACAGCCGCGAACAACTGCTTAATAACGTTTGGGGTACTAACGTTTATGTTGAAGACCGCACGGTGGATGTGCACATTCGTCGTTTGCGTAAGGCATTAGAGTCCGCTGGACATGATAAGTTGATTCAGACCGTTCGAGGCGCTGGCTACCGTTTCTCTACCAAAGGCTAGCATCGAACTGGAGAGATAGATGGTTGAAAGGTTAACCTGGAAAAAGCTGGCCTGGGAGCTGGCTTTTTTTTACACCCCTTGGATTGTTGTTGGGTGGATATTTGGATACATGCCGTGGTTACTGCTCGTTGCCACGGTTTTGCAGTTGATATGGCACCTACATAATCAGCTGCGTTTGTCTGCATGGTTGTGGGATGAAAAGCGTCTGACGCCGCCATCAGGCACAGGCAACTGGGAGTCGTTATTTAATGGCATCTATCGACTTCAACAGCGCCAAAGACGTAAACGAAAAGAGTTGACCAACCTAATTCGCCGTTTTAAAAACGGTGCGGAATCGCTTCCCGATGCAGTTGTGGTGTTTCGTAGTGAAGGTAATATCGTGTGGTGTAACAAACTCGCACAACACCTTCTTGGCTTTCGCTGGCCTGATGATTCAGGACAGCCGATTTCTAATCTGATTCGCACCCCAGATTTCATTAAGTATCTAAATAAGCAGGATTTCTCTGAACCTTTAGAAATGCGTTCGCCTTTGAATGTGGAAAGAATGCTGGAGCTTCGAATTGTACCGTATACCGAAGGTGAGCATTTGATGGTCGTGCGTGACGTCAGCCAACTTAAGCAATTAGAAGGTATGCGTCGCAATTTCTTTGCTAACGTTTCTCATGAACTACGTACACCAATGACTGTTCTTCAGGGTTACCTTGAGATGACAGAAGATCCAGACATGGTTGTAGGTCCTATGTGGACTAAAGCTCACGGTGTAATGACCGAACAGCTTAATCGAATGAACAGCCTTGTGAATCAGTTACTCACGCTCTCCAAAATTGAAGCTGCGCCAATGCATGAGTTAGACGAAGTCGTCAATGTGCCTGCTATGCTCGAAGTTCTCGAAAAAGAGGCGGTTAGCCTAAGTGGTGAGGATGGACACAAGGTTGAGTTTGATGTCGATAATAGCCTGAGAGTATTTGGTGACGATGATCAGTTAAGAAGTGCTATTTCTAATCTGGTTTACAACGCGATTAAATATACGCCACCGGGTGCAAATGTGAAGGTACGTTGGTATCAATCTGCTCAAGGTGCATGTTTAGATGTAGAAGATACTGGCGATGGTATTGAGCCCCAGCATTTGCACCGACTAACTGAGCGTTTTTATCGTGTCGATAAGGCTCGCTCTCGTGATACCGGCGGAAGTGGTTTAGGGTTAGCTATCGTAAAACATGCGCTATCTCACCATGATTCTCATCTGGAAATTCACTCGGAAGTGGGCGTTGGTAGTAAATTCTCATTCATTCTTCCAGAACGTTTGGTAGTGAACTAATGGCGATGAGCGGAAGGTTAAGTTGGTCAGTATTGCTTTTTGGCGTGATATCCTTCTCTACGCTGGCTTCAGAGTTGCCTAAATATACGAAGCAACCTGGGGTTGCAGGCAACTTATCCTCAGTAGGTTCAGATACTTTATCGGGGATGACCACCTTATGGCTTGAAGAGTTTAAGAACATTTATCCTAATGTTAATGCCCAAATTCAAGCTTCAGGCTCGTCGACGGCGCCTCCTGCTTTGGCCGAAGGTACGGCACAATTCGGCCCTATGAGCAGGAAGATGCGTTTAAAAGAGGTGGAATCTTTTGAGCGGCATTATGGTTACAAACCGACCGAGCTTCGAGTTGCAATCGATGCGATCGGGATATTTGTTCATACCGACAACCCCATCAAAGGGTTGAATTTCCAGCAAATAGACAGCATTTTTTCCTCAACATTACGCTGTGGAAGCAACCACTACATTAGTAAGTGGGAACAGCTAGGCGTTAAAGCACCTTGGAGTCTACGTGCTATTCAGATGTTCGGCCGTAACTCAGTGTCGGGGACCTATGGTTATTTCAAGAACAATGCACTTTGTGGAGGCGACTTCAAACGCAATGTGAATGAGCAACCTGGCTCAGCATCTGTGGTGCAATCAGTAGCGTCATCCGTGAATACCATTGGTTACTCCGGCATTGGCTATCAAGTATCGGGGGCGAAGTTGGTGCCCATCGCGAAACAAGGTGAGGATTACATCTTACCAACTCAAGACAATGTACAGTCAGGTCACTACCCACTGTCTCGGTTCTTGTATGTCTACGTCAATAAAGACCCACAACGAAAACTTGATCCCATAGAGGAAGCCTATATTCGCTATATCTATTCTCGAGAAGGTCAGCGAATAGTGGTGAAAGATGGCTATGTACCGTTAAGTCGAGAATTTGCAGAACAAGAGCTAGCCAAGGTTGGATTGAGCTTTATCGACTAACCTTCATTGGCGAACCGCAAATGTAGCTGCGACAGTTAATTGAATTCAAGTTGCCACCCTACCGCTTGCCAGTAGTTTTGCTCCGTTTGTAAATCAGCGGAGAGAAGCCGGTTTTGTTCTAACCAATCTACTTGCTCACAACTCACAGTCCAAATGTCGTCGACAATAGTCAGCTTTAGAGGTAATAACTCATCATTGCGCTGCCCATTAACGATAATGGCGAGTCGTAGGATTCGTATTAAACCGAGAATATGTTTTTTCTTAAACAGGCTAAACTCAGGGAGCTCTTGTAACTTGAGTGATTTTCTTTGATAGCGAGCCAGTGTCGCTAAAATGCGCTGCTGCTCACTGTTAAAACCCGGCATATTGGTGTGCGTGAGTATGTAGCTTGAATGCTTATGGAAGGCCTGATAACTGATACTGAGTCCAACCTCGTGAAGTAGAGCACTCCACTCAAGCAAACTAAACAAATCACTTTTCTTTTTAAGATTGAGCCGCTCATGAGTTTGATTTAAAAACTCGACTGCCTGGCCGCGAACTTTGGCGGCATGTTCAAGATCGACAAAATGTTTGGCGGCCAAATTTTCAGTGGTTCGCATACGGATATCAGAGCGTTGGAAACGCTCCTCCATTTCATAGAGCAAACCTTCACGAAGAGCACCAGCTGAAAAGTGCATTTCACGAATTTTCAAACTTTCAAAGAGCGCAGTTAATATGGCCACGCCTGCGGCAAACACTGGCTTCCTTTCGTCTGTTAGTCCAGCTAAGTTGATGTCATCAATAGTGTTAAATTCACACAAGGTATCGATAAGTTTATACAAACGTTTATGGGTGACTAAACCATCTTCATGTCCTAAACCGATTAAGACTTCCCTTATTGCCTTAATCGTTCCAGAGGAGCCTAATGCAACTTCCCAACCTTTCTTTTTATATCGAACCGACAATGCTTCAAGTCTTTGTTGAGCAGATAAAATAGCTTTGGAGAAATTTTTAGTGGAGAGTTTTCCGTTGGCAAAAAATTTAGTGGTATAACTCACGCAGCCCATCTGAGTGCTATTTAGTAGTACAGGTTCGAAAGCCTTACCTATGATGAGCTCGGTACTACCACCACCAATATCAATCACCAGCTTTGAATTTGACTCGGTTTGAGTATGCGCAACGCCGGTATATATTAGGCGTGCTTCTTCTTCACCAGGGATGACTTCAATAGGAAAGGGAAGAACGTCGCGAGCGCGTTGCAAAAAGATATGGGTATTATTGGCGATACGCAGCGTGTGGGTTGCGGCAATACGAACGTTTTCTGGCTCAAAGCCTTGTAGGCGTTCTGCAAACATGGCAAGGCATTCTAATCCTCGTTCAATCGCAGCGTTGTCGAGATTCTGTTGAGCGTCCAACCCGGAGGCTAATCTCACTCGCTGTTTGTGGCGACTTACTAACTGTAGATCTTGATCCACTACCTTAGCGACAACCATATGAAAGCTGTTCGAACCTAAATCGATAGCGGCGACATTTTTTATACTACTGTCTTTGGTCTGGCTCATTATTGATCAGTTGCTCTTTGGTTTTTCTTGTTTGTTTCTCTACCTTTTTAAGATAGTCGTAAATAGCCATTTGTGAGCGTACTTTCTTACGGTTACCGCGCGGTACGTAGCTGTTGCTCATTTCTTTGTCTATCCAACGTGCCTTCATGGTATCAGTAAAGTGAAGGTTAATAATGTCGATAATTCGCTGTTTTAAACGAGTGTCACGCACTGGAGCGGCGACTTCAATACGATGGTCTATGTTGCGAGTCATCCAGTCGGCAGATGAAATATAGACTTGAGGATCGCCATTGTTATGCGCAATGATGACGCGAGGGTGCTCTAAGAAGCGATCAACAATGCTGATAATTTTTATGTTATCGCTCACTCCTTCAACACCAGGAACTAGAGAGCACATGCCGCGGATAATCATTTGGATTTTAACCCCTGCATTGCTCGCGCCGTAGAGCTTGTTGATCAGCCTCTTATCGACTAAGCTGTTGATTTTTAAAGTGAGTTTGCCTTTCTTGCCCGCCTTAGTATTGGCGATTTCAGTATCAATGAGTCGGTAGAGTTGCTTACGCGAGTTACGTGGGGAGACGATGAGATAGTTAAACTTCACTGGGCGATAAGGGTTTTCGATATAGCCGAAAACGTTACGAACTTCATTCGCGATCTCTTGATCGGCAGTTAGCAAAGAAAAGTCGGTATAGATACGAGCATTCTTCTCATGAAAGTTCCCAGTGCCAATGTGAGCATAGCGGGTAATCTCGCCCTCTTCTCGGCGACTTATCAGCAGTAATTTAGCGTGTATTTTTAACCCCGGAGCACCAAAGATCACTTGTACCCCGTTTTCGGTGAGCACTCTAGACCATTCAATGTTGGCTTCTTCGTCAAACCGAGCTTGTAGCTCAACCACTACCGTGACATTTTTACCGTTGTGTACGGCGTCAATCAATGAGTTCATCAAACGGGAGTCTTTCGCCACTCTATATACATTGATTTTGATACCAATGACCTTAGGGTCAAACGAGGCTTGACGCACTAACTCAGTAATATGATCGAAGGTGTGATAGGGGAAATGGAGCAAAATATCTTGAGCGCGTATGGCCTCAAACTGGTTGTCGTAGCCATCGAAATCGGCACAACGCATTGGAGGTAGTGGTTTGTTTTCTAAGTATTCACGTCCAACATTTGGAAAGCCGATAAAGTCTTTAAAGTTATGGTAGCGACCACCGGGAATGAGGCTATCGTAGTTAGAAATACCTAGTTTGCTGCACAAGGTATTTAGCATTTCTTCGGGCATATCACGCTCGTAAACAAAGCGCACGGGCATGGCGGTCAGTCGTTGATTGACACTTTCCGACATTTGCTCGAGCAGGCTGTGTTCTACTTCGAGACTCAAGTCGTACTCCGCATCCCTCGTCATTTTCATCGCATAGCCATTAAGCTCATCGTAATCAAAGAACCCGCGGAATATATCGTCAAGGCAATAACGAATGATGTTGTCGAGCAGAATGATGGTTTTACGGCGTTTACCTTTCTGTTCCGGAACCATGACAAAACGGGGTAAGTGATCAGTCGGGATCTCTAAGATCGCATACTGAGAACTTTGCTCTTTTTGCATATCGACAACGATATAAGCGTACTCATCTTTAAGAAATTGCAGTACGTTGATGTCTTCACCAAGCATAAAAGGCGTTAAGTGAGGCAGTACTTCATTTCTAAAGTATTTCTTTACCCACTTTTGTTGCGTGTCACTTAGCTGAGTTTCATTAACTAGGAAGATTCGACGACGAGCCATCTCTAAAATCAGTTCGTTGTAGAGTTCATCAAATCGTAAATTAAGCTTGAGTGCCTTACTTTGCATCTTACCCAGTAGGTGCTTGGAGTTGTCGTTAATACCACTTTCTTGGTTAATGAGGATGCGGCGTTTTACGTCAGAGAAGCGAACTTTGTAAAACTCATCGAGGTTGTTGGAGAAAATCCCTAAAAAGCGGATGCGTTCAATCAATGGGACGGTCTTGTCTGCAGCTTCTTGCAGCACTCGCTCGTTAAAAGAGAGCCAACTAAGTTCTTTTTCGATATAGAGTTTTTCCGCGCTCATTTACCTAACCACCAACATTTTGGACTCATTGTTGTCAATGAGTGACATATAAGACTAACCTGATCGTGAACCTTATTGATTTTATATGACAACTTTATTTCAAATAGCGTGCGACTTGACACATTTCATTATTTTCAGCACGTTAGATGGCATGTAATATAACTGTCATCTAAACGACATAAAATGTTGGGGCACGTCATGCATTCTAGTAACTCGTCCCAGAACCCTTAATGGGCAATATCTCGTAAGATTCTAACCGCCACCAAAGAGACAAATGTAGATTATGGCAACAGCCAATTTTTCGTTACAAACCAAAGATCGTAAAAGACTGATAAAGGACCGTTTGGTTCGCTGGATCGTGTCTTTTGGCGGTTTGAGTGTATTGGCGAGTTTGATCTTTATCTTTGTCTATTTGGCTTATGTGACGTTCCCACTGTTCTCTGATGCCAAGGTATCATGGTCACAAGGGATTGAGTTAAGTATAGATAAACCTATCGTCTATAGCGTGGTAGACGACCACGGTACTCGAGCTGCTTTTGTGACATCGGACGGAGAGGTGGTTGAGCAATCTCTAGTCTCGGGTCAACAAACCATACGTCAACTTCCTATTAGTATCTCAATGTTTAAGACGGTCAATAATGACCAGTTACTCATTGTTGATTCGGATCAGAGACTCGCTTTAGTCCAGCCTAAATTCAAATGGCAATCAGAAAAAGGACAAAGTGATCTAGAACTTGAGTTGCCAGGTCGTGCTGATTGGATGCCCACTCATGGCAGCGTCATATCATTGGTAACAGCAAACAGCAATGCTCACGGGACAGCCTTTGCTATGGTAGATAGTAGTGGCTTAGTCCATTTGATTTGGCAGCCAACGAGTTCAGATGCCTTGGATTCTTCCGATTCGAAAACAGTGCAGACTCTCTCTACTCTTGCACCTTTAGACTCTGCCGATGAAATATTGCTAACTCCAGATGCTCAAACGGTTTATGTGCGAAGTGGTAATGAACTTGCTGTGATCAACAGAGGAGCCGAGCATCTCGTGGTTCGTGAGCTGGTGGACTTAACTGCAGTGAATAACGCCAAAGTCACTGGACTTAAATTGTTGTCTGGCGCTCACTCCTTGCTGGTGGAGTATGATAATCAGCAAGTTTGGCAGTGGTTTGATGTGGTGAAACAAGACGCTAGGCACTTAACTGCTATTCGTTCCTTTAATTTTGACGCACCTTTAACAGCTTTACTTCCTGAGAATTTAACGAAAGGGTTCATAACCGTCCTAGCAGACGGAAGTCTGCAAAGTAATTACACCACTAGTGAACGTGTTGTATTCACCAGTAGCCTGCCAAGTAAGAATCCGGTAAGCGTCTCCGCGCTTTCTTATAACAATCAGTATGCATTGGTATTGTCCGGCGGTATGACTTATTTAGGGCATATTGATAATCCGCATCCAGAAATTTCGTTGTCGGCACTGTTTGGCAAAGTGTGGTATGAGAGTTACCCAGAGCCTGAATTCGTTTGGCAAACTACTGCTGCTTCTGATGAGTTTGAAGGTAAGTACAGTCTTGTGCCTATTGCCTTTGGTACTATTAAAGCTGCGATGTTCGCTATGTTATTTGCGGTACCGATTGCGGTGCTGGGTGCGATCTATACGGCGTATTTTATGTCATCTAGTATGCGTAAAGTCGTTAAGCCAACTATTGAACTGATGGAGGCGTTGCCTACCGTTATCATTGGTTTTCTTGCGGGTCTTTGGTTTGCGCCGATAGTAGAAACACATTTACCAGCGGTACTTCTGCTGCTGCTAACTCTACCAACAATTTGTCTATTGGCTGGCGTTGTTTGGTACATCTTGCCGCGTCAATACACCAGCAAACTACCCAGTGGATTACATCCGTTTACGCTAATTCCTGTCATTATTGTTGCGATGTACCTTGCCATGACGTATTCCACTGACATGGAGGTGCTGTTTTTTAATGGTGATGCTCGAGTTTTTCTTGCTCAACATGGCATTGATTTTGACCAAAGAAATGCTCTAGTTGTGGGCTTTGCAATGGGATTTGCTGTGATTCCTACCATCTTTACGATTGCTGAAGATGCGATCTTTTCTGTGCCGAAGCACCTTTCCGATGGTTCATTGGCACTAGGTGCAACTCAGTGGCAAACCTTAGTGTACGTTGTGCTACTAACCGCAAGTCCAGGGATTTTCTCGGCAGTAATGATGGGATTGGGTCGAGCAGTAGGCGAGACAATGATCGTTTTGATGGCGACGGGCAACACACCAATATTGGATTGGAATATTTTTGAGGGCATGAGAACACTCTCTGCCACCATGGCTGTGGAGCTCCCTGAATCTGAGGTTGGAAGCAGCCACTATCGTTTGTTGTTTTTAATCGCATTGATTTTGTTTAGTTTTACTTTTGTTGTGAATTCACTGGCTGAGTGGGTTAGACAAAGACTGCGGGAGAAATACAGTGCGCTGTAGAATGTGGAAGGAGCCTTACCATGTTTAAGTGGCTCAAATCTGGCGCACCTTGGGTTTGGCTAACAGGTGGTGCCGTTAGCATCAGCTTAATATCCGTCCTCGGTCTTTTGTTATTGATCGGTTGGAAAGGGCTCACTTATTTTTGGCCCGCGCCGCTTTACCAATGGCAAGATGACAACGGCAAAGCTTTAATGGGGCAGATTTACTCGAAGAGTTGGGTTCCTACCCATAACATTCCTGATGCCGATAAGTTGTTACCGACTGAGGTGCTGGCTGCGGGGAAAGTAGGGCGTCTGAGTATTAAAGTCGCGAATCGAGACTTATATGGTGTCGATTTTGTTTCTTTGCTCGCACCACAACTTAAGTTGCAAACGACACCAGCCGATCTTGTCGTTTTAGAGAGAACACGTGGTGGTGATTTCTTTGGGAGAATTATCGCTCTAAAGACGCCCGATGGCGCAATTACTACGGATCTTAACACTCTGCTGAAGCTCGAAATTCAGCAGGTGAAACTGACTCGAGAGCAAATAGATGACACGATTCAGCGTAAAATACGTGGCTTGAATCATCAATTGGAAGCATTACGGCTAAAGCAGCGCCGAGACTCACTTAATGGAGAGCTGTCAGAGGAGCTTACTCACCGTTATGAGCAGCAAGTCAGTATTATTCACCAGCAGCTAAACCAAAGTGAAGGGGAGCTGGATGCACTGCGTAACGAGTTGAGCAGCAAAACGCTCATTGTTGAAGATATGCGTGGTGAGAAAGTTGAGATTGGGCTAAATCGGATCCTTGATTTCTGGTATCCGAACAACATGTCTTTTGCCGATAAGTTAGTACATTGGAGTGGACAAGTCTGGAAGTTCCTCTCTGATGATCCACGAGAGTCAAATTCTGAAGGCGGGGTGTTCCCAGCCATTTTCGGCACTGTTCTGTTGGTTATCATTATGTCGATAATGGTGATGCCGTTAGGGGTGCTAGTTGCGGTTTATCTACATGAATATGCTGAAAATAATGCTCTCACACGAATGATACGGGTAGGGGTGATTAACCTAGCGGGGGTACCTTCCATTGTATACGGTGTGTTTGGTTTAGGCTTTTTCGTTTATACCATTGGTGGCTCAATTGATTCGCTGTTTTATGCTGAGCGATTACCTGCACCAACGTTTGGTACTCCGGGGCTATTATGGTCGGCATTAACTCTTGCGATTCTTACATTGCCGGTAGTGATCGTCGCAACGGAGGAAGGGCTGAATAGAATTCCAGTATCCGCCAGACATGGGTCACTAGCTTTAGGAGCAACGCAATCCGAAACGCTTTGGCGTATTGTGTTGCCTATGGCGAGCCCTGCAATTATCACTGGGCTGATCCTTGCAGTCGCGAGAGCCGCGGGAGAGGTTGCGCCTCTAATGTTGGTTGGGGTGGTAAAACTAGCATCAAGCTTGCCTATCGATTCGCAGTTTCCGTTTTTGCATCTAGAGCGTAAATTTATGCACCTTGGTTTTCATATCTATGACGTGGGCTTTCAAACCTCGAATATTGAAGCCGCACGACCGTTAGTCTATGCCACCTCTTTCTTGTTGGTAACGGTGGTCGTTGGGCTAAACTTAACAGCAATCGCCATACGAAATAACCTGCGCGAAAAATATCGAACATTAGGACAAGATTAATCATGTTTTCTATTAATCAAACGTTGGGCTATCCCACGCCTTTAGATGTTAACAATCTAAGTGATGAGCAAACTGCCATTGCGATAGAAAACTTGAATCTGTTTTATCGCGATAAACAAGCTCTAGACGACGTATCTATGCGGATTCCAAAAGGGCAAGTGACCGCATTTATCGGACCGTCTGGCTGTGGTAAATCGACTCTGCTTCGCTGTATCAACCGAATGAATGATCTAATTGAAGGTTGTACGGTGTCAGGCAAAGTGAAATTACATGGAGGTAATGTTTATCATCCGGATGTTGACGTCGCGACTTTGCGAAGACGAGTTGGGATGGTGTTTCAGCGTCCGAATCCATTTCCAAAGTCTATATATGAGAATGTGGTGTATGGATTGCGACTTCAAGGAATTAAGAACAGCCGTAATCTGGATGATGCGGTAGAGCGAGCATTGCGCTCAGCGGCGCTTTGGGATGAAGTGAAAGACAGGTTACACGAGAATGCATTTGGGCTTTCTGGTGGACAACAACAGCGACTGGTGATTGCTCGAGCCATCGCCATCGAGCCTGAAGTATTGCTGCTGGATGAGCCAACGTCGGCGCTTGATCCTATTTCAACATTAACCATCGAAGAACTTATTAATGATCTTAAAACCAAGTACACGGTTGTGATCGTAACGCATAACATGCAGCAGGCAGCGCGAGTTAGTGATCACACTGCCTTTATTCACCTCGGAAAATTGGTAGAGTATGCGGATACTGATACTATATTTACCTCACCGATTGAAAAACAAACCGAAGACTATATTACCGGTCGCTATGGTTAATTAAGGAAGTTGTTGGACATGCATTTTGGTCGTCATATATCTGGTCAATTTAATGCCGAATTAGAATCGATACGTACTCACGTGTTAACAATGGGAGGACTGGTCGAGCAGCAGTTATCCTTTGCGATGCAGGCGTTGCACAAAGACGATCTTGAGTTAGCCAAAAAAGTGGTAAGGGACGATCACAAAGTGAATGCGATGGAAGTATCCATCGACGAGGCATGTACGCGAATTATTGCTAAACGCCAGCCTACGGCTAAAGATCTCCGCTTAGTGATGGCAATCATCAAAACGATAACGGATCTTGAACGTATCGGCGATGTAGCGACTCGAATTGCTCGCGTGGCTATAGAGCAACCATCAACGAAACAACAGAAATTTCATGTCTCTTTAGAGCCGCTATGCCGACAAGCCATCACTATGTTGCATCAAGTGCTTGATGCATTTGCTCGTATGGATGTCGATGCTGCTGCCGAAGTCTATAAATTAGATGACAAACTGGATGCAGAGTATGAAGCCGTGGTTCGTCAGTTGATGACATATATGATGGAAGACCCGAAGAACATTCCTAACATTCTTCAGGTCATGTGGTCAGCTCGAGCCATTGAGCGAGTAGGTGATCGTTGCCAGAATATTTGTGAATACATCATTTACTTCGTGAAGGGTAAAGATGTTCGTCATCTGGACGAGAAAGCCATTAACGACATTCTTTAGTTGGCCAGTTTAGAAACGCCCAATGACACCGAAGTTCAAAGTCATATTCGAGCCTACAGGGATATAGGTGTCTTGTGAGTTAAATACGTCATAATCGAAGCCTGTCTTTAAACCAAAGCTTGAATTGAGCATGTAAACGTAACTTGCTCCAATGCTTAATCCTAGAGAGCTGCGACTGCTCGATTCACTATCACGACTATCACGACCGTAATAGTCTGCAAGACCAAATTCAGCTTGTAGGCCATGGTCCTGCTGGTGTCCAAACATGTGTTGTAAACCTAGGCGATATGAGTCAATACGTTCGTCGTAACGGTTAGTGTTATAGGTCTTGCGTCCATAGCTAAAAAATACAGCATCCATACCTAGTGTGTCTGCTACACCTAACTGAATACCAGCACCATTGTATATACCGATTTTGACGTCAGGTGATACGTGGAACGTTTGAGCTGATGTTGTAAAGGAAAGAGTAGCGATTAGAGGTAACAATAGCTTTTTCATCAAGCACCTTTATAGAACAGTAAAAGTGCGCTGATGTTAGCTGCCGTCATACCGTAAGGCTAAGAAGTGACGCTTATAGCTATCATTAGTCCTGATTATTAATATGTTGCTGTATTTTCTCGCGTAGGATCCCTTCTATCCACTGAGCTTTTGGTGAGTGGCGATTTTTATTATGAATGTAGGCATATAAACCTTTGGTATAAGGCTGATCGTTAAGTTCTACTTTTAAGGCTCTAAGCTGCTTACTGTGTTTACTTGGTAACAAGTTTGAATGAGGCAAAAGCATATCTGTTGACGATACCACATCAATAATTGCTAATACGACCTCAGAACGAAAGCCGACGTTTGCCTCATATCCGTGTTGTTCCAGTATTTGAGCGGCAAAACTAAAGTTGTCATTCCATCCTGGAGAAATGAGAGATGCAATCTCGTAATTGGCAGCCTCATGAGGAGTTATGATATTGCTCTTGAGGGGATGGTCTTGGCGTACATAAACTCGAGCTTCCATGTCGGCTAACTTGTCTCTAGCGATCTCTTTCGAGATACTTTCTAAGTCATAGTGCATCCCGAGGAACACATCACCATTACGAAGTTGCTCTGGGGTTTGCTGGGTCCAACTGGTGAGTTCTAAGTTTAGGTTTGGTGCTTGCTTTCTAAGTTCTATAAACAGAGAGCCCGCCAAACAAGATAATACTATCGGCGCCAAAGCAATTTTTATTGTTCCTTCAAGCTCACTTGGCGAAAAGTCGGAAAGCTGTTCTAAAGAGGCTTCGAGTCCATCTAAATAAGGGGCAATCTTTTCCTCTACTTGAAGAGCAAATGGTGTTGGCTCTAGCCCGCCCTGTACTTTGACGAAGAGTTCATCATCTAAGTGAAATCGCAGCTTTTGCAGAGCTTGACTGATTGCAGGCTGAGTCACAAATAAGCGCTCGGCGGTTTTTCGGGCATTGCGCTCCTGCAACAGAACTCGAAACGTTCTGAGTAGGTTCAAATCGAGCTTTTGGAATAAATTCGCTGACGTTTTCATAAATCCCTAAGAGAAAGTAGTGCGAGATTGAAAGAAGCCTACAAACAGTCGGCTTCTTCTTTGGAACTTTGGTTAAAAGCACAAGCTTTATAATGAGTTTAGCACTTTCGCTACTGCTCGAATTTTATCACTGCTTGTCACAGGAATGGCAAAGTCATCCACATCATCACTACCCATTTTTGCATCGTCAGCAATGAAATGCATCTTGCTTTTTCTAGTTGATTTGCCTGAAAGGTGGACTTCCGTAACGTGACTGGTGGCGATGATCTTAGCGATATTATCAGCATTGACTCCAGCTCCGGCCATCAATTCTATGCGTCCATTTGCCAAAGCAGACAGCTTGGCGAGCATATCGCTACCGTCTAGTGCATTTGAGGCCAGTCCGGATGTGAGTATTCGCTCACACCCTAATGCGATTACATCCTCCAAAGCGTGTTCGGGATGTTTGCATTGGTCGAACGCTCGATGGAAGGTTACACCCAGCTGTAACTCATGAGCCAGTTTTACTAAGCGGATAGAACGAGGCATATCGATGTTGCCATCTTTATCAAGTAGGCCTAAAACGATGCCTTGAGCACCATATTTAGCGGCGGTGCGCACGTCTTCTGCCATGATTTCAACATCGTCACAATCATAGAGGAAATCACCTTGTCTAGGACGTATCATGACGTAGATAGGAATAGAAGAAGATTGGACAGCTTGTTTAATGAGGCCTGCGTTCGGGGTTAGTCCCCCTAACGCCAAAGATGAGCATAGCTCAATCCGCGTAGCACCACCTGCAATAGCCAGTGGCAGGGACTCGATATTGTCGATACAGACTTCAAGTTGGTAGTTCATAAGGTCTCTCAGTAACTATACTGGGTATCAATATATCTCTGCTTTTGAATTCTGAAAATAGAAAAAGCCCGAGTCGTGACTCGGGCTTTAATTTTTTGGCTAACTCGTTTCTTCTTCAATGATTGGCTGCGTTTTTCGCTTTATATTTATCCAACCATCAACCCTGATTGAGCGCAGGGTGAAGGCATCGAATTATTTAGACAGGTCGTCTGCGTGCTCAGATAGGAACGCTGCAACACCTTTTGGAGATGCGTCCATACCAGCTTTACCTTCTTCCCATTGTGCAGGACATACTTCGCCGTGCTTCTGGTGGAAGTTTAGAGCGTCAACCATACGTAGCATTTCGTCGATGTTACGGCCTAGAGGTAGGTCGTTAACTACTTGGTGACGTACAAGACCGTCTTCGTCGATTAGGAAAGAACCACGGAAAGCAACGCCTGCTTCTGGGTGCTCTACATCGTACGCTTGGCAGATTTCGTGTTTAACGTCTGCAACTAGAGGGTACTTAACTTGACCAATACCGCCATCTTCGATAGCAGTGTTACGCCATGCGTTGTGAGAGAACTGAGAATCGATAGAAACACCGATAACTTCACAACCTTTAGCTTGGAAATCAGCAAGACGGTTGTCGAATGCGATCAGTTCAGATGGGCAAACGAAAGTGAAGTCTAGTGGGTAGAAGAATACAACTGCTTTTTTACCTTTAGTGAACTCAGCAAAGTTAAAGTTCTCAACGATATCACCGTTACCTAGAACAGCTGCTGCAGTAAAGTCTGGGGCTTGACGACCAACTAGTACCATTTTTTTGCTCCTAAATAGAGTTTAATTCAAACCATTTTTGGTTTGGTCCGTGTTTGTGCGAGACAAACTATAGTACACATTGTAGTATTGAAAAAAGCGAAATTAATAGATTAATTCCATCGAAAAAAGCGATGAAGCAGTAATGCCGATTCCTTTTTTGATATTGGTCCAAAAACAGGCAGTTACCATGAATAAATGGCCCAGTTTAAAGCAGCTTCATTACTTGGTTACTCTGCATGAGACGCGACACTTTAGTGAAGCCGCAGAGCGCTGTTTCGTCAGTCAGTCTACGTTAAGCAAGGGGATTCAGAACCTAGAAGAACTGATAGGCTGTCCTCTCTATGAAAAGAAAGATAAGAAAAGTCCGTTAGTCTTTACCCAAGCTGGTGAAATGGTGGTTTCACAAGGACGAGAGCTCCTAGCAAAGGGACAAGACCTGATTGAGTTAGGCAACTTGTGTCAAGGTGATGCGATGCAGGGGCAGTTGAAGCTTGGTTGTATCCCTACAATAGCGCCATTTTTACTGTGTGATTTAGTTCAGGAAGTGAACGCGCGTTACCCTCAGCTTAATCTTTTACTCAGAGAAGATACTACTGCGAACTTACTCGCCGCGCTGAGACATGGTGAACTGGACGTTCTCATTTTGGCGCTCCCGATGGACATCGGCAATATGGACAGCTGCATTGTTGGACATGACCCGTTCAAGATGGTCATCAGCCGTAATCAAGCGGACAGAATTCGTGTCCCTATCAAATATGATGATCTACCGGATGAATCGGTTTTCTTGTTAGAAAATGAACACTGTTTAACAGAGCATGCGGTTTCTGCGTGCAAGCTGACTGAGAAAGAGAAAATCAATCCATTTAGCGCAACAAGCTTACATACTTTAGTTCAAATGGTTGCTAATGGATTGGGGACTACATTTATTCCTCAGATGGCGATCGAGCATGGTCTATTGGAGAATCAAAACCTTATTGTCGTTGAGCCTCCGGGGCAGCAAGCTTATCGTGATATTGGTTTAGTTTGGCGACCAAGTTCATCTCGACGTGACTCATTTCTTCAATTGGCGGATGTGGTTTCAGAATTACTTTAGTTTTCAAACTATTCTGCATAAAAGAGAACGGCTAGTGAAAGACACCACTTTTGGTGTCTTTTTTGTTAAATTACTCTAAATGCCTAGGTTAGTGTGTAAAAAAACACAGTTTAATTTTCACAAAATCTTTCAATCAAATCCTGCGCTTCACAGTGTCAATTTCACACTGTCAAATTGAAGAGGTGTGCGGTCGTTATCTAGACATCTTAATGATAACGAGGTGTACCTAGCAATGTTCCTACTTTCGCTATAACCATGTAAGAAACAATGGTTGCCATTTTATGTAATTAAATTACGTAATAAGCCACATTATTTGCACTTTATCAATGATTGTTATTAAGAGTACAAAGTGTCGAATTTTCGAAAAAGACATATTTAGAGTTGATACTCTAAGTTGGCTTGGGTATCGTATTTGTATGTTTTCAGTGGAAGATAAGACTTGGTAATGAATCATTTATTTGACTCATTTTGCCACAATGAACATAAAGTTTGTTGACCGTTTCTGTAACTGCTTTCGTTTTAAACTTTCAAGTGAGATGAGAGTAAGTGCAGTCAGTGGCTTATCTTAGTGATAAAGAGCCCCAGCTGTGATCGTTTGATTGTCTCTCGTAGTGTTTAAGCGTTCTCATAATGAGTTATCACATCATTGAAAAACAGAAGCTTAACGCTTCGACTGGTTTTGAGCACTGCCTCAGTAGTTCAGTAATGGCTACTGAATGTCGGTAAGTTTGAGCGGCGCAAGCCGCTCCCTTTTTTTGACTGTTACGCGTCAAGTGCTTCCGAATCGCTACTCTCTTCAACTTCGTCCGGCTCGACTTCTTCTTGAAGTTCTAGCAAGTTAATCGCAATCGCGACAAAATCACTGTCAGTAATAATGCCAACTAGTTGTTTATTTTTCACAACAGGAAGGCATCCCACTTTGTGTTTTTGCATGTAGAGTGCACTTTCTTTTAATCCGGCTCTTGGTTCCACCGTCATAATATTGCTGTGCATGAGTTCACTCAATGGGGTGGATAATGTGTAAGACTGGTCGCTTGGGATTTTTTGTAGGATGGATTCTTGTGCCGCCAAAACATCACGTTGAGAAACAATGCCGAGTAAATGACGTTCTGCATCAACGATAGGTATATGCCTGATATCGAGTGCTTCCATCGTATGTTTAGCATCGGCTAGGGAGTGAGACCGCAATAGGGTGTGAGGGTTGCGAGTCATCATATCTTCGACCTTAATCATAGGGCCTCCAACTCGTTCTGATTGTGTACTTTAACTATAGAATTTTTCATGGATTAAGTCTGAGACAGGCGTCGTTTTTTGTAGCGCCAGTCACAAAATAAACTTACTGATATTAAGGTTAAATTGTGTACCCTAAAAACACAGAGTTTACGTTGGACAATGACGGTTCAGCTTGCTATTCCAACGGGTCACTTTATACTATGCGGCTGCGAATTTTTTCGCCGTTTTTGTCGCTTAATATAGAAGATTGGTGTTATGCAAGTTTCAGATTTTCATTTTGATTTACCAGATGAGCTTATCGCTCGCTACCCTAAAGCCGAAAGAAGCTCAAGCCGACTGCTTCAGCTAACCGGAAATACTGGTGAAGTCGTAGATGGAAGCTTCACTGATATTGTTGACCAAGTACAGCCGGGCGATTTGCTCGTGTTCAATAATACTCGCGTGATTCCAGCACGAATGTTTGGACGTAAAGCGTCAGGCGGTAAAATTGAAGTACTTGTCGAACGTATGCTTGATGACAAGCGTGTCTTAGCTCATGTTCGATCTTCTAAAGCTCCAAAACCAGGTACAGAACTGTTCCTTGGAGAGAATGATGAATACCAAGCGTTGATGGTTGCTCGTCACGACGCACTTTTTGAGATTGAAATGCAGTCTGAGAAGACGGTTCTTGATATTCTTAATGATATTGGCCACATGCCATTACCTCCTTATATCGATCGTCCAGATGAGGATGCCGATAAAGAACGTTACCAGACCGTTTACAACGAGAAACCCGGTGCGGTTGCTGCTCCTACCGCTGGTCTGCACTTTGATGATGCTGTACTTGAGAAAATCAAAGCCAAGGGCGTAAACTTTGCCTATGTGACTCTGCATGTTGGTGCAGGTACTTTCCAACCTGTGCGAGTTGAAAATATCAACGACCATCATATGCATGCGGAATACGTTGAAGTGCCGCAAGAGGTCGTAGACGCGATCAATGAAACCAAAGCAAACGGTGGCCGAATTATTGCGGTCGGTACAACATCCGTTCGTTCTCTAGAAAGCGCTGCGCAAGATGCGCTGAAAAACGGCACAGAGCTAGTGCCATTTTTTGGTGACACAGAGATCTTTATTTTCCCGGGATATGAGTATCAGCTGGTGGATTGCTTAGTAACCAATTTCCATCTCCCTGAGTCCACACTCATCATGCTCGTCAGTGCCTTTGCGGGTTACGATAATGTGATGAGCGCATACCACCACGCTGTAGAACAGAAGTACCGTTTCTTTAGCTACGGTGATGCGATGTTCATTACCAAAAAGACCGCTTAAGATTTTTATTTCACTCAAGGAGCCAGTGGAATACGGTAAGGATTACCAACTTCACTAGTCGCTTGGCTAGTGCATTCAAGTGCGACAAGCTACGCTTGTTAGTGCGTTTTAAGATTGAGTCAGACTGTGTCTCTGGCAATGTGGAGGCTTCGTGAAATTACAATACGAACTAAAAAAGAAAAATGGTCACGCTCGTCGTGGTCAATTGACGTTTGAACGCGGGACGGTACAAACGCCAGCGTTTATGCCTGTTGGTACTTACGGTACTGTGAAAGGTATGACACCTGAAGAAGTAAAAGGCACTGGAGCTGAAATTCTTCTAGGTAACACTTTCCACCTATGGTTGCGCCCAGGTCAAGAAATCATGAAGATGCACGGCGACTTGCATGACTTCATGAACTGGCATGGCCCAATCCTTACCGATTCAGGCGGCTTCCAAGTATTTAGCCTTGGGGATATTCGCAAAATCACTGAAGAAGGTGTGCATTTCCGTAACCCAGTAAACGGTGACAAGATTTTCATGGATGCTGAAAAATCGATGGAAATCCAGAAAGATCTTGGCTCTGATGTGGTGATGATTTTTGACGAATGTACGCCATACCCAGCGACCCATGCTGAAGCGAAAAAGTCGATGGAAATGTCATTGCGCTGGGCACAACGTTCTCGCGATCATTTCGACAAGCTTGAGAACCCTAACTCGTTGTTTGGTATTGTCCAAGGTAGTGTGTACGAAGATCTACGTGATGTGTCTGTTGAAGGCTTAACTAATATTGGCTTCGACGGTTATGCGGTTGGTGGTCTTGCTGTTGGTGAGCCAAAAGAAGACATGCACCGTGTATTAGAGCATACAACGCCTAAACTACCTGAAGACAAACCTCGCTATCTAATGGGTGTAGGTAAACCTGAAGATTTAGTTGAAGGTGTTCGCCGTGGTATCGATATGTTCGATTGCGTAATGCCGACTCGAAATGCACGTAATGGACATCTATTTGTAACCGGTGGCATTGTTAAGATCCGTAATGCAACGAACAAGACGGATACAGGTCCATTGGATGAGCATTGTGATTGCTACACCTGTAAAAATTACTCTAAAGCGTATCTGCATCATTTAGATCGCTGTAATGAGATCTTAGGCGCTCGCTTAAACACGATTCACAACCTACGCTACTACCAACGTCTGATGGAAAGCATCCGCACTGCGATTGATGAAGACCGTTTTGATGAGTTTGTAGAAGAGTTTTATGCACGACGCAATCGCGAAGTGCCGCCACTAGATATGAAATAGTTGGCTAAATAAACGGCTATCCCTGCAATTGGTACCAAATCCTAGCTCTCGGTCACATTTTTTATGTGTTTAAGTCGCTATGAAACATTGAGTTACCGTTTGCTTCTTGAAAAGATAGGGGGATAGCCCAATTTTGGATATGTATTTACATTAAAGAGGATGTTTTCCGATGAGTTTGATTTCTGCAGCTCACGCAGCTGAAGCGGCACCACAAGGTGGCGGTTTTGAAATGCTAATTATGCTTGGCATGTTTGCGGTAATTTTCTATTTCATGATTTACCGCCCACAAGCTAAGCGTGCTAAAGAGCATAAAAACCTAATGGCTTCTATGGGTAAGGGTGATGAAGTCCTAACTAATGGCGGTCTAATTGGTAAGATCACTAAAATTGCTGAAGACAACGACTACATTGCTATCGCTCTTAACGACAACAATGAAGTAGTTATTAAGAAAGACTTCGTTACTGCAGTGCTACCAAAAGGTACGCTAAAGTCTCTATAAAAACAGCTAAAGGATCCTCGCTGTGCTAAACCGTTATCCTTTGTGGAAGTACCTGATGGTGGTGTTTGCCATCGCCATTGCAGCTTTGTATGCACTTCCCAATCTATACGGTGAAGATCCGGCTATTCAAATTACAGGGGCGCGTGGCGCCTCTGTTGATATGTCGACGCTGGATACTGTCACCAAAGCTCTTGAAGAAGAGCAACTCTCTCGTAAGTCCATTGCTTTAGAAAATGGCTCCATTCTTGTTCGTTTCAACGATACTGATACTCAAATCAGTGCGCGTGACGTAATCAGCCAAGCTTTAGGTAAAGATTCCATTGTTGCATTGAACCTAGCGCCAGCTACGCCAAACTGGCTAGAGTCGATCGGTGCAAACCCAATGAAATTAGGCTTGGACCTTCGTGGTGGTGTTCACTTCTTGATGGAAGTGGATATGGATGCTGCGATGGAAAAACTGGTGGGTCAGCAAGAAGAAGCATTTCGTAGTGAGCTTCGTGAAGACCGAATTCGCTACCGCTCCATTCGTCCATCGGGTAAAGACGGTGTTGAAGTACTACTTCGTGACGCTGAACAACTCGCGGAAGCAAAAGCGGTGCTAACCACGAAACACCCAGACATGGACTTCTTTGATTCTGACTCAAATGGTCGTTTCGCACTTGTCGCGCGTTTTAAAGAAACTCGTCTACAAGAGATTCGTAACTATGCTGTCGAGCAGAACATCACCATTTTACGTAACCGTGTAAACGAACTGGGTGTGGCTGAACCTCTGGTTCAACGTCAAGGTGCTAGCCGTATCGTAGTTGAACTTCCAGGTGTACAAGATACTGCTCGAGCTAAAGAGATTCTTGGTGCAACGGCAACGCTAGAGTTTCGTGAAGTAGACAGCTCAGCTGATCTTGCAGCGGCTGCTAATGGTCGAGCGCCAGCGGGTAGTGAAATCAAGCAAGACCGTGACGGTCGTCCTGTGGTGTTGAAGAAGCGCGTTATTCTTGGCGGTGCGAGCATTACCGATGCAAGTTCAAGTGCTGATGAATATGGTCGCCCACAAGTTAACATCTCGCTAGATAGCGAAGGTGGTAACAAAATGGCGGCGTTCTCACGTCAGAATATTGGTAAGCTGATGGCAACGGTTTTCGCTGAGTATAAAGACAGCGGCAAGCGCACACCTGAAGGCAAAGTTATTCTTGATAAGCATGAAGAAGTTATTAACCAAGCGACGATTCAATCGGCACTTGGTCGCAACTTCCGCATCACTGGTATCGATTCTGCTGCCGAAGCTCACAACTTAGCTCTGCTATTGCGTGCCGGTGCTCTGATTGCACCTATTTCGATCGTTGAAGAGCGTACCATCGGTCCATCAATGGGTCAGCAAAACATCGATATGGGCATTAAGGCATGTATTACAGGTATGATCGCCGTAATGCTATTCACCTTGGTCTATTACCGTCGATTTGGCCTATTTGCCAATATGGCACTAATGGCTAACATCGTATTGATCGTTGGTGTGATGTCCATGATACCGGGGGCAACGATGACGTTACCAGGTATTGCAGGTATCGTACTTACCGTAGGTATGGCGGTTGATGCAAACGTTCTGATATTTGAGCGGATACGTGAAGAGCTAAAAGAGGGACGTAATCCTCAACAAGCGATTCACCAAGGTTATGCCAATGCATTTAGTACCATCGCTGATGCGAACATTACCACGCTAATTACCGCGATTATTCTATTTGCAGTAGGTACCGGAGCAATCAAAGGCTTCGCGGTAACGCTGTCGATTGGTATTATCACTTCAATGTTTACTGCCATCATTGGTACACGATGCCTCGTGAACCTAGTGTACGGTGGTAAGCGTATCAACAAGTTGTCGATCTAAGGGTTAGTTATGTTTCAGATATTGAAAGCAGACAAAACGATCGACTTTATGCGTTGGTCTAAAGCGGCATTTGCCTTGTCGCTCGTGATGATAGGTGCTGCCATCTTTACTCTGTCAACCAAATGGTTGAATTGGGGTCTAGACTTTACTGGCGGTACGTTGATTGAAGTTGGCTTTGAGCAGCCGGCTAATCTTGAGCAAGTTCGTTCAGCTCTAGATGCGAAAGGCTTCGGTGATGCAACGGTTCAGAACTTTGGTTCATCTCGTGATGTCATGGTTCGTCTCCGTCCACGTGAAGATGTACAAGCGGAAGCACTAGGTAACCAGATTTTAGATGCGATTAAACAAGGTACGGGCGAAAGCGTTGAAATGCGCCGTATCGAGTTTGTTGGTCCGAACGTGGGTGATGAGCTGACTGAAGCGGGCGGTTTGGCGATCCTAGTATCGTTAATCTGTATCTTGATCTATGTATCTGTACGATTCGAATGGCGCTTAGCGGCAGGTGCGGTACTAGCACTCGCGCACGACGTTATAATTACGTTGGGTATTTTCTCTTTGATGCAAATCGAAGTCGACCTTACCATTGTTGCGGCACTGCTTACCGTAGTCGGTTACTCGCTCAATGATACGATCGTTGTTTTCGACCGTATTCGAGAAAACTTCCGTAAGATGCGTAATGGTGAGCCAGCTGACATTATGAACAGCTCAATCACTCAAACGTTAAGTCGTACTTTGATTACGTCTGGTACTACATTATTCGTAGTTATCGCACTCTTTACTCAAGGTGGTGCGATGATTCACGGGTTCGCAACAGCCTTGCTATTAGGTATTACCGTTGGTACTTATTCTTCAATCTATGTTGCATCGGCTCTGGCTCTGAAACTGGGTATCCAGAAAGAGCACTTAATGCCACCGCAGATTGAGAAAGAAGGTGCAGAGTTTGATGAGATGCCTTAAGGCATCGAATTAGACTTCAAGTGCGTCGTCATCCCCACACAGGCGTGACTCACGGATGACGAAAGCATCGTCCTAAATCGCAAAAGCCACTCTATCGAGTGGCTTTTTTTGTCTGTCATAAATGGATGACAGTAACTTTCTCACTGCGTCGAAAACGCTAAAAAAAATCCCGACCAATGGCCGGGATTTCAAATTCAGCTGTGACGGGCTGTGAGTCTTAAGCTAATTACTTAAGGATAGCTTCGTTACCATTCTCGCGAATGATTTTAAGCATGCTCTTAGCACCACGTGCACTTGCAGCA
The DNA here is from genome assembly GCF_900088415.1 of Vibrio mediterranei. Classification (GTDB taxonomy): domain Bacteria; phylum Pseudomonadota; class Gammaproteobacteria; order Enterobacterales; family Vibrionaceae; genus Vibrio; species Vibrio mediterranei. The sequence continues at coordinate 28,194 of NZ_FLLQ01000010.1, forward strand.
ACAACGTTACCAGACTTCATGTACTCAGTACCGCCTGAAAAATCAGTCACGATAGCGCCAGCTTCACGTGCGATAAGCTCACCTGCAGCCATGTCCCATGGTTTTAGGCCTAGTTCGAAGAAGCCGTCTAGACGACCTGCACCTACGTAGCAAAGATCAAGAGCAGCAGAACCTGCGCGGCGGAAGTCTGCACATTCAACAAACATTGCTGACATGATCTTGAAATAGCTTTCAGAGTGCTGTTTTTGCTTCGAAGGGAAACCTGTACCGATGACAGTACCTTTTAGGTCTTTCAGAGTGTTAACACGGATTCGAGCGTTGTTTAATTGAGCGCCAGCACCGCGTTGTGCAGTGAATAGCTCGTTTAGCATTGGATCGTATACGCACGCAACTTCAGTTTTACCCTTAATGCGAACCGCAATAGATACTGAGAAGTGTGGAATACCTTTAACGAAGTTATTAGTGCCATCCAGTGGGTCGATGATCCATTGTACGTCGCTATCTTTACCTTCAATCATGCCACCTTCTTCAGCGATGATGCTGTGGTCAGGGTAAGATGTTTGAATAGTATGGATAATGAGTGCTTCAGCTTCTTTGTCTACGTTAGTAACAAAGTCATTAGTGCCTTTCTGTACCGACTCGATCTTGTCAGTGTTTTCTAGTGATTTAGCAATATGGTTGCCCGCTTTACGCGCAGCGCGTATAGCGATATTTAGCATTGGATGCATACGAATTTTCCCAACGGATGTTAAAGAACAAAAAGCGGCGGCGAGTATACCAAAGTTTTGGCAAAAAGGAAGTGGTTATTTTTTGTTCTGTCATTGGGGTGAATAAAAAGACCCTGACTATTTTAGTCGGGTTTATGTTATTATTCGTCGGTTTTGTAATCTCGGTGCAATTTGACAATGCTAGACAACGTGAAAATCGTCCTCGTCGGAACCTCTCACTCCGGTAATATCGGCTCAGCTGCAAGAGCGATGAAGGTGATGGGGTTAAGCCAGATGGTCTTGGTTGACCCACAATGTGAGGTAGATGCTCAAGCGATTGCGCTTGCAGCGGGTGCTAGTGATATTGCGCTTGGCGCTCAAATTGTTGGTTCATTGCAAGATGCTATTGAAGATTGTGGTTTGGTTGTTGGCTCAAGTGCGCGCTCTCGTACACTGGAATGGCCTATGATTGAACCAAGAGAGTGTGGCGAGAAGTTTGCCATTGAAGGTGAGCAACACCCTGTTGCTTTGGTTTTTGGTCGTGAACGCACTGGCTTGACCAACGAAGAATTGCAGCTTTGCCATTTTCATACTTGTATTCCTGCAAACCCGGAATACAGCTCTCTTAACTTAGCGATGGCGGTTCAGACATTAAGTTATGAAGTACGTGTTGCGCATTTGCAGCGTGTGGCTAACCAGTTTCCTGAGCAAGAGCAAGCAGAGTATCCACGTCACAAAGAGCTAGAATTATTCTACCAACACCTTGAAAAAGTCATCACCGATACCCAGTTTATTTCTAAAGATAAACCAGGGTTAGTAATGAACAAATTACGAAGAATGTTCAGCAGAGCTCGCCCTGAGTCACAGGAAATCAACACGTTGCGTGGTATTTTAACGTCAATAGAAAAAGGGCTAGGGGTTAAAAAATAACCGCTTTTTCTGTTGGGTTAAATACCTGACTATTTTAGTCAAATAAATACTTGATTAAAATAGTCAGGTATGGAAAAATCGAAACCACATAATCAATGTGGAAACGTGTGATATGAGACTAACATCAAAAGGAAGATATGCAGTAACGGCGATGCTAGATGTCGCACTGCACTCACAGCAAAGCCCAGTACCTCTGGCAGATATCTCTGAACGTCAAGGGATCTCACTGTCATATTTAGAGCAACTGTTCTCAAAATTGCGCAAAGCTGGACTTGTAGCCAGTGTACGCGGCCCTGGTGGTGGTTACCGACTCGGCGCAGAAGCGTCTGATATTGCAATTGGAACGGTGATAGCTGCTGTTGATGAGTCTGTTGATGCAACCAAATGTGCTGGTAAAGGCGATTGCCAAGGTGGTACACGTTGCCTCACTCATACGCTTTGGAGAGATTTAAGCTCTCGCATTAGTGACTTCTTAAATAACATCACTCTTGGTGAGCTGATGGTAGATAATGAAGTATTAGAAATTTCAGACCGACAAGACGTAGATCTTGCGGTAAATCATGGGTTCTCAAGAAAAAGTACAAGCACCGCACCCATCGGAATTAATGTTCGCTCGTAAGTAGTGTTGCTTTTACATTGGAGTAAAGAATGAAACTGCCTATTTATCTAGACTACTCTGCCACATGTCCTGTTGACCCAAGGGTTGCAGAAAAGATGGTTCAATTTATGACGATGGACGGTACCTTTGGTAACCCAGCGTCACGATCACACCGTTTTGGTTGGCAAGCAGAAGAAGCAGTAGACAACGCGCGTGAGCAAATCGCCGATCTGTTGAACGCGGATCCTCGCGAAATTATTTTCACTTCGGGCGCGACAGAATCAGACAACCTTGCTATCAAGGGTGCTGCTCATTTTTACGCTAAGAAAGGTAAGCATGTTATTACCTGTAAAACAGAGCATAAAGCAGTACTTGACCCATGTCGTCAATTAGAGCGTGAAGGCTTTGAGGTAACGTATCTTGAGCCGGAAGCCAATGGTCTTATCGATTTAGCAAAGTTAGAAGCTGCAATGCGTGACGATACTGTGCTTGTTTCTATCATGCACGTAAACAACGAAATTGGTGTTGTTCAAGATATCGCCGCTATTGGTGAGCTATGCCGCAGCAAGAAAATCGTTTTCCACATTGATGCTGCGCAATCGGCTGGCAAATTGCCAATTGATGTTCAAGAAATGAAAGTTGACTTAATTTCAATGTCAGCTCACAAAATTTATGGCCCTAAAGGTATCGGTGCACTATACGTTCGTCGTAAACCACGTATCCGTTTAGAAGCACAAATGCACGGTGGTGGTCATGAGCGTGGTTTCCGTTCTGGTACGCTACCGACTCACCAAATTGTTGGTATGGGCGAGGCATTTGCTATTGCTAAGCAAGATATGCAAAAAGATTATGACCATGCAAAATCTCTGCGTGATCGCCTGTTAAACGGTGTTAAAGATCTTGAAGCCGTTACGATCAATGGTGACTTAGAGCAGCGTGTACCTCACAACCTAAACGTGAGCTTCGCATTTGTTGAAGGTGAATCGCTACTGATGTCATTGAAAGATCTTGCAGTATCATCCGGTTCAGCATGTACTTCAGCGAGCCTAGAGCCATCTTATGTACTTCGTGCATTAGGTCTGAACGATGAACTGGCTCACAGCTCTGTGCGTTTCTCGTTCGGTCGCTTCACGACGGAAGAAGACATCGACTACGCGATTGAGCAAATTACAACAGCAGTGAACAAGTTACGTGACATGTCTCCTCTATGGGATATGTATAAAGAAGGGATTGACCTAGATACGGTCGAGTGGGCACACCACTAATCTCACGATAGTAGAGGATTCGAGGAATTTATTATGGCATATAGTGAAAAGGTTATTGACCACTATGAAAACCCACGTAATGTAGGGTCGTTTGATAAAAATGATCCAGCTGTGGGTAGTGGTATGGTAGGCGCGCCAGCATGTGGCGACGTAATGAAGCTTCAGATTAAGGTAACACCAGAAGGTATTATCGAAGACGCGAAATTCAAAACCTACGGTTGCGGTTCAGCTATCGCATCAAGCTCACTGGTTACAGAGTGGGTAAAAGGTAAATCAATTGAAGAAGCTGCGGCTATCAAAAATGCTGAAATTGCTGAAGAACTAGAGTTGCCGCCAGTGAAAGTTCACTGCTCAATTCTTGCGGAAGACGCAATTAAAGCCGCCGTAGCCGATTATAAGAAAAAGCACGACTAAATCGCTTGGATAACCAAGCCTTAATATATCATCAAGAGAAGCAAACAAAGGTTGTAGTATGGCCATCTCAATGACAGAAGCAGCAGCAAGCCGAGTAAGAACGTTTTTAGAAAACCGCGGTAAAGGTATTGGATTACGTTTAGGTGTAAAGACCACTGGGTGTTCTGGTATGGCCTATGTTCTTGAGTTTGTTGATGAACTTGATGATGGTGATGAAGTCTTTGAGCATGAAGGTGTGAAAGTCATCATCGATGCAAAGAGCTTGGTTTATCTCGATGGAACAGAGCTTGATTACGTGAAAGAGGGCTTGAACGAAGGGTTCGAATTCAACAACCCAAACGCAAAAGGCGAGTGCGGTTGTGGTGAGAGCTTTAATGTTTAACCTTTAATAGTCGTGGTGCAGTTGGTTTAGCCAGTTGCTCCACGATTCTTGTTTGCGAGTCTATGTTATGAACCATTTCGAACTATTTGGGCTACCTATTCAGTTTCAGCTGGACGGTAGCCTTCTTTCTTCTCAATTCAGAGAATTACAGCGACGCTTTCATCCCGATAACTTTGCTACCGCTTCCGAGCGTGACCGCATGCTTGCGGTTCAGAAAGCAGCGCAAATCAATGACGCATACGAAGTACTTCGTAAGCCAATTTCTCGAGCAGAGTATCTGCTGGCTGAGAATGGCGTAGATATTCGAGCTGAACAGCAAACCTTGCAAGACCCTATGTTCTTAATGGAACAGATGGAACTGCGTGAGACCCTCGAAGAAATAGAGACCTCAAGTGATGTTGAGTCAGAACTCTTTGACTTTGAGGCGAAGGTCAGCAAAATGTTCAAATCACAACTGCTTGAGTTACAACAGCTGCTCGAACAGAATCAGTGGCCACAAGCTGCAGATAGCGTCAGAAAACTAAAATTTATCGCCAAGTTGCAAAGTGAAATAGAACAGCTCGAAGATAAGCTGCTTGGTTAATGGAAGCTCCCAAGGATATTTGAATGGCATTACTTCAAATCGCAGAACCCGGTCAAAGCTCTGCGCCACACGAACATAAGTTGGCTGCAGGTATTGATCTAGGGACTACAAACTCTCTAGTTGCAACGGTAAGAAGTGGAGAAGCAGCCACGCTACCAGATTCGAATGGCAGAAATATCTTGCCTTCGGCCGTGCATTATACAGAAGAGTCGACCACGGTCGGTGTTGAGGCTCGTGATAACGCAGCTTCTGATCCAGTGAATACTATTATTTCGGTAAAACGCTTATTAGGTCGTTCACTTGCGGATGTTCAAAGCCGTTACCCATCTATGCCTTACTCTTTGACAGAAAGTGATAATGGTCTGCCAGTATTACAAACGCGTGGTGGGGCGAAGAATCCTATTCAAGTGTCCTCTGATATCTTAAAAGCACTTTCTCAACGTGCAGAAGAATCATTAGGTGGCGAATTAGCAGGGGTGGTTATCACGGTTCCTGCCTACTTCGATGATGCACAGCGTCAAGGCACAAAGGACGCAGCGAGCTTAGCTGGTTTACATGTCTTACGACTACTCAATGAACCTACTGCGGCCGCGATTGCTTATGGTTTGGATAGTGGTCAAGAAGGTGTGATTGCTGTTTATGATCTTGGTGGCGGCACCTTTGATATATCTATTCTGCGATTATCTCGTGGCGTGTTTGAAGTACTCGCAACGGGCGGCGATTCAGCGCTGGGTGGCGATGACTTTGACCATTTGGTTGCAGAACATTTGCAGCAGCAAATTGGTAAGGCTGAACTAACGGTTCAAGAGCAGCGTGAATTACTGGACGCAGCAACGCAAGCTAAGATCGACTTGAGTCAATCTGATGTCGCAAGTGTGGATGTGCTAGGTTGGAAAGGCGAATTAGAGAAAGCTCAATTTGAAGATCTCATTCGTGCCTTGGTTAAGAAAACCCTTCTTTCTTGTCGCCGTGCTCTAAAAGATGCGGAAGTGGACGCTGAAGAGGTACTTGAAGTCGTCATGGTGGGTGGTTCAACCCGTACACCTTTGGTTCGCGACATGGTAGGCGAGTTCTTTGGGAAAACGCCTCTGACTAGCATTAACCCTGATGAAGTCGTTGCGATTGGTGCTGCCATTCAAGCGGATATTCTCGCAGGAAACAAACCAGACTCTGAAATGCTGCTACTCGACGTACTGCCTTTGTCTCTAGGTATTGAAACAATGGGTGGCCTAGTCGAGAAAATTGTTCCTCGAAATACAACCATCCCAGTTGCTCGTGCTCAAGAGTTTACCACTTTTAAAGACGGTCAAACGGCTATGTCGGTTCATATTGTTCAAGGTGAACGTGAAATGGTTGATGATTGTCGTTCTCTTGCTCGTTTTTCACTTAAAGGTATTCCTCCAATGGCGGCGGGTGCTGCGCATATTCGTGTCACCTATCAGGTTGATGCGGATGGTCTACTGTCTGTCACTGCGATGGAAAAGAGCACTGGTATTCAATCTGATATTCAAGTCAAACCATCATACGGACTAAGCGATGATGAAGTGACTAATATGCTCAAAGATTCGATGACTTACGCTAAAGACGACATGTTGGCTCGTGCCTTGGCTGAACAACGTGTGGAAGCCGATCGCGTTATCGAAGGGTTAATTGCAGCGATGCAAGCTGATGGCGATGCTTTACTAGATGAACAAGAAAAACAAACACTAGTAGAAGCCATTGAAGCACTAATTAAATTGCGCAATGGTGACGACGCCGACGCCATTGAACAAGGTATAAAAGATACTGATAAAGCGAGCCAAGAATTTGCTTCTCGTCGTATGGACAAGTCCATTCGCGAAGCTCTTGCCGGTCAATCAGTAGATAACATTTAAATTCGAGGACTAAGTAGTCATGCCAAAAATAGTTGTTCTGCCCCATGAAGATCTGTGCCCAGAAGGCGCAGTGTTAGAGGCTAACGAAGGCGAAACCGTATTAGATGTGGCACTAAAAAACGGTATTGGGATTGAGCACGCTTGTGAGAAATCGTGCGCTTGCACAACTTGTCACGTGATTATTCGTGAAGGTTTCGATTCACTTGAAGAGAGTGAAGAGCTTGAAGATGACATGCTAGATAAAGCGTGGGGCTTAGAACCAGAATCACGTTTGGGTTGCCAAGCCGTTGTTGCTGATGAAGACTTAGTGGTAGAAATTCCAAAATACACGTTAAACCACGCATCTGAAGATCACTAATAAGTGGAGGATACATGAGCTTAAAATGGACTGACTCTCGTGATATCGCTATTGAGTTGTGCGATCAATTTCCAGATATGGACCCTAAAACGGTTCGTTTTACCGACTTACATCAATGGATAACGGAACTAGAAGATTTTGACGATGATCCAAATCGTTCTAATGAGAAAATCCTTGAAGCAGTCATCTTATGCTGGATGGATGAGTACGATTGATAAATCGCTCTAACTTTACTTCTAAAAACGGACCTTTGGTCCGTTTTTTTGTCGCTACATGTTACATTGTTATTAATTCCCTTGGGCGGGTCATTGGTATTGTCTCTACATAGTGATAACATCATTTGAATCATAAGATACGACAACACAAAACAGAATTAAGACAAGGAGAGACCATGTCTAACACAATGTCGGTATTTCTTAGCCAAGAAGCGGCTGCTCCTCAATGGGGCGACAAAGCAATCATCTCTTTCACAGAAACTGGCGCGACAGTCCACTTAGGCGAGGGCCACGATTTAGGCGCTATTCAGCGCGCGGCTCGTAAATTAGACTCGCAAGGTATTTCTAATGCAACACTGGCTGGCGAAGGCTGGGATCTAGAATCAACCTGGGCATTCTATCAAGGCTACCGTAACTCTAAGAAAAGCACGCAAGTAACGCTGCCGTCACTCAGTGAGCAAGATGAAAACGAGCTGAATGCACGTATCAAAGCCTCCAACTGGACTCGTGACATCATCAACAAGAGCGCGGAAGAAGTTGCACCTCGTCAACTTGCGACTATGGCGGCTGAGTTTATTAAATCAACGGCACCTGAGCACGTTACTTACCGCATTGTAAAAGATAAAGATCTGCTGACTGAAGGATGGGAAGGTATTTTCGCAGTAGGTCGTGGTTCTGAACGTACATCGGCAATGCTACAGCTCGATTACAACCCTACAGGTGACGAAAATGCCCCAGTATTTGCGTGCCTAGTTGGTAAAGGCATCACATTCGATTCTGGTGGCTACAGCCTGAAGCCTTCTAACTTTATGTCGGCGATGAAAGCAGACATGGGTGGCGCTGGTACTATCACTGGCGGTTTGGGATTAGCGATCATGCGTGGTTTGAACAAACGTGTGAAGTTGATTCTCTGCTGTGCGGAAAACATGGTTTCTGGCCGAGCGCTTAAATTGGGTGACGTGATCACTTATAAAAACGGTAAAACGGTTGAAATCATGAATACCGATGCCGAGGGACGCTTAGTTCTGGCTGATGGTCTTATTTACGCGAGCGAACAAAACCCTGAGCTGATTATTGACTGTGCTACGCTCACCGGTGCAGCTAAGAATGCTCTAGGTAATGATTACCACGCTATCATGTCTTTTGATGACGAACTCACTCATCAGGCATTAACCAATGCAAACCAAGAAAAAGAAGGTTTATGGCCACTACCGTTAGCAGATTTCCATCGAGGTATGCTGCCGTCAAACTTTGCTGACCTTTCAAATATCAGCAGTGGTGATTACTCACCAGGTGCAAGCACTGCAGCGGCATTTTTGTCTTACTTTGTTACCGATTATAAAAAAGGTTGGTTGCATTTCGATTGTGCCGGTACATATCGCAAAGCGGCGACTGATAAGTGGTCTGCGGGGGCAACTGGCATGGGTATTCGTACTTTAGCTCGACTGCTTACTGAGCAAGCTCAAACCAAATAACAACAATATAAACAGAAAGATAAGGAACAATAATGGCCCTAGAAAGAACATTTTCAATCGTTAAGCCTGATGCTGTAGAACGTAATCTTATTGGTGAGATCTATCATCGTATTGAGAAAGCTGGTCTAAAAATTATCGCAGCTAAGATGGTTCACTTGACCGATGAGCAAGCGAAAGGGTTTTACGCTGAACACGAGGGTAAGCCATTCTTTGATGCACTGCGCGAGTTTATGACCTCTGGTCCTATCATGGTTCAAGTACTTGAAGGCGAAGATGCTATCTCTCGTTATCGTGAGCTTATGGGGAAGACTAACCCTGAAGAAGCTGCATGTGGAACCATTCGTGCAGATTACGCGTTAAGCATGCGCCATAACTCGGTGCACGGCTCAGACAGTCCAGAGTCGGCAGCGCGTGAAATTGAATTTTTCTTCCCTACGTCGGAAATTTGTCCGCGTTAATGATTGATTCCGCTCAACACAAGGAGGCTTAGGCCTCCTTTTTTAATATTGAGTGTGTTTGCTGTTCAAAAAATGTTCGCTTATAAATGAATACCTTATTATTTTAAGGTTTTGTAGCGCTTGTTGTAGTCGCCTAAAGGCTGTACAATTCGCGCCCTTAAGTAGAATCACCGTCATCGAAGAGGCAACATGACCGCACAAAAAGTCAATCTACTCGATTTTGATCGCAAAGGTATGCGTAAATTCTTCCAAGAGGAACTTGGCGAAAAAGCCTTCCGTGCTGATCAGGTTATGAAGTGGATCTATCATTTTGGTTGTGATGACTTTGAGAAGATGACCAACATCAACAAGAAGCTTCGTGAAAAGCTGATTCGTTTGGCTGAAATTAAAGCTCCGACAGTCTCTGAAGCGCAACACTCATCTGATGGCACCATTAAATGGGCGATGCGTGTAGGTGATCAAGATGTCGAAACGGTCTATATCCCAGATGATGACCGCGCAACGTTGTGTGTTTCATCTCAAGTAGGTTGTGCGTTGGAGTGTAAATTCTGTTCAACGGCACAGCAGGGCTTTAACCGTAACCTTAAAGTCTCGGAAATTATCGGTCAGGTTTGGCGCGCTGCGCGTGAAGTCGGCCTTGAAAAAGAGACAGGTCGTCGCCCAATAACCAACGTGGTGATGATGGGTATGGGTGAACCTCTACTCAACATGAAGAATCTGATGCCTGCGTTAGAAATTATGCTAGACGATCTTGGCTTTGGTTTGTCCAAACGCCGCGTAACAGTATCGACTTCTGGTGTGGTGTCCGGTCTTGATCAAATGACGGGTGAAATTGATGTTGCATTGGCTATTTCTCTTCACGCTCCAAATGACAAGTTGCGTAGTGAAATCATGCCGATTAATGATCGTTGGGATATCGAAGATTTCTTAGCATCAGTTCGTCGTTATATTGCGTCATCTAATGCTAATCGCGGTAAAGTTACCGTTGAATATGTACTTTTAGACCATGTTAACGACGATATGGATCATGCGCGTGAGCTTGCGGAGCTGTTGAAAGACACGCCTGCGAAAATCAACTTGATTCCATTTAACCCTTATCCAGGGTCACCGTACAAGAAACCGAGTAACTCGCGCATCGATCGTTTCATGAAGACGCTAATGCAGTACGACTATACAGTGACAGTTCGTAAGACTCGCGGCGACGATATTGATGCGGCGTGTGGCCAGTTAGTTGGTGATGTGATTGACCGTACTAAACGTACCAAGCAACTGGCTGAGCAAAAAGGTGAAGCTATTCCGGTAAAATCGGTATAATCCACAAATAAATAAAGAAAAACCAAGTATTTGCTTGGTTTTTTTGTATCTATAGCGCTGCAATTGAAAATATCTGATCCTTGCCACAATTTACTGATAAAAAATTCAGTATTAATGGAACAAATATCGGATTTGTTAATCAAATATTTCAAAACGTCGCTTGAACTTTATAGATAGTGTCAATTTTTTATCAAAAATGGCTCTATTTACGTCGTTTTACGTTTGTCGATTTTAACTCGTGGTTAGAATCGACTATGATGGTCACATTCAGCCGCTGTCTTGACCCAATGTGGGGAGATCTTGCGCGAAAATCATAATGAAATCGAGCACTTTGCACTAGATTGAGGTGCAGAAGTAGGCAATTTGGGACTATGCTGTAATACAGTTAGTACGTACGATTTACCACACTAATGACGATATCACACCAATTAAAAAAACGAACTAAGCGTGTAGCGTCATAGTCACAACCAAAAGAAGTACATGATAAATGAGTACTGAACAAAATACCGCAGTAGATAAAGTTGAACAGCAACCACAAGAGTCCGTTCTTGCCGGAACCATATTAAAAGAGAAGCGTGAAGCGCTAGGCCTCACCCAGAAACAGATCGCAGACCGCTTACGCTTGCGTGTCGCCATCATTCAAAAGATTGAAGCCAATGATTTTGATGGTGAGCAAGTTGCAACCTTCACTCGAGGCTATCTACGTTCTTACGCTAAGGCAGTTGGTATTGATGAAAAAGAGATCCTTGGTGCTATTGAACACCACAGTGAAGCTCAACCTTCAGAACAGCCAATGCAGAGCTTCTCTCAGAAAACCAATAAAGAAAAACACGATAGCCGCATAATGAAGCTTACTTGGGGTATTTTCGTGGTAATTATTGGTATCTCTTCGGTTTGGTGGTTACAAAGCCAGCAAAAAGATACTCTATCGGAAATCGCAGATACTAGCGATCCTGCCTTTCAAGTAGAAGAACCCGCTTCGCCACAACTTACCGCTGAGCCTGAATTAGCAACAGCAGAAGATGAGGTAAAAACTATTGATGTGTCTGCCATTATCGAAGCGCCGGAGCAGACAGAGGAAGCTGCAACAGAATCGGTACCAGAGACTGCCAATAATAACGTTGAATCGGTTTCGGCAGACGTTGCAGTAATTGAGGAACAACCTCAAACCGCAAACGAGCAACCAAAACCAATTGATGGTCTGACTAATTTAACGATGGCTTTCACAGGTGACTGCTGGATCCAGGTAAAAGACGCGGACGGAAAGACCATCACTACCGGTATTAAAAAGCAGGGCGATAATGTCAATGTAAACGGAAAAGCACCATTTAAAGTGATTTTAGGTGCTCCTGAGAAAGTTTCTATGACATTAGGAAGTGAACCTGTCGACCTTTCTGGGTATACTTCAGGCAAAGTAGCTCGATTCACCTTACCTTAGATAATCAATATGCATCACGAATCACCAATTAAACGTCGCCCATCTACGCGTATTTATGTGGGCGATGTACCTATCGGCGATGGCGCGCCCATTGCTGTTCAGTCAATGACAAACACTCGCACGACGGACGTTGCTGCGACCGTTGCTCAGATTAAAGCGTTAGAAAATGTCGGTGCAGACATTGTTCGTGTTTCTGTTCCTACTATGGATGCCGCAGAAGCCTTCCGAGAAATCAAACAGCAAGTTTCGATTCCTCTAGTGGCTGACATTCATTTCGACTATCGAATTGCATTGAAGGTTGCGGAGTATGGCGTAGATTGTTTACGTATCAACCCGGGTAATATCGGTAACGAAGCTCGCATTCGCTCTGTTGTAGATTGTGCGCGTGATAAAAACATTCCAATTCGTATTGGCGTAAATGGCGGGTCTTTAGAAAAAGACATTCAGATGAAATATGGCGAGCCTACACCAGCTGCTTTGGTTGAGTCGGCGATGCGTCACGTGGATATTTTGGATCGTCTAAACTTCGACCAATTTAAAGTCAGTGTTAAAGCATCGGATGTGTTCCTTGCCGTAGATTCTTACCGATTGTTGGCTCAAAAGATTGATCAGCCACTACACTTAGGTATCACTGAAGCCGGCGGTGCTCGTGCGGGTGCTGTGAAGTCGTCAGTGGGTCTTGGAATGCTGTTGGCAGAAGGTATTGGTGATACTTTGCGTATTTCTTTAGCGGCAGACCCTGTTGAAGAGATCAAAGTGGGCTTTGATATTTTGAAGTCATTGCGTATTCGCTCTCGTGGTATCAACTTTATTGCTTGCCCAAGTTGTTCACGTCAAGAATTCGATGTGATCGGTACAGTAAATGCGCTAGAGCAGCGCTTAGAAGATGTGATTACACCAATGGATGTGTCGATTATCGGCTGTGTGGTGAATGGACCAGGTGAAGCAGAAGTTTCACACTTAGGCTTAGCTGGTAGTAACAAGAAAAGTGCATTCTACGAGGACGGTAAACGTCAGAAAGAGCGCTTCGATAATGATGACCTAGTGAACAAGCTCGAGGCAAAAATTCGTGCTAAGGCGTCGATGTTAGATGAGTCAAATCGCATCGAAGTGAATCAAGTAGAAGATAAATAATTTCAACGATATAACGGTATTAAACTGTGGCAAAAACTATTCAAGCAATCCGAGGCATGAACGACTGCCTCCCAACACAATCTCCACTTTGGCAAAAAGTTGAGAATACAGTTAAGCATGTTGTTAGCGCATATGGCTACAACGAAGTACGTATGCCAATCGTTGAAATGACCCATCTATTTAGCCGCGCTATCGGTGAAGTGACGGATGTGGTCGAAAAGGAAATGTACACCTTCGAAGACCGTAATGGCGATAGCCTAACGCTTCGTCCTGAAGGCACGGCCGGTTGTGTGCGTTCTGGTATTGAAAATGGCTTGTTATATAACCAAGAACAACGTCTTTGGTATATGGGCCCAATGTTCCGCCATGAGCGCCCACAAAAGGGTCGTTACCGTCAATTCCATCAATGTGGTGTGGAAGTCTTTGGTCTAAATGGCCCTGACGTTGATGCTGAACTTATCATGATGACTGCGCGTCTATGGCGTGAGTTGGGCATTGCTGAACATGTACGTTTGGAACTGAACTCTATCGGCTCTCTAGAAGCTCGCGCTGATTACCGTACGGCATTGATCGCTCACCTAGAGCAGCATATTGATGTTCTTGATGAAGATAGCAAGCGTCGTATGTACACCAATCCGCTACGTGTTCTAGATAGCAAGAACCCAGATGTACAAGCGATTTTGGTTGATGCTCCTGAGCTGTCAGATTACCTCGATGCAGACTCAAAACAACATTTTGCAGGTCTTTGTGAACTTCTTGACGCAGCAGGAATCGAATATACGGTAAATCAACGCCTTGTCCGTGGGTTGGATTACTACAACCGCACGGTATTTGAGTGGATCACCGAAAGTTTAGGTGCTCAAGGTACGGTTTGTGGCGGTGGTCGTTATGACGGACTGGTTGAACAACTAGGTGGCAAAGCTACGCCAGCTGTCGGATTTGCTATGGGTTTAGAGCGTTTGGTACTAATGATGGAAACGCTTGAGCTGACTGATGTTCGTCGTAGTGTTGACGCCTACGTAGTGACTGCGGGTGAAGGCACCATGATGGCAGGTATGAAGCTAGCCGAGTCTTTGCGTGAAGCTATCCCTGGTATTCGTGTCATGAATCACTTTGGTGGTGGCAACTTCAAGAAACAATTTAAGCGTGCAGATAAAGTTGGCGCAGTATACGCTCTAGTGCTAGGCGAGAATGAAGTGGCCGAGAATACGGTCGTGGTCAAAGATTTGCAGGGTGGTGAGCAAGAAACTATTGCTCAAACTGAGTTAGCCGCTAAATTAGCAGATATTATCTAGTTTATAGACTGACGTTGATTGAACGTATTCGATAGATGAATCAATCAACGTTAGTGACGAATTCTTTTAAGAGGACAGGAAGTGGAACTCTACGATTCTGAAGAACAACAAGTAGAAGCAATCAAAGATTGGTGGAAAGAGAACGGCAAAGCAGTGGTTCTTGGTGTTGTTGTTGGTTTGGGTGGTTTATTTGGCTGGCGTTACTATCAAGACTCAGTAACGTCTGCGCAAGAAGCTGCTTCTGAACAGTATACCAAAGCGGTAGAAGCTATTGCCGCTAAAGGCACTGACGCAAGTGGTGACGTACAAGCATTTATCGATGGTAGCAAAGACACTGAATACAGTGTTTTGGCTTCACTACAACTAGCGAAAGTTCAAGTAGAAGCTGGTGAGCTTGAAAAGGCTCTTGAGCAACTGCAATGGGCACAAAGCAAAACTAAAGATGCGGCGATCACTCCGCTAGTGACTTACCGTATTGCTCGTCTAATGGCGGAAACAGGTAACGTTGATGGTGCGCGTGCTGAACTTGCGAAAATTACCGATGACGCATGGGCAGGCCGAGTGGCCGAGCTGCGTGGTGATATCGCAATTCGTGACGGTGACCGTGATGCAGCTTACACTGCTTATACTGAAGCACAGCAAGCGCAAGACGCAAGCCAAGGGCTACAAATTAAACTGGACGATCTTGCCAAGTAAGGGCCATAGCCGATGAATAGAGTCGTAAAGAAAGTACTGCTTTCTATTTCGGTACTGGGAATTCTTGCAGGGTGTTCTAGTGAAGAAGATACCGTCATTATGGCACCACTGCCAAAAGTACAAAGTGAGTTCACGCCTCAGTCGGTATGGTCTGCAAGTATTGGTGATGGTGTTGGTCAGTTCTTCTCGAAGCTCTCTCCAATTTACGCCTATGACAACTTGTTTGTCGCTAGCCGAGACGGAGTGGTAAAAGCGCTTGATCCAGAAACGGGTAAAACGCTTTGGGAAGTTAATGTCGCTGGTGAGACATCAGCTCGACTTTCTGGTGGTATTGCCGCGGCGTATCAAAAGCTATATATCGGTAGCGAAAACGGCGAAGTTATTGCGCTTGACGTCAAAACGGGCGAAGAAGTTTGGCGCGCCAAGGTGAATGGTGAGGTGCTTGCGAATCCGGTAGCGGATGCAAGTTTAATCATGGTTCATACCAGTCAAGGCTTGTTGGTTGCATTGGAACAAACGTCGGGTGAAGAGCGCTGGGCGATCAGTACTGATGTTCCAAACCTAACTTTACGTGGTGACAGTGCACCAGCTACCGTATCAGGTGGTGTTTTCTGGGGCACGGCCAATGGACGTTTAGCTGCCGCTATCGTCGAGCGTGGACAGTTGATTTGGCAGCAACCTGTAGGCACGCCAAAAGGCGCTACCGAGATCGATCGCTTGGTTGATGTGGATTCATCTCCAATCATTTTAGGTGGCACACTGTTTACAGTGGGTTTCAATGGGCAGTTAATTTCTATTGATCTACGTTCTGGTAACCCTATTTGGAAACGTAACTACTCATCAGCGACAGATATGGCGACGGATAACCGTAGTTTATTCTTGGTGACAGATAATGATCATGTAGTAGCTGTAGATGCTCGCAGTGGTACTGAGCTGTGGGAAAATAACCAGTTGGAAAACCGACTGCTAACTGCGCCTGTTATTGTTGATGGTTACATCGTAGTAGGTGATAGCTTAGGTTACCTACACTGGATTGATCGAGAGTCAGGTGAGTTTGTAGCACAGCAACTCATCAACGAAAGTGGCCTTTCTGTTGGACCAACTAAGGTACCTGAAGGCTATGTTTTAGTGACTCGTGATGGTGAAATAAAGAAACTCACTATCAACTAGAAAGCGTGATATAATTCACAAACGGCTCCTGGCTGATCTCAGTTAGGAGCCGTTTTATTGCTGCGAAGCAAAAGGATCTTTTCGAGCTCGGATAGATGGATTAATTTGTGGTTATAGGAAAACGTGAGAATTTTACCTATAACTACAATTAGAAGATAAGTGTAGAGGTTTATATGGTACCTGTTGTTGCCCTAGTTGGACGCCCGAATGTGGGTAAGTCGACCCTGTTCAATCGATTGACGCGTACGCGTGATGCTCTTGTTGCGGATTTTCCGGGGCTAACACGTGACCGTAAATACGGTCAGGCGAAACTGGGTGAGCATGAATTCATTGTTATTGATACCGGTGGTATTGATGGTACTGAAGAAGGTGTTGAAACAAAAATGGCGGAACAATCGCTAGCTGCGATTGATGAAGCGGATGTCGTGCTTTTCCTAGTGGATGGCCGTGCAGGTTTAACGTCGGCTGATGAAGCGATTGCTCAACACCTGCGTAAAATTGAGAAGCCGTCATTCCTAGTGATCAACAAAGTTGATGGTATTGATGCTGATGCTGCCAGTGCTGAGTTTTGGCAACTTGGTGTAGAAGACATGTACCACATCGCAGCGGCACACGGTCGTGGCGTTACTGCACTTATCGAACGCGCACTTAACCCATTTGCAGAAAGCTTTGTTGAACAAGGTGAAATTGAAGATCTGACTGAGTTTGAAGACGAAGAAGAAGAGAAACTCGATTATACCGAAGAAGAAGCGGAAGAAGAGTTTAAGCGTCTTCAAGATCAACCAATTAAGTTGGCTATCATTGGTCGACCTAATGTGGGTAAATCAACGCTGACCAACCGTATTCTTGGTGAAGAGCGTGTCGTAGTTTATGACATGCCGGGTACCACTCGCGATTCTATTTATATTCCTATGCAGCGTGATGATCGTGAGTATGTACTAATTGATACTGCTGGTGTACGTCGTCGTCGTCGCATCAACGAAACGGTTGAGAAGTTCTCAGTGGTTAAAACCCTGAAAGCAGTAGAAGATGCAAACGTTGTATTGCTCGTTATCGATGCTCGTGAAAACATCTCAGATCAAGACTTAAGCCTCCTTGGTTTTGCGTTAAACTCTGGTCGTTCTATTGTGATCGCTGTGAACAAGTGGGATGGGCTAGATACTGACGTGAAAGAACACGTTAAGAAAGAGCTTGATCGTCGTCTTGGTTTCGTTGACTTTGCTCGTATCCACTTTATTTCAGCGCTTCATGGTACTGGTGTTGGCCATTTGTTTGAATCTGTTCAAGAAGCTTACAAGTCTGCGACTACCCGTGTAGGTACTTCGGTACTGACCCGTATCATGAAAATGGCGACGGAAGATCACCAGCCACCTATGGTTCGTGGACGTCGTGTTAAGTTGAAATATGCGCACGCTGGTGGCTACAACCCACCAATCGTTGTGGTTCATGGTAACCTAGTCAATGAACTTCCAGATTCGTACAAACGTTATTTGATGAACTATTATCGTCGTTCTTTAGAAATCATGGGTACGCCAATTCGTATCAACTTCCAAAGCAGCGATAACCCATTTGAAGGTAAGTCTAACAAGATGACCCTTTCACAAGAGCGTAAACGTAAACGCTTAATGACGATGATGAAAGGTCGTCCTAAAAAATAAGTCGAAATTAAACAACGCCCTCTGAATACAGCGGGCGTTTTTTGTTGCAAGGAATAATCATACCGTGTTTACCGCTAGTAAAATTCACTTTTGTCATCAAACTTGGCAGCTAGACAGCGCAATTCAATTGATCGATGAGCATTCTGATTACACCGATATTGTTGTAGACAGTACGCCATTTCACCCTGTAAGTCATATATGGCCTGATCATCCCGCAGACAAAGGTTATCTGTTAGCGAAAGGTCAACAACTGGAAGTCATAGATTGTCTTGTTGGGGCTATCGAACTGGATACCAAAACACTGTATGTCGGCAGCGCGATTCCCGTAAAACGAGACTGTGATGGATGGGTATTTGTTGTTGTGCATCGAATCGCGAAAGGACCAGAACTTTGTGTTGGTCAGGTCATTACATTGGAAGTGGACAAAGCCTATCAACAAAGTTTGAGCAGAGGACATAGTGCCGGACATATCGCCTCTCTTGCACTTAACAAAGTGCTAGCAGCGTCATACTGGAGAAAAGAAGCTGACCGAAAAGATGGTTTGGCCCACTATGATTTTAATAGTTATGCTCAGGAACAGAGTGTGGTATCGCCAAACCGATGTTTTGACCGATATCGCCTTGGGAAAACGTTAAAGAAACGTGGACTAAATACCGTAGAGGTGGTGACAGACTTACAGAGAATTGAAGATATGACTAATCAACAGTTAGCTGAGTGGTCACAAAAACCCTCTGAAGTTTCAATGCAACTTGAAGGTCCATTTTTGACCAGTTCAAGATATTGGCACTGCACTCTTGATGGCGTCGACGTCGTGATGCCTTGCGGTGGAACGCATATCAATCATATGGATGAACTGATTAACCTTAGAGTCGAGCTAAAAGCCGTAGATTCGTCTTATATCGAAATGCATACCCATGTAAGTGACTAATTCGATAAATGATCGTTTTATTAAATTCTGCATAGTGTCATTTATCAAGTATTGCATGGAATAATAATCTAATTTAAATCCAAATGCAGAATATGTAACTTATGCTTTCGGTATGTGGTTATATAAATGTTCTTTTAAGAGCAGATCGCTGATCAGATTAGATTAAGGGGAAGATCTAGGGAAGATCTAAAACAGCATCGTATTGTTGTTCGTCCCTTTGACCATACGACTAAATATTAAACTGGTCAATAGATCATCTATCCGTACGTTGTGTTATTATGTGTCGGTTACGCATACTCAATAAGAACGACAATTCTGCGGATTTATGACGAAAGATTTGCTGATAGATGCCCATAAGGGCATGAACTTACTCTTGAAAGAACTTGCTCTGGGGTTGCCAAAACCCCAATTGGAGGAGCGAATCATTAAGTTAACAGAGCGCCTGTTTAAGGATAAACGCGCCTCAATATTAACGTTAGATCAAGAGACACATCGACTGTACAGCACTTCAGCACCTAACTTGCCTGACTTTTACAACGATGCTATTGATGGGATCGAAATAGGAGAAGGAGTGGGTTCCTGCGGTGCGGCTGCCTATTTAAAACGTTCTGTTATCGTCTCTGATGTCAAAAGCCATAGTAATTGGCAGCCTTTTGTTGAACTTGCGACACAAGCAAATATTAGAGCGTGCTGGTCTGTGCCAGTGATCTCGACACAAGAGCACGTATTGGGTACGTTTGCACTCTATAGCTCATTGCCCTCTGATCCCCATGCTATTGAACTGGAGATACTCGAGTCTATTGCCGCGGTTTATTCTGTGGCGCTAGAGAAATATGCTTTAGAAGATAAACTCAACTACCAAGCTAAGTTTGATTCTCTGACTCAATGCCTGAATCGTCGAGCTCTATTAGAACGTGTCGAACAAAGTCATTGCTTTCAAGGTAATTTTCTTGGCTGCTTCTTTATTGATATCGATAAGTTCAAACAAGTAAATGATGTGTATGGGCATCAATTCGGCGATAAGGTGTTGGTTGCTGTCGCGCAAAAATTACGTTTATTATTACCTGATCAAGCTGTGTTAGGTCGATATGGTGGCGATGAGTTTCTTGCGTTTAGTTGCTTTCCTAGTCAGGAAGATTCCAGAACTTTTTACGAGACATTACAGTCAGAATTGAATCGGCCTGTCACTTTAGAAGAGACTAACATCGGGGTTAGCGTTGGGTTTGCGACCAAAGAGTGTTGTTCAGACATGACGATTGACCAATTGATCCGTTTAGCGGATACCGAGATGTATAAAGTCAAACGTAAAGCTAAGTTAGAGAGTTTATTCCTATCTCGTGGCTAATTGCTTTCCTAACAGTACGTCTTATGGCAGTTGCCTAGTATCCTCGTGGTGTTCGAGATAGAATATCAATATTAACATCTACTAATATTTAGGTGAGATATGAACTTCGCAGACAACGAGTGCCCAGATTGCAAGATCGCTTTATATTGGGACGGTCAGTATTTCTGTAAACAATGTACTAAACATTTTGTCAAAATTGGTTATTGCCCAGATTGCCAAGCTGAAATGGAAAAGCTTCAGGCGTGTGGTGCTGCTAACTATTTTTGTAACTCATGTAATGAACTAAAGTCTAAATCTCGAGCGAGGTTTGAATTCCAACCAATAAAAGCTTAGTGAGCTTGGCTAGCTAGGTTTGATATCGGTAACGGTCGAGACAAGAGTGCCATGCTCTACCTGAGTCGTCATTGTCGAGCCTATTTCTACCGAATCTGCATGAGAAATGACTTTCCCATCCTCGTCTTGAGTAATAGAGTAACCACGCTTCAATGTGGCAAGTGGACTCACCGTGTCAAGCTTACCAACTGTTAATGCAAATTTATGCTTAGTTGAAGAGAGTTGACGTTGCATCGCTTGTTCTAGTCGACTTTCTAATTGACTTAATCGGTGCGATTGTTGCGCCAGACGAGTAACAGGTGACTGTAACTTCAGTCGATGCAGCTTGTTGGTTAACCTTAGAGTCTCTTGAGATAACCTTTGCTTCATTGCGGCGTTAAGGCGGTACTCAAATTCATCCAGTCGTTGACTTTGGCGCTGCAAATGATGTTTAGGGTGTTGATTGCTTAGGTCTTGCATCAACGAGGACAAGCGCTGCTTTTGCTCTGACAGATAAAGTCGAATGACGTTTCTCAGGCGCTGCTCTCTAGTGATCAGTGACTCATGTTTATGAGAGGTATCATTGCTGACTAGTTCTGCGGCTGCACTTGGTGTCGGGGCGCGCACATCAGCGACGTAATCAGCGATAGTGACGTCAATTTCATGTCCGACTGCACTGATAATTGGTATTTGGCTGGCGGCAATGGTTCTAGCGACGATTTCGTGGTTGAAGCACCATAAATCTTCAAGGGAGCCTCCGCCTCGTCCTACGATTAACACATCACACTCGTTTCGGCTGTTTGCTCTGCCAATCGCTTGAGCAATCTCAATCGCAGCGTTATCTCCTTGAACCGTCGTCGGATAAATAACCACAGGTAAGGAAGGATCACGCCTTTTCAAAACATCTAAAATATCAAATAAAGCAGCGCCCGTTTTGGAGGTAATGATACCTACACGTTTTGGGTGGCTGGGCAATGGTTGTTTTAGTGTTTGAGCAAACAAACCTTCTGCAGCAAGTGACATTTTCAGCTTCTCAAACTCTTGCTGAAGTCGACCATCCCCCTCGGGTTGCATTGACTCAATGATGAGCTGATAGTCACCTCGCGGCTCATAGAGTGAGAGTCTTGCTTTAACTAGTACTTGATTTCCATTAGCAGGTTTGAACGTTACACGGCGATTATTACCACGAAACATCGCGCATTTCACTTGAGCGCGAGAGTCCTTAAGAGTGAGGTACCAGTGACCAGAGACAGGTGCAGAAAAGTTAGAAATTTCGCCGACTAACCACACTATCCCCATTTCATTTTCTAGCAACAAACGAACTTCAGAGTTCAGGCGTGACACCGTGTAAATGTTTTGATTACTAGACGTAGAATTAGAGCTTGATCGCGAGGATAGGGGCACAGCTAATCTCAAAGACGTGGGTATGGAAATTAGCGGCAATATAATACATATCAAGGGGGTAAATGCAAATAAAAAATATAAAAATGTGTAGCCAAGCGATTTCGTCGGGCGTATAATCCCACCGCAATATCTAATCCAAATGACCTTATTATGCGAAACGATAAGGGCGGATTATTCCTTCAACTCCTCTATTGTGAGATATTGCAAATGCTAAGAATTGCCAAAGAAGCGCTGACGTTCGATGATGTACTACTCGTTCCAGCTCACTCCACCGTTCTCCCAAACACAGCCGATCTTCGCACTCGGTTGACGAAGAATATCAGTTTGAATATTCCAATGATCTCTGCGTCTATGGACACAGTGACGGAAGCGCGTCTAGCGATCGCGCTTGCCCAAGAAGGTGGCATTGGCTTTATCCACAAAAACATGTCTATTGAGCAACAAGCTGAGCAAGTACGTCTTGTTAAGATCTTTGAAGCTGGTGTAGTAACAAACCCTGTTACTGTTCGTCCAGAAGCAACGATTGCTGATGTAATGGCGCTAACTGAAAAGCATGGCTTTGCAGGTTTCCCTGTTGTTACAGAAACGAATGAGCTTGTAGGCATCATCACTGGCCGTGATGTTCGCTTTGTTACTGATTTAAGTAAGAAAGTAGAAGTAGTAATGACGCCAAAAGCGCGTCTAGCATCAGTAAAAGAAGGCGCTTCTCGTGAAGAAGTGCAAGAAGAGATGCACCGTGCACGTGTTGAAAAAGTGTTGGTCGTAAACGATGAGTTCCAACTTACCGGTATGATCACTGCAAAAGACTTCCACAAAGCAGAACGTAAACCAAACGCATGTAAAGATGCGCAAGGCCGTCTGCGCGTAGGTGCTGCTGTCGGTGCGGGCGCGGGTAACGAAGAGCGCGTAAAAGCTCTAGTTGAAGCTGGTGTTGATGTGCTTTTGATTGACTCTTCACACGGTCATTCAGAAGGCGTTTTAACTCGCATTCGCGAAACACGTGAAGCGTACCCAGATCTCGATATCATTGGTGGCAACGTAGCTACGGCTGCTGGCGCGAAAGCATTGATTGAAGCGGGTGTTAGTGCCGTTAAAGTTGGTATTGGCCCTGGTTCTATTTGTACAACTCGTATCGTTACAGGTGTTGGTGTTCCTCAAGTTACAGCGATTGCTGATGCTGCTGGTGTTGCCAACGAATATGGTATTCCAGTCATCGCAGACGGTGGTATCCGCTTCTCTGGTGATATCTGTAAAGCAATCGTTGCTGGTGCATCATGCGTGATGGTTGGCTCTATGTTTGCTGGTACTGAAGAAGCACCTGGTGAAGTTATTCTTTATCAAGGCCGTTCTTATAAGGCTTACCGTGGAATGGGTTCTCTTGGCGCCATGTCTCAAGGTTCATCGGACCGTTATTTCCAATCAGATAATGCTGCGGACAAGCTTGTTCCAGAAGGTATCGAAGGTCGCATCGCCTACAAAGGTCGCCTAAAAGAAATCGTTCACCAACAAATGGGTGGTCTTCGTTCAAGCATGGGTCTAACAGGCTCTGCGACTATCGAAGATATGCGCACTAAAGCAGAGTTCGTACGTATCTCTGGTGCTGGCTTAAACGAGTCACACGTACACGACGTTCAAATCACTAAGGAAGCACCAAACTACCGTCTAGGTTAATTACCCATAGACTGTAGTGATAACGTTGAGGGTCACAATTGACCCAGGTAAGTCTAAATCTTACGTAAACGTTTGCTTTTTTCCTTGATGCATAGATGTGAGGCGGGTAAACTCGCCTCCGTTCTCAATACTTAGCTTATAAGATTGCCCAAAATGACGAAAAATATTCATGACCAACGAATTCTGATTTTAGACTTCGGCTCGCAGTACACACAATTAGTAGCACGTCGTGTACGTGAAATCGGCGTTTACTGTGAACTATGGAGCTGGGATGTAGAAGAAGCGGATATTCGTGAATTCAACCCAGACGGTATTATTCTATCTGGCGGCCCTGAGAGTGTAACAGAGGAAAATTCTCCTCGTGCTCCTCAATACGTATTTGATTCAGGCGTTCCTGTTCTTGGCGTTTGTTACGGCATGCAGACAATGGCTGAGCAGCTTGGTGGCCGAGTAGCAGGTTCAAACGAACGTGAATTTGGCTACGCACAAGTTAAAGTATCTGGTGACTCAGCGATTTTCAAAGATCTTGAAGCGACTCAAGACGTTTGGATGAGCCACGGCGATAAAGTTGTAGAAATTCCAGCAGATTTCGTAAAAGTTGGTGAAACGGACACTTGCCCGTACGCTGCTATGGCGAATGAAGAGAAGAAATACTATGGCGTTCAGTTCCACCCAGAAGTAACGCACACTAAACAAGGCCTGCAAATGCTAGAGAACTTTGTTCTTGGTGCATGTGGCTGTGAGCGTTTATGGACATCAGAGTCTATCATCGAAGATGCTGTTGCTCGTATTAAAGAGCAAGTAGGCGATGATGAGGTTATTCTGGGTCTATCTGGTGGTGTTGATTCATCGGTAGTTGCAATGCTTGTTCACCGCGCCATTGGCGACAAGCTGACCTGTGTATTCGTTGACAACGGCCTACTTCGTCTTAACGAAGGCCAGCAAGTGATGGAAATGTTTGGCGATAAGTTCGGCCTAAACATCATCAAAGTTGACGCAGAAGAGCGCTTCTTGACTGCACTTGAAGGCAAATCTGACCCAGAAGAGAAACGTAAAACAATCGGTCACGTGTTTGTTGACGTATTCGATGAAGAGTCTAAGAAGCTTAAAAATGCGAAATGGCTAGCACAGGGTACAATCTACCCAGATGTCATTGAGTCAGCTGCTTCTAAAACAGGTAAAGCTCACGTTATTAAATCACACCACAATGTGGGTGGTCTTCCTGATGATATGGAAATGGGGCTTGTTGAGCCACTACGTGAATTGTTTAAAGATGAAGTGCGTAAGATCGGTCTAGAACTAGGTTTACCATATAACATGCTTTATCGTCACCCATTCCCAGGACCAGGCCTCGGTGTTCGTGTTCTTGGTGAAATCAAAAAAGAGTACTGTGACTTGCTGCGCCGTGCTGATGCTATCTTTATTGAAGAACTGCACGCTGCAGATTTGTATAACAAAGTTTCTCAAGCATTTACCGTGTTCCTACCAGTTCGTTCGGTAGGTGTTATGGGTGATGGCCGTAAGTATGACTGGGTAGTATCACTGCGTGCTGTTGAAACCATCGACTTTATGACGGCTCATTGGGCACATTTACCATATGACTTCCTAGGTAAGGTCTCGAACCGCATTATCAACGAAGTTGAAGGCATTTCACGTGTGGTTTACGATATTTCTGGTAAGCCACCAGCGACCATCGAGTGGGAATAATCTCCGATTGTTGTTATTAAATTATGAAACCGGCGCAAGCCGGTTTTTTTATGCATGCTAATTAATATCTGCAAATTATCAATCTTAGATTGCAAATAACGGATCTGCTCAATGTCACAAATATCGATTAAAATTTTTCTATAACTTTTACCACTAATTTTTAATCGAAGGCTCTTTTACATGTCGAACAAACTCGCAAACCCTGCGCCACTTGGCCTAATGGGTTTTGGTATGACTACCATTCTGCTTAACATCCACAATGCAGGTTTCTTTCCGATTGATTCAATGATTCTTGCTATGGGTATTTTTTATGGAGGTCTTAGCCAAGTGTTTGTTGGCATGATGTGCTTTAAGCGTGGTGACACTTTTGGCACTACGGCATTCACGTCGTACGGCTTATTCTGGTTAACGCTAGTGGGTATTATCGTAATGCCTTACATGGGTCTTCCTGCTAGCCCTGCGAAATTTATGGGTTGGTATTTACTGCTATGGGGTGTGTTCACTGGCTTCATGTTCATTGGTTCACTTTGCTACCCAGTGGCTAAGCAAGTGGTCTTTGGTTCTCTGACTATCCTATTTTTCTTGTTAGCAGCGCGTGATTTCTTCGGCAGCGAATTGATTGGCACTATTGCCGGCTTTGAAGGTATCTTCTGCGGCGCGAGCGCGATTTACTTCGCTATGGCTCAAGTACTTAACAACGAATATGGTCGTACGATTCTCCCTATCGGTGAGAAAAAAGCGCCAGCAATGAACACTCAAGAAGTGGCTGCATAATTTAAGTTTCATTCATTCGGGAACAATGAATGATAAAAGGGGTAGCTAAGCTACCCCTTTTTTTATGCGACGAGCATGTTTCATATCATCCCTGCACAGGCAGAGACCTACCCAAAGTGAACATCAATTCTTAATTAAGATATCTGTGTCTGAGTGGATGCGGAACCCGCCTCTTGAGGCGCTTCAGGCTTTTTACCTGTTTTACGCTCGTAGCGACCTTCCCAGTAGTCTGCACCTTTAATACCAAGTGCGACAGGGTTGAATGTGTACTCTTCTACACCTTGCTCTTGCTGTTTCTCATAATCTTTGAGCGCAATGATTGCTGGTTTGGCAATAAAGAAGATGATCAAAATGCCCACGATGTTTAGCCATGCCATCAGACCAACACCCACATCACCCATTGCCCAAGCAAGGTTAGCCGCTTTCACTGTTCCATAAAACACAGATGTGATTAGCACAAGTTTCAAGATGAACATCAAGCCGTTGACTTTAAAAGTACGGCGAATGTAAGCGATATTTGTCTCTGCAATATAGTAGTACGCCAGAATGGTCGTAAATGCGAAGAAGAATAGTGCAAATGCGATAAATAGCTTACCAACACCAGGCATTGTGCTTTCGATAGCTAACTGAGTAAACGCAGGACCATTAGCTCCAACGGTTTCGGCAAGGTTTTGTACCAAGAACGTACTCTCAGGACCATGAACGTTGTACGCACCTGTGATAAGAATCATAAATGCTGTCGCAGAACACACTAGAAGCGTATCAATATAGATAGAGAAAGATTGCACTAAACCTTGTTGTGCTGGGTGATCAACGTTTGCTGCTGCAGCTGCATGTGGACCAGTACCTTGGCCTGCTTCGTTAGAGTAGACGCCACGTTTTACACCCCAACCAATTGCCGCGCCGAAGCCTGCCATTGGAGTAAATGCATCGCCAATAATCATACTAACAATCCCCGGTACTTCACCGATGTTAAGCAGAATAATCACGAACGCAATGATGATGTACGCTAGCGCCATAAATGGCACAACGATTTGTGTGAAGTTTGCGATTCGTTTTACGCCACCAAAAATGATGAAGGCAAGAATGACGGAAATAACTGCACCAGTGAAAATTTTAGCAAAACTGATGGTACCGATAGCAGTGTCAATCATAGCGCCTGTGCCGAATGCGGTTTCTACTGCATTACCAATGCTGTTCGATTGAACACCCGGTAGAAGAACACCACAAGCGAAAATAGTCGCAATAGCAAAGATCCATGCGTACCATTTTTGTCCCATCGCTTTTTCTATGTAATAAGCTGGGCCGCCACGAAATTGCCCTTCATCTTCTTCTTTATAGATTTGAGCGAGCGTGGATTCGATATAGGCTGTTGCTGCGCCAAAAAACACAACCATCCACATCCAGAAAACTGCGCCTGGACCACCAAAACCAATAGCCGCAGCGACACCGGCAATATTACCCGTACCAACGCGACCAGAAAGTGAAACCGCTAAAGCTTGAAATGAGGAGATCCCTTTTTCTGAGCTTTTACCGGAAAGTAATAGACGCCACATTTCGAAGAAATGACGCACCTGTACAAAACGAGTGAGCACTGAATAAAAAAGGCCAGCACCAAGACACAAGTAAATTAGAGCGGGACTCCAGATTATCCCGTTTAAAAAATCAACCAAAGACTGCATAGTTCTTCCCTGTAAAGCTGGGGTAGCTTTTGAAACTCAGCGACTGATGTTCTGATTGTTCGAAAGCTATTGTTGATACCCACCGTTTCCCAATCGTCCTTGCTTGCACGAAAAGCATGAGAAAGCTGAGCGCGAAGTGTTTGAATTTATAAAACACTTCGCGCATCCTACCTAAGTTTGTTGCAAATGTTAAGGTTGGATGTAAATATTGTGTTAACACGTGATGGCAGGCACAAAATTTTAAATGCGGGTTGTTTGTGTGATATTTGTTTGTTAATTGCTTTCTTTGAAGAGATAAAAAAAGCCGACCTAAATAGTCGGCTTTAGATTAGGCGGCATCTAAGCCTTGTTGCCAAAAGGCAATTTCCATGCGAGTTGCCGTTTTAAACACATGTATGATCTCTTGTGCTCTCTGGCTTTGCAGGTCAATGTCTTTTAGTAGCACGTCTAATCGTTTGATACTGGTTTGCACTCCTGACTGGAATTCTTCGCTGCCATACAATTCTATCCAACTACGATAGGGGTTATTTTCTAGCATGGTATCGGCGCTTTTGAGTAAGTTGTCACCGATAACAGCATAGCCGATGGCACAGGGTGCTAGTGCAGCATAAAGATCAACTAATTCGCCCGTCATTCCTGCATCTAGAACATATCGTGTGTACGCCACGGTACCAAAATCTTCGACTTCCGCTTCCATATCTGCTTCTGTGACTCCCCACTGCTGGCAATAAGCGACATGGTGGCCAATCTCAGAATTTAATAGTGCCTCAACACTTGGTACCGCTTCGCGCATTTGAGCAAGTGTTTTGGCTTTGTAGATGGCTAGTGCATAAGCGCGAGCGTACTGCTTTAAGAATAGAAAATCCTGCTTCAAATAGTGTAAATACGCCTGCTGAGCGAGAGTCCCCACCGCTAATTGCTTGACGAAGTCATGTTCGGTGTAAGCCAACCACTCTTGTTGGCAAGCGTTAATTAAGTCTTGATGGTTCATGGTCACTCCTAAAGTACAGGTACGATGGTCTCTGCTTTTGGCTTAGCGCTGATAATTTTGTGTTGATACATGAATTCGGTAAACGCATCATATTTGGTCGCATCAACTGCAGATGGTCTAAGCGCAAATCGAGTCAATGTGTCACGCCATGCTCTTTTATTGAGTTCGTTGTTTAATGTGTCTGGTGCGTAGGCAACAAACTCATTCCAAGAAGTTGTTGGGTGATTCACTATGTAAGTGGTGGCCTTTTCAATCGCACGGTTGAATTTTAGGATGGCTTCTTTGTCATAACTGTTGGCATTGGCGACAAACACTAGTTCCTCATAAGTTGGGACACCGTGTTCTTCTGGGAAAAAGGCTTTTGGTTTATAACCTTCAAGTTCTAGCTGGTTGGTTTCAAAGTTTCTCAAACCACCCCAAATCGCGTCTACTTTTCCTGAAGCAAGGGAAGAGGAGAGAGCCCAGCCAACATTAATGATCTGTACTTCGTCAAATGCCACTCCCTCGGTACTGAGCATGGTACCTATGGTCGCTTCTTCGTTACCTGCGATAGCAATACCAATTTTCTTACCTTTTAGGTCTGCTAGTGTGTTTATCTTGCCATTGTCCAATACCATCATGGTATTAAGCGGCGTTGCGATCAGAGTTGCGCTGCGGATCAGTGGCAGTCCAGCAGCCACGTCGATAGTAAGGCTGGTTTGATACGAAACCGCAAGGTCGACTTTCCCCGCAGCAACCAGTTTGGCCGGTGTACTTGGGTCGGCTGGCTCTTGAATATCAACATTAAGCCCTTGCTCCTTGAAGTAACCTTTCTCTTGAGCAATGACGATAGGGCCATGATTTGGGTTAATAAACCAGTCGAGCATTAGCGTGAGTTTTTTTTCTGCAGCGTGCGCTGGCATGATGCTGGCTGTAGTTAGCAGCAGAGCCGCAGCGAGTTTGTGCATGGATTTCATGGTTTTTCCTTTTGATTGTTATTTATTTTCCCAAGGGATCAGGCGCTTAAGCCCCCAATCGGTAAAAAAGTAAAGCGCGACTGAGACGCTGGCTAAAATAAACAGCGCCGCAAACATTTCATCAATTAACATGCGAGCATTGGCTTGCAACATGAGATACCCCAAGCCCTCACTCGAACCAACCCATTCGCCAGCGACAGCACCGATAGGAGCAACTACGACGGCGACTCGTATACCAGAAGCAAGGACAGTTAGCGAGGCTGGTAAACGTATGTGCCATAGTTGGCGGAATTGGCTAGCCCCCATGGTCTGTGACAAATCCAAATAGCCCACAGGCGTATTACGCAGTCCGTCATAGCAACAAGTGGTAACGGGGAAGAAGATAATCAGTGCTGCCATGACCACTTTGGAAGCAATACCGTAGCCCAGCCACAGCATCAGAATTGGAGCGAGAGCGAACACTGGAATAGCCTGGCTGGTTATTAAAATCGGCAGGAGCCAACGTTTGACGGGCTGAAACAACAGCATTTGCAGTGCAAAGAACAGCCCCATTGATAAGCCTAGTAGGAGTCCGAGCAGGATCTCTTGTGTCGTAACCCAAGTGTGTTTGAGAAGTACATCTTGACGCTCGACCAGCTTAACGAGTACGGCCTCGGGTGCTGGTAAGATAAAACTGGGGAGTGCAAACAGCACCACGATAGCTTTCCAAAGTCCTAAGATAATCAGGAAGCTAACCAGCACTCGCAATAGTGTGCTTATCCCTTGTTTTTTCTGAGCAGCCGCCTGTCGACGGCTTTGTTCAGCGACTTGTGTTAAGACTGTCACGAGTGTCCCCCTAAATGTTCTAGGATGGATTGTTGGATGGTTGCGAATTCGCCATCGATATCTCTAGGAATAGCCGATTGTGGAGGGACGACTTTATTAAGCTGGGCGGGTTTCCCGTTCATGACCAATATTTGCTCGCCGAGCCTCAAGGCTTCTTGTGGATCGTGGGTGATCAATAACACTGTTTTGTCACACAACAACTGAGCGGCAAGATTTTGCAATTTATGTCTAGTGACGGCATCAAGCGCAGAAAATGGCTCGTCCATCAACACTATCGATTTGTCTTGCATTAAAGTTCGAGCTAATGCAACGCGCTGTTTTTGTCCGCCAGATAGTTCGTTGGGCAGAACATTCGCTTTGCTATCGAGTCCAACCTGTTCCAATAACGCCATGGCTTTGGCTTTCGTATTGGCTTCGACACGCTGACCATTCAAACGTGTGGCTAAACACACATTGTCAACAACGGTTAACCAAGGCATAAGTAAATCTTGCTGCGCCATGTAGGCTACGTTACTCGATAGCTGAGTAAGGCTAGGAACTACAGTTTTGGCGGTAAAGGTGACTTTTTCCGTTAGTAGCCCAGCGATATAGCGCAGCAACGTCGACTTCCCGCAGCCACTAGGTCCTAACAAAGCGGTCCAGCTTCCCGCTTCAAACTGTACGCTCAAGTCTGAGAATATCGGTTGAGCGTCACCTAAATAGGTGAGCGTGGCGTTTTCAATACGAATATGGTTCATCGGTTCAGCGCGTAAAAGTGGTGAACAGGACCGTGCCCCTTACCGATGTCGAGCTCATCGGCATGAGCAATCGCTTGAGTAATATAGCTTTTACCGTTAGAGACCGCTTGATGTAAGGTATTATTTTGAGCCAAGTAAGACGCGATGGCAGAACTCAATGTGCAACCTGTACCATGAGTATTCTTGGTATTGATACGCGTTGTTTCAAAGATAGACACATCATTTTGAGTAATCAGTAGGTCATTACTGCTGGAGTCAGACTCAAGGTGACCACCTTTAAGCAAAATCGCTGACGTATTGAGTTCGCGTAGCTGGTCAATCAACGCTTCCATGTCATTTTGGGATTGCGGAACTTGGGTGCCAAGTAGGGCTGCACCTTCAGGTAAATTAGGTGTGATCACTGTCGCTAAAGGTAGTAATTCCGTTTTTAACGCATCAATAGCGGAAGTTTCTAATAGCAGGTCGCCACTGGTAGCGACCATGACAGGGTCGAGAACCACATGCTTTGGCTGATATTGACGAATCTTTTCAGCCACAGCGCGAATAATACTCGCGTCAGCAAGCATACCGATCTTTACCGCCACTACATCTAAGTCGCTGAATACCGCGTCTAATTGCGCCTGCACAAATTGAGGATCAATACCGAGAATACCAGACACACCTTGCGTGTTTTGAGCGGTCAACGCAGTAATGACTGAGCACGCATAAGAACCTGTTGCTGAGATGGCTTTAATGTCAGCTTGAATTCCAGCGCCACCGCCAGAATCGGAGCCAGCGATTGTCAATACAATAGGAGTTTTAGAGGTTGATGATGTCATATCATGTTCCTTTTCAGGGTAGGAACACAAAATAGGCAGGGCAAAGATCCACTGCGGACGCAGAGTCTTAGTGCGGTGTCTATCAGTTCCCTACGCCAGTGCTAACTGAATCAGGTTCAACGGGTCTCACCACTTTGGTGATCTCAGCGAAAACGCTCCCCGACTAATGAGAAAGGACATTGTTATACAAGCGCTGGTTTTTTTCCAGAATTAAAACGTGAGCTCATCGACTTAAACGGAAAATACCTCCGAGTGCGCTTATTCTCTTGGTGAATGGGTTTGGTGTTTTTTAAGGAAGGAGGTGCCATCACAAGAATAAAATTCTGGGCACAAAGTAAAAATGTGAATGAAAATTCTTGTTACACATTGAGTATTTTTGAGTGGTGACTCGAAGTGAGTTTATTTTTTGAACACAAAATAAACCCCAAGTTCTATTAATTGTTCTCGATGTTCACACTTTTATAACAGGTGTGAGCAGCGTCATTAGACCTTTCAGGGAAAGAGAACAAATAATGAAAAATCTATTATTAGGGGTATCGGCGGTTGCTTTGGCGGTAAGCCAAAGTGTCAATGCCGCGCCAGCAAAACCCTCAATTGACGTCTGGGGCTCGAATAATCTGCAGTTTTCGAAAATCCAATTGGCTATGGAGACCACCTCTGGCTACGACCAGATGGTTCAATACAACGATCTAGCAGAGATCAAAATCACATTTAATCAGTGGAGTGGTACTACTGGAGATACTTATAACATCTACTTTGATAGCAATAAGGTGGCGACAGGGCCAATAACCGGTAGCCAAACAACCGCTACGTTTGGTTATGGTCAGGGTGGTTTGTATCAAATGCAAGTGGAAGCGTGTGATGCAACGGGATGTAGCAAAAGTGCGCCAATGGAGCTGGTGGTTGCTGATACTGATGGCTCTCATCTAGCCCCTTTGACAATGAATATTGACCCCAACAACAAGTCTTATAATACCGACCCTAATATGGTCGTCGGCACCTACTTTGTGGAATGGGGAATTTATGGACGTGACTACACAGTAGACAACATTCCGGCAGACAACCTAACCCATATTATCTATGGTTTTATCCCGATTTGTGGTCCTAATGAATCGGTGAAATCTGTGGGGGGCAACAGCTTTAATGCCCTGCAGACCGCCTGTAAGGGCATGCAAGACTTTGAAGTAGTTATTCACGACCCTTGGGCAGCGTACCAGAAAAGCTTCACTCAAGCTGGTCATGACTACAACACGCCAATTAAAGGCAACTATGCCATGTTAATGGCACTAAAGCAGCGTAATCCCGATCTTAAAATTCTCCCTTCCATTGGTGGTTGGACTCTTTCAGACCCATTTTACAGTTTTACCGATAAAGCCAATCGAGACATATTCGTCGCGTCTGTGAAACGCTTTCTCAATACGTGGAAGTTCTATGATGGCGTGGATATCGATTGGGAGTATCCGGGTGGGGATGGTGCTGCACCAGATTTAGGTGACCCAGTAAATGATGGTCCGGCTTACATCGATTTGATGAGCGAACTGCGAGCTATGTTGGATGAGCTTGAAGCAGAAACAGGCAGAGAGTACGAACTGACTTCTGCGATAGGCGTTGGTCATGACAAGATTGAAGACGTGGATTATGGCAAAGCGATTCCATATATGGATTACATCTTTGCCATGACATATGACTTCTATGGCGGCTGGAATAATGTTCCTGGACACCAAGCCGCGTTGTATTGTGGCAACTTTATGCGTCCTGGGCAATGTGATGGAACGGGTGTTGATGCCGAAGGGATTCCATACAAAGGGCCTGCCTATACTGCGGACAACGGTATTCAGTTATTGTTAGCTCAAGGTGTACCTGCGAACAAGTTGGTATTGGGTGCCGCCATGTATGGCCGAGGTTGGACTGGGGTAACACCTGATACTTTAACTGACCCCACAGACCCTATGACTGGCGTTGCGACCGGCAAGCTGAAGGGTTCAACAGCTCAAGGAGTATGGGAAGATGGTGTTATTGATTACAAAGGCATAAAAGCGTATATGCTTGGTCCAGACAACACTGGAGTCAACGGTTTTGAGTACG
This sequence comes from Vibrio mediterranei, assembly GCF_900088415.1. Classification (GTDB taxonomy): domain Bacteria; phylum Pseudomonadota; class Gammaproteobacteria; order Enterobacterales; family Vibrionaceae; genus Vibrio; species Vibrio mediterranei. Next base: position 62,393 of record NZ_FLLQ01000010.1, read on the forward strand.
GTTATGATGCGATGGCTGAAGCAGCCTATGTCTGGAATCAAACAACTGGCGATTTGATTACTTTCGACGATGACCGTTCAGTGAAAGCGAAAGGTGCTTATGTTCAAAGCCTTGGACTTGCAGGCTTATTTTCATGGGAGATTGATGCTGACAATGGTGACATTCTTAATGCAATGCATGAGAGTTTAGCTGGCGGAACACCAAGCAATCGTGCACCCTTTGCCAGTGCTGGTGCAGACCAATCAGTTCAAGGCCCTGCGACAGTAATATTAGATGCTAGTGCATCACGTGATAGTGATGGCTCTATCGTAAGCTATAGCTGGGTGCAAACTGGTGGTGACGCGGTAGTTCTTGTTGGATCCGATACGGTTCAAGCGAGTTTTGATGCTCAAGAGGTCACTGCGACACAGACTTATCAGTTTACGGTGACGGTAACGGATAATGAAGGTGCAACGGCCACAGACGTGGTAATGATTAATGTCACTCCAAAAGTGACGACTCCAGATAATACTGCGCCGAACGCGGTCATTACTGGACCGACTACTGCTAGCGCTAATGAAGTTGTGGTGCTGGATGCCAGTGCATCAACAGATGCAGAAAACGATATGTTGAGTTTCAGTTGGCAGACACCCAATGGTCTAGATGTATCTGTTCTAGGCAGTTCAGTGAGCTTTTCGGCACCTAGTGTTTCTGCCGATACGAGTTATACCTTCACTGTGACCGTTAGTGATGGCTCACTAAGTACCAGTCAGACTCATACAGTTACGGTGAGTGCCGATGGACCAATTGGTGGTACTTGTGAAGATAATTGGGATGCGGCAGCGGTGTACACTGGTGGTGATCAAGTGATTTACCAAGGCCAGAACTACAAAGCCAAATGGTGGACGCAGGGTGAAGATCCTACGAAAACAGGCGAGTGGGGTGTCTGGGAAAATACCGGTGCATGCCAATAAGAAAGGCAAGAACTCAATAGCTAAATGCTAGAACCAAAATCGCCACCTAATATTAGGTGGCGATTTTCATTGAAGTAGGGGCTTAAGCTGACTGCTCTGCCGTTGCTAGGCGATATTGAACCATATCTTCAATCGTCAGCACTGGCATGTTATGAAGCTTACCAAATGCAACGATTTCTGGAGCTTTCGCCATTGTTCCGTCTGGGTTAGTGACTTCACAAAGTACACCAAATGGTGATAGGCCAGCCATTTGCATCAGGTCAATGGTTCCTTCAGTGTGACCACGACGAGTTAGTACTCCACCTTGCTTCGCACGTAGCGGGAAAACGTGCCCTGGACGAGCAAGATCTTCTGGTCGAGCACCAGTTTGACATGCTGTCTTGATAGTTGTGACACGATCAGCGGCAGAAACGCCAGTTGTCACTCCCACTTTTGCTTCGATAGAGACGGTAAATGCAGTTTGGTTAGCGCTGTTGTTGTTCTCAACCATAGGCGGTAAGTCAAGTTGCTTGGCTTGTTCATCAGTAATACACAGGCAAACAATACCACTGCACTCACGAATCATAAGCGCCATTTGCTGGTTAGTTAAGTGCTCAACGGAATAGATGATATCGCCTTCGTTTTCACGATCTTCGTCATCGAGTAGCAATACACCGCGACCTTCTCGAAGGGCTTGTAATGCGATTTCAACGCGCTCTAGTGGGTTGCCAAATTCAGATAGCAATGAAGTTTGGTTCTGATTCATGGTAATACTCCTAAATAAAAATACCAGAATCAGGGCATAGGTATGGGGACCCTGTATGAAAATACACAGATCCAAAAGATAGATGAACGACACCCGCATCGCCGTAAAGCAAGGAGGTATCATTCTATATTCACAACGTGCGCAACAATACGCACAGCAAACTCTAGTGAGTACTCACTACAGTATCTGTAAATATCATTATCCTCTCCCATCCGGACTTTAACCGTCGGCTCTGGATTCTCACCAGATCTGCTGACCTTAACTCCATAAAGTTAAGCGCTCGCGGGCTTATCAAACATTGATTTACCGCCGGTGGGGAATTTCGCCCCGCCCTGAGAATAAAAGTTAATGTCTTAACGACTTGTAAATGGTAGCGATTTTTTTACAGCTTGAAAAGCAGCAAGGGTCGCATTAATTACAATTACGACTCCAAATATCACCGCTTGTTCTACACTGAACCTTTCCGGTAGCCAAATAGCTACCTTCGTCACTCTATTGAGTTGATGAGTGTGATAAACATCCAGCCTTGCCAAAATTAGGCGGCAGATATGTGTGCCCGATTTAAAAAGAGAACAAAATGCAATTAACGCTAGAAACAGAACGACTTATTTTACGTGACTTTCAACTGGGTGATATCGAGGCATGGCTCACCATAACGTCTCATCCCAAGTATCAAACCTTCTATCCAAAAGAAGAGTGCTCGCCGGAGTTTAATGCGCATTTACTGGAAATGTTTGTCGAGCAATCAGAGCAGCTTCCACGCACCAAATTCCAGCTTGTGATTGAAGGAAAAGAGAGCCATCAAGTTATTGGCACTGTTGGCTTTCGCTTAGAAGCTGATAATCAAGCATCTATTGGCTTCGGTTTAGCGGTTGATAGGCAAGGACGAGGCATCGCGGTCGAAGCCATGTCTGCTTTAATTGAGTTTGGTATTGGTCAATTTGCTCCGACAACCATATTTGCTGAAACTAAAGCAGGGAATAAGGCTGCCATTGCCGTTTGTCGCCGTTTAGGACTCAAACCGTCCATAGCAGAAGCCAGTCCAATCGATGATATGGATATATTACGACTAGAGTTAGCGGTGACAGTAGACTAACTTGTGCGTCGCTTTCTCGTCATAAGCGCGACGATGAGAGCGACAAATAAGCCGGCTGACACCAACCAAACGATCGCTCGGTGTTGATGATAAAACTGCTGGAATAACTGTAGGTGGTCAAAAGCAAAATGAGTGAGTAAACCAAATACAGTAACCCAAATCGTGGTCGCAAGAGCGTTCCCTAATAAGAATTCATTGCGCGGCATTTTTGCTACGCCACACGCCAGTGGCATAAACTGCTTCATTCCTTCAACGAAACGGCTGATGACTAAGCATGCAGGACCATAGCGTTTTATCATCGATTGAAGCTTTTGCATTTTAGGGCCTGATACATAACCCTTCTTATCCAGCCACCCCTCAAAATAGTAGCCAATCATATAGCCACAAGTATTACCCAAAAAGCAGCTTAACCAGGATATTGAGAGGACCAAGCTTAGATTCATAACCTGTTGTGAAGAGAGTATTGAAGCTGCAATCATCAAAGATTGTCCTGGCATGGGAATACCAATACCTTCTAAAAAGATACTGACAATAAGAGCGAAGTAGCCGTACTGCTCAAGTAACGGTTTCATTGCGAGCAAAAGGTCGTTGATATGTTGCAAATGCAGTATCCAAATAATGAAGATCTATTGATAAATACTCCTGTTATTGCAGTTCGTCAATCAAAGCTCCGGTAAAACCTACACTTCATTACTGAGTAATCGATTAACAATCTTCTCTTTACTAAACAACTGACAGGTGACATGGTTGACGAACTTTGTAGTAAGAGAAAGGAAGATAAGATGCAGGATAAGTGTCAAGTTGTATTACCCGGAAATCGGGCGATTACACCCGCAGAGATGTTTTCGCAAATGGCGGCCTGGTGTGAGCAAAATGGTGTAAAGCACGACAAATATGGTGAGGGGGAATTGATACAATCCTTTGAGCGCCAAGTTGCAGAACTCCTGGGATTTGAAGCCGGACTATTTGTAATTACTGGCACCATGACACAACCCACTGCGCTGCAAATTGCCTGTGAACAGCGAGGCAGTAACAATGTGGCAATGCATCCTTCCTGCCATATCTATATACATGAAAACCAAGGCTATCAGTTACAAAATCGTTTTAATGCATTGCCCGTTGGCAAACCTTATGAGCCTTGGAATGTGTCATCGCTTTTGCAAATTCCAGACACGCTTGGGGCAGCTGTTTATGAGTTACCAATGCGAGAAATTGGTGGGCAGTTACCTAGCTTTGGTGAACTAGAGGCGATTAAAAACCACTGTCAAACCAACAACATTCACTTACACATGGATGGAGCTCGGCTTTGGGAGTGTGCCGCGTACTACCAGAAATCTTATCAAGAGATCGCTAATGGCTTTGATTCAGTTTATGTCTCTCTTTATAAAGGTATCGGAGGATTAGGTGGGGCGATGTTGCTTGGTGATAAAACCTTCATTGATAAAGCGAGTGTTTGGATGCACAGGCAAGGTGGTAGTGTTTATCAGCGTTCTCCTTATGTTGTTGCGGCGGCGATGCAATTTGAATCACGCATTCAAGCACTTCCAGCCTTATTCGAGCGCACACTTGCGCTCTACCAAATGTTAGCAGATTACCCCTCTCTCACTCCGAATCCAGAAGCTCCGCAAGCTAATATGCTACATATCCATTTGCCAATTAGTCAGAAGAAAGCCATTGCCCTTCGCGATACCTTAGCGCAGCAGCACAGTGTTTGGATTGGCAATCCCCAACAAGGGCTACTCGCACAGCAGAGCTATATTGAGTGGTATGTTGGTGACACATTGCTGCAGATGCCAGACGATGAGTTGAAAGGGTATCTCGAGCTCATTGAGCAAGGTTGCTAGTAGTACGAGTAAAAACTGCAACTTTTTGACCACCAGTAAGCTTTTGGGCTATAGGTGGTCAAAAGCAAATAACCGACATTAAGAATAAGCAGTTTACTGAAACTGGAAGAGCGATAACTAGCGTAGTTGTCGCTCTTTTTTGTTATATCTCACGTGAGGTTAGCTATTAAGGTTGCGCCTGACTAAATCGTGCATCTGTTTAATGGTCATTAATGCTAACCATATGATCTCTTCTACCGAGCGTTGACCTGATGTAGAGCTGAGTGCCTTGTCTGCGGTTTTATTACTCAAAGCAGGTAGTTCGTGAACTTGTTGGTCGCGCAGACTAAATATTAAGGCATCCATTGCGCTGTTGATTAAATACTCTACCTGCTTGGAACCTTGATACGAGATGCCAGCTCGTACCAAAGGCAAAAGCAAACAGAGGTAATGATTGAGCAGTCGGTAATGGCTTAGCATATCGTCATAATAATGTGGGTCACTGCGAGTGTGGCGTGGTTCTTGTTGCATCTCACTATATACCAACTCAAGGTCACTCTCGGCAGTAAGCATTGCGGCTCTTTGCTTAGTGAGATCTATGTGGCTTCTTTGAGCCGGCTCCGCTTGCAGTTGAGTGTAGCAATACACAAAAAGGCTTTTTGAGCTGTCCAATGCCTTTAGTGCTTGAGAGTGAATTTCTTTACCGCGCCACTGTGGCCATAAAGCGCTGTAGCCTAACAACACTATCGCACCACCAATAAGATTATCGATCAAACGTGGTGCTGCAAAGTTAAGCCCTTGATGAGCCATAGCATGGTAAACCAGAATTAATAAAGCGGTGATACATCCAATAGCAAGCGAATAACGGCGCATGATATTAAGCATAGCGACGGGCAGTAATACAATTATCAATGTGTATATAGCTGTGGGCGGCACTCCAATTTTAATGACAGTTGTTGCAAACAAGACGCCCAAGGCGGTGCCTAAGCAGCGCTGCCATGTCTTACTGCGTGTGGCTAAGAAGCTAGGTTGGATCACCATTAACATGGAAATAAGCACCCAATCAGGACGAATCAATTCGAAATACTCAGCAATGCCTGCGCCAAGGGCAAACATCAGCCCGACACGAGCGACGTGTCGCCAAATTGGATTGTCTTTACTTGGCCAGCGCAAGGAAAGCTCGAAGGGCTGTACTTCAAAAGAGCGTTCGTAGGCGGGTTCGTTTAACTCAATGCGATGAGAGATGTGTTTAATCGCATAGGCCCAGTAGCGGAAACGCGGTTGATCTTCAAGCTTTACCGCTTCGATGAGATCGTGAGCCTCTTGCTCGAGTGAACTTAAATGGGCAGCCTTCTCATGAGAGTTGTACAGCAACTGTCTCGCTTTGTGTCTGAGCCTTTGCTGACAGTGTTGGCTCCATACCAATAGTAGGTCACGTTTCGACTTACTGGATTGGAACTGTGATAACAGATCTGGGTTATTAGTGTGGCTGCTCAGAATAACTTCAAAAGTATCCAGAGCGAGAAATAACGCCTGTCTAAGATCGTTAACGTCCTCATGTTTTGAGCGAAATGACTCAGATTGAAGGGCTTGTTGAAAAAGCTCAATAAGCTGGTATTTGATAAGACGCTTAGGAGCTTCACTTTCATTCCCTAACAAAAAAGCTTGTCGATATTGAATGTAGTCTGCCAATTTCTCGTAGATCGCCGAAAGGCAAACTCGCAACGCATAATGTTTCCATAAGGCAAACCATAGCCAGCTGAAGAGCGCAAAAGTGAGCGGTCCAAGCACTAACATTGGATACAAAAGGGTGCCGGAGTGTGAATGATAAAGCGACAAAGTCACCACGGCGATAAGCAAACTCGACATACCCAGTCGCCCCCAGAATGGTCCATTAACGGCAAAACTTGCCATTACGGCACCAATAGCACCGTAAGTAAACCACAAGGGTAACTCGCTCAAAAGCAATACGTAGCTAGCAACGAGAGTAAGACTCCACGTCATTGCAGTAATAGCAAACCGAGTCCAACGTCTAGGCCCCGCAGTGTCTAATCCGCTGATCAATGCTGCGGGCATTGTCATCAAAGCGGTCATCGCAATATTAACCTGATGGAATAACACACCTAAGCCAATAAAAATCACAATGGCGCTGGTGGCTCGTAGCCCTAAGTTGATGGATGGTGAGTACCAAACCTTACGTAAAATGGCAGGAGAAATGGTCATAAACCCTCGACACTTATTGTTATCCATTCAGTGTAACTCGAATTGTTACAGTTGTTTCGGTATCAACTACAGATTACTAAATTGTCGAGCTGAGAAGGCTAATTTGACCGCAAAGTGAATTGGCTTCGTCTGGGGAAGGTCATAAGAAACAAAAAGGGCGATAACTCTAAGAGTTATCGCCCTTTCCAAACGTTTGGTGGAGCTGGCGGGAGTTGAACCCGCGTCCAGAAACCATTCATCATTGGTACTACATGCTTAGTCGATCTTTAATTTCACCACCAACCTGCGAACCGACACGCTAGTTAATGGCTAACCTGAATTATAATTCGCCGTTCATCTCTCAGGTGGGAAAATCCGGGCTAGCGCGTTTGGGTTTGATCTCTCGTTATTCCCCGTCTTACGTGCGGAAGCTAGGGCGAGAGAGCTCTGAGCAGGTTATTAAGCTGCTAGTGCGTAGTTTTCGTCGTTTGCGACTATTTTTTTGCGGCTTTTTACGTGGCCAACCGCCCCACGGCATGCACCTCAGACTGCAAAATTCCTGTCGAATCCTAAATCAGCCCCAAAGTGTTCCTTGCATAGTACCAGAAAAGCTTACGCTGTCTAGCTTTGCAAGTTTAAGTGGTCACTATTAACGCAAATTACTCTTCATAATTCGTGCTTTATCGCGAGCCCAATCTTTTTCTTTAAGATCAGCACGTTTGTCGTGAAGCTTTTTACCTTTCGCAACACCGACTTTGAGCTTCGCCCAAGAGCGAGACCAATAAAGTGCAGTCGCTACTAATGTCATACCATCACGGTTAACCAAACCAATAAGTTTGTCTAGTTCACGACGGTGCATCAGTAGTTTACGAACGCGAGTCGGTTCAGCCACGATGTGTGTAGATGCTTGGTTAAGCGGAATGATAGACATGCCACTGATGTACGCCTGACCATCACGGATATAGACGTAACTTTCTGCGATATTAGCTTTGCCTTGGCGAAGTGATTTTACTTCCCATCCTTGCAGCTCAATTCCAGATTCAATTTCGTCTTCGATGTGATATTCGTGGCGAACTTTTTTGTTCTGAGCGATGGTATTGCTACCCGCTTTTTTCTTTGAATTCTTCTTTACCATAATGGAGTCATTATAAGGTCTGTTTTTGGATTAAGGAAAGGCTTTTATGTGCTTGATTGATAAATTAGCAACAAGGCTGTGTGCTTGATTATGACGAAACGTAAGGTCGAGTAACTTGAGCTAACTCAAGGTAAACAGTAGAATCGGAGGCAGCCTTTTATTTTGAGGAAATTTTATGCAACAAGTGACGCGTTCAGCATTGGTGATGTTTAGTGCTGATCAAATGTTTAACTTGGTCAATGATGTTGACAGTTACCATGAGTTTTTGCCTGGTTGTTCTGGCTCTCGAGTTTTGGAGTTATCGAACTCAGGTATGGTGGCGTCGGTCGATGTATCAAAGGCCGGGATCAGTAAAACCTTTACGACAGCGAATACCTTGGTGCATGGCAGCGAAATTTTCATGGAATTGGTCGATGGTCCATTTAAGATGTTGAAAGGCGTTTGGTCCTTTATTCCTCTTGATGATCAGGCTTGTAAAGTGGAGCTGAAGCTAGAGTTTGAATTTTCGAGCAAAATGATTGAATTGGCGTTTGGTAAGATTTTCCACGATGTGACCAGTAATATGGTCAATGCATTTACCAAGCGTGCAAAAGAGGTGTACACCTATGAGTGCTGATAGTCAGCTTATCCATGTCGAAGTGGTGTATGCACTACCTCACGAGCAGCGCGTGTTTCAACTGGTTGTAAATCACGAGTCAACGGTCGAAGAGATCATTCAAAAGTCAGGCGTTTTAGCGGTTTATCCTGAAATTGATCTTGAAAACAATAAAGTGGGTGTGTTTAGTCGTAATGTTAAGCTGGACGCGACAGTACGAGATAAAGACCGTATTGAAATCTATCGTGCGTTGCTAGCTGATCCGAAAGAAATTCGACGTAAGAGAGCAGAGCAGGCCAAAATGGCTGGAACCGCTGACCCAGTTACTGGTGGAAAACCTGCTGCGCAGAGAAAGTCTGAATCTATATCCAGTTAGTGGTGACGTTTAAAAGACTCAAATAGAAAAGCTCGCTAAATGCGAGCTTTTTTGATGTCTAGTTTAGGCTTTCGTAGAACTGGTCACTGGCTTCATAATCGCCAGAGATACTGGTGAGAGTGCCTGTTGCATCGAAGTTGGCAACTAGATTACGTTGCACTGGATCATCGTGACCTTTCGTTGCATGGTAAATGTAATACCAAGTATTTGGGTAGCCATTTTCAATCAGCATAGGTGAGCCAAGTACGAAACGAACTTGTTCTTTTGTCATGCCGAAACGTAGCTGTTCAACAGCCGTTTGCTCAACAAAGTTACCTTGGTTGATATCGATACGATAAACGATTTTTTCGATCACTGAACATCCTGTCAGCATCGTGAGCGCGAGTGGTAATGCGATCAACCACTTTTTTAATTGCATAGCTTTAATTTACGACTTTGATTTCTGAGACTGCAAAGATAATAAACAAGGATGAAGCAGAAGTAAAAACTTGTCTGTCTTAGATTGTAACTAGAGACGCTATTTTATGAGTTAGCTTACAATCCTTGTTTAAAAAAACAATCCGATGGAACTATCGTGAAGTCCCGCAATCACGCCGCAATTAATAGCTCTTTCGCATTGGCCAGTGTGCTATCGGTAATCTGGCTACCGCCCAGTAACCGCGCTAATTCACTGATGCGTTGTTGTTCGTTTAGCGTCAACATACTGGTCTCAGTTTTGTTGGCTTTGGTAGTTTTCGTAACAAATAGCTGTTGATGGCCATGGCCCGCAACTTGAGGTAAGTGGGTAACGCACAGTACCTGAGTTGATTCTCCGAGCTTACGTAACATTTTGCCTACGACTGCTGCTGTTGGACCACTGATACCCACATCTACTTCGTCAAAGATGAGGCTAGGTGTGTCAACTTTTTGTGCGGTAATGACTTGAATCGCGAGTGAGATTCGAGATAGCTCACCACCAGAGGCTACTTTTGCGATTGGTTGCATTGGTTGACCTGGGTTGGTGGAAACAACGAATACCACGTTATCCATACCTGTTGGTGAAGGATGCTCTTGCTGGAAATCAACGGTAATGGCGAATTTGGCCTTCTCCATGCTCAATTCATGCATGCTTTGTGAGATCAATTTGTTGAGCTCTTTCGCGTAGCGTCCACGAGATTTGCTTAGTTTTTCACATGAGCGGACGTAAGCGTCGAAATGTGCAGAGACTTCTTCCTCCATTGCAGCTAACTTTTCATCGGAGCAGTCCAGTGCTTCAATTTGCCCCAGAAGATCTTGATGATGTTGGTACAGCTCTTCGGGCATCACATGGTGTTTTCGAGCCAGAGACATAATCTTTGAAAAGCGTTCTTCTACATAGGCCATACGTTCAGGGTCAACATCAATCTTATCAAGGTAACTGCGCAGCTCGGTATTGGCCTCCTCTAACTGAATCATGGCTTCTTCAATCATATTGGGTAGGGCAGTCAATTCGGTGTCTAACTCGGCAAGTTGAACCAGTTTACTGCTCACAGTTTGAAGCATACCTAATGCATTGACTTCTTCACCTTCATAGATGATATCAATAGCTTGCTGACAGGTGATTGCCAGCTCTCCGCTATTGGATAGACGTTTATGTTCTTGTTCTAATTCGGGAAACTCTTGTTCGCCAATCGCTAGCTCATTAAGTTCTTTTATTTGGTACTCTAAAAGTTGAAGCTGAGCGAGGTTGTTAGCACTGTTTTCTTTTAGTTGGGATAGTGCAATATCGGCACTGCGCCATGCTTGGTATTTATTACGAACTTGTTGCAGTAGATTGGTGTGACCCGCGTATTGATCAAGCAGTGACAATTGGTAATCGCTTTTCATCAACTGGTGATGAGCGTGCTGACCATGGATGTTGATTAGAAGCTGCCCTAGAGATTTTAATTGCGATAACGGAACAGGGCTGCCGTTGATGAAGGCACGCGAACGACCTTCTTTGGTAATGGTGCGTCTTAAAATACATTCAGTGCCATCAAACAAGTCATTATCTTCCAACCAACGTGTTGCTTGTTGGTTGTTTTCGATAACAAAAGCCGCGGTGACTTCGGTTTTATCTTCACCAGCGCGAACGGCTCCTGCTTCCGCTCTGCCACCTAAGCAAAGTCCTAGTGCATCAATCGCAATCGATTTACCTGCGCCAGTTTCACCGGTGATGGTTGTCATACCTGTACTGAGTTCTAACTGCAGAGATTTTACAATGGCAAAATTATTAACACTTAGATGAGACAGCATTTTTAGTTACCTGTTTAAATGAACACTACTGTATGTAAATTCAGTATATACTGTTTCTTTATACAGTAAAGTTGTACAGGTGTTTTTTTATGTGATTGAACGCACTGTTGTTGAATTTATCGTCAACGTTAACACTAGGTACGAAAACCCCAGCGTTATGTGCTGGGGTTCATCAATATGATTTTTAAAACAATTTGCTTGACCAGCCAAGCTTGTTTCTTAGGACGTGGTAATAGCTATAGTCTTTAGGGTGAATCAGTTTCAGGCGATTCGGGCTTTGGTAAATATGAATCTCGTCACCTGGTGAGACAGGTAAGGAGATTTGCCCGTCACAACTGACTTCTTGAGTGCCTCGGTTATCGGGGGATACAATCAGCTTAATGCGACAGTTTGCATCGACAACCAAAGGGCGACTAGAGAGAGTGTGAGGAAACATCGGCACCAGCGAAATCGCATTTAGGTTTGCGGACAGAATAGGGCCACCTCCTGAAAGCGAATAGGCTGTTGAACCCGTTGGTGTAGAAACGATTAGCCCATCAGAACGTTGGCTAAATGCAAAGGTATCATCTATGTATACCTCAAACTCGATCATATGTGCGACTTGTCCAGGGTGGAGGACTGCTTCGTTGAGAGCGGCATTATGACTCTTTATCTGGCCATGACGATGAATTTCGGCTTCAAGAAGAAAGCGCTCTTCTTCACGAAATTCCCCTTGAAGTACGGCCTCAAGAGAGGTTTCAAACCCTTCTGGATTTAAATCGGTCAAAAACCCTAAGCTACCTCTATTGACGCCAATAACCGCAACATCGAAGCGCGAGAGAACTCGTGCTGCTCCGAGCATGTTACCGTCACCTCCAACCACAATGGCGAGATCAGCTTCACGTCCAATACGGACTAGGCTAAAAAAGTGTTGTCGTGGGATATCGACGAGAATGTCGATAAGCCGGTCGTCCACCAATACTTTGTAGCCTTTAGAGGTGAGCCAGTGAAACAGTTCTTTATGGGTCTGAACGGCTTTCTGTGCTCTTGGTTTGCCTATGATGGCGATCACCTCAAAGGGTTTTTTCATATCACTTCCAAACTAATAGTGCTTGAATCACAAATCTTCATCCCCATAATATACCCAAAGTATGTATATATGCAGTGTTTGGTATGATTTTGATCCAAGTTTTATGGGCAAGTCATATTCTACATTGCCTTGAATTGAGTATTCCGGAGAAACCATGAGCAACGAAGAAAATAAGGTAAACCAAGAAGAGCTGCACACGCAAGAAGCGGAAGCGAAGCAAGCTGACGCTGATGTAGTTGGTTCTGACGCTGATGTTGAGTGGAACGAAGAATCCGAGCAAGATATTCAAGAATCGAAAATTGCTCAACTAGAAGCAGCTTTGCTAGCGAGTGAATCGAAAGTAAAAGAGCAGCAAGATGCTGTGCTTCGTGCAAAAGCAGACGTTGAGAACATGCGTCGCCGCACAGAACAAGAGATCGATAAAGCACGTAAATATGCACTGAATAAGTTTGCTGAAGAGTTGCTTCCGGTAATTGATAACCTTGAGCGCGCTATCGCTGCTGCTGACACAGAGAATGAAGCGGTAAAACCGATTGTTGAAGGCGTAGAGCTAACTCACAAAACGTTCGTTGATGTGGTAGCTAAATTTGGCTTGAAAGAAATTAACCCTGAAGGTGAAGCGTTCAATCCAGAGCTGCACCAAGCGATGTCTATTCAGGAAAGTGCTGATCATGAACCTAATACCGTAATGTTTGTTATGCAAAAGGGTTACGAGCTAAATGGTCGCGTGATCAGACCAGCTATGGTCATGGTGTCTAAATAACAAGCAAACAGTTAGGGATTGACACTAGAGGTTTATCCCGCTTGTTTTTGATTTATAGAGAAATGAAGCCTTATGGGCTTCATTTTTTTTAGTTATTTATTCTAATAACCTTTGAAAAAATAGGTGATAGTATTTTAGATTTTGGATAACAAAATGTAAAATTAATGCTTTATTTTGAGCTTCAGATCTGTAAGATGCCCTGAGCTTTCTACTAATAAGAAAGTAAATAACTATAAAAATACAGGGACTAAACACAACATTCTGGAGTTTATGAATGAATAAATCACTATCCCAAAAGATCTTTATAGGTCTATTTGCTGGCCTGCTAATTGGTACAGCGATTCAATACTTATTCGCAGGTGTCAGCATTTTTGACCAATACCTACTTGGTTTTGCTGAAGGTGTGGGCGGCATGTTCGTCTCGCTTATCAAACTGCTTGTTGTTCCACTCGTATACGTTTCTATTGTCTGCGGTATCGTAGAACTTAAAGACATCAACTCTTTTGGCCGTCTAGGCGGTAAAACTTTTGCGCTTTATATTCTTAATACTGTAGTCGCTATCACTTTTGCGTTAACAATCGGTATGATCGTTCAGCCGGGGGCGGGTGCAAACCTTGGTGGTACAGTAGCTCAAGCCGTTGAGATTACGTCAACCACAACCCCTGATATCTTCTCAATGATCACTAATATCGTTCCAAGCAATCCAATTCAGGCGTTTGCAAATGGCGATATGCTGCAAATCATCTTTATGGCAATTTTGACAGGTCTTGCCATCCAAGCATTGGATAAGAAGGGCGGTCCTGCTGTGAATGCGTTCAAAGTAGCGAACGACATCATGATGAAGCTCATTGGTCTAGTCATGAGTCTTGCTCCTTATGGTGTGTTTGCTCTTATGATTCAACTAGGTGCAACTCTAGATGCTGGTACGCTAGCTTCAGTGGCAGGTTATGTGGCACTGGTTGTTGGTATCCTTGTGCTTTGGATTTTTGTTGTGTATCCATTAATGGTGGGCGCAACAACCAAGATGACTCCTTCACAGTTTATTCGTGCGACTCGTGAGCAGGTACTGTTCTCACTATCAACAGCAAGTTCGAACGCTACGATTCCAGTAACGATGCGTACTTTGACTGACAAAATTGGTGTGTCTAAATCGGTAGCTGGTTTTGGTGTTCCACTAGGTGCAACGATGAACATGGCAGGGGCGTCTATTTATATTGCTATCGCAACTATTTTTATCGCTAATGCGTTTGGTCAGCCAATTCAAATGAGCGACCTATTTACACTAGGTTTCACAGTTCTACTACTTTCTATTGGTGCTGGTGGTGTTCCTGGTGGCGGCGTTGTCATGATCGGCGTTATCCTGCACCAACTAGGTTTGCCACCAGAAGGTCTGGCTATTGTTGCTGCAGTTGACCGTATTAATGATATGTTCTGTACAAGTTCTAACGTTGTTGGTGATACTGCCGTCAATACGATTGTAGCGGGTAGCGAAAATGAGCTTGATGTTGAACAAGGTTCGGAAGCTCAACTTACTGAAAGCCGTGCTTAATCACGTTATTTAACGATTTGCAAAGCGGAGCCTTAAAAGCTCCGCTTTTTTTATTGATAGTCATGCTTTCAAGAGGTTAGTTGCCCCTTTTATAGACAGTTTTTAATTTCTTCGGCAAAAAACTTAATTTTTTTTACCTTCCTCCCTTGAAAAGCATTTTGCAGCCCTTATTTAAGGTTCATACATAAAACAAACCTATTGCGAGCGGGTGTATTGCCGGCTCAACGCTCCATACCGGAGCTTGCAAACGAAACAATAGAATTTATTCGGAGATAGCCTGATGGGTAAAATCATTGGTATTGACTTAGGTACTACTAACTCTTGTGTTGCTGTTCTAGACGGCGACAAACCACGCGTAATCGAAAATGCTGAAGGTGAGCGTACAACCGCATCGGTTATCGCTTACACAGACGGCGAAACGCTAGTAGGTCAACCTGCGAAACGTCAAGCAGTTACAAACCCAGAGAACACGCTATTTGCAATTAAGCGTCTTATCGGTCGTCGTTTTGAAGACGAAGAAGTTCAGCGCGATATCGAAATCATGCCTTACAAAATCGTTAAGGCTGACAACGGTGATGCATGGGTAGAAGCGAAAGGCCAACAAATGGCTGCTCCTCAAGTATCTGCTGAAGTACTTAAGAAGATGAAGAAAACTGCTGAAGACTTCCTAGGTGAGGAAGTAACTGGTGCAGTTATCACAGTTCCTGCTTACTTTAACGATGCACAGCGTCAAGCAACTAAAGATGCTGGTCGTATCGCAGGTCTAGAAGTTAAACGTATCATCAACGAACCAACAGCAGCAGCACTTGCTTACGGTCTAGACAAGAAAGGCGGTGACCGCACTATCGCAGTTTACGACCTTGGTGGTGGTACATTCGATATTTCTATCATCGAGATTGACGAAGTTGAAGGCGAGAAGACATTTGAAGTTCTAGCAACTAACGGTGACACGCACCTTGGTGGTGAAGACTTCGATAACCGCATGATCAACTACCTAGTTGAAGAGTTCAAGAAAGAGCAAGGCATCGATCTTAAGAACGACCCTCTAGCAATGCAGCGTGTTAAAGAAGCAGCAGAAAAAGCGAAAATCGAGCTTTCTTCTACTTCTCAAACTGACGTAAACCTACCTTACGTTACTGCGGATGCAACTGGTCCTAAGCACATGAACGTAAAAGTGACTCGTGCGAAACTAGAATCTCTAGTTGAAGACCTAGTACAACGTTCTCTTGAGCCACTAAAAGTTGCTCTAGCTGATGCAGACCTATCAGTAAGCGACATCAACGACGTAATCCTAGTTGGTGGTCAAACTCGTATGCCTATGGTTCAAGCGAAAGTGGCTGAGTTCTTCGGTAAAGAAGCTCGCCGTGACGTGAACCCAGATGAAGCAGTAGCAATGGGTGCTGCAGTTCAAGGTGGTGTACTAGCTGGTGATGTGAAAGACGTACTTCTACTAGACGTTACTCCTCTGTCTCTAGGTATCGAGACTATGGGCGGCGTAATGACTAAGCTAGTTGAGAAGAACACCACTATCCCAACGAAAGCGAACCAAGTTTTCTCTACAGCAGAAGACAACCAGAACGCGGTAACTATCCACGTTCTTCAAGGTGAGCGTAAGCAAGCGATGTACAACAAGTCTCTAGGTCAATTTAACCTAGAAGGCATTCAAGCTGCACCTCGTGGTATGCCTCAAATCGAAGTAACTTTCGACCTAGATGCGGACGGTATCCTACATGTATCTGCGAAAGACAAGTCGACTGGTAAAGAGCAGAAGATCACTATCCAAGCGTCTGGTGGTCTGAGCGATGAAGACATCGAGAAAATGGTTCAAGAAGCAGAAGCTAACAAAGAAGCGGACAAGAAGTTCGAAGAGCTAGCAGCTGCACGTAACCAAGCAGACCAAATGATTCACGGTACTCGTAAGCAAGTAGAAGAAGCTGGTGAAGCGCTACCTGCAGAAGAGAAAGAGAAGATCGAAGCAGCAATCACTGAGCTAGAAGAAGCTCGTAAAGGTGAGGACAAAGAAGCGATTGACGCGAAAGTTCAAGCGCTAATGGCAGCGGCTCAGAAGCTAATGGAAATCGCACAACAGCAAGCTCAAGCACAAGGTGCGGGCACTGAAGCTGGCGAACAGCCTAAGCAAGACGACGATGTTGTTGATGCTGAGTTCGAAGAAGTAAAAGACGAGAAAAAATAATTTCTCGTCGCTATAAAGCCCAATCTCGGCGTCGGAAATGCTCATTTGCACTTTCTCTATGAAGACTAAGCAAATTGCGCGTTTCCTCCTTGAGCTTGAACTTTATAGCTTAGAGAATTCAGTGAACTGGATTCTCGAAAAGTGATTTGTGCGGGCGTTTGGGGTAACCTTTACGCCCGCAAATTTGTAAACAGTGAGTTTACGAGAGTCATGTCGCTCTAGATAAGGACACCAATCTTTATCTAGAACGATACAATCCCCAAACAGCGTCGGGCTGTTTGTCGAAGTAATTGGTAACAAGCAATATGTCAAAACGTGATTTTTACGAAGTATTAGGCGTTGATCGTGACGCATCAGAGCGCGACATCAAGAAGGCGTATAAGCGTCTTGCGATGAAGTATCACCCAGATAGAAACCAAGGTGATGAAACCGCTGCTGAGAAATTTAAAGAAGTAAAAGAAGCGTACGAAATTCTTACCGAACCGCAAAAGAAAGCGGCTTACGATCAGTATGGTCATGCAGCCTTTGAACAGGGTGGTATGGGCGGTGGCGGCTTTGGTGGCGCCGGTGCTGATTTCGGTGATATCTTCGGTGATGTATTCGGTGATATCTTTGGCGGCGGTCGCCGTGGTGGTGGCAGTCGTGCACAACGTGGTGCTGATCTACGTTACAACATGGAGCTGTCACTGGAGGAAGCTGTTCGCGGTATTTCTAAAGAGATTGAAGTTCCAACGCTCGTTGAGTGTGAGACTTGTGATGGTAGCGGTGCGAAGAAAGGCTCTTCGCCACAAACTTGTGGTACCTGTCATGGACACGGTCAAGTTCAAATGCGTCAAGGCTTCTTTGCGGTTCAGCAAACCTGTCCTACTTGTCATGGCCAAGGTAAGATCATCAAAGACCCTTGTAATAGCTGTCATGGCCAAGGTCGTATTCAGAAGACTAAGACACTTAATGTTAAGATTCCAGCTGGCGTAGATACCGGCGATCGCATTCGTCTATCTGGCGAAGGTGAAGCGGGAGAGCATGGCGCACCAGCAGGTGATTTGTACGTTCAAGTGCACGTGAAAGAGCATCATATCTTTGAACGTGAAGGCAACAACCTATACTGTGAAGTACCTGTGAGCTTTGCTCAAGCGGCATTAGGCGGCGAAGTGGAAGTACCTACCCTTGATGGTCGTGTAAGCCTTAAAGTACCAGAAGAAACCCAAACAGGACGCATGTTCCGTATGCGCGGTAAAGGCGTGAAAGGCGTTCGCGGCGGCGGTGTGGGTGACCTTATCGTGAAGCTTGTAGTTGAAACACCAGTTAAGCTAAGTTCCCGTCAAAAAGAGCTACTACGTGAATTTGAAGAGTCATGCGGTGGTGATGCTGCTAATAAGCATAAGCCTAAATCAGAAGGTTTCTTCAATGGCGTTAAAAAGTTCTTTGATGATCTAACAAGTTAAGATTATTCAAACTATTGCTAAAGCTCGCGACCAGTCGCGAGCTTTTTTATTGCCCCCAACACGCTGCAGGGGTGGTCACACCTAAGGCGTTTAATGTCATCGACTTATCATCATCCAGACAGCTATCTTTCGTTTGTTGTTGTGATGATTGAGCCGTTGCCTTAATGATGTAGGCAACGGTGCGGCCAGCAGTTATTTCAAACCGATATCGCGTCGTTTGTGAGTCACAGATCGAACAAGTGCCGGCAGAAACGATTTGTTCGAAATGATAGCCGTTGTCATAGCGGCGTTCTAGTTCGTGTTGAATAGCGAGCATATCGCTCAGCGCTACCATACGATGACTCTTCCTAACTTGTTGCAGGTAACTTGGGTAAGCAATACCTGTGATTACTGCAAGTATGGCTAAAGTAATAGCAACCTCGACCAAAGTTAAACCACGTTGAAGTCTGTTACTTTTATTGCATTTCATTTTTCTCCCTAGCCCTAAATAACTCATTTCATTTACTTTAATAGTTTTCGTGGCTGCTAGATTTAACGCAAGTCTTAGTCGTCATTTGTAGGTGGTTTCATTCTTTTTTGGGAAAGATCTCGCGGCTTCTCACTCCTTGAGTTGGTTATTGCAATAGCGGTTCTTGGTGCTCTGCTTTCTGCTGTAGCTCCTACCTTTCAAGACGCTTCTAAGAAACTCAAAGTAACGCGAGCCGCTAATGAGCTATATGCTCTGTTAATGCAAACAAAGGCCGAGTCAATTGCACAGAACACGCCGCTATGGGTTCATTTTTCGGGGTTCTCAGAGCATCTAGAAACTGAGCACTGGAGTGTTGAAGTGACGAATCGTGTTGATATTAATGATCCCGATGCCAGGTTGTTAAGGCAAATAAAAGGCGAGGTGTTTAAAGGCATTGGGTTGTCACTCAATCATTCTAACCATCGGATTAAGTTTGATAACTTGACGGGAATGGCCCTGTCTAATGGCACTATCAAATTACAGCCCTACAGTGATGAGGAGTCTTATATCAATATTCGGACTCACAGTGTTTCTGGTCGAGTGATTGTATGTGATGTTGGCGAGATCCAGTTTGGCTTTGGAGCCTGTCCTAAATGAGAAGTGCCCCTAATCTCGTACGTGGAGTCATGTTGATAGAGCTTGTCATTGCAATGGCTCTGAGTACGTTAGTGCTATCGGCACTTGTTACCTTCTATATGTCTATCCAACGTCATGTTATCGAGCGCTCGCAGTTACTTATTCTTCAGCAAGCGCTGTCAACAACAGCACGGCGAGTTCAAAATGACCTTATACGCTCTGGTGCAGCTGGCTTTAATAATGCGACGCTGAATCCTCAAGGTTCAACACAGACTGTATACATATCCAACAATGGCATGTCGGTTCAATATGCTTATTGGGACGACAGAGACCCTAATGTGACCAAACCAATTGAAAATGTAGTGTGGCAATTTGATGCTGATAACCAAAAACTGAAGATTTGCCGTTCAGTTTCAAGTTTGGCATCGGGGGCAAGAGACATTAGTTTTTCCTTCGTCTCGGGATGTACATCCGTATTCGAACCAAACTTGGTGGCGATTTCACGCTTTGAGCTAATCAGCGATGAAGTGGGCTCTTCGAGTAGCACCAATCAGTACCTTAAATTGGAGATGGAAGGACACTTAAGAGCAAAACCTTCTGTCACCGCATCCATTTATCGAGACTTCATGGTGAGGAATGGCCAATGAGAGTCAAACATCAGTTAGGAGCGATCACTTTAATGATGACTTCAATATTGCTGAGTTTGGCTTTGATGTTGTTTATTGGTATGTATAAGACGACATTTTACGAGATCAAGCGTGCACAAAACGAAATTACCTCTCGAAAGTCTTTCTGGCTCGCTGAAGGTGGTGTGGAATGCGCGATTGCTCAGTATTTCCCTTCGCAGAAAATCCCTGCAAGCATTCAGGTTTGCGATGACACATTATCAGTGACAACAAAATTGTGGTCAGACAGTATAACTGGTGATGTGGTGGCTTCAGCGACATCAGGAAACCAGACTATCAGCCGGCGTTTTGCTTTAGCAACTTCCAAATTAAAGTCAGGGGCAATACAAACTTCTGCGAGCATTAAAATCAAATCGTCCTTGGTGATCAATACGCCGGATCCTGGTATGGAAGAGGATGAAGGCTGGGAATGTGCGGCATTTCGCTTCAAAGGTCATCTTTCAGTAAAAGGTTCATTAATTAATCGCGGATTGAGTGATGGTCCAGTGCCTAGTGAAGAGTTTATGAGTCATAAGAAGTGTTTGCAGGAGCACTTAACTACTGTCGTCGGTGATTGCAGCTCTTCTTCAGATCCCAAATGTTTTGCTAACGATTTTGTTCAAGATGACCAGCTTAGCGTATTTGAAGATTTTTTCGGTGTTCCTCGTCATCAACATGATGCGGTGAGAACTAACGGAGTGTTTAGAGAGATAAACCTAGAAACTCAAACGGCAGAAGGCCTTTGGGAACGGAAAAACTGTGGAGAAGAGATACTCCAGCAGCTCCGACAGAATAACTTACATCTTTGGATAAATGGCTCATGTGTCATATCGGATGATTACTTAGCAGATATTAAAGTGCTATCGGAAGCGAGTGAAGGCATTACGTTACTAGTTCATGAAGGTATATTTGCGATGCAAGGCGCAGCAAGCATTAAAGGTGTTTTGTTTCATTTCAATCAAGACTTTGAACCTTCAATTGAGCAATGGCAACAGTTAGGAATAAGCGACAGTATTACGACACACTTTCCTGAAGATCAATCACTTGCGGCTTATTACCAAGACGGCAGTTTTATGATTACTGGAGGCGCATTTTTTGATTACTCCAATGTAGAACATCTTGCATTATTCCGAGATTCCTTAAGCTTTCAATACAATCATGATGTCATCACTCATTCTAGTTCTTCATCCTCCAGTTACCTATGGAAGAAGGGGGCGTGGCGTGATTTTTAAACAGAGTGGCATCAGCATCATTGAAGTGTTAGTCGCATTGTGCCTTTTTGGAATTAGTGCGTTAGGTCTGGCGAAAATGCAAGTCGACATGGAGCAGCGCTCAGATTTTGCTTATCGAAGTACTCAAGCGCTAGCATTAGCGGAATCAAAGCTAGAGTGGTTTCGAACTCGCGGGGCTGACTCCTCAGTTTCCAATCGAGTTGTTGCAGATTATATGACGGATATTGTTGACGGACAGGACCACTCACATCCAGTGTTTGATGTTAAGTGGACTGTCTCGAAAGTAGCTCTGAATGGAAGCATCAAGACGGTTGAGGTTGAAGTATTTTGGGTTGATCGATTGGGAGTGAAACGCAATGTTGCTCTGGTTACTCAGATTTCCCGCTTTAGTGAGTTTGACTAATTCTCTTGCCTCTATCGTGTCATTTTTCCATTAAGTAAATGAACTGAGAGTCATAGCCAAGGTTTGCGTTATTGTCGCAAGCATTAGGCGCTTAGATGATGGTGAAAATATAAGCTATGTTTATATAATCGGGTCTTTTGCGTGCTAGTTAGATAATTGTTTTGCATTTGTGCATTAACATGTTGGTTAAATGTTATGTTAGTCGGTGTTTTTTGCAAAATAAGTCTACAAATATGGAAAAAGTTCCAAATTATCTACTCTTTTCATCTTTTTTAAATAAAATGGTCACGCAAATATAATCTTCTCGCCTCGCGCGATGAGACCAACAAATAACAACATCACACACGGAGTTACCATGAGTAACCAATCGATTAATCAAGCGCCAGCTCCAAAGCCGAGTGGAATGGATCGCTTTTTAAACTTTATTGAGAAAGCAGGTAACAAGATCCCAGATCCTGCTATCCTTTTCTTCTGGGCACTGGTTATTGTTTGGGTTGCGTCAGCACTTTTATCTAACGTCAGTTTTGATCTGATTAACCCACGTACAGGTACTGCACTAGAAGTTAATAACCTACTTACTGGTGAAGCACTGGCTAGCTTTTTAGCTAATATGGTGACAACCTTCACTGGCTTTGCGCCGTTAGGTATCGTTCTTGTTGCGATGCTAGGTGTTGGTGTTGCTGACTCTTCAGGCTTTATTACTACAGGCCTTAAGAAGATGCTTAACTTCACACCAGCTAAGCTACTAACACCAATGCTAATTCTTGTTGCGATTGTATCGCACACAGCAGCAGATGCAGGTTATGTACTGGTTATCCCTCTAGGTGGTATCATCTTCCACGCAGCTGGCCGTCACCCATTAGCGGGTATTGCAGCAGCATTTGCTGGTGTATCTGGTGGTTTCTCTGCGAACTTTATCCCTTCAGGTATCGACCCACTACTTGCTGGTTTCACGCAGACATCTGCTCAAGTTCTTGATCCTGAGTACATCGTTAACCCTCTAGCAAACATCTTCTTCACTGGTCTATCTTCAGTGATTATTGTTGCTATCGGTTGGTATGTTACAGAGAAAATCATCGAACCGCGTCTTGCGAACACACCTGTAGATGAAGATGCAGAAGAAGCACCGGACCTAGGTACATTTACTGAGACTGAATCTAAAGCGTTCCGCGCTGCTGGTTGGTCAATGGTTGCTGGTATCGCGCTATTAATCGCAGCGATCATCCCTGAGACATCGGCATTGCGTTCACCTGAAGGTGAGATCACTGCGTTCTCTGCACCATTAATGAAGTCGATTGTTCCTCTAATCTTCATTCTATTCATCATCCCTGGTTACGTATATGGCCGTGTTTCTGGCACATTCAAGAACAGCAATGATGTAATCAAAGCGATGTCTGACACAATGGCGACAATGGGCGCATACATTGTAATGTCATTCTTCTGTGCACAGTTCCTAGCGGCGTTTGGTCAATCAAACATTGGTACTATGCTGGCGCTTTACGGTGCAGAAGGTCTGAAAGCGATGAACCTTCCTGGTGAAGCGACGATTGTTGGTATGATTCTGCTAACAGCGTGTGTAAACCTACTTGTTGGTTCTGCATCTGCGAAATGGGCACTGATTGGCCCTATCCTTGTTCCAATGCTAATTGGTTGGACAATCTTCTTGCTAGCTTACTGGGCACTAGGTATCCCTCTAGGTATCCAAGCGCCATACACTTATACAATGTAAGTTGATAGACAGTTAGAACAAAGCCCGCCCTTTCTATAAAGGGCGGGCTTTTTAGTTTAAGTAATAGCTGAAGCTTAGTCTTTCAAGAATCCAGCATGAAAGCGTAAGTGATCTTCAATAAAGCTCTGAATGAAGAAATAGCTGTGGTCATAACCAGGCTGCATACGTAGCTTTATATCACTGCCAGAAATTTCTGCCGCAGCTAATAACAGCTCTGGCTTTAGCTGCTCTTGTAGGAATCCGTCATCTTCCCCTTGGTCTACTAAAATTGGCAGCGTTGCCATCTTAGCTTTAAGCAGCTCAGCACTGTCATACTGTTTCCAGTCATTCGTATTGTTACCAAGGTACTGACTCAGTGCTTTTTGGCCCCAAGGGCAGTTCATTGGATTACTGATTGGGCTAAATGCCGAAATAGAGCGATATCTATCACTGTTCTTTAATCCAATCGTTAGCGCACCATGTCCGCCCATGCTGTGTCCAGAAATGGATCGAACCTGCGTGACAGGGAAGTGCTGTTCGATAAGCGATGGCAACTCATCGACGACATAGTTGTACATTTGATAGTGTTGATTCCAAGGTGCTTGTGTCGCATTTACATAGAACCCAGCGCCTAGACCGAAGTCGTATGCACCCTCGGCATCATCAGGTACATCTTCACCGCGAGGGCTAGTATCAGGTGCGACGATGGCAATACCGAGTTTTGCCGCCATGCGGAAAGCGCCTGCTTTTTGCATGAAGTTTTCGTCGGTGCAGGTTAAACCTGAAAGCCAGTAGAGGACGGGGACTGGATTATCAGCGCTCGCTTCTGGTGGTAAATAGATGGCAAATCTCATCTGGCAGCTCAATGCCGAAGATTGGTGATGGTACTGTTTGTGCCACCCACCAAATACTTTGGCTTGGCTTACATTTTCTATGGTCATTCTATCAATCCAATTTAAAAGCAAGGGCTCTAGTACACTAGAGCCCTGAATCATTAATAGTGAATAACGGTACGAATACTTTCGCCTTTATGCATTAATTCGAATGCTTCGTTAATGTCTTCCAGTGGCATGGTATGAGTGATGAACTCTTGTAAGCCGAACTCACCTGCCATATAACGGTTAACGATTTCTGGTAGTTCACTACGGCCTTTAACACCACCGAAAGCACTACCACGCCATACGCGACCAGTCACGAGTTGGAATGGACGAGTTGAGATCTCTTGACCTGCACCCGCTACACCGATGATAACGGACTCACCCCAACCTTTGTGGCAGCACTCAAGTGCTTGACGCATCACGTTTACGTTACCGATACATTCGAAAGAGTAATCAACACCACCATCCGTCATCTCAATAATCACTTCTTGAATTGGCTTATCGAATTTTTGTGGATTGATCACGTCAGTCGCGCCAAGTTGCTGAGCAAGCTCGAACTTGCTTTCATTGATGTCAACACCAATGATTTTGCTAGCGCCAGCCATACGAGCACCAATGATAGCTGATAGCCCGATACCCCCAAGACCGAAGATAGCAACAGTGTCGCCTTTCTCCACTTTCGCTGTGTTCAGTACCGCACCCATACCGGTAGTAACACCACAACCAAGTAAACATACTTCCTCTAGAGGCGCTTCTTTGTTTACTTTAGCCAGAGAAATTTCTGGTAGTACGGTGTATTCAGAGAAAGTTGAACAACCCATGTAGTGGTAAATCGGTTGACCGTCTTTGTAGAAACGAGTCGTACCATCTGGCATCAGACCTTTACCTTGAGTCTCACGAACTGCTTGGCAAAGGTTAGTTTTACCTGATTTACAGAACTTACATTCGCCACATTCTGCTGTGTAAAGTGGAATAACATGGTCGCCAACTTCAACACTTGTTACACCTTCACCAACCATTTCTACAATGCCGCCACCTTCGTGGCCAAGAATGCTTGGGAAAATACCTTCTGGATCATCGCCAGATAGAGTGAATGCATCGGTGTGACATACGCCAGTAGCAACGATTTTTACGAGTACTTCACCAGCTTTTGGAAGCATTACATCCACTTCTTCCATTTTAAGTGGTTGGTTAGGGCCCCAAGCAACAGCAGCACGTGATTTGATAAATTGTTCAGTCATGGTTATTCCTTATTATTACAAGGTCACAAAATTAACTAACGGCTAACTTGAGTAAGACTAGTTCACTTCACGCCGTTTGCATCAGATGGGGCTAGTATATTTATTTCTTAAATAATGATAATTAGCATAAATTGAAATACACTATTACATGAAAGTAATAGTGAGGGTTGAAATGGCAAATTGGGAAGGGATCAATGAGTTTGTAGCAGTGGTAGAAACGCAGAGCTTTACTGGTGCAGCAGACAGGTTGGCAACATCAGTAGCCAATATTAGTCGCAGAGTGAATGCGTTGGAGGAAAAGCTCGGCGTAAAGCTATTTGTTAGAACTACTCGCAAGGTTTCAGTAACGGAAGTGGGGGCGACTTACTATCAACACTGTAAACCTCTTGTTGATGGACTAGCGTTGGCAGAATTAGCGATTACTCAGTTGCAATCGACGCCTAAGGGTAAAATAAAGATGACGGCGCCAGTCACCTTTGGTGAACAAGTTCTTGCGCCGTTGATGCACGAGTTTCTGTTGATGCACCCACAAATTGAATTGGACTTGATTCTTTCTAACCAGAAAATGAACTTGGTAGAAGAAGGGTTTGACCTAGCCGTTCGTCTTGGTCGACTAGAAGACTCTTCTATGATGGCCAGAAAACTACTCGACCGACATATGTTTGTGTGTGCAAGTCCAACCTACCTTGAAAACCATGGTGAGCCTCATACACTGTCTGAATTGAAAAGGCATAGCTGTTTACGAGGTTCAACAAAGTACTGGCGTTTCGATGAAAAAGGGTCTGAGCGTCTTATTCACGTTGAAGGTCGAGTTCAATGCAACAGTGGTTATGCGCTCGTTGATGCGGCTTTAAAAGGATTAGGCATAGTGCAACTTCCTGATTACTATGTGCAGCCGTATTTGGAAGCTGGGGAGCTGGTGGAAGTGCTGACTCCATATCGAGGTGATCGTGAGGGTATTTGGGCATTGTATCCACAGAACCGAATGCTCACTTCGAAAGTTCGAACGTTAATTGATTACTTATCAGAAGCATTAAGCCGAGAAAAACATGACTGATGAACAAATGACCTTTGAGTTTAATGATGAAGACCGTCATTTTATGCAACGCGCGATGGAGTTGGCGAATCATGCTGAATCTGAAGGTGAAGTGCCTGTTGGAGCGGTATTAGTCAGAGGTGGGGAGATTATCGCTGAAGGATGGAATCAATCTATCGGTAATCACGACGCGACGGCGCATGCTGAGATGCAAGTGATTCGTAAAGCAGGCCAGAGCCTAGAAAACTATCGACTGCTGGATACGACATTGTATGTAACGCTAGAGCCATGTCCAATGTGCGCTGGAGCTCTGCTGCATAGTCGTGTAAAGCGGATTGTATTCGGTGCACCTGATTTAAAAGCTGGCGCAGCAGGGACGGTATTAAACTTGTTTGAGAGCCAAGCATCGTATCACTACGCCGATGTTGAATCTGGGTTATTAGAAGCGGAATGTCGTCATCAATTGCAGGCATTTTTCAAACGCAGACGCAAAGAAATAAAACAAAAGAAGCAAGAGAAGCGTGATGAACAGATGAAGGGTGAAGAGTAATTTTTAGCAAACATCTGCTGGGCAGATGTTTGCTGTCTGTGCTTTATGGAGTGAGTAACTGCATAAAAGCTCGGTGACGCCAAATAACTTTCTTTTTATTATTGGCCATTTTTCTTTTGCGGCGGTTTGCTGCCACCGTCTTATTAAGGTGTTTAGATTGCATTCTTTTCCTTGCAAGCATAAAACTACCTCCTATCACGAAAGATAAACCTCTCCGATCTGTATCTAGACACAATCATTGCGTAATAGATTTCCTTATCAATGGATCGATGCCGGAGTACGAAACACAATCCACCGCCCAACCTTGTCGTAGGGTGATTTCGATTATGCTGAGTATTTGCAGAGGGCACGACAGTACCTTGCGATAGAAGAGATTATCTCGCCAAGCGAAGCGTTGGCGAATGATCAATCTCAAAGTTTAATGTAAGGGCTTGAGAATAAGATTTCAAGTATGCGATATACGATCACATTCGCATACTTGAAGATTCCTGATAGTTAACGTCCTGAGTGTCCAGTTTTCTGTGCTGACGTAGAGTCTGAGGCTGAGCTAACTGCCCCTTGCTCTGACGCGACAGCGCCGGATACTGGAGGCAGGGCTGGGATGACGATTAAGTCTTCAGTACTGATTTCTTTATCAGCCTCAACGGCTATCTGTTTGTCAATATGACCAATAATGCTTTGATAGTAGCGGCGAATATTCTCGACATAATTTCTTGCCTCATCACCGCGAGCATAGCCGTAACGTGTCTGGCTGTAATATTTCTTTTGACGTAATAACGGTAAACGATCTTTCACATCCGCCCAAGCATCAGGATCACCACCTTGTCGTTTTGTCAGGCGTCTTGCGTCCATCATATGACCGAAGCCGACGTTATAAGAGGCGAGGGCAAACCAGATTTTCTCATGTTCCGCGATAGAATCTGGAACACGATCAACAATTCGTCTTAAGTATTCCACACCGCCACGAACAGACTGTTCTGGATCCAAGCGGTTGGTCACACCAACACTTTTCGCCGTCGGTAATGTAAGCATCATCATACCACGAACACCTGTTGGCGATTTAGCCACAGGATTCCAGTGAGACTCTTGATAGGCAAGAGCCGCGATTAAGCGCCAATCAAATTCGTTCGAATATTTCTTGAAGAGAGGCGACCACTTAGGCAATTTGCCATCTAAAGCACGGATAAACGCGCGAGTATCGACATAGTCGAAGACACCAATGTGTCCGATATATTTCTCTTCTAAATTCGCCAGTTCACCTGTCTGTTTCAAGCGGCCAAAGAATTCGATCAATAACGCGTACAAACTCTCGTCTTCTGACTTTCGCATATACCAAGAGATCGGTTGATCTTCGGTCATTTCAAACGCCAATGCGAGATCAGGATAAATCCGTTGAGAAAGTGACAGTTCCACAGAGTCTGCCATGGTGAACTTAAGTTGGCCTTCAGAAACCTGCTTTAATAGGTCATTGACGTCAGCATTAGCATCAATGTAGTAGCGGAAGTCAGGGTTTTGGTTAGCGACATTCGCCAGCGTTTGCTCAAAGTGAGAGTCTTTTACTATCGCAAAGACCTCTTCACCATCGGCTTTATCGATTAACTCTTGCTGGTTGTTTAATAATTGCTCTAAGTTTCTTGGTCGCCATTGACCTTTCTTATAAACCACCTGTTGGCTCACGTAGTAGTAGGCAGGGCCTGCACGGAAGTGGTTGATGCGCTCTGGAGATTGGCTTAGTCCAGCGGCGATAATATCGATTTCACCTTTTTGCAAAGCTGGAAATAGACTTGCTTGGCGGTAAGCGGGTTTCATTTCCAACCGCACACCCAGTTCGTCGGCAAACTGTCTTGCAAGCTCGTAGTCCAAGCCAGTTGGACCATCAGGGCCAATGTAATAAGAGAGTTGATTATTGAGTGTACCGACACGAAGGACACCGCGCTCTTTAATGTTCTCTAGTTCGCTTTTGGGATCAGAGTCGATTTGGCAGCCTGCCATTCCAAGCGTTAACAGACAAACGGATAGTAATTTGAGCCAGCGTAAATTTAACCAATAAACAGCAGATGGATTTTGCATTAATTCATTTATCTCACAACGATAGTGCTGCCTTTATACCAAAGCTAGCGAGCTTGGCAAAGCAAGAAGGCATAAACACCCGAGAGTGGTCACTCTATCACCATGACGATATCGTTTGCTGCAAATCGAAAAAAAATGACGAAAACGTTTGCGTTAGCGGTTACGTCACAAAAAAAAATCCTCTATAATAGCGCCGCATTAGAGCAGGATAAATTGTTATAAGTTCAGAAATGCAAGCTAACTATTTGAATTTATACTAATTTCACCTCAATCAACTGCATAAGAGACCTAAGCACATGAGAATTTTGCGTGGTTCCCCAGCTCTTTCTGAGTTTCGTGTTAACAAGCTACTAGAGCTTTGTCGTGAACTAAACCTACCAGTAACAGGTATTTACGCTGAGTTTGCCCACTTTGCCGACCTAACGGCAGACCTGGATGAGTCTGAAGTTGAAAAATTAGAGAAGTTGCTGACTTACGGTCCAACTATCGAAGAGCACGAGCCAACAGGCACACTGCTTCTAGTGACACCTCGCCCTGGCACAATCTCGCCATGGTCTTCTAAATCTACGGATATCGCCAATAACTGTGGCCTAGACAAAGTGACTCGCCTAGAGCGCGGTACGGCATACTATGTAGAGACATCAAGCGAATTGACTGAGCTTCAACTTGTTGAGCTTAAAGCGGTGATCCACGACCGTATGATGGAAGTGGTTTTCTCTGACTTCGAATCAGCGGCAGCACTGTTCCAAGTAGCAGAGCCAGCACCGGTAGCTGATGTTGATCTACTAACAGGTGGCCGCAAAGCACTAGAAGAAGCGAACGTGACGCTAGGTCTTGCACTTGCAGAAGATGAAATTGATTACCTACTTGAAAGCTTTGTGACTAAGCTAGAGCGCAACCCAACAGACATCGAGCTGATGATGTTTGCGCAGGCGAACTCTGAGCACTGTCGTCACAAGATCTTCAATGCAGATTGGACTATCGACGGCGTGAAGCAAGACAAGTCGCTGTTCAAGATGATCAAAAACACATTTGAAACGACACCAGACCACGTTCTATCTGCTTACAAAGATAATGCAGCAGTAATGGAAGGCTCTGAAGTGGGTCGTTTCTTCCCAGATCCAAAAACACGTCAGTACGGTTACAACCACGAGAAAGCACACATCTTGATGAAGGTGGAAACACACAATCACCCAACAGCGATTTCTCCGTGGCCAGGTGCCTCTACAGGTAGCGGCGGTGAAATCCGTGACGAAGGCGCAACAGGTATTGGGGGTAAGCCAAAAGCAGGTCTTGTAGGCTTTACGACTTCTAACCTTCGCATTCCTGGCTTCGAACAGCCTTGGGAAACGGATTTTGGTAAGCCAGGTCGTATCGTTAACGCATTGGATATCATGCTAGAAGGTCCACTAGGTGGCGCGGCGTTTAACAACGAATTTGGTCGTCCAAACCTACTTGGTTACTTCCGTACTTACGAAGAAAAAGTTACATCACACGCAGGTGAAGAAGTACGTGGTTACCACAAGCCAATCATGATTGCCGGTGGCATGGGTAACATCCGTGACGAGCACGTTCAGAAGAAAGAGATCCCAGTAGGTGCAAGCCTAATCGTACTTGGTGGTCCAGCAATGAACATCGGTCTTGGTGGCGGCGCAGCGTCTTCTATGGCGTCTGGTCAGTCTGCTGAAGATCTAGACTTTGCTTCAGTACAGCGTGAAAACCCTGAGATGGAACGTCGCTGTCAAGAAGTGATCGACCGCTGCTGGCAGCTAGGTGAAGACAACCCAATTGCATTTATCCACGATGTGGGCGCGGGCGGTATCTCAAACGCACTTCCTGAGCTTGTTGACGATGGTGAGCGCGGCGGTATCTTCCAGCTACGTGACGTACCAAACGATGAGCCAGGCATGAGCCCACTTGAGATCTGGTGTAACGAATCTCAAGAGCGCTATGTAATGGCGGTAGCGCCAGAGAACATGGAAGCATTTGATGCTATCTGTAAGCGTGAGCGCGCACCATACGCAGTAGTGGGTGTGGCAACAGAAGAGCGTGAACTGAAACTTGAAGATTCACACTTCGACAACACGCCAATCGACATGCCGATGGACATCCTTCTAGGCAAAACGCCGAAGATGCACCGTGATGCGAAAACACTGAAAGTAGACAGCCCAGCTATTTCTCGCGAAGGCATTGAAATGAACGATGCGGTTGACCGCGTTCTTCGTCTACCAACGGTTGCTGAGAAAACATTCCTAATCACCATCGGTGACCGCACGGTTACAGGCCTTGTTGCTCGTGACCAGATGGTTGGTCCTTGGCAGGTACCGGTAGCAAACTGCGCAGTAACAGCAGCGAGCTACGATACTTACCACGGTGAAGCGATGTCTATGGGTGAGCGCACACCAGTTGCTCTTCTAGACTTTGGCGCGTCTGCTCGTCTAGCGGTAGGTGAGTCTCTAACTAACATCGCAGCGACAGACATTGGTGATATCAAGCGCATCAAGCTGTCAGCTAACTGGATGTCTCCAGCGGGTCACCCAGGTGAAGACGCAGGTCTTTACGAAGCGGTGAAAGCGGTAGGTGAAGAGCTATGTCCAGCTCTGGGTCTAACGATTCCAGTAGGTAAAGACTCAATGTCGATGAAGACCAAGTGGAACGAGAACGGTGAAGACAAAGAAGTAACGTCTCCACTTTCACTGGTTATCACTGCATTTGGTCGTGTAGAAGATGTTCGTAAGACGGTCACGCCGCAGCTTCGCACTGACAAAGGTCAGTCGTCACTGGTTCTTGTTGATCTAGGTAACGGTAAGAACCGTCTAGGTGCAACGGCATTGGCACAGGTTTATAAGCAGCTTGGTGATAAGCCAGCAGACGTAGACAACGCAGAGCAGCTAAAAGGCTTCTTCGATGCGATGCAAACCCTTGTTCGTGATGACAAGCTAGTAGCTTACCACGATAAAGGCGATGGCGGTCTATTTGTAACGCTTGCTGAGATGGCATTTGCGGGTCACTGTGGCTTGAAAGCAGACATCTCAGGTCTTGGCGAAGATACTCTTGCAGCACTATTTAACGAAGAGCTAGGTGCAGTTGTTCAGGTTAAGAATGACGACCTAGAAGCAGTGAAAGCAGTTCTAGCGGCGAACGGCCTAGAAGCATGTTCTCACATAATCGGCAGCGTTGAAGCGTCGGACGACTTCGTTATCACTTCTGGTGATGCGGTTGTTATCGAGCGCTCTCGTACAGAGCTGCGTACTATCTGGGCGGAAACTACGCACAAGATGCAGTCTCTACGTGACAACTCTGCGTGTGCAGACCAAGAGCACGAAGCGAAGAAAGACAATTCTGACCCAGGTCTAAACGTGAAACTGAGCTTCGACGTTAAAGAAGACGTTGCAGCGCCATACATCGCGACGGGCGCTAAGCCTAAGATGGCAATTCTTCGTGAGCAGGGTGTTAACTCTCACGTTGAAATGGCAGCAGCGTTTGACCGCGCTGGCTTTGAAGCAACAGACATCCACATGAGCGACATCCTAACGGGTCAAGCAGTTCTAGAAGAGTACCAAGGTCTTGTGGCTTGTGGTGGCTTCTCTTACGGTGATGTTCTAGGTGCGGGTGAAGGTTGGGCGAAGTCTATCCTGTTCAACGACCAGGCGCGTGACCAGTTCCAGAGCTTCTTCCACCGCGAAGACACCTTCTCACTAGGTGTGTGTAACGGCTGTCAGATGCTATCGAACCTAAAAGAGCTGATCCCAGGTGCAGACCTATGGCCACGCTTTGTTCGTAACGAATCTGAGCGCTTTGAAGCTCGCTTTAGCCTAGTAGAAGTGCAGAAGTCTGACTCTATCTTCTTCGATGGCATGGAAGGTTCACGTATGCCAATCGCAGTTTCTCACGGTGAAGGTCGCGTAGAAGTGCGCGATACTGACCACCTAAATGCGATTGAAGCATCAGGTACGGTAGCGGTGCGTTATGTTGATAACAATGGCAACCCAACGCAGCAGTATCCAAATAACCCGAACGGTTCACCAAACGCAATCACAGGTCTAACGACTCGTGACGGTCGTGTGACTATCATGATGCCGCACCCAGAGCGTGTATTCCGTACGGTTGCTAACTCTTGGGCGCCTGAATCTTGGGGTGAAGACAGTGCTTGGATGCGCATGTTCCGCAACGCTCGCGTGAACGTAGGTAAGTAATCGAACCGAGGCAACTACCTCAAACGTTACAGCTAAATAGTTAATGAAGTCCTCAGTGGAAACACTGGGGACTTTTTCTTATAAAAACTCTGAGCGTCAGCGCTCGATTTGTGTTCTAATACCGCGCTGGCTTAGGGATGGCTAGCATTACATTGCTGGAATATCCCTTAACAAAGTCTTTAGGAACTACATAAATGTCTGAAAATAAAAAATTTACTATCCGTCTAACGGAAAAGCGTAACGGTTGGTCTGCAGAGATCATTCGTCAAGTAACGTCTCGTCGCACTGTTGTTTCAAAGCGTGAGATGGGTTTTGAGAGTCAAGAGTTGGCTCAAGCTTGGGCGGATAAAGAGCTAGCTGGTTTCATTGAAAACCAAGCAAAGCGCAATGAGCGCAAAGCGGAAGCACGCGCTGCTAAAGCTGCTGCGGCTGTTGTAAGCGAAGAATAAGAATTTATGTACCTAAGGTCGGTTTTAGGCCTTAGGTACCTTGTTACTTTATTGAGTGATTTGCGTATTCAGTTGCGCCACTAACCCCTCTTCTAAACCTAACTGGTTCGCCAGTTCTTTCAAATACGCTTTTTCCATAAAGTTTTGTTCATCCGCGACCAATAGGCTCGCCAAATAGATTTCAGTACCATGCTCGGGAGAGACGGCTAGCTTAGCAATTTCGCTTGGATCGAGAGGTTTTGCCATTTCAGTTTGAACAAGTCGATGTACTGATGGGTCTGCATCTAATCCTGTCAGAGCTTGTTCAATCTTCGCCATTTCTTGCTCTTCAATATGACCATCTGCTTTAGCTGCGGCTATCATGGCTTTGAGTACTGACTCATCGTGCTGGTTAGTCTGAGTAAAATTGGCCGGTGTTGATGAATATGTAACTGTAGTAGCATCGGAGTTTCCTCCGTTATTATTGCTGTAGTCGTTGTAGAGTTTATAGGCTAGAGCTCCAAGCGCTGCTGCACCGCCAACACCTAGGGCTTTCTTACCCATTTTCTTTGTTTTCTTAGAGCCCATCAGCATGCCAAGAATACCACCGCCCACGGCTCCAGCTCCTAACGCCCCCAGAGTTTTTTTGTCACCAAGTGCGTTACTTAAACTGGATGAAGATTGGCTTGCTTTTTGAGTGGCCTGTTTTGCTATATCTGAGCTGAGAGCTTGATTAAGAAGTGCTTTCAAGTCCATCTTGTTCTCCTGATACTTACCGATATAAGTCATAGTAAAAGAGGGAAGATGAACAGAATATGAAGGTAATAAAAAAGGCCGCGTAAGCGGCCTTAAAGATAAAATTTAGCTCGTCTGGCGTAGAGGGCCAGTCGCGATAACGCAGTATTACGCTAGCTGCGAAGTAACGTGCGCTACGATTTGTTCCATGGCAACTGGAGTCTTATCACCAGTGCGACGGTTCTTATATTCGAAGTTACCTTCATCCATGCTACGGTCGCCAATAACGATCGTATGAGGAATACCGATAAGTTCGATGTCAGAGAACATTACGCCTGGACGTTCTTTTCGGTCATCGAACAGAACTTCGATACCAGCAGCAGTTAGTTCAGCGTATAGCTTTTCAGCTGCTTCTTTAACGCGCTCAGATTTGTGCATGTTCATAGGAACTAGAGCTACTTGGAATGGAGCAATCGCATCTGGCCAAATAATGCCGTATTTGTCGTTGTTTTGCTCAATTGCAGAAGCAACTACACGAGAAACACCGATACCGTAGCAACCCATCTCTAGAATAGTATTCTTACCATCTGGACCAAGTACACCACAGTTCATTTTCTCTGAGTAGTTTTTGCCAAGCTGGAAGATGTGACCAACTTCGATACCACGCTTAAGCTGGATAGTACCTTGACCACATGGGCTAGGGTCACCTTCAACAACATTACGTAGATCTTCAACTTTGCCTAACTCTACATCGCGGCCCCAGTTGATGCCAAAGTAGTGTTTGTCATCAATGTTTGCGCCCGCACCGAAGTCACTGATTACTGCAACAGAGCGGTCTACGATAAATGGCAGTTCAAGGCCAACTGGACCAAGAGAACCAGGACCAGCGCCGATAGCAGCGCGAATCTCTTCTTCAGTCGCCATTTCTAGCGGTGAAGCGATTTCAGCCAGTTTCTCTGCTTTGATCTCGTTAAGCTCGTGGTCGCCACGAATGATCAATCCAACAAGTGGAGCATCGATCTCTTCAGAGGCTTTTACAAACAGTGTTTTGACGGTCTTTTCGATTGGTAGATCGAACTGTTCTACAAGTTCTGCAATAGTTTTGGCATTTGGTGTATCAACCAATGTCATCTCTTGAGTCGGTGCTGCTAGATCCATTGCTGGCGCTACTGCTTCCGCTTTTTCGATGTTAGCTGCGTAGTCAGATTCAGAAGAGAAGGCGATGAGATCTTCACCGCTCTCTGCCAATACATGGAATTCATGTGAACCGTTACCACCGATAGCGCCAGTGTCTGCTAGTACTGGACGGTAATCTAGACCCATGCGATCGAAGGCTTTGCAGTACGCCTCGTGCATCGCTTGGTAAGATTTTTCTAGACCTTCTTTATCGATATCGAAGCTGTATGCATCCATCATCGAGAATTCACGTGCACGCATAACACCGAAACGAGGGCGACGCTCATCACGGAATTTAGTTTGAATCTGATATAGGTTCAGCGGAAGTTGCTTATAAGAGCTTACTTCGTTGCGAACAAGGCTAGTGATAACTTCTTCAGCCGTTGGGCTAAGAACAAACGGACGCGTGTGGCGATCAGTGAAGCGAAGTAGTTCCGCACCCATCTTTTCAGATCGGCCTGTTTCTTCCCATAGTTCAAACGGCTGCACTACGGGCATCAAAGTCTCAACTGCACCTGCATTATCGATCTCTTGGCGAACGATGTTTTCGACTTTACGCAGAACACGTAGACCCGTAGGTAGCCAAGTGTATAAACCTGAAGCTAGTTTACGAATCATACCTGCACGCAGCATTAGCTGGTGACTTACAACTTCTGCGTCGTTTGGTGTCTCCTTCAGAGTAGAAAGAAGATAGTTACTGGTACGCATTTATGGGTATCCGTTCATTATGTTAATAGAGAATCTGGGCAGAAGACCCAAATCGAGTTAAGCCGCTTATGATATCAGCCAATTCGCTTTCTACAAAGAGTCAATGGAAGTTACCAATGCTAGTTGCGCGATTATTTTGAATTTTACGTTCCAATCGAAGAGTCTGACTCCGTATTCCTTATCATCAACCTTACTTTTTTTGTAAGCAGGTCGGGGATCTTGAGCGAGTACCTCTTTGATGACTTGCGTTTTATAGGCAACCTCCTTGTCCTTAGCAAGTACCTCTAATGCGATGTCTGAAAACGCGACTTCAATCGATTCAGGTTCAGATTCCGCATAGCCACCGATGGCATCAGGGATTGAGTCTGAATAAGGGATATAAGGTTTGATATCGACGATTGGGGTGCCATCTACAAGATCAACACTGCCCACATCAATAAAGACTAGGGAACCTTGCTGACGAATACCTTTCAGTTCAACTGAAGACATTCCGATACCATTGGGACGAAATGTCGCGCGGCTGGCTAATACTCCGACTCGTTCATTGCCTCCTAATCGAGGTGGTCTCACTGTAGGTTTCCAGCCTGCGGCAAGGTTTTGGTCAAAGAGAAACAGCAACCAAAGGTGAGAAAATTGTTCAAGGCCGCGAACGGCTTCCAGACAATTGATGTCACCCTGTAATGCAATTGTTGCGGTGGCGCTCGAGACTAACCGAGGTTGTCTCGGTACAGCAAACTTCTCTTTGTAAGGAGAATGAATGATGCCAATTGGCTCCAATGAGTAAGTCACGAATTGAGTCCTAGTTCACATAAATCACAATC
This sequence comes from Vibrio mediterranei, assembly GCF_900088415.1. GTDB lineage: Bacteria > Pseudomonadota > Gammaproteobacteria > Enterobacterales > Vibrionaceae > Vibrio > Vibrio mediterranei. The sequence goes on from NZ_FLLQ01000010.1 coordinate 99,522, forward strand.
CATCATTTCAGAAGCTGAGTGTGTTTTCAATGATGATTTAGTTGAGCTTTTTTTAGCCCTAATCGGTTGTCGATATTACTAAAAGGTAAATATGTCACGAGATTGTTATTTTTTGTTTTATATTTTTGTCATTATAAGTTGTTGTGTTTTTGCTAAATAACTGGATGTAAATTGCGCAACATTTACAATTAGCAACATTTTCGGCTTTTAATGTTGAGCTCCCTCACGTACCCTGCGGCTGCTTTTTTACAAAGTTGTCAGGAATCGACCATGGCTTTGTAAAGAATGCTAGGACAAATAAAAAAGGAGGGGACAGATGAGTTCATCTGCCACAATGAAACACAACAAGCCAAAAAAGCCTCTATTTACCCGTTTTCTTGACGCGGTAGAGTACTTGGGGAATCTATTACCCCACCCAATCACACTGTTTGCTATTTTCTGTGTTGCTATCTTAGTTATGTCAGGCATTGCCGGCTACTTTGACGTAGCGGTTGCCGATCCGCGCCCTGAAGGCGCTGCTGGTCGTGCAGCAGACGGTATGATTAAAGTAGTGAGCTTATTGAACGCAGAAGGCTTACAGCTAATCGTGACAAACTTAGTGAAAAACTTCACAGGTTTTGCGCCATTAGGAACCGTTCTTGTCGCTATGCTGGGTGTGGCAATTGCTGAACACTCTGGCATGCTATCTGCCGCAATGCGTGGTCTTGTTATGGGTGCGTCTCAGCGCATGGTAACAGTAACCGTTGTATTTGCAGGTATTATTTCTAACACTGCTTCAGAGCTTGGTTACGTCGTACTTATTCCATTGGCAGCGATGCTGTTCCACTCTCTAGGACGTCACCCTCTAGCAGGTCTTGCAGCAGCGTTTGCTGGTGTATCTGGTGGTTATTCAGCAAACCTATTAATTGGTACTGTGGACCCACTACTATCAGGTATTACTGAAACTGCCGCTCAAATGATCGATCCAAACTATACCGTTGGCCCTGAGGTTAACTGGTACTTTATGTTTGTGTCGACCTTCTTCATTGCGATTACAGGTGCCTTTGTTACCGAAAAAATCGTTGAGCCTAAACTGGGTAAATACAATGAAGAAGAAGCAGCAGAAGATCTTTCTAATGACAGCATGGGTTCACTGACTGCAGTAGAAAAGAAAGGCCTGAAAATGGCAGGTATTGCAGTACTGGTTGTAAGTGCAATCATTGCATCAACTGTTGTTCCTGAAAATGGCGTGCTTCGTACTGCTGATGGTCAGGTTGCAGGTTCTCCGTTCTTGAAGAGTATCGTAGCATTCATCTTTGTCTTCTTCGCGATTCCGGGCTTTGTCTACGGTAAAGTGACTGGCTCTATGAAGAATGACCGTGACGTGATCGATGCGATGTCGAAGTCTATGTCTTCGATGGGTATGTACATTGTATTGGTGTTCTTTGCTGCGCAATTTGTTGCTTTCTTTAAGTGGACAAACTTTGGTCAGGTATTTGCTGTAGCGGGTGCTGACTTCCTACAGACTATCGGTCTAACAGGTCCTGCTCTGTTTTTTGCATTTATCCTAATGTGTGGCTTTATCAACCTAATGATTGGTTCAGCGTCTGCACAGTGGGCAGTAACAGCACCTATCTTTGTTCCAATGCTTATGTTGGTTGGTTATGCTCCTGAAACCATTCAGGCGGCATACCGTATTGGTGATTCAACTACCAACATCATCACACCTATGATGAGCTACTTTGGACTGATTCTGGCAGTGGCAACACGCTATATGAAGAATCTAGGTATTGGTACGCTAATCGCAACTATGTTGCCGTACTCTATCTGTTTCTTGGTAGGTTGGAGTTTACTGTTCTACATTTGGGTATTCTTACTAGGTCTACCAGTAGGTCCAGGCGCAGCAACGTTCTATACGCCTTAATAGATACGCCTATAAAAAATGCTCCCTTAGGGGAGCATTTTTTTTGATTACTTTAACTTTTCTAAATCCGCTTCAATCTCGGCAATTTTGCTAGAAACGACTTTTTCTAAGTGGCGAAGATCGGTGAGGATTTTCTGCTTAACATCGACTTCGGCGACTTCTACAGGTTTGGTTAGTTTATTTAATTCATCAATAACCAGCGTGAGATTGCGGTTAATTTCGGTGACTTCTTTGTAATTGCCACTGCTGCTATTAACGCGAACATTCTTTACTTGTCTTGGATACTTAAACTTAACGCTTTTGGCGAAGAGCTCGCCCTTTTGCTTATGAAAGTATATCTTCAACACATCCTTGTGCGCTTCTTGTCGTAGTGAGTAACGCTCAATTTGTTTAGGATCGTGAATGCCTAAACCTGTGAGGTTTGGATACATAAGTTACCTCTTATTGCAGTGTGTTTCTCTACAACTGTAGCAGGCAATTAATGTGGTAGATAGCTGATAATTAGACAAATAAGAGAGAAATGTGGACGAGATCGCTTAAATGATGCGCAATTTTAATTTAGGTGACTGGCCACGACGGTATGGCCAGTCATTATTACTGATAACTATTTATTAACTAGCAATTTGTTCTGAAATTGTGTCATGCAGTTTTTGTTTTAGCTGGCTCTGTTCCTCTTCAGACAGTCTGCCACCCGTTGCGCTTGTTAAGATAAATAAGTCTTCTGCACGTTCGCCAATTGTAGTGATTTTCGCCGCATGTAGATTAACGCCAAGCTGGGCAAACGTCGCTCCCACTTTTGCTAGTAAGCCTGGGGCATCTAAAGCGACCAGTTCCATCAGCGTGCGCTTTTTCCCCTTAGTGGGTAAAAAGTCGACCTGAGTTTTTACATTGAAATGCTTTAGGTTTCTTGGTGCGCGACGCGTTTTCACGCGGGTAGGGCGTCCATCCTCCAAGACATGAACCAAATGTTTGATCACCGCAGAGTGTCGCTCTACATCAATGGCATTACCATGTTGATCAAGCACCATAAAGGTATCAAGGACGAAACCATCCTTACTGGTCATGATCTGCGCGTCATGCACGTTAAAATTACGGCGATCGAGTTCTGCAACCACTGTGGCAAACAATGCAGGCTGATCTTGGCAATATACAAAGACTTCAGTGCCGCCACGTGTCGCATTCTTACTCATCAGCACTAGTGGCTTAGTAGGATCATCGGCATTAAGGATGTGTTCACTGTGCCAGGCAATCTGCTTGTGAGTGTGTCTTAGGAAATAGTCAGCCTTGAATCGTTGCCAAAGTACTTCGATCTCTCGAGCGTTAAAGCCTTGCTTACGTAGAAGCGCTGAAGAGAGTTGTTGATTGTGTCGAATACGGTCACGAACATCGACGGGATTCTCTAGGCCTCTTCTGAGTGCTCGCTGTGTGGAGTAGAAGAGCTCAGCTAGCAAGGTTCGCTTCCAACTGTTCCATAGTTCTGGGTTCGTGGCACAGATATCGGCAACAGTGAGGCAGACTAGATACTCAAGGTATTCTTCATCGCGAACTTTTTTAGCAAATTCGATAATCACATCTGGGTCGTAAATATCACGACGTTGAGCGGTAACCGACATTAATAGGTGATTTTGAACTAACCAAGAGACCAGTTTGGCTTCCGGTTTAGACAAGCCGTGTTCCATACAGAAATCATACGCTTCGACAGCGCCGATCTCTGAGTGATCGCCCCCTCGACCTTTACCGATGTCATGAAAAATGGCAGCGAGGATAAGCAGTTCTTTTTTCTGCATACGAGGATAGACCTCGCAGCAAATGGGGTGCTTGGAGTAGTTTTCCTCGATGCTAAAGGTGTGGATATGATTCAGCAGGCGGACACTGTGTTCGTCAACGGTGTAGACATGAAACAGGTCAAATTGCATTTGTCCGACGATCTGACTCCACTGGGGCAGGTAGGCCGATAAAACCCCTAGCTTGTGCATCAAGCGAAACGCTCGGTGCAGCGCGTTCGGGTGGCGAACCAGATCCATAAACTTCTCTCTTGCTGCCGGAATGGTGTGCAAAAACTTGTTTAATCGACGTCGAGCAGTACGTAATTGACGCAATGTTGCTGGGCTGACGCCTTCAATACTCGAGTCATTAGCGATATGAATAAACATATCTAAGATGGTTTCTGGCCTAGCTTGAAACAGCGCAGGCTTTCTTGCTTCTATGAGTTTGCCCCTGCGCTGGAAATCATCGTTAATGACGATAGCGTCTTGAATCTTACCTTTATTGACGATGGCTTGATCAAACAGTTTCAACAACATCTTATTCAGTTCAGCGACACGTCGTAGTGTTCGATAGAACTCTTTCATCATCATCTCGACCGCTACGTTGCCTTCACCAACAAAGCCTAAGTTCTCGGCCACTTGAGCTTGATGAGCGAAGGTTAGCCGGTTGTCGTAGCGTCGTAGTTCGATGTGTAGTGCAAAGCGCACGCGCCAGAGAAAGTTCTGGCACTCGACGAGTTCTCGGTATTCTGCATCGGTGAGGAAACCAAATCGGCTCATCTCGTACAAGGAAGTAGCCCCAAAGTGGCTGCGCGCTACCCAACTTAGAGTATGGATATCACGCAATCCGCCCGGGGTGGATTTAATATCGGGTTCTAGATTGTAGGTGGTGTCGTGGTACTTGGCGTGACGAGTGCGTTGTTCTTCGATTTTTGCGTGATAAAAGGTTTCTGAGGGCCAAAATTCTTCGGAATCTATCTGGCTCTTAAGTAAGGAAAAGGTGTCTTCGCTGCCACATAGCAAACGCGCCTCTTGAAGATTCGTCGCAACGGTTAAGTCCGACTGGCCGATTTCAAGGCATTCTTGAACGGTTCTTACCGCGTGGCCGACTTCTAATCTCAGATCCCAAAGTAGGGTAATGAATTCACTGATGGTGCTTTCAAGGTTCGCTGGAAGCTTTTTGCGCGAGACCACCAGAATATCGATATCCGATAGCGGGTGCAGCTCGCCGCGACCATATCCACCTACAGCCACTAACGCTAGGCTGGTTTGGTTAGCTAGACCAGTGAACTGCCATAACCGGTTAAGTAGCTGGTCAATGTAATCTGAACGACCTAGGACCAAATCGGTAATAGGGTGGTGATTTAAGAACTCTTGTTTCTGATGTTCAGAAAAGGTTTCTAATTGTGACTTTAACTCGCTGATCGTGAGTTGTTCGTCGCTTAGTGTGGTTGGGCTCTGAAAAGTCATGAGTGCGATCCGTGCAAGCAAAAAAGTTTCTAACTACGGTTATACCAAAATGATTCAGATAAAAAAATATCCCCAGTGTTTGGGGATATTGTTGAATCGAAGCGAAATGGCTAGATATTGTTCATGTGACGAGGAATAGATTCGTCGCTACGTAAGGTCAATACTTCGCAACCTGTTTTGGTTACCACAATCGTATGTTCCCATTGCGCGGAGTTTTTGCCGTCGCCAGTGTAGACTGTCCAGTCGTCTTCTGCGTCAATGCTGCAGCCAAACTTACCAGCATTGATCATTGGTTCAATAGTGAACACCATACCTTCTTTTAGTACACGGCGATCGTTGTTTTTGTAGTGAACTACTTGTGGCTCCTCATGGAACTCAGAACCGATACCGTGGCCACAAAAATCCTTCACGATAGAGAACTTATTACGTGGGTTATTCTTGTTATTCGTTTTAATGAATTTTTCAATCTCAGTACCGATAGCACCAACTGTGGAGCCTGGTTTTACGGTCTTCATGCCCAGATACAGTGCTTCTTGAGCAACCATACATAGGCGCTTATCAGCAGGTGAAACATCACCGACTAAAAACATTTTTGATGTATCGCCGTGATAACCTTCTGGACGAGTGTCTAGTGAGGCATTTTCATCGTTAGGAATAATAACTGTCACGTCCACGTTGACGATATCGCCATTTTTTAGAACAGCCGGTTTTAGTTTACCTGTAGTACCCATTGCGTCTTGTTCTGCTGGGATACCGTGACAAACAATGTGGTTGATCGATGTGCAGATTGATTTTGGATAACCGTGATAATCAAGTGGGGCCGAGTAAGCGCCACGCTCACGAGTGTAATCCGCACAAATTCTATCGAGCTCTTCCGTCGTTACCCCTTCTTTCACGTGAGGTTCGATCATTTCTAAAAGCTCTGCTGCAAGCTTACCTGCGATACGCATTCTTTCGATTTCAGCTTCAGTTTTGATTTTGATAGACATCTGTGTTCTCTGCTTTCTAAATTGACGGGTTATTCTATCAGTGGCGAGATTAAGCGCAACAAGAATAAAACTCGTTTGTAGTTATGTACGTGATTCATTTTAGTTGGGTTTAGTTAAAAACTCACTGCTGTGATGATTGTACTTTGTACATTTATTGCGATTTTTGTAGAAATCAGTGGCCAAATTATGGTATAAAGCGCGCCGGAAACAGGACTTAGTTTCTTCGAATCGGCGAGCTCGGTTTTGTTCCCATTAACTTTAATTTAAATCACACACATTTCGTCACATGTTCCGGGGTGCTTGAGTAATCATTCATACCAAGTCGGATTCATGGGAAATGTGGAGGCCTAACCCCATAGAGGAATTTAAAATGGCAACTGTATCAATGCGCGATATGCTAAAAGCTGGTGTTCACTTCGGTCACCAGACTCGTTACTGGAACCCAAAAATGAAGCCATTCATCTTTGGTGCTCGTAACCGCGTACATATCATCAACCTAGAAAAAACTGTACCAATGTTCAACGATGCACTAGCTGAGCTAGCTAAAATCGGTGAGAAGAAAGGTAAAGTTCTTTTCGTTGGTACTAAGCGCGCTGCATCTGAAGCTGTTAAAGAAGCTGCAATCAACGCTGACCAGTTCTACGTGAACAACCGTTGGTTGGGCGGTATGCTAACGAACTACAAAACTGTTCGTCAGTCTATCAAGCGTCTAAAAGATTTCGAAGCACAAGCTCAAGACGGTACTTTCGAGAAACTAACTAAGAAAGAAGCTCTAATGCGCACTCGCGAAATGGAGAAGCTAGAGAAGTCTCTTGGTGGTATCAAGAACATGGGCGGCCTACCAGACGCTCTATTCGTAATCGACGCTGATCACGAGCACATCGCTGTTAAAGAAGCAAACAACCTAGGTATCCCAGTATTTGCTGTTGTTGATACTAACTCTAACCCAGACGGCGTTGACTACGTTATCCCAGGTAACGACGACGCAATCCGTGCAGTACAGCTTTACCTAAACGCTGCTGCAGACGCGGTTAAAGAAGGTCGCAACAAAGACGTTGCAGCTGTAGCTGACAAAGACGGTTTCGTAGAAGAAGCTGAATAATAGCGGCTCGAAGTCACACTTAGTTTCGAAGACATCTAGTCTTCATATAAACTGAGTTATAGTTAGCATCAGGGGCCGAATGAGAGCCCCTGATTTTTACCCTAATCAGAATCAACTGAGGAATAGAGAATGGCTGTTACTGCTGCTCTAGTTAAAGAACTGCGCGACCGCACTGGCGCAGGCATGATGGAATGTAAGAAAGCGCTTGTTGAAACTAACGGCGACATCGAACTAGCAATCGAAAACATGCGTAAGTCTGGCGCTGCTAAAGCTGCTAAAAAAGCAGGTAACATCGCTGCTGAAGGCGCGATCATCATTAAAGAAGAGAACGGCGTTGCTGCTCTTCTTGAAGTTAACTGCCAAACTGACTTCGTTGCTAAAGATGCAAACTTCACAGCATTTGCTGAGAAAGTAGCTGACGAAGCTCTAGCAACTAAAGCAACTGCTGAAGAGCTAGTAGCTAAGTTCGAAGACGAGCGTGTTACTCTTGTTGCTAAGATCGGTGAAAACATCAACATCCGTCGCGTACAGTACGTTGAAGGCGCTGCTATCGCTACTTACCGTCACGGTGAGAAGATCGGTGTTGTTGTTGCTGGTGAAGGCGACGCAGAAACTCTTAAGCACGTTGCTATGCACGTTGCTGCTTCTCGTCCAGAGTTCGTTAACCCAGAAGACGTACCTGCAGACGTAGTAGAAAAAGAGAAAGCTGTTCAAGTTGAAATCGCTATGAACGAAGGCAAGCCTGCTGAGATCGCTGAGAAGATGGTTGTTGGCCGCATGAAGAAATTCACTGGCGAAATCTCTCTAACTGGTCAAGCGTTCGTAATGGAGCCAAAGAAAACTGTTGGCGAAATCCTTAAAGAGCGTGGCGCATCAGTAGCTACTTTTGTACGTCTAGAAGTTGGTGAAGGCATCGACAAGGGCGAGCAAATGAGCTTCGCTGACGAAGTAGCAGCAGCTCAGAAAGGTTAATCCTTGATGATTTGTTGATGAAAAGACCGTGGCCTTGGCTACGGTCTTTTTACGACTAGGCTATCTGTCATTTTTTAGCCGTTATGAGTTGAGTCTATACTAGTCTCAAGCCATGACCGTTAATCGATAACTCTTTGGAAGGTATACTTCATGACAACGAACCCTAAACCAGCTTATCAACGTATTCTGTTAAAACTTAGTGGTGAAGCGCTACAAGGCGAGGAAGGCTTTGGTATCGATCCAAAAATCCTTGACCGTATGGCACAAGAGGTTAAAGAACTGGTTGAACTGGGTGTTCAAGTTGGTGTAGTCATTGGTGGTGGTAACTTGTTCCGTGGTGCAGGCCTTGCTGAAGCAGGTATGAACCGTGTAGTTGGTGATCACATGGGTATGCTAGCAACGGTTATGAATGGCCTAGCTATGCGTGATGCTCTTCACCGCGCGTATGTGAATGCACGTGTTATGTCTGCTATCCCTCTTAAAGGTGTTTGCGACGATTACAACTGGGCTGATGCTATTCGTGAATTACGTCAAGGCCGCGTGGTAATTTTCTCAGCAGGTACTGGTAACCCATTCTTCACAACGGATTCTGCTGCATGTCTTCGTGGTATCGAAATCGAAGCTGATGTTGTGCTTAAAGCAACAAAAGTAGATGGTGTTTTCACGGCTGATCCAGTGGCTAACCCTGATGCAGTTTTATGTGATAAGCTTTCTTACAGTGCAGTTCTAGAGAAAGAGCTGAAAGTAATGGACTTGGCGGCATTCACATTGGCTCGTGACCATAAGATGCCAATCCGCGTATTCAACATGAATAAGCCAGGTGCATTGCGTCGTGTTGTGATGGGTGAAGCAGAAGGCACACTTATCAGCGACGCAGAATAAGAGTACACTCTTAACCAGAATTATCGAAGGACATAGCCTGAAAGCAGACCGGCTTTCAGGTTACTATTATTTAAGGTGATATTGTGATTAACGAAATCCAACAAGACGCTCAAGAGCGCATGGCAAAAAGTGTTGAAGCACTTAAGAATAACCTAACTAAAATTCGCACAGGTCGTGCACACCCAAGCCTTCTTCAAGGTATCTCTGTTGAATATTACGGTGCGCCAACACCTCTAAACCAAGTAGCAAACGTCATTGCTGAAGACGCGCGTACACTTGCTATTACAGTATTCGATAAAGAGCTTGCGCCTAAAGTTGAAAAAGCGATTCTGACTTCTGACCTTGGTTTAAACCCAATGTCTGCGGGTACGGTTATCCGCGTGCCACTTCCACCGCTAACAGAAGAGCGTCGTAAAGACCTAGTGAAGATCGTTCGTGGTGAAGCTGAAGGCGGCCGCGTTGCAATCCGTAATATTCGTCGTGACGCTAACGGTGACTTGAAAGCGCTACTGAAAGATAAAGAAATTTCTGAAGATGAAGATCGTAAAGCACAAGATGAGATTCAAAAGCTTACCGATACAGCAGTGAAAAATGTTGATGAACTTCTTGCAGCAAAAGAAAAAGAGTTGATGGAAGTCTAATATTTCACCAATCAGTTCTAGTTTGAACGCTGTGCTGACAGCACAGCGTTTTTTTATGCTACTCTGTCCGACCCGAATTATAACTATACTCTTTTATGCAAAACTCACACATCTTCAATGATTCCCTTCCAAAACATATTGCTATCATCATGGATGGTAATGGACGTTGGGCAAAATCTAAGGGAAAACCACGCGTTTTCGGGCATAAAAAAGGGGTTTCTGCGGTACGTAAGACCATTTCTGCCGCTGCAAAACTGAATATTCAAGCAGTGACACTGTTTGCCTTCAGTAGTGAGAATTGGCGTAGACCTGAAGATGAAGTCGGTCTGCTGATGGAGCTGTTTATTACGGTTCTGTCGAGTGAAATCAAAAAGCTTCATAAAAATAACTTACGTCTTCGCATCATCGGCGACAAATCACGCTTTAATGACAGATTACAAAGAAAAATCGCTGAAGCGGAGAAATTGACAGAAAACAACACTGGTACTGTTATCAACGTCGCAGCAAACTACGGCGGTAAGTGGGATATTTTACAAGCAACCAAAAGGTTAGCTGGACTTGTAGAACAAGGAGAGCTCTCTGCGGATGACATTACTGAAGATATGATTGGTCGTTGTGTCACTATGTCCGATCTCCCAGATGTCGACCTTTTGATTCGTACTAGTGGTGAATGTCGCATTAGCAACTTTATGCTTTGGCAAATGGCGTATGCCGAAATGTACTTCACGGAAGAGTACTGGCCAGAATTTGACGAGGACAGCCTCATTCAGGCAATCACTTGGTTTGTGAATCGCGAAAGGCGCTTCGGTTGTACCGGAGAACAAGTCAAAGCGTTAATGGAAGCCAATTAAGGACGATTTAATTTGAAACAACGAATTATTACCGCCCTAATACTAGCTCCGCTGGTGGTTTGGGGTATTTTTTCACTGCCATTAACGTGGTTTATAGGTTTTGTTGCGGCAGTCACGCTTGTTGGCGCATGGGAATGGACTCAATTTACTCTTACCCGTTCTCGGCTACTCGCTTTAATTCCTTCTGGCCTTGCAGTTGGACTCTCTTTATTTATTGTCCCGTCTGACATTGTCTCTTTGAACCAGGTAGATTCATTACACCTTTTATTGCTAGGTATTGGTTTTGGCTGGTGGCTTATCGCCAGTGGTTTAGCGATGTCCTATCCTAAGTCTGCTGGACTATGGGAGCACTCTAATGTACTCCGACATCTATTTGGTCTGCTAACCTTGCTGCCATTTTTGTGGAGCATTGTTATCCTGAGAGGACAGCATTACTACCTAGACCCTTATTACGGCTCAAAACTGGTTCTGTTTGTCTGTTTGATCGTTTGGGCTGCCGATAGCGGCGCTTACTTTGCTGGAAAAAGTTTAGGTAAACGTAAGATGGCGCCTCATGTAAGCCCTAATAAGACGATTGAAGGTTTGATTGGCGGCATTGCTGCAGCTTTGGTTGTCGCATGGGGAAGCTCATTACTCTTTGATATTCAGTTTACGAGCTATGTCAGTATGACTATCATTACTCTTGCCACAGTTGTTATTTCAGTGCTTGGCGACTTAGTGGAAAGTATGTTTAAACGAGTGTCGAAGATAAAAGACAGTAGTAACATTATTCCGGGTCATGGTGGTGTCCTCGATCGTGTGGACAGTCTAACCGCAGCGTTTCCTGTATTTGCTCTTCTTTATCTCATTTTCTAATCTTCCCAACCAGAGAATAAGTTCTTATTCTCTGGTTGCTTATAAGCGGTTGTAATAGCATGCAAAATCTAACCATTCTAGGCGCTACTGGTTCTATTGGAGCAAGCACTCTAAAAGTCGTTTCAGAAAACCCTTCATCTTTCGCCATCTATGCTCTTGTTGGTGGTAAAAACGTAGCCAAGATGGCTGAGCTTTGCTCCATTTGGAAACCCAAGTTTGCGGTCTTAAATGAGGAGGCAGATGCATCAGAGCTAAAGCGACTGCTTCCTCGTGATACGATAACCGAAGTACTGTTTGGTCAACAAGCGATGTGCATGGTATCGGAATCCAGTGATGTCGATGTTGTAATGGCTGCTATCGTCGGTGCAGCGGGCTTGTTACCTACGCTTGCCGCTGTGAAAGCGGGCAAACGCGTCCTGTTAGCTAATAAAGAAGCGCTGGTCATGTCTGGTAAGCTATTTATGGACGCCGTGTATGAATCTGGCGCTCAGTTGCTGCCTGTTGATAGTGAACATAACGCCATATTCCAATGTTTACCTGCAAATATTCAAACCAATCTTGGGAACTGCCAGTTAGCTGAAGCGGGTATCAATCATATCCTTTTAACCGGTTCGGGTGGTCCTTTTAGATATACAGACGTTTCAACGCTTTCTTCAGTAACACCTGCGCAGGCAATCGCTCATCCAAATTGGTCAATGGGGCCAAAAATTTCTGTTGATTCAGCAACAATGATGAATAAGGGTTTGGAATTTATTGAGGCTCGCTGGCTATTCAATACCAATCGAGAGCAGCTAAAAGTAGTCATTCATCCTCAGTCGGTGATTCACTCTATGGTGCAATACAATGATGGTTCGGTCATAGCACAGATGGGACAGCCAGATATGGCAACGCCGATTGCTTATTCGATGTCTTATCCCGAGCGAATCCCTTCCGGAGTAGCTCCTCTTGATTTTACGACAATCGGTGAACTGAGTTTTATGGCTCCAGACTATGCCAAGTATCCTTGCTTAGCGTTAGCAATGGATGCCTGTTTTGAAGGACAACATGCAACGACGGCTATCAATGCCGCGAATGAAATTGCGGTTGAAGCCTTCTTGTCGGAAAAAATCCGTTTTACTGATATTAGCGTGGTAAATGAGCGCGTTATGTCGAAAGTCTGTTCAGCAAATGAATTTATACAATTAGATAACTTGGAAACTATTCTTGAGCTAGATAGAATGGCTCGAAACTATGCACGAGAAATCGTGCGTTCGATTTAGTGAGAGAACTTTTGATATGACGGACATCCTTTGGAACTTCGCGTCCTTTATTGTTGCGCTAGGGATTCTAGTCGCCGTACATGAATACGGTCATTTTTGGGTAGCGCGAAAGTGTGGTGTGTATGTCGAAAAGTTCTCGATTGGTTTCGGTAAATCGATTTGGTCGAAAATCGGTAAAGATGGAACTGAATATAGTATCTCTGTCATTCCTTTAGGCGGCTATGTCAAGATGCTCGATAGTCGAGTCGATGAAGTCTCTGAAGCCGATCACAAGTATGCCTTTGATAAAAAGCCTCTCTGGAAAAGAACCGCTATTGTAGGTGCAGGGCCAGCTTTTAACTTCTTTTTTGCGGTATTTGCTTACTGGCTGGTGTTTTTGATTGGTGTGCCTGCGGTTAAGCCTGTTATTGGCGAAGTTACCCCACACTCGATTGCTGCCCAAGCTGGACTGACTTCCGGGATGGAGTTCAAATCCATTGATGGTACGCCAACGTTGGACTGGGAATCGGTTAATTTGGGGCTAGTGTCGCATATTGGCGATAATCAAATGACGGTCACAGTTTCATCAGATAGCCAAATAGGAACGGACAAAAAATTAACAATTGATTTGTCGGGCTGGAACTTTAATCCAGAAACAGAGTCTGCTATGGGGACGCTTGGTTTTAAACCGTATACCCCAGAGATTAAAACAACGCTGACAAATGTAAGTGAAGACGGAGCCGGTTCGGCGGCTGGCCTTCAGGTTGGTGATACTATTATCTCGGCGGGAGAGCAAGACATCTCTCAATGGCAACAAGTTGTGGATGTGATTCAAGCGAACCCAAATAGTCCAGTGACTATACAAGTGCTGAGAGATGGTGAGCGATTAACAACAACATTGACTCCTGGGGCACGTGAGCTAAGAGATGGCACGGTTATTGGCTTTGCGGGTATCGCTCCAGAGATTGGCGAGTGGCCTGCGAGTTATCGCTTTGACCTTCAATACGGGCCGGTTGAAGCGGTAGGTAAAGCTATCGCGAAAACGGGACAAATTATCGAGCTTACGATTTCTATGCTGAAAAAGCTGATCGTAGGTGATGTTGGCCTAAACAACCTAAGCGGACCTATTTCGATTGCGAAAGGGGCAGGTACAACCGCAGATTATGGACTGGTCTATTTCTTAGGCTTCTTGGCGCTGATTAGTGTCAACTTGGGTATTATCAACTTAGTACCATTGCCAATGCTTGATGGAGGACATTTGTTGTTCTTTGCAATAGAAGCAGTAATTAGAAGACCTGTACCAGAAAAAGTACAAGAAATGGGGTATCGAGTGGGAGGGGCTATTATCTTCTCATTGATGCTGATAGCAATTTTTAATGATTTTACACGCCTTTGATATCAGAATTTAGGCAGCGGTATTAGCAAGGATTAATTAGAGCAGGTATGGCGATTAAGCATATTCTATTCGCATCTCTACTAGCGACCAGTGTGTCGGCGAATGGGGCTGAGGATTTTGTTGTACAGGACATTCGAATCGAAGGTTTGCAAAGGGTAGCACTAGGTGCCGCTCTTTTGAAAATGCCTGTACGTATTGGTGATTCGGTAGACAGTAAAGATATCTCAGAGATCATTAATGCCCTCTATCAATCGGGTAACTTTGAGGATATTAAGGTACTTCGTGACAAAGACGCACTGGTGATACGTGTCAAAGAGCGCCCAACTATAGCGAGCATCTCTTTCTCAGGTAACAGCGCGATAAAGGAAGAGCAACTACAGCAAAACCTTGATGCGTCAGGTGTTATTGTCGGTGAAGCACTAGACCGCACAACGTTAAGTAATATCGAAAAAGGTCTAGAAGATTTCTATTACAGTGTCGGTAAATATAACGCGAAGGTTCAAGCGGTGGTTACACCGTTGCCACGTAATCGTGCTGACTTGAAGTTTGTATTCTCTGAAGGTGTTTCGGCAAAGATCAAACAGATTAACTTCATTGGTAATACTGTCTTTAGCGATCAGGAATTACTATCACGTTTTAACCTGAATGTAGATGTAGCATGGTGGAATTTCCTTGCGGATGATAAATACCAAAAGCAAGTTCTCGCAGGCGATATTGAAGCCCTCAAGTCGTTCTACCTCGATCGAGGCTACTTAAAGTTTAAAGTCGATACGACTCAAGTATCGATTTCTCCTGACAAGAAAGGCGTTTACATCACACTAGGTATTGATGAGGGCGAACCTTATCAAGTAAAAGATGTGAAGTTCCGTGGTCAGCTAATTGGTAAACAAGCTGAGTTCGAAAGTATGGTTCCATTTAAGGATGGTGATACTTATAACGGCTCTAGTGTTACTGCATTAGAAGAGAACATTAAGCGCGTCTTGGGTGAAGCTGGCTATGCTTACCCGCAAGTACGCACCATTCCAGAGTTTGATGATGAGAATAACCAAGTTTCTTTGGTCATTAATGTTGAAGCTGGAAACCGTATTTATGTTCGCGATATTCGATTCACAGGTAACAACTCCACCAAAGATGAAGTGTTACGTCGTGAAATGCGTCAGATGGAATCGAGCTGGTTGAACTCGAAGTCTATTGAAACCGGTAAAAACCGTCTGAACCGATTAGGTTTCTTTGAAACGGTTGATGTTCAAACAGTACGTGTTCCTGGCACTGATGATCAAGTAGACTTGGTATACGATGTCAAAGAGGCAAACTCAGGAAGCATTAACTTTGGTGTCGGTTATGGTACTGAATCAGGTATTAGCTTCCAGGTTGGTCTTCAGCAAGATAACTTTGCAGGTTCTGGGGACCGAGTTGGTATCAGTGCGATGACCAACAAGTATCAGAAAAACGTAACGTTGGATTATCGCGACCCATACTGGAACCTAGATGGTGTCAGCCTTGGTGGTCAGATTTTCTACAATGAGTTTGAAGCATCGAAAGCTGGTATCGTTGATTATACCGATCAAAGTTATGGTGGTACGTTGACTTGGGGTTTCCCGGTCGATGAACTTAACTACCTAGAGTTTGGTGGTGGTTATACACATAGCCGATTAGGTAATATCAAAGAGTACGTTCAAATTGAGAAGTTCCTGCAAGCTCAAGAGAAGAACCGTGATTCAGAAGGTAACTTGATTACGGATGATTTCCACTTAACGGCAGCATGGACTCGAAATAATTTAAACCGTGGACGTTTCCCGACCGCAGGTAACCATCAAAAACTCTATGGTAAAGTGACGGTTCCTGGATCGGATGTTCAATACTTCAAGACTCAATATGACATAAGACAGTATTTTCCTATTACTGAAAGTCACAATTTTACGTTATTGTTGAAAGGTCGCTTAGGTTACGGTAACGGTTATGGTCAAACCAATGGTAATGATAACTTGCTGCCGTTTTACGAGAACTTCTATGTGGGTGGTTTCTCCACACTTCGAGGTTTCCGTCAGAACTCGGTAGGCCCTAAAGCAGTCTATAACGATCCAAATGGTGGTGGTTGCGGTAATGTAGGTGGGAATAACCCGTGTTACTCCGCGACTGACCAGTCAGTGGGTGGTAACGCAGTAGCGCTTGCTAGTGTTGAGTTGATTGTCCCGACGCCATTTGCCTCGGATGAGTTCCGCAATCAAATTCGTACTAGCTTGTTTATGGATGCAGCAAGCCTTTGGGACACAGAGTTTACTTATGTTTCACCAGACCCTAACATGCCTGGAAGCCAGTATTATTACGATTACTCGGATCCGTCGAATTACCGAGCGTCGGTAGGTGTAGCAGTACAGTGGATGTCTCCAATGGGACCTCTGGTATTCTCACTCGCAACGCCAGTTAAGAAGTTTGAAGGCGATAAAACCGAAGCCTTTACCTTCACAATTGGTAATACTTTCTAACTATATATTTTGTAACGAAAATAGTTTCTATACGAACAGAGGAATCGACCTTGAAAAAATTAATGAAAGCGGCTGGACTTGGCCTAGTTATCCTTACGTCTTCACTGTTTGCAAACGCAGCAGAAGCGGCGCAGAAAATTGGCTATGTGAATACGCTTCAAGTTTTCCAAGCACTTCCACAGCGTGAAGCAACACTGCAAAAATTACAGAATGAGTTCAAAGACAAAGCTGCCGAGCTTCAAGCGATTCAAGCGGATGCAGCTAAGAAGATGGAAAAACTTCAACGTGATGGTGAGCTACTAGGTAAAGATGAAATCGAGAAACTACGTATCGAGATTGGTCAGCTAGATAGCAAATATAAGATCAAAGGCCAAGCTCTAGAAAAAGAGAGCCAGCGTCGTGAAGCGGAAGAAAAGCAGAAGCTGTTTAAGACCATCCAAGAAGCAGTTGAAAAAGTAGCGAAAAAAGAAGGCTACGACATGATCATCGATATTCAGGCGGTTGGTTATGCAAAAGAAGAGTTCAACATCTCGAAGAAAGTTATCGACTCACTTAAGTAACAGTATTGCAGTAGGTTAGACATGACAGCATTGACGTTAGCACAATTAGCGGAGATTACTGGTGGGGAAATCCATGGTAATGAGAGCACGCTAATTAGTGCGGTAGCGCCTATGAACAGCGCAGGTGAGGGACAAATTACTTTCCTCACTAATGTAAAATACGCAAAGCATCTTGGTGAATGCCAAGCATCGGCAATCATGGTGAAAGCCAGTGAGTTAGAGCATTGCAAAACCAATGCTCTAGTGGTTGCTGATCCTTATGTGGCCTATGCTAAAGTCGCCCAAGCGTTAGATACTACTCCAGCTCCTGCTGCATCTGGTATTGCGCCAAGTGCAGTGGTCTCTTCAGAGGCCTGCTTGGGTGAGAATGTATCCGTAGGCGCCAATGCTGTGATTGAAGCCGGAGCAGAACTTGGCGACAACGTAATTGTCGGCGCGGGTTGCTTTATTGGAAAGGGTGCTAAGCTAGGTCGCAATACTAAGCTTTGGGCTAATGTATCGATTTATCATGATGTAGTGCTTGGTGACGATTGTTTAGTGCAGTCAAGTACTGTCATTGGTTCTGATGGTTTTGGCTACGCTAATGAAAAAGGCGAGTGGGTCAAAATTCCTCAAGTCGGTACCGTGCGAATTGGAAACCGTGTAGAAATTGGTGCTTGTACCACTATCGACCGTGGTGCGCTGGACGACACCATCATCGAAGACAATGTAATCATTGATAACCAGATGCAAATTGCTCATAACGTGCACATCGGATATGGCACAGCAATGGCTGGTGGTACTATTGTTGCTGGTAGCACCAAAATCGGTAAATACTGCCAAATTGGCGGTGCGAGTGTTCTCAATGGACATATCGAAATTGCTGATGGTGTTATTGTCACAGGTATGGGAATGGTCATGCGTAGCTTGCCAGAAAAAGGCATCTACTCATCAGGTATTCCACTACAGACCAACAAAGAGTGGCGCAAAACGGCTACTCGAGTCCATCGTATTGATGAGATGAACAAGCGCCTCAAAGCAGTTGAGAAACTGCTAGAGCAAACAGAAGACTAACTTCTGTGGCTTAAAAATGAAGGCTCGCTTAGGCGAGTCTTTTTATGTGTGTCAGATAACGCTAGGTTGAGCAATGCTCCCCCGAACTGACACTAAGTGGCATTTGGGTATATAATGCCTCTAGTTAGAAAAAGAATTGATAATAGGATTTTTACTTTGAGCACTGATACAAAAACAATGACAATCACTGAGATCCAGGAACTGCTTCCTCATCGCTATCCGTTTCTGTTGATCGATCGCGTTACCGATTATCAAGAAGAAAAGTATCTAACCGCTATTAAAAATGTGTCTGTGAATGAACCACAATTTACAGGGCACTTTCCGCAGTTACCTGTATTTCCTGGTGTGTTGATTTTAGAAGCTATGGCTCAAGCAACGGGTCTACTAGCATTTAAATCGTTTGGTGCGCCAAAAGGCAATGAGCTGTACTACTTTGCGAGTGTCGATAAAGCGAAGTTCCGCAAGCCAGTTGTACCAGGTGACCAATTAATTATTGAGGTAGAATTCATCAAGGAACGTCGCGGTATCGCTGCCTTTAACGGCGTGGCAAAGGTTGATGGAGAGGTTGTTTGTTCTGCTGAGCTAAAGTGTGCTCGTCGAGAGTTTTAATATGATTCATGAAACCGCTAAGATTCACCCTAGTGCCGTTATAGAAGGGAACGTCACTATTGGTGCAAATACCACAGTAGGTCCTTTTACCTATATCTCAGGTGATATCACAATTGGTGAGAACAATGAGATTATGTCGCATGTTGTTATTAAGGGTCATACGACAATAGGTAACGACAACCGAGTATTCCCTCAAGCGATCATTGGTGAAGAGAACCAAGATAAGAAATACGGTGGTGAAGATACGCGAGTTGTGGTTGGCGACCGAAATGTCATCCGCGAGAGCGTACAAATTCATCGTGGTACTGTTCAAGATAAGACCCAAACAGTGGTCGGTAATGACAACCTTCTTTGTGTGAATGCTCATATTGCGCATGATGTGATTGTGGGCAACCACACACACATTGGTAACAACGCTATTCTCGGTGGTCATGTAACGGTTGGTGATCATGCTGGGGTTATGGCGTTGTCGGCGATCCACCCATTCTGCACAGTTGGTGCATACGCTTATGTTGGCGGTTGTTCGGCAGTGGTACAAGATGTGCCACCTTACGTTCTAGCGCAAGGCAATCATGCAACACCGTTTGGTCTTAACTTAGTTGGATTAAAGCGTAACGGTTTCGAGAAGCCAGAGCTGCGTGCTTTGCAAAAAGCGTACAAAGAGATTTACCGTTCAGGCAAGACACTGGCAGAGGTAAAGCCTGTGCTTGAGGAAATGGCGCAAGAGTGGACATCAGTTCAGCGTTTTGTGGATATTTTGGAAAGCTCTGAGCGTGGCATCATCCGCTAACGTTGGTGACGCAAGTAGAAAAAGATCGCTAATCAGTTAGCGGTCTTTTTCTGTTTTATGGTATTCGAGAAATTTGGCGAAAATGAGGACTGGTAATGGAACGACCATTGCGAATTGGTATCGTAGCTGGCGAACTTTCCGGAGATACTCTGGGAGAGGGCTTCATCAAAGCAATAAAGCAACAATATCCAGATGCCGAGTTTGTTGGTATCGGTGGCCCTAAAATGATTGCTCAAGGTTGCGAGTCTCTTTTCGATATGGAAGAGCTTGCGGTCATGGGATTGGTAGAAGTTCTTGGGCGCTTAAGAAGGTTGTTACATGTTAAAGCAGAGTTGGTGAAATACTTTACTCAAAACCCAGTAGATGTGTTTGTCGGTATAGATGCCCCTGACTTCAACCTGCGTCTCGAATTGGACCTTAAACAAGCTGGAACAAAAACGGTACACTATGTCAGTCCTTCTGTTTGGGCGTGGAGACAAAAGCGCATCCATAAGATTGCCGAGGCGACTAACCTCGTACTTGCTTTCTTGCCATTTGAAAAAGCCTTCTATGACAAATTCCAAGTTCCTTGTGAGTTTGTCGGCCATACTTTGGCTGATGCCATCCCTCTAGAATCGGATGCACAACAAGCTCGCGAGCTTTTAGGATTAGCGCCTGATAAAAAGTGGCTAGCGGTCTTGCCTGGTAGTCGTGGCAACGAATTGAAGATGCTTTCACAACCGTTTATTGAAACCTGTGTGAAACTTCATCAAGACAACCCAAACCTCGGTTTTGTGGTAGCAGCGGTCAACGAAAAGCGTAAACAGCAGTTTATTGAAGCTTGGCAGCAAATTGCACCTCAGCTTGAATTTCACATTGTTCAAGATACTGCACGTAACGTTATAACTGCTGCAGATGTAGTATTATTGGCCTCTGGCACCGTAGCTTTAGAGTGCATGCTACTTAAAAGACCAATGGTCGTTGGTTATAAAATGAATGCAATAACCGCATTTCTGGCCAAGCGTTTAGTGAAAACCAAATACGTTTCCTTACCGAATATTCTCGCCGATGATGAGATAGTAAAAGAGTTTCTGTTAGAAGCTTGTACGCCGGAAAACTTGTACAATGAGCTCACCAAGCTTCTTAATAGTGACAACAGTGCGGTGATTGCCAAATTCACGGAAATGCACCACTGGATTCGTAAAGATGCCGACAGACAAGCGGCAAATGCAGTGTTAAATCTAATTGGAAAGTTATGACAACGAAGAAAAAAAGTGCTGAGCTTCCCCCCTTTGATTATCCGCAAGGTTACTCACTAGTCGCGGGTGTGGATGAGGTAGGTCGAGGCCCTTTAGTGGGTGATGTCGTCACAGCCGCGGTTATCTTGGATCCCAACAATCCGATTGAAGGATTGAACGACTCAAAGAAACTTTCCGAGAAAAAACGACTCGCCCTTTATCCTGAGATAAAAGAAAAAGCGCTGGCATGGGCAGTTGGGCGTTGTTCTCCAACAGAAATCGATGAGTTAAACATCCTACAAGCGACCATGGTAGCAATGCAGCGTGCGGTCGCTGGACTGCAAGTGCAACCTGATATGGTGCTTATTGATGGCAACCGAACGCCAACGTTATCAATGGATGCTCAAGCGGTTGTTAAGGGAGACTTGCGTGTCGCAGAAATCAGTGCCGCATCGATTATCGCTAAAGTCGTTCGCGACCAAGAGATGGAAGAGCTTGATCAGCAACATCCACAATTTGGTTTTGCTAAACATAAAGGCTATCCAACGAAAGCGCATTTTGAAGCCATTGAACAGCATGGCGTCATTGCAGAGCATCGCAAAAGTTTCAAGCCAGTCAAACGCGCATTAGGTATTGAAGACTAGCACGCATTAGTCGTTTTAAGGATCGTGATACTACGATTCGTTAGAGTATGATTCGCCAAATATTCGTCATGGCAATTTAGGATTTATTATGTCAGACCCCAAGTTTATACACCTTCGAGTTCACAGTGACTTTTCTATGATCGATGGCCTGTCGAAGGTGCCACCATTAGTTAAAAAAGTGGCAGAGATGGGTATGCCTGCAATGGCACTGACTGATTTTACTAACCTATGTGGGTTAGTGAAATTTTATGGTAACGCGCACTCCTCAGGGATTAAACCGCTGATTGGTGCTGACTTTGCCGTTCAGTCTGACGAATTTGGAGATGAGTTAACTCGCATTACAGTATTGGCAGCGGATAATACTGGTTACAACAATCTGACTTTGCTTATCTCAAAAGCATACCTTCGAGGCCATATCCAACATCAACCTGTGATTGATAAGGCGTGGTTAGTCGAGTTATCTGAAGGGCTTATCGTTCTTTCTGGAGCGAAAGAGGGTGACGTAGGTAAAGCGCTATTAAAAGGCAATACAACACTTGCTAAGCAGTGCGCTCAGTTTTATCAGACGCATTTTCCAGATCGCTACTATTTAGAACTGATTCGTACCGGACGACCTGACGAAGAAAGTTACCTGCATTTTGCCGTAGAGTTAGCCGAGGAGCTCGATCTCCCTGTTGTCGCGACCAATGAGGTCGTGTTTGTCGACAAAGAACTATTTGATGCTCATGAAATTCGTGTTGCGATCCATGATGGTTACACACTTGATGACCCTAAACGTCCTAAAAAGTACAGTGCTCAACAATATCTTCGTAGTGAGGAAGACATGTGTGAGCTGTTTGCGGACATCCCAGAAGCACTTCAGAACTCAGTAGAAATTGCTAAGCGCTGTAACGTGACCGTGCGCCTCGGTGAATACTTCTTACCAGCGTTCCCAACTGAAGGTATGAAAGAGACTGATTTCTTGGTGATGAAATCAAGAGAAGGTCTTGAGGAGCGTTTGGAGTTTTTATTCCCAGATGAAGCGGTGCGAGTAGAGCGACGCCCTGAGTATGATGACCGACTACAAATTGAGCTTGATGTTATCAACCAGATGGGATTCCCAGGTTACTTTTTGATCGTTATGGAGTTCATCCAGTGGTCAAAAGATAATGCGATTCCAGTAGGACCTGGACGTGGTTCAGGTGCTGGTTCATTGGTGGCCTATGCTCTTAAAATCACCGACCTTGATCCGCTTGAGTACGATCTTCTTTTCGAGCGATTCTTGAACCCTGAACGTGTCTCCATGCCCGATTTCGATGTCGATTTCTGTATGGATAAACGTGACCAAGTGATTGATCACGTAGCCGAGATGTACGGTCGGGATGCGGTATCGCAGATCATTACCTTCGGTACTATGGCTGCGAAGGCGGTTATTCGTGATGTGGGGCGTGTATTAGGTCACCCGTTTGGCTTTGTTGACCGCATATCAAAACTGATTCCAGCTGACCCTGGCATGACGTTAGAAAAAGCCTTCAAGGCGGAGCCTGCATTGCCACAGCTTTATGATGGCGATGAAGAAGTTCGAGACCTCATCGATATGTGCCGCATATTGGAAGGGTGTACTCGAAATGCCGGTAAACACGCGGGTGGGGTAGTAATTTCACCGACTACGATTACTGATTTTGCACCGATTTATGCCGACTCTGAGGGACATTTCCCTGTTACTCAGTTTGATAAGAACGATGTTGAAACGGCAGGCTTGGTTAAATTCGACTTCTTGGGTCTGAGAACATTAACGATTATCGATTGGGCGCTTGGACTGATTAACCCTCGACTCGAAAGAGAGGGTAAAGACCCAGTTCGAATTGAATCGATCCCACTTGATGACTCGGCTTCATTCCAGCTGTTACAGAATTCTGAAACCACTGCGGTATTCCAGTTGGAATCGCGAGGTATGAAAGAGCTTATCAAGCGTCTACAGCCGGATTGTTTTGAAGATATCATTGCATTGGTGGCGCTATTCCGTCCAGGCCCATTGCAATCAGGCATGGTTGATAACTTCATCGACCGTAAGCACGGGCGAGAGGCGGTCTCCTACCCAGATGAAACGTGGCAACATGAATCTCTAAAAGAGACTCTGGAGCCTACGTACGGCATCATTCTTTATCAAGAACAGGTTATGCAAATTGCACAGATCCTAGCGGGCTATACGCTGGGTGGTGCGGATATGCTGCGTCGTGCAATGGGTAAGAAAAAGCCGGAAGAGATGGCTAAGCAGCGTGCCGTCTTTGAAGAAGGGGCGATAAACAACGGCGTTGATGGCGAACTTGCCATGAAGATCTTTGACCTGGTAGAAAAGTTTGCGGGTTATGGTTTTAACAAATCTCACTCAGCGGCATATGCACTGGTCTCCTATCAAACGCTTTGGCTGAAAACCCATTACCCTGCTGAGTTTATGGCGGCGGTTATGACCGCCGATATGGATAATACAGAGAAAGTTGTTGGTCTCGTAGATGAATGCTTCCGCATGAAGCTCAAAGTGCTACCACCTGATATTAATGCTGGTTTGTTCCGCTTTAATGTTAACGAAGAGGGCGCGATCGTTTATGGTATTGGCGCGATCAAAGGGGTTGGTGAAGGTCCTATTGATGTCATTATCGAGGCTCGTAATAAAGGTGGCCATTTCCGAGATTTATTCGATTTTTGTGCTCGTATTGACATCAAGAAAGTCAACAAGCGAGTAATTGAAAAGCTTATTATGTCGGGTGCGCTTGACCGACTAGGCCCGCATCGAGCGGCGATGATGGCATCACTGAACGATGCGGTTAAAGCGGCGAGCCAACACCATCAGGCTGAAGCCTTTGGTCAGGCTGACATGTTTGGTGTATTGACTGATGCGCCAGAAGATGTGGAGCATAAATATACTCAAGTTCCACCATGGCCAGAAAAGGTATGGTTAGAAGGTGAGAGAGAAACTTTGGGGCTTTATTTGACGGGGCACCCAATAAACGCCTATCTTAAGGAACTTACCAAATACACCAGTTGTCGATTAAAAGACGCAACACCAACAAGACGCGATCAATCGTTGACGGTCGCAGGTTTGGTGATTGCTGCTCGGGTAATGACAACCAAGCGTGGAACACGTATCGGACTGATGACTTTGGATGACCGAAGCGGTCGTATGGAAGTGATGTTGTTCTCAGATGCGCTAGATAAATATGCTGAATTGTTAGAAAAAGATAAAATAGTGGTCGTTTCTGGACAGGTCAGCTTTGATGACTTCAACGGTGGCCTTAAAATGTCTGGCCGCGAAGTTTTAGATTTAGGTAGCGCTCGTGAGAAATTTACACGAGGCGTATCCATTTCGTTGTTAGAGCAACAAATAGATGAGCGTTTTTACCAGCGCTTCACAGAAATATTAACCCCACACAAAGCTGGGACAGTACCTGTTAATATTTACTACCAGCGTGCCGATGCACGCGCAAAACTTACGCTAGGAACAGAATGGCGTGTAACGCCGAATGATGCGTTACTAGAAGAATTACAGCAGTTACTTGGTAAAGACCAGGTTGAACTCGAATTTAACTAATTGAGTCCCACAGCAAAAAGACTTGGGGCTGAATCGAAAAGGATTCACAGATGAGCTTGAACTTTCTTGAATTTGAAAAGCCAATTGCCGAACTAGAAGCAAAAATCGAAGCATTGCGTGACGTTTCTCGTCACGGTGGTGATAGTGCAATTGACTTAGATAAAGAAATTGAACAACTAGAGAAAAAGAGCTTAGAGCTTAAGAAAAAAATCTTTAGTGATCTTGGGGCATGGCAAGTGGCACAGCTTGCACGTCACCCACAGCGTCCGTACACGCTTGATTATGTAGAGCATGTATTTACTGAGTTTGATGAACTGGCTGGCGATCGCGCGTTTGCGGACGATAAAGCTATTGTTGGTGGTATGGCTCGCCTAGATGGTCGTCCGGTTATGATCATTGGCCACCAAAAAGGCCGCGAAACAAAAGAGAAAGTGAAGCGTAACTTTGGTATGCCAAAACCAGAAGGTTACCGTAAAGCACTTCGTTTGATGAGAATGGCAGAGCGTTTTAATATGCCAATCATCACTTTTATCGATACTGCGGGTGCTTACCCAGGGGTTGGCGCAGAAGAACGTGGTCAATCAGAAGCGATTGCGATGAACCTTAAAGTCATGGCAGGTCTAAAAGTGCCAGTCATCTGTAACGTTGTCGGTGAAGGCGGTTCTGGTGGTGCTTTAGCGATCGGTGTAGGCGATTACGTGAACATGCTGCAATACTCAACGTACTCGGTAATTTCTCCTGAAGGCTGTGCGTCAATTTTATGGCGTGACTCTGATAAAGCGCCGCAAGCAGCGGAAGCAATGGGATTGGTTGCTCCTCGATTAAAAGAGCTTGAGCTTATTGATGAAATCATTGAAGAGCCACTAGGTGGCGCTCATCGTGATGCGGTGCAAATGGCTGCTAATATGAAAGCGACATTGCTACGCCAATTAGAAGAACTTGATCAGTTGGATGATGACAACTTACTTGAGCGTCGTTATCAACGTTTGATGAGTTATGGCTACTGCTAAGTAGAAACTGTTTATATAATAAGGCGAGCGAGATGCTCGCCTTTTTTATTTAACCTAGGAAGAAACCATGACTCTGTACCAGCAATTTTCTCAAGTGCTTGATGAACAGAAAGTGATGCATGGCAAGATCATTGTTGGATTTAGTGGCGGGGTGGATTCACGTGTACTGCTGCGATTAGCAGCAAGGTATAGCAAACAGCATTCAATAACCTGTTTAGCGGTACATGTGCATCATGGATTAAGCGATAACGCAAATGAATGGCAAGTTCAGTGTGAGCGTTGGGCTCAAGAGGAGGCCGTTGAGTTTACCTGCGAGCGCGTAACATTGTCGCAAGACTCGGGAGAAAGCCTTGAGCAGTTGGCGCGTCAAGCTCGGTATCAAGCGCTGCGTCAACATATGCAGAGCGGCGATATTTTGCTTACGGGTCAGCACCTTGATGATCAAGCTGAGACCATGTTGCTGGCCTTAAAACGTGGTAGCGGACCCAAAGGGCTCTCTTCGATGGCCTCTTCAATGAACTTTGGCTCGGGTAAGTTAGTTCGTCCACTTTTAAATACTGCACGACATGATATTGAGCGCTATGCGCAGCATGAGCAATTACAGTGGGTCGAGGATGAAAGTAATTCAGATACCCGATTTGACCGTAATTTTCTTCGTCAATCTGTCTTACCCGTATTGAATCAGCGCTGGCCTAATTTTGCTCAAGCTGCAAGTCGCAGTGCGCGCTTATGTGCGAAACAAGAAAGGTTAATTAAAGAGTTACTATTGCCTGAACTTGAAGTATGTATGAATGAGTTCCAAGGGCTGAGTATTTCCACGATGTCATCACACTCTATTTTAAAGAGAGAACAACTACTTAGACTGTGGTTAGAAGCCAATACTTCGTTGATGCCTACTGAGGTGCAGTTGTGCAAAATTTGGCAAGAAGTGGCAATGGCTAAGCAAGATGCTAACCCGGAAATGAATTTGGCTGGTGGAGCCATTAGACGTGCTCAGGGGCATTTATATTGGGTTGAAGCTTATAAAGATGTCAGCGATTGGCAACAATCATGGTCAGATAAAGACACGTTAGTGTTGCCAGATAACTTAGGCGTATTAAAGTTGGTATCGCCGAGCAAAGACGCAAAGATGACACTAGATCGTCAAACGTTGAATGGGTTGTTAAAAGTTATTTTCAACCCTGAAGGTTTGAGTGCTCATCCCCATGGACGAGCAGGATCTCGTAAGTTAAAAAAACTGTTCCAAGAGCTGAAAATACCCAGCTGGCAGCGACGTAGAATCCCTATTCTAATGCGGGATGATAAGGTTGTTGCTGTTGGTAACTTATTTGTAGATAAAGCATTTTATGGTTCAGATTGTGAACTTGTATGGGACAAGTGACCACATTTCATGTCACAATCGTATACAATAATAAAGCGCCAGAAATGGCAAAGCGCAAACTAGAGTACACGCTGTTATCTGGCTTATATGGAAATACACAGAAGGTAAAGCAATGAAAAATATGGTAATTGGTGCAGTATTGGCTGCAGGCCTATTGAGTGGTACGGCGATGGCCGCTGACATTGAAGCTGGTAAGGCAAAAGCAGCGATTTGTGCCGCTTGTCATGGTGCTGATGGCATCGCAGTTATTCCAGGTTACCCAAACCTTAAGGGACAAAACGAGCAGTACTTAGCAACTTCTATCAAAGCGTACAAGAATAAAGAACGTACAGGCGGTTTGGCTGCTGTCATGCAAGCTCAAGCGTCAATGCTGAGCGACGAAGATATTGCCAACGTTGCTGCTTATTACGCTAGTCTGAAATAATTGCATTATCGATTTACTATTAAGAGACCCGAAGATTGCCTTCGGGTTTTTTGTTTTCGTTGATTGTTGGCGCAGCCTGCCAGATAATGGTGTCAATCAATGAGGTTTAAGGGAAGAACATGAAAAAGATTGAAGCGATTATCAAACCATTCAAACTTGATGACGTCCGTGAAGCATTGGCAGAAGTGGGCATTACAGGTATGACCGTATCTGAAGTAAAAGGTTTTGGTCGCCAGAAAGGTCACACAGAGCTTTACCGCGGTGCTGAATACATGGTCGACTTTTTGCCAAAAGTAAAATTGGAAATTGTCGTATCAAGTGACGTGGCTGATCAATGTGTGGAAACCATCATTGAGACCGCTCAAACGGGTAAGATTGGTGATGGTAAGATTTTCATCACTGATATCGAACGTGTAGTACGAATTCGTACTGGCGAAGAAGATGAAGACGCTATCTAAGTCGAATCTCAAAGAATCATAAAGGAGTAGGTAACTGCTCCTTTTTCGTTTTAGAGAAGAGGTATTATGAAGTTAAAGTGGGTACTGCTTACTGGTGTCGCTATTGTGGGAATGACAGTGGGTGGTTTTCAATCGGTATTTACCGTGCGAGAAACACCAGAAATTACCAGTATTAAGGATAGCCAAGTTCAAACGGAGCTAAAGTGTTACCGCAATGACCATCCAGTTGCGTTGGACGAGTCCGGGCACTTGAATATTTTGGTTTGGAATATTTACAAACAAAATCGCGAAAACTTATTGCCCGAACTTACTCGTCTGTCCGAAGACCGACAATTGGTCCTACTTCAAGAAGCCAGCCTCGATGATACATTTTTAGATTGGCTACAGCGCTCGGACTGGGGGAGTAATCAAGTTAGTGCATTCAAAGCATTTGATGTCTCTTCTGGCGTACTTAATTTAAGCCGTACCATGCCTTCAATCGCTTGCGCGAATCTGCAAACCGAACCTTGGCTAAGATTACCTAAATCAGGCTTGTATGCGGAATACGCACTGACGAATGGACAAACTTTAATCAGTGTGAATCTGCACTCTGTAAATTTTACGATAGGAACAGAAGAGTATAAGCAACAACTTGAGTCCTTCAAGCAAGTACTCGAGAAGCATCAAGGACCACTGCTAATAGCAGGGGACTTCAATAGTTGGAGTGACTCACGACTCTCCGCGTTAAAACAAGCCCTACATAAATACCATATTAAAGAGGTCGAATTTCAACGTGATAACCGTAAGCGATTTATCACTGGTTTACCTTTGGATCACATTTTTTATCGTGGAATGGAACTGACAGGACAGTGCGTTCCTGAATCTGATGCCTCTGATCATAATCCTCTACTTGCTGAGTTTAGGATTGTCTCTAAGTAATTGAACCAATGAGGTGGTCAGACATAGAAAAAGCGGCGTAAACGCCGCTTTTTTAATGAGAACTAAGCACTAGTTTTGGTGACATCAACGTAGAGTTTCAGTTTTTGGCCCGGCTTAAGATATTTCTGTTTCTGAAGGTCGTTCCATTTAACAACATCGTTGGTACGTACTTTGAATTTCTGTGCAATACCGCTGATGGTATCCCCACTTCTTACAGAGTAGAAAACGGTGCGGATAATCGCGCCATCACTCGCATTTTTCCAGATTACGAGTTCCTGCCCAACTCTTAGTGTGTCACGAGGCCCCATACCGTTCCATTTTGCCAACGATTGGTGAGAAACTTTATTTGCTCTGGCAATCGACCACAAACTGTCACCACTGGCAACTTTGTGGGTCACTTTATAGTTACCACGAGATGTTGATTGTGTTTTTGCCAAGCGATTTGCTGCGCTTAATGAATAGGTTGATTCATCTTTAGTTGATGTCGGAACGAGAAGATACTGGCCCGCGCGAATATTGTTGCCTTTTAACCCATTGGCACTGCGAATCACTTGCGTCGTTGTCTGGTGGTCTCGCGCAATCACACTCAATGAATCACCTGACTTTACTTTATAACGCACAAGACGCATCCCTTTACCGCGATTCTGTTCCAGTTCGAAGCGGAACTTATCTAAAGTCTCGATGGGTAGCAGTAATGTCTGAGGGCCATCTGGTGCAGTTGCCCATTGGTTGTATGCAGGGTTATAACTTTGCAGTTCCTTAATCGAAATGCCGGCATATTTGGCTGCAATTGCAAGATCGAGCTGTTCATTAGGGTCGACCAATTCCAACACAGGCTTGTTTGCGATTGGTGGAATGTCGACACCATACTTTTCTTTGTTAGCCAGAACATCAGCTAGAGCCAGCAACTTAGGGACATAGCTGCTAGTTTCTTTCGGTAAATCGAGAGAGAAAAAGTCCGTTGGCTTGCCTAAGTTACGATTTTTTCGAATCGCACTGTTTACTCGACCACCGCCACTGTTATAGGCCGCGATCGCGTGATTCCAGTTGCCATCAAAACGTTTGTTCAACTGAGTCAGGTAATCTAAAGCGGCTTGAGTTGATGCGGTAACGTCACGACGACCGTCATACCAGTAGGTTTGGTCTAGACCGAACGCTTTTCCTGTTGCTGGGACAAACTGCCATAATCCTGCCGCGCTGCCATGAGAATAAGCGAAGGCATCAAAGGAGCTCTCGACAATAGGCAGTAACGCAAGCTCTAATGGGAGGTTACGTGCTTCTATTTCTTCAGTAATCAAATATAGGAAAGGTTGAGCGCGCTGTGAGACCGTTCTTAAGTGGCTAGGATGTTTAATATACCATTCGCGGTAATAGTCCACTTTAGCATTGTCTGGAATCTCCATTTTTAGCTGCATAGCAATGCGCTGCCATACATCTTCTTGCTCTTGTGGCGTTAGTGCTTTTGCTGGAGTTGGAGTATCAACGGAAACGGGCTTTGTTGTATTAGTGGTTGCTGTTTCTGCAGGAGAGTTGGTGGGCTCTGTTGTGGTGTTGCTTGAATCTGGCTGTGTCATCTGACAACCGGCCAGCAACAGGGCTAAGGCCCAACTGTATTTCTTATGCATTTTGTTTGCTACAACCTCTAATTTGAACGGTTGTGCATAATACTAATACGGATTGGGCCAAACAAGCAGCAAAACGTTAAAATTCGTTTTTCCACTCACGTAATGCTGTAAAAGTTGATAGGGGATCATTATTGACAGTTCGGTTTGCTACCGAGCTCACAACTTCTGGTTGAGTAGTTCGTAAAAATGGATTGATGCGCTTCTCTATGGAAATCGTGGTTGGCAAGGTTGGGAAACCTTTAGCGCGTTTCTGATTGGCACCATCTCTGTATTCATGAAGGAACTCATTATGGGGCTCTACGGCCATGGCAAAGGCGAGGTTACTAAGTGTGTATTCGTGAGTACAGTACACTTCCGTCTCTTCAGGTAGTAGAGTGAGTTTTTGTAGCGAATTGTACATTTGCTCCGGAGTGCCTTCAAAAATGCGTCCACAGCCCGCAGAAAATAGGACATCGCCACAAAATAGCTTACCGTCGCCTACATAGCCAATATGATCGAGCGTGTGGCCAGGTAAATTGAGCACCAAAAACTCTTCATTGAACAAGTTGATACGATGTCCTTCACTGACATGATGAGTAAGCTGTCCTATATTGGAATTCTCAGGACCAAGCACGGTGATCGTCGGGTACTTTTCTACCAGTTTCTCTATGCCACCAGTATGGTCCCAGTGGTGATGAGTAATCAATATCGTTACTAACTCAAGTTGGTTGGCTTCTAAATACTCGATCACAGGTTCAGCATCTCCTGGATCGACAACGGCGCACAAGTTCTGGTTATTTTGAATCAGCCAGATGTAATTATCGTTAAATGCAGGTATGCTTTTGATATGTAACATTGTTGTTTCTCCAGTTCAGTATGGGAGAGAGCGCGTAAATGAAGCCAGCACGCAGCAAGAAAAAAGTTGATCATCCCCATTCTTGGGAAGAGCTTGCCAACGGTCAATGGGTCTCTGAATCTATTCAAACGAGGCTTGATGAGTGGTGCCCCAAGTTCTTTGGCTATCATATGCTAAAACTTGGAGGACTGAGTTGTGAACTCACAAGCTGTAATTGCAACATTCAGCATCAAGTGAACCTTGATTCTAAGAACCCTCTGCACAATGTTATCGCTGACCGCTACGAATTACCATTCTTAGAGAAGAGTTTTGATGCTGTTGTAATGTCGCATCAACTTGAGTATGCCGAAGACCCCCATCGTCTATTGCGCGAAGTGGATCGAGTGATGATCGATGATGGTTACCTTATCATTACTGGCTTCAACCCTATGAGCTTCACCGGTCTTGCTAGCTTGATGCCTTGGAGAAAGAACAATTTCCCTTGGAGTGGCCGCATGTTTACGCCAAATCGGATAAAAGACTGGTTAGGGGTACTCAATTATCAGGTCGTCTATGCGGATACTTATGCGCTGTTTCCTATGAAACGATATCGGACGATGTGGACGTGGTTAGAAAGCAGTATTGGTGACTGGGCGTCGCCCATGGGAAGCTTGTATTTCATCGTAGCGAGAAAGCGCACCTACCCTCTTAAACCGATAAAGCCGCATTGGCGTCTAAAGAAAAAGCTAACACCGGCCAGTGTTAGCTATCGTACTGCAGATAAAAAGCAAAGCTCGTAATCAAGGGAAAGCTATAAGCGGAAGAAACCTTAGCTTGGCTGGTAGCCAGTGTCTTCTTCTGTTGGGTTTTCTGCAGCAGCTCTTGCTAGTTCATCACACATTTCATTTTCTCTATGACCTGCATGACCTTTCACCCAGCGCCAGTCAATATCGTGGCGTGCAGTCTCTGAGTCGAGTGCTTTCCATAGGTCCGCATTCTTAACTGGCTTCTTATCTGCGGTTTTCCAACCACGTTTTTTCCAGTTGTGTATCCACTGGGTAATCCCTTGTCGAACATACTGACTATCTGTGGTTAAGATAACGTTGCAAGGCTCTTTAAGTGTCTGAAGTGCAACAATGGTTGCCATCATTTCCATGCGATTGTTTGTTGTCAACGTATAGCCTTTGGCTAACGTCTTTTCGTTCTGTTTGTACCTTAGGACGATTCCATAGCCGCCAGGACCAGGATTACCCAAACAAGAACCATCTGTGAAAATTTCAACCTGCTTCGTCATGATTTGATACTATATAGCTCAGTAAGTTTATCTATATAGTCTGACATACAAAACATCATGAATACCAGTCTCAATTCAGAACAACGCAGAATCGTGGTACTCGATACCGAAACCACAGGTATGAACCGCGAAGGTGGTCCTCACTACATGGGGCATCGAATCATTGAAATCGGTGCGGTGGAAATCATCAACCGTAAACTGACTGGTCGCCATTTTCATGTCTATTTAAAGCCTGATCGTGAAATTCAACCTGACGCTATCGACGTTCACGGTATCACTGATGAGTTTCTATTAGATAAACCGCTCTATCATCAAGTTCACGAAGAGTTCTTAGATTTTATTAAAGGCGCAGAACTAGTTGCCCACAACGCGCCCTTCGATGTGGGCTTTATGGACTACGAGTTTGAGAAGTTAGACGCTTCGATTGGTAAAACCGAACAGTATTGTAAGGTTACCGATACGCTTGCGATGGCAAAACGCATGGCGAACATGCCGGCAAGAAAGAACCTCGACTCGTTAGCAAAACACTACACGATAGATACGTCTGCTCGTATTCTCCACGGCGCTTTGCTCGATGCGGAGATCTTGGCGGATGTGTATTTGGCAATGACGGGCGGCCAAACTTCGATGCAATTTAATGCGGGACAGTCTGATGGGGACGAAAGCGGTGGTGAAACCATTAAGAGGCTCACAACGGGAAGAAAATCGCTAAAGATCTTGCATGCTTCTGCCGATGAAATAGAAGCGCACAATTCGCGCTTAGATATTGTTGAAAAAGGTGGCAGTTGTCTCTGGCGCCTGTAGGAGAGAAACATGCAGAGGATTATTTTTGCGATGGCGTTATGGTTATCGCTGACAGTTGGTGCCTTCGCGACTGAGTCCTCAATGTCATTTCTTGATAACCGTTTTCGAGTTGACCAAACGGTGGAAC
Organism: Vibrio mediterranei; assembly: GCF_900088415.1. Taxonomy (GTDB): domain Bacteria; phylum Pseudomonadota; class Gammaproteobacteria; order Enterobacterales; family Vibrionaceae; genus Vibrio; species Vibrio mediterranei. The sequence continues at coordinate 133,369 of NZ_FLLQ01000010.1, forward strand.
GAATCACTTTTTTGGTTTATCGACAGGATAACTCTAAGCCGGTTACGCTAGTTCGCCCTGACGGTAAAAAATACTACGCTTGGCGTCATCCTGAAAATGTTCACTGGATTGAAGAGCCTAGTGTCGATGTCATTTCAATCGAAAAGCCAATGCCAGGCCCTTGGCAAGCCATTGGCAAAGTCACGCCCAAAAATAACATTCAAATCATTTCTCAGCTGTCTTTAAAAGCTGACACCTTGCCACAGCGTATTTATCAAGGTGAGAAGTTAAAGTTTACTGCCCGACTCATGACCGATGGCAAGCCGTTAATTGTTGAGAACATCCTCGACCGTGTGAACCTTAAAGTGGTGATGACGCGCTATTTAGAATCTCAAGAACAAACGGATAACAAGGTGCGCCCGGTACCTATTGTCATTGGTGAGTTTTATGATAACGGTGAAGGGTTGGATGAGCGCGCTGGAGATGGTGTGTTCACCGTTGAGCTACCTATTGAACTTGAGCCCGGGAAATACAATGTTCGAATTACTACAGGCAATGGGGTGTTTTTACGCGCTCTAGAGCAAGAAGTGCTGATTTACCCGACGCCATTTTCTAGCAAATTTATCCAAGGCGATGATAAGAAACCACATCAAATTGTAGTTCGCGGTGAAGTCGCGACGATTGAAGCTGGTAGTTTGGCCACCTCAATTGAACTGCAGTCCCCTGATGAGTCAGAGCAGGTCGTGCAACACCAAGCGGACGCAGGTAAAAACGATGTCACCTCGTATTTTAACGACTTACATCAAATGGGGACCTATCATTGGACTGGCCATGTGTATGCCAATGAGGCTTCCACGGGGCGTTCGTTAGTGTTTGATCTTCCAATGCGTACCTTCAGTGTTGTCGGGGCTTTGGATTTAGAAAAAGCCGAGGAAATGCAAGCGGCGGCACGAGAAGCGAAGAAAAAAGCGGAACAAGAAGCGCAAATCCTTGCGCACAGAGAACAAGTGAGAACTCGAGCAATACTGGCCATCGTGATCGGCAATCTAGTGCTTATCGTGGTGGGTGGACTCATCTGGTGGTTGGTTCGACGTAAGCGAGCCATTAAGGCTTCACTACCAGAAATGCAGTTAAATATGCCGCGTTAGTTTAGTAACGGTAATGACATAAAAAAGGGTCAGCAATTGCTGACCCTTTTAGCTATTTGGAATGATCAATTATCTGGAGTGACCAATTACGCGACTTCTTCCATTGTCGGGTAGACAGGCTTTGCTGCGAGCTCCTCTGGTGCAAAGTCATCAACGTTTATAGTGTACAGACGATGTGCTTCTGCAGTAATAAGCAGTGTCGCCTCATCCTGAGTGATTAGGCCTTTCTCTAAGCCTAATGCCGCGACTTTATCAAGCTGCGTAAATGGACGTCGCTGCTCAAGCGCTTTACACACTTTAGTAAACACAGGCTCAGCACGTAGAATGATATCAAGCGCTTGCTCAATACGACCTGCAGCATTGAATTCGGTTGGTTCTAGGTATTGACCGCGACCCAAACGGCTTCGAGCACCACAAGGGGTTTGTAAGATACGAGCCACTTGGCTATCAAGCTTATCTGAAGGCGCTTTGCGAACTGTGCCTAGTGGTAAGACGATGAAGCGCATCAAACGACCAATCGCTTTATTGGGGAAATTAGCCAAGAAATCGTCCAACGCTTTTTCAGTTTGCATTAGACTATCTTGTAGACCCCAATGAAGAAGCGGTAAATCTTCGCTGTTACGGCCTTCCACGTCATAACGTTTCAATGCAGCACTACTTAGATACAACTGACTCAAAATATCACCAAGGCGCGCCGATAGGCGTTCCTTGCGTTTTAGTGAGCCACCAAGGACTGCCATAGACACATCTGAAAGCAATGCTAGGTTGGCACTGTAACGGTTCAACTGTTGGTAATAACGTTTGGTTGCATCTTTCTGTGGTGTTGATGAGCCACGACCATCCGTAAGACCGAGCCAGAAACTGCGTACTAAGTTACTGATCGTAAATGAAACGTGGCCTGCAAGGGCTTTGTCGAATTTATCAACAGCATCATTGGCGGTAGAGTGCGCGGCATCCATTTCCGTTAAAACATATGGATGGCAACGAATCGCGCCTTGACCAAAGATGATCATTGAACGAGTGAGAATATTGGCACCCTCTACCGTTACAGCGATAGGTGAACCTTGATAGCCGCGTGCTAAGAAGTTTGATGGGCCAAGGCAAATGCCTTTACCGCCAACAATATCCATGGCATCGATAATGCTTTGTTGACCGCGATGAGTACAATGATATTTGACGATGGCAGAGATCACTGATGGCTTCTCGCCCAAGTCGATCCCTGTAACCGTAAGATGGCTGGCTGCATCCATTACGTAAGCATTACCGCCAATACGTGCTAATGGTTCTTCAATACCTTCCATATGGCCGATTGGTTGTTTGAACTGACGACGGATACGAGCGTAAGCACCTGTTGCCAAAGCTGCTGTTTTGATACCACCTGTTGAATTTGATGGTAGTGTGATGCCACGTCCAACTGAGAGGCACTCAACCAACATACGCCAGCCTTGACCAGCCATTTTTTGACCGCCGATAATGAAATCCAGTGGCACGAACAACTCGTTCGCTGTTGTAGGGCCGTTTTGAAACGGAACGTTCAGAGGGAAATGACGGTTACCAATCTCTACACCTTTAAGGTGTGTTGGAATAAGCGCACAAGTAATGCCCAAGTCTTCTTTGTCACCTAGCAGGCCATCTGGATCTCGAAGTTTGAAAGCAAGACCAAGTACTGTAGCGACTGGCGCAAGGGTAATGTAACGTTTGTTCCAAGTGAGCTTCATGCCCAAGACTTCTTTGCCTTCCCATTTGCCTTTACATACGACACCAAAATCAGGGATTGAGCCTGCATCAGAGCCGGCTTCTGGGCTAGTTAGAGCAAAACACGGAATCTCTTTACCGACTGCTAGGCGAGGTAAGTAGTAGTCTTTTTGATCTTCTGTACCATAGTGCTGAAGGAGTTCACCTGGGCCTAAGGAATTAGGGACACCAACTGTAGATGAAAGCACACCCGACACGCCGGTTAGTTTTTGTAGAACGAGAGACTGTGCATACGCAGAAAATTCAAGGCCGCCGTATTTTTTCTTAATGATCATGGCAAAGAATTTGTGATCTTTTAGGTACTGCCAAACTTCTGGTGGAAGGTCAGCTAACTCGTGAGTGACTTGATAATCGCTCACCATCGCACAGACTTCGTTAACAGGACCATCTAAGAAGGCTTGCTCTTCTGCGCTAAGTTTTGGCTGACTAATATTCTGTAGCTTTTGCCAGTTTGGCTTGCCTTTGAAAAGCTCTGCTTCCCACCAAACCGTACCCGCATCCAATGCTTCTTTTTCTGTCTGAGACATGGCAGGAAGCACTTTCCTAAATAGTTTAAGCGCTTTAGCAGAAATCAGTGATTGTCGGATAGAAGGAACACACAATACCGCTACCGTAGCAACGTACAACGCCCATATGATGACGCCAAATACACCGAGTAGTGAACCTAAGACCATAGCAGTGGTCACGAGTAATAAAGATTTTGCCAGCGATGCTCGTTGGTAGAAACTGAATCCAACTGCGCCGAGCAAGGCGACGAGAGAGAGCAAGATGTCCATGATTGTTCCTTTATCTGGGTACTTATCGTTGTTGTAGTGGTTGACCGTTTTAGTAATACGTAAGGTAAGAGGTCGTACCAGTAATAATTGTAACTCAATTATTGCATAAATGTAAATTTTCAAAAGTAATTACTCTAATTCGATTCAAAAATGAGAGCTTTGTATAATTTCCCACCAGTTTCGAATGCGAAGCTATGAAAAACCAATCAGGAAGGGGTTAGATGAGCCTGTGCCTATCGACAGAATTGGGGGTTTATAGTTAAACTCAGGTAATCGCAACGACGCGTTGATGTCGGAAAATAAAGAGAATAAACCTATGTACCAAGATCTAATTAGAAACGAGCTAACAGAAGCGGCAGACGTACTAAATAAATTCCTAAGCGACGATCACAACATTGCGCAGATCGAAGCAGCAGCGAAAATGATTGCGGAATCATTCAAGCAAGACGGCAAGGTATTGTCCTGTGGTAACGGTGGATCGCATTGTGATGCGATGCACTTTGCTGAAGAGCTAACGGGTCGCTATCGTGAGAACCGTCCGGGTTACGCTGGTATCGCTATTTCTGATCCAAGCCACCTTTCATGCGTGAGCAATGACTTTGGTTACGATTATGTATTTTCACGTTATGTGGAAGCAGTAGGCCGTTCTGGTGATGTTTTGTTTGGTCTTTCTACATCGGGCAACTCTGGCAACATTTTGAAAGCTATTGAAGCTGCCAAGGCAAAGGGCATGAAGACAATTGCCCTTACAGGTAAAGATGGTGGTCAAATGGCAGGTGTTGCTGATATTGAGATTCGCGTACCGCACTTTGGTTATGCGGATCGAATTCAAGAAGTACACATCAAGATCATTCATATTGTGATCCAATTGATTGAAAAAGAGATGGAATAATCTCAGTTTACTAGTGACATTATTGTGGAAGAAAAAGAGTAGGGAACTCAATGTGTGAATTGCTTGGCATGAGTGCAAATGTGCCAACAGATATCTGTTTCAGCTTTACCGGTTTGATTCAACGGGGTGGCAACACCGGCCCTCACAAAGATGGCTGGGGTATAACCTTTTATGAAGGGAAAGGTTTTAGAACCTTTAAAGATCCTCAACCGAGTTGTGATTCGAAAATTGCGGAGTTGGTTCAAAATTATCCGATAAAGAGTCGTGCAGTTGTTAGTCATATACGACAAGCGAACCGTGGTCAGGTTAATCTAGAAAATACGCACCCATTCACGCGTGAACTATGGGGACGCTATTGGACATTCGCACACAATGGTCAGCTTAGTGACTATCAAGGACTAGAGACTGGTCACTTTCGTCCAGTGGGCGAAACTGACAGTGAATTGTCGTTTTGTTGGCTGCTGCGAAAATTGGATGAGCGCTTTCCTGAACCACCGCAAGATATGATGGCGATGTTCGCGTACATTTCCGAATGTTGTGATGAATTACGAGAATACGGTGTCTACAACATGTTGTTAAGTGATGGTGAGTTTGTGATGACCTATTGCACTAACCATTTGTACTGGATCACGCGTAAAGCCCCATTTGGTAAAGCTACTTTACTCGATGAAGATGTGACGATTAACTTCCACGAAGAGACGACACCTAACGATGTGGTGACGGTTGTTGCGACTCAACCGCTGACTAGCAATGAGAGTTGGCATCGAATGAAGCCTGGTGAATTTAACCTGTTTCATTTTGGGGAGTTAGTCGCCAGCAATGTTGATGAGTTAAAAGACGTGGAGTTTGCGGAAGCAAAGCCTGCAAGCCAAGCGCCTACTGAGCCATTATAAGCCCACATCAAACTGGGACATAAGAAAAAAGCGAGTGATTACATCACTCGCTTTTTTGATATTTACTCGTTGTGATTTACAGGGTTATTTGTCTGCGTAGCCTTGAGGGCCAAGTTCTAAACCATCCAACATCGCTTTACTGCCATCCATAGATAAGCGGCCTTCTACAAACCATTTTACAACCAGCGGATAGATCTTATGTTCCTGACTTTGAACACGCTGTTCTAGTGTTTCAATCGTATCATCATCGAATACTGGAACTTTAGCTTGCAAGATAATTGGACCACCATCTAGCTTCTCAGTAACAAAATGGATACTGGTGCCATGGTGTTCATCACAGTTATCAATCGCACGTTGATGTGTGTGCAAACCTGGATATTTTGGTAACAGCGAAGGGTGAATGTTGATCATTCGTCCCATGTAGTGGCGTACAAACTCGCCACTTAAGATACGCATGTAGCCTGCTAGTACCAATAAGTCAGGTTTGTGCACGTCAATGCGACGCATCAGTTCAGCATCAAACGCTTCACGTGTTTCACTTAATTTCGGGTCAAGGAACTCAGCCTCCGCTCCTGCCTTCCGTGCACGTTCTAAGGCGAAAGCGGACTCTTTGTTTGAGAATACCGCTCGAACCTTGGCGTTTTCGATGGTGGACTCACAAGCGTCAATAATCGCCTGTAAGTTGGTACCATTCCCTGAAACTAAAACAACAATATTCTTCATGAAACTAATTGATCTCTACTTGCTCTTCACCAGCTTGTGCAGTCGCGATCTCACCAATTACCCATGCGTTTTCGCCTTCAGCTTTTAATAGTTCAACTGCTGCCTCTGCCTGATCTTTTGGCAGAGCAACAATTAGGCCTACGCCACAGTTGAAGGTACGGTACATCTCAAATGTATCAACATTACCTTTCTCTTGTAGCCAGTTGAAGATTGCTGGCCATTCCCAGCTCTTGCCGTCAATCACAGCTTTTGTTCCTTCAGGAAGTACGCGAGGGATATTTTCCCAGAAACCACCACCTGTGATGTGTGAGATTGCATGGATATCGTGTTCAGCGATCATTTTCAGAGCTGATTTGATATAAATTTTCGTCGGTTCTAGTAAGTGTTCACCAATTGTGCGTTCGCCTAGCATCTCGTTTTTATCTGCGCCAGATACTTCTAAGATCTTGCGTACAAGAGAGTAGCCATTTGAATGTGGGCCACTTGAACCAACCGCGATAAGTGCGTCACCGGCAGCGACTTTTGTACCGTCGATAACTTCTGATTTTTCAACGACGCCGACACAGAAACCAGCAACGTCGTAGTCTTCACCTTCATACATACCAGGCATTTCAGCCGTTTCGCCACCAATAAGCGAACAACCAGCTTGGATACAACCTTCAGCGATACCAGATACCACATCAGCTGCAGTGTCTACGTCCAGTTTGCCTGTTGCGTAATAGTCGAGGAAGAACAATGGCTCTGCACCTTGAACAATCAAGTCATTCACACACATCGCAACCAGATCGATACCGATAGTGTCGTGTTTGTTCATATCTAGAGCTAGGCGCAGTTTGGTACCGACACCGTCTGTTCCAGATACGAGTACAGGCTCTTTGTATTTAGTTGGCAGCTCACATAAAGCACCAAATCCACCGATGCCTCCCATAACTTCAGGGCGACGAGTGCGCTTAACCGCGCCTTTAATACGGTCAACTAATGCGTTACCAGCATCAATATCTACACCAGCGTCTTTATAGCTTAGGGAAGTGTTGTTTCCGCTCACGGGACAGTCCTCGATAAATAAATGGATGTGAAAAGCGGCGCTATTCTAACAGGGGTTTAAACAAAAAGGAAAACGTTTGCGTAAGAAATTACAAACTATTTTTGAGTGAGGGTAATCTGTTGATATAGGCCAGTTTAAGCGAGTAAATATGCGGAAAAAACACCATTAACCTATAATCTTGACTGAAATAGCGAAAGAAACCATGTATAATTTGCAGGTTTTGTTAAAAATTGCCGGAGTAGGACATGAAAGTTGTTGAAGTTAAACACCCTCTTGTGAAGCACAAACTGGGTTTGATGCGTGAAGGGGACATCAGCACAAAGCGTTTCCGTGAACTTGCTACAGAAGTAGGTAGCCTGTTGACGTATGAAGCGACCGCAGACTTTGAAACTGAGAAAGTAACTATTGAAGGTTGGAATGGTCCTGTTGAAGTAGACCAAATCAAAGGTAAGAAAGTGACCGTAGTGCCAATTCTTCGTGCTGGTCTAGGTATGATGGATGGCGTGCTTGAGCACATGCCAAGTGCACGTATCAGTGTTGTTGGTATCTACCGTGATGAAGAAACACTGGAGCCGGTACCTTACTTCAACAAGCTAGCGTCAAACATCGACGAGCGTATTGCGCTAGTTGTTGACCCAATGCTAGCAACGGGTGGTTCTATGATTGCAACCATCGACCTGCTGAAAGAAAAAGGCTGTAAAGCAATTAAAGTATTGGTTCTTGTTGCTGCTCCAGAAGGTATCGAAGCACTAGAAAAAGCTCACCCAGACGTTGAGCTATATACTGCTGCTATCGATGAGTGTCTGAATGACAAAGGCTACATCGTTCCTGGTCTAGGTGACGCGGGTGATAAGATTTTCGGTACTCAATAATTAAGAGTCTGATGATTTAAAAAGAAAAAGGCTGACAATTGTCAGCCTTTTTTGCGTTCGGAGTAATTAATCTTCCATTTGAGCATTATCAACCATTTTATTCTCACCTAGGTCATGAGGAAGAATCTGGTTAAGAACAATCGCCACAATACCGCACAAACTCACACCTTGAAGGCTGAAGTCGCCAATACCAAATGCCATGCCTCCAATACCGAATACTAATGTGATAGCGACAATCACTAAGTTGCGGGATTTATGCAAATCAACATTGTTCTTAATCAGTGTATTCAGACCTACAGTAGCGATAGAGCCAAACAGTAAGATCATGATACCGCCCATTACAGGAACGGGGATGGTTTGTAAAATAGCACCAAGCTTACCTACCAATGCTAAGACGATCGCAGTCACTGCTGCCCAGGTCATGATAACCGGGTTGAATGCTTTGGTTAGCATCACAGCACCAGTTACCTCACTGTAGGTGGTGTTTGGCGGAGCACCTACCATAGAGGCTGCGATTGTTGCTACGCCGTCACCTGTGATAGTGCGATGAAGCCCTGGTTTCTTCAAATAATCTTTACCAGTAACGTTCGAGATGGCTAGCATATCACCAACGTGTTCAACCGCTGGTGCAATCGCAACAGGCAACATAAACAGAATTGCATTGATGTTAAATTCGGGAGTAGTGAAGTTTGGCATCGACAGCCAAGACGCTTGAACAACAGGAGTAAAGTCAACGACACCAAATGCTAAGCTAGTGACATATCCCGCCACGATTCCGCTGAAAATAGGCAGAAGCTTAAGGAAACCTTTTGCAAAGACACTGACTGCAATCGTCACTAATAGCGAAATTGACGAAATCCATAGTGCGGCATTACCGTTGACGAGTTCAATGGCGCCATCGCCAGTTTTACCCAATGCCATGTTTACAGCAACTGGCGCTAGGCCAAGACCAATCACCATAATAACCGGGCCTACTACAACAGGCGGCAAAAGCTTATGAATGATCTCCACGCCTTTTGCTTTGATAACGGCACCCATTATGACGTAAACAACACCTGCGGCCATCAAGCCACCCATAGTGGCACCGACGCCCCAAGTTTGAACACCGAACATGATCGGAGCGATGAAAGCAAAAGAAGACGCTAGAAAAATAGGAACGCTACGACGGGTTATTAATTGGAACAACAGTGTGCCCACACCAGCTCCAAACAGAGCAACGTTAGGATCTAACCCAGTAAGCAGCGGTACTAGGACTAAGGAACCAAACGCGACGAATAGCATTTGCGAACCTTGTAAGATAGTTTTCATAGTTTGATATCCAAGCAAATAGAAGTTTTCACCCAAGGGCTTTGGGCAAATTGGCGCGATAATATCACTTTGCAATCGATTACTTAATGATCTTGGTAAAAAATCTGGATTATTTGTTAGTAAAACTTCGATACAAGGCCAGATATCGTGCTTTAGATCTTGATGGATAGGGGCTGTGGCAAAAAATATTAACCAAACCTTGAAGCACTTGGCTTGCTCCTGAACTCATACTTGCTTATCATTTCGACTTATATCTTTGTAATTTAGGATGCTTATGCGTTATTTAGCTTGGTTGTTGGCAACAGTCTTTGTATTGCCAGCTTATGCATTGACCAAGGTTGATATTTACTCGACCGAAGTGGTGGTGAATTCTGAAGAACCGAATGCTGATGAAGTAGCTCGCCAGCAAGGCATGCTGGAAGTACTCATTAAAGCCAGCGGTGATTCGAAGGCGGCGGCTAATCCCGTGGTAAAGAAAGCACTAGGCAAGAGCTCCAGGTTCATTACACAGTTGGGTTATACGCAGCTAAATGGTGAGCAAGCATTAAGAATGACATTCAATAGTGAGCAAATTAATACTCTACTGAAGCAAGCTGATCTGTCTTCTTGGCCAATTGATCGTGCCAATGTCATGGTGTGGTTGGTCGAAGATGACGGTAGGGATCGCGCTATTACTTGGGAACATACCAATTCTGAAGCGGCGAATCAGCTAAGAAAAGAAGCAAAACGACGTGGGCTTCCAGTGACATTCCCTGTTGGTGATTTTGATGACATGACGGGAATTCAACCAACAGATTTGTGGGGAGGCTTTGTAGGCCCAATATCACAAGCAACTCAGCGTTATCCTGTAGATGCGGTGATGGTTGTAAGAGCTGAAGGTAGTAGTTTACGCTGGACACTATACGACCAAGCACCAGAAACCTTAGGTCGAAACCAGTTAGAGCCTATCACTGGTTCAGCGTCAGGTGGCGTTGCAATGGCTAACCTTATCGATCAAGTCAGTGACTATTTCGCCTCTAAAAATGCAACAGTGATTAGCGGCGAAAGTGCAGGCACTGTTACTGTGTCTTTTATCGGTATGAAGAGTGCAGATGCGTTCTTTACTCTGGAACGTGCATTAGGCCGCTTAGCTTCGACGGCGAAAGTGGAAGTGGCTGAAGTTAAAGGTGATGAAGTCATTATCAGAGCTTACTTACTTGGTTCGATTGAGTCATTTGAACAAGAAGTACTTAAGCTTGGCTTAGTAAAGCTGGTTGAAGTTCTGCCGGAAGAAGCTGTGGTTGAGCCTGCTCCTACAGCTGTACCTGCGACTTTACCTGAGGTCGATAGCTCAACGGCAAATCCTGAGGCGAATACTCCAGCTCAGCCCGATACTGCTGAACCAGCAACAGTGTCGTCGGTTGATGAGGTTAATGTGGCTACGGACTCATCAGAGTCTACAGCGTCTACATCTGGCCTAATCGCTAAGCCACAACTGACTTTTGAATGGCTATACTAGTTGAGGCGTAAATTTACAGGTTGAAAAAGGAGGCAATGCCTCCTTTTTTCTTGTTTCAAGAATTTCTTGTTCTTCAAAAGCCTACTCTTCGAAGCGCTGTTTTTCCTTTTTCTCTACCGAAGACAGTCTTGGTAGCTTAAGTCCAAGCTCCTTTCCTTTTAATCTGGCGTAGAGGATGTTTCCTGCGAAGGCCGAACAGGTGAGTAGAAGTTCTACTAATGCTAGCCAACGTTCTCCTTCATCGGCATAAAGCAGTGTTAGTGCATGCAGAAAATACAACATCAACACAAAGTTCGCCCAAGCGTGGGTATAAGGTTTTCCCGCGATAATACCCGGTAACGGTAATAGCAGCGGAATCATCCAAGCGATTGTAATCGCAGTGGGGCTAATGTGAGGATGTGGAGACAAATAGCCGTGCCAAACAGTGACCCAAGTTAGCAATGCTAAGTTGGCTGCCAGTGCAAAGATGCGCATGGTTTTGGTTTTAAAAGGGATTGCTATCATGATTCCATTACTTCAATTTTCTGGCGGTTTGTGCCAAGCGTTTTCCTAACGCAAAAGCTAGCTCTGACTCTTCAATACTAAGTTGTGTACTTGAATTTGCTACGTGTGATGCTCCGTAAGGCGTTCCACCGGTTGTCGTGGTATGTAACTGCGGCTCACTATAGGGAATACCTAAAATCATCATCCCGTGGTGCAACAGAGGAAGTAGCATACTCATGGCGGTGCTTTCTTGACCGCCATGTAATGAGGATGATGAGGTAAACACACATGCGGGTTTATCGATTAGGTCTCCAGCGATCCATAAGCTGGTGGTTTGATCCCAAAAGTGCTTCAAAGGAGCAGCCATGTTGCCAAACCAAACTGGACTACCCATAGCTAAACCGTCGCATTGCTTTAGCTCCTTGATGGAGACGACCGGATCGCCACTGTTTGAGTCTGACTCTGTCGTCAACTCTTCCACTGTACGCAGAATAGCTTGGCATTGCTCGACTGATTCAACCCCTCGCGCTATCGCACGAGCGAGTTGTTTGGTGCTTCCATGTCGACTGTAGTAAAGCACCAGAATTTGGCATGACATTATAGGATGTCTAGCACTTGCTCAGGCGGGCGGCCGTGCTTTGCTTTACCGTTGTTGATCACTATAGGACGCTCGATTAGCTTTGGATTATCAAACATAGCCTGAAACAGATGATCATCGGTCAGTGCCGGATCTGCTAGATTAAGCTCCTTGTAAATATCTTCTTTAGTACGCATCATCGCACGAACGCTTTCTAATTCCAGCTGACCAAAAATCTCTTTGAGCTTTTCTACTGTTGGTGGTGTATCTAGGTATTTAACTACTTCTGGTTGAATGCCTTTTTCTTCAAGAAGAGCAAGAGTTTGGCGGCTTTTAGAGCAACGTGGATTATGAAAAATGGTGACTGACATAGATGGCTATTCCTTTTTGGTTTTATTGTAATGCCATGAAACGGTCACGTTGTACCAGCAATTGGTCAATACGTGCGTCATAGCGAGCCTGTTTTAGGCTTCCTAACTCGGCCAGTTGACTAGCCTGAGAGTAAAGCTGAATAGATTTATCCCACTGAGCATTCAAGGCCAAGATTTCTGCGCGTGCAGCAAGATCTTCGGCGCTATTGCCTAGTTTAATGTTAGCTTCCGACAGCAAGTGCCAGCCATTAGTATCATTAGGGTGCTCGTGGGTGTAACGCTGGAGAACTTGAATCGCGTCTTTGTATTTTTCGCCTTTAAGTAACGCGTTGGCGTAGTTGATAGTAATGACTGGGTTATTAGGCTTAACGGTTAAGACTTCTTTCATCAGCTCGGCTGCCTTTTCAGGCTGCTTTTGAGCAATGTAAAGGTCGGATGCTGCATCTAGATAGAAATTGTTGTTTGGATCTTTCTTTAAAAGCTTGTCGAGTATTGCTTCAGCTTCATCGAGTTTATTAGTGTCTAGGTACACCAGGGCTTTGCCGTATTCGAAGGAGTCTTGAATTTTCGGTCCTGCTTTACGAGCGGTTCGCTCGAACCAATCCATTGCCGAAGCAGACTTAATTCCAGCATAGCGGGCTACAATTCTAGCCCGAGCCAGATGATAATTGATTGATGGCTGTACTCGCAGCGGTGGGTAGCTCTGAGCTCGCTCACGAGTGTCGGTAATACGATCTTCTGGAAGTGGGTGAGTCAATAACATTGGTGGCGGCTTGCTTGCGTAACGATATTCGTCCGCAAGACGACCGAAGAAACGAGGCATGTCGTTGACGTCAAACTTGGCGCGAGCAAGAGTGGCAATGCCAAATCGGTCGGCCTCTTTTTCGTTACTGCGTGTATAGTTGATAGAAGCCTGCATCGAACCAGCAGTGGTCGCTGTAAGCGCTGCCATACCCGCTTGAGGGGCAGCTATCGCTAATAAAAGTGAACCAACAAGTGCTGCAACAGTAGCGGGTGAACGGCGAGCTTCGTCTTCCATTCTACGAGCTAAGTGGCGCTGAGTGACGTGGGCGATTTCGTGCGCCATAACTGAGGCCAGCTCACTTTCAGTATGGGCGTGAAGGAACAGCCCCGTATGCAGTGCGACATAACCACCAAAGAACGCGAAAGCGTTTATGTTGCGGTCGCGTATCATAAAGAAAGTGAAAGGGGTCTTTACATCATTAGCACTGGAAACCAATCGATGGCCAATAGAATCAACGTACTCATTGAGCACTGGGTCATTAACAATTGGAGAGCTAGCGCGAATCATCCGCATATACGCATCACCATAAATGAGTTCTTGATCTATGGTCAACGTTGCCCCTGCTGCAGTTCCGATATCGGGAAGACCGAGTTCGGCATAGGCAACTTGAGGGACGCTTAATGCGGTAGCGACGCATAGGCAAATCAATGAACGGGCGCGTTTCAACATACGACTGAGGTGACTCCTTAAAATGTGGTAGTTTTGACCATGAAATCCTAACTTGGTTTCCTACCTTATCCTCTTGCCACTCATTTTTGCATACGGAACTGGGATAGGAAAGGTTTTCTCATTCTCGGGCTTAGCTGTATTTTGTTATCTCTGGTTTGTGTGAATATCCATTATTCATAGTTTCTGTAACACTTACTGGTTGGGTATGCTATCAAAAGTCTTTACAATGGATGACTTTGAGAGATTCGTAGCGTATATGTTAAGTTTCAATGCTGTTCAAATGGAAAGAGTATGACCGATATGCATCTTGATTTAGTGGAAGAGCGATGCCCGATGTCATTACTCTTAGTCAAGCGCGCTTTTAAACAGATTGAAATAGGGCAACTATTGTCGGTGAGGTTAGTCGACAAACACTCAGTCTCGGACGTCCTTCAATACTTATCTATCCAGAATGCAGCAATAAATCATAGGATTGAAGGTGAAGTGAGCGTTATCAATATTCGTAAACAGGATGATTAATTGATGCTAGATATGGTCCGTCGTTGGTATAAGCGACGTTTTTCCGACCCAGATGCAGTGAGCTTGGTAGTAATTCTGTTATTTGGATTTATTACCATCTACTTCTTCGGTAATTTGATTGCTCCATTGTTGGTGGCGATTGTTTTGGCGTACTTATTAGAGTGGCCTGTTAGCAAACTATGCGCACTTGGTTTACCGAGAACACTGTCAGTGGTAGCGGTCATCCTCCTCTTCATCAGTTTAATGCTGTTAGCAATTTTTGGATTAGTGCCAACAATTTGGAATCAGGTTGGAAACTTACTGAATGATATTCCAAATATGTATAACGGCATGCAGCAGTTTGTCGCGACGATACCTGAACGATACCCTGATCTCGCTGAAATTCATTTAGTTGAAACCATAATGGGCAACGTGAAAGATAAAGTTCTCGTTTTGGGTGAAAATGTAGTGAAAGGTTCACTGGCATCGCTTGTTAGTTTAGCGGCGCTAGCAGTATATTTGATCTTAGTACCGTTACTGGTTTTCTTCTTGTTGAAAGACAAAGAAGAGATGGTCAGCATGGCGAGCGGCGTTTTACCTCGTAACCGTCGTCTAGCGAATAAAGTTTGGATCGAGATGAACCAGCAAATTTCTAACTACATTCGTGGTAAGGTATTGGAGATCTTGATTGTTGGTACAGTAAGTTATGTCACTTTTGCTATTCTAGATCTTCGTTATTCGGTCTTGTTGGCCGTGTTGGTTGGTTTCTCAGTACTTATCCCTTATATCGGTGCAGCAGCCGTTACGGTTCCCGTTGCTATGGTGGGTCTGTTCCAATGGGGCTTAGCACCACAATTTTACTGGTTACTTGTAGCATACGGTATTATCCAAGCGTTGGATGGTAATGTTCTTGTACCAGTACTCTTCTCTGAAGCGGTGAATTTACACCCGGTAGCAATTATCGTTGCGGTCTTGGTATTTGGTGGATTATGGGGCTTCTGGGGAGTGTTCTTTGCCATACCATTGGCAACGCTAGTTAAAGCGGTTTGGAATGCACTACCAAGTCATGATGATGGCACTCAGCACGCCACTTAGCTATCTGAAAAGAGTAAAAAAGCCTCGCTACACAAGCGAGGCTTTTTTGAATTGAATGTCCCGAACTACAAGGTGTCTTAAGATGCTTTGTCGTTCAAGTAATCAAGCACTACTTCGTGGTGAGTTTTAGTCTTGAACTTATTAAATACATGCTCAATCACACCTTCTTCATTGATTAAGAAGCTGATACGGTGCAAGCCATCATAGACTTTGCCCATAAATTCACACCCTTGGAAATTTAATGAGACAGAAGTTTCGACGGCTGTTGACAAATTCTATCTTTAACAGTGAGTTAGGCTAATGATTTATCTTTTTGGACTTCAATTATAGCAGTTGTCATATTTTTTTGTAAATTGGGCTGATTTTGACGCTTTTTCAAGCGAAAACTTGTCATAAAAACTGAGACGTTGCTATCTGGTGAAGATGATAGTCATTGCGATGGGATCGCTTGTTGATAACAAAATTCGAAGTGGTCACATGTCATTACTGAGGGAACCTGACGGGATAAATACCAGCCGATTCTGTCATGCCTTTTATATTCTAGTAGCCATATAGTTAGACTGCCTCACACATCGATATTCATCGATTGGGATTGCTTGATTCT
>NZ_FLLQ01000011.1 GCF_900088415.1 Vibrio mediterranei
GGCAGGGTGTGTAAGCGTTGTGAGGCGTTGAGCTAACCTGTACTAATTGCCCGTGAGGCTTAACCATACAACACCCAAAGGGTTTTGATGGACTCAAAGCAAGAACAAATTGAATGTGTATGAGAACACAATAACAGCTTTCCGAATTAAGAATTTGCTTGGCGACCATAGCGTTGTGGACCCACCTGATTCCATGCCGAACTCAGAAGTGAAACGCAATAGCGCCGATGGTAGTGTGGGGCTTCCCCATGTGAGAGTAGGACATCGCCAGGCTTTAAATTTGAAAGAGCCCGTTTGAAAAGACGGGCTTTTTTAGTCCTGAAGGGCAACCACTATGCTGATATAGCTCAGGTGGTAGAGCGCATCCTTGGTAAGGATGAGGTCCCCAGTTCGAGTCTGGGTATCAGCACCAGTATTTAGAGTCATCTTGCAGAGCAAGGTGAACCCAAGCAAGATTTTTGTTTGGCGACCATAGCATTGTGGACCCACCTGATTCCATGCCGAACTCAGAAGTGAAACGCAATAGCGCCGATGGTAGTGTGGGGCTTCCCCATGTGAGAGTAGGACATCGCCAAGCTTTATTTCCACGCCTCAGCATTTGCTGGGGCGTTTTCGTATGTGTTGCTTGCAGATCGTCGCACCGTAGGATATTGCCAAGCTTTAATTCCACGTTTCCGCATTTACTTATAGTGCTTTGTTACTTATTTCCTTTCGCTACAGTTGTAGTAATGTTTGGATTTATTATTTAATTCCGTCCATCTTCTTCAAACTGCCATCTTTTATCACATTAAAACAGTGTTAGACTCGTTACTATCTTTACCTACTAGCAAGATTACGATGGAACGACATAGTCCCTTTATTATTACAGGCGGGCCAGGGTCTGGTAAGACAACACTGCTTGATGCTTTAGCCGCTCGTGATTGTAAGACGTTTGAAGAAGTACCGAGAAAGCTTATTGAAGAACAGTCGAAACTAGAAAATGGAATACTTCCTTGGAATCAATTAGCTGCTTTTGCTGAACTATGCTTTAAGGATATGATGAATCAAAAGCAGGTAGCGTCGACAAGCGATCAACTGAGCTTTTTGGATCGTGCTATTCCGGATATATGTGCCTACTTAACCTTTGGAAACGAACCGGTTCCGCCAAGAGTAATGGAACAAGCTAAGCTAGGATATCAGCCTCTAGCTTTTACTTGCGAACCTAACACTGCGACATACGTTCAAGATGACGTTCGACCTTATCCATTTGAAGAAGCATTAGAGATTCATCGACAATTGATAGAACAATACCAGTCTCTAGGATACCGCTGTATATCAGTGCCTTTTTTAAAACTAGAGCAACGAGTAGAGTTTGTTTTGGCCGAGTCTTATGCTCATTTGGGCCAAACAGCATAGCAAGGATTAATTAGATGCCAATCAAAAGCCCAGATGTGGTTATTAAGAGACTGTTATTTGTTGGGCAAGAAACCTTAAATTTCTCCCGTTATTTAGCCCAAAGAATGTCTCACGATAGGATTAATGTGAATGCAGGTTATCTTGCCTATATCACTTTGCTATCAATCGTCCCTCTTTTGACGGTACTGCTTTCCGTACTGTCCTCATTTCCTGTTTTTTCTAATACAGGAGAAGTGCTTCAAGACTTCATTATTCAGCATTTTGTTCCTGCTGCCGGAGATGCTGTGTACTCTGCGTTAGTCGAGTTTGTATCAAATACCGGTAAAATGACGGCAATAGGTAGTGCTTTCTTATTTATCGCGGCACTCATGTTGATTTCTAATATTGATAAGAATCTCAACTATATTTGGCGTGTCAAAGTTAAACGCCGCATGGTTTTTTCATTTTCCATGTACTGGATGATACTAACCCTTGGACCAATTTTAATCGGCGCAAGTATAGTTGGTACTTCTTATGTGACCTCTTTGAAAGCTCTAGAACATAATGTGGTTAGCGGTGCTTTTAGCCTCTTCATCGCATGGTTACCAGCAATAATGGCGTTCTTTGCGTTTATCGGGCTGTACATGTTAGTTCCAAACAAAAAAGTACACTTCAGTCATGCTGTTGTTGGCTCAATAGTCGCTACCTTATTGTTTGAAATAAGCAAAAAGGGGTTTGCTTATTACATCACGCAGTTTCCGTCATATCAGCTTATCTATGGTGCTTTAGCGGCGATACCAATTTTATTCCTGTGGATCTATTTATGTTGGTTTATTGTACTTATCGGTGCGGAGTTCACGGCTGCGATGGGGGAGAAAGAACACTGGCTACCCGATTCGGGCATGTTACAATCTGAAGCTGTGACTGAAACGCATGATAACAAGGAAACCATAAGTGATAGCACTAATTCAAAGAGTGAGTGAATCGGCGGTAAAAGTAGACGGCGAAGTCGTCGGAGAGATCGGTAAAGGTTTATTAGTGCTACTTGGTGTAGAAAAAGACGACGATGAAGCGAAAGCAAAACGTTTGGTCGAGCGAGTCACGACATACCGTGTTTTTGAAGACGAAGACGGAAAAATGAATCTCAACGTCAAACAGGTCGGTGGTAGTGTTTTAGTCGTATCGCAGTTTACCCTACCTGCGGATACTAAGAAGGGAACAAGAGCTGGGTTTTCGAGAGGGGCTCATCCTACTGATGCAGAGCGTCTTTATGATTACTTTTCAGATCATTGTTCTGAAGTTTTACCGACTGAACGCGGCCGTTTTGCTGCTGATATGAAAGTATCATTAGTCAATGATGGGCCTGTTACCTTCTGGCTACAAGTATAATCGAGTAGAGCATTAGTTTGCATGCGAAAGGATATCTATGTTTAAGCTTATTACTCCGAAAACTGACAACCAGTTAGCTAAGTACTACCAATTTAGATGGCAGATGCTAAGAGAGCCGTGGCGATTACCAGTCGGTTCTGAACGTGATGAATACGATGAAATGAGTCATCACCGTATGATAGTGGATGGTCGAGGAAGACCTATGGCTATCGGACGTTTATACATTACGCCTGATAACGAAGGCCAAATTCGTTATATGGCGGTAAAAAGCAATCGCCGTGATAAAGGGATGGGCTCTCTTGTTTTAGTAGCATTGGAATCATTTGCACGTCAAGAAGGGGTGAAGCGCCTAGTTTGTAATGCCCGCGAAGATGCAATTTCATTCTACGAGAAAAATGGATTTACTAGCCAAGGTGAACTTAATGATCAGAAAGGTCCTGTTCGTCACCTACAAATGGTTAAACAGCTTGACCCTTTGGCTAAAGTATTAAGAAGACCTGAATGGTGTGCTGAGCTGCAAGAGCGTTGGGAGCAACAGATACCAATCAGTGACAAAATGGGTATTAAGATTAACCAATATACCGGTTACCGCTTTGAATGTGGCGCCCAACTAAATCCTAACCTCAATCCACACAATACCATGTTTGCAGGTTCTGCTTTTACTCTTGCGACATTAACAGGATGGGGGATGACATGGCTCTTGATGCGTGAGCGAGGTTTACATGCTGATATCGTGTTGGCAGACAGTAGCATTCGCTATCGTCATCCCGTAGAAATGAGTCCAGTATCGGTGACTTCTCTTGATGGTATCAGTGGCGACTTAGACCGATTGGCAACTGGTAGAAAGGCGCGCATCATCATCAATGTTACGATCTACAGTGGAGATGTGCCTGCCGTCGAGTTTGTTGGTACTTATATGCTGCTACCAAACTATAAAGACACGCTACTTTCCACATAACAATCTTAATAGCAGCAGGTTATGGTTGAACCTGCTGCTTTTTTTGAACTGCACATTCCACTTCTTCAAGCTCAATGTGACCAGTCAACAACTCAACATGATATTGAGAGTCGCACTCGGAGTGCAATGTTAATTGAAGTGAACGTAGTGGGTCCTTTCTTAGATCGATAGTGTTCTCTGCTTTCCCATTCCATTCTTGGCTCGAGACCTCGAATGCGGCAAGGGTCAGCTGCCCTCTATCTGCATTTAACTTAAATGGCGACAGAGAAACGTTATTAGTATCTGTTTCTTCAGTTGTCATCTGAGTGTTGTAGAAATTGGCTTCAAGGGAGCCCGATAAAGTGTGCTGTAACGATAACTTGTCTGCCGTAAGAGCATTTACTGACAGCGCCACATCGGCTAAGCCAGAAATTTGTATTTGCTTACTGTCAGTTAAGTAATTGAGTAGCTCGACAGGGGCTGAGTAAGCTTCAGCATCAATTCGTAAAGGCTGACTTGGCGCAGCAAAGTCAAGCTCTGCAGAGGCGCTGATGTATCCACTGTCATAAGGGATAAACAGTCGGTTGAGTTGCCATTTTCCATCAGTACTTTTGGTTTCAACGGCTACTTGGTTGGCGATTGTTTTATCGATACTAGCGCTATTGGCTGACGCAATAGCGCTTCCCTGCCAAAAGCCCCAGCGATAATCTTTTTTGATAAGTAGATCTTCAGCTTGTAGGTTTAGACCTGTGACTTGCCAATAAGGCTTTCGAGCAAGTTGAATCCATTGACTACGGTTGATATTCAGCGAGTCGATAGAGAGTTGTTTGAGATCGCTGAGATGCAAGTGAGTAAATAGATCCGTTAAAGAGTGATTTTGTTGTTCTTGGTAATACTTGATGCCATCTAAATCGACTTTGTCCAATGCTATTGAATTTGGAGTTAACGTACCTGCTATTTGAATCCGACCTTGTTCAAGGTTGGTATCGAGATCTTTGATGTCGAGTTTATTTGGTGAAAAGCTGAGTTCTAGAGTCGGCTCAATGAAATCAAACTGTTGCCATTGAAGCTTGTCAGCATCGAGTGAGAGATACGCTTGACTTTGTGTCCATATCGAGCGAGTGAGGTCGATGTTTTCTAACGACGCACTGACGTTTTCTGCATGCGCTCCTTGGTAGGTAATATCAGAGTTTAAAAGATCCAAACTGTTAATATGGCCAATCACAGATGTGAGTGTACTTAACGGTCCCTGGCTGAGTTCTGACAAATCAAATTTTAGCTTATTGATAGTGGTGTTGACTAAAGACCAATGACCATTCTCAATTTGCGCTTGAGTGGTGACTAGCGCCTCTTTCCATGTGAATGAGGCGCCGTAGATTTTCGTGTTGTCGCCAGCAAGAGAACCATCAAGGAGAAGCTCATTAATAGCTTCACCTTGATAGTAGAGCTGGGAAGCACGAACTTGAAAGTCTGCTCTAGTACTTTCGATTGATGTTCTTACCTCTAGGTTTCTTAGTTGGAGCTGCAGATCATTGATGATCACGTTGTGTCCAGAATAATCCACATGATCGAGAGCGATGTTGTTGATCTGGTAATCAGCTAATGCATCTAGGCCCAGCGTAAGGTTTGATAGATTGGCACCACTAACATACAACTCGTTAATGTGTAGCCACTTAGAAGTCGACGTTGGTAGTGAAAACCACACCGATAGTTTGTTGACACTAATGGAATCGTGCTCAGCTTTTGAAAAGTTGGCATTCGAAAAATCGATTCTATTAGGGTAGTGATAACTTATCGCCTCACTATCCACTTTTATGTTCAATGTTTGCTGCAGAGCATAAGTGATAATTGGTTTGGCATACTGTGTATGCAAGACACCAAAAACGATCAAAACTGAAAGTAAGCCAAGTGCAAGCAATGCTATCCAAAGCGCAATTATCTTTCTTATCACGAAGTTATTTTCCTACCTTCCAACATAAACAATAATTTAGCGTGAAAAACACGAAAAAGCCCCTCAAAAAGAGGGGCTAGAGTTAAAAAATTGAACGTTTATCTAACAATTAGTCCAATTGAGGGCCAGCGGCTACCAATGACTTACCTTCTGCATTATCAGTATACTTGTCGAAATTATTGATAAAGCGTTTCGCTAGATCTTCGGCTTTGCTCTCCCATTGTAGTGGATCTACATAAGTGTCTCTTGGATCCAAGATGGTTGGGTCAACGCCTGGAAGCGAAGTCGGTACCTCTAGATTGAACACAGGAATACTCTTCGTTTCTGCTTGTTCAATAGAGCCATCTAGAATCGCATCAATGATACCGCGTGTATCTTGAATCGAGATACGTTTACCACTGCCATTCCAACCAGTATTCACAAGGTAAGCTTCCGCGCCAGCTGCTTCCATGCGCTTCACTAGAACCTCTGCGTACTTAGTTGGGTGTAGTGTTAGGAATGCTGCCCCGAAACATGCTGAGAATGTTGGTGTTGGCTCTGTAATGCCACGTTCAGTACCCGCTAACTTCGCTGTAAAGCCTGAAAGGAAATGGTACTTAGTTTGCTCAGGTGTCAATTTAGAAACTGGTGGAAGTACACCGAACGCATCTGCTTACAAGAAGATGACTTTGTTCGCATGACCACCTTTCGATACTGGCTTCACGATATTTTCGATATGGTGAAGTGGGTACGAGACACGAGTGTTCTCTGTCTTCGAACCATCATCAAAGTCGATAGAACCATCGTTGCGAACAGTAACATTCTCTAGTAGTGCATCTCGACGAATCGCGTTGTAGATGTCTGGCTCAGCTTCTTTCGAAAGGTTGATTGTTTTCGCATAACAACCACCTTCGTAGTTGAATATACCGTCATCATCCCAACCGTGCTCATCGTCACCGATCAGTGCGCGTTTTGGATCGGTTGATAGCGTTGTTTTTCCCGTACCTGATAGGCCAAAGAAGACAGCCACATCACCTTCTTCGCCCATATTCGCAGAACAGTGCATGGATGCGATATCTTTTAGAGGAAGGAAGTAGTTCATCATTGCGAACATACCTTTCTTCATTTCACCGCCGTACCACGTACCGCCGATAAGCTGCATTCTTTCTGTTAGGTTGAATACAGTGAAGTTTTCAGAGTTGAGTCCTTGTTCTTCCCATTTTTGGTTAGTGCACTTAGCACCGTTCATGACAACGAAGTCTGGCTCAAACGTAGCGAGCTCTTCTTCTGTTGGACGGATGAACATGTTCTTAACGAAGTGAGCCTGCCAAGCCACTTCTGTGATAATACGAATGCAGAGTCGAGTGTCTGGGTTCGCACCGCAATATCCGTCAATGACGAATAAGCGTTTGTTAGAAAGTTGACCTGTAACGAGTAGTTTGAGGTCACCCCATGCCTCTTTAGACATAGGTTTGTTGTCATTTTTAACTTTATCGGATGTCCACCACATGGTGTCGCGAGTGGTGTCATCATTAACGATAAATTTGTCTTTTGGTGAGCGACCAGTAAAGATACCCGTATCTACAGCGACGGCGCCAAGTTCAGTGACTACGCCTTTCTCGTAGCCCTCTAGACCTTCGCGAGTTTCCTCTTCAAATAACTGTTCGTAGCTTGGGTTGCGTACAATATCAGTTACGCCAGTGATTCCGTACTTGGTAAGATCGATTTGTGCAGCCTTATTAATGTCCATAACGGTCATAGGTGCTCCTTATTGGATTTTTGTAGGGATTTTAAAATTTTTTTGTAATTCGTTATTTATTATTTGTTTTTTATTTTGAACTCCATGCTAGCAACGGAGACCCGAGAAAACAGGGATATAGTTCAAAAATTATTCATCAGTTATTGATGGTTTTAAGTGTTTTGTCACATATTGAAATTAGGCTAATTCTCCCCAAAGCAAACCTTTGCGTTAGATCAAATGTAACACATGATTTACGTCTTTTGTTAGTGCATTTGCATTAATAATTTGCGTATTTGTTAAATAAAACGAACAAAAAAAGCCAGATCACATCTGATCTGGCTTTTATTCATTTTTACACTCTAAAAATTAGTGTACGGTCTTGTTATCCGATTGGGCATCTGCGTAAAGTGCTTTGATCTCTGGCTCGTCAAACGCGTAGGTTGAACCGCAGTAATCACAGTGCAGGGCAACTTCGCCATCTTGAGCCAAAATGTCAAAAATTTCTTCCTGAGCGACAGTGACGATAGCTGCGCCACTACGTTCACGTGAACAACCGCAGAAAAATTCCACTTCTTTTGGTTCGAATAGCTGTACTTTATCTTGGTTATATAGACGGTAGAGCAATTCATTGGCTTCTAAACCAAATAACTCTTCATCTTTTACAGTATTCGTTAGCTGCTCTAGATGCTCGAAATCTTCTGGTGAACCGGTACCATCAGGCATAACCTGAAGCAGCATACCTGCTGCATGCTTGTGACCATCAACTTCACCTGTACGGATCCATAAACGAGTCTTCAACTGCTCAGAACGCTCGAAATAGCCCTCTAGCACTTCTGACAAATTGTCACCTTCCAATCCGACAACGCCTTGATAGCGTTCACCTTGATCTGGAGTAATGGTGATAACTAGGTAGCCTTTACCCATCATATCGTGGATTGAAGCATCATCAGCAATATCGCCTTCCCAGCGAGCAACACCACGTAGTTTTTGGTTGTGGTCTCCATTAATCACCGCTAAGGAAACTGGGCCATCACCCTGCAACTGCATGGTAATTGAACCTTCGAACTTCAACGTAGCAGTTAGTAGACTTGTCGCAACAAGCAACTCACCTAGAAGAGTTTGCAGTGGAGCTGGGTATTCTTTGCTGGATAGTATCTCCTGATAGGCGCTATCCAATTGCACGAGCTCTCCGCGCACTGATAGCTCTTCAAAGAGGTAGCGATTTAATGTGTTGTTAGCCATTTAGGAAACTCCAGCTTATTGATGTTTAAACTTAATAATGTCGCGACGCTGTTTTTTGTCAGGTCGACGCTCAGGGCTTGGGTTGTGAGCATTCAGTTTTCTGCGCAACGCGTTATCTTCTCGTTTGGCAATACTCTCTAATGTTTCGGAGTAGAGAGTTTGGGCTTCCGGTGCACCTCTGCGTTGATCTGAAATACGCTCAATAGTCACTGTCTTTTCTTCATTGCCTTGTCTGAGGGCGATGACAGCGCCTAATTCTACAATTTTACTTGGTTTAGAACGTTGTCCATTATAGTGGACTTTGCCACCATCGACCATGTTGCGAGCGATGCTTCTTGTCTTGTAGAAGCGGGCGGCCCACAGCCATTTGTCGAGGCGAACGGCTTTTTCTTCGGAACTCATGCTGAATCCTGCTATCTAACTCAATACCAGTGCTCTTGTGTTCAATAACCTGACAGTTTTAAGTAATTACTGACAAATTGAGGAGAGCTGCTGATAGGTTTATCATGCTAATATTCCTCTAAATGGAGTTTAGATCTAATTATTTCAACCCCATTCTGCGGATTGCACTACAGTCATAATAGATATGCTATAGTCAGATGATTAACCATACAAAAAACGATTGCTGATAATTTAGCAATAACAATTAATTACACAGTCAGTAAATGTTTAGTAGGGCAGGAAGTTAGGAGAGTGAAAGGAATATCCATATCGGCTGCGAGTATCAACACCGCTTCTATATCTTCATTTTTTCGTCGTTGTCTGCAGTATCAATCTCAAATTAGCCTAACGCTTACTCTAATCATGTTAGCGGTGTCCGCATGGATTGCCGGCGTTTTACTGTGGCAATTATTTCCTCAAACTCATTCTGTCAGTCAATGGGTTGCGCCCGTTGCTGTTAATAACCAAGCGCAAACTCAATCTAATAATTTACACTCTTCCGATATCAACAAAGCCAATATCTTTGGACAGTACAATCGCGAGCAAAAAGTAGTGCAGGCGCCAGTGGTGACTGATGCACCTAAAACACGGCTGAATGTGGTTTTAGTAGGCTCGGTAGTAAGCAGTAATCCTAACTTGAGTCTTGCGGTGGTTGCCAATCGTGGCAAGCAAGGTACGTATGGGATTGGAGAACAGATTGAAGGCACGCGAGCGACGGTGAGCGCCGTGATGATTGACCGAATCATTATTTCCAACTCCGGACGTGATGAGACGGTGATGTTAGAAGGCTTAGAATACAAAAAACTTGAGTTGAAGACGGCACCACAAGTCGCTGCCTCCAATATTGCGGGAAATAATCCTATTAATTCAGAAGAAAAGCTGACAGCAATTCGCAGAACGATCACTCAAGATCCACAACAGATTTTTCAGTATGTCCGACTTTCCCAAGTGAAAAGAGATGGTCAGGTAAAAGGTTACCGAGTCAGTCCTGGACGAGATCCAGAGTTGTTTAACGCCGTAGGACTTCAAAATGGTGATATTGCCGTAGCGCTTAATGGTGCCGATCTCACTGACCCTGCTGCGATGGGGAAAATTTATCAGTCTATTTCCGAGCTTACCGAACTCAATTTAACGGTAGAGCGTGACGGGCAACAACATGACATATTCATTCAGTTTTAGTTATGCGTAAGGCATTACAAGGGAGCAACAAGTGAAAAGTTGGCTTAAAACAAGTACCTGGTTATTGATGGGGAGCCTGATGGCTGCGCCAGCGGTATCAGCCAATGAATTCAGTGCCAGTTTCAAAGGAACTGACCTACATGAGTTTATCAATATCGTTGGACGCAACCTCGATAAAACTATCATTGTTGATCCGTCAGTGCGCGGTAAAGTCGATGTGCGTAGCTATGATGTTTTAAATGAAGAGCAATATTACAGCTTTTTTCTTAATGTCTTAGAAGTCTATGGTTTCGCGGTCGTAGAGATGGACAATGGCATTTTGAAGGTTATCAAAGCAAAAGATGCCAAGACCTCGGCGATTCCTGTAGTTGGTGATTCCGATAACGTCACTGGAGACAGTGTCGTGACACGTGTGGTCGCGGTGAAGAATGTTTCGGTAAGAGAGCTTTCTCCTTTGTTGCGCCAACTAAATGATAATGCTGGTGCAGGTAATGTGGTTCATTATGACCCTGCGAACATCATTCTTATTACCGGTCGTGCCGCAGTTGTTAATCGTCTAGCAGATATTATTCGCCGTGTAGACCAAGCAGGCGATAAAGAAGTTGAAGTGGTTGAATTAAAGAACGCTTCGGCCGCAGAAATGGTTCGTATTGTTGATGCTCTAAATAAGACGACGGACGCTAAAAATACCCCAGCACTCTTACAACCTAAGCTGGTGGCGGATGAACGAACTAACTCTATCCTGATTTCTGGTGACCCTAAGGTTCGTGAACGCCTGCGCCGTTTGATTAATCAGCTTGATGTTGAAATGGCGACCAAAGGCAACAACCGAGTTCAGTATCTGAAATATGCCAAAGCTGAAGAACTTGTGGATGTCCTAAAAGGGGTGTCTGATAACCTTCAGAAAGAGAAGCAGTCTGGCTCTACCTCAGGCAGTGGAGCAAACCGCTCTGAAGTGATGATCAGTGCGCACCCTGATACCAACGCGCTTGTGATTACTGCTCCGCCAGACATTATGAAAGCCCTGCTTGAGATCATTAAGCAGCTAGACATTCGTCGTGCGCAGGTTCTAATTGAAGCGCTGATTGTTGAGCTTGCCGACGTTGATGGCGCTAACCTTGGCGTGCAATGGGGTAATGCCTCGGCGGGTAGTGTGGTTCAGTTTTCCAATACGGGAGCTTCTATCGGCAATGTTATGGTTGGTATGGAAGAAGCCAAAGACAAGACCACAACAGAAACTCGTTATAGAGCGGATGGAACGCCGTACAACGTTGAAACCAAAACCACAGGTGACTATACCAAGCTTGCTAGCGCACTCAGCGGTGTCCAAGGTGCTGCTGTGGGTATTGCTCTTGGCGATTGGACTGCTCTTATTACAGCAGTTTCCAGTACCTCCAACTCAAACATTCTGTCTTCTCCTAGCATTACTGTTATGGATAACGGCGAAGCGTCGTTTATCGTTGGTGAAGAAGTGCCAGTATTGACCGGTTCGACAGCTGGCTCAAACAACAGCAATCCATTCCAAACGGTTGACCGTAAAGAAGTAGGTATCAAGCTTAAAGTCGTCCCACAGATCAACGAAGGTAACTCGGTTCAGCTTAATATTGAGCAAGAAGTTTCCAATGTTCTTGGTGCTAATGGTGCGGTAGATGTGCGTTTTGCTAAGCGTCAGCTTAACACTTCGGTGATGATCCAAGATGGTCAGATGCTGGTATTGGGTGGTTTGATTGATGAACGTGCCGCTGAAAGTGAGTCGAAAGTTCCTTTCCTCGGGGATATCCCATATCTGGGTCGTTTGTTCACTTCCACCAGTACAACGGTTGAGAAAAAGAACCTCATGGTCTTCATTAAGCCGACGATTATCCGTGATGGCATGACGTCTGATGGTATCACTCAGCGTAAATATAACTACATTCGTGCAGAGCAGTTATTCAAGGCGGATAAAGGCTTGAAGCTGATGGATGACGGCTACATTCCAGTATTACCTGAGTTCAATAATACCACGCGCTACCCATCTGAAATTCAAGCATTCTTTGATCAGGTAGAAGCGAAGTAATTATGGACACTATCCAACAGCGCCCTTTGGTGACTCGCCTGCCGTTTAGCTTTGCTAATCGCTTTAAGGTAGTGTTCGAGTCTCTAGAGTCAGACGCCGTGCTCTACTATGTAGAGCCGCTGGCGTTGAATGCATTGCAAGAAGTTAAGCGAGTGTTTCGTCAGCCTTTTTCCTTACATGCTCTTTCTTCTGAGGAGTTTGATTCAAAGCTTACTCAAGCTTATCAGCGCGACTCGTCTGAGGCTCGTCAGTTAATGGAAGATATTGGTGCTGACAGTGATGACTTTTTCTCTTTAGCAGAGGAGTTGCCACAAGATGAAGATTTGTTGGAGTCGGATGACGATGCGCCGATAATCAAGCTAATCAACGCCATGCTTGGCGAGGCCATCAAAGAAGGCGCCTCGGATATTCATATTGAAACCTTTGAAAAAGTACTGTCGATTCGATTTCGTATTGATGGGGTACTGCGTGATGTGTTGGCGCCAAGTCGTAAGTTGGCACCGCTGTTGGTATCACGTGTCAAAGTTATGGCTAAGCTGGATATTGCGGAGAAGCGAGTTCCCCAAGATGGCCGTATTTCATTGCGTATTGGTGGTAGAGCGGTAGACGTTCGTGTCTCTACGATGCCATCGTCACATGGTGAGCGAGTGGTGATGCGTCTACTAGATAAAAACGCGACGCGGCTAGATTTGCATAGTTTAGGTATGACAGCAGCCAACCATGAAAACTTTAGACACCTGATTAAGAGGCCACATGGCATTATTTTGGTGACCGGTCCAACTGGTTCTGGTAAATCCACTACTCTGTATGCAGGTCTGCAAGAGATCAACAGTAATGAGCGCAACATACTGACCGTTGAAGATCCTATTGAATTTGATATTGATGGTATCGGTCAGACGCAGGTTAACCCCAAAGTAGACATGACCTTTGCTCGAGGTTTACGTGCCATTCTACGTCAAGACCCCGACGTGGTGATGGTGGGTGAGATTCGAGATCTTGAAACGGCCCAAATTGCTGTTCAAGCCTCATTAACTGGTCACTTGGTGATGTCGACACTGCACACTAATACGGCTGTTGGTGCGATTACGCGAATGCGTGATATGGGCATTGAACCATTTCTGATTTCCTCTTCTCTACTCGGCGTTCTAGCGCAGCGCTTGGTCCGTACCTTATGTAATGACTGTAAAGCACCTTATGCAGCGGATGGCGCTACTAAGCAGTTATTCGGGCTGGCCGAGCATGAAGAGCTGGTACTACATAAAGCTGTCGGCTGTGAGAAGTGTAACCACAAAGGTTATCGTGGACGTACTGGTATCCACGAACTCTTGATGGTTGATGAAACAGTACAGACCCTTATTCATGATGAAGCAGGCGAGCAGGCGATTGAAAAAGCAGTACGCTCACATACTCCGAGTATACGAGATGACGGTTTCCATAAAGTGAAGCATGGAATTACCTCTCTTGAAGAAGTCATGCGTGTGACCAAGGAAGCGTAAGTGGCAGCGTTTGAATATAAGGCTCTGAATGCCAAAGGAAAGCAAGTAAAAGGGTTAGTTGAGGGAGATAATGCTCGCCAAGCTCGCTTACGCCTGAAAGAGCAAGGCATGATTCCTATCGATATTGTCGAAGCGAAAGGTAAGTCGAGCAAAAGTGCCAATGGTGAAACCTCAAAACCAGCCTTTAAGCGTGGTATCAGTACGCCTGATTTAGCGCTTATTACACGTCAGTTATCGACGCTAGTTCAATCGGGCATGCCGTTAGAAGAGTGTTTAAAAGCGGTTTCAGAGCAATCAGAGAAGCCACGAATTCGCAGTATGCTTGCTGCAATACGCTCTAAAGTCACCGAAGGTTATACCTTGTCAGACAGTTTGGCGGAGTATCCGCATATCTTTGATGAGCTATTTCGTTCCATGGTTGCGGCTGGCGAAAAGTCGGGCCATCTAGACTCTATCCTTGAACGTTTAGCTGATTACGCTGAGAACCGTCAAAAACTTCGTTCCAAACTACAACAAGCAATGATCTACCCAGTGGTGCTGGTGGTGTTTGCCGTCGCCATTGTGGCGTTCCTTCTAGCAGCGGTGGTACCAAAAATCGTCGGTCAGTTTGTCCAAATGGGACAAGAGTTGCCTAAATCGACTCAGTTCTTGCTTTCTTCCAGTGACTTTGTGCAGCAATGGGGCATTGTCGTTGTCGCAGTATTTCTGGTGTTGTTTTACCTATTCAAAGCTGCATTGAAAAGACCAGCAATACGAATGAGTTGGGATACCAAGGTGCTTAATCTCCCGTTGATTGGCAAAATAGCACGTGGTCTTAATACCTCTCGCTTTGCTCGAACATTGGCAATCTGTACCTCGAGCGCGATCCCAATTCTTGAAGGCATGAAGGTGTCAGTGGATGTGATGACCAATCATTTTGCTAAGAAGCAAGTGTCTAATGCCGCTGACAATGTACGCGAAGGTGCAAGCCTTCGTAAAGCACTGGAACAAACCAAACTGTTCCCTCCAATGATGCTGCATATGATTGCTAGTGGTGAGCAAAGTGGTGAGCTTGAAAGTATGTTAACGCGTGCCGCTGATAACCAAGATCAGAACTTTGAATCGACCATAAATATTGCTTTGGGAATTTTTACTCCCGCCTTAATCGCACTGATGGCTGGCTTGGTACTATTTATCGTAATGGCGACATTGATGCCAATTTTAGAAATGAACAATTTAATGTCTGGATAATCTAATCAGATAATGAAATCACAACCCTCTGTCTAGAGGCGTTTTCTTTGGAGTGAGAAATGAGAAAAACAAACAGAAAACAGGCTGGCTTTACGTTACTCGAAGTAATGGTGGTTGTTGTTATCTTAGGTATTTTGGCAAGCTTTGTTGTTCCTAATCTACTAGGCAACAAAGAGAAAGCGGATCAGCAAAAAGCCATTACCGATATTGTCGCGTTAGAAAATGCGCTTGATATGTACAAGTTAGACAACAGCGTTTATCCAACTACGGATCAAGGTCTGGAAGCGCTAGTGACTAAGCCGGGTAACCCTGAGCCGCGTAACTACCGTGATGGTGGTTATATTCGTCGTTTACCTAATGACCCGTGGGGCAATGACTATCAATATTTGAGCCCTGGTGACAAAGGCACTATCGACATCTTTACGTTAGGTGCTGATGGTCAAGAAGGTGGTGAAGGCGCAGCAGCCGATATTGGCAACTGGAATATTCAAGACTTTCAGTAATCGGTAATCAGTAGGGCGAGTATTCGCCCTACCTTTTTCAATGGTATGTCATGCGTTCTCTCAT
The DNA here is from genome assembly GCF_900088415.1 of Vibrio mediterranei. Taxonomy (GTDB): domain Bacteria; phylum Pseudomonadota; class Gammaproteobacteria; order Enterobacterales; family Vibrionaceae; genus Vibrio; species Vibrio mediterranei. The sequence continues at coordinate 15,583 of NZ_FLLQ01000011.1, forward strand.
ACGGCAACATCATCAAGGCTTCACCTTACTGGAAGTGCTCCTAGTATTGGTACTGTTATCCATCAGTGCCGTCGCAGTCATTTCGACCTTACCTCAGCCGCAAGACGAACAAGTGAAACAACAAGCTCAGCGCTTATTCCAAAGGCTTCAGCTCTTCAATGAAGAGGCCATGTTAGCTGGAAAGGACTTTGGAATACGAGTTGATGAAGATAAAAAGCAGTATGTGTTTCTGGAGCTCCAAGCTGACGGTTGGCAAAGAGTGTCATTGAATCAGATTCCTGAAGAAACCACGTTGCCGGAAGAGATGACTGTCAAACTCGATTTAAGCAATGGTGTCTGGGGCAATGATGACCGATTGTTTGAACCTGGTACTTTGTTTGATGAAGATATGTTTGCTGACATCGAGAAAAAGAAAAAAGCAGAAAAACCGCCGCAAGTTTTTATTCTTTCCAGTGGAGAGATTACGCCGGGAGCCTTTGTTTTAGCGCCTGTAAACCGAGCGCTTAAAGCGCAGTCTTGGTATGTACAAATCCAAGATAATGGTTCGTTACAGCTAATGGACGACAAGGATTGGAATGAAAACAAACGCTAAAGGGATGACCCTACTTGAGGTGTTGATTGCCCTTGCTATCTTTGCAACGGCGGCCATTGCGATCATTCGTTCCGTGAGTCAGCATATCAATACCTTAAACTATCTAGAAGACAAGGCCTTTGCTGCAATGGTGGTGGATAATCAAATGGCCAAGGTTATGCTTGATACGTCTGCGCTTAAAGCCCAAAAAGGGAGCGAGAAATTGGCGGGACGCGAGTGGTTTTGGAGCGTCACTCCCGTAAAAACATCTGATAATTTACTTAAAGCTGTTGATGTGAGTGTGGCACTAGATAAAAAAGCCAGTCCCATCGTGACGGTGAGGAGCTACGTTGATAGGTAAGCGTTCTCAAGGCTTTACACTGATTGAAGTATTAGTGGCTATCGCCATCTTCGCAAGTCTCAGTATTGCTGCTTATCAAGTGGTTAACCAAGTTCAGCGAAGTAACGAACTCTCGCAGGAGCGCAGTGCTCGCTTGCAAGAAATCCAGCGAGGTTTTGTCTATCTGGATAGTGACTTTAGGCAAATGGCACTTAGGCAGTTTAGACACGAGGGAGAGGCACCGTTAAATCGCTTGATCTTGTGGCAGCAAAACTTATTGGAGTCTGAAGGTAAAGGGTTACTTTTTACTCGTCTAGGATGGCTCAATCCGCAAAATCAATTTCCGCGTGGTGAAGTAGCGAAAGTTGGCTATCGACTAAAACAGGGCAAACTAGAAAGAGTATGGTGGCGCTACCCTGACACGGCTGTGGGCGAGCCTCCTGTGGTTCTCCCTATCTTTAGCGGTGTAGAAGACTTTGACATGCGTTTTTACAACGGGGAAACGTGGCTTAAAGAGTGGCAAGCAGACTTGTCACTGCCATTAGCTGTGGAGATTAAGCTTACCTTCGAAGATTATGGCGAGATAACCAGGATTTACCTGACTCCTGCAGGTACCATTAACGCGTCATCGGCACCTAATAATGGTGATGGGAATCAAGATGGTAGTGGGAATCAAGGTGGTAATAACCAAGGAGGCAACTCGTGAAGAGAGTGATGCCTAACTCCCAAAAAGGGGTTGCCTTGATTGTTATTCTGCTGCTTTTAGCCATCATGGTATCAATAGCCGCTACGATGTCTGAGCGCTTGTTTAGTCAGTTCACTCGAGCATCGAATCAGGTTAATTATCAACAGGCCTATTGGTATGCCATTGGTGTTGAGGCATTGGCCTCTGTTGCGATAAAAGAGAGCTACAAAGATAACAAAGACAGTATTAATCTGAATCAACCTTGGGCTCTTGAGGAGCGCACTTATCCTCTCGATTACGGTCAAGCAACTGGCTACATTCGAGATATGCAGTCATGCTTCAATGTCAATGCTCTGGCGAATGTGACACCGAATGCCAATAGCGCCACTAAACCATTTTTGGTACGTTTCTTTCAGCGATTGCTGGAAGAAAGTGAAGTCGAGAATTACCAAGCCGAACAAATTGCTGATTCGACTTGGGAGTTTATCAATAAGGAAACGACTGTTCGCTCCGTGTCTGGAGTTGGAGACAGTTACTACGAGTCTTTGTCGCCAGCGTACGTTGCCGCTAATGGTCTAATCGCCGACAGTTCTGAACTGAGAGCAATTAATCAGATGTCTGGTGAAGCTATGTTGAAAATTGCTCCACTAGTCTGCGCGTTACCAACATCCAGTTGGCAGCTCAATGTTAATACGATTTCGGTCGAGCAAGCACCGTTACTCGCTGCGTTATTTGCACCGAATTTGTCGGTGGATAATGCCAAACAGCTTATTGAAAATCGCCCCTTTGATGGGTGGTCTGGTGTGAATCAGTTTTTAGCAGAGCCACAAATGGGTGCGGTGGATGACAATACAAAGCAGCAAGGTTCTCCTTTCCTGACTGTGGACAGTGTTTACTTTGAGTTAGATGCGCAGGTAGTTGTGGACGAATCAAGACTGCGATTAAGAACCTTATTTTTTAGCCAAGATAGGCAAGATGTGACGGTAGTGCGCCGTCGATTTGGAGGATTTCGTGAGCGAGTTTTTAACCGTTCGCCTGAATAGTCAGCCGACTAGCCCTGTACATTGGGCGGTTTGGTCGACCAATCAGCAAGAAGTGATAGCGAGTGGTGTGCTTGACAGTTTAGCGCAGCTCGAAGAGATCAAGGAATACGCGCAGCAGCGTGTCACAATGCTTATGCTATGTGCACAGGATGTTCACTTCGCTCAAGTTGAGATCCCAGCAGGTGGAGCTAGGCAGTTTGAAACCATGCTGCCATTTCTTGTAGAAGATGATATTGCTCAAGATGTCGAGCAGCTTCACTTTACGATTCTTAATAAACACGCTGACAAAGCGGCAGTGTGTGCGGTTGATAAGCGCTATTTATCTGATGTGCTTGAGGCGTTTTTGCAACATGGTATTGAAGTTAAAAAGGTCGTTCCTGATGTTTTAGCTTTGCCCAAGACACAACATGTTTCTGCGATTGAAATGGATGAGCAGTGGCTGTTTCGTACCTCTGAATGGTCGGGTATGACGGTTGATAACAACTGGCTTGAAGCGGTTATTAAGTCGGATTATTTATCCTCTCGGGAGCAGCAAGATCAAGAAGAGTCTGCAGTAGTAGTCGTAGAGAGCTATTCAGAAGAACCTACGATTGTTGCTTCGTATTCTGACCATGTTTCATGGCAAACTTTGCCAGCAGAACCCGCCATGGCACTACTTTCAAAAGGAGTGGTGGATAGCGGCTTTAGTTTACTCAGTGGTGACTTTAAACCTAAAGCTTCTTTCTTAAAACATTGGAAAGTTTGGAAGAAAGTAGCTATCGCGGCCTCAATACTTATCGTTGCTCTGATTGCGGAACAAGTAGTGCTTGTTAATCAGTATGAAGCTCAAGCAGCAGCTTACCGAGCGGAAAGTGAACGTATTTTCCGAAGCGTGTTTCCAGATAAGAAACGCATTCCTACAGTGAGCTACCTGAAGAGACAAATGCAAGATGAGCTAGGCCGATTAGGTGGCTCCGATATCTCCAGTGCGTCTGTGTTGGAATGGTTGTCGAAATTGCCCGACACCGTGGGTCAAGTGAATGGCATGCAAGTTGAGAGTTTTACCTTTGATGGCAATCGCAATGAGGTTCGTATGAGTGTCACCAGCAAGGATTTTGAAAGCTTTGAAGCGGCAAGAATAAAACTGGAAACGCAGTTCGATGTGTCACAAGGTCCCCTTAACCGTAATGGTGAAGTGGTGATGGGTAACTTTGTGTTGAAGGCAAAATAGGGTCAATCATGAAAGGTCTACTTCTTAGCGCACAAAGCTGGTGGCTTAGCATCAGTCAAAGGGAACAGCGACTGGTTTTGGCATGTTCTGTCGTTGCCATTATTGGGATCATCTATTGGGGGATACTCGCCCCATTTGCTCAGCGAACTGAGAATGCCCAAATGCGTATTCAGTCAGAGCGTCAATTGTTGTCTTGGGTAAGTGAACAAGCCGATACCATCGTTGAAAAACGTCGTGCTGGCGGTGTGGTTGTCTCCAAGCAGCCTTTAAATCAGGTTATCACGTCGTCAACAAATCGATTTAATGTCGAGTTGATTCGAATGCAGCCTCGTAACGACCAGTTGCAAGTCTGGATCAAACCGATCCCATTTGAGTTCTTCGTAAATTGGTTATTCTATTTACAGGAAAACCACGGAGTGACAGTGGAAAATATGGATATTGATAAGGCGGATTTGAGTGGTGTGATAGAAGTGAACCGTCTGCAATTTAAAAGAGGTAGCTAAGTGAAACGAGTCATTAAGTACGCGTTACTTTGCACCAGTGTGTTTACCGCTAGTGCTATCTATCACTTGCCTGCGAGCGTGGCATTGAGCTTCTCACCGTTGCCTCAAGGTGTGTTTATTGATAGCGCAGAAGGAACGGTTTGGCAGGGGCGAGCTCAAAATGTACGAGTTCAGAACTACCAACTGGGAGAACTTAACTGGTCCTTCTCATGGTCGAGTTTGCTAACTCTGTCCCCAGAATATGCCGTTAGGTTTGGCCGAGGCAGTGCTATTGGTCTCTCTGGAAAAGGGAATGTCGGTATTAGCTTCTCAGGACCTTACGTGGAGACCTTGTTAGCTTCGATACCGGCAGATACCGTTCTGCAATATTCTCCTATGCCCGTGCCTGTTTCGGCAGGGGGGCAGCTTGAATTGGCGATCAGATCGTTGCAATACCAATCTCCTTGGTGTGGAACAGGAGAGGGCAGTCTGTCATGGAGTGCTGGCTATATTGAAACCCCTGTCGGCAGCTTAAGCTTCGGGCCGACTATTGTTGATTTGGCGTGTAATGACAGTGTATTAACCGCGAAAGGCAGTCAATCTAGTAAGCAAGTCTCTAGTGAGTTCTCAGGGCAGCTGACGCCGAACCGACAATATCAATCCAGCGCGTGGTTTAAACCGGAAGGTGATTTCCCTGCGACCATGCGTCAGCAGTTGAGTTGGCTAGGTAACCCTGATAATCAAGGTCGTTATTCCTTTAATTATCAAGGAAGATTCTAGGAAATGGAGACGAAGTTGTTTGCTGAGTTAACAACTAAAAAGGAGGCTTAGCCTCCTTTTTAGTTTTATTGTAGTGTCTATTCTTGAATGAGAATCTTATCCCAAGCTAGCGATTGATCGCCAATCACAATGAAGTTTGGATTTTCCAATGTCTCTCTTTGATTGTAGGACAGCGGACCTAACTCGGTACTTAAGATGGCACCGCCAGCTTCTTCGACAATGCATTGGGTTGCTGCTGTGTCCCATTCACCTGTTGGGCCTAAGCGCAGGTAACAGTCCACCGCGCCTTCTGCCACTAGACACGCTTTTAGTGCCGCAGAGCCAAGAGGAACCAAATCGTAGTTCCACGCAGAGCTCATTCTTGCTGTGACACGATTGATATTTTGGCGGCGACTAATCGCAATCGCGATGGATTGATCTTGAGCATCATGTTTGAGGACATTAATTCTCAAGCTTTCATCCATGGATGGTATTTTCCAAGCCCCTTTATTCTCGTAGGCATAATAAGTCACGCCTGACACGGGCGCATAGACGATGCCCATAATCGGCTTATGGTTGCGAACCAGTGCAATGATCGTAGCAAAATCGCCACTGCGAGCAATGAACTCTTGAGTGCCATCAAGCGGGTCAACAAGCCAATAGGTATCCCATTGCGAACGTTGTTCAAGGCTAATATCTGCTGCTTCTTCAGACAGTACAGGGATATCTGGTGTTAATTGACTGAGCTTTTCAACAATCAGCTTGTGAGCTGCAAGGTCGGCGGTGGTGACTGGAGTCTCATCTTCTTTGGTAAAAGCCTCATATTGCTTGTTTTCATAGATGTCTAATATGAGCTGTCCAGCAAGGCGAGCAATGCTGATGGCGTCGGGAATGAGGTGGGAGAGATCTTTATTCAGTGCCGTCACGTTATAGTCCTAGTTCTGACTTCATTCTTAACATCAGCAGTAATGCGGTAATACTGCGCGCTTCGGAGAAATCCATATGAGAGAGGAGTTCATCTGCTTGAGCCAGTGGCCATTTCACTATCTCTAAAGGCTCTGGTTCATCGCCTTCAAGCTGTTCAGGGTACAGATCTTGAGCAACAAACAAGGTCATGCGACTTGAAAAATAAGACGGTGCTAAGATCACTTCTTTTAGCGGAGTCAGCTTATTTGCCCCAAAGCCGATTTCTTCTTTCAACTCTCGCACCGCTGCTTGGTCAGGTGACTCGCCAGGGTCGATAAGTCCTTTAGGAAAGCCCAGTTCGTATCGCTCTGTGCCAGCAGCGTACTCGCGTACCAATAAAATATCACCATGCTCTGTAATAGGAACCATCATGACTGCGTTACGACCACTTGGCTTCATTCGCTCATAAGTGCGCTTAGTACCATTAGAAAACGCTAAGTCTAACGCCTCAATCTTAAATAGCCGAGATTCGGCAACGGTCTTTTGGGCTAAGATTTCAGGTCCTTTTTTGGACGGCATGGCTTATCTCCTTAGCGTTGTTCCACATAGATTAATGATGTGAGCGTGCGGAACAGAAATTATTGTACTGCTTAATATATATAGGAATTGAGTCATCGCCAAATAGAACCATAAAAAAACAGAGCGCAAAGGTTTCCCTTGGCGCTCTGCTCGAACTTCATGGCCGCGTGGGCGAAAAAGTCACTTAGTAGTATGAGTGCTCGCCACGATCGTGCTCGGTCATATCTCTAACCGCTGTAAGTTCACCAGAGAACTCTTGAAGAAGTTGTTTCTCAATACCTTCTTTCAGGGTTACATCAACCATGGAGCAACCGTTACAACCACCGCCAAACTGAACGATGGCAATACCGTCTTCAGTAATTTCCATCAGACTAACGTGGCCACCGTGACCAGCAAGCTGTGGGTTTACTTGAGTTTGGATAGCATACTCGACACGTTCCATTAATGGCGCATCATCAGCGACTTTACGCATTTTCGCGTTTGGTGCTTTTAACGTAAGCTGTGAACCCATTTTGTCGGTGACGAAGTCGATCTCAGCATCTTCAAGGAAGGGTAGAGATAACTCATCAACATAAGCAGATAGGGCTTCGTATTTAAATTCTGTGTCGTTTGACTCAATCGCTTCTGGTGGGCAATAAGACACACCGCATTCAGCGTTTTGAGTGCCTGGGTTAACGACAAAAACACGGATGTTCGTACCCTCTGGCTGTTGAGCCAGTAGTTTGGCAAAGTGGCTTTGTGCACTTTCTGTAATAGTAATTGGATTTGACACGACGAATACCTGAGTATAGTTGTAGGTTATTACCACTATTCTACTCCTGTCGTGAGTAGATGCCAAAATTATTTGTCTGTATTGTGTGCAACTTGAAGTTCCAGTGGATTACCGACTCATTTTGGCGTGCGGCACAAGCAGTAAATATCGATTTTTTCTACCCCTACATCAAGCAATAATTCGCTTAAATGTCTGACAGTTGCGCCAGTTGTGACCACATCATCAATTATCGCAACATGACTTGCTTTTGGTCGCTGATGTAATGAAAACGCTTGGCGAACATTACGCAGCCGTGCGGTTTTATCTAAGGTTTTTTGCATTGGGGCTCGAGCATGTTTGAGAAATACATTAGGCATGAGTTGAGTTTGAGGCGCGGACTTAGCTATCTCGTTAGCGAGCACTTCACTAAGATTAAATCCCCTTAATAGATATTGATGCCAGTTCATTGGTACGGTGACCACTAAGGGAGCGGGGTGAAGAATTAAACCGCTGAGCATACGAGCTAGAGGAGGAAGTAGCCAATAGCGTTTCTGCCGCTTTATCTGCTGGATGAGCGTTGAAAGTGGGTATTGGTAGTCACCCAAACAGTACATTTGATGCCATGGAGGCGGTGACTTAAGGCACTGGCCACACTTATCGGCCTGTGTTTCTATCTTTAAACCGCAGCAACGGCAGCGTTTAATGTGTAACGCCATTTGTCGATGACAATGCGAGCACCATAAATGGTGCTCCTTGGTTGAGTCGATACGTAAACCGCATAAATGACACAGAGAGGGTATTGGAAGTGACAGTTTCATTGGTCTAATTTGACGTTTGAGAATATCTGTTTAGCATGAAGCAAAACAACCCCAACGTAGTATGAATTCGGTAGGAGATAACGTGAGCTCAGCATCAAAAGTACATTGGCATTCTGAAGGTCAGGGACCCGATATCGTTTTGCTTCATGGTTGGGGCATGAATGGGGCGGTATGGTCCAAGTGCAGTGCCGAACTGGCTCAGTCTTTCACCGTGCATAGCGTTGATTTGCCCGGTTATGGTTTCAGTCATGATGTTGAGTATCAGTCCCTTGAGCAGTTTTGTGAGTTATTACTGGCGGATGCTCCCGACCAAGCCATTTGGTTGGGTTGGTCTTTAGGCGGGTTAGTGGCGACTCACATAGCTCATTATTATCCGCAAAGAATCTCGCAGCTGGTGACATTAGCAAGCTCGCCCAAGTTCTCTGAAGGTGAACAGTGGCGCGGGATTAAAAAGGATGTACTGGCTGCATTTACTGAACAGCTAACTGAGAACTTCAAGCTAACCATCGAACGATTTATGGCACTGCAAGCCATGGGCAGTCCAAGTGCTCGTCAAGATGTGAAACAACTAAAAGAAGCGGTGTTATCGCGGCCTATGCCTTCTCAAGAAGCGTTGATGCTAGGACTGAATTGGTTGGACTCCCTCGATCTGCGTCAACAGTTGGGAGAACTATCGATGCCAGTTCACCGTTGGTATGGTCGATTAGATGGTTTGGTGCCAGTGCGCGTTGCAAAACAGCTAGATGAGCTCACATCCGGTCATCAATCACATGTATTTAAGGATTCTTCGCATGCTCCGTTTATTACCGAGCAAAGCGGTTTTATCGACAAGGTGCAGGCGCTAGTTCGCTGATATTTGCAGGATTTTTACACAAAATCGGTAAAGCTTTATGCATTTTGTCCGATACTGTATTGAGATGATTGACGATATTTCAATCAGCTAAAGATAAGGCTAAGTGTAGAGGTATTGGCTGGAATCACTCATTGCAGAGGAGAGTGACCATGATCGTGTCACCCAACAGTGTAAGTGCCCCGGTTATTGCACCGTCCGTGAATCCACAGACAGAGCAAGTGGCTCGTGATAACAAAGTGAGAGAGCCGATCATTGCTCCCGTGGAACTGGCGAGAACCAATGCAGAACGACGCATCAACGAGGATGAAAAGCGCCGTAAGCGCAGTGCCTGGGATCCTGCTGAACACCCTGAGTATGAAACGGAAGAAGAGGATTCTCAGCCGCATAATCCGGTAGAAAATTGGTTTCGGTTGTTGTCGCTAAATACCTATAGTCAGTCGCAAGGGAAAGGCTATGCTATGCGCTTTCGTTTACCGAAGAAAATAGTCGATGCAGCGATACTCGAAGGGAAGATGGCCAAACGTCGCACCGTGATTCGTTATCATTATGGCCATGCAGTAGCGCCTAATACACCCTCTGATATTCTTGCGGTCACTTAGTTGAACGGTTCGATATAACGTGAATTAAAAAGAGCACCTTAAGGTGCTCTTTTGTTATTGATAGAAACTACTTTTTCGCCTTGGCAAACGCCGCTGCGAATGCGCCACCCATGGCGCTATTACCGGATTCCTGACGAGGTTTGTGTTGACGCTGTCCGCCTCGAGGCTCTCTCGGCTTTTGAGATGAGCTGCGGCTAGTTCTGTTATCTTGTCCAGGTTCATCGTTTAAACGCATAGACAGGCCGATGCGTTTACGGGCTGCATCGACTTCCATTACCTTAACTTTAACGATGTCACCTGCTTTAACTACTTCGCGAGGGTCGGCGACAAACTTATCCGTTAGAGCTGAAATATGTACCAATCCATCCTGATGTACACCAATATCCACAAAGGCACCAAAGTTAGCGACGTTAGACACCACACCTTCTAGCACCATGCCGGGTTCTAAGTCGGAGATCTTGTTGACCCCTTCAGCAAAGGTTGCAGTCTTAAACTCAGGTCGAGGGTCACGGCCTGGCTTATCCAATTCGCGGATAATATCGGTGACAGTTGGTAAACCAAATGTCTCGTCGGTGTAATCAATGGCGTTAATAGACTTCAAAAAGCTGCTATCACCGATAATCGTTTGCACTTTACGGCCAGTTTTCTCAGCAATTGTTTTAACTACTGGATACGCTTCAGGGTGAACCGAAGATGCATCAAGCGGGTTTTTGCCATTCATGATGCGAAGGAAACCTGCGCACTGTTCAAAAGCTTTAGGACCTAGACGGGCGACTTTCTTCAAGGTTGTACGGGCCTCGAAGCGGCCATTTTCATCACGATAGTCGACAATGTTTTGCGCCAGTGTTGATGAAAGTCCTGCCACTCGAGTGAGTAGTGCAGCTGAGGCCGTATTTACATCAACCCCAACGGCGTTTACGCAATCTTCGACTACTGCATCTAGGCGTTTAGCCAGCATGGTTTGACTTACATCGTGCTGATATTGACCAACACCAATAGACTTAGGGTCGATTTTCACCAGTTCAGCCAGTGGGTCTTGCAGTCGGCGTGCAATAGAGACGGCACCACGTAGTGACACGTCCATGTTTGGGAACTCTTTGGCAGCAAGTTCCGAGGCTGAGTACACTGAAGCACCAGCTTCGCTGACGATAATTTTCTGAACTTTAAGATTGCCACGTTTAATCACATCGGCAGCAAAGCTGTCTGTCTCGCGTGAGGCAGTACCGTTACCAATCGCGATTAGGTCGACATTGTATTGACGCACTAACTGCTCAATAACCTGTGCTGACTTATCGTATTGCTTTTGCGGGGGGTGAGGGTAGATGGTCTCTGTTGTTAACACTTTACCTGTAGTGTCGACGACAGCCACTTTACAGCCTGTTCTCAAACCAGGATCTAGACCTAATGTTGCTCTTGGGCCAGCAGGTGCGGCCATCAGGAGGTCTTTCAAGTTTGTAGCGAACACGGTAATGGCATCGACTTCCGAGCGTTCTTTGAGCGCGCCCATCAGTTCGGTTTCCATATGCATGGATACTTTGATGCGCCATGCCCAACTGATGACTTGTTTGCGCCAAGCATCCGCTGGCGCTTGGCTTAGATGAACACCATAATGCTCTGCAATGATGGTTTCACAGTGAGACTCGCGCGCGTTTTCTCGATTAGCAGGATCGGCGTTGAGGGATAATTGCAAGAAGCCTTCATTGCGACCACGAAGCATGGCCAGTGCACGGTGCGACGGAACTTTGCTGATGGCTTCGTCGTGTTCAAAATAGTCCTTGAACTTCTCGCCTTCGTGTTCCTTGCCTTGGATAACTCGAGCACTAAGTTCCGCATTACGGTTTAGGTAGTGACGAATTTTCTCTAATAGGTCTGCATCTTCAGCGATGCGCTCCATGATGATAGCGCGTGCACCATCAAGAGCGGCTTTGCTATCTGCGACACCCTTTGACTCATCAACGTACTGTTGGGCAGCGTCTTCCGGAGTATGACTTGGTTGATTCCAAAGCAGATCTGCAAGTGGCTCTAGTCCTGCTTCAATGGCAATCTGCCCTTTGGTGCGACGTTTTGGCTTGTATGGTAGATACAGATCTTCAAGACGTGTTTTGTTATCGGCGTTTTCGATTTCAGCGCGTAATTCGGCACTGAGTTTGCCCTGCTCATCAATGGATTTCAGAATTGTCTGACGTCTTTCGTCCAATTCTCTTAGGTAACTAAGGCGAGAATCCAAAGTACGTAATTGGGTGTCGTCAAGCCCGCCTGTTACCTCTTTTCGGTAACGTGCAATGAAGGGTACGGTGTTGCCGTCATCAATCAAAGTGACAGCAGCTTCAACTTGCTTAGTGCTGACGCTCAGCTCTTTAGCAATCAGTTGACAGATAGCTTGGCTCATCCGTGTATTCTCTTGTTGTGTGTTAGGGAAAGGAAGGTCCTTTCTTCGATATCTATAGGATATAAGGGCTTGAGCTAAGTTTTGCAATTGCTTGGTTATTTTTCTCTATCACTTAGCCGTGAAACACTTCAGTAATTTGCTAATTTATTGATAATCGCGTGGATATTCCGTTAATTTTCTGTAAAGTTAAAGAGAGTTGGCAATGAATTACAGTGGCCGTTGTCTCAAGACAAACGGGGTATTAAAAGTCGGTCAATGAATGGATGTATTAAAATGAATAGAACAGCAACTAAGTTGGCGTTAATTCTCGCCTCAATGACCAGTGGGTGGGCTATGGCTGCACCAGATCTCTCTACTACTCAAGCACCTGTACTTTCTATCGAAGATAAACTCGTCTTAGGTCGCGTTGAGAGTGTGTACTATCAAGATATTGATGCACTTAAAGGTATCCCTTTTGTTGGCAAGATTGATACCGGTGCGGACACTACATCGATGCACGCTGAAGATATCCATGTCACCAGCGACAACCCAAAGTACCAAGGGTTAACTGATGAGAAGCTGTTGCAGACCATCGTAGATGAGTATGGCGGCTCTGCCAGTGACTGGTGGCTAGAAGAATTTGATAATGAAGAACGAAACTTCGGTGGTATGGTGACTTTTACGCTTCGTCACCCATACACCGGAGAGAAAATCACTATGGAGCGACCTTTGACGCGCACCAGTGTGATTCGTAGCCGAACCAGTGCGACACCTATCTATCGCCCTGTGATTACTCTGCCGCTGACTATTGCAGGTAAAACGGTAGAAACCGAAGTGAACTTAACTGACCGAAGTGGTTTTAGTGCTCCTATCTTAATTGGTAAAACGTTCTTAGCTGACAATGCTTGGGTCATGGCTGGTTACGACTATTTGCAAGAACAGAAAGACGCTCAAGTTATTGGTCGTCGTGAGTCTGGTGAAGTTGATGGTGTGCCAGTCGATGTAAGCCTATCTTTGCAAAATAACTACAGCATTCTTAATGCGCAGAATGTTGAAGTAAATAAAAAAGATAACAGCGTAAGCTTTGACTTAGCGGGTAAAGAAAACGCGAAAAAGCGTGTGACGTATCCATTGGTGAAAATGCTCTCTGTCAGTGGTAATGAATACCCAGTTGTTTTTGTACCGTTCAAAGGTGGTAAAGACTTTGAGCAGACGATTCAGGTGTATTTAAAAGACCGCTCTAAATACAGTACTCAGCTTCGATTGGGCCTAGACACACTTAGTAAAAACTTTATTGTCGATACGGGTGCCAAAGATAAGCTGGACAAGAAGAGGCAGAGCTTTGAGTCTCGTATGAAGAATAAACCGCTGGTGGTTTCACCTGTGGAAAGTCTGATTCTTGATGGCTACCAGTTAAACGCTGAGCCTTCTTTTGCGGTTAGCACGCCATTATTAAAAGTCGCTAGCTTTGAAATGATTGAAGCTAAAGGTCGTGACAAAGTGGAGTACTACTTATCTAACGACCAAGGTAATGAAGAAAAAATCCGCAAGACCATTCTTCGTAAAATAAAAGTAGGTGATACGGTGCGACCGGTTGTCGACGGTGAGTTTATTGTTGGCGACAAAGAAGTGACGGTTGAATTTGCTTTGGAAGCTTTGGATAGTGATGAAGGTGAAGAGCCTTACTTCATCATAGGTAAGAAAGCGACGAAAGCTGGTGTCTTGGTGAATACTCGAAGTGAAAACCTGCTGGACGCCTATCCTATCTTTACCGCAGGTCACATAGAGAATGCAACGGTGGAAGGCTTGAAGTTCCCTGTGAAGCTTGATACCGGCGCTGATGTTAGTTCAATGAATGCATTGGATATTAAACAGTTCAAGAAAGACGGTAAAGACATGGTGACCTTCACTTATGCCAATGATATGGGGATGAAGCAAGAATTCACCCGTGAAGTGGTGGATGTAATGCGCATTAAAGCGAAGGCGGGTGAAAAAGCCAATGTGCGCCCAGTGGTTGAAATGCGAGTGAAACTTGGCGATGTCGAGAAGACGGTTCGAGTCAATCTACAAGACCGCTCTCGTTTCCACTACAGTATGATTTTAGGGAAAAACTTCCTTAAGTACGGCGTAGTAGTTAGTAGTGATGAGAACTTCCTATTAGGAAATGATATCGGCAGTCACTAACTCAAACGTGAGCCAATAAAAAACGGCAGCGCCTAGGCGCTGCCGTTTTATTTTCTAGAGATTATTGCTGTTCATCTTTTTTGCTATCAGCATCGAGTTTCTTTTCTGAATCTGAGTTGTTGTCGACTTCTTCGTATTCTTCATCATCAGAACCATCGATCATACTGTGCTTCTCTTTCCAGTGTTCCCAACGCTGGTAAGCCAGTTCTTGCATGTCTGTGGTTTTGTCTGCTTCGTCGACGATCTCTTGGCCTAGTAAGTGCTCAAAAATATCTTCTAGCGTAATGATGCCCTGTATGGTGCCATATTCATCCACAATCATTGCAATCTGTAGGCGTGCAGCCATCATTTGCTCAAAGGCTTTAGGCAACATAATCGTGTTAAACAACACGTGGATAGGGCGCATTACAGACCCTAACTGTTTTTCACCACTGCCTTGTTGCTGCAACTTGAACAATTCCAGACGGTGTACAAACCCGAGGATATTGTCTTTTTGTTGGCTATAGACCAGCGGACGAGAGAACGGAGTCTCTTTATGCTGGTCCAAGAATTCATTGATGGTCATTTCAGCTGCAACACGGAAAACCACCGGGCGCGGTGTCATAACCTGCGTTACCGGGATATCTTGAATATTAAGAATATTGTTCAAGATATTGGATTCACCCTCAGCAAACTCACCACTTTCTTTTGCCAACATCGCCATCGCAGACAGCTCATCACGCATCTTTGGCGCTTCATGACCACGAGCCAGACGCTTAGTGATCTGCTCAGAAAACCAAACAAATGGAGTTAGTGCCCATACCATCCAACGTAAAATTGTAGCTGCGGTAGGAGCAAGTTGACGCCAGTAGGTTGCACCAATGGTTTTCGGGACGATTTCTGACAACACTAAAATACCTAATGTCAGTACCGCTGAGAAAACGCCTAGCCATTGACTACCAAACACTTTAGCAGCTTGCGCACCTGCCGTTGCCGCGCCGATGGTGTGCGCGATGGTGTTAAGCGTCAAAATAGAAGCCAATGGTCGATCGAGTTCAGCTTTAAGCTTGCTAAGCTTGTCTGCTGCAGGGTGCTCTTGTTGTCGAAGCTGAGCTAGGTAGCTTGGTGTAATACTAAGTAACACCGCTTCAAGCACAGAACAGATAAAAGAAACACCGATAGCGATCGCTATGTAAACCGTTAAAAGAAACATTCATTTCCTAATATGTGCACACATCAACCTAACTTTGCTGCAAATGAGCCTGTGCATTGTTGGTGAGTGCTTAAAAAACAGTAGCCGCATAATAGATTTATCAGGCTTATTAATTGTGCGGCAGTGCATTTATGGGACTTTATGCAATAAATTACAAGGTTTCAAACTCAATCTTCACGTAACAAATTGTGAGTTATTGCTCATAAAACGGTTAAATCTCGGTCATAAGTGAGAAAGATCGGCTACAAACCTTTGCCAGATGGGGGCTTTATGATTTAGAGTGGGCTCTAACTCGATAACATGAAGAAGGGAAACCTAATGAACAAGACCCAATTAATCGACTTTATCGCTGAGAAAGCAGACCTATCTAAAGCACAAGCTAAAGCAGCGCTTGAAGCGACGCTTTCAGGTGTTTCTGAAGCGCTAACTGAAGGTGACCAAGTTCAACTAATTGGTTTTGGTACGTTCAAAGTAAACCACCGTGCAGCTCGCACTGGTCGTAATCCAAAAACTGGTGAAGAGATCCAAATCGCTGCAGCGAACGTTCCAGCTTTCGTAGCTGGTAAAGCGCTAAAAGACGCAGTTAAATAATTTCTACAGCACCGATGAGTTTTCATCGGTGCTGTTTTCCTTCCTATGCGGTTGATCGATAAACGTGTTAGCCGATGTAATGCGCTTATCCATCAATCTCTCCTCCAATACTCTGAATTGAAGTGAACGCCTTGTCATTAACGCTGTCCTACAGTTAGTAGAAGCTGTTGTTTGCCTACGTTGCTTTTGTTTGAGGTTATAGACATCAATGAAGAAAACTCTGTTGGTATCACTATTAGTTGCAACGCTCGCTGGTTGCTCTTCTTCTCCGTCACCATCTCTGAATCAGTATTCGGAATACACAGGTGGTCAAACGTTAGGGGATGCAACGAGTTTGTATTGGTATACCGAGCGGCTGACAAAACCGTTCAGTGCTGCTGACTATGTCAATATGAATGACTATGGTTGGTATAAGTCCAATTATCGTTGGAGTGGTGACACACTACGTGAGTTTGTGCGAGAAGGGGTGCAGAATGAGATTGAGTCAGGTTCAGTCAATTACCGTATTCACGTGCGCTTCAATAAAGATGGCGAAGCTATTTATCAACAATACCGTCGAAATGGTAAAGTCCTACCCATCAAACGTGCTCAGTTAGAAAACTACCAGCGTGAAGCTGACTTACTTGTGGAAAGAGTAAAAGAGCAGGATAGTGATGGTTTAGAGCTTATCCAAGGTCATTGGGATGGAAAGTCGCTGGAAACCTGTAGCGGTATTGAATTTAACAATATTAAGTTTGAACAGAGTTTGCCAGACTTTGTAGTGCAGCGTTTGGCGGAAGTGGAAAGCTATGTCGCGTTTTTAGGCAGTACTCGACTGACTGGAGCAAAAGTAGAACAATTGCTAATGCTCTCTGATGGTTCGACCGATTGTATTAAGCGTCCCGTGCTTGCCACTGAATAACCAGTGCAACGTGACTAGACCACGGAATAAAAAAGGCGCTCTATTGAGCGCCTTTTTTATTCCGTTCGATAGAGCGAAAGCTACTCGCCTTGCTCGCGTGCAATGGCACGATAACCGATGTCGTTGCGGTGGAACATGCCGTCCCAGGTGATCTTCTTAGTCAGCTCATAAGCGCGTGCTTGAGCTTCAGATACTGTGTTGCCCAGTGCAGTTGCACAAAGCACTCGACCACCGTTAGTCACAACATTGCCGTCTTTGTCTGTTGTACCTGCGTGGAATACTTTCTCACCTTCCACTTCTGTTGTTGGTAGACCAGAGATAACATCGCCCTTGTTGTAAGATGCTGGGTAGCCACCTGCCGCTAGAACGATACCGATAGAAGCACGTGGATCCCACTTAGATTCAACTTGGTCTAGTTTCTTATCGATCGCCGCTTGGCACAGCTCAACCATGTCTGATTGCATACGCATCATAATAGGTTGTGTTTCTGGGTCGCCGAAACGACAGTTGTATTCGATAACTTTAGGCGTACCGTCTTTGTCGATCATTAGACCCGCGTATAGGAAACCAGTGTATGGGTTACCTTCTGAAGCCATACCGCGAACCGTTGGATAGATAACTTCTTCCATGATGCGGTTGTGGATTTCTTGAGTAACCACTGGAGCAGGTGAGTATGCGCCCATACCGCCAGTGTTAGGACCTGTGTCCTTATCACCGACACGTTTGTGGTCTTGGCTGGTTGCCATTGGCAATACGTTTTCGCCATCAACCATCACGATGAAGCTTGCTTCTTCGCCATCTAGGAACTCTTCAATAACCACGCGGCTACCAGCGTCACCAAATGCGTTGCCAGCTAGCATGTCTTTGATTGCATCTTCTGCTTCTTCAAGCGTCATCGCAACGATAACACCTTTACCAGCAGCAAGACCATCAGCCTTAACAACGATTGGTGCGCCTTGCTCACGAACGTAAGCCAGTGCAGGTTCAATTTCCGTGAAGTTAGCATAAGCGCCAGTTGGGATAGCGTGACGAGCTAAAAAGTCTTTGGTGAACGCTTTTGAGCCTTCTAGCTGAGCTGCAGCTTGAGTAGGACCAAAGATCGCTAGACCCGCTTCTTGGAATGCATCAACAACACCAATCACAAGCGGTGCTTCAGGACCAACAATCGTTAGCTCGATGTTTTTATCTTTTGCAAATGCAACCAGACCTTGAATGTCTTCAACGTCAATCGCAACGTTCTCTAGCTTAGGCTCAAGCGCAGAACCTGCATTGCCTGGTGCTACGAAAACAGTTTCAACATTTGGATTCTGAGCCACTTTCCAACCCAGAGCGTGCTCACGACCACCAGCACCAATAATTAGAACGTTCATTTAATAATCCTTTCAAAATTTGGATTACTCTAAGCAGTTGGTGTTGCAGCACTAATGTGGCTACAGCACCAAATGCGACGAGTAATTAGTGACGGAAGTGGCGCATGCCTGTGAAGATCATCGCCATGCCATGCTCATCAGCGGCTGCGATAACTTCGTCATCGCGCATAGAGCCACCTGGTTGGATAACGCACTTGATGCCAGCTTCTGCTGCAGCGTCAATGCCATCACGGAACGGGAAGAACGCATCTGATGCCATCACGCAGCCTTCAACCTGCAGACCTTCGTCAGCAGCTTTGATACCAGCAATTTTCGCAGAGTACACGCGGCTCATTTGACCAGCACCTACGCCGATAGTCATGTCGCCTTTCGAGTAAACGATCGCATTGGATTTCACGTATTTAGCCACTTTCCAGCAGAATAGTGCATCTTTCAGCTCTTCTTCGGTCGGTTGACGCTTAGAAACTACTTTAAGGTTATCAAGTGATACCATGCCTTGGTCACGGTCTTGAACCAGAAGACCACCGTTAACGCGCTTAACGTCAAAACCAGTTGTTTTAGTTGTCCACTCGCCACACTCTAGTAGGCGAACGTTTTTCTTAGCGGCAACCACTTCTACTGCTTCAGCTGAAACAGAAGGTGCGATAATCACTTCAACGAACTGACGCTCAACAATGGCTTTCGCTGTTTCTGCATCTAGCTCTTGGTTGAAGGCGATGATGCCGCCAAACGCTGATGTTGGGTCAGTTTTGTAAGCGCGGTCATACGCTTCAAGGATGTCTTTACCCAGAGCAACACCACATGGGTTTGCGTGCTTAACGATAACGCAAGCTGGCTCATCAAACTCTTTCACACACTCAAGTGCAGCGTCAGTGTCAGCGATGTTGTTGTAAGACAGCGCTTTACCTTGAATTTGGTGAGCGGTAGATACAGACGCTTCTTCTGGGTTTGCTTCTACGTAGAATGCAGCGTCTTGGTGGCTGTTTTCACCGTAGCGCATGTCTTGTTTCTTCACGAACTGTTGGTTGAACGTACGTGGGAATTTAGACTCTTCATCACCCTCTTTGTTCTCACCGTAAGATGGAACCATAGTACCGAAGTAGTTAGCAATCATGCCGTCGTAAGAAGCTGTGTGCTCGAACGCAGCGATAGCTAGGTCAAAACGTGTCTCTAGAGTCAGAGACTTTTCGTTTGCGTCCATTTCAGCAATAACGCGGTCGTAGTCGTGTGCGTTAACAACGATAGTCACATCTTTATGGTTTTTCGCAGCAGAGCGAACCATAGTTGGACCACCGATATCGATGTTCTCAACGGCGTCTTCTAGCGTGCAGCCTTCTTTAGCAACCGTCTCTGCGAATGGATAAAGGTTAACGACAACCATATCGATAGGGTTGATACCGTGTGTTTCCATAACAGCGTCGTCTTGACCGCGACGACCTAGCACACCACCATGAACTTTAGGGTGCAGAGTCTTGACGCGACCATCCATCATTTCAGGGAAGCCTGTGTAGTCAGATACTTCAGTTACTGCGATGCCTTTCTCTGCAAGTAGGCGAGCTGTACCACCTGTTGATAGGATATCAACACCACGTTGTGCTAGCGCTTCGGCAAACTCAACAATACCAGTTTTGTCAGATACGCTGATAAGAGCGCGGCGAATTGGACGAGCGTTATTCATGCTTCTGTCTTCCTCAAAATCACGGAGTTAACGTTGCTGTGTGTAGGTGTTTATACCTACGGCATAAAGATAGTTGCCAAAATAGCGTGGCTTGCACCATCATAGGGACAGGTCACTAATACTTTGGCAATTATCCTTGAGCAAAAAAGCATCATTTGTGTCGATGGCGCGTATTCTAACCAATCTATTACAAAAAAGCTCGCGCAATCGTTTGGCATCGCAAAAAAAAGTGCAAAAAAAAGGATTATAGGCCAGTTTTGTAACAAAGAGGTTAATTTAAACGGTTATGTTTCAGATAGGTGAGTTAGCAAAACGCTGCAAAGTCACAGCGGATACGTTGCGATTTTATGAGAAAAACCAACTTATCGCTCCCGCAGGGCGCAGTGAATCTGGGTATCGTCTTTATAATGAAGAGAGCCAAAAGCAGGTTAGTTTTATTTTAAAAGCCAAAGAGCTCGGCTTGAGCCTAGACGAAATCAAAGAACTGCTAGGTATTAAACTTGAAGCTACCGAGCATAGCTGTGCAGAGGTGAAAGCTATCACCTCTGCCAAACTTAGCATTATTGATGAGAAAATAGCGGAACTAACACGTATTCGGACTGCGTTGAAAAAAATCAATGACGCGTGTTGTGGGCATGGCCATGATGCCAGTCATTGTTCTATATTGGCTGCGTTGGAATAACCACACCTCATAGGTATCCGCGAGGCTACCAACCTTAGTTTGCACCTTTGATCATCGGCATTGTATAGGTGAAAACTCTCAAGACCTCTATAATCGCGCCTTTCCACCGTCATCCGCTGGTAGCGTGGGGCTATAAAGTGCGGGGACGTGTATGTGAGAGACGAAAATTCATATGGTAGAGGTCTATTTTCAAATCAACGACTGGGTTCTCAGTGTTGATGAAAATAAGCTGTATCGACAAGATAGGGAAGTCTCTGTTGAACCACGCTTAATCAATCTATTACATTTCTTAGCCGAACACTCTGGCCAAGTCTACTGTCGCGATGAACTAATTCGTTACGTTTGGGACGGCGCCATTGTCACTGATCAGGTTGTGACTCAGTCTGTGTTTGAACTGCGAAAAATCCTCCGAGATGGTCGTGAAGAGAATCTGCATTATGTCGGAACGGTGCCCAAACGTGGCTACAAACTAGTGGCTGCCGTCACACCAATGACGCCAGAGCAATTTCTTCAATATCGATCTTCTTCTATTGCCCCTGCAAGTTCGGAGACGTTAACGTTACACTCTAAATCCGATCCAATAGTTGCGGAGAGTGACACCGATACTCAGGAAGCGATCGCTTTTCCGGCTGCGCCATTGACTCGAGCTCTGTACCAGAAGCAGAAGGCAACGCGAAGTAAAAAGCCCAAACGCCTGTTAAGTCCATGGCGTTTAGGGGTTATCAACGCAATTTGGATTGGTATTTTGGTGGCCGCGATTGGCATTTTTACCTACCAGCAGTCGGAAGTGAGCATAACTCAGGTTATCGATACGCATCTTATCGAGTTTGAGTTTCAAGATGGTATCCGCAGCTTGGGGCGCAGTTATGAACTGGCGGATGGTTTTGCTCAAAAGTTGATGTCGGATATTACTCAAGTCAGTGGCTATCGGGTGATGCTGCATAAAACGGCATTCAAAACGGGAATTGTCCCCGGTAAAACTGTACTGGTAAGAGTGGATGAAGACGATGGCCGCGACTTTCTTGAATTGGAATATCGAGATAACTCCTCCGAAAAAGTGTTGTTTAGCCGTCAATATGCCTTAGCCGACAAGCATTTGAAATCTGTACTCAAACAAAGCTCCTTAGATTTGATGCGAGTGCTTAATGTAGCCAATGCTGAGCAACGTGCGGTGACCATGATGGCTGGAGTACCTAGTGACCCTGAAGCACTAGGGTTGTTTATTCGTGCTAACCATTATTTGAATATGTCTGATGTTAGGCAGTTCCAATATGGCATTGATTTGTTGGAAAAGGTGGTAGAGCAAGAGCCGGATAACGCCTATGTACAGTCTGAATTGCTGGCCGCCTATTATGTTAGAAGTGCTTTAGACGAGAGCAGCCCTTTAACCCAAGAGAAGTTAGGCAAACTCAGTGGTGCGCTAAAACAATACCTTGCGACATCGAATGGACCGATACAACCGCGTATCTACGAGGCACTGTCTTTACATGAAACCATGGTGGGAGACCAAGAGCAGGCCGCCGCCTACCTGAACCAAGCGCTTCAACTTCGTGATTCTGTGTTGGCTTATATCATTAAAGGTAAGCACGCTGAGTTATCAGGGGATGTGGATAGTGCAAGTGAGGCCTACAGTGAAGCCTTCTATATTGATACGTCCGTAGAAACCTACTTGTTGTGCGAAAATCTGATTTTTTATAGCAATCTAAAACAGATTGACCACGCCATGTATCGTGCAGTTCATCCTTCTGTTGTCCGACTTATCTAATCCTTGTTGAGCGCGTAGAGAATCAGTAGCGCGCCCATACTCAAATACTCGCCCTCCTTATTGGAGGGCGTTTTTGTATCTGGCATAGGGCTGTCTTGATATCAGGAAAGTACGTTTTTGGTGATAAAGGCTCACCTTGATATTTTTAGAATGGTTTAGCTTGGTAGTTTATTTTGCCTATCTCATTGTTTTTTAACGGTTTAATTTTATTTTTGATAAGGTTTATATCAAGGTTGAACGTTTCTAGCTAATGGTTTTATTGATAACTTCAGATTGATTTCTTTGCTTGAAATTGGGCGTAACCTGCATCTCGAAAATTCACGAGGTGTTGCTCAACCTTCTTACGGTGACATCTCGAATCGGCTTCAGTTTGAACGCATGACGTTCAAGTAGAACTAATTTGGAGATGTTATGTCATCGAATACAAAGAAAATCGGCCTCATTGCCTGTACTGGTGTTGTGGCGGGTAACATGATGGGCAGTGGTATTGCGTTGTTACCATCGAGCCTGGCGGCTGTGGGTTCCATTTCACTCTATAGCTGGGTGATATGTATTGTTGGTGCGTTGAGCCTTGCATTTGTGTTTGCACGTTTGGCAACGAAGAACCCTCAAGAGGGGGGACCTATCGCGTATGCCGGTGAAATTTCTCCTGTATTTGGCTTCCAAACCGGAGTGCTCTATTACCACGCAAACTGGATCGGTAATTTAGCGATTGCAATTACAGGTGTTTCTTATCTTTCGGTCTTTTTCCCAGTCTTAAACAACCCAATTCCCGCCGGCATCGCGACGATTGCCTCGGTCTGGGTATTTACTATGGTGAACTTGCTTGGTGGTAGTTGGGTTAGCCGCTTATGTACATTGGGGCTTGTGCTTATCCTCATCCCTGTGCTCGGTACCGCGTTATTCGGTTGGACGCACTTTGAACCTGCATTATACAGCCAAAACTGGAATGTCTCTGCGGGCAGTGATAGTCACGCTGTTATCGCGGCGGTATTGATTTGTCTATGGTCTTTTGTTGGTGTTGAATCAGCAGCGGTGTCCTCCGGTATGGTGGATAACCCAAAACGTACTGTTCCACTAGCAACCATGTTAGGGACCGCTATTGCTGGTGTGATTTACATTGTGTCGACTCAAATGATCAGCGGTATGTTCCCTGCTTCTGAAGTTGCTGCATCTGGTGCACCGTTTGCACTAGCTACCACAGAGATCTTTGGTCACTGGACTGCGCCTTTCGTTGCCGCTTTCACTGCACTGGCCTGTTTTACCTCTTTGGGTTCTTGGATGATGTTGGTGGGTGAAGCCGGTAAACGGGCGGCCAATGATGGCAACTTCCCGAAAATTTATGGTGAAGTCGATAAAAATGGTGTTCCTAGAAAAGGTCTCATTCTCGCTTCAATCAAAATGACAGCGTTAATGTGTGTATTGATGGTGTTCAGTTCAAAAACTGCTCATGCGGCAGACCTATTTAATCAACTGACGACTGATGCCGTATTGCTCACTATGCTGCCTTACTTCTACTCCAGCATTAACTTGATTCGTTTTGAAGGTATGACGACTCGCAATGGTTTCGTGATGTTCTTCTCTGGTATCGCATGCTTGTTCTGCATGGTGGCATTAGCAGGAGCAGAAGGAACAACATTAACAGCCACCTTCATCATGTCACTCATCATCTTGATGTTCTACAGCAAAAAAGCGGGCTTAGCTCAGTACATGGAGCAACACCCTAACGAGCTGTCTTCGCAACAAGCGAGTCACTAATTCTTCGCTGGTGCGAAGTGCACCAGCCCATTTATTCCTAGGCGCTCTATTTACTCACTGTCTTTGGCAGGGAGCGCCCTCATTCACCTTGGAGATGTCCAAATGAATATTTTCGCAATCCTTAATCACATGGGTGTGTTCTTCAAAGAAGAGCCTGTTCGTCAACTGCACGCTGCGCTAGAAAAAGCAGGTTATGACGTAGTTTACCCAGTTGACGACAAAGACCTAATTAAACTGATTGAAATGAATCCCCGCGTCTGTGGTGTGCTGTTTGACTGGGATAAATACTCGCTCAATCTTTGTGAGCGCATCAGCGCAGTAAATGAGAAGCTGCCAGTACATGCATTTGCTAATGACCAATCTACATTGGATATTTCACTGACGGATCTGCGTTTAAATGTCAGCTTCTTTGAGTACGCTTTAGGTATGGCGGACGATATTGTCATCAAAGTGAACCAAGCAACGGAAGCGTATAAAAACGCTATCATGCCGCCATTCACTAAAGCGTTATTTAAATATGTCGAAGAAGGAAAATACACTTTCTGTACTCCAGGACATATGGGAGGCACGGCATTCCAAAAAAGCCCTGCGGGAAGTATTTTCTACGACTTCTATGGACCAAATACCTTCAAGGCCGATGTCTCAATCTCTATGCCTGAACTAGGATCGTTACTTGATCATTCTGGTCCGCACAAAGAAGCGGAAGAGTATATCGCGAGAACATTTAACGCGGATAGTTCTTACATTGTGACTAACGGTACATCGACATCGAACAAAATCGTTGGTATGTACTCAGCGCCAGCGGGCAGTACTGTACTTGTGGATCGTAACTGTCATAAGTCACTAACTCATTTAATGATGATGAGCGACGTGACACCGATTTACTTCCGTCCAACTCGCAATGCTTACGGTATTCTTGGGGGGATTCCACAACGCGAGTTTAGCCGTGAGGTTATTGCTAACAAAGTAGCAAATACTGAAGGGGCTAGCGCACCGACCTATGCGGTAGTCACTAACTCAACGTATGATGGTCTACTTTACAATACCCAGTTCATCAAAGAGTCTTTGGATTGTAAGCACATTCATTTTGACAGTGCTTGGGTGCCTTACACTAATTTCAACGCTATTTATAATGGCAAGTGTGGCATGAGCGGTGAAGCAATGCCGGGTAAAGTGTTCTATGAGACACAATCGACTCACAAATTGTTGGCAGCCTTCTCTCAAGCTTCCATGATTCACATTAAAGGTGAGTTTGATAAAGCTTCTTTCAATGAGGCATTTATGATGCACACCTCAACCTCACCACAATACGGTATTGTGGCATCAACAGAAACGGCAGCGGCAATGATGCGTGGTAATACAGGGCGTAAGTTGATGCAAGACTCTATCGACCGAGCGATTCGTTTCCGTAAAGAGATCAAACGCCTTAGAGGTGAAAGTGAAGGCTGGTTCTTCGATGTATGGCAGCCTGACAACATCGACACAACAGAATGCTGGAAATTGGATCCTAAAGAGACATGGCATGGATTTAAAGATCTAGACGATGACCACATGTACTTAGATCCAATCAAAATCACGCTATTGACTCCGGGTATGAGTAAGTCTGGTGAGATGGAATCAACCGGTATTCCGGCTTCCCTAGTTGCTAAATACCTTGACGAACGCGGTATCGTGGTGGAGAAAACAGGCCCATACAATTTGTTGTTCTTGTTCTCCATTGGTATCGATAAATCTAAAGCAATGCAACTGCTGCGCGGTTTAACCGAGTTTAAACGCGGTTTCGACCTTAACCTAACCATACGTACTATGTTGCCGTCACTATACCAAGAAGACCCTCATTTCTATGAAGGCAAACGCATCCAAGAGGTGGCTCAGGGTATTCATGAGCTAACAATGAAATACCAATTACCAGAATTGATGTACAAAGCATTCGATGTTCTGCCTGAAATGAAAGTCACACCACATGCGGCTTGGCAACAAGAGCTACGTGGTCAAATTGAGGAGATTAACTTAAAAGAGATGGTGGGTCGTGTCAGTGCTAATATGATCTTACCTTATCCTCCAGGTGTGCCACTTGTGTTACCGGGTGAAATGGTGACTGATAGTTCACGTCCTGTGTTGGATTTCTTGGAAATGCTGTGTGAAATCGGCGCGCATTACCCAGGCTTTGAGACTGATATTCACGGTGTTTATCGTCAGAAAGATGGCTGCTATACCGTTAAAGTATTGAAAGACCAATAAATAGATTGATTAGGGCGTCTGATGTCGTTTTGCATGCTCCATCTTGATGCACTCATCCTAGAGAGTGGCCGCTACCCCGATTGACGACCGCTTAATAAAAAAGGCGAACAGCGTGACTGTTCGCCTTTTTTATTCTTAGTACTTAAGGCTAAGAGACTTTAAAGGTGCTTATACCAGAACTGAGTTGATGGCCGTTTTCCATTAACCGCTCACTGGCTTGAGCCAGTTTTTGAGCTTCTAGAGCTGACTGATTACCGTGATCAGCAATTTGTGTTAAGTTCTGGCTAATTTCGTCAGTCGCCAAGGTTTGCTGTGAACTGGCTTCAGCGATTTGCTGATTCAGCGCAACGATAGCGTTCACTTGGGTGTCAATCTCTTGCAGCGCGAGCTTGGCGTTGCTCGCTTGTTCTAATGTTTTTTGTGACTGTTGCTGAGTTTGGGTCATCGATTGACTTACTTGCGCCGCTTGATTTTGCAACTTTTGAATAATCAGTTCGATTTCGTCCGTGCTGCTTTGAGTGCGAGTGGCCAATGTACGAACTTCATCTGCAACCACCGCAAAGCCTCGACCCTGCTCTCCCGCACGAGCTGCTTCGATAGCAGCATTGAGCGCGAGCAAATTGGTTTGTTCAGCCACGCCACGAATCACCTCTAAGACAGCCCCTACCTGTTGGGTGTCACTCGCCAGTAGCTTGATGTTGTTATCCGTTTCTGTAAGACGCTCTGAGAGGGACTGCATGTATGACGCGGCAAGTTCTATCACTTCACTACCTTGCTGTCCTTGTTCACTGGCTAAAGTGGCGGCATGAGCGGCATGCTGAGCAGAGTTGGCCACTTCTTGGTTACTGGCATGCAACTCGTTCATAGCGGACGCTACGGTATCCACAGCTTGCTGTTGCTGCTGTGATTGACTAGCCCCGTTTTGTGCTACAGCGTTAAGGGAAATAGCAGCTTGGGTGATGTTGTCGGTTACCGGCTTAATATCGCTAATGATATGTTCCAACTTATGTGTGAAGCGGTTAAATGCAGCGGCAATATGGCTTAATTCATCATTGCCTTGCTCTGGTAGTTTCTTCGATAGATCGCCGTCACCGCTGGCAATCTCTGTCAGTGCCTCTAATGTTTCACGGCAAGGTTTCGCAATACTACGGCTGATGAGGGTGGCACATGCCAACATAAAGCCCAATGCAATCAAGACGGTTATCAAGACTTTCTGTATGGCTTGCCAGACTTGCGCTTGAACATCATCGACATAGACACCAGTACCGATAATCCATCCCCAAGGCTTAAAGGTCTTGATATAAGAGACTTTTTCTACGGGTGTTTCTGAACCAGGTTTAGGCCAGAGATAAGGTACAAAACCCGCTTGTTGTTGTTTTGCAACTTGCACCATCTCAACAAACAGTTTTTTACCACTGGGATCGGCAATTTGACTAAGGTTTTGCCCGTTTAGTTGGGGCTTGATAGGGTGCATGACCATGGTGGGGGTAAGATCGTTAATCCAAAAATAATCGTTCCCTTCATAACGAAGACTCTGAATCGCTTTAGCGGCCGCTGCTTGAGCCTGCTGTTGACTCAACTTACCGGACAATTGTTGCTGGTGGTAATGGTCGACAAGCGTGTAGGCACTCTCAACTAAGTGGCGAGTTTTAGTTTTCTTTGCCGCTATCAGGGACTGTTGATAATCAACTAGGGCGAGAACGAGCGGGACCATCAGCGTGATGGAGACAATCGCTATCAGTAGATAGAGACGAGTTTGAATAGTGCTACGGCGCAAAAATGAGGCATTCATCCTAAGAACTCCTTTTTCTTATAGGTGAACACATTACCAACAGGGCAGTTGGCATGCTGACTTTCATTGTTTGTTATTGTGTGGCCAGTCTGACAAGGTTTTGTGGTTATTGTGTGTTCTACGATACGTGATGGTGAAACATCCGGCTATTCCCTAATGGTCTAAGATTTGACCCAAGTTCCGTTTTATCGAATGCAATATGGCTGATAACAGCAGAGTTGTGATCTACAGACAATAAAAAAGCCAGAGCTAGGCTCTGGCTTTTTCACAAAAACAATCACAATGGATTAGTTCATGCCGTATTTCTTAAGTTTCTTACGAAGAGTACCGCGGTTGATACCCATCATAGTTGCTGCGCGAGTTTGGTTACCGCGAGTGTACTGCATGATGGTGTCTAGTAGCGGCTGTTCTACTTCCGCTAGAACTAGTTCATACAATTCAGTGACGTCTTGACCATTTAATTGAGCAAGGTAGTTCTTTAGAGACGCTTTTACAGAGTCGCGTAGAGGCTTCTGTGTGATCTGGTCTTGAGATGTTACTGTAGTAACTGTCAATGGTTCTGAAGTCAAATTTTGTTCGAACATAATCGGTTTAGCTCTTCTCGTAATTATGATGCAACGTTTTCAAAATAGCCTTGCAATGCGTTTAGCTGCTCATTAGCCGCTTCAATCGCGTTGAAGGCACGGCGGAACTCACTGGCTTGTTCATGCTCTTTTAAATACCAGCCAACATGCTTACGAGCGATGCGTGGACCTAAATATTCACCATAAAACTGATGAAGTGCCTGAACATGACCTAGCAAAATGCCTTGTACGTCCTCGGTGGGACGCTCTGGCATCAGTGTACCGTTTTCCAAATAGTGTTGGATTTCCTCAAAAATCCATGGCCGTCCTTGGGCCGGACGTCCAATCATCAAAGCGTCTGCACCGGTATAATCCAGTACGAATTTCGCTTTCTCTGGGCTATCGATATCACCGTTAGCAATAACCGGTATAGAGATAGCGTTTTTAACCGCTTTGATGCTGTCGTATTCTGCCTCGCCTTTGTACATACAAGTTCTAGTTCGACCGTGAAGGGCGAGTGCTTGTATGCCGCAGTCTTCGGCTAGTTTTGCAATTTGGACACAGTTCTTATTGTCTGTATCCCAGCCTGTACGGGTTTTCAATGTCACAGGGACATCTACGGCATCAACCACAGTACGCAGAATATCTTCGATAATGTCTGGGTACTTAAGCAGAGCTGAGCCCGCGAGCTTTTTATTCACTTTTTTAGCAGGGCAACCCATGTTGATGTCGATGATTTGCGCACCGTTCTCAACACTGAATTGTGCCGCCTCAGCCATAAGCTTGGGATCGGCACCTGCTATTTGCACCGAGCGAATACCAGATTCACCCTCGTGCACCATGCGTTGCTGTGACTTAGCTGTTTTCCACAGTTTCGGGTTGGATGACATCATTTCACTGACCGCCATTCCCGCACCGTAACGAAGGCACAACTCTCGAAACGGTCTATCCGTAACACCCGCCATAGGCGCCACAATCAGATTGTTCTTAAGTTGGTATTGTCCGATTCTCAAAACATTGCCACAGGTTTACACAAGCAAGGGCGCGCATTTTACGCATTTTTTCGGTGCGTGAAAAGACTAATATTTGAGCATTTACAATTTGTTTCTGCAAATTGCCTGATTTTCAGGCGTTTAGTGGTAAAACTATTCTGTATCAACAAAAAAAAGCAGTGCGTTAGCAAGCTAACGCACTGCTTTGTAAATAATAATGGTTACTTTTTACCCGAGATTCGGCACCATTCATTGAGCTCAACGATTGGGTCGATAGTCATCTCATCACGGTAATAGTTCGCAACATCTTCTGCTTGGGTGTCTAACACGCCAGACATGGCAAGTTGGCCACCTTCTTTCACTAAGCCTTTAATGATGCCAGATAGGTCACGAAGAGGACCCGCAAGAATATTGGCAACGACCACATCGGCAATTAAGCCTTCCGGTTGGTTTTGTGGTAGGAATAGCTCCAATTGGTCAGCAACGCCATTGCGCTCAGCGTTATCTTTCGATGCGGTTAGAGCTTGAGGATCGATGTCGATCCCGATTACTTTTTCTGCACCAAGCTTGATCGCGGCGATTGCTAGGATCCCAGAGCCACAACCAAAGTCGATAACGGTTTTACCAGCAAGGTCTAAAGATTCAAGCCACTCAAGACACAGAGCTGTAGTAGGGTGCGTGCCTGTGCCAAAAGCCAAACCAGGGTCTAGCATCACATTTACGGCATCTGGCTCTGGAACATCGCGCCAGCTTGGGCAAATCCACAAGCGTTCGCCAAACTTCATTGGGTGGAAGTTTTCCATCCACTCACGCTCCCAATCTTTGTCTTCGAGCTGTTCAACTTTATGAGCAAAGCCCTCAGCGAGCATGTTTGACGCAGTTATTTGGGTCAAAATAAGCTTGGTGTCTGCTTCTGCATCGTACAGGGCTACGATGTCAGTATCGCCCCACAGACGAGTTTCGCCAGGTAACGGCTCAAAAACAGGGGTATCATGTGCATCTAGGAAGGTGACGGATAGAGCGCCAGTTTCTTCCATCAACATATCGCCGATTTGTTCAGCGTTTTCGTTGGTTGCATTTAGTTTGATTTGAATCCAAGGCATGAGTTGGGTCCTTGCTTGACGAATTTTGCGCAGAGTGTAGCAGATTCGCGTTAAGTGAGCATAAAAAAACCCACCGTAGTGGGTTTTTAGTATTTTTAGAAAGGGCTTAGCTCATGCCAAGCTTTTTCTCTAGGTAATGAATGTTGGCACCACCGTGTTGGAAGTTCTCATCATTCATAATCGATTCTTGAAGTGTGATATTAGTTTTAATACCTTCTACAATCATCTCACCCAGTGCGTTCTTCATACGAGCAATGGCAACATCGCGGTTCTCACCAAAAGTGATTAGCTTACCGATCATTGAGTCGTAGTGAGGAGGCACAGTGTAGCCAGTGTAGATATGAGATTCCCAACGTACACCCATACCACCTGGCGCGTGGAAACGCGTGATAGTACCTGGACATGGTAAGAAACGCTCAGGATCTTCCGCATTGATACGACACTCGATAGCGTGGCCACGAAGTTTGATGTCATCTTGAGTGAAAGACAGTGGTTGGCCTGCAGCAACACGAAGCTGCTCTTTGATTAGGTCTACGCCCGTTACCATTTCTGTTACTGGGTGCTCTACCTGAATACGAGTGTTCATTTCGATGAAGTAGAACTCACCGTTTTCGTATAGGAATTCGAACGTACCTGCACCACGGTAACCAATTTCAATACATGCACGAGTACAACGCTCACCGATGTACTTACGCATTTCTTCTGTAATGCCTGGAGCTGGAGCTTCTTCCACTACTTTTTGGTGACGACGCTGCATAGAACAGTCGCGCTCACCTAGGTGAATTGCGCCACCTTGGCCATCAGCAATCACTTGAACTTCAACGTGACGTGGATTTTCTAGGAATTTCTCCATGTAAACCATATCATTGTTGAAAGCGGCTTTTGCTTCTGCACGTGTCATAGCGATAGCTTCAATAAGCTCACCTTCGCTACGAACAACACGCATACCACGACCACCGCCGCCACCAGAGGCTTTGATGATGACTGGGTAGCCAATGCGCTTAGCGTGCGCTTTGTTCTTTGTTTCGTCGTCGTCTAAAGGACCATCAGAACCAGGCACGCAAGGAACACCCGCCTTCTTCATCGAGTTGATTGCCGAAACTTTGTCACCCATCAGGCGAATCGTTTCTGCTTTCGGACCAACAAAAATGAAACCACTACGCTCTACTTGTTCAGCAAAGTCAGCATTCTCAGATAGGAAACCATAACCCGGGTGGATAGCAACGGCACCAGTCACTTCCGCTGCACTAATGATGCGTGGGATATTTAGGTAGCTATCGATGCCGCGTGCAGGACCAATACAAATGGTTTCGTCTGCTAGTAGAACGTGCTTAAGATCGCGGTCAGCCGTTGAGTGAACAGCAACCGTTTTGATACCTAGCTCTTTACATGCTCGCAGAATACGTAGTGCAATTTCACCACGGTTCGCGATTACTAATTTATCTAACATAATGAGCGCTCTCTATTATTCGATAATTACTAGAGCTTGATCGAACTCAACAGGTTGGCCATCTTCAACAAGGATTGCTGCAATCACACCAGACTTGTCTGCTTCGATTTGGTTCATCATTTTCATCGCTTCAACGATACATAGAGTATCGCCAGCGTTAACTTGTTGGCCTACTTTTACAAATGGTTTCGCATCTGGACTTGGAGCGCTGTAGAACGTACCAACCATTGGAGAAAGAACTTGGTGACCCGCAGGAGCTGCTGGCTCGTCTGCTGATGCTGCTGGCGCTGCCGCCGCAGGAGCTGCTGCAGGTGCCGGTGCTGCCGCTGGAGCAGGTGCTGCTGCGTATTGAACTGGTGCTGGTGCTGCACTGACCGGACTGTTACGGCTGATACGTACCGATTCTTCACCTTCAGAAATTTCTAGCTCTGCAATGCCAGATTCTTCTACAAGTTCAATTAGCTTTTTAATTTTACGAATATCCATGTTTCTTTCTCTTTATCTTGTGAGTAAGACGGCCTCAAATATTGAGCCGTAGAGTATTTGGTTATTTTGCTTTCAGGGCTTTAATGGCAGCTGAAAGCGCAAATTCATAGCCTTGCGAACCCAATCCGCAGATAACACCTTGGGCAACATCAGACAAATAAGAATGATGACGGAATGTTTCTCGGGCATGAACGTTAGATAAGTGCACTTCAATAAATGGGATTGAAACACCCAGTAATGCATCACGTAGTGCAACACTCGTGTGCGTAAAAGCAGCAGGGTTAATAATGATAAAATCAGTATTACCATGCGCAGCATGGATGGCTTCAATCAGTTCATATTCACGATTTGACTGGAGATGGGACAATTCAATATCCGCAAGTGATGCTTGATCAGTTAAGTTATCAACGATTTGCGCTAGTGTTTCATTTCCATAATGACCAGGTTCTCTTAGACCTAAGAGGTTAAGATTTGGTCCATTTAAAACTAGAATTCGTGACTTTGCTGCCATAATGTCGCCATCTTCGGTTAACGTGAAATAAACGTGATTTATTTCAAGTCTACATAAAAAAATGAGGGTATGAAAAGCTCATAACCATCATATTTTTAAAAATTGACCAAGATTATAGCTAATTCACAGCATTTAGCAGCAATTTACTGGTCTAATCACCTCTTGTCTGTCAGAAAAATTGCAACACAGAGCACATTTTGACGTCACCTTGATAAATCCTGATACAAAAAAACCGCCCGAAAAGCGGGCGGTTTGTTGATTAAGTGTCAAATAAGTTAAGCAAGTTCGGCTTTTTCCGCAATCAGCTTATCTACGACGCTTGGATCTGCCAAGGTCGAGGTATCACCAAGGTTGCTAGTATCACCAGTCGCAATTTTGCGTAGGATACGACGCATGATTTTACCTGAACGAGTTTTAGGTAACGAGTCAGTCCAATGAAGTACATCTGGTGTAGCGATTGGGCCAATCTCTTTTCTCACCCAATCTTTCACTTCTTTATGCAGTTCTGCCGATGGGAATTCACCGTCATTAAGAGTGATATAAGCGTAAATCGCCTGACCTTTAATATCGTGTGGGATACCAACAATGGCCGCTTCAGCAATTTTATCGAAGGCAACTAAAGCGGATTCAATTTCGGCGGTACCCATACGGTGGCCTGAGACGTTCAGCACATCATCGACACGACCAGTAATCCAGTAATAGCCATCTTCGTCGCGACGAGCACCATCACCAGTAAAGTACATGCCTTTAAATGTAGAGAAGTAAGTTTGCTCAAAGCGATCATGGTCACCATAAACCGTGCGCATCTGACCTGGCCATGAATCTAGAATGACAAGGTTACCTTCGGTAGCACCGTCAATAACATTGCCCATGTTGTCTACCAGAGCAGGTTGAACACCAAAGAATGGACGTGTTGCTGAGCCAGGTTTAAGTTCGGTTGCCCCTGGTAATGGGGTAATAAGAATGCCACCCGTCTCAGTCTGCCACCATGTATCGACGATTGGTGATTTCTCATTGCCGATGGTCTTGTAATACCATTCCCAGGCTTCTGGGT
Organism: Vibrio mediterranei; assembly: GCF_900088415.1. Lineage (GTDB taxonomy): Bacteria > Pseudomonadota > Gammaproteobacteria > Enterobacterales > Vibrionaceae > Vibrio > Vibrio mediterranei. The sequence goes on from NZ_FLLQ01000011.1 coordinate 49,860, forward strand.
TAATAGGTTCACCAACCGAGCCCATAATGCGCAGACTATCGCGAGTCGTGCCTTTGACAGCTTCATCACCTTTAGCCATTAATGCGCGGATTGCTGTTGGAGCGGTATAAAGAATATTAACCTGATGCTTATCAACTACTTCGCTCATACGACTTGTGTCAGGATAGTTTGGGACACCTTCGAATAGAATCGTTTTAGCCCCGTTTGCCAGTGGTCCATAAACCAAATAAGTATGGCCAGTGATCCAACCTACATCAGCGGTACACCAGAAGGTTTCACCTGGTTGATAATCGAAAACGTATTTAAAGGTCATGGTGGCGTATACGAGATAACCACCAGTAGTATGAAGTACACCTTTTGGCTTACCAGTAGAGCCAGAGGTGTACAGAATAAACAGCGGATCTTCCGCTTTCATCTCTTCTGGAGGACAAACGTCAGAAGCTTGTGCTGTCGCTTCATGCCACCAAACGTCGCGGTGCTCGTGCCATTCGACATCGCCTCCGGTGCGTTTTAGCACCATCACTTTGCTAATGGTTTTTACATCTGGATTGGTCAGTGCTTCATCGACATTTTTCTTAAGTGGAACTGCACGTCCACCACGTACTCCTTCGTCTGCCGTAATAACGACCTTGGCATCGGAGTCGATAATGCGTCCAGAGAGTGCTTCAGGCGAGAAACCACCGAATACCACCGTATGAACTGCACCAATACGAGTACAAGCTAACATAGCGATGGCGGCTTCTGGCACCATTGGCATATAGAGGCAGACGACGTCGCCTTTGTGAACTCCTTGAGCTTTTAATGCATTAGAGAACTTACACACTTCTTTATGAAGCTCGTTGAAAGTTAGAGTCTTGTCATCTTCTGGGTTGTCGCCTTCCCAAATAATGGCAACCTCATCACCTTTATCCGCTAAGTGACGATCGATACAGTTGGCAGATACGTTCAGGGTGCCATCTTCAAACCAGCGAATATCAACGTGTCCAGTGTCGAATGAGGTTTGCTTTACTTTGGTAAATGGCTTAATCCAATCAACGATTTTTCCATGCTCACCCCAGAAGGCTTCAGGATCGCTGACGGATTGTTGGTACATGGATAGGTAAGTGTCGTCATCCGCGTGAGTGTTTGTTTTAATATTTTCTTTTACCGGATAAACATGAACTTCACTCATTGCTTCTCTCCTTGTGAATTGAGCTTTTTTGACTAGGGCTGAACTAGATCGTGTATTAACTCTCGGCTAGATTGCGGTATTCAGCAATTAGACTTTAGGCTTAGTATAGGAAAGACAAACAAAATTAATGACTTACAAGCCTGCGTTAATGAGAGCTAAGTCGCATTCTGACCGATTAGCATAATTAGCTCTGTGGGCGAAAGGGTGGAAGTGAGCCTCGAGTCAGCTTGAGATAGACCATGGCGGCGGCTTTAGCGTCTTCCAATGCGTCATGTTTGTGATAATTAGGAATCTGCAAATGTCGACAGATTGCCTCCAAACTTAGATCGAAGTAACCATTGGGAAGCAGCTTGAGTAGTTTATCATTGTAGATCTGACTAACTTCAATGAGCTCATTGGGTAGGGGGAACCCAAGGTGTTTTTTAGCTGCGCGATCAAGAATCTTCTTATCATAACGGATGTGATAGCCTACTAAAGGTCGATTACCAATAAAGTTCAGCAGTGCTGACATCGCTTGCTTTTCGCTAATGCCGTGTTTGAGCTCATCGTGAGTAATATGGTGAATCTTCACCGAGTCTTCTCCTAGCGATTTGGGTGCAGACAAACGTACTTCAAATGGGTCACTGGTGATTATCCGGTTATCAATAATTTTAGTTGCGGCGATGGTGACAATCTCTGCCACACTTGGGTCTAAGCTTGTCGTCTCACAATCCAAGGACACATACTCATTGTGTTTGGGGCGAGCAAACAAGTGCCGATGTGGCGAGTGGCGCAAATGATAGCGCCAATAGGCTCTTGAGATAATATTCATGGTACTGCCTTGCTCCGCTGAAATTAGTGACGTATTTGGTAGTGATATCCCAGCCACTGTTTAAATTTTTTCACGATATGGAATCCATGTCGTAGTAAGTCTCGCTCTGGTCTCTCTAAATCATTAAGTTGAATGGCATTGCTAATATCGTGATGAGATAGCTGCTGCTGCAGTCTGAGTTTAAAGAAATGCTTGAGCGCTTCGGCCAAATTTTCTGCGGTGGAGGTTTCCAGTACTCGCTTACTGACCAGTTGTTCGATGCGATCAAAGGTGTTGGTTTCGTTGATACCATACTCAAGACTGATGGCACGCACCCCATGAACTATTGGGAAGATACCGCCTTGTTTAAGATCCACACCTTGTTTTGATGATTTAACATTACCAAACAAAGTCAGAGGCACTGCAAAGTTGAGGGCTGGGCGAGTGAATTCGGTAAGGATTGCTTCTTGACCTTCCATCTGCTGTTGCAAATGTTGCTTAACTGGTGTTAACAATTCAGCGTTTCCTGCGACAGCTCTGGCGTCGGCCAGAATCGCGATTTCCATGACACTTTCACTACTAGCGCTACTCACGAGTTGTTCTATGCGCTGTTTCCATTCGCTGGTGGTGTTGACCCAATGAGCATTGCTGACCATCACATTGCCAGGGCAAAGTGGGTAACCTAACCTGGCTAGTGTATGGTTTAACTCCTTGAGCGCGCTGTCTTTATTAGGCCAATCAATACCATCTTCTAAGATAAGCGCGTTATCCTGGTCAGTTTTTAGAATCTGTTCTCCACGACCTTCTGAGCCCATGACGATAAGACAGCAGTGACCGTGCATCGCAGGTGGCAGAATAAGCTCAAACGCGCGCTCAATGATTTGCTCGTTGATAGCAGAAACCAGTTCCATCATAAATCGAGTTCGGATTCCGTTAGTCACGAGACTATCTACCAGTTGCTGCTGTCGATTAGATGCTAACGCCAACTCATCAACATTGTTGGCTCTGGCGATACTGAGTGACAGCACATGCGAGTGTGTAGAGAAAGCACTGAGGATTTGAGTCATATCGAGCATGCCCACCGCTTTCTTCCCTTCGCATACCATTAGTCGTTTTACCCGTTGTCGAGTCATAGTCACCATTGCATTGAAAAGGAACTCTTCTTTGTCGACTTGGTGGACTGGAAAAGTAGCAATCTCACTGATTGGAGTGGTGCTAGGTAGGTTTTCTAGCACTACGGCATGGAGCATATTGGTGCGAGTGACTATGCCGTAAGGCAGGGTATTAGGGTGGCGCTGCTGAGTGTCAGTATCCAGATTCAGTTCAATTAATGCCGCGTCGACACCATGATTGAGCAACTGCTGAGTGACGTCAGTAATGGTTAAGCCTGGCCCTAGAATTAACGGAGGGTGGTAGATGTCTTCGTCGACTTTGGTCAAGATGAACTCAGCAAGGTTTTGTTGCTTCTGTGCTTCTTCTATTAACTGCTGACGGGTGGCTAAACTGGTATCAAAGTAGGCCGCAAACTGCCCGTTACTATGATAAAGAGATAAGAACACCTCTTTAGGTAACAAGTAAACTAAGGTGTCCTCTAAAGCGACATAATTGTGTTTCACGCTATCGCCCAGTAATGCACGGACGTCAAAGAGATCATCATAGGTATAGTGGGCAAATACTTCTTGGTTGTGTTCATCGCGCTCTTCGACAGAGCCTTTAATAATAATATGTAAACTGTCGCTGGGTGACCCGGCACGCAGCATGACGTCCTTATCTCGAAAATACGCGACATCTAAGGCTGTTCTTAGCTGATTTTGTTGCTGTTCGGTGAGTCTGTCGAAAGGAGGTGACGACATATTGAATTTATCAGGCATAAAAACGAGCTCCGTAACCGTGGCTATGCTGATAGTCTGGCAAAATTAACGACAAGCTCCAGACGACTTTAGTCGAATATTGGCCACGTAATATTTAGGGCATTTTGATATGAGGAAATTCATTTCTATAAACAATTCCCTTTTTTGCAAACGTTTCGCATTGCATAATGGGCGCGATCTTATTCAGAGCGTCTCTTTGCTCTCTTTCCTGTCGATGTTTTAGGTTGCAGCTATGTTGAGTCCATCCCCATTTGCTTGGGTATCCCAATATTTATTTGGTTTCTTTTTTGCCTACGGTGTTTATCTGCCTTTTTGGGCGTTATGGTTTGAAGATCAAGGGGTATCTGCAGCTGATGTCGGTATGTTGATGGGATTAGGCTTTGCGACTCGCTGCGTTGCAAACCTATTGATTACCCCACGAATTCATAAAGCAGAAAGTCTGTTACCAGCACTACGCTGGGCAACGTTAGCGTGCACCATTTTTGTCGCTGCTCACCTAGCAGCAGGCCCAAGTTTTATGATGCTAGCCTTGGTCACAGTTCTGTTTAACCTCAGCTTTGGCCCGGTTGTGCCTTTATCCGATGCGATGGCTAACCACTATGCGAACCGCAGTATGTTGGATTATGGCCGTACCCGACTTTGGGGCTCTATTGCCTTTATAGCGGGTTCTTCTGTGGTGGGTTATTTAGCCTCACAGTTTGGCGCGAATATGATTGTTTACACCGCGATTGCGGGTTTCGTGTTCTCGATGCTGTTGGTGATGCGTAGTCCAGCGACTATGCCAGTTTCTCAACATGAAGATGATGCGGTTAGGCCAAAGCTGACATTACTGTTAAAAGATTGGTCGGTGATACGCTTTTTGGTGCTTATTGCGCTTATTCAGGGAAGCCATGCGGCTTATTACAGCTTTAGCTCTATTTATTGGAAGGAAGCAGGGCACCCAGAAAGCCTAATCGGCTATTTGTGGAGCCTAGGTGTGGTATCGGAAGTGCTATTGTTCGCTTTCAGTAAGAAATGGTTTGCAGGATGGTCGCTACGCACTCTGTTTGTTATTTCTTCTGTTGGTGTCATGGTTCGTTGGGGGTTGACGGCTTCAACGACCGCCGTTGGGGCACTTGTCGTTATCCAGTTACTGCATGGTGTGACGTTCGCAATCGCTCATATTGCTGCCATTCAATATATCCAAAAGTCTGATGCTAACAAGATGGTGGCATTGCAGGCCCTGTATAACGCCATCCCATTAGGTGCATTTATTGCGTTGATGATGGCCGTCAGTGGCTGGGGCTACGAACTGTGGGGAGCCAACGTTTTCTGGGGGATGGCGGCGATGGGCTTCTTCGCACTGTTTATTAAAGTTGAGCCGAAAAACAAAGGTGTGCGAGATATCAATGAAAATTCTCAGCCTGAGCCACAGAATTGAGGCTGAACATTTGTGAAAATTAGTGATAGCCCTTTAAATAATAGTTAAGGAATTTAAAGGGATATCACAACATGCAAGGATGGGTAGTCGTCCCCGTTTCACTGGCGTATTTGGGGATTTTGTTTCTTATTGCGTGGTATGGAGACAGACAAAAGAAATGGTTGTCTAACTGGCGACCTTGGGTGTATAGCCTGTCTATTGCTGTGTATTGTACTTCGTGGACCTTTTACGGAACCGTTGGTCAAGCCAGCTCCAATCCTTGGGCATTTCTACCCATTTATATCGCCCCCATTATCGTCTTCACATTAGGCTGGCGTGTTATTGCTCGCCTTATTTTGATAGCAAAGCGCGAACACATTACTTCAATCGCGGATTTTATTGCCGCACGATATGGCAAGTCTCAAGGCTTAGCGGTAGTGGTGACGCTGATTGCGGTAGCCGGCATCTTGCCTTACATAGCATTACAGCTTCGCGGTATTACGATGGGATTGGATGTCGTCGCACCGAATCTAGCGGATGAACTGGGCTATCAAGATAATCATATTTCGTGGTTTGTTGTTGGTGCGCTAGCAATTTTTACCATGCTGTTCGGCACTCGCCATATCGATAATACCGAGCACCATCGCGGCATGATGATGGCTGTTGCTTTTGAATCAATTATCAAATTGGTAGCATTCCTCGTTGTTGGCTTTTTCATTCTTTACTTGGCATGGCAACGCCCAGATATCCATCTTGGTGAACTGGCATCGAATACCTATCAATCCCCTAATATTCCTACCTTGCTAATTCATACCGGCCTGACCATGATGGCGATCGTGTGTCTGCCGCGTCAGTTCCACACGATTGTAGTGGAGAATGAGCGCGCCCAAGATTTACATACCGCAAGGTGGTTGTTCCCCGCGTATTTGGTCCTGATGGGGATATTTGTGTTGCCAATTGCTTGGGTAGGACAAGGCTTATTGATGGGAACATCTCCAGATACCTTTGTCATCAGTATTCCTAAATTTGCAGAGGCGAACAACATCGCCTTATTGGCGTTTTTAGGAGGCACATCTGCCGCCAGTGGTATGGTGATTGTGTCTACCATTGCATTGGCAATTATGGTGTCGAATGATCTGGTGATGCCATTATTGCTGCGCCGAATTAAACTGGCGCACCGCTCACACCGTCATTTATCCGGTCTGCTGCTTATAATTCGTCGAGCACTCATTTGCTTGCTGTTGTTTGGCGCTTGGGCGTTTTATCAGGCGCTGGACACAATACACTCGCTATCGGCGATTGGCTTTTTGTCATTTTCGGCTATTACCCAGTTTGCACCTGCTTTGATAGGGGGGATGTATTGGCGTCTTGGCAATCGAAAAGGGGTGTATGTCGGACTGTTTGTTGGATTCGCCATTTGGCTGATCACCCTGATGAGTGAAACCGGGCTTTTAGCTGGCGATGCGACCAATAACTTACTTTTACGAGTGATTACGCCGCCCGATATTCTCTCATCTCTGCATATTGAAAGCTCTGACTGGGGCATGCTGATTAGCGTCGTGTTGAATGCTATTTGCTTTGTAGTGATTTCACTGGCCACTCGTTCAAGCCTAACAGAAAGACTGCAATCGGCTTCGTTTGTTGGTACGCCACTTCCTGAAAGTGAGAATCTCAGCTTATATCAAAGCCGAGTCACAGTGGCTGAACTGGAGATGCTTGCTTCTCGGTTTGTTGGCAGAACCAGAGTCAGAAGTGCATTTCGACAGTTTTGGAAGCAGCAGGAAAAGCAGCCTTTACCCAATCAGCAAGCCTCAGCAGAGCTAATTCGTCATACCGAACGTGTTTTAGCTGGGGTGTTTGGTGCGTCATCGGCCAAATTGGTGTTAACGTCGGCCTTGCAGGGACGAAATATGCAGCTTGAGGAAGTGGCAACCATTGTTGATGAAGCGTCGGAGCTTTATCACTTTAGTCGTGGCTTGTTGCAAGGGGCAATTGAACATATTGGACAAGGCATAGCGGTAGTAGACAAACAGCTTCGGTTGGTAGCGTGGAACCGTCGATACCTCGAGCTATTCAGCTTTCCTGCTGGATTAATCCAGGTCGGCAGACCCATTGCTGATGTCATTCGTCACAATGCACAACAAGGCCTATGTGGGCCAGGTGATCCTAATGAGCACGTTCGCAAACGTATTCATTATCTGGAACAAGGCTCTCCTCATACGTCGTCTCGAGTGCGTCCCGATGGTAGCGTGATCGAAGTTCAAGGTAACCCTATGCCCGGCGGCGGTTTTGTTATGAGCTTTACTGATATTACGGTATTTAGAGAAGCGGAAAGTGCATTACGTGATGCGAATGAGCGGCTTGAAGAGCGGGTGATTGAACGAACGCAAGAGCTCGAACAGCTCAACAAACGATTGGTGTTTGCCACCAAAAAGTCTGAATCGGAATCGCAATCAAAAATGCGTTTTCTAGCTGCGGTGAGCCATGACTTAATGCAGCCATTAAATGCAGCTCGTTTGTTTGCCTCTTCTTTATCGGAGGCAAGCAAGGATGATGAAACACGCCAACTCTCTTCTCATATCGAGAGTGCATTGGGAGCCGCAGAGGAGTTGATTGGCGATTTGCTGGATATTTCACGCCTTGAGTCTGGGAAGTTGCAGACTAACGTGCGCGGGTTTCAATTGTCGGAAGTCTTTAACAACCTGAAAGCGGAATTTAGTGCTATCTCTATCGGTCAACAGATTGATTTCTCGGTTGTCTCTTCATCGCTCATTGTAAAGTCTGATCCAAAATTGCTGCGCCGCGTGTTACAAAACTTCCTCACTAATGCGTTTCGTTATAACCCAGAAGGTAAGGTGCTGTTAGGTGCAAGAAGAGTTAACGGGCGAGTAAGAATTGATGTCTGGGATGATGGCATTGGTATTCCTGAAGACAAGCAAAAAGAGATCTTTAATGAGTTTACTCGGGTAGATCAAGCACGCGCGGATCAAGGCCTTGGGCTAGGGCTTGCGATATCACGTGGTATTGCAAGAGTGCTTAATCACCAGATATCGATGCGCTCGTGGCCGGATAGAGGAAGCGTCTTCTCGATAACTCTGGATGTGGCGACTGAAGTGGCTCCTGTTGCCGACAAAGCTAAATTGGCGCCAGACGCGGGGCTAAGTCATCTCAAAGTGCTATGCGTGGATAACGAACCCGACATCTTAGTCGGGATGCAAACCTTACTAGCTCGGTGGGGTTGTGATGTTCGTACCGCGTTGGATCTGGTTGCGAGTCTTAAGCACTTAGAAGAGGGGTGGGAGCCTGATGTCATTCTATCGGATTACCGATTAGACAATGGACGTACTGGGCTGGAAGTGCTTCAACAGTTTAGGTTACGTATCGGTGATTCATTTAATGGCGTTATTATTAGTGCCGACAGAACGGACTCTATGCTTGAAGGCATTAAGTCGAATGGCTTCAAGTTTATTGCTAAACCTGTTAAGCCATTAAAGTTGAGAGCTATATTAAGTCAATAAAATGTCAGAGAAAATGTAATTGTTATGGTTATGTTTTCTCTTTTTCTATGTCTTTACTAAATATGTTGTTGTCTTTACCTTCGTTGACAGACTCTTTACAAATGACTCGGTAATCTAGACACCACTCACAGAGAGTCAGCCAACAATAAAAAGGTGAATACATGAAAAAACTACTAACCATCACATCATTAGTTTTAGTTTCTGGAAGTGTGTTCGCAGGAAGCGACTTAGGTAATACGGAAATTAGGACATCAGCTTTCGACTCGAAGCAACAAGCTTATGAAGCTGGGTACGATCTAGTAAAGGACCTGAAAGCAATGCCACATGGTGAACTTGCTCACGAGTTAAAACTTAATGGCCATGATACGGAATTTAATAGTATTGAACTAAATAACACAGAAATTGTGGTTCAGGAACTTGCTGAAAAACAAGGCGTTATTAAATACCGTGCTGTTGTTGACGTAAATTATCAATATGACGCGAAAGATAGTTAATATCACAACGGTCTTTATATATCGAGATGCGTTAATCTGAATTGGTTATCTAACCGTAGCAATCGGAGCAAACTATTTTGCTAATGATAATACACATCGTTTTTTGTTGTATTGTCACTACTGTTGGGTTGCTTAACTTTTTAGTAAGTATGCACCGTAAGTAAGTTGGAGTCCGTTGAAGTACTTGGCTTAACACCAACATATTTGTATGTACGGTGAGGGGATATCCCCAAAAGGAAACAATGAGGTGAAATCATGAAAAAACTAGCATTTATTACAGCATCATTAGTTATGTCTACTGCCGCTATGGCAACTACTACGAGTTTGGTAGGTGATGCCGATTTCCGTACAGAAGGTTTTAATACTAAAGAGCAAGCGTATGAAGCTGGCTTCAAAATGGTAAATGATTTGAAATCTACCCCTTCTACCGATTTAGTGTATAAGCTTCGCGTCAACGAAAATAACCTTCTCCGTAATTCTATCGAGGTTCAAGATACTCAAGTCACTGTAGAGGAGTTCGCTGAGAATAGCGGCAGCATCATGTATCGTGCGGTAATTGATGTCGATTACTCTTATAAAGAGCGCTCATAAGTTCGGCGTTGAACGAGAAAGCCACCGCAATTGCGGTGGCTTTTTAGTTTTAGCGTTGTAGAGCTATATTAGTGGTCGTGTGCTGCACCCGCACCTTTCGGATAGCGGATTGACTCAACCATATCTTGTACTTCTTTCGGCACTTCAGCGGTGAACTTGTTAACGATGATAGAAACCGTGAAGTTCAAACACATACCTAGCGTACCGATACCTTCTGGGCTGATTCCGAATAACCAGTTATCAGGTGTATTTGCTGCTGGGTTTACAAACTTGAAGTAGATGATGTAAGCAGCAGTGAACAAGATACCTGAAAGCATACCTGCGATCGCACCTTCTTTATTCATCTTCTTATAGAAGATACCTAAGATAATCGCAGGGAAGAAGGAAGCCGCTGCTAAGCCGAAGGCGAACGCTACTACCTGAGCCACGAACCCTGGTGGGTTGATACCTAGGTAACCTGCACCTATTACGGCGAGTGCGGCGCCTATCCGGGCATACATCAATTCTTGCTTATCGGTCATGTCGGGCTTAAACCCTTTCTTGAGCAAGTCGTGCGAGACGGCCGTTGAGATAACAAGCAGTAGACCTGCTGCGGTAGAAAGTGCGGCGGCAAGACCACCAGCAGCCAGTAATGCAACTACCCAGTTTGGTAATTGAGCAAGCTCTGGAGAAGCCAATACGATGATGTCACGGTTAATCTTCATCTCATTGCGTTCATCGCCTGAGTAGAACATTCTGCCGTCACCGTTCTTATCTTCCCAACCTACTAGACCAGTGCTTTCCCAGTTTTTGTACCAGCTTGGTGCTTCAGCTGCTGCGACACCTTTCATGTCTGGACCGTTGATCGTGTCAATCATGTTAACGCGAGCGAAGGCTGCTACTGCAGGCGCAGTGGTATAAAGTAGTGAGATAAAGACAAGTGCCCAACCTGCTGAGATACGTGCATCTTTTACGCGAGGTACTGTGAAAAAGCGAATAATAACGTGAGGTAGACCCGCAGTACCGACCATTAGAGCTGCACAGATAAAGAAGACGTCGACCATACTCTTCGAGCCATCGGTATAGGCGGTAAAGCCAAGCTCTTGAGTCAAGCCATCAAGTTTATCAAGTAAGTAGGTTTCAGAGCCCGAGATAGTTGAGCCAAAACCCACTTGTGGGAAGACTGAGCCTGTCATCATGAGTGAAGTAAATACGGCTGGTACTAAGAATGCAAAGATTAACACACAGTATTGCGCCACCTGAGTATACGTGATGCCTTTCATCCCACCCATTACCGCGTAGAAGAAGACGATCGCCATACCGATAACGATACCAAGGTTAATGTCTACTTCTAAAAAGCGTGAGAATACAACACCAACGCCACGCATCTGTCCTGCCACGTAAGTGAAAGAAACGAAAATTGCGCAGAATACTGCTACCATACGTGCCGTTTTAGAGTAGTAACGATCACCGATAAAGTCAGGCACGGTAAATTTACCGAACTTACGTAGGTATGGTGCTAGACATAGAGCAAGTAGAACATAACCACCTGTCCAACCCATTAGATACACCGCACCATCGTAACCGATGAATGAGATAATACCTGCCATTGAGATAAATGATGCTGCCGACATCCAGTCAGCTGCCGTAGCCATACCGTTAGCTACAGGGTGAACACCACCGCCAGCGACATAAAATTCACTTGTTGAACCTGCGCGTGCCCAAATAGCGATACCGATATAGAGCGCGAAGGTGATACCAACAAGAATAAACGTCCAAGTTTGAATATCCATTAGTGTGCCTCTTAGTCTTCCTGTACGTTATATTTCTTGTCGAGAGCGTTCATACGAGCGACATAAACAAAAATCAGTGCAACAAAGGTGTAGATTGAACCTTGTTGTGCAAACCAGAAGCCCAGTTTAAATCCGCCAAACTGAATAGCGTTAAGTGCGTCAACAAACAGGATTCCTGCGCCGTAAGATACGATGAACCAAACGGCTAATAGGGATCCCATGATTCCTAGATTTTCCTTCCAATAGGCTTGAGCTTGTTCTGATGATTCGAACGCCATGGCCTTCTCCTTTTGTGTGGTGTTAACGTATTGTTACGTTTTATAAGGTAGCAGGCTAAGGGCGATAACTCAGTGCAACTTTAGTCGACAGAAGAAAATGATTAAGAATATATAAAACAAGGATTTGCTGATTTTTGGCGTAAAAAGTGTGATGTTAATTTGATGTTAAATTAGCCAAAGGTCTAACGTTTATCGATAAGATTGGAAATAAAAGTAGTTGAATGAGGTAGGAATTTATTGCAAATACTGCATGAAATCCCCTTCAGAGCGCATAAGAACTGGCTCTAAAGGGAGTAGTGAAGCGAGTAGAGGTGCGGGAAAAAGCTAGCTGTCAGATTCCATTTGCTGCAATAGAATCACCGCTTGAGTACGATTCTTTACACCAAGTTTTCTAAATATCGCCGTCATATGTGCTTTGATTGTAGCTTCAGAGACATTCAAATCATAAGCAATTTGCTTGTTCAGTAAACCATCAGACAACATGCCTAATACTTTGTATTGTTGTGGAGTAAGTGTCGCCAGCTTTTCCGCAAGGTCGTTATTCTCAGCACTATCAATCAATAGTTCAGCAGGGAAATAAGGTTCTCCGTTCAACACCTGATTCAAAGCATTAATCAGTTCACGCATGTCACTGGATTTAGGAATAAAGCCAAAAGCACCATGCGTTTTAGCTTGAGACACGATACTGGGCTCTTCACTAGCAGAGATAACGACGACCGGAATATCCGGATAGTCAGCTCGTAGGTGAATTAGTCCTGACATGCCATTGGCTCCTGGCATTTTAAGATCAAGCAAGATCAAATCTGGTTCATCATTCTTGGCAAGCAATCCAAGTAGCGAATCCAAGGAATCAGCTTCTAGTAGATTGGCACCACTTATCGCCATGTGCACTGATTGGAAAAGTGCATTCCTAAAGAGTGGGTGATCATCAGCGATAATAATGGTGTAGCTGGGTTCCATAACATCTCAACTTTTTACGAAAGTGTTAATTTATATTATTAATTCAGACGGCTCTTTGAACAAATGAATCAATGCAAAACTCTGATGAGAATCGAATTTTTATTGTCTATCATGGGCTCAAAGTATCAATCAGCTGGTTTTTACGAAGATGTTGCAAAAAGTCCTCAGCAGGAACAAAGCCTGTTAGACGAGCGGAGGACACCGGATTGCCTTTTGCATCCCAAAATTCAATCGTAGGGAGTCCAAGCACATCCATCTGTTTAAGCAACTCAATATCTTGGGGTTGGTTTTTAGTGACGTCAGCTTGAAGTAACACAAACTGAGACAACACGGGTTCAACCGAGGCATCATGGAAGGTGTACTTCTCGAACTCTTTACACGCCACACACCAGTCGGCATAGAAGTCCAGCATAACGGGTTTTCCGGCTTGTTTTGCTTTGGCGAGTTCCTCATTGAGCTCTTGCACATTATTAATCTGGATGAAACTGACAGTGACTTCGCTGCTCACATTATTGCTGGTGGAGCCAAACCAATGGTTCAGCAAAGGTTGTGCTGAAGCAAATAAACCTAGGATGGCCAGTATCCCAACACAGCTTTGTTTCCAACCGCCGAAGGGCAGTGCGTTTTTCTGATGATAAAGCCAACCAAAGGCAGAGATGCCCAGTACTGACCAAAGCACGGTACTCCAAAACTCAGGCAGTAGTCTTTCAAGTAGAAAGATTGGCGCTGCGAGTAAGACAAAACCAAACAGTATTTTAACTCGTTCCATCCAATTACCCGCTTTAGGCAGCAGTTTATTTCCAAATACCGCGGCAGCCATAAGAGGGATACCCATACCTAGGGCAAGAGCATAAAGCGCAATACCGCCAGTCAGTAAATCTCCACTTTGTGCTACATACAACAACGCTCCTGATAACGGAGCCGTAGTACAAGGAGAACAGACTAAACCTGAGATAGCTCCCATGGCGAAAACACCAAATAAGTTGCCACCTTGCTGCTTATTGCTGAGATTATTGAGCCAAGTTTGCAGTCCGCTTGGGAGCTGTAGGGTATACAAACCAAACATAGATAATGATAACGCGACAAACAAAGTACTGAGGCCGATCAACACATACGGATGCTGCATCGCGGCTTGAAACTGCATACCAGCAGAGGCGACGACTAGTCCCAGCAGTGTGTAAGTTAACGCCATACCTTGTACATATACGAGGGATAATACCAGTGCTTGTTTATGGCTGCGTTTACCTCCGCCCAACACGATGCTGGTTAGGATAGGGTACATAGGTAGCACACAAGGCGTGAAGGCAAGCCCTATGCCTAATAGTAAGAATAATGCAGGCGTCCACCAGTTTTGAGCCAGTTTATCAGTCAGCTCACTATCTCGAGTTTTCGAGGGGGTGGTGCTAGCAGTATCCGCAGCTGTTGCTTTAATGTCATTCGCGTTATCGAGAGGAGTTGCACTGTCAAAGTCGAATGGACTGATGTCTATGACACGTGTTTCTGGTGGATAACAGAAGCCTGCTTTTGCACAGCCTTGGTACTGCACAATGAGCTTGGCTCCAGTCTGATATTGACTCAATGGCACTTCGACAAAAAGGGGTTCTGTGTAGATATTGACGTCACCAAAAAATTCATCTTTATACGGTGTTCCGTCTTCCATCTTGATGCTGCCAATAGCGACATTTTCACCACTGATTGCAATGCGCTCTTGATAGAGGTAATAGTCCTCTTTGACCTGCCAATCGATGAACACTTTATTACCTTGTTGGTAGAAGTTCATAGGGAAAGCTTCATCAACAGGGACAAAAGTATTGGCGGTATTTGGAGCGAAAGCTGGTGCATTATTGGAGTTGCCAAATAGCGCCCAGCTCGGGGTAGAGAAGGCAATAGCGAAAAGTAAGATGAACGGAGACAATATTCGGTACATACAAGCCAAGTAAACGCGATCGTGAATAAGTTGAGGTTATATTAACTTAGGACAGGAAGATAGGCTGTTTTGTTTCAACTCAGACAAAAAAAGAGCCGCGTATCAACGCAGCTCTCATTTTTTAGAATAGCCTAAGGTTAGCCAATCAAAATGCCGCCAAAGGCAAAGCCTAGTGCAACTGCTGTTGCGATAGTTGCCACACCAGGAATGAAGAATGGGTGGTTAAAGACTAGATTACCAATTCTCGTTGAACCTGTGTCATCCATTTCTACCGCCGCCAATAAGGTTGGGTACGTTGGAAGAACGAATAGTGCACTAACCGCTGCAAATGAGGCAACAGCTGTGAGAGGAGCAACTCCAATCGCCAATGCTGCTGGCATAAGTGCAACTGTCGTTGCGCCTTGAGAATAAAGCAGCATAGAAGCAAAGAACAGTACTAGGGCTAGCATCCATGGGTAGTCAGCAAGTAGCGCGCCTGCAAACTCTTTGATGCCGTCTACGTGTGCGTTAACGAATGTTGAGCCTAACCATGCAACACCTAGTACGCACACACATGCTGTCATGCCTGAGCGGAAGGTGGCTGCTGAAGGAATTTTAGACGCATCGATCTTAGTAGTTAGCGTGATGATGGCTGCCGCTGCTAACATCACCGTCATAATTGCTTCGTTACGTCCAAGTGCAGGGTCTTCAATCAAACCAATAGAGCCGGAGATAGCCGCTGCGTAACAAACAACGAAGGCAATCGCACCTAGGAAGATGTAGGTTGCTTTCTTCGCTGTCGGTAGGATCTCACGTTTTTGAGCAGTGTTTAGTTTGATAAGACCTTGAGCCAAGCGCTCTTGATAAACCGGATCATCTTTAAGCTCACTACCCATAAAGTTGGCAACAAACGCACCGACCATACAAGCGATAAAGGTGGTTGGGATACAAACCGCAAGAAGTGTTAAGTAATCAACGCCCATTGGCGCTAGCATAGCTGCAAAAGCGACAACTGCGGCTGAGATTGGAGACGCTGTAATCGCGATTTGGGAAGCGACAACGGCGATTGAAAGCGGGCGAGATGGACGAACACCCTGACCTTTTGCCACTTCGGCAATTACAGGTAGTGTAGAGAACGCGGTATGACCTGTACCAGCCATGAGTGTCATCAAGAAAGTTACAATTGGAGCGTAAAAGGTAATCCTTTCTGGATGTTTGCGAAGAAAATCTTCAGCAACTTGTACTAACCAGTCCATGCCACCAGCAACTTGCATTGCGGCAATCGCAGTAATGACCGACATGATAATTAGAATAACATCCACCGGGATGTAAGCTTGGCTTGTCGGTACGCCTAAGACTAAAGATAGGGCAATAACACCCGCACCACCCGCTAAACCAATTCCAATACCGCCTATACGTGCACCTAAATAGATAAATAGCAGTACGACGGCCAGTTCTATAGCAACCATAGCAATTCCTCGCATTATATCTTTGGGTCATTTGTGTAAATGACGGAAGATATTTGTTTATGTCGTGTTATTTGAATTTTATAAAGTCTTTAATTTGGCAAAGTAACAACTAAAAAGGCTCCCCAAAAGGAGAGCCTTAACAGCAGTATTACTCGTAGCGTTTCGCTTTATACTGAGGTTTCATCAGATTGTCTACTGAGAATATGTCATCGAGCTCTTCTTCTGAAAGTAGCCCTCTCTCAAGCACTACTTCACGAACACTCTTACCAGTTTCAGCACAAATCTTACCCACAATGTCGCCTTCGTGGTGACCAATATAAGGATTTAGGTAAGTCACAATACCAATAGAGTTAAAGACATAGCCCTCACAGACTTCTTTATTAACGGTGATGCCATCTACACATTTATCACGAAGGTTAATGCAGGCATTCTTTAGAATATCGAGAGACTCAAACATGCTTTGTGCGATGACTGGCTCCATCACGTTAAGCTGAAGCTGTCCACCTTCTGCTGCAAATGAGATAGTGTTGTCATTACCAAGTACTTTGAAGCACACTTGGTTAACCACCTCAGGCACTACAGGGTTTACTTTAGCTGGCATAATGGATGAACCAGCTTGAAGCTCAGGTAGGTTCAGCTCGTTCAAGCCTGTACGTGGGCCTGAAGACAACAAACGAAGATCATTACAGATCTTAGATAGCTTAACCGCCAAGCGTTTTAGAGCGCCGTGTGTCATTACATAAGCGCCACAATCTGACGTTGCTTCAATCAAATCTTCAGCTGGAACACATTCTAGTCCAGTGACTTCAGTTAGGTGTTTAACGGCTAACTCTTGATAACCTTCTGCAGCGTTTAGGCCTGTACCGATGGCTGTTGCGCCTAGGTTTACTTCAAGCAGTAACTTAGAGGTGTAGTCTAGGTTACGAATTTCTTCGTTCAAAGTGACGGCCCAAGCATGGAATTCTTGGCCCACAGTCATAGGAACGGCATCTTGTAGCTGGGTACGGCCCATTTTTAGAATCGTAGAGAACTCTTGGCTCTTGTCTTCAAATGAACCTTTTAGATACTCGATAGCATCAATGAGTTTACGAACACTGTTGTAAACCGCGATGCGGAACCCTGTTGGGTACGCACAGTTGGTAGACTGGCTCTTATTTACATGGTCATTAGGGTTGATGAACTCATATTGACCCTTTTCTTTACCCATCAGCTCTAGCGCAACGTTAGCAATGACTTCGTTGGTGTTCATGTTGACAGAAGTGCCTGCGCCGCCTTGGAACACGTCAGATGGGAATTGGTCCATGCACTTGCCAGTTTCCAAAATAACATCACATGCTTGAATAATGAATTGCGCGATGTCTTTTGGAATGACGCCTAGTTCTCTGTTGGCTAATGCGGCTGCTTTCTTGGTCATTACCATACCGCGAACAAAGTCGGGTACATCAGAAATGGTAACGTTGGAGATATTAAAGTTTTCGATAGCGCGCAGCGTGTGAATGCCATAATAAGCATCCGCCGGGACATGACGTTGGCCTAATAGATCTTCTTCAATACGAGTGGCTTGAGTTGCTACAGGATTAGCGTGTGTGGTTGTAGCCATATTTTGGATCCTTAGATTATTGTTCTGCGTTGATTACAGTATATTTGCCAAATCTGTTTTAAGAATCCATTCGCCAGAATAATTGGCTAGTTATTACGTCCTGACTTATGGGGTACATATTACTCAAAGTAGCACATAAAAATAGTATCCAGATCACCTTTTTCACCGAAAGTTTGCACAACGTTGCGTAACGAGTCGGAGATGCGATAACCATCAAAAAAATTCATGAATTTATTGTTCAAATTTATACTTTGTAAAACTAAATCTGTGCTTTATACAGGTGAAATTGAGCATTTTATTTGTGGTTTGGTTCTAGGTCAGCGTAAACTGACATCAAACCAAGGAGGACGTTGTGTTTCCGATATTATTATTACTGTTTATTTTTGTACCAATTATCGAAATTGGGTTGTTTATTCAAGTCGGTGGTTTCCTAGGATTGTGGCCAACAATCGGGTTAGTTTTACTAACGGCTTTTGTGGGTGCGTCTTTAGTAAGAAGCCAAGGTTTGCAAACGCTAATGTCGGTGCAAACGCGACTTCAGCAAGGTGAAATGCCTGCACAACAAATTGTTGAAGGTGTCATGCTAGCGGTATCGGGTGTCCTATTGCTTACCCCTGGCTTTATGACGGATGCACTTGGCATGTTAGTCCTATTACCGGCACCGCGTGCGGCGATAGCGAAATATTTGATGAGTAAAATGGTAGTGAAAACCATGTCTAACGGAGCGTTTCACCAAGGCGGCTTCCAAGGTCATGATCCTTTCCAACAAAATCCTTTCGACAAGCACCAAGATGGCAATACTTTTGAAGGTGAATACGAGCGTAAGGATGACGATGATCGTAATAAGTTAAACTAACGTGATATTCAAACGTTTCAAGCTCACCAAGCGTCGTTGGAACAACATATTAATTATCGCCATCTCGGCGTTTATGTTGTTGATGGCGGCGCCAAATCTCATTAAGCAGTATCTTATTGAGCAAGATGTCGAGCCTCAGGTTTTAACTGGGTTGGTGCTGGATCCAAATGCCAGTCCAATTGAAATTAACTACGCAGGCATACAGTTTTATCTTGATGACGAGACTTGGCATGCCATTCCTGAAAAATGGACGTCAGACGCAGCTAGTGTCATTCAGCGTTGGCGAGCCATTCAGGGGACTCCTGTGGATGAGAAGACCTACGCCAAACTAAAACCTGTATTGGAAAACCCAATGACGGTGGAGGTGTGGTATCAAGAGAAAGAAGAGCCTCAACGTATTACGGCCTATCAGCTTGAAAAATTCTGGCTGCTGAATACCTACGACGAAAATTGGGTTGCAGTCAGCTTTGAAGCCAGTAGTCTAATACCTACCGAATCCAATCAATAAAGGGCTCTTATGCCAGAGTTACCTGAAGTAGAAGTGTCTCGTCTTGGGATCAGTCCACACTTATTGGATGAGACCATTAAAGAAATTGTGGTGCGCCAAAGACAATTGCGCTGGTTGATCCCACAAGAAATTCATCAGCTACATGGGCAAGCGATTACGTCGATTCGTCGTCGAGCTAAATATTTGCTGATAGATACCGACAAAGGAACGGCAATTGTTCACCTTGGTATGTCGGGAAGTTTACGTGTTCTTGATAACCCACCTGAAGCGGAGAAACACGATCACGTTGATTTGGTTTTGAGTAACGGTAAAGTGATGCGTTACAACGATCCACGTCGCTTTGGGGCTTGGCTTTGGTGTGCGCCTGGAGAGTCCCATGAACTCCTTGCTAATTGTGGTCCTGAGCCATTGACGGAAGAGTTTTGTGCCGATTGGATGTTGGAGAAAGCAAGAAACAAACGTGTGGCGGTAAAAACCTTCATTATGAACAACGCCAATGTTGTGGGGGTAGGCAATATCTACGCTTGTGAGTCCTTGTTTAGCGCTGGAATACACCCAACAACACCCGCTTATAAAGTGACTTTGACTCAGTGGCAGTTACTCGTTTCAGAAATAAAGCGTGTTTTAGCACAAGCGATCACTCAAGGTGGTACGACGTTAAAAGATTTTTCTCAATCGGATGGTAAGCCAGGGTACTTCGCTCAAGAGTTGCAAGTCTATGGACGAGCTAACGAACCTTGCCATCAGTGCGGAGAACCAATAGAACAAATGAAAATCGGGCAGAGAAACACCTTTTTTTGTTCCCATTGTCAGCAGTAATATTGTGTCTTGTATTCAAACAAAAGCGCTTGCCGAGGCAAGCGCTTTTGTTTTTGATTGATGTTTGGCGACTAGATATTGTCGTAGATACGAATACCGTCACGTTGGGTTTCGAGAAGGTATAGGTTCCACATATACTGCTCAGGTTTATCTCGTAGCAAATCTTCAATCGCTTTATTCATCGCCCGTGCATCTTGCTCCTCATCACCCGTAGGGAAGTTGTCGATAGCAGGCAGAATATGCACTTCGTATTTGCTGGTTTTGTCGTTATAGGCAGGCAGGACGGGTACTACTTTCGCTCGCGATAATCGAGACATTTTGCCAAAGCCTTTTAATGTGGCTTTTTCAGTAGCAAAGAAAGGCACAAATACTGAGTTTTGTGGACCATGATCCTCATCAGGCAGCCAATATCCGATATACCCATCTTTAATAGAGCGTACGAATGGTTTCACTCCAGCACTACGAGCAAAGATACGACCACCATATTGCATACGCTGAACATGCATCAGCCAGTCACCAATAGGGTTGTTTTGTGGCTTCATGATCGTTGCGACTTTGTAACCTTGCGCAGCGAGCATCACCGCCGGGTAATCAACAGCCCATGCGTGTGGTGCTAAGATAATCACATTCTCACCAGCATCTAATAAAGGCATCAGATTTTCTTCACCGATCATAACGCCACGCTGCTGGTTGTGTTTAGTTGAGCGAATCAAAAACTCTGAATACCCCAACAAGTATTGACCTGCTTTAGCAAACGTCTCTTCGACAATATGCTGGATCTCTTGCTCGGACTTTTCTGGAAAACACTTTTGTAGATTGAGGCGAGTACGCCTGACTACACGACCATTTTTGCCGACGATAATACCAGAGATGTATCGGGCAAATTTATCGCGTGGTTTAGCGGGTACAAAAGCCAGTAAAACAGCAAAGAGAATACCGAGCCAAGTTCCCCAGTGTTTTGGGTGTAAGAATGCCCATTGGAATGTAGGATTGTAGAGGTTCTTATCTACGTGTTGTTGATTACTCATTCATTACCTTTGAGCTTATTGATACCTTGAGTCTGTAAGAGTTTTATCTGGCAGCGATTTGAACCGTTTGTGCATCCACAACCATTGCTCTGGCGCACGTAGGATAATTTGCTCAACATACTTATTCATGTAAGCGGCTGCGGCAGTCTCATCTTTCTTAGGGTAGTCGCCTTCTATGGATTCAGCCGCGATGATTTCATATTTGCCTTCGCTAGTTCTAAACCCTGACCCAGGAACAATGGCACACTTACTGGTGTAAGCTAGAATACTGGTTCCTGTTGTTGTGCAGGCGTCTTTGACCGCAAATAGTGGAACAAACACTGACTTATTGTGACCATAATCCTGATCAGGTAAATAGAACAAACGATGGCCTTGACGCATAACGCGGATCATCGACTTCAGGTCAGTTCGATAGATCAGTTTATTACCATTACGTGTTCTTCCACGGTATTGAATGAACTCATACGCAGGGTTACTGTGAGGACGATAAGCTCCGTAACCAGGAAGCCCTAATACTGCGAAAGCTCGAGCGGTAATTTCGAGATTTAACGCATGTACACAACACAGCAGTACACCTTTACCTTCAGCTTCATGCTTTTCAAGCGCACTGATATCTTTTGCAACCAAAATACGCTTGAAGCGCCATGTTGGCCAAAACCAAGTAATTCCTGTTTCAATCAGAGCCATACCGGAGTTTTTAAAGTTCTCTTCAACAAAACGATCAAGCTCTTGCTCATTCATCTCAGGAAAAGCGAGCTCAAGGTTTCGCCGAGCGACTTTCGCTCTTTTCTTGCCATAGCGCATCCCAAATTTGCCCAAACCTCGGCCTAACTTGAAGAGGAGTGAATAAGGAAGCAAATTTACAATCAGCGCCAGTAGACCAAACCCGAACCATACTCCCCAATATTTAGGATGAAGTAACGACAAGGTAAAGTCTGGCTTTTTATCTGTTTTCATTCGGTTTACTGCAATTGTAGTTTGAGTAACGCCCAGTATTCATCAAACGTGGACGTTGGCGTGTATTTAAAGTCAGAGCGAACAAAGCGGTTTAAGCTACCTTCAACTTGACCAAGCAGTTGTGCTGCTAGGATTTTATCATCAACGGGGAAGCTTTTACCTTCGCGAATTTTGCGCTCACGAAGGATTTGACGTAAAGATGTCTCAATTCTTTCATAAAGCTGATTAATTCGGTCGCGTAATCGTTCATTCTCAAACATTAGAGCATGACCAGAAAGAATGCGACTTAATCCTGGGTTGCGTTCGGAGAAAACGAGAATCAATTGAAGCACCAGACGAATACGTGTCAGAGTGTCTTTTTCTTCATCGAGAATGCGGTTAATTCGAGACATTAAAGATTCTTCAATAAACTCGATAAGCCCTTCGAACATACGGGCTTTGCTGGGAAAATGACGATAGAGGGCTGCTTCAGACACCCCAACTTGCTTGGCAAGCTTTGCGGTGGTGATGCGAGATGTTCCTTCATTAGACTCAAGCATTTGAGCGAGTGCTTGAAGGATTTCCTCTTTTCTATTCGACTTTTTCGTAGCGGACATAAATCCTTTTCCTTTTGATTACTGCATGCCAATTTCAGCACGATATCGCCCATAAGTAGATCTGTTAGTGTACCTAAGCGGCTTATAACTACACAGTTCAACGTGGTAAATGGTTGAACTGTGTAACAATCTCTGTTTTGGAGAGTACATTAACGGAAAGGCACTCTGTGATAAGCAGTTTGCCTATGAGTAACACAAACAGCCTGTGCCACCTTGTCTCATTAGATTTATGCTAGCTGCTCTGAGATAGCTTCCAAAATGGCGTGACTTAACTCAGTTTTCATTGCGCTGCCTAATGACTTGCTACCGCCTTGCCAATATACGGTAATCGCATTTGAGTCACTGTTAAAGCCTTGACCAGCGATAGATACATCATTTGCACAAATCATATCCAGATTCTTACGTTGTAGCTTATCTAAGGCGTACGCCTCGACATTTTGTGTTTCAGCGGCAAAGCCTACAGTAAAAGGACGTGACGCCGATAACGATGCCACTGAGGCAATGATGTCAGGATTCTTCACCATAGTGATATGCATATCATCGTTATCTGCAGTTTTCTTGATTTTTTGAGCGGCAATATCGACAGGGCGATAGTCGGCTACAGCAGCGCAGCCAATGAAAATATCGTGATGGGTGGCATTGGCTATAGCCGCTTGATGCATCTCTTCGGCACTGACAACGTTAATGCGCTTTACTCCATTTGGCGTTTGGAGAGAAACTGGACCTGAAATCAACGTAACCTCAGCACCGAGCTGCTGTGCTGCTTGAGCCAAAGCGAAGCCCATTTTTCCAGAGCTGTGGTTAGAAATATAACGGACAGGGTCGATAGCCTCACGAGTTGGGCCTGCGGTGATCACAACCGACTTGCCTGACAATGTCTTAGGACCAAAGAACTGCTCACATTTCTCGACCAATTGCATTGGTTCAAGCATGCGTCCTGGGCCAACGTCACCACAGGCTTGTTCACCAGCGGCAGGTCCCCAGATCATCATTTCTCGACGTGCGAGTGTGGCGATGTTTTCTTGGGTTGCTACGTTAAGGTACATTTGTTGATTCATTGCCGGTGATACGGCAACAGGAGCATCGGTAGCCAGAACCAGCGTTGACAGTAAGTCATTTCCCATACCCGCTGACATTCTAGCAATAAGGTCGGCAGTTGCTGGGGCTAGAAGAACAAGGTCAGCCCACTTAGCTAATTCAATATGACCCATGGAAGCTTCGGCAGCAGGGTCGAGTAAACTATCGGAGACTGGTCTGCCGGAGACGGCTTGCATGGTGAGAGGGGTAATGAACTCTTTGGCCGCTTTCGTCATGACGACTTGCACTTCTGCGCCGCGCTCGATGAGTCGACGCGTTAGCTCTGCACATTTGTAGGCTGCGATACCACCGCTAATGCCCAATAGTATTTTCTTTCCAGCTAATGTTTGCATAACCAGCTCCTTAAATTTTTCTGCGGCTAAGATAGCAAATGCGTTGATGTCCCGCCACTTTCAAGGGGCTTACCTGCAAAACTGCTGTTTGATAAACCGCGCAGTTACATACTAACGAGTATTGATTCGCAGCTTACTTGTTGCCACCTGTCTATTTAATGCTAACTAAGTAATAAAGCAGAGACCTAAGTTCTACTTTAACTATCCATCATGGTTCTAAAACATCTCCCTAGTGAATCATTACCTCGAGAGAAGCTGCTAAATAGAGGCAGTCATGCTCTGAGTGATGCTGAGCTGCTTGCCATTTTTCTGCGTACTGGAACAAAAGGCATGAATGTCGTGCAACTGGCAGATGCTTTGTTGTCAGATTTCGGTTCCTTAAGATCTCTGTTTACTGCTAGTCAGGAGGCATTTTGTCAACGTAAGGGGTTGGGGCTGGCAAAATACGTTCAGTTGCAAGCTGTGTTGGAAATGAGCCAGCGCTATTTATGTGAGACCATACAGCGAGGAGATAGTTTAAATAGTCCAGAGCAGACTAAACACTATTTAATGAGTGTGCTGCGAGATAGGCATAGAGAAGCTTTCTATGTTCTGTTCTTAGACAACCAGAATCGTGTCATTGCCGATGAAATAATGTTTGAAGGTACGATAGATGCTGCGTCTGTTTATCCTAGGGAAGTGGTAAAGCGCGCTCTGCATCATAATGCGGCGGCTTTAATCCTTGCTCATAATCTTGTCGGGTAATAATTTTGGTGACAAAGGTGGGTGTGTGCGTAGCACCCCAGCAGTGAAGCCACTTTCAAACAACCCTCCCCAAGTTAGTTTCTGTCAACGGTGACAAACGCGACTCAAAAGCACTTCAGGTTGTGTGGTGTCAAATATGGCTAGTTGGTAACGCGAGTAATGAGACCCGTGAAAGCAAATTTTGTTGACGAAAAACACCGCTTATTGTCCATCGTTATCCACACGTGGACAATGAATTGACCATCCTCAATTTCGAGTTACGTGCCCTGTCAGCACACCTTTGGACAAAAACGTGCTAGTGTTAACAGTCAAAATAACTCTATAAAATAGCTCTCCGACTTTGAACCGATTTCCCTTGAATAATATGGATAGAATCAGCGCAAAAATAAATCGCAAACACACCTATTGGAAGTTGTTGGCTTTGAATGGAGCTACATATTACATTTACTACCCATATTTCACTGATAGACACTACACTCAATTAGAGTTTTCGATAGCATCATTTGATTTATTTAGCATTTCTGCCTACGTTCACCAAACGCTAGGCAGAAATACTTCTAGCTCTAATATTGACGATTCATTATTGTGTTTTTACCTTAAAAAATATTGAGTACAAGAGTGGCACTACACCCAAGGTTAAAATGGTAGACACTAGTAGCCCAAAGATAATTGCAATTGCCATTGGCTCCCACATAACCCCTCCTCCGAACCACAACGGGATCATACCGACGATGGTTGTAACTGTCGTCAGCAATATAGGTATCATTCTTCGTTTTGCTGCTTCAATGATCGCTTCATAAGCACTGAGGCCATTTGCAGATTGCTCGAAGTCGATACGGTCTATCAAGACAATAGCATTGTTAATGACGATTCCAGCAAGAGATATCACGCCTAGTATGGTCATAAAACCAAGGTAAGAGCCTGTTAAATTCAATCCTATACATACCCCTATCAGACCTAATGGTATGGTCAATAAAATAATGGATGCTTTGCGAATAGAATTGAACTGACCAACAAGTAGAAACAATATTATGCCAAAGCCAATAGGCAGTTTCTCAAGAATAGACTTGTTGGCCTCACCAGAGCTTTGCGCTACTCCACCAAGTTCCCAACGATAACCAACAGGCCAGCTTTTTGAGATATTTTCTAAAAATGGCACCAATTGTCGGTTAACTTCTATAGGTGTAACACCAGACTCCAGACCAGCCGCTACCGTAACCGCTTTTAGTCGATCACGCCTTGGGATAAGTGAAGGTACCCAAGCAATTTGGGTATCAACGATTTCTGCCAGAGGCAGCGACCTATTGTCAGCCGAAATAATGTTGGTACTGGTCGGCCTTTCAATACTATTTTGAACTCGGGTGCTAGCTCTCATCACAATAGGAATGATATCTTCACCTTCACGATATTCTGATACCGTTAAACCACTGGTTGCGGCTTGTAAACTAAGCGCGACATCGGTATTTGATACTCCATGCCGAAGTGCTTCGGCTTCATCAATATTGACGATAAACTTAGTGCTTCGAAGCCCCCAATCATCGGTCACACCTTTGACACCATCCGTCCCATTAAGCTCAGATTTAACCTGTTCTGCTATCTCCATCAATGTCTGAGTGTCCTTACCCAGAATACGAACTTCTATCGGGTTACTGATTGCAGCTCCATTTTGAAGTTTTTGGGCCTTGTAGCTTACGTCAGGAAATCGAGTGAACAGATAATGCTCAATATCGTTCATCACGCCATCTACGGCCTCACTATCATCAGTGTTAATAATAAACATCGCGTAGTTTGGGCTGGCTGGTTTAGATGAATGAGATAGAACATATCGAGGACCACCGTTACCAATAAACACCGACCAATTTTTAAGTCCTTTAGGATTATCCCCTTTTTCTGTCAGACTGTTAAGGTGCTCACCAAATGTATCAACCACCCTTTCTGTTTCTGATATTGGCGCGAAGATTGGGAGCTCAATTTCAACCTTAAATGTTGGATCTTCAGCAGGGGGGAAGAAGATGACTGGAACATACCTAAAGCAAAAAATCGCAGCAATAAACAAAGTCGCAATGACGACAAGTGAAATCGCCCTATAGCGCAGAATCTTTGAGAGAAACACCAGATAATAACTCTCAATTGTGCTCATTACTCCTTTCTCATCTTTCTTAATCTCTGCCGGCTTTTTAGTGCCTATGTCTTTAATGAAATAACAGAACATCGGGATCATGGTAATAGAGAGTAGCCATGAAATGAGCAAAGTAATTGTAACTACGGTAAAAAGTGGCGCGGTATATTCCCCCGTAGTGGACTCTGCAAGATAGATAGGTAAAAAGGCCGCTGATGTAGTAAGTGAAGAAGTAAGTAATGAAACTCTTAGTTCCTTTGCCGCATTAACACTCGCATCCCATGGAGACTCGCCATTTTTCCTTCTGGCCAGAATGTTCTCCGCCATGACAATAGAGTTATCGACTAACATTCCAAGTGCAATCATCAAAGCAGCTAGCGACACCTGATCCATTCCTATGCCAGCCCAATACATGACAGCTATACTGGTTGCAATAGTAAAAGGAATAAGACTGGATACAATGACGCCTATCTTCATACCAAGACTAAGCAACATAACAACAATTACGACGACAACAGCCTGCCCCAAGCTACTAATAAAACCATCAATGGTGTTGTTAACTAGCTCTGGTTGAAACGCGACGACTTCAAATTCCACTCCCCAAGGGTAGATCTGGTAGAATTGCTTGATCAATAACTCTACTTCCTCTCCCATTTCAATAATATTGCCGCCTTCAATCATCGACAGAGCAATAGCAATACTGTTTTTGCCATTGGTCTTAGTCATGCTAGTTGGCTCTTTAAAGTCACGATAAACTTTAGCCAAGTTCTCAAGCGGCACGACTTCGTGACTATTCGGGATAGGAATATAGGTTTTTTGTAACGCTCGAACGGAATCTAAGTCGCCAGTTGGTTCAATCATGACATCTTGCTTGCCATTACTCCACTTTCCACCTGAAAGGATAATGTTCTTCTCTGTCAAAAACTGAGAGATGTATGAAGGGGATATGCGTAAAGACTGCAATCGACTATTGTCATACTCGATAACAATTTCTTCTTTCTGCAAACCATATAAATTGGCTTTAGCTACGGAGGGTATTCGAAGCAGTTCATCCTGCGCTTGCTCGGCGATCTCTTGCAGCTCAATTTGGGAGTAGCCTTCTGCGGTAACAGACAAGACGATACCAAAGACATCACCAAACTCATCGTTTACGACGGAAGGTCCGGCGCCATTAGGTAGTTGGGCTTGTACTGCATCAACTTTCCTGCGCAAACTATCCCAAACAGGGCGTAGCTCTTTATAACTGTCTTTAATATCAACGGTTACGATAGACACACCGAACTTAGACAGACTCGATACCGTATCAAGTTCAGGCATTTCCTGAACAGCAGTTTCAATCTTGTCTGTCACTAATTGCTCAACTCGTTCTGAAGAGGCCCCAGGAAAAGAAGTGATAATTTGTGCAGTTCGAATTGGAAACCCCGGGTCCTGCGCTCGTGGGATATTGATAAATCCATATAACCCAGCAAACAAGCAAAACACCAAAATGACAGAGACAAAACGCTGC
The DNA here is from genome assembly GCF_900088415.1 of Vibrio mediterranei. Taxonomy (GTDB): domain Bacteria; phylum Pseudomonadota; class Gammaproteobacteria; order Enterobacterales; family Vibrionaceae; genus Vibrio; species Vibrio mediterranei. The sequence continues at coordinate 78,243 of NZ_FLLQ01000011.1, forward strand.
TTACGGATGGCTAGACCTGTGATGTCCATTACTTCGCCTCACTTAGCTTTGTGACTTTGAGTCCATCATAAATTTGACTCACTCCAGCCGTCACCACCACTTCTTGACCACCTAATCCATTGAGAACTTCTATATATCCATGGCTAAAACGTCCAATATTGACATCTAACTGTTTAACAACACCATTGTTATTATCGGCTTCTTCATAAACATAGAGATAATTGCCACCTTGTCGTTCGTTAACTGCACTCATCGGCACCCAGTAATGGCCTTCAGGCGCGTTCAATGATCTCAATGCAATCACTTCCGCAGCCACCCCTTCTTGGAATTCGGGGTTCTCCTCTACCAAAGTAACCTTAACGAAGTAGAGACCATTTTCATCTGAGGTAATCCCTATTTCAGTCACTCTCCCCTGAACCGTTTTATTGATGCTTCCTTTAAGCGCGACTTTGACGTTTTCGCCAATATTAAAATCCTTTACCGCCGTATCAGGTATGGTTGCGGTGACTTCAATAGCACTACCACAGCTTAAATCAGCAATAGGTTGACCGGAGCTTACATTTTCGTTTTCCCGGACATAGGATTGCGTCACCTTACAACCTGCTATTGGTGATGATAGCTTGGTGTAACTAATCTGTTGTTCCGCCAACTCCACGCTTTTTCTAGCTTGTTTTACCCGCGCAATATCCGCTTTGCTTTCGGCCTGACCGAGTTCAAAATCTTTTTTCGAGACGACGTGTTTTTTATACAATTCAGTAAGTCTAGTCAGGTTACTTTTGCTTGTTACTGCCTTAGTCTCCGCACGGACAAGTTGCGCTTTTGCCTGCTCAAGATTCAATTGCATATCTTTGTCATCAAGAGCAGCTATTGGGTCTTTTTCACTCAAAACTTCACCGATAACAGCATCTATTTGTCTTACCTGACCAGAAATGCGAAAGCTTAATGTAAAGTTTTCCGACGATTCTGTTGTACCCGCGTAGCGGCTCTCGGCTAACGGTAGTTCAGCAACCGGATGTGTCACTCTGACTGGGCGAAGTGGCTCTTCATGATTTACTGGTACGTCATCCGTACAGCCAGTAAGGACAGAAGCAAATAGGGCAACTAAAGCAGCACAGTTTTTATTCATAATAATATCAATTACTAACTAGGAAACTATACCGAAGTGTATGGCAAACAACCTAAACATGATACATGCACGTTGTGTGTTTTTCCCAAAATTGACAATAGTTCACAACGCCAGCAAAAGCGTGTTTTGAATCAATTAGTTAAGATGTAAGCAACTAATAATTAATCAACTCATTGGAGTTTTTGCTCTCACTACTGACAGAAACTGACACTCCTCTCCGTTACCATTATTTCGACCTCAACGACATGACTAAAAGAAGTTGCTCTCCTTGGTTGGACACTGTGAACGAATCATTAAAAGGACAGACAATCTGTACTGACAATAATTGGAAGAGGCTCCGACTGCTGCTGAACAATTGAAGCAAATGAACACTACCAGCGAGCGATGTCACTTATCAATTTTAAATCGGTAGCTATTGATCACCAAGAGATTAAAATGAATGGGGATTTCTTAAGTTAATGTGGATAGAACTTGGTATGAGCAAATCGGAACGACTTTTTGGCCTACTGACGTTACTGCGTTCTAAACGCTACGCCGTTACTGCGGCTGAGCTCGCAAAAATAATGGAGGTAAGTGAGCGGACTATCTACCGCGATATACAGTCCCTGCAAAATTCCGGTGTTCCCATTCAGGGAGAGACCGGAGTAGGTTATATGCTACAAGCTGGTTCACACCTGCCTCCTTTGATGCTGACAGAGCAAGAGATGGTAGCGTTTGAACTGGGTATGCGCATGGTTCGAGCTTGGTCAGACGAAGAACTTGCAAAAGCTGCTCAAAGTGCGTCAACCAAAATACAGTCAGTGTTGCCGGACAGAGTAAAGAAGCAAATCGAGTCTTTCCCGATGGTCGTTGCTGATAATCATATCCCGTCTGATATCGCCAAGCGGGGGCAGTTACTAAGGCATGCAATTGATAAGCAAAATAAAGTTTCCGTGCAGTACATAACTGAAGATGGCCTTGTGACTGAACGCGTACTGCAGCCATTAGGGCAGATATTCTGGGGAAACAACTGGACATTAGTGGCATGGTGCGAACAGAGTGATGATTATCGCCACTTTCATCTCGATCGAATCGAACAATTGGCGGTTCTTGAAGATGCATTCAGTCTGACAGAGTCTAAATCTTTGCCGCATTGTCTTTCATTGTGCGTCAATAGCCATTTGGTTTAAGCATATTTATCCCACTGTACTTGCAGCGTACGCCATTGTGATGGGACATTGTTTTTCAACAATAATTTAGCTTGTTTAAATTGAAGTGCCGGAGTGAAGACACACTCCGTAAGACACCGGAGGACATTATGACGGAGAACGTACTTTCTGAAGTGCCAGCTCAACCCAAGCTCGGTTTTATTATGTTTGCTGTGTTAGGGCTGCTGGGCGCTCTGACTCCAATGGCAATCAACATGTATCTTTCTGCAATGCCTGATATAGCAAGTGATCTGGGAAGTACAGCCAGTGACGTGCAGCTAACGCTGACTGTATATTTGGCTGGTTTTGCTATAGGTCAGATGTTGTACGGGCCATTGGCCGACAGTTTTGGCCGCAGGCCTGTATTATTGACAGGTGTGCTTTTCTTTGCGATAGCAGCGGCTCTAAGTGCTGTTGCAACTGAAATTGAATCACTGATGTATATTCGTTTTATTCAGGGAGTCGCCGGAGCCGCAGCTCAGGTCATCATACTGGCTATTATCCGGGATATGTTTGAACGGGAAGATTTTGCACGTGTTATGTCTTTTGTCACTTTGGTGATCACCGTAGCACCATTAACTTCTCCATCAATAGGGGGCTACCTGGCAATATGGTTTGGCTGGCGTTCAATATTTTGGACTTTGGCTATTTTGGCAACTGTGGGAATCGTTCTTACCCTGTGGCGAATTCCTGAAACACTAAGTACTGATAATCGCCAACCTTTACACGTAGGAAGAACAGTTCGTAACTATATTGACTTATTTAAAAATCCGTCTGCTATGGGGCTAATATGGTCAGGTGCATTCTCATTTGCAGGTATGTTCGCCTTCTTGACCGCTGGGGCCTTTGTATATATCGATATATTTGGAGTGAAACCAGAACAGTTTGGCTATTTGGTTGGCCTTAACATTATCGCCATGTTCATTATTACAACCATTAATGGTCGGCTGGTAAAAAAACTGGGCACTCACACTATGCTCAAATTGGGACTATGGACTCAGCTTACAGCAGGTATTGGATTGGTGTTAGTTTGGGCACTTAATTTAGGTCTTTGGAGTACGGTGATTTTTGTCGCACTGTTTATTGGTACACTCTCTGCCATCAACAGTAACACAATGGCTATTTTGCTAAGTGGGTACCCCTCTATGGCGGGAACCGCCACTTCGCTTGCGGGAACGATGCGTTTTGGTACAGGGGCTCTGGTCGGGGCCGTGGTTGCTTTGTTACCAAACAATGAAATATGGCCCATGATTTTTAGCATGGCTGCATGTGGAACGCTATCGATAGGGTTCTATTGGGTTCTAGGACGAAAAGCATGATTTTATCATCCGAAGATAGAACTGTTTTATTTAAATAGAAAATCTCAATCTGAATATTGAGTGTCTTCATACAATGTTATTAATTTCATAGTGCTATAACAGACAAACTTTACGTTTAATAAAGCACGTTACAAGCAACAAATATAGGAACTTATTATGATCCGATTAGTATTTATGACCGATGACAGCAACATGATTGGCTGCAAAGACCCACAGGATATGCAAAACAGGGTAGCAAAATGGCCACAAGGTAAAGACTTTGAAGCAGAACTGGGCCGACTTTTCTACGGTGAACATATCGCAAGCGGAGGCATTACCTATCCAGCCTTTTACGCTAGTGAAGTTGAAGGCATGAACATCTATGTTCTATCTCTGGATGAAGATTTTGACCTAATGGGTAACAACAATGCGAAGGTTGTGACTGATTTTAAACAACTGGTTGAGAAATTCAGTAACAGTGATGAAACTCTGCTTGTTACAGGTGGTAAAACGACTTGGGAACTGTTCCTGCCATATGCTGACGAAATGGTTGTTGTCTACACGGACAACGTGTTGACTCCTGGCGATATTCTGTTTGACTCGTGGAGAGATGTCGCTAAAACAGAAGTCGATCGTGTATTCTGGGAAGGTGGCTCTACCATCACTTATAAAGTTGACAAATGATTCATCTGCTTTTATTTATCAACAAGCTCATGGAGGTTAATGATTAAGTTATGTCTGATTCATTAGTCTGTTGATGGATTTTATGGAGCCAGCAATTCCAACTGCTGGCTTTAAAAACAGAAAATCATTAAGGCTCTGCATTGTTTTTTACTTGTTATCTGCTCAGCTATAGAAGTAATCCAAAACACCGGTAACTTCTTCGGTCCTAACCCGCTTTAAGAAACAACTTGTTTCGCATTTTTGCAAGACCCTCTTGCAAAATTAGGTATTAAAGTTTGTCCAACAGGTTGTTGCACAAATTAATCTCATGATGGTTTCTTGCGTTCTAAACACTTCTTGGGGTACAGGTAAGTTATCACGCAAGTTGCGTGACGCAGCCTGCGTGATGGGTTTGTAACGCGAAATCGGGCACAGGCTTTTCAGAAGAAAAGCCTGTTGCAGCACCTGTCAGCAGTCTGTTTTCTCAGACAACCTCAGAGCGTCTTCTAGTTCAACGCCAAGGTATCGAATTGTGTTATCTAGCTTCGAATGTCCAAGTAAAATCTGTACGGCCCTGATGTTTTTCGTTCTGGCATATATTAACGTGGCTTTGGTGCGGCGCATGGAATGAGTGCCGTAATAGTCAGCATTCAGTCCCAGTTTTACAACCCAGTTCCTGATAATTGAACGATAGAATGAGTAGCTGATAGGTTGCCCAAAGCGTCGGCTACTCGGGAATAGAAAACTGCTTGCCTCTAGGGATGCTGCAAAAATCCATCGGCTAATACTTTGCTGTGTTCTCGGAGTAATCTCATAGTGGACATCGGTGCCAGTTTTTTGCTGGATGCACTGAACCCTTTCATAGATAACTCCTTGCGAAGAAACATCGTAAACGTGTAGCTTTAGTAAATCACTCGCTCTTAACTTGCTATCTATAGCTAGGTTCAGTAGTGCGAGCTGCATCAGATCATTTTCAATCTCCAGCCTAGTTCTGATCCGCCAGATCTCTTCAAGCTTAAATGGCCTTTTGATGCCACTGCATTTTCCAGAAGATAACTTTCTCATGATGACCTCCTCTCAGTGTTTTGGTCAACATGAAGTTTGGCAGTCAAGTTTAGTAGGGTTTAGGAAGCTCTGAAACGTCGGTGGACATAAACGAGTTTGAGTCAGCTACCACATTGTGTCTTCGGATAAGCTAAATTAAGGCGAGCCTAACTAACAAGGCCTTTCAAATTAGCTTTGAGTATATCTCTTACTTCATCAGGAGAAATACCCCACAACTCTGCCAAATACGGAATAACACTGGCCGCATCGGATGGATATAGAATTTTTCCTTTCACCTTGGCAAATGGACCATCTGTTTCCAATAAAATTCGATCTCTTGGTAGCCAAGAAATGACATTCTTCGCTCTTATCGAGAACAACATGGCTGGTCCTATAGAAAAGTAACAACCAAGATCGATTGCTTTCAATACTTGTCTTTTTGTTGCAAGAAACCAATGAAGAATAGGAGTGCCCGCTTTGGGGTGCTCTCTTAAGCATTCTAAAACTGCGTCAACTGCATTTAGGCTATGAATAGTTAATATCTTATCTTTTTGAGATTCACATTTTTTAAGAATATGATTAAAAACAATCAACTGATCGTCAAAATGTTCTTTATAGCCCTTTGAACCATCAAGTCCAATCTCTCCAATATACCGTGTTTCTTCTATCAATGTATCAAACAGGGTAAGCTCGTTTTTTCTCTGATGAGCTAACTGGGGATGCAATCCAAGTGCCGTCCGACAGTTTTTAATATCACGCGTTAAATTAACAGTACCTTTGAAAGCCGAAGGTACTGTCGTAACGGATAATAGATAGCAACCAGTATCACTGATGTCTTTTAAAACCATGTCATAATCGGGGTAAAGATCGACATGGCAATGCATATCCATCATTATATTTTATTCGCCTCAAGAAACGTTTCTACTTCTTTGAGTCCACGTCTAATTGTAGACTCTAATTTTTCTCTTGTAGTTTGTTCATTCGGTAACGAGCCACTTTGTCTAATCCATCCCTTGTAGTCTTGAGATTTATTAAGCCTAATAATTGCAGTCTGCACCGCATGCAAATCATCTCTAGTATCTTTATCGTTATGAACAAATTTTAAGTTCTTACTGACGTATGGTGCATCTTGTGTGAACCCTGCATGATGGACAGATGAACGTCTAATGAGGCAAGGAACACAATGGCCACACTGCATATGTTTTCGATGCCAATGACTACAGGACACGCTCAACGGAATGGCCTTAGCAATTGCAACTTGATCAACACATTCCTCTAACATTTCACCCTTTGTTTGAAATTGGTATGGGTTAACAAATGTCACGTTAAATCCAGCATCTTTTAAGAGTTCTTCAAGACGATTCAAGAAATATGGGTGAGTAGTCCGTGTACTGTGGCTACCAATTCGTCGCCTTGTGAGTGGAGGGTTGATTGAAATATACCCATTCTCAGGAACAATAATTGTAGAAATACTACTATCTTCGTTAGCATTTCTCAGAGCAGAAATCCCCAACACAGCCATAGCTAAAAAGTTAAAGCTTCTTCCACGCATCGTGACATCAGTTTTACCTTTCAATCCAGCCATTAAACTAGGTGAAATGCTATAAGAAAGCTCACCATACTTAGACTTTAAAAGCTTCTTGATGTTCTCTTGTTTAACACCATCTCCACGGTAAGCATGACTAAGCAAAAGCGGTTTATAATTGGATTTACCATTTAGTATATCTATTGCGCCAACAGCACTATCTAACCCACCAGAGAAAAGACAAACTGAGTTTAGTCCTTTGAAGCTATTCAACCTTGCTTTTGATTTGTTACTAACAATAGGTTTAGGCACCTCAAGCAAAGTTTTCGTAAACGTAAACTTCCACTGGTCACCAGTTAAGAAGCTCAAGATAGAACTAAGACGCTCCGATAAACTTCCCCATAATTTTTCGTTAATAACCGGAATATGCAAGTGCATAACCCTTGACCACGCATCTGCCGCATTACCTCGAAGTTCAAATGTCTCAGCAGCAGTAACGGCACTAGCTATGGTTATCAAATCTAAAGCATCCGCATCAATACTAACCCCAAGATCACGTACTTTCTTTAGTAAGCTGCCCGAAGCTCTACTGTGCTTAGAGCTATCGTGTGGGTGCGTACCGAAGAGTTGCACTGGGTGGCACGTCTCGGAATACTCGGGAAGCAAAGAAGGATTATGGTTAAAATAGAAATTAATCATTAAAAGACTCCCATTCATCTACAGTCTGCGATATCGCGTCAATTTGAATTTTAGTGATATTAGCCTGCGATAAATGCCCTCCATTATCACTCGTGATCTTTTCTACTTTAGATTGAGTTATCACTTTTATTAGATCCCTTAATTCTTCTTCCATTTTGTGATGTTTACTAGGGTGTTCAGCATGAAACCAAGCCTTGCCCATTCCATCAACAACATCCTGAAAAATCAGATCAGTTAAATAGCAAGATATAGCTTCTGTTACCACATCATCTGTAAACATGGACTCATCAAACTTTTCTTCATCAGGCAATACTTCCGCTAATGCAAAATCTATTGCTAAACGCACAGATTCAGCATCACCGTTATCAGGTGTTAGATGATCGCTAATACGATCTATCGCTTGGTCAGTAGTTAATCCATTTAACTCAGATAGAGACAGGGTTCTATCGTTATACCTAACGCTGTCACCTTGCATCATCCCCAATAGACCGGAGCCAGCAGTGATACCGCTCGCTAGCCTGCGGCTCACTCCAGAACCTCCACCGGAGCTTCTAGAGTATTTCTTAAGAGAGCCTCTCAAATTAGAGTTGTCACTTCCTGACTTTGCGTAATCCCCAAATGCCCTTCTTGCCCCTGTCAGTCGATTTGGTGACGGAATATTAGGAACTGAGCCCGGAATCTGCTCTTGTACTTTTCCATTATCAACTTCCTGTGGTGGTACGCTAACGTCAGCTCCATTATCAGAACCAACTTCCACTGAACCGCCTTGCTCTGCCCATGGTGGTAACAACGGGCTCTTATTATTAGGTCCGGTACTTGATGCTGAAGTTCCCATTATTTAGTTGCCTCTAGTTCTTTAATCAATGATTCTAGCCATCGTTTCTTGGGAGCTTTCTTCACGAAAGCTAAAAAATTAGCCTTACACCTATCATCATGTGCTGCCAATTGCCTTGCTCCATATATTCCGGAGGTTTTTAGGCTCCAATCTTCAACTTTACGCAACTCTTCGATGAGGCTATCCATCACAGATATGTACTCTTCACTAGCTGTAAGTTCAATCAGTTCAGAGCTCGCTTTACTGGATCTAGTTTTCTGTTTCAACAATCCTTCAAGCATTTTTTGTGCTGCGCCTGACATGACGCTATTAACAGAGCCCATCGGGATATTTTGTCTGCTCAAGTATGCTGCCGCAGTTAGATCTACACCTGTAAACAAAGGTTTTAATCGAGCCCATTTTTCTAGGAAATGAACTTCTTTCTTCCATTCATCAGGTAGCCTTTCGATATCAAACTCTTTATCTGTTCGTTCGAGTTCTTCAATGAGTTCTGGTTTACCACTCTCTGAATCAATGAGCTCATACAGCCTATTTGTTGCTTGAATACCCATGCAGCGTTCAAAAATCACTAGCTTAGTTATTGTTCGCTCATCTAGCTGCATACCTCTACGATGTGCAGTTTTTTTCCTCATCTTAACTTGATTAAGTAAGCGCTTTACGATTCTTGGATTGCCGTTTATGTTCGCAGACTCTGCCAATATTGGAGCCATCTGTTCTGCTATCTTAAACTCTTCTCTAAGCTCAGCGTCATCAAGCTCACACCTTTCTAGTAAATCATCTACCGAAATCTGTCCCTGTTTCCAAGAAAACCTGAGTGATTCTTCCAACCCTAGCCTCAAGCGGTCGAACTCTTTTATTGGGATACCTCTGTCTTGGGCAATTAGCATTATCAGATAGGCTCTAACCTCAGCAAAACCGGGCTTTGGAACATGTACAGGGATTTGAATCAGTTTATCTAGATAGTCAGTTTGGTGACGTACAGAAGCTCCCTTATGGAAATGAGGAATTGCCAAGCGAATCATGTCCGGGTCAGCCGCAACAACAAATGCAGTATTTGGCATGAACAAAAACAATCTAATTGCTTCTAGTGTGGATATCGTATTCTCAGGTAAACATCTATCTAAGTTATCAACATAAACAATTACAGGTTTATCAAAAGCCTTTAGCAACGATATATAGGATTTTCTAAACTCTCTAATCTCTTTTGGAGGAGAGAATTTCTTCTTAGCTTTTACAAGTCCTTTAGCCTTTTTACCAACCTGACCTATTGCTTTAGCATCTTTCTGAACTGCTTCGAAATCCAAATCATCATTTTCATCAAAGGCATCCCCAGCCCAACCAAAAAAGTTCTGAATTGCACCGAATGTCGGCATTCCAGAAATAGCAGCAGCACCTTCAGCCATAAGCCCCATAAACCTTACTTTGTCGATGCGCTTAGCAAAATCAAGTGCCTTTTCAAGTAGTTTTTCATCCTCAGCGGCAGCTTCAACCAATTGTGCTGCGATAGTCTCCAACAGTGCAGCTTTTGCATCGTCGTATCCCTGAAATGTCCATGCATCAAAATGAATCTGGATGTACTCTTGTTCTTCCTTCTCAAGCGCTTTAGCGGTTAACTCTAAAATTGTTGACTTACCAGCACCCCAATCACCAAATACGCCAATAGATATTGGCATTAACTCTTTCTCTGTAATGAGATCTTTGATTGATTCAGCAATCTCATTGAAATTTAAAAAATCGATCTTAGATTCTTTATCTGACCACATGTTTATGTCCTGACAGTACTAATAACAACCGCGTCAGTATTGACTCGGCTGACTGATCCTCAAGTTAAATAAGATTCTATTGAAGGCGTTACTTCTCTGATATCACAAATAAAAACAAATATGTGCTTTGTTTCTTAATAATTTTATCATTCTAATCTGTGAATTTAGCAATTCAAAGATAATAAAACTCAGTTTGTGAGGTAAGAGTATGAGTCAGAGACTTGCCAGATCATTTTGACAAGAGGCTATGAGAATTTGTGCACCAAGCGGCTGAACAAATAGGAAAACAGCTTGCTTTGTTATGACTTAGCTGCCTGTTGGATAATTTGGGAAGCAACTTGCTGACTAAACTATTTTAATGAAGGTTTACTGCTATCTAAACACGTTTTGGGGCAAAAGTTTGCTAGCCAAATCGTACTGATACTGTTTTTGCTTTAATTAGCGAAAAACGAATAACCTCAAGTATGGAAAGTTCACTTAACTCAGTATCCAATCTGCCAAGAGCAGATCAGCCACAGAGGTGCTTTCAACTTTAATTTGCTGAATTTGATTTTTTCGGGGGATGATTTTTAGCCTGTTCTTTGCTTAATCGGTGAGCCGTGTAGCCGACCCAGACAGAAAAAAGCAAGATGCTAACCAATGTAATAGCCAAGAGGGTAAATACGCCATCAAAGCTAAATATCCAAGAGCTTAGGGCTTGCATTATCACCTCCATCTTTGTTTACTTCTGTACATGTTAGCACAAGAAATATTGACACAACTCCGGATGCAACTCTTCATGTTCGCGATGGGTGGGCTCTGATTTTCTAGTACTATTACATAGACGTGCATTGGTTTGCCTTCAAAAAGTTATCCTTGGTCAACGCCTCCTGAAGTTTGTCATCAACACCGGACATTTCGCGTCGCACCGAGTTGATGTTGTCCTGCATCGCTTCGCGCACAGTTTCGGCATCGGATACGGCCTCGGGCGTGTCCCGCTCTTCGAGCCCGCAGTCGGCGATGGCCGCTTCAAGCATCTCACGGGCGTAGTCGCGCTTGAACACCTGCTTGCCCTGTCGGATTTTACCAAGACGTGCCAGCAAGCTTTGGTTGAGTTGGACATCACCGTCCTCATTAACCCCGTAGCTGGGCAGCGGTTTGCCGCTGGTGCGATAGTGCGCAAACAGCTTGGTCAGTTTGGTTGGGTTATCGTCGTGCATGTCGATTTCGGGCAGGCCAACCTGCTGAAGCTCTTCTGGTGATAGTCGTTTTTCAGACATCCTGTGGCCCTCCTGCTTTCGGCACCAGCGATATGTCTTGCAGCTGTGCACGTTGCTCCGGGGTCAGTATTCCCATCAACCGCGCTATCAATCGGTCGTTTTCCCGCCCGGTCTGTTGCAGGCGGGCAACCTGGTCATTCAGTTGCTCGTTCTCCAGCTTCAACCGACTGTTTTCTCGATTCAGTTTGGAGCGGTCATCCAGTATATTCCTACTGAAAAAAGCCTCGACAATCGCCCGGCGCTCGGCGTCGGTCTGCACCTTGGTGCCATTGCGCAGGCGCGTGATTTCGCGCTGCAACTCACGCTTTGACTGGGATTTGGCAGGCTGGCGCGCGGGTTTATGCAGGTCGAACAGGACTGCCAGGTCGCCGTTTTTATCCTCAATCCACTGACACAACTCGAACTGGCGACGTGGGTTGATATTACTGCGGTCCAACTTGGCCCGCGCCGCGATTTTTGCGGGTACCAGTCGACGGTCTTTGGGACTCTCAGCTTTGCCCGATACGATCAGCCCACAGATATGCTTGTATTCCTGCTGCGCGGCATGATACAGCGTCTGGGTGGTGTCTGAGCCCTCTGTCACCCAGGTTGGCAACTTGGTTGGCTCAGGCGCTGACTCGGTGGATTTCGGTTTGAGGAGTTTGTCGCGAACGCTCATGCTATACCCTCGGCGAAGTGGGCCAACTCAGGGAACAGTTTCACTGAGTTGCGAATGGCCTGGCGGCTGCTCTCCTTCAAGATCGGCAATGTCATCGTTTTCTGCTCAATAAAGTCGGCGTGGCTGATGACCGTGACTTGGTGTTTGGTCAGGTGGCTTTTTCGTGACGCGCAGAAGTTGGGGCAGGTCTTACACTTTTCCATCGAGGTACCCGCCGGGTTGGGATTGCCATTTTCGTCAGCACAATTGGCCATGCTGCGGAATCGTTTCATCAGCAGGCAGAAGCCATATTCGTGGGCCGTCACCTGGATGACCTCATCACACAGGGACTCGATATGCGCTTCTGTCTGCTCCGGGCTTAAGATGCGGACCTTGTCGGTAAACTCCTGTTTCATAAACGTGGCCACGCCACCGACGAAATCCGGATCGTCGGCATGGTCATAGACGATGCGAGGCACCAACTCACGGACATATCTGCGATTAATGCGCTCCCGGTCCTGCGCATCCAACTTGTCGCCGGTGTAGCGCCTGGTCCACCAGTGGTTATAGGCGTGGCAGAAGTGCTGGCGGATAAGCTCTTCCACGTTGCCGTCATACTTGCGCAGGCCGAACTCCGCGAAGCTGTGGCGAAACTGGTGACTACTGAGGCTGTCATGCATCGCCTGCACGTCAAAGTCGACTTTTTCGGCTACCCGCTCGCAAAAGGCGGCGTAGTAGGTGTGGAGTCGGAATTGTGCCCTATCTGTCGATAGTAGGGTGGGGGGGGGGGCTGGCGTGAAGTGGGGACGGCAGGGCGCTGAACAGCGGCAGCTCGGTGCCGGTTTTATCGTGGTAGCCGAGCTTTAGCAGCACCTCGAAACTGTCGTCGATGAAGTTGGTTACGCCTTGGGCCTCGCGCAACCCCTGGTTGGTTTTCTCGATACTCGGGCGCATCACCGCCTCCTGACCCGTCTCTGTATCCGGGCGGGTGATGTCGATGCCGCGCAGGGTACGCACCTCGCTCGGCCCGCGCTTGCCCATCACCGACAGGAAAATGACATACAGCGCGCCCTGCAGCGCGTTGTAGTCTGCCTTCAGGGCTCTATGGCCCTGCCAGGGAAAGGTGAACGGTGTGTCGGGGGCATATTTTGCCTGCAGTGCTCGTAGTTTGGCGTGCAGCGGCTTGGCAATCTCGGTTTTGGCCCGGTTGATATCACTGCCTTCTCCACCCGACTCACGGGTTACGGTCAACGTGCTGATGTCGCCGCTGGTGCGGTAAGCCGCCAACTGTGAAGTCTTATTGGATGATCCGCCGTGACTCCAAAACGCGGACACTAGGTCGTGGGCGTTGTGCTCGCGCACCGTGGTAAAGTAGGCCAGTAGTTGCTTGGTGCGCAGCGCATGCAGGGTGTCCAGGGCATCGGCCAGCAGCAGGTGGGCGACCACGAAAGGCACCGCGCCGTAACTGCCGCCCTGTTTCCAGGTGTCCAGGTCGGTACCGAATGCCTTCAGCTCCGCTTTCAGCGCATTTTCAACCGTCTTGCGGGGGAGTTTACAGTCCGGGCCGTCGTTGACATTGCCAGCCTGATAACTGTCCAACCATCGATTGAGCACCGTAATCGTGCGTTCAAAGTTTTGAACGGCCAAGGGCTGGTCGCTGGCGATCAGCGACCGCTCGCCTGCCTCGTTGCTATCCCAGACTCTGAGCACCATCAGCACCGTTAGCTTAACCCAGTCGGCCAGGTGCAGCTCGCATAGCGCCCTGCCTGGGTAATGCTCCGCAGCCAACGCCAGCAGGCGCAGCAGGATATCAGCCTGACGATAAGCGTGGTCCTTTATCGTGGTGTTGCCGTTAACCACCGCCGGCGACCACCAGTCGAGCAGCAGGCGCTGGACCAGCAGGCTATGCGCCTGGGACACCGGATAGGTGACCCAATCTAGCGTGCCGTTCTCAATGCGGTTGGCGCCTCTATCGACAGGCAGTATCCACGTCGCATTCGGGTCTAACGTCACCTGCAAGAGGTCCAGTCGCTGCTGCTGAAGGTCGGAAAGTAACATGGGCATAGGTGTTTGCTCCTTGGTCAGTTCAGGGGTGGGAACGGGAACTGCATCTCTTTGGCCAAGCGTTTCCCTTCTTGCTGCAGGCCGTTATCCAGCCGAGTGAAGGTGTCGGTCAGGTGCAGGTACTGGGCAAGGTGACGCAGCGTGGTTTCGTCCCGGTCAGTGCCCATCAATTCAGGCAAGGAGGCTTCAAGGTGCTGGATATACCCCCACATCATCGCGGCGGTCAGGTCGGTCTGCACTATTAGCAACTGGTCGCCGAGGCCGATTTCACCGGTGATGCTTATCTTGTCCTGCGCGCTGAGCGTGGCCAGCAGGTCCCGCTGGGTTGTGCGGGCAGTGTCGATGTCGCACAGTTTTTCCAGTTCGGCCAGGGATACCGGACGGGATTGTTCGTTCAGGTGCCTGGCTATCTGTTGCGCCAGTTCGATTTTATCGTCACCTACCTTGCGGGCAAAAGCTTGTACCGGGGCCAGGATTTCGCTGACGCCGGCGCGTCTGAAACCATCCTTGTACACATTGCGCCCGGTACTTTTGTCGTGTCCCATGACCTCGTTTTCTATCTCGCTGTGGGTGTCATCCCAGTTACTTTCCAACTCCTGCTCGACCACCAGGCTCTGCCCTATCGGTCCAACGGGCAACGTAACTTTAGCGCTCGGGTTGGCGCGTTTCTTGGCCACGCACTTGGCCAGGATGGCGATAAACGCCTGCGCCTCGCGGGAGTTGCCGGTCTCCGCAATGAAGGTGTCGTGCCACACAGTCCCCTGTACGCTGAGCAGCTCCAGTGGCAGAACGGCAGCGGTCAGAGCATGTGCTGTATTAGTGGCAATAGTGCCGCTTAACTGGGCTGCCGAGCCATACATATACCGGTTATCCGGGTTCAACCCATCCAGTGCCGCTTGGGCCTTCCGCGTCTGCTGCAGCCAGGTATGATACACACCGAAGGGCGGTTCATGTTGACGGTATATCTCGGTGTGGACGTCGGTGCTGTGAGGCTTGGCGCTGGGGCTGCTGGCGCGGCGAAGTTTGATTGTGGAAATCTGCAATTCACGGCGCGCAACCCACACCCCGTCAAACGTCAGCAACTTGATGCCGCTGGTTTGAGCACGCTCGGAGGCCAGCAGCCATACCATCAGCAACTGCTCCAGTTCGCTGTGCACCAGCCAGTCCCGTCCCCAGCGACAGCGTTGTGGAGTCGTAACGTTTCCCGCCCCTCCCAACCAGGGCTTGAGCGGCGCCCAGCCGGTATCGTTTTGGCCATGGCCCTTGGGCCGCGCGCGCAAACTGCCGTCCGGGTTGACGCATCGTGCCAGCAGGGTTTGCTGCGTCTCTGGCGTTATTGGGTGCGCCTCACCATTTGCCCCCGGCACCAGGGCCGGGCGCAGCTTGGCAAAGCAGTAGCACTGCCATTCGGTCAGAAGCGGGTCGGCCTGGATCACCTGCCAGGCGACGGGAGCGACGCGGGAAAGACGCTCGGGGTTGTGTGGTCGTTCTTGGCTAGGCTCCCTTCCGACCAAAAAATTATCTAGCCAACTAAATGCCTGAGCAAATTGAGCAGGCGTGCTGCCCTGAAGCTCATCCAGCGCGTGCTGAATGGCAGGTTTGGCGACAAATGCCTCCCGCTGTGCTTGCAGGCGCTTCAGCAGCCAAATCACCCCGTAGCGCAGACCATTTTTTAATTCATTATTGCTGAATTGGTCTGGCGGGATACCCAGGTAGGGACCAAGTGGCGGTGACTTTGTGTATTTAGGCGTGACTGGCGTGCTGGCGTCGAGCATCTGCCAGGCGGCCTTGAGTGTCGTTGGCCACGTTGACCGCTGATTGCCGAAGCGCTTCTCCAGCGCACGGAGCAGCACTTTTCGAAGCTCTGACATGCGGCTCCATACGTTATAGGGGGTCTCGTTGGCTTTCAGATGGTCCAGCCAGTCGCTGAAGCAGTGCGCAGGCAGCGGTACGGCTACGCTGTTGCCATCTTCGTCCTCGGTGGTGATGGGGTAATCTTTTGTATTAAGAAAGGCGAAAAACGCCCGCACCGCCGCGTTGCGGTGGCTCTTCTGACTGATACCCAGCCGAACCGCATACTCGGATTGGGTGAAAGAATCCAGCAGGATGTCGACCAGAGCGTCATCGGCATAGCGCGCGGGGGCGCTCAACACGTCCACTCTGGCTTTGTTATTCACTTCAATCACCACCTGGCGTGGGTTCAAACGCCGGCTGGGCAGGTCACTCATCACCAGACGGCCGTCAGCGACCCTCTGAATCACGTCAGTGGTTGTGAAGACCTTCATGCCGCCTCCTTGCGCTGTATGGCCTTGTATTTGGCCTCATTCATGTGTAAATTTTCGAATACCCGACTGCGGCTGTTGCGCAGCGCATCGAACTGGATATACAACTTGGTGGTCTCGACATCCTTGTGGCCCAGGCGTACAGGTACCAGTACCCAGGCTTCACCGCCCCGGCCTTCGTCGTACAACTCCTGAACCAGATTGGTGCCAAAACTCTTGCGAAGCCGATGATACCCTTGCTTGTGTACGCGTTTCAGCTTGGCCTTGCGGCACGCATTTTTGAACACGGTGCTGGCGTGTTTCGAATCACGCAGCGGCTGGCCCTGACGGGTACTGATCAGCGGTCCGTGCCCTTGGTTGATGCCGTCGCGGTACTTGGTTAGGTAATCCCAGATGAATTCGCACAGTTTCGGGGGAATGAGCAGATCGCGGTTGCTGGCACCCTTACCACTGATCCTTACTGTCGCCACCGACCACAGTCCGTCGTTTTCTTCCCGTGCTTTAGCAATCGCTTTGCTCACCTCAAGCGCGTTGAGATCGTGTACCTCATGCGCTCGGGTGCCGCACTCGTAACCCAAGCGCAGACAAAGTCGGTCGCGCAAGCGGATGAATTCATCGGCGTTGTCCACCGCAGGTAACAGCGTGTCGTTAAACACCGTTTTATCGATATACAGCGGGTGGAAGCTGTGCTGATTGGCATGGTGGGCGATTTTGTCCACCGGCTCTTTGGTGTACAGGTGCTCGTAGTTCCACTCAAAGCAGGGCATCGAGTCGAGGTAACCCCGCTCCACCTGCCACTCGTAAAACTGCTTCAGCGTGGTAATGTGGCGTTGCATGGTGGCTTTTTTGTATCCCCTGTGTTGAAACAACTCACCGTGTAGGTAACCGGTCATTTCTTGCTGACCAATGGCCGCCCACCCGCCTAGTGGCTTGGCCATGCGGACAAAGGACAGTAGGTCGGCGGCATACCCCCTGGCCGTATTCGGCGGACTGGTTTTGGCAATAGCCGCTAGCCACAGGTTCTCGGAAAACAACATCTGTTCGTCGTCGTCGAGAAGTACATACACATCGCAATACAGCGGTTGGCCGTCGTTCGGGCTAACGGCATACTGACAATCTACAACTTTCACCTTGCGCATACATACCCCAATTATTGTCGGGTGGGTGCTTTTGTTGTAAATGTAGTCTAAAAAACTTTGCCATACTGAAATTGTGCACCTGCTCATCTTTGTCAACAAAAATGGGGTTTTTGGTCAGCTCCCGATAAATAATCATCCTTCGGGAGTGGCAGAGCCCAGCCAAGCCGATAGGCGTATCACTAGACGGTTATCTGATGCACTCGGTTTAGTCGATATTCGAGTTTTGGACCATTTTGTCGTTGGAGATGGGGAAGTCGTCTCTTTTGCAGAAAGAGGCTGGATTTAACGGCCTAAATAGAAGAAAGTACATTTTATTGTAATAACTGTGATACAGAGCTTTTGTTTTGGTGATTTTCTGCTATGATTCGCGCACTAAATTATCAACCAACATCAGCTCAAAGTGAAAAAGATCAGCAAATCCTTAAAAAAGGATCTGTTCGGGTCTTGAGCAATGCATGTCAAGTTAGTATAATGCGCGACCTTTGATAGCCTTGTATGGGTACTCCATAATGGTTATGGCCTCTTATAATTGAGGTTCGGCCACCAAGGTTGATATCGAGCTGAAACGATTTGGAGAAGACATTCATGTCCCGAGTATGCCAAGTAACTGGTAAGCGTCCTGTAACGGGTAACAACCGTTCACACGCACGAAATGCTACCAAGCGTCGTTTTCTGCCGAACCTACAAACTCATCGTTTCTGGGTAGAAAGCGAAAAACGCTTTGTTAAACTACGTCTGACCGCTAAGGGTATGCGTATTATTGATAAGAAAGGCATCGATGCTGTTCTTGTTGATATCCGTGCTCGTGGCGAGAACGTATAAGAGGAATTAAGCAATGGCTAAAGGCATTCGTGAGAAAATTCGTCTAGTATCATCTGCTGGTACTGGTCACTTCTACACAACTGACAAGAACAAGCGTAACATGCCAGGCAAATTTGAGATCAAAAAGTTTGATCCAGTTGTTCGCCAACACGTTATGTACAAAGAAGCTAAAATCAAGTAATTGATAAGTTTCTTCTTGTTATGTATTGAAAACCCAGCCTAGTGCTGGGTTTTTTATTGCCTGAATTTCAGGCTCGGTTAACGCTCTCGCTAAAAAGGGCTTAAACCGCCCCTTCAAAACCAAACTGTCGCCACGCTTCATAGGAAATAATCGCCACCGCATTGGATAGGTTTAAACTGCGTGCATCTGGCATCATCGGAATGCGAATGCGTTGCTCCATCGGTAGACTTTCAATCACTTCTGCGGGCAGGCCGCGGGTCTCTGGTCCAAATAGCAATACATCACCTTGCTGGTACTTCGCATCCGTGTGATGGCCGGTGGTTTTTGTGGTGCAAGCAAACAAGCGGTAGCTCGGATTGTTCTCTTCAAGGTAAGCGATAAAGGCGGCGTAGTCTTTATGACGTTTGACGCGAGCTAGATCATGATAGTCGAGACCGGCGCGACGCACTTTCTTCTCTTCTAAATCAAAACCAAGTGGCTCAATTAGGTGTAGGTTTGCGCCACAGTTGGCACAAAGTCGGATGATGTTTCCGGTATTAGGAGCAATTTCTGGCTCGTAAAGGGCGATATCAAACATATTGGCTGTCGACTCATACTAAACAATGAGATGAGTATACCTGAAGAGTAAAAAGAACGGCATCCTTCAAGCTTATCGTTATCCTGAAAACTATCGTCATCCCCCTGTAGGCGGGGAGCTACCCAAAGTGCACACCAAGCCTCATGTAGATTCCTGTCTACACAGGAATGACGACGTTGTAGAGTACGTCGTAGCTAAAATTGTCGTCATCCCCGCGAAGGCGGGGAGCTACCCATAGCGCGCATCAAGCCTCAAGTAGATTCCTGTCTACACAGGAATGACGACGTTGTAGAGTACGTCGTAGTTAAAATTGTCGTCATCCCCGCGAAGGCGGGGAGCTACCCATAGCGCGCATCAAGCCTCAAGTAGATTCCTGTCTATACAGGAATGACTATGCTATAGAGTATGTCGTAACCCCAATTATCGTCGCCTCTGCGCAGGCAGAAGTGACGAGATACTCTAACTGCGAGATTAAAGCTTATCCGTCACAGCTAGCGTTGCCGCTACCATGTCATGACCAAACTTAATACTGCGCTCTGGTGACCAACCGTAGAAAGGATCGGGATAGTTGTTGTTATCCTTAAATGGCATTTCAATAGTGTAAGACAAGCACTTAAATTGCTCTGCAACCCAATTAGAGCCAACCGTTAGGTTAGCCTTGCCCGGTTCATCCTTATCATAGCCATAGTCGTCTTGGAACTCAGGTGTGATAGTCAGTAGTGCCTGTTTGAACGCCGATTCAAGTGATGCTAAGCGCTCATCATAAGATGGGATCCCTTCAGAGCCAGCAGCAAAGTTGTATGGAATTGCTTCGTCACCGTGAATATCAAGGAACATATCCACACCGGCTTGCAGCATACGTTCACGTACTAGATAGACTTCAGGGCTCTGTTCCATAGAAGGCGTTTGCCATTCACGGTTAAGGTTCACGCCCACTGCATTGGTTCTAAGGTGGCCGCGAATGCTGCCATCAGGGTTCATATTTGGTACCACATACACAACGGCTTGCTCAAGTAAGGCTTGAGCGGCGGTGTCGCTGTCATCAACAAGACGCTGAATTAGGCCTTCAATAAACCATTCCGCCATAGACTCACCTGGATGCTGGCGTGCAATGATCCAAATGTTCTTCTTACCTTCTTCTGGCTCACCAAACGTTAGCAACGACATATCGTTACCATCAAGAGTATGGCCTAGAGTTTCAAGGGTGCAGTGGTGCTCGTTTTGAGCCATGTGCAATAAGTCGAGATGACGATCGTAGCTGTAGGGAGCAAAGTAAGCGAAGTACATTGAGCTTCTCTCTGGAAGGAAGCTACAGCTCAAGGTGTCGCCGTCAAAGTCACAAGGAATACGAAACCACTCCTCACGATCGTAGGACGCGACAATATCGTATCCCTTCCAGCCCTCTGGATAGGCTGACTTAGCTAAGTCTATGATCTTAATAGTGTGTGCTAGCTCAGGTGTTGACTCCAAGCGAAAGTGAAACCACTGATAAAATTCTGACTGATTGTCGTTGACGATTTTAACTTGGATATCATCTTTGTCATCGGCTTTGACTACTTGGATATTGCCACTTTCAAAGTTGCTGAAGATTTTCATCGGCTGAGTTCTCTTTATTCTGTGTTTGAGCAAGACGTCGAGGCTACCACATACCGCGCCTATTTGAGTATAAATACAATGTCAGTTTCGTGCCGACTTTATAGCGGGAGCTCAACATGCATCTTTAAACCTCCTAAATGGCTTCGCGATGCTGTTATCTGACCACTATGCTGCAAGATTGCGCTCTGTGTTATAGCAAGTCCCAAACCCGTGCCTCCGGAATCTCTATCGCGAGCTGTTGATACGCGGTAGAAAGGACGGAAAATATCTTGTAGCTCGTCATCTGGTACGCCTGGACCGTCATCCTCCACAGTAATCAGCAATGTCTCTTTATGAGTAGACAGGGTAATATCAATAGTGGTTGTGCCGTAGCGAATGGCATTTCTTACGATGTTCTCAATAGCACTCATGAGCAGTTTTGGGTTACCAGTGACTGTGACGTCTGGGATAGTGGTAAAGCGTAAGGTCTTGCCTACTTGCTCTGCTTCAAACTCTGCATCGCTGAAGATCTCTTCCCATAAGCTACTAGCTGGTTGTGACTCGCGTGTTACATGGCTGTCAGTGTTCATGCGTGACAGCTCTAAAAGCTCGCCAATCATCTGTTCTAACCGTTGTGCTTCAGTATCAATACGCAACAGTTCTTGGCTTTCACCTTGCTTACGAGTTGCGAGTGCCGTTGCCATTCTCAAGCGAGTAAGTGGCGAGCGTAGTTCATGAGAAATATCGGACAATAAACGCTGCTGTCCAGAGATCATTTGATTCACGGCCATTACCATTTGGTTAAAGCTGCTGCCTGCTTGCTTGAACTCGGATGTGCCTTTTTCCAACTCAGGATCCTGCTTGAACTCACCATTTGCCACTCGCTTCGCTGCACGCTCTAATCTTCTCGCGGGTTGGCTTAATGCCCATGCGAGCCATAAGAGTAGTGGGGTACTGACCGCCAT
This sequence comes from Vibrio mediterranei, assembly GCF_900088415.1. Lineage (GTDB taxonomy): Bacteria > Pseudomonadota > Gammaproteobacteria > Enterobacterales > Vibrionaceae > Vibrio > Vibrio mediterranei. The sequence goes on from NZ_FLLQ01000011.1 coordinate 99,884, forward strand.
CACGGCAAATAGCAGTTGGAATGGCTTATCAAACATTCGCAGCAAGAACGGTGGCGGCTCTGTCCAACGTAAGCCGATATACAGATAAAAATTTTGTTTGGCTAGTTTAATCGGAACGGGACCTGCGAGCATGTAGCGGCCATACAGTTTCTGCATTGGTGTATCGAATGAGTCAACAGAGGTGATAAAATTCTTGAGGATTTTGGTCTTAAAATCCGGGTGTTTCTGTGTGCTGAGAATGTTACCTTCTTTATCAACGATAAACATACTTGGGCTACGTGGCTTACGGTTACCCATATGTTTAGGTTCAGGTTTATCAAGCTGATAGATAATACGCCCAAGGTTGGTTTGTCCTTCAAAACGTTTTTCTACTTTATCTCTTAAGGACAATAACTGTTGTAGTGGCTCTCCGGAAATCTCTTTAGTGACGCGCGGATCAAGGTGCGGTAAAGCAAGCACCGCAATGAGGACCAATAACATGGTAAACCAGAATATGGCAAAGATACGGCCATAAAGGCTGGTTATCTTGGGCAGTTTCATCATTATTCCTTAACCAACAAATATCCGCGTCCACGCAGTGTCTTGATACGTGGTTTGCCATCGGCTTTTTCTGGGAGTTTTTTACGTAAATTCGAGACATGCATATCGACGGCGCGATCGAAAGCAGACAACCTTTTCCCTAGCACATCAAGACTGAGAGACTCTTTAGTTAAAGTCTCCCCTGGTTTTTGTACGAAATAGTGTAACAGTGCAAATTCTGTAGTAGTTAAGTCTAGTAACTGCCCTTGGCAGTGAGCTTCTTGTTTGCCTGGGAAAACTTGAATGTCGTCGAACGACAGGCAATCAGTAGCGGTTGATTCTGGCTTAGATTGAGTGCGACGAAGAATCGCTTTAATGCGAGCGAGCAATTCTCGATCACTAAACGGTTTCGGTAAGTAGTCATCGGCGCCAAGCTCTAGACCGATAACACGATCTATTTCCTCACCTTTAGCCGTCAGCATCAAAACAGGGGTTTCCCACTTTTCGCGTAGTTTCTTTAGGGTATCCATACCATTGAGCCGTGGCATCATGACATCCATCAATACCAGATCGATATCCTGATGCATTGCTTCTAATCCGGCGATTCCGTCATTAGCCTCAGAGATCTCAAATCCTTCAAAGCTCAAGATGTCTTTAAGTAAGCTGGTTAGCTCGGTATCGTCATCAATGATAAGTATGTGTGCCATAAACTACCTCTATCTTGTCCTGTGCCTTGTAATAATAAAGCGTTAAATATCAGAAAAAGCGATCTTTACGATTCTTTACGCTCACTGTACGTTACTTTACTCACCAGACCCTATTCTATACTCAAGCGCTGCAGAGGCAGCCATGGTATGAATCACATAAGGGTAAAGATTATGAAACTTTCAAAAAAACTGGTTATCGCTGCAACGGTTCTTCCACTAGCATTAGGTTCAGCAAGCGCATTGGCATACGGTGGTGGCAAAGGTGGTCATCATGGTAAAGGCGGCGAAGGGATGTGCGGTGGCTTCGATGGTAAGCGTATGTTCCGTGAACTTGACTTGACGGATGCTCAGAAAGAGCAAATGAAAGAACTTCGTCAGGCAAACAAAGAAGCCATGAAAGCGAAATTCTCGGGTGACTTTGCTGCTAAGAAAGCAGAAATGCAAGCTCGCCAACAAAAGATGCAAGATCTCGTACTTGCTGACAACTTTGATGCGGATGCAGCGAACGCTCTGGCTTCAGAAATGGTACAGCAACAAACAGAGCGTCGTGTTCAAATGCTTGAGAAGCAACACGAAATGCTTAATATTCTAACGCCAGAACAAAAAGTGAAGTTCAAAGAGCTTCAGCAAGAGCGAATGGAAAAGTGTTTCTCTAAAATGGAGTCTCGTGCGGAGAAGCGTGCTGCTCAGTAACCATAACGAGTTCTTGGTTCGATAATAATATAGCCCCTATGAGCTTTTTAGTCAGAGGGGCTTTCGTTTATACGACGCACCAAAGAATTTTGTCCTCAGAGCCTCGTCCGAGTATTTGTCACTATTTTGTGTGACATCCAGCACGCTTTTTCTATTTTTGTCATCATTTATCAGTATACTTATACCGTGTTAGCAACAAGACAGGGAACGAGTGCAAGCATGACAAAGGGCAACTACGCTAAGTTGGTGACTACCGCAGCATGGGCTGCTACCACGATCGCGACTATCCTTCTTATTACCAAAGTGGTTACATGGTGGATAACAGGTTCTGTTAGTCTGCTAGCGTCAGTGATCGACTCACTGCTAGATATTGCAGCATCAGTGGTTAATTTACTGGTGGTGCGCTACTCACTGCAACCTGCTGACAAAGAACATACATTTGGACACGGTAAGGCGGAGTCGTTAGCTGCTCTAGCACAAGCCATGTTCATTTCTGGTTCCGCTTGCTTTCTTATCTTAAACGGCGTTGATCGTTTCTTTAGACCTCATGAATTGAACTCGCCTGAGCTAGGTATTTATGTCAGCTTTTTTGCGCTAGTGGTCACCTCTGGTCTAGTTGCATTTCAGAAATACGTGGTGCGCGAAACAGGCAGTCAGGCGATAGCGGCGGACTCGTTACACTATCAAACTGACTTGTATATGAACGCCGCTATTATGATCGCGCTCGCCTTGAGTTGGTATGGCATAGGTCAAGCAGACTCAGTATTTGCCATCGGCATTGGTATCTTCATACTGGTAAGCGCCGTTAAGATGGCTTATGAAGCAATACAGTCATTGCTTGATAGGCAGCTTCCCGAAGAGGAACTCGTCAGAATTCGAGAAGTGTGTAACGAGGTTGAAGGTGTCATCGGCGTCCACCAACTACGAACACGAATGTCTGGACCAGTGCGTTTTATTCAACTGCATTTAGAGTTAGATGATAACTTGCGCCTGATTGATGCTCATAAAATTGCCGATTGTGCAGAAGAGCGATTAATGCTGGAGTTTCCTGAAGCGGATGTCATTATCCATCAAGATCCATACTCTGTTGTGTTATCGGAAGAAAAACAGCAAAAAGAGCAGGACTGGTAACCAATACGTAAACAAAAGTGACTGTGAAAGCATTGAGAATGGCAACTTCAAAATCGATTGTCTATTATCAAGGCTCATGATAAAAAAGTGCGATTCTGATGTGAATCAACACAATAGTTCTTATAAACTGTAATACTCTTACATAAGTAATAAAGTTACGTCGGTGATGTTTTGGGGAACACATCGAAAAATCGTAGCAATAACAACAAATTCCGTGTGTCGCTACTAGGCGGTACACTCAAAATTGAAATTAGATTGCCAAATCGAGGGTGAGCATGATTAAGAAAATCGGTGTTTTGACAAGTGGTGGTGATGCACCAGGTATGAATGCTGCGGTACGTGGCGTAGTTCGTACGGCTTTGTCAGCGGATTTAGAAGTATACGGCGTATACGACGGTTACCTAGGTCTGTATGAAGACCGCATCCAGAAACTGGATCGTTCAAGCGTTTCTGACGTTATCAACCGTGGTGGTACTTTCTTAGGTTCTGCACGCTTCCCAGAGTTTAAAGAAGTGGAAGTCCGCGAAAAAGCGATTGAAAACCTTAAGAAGCACGGTATCGATGCTCTAGTAGTTATCGGTGGTGACGGTTCGTACATGGGTGCGAAGAAGTTGACTGAAATGGGTTACCCATGTATTGGTCTACCAGGCACTATCGATAACGATATCGCAGGTACTGACTACACAATTGGTTACCTAACAGCACTGAACACTGTTATCGATGCGATTGACCGTCTACGTGACACGTCTTCATCTCACCAACGCATCTCAATCGTTGAAATCATGGGTCGCCACTGCGGTGACTTAACGCTTATGTCTGCGATTGCTGGTGGTTGTGAGTACATCATCACACCAGAAACTGGCTTGAACAAAGATCAGCTTATCAACAATATCCAAGACGGTATTGCGAAAGGTAAGAAGCACGCTATCATCGCGCTGACTGAGCTTATGATGGATGCTAACGAGCTGGCTAAAGAGATTGAGACTGCAACTGGTCGTGAAACTCGTGCAACGGTTCTAGGTCACATCCAACGTGGTGGTCGTCCAACTGCGTTTGACCGCGTACTAGCGTCTCGCATGGGTAACTATGCAGTACACCTTCTAATGGAAGGTCATGGTGGTCGTTGTGTGGGTATCCAGAAAGAGCAATTGGTACACCATGACATCATTGATGCGATCGAGAACATGAAGCGTCCAGTTCGCGACGACCTATTCAAGGTTGCAGAAGAGTTGTTCTAACTGACAGCGATTCTAAAGATAACAAACCGCGGCTTAAGTCGCGGTTTTTATTTGCCTCAATAAAATGAAGGCATAAAAAAACAGGCTCGAATGAGCCTGCTTTTCAGTAATGCAATAAGCGATTACTTAGCTTTTGCTGCTGCCGCTGCTTTAGCGATTGCTGCGAAGCTCTTAGCATCTAGAGATGCACCACCAACTAGAGCACCGTCGATGTCTGGTTGTGAGAAGTATGCTTCAGCGTTCTCTGGCTTAACAGAACCACCGTATTGAATGATTACTTGCTCAGCAACTGCAGCGTCTTTGTCTGCGATTAGAGCGCGGATAGAAGCGTGGATGCGCTGCGCATCTTCAGCTGTTGCTGCTTTACCAGTGCCGATAGCCCAGATTGGCTCGTATGCGATGATAGCGTCGTTTAGCGCTTCAACACCGTATGCGTCGATTACTGCGTTGATTTGACGTGCGCAAACTGCTTCAGTTTCGCCCGCTTCGTTTTGAGCTTCAGATTCACCGATACAGAAAACTGGCTTCAGGCCGTTTTCTTTTAGGAAAGCAAATTTCTTAGCGATGAACTCGTCAGATTCGTTGTGGTATTCACGACGCTCTGAGTGACCAATGATGATGTGAGAAGCACCAAAGTCTTTAAGCATTTCTGGAGACATGTCGCCAGTGAATGCACCGCTGTTGTTTAGGTCTGTGTTTTGTGCACCAAGAATGATCTTGTTGCCGCCTTCAGCGATTACGCGCTCTGCTAGGTCGATGTATAGTGCAGGTGGAGCTACCGCCACGTCTACACCAGTTACGCCTTCAAGTTCAGCGTTTAGGCCAGTTAGCAGCTCAGTTACCATTGCTTTGCTACCGTTGAGTTTCCAGTTACCCATAACTACAGGTTGACGCATGAGATTTTCTCCAAAATCAGTGTTTGTAAAAAACGAATGTAAAAAATAAACGTGATTACGAAAGAATATAACAGATTAATTCATGTAGATCATGATTGGGGTCATTTCTTTATCGCTTTGACGTTTTATCCTAGTAAACAAGTCCAGAAGCTCACCTCAGTGATCCAGTAAACAGAATAATAGAATACTTCTCGGAATTTTCCTTATAGCTTGTTATACCTTGTCGCTTGATGGTTAAAAATAGGGATGTACCATGCCAAACCTTGTACTGGAGTACTCAAATACAGCGGACGAAAGACTGAATGTTCAGGGGTTGCTGGAAGACTTACACAGAGTCACGCTAAACTGTGGATTATTCGAGAAAGATTCTGTGAAATCACGCTCTTTACGTAGCCACAATTGGTTGATTGGTGAGTATGGAGACAGTGAAGATTTTGTTCATATTAGCTTTGAACTTTTGTCAGGTCGCACTGAGGAGCAGAAAAGAGAGCTTTCGAGAAAGTTAATGGAAGTACTTCGAGAGCAGGCGGGACATATCAAAAGCTTGACGGTCAATGTCCGTGATATGGATAAAAGCTGCTTTCAAAAAATTACCAATTAAAAAGAGATTATGTGATGTCGTTTAAATCGTTACTGTTTTCGTTTCAAGGTCGTGTGGGACGCAAAACATTCTGGATGTGGAATGTCTGTTATTACCTTGCCATTATGATTTTTGCTCAAGGTATGAACGTACTGTTCCCAGCATTGGTACATATTTTGTTGCCAATCTTCTTGCTCATTATCTTGATTCCAGATTTAGCGATTACGGCAAAGCGTTGGCATGATCGTAATAAATCGAGTTGGTGGCTATTGCTGAATATCCCATTGGTCTTTGGTCGAATGAGCCTGCCGACATTGGATCCAGCAACCGCAGCTCAGCCGTCCATGGTACAAAGTGTTATCTCCTTTGCTGCGCTGGCTTGTGGTTTGTGGATATTAGTTGAATGTGGCTTTATGAAAGGCACAGAAGGCGAAAACCAGTATGGACGTGAGCCTCAATAAAATTGACGAACAATCAAAAAGGGAAGCATGGCTTCCCTTTTTTGTTGGTTTAGCGCCATTCTTCAGGTTTAGAGAAAGGCAAAATATCGGCGCTTTTGTTGCTCTCTGACGCTTCTCCATTTAAGGCTTGCGAGAATTTAACGATTTGACGATGCAATTCTTGACGTAATAACACATTGGCGTGAATGGGATTTTTGGCGCGCTGTAAAACCCGTTCAATGTGAGATTGTTGAGCATGCAGTCGCGGCTGCATCTCATCAGAACAGGTAGAGATAAACTGCTGGGACAAGTCGTGGCGCAGTCGACTCAACTTCTCGGGGTTGTCCTTGGCCATTGCGGCTAGTTCATCGAATGACGGCAGAGTAATAGGCGTTACCATGTGCGTTCCTCACCAAAAGAATCTCCATGCATATAATCAGCGTAGGAGTTAATGAGAAAAGACAAAATAAAACTGTAAATAGTCTCAGGAGTGAGACGAGCCAGCAGCGTTACTATGAGCTGTTTATTGAAGTTAGCTTCTGTCGCTAAAGGTATATACGCAGCGACGAGCACCTTGAACAATATGTTCGTCTCGTTGAACCAAAATATCGTTACCAACGAGGGCTTGAAAGACATTCAGCTCAGACTGACACAGAGTTTCACAGCGTTGTGCGGCTTTACAGATTGGGCAGTGATTTTCAATTAAGACAAAGCCATCTTCAATCTGTTGAAATTCAGCCATATACCCATCCTTATCACGCAGTTCAGTGAGTTTCTCTACTTTACTTTGTAGGTCGGGAAGGCTGTCAAAATGAGGACGATAAGTCGCGAGGGTGTTCGTTTCGCGCTCTTTGGATACTTTATTGAGTCCTTCAGCACCAAACACTTGTTCAATTGCATCAATAAACTGAACCGTTAAATCACTGTGGCGATCGGAAAACTGGGCATGCCCTTTGGCAGTGAGTGACCAATGTCGATTCGGTCGACCTACTTTAACTTTAACATCTTCAAAACGTAGAAATCCCTCCTCTTCAAGGCCCTGCAAATGTTGCCTAGCACCCATCGTGGTGATGTTTAAACGTGAAGCAATTTGTTTAGCGGTGACTGCGCCTTCTCGTTTTATGATGTCAATAATTTGGTCAGTGGCTTTCATTAGTGCGTCCGTTTCTCTTAAATCAGCCTATGGATAACGATAGTTGGGGTATTATGGCGAATAAGGTTAATAAAGCAAATTATTTACTATCTTCATAATAGATGAAAAAAACGCTGGCTACAGCCAGCGCTTTATCTCAATAATGGCGATTATAAGATGATATCGCGAATCTCTGGGTCTTTACGCTCTAAATAGTGCGTTGATTTAATACGGCGAATCGTGCGGCAGCGGCCACGAATAAGCAGTGTTTCACTAGTCGCGATATTGCCCTGACGTGTGATGCCTTCAAGCAGGTCACCTTTAGTAATGCCCGTCGCCGAGAACACCACATTGTCACTACGCGCCATGTCTTCCATGCGAAGCACAATGTTCGCTTTGACACCCATTTGTGCGCAGCGCTCCAGTTCAAGTTCACCCGCTTTACGGTTTTCTTCGTTATCGCCTTTCACTTCATGACGTGGAAGTAAGCGACCATGCATGTCACCATCTAGCGCACGAATAACAGCGGCAGAAACCACGCCTTCTGGTGCGCCACCAATGCAATACATGACATCCACTTCACTATCTGGCATGCAAGTTAGGATAGACGCGGCTACATCACCATCTGGCACAGCAAAAACACGCACGCCCATGGCTTGCATTTCAGCGATAATCTCATCATGACGTGGTTTTGCCAGTGTCGTAACCACAAGCGTATCAAGAGATTTGCCTAAGGCCGCTGCAATGTTGGTTAAGTTTTCAGAAAGTGGTTTGTCTAGGTCGATAACCCCTTTAGCGCCCGGGCCCACTACCAACTTTTCCATGTACATATCAGGTGCTTTCAAGAAGCTGCCTTTTTCACCAGCGGCTAGAACAGCAAGTGCGTTCGACTGGCCCATCGCTGTCATGCGAGTACCTTCAATAGGGTCAACCGCGATATCAACAGCGTCACCACCAATACCAACTTGCTCACCGATATACAGCATAGGTGCATCATCAATCTCACCTTCACCAATAACGATTTCACCTTCGATATCGGTTTTGTTCAGTAGGCTGCGCATGACTTCTACTGCGGCACCATCCGCAGCATTCTTATCGCCACGTCCAAGCCATTTATAACCTGCTAGGGCGGCACCTTCGGTAACTCGTGAAAAAGCCATTGCTAAATCGCGCTTCATACTGACTCCAATTAAATGAAAAATGACAAAAGGATTTATGGCGCGAATTCTAGCATATCCAAAAGGAAACGTTTGCTTTTTTGTGGTTTTGGTCGCTATCTTGTCGCTAAGTTATGATTACTCATTGAGAAAGTGCAGGGAGAAAGGTCAGAGTAAAGTGATAGCAGGGAAGGTTTGACAAGTTTTAGGTAAAGCTTATGTCATTTTGCGATGCTTTTTTGACCGAATGGTGAAAAATCTGCAATATAGGGCGTGTCTATCTTCTCTATGCTGAGTAGAATGGGACAATATAGAGTATGAAGTCTTTTCATGTCACAGAATTAAATTAAGGGTAGGCCGAGATGTCTTTTGAAGTACTGGAACAACTAGAAGCAAAAATTCAAACTGCAGTTGACACAATCGCGCTTCTTCAAATGGAAGTTGAAGAACTGAAAGAAGAAAAAGTGCAACTAGCAAATCAAGCAGAAGAGCTACGTAATAGCCGTGAAGAATTGGTTCAAAAGACTGAGCAAATGCAACGTGAGCACGGCCAATGGCAAGAGCGTATTCGTAACCTGCTTGGTAAAATGGACGAAGTAGAGTAATTCATTCGTCAAACGTATTCGAAAGCACTCATTTGAGTGCTTTTTTTATATCATTTGGTCTAACCAGTGCGACTCACCGTCTCATGACTTTTCGTACACAACTTGAGCACGTATACTAACCCCAACTAGGGAAAGGAAAAGTTAGAATGAAAACACGTGACAAAATAGTGTATGCCGCCCTCGACTTATTTAATTTAGATGGCGAGCGCAACGTGACGACCAACCATATTGCTGCTCATATCGAGATTAGCCCAGGTAACCTCTATTACCACTTTCGCAATAAACAAGAGATAGTGAGAGAGATCTTTGCGCTGTATTCGCAAGAGCTCATTGAACGTTTTACTCCTATCCAAGGTCAGCAAGAAAGTTTGGCGCTCCTCAAGCACTATCTTGATTCTATCTTTAATCTAATGTGGAAATATCGTTTCTTCTACGCCAACCTGCCAGAGATTCTGCAACGTGATCCTAAGCTGCACGAAGAGTATATTGAGGTTCAGGAGCGATTGCAGGGTAACTTAGTTAATATCCTAAGAGCCTTTGTTGAACTCGATTTATTGACGATTAACGAGAAAGAACTTAAGTCATTGGTGACCACTCTGCATATGATGGCGGTTGGTTGGTTGAGCTACCAATCGGCGATGTCACCGAAGACTCAAATTACTGAAGAGGTAATTCAGCAGGGTATGCTACACATGATTAATGTCGTGAAGCCACTATCAACGGCAAAAGGTCGTGAACAGCTGTCTCTACTAGAAGATGGTGTAAAAATGATGGGGTCGACAGACAGTCGCTCGCTCTAACGGCATGATATATAGCCAATTCATCTTGTTACAAACCCTGCTATCTTAGTAGGGTTTGTTGTTTTAGGCACCAGATTAATGGAGAGCGACGACGGGATGGCTGATAACGAAATGAAAGCAAAAGCACACTATGATGTATTTAATGGCGATGCCGATGGTATTTTGTCATTGCTGCAATTGCGATTAGCTCAGCCGAAAGAAACACAGCTGATCTCAGGGATTAAGCGTGATATTGCGCTGTTACAACGAGTCCCCGTCGCAGAAGCAGGCTCTGTTACAGTGCTCGACATCTCCATGGATAAAAACCAAAACGCCTTAGATGAGCTTTTGGATCATGATGTTCCTATTACTTATATCGATCACCACAAAGCATCAACTATTCCCCACAGCGACATTTTGGATGCGCACATCGACCTTGATGCCAATACGTGCACCGCACTGATTGTAGATAAGCTATTACAAGGCCAGTATCGAACTTGGGCGATTGCTGCGGCCTACGGAGATAATATGTTGAGTAGTGCTGAGCATTTAGCGAATGAGCTTAAACTCACGCACGAGCAACGACACTTTCTCAAGCAATTAGGAACCTTGGTGAATTACAACGGTTATGGAGAGAGCTTAGCTGATCTACATTTTGACCCAGTCATCCTTTATCAGGCGTTATTGGCGTACCCTGACCCGTTTGATTGCCAGAAAGACGCCTCTTCTCCGTATTACACTCTTAAATCGGCGTTTGAGAGTGATGAAATAGCGTTAGAGGCAACGGAAACTGTCTTTGAGTCGGACATCTTGAAAGTGGTAAAGCTGCCAGCAACGCCAGCGGCGAGGAGAATGTCGGGGACTTGGATAAATCGCTTGGCGAATGAAGCGCCTGACCAAGCTCATATTTCGTTAGTGCCGAGAAGCGGCTCGAGCAAAAGCGCTAGTTATACCGTTTCAGTTAGGGCTCCGCTGAACAATAAGCAAGGCGCTGCTGAGATTTGTAGTCAGTTTGCCACAGGTGGTGGGCGAGAGGCGGCAGGGGGCATCAATGAGTTGCCAGAGCATGAGGTAGAGCGACTGATTCAAGTCGCTCAAGAGTGTTATCGCTAAGTACCCACACTTGGCTTTACGTTATCGTTTTAGCCAGCTTTTTGGGTTTTGTACTTTACTGTTGCGGCGGATTTCGAAATACAGCGATGAGCTTGATTGACCGCCCGTGTCACCAGCAAGTGCGATGGTCTCTCCTGCGGAGACTTTATCCCCTTCTTTTTTCAGCAATGTCTGGTTATAACCATAAAGCGTCATGTCACCTTTACCATGGTCCAATAGTACCACCAGTCCGTAGCCGCGTAGGTAGTCGGCGAAGACGACAGTACCAGAATAAACAGACTTTATAGATTCTCCGTAATTAGCTTGAATAACCATGCCTTTCCAGTTCACTTGTCCAGTTTGCTTGGTCCCAAAGCTATGTAGAACTTTTCCTTTCACCGGCCAAGGCAGCTTACCTTTCTGTCGAGCCAGACCATCCATAGGTACTTGATTGCGCTTAGCAGCTTTGGCGATTTCCGCCTTCAAGCGTGTTTCATTACGTTGCAGTTCAGCTAGGTAGGTCTTATCGCTTGAGATGCTCTTTCTGATTTTAGATACCGTACTTTTGCGACTGGCTTGGTTTTTCGCAAGAGAGTTTCGCTTGTCTTTTTGTTGCTCGAGTAATTGTGCAATTTGATTACGTTCAAGCTCAAGGGCACGTTCACTCTCTGCCAGATCCAGTTCAGTTTGTGCTAATTTCTCCAAAGTCTCAGCACGTGCTTTGGCAAGATATTGGTAGTACTGGCTAATACGGTCTTCATCTGGATTGGTACTAAACACACTCGAGGCTGAGTTGTTCTGCTTTGTCACGTAATAGGTTTGCACCAACTCGGCGAGGATCTTTTGCTGCTGTTTTTTCTGCTCGGTGAGCTCTTCGACTTGTTGATGAAAACTATCGAGGTTGCGATTAGCTTGAGCAAGTTGAGCGGTGGTCGATTTTATCTCTTTCTCAATGTTAGAAATGCCGACTTCTTGTTGACGCAAAGACTTTTGTAATTTATCGAGCTCTTTTTGCTGCGCAGACAGTTCTTTCTGTTGGCGTGTAATTTCGCTCTTTACGCCAGTCAGTTCATTTTGATTGGCTAAAGTGAGAGTCGGGTATGTAACAAGCCCGATGCTAAGAATCCATGCCGATATAGAGGGGATGAAAGGCGTTTTATTATTGGGTTTCATTCTACTTCCGTTAAAAATACCGACCAAGTCTGTTCGTGCCCAGATGCGCAACCACCATTATATCCACACTTAGGGCTAGAGGTGCAAGCATACAAAAACGCCGATGCGTATGCACCGGCGTTTTATCAAGCTTATGTCATTACTTTGCGAAGCTGATTACTTAACCAGTACGTCGCCAGACATTTCTGCTGGAATTTCCATGCCAGTCATAGAAAGCATAGTTGGAGCTAGATCAGACAGCTTACCACCTTCTTTGAACTCAACCGCTTTATCACCAACGTAGATCAGCGGTACTGGTAGGTTAGTGTGAGCAGTGTGAGTACCACCTGTCTCAGGGTCCACCATCATTTCAGCGTTACCGTGGTCAGCAGTGATCAGCATTTGACCGCCAACTTCTTTAATCGCTTCAACCACTTTACCTACACTTGCGTCTAGAGCTTCAATCGCTTGCTCAGCAGCTTCGTATACGCCTGTATGGCCAACCATATCTGCGTTTGGATAGTTACAGATAATAGTGTCGTATTTACCTGACTTGATAGCCGCAACCATTTTTTCAGTCAGCTCTTCAGAGCTCATCTCTGGTTGTAGGTCATAAGTAGCCACTTTTGGAGAAGCAACAAGTTGACGCTCTTCGCCGTCAAATTCGTTCTCAACACCACCGTTGAAGAAGAAGGTTACGTGTGCGTACTTTTCTGTCTCAGAAATACGTAGCTGAGTTTTGCCTGCTTTAGATAGCCACTCACCGTAAGTGTTTTCAAGAGAGGCTGGTGGGAATGCACATGCAAGTGGGATATCAGCTGCGTATTGAGTCAGCATAACGAAGTCAACCGCTGGGAAGACTTTACGCTCGAAACCATCAAATGCAGGTACGAATGCACGAGTAATTTCACGAGCACGGTCAGCACGGTAGTTCATGAAGATAACGGCATCGCCATCAACGATAGCAGCTGACTCTTGGCCTTCTGCACGAATTTCTGTTGGTGCAACGAATTCATCGTTTTCATCACGAGAGTAAGCCGCTTCTAGACCTGCAACTGCAGAATCAAATGTGAAGGCGCCTTCTGCTTGAGTCAGTAGGTCGTACGCTTTTTCTACGCGATCCCAGTTGTTATCACGATCCATTGCATAGTAACGACCAACAAGAGACGCTACACGGCCTTTGCCTAGCTCTGCAAATAGAGCGTCAAAGCGTTGCAGTGAACCTTCCGCGCTACGTGGTGGAGTGTCACGACCGTCTAGGAAGCAGTGTAGGTAGATTTTCTCTGCGCCACGCTCTGCTGCCATTTTCACTGCAGCGTAGATGTGATCTTCGTGAGAGTGAACGCCACCTGGAGACATAAGACCCATTAGGTGAACCGCTTTACCTGCTGCGATAGCTTTATCCATTGCCGCAACAAGGATTTCGTTTTGACCGAATTCACCGTCAGTAATAGATTTTGTGATGCGAGTAAGGTCTTGGTATACCACGCGACCAGCACCAATATTGGTGTGACCCACTTCTGAGTTACCCATTTGACCATCCGGTAGACCTACGTCCATGCCAGAAGCCGAAATTAGTGTACGTGGATTGTTTGCCCACAAGCCGTCCATAACTGGAGTTTTTGCGTTGTTGATTGCGTTGCTTGCGTTGTCTTCACGGTAACCCCAACCGTCAAGAATCACTAGAGCCATTGGCTTCTTAGCTGACATAGTTATAACCTCGTCAAATCGATAGTAACTTTACAGAAAACAAATTAGCGTAATTTTACTACACTTTTTAACCAAAACTGTAGTGGCAGATCAAATAATGTTTGTGATTGCAGTTACTTGTTTTCAGTTTTGGACAGTTGAAACCACTAATAGTTTTCCGCGTGAGGTAATCATAGACGCTATTTTTGGATGATTCCTCGCCTTTGTTTCTATTAATACGCCTTTACTAGCAGGTTTGGCTAATTGGTTTTCTCTATCTCTGCAATAGTAATGTCGCCTGGGTTGAGGAGAGGGATCTCAATTCTTTGTTCGAAACATTTTCCCCTCTCGCCAGAGCACGACTAAGCCGCTATACTCCTCGACTGATTTAATGTTCAACTATTAAGAGCGCAAGCTATGCAAGAGTATTTAGAATTTTTTCAACAAAACATGATCATGGCACTAGTGTGGGTTGCACTATTCGTCGCTCTGATTGCCAACATCTTCAAATCAGCAAATGCTGCATATAAAGAAGTATCGGCTGCGCAAGTGACTCATATGATGAACCGTGAGAATGGTTTAGTGGTTGATATTCGTTCAAAAGACGACTTCAAGCGTGGCCATATTACTGACTCGGTAAATGTGCTGCCGTCTGATATTAAGTCAGGTTCAATCCCAAGCCTTGAAAACCATAAATCAGACCCAATCATTGTTGTATGTAAGACTGGTCAAACAGCGCAAGAGAGCGCGAATCTGCTAGCTAAAGCAGGGTTTGAGAAAGTTTACTTGCTGAAAAATGGTCTGACGGCATGGAGCGAAGCGAACCTGCCGCTGATCAAAGGCAAAAAGTAATCGAGAATTTTGAGTAATTTCGCGGCAGTTATGACTAAGGGATGTGATAAGTGCCACGGAATTAACGGCTCGCCTAGTCATAGAAGATTGGCTCGGATAGTCTGCAAGACAACTCATAAACGTTTTTGACAATTTTAGACGTATTTAAGGAAAAACATCATGGCTGAAGCAGCTCCACAAGAAGCACAACAAAACTTCGCAATCCAACGCATCTTTCTAAAAGACGTATCTTTTGAAGCGCCAAACTCGCCAGATATGTTCCAGAAAGATTGGAACCCAGATGTTAAGCTAGATCTTGACACTCAAAGCCGTGAACTAGGCCAAGGCATCTATGAAGTTGTTCTTCGCCTAACTGTGACTGTGAAAAACGCAGAAGACACAGCATTCCTATGTGAAGTTCAACAAGGCGGTATTTTCACTGCTGAGCAGATGGAAGCAGGTCAACTTGCACATTGCTTAGGCGCGTTCTGCCCGAACATCCTATTCCCATATGCTCGTGAAACTATTTCTAGCCTAACGATGAAAGGTACGTTCCCTCAACTGAACCTAGCGCCAGTTAACTTTGACGCTCTGTTCATGAACTACCTACAACAGCAAGCTCAACAAGAAGGCCAAGCAGAAGCTTAAGCCTTTTTCGCAGAACATATTTTCTGCACGAGTAAGCGAAGTGAATAGACTTAGCTAATAAAAATGCACAGCGCATCGCGATGTGCATTTTTTATTTGCTCCGTACGGAGTAGACTAACTACATTGAGCCATAACGAAAATTTGGTGGTGTTATGAATAACGCATATGGAAAAGAAATCGCAATGACCGTTATCGGTGCCGGTTCTTATGGAACCTCATTGGCGATCTCTCTTGCTCGTAACGGAGCAAACGTGGTGATTTGGGGACACGAACCTGAACACATGGCGAAGCTTGAAGCAGACAGAGCCAATCATGAGTTCTTGCCTGGGATTGAATTTCCAGAAACGTTGATTGTCGAGTCTGACTTGAACAAAGCCGTTCAAGCCAGTCGCGATCTTTTGGTTGTGGTACCGAGCCATGTATTTGGTATTGTGCTTAACAGCATCAAGCCTCATCTTCGTCAAGACAGCCGCATCTGCTGGGCAACCAAGGGGCTAGAGCCTGAAACGGGTCGACTGTTGAAGGATGTTGCTCATGACATTATTGGTGATGACTATCCGTTGGCAGTGCTTTCTGGACCTACTTTTGCCAAAGAGTTGGCGGCGGGACTTCCAACTGCGATTGCCGTGGCCTCTCCAAATGCTGAGTTTGTGGCTGATCTTCAAGAAAAAATCCACTGTAGTAAAACCTTCCGTGTTTATGCTAACGATGACTTTACTGGCATGCAATTGGGCGGTGCGGTGAAAAACGTGATTGCGATTGGTGCGGGTATGTCGGACGGCATCGGTTTTGGTGCAAACGCACGTACCGCGTTGATTACCCGAGGTCTAGCTGAAATGACACGTCTAGGTGCTGCCTTGGGTGCTAAGCCGGATACCTTTATGGGTATGGCAGGTCTTGGTGATCTAGTACTGACTTGTACTGATAACCAGTCTCGTAACCGCCGTTTTGGTTTGGCACTTGGTCAGGGTAAAGATGTAGATACGGCTCAGACAGAGATCGGTCAGGTTGTTGAGGGTTATCGCAATACCAAAGAGGTATGGCTGTTATCTCAGCGCATGGGTGTGGAAATGCCAATTGTTGACCAAATCTATCAAGTACTGTATCAAGGTAAAGACGCAAGACTTGCAGCGCAAGATTTGCTTGCTAGGGATAAAAAAGCGGAGCAGCAATAACGCTCTGTTGGTGATTGAGTACCAGTCGTAGGACAAGAAATGAAACACTGTGAAAAAAAGAATGTCTGGGAGTGCATTGTAAGAGAAGCGCGCGAACAAGCAGAGCAAGAGCCGATGCTTGCGAGTTTCTATCATGCCACCATAATCAACCACGAAAGCTTTGGTGCAGCATTAAGCTACATTTTAGCCAATAAGCTGAAGACTGCGTCAATGCCAGCAATGGCAGTACGTGAAGTGGTTGAGCAAGCGTTTAATGCTGATCCATCAATTACTGATGCAGCTGCTTGTGACATTTGTGCGACAGTGAACCGAGATCCTGCGGTTGCCATGTACTCAATGCCGCTACTTTATCTGAAAGGCTACCATGCACTACAAGGCTATCGTGTCGCCAATTGGCTGTGGAACCAAGGGCGTATGGCTCTTGCGACCTATTTACAAAACCAAATATCCGTTGCGTGTCAGGTAGACATCCACCCTGCGGCTCGCATTGGTAAAGGAATCATGCTTGACCACGCCACCGGCATTGTTATTGGTGAAACCGCTGTCGTTGAAAATGATGTTTCCATCTTGCAGAACGTCACACTAGGCGGTACCGGTAAAGAGTGCGGTGATCGACATCCTAAGATCCGTGAAGGCGTTATGATTGGCGCTGGGGCGAAGATTCTAGGTAATATTGAAGTCGGTAAGGGAGCCAAAATTGGTTCTTGCTCTGTGGTACTTCAACCAGTACCTCCGCATACTACTGCTGCTGGTGTTCCTGCAAAGATTGTCGGTAAACCGAAAACCGATAAACCATCACTAGATATGGATCAGCAATTTAACGGTAAGTCACAAACCTTTATGGGTGGTGATGGTATTTAAACAAGCCTGAGAAATGAATCAAAAACGTAGAGCCAAGGTATCAGCCTTGGCTTTATTTTTAACTGGCTTGGTACAGATGTTTTTTTCTCACACCAAGCGCATAAAGATACGCCAATACTCCGCCCAGAACATTACCGACTGCAACGCCAATAAACATGCCTTCGACATCATAATAATGGCTACCTAGGGCCGCGGCTGGCAAGGTGAAGACAAACAGTCTCATCGCACTCCACATAAAGGCTTTGTTCGGTTCGTGTAACGAATTCATACCACTACCCAGCATCATGATGATCCCTTGGAATCCATAGCTGAATGGTACTACGAGTAAGTAATGCCAAAGAATGTCTCTTACGGCTTGTTCTTGGGAAAACAGCGCAGAAATTGGAATGCTGAGTGGTACCATCATTGCGAAGATAAACAGCTGGAATACGATCGAAAACCGCATACTCAAAAATAAGCCGGCAAAACTTCGATCAGGCTGTTTGGCGCCAAAGTTCTGTGACATAAATGGCGTTAGTGCAGAGCTTAGCGAGATTAAAACCAAAATTAGAATCGACTCAACGCGCTGTGCAGCTCCATAAGCGGCGACCGCCGCGGTGCCATGAGAAGACAGCATCTTCATTAAAATTGCACCTGAGATCGGAGACATGGCCGTTGATAGCCCTGATGGTGTTCCAATGCGTAATATAGCGATCCAATCTTGCCAAATTTCCGTAGGTTTGAGCTTACCCAATAACTTTTCGCGTTTGATGAGCACAAACAGCGAGCCAGACAGCGCTCCAAACCAAGCAATGCCGCTAGCAATGGCAGCACCTTGAATACCCAACTCTGGGAAAGGGCCTATGCCAAAGATCAACAGAGGGTCGAGCACGCCATTTATGAAACCGGACAGCATCATGATCTTTGCGGGGGTTTTGGTATCACCAGTAGCTCGAATCGCACTGTTTCCCGCCATCGGAATAACCAGCAATGGTACCGTTAAATACCAGATCACCATGTACTCGCTGATTAATGGAATGATGTCATCGCTAGCTCCAAGCAGTTTAAATAGTGGCTCTATGGTCAGCAGCCCGAATGCTGAAGCAATGGTCACAAGTACCACCGCGAGTAGTAATCCGTGCGTGGCAAAACGAGCCGCGTTTTGAGTATTTCCTTGTCCCAGTAATCGCCCAATATTGGTAGAGAGTCCCATACCAATACCCATGGTGATGCAATTGACTCCAAACGTAACCGGAAAAGTAAAGCTGATAGCGGCCAGTGCTTGTGTACCAAGCAGGGATATAAAGAAGGTATCAACGAGGTTAAATGCCAAGATTGCAACCATGCCAAATACCATAGGAACAGTCATGTTTCTAAGGACAATAGAGATGGGAGCGGAAAGTAGGCCGTGTTTATCTTGCATGGCATTCAGTGCTGATGAAACAGGCGCTTAGAATACAGCAATTGATGAGTTGGTGCGAGAATGGGTTTGGTAAGGAAGGTCATTCACTAGCCAAAGCTCATTTTCGTTATTTTTGTCACAATTTTTTGTCATGCTGCCCTTGGGATCGTAGAAAACGCCCCCAACATATTCAACACAAGGCCTTGAAGGCTATCTAATAAGCTAAATGGAAAATAATCAGGAGAATCGACCGATGAATATCCGTCCTCTACACGACCGAGTTATCGTTGAGCGCCAAGAAGTTGAATCTAAATCTGCTGGCGGCATCGTTCTAACTGGTTCTGCTGCAGAAAAATCGACACGTGGTACTGTTTTGGCTGTGGGCAAAGGCCGCATTCTAGAAAACGGTACAGTACAGCCATTGGACGTGAAAGTAGGTGATACGGTTATCTTTGCTGAAGGCTACGGCACGAAAACAGAAAAGATCGACGGTAAAGAAGTTCTGATCATGTCTGAAAATGACATCATGGCTATCGTTGAATAATTAAGTAGACGTTGAGTAATTTTTTACTCTAAACAAGCTATCCACTGAATTTAGATAAGGAAATAACAATGGCTGCTAAAGACGTTAAGTTTGGCAACGACGCACGAATCAAAATGCTAGAAGGTGTAAACGTTCTAGCTGACGCAGTAAAAGTTACGCTTGGCCCTAAAGGTCGTAACGTAGTTCTAGATAAATCTTTTGGTGCACCAACCATCACTAAAGATGGTGTATCTGTAGCGCGTGAAATTGAACTGGAAGACAAGTTCCAGAACATGGGCGCACAAATGGTGAAAGAAGTTGCTTCTCAAGCTAACGATGCTGCAGGTGACGGTACAACAACTGCTACTGTACTGGCTCAATCTATCATTTCTGAAGGCCTAAAAGCGGTTGCTGCTGGCATGAACCCAATGGACCTTAAGCGTGGTATCGATAAAGCAGTTGCTGCTGCGGTTGAAGAGCTAAAAGCTCTGTCTGTTGAGTGTAAAGACACCAAAGCGATTGCTCAGGTTGGTACTATCTCTGCAAACTCTGACTCTACGGTTGGTAACATCATTGCCGAAGCAATGGAAAAAGTAGGTCGTGATGGCGTTATTACTGTTGAAGAAGGTCAGGCTCTACAAGATGAGCTAGACGTAGTAGAAGGTATGCAGTTCGATCGTGGTTACCTATCTCCTTATTTCATCAACAACCAAGAAGCTGGTAGCGTTGATCTAGAGAGCCCGTTCATTCTTCTTATCGATAAGAAAGTGTCGAACATCCGTGAACTTCTACCAACTCTTGAAGCAGTAGCTAAAGCATCTCGTCCGCTGCTTATCATTGCAGAAGACGTAGAAGGCGAAGCGCTAGCAACACTTGTTGTGAACAACATGCGTGGTATCGTAAAAGTAGCGGCGGTTAAAGCACCTGGTTTCGGTGACCGTCGTAAGTCTATGCTTCAAGACATCGCTATCCTAACTGGTGGTACAGTAATTTCTGAAGAAATCGGTCTAGACCTTGAGAAAGTGACGCTAGAAGATCTAGGTCAGGCTAAGCGTGTAACCATCACTAAAGAAAACTCAACTATCATCGATGGCGCGGGCGAAGAAGCGATGATTCAAGGTCGTGTTGCACAAATTCGTCAACAAATCGAAGAAGCAACGTCTGACTACGATAAAGAGAAACTTCAAGAGCGTGTTGCTAAACTTGCTGGCGGTGTAGCTGTTATCAAAGTTGGTGCTGCAACTGAAGTTGAAATGAAAGAGAAGAAAGACCGAGTAGAAGACGCACTTCACGCTACTCGCGCTGCTGTTGAAGAAGGCGTAGTGGCTGGTGGTGGTGTTGCACTTATCCGTGCGGCATCTAAAGTTGCTGGCCTCGAAGGTGACAACGAAGAGCAAACAGTGGGTATCCGCGTTGCACTTCGCGCAATGGAAGCACCAATTCGTCAAATCACTGCAAACGCAGGTGATGAAGAGTCTGTAGTAGCGAACAACGTGAAAGCGGGTGAAGGTAGCTACGGTTACAATGCAGCAACGGGTGAGTACGGCGATATGCTAGAGATGGGTATTCTAGACCCAACAAAAGTAACGCGTTCTGCACTTCAATTTGCTGCATCTGTTGCTGGTCTAATGATAACAACGGAAGCAATGGTAACAGATATTCCTCAGAAAGATGCTCCAGCAATGCCTGATATGGGCGGCATGGGTGGCATGCCTGGTATGATG
This sequence comes from Vibrio mediterranei, assembly GCF_900088415.1. GTDB lineage: Bacteria > Pseudomonadota > Gammaproteobacteria > Enterobacterales > Vibrionaceae > Vibrio > Vibrio mediterranei. The sequence continues at coordinate 120,837 of NZ_FLLQ01000011.1, forward strand.
TAATTCGCATCAGAATGTTCTGACAAGCCGAAGGGAAACCTTCGGCTTTTTTGTATCTGGTTCAATAATAACCAAGTAATTTGTGAGAATGTTGCTGGATATGACATTTCACTGACAAATCGTATGGTTGTCCTTTTTAGCATCGTCTAAACTTATTATTCGACAATAAGAAAATGTCAGTGGAGACAAGATAATGAAAAAAGTCATTTCAGCCCTAGCAGTGGCAGCAGCGGTAGCTTCACCAATGGCGTTAGCAGACAGCACGCCAGTTATGTTCTCATCACTAAACGGTTTTAATGCACCAGATGCAAATGCAGTTGGTGGTGTTCGTTTAGCAGTACTTCATGGTCAAGTGAATGAAGTAAAAGGTGTCGACTTCTCTGTACTAGGTATGTCTGAAACTCAACGTACAACAGGTGTGAACTTCGGTCTATTCTTCGGTGCGTCTAAAGTAACTCAAGAGATGAAAGGTGCTTCTCTAGGTATCTTCAACTGGAATACTGGTTCAACAACGGGTGTTAACCTTGGTGCCGTTAACGTAACTAACGATGTGAAAGGTCTGAACTGGAGTGCAGTGAACTACTCTGAAGGCTATACAATGGCTGATATCGGTCTTGCTAGCTTCTCAAACAAGTCTAACTTCCAGTTTGGTTTCTTCAACAAAACCAACACGATCGACGGTGTTCAGATTGGTCTGATCAACTGTGCAGATAACGGTTTCTTCAAGTGCTTCCCAATCATCAACTTCGCGAAGTAATTTGAATTGATTCGTCAAAAAAGCCCTGATTAATCAGGGCTTTTTTATTTTCTCATTCGATTGCGATTCTGCATGGTTTGATGAACGCCGCGACGTAAGCTTTTAAAGCTGCTTTCAATCTTATCTACGCCCAATAGGACCGTTAATGCCAAAACAGTTAGAATGATCGATTCTTTATGGTGACCGAGTCCAATCATCATTCCTAGCCCTGCCAAAACCCAGATAACGGCCGCTGAGGTTACGCCATGAATTTTCCCATCTTGAGTCATCATCACCCCCGCACCTAAAAAGCCAACGCCAGTAATGATTTGCCCTAATACTCGCGCTTGATCAAGCGTGTTCGGAGAAAGGGATACGGCCATGGACATAAACAAGTACGTACCCGACACAATCAGAATCGCAGTACGAATACCAACAGGTTTTCCGCGTGTTTGGCGCTCGAGGCCTACTAAGGCACCGTTGAGCATACAAGCCCCAAGTGCAGGCCATGAAAAAGGCCCTAAGTCGAGCAGTTGTGCATTGAATAACTGTGTCAGTTCCACATTGCCTCCTAAAAAGCGCAGTATCTGACTATTAGACCGTCTGATCGAACAAAAATATTTTGTCGAGACGAAAAAGGTTACTCGAGATGTAAATCCAGTGGTGTCTTGCTGGCTCTACCGCCTTCTTCTCGCGTCAGTTTAGGGACTAAATACCCAGACACTCGTTTGATCAGCCCTTGAATGATGGCTTTGGCGTCGTCATCGCTAATAAAGAAGTGTGCCGCGCCTTGAACCTTATCCAACACGTGAAGGTAATAAGGCAATATGCCCACAGAAAACAGCGCATGACTGAGCTCAAACTGAGCATCAACAGAATCATTGACACCTTTTAGCAGTACTCCTTGATTCAACAATGTTGTGCCCGTGTCTTTAATACGTGCCATTGACGCAGAGAATTCAGAATTCACTTCATTAGCGTGGTTGATATGCGTTACCAAAATGGTATTCAGTCGAGTCTGTTTAAGAAGCTGACACAACTCTTCTGTAATGCGCTTTGGGATCACCACAGGTAATCTGGAGTGAATGCGAAGTGTTTTTAAATGATGAATAGATTCTGCTTTTTGAACAAGCCATGCTAACTCAGAATCTTTGGCCATCAGTGGATCGCCGCCAGACAAAATGATCTCGTCGATCTCTGGATGAGCCGCAATATAGTCGAGTGCGACTTGCCAGTTAGCTTTACCGCCTTTGTTATCTTCGTAGGGGAAATGACGACGGAAGCAGTAGCGACAATTCACAGCACAGCCACCTTTGACAATTAGTAGTGCGCGATTGTGGTACTTGTGTAGTAGACCGGGCACCGCTGCATCTTGCTCTTCTAAAGGATCTTCAGAGTAACCGTTGTGGACTTCAAACTCTTGGCTTAATGGTAAAACTTGCCTTAATAGAGGGTCGTACGGGTTGCCTTTTTCCATACGATCGACAAAGCTTTGTGGAACACGCATCGGGAAAAGACGTCGAGCGGTTAAGCCGTTTTCCCACGGAGTCGCATCAATTTCTAGCTGCTTAAGCAGTTCATAAGGGTCTGAGATCGCATTCGATAGCTGTTTGAGCCAGTTTTGCTCAACAGAAACAAGATTTCGGGTTATGATAGGCGACATTAAATTTTAACTCGAAGAACACTAAGAGGATACAATGGCTACTGTTAGCACGAATGAATTTAAAGGCGGCCTTAAATTAATGCTGGATAACGAGCCTTGCGTAATTCTAGAAAACGAATACGTGAAGCCAGGTAAAGGTCAGGCATTCAACCGCGTAAAAATTCGTAAGCTACTGTCTGGTAAAGTTCTAGAGAAAACCTTCAAGTCTGGCGAAACTGTTGAAGTTGCAGACGTGATGGACATCGATCTAGATTACCTATACACAGATGGTGAATTCTACCACTTTATGAACAGCGAAACATTCGAACAAATCGCTGCGGAAGTTAAAGCTGTTGGCGATAACGCGAAATGGTTGGTAGAAAACAACACTTGTATGATTACTCTTTGGAATGGTAACCCAATTACCGTGACTCCGCCTAACTTTGTTGAGTTAGAAGTAACTGAAACCGATCCAGGTCTAAAAGGTGATACGCAGGGTACTGGTGGTAAACCAGCAACACTAACAACAGGTGCTGTTGTACGTGTACCGCTATTCATCCAAATCGGTGAAGTGATTAAAGTTGATACTCGTACAGGTGAGTACGTAGGCCGCGTTAAGTAAGCTTACTCTTTGCTGTATGAAGAAAAGGTCGCTTAGGCGACCTTTTCTAATGGAAGAGGTATTACTCTTGTGGTCGCCAGCTTAATGCACTGGCTACGGTGCCAAGCGCTAAGGTGTCCATTTCTGCTTGAGGCAGATTGGCTAAGGTTTGTAAGGTAATCGCACCGTTGATTTGTGCTGCGGCGACCTCGACGCTACCACGGCTAAAACTATAACCAAGTGGATTATCGACACTCATCATTAAGCCTTCACCATCGTGGATGGATTCCGCGTTAAAATGGGTACTGTCTAAGCGAATGAAGCCAGTTTCTTTTTTAGCGGTGGACAAACTAATGGCTTCCGACTTTCTGGCCATTTGATACTCACCAACCGACTTACCATTTTCGCTGATCTCACAAACATAGGGACCGTTACCACCGAACGAGAAGCTGCCAAGGTCGACGCTGGTACCGCCACCACTGCAAACGAGCGTCCAAGTTTTACCGTTATCCTTGCGGGTCACCTCTGCAACCATCTCTCCTTCTTTGGTATTAATGGTATTGAACCAAGAGCTAGTGGAAGCACTGCGCGAGTATTTACCTTGATACAATCCGGCAAGATCAAAACTGCCCTCAGGACCAAAGCCCCAAAATGTACCATCCGTTTTAAGCATCAGTTTTGGTTGAGCTGCCACGGCATCTGATGTGGTCATATTAACGGTAGAACCACACCCAAAAAGTGCACTAGAAATAAGCAGTGCGCAAATAGACTTCTTCATTGTTACATCTCTTTTTTATTATCAAGCGGCGCGGATTGTATAGAGAGAGTTGGGTTCTGCGTGTAAGCATTTGTCTTCTTAAATGCTGAGTCACAAAAAAACTGGCAATAAAAAAAGGCAGCGATATCGCTGCCTTTGAGGTTTGTGTCTGTTGCTTAGATCATAAAGATGAAGATAACAGACAGTGCGCTGATTAAGCCTGCAAAGAAGTAGCAAGCGATTTTACCTGCTACGCCCGCGTGGATTTTCAGATCGTGCATACCGTGATGCAGGCGGTGCATCGCATGCCACATTGGAAGCGCTAATGTGGCTATGATGAATAGGGCACCAATGATGCTTGTAGCAAAATCTGCGACACGTTCGTAACTCATCGCTTCTGGGCTAATAATGCCCATTGGCACTAGAATACCAAGCACAAGTACCGTTACTGGTGTAATCATGGCAAACCAAGTACCACCTGCACCAAATAGTCCCCACCATACTGGTTCGTCAGAGCGTTTTGGGTTTTGATTAATCACGATTCACTCCTTATACAATGATGAGAACGACTAGTGAGATAGCGGCTACCGCTGCCCACTGAGTAAGAACGATGGTTTTCTTTTCGACCAGTTTGCCTTTCAGCTTGATCGGCATAACTTGCGGCATCATGCTAAAGAAAGTTTGAGCATGGAATAGACTGCCTGCGAGTGCCACGATGTTAATCGCGATGACGATAGGGTTTGCCATAAATTCCAGCCAACCTTGCCAAGCTTCAGGGCCTTTCACTAATGCACCCAAACCAAAAGTCAGGAAGATAGTGAATAGAATAAGAGGCAGTACCGTCGCTTCACGCAACATATAGAAGCGATAGAATGGATGGTTTTTCCACCACGTGCGTTTGATTTCACGAACATAAGGTTTTCTGTTACTCATTCTACGCCTCCTGTGGTTTTAGCATTGCAATGACGAAGTCTTTAGAAGACTCCACTTTACCTTGGTTAACCGCTGCTGCTGGGTCAACGTTCTTCGGACAGACTTCAGAGCAGTAGCCCACAAACGTACAGCCCCAAGCGCCGTTTTCGCCGTTGATCATCTTCATACGCTCTGCGGCACCATTGTCACGGCTGTCAAGGTTATAGCGATGAGCAAGTGTCAGTGCTGCTGGACCGATGAACTCTGGGTTTAGACCAAACTGAGGGCAGGCTGCGTAGCAAAGGCCGCAGTTAATGCAGCCAGCAAACTGCTTGTACTTCGCCATTTGCTCAGGTGTTTGGATGTTGGTGCCATCTTCTGGTTTGCGATCATTACCGATGATGTATGGCTTGATAGCTTCAAGGCGCTCGATGAACGGCGTCATATCGACAATCAGGTCTTTCTCGATAGGGAAGTTAGCCAAAGGCTCAATCTTCAGGCCATTTTGATGGTCACGAAGGAAGCTTTTACAAGCTAACTTAGGCACTCCGTTCACCATGATGCCGCACGAACCACAAATCGCCATACGGCAAGACCAGCGGTAAGACAGATCTTTATCTAGGTGATCTTTGATGTAACCAATCGCATCAAGTACAGACATGGTCTCATCAAACGGAACTTCAAATGTTTGGAAGTAAGGTTCTGAGTCCTTTTCTGGGTCATAACGCAGGATCTCAACTTTCTGAATACGATTAGCTGACATTATGCTTGCTCCTCCGCACTGTTATCTTGAGATGCTTTCGCTTCTGCCGCGGCAGCTTTTTCTGCTGCTTCACCGTATAAGCGCGCTTTAGGTTGAGACTTAGTGATCTTCACATCGCTGTAATCGATGCTTGGCGCGTTATCCTCTTGGAAGAACGCCAGAGAGTGCTTAAGGAAGTTCACATCATCACGCTCAGTACAACCATCATCTAAACGTTGGTGTGCGCCACGTGACTCTTTACGCAGGATAGCGGAGTGAACCATAGCTTCTGCAACTTCAAGTCCATAACCCACTTCAATGGCATAAAGAAGGTCAGTGTTGAACACCTTACCTTTGTCTTTGATGCTGATTTTCTTATAACGCTGTTTGAGCTCAGCAATCTTATCAAGCGTGGCTTGCATTAGATCTTCTTGACGGTAAATACCGCAACCCGCTTCCATGGTGTGACCCATTTCAGTACGGATTTCAGCCCAGTTTTCATCGCCTTCTTGGTTCATTAGTGCAGCAATACGAGCTTCAACAGCTTCAACTTGTTGTGCGATAGCAGCGTCATCCCAGCCTTTAAACGCTTTGGCACGCTCTACAGCTTGTTCACCTGCAACACGGCCAAATACCACGAATTCAGCTAGAGAGTTAGAGCCTAGGCGGTTAGCACCGTGCAGACCAACAGAAGCACATTCGCCCACAGCAAATAGGCCTTGAATACGTGTTTCACATTGACCATTGGTTTCAATACCACCCATGGTGTAGTGAACGGTAGGACGGATTGGAATTGGCTCTTTCGCTGGGTCAACGTTCACATAAGCTTTTGCAAGCTCACAGATAAACGGTAGACGCTCCTGTAGATACTCTTCACCAAGGTGGCGAAGATCGAGATGCACAACATCACCAAGTGGATGCTTGATCGTGTTGCCTTTTTGCTGTTCGTGCCAGAATGCTTGTGAAACTTTGTCACGAGGACCCAGTTCCATATATTTGTTCTTCGGCTGGCCAACTGGCGTCTCAGGACCCATGCCGTAATCTTGTAGGTAGCGGTAACCATTCTTGTTAACGATGATACCACCTTCACCACGACAGCCCTCTGTCATCAGGATACCTGTACCAGGAAGACCGGTTGGGTGATATTGAACAAACTCCATGTCACGTAGTGGTACACCATGACGATAGGCCATCGCCATGCCGTCACCTGTTACGATACCGCCATTGGTATTACAGTGATAAACGCGGCCAGCGCCACCTGTTGCAAGCACAACAGACTTGGCTTTAATGGTAACCAGTTCACCTTCAGACATATGAATAGCAATCAGACCTTGAACCTCGCCTTCAACGACAAGTAGGTCAACCACAAAGTATTCGTCAAATCGTTTGATTTGCTCATACTTCATCGAAGTCTGGAACAGAGTGTGTAGCATATGGAAGCCGGTCTTATCAGCGGCAAACCATGTACGTTCAACCTTCATACCACCGAAACGACGAACGTTAACTTCGCCATTTTCCTTACGGCTCCATGGGCAACCCCATTGTTCCATTTGGATCATTTCACGTGTGGCATTTTCTACGAAATATTCGACAACATCCTGTTCACAAAGCCAGTCACCACCACCAACAGTATCGTTGAAGTGGTTATCTAGGCTATCTTCATCCTTGATTACAGCTGCAGAACCACCTTCCGCGGCCACAGTATGTGAACGCATTGGGTAGACTTTAGAAATCAGAGCAACTTCCATTTCTGGGTTTGCTTCTGCTGCTGCAATGGCAGTACGAAGACCGGCGCCGCCTGCGCCGATGACTGCGATATCTGTGGTAATTGTTTTCACAGTTATCCTCCAGTGTGTGAGAGCGAGTTAGCTCGCGAGTTATAATTAAATGCTTAAGTAAGCTTTTATAGAGTAAGGTTTTATATTAGATAAGCTGTATGGCAAAAAAATTGATTGAGTTAGGTTTTTGCTCCGGAAATGCAAAGAGAAGCATAGTATTTATATGATGTGTGATTAAAATCACGCGTTATTGAGTAGAAATCTCCACAATCGTATAATTATCAATAAACAGAGCTAATGAGTTTAATTATGATTTGCAATGAGTGGCAGCCCACAGCATCTGTGGCTTTGCTGAAAAAAAGAGCGCAAATAATCCATTCAATACGAGACTTTTTCCTATCAAGGAATGTAATGGAAGTGGATACGCCTGCTATGAGTCATGCGACCGTGACAGATATCCATTTACATACGTTCCAAACGGAGTTTGTTGGGCCAGGTTATGCGGATGGTCGTAAGCTGTATTTTATGACTAGTCCTGAGTTTCATATGAAGCGTTTGTTGGCGGCGGGCAGTGGCTCTATTTATCAAATCAATAAAGCATTCCGCAATGAAGAAAGCGGTCGCTACCACAACCCTGAGTTCACCATGCTTGAGTGGTATCGCGAAGGCTTTGACCACCACCAGTTAATGGATGAAATGGATGAACTGTTAAGGATGGTGTTGGCGTGTGATGGCGCTGAGCGAATGACATATCAACAGGCGTTTATGACCCACTTAGGAGTGTGTCCGCTAGTAGCGAGTATGCCAGAGCTCCGAACGGCGGCTGGAAGCTTAGGGCTAAGTGATATTGCGGATAAAGAACAAGATCGAGATACGCTATTGCAATTGCTTTTTAGCATGGGAGTCGAAACCAAGATCGGCCAAGACGTTCCTGCGTTCGTGTATGACTTTCCTGCCTCACAAGCTGCTCTGGCTAAGGTCAATCCAAACGATGAGCGTGTTGCGGATAGATTTGAAGTCTATTTTAAGGGCATAGAGCTAGCGAATGGTTTTCATGAGCTAGACAACCCAAACGAACAATTAGCTCGCTTTGAAGAGGATAATCGTAAGCGTCAGCAAATGGGACTTCCTCAGCAGCCAATTGATTACCATTTAATAGATGCACTAAAGTCAGGCATTCCTGCATGTGCTGGCGTTGCTTTAGGTATTGACCGCCTCATTATGTTAGCACTTGGTGCAAAACATATTGATGAAGTGGTCGCGTTTCCGTTTCCGCGCGCTTAACTGACCAATATGCTGGTGCCCGCTACGGCGAGTAAGGCACCTAACCAAGCGTACTTATTGGGGCGCTGCTTGGTGTACAACCAAAGTAGTGGCAGCACCATAATCGGCGTGGTCGAAGAAAGCAAAGCGACCATCCCCACATTTCCGGTTTGCAATGCAAATAGAATCAGCGTCATGCCTACCGCCATCGCTAAGAAACCGTTAAGTGCCGTAATACCGAATATCGACCAAGTAATAGGGTTAATGCTCTTTGCGTGTCGAGCCCCGGTAAATAGAAACAAGCTATGAGCGATAAAAGCGGTGATCATACGTATGGCTGAGGCCGCGACAGGGTCCACTGAAGTTTGCATCACGGGCTTGGCAATGATTCCACCAAGAGCCTGACACAAGGCTGCGGTGATGCCAAGTCCTACACCAAACCACACATTGCCTTTTATGGTTTCGAGTTCGCTGGATTTATGGTTACTCTTCCCACGTCGCCCAAAGAAAATAGCCGTAGCAACCCCGGAGAAAACTAAAGCGGAGCCGACCAACTCTAACGATGTCATGGTTTCTGCAAATAAGAAGTAACCTAATACCGCCGAGAACACGGCGTGGCAGGAAAATAGCAGCCCGGCTTGTCTCGGTCCCATACGGTTTAGGCAGGCGAATAGGGCGGTATCGCCTATAAAGATACCGATAAGCCCAGAGAGCATCATTGGTGTTATATGACTGGTTTCTACGCTTGACCAGCCACCAGTAATGGCAGCCATCGTGGAGAGTATGATTGCAGTACAACCCATGCGCCAGCGACTATAGGAAAAGGATCCTAGATGCTTGGCTGGGGTGACGGAAATAATGCTAGATACCGCCCATAAAAAAGCGGCGATCAGCGCCAGCCATTCAAATCCCATTGTTATCCCTAACGTGTATTATCCCTTTTAATTCATTAGGTTTTACTATGGCACGGTGAAAACTGCAATGAAATCCTCTTACTTGTAAGCAAGAGGACTTCATTCACCTATGATCAGGTGAGGATGAGCGTTGCTGCATAGACTATGAGCAGGCCGATTACACCAATGATAAGACCGGTTTTTGCCATGTCTTTACTTTCTATAAGCCCGGTTGAGTACGCCAAGGAGTTTGGTGGTGTGGACACTGGTAAAATCATACCGAGGGATGCTGAGAATGCGACCACCACGAGCAACCCTTGTAAACCGCCAATGCTGGCTAAGCTTTCCATTGATGCACCGATTGCCGCCGCGATAGGCATTAACAGGTTTGCGGTTGCGGTATTGGACATAAAGTTAGCCATTAACCAACAGACAATCGACAGCGTAATCACGACAGCAAATGGAGAGAGGGACTCGTAATCAATGGCATGCGCTAATGCTGCGGCCAGTCCGGTTTTATCCAAACCAATCCCAATGGCGATACCACCCGCGACTAACCAAAGTACGTCCCAGTTAATGAGCTTCAGTTCATCTTTACCCATGATGCCTGTTAGCGTAAATACAGCAAGTGGAATGATAGAAACTACATAGGTATTCATGCCATGAAGCTTGGTGGTCATCCATAGTAGTATCGTTGTGGCAAAGGTGACATAGACAACCATAGCCCGCCAGTTTCTCTGGAACGTGCCTTCCAGTTTGAGCACCATTTTGTCTTCAGAAGATGGAAACAGTTTCTGCAGTAGGAACCAAGCTAATGTGAGCTGAACGATGACAAACGGTAGTCCCATCATCATCCATTGCAAGAAATCAATCGTGTTTTCACCAGTAAGATATTGCAGCGCGATAGCGTTTGGTGGTGTTCCGATCGGAGTGGCAATCCCCCCGGTGTTGGCGGCTATCGGAATACAAAGCACTAAAGCTTTGATACCCAAGTCACCTTTGGGTGCTGAGGCTACGATAGGACCAAGGAGGGCTAACATCATGACTGTTGTTGCGGTATTAGACATGAACATTGAGAACACAGCCGTAATCAACATTAACCCTAGCATAATGAACTTAGGCTGCTGTCCAAAAGGTTTAAGCAGTACGCGAGCTAGGTTGTTATCAAGTTCGTATTTTGAAGCGGCGATCGCAAGCGCGAAGCCGCCCATAAACAGAATAATAATAGGTGATGAGAAAGCACTGAAAATATCGGTGTAAGCCATCAATTCACCAAGTTCATGACCTGCTGGTGGCGTGCGGAATAAGTGAAGTCCTTTGTCAGAAATCATGATCAACTCAAGCGCAATGATCAAAATTGAGGTGGCAAAGACTGGTACTGGCTCGAGCACCCATAGCAAAGCGGCAAGTAAAAAGATGGCTAATAATCGGTGCTGAATCAGCGTGAGGTCATCAATCGGAATCCAATCAATAGGCATCATCAGGACGCCTAACGGCACTAAAAAGCAGATGAATAGCTTTATGAGTGTCCCAGTATGTATCTTCGGCATAGGGGCGGTCACCATGGTGGATATTTAAACTGCACCTAGGTTAAAAGATATTCTACTTGGGGTCTTAGACTGGTATTAAAGTTTTGAAAAGTCGAGGGAAGATTCGTAAGGTGTTTTGCTTTGCGTCAAAATCTGAATGGCTATTTATCACGGGATTTTAAAGCGAAGTATCGTTATATCATCTAAACAAAAAACGGTGCCTAGGCACCGTTTAAGTTTGTTATTCGTCGTCTTGTAACACACTTTCCGTTTGGTTTTGCTGATGAGCGTAAGGGGTGCCCATAATCGTTGGCGCGTTATTCTGCATGCTGTCATCAAAGCGAATGCTGTCTTTAGCAAATAAGTTGATGACCGTTGAGCCCAGTTTGAAGCGACCCATCTCTTCGCCTTTCTTCAGTACGACTGACTTATCGCCTTCAGCAGGGTAGTCCCAAGTGTAAACAGTATTGCCGCGAGGTGGTGTTACTGTGCCAGCCCAAATAAGCTCAATACTGCCCACGATCGTTGCCCCAACCAGTACTTGAGCCATTGGTCCAAACTCAGTATCGAAAATACACACAACGCGCTCATTTCGGGCGAATAGGTTTGGTACATTTTCGGCTGTTAATGGGTTTACAGAGAACAGATCGCCTGGAACATAAATCATCTGACGCAAGGTGCCATCGCATGGCATGTGCACTCGATGGTAGTCTCTAGGCGATAGATAGAGAGTCGCAAATTCGCCTTCAGCAAATTCAGCCGCTAAATCAGCATTGCCACCAAGTAGCTCCTGCGCGGTATAGTCGTGGTTCTTCGCTTGGATAAGCTTACCATCTGTGATTGGCCCAAATTGGCTCACGCATGCGTCTGCAGGATGGGAAATCACAGTTTCACCTTCTGCAATTGGACGCATTCCTGGTTTCAGCTCACGCACAAAAAACTCATTGAAGGTTTTAAAGTGAGCTGGATCTGCGTGCAAAGCTTCGTCCATATTGACGTTATATTGCTTGATAAACCAACGAATGATCGCTGTTGTTAGACCGCCTGCTTTTGCTGATGCCAGTTTACCTACCAAACGGGTTAAGCCGTGCTGAGGTATCCAGTATTGCAGTCCAACTTTAATCTTATCCATTGTTTACTATTCCAACATTAATTGAGTGTTATTAATTCAGGGCGCGAGATACTAATGTAATTCGCCCTAAATGTCAGCAATTTGTGAATGATACACGGTCAGAGTGTTAATCTCGCCCATGTTCTAGGGTTATCACAAATCGGCTTTTTTGTTTCTTGAATATTGTCGGTTCGCTTTGCCTTCGCTCATGCTATCGATAATTCGATGGTAGTTATCAAAGCGTACCTGGTCGATTTTACCTTCTTCTACCGCTTCACGAAGAATGCAACCAGGATCATCGAGGTGTTTACAGTCCCTAAACTTACAACCACCTAGATAGGGCTTGAACTCAACAAAGGCTTCGGTGACTTCATTTGGTTCCAAGTGCCACAAGCCAAACTCACGTACCCCTGGAGAGTCGATAAGATCGCCGCCTGATGGGAAATGGTACAATCTTGCTGCTGTCGTGGTGTGTTGGCCTAAACCAGAGTTAGTGGAAACCTCACCTTCCTCTACATCGAGTTCTGGTATCAGGGCGTTAACCAAGCTTGATTTGCCTACACCAGATTGACCAACAAAAATATTGATCTTGTCTTTTAAGTGAGTCTCGAGCTCTTCTATGCCTTCGCCACTCTCTTTACTGACCAGCAATACTTCGTAACCGATGTTCTTGTAGACATCTAAAAGCTGGTAAAACGTCTCGCGATCTTGCTCTGGAAGTAGGTCTATTTTATTTAGAACCACAAGTGGCGCGATTTCTAATGTTTCAGAGGCAATCAAATAGCGATCGATGATGTTTAAAGACAACTCTGGCACTACAGCAGAGACGATCACCATTTGGTCAACGTTTGCTGCTACGGGCTTGAGACCGTCATAGTAGTCAGGTCTAGTTAGCATTGAGGTTCGTGGCTCTACAGCTTCTACAACGCCAGAAATACCATGCATAGATTCAAGGCCAACTCGCCATTTAACGCGATCGCCAGACACCAAAGATTCAATGCCGCGCCTTAAGTTACAGCGGTGAATTTCTTTAGTTTCGAGATCTTCAATGTCGGCATGTTGCCCAAAACGCGTGATAACAAGCCCCTGCTTGACTGCACCAAGCATGGTTTCATCCCACTGGACCGTTTCTTCCTTTGCCAGTTTTTTCTTTTGGTTGCTGCGTACACGACGCACCTGACCTTTGGTTAGTTTTTTCTTTTTCGCCACGATATTTCAATGATGCAATTTGCATCAAACCATTTGGGTTACTGAATTTAATTTCGGTATAGTACCTCTTTTAGCAGAAAACAAATAGACGAGGGCATTATGTCTTTCAGTGATGACAACTTGATCTGGGTTGATTTGGAGATGACAGGACTGGATCCTGAGCAACACAAAATTATCGAAATCGCCAGTATAGTGACGGACAGCGAGTTAAACATTCTTGCTGAAGGCCCAGTAATCGCCATTCACCAATCGGATGAAGAGTTGGCCAAAATGGATGATTGGTGCACTAATACCCATACTGCAAGTGGGCTGGTGGCTCGCGTTAAAGACAGTGAGTATGATGAAGCGGAAGCCATTAAACAAACCATCACGTTTTTAGAGCAATGGGTACCAAAAGGAAAATCACCGATTTGTGGCAATAGTATTGGTCAAGACCGACGTTTTCTCTACAAACATATGCCGGAACTTGAAGAGTATTTCCATTACCGATACGTGGATGTCAGTACGTTAAAAGAATTGACTCGTCGTTGGAAACCGGAAGTCCTTGATGGTTTTTCTAAACAAGGAACCCATCTAGCGTTGGATGACATTCGTGAGTCTATTGCTGAACTCAAATATTATCGTGAGACTATTTTTACTATCTGATCTTCGAATATTTGTTAAAAAGATAAGTTTAGGGCTGTAGCTGGCGGAAAAATAACGTATTTTTGTGTGCTTTTTCATCAAACGAAAAAAAAGTTGGTTTTTTTGCTGATAAGGACTTGCATCACAAAAAAATGCTCTTATAATTCGCAGCCCTGAACGACGAAAGACGTTCAATGCGACACTAGCTCAGTTGGTAGAGCGCAACCTTGCCAAGGTTGAGGTCACGAGTTCGAACCTCGTGTGTCGCTCCAAATTTAGGAAAGACGAAACAGCACACGAGGAACCTCGTGCCCAAGCTGGTCGCGTCGCTCCAGTTTGAAAGTTCTCACGGTACTTAACGGTGACACAATACGGACGCGGGGTGGAGCAGCTTGGTAGCTCGTCGGGCTCATAACCCGAAGGTCGTCGGTTCAAATCCGGCCCCCGCAACCAAATTTAATCAATAGCGTTTGCTGTTGATATGCGACACTAGCTCAGTTGGTAGAGCGCAACCTTGCCAAGGTTGAGGTCACGAGTTCGAACCTCGTGTGTCGCTCCAGTTTGAAAGTTCTCACGGTACTTAACGGTGA
>NZ_FLLQ01000012.1 GCF_900088415.1 Vibrio mediterranei
AGACTCAATCTCTCAAAGAAGGTCAATCGGAAGACGTCATTTTCACGGTGAAAGTGACCGACGATAAAGGGGCGGTGACTGAGCAAGCGGTGACCATCACCATTACGGGTACCAACGACCAGCCAACGTTTAATGCCAGCAGTAAGCTTGTTGGTGCTGTGACTGAAGCGGGTCACGATGATGCGGGTAACCCTCAAGCAGGCACATCTACCGCTACCGGTACATTAGTTGCGGATGATGTCGATGCCGGTGCAACCCACAAATTCTCAGTGGACAATGGCAACAGTGACTACGGTGAATTGGTCGTGCAAGAGAACGGTCAATGGACCTTTACGCTAGACAACACTACAACCGAGACACAAGCACTCAAAGAAGGCGAAACCAAAGACGTCAGCTTTACGGTGAAAGTGACCGATGAGTTTGGTGCGGTGAGCACCGAAACGGTGACCATCACTATAACGGGTACCAATGATCAACCAACCTTTACTTCAAGCAGTACTCTCGCAGCTACCGTTACTGAAGCTGGGCATACGGATTCTGGTGTTACGGTGCCTGGAACGGATGTCGCAACTGGGACGTTAGTTGGTACTGATGTTGACGCAGATAGCACGCTGACATATTACATCGAGAATGGTAATAGCGATTATGGAAACATGGTTGTGTTGCCGGATGGTCGATGGACCTTTACGCTGAACAATAATTCAGAGCAAACTCAAGCTCTGAAAGAAGGGCAGACAAAAGACGTCAACTTTACAGTGACAGTTCGCGATGAGCACGGTGCTATTAATAATGAAGTGGTGACCATTTCTATCAAAGGTACCAATGACAAACCAACCTTTGTTGACTCGAGTGAGCTATCGGGCAATGTTATTGAATCAGGGCATTTGGACAATGGAACGGCTGTTCCAGGAGCTCCATCTGCGTCTGGTCAGTTGCATGCAGAAGATATTGATGCAGATGCTAAGTTAACCTTCTCTGTTGAAAATGGAGCAACGGGTTATGGCAATTTAGTGGTTCAACCAAATGGCCAATGGACATTTGCACTAGATAATAACTCCTCGCTAACTCAGGCGCTAAGAGAAAATGAAACCAAAGAGTTGTCTTTTACCGTAAAAGTCACAGATGAATTTGGCGCGACTGATACTGAAGTCGTCAAAATTACCATCACAGGTACTAATGATAAACCAACGATAACCCAATCAAGTGATCTGTCTGGCGATGTAAAAGAAGCAGGACATCAAGATGATGGCACGCCAGTTACTGGTACTGCAGAGGTTGAAGGCACGCTGATTGGTGCTGACGTAGATGCTGGCTCAAGCCTCACTTTCTCAATTGACGATGGTAGCAGTGACTATGGCACATTGGTTGTCGACGATGATGGTGACTGGAAGTTTACTCTAGATAATACGTCTTCTCAGGTGCAGTCTTTGAAAGAAGGTCAGAGCCACGATGTTACTTTCACTGTGAAAGTACGGGATGAATTAGGCGCGATTAACACTGAAACCGTCACCATTACCGTTAAGGGCACGAATGACCAACCGACATTTACTAGTTCTAGTGTTCTTAATGGGGCTGTCACAGAGGCCGGACACTTAGATGACGGAACGGTTGTTGCGGGTGTCGCCGTTGCTGCTGGTACATTGACTGCGACAGATGTTGATGCGGATGCTCAGCTTAAGTTCTCAGTGGATAATGGAAGCAATGATTATGGTGAATTGGTTGTTCAGGAAAATGGCCAATGGAAGTTTACATTAGACAACAACTCTGTACATACACAAGCACTGAGAGAAAATGAAACTAAAGAGCTTTCATTTACGGTTAAGGTCACTGATGAGTTTGGTGCAGTAAATACCGAAGTCGTCAAAATCAATATTACAGGGACCAATGATCAACCACAGATCACGAGCGCTAGCAATCTGACCGGCACTGTAATTGAGGCCGGAAATAATGATGACGGTACGATTGTTTCCGGAGTCACTCAAGCGACAGGTACGTTGGTTGGCTCTGATGCAGATGCTGGCAGTAATCTAACGTACTACGTCAATGACGGTAGTAGTGACTTTGGTAACTTAGTTGTTTTACCAGATGGCCAATGGACCTTTACATTAGATAATAACTCTCCCGAAACTCAGGCGCTCAAAGAGGGACAAACTCAGGATATTCACTTTACCGTTACGGTAAGAGATGAGTTGGGTGCGCTAAATACTGAAGTCATTACTATTTCGGTAAAAGGTACTAACGATCAACCCACGTTCACCAATGCAAGTGACTTAAGTGGTTCGGTGGTCGAGGCCGGAAATTTAGATGACGGAACTTCTGTAGCTGGTACACGAATTGCCACTGGTACATTACACGGTACTGATATCGATGCCGATGCACAGTTGACTTTCTCTGTCGACAACGGTTCAACACCATATGGTAACCTGGTAGTTCAGCCTAACGGTGAGTGGCGATTCACTCTAAATAATCGCGCAAGTGCAACTCAAGCTTTAAGAGAAGGTGAAACTAAAGAGCTCTCTTTCAATGTTAAAGTGACAGACGAGTTCGGAGCAGTGAGCACAGAAGTTGTAACCATCGATATTACGGGCACTAATGATGCGCCAAATATCAAGATCACAGGTAACAAAAACCTAGTAGAAGACGGAGTTGAATCTCGTTCTGGAGACTTGAGAGACCGAGACCCTGATGCTAACGATGACCATACTTGGGAAATTACTGATAGTAACGGTGGTGTTGGTGAGTACGGTACTCTGACTATTTTTGAGAATGCCAATGGTGTCACCAAATGGCGATACGATCTTGAAGCGTCCAGCGCTCAAAGTGGCAAAGTACAAGCATTGGCTCATGGTGAAGTAGTCACGGAAACATTTACCATCAAAGTGACCGATGAGTTTGGTGCCGTTAACGAAAAAACCATCACCCTAAATATCACGGGGACCAACGATCAGCCAGTCATTAACGGAGACTTTGTAGGTAGTGTTACCGAAGATGATTTCCCTAACAATGACCCCTCTCAGCCAATCAAATTTGTCGGCCAGCTTGATCCAGGAGATGTCGATACCAATGACACACATTCATGGTCTTTGAATACCGGGAAAGGACAGTTCGGTGCCATTTCTATCGATCCAGTGACTGGTGAATGGACTTACACCCTCAATAATAGCAACCCGTCTGTGCAAGCATTAAGACCGGGAGATACACCGCTAACGGAAACCTTCACCGTCACGGTTAAAGACAGCTCAGGTCAATCCAATGGTTCTGATACTCAAACCATTACTATCAATATTTCTGGAACGAATGATGCTCCAGAACTCGCGGGCACCACAACAGGTAGTGTTATCGAAGACACTCCAGGACGTGAAGTGGCGACGGGTAACCTTGCAGTATCTGATATTGATTCTACTGATACTCATTCTTGGCAGGTTCAGGGTGAAAATCCAGTAAACGGGAAAGCGACGGGCACCTACGGTCAGCTGTCGGTTGATGATAATGGTAAGTGGACTTATGAGCTCGACAGTGACTCATTGGCTACTCGCTCAATACCACCAGGCATGACGGTAACAGATACTTTCCAAGTTGTAGTAACGGACGCTGGCGGTTTAACAGACACGATTACTGTTACGGTATCCGTTGCGGGCACCAACAGTGAGCCAGAAATTGTTATTAAACCTGAATATACCGTGATAGAAGATGGAGCCGCTTTGAGTGGAACGATCATTGCGGGTATTCCGACCCAAGATCAACTAGATAACAATGTTATCGGTGGTGGTGATCCAGATCAGGGTGAAATCGTCTCTTGGAGTGTATTGCAAAGTGGTCAATACGGTACTTTCAGTATTGATGAAGCCACAGGTACATGGACTTATAAGCTGAACAATAACCACCCAGATGTGGACTCGCTTGATAAGGGAGACATATTACCTGGTGGTGACACTGTTCAGATTCGGGTTAGAGATAAGTATGGTGTTGAGTCGATTCAAGAAATCAAGATTGTTATCGAAGGTGAAAATGACGCACCGAACATCACTGGCGCTCAAAATAAGGTTATTTTTGAAGATGCTATAGAAGCGGGTCAATATACAACATCGGGTCAATTAAGTTCTGGTGATGTTGATGCGGACGATGTTCATCAATGGGAAATCAGTGATTCGAACAACGGTCGTGGTGAATATGGCACGCTTACAATGGACTCGAATGGTAAGTGGACGTTTACCTATGACCAACAAAGCAAGCTTTCTGAAATCCGAGCATTGAAACCTGGGCAGATTGTTACCGATGTTTTTGAAGTGAAAGTAACTGATAGTCAAGGCGCTACTTCTGTTGAAACCGTTACGATTCAAATTGAAGGCCAGAATGACGCACCAGTTGTCACAGGAGACGTGTCCGCTACTTATGTAGAGGACAATGGAACAGATGATACCAGCGATGACTCTACACCAATTGAGGGACAATTAGTTCTTACTGATTATGACAATGACGATAAAGCCGAAGTGGTTATTTCTTCAGGACAAAGTCACAACGTCTATAACGGTTTAAGTGGTGAGCTCTCAATCGATAAAGATGGCAAATGGTCATTTGTACCAAAAAATGATGTTTTACAATCGCTTGCCGAGGGTGAAACCGAGACTGAAGTCTTTACCATTTTGGTGACAGATAGAAATGGTGCAACAGTTACCCAAGATATTACGATTACGATTGAAGGCCGAAATGATGTACCAGTTATTTCAGGTGAATCAACAGGTACCGTAGTTGAAGATGGCACGGCTGCACAGTTTGGTATCGATCTTACGCGAACTGATGGCCAATTGTCTGCCGTTGATGTAGACAACAACAGTTCTATTGTAAGTTGGTCAATAGAGAGTAGTGGTGCATCGGGCAGCGCTCCTTCGGGTGTTGGCACGTATGGGACCTTGACTCTTGGCAATGACGGTAAATGGACTTACGTTCTTGATAATTCATTACCTGCGACGCAAGCATTGATTGCGGGTGAAACGGTACAAGAAAAATTCTATGTTGTTGCGACGGATAACGACGGCGGTGTTTCAAACCGTCAAGAAATCGTAATTGATGTTATAGGTCAACAAGATCCAGGTGATGGTTCTGGCAGCGGCGGTATCATTCCTGTTGATGTCTCCGAACTAGAAGTCACGGAAGATCAACAATTGGTTGATAGAGACTCTTTCATTTTCCCTATCCCACAAGGTGCGAACTTTATACCTGTAAACGGTGGTGTTTATGGGCAGCTTGTTAGAACGGCAACTGGCGGTTGGAAATATGAATTGGACAACGATTCTGTGCTTGTTCAAGGCCTTGATGAAGGTGAGACAGCAACTGAGTCATGGCGAATTGTTGTTGGTCCGTTCTACATAGACGTCAATGTCACGATTAATGGTTCTGCGGATAAACCAGAAATTACTTACAACACGGACATTACAAAACCTCAAGATGACACAGTATTGCTCGGAGAAGCGCACGAAGATGTGACAGATTCTATATCGGGTGTACTGGGTGTAGATGATGCTGATCTAGGTGATTCTCACGTATGGGCAGTAGAAGATATACAGGGTGAATATGGTACGTTAACCATCGACCCTGATACTGGTAAATGGACGTACGTACTGGATCCATCAAAAGAGCTTCCTGCCGAAAAAGAGGTGTTTGATACATTCTACGTAACCGTGACTGATACTGAAGCTGGTGAGGGAGCGAGTACTAAATCGGATCGCCGAGAAGTGCAAGTGAAGGTAATAGGGTCAGCCGAAAACTTCGAAAACCCTAACCCGAATGATGAAAAATATATCGTCAAGACTATCACTGCCAATGAAGACAATAGCGATAGTAATGAAACAGGTACAGGTCCTTCTGAGATTGTCATTAGCTCGGATAACGCAGGTGGGCCTTTGGTGCTAGATCCGAGCATTGAGCTTGGAAGTCAGATTACCTGGACTTTAGTTGATGGCAATGGAACGTACGGCAGTATTGTCGTTAATGATGATGGTTCTTGGGTCTTTACTTTAGATAATGACAGTAGAGCTGTGCAATCACTCCAAGAGGGAGAAACCAAGCACGATGTTTTTGAGGTTTACGCTGTAGACCAATATGGAAAAACTATTGTTGATGACAATGGTTTGCCACAAACACTCGAGATCGTTATTGATGTGAATGGTCAAAATGATGCGCCAACGCTCAAGGCTAATGTTGAAGAAACCATAGTTGCCGATGATGTTGATCAAACAATATCCGGAAAACTTGCTGTGACTGATATTGATACTCAAGATCAAGGGCATCATACATGGGTTGCTACACCTAACAACGTTAATAATGCCTATGGTACGTTGGTGTTTAATGCTGATGGTACATGGTCTTATAAAGTCGATCCAAATAACCCAGACATTATTGCGTTGGGTGCGAATGAAACTATTGAGCAGACTTGGACAGTCGTCGTTACTGACCCGAAAGGTGCAACAGCAACACAAACTCTAACCATTAACATTCAGGGTGAAAACCAAGCACCTACGATGACCACTGTTGATGGAACGGTGACTGAAGACGTCATCGATAGCGATGGAACAACCGTATCAGTAACTAAGGCTATTGTATTAGATGATCTTGATACTAACGATACTGTTACGTTAGACCCTACTAATTTGGATGGTACTTACGGCCACTTTACCGTTGACCCATCTACAAATACTTGGAAATACGTTCTATTCAACGACAAGCCTCATGTTCAATCATTAGGTGAAGGCGTCACGGTAACGGAAGAGTTCACAATACGCGCAACCGATCAATTCGGTGCTGAAGTGACTCAAAAAGTAGAAGTGACGGTAGTCGGTTCTAACGATCAACCAACCGTATCAGGCTCGGCTTCAGGCTCAGTAAGTGATGCTTTGGGTAGCACCGCGGCAGGTAAAGTCACGGTCTCCGATGTTGACGTTGGTGACACTCATACCTTCTCTGTAAAACAAGACTCAAATTTTGGTACGTTCACTGTTGATAACAACGGTAACTGGAAGTTCGTGGTTGACGAGAACAATCCAGAGATTAATGCGCTAGCCAAAGGGCAGACTAAAACTATTCAAGTGAGTGTTGTCGCGACAGACAGTTCTGGCGTAACGGCAACAGAAGAGTCCAACGAACATGTCATTAATATCACTATTGTCGGTACCAACGATGCACCGCAAATCGTGGATATTGGCGAACAAATGGCGACGGAAAACACCACGACGCAGCTTACTGGAAACTTTGACTCTGGTGATGTTGATACTGTTAATGTGGCGGATAGCCATCACTGGCAAGTAGTCTCTGGTGATCCAAGAGGCGAATTGACGGTCGATCCGGTGACCGGAGCTTGGACCTTTAATCTGACTGGTGATTTTGAATATTTATCAGAAGGTGAAACGCTGTCTAGTCCATTGAGCTATCAAGTGAAAGTCACAGATGAACACGGTGCCTCAGATACTATTACTGTCAATTTCCAAGTGACAGGTACCAACGACGCTCCAACCATTGTTGCTGCAAATACCGTTGCCACTGGAACCGTACATGAAGATCCAGCAGGCGCAGAATCTGGCACGGCTAATGGTGTGGTGACGATCGCTGACGTTGACCATAACGATACTCACAGCTATAGCTTGAGTAACTCCGGTATGGTGACGGAAATCCAAGGTACGTACGGTACGCTTAAGCTAATTGCAGGAGATACACCGGAAAGTGTCAAGTGGGAGTACGTACTAGACCAAGATAAAGCCAACAGTCTTAACGATGGTCCAGTCACTGAAAACTTTGACCTATTTATTGAGAGCTTGGTTGGTGGTGTGGCTCAAGGCGATGCAATCAAGCAGACAATTGAAGTCACGGTCGAAGGCCGTAACGACGCTGCGATAGTTGCTCCTGAGTCTCAAACTCATGCCGAGACCGATGCACCGCTGCAGATGTCAGGCAATCTCAACTCAACGGACGTCGATAACCCTGACGATACGTTTACGGTTCAAAACAATAAGCAAGGCACATACGGTACGTTTAGTATCGATGCCAACGGCGAATGGACGTTTGTGGCTAACCAAGCATTCAATTCTTTGAATGTTGGTCAAAGTGTTGAAGAAACCTTTGCTGTTACTACTATCGATGGAACGCCAACGAGTGTGACGGTGAAGATCGAGGGTACCAATGATGCCGCTACGGTAAGTGTTGGCTCTGTGGAGCGAGATGAAACGGATGCTCCATTGACAATTACCGATACCTTAACGTCCAATGATGTTGATAACGCGGATAATACCTTTACGCCTAGCAGCAAAGTAGGGACGTACGGTACGTTCAGTATTGATGCCAATGGTGTTTGGACATTTGTTGCTAAAGAGTCATTTGACCATTTAAACGTCGGTCAAAGCGTCTCAGAAACGTTCAATGTCACCTCTGTTGATGGCACGCCATCGACTGTTACGGTGAAAATCAACGGTACCAACGATGCTGCAGACATTAGTGCTGCTACTGAGAACCTTACAGAAAGTAACAGCATACTAACGGCTAACGGGACGCTGACGGCAGATGACCCTGATAATGCAAATAACGTATTTGTTGCTCAAAATGGGACAGTGGGTAACTTAGGTACGTTTACCCTGACGGCAGCGGGCGTGTGGACATTCACCGCTAAGAGTAATTTCGATAACCTAGCAGAAGGTCAGAAAGCAGAAGAGAGCTTTACGGTGACTTCTATTGATGGCACTACCTCTGAGGTGAAGATAGTCATCACGGGTACTAATGATGCCGCTACAGTGAGCAGTGCAGATGTGACCTTGCAGGAAACAGACGCGGTGCTGAGTACAAGTGGTACGTTAACCTCTTTAGATATCGATAATCCTGACAATAAGTTCCAGGAACAGACCAATGTCGCAGGTAATCATGGTACGTTCTCTATCGATGCTGATGGAAACTGGACGTATATTGCAGACGAGTCATTCAATAGTTTAAATGTGGGCCAATCGGTCGATGATACCTTTAACGTGAAATCTGTGGATGGCACCGTATCGACAGTCAAAGTAACCATCCAAGGCACCAACGATGCGCCAAGCATCACTGGTGATTTTGCCAAAGGTGTTCAAGAAGGTGTGACTGATTCTGTGTCCGGAACAGTGAACATCACCGATGTGGATAGTGCCTCGGTGACTCGTTCGTTGCGTAACGGGACATTGAGTGGTGATACATTCACTGCGACAGGCCAGTATGGGACGCTTACATTCAACGTGGCGACTGGCGTGTGGGCGTACGTATTACTTACTGGCAGCAGTAATGCACTCACTGGAGACCAAACTGCTACAGAGACGTTCTATATTGAAGCTACAGATGGCGCTCCTGGTGGTGATAGCGTACAGCCAATTACCATCACAGTGACGGGGAACAAAGGTCAGATTGGCGATAGTTCGCTTGACGACATTCTTACCGCAACCTCGGATGATGAGTGGCTATTTGGTAACTCTATTCCTATTGGCGGTGGTACTAGTGTGGACACTGATTCGCAAGATACTTTCCGTTGGGAAACAGCGAGTCTCGCTGGAACGGATACGATTAAAGACTTTGATGTACGTGACTTTGCAGCCACTGATCCAAACGTGAAACATGATGTGGTTGACCTAACTGCAGTCGACTTTAAAGCTGACCAGCAATTAACAGACCAGTTGAGTGTGTCAGAGCAGTCTGGTGATACGGTTATTGAGATCAGTGATAGTGGGGCAGTGTTACAGTCTATTGTATTGGAAGGTGTGACACTGACATCGCTTCTAGGTGTGTCTCAACAGGAAGTGGACAGTATGACGCCAACTGAGGTGCTACTGGCTCTACATCAATCTGAGCAGCTCACGCTACCCGACCAAATTCGCATTGGTACAGGAGCATCTGAGACGTTAATTGGTACGGATGAGAGTGACATTATCTACGGCGGTGGCGGTAACGATATTCTTACCGGTGGAGACGGCTTTGATTTATTCTTGTTTACTGAGGAAGGTGCTGGCACCACAACCAACCCTGCAGAGCAAACCGTAACGGATTTCCATATTGGTGATGATAAGTTGGATATCTCTGACTTGTTGCCAGATCACGACAATTTAGGTGATTTGCTAGGAAACATTACCATTACGGTTAATGATGATCCGAACGACAACACTGATCCAGCGACAACAGTTATCAGTGTCACCAACAATGGTGAGCAAACGGATATCACTCTTGAGGGTATTGGATGGAATGACTTGGGTATTGCCGATAGTAATGTAATGACTGATCAAGGAAATCATCAGTCAGAGTTACTGAATCAGCTAGACCACTTGAGCATCATTAAGGTAGACCCGTAGAGACGGGTCGTTATAAAACGAAAAAGGGCTGCGCGATGCGCAGCCCTTTGTTTTTGTTTGAGTACAATGTTAGCTCAATTTGTTCTGCTCTGCTTTACAAACCGCCGCAGTGAACACTACGTCTGTTGAGCTGTTCAGTGCTGTTTCTGCTGAATCCTGAATCACGCCGATAATAAAGCCAACAGCAACCACTTGCATCGCCACATCGTTCGAAATACCGAATAGACCACATGCTAGAGGGATGAGCAGTAGAGAACCACCTGCCACGCCTGATGCGCCGCATGCTGATACTGCAGCAACAATACTCAGTAGCAATGCTGTCAGGATATCAATTTCAATGCCCATAGTATGAACTGCTGCTAGTGTTAGCACAGTAATTGTAATCGCAGCACCAGCCATGTTAATGGTTGCACCTAGTGGAATAGAGACTGAATAGGTATCTTCATCTAGGTCTAATTTTTCACAGAGCGTCATGTTGACTGGAATGTTTGCCGCACTTGAACGAGTGAAGAAAGCCGTTACACCACTTTCACGAAGGCATTGGAATACAAGTGGATATGGATTCTCTTTGGTTTTTACATAAACGATGATTGGGTTCACAACAAGGGCAATGATCGCCATTGCAGTAAGTAGAACGAATAGTAGTTGCGCGTAACCAGCAAGTGCCGAAAAGCCCGTTGTTGCAAATGTATTAGCTACAAGACCAAAGATACCAAATGGCGCTAGGCGGATAATAAAGCGCACGATCTGTGAAACACCATGACTCAGGTCTTCGAACACTGCTTTTGTCGTATCAGATGCGTGGTGTAGTGCTAAACCTAGACCAATTGCCCAAGCTAGAATACCAATATAGTTCGCGTTCATTAACGCACTGACCGGGTTATCTACAAGCTTAAACAACAACGTGTGAAGGACTTCTGCAATACCTTGAGGTGGTGTTGCACCTTCTGCACCAGCAACGAGGGTGAGCTCCGTTGGGAAAAGGAAACTTAGTAATACCGCTGTCAATGATGCGGAGAAAGTACCAATTAGATATAACACCACGATTGGGCGCATGTGAGTGGTTTGGTTTTTCTTTTGATTAGCAATAGAAGCTGCAACAAGAATGAAGACTAAAATTGGGGCAACAGCTTTCAATGCTCCGACAAACAGGCTACCAAGCATTCCGAAGCTTTGAGCAGTTGAAGGAGAAGCGAGTGCGAGGATAACACCAAAAACGATACCCGCTAGGATCTGGAGAACCAGGTTGCCATTGGCATAGCGAGCTAACAAGCTAGAACTTTGCATTTTTTATCCCTGTATAAGTGGTGCCGGACCTAATGTCGTTTGACGACTCCTATTCGTTTAGATAAGAGTTTTCGACGAAGATTGGTCGGCTTTATTTTGTAAAAAAGTGTGTTTGCGCGTTTTATATTATCCATGCAAATTAATGTGTCTACATATAATTTATTTTTAGATAAAATTTGTGGTATTTGTTGCAATTTATAGTTTATTGTTTTGATAAATGTTACCAAATTGATGTTTTTGTACAACGCAGTATTCAAAACATCAGCGTGATAATGAAAATTCTAGAGGGACTGTTGTGTGTCTCATCTGCCCAGTTCTACAGCCAATCCATTCGAAATGATCATAAATGGAATATCGTTTATCAGATACTGGGTTGTTTTATATGAATTTTTATCAATATTCTCTGTTGACCCTCCCCCTAGGGTAAAGGTTAGTTTGGTTCGTAGGCTAACGACAGAAGGGGAACATCATGGGATGTTGTAATAAAGCGCCAGCAGGCGGCGGAGCAAGTATGGGCACTGCACTTAAATACATCGCAATCATTGGTGTGGTTGTATTCGCTCTTGCTTACTTCTTTGGGTGAATACGATGCGTAGATTAATCTTAGTTGCTTCAATGCTAGCGAGTTTTGGTGTGTTTGCGAGTCAAGGTTCAGAGTTTTCCAAACTGACACCTCATGAAGCGCTAGACGAGGCGAATGCTATGTTTCGTACTGGTGAAGCTTCTATTCAAGTGAAACCAACAAAGATTGTTGGACAGTTCAAAGATGGCAGCCTTGGGGCAGTGCCACTTGAGAAGGAGTTCCTAGTCTCAATTGCACCTTATCTAAACAAAATGCACCCTTGTGATATGCACTTACCGACGGGGTGTACAGGTGAGTTGCAAAACGAGAAAATGGGCGTCACCGTTTATGATAAGGATAGTCATCGGCAGCTCTTATTCAAAATGGCTAAAACCAATCCTAACGGATTCATTGACTTATGGTTACCTAGGGACCGAGAACACCTTGAGATTATAGTGAACTATAAAGGCAAGAAAGCAACCAAAGTGATAGGAACAAGTATTATGGATAATACGTGTATTACTGATATGAAATTAGAAAGTGTATCGTAAAGCTCTATCAAAAAAAGACCGCGTAAAAGCGGTCTTTTGATTCATATTTACAACGTTAAATGACTAATGCTAATAGCCTTTTTTACGATGTCGACTCTCGCTTTGAACAGAACGATAAAACTTGCCAAGTTGTTTGTCGTTACTTCTTTTCTCCGCTAATGAAGCGCTGTTTCTAGCTTGTTCTCGCATGAGTTTAAAGTAGTTATCTACGCGCCTTGCGTCGATATCTCCATTCTCAAGTGCTTTACGCACAGCGCAGCCGGGTTCATTGGTGTGTTGGCAATCACTAAATCGACACTGCTCGACCAAAAGTTCAACGTCACTAAACGTTTCTGCTAATCCCTCTTCACTCGAGGTTAGCTGAATTTCCCTCATTCCAGGGGTATCGAGTAACAAACCGCCTTCTGGCATCTTGTGCATCGAGCGAGACGTCGTAGTATGACGACCTTTGCTATCATCCTCACGAATTGACCCTGTTGCCTGTGCTTGGTCGTCCATCAGGGTGTTAACCAAAGTGGATTTACCTACGCCAGATGAGCCCATGAAGGCAACGGTTTGTCCTTTGCCACACCAAGAGCGCAATCCTTGTAATGTATCGCTATCCAGTGCGTTCACAGTTTCTATGATCAAGAATGGGTCAAGCGCTTGTACTTGTTGTCGCTTGTCATCTACATCGTTACAGAGATCTGCTTTGGTTAGCACGATAACCGCTTCGGATCTCGCTTCATTCACCAGAGTGAGGTAACGCTCTATCCGACTTAGATTGAAGTCGTAATTGAGCGAACAAACAATAAAAACCGTGTCTACGTTGGCGGCAATGAATTGCTCATCTACTTTTGAACCAGGCGCTTTGCGACTGAACAAAGAACGGCGATCAAGAAGGCGAAGAAATCGATGTTGTTCATCGAGTAAAATCCAGTCACCAACCGTCATCTGAGGATAATGAATGTGATGTTCTAGATGGAACTCTTGTTGTTCCGTACAGACAACATATCCGCTGCGATGATGCGCAATGACGCGCCCTAGGACGATACCGTCGTATTCTTCTAATGTCAGTTGCTGTTGAAAAAATGTTTTCCAACCAAGTTCGTTAATTGAGATTGGATGGGTAAAAATAGAACTCATTGTTAGTACCTAAAAATACACAAAATATGCAATTTTAAATAGGGTCAGGTACTTACCGATGTAAGTGTGTGCGGGTGCACTAAGACCCCGGTAAAGGAACACCGGGTAAAGTATGATCGATTTCTAAACGAAATGAGAGTGTTGTTTGCTAATTAATTCGCTTTATTAAACCAACTTTACCAAGTGGGTACGCATTACAATCATCAAATTCCTCCAGATAGTGTTTGGTTAGGTGTCATCGTTAGCGATGATAGCACTAACATCAGAAAAGGCTAGTAGTTGATAATGCAGTGGGTATGGTTGGAGTAAAATTGTGACTTAAATTAGAAAGGTGTCAAACCATCATTAAGTAGAAATCACGGCTACCTAATGATGGTTCTCAACCCGTTTCAGTACGGGAGAGAGTGTAACTTTGTCATAGAGCAAAGGCATCAAATGGCGGTAAGTCATTTATAATTTAAATAACAAAAAAATAAAATGAAACATATCAAAGGACTATAGCTAATATATAGGAAGTGCACATCCATGTGCCGATTGGATTAAAGTGTGCTGCCTTTGTGGTTTAGGACAAAGTTGCGTGCTTTTTTTAGTTGTTCACTTTCACCATCGAATACGACTAAGTACTTGTCAGTTTTGATGGCGGTTTCATATTTGACAATGGTGTCTTTTGGAATACCAATACTGGCTAATGCTCCACCGATGGCTGTTACTCCGCCTGTTATTGCAGCGCCTTCAACAGCACCTGCAACAGCAGCCACAATGGGGCCAGCGGCAACAACCGCCCCGATACCCGGTAACCAAAATAAGCCAGAGCCCACAAGTGCGCCCCAAATCCCGCCCCAGAAGGCACCTGTTTTCCCCCAGTTTTTGACGCGGTCGCCTGTGTTGTAGAAACCGGTAGCGTGCTCTTCCGTTTCATAGCCCTTCCCAATGATAGATATGCACTCTATAGGAAATCCCTGGTCGACTAAGGTGGTTACAATATGTTTTGCATCCAGATGTGTGTGTGCAATTGCGACAACGTTAGAATTATTCATCATTGATACCTATAGTAATTTTTCGATTTGTTCCGATTTAGCATCAGCGAGCTGCTTTGCGACAACTTTGTGTACTCGTGCAGCAGGAGCTTTGTGGCATTGGTCGACGATTTCATCAATTTCAATAGCATCTAATTGAGTGATATCGAACACTTGCACTTCACTATTGGATTTATGATTCCATGCAACTAGGTAACCTAACGTTACAGGCATCAGGTCGTAGTCTAATTCGAGGAACTCTGAACACGTCATAGTAGACTCAAAACTAGCTGTAGCAATTGGCTGTGAAAGTGTCACTTCACCAGTGTTTTCTGGCTGAGCGTTTGCGGCATAAGCCAAAATCGTAACCAGAGAAAACAAGCCTACGACTCCCTCAAAAACGAGTTTTTTTATACGTTTACTCAAAATTACTCCTGGCTATAAAATCGCAATCCGGTGGCTAGTTTCCGCCATTCGTCTTTGATAAGTTTTATCATGGTGACAAACGGGACACTCATCGAATGCCTTGGGGCTGATGTGTGTGTGACCACACTTTTCACAAATCCATTCAGTTGGTATTAGGCTCTCGAATTCAAAACCTGACTCAAGTCGATAGAGTAAATTAGATAAACGCTCATCATGCGTTTTCTCAATCGCCCCTATATTAAGAAAGTGACCCGCGACTACTGAATCACCGTGCGAGTTGCAGAGTTCAGACAACTCAGGATAAAACGCGACAGATTCAAAACTTTCGCCATCGATGCTGTCTTTTAACGCAGCGGCAATATCGGTTAAGCGAGATCCTAACGTGCGTTGTTCTATATGTTTGAAATGAAGTTTGGCGTGTACCAGTTCATTGGCGGCAATATGTGCAAGCTGATCAGCGATATGGTGATAGCCTGACTTTCGCGCGAGCTTCGAGTATAAGTTATACTTCGTAAACGCCACTGCCTCGCCTTCAAAGGCTTTCTTAAGATAGATAGAGACGCTATCCATCTCTTTCACTTGCATTGACTGCTGGCAACACGTCAATTGACCACCGCCAACACATGTCACTTCGACTTCATTGCCACACAGGTTGCAATGATATGTTTGGTATTTTTCTATCATTGGCAGACCGTTACATTGGTTCGTTGTGGTGATGGTTCTGATGTTTAGCAGACAGCTTAGTCTTGTGTTTTTCTAATGAGTGTAAAACTGCTTGGGTCGCTTCTTGCAGAGCAATTGCGAATGTCGCGTTAGACTTTTTGGTGAAGAACTGTTCATGATCGAGATGTACAGTAAGCTCAACTTCGAACAGACGATAACTCTCATGATAGATAATATGGCATTTTTCTTGATCGATAGAATGAAAGTGCCCTTGAATATGAGCAAACTTCTCTTCGATAAGTGTTTTCATAGATGGAGTGATATCAACGTGCATAGATGTGATTTGCATTTATATTTCCCATTAAAATAGATACGTGAGTATTAGTGTTTTTAGGTGAGGCAAAATATTAAAACAAACCGCTTACCTCTAAATCATTAGTAGGTAAACACTGTATAAATTAAAAATATTCATTTTAAAACAGTTGGTTATGTGGTCTTGTTGATGGGCGTTTAGCTTTTGTTTTGGTTTTTTAGGTTTTATTAAAAAAACAGTTCTTTCCAGTGGAAATACTATCAGGATATTATCGCTATCTTATTTATTAGATTCTTCCTCGTATTAACTTAAAGAATGTTTGGATTAAAAATCCACCAATCAATAGATTGAAAATTCTTGAGGTAATATGAAATACAAAAATATACTTTTAGCGATAGACTTCGAGCATAGTGACGCTGAGCTCATCAAAAATGCCACTGACCTAGCATTTAGCTTAGGAGCGACAATCAGTCTGGTTTACGTTCACCCAAATGTGGAATACAACCCATATTCTTTAGCATACTGGGGAGATATTTATAGAGAGTTTGTTGCCGAACTTGAGCAAAAACACGATACAAAGGAGCTGGAATTTATCGTGAGTGCCTACCCGATCTCGAAGGAAAATATCTACATTAAAAACGGTGATGTTAGCCGGGAGATGCATGCTGTAATAGAAATTGTGGACGCTGATCTGATTATACTGGGCAAGCATCATAGTGTGGTCAATATGGAAGGAACGTTAGAAAGAAGCATGCGAAGCGTAGCAGGTTTAGATGTGTTGCTCGTTTCTTAGGTTTAATTTGCCGCATGTTTTAACTCATTGATAAAAATGCGGTGAGCCACTGATCAACGCCTGTTCTCGCTTCTGTCGACTTCAGCTATATGGAAAAGCAGCATGTCATCTGTCTTATGCTTATGGAGACATCATTCGGCGTTGGTTTGGTTGAGTTCTCAAAGTGGCAGTCATTTGTGGAAAAACATTAACTATCATGAAGTTAAATGTATTGAGAAAATTATTAGAACAATTGCTCTAAATACAATGTAAAGAGGTAAAGATATGTCGAGCGAAGTGGGCGTTGATGAACATATAATCTTAGGTGATTACTGCACGTTTACTAAAAGAATGAACAGTGAGCCCACTGAAGTATTGAATGAATGTGATGGTAATGCAATTGCTGTATTGTCCAAGAATACGTTAGTCTACTACGCAGTCCCGATTGGACTGTTTGAAAAGATGTTAGCGGCATATGATGCGAGTTTATTCAACTTAATTGGCAGCTAAGTCGATCATCGGCCTCGCAGGATGCGAGGCTATCGGAAACATCAATCCAATAATGCCGACTCTTCCTATCCATAAACCACCCAGCTCATTTACATCCATCTTTCTTGCATAATCCAACCCAACGTTAGTAAGTAATTTTTGCTGAACGCCTCGCCTTGCCGCTACTCAAAAATCGTAGAATTTTCTGAAGTTTAGAACGAAAAAACTGTTTAGCGGCTAACTTGTTTTCATATTTTTCGATTTTGTAATATAGCGACAGAAAAGCGTCTTCAATAGCATTATCGAGTAGCAAATCAGTGCGAAGGACATAGAAAGATTGTGTTTCTAAGTGCACCTTTAACGACACCTCATAATCGCCAAAACCATTATGAAAGACGACCTCACAACGACTAAAGAGTAGGTCTAAATTACGGCCCACTAAGTGTTGATATTTATCTGCAATAAGTGATGTCGTTTTAGGTGGGAGCTGCACGTTTTTACTTGTTATTTTCATTGTTAATCCGAAGTTTTGTTCATGTTCCTTGTAGAAAACATGCCCATGCCAGTCAATGGATGGGCGTAATTGATGAAGGAACTGCTTTAGTTGACCTTCTTTAGTCCAGCATTGATGTCTACGATATCTTGCTCGCTCAAAGTTCCTATCGCTTGCTTGAGCTGCACTTGCGATAAAATGTATTGGTAGCGTGCGTCAGACAGGTTCTTATTTGCTTGATAGACGTTCTGAGTGCTCTCTAGAACATCGACGATAGTGCGGGTGCCAACATTAAAGCCTTCTTGAGTGGCGGTAAGGGCTGATTCCGCGGAGATAACTGACTGTTTATAGGCTTGGATAGAACCGATGGAAGAACGAATATTATTATTAATGGCTCGAACATCTTTCTGTACTTCTCTGAACGTCGATTCCAAATCTTGGCTCGCAGAAACAAATTGATATTCAGCCTGCTTGGCTTCAGATGTGATGCGTCCACCAGAGTACACTGGTAAATCGATCGAAATTCCTAGGTTAAATAGGTTTTCATCGTCATCCATTTGTGCACCCGTCACTGGGTCATTAGGTTCGTTATAGTTTTTTGTATAGCTATAGTTCGATGTCAGTGAAATAGTCGGTAGATGGCCAGATTGAGCGAGAGAGATCTGTTCCTTGGCAACATCTTTTTGAATGCGGTTTGCCAAAAGATCTAAGTTCTCATTTGTCGCCTGTGCGACGAGTTGATCAGCGTTTTTACTTGGTAACGAAGTAGAGAATCGAGCAGTATCTAACACAGCCAAATTACTCGCTTGTTGTCCTGTAATGGCTCGCAACTCTTCATATTCGTTCTCGACATTGTTTTTGGCTTGGATTTCCTGAGCTAGAACACTGTCATATTGCGCTCGTGCATCTTGTACATCGGTGATTGGAGCAATACCAACATCAAAACGTTGTTCGGTTTGCATTAGTTGCTTTGCCACGGCCTGTTTCTCGGCTTGAATAAACCGTAGGTCATCTTCGGCACGCAATACATTAAAATACGCCTCGGCGACGTTATAGATGACTTGTTGCTGTGTAGACGCATAGCGTGCATCGGCTTCACGGGCACTTTTCTCCGAGATAGTGAGGGCTATCCAGCTGCTGCGATCATAAATGGATTGGGACAATCCTAAGCTCAGATCCGTGGTGCTTCCGTCGGTTGTGTGACGATCGCTATCTTGATACGCGTAGCCTGCTGTTAGGTCGATCTGAGGTAGTAGTGCACTTCGAGTAGAGTTAATGGCTTCAAAGGCAGAGTCTCTTTGTGCAGAAGCTTTAAGTAACTGAGGATCGTTTTGCTTAGCTAAGTCGTAGATTTCAGTCAAAGTATCCGCTTTTACCGAGCTAGCTATGGCTAATAAAATAAGCGGTGTAATTTTAAATGTGTTTTTCATTCTAATGCCGTAAAGGTAGTTAATATTGTTGTAATGACAGTGTTAGGCTGCGTTAGCCATCGGTATGTGACCCATTAGGTTCTTTAGCTTTGCTAACGTGGCGACTTCAATTTGACGAATTCGCTCAGCGGATAGTTGGTGCTTGTCTGCTAACTCTGAGAGTGTGGCTTTTTCGTTGGTTAGCCATCGATGAAAAATAATATCTTTGCTGCGCTCATCTAACTTTTGTATTGCAATCTTTAGCTCGGAAGATAGGTGGTTACTCCAATTTTCTTCTTCATGATTGTCTGCGAAATCGTCGCGATGCTCGCGAAAATAATTATCTTCAGTATATGGGCAGTGAAATTCTTCATCATAATTATGACTTTCTAACTGTTTATCTTTATTAGATAGTCGTCCATCCATTACAAATACATCCCTCACTCGTACTTTTAGATTTTTCGCAATATCTTTCGCTTGTTCTTCACTTACCCAGCCAGAATCATTTTTGTGCTTTCTCAAGTTAAAAAATAATTTTCTCTGTTCTTTCGTTGTTGCAACTTTTACCATGCTCCAATTCTTGATTATGTATTCGTTAATTTCTGACTTTATCCAGTGAATAGCGAAAGAAACTAATCGAATTCCTCGAGCAGGGTTGAACTTCTTTATTGCTTTTATTAGTCCAACATTGCCAGCTTGAATAATGTCTAAAGTAGACATACCGTAGCCAACGAAATTTTTGGCAATGTAAGCAACATATCTTAAATGAGGCAGTATCAGCTCATTTAACGATTGTGAGCAATTTTCTGTAACTACTTTATTAGCTAGTGTCCTTTCTTTTTCTTCACTAAGTAATGGATACTTGCTAATTGAGCCTAAGTAGTGCGAGAGACTATCTTTAGACTCTGCATTGGTGAAATATGATGAAGCTGACATTTCTTCTCCGATGTATTTGTTGAATTAGAATTTTCGAGAAGTTTATGTCATGAGTTACCACTTGTAATCATGGATAAATTAGACTCTGCTACATTTTATTTTTTACATGTAAAACAATGGATTACTATGTGTTTTTATTGGGATTTTATCGCCTCTTTATGAGGTTTTATCTAGCTGGTTTATGATTTTTATGAGGTTTAAAAAGCTATTATTTAACCTTTATTTTACGTTGATTTTTGTAGCGGAATTTTCAGTTAGAGTAGTTGTAAATCAACCAACAAGCTGGAATTAACATGAAAAGTCTAAAGCTAACTCTCCTTATCGGTTTAATTATTTCTCCTCAAGTATTTGCCGATAATCTAATCATCGATACAAAAGGTATTGACCAAGAAAAATACAGTGCAGATATGTATCAATGTCAACAATTAAGTGACCAAGTACAACAGCAAAATGTTGAAGGTACAGGACGCACTACGATTAAACATATGGGACGTGCTGCTGCCTTAGGTGCTGGTGCAGCCGCAATTGGTGGTGGTTCTGGTTCAGAAGGCGCAGGAATTGGCGCAGGAATTGGTTTAGTAACAGGTGTATTAGGCAGTTCTGCTGAAAAACAACAAGCTGAAGCGAATTATCAAAGTGAGAAAGATACCGTTATGCGCAATTGTATGAAAGAGCGTGGTTACACAATTCTTAACTAATCTCAGTTTTCAATATATTTGTGAGTACTAAATAAAATACATGATCACGATATATTAACCATTATAAGAGTAATCAGAATGAAAAAGGCAGTATTGTCGACAATTCTTCTCGCCATTATTTCTTCACCGAGTTATGCGGATAGCACAATGCCAAATAATGAAGATATTTGGTTGCAATCGAGAGAGGATATTAAGCAGGCACGAAGAGAAGCGAGAAATGCAACACGAACTGGTGATGTTGTAGCAACTAAAGAGCTAACAGAACAGAAAAAGCTCGATAGGAAATGGCAACATGCGCTTCCATTTTACGCTCAGAATGCAATTGACCTGGGCTTTGATTTACCGTTGCCTTTTTCATTGTCGATTATTCCTACTTATACTGAGCAGAATATTGGCTTTAATAATCTAAATGTTAATGTAGGCAATGTGTCATTAGGTGATGTGGTTGATTTAAACCAAATCGACTTTGGCAATCCTGATGTCAAAACTGCGACATTGCAACTAAGAGCAGCCGCTTGGTTATTTCCATTCATGCAAGTAGG
Source organism: Vibrio mediterranei (assembly GCF_900088415.1). Classification (GTDB taxonomy): domain Bacteria; phylum Pseudomonadota; class Gammaproteobacteria; order Enterobacterales; family Vibrionaceae; genus Vibrio; species Vibrio mediterranei. The sequence goes on from NZ_FLLQ01000012.1 coordinate 21,626, forward strand.
CGCCCATGTAGGGCGTTTTGATGGTAATACGGATCTTAATGTAACAATACCTGGCTCGGTGTTCCCTGGTACGTTATCTGACAAGTTAGCGAATTCTAAAGTGACGTGTAACCGCTTCAATGACTACTGTGGTGACAAGTTATCGAATGCATTGAACAACCTACCCTCTCTATCTTTTTCTCCAGAATTTAAGGGTTGGAACTATGGAATATCGACGAACTTTGTTGCTGGTTTTGGAGAATACTTTGGTGTGTTACCAATCAGTTATACATGGTCTCAAACTGATGATGGTCGTACATCGAGTCAAACCATTGCTGTGAGCCCTCGTGTAGGACGGTCTTATCACATTGAAAACTGGGGTCTATTTAGTCCATACATTGGTGTTTCGTATATGAATAACACCGGTACAACAAGTGAAACAGATGCGTTAGATATCCAAGGCTTGAGTTACAGCATTGATCAGTACAATACGAATGATTGGTCAGGCATTGTTGGCTTTAACTGGAACTTAGCGAGAAGCTATGGTGTCTCCGCTGAGGCTAATATTGGTGAAGGTCGAAAAAGCGTAATGGCTATGTTGACCTATCGATGGTAGTGATTGTTCCAAATCCTCCGTAAATAGAAGGGCAGTGTGGTATTAACCACGCTGCCCTTTTTGACTTATACTGCGTCATTCTCGCTTAAGCTTGTTTCTACCTTTTTCTTGATATCGGAAAGGTCGCTATTGAAGAACAACACTTCAGATAGATTTAGAACTTGAATAGTTGAGGACTCTAGGACAGCGTGGTAATAGAACTCTTCAGCCGCGTCTCTATTGCCTGTTAGTTCTGAGGCTTTCGCATTTAAAATATAGAAAAACACAGTGCGCCGTTCATGAGGAATGGTTTGTAATATGGTCTTCGCTTGCAATGGTTCATCGTTGGTCAACGCCATCATAGCACTAGCTTCAAGAACTCTTGGCGTAGTTTGATTGGCGCTAGCAAACTGTTCAAACTTCAGCAAAGTCTCTGTGTTTAACTGCTCTAGATATTGTGCCATGTTGTGTGGCGGATCAAGGTACATTCTGGACACGTTAAAAATATAGCCGGTAGCGACAACGTAAGGGTTGTCTGGCGAAAGTTTTTTGGCCTCTTCAATGAGCTCAATGGCTCTGGTATGAGTATAGTCATGATAAGACGCGCCAATTGACGTCAAAGCTGACTCAATTGATGCAGCTTCGTTAGGAAGTTCATCGACCAAATCCGCGATTAGTGACTTTTCAATTTCGATATTAAATGAATCCAACAAATCGTCTAACGACTTTTTCAAAGACGGCTTCAGCATGTCTTCTGTAACTCGATATTTGCGATCAAGATGTTTATGGCCAGATATGCGATTCACGTATTCAATTTCAATGTAGTCTTGGTTATCGCGTTTGGATGCTGCAAATTTAAGTTCATTTGCCGCTACTTTAGATGCTGGACCGTCATAGATGACACGATAATACTTATAGGTTTTTAGCAGTTCCAAAAGCTTTTTGGTAAACCCTACTTTCAGATCATCGCGTAGGACTCCATCTTCAAGAATGACGTGAATATAACGAGGCTCAAGAGATAGGTAACTTGGTGTGGCAATGGGCTCGATGACTTTTGCAGCGGCTCGATCATTTTGTTTTACGTGCAGATAGCTTGCACCCACACCTATGCCGATAACGAGTAATGCCGCGGTTGCAATCCAGCGCTTCCTAAAACCAGTTTTCTTTGTTGCAGTTTGCATGGCGGGGCGTTGACGTACTGGCTCAGCCGCTGAGGCTTCGACTTCCGTGCTTGCTCCTGCTTCAGGGAGAACAATATCGGTTGTTTCAGGTGCCGACTCGTCTCGCAAAACATCAATTTTTTCAGAGACAGAATCAGTGGTTTCGATGACAGGTTGAGGTGTTTCTATGACTTTTTCAACAGTCGCATCGAGCTTATATCCACGTTTTGGAACCGTGACAATGTAGCCATATGGGTGGTTGCCGTGCTGTTTGAGTATCTTCCTTAGCTCAAAAATAGCTTGAGTGATAACTTGGTCTGTTAGGATTGACCCGTTCCACACTTCGTTAATAAGTTCGTCTCTTGAGAACACGGTGTCGGGATTTTCACATAAGAAGTGAAAAAGCTTGGATAGCCTGTTATCAATGACGATATCTTCTCCATGCAAAACGAACTTGTCTTCGTATGGATAAAACACCCAATCATCTATTTTAAATTGTATTTTTTGATTTTTCATAGACCATTCATAACTTACTGTATCTAATAAAGAAGTATTGGATAGTATTGGTGAAAATACAAAAAAAACCTCGATACATTTTTGTAACGAGGCTTTCAGCGCTAAGAATTGACTATCGATTGTTCAAATAAGTTTGATAGTAGCTTTCTAAAACGGCATTGATTGCTGTTGAAATTGTCGCATAAGCCGACTGTGGCAAGTTAGCGAGAGAGACACGTAGTGACCATTCTGGAGCATCAAAACCACCACCAGGCATGACCACAATACTACTTTCTTCGGCTAGGCGAACTAGGAAGTCTAGCGGTTCATAGCCTTCTTGCATCCAGGCAAAGAAATCACTGCTGTACGCAGATGTTGCTAGGTCTTGGATATTAATCTCAACGTAATAGAAAGCGCCATTACTGTTGTCTTCAGCGATGGTTGGCTCAGTCAGCGATTTTTCCATGAGTGTGTGATAGCGAGCACGTACGATGCGTTTAGCGTTATCTTGGTATTCTTTACCACCTTCTAGTAGAGCAAGCAGAGAAAACAGTGCCATTTGGATTTGTTGTGGAGTAGACAGTCCAGCAGTGTGGTTTAGAGCAACTGCACGGCTATCAGCAACAAGTCGGTCGATGAACTTGATATTTGCAGGATCAAGACTGATACCACTATAGCGTCGAGTCAGTTCTTGACGTGTAGATTCTGGTAGATCCTGAATCATCTTATCAAGATTGTTGTCTTCATTTAGGGCAATTACGCCCAAACGCCAACCAGTTGCACCGAAGTATTTCGAGTATGAGTACACCAGAATAGTATTTTTGGGTGCTAACATTGCCAATGAGGTGAAGTTATCGGTGAACGTACCGTACACATCATCAGTCAGCACGATCAGCTCTGGGCGCTCATTGGCGATATCTGCAATTTTCTGCAGTGTTTCATCGCTCAGTTTCACTGAAGCTGGGTTACTTGGGTTAACGAGGAAGAAGGCTTTGATTTTAGGGTCACGAAGCTTTTCTAGTTCGCTATCTGGGATTTGCCATTGTGTCTCTTCTGATGCCATTATCTCTACTTTGTTTAAGCTGTAGTCTTCAAGCTCTGGCATTTCTAGATAAGGTGTAAACACTGGTGCACCAATGGCAATGTTATCTCCTTTATTTAGAAGACGGTTGGTTTTCAATGTGTTGAAGATATATACCATCGCAGCAGTGCCGCCTTCGACAGCAAACAAATCAAAGTGAGAGTCTGGTAAACCAGCTTTGCTGCCCATCTCTTGTTCAATGTATTTACGAGAAATGAACTCGCAGTTTTTAAGCATGCGATCAGGTACAGGGTAGTTATCGCCCAGAATGCCTTCTACCCATTCATAGATGAGCTCATCCGCATCAAGTTTGTGTTCAGTTGTTAAGAAGCTAAATGCATTTAGAAGAAAACGAACGCCTTCATTCTGTTCATGGTCGTCACAGAATGACAGAAAGCGCGTTGAGATATTGTCTTTTTCACTCATGCCGCCAAAACCAGGGTATTGAGAGTAGGTTGCTTTAGATTCTTGTAGAGCAAACATACCTAACTGGAAAAATGCGTCTCTTGGCACTGTCGCTACCCAGTTTGGGTTGCCTCGACCAGCATTTATCATAGCGTGATCTTTGTTTTCAGCAGCAAGCTTCATCAGTGTATCTTTTACTTCAAATGGGCTAAGCGTTTCTAGCTGTTTTTCGTCATTACGATTCATTTTCGATTCCAAATATTATTTTATAAGCGCAGTTATTACGCTAGGGATATATTAATTCTCTTACTTAGAACTTGTTTTATGATGAGTTCTAGAAGAAGTTTTGTGGCTGTGCTTTTTATCATGGTGATGTTTTTCATGATGACCATCTGAGTGGTGATTAACTAAATGTTTATGGCCTTCGTTTTTACCACCATGTTTTTGGTGAGGATGAGTTTTAACTTTATCTTCAAATTCCAAGTGGTCTTTATTGTGTTTATGCTCCACATCACCATAGATTCTTTTCATCTTCTCTGAGGTGGTGTGTTTTGTATGTTGCATTTTCTCTGACATAGTCTTACTCCTAATTAAGTACCCGGATACTTTAATCTTTCTCCTTTGATAAAACATGAAATTACCATCATTGTTTTATATTTTATCCTTTCTTTGTTTTCTGTAAGATGTTGATTTTTAATGTTTATATTTTGTTTATTGAACATTATGCATTGATTATCCAAGAGTTATTAAATTCTCTCTCTATCACGGTAGATTAAATGTGTTCTCAACGTTAAACATTATTAAGTGAAGGTTATGTCTAAGAAAGCAATATCAATAGTCCTAGCTGTAGTAGTATTAATACTGCTATTTGTTTTCGGATTTAATAGTTTTAAAAATCATATGATCGCTAAAAAAATCAGCGAGTATAAAGCACCTGCTGTTTCTGTAACTGCTATTACATCTAAAAAAGATAGCTGGGAACAAAACATCCAAGCAGTAGGTCAAATTACATCTAAACAATCTACAGAAGTTACCAGTCAAATTTCCGGTCAGGTTAAAGCAATCAACTTTAATTCCGGTCAAACGGTAAATAAGGGTGATGTTATCGTTCAACTTGATGACTCATTACTACAAGCAAAATACCGCAGCCAACTTGCAAAGCAGAAATTGGCAAAGATCGAACTTCAACGTCAGGTGAAACTTCTTAAAACCAAAAGCACAGCAAAAAACTCGGTAGATAAAGCGCAAGCTCAATATGACGCAGAGTCGGCAGACCTTGCTTACATTAAGTCGCAAATTGACTTTATGAGCATCAAAGCCCCGTTTGCTGGCAAATTAGGTATTCGCACCATCGATCTTGGTGATTACATCAATCCAGGTGCACTTATTGTTGAGTTAGAAAGTATTAACGACAACTTCATCGATATCTCAGTTTCAGAAGACTTTCAGCCACAGCTTGCATTAGGACAAAAGGTGACTTTTACCAATGATGCCTATGGAGACAAAACATTCTCGGCGATTGTTTCCGCTATCCAGCCATCATCAGATGAGCAGTCACACAACATCAGTGTGCGTGCAGAAGTAGAAGGCGATGGAAACCAACTTGTGAGTGGCATGTACATCAACGCAAAAATAACGTTAGGCAGTGAAGTTGCGATTGTTCCCGTACCAAAAGTTGCTATCTCTTACTCTCTTTATGGCGACAGCGTCTTTGTCGTGAAAAATGAAAATGGTCAACAAGTTGTCGAGCAGAAGTTAGTCGAAATTGGCCCCCGCAAAGATGACTTAGTCGGCATTGTGTCAGGCTTAGAGCGAGGCGAAATCGTTGTGACTTCCAACCAACAACAACTTAAGAAAGGAACCGTGGTTAAGATCAATAACTCAACTCCGTTTCCTAAAACATTTAAGTAATAAATAGGCAAAATTATGAATTTTACCGACATATTTATAAAGAGACCTGTTCTAGCAACAGTGTTGAGCTTGGTGTTATTGGTGCTAGGCCTCAAAGCTTTTTCGGAGCTTCAGGTTCGTCAATACCCAGAAATTGAGACGGGTGTGATTACGGTTACGACGACCTATCCAGGCGCAAGTTCGACCAGTGTCCAAGGTTATGTTACCCAACCTCTGCAGGCGCAAATCGCGCAAGCTGAGGGAATTGACTACATGACATCAGAAAGTAGCTTAGGTAAGTCTTTAATTACGGTGAATCTGAAACTGGATTATCCAACGGATAAAGCACTAACCGAAATCTTGTCACTGGTTCAACAGGTGAAATATCGCTTACCAGCAGGTACGCAGGACCCGAGCATCTTGAAATCGACATCACAGTCGCCAATCCTTTATGTTTCGTTTTCAAGTGACCGCCTGGCAACACAGCAGATTTCTGACTATGTGAGTCGCGTGGTTAAGCCAACATTCTCAACTGTAGATGGCGTATCAAAGATCGACCTACTAGGACAGAGTGACTTTGCAATGCGTATTTGGTTGAACCCAACCAAAATGGCGGCGTTTGGTCTAACGGCTGCCGATGTACAGGCTGCAATCCAGGGTAGTAACTCTGTGAGTGCTGCGGGTAAATTGAAAGCGGACTATATCGAGATTGATATTAATGCACACACCGATGCATCATCTGTTGATGAATTTAAAAACATGGTGCTTAAAGCTGCGAATGGTCAATTAATTCACCTAGAAGACGTAGCAACGGTAGAGCTTGGTGCGAACACTTACGACTCGCGTGTATTGTTTAACGGTACAAGCTCGATCACAACAGCAATCAGCAATACCTCGACATCAAACCCGCTAACGGTTGTTAAAGGACTGTACGACGTTCTTCCAGCGATTAAAGACAGCTTGCCGCTAGGTATGAAAGCGGAAGTGGTTTATGACTCAACGAAATTTATTGATAGCTCGATTGAGGAAGTAACCAAGACTCTTATAGAGGCTGCGGTGATCGTAATTATCGTCATCTTAGCGTTCTTGGGCTCAATGCGTGCCATGGTCATTCCTTTGGTTACTATACCATTGTCACTCATCGGTTCGTTGTTCTTGATGATGTCTATGGGCTTTAGTATCAACCTGTTGACGCTACTAGCAATGGTATTGGCTATCTCCCTAGTTGTTGACGATGCCATCGTTGTTGTAGAAAACACCTTCCGTCACCTTGAGGAGGGGGCAACACCAGTACAAGCGGCGATTGAAAGTGCACGAGAGATCGCTGGTCCTGTCATCGCTATGACGATTACGTTGGCTGCCGTATATGCTCCGATCGGCTTTATGGGTGGTCTAACGGGGAAACTGTTTACAGAGTTTGCGTTTACTCTTGCTGGTTCTGTATTGATCTCTGGATTTATCGCACTAACTCTCACACCGATGATGACTTCTAAAATGCTCAACAAGCAGATTCTAGAAGGCGCAATGGTTAAGAAAATTGATAATGTTATTTCTGGTGTTACACATCATTATGAAAACATCCTAACGACCGTACTCAACAACCGTCTGTTGGTGTGGCCATTAGTTCTGACTTTCCTTGTGTCGTTGGTGTTCATGTTTACTCACACTGCGAGTGAATTGGCTCCACAAGAAGACCAAGGTGTTGTAATCATGATGGGTCAAGGTCCATCGCAAGCTAATACCGACTACCTTGGCAATTTCACTCAAGCGTTGGATAAAACGATCAGCAGTTATCCTGAAACTGAAATGTCGATGATGGTAAATGGTTACCAAAAAGACAATAAGTTCTTCGGTTTAGGTGTACTTAAAGATTGGGATTCTCGTGAAGCGTCAGTGAAAGACATCATGACAAGATTCCAGAACGACATAGTCGATTTCCCAGGATTGCAGGTGTTTACTATTTCACCTCCAGATCTACCTGGTACATCGCAAGGTCTGCCGTTCCAAATGGTATTGAAAACGCCGACGGGAAGCTATGAGGAGCTCTACCAGTACGCAGAAAAAATGAAAGAGTATGCGGTCAATAGTGGCAAGTTTATCTATGTTCAGAATGACTTAGAGTTCAATAAGCCTCAGGTAGAAATTACCATTAATCGTGACAAAGCAGCATTGATGAATGTGAACGCGCAAGAAATTGGTAATGTGTTAACTCGCTACGTGAGTGAAGGCTTTATTAACTATTTCGCATTAGATGAGCGCAGCTATCAGGTAATCACTCAAGTAGAACGCTCTGACCGTAGTTCTTGGAATGATATCGACCAATATTACGTGCGCTCAAATAACGGCACTATGGTTCCGCTATCAGCGCTTATTGATATCAAGCAAAGTGTGCAGCCATCAGCCGTGGATCAGTTCCAGCAATTGAACAGCGCGACTATCGAAGCGAAGATGATGCCAGGCGTTAGTATTGGTGAAGCTTATGAAGTGATGCAGGAAGGTGCAAAACAAATTCTTCCAACGTCGTACGCAACAGACTCATCTGGTCAATTACGTCAGTACGTCCAGGAAGGAGCTTCCTTGGTTTCAACCTTTGCTCTTGCGCTTATTATCATTTATTTGGTGCTAGCGGCTCAGTTTGAAAGTTTCAAAGATCCATTGATCGTATTGACCAGTGTTCCGTTGTCGATATTCGGAGCCATGATTCCTTTGTACTTGGGTATCGATACGCTCAATATCTACACTGAGGTTGGCCTTGTAACACTTATCGGTCTGATCAGTAAGCACGGTATTTTGATCGTGGAGTTTGCGAACCAAATCCAGCCGGAATTCGCAGGCGATAAGATTGCCGCAGTGAAGAAAGCAGCAGCAGAACGTTTACGTCCAGTATTGATGACAACAGCAGCAATGGTAATTGGTGTCGTACCACTACTGACAGCAGCTGGTGCTGGCGCGCAAAGCCGCTTCTCTATCGGTCTAGTAATTACTGTGGGCATGACAGTAGGTACTCTGTTTACCTTATTTGTCGTCCCTACGGTTTATACATTCCTGGCTGATGACCACTCAGGTGAATCTACTGAGGATACCAACACTAAGCTTGTAGAAGAGCAACAATAGTGAAGAAAACCAATCAAAAAGCACCAAGGATGGTGCTTTCTTTTTTTGCAGCCTCTTGCTTTTTATTTGTAATGCCGTTGAGTCAGAGCTACGCCAATACAGGGCGAGGTGAGCAAAGTTCAGTAGTCTCTCTGTCTAAACCAGTATTTGTTGAAAATACTAGGAAAGCAGAAGCTCAATTGGCTGAGTTTGATAGAGAAATCTATGCTAATCAACAACTTAATAAGGAGTGTGTTAACAACTGTGTTGTGCTTGAGAGGGAAGAAGCAAGGCTGAAAAAAGAAAAAAAGGCATTTATAGAAACCAATCGATTACCTCTGGTTTCAATATTAGGAGGCCCTGGCTATATGCCGGAAACAGGGCTTATGCTCGCGTTAGGAGGGCTCTATTCTTTTAGCACCGACCGCGACAGTGACAACTTACAACGTTCTAGTGTCAGTCTCGTGGCAATTGGTAACGAGATGGAGTCTGGTATCGGCTTTGGTTTACGTTCGAAACAGAATTTGTTTTTCCAGAATAACGATATTCGTTATGTAGGTAGTCTGAGCTTTGGCAATCAAAGCCAGTACTACTGGGGAACAGGCTATGACAAGGGAAAGGTAGTTGATGCAAGTGATGATATGTCGTTGGACTACAAGTTTGTTAACTACGATGCCAATCTGACCTTTAGAACAAATCAACATTGGTACGTAGGTCCTGTTCTTCGCGTTCGCTACTACGATCCTAGCAATGATGATTTACCCACGAGTGCCTTAAACGATGACAACTTCCAAACTTATCGTGATAAGCCATTTTCAATCGGTGCAGGTTTTACTGTGCAATACGATACTCGCGATGTAACGGTTAATGCCTGGCAAGGGAGCTTCCTTGGAATTGAGTTTGTCGATTACAACTCATTCATTGGCAGTGACAACGACTACTCAAAAGCGTCTGTGGATTATCGATACTACTACGCTCTGTCAAAAGGCAAGGTGTTAGCGTTATTCAATAAGCTCCAATGGAGTCAAGGTGATGTCCCATTTTATGACATGCCGACCTTGGGCGGGCAAGACTCTATGCGAGGCATCTATCAAGGTCGCTATCGCGACAACATTGCCATCGAAAACACATTGGAATATCGATGGACCCTGAGAGACGGTCAAGACCACTTGACTAAGCACGGTGTGACATTTTGGGCTGGAGTAGGTTCCGTCGATAGTTCATTGGATGAGCTGTACTCGAACTTTCTCTATAGCTACGGCGTCGGCTATCGGTATGAAATTCAACCGCGAATGAACGTTCGCGTGGATTTGGGGATAGGAAGTAATAACGACAAAGGTTTTTATCTCACCTTTACCGAGGCGTTCTAATACGCCTCAAATATACATTACACAATCAATTAGAGAAAAAAAAAGAAGACTAAATTATTATTAATCAGTACGTTAACGTCTATTTTTATGATGGGCTGTACGAGCAGTCAAGAATTTCTAAATGAAAACCAATCTATGGCAACGGAAGCGGCAATGAATCGTGCGAAGTTTGAACTAAGCTGCCAAACTGTGCAAACAACAGTACTAAACAAAAAAACGATCGATCTTTATCGTTATGAAGTACCTCAGTATCAAGTTGGAGTGTCCGGCTGTGGTAAAAAAGTGGTGTATTTAGTCAACTGTAATCCCGACAGCGGATGTATGGTGTATGACAACAAGAACGCTCCAATATCAGAAAGCAAATCTCAATAACCTCAATTTAGGCATGCAAATATAGGTACGTTTGTATGCCTCTTTCTGACACCTCACTAATAAGTTCCTATTCTCTCAAAGTGTTCCATCACTTCTTCAAGCTAATAACCCTTCGAGCTAACACACTCCAAGACAATACTCTTTGACACAATTGATATCGCTTTTTCACCACTATAACCGAGTTGGGCCTTTGCTTGTTGCCTGGTTGGCAATGGATGAATTGAACGATGAACTACTGACGAAGCTTTTCATTCGTGGAGGATAGAAAGCGGAAATGAGGAAACAGGTAGGAAAGATAAAAAAATCCCCGATATTGAATCAATATCGGGGACAAAAATTAGTATAGCGTTACTTTCGCTGTGTATTCAGTACGTTCTGACTGGTTTACAGGGTGTTGATAGTAGTCAACAGTGAAGTAAATCGGTTTATCTTGGTTGATACGCTCCGCGATTTTCTTCTCTAGATCTTGAACAGAATCAAAGTCGTAAACGTGGAAAGAATAACCCGGCTTAAGGTCCATTTCTTTAGCTTCTTCTTGAGTGATGTATGTTTGGCGATAGATAGAATCTAAGTAAGTATCAAACTGTGTAGTAATACTATCGTCAGTCACTAAAACATAGTCGAATTCGTTAGCGCGAATTGTGTCAGTTTGAAGTGAGCTCATTGCTGCATCAACGCTTAATTGGTTCTGCTCTTGAGAGCCGTCACTGGCAACAATTGATGGATTAAAGTCATCTGCCATTACCGATGCAGAAGCTAGAACACAAAGAGGAAGTACATATTTCAACATTTTAAATACCTTATTAATTGACGCCTAAATGGCGTTGGTTGAGCTTATATATACCTGATGGTTTAATCAGGCCAGATTTCGATGTTAATTTTAACCGCTACATAAAATGATGAAATAATAAGGCTCTAATTGTATGGTAAATAATAAATATCCTTAGTTCTGTATTTTTGTTTTAGATTTATCTATTCAAAGGTGGTTTTATATCTAAACTTGCGTTTTTTAATTGTTCTCGGGTTAGGGTTATTACGATGAATGGTTTTTAGGTCATTGTTTATTAGGGGTTTTATTTTTATTTTATACGCCATCATTGGTTTTATTCAGGTTTTTTATATCAATAAATAATAGAGAATTTAACATTAATAGAAGTATGCTAATTAGTTTATTCACTTTTTAATTTTGCTAATCATAATTGTTAGCGAAATTCACTTGAACATATTTATTGTTCTTAAAGCAAGATTGACTAATAAGGTCTGGAGAAAGAAATGAAAGCTAAAATACTACTACTATCTATTATCACGGTTCTATCTGGGTGTGCAGGTTCACTACCAGATAAAGAAGAAATGGTTACGTTAAATGATGGACGTACATACGAAGAACAAAAATACAACTCCCATGAAGATGGATATGTTTGGCACTCGAGCGACCTTAAAAAAGACGAATATCAGAATATTATCGTTCACGATGTTAATGTACACGTTAGTAAAACGATAGACCGTTTGCTAACAGACCAAACAGTAGAGAACTTTAAGCAAGAACTTAAAGGCACTTTGTCTGAAAAGAGCTCGAAACTGTTCCCAACAGATGCGGCGAGCCAACACCAAGCTATTGTTGACGTCAACATCATTAAAGTTGAAGACATCGGTGAAGATGTAAAAGCACGAGAAATTATCCCAATTGGTGCAATCGTTGCCTTAGCAAAAGAGGCGGCTGGTACTCGTGATCGTTCAGTAAGATTACTTGTGGATGTTGATATTAAAGATAAAGATGACGGCCACTTACTTGCTCGTCGTATTTTTGTCGTAAACAACAATGGCGTACTTGAGAATGATAAGTCGAAGATCACACAAAAAATCTTAGATGCGAACGTGAATCGAATTACTGAGCAAAGCGTCGACTTCATTCTTCACGCTATGTACATGTAAGGGTTGAGTTATGAAGTTATCTGTTCGACATTCTCAAATCCTAGCGCTACTTGTGGCCTTCGGGCCTATGCATGCTTTGGCGCAAGAAAACGATGCCAGTTTCGACACACGCTTTGATAATTGTTTGTTGCGTGAGATTCACATGGATGTTGAACATGATAACCTCGATGAGATCAAGGCACAGTGCTTGAGTGAAGTGCAAGCGTCGACAGAACATGTCTCTCCAACTCGACACTCATTAGAAAAAGAGACGGAGAATAACCCGTTTGTCATTACTCCCTATAGGCAAAACTACATTTTGCCTATTACGGAAATGAGCCAGGTAAATACGGCGCCTTACACATCAGACATTTTTGAAGGAAAGTCTGATGAACTTAAAGATGAGGAAATCAAGTTCCAGATCAGTTTTAAAATGCCTCTTGTCGAAGATGGTATTTTTAACGAAGAAGATCAGATTTACTTTGGTTTTACGTTAAAGTCATTTTGGCAGGCATATTCTTCGGAGATATCAGCTCCTTTCCGTGAAACTAACTATCGCCCAGAGATTTTCTATGAATCTCCTTTGCCAATAGATAGTTCGGAAGGTGTGTGGTTTACACGAGTTGGTTTTGAACATGAATCTAATGGACGAACTCAGGAGTTGAGTCGCAGTTGGAATCGAATTTATGGTGGTATTGGATATGCTGAAGATGACCTCATGGTTTATTTGGAGCCTTGGTACCGCATCCCTGACAGTGATGACGATAACCCCGATATAGAAGACTACATGGGACACTTTGAACTAACCGCTGCTTATAAATACCAAGCGGTAGAGTTCAGTGGAGTAGCCCGTTATAACTTCCGTACCGGTTATGGTGGCTTTGAGGCAGGTATGAGCTTCCCTCTTATAGGGAGAGTTCGTGGTTATGTTCAATATTACCAAGGGTATGGTGAAAGTTTGATCGATTACAATTACAACAACAAGCGTATTGGCGTCGGGGTTCTACTAACAGATATTCTCTAAGCGATACGTCAGGATTTTTCGGGGTCCGCTTTGTGCGTCATTTTCGTGCCGTGTAAGGCGGATTTTTTTGAAATATCCTAAATAGTATCCAATACTTCTTTATAAGTTACAGTTACTTAATACTAACCTATGAAGAACCAGAAGATACAATTTACTATTGATGATTGGGTTTTTATTCCAAGTGAAGACAAATTTATCTTGGATGACGAAGAGTTTATTATCGATCATCGACTATCTAGATTGTTCCATTTTCTGTGTGATAATCCCTATACCGTCTTTTCTAGAGATGAATTAATAAATGAAGTCTGGAATGGCTCGATCTTAACTGATCAAGTCATTACTCAGGCGATATTTGAGTTAAGAAAAATTCTCAAACAGCACGGTAGTCATCCATTTGGGTATATTGTTACTGTTCCTAAAAGAGGCTACAAGTTAGATGCGGATGTTGAAAGAAAAGTCGAAACCCCCGCACCAGTCGATGGCGGGAAGGTAGGTGCCGGAGCGCTAAGTAAGTCAGAGAATCCCCTATACAAAGATAAGACAACATCATCACAAGCAGGTAAAACGAATGATACTGATAATGCTCGTTCATTGAGACCTCTGCGACTTAGTGGGACACAAAAACCCAACTATTTAAAGCACTGGGCCATAGTGTCTGTTCTGTTGATTTGCCTAGTTCCAGGAATAATATATCTGGTATTCATCAATGGTGTGGAAAAAGAGGCGCATCCAGCTTCAACGATAGCACCTAGTTATTTGTCTTTTGAACCTCGATATATTTATGTGAAAGCTAACGAGGAATTCCTAAGCGACCACCTTAAAGTGGGGATGGCTCGTAAGTTGTTGGATTATTTAAAGATTTATCGAGATTATAGGGTCATCTATGATGGGCCTGCTGCAAAAGTTGCGGCCAACGAGTTGCGTTTTTCGTCGATTGAACGAGGTGGTCATCAATATCTAGAAATTGAGTACTTTAATCGAGTATCGGGTGATAAACACCTAGATCGACGGTACAAGATTTCACAAGGGCATGTGAAAGCCGCAATAAAAAAATCGCTGACTGACCTACTTGAGTCTTTCAATATCTCGGTCGGAAAATCTCAGGTCGCCAGTCTGGTAGATGAGTTGCCTGATGATGAGAATGCAGTTTCTTCTATATTGGAGTCATTAGGTGCAGCTTTTCAGGTGAATCATGAGGAAAAAGCATTACAACTGATAGAGTTAGCGGCCCAACAAGCACCCGAAAATCAATACACCATCGCAACGGCTTATATGTTTATTCTATCGAAGATGTATATCAAACCTGATGGCAATAACATCAATCAAATAGACCAGCTTAATCAGAAAATGCAGCAGTCCATCAACCAGTTTTCTCAGGATCAGCAGCTTACACCTAGGTTATTGGAAGCGATGTCTATGATGGAGATGAGTAAAGATGAGCCTTACAAAGCGAAGCAGTATCTTACAGCCATCCCTTACGACAGGCGTAGTATCATGTTTTACATAATTAGTGCCAAGGTAGCGGAGTCAACAGGGAATACATCTGCGGCGGAAGAGTTTTACTATCATGCGATCTTGGAAGCATCGACGGTACAGGTATTAAACTTGTCCGAAACGCTATTCTTTTATAGTGATCTATCTGATATTAGGGACAAGATTACCAATAATGTTACTGGTACTACTGAAACGTGGTAGCCAATCTGGCTGACACGTTTCAGTACAGGGTAGTTGCGCAATTAGTGTTTAATCCAACATTGTGCTTCTTGATTGTTAGTAAAGTACTTCACCTCTGAACTGGTTGCGAATGACGCCAATGTAGCCGCTATTTCAAGCCATTTTTGATCGCCAAATAATGCGATTTTGTTTATGTCGTTACGATGCTTAATACTCAGCTTAATATCTTCCACAAATGCTTCATATTCCCAACCAGAGAAAGCAGTAGCATCAACAAGAAGGTTAATCTTCTTGTCCTCATTTTCCTTAATACTAGTTTCAATCAAATTGGCTACTTGAGTAACCACTTCTTTTGTTAATTTTCCAGTTGGCTTCAGCTTTAACATCAAAGAATCATGGTTTGCTTCTACATTGATGGTTACATTTGCTGGTTTCTGATTACACATTATGACTTTCTCTATAATAGTTAGTTTGATTTGCGTAAGTAACTTATCTAAATATGAAACATATAAAGGTGTCGCGTTGATAACCTACTTACAGAGCGAGGAAGATGTTACTTTTTGGGTAATTGCTATACATAATATGACAATAAAGAAACGATAACTGTTTGTGAATTTTAATTAATCGCCAGTGATTTTCATTGCAAAGTCAAGTTTAAAAAGATACAAAATACTGTCATAAGGCATTGTTTTTAATGTGTTATATTTACTTTATCTCAAGATTATGAACTCATTATTATATTGATTTATCACATCAATAGTATTCGCGCCGATTTAAGTCTACATAAAAACTACTATATATCGGAGAAATGATGTCTCATTCAAATGCTGCTATTTCGTTCAACAATAGCCAAAACCTTTCTTACTATATGCAATATGTCAATTCGCACTCAATATTAAAAGAGTGTGAAGAGCGACAATTAGCTAACGACCTATACTACAACAATAATGAAGATGTAATATCAAAATTAGTACTGCCTCATTTGCGATACGTTGTTTACATCGCCAAGGGGTTCGCAGGGTATGGTCTACCGTTAGTCGATATGATTCAGTCTGGTAATATCGGTTTACTTAAGGCAGTTAAGAAATTTAACCCAGAACTGGGCTTCAGGTTGGTATCCTTTGCTGTTCATTGGATAAAATCAGAAATTACCGACTTTATTATAAAAAACTGGAGCATTGTAAAAATCGCCACAACGAAGTCACAGCGAAAACTATTTTTTAATCTGAAAAAATACAAGCAATCTCAAGAGTGGATGAGTGAGAGTGAGGCTGAAAATTTAGCCAGTAAGTTGAAAGTCAGCAAGAAAGATGTGCTGTCTATGGATGGGCGACTATCTGCAAGAGATTCCTATATTGATCCGAAAATAGGTGAAGATGAAGACCAAGTCATATCGACTGGTGAAGTGTTTGCCGAGCCACAACTCGATGTTGCGATTGAATATGAAACTCAAGATTGGGATAGGCACATTAACGATGAATTGAATGCAGGTTTGGCTAAATTAGATGCTCGAAGCCGAGATATTATCGTAAGTCGTTGGCTGTTATCAGAAAAAGTAACATTGAACGAACTCGCTGAAAGGCATAGGGTTTCAGCTGAGAGAGTCAGGCAAATTGAATTGATGACACTTGAGAAGCTTAAAGATTTGTTGACGCATATTCAGCCATAGAGTCCACAAAAAACCGACCGCGATTACCAGCGGTCGGTTTTTTTATGATTAGATGTTCACAGCGGGTATAAAAAAACCAAAGCGAACTGGCTTTGGTTTTCTCTGGTAGTGTTGAGTGATTAGAAGTGGAATTCAACTAAAAGGTTTACGCTATCTTTGACAATCGCAGTGTCATACTTAGTGTACTCCAAAGCAACTCGAGCTGGGCCTAAAGAAACGCCTGCACCAATACCACCGAATACGTCTGTAGATGTATTGATGCTGTTAGAGAATCTACCCATACCAAGACGACCATACACATCGAAAATTGCAATTGGTAACGTGACCTTACCACTTGCTAGCCATGCATTTGAGTAGATAGACGAGTTGTCAATTGGGGAGTTCGTATCAACAAAATCCGCGTATGCTAATTCGGCAGAGAAGAGTTTCGCAAAATTGTAGCCGCCGTAAATAGTGTAGCCATTATTAGAACCAGATACGTTAATGTCATCGTAACTAGAGTATAAGTAACCAGCACCAATATAAGGTTCTGCAGAAGAAACCGATGCTAGTGGTAATAATAGCAAAGGCAAAGTACGTAGAAATGTCTTGTTCATTATTAAGTTCTCTATTTGTTAATGTTTAAATTTAGCGACTAGAATTAGAAGCTATAAGTAACGCCTAATGCAGCGCCAATATCCAAATCTAAGCCATGATTCATATTTAATTCGGGATGGATCTGTGCATAAAGTTTCCAATCTTTTGCAAAGTTCAAATTCATGCCAATAGGAATACGAACGCCAAAATCATTATTCCAGTCGTAGTACGCACCGCCAGCCACATACCAACTCAAAGGAGCTTCTGCAGCTAGATTTCCCTTTAAAAATGAATAATCTAGAGCTAATCCATCATCGCCTGCGATGAACTTTATTTGCTGATTAAAGTCAACGACTACGCTTAGACCTTGGTCAAATGCCATACCGATCCCCACTTTTTTTCCAGTATTGGCATAGCTCATCATTGGTGTAAGAAGAAGTAATGTTAATGCTGTCTTTTTCACTTTTAATACCTAAATCAATTATCGACAATTCATAGGTAGGGTCGCCCAATATTGGAATTCAAGAAAAATAAGAAATATTTTCATATTTTATTTTCATTATCTTTAAGGACGGTTGGATATGGTTTTTAAATCAGAGGGTTATAGAAAGAAAAAACCGCTATTTTTGTTAGTGGTTTTATTGAGGAATAACTCGCATAAAAAAGCCCCTTACAAAAGTAAGGGGCTTAATTGATCATCGAGGGTGGTAATAGTTAATGACTGCTACCTATTAGTAGAATAACACCATAAACATACCCATTAAGGTCAATAGGGTATTGGATACCGCATAAGGAACAGTGTAACCAAGCATAGGGATGTTGCTTTTCGCTTTCTCACCTACCATAGCGACTGAAGCAGTACTCGTACGTGCGCCACCACAAACACCTAGGTTTATAGCTGGGTGGAATTTAAAGATATACTTACCAATAAGTGGAGCTAATAGCATTGGAATAGCCGTTGCTGCCGCACCGATTAAGAACAGTTCTGGACCTACGTTTTCAAGGCCAGCCACAAAGCCAGGACCTGCAGAAATACCTACGATAGCAATAAAGACGTTAAGACCAACTGAGTTCATAAACCACTGTGTTGGTTCTGGAAGTCGAGCAAATGTTGGGTGAATTGAACGTAACCAACCTAATACCAAACCACCGATTAGAACACCGCCAGATACAGACAGAGTAACGGGTGCGCCATCGATATTAACAGCTAGTGCGCCTAGTAAACCGAATACTACGATAAAGAGACCAACCCAAACCATATCCGTTTCAGTTGTCGTTCTATCTACATGGCCTACTTCTTTTTCCATACGTGATGTATGTGTTTTAGTACCAGTAATACTTAGTACGTCACCACGATGAATTTCAGTTTGTGCTAGTAAGGGTACTTCTTGACTTGCTGCACCACGACTGATTTTGTTTAGGAACACGCCACGAGCGTAATCTTCATCTGCTAGTGAGACCAATGTGCGGTTAGCGAACTTTTTGTTGGTAACAACTAGGTCTACGGTTTCTAATGGCAGGTTATCAAGCTCCTCGTCCGCTACTTCTGTTAAATACTGTTGAGCGTGTACGAGTGCATCGGTATGACCTGTTAATGCAATAATGTCTTTTGCCGCTAGCGCCATAGTTGGCTCGACATCCACTACTTCACCATTGCGTTTCAGCTTCTCAATGAAGAGGCGTTCTGCGTGGTGTTGAGATTCGAATTCAGCCACTGTCATACCGTTGATATCGTCAGAGATCTCATAGGTACGAGATTCAGAGCGATGCCAAACACGTGAAATACCATCTTCTGGTGTACCTGCAGACATCTCTTTTTCGTAGTCTTTACAAGCTTCTTCAAGGTTAACTCCGAGTAGAGTTGGACCAACATAAGCTAGGATCATACCAGTACCAATAGTACCGAACAGATAACAGATAGCGTAAGCCACTGGAATTTGGTCTAGTAGCTCTTTAGTATTGCTGAAACCAGATGAGTTGATTGCATCAGTCGCTAGACCGATAGAAGCGGAGATGGTTTGTGCGCCGGCCCAAAGGCCTGCAGCTAGACCAACATCGTAACCAGCAATTTTGGCACCAGCGTACGTTACTGCGAAACATAGAAATGAAATGACTACTGCGAATATCGCTTGTGGAGCACCATTTTTGGCTACACCTCGAACAAATTGCGGGCCGACACCATAACCTACAGCGAATAGGAACATCGTGAAGAACATTGACTTAACTTGTGAAGAGATCGAGATATCAAGCTGACCGATGATAACACCTGCGATTAGCGTACCTGTTACTGCACCTAAGCTGAAGTGACCGAATTTGATTGCCCCTAACCAATATCCCAAGCCCAGGGTGATGAAAATTGCCAATGCTTGGTGTTCACGGAACACTTTTACTACCCACATAGGCTCTGCTTTTGCTGGAGCTTTGATGCTTGTAGTTGAATGTTGAACAGCAGCATGGTCTGTAGTTTGTTCTTGAGCTTGAACATTATTGAACATGTCAAAGCCAGATACGCCGCTATTTGTATCTGTAGTGATATTTCCTGCCAGCATAAATACTGCCAACATACTTAGAAAAATATGCTTAATATATTTAGAAGGAGATAGCCTCATTAGAGTTGCCATTTTAACCTCTGATTACTTAGATTCCTAAATGCAAACCAAAGAACTCCAGAGCCCGGAACAAGAACCAGACTGCTTTGGCACGCAATAATTATTGTGATTAGAGTGCGAGGGACTAGGGCTACTAGCCCCTCTTTGCTTGAGATGATTAACCGTGGTTAAACGTGCTTGAGCTCTCTTCGTCAACAGAGTTAACGATTGGGAATTTCTCAAATTTCTCGATTGTGCGTTTTAGATCTTGAACGAGTAGATCAACCATGTCGTGACTCACACCGTGACGAACTAGGATGCGCATAATGACCAAATCTTCGCGGTTTGAAGGCATGGAATATGCGGCAATTTGCCAACCACGAGCGCGGATAGCGTCACTTAGGTCAAACAAGTTAAAGCCTGCATCTACGTCCGCTTTTAAGCTAAAGCTCATAGCTGGAATACCACCGCGGCCATCGTAAATGATGTCGAATAAGCCCATTTTGCTTACTTCATCAGCTAGGTATTGAGCTGAGTTGTAGCAAGCGTCGTGGATACGCTTATAACCTTCTTTACCCAAACGTAAGAAGTTGTAGTACTGAGCAACGATCTGACCGCCAGGGCGAGAGAAGTTCAGTGCGAATGTTGGCATGTCACCACCAAGGTAGTTAACACGGAAGATCAGATCTTCAGGAAGATCGCTTGCTTCGCGGAAGACAACCCAGCCCACACCAAGAGGTGCAAGACCATATTTGTGGCCAGATGCGTTGATTGACTTAACACGAGGAATACGGAAATCCCACTCTAGTTCAGGGTCGCAGAACGGTGCGATGAATGCGCCACTTGCGCCATCAACGTGCATTGGTACATCAAGGCCAGTTTCTTCTTGCAGTTTGTCTAGTGCATCAGCAATCGCTTTTACAGGTTCATACTGACAAGTGAACGTTACGCCAAGAGTAGGAACAACACCGATAGTGTTTTCGTCAACACGGGCTAGAACTTCTTCTGGAGTCATTAGTAGACGGTCGCCTTCCATAGGAATTTCGCGTAGTTCGATATCCCAGTACTTAGCGAATTTGTGCCAGCATACTTGTACTGGACCGCAAATTAGGTTTGGTTTGTCAGTTGGCTTACCTTCCTTGCGACGCTTCTCGCGCCAGCGCCATTTCATTGCCATACCGCCAAGCATGGCCGCTTCACTTGAACCTGTTGTTGAACAGCCCATCGTGTTTTCAGGATCTGGAGAGTTCCAAAGATCAGCAAGCATATGAACGCAACGGTTCTCGATTTCTGCTGTTTGTGGGTACTCATCTTTGTCGATCATGTTTTTGTCGATGCACTCGTCCATGATTTTGTGGATGTTACCGTCTACCCAAGTTTGGCAAAAAGTTGCTAGGTTTTGACGAGAGTTACCATCAAGAATAAGCTCATCAGATACTAGCTGGTATGCAGCATCAGGATTTGATTCGTCATTAGGGAAAGTATATTTATCGATGGTTTTGTCTAATAGTTTGTTTGCAAAAACATCATCGATAGCTGCATTATTCTTTTCTTCAAAAGGCATTATATAGCTCCAGATTTATTTAATTGGATAGAACAGTAATATCACTGCGTTTGGTTTTTGAAAAAGCTGTCTCGCTTAAGTCGAATTGAATTATTACCAATTAAATGAATAAAACCATCAATAGAAAATAAAAAGACAATAATCATCGTGTTATAAATAAATTGTTGCGCCAAATATCCTTTTTATTTGTCTCTTACTAGAGCCGCTGTGTGAAGTCCAATCATTGATTTACGGCTAATACTAGTTAATTTTGATACGGTCCGCATGGTCTGAAATGGTTGGTTTTTTGGGATTAATCTTATGAAAATCAATGGTTTGAGATTTATATGTAGATTGTTTTTATGTGAATTTTATTGGCCGTGGATTAATTTATCTTCAGTGGATATTAAAATGAACACCAAGTTGATTAATGAAAGTGCTTATAGATTTAATCTTAGCTATTACCGCTGCTTTCATTGTTTATCTATATCAGAAAGTAAAGTTATTTAAGTTAATTCTAAAAACTATAATGGTGTAAAAATGAATGATCATATTATATTTGACTACTTCTACATACCCGGTTTTATGGTGTTGGTAGCAGCGGCAATTGCAATACTAATTGTAGTCAAATACACACTAGGTGGACTATTGAGAAAAGGAAAGATCATGAATCCTTCATTAACAGAACTTTGTTTAGTAATTATTGTTACTGGACAATTACTACTAATAAAGGTGAGCTAAATGAAGTTATTTCGTGTTCTATTACCGACTGCATTAGTGATCGCTGCGGGGGCGACTTGTTATACGTCTTGGGTCGCCTACACCCAATCTCTTTGGACTCGCGATGCTAAAGTTCACGTTGAAATTGCAGAAGTAGCGCCAAAAGTTTCGGGAGAGATAGTTACCGTAGCTGTACATGACAACCAGTTTGTTAATGCTGGTGATTTACTCTTTGCTATTGATGATGCGGATTACAAAAACAGTGTTTCCCAAGCTAAGTATGCAATGTTGAAGGCGGAGGCCGAGCTAGAGCAATCGAAGAACTCTTACCGTCGTGATTCAAGATTGTTGAGTAAAAAACTAGTCTCTGAAGAGCAAGTGATCTCGGAGAAGCTCGCCGTAGCAGCTAATAAAGCCGCTTTAGAGCAAGCAAAAAGTAGCTTGGCTAAAGCAGAATTAGATTTAAGTCGCACTAAAGTGGTCGCACCGCAAGATGGTTATGTAACGAATCTTAACCAACGCCAAGGGAACTACATCAATAAAGGTGAAACCTTTGTTGCATTAGTCGAGAGTGACACCTATTACATTTTGGCCTATTTCACCGAGACAAAAGTAAAAGACTTGGTTGAAGGGGCGAAAGCTAACATTCGTCCATTTTCATCCGATAAAACATTTGTCGGCAAAATTGAAGGTATTGGTCGTGCGATTATTGATCAGAGCGCCGATAATTCCGGACTAATATCAAACGTTAACCCAACAGTGCCTTGGGTCCGTCTCGCGCAACGCGTACCGGTGCGTATTAGCATCCCTAAAGAAGTCCTTGAAAGTGAGAGACTGATTGCTGGCACAACGGTTTCAGTGGATATTCAGTGATGTTAGCGACGATTGCTCGACAATGGACAAATCCAGAATCGGTGGCATTTGCTTTGCGGTTTTGCCTGGCTGTATTGATGACATGGGGTTTATCGCTGTTAATGGATTCTTCGGCCACGAGTACTTCTATGGCAACAGCCGCGATTATTCAAATCACTGGCAGTCGCGGAGCGAGTATCAAAAAAGCGGCGGCACGTCTTATCGGGACATTTACTGGCGGTGCATATGTGCTTTTTGTGGCCAGCGCTACGCTTATTGACTCTTGGTTGTTTAACTCATTCATTATATTTGGAGTGGTAACAAGTTTAGGTATCGCATCATATTTTCATGGACGTGTGTCATACATGTTTGCCGTGATGGGTATTACCTTGTCTCTAGTGGGTTTCCCATTGGCAGCGAACCCTGACATGACCAATTTATTTGACCATGTACAGCTTCGTTGTGTTGGTATCTCATTTGGTATTTTAATGGCAATGGTCGCGGCTATGATCATTCCTTATAAAGATGACCAGCATGAGTTGTTTTCTGTCAAAAGTTATACAGAGAACTTCCTAAGCAATCTGTTTGTTACTGATGAAGATAATGCTACCAAACTGACACGTGCGTTTTTGGTATTTGTGAGCAAAAAGTGGCAGTTGGTTGATGATGAGATATATGGAAGCCGAAGTGCTAAGGAAGAAAAACTCAACAGTCGTACTGCTTTTTATGACTCTATCAATATTGGTATCAAAGCCATCGAGTTAAAAAAGCTTGGTGAGGCCATAGCCATTCCTAATGAGGCGTGGGAGGAGTTGTGTAAAGCTAATTTTCGCGTTGATATCAATGAATCATGGATTGAAAGGTGGGGAATTGAAGATATTGATCTGGTCGAGGTGTTTAATGAACAGGTCGCTTTGTTTGCCACACAACTGGATTTATACAAGAGCGAAAACAGTGTATTTGACTACACCAATAAAGATTATGCCAACGATATAGGACGCTTTACCGATGGTTACGTAGTGCTCAACAATATGGTGAGAGCAACCATCACGCTGTTCACGCTTTCATTTATGTGGATTGAGCTGCAATGGGACAGTGGTATGTCGGCAATGATCATGGCTGGAATGATCATCTCGGTGTACGCTGCAAATCCAGGTTCAGAGCAGGCACAAAGTCCAAATATATATGCACAATTCTTAGCTGGTGGTTTTGCGTTTATTCTGACCTTTGGGGCCATGCCAATTGGCTCGCCTTGGATAGTTGCAGTAGTCGGCTTTACTGGCGTGTATTTGGCGGCTTATTGGTTTTGGCAGAGCAAGTCACTACTGAAAGTGGTGTGTATGGTTTCGTTGTTTTCATGGACGAGCCTTGTTCCGTTAACCAGTGCCCCAAGTTATGATTTTGAGAACTTTCTTAATTCTATCGTCGGTAATATCACTGCATTGCTGATTTTGTGGGGGGCGTTCTATTTAATCCCTGCACGTACGACAGCCACAGTGATCAAGAAAGAACTGAATCGATTTATTAATAAATTCAAAGTGACCGATATAGAAAAGAGAAAGTCTTTGAATGTAAGTAACTGGATCCTAGCATCCTATGCTTACTTAATTAGCATTTCAGATTTAGTGAGTATTAATAGACTGTTATATCTAAAAGCGCTACAGAGTGTCATTAACCATGAAGAACTTGAACCTGAAGAGCGAGAAATTCTTCTTTCCTCAATTGATAAAAAATTCTTCGACCTGGGAAGTAATCAAATATTCTCAAACTTGATGGACTATAAGGCGACAACAGCTGCGAAACACAATTACCGTTGGTTCGTTCTGTGCGATAGATATAATGCTCTGAAAGCTCAAGGCCATTAGAAAAAATATAAATTAACTATCATTTTAATTTCTCAGTTAATTTTCTGAGAACTATATATATCAGAGGTTATGATGAAAAACATTCTCATAGGCCTAGTGATATGGACATTATTAGGTACCAATTATGCAATGGCAGAAGATATTAAATCATCGCCATTAAAAGTAGATGCTCAAGCTCCAGTACAGTCATTAGGGCTGGCAACACAACTTCGTAGCGGTTTTACTAATGATAAAACCGAACTGTTTGCAACGTACAACTTCGGCAGCGTTTGGATCACCAGTGATGATATCCAAATGGATTACTACCAAAATAGAATAACGACGGGGGTGCAATGGTCACCCGCAGATAAGATACAGCTTGAGCTACGCTATCAGTTTGCGTGGGCCCATAATAACCATTTAGATAGTTTGGTGAAGTCATTCCATAATGCTGCTGGACTGAAGCTTGATGGGCGTGACGAAGTCGAAGACGATAGCTTCAACGTCGATAGTGATACCTATGGTGTTCATAACAACAACTTTGAAGGCGATACGCTGGAAAGCGCCGTGTCGCTGTATCTTCAGTATTCACTTTATGAATCTGAACATCAGGCATTGGCAATCGGTGGGTCGCTATATTACAACAATAAAAGTGATTACGAATTCTCATCAGGTGGCTTTGAACAAAATTTACAATTGAATTGGTCATACGCAAAAAGTGGACACTCTATTTATTCGACGTTAGGAGTAGTTCATCATGCCGATAAAAATATCGATGATGATCTGTATTTCAAAGAATTCACTTGGGAAGGTGCAATTGGTTATGGTTATCGATTCCTTTCTAACCATGAAATTATTGCAGAATATCATTTATATCAAGGTGCGTTAAACCAGACGGCTTTTTCAGAAAACGTCAATGAAGCGACCCTAGGTTATCGTTATTATTGGGATAATACCATATTAGAAATATCGGGTACCGAGAACTTGTTTAATATGGATAACTCTACAGATATCGCCTTCACCTTAGGGGTGAGACATTATTTTTAAACTCAGTTAAACAAGGCTTAATTGACGTTTAAAGAACCTTCACTGTTAAGTGAGAACAAAGCATGAGAAATTAATCTCATCGCACAACATGACCACAAGAGAACTTATTATGTTTAAATATCTACTACCTGTTTTAGTCGTTTTTTCATCTGGCGTCTACGCAGAATCACTTCAGCACATGTCTGATGTGAACCATAACAAACAAGAAATGGCGACAGCAATGAAAGGCATCCAAGAAGTTAAGCTTTCTGATGATGTATATATTGTAAGTAATACTCAGAATGGCTTTACCATTACTGACAGTGTGGATGAACTTTCTGCAAAGTATCGTGATACCTACATTACGGCAGATCAAGCGAAAGCCAACAACTTAGAAAAAGTAAAAACATTCACTGTATACAGCGAAGCAAACTTTGAGAACCTAATTAAAAAAGTAGAGAGTCAAGTATCTAAAGATGCTCCTGATTTCTTTTCTGTAGACCTATATCAGAACAGCATCGGTGACATTGAAATCACAGATTACGTTGCTCGCGTTGTCGAATATAAATAATTTTTAGAAGAGGTTAGCCATGTCAATGCAACATACAAAATCAGCGACACATGAAAAAATGATGCGCGAGTACGGAAACGAAGTCGAGCACAAACACAACAAAGATCATTTAGCTTTCCAAGACAAAGAAAGCAATGAGCATCGTCATCTTCATGGTGGCCACAATGTGCATAAACCCACGCACCACCATCATAAAACGGCGCACCATAACAGCCATAAGCGTAATCACACGGAAGATTCCGGGGAATAACAAAAAAACCGCTCAATAAGAGCGGTTTTTTTGTTTAAGTGATAAGAGACTAAGGAGATTGGCGAATCAATGGGATCTCATTGACCCAAACTTTTTCGTTAGTTGCTTTCTTGTAACCATAATCATACAAGGCTTTGAGAAAATCGGGGTCGAAAAATTTACCGTCCTGAGGCTTTTGAGTATAGCTCTCATCGACATAAGTTAAGAACAGCTTCGCACCTATTTTTTTGGAGATGTACATTTCTCTGAAAACATCACCTCTGGTTTGGGCGAGTATTAAATTATCCACACTGCGAGCCGCCAAACTGACAGTATCGTCCTCGATGAACTTGAATTCTGTTCTTAGTCGTCCGTTACGGATGATGTAAATGTGTGGTGGTTTTTCATATCCAAGCGCTTTGGTTACTTTGGTGAAATCAAAGCCCACAGGGTCGAAAAATAGCTGGCTTGATAATCCACCATCTACATGCATTTCTTCTAAAGATTGACCATTGTACTCAACGGGAATGAACTGTGGAGGGAATACACCCGGTATGGATGAGCTGGCAGCAAGAACTTGATGGATAATATCATTTCTATTGGGCAGGTCACTGGTGGCGATGCGTCCTACATTCCATATCATCTGCCTGCCAGAGTCAAAGTGGTTGGTACCAATTAACATACGTTTACCTGATCGATGAGCTTTTGCGATTTCTTCTATGAATTCATCATCAAAGGTTTTTTGAACCATTTTGTAGAAGTTATCCCCTTCAGAGAATGCATCTCCAAACAGGATCTTAAAGATACTGGTTCCCCCTAGCATCATGTCATCATTTAGGCCTAACATGACCGTTTTGAGCTCGTCGTATTTGTCACCGCCGACGAAAACAAATGGAGCAATCAAGGCGCCAGCACTAACCCCAGTAATAAGAGAAAACTCGGGTAGCTCACCTTTATCTTTCAAGCCATTAATTACACCAGCACCATAGGCACCTCTAGGACCACCACCGGAAAGTACGAGAACATTGAAACGATCACCAATCACTTTTGGTGCGCCCGGTGCATTCTTCAAAAGGTCGAGGTTGCCCTTGTCGTAATAGTCTTCCTTCAGTGTCTTAAGATTTTTAGGTACTTGGTCGCCCCAAATTCGATATGGTTCATTGACAATACTAACTGTCTCATCTCTTGGGCCGATTTGTGCCTGTAAATAGTTAGATTCATTAACACGAATAGTGCTGTCGTGGGGACTACTGCTACACCCAGCGATAAGCGCTGTTAACACCAATATAATTGGTAGACGCATTGGCAACTCCGTTTGCTTGTTACTATTCTAAATTGGTAAGGGATCCTCTTAAGATTAGTACCAATATTCAGTTATTTACAAAAAACTTTACCTAGCTTTCACTAAATAATGGCAGTGAAAATTTGGACAATCATATTGGAGTAGCTATGCGATCAATCAATGAATCGAACAATTTCATTTTTTTTACTCTTTCTCTCATTCTTATTCTGATCATAGGCGCTCTATCGCGTGAACTTCCTGGCGATGACCTCGACTTTCTGTTGAAGCCTGTCGTGCTCAACAGTTTTGTTATTTGCTTGATCAGCATGAAGTTTTCAAAGGGTTGGTATATCTACTTGGTAAGTGTCAGTATCATGATGCTTATTGCAATTGTTACCCACACCTTCTATGACAGTGGGCACGCTAATGTGGCGATGTTAGTGCTGATGTTGGCTTTCTTCTATGGTGTATTTCAGTCGACTGCACATCAAATTTTGCTTTCTTCCGAGATTGATAACAATAAGTTAGTGGGTTCCATTGCCTTGTTCTTAGTCATGGGGCTTGGTTGGGCTGCGATCTATTTGTTGCTGATTGATTTTAACCCAACAGCAATCAATGGGATTGAGCATTCAGATAAATGGGGAAGCAACTTCTCGGTAGTGACTTACTTTAGCTTTGTCACATTAACCACACTGGGTTACGGCGACTATAGCCCTAATAGTCCACTTGCAGAGGTCGCTGTATATTTACAGGCGATTACGGGTGTGTTCTATATGGCTGTAGTGGTGTCTAGTTTAGTGAGTGCAAAGAAGGGGCATTAGTTTATCAGAAAGAAAGCCAACCCCTTCGTGGCGTTGGCCTTTTAGTTCTTAGTGATGGGCGTGTTTCTTCATGCCTGACATGACTTTTTTCACAGGCACGGTTAATACTTGAACTTCACCATTAGCAAAGGTCAGCTCAACATTAATGGTCTCACCTTCCTTCATTGGTTTCTCAACGTCTAGCAGCATTATATGTAAGCTGCCTGGCTTAAGGATGGTCTGACCGTTTGCAGGTACAGTAATACTCTTCACTTGACGCATCTTCATGACGTCGCCGTCCATAATAACATCGTGCAGTTCCACGACAGATGAAGCTTGTGACGCCGCTTCTACAATAACGCGATCTTTATCGCCAGTATTCTCGATGATAGCAAACACGGCGCTGGTGGTGGCGTTTGGTGGCGTTGCACGTGCATATGCGTCGTTGACGTCAATAGCAGCGTGAGCCATAGATAGCGGTGCTAGAGCAAGTAGAGGAAGTATCAATTTGTTGAGCTTCATGGTTTAGTCCATTGTTGTCGTTAGTTTATCCCTGAGCATTGATGCGTTTGATGGCTTCAACGATAGGAGCAGGAGTTAAAGTATGCGGTACTTTTTCAATAAGCGTACCGTCTGGGCTTAGGAAATAGAAATATGAGCTATGATCGAGGGTATAGCCTAGTTTGGAATCTTCCAGCTCTGTTTTGCGAAAGATGACCCCATATTTGTGAGCGAGTGGTTTAGTGACCTCTAAAGGTGCTGATAATCCTTCAATCATAGGATGAAAATACTGCGCATATTCAGCAGAGGCTTCTGCCGCATCCCGCTCCGGGTCAAGGGAAACAAACATGGGTCTGAGTGTTTGTTTGGTTTCATCGTCGATTTGATTCAACGCTCCAGCGAGCATGGCGAGTGAGGTAGGGCATACATCGGGACAACGAGTAAAGCCAAAGTACACAATGCGAGTTCTAGGATCAGCTTGATCAAAGATGGCGACAGGTTTGCCACCTTCTCCAAAAAGTACGGACTCAGACACTTGCGCCAACTGATCCAATTCAGCTTGATGCAGTAATGACTCATTATGCTTGTCCACCAGTAATTTAGCACCAAAACCTAAAGCAAATGCCCCAACTAGTGCGCCAATCCAGAGTTTTTTCATCGTGCCGTCATCCTTACCGCTGCCTTAATATCGCTATCACCGTTGGAGATCGTGCCATACCATGTCATTGAATCTTCAGCACAGACGGGCAAGATGATTTCGCCTTGGTACACATCAGGCTTGATCATTTCTAGCTGAAACTTTACCACTCCCATGTTCATCTCTTTTCCCTGCAATGAGATGTTCAAATTAGGTGCGTCAGACTCTGGCCAAAATACTTCGACCGTAATAGGTGTTAGAGGTGTGACGCGTGGTGAGTCTACCTTCATTTTGACTCCCTGCTGTTCGCACACTTGCTGTGAAAGCATGCAGTAATCGGTGAGAGCAACATCAGCAGAAGGTTCGTGTTTTAGCAGGTTAGGAATAAAAAAACCTGCGCCTAAAGCGAGAGCGACAAATAGGACTTTTACTTTATTGTTCAAATTGTTAATGCCCCAAATCTTAATGTAATCGCATCCTAACATATTTTAGAATCTCGGCTGTGCGATGCAGCAAACTTTTACTAGAGGTTACCGAACGGCAGGACTACTCGTTGTAGAGAGTACTAAACTGATTGTAACGCTCTCGATTCAATCCCTTGTCGCTGTATCCTGTTCGCGATTGAGAACGGTAATGTAAAAGACCACTATTCGTGTCGAAATACAGTTCGACGTCGTCGTTGTACTTCATTGTAGGTGTGGTGAAAACAACGTGCAGATAGTCACCGTCGTCTTCTACGATTTTGTTGCCACCCATAGTGCTGAGCACAGAGACTACTTTCTGTTTGGCTGAGTCTAGGTCATTGAAGCTCAGTGCTTCCACTGACTTTTCTGGGTCATCAGTTTGTGATGAAACTGCATTAGGTGTAGAAGGCATGGGGGCGAATTTACCATTGTGTACACCGAGGTAAGAGGGCGCATTACTGTTTTTGTAAAACATGTACCCAACGAGCACAACCAGTAGCGTGATGATGATTTTAGCTATCATGAATGTTCCTTATATTTGACTCAATCTTAGCAAAGCTTTGCCTTAGTATAATCCACCAATGGATATTACGTAGGATGTAGCTTTTACGGTTAATCCTTTGAAATCACGTGAAGTTCGGTATACCCCGTTGTTGTGTCTAGCTCGCGTTCGAACACTAGCTCTGGATAACGATGCACAATGAGTTCCGCTGTAGTATCAACGATGCTCTCCTCTAAGAGGTGTCCTCCCAATACATTGCCTTTGCTGTCAGCGACAGAGATATGTACATGTTGATGCTCAGGTGTCAGAGTTCCCATCAAAGAGACAATTTCAAACGGCTCAGAGCGTTTAAGAGTGTGCTCTGCTCCTGCTAAACGCATCGATATTTGTGACAGACAACCGACGCATGAGGCAATGGAGCCTGCTTGGATCTGGTGTTCAGCAACCAGCTTATGCAATGCTTTTTTCAAATCAGTTCCGCGAGTGAGGCGCACAGCAATTGGCGATATCGACATGTTAAATCCACGATTGGTAAAATCCTAATGTTACAGGTATTGATCGCCATAGTTAATGTTATGTTCACAAAAACAAGAGATATTAGAGTAAAACCTCCAAATTAGGTCTATGTTTATAGGTCAATCAGTAATATGAGTAACCCTATGTACCCTTTTTTCCGGTTGGCAAAAACCATTATTCAATCAAAAAAGCAGCCAACACTTTCCTACACACAACAAGATGAAATCCAATTTCGCTGCCACCCATGGGATATCGATCTGTTTCTTGAGCTCAACAATGGCCGCATACTAACCTTATATGATCTCGGACGTACGGCGTTATCTGTAAAATGTGGCTTGATGTCGACGTTAAAGAAAAAACGTTGGGGACTAGTCGTTGCAGGCAGCTCAGTTCGTTATCGAAAGCGCATCCACATGTTTGATAAAATCACCATGAAAACCCAATGCGTCGCAACAGATGACAAGTGGTTTTACCTCGAACAGTCTATGTGGGTGAAAGGCGAGCCTTGCTCATCGGTTTTGATTCGAGCGGGTGTCACATCAAAACAAGGCATCGTTGCGCCGCTTGATGTAGTGGATGCCGCAGGCGTAAGTCCTGCAGACAACGAAACGCCACAATGGGTACAGGAATGGGTCGACTCTGAGCAGCATCGACCTTGGCCGCCATCTAATCTGGCCTAATTTATTGAATAGCAAAAAAAGACCAGCATTTGACGCTGGTCTTTTTCATTAACTGGCATCGGGTTGCCTTTCTGGCTCTGCGGCAACAAAAGCTGGATGTTCACAAAGTTTCGAACAAATTGATGTAATGATTGGAAACGGGCTCATGTCTACGCCAAACCGCTCTGCGTTGTAGAGCTGAGGGACCAGACAAACATCTACTAAGCTGATGCTATCACCGACACAATACTCTCCATGCACATCGATGAGCTTTTTCTCTAGTGCATGAAAACCAAGTTCAATCCAATATTGCATCCATTCGGTTTTACCCGCCGCACTCAAATCAAAGTCTCGACTGAGCTTTTGGATAACGCGTAGATTATTGATGGGATGTAAATCGATAGCGATGTCTTGAGCCAATGCAGTAACGAGATAACGTTCGCGGCCTGAAACGGGCGTTAACCGCGGCCGAGGAAAACGTTCGTCTAGGTAATCTATAATGGTGAGAGACTGATTCAGTACCAGTTTTTCACCGTCAAAATCATTATCGACCAGCGTCGGTACTAACTCGTTGGCATTGAGCTCTGCATACATGGCGTGATGTTGCTCTCCGCCATCTTTAAGCAGATGAATAGGCATGGATAGGTAAGGTAACTGCTTCAGGTTTAAAGCAATCCGTACCCGATAAGAGGCAGACGAGCGCCAATACTCATACAGTACAAATTGAGTCATGGTTAATCCTTGTATGCTTCCACCACCTGTTCAATGGAACCGAAGATGGAGTGGCCGTTTTTATCGAGCATTTCCAACTTAATCGTGTCACCAAAATGCATAAATGATGTGCTTGGTTTACCATCTCTTATGGTCTCTATCATGCGCCGCTCTGCAATGCATGAATAGCCGACGCCACCTTCTTCGATAGAGGTGCCATATTCTGTCCCTTGCTTGTTAGAGACGGTGCCAGAGCCAACGATAGTGCCCGCTGACAAAGGACGAGTCTTAGCTGCATGGGCAACCAATTGGGCAAAGTCGAATGTCATGTCGATGCCAGCATTAGGGTGACCGAAAGGTTCGCGGTTGTAGACAGAAATAAGCGGCAAATGCACTTTGTTATCTTGCCACCCGTCTGCTAATTCATCAGGCGTGACTGCAACGGGCGAGAACGCCGAGGATGGTTTCGATTGAAAGAAACCAAACCCTTTAGCGAGTTCTTGTGGGATAAGGCCGCGAAGCGAAACATCATTGACCAGCATCAGCAACTGAATAGCGTCAGAGGCTTGTGCGGTCGAGCAACCCATTGGTACATCGCCGGTCACAACTGCGACTTCGCCTTCAAAGTCTATGCCCCATTGTTCGCTTGCCATGACGATGGGATCCCTTGGAGCGAGAAATGCGTCCGAGCCACCTTGGTACATCAACGGATCAGTCCAAAAGCTGTCTGGTATTTCTGCTCCGCGGGCTTTACGAACCAGTTCGACATGATTGACATAGGCTGACCCATCCGCCCATTGATAGGCCCTTGGCAATGGTGATTCGCACTGGTTTTGGTCGAATGGCATAGCTTGGAGCAAGATCCCTTGATTGAGTCCTAGGTACACCTCTTCTAATAAAGGCTTAGTTTGCTCCCAGTTGTCGAGTGCGGATTGCAGTGTGTGTGCGATGTCAGGCACTGCAATACATTGTGATAAGTCACGGCTCACGACGACGAGTTGGCCGTCGCGAGAGGCATCTTTTAATGTGGCTAACTTCATATTATTTTCCTGTTTTCCAGCTATAGACGTACTGGTTATTCTCAACGTTTGCCGCTTCTGGGCTATGATGCAGCGCGTTGCGGGTATCGATCATCACTGCCACCTCATCAGTAAAGGTTTTCTTGGCTTCTCTTCCGGCTTGGAAGGCTTTCGGGTGTGGTCCGTGAGTAAAGCCTGCTGGGTGGAACGTCATCATCCCCGCTTCAATATTGTCACGGCTAAAGAAATCGCCCGCGTGATAGAACAGCACTTCATCGTAATCATCGTTGTTGTGATAAAACGGTACTTTCAGAGCTCCGGGGTCGCTTTCAATCGGTCTAGGGACAAAAGTACAGACCACAAAGCCGTTTCCAACAAAGGTGGTGTGTGCTGAAGGAGGAAGGTGATAACGGTGCGACATCAAAGGTCTAATATCACGCCAGTTGAGTTTTAGCACTGACAAATCACCGTGCCAGCCTATTGCATCCAGAGGGTTGAAGGGATAGGTGATGACATTCACTTTTCCACCACGTTTCAGCTTTACTTGAGTTTGATTTTCGCTGTATTGAGCTTTGAACTTGTCGTTAATGGCTGGTGGCTCAAGAACCGCAGGATCGAACACCGCGTGTTGACCGACGATACCCTTGTCAGGTAACGCATAAGCCGCCCCTGTGTTTTCGATCATCAATAAGAACATTGGACTATGCGGTTCTAGGCGCCAATTAGTGGAGCGGGGAATCACGACGTAATCTCCGTCAGAGACCTCTAGATGACCATAATCGCAATATAGGTCAGCGCTGCCTTGATGAATGAACAACAGCTCATCCCCATCAGCATTGCGAACGAGGTGGGACATGGCTTCTTGCAGCCGCCATACTCGAATTTTACATTCGTTATTTTCCAGTACGGTGGGTATCGACCATGGCGATGTCTGCTGCGCACCCTCTATATTGTTGAGGTTAAAAGCACGCGGTTTGAGCTCGCCTTCCCATTCTGTCCAGCCAGTAGGAGCATGTTGGTGATGGAAGTGGGTTGCGGGACCAAAGAACCCCTCGCGACCCGCCTCTCGCTCGTAGATGGCTTCTTCAGGAAAATCGGCGTGCGCCTGTTTGGAGTAAGTTCCCTCTCTGTGAGGGAACGTTGGCCATTTACGCATCATTAAGTACCCCGCGACGAATTTGGTCTTCTTCAATGGACTCAAACAGCGCTTTAAAGTTACCCTCGCCAAACCCTTCATTGCCTTTGCGCTGAATGATTTCAAAGAACACTGGACCAATAACGGTTTGCGTAAAGATCTGCAACAAGATGCCATCTTTCATTGGAGCGCCATCGATGAGGATTCTCAAGTCTTGGAGTCGATCAACATCTTCGCCATGGCCTACCACACGATCGTTAACCTTCTCGTAATAGGTATTGGGTGTTGGCATAAAGTCCATCCCACGCTCGCGAAGCGTTTGTACTGTTTGGTAGATATCATCGGTTGTCAGAGCGATGTGCTGAATCCCTTCACCGTTGTACTCACGAATGAACTCTTCAATTTGTGATTTATCGTCAGAGGACTCGTTAATTGGAATTCGGATTTTTCCGCAAGGCGCGGTCATAGCTCGGCTGACAAGACCCGTCAGTTTGCCTTCAATGTCGAAGTAACGAATTTCTCTGAAGTTACCAATACGCTCGTAAAATCCTGACCACACATCCATGTGTCCTTGCTTAACATTATGGGTCAGGTGGTCAAGTTCGTATAAACCCACGTCTTGTTCTGCCAATCGCTTGTCGGCATCGGGATAGAATTTGAAATCAACATCGTAAATACTGCTGCTGCCATAACGATCGACAAAATATAGTAAGCTTTCGCCGATTCCATAGATGGCGGGAATACTGAGTTCCATTGGACCAATTTCGGTCACGTATTGTTGACCACCATTTTCCAAAGCGTGAGCCATGGCTTTACCTGCATCTTCTACACGAAAGGCCATTCCACACACAGAAGGGCCATGCACTCTAGCGAATGCCTCTGCTTGGCTGTGAGGCTGTGCATTGACGATAAAGTTAACGTCACCTTGGCGGTATAGCCAAGCTTCCTTGGAACGATGCTTAGCAATTTCTGCAAACCCCAAGGAGTCAAATAGACGTTTGAGATCGTTGATGCCGTTGTCGTCTGCTGCGGTATATTCCACAAACTCAAATCCGTCGGTGCCGAGAGGGTTAAAATTGATGCTCATGTAGGTTTCCTTTTGATAGTCATCGGGCTCCTTTTATGATGAGGAGCTTTCTATTGGTAAAGCGTGGTTCCTCTATAAAATTTGGCTAATTAGCGAAGAAAAAGAAACTGACTCAAGGATTTAGCAAAGAAGGGCAGTGATAGTCAGTTTTGTAACATTTTTGCTACATAGTGGATTTTATGGGCATAACAAACACTAAGCGCAAAAATAACTAATTGAAAACTAAGAGAGGATTCTGCTGCCTGTGAGAGGGTTCACAATGTGCTACAGGGTGTAAATTTTGGCTAAAAGCAGTACAGCGAGCTTTACGAAGAGTGGTTGTTAGCATCTATATTAAAAAAACGGAGCTAAATTGCTCCGTTTGAAGTGTGGTGATTATCGATTAAGCCAGTTTAAGTGTTTCACTGCTCAAACGATTCATATAGCTGTTTACAGCGAAGGCTAATCCAGCAACCGCAATAGCCCATAACCAGATTGGCAATACGCCGGTAGATAGTGCATAACCAATACAAGTTGCCACAAATACGCCAATGAAACCTGGGATCAAGAAGCTATGATTCAGGATGTATTTGCCGATTTTCGTTGTTCCAGAGCGGTCAAACGTGATGGCTGCCAAGTCTGACGGATAGAATGGGAAGAAGTAGTAAGCGTAACAAGCCGGTAGTACAC
The DNA here is from genome assembly GCF_900088415.1 of Vibrio mediterranei. GTDB lineage: Bacteria > Pseudomonadota > Gammaproteobacteria > Enterobacterales > Vibrionaceae > Vibrio > Vibrio mediterranei. The sequence goes on from NZ_FLLQ01000012.1 coordinate 58,275, forward strand.
CGATTAGTACTTCTGCAGGAATACCTAAAGCAAAACCAAGCGGTAACATGATGGTTAGAACGGCAGCTTGACTCTTAAGGAATACCGAAGAGGCATACATGGCGATAGCAAATGTCCAAGGATGAGTTTGAACGACATCTTCAACCAAGCTAATAATGTACGGTTTGTTGTGAGCAATGATGGTGTCACTCATCCAAGCAATACCAAAGATGATAATGACGGCGCTCATACCAGCAATAAACACATTGGTATTGACGATTTTTTTAGGGTCAACATTTGTGGTTAGCAAGATAATGGCACCGACCGACAGCATCAAAAATTGCAGTGCTGTGGATGTACTCACGCCATCAGGCAGTAGTCCTAAATCTTTGCCAAACATGGCAACGCAGATAACCGTTAGAATACCGAGCAAGAAGACTGTCAGTCCTCGTTTTGCTTTTTGATCTTCTTGTTGTCCAGCAGCACCTGTACTTGCTTCACTAGTATCAATTAATTGCGCTTTAAACTGTGGATCTTTACAACGTTCTAAAAACTCTGGATCATCGTTAAGATCTTTACCACGCTTAAGGCTCCACGTCGCCGCGATGAGAACGCCAGTAAGAGTCGCCGGAATAGTGACGAGCAATACCTGACCTAAAGTAATGTCCAAGTTGTTAGTGGCCGCTGTTGCCATAACTACAGCCGCCGCTGCAGCAATTGGGCTTGCAGTAATACCCATTTGCGACGCAATGGTAGAGATGGCCATTGGACGCTCGGGGCGAATTCCACGCTTGATGCTGACATCATAGATAACAGGAAGCAGTGGGTAAACAGAGTGACCAGTTCCGACTAGAACTGTTAGAGAGTAAGTACATAGAGGGCCGAGAAAAACCACCTTTGAAGGGTGCTTTCTCAACAAGATTTCAGCGTACTTTACTAGCAGTTTGAGGCCGCCTGTGGCTTCCAATGTAGCGGAAGCAGCAACGACAGCAAGGATGATAAGCATAACACCGATGGGAGGTTGTCCCGGTGCGATACCAAAGAAGAAGCTTAAAATGGAGACGCCCAGTCCGCCTAGCAAACCAAAAGCGATACCACCGTACCGAATACCTACAAATATTACTGCCAAAAGTAGCAGCATATGAACATAAAACATAACAACTCCTTTTTTATAACGACAGAGTTATAATGCGCATCAATGGCAAACCAAATACTGATCTGGGTAGGAAAAAGTTTGCATAATCTGATGAGAGTGTAAATTTCAAAAGTGGGTCACATTGTTGCAGGTTTGTTCTCATATGTTATTGAAATAAAAGTGTAAATAAAAAACGGAGCTCGAATGAGCTCCGTTTTTCACAGGGGTGAGGGTTAGGCAACGATATCTTGTTCGTTGTCCTCATCCGCACCTATAAAACCACCAGTTTGGTGAGCCCATAGCTGCGCGTAAATACCACCGTGGTTAATAAGCTCTTGGTGAGAACCTTCCTCAATGACTTCACCTTTATCCAGAACAATCAAGCGATCCATTGCGGCAATAGTAGAGAGTCGGTGCGCAATCGCGATAACCGTTTTCCCTTCCATTAACTCGTTGAGACTTTCCTGAATGGCTGCTTCTACTTCGGAATCAAGTGCTGAGGTGGCTTCGTCCAAAATAAGAATCGGTGCGTTTTTCAACAGTACACGCGAGATAGCGATACGCTGCCTTTGACCGCCAGACAATTTTACACCACGTTCACCTACTTGAGCATCGTAGCCTGCGTTACCAAATGGGTCGGTTAGGGTATCGATGAACTCATGTGCATGAGCTTGGCGAGTTGCAGCCAAAAGTTCTTCTTCGCTTGCATCAGGCTTACCATATAAGATGTTGTCACGAATCGAGCGGTGAAGCAGCGATGTATCTTGCGTCACCATTCCGATCTTGCTGCGCAGTGAATCTTGGGTAACTTTATCAATGGGTTGTCCATCAATACGAATACTGCCACCTTCAACATCGTGAAAACGCAGTAGCAAGTTCACTAAGGTGGATTTACCTGCGCCGGAGCGACCGACTAAGCCGACTTTCTCACCTGGTTTAATATTGAGGTTTAAATTGCTGATGACACCTTTGTTCTCACCATAGTGGAAGCTGACGTCATCGAACTCAATACCGCCTTGATCGACCTTAATTGGTTTAGCATTTGGTTCGTCTTGGATAGCGATAGGTTTTGATAGGGTTTTAATACCATCAACAACCGTACCCATGTTTTCAAACAGTGCACCCACTTCCCACATGATCCACATCGACATCCCGTTAATACGTAGTGCTAAACTGATTGCGATAGCAATTGAGCCGACGGTAATCGCACTGCCCATCCACAGGTAGATAGAAATTGCTGCGATTGAGAACAGTAGAATGTAGTTGGCCAGTTGAACGGCAACGTCAAAGCCAGTAACCAAACGCATTTGACGATGAACGGTATCTAAAAAGCCTTCCATGCCTTCTTCCGCGTACTCAGTTTCACGACGGCTGTGCGAAAACAGTTTAACGGTAGAGATATTGGTGTAACTATCAACGATACGACCTGTCATTAAAGAGCGTGCATCGGCTTGCTCAGACGCCACTTTTTTGAGCTTTGGTACAAAGTATATTTGGATACCAATATATGCAAAAAGCCAAAAAAGCATAGGTAACATTAGACGTAAATCAGCTTGTGCCAAAATTACCAACATGGAAGTAAAGTAAACGGAAACATAGATAAACACGTCCGCCGTCTTCATGACTGTTTCACGTACAGCAAGAGCCGTTTGCATCACCTTAGTAGCGACACGTCCAGCAAAGTCATCTTGATAAAACGATAAGCTTTGCTTGAGTAAGTAACGGTGCGCTTGCCATCGGATAGACATTGGGTAGTTGCCGAGCAAGGTTTGGTGCGTAATTAATGAATACACCAAGATTAACGCAGGCATTACAAACAATATCACCAGACCCACCCACATAAGTGTTGCGCCGTTTTCATCCATAAAGGTTTCAGGATTACTCGAAGTCAGCCAGTCAACAAGCTCACCCATAAATCCAAAAAGGGCAACCTCGATAATAGCCACTGTCGTGCTGAGCAGCGCCATAAGCAGTAATGGTTTTTCAAAGCCACGTGTGTAGTGTCGACAAAAGGCAAAAATGCCCTCAGGCGGCTGATCGGGTTCTTGCTTTGGAAAAGCTTCTGTGAAATTTTCAAAGCGCTTAAACATGATTCACCTAAATCGTTAGAAAGCCCGTGTTTCAACGTTCATTCAGGGCTTTCGAGAAGAGACAGAAAATCCTCCAATCCGAGGATAAGAGTAATAGTAAGAGCGAATTTATAATGTAATTTTACATGGCGAAAGATCCATTTCGCGGGTTAGAACAAGAGAAAGAAGTCTGAAAATTCAGATATGAAACAGTGTATAACCTTTAACCAAACTGCTCAACAATTGTAGCAACTTAACAGCAGAATATTGGCTGTGACTCTCATCTTACCGTTAACTTACTCCGTTGATGAAAGTAGGTTTACGGCAAAGGTTGCAGTGATTATTACTGTATTTTTAAAGATAAACAGTAATTAACAGTACTGAAAAAACGAAAAAGTCATGTATTCAGTAAATTAATATTTAACACATTATTTACAATTTAAAGATTGTTGCACGCAAAAGTAGTTAAGTGGACCCTCTATGAATCATGGAATGACAGTTAGTATCGAAACAACTGAGCCGACGCATCTTGGTCAATCAATTCAAAATGCCAATTGTGTGGTGATGGTACCGCCGAAGGAGTTTGGTTTTAATGCACAGACAGCTGCCGATAATGAATTTCAACACCAAGTTTCTCTTGATGCCGATTCTGTGAAGCAAAATGCAATGTCTGAGTTTAAAGCGATGGTCTCTGGCTTGCGCCGCGCTGGCGTTCAAGTGGTTGAGTTTGACTATCCTATGGATGCCAGTGAAACACCTGATGCAGTCTTTCCGAACAACTGGTTTAGCACCACCCATGAAGGTGCCTTCTATACTTTCCCTATGGCTTGTAAGAATCGGCAACAAGAAGTGAGGCCACAGGCGCTGATTGATAGTCTTGGAGCTGCGGGAAGAAAAGTAGTCGCAGTGGACTCGTTGACCAATTACATCGAGCAAGGTGCTTTTTTGGAGAGCACGGGTGTGATGGTAAAAGATCATGTTAACAAAACGATTTATGCGGCACTCTCTCAACGATGCGAGCGAGAAGCACTCGAAGACTACGCTAAGCGCATTGGTTATCATCGCGTCGTATCATTTCAAACGGCTCTGCCATCTGGGCAACCGATCTACCACACCAATGTGATGATGGCGGTTGGTGAGCACTTTGCGGTGATTTGCTCAGAAGTGATCCCTGAATACGAACGTCGATTTGTAGTGAAGTCTTTGGCAAACACAAAGCAGGTGATTGATATTACACTTGAGCAAGTTAATCAGTTTTGCGGCAATATTTTGCAACTTGAAACGGTTAATGGTGACAAGGTGATCGCGATGTCTAAATCCGCATTCGATGCGTTCAGTCCCGCACAAAAACAGCAATTGTCTACCCACGGAAAACTGCTTCCTTTTGATGTTTCTACCATTGAGAACATTGGTGGAGGTAGCGTGAGATGTATGTTGGGAGAAGTGTTTCTACCTACACGAGTGAAGTCTCTGTGAGCAATTTTCTTGCTATTTATTATCATAACAGCCGCGCCCTTAAAAGGGCTGCGGCTGTTGTTTATTCATAGTTTATGAATGTGCTTATCAGCGAGAATGACGTCCACGAGATGAGCGGTTTTTGAAAGCAGAGGCAGCTTTCGCTTGAGACTTCAAAATTGAATCAACGGTCAGTGCCATTGGTTCTTTAGGTTCTAATCCATGAGGAAAAGTGCGCGCACGTGGAGGTAAATCGTACTCTTCAGCAGAGGCACGAGGCATACGCTTAAAACGATACAGATAGAAGTTCTCTAACTTTTCTCGTGCCCACTCGGTCTTCTTGAGATATTTCACACTGCTAGCAATCGACGGGTTAGTATGAAAGCAGTTAAAGCGCATCGCTGTATCAAGAATATCCCACCCATAAAAGTCCACTAGCTCTTGCAACATTGTTTCTAATTTAAGGCCATGTAATGGGTTATTTTGTTGGAGTTCGATTCTTTCTTCATCTGTCATCATGAAAAGTCCTTACATCAGTCGGTGATTAGTAAGACGATGCTTATGAGCATACATTACTCAAGGGAAATAAAGCGCGAAGTCTAACAAAGTAGCTTGAATTGACCTAAATAAAATATCTCTTTAATTTCCGGTTAAATCTGCAACATTTTTATAAAGTATCCGCTTTCTTTATAGAACGGCGATTTAGATTTTTAATTCGATCAAGCTTTGTTTAAGGTTCGTATCCTGCTACTACTCTATTCTGAATTACATATCACTCTGTCTATAAAACCAAAATAGAATCAATTGCTATAAATATTATTATTTGTAACTTATGATTTCTAATATTCCGGCTATTTTGGGTTATTAAACTGCATTTTTCTAAATATGACCTCGATCGAAATATCATATCTAACATCTGATATATTAGTTTGCGAAATGTTAATGAGTTTAATATAGAGTGAATGTATGAGAAAAATTGTGATAACAGGTGCGACAGGTCATCTGGGAAACAAGCTATATGAGTACTTATCGCAAAACGATCAACTGGATGTGTGGGGTCTTGATATAAGACCAAGTGATAATCCCCAGATTATTGTTGGTGACATTACCCAATATGATGACGCTTGGGCGGATGTATTTGCAGATTGTTATGGTGTAGTCCACTTAGCTGCAGACCGAGATAATCAATGTAATTGGGACTCAGCAATTCCCAATAATATCGATGCGACTATCAATGTTTTTCAAGCAGCGGCAAAACATGGTGTGAAGCGTTTTGTATTCGCCAGTTCCAATTGGGTTGTAGGTGGCTATCGATTTGTCGATGCACGCCTTACACCTGACATCTTACCTAATCCTGTAAACCCTTATGGCGTAACCAAATTAGTTGGTGAACGTATGGGTAATTTCTTTAGTGAGCAATATGACATGAGTGTGGTCAGCGCAAGAATTGGCTGGACTCAATGGACTCATGATAACCAGCCTGGTGCGCACATGGAAATGGGGCGTTGGGGGCAACTAATGTGGCTGAGTGACCGAGATTATCTGCATGGAATGGAGCGTTCACTTTTTGCTGAAGTTGAAGGTCACGTCGTTGTTAACCTGATGTCAAACAACAAAGGCATGAAATGGTGTCTTGAAAGTTCGGCTCAACAGATCGGTTACCAACCTCAGGACAGTGCAACAGCTGAATTACCTATAACGATAAGAATTAAAGAGTGCATTGCTTGGCTAGGACAAAGGTTCATTCCATCTCTAGGGAAATGGGTAAACAAACCAAGCTTTTAATTAAAAATAACAAACAAAAGGAATGAAAAAATATGAGTGGGAGTAATCACTACCTCTGGTTTATCTGTTTAGTATCTGCCTTAGGTGGATTCTTCTTTGGGTTTGACTTAATTGTTATCTCAGGGACGATAAGTCTGGTAAAAGCTCAATTCGGATTTTTGCCATGGCAGGAAGGCTTTTTTGTCAGTAGTGCGGTAGTTGGCGCTATTGCAGGGACGGCGGTTGCAGGGAAATTAAGTGACCGTTTTGGCAGGAAAAACAACTTATTTTTGGCAGCGTTAGTGCTATTCATTTCAGCTATGGGCTGTACGTTTGCCTCCGATGCTAACTCGTTAATCTTTTACCGATTAATTGGTGGCTTTGGGGTAGGCGTTGCGACGCTGGTATCGCCTCTCTACATTGCTGAAATCTCTCCAGCCAATGTGAGGGGTAGAATGGTTACTTTGTTCCAGTTCGCTATCACAGTTGGGATAATGATATCACTCTTCTCTAACGCAGCGATTAAGAACTGGTCAGACTCTCTTATCGCAAGCGGAGAATTAGAAGGCACCTTAGGCTGGTTGTTCGGTTCAGAGCCTTGGCGTGGAATGTTTTTGGCGGAAGGTATCCCGGGCATTTTCTTTGTACTACTTTGTTTATTAATCCCAGAGTCACCTCGTTGGCTGATTAGTAATGGCCAAGAAGATAAAGCCAAACAGATCATTTCACGAGTGGCTGGTAAGCAATGGGCATCAAAGCAGATCAGTGAAATTAAAGAGGTTATCTCGGAAGAAACGGGTAAGTTCTCTGATTTATTCAAGGGTGGTTATAAAACGGCACTAACGATTGCCGTTGCATTATCAATCTTCTCTGAAATGAGTGGGATCACAGTTGTGTTCTTTTATGGGCCTACCATTCTTGAAAAAGCAGGACTTTCACTGGGTGATTCGTTAGGCGGCTTTGCTATCATTGGCATTGTAAATGTGCTGTTTACCGTAGTGGCGCTTTGGCTCATGGATATTTCCGGTCGTAAAAAACTGCTTCTTACAGGTACTGTTGGTGTGATCTTGGCTCATACAGCGATCGGTATTCTGTTCTTGAATAACTATGACACGGGCTTTGCTCTTGTATTCTTGATGTGTGCATTTGTCGCATTCTTCGCCTTCTCAATGGGACCTATCAAGTTCGTTATTATGAACGAGATCTTTCCAACTAAGGTGCGTGGTCGAGCCGTCGCGATTGCCACTATCACTATTTGGGTGTGCCAAGCATTCTTGAACCAGTTCTTCCCGATGCTTCGAGAAATCATCCCTGTTGGCGCAATTTTCATTTTCTTTGCTCTAATTCTGGTACCGCAGATCTTTTTTGTACTCAAAGTGATGCCAGAAACCAAAGGAATGTCGCTTGAAGAGATTGAGCAGCACTGGAAAGCGCAGTCGAACGAAGAAGAGCAGAGCGAACTAAGCTCAGCGAAAGCATAAAGACCTTTCACCTAAGCGAAGTTTCTTCGCTTAGGTGATGTTGTAAAAGGAATATTGAATGATTGATGCTCACAAAAGTCCGTCGACACACAAGAAGTATATGTATGTAGCTAGCTATACTTACCCTCATTCTGCACCTGGCTCAGACACGGTCAGTACAGCCAAGGGCATATCAGTGTATGAGATTGACGACAGCGGTAACCACGAACTTATTCAAGTCATGGAGTCCGCCAATCCTTCTTATCTAGCATGTAATATTGAACAGTCCATCCTATATTGTGTCAATGAGTTGGGCGTGGATGATAGGAAGATGGAAGGTCGAGTTAGTGCATATCGAATAGATGCTCACACCGGTTTATTAACCTTTTTGAACACGCAATCTACCAATGGTAATTGGCCTTGTCATTGCGAGGTTGCGCCTTGTGGCCGCTATTTAGTAAGTGCCAATTATGGAACCGGAAACTTTATTGCTCATCAAATTGAGCAAGACGGTTCAATCGGTTTAATGGCTGATGAAGTCGTTATTAAGTTGGACAAAATAGGTGCCGACCCTAATCGTCAATCAGCATCACATCCACATATGATGACGGCCCATCCTTCAGGAAAGTTCTTATTTGGCGTCGATTTAGGGAGTGATAAAATTTACACATGGTCAATACAGCAAGAAGATAGGGTGCTGTCTCCCATCGCTCAAGCTTCAACACAAGTGGCTTCTGGTAGTGGACCTCGCCATATGGTCAATCATCCCAATGGTCAGTTTGCTTTTGTACTCAATGAGCTGTCGTCAACGTTAGATGTCTTCATTGTTAATGAAGCGACTGGGAGTATGGTTTGGAAACAATCAACGTCTCTGCTACCAGCAGACACAGACTTTCAACGACCGATATTTGACCCAACCAATCCAGGCAAAGTTCCCGTAGGAGGTAATACTGGAGGAGCAATTTGTATTAATGACGATGGGAGTTATATCTATGCCACTAACCGCGGAATGAACAGTATCGTGGTATATGCTGTGTGCGGAGAATCTGGCAAGGTGACGGCAATCGACTGGGTTTCGACAGAAGGTTGTATTCCAAGGGGCTTATCAATAGAACCTAATGGAAATTATGTGGTTGTGGGTAACCAAAACTCTGACACGATTGCTCGGTTTAAGATCGACAAACAAAATGGAAAGTTACAGCAAAACCCTCAAATAATACTTTGCCCAGTACCGACAGACTTCGTGTTCATTAATCGATAAAACTAAAAGCATTCAAAAGAAACGGTTTTGAATGCTTTTAACTTGCTTCCTGAAACGCACACTACCTCCGCCTAGAAAGACGAATATAAAGATACAAGGACAATACGACTAATCCACTACCGAGTGATTTGTAGCCACTTAGTGATTCACCGAGTAAGGTTACGCTCATAATCAGTGTCCATATAGGCTCCAAGATCATAATTAGTGCTGCGACTTCAATATTGGCTGAGTGCTGACCTACAGTCTGAGTTAAGTATCTCAATGCAGTTGCGACAAAAGTCGCGATTGCGAACCAAACCCAAGTATTGCCAGAGTAAAGCAGGGAAGGCGCACCATGAATGAGATAAAGTAGCAAACCACTCATTCCTACCACCCACATTTGCAAACAAATAGAAGATAATGGGGATGCGGCGCTACTGGCGCGTTTGTTTAAGACAAAATGAACGGACAAAAGGCAGGAAGAAAGCAAAAAGTACCCCTGACTGATATCAATCCTCCAACCATTTGTCAGGGTGAGAAAGACCATGCCTACTATAGCGATAGGCAAGGAAAGCCAGAATGCTCTGTTGGGACGTTGCCGGAACAATACCCAGCGAGTGAGCGGAGCAATAATCATCGCCAAGCTCATGATAAATGCTCCCTCGGAGAGACTTTTGGTGATGCTGACAGCGTAGACCCAAACGTGAATCGATAATGCTAGCAAGATACCGATGGCGCTCAGCTTCAGAGTCAATGTCATCGAGATATGTCTTAGTTCCTTCCAACAAAAAGGAAGCAATAGCCCGCTAGCAATAAGAAAACGCCCCCCGATAAAGGCGCTGCTAGCCATCTCTTGTAAAACATATTTTGACGCGACCCAGCCAACGGCAGCAAAAAGAGTAGCGATAAGTAGATACCATTCTCCCCTGACAGAACGCACCATAGCTTTTCTCCTTATTCAGCCTTTGGGAACATGACAACAATTTTGCCAACCGTCCTCTGCTTTCTCATTTCCATTAGCGCTTGAGCTGCTTGTTCAAGATCGATGGTTTGAATGTGAGGAGGTTTAATCGCGTTTTGATTGAGCAATAGGTTGAATGACTCTCCCGCCTTTAAAATTGAGTTCCGACCTTTGATGCCATTATTGTAGCCAGCGCCCAGACTCAGTTGATGAACTCCTAAACCTCTTGCTTTGGCTTGTCGATATTGGTTTAGGTCTGCTGTTCCGACAAGCTCTACCATCTCGCCGTCAAATTCCAGTGCCTCCGCACAATAAAACTCAGATTCGCCACCCACACAATCAAGGGCGATATTAACGCCAGAACCATGAGTTATTGCCATGATTTCTTTAACCACATCTTGTGCTTGGTAATCGATGATATGAGTAGCGCCGAGGCTTCTAACGTAATCAATATTGCGACCAGAGCAGGTCGTGATAATTGTCTCAAGCCCAAAATGCTTGGCAATTTGAATAGCAAAGCTACCCACGCCACCAGAACCGCCGGCAATGAATATTGAGTTACGGTTTTTTATCTTCAGTTTGTCGAACAACGCTCGCCACGCGGTCCAACCTGCACAAGGTGTGGAGGCAGCCATTGCAATAGGAACATTCGGTAGTCGTGTTAATGTACGATGGTCTTGTAAGCAAAACTCGGCTAAGCCACCATGCTGGCTAAACATATTGCCGTGAAATAGCACTTTGTCCCCAGCTTTCCAGTTGTCGACTTGGTCGCCGATAGTGACGATTTCACCAACCACATCGAGGCCTACAACAAAATCGTCCTTCATGTCATTCACCAATGTGTGCCAGTTTATAATTTTGGTATCGACGGGATTTAAGCTGCAAGCAAGAACTTTTACCAAGACTTGATGAGTATTAGGAGTAGGAATAGACAAATCCTGAATCTGAAACTTATCGATGGAAGGCTGATAGGTCAGAGCTTTCATGTTGTGAGTCTCCAAAACAATAAAGGAGCTTTCGATTGGGGTCGAAAGCTCCAGAAAGGTCACTTGGGGTGAGTGACTAAATAAGGTTCGCCTTCTGGGCGACATAAATAGAGCCAATAGCTGACAAGTCATGAACATCTTCACAGCGAGTCACAGAGTTATCAGGGAATTGGTAATTAAGTAGCGTAGCGGTCGCTTCGCAGAGCAATCCTGAGCCACCAATGTACACTGGAGTTTCTGAGTTAAAGTGCAGTTGTGGAGCGGAGCTTAGAGCCTTTATGTCAGAATGCAGTATCACACCGATTAGGAAGCTGGCGAGCTGCTCATGCTGTTTGCCACCGAATTGTTCCTGAAGTCGAATCATAAACAGAGCGTGACCAAGACCATAACGGTCAGCCGATTGATAACCTTCTAATAGAGAGTCGTTGCACAACGTATCAGAAAAACGGTCTTCCAATGAGTTGGTAAGAATGGTGTGGTGCGTCACGATGGCATTTAATTCACCAGCAAGCGTGGTGCAGCACCCTCTAATTGTCTGCTTAGAATCAACCGCAACAAACTTTGAGTGTGAACCAGGGAGAGCAATTATGGCGTCCTGTTCAATGTTGAACAAATCAACAATCGCTAGTGCTTCAACTTCTTCACCTCGCATGATATCCAAACCAACAACAGACTGAAGGTTTTCAGTGTCGAGGTTTTTCACGCCTGGTATAAAGTGGATTGGCAAAGCTGAAACTTCTGGAATCACGACCGATTTGATGTTGTTGGCAAAGCTCTCGAGAGAAACTGGAGCGACAAGATGTGGAACCTCGTATAAACCTAAGTTAGAGGTAATCATCCCAGCAGCTAGTATGGCTTCAATATCCGAATCTTGCAGAGAGTGAGTCTTTTTCAGCTGACTAATAGCATTGGCAATAATACTAATCAATTGCTGATTATTGCCGTCGATACTGGTATTACGAACACCGATATTCGCCTTAACCAGATCAACGCGTTGTTTACCATCAAATAGCGCTACGCGAGTATTGGTAGTGCCAGTATCTATTGTAATGATCAATGGAATATCCCTCTGAAGAGACCCATTTTTCAATGGGCCTCTATCATTGTTTAGATGCGGCCAAACTTAGCTAGAAGCTGCTCTACTGTTGCACCGTTAAGAATCTCTTCACGCACTTTCTTTTCATTTTCAGCAAGCTGTTTAGCTGCTGGATAAACTTCTTCTACAAATTCGTAAGGAACTACGGTTACACCTAGCTCATCTGCAACCACTAGGTCACCAGGTTTAACAATTTGGCCACCAGCAACAACTGGTACGTTGATTTCGATTGGTTCAGTGCGGCCAGTCTCTGCAGAGTGTGCTGCGCGAGGCGATACAGAGCGAGATGCGATTGGGAAACCGAGCACTTTTGACTCATCAGTATCACGAACAGAACCGTCAACAACTGCACCGACAACACCTGCAGCGCGAGCTAGACCAGACATTAAGCCACCCCAGATTGAGGTATTTGGTGTGCCGTTTGCGTCTATAACAACCACATCGCCCGGTTTAGCAATGTCGAAGATTGGAAGACAATCAACGATGTCGCCTGGCTTAAGTTTTACAGTAAGTGCAGTACCAATAAATGGCTTGTTTGATGAACGGAATTTGATCTCGTGATCCATAACACCATCGCGTTTAAACGCATCACTAAAGACCGCACTTACGCTCAAAACATCAGTCATTTCTGCACATTTTGCGATGAGCTCTTCGTTTACTTCTGGACGAGGGTTAATGATTTTTTTTGCGTATTCCATTTTTACTTCCTAATAGATTCAATCGCTTGCTTAAAACGACAAGCATTTTGGTAGATTTTTTCAAATTCGTTGTTTGCAACGAGAGTGTTGTTGACCAAGTTAGAGCCAATACCAAACCCAACTGCGCCAGCTTTAGCGAAGTCAGGGATGTTGTCTGCATCAACACCACCAACAGCAATAAATTTAAGATCCGACAGGGGGGCACTTAATGCAGCTAGATACTCAGGACCTAACAAACCACCTGGAAACAGCTTGATAAAGTCAGCACCAGCTTCATTGGCTTGTACGGCTTCGGTTGGTGTCATCACGCCGGGCAAGGACACCATATCGCATTCGCGGGTTGCCTTAACGACGTCCGCATTAAAGTCCGGGGAAACAATAAATTGTCCACCCATGGCTTTGACAGCTTTGACTTGCTCCACCGTAGTGACGGTGCCTGCCCCGAAGATCAGTTTGTCTTGAAACTCGCTGGCGAGAATATCGAGTGCTGCCAACGTATTTTCGTCACCGTTTTTTCGGTCAAATGTCACTTCGACTAAACGAATTCCGCCGCTGTATAGTGCTTCCATCGTTGGGCGAACATTGTCCGGATCAAGGCCACGAACGATAGCGAACACCTGATGCTCTTCAATGGCGGCAATAGTTGTTTGTCTCATGATTACTGTTCCGAAATTGGAGTTTTGACACGCGCTACTGGATCTAGAGGCTCACCACCTAATAAGACGGCTTTCGCGTTTTCTGCGGCAATGCGACGACATTCTTGGAAAGCTTCTTGTGAAACATAAGCAACATGTGGTGTCACAATACAGTTGTCTAAACCAAAAATTGGGTTGTCATTAGGGTTCCAATTATCGAGTTTCGCAGGCTCTTCTTCTGGATCATCAAGACCGGCAGACGCTATCCAACCTTCAACAAGTGCTTTGTAAAGTGCTTTGTTATCAACAACTTTCCCGCGAGCACCATTAACAAGTACGGCATTCGACTTCATTTGACGTAGACGATCTTCATTGATTAAGCGGTCGGTTTCTGGTGTATGTGGACACATCACATTAACGACGTCAGACGTACTGATCAGAGTATCAAGATCGACTTTCTCTACGCCAAAGGTGTTCATATAAGAACCTGATACATAAGGATCAAAAGAGATAACTTTGAAACCCAATGCAGTCATCTTTTTGGCAATATTTTGGGCAATGCGACCAAAGCCAATCAAACCCCATGTAGAAGAGCGAAAACGTTTAGGAACTAAGCCGTCAATATCCCAGTGCCATTGGCCTTCATGGGTGAATTTGTTGTAGGCAGGAATGCGTCTAAACAGTGTCAAGCCTAGTGAAATTGAGTGATCAGCGACTTCATCAATACAGTAGTCTGGGACGTTAGATACTTTGATGCCGTGGTCATAACACGCTTCTACATCCAAAATATCCACGCCAATGCCGTAACGGCAAATGATCTTACAATTGTCTAGCTGCTCAATAGTGGTGCGAGGGATTTTGGCATATTGCTGCAAAATAGCGTCAGCGTCTTTAGCTAACTCACCAAGTCCAATACCGGTTTTACATTTTAGGCCGATAACTTCTGCGCCAATTGGTTCCAAAACACTGCGCTCAATCTCCAGATCTGGATAGTCATAGTCGGATACATAGACTTTGAATTTGGTCTCAGCAGTCATGTCACATCACCTCTTTGTTGTAATATTTGATATCTGAGATCTAACATATCAGTTGAATTTTAAGATCGGAATTCTGATGTTTTCAAACTGTGATCAATCACAAGAAACTCGATATTTGACGGTTTAATTGATGTTTTTGGCTGTTTTTGGCGTTATTTGAGGTCTATGATATCTGACATATCAGTAATCAGGTAACGATGAGACTAGTATGATGAAATGGTTAAATGACAATTTAGAAGCAGCCCTTGGCGGGTTACTTCTCGCGGGAATTGTAATATTAATTACAGTCCAAGTAGTGATGCGGTATGTATTTCAAAATGCATTGTCTTGGTCTGAAGAGCTCACCTTATGGACGTTTATTTGGTTTATTTGGATTGGTATCGCCTATGCTTTTAAAGAAAGAAAGCATGTAAAAGTTACGTTTTTCCAAGACCTACTTCCGGCGAAGGCAAAACGAGTACTAGAAATTTTGATTGATGTTGCCATTGTTGCCTTCTTATTAACAATGGCATACCAGTCTTACAAACTTATTACTCTTCCCTATGTTCTATCGCAAAAGTCAGTGGTACTTAACCTTCCAATTGCCATTATGTATGCATCCGCTCCGGTAGGTTCGCTGCTATCCGTATTTAGAATTATTCAGTTTTACGTTGTAAAACCAACACAAACATCATCGCCAGTAGAGGTATAAAATGTCTGGAATTATACTATTTTGCGCTTTGGGCCTCTTATTAATCCTAGGTATGCCCATTGCAATGAGTTTAGGAATGAGCTCTCTGTTCGTGATGAGCTTTGTTGACGGCACGCCGCCATTAAGTTTGATGGCTCGCTCAATTGTGACAGGGGCTGACTCGTTCCCACTTATTGCTGTACCGCTGTTTGTTTTGGCTGGTGATTTGATGCAAAAAGGTGGTCTATCTGCACGTATTATCGGTTTTGCATATTCTCTTGTTGGGCATATTCGAGCTTCTCTTTGTTACGTAAACGTGATTGCTTCTATGTTTTTCGCGGCTATTTCTGGTTCAGCGCCAGCAACGGTGGCAGCAATCGGCTCTAATATTATTCCTTCAATGACTCAGCAGGGTTATAAAAAGGATTTCTCATCAGCATTAACGGCATCTGCCGGTATGATTGGGGTTATGATTCCGCCAAGTATTCCATTTATTATTTATGGTGTATCTGCAGAAGTCTCTATTGGTAAGTTATTCTTAGCTGGTATTATTCCAGGCGTTTTATTCGGACTTACCTTTATGGCAATGAGCCGAGTAGTTGTTCGCAATCAGCCTATTATGGATGTGGAACCTACGCCATTTTCATGGGCTGGTGTTGGTGCACAGTTTAAAGAATCAATTTGGGCTTTAATTGTTCCAGGTATTATTCTTGGTGGTATTTATGGTGGTGTATTTACACCAACTGAAGCAGGGGCGGTTGCGGTTGTTTATGCAGTGATTTGTGGTCTATTTATATATAAGGAAATCTCATTCTCCGACTTGCCAAAAATATTCGCTCGTTCGACTCTAACATCAGCAACAATTCTAGTTCTTGTAGTATTTGCAGCAGCATTTGGTCGCTTGGTTACGTTTGAACAAATACCATCTGTGGTTGCTAGTACTCTGGTAGGATTGTCTGATAATCCAGTAGTCTTATTGCTACTAATTAATGGTATGTTGTTGATAATTGGTATGTTTATGGAGACCATTTCGGCGATTATCATACTTACCCCGATTCTATTACCTGTAGTCAAACAGATAGGCGTTGATCCTATTGTATTTGGTGTAATATTAACGGTTAACTTGGCAATTGGTTTCTGTACCCCTCCGTTGGGAGTTAATATATTTGTTGCAAGCCAAGTTTCTAATGTAAGTATAGAGAAAATATCAAGAGCATTAATTCCATTCTTATTATCGATGTTAGTATTATTATTGGCAGTTACATTTATACCAGAGCTGTCACTATTCCTTACAGAATTAATTGGATAGTACTAATACTTTAGAGTAGTAAATAAGAGCCTTAGTTCATACTAAGGCTTTTTTTATTTCTAGTATTAATAAAAAGCGTTATATATTCGTGACCATTCTCACAGCAATAATTAGATTAGTCGGTAATAATTAACATCTAGCATCTGATATGTCAGATGTTAGATGGAATGAAGAATACTTATATTGTTGCTGCACGCTATGTAGCGGCCTTTAACGATGAACCAGAGTCACCCTGCAAACGAGAAACGAGGGCACAATGAAAAAACTAATTATGGCTACCGCGGTATCTATGCTCGCACTATCAACTTCTGTAATGTCAGCAACGACAATCCGAATTGGACATGGTGCTAATGAAAACTATCACTTACATAGAGCTCTAGAAAAATTCAAAGAAGACGTTGAGACGAAATCAGAGGGTAAATTCGAAGTCCAAATTTTTGCCAACTCTCAAATGGGCCCTGATCGTGAGATGATTGAAGGTGTTCAATCTGGCATGCTTCAAATGGCGGTATCTCCTTCTTCTTTTTATTCATCTTGGGATCCATCCTTTGACGTAGTAGAACTTCCATTTATCTACCCAAGCAAGCAGGCGGCACTAGATACGGTGCATAGCCCAGCTGGCGACCAGTTACTAACAAAACTTAACAACATGAACCTTCAAGGTATCGGCTGGTTAGAGAATGGTGTTCGTCACGTTACAAATAACAGCCGTCCAGTAGAAACACCTGAAGATCTAAAAGGTCTGAAAATTAGAACAATGAAGGTTCCTGCGCATGTTAAGACATTTAACTCGCTAAACGCTTCAGCGACACCAATGAACTTTGGTGAGGTATACTCTGGACTTCAACAAGGAGTGATTGATGGTCAAGAGAACCCAATCGCGCATATCTACGCGCAGCGTTTCTATGAAGTACAGGATTATGTAAGCCTGACAAGTCACGTAGTTACCTTCTACATCCCTGTAATGAATCTAGAGTTTTGGCACGGCCTATCTGCAGAAGACCAAGAATTAATCAAGGGCTCTATGCGTGACGCAGAAATTTATCAACAGGAACTAGTGTCTGCGGAAGAAGGTCAACAGATTGAAGAGTTTAAGAAGCAGGGTACACAAGTGAACGAACTGAGTGAAGAACAACTTCAACTATTTATTGATGCGACTGAGCCAGTACGTCAAGAGTACAAAGAAAAACTAGGTGCTGACGTCTATGACGCATGGATGGCAACTATTCAAGAAGTGACATCTAAAAGCTAAGTAGTCACAAATTCTACATCCACTGTTTGGGAGGGCAATGCCCTCTCTTTTCGTTTTCATTCTTGGTGAGAAGTAAGTCATGTTTGATAGAGAAATAAAGTTTACGTTAGATGGTGGCTTTGAGTGCGAGCTGCCTAAAATGGTGAAGGTGCGTCAGCACTTTAGCCGAAACAAGCTGGAAGATATTCCTCAGCGTATAAACCAAGAATTAGCACGTTACCCTAACCCAGAACGTTTGCAGGGACAACGCTTGGCCATTACGGTTGGTAGTCGTGGGATCTCTGGGCTAATACCAGTGCTCCAACAAACGATACAGTTTTTAAAGCGCCATGGTGCTATCCCTTTTATTGTTCCTTCTATGGGTAGTCATGGTTCGGCGAATGCTGAAGGGCAAACCAAGATACTGGCAACTTACGGCATTACAGAAAGCTCGATGGAGGTACCTATCGTTTCCTCCATGGAGGTTATTGAAGTTGCTCAAATGTCTGATGGAGTCTCGCTCTACTTAGATAGAGTGGCGATGGAAGCGGACGGCATTATTCTCTGTAACAAAATTAAGCCTCATGCTGATTTCAAAGGTCAGGTCGAAAGCGGTTTATTGAAAATGCTGTGTATTGGTTTAGGGAATCACGTTGGTGCTTCATCACTTCACCGGTATGGATTCCACAATTTTCATCGAGTAATTCCTGAAGCAGGAGGTCGTTTGCTGGAACAAGTCAACGTGCCTTTCGCTATTGGCTTAGTAGAGAATGCTTATGATGAGTTAATGGATATTGAGGTGGTAGAACAGGCCGATATCTTATCGCTCGAACCGAAGTACTTGGAAAAAGCCAAGCAGAATATTGCGACGATTAAGATACCGGATATCGATGTACTGATTATTCAAGAAATCGGCAAGAACATCAGCGGTGAAGGGATGGACCCGAACGTGACAGGACGTCCGGGATCCGGTGTCAGTGGCTTTACTGGGCCTAATATTTCAAGCACTGTAGTACTTTCTCTTACAGAAGCAACTCACGGTAATGGCGTTGGGATTGGCATGGCTGACATTACTACTCGTCAATTGGTGCAAAACCTAGACTTCTCCGCGATGTACACTAACGCAGCCACGGCGGGTACGTTAGCGACTGCAAAGATACCTATGGTTATGGGGAATGACCGAGAAGCGATTGTATTTGCGCTGAAAACAGGACCGATTCATGATATTCAGAATGCGAAAATCGTGTGGATAAAAAACACGCTTGAACTCGACAATATTTATGTATCAGAAGGGCTGAAAGATGTCGTCGAGTCGCTAGAGGGCGTAGATTGTATTTCGGAATCGATAGCGTTTGAGTTTGATGAATCAGGCAGTTTATTGCCTTGGATTGAATAGCAATCGTTACAAAGGGTTCATCTGAGCCCTTTTTCTTTCGTGATCAATTAGGCTGGAAACTGTTTAGTAGCTTGATCGCTGCGCAGGCAGCACCAAATCCATTATCAATATTCATAGTCATGACGCCTGCAGCACAGCTCCCTAAGCAAGAGTGTAGGGCGAGTTCACCACCATTTGACACGCCATAGCCAACAGAAGTGGGCACCGCAATAATAGGTCTAGGTGTTAGACCCGCTAAAACTGTTGGCAGTGCCGCTTCCATACCCGCGACTGCTATTATGATCTTGGCCTTGTTAATGTCTTCCAGTGCGTTTGTTAAGCGCCACAACGCAGAAACTCCAACATCTTCATACAGTGAAGCACTCACGCCATGATAGTTTAACGTCCGTAAGATTTCATGACAGATGTTAGTATCCGAAGACCCTCCTGACACGATAGCAATAGGGCTTTCTTGTTGTGTGAGATCTGTTATTGTTCCCAAAATAGCGGTTTCAGAAACTGAGCAATAAGATAGCTTTGGATGAAAGGTGGGACTTAAAGATTGCCACTTTTCTAGTGATAAGCGAGTGAACAACATTCGCGCATCTCGTTCTAGAGCCATTTGAATAATCTGTTCTATTTGAAGCGGGCTCTTGCTAGAACATAAGATAGCTTCTTCAACACCACAGCGTTGCTTGCGTTCAAAATCGATTATTATGCCTGACATTCTTTCTCTCCAATAAACGCACTGCCTCTCTGGTAGGGCATAAACTGAATGGGAACGGAAGCCTCAAACTTTCTGGCTATGACCGTTATTTGCTGTGTTAGTACTTTAATGTCAGATTCACTTAGGGCTGTTATGGTTTGAGTATCAAGCTCTATGCTTAAACGCTGCTTTTGAACACGACAACGAAGCGTATTACTTTCTACTTTGGTTCGTAAGTATTGTTCGACCGAATTGACCAGATTTAAGTTACTTTCATTGATGTAAATACCGGTTTCTATCCTGCTGGCTAAGCAAGGAGAAGCGGGCAACTTAGACAGCTTAGGTAGTCCTAATTGATTAGCAATATCACGGATATCTTGCTTATTGATTGAAGCGTCGACAAAAGGATGTACCACTCGGTGTTCCTTTGCAGCGATTAAGCCAGGTCGGTAATCATCTAAATCGTCTAAGTTTGTGCCTGATACCACTTGTCCAAATGATAAGCTTCCGAGTGTCGTGTAGAGGCATGATTTACAGTAGTAGCAGCGATTGACAGGGTTGGATTGGTAGTTTGGAGTATCTATCTCGCCGCTTTCCACAAACATCATATTCCATCCGTACCTGGTAGCAAAGTCCTCAATCCGCTGGGTGTCTTGTGGCGGGACAGCGGGAGAGATGGAGTGAACCATTTTTGCGTTGGCACCTAACACTCGATGAGCAACAAAGGCGAGTGTCATGCTGTCTACACCGCCACTTACCGCAACAGTGACCTTACCAAGTTGTTGGAGCTGATTTTCTAGTCTCTCAATCTTGTTGTTTATTGAATTCATGGGTCGCTAGCTTCTCTGTAAGTGATTTGATTTCAATCTGACGGCTCAGGTTCATGCGGGGCTGCTCTAATTGACTCGATTCTATTTTACTGGTCAAGGTACCATCAGGTCGCTCTGCCGTTTTTACGTCATATTGACTACCATCGATTGTGACTTGATGATGGTGGCGAGGTAATATCTTTCGTTGGCAGGTCCAATAACGTACGCCAAGAGTTGAGGTATGATTGAAGATAAACTCAATCATAGGGTTCTGAACTGTTAACTGAGTGAGCACCGTTATGGTATTAATATGGCGATTTTTCTTACCATGCGCCACGGTCTCTGTCACCTCAAGTACGCCGTGTTGAGCGCGAATTTTCTCCCTAGCGATGGCGAGTAACTCTCCAGTCATATCATCAATATCAAATTGAATGACACAGATTTCTTCATGGTTGTTGTGAAAGCCTTCCTTTGTTGTTAGCAAGGTGGTTCGCAGAAGGTTTGCTCTTCCATCTAGTTTGCGTTTGCCAAAACCGTAACCTATGTAAAAGACTTGCCCCTTAGCTACGTTATGTGAAGGCTTGAGCCATGCAAGGATGGCAGCGCCAGTTGGTGTCACGCGCTCTCCTTTGATACCGTCATCTATCATCTGAAAGCCCTTTAGCAACGATAAGGTCGCCGGAGCAGGAACAGGGATATCGCCGTGAGCACATGTTACAGTGCCTCCGCCCCATGGAATATCTGAGCACGACCATGATGTGGCTTTTGAGTGTTCAATCAGCCAACTAGCAGATAGGATATCGATAATACAATCCCACGCGCCTACCTCATGAAAGTGGACATCCTCGACACTTTTACCGTGGATTTTCGCCTCTGCTTCCGCGAGAAGTCCAAAGATACCAAGCGCGTTTTTTTTAATCGGTTCATCTAACGGCAACTCAGAAATTAGCTGTCGTATATGTTTCCAACTTCTATGCTCGTGATGGTGATGGTGATGGTGATGGTGATGGTGATGGTGATGGTGATGGTGATGGTCATCCGTTGCACCATGCTGACTTTCAACATAGAAGCGTTTACCGGTTAAGCCCTTATCTAACGCACTCTCAGTCCAATAATTAACTTGTGCGGTCTCTTTCACCGCATCAAGAGCAGCTAGCAGCGGTAACTCCAAGTCTGGTAATGCATCAAGCATGGATGCTGTAAACATGTCACCAGCAATTCCACCGACAAGATCCAAATGAATATGCATTTTCGTACTCCGAGTCGTCATTATCTGCCACGTTTATAAAATGGTAGTGATTTTTCTTTAATGTGATATGTCAGATACTTTAAGTTCAAAATTGATAGTTATCTAGTTTGTCATACTAAGTTTAATGATGTTTTTCTCTAAATGTGATCGATGCCATTAAAAGAAAATATTTATAAAAAATAACCATTGGCATCTGATATGTTAGTTGTCGTAATTTGGTTGCAATAAGACGTTGCCGTCATTTGAACTCTCTAATAAACAAAAAGGCTAGGTTTATGAAAAACGCGTGGATGCTATTGGCTTTACTCTTTCCTTCTTTGGCAAGTGCCCATCCCGGTCACTCTGAAGTAGGATTTCTATCGGGTATGCTGCACCCACTTTCCGGTGTTGACCATGTTGCAGCTATGATGGGTATTGGTTTAGTTTGCAGCTTGTACTTTGGCCGTGACAAATCAATGAAATGGGTCTCACTTAGCGTGCTTGCGTTAAGTTTGGTTTTCGGTGCCGGAATCGCAGTGACGGGTTTTTATATCCCGATGTTTGAGAGTTTGATCGCCTTATCGGTGGTCTTAGTAGGAGTGGTGTTGACGTTTGGTGTTTCGGGTCGACAATTGAGTCGATGGTTAGTCTATATGCTAGCCTCTTTTGCTTGTTTTCATGGCTACGTGCATTTATTCGAAATGCCAACAAACGCAGCCGTTATGTTATATATACTCGGCTTTGTCGCTGCTAGTGCCGCGCTGTACTTTGTGGGTTTCATTTTGGGAGCTCAATTCGAAAGCCCGGAATCGAAGAAAAAAGCGTTTCTATACTCCGGTAGTATGTACCTAGCGATGACGGCAATGTTTCTAGTTTAAGTCTCGAGGTCTTTAACCAAATGCGATTTAACGCACTGAAACAACTAGTGAGATAGCTAAATTACATAAATATAATATGTGTTATTAACATGCATGAGCAAGCCGGTCTCGCCACTTATTAGTTGCTGTCAACAATAAGATATTGGGGTAGACTAACGTCAGTAGAATTAATCATGAGGTAACGAGATTGAAAGTCATCACTCGCCCTAAAAGTTTAACAGAAAATGTTGCTGAGAATTTACGCTATTCAATAGTAAGTGGTGAATTGAAGCTAGGTCAACCACTCTCAGAAGCGTCTTTGTCAGAGACCTTTGGCGTTAGTAAAACGCCTGTGCGAGAAGCGCTGTTTATTCTTAAGCAAGAAGGGTTAATCGATATCATCCCTCAAAAAGGTAGTTTTGTTTTTCAACCAGATGAAAAGTCTATCGTTGAGCTATGCAATTTTCGAAGTTATTTAGAGCCAATCGCAATTGAAGAATCAATGCGAAATGACTCTCAAGCATTTTTGGAAAGCCTAGAAATTAGCATCGTTAAAATGGAACATAAATTTAAGAACAAAGACTTCAAAGCGTTCTTATTGTTAGACGGTGAGTTTCATGAATCCTTTTTCAAACACTGCAACAACTCGTTGCTGCAAAAGAGCTACCAGTTAGTTCAGTTCCATATTGGTGCCATTCGTAGTCATCTAACCAGCACAGAAGACGCTTATGCTGAGATTCTCGATGATCATCGACGTATTTACCAAATGCTTAGCGATGGCGAGATTGAAGAAGCTAAGTCTATGCTGAGAAAGCACGTGTTAGATATTAAGTCACTGATTGACGCTTGTGTGTTAGGCAAATAAGTCTCTCGGTTTTCTAAATGAGGTCATTTATGTTTAGCGGCATAGGTGGCCTTTTTTATTAACGGTATGTCTAAAATTACGGTTTAAGGTAGTTCAACCTACTCACTTCAAATGCCACACTCTCAGCGCCACTATTTTGTAATACGACAGAAATGACGCCGCTGGGTTTATCTCGCCATATTGGTTTACCGTCGACGTATTTGACCCACTGTCGATTGAATTGTTGCAATGGGACATAAATGGCGATGCTCTCACCGATTTGATAGGCGTAAGAAGAGGCGGAGACGGTTTGTTGGAAGCCAATTTGGTCGATGATCCCGATATGCAGCGCCTCGAGTTGAGGGGAAGTAAGCTGCTTTAGAACAAGCTCAATGGCTGCAGGAATGCCCGAACTTAGCTGCTCAAGTGCAATGCTCTGTTCCGGTGCTTGCTGCCAGGTTTGCCATCTGTTGAGTGAAACCTGCTCATTGAAGGCTTGCTGGTGGAAGATAGGAAGGGCCTTCCAGTTCGTTACCAGTGAGTTGTGAATAGTACTATTGAGGACTAGCGTTACAGACACCTCGCCATTTTCAGCCCAAGTTGGCAGCATTTGTCCATTCCAATGAATAGTAAAGGCATCACCAACGCCTTTTTCAAGCCATGTGTTGGTGTCTTGTTGAATAACGACTTCCCAGCGAGTCCAGTGTTCTAACTGAGCTTTGATTTCGAGCTGACGATTTGCCATTAGTTTGGCGTGAAACTGCTTAACTTGAGGCGTTTTTTCGTTACGATGCGCGTTGATGAGTTGTTGATAGTCAGCCAATGCGGGCTTGGGTTGGTAGCTGGCTTTAAGAAGGCCAAAACTTTGCTCTGCTTCGGCAAACCAACCTTGCTGCTCGGGTTCATCAGTAAGAGAAAACCAATTGAGGGCAAACAGACCCAGGCTACGAAGCATCGGCAGGTAAAATGCCAGCTTTTCAATCTCCACCGTTTGCTGTTGCTCCCATGCTGGTTGAGATGCGATTGATAAGTACGCCAGCATCCACGGTTTGTTGAAGCGTTTTTTTAACCTATCGCCTAGTCGTAAAGCTCGAACCCAAGCGGACCAATCTGGCGCGGCGTGAGCACGCTCAGTATAACTAGAGAGCATTAGCATACTTGCCACAAAATCACTGGCTTTAATGGCTTGCTCAGCGCTTGCGTAACTCGGTGTGCCACCGGGTTTATCCCAATCACCCAGCCCCAATCCTACTTTAACTTGCGGTGCCCCTTTTCGTATTAGTTGGATCACCTCCAGCATTAATGGATCCCACTCGTCCCAAGATTCAATACCCTGTTTGTTAAACTCAGGCTCCAAAATCAGATAGGCTTGAGGAAGGTCTCGCAATAACGGAATCAGCTGGTTTTTGATCTGTTCAAGATAACGTTGACGATTGGCTATGACGTAGTCAGGGCTGATTTTGTCACCAAAAAACCAGTAATTAATCATAGGAATATAACCATGCAAATGAGCGCCGCGAAGTAAATCTGTGCGCAGCCAATTCCAATCGCTGTCCTGAGTGATCCACAAACTGACGCTGTTTACCCGTAAATCATTATT
Organism: Vibrio mediterranei; assembly: GCF_900088415.1. Classification (GTDB taxonomy): domain Bacteria; phylum Pseudomonadota; class Gammaproteobacteria; order Enterobacterales; family Vibrionaceae; genus Vibrio; species Vibrio mediterranei. Next base: position 83,419 of record NZ_FLLQ01000012.1, read on the forward strand.
GGTAAGGGTGTGCCAGATTGGCGCGAAGTTGTTACCACTGCCTACAGGGTTATCTAACAGCAACCTTGCGCCGACTCCCCATAAAAAGGGTGTTTTTGATACTGTCGTTTGTTGTGCGAGAGGTAACATGAAGGTCATGGCGTTGATGCGCTGTTGCCAACTTCTCGCTAACAGGCTGTTGCGGTTGCCCCAACTAGAGTTCAATTTACCCTGTATGTCATTGATAGATCGTTGGGCTAGCGGTAAACGGTTGGCGCGAATGGCTGCGAAAGCCGCCCCAAACAATGCCTGAATGTACCAATCGGCATCGGCATTCTGAGTATCTGCTGCAATGGAAAGGTAAAGTTGCAGTGCTGTTTGGGGTTGTTGAGCTAGCTCTAACAAACTGTATGCGGTGAGAAGCTGTCCGCGAATAGCAAGTGGCGCTTGCGGATGTGCGGCATATAGCCTGGCGCTAGTGTTTTGAAGTTGCTGAATATGATTTAGGTCGCGTAGCTTAACTAGAGTGAAGAAGTCGCCAAGTAACGGATCATTTTGATAGGCTCGCAATAGTGCAAATGCCGCCCTTGCTTCTAATTGGTGCACGCTAAAAGGGTTACTGGCTAAATATTCGCGATACAAGGTCATCGCTGTTGTCCAGTTGTTTTCTGCTTCTGCAATACGCGCTGCCAAGAATAGTGCTTCTCCTGAATAAGGCTGTGGCAACTGGTTCAACTTTGACTTGGCTTGTGTGACTTGTCCAACTTGAACCAGTTGAATTCCTTGACCGACGATTGCTTGGGAAGCGTTCACGGCTTGGCTACTACCCATGGTGAGTAATAAGGTAAGCAATAACGTAAGTAACCACGGTTGTCATTAAGAGTCTAGGATGGGCTTAAAGGTATTTCTGCAAAATTCGTTGGCGGTCACTCTAAAGAAAGCGTTAAACATCAATATGTTTTATAGTGAGATAGCTATAGTGCACAGGTAAACAGACAAGTTGGGAACGAGATGACGCCAGAACAAATAGGGAAAGCTTACGATCAGATTACTCACCTGTGGTTAAGTGAAGAGTTTAATCTCGATAATGGCATCGAAGCTCATAAACGAGCGATTGAGTTTATTTCGTCTAGAGGCAAGGCGCTCGATATCGGTTGTGGGTGTACCGGACGATTTATCAATCTGTTGCAACAAGAAGGGTTTCAACCTGAGGGGATGGATATCTCGAGTAAAATGATTCAGCTTGCTCGCGAACGTTATCCAGATATTCCCTTTTATCATCAAGACATCTGTAACGCTGATTTACCAAGTAACTATGATTTTATCACTGCATGGGACAGTATTTGGCATATTCCTTTAGAACAGCAAGTCCCTGTTATAACAAAGATTATTGCTAGTCTAAATCCGGGCGGTGTGTTTGTTTTTTCTTTTGGAGGCACACAAGAAGCAGGGCAGCATACCGATGATTTCATGGGGCCAGAAGTGTATTACTCGTCTCTTGGGACTAATGGCTTTTTAGAGCTTTTCATTAAACTTGGCTGCACAATTCGTCATTTGGAGTTCGACCAACACCCAGAGCTTCACACCTACCTTATTGCTGAAAAGCTGACCGAATAGTCCTCGTTACTTCTGGCATACGCTTATACCGTTATTCGCTGCTTTCACTAATGTAGATTGGTGGGATAAAGCACGTCTAATGTTAATTGGTTTGTGTTCTAATGATTAGAGTTCATTGCTTTTCATGGCTGATTTTAAGTGTTTTCTAATTTTTACTATGAAAAATTGAGCTATTTGAATCATTTTTGTGCTTGTGATAGCATTTTGCCCGAAATAAATTGTTAGAGTTCTAATTAAATGGAGGGCGGTTTCTAGTTTTTTCCTTTTCGAGGAAAGCAATTTGGACACGTAGTAGTAGTATTTATGGACAATGCATTAAAGAAGTACAGTATCGAAACCACTGACTATCAAGTAGGTCAGGACAACATTCAAAAGTGGGGTTTCGATATACACAACCCCGTATTCGGAACAAGCGCAGCGCTTGTTATTCTCAGCCTAATTTCCCTTCTTATCGTCGAGCCTGCAACCGCACTCAACGCTCTCAATGGTCTTAAAAATGGCATCATTAATGACTTTGATGTCTTCTTCATGTGGGCAACCAATTTTTTCCTATTCTTTGCCGTCGCGTTATTGATTTCTCCTCTTGGGAAAATTCGTATCGGTGGTAAAAATGCAACAACTGACCATTCAACCATTTCATGGTTGGCGATGCTGTTTGCGGCTGGTATGGGTATCGGCTTACTGTTTTGGGGAGTGGCGGAGCCAACGGCTTATTTTACTGACTGGTGGGGAACACCACTCAATGTAGAGCCCAATACGGAAGCAGCTAAATCACTTGCTATGGGGGCAACGCTGTTTCACTGGGGCATCCATGGTTGGGGTATTTACGCTATTGTGGCGTTATCACTCGCGTTTTTCACCTACAACAAGGGGTTGCCTCTATCTATTCGCTCAGCATTCTATCCAGTATTCGGTGACCGAGCTTGGGGTTGGCTAGGCCACGTGATTGATATCATGGCGGTGTTGGCGACTTTGTTTGGTCTAGCGACATCACTGGGTTTAGGTGCTCAACAAGCGACAAGTGGCATCAACTATGTATTTGGTCTAGACGGTGGCATTGGTATGCAACTGGCGGTGATTGCGTTTGTTACCTTAATCGCGGTTATGTCAGTGGTGCGTGGTATTGATGGTGGAGTAAAGGTTCTAAGTAACATCAATATGGTTGTGGCCTTCTTATTGCTGATTTTTGTCACGGCTGTGAGTCTGGATGTCGCTCTGCCGTCAATCTGGAATACAACGCTTGGTTACGTAGAAAATATCATTGCGCTCAGTAGTCCTCATGGCCGTGAAGACACTGTCTGGATGCATGGTTGGACGGTATTCTATTGGGCGTGGTGGATTTCTTGGTCTCCATTCGTTGGGATGTTCATTGCTCGAGTCTCGAAAGGACGTACGGTACGAGAGTTCTTGTTAGCGGTTATCTTTATTCCAACTGCAGTGACGTTAATATGGATGTCAGTATTTGGCGGGATCGCTATAGATCAAGTGGCAAATCATGTAGGTGAGTTGGGGGCGAATGGTTTAACCGACATTTCACTAACGCTATTTCACGTATACGATGCTTTACCATTTGGCTCTATTTTGTCCGTGATCTCCATTGTTCTTATTTTGATTTTCTTTATAACGTCTTCGGATTCTGGCTCGTTGGTTATCGATAGCATCACTGCTGGCGGCAAGATTGATGCGCCAGTACCTCAGAGGATATTTTGGGCGTGTATTGAAGGGGCAATTGCCGCAGTAATGTTATGGATTGGCGGTAAAGAGGCGCTTCAAGCATTGCAGTCTGGCGTAGTGGCAACGGCTCTGCCGTTTACTTTTGTTCTGCTATTGATGTGTTTTAGCCTGATAAAAGGTTTGAGGACGGAACAAGCACTTTATTCGTAAAATTGCTTAGCTGAAGAAAAACAGGTGCTCTCAGAGCACCTGTTTTTCATTTAGGCTGGTCTGTAAGTGCCCGTCTGATTAGATAAAATAAAAATAAAGCGATTGATTGTCATACACTATTTCAGTTTTATTCCACTCTTATTGTTTAGTGATAAATCTTATCTTCGTCCTCGTTACTATACGCCAACGTTTACACATGAGTTGTTTCCCCTAATGTTGCCAGTAACGAGGATCTTACCGTGAGAGCTTCCCTCTCTATTATTGTTTTGACGGTTTCAATCGCTTCAAGTCAAAGCGTTGCTACTAGTTTTACCGATCCAGTTGATCATCAGTTTGATATGGGTGAATACCTAGCTGAAAATGCTTATGGTTTTTTGCCTGTACCAATACTCGTGACCGAACCTGCCGTTGGGTATGGCGGTGGTGTGATGGGAGTATTCTTGCATGAATCGGAGGCGCAGAAAGAAAAGCGTAGAAAGTTGTCGATGACATCGGTAAATGGTGGTGCTCAATTGCTAACGCCAGCTATCACTGTAGGTGGTGCTTTTGGGACAGATAATGGTACTTGGGCTGGATTTGTGGGTCATCGGCACTCATGGAAGCGTGACAGTATCCGCTATCTTGGTGGTGCATTTTATGGTGACGTGAATATGGATTTCTATGGTAGCGGTGAACACGTCAGTAAGTTTGAGCTGAATATGAAAGGGTATGGAGAGCTACAGAAATTGCAATTTAGAGTCGCTGACACGCCATTGTTATTAGGGATCTCACAAGCTTTTGTTCAATCTACGTTATCATTAAATTCCATCGAACGTCAGCAGGATCGTCATCGGCGAGAGTTCCATCCTTCATTAGATTCTACATTTTCAATGCTGGGGTTATTGGTTGAACATGACACACGAAATAGCTTCTTATACCCCTCTGCTGGTGGGGATTACAGTGGTGAATATCGCTTGTTTAGAAAGAGTCTTGGTAGTGACTACGATTTTGATACGTTCACATTTAAAGGGATACACTATTTTCCAATTAGAGAATCGTGGAACCTTGGTTTTAAAGGGCAATACAACACGCTAAGTACCAGTGAGCGTTACTTACCAACACCTGTATACCCTGACATCAATATGCGCGGCATTGCTAGAGAGCGATACCAAGGTGATACAACAGCCTCGTTAGAGACTCAATTAACTTGGCAAATGACTATGCGTTGGTCAGCTTCTGTTTTTGGTGGGTTAGGTACCGCCGTTGATGATGGCGACTCGATTTTTACAACCAATAACCATTATAGCTATGGTGTTGGTTTTCGTTACCTTATAGCCCGTCGCTATGGCTTGCGTGCAGGGATCGATGTGGCTACCAGTGAATCGGATAACGCCATTTATTTTCAAGTAGGCACTGGTTTTTAGTAGTTATCGAACAAGGGGACATGATAAGTCCCCCTTGTTTTACTTGATTAAGAGCGAGCGAACTTCATCCGTTCCAAAGCGACAGAGCCACCTACGTTTGGAAGCATAAATGGTATGGTGACCATAAAGTAATAGAACGCCAATTCCCATCCTCCACCCGGTAAAATCCACGTATAACCAACGGCAAAGTGGCCACCCACTATCTGGGCAACAATCAGATATCCTGCTGACATGAATGCTCCAAACCGAGAAAGTACCCCTAGTCCCAATGAAATAGCAGTAGCCAGTTCCACCAGGCCGCCAAGCACAATCAGAATATTGGCGGTTGAATCCGTTAATGGGTGTCCAACCACCAAGTTACCAAATCCGTTGGCAAAAAAGTTAACCAAGCCAGCGTCGTGGGAAGAAACAAACAGTTTTTCTGTACAGTGCGTTAACCAGTTCATACCGATGAATATACGCAGCATACTTAATGCTGTTTCTGTCGGACCGTCTTTGATAAAGGTACGTCGCATGACTACAACACACTGTGCGAGCAACGGCAGATAAGATATTGCCGCTATCCAACCAATCATTGACCAATCATGTTGATCAGCATTTCTAACGACAATGGTGGTAAAAAATAGTGGTAAAAGAAAAGACAGTGCGACATTCTTCCTATTGAAGTAGGCAGTTACGGGAATCATTATTGCGGCGGCAATGGTAGCGACTTCAGACCAGGTACCATCGTAAAGATCGGCGTTAATGATGGCACTTGCTGCGGCGAGTAATCCTGTGAAAACGATAATATTTGCGTAGTTTTTGCTTTCCATAATCGTACACCTTACGTAGCCTTCGTCGTGACTGGCAAAGGCCACAAATATTGAATTTCGGAGTTATTGGTATTGTTCGTTGTTGAGTAACTTCACCTGAGTACTTTGACTTTGAGTGACCATCCAATCGGCAACACTTGGCTCCCAGCGCACTTCAGGTGCACTGAAAAAGCCTCTTAAAATGGAAAATACAATAGCCTCGTCCACCAATTTCCTGCGACTTCCGGTACCTAGTTGGAGAAGTTCATTCGCCTGAGTGATCAGCACCTCTGCTTGTGAGGCGATCTGCGATGTGTCTTCTAACAAGCTGTTGAAATTAAGCTCATAGGTTTCTTTTTTAGTACGCCATGCTTTTTTTGCACTGGCGGTGGAGAACTCTTTGAGTGGCAAGGCGCTCCAACGTGGATATCCAATTTTCTGCAGTGGTAAGAAGGCATCCTTCTGCCATCTCATCACGTCTTGAGATGGCGTACTGTTTTCTGCCGAATCTGCTAAGTCGAGCAGATAACCGATGATATCGAGACTCTCCGCCATGGCTTTTCCGCTACCTGTGACAAACACAGGAACTTGCTTACTGCCGATGATATTTTTTGTAGTTGTATCGTCGTCATAATCTAGTGTGACAATATCCAGTGATAAGTTGAGCATTCCCGCCACGTAGCGAACACGTGCACTGAACGGGCAATGGTCATAGATATAAAGCTTCATGTTGAATACCTGTAATAAGAGTAGGCTTGGTTTTGACTTAGTTGATTAACGCGCCGCCATCGACATCAATAATGGCGCCAGTCATATAGGTGTTTTCGATAGCAAACAAATACGCTTTTGCGACATCTTGCGCTTCACCAACTTTGCCAACAGGTAGATTGTTCTTGGCATTTTCGTACATGGTATCGCGGGTTGCTTGATCCATCCCTTTGTATGCGGTGGTTTTTGTTAAGCCAGGGCTGACGGCATTGACGCGAATTGGCGCTAGTTCTCTAGCCAAGATCTTTGTCACGGCTTCTAGTGCGGCATTCATCGCGGTTTTTGCATAAGTGTTAGGAACGACTTTTCGAGATAACATGCCCGTCGTAAACGTAATGGTGCCATTTGGCTTGATAAAGCGAGCAGCTTGTTTTGCAGCGTTGATGGAGCCCCAGAATTTGACGTCAAATGCTCCTTTAGCATCGTCAATGGCTACATCGGTTACTTTGCCTGCAGGCGCCGCTGATCCTGCAGTGACAATAAGGTGGTCGAAAGCACCGATGGATTCGAAGTAGCAGTGCATCTCTTTCTCGTTGCTGATATCTAGACCAGTTGAGCGACTAGCAATATGGACGATATTCTCTTCGTGATTAACGAGCTGAGCGATAGCTTCTCCAATACCTGAGGTGCCACCTAGAATGACGTAAGTTGTTTTTTCGCGGTTCATTATTGTTTCTCCCAATTCGATGACTTCATTTGATAACGCCCATTATATTTATTCGACTTAGTTTTATAATTGGGTAAAATACGAAATCATTATTCGGATTGGTTAAATAATGGAGTGCCTATGGATAAGTTTTCAGATATGGAGATGTTCGCGAGCATTGTTAAGCACCAAGGGTTAGCGGCTGCGGGCAGAGACCTTGGATTGTCGCCAGCCTCAATGACGGCTAGGCTTCAGGCTTTGGAGGAGCGTTATGGCGTTAAACTGCTTAATCGAAGCACTCGCCACGTGTCGTTAACTGACTCAGGAGAACTCTACTACAAAGCTTGCTTGGATATATTGGATAACGTTAATGAAGTGGAAAATATTATCCAAAGTGGCGTTAAAGAGGTAAAAGGCGCGCTGAGAGTGTCTGCGCCAAAAGACATTGGCAAACAATACATTGTACCCATTCTCAATGAGTTTTCAGAACGCTATCCTGACGTCATTCCTTATCTCTACCTCAATGACCACCTGTCGAACGTTAACGAATCGGGTATGGATATTGTCATTCGCTATGGGGAAATGGCAGATAGTAACCTCATCTCTCGCAGATTAGCGTCCAGTCGCCGTGTGTTGTGTGCCTCGCCAGAATACCTAGCAAAGCGGGGCACTCCTATTACCCCTCAAGATTTGGTTGGACATGATTGTTTAGTGATGTTGCGTCATAACGAAGAGTTAAAGACGTGGCACTTTCGAGAAAATGACCAACGAAAATCCATTACGGTAACGCCCAAACGTTTTTCAGATGATGGTGAAGTGATTCGTCGATGGGCGTTAGAGGGAGCGGGTATTGCTCTTAAATCACTATTGGATGTTCAGGCAGACATTAACCATCGTCGTTTGGTAACAGTACTTAACGGTTATATGAAAAACTTCAATGCGTCGACAACGGTATCAAGTGCGGATTTGAACGTGGTCTATTTGAGTAAAAAATATCAACCCAAACGCATTCGCTTGTTCTTAGACTTTTTGTTCGAACAGTTCCCAGATCTAGTCAAGCAATCTAGCGACAACTGAGGATTACGGGTGATGATCGTGTAACGATAGGAACGAGTTGGTTCCTATCGTTTGCGTCTAGCTATCAATCCGTATGAGTCTCGCGCAGCATCCATTACCGTTAATATTGTTCGAAAGTGTAAATTGCCAGCCATAGCTTTCTGCGATCCGATGAACAATCAGCAGCCCCAGCCCATGCTCAATATCGTTATTATTGTTCAGTCCACTGCCGTTATCAGTAATGCAAATTTCCTGAGATGAGATACGGACGGAAACCTCCCCTTTGGCTGTAAAACGTATGGCATTGTCTAGCAAATTTCCGACTATCATTCTCACGGCTATCAATGGTAGGTTAACCGCTGTCCCTTCTTCGACCTGCACCGTTACTTTTGTGTCTTTTGAAGCACTTGAATAGTATTTTGCTAGCTCCAAATCTTGTTCAGTGACTTTGGTCGATAAGCTATCGGGACTCGCATTTTCTTGTTTAACGATGTTTAGTAGCAGTTCCACGGTCTGTTGCATACCGTTCGCTGCTTTGAGTATGCGTTCACGTTGCTTGGTTTGAAAAGCCTCATCTTGTTTCATTGCCTGTAGGTTGGCGGCACCCAATACAACGGCAATGGGCGTTTTCAACTCGTGGCTCGCATATTTGGCAAACATAAGCTCTTGTTTGGCGACACGCTCTTTCATTTGCGTGTAACTATTAAGATGCTCGGTGAGTGTTTGCAGCTCTAAAATTGAATGCTCTGTGATAGAGAATGCTCCGTCTTGGTTGCTTGCGAGTTGGTGGCTGAGGGATGAGATTGGCGACATTAATGTGTCGAAGACCCTTTTCAGCGATAACCGCAAGACAAAAATCAGAAAGACCATCAGTAGCATTGAAATGATCATCAATGTGTCCCAAGAGTCATCTCCAAAGTCCATCGCTCTCGAATCAATGGTGAGGTAAAGCGGAATAGTTTGCTCGTTAAACTGAAACTTGGTGTGATAGACCAAAAAGCCATCTTCGAGGAAGGTATTGTATTTCGTTACTTTTCCTAATGGGAAAGGCCCTTGTCGTGCGATTCTTTTCGGTAGCATATTAGCATCAAAATACGCGGTAACGCTTTTACTGAGCTGAGCCTGATTTACTTGGCGAAGTTGATAGTAGGATTGAGCAATTTCTTCAAATGAGACTAGGTGATGTTCGATCTGGTCGTCTTCCTCCAGAGCCAAGTGAAGCGAAAAGGCAAAGAAGACCAGAAAAGAAGTGACCAAAGCGATGAGAGAGAAGGTTCGTAACAAGCGAGCTTTGACTTGTTTTATGGAGTAATAACTAGGTTGTGACTTTGACCTTTTCATCATTGAATTACCAGTTTGAAGCCAAATTTAGGTACCGTCATCAGGCATGGAAAGTCGAACGGCTTATCTAAGACATTCCTCAGTAAATAGATATGACTTCGTAATACGTCTTTATCGGGCACATTTTCCCCCCAAAGAGTCTGAATTAATGACTCTCTCGATACCACTTCACCTTGAGCTTTTACTAGGGCGACTAGTATTTGATAGGTCGCTGGGCTTAACTCTATGTTTTCGCCTTGTCGTGTCACTTGATGGCTTTTTTCATCAATAACAATATCGCCAAATCTAAGCATGCTTTTGGCAACTTGACCACGATAGCGTTTAATTAGCGCGGTAAGTCTGGCTTCGAGTTCAGGAAACTGGAATGGCTTAGTGAGAAAGTCGTCAACTCCAGAATCGAAACCGGTCAATAGGTCAGATTGCCCATTTAGTGCTGTCAGCATAAGAATAGGTGTCGTGCAGCCTTTAAGGCGCAGTTCTCGTGCCACCTGCATTCCATCTTTTTTTGGCATCATTACATCTAGAATAATGGCATCGAACGCATGAGATAAAGCAAGCGATAGGCCTAACTCGCCGTTGCTTGCGAAGTCCGCTTCCGCTTGCTTGACTTCAAGAAAGTCCGCCAATATGCCTTGTAGTTCTTCATTGTCTTCTACGACTAAGATCTGGCTGCCAGATAACACACTCATATATGTTTCCAATTCAATAGCGTGAATTGATGATAGCAAATTTGTGTCGATTTTTTGTCGAAACGCGATTGTTAAGTTGTAAAACCGCTTTGACAAAAACTCGACATCGACTCCTGCACACTGCTCTTATTTACTAAGGGAGTGTGTGATATGAAAACACCAAAATCATTAGTTTGTTTGGCTTTAAGTCTGGTGGCGCCTTGGGCTCAAGCCATAGAACTAATTGGGCAAACTGTCAGTTTGTCATCGGTAAATGTGGTTGCCGAAGTCAATGGCGTAATTGAAACCATGGACGTAGAGGTCGGTGATAAGGTTCAGCAGTACACGGTTATAGCTGAAATCAAAAAGCAAGACTTTCAGTTTGAACTAGCACGCACTACGGCCAATTTGGAACTAGCACAAGCGGAGCTCAAACTCAAACGTTCCGTATACGAACGTTATCAAGAGCTTATTAAAAACAACAACTTATCTGTCAATGAGCTTGATATCGCCAAAGCTGATTACCTCAATGCCAAAGCATTAGTTAAGCTGGCACAAATTGAACTTGATATTGCTCAGAAAAACTTCGAAGAGACAAGTATCCGAGCCGATATCGAAGGCTTTGTGGTGAGCCGTGATACACAAGTTGGTGCTTGGGTAAACCAAGGTGATTTGCTTTATCGACTTGTGAATATTGATACGTTGACGGTACGTCTGTTAGCTAGTGAGCATGATATGTCTTTGCTATCGGTGGGGCAGTCGATAGAACTTTGGGCAGAGACAAGTCCAGAGCAAAAAGTGGTGTCGTCCATTGCTCGTATAGGAGTGGAAATGGATGTTCAGCATATGGCTTATCCGATTGAAGTTGATATAAAAAATGCTGATTTTAAGCTGATACCAGGTATGTCGATGTATGCCACGACCGATGTTTCGCAAATCACAACTTCAGTGAAATAAGAGGCGATTTTGACCATGTTTTCTTTAATCTCCTATTTTGCTCAGCGCCCGTTTCTCGCCCGAATTATTACGATTATGGTATTAATGATGGGAGTGATTTCACTATACACTCTTAAACTGCAAGAATACCCCGATGTTGCCTTCGAGTCCGCTGAGGTGACGACCCATTACCCAGGAGCAACGGCTTCCGATGTTGAAGTCAATGTTACTAATCCATTGGAGAAAGAGTTACGCACGGTAAAAGGTATTAACTTTTTTTCCTCTCAATCTGTGGATGGCTTTTCTGCAATAGAACTGGAGTTTCTTCCAGATGTCGATTCCACACAAGTTATGCGCGATATTCAACAAGCCGTCGATAGAGTGAGTGGTTTACCGAAAGATATCACTAACCCGCCACTAGTGACTCAAAAGCAAACATCTTCATTTTCTGTTCTATCGTTCGGCATCAGTGCTGTTGGCGAGACGCAAGGGAATGGAGAGTTACAAGAGTATGCGTACCACTTAGAACGTGCGATAAGCGCACTCTCAGGTGTTCAAACCGTCACACTCTCTGGGTATAGCGAGCGAGAGTTTTGGGTAGAGATTGATCCAACAAAGGCGAGTCGTTATCAATTAACGTTTGCCGAGATAAGTAATGCAATTGTTCAGTCGAACTTGTCACAATCGGGCGGAATGGTACGTGCTAAAAACAGCGAGCAAAAGCTGATCACGATGACTCAAGTGCAATCGGCGCAGGAAATTGGAAATATCGTTATTAAGGCGCTCCCTAGCGGCACTATAGTGAAAGTTTCCGATGTTGCACAAGTGATTGATACCTTTGCGAAAGCGACGCAACAAGGAGTGATCAATGGTCAAGATGCGGTGTTATTCGATATCTCTAACAGCGGCAATGCGGATATCACTAAAACGGTCGCCAGTATCAAAGCGTTGCTAGAGCAAGAACAAACTACGTACCAGGGGCAGTTCGTTTTCCAATATGGAATGAACCTCGCTGATGACATGAGCAATCGCTTTACTATCGTGTCGACTAACGGTGCTATTGGCCTGCTCTTAGTATTACTAGTTTTGAGCATGGTACTTAAAAGACAAGTTGCTTTTTGGGTTTCTATTTCAATTCCATTTTGCATATTGGGTGTCATGATCGTATTGCCGATGCTTGGGCTGAATCTCGATAGTATTACCTTGGCGGCATTGTTGTTAGTTATAGGAATCATTGTTGATGATTCAGTGATTGTTGCCGAAAGCATTTATCAACAAAAAGAGGCGGGGAAACAGGGAGTTGAAGCTGCAATTGAGGGAACTAAAGCGGTCATTAAGCCTATTTTGGCCAGCTTGACGACCACGGCCTTGGTATTCATTCCGATGGTGTTTATTCCTGGCATTATGGGGAAAGTGATTGTCGTTATCCCAATTACGGTTATTACCGCACTGTTGTTTTCTCTTGGTGAATGTACCTTCACCTTACCTGCACACCTTTCTGGATCGTTAGAATCAAAGCGTGCTACTTCAGGCAAATTCACTAAGGTAGCTGGCTGGTATCAGCGGATGTTGACCAAATGTCTTCGCTACAAAAAGTCTGTTATTACCGCGGTGATCGTTGTTGCATTAGCTGGGATGAGTCTTGTGATGACTCTTAAATTAGATATCTTTCCTTCACAAGCTGCAAAATATGTAGAGGTACATACCGAGGTAAAGCCGGGAACTTCGTTAGAAAATGTTCGCGTAATGCATGCGAGAATCGAGCAGGCAATAAAGTCACTACCCGTAGACGAACTCGAAAGTTTTGAAATGACTTATCAATCGCCAGTGAGTACAGGTCGAATCAACTTGAGTGATTATAGCCAACGAAAGCGCACAGCAGATGAGATCGTCGCTGAACTGAATCGTAAGGTTGCCAGTTACAGTGACCAGGTGTTTGTTAAGTTTTCCATTGATGCAGGAGGACCGCCTCCAGGAGAGCCTATCGAAGTACGTGTCTTGGGAGGATTGGAGCATGATCGTCAACAAGCGGTCGAGTTGGTATCTAAATGGTTAGCCGAGCACTCTGGTCTTGCGAATGTTACTAACAGTGAAGCCTTAAAAGATCCTCAATTAAAAATAGTGCCACAGCACACATGGCTAGCGAAATATGGACTCACGGTAGCGGACCTTGCCAATACACTACGTATTGCCTTTGATGGCGAGAAAATCACTTCCACCTGGTTAAGCACCCGAGAAGTCGATATCCGTATGATTTTAAATGAAGACTACCGATCTCTAGAAAAGTTAGCGACAACAAAGATCTATACCTCAGATGGAAAACAAGTCCCTTTGAGTCGTTTGGCAAGAGTAGAGCAAATTGACTCCCCTAGACTGATCAAACATTACAATGGACAGCGAGAAGTGACAGTAACAGCACAGATAACGGATGATGCCCTAAGTTCAGTAGCGCTGTCGAACGAGTTACTTACTGAACTACAGGGTAAATACGCTGCTACAGTAACTATTGATATTGGCGGCGAAGCGGAAAAAACTAATGAAACCATGAGTGGATTTATTGTTGCTTTTCCTTCCGCTATGGTGGCGATCTATTTCGTTCTCGCAATCATGTTTAATTCGCTACTACAACCACTCTTAGTAATGGCAGTGATTCCATTTGCTGTTGTTGCATCGTTGATGGCATTGGTTGTGCACTTTCAAGCGTTGTCTTTATTTGCGCTGATAGGGGTACTCGGAATGACTGGAGTCGTTGTGAATAACGCTTTGGTTCTCATTAATCGAATCAACGAACTAAGAGCTGATGGAAATTGTGGTGTTGATGCGGTTATAGAGGCGTCCGTAAGTCGACTGCGCCCAATATTATTAACCTCGCTGACAACAGTAGTGGGCTTATTACCACTCGCTTACGGTATCGGTGGCACTGACGTTTATATGGGGCCGATGTCGTTAACATTAGGCTATGGTTTATTGTTTTCGTTACCGATTGTCTTATTGGTTGTTCCAGTGTTGTACAGTTTGTGTTTTGTCCGTGAACGTGAACCTATGAATATCTAGAGTGTATTTATAAGCAGTATGCGATTGATAGAAAAATACGTCATGTGTATGCACTCATGCGTCATTTTGGGCGCATGGCTCCAATTTATGCCAATTTAGATAATTAATCTTTACATGTAGTATCTTAGCGTTAAGCTAAATGGTGTTTGTTTTTTATGCCACTAGTTTCTTTATCCGAATTCTAAGAGACATAATCTATTGAGGTACACTATGAGAAAAATGACATTGACCTTGCTAGCACTTACCGTAGCCGTTAGTGGCAGTGTGTCTGCCCAAGAAGCGTTGACGGGGTGTGCGGCCAAAGAGCAGCGACTCAAAACCAAGCTGGAATATGCTAAAAAGTATAACAACACTCATGAGATCCAAAGCCTCGAATTAGCCATAGAGAATGTTCAAAATTACTGCACTGATGAAAAGCTCTATGAGGAACGAATGCAGAAAGTGGAGAGCAAGAAGAAAAAGGTAGCGGAAAGAGCTCAAGATCTGGAGCAAGCAAAAGCTAAGGGTGATCAGAAAAAAATCAAAAAAAAGGAGCGCAAACTAGCGGATGCTGAAGAGGAATTACAGGAGGCAATTTCAGAGTTATCTGAGTGATTATTCTCTATTCGAAAGCACACAAATGGCTCCTGTAAGATCGAGTAGGCACTCTCGCGATAGAAGTGCCTACCAAGAACTGATTACTGTTTGTCGAACTTATTGAAGCATGCTGGTATAAACCTGCTGGCCCAAAGTAGTTAAAGTGTATACCTTGCCGTTGTCCTTAGTTACTAGTCCACAGTTTACAAGTTGTCTTAAGTGGAAGTTGAATTTCGTATGATCCTCGATACCGACAATTCGGCATAGATCCATGAACTTAATTTTGTGGTGTACTTTTAGTTGTCTCACTACGGTGCGGCGAATTGGGTTCGATAGTGCGCTGAATACTTGGTCACGAGACTCGGCATTTTGCACGTCCTTAGGAGAGCGCTCTGCATGAACACGTTTGAGTGTGACGGAGAGTGCGGAAAGGTTAAATGGTTTAGTCAGAAACTCATCAGCGCCTTTTTTCATGGCGTCAACCGCAAGGTCTACCGTAGCAAATGCGGTAGTGACAATTACACCAATATTGGGTTGGAATCGGCGTAGTGTTGTCAGCGCATCAATGCCAGTGATTCCACCCATCACCACATCAAATAGGGCTAGGTCAAACGTCTTTTCTTTCGCGAGATCAAGAGCATCTTCGGCATTATCGACGGCGGTGACTTCAAAGCCTTCAAGTGACAATGCTTCCTCCAATACTTCTCTTAAGTCCGTATCATCTTCAGCTAAAAGTAGTTGCAGTTTCATTATTTAACTCCTGGTAGTTTGAACTCAACAAGTAGCCCCGGGCAAACATTCGAGAATGTAATAGAGCCGTTATGTTGTGTGGCAATTTGTTTAACGAGGGCAAGGCCCATACCGGTACCTTTGCCTTTTGGTTTAGTGGTAAAGAAAGGTTGTGTCGCCTTCTCTAAGGTTTTAGGGGACATTCCTGTACCCCAGTCGCGTACTTTCAATGACACTTTGTCATGATCTTTTTGAACTCTGATGGCCAGCTTGCGTTGATTGGCGCTGGCATCAAGAGCATTGGATACAAGGTTGATAACGACTTCTTCAAGCAAGGCTTTATCGCCTCTGACATAGAGTTTAGGGTCGATATCTAACGTCAGGTCATATTGAGCAAGACGGTAGCGAAGCATATCGAGAGCGGCATTCACTATGCTCTCAACATGCACTCGCTCCCGCTCAATACTGTGCTGATGTGAGTAACGTAGTACTTCTTGGCTTATGCAAGCCGCTCGCTCAAGTCCTCGACGTATACGGACGATTTGACGGTCTGCGATTTCTTGGTTCTCGCGATTCTGCTCTAACAAATCACAACTCATAAGAGCACTGCTAATAGGTGTTTTTATTTCATGGGCGATGGCTGAAGATAGTTCTCCAAGCTCTTTTAACTTCTGATTTTGTAAAGACAGTGATAGTGCCTCTTCTATTTGTTGTTTTCTTTCGAGATCAAACATCTTCAATGCTTGCCACAGTGTTGCCAATAGCATGACAGCACCAACACAGCGGAAGACCAAGACCCAAGCTCCATACTGAGCAAAAACAAGGGCGCTGCCGAGGCCGTATATGAAAAAGGCAATGCCAGATAGCAAGAAGTACAGATGGTTGGGAACATCTTGTTCTTCTAACTGTTTTGAATACAACGCAAGACCAACCCCTGCAACACAACTAGCGATCAAGCTAAAAAGGAGTCGTGCGTTGCGAGTGGCGCTAATGGTAAAGGCGTAAAAATCCTGAGTAGAAAACTGATAGAAGGAAACCGCGAGTAAGAGAGTCGCTAGGCCTAACCAGACACGGCGAACGGTTTTAGCAATAGTGGCATCTAGAAGTTCGGTCATCTTCCATGCGAATAGGTTTAAAGGAAGATAGGCAATAACAAACTTTAATAGAAGTAGTACTTCCATCGGTTTCGTAATGACGAACTCTTGTTGGTAAATAGCAAGATACAATTCGCTCCACTCATGGAAGCCAAGCACCAATCCAGAAATGCCTAAGTAAGGAAGAACTTTAGCAATTTTTATTTCACTGCTGGACATATCGCGCAGTAATATCGCGAAAAATAGCGTTATAAATGCTAGTCCGTAAATGAGATAAATCTTAAATACAAAGAGAGTATCCATGAGTAATATTGTTTACAAGATAATCAGTATTAGTGTTATAGCACTTCTCTATGTGATCTCTATCACTGATATCTTACTTTCTATTTTTGAAAATGAACAAATGTAAGAATGTATAAAAACATATTAAGGCATTGATATATAAGGGTTGGCGGTGGGATTGTTGAGTGATTTGTCGCTAGGTTGTTACTAATGTAGTTAACTTGAGTGACAAAGCGTTACATTAACGAAGCGTGGTGGTAGAAGGAAAATTTATAAGGACTAGAAATAAAAAAATCACTCCTTGAAAGTCTATTCTGTTGGGTGGGGAAGAATAAACGATCAAGGAGTGAAATATAATTAAGCAAATATAATCTAAGTTGATAAGTGTATTTATCAAAAAATAGTAAAGGTTAAATGTAAATAACTAAAGAGTTCACATCCTTGTGAATAAGTTAGTCTGTAAGTATTGGCTTACTATATAAACGTAGCTTGATCATTAATGGAATACAAATAAATAAATCCTCCAAAAATGAAATGATAAGTTTCGCTAATTATTATTTATATTATCACTTTGTTGGGTGTATCTTTCTTCTCGCAAGCTGTGTAGATAAATAACTACATTTTGCGTCGATGATAAATTTAGTTATCCATTAATTAATTTAGTAGGTAATTAAATTTATCAATATGTTTTAAATACAATTAAGGATTGCTGATGCAAGCTAGTATCCCCAGCGAAGATATAATGCTAGCTGGGAAGCGGATATTATACAGCCAGTTGATGCTTGGGTCGGTATTTATACTCTACGAGCTCTTTTTTAAAGACAAACTAGATATAGAATCGGCGTTAATCGGGGTGATTATTGCAGTTGTACCTCCGTTCATAGGCATGATATTCGCGTCGCTAAAAGCTAAATATAAGCCGCAACAAAATTTAAAAGATCTGATGCGTTTGAGTCGCAATATCAAGATGATCTACACCATAGTGATGTTCATTTTGACATTTCGATTTATGGAACTGAGTAACGTTACTGTATTAGCCGGATATTGCATTACGGTATTAGGTTTCTTTATCAGTCCAATGCTTAAAGATCAGCAAACCATTGAACTACAGAGGAAAGCGTAATGGAAAACGTTCAATCAGCACATGACTATATTGAACACCATTTGACGTTCTGGACTTCGGGTGATGGTTTTTGGGGCATAAACCTAGACTCAATGTTGATGGTTTGGTTACTGGGTATCGTCTTTATCGTAGGCTTTCGCTATGCGGTTTCCAAGGCGACAAGTGGGGTTCCTAGCCGATTGCAATGTCTCGTTGAATTGGTGTTTGAGTTTGTCGACGGACTGGTAAAAGAAATTTTCCAAGCACAAGATAAACTAATAGGTCCATTGGCTCTGACTATCTTTGTTTGGGTATTCTTGATGAATGCTATCGATTTATTACCTATCGATTTTATTCCAGCCTTTACCCGAGCAATAGGACTTGGTCACTTTAGAGACCTACCATCAGCGGATGTTAATGTCACCATGTCAATGGCGTTAGGAGTATTTATTCTAGTCCTTGGTTATACCTTTAAACATAAAGGCATAAAAGGATTTATTAAAGAACTGACTACTCAGCCATTTTCACATCCTTTGTTATATCCGGTGAACCTGGTTCTTGAATTAGTCACACTAATTTCAAAACCTATTTCATTAGGTCTGCGACTATTTGGCAATATGTATGCGGGTGAGATGATATTTATTCTTATCGCACTAATGCCATGGTGGATGCAATGGGCGTTAAGTGTTCCGTGGGCATTGTTCCATATATTAATTGTCGGATTACAAGCGTTTATATTTATGGTTCTCACTGTTGTCTATATGGGCATGGCAGTAGAAGAACATCACTAATTCAAACTTAATTTACTAAATATATTTCTCAGGAGTTGTTATGGATATTGTAAGTGCTGTTTTATATGTAGCAGGTGCACTTCTAATTGGTCTTGGTGCGGCGGGTGCGGCAGCAGGTATCGGTAACCTTGCCGGTAAATACCTAGAGGGTGTGGCACGTCAACCAGATTTAACCCCGATGCTTCGTACTCAGTTCTTCATCATGATGGGTCTAGTGGATGCGGTTCCTATGATTGGTGTTGGTATTGGCCTCTACATCATCTTCGCAGTGGCTTAATTGATTTTTAATAAGTAAACATTGGTGAGGATGTTATGAACCTAAATGCAACCATGCTGGGTCAAGCAATCTCCTTCGTTATCTTTGTTTGGCTTTGCATGAAATATGTGTGGCCACCATTGGTAACACTGCTTGACGAGCGTCGAGACGAAATCGCGACTGGTATTAAGAATACTGCAGCCGCGGCAAAAGAACTTGAACTAGCAAAAGCAAACGGTGAGAGCATCGTTGCGGAAGCGCGCGAAAAAGCACAATCCATTATTGAGTTAGGACAGCAACGTCAAAACCAATTAGTGGAAGAAGCGGCAGAGCTAGCGCAAAAAGAGAAAGCGAAAATCATCGCTGAAGGTAAAGCTGAGGTAGAGAGCGAAAAGAGCAAGGTTCGTCAGGAGCTGAAATCTGAAATGGCAGATTTAGTGATTGAAAGTGCCAGCAAACTGATTCGCAAAAACCTTGATTCTAAGAGTAACCGTGAGCTTGTTGAGCACATGATTAGCGAAATGTAGGGGTAAATCAGATGAATGACTTTACCTCAATTGCTCAACCCTATGCCAAAGCTGCGTTTGACTTTGCCCTTGATGAGGCACTGCTCGATGAGTGGGGACAAGCGTTAGGGCTTTTAAAAATGGTGGTATCACAGCCAGCGGTCGTCGAGGTGATTGAAGACCTTGAAGAAGAAAGTTCAGAGCAAGTCTTGCTCGATATGATACTGACCTCGTGTGATGAGTGGCTTAGCCAATACGTTAAGAACTTCTTACGTGTTATGGCTGAAAACAAGAGACTCAAGCTACTGGCAACCACTGTTGAGCTGTTCTTTGAAATGAAAGCGGAATATGAAAAAACCATGGAAGTTTTGGTTTACACCGCAGAGCCATTGGAACAAGACCAATTGGTGGACATTAAGAACGCGCTTGAAGCTAAGTTTGGCAAAACGGTAACGATAGAACAGCAAATTGATCCATCCCTTGTTGGTGGAGTGATGATTAAAGCGGGCGAGCAGGTGTTAGATGGAAGTATTTACTCATCGTTACACCGTCTTGCTGTCAACCTACACGCATAGTAGGGGAAAGAGATGCAATTGAATTCAAATGAAATTAGTGAACTGATCAGAGAGCGCATCGCCAATTTTGACATGGCGAGTGAGGCGAGAAATGAAGGAACCATCATTTCGGTCAGTGACGGTATTATCACCATTCACGGTCTTGCGGATGCTATGCAAGGTGAGATGATTGAGTTACCAGATAACCGTTTTGCCCTAGCGCTTAACTTAGAACGCCACTCTGTTGGTGCGGTAGTGATGGGCCCTTATGCTGACCTTTGTGAAGGGATGAAGGTCCGTGGTACGGGTCGTATCTTAGAAGTGCCAGTTGGCCCTGCGCTGCTTGGCCGTGTGGTGAACACTTTAGGTCAGCCTATCGATGGCAAAGGCGAAGTGAAAGCTGAACGCTTTGACCCTGTAGAAGTGATTGCACCGGGTGTAATCGACCGTAAATCAGTGGATGAGCCAATTCAAACTGGTTACAAAGCGGTTGATGCTATGGTGCCAATCGGTCGAGGTCAGCGTGAGCTGATTATCGGTGACCGTCAAACAGGTAAGACGGCGATGGCTATCGATGCCATCATCAACCAACGTGACACTGGCGTTAAATGTATTTATGTCGCGATTGGCCAAAAAGCCTCAACGATTGCTAACGTGGTTCGTAAGCTAGAGGAGCATGGCGCACTAGCAAACACCATTATTGTGGTGGCGTCAGCATCAGAATCTGCTGCATTACAATACCTGGCACCATATTCAGGCTGCACCATGGGTGAATATTTCCGTGACCGCGGCGAAGATGCATTGATCATCTACGATGACCTGTCTAAACAAGCTGTTGCTTACCGTCAAATCTCACTACTACTAAAACGCCCACCGGGTCGTGAAGCGTTCCCAGGTGATGTTTTCTATCTTCACTCACGTCTTCTAGAGCGCGCAGCTCGAGTTAATGAGGGTTATGTAGAGCGTTTTACTAATGGTGAAGTTAAAGGTCGTACTGGCTCGTTAACCGCATTACCGATCATCGAAACACAAGCGGGTGACGTATCTGCGTTTGTACCGACTAACGTTATCTCAATTACCGATGGTCAAATCTTCTTGCAGACTCAGTTGTTTAACTCTGGCTTACGCCCTGCTGTGGACCCTGGTATCTCAGTATCGCGTGTAGGTGGTGCAGCACAAACCAAGATCATCAAGAAGCTCTCTGGAGGTATTCGTACCGCATTGGCTCAGTACCGCGAGCTAGCTGCCTTCGCGCAGTTCTCATCTGACTTAGATGAAGCGACTCGTAAGCAGCTTGACCACGGTGAAAAAGTGACTGAACTCATGAAGCAAAAGCAGTACGCACCAATGTCTGTTGCGAATCAAGCATTAGTCATCTTCGCAGCCGAAAAGGGTTTCTTGGAAGATGTGGCACTGAACAAGCTCGCGGAGTTTGAAGATGGTTTGGTGGCTTTTGCCAAACAGACTCAAGCTGATCTACTCGAAGAGATCAACAAAACTGGTGATTACAACAAGGAAATCGAAGGCAAGCTTTATACGCTGCTAGAAGAGTTTTCTGCGCTGCAATATTAACCATCAACCAAGTAGGAGTCAGTAATGGCAAATACCAAAGAGATACGCACCAAGATTGCGAGTATTCAAAGTACTCAGAAAATCACCAGTGCGATGGAGATGGTGGCGGCAAGCAAAATGCGTAAGGTTCAAGACAATATGGAAGCGTCTCGACCTTATGCAGACAACATGAAAAAAGTAATCAGTCACGTGTCTGGCGGTACGTTGGAATATAGCCATCCGTATCTGCAAGAGAGAGAAGTTAAGCGGGTTGCTTACATCATTATCTCTTCAGACCGAGGCTTATGTGGCGGTTTAAATACCAACTTGTTCCGAAAAGTTTTGTCTGAAATGCAAAGCTGGCAGGAGCAAGGTGTCGAAGTTGACACCACATTGATTGGTTCAAAAGCAATCAGCTTTTTTCAATCATCAGGGCGTGTCATTGCTCAAACCTCAGGTTTGGGAGACCACCCAAAGCTCGAAGAGCTACTGGGTACTGTCCACGCCATGATGGAGCATTACGCAGAAGGGCAGATAGACCGACTATTTCTGGTTTATAGCCAATTTGTAAACACCATGACGCAACAACCTACCGTGATGCAGCTGTTACCGTTTCCTAAGCAAGAAGAAGCGGAAAAAGAGACACGTTGGGACTACATCTACGAGCAAGCACCAAGAGATATCTTGGACCATTTGATGCTGCGCTACGTTGAGTCTCTTGTGTATCAAGGTGTGGTAGAGAGCATTGCTTGTGAACAAGCAGCGCGAATGGTTGCGATGAGAGCCGCAACGGACAATGCAGGTCAGTTAATTGATGACTTGCAACTCGTGTTCAACAAAGCACGTCAGGCAGCGATCACTCAAGAGTTGAGTGAGATTACCGCCGGCGCTCAAGCGGTGTAACAGGATTCAGAGGTAAGATTATGAGTATTGGCAAAATTGTCAAAGTCATCGGTGCCGTTGTCGACGTAGAGTTCGAACAAAACAGCGGTCCGCGAGTATACGACGCTCTAAAAGTCGTAGGTGATGAAAACAGCTCACTTGTTTTAGAAGTACAACAACAACTTGGTGGCGGTGTGGTTCGCTGTATCGCAATGGGCTCATCCGATGGCCTAAGACGTGGTCTGCAAGTAGAAACTACAGGTAGTCCAATTACCGTACCTGTAGGTGAGGAAACACTAGGGCGTATTATGAACGTTCTAGGCCAACCTATCGATGAGTGTGGTCCAATTGGCGAACAAGCGTCGTATGAGATTCACCGTCCAGCGCCTAGCTACGAAGATCAGTCAAACAGTACTGAACTACTTGAGACTGGCGTGAAAGTTATCGACTTGATTTGTCCATTTGCTAAGGGCGGTAAAATCGGTCTGTTCGGAGGCGCTGGTGTAGGTAAGACCGTCAACATGATGGAACTTATCAACAACATCGCGAAAGCGCACTCAGGGCTTTCGGTGTTCACAGGTGTTGGTGAGCGTACTCGTGAAGGTAACGACTTCTATTACGAGATGAAAGAAGCAGGTGTTCTAGACAAAGTGGCCATGGTTTATGGTCAGATGAACGAGCCACCGGGTAACCGTCTTCGTGTTGCTTTGACAGGCTTAACCATGGCGGAACGCTTCCGTGATGAAGGTCGTGATGTACTGCTATTCGTGGATAACATTTATCGTTACACCTTGGCGGGTACGGAGGTATCAGCGCTTCTAGGTCGTATGCCATCAGCAGTAGGTTATCAGCCAACGCTGGCGGAAGAGATGGGTGTACTACAAGAACGTATTACCTCTACCAAGAATGGTTCGATTACCTCGATTCAAGCGGTGTACGTACCAGCGGATGACTTAACGGATCCATCGCCAGCAACGACGTTTGCTCACTTGGACGCCACGGTTGTACTGTCACGTAACATTGCAGCACTTGGCCTTTATCCTGCTATCGACCCGCTAGACTCAACGTCTCGCCAGCTTGATCCGCAAATAATTGGTCAAGAGCACTACGACACAGCGCAAGCGGTACAAAAAACGCTGCAACGTTATAAAGAACTCAAAGACATCATCGCCATCTTGGGTATGGATGAGCTTTCTGAAGAAGACAAGCAACTGGTATCTCGAGCTCGTAAGGTAGAACGTTTCTTAACGCAGCCGTATCACGTAGCTGAGGTATTTACTGGACAGCCAGGGGTGTTTGTTCCTTTGAAAGACACTATTGCGGGCTTCCAAGGTTTGCTTAACGGTCAATATGACGATATCCCAGAACAAGCATTTATGTACTGCGGTTCTATCGACGAAGTGCTTGAGAAAGCGAAAACACTGTAAGGGGTGACGTGATGGCAATAGGTGTTTCACAAACAACCTTTCAACTCAATGTGGTGAGTGCGGAAGGGACGCTGTATTCAGGGCCAGCTCATGCAATCGCCGTTGCCGGAGCGGATGGTGAGCTCGGGATTCGTCCCGGCCACTCCCCATTAATCAGCAAGATCAAGCCAGGTGTTGCAAGAATCCTTGGTGATCTCAAGCAACCAGAGCAGATCTTGTATGTATCGGGCGGCTTGGTAGAAGTACAGCCTGACGTGGTTACCGTACTCGCAGATACGGCATTACACGGCAAAGATATTGATAAAGCTCGAGCGGAAGCGGCGCGCCGCGCAGCCGAAGAGAACATTAACAAGTATACCGACGACGTTAATTTTGCTCAGGCACAGCTCGAACTAGCAAAAGCACTGGCTCAACTACGAGCGGTAGAACTTACCGTTGCGCGAGCTAGATACTAAAACCGGAGGAAAGATCATGAGAACAGTTATTGAGTTTACACAAAGTGGTCGCTACATGGACCGAGCTTGGGAAGGCGAAATCTTGGCAGAGAAAGGGGTCCAGAAAGCAGTTTCTCCATCACTGGCGATGCGACTAGTGAGTTTGGGTAGTGCGATTGCGATTTTTGGACCAGATGGAAAACCACTGACCGTGGATGATGACGAAGAGTTCAAACCAGAAGACAAGAAATAACACAAGCAACGATGAGGCTCGAATCTCATTAGCTAACAGGGCGAACCCGGCAACGAAACCTTAAAGGCTCATATTCACCAATGAAGGCTTTGATGTTTCTAAAACAAGAACTGGCTATACCGTCCTCTCAGCTCCGTTGAGTTGAACTCAGCACTCAACAAACCGGACACTGAGGTGAGGTCAATCTATATAAGTGACTCCATCGCCACTTATCCAGATTGGTTTCAGCACTTAGCCGTCACTCTTTTCATAGTTGGGAGTGACGGTTTTTTCTTTTCTACAGCCGCTTATTTTTAGCGTTAAACTTAACGATTATTCGCTTGCTCTACTTCCATAGCCTTTTGGTAGTTTGGGTTTTGTTCGAGCTGTTCAGAGTAGCGTTGAATGTTAGCGTATTGGCTAATGACGCCTAAATTGGTGACAACATCTACCACAAACGACATCATGATGTCTGCACCAGTCAAACGATCCTCAATCAGATAGCGTTTACCTTCAAGTTTTTGATTCAAAAAATCTAATACTTTGTTTTGTTCCATATCTGCATAGCTTGATAGGAAGGCGGTTTCTGCAGGCTCTTTTGCAAGAAACACTTTCAGAAGTAGCGGAAGCATCGCAGAACTTTCTGCAAAGTGTAGCCAAGTCAGATAATCGGCGTAGATAGGGCTTTGACGAGCTGGTGCCAATTGGTCTGCGCCAAATCGCTCGATAAGATATTCAGTAATAGCACCGGATTCTGTGATGATTTGGCCGTCTAATTCGATCACTGGAGATTTGCCAAGTGGGTGTACCGACTTCAGCTCTGGCGGTGCAAGAAACGTAACTGAGTCACGCTGATATGGTACTACTTCATAATCGAGACCAAGCTCTTCTAGCAGCCAAATAATTCGTTTTGAACGAGAGTGATTGAGATGGTGAAGCTTGATCATATCGATATCCTTAAAATTAAGTTGTATACAATATAATTGTTACCTATTTAATTTGTTAAGGCAATGGAATAATGGCTCACACTGACAATTAATGACCTGTTAATACAGTAAGTCTTTATCGCTGTTATTAGAATGAGGATCAGAAATGAGCAACGCGTGAGGAACAGGGATGAAACGTTGTATAGGTTTACTATTATTTTTCAGTACATTATCTAGTGCGGGAGAGTTTTCTTCTGTCGAATCGCCAGTTGCTGGGTGCCCGGGTGATTTCTTTACCCAGAAAGCCCGAGTCTTTGACGTGGTTACGATTTGTGCCACCTCGTCAGTACCCCAAGATAAGCTAAAACATGCCGCCAATGTGACCGCACAATGGCTAGACAACGATCAAAACGGTCAGATTGATGAACCTAATATCATTGAGCCGCTTCGGAATAATCACGCTACTTTGTTGATGAGCCAATCGGGCTTTAGTGATGACGCATTTGAAAAGCTCGAGCCCTACTTTGATCATATGTTAGGGCAAGATTTATCCGCCGATGAAACTGCACCGACGTTTGGGCGAGATGCGTCGCAAGAAGAGATACATCATTTAATAGTCAATGCGGGTTGGCAGCCGTATTTACCAGCGGTATTTAGCGACAAAAAGGCAAAACAAAGTGCGCTGTATAAGCAATGGCAGCTAGCCGAGCAAAAGGGATTGTACAGTTATGATGACCCAACGTGTGATGATGCGTGCAAAACCGTTGAGTTCTTTTACTTGGCAACTGCGGCGTATTTAGGGTCCAGTGCTGATTTGCAAAGTGATGAAATGCGAGTCAAAAGTCGCAAAGAGTTGAGGCATTTATTGCCAGACTTAGTTTCTTTAATGGAGTCTAGAGACTATCATTATCCAACCCATCTTTGGCCAGATGGTCAATATCGATATTCAGGGAATATCACGCTAAACTCGCAGACAGATTGATAACAAAAAAGGCGCTTAAGCGCCTTTTTTGTTGCGGTCGAATTATTGAAGATAGGCATTCAACATCCAGAGTAGTTTCTCTTGCTCGCGAATATAGTCGCCCATCAATGCTGCAGTACCCTCGTCACTCGCTTCGCCAGCTTGCTCTAGGATTTCACGCTGTTTATTGATAAGCACTGAGAAACCATTCACTAGACCAGAGACACACTCTTTACCACGAAAGGCATTTTGGTGCTCTTCAATTGCACTTAGCTCTAGATAGCGACTAAAGCCATGGTCTGGAGTATGACCAATAGTCAGAATACGCTCAGCAAGCTCATCGATCTTAGTTTGTAAGTCCGTGTAGATTTCCTCGAACTTAGCGTGCAATTCGAAGAACTGTTCACCTTTAATATTCCAATGATAACCACGAGTGTTCATGTACAACACCTGATAGTTAGCGAGTAGCTGATTAAGTTCAATCGCAATAGAGTCAGAAGCTGCTTGGTCTAGACCGATAAAATTAGTGTTTTTCATAATACTGTCCTCTTTGAATCAGAGTGGAATCTTGTTTCGTTGAGGCCAGTATATGAGTAATAACAACTTAGGTTAAATCGATTGTAAGTATTATATTGATAGCTAAATACTATCAGTTTTAAGTATGAGCCTTTACCCCATTTAGTGACTAAAAATCACCTCTTCGTTGGGAACGCGGTGACGCTCGCCGTAAATACCTTCGTCGGTACGGACACCACAACTGATGATCATGGTAATTTCATCATTGTCACCTAAGCCGAGAAGTTGTTTTGCTCTTACCGAGTCAAAGCCTTCCATCGGGCAAGTGTCATAGCCCTGCTCGCGCATTGACAACATAAAGGTCATAGAGGCAAGAGCTGCACTCTTATGTAAACAGACTCTAACGTCTTCCTTACTGACTTCACGCACCATCGGTTTGTTTCTGCCAAGCCAGAAGCTGTATATTTTGCGCACTATCCCACGGATGCCAAGCGAATCATTGTTATAAACCATTGGGATCAGTTTGTCGTAATACTTAAATGCTCGCTTTGAGGTCTCATCTTCGCGGCCGTTAAAGTTGCTGCGGACAATGTCAGCATTCATCTTGGCGCGCTGCTTCCATTTGTTTGGTGTCACCGTCACCACAACCAATTCGTTTGCGGTTTTAGCGGCATTTTGCCCCATGCAGATTTCACTCAATGCAGCACGTTTGTCTTCGCTGATCACACGGTGGAAGGCCCACATCTGCATGTTGCTACTGTTCGGGCTTAGCGTGGCGTGTTCAAGGGCCTTTTTAACGGCATTGTGGTCAAAGGTCGCGCTCTGGTCGTATTTACGAACAGAGCGACGAGTATTAAGAAGAAGTTCTAGATGAGATGGGTGGCTCATTGCAGTGTCCAATCATTGAAATTGGACACTTTCTAACAGGTCTTATCGAGGTTCACAAGAGCTTGGCGTAATTGGTTTAGGCAGACCTCTTAGCTTTTTAAATGCAAGTGGTGTTTTTTCTAACAAGATAACTAACAGGTACGAGCCAAATAGCGTTCCAAAGAACACAATGAGATCACGTGTCCACTGGGTTGCGCCCAACATTCCCGCAATATTATTCATGTAGATAGTGACGAGCAGGTGTACCACATAAATAGGAAGTACCCACTTCGCCAGGTCATGCCAGACTTTATGGTTCCCCAAGTTTGGATGATTCAGAAGCCAGAAGAAAATGCCAGTCGACCAAAAAACGGTGCCAAGTAGGAAGTCATTCATGTTGAACACTTGCCCAAGAGAGTTGAGATAAAACGCTTCAAAGAAGTGCAGCAACATGCCAAACAACGCAAGCACCACCGCTTGTGTCGAGGTTATTGACCACTCTCTACGTCTTACTTCAAATCCTATTGCGACCATCAAAAAGCTAAAAAATGGCCCATTTCGACTAAAGATCGGTGTTTCGATTTCGGTAATGTTCAAGTAACTGCCCGCCATTAAGCCATGAACGTAGAAGATGGCGGCGAATGGCAGTAGAAGTGATCGGCACTTATTGTCTACAAACCATGCAATCATTAAAACCGCTAACGCAAGCGATGGAATAAACCACAAGTGTACTAATCCGCCTTCAAACAGTGAGTTGAGCGGACTTTGTAGCAAGTAGTTCCAATAACCTTGACGCTCAGCTAAATAACCATGTTCGGCCACTACGGCTAAATTGAAAGGCAATACTAAATAAATCGCGCTCCAAATCACCCAAATGAGCATCAAAGGCAAAGTGTAAGCCTTGGTGGTTTGATATGGCTTTTCGTTTAGCTTGGGATAGATAAGATATCCAGCAATAAGGAAAAACAACGGAACGGCAAATCGAGCAAGTTGATTGGTGATGTAGTTAAGCCAAGGCTCACCGTTAACAAAACCATAATCCATAAAAAGTTGGCAGTGGATGGAAATGACGGCGATTAATGCTAGAACTCTGGCGCATTCAAAACTGGCGATTTTAGACTTGTTTGGCATGATTTATCTTTAAAAACTTACAACGAACGAACAATAGCATCGAAATAAAAAATAGAGGTGTTTGACATCAATTTTCTGCAAAACGCTCCGTTTCAAATTGCAACAATTTGTAGTTTGTCGCGAAATGGGATTAGTAAACCTATCGAGGTTATCGTATTTAGTTGGAAATACTTATAGCACTCTACTAGCCTAAAAGTAACGCAATTCCAAAGGATTACCAATGAAGGACATCATTTTATTTGATGCTTATTACCTGCCCGCGTTTTTTCAGCTTCTGCTGGTGAGTATTGGTGTTTGGCTTTTCGCTCGGATGGCATACTTACCTTTACTGTATCGATGGAACGTGTGGCATCCAGCTATCTGTGAACTATCCATCTTCATAGTGATTTTCTACTTTTTCCTCCAAGCTAAAATGGGGTGATTTATGGTCAGATTTATACTCCCAATGGTTCTTATTGTGACGGCTGCATTTATGGGAAATGAAGTTTGGTCACTCTATATGAATGATCCTTGGACGAGAGATGCCAGAGTAAGAGCTGAAATCTCTCAGATTGCGCCTAAAGTTTCCGGAGAAATTGTAGCCATTCATGTTATGGACAATGACTATGTATCTAAGGGCAGCCCGCTATTCGACATTGAGGAGACCGACTATGTTAACCACTTAAATGAGATAGAAGCTGAGCTTGCACAAGCGAAAGCAACACTGAAGCAGGCCAAGAATAACTATGAGCGTAACAGATCTTTGCTACCCAAAAAACTTGTGTCTGAGAAACAAGTGCTTAATGAAAAGCTGGAAGTTGAAGCTCAGCAATCAACAGTAGCAAAAGTGGAGGCCGACCTAGCACAGGCAAAACTAAACCTAACGAGAACAAAGGTGCTGGCGCCTAAAGATGGTTTTGTCACTAATTTGAAGCAGCGCGTCGGAAACTATATTAATGTGGGTGAAACCTTTGTTGCTCTTGTTGAAGCTGATTCATACTACGTGCTCGGTTATTTTAATGAAGCAAAAGTAAAACACATCAAGAAAGGTCAGAAAGTGATGATTTACCCGTACACTTCTTCGGATGAAGTTGTAGGGGAAATCGATAGTATTGGGCGAGCGATTGTTGATCAAAGCTCTGATCAGTCTGGATTAATCCCGAATGTCCAGCCCACAATCCCGTGGGTTAGATTGGGCCAAAGAGTACCTGTCCGAATTAGCATTAGCTCAGATGTTGTCGAGGAGGTCAGGCTTATTGCGGGCACCACTGTCACAGTTAGGGTCCAGCCATAAATGAGTTATTGGCAAGATAAAAAGGCAATGGCTTTTGCGCTGTCTGTATCGTTGAGTGTTATTATAACTTGGTTGTTGTGTCTAAGGCTTAATGTCGAATCAAGCAGCGCTGCG
Source organism: Vibrio mediterranei (assembly GCF_900088415.1). Taxonomy (GTDB): domain Bacteria; phylum Pseudomonadota; class Gammaproteobacteria; order Enterobacterales; family Vibrionaceae; genus Vibrio; species Vibrio mediterranei. The sequence goes on from NZ_FLLQ01000012.1 coordinate 113,766, forward strand.
ATGGTCACCATCATTATGATGCTGATGTCTAATAGCCAAGGTGCGAGCCTACTCAAATCATTGACGCGAGTTGTAGGGACATTACTAGGTTGTGGATACGTGCTCTTTATTGCTTCCTCAGCTCTAGTTGATCCATGGCTATTTAACACGCTCATGATTATTTGGATAGTATTATGTGTGGGATTAGCCAGCCTATATGACACAAACTATGCGTATTTGTTTGCAATGGCGGGGATGACGGCCTCAGTCGTTGGTTTTCCGATTACGGTATCTCCCGATCTCTTTCATGCTTTTGATGTGACGCAGTCTAGAACCATTGGTATCTTACTTGGTGTAGGAGTGACTCAAGTGGTGTGCTTCATCATTCCTGCTGGTGATGATACAGAGCGTCTGGATGAGATAAAAACGGCTACAATGAAGCTAGTTGAAGCTTTGATTCAATCACAGAGCTCAGGTGCTTCTCATACAGCTTTAACAAAATTCCTAGGCCTAGTAGCGCAAAACAAGCAGCTACCGATGGAGTCTTTAATTGCCTCAAGTGGCAATCCTGTCAAACAGCCGATAGAAAAACTCTCTTTAGTCCACTGTGTCTCCATCGCTTTTAGCACATTAAAGCTGGTATCACTGTTAAAACATGATGGTCGAACTCAAACGTTAGACTCTCTTATGAGCGCTATTCGTGATGCGGCTCAACCAGACGCTGATGCAGGATCAATAGTTGATAAACTAAAGGTAGAAGGGGGAAATAAAGCACAAATTATCAATAGTCAGTTGTTGATATTTATCAAAGATATCATTTGGCTTCAATTGGAATGCAGACAAAATTCAACCTTAACTCCGCCGAGAACGATTAAGCTGACGAGTTATATCGATGTCCCCAATATGCTACGAAACATGATTAGAGCACTCGTTGTGATGCTGGTTTTTTCATATATGTGGATAGAGCTTCAATGGACTAGCGGTATGAACGCGCTGCTACTAGTTGGAATAGTTTGTTCGATGATGGCGACAATACCAAATGCCAATATGGGGAACATTGCTATTTTAAAAGCACAACCCATTGCAATTCTTTTTGGGTATATCGTTACTTTTGTAAATGCACCTCTTGGTGCACCAGGCTTGTTTTTTTCAATGGTCTTCGTTTTCCTGCTCCTTGTGAGTTACCACTTTATGGTTTCACGAACGCCCTTCAAACTGGTTTGCATGTTATTACTTATTTTCTGGGCAAACTATATCCCTCTCACTAACCTGCCATCAATGGACTTTATCTCCTACACCAATACAGCTATTGCGAATTTGACAGCGGTTGTGGGTGTTCTACTCGCTTATCGCTTGATTCCTATACGGACTGACAACAAAGCAGTGTTAGCAGATATTAAACGATTATTCAGAAAAGTAGAGAAGGGGCGTTTATCATCTGAGTATGTATCTCAACAAGTTTATGCCCTTTACCCGATGTTGATTAAGGATCAGACAGCTAGAACTGATTTTTACAAGCTTTTAGTGTTATTAGAGGGAATGAGGTTAGAAGAGTTGGGAGCGATCAACAACAAGGCACAAGCGGCGATTATCCGGCTTGGAATGAGTCGTTCATCTTCTGAGAAATGGCAGGAATCTATAGAGTTGCTTGAGAATGAATTGGGTCAACAAATTGAACGAGAGACTATGAGCGATATAGATGCGGCTAGTGCATGGTGGAGGCTCGAGATTTTCTTAGGTAAGTTAAAATTAAAAGAGTCAGGTTAGACCTGACTCCTTTCACTTTGCATGAAAGTTTCTCGCGCTTAGTGTTGTAGTAGTTGGCTAAAGCGCAGATTGAAGGTTGCAGAATCATTTGGGTCTAGCATGATTCGAACAATATTGATGCCTTTTGGCTCTTTTAAGTGAGCAAAAATCTCAGCCATGTCTTTCTCGGTATGAGCAACGAAACTATGCACATCTTCTCCTTCCGTTCCACCTAGTGCCTCTCCTAGCTTCTCATATTTCCATACTGCGATATCGTTATAAGAACGTTCTTTTCCCGGGTGGATAGCACGTTCTGCACCATAGCCAGCATTATCCAAAATAAATAGTGCTAAGTCTTTCTTGTGTTCGATAAGTGTAGCAAGGTCTTGAGCGCTCATAGTAAATGCCCCTTCCCCTTGTATGGAAATTGAGCGACGATTGTTGGCTTCATTGGCAAAGTTAGCACCTACATACATACCAAACCCTGCACCTAGTGAGCCCCAGTTTCCACAGCCATGCATGATAACGTCTGCTGGAAACTCAGCTTGAGAACTGTTGATGAAGCCACCTGTATCACCGTACAACATATCACCTTTTTCTAGGTAGTTTGAGAACTGAACAAATAGACGGTCGATAGTCAGTGCATCGCCAGTTGGTTCAAAGCGGTCAGCGAGTTCGAATGCGAATTTACGTCGATTCTGAAGCGCGATCTCACCAGGTTGAATGTCTTTAACTGCATCAAGTAATGCCGGCAAAAACTCTCGAAGGAAAACATGATCGTAACGCTTGCCGTTGACTTCAACATAATCTTTACGAAGCCAAATTACGTTCTGGTTTTTACCCATTTTAGTTGAGAAAACGCCAGTATCAAATTCATTGAAGGTAACCCCAAGACCGATGGATACGTCTGCGCCATCGACCATTTCTTTTGTGTAGTCTTCACTTACTTCGCCCATGTAAATTCCGATACTGTTAGGGTGCTCTTCAAAGTCGCCCATCTTACATGTAAACGTTGTCGCTACTGCGGCATTCAATTGGTCGACTAGCTCAACTCCTTGCTTAACCAACCCTTCGCGTTGGATCAAATGACCGGTAACAACGCTGCGAGTTTTCGAATTGTGTAAAATCTTAGAAACCACGTCCAGTGCCTCATTTAGATTAGCGCTAGACGACTGATTTAGCATCAGATCTAATGGTTTGCTTGGTACATCGACCAGCATGGTTTGAAGATCGTACGGAATCTCTAAATAAATAGGCTTTTTGTACTGCATAGCTTTGCGAAGCATATTATCAATTTCAAAAGCAGCGGTTTCGATTTTCTCTACACGGTGGCTAGCCACCGTAATGTGTTCAAATACTTTAATGTTGGTATTGAAATCATTTTCGATTACATGGTGATAGCGACGTTCTGTCGGAGTATTCAAAACGTCGACAGTAGGTGTACCAGAGATAACAACAATAGGTGTGTCATCCGCATATGCGCCGGCTACCGCATTGGTACAGCTTAATGAACCTACACCAAAAGTTACTGCCATCGCACCAAATCCATTTTGTTTAGCATAACCATCAGCAGCATAAGTACCATTAAGCTCGTTTCTTGGCATGATGTGTTTTACACCATGGTCACCATCTAGAATTTCATCAAAGAATGGGAGAACGTAATCACCAGGAATACCAAAAATGTGATTGGTATTAAGCTCTTTTAGGCGAGTAAGGACGTATGTTGATAAAGTTACTTGTTTCATGATTTACCTCGTTCTGATATTGTTTCAGTTCTTGTTGTTGGAGGTAATATTATTTGTTGTTTAGAATTTAATATAGGGCAAATTTTGAGAGAGGTAATCCCATTTCTGGGATTAACGGATTATTTATTGAATGATTGAAGAATGGAGTCTATTACTGCTCGTTGTGCTACGGATTGGAGGTTTCTACTTCTATATAAAATAGAGAAAGAAACAGGCTTTAGTTTGTAGTCGGAAAAAATAGTAATTAAATCACTGCTAGAGTAGTGGTTGTCACTATGATAATAAGGGAGTATTGCATAGCCTAAGGAGTCACTGACTGCTTTTAATACCATTTCTATATCCATTCCAATAAATCGGCTGCTAGGATTAACTTTGACTAGTTCTTTTGTATTAATGTTCTCTACGGGTAAACTTGGATGTGAAAAAGTCGCTATATATGGAACGGAATCAAATAATCCATTGTCTATATTATTTTTATTCTCATTATAAAACTGCTCAGTTGACACAAAGTTCAGTTCGACATCAATGAGTTTTCTTGCAATATAACTGCTTTCTGGTAGTGGACCATTTACTATTGCGATATCAATATCTTCGCCTAGATTTGTTGCTGAGTGAGCATTCTTTAATTCAACCGTTAGACCAGGATTGTCGTGTAGTAATGTTGAAATGGCGTCATGTATATATCGGAAGTAGAAAACCTTGGTGGTTGATATTACAACACGTCCTGTAATTGAACCAGGCTTACTGTTTAGTTCATCCACAGCATTTAACATGCCTTCTATATGCTCATTCAAACTCTTAAAGTACTTTTCGCCTTCGTTAGATAATGTCAGTTTATTCTTGCTGCGAACGAAAAGTTGTAATCCTAGAGACTCTTCTAATGAAACTATACGTCGACTGACGGTAGAGAGAGGAAGGTTAATACGCTCACTAGCGACCTTCATACTACCAAATTTGGCGACTTGGCAAAAAACATAGTAATCATCAAGTTGTGCTTTCATCGCTTCTCCTTATATCTGTTGTTTCCTTTAAGGTTAGTACATCTCAGGATACTGCAAGTCATAGAGTTATGATCGATTTCATTTTTGGGATTACTACTCTCAAAATGTGATCTGTAACTTTTTTGGTTAGTTGCTAATCTATACTCATGTTGAGCGACACAACAAAACTAAGAAATCAAATTTATCCTAAAGCTCGACACTAACTGTCTATTCAAATAACTGGAGTTACACAATGGGTACATTAGATATCGTCACATTACTGTTAGCAACAATGGGACCAATGAAAGTATCAATCGTATTTTCAAAATATGCCGTTAGTATGACAAAGGAAGAGCAGAAAGCCGTAGCAATTAAAACAGTTTTAGTCGCTGCTAGTATATGTGTATTTTTTGTCTTAGGTGGTAGTGTTTTACTCAGTCTATTCCATATTGATACTGCATCACTGAATATTGCAGGTGGGATAATACTATTTTTGTACGCAATCCAAATGGTAATGGGCGATGATAAAGGTGATAGTGGCGATAACGTAAAACCAAGTAAAAGTATAGCAATATCTCCTTTAGCTATGCCATTTATGGCTACTCCTCAAGCTCTGGTTGCTATTACTACAATTTCAGCTGATATGGCATCTTTATCAGGTGAGTTGATGCTGGTAGTTATTATTGTTGCTATTGCACTTCTAAACTTGTTGGTAATGCTGAATATCAAACGTGTCATGGATTTTATCGGTGTGGAAATTATTCAGATTATTGCGAAAATTGCGGGAATATTACTAACTGCTCTTGCTATGCAAATGATTTTGTCTGGCGTCGCTGATGGTCTGAAAATTCTTGGTCTAGTTTCTTAATTAGTCAAGGTAGCAGCGATGCACCTAGAACATCGCAACAATAAATAGAAACTCAATAGAAATGATAAATATTGGAGAAAGTAACATGAAACTAATTTTGACATCACTTGTAATCTTATTCTCGACAGCTAGTTTCGCAGGAGATGGTCCTGGGACAGTCTGCACAACAGATACTGGGCACTCTATTACGGTACACCTAGAGCAATGTCCAACCAACACTACAAAACTAAAATAATCAGCCGCAAGGAGAAAGTACGATGAAAACACTAATCACAATGGTATCAGTAATTCTATTTTCAGCATCGGTAAGTGCCGGTGACGGACCGGGTACAATATGCCAAACTGAGTCGGGACATACCATTACGACGAACAAGACAGTTTGCCCCGCAAATACAGTGGAAGTCTAATCACTTGTTGAATCCCTAAGCCGCATAAATGCGGCTTTCTTTGTTTCATGCAATATGATCAGCATTTGGCGTATTTATACTACTCTATTCAATAGGATAGTTGACGCGTGTATTTACAGATGTTGAACAGATCATACTTTACTTTCTTTCGAGGACTTGGGCCGGGAATCTTGATGGCATCAGCTGCAGTCGGCGGTTCGCATCTCGTGGCATCAACTCAGGCTGGAGCGCTCTACGGATGGCAGTTGGCGGGCTTAATACTTTTGGTTAACTTGTTTAAATACCCGTTCATTTATGCTGGGACGCAGTTCACAGCAAGCTCGGGAAAGAGCTTGGTTGAGGGTTATTTTGAGTTAGGTCGAAGGCATCTTCTGATGTTTTTTATCTTTATGTTGATATCTAGTTTTATCAACACTGCTGCATTGATGATGTTTAGCGCAAGCTTACTAGAATATTTTTTCCCTTTCGCAGCAAGTAAAGTACAGTTGTTTTTGGGCGTACTAATAGTGACTTGCATTGTTTTGATAACCGGAAAGTACAAAGCACTAGATTTTCTGTCCAAAATGACAATGTTGATTTTAACGTTGACTACTGTATTCGCAGTCACTTTAGCCTTTCAGAAATACTCACTAAGCAGCTCAGTTGTAATGAGAGATTCTCCTTGGACTATCGGGGCTATTGGATTTTTAATTATCACCATGGGATGGATGCCCGCCCCTATAGAAATCTCAACGCTGACGTCAATGTGGTTGAAGAAAAAAGTACAACACCAAGATGTGGAGCCTCACACGATTAAGACCGACTTCCACGTTGGTTATATATCAACTATTGTTTTGGCACTGGTGTTTTTGTCGCTTGGAGCTTTAGTGTTCAATGGTTCAGAAGACCAAATGATTCAAGGAAGCGTTGGTTTCACGCATCAACTTGTAAACCTATATAGCTCAGTTACTGGTGATTGGTCCAAATATATTATCGCACTCATCGCATTTCTCTGTATTTACGGTAGTGCTATTACGATACTCGATGGGTATGGAAGAGTTTTATCAGAATCTTTCAGTTTGTTAGTGTCCGCCAAAAGTGATGATTATTCGACCTATTACATTTTCTGGATTCTATTTGTGTCAACGGGCGCAGGAGTTATTGTTGTTACTTCCATCGGTTCACTCAAAGACATGCTGCATTTTACTATGATTGCGGCGTTTTTGATGACTCCTGTATTTGCGTGGCTCAATTATCGTGTTTTAAATTCAACAGAGCTAAACTCAACATTTAGGGTTACGTATGGGCTTAATTTACTGACTAAGCTTGGATTCATCTATTTAGTCGGCTTTTGTCTTCTGTTTGTAATGTGGTTGGTCTTGGGCCAACCATCTTGAAGACTGATAGGTTCTATTTTGCTGCAAATGAGGGAATCTAATAAAGTGGGTCTATCAAAGCACTTAAGTGCATTGGTACCTTAAGCTTGTAATTAACTTGAATCAACGATTTAAGTCTTGATTGACACATGGTGTAGACGCACTTTTCCAATCTCAACGGTTCCCAATTAGGAGCCGTTTTTTTCTCTCATTTTCTCGCGCGTAAAGTTAAGTTTATCTGAACGATATTTAGATATTACTTGATATATTGAACGCCTATCTCTGAGTAGTATTCATCTGTAACGTGATGAGCAGGAGTGGCTATGTGTGAGTTAGATGAAGGTTGTGATGACCTCAATTTTGAATTAAATGAGAGTGAGGTTGAGTTTCTTGGTTGGAATGACAAAGAATGGTTAATAGAGTTAATGGTGTTTCTACTGATTTTAGTCGGTGCCGTTGCGATTGTTACCTACCGAGTGTGTTTCGATGGTTAAAGATCTTCTAGAGGCGAAAGCAATACGCAGACTGACCCTCTGCTGGAGTTTCTATTTCATCGGTTTGTTAGCGGTTGCGATGGGAGTGCTAATCGGAGTGATGGCCACCTCTTAGCATTGGAAGCGACCATTTATTGACGGCTTAACAACAATTGTTAAATAGCCTACTGCTCGTGCCAACGATTCTTGTATGCACTCGAATAATCAGGTGTTTCGATACTAGAATGGAGATCATCGCAAGGCTCAAGCGGTCCTATAACGGTGCGGTAGGGTAGAATGCCTGCCCACGCTTTTAGATCGAGATCCTCTTTGTCGTCATTGACTCCATGACGGCCAATTTTCACCGAAGCTTCGTTGAGTTCAATAGCAAGCACGTCCGTTGCGGTGAGCTCTTTATCATTGCTGAGGCGAACTTCTTCAGTTCTACCTGGTGCAATATGCTCAACAAAGTGGTTTAACACTCGGTCTTTCTCTTTATTTTCTTCAATGTTTTCAAACTGACCAAAGACGACTGCACTTCGATAGTGCGCACTATGATGGAAAGCGGAGCGGGCCAATACCCAGCCATCAAACAGGGTAAACGTTAAGCAGGTTTTTTGTCCCGCTTTGAGCGTACGAAGCAAACGACTGTTCTTGGCGCCGTGTATATAGACTTTATTGTCCAATCGCCATGCCAGCATAGGAATCACGATAGGACCGTTGTCATCATTGATGGCGACATGAGCAATTAATGACTCATCAATAATGTCATAGAGTGCTTGTGGGTCGAAGACGGCTTTATGTCTGCCTTTCTTAATCTGTGTTCTTGTCGTGTTTGAAAGCACTGGCGTTCTCCATTCGATTGCGGTTAACGCCAAAGTAAATAATATTTGGTACTCTAGTTAGGTCCAAGTAGATAAAAATGGTGGATCCAGTTTGAATGTTATTGATATCAGCGACATCTCATTGGCAAAATCCGGTGTCACGCTTCAGCACAATCTCTTTAGCCAAATACGCTCAAGGATCCTCAATGGACGTTGGGTATCGGGCGCCAAATTGCCTTCCACTCGTACGATGGCGAACCAACTTAAGGTCAGTCGCAATACCATTATTCAAACCTATGATCAGTTAGTAGCGGAAGGTTATCTAGTATCGAAGCCGCATAGCGGCTTTTTTGTTTCTTTAAGCCTGCCCGACCAATATCTCAACGCGCCCGAAGGCAAGAATGAAATTGCGTTGGGCGTTGATAACACGCCTAAAAGTGGTTTATTTTCACCTGGTGTCGCTGAATTAGCGCTGTTTCCTACAGCCCAATGGAACCGCTTATTACAACGTCATAGCACCCGAATCTCTCTACTGGGAAACCAAGATCTACAAGGGTATCTACCACTACGTGAAGCGTTGCATCGTTATTTAACCAGCAGTCGCTCTGTTGTGTGTAATCCAAACCAAATCATTATTACCTCTGGAGCTCAGCAATCTATAGCTATCGCTTTGCTGGCAATCAATAGCTTGGGAAACAACGACAAGCTGTTGGTTGAGTTCCCCGGTTACCGTCAGGTCGTCAAGGTGCTCGATACCTTCAAGATGGATTATGGATTTGTCGACGTGACAGCTGAGCATGGATTGAATACCGAACATATAATCAACCAAAAAGCACTAGGTGTTTACTTAACGCCAAGCAATCAATATCCAATGGGTAGCTCTATTCAGACGGAGCAACGTTTACAGTTAATCAGCTGGGCTCAAGAAAACCAAAGTTGGATTATTGAGGATGACTATGACAGTGAGTTCCAGTTTGATAGTCGTCCGCTACGAAGTATGCAAGGGTTGGCTGCAGAGAGTGGTAATGCTAACCATATGGTGTATATCGGCTCAATGAGCAAAGTAATGTTTAATGCATTGCGAATTGGCTATATGGTGGTTCCGGAAGGTTTAGTTAAAGTCTGTCTAGAAATAAAAGACGCGCTTTCTGGTGACACACCATCGCACACACAAGCCGCGTTAGCTGAGTTCATTGATGAAGGTATGTTGGTTCGTCATATACGCAAAATGCGCCGTCGATATGAGCAAAAATACCACCTGATGAAGCAATGCATTACTGAGCGTTTTGGAAGTGAGTGGCAAGTTGTTTCCCAAGGAGCTGGGCTGCACATTACTGTTCAGTGGCAAAGTGACGTCGATGAGCATCAATTTTCCGGTCTCGCCCTATCTCATAATATCGTGGTGCGACCGATGAATTATTATGAACCTATCAACCACAAGCGTCGTTGCGGTTCGGTTGTGTTAGGTTATGGAAATGCGCCGTTAGAGTCGATACCAGAGAGTATTGAAAAATTGTCAGTGCTTTATTTTGAGCTAAAGAACGACAATGCTGTCGACTCCGCGGAATAAATCTATAGTTTACGGATACTCAAAAGGCACAAGTAACCAACTCGTGCCTTTTCATTATTGTGTGGTAGCCAAATTAAGACTGAGTAATCGGCTTACTTTCCAGCTGCTCCTCGAGGCGAGATTTATCAGCTTGCTTTCTTTCAAAGCGGGAAATCCACCACCAAGCAAGACCAGAGAAAACAGCAGTCATAAAGACGTTGATAAAGAACGCTCTGACTAAATCCACTCCAGTTGGGAAGGCCGACGCTGTCATACTAATCACGAAGATAGCAATCAGTACTGAAACCACGCCCATTCCGAATTTTCGAGAGCCCATGCGGAAGTCGCGTGGCGTGTCGTCATGTTTGAGGCGGAATACGAAGTAAGCGACCATGATAAAGATTGGTGGCAGCATCGCGGTACCTGCGGTGAGGTTGATCGCGGTGTTCATCATGTCTTGTACTGATTCTGAACCAAAACCGTTGATAACCAACATCACGAAGACAAAGGCAAATTGCCACCAAGCTGCACGCACAGGAACGCCGTGTTCGTTGAGTTCTGTGGTTTTCTCGCCGTAGACTCCTTTTGGAATTTCCGAGAAGTGGATTTTTACTGGTGCCGCGGTCCACATCATCATTGAGCCGAACATAGCGATAAAGAGAACAATACCAACGAAACGACCGACCAAAGTTTCTGAGATGTTGAAGTACTGTGCCATTCCTCTAAAGATTTCTACCATCCCGCCAGCGTAGGTCAGGTTTTCGCGGGCGACAAAAACGTTAACTAATAATGAGCCTACAGCGTACATGCCACCAATCACAACACCTGCGACGATGATGACCTTGATAAAGGATTTGTGACCACCTTTGACATCGTTAAGGTACGCCGCTGCGGTTTCTGCCCCGCCTGCTGCTTGGAAAATCCAACACATAATGCCCAGTGTTGCCCAGTTTACGGTTGGTGTCATGGCTTGCAGTGTAATTGGCTCTGCAGGCGTGTGGTCACCACTCAGCGCCATCAATGCACCGAGAACGTAAACTGCAAATAACGCAAACACACCATAAGCAACGATTTCAGCGATTTTACCCAGCCAGCTCGCGCCTTTTGTTGAGATGTGAGTAGCGGCCGCAAACAGTGCGATAGAAATAATAGAGGTGACTAGTGGCGAGAAAGTGTACTCGTAACCCAACATCGCGTAAGACGCGTAAGCAATAACATTAGGAAGCAGGGAGACAAACCAAAATAGGTTCACAAACCAGTAAAGGAAAGAACCTAAATAGGCAGATTTGGTGCCTAGTGGCTTTTTGAGCCAATCGTACATGCCAGATTCAGAGTTTTTGTTTGCAGATACAAACTCAGCGATGATAAATACGAAAGGGATGAAGTAAACGACTGTAGCTAACAGGAAAATAGGTGCCGAGCTTAGGCCCAACTCAATGTTGTTGTTTACAATGTTGCGAACGTTGAAAACCGCCGCAAATGTCATGGACAACAGGGCAAACTTGCCTATTGTGCCGCGCATAGATTCAGACATAGTGTCCTCCAATGAATCACGTCTATTGTACTCTCATTCTTGAAGAGCAGTTATTTGAGGGGGCCAGATACTTGTGTCTGGCCCGAATAGTGTTATTTGTTTAAGAAGTAGCCATCTTCGATGGTGACTTTAAGCACGACCTTGCGAGCAGGCTCGTTACTGACAAATCGATGCGCTTCGCTATTGTCGAAAATCACTACCTGTCCTTGATGGATTTCACGTCGCTCACCTTGTCCAGAGAAAAACTCTCGGTCAGTTTCGTCTTGATATCGCTGCTCAAGTGTCAGGTCGGCTTTTCTTGCAAACTCAATAACCTCATGACCTGCCAAGTAGTAGTGCACATCAAAGTAACGACGGTTGCCCTCGAAGAGTTCAGTCCGTTTGCTCTCATTGGTTTCAATCATATAAACCAGAGAATCCCCGATAGAGTGCATTACGCCATCTTTGATATTTTCAATATTTTCAATGGCTTCTATGCAACGATTCCACTTCCGGCCATCACGATAGACCGACTTAAATTGTTCTAAGCTCTCTAAGATGATCATGGGTTATGCCTCGTTTGTGGTTGTGCGGGTAAAAAACTGGTTACTGAAGTCATAGTTGGCCAACGTATTGGCGTTACAGTCTCCGGACTGCATTGGAAGTAACGTTAAACCGTAGCGGAAGGTATCCATGTAGACACGGTAAGAGTCGAGAACTTCACTTCCCCACGAGTTAGAGCCTAAGCCCATGAGCTTGTGATCAAGGTTTAGTGTGATGTGACCGCTTGGTTTAAGCTCGTTGGTGTGCTGGGCTTGGTGCAGGTTTTCATTGCTGTAGAACCAAGCGCTTAGGTTGAGCTCTTGTTGTGGCTTAATAAACAAACCATTGCCGTTACGGTTGGTCAGAGCTGCCCAGCGCACGTGCTGACGATTGCCGTTGTTTTGCGGGAATGGATAGTTTTCGAACATATCCGCGACTGTGCTTTTATACACGTCGATAATATTGGCTTGTTGGCTGTCGAGGTAATTCTCTTCTGGGCCTCGGCCATAGTATTTCACTTGGTCGAACTGTTGATTGATGCCTAGTTCAAAACCAATAACAGGAATCACATGTGGATAGTCACCATAACGCTTACCTTGAAGCTCAATGTTGAGCTGACCTTGAGGTGAAATCTGATAACGATATTCGGTTCGCATACCAAAATCGAACACAGGCGGTGCAATAATGCTGGTGGTGCGAACTTCAATGCGCCCGTCGATCTGCTCTACTTCAATGGTTCGGAAATGCTCTTGCATGATTGGTAAGTGAGCAGGCTCCCATAGACCTTCGTGTTCTTGTTTATGGTTATCGATCATCGGTTTGAAGAAATTGAGCTTAGGCTCTGATTCGATAAACTGTTTCCCGTTTACTACCCACGAAGAGAGCTTGCCGTCGACTTTCGAGAAAGTCATTGTGAAGTTGTGACCAGAAATTAGGTACGCTAATCGGCTCTCCTCTAGCGAAAGAGGTGTGGTATTCGTACAAACAAACTCGGTTTCTTGTGCGCTATTTTCTTTGATTTGATATTGGTAAACGGCAATATCATGATTTGCTTGGCTATATAAAGTGCGGCTATCTTTACGCACGGTGAAGTTGATAAATGTTTCACGGTCATCGAGTTGAGGAAGACTAATTTCGATTTGACGCTCGCTATTTGCGCTAAGATCCGCAACCTTAAATTGAACACTGCGAAGCGTTTCACCTTCTGCACGAATATCAGCGGTGATGGTGTAGTCGTCTAGGTTGGTAAACCACAGTTTATTGCTAACGATGAAGGTACCTAGGCGTGCATTTACCTCGGTAATTTTCACTGGAGCGATGACTTGTTTGTATTCTTTCAACCCCGGTCCCGGTGTTTGGTCTGAGTAAACCAATCCGTCCATACAGAAATTGTAATTGTTTGGGTAATCACCAAAGTCCCCACCATACTTATAGAAACTTTGTCCCTTTTCATCGGTGGCGAGAATGCCGTGATCACACCATTCCCAAACGAAATGTCCTTGAATATGATCGTGATCGTAGAACACATTTTGATACTCAGTCAGACCACCAGGGCCGTTGCCCATTGCGTGAGCGTATTCGCAGATGATGCGTGGCTTTTCGTGGGGGTGTTCGCCAAAGTAGTTCATCAATTGAGCGCGAGAGTACATGGTTGAGATAACGTCAACGACTTCGGCGTCACGGTCTTCTTCATAGTGAACAAGACGCGTGTCATCAATGGCTTTAGTAGCGTCGTACATCGCTTTGATGTTACATCCATAGCCAGATTCATTGCCTAAAGACCACATGATGATGGAAGGGTGGTTCTTTTGTGCGTGAACATGACGTTCAGCACGGTCTACGAAGACGGCTTCCCATGCAGGATCGTTGGTGATGCGGCTAAGATCGCCAACATTGGCGAATCCATGGGTTTCCACATCAGTCTCTGCCATAACGAACAAGCCATAGATGTCGCAGAGTTCGTAGAATCGCGGGTCATTAGGATAGTGAGCAGTTCGTACGGAGTTGATGTTGTGCTGCTTCATTAAGATGATGTCTTTTTCAACACGATCCATGCCTACAGCCCTGCCTTTTAAATGGTCGTTATCGTGTCGGTTAACGCCATGCAGCATGACGTATTGGTTGTTAACGTAGAAGAGGCCATTTTTAACTTTGATATCTCGAAAGCCAACTCGTTGTGGAACGACTTCTATGGTCTCACCTTGGTTGTTCTTCAAAGTGATAAAAAGTTGATAGAGGTAAGGGTTCTCAGCTGTCCAATGGGTAGGCTCATCGACATTAATAATGAAGTTCGTCGTGGTAGAACCTTGTACTGAGATGTGGTCAATGGTTCCAGCAGCAATGCTTAGCTGGTTATCCTTTAGCTCATAATCAACTGAAACAGCATCGCTACGCGCAGACGAAAGGTTTTCTAGCATCAGTTCACACGACAATGTCGCTTGCGAATAGTCAGCGCTGAAGTCAGTACGAATAGAGACATCCTGCACATGCAGCGGTTCTTTCCCTACTAAGTAGACATCACGGAAGATCCCACCGGTCCACCACATATCTTGGTCTTCAATGTAAGTCGAATCAGCCCATTGCATGACTCGAACGCTTAGCAGGTTGTCACCAACTTGAGCAGCAGATGAAATGTCGAATTCTGCGGTGAGTCGACTGCCTTTACTAAAACCAACATAGTTGCCATTAACGTAAACTTCGAAGTAGGTCTCAACGCCATCGAATTTGAGGATGGTTTGCTTGTCTTGCCAGTTGTCGCCGAGAGTGAAAGTACGTTGATATGCGCCTGTTGGGTTATCAGTGGGTACAAAAGGTACGTCAATTGGAAACGGGAAGCCTTCGTCAGTGTATTGAAGGTCACCGTGTCCTTCCATTTGCCACATGTTAGGTACGGTGATCTGTCCCCATTGTGTCATTGGTTGAGAGTAAAACTCGTCGGGAACAAGAATAGGGTTATGAAAAAGTTGAAACTGCCACTGACCGCTAAGCAGCATAAAGTGACTACTAAGCTCTCGCTGAAATGTTCGAGCGGCGTTAACTGAGGGATATGAGAAGAAATACGCGCGTGGAGCCATGCGATTCTCATGAAGATGAAGAAAGTTTTCCCAGTTGTTCACGTTAAATCTCCCTCGACAGGTAAACCGTGTCGATGCTGTGTTAAAAATGCCCGTTTAGGATATGAGGTAATTTTAGTAAAAGTTTTACTAAAATATATTGAATTTTGTTTTTTACTTTAACTTGATCACGATTTAAGCGTTCAAGAGAGTTAAAGTTGTGATCGGGTTTAAATAAACGGAGTGAATGATAGGGGCGGGTTTAACTTGATATAAGTAGTAGGGTTTTAGCTGGGTGTAATGAATTTAATCTTTTAAATACAATGAGTTATAGTTTTTGTGGTGTTTGATGATTTTACGAAGAGGAGGAATGGTGAGCCAACTTTGAATAAAGTTGGCTAATCGATGTCAATGAGTCGAACTAAGGTGGAATGTAGAATAGATAGGTAAGTTTTACTAAAAAATATGAAAATGCCTATTCTTTTGTTGTGCCTCGTAGTTTTAGTTTACTGGGTACATAGACTTTCAATGGCAGTGCACGTCCATCTCTTGCTTTTTCCATCAACAGGTTAACACCTTGAATACCCATCATCTCAGAGTGAATCCTGACGGTAGAAAGTGAAGGAAAGGTGAACTTTGCTGTAGGAATATCGTTGACGCTGATAAGAGATATGTCTTCTGGTATCTTGAGGCCGTGTTCATGAATTGCGCGCAATACACCAATAGCAATAGAATCTGAAGCGATAAACAGTGCTCGAGGGAAGTTATTGTTGGAAAACATCTTTTTCGCAGATTCATAGCCTGATTGACTGGTAAACTCTCCACGGTAAATATCATCAAGCGATACCACGCCTTTTAAGCTGCCATATTCTACAAATGCCATCTCTCGGATGTCAGAACTATTAGGTGTATCTTGACCACCGATAAAGCCGATCCGATTGAACCCTTGATTGATAAAAAAGTCTATGATTTCTTTGCTAATTTTAGTGAGGTCGATATCAACCGAGTCGTACTTTGAGTTTGGGTCAGAGAAATCAATGAAGCAGATATTGTCTGTGATGCTTTCAGCTTCGGAGCGAACCGTCTCAGGGCAACGTCCAACAAACAGTATTCCGGTGATTTTAGCGTCTGAATGAGCTAACTCTCCTTCGTAGCAATTAACCAGTTTTATGCCCAGCTTTTCACACTGTGTTTCTATACCATGACGAATGGATAAGTAGTAAGGGTCGTTAACTTCCGCTTCCTGCTTATAATTGTAAATAGCCATGAAATGGTGGCTATGCTTCTTAGGCTGGATCGATTTCTTCGAACTGCTGGTCTTATATTCTAAGGCTTCTGCGATCTCCAAAATTCGCAGCTTAGTTTGTTCTTTTACACTCAAACTCGGGTCATCATTCAGTACGCGAGATACTGTTGCTAATGAAACACCTGCTTCATTAGCGATATCTTTTAATGTTGCCATTCAATCACACCCTTCGGCATCATACCGAAAAAACTAATCCTATCTATTGGGTTCTATTGTAAACAATCTTCATCAGTAAATACTAAAATTTTAGTAAAAATAGCGTTAATCGTTTAAATTAGCAGCGATTACTTAATTAGTTTTAGCAATTGCTTAAACTGATCGCCTCGGGCGACTTTTTGCAGTTCAAAGAGTGCCATTTCAGTGGAAGTTAACACGGCCCCTTGTTTTGACAGGCGTTGGATTGCGAGCTCTCTGTTTTCTGGTGCACGCGAAGAAATAGCGTCGACAACAAGGTGAACTTCATATCCTTGGTCAATCAAATCACAAGCGGTTTGATGGACACAAATATGTGCCTCAATACCGACCAATAGTATTTGTTTTCTATTGTTACGTTGGAGCGTCTCTTGAACAGCTATCTCACCCCAGGCGCTGAACACATCTTTTGCAATGGGGGATAGGTGGGGAAGTTCATGGCGAATTTCATCGATGGTATGACCTAATTTATCTGGGATTTGCTCTACCCAAACAATGGGTAATTCCATGAGCTGCGCAGCCTTGGTCAAGGTATTTAGGTTGGCGAACAAGTGCTCTTTATCGTGCATGATTTGGGCAAGCTTGCCTTGTACATCGATGATCATTAATTGGGTGTTGTCTTGCTCTAGCATTTAACGCTCCTGTTCTAATACTTGTTCTATAAACCACGTCCCCACTGTGCCAAGTCCACTGCGCCACGACAGTTCAACTGGCCACATCATAGAACTATCATAATGTCCTACATTTAACTTGGTTACTAGACCATGGTCGATAAATGGTTGAGCTAGTTTGATTGGGTAAGTGGCAAAACCAGCGCCGTAAAACAGCATGTCTTGTAGTTGATCAGGGGTTTGGTAACGAATGAGGCGAGGGCTAAAACGCAGTGATTCCAGTAGTTCGCTAGTCGCAACTTTACCTTCTAAAGATAATAGTTGGGGATATTGTTCTAGATCTTCAGGTGTAATCTCGCCTTTGAGCTTTGCCAACGGATGATTAGGTGAGGTTATGAAGCACCATTCGATATTATCTATGATTTGTGCATTTGAGCCTCGTTGGGGACATAGCCCGCCAGGAGCAATCATGATGTCAGCGCCTAAGATCTCATCATTGGTGGATAGCTGGTGCTTTTCTGCATCAACTAAAATCAGCTCTAGCTCTGGAAACTGCTGGGTTAATGAAGACATTAGCTCGGCAAACCTTGGGTATAAGGTCATACTGTGAGTTGCAATCGTCAGCGAGGGCTCTTCACCACTTTGCAGCGCACGTGCTTTTCGTTCTATAGCTTGCAAGCGGGGAACAATTTCAAGCGCTTGGAAGTACAGCGCTTTTCCTTCAGGTGTCAGTGAGGGAGACTTTCCGGCAACACGTTCAAATAAACGAATGCCAATATCAATTTCCATCGCTTGTACCGCTTGATTCACAGCGGATGCACTGACATTGAGTTTTCTGGCCGCCGCAGAAAATGACCCAGTCTCGGCAATACAAACCAGATATTGAAGTCGCTCGGTATTAAGTAGCATACTGATCTCCGAGAAAAGAAGGTGTTTCTACTGTGCTTGAATTTTGTAGAGAGGTAAAGCATGAAGGGACACTTTGTTCATTGGAAGGGTATTATTCGAGGCTGTTTCTTTATATTTCCTAGGTTTTACATTGTAAATTTGCAGCGCTAGCTAGATGTCAACTAGCGCTGCTGATGCTAACGATAACGGAACGACATTATTTTGAGTGAGGTTGCTCCACACCTTTTGCATATGTCACGATTTCGGTATCGGAATTAGGTTTATACATTCGTAGTATTCCCGTCCAGCCTTGTTCCACCTCAATGTTGTTGATGGCTTGAG
This sequence comes from Vibrio mediterranei, assembly GCF_900088415.1. Classification (GTDB taxonomy): domain Bacteria; phylum Pseudomonadota; class Gammaproteobacteria; order Enterobacterales; family Vibrionaceae; genus Vibrio; species Vibrio mediterranei. Next base: position 132,140 of record NZ_FLLQ01000012.1, read on the forward strand.
AACCACAATTAAAGTTGACGGTATAGCTGCCATCGCTATTTTGTCTGAGTTCATCTTCACGACTTGATAACGCAAATTTCTCAGTGTGAACGTAGGCATCTGCGCCGTAAGTCGTGATTGAGAAGAAACCGTTTTTACCCAGTGGTGGGGCGTCGAAGTTCATTGTTTGACACTGACCTGAGCGATCCTCAGCAAGTAAAACTTTGTAGTAAGCGTGCTCGCTCGGCAGTCCTCCGAATCCCATTGACGTTAAGCCTCTTGCATGAAAAAGTTCGACTTTACGTTGTTCTAGATTCTGTTCTGGTTTTAGAGGCTTGCCTTCAGGTCCACCCATCGCCTTAGTAAAGTCGAGCTTGAGTACATCGGCTTCTAAAGATAAACGAACATTTTCTCTATCAAACTGGTCAAATCCTTTTGGTATATAAGGGTTTGCAAAGTTGGCGGTCCCTTTAATCATATCTTGCTTTGCATTTCCGGCCTTAATATCAGCAGGGGAGTTGGAAGCAACTTGGGTGCGTGCGATGACCCAAACATGCTTACCAGAAGAGAGCATCTCTGGCGTAATGGTAATCCTATTTTTCCCTTTCTCTGCATATAGGACAGCGACAGTGCGATGCTGTTCATCGATGATCTGAAGAGTCTGATAGGAATCGAGTATTGGTAGTTCGAATGTTACGCCACCCTCGGCATCCCAGATTGATTTTGAATAGAGCGTATCTCGATTCTGGCGTACAACGGTCTGAGTATCCATAGTGAGTAGTTGACGATCGTGAGTAAACTGGTTGATGCCAGACTTCTCTTGCTGCTCGAAAAAGTATTTGTCGGACTCCGCAAGGATAAAGTTATCTTTGGTAACTTTTGTCGAGCCGCCGTTCAAGATTTGAGTCTCAGTCGGTTGCCCTTTCTTAGGCAAATGGTCACCAAGATCGTGAGCGATTGACGCAGAAGTGAACAGGGTAGCTGTCAGGGAAGCGATGATTGTCAGTTTTTTCATTTCAATAACCTTTCGTGTCTCTATTGTACTGTTCGAGCATTGAGGACGCTGCCCGACCGTTCGTTTGACCGTATGACTCTCCCTAGAACGACAATTGGTTTATTTCCTTAGGTCTGGGTAAATCATAGAGAGATAAAGATATATTTTGAAATCATTAAATCTAATTATTGATATGTTTTTGGTGCATATCATGGTTCGCTGTAATCAACGAACCATGATGTAGCCTTGGATATTAACTACGCATCTAGGTGACTAGTTAGCAGCTTCTGCTTTAGGATGAGCACCGAGCACGACTTCTGCGGCTTGATTGTTGTCGAACATAGTAAAGTTGTAACTCTCTACTTGCCATGTGTCGTAACGGTCTAGGTAAATCGCTTTCGCATTCTGGTCTGTATAGACTGTCCATAGTGTAGGGAATACATCATTAAGATATGGGTCAATTTGGTCATAGCCAGCAAAGACCGTTGCTCCAGCAGCTTTCAGGCTATTCAACGCTTCGCCACTGTCTGTAACGTCACGCTTATACATATCTTCAACCACTTCTTTGGCGCGTAGTCGTCTATCATAAGCGCGGATCGTTGCGCCCGATTCTGCTTTCTCTTTATCCAAGTTGATATGGAAACCGAACTCAGGATCATTGGATAAGTACTGGACACTCGGTGCATCCGTCACATCGCCGTGATAGATTTTGACCTCGCCACCAACAAACTCAATCACCGCGCTATCACCATTGGCGTCGGTGAGGTGATAATGCACAGGCGCTGGAAGGCATTCATTTTCATGGCCTGGCAAATCACATACTTTGTCTTGGACAACATCAATCTTGTCCAGTGTAGCAACGACCTCTTCAACGGAAGCGAAGTTATCGACCGCGTAATTTGCGAATTGTGATGCATCTACATCAGGCACGCCGGCGCGGTTAGGTGCCATTTCGGTGTATTCCAATCCTAGATAAAGAATACGAGCGACCAAACCTTCTTGGTTCATTGCTTCGGCGACAATTTCTGGTTCGAATGATTTGATTTTGATAGACGCGTATTTACTGGTCGTGTTAACTGACTCTTTAGTTGTGCTGTATTGATTTGAGACTCCTTTACCCGTGCCGACGACCACAGCATCATCGTGTCCAAACCAATCCATGGTTCTCACTGAGAGACTAGCATCACCGTTATTGTAGATTGCTGATGTGCATGCTGTTACATCTGCGACGTAACCTGCTGATAGTGTTGCGACAAGAGCTAGACTTAGGACTGACTTTTTCATAATGACCTCACATGTTTGGTGTTGTGTTGTGTTTTGTTGAGGCCATAATAGACAAATAATGTTAATAGCTTAAATTATCACCTGTAAGTATGGCTAATAGGGTGGAGTAGGCGGATGTCATTACTGAGGGAACCTGACGGGATAAATACCAGCCGATTCTGTCATGCCTTTTATATTCTAGTAGCCATATAGTTAGACTGCCTCACACATCGATATTCATCGATTGGGATTGCTTGATTCT
>NZ_FLLQ01000013.1 GCF_900088415.1 Vibrio mediterranei
GCTTTCCGAATTAAGAATTTGCTTGGCGACCATAGCGTTGTGGACCCACCTGATTCCATGCCGAACTCAGAAGTGAAACGCAATAGCGCCGATGGTAGTGTGGGGCTTCCCCATGTGAGAGTAGGACATCGCCAGGCTTTGAACATTATCTGTTTAAAGCACGATTAAGATAAGACTTTAAATAGACCACTGCGGAGTGGTAGTTCAGTTGGTTAGAATACCGGCCTGTCACGCCGGGGGTCGCGGGTTCGAGTCCCGTCCACTCCGCCACTTATATCAAGAAGCCTCGTCTAACGACGAGGCTTTTTTGAATCTAACATGTTGATTTAAGCGATTAAATAGCATAGATTAGATAACACTTTAGGGGTGTAGCTCCAATTGGCAGAGCAGCGGATTCCAAATCCGCGTGTTGGGAGTTCGAATCTCTCCACCCCTGCCATATTCAAAGGCTCTGACTTAGGTCGGAGCCTTTTTTGTTTTCGCTTTTTCAAAGCGATGTGTTGGGAGCTGGGTCGCCAGCCCGGTCAAACCTCTCCACCCCTGCCATATTCAAAGACTCTGACTTAGTTCGGGGCCTTTTTGTTTTATCCTTATGTCGTCATAGCCCATCAAGTGATACTAAAGCTAAAGAATATTCTTAGGTACGATGCGATGCAGCTTTACGCCAACTCTTTTGGTTACGCTGACTTCATTATCAGGATTAAAGTCTTGCGTTATACGCCATGCATTTTCCGGCGCCATTTCTACCTTCATTGCCTTTGAGACATGTTTGGTGATCTGTGGTGAGTGGATAATAGCAAAGCTCTCGGTGTTCAAATGAGCGCTACGTGGGTCAAGATTGTAGGTGCCAACGACGGTAATCGTGTCGTCGATCGTCATAGTTTTTGCGTGCAGACCAAAGATAGGTGTGGTTGGCAGTTTCTTGTACATATGCTCGGTCATTACTCGCTGTCTAACCTTGGCATCGGGCTTAAACTCATAAATCTCTACACCAGTGGCCAAAAGCTGCTTCCTATTTCTCTGGTAGCCACTAAAAGCGGCGAGATTATCGTTGGAAGCGAGGCTATTGGTCAGGATCTTTATTGAAATGCCTTTATCAACTAAACCGCTGAGAAATTCACGATCCTTTTTGGTCGTGACCAGATAAGGTGTTTGGATCATGATCGATGCTTGCGCACTCTCAGCCAGCTCAATCAGTTTATCGCGGGTAACGCTACCACCGCCCAAGAAGGTCTGTTGCTCGTTTTTACCCGGCACATCCGCTACGTACTCTACCTTGTCAACAAATAGGAACTTCCCTTCTTTGGATAGCGTCTGAAAGGTTTCAGGTACCTTATCTATCTCCGATCTGATTTCAGGATGAAAGTGTTCAGGATTACACGCATAGGAATGTAATCGTGAAAAGTCAGGGTTGGCGCTATATGGATTGGACTTGAATAAATCTTCTACTGGGACACTGAGCTCATTGTTCCAATATTGCTCAAAAGACATATTGATCGCTTTGACTGCTTTACCAGCTAGGAATACATCTCGATCTCTGAAGTTGTACTCATGATCAAATCCGAAGTATTCGTCAGCAATATTCCTTCCTCCAGTAATCGCAACCTGATCGTCGACTATAAATACCTTATTATGCATACGTTGGTTGATGCCATGAAAGTCGGTAATGGCCGTTGTCATCTTTTGAACGATGTTCTTACCAATATTGACGTTGGGGTTATATATCTTGATCTCGAAGTTATCATGCGCTGCTAGCATAAGAAGTTCATCCCCTTTAGCATCAAGCATAATGTCATCGACGAGAACTCTTACCTTAATACCTCGCTCTGCCGCTCTCACTAGGTAGTCAGTAGCAATCAAACCTACGTTGTCAACCGAGAAGATAAAGTACTGTACATCGATAGAGGCTTCAGCGCGCTCTGTTAACCAAGCACGGGACATCATTGCTTCAGCCCCTTGCTCTAAAACATAGACGCCAGTGCCGCTTTTCATTTTAGTCTCAAAAGGTTGAGTATAGTGAGACAATGGTAAGCGCTCCGTATCGACTAGTTCAGCGCAATAGTCTTTGTCAGAGACTGGTACGCTATCCATAGTGGTTGAGCAGCCGAATAAGACAATTGAAGCTGATACAAGGAGCGTTTTTTTGAATGCGAGCATAATAGTAAAAGCCTTTTGGGCAGAGAGTCGGTAATATGATATCGATAACTAGGATAATAAAGTATCGCCTCTCTGTCACAGCAGTTCTATCATAGCAGTCAGCGAGCCAAGTTATGGTTGGATATAAACCTTTTCCGCCACTTTCCAAAACGCCGAGAGTAGTTGGTTATCCAGGTTAGAACGCTTACACACAACCCCCAATTTAAACGGCTTGATGGGCTCTAACTTGAGGCGTTGTATCTTGTCTCTAACCGGACTGTTTACGATTACAACTTCCGGTGCAATGCCCACGCCGCATCCCAATGCCACCATACTAACAATGGCTTCATGACCCGATACTTGTGCATAGATGTTGGGCTTAATACGCATCTTTTTAAACCAGAGGTTAGCTCTTTCACGTGCAGTGCCCGCTTCTGGGACGATAAACGGGATCTTGTTCCAGTCAGGCATACCATCGGCGAGTTCAGAGCCAAAACTGCTTACACCGGCAGGCGCAATGACAGACAAAGGAATTTCACTAATTGTCTCAAACTCCAAGCGTGCGGGGAGCAGCTCGGGAAGTGCAGAGATAGCGATATCCGTTTCATCATTCATGACCTTTTCTATCGCTTGGGCTGGGTCACCGGTTGATAATTCGAATTCGATGTACGGATAGAGCAGCCTGAACTCAGCGAGCAGTTCAGGTAAATGACTATAACTGGCGGTCACCGAACAAAACAGTCGAAGCTTACCTCTCAGCTCATTCTCACCATGTTGGCTTTCTGATTGGAACTGTTGCCATTCACTAACGATATTTACAGCAATAGGGAGCAGTTTTTTTCCTGCTGGCGTGAGTTCGACAGAGCGGTTGTCGCGCAAGAACAAGTTTTGATGAGTATCTTGTTCAAGCTTTTGGATCTGTCTACTGAGTGCCGATGCACTGATATGCATTGCTGTTGCGGTTTTATTAAAGCTTTTACTCTCACATAAATGGATAAAAGCTTGGAGACTTTTAATATTCATAGTACTAAAGATATCTGTTGTTGCATTATTTGCAATGACAAATTGTGAATATATCACTTTAAGCAATTTCGACTCTGCATTAGTATGAACTCATTCGATGATAACCATCGACACTACGGACAGAATTCAACAGGAGAGCCCACTATGGCTAACTATTTCAATACTCTTAACTTGCGTGAGCAATTGGACCAACTAGGTCGTTGTCGTTTTATGGATCGTTCTGAATTTGCTTCAGAAGCGGATTACCTAAAAGGTAAGAAAGTAGTCATTGTTGGTTGTGGTGCTCAAGGCCTAAACCAAGGCTTGAACATGCGTGATTCTGGCCTAGACGTGTCGTACGCACTTCGTCAGGCAGCGATCGATGAGCAGCGTCAATCGTTCAAAAACGCGAAAGACAACGGCTTCGTTGTGGGTAGCTACGAAGACCTAATCCCTCAAGCTGACCTAGTTGTTAACCTAACTCCAGACAAGCAGCACACTAACGTGGTTGAGACGGTAATGCCGCTAATGAAAGAAGGCGCATCTCTAGGCTATTCTCACGGCTTCAACATCGTTGAAGAAGGTATGCAAATCCGTAAAGACCTAACGGTTGTCATGGTTGCACCTAAGTGTCCAGGTACTGAGGTTCGTGAAGAATACAAGCGTGGCTTTGGTGTTCCGACTCTTATCGCAGTTCATCCAGAGAACGATCCTCAAGGTGATGGTCTTGAAATTGCTAAAGCATGGGCAGCAGCAACAGGCGGCCACCGTGCTGGTGTTCTAGAGTCTTCATTCGTTGCTGAAGTTAAGTCCGACCTAATGGGTGAGCAAACTATTCTTTGCGGCATGCTACAAGCTGGTTCAATCGTATGTTACGAGAAAATGATTGCTGACGGCATCGACCCAAGCTACGCAGGTAAACTACTTCAGTTCGGTTGGGAAACTATCACTGAAGCACTGAAATTCGGTGGCATCACACACATGATGGACCGTCTATCTAACCCAGCGAAAGTGAAAGCGTTTGACCTGTCTGAAGAGCTAAAAGACCTAATGCGTCCTCTTTACAATAAGCACATGGATGACATCATCCAAGGTGAGTTCTCAAGCACTATGATGGCTGACTGGGCAAATGATGACGTAAACCTTCTAGGCTGGCGTGCAGAGACGGCTGAAACAGCATTCGAAAACTACCCAGCATCAGATGTAGAAATCTCTGAGCAAGAGTACTTCGACAACGGTATCCTAATGGTCGCTATGGTTCGTGCGGGCGTTGAGCTAGCATTCGAAGCAATGACGGCATCAGGCATCATCGATGAGTCTGCATACTACGAGTCGCTACACGAGCTACCACTGATTGCAAACACGATTGCACGTAAGCGTCTATACGAAATGAACGTAGTCATCTCTGACACAGCAGAATACGGTAACTACCTATTCGCGAACGTAGCAACTCCACTACTTCGTGAGAAGTTCATGCCATCAGTAGGTACTGACGTAATCGGTAAAGGTCTAGGTGAGACATCTAACCAAGTAGATAACGGCAAGCTAATCGAAGTAAACGACGTTATCCGCAACCACCCTGTTGAGTACATCGGTGAAGAGCTACGTGGTTACATGACAGACATGAAGCGCATCGCTGTAGGCGGCTAAGCCGACCAAATAAAAATCAGATAATAAAGTAAACACAACATAGCAAAGGGGGGCTACCAATTGGTAAGCCCCCCTTTTTTGTCTATGCAACTTGGCAATTTGCGAAGACCGCGAAAGAAGCGATTACTTATCCGCTAGCTTTTGCTCTAGATCTGCTAGTTTTTGTTCCATTTCTGTCAGCTTTTGACGAGTGCGCAGTAGCACTTGAGTTTGCACATCAAATTCTTCACGGCTAACGACGTCAAGCTTATTCAATTGGCCTTGAATGACTTGGCGTACTTTCTGATCAACATCCGCACCAAGTTCTTTCACTGGTTGAGGCATTGAGTCGTGAATTTGCTTAGCAATCTGTTCAAGTTTCTTTGGATCAAACATGTCTGGTAACTCCTTAAGTGATACTTCTTATTCTATGTAATCCGATAAAGAAAGTCGTTATTTGAGCTAATAAAAAAGGCCACATTGTGGCCTTTTTCTAATTAGTCATCACCTTAAGAGCGATTTTCTCGACAAGCTGCTGAAGCTTCGTCAACTCGAGCTATCTTCTCTAGGTCTTTGTCTTCAACAAAGACTGGTAGAGGTTTGTGCTTCTCTGCTAGGTAAGTATAAATTACCGGAAGAACAAACAGAGTAAACAGAGTACCAATAGCAAGACCCGCTACGATTACGATACCGATACTAAAGCGCTGAGCTGCACCAGCACCTGTGGCGTACATCAGTGGGATTAGACCTGCAATCATCGCCGCGGTTGTCATCAAGATAGGGCGAAGACGAACTTTCGCCGCTTCCATAACTGCTTCCATTCGGCTCTTCTTGTGGTTTAGCTGCTCTTCTTTTGCTACTTCACAGATAAGGATACCGTGTTTGGTGATAAGGCCGACCAAGGTAATCAGACCTACCTGCGAGTAGATATTCATGGTGGCTGCGCCCCATGCCAGAGCAATCAGTGCACCACATATCGCCAGTGGTACCGATACCATGATAACGAACGGGTCTTTGATAGACTCGAACTGGATGGCCAACACTAAGAAGATAATGGCCAATGCTAGACCAAACGTTGCGTAAAGTGCGCTACCTTCAGTCACGTATTGACGGGCTTCACCCATATAATCATGGTTGTAGCCACTTGGTAGCTTGTTCTCTGCTGTTGATTCAAACCAAGCAATCGCATCACCCATGGCTACACCTGGAGCTGGAACAGCACCAACCGTTGCCGAGTTTAGCTGGTTGAAGTGAGGTAGAGAGCGAGGCTCTGCCACAACATCAATAGAGATTAAGCTGCCTAGCGGGATAGCTTGGCCATCATCAGAACGAACAAAGTACATGTTCATCGATTCTGGGTTTAGACGATATTTACGCTCAACCTGAGGGATAACCTCATAAGAACGACCATTGAGGTCGATACGGTTAACATAACCATCTGCCATCATCGCACTCAGCGTGATACCAATATCTTGCATGGTCACGCCATAAGCGCCTGCCATATCTTTGTCGATATTGATTTTCATCGTCGCTGAATCGTAGTTCAGATCCAGTGTTGAATAAACAAACTGAGCATTCTTTTGTACGTCAGTCCAGATATCAGTCGCAATTGTAAACAAGCTTTCGAAGCTGTTAGGTGTGGTAATAACAAACTGAATAGGAAGACCTGAACCTGCGCCTGGTAGCTCTGGCATCTGGAATGCTGTTACAGCCATACCCGGTACATCAGCCACAAGCCCACCTACGCGGTTAGCAACTTCTGCTTGGCTCGCTTCACGCTGGCTCCAAGGAACCATAGAAGCAATACCAAATGCTTGGTTTGAGTTAGGCACACCAGTGAACACCTGAGCGAACGCCACTTCTGGCTGATCAGTTAGGATTTTGTTTACGTCGTTCATGGTGTTTTGCAGGTAGTCTAAGTTTGCGTTAGACGGTCCTGTACCCATTAACATCACCACGCCTTTATCTTCCGATGGTGCCAGTTCACTTGGAATGAACTTAAACAGCATAGGTAGAGAAGCAAACACGATAACAGCAAACGCAATGATCACAGGACGGTGTTGCATTACCGCGCCAAGCATTTTTTCATAACGTGATGTCATGCCGTCTAGTACGTGATGTACTTTTTCCTCAAAGCGGTTTGGTGTCTCGTTGGCTTTAAGCAGCTTCGAACACATCATCGGTGATAGCGTTAATGCGATAATGCCTGATACAAATACCGACCCCGCCAGCGTTAATGCGAACTCCTTAAACAACGAACCAGTGATACCGCCCATTAACGCGATTGGCGCATATACCGCACCAAGCGTCAGCGTCATCGCAATAACTGGTACCGCAATTTCACGTGTACCAATAATGGCAGCACGGAATGGAGATTCACCAAGCTTGATATGACGGTCAACGTTCTCAAGAACAACGATTGCATCATCTACCACCAGACCGATAGCCAGTACCATAGCCAGTAGCGTCATTAGGTTCCAAGAAAAACCAATCGCCTGCATCACCATTGCCACACCGATCAACGATAGTGGAATGGTCACGATAGGGATCAATACCGCACGGAAAGAACCTAAGAACAGAGTGATAACCACAAGTACGATCAGTGCCGCTTCAAGAATGGTCTTAATAACCTCTTGAATCGACTCGTTGATCGCAACTGTAGAGTCATACATCACATTCATTTTGATGTTGCTAGGCAGGTTCTTCTCAAGTTGTGGAAGAAGCTGAAGTACATCTGCAGCAATGTTGATCGGGTTAGCACTAGGGGCCGCATTGATCGCAGCTACTACGGCTTCTTGACCATTAGCACTTGCACGGTAAACGTCATGGCTCTTCTCTAACGTTACTTTAGCGATATCACCTAAGCGAATCACTTGTCCATCTTTAGAGCTCACTACAAGGTGTTTCAGCTCTTCAGTGTTTGAGACCTGAGTATCGGCACTGCCGTTGTACAGCACGAACTCACCCGTAGCCTGACCAGTTGCTGACTGGTAGTTGTTGGCATTGAGGACATTCATGATGTCAGAGGCTGTCATTTTAAGCGCGGCCATTTTTAGTGGATCTAGCCATACGCGAAGCGCGTATTTCATGCCACCATACATGTCGACCTTAGATACACCGTTTACGGTGAACAGCTGCGGGTTAATTACACGCTCTAAATAGTCGGTAATCTGGCTCGAAGCTAGCTCGTCACTGGTAAAGCCGATATAAAGTACCGCCGTTGTTGAGCCAGTAGACATAGTCACCGTTGGGTCTTCTGCTTCTTTAGGAAGCTGAGAACGAACAGAGTTGGTTTTAGCCAATATGTCTGAAAGCGCCGCATTAGGGTCGGTATTTAGCTTCATGTTCACAGTGATGGTCGACTGACCAAGGACTGACTGTGACGTCATGTAGTCGATATTATCGGCCTGAGCAACGGCCTGCTCCAATGGCTGGGTAATAAAGCCCTGGATTAGGTCAGCACTCGCGCCGTAATAACTCGTGGTTACGGTAACCACGGTATTCGTCATTTCTGGGTATTCACGTACCTGCATTTTGAACACAGCTTGCAGACCAAGCAGTGCTATCAAAAAGCTGATCGATACCGCAAGAACAGGACGTTTTATGAAAACATCAGTAAAACGCATTTTGCCTCCAATTACAGCATCGGTGTCTCAGCCGGTGGTACTGTCGCATCGCTTTCTACCACTTTGACCTTAACGTCGTTACTTAGGCGAACTTGACCAGATGTTACGATAACATCATCTGCTTTCACGCCCTCTAGAATATGAGCGATATCGCCTGTGCGTTCACCCACTTTAACTACTTGCTGCTTAACACGTTTCACACCATCAACATCTTCAACGATATAAACATTGTCGCCATATAGGGTGAATGTAATCGCTGTTTGTGGAAGTGTTACTTGATTCTCAAGTTTAGGTAGGATGATATTTGCACGTGCAAACATACCACTACGCAGCTTACCGTCGTTGTTTGGAATGTCTGCTTGAACTTGAATCAGACCACTTTGGATGCTCACAGCAGGTTCAATCGCACTGATAGAGCCTTTAAATGCTTGATTTGGATACGCATCAACGAAGATGTCTACATCTTGACCAATAGAAATACGAGAGAAGTCAGTTTGTGGAACCGTAAAGCGCAGTTTCATCAGGCTAGTATCTTCTAAGCGTACGATATGATCGCTTGGTTGAAGGTATTGACCCAAGAACACGTTACGAATACCAACAACACCACCAAACGGTGCTTTGATTTCACGACGATCAATTTGAGCTTTCAAGCTTTCGATATCCGCAGATAGAGAGAAATAACTAGCTTCTGCTTCATCATAAGATTCTTTTGAAATTGAACCTTTCTTATAAAGACCTTGGTAGCGCTTGTACTTTGCTTTTGCTGCAGGAAGGCGAGCTTCTGAGCTTTTAAGGTTGGCTTTCTCTACATCAGAATCAAGAGAAACAAGGAGTTGACCTTTTTCTACTTGAGAACCTGACGCGAATGAGATATTGCTGATAACGCCACTGGTTTCAGAAGTTAACGTCACACCTTGGTTTGGTTCCACAAAACCAATAGCTTCGATAACCGGCACCCAATCAACAGGTTTCACGGTTGTTACGGTGACTGGAAACTCAGGCTCCGGGCGGTTTGCTAAATATTCAGCGATTTTCTGTTGCTTAAACAGATTGAAACCTATCACGCTGCCAAATAGCAGAACGGCGATAAGTAGCATGAAAAATGTCCACTTTTTCATTCTAACGAGAACTCCACATTAGTGTTTTATTATTGCATCCCAACTGGCTTCGATAGCTGCATCTAGCGCATCGTCATCCAGTTGATATAGACCCAGAGCATGCTTACGTGCAAGCGATACACTTGCTTCTAAGCTTAGTCCAGATAGGATTTCATTATCGAGGTTTTTAAAAACCCCTTGTTTCTTTCCTTCTGTGAATAGGTTGTCAACTTGGGCAAACATTTTTCGTTCTTGTTCCCTAGTTGTATAACAATTTTTCGAAGGAATAGAGTCATATTGAGCACGAGTTTTCAACGAATCGATGTTTGAAGCTGCGACGTGCCAGATATTGAGCCACATCTTACGATACTGCTCTTTCAATGGTTGGTCGGCTCCTACACCTGCTTGAACGGCTTTGGCCATGCGTGATACCACGTAAAGCCTCAATTCTTCTAACAGATGGTCTTTGTCATCGAAATATCGATATATTGTGCCAGCTGCAACACCGGCCTCATTGGCCAGTTTCTGCATTGATACGCCTTGAATCCCTTTTTCAGCCACCATTTTTTGTGCCGCTTCGAGGATTTGTAGTCGTTTATCACTGGTATTCATAGTCGTCATAGCCATCCGATAGATAGTGAATGAACGTTCATTCATTATAAAACAATTGAGGTATATTTACGCAACTTATTTTTAATCACTATTCTATAAAAGTTAAAAAATCCTACGGAGCGTGGCATTGTCAGCATTAGCAGTCTATTATGTGCGCGTTACAATTCGTGAGTAGTGAGCACACCAATGAAGCTAAATCCGCAGCAAGATATGGCGGTAAAATACGTCTCTGGTCCATGTCTGGTTCTTGCCGGTGCCGGGTCGGGCAAAACCCGCGTGATAACTAATAAGATAGCGTATCTAGTACAAAGCTGTGGTTATAAAGCGAGAAATATTGCTGCCGTAACGTTTACCAACAAAGCTGCACGTGAAATGAAAGAGCGTGTAGGACAAACCTTAGGTAAAAATGAATCCAAAGGTCTTATGGTTTCCACCTTTCATACCATGGGACTCAATATAATACGTCGCGAGTATAAGGCGCTTGGGCTCAAAGCTGGTTTCTCCCTGTTTGATGATCAGGACCAAATGGCGCTACTCAAAGAGTTGACCGAACAACAACTCGATGGTGATAAAGACCTGCTGCGTTCATTGCTTGGCGCTATTTCTAACTGGAAGAACGACATGCTGACTCCAGAGCAGGTAAAAGGCTCTGCTCGTTCAGAGCAAGAACAGTTATTTGCGCACTGCTATGAAATGTATCAAGTACAAATGAAAGCGTATAACGCGCTCGACTTTGATGACTTAATTGCTCTGCCTGTTATTTTGCTAAAAACCAATGAAGAAGTGCGTACTCGTTGGCAAAAGCGAATTCAGTACCTGCTGGTCGATGAGTACCAAGATACCAACACTAGCCAATACGAATTGGTTAAGTTGCTGGTGGGAGAGCGTGCACGTTTTACTGTCGTAGGTGATGATGATCAATCAATCTACTCGTGGCGCGGCGCAAAGCCTCAAAACCTGATTCTCCTGAACAAAGACTTCCCAAGCCTCAAAGTTGTGATGCTTGAACAGAACTATCGTTCAACCAGTCGTATCTTGCGTGCGGCCAACATCTTGATTGCTAACAACCCGCACGTGTTTGAGAAGTCGTTATTCTCAGAGATCCCTGACGGTGAAAAGCTCAAAGTACTCAAAGCCAAAAATGAAGATCATGAAGCGGAGCGCGTGACGGGTGAATTAATTGCGCATCGATTCGTGAATCGAACTGAATATCGCGATTACGCTATCTTATATAGAGGCAACCACCAATCACGACTTATCGAAAAAGTCTTGATGCAAAACCGTGTGCCTTACAAAATTTCCGGCGGTACTTCATTTTTTGGTCGTGCTGAAATCAAAGACATCATGGCCTACCTGAGAGTTTTGGTAAATCCTGATGATGATAATGCTTTCTTACGTATCGTTAATACGCCTCGTCGTGAGATTGGTCCTGCTACGTTGGAAAAACTAGGTAGCTACGCCAATATGCGTGGCAAAAGCTTGTTCGAAGCTAGCTTTGAGTTAGGTTTGGAGCAACACTTATCGGGGCGTGGCTTAGAGAACTTGCGACGATTCACGCAGTGGGTTGTGACTATAGCTGATAACGCAGAGCGCGGTAATACAGTTGAAGCTGTGCGTTCATTAGTTCGCGACATCAACTATGAAGATTGGCTCTATGAGACCTCTTCCAGTGCTAAAGCCGCAGAAATGCGCATGAAGAACGTTTCTGATCTCTACTCATGGATTGTCGCAGATTTAGAGGGCGATAATTATGATAAGGAAGAGAAGTCATTAAAAGAGGTCGTTCAACGGCTCACGCTTCGAGATATGATGGAGCGCGGAGAAGATGAGGACGACAGTGATGCAGTTCAGCTAATGACACTGCATGCCTCGAAAGGTCTTGAGTTCCCTTATGTTTATCTTATTGGTTCTGAGGAAGGTATCCTGCCACATCAAACCAGCATAGATGAAGATAACGTAGAAGAAGAAAGGCGACTAATGTATGTAGGCATTACTCGTGCCCAAAAAGAACTCACCTTTACTATATGTAAAGAGCGAAGACAGTATGGCGAGCTGATTAAGCCAGAACATAGTCGATTCTTAGATGAATTGCCGTTTGATGATGTCGAATGGGAACAAGCAAAAAAAGCGGTGTCTGCAGAAGAACGAATGCAAAAAGGTCAGGCACACATTGCTAATATTCGGGCAATGTTTAATAAGAAGTAAAAATAAACAAGGGGGCTGAATCAGCCCCCTTGTCGATCATTGAGTTCGTGACACTATAGTCCGGCAATCATATGCTCGATAGCATCAACGATTTCTTGGTCAGAACAGTCCATACAAGAGCCTTTTGCTGGCATCGCGTTGAAGCCATTAATTGCATGGTCTTTAAGAACGTCTTTACCTTGAGCAATTCGAGGTCCCCAATCAGCAGCGTCACCCGTTTTAGGTGCGCCACTAACGCCAATGGAGTGACAGGCAGTACAGAAGGTGTTGTAAACGGTAGCGCCATCACGTGGACCGGTAGGTTCAGCAACCACAGGCTCACTACCTGCTAAGTAAACATCACCCACTGGTTTAATACGCTCTGCGATAGCGTCATATTCTTCTTG
This sequence comes from Vibrio mediterranei, assembly GCF_900088415.1. Taxonomy (GTDB): domain Bacteria; phylum Pseudomonadota; class Gammaproteobacteria; order Enterobacterales; family Vibrionaceae; genus Vibrio; species Vibrio mediterranei. The sequence continues at coordinate 12,694 of NZ_FLLQ01000013.1, forward strand.
GCTCACATCCGCTGCGAAAGAGGCAGTAGAAAAAGTTAGTGCAGCGAACAACACTGTTAAGATTCGACGAGACATATCCATTAAACTCACTTTACTATCCAACAAGGTAGCAAGTCGGTGCTTGCTATTCATTTATACGATTTATTCTGCTTGCTGACTTAACGACTGTTAAATCAATGTAAACATTGGGTGATTATATCCTGTTAACTTGTTGCAATAAACCACAACTTTTCAGCTTCACGGGGTGAATCACATCGTAAAGCCACTATTTATTGCTTCAAAGTGCTGAAAAAGACAACAAACGAGAAAAAAAGTTGAAAAAGTACTTTACGACATAGTGTGATATACGTATTATTCCCATCCGCCGATAGGGCATGCGCCCGTAGCTCAGCTGGATAGAGCGTTGGCCTCCGGAGCCAAAGGTCGAAGGTTCGAATCCTTTCGGGCGCGCCATCCGGATAAAATATTGGCAAAACATAATGGTGGCTATAGCTCAGTTGGTAGAGCCCTGGATTGTGATTCCGGTGGTCGCGAGTTCGAATCTCGTTAGCCACCCCATTATTTTGGTGACTTCGGTTTCCAGTTTTGATTTAATCGAAACGAAAACGTTCTGAAAAGAACATTGTCGGTGAATAGCGCAGCTTGGTAGCGCATCTGGTTTGGGACCAGAGGGTCGGGGGTTCGAATCCCTCTTCACCGACCACTATTTCAGTTATCGTTATAAACGGTAACAAAACAAAATTTGTGGTGGCTATAGCTCAGTTGGTAGAGCCCTGGATTGTGATTCCGGTGGTCGCGAGTTCGAATCTCGTTAGCCACCCCATTTATTTTGGTAGCATTTGCTCCCCTTTACGAGTTAACTCGTAATAAAACATCGTCGGTGAATAGCGCAGCTTGGTAGCGCATCTGGTTTGGGACCAGAGGGTCGGGGGTTCGAATCCCTCTTCACCGACCACCATTTAAAAGCCTCGTCGAAAGACGAGGCTTTTTTTCGTCTGAAATCTGGTTTATTGAACCGAAAGTTGGATGACAATGCGCAATAAGCTTTCGTCTTTAGTAGCTTTGTTTGTTAAATATCTAGCTCAAGTAAGTCTTGTCATGTGATGACGCTTTTTGCATTTTGGGATGGAGATAAATAGAGTGAAAGGTAAAGGCAGCAAAGAGAAAGTTTGATGCTAAGTTGGAGTGGGCAAGTTGCATCCTTGCAAACTTGGTTAAGTTGTAGAGAGAATTAGAATTTGTAAGCTAGACCTAGGTTGATAGAGTGCGCATCAAACTGTTTGTGGTTAGACAGTTTCATTAGCTCTAAGTTTGCGCCTAGTGAGTTGGTAAAGTTGTATTGAGCTCCAACACCGTATGAGAAGGAATTGATGGTCTTTTTGTTGTCATTTCCTTTATAACCAGCTTGTTTTAGGCGGATATTATTTACACCGGCCAAACCGTATAGCTCAATGCTATCTGAGACGTTGAACTTAACTTTGCCGTAAAGAGCCGTTTGATGGTCAACGGCCAAACCTTGACTATTCTTTTCTATCTTGCCACTGTCGCGACTGTGACGCATTTCCGCCCCAAACATCGAGTTAAAGTCGTAACCCGCTTTAAGACCTAGAGAGCGAAAGTTACTTTTTACTGATGTTTCAGTCTTTGAATTTACTACATTGTCAGTGTTCTTAGCTGACATCGCACCTAGATAGGTCCCCAGATAAAAACCAGAATCGCTTGTGGCTAAAGCTGGAGCTGAAACTGCGCCCATTAAAGCTAGCAAAGTAGCGGTTTTCAAAGTTGCTTTTTTCATATTTTCCTCGTTTTAAAGTTTGGTCTTTTGACCTTATTGTGTGTTTCGAAGCGCATAGTAATCAGGAGCGCGTTTTTGTAAAAATCAGACTCTGTCGATGTTTATGACAGAGGCGACGCTAGTGCGAGACGTGCTGACGAAGAACGTTATAGAGCACTTCTCGTATTCCATTAGCACAGTGTGAATCGCGGTAGCCAAGGCCAAACTTACTTCGCTGAATGGCTTCGCGGTGATTGATGATGACGAGCTCATTGTTGTTCAACTCATGTTTAATCGAGTCTTGATCGATACAGATCCATCCAATGCCATCTTTGGCGAGTTGTCTTGCGGTTGCCACGTTGTTGACCGACATGGTGTCGAACTTGTAGCTACCCCATAAAGATTCATTTTGCTGCGTAATAGCTATAGCCAAATGCTGACTGAGCTGTTCTGTAGAGACTTCATCGAGTTGGGCGATAGAATGTTGAGGCGCGCAGACTGAAACGAATTGGCGCTGTGTGACATTCATAAACTCCCAGTGACCAATCCCGCTATAGGGATAGTGACTAATAATAAAGTCGTAATCAGATGACGCGATGAGGTCATCACAAGGCGAAAATTCAATCTGTAGATCCATTTCAGCATCAATGTCGCGCAGCTGGTGGATAAGATGAGAAACAATTTTCGGGTCGATAAATGTCGTGATCCCAAGTCGGATGCAGCCTGCGCCTGAACCGTTTATTTTCTCGACGTGAGACGCTAACTTTTCAGACAGCAGTAGAATGGATGATGCTTTATCCAAGAGCGCTTGACCTTGTTCTGTTAACACGGGTTTGTGCCCAGCACGATCAAACAGCTCGATCCCCCAATCCAACTCAAGATTGGCGATCCATTGACTTACTTGGACCCGACCTTTGTTCATCGCTTTTGCAGCAGCGGAAATGGAGCCGAGCTCGGTAGTAATAACAAACGCTTTGATGGCATTGATATTCATAAGAACCTCATATAGACATTGGGTGAATGTGCTTGTCTTATCCCGCATTCCCTACATGATGTTGCAAGCCCAAATCAGTGCTTTCCCTAAAACGTGAGGCCATGTTAAATATCTTTGATAAACTAATATCTAGATCTAATGGTTTAAAAAGGTTATCACTTGGCATCAATTGAGCAGTTAGAGAGCTTTGTCGCTGTTGCGAAAACAGGATCGGTGGTAGCGGCGGCTGAAAAGCTTGGCAAGACTCACGGCCCGGTAAGTCTGGCGATACAGAATTTGGAAAGCCGCTGGGGTGAGTTGTTTGTGGTTGGCACGGGCAAGAAACAGTTGTCGGAAAAAGGGGAGGCGATACTTCCTTGGGCAGAGGCTGTGATTGCTAGTTACTACGAGCTAAGAAACGCAGTGGCCGTTGAGTCACCAACACAGATTACACTCGGTGTTGATATCGCTTTACCCCGAGTCTGGCAACAAGAAATCTTGGCTTCTATCATCGATTTGGATATCAGTATTAGTGTCAATTGCTTGCCTAGTGATGAATTGATTGCCGCCTTTAATGCCCAGCGCCTAGATTGGATAGTGACACTGGTTGATTTACCTTGGCCCGAAACACCAAACTTTTTTTCACTTGGTACTGTGGATAGTTACTTGATAACCAGTAGTGAAGAGTTGTTAGAATCCAGCAACCAGTCGCCAATCGTTTTCGACAGTGGCCACCTTCTGACACTGCCTCAACTCTCTCTTTCTCATGCTAAGCGAACTTCTGCTCCAATATACAAGCGCTTCGATTTCCCTTGTCCTTGGCAAATTCGAGTCACCGATCATCAACAAATAGCTGCCATTCTTTCGGAGTTACCGAGTCATACGTCTGCGGTATACAACAATATTGATCTAACAGACACTATGAAAATCGTAACAGAACCGCACCTTAAAGCGACTTGGGGAGTGTCGGTTTTCTGGGGAGAGCATTTAACAGGGAGTCAAGTGTTGCAATGTTTGACAGACTGGGCGATGAGTAAGTCAATGAGAGGTAGACAACAGGATGACTCTTGACCAAATCAAAACTTTTGTTGCTATTGCTCATCATGGCAGCGTGAGAAAAGCGGCACGAGCACTTGGCAAAAGTCAGCCAGCGCTTACGGCAACAGTGAGTCGCTTGGAAGCTTCTCTTGGTTGCGAGCTGTTTATTAAAGGTACTCGGCCACTCAAACTCTCTTCTTTTGGTCTGAGGTTTTTACCGCGAGCAATGGAGTTTGATGATGTGCTGACCCTGACTCACACCTTCTCTAGCAAAGAGAATGTCAAAAGTCTGCGGGTTTGTTTTGATTACGGCATCGCTCTGGATGAAGTGAATCAGCTCTCTCAGCTCATCATCGCTGACAATTCGCTTCGAAGCATAGATTTGTTTCGCACTGATACAGCAACCATTCATCAGTTACTGATAAAACAGCAATGTGACTTAGCGTTGACTCAACCGTTATCGCATTTACCTCCCTTTCTTGAAGCTCAACACTTAGGAGAGCGCGAGTTTGTCGAGGTACAAGCACCATTACAGGCAGGCAAACAGCATAGGATGATGTCTGTTCACAATGAAAGCGGACAGTCGTTGTGGGCTAACGGTACACAACAATACAAAGACCTTATTTCATTTAACCGACCGGCCGATATGCTTGAAGCCTTGATAAATTTTTATGGCAAAGGCTGGCTACCAAAAGGTGAGGTAATTATGGCTTTGAGCGAAGGCAAGGTAGAACTGACGGAAAAACCAAGCTATCAACGGCGCTTTAGCTTGGTCTGGCAGCAACAATTAAAGGCAGAAGCTAAGTTGGTTAATCGCCTAGCTCGTCATAGTCAGCTGAACAGAAGCTAGTTGGTAACCTGTGCTGTATGGATTTACGTTCAGAGTTTAAGTTTCTTGCTGAACTTAACTCGACTACGCTGCTGTTCCGAAGAAAACGTGTAAAGGTGTTAGAAATGGATTGTTTACGAAAGCTATCCTTCATTTTGGTGTTAATCGCCGCTCCCTCCTTACGTGCAGCAGACTATGTCGCTGAATTGCAACTCAATGTTGTGAATGTGTTTAGTGGTGATGTCATCATTGGGTTGCGAGAAAGCAAGTTGATTAAGAAAGACAAGCATACTCGCGTGTTGCTGGTCAGCGAGTCGTCAGTGGCAAACAATATTGCCGACTTGCATTACACCATTATCGAGCAAAGTAATAGTGAGCCGTTAAATTCGAATCAACAGCAATTGCCTAGCATGTCGACTTACGTTGGTAGTGAAGCGGGTGTTGAAGTTGAGGGTTTGGTTTCCTATCGAGTGGTGGTCAGGGCGGCGCGTTAGCCTCCTGTTCCAATTGTCTTCTTGTATCCTCCCAAAGTGAAAGCCTTTCACTGCGCAGAGTGTTTTTTGCACTTTAACCGACTGGGTTAACCTCAAATTGTTCATCGGAGAAAGGACTCTCTTTTTCTAACCCATTTGAGGAGTAATCCTATGTCGAAAATCTCAACACAAAACCAAGTCTATGTACCAGCTGCAACCAAACACAGTTATGGAGAGTTCAACCTTTATGGAAAGCTTCAAGAGGTGATTGTGGGTTATAGCCAGAACTTCCGCCTGCCAGTACTGACAGAAGAGGTAAAAGCAACATATCAGAGTGTACTTCAGTCCGACTTATATGATCTCTGTGAAAGAGCGGGAGGACAGTTACTTTCTCATGCTTCTCCGTCATTTTCTGCGGCCCTAGAGCGTGAGAATGATGCGTTGATCAAGGCGTTTCAGGGCTTTGGTGTAAAGGTGCATCAGGCTAGGGAAGTGCCTGAAGGAGAGATAGCCGCGTGCCAAAGAACGAATGTCTTTACCCAAATCTTCGCTGCAGAACCTATTTGGGTGGTAGGTCGAAATGTTTTGGAGAATGTTTGGGCAAGCGATATGAGCTGGGCTTCTATTGCGCCAGTGCGAGAGCTTCATCAACCATTTATTGATGGTGATAACCACATTTTACACTACACGGCACCAAGGCCGACGCTAAGTCGAGATTATATTTATGAGGGGGGAGACGTGCTCAACTTAGGCGATGGAAGAGTACTGGTGGCAACGGGCCCTTCATCAACTAACGCTCGTGGCGCTGAATGGGTTAAGCGCATGCTAGAACACGATGGTTACCAAGTATGCATAACAGAAGTGGAGGATACAGGAATCCATCATTTGTTCGCCGTGATGTGTGTAGCCGGCCCTAAACTTGTTATCGCCTATCGAGATGCCTTTCCAAAGGGCTTACCTGAATTTATGGATGACTTTGATGTGGTATGGGCAAACAGAGAAGAGGCGCTGGCAACCGGGCCTTGTGCAGTGATGCTTGATGAAAACCACATCTTAATGCCAGAAGAGACCCCAGCCCTCAATCGAAAACTGGAAGCAAAAGGGCTAACGGTTGTGACCGTTCCATTTGCTCATCACGCGAAGCTTTGTGGTGGAATACGCTGTAAGACCTCAGTGCTCCGCAGGGACATACACTAGTCGCTTTCCCCTTCTATCCTCCCCTTATTCTTATATGAGGGGTAACAGGGTGTTCGATAAATGAAATTAGATTTTGGCGTTTTGTTCCGCTCAGTATTAGCTTATTTGCGAGTTAGCTTGGGCATGGTGGCACTGTTGCTCGCTTTATCAAGTCCGTTACTAATTCCCTTGATTAGTTCAATGGAGATTTGCAGCAGTAAAAAAGCGCTACTTAGCGGTGCAATGATTTTTGGTGTACCTGAAGTGGCGACTATTGTCGCTCTGTGCTTGTTAGGCAAGGATCGCCTGCAGCAAATCAGAAGTTGGTTTGTCAGACATTTACTGAAGCTCAAACCTAGCCGGCACTCGACAAGGCTTAGCTACTATATGGGATTACTACTGATGGTAGTGGCAGGCCCTGTTATGAATATTGTGCTGTTTTACTTTCCAACCTTTGGAGTGGGCTGGATAGAGTATCGAAAGGTAATAGCACTGGCTTGCGATATCACCTTTGTAGCGGCGATATTTATCGCGGGCGAACAATTGTGGAGGAAAATAGAAGCTATTTTCCGTTTTGAACCGACAACTACACCTCACTAAAACGTAATTATGGCGCTTGATGGGTGATTTGACTGTTAAGTGCCATTGCTACGGCTAAATCTTCAGTGGTTCGTCTATGAAAACTTCCATTGAATAACATTTCCCCCATTCTTCATGAGTAAGAATTGGAGCTAAATTCTACCGTTCGAACGATGGCCAGTATTTTGTTCAGTATGCAGGGTTGTGACTTGTTGTAAATCACAATAGCGGAAAATACTGTGTAATCGAATTATCAAAGTGATCAGTGTATTAAATGTGATGAAGATCTAGAGTTTGGTGCTGCACTCTGTCATGTTACAAAATTTATGTTTCTATAGTGTTAAAACTACATCAGAATAAATATGCGGGTGGCATTAGTCATAAATATTGCCGATAACGTGAAGTTCGGCGTTTTATATTCGTTGTCTAGCACGAATTTCTGAGTGTACATCAACTTTTCATGCCACTTGTATCACTACTATATGTACTTAAACTGCATATATATTTATTTATACTGCTTTATATTTGCTCAATTTCGAATTTTTATCCTATTTTTGTTGCTTTTCTGTGAAAGATTTGCCAAATTGATGCCCTTATAAATAGTCAGCAGAAAATGCTGCCTAAGAATGGATTCAATTTTTCAGACAGGGGCAGAAAGCTGCCAAAGCAGTAGAGGTCTGGTAATGTCACTATTAGAAGTAAAAGATCTTCGTATCGAATACCCATCACGCCATGGGGTACATGCCGCGGTTAAATCTTTGTCGTTCAATATTGAACGCGGCGAAATAGTTGGTGTGGTTGGGGAGTCCGGCGCGGGCAAATCAACGGTAGGTAACGCTGTTATCGATTTGCTTTCACCTCCTGGCGTTATTGCTAGTGGTGAGGTTTTCCTAGATGGAGAAAAAGTCTCTGGTCTAACACCAGAAGCGATGCGCAAAGTTCGTGGCTCAAAAATCGGGTTTATATTCCAAGACCCAATGACCTCTCTCAACCCACTATTCACTGTTGAGCAACAATTAAAAGAAACCATCCATGCCAATATGAAGGTATCGGATGATGAAGCGTATCAACGCGCGCTCAATCTTATGAATCAAGTGGGTATCCCACAACCAGAAAACCGCTTGAAGCAATATCCTCACCAATTCTCTGGTGGTATGCGTCAGCGTGTGGTGATCGCTATCGCGCTTGCCGGCGAACCGGACCTGATCATTGCGGATGAACCTACGACAGCACTTGATGTATCGATTCAGGATCAAATTTTAGGTTTGATTCGCGACCTGTGCATCAAGAACAATGTTGGTTGTATGTTGGTGACGCACGATATGGGTGTGGTTTCTAACGTAACGGATCGCGTAGCGGTAATGTACCGTGGTGACTTGGTAGAGTTTGGGCCAACGGCAAAAGTACTGGGTGAACCTGATCACCCATACACACGTAGCCTGATTTCTGCAGTACCGCGTTCAGACATGAAACTCGATCGTTTCCCTCTTGTGAGCTACATCGAAGAAGCACATGAGATGGAACCGTTGGATGTTAAGAACCACTGGTTGGGTCAAAGCCAAGATCACCGTGATTATACTGGTCCGCTTCTTAACGTAGAAAACGTCAACCTACGCTTCGTTACTAAAGATTCGCTATTTGAAAGCCGACGTGAGTATGTTCAAGCATCAAACAACGTTAGCTTTGAAGTACATGAAGGTGAAACGTTTGGATTAGTGGGTGAATCGGGATCGGGTAAATCGACCATTGCACGTGTGATTGCAGGTCTCTATGCCCCTAACTCTGGCAAAGTCACGTTTGAAGGTATTGACCTTACGTCGCTGAAGTCTGAGAAAGAGCGTCGCCCGATGCGTCGCCAGATGCAGATGGTGTTCCAGAACCCGTATACGTCGATGAACCCTCGTATGAAAATCTACGACATCATTGCAGAGCCGATTCGATTCCATAAACTGACGGCAAACGAAAGCGAAACTAAGCAAATCGTCGAAGACCTGCTTGAGCACGTAGGCCTAGGAAAAATGGCGGGAGTGAAGTACCCACATGAATTCTCAGGTGGTCAGCGTCAGCGTATTTCTATCGCACGTGCACTAGCAACGCGTCCTCGTTTGTTGATTTGTGATGAACCAACGTCGGCACTTGATGTATCGGTTCAGGCTCAAATACTTAACCTACTCAAAGATCTACAACAAGAACTTAATCTGACCATGCTGTTCATCAGTCATGACTTGCCGGTAATTCGTCAAATGTGTGACCGAGTGGGTGTGATGCAAATGGGTACTCTATTGGAAGTGGCACCGACGGAGCAGTTGTTTACTGATCCGCAGCATGAATACAGTCAGCACCTAATTTCCTTAATGCCTGAATTCAAAGGCTTAAGAGATGATGTAGCAAAAACGGCGTAAGCCATACAATTCCCTATTGGGACTCGATAACAGAAGCAAACACAACAACAAGGGATCCGGATCCCCGCATGAAGGAGTTATGCAAATGAGAACCATGAAAAGCAAATTAGCAGTGGCGCTAATGGCAGCGGGCCTAAGTTTTAATACTCTGGCAGCAGATATCAAAGTTGGCTATGCAGCTGACCCAGTATCTCTAGACCCGCATGAGCAGTTGTCTGGTGGCACATTGCAAATGTCACACATGGTATTTGACCCACTCGTTCGTTTCACCCAAGAAATGGACTTCGAACCTCGTCTAGCTGAAAGCTGGGAACGTGTGAATGACACGACGGTTCGTTTTAAGCTACGTGAAGGCGTTAAGTTCCACTCTGGTAATGACCTAACAGCAGACGATGTTGTTTGGACATTTAACCGTCTTCAAAGCTCTCCTGACTTTAAAGCTATCTTCGACCCGTATGAGAAAATCGTTAAGGTTGATGACTACACGTTTGACCTAGTGACTAAAGGTCCTTACCCACTTGTACTGCAAACAGCGACGTACATCTTCCCTATGGATAGCAAGTTTTACTCAGGTAAAACGGCAGATGGCAAAGACAAATCTGAGCTAGTTAAGCACGGTAACTCTTTTGCATCGACGCATGTTTCTGGTACTGGTCCATTCATCGTAACGGCTCGTGAGCAAGGTGTTAAAGTTGAATTTGAGCGTTTCGCTGATTACTGGGACAAAGAATCTAAAGGTAACGTAGACAAGCTAACACTAGTACCAATCAAAGAAGATGCAACGCGTGTAGCAGCACTTCTTTCTGGCGGTGTTGACATGATTCACCCAGTTGCACCAAACGACCACAAACGTGTAGCTAGCGCTGAAGGTGTTGATCTAGTGACGCTACCTGGTACGCGTATCATCACGTTCCAAATGAACCAAGAAAGCAACGAAGCACTGAAAGATGTTCGCGTTCGTCAGGCGATTGTTCACGCAATCAACAACGAAGGTATCGTGAAGAAAATCATGAAAGGCTTCGCAACAGCTGCTGGCCAGCAAAGCCCAGCAGGCTACGTTGGTCACAACGATGCGCTTGTTCCACGTTACGACGTGAAAAAAGCGAAAGAGTTGATGAAAGAAGCTGGTTATGAAAATGGCTTCACGCTAACGATGATGGCACCTAACAACCGTTATGTGAACGACGCGAAAGTAGCGCAAGCAGCGGCAGCGATGCTGTCTAAGATCGGCATCAAAGTAGATCTTAAGACAATGCCTAAAGCGCAATACTGGCCAGAGTTTGATGTGTGTGCAGCAGACATGATGATGATTGGTTGGCACTCAGATACTGAAGATTCAGCGAACTTCAACGAGTTCCTAACAATGACTCGTAACGAAGAAACGGGTCGTGGTCAGTACAACTGTGGTCACTACTCAAACCCAGAAATGGATGCGATTGTTGAAGCAGCAAACGTAGAAACGGATCCTGCTAAGCGTGCTGAAATGCTGAAAGGCGTTGAGGCGACACTATACAACGACGCAGCATTCGTACCGCTACACTGGCAAAGTGAAGCGTGGGGCGCGAAGTCTAACGTGAAAGCAGCAGCAATTGTTAACCCAATGGTAATGCCTTACTTTGGCGACCTAGTGGTTGAATAATCACAAGTGATTGTGATGTAGGAGGGGAGTGTTCCCCTCCTCAATTCTCTCTACTCAGCTCAGTTTATTTCAGTCGGATTGAGCGGTTTTTAAGACTGAATGTTTCTCTCTCAATGAGATCTATGGATAGTTAAGGGGCAAGGAATGTTTTCGTTTCTGGTCAAGCGCCTGTTTCAGGCACTGATAGTGATGTTTGTGATCAGTTTGGTGGCGTTTGCCATTCAGGATAACCTGGGTGACCCGCTGCGTGAGCTTGTAGGTCAGTCGGTTTCGGAAGCAGAGCGTCAAGCACTGCGTGATGAGTTGGGCCTCAACGATCCTTTCGTAACAAAATACACTCGTTTTATTGGTGCAGCGCTGCAAGGCGATCTTGGCACTTCATACTTTTTCAAACGTCCTGCCGTTGAGGTTATTCTCGATAAGCTGGTGGCAACACTAGAGCTGGTATTCGGCGCGACGCTTATTATTATTTGTTTATCGATACCACTTGGTGTGTACTCGGCAATTCATCCAAAAAGTTTTTTTACCAAATTGGTGATGGCTGGCAGTAGTATTGGTATCTCGATTCCGGTTTTCCTAACGGCGATCATGCTGATGTATGTCTTCTCTATTGAGTTAGGCTGGCTACCGTCTTTCGGGCGTGGTGAAACTGCGAACGTGCTCGGTTGGGAGTCAGGATTCTTCACAATCGATGGCATTAAGCACCTTATCTTGCCATGTGTCGCATTGGCATCGATTATGTTGCCGCTTTTCATTCGCTTGGTTCGTTCTGAAATGTTAGAAGTACTGAGCTCGGAATACATCAAGTTTGCGAAAGCAAAAGGGCTACCTCTTAAAAAAATCTACTATCAACATGCCCTTAAAAACACGATGTTACCTGTTTTGACCGTTGGTGGTGTTCAGATCGGTACTATGGTGGCGTATACCATCCTGACTGAAACCGTCTTCCAGTGGCCTGGCACAGGCTTCCTTTTCCTTGAAGCGATTAACCGTGTAGATACACCATTGATTACCGCTTACGTTATTTTCGTTGGCCTTATCTTCGTGGTGACGAACACTATCGTTGACTTGTTGTACGGCTTGATTAACCCAACCGTAAACCTAACTGGAAAAGGAGCATAACCATGAGCCAAGCAAATGTAGCCGCTGCTCCTTCAGTGTGGGAGCGTTTTAAAAACTCGGACTTCTTGTATTACTTCAAGCGCGACAAAGTCGCTATGGCAAGTTTTACGGTCTTTATGATGTTCTTGGTGTTGGCACTAGCTGCGCCCGTCATCGCCCCTTCTGACCCATATGACTTATCGTCTATCGATATTATGGACTCGGAGCTGCCGCCATCTTGGATGGAAGACGGTGACGAGAACTTCGTATTAGGTACCGATGACCAAGGTCGTGATATTTTATCCACCATTCTTTATGGTTCTCGACTGTCTCTGACCATTGGTTTCCTAGCGGTAGGTTTACAGTTATTCCTAGGTATTGTGATTGGCCTATCGGCGGGTTACTTCGGTGGTCGTATCGATAGCTTCTTGATGCGTTTTGCTGATGTTCAGTTGTCGTTTTCAACCATGATGGTTGCGATCATTGTCTCTGCTATCTTTAAGGCCAGCTTCGGCACTGAGTTCTATAGCCAATATGCCGTGACCATGTTGGTCGTGATCATTGGTGTGGCTGAATGGCCGCAGTATGCACGTACTATTCGTGCCTCGGTTCTTGCAGAGAAAAAGAAAGAGTATGTAGAAGCAGCGCGAGTGATGGGCTTTAGAGCACCACGTATCATGTTCCGTCATATTCTGCCTAACTGTTTGTCGCCAATTTTGGTTATCTCAACGGTACAGGTTGCGAACGCTATCATGTCCGAAGCGGCGCTATCGTTCTTAGGTCTTGGTCTGCCAGTAGACCAGCCATCATTGGGCTCCTTGATCAGTATCGGCTTTAACTACATCTTCTCTGGTTCGTGGTGGATTACCGTGTTCCCAGGCATCGTTCTGATTACCTTAGTGTTGGTTATTAACCTACTAGGTGACTGGCTACGTGATGTATTCAACCCGAAAATCTACAAAGGGTGATCCAGAGTGATTGATTTTTAATCCCGATCGTCACTACACTAAGAGTCGCAGATAATTGCGGCTCTTTTTATTTGTGCCGCTGATAACAATAGCCAAGAGTGTTCAGAGGATGTTTATGAGCTCTTTAAATGGTGTAAAGGGATTAGGTTGTTTTTCGTTTAGTGCTTTATTGGGCACCTTGTTGTTAACCAGTAGCGTGGTTCCTTTACCAGTTTATGCTGAGGATGCGTTGTGTGACGCTTCCCAGCCCTCCACCAATGAACTGCCGGTTTTAGATAAATCCTGTCCGATTGGAAATGGGATTTGGAGCAATGACGTTCCTGTGAGCGCAACATCGCTTTATTGGATTCAGTGCGGCATTCTTGATGCCCCCATGGCGCTAGCTCAAGCGAAAACCTTGTACGCCAAAATCACCACCGATGTGTGGATGCTGCCTCAGAAAAATAGCTATCGTTGTCTGATTGGTCCATACAGCGATGCTGAGATCGCCAAGCAAGAGCTTGTTCAAGTCAAAGCCTTATCTGGTTATCGTGATGCTTTTATCCGCCAAGTGGAACGCAACGCTTCTGCCAACACACCTCAACGTACTGCCAAAGTGACGCAGCAAGTTCCCGCAAAAACGGCTAAGCCGCTGGCATCCAAGCCAGTAGCAAAAGCGATTGAGAAGCCGGTAAGGAAAGCTGAGAAGATAACGCCTCTTGCGACCAGCGCTAAGGCTTCATTGAGTGTTCGGTTAAATGCTGAAGTTAATGGACAGCGTTATAGCGTGCCTTATATCGCTAACAGCAGTCATCAGTTCTATATGGAACATGATAAAGCGTGGAACCGCTTGAGTTATCAGTCTGCCATAAAGGTATGCAGTGACCTTGATATGCATTTGGCAAGCAATGAAGACTGGCAAGCCTTGGTAAAATCACAAGTGATGCAGAAAAACCACTGGCCACTGCAAATGCCATATTGGGGAGATGGTCAGAAAGGGCTGTTTACTAATGGCAAAGTATCACCGCTAAAAGGTAATACTTTGCTCAATGTAGTGTGCGTGGGCAAATAACCTTTAAGGCAACAACCAACGAGTCTTGCTGCTGAGTGATAACAACCAACTGGTTGCTAATGCCAAACTGCCGCTGACAATAACCCAAAATGGAATCATATAGATTGGGTGACCTTGATGTAGGCCGAGTTCGTTCATCGGCCACAGGAATAGCGGGTGAAGAATATAAATACCCAAGCTGTATTTACTAATAAAGCTCACCACTTTCTTGGCTCCTGGCCAAAGCTTGTCGGCGTAGGCTTTGCAGACAATAAATATCATGCTGGCTGCTAGGACGGTGTTTAGAGTCTTGTAAGAGAACCAGCGCCCAACATAATAACGACCTTCTTCAATACTTCCTTGAACTACCATATAACTGCTCAGCGCCATTGCGCCGACACCCAGAATAATGGACACAGCAACCACACCTTGGCTTGCTGGCAGTTTTTGATACAGGATATAGCCCAGAGGCAATAAGCCCATATAAAGCCAGAATTGCTCGCTCCAAGGTCCATCAACTCTTAATAAGAACAACAGCGTAGTGAGTAACCAAAGGCCGGTAAATGCGTAAAGTGCGCTGTTATCAAACTTGCGAACGAACACCTGCAAGAACGGGATCGCCACATACAGCGGAATAAAGTAGTAAAAGAATCCAAGATGGTAATAGGTCTGATGGTGATAGCTCTCAGATAAGACTTCTTTAACCGTATTGCCGTTAAAGCCTTCAATGGTCCATCCGGATAAGTAAGCGTAGAAAAGTGACCATGCGATAAATGGAATCAGCACTTTGCCGAGACGACGAGACAGATAATATTTCATATCAAACGGTCGTTTGTCGTTGAGCATGAGAGCGCCGGTTATCAAAATAAACACCGGGACTGCCCAGCGACTGAATCCATTAAAGGTGATAGCGGTAACCCATTCGCCCATAGGGATCTGTCCGAGTTCATGACGGTAAGGGCCTAGCGCATGAATAATGATGACCGCGAGTGCCGCCACACAGCGCATGGCATCGAAGAAAAATATGTGCTTTTTATCCATTAATAACTCCTTACAGTCTTTAGAAACTATAAGAAATATAATCAGGTGCGGGAAGAGTACTTAGATAAAAGTTGTGTAAAAACTGCTCCATACAGAGCAGCTTTTACTGGTTTGATCACGCTGAAGGGCAAACGACTTCACCCCAGAACCAGTTTGTTTGTGTGGGTGACTCCCAAACACCAGGGTTGTTCTTAGCAATAAAACACTTTCCTTGGTAGCTTACGGTATCGCCATTGCTGACAGATGTACTACCCGGAATCCAAGTAACTAGATTAATTTCAGGTGGCGTGGTGGTGCTTCCACCACTATTCCCGTCGCCAGTACCTCCATTGCCGTTATCTGTTGAGGGAAGAGTGTCCACAATCCGCACTTCTGGCCAATTGGCGTGGGAGCCATAAAAGTTGGTGACGCATTTTTCATAGTCACCGGGTACGAGAGCAGAGTAAGCAGTTTGGTAACCGACCAAGTTACATTCAAAAGAGACGCCTTCAGGACGGTCAGCATGATAAGCCCAACTGGCTTCCCAGTTAGTGTAAAGTACATCTGTTGCGCCGTTTAAGTTCAAGCTTCCATAAGGGGTTTGTTGCCAACACGTATTGGTCTCGTCGGCTTCAATGGGAATCTGATAGTGTGCAGCGAGCCCTTCCCAGTAACGAATTCGGTTAACTGGCTGCCCTTTGTTTTTATTCTGCTCCCCACATTCAATACCACCATTGATGATGTTGATGGTGGTACCAAACCCATAGCCAATACCAGCCTCTACTTCTCGCTGAGATGGGACCCAAGTTCTATCAATAACATGCAACATGGCGGGCTTTGGTGCTTGTGGCGTTAAAAAAAACCAGATAGCAGAGGCGAGGTTTAACCACGAGTCAGCCACAAGCGCTGGGTTATCGAGTAACACCGTTGCATCACCATCAAACATCACTTCAGAAAAAGGACCGTAGTTGAAGTGGTAAGAGAGTTGTTTAGCGCCACGACCAAAATAGCCTTGGTTGGCGGCGCAAGGCCAACGTTTGTTTTGCCAATCATTCTGACCACACCCCGTGGTATAGCCTGGCTGTCCTTCGGACCAACCCATTTCGCGCACATGAACCAGTGCTTGCTGCCATTCTTCGAGAGCTAAAGGGTTATCCCAAGAGTTATCCTTGGCGATGTGACCTCCGGTTTCTTGGGCAAAATGGGCGAAGGCGGTCACGATGGAACGCTTACAAATAGCATCGGCATCTCGATTGTCGCTATAGTCACTACAAAACGCTGGAAATTTACCAATAGCCTGTAAAAAGCGCTGATAGGTGTACTCTGGCGCAGCCATATGAGTGAGAAAGTCCCATTCATCACGTGGGAAGACTCGCTCAGCCCGTTTTACGTTACTTGGGTTGGTTGCTAAGCCTGCATCAATCGAATCCACGACAGAGTTTGAGGCTGTCTGCAATGCCTCAGCCCACACTCTGTACATGGGGTTGCTAGTTTTGCTTGCTTCACTATTTTGTATGTCGCTACGGGCAATAATATACCCGGTTGGATTTTGTGGATCAGGGTGCGGGTTTACCGCAAGGGTAGGTAAGCTTAAGCAGGTAGTGCTTGCTGCCATAAGCCATCGAGAGGTTTTCATCTGACGTTCCTTTTCAATATTATTTATCTAGGCTAGATAGATTCACCTGTAGTGAGAAGGCGTTACTTTCTAGCGCAACAAACTATAGAAAAGGCCATGGAAGAGTGATCGTGAAACCCATGAATTTCGTGCTTGATGCTTTCTCTATGCGAGGCATTTCAAACCTTACTTGAGTGGCTAAGGTGAAACTCTCGTTGAAGTGTGCAATGACTCTAAAACAAAAAAGCCCAGCATGAGGTGCTGGGCTTTGAAAATAGAGTGTATGCGTTAGCGCATCGTCACGAATTCCTCGGAACCCGTTGGGTGAATTGCCACGACAGAGTCGAAGTCTGCTTTGGTCGCGCCCATCTTCATCGCAACGCCAAAACCTTGAATCATTTCATCAACAGTAAAGCCGATGCCGTGCAAGCCAACAACCGTCTCTTCTGGGCCAGCACAAACCAGTTTCATCTTACATGGCTGGCGATGCTTGGTTACTGCTGTGTACATAGCAGTGAAGCCAGAGGTGTAGACTTTGATGTTATCTTTGCCGTACTTCTCTTCCGCTTGTTGTGTGGTTAGGCCGATGGTGCCGATAGGTGGATGACTGAATACCACAGTTGGTACTAGGTCGTAGTCCATCTTCGCATCTGGTTTGTTGTTAAATAGGCGCTCAGAAAGCTGACGACCTGCTTTAACGGCAACTGGAGTGAGCTCAATGCCGCCTTCCATGATGTCACCAACACAGTAAATACCATCTACATTCGTGGTTTGGTACTCATCGACTTTGATGTAGCCACGATCGTTGGTTGCCACACCTGTAGCACCAAGATTAATTGCATCTGTCGCTGGGTGACGACCGATTGCCCAAATCAAGGTATCAACATTTTGGCTCTCACCGTTTTCAAGATGTAGCGTTAGGCTACCGTCCGCCTCTTTAACCACTTCTTTAGGCACGGAGTGGGTGTGCAGCGTTGGACCTTCGGTATTCATTACTTCAACCAACGTCTCGATGATCATTGGGTCAAAGCTACGTAGAGGTGATTCTTTACGGCAGAATAGGTGAGTTTCTGTACCTAGTGCGTGTAGTACACCTGCGATTTCTACTGCAATGTAGCCTGCGCCGATAACTGCAACGCGTTTTGGCTGCTCGCTTAGCTCAAAGAAACCATTAGAATCGATGCCGTATTCTGCGCCTGGAATATTTGGAATGGTTGGACGACCACCAACGGCAATAAGGATGTGATCAGCTGTGTAGTGCTCGCCGTTCACTTCGACAGTTTTCGCATCAACAAACTTAGCAAAACCACGAATGACATTAACTTTGTTGTTGCCAAGCACGCGATCGTAAGATTGGTGAATACGGCCAATGTATGCTTGGCGGCTCTCAACCAGTTTGCTCCAATCGAAGCCTTTAACGTCGACATCAAAACCATAGTCTTCTGCGTACAGGTTCATCGCTTCAGCAACTTGTGCACCGTGCCACATGACTTTCTTTGGCACACAGCCAACGTTTACACAGGTACCGCCAAGATCTTGAGCTTCAATCAGCGCGACCTTCGCGCCGTACATTGCCGCACGGTTAGCAGATGCGATACCGCCGCTGCCACCACCAATACAGATATAGTCAAAATGCGTTGCCATTACGTTCTCCGAGAGCTTATTAATTTTATGATTGCTAGTAACAGATACATTGGGGTGAAGAGTAGGGAACTCAATATCATCGCAATGTTTTGTTAAGAATCGCTATCCATACTATAAATCGAGTCTAGCAACTTTCTCCAATGGGAAAAAGCAGAGTTAATTATGAGTAATAACGATTAATGACGAGATAAGAGGGCATTACGCCCTCTATAAAAGTCGCTTAGCCACAACAGCTTGATGTTGAGCAATCTTGTTTAGCCTGTACGTCTTTTCCAGTAGCAAGGTAAGTATTAGTTAGGTAGAAATCAGCAAACCGCGTTTCAAAGTCGCTAGAGACGGTCTTCTCGACCAATCCTGATTCCATGATGTTGCGTTGCCACGCTTGCATTTTTGGCAGTCCGCAGAAAAAATCATAACCTGAATGCGCTTTAACAATCGCAGCGCGATGCAAGAGTGGTAACCACGCCATATCAACATTGCTGAAGGTGTCCGACTTGAAGAACTTGGTGTTGCCAGATAGCTGGTTCTCTGCCTTTTGGAATGCTTTAATCAGCTTTTCCGCACGCTCTTCAAAGGTCTCTTTATCTTTGCTACTCATTGTGCCGCATTGAGCAAGGTAGTGTTTAGAGCCTAAATAGCTCCATGCACGATCGAGTGCGCGCTGCTCGTTACTCACGTCTTGCTCAATCGGACCATATTCATCTTCGATGTATTCAATGATAGCGTCTGATTCAAACAAAGCGGTACCTGATTCAGTGACCATCACTGGCACCTGACCATTGGGTGAGATATCTAGGAACCATTGTGGCTTGTCTTTTAGGCTGATGTATTCAATCTCATAGGGAATGCGTTTTGCTTCCAGTGCAGCAGTGACACGTTGGACAAAAGGACAAATCTTAAAGCTAACAATCTTAATCATCTGGGTTTTCCTCACTAGGCTATTAGGGTGTACTCATTGCACATGGCTTCGGTACTTTCACTAGTAAGACGGGGGAGGTGAGAGAAAGACGAAAATAATTTCAATAAAGTCGAAATATTTTCTGGAGAGCTAAAAATAAGCGCAATTAAGAAAGGCGCAATATTGCTTTAAAACAATTGATTACGCCTTTTCTTGAGATTAGAAGTGTTTCCCAAAAATTATTCTGGGACAATCCACTCCACTTTAAAGTGGCCTGTTGCTGGAGCGATCTTGTCTTTAAGGTACGGCAAAATGGCATTCATTTGCTGCTCTAGCTTCCACGGTGGGTTGATGACAATCATGCCCGAAGCTGTCATTCCGCGTTCGTTAGTATCTGGTGAGACACCAAGTTCGATTTGCAAAATCTTGCGAATACCAAGACCTTCTAAGCCTTCAATCATATCGTCGATATCATAGCGATTGACCACAGGGTACCAAATCGCATAAATACCCGTTGCCCAGCGTTTATAACTTTGGGCAATGGCCGTCACGACATCACGATATTCACGAGCGAGTTCATAAGGTGGATCGATCAAGACCAAACCACGGCGTTCTGCTGGTGGCAAGCTGCCTTTTAAGCGCTTAAAACCGTCTTCTTTAAAGATTTTGACTTGACGGTCACGATGGAATTCTTGCTCAAGTAATGGAAAGTCGCTTGGGTGTAATTCTGTTAATACCATACGGTCTTGAGGACGCAAATGGGCACGCGCCACACGAGGAGAACCTGGGTAATAACGCAGTGTGTCGCTGTTGTTCAGTGTCTCTATCGATTCAATGTAGCTGGCGATATCTTCAGGAATGTCGGCATTTCCCCAAATACGACCGATGCCTTGCTTATATTCACCAGTTTTCTCAGACCATTCGTGGGTAAGGTCATAACGGCCTACGCCCGAATGAGTATCGTGATAAACGAATGGCTTTTCCTTGTTTTTTAGTGAATTAAGGATAAGACTTTGTACTATGTGTTTAACCACATCGGCATGGTTACCCGCGTGAAAACTGTGACGATAGCTCAGCAAAATAAAGACTCTGTTTAACAATAATGGACGGATTATAACCTCTTCTGACGAGAAGCGGCAGAGGAGTTGGTGTTTTGAATCACCGTAATTGAATCTCGAAGGATTGAAATTTCTCTTTCGAGACTACATTTATCTATTAATTACGCTCACTTGCCTTCCAATGAAGTGAGGGAATCCAATAACTAAAAAGGGACGCTGCATGGCAAATCCACTACTGACGTTTACCGACTTACCTCCTTTTTCTCAAATTAAGCCTGAGCATGTGAAACCAGCCGTTGAACAAGCGATTGAGGCATGCCGAGCAAAAATAGATGAAGTGCTTGAAGGTAACACCAACCCAACTTGGGACAATGTCGTTGCGCCAATCGAGCAGATTGATGACAAGCTTAGCCGCTTATGGTCACCTGTGAGCCATATGAACTCAGTGATGAACAGTGATGAATTGCGTGAAGCGTATGAAAGCTGCCTACCAATTCTTTCTGAATACGGCACTTGGGTGGGACAGCACAAGGGGCTGTATGAAGCGTACAAAGCGATCAAAGCCAGTGACGCGTTTAACACGCTTTCCCAAGCGCAACAGAAAACCATCAAAGATTCACTGCGTGATTTTGAGTTGTCTGGCATTGGTCTGCCATCCGATGAGCAGCACCGTTATGGTGAAATCAGCAAACGTATGTCCGAGCTAGGTTCGCAGTTCTCTAATAATGTCCTAGATGCCACCATGGGCTGGACTAAGCACATTACTGATGAGAAAGAGCTAACCGGTATGCCAGAATCGGCACTCGCGGCGGCAAAAGCAGCCGCTGAGGCGAAAGAGTTAGAAGGTTATCTACTGACATTAGATATTCCGTCTTACCTCCCAGTTCTAACCTACTGTGATAACCAAGAGCTACGTAAAGAGCTGTACGAAGCCTACGTGACGCGCGCCTCTGATCGTGGTCCAAATGCGGGTAAATGGGACAACACTGAGATTATTGCTGAGCAACTTAAGCTGCGCCATGAAATTGCCCGCTTGCTTGGCTTTGGTACTTATAGTGAAAAGTCACTGGCGACCAAGATGGCAGAAAGCCCTGCCCAAGTGCTTGGTTTCCTCAATGATCTTGCGACTAAAGCTAAACCTCAAGGTGAGCGTGAAGTAGAAGAGCTACGTCAGTTTGCTGAAAAAGAGTTCGGCGTGACTGAACTAAACCTTTGGGATATTGCTTACTACAGTGAGAAGCAAAAACAGCACCTGTTCCAATTCTCTAATGAGGAGCTGCGTCCTTACTTCCCAGAATCAAAAGTGGTCAGCGGGCTGTTTGAAGTGCTAAACCGCGTCTTCGGGATGCAGATTAAAGAGCGTGAAGGGGTAGACGCTTGGCATGAGTCAGTCCGCTTCTTCGATATTTTTGACAGCACTGACACACTGCGCGGTAGCTTCTATCTTGATCTGTATGCGCGTGAGCACAAACGTGGCGGTGCGTGGATGGATGAGTGTCGTGTACGACGCACCGATCTTGACGGTGAACTGCAAACACCAGTGGCGTATCTAACGTGTAACTTCAATAAGCCAGTCGGCGGTAAACCTGCCATGTTCACTCATGATGAAGTCGTGACTTTGTTCCACGAAACAGGTCATGGTATTCATCATATGTTGACGAAGATTGATACGGGGGCGGTGTCAGGCATTAACGGTGTTCCTTGGGATGCAGTTGAGCTGCCAAGTCAGTTCCTAGAGAACTGGTGCTGGGAAGAAGAGGCACTTGCGTTTATCTCAGGCCACTATGAGACAGGTGAACCGCTACCTAAAGAGATGCTCGACAAAATGCTAGCGGCGAAAAACTTCCAATCTGCGATGTTTATTTTACGTCAGCTTGAGTTTGGTTTGTTCGATTTCACGCTGCACACGGAATACGATCCAGACATCGGTGCACGCGTGCTAGAGACCTTGGCAGAAGTGAAGTCGAAAGTGGCCGTACTTCCAAGTCTTGAATGGAACCGTTTCTCACACAGCTTTGGTCATATCTTTGCGGGAGGTTATAGCGCGGGTTACTACAGCTACTTGTGGGCAGAAGTGTTGTCTTCCGATGCCTATTCACGTTTTGAGGAAGAAGGCATCTTCAATAAAGAAACAGGACAAAGCTTCTTGAATAACATCCTTGAAATGGGTGGCAGTGAAGAACCAATGGAGCTATTTAAGCGCTTCCGTGGTCGTGAACCGGAGATCGATGCTCTATTACGTCATTCTGGCATCAGTGCGTAGTATCTAATTGAAGTAATATTTGGAGCCCTTAATCTTTGATTGAGGGCTTTTTTATTATGTTGAGAAAGCGAATTTTACCGGCTGAGCCAATCGTTAAGTTGGTAGAAAAAACCGTTAAGATGATATATCTCCCCAATTGAATAACTATTGAATAGCGATTAATAACCGATAATTCGTTATCAAAACCCTCCGACCTTCAGCGAGCTCCGTCGTGTAAACAAGTTTCAATATTCGAAAAAACAGAAGTGTTATTTCAGTGAAAATTAGGTGTTATTAAAATCTGCTTACAATGAATAATTAGTTCTAAGCTCTGAATAAAAAACTAGTTTGTTTTAAGTCAAAGAATCGTCCTAGAGTGCATGCAAGCGCACCGAAAGTTAATTACAAGCCTATTTGGTTTCGGGTAATTTATTTTTACTCATCGCTTACGCATTAATTGTTAATAAACATGCAAACAGCGTTGGGATTTTAAAAATTTATATTCAGCGATTGCTTTTTATCGGTTTGCCATTCTACCGGTGTCGACTGAATTTATTCGGAGTATCCCCTATGACTAAAAAGTGGTTCACTGAAACCGTTGAGAATACCCAGCAGATGATGGGTGTAGCGCCAGAGCAAGGTTTGTCTTCACAAGAAGCGGCGGAGCGTCAATCTCAGTACGGTAAAAACGAACTTCAAGAAAAGGCAGGAAAATCTGCGCTTGAACTCTTTGCTCATCAATTTAAAAACCCACTGATCTTCATTCTAGGTGTGGGTGCCATTGTTTCCTATTTCACCGGACACTTAGTGGATGCTATCGCGATTACCGCGATCATCTTTATCAATGCGCTGATCGCATTCTGGCAAGAATTCAAAGCTCAGAAAGGGATGGAAGCGCTGCGCCAAATGGCCGCACCGTCTGCACAAGTGAAGCGTGATGGCGAATGGATTGATATTCCAGCTAGTGACATCGTACCTGGTGATATCTTAAAAATCAGCACAGGTGACATCCTAGCGGCTGACGTTCGTATCTTAGAAGCTAATCGTCTATCTATCGACGAAGCGGCGCTGACTGGTGAATCTGAGCCGGTAGATAAAACGGCTAAAGTGATTGACGACGAAACGGTAGGTCTTGGGGACCAGTTAAACATGGGCTTTATGACTACCATGGTTACGTCGGGCACGGGTCTAGGTTTAGTTGTGGCGACAGGTATGCAGACCGAAGTAGGTCACATTGCCGACCTGATGGCGAACACTGAAGAAACTAAGACACCAATGCAAGAGCGTATGGATACCATCGCCAAGACTTTGATGCTAGTTGCGCTTGGCGTAGTAGCAGTAGTGTGTGCGATTGGTCTTTATTATGGCATGCCTTGGCTAGAGATCTTAAATACAGGTATCTCACTGTCGGTAGCCGCTATTCCTGAAGGCCTTCCTACGGTAATCACTATTGTTCTGACCATGGGTTCTACTCGTATGGTGAAGAATAATGCTCTGGCTAAGCAGTTGGCGGCGATAGAGACTTTAGGTTCTACCACAGTTATCTGTTCAGATAAAACAGGTACGCTCACTCAAAACCAAATGCAGGTAATGAAGGCGTATGATGCGAGCGGTCGTTACTGGGAAGTAAGTGGTAAAGGCTTCAGTCCTGAAGGTCAATTTAAGCCGCTATCGCATAGCACAGATGCAAAGCAAAGCCCAGAGATGATGAAAGGGCTAGTGGTTGCAACATTATGTAATGACTCTGAATACATCATGGATGGCGACAAGTCGACGGTTCGTGGTAATCCAACAGAGGGCGCCCTGATTGTGGCGGCGGCGAAGGCGGGTCTTAACCAATCTGAGATGCTGACTTCAGGCGGCTATTCAATTGTTGAGAAGTTCCCATTCGACTCTTCTCGTAAGATGGCATCAGTGATTGTCAAAGATCCAGAGGGTAACCATTTCCTAGCGATTAAAGGTGCACCAGATGTGATTCTTCGCAATGCTGCAGGCTTTATGGTTGATGGTATGCCAGTAGACCACACACCAACCGCGACAGACGGCAACTTAGCGCTAGCGGCAAGCCCGAGCGAAGAGATTGTGGCGAACTATGAAGCGGCGATTGAGAACTTTGCTCAAGATGCACTACGTACGCTAGCGGTTGGCTATAAAGCGTTAACTGAAGCTGACCTTGAGCGTGACCATAGCGAGCTTGAGAAAGGCATTACTGTGCTTGGTCTATACGGCATCATGGATCCACCGCGTCCTGAAGTACGCGATGCCATTGAAAGCTGCTACCAAGCAGGGGTAAGAACGGTAATGATCACTGGTGACCACGCGCTAACTGCCGCGGCGATTGCTCGTGATATCGGTATCATCCGTAGTGAGAAAGACTTGGTTGTGACGGGTGCAGAGCTCGATGAGATGGATGATGATAAGCTTCGTCAAATCTGTCCAGATGTTGCGGTATTTGCCCGTGTAACGCCAGAGCATAAGCTGCGTATCGTTCAGGCTCAGCAGTTCAACAACGAAGTGGCTGCAATGACAGGTGATGGTGTGAATGATGCACCAGCATTGCGCCGCGCAGACATTGGCGTTGCCATGGGTATTACTGGTACGTCGGTTGCAAAAGACTCAGGTGACCTTATCTTACTGGATGATAACTTCAGCACTATCGTGAAAGCGGTACGCCAAGGTCGTCAAATCTTCGATAACCTTCGTAAGTTCATCCGTCAGGCTCTAACAGCGAACGTTGGTGAAGTATCGGTAATTCTGTTCGCATTCTTAATGATGGGCCCAGAAGCTATTTTGCCGCTAACACCACTGATGATTCTATGGATCAACTTGGTATCGGACGGTCTACCAGCACTAGCGCTAGGTGTTGAGCCAGAAGAGAAAGATCTGATGGAGCGTAAGCCTCGCAAACGTAACGAGAGCTTCTTCAGTGACCACCTAGGTACTCGTATCCTGACTCGTGGTCTGGCATTAGGTGGCATGAGCTACATGGCGTTTAACTGGGCACTGACGAACGGTTTCTCAGCGAACTACGCACAGACAATGGCATTTGCGATGCTGGTGTTTGCTCAGCTTTGGCACCTATTTGACTCACGTACCTTTACGTCGCTATACCGCAGAAACCCATTCACCAACCCGTACCTACTAGGTGCAGTAGCGGTGTCAGCGATTCTATCGCTAGGGGTTATCTATACCGGTCTAGGTCAGCTAATCTTCAACACGGAAGCACTAGCAGCAGGTCACTTATTCGGTGTCATTATGGCAGCATCACTACCGACGCTGGTTATGTCTGCAGTGAAAGAAGCAACGAAGACTAAGTGGGTTTAATCCTTCACTTGGGATAGTAAAAAGGCGCTCTAAAGAGCGCCTTTTTTTGGGTTGGTGGGGCTTTGGAGTAGATCCCTGCCTGCGCAGGGGGACGGACTTAAAAGTATATTTCCTCAAAATGTTCCGTCATTCCGCTAGCTTCGCAGGAATCTAAATACGGCGCACACAACCCTTAAGGATTCACATTGCGACTAATCGGGTTCTGCAACGAGATCAACGTCTCCGTCGATTGTACTTCTTCAATCGCTTGCAGTTTATCGATTAACACGTGCTGCAACTCCTCAATTGAGCGACACATCAGCTTCACGAAGATGTTATATGCCCCTGTGGTGTAGTAGGCTTCAACCACTTCATCCAAGGCATTTAGTTTCTCTAGTGCAGAATGGTAGTCACGCGCAGCGTAAAGGTTAATACCGATAAAACAGCACACGTCGTAGCCGAGTTTTTTGGTATTCACGACCACTTCGGTACCTTCGATAATTCCAGCGGCTTTCATCTTTTCAATGCGCACATGGATAGTGGCAGGGCTGACATCGAATTGCTTCGCCATCTCTGCATAGGGGCGACGGGCATCTTCCATCAGTGTTTTTAGGATCGCTTTGTCGAGGTCATCAAGTCCATTAGTGGCATGCATATCGAGTCCTAGGTTATGGTCGTATTGATGGGGCTAAAGCTTATCACTATTTCCATCTGGTCGTCTTTGTGCGGATCACGGTTATTGGTCACCGTTGCGACTTGAGGTAAACTTGCGCGCTATACCTTAGCCTTATTCGGAGCCTATCTTGCAAATCCAACTTATCTGCGAACATGAGCCACGCCAACAACAGCTACTGGATCTTGCCAGTCGTTGGGGCTTAACGGCGTGCCAATCGTCTGAGTTCGCTCTGGTTTTAACTGAAGAAAGGCTAGAACTACGCAAGTTGGATGAGCCTAAACTAGGCGCTATCTTTGTTGATCTTGCTGGTGGTGCGGTGGCTCATCGTCGTAAGTTTGGAGGTGGCAAGGGACAGGCTATTGCTAAAGCGGCAGGGTTAAATAAAGGTGTGACCCCCACCGTTCTTGATGGAACAGCAGGTCTGGGCCGCGATGCTTTTGTACTAGCTTCTCTGGGCTGTAAAGTACAAATGGTAGAAAGACACCCGGTAGTGGCCGCTTTACTTGATGACGGTCTTTCACGTGCCAAGCAGGACGAAGAAATCGGAGAGTGGGTCAGCGAGCGAATGTCTCTGTTGCACGCATCAAGCTTGGAAGCTTTGGATTCCCTCGCCGATGACAGCCAGTTTGAACGCCCCGATGTCGTTTACCTTGACCCGATGTACCCGCATCCAGAAAACAAGAAAAAATCTGCTCTGGTAAAAAAAGAGATGCGAGTTTTCCAGTCTTTGGTCGGCGCTGATACAGATGCCGATGGGTTACTGGAGCCAGCTCTGAAGCTTGCGACTAAGCGGGTTGTGGTGAAACGTCCTGATTACGCCAATTGGCTGGATGAGAAAAAACCGACAATGGCGATTGAAACCAAAAAAAACCGTTTTGATGTTTATGTCAACGCATCAATGAGTTAACGCTCTTCATTTGTTTATTTGAGTAATTTGCTCGTTGTAACTGGAGCAAGTTACTTGAAACTGCCCGCATTAGACGTTATATCTAACTAAGAATCATTCCTGTTTTCGTTGTCTGGGTGTTGGAGAGTGGTATGAGTAAGCGTCTGTGTAAGTTAAATCGTCGTGATATTAGCGACAACCTCGGTGAAATACACCGATTAGTCACTGAGCCTAAATACCTATGCCGCT
Organism: Vibrio mediterranei; assembly: GCF_900088415.1. Taxonomy (GTDB): domain Bacteria; phylum Pseudomonadota; class Gammaproteobacteria; order Enterobacterales; family Vibrionaceae; genus Vibrio; species Vibrio mediterranei. The sequence goes on from NZ_FLLQ01000013.1 coordinate 40,267, forward strand.
CCTGTTCCCGATCTTCTGTGGACAAATCAACGCTGTGCAAGCCTGCCGCGATTCCTCCTGCCTCTTGTCAAAATAAGCCAGTTCACGAGCAACAGCAATGTGGTGTTCTTGCTGAAGCTTTACCTCAAGTTCGCCCTGTTAAGTTGGAGAAGACCTCAGAGAAAAAAGTCAGCAATACCTCAGTGTTAGAGGCGAATTTGATTGATTCAGAGATGATGGAAGTGGTGGATAAAAAAGCGGTAAAACGCGCCAAGAAAGCGCTCAAGGCACAGAAAAAAGCTCAGAAGAAATTGCTGAAAGTACTTAAGAAGAGCCAAAAGCTCGCTCGCAAACAGAGTAAGTTGGAACAGAAGTATCAGCTCGCGGCCAATTTGGTTGAGAAACAGGTTGTTAAAGTGCAGCCAGAACAGCTGCACTAGTTTTCTCTAGGTGGAAGTCCTAAGCGTTATTGAACTGGGCTTCCGCTCTCGGTTTCACCCACAGTTCGTTGACCACTAACGACAGCAGAATGATTCCGCCTCCAATCGACAGTTTTACTAAATCCACATCGCGATTCCAAATCACAATATTGACGATAAGCCCGGCAGGAACCAATAAGTTATTCATCACAGCCAGCGCCCCTGCGTTGACCAGACACGCCCCTCTGTTCCAAATGAAATACCCCAAGCCCGATGCAATTACACCCAAGTAAATTAGCACGCCCCATTGCAGGCTGGTGGTCGGCATCTTGTCAAAACTGCCAAACAGCGCAAAGGCGATCGTTGCTACGATGGTTGCTCCAAAGTAGAAGTAACCAAACACGCTATGCTGTGGCAGTTCAACGTCTGCTTGCTCCATCACATATTTATAACCAACCTGTCCAATAGCAAAACAGAGGTTGGCTCCCTGTACCACGAGAAAGCCCGTGATGAAGTTGTCATTGATACCCGCAAACTTGATAAAGGCAGCGCCAGCCACCGCAATCGCGGCAGTGATAAAATACCAAGGAGAAAAGCGTCCTTTTAGGAAGTCATAGAAAAGTGTTACGTAAATGGGAGTAAAAACAGTGAACAGCAACACTTCAGGTACGGATAGCAATAAGAAGGACTGATAGTAGAAGCAATACATCAAGCCTAGTTGGATACCACCAATGGCCATCAGCTTGGCTTTTAAGGCACCTGGCACTTGTCTAAAGTTAGTAAAAGGCAAAAAGACTAATGCGGCTAACACCACACGCATTAGAACTGAGAACCACGAATCCACCTGACCCGCTAGATAGACCCCGATTAGGCTAAAGGAAAAAGCCCAAAGCAGAGTGACAGAATAAAGATAACCCATTGCTTAAACATGCTGTTAATGTGAACGATGGAGCTATTGTAACATCTTTGTGAATCAATACAGATCGGATCAAAAAAGGCTCCTTTCGAAGCCTTTTACTGCAAGTTAGTCCTTAATCGGAACCACTAACATATCGACAGGTGAGGTATTGATAAGTTGGCGAGTCGAAGACAGGATTTTGCTCCAGAAATCTTGGTGATGACCACATACCACAAGGTCGACATTGTATTCACTAATGGTATCGCGCAGCTCATTACTCAAATCACCACTACCTACTAATGAATGCTTAATTGGGTAGCCTGCGTATTCTGCAAAATCTCTTAATTGAGTCATTGAGGCTTCCATCGCCTGATGTTGCGTCTCTGCCATGTTTAAATCAATCAGCCCGGTGTACAGCTCAGCATAATTGACATCAATATGGATAAATGAAACCTCTGCATCCAGTGGCTTCGCGAGAGAGACCGCCTTGTCTATGAGCATTTTGCTTTCTTCTGAGAGATCTAATGCGACCATAATATGTTTATAACTCATAACGCACTCCTCCTGACGTTAGTACTATGGAAAACATAGCATTTTCCTCCTTAAAATTATGTTGATGTGATCTCAAATCGTTATCCAAAGTACAAATTACAGGCGGTCATTCGTGATCCTGTGAAGAGATATCACGTTTGAACAGAGAGCCTGTTTTGCGCCATGTAGCGATGGAAAAGTGGAGTCCATAAAGTTAATTCTCAGCAACAAGACAATAAATTGTGAGCAAAGTCGCCAAAGTTTTCTAGAATCAAAAGTAGCGATTGAGTATCCAGCAGGTTGTGAGTTTGGGTTTGAGATCAGAGACTCCTCAATAAGTTATGTTATAGTGGCGTTAACTTTTGAAATAAAATTAGGAGTCTAGAATGCTTTCTCCAGCAATGGTTCAGCATCTGAATGAGCAAATTAACCTCGAATTCTTCTCATCCAATCTATACTTACAAATGAGTGCTTGGTGTGAAGACAAAGGTTTTGAAGGCGCGGCGCTATTTCTTCGTAAACACGCTGACGAAGAAATGCAGCACATGCACAGACTGTTTACTTATGTGAGTGAGACTGGTGCGTTACCGATTTTAGGTAGCATTGAAGCTCCAAGACATGATTTCGAAAGTCTAGGCGATGTGTTCCGTGAAACTTACAAGCATGAGCAGATGATTACTGAAAGAATCAACAAGCTTGCTCATGTGGCGTTCACCGCTCAGGACTACTCAACGTTTAACTTTCTTCAGTGGTATGTTGCGGAGCAACATGAAGAAGAAAAATTGTTTAAAGGGATCTTAGATAAGCTAGAACTCGTAGGTGAGAATGGTCAGGCGCTATTCTTTATCGACAAAGATTTAGCAGTGTTAGCAAAAGAGGGTTCTTCTTCCATTATGGACGCCCCAGCTGAGTAATCTCAGCGTCTAAAAGTCGACTGTTCGTCTTTTTCTCTTGGGTGTCTAGGAAGATGTAGGGAGGAAAAGATGATCAGTGGAGACACTATTCTATTAGCATTGATGCTCATTACCTCAGTCAATATGGCGAGGTATCTGACAGCACTACGCGCACTTATATTCATCATGCGTGAAGCGCATCCGTTGCTCTATCAGCAAGTGGATGGACGAGGCTTCTTTACGGCGCACGGCAATATGTCGAAGCAAGTGAGACTGTATCACTATCTCAAAACTAAAGAATACCTCCACCACCACGATCCAGTGTTTACCGGAAAGTGCGACAGAGTGCGTGAGCTGTTTGTACTTTGCTGTGCGCTTATTGGTGTCACCTTGTTTGCTGGATTTTTGCTTTAACGACAAAGCATTACGGCACCTTTTATAAGGTGTGGTTGAGGTAACACAAGGACAAGGCATTGTCGCAAACCGGGCTAATGGCTCCGGGGAGTTGGCTTTATTTAATGAAGTCGCTAAAATAGCGCCAAATTGTCGAAAGGATGTGCAATCAGCACATCCTTTTTTTATTGAAATTCTTGTCGGAACGTCGTGATGAGTCAAAAAGTAGATGTGGTTGTTATTGGTGCTGGTGCTGCAGGTTTAATGTGTGCAGCAGAAGCGGGAAAACGTGGGCGTAGTGTGCTCGTGCTTGATCACGCCAAAAAACCAGGTCGAAAAATTCTTATCTCTGGTGGTGGTAAATGTAATTTCACCAACTACGACGTTTCTGCCAGTAACTATCTGTGTAGCAATCCACACTTTGTGAAATCGGCCCTGTCTCAGTATACCAACTGGGATTTTATTGCCATGGTGAGCAAATACGGCATTGAGTTTGAAGAGCGCGATCACGGCCAACTGTTCTGTTTAGAGTCGGCAAAAGATATCGTCAAGATGCTGCTGTCAGAATGTGAAACACCGAATATTCGCTTCGGCTATCAAGCCGACGTACACAGTATTGAGAAGACGGAGTCCGGTTTCTCTTTGCACGCTGATACTGATGTTATCGAATGTGAATCATTGGTTGTCGCTACTGGTGGGTTATCGATGCCTAAACTGGGGGCAACCCCGTTTGGTTATAAGATTGCTGAGCAGTTTGGTCTCGAAGTAAAACCTACAACTGCGGGTTTAGTGCCATTTACTCTGCACAAGGAAGACAAAGAGGATTTTGCGGAGCTATCGGGTATTGCGGTACCTGCGGAGATTACCGCTAATGACGGCACTTTGTTTAAAGAAGCCTTGCTGTTTACTCACCGTGGTCTGTCTGGACCGTCAGTGCTACAGATTTCTTCTTTCTGGAAGCCGGGTCAAAGTGTGTCGGTTAACCTAGTTCCAGAAGCGGATATTGATGAACTGCTTGCTCGTTCGTTGGAAAAGCATCCAAATCAAAGCTTGAAGAATACTCTGGCACGTGTGCTTCCTAAACGTTTAGTGGAAGTGCTTATTGAGCGCAAAGTATTTGCAGACAAACCATTGAAGCAGTACCACGCCAAAGAGTTGGTGGCAATTCGCGAAGCATTAGAGCACTGGAAAATCGCACCGAATGGTACTGAAGGGTATCGAACGGCTGAGGTGACGCTTGGCGGTGTGAATACCGATCATCTTTCTTCTAAAACGATGGAATGCAAATCGATCCAAGGCTTGTTCTTTATTGGCGAAGTCATGGACGTCACAGGCTGGCTTGGAGGCTACAACTTCCAGTGGTGCTGGTCTTCCGGTTTTGTTGCTGGTCAGCACGTTTAATTAGCCAACCTTATTCAGCATTCTCTCTCGTTGGGCTTCTACACATTTGGAGAAGCCCATCGTGTACTAACTCTCATCTTCAACTCTCTTTATCCTATCTAAAAATGTGATGCACTTAAAAGACCTTACTTTTAAAGAGGTAATTGGAGAAAATAATTCTCCAATTTTGGTTTTTGATAGTAAATAAGGTAAAAAAAATCTCTAACAAAGCTCGTATAGTGTACCTATTCGCTTAAAAGCATATCAGCCTGAAACGCTTGTTGAACGGGTTGAGATTCATAATTTTCGGTCTTGGAATTCTGAGGCTTGGTGAGTATAGGTGTATTTATGAGAACTGAACTTTGGGATGGTTTTACCCGCTTAATTAAAAAAGAAGTCGTACCTGCATTGGGTTGTACTGAGCCAGTATCGGTTGCACTAGCGAGTGCGATTGCCGCTCAAAAGCTTGCTGGAGATATCCAGATGATCTCGGTCCATGTTTCTCCTAACTTAATGAAAAATGGTATGGGTGTTGGTGTTCCAGGTACTGGAATGGTTGGGTTGTCGATCGCGGCCGCTATCGGTGCCGTGGCTGGTGAGCCAGAGGCTGGGCTTGAAGTTCTCAAAAATATTACGCCAGAAGATGTGACTCAAGCGAAATCATTGCAAAGTGCAGTGACGGTCGAAGTGGCCGACGTGCTCAACATTATTTATGCCAAAGTAGTGGTCAGTGATGGTGAACATCGTGTCGCTGTGACCATTGCAGACAGTCATACTAATGTAGTGTCTATTGAAGAGGATGGTTTAACCACTTACATCAATACACAAGAGCAAGAGGCAGAAACAGCTTCTGAGCCAACAGAAAGTCCAATGAAAGATGCTTGTGCACAGGACATTTTTGATTTTGCTCTGAATGCGCCGTTAGAAAGCATCAGCTTTATTGAGCAAGCCTATCAGCTAAACAATGACCTATCCCATGAAGGGTTAAGCCAAGACTATGGTTTGCAAGTTGGCGCTACATTTAAGCGTAATGTTGACAAAGGTTTGCTTGCTAAAAGTTTGATGACGGACGTACTTTGTCGAACTTCGGCTGCGTCGGATGCTCGTATGGATGGTGCGATGAAGCCAGCGATGAGTAATTCGGGTTCGGGAAATCAAGGTATTTCCGCAACAATGCCTGTTGTGGTAGTAGCTGAGCATGTGCATGCTGACCGAGAAACCATGATTCGAGCGCTGATGTTATCCCATCTAATGGCAGTCTATATTAAGAGCTATCAACATAAGTTGTCGGCACTATGCGGAGCGACAACCGCTTCGATGGGAGCTGCGGCCGGAATGACATGGCTTCTCGGTGGTAACTTCAAGCAAATTAGCGATGCGATATGCAGTATGATTGGTGACGTGGCAGGCATGATTTGCGATGGTGCGAAAACCAGTTGCGCTATGAAGGTCTCATCCTCTGCTGGTGCTGCTTTTAAGGCGACATTGATGGCGTTGGATGGTATTCGCGTAACAGGAAACGAAGGCATTGTCTCAGAAAATGTGGATGAGTCTATTCGCAATCTTTCTAGTCTTGCAAATGGTGCGATGACTCAGACTGATGTTCAAATTCTAGAGATCATGGTGAACAAATAACGCTCTTTGGTGCCCAAATTGCTCTATGCGTTGATACGTAAAAATAAGCTAAATTGAATACAATAAAAGGCCAATGTTTCATTGGCCTTTTTGCTTTTCTTGTAGGGTTGTTTTCTTCAACCTAAAACCACCTTCTTTCCTCTCTTTATGGAACGTATATTCGTGCGTAATAGCATGTTAGTAATATTCGTCATTAACGTTATTTTCTGTGTAATTGTTGAATTTATATTGCAAAGAGATATCTATAAGTAGCGTTTAGAATAAATTTCATAAAAGGGTTTATTATTCTTATTTGAAATAAAAGACTTTTTATATATTGTGATTTATTATTAGTGCGGATATAAAATAAGAGAAAATTGGCTCGGTTATTTATTCTTGGTTATTTTATTTCTTATTGTGTGATCTTGTTCAACTTGAAGGATGTATTAGTTAACGTTTTTATTGTTGTTAAATATTGTGCTATGTCACAAATATGCATTGATTAAAGTTTGATTTTATTGATTGTAATCAAAGTGAGAAATTGTTTTTGTGCGGTGTCTCAATGAGTAGAATTATATTCTAATTATCTATTTTAATTTAAGAAAAGGAAAAAAAATTTCTCATATTGTTAATGTACTCTCTAAAAATCATCTGAGTTCCACTTAGAAAATAACAAAAAAATAGAACAATAATTAATTCCAAAACGGAGACGTACAATGACACAGATTAGTGATGGCATCGAGCTAAGAGAGCAAGAAACGCCTTACGAAAAAGCAGGGATGTCGCTGCAAGAATGGCAAAAAGCCATTAAATTCGATAGCGTAGATATTGGTTGGATTGTGATGAGTATCGGTATGGCTATTGGTGCTGGTATCGTATTTCTTCCGGTTCAAGTCGGGGTAATGGGACTTTGGGTTTTCTTACTCTCTTCGGTTATTGGTTACCCTGCCATGTACTTATTCCAGAAGCTGTTCATTAATACATTGGCTGAATCAAAAGAATGTACTGACTATCCGGGAGTCATTACTGGCTATTTAGGCAAGAACTGGGGTATGGCTTTAGGTGCATTATATTTCATCATGCTAGTTATCTGGGTGTTAGTTTATTCCCTAGCAGTGACTAATGACAGTGCATCATACCTGCATTCATTTGGAGTGACAGAAACGAAGTTAAGCGATAATGTTTTTTATGGATTAGCACTTATTTGTGTGCTTTCTTTTATCGGCTCTAAAGGTGAAAAGCTGTTGTTTAAACTGTCTGGATTTATGGCAGTAACGGTCCTCTCACTGGTTGCACTAATGGGTGTGCTTTTGGTTGCAAGATGGGATTTTAATAATATTCCAGCGGTGGGCAATATAGGCCCTATGATTAAAAATGCCATTATTACTCTACCATTTACGCTGACCTCAATTTTATTCATCCAGTCTCTTAGCCCGATGGTGATTTCTTATCGCTCTCACGAGAAGTCTATCGAAGTTGCGCGTTATAAAGCGACCCGTGCGATGAAGATTGCCTTTGCGATTCTCTTTGTTATCGTATTCTTCTTTGCTGTTTCCTTTACGTTTGCTATCAGCCAAGACCAAGCGGCTGATGCAATGAACCAAAACATTTCTGCGTTAGCGATTATTGCTAAATACTTCCCAGGCAGCTGGGCGACCATTGCTGGTATCGTAATCAATATCTTTGCTGTTGTGACGTCTTTCTTCGGCGTATTCTTGGCATTCAAGGAAGCGTGTACTGGTTTGGCTATGAATGTGATTCTACGTAAATACGATGAGTCTCAAGTAGATGCTAAATTGATCAGCAAGTTGGTTACTGTTTTCATTATTTTACTTGCTTGGGGTGCTATCGCCATCAATGCTCCAATCCTATCATTTACTTCGATTTGTAGCCCTGTGTTTGGTTTGGTTGGCTGTTTGATTCCAGCGTACTTGGTGTATCAAGTCCCGCACTTAGCGAAGTATAAAGGCATGGCGACCAATATGATTATCGTAACGGGTATCCTGCTTTGTATCTCTCCGTTCTTAGCGTTCTTGTAATCAAATACATAATTATACGCTAGCCTAAAAAAACGCCGAGCATTGAGCTCGGCGTTGCTGTTTTTACATTATCCATTTCCACCAAATGAATAAGGCGAGGAAACCGAACAAATAGATTAAGCCTAGAATGGACAGTGCTTTTAGCTTACTGCCCATTTGGAGAGCTGTCGGTAGCTCCGTTTTAGAGACAAGAATGTAGTTCAAAAGAGCAAAAATAGGCGTCGTCACAAAGGCCATGATCATCGCAAAGTTGAGCATTGGCATTAGCGCTTGAGCAAAGAAGGCGATGATAGAGATCGCGACAATAGAAACCACGATGACCCAGGCTTGATAAGTCTTCGGATTCTCTTCCGTTTGATTTTGCAGTAGACGTTGTGACTCCGCGATTGCGCGTGAATAACCGTCGATCACCGTGATAGTACTACCAAAGATACAGAAGAAGGCGATGACCGCAATTAGATAACGAGACCATTCACCGATGGTCGAAGCATACATGCTCACCAATTGATGGGAAAATCCTACGCCTGATGCTGAAAGCTCTGTACCAGAACCATGAATTACCAAAGCACCTAAGGCGACAAAAACAATCGCCAATACTGCTGTACCAATATAACCGACGTTGAAATCAAACAGAGCAGACTCAGCAGTTACTTTTTGTTTCTTACACTGACTCTTGAGCCACATAGATGTGATGCTAGAAATCTCAATTGGAGCAGGCATCCAACCCATGGTAACCACAATGAAGCCAATGGCGGCAATCGTCCAAGGAGAAGGGGATTGATAATCTGCCGGAGCTACACTGCCGTTAGAAGCGGCGATAACGACAGCTGTAACCGTCGCAACGGTGAGTGTTGCCATGATGGCTTTTGACAGCCCATCCAATGCCCTGTAGTGCCCTGCAAACAAAATTGCTACACAAGTCACTAAGACCACGCCACATAGAGCTAACGAAGGTAGTTCAAAAGGTAGGAAATAACCAAGTAGGCTGGCACTGAATAGTAGAAGCGCTGCGGTGTTTACCACTGCAGAAATAACATTGAGAATCGTGAAGACCCAAAGGTAGCCGCGACCAAGTCCCGCGTAGCCTTGAATAAGGCTATCACCAGTACCTACGGTATATTGAACACCTGCTCGGAAGAATGGGTATTTAAATAGGTTTACGAGCAGAATGAGTGCAGCTAATTGCCAACCATAAATAGCACCTGCTTTGGTTGAAGCGACGAGATGTGAACCGCCAACGGCGGCGGCAGCCATCATAATGCCGGGGCCAAGTGAACGAATTAATTGAGAGATGCCGGGACGAGCGGCACTGGATGAAGGAATGGAGTTATCCATAAAGCATTTCCTTTGTCATTATTATCCGTAGAGGGAGTGTTGGGCTGTATCTAAATATTTACACTTTGATTATTAATTTATTTAGTGCGCTTACATTTCTACAGGTTTTTTAGAGTGATGCAATGCCAAAAAGGCCATGTCATTTTCCAATTTGGAGTTAATGATTGTTTTGGTGGTTTTTTTTGGAGTTTTGTGCTGATAAAGAGAAGGGCGGAAAAGGTTCGTTTTTGAGATCTAGGTAAAAAAAGTATGAAAAAAACGGCTGATGATGCAGTAAACCAAACGTTTAAAACGCTTGGTTTACTGCAGTTGATAAGCGGAGTGAAGTTATGCTTTGCGTTTGATTTGCTGAACAACTAGTCCTATAACAATCAGTACTAAGCCAACTAACGTGGATGGATGTATTTCTTCGCCGATAACATATGCTAGCAACATCAAAGAAATAAACGGTGATGCAAATATAAGGTTACTAATACGAGCGGTGTTCTGTGTTAGTTTCAGCGCACTTAGCCATAAGACAAAGGTTATGCCCATCTCAAATAGACCCACATAAGACACTGCCAGCCAACCTTTGATGCTGATGGTTGACCACGCTGCGCCTTCATAAAGTGCGACGGCAAAGGCAAACGGTAGTGCGACTAAAAAACCGAGTAACACACCAACAACAGGGTCGGCGGTATTGCGAGTATTTAAGATCCAATAACCCGCCCAAAGTAGAGTAGAAAGCAGGGCTAAACCGACGCCAGCAGGACTATCGAACTGTAATCCCAGTACATCGCCTTTAGTGGCGATAACCACAACACCTAAATAGCCCAACGCACATGCAAACCAGTCTTGAGGGCGAATTTTCTGCTTTAGAAAAACCGCGGCCATTAAGGTCAAGGTAATGGCCCAACTGTAGTTGATGGGCTGAGCCTGCGAAGCCGGTAGCAAGTCGTAAGCTTTGAATAAAATTAGGTAATACGCTAGCGGGTTAATCAAACCAAGTAGCAGATAATAAAATGGGTTTGAGACAAAGGTGGTCTTTACTTGCGACAAGGTACCTTGAAATGCGCAGACTGCGACTAAGGCGAGGGTAGAGGCGAATGAGGCGGCTGCGACCATTTGAGCTGGTGTGAATTCAGCTAAAGTTAATTTAAATGCCGTCGCAACTGTTGACCACAGGAGGACAGCGGACAATCCGAAGATGATTGCCTTGCGTTCGTTATGCATGAAAGTGAGTCTGGGTGAATAGGTTAGAATGTCAGCATCTTACCAGTGAATAAGGTGATGGGAACAAGCAATTTTTAGATTGTTAGCTTAGTCACAGCGAAATCAAGGGCGGCAGTGGTGTTAAGTCGATAAGTGGTGCTTGTTGCCAATGGGTTTCGCTGGCAAACAGCCACATTGTCGTCACGCGATCTTGTCTTAGTGAATTCACGTCGACTAATGCCAATAGAGCATAAAACCGGTGAACGTAGTGCGTGGTCTCTGTGGGTAATCGTAAATCTGAAAATTGCCGACTACCCGCTCTTTTGATAGCTCGCTGTACACGCCCTTCGCCTGCGTTGTAGGCGGCGAGAGTCAGGTTAATATCACCGTCAAACTTGTTATATAGAAAGTCGAGATATTGCATCGCCGCATGTGTGCTCGGCGCTATCTCAAAACGTTGGTCGTGCTGCTGAGTCACCGTGAGCCCAAAACGTTTCGCAGTCGCCGGCATTAGCTGCCAAAGCCCGGCTGCTTTTGCAGGCGAAATAGCTTTAGGGTTATAGGAGGACTCAAGCATGGGAACTAAAACTAAACTGTCTGGCAGAGAACGCTTAGAGAGCTGTTTGAAGATCTCATCGACCAAAGGGTTGAATTCTTCAAACTTCTTCATGATCTGTTTTTGGTAAGGCTTTAGAGTGTCTAAATGGGGCTGGATTGCACTCTCTGGCGGCCGACTATTCGCATGGCTAGGACGAAACCAGAGACACGCAAAGATAAGTCCCACCCATAATAGTAAGTGGTAACAGTAGATGTTGCGGTTCAGGTTACCTGACATGTTCCCCATAACAGTGTTGTTCTTGCCCTGTTAACTCCCCGAGCAACTCATGGAAAGCGGCCGAACTTTGTCCATTGTCATGATTGTACTTTTGGCACTCTTTAATCAGCGCTTCTAGAATTTGCCATTGCTTGGCAATAGTGTCGGACAGTTTGGCTGGCAGAGCGCGAATGAGCTTTTTAGCTCCGTTTTCAGAACATGGCAGTTGCAGTTGTTGCAACGTGTGGCTGCGTTTACTGGCATTGCTCCCTAATTGCTTGAGAACCGGCAGTTGGTTATGAATGTTGTTACTCAATGCTTCACCATCAAACTTTAAGTACAGCGCTTTTTGATGCTGTAGCAGCGCCAATAGCTTGCGATAAAGCTTGATGTCTTCAGAGATTGAAAGCACAAATTGCTGGACTAGCTCTGTCCTTGTTGCTGCCATTTAGTTGTCCTCTTGCTGAGACATAGCCCATTTTATAACGGCTAAGACTCATGTCCTGTATGAAAACGCATTACTGCTTGTGATAACGCTTTGACGTCTAGTCCCAACTCTCCTTTCGCCAGTGCATTACGAACCGCCTCAACCTTTGCCATATCGACATTCGGCATTGCGGCAAGTTCGGCTTGGGCTTTATCCAATGCTGCTGTATTGGCATTAAACGCCGACTCAGAAATGGTCTTGCGCGTCGGAGCTTCAGTGGTCTGTGTTTTAGATTGATTAAAGTTGGTTTGAGGGACGTGTCCACCGGCCACCTTATCGATTTTCATCACAAAATTCCTGTCTACATTGTCGTTAACAGTATAGGGCGACAGGCAAACAAAAAGTATTAAACAATTTGTTTGCCTATTATGAGGTTGTCTTAGTTAATCTCGCTGACGCGAATACTTGCTGGCATACCTAGATAGAGATTCTCCCTTCCTTGATAGTCGCTACTATCGCCCTCATCCGGTAGTTGGAACGTCAGTTCCGTGCCATCATTGATACTTGAAACCAAAACCTGTTGCGAGGCTAGCGCTTGCTTTTTGATACCTTGAGTCAGATATGAGTACGTCCCTGGTGAAAACTTGAGATTTACGTTCAAAACAATTTCATTAGGGCTTGTCAAAGCGATATGTTGAAAGTGTTTTGTGGGAGCCGATACACTTGGATCATCATGCGCAAAGGGGTCGGTAACGGTCACGCTCCATTCTCCGCCATCGAGTTTGACCATTTGTACTAAGGCTGCCTTATTGCTCGTCACACTTAACCCATTATTAAACACTTGTGTTCCCGCCGCCCTAAAGACGATTTGTGCAACTTCGTGTGAAGAACTGCTAGCCCGGTAGTAGATAGCTTCTCGTTGTTGCTCTGGTGATTGATGGACTTCTAACTGATTAAGGATTTCCTCAACGCGTTGTGGCATCTCATCTGCAGTGACAAAAGGTAACGTAAGGTAGGTGTAGTGACTTCTTTCTCCTGACCCTTCAATCTCTGTTCCATGGTTTATTGCAATAAGCAGTGGCGTTAAGCGCTCACCTGTTTCTGCACCATGTTTAGTCGGGTCTGAATCCGGAATACTGTCACCCCCCCTTAAGTAAGTTCTGACTTTTTGTCCGTTTTGCGGTAAGACAATGTAGCCTTTGCTTCCTTGATGGAACCACATTACCTGGTCACTTAGACTAAGAGTAGGATCACTGGCTGGATTGGATGACCAATTGGTTTGTATTTGAGCAGTCTTTCTACCGTTTACGCCGACACTCTCTCCCTGACCAGGGTTGTAGACAAAAGGTGTCTGCCAATTGACTTGGTCAATAACTGTGAGTATTGGCGAGTTAGCCCCAGCAGTGGAAAAGTCATCGCGTACCCGATGAATACGGTTGCCCATGGCAACGACTAGCTCATCAAGGAAGAAATATGACTTATTCGCCGTGATGCTTGTATAGCTGTGATCACTGGCATACTTGAATGCCGCCATCGAATAGGCTTCATCAGTGTTTTGATAGCTGTTTGTTAACACGGATGAAAAAGCCGATGGATTGCCCGCAGGTTCACTGGATTGCAATGGCAATTTATCTTGCCTCCAAGCTTCGGTTACTCCGGGGAGGAGATGCCAATCCCAGTCGTAGCGGATATTACTGTAGTCCTTAGCGCTGGTTTTGATTTGTAGCACTCCGCGACCATTCATGAATCCAAATGAACTGTCTGAGAAGCTCTCTGCCCCTCGAGTTCGCTGCGACTCAAGTTTGACTGAACTGAACCACTCCTTAGTTTGTGAGTCAGTAGCATCCCACTTACTTTTGCGATGAACCAGATAGTCATTTGACCAGAATGCATTAGCGCCTAATTGTTGATGAGAGTTCATTAAAATGTTCTCAGTCATTTGTGTAAGCGTGGTAATCATATTGCTATCTGTTGAGCTTGGGGCAGAACTGATCAGCAGCTCTGCATCTTTTGATAGTATGTAGCTACCGAAATCACTGACATGAGCTTGGTAGTGACTTCTTCCGGTTGCTTGAAAATCAGTGGCTTCACCATAGATTAGCCATGGCATTGTGTAATTTAAGACATTTAGCGAAAACTCATAAGGTGTTTTGGATGCTTCAAAAGCCGTCCCTTTTAAATAGGACGCGAACACAATAGGTTCTTCGGTTAGCCACTCATAGCCGTAGGCATACATGGCCAAATCCTGTCTTAACCCTACATGATGACTCATAGTGCCATCAGGAAGTAATCCTGACTGCCCATATTTTTGCGCGCTAATACCGTTACTATCAATCCAAAATTTGAAATCCTGAAAGCTGCCCCGAGGACTCCAGCCGGGTAAAATTGTGGTGCCAGCGGATTGCCATCCTAGACCAGGTTGGTCGCCTTCATAATCTGGATACCACAATACGTTATAGGTAATTGGGCGGTTATAGTCTTTAAAGAAAGCAATCATAGCAGCCCAGGTTCTTAAGCGGTGAGCTCGGTTGGCATCTGACCAAGCTCCAGAAGACGCGGCTAAATCGTCGGGATTAAAATAGCGGAAGTAATCGATGGAGGCTTCATTATTAGGCAAGTCGAAGGCAACCTCAGATAGAAATTCACTGGCTTTATCAAAGACTCTTAAAGATAGGCTATGCTCTTCTCCAATGCCGTTATGAATGTCTTTCGCTAATGCGATAAGGACACCTGAAATTGGATCAGTGAAGCGCCAAGCATGGGTCGTATCGTTGTAGTCTACTCCGGTAAAATTACCAAAGTCGGAACTTGGAAATGCATCTAACCAGGCTTCCAATGCCTTCAGCAACGTCGTCTTTAATGAAGAGCGCTCTGAACCAAATTGATATTCAGACAAGTGCGTGTAAGCGCGAGACAGGGCGGCTAGGTGCAATGCACTTTGTTCAAGCTCATCCGCTAAGATTGAAGGTGTAACGACTTGCTTGCCGTAATCGGCCAGATCGACCTCATTTGGGTAGTCGTAAAAATCAATGGCAAGACTGGTGTCTTCTATCCATCCTGAACCACTGTTTTTAAAGCCGCTACGGACTTGATAATTGTTTGCACTCAGTTCGTTTATTTGTTGGTTTACCAGTTCATAGGTGTAGTCTCGACCACTGTGCAAGCGATACGCTTCGTCTGTTGCATAGATATAAAACTGGTCAAAAAACTGCTGCCAAGCCGTCTTGTTGAGAACTTCCACAAGGGTTTCTACTCTGGCTATGGCGATACCATCTTGCTGTAACTCAATCTCTACCAGGTGGTTGTTATCCCAATTTACACTTTCATCGTTTCTCAAAGATAGAACCCCAAATAATCGTCCATCTCTGTCTCTCACATTAGTGAGCTCAAAAAGATCGCTGTTATCGCGGGTCAGTACAAAGGCGAGATTAACATCGGGCGCAGACTCTGGAGCAAAGCGATTGCTTACTGGCTGAATTCGGCCAATGACTTGCGCGTTAGTTTTAGATTGGGTCTGGATTTCAAACCGATTAAACAACAAGGTTTCAGTGGCAAATGAAGTATGTTTGAAGCGCTGATCGTCTTGGTCATCATTATCACCAATACCATCGCCATCGCTGTCACGATAGTTGCCAGAATCGAATGGTAACTCATCGATTCTTAACCCTGAGTTGAGCTGACATTGGACGTTACATTGCTCGTTCCAACTGTCAGGGTAACCATCACTATCTGTATCTACGCTGGCGGCATGGTTATTTGGGAAGGCATCTTTGTTGTCACCTACACCATCCCCATCGCTATCCAGCCATTCTGTTGGATCGTTTGGAAAAGCATCTCGACCATCTGATCTTCCATCAGCATCCGTATCGACAAGCTTTGTTATTGAGAAGGCATCGAGCGATGCACCGTTTGCGTCATCAAAACGCATCAATAATTGATGGTTTCCAGCTGATAACGGGATGTCGGCGTCCAGAATGACGGTTTGGTATAGGCGTGGGTTGGCTACATTAGCCGTATAGTTGAGGTTAAAAATGTTGTTGTTAATGTGAACTGATAGTTCCACAGGTTTGCTGTCTTGACCACTACCAGCCATGAGTTCGAGCTGATACAAGCCACTCTCTTTTACGTCAAGGTCGTACATGAGCCACTCACCATCAGCGGTGTTAGCGACTCCATAAGTCGGGTTCCCTAAGGCATCACTTTGATTATTGTTTTGAATGTCGACATCCACATCCAAACGATGCTGGCCTTTTGAATTTCCAACGGTTGAGTCAAAGTACGCTTCGCCATTTTCAACGTATTGAAAATGCTCGGCTTGCATGTTGCCTGGCACTGGCATTACTGGGTCTACCCAGAGATCGGCAAGTAATGGATAAATGTCGGCATTGTCTCCCATCCCATCACTATCTGAATCGAGCTGCTCATCGGCGTCATTTGGAAAGGCATCTAGCGTTAGCGAAGTGGTCGAGTCTTGCTGGGTTTTCCCTTCATTCCAGTTATCTGGGTAATCGTCGCCATCGCTGTCAATACTGGCAGCAGGATCATCAGGGAAGGCATCTGTATTATCGCCGACCCAGTCTCCATCCCGATCGGGGGAGACGTTAATTTCAATATCCCGAATTCGAAAACCATTGGAAGCAAGCTGTATTTCTAATTGTTGACGGCCCTCATGTAAGGTTAGTCCTTTCATAATAAACGGCTGAAAATTGTAGGCACCAGCACCTTGGGTGTTAAAGGCTAGGCTGCCAAGCGTTTTACCCGTGTTATCTTTCAAATTGAGAGCTTTATCTTTACTGCTGTCAGATGCTAGGTAAAAGACCGCGTCATAGGCTCCACTTTTGGCGACCGCCGTTTCAAATTTTAGATATTCTTGAGGTTGAGTCCAACCAACCAAGGGGAGTTGGTCACTGACTCGAATATCAACATCATCTTGGCGATAACCACCACCTGAATTGCCCTCGGTTGTATCGAAGTACTCGCTATAATCCGCGGCGAAAAAGCGGCCTGGTAATTTAGCATAATTGACAAGGCTAGAGCCGGGACCATATTGAGTGTCAGCGGGATAGGCAGCTTGCTCCAATGTGAGTATAAAATTATCTAATGACAAGGCACGATCATGTAAGCGAGCCTGAATCGTAACAGCACCTTGTGGAAGCCAGATATCAGAGAGAGTTTCGTTTTGAAAGCTGCGCACATCGGCGACATTGGGTGTGTAGGTGAGAGTGCCAAGGTGGCTGCCATCGGTCAGATGAAAACTTAGTGTCATGGAGTTTGTCGTATTACCAGCGACCAAAGCGTCTAATCGATATTTTCCCGCCTGTTCTATGTTCACCGAGTAATTTAGGTACTCGCCATTGTCGCTCCAGCCGACAGCATAGCCGCCTGAGCCATTGCCTCTAATATCAACGTCATCTTGACGGTATTTACCACCCAAATTGCCTGCACTGCTATCAAAATAGCTGACATTCTGGCCCCCTGAGTCATAGTCTTCAAACTCAACGGTAATCGTAGTTGCAGCATGCGAAAATGGTGCAAGTAGGGTTAGTAACCCAATGGCATTGCACCTAGAAAAGGTTGATCTTTTCATAACCACCACTTTTTGTTTTATGGATAATTCTGTTGTTTTTCTTTTTACGATAGCTCGCCTAAATAGAAGGGGGTGGTTGGATTTTTGAACGAATATCGCAATTTACAATATGAATGACGGTATATATTGACGGAGCTTATGGGTTGAGTTGTGAGCATTAGGCCTGGATAAGATTAAAATTGCGTATGCACTTGATTGAGTCCAGAGACAACAGCTCTAATTACTTTCTTTGATTGGCTATTTTGCACCTCGATTTGCTCACCTGCTCCACCTGTTTCCAACGCAATGCCTTTCGTGCTGGCATTGAATTTTCCTTTTGCTGCAATGATGACGACTTCATTGCCCTTCTCGACGAGCGGAGGCTTGACCACGAAGCTGGCATCAATGATTTGCCCTGTTCGCATACGGCGAGAGACTTGGTTGCCAATGATTTGTGATAAATCGGCAACGAAATGAACGGCGCGATTGAGAGTGCGAGTTTCCAGTTGTACCGATGCTGCGGTGATCTGAGTATCTCGATTTAATGTTTGACTGGCGACGGCGACAGGCAGCGATAAGGTCACTTTGGCGCTGGTGTTGATGCGCCAATCGTTGTGACCATCTTGGCATTGCACACTGCGTCTTAAGTTGCCTACAGGCAGTGCCTGACTATCTCGGCTTGTGATAATCAGTGGTGCTTGGCATTTCGCTAAATGTTTTGCTGACTCTGGAACGAACATCACCAGATTGGTCTCGTAGTGCTGCCAGTTTTGTCTCTGGGCGGTGCGCTCGATCTCCGCCAAGACAGACTGTTGTACTGCCACTTCCACGTCTTGTGGCGTCATTTTTTGCTGAGTTTCGGCCTGTGAAGGTAAAGTTAGCAGCAGCAAAAAAGCACTTCCTAGCCACTTCCTCATCCCACGTCTTGCTTCCGTAAAACGGAAGTTCCATTTCCTGATAAATATGTAAGTCATTGTTTTTGTTTTATAAAAAAATTGGCACATATCTTGTTATTTCCCTTGGTACTTCGCCCATTTAAGGACAAGAGACATGGCAATCAGTTTTGATAGTGCATTGGGGGTTCACCCACAAGCACTCAACTTTCGGGTTCAGCGTACCAAGGTGCTTGCTAGTAACTTAGCAAATGTCGATACCCCTGGATACCTAGCCAAAGACTTGAGTTTTACCACCGTGATGAAGCAAGCCAATCCAAATGGTGTGCATACGCCAACACCAAAATTGGACATTGCGACGCAATACTCAGTGCCTTACCAAAACAGTAAAGACGGCAATACCGTTGAGCTCGGTGTAGAGCAAGCCAAGTTCACCCAAAACAACATGGATTTCCAAACCAGTCTGACCTTTATGAATATGAAATTCAGTGGTTTGGCTAAAGCGATAGAGGGACGCTAATCATGTCATTCACTGATATCTATTCCATCGCAGGCTCTGCGATGACGGCGCAAACTGTGCGATTGAACACGGTGGCAAGTAACTTGGCAAACGCTGATGCCGTGTCGGCTAACCCAGATGATGCTTACAAAGCGTTAAAGCCAGTATTTGCCACGGTATACAGTCAAACTCAACTTGCCGCAGGACAAAATGTGTATCCGAATGCGGAAGTGCGCATTGTTGATGTGGTGCAAAGTGACGCCAAAGCCGATCAGCGTTTTGAGCCCAACAACCCGCTGGCAAATGAAGAAGGCTATGTGTACTACCCAGGTGTTGATGTGGTGGCGGAAATGGCCGATATGATGTCGGCAACTCGCAGCTTTGAAACCAACGTTGAAGTGCTGGCTAATGTGAAAAGCATGCAGCAAGGTTTGTTGAGACTAGGAGAAGGACGCTAATGAGTATCGCGCAATTTACCGCTCTGGATACGGACACGCCGGTTGCGAGTCAAAGTAATGCTGGTATCGCGGCCAACCCACAAGACATGAACAGCGCAACGTCACTGCAAAATGAGTTTATCACCTTGATGGTGGCGCAGATTCAAAACCAAGACCCACTGAACCCACTAGACGGCACTGAGTATGTCAGCCAATTAGCACAGTTCTCACAGGTACAGAGTACCGAGAATATGTCGATGCTGATGCAAAACAGTATGGTACTGCTGGATAACATGCAGGTGCTTTCAACGGCAGGGCTAGTGGGGCAAACCGTGTATGTCAGTGGTAATGAAGTGGAGTTATCGGACGGGATACAAAACGGCCGCGTTGAGCTGGCGCATTCATCCAATCAAGTGACCTTAGTTGTAGAAGACGAGTTCGGTCAGAAAACCAAAGTACCGCTTGGCGCACACCCTGCGGGAGACGTGGATTTTTCAATCAACCCTGAAGAGTTGGGTCTTAAGCCCGGTAAGTACTCGCTATCGGTAGAGGTTCAAGAAGGTCAGGCAGACCCTAACTTATTACTTGCCGGTGAAGTGAAGCAAGTACGAATTCCAAGTAACGGAGGCGCAGCCATGGTGAATATCGCTGGTGTTGGCAACGTGCCTTTCTATCAAATCAGTCAGTTTGGTGCCTAGCGCCTACGCTCATCGCACAACAACGTGCTGAGACACATTATCAGAATTAGAGGACATTATGAGCTTTGATATCGCATTAAGTGGCTTGGACGCTACTAACACTCAGCTTAATACCATCAGCCACAATATCGCTAACGCATCGACTTACGGTTTTAAAGAAGCGCGCACAGAATTCTCTGCGGTGTATAACGGTATGCAAGCCGGAGGGGTAGAAGTCGCATCCATCTCGCAAAACTTTGACAAGAACGGTTCGGTTTCGGGAACAGGTCGTGCTATGGACTTGGCCATCAATGGTAATGGCTTCTTCGTCACTAAAGACCATATGGGGCAAACGCTGTATACCCGTGCGGGCGTATTTGGTACCGATAAAGACAACTATGTAGTTGGTAATACGGGAGCGAAACTGCAAGGTTATGGTGTTGATAGCAACAATAATCTACTGACGGGTTCAGTGGGTGATCTGAAGATCAGTACTTCATCACTAGCAGCACAAGCGACTGATAAGTTGGACTTTGTGGCTAACTTTGACGCCAGCTCAAAAGTGGTCGATCAAACGGTGAATCCTTTTGACCCAGCAGACCCAGATTCTTTCAACTCATCATATACCTCCAAAGTTTATGACTCCTTAGGCAACTCGCATACGGTGACTCAGTACTTCACTAAGACTGCAGACAATACTTGGGAAGTGAATGTTCAGGTTGACGGTGGTAGTACGCCAGCACAAACGGTTCCGGTGACCTTCAATCCGGATGGCACACTAGCCTCACCAACGGGCAGCTTTAACGTTGCGTTTCCGGCGGCAGGTGCGAATGCCATGAGCATCGATATTAGCCTTGAAGGCAGCACTCAGTTTGGCGCGGCATTTGGTGTGAGTACCAACAATCCCAACGGTTACACCTCTGGTGAATTAGCAGGCGTGCGCGTTGAAGATAACGGTATGGTGTTTGCGACCTACACCAACGGTCAATCTCAACTGCAAGGACAAGTGGTGTTAGCCAACTTTGCCAACCCTCAAGGGCTTGCGAAAACCAATGGTACCGCATGGACTCAAAGCTATGGCTCAGGGGCGCCAGTCATGGGTACCCCGGGCTCTGGTGTGTTAGGTGACCTAACGCCGGGTGCATTAGAAGGCTCGAACGTTGACCTGACCTCTGAGCTTGTGAACTTGATGACAGCACAGCGCAACTATCAAGCTAACGCCAAAACCATCTCAACGTCTGACAAGCTCACTCAAGCTCTGTTTAACGCAGTATAAGGTGTAGAGCATGGATAGCTTGTTATTCACAGCAACCACAGGGGCGAGCCGAGTACTCAAAGCGCAACACGTTCGCTCCAACAACTTATCGAACGCGGACACTGCAGGTTTTCGCGCCGATATGGAACGCGTTAAAAGCATTCCCCTACAAGGTTCTGGTTTTGATGGCCGCACTATGGTGGTCACCAACTCGGCAGCGACACGCTTTGATGCTGGCGATGTGGTGAAAACGGGCCGAGCGCTAGACATTGCCATCATGGGTGAAGGCTACATCAGTGTACAAACCCCTACCGGCAATGAGGCATACACTCGTGCCGGTAACATCAAAGTCGATGAACTGGGTGCGATGAGCATCAATGGTTTTGCCGTGGTTGGTGATAATGGCCCGATGGTACTGCCTGAGTTCCAAAAGGTAGAGATCAGTGAACGTGGTCGTGTTTCGGTGATTCCTCCAGGCGGTGGTGCCGAAGTGGAAGTAGGCACATTGAAGTTGGTCAAACCGGATATGAATCAACTGCAAAAGGAAAGCGACAGTTTGCTGCATAGCCTTGATGGCCAACCTTTTGCCGCTGATCCAACGGTAAACCTTGCCCCGGAACATATCGAAGGTAGTAACGTGTCAGCCATTGATGAGCTGCTTAGCGTTATGTCACTTACCAGAAACTTTGAGATGCAAATCCGCATGATGAAAACGGCGGAAACCCTTGCGCAATCCGGCAACAAATTAATGAGTGCGAGCTAATCGCTCGCGCCAAGGAGTAAACCATGCATTCAGCATTATGGGTCAGTAAAACAGGGATGGCCGCCCAAGATACAAAAATGACGGCGATTTCCAATAACCTTGCCAACGTTAATACCGTAGGCTTCAAACGCGATCGAGTGGTGTTTGAAGACTTATTTTATAGCATTCAGCGCCAGCCAGGCGCGCAAGTCGACCAAGTGAACCAACTACCGACTGGGGTTCAGTTAGGTAGTGGTGTGCGTGTGGTGGGCACTCAAAAAGTCTTTACTCAAGGCAGCGCGCAAAACACAGGGCAAGACCTAGACCTAGCTGTGATGGGACAAGGCTTTTTCCAGATTGAAAACTCTGATGGCCAGATCATGTATACCCGAAATGGTCAGTTCCATGTCAATTCAGAAGGTCTGATGGTAAACAGCCAAGGTTTGCCATTGGAGCCTCAAATTCAGATTCCCGATAACGCTTTGACACTCTCTGTTGGTGTTGATGGCACGGTGACTGCGACCACGGCAGACGGTCCTGCGCCACAGGATCTAGGACAAATCACCCTAGCGAAATTTGTTAACCCAGCAGGTCTAGAAGCCATTGGCGGCAACTTGTTTAAAGAGACCGAAGCCAGTGGGCAAGCAGAAGAGCTGATTGCCGGTGAAGAAGGGGCGGGCAGTATCAAGCAAGGCGCATTAGAAGGCTCAAACGTGCAAGTAGTGGAAGAGATGGTCGATATGATCACCACCCAACGCGCTTATGAAATGAACGCCAAGGTGGTCTCGGCTGCCGATGACATGCTGAAGTTCGTCGCACAAGCGGTGTAGGTTAGTAAAGTTGGGAATTAACGGAAAAGGGATAAGTGGTATGAAATGGCTTTCTCGCTGGGGAGTGGTAATTGGGCTACTCGTGCTTACTGGCTGTGCAGCTCGACCAGAGTTTGTACCACCAGAGCCGGATGAACAAAAGTATGCACCGCCTGAGCTCAATTACGCGCTGCCACAAGCAACGGGAGGAAGCCTCTATCGCCATCAATATAACTTAACCTTATTCCAAGACCGTCGAGCGTACCGAGTGGGTGATGTACTGACGATTTTGCTGGTGGAAGAAACGCAATCGAGCAAGAAAGCGGATACCAAATTCGGCAAGACGTCTAAAGTGGATTTTGGTGCGGCAACCGTTGGTGGAAACACCTTTGACGAGACGGCGGTGGGTCTTAATGGCAGCCGAGCTTTTGATGGCAGTGCCGCTAGCTCCCAAGGTAATAAGTTAGAAGGCGCTATTACGGTCACGGTACATGAAGTGATGCCCAATGGCGTACTCAAAATTAGCGGTGAGAAATGGATTCGTCTTAACCAAGGCGATGAATTTATTCGCGTCACGGGCATTATTCGTGCCGACGATGTAGACCGTTACAACCAAGTGTTTTCTCATCGCATAGGGGATGCGCGCATCACCTACTCTGGACGTGGTGCTTTAGCTGACAGCAACTCTGCTGGTTGGCTCACTCAGTTCTTTACCAGCCCATGGATGCCGTTCTAATGACTCAACAACGCTATTTCTTTACTTCAATTCTACTGGCATTTGCTCTCGGTATGATGTCATCAGCCAGAGCCGAGGTAGAAATCCCAATTATGGATCTGGTGGACGTACAGGGTGTGCGCACTAACCAGCTTGTTGGTTATGGTTTGGTTGTGGGTCTCGACGGCCAAGGTGACCGAAACCAAGTGAAGTTTACCGCTCAGTCTATCACCAATATGCTGCGCCAATTTGGGGTACAAATCGGTGATGATGCGAATCCAAAATTGCGTAACGTCGCCTCGGTGAGTGTCACTGCTTCGGTGGACCCGATGGCAGGCCCAGGGCAAATGTTGGATATAGTGGTCTCGTCAATTGGTGATGCCAAAAGTTTACGTGGAGGCACGTTACTCTTAACGCCATTGCGAGGTGTGGATGGTGAAGTCTATGCAGTCGCTCAGGGTAATGTGGTGGTTGGAGGAGTGTCTGCTGAAGGACGCAGCGGTTCTAAAATCGCAGTAAATACGCCCACCGCGGGACGAGTGCCTAATGGCGCAACCTTGGAACGTGAGATCCCGTCGGACTTTAACTCTCGTTCTCAAATCACGTTGAATCTGCGTAAAGCCAGCTTCACCACGGCAAAAAATATCGCTCGTGAAATCAATGGTACGTTTGGTCCAGATGTGGCCATTGCCATCAACAAAGTGCGTGTCGATATGCGCGCGCCAAAAGATACTCAGCAGCGTGTGACCATGATGTCGATGCTAGAAGAAATGAGTGTTGTAGAGGGACGCAAACCTGCTCGAATCGTCTTTAACTCGCGTACCGGCACGGTTGTCGTAGGACAAAACGTAAAAGTGACAGAAGCAGCGGTAAGCCATGGCAACCTAACGGTATCGATTACTGAGTCTCAACAAGTGAGCCAACCGAATGCTTTCGCTGACGGTGACACGGTTGTGGTCGATCAATCGAAAATTGATATCAGTGAAGACCAAGCGCAAATGGTGATCTGGCCTGAAGGGACAGAGCTCAACACCATTGTGAATGCCGTCAACAGCTTAGGGGCAACCCCAACCGATTTGATGTCCATTCTACAGGCCTTGCATGAAGCGGGTGCGCTCAATGCTGAGTTGGTAGTGATCTAGGAGAGTGTGATGAAAATAGACGCGATGAATGACAGCACGAGAATTAATAGCATGCTCTATCACGACAATGCCGCTCTGACCAACATTAAACACAGTGCCGATGAGCAAGGTGCACTAAAAGAAGTCGCAGGGCAGTTCGAAGCCATGTTCTTGCAAATGGTACTGCGCCAAATGCGCAGCAGTAGTGACGTACTGGCCGATGAAGACAGCCCTTTCTCGTCGCAGCAACATGGCGTGTTTCGAGATATGCATGATGGACAATTGGCTATCGAACTTGCCAAAAAGCAGAATTCTGGGATTGCCGATATGCTGGTGAAACAGCTAAGCCCTACTCAAGCATCAGCCTCGAACCTCGAGGTGCAGTTCGACCCTAGCTTAACACGCACCCTAGGGTCGGCTAACGATATGGAAGCAACTTCACAGGTTAGCACAACAGCTTCGCTTCACAGTGACGATGTGATTAATGGCATCGATCATTCCGTCGCCTTCACTATTCAGTCCCCAAGCGAGGCGGCCACGACCATGGCGTTTTCTCAGCCTCTTATTAGAACAACGGAGCTCTAGTTATGAACCTCGTCAATATTGCGCTTTCAGGCATGAATGCCAACCGAGTGGCATTGGATGTGACCGCTCAAAACGTCGCCAATATTAATACGCCGGGATACAGCCGTCAGCAAGCGGTGATGGCGTCGTTGGCTGGGGGGAAATACGATAAAACCAACCCCGGAATGGGGGTGGAAGTGACCAGTATTCGCCGAGTGACCGATCAATATTTGGTGAAGCAAACGTGGTCAACGGCCAGTGCCGCTAACTACGCATCGGGTTATACCAGCGCCATGAGTCAGTTGGAAAACATGTTAGGGGCTGATGGCTTTAGCTTATCAGCGGGCTTAGATTCTCTATTTGCAGCACTGAACGATGCAACGACAAAGCCTGAATCAACCCCACTGCGTCAACAGGTGATTAATGAGTCGGAGGCCTTAGCTCGCCGCTTCAATACTTTGACCGAATCGCTGCACAATCAACATAAAGATGTACATGACCAGCGTAACGCCGCCATTTCTCATGCAAATAGCTTGATGTCCAATATCGCGGAAGTGAATAAGCAAATTGTTGAAATGCAAGGCACGGGTGGTAACCCTGCGCAGTTGATGGACACGCGTGATGCGCTTGTGGGAGAACTTTCCAAAGTGATGGAAGTGAAGACCACCGATCAAGCGGATGGCAGTATTCAAGTCTCATTGGCTTCAGGGCAGCCTTTAGTTATGGGCAGCGATGCCAGTGTGATTAAAGCGATTCCTGACCCAAGCGATCCATATCTTGCCGACATCCATATTGAGTTTGGCAATCAAACCTTTGCGGCTAAAGGTGACCTTGGCGGTAAGTTGGGCTCACTTCATGACTATCAAGTGGATGTACTCAAACCCTATCAAGACGCCATTGATGATATGGCGCGTAGCTTGGCGGATGAAGTGAATGCGGTCTTGGCAGCAGGTCAGGATCTTAATGGCAATGCGGGTAAAGCCTTATTTAGCTATGACCCAGCTAACCCAGCTGCCAGCTTAACTATCACGGATATTAAGTCGGATGAGTTAGCATTTTCGAGCGATGGTAACCCAGGTAACAGTGATAACCTCAAGGACTTGATTGCCATCAGTAACAAACCAGTGACCATTACTGGCTTTGGTTCCCTGTCGCTGAATGACGCGTTTACTGCGATGGTCGGAGAAACGGCAATCAAAGCCCGCCAAGCGGATTCAGATTACCAAGCGAAACAGTCAATGTTTGAACAGTCGGTGGCAGCGCGCGATAACGTCAGTGCCGTTAATAGTGATGAAGAAGCGGCGAACCTAATGACCTTTGCCAATGCGCACAATGCCAATATGAAGGTGATCAGTACGGCTAACCAGCTGTTTGATTCCGTTTTGCAGTTATTTTAAGGAGTTAGTATGAGAATCAGTGATACTCAATTTAGCCAGATGATGCTGCAAAGCTTGCAGACCAATAATGCCGGGCTTGGCAAAGTGCTACAACAAATGGCGACCGGTGATCGGCTAACTAAATTGTCTGATGACCCAATGGCCTCGATTCAGTTGTTGAACCTCGACCGTGAAGGCAGCGCAATTAATCAATATCAACGCAATATTGCTAATGTGAAAACCACGCTATCAAGCCAAGAGGTTTATCTTGATTCGGTCAATGAGAGTTTAAAAAGTATGCGTGAATTGGTGCTGTGGGGTTCTAATGGCACGCTAACGGACGAAGACCGCGACGGCATGATCACCGAGCTGGAAAGTCTACGTGATTCCATTGAGTCTTCGTTTAATGCTCAGGATGAAGAAGGCCACTATTTGTTCTCAGGCACCAAAACTGATACGCCAGCACTGTCAAACTCTGGGGCAGGTTATGTCGTGGATGGTAACAGCGATAAGCGAGTGGTGACGGTTGCAAAAGGCGTCACCATGGAGTCGAACATGACGGCCAAGGATATTCTTGAGCTTGGCGGAGGAAACAACGTACTTAATCAAATCGATGCGTTGATTGTCGAATTTAAGAACCCGAGTCCAAATTTCCAAGCTGAAGTTGATGCTAGCCTGAACGCCATAGATGATACCTTGGGTAACGTGCTTGGGGCGATGACAGAGATCGGTGGTCGCCACAATAACCTTGATTTGATGGATGGCGCACACGGTGAAAACAAGCTATTCGTTGATAAAGTGACCAGTGATATTTCTGCGTTGGATTATGGTGAAGCATCCGTTCGTCTCAGCAACTACATGGCAGCATTACAAGCAACTCAAGCTAGCTATGTAAAAATTAACGATCTCTCGCTTTTCGACCGTATTTAGGTCTAAGAATTAGTTAACAAGGAAAGGTGTTATGGCAGTAAGTACGGTTGAAGTTAGACCGCATAGTATCAAGCTAACAGGGCAAGAAGCGGCCAGTATCGCGCCCTCACAAGCGTCCACTGATACCAGTACCTCACTGTCAAAGCGCCTGCTAAGACCTCAAGCTGACATTACGTCAGCTTATTCACTTTCAGGCGTGTTGCTTACACAAGGTCAGCAACACGCTACTTCAGTGCAGATTGCTACTAAGGCGCTGCAAGGAGTCGGTAAAGAGCTTACCCAAGTTAAACGCCAACTGACCCAAGCGCTTTCGCATGGTGTTAACAGTAACATGCCTGATTCGTTAGCACGCTCTAAAGCCACGATTGAAGCGACATTGAATCAAGCGCGGTTTGATGGCAAGCGAGTGGTGGATAATGAGCTTAATCTTAAACTCGATACCGCCGATGTGCGTCGTTTTTCTATTCCAGGACTCAATGTCCATCGTATGAGCGAAAGAGCTGAGCAAATTCGACTGGATTTCCCAAGTGGCGGTTCGGTTGTATTGCAGTTTGATGGCCAATCTGATGGTGTTCGAACGGTGAAACAGCTCGATCGCAGCTTAATCCCCATGGGTATGCGTGCCTCTTTATCGCAGGATGGCAGCATTTTGTTTGATGTTCATGAATCTGCTTATGCGGCCATGCAGCAACAAGTGCTGGTTACTGGGCAAGGACACCGTTTCCCTGCCGGACAAGCGAACGCATTCAATATTCAAGCTGAGCCTGATGGCATGGCGGAGTTAAAATTCGACTTAGCGTCTCGAGATGGCATCAAACAGTCCATTGCTAAGGTCAATCAACATCTACAGCAAGCACAAGTAAGCTTAAACGAAGCCAGACAATTTCAATCTCAATTGAATACCCAAATGACGCGCATTCAAAGCCAGTCTAATGTGCCATCTTCAGAACAAGTTGCCCAAAAGCTCAATGACTTCACTCAGCTCTCTCAAGACTTCACTACTACATTTAAAGCCCTCAACGCACAAGCGAATGTTCGTCGTCATACTGTAGTTGCATTGCTTAAATAATCCCTTCGAAAAACCTCGGAAACAAATCATTCTCCTCACGGATGTGAGGATTTTCAGCTGCCCGTGAAAAGAAAAATCGTCACGGCGGCATCCTCTCTCCTGCAATCTCAAATAGATGGTCATCTTCGTGACAACGAAGAATTTATAAATCGCGTAGATGACTGAAAATTAAAAGTAAGTCATGTTATTTGGTTTTGATATGTACTGTATGAGATTCCCTTTTTCAAGGGAATGATGAACGTTTTTTTGGGGGGATGACACCTGAAGTAAATGACTTACTAAATAGGGTTCAAGTCACACCAAAAAGAAAAAATACAAAAAGCAGATAAACGCTAACAGCGTCGCTGAAAGAGTGGGGTAGATGATGTAGGCGTCGCGCTTATTGGTTCGGCGGAAGCAGAGGAAAGTCAGTAGGCCGTTATAGACCACGAGCAGCAAGCTGATCCCCGTTCCTCCTTTTAAAGACAGCGTGGATAACTGACTTAAAAACAGAGCAAGCAACGCGTAATCAATAATGATCAGCCACAAAAATGCTTTTTGAAGCGGGTCAGATTTGCTGTCTGCAATGTGAGGATGAGTTTGACGCATAACACGCTCTACTTCAATGAAATCAATAAGAAATTATTAGCATATTTAGGTGTTCTACCTAAGCATAGAACACCTGATTAAGCGCGCAAGCTAAAGTGCTTGTGGCTCGACGGAAGAGGTGCCTTCCGACTCAAAGCGAATGGTATCGGTTCGGAACACAGGTTGATTAAACTGAGCCTTCTCACGTGCCTTTTCGACCTCGTTAGTCGGCTGTTCGCCAAATAAGGTGCTGATCACTTCGGCAGCTGGAGTGGTCAAGATAAACAGTTCAATACGGCGGTTCTCACTCGATTTAGGATCCTGTTGATTGAGCAGCGCTCGGTCAGACATTCCGGTGACTTGTAGCACTCTTTGCTCAGGCATTCCGCCAGCGACCAAGGTTTGTCGGGCGCTATTGGCTCGAGACGAGGACAGTTCCCAGTTCGAGGAGCTACTGAACGCTTTGCGGTATTGCGTTGCGTCGGTGTGTCCGCTGATGATCATCGGGTTTTCAACACGCTGGAATACCGGTGCTAATGCCAATAACAGGTCTTCAAAGAAAGGGGTAAGTGTTGAACCTCCTCGTCGGAACATGTTTTGTTTGTAGTCATCTTGCAGCACGATTCTTAAGCCTTGTGGGGTGACCGTGACGTCAACGTTCCCATCAGCATTAATCTGGCGCATCATTTCATTGACCACTTTCGCCAAGGCTTCTAAGCGCTCTTGGGTATCAAAGGTGCCGTTGATCAGCGAGTCCGACTCTGGTCCATCGCGATCACCCTGGAAAAAAGAGGTCACGGTATGCACTGAGTCATGACGGCTGGTCACCGATGAGTCGGAGGCAAGATCAATAGGGGAGATACTTTGTGAAGTATCGAAAAGGCTGCCAGTGCTCTTATCAAAAACACTGGCCATTTGTAGGTGGGCGACAATTGCTTTGCGCTCTTCTTTGTCGACCACTTGCATTACCCATAACACGAGGAACAGAGCCATTAACGCGATCATAAAGTCGGCTAAGGCGACTTTCCAAGCACCGCCATGGTACTCATGGTCATGGCGGCGCCCTGAACGCTTAAAGACGACTTGCTCTTGTTTTTGCATTATCCCTCCTGTTCAGCTAGCCACCTCTCCATTTGATTAAAGGTTGGTTTGATGTCGAGCTGAATGTGTTTGCGGCCAGCATCAATCGCGAGCAACGTCGGCTTTTTCGCTACATAGGCGACCAGTGTCGCGCGGATGCAGTCGAAGGCTGACATATCACGCTTAACGCGTTGAGCCATGGCATTACTGGCTGGGTCTAAACAGCAGTAACAACCAAAAATACCTAAAAATGTACCTACTAGAGCGGCGGCGACGTGATAGCCAATCAAGGCAATGGAACCATCAATAGCTTGCATGGTGATGATGATCCCGCCAACGGCTGCCAATATCCCAAAACCGGGTAGAGCTTCTGCCGTACGTTGCATTGAGCGAGATGGAAGCAGCAGGTCTGATTCAATCGCTTCAATCTCTTGCTCTAGTAATCCCTCTAATTCATGAGGCGACATTTGTCCCATTGCCATTAAACGCAAATTGTCGGTAATGAAAGAAACAAGACGATAATCACGGCTAACCAGTGGGTAACGGTTGAAAATCGGGCTTTGTTCCGGGTTCTCGATGTGTTTATCGAGTGCTTTGAAGCCACCACTGCGAACGGTTTCTAACAAGACTTGTAGTAATGCCATTAATTCCATGTAGAACGCTTGCTCGTCCTTGTGAGGTGACATAATAGAGCGAAGCTGGCTGCGCATTTCTTTCAAGACTTGCGGAGGGTTACCTATGATCAATGAGCCGACTGTGGCACCGATGATGATCAGAAATTCGGCTGGCTGCCAAATGGCCATCATGCTTCCCCCGGCCCAAACGTAACCGCCGAAGACACACATCAGAATAATGATCGCGCCCATAAACTTTTGCATATGTGACTCCTAAGAAGATAGTAATTGGTTGAGTTGTTTTAGCGCTTGTTTGTGGAGCTGACAGATCCGTGGTGGTGTCAGTTCGAGTACCAAGGCAATTTCATGTAGGTTGAGTTCGTGCTGATAAAACAGTGTCATCAGCAGTTGTTCTCGTTTTGGCAATTTTGCGAGAGCGACCTCTAGACTGCGGCGAATATGCTCATGGCTCATGCCTTCATAGGCACTATCTACCTGGCCTTCCAGCCCTTTTTCTATCAACTGATCGAGACTTTGCATCTCGCCAGCCATTGAGGCGCTGAGCCGAGTGTGATAATCCGCTTGATCGGTGCCGAGGGCTTTAATGATCTCTTGCTCCGTCGGCATTCGTTTCAGTGCTTTGGTGAGATCGCGGGTGATATCGTTGAGCTCATGCGCTTGCTGGCGTGTTTTACGTGAACGCCAATCAAGTCGGCGTAGCTCATCCAAAATAGAGCCTCGAATACGACACACAGCAAATGCAGGGAAGTTGGGGTCATCGATATTGCCATAGCGACGCCCTGCTTCCAGTAACCCTATTAATCCTATTTGCTGCATGTCTTCGATGCTGCAATGGGTCGTAGCATGGTTACGCAGTTGATTGACCACTCGTTTCACCAAAATCTGGTGTTGGCTCAGAAGACGATTTTCATCAATGGGTGTCGTTGGCGAATTCACTTCGTCGGCGACACCATAACTGTCCGTGTAATTCATATCCAACATAGGCGGCCTCTACTGCACGACGTACTTGGTAAGCAGTACATCGTCGATATCGCGTATCACCTCAGTTTTAGCAAACGCCATCATCACAGTGTTTTTTACTTCGTCCTGTAGCGATGCAAGGGCTTGTTCGCCATGAAGGTCTTCATAAGTTTTTTGGCTGAACAAGTTGAGCATGGCATTGCGGACAATGGGCATGTAGTCATTGATGTTCTGCAGTCGATCTGGGCGGCGAGTCTCTACCGCTAGCTCGATCATTACAAAGTGAGTTTGCTTCTTGCCTCTGACACTCAGTACTACCTTGTCCAATGATTGAAAGCTTGGGCCTTGGCTACTTTGGTTGTCTTGGGTCAAAAACGACAGTGGAGTGTCTTCAATCATGCTGCGGTCATCGCCCGCTTGCTTTAAATACCAGGCTGCACCAAACACAGTAGCAGCAGAGACCAAGGCACTGGTCACTATCATGGCGATGAACATGGCGAAGAGTTGCGGTTTAGTCATAATTTATTTCCTATGAGGTACTTAGTGCATAGCACTAGGCTTGCGTACTGAGCCAGTGTTCAGCAGTGGTAAAGGTGGATTGAAATGAAGAGTCATCATCAAAGCGACGAGAGGCGAGAACCGTCGACTCTTCCTCCTGACTATGCTGCGGTGATTCGTGTTGGCCTTCTCCAGTACCGACCTGAACGTCAACATGCATAAAGTTCTGATTTTGCAGTTCAAATCGAAGACGTTCTGAGACCTGCATTAATGCCTCGCGTGTAGCAGCGGCATTGGCATTGATTTGCACACTTAAGCGATCGCCTTCAACACGAACCATAAGATCCAATTTGCCAAGATCAGGCGGATCTAATCTGATCCGAGCCTCTTGCAAGTTTTGTTGAGCTTGTAGAGTGACTCGGTCGTTGAGCACCTGCAGCATTTGCTCCCCCCATTTACCTGCTTGAGTGTCCACTCGAACCGGTGCCCATTCTGTTGTGGAAGGTGTGGTAGATACTGGCGCAGGAGTAGTCTGGTGACCTTGAGTTTGTTGGGCTGGCACTACCTGGCTACTTAAGTTTGTTAGTGAGTTAGCTATCTCTGCATTAATGGGGCGAGAGACGGCGTTGTCTGGCGCTGCTTGTGTCACCAGCAGAGCCGGGTTGACCGAGTTACGTGTTGAGCTTTCTTTACCTATCGCTATTGATGGGTGAGCGACATGTGCCTCAACTTGAGGTGCCGCGGAATGGCGTGTATTGGCGTTGACCACAAACTGACTAAGTAGCTCGGAAGCTTGTTGCTGCAGTGAGGTTGCAGGTGTTTGGCTTGTTGCAACGGCAGAACCTTGAGGCAACTCTGGCTCGGTAATCAGTGTCGCAAGTGTAGCGTGCACAGCATTTTCGTCAGCATTATCTGCCCCGTTGGTTAACAAAGGGTCATCAACCACGGATTGATCGTGTTGTTTTGGCGCTTTAACGAGCTGGCCAAAAGGGACAGCAGCGTCCTTAGGTGATGAGGTACTTGCTGCATTAATGCTCTGGTTTGATGAACCATCACTAACACGCGCCGAACTGTCACCACTTTGAATATTGGTCATGGTTAGCATGGGGTTACTCCAATGTCATCGCAAGTTGATAAGCCACTGTTCGCTCTTTTTCCTCGCTCACACTGTGGAGGCGTTTTTTGAGTTCACTGGTTGCAACGGACAACGCTTCGTATGCCGCTAAATGAGTCTGTCTAGCGTGGCGAATTTCGGGTGCTAACCTAGGGTCCTTTAAGTAAGGTCTATGGGTGTCCAAAAGCTCACGAAGCTGTACGTCGTAGCGTTTTAGTGCGTGCCAATCTTCCGTTTTTGTCGCGATTTCAATAAGTTTACTGAGGTGTCGGAATCGCTCAGGGGACACCTTATGCTTGATTGCCAAAATTCAACCATCCTTCTCTGATATTGCCCATCACACGCTCTACACTGGCGAGTTTTTCCACGTCATTGTGAATACTGGCTTGATAGAGTTCGATTTGGCAGAAGTCATAAAGTTGGTGCAAGTTCTCGGCGATTTCGCCACCATTTTCATCATCAAGTGCGCTATCTAGGCCGACAAGAATGTTCATACACTTGCTGATACCATCACCCTTTTCGGCTAAGCGCCCTGCGCCTATATGACCGCGCACACGTTCAATTTCATTAAGTAAACCGTCGATCAGCATCACCACTAGTTGATGTGGGTTTGCGGCTGCTGCTTGGGCATCTAAATCGACCTGCTGATATGAGTCGTAGCCTGAATCCATTAGCATAATTTTGTACTCCTAGCCCTAACCAAACATGCTCATGGTTTGGTTCATTTGTGTCATTAAGGTGTTCATTTGAGTGAATTGTTTGAGGTAGCGGCTGTACGCCATGTCGTACTTGCGCTCTAACGTTGCTTGTTTGTCGTCAATGCGCGAAATGTTCTGTTGTAAGGAGTCTTTACGGGTTTTGAAAAGACCGGTGGTCGACTTTAAAAATGGGTCAACCATGGTGTCGATGGAATCCAGAAGATTACCGTCGCCGTTAAACATGGCTTCTAGCGCGGCACTGTTATTTTTCTGCGCCTCTTCGAACTTGGTAGCATCCAGTGTCATCTTGCCGCTGCGATCAATCTCAATACCTACTTCACTTAGGCGCATTCCGTTGTATTCACCACGAATAATGCTGGTGAGTTGGCTTTCAATAGAGCGAAGTGTTGGGTCACTCGCTAACACGCCACGTGCTTTATCTTCCCCGCCGATACCGGTGTATTCGTCCATGGTAGACATCAGAGTGTTGTAAGCGTCAATGAAGGCGTTAACTTGTTCTTTTGTTGCTTCATCATCGGCACCAATGGTCAGCGTTAGCGGTTGCTCTCCCGAGACCTGCGCCTTGCTAACCGTTAGGTCAACACCATCAATAACGCCAGTAAAGGTATTGCTACTGTTGGTCAGTTTTAGGCCGCTACCTTCAGCACCTAACCAAATGACGGCATCTTGTGGTGTACTGATGTCGCTGGTGTTAGTAAAGGCATCTTCAAACCATGTTGCCCCAGTGCCTGAAGCTGACACGTTTACGCTATTGGCAACACCCGTTTCAGTACTTGATAACATAAAGTGCGTCTGACCATTGGAACGAACCAGAGTGGCATTGACGCCTGGGTTATCAGGGTCATTATTAATAGCGGAAACCAGATCGGCCATGGTTGCTTTGCCATCGCCGTCGGTATCAACTGTTGATAGATCGAGTGATAGGGTTTTACCGTCAACTGTTAAATCAAGCGTGCCTGTTGTTGGAATCTCAGTGTTGGCATCTAGGTCGGCTGGCATACCCGTTGAGAGTTGGTGTGCGGTGGCAACTTGTTCCACAAACACTTGATAGCTGCCCGCCATGGCACTGGCATTGGCCGTCGCAGAAAGGAAACCCTCTTGTGAAACCGTTGCTGTATTCTTAATGATGTTCGAGCTGCTGCTGTTCATGTTGGTTACGGCAGTGCGGAACTCACGCAATGCCGATTCCACTTTACCTAGCGCAGTAATTTGAGCCTGATACTTATCCGCTTGCATTTGGTAGCGCTGCTGAAATGGCTGCACATCATAAGTGGCAAGGTTGGTCGCCATAGTGATTGGGTCAAACGAACTCATTGGAGTGCTCCTTAGTTTTGCTGCTCGCCGTGCAATAGGGATGGACAGCACAGTATTCTTAGTGGGTTAAATCAAGATATATGCCATGATTTAAAACATTAAAATTCAATTGGTTAGGCTAATTTTGTCTCGTGGGCGGAAGCGGGGTTTCCATTGTGCTAGTTCCGCTTTTCCACCAGTAAACTGCCTATTACTCAGAGGGTTAAGGCGACTTGATGGTGAGAGGTATTAATCGTTGGTGATAAGATAAGTGGCAATATGAGATCTGGGTTCAGAGTTGGTTCTGTTCTCATCTCTTCACATCCCATCAAGCACGACCTAGTAATGAAAAAACCTCCCGAAGGAGGCTAAAAGGACGGATGAATAGTTAACGAAGGAAAATTCATCATATCCAAAAATAACCGATGCGGTTGGCTGGTAGCGATCACCGCACCAATTATTAAGGATGCTTGCTTTATTAGCGAAGTAGTGACATCGCCATACCAGGTAGCTGGTTAGTTTGCGATAGAACTGTTGTACCCGCTTGCATTAGCATTTGGTTCTTCGTCATGTTTGAAGACTCAACAGCGAAGTCAGCGTCAGTGATACGACCTTTCGCAGCCGATGTGTTCTCAACCATGTTGCCAAGGTTAACGATGGTGTGCTCTAGACGGTTGATGTTCGCACCAAAGCTTGAACGTGTAGTACCGATATCAGCAAGAAGACCTGCGTCACCTGTTGCACCTGTTAGAGTAGTAAGTGCAGTCTGAGCACCAGCCTCTGTCGAGATATCACCCAGAGCAAAGCCACCAGCTGCACCGATTGCTGTGTTTAGCGCTGTGATGTCTGTAGATACGTCAACTGCTAGTTTCTCACCAGCATTAGTACCGATTTGTAGGTTAACTGCACCCGCCGCAAAACCTGTAGTGTTAAACAGCTTCTGGCCACCGAAGTTAGTTGAATCCATGATGTTCACTAGCTCTTCGTTAAGCTGTTGGAATTCTTTGTTCAGTGCAGTTTTGTCAGCAGTAGAAGCAGAACCGTTTGATGCCTGAGTTGCTAGGTCATTCATGCGGTAAACGATGTTTGTCATCTCGTCCATCGCACCTTCAGCAGTTTGCATCATTGAGATACCGTCTTGTGCATTACGCATCGCAACGTTCATACCGCGAGTTTGAGATTCTAAACGAGTAGAGATTTGAAGACCTGCTGCATCATCTGCTGCAGAGTTAATGCGGTAACCTGTGCTCAAACGCTCCATTGCTGTGTTTAGCAGACCGTTTGTGTTGTTCAGTGTGTTTTGTGTAACTAGCGAAGCGTAGTTAGTGTGCATCGATAAAGCCATTGTCATTCTCCTTGAATCTATATCAATGTGGGACATTCGCCCCGCTCACTAACAAGAGGCGGTCGGTTAATTTCTAGGATTAATTAGAAAATGAAAAAAACTTGGAAATTACTGATTTTGGGTGGGAAAGTGTGAGGTTTATTCCGAAAAATAGCGATTTTGTTAGGGAGGTTGGCCTCTCTTTTTATCTAGAAAGAGTGAAAGGAGAGGCGCCGATGTGGTTTAAATAAGCGCTTGGTTAGTACTCATCATTACCGGCATCACCGAATGACTTAAATGACATTGAGGTCGGAATATCACTAAAGTAGCCAAAGTAATGACTAGCCCCAAGGCGCTTAAATTGGGTGAGTTCATCTTGATTACTGATTCGTCCTGCGACCCAAGCTAACTTATGATTACGACAGAATTTCACCAAAGGTAATAACCGTGTTCGGTCTTGTTTGTTTTCTAACGTTGCTGCTACTTTGAGCGCATCGGGCTCGAAGGGCAGTAACTGTTCGAACATACCTTGGCTCGGGTCAACGTCGAACCATAATGCGAAAGCTTGCTCTTTGAGGGTTTCGGTTAATCCATGGACCCGCTCATGCAAAGGGGTGGTCTCACCCAGTTGCAGTGAAGGGATAATATGGTAGAACGCGCCTGCGTGGTATCGAATCACTTGTTTGAGAAAGTGCTCACCTGGTTCCCACAGCAGGGCATCACTACTAATAGGCACGACGACATTACTAGTGAGATCTGGGTGAAAGGTCTCTATTTGGAACTTGGTTTGGCGCAAGGCGAGATACAAACTGTACAAATCGAGACAAAAGCGCATCGTTTCAGAAAGGTCAAACTGGTAGACGCTTTGCTCACTTTGGCTACCGAATCGCAGCGTCAAATGCTGAAACTCGACTTCCCCGTTTTTGGTGTCGCGAATGGCCTGACAGGCATGGCGAATGTCATTTTGTTCAAAAGCGTCAAAAATAATCTGGTCGTCTTCCGTAACGACATGCTGCTCCACTAGCTGATGTAGGTAGCGATACAGCGCTTGGTTTGAAGTTAGGTTATCCAAGGTTTCCTACCACGTTTATCTGTTTGTTTTCTGGGATTTCGTTATAAGACAGTACCGCCAATCCTTGCGAGAAGGTGCGGGCATATCGAGCGATCAAAGGTCTTAGCTGGGGCATGACCAATAAGATAGGTGCCAGCCCTTGTTGTTTAAGCTGCTGTTTTATCAGCGGTAAGTTTTGCTGGAATTGACTTAGGATATTTGGCTCAATTGGGAAGCTATCTAACATGACGCTGCCATTGGCTTGAGCTTGTTGTAGTGACGTCATCAACATCTGTTCGAGCTCATCAGAAAGCGCGTACACGCTTAGTTCTTTACGTTGTCCAGCCACAAGATTAACTAAGGTGCGGCGCAGTGCACAACGCACGTCGGCAGCAATAAGAATAGGATCCTTAGTATTTTCTGCTGATTCCAGCATGGTATTAGCAATGGTGCGAATGTCCTTAAGAGGGACCTGATCGAGCAGTAGTTGCCTGTACACCTTTAACTGTTGTGCTGGGTTTAAAGCTGCACCGAGCGCTTCGGAGAGTTTAGGCGCTTGTTGGGTTAAGCGCAGATTCATTGCATCCACGTCATCGTGAGTAAACAACTCCGCGAGATGCGACTTCATCACCTTACTAATGTGTGTGGCGATAACGGTGCCATCATCGACGACTTGATAGCCCATATTAAGTGCTTTGGCTTTGTCTTTATGTTCGATCCAAACCGCCGGCAAATGATAAGCAGGGTCACTGCCTAAGATACCATCCACTTCGCCATAAGTTTCACCAACAGCGATAGCCATCAGACGATCGGGTTCGATAAAGCCTTCTTCGATGATTTCACCGTTAAGCGATAAGGTGTACTGGTTAGGTTTAAGACTCAGGTTGTCTCGAATACTCACCTCTGGAACTAAGAAGCCCACTTGTTCGGAAAGATTTTTACGTACCCCTCGAATACGCTGTGTCAGCGGCGCACCTTGCTCTTTATTCACTAGGTGAACCAATCGATAACCCAAGGCTAGCGATAAGCTGTGTACATGTGGGATATCATCCCAAGATAGCGGTTGCTCATTGTCTGCTTGCATGGCAGCAGAAATCGCTTCAACTTCATCAAGCTGCGGATCGCTAACAGGGGCTTTGGATTGACGCCAGCCTGCAAACGCCAATACACCAGAAAACGTGAAGAAGGCGAGATGTGGCATACCTGGCACTAGGCCAATAATCAGCATAATGGCGGCAACCGTGTATAAGGTTGCTGGCGTCGCCAATAACTGCTTATGCATGGTATCGGTCATATCGTTATCGCTGTCATTGATGCGAGTAACAATGATGGCCGCTGCTGTTGCCAGTAACAGTGATGGAATCTGTGCCACCAAGCCATCACCGATGGTTAGTAGTGCATAAGTCTTGAATGCTTCAGAAGCGGGTAAGCCGTGTTCAAACACACCGATACTGATACCGCCGATAATGTTGATAAACAGAATCATTAAGCCTGCGATAGCATCGCCACGCACAAACTTAGAGGCACCATCCATCGAGCCATGGAAATCAGCTTCGTTGGCGACTTCTTTACGTCTTTGTCTTGCCGCTTCTTGGTCAATCAGTCCTGCATTTAAGTCTGCATCGATCGCCATCTGTTTGCCTGGTAACGCATCAAGGGTAAATCGAGCCGAAACTTCAGAAATACGTTCACCACCTTTGGTGATCACCACAAAGTTAATGATCATCAAGATGATGAAGACCACCATACCTACGACGTAGTTACCACCAATCACGACTTCACCGAAGGCTTGGATAACTTTACCAGCCGCGTCTCCACCATTATGACCTTCGAGTAGAACAATACGAGTCGAGGCCACGTTCAAGGTGAGTCGCATTAGGGTTGCGATAAGCAAAATGGTTGGGAAGATGGAAAAGTCGAGCGGTCTTTTGGCGGTGGTACTGACCAGTAACACCAAAATAGCCAGAACAATATTGAACGTGAACAACGCATCGAGTAGCAAAGGCGGCAATGGTAAAATTACCATCGCCAAAATCATCAGCAACACAATAGGGATGCCAATATAGCCTTTTCCTGAGCGTCTAAATTGTTTAAGACGATTCAACATGAGAGTTCCTTTGTTACTTGTTCTAGTTATCCGTTAGTGTTGCAAATGTTTAGGTATTGAGAACACGGGAAGTGGTAGCGGTTTGTCTCCCGAGCCTTGGCGAAACGCCTTTAATTGCATCACGTAAGTTAAAATATGTGCCACGGCGATGTAGAGCTGGCTTGGGATCGCTTGCTCTATGGCGGTGGTGTAGTAGATAGAGCGCGTTAATGGCGGCGAGTGTAATATTTCCACCTGATTTTCGCGGGCAATACGTTGAATGTGCATCGCTGTTTCATCGATACCTTTTGCCACCACAAATGGCGCATCTGATAAAGAGGTGTCGTATTTTAGAGCCACGGCGTAGTGCGTTGGGTTGGTGATCACTACATCAGCCTTGGGGACGGCTTTGTCGATTTTTCGGCGTGCAAACTGCTGTTGAATCTGACGAATACGCTGTTTTACTTCCGGACGCCCTTCGTTATTTTTGTACTCTTCTTTCAGCTCTTGCTTGGTCATTTTGAGCTGCTTGAGGTGCTCCCAACGTTGGTAAGGAATATCAATCACGCCAAAGATAAGCAGAGCCACGCCCATCAGTAACAAACCTTCAAATAAAATCGTCATCACCATAGTGATGCCCTGCGATAGGGTGAGCTTTTGCATGCCAAGTAGCTGAGAAAAGTTGCTATCCAAATAGGTATACAGCAAGGCAAAAATCACCGTGACCTTGAGCGAGGACTTCAGCAATTCAACCAATGAACGTGTTGAAAACATACGTCCAACACCGGAAATGGGGTTGAGCTTACTCAACTTGGGTTGGATATTCGCTGGGCGAAACATCCAACCGCCAAGTATCATGCTACTGCCGATAGCGGCAATGACGATAACCATAAACATGGGTAGTAGTAATTCGATGATGATGCCAAGGCTTTGACCCAGTTGCTCAATCATTTGTTTAGGGTTTTCTAAGTCCTGACGTGTTAGTGCCATATTGAAACGAAATACACCAGAAATATGCTCCCAAATACGACCGATTTGGCTATAAAAATAGATGGCAACAATTAGAAACAGCACTGCAGTAGTGAACTCTTTGGCACGAGGAATTTGACCTTCCTGCCTCGCCTTTTTGATCTTCTGGGGCGAGGCCTTTTCGGTTTTATCTTGGCTGGACTGCTCGCTCATGCGCCCCCCACCATAAACAGGTTAAGTTGACTCAATGTTTCGTGTACCAGCGCGGTATAGCGGCTAGGAATGCCACTAACGGTCAGCAAGATACTAAACAAACCAAGCAACATGGTCATTGGGAAGCCAAGGGCGTAAACGTTTAGGCTGGGTGCCGCTCGGTTCATGACACCAAAACTGATGTTCGCCAATAGCATTGAGACGATTGCTGGCAACGCCAAAGCTAAGGCTGAAGCAAACATCCAACCAAACAAAGAAACGATATTGTCTAAAGAGGCGATGGTGATGCCAGAGCCGACCGGCCATACCACAAAGCTCTGCACCAAAATATCAATGACCAGAAGATGCCCTTCGAGTGCAAGGAATAATAGCGTACACAGCAGCAAGAAAATTCGTCCCAAAATGGCAACGGAGAGTCCATTGACCGGGTCGTTCATGATCGCCATACCAAGCCCCATTTGTAGCGAGACGATTTGCCCTAGCATGGTGAAAATGGTGAAAAAAAGGTGCAGTATGAGTCCGAAAAAAAGTCCCCACATAGCCTGTTCAAAGGCCAAAAACAAAGAGGTCATCGACAGCAAATCAACGGCAGGCATTGCAGGCATAAGCGGTGCCGTGATCACCACAATCGATAAGGCAAGTAGGGCTCTGACCCATACTGGAATTAACGCATCACCGAAAAATGGC
The DNA here is from genome assembly GCF_900088415.1 of Vibrio mediterranei. GTDB lineage: Bacteria > Pseudomonadota > Gammaproteobacteria > Enterobacterales > Vibrionaceae > Vibrio > Vibrio mediterranei. The sequence continues at coordinate 82,029 of NZ_FLLQ01000013.1, forward strand.
ATGGCCAGAAAGGCAGCCCCAATCCTGAAAAAGGGCCACCATAACTGACCTAACCATTGAGATATTTCGGCGAACGTAATTTGCATTAACCAATCATCCCTGGAATGTTATGGAACAAGAAGTCGAACAGCTCCATGATTTTGCGTAGCATCCAATGCCCGGCAAAAATGACCATCAACAGGGTGGCCAATAATTTGGGTAAAAAGCTGAGTGTTTGTTCTTGGATTTGAGTTGCAGCTTGAAAAACCGCGATAACCAAACCCACAAGCAGTCCTGGCACTACCAGTACCATCACGATGCTGATGATGAGCCAGACGGCGTTTGAAAACAGAGTAACGGTCAGTTCTGGAGTCATGATTCACGCTCTCATCCACTGCCAAAGCTGGCGGATAGGGTTCCGACTGTCATCGCCCAACCATCAACCAAAACGAATACCACCAATTTGAATGGTAATGAGACAATCAATGGCGAAAGCATCATCATACCCATTGCCATCAAGACACTTGCGACTACCAAATCTATGATTAAAAAAGGAATAAACAACATGAAGCCGATCTGAAACGCGGTTTTTAGCTCACTGATCACAAAGGCCGGAAGAACAATAGCAAAGGAAATATCCTCCACCTTTGAATCCACTGGTTCGTTGGCAATGCGCAGCATTTGTTCGAGTGAATTACGTTGAGTTTGTGCGAGCATAAAATTGCGTACCGGCTTTTCTGCTGTAGCAAAAGCTTGCATCAAAGTGATTTCGCCTTGGTCATAAGGAACGAAAGCGTGCTCATACACATCGCTCCAAACGGGCCGCATGATGAGGATGCTCAGACTGAGTGCAATACCGATTAATACTCGGTTGGGGGGACTTTGTTGTAAGCCCAAAGCCTGACGCAAAATCGCTAACACGACAATGATGCGAGTGAAGCTGGTGGCCATCAAAATGAACGCAGGTAAAAAGCTCAAAGCTGTCATCAAGAGCAAGATTTGCAGCTTTACGCTGTATTCTTGTTCTGATTGACCATCGTTAACGGTTAGAAAAGTCAGCCCGTTATCCGCTAAAGCGGGATGAGCAAACAAACCGAGCATGACGATGACCAGGCCTATGAGGAGCAGGCGTAGGTTCGAAGGATAAGCGATACCAGCTAAACGCAGTTTCACGAGCTACTTACCCATAGAAGTGAGCGCAGAATCAACGACATCAATCAGTCTCAGGCCGTACTTTTCGTTGACGACGACGACTTCGGCATGCCCCATTAGAGAACCATTAACCTTCACATCCAACGGTTCGCCATTTAGCTTATCAAGTTCGATAATACTGCCTTCACCGGCAGACATCAGATCGCCTAGTGCAACCTCTTTGCTGGCGACTTCAAGCGTCACGGTGACGGGAATATTTTTGAAGAAGCTAAGATCTCGCTCAGATTGAACTGGAGCGGCCATAGGGGCGTCGGTATCAAAGTCCTCAAGTTGAAAGTCATCGAAGCGCAGTTCGTCACCGTCGAAGACACTTTGTTCTGGCGAATCGCTCATCGGTTGGTTTCCTTATCATCATTTAAAATTAAAACGAGTTGTCCTTCTTGTTCTGCCACGCGCCCTGTGAATAGGGTCTCTTTACCAATGTTCACTGGAGCGTTATTGAGCAGTTCAATAGGGAGAATGTCGTCGGCTTTGAGTTTGAGTACTTGTGTTAAAGGCAACACGGTCTTACTCAATTGAACATTCAATCGGACTGGGGTTTTATGCAAGGCATGATTGAAGTCACTTGCCATATGTGGATTGGGTGTTAATTCCAGTTCGTCGATTAGCGTCTGAATCAGGGCACTGTCTAGTGTGATGGCTAATAGAGCTTGTTGGTTACGCACATGAATGGATAGCGTGGCAGTAATGCCAATACCCGGAATAACCTCAAATTCATGTTGTTTCCATGCGGTTTCTGGCGCTATCCATTGCGAGGTGCACTTGGCAATGCGCTGTAATAGTCGCAAGTCGCTATTGGTGAGCTCCCCACCGCTGCGTTCCATGCTAGTGCTATAAAATTGGTCAGATAAGCGCATTAGCATGGTGGACTCCATCGACACATAGAGCATGCCGTCGTCGCTATGTTTGAGCACTGAAACACTGGTGACATCTACGTTGGTTTGCGGTAGTTCCGTAAGCGAAACATGGTCCAATTCGACTAACACTTGTTGTGTTTTCAACCAAGCTTGTAGTTCAAGGCTTAGCTGTTGGCATGAGTTAATCAATAGCTCTTCGAGCTTATTGCGAATGATATGAATGGGTTTACCTAATAATTCCACATTAAGAGTTTGAACCTGTTCAGGCATCTCTGTTTTTTGCATATCCATATCTTTACCAAACGTAATCTGAGTGGGGTTTCATTTGTAATTATGTGTTGCTATTTAATAACAAAGCGTCATTTTTCGTCAGTCTACTCTGGTTTTTTTATTTATTTTTAGCCCTCTAATGTAAATTTGTGAACTTGGTTCATATGTTTGTTTTCGCTATATAAAGCATCTTTAAATATAAAATAAATACAGGTAGCTTAATTAAATAATAATTATATTTCATGGGCAAAATAGCGACTAAATAATGCGCACAGCCCTTATATAGCAACAATCAGAGTGAGTATTTTATCTAAATTTATGTTTTATAACGCCTATCAAGGAATTTTATAAAACGTCTCTCTCATATGAAAGTAGGCTTCTATGTATTATGTGAAAGAGATATAGATGGACAGCAATATGATCTATGGCTTAGTTAAAAAATATTATTTCTCATTATGTCGAGATTTTTCTCGGTCAAGAGAATGTAAAATACAAATTCACACTTTCGCTGTTAATAAGATGTACCCATTGGTGTTATTAATGGGGATGTTTTTTGGGATTAAGATCTCACACGCAGCGGAAGTAAATATTCCGATGGATTTGGTTAATTGGCAATTTGTAGAGGGAGAATTTGAGTGCCAGCTTGTTCAGACCTTGCCAAATAATAGGGGGAAGTTTTATTTCCACGCGGAACCTAATAACCAACTGTCGGCAGTTCTGCATTTACCTAACAATAACATCAAACAAGCACAGCTATTTCAGTTGTCAGCACCATGGCATACCCCAGTGCAACACACCATGATCGATGATGCTGCAAAAACAACGCGTGGCTACGCCATCTTTGATGTGGATATTGATGTTTTATTAGCAGCCACCACTCGTGGGGCTTGGATCAGAGTGAGCTCTGTGCAAGCTGCCAATCAAGTAGGTGATGCCTTTGTTTTACCTTCCACTCGAATTGAATCGGCGTACTTTAGCTTCAATCAGTGCCGTTCCAAATTACCTGAAATGAGCTACAGCCAAGCGAGAGATGTGGTGCTGAAGTTTGATTTTGGCCAACGAGTGGTCACCAGTGAACAGCGTCAAACACTGCAATCATTAGCCAGCTATATCAAAGCAGATGGCCACATATCAAAAGTGCTGGTGGATGGACACACGGATAATGTCGGTTCGTCATTGAGCAACCTACAGGTGTCACGAGTACGCGCCGATGACGTCGCCAGTGTACTCACTGAGTTAGGAACGCCAGCCAAACTGATCGAAGTACGAGCCCATGGTGCCCGTTACCCAGTGAGCAGCAATGAGACTGAGTTTGGTCAAGCTAAGAACCGCCGAGTTACGGTTCGAGTGGTTCGTCATCCCTCCAACAACACAGCGTCTTCAACGGATCTGAAGACGGAGGTTCAGTAAATGAAAAAGGATATTCTCTACGTTGAGCCTTGTGAGCAAAACGCTCAACCTATTATCGACCTATTAACGGAGCAGGGCTTTAGCGTAAATCATGTTCGAACTGGTCGTTCGGCACTGTTAGCCACTTCAAGCTCCATCAGTTTAGTCAGCTCCAATCTGCCCGATATGAGTATTCGTGAGTGGATTGCCTGTCATCAGCGAAAAGCTAACCCTGGTGTGGCCATTGCCATCGTCGAACAAGACCAAGGTATATTAGCCGCAGAAGCGATGAAGGCGGGGGCGACAGATTACTTGCTGCGTCCATTTGAAGCAGCGCAACTGGTTAACTTGATTCGTCGCGTTGAAGCGCTAGAGAAGCCAATGGCCAATATTGTGGCGGAATCTTGGCGAAGCAAACAAGTTTTGCAATTGGCGCACCGTGCGGCGTGCACCAGTGCTAGTGTGTTGATTACTGGGGAATCGGGTACCGGCAAAGAAGTACTCGCTCGTTACGTCCACGATCAATCGCCTCGCGCACAGCAGCCTTTTGTAGCCGTTAACTGTGCCGCTATTCCTGAATCCATGCTAGAAGCCGTACTGTTTGGTCATGTGAAAGGAGCATTTACCGGCGCAACGGGTTCACAAACCGGTAAGTTTGAAGAAGCTAACGGTGGCACAATCTTGCTAGACGAAATTGGCGAAATGTCACCAGCCGTTCAAGCTAAGTTACTGCGAGTACTTCAGGAGAGAGAAGTGGAGCGCGTGGGTAGCCATAAGTCGATTGCTTTAGATATTCGAGTGATTGCGGCCACTAATAAAGATCTTCGCGAAGAGGTTCAAAAAGGGACGTTTAGAGAAGACTTGTATTACCGCTTAGACGTATTGCCGCTGCATTGGCCGCCACTTCGTGATCGTAAAGATGACATCCTACCTATTAGCCAATTCTTTATTAATAAATACAAAGAGCAAGCCAATTGCTACTTATCTGAAGATGCGCAGCAAGCGCTTAGTCAATACCACTGGCCCGGCAATATTCGTGAATTAGAGAATGTGATCCAACGTGCGCTCGTCATGCGCCACGGCGACTATATTACGGCTCACGACTTGATGTTGCCGATTGAGATCCCTGCTTTTAATCCTGTGGTGTCCAATGAAAACCTAATGGGACACGTGGAAGTCAAAAAGCAGGCAGAATTCCAATTTATCTTAGAAAAACTACGTCAATTTGGCGGAAACCGAACTAAAACGGCGGACGCTCTAGGGGTTTCTACGCGAGCACTGCGCTACAAATTAGCTGCGATGCGAGAGCAAGGAATCGATCTACAGTCAGCCATTGGCTCGGCTGCGTAAAGGAGAAATTTGATGGCGATGCAACCTATAAATAACGCGTTATCCGCAGAGCAATTAATGCTGACAAAAATGCAGGTAATGCAGCAGCACGTGCAGCCTGATTTTGTGGTGTCCAATAACCCAATCGATGTGAACAAGGTTAATGAACCGATGGCATTTTCTGGTGCAATGAAAAATGTGCTTGATATGGTGAACCAACATCAATCTACGGCATCACAGAAAATCACAGCAGTAGAGACTGGGGAGAGTGATGATCTTGTTGGAGCCATGATTGCTAGCCAGAAAGCGAGCTTATCGTTTTCTGCCCTAATGCAAGTTCGCAACAAGGTAGTTGCGTCCTTTGAAGATATTATGAAGATGCCGGTGTAGAACATGTCAGAATTAGCACCTCAAACTGTGGCGGCAGCGGGACCAATCGATGTTGCCCCCAAAACAGCAAGCTCATCGAATATGAACGATATCAACGCCAAGGTGAAGCAGCTGTGGTCAAGTTCGCAGCGTAACTTGGTATTGTCAGCAGTACTGGCTGCTATTGTTGCAGCCATTATTGTGGTGGCGCTGTGGAGTTCTTCGCAAAGTTATCGTCCGCTATACAGCCAACAAGAACGTTTTGATATTGGTGAAATTGTCTCGGTATTAGAGTCCGAAGGTATTGCCTATCGACTGCAAGAGCAGAACGGCCAAGTGTTAGTCGCAGAAGGTCAAGTGGCTAAAATCCGTATGTTATTGGCGGCGAAGGGCGTTAAAGCTCAACTGCCAACCGGATTGGACTCACTTAAAGAAGACAGTTCTTTGGGAACGAGCCAGTTCATGGAAAATGCCCGTTACCGTCATGGACTCGAAGGTGAACTAGTACGCACCATCATTTCTCTTAATGCTATCTCTAATGCCCGTGTTCACTTAGCCATTCCAAGACAGACATTGTTTGTTCGCCAACAAGGTGAAGAGCCGTCGGCGTCGGTGATGATTGAGCTTAAGCCGGGTGAAGATCTGAAACCTGACCAAGTCGAAGCCATCATCAACTTGGTGGTGGGTAGTGTAACGGGAATGAAGCCAGAGTTTGTTTCGGTTATTGACCAATATGGCCGTCTGTTGAGCGCTGATGTTGGCTCGGCAGAAGCAGGTAAGGTCAATGCGAAATATCTGGAATATCAAAAGAACGTTGAAAAGCAGATCATTCAACGGGCGGCAGATATGCTTACGCCGATTGTAGGTCCGAGTAACTATCGTGTTCAGGTTGCGGCGGATATGGACTTCAGTCGAGTGGAAGAAACGCAAGAAATCCTCGACACCAATCCGGTGGTGCGAAACGAGCACAGTATTCAGAACAATACCATTGATAAAATAGCACTTGGTATTCCGGGCTCTCTGAGTAATCAACCGCCAGTTACAGGGGAAGTGCCAACCAATGATAGTCAAAATACTAATGCACGCAGTGAGCTAAATCGTCAGTACGCGGTAGGCAGCAGCGTGCGCCGTACTCAATATCAGCAAGGTCAAATTGCTAAGCTAAGTGTCTCTGTACTGCTTAATGAAAGTGCGGCACCAAATGGTACGGCATGGACACCAGCCGAACGCGCACAAATATCAACGATGATCACCGATGCTGTAGGTATCTCCGCCGATCGTGGAGACAGCTTGAGCCTAATGAGCTTTAACTTCACCCCAATTGAAATCGAAGCGCCACCGGCTATGCCGTGGTGGCAAGACCCGACAGTGCAACAGCCTCTGCGTTATGTCATTGGCGGTATGCTCGGAATGGCGATGATCTTCTTTGTACTTCGCCCATTGATTATGCACCTCACAGGAGCGGACAAGCGTGGTAACGAACTTGAATTCGCTGAGCCTCAAGAAGAGGAATACCAAGAGAATATTCAGACTCGCGAAGAGCGCGAACGTGAAGAGATGCTCAATCGTCGATTGTCTGAGAAAGGCATAGAATCCACCTCTTCAGGTCTTGATGCTAGCAGTGACATGCTGCCCCCTCCAGGGTCGCCGTTGGAAATTCAACTTAAACATCTACAGCTTATTGCCAATGAAGAGCCTGAGCGCGTAGCGGAAGTACTTAAACAATGGGTAAATGTGAATGAAAACAGCACAGTCAACGCCAGCAACGCTTAGTCATGTTGAGAAAACCGCTCTTGTGCTCTTAGGTATGGGAGAGGACGCCGCTGCTCAGGTGCTGCGTCATTTCTCTCGCGATGAAACACAGCGTGTCACCCGAGCGATGGCACGCCTAAGTGGCATCAAAAGTGATAATGCCAAAGGGGTGATTCAACACTTCTTCGAAGACTTTAGACAGCACAGTGGTATTCGTGGTGCCTCAAAAGAATACCTGTCGAACACATTGCGTAAAGCTCTGGGGAATGATTTAGCTAAGGGATTACTTAATAACCTGTATGGTGATGAAATTCGCAATAACATGCAGCGATTGCAATGGGTTGATGCGGAGATCTTGTCGAGATTTGTAGCGAAAGAGCACCCACAGATGCAGGCTATATTCTTAGCGTATTTACCTCCAGAGACCTCATCGGCGGTACTGAGTTACCTTCCTGCAGATTATCATGATGAGCTGCTGTATCGCATTGCTCGCTTACAAGATATTGACCATCAAGTGGCAGCGGATCTTAACGAATTAATAGAACGCTGTATTGAGCAGGTCTCAGTAAGTCAAAGTGCACCTATGTCTGGCGTTAAACAAGTGGCTGACATCATCAACCGTTTCTCGGGTGACCGAGCAATGTTGATGGAAATGCTCAAACTGCATGATGAAGACGTCGTCAGTGAAATTGAAGAGAACATGTTCGACTTTATGGTGCTAGGTAGGCAGCGTGAAGACACCATGGATACGTTGGTCCAGCAAGTACCAATTGAGCTTTGGGCGGTGGCGTTAAAAGGGGCGGAAATTACCTTGCAGCAAGCGATCAAACGTTCGATGCCACAGCGTATGGTTAAAGCACTGGAAGACGATATGCAATTGCGCGGCGCAGTGCCTGTTAGTGCGGTTGAGCGTGCTCGCAATGACATTATGCAGATCATCAAAGAGCTATCGGAAGCAGGCGAGATCGAGTTGTCGCTATACCAAGAGCAGACGGTGGAGTAAGCCATGAAGGAAAAAGCGATATTTACCTTGCCACCTAGTGGTTATAGACAACACCGCTTCCCGCCATTGGCACAACCTTCAGCAGTGGATGAGTTTACCGCTGAACTCAGTTGGGATGATGCTCCGACACAAATCGACGTGCAGGAACGCCTTGAAGAAGGCTTTCAACAAGGGCTAGAGCGTGGTCATCGAGAAGGCTTAAACCAAGGAATTGAGCAAGGTAAGCAACAGGGTTTATTGGAAGGTCAAAAAGAGGGCTTTCAAAAAGGTTTTGTTTCGGGTGAACAGTCGGGCAAGCAAGCGTTCCTTGATGCCGTTAAACCTGTTAATGATATCTATGTGTCACTGTCTCGCTGGCAGGAAGAAAAAGAACAGCAACAACGCCATATCATCTGTGAGTTGGTGCAAAAAGTGGCGCAGCAAGTCATTCGTGCTGAGTTGACGCTGATGCCTCAGCAAATTCTGGCATTAGTCGATGAGACACTGGAGGCCATGCCGGGTAAAACCGAAAAGGTCACCGTACACCTAAACCCACAAGACCTAGAGCGTATTACCCAGATTAACCCCGAGCTAGCTGACGGTTGGAAGTTAGTTGCCAAACCAGAACTGCCCGTTGGTGGCTGTCATTTGGTGACAGAAGATGCTGAAGCTGACGCCAGTTGCGACTCTCGATTGGAGTCGTGTATGGATGCAGTGAAAGAGCACTTATTGGATGAAGTGACACCTATTGATTTAGCGAGTAACGATGACTAGTGCTTCCTCCCCTCTACTTCATGACCGCCTAAACGATGCGATTGCGTCGCTTAACCTAGTACCTGTTGCGCGAGTCACAGGTCGATTAGTAAAGGTGAACGGTTTAATGCTGCAAGCGGTTGGGTGTCGATTTAAGCTTGAGCAACGTTGTCTGGTTGAGACAGATGAAGGCGATATGATTGAAGCGCAAGTGGTGGGTTTTGACCATAATATTGCCTACCTCATGCCTGTTCGTCAGTTGGGGGGATTATTTGCCGGTGCCAAAGTCATACCGCTTGATGGTGATAGCTCGGTTAATTTGGGCAGTCATTGGTTAGGGCGTGTGGTGAATGGACTTGGTGAAGCATTGGATGATGGTGCAGTGCTAAAAGGAGGCGATCGTGTCTCTTTAGAGCCGAAACCAATAAACCCATTAAAACGCCGCCCCGTTGATACGCCACTGGATGTTGGTGTTCGTGCGATCAACGGTTTACTCACTGTCGGCAAGGGTCAGCGCATTGGTTTAATGGCAGGCAGCGGTGTGGGTAAAAGTGTGTTGATGGGGATGATTACTCAAAACACCGAAGCTGATGTCATTGTGGTTGGCTTGATTGGTGAGCGTGGCCGTGAGGTGCGTGAGTTTATCGAACGTAATTTGACGCCAGAAGCGCGTAAGAAAGCCATTATTATTGCGGCTCCTGCGGATGAGTCACCATTAATGCGCTTACGGGCCACTTTACTTTGTCATCGAGTTGCCGAATATTTTCGGGATAAAGGCAACGATGTGTTGTTGCTGATGGATTCTTTAACTCGCTATGCCATGGCGCAGCGCGAAATTGCCTTAGCATTAGGTGAACCTCCGGCATCAAGAGGATATCCACCTTCGGTATTCAGTGTTTTGCCTCAGCTGTTGGAGCGTGCCGGTAACAGTGAGCATCCCGATGGCAGTTTGACTGCCATTTACACGGTTTTAGCAGAAGGGGATGACCAACAAGATCCTGTGGTGGATTCTGCCCGCGCAATTCTAGATGGGCATGTGGTACTCTCTCGCTCATTGGCGGAGCAAGGACACTATCCGGCGATTGATATTAATGCGTCGATCAGCCGTTGTATGTCAGGATGTACTCCTGAAGCGCACAGTACGCTAGCCAATCAATTTCGTCAGCTTTATTCCAACTATTTGCAAGTGAAAGAGCTGCTTCCTTTAGGCGGTTATCAGCCAGGCCAAGACCCTGAACTCGACCAATCGTTGGCGATGCACCCTCAACTCAAAAACTATCTATTGCAAGCGGCCAATGAGGCGGTGGATTTTCAGACATCGTTAACGGAGCTGGCGCAGCTATTTCAAAACCCTAATTAAGCAGGAAGCCAAACGCTAACCAAAAACTATGGACAGTAAAATTCGTGCAGTCGGTAAAATAACCCAAGTAGAGGAATTACGACGTGATCAGATTGGTGCGCGTTTGGAATCTATGCGCCACCAAAATGAGCATTTGGCTAAGCAGCTACTGGCATTGTCTGAACTGAAAACATTAAATCACAGTGGCTCAAATCAAACCAATAGCATGGGGTTGATGAACCTTAACCTTGTCGACCAAATGCTGCAAAAAATGCTGAATCATCAAAAGCATGAGCAAGCAGTGATGGAAGCACAGTGTCAGTCGGTTCAGAAACAGCTGCAACAAAAAGCGGCCAGAGTACATGGACTAGAGCAAGTGCTGGATCGTTGGAGTAAAAAACAAAACTACGAAAAAGCAAAGCGTGAACAGAAGCTTATCGAAGATATTATCAACTCACGTATCAAGCGGCGTGCCTTGTAAATATCTGGACATTTATCCAGTATAAATTACCATTAGCTATAGAACCTAGGCTGATGGCACGTATACAATGCAATGGATAATTGATAACCAAACCCTCCTACTTTCAATCACTTCTATTTCAACTTGTCTCGGATTTTCCGCCGCTGCAATTCTGCACTTTAAGTCACGTCAGATGGAGCAGATGTTTGAGCAAAAAGCGCAGTTAGAAAAGACCGCTTTAGAGCAAGAAATTGAACGCTTACGCCACGACCTTCAAGACGCAAAGCAAGAGCTTGACGAACTGGATGACGAACGAGATAAATCGGCGTTTGAGCTTAAGCAAGCGCATGGCAAAGTTATGGCCGCAATGGAAAAGTTGCGATACTTTGAAGCGGTGAAGCAAGAACGTCAGCAGTATGCGACTGACCTTGAATATGTGAAGCAGCAGCGGGCTCAGTCTGAAGCCGAGCTGCGTGAACAGTTAGCGACCTATCAGCAACAACAGCGCTCTGACCAAGAAAAGCTTGAGCTTCTACAGCAATCTGAATTGCGCTTAAAAGAGCAGTTTGAGCGTCTAGCTAACCAAGTGTTTGAAGCCAAAACGGCTAAGGTTGACGCACAAAACCGACAAAGTTTAGAGGGCATCCTGTCGCCACTCAAAGAGCAGTTGGAAGGGTTTAAAAAGCAAGTTAATGATAGTTTCAGCCAGGAAGCCAAAGAACGCCATACCTTGGTTCATGAACTAAAGAACCTACAACGTCTTAACGATCAAATGACCAAAGAGGCGATGAACCTCACCCAAGCGCTAAAAGGTGATAATAAACAGCAAGGCAACTGGGGTGAGGTGGTTCTGGCGCGCGTGCTGGCTGAATCAGGACTGCGTGAAGGTCACGAGTATCAAACCCAAGTCAGCCTGCAAAATGAAGCGGGTAAACGATATCAGCCGGATGTGATTGTTCATCTTCCCCAAGAGAAGCAAGTGGTTATCGACTCGAAAATGGTGCTGGTGGCTTATGAGCGCTACTTTAATGCTGAGACAGACGCCGAACGCGATCGTGCATTGAGTGATCATCTGATTGCGCTACGTAATCATATTCGGGGATTGTCGCAAAAAGATTACCATCAACTAAAAGGTATCCGTTCGCTTGATTACGTCTTGATGTTTATCCCGGTAGAGCCTGCATTCCAAGTGGCGATTCAAGCCGATCCGAGTTTGGTGAAAGAGGCGATGGAGAGCAACATCATTTTGGTCAGTCCAACCACCTTGCTGGTGGCGCTGCGCACTATTGATAACCTTTGGCGCAACGACCGCCAGAATCAGAATGCACAGGTGATTGCTGACAAGGCGAGCAAGCTTTACGACAAGTTGCGTTTGTTTGTTGATGATATGGAAGGGCTGGGCGGCGCACTCGATAAAGCGAACCAAAGTTATCAAGGTGCAATGAACAAATTGGCCACCGGAAGGGGCAATGCGATCCGTCAAGCGGAGAGTTTTAAGCAACTTGGTGTGGAAGTGAAACGCTCCATTTCTCCTTCTCTGACAGAAATTGCACAAAATGATGCGTTGGTGGAAAGACAACCAGACATGGATAAAGTAAACTGACCGTCTGCGGCGTAGGTGATGTTGCGCCGCCTAAGAGGAAGAATAATGACGGATAGTAACGTGCAATCAAATCAGTTTAATCAACAAGACGAAACCACACACTTTGGTTTCACAACAGTCGCGAAAGAAGAAAAAGTGACAAAAGTTGCTGAGGTATTTCACTCGGTAGCAGCAAAATACGACATCATGAACGATTTGATGTCTGGTGGTGTTCACCGCTTATGGAAGCGCTTTACTATTGATTGCAGTGGTGCGAGACCGGGTCAACGTATCCTTGACCTTGGTGGTGGTACTGGTGACCTGACGGCTAAGTTTTCTCGTATCGTTGGTGACAAAGGTCATGTGATTCTCGCTGACATCAACAACTCCATGTTGAATGTGGGTCGCGACAAATTGCGTGATACTGGTATTGTCGGTAACGTTCATTATGTTCAGGCTAACGCTGAAGAGCTGCCATTCCCAGATAATTACTTTGACTGTATTACTATCAGTTTCTGTCTACGTAACGTGACCGATAAAGACAAGGCGCTGCGTTCTATGTATCGCGTACTGAAGCCGGGTGGTCGCTTACTGGTACTTGAGTTTTCAAAACCTATCCTTGAGCCTCTCTCTAAAGTTTACGATGCGTATTCTTTCCATCTGTTGCCGAAAATGGGTGAACTGGTGGCGAACGATGCAGAAAGTTATCGTTATCTTGCTGAATCTATTCGAATGCATCCAGATCAAGAGACTCTGGAAGGCATGATGAAAGACGCTGGCTTTGAGCAGACCAAATACTTCAACCTAACGGGTGGTATTGTTGCGCTGCACCGTGGATACAAATTCTAAGGACTGAGCTATGCCCTTTGACCCATTAGTCACCGCGGTGGTGGAAACCACGCTCAATACCTTAATCAAAGATGACGATGCGTTGGTTAAGCGCGTTGCACGTCTTAAAGGTCAGATTATTCAAGTTCATTTGCGTGAGTTTAATAAGTCACTCACTTTTGTGTTTAGTCATCAGTTGGATGTTCTTTCCAATTATGAGGGTGAGCCGGACTGTTATTTATCTTTAAACCTTTCGGTACTTCCTGAACTAAAAGAGCAGGCGAATATCACCAAGCTTATCAAACAGGATAAGTTGCAATTGGAAGGCGACATTCAGCTGGCTCAGAAGTTTTCTGCTCTGCTAACCGATTGCAAACCAGATCTAGAAGAGTGGTTATCCCGTGTAACTGGTGATGTGGTGGCACATACTGCGGTCCAAGGAGCGAAAGGGCTCTTTTCTTTCTTCGCATCACAAGCTGCAAAGCACCAAGACCACTTTGGTCAAGTATTAACGGAAGAGTGGAAAATTGCTCCGCCACCGTTAGCGGTAGCAGCATTTTGTGACGACGTTGATGAAGTGCGTAGCCAAGCAGATAGATTGAGTGTGCGTTTGGAGCGTTTAATTGAAGCGACATCAAGCGATGATTCTAATGATGCATCGGCGGAGCGCGCATGACTCCAAGTGAAATCAAACGTCTTTATCGAATCATAAAGGTTCAGCTTGAGTACGGCTTAGATGAGTTGATGCCCACGCATCAGCTCACCAAAGCACCGTTGCTAGCGCGCAAATCTTTGTTCTGGATGAAGAATAAACATCCAGACAAGCCGCTTGGTGAAAGGCTTAGGTTGGCACTGCAAGAGTTGGGTCCAGTATGGATTAAGTTTGGTCAAATGATGTCAACGCGTCGGGATCTATTCCCTCCGCATATTGCTGATCAACTTGCGCTACTTCAAGACCAAGTGTCGCCATTTGATGGACACTTAGCTAAGTCGCAAATGGAACTGGCTCTCGGTGGCCCTATTGAACAATGGTTTGATGATTTTGATATTGAGCCTTTGGCATCGGCCTCAATTGCTCAGGTTCACACTGCTAAGCTGAAAGACTCTGGGCAAGAAGTTGTCTTGAAGGTGATTCGTCCAGATATTCGCCCTGTCATTGATGCAGATCTTAAGCTGATGTATCGCATGGCTAGGATAGTGTCGAAAGCTCTACCGGACGCTCGCAGGTTAAAACCTGTTGAAGTGGTGCGCGAATACGAAAAGACCTTATTGGATGAGCTTGATTTAAGACGTGAAGCGGCCAATGCAATTCAATTGCGTCGCAACTTCGAAGGCAGTGAAGAGCTTTATGTTCCTGAGGTTATGCCGGACTTTAGTAGCGAAAGCTTAATGGTTTCTGAGCGAATCTACGGTATTCAAGTATCTGATATTCCGACACTTGAAGCGAATGGCACCAATATGAAGCTGTTAGCGGAACGTGGTGTGAGTGTATTCTTTACTCAGGTGTTTCGTGACAGCTTTTTCCATGCCGATATGCATCCAGGCAATGTGTTTGTTAGCTATGAGCACCCAGAGAATCCACTTTGGATTGGTTTAGATTGCGGCATTGTGGGCACGTTAAATAGCGAAGATAAACGTTATCTGGCGGAAAACTTCCTTGCTTTCTTTAACCGTGACTATCGTAAGGTAGCTGAGTTGCATGTCGACTCCGGTTGGGTGCCAACCGATACTAACGTTGATGAATTTGAGTTTGCTATTCGCATGGTGTGTGAGCCAATTTTCGCCAAACCTTTGTGCGAAATCTCTTTCGGCCATGTGTTACTGAATCTATTTAATACCGCGCGCCGGTTCAATATGGAAGTACAGCCCCAGCTTGTCTTACTGCAAAAGACTTTGCTTTATGTTGAGGGGTTAGGCAGACAGCTCTATCCGCAGCTAGACTTATGGGAGACGGCGAAACCATTTTTAGAAAAATGGATGGCGAACCAAGTAGGGCCGCAAGCTGTTATAAACGGAATTAAAGAACGCGCTCCGTTTTGGGCAGAAAAGTTACCGGAACTACCAGAGTTGCTGTACGATAGCCTTAAACAAGGTAAGGCTATGAATCAACGCATGGACATGCTGTATCAAGGATACCGTGAAACAAAACGGCAACAAGGTACAGGTAAATTTTTGTTTGGCGTTGGTGCAACTTTAATCGTATGCTCTGCCATATTACTGGGAGGGCCATATCAGCAGTTATCTGCATTGTCAGGCGCTGTTGGTATCACATTTTGGCTGTTAAGTTGGCGTACTTACAGACGTTAAGCGATAAACTCGTATTAATTTTTTATTTGTTAATCAAGACCCGAGGTAGAAAGAATGGGTGGTATTAGTATTTGGCAACTTCTTATTATTGCCGTGATCGTTGTTTTGCTATTTGGTACTAAGAAATTACGCGGTATCGGTGGCGATCTTGGTGGTGCGGTAAAAGGCTTTAAGAAAGCCATGAGTGAAGATGACAACACAACGGCGAAATCAGACACGAAAGACGCTGATTTTGAGCCAAAGAACATCGAGCAAAAGCAAACAGCAGACGCATCGACAGAAGCGAAGAAAGATAAAGAGCAGGCATAATTCGTGTTTGATATCGGTTTTTGGGAACTGGTACTCATTTCAGTAGTTGGTCTAGTCGTTCTAGGACCAGAACGTCTGCCAACTGCAATCCGAAGTGTTTCTCGTTTTATCAGCTCTGCGAAGGCTATGGCAAATAATGTCAAAGATGAGCTTTCACACGAACTCAAGGTGCAAGAGCTTCAAGAGAACCTGAAAAAAGCTGAGAAAATGGGCATGGAAGACCTCTCTCCTGAACTGAAAAGTTCGGTGGAGGAACTGAAACAGGCCGCGCAAGAGGTGACTCGTCCTTATGCGAGTGACAAACCAAAAGCGTCGACATCGGAAGCCAGTGCAGAAGCACCTGCTGCTGAAGTGGCAAAGCCTGTTGAGAATGAGTCTCCAGAAAAAAATCTTAATAAGGGCTGAGCTTCAGCCCTTATCGTTTTCATTCCGAAAGTGCCAATGAGATAAACCTTCTCTTAGCACTTTTATTTTATTCGAGGTTTTCATGTCTAGCGTCGAACAGACACAGCCTTTGATTAGTCACCTGCTTGAGCTAAGAAATCGACTACTGCGAGCGATTGCGGCTGTGTTAGTGGTTTTTCTGGCTTTGGTTTATTTCTCCGGCGATATATACGATTTCGTTTCTAAGCCTTTGGTAGAACGACTACCTGAAGGTGCAACGATGATAGCAACTGACGTTGCTTCGCCATTTTTTACGCCACTGAAATTGACGCTCATTGCGTCCATCTTTATTGCGGTTCCTTTCATCCTTTATCAAGTCTGGGCGTTTGTTGCCCCCGGTTTGTATAAGCATGAAAGACGGCTGGTGATGCCATTGATGTTCTCAAGCTCGCTGTTGTTTTACTGTGGCGTGGCATTTGCGTACTTTGTCGTATTCCCACTAGTGTTTGGCTTCTTTACTGCCATTTCCTTAGGTGGGGTGGAATTTGCGACGGACATTTCGAGCTATCTTGACTTTGTACTTGCACTCTTCTTGGCGTTTGGTATCGCGTTTGAAGTGCCTGTCGCGATTATCTTATTGTGTTGGACAGGTGCGACGTCGGTAGAGAGTCTCAAACAGAAGCGACCATACATTGTTGTTGGTGCGTTTGTTGTCGGTATGATGCTGACGCCACCAGATATGATTTCTCAAACCTTGCTCGCCATACCTATGTGTTTGCTGTTTGAAGTCGGGTTGTTCTTTGCAAGATTTTATACTCGCAAAGATGACGAGGAAGAGTCTGAAGCAGAAGACGCATAACCATTCAAAAACAATAAAAAATAGCGGCTACTTTGGCCGCTATTTTTTATTTCACCGTGACGATATGTCCACACCTTGAGCATACGTAGATCTCTTTTATGCCCCTAAGCTTTTGCCATAGCGTACGTTTTTGTCGTTGTAGTAAATTTCCATGTTTACACATAAGCGACCTCCCCAGGTTCTTGGTATTAGGGAATATGCCTTTTTTATTATCAAATCATTGGCATATAGTACGGTCACGTATTCTACTCCTTGATATGCAACTACACCATATCAAAATTGGAGGAATATCACAGTTTGATATGAATAAACAAAAACTTACAATCTAAATAGTGATTTAGCATTTTGTGTAGTGATGTCCAAGATCTGCTGTTCGCTCATAGTTCGAACGTCTGCGATACGCTTTAAGACTAACTCAGTGTAAGCTGGTTCATTTCGTTTACCACGATGTGGGACGGGCGCTAGGTAAGGACAATCTGTCTCAAGAATCACCCAGTCTAAGTCTAATTCTGGAATCACTTTGTCCATACCGGAGTTTTTGAACGTTGATACGCCGCCAAGACCGAGATGAAAGCCGAGGTCATTTATGGCTTTGGCTTCATCCAAGTTACCGCCAAAACAATGGAATACGCCAGAAAGGTTGCCATCTTGCTCACCTTTTAGCAGAGCTAGGGTTTCTTCAATTGAATCTCGGGTATGAACAACAACTGGCAAGTCGAGCTCTTTCGCCCAGTTTAGCTGGGTAATAAAAGCGCGTTCTTGTTCCGCTTTATAGGTCTTGTCCCAATATAGATCTATGCCTATTTCACCAACGGCGATAAAGTTGTGCTTATCAAACCAAGAGTAAATGGTTTTTAAGGTCTGCTCGACGTCGCCATCCACGTAGCAAGGGTGAAGTCCCATCATTGAGCGACACACCTCTGGGTAGGCGGCTTCGGTGGCCAGCATGGGCTCAATAGACTCTAAATCAATGTTGGGTAACAGGATATGTTCGATGCCTGCAGCGCGAGCTCGTTGTACGACCTCGTCGCGATCGTTATCAAATTCTGTAGCGTAGATGTGAGCGTGTGTATCTATCATAGTCGCGTCATTGTAGTTTCACTGATCAAATAATAGGTTGAGTATATCGTTTCTGATTTAGCATTTTCCAATTTTACTACTAGCATGATGAAACAAGAGTGATATGCTTGGTTTTCGCATTTGTCCAGACAAGGAGAGAAAGGTGTCTGTATCGATTCAAGGTCAATTCCCAGCACGACGTATGCGCCGTATGCGCAAGCATGATTTCAGCCGACGTTTGATGGCGGAGAATAAAGTGTCGGTGGATGATTTGATCTATCCAATGTTTATTCTTATGGGGAAAAACCGCAGAGAGACGGTAGATTCTATGCCGGGTATTGAGCGTCTATCTATAGACTTGATGCTGGAAGAAGCGGAATATTTGGCTCAGCTTGGCGTTCCTGCCATTGCTCTTTTCCCAGTCGTCACTCAAGACGCGAAAAGTCTTTGTGCAGCTGAAGCACACAACCCAGAAGGTTTGGTGCAACGTGCAGTGCGCCTACTAAAACAGAATGTACCCCAAATGGGTGTGATTACCGATGTGGCGCTCGACCCGTTTACCACGCATGGTCAAGATGGCATCATCGATGAAGACGGCTACGTGCAAAATGATGAGACGACAGAAGTGCTAGTCAAACAGGCGCTATCTCATGCAGAGGCTGGTGCGGACGTAGTTGCTCCGTCTGACATGATGGATGGACGTATTGGTCGAATTCGTGAAGCGCTTGAAGAAGCTGGCTATATTCACACGCAAATCATGGCTTACTCTGCAAAATACGCGTCAAATTACTATGGTCCATTCCGAGATGCGGTTGGTTCTGCATCGAACTTGAAGGGCGGTAATAAGAAAAACTACCAAATGGATCCAGCTAACAGTGATGAAGCCTTGCATGAAGTAGCAATGGACATCAATGAAGGCGCAGATATGGTGATGGTGAAGCCAGGTATGCCTTATTTGGATGTAGTGCGTCGCGTACGAAGTGAGCTACAAGTGCCGACTTTTGCTTATCAAGTGTCTGGTGAATATGCGATGCACAAAGCTGCGATTCAAAATGGCTGGTTGAAAGAGCGTGAGACAGTCTTAGAGTCTTTGCTTTGCTTCAAGCGTGCTGGCGCAGATGGTATTCTTACTTACTTTGCTAAAGATGTCGCGGAGTGGTTAGCTGAAGAAAATGGTCAAGCAAAGACCTTCTTGAAATAGTTAGCTTAGATTAGCGATATTCTTGAGTGTGAAAAGCCGGTTGTATAAACCGGCTTTTTTAGTTTTGCCGATAACAGTTAGGAGTGAATGATATGTTGGTTCGTGAAGGAACGCTTGAAGAGGTGGTGAGTATCGTTGAACTTATCGAGGAATTTGCTCACAAAGAAACTATCGAAAGCCTGCAAGCACGCTTGAATGGCCACAAGCACCTGATATTAGTGGCAGAAAAAGCAGGAGTTTTGCTGGGCTTTAAAATTGGCTATCAGA
The DNA here is from genome assembly GCF_900088415.1 of Vibrio mediterranei. Lineage (GTDB taxonomy): Bacteria > Pseudomonadota > Gammaproteobacteria > Enterobacterales > Vibrionaceae > Vibrio > Vibrio mediterranei. Next base: position 101,516 of record NZ_FLLQ01000013.1, read on the forward strand.
TTGATGAGGTTAATTTTTACAGCTGGTTCGGCGGAGTCTCTCCTGTGGCAAGACAACAGGGTGTTGCTCAAGTTCTGATGGAGCACCAAGAATGCTGGGCGAAGCAACAAGGTTACCAACACATTACGGTTAAATCGCGTAATCAGTTTCCATCCATGTTAAGGCTGCTGATAAAAAATGGATACTTTATCTATGACTGTGAGCCGAAGCCGTTAGTGATTGAAACCAGAATTAACTTTATTAAGTATCTGTAAAATATAAACAAATGGAAGATGGCTGATGGTGATAAAAATTTAATGAGAAAAATTCTCAATTAGTTGTTGACGATTTAAATGAGAATGATTACTATTAACTAGTACTAAGGAAAAAGGTTCTGATTACTTCAGTCGCACTAGTGACCAGATTTCAATCAAGCTTGGTTCTTTTTGACACGACATTGCTCACATTGCTTCCAGTGTATTTATAGCTTTTTGGTCGGTTAGATGTACTCAGATAATGAGATAACCTCCTCCTATTTTTGCTAGGCGACATCCTTGATGTCGCTTTTTTTCTGCCTAGTGATTGAGCATTATTTGAGCGGTTATAAATAGAACATAATTCTGCAACGATTGCTTTCTGTAAAAGAAGGTTTTCCACATGGCTTGATCCTGAAAGGATCATAGTTATACATGTAGATCTGAATATATTTACATATAAAACAAAGGCTTATTATAAAGTTTTTGTTCTTTTTTAGTTATCCACTTCGATTTAAAACAACTATATAAACAGACTTATCCACAGAAAGTGATGCCATAATCGCCAATATTATTCTTAAGCTGTGTATATAGCCAGTGAAAGGTCGTGGCATAGTGTAATGAGACGTGGCATTCTTATAGCTTATAACCTGCAATCTTGGATAATTAGACATGGCTCATATACCAGACAACCCACTGATTCTCATTGATGGATCTTCCTATCTTTACCGAGCTTTCCACGCCTACCCAGAAACGATGAGCAATGGTGAAATACCAACCAATGCGGTTTACGGTGTAGTGAACATGCTGAGAAGCATGATGCGTCAATTTGCTTCTGAGCGAATTGCGGTGGTGTTTGATGCGAAAGGTAAAACTTTCCGTGATGATATGTATCCGGAATACAAGGCCAACCGTCCTCCAATGCCTGATGATTTGAGATGTCAGATTGAGCCTCTGCATAATGTGATTAAAGCAATGGGTCTGCCATTGATCTGTGTACCTGGCGTGGAAGCGGATGACGTTATCGGTACGCTGGCACATCAAGCATCACAAGCAGGTATGCCTGTGCTTATTAGTACTGGCGATAAAGATATGGCTCAGCTTGTGGATGATAATGTTACGCTGATCAACACCATGACCAACGTAGTGATGGATCGAGAAGGTGTGGTAGAGAAGTTTGGTATTCCACCAGAGCTTATCATCGATTATCTTGCTCTAATGGGCGATAAAGTGGATAACATTCCAGGTGTCCCTGGCGTCGGCGATAAAACCGCGACGGCATTGCTTCAAGGCATTGGTGGGATCAAAGATCTTTATGAACGCTTAGATGATATCGCACCGCTCGGTTTCCGTGGTTCTAAAACCATGGCTAAGAAACTTACAGAGCATAAAGATAATGCAGTTTTGTCTTATGAGTTAGCGACGATTAAGCTTGATGTCGAATTAGACTGCACGCCAGAGTCTCTTTTAAAGCAGCAACCGAACGTGGATGAACTGACTAAACTGTACGGTCAGCTTACCTTTAAGTCATGGTTAAATGAGCTACTTGAAGGTGGTACTGGTCAAGTTGAAGCAGTGGAGAGCGCAGCAAGAAAAACCACCAGTGCATCTCAAAGTGACGAACAATCTGAGATGGACACGTCACAAGTCACCATTGATCGCAGTGCCTATGAAACCATCCTGACTGAAGAGAGCTTTAACAGCTGGTTAGAGAAACTGAAATCTGCTCCTGTTATCGCTTTTGATACTGAAACCGACAGCCTAGATTATATGGTGGCGAACCTTGTTGGTCTGTCATTTGCGATTGAAGAAGGGGTGGCGGCATATGTCCCTGTAGCTCACGACTATATTGGCGCGCCTGAGCAGCTTGATCGTCAGTGGGTTTTAGAGCAGTTGAAACCGCTATTAGAAGATGATGCTATTGCTAAGGTTGGGCAAAACCTAAAATACGATGCCAGCGTATTAGCTCGTTACGATATTGAGCTTAAAGGCATCAAATTTGACACTATGCTAGCGTCTTATGTCTATAACAGTGTTGGAGGCAAGCATGATATGGATAGCCTTGCTCTGCGTTTCTTGCAACATAGCTGTATCTCTTTCGAACAAATTGCAGGTAAAGGTAAAGCGCAGCTCACTTTTAACCAGATCGATCTTGAGCAAGCATCGCCTTATGCTGCAGAAGATGCTGACGTGACCTTCCGACTCCATCAGCGTTTGAATGCAGAGCTTGAGAAAAATGAAGCGCTGAATCGTATTTACCAAGATATTGAAGTACCACTGGTGCCAGTTCTTTCTCGTATTGAACGTACGGGGGTACTGATTGATGATATGTTGTTAGGCGCGCAGTCTCAGGAAATTGCAGCAAGACTGGATGAGCTGGAGCAAAAGGCGTTTGAGATTGCCGGACAAGAGTTCAACTTAAGCTCGCCAAAACAGCTTCAAACCATTTTCTTTGAGAAGATGGGCTTACCTGTAATCAAAAAGACGCCATCCGGTGCGCCTTCTACTAATGAAGAAGTGCTACAAGAGCTAGCGCTAGACTATCCATTACCAAAGCTGATTTTGGAATATCGTGGCTTGGCTAAACTGAAGTCGACTTATACTGACAAGCTTCCTAAGATGATCAATCCAGAAACAGGCCGTGTTCATACGTCATACCACCAAGCCGTAACGGCGACTGGCCGTTTGTCGTCGACTGATCCAAACTTGCAGAATATTCCAATTCGTAATGAAGAAGGACGCCGTATTCGACAAGCGTTTATTGCGCCGCATGGATGGAAGATTCTTGCTGTCGACTATTCTCAAATTGAACTGCGAATTATGGCCCATCTGTCTGGTGACAAAGCGCTATTGGATGCGTTCAAAAATGGTAAAGATATCCACGCGGCAACGGCGGCAGAGATCATTGGTGTCGATATTGAGCAGGTGACCAGTGAACAACGTCGCCGTGCAAAAGCGATTAACTTTGGTCTTATCTATGGCATGAGTGCATTTGGCTTATCTAAGCAGTTAGGTATTTCTCGTGGTGAAGCGCAACAATATATGGATACCTATTTTGAGCGTTATCCAGGTGTGATGCAGTACATGGAAGACACGCGCTCGTTGGCGGCTGAAAAAGGTTACGTGGAAACCATCTTTGGTCGTCGCCTACATCTACCAGAAATCAAATCGCGTAATGGTATGCGTCGTAAAGCAGCGGAGCGAGCGGCGATCAACGCGCCTATGCAAGGTACTGCTGCAGATATCATCAAGAAAGCGATGTTACTCGTTGATGAGTGGGTGCAAGCGGAAGGCGAGGGTAAGGTTAAGCTTCTTATGCAAGTACACGATGAACTGGTATTTGAAGTGGAATCGTCATCTTTGAGCGAAATTGAAAGTAAAATACAAAAATTGATGGAATCAGCAGCAGAGCTTGATGTTCCATTGGTTGCGGAAGCTGGTCACGGTGACAACTGGGATCAGGCTCACTAGACAATTTTTGAGCAATTTGAGCAAATTAACATGAGCCAGCGCACAGTCGTTGGCTTTTTTTTGTCATTAAAAAAGTTTTTATATCTAAAACAGTTATGTCTATTAACAAAACTTTCATGAAAAAAAACTACAAAAACGGTTTCATTTTCTGATCAGTTGTTGTACATTAGAACGCGTAGGGTACAGAGGTAAGATGTTCTATCTTTCAGACCTTTTGTTTCACGTTATTGGATTAGGCTGATTCAGCCGCCCCAGTCAGTATTTGACTGGGGCGTTTTTTCTTGTGGCAAAGAAAATTCCCCTACCGCATCATCTCTTAGACACCTTGTCATTTTTCTTCTGTTTTGACGCCCATTTACCATCCAGTTTGTAATTTAACGACCTTCACAGTATTGATAATTTACACATAGAACTAAGCCATATTTAGATGTTTATAATTCAGGTGTAACTATCTGAAAGGTAAAGATTAAGGTGGGTTTTGTTACGAGAGGGATTTGGAGTGGTAGAGAAGACTAGCTCACATTTTGCGTGGTAGGCAATTGAATTATCAACGGACTTGATAGATTCTTTTTGCAAACAATAACTAAATCTTCTCTCTCCCATTGCCCTGCCAGGATGGCGGGGCGTTTTGTTTCTGAAGGCTTACTCTTCGATATCGTCGTTGATATCGTCTTCTAACATTTCAAATGCTGGAGCAAACCAAGTATCAAGTTTGCTACGCAGTTGGTCGACACCAATTCCTTTCAAAGAAGAGAACGCATCTACTTGAACATCGCCACCAAAGGCCAGTGCAGCTTCACGAATTTTAAGCACTTGCGCTTTACGAGCACCACTCTTTAGTTTGTCTGCTTTAGTCAGTAGCACTTGTACTGGAATATGAGATTCTACCGCCCATTGAATAAGCTGTTGGTCGAGATCTTTCATTGGGTGTCTGATGTCCATTAGGACCACAAGACCTTTTAAACATTTGCGCTTCTGTAAGTACTCTCCCAGTGACTTTTGCCATTTCTTTTTCATTTCTAGGGGTACTTGAGCAAAGCCGTATCCTGGTAAGTCAACGATATGACAACCTTCATCAACCTTAAATAAGTTAATAAGTTGAGTACGGCCTGGAGTTTTACTGGTTTTAGCCAGAGCTCTTTGGTTCGTTAGACGGTTTAGTGAACTCGATTTACCTGCATTGGAGCGTCCTGCAAACGCGATTTCGATTCCTTCATCTTCTGGCAAGTGACGAATATCAGGTGCACTTGTTATGAAATGCGTGTTTTGATAATGAATTTTTACGCTCACTGTTAACTCCATCTCGACTTTGTGTAGTCGATTGATTACTTTTTTGTGAAATTGTGTAAAATAACCGTGCTCGGCATATGGCCACACATTGTACCATGAACGGTATTAATTGCCCGTGTTACCTCACTTTGTCCTTTTGGCACCATTCTGTTGGGTTTCGCGAGGCGTGTAGTGGTACTGGAAGCTTGATAATTATAATGGAATGTCATGAAAAAATTAGCGCTAATCTTGAGTCTTGTAGTCAGCTGCTCAGTATGGGCCCAAGGCGATATTGAAGCTGGTAAAGCAAAATCCCAAACCTGTGTTGCGTGTCACGGAGCTGATGGTAACAGTCAGTTAACCATGTACCCTAGCATTGCTGGTCAACACGCCAAATATATTGAAAAACAACTAAAAGATCTGAAACTCGGTATGACGAGTAGTGGTAAACAAGGTCGTTACGATCCTGTGATGAGTGGTATGGCAATGCCGCTATCTGAGCAAGATATGGCGGATCTTGCTGCGTATTACTCTTCAATGCCTCTAGCACCAAACAGTACCCCTGAGAATGTCGTTGACCAAGGTAAAGTACTTTACATGGCTGGTGATGCAGAACGTGGTATTACAGCTTGTATTGCTTGTCACGGCCCTCGTGGTAACGGTACAGAACTTTCTGGTTTTCCTAAAATTTCTGGTCAACACGCTGAATATGTTAAAGCTCAGTTAGAGAAATTCCGCAGTGGTGACCGTGCTAACGATATGAACGCTATGATGCGTGATATCGCTAAGAAGCTGAATGATGACGATATCGACACCCTATCTAAGTATGTAGGCGGTCTTCACTAATCCAATTCAACGTTGCAACAACTTAGCAGCCCAACAATAGTTTCTTTACGCCAAACCGAGCGAACAATGCCCCTTCGAATGAAGGGGCATTGTTGTTTTTGGTGACTTATCTCACTAATTGCTCGTTAAGCGTGTTGCTCTCATTGTTCTACTTGGCTGATGAGGTTGTGAGATATTTGCCATACTTGCTGTCACTAAATTGCCAATAACTACATTTAAGTATTTGAAATTAATGTTTTTTATTCATTCTTCTGTAAAGGCAACATGAAAAAAGAGCTCTGCAGGTTGTTTTCAATCCTCGCTCGGGTAAATTGTTCCTTGTCGACAGGAAGTAGACACAGGGATTTCAGACCAAGATGGTTTTCAAGGATGTCTAACTAGGAAGGTTAGAAGAAACACAACGGATTGGCTTGTACTAGGAGTACAGGCGGATAAGGATGGTCAACTTTTCTCAGGATGAGAACTTAAACGGACAGGGTTTAGGAAGAACTCGCGCAAATGGCTTTGCTAGGGAACGCGAAAACGCATCAGGATGATGACAAACAAGAATTAGCAGTGGAAGCACAAATAACAAACGGATATTTGTGAAGCATCAAAAGATGCTAACAGTTTCGCCGTATGGCGATAGAAAGCGACAGGTCTTCCTGTCGCTTTTTTTACGTTTGCTCACAAGATAAATGACATTAGTTATCATTTGTCTTGTGAAGTCAATTGATATCGATTATCATTTGCACTCTTTCGGAGGGTGGGAAATGAAAAATCAAACGAGTCGTGAGTCAGAGCATTTTGATGTGCCAACTAAGTTGCTTCGACCTCTTTGGTTTCGAAGTCGCGAAAGCCTATTAGATGATGGCATTATTTATGACCCTATTGCAGCTCATGCTTGCCGTCGCTGTCATCTCGCTCCCGATTGTCTCACCGGTAATGTAGATCAAAGTCAGCTTCTCCATGCCACTCTGACACAAATTTGTGATCTTCAAGTAAAACGCTTTCTCGAAACCAACCCTGATGGCTGGGTTATCAACGTTGGAGCTCGGCTCGATACCCGATTCTATCGCCTTGATAACGGCCGTTGTCATTGGGTTGAAGTGGATACCAATGAACATCTTGTTTGGCGACAACGATTGTTCCATAAGAGTGAACGTTATCAATTAAGGTGCGGATCTATTGATGATATGAGCTGGCTACAATCTTTATCGGTTCCAAATGACAGACCTGTACTGGTGGTTTGTGAGCAAGCACTACTTGAAAGAAGAGAAAATCGCATTGCACACTTTATCCAATCGATCGGTTGCTATTTTCAACATGCTCAGGCGTGTGTGGTGTTGGCTGGTGATTTGACGACTTCTCGTTTGGGGAAAAGAATGGGAGGCGAGCGTTATCAACATGGTCTGCGCCGCCCAACTCAGAAATTGCTGAATTGGTTGCCGTGGATTCATAAAGTGTCACTCCTTTCACCCATCGACCAACATTGTCAGCGCTGGTCTAAGTGGCAACGTATTATCGCCAAGCTGCCACTCTATAAGCATCGATTAACACCGAACGTGATCAATGTTGAATGGTAGGAGTAGGAACCTAGGGTCAATTAACGCTACTATAGCCCCAACTATTTTTTAACCACCACCATAGTTTCTATGGTGGTGTTGTTTTTGGGGTCAGTGTGTTTCGACAATATTTCTCTATTCTGTCTAATATTGAACTTCATCGCCGTGTCTTGCTATTAGCCATTCCCATGGTGATTTCGAATATTACCGTGCCGCTTCTGGGGTTAGTGGATGCCGCAGTTATTGGTCATTTAGAGCATTCTTGGTATCTCGGTGGCGTGGCACTCGGTAGCACGATGATCAGTGTGACCTTTTGGTTACTCGGCTTTCTTCGAATGTCGACAACTGGGCTGACAGCTCAATCTTATGGTGCTCAGGATAATCGGCAGCTCGCCTTAGTATTTCTGCAGGGAACACTGATGGCGTTGGGCTTTGCGTTGGTATTTTTATTGCTGCATAGCGTCATCGCCGACCTTGTCTTCTCATTGAGTAGTGCTAGTGAGGATGTGAAATATTATGGTCACCAGTATTTTTCGATTCGTGCTTGGAGTGCGCCTGCGTCACTACTCAACTTTGTACTACTGGGTTGGTTACTAGGCACACAAAATGCCAAAGCACCGATGTGGATGGTAATCATCACCAATGTTGTCAATATTGTGCTTGATGTTCTATTTGTCATCGGCTTAGGCTGGAAAGTCGAAGGGGCGGCGTTAGCATCCGTGATCGCCGATTACTCGGGTTGTGCTTTCGGACTTTGGTGCGTATGGCGCACTTGGAGTCATCGTCAGTTGCCTGCTATACGCTCATTGCTGTCCGGTGTCGCAAATGATATTGGTCGTTTTGTAAAACTGAACCGAGATATTTTCTTACGCTCTCTTTGCCTACAAGCGACGTTTAGCTTTATGACCTTCCAAGGTGCGGCTTTTGGTGATGACATTGTGGCTGCTAACGCTGTGTTGATGAGCTTTTTAATGATCATCTCTTATGGCATGGATGGTTTTGCTTATGCGATGGAAGCCATGGTCGGTAAGGCGATCGGTGCAAAGAGTCGAACGGCACTGACCGAGTCGCTGCTTGCTACCTTCTTCTGGAGCTTGATTATTTGTAGTGGTCTGACAGTGGTCTTTATGGTGTGGGGCAGTAGTTTGATTGGTTTAATTACCAGTATTCCCGATGTCCAGCAACAAGCGATGCTGTTCTTACCTTGGTTGATTGCTATGCCTTTGGTGTCTATGTGGTGTTTCTTGTTTGATGGCATCTTTATTGGGGCCACCAAAGGTCGAGATATGAGAAACAGTATGTTTGTTGCGACCTGTAGCTTCTTTGCCATTTTCTACATAACAAGTGGAATGGGTAACCATGCACTTTGGTTAGCCATGCTGAGTTTTATGGGAATGAGGGGCTTTGGGTTAGCTATGATCTTTTTGCATCAATGGCGCAGCAAAACCTTCCTCGAAGCATAAAAAGGGCGGCTATCAAGCCGCCTTTTTTATACTTTCGTTAAACACTAGAATAAGCGATTCAAACCATTAAGCGCCGCTACGCGGTAGGCTTCAGCCATGGTTGGATAGTTAAAGGTAGTGTTAACAAAGTACTCGATGGTATTTGCTTCGCCTTTTTGCTCCATTATCGCTTGGCCGATGTGGATGATTTCCGCAGCACGCTCACCGAAACAGTGGATACCTAAGATTTCTTTGGTTTCGCGATGGAACAAAATCTTCAAGCTTCCTACGTCTTTGCCAGCAATCTGAGCTCGAGCAAGATGTTTAAACGATGAACGCCCTACTTCGTAAGGGACTTTTGCTTCGGTAAGTTCTTGCTCTGTTTTACCTACTGAACTGATTTCTGGAATGGTGTAGATACCTGTTGGAATGTCTTCAATCAGTTTACCGTCTGCTTCACCTTGCGTGATGGCTTGGGCGACGAAACGGCCTTGGTCATAAGCTGCACTTGCCAAGCTAGGGTAACCAATCACATCACCCACGGCATACACGTGGTCAACGTCGGTTTGATAGTTACTATCGACTTTCAGTTGCCCACGAGAATCAGCACTTAGGCCTACTGCAGATAAGTTCAACGCGTCAGTATTACCCGTTCGGCCATTCGCATACAGTAGGCAGTCAGCGCGCATTTTCTTCCCTGAGTTCAGATGAATAATGACGCCGTCTTCGGTCCCTTCTATTTTGGCGTAGGTTTCATCATTACGAATCATCATGCCGCTGTTCCAGAAGTGGTACGACAGTGAGTCAGACATTTCATTATCTAAAAATGCCAGCAGACGCTCGCGAGTATTGATAAGGTCTGTTTTGACATCTAAGCCACGGAAGATCGAGGCGTATTCGCAACCAATAACCCCCGCACCGTAAATAATGATGTGTCTTGGGTCATGTTCTAGTGACAAAATAGAGTCGCTGTCGTAGATACGAGGATGGGTAAAGTCAACATCGTCTGGTCGATAAGGTCTAGAGCCTGTCGCGATAACAAATTTATCGGCCGTGTAGGTATCGACGGTGCCGTCGGTTTTCGTGACTTCCAGAGTATTTGAATCGACGAAGCGAGCCGTGCCAAACAGTAACGTACACTCATTTCGGTCATAGAACCCTTGGCGCAGTCGAGTTTGCTTATCTATCACGGTTTTGGCATGACCAAGAATATTAGAGAAGGTAGAGTGGAGGCTGGTGTTATTGCCACAGAACAGTGGGTTGCTGTTGAACTCGATAATACGGCTGACCGCATGTCTGAGCGCCTTTGATGGGATAGTACCCCAGTGAGTACATCCACCACCAACGCTGCTTTCTTTTTCTATGATGGCAACGTTCAGCCCTGCTTTAGTCAGTCCCATAGCAGCACCTTCACCACCGGGTCCACTTCCTATCACGATGGCATCAAAATGTTTGGAGCGACTCATAGTGTATATCCTCGTTGTACCTAACTGCATCACGCAAAAGACCTCCAGTTAGGCTTGCCTATTTAGGCACAACAGCAGGCATTGCGGCGTTAACATTGCTTAAATTCTTGTTAGCGAGATTCTAACGGATTATTAACCTTGGTAAACCAAGTTGCCGTGATAGGGTGTGAAAGATCACGAGATTTGTCTTAAGTTGCGATACCTTACGTGGTTTAGCCTTTGTATGCCGCCAATTTTATAGAATATGTTGAGTTGCAAAGTGAAGTGAGACTTACAAAGTGTTTTATTAAAAATCCTTTTGCATAGGCTTATACAAACAGGCTATTCGCGCTATATTACCAGCACTCCCTCAATTACCGTATGAATGGTAGTCAACAAGTAAACCTAGGTAAAACATGAAATCAATGGGTATCCGTGCACAACAAAAAGAGAAAACGCGTCGTTCATTGATCGATGCTGCTTTTAGCCAGTTAAGTGCTGATCGCAGCTTTTCAAATTTGAGTTTACGCGAAGTGGCACGAGAGGCTGGTATTGCACCAACGTCCTTTTATCGTCACTTCAAAGACATGGATGAATTGGGACTCACCATGGTAGATGAAGGAGGCTTGTTGCTGAGACAATTGATGCGACAAGCGCGCCAACGTATTGTCAAAGAAGGCAGTGTGATTCGTACTTCGGTTGAAACCTTTATGGAGTTCATTGAAAGTAGTCCTAACGTTTTTCGCTTATTGTTGCGAGAGCGTTCGGGTACATCATTTGACTTTCGAGCCGCAGTCGCTCGTGAGATCCAGCATTTTTCAGCAGAATTAACCGAATACCTTGTGAGCACGGGCATGGACCGTGATGAAGCGATCGCTCAAGCTGAAGCTTCGGTTATCTTGGTATTCAGTTCTGGTGCTGAAGCACTCGATCTTAATAAGAAAGAAAGATATGAACTGGCAGAAAGGTTAATTGTCCAACTTAGGATAGTTGCCAAAGGCGCACACTGGTATCGCAAAGAACGTGAAAGAAACCGTCAAAAAGAAGGGTTGAACTAATGTCCAATGAAGTATCCTCCGAAAGCCGTAATAGCGGTAAGAAAACTCTAGTGCTAGCGCTGATTGCTGGTATGTGTGGTAATGCAATGTTGTCTTGGCTAACTGTTAGCGAAGTTGCATTCTCTATTTTTCCTCTGATAGCTCTTGTTCTATCTGTTCAAGCTCTATATCAAGAGTACCTAAAGAACCCAATTCCAGAAGACTTCCCGATGGTAGGTTTGGCTGCGTTTTTTGTTGGCGCATTTGGTCATTCGGCTTTCACTAAGGCCCAGTATCCAGATGCCGGCTCCAACTTCTTCGCGATCATCGTTGTATTGGTTCTACTGTTTTGGATTGGTAAGAAACTTGGCTACATTATGAAAGAAGCCTAATAGGCATTATTAATGTCCGCGAATAAAAAACGAGCCGCTTGGGCTCGTTTTTTTGTTTACGCTGTGGCGGATTACGCTTTACGTTCTAACAACACACCGGCTTCGATGTGATGAGTAAACGGGAACTGGTCGAACAGCGCAAATCGAGTAATAGTGTGAGTTTCACTCAATACATCTAAATTGTCTTTCAGTGTTTCTGGGTTGCACGAAATATACAGAATACGTTGGTAACCTTGCACCATTTTACATGTATCAATATCCATACCTGCGCGCGGTGGGTCGACAAAAATCGTGTTGCAGTTATAGCTTTTCAAATCGACATTCTGTTGCTGTAGACGGCGAAATTCACGCTTTCCTTCCATCGCTTCAGTGAATTCTTCAGCAGACATACGAATAATTTGTACATTATCAATCTTGTTTTCAGCGATATTGAATTGTGCCGAGTCAACTGAAGGCTTGGCTAACTCTGTCGCGAGAACGCGTTCAAAGTTTTGCGCCAATGCAAGTGAAAAGTTGCCATTACCGCAGTAAAGCTCCAGCAAGTCACCTTTGCTTTCTTGGGTACAGTCCACCGCCCATTCCAGCATTTTCTGAGCCACGGGACCATTTGGCTGGGTGAAGCTATTCTCTACTTGTTGGTAGTGATAAGGCTGACCATTTACGTGCAAGGTTTCTAGTACATAGTCTTGGTCTAAGACGATTTTCATTTTACGAGCACGGCCAATGAGGTTGAGTTTGAACCCTTCATCATTAAGGCGTTGCTTAAGGGCTTTTGCTTCTGCTTTCCAAGCATCATCTAATTGACGGTGATACAGCAACGAAACCAAAATTTCACCGCTGAGTGTAGAAAGAAAGTCAACTTGGAATAGCTTCTTACGCAGAACGTCATTACCTTTCATTGCATCCATAAGCAATGGCATCAAATCGTTGATGAGGCGGCTTGCTGCTGGAAATTGGTCCACGCGGTACTTTTCACGCGTTTCTTGATTGAACATGATGTAATACATGTCCTCTCCTTCGTGCCAAACGCGGAATTCTGCACGCATGCGATAGTGCTTCTCTGGAGAAGTAAATACTTCGAGTTCAGGAGCAGAATAAGGCGCCATCATATCGATCAATCGTTGAGATTTTTCGTCGAGCTGAATTTGGTAGCCTTCTGGTGTGAAGTCGAGATTTGCCATTGTGGTTGCCTATCGTCGGTAATGAGTTTTTAAAAGGAGGGCAGATTTTATTCAATCTCCCGTCGTTGTCCAGTTTTTCCCGGAATTGTCTCTCAATATGGCTGGATATCTATAGCTTAGTTCAATCTGTTATAGACAAATTACCATGTTGTTAATACCATTCCGCCTAGCTGGTGTGAGAATGACAAAGGAATCTCACTGAAAAGGGAATCTGGTGTAAATCCAGAACTGACGCGCAGCGGTAAAAGAGAACGACCCCTCAAATGACACTGTACGAGTTGCGGGAAGTCGAGGCAGTAGGTTTAGGTTCACTGTGATCCTTACGCTCTTGAGTCCGAATACCTGCCAGCAGCCAAGCTTCGTTAACCAACAACAACGCTAGCTTGGTAGGACTTACGCGATTTAGGACAACATAACAAATGAACAAATCATTTTTGGCGATAGCAGTGGCTGCATCGCTCTCTTCTTATGCTTCTTTTTCACTGGCAGAAGCAACGAACCCAAGTGAACAAAGCAAACTCGCAAATGAAACCATGGTCGTGACAGCGAACCGTGTTGAACAGCAACTTAAAGATGTTCTTGCTCCAATTGAAGTTGTTGATCGTGAGCAAATTGACGCTATTCAAGCCAAATCAGTTTCTGAGATATTACGACGTTTACCAGGCGTACAGATCGCAAACCAAGGTGGCATTGGTCAAAATGCCGAACTGTACATTCGAGGTCGCTCTAGTAAGAACACTTTGGTATTAATCAACGGTGTTCGAATTGGGAGTGCAACAACAGGTGCTGCGAATCTGTCGGCCATTCCTCTTGATGGTGTGCAACGTATCGAAATTATCCGTGGTGCCCGTGCTGCGGTATATGGTTCTGATGCGGTAAGTGGTGTGGTTAATATTATCACCACTAATAAAAATGGCTCTCCAAGTAGAGTTAAAGCTGGAGCGGGAAGCTTTGGAAGTTACAACCTTGGTGGAACATTATCGTTAGGTGATGCGGAGAATGGATGGCTCAATCTGACAGCCACTCATCAGTCTAGTAATGGCTACAATGTCCAACCGACCAGCACTAATCCAATAGATGCAGATGACGATGGCTATACCAGTCAATATCTAGTCCTCGATATGGGTAAACGATTGGATCAAAACTGGCAACTAAAGGCCAATGGTTATTACCAAAAACATAATACTGAATTTGATAACCCTTGGACTGGCGTAGATAAGTCGGATAGTGATTTGTACAGTTTTAGTGTTGCTGGTGACTATATGCGTAATAACTTTGATTCGTCGCTGACACTGACGACGAATCAAGATAAAGCGAAATCTTATGGTCAAGGCGCGCCAGAAGGGACTATTTCGACCAACCGCGTTGCGGTGAACTGGAATAACAACGTAAAAATCAATGATGAATTGAGTTTCTTGGGCGGCATTGATTGGTACAAAGATAAAGTTGATAACACAACTAAAGCTATGACTAAAGACACTCGAGACAATGGAGCCGTCTTCTTAGGTGCACTCTACAATCAAGAGCGCTTATCACTAGAAGCTAATGTTCGACATGATGACAATAGTGCCTATGGAAACTACACCACTTACCAGTTAGGTGGTGGTGTGAATGTCACAGAGCAATTAAAGGTTGTAGCCATGCATGGAACAGCATTTAAGGCACCTACTTTTAATGAACTGTATTGGCCTAAAGAGTGTGGTCCATGGGGCTGTTATGAAGGTAATCCAAATCTGGTCCCTGAAGAGTCAGCTACCTCTGAAATTGCTTTAGAGGGTGAGTTTGCTTTATTAGGATTTAGATTAGGCGCTTATCGCAGCAATGTGGATAAGATGATTGCCAGTAATGGTTCAACGAACGTCAATATCAACAAAGCTAAGATTGAAGGTATTGAACTAGTAACTCGTTTTGATACCGGAGCGATTGAGCATGAGGTGTCGTACGACTATCTAGATGCTAAAGATGAAAGTACTGGTAAGGACTTAGTAAGACGAGCTCGCAATAGCGGGAAGTGGAATGCCTCATATAATATTGCCTCTTGGAGATTCGAGCTGAGCTACCTATATCAAGGGAAACGCTATAATGATGCAGCCAATACTCAAGTATTAGACCCTTATTCGTTAGTTGATATTGCCGGCACCTACTACTTTGATAACGGCCTAAGTCTAGGTGCGAAAGTTGGCAACTTATTCGATGAAGAGTATGAAACGGTGAGTGGCTATAAAACACCAGAACGTAATTACTACGTGAATGCCATGTATCAGTTCTAATAGCAAACAGCGCCTCCAATTAAGAGGCGCTTTTTAATAGGTAGTCCTAAATGAAAAACATCATCATCAGTTGGTCATCTGGCAAAGATTCAACCCTTACATTCGAACGACTAATGGAATCTACAGATTATAATGTCGTTGGTCTTTACACTACTCATGTCAAAGGTGAGGTTCCATTTCAAGTAACCCCATTAGAAGTCGTTCAATTGCAAGCAGATAGGTTAGGGATGCCATTGGTAACGATAGAGCTACCAGAAGTTTTCCCACCTAACGATGTTTACCAAGCGCTCGTTATTGAGGGGATAAAATCTTCTGGCTTGGCAGTAGATGGGATAGCATTTGGTGACATGTTCTGTAATGGAATTGTTGAATATAGAAAAAGCTATGTCGAACCAGCGGGGCTAGAAGCGGTTTTTCCTTTGGTTGGTGAAAGTAGCGCAAAGCTTGCACAGGAGATCATTGCCAGAGGGATTGAGACAGTGTTGGTTACCGTCGATAGAAATGTGCTTTCGGAAACATTCTGTGGAAAAGTTTATACCGACGAGCTTATTCAAGAATTACCTAATAATGTTGACCCTTGTGGAGAAGATGGGGAATTCCATACCTTAGTCTGTAATTCGAGGTACTTTAGTCACCCTATTTCCATTCAACAGATTGAAATTGAGACAGCGCCGAGATTCAGTCATCTAAGATACAGCGTTGAGTCAGAACTTCGCGGATAAGTTTACCGACAATAGGGTTATGAGTATTATGTTGGCGAACAGGTTAGTAGTGAGCGTGATACGTTAATCAATGAATCGAAAAAATATACTAATATTTGACTCTGGTGTGGGTGGACTTTCTGTATTTAAAGAAATAGTCCAACGCTTACCTCAAGAAAACTATATCTATCTATTCGACAATGAGGCTTATCCCTACGGTGAATTGGCACCGGAAACACTAGTAAACCGCACCTGTACATTGATACAACAAATGATGCGGCGCAAAGCGGTCGATATTGTTGTTATTGCTTGCAATACGGCCAGTACTATTGTGCTCCCTCATTTAAGAAAACGAATAGACATTCCTGTGGTTGGCGTCGTCCCTGCCATTAAGCCAGCTTCACTACTCTCTAAAACAGCAGTTGGCTTGATTGCTACACCAGCAACGATTACTCGCCAATATACTCATGACTTAATTCGTAACTTTGCTACTGATAAAGAAGTAAAGCTGATAGGTGATAGTCGATTAGTTGAAATGGCAGAGCAAAAGCTGAGGAATGAGCAGGTCGACCTTCAGGAGTTGGAACTCATACTTTCTCCGATTAAAGGAAAAATTGATGTAGCAGTCTTAGGCTGTACCCACTTTCCTCTTATTAGGGAAGAAATAGCATTGGTATTGGGAGACTGTGTTGAATTAGTTGATTCAGGAGCCGCAATTGCAAGAAGAGTTGAAAGTCTATTGGAGATAGAAGAGGCATCTTTGGGTCAAGGAACCATGGAGGCGTTTAGTAGTGCTCCTCCTTTTGAAGAAGAAGCACTAAATAAAACATTACGACAACTCTGTTTTACTCCTGTTCAGTTGTTGCCGATTCAGGGTGCTTCGGATCATTAGCAATACGCACTTTCAAAGTACGTTGCATATAATCCTTTTCATTTAGAGCTTTGATTGCCGCTTTTGCATCGGAGCTTGCCATCACAACAAAACCAAACCCACGTCGTTTACCTGTGCGCTTATCCTTCATTAACCTAACGGCAAATACTTCACCGTGCTCAGCAAAGAGCTCCTTTACGTGAGATTCATTTGCTTTATAAGGAAGATTGCCGACGTAGAGAGTTTTGGTCGACTTTGTAGTTTCTGCAGATGGTGCTGGTGAAGCAGTAGAAAACTTAACAACAAAAAAGGTGGCTACTACACCGATAACAAAAGCAACAGCTGGTGGTACGTCAGCGAATTGAGAAAATACAATACCGCCTAATATAGCAATCGCTACTACCAGAAAAAGAGATTTATTGGAGTCCATATTAAAGTACTACTTTTTTATTTACGAATAATGGCATCTATCGTTAACAAATAGATATAAGAATATTACGTAGTTGAGTGTGATTTTTCCAATTAATTGGTGTGATGTATTTCAAATGTTGAATTTTTATCGAAAAAACACCTTATCGATGGCTTTTTGTGCGAACGGAAAATAAATCCAAAAAAACACTTGTCATAGTTTGAGTGATCTCTATAATGCCGCCTCACCGACACGGAGTGAGACGAAAGTCACAAAGCGGAGTCGGTTGAGAGAGAAAAGAAAGTTTGAAAAAAACGCTTGACTCTCAAAACGGGAAGCGTAAGATACGCACCCCTAACGACGAGACGCGAAGCGGCTTGAGAGTTAGAAAATGTTCTTTAAAAATATAGACCTATCAATCTGTGTGGGCACTCGTTGATGATAATCAAATTAGAAACTTCGGTTTCAAATTAGGTTTTCAATGAACTGAGTGACCAATCAAGTCGAAAGACTTGGCACAGTCAATTCATTATCGTTCTGTTGGAACGATAATAGCTTTAGATTACTAAGGTAGTTTAAAGTCAGTATTCATTGAGCCGACAAAATCTTAAATTGAAGAGTTTGATCATGGCTCAGATTGAACGCTGGCGGCAGGCCTAACACATGCAAGTCGAGCGGAAACGAGTTAACTGACCCTTCGGGTGACGTTAACGGCGTCGAGCGGCG
>NZ_FLLQ01000014.1 GCF_900088415.1 Vibrio mediterranei
AACTAATAGATACACTAGTTGTCAGAGTGATTGTTGTCAAAGTAAATAAAGTGCACTAAAAAGCATCCAAGGTATTCATATTTAAAAACTTAATATGATTTTGATTATTTTTAGTCATTAGGATTACAACGTTTTCGTCGAGGAATAGTAACCCATTATGTGCCAGAGAAATTTCTCCTGGTCTTGGTATCGAACCTCCACCAACTAATGCAGCCATAGAACTCGAATGATGAGGGGCACGAAAAGGCCGCGTTTTCCAATTGTCTTCATTGATTTCTTGCTGCGTCAACGACGCGACCGAGGCAGTTTCCATCGCTTCTTGTTCGCTCATTTCAGGTAATAGGTCGCAAAGCCGTGAGGCCAACATGGTTTTTCCGGTTCCAGGAGGACCGAGAAAGAGTAGGTTGTGATTTCCGGCTGCGGCAATCTCTAAAGCTCTCTTTCCCTGTTGTTGGCCGATGATATCCTGTAGATCGCGTGTTTTCGGCACCATCTTTATCTGTTTAGTGTCGGTATATAGGGATAGAGCTTGTTGGCCCATCAAATACGCACAGACATCGAGTAGACCTGATGCTGATTTATGGTGCTCTCGGCCAACCAACGCCGCCTGATTACCATTGCCTTCTGGCACCACTAAGCATCGACGGCTTTTGTTAGCGGCGAGTGCAGCAGGTAAAACACCTTTGACGACTCTTAGCTCTCCAGAAAGCGCTAGCTCGCCAACAAATTCATGTGCGAGTAGCTTATCGTGAGGTAACTGATCAGATGCCGCCAAAATACCTAACGCAATAGGAAGATCAAATCGCCCTCCCTCTTTAGGCAGATCCGCTGGAGCGAGATTCACCGTGATTCTCTTCGCCGGAAACTCAAATCGTGAATTGATGATGGCACTACGTACTCGGTCTTTAGATTCCTTAACTGTCGTCTCTGGAAGTCCTACCAGTGTAAAACCGGGCATACCATTACTGATGTGGACTTCAACCGTAACCAAAGGTGCTTCAACACCAACGCTCGCTCGACTATAAATAATCGATAATCCCATGAAATCCCTTTTTCCTTCCAATTTCTCTCACTTAGATGGTTAAAAGTCAGAGTTTTATATATACCCCATGTTATACAGCCATATTTAATGCTGAGTAAATGTGAAAAAAGTATGATTTTTTGCTTGTCAGGTAACAGAAATTTGTGATACCACTAGTGACGCAAACATTTTCGTTAGAAACAACACAACGATTTAGAAACAAGATAATGACTTTTAACGCTCACTCTCACACTCTGATTAGCCTGATTATTGTGGTCCTGATTGGTACCGCACGGGGGCATGTGGGCGGAAAATAACCACGAGATTCAAAAAACCCCCGCACTGAAAAGTCCGGGGGTTTTTTTACAAACTCAAAATATAAATTTGATAGTGATCACTCATAGAAACCCTCTCGGTGGATATGACAGGAAGAAATGGAGCACACAATGTGCAATCGAACGACAAACAGTCACGACAGCAAGCGTGACACCCAAGGAGGCTATAATGACAGGTGCTGAATTAGTTGTAGCCGCATTGAGACAGCAAGGCATTGAAACGGTATTTGGCTATCCTGGTGGAGCCATCATGCCAATCTACGATGCTCTGTATGATGGTGGTGTAGAACATATCCTCTGCCGACACGAACAAGGCGCTGCAATGGCAGCCATCGGACTGGCAAGAGCCACCAAAGACGTTGCTGTTTGTATGGCCACCTCCGGCCCCGGCGCCACCAATCTCGTAACCGGCCTCGCCGACGCTTTTCTCGATTCGATCCCTCTCGTAGCTATCACTGGTCAAGTTGCCAGCTCCCATATCGGTACTGATGCATTCCAAGAAATGGATGTGATTGGTATGTCTCTCTCATGCACGAAACATAGCTATCTGGTCACGGATATTGAAGAGTTAGCTCCAACTCTTGCCGAGGCATTTGAAGTTGCTAAAACAGGCAGACCTGGCCCTGTTATTGTCGATATTGCTAAAGATGTCCAACTTGCTAATGCTCCGGTTGATGTCCTTCCCCCGTTTACGCCACCAGCGATCCCTGTTGCTTCGTCAGAGCAAGTCCAGTTAGCACAGCAACTGCTTGATCAAAGCTCTCGCCCAGTTTTGTATGTAGGTGGTGGTGTGCAACTTGCCGATGCCACAGAGTCTGTACGTGAGTTTTTACGCCTCAACCCTATGCCAAGTGTCAGCACACTAAAAGGCTTAGGTACTATTGAGAGACATGACCCACACTACTTGGGAATGTTGGGCATGCACGGTACCAAGGCCGCAAACTTAGTCGTTCAAGAATGTGACCTTTTAATCGTGGTTGGTGCTCGTTTTGATGACCGCGTGACCGGAAAACTGGATACCTTTGCTCCTCATGCAAAAGTGATTCATATCGATATTGATGCTGCGGAATTTAACAAGCTCAGACAAGCTCATGCTGCATTACGTGGTGACATAAACGTCATCTTGCCACAGCTTGAACTGTCAAAAGATATTGCTCCTTGGGTACATCACAGCGAGAGCTTACGCAGTGGTTTTAAATGGCGCTATGACCATCCAGGAGATTTAATTTTTGCTCCACTGCTCCTTAAACAGCTATCAGACATGATGCCTGAGTCTTCGATTATCTCAACGGACGTTGGCCAACACCAGATGTGGGCAGCACAACATATCCAGCCTAGATTGCCTGAGAATTTTATTACTTCGGCTGGTCTCGGCACTATGGGCTTTGGTCTTCCAGCAGCAATGGGAGCAGCAGTTGGTCGCCCTGACGACCAATCAATTCTAATTACTGGTGACGGTTCATTCATGATGAATGTTCAAGAACTAGGCACACTGAAGCGCCGTCAAATACCCGTCAAAATTGTGCTGTTAAATAACCAACGTCTTGGTATGGTTAGACAGTGGCAATCACTGTTTTTTGATGGTCGACACAGCGAAACGATTTTGGATGATAACCCTGACTTTGTCATGCTTGCTAAAGCATTCGATATCCCAGGTAAAACCATTACTCGTAAAGAAGAAGTTGAGCCTGCTCTCAAAGAAATGCTAGAGAGCAAGACCTCGTACATGCTTCACGTGTTGATAGATGAAGAAGAAAATGTATGGCCTTTGGTTCCGCCAGGCGCCTCAAATAGTGACATGTTGGAGAATACCTAATGGACAGATACTTATTAGACATCAAAGCCGATGATAAACCTGTCTTGCTAGAGCGCGTATTACGCGTTATTCGCCACCGTGGCTTTATCATTAAACAAGTGGCTGCAACACAAAACCATGAAAGTAAGATTGCCAGTGTTGAGATCATTGTTGATAGCGATCGCCCTATCACGACCTTGATCAATCAGATTGAGAAGCTTTGGGATATTCGTACCATCGAGGTGACAGAGCTTAAACACAACGAACTGACCAATCACAACCTACAAGAACAAAGTGCATAAGGAAGGAATGCTAAATGGCTAAAAGTACAGCAGATTTTATTTGGTTTAATGGTGAGATGGTTCCATGGGCTGAGGCGAACGTTCACGTCTTAACTCACGCAATGCATTATGGTACTTCTGTTTTTGAAGGGGTTCGTTGTTATAACACACCTAACGGTCCTGTGGTTTTCCGTCACCCTGAGCACGCCAAGCGTCTTAAAGATTCCGCTAAGATTTATCGCTTCCCAATTCCTTATACTGAGGAAGAAATCATGGAAGCAACCCGTGAGACACTACGCCAAAATAAGCTTGAATCCGCTTATATTCGTCCATTAGGTTTTGTCGGTAACGTTGGTCTAGGTGTTTGCCCTCCAGAAGGCACGCAAATGGAGCTCATCATTGCTGCTTTCCCTTGGGGTTCTTACCTAGGTGAAGAAGCACTGGCAAACGGTGTAGACGCAATGATCTCAAGCTGGAACCGCGCCGCGCCAAATACCATTCCAACTGCAGCAAAAGCTGGTGGTAACTATCTTTCTTCATTGCTTGTTGGCGGTGAAGCACGTCGTCACGGTTATGACGAAGGTATTGCTCTCAGTGTCGATGGTTATCTATCAGAAGGCGCTGGTGAGAACATTTTCGTAGTCAAAGATGGCGTCATCACAACACCACCAGCAACCAGCGCGATCCTACCAGGTATCACTCGCGACTCAATCATGACGATTGCCAAAGATATAGGCTACGACGTTCGTGAAGCCAACATTGCTCGTGAAGCACTTTACCTAGCAGACGAAGTATTTATGACCGGTACCGCTGCTGAAATCGTTCCGGTACGCAGCATTGATAAAATCGATGTTGGTACAGGTAAACGCGGTCCAATTACCAAAGTTATGCAAGATGCGTATTTTGGCCTATTCAATGGCACCACTGAAGATAAGTGGGGCTGGCTAGATTACGTATACCCAGAACAGAAACCAGCATCAGCAAAATAAGGAAGAAGTACAATGCCTAAATACAGATCAGCCACCACAACTCATGGTCGCAACATGGCTGGTGCTCGTGCACTTTGGCGTGCAACTGGTGTCAAAGAAGAAGATTTCGGTAAGCCAATTATTGCTGTTGTAAACTCGTTTACCCAATTTGTACCGGGACACGTTCACCTTAAAGACCTTGGCCAACTAGTCGCCAAAGAAATTGAAGAAGCGGGCGGTATTGCCAAAGAATTCAATACCATTGCTGTTGATGATGGCATCGCAATGGGTCACGGCGGAATGTTGTACTCACTGCCTTCACGTGAGCTCATTGCCGACTCTGTAGAGTATATGGTCAATGCTCACTGTGCAGACGCCATGGTATGTATCTCCAACTGCGATAAGATCACTCCGGGAATGCTGATGGCTTCAATGCGCCTGAACATTCCAGTGATCTTCGTTTCTGGCGGCCCAATGGAGGCTGGTAAAACAAAGCTTTCTGATCAGATCATCAAACTCGATCTGGTTGATGCCATGATCCAAGGTGCCGATCCTACGGTTTCTGATGAACAAAGCGAGCAAGTTGAACGTTCAGCATGTCCAACTTGTGGTTCTTGCTCAGGCATGTTCACTGCCAACTCGATGAACTGTCTAACAGAGGCTTTAGGTCTCTCTCAACCAGGTAATGGCTCACTACTTGCAACTCACGCAGACCGTGAGGTGCTGTTCAAAAATGCTGGTAAACGTATCGTTGACCTAACTAAGCGCTACTACGAGCAAGATGACGCGACTGCCCTTCCACGCAACATCGCCACCAAAGATGCTTTTGAGAACGCAATGGCGCTTGATATCGCTATGGGGGGCTCAACCAATACGGTGCTTCACCTATTAGCAGCTGCTCAAGAAGGTGAAGTGGATTTCGATATGGAAGATATCGACCAAATGTCTCGCCGCGTCCCTAACCTCTGTAAAGTGGCACCTTCCACACCTAAGTATCACATGGAAGATGTACACCGTGCTGGTGGGGTTATCGGTATTCTGGG
The DNA here is from genome assembly GCF_900088415.1 of Vibrio mediterranei. GTDB lineage: Bacteria > Pseudomonadota > Gammaproteobacteria > Enterobacterales > Vibrionaceae > Vibrio > Vibrio mediterranei. The sequence continues at coordinate 5,444 of NZ_FLLQ01000014.1, forward strand.
TGAACTAAATCGTGCAGGCTTGCTTAATAGCCAAACTAATACTGTTCTTGGCCTTACGATGGAAGAACAACTCAATCAATACGACATCATGTTGACGGATTCCGAGGAAATTAAGTCGTTCTACCGCGCAGGTCCTGCTGGTATTCGCACCACTCAAGCATTCTCTCAAGATTGTCGCTGGGATACTTTAGATGATGATCGTGAGAATGGCTGTATTCGCACAAAAGACAACGCCTATAGCCAAGATGGTGGTCTCGCAGTGCTGAAAGGTAATATTGCTCTAGATGGCTGTATTGTTAAAACGGCAGGTGTAGATGAAGGCAGCCTGGTATTCCAAGGCCCTGCTGTTGTTTTTGAAAGCCAAGAAGATGCGGTTGATGGCATTTTGGGTGGTAAAGTAAAAGCAGGCGATGTTGTGGTTATTCGCTATGAAGGACCAAAAGGCGGTCCGGGTATGCAAGAAATGTTGTACCCAACCACATACCTAAAATCGATGGGCCTTGGTAAAGAGTGTGCACTTCTTACTGATGGTCGATTCTCTGGCGGTACTTCTGGCCTATCTATCGGTCACGCCTCTCCGGAAGCGGCAAATGGCGGTACTATTGGCCTTGTCAAAGACGGCGACACTATTAGCATTGATATCCCGTCACGCAGCATCACATTGGATGTCGCTGAATCTGAGCTTGCTACTCGACGCGCAGAGCAAGACAAGTTGGGCTGGAAACCTGCTGATCGCGAACGTACGGTCTCTTTAGCACTTAAAGCTTACGCTAACCTTGCAACCAGTGCAGACAAAGGTGCGGTGCGCGATAAGTCGAAACTCGAGGGCTAACAACAATGAGTGCAGCAGATAATCATCCTGAGTCTGGCGCAGATTATCTGCGCCAGATACTCAGAGCACCAGTTTATGAAGTGGCGACCGTAACGCCACTTCAAGAAATGCCAAGATTGGCAGCACGCATCGGCAACCAGGTTCAAATCAAGCGTGAAGATCGCCAGCCTGTGCACTCGTTCAAGTTGCGCGGCGCCTACAACATGGTGGCTAATCTAACTGATGAGCAAAAACGTGCAGGTGTGATTGCCGCCTCAGCGGGTAACCATGCTCAAGGCATGGCACTATCTGGCACGAAACTGGGCATCAATACCACCATTGTGATGCCTAAAACCACCCCTGATATCAAGGTTGAAGCGGTTCGTGGCTTTGGTGGTAACGTCGTTCTGCATGGCAGTAATTTTGATGAAGCCAAAGCCGAAGCACAGCGTCTGTCAGAAGAACATGGCTACACCTTTGTGCCGCCTTTCGATCATCCATTGGTGATTGCGGGGCAAGGCACCATTGGTATGGAAATGCTGCAGCAAAATGGTCACCTCGACTATATTTTCGTTCCTGTTGGCGGTGGTGGTCTAGCTGCGGGTGTTGCGGTCTTGGTCAAACAACTGATGCCTGAGATAAAAGTCATTGCTGTTGAACCGGAAGATTCTGCCTGTCTTAAAGCTGCGATGGATGCTGGAGAACCTGTAGTACTCGATCAGGTCAGTATGTTTGCAGACGGTGTTGCGGTTAAAATCATTGGTAATGAAACCTTCCGACTGTGCCAGAAATATATTGATGGCCACATTACGGTTTCTAGCGATGAAATCTGTGCCGCAGTGAAAGACATCTTTGAAGATACTCGCGCTATTGCCGAGCCATCCGGTGCACTGGCACTTGCTGGTCTGAAAAAGTTTGCTGAGCAAAATCAACTGCAAGGTAAACAGCTAGGCACAGTGCTTTCGGGTGCTAATACCAATTTCCACGGCTTGCGTTATGTCTCTGAACGTTGTGAACTCGGTGAAAAACGTGAAGGTATACTAGCGGTGACCATTCCAGAGCGCCAAGGCGCCTTCTTCGAGTTCTGCAATATTATTGGTGGCCGAGCAGTTACTGAGTTTAACTACCGATACAACGATGACAAATTGGCCAACATTTTCGTCGGTGTGCGTCTCGTAGGTGGTCAAGAAGAATTGGATGGCATCATTAGTGATCTCAGAGCGAGTGGCTACCCTGTGGTTGACCTCTCTGACGATGAAATGGCAAAACTGCACATTCGCTATATGATTGGTGGCAGACCGTCAAAACAGCTTAAAGAACGCCTATATAGTTTTGAGTTCCCAGAGTATCCAGGAGCGCTACTTAAGTTCTTAAGCACGTTAGGGACACATTGGAATATCAGCTTATTCAATTATCGTAACCAAGGCGCAGATTACGGTCGAGTTTTATGTGGTTTTGAATTGGAAGATAGTGATTTGAATGAGTTCTCGGCTCATCTGAGAGAACTGGGCTACCAATGCAAAGACGAGACCGATAATCCATCTTATAAGTTCTTTTTATCTTAATCAGAAAATGGGAAGTGGCTGCTTCCCATTTTTATTTCAACCAATCGCGATACAGCTGAGCTTCATCCCCTAGGTACTCTACCATCCAATCCAATAGATTATGATTATCGTGCTTTCTCCACACCAAGCAACACTCACTTGGCGCTTGAGCATCTTCGAGAGTTCGCTCCACCAGCATGCCGTAGTCGATAAGTGGCTGAGCAATGTGCCTAGGCATGTAACCAATGCCTACGTTCTTTTTCAAACACTCGATGGCAGTAAACCAATTGGGTAACAATAACCGCCGCTGTTGCGGGTAGTGCTCATTGTGACGCTTAGGTAATACTCGCGACGTATCATCAATGCAAATGGCGGTAAATTGACTGACGAAATCTTCATCCAGTTGCGCCTGATTGGCACATGGATGCGAGGGCGACATAACCAGAGCCCAGTCTAGGCTGCCTATTTTCTTAACGCCATATTCACCACTGACAGGAATCGCACTCGTCGCGCCAATCACAATGTCTGCTCGTTGCTGAGAAATAGCCTCCCAAGAGCCGTTATAGACCTCCATATTGATCTGCAGCTCAGCAAACTCAAACTCCTGATAGAAATCTTCAATCAGATCAGACAGCTTATCTACTCTAACCACATTATCTAAGGTCAGCTTTAAGCTATTTTGCCACCCCAGAGCTGTACGTCGTGTCTGGTGAGTAAGTTCATCCATTTTGCGCAGCATTTGCCGAGCTTCCACTATGAAGACTTCACCGGCCGAGGTTAACTCAACCTTTCTTGGTAGCCGAGTAAACAGTTTTACCCCGAGTTCTTGTTCAATCTGTCGCACACTGTAGCTAATCGCAGAAGGCACTTTATGCAATACCTCAGCGGCAGCGCTAAAGCTTCCTAATCGAGCAACCACATCTAGCATTTCTAATGATGAGCGAGAATACATACTTTAGCTTTCAAATTTTTTGATAGATAACTACAAAATATAGCGTTTTATTTTTCTAAGATCCAAAAATAGAATACACACCATCAGCAGTATGGGCTGGCGCCAATTCATTCCTGTGAAAATATTTCAAGGAATAACAATGAAAATAACTAAACTACAACTCATCTATCTTGCGACCTTATCCATGTTGGGCTTCATAGCTACCGACATGTATTTGCCTGCGTTTAAACTCATTGAGCAAGATTTTGCGACTGGACCAGAACAGATTGCTCTGTCATTGACGGTCTTTTTAGTCGGTATGGGGCTGGGTCAGTTCCTATGGGGACTAGCCAGTGACCGTTTCGGACACCGTAAAACCCTATTTGCAGGACTCGTTATCTTTACGATTGCCTCGGTAGGCTTAGCTTGGAGCCAAGAAGTATGGCACCTGCTGGCACTGCGCATGCTACAAGCTATTGGTGTCTGTGCGCCAGCTGTGATTTGGCAGTCTATGGTGATCGACAAATTCGATAAAAAAACAAGCCAGCAGATATTTGCCACTATTATGCCTCTCGTCGCCCTGTCTCCGGCACTAGCTCCTCAACTTGGCGTGTTATTAACTGAATTATGGGGATGGCATAGCATCTTTGTCGTACTGGCGATCACTGGCGCTCTACTAGCCATGATCACCTTATCGATGAAAGATCATAAAAAAGCAGAGCGTAAACAATCATCTGTTGGTGCTGATCTTAAGAGTTTATTAGGGTCACGTGAGTATGTGGGCAACGTGATGTTGTTCTCTGTCGCTTCTGCTGCGTTTTTCGCCTACCTAACCGGTATGCCAGAGATTATGAGCCAGCTGGGCTATTCGGCAAAAGACATTGGTTTGAGCTTCATTCCACAAACCATCGCATTTATGCTCGGTGGCTATATGGGCAAGAAATTGGTGGCTAAATTAGGTGATGACGCGGTACTGAAACAGCTACTAGGACTGGAGACGGTCGCTATACTGTTAGTATTTGCTGCGTGTCAGTGGGAGCTAACCAGCGTATGGCCAATTCTAGCGCCATTCTGCTTACTTGCAGTCGCTAATGGGGCACTGTATCCAATTGTTGTTAACCGTGCACTATCAAGCGCACCACATTGTTCAGCAACTGCGGCAGGTCTACAAAATAGCTTACAGATTGGTATTAGTAGTTTAGCCAGTGCGCTAGTTGCAGCATTTGCCGTTGTCGCTCAATCAGCGGTAGGCTATGTGATTCTTGGTTGTTTAGCATTAATGTGGGTCGGTTACCTGATCGCAACACCAGCACTAACCGAAGAACTGACAATACCGGATAACTCACGAGTAGTGAGCGACGAGTAATCAAAAATGGGTGACCAAGTCACCCATTTTTCTAACATTAAAGACTTTTCAGCCCCCACTTTTTCGCAGTTTCTTCAAAGAAACCCTGCGTTTTTTTCAGCTCTACCCAATGATTCACATAGTTAATCCAAACTTGGTCACTTTGTGGTAACAGCATCGAAATCGGTGTCGGCTTGCGAGGTTCCTCAACAGGTACAATGGCAAGTTGCTTGAACTTGGTTACTAACGTTGCCGCTTCCACATTTGACGTCACTGACACATCGGCACGACGCGCGAGTAATTCTTGGAAGTCACGAGCAGGAGCTTCAATCACGATGTGCTCAGCATCAGGAAAAAAGTCTTTCACCATTTTCTCTTGTACAGTACCAAGTGTGGCAGCCACTTTGACATCAGGTTTGTTAAAATCAGCCCAATCAGAGAATTTCTCTAAATCTTTCTTTTGAACTACGGGGACAAATGCCAGATAGAAATAAGGCTGGCTGTATCCCGCCACTTTAGCACGAGACATGTTAAGCGACGCACTACCCGTCATATCGTATTTGTTGGCAGTAATACCGTTTACTAACGTTTTCCAATCCGTTGCCACATACTCCACTTTAACACCAAGATCTTTTGCAAGTTCTGTCGTCACATCAATATCGAAACCACGATACGAATTGGTCGCAGGATCTTTCATGGTCATCGGGTTCCAGTCACCCGTTGTACCCACACGCAATACACCTGAATCTAAGATCTTCTGCAGACGACTGGTTTCAGCTGCTACCTGACCGATAGAAAGAAAAGTAATAATAAAACCCAGAATCCACTTCTTCATTGAATAGTCCCTAAAATTATTAAACATTAGTGGTACATCCTTGATAACATAGCAGTAACAGATGGATTTTTCAGGAATAATTAGGGACGATTGTGAGCTATCGATTACTTGCTGTTGTTTTGTGCCTACCACTATTAAGTGGCTGTTCTGAGTATGAATGGGGTTGGTATGTGCTTGATCCCTCTACTGAACAAGGAAAAACTAACCTCGCTTTCCTACTAGCGGGCTTCAAGGACACTATCTATGTCTCCTTGCTAAGTATGGTGTTTGCCATGCTTATAGGCCTGCTTGTTGCCTTTCCAGCCTTGTCAGAGAAGCCTTGGCTGCGCGCTATTAATCGAGTTTATGTCGAAGTGATTCGCTCCATCCCGGTTCTAGTTTTGTTACTTTGGGTGTACTACGGCATGCCCACGTTATTAGACATTTCTCTCAACCATTTTTGGGCAGGAGTGATAGCACTTACTATCGCGGAAAGTGCCTTTATGGCAGAAGTGTTCCGTGGCGGTATTCAGGCGGTGACTCGTGGTCAGCATGAAGCTGCTGAATCACTCGGTCTCAATTATTGGCAGAAGATGCGACTGGTTATCTTGCCACAAGCCTTTCGTCAGATACTACCACCGCTGGGTAACCAGTTTGTCTATATCCTCAAAATGTCATCATTAGTTAGCGTTATTGGACTAAGTGACCTAACTAGACGCGCCAATGAGCTGGTTGTAAATGAGTACTTACCTTTAGAAATCTATACGTTTTTGGTGCTCGAGTACTTAGTGTTAATACTATTGGTATCACAAGCTGTACGCTGGCTAGAAAAGCGTATTGCTATTCCAAGCCACTAACCATAAGTATGAAGAGACAAAAAAGGGCCTCAATGAGGCCCTTTCTAATGGAAGAGTTTACTTCTGTTTGGTTGGACGCTGCCATCCTGTGATTTTGCGCTCTTTTGCGCGAGTAATCACTAACTCACCTTCTGCTACGTCTTTGGTTAACGTGGTGCCCGCACCAATCGTCGCCCCATCAGCGATAGTCACAGGAGCAATTAGTTGACTGTCAGAACCGACAAACACGTCATTACCGATAATCGTCTTAAACTTATTTGCACCGTCGTAGTTGCAAGTAATAACACCTGCACCAACGTTAGTACGCTGGCCAATGTCGGCATCACCTAGGTAAGTTAAGTGATTAGCTTTCGAACCTTCACCTAGACGCGCATTTTTCACTTCTACGAAATTGCCAACGTGCGAATCATTACGTAAATCCGCTCCAGGGCGTAAACGTGTAAATGGACCAACAGTACACTCCTCACCAACTGTCGCGCCCTCGATTACGCTGTAGGGGCGTACAAGGGTGTTATCGTCGATTTCACAGTCTTTCAGTACGCAACCCGCACCAATAACTACGTTATCGCCAAGAGTAACACTGCCTTCGATGATGACATTGGTATCGATTTCTACATCCATACCACACTGTAGCTGACCACGAAGATCAAAACGTGCAGGGTCGCGTAGCATAACCCCCTGCTCTAGTAGTTTCTGCGCTTGCATGGATTGAAACGCACGTTCTAAACGAGCCAGCTGAGCACGGTCATTTACACCTTCCACCTCAATCGGGTTTGCCGGGTGAACGGCTTCTACCGCACGACCTTCATTATGAGCGGCAGCAATCACATCTGTCAGGTAGTACTCACCTTGTGCGTTATCATTGCTTAGACCGGATAACCAACGCTTAAGATCGCCACCAGTTGCCACCATCACACCTGTGTTGATCTCTTTAATCAGCTTTTGCTCTTCTGTGGCGTCTTTTTGCTCAACGATCGCAACGACAGGACCATTCTTACGCACGATACGACCATAACCCATCGGGTTATTAAGGACGACGGTGAGCAAAGCGATACCACCTGTAGGCTGAGCATCTAATAGGTTTTCAATAGTCTCTTCGGAAATAAGAGGCACATCACCGTAGAGGACCAGCACTTTTTCATCATCTGCAAAATGAGGAGACGCCTGATCAACTGCATGACCGGTGCCTAACTGATCAGCTTGTAGCACCCAGTTCACCTTTTCTTGCTGCAAAGCTGATTGCATCATTTCACCACCATGGCCATAAACAAGGTGGATATTCTGAGAACCTAGGCTTTCACAAGTATCGATGACATGTTTTACCATCGGCTTGCCGGCAAGTGTATGCAACACTTTTGGCTTATTGGAATACATGCGGGTTCCTTTCCCCGCAGCAAGAACAACTGCACTGAATTTCATTATTATCAAACCATTGACGTTAATTAAGCTAACGTCATTCTAACGATGAATCACAGCAGTGTTAAATGGATTGAATAAATTTCTGATAAAAATTAAGCAAAAAGGCGACCCTTAGGTCGCCTTTTTCATCGCGGTTAGTTCAGTTTAACTGAATTAACGACGTTTTTTTGTCAGCTCGATTACTCGAAGCTGAGCAATGGCTTTAGCCAGTTCACTGGCCGCTTGCGCGAAGTCCATGTCGCCATGCTGATTAGAAATAGATTCTTCAGCTTTGCGCTTGGCTTCTTCCGCCTTCGCTGCGTCTAGTTCTTCACCACGAATTGCTGTATCAGCCAACACAGTCGCTGTGCCTGGCTGAACTTCAACAATACCACCAGAGACATAAATGAACTCTTCATGGCCGTGCTGTTTAACGATACGCACCATACCAGGCTTGATAGCGGTCAGCAGCGGTGTGTGACCATGGAAAATACCAAGTTCACCTTCGCTACCGGACACCTGGAACGTTTCTACGCGGCCAGAGAAAAGCTTTTTCTCAGCGCTTACTACGTCTAGGTGAAAGGTTATTGCTGCCATATCGCCTCCTATTTAGCCTTATAGCTTCTTAGCATTCTCGATAGCATCGTCGATAGTACCGCAGTACATGAACGCTTGCTCTGGAATGTCATCGTAGTCACCAGCTAGTAGACCTTTGAAGCCACGTAGAGTCTCTTTAAGAGGTACGTAGATGCCTGGGTCGCCAGTAAATACTTCCGCTACGTGGTAAGGCTGAGTTAGGAAACGCTCAATCTTACGAGCACGAGATACAACTTGCTTATCTTCTTCAGATAGCTCGTCCATACCTAGGATCGCGATGATGTCTTTCAGCTCTTTATAACGCTGCAGTGTTTGCTGCACACCACGAGCTACCTCGTAGTGCTCTTGACCAACGACTAGTGGATCAAGCATACGAGATGTTGAATCTAGTGGGTCAATCGCTGGGTATAGACCCATAGCAGCGATGTTACGGTTAAGTACAACCGTTGCATCCAAGTGCGCGAACGTTGTTGCTGGAGACGGGTCAGTCAAGTCATCCGCTGGTACGTATACCGCCTGTACAGACGTGATAGAACCAGTTTTTGTTGACGTGATACGTTCCTGTAGTACACCCATCTCTTCTGCAAGAGTTGGCTGGTAACCTACCGCAGATGGCATACGACCTAGAAGTGCCGATACCTCTGTACCTGCAAGTGTGTAACGGTAGATGTTATCAACGAACAGTAGTACGTCACGACCTTCGTCACGGAACTTCTCTGCCATTGTTAGACCAGTCAGTGCAACACGTAGACGGTTACCTGGTGGCTCGTTCATCTGACCGTAAACCATTGCTACTTTTGATTCTTCAGGCTTCTCAACGTTTACAACGCCCGCTTCCTGCATCTCAAAGTAGAAGTCGTTACCTTCACGAGTACGCTCACCTACACCCGCAAACACGGATAGACCTGAGTGTTGTAGTGCGATGTTGTTGATAAGCTCCATCATGTTAACGGTCTTACCTACACCTGCACCACCGAATAGACCGATTTTACCACCCTTAGCGAATGGACAAACCAAGTCGATTACTTTAACACCCGTTTCTAGAAGAGCGACTTCGTTAGATTGCTCTTCGTAGCTTGGCGCTTCACGGTGAATCGCATAGCTTTCTTCTGCACCGATCTCACCACACTCGTCAATCGCATCACCAAGTACGTTCATGATACGACCAAGAGTCTTAGTACCTACTGGTACTGAGATTGGCGCGCCTGTGTTCTCTACTGTTACGCCACGACGTAAACCATCAGAGCTACCCATTACGATACAACGAACTACGCCACCGCCTAGCTGTTGTTGAACTTCAAGAACAAGACGCTCTTTAGAGTCCGTTACGTTTAGAGCATCGTATACACTTGGTACGTCACTCTGTGGGAACTCTACGTCGACTACCGCACCGATGATCTGTACGATCTTACCTGTAGCCATCGTTAATCCTCTAATCTATTTCGTTTTACCTAAGCTTAAACCGCAGCTGCGCCGCCAACGATTTCTGATAGTTCTTGTGTGATAGCCGCTTGACGCGCCTTGTTATACACAAGCTCTAGATCATCAATCAAGTTGGTCGCATTGTCCGTTGCAGCTTTCATTGCAATCATTCGAGCCGCTTGCTCACAAGCAAGGTTCTCTACCACACCTTGATACACTTGAGATTCGATATAACGAAGCAATAGTGCGTCTAGTAGTGGTTTTGGCTCAGGCTCATAAATGTAGCCCCATGAATGTTCGCGCTGCATCTCTTCACTGTCAGATTTAGGCAGAGGTAGCAATTGATCGATCGTTGGTTCCTGAATCATAGTGTTCACAAAGTGGTTATACACTACGTACAGGCGATCCAATTCGCCTTCGTCATACTTCTTCAGCATAACGCCTACCGTACCGATTAGGTCTTCTAGACTTGGCTCATCACCCAGACCAGATACCTGTGCCGCTACTTTTGCGCCGCTGTTGTTAAAGAATGCTGTCGCCTTTGAGCCGATAATAGCTAACTCGATTTCAGCACCTTTATCTTTCCAACCTTGCATCTCTACAATGGCTTTTTTAAACAAGTTAATGTTCAAGCCACCACAAAGACCACGGTCAGTAGAAATAATGACATAACCAACACGCTTGGCTTCACGCTCTTCTAGGTACGGATGTTGGTACTCTAGGTTTGCGTTTGCCAAATGACCGATCACTTTACGCATAGTTTCAGCGTATGGACGAGAAGCTTCACGCGCATCTTGCGAACGACGCATTTTTGAAGCTGCTACCATTTCCATCGCTTTCGTAATTTTCTGAGTGCTTTTAACACTACCGATTTTATTACGTATCTCTTTTGCGCCGGCCATCGTTACTCTCCATAAGTGGTGACCAAAAGGTCACCCACCAATTACCAAGTCTGAGTTGCTTTGAAATCGTCAGTCAGTTTCTTAAGCTGAGCTTCGATATCATCGTTGTAAGCACCCGTAGTGTTGATCTCTTTTGCAAGATCAGCATATTGACTGTGAGCATACGATAGAAGCGCTGCTTCGAAGTCTAGAATCTTGTTGATTTCAACATCATCTAGGTAGCCGCGCTCAACAGCAAAGATAACTAGTGCTTGGTCAAATACAGACATTGGAGCATATTGCTTCTGCTTCATTAGTTCTGTAACTTTTTGACCGTGGCTTAGCTGACGCTTAGTTGCTTCATCTAGATCAGATGAGAACTGTGCGAATGCCGCTAGTTCACGATAAGCCGCTAGTGCAGTACGGATACCGCCAGATAGCTTCTTAATGATCTTAGTCTGTGCTGAACCACCTACACGAGATACTGAGATACCTGGGTCAACCGCTGGGCGAACACCCGCGTTGAAGGCTTCAGTTTGTAGGAAGATCTGACCATCGGTAATCGAGATTACGTTTGTCGGTACGAATGCAGAAACGTCACCTGCTTGAGTTTCAATGATAGGAAGAGCAGTCAAAGAACCAGTCTTACCTTTCACTTCACCGTTAGTGAAACGCTCTACGTACTCTTCGTTTACACGAGCTGCACGCTCTAGTAGACGTGAGTGGAGGTAGAATACGTCACCTGGGAATGCCTCACGGCCTGGTGGACGTTTAAGTAGTAGAGAGATCTGACGGTAAGCTACCGCTTGCTTAGATAGATCATCATAAACAATCAGAGCGTCTTCACCGCGGTCACGGAAGTACTCACCCATTGCACAACCAGAGTATGGCGCAAGATATTGCAGTGCAGCAGATTCAGATGCAGATGCTACAACAACGATAGTGTTTTGTAGTGCACCGTGCTCTTCCAGTTTACGCACAACGTTTGCGATTGTAGATGCCTTCTGGCCAATCGCTACGTAGATAGAGAAGATACCAGAGTCTTTCTGGTTGATGATTGCATCGATCGCCATAGCGGTTTTACCGATCTGACGGTCACCGATGATAAGCTCACGCTGACCACGACCGATTGGGATCATTGAGTCAACTGACTTATAACCAGTTTGTACTGGCTGATCAACCGATTTACGGTCGATTACACCCGGTGCAATCACTTCAACTGGTGACGTAAGTTTAGCTTCAATTGGACCTTTACCATCAATTGGCTCACCTAGCGTGTTTACAACACGACCAAGCAATTCTGGACCAACTGGTACTTCAAGAATACGACCAGTACCTGTTACTTTCATGCCTTCCTTAAGGTCAGCATATGGGCCCATTACTACCGCACCAACCGAGTCACGCTCAAGGTTAAGTGCTAGTGCATAACGGCCACCCGGTAATTCAATCATTTCACCTTGCATCACGTCCGCTAGGCCGTGAATGCGAATGATACCATCGCTTACCGATACGATAGTACCTTCATTACGAGCTTCACTCACAACATCGAAAGATTCGATACGCTGCTTGATTAGGTCGCTAATTTCTGTGGAATTAAGTTGCATGCTCCAATCCCCATCAAGACTGCATTGCTTCACTCAGGCGGTTCAAACGACCACGTGCTGAGTTGTCAATTACAAGATCTCCGGCTCGAATAATAACCCCACCAAGTAGGGTCTCATCTACACTGCAATTCAGCTTAACTTTGCGTTCTAGACGCTTCTCAAGTTTGTCGCTGATCGCTGCAAGTTGCTCGTCGTTTAGAGCTGACGCTGAAATCACTTCAACATCAATTTGTTTTTCTAGCTCTTTTTTGAAAGCTACAAACTCTTCTAACACATACGGCAAGGCTGCTAGTCGACCATTTTCAGCCATAACTTTAATCAAGTTTTGACCGAATTCATCAAACTGTTCACCACCAACGGCAATGAAGATATCAGCGACTTTTTTCGCCGTTACAGAACCTGATAACAGGTCTGCAATCTCTTCATTCTTGGTAATTTCAGCGGCAAAAGTTAACATTTCAACCCATTGGTCTAATGCTTGCTTTTCTACCGCAAAGTCAAATGCTGCTTTAGCATAGGGGCGTGCGATTGTAGTCAATTCAGACATATGCGCCCCTCGCCTTAAAGTTTCGCAGTAATATTGTCGAGAATATCTTTTTGCGCATCCTTATCGATACTACGCTCAAGAATCTTCTCAGCACCAGCTACAGCCAGAGTTGCAACTTGTTTGCGCAGCTCATCACGGGCACGGTTACGTTCAGCTTCAATTTCTGCTTCAGCTTGAGCAAGAATCTTTTGGCGTTCTGCCAAAGCTTCTTCACGAGCTTCATCAACAATTTGTGCTTTACGCTTGTTTGCCTGTTCAATGACCTCTGTTGCAGTGCGCTTCGCTTCCTTCATTTGGTCAGAAGCGTTGGCTTGTGCTAGATCCAAGTCTTTAGCAGCGCGCTCAGCGGCTACTAGACCGTCAGCAATTTTTTTCTGACGTTCTTCAATCGCATTCATGATTGGTGGCCATACATACTTCATGCAGAACCACACAAATAGTGCGAATGAGATTGCTTGACCTAGCAGAGTTGCGTTCATATTCACAACAGCTACCCCTCTAATGGTTCATTGACGAGCTAAAGTTTAATCAGGTGACAAGTCCGAAACTTGTCTGAGAAAAAGCTGATTAACCTAGCTGACCAACGAATGGGTTCGCGAATGTGAATAGCAGTGCGATAACAACACCGATCATAGGAACCGCATCAAGTAGACCTGCGATGATGAACATCTTAACTTGAAGCATCGGAGCCATTTCAGGTTGACGAGCCGCGCCTTCAAGGAATTTACCACCTAGAAGACCAAAACCGATCGCCGTACCAAATGCTGCCATACCGATAATGATACCTACGGCGATTGCAGAAAAGCTCAGTAAAGTTTCCATTACTATCTCCAATTTATAGTTGTTGGCTTAAATTTGCCCAAATAAAAAGCGTTAATAAAGTTAGTGATCGCTGTCTTCGTGTGCCATTGATAGATAAACAATCGTTAGCATCATAAACACGAAGGCTTGAATCGTAATAACCAGAATATGGAATATCGCCCATGGTAGTGAGCCCATCCATTGTAAATACCATGGTAGCATTGCAGCACAAAGAATGAAGACCACCTCACCCGCAAACATGTTACCGAACAGACGCATACCGAGAGACAGTGGCTTTGAAAGCAAAGACACGACTTCGATCAGCATGTTGAAAGGAATCATGATTGGATTGTTAAATGGGTGTAGCGTCAATTCTTTTGTAAAGCCAACTAGACCTTTTACTTTGATGCTGTAGTAAATCATCAGAGCAAAAACACCTAGCGCCATAGCCATGGTGATATTGACATCAGCAGAAGGAACCACTTTGAGATAAGGGATGCCCATCTGCTCTGCAGGGTAAGGTAAGAAGTCAATTGGAACAAGGTCCATGACGTTCATTAAAAATACCCAACAGAAGATAGTTAGTGCTAAAGGCGCGATTAGCGCGTTGCGTCCATGAAACGTTTCTTTGACGTTGTCGTCAACGAATTCCACGATCATTTCAACAAAACACTGCAGCTTGCCCGGCACACCAGCTGTTGCTTTCTTAGCTACTGAACGAAACACTCCTAGGAATATCAGACCAGTAAACACAGAAAAAAACAGGCTATCGATATGTACGTTCCAGAAACTCGTCTCCTCCACTAGACCGAGACTTCCTAAAGAAAGGTTGGTCAAGTGGTGAGTGATATATCCGGCCGATGTTAGCGCTTCACCTGGCGCAGCCATAACTCATCCTATTTTTTGTTGTTGACGAATATTACTGGTGCCATAAGGTTAATTAAGACGGCCAGTAAAAAAGTGAGATTCAAGGGAATCACTTCCACCTGAATATACATGTAAGCAATCGAGAATAGAGCAACCGTAATGAGGATTTTCAGAGTCACTCCTGCGTAGAAAGACGCGGCAACCTTTTTCGCTGCTCGAGCCCCACTAAACAAAAATGCACACAATGCAAAAACCGCATTAGCGATAACAAAACTGCCACCACCAATGAGCGCTGAAATTCCCCACTCAGCATTTACAGCTACTGCCATTCCAACAGCTACCAATGTAACCGCGCTGGCTTGAATCAGTAACAATCGCTTTGCAAGCTCTCGTCCTGGTCTAGCTAGCACAGCTACCATGTATTCTTACCTATAGTTTTTTCCACAATGCACCTAAATTACTACTGTGCTGGGAGATTCGCGAAAATTATACTTTCCGACAAAGTTATTGCAATCAAACAGCACCAAAAAGGTGCTATTTCGTTCACAAAACCATAACTTTCGCACAAAATTTCAATTTATAAATAATTGACCTACATCAATTATCTCATTTAGCTCTCAAGCTTGGCAATAAGTTGCTCCAATTTGTGAGGTTCATCAAGACTTATCGTTACTTTTGCTTTTCCGCTTGCATTTCGTACAAGAGACACTTTTGCACCCAGAATTTCACTTAAACGATGTGAAATTTCTTTAGCATCACGGTCTTCTGACTGTTTTTTCTCTGAAGAGTTCGGTTTTAAGCACTTTTTCACTAAATCTTCGGTTTGACGAACCGTCAGCTGCTTCTTAGCTACGGTGTCTGCAACCTCACATTGAACTTCACCTTCCAATGCTAATAGTGCGCGAGCGTGACCCATATCTATCTGTTTCGCTTCAACTAGCTTCTTCACAGATGGCTCTAATTGATTCAGACGTAGCAAGTTACTAACCGCAGTACGTGATTTACCAATCACATCGGCCACTTGCTGGTGGGTCAATTCAAATTCGTCTTGTAGCCTTTCCAGAGCCTGAGCTTCTTCAATGGCGTTTAGGTCTTCACGTTGAATGTTCTCAATCAGCGCCATCGCAACCGCAGCACGATCTTGAACGTTCTTCACCAGACAAGGCACCATTTTCAGGCCAGCTTGTCTTGCCGCTCGCCAGCGTCTTTCACCAGCAATAATTTCAAACTGCTCATGACCAACACTTCTAACCACAATAGGTTGAATAATACCTTGCGATTGAATGGAAGCTGCGAGCTCTTCGAGTGCTTCAGGAGCCATATCTTTACGCGGCTGGTAAATACCGGGGCGCAGACTATTGATTGAAAGTTCAGCCAGGTCACCATCGGTAGATAGGCTTTGGCTTTGCGTTGCGACTTGTTGTTTTTCTCTGGCAATAGAGCTCGTCGACAAAAGCGCGTCGAGCCCTTTGCCTAAACCACGTTTAGACATTGAATCTATTTTCCTTAAGAGCGTTAAGCCAATACTTCTTCGCGTCGTAGCATCTCACCAGCAAGGGCAAGATAAGCTTTGGCACCGGCGGAATACTTGTCGTAGTACATCGCTGGTTTACCGTGACTTGGCGCTTCTGCGAGGCGTACATTCCTAGGGATAACGGTTCGATAAACCTTGTCTCCGAAGTGTTTTTTCAATTGTTCAGACACTTCATTAGCAAGACGATTTCGAGGGTCGTACATGGTACGAAGTAGCCCTTCGATCTTCAGGTTTTCATTGACTACCGCTGCCAACTTACTGATGGTATCCATCAATGCCGTCAGTCCCTCTAAGGCAAAGTATTCACATTGCATTGGCACTAACACAGAGTCAGCAGCAGCCATTGCGTTTATTGTAAGTAGGTTCAAAGAGGGAGGACAATCGATAAAGATGAAATCATAGTTATCGCGGATTGGCGCAAGTGCATGTTTTAAGCGCACTTCTCTAGCAAACACTTCCATGAGCTTAATTTCAGCTGCTGTAACGTCTCCATTGGCAGCGATGAGGTCAAACTGACCAGAAGTGTCCTGACAAACTACCTGTTCAAAAGGAAGCTCATCAACCAGCAAATCGTAAGCAGTTGTTTCAACTTGATACTTATCGACGCCACTGGCCATCGTCGCATTTCCCTGCGGATCAAGATCTATCACTAATACCTTACGTTTAGTGGCAGCCATTGATGCCGCTAAATTTACACACGTGGTAGTTTTACCAACGCCACCTTTTTGGTTCGCAATAGCGACAATTTTTCCCACGACAACTTCTCCATTATCCCTTCTTGGATAAGATTACAAGATGACGGTCACCTTCCAACTCAGGAACTTGCAAAGGTTTGATATCGATCACAGAACACCACTCCGGTAGCTCTGAGACTTCCTGTTCATGAAGTTGACCTTTTAATGCATAGAAGCGACCACTCTGTGATTTTGGTAAATGTTCACACCAATTCACCATATCGGTCATAGAGGCAAAGGCTCGGCTCAGAACACCATCAAAGCCACCTTCAGGATCAAACTCTTCGACTCGAGATTGAACCGCAGTCACATTAGACAGTTTAAGCTCGTGAACCACCTGTTTGATAAAACGAATACGCTTACCTAAGCTATCAAGCAAAGTGAATGAACGGTTTGGATGCATGATCGCCAAAGGAATCCCTGGTAGTCCCGGTCCCGTTCCAACATCAATAAAACGCTCACCTTCGAGGTGCTCGCCAACAATGATGCTATCAAGGATATGTTTCACTAACATATCTTCAGGTCGACGCACCGAAGTCAAGTTGTAAGCCTTATTCCATTTATCAAGTAATTGGACATAGCCCACAAGTTGTTGCTTTTGAAGTTCAGAGACCTCTAATGAGGTCTCTGATAATAATTGTTCAAGTTTTGCGGTTAAGTTGTTGCTCACGCGGCTTCACCTTTTTTAAGCATTCCTTGTTTCTTCAAGTAAACCAACAGGATGGAAATCGCTGCGGGTGTAATACCAGAAATACGGGAAGCAATTCCAACCGTTTCAGGTTTTGCTTCTGTCAGCTTGGCAACGACCTCGTTAGACAGCCCTTTCACATCGCTGTAATCAAGATCGGCTGGGATCTTGGTGTTTTCATGGCGAAGCGACTTAGCTATCTCATCTTGTTGGCGCTGAATATAACCTTCATATTTCACCTGGATCTCAACTTGCTCACTGGCTTGTTGATCTTCCATCGCGGGTGCGAATGCGTCTAATGACGTCAATTGTGAATAGTTCAATTCAGGACGACGTAGTAGATCTTCACCGCTTGCTTCGCGAGAAATAGGGGTCTTCAGTAGCACATTAAGTGCTTCGATACCTTCAGATTTTGGATTAACCCATGTTTCTTTTAGGCGTTGACGCTCAGTCGCCATGTTATTCAGTTTTTCGTTGAATCGCGACCAGCGTTTCTCGTCAATTAAACCGAGATTATGCGCATGCTCAGTCAAACGAATATCCGCATTGTCTTCACGCAGCAATAAACGATATTCCGCACGAGATGTAAACATGCGATACGGCTCTTTGGTACCCATGGTTGATAAATCGTCAATCAGTACACCCATATAAGCCTGATCACGACGTGGGCTCCAGCCTTCTTTGCCTTGCGAGTAGAGGCTAGCGTTTAGACCTGCCATTAGACCTTGTGCCGCCGCTTCTTCGTAACCGGTGGTGCCATTAATCTGGCCAGCAAAGAACAAACCAGAAATAAACTTGGTTTCGTAAGTCTGTTTTAGATCACGAGGGTCAAAGAAATCGTATTCGATAGCATAACCAGGGCGAACAATATGCGCGTTCTCAAAACCCTTCATTGAACGAACGATTTGTACCTGTACATCAAACGGTAAACTGGTTGAGATACCGTTTGGATACAGCTCATGCGTGGTTAAACCTTCAGGTTCGATAAAGATCTGATGGCTATTTTTGTCCGCAAAACGCATGACCTTATCTTCAATAGAAGGGCAATAGCGCGGTCCAATACCTTCGATCACGCCGGCATACATTGGGCTTCGATCGAGGTTATTGCGAATCACCTCATGCGTGGACTCATTGGTGTGCGTAATGAAACACGGAATCTGCGTTGGATGTTGGTTGCGGTTACCCATGAAAGAAAAAACAGGCGTAGGGTTATCACCATGCTGCACTTCTAGTGCAGAAAAGTCGACGCTTCGAGCATCAATACGTGGGGGTGTACCTGTTTTTAAACGATCCACGCGGAATGGTAACTCTCGCAAACGAGCCGCGAGTGCAATGGATGGTTGATCGCCCATACGACCACCAGAAGAGCTCTCCATACCAATATGGATCTTACCACCTAAGAAAGTACCGACCGTTAATACAACGGATCTCGAATGGAATTTCAATCCCATCTCAGTTACTACACCACGTACTTGATCTTGTTCCACGATCAAGTCATCCACCGACTGTTGGAATAGTGTTAAGTTTGGTGTGTTTTCTAGGGCGTTACGCACATAAGCCTTGTATAACGCACGATCTGCTTGAGCGCGTGTGGCACGAACTGCTGGACCCTTTGACGCATTCAGCGTACGAAATTGAATACCTGCATGATCAATGGCCTCTGCCATCAAACCACCCATAGCATCCACTTCTTTAACCAAATGTCCTTTACCAATACCACCAATGGCAGGGTTACATGACATTTGACCTAACGTATCAATATTATGAGTTAGCAGTAGTGTCTTTTGCCCTGTACGAGCAGATGCGAGTGCGGCTTCCGTTCCTGCATGTCCGCCACCAATTACGATGACATCAAATGTTTCGTGATAAAGCATGAACCGACCTCAGTATTCAATCGAGAAATTTAGACAAACCAAAAGGAGCAGTATTCTACCGCTTTTCTTGAAGTGAGAAAACGGTTTTCACATTTTTTGGATCCAAGAAATAAGTAATATAAAGATAAGATCTATATATATGATCTTTTATTAGATCTATTATTAGGATCCTCGATCTCTGTGGATAAGTCGAAAATGATCAACAAATCCATGGATCTTTTCGTGATCGCTTGTTGTGATCTAGTGTTGATCTGGCACTGTATTAGCTGGGATCAAAAAGGCTAGTTATGCACAGGGGAAGGAGACCATGAAAGTTGTTCTTTGGATAAATATAGGTTTTTCACCGAAAAGATCATATTTTATCCACAGATTGATTGGTCAGAAATTACTCGTTATGAGTGAATTGAAGTTGAAGAGTTACTCACAGGCATAAAAAAAGCGGCCAAAGCCGCTTATTATTAGTGTTTGCTTCTAGCTAAACTTGCTCATGTGTTCATTGAGCCAAACTTCCGCAGCGTCTTCAGGTACGGGATCGTTGAGAACATCGATTTGCAGGCAGTCTGTCAGTGGTGTCGCGCCGATGTCTTCAAGTAACTCGTAAGCGTGTTTACCGGCTGCACAAAACGTATCATAGCTAGAGTCACCTATGCCAACGACAGCGTATTTCACGTTCGACATGCGAGGTGGTGTATCTTTCAGAGCTGCGATGAAAGGCTGGATATTATCTGGGTAATCTCCAGCTCCATGCGTTGAGGTGATTAAAAGCCAAATCCCTTCGGCCTCAATGTCACTCAACTCAGGCTGATTGTGGATTGTGGTTTCTAGCCCTTGTTCTATAAGTAGGTCACTCAAGTGGTCACCGACATATTCCGCACCGCCAAGTGTGCTACCTGTTATGATATGAATCATTAATGTTCCTTATTTACCAATACAGAATGAAGAGAAGATACGACCAAGCAGATCGTCGGAGCTAAACTCTCCAGTAATCTCATTCAGATGTTGCTGGGCAATACGAAGTTCTTCAGCCAGAATTTCGCCCGCCATATAACCTTCTAGCTGCTGCTGTCCGATATCGAGATGCTCAGCAGCTCGCTCTAACGCATCAAGGTGTCGACGTCTTGCCATAAAGCCACCTTCATTGGCACCAGAGAAGCCCATAATGGCTTTTAGGTGTTCTCGTAAAGCTGGCACACCCTCGCCAGTGCGTGCAGAAAGTCGAATTAGGGTTGGATCATTAACATGGCAGATCCCTAGCGTTTCGCCTGTTTCGTCAACCTTATTGCGGATCACGGTAATGCCGATCGAACTTGGTAGGCGATCGATAAAGTCGGGCCAGATTTCTTTTGGATCCGTAGCATCTGTTGTGGTGCCATCTACCATGAAGAGAACGCGATCGGCCTGCTCAATCTCTTCCCAAGCTCGCTCGATACCAATACGTTCTACCTCATCGGAAGCGTCACGTAGACCTGCGGTATCAATGATATGCAGTGGCATTCCGTCTATATGGATATGCTCTCTCAGGACATCTCGAGTCGTGCCTGCGATATCGGTAACGATAGCAGACTCTTTCCCAGATAGGGCATTGAGTAGGCTAGATTTACCTGCATTAGGACGACCTGCAATAACCACTTTCATCCCTTCGCGCATAATGGCACCTTGATTGGCTTCCTTACGAACGGACTCTAAGTTATCAATGATATGTTGCAGGTCACCAGCGACTTTGCCATCCGCTAGAAAGTCTATTTCTTCTTCTGGGAAGTCGATAGCCGCTTCGACATAAATACGTAAATGGATTAGCGATTCCACCAGCACCTGAATGCGTTTAGAGAATTGCCCTTGAAGAGATTGCAGTGCCGATTTCGCGGCCTCTTCTGAACTGGCATCAATTAAATCGGCAATGGCTTCTGCTTGTGTTAAGTCCATTTTATCGTTGAGGAATGCGCGCTCACTAAATTCGCCAGGTCTTGCTGGACGAACGCCCGGAATGAGCAAGATACGCTTAATCAGCATGTCCATAACAACAGGACCGCCGTGTCCTTGTAGTTCAAGAACGTCCTCACCAGTAAACGAGTGTGGGTTAGGGAAGTATAGAGCGATCCCTTGATCAAGCTCGCTGCCATCTTGTGCTTTAAATGGCAGATAGTCGGCGTAGCGCGGTTTAAGCGTTTTCCCTGTCACTTGTAAGGCAACCTCAGCAGCGAGAGGGCCTGATACTCGTATAATGCCCACGCCACCGCGGCCTGGGGCTGTGGCTTGTGCCACAATAGTGTCTGTTGTCATTGTGTTGCCTAATCGCAGTACTTTAGCCAAATTGTAATCATGGTAAATGAAAAAGGCGACCATTTAGGCCGCCTTTTATTCTATTCGCGTATTGTTAACCAATCAGCAGGACTACTTAGAGTGTAATCCTTTCTTCTCCAGCGCTCGATAAATCAAGGTTTGCTGAATCAGAGTAACGATGTTCGATACCAACCAGTAAAGAACTAGACCTGATGGGAACCATAGGAAGAAGAAGGTAAACATAACCGGCATAAAGGTCATGATCTTCTGCTGCATTGGATCGGTCACTGTTGTCGGGCTCATCTTCTGGATCAAGAACATACTTGCACCCATTAGTAGAGGCAGAATGTAGTATGGGTCTTGAGCTGAAAGGTCATGAATCCAACCAAAGAACGGTGAATGACGCAGCTCAACCGACTCCATTAGTGCCCAGTAAAGTGCAATGAAGATTGGCATCTGTAGCAAGATTGGTAGACAGCCACCTAGAGGATTTACTTTCTCTTTCTTGTACAGTTCCATCATTTCTTGGCTCATGCGTTGGCGGTCATCGCCGATACGCTCACGCATTGCTTGCAGCTTAGGCTGAAGCATACGCATTTTCGCCATCGAGGTGTATTGCGCTTTTGTTAGTGGGTACATGGCACCACGAACAATGAAGGTCAAACAGATGATAGCTAGACCCCAGTTAACAACGATACCTTGAATGAACGATAGTAGCGTGTGAAGTGGTTTTGCAATGAACCATAACCAGCCGTAGTCTACTACTAGATCTAGGTTTGGTGCAGTTTCAGCCATTTGCTTCTGAAGTTTAGGACCAGCCCAAAGTGTAGCTTTCAGTGTTGCTGATTGGCCATCTGCAATTGTTGCGTTTGGCATACGAACACCGATATCACCCAGGTTACCGATTACACGAGTGTAAAGGTTAGTACCTGGTGCTTCACGAGGAATCCATGCTGCTGCGAAGTAGTGTTGGATCATTGCTGCCCAACCTTGACCGTCAGTCAGGTTAAGAGACAGGTTGCGATCTTGCATATCTTCGAAGCTGTATTTTTTATAGCGAACGTCTTGAGTTGAGTATGCGCCGCCATTGTATGTTGGCATCGTGATGCTGCCGCCTTTGTCTTGTAAGTTTTGACGAAGGTGAGCGTACATGCCGAACGTTGCATTTTGGCCAGAGTTGTTGTCTACATCGTATTCAACATCAATTGCGTAGTTGCCACGTTTTAGAATGAAGGTTTTGGTGTAAGAGATGCCATTCGCTTCGAATGTCATTGGAACACGCAGTTCATCTTGACCGTCAGCAATGGTAAAGCTGTCAGCTGACACGGTATAAGCTGGACGGCTTGTGCTGCTTAGGTCAATACCCTGAGGACCTACCAGACCACTTTGAGCGATAAACTGGTGACCTTGATCGTCTTTTAGAAGTTCAAACGGTTCGCTAGATTCTAACTCAGTTGCGTACTCGTTTAATTTTGCTGTTACTACATCACCGCCAACGGTATTAATACCTAGCGTTAGTACGTCAGTTTTCACTGTGATGATTTTTTCTGCAGCAGTTTGGCTTTGACCAGGTGCAGGATCATGCTCATCAGCGAAAGATGGCGCAGGTAGAGTACTGCTTTGCGTCTGTTGGGTCGGAACTGGCGCTGGATTCTTATACGATTGCCATTGTTGGAACAGCAAAAAAGAAACTAAAGCCAAACCGATTAACAGAATATTACGTTGAGAATCCATCGTTATTTATCTCTGTCTTGTTTTTGGACTGGTGGAACGGGGTCAAATCCCCCTTCATTCAAAGGATGGCATTTTAATAGACGTTTGCCTGATAACCAACATCCTTTTACAAAACCGTGAGCTTTCAAGGCTTCTATAGCGTAAAGAGAACAGGTTGGGGTGAACCGACAACGAGGTCCGATAAGAGGACTGATAATCCACCTATATAGGTAGACGAGTCCGATAGCTAACCACGCGAAGGGCGAGACAGGCGATGCCATAACTTATCTAGAAGTTTGAACATTTCTTCATTGCTTAGAGTTTGCGCACTCTTCTTTGCAATTACAACAAAATCTTTGCTTGGAAGTTCATGTTGTTTGTTACGAAAACTTTCACGTACCAGACGCTTGAAGTGATTTCTAGCAACAGCTGTTTTTATCTGTTTTTTAGGAACCGCAAGACCAAGACGAGGGTGTGAGAGAGAGTTTTTACGAGCAATGATGGTGAAATGAGGGGAGCCAGCTCGATGAGCTTGCTTAAATACGTTTTGATAATGCTCGGGAGTTAACAAACGTAACTCCCGAATAAAGGCGTGCTTATTCAAAATAGAAAATTATTTTGATAGGCGTGCACGGCCTTTAGCACGACGTGCATTGATTACTTTACGACCGTTCTTAGTCGCCATGCGAGCACGGAAACCGTGAGTACGCTTGCGCTTTAGAACTGAAGGTTGAAAAGTGCGTTTAGACATGGTTATTACCTTTACTGATCAGTAGTTTTAGGTTCTCGTTGAACCCGGCGTGGGACATATTTCCCTACTCTATATATAGAGAGGAAATCCGACGCCTCTCAACAAAGAGGCGGAATTGTAATCACTGACTCGTCAAGAGTCAATAATCAGTTCAACTTCAATTCCGGTTGGCGAATTATACTTTTTGTGAGCCAGAGCGCAAGGATCCTATTCGATCCCAACTTGATTTAGAAATTTCTTCAGTTGGATATCTTGTGGATCGTTAAAAATTTGCTCTGGTGTACCTTGTTCCACTATATGGCCATCAGCCATGAAGATCACTCTGTCGGCGACTTCTTTGGCAAACTGCATTTCGTGGGTCACAACAAGCATGGTTTGATGCTGTGTTGCGAGCTTTTTCATAAGGTTAAGTACTTCACCTACCCACTCAGGATCGAGTGCTGAAGTTGGTTCATCGAATAACAGTAGCTCAGGTTGTAATGCCATCGCTCGGCCAATACCGACACGCTGCTGTTGACCACCGGAAAGGGAAGCTGGGTATTGATCCCCTTTGTCTCCTAGACCGATGTCATCGAGAATTTGTTGTGCTTTCTCAAGAGCTTGCTCTTTTTTCCAGCCCTTTACTGTGATCAAACCTTCCGCAATATTCTGACGCGCAGTCATGTGCGCGAATAGAGCGTAGTTCTGAAACACAAAGCCAGTCTTGCGTCTTAGTGCCAATACTTCTGCTTTAGTATGGCTTTGGCAGTTGACCGAGACATCGTCAATAGAGATTTGGCCTTCATCTGCTTGTTCCAGGAAATTGACGCAACGTAATAAGGTAGACTTACCGGTACCACTAGAACCAATAATGACGATAATTTCGCCTTGTTTGATATCAATATCGATGCCTTTGAGCACTTCGGTGTCACCGAATCGCTTGTGGATATTTTTTAATGTAATCATCGTTGATAAGCCTTATTCAGTTTTTGCTCTGCGACAATTTGTACGCGAGTAAGTACTAACACAACACCCCAGTATATGAGCGCGACGGCAAGAAATGCTTCAAAAAATCGGAAGCTGGATGATGCTTCCATTTGGGCTTTCGCCATAATCTCTGCCACACCAAGTGTGAACGCTAACGATGTCGACTTAATCATATCAATGAAGTAGTTCATCAATGATGGTAGGGCTACGCGAGTTGCTTGCGGCAAAATGATACGACGCATGGCTTGGCTAGTTGTCATACCTACAGAAAGACTTGCTTCCATCTGACTGCGGTCAATGCCGATAATGGCGGCACGAATACTCTCTGCCATATAAGCGGCAAAGTGCAGAGTCAGGCCTATTACTGCGGCACTGAAGGCGTTGAGCCCAACCATCCAAGGAAAAATTTGTGGTAAGCCATAATAAAGCAGAAACAGCTGAACCAATAATGGAGTACCACGGAAAAAGCTTATATAGAGCTGACTGAGCTGATCCAATACCGGGATCTTAAACACGCGAATGTTGGCTAAAATAACCGATAGAATCAATGAGAACAGCAGTCCCCATACCGCCATTTCCATGGTTGTACCAAGATACTTCAACAGTATCGGCATCAACTCAAGCATGTATTGAAAATCAAATCCCATAACAGTACCAAACTCTTAGAAAAACAAACGCCCACTACCAAGAGTAGTGGGCGTATCAATAGTAATCACTTACTTTTTAGTGATATCAGCACCAAACCACTTCTCAGAGATTTTTGCTAGCGTACCATCAGCTCGCATGTCTGCCAGTGCGCTATTTACTTCTTGTTGCAGCTTTTGACCTTTTTCGTTGTTTACGAATGGCCAAGCATTCTCGATGGTTTCAAAAGGTTGACCTGCAAGTTGCAGTGGCAGGCCTGTTTTCTTGATTAGTTCAAGTGCAGAAAGGCGATCCATAACAAAAGCATCAGCACGGCCTAGTGCGACGTCATGTTCAATACCTGTATCGTAAGTTTTGATGGTGATTTTGCCATCTTTATCGTAGCTACGTAGCAGTTGTTCGAAGTTTGAACCAAGGTTCACTGCGACTGTTTTACCTGATAAATCATCAATACCTTGAATGCTGTCATTACCTTTTCGAACGGTAATTTGAGCACCATCAACAACATATGGGTCTGCGAACAGATACTTCGCTTTACGAGCATCTGTCATAGTGATTTGGTTAGAAATCGTGTCGATACGACCGGTCTCAAGCAAACCAAACAAACCTGAGAAGTTTGCCGTCACGTACTCTACTTTATAGTCATTGCGACGACCAATTTCGTCCCAAAGGTCGACTTCAAACCCTTGTAACTTGTCTTGTTTAACAAACGTAAATGGGAAGTAGCGACCAGACATGCCGACTTTCACTTCTTGTTGTGTCGCAGCATATGCTGCTTGAGATACGGTTGCAGAAAGCGCTAAAGCGGTTAGAAGGCCTTTAATCCAGTTTTTCATTTTACTACTCCTGATATTTATGGAGAGGATGTTACTGGTAAACATGTCGATAAGTTAAATAACTAGTTGTTATTAACCATAACAAACTCGGGGTTGAATGCTGGCTTTTTCATCACTCTATCAATACCAAACAAAAAGATAATGACAGCTTGAACGTTGATCTATACACAAGTTAGATCAACATACTGCTTTTGTGGGTAGTTCTGTGTTTTGTGCATTCATTTGTGAGTAAAATTAGGGCAAATTGTGTGGATCAAGCGAATTCAACCGAAAAAATTGTGAATAACTTAGATCTTATTCACTGGATCACTGATCATTTACTGGCGATCTTGGTTATCAACAGGTAAAATTACCAATCTTTTCCAATTCAAATAAATAGAGTGAGAGCACCGTGTCATCTTCGCTTTGGTTGCAATGTTCGCAACGACTACAAGAAGAGCTACCCGCTACCGAATTCAGCATGTGGGTCAGACCATTACAAGCTGAACTTAATGACAACACCCTAACTCTATTTGCGCCTAATCGCTTTGTATTAGATTGGGTACGTGACAGATACTTAAACAGCATCAACCGTTTACTCAAAGAGTATTGCGGTAATGACGTACCTAACTTACGATTTGAAGTGGGTAGTAAACCAGTTTCTGCGCCACCAGCGCCTAAGCCTGTTAAGACGGCCGCTGATGTAGCGGCAGAATCTTCAGCACCAGCACAGCTGCAAGCACGTCAGCCTGTGCATAAAACGTGGGACGATGAAGCAGAAGTCTCAGATATCAATCATCGCTCGAACGTTAATATCAAGCATAAATTCAATAATTTCGTTGAAGGTAAGTCGAACCAACTTGGCTTAGCTGCTGCACGTCAAGTTGCCGATAACCCTGGTGCGGCATACAACCCACTGTTTTTGTACGGCGGTACTGGTCTGGGTAAAACCCATTTGTTGCATGCGGTAGGCAATGCGATTGTTGATAACAAGCCGAACGCGAAAGTTGTGTACATGCACTCTGAACGTTTTGTCCAAGACATGGTAAAAGCACTACAAAACAATGCGATTGAAGAATTTAAACGTTACTATCGTAGCGTTGATGCATTGCTTATCGATGATATTCAGTTCTTTGCAAATAAAGAACGTTCTCAAGAAGAATTCTTCCACACCTTTAATGCTCTATTAGAAGGTAACCAACAGATCATCCTTACCTCTGATCGCTACCCTAAAGAGATAAATGGGGTAGAGGATCGTCTAAAATCCCGTTTCGGTTGGGGGTTGACGGTTGCGATCGAGCCACCAGAGCTTGAAACCCGCGTGGCAATTTTGATGAAGAAAGCAGAAGATCATCAAATTCACCTTGCTGATGAGGTGGCGTTCTTTATTGCTAAGCGTTTACGTTCTAATGTTCGTGAGTTGGAAGGGGCACTTAACCGTGTTATCGCCAACGCGAACTTTACTGGCCGTCCTATCACTATCGACTTTGTTCGAGAGGCACTGCGCGATCTATTAGCACTACAAGAGAAGCTAGTCACTATAGACAACATTCAAAAGACCGTTGCTGAGTACTACAAGATTAAAGTGGCTGACTTATTGTCCAAACGTCGCTCTCGTTCGGTTGCACGTCCTCGCCAGTTGGCGATGGCTTTGGCGAAAGAGCTTACCAACCACAGTCTTCCAGAAATTGGCGATGCATTTGGTGGTCGTGACCACACGACAGTGCTTCATGCTTGTCGTAAGATTGCTCAGCTACGCGAAGAAAGTCACGATATTAAAGAAGACTATTCGAACTTAATTCGTACGCTTTCTTCATAATAATGGCATAATCGCTATAATTAGCATTCAAGTTATTGTATTTCGCATATAAGTGGCATGGATTGCCAGCTTTACGAAGAGTTATCTATGAAATTTACTATCGAACGTCATCACTTATTAAAGCCGTTACAACAAGTCTCTGGTGCACTGGGTGGACGACCAACATTACCTATTTTGGGCAATTTGCTGTTGAAGGTTGAAGAAGGGGTGCTTTCTCTTACTGCAACCGACTTAGAAGTTGAGCTAGTAAGTAAAGTGACGCTAGAGAGTGAGTTTGAAGCGGGTAGTGTGACGGTACCTTCACGCAAGTTCCTCGATATTTGTCGTGGACTGCCGGATGACTCTACTATCACTATCGTGTTAGAAGGCGATCGTGTACAAGTACGTTCTGGACGCAGTCGTTTCTCGCTATCGACTTTACCAGCCAGTGATTTCCCAAATATTGAAGATTGGCAACAAGAAGTGGCGGTGACCGTTACTCAAGCTGAACTTAAATCACTGATAGAAAAAACACAATTTTCAATGGCGAACCAAGACGTTCGTTATTATCTCAACGGTATGCTGTTTGAGTTAGACCAAAACACGCTTCGTTCTGTTGCCACTGATGGCCACCGTATGGCTGTTGCTTTGGTGTCACTTGAAGGCAGCTTTGATAACAAACAAATTATCGTACCGCGTAAAGGTGTGCAGGAACTGTCTAAGTTATTAGATGCTCCTGAGCAACCTGTGACGTTGCAAATTGGCAGCTCTAATATCCGTGCGGAAGTGAATAACTTTGTCTTTACTTCTAAGCTCGTTGATGGTCGTTTCCCGGATTATCGCCGTGTTTTGCCGCAAAATACCGATAAAACATTGGAAGCCAATTGCGACGAACTACGACAAGCATTCTCACGCGCCGCCATTCTTTCCAATGAGAAGTTCCGTGGTGTGCGAGTTAATCTCGACCAAAATGAAATGCGCATTACCGCGAATAACCCTGAACAGGAAGAAGCGGAAGAAATGTTAGACGTCGAATTCCAAGGCGATGCATTAGAAATTGGTTTCAATGTGTCATACGTTTTGGATGTACTGAACACGCTTCGTTGCGATCAGGTTCGTATTTCTATGTCGAATGCCAATGCGAGTGCGTTGATTGAAAATAGCGAAGATGACAGTGCCATGTATGTGGTGATGCCGATTCGTCTCTAAGCTAGACATGATGTTATGCCGCTTACGCGCTTAATCGTACAGCAATTTCGTAATATTAAAGCCTGTGATATAGAACTATCTACAGGCTTTAACTTTATTATTGGCCCCAATGGCAGTGGCAAAACCAGCGTATTGGAAGCCATATATTTGCTCGGTCATGGACGCTCTTTTAAGAGTTCTTTGACAGGACGAGTCATTCAAAATGACTGCCAAGAACTGTTCGTTCATGGCCGTTTTTTGAACTCGGATCAATTTGAGATACCCGTTGGCATTAATAAGCAGCGTGATGGCTCAACTGAGGTTAAAATAGGCGGTCAATCTGGGCAAAAATTGGCTCAGCTTGCCAAGGTATTACCGCTGCAACTAATTCACCCTGAAGGATTTGAATTACTGACGGATGGACCTAAGTTTCGTCGCGCTTTTATCGATTGGGGTGTGTTTCACTCTGAACCAGGCTTTCATGAAGCTTGGGGACGATTTAAGCGTTTAAGTAAGCAGCGTAATGCTCTGCTTAAGACTGCAACCAGTTATCGAGAACTGAGCTATTGGGATCGTGATTTGGCCCAACTGGCGGAACAAATTGATGATTGGCGTCGGTGTTATGTCGAACAGATGCAACCTCTTGCTGAGGAAATGTGTCAGTCGTTTTTGCCCGAGTTTGAAATCAAACTTGGCTACTACCGTGGTTGGGAAAAAGATACGCCCTATGCTGAACTATTAGAGCGCAACTTTGAACGAGACCAGAGCTTAGGGTACACCTTTAGTGGACCTAATAAAGCCGACTTAAGAATTAAAGTGAACAACACACCAGTTGAGGATGTGTTGTCTCGAGGTCAGCTAAAACTGATGATGTGTGCATTGCGTTTAGCGCAGGGACAGCATCTCGCCGAGTTGACCGGTAAGCAGTGCATTTATTTAATAGATGATTTTGCTTCCGAATTAGATAGCCTTCGTCGTAAACGCTTAGCGGATTACCTTAAACAGACGAACGCTCAAGTTTTTGTAAGTTCTATTACCCAAAGCCAAGTCGCCGATATGATTGACGAAAATGGCAAGATGTTTCATGTGGAACATGGCACAATAGAACCAGGTAAATAGTGAGAGAAACTCATGTCAGAAAATTACGATTCATCGAGTATTAAGGTACTAAAGGGTCTGGATGCGGTACGTAAGCGTCCGGGAATGTACATTGGTGACACGGACGATGGAACCGGTCTGCACCACATGGTTTTTGAGGTGGTTGATAACTCAATTGATGAAGCGTTGGCTGGTCACTGTAACGACATTATTGTGACAATCCATGAGGACAACTCTGTTTCTGTTAGCGATGATGGTCGTGGTATCCCGACTGAAATGCACCCAGAAGAGCAGGTTTCTGCTGCAGAAGTTATCATGACGGTACTTCACGCGGGTGGTAAGTTTGATGACAACTCGTACAAAGTATCGGGTGGTCTGCACGGTGTAGGTGTTTCGGTAGTAAACGCATTGTCGAAAAAAGTGACGCTAACCATTCATCGTGGCGGTCAAATTCATACGCAAACCTATCACCATGGTGAGCCAGAAGCGCCACTTAAAGTCATTGGTGATACGGATAAAACGGGTACGGAAATCCGTTTCTGGCCAAGTGAAGAAACCTTCACTAACATTGAATTCCATTACGATATCTTAGCAAAACGTCTTCGTGAGCTATCGTTCCTAAACTCTGGTGTGTCTATCAAGCTGATTGATAAGCGCGAAGAAGACAAAATGGATCACTTCATGTTTGAAGGCGGTATCCAAGCGTTTGTTGAGCACCTAAACACCAATAAAACACCAATCATCCAAAAAATCTTCCACTTCGATAACGAACGTGATGATGGCATTACTGTCGAAGTGGCGATGCAGTGGAACGATGGTTACCAAGAAAACATCTATTGCTTTACCAACAACATCCCTCAACGTGATGGTGGTACTCACCTTGCTGGCTTCCGTGCGGCGTTAACGCGTACGCTGAACACGTTTATGGATAAAGAAGGCTTTTCTAAGAAAGCGAAAACCGCGACATCAGGTGATGATGCGCGTGAAGGTCTAACCGCTATCGTTTCGGTGAAAGTGCCTGATCCTAAGTTCTCAAGCCAAACCAAAGACAAGTTGGTTTCATCGGAAGTGAAATCAGCGGTTGAGTCTGCGATGGGTGAGAAACTGTCTGAGTTCCTTGTTGAGAACCCAGGTGAAGCGAAGATTGTTTGTACCAAGATCATCGACGCTGCTCGTGCTCGTGACGCAGCACGTAAAGCTCGTGAGATGACGCGTCGTAAAGGTGCACTAGATTTAGCCGGTCTACCAGGCAAACTGGCTGACTGCCAAGAGAAAGACCCAGCGCTTTCTGAACTATACATAGTGGAGGGTGACTCTGCGGGCGGTAGTGCTAAGCAGGGTCGTAACCGTAAGAATCAAGCGATTCTTCCACTTAAAGGTAAAATCCTTAACGTAGAAAAAGCGCGCTTCGATAAGATGCTTTCTTCACAAGAAGTGGCAACGCTTATCACGGCACTTGGCTGTGGTATTGGTCGTGATGAATATAACCCAGACAAACTGCGTTATCACAACATCATTATCATGACCGATGCGGACGTGGATGGTTCTCACATTCGTACGCTGCTATTAACGTTCTTCTACCGTCAAATGCCAGAGCTTATTGAGCGTGGCTACGTATATATTGCTCAGCCACCACTTTACAAAGTGAAGAAAGGCAAGCAAGAGCAGTATATTAAAGATGAAGATGCCATGAACCAGTATCAAGTATCTCTGGCTTTAGATAACGCGGCACTGCATGTTAATTCTGAAGCACCTGCACTGGCTGGTGAAGCACTTGAGAAGCTAGTTCAGCAATACAATGCTGCAGTTAAAACGGTTGATCGCATGAGTCGTCGTTATCCACATGCTATGGTTGGCGAGTTCATGTATGTACCACGTCTAACGGCTGAGCAATGTCATGACGCTGCGGCGGTGGAAGCATGGTCTAAACAGCTTGTTGAGCAGCTAAACAACAAAGAAGTGGGCGCAAGCCAATACAGCTTTGAAGTAGAACAGCACGCTGAACTGGGTGTAAACCTACCTAAAGTTGTGGTTCGTACCCATGGTGTGACTCATGAGCACGTTATCAGTGTTGATCTACTCAACTCGAAAGAGTATCGCCAATTGGCAGATACGTCAGAAGCGTTAGACGGTCTGATTGAAGAGGGTGCTTACATCAAACGTGGTGAGCGTACTCAAGAAGTTACAAACTTCGTTGATGCTCTTGAGTGGTTAATCAAAGAGTCACGTCGTGGTTTAAGCCTACAACGCTATAAAGGTCTTGGAGAGATGAACCCTGATCAGCTGTGGGAAACAACCATGGATCCAGAGACTCGTCGTATGATGCAAGTGACAATTGAAGACGCGGTTGGCGCTGATCAACTGTTTACCACGTTGATGGGTGACCAAGTAGAACCTCGTCGTAACTTCATCGAAGAAAACGCACTGAAAGTGGCCAACCTAGACGTATAGACGGGTTGTTCTGCTAAACAAAAAAACGCTGCCTTAGGGTGGCGTTTTTTATTACTCGCGTATTCTTATTGTTGCTAGTGAGTGTCCGTTTATAGAAAAAAGAGTAGGGCTCTCTTGAATATGGAGTACATTATCCCTATATAAGGTAATGAAGAGGATGCCAACTTATGGGCCTCGGAAATAGCTGATCCCTTATTGCTCAAGAGAGGATAACGGTAGCAGCACACTATTTAGATTGATTCCAACTTATGTCCCGTTTATCGACAAACATCAGGGAATAAGCCATGAATCCCTTAGTTCTTATGAATAAAGAGCTAAGACTATTGCTTAACTGAGGATAGTACTATGAGAACTGTAGATTTCACTCCTTTATACCGCAACGCAATCGGCTTCGATCGTCTATTTAATATGATGGAAGCGAACACCGCGAAAAATGCTTCAGGTGGTTACCCTCCTTATAACATCGAACAACAAGACGAGAACCACTTCCGTATCACTATGGCTGTGGCTGGCTTTGCTGAAGAGCAGCTCGATCTTACTCAAAAAGAGAACCTATTGATTGTTAAGGGCGAGCGTAAAGCTGAAGAAGGTAAAAACTATGTTTACCAAGGCATCGCAGAACGCGATTTTGAGCGTAAGTTCCAACTAGCAGACTATGTGAAAGTGGTCGGTGCAAGCATGGAGAATGGTTTGCTTCACGTTGACCTAGAACGTGAAATACCAGAAGCGATGAAACCGCGTAAAATTGAGATCGGTGGTAATAAACTGATCGAAGGCTAATATTTGCCTTGAAACAATACTCGGAAATAAAGAGTGAAAGAGCGCCATAAGGCGCTCTTTTTAGTGTTAGGCTTCTGCGTAGGCTCTTGCTACCTCTTCCGCTATTATAGCGATGCCTTGCTGCATCTTGTCATCGTCTTGCACGTAGTTCATGCGTAAACACTGATGAGCATGATCCCATTCGTCTTCTTGACCAATAAAGAAGTATTCACCAGGAACAATTAATACACCACGGTCTTTCAGTCGTTGGTACAGCTCCATGGTAGTAATCGGTAATTCATCAAACCAAAGCCATAAGAAAATTGCACCCTCTGGTTTGTGAATTCTAAAACGTGGGTCGGTTATGGCTGATTGCAGTAGTTCTACCGCACGCAATGATTTCTGTTGATAGAAAGGCTTAATGACATTCGAGCTTAAATCCAGCAGATCACCTTTTTCAATCATATGATTGGCAAGCGCAGGGCCAAAGCTCCCAGGAGCAAGACTAATGATGCCATTCATATTGGTCATCGCTTGCGTGACTTCTTCACTCGCAATGACAATGCCGCAGCGTAAGCCAGGTAACCCTA
Source organism: Vibrio mediterranei (assembly GCF_900088415.1). Lineage (GTDB taxonomy): Bacteria > Pseudomonadota > Gammaproteobacteria > Enterobacterales > Vibrionaceae > Vibrio > Vibrio mediterranei. Next base: position 39,747 of record NZ_FLLQ01000014.1, read on the forward strand.
GTTTGGATAAACTCATACATAGGATGGTGTTTTCATTCCAAAATGGCTCTACATCTTCAAAAATGATGTTTGGGAATGGCAGACCATAAGCATTATCAATAATCAGTGGGATATTGTTAGCACGAGCCAGTTTATCGAGCTTGTGGATCTCTTCGTCAGTTAGCACGTTACCCGTTGGGTTGGTTGGACGCGACGCACAGATAGCGGCAACCGAGTCATCGATTTTCAGGTGTTCAAAATCCACATGATATTTGAATAAGCCACCGTCGAGTAATTCAATTTCTGGGTGATAAGAGACAAAGATATCTTCGTCAATGCCCGCGTCGCCATAGCCAATGTACTCGGGAGCAATAGGCAATAGAATCTTCTTGTGCGAGCCATCGGATTGCTTACCTGCAAGCAAATTGAACAAATAGAAAAAGCCGCTTTGACTACCATTGGTTAGGCTGATGTTCTTTTCTGTGATTGCCCAGCCATAGGTTTCACGCAGCAGCTTAGCAAGCGCTTTAACAAAGGCATCTTTACCTTGTGGGCCGTCGTAGTTAGCCATAGCTGCGACGAGATCGCCGTTGGCAAGCATATCTGCACTGGCTTGGTGAAAGTACTCGAGCATTGCTGGAATAGCGGCTGGGTTGCCACCTCCGAGCATAATGGCACCTGGAGTGCGGAGGCCATCATTGAGATCATCCATTAATTGGGTAATACCTGAGTAACGATTAAATTTTTCACCAAACTTAGAAAATTGCATTGCTGTACCTAGTTCATTGTGTTCACTTGTTATATTTTTTCGGTTTTTTATCCTGCTGGTGGCAAGATTAATGTTTGAACATACATTAATGAAACTGTGAGGCAAAGCACTATTTGTGGTGGGAATAAAAAAAAGCCCAGTTAGGTAACTGGGCTTTTGCTGTTTTTCTAGAAAATTACTTTTGAATCAGTGATATATCAGCAATTTGCAAGAATAGGTTACGTAGGTTGTTCAGCAGTGTTAGGCGGTTTTTCTTCAGCGCCTCATCGTCTGCCATTACCATTACGTTGTCGAAGAAAGCATCAACCGGTTCACGAAGATCTGCTAGCTTGCTTAGCGCTTCTTGGTAGTTACCTGTAGCGAAAGCAGGCTCCAGTGCCTCTGTCATGACTTCTACGTTTTCTGCCAGTACTTTTTCTGCATCTTCTTGTAGAAGTGCAAGGTCGATATCGGCGGCGAGTTCACCATCAAACTTCGCTAGGATATTACCCACACGCTTGTTTGCTGCAGCAAGTGATTCTGCCGCTTCCAGTTCGCGGAAGTGAGATACTGCTTTCACACGCTGGTCAAAGTCTGCAGGTTTAGTCGGACGACGTGCTAACACCGCCTGGATGATGTCTACGCTGAAGCCTTCGTCTTTGTACCATGCATTGAAACGACCAAGCATAAACTCAAGTACGTCTTCTTCAACATTTGCATTGGTTAGCTTGTCGCCAAATAGTGACTTCGCTTTTGCGATAAGGTCTGTAAGGTCTAAGCTGTAGCCGTTTTCTACGATGATACGCAACACACCTAGCGATGCACGACGAAGTGCAAATGGGTCAGAGCCCTTAGGTGCTTGACCAATACCGAAGATACCAACAATAGTATCTAGCTTATCTGCCATCGCGACAGCGGATGAGATACCAGTGCTTGGTAGGTCATCGCCTGCAAAACGAGGCATGTATTGTTCGTATAGTGCTAGCGCTACTTGCTCATCTTCACCGTCGTGCGTGGCATAATGCATCCCCATCACACCTTGAGTATCAGTAAATTCAAATACCATAGATGTCATTAGGTCACATTTAGCCAATAGGCCTGCACGCTTAGACTTTTCAACATCAGCATCGATTTGCTCAGCGATGTAGCCAGCAAGCTCAGTGATGCGATCCGTCTTGTCTTTGATAGTACCAAGCTGCTTCTGGAAGATAGCTTGCTCTAGTTCAGGTAGACGGTCGATAAGCGGGCGTTTGCGGTCTGTATTAAAGAAGAACTCGGCATCGGCTAGGCGAGGACGCACAACCTTCTCGTTACCTTCGATAACGTAGCGAGGCTCTTTCGATTCGATATTAGAAACGAAGATGAAGTTTGGTAGTAGCTTCTTGTTCTCGTCATAAACTGGGAAGTATTTTTGGTCACCCTTCATGGTGTAAACCAACGCTTCAGAAGGTACCTTTAGGAATTCTTCTTCAAACTTCGCAGTGAGTACTACTGGCCATTCAACCAGGGACGTCACTTCTTCTACTAAGTCATCTTCGAGATCAGCTACTCCGCCAACCGCTGCCGCTGCTTTTTGAGAGTCCGCTAGGATGATGGCTTTACGTGCGTCATAATCAGCCATCACTTTACCGCGTTCTTCGAGGATCGCTGGGTATTGCTCTGCTGATTCGATAGTGAACTCTTGCTCACCCATAAAGCGGTGACCACGGATAGTTCGATCAGACGCTACGCCTAGGATTTCGCCTTCTATAAGGTCAGAACCCATTAGCATCGTCAGCGTTTTAACTGGGCGGATAAATTGAGTGGTTTTATCACCCCAACGCATTGGCTTAGCGATAGGTAGATTAGCGAGTGCTTTGGCTGCAAGTTCAACGATGATCTCAGACGTTGCCTGACCTTTCACCTCTTGTTTGAATAGCAGCCATTCACCTTTGTCAGTCACTAGACGTTCTGCTTGGTCAACAGTAATACCGTTACCACGAGCCCAGCCTTGTGCTGCTTTAGTTGCATTGCCATCAGCATCAAATGCTACCGATACTGCTGGGCCGCGCTTTTCAACCACTTTGTCAGATTGACCTTCAGCCAGCGCTGAAACCTTAAGTGCTAAGCGACGAGGTGCGGCATACCACTTCACACCTTCGTGTGCTAGGTCCGCATCTTTAAGTTCAGACTCAAAGTTTGCTGCAAATGCTTCAGCAAGAGTGCGAAGTTGTGTTGGTGGTAGCTCTTCAGTACCTAGTTCAATTAGAAATTCTTTTGCCATGATTACAGTCTCCTCGCCTTATTTCTTACACATTGGGAAGCCAAGTGCTTCACGTGATGCGTAGTATGCTTCTGCTACTGACTTAGTCAGGTTGCGGATGCGAAGAATGTAACGTTGGCGCTCTGTTACAGAGATAGCTTTGCGAGCATCAAGCAAGTTGAACGCGTGAGCGGCTTTTAAAATGCGCTCGTAAGCTGGAAGAGGAAGAGGTTTCTCTAGTTCCAGTAGCTCTTTAGTTTCTTTCTCACATTGATCGAAATATGAGAATAGGAAGTCTACGTCAGCGTGCTCGAAGTTGTATGTAGATTGCTCAACTTCGTTTTGGTGGAAGATATCACCATAAGTCACTTTACTTCCGTTTGGTGCAATGTTCCAAACTAGGTCGTAAACAGAGTCTACTTCTTGGATATACATAGCAAGGCGCTCGATACCATAAGTGATCTCGCCGGTTACTGGCTTACACTCTAGACCACCCACTTGCTGGAAGTAAGTAAACTGAGTGACTTCCATACCGTTTAGCCATACTTCCCAACCAAGACCCCAAGCACCGAGTGTCGGGTTTTCCCAGTTGTCTTCTACGAAGCGAATGTCATGCACTAGTGGGTCGATACCAAGTACTTCTAGTGAGCCTAGATATAACTCCTGAATGTTGTCTGGAGATGGCTTTAGCGCTACCTGAAATTGATAGTAGTGCTGTAGTCGGTTCGGGTTTTCACCATAGCGGCCGTCAGTCGGACGACGAGATGGCTGGACATAAGCTGTCGACATTGGCTCAGGGCCAAGTGCGCGCAAACATGTCATTGGGTGAGAGGTGCCCGCACCTACTTCCATATCTAGAGGTTGTACAATGGTACAGCCATTTTGTGCCCAATAATCCTGCAGCGCGAGGATCATTCCCTGGAAGGTTTTGATATCGTATTTTTGCATAGTCAATTCGCGCGATTCTTTATCTGAAAAAGGTAAAAATAACGATCAAGTATACCCAGTAATTCCTTGGGGGAGTAGGGGTAAAAGTGGTTAATTAATCGTCATTATGCGAAAAAAGGTCAGTTTTTTGCATTTCTCGCTCAACTGCGGCTTAAGGGACAGTGTTATTGTTGAATTTGATGGTTAGTGTGATTACAATACCGCCATCTTCGGGGAGTAGCTTATTCGGACTCTAGCAAGAGTCAGAATTCGTTCGTCAACATAATTGGTGCAAAATCACCATGGCGTTCGAGACTTGTGCCAACAAGTTTAGCAAGACCTTAGATAAACATCGTGAACCGGGGTGGGGTGCGAGGTTTATCTATAGGTTAAAAACTATAATCCCTGCCCCTTAGAGCATGTCGTGAGCGTTTTAGCTATTTCAATTACTACTGTCGCCTTAGCTGAGATTGGGGATAAAACCCAACTTCTCTCATTGCTGTTAGCCAGTCGTTACCGTAAACCTATTCCCATTATTGCAGCCATTTTTCTGGCAACGATAGCCAACCATGCACTTGCTGCTTGGTTAGGAGTTGTCGTCGCCGATTACCTTTCGCCTCAAGTTTTGAAGTGGGTTGTTGTCGTAAGTTTTGTAGCCATGGCCGGATGGGTACTGATTCCCGATAAACTGGATGAAGAGGAAAGTATCTCCAACAAAGGACCATTTGTGGCCAGTTTCATTGCGTTTTTTATCGCAGAGATTGGTGACAAAACTCAAATTGCGACATCAATATTAGGGGCGCAGTATGCCGATGCCTTAATGCTGGTGGTTCTAGGAACCACTATTGGTATGTTGTTGGCGAATGTTCCGGTAGTACTGATAGGAAAGTTGTCAGCGGATAAATTGCCATTAGATTGGATTCGCCGGGTTACCGCCATTCTGTTTGTATTATTAGCAATTGGTGCGGCTGTTTTTTAATAACAATATCAACTAGCTAAATGTAATTTATTCAAGATCAAACTCTGGCTCGAATCTAGTAAATTTCGTGATGGATGACATATTAGTGTCACAATTGTCATGCTACTTTAATCATGTGGATCCTAGCGAGAGGGCAATACTATGCTTACACGTTACACAGGAATGACCGCGAAAAGTCAGAGTTCTTTATTTACGTTCGGTTTTGTTTTAACGGTTCTTGGAATGGTGCTCACCGACATGTGGACACCTATGGTTGTCGGTGCCATTGTGATGGCTGGACTCTCTGTAGAGTCGTGGATTAGGGTGCAACACCTCATTCCCATGCACAATGAAATACGTGCGATGCAAAAGCAGATTAAGCAGTTGCAATCGGAAGTCCGAACGCTTGAATATGATGAATAGTAAAAAGGCTGCATGATGCAGCCTTTTTGATTCTTTACGCGAGACCTTTCTTGATTAAGTAAAGGTAAGGTATAGATTCTGTTTGCGAGCCAAGTAATTGGTGATCCATAAAACGACAAAAGCTTGGGATGTCTCTCGTAGTAGAAGGATCGTCTGCTTTCACTAACAACACTTCTCCTTGTTCCATTTTACGAATTGTCTTCCTGACCATCATCACTGGCTCTGGACAGCGCAAGCCTTCTGCTTCTAATGTTTGCGTTGCTAGGTCTGTATTGATTGTCATGGTGTGCTCTGATCTATAAAAAACAGCTCAAATTCTACTTATGAAGAAAAAATATGCAATAACTCTTGGCAAATGGATTTTTTTGTTTTAACTTTATTTAACAAGTTGGTAACAAAGAAGCGAAGGAGTAGCTATGTTAACCGCTTTAGATAGATTGACGATTTATTCAGTGCTTTGCTTTATTGCGTTCTGTGCCTTGGTATTAAAGACTTCAGCAGAGCCAAGCTTTGTTCCTTTAATTGGATTAAGCGCCTCAATCCTAGGGATTTGGATTGAGATGAGACGCTGGCAAGATGTTTCAGAAGAACAAGAAAGTTAACATTTTATAAACATCTGGCTAGTTTAGATTTCTAACACTATACGACATTCCGACACTATCCCCATTTTCTTGGGCTTCCCCGCTGTCAAAGGCGGGATTTTTTTTATCTGGCGCTAGGTAAAGATATTCGGGCTCGGTGTACACTATAAAAGAACCCGTTAGGAAGTGTTTATGGAACTCGAAGAAATCTATCGTCGTGACTTGAATCTGTTGGTTGCGTTAAAAGTGTTGGTCGAAGAAGGCAGTGTTAGTCAAGCAGCTGTGCGCTTGAACCTCAGCCAGTCAGCGACCAGTCGTGTTTTAGGTCGGCTCAGAGATTTATTGGGCGATCCTCTGTTTACCCGTCAAGGGCAGCGAATCATTCCTACCAGTAAAGCATTGGAGATCTGCAAACAAATTGATGCGCCGTTAGAATCATTCCGCCAACTGCTAACACCGAGTGAGTTCAATCCATATTACTGCAATGAGCGTTTTCTTATCGCTACCACTGACTACGCGATGCAGACCATACTTCCTTATGCCTTACCTATGGTGTATCAGCAGGCGCCTAACATTTCGCTAGAGTTTGCTCCACTGCAACACGAAAGCCTCTTTAAACAACTGAGTACCGATAAGGTAGATATGGCTATCTGTCGACCATCAGGTTCTGTCTCACCTTTGCATCAAGATATATTAGGGCCTGTAGGGGTTTCATGTTTAGTGTCTAAACAACACCCACTTGCGGAAAAGCCGCTATCACTTGAAGACTATATTAATGCGCCGCATGCCATGATTGCGATAAGCGATGGGGTGAAATCATTACTTGATGCTGCATTGGTTAATCAGAATTCAAGAAGAATGGTGTTACGGGCTTATCACCTTGAAGCGGCATTGGCGATTGTTGACACCATGCCTCTTATTATTACCGTTCCTGCCGATTTAGCATATTTGGTTGCTGAGCGATATGACTTAGTGATTAAGCCATTGCCATTTGCGTTCACACCATTTGATTATTCGTTGATTTGGCATTCACGCTGCGATACTTCTGAGTCCCAGCAATGGTTGCGCAAAGTGTTGAAACAAGAATGTGGCAAATTGATTACTAAAAGAATTGAAGATGTAGGGTTAGGCTAGCAGTCGGTTGAATTGATACCTTCATTTCCTTGTATTCACTAATCTTTATCCTAGTTTTACTTAAAAACAACAAAGGAATGAGCAATGAATATCAAAAGGATTATCGTCGGGCTAGCTGCTATAAGCCTTACTCATACTGCTCTCGCCAATAACATCATGGAGGCGTGTATCGACTGCCATGGTTCTGATGGTGTTGGTAGAGAAAACACTATCCCTAACCTTCGAGGGCAGCCTAAAGCCTACTTAGAGGCTCAAGTCCTTGCGTTTAAATCGGGTCATCGAACTAGCAGCTTTATGGAGCCTATCGTTCACGACGTTGCAGATGATCAGCTGGTACTCGCTGCTGATTTCTATGCCTCCATTTCCGTTGATACTCCTGAAACCTTGCAATGGCGAGGTGATAAGTGGCCTTCTGATATGCCATTGGGTGAACGAATAGCATACAGTGGTAAATGGAATAGCAATGTACCAGCTTGTGTTAGTTGCCACGGGCCTAATGGGGTGGGGGTTGCACCAAGTTTTCCTATGCTTATGGGGCAAAATAAAGACTACTTAATCAATCAACTCAACGCTTGGAAAAATGACCAACGTCCTCCGGGTGTGTTAGGGACGATGGTCACTATTTCTAAAGCACTCAGTGAAGAAGAGATCGAAGCTGTTGCGGAATACTTCTCATCGCAAGGAGGTTCTTTATGAAAACTCATTATCTAATCGCTTTGCTCGCTGGTTTTACTTTCGTTGCCTTTGCTGACCAATATAAAGAGCTTCACCCCATAGAGCCTGGTAGGGCGTTGAACGAAGGTGAAACCCTTCATCAAGTATCTCATTGGGATAACTTACCAAAGGGTGAATTGGGGGAGTCGATAAAGCGTGGGTATTCATTGTTTATGAATACCCAGCAATTGAAACCGACGGGAAGAGTGAATAATGGTATGAACTGCACCAATTGCCATCTTGGAGCGGGGAGTGTAGCCAATGCGGCACCTATGTGGGCTGCTTTTGTATCTTACCCTGCCTATCGTTCTAAAAATAAACGAGTAAATACGTTTGAGGATCGATTGCAAGGTTGTTTTCTTTATTCTATGAACGCAAAAGATGGCCAACCTCCAGAGGTATTAAGTCAGGAAATATTGGACCTTAATGCTTACTCTTATTGGTTGTCGTTTGGGGTCTCTGTTGATAACAAGTTGCCTGGAAGAGGATTTGGAAAACTGGATAAACCTGTGAAGGCACCTAATTACGAGCGTGGCGAAAAGGCTTATCAAAAAGAATGTTCTGTATGCCATGGTGAAAAAGGACAAGGACGACAGGTGGATGGACGTTATGTCTTTCCTGCACTTTGGGGGCCGGATAGTTTTAACTGGGGAGCAGGAATGCATCGAGTAAATACGGCTGCTACGTTCATAAAACACAATATGCCTTTGGGGCAAGGTGGAACATTAACAGATCAGCAAGCTTGGGATATCGCGTTGTTTATGGATAGCCATGAACGACCACAGGATCCACGCTTTGATGGTGACATTAAGTCGACGAAAGAAGCTTTTCATAATCATAATGGAGAGTACGGTAAACCAAGCCCTGCTAATGATAAGCAAATACTCGGTACTAATGCGTATTAAATACAAAAGGCTCTCATCATGAGAGCCTTTTCAATAATAGATGTTAGCTAAGATTAGATCTTAATTGTCACACGACCAGTGATAGCGCCATTAGTGATATCTTCTGCTGCTTGAATCGCTTCTTCCAGCGCCACTGTTTTACTCGCTTGTGCGTAGTATGATTCTGGAAGTAAAGTTGCCAATTGTTCCCATGCTTTGATACGTTTCTCGCGAGGGCACATTACTGAGTCAATACCCTGTAGGCGGACATTACGTAGAATGAATGGCATAACGGTTGTTGGCAAATCAAAACCACCTGCCAGACCACATGCTGCGACCACACCGTTATAGTTCATTTGAGCCAATACTTTCGCGAGAAGTTTGCTACCCACAGTGTCAACCGCTGCAGCCCAAACTTGACGCTCAAGTGGCTTAGCTGGTTCTTCAAGTTCACTACGTTCAACAATACGAGAAGCGCCAAGAGAAGTGAGTAATTCACCATTTTCTGAAGCACGACCTGTGACTGCTGCGACTTTGTAGCCGAGTTGGTTTAGTAGCGTTACTGAAACACTACCTACACCACCACTTGCGCCGGTTACCAGTACTTCACCATCTTCTGGTTTGATGCCAGCATCAACAATCGCTTGTACGCAAAGCATAGCCGTGAAGCCAGCAGTACCGATAGCCATGACCTTTTCTGCATCTAGGCCAGCAGGCATTGGCACCAACCAATCACCGTTTAGACTTGCTTTCTCTGCCATGCCACCCCAGTGATTCTCACCGACCCCCCAGCCAGTGAGAACCACTTCGTCGCCTTCCTTATAACGAGGGTCATCAGATTGAGACACTACGCCAGAAAGATCGATACCCGGTACCATTGGGAAATTGCGAATAATTTTGCCTTTACCCGTAATCGCCAACCCATCTTTGTAGTTCAAAGATGAATATTTTACATCTATTTTTACATTACCTTCTGGAAGCTGAGACTCATCTACTTGAGAAACAGTAGCGATTGTTTTTTTATCTTCTTGGTTAAGTAACAGTGCTTTGAACATGGTTGTCTCCAATGAGTTGACGTGTTATCTGCTGCAAAGTGTAGGCGACAAATAGGTAAAAAAAAAATGAAACTTGAACATTTGATGTATGCATTTTATGCATAAATAAAAACAGCCCCGCAAGCGGAGCTGTTTTTACATTCAGGTAAGGTTATGGACGTTCGAATATGGTTGCAATGCCTTGACCCAAACCAATACACATGGTCGCTAGACCGATCTTGGCATCTTTGCTTTCCATAATATTGATAAGGGTGGTGGAAATACGAGAGCCTGAGCAGCCCAATGGGTGTCCAAGCGCGATAGCACCACCGTTAAGGTTCACTTTCTCGTCAACCACATCTAATAGACCCAGATCCTTCGCACATGGCAGTGATTGAGCAGCAAATGCTTCATTAAGTTCAACAATATCAATATCATCCATCGTCAAACCTGCACGCTTCAGTGCTTTTTGAGTCGCAGGTACTGGACCATAACCCATAATAGAAGGATCGCAACCAGCAATGGCCATTGAGCGGATTTTTGCACGAATAGGTAAACCTAGCTCGTTAGCTTTATCTTCACTCATTATCAACATGGCAGAAGCACCATCAGATAGCGCAGATGACGTACCGGCGGTGACGGTGCCGTTGGCAGGGTCAAATACTGGACGTAGCTTAGATAGACCTTCCACGTTAGTTTCCGGACGAATAACTTCATCATAATCTAAAGTGAAGAGAGAGCCGTCTTCTGCGTGACCTTCTGTTGGTAGAATTTCGTTTTTGAAGCGTCCTTCTACGGTTGCGGCTTGTGCACGTTGGTGACTGCGGGCAGCAAACTCATCTTGTTGTTCGCGGCTAATTCCATGGAGTTTACCTAGCATCTCAGCCGTTAAACCCATCATGCCTGCTGCTTTTGCAACGTTTTTTGACAGCTGCGGATGAAAGTCAACGCCATGAGTCATTGGGACATGACCCATGTGTTCTACACCACCGATAAGACAGATTTCCGCATCGCCTACCATGATAGAACGCGCCGCGTCATGCAGAGCTTGCATTGATGAACCACACAAACGGTTAACGGTAACCGCGCCAATTTCAATAGGTAAACCCGCGAGCAGTGCTGCATTACGTGCTACGTTAAAGCCTTGCTCTAATGTTTGCTGTACACAGCCCCAATAGATATCTTCAATTTCTTCAGGTTTGACTTGTGGGTTGCGAGCCAAAATTCCTTTCATAAGATGCGCTGATAGATCTTCAGCACGTTGATGTCTAAATGCACCACCTTTGGAACGACCCATCGGTGTGCGAAGACAATCAACAACGACAACATTTTTCATTTTGATATTCCTCTTCCAATGGGTAATTACAGTGAGCCAGTTTGCTGCAGTTCATAGAAGCGCTTACCAGAGCTTGCCATGTCTACTAGCGACTGAGGGACTTTGTACATTGCACCCAATGACTCGTATTGCTTCGCCATTGCTACGTAGTTATCGATACCAATGCTATCTAGGTAACGGAATACACCACCGCGGAATGGAGGGAAGCCCAATCCATATACTAGAGCCATGTCGGCTTCTTGTGGTGTTGCAATGATGCCCTCTTCAAGACACAGTGCTACTTCGTTGATCATTGGAATCATCATACGTTGAATGATGGTATCGTCGTCGAACGCTTGGCTTGGTTTGCAAACCGGTTCCAGCAAGCTAGTGATATCTTCACTTGGTGCTTTCTTTGGTCGACCACGCTTGTCTGTAGTGTACGCGTAGAAGCCTGAGCCATTCTTCTGACCGTAGCGAGTGTTACTAAAGAGAACATCGATTGCATCGCGCTCTTCTTTCGCCATACGCTCAGGGAAACCTTCCGCCATGACAGCTTGAGCGTGGTGAGCGGTATCGATACCAACAACATCGAGAAGATAAGCAGGACCCATAGGCCAACCAAACTTGCGCTCCATGACTTTATCAATCTGAATAAAGTCAGCACCATCACTTAATAGCTGACTAAAGCCACCAAAGTAAGGGAAGAGTACGCGGTTAACAAAGAACCCTGGGCAATCATTAACGACGATTGGCGATTTACCCATTTTTGCTGCGTAAGCCACAACACGATTAATGGTTTCTTCTGACGTGTGCTCACCACGGATGATTTCGACCAGTGGCATACGGTGCACTGGATTAAAGAAGTGCATACCACAGAAGTTTTCTGGGCGCTTGAGTGACTTCGCAAGTACATTAATAGGAATCGTCGACGTATTCGATGCAATGACAGTATTCTCACCGACCAATCCTTCGACTTCGCTCAATACCGACGCCTTGATCTTTGGATTCTCTACGACAGCCTCGACAATCACATCGCTCTGTTCGATGCCAGCGTAATGAAGGCTTGGAGTGATAGATGCCAATACGCCAGCCATCTTAAAGCCATCAATACGACCACGTTGCAAGCGTTTGTTCAGCAGTTTGGATGCTTCAGTCATGCCAAGCTCTAAAGAAGCCTGAGCAATATCTTTCATGACTACAGGTACGCCTTTAAGCGCAGACTGATAAGCAATTCCGCCACCCATGATGCCAGCACCTAGCACGGCAGCACGTTCGGTATCTTTACCTGACTTCGCGGCTTTCTTAGCAAGACCTTTAATGTATTGGTCGTTAAGGAAGATACCAACTAGTGCGTTGGCCACATCAGAGCCAGCTAATTGAATAAAGTAATTTGCTTCAATATCAAGAGCCTGATCTCGGCCAGAGCGAGCTGCTTCTTCAATGGCTTTTACTGCAGCCATTGGTGCTGGATAATGTGGGCCTGCTTTTTGAGCAACAAGACCTTTAGCCATAGTGAAGCTCATCATTGCTTCAAGCTTGCTCAGTGTCAGTGGAGACACTTTCGCTTGGCGGCGTGCTTTCCAATCGATTTTCTCATTGATGGCTAATTGAATCGTGTTAAGTGCAGATTCATACAGGGCATCGGTTTCGACGATTGCGTCGAGTAAACCAAGCTTTAGCGCTTCACCTGAGCGACAAGCTTTACCTTGTGTGATGATTTCCATTGCGCTATCGGCACCAATGAGGCGTGGTAGACGCACAGTGCCGCCAAAGCCAGGCATAATGCCAAGTTTTGTCTCTGGAAGACCGATGCTGGTGGTTTTGTCACCAATTCTAAAATCTGTTGCTAATACACACTCACAACCGCCACCAAGCGTGTGACCTTTTAGGGCTGAAAGTGTCGGAACGGGTAGATCTTCTAACTTGTTGAAGATGCTATTTGCAAAACCAAGCCACTCTTTGAGTTCTGCTTTTGGTTTGGCAAACAATCCCAAGAATTCCGTGATATCAGCGCCAACGATAAATGCGCTTTTATCTGTAGTGAGGATTAGACCCTTTAAATCATTCCATGCTGCAAGAGCATCAAGTGCTTTGTCTAGGGCTTCAAGAGTAGCCAGATCAAGTTTATTGACCGACTGGGGAGAGCTAAAACACAGTTCGGCGATGCCGTTGTGTACTTCCTTTACCTGTAGGGTGTCAGATTGGTAAATCATTGTCATTCTCCGTGACAGACAATCCGTGATTGTGCGAAAGCGGTAGTTATTGTTTTTGCTTCTGGTTAGACCAGTTGTCTAATATTGAACCGCATTGAATTTAATTTCAATACATTTTTTAAACAACTGTTTAACATTATGACCGTGGTCCAATCTTGGAGTCAATCCTATTCACCCGTGATAGAATACCCTTTTTAGGCTACAGATCTCATAAATCCTAATGAACTCAACTGCATACTTGATACCAGAGCACTCTGTGATTTTTGAAGAAGAAATCAAAAAGAGTGTCTTCATCACACAAATTGCCCATACACCAAGTATCGAAAGTGCCAAGGCGTTTATCGATGATGTGAAGAAAGAACACAGTAGTGCCAGACATAACTGTTGGGGCTTTGTAGCTGGTCGTCCAGAGAATTCGATGATGTGGGGCTTTAGTGATGATGGTGAACCATCTGGCACTGCAGGAAAGCCTATTTTGGCACAGTTAAGCGGTTCCGGGATTGGAGAATTGGCGGCCGTTGTTACCCGTTATTCTGGTGGAATCAAGCTAGGAACAGGCGGATTAGTGAAAGCTTATGGTGGAGGAGTTCAACAAGCACTTAAGCTAATTCAAACAATAGAAAAAAAAATCACCACACAATTACGACTAGAGTTAGACTATGCATTTGTAGCCACGGCTCAGTCTGAACTTAGTAAGTGTTCTGCAGTAGAAGTGGAATCTCACTATAGCGATAAGGTTATTCTTATTGTAGAAGTTGAGGTGAATAAGGTTGATGCACTCACGCAAAGCATAATTAATAAAAGTGGAGCCAAGGCAATGGTTTCTCCAGTAGAACACAACTAGGACGTAACGAAGCGTAGCTTCATTCAACATATATGCAATTTCGATCCATAATCCGCATTGTCGGGCTTCTTTTAGCACTGTTCAGTGTGTCAATGCTTGCGCCAGCTCTTGTCGCGCTCATCTATCGTGATGGTGCGGGTGTACCTTTTGTTACGACCTTTTTTGTCTTATTAGTTTGTGGTGGCTTTTTCTGGTTTCCCAACCGACGTCACAAACACGAGCTCAAAGCTCGTGATGGTTTCCTTATTGTGGTTTTGTTTTGGACAGTAATCGGCAGCGCCGGCGCCTTACCGTTCCTTATATCCGATTTCCCTAATGTGTCGATAACCGATGCATTCTTTGAATCATTCTCCGCCTTAACCACTACCGGTGCGACGGTTATTGTTGGTTTAGATGAGCTACCTAAAGCGATATTGTTTTACCGTCAATTACTACAGTGGTTTGGGGGTATGGGGATCATTGTACTCGCCGTCGCTATTTTACCGGTGCTAGGCATCGGTGGTATGCAGTTATATCGGGCTGAAATCCCTGGTCCGGTGAAAGACAGCAAAATGACGCCTCGAATTGCTGAGACAGCAAAGGCGCTTTGGTACATCTACTTAAGCTTGACTATCGCTTGTGCAGCGGCATTTTGGGTAGCAGGTATGACACCGTTTGATGCGATAGCCCATAGTTTCTCAACCATTGCGATTGGTGGTTTTTCCACTCATGATGCGAGCATGGGTTACTTTGATAGCCATGCTATTAATATGATTACCGTGGTATTCCTGCTTATATCGGCCTGTAACTACTCTTTGCACTTTGCTGCATTTGCTTCAGGTGGCGTACATCCGAAGTATTATTGGAAGGATCCCGAGTTTAGAGCCTTCATTTTTATACAGGCGGTGTTATTCCTGATCTGCTTCCTTATTTTATTGAAGCATCACTCCTATAACTCGGTATACGATGCGTTTGATCAGGCACTGTTCCAGTCAGTATCTATTTCGACGACGGCGGGCTTTACCACTACTGGATTCTCGGAATGGCCATTGTTTTTACCCGTGTTGCTACTGTTCTCTTCTTTTATTGGTGGATGTGCAGGCTCAACGGGCGGTGGTATGAAGGTAATTCGTATTTTATTACTTACTCTGCAAGGCGCTCGTGAGATGAAACGCCTTGTACACCCAAGAGCGGTATATACCATCAAAGTGGGTGGGACAGCACTGTCTCAGCGTGTAGTAGACGCCGTATGGGGATTTTTCTCGGCTTACGCATTGGTGTTTGTGGTCTGTATGTTAGCGTTAATTGCTACTGGTATGGATGAGCTTAGTGCGTTCTCCGCAGTTGCGGCTACGTTGAACAACCTCGGCCCGGGTCTTGGAGAAGTAGCTGTCCACTTTGGTGAAGTCAATGATAGCGCTAAGTGGGTGCTCATCGTTTCGATGCTATTTGGCCGACTTGAAGTGTTTACCCTTCTTATTCTATTAACTCCTGCATTTTGGCGTAGTTAACCAGCCTGCTTATTAAGGTAAAGGAAACATCGTGGAAAAAGTTCTCTATCTCTATTCTTCTCGTGAAGGACAAACGACAAAAATCATTACGCGTATTGCTGAGCAATTAGGTGATGATGCCGCCACTATCGTCAATCTACACCAAGACATGAACATTAATCTTGATGAGTTCGATAAAGTGCTTATTGGGGCATCAATCCGATATGGTCATTTAAATAAAAAACTCTATCAGTTTTTAAATGCCAACAGTACAAAGTTAGCATCAATGAAAGCCGCATTCTTCTGCGTCAATCTGACCGCAAGAAAAGAAGAACAAGGAAAAGACACGCCGGAAGGTAGTGCTTATATAAAGACGTTCTTGAAAAAGTCACCTTGGCAACCGGAGTTAATAGGTGTGTTTGCCGGCGCATTGTATTACCCACGTTATAATCCTTTTGACCGCTTTATGATTAAACTGATTATGACGATGACTGGCGGAGAAACAGATACTTCAAAGGAAGTGGAATACACTAACTGGGATAAAGTCAGCTTGTTTGCGGATAAATTTGCTCAGCTATAATAAGAAAATGTCGATTTTTGCGTCGTTTTGAGCTGTTTTTAATCGAACGATAAAAAAATGCGAAAAACTTCAAAAAAAGGGTTGCCAAGAAGATTTCGATCTCTATAATGCCCCCTCGCTGACACGGGAACGCAGACGAAAGTTCGCATCCAGTCAGAAGGTCTCAAGCTTCTAAGAAGCTTAGCAAAATAAGTTAAAAAAAGTGGTTGACACGACAACTTATCTCGCTAAAATGGCCGTCCGTTTTGAGCAAAGCTCAAAACAAGCTCTTTAACAATATAAACCTATCAATCTGTGTGGGCACTCGTTGATGATAATCAAATTAGATACTTAGGTATCAAATTAGGTTTTCAATGAACTGAGTGACCAATCAAGTCGAAAGACTTGGCACAGTCAATTCATTATCGTTCTGTTGGAACGATAATAGCTTTAGATTACTAAGGTAGTTTAAAGTCAGTATTCATTGAGCCGACAAAATCTTAAATTGAAGAGTTTGATCATGGCTCAGATTGAACGCTGGCGGCAGGCCTAACACATGCAAGTCGAGCGGAAACGAGTTAACTGACCCTTCGGGTGACGTTAACGGCGTCGAGCGGCG
>NZ_FLLQ01000015.1 GCF_900088415.1 Vibrio mediterranei
GAAGTTCACGAACTTCCATTTCAACTAGCTCTAGAAGCTCTTCATCATCAACCATGTCACACTTGTTCATGAATACGATGATGTAAGGGATACCAACCTGACGGCCTAGTAGGATGTGCTCACGAGTTTGAGGCATTGGACCATCAGTAGCAGCAACTACAAGGATACCACCGTCCATTTGCGCAGCACCAGTGATCATGTTTTTAACATAATCCGCGTGTCCTGGGCAGTCTACGTGTGCGTAGTGACGAGTTGGAGTATCGTACTCAACGTGAGAAGTTGCGATTGTGATACCGCGCTCACGCTCTTCTGGAGCGTTATCGATAGATGCGAAGTCTTTCGCTTCACCGCCGTACACTTTTGCAAGAGTAGTACAGATTGCAGCTGTTAGAGTTGTTTTACCGTGGTCAACGTGGCCGATAGTACCAACGTTTACGTGCGGTTTCGTACGTTCAAATTTTTCTTTAGACATGAGTTGTCCCTCTAGGTACGGATTTAGGTGGCTTTGAAGACCACGCAACCAAAAAATCTTGGTAATAAAGCTTCTCTTAGCCTCTAAACATAGTTGAGGCAAAAGAAAGTATCAAAAGGAAATATTGCTTTGAGAGCTGGTGCTGATAGGCAGACTCGAACTGCCGACCTCATCCTTACCAAGGATGCGCTCTACCACCTGAGCTATATCAGCACTCTATATGAGTTGGAGCGGGCAGCGGGAATCGAACCCGCATCATCAGCTTGGAAGGCTGAGGTAATAGCCATTATACGATGCCCGCAACACGTAACTCTGAGAGCTATTCCCTAAAGAATATGGTGGGGGGGGACGGATTCGAACCATCGAAGGCAGTGCCGGCAGATTTACAGTCTGCTCCCTTTGGCCACTCGGGAACCCCCCCAAATTTTACTTACCATTTTCGTCATCATTGCCCTAGGCAAAGTGAAAATGGTGCCGACTACCGGAATCGAACTGGTGACCTACTGATTACAAGTCAGTTGCTCTACCTACTGAGCTAAGTCGGCATAAGTGGAGCGCATTCTATTGAATGAATCTTGCTGATGCAACCGTTAAATCAAAAAAAATTTCGTTTTTTCACACATTCTTCCTTTTTGACGACTTTTTGTACACATTTCGGGGAATTACGCACGCTGTGTCGCATGAAATATTTGATTTATCCCTTTGTTCAGGTATGTTCAGCACTCTACGTGTATGGAAACCTTAAGTTAGGTGAGTTATGAGCCCTTTTATGTCATTTAGTCGCGAGCAGTGGTCTGCACTTCGCAACGCTGTCCCTATGACATTAACAGAAGATGATCTGAAAGAGCTTCAGGGTATTAATGAAAACCTGACGATACAGGAAGCCACTGATGTTTACTTGCCTCTTTCTCGTCTGCTTAACCTGTACGTTGCCGCGAGACAGAGTCGCAACTCCGTTCTTCAAGAGTTCTTGGGACAAAGTGACCATACGCCACCATTCATCATTGGTATTGCTGGTAGTGTTGCGGTCGGGAAAAGTACCACGGCTCGCTTGCTAAAAGCCTTGCTCAGTCGCTGGGAAAACCATCCTAAGGTAGAGCTTATTACGACTGACGGTTTCCTTCATCCTAATAAGGTACTGTTAGAAAAAGGGTTAATGGCGAAAAAGGGCTTTCCCGAGTCCTATGATATGCGTCGCTTGGTGCAGTTTGTTTCCGATGTCAAAGCGTGTAAGCGTAACGTTGTCGCTCCCGTCTATTCACACTTAACTTACGATATTACTGATGAGCAGAAAGTCGTCGACCTACCTGACGTGCTAATCATCGAAGGTCTCAATGTCCTGCAAAGTGGCATGGACTACCCTCACGATCCACATCGCGTGTTTATCTCTGATTTTCTCGATTTTTCTTTGTATGTCGATGCAGACAGTGAACGCATTGAAAACTGGTATGTGCAGCGCTTTATGAAATTCCGCCAAGGCGCCTTTACTAAGCCTGGCTCTTACTTCAGCCACTATACCCAGTTAAATGAACAAGAAGCAAAAACTAAAGCGAAGAATATTTGGGCATCGATTAATGGGATCAACTTAGTGCAGAATATCTTGCCAACCAAAGAGCGAGCTCAATTGATTTTACAGAAAGGTAAAGATCATAATGTTGAGACGGTTTATTTGAGGAAGTAGGCTGTTTTGATGAGGGGTTATGTGCGCCAAAGGTAAATCCCTGCCTACGCAGGGATGACAACATGCGGTGTGGTGACAATATCTAGTGTGGTAACAATATTTGATGCAGTAAGTGAAGTTGCTAAATTAGTGATAAGTTAAGCCACATCAGTTCAGTTTACGCAGAGAGATCTCACCACCAATAAATGGTTGAATACCCGCTTCTGTTTCCAGCAAAACGGCGCCAGTGGCATCAATGCCGCGCACAATACCTTGAATGTCTCGATTGCCCATCACCAGACGAACTTCTCGATCCAAAAAGTTATCATGACGATTCCAACGTTCAACAAAACCGTGTAAGCCACACATTTCGTAATCTTCTAGAGCGTTCTGCCAAGCCTTGATAAAGGCTACCACCAAATCGTTACGGCTAAATGGTTTGTCTGCCACTTCATTGAGTGAGGTCCAAGGCTGATCGATGCCTTCTACTTGTTCACTCATATTTAGATTCATACCCATACCCATGACTAGGTTTGCCGCGCCACCAGCTTGGCCTGACATTTCAACCAAAATGCCGGCTAACTTCTTGTCATTAAAATACAGGTCATTCGGCCATTTAAGTTTTACACCATCAATCCCAAGTTGTTCCAAGGCTTCAACTATCGCCACGCCAATCACCAGACTCAACCCCATCGCCGCTGCCATTCCTGCTTCTAACTTCCAATACATGGAGAGATAAAGGTTACTACCGAATGGTGATACCCATTGGCGGCCACGGCGGCCACGGCCTTTAGACTGGTACTCAGAAATGCACACCGCACCCGACTCTAAGCTGTTTTGTTTGTCGAGTAAGTATTGATTGGTAGAGTCGATAATAGGAATCAACTCAAATGGTGAGGTAACAGTTCGCGATAGTTTCTCTTTGGACAACAGTTCCATAGGAGCCGCTAGTTGATAGCCTTTCCCCTGAACGCGAAAGATATCAACCCCCCAATCACGAATGCCTTTAATGTGCTTACTGACAGCGGCACGAGAAATACCTAGCTGCTCACCCAACATCTCACCCGAATGAAATCCGCCTTGAGAAAGCTGCTCTAAAATCGCCAATTTCACATGATGCTCTCTCATAGCAAGTCCTTTAAATACACTTCTTGTTGAGCACCCATAAAGCGTACCTCATGCTCAAGCTCTACATTAAATTTCTTCAGCACACAGTCGCGGACATAAGCGGCAAGGTTAACAATATCCTCCGCCTTGGCATTATTGGCATTCACCAATACAAGAGCCTGTTTAGGATGCACCATGGCCCCACCCTGAGTATGCCCTTTCAGACCACACTGATCGATAAGCCAACCAGCAGCCAACTTCATCTTGTCACTCGATGGATAAGCCACTAGCGCTGGGTATTGCGCTTTGAGCGTTTCATACTGTTCGATACTGACAATCGGGTTTTTAAAGAAACTCCCAGCATTACCAGTCACAGTAGGATCAGGCAGTTTCTCTTTTCTCACTTTTACGACCACATCAAACACTTCTTTTGGCGTGGTCGTATCTGGGTCAAGAGACTGTAACGGACCATAACTTAATATAGGCTGCCATGTTTTATTTAGCTTAAGGCCAATGGCGGTCACGAGCGCCTTATCTTTCAGCTCGTGCTTAAAAATGGAGTCACGATAACCAAAACGACATTGATTATTAGACTGCCGCTTTATGGTATAGCTGTCTAAACAAAGGTACTCCACATAATCACATACTTGCTGAAGCTCTATGCCATAAGCACCAATATTCTGAATAGGTGCGCTACCAGCACAGCCAGGGATTAAAGCCAAATTTTCAACGCCAGCGTACCCCTGCTCTACACACCATTCAACCAAACTCGGCCAGTCTTCACCCCCTGATACATGCAAAAGGTGTTCAGTCTCAGAGCTGGAGTACGAAATACCTTGCAATCGATTAATGATAACAACGCCCTGATAAGGCTCCGTAAATAACATGTTGCTGCCCTTACCTAACATTAGTTTAGGTAGCGCTTGCCAGTCTGGGTTTTGGTAAATCGCAATTAGGTCGTCGACCGATTCAGCTTCTACTAGCACCTGACACTGCTGTGAGATACCAAAGGTGTGAAATGGGCGAAGTTGGGCATTGTTTTCAGTTTGCATGGGCGTTCATTGATGGCTTACACTGCCGCTATTCTATCCTTTTGAGACGAGCATTGGCTATGGATACGTTAAAATTCGGTATGCTAGACCCCATTAAACTGCCGATTGCCAAAAAACTGTATAAAGCACACTACCCAGCTGGCAAACCAAAAAGTGATGAACGTATTCTCACTCTTAGCCAAGGCCACAGCCTCTGTGCCCTCGTACGATTTCGCACCATCGAGCAGTATCGATTGATGACCGGCATGCTGGTTCTTCCAGACTTCCGACAACAAGGTGTCGGTCATCATTTCATGGCACAACTGCGACAAAATGAGCTGACCAACAACGATTTTTGTTTTGCGCTAGAACATTTACAGGGATTTTATGGGCAACATGGCTTTAAAGTGATTGCCCAAGAAGAGCTACCAGGTCCTCTTAAGCAACTGTTTTCTCGTTATATTCACGGCGGAAAAGCACTGGCAGCTATGCGATACATTGATCCCCGTTAAACTTATCAACGCTTTACTACCCATTTAGGGCAAGAGTTTGGTAAAATTCTAGGTTCGCAATTTTGCAATGACCAAAGGTACAGTCCCTCATATGATGGCTCTTAGGAACTCTTTTGAACAGCTTCCCTCAATCGCGCAGGATCCCAATGCATTGGATGTATTGTATTCCGCCAAAGATTATCGCGAGTATTTAATTCAAGCGATACGCGAAGCACAATCAAGAATCTACCTAGTCGCTTTGTATTTAGAAGATGATGACGCTGGACGCCAAATCCTGACTGAACTTTATCAAGCAAAGCAAAAGAATCCGGCTCTCGATATTGCCGTTTGTGTTGACTGGCACCGTGCACAACGTGGTCTGATTGGCGCAGACCAGTCTGATGGCAACGCAGTGATGTATCGCGAGTTTAGACAAAATCACGAGCATGCCGTTCCTGTTTACGGTATTCCAGTGCGTGGCAGAGAAGTATTTGGGGTCTTGCACCTTAAAGGCTTTATTATCGATGATAAAGTGATATACAGCGGCGCTAGTCTTAACAACATCTACTTAAATTACGATGAGCGTTACCGATTCGACCGCTACCATGTTCTGAACAACTCTGAACTAGCAAATAGTATGGCTCAGTTTGTTGCAAACGAACTGATTGCCAATCCTGCCGTCAACGACCTGTCATTGCCAGAAAAGCCAACGACAAAAGATATTAAGGCAGAAATCCGGCAGCTACGTGGTTCACTGTCTCAGGCACGTTATCAATTTAACGCTCAGCCGAGTAATGAGCACCAAGTAGCAGTGACACCTATTGTTGGTATTGGTAAGCGTCGTAACAAGCTTAACCAAAGCATCAATCAGCTATTAGCTAGTGCTAAAGACGAGATTTTTATTTGTACCCCTTATTTCAACTTCCCTAAGTCGGTAGCAAAAGAAATCAAGCGTGCCCTGAAACGCGGTGTTAAAGTGAAAATCGTGGTGGGTGATAAGACGGCGAACGACTTCTACATTTCTCCAGAGGAAGACTTCAAAACCATTGGTGGTTTGCCTTACCTCTATGAAATGAATCTGCGTCGCTTTGCTAAAGCTAACGAAGCACATATCGCGAGTCGCAATCTGTGCATTCGCCTATGGAAACATGATGACAACAGCTTCCACCTAAAAGGCATTTGGGTCGATAAGCGTTATATGCTGATTACAGGCAACAACCTAAATCCACGAGCTTGGAGCTTGGATTTAGAGAATGCCATTTTGATTCAGGACCATTACTCGCATCTTGTCGACAAGTTTGAGGCAGAGGTGGAAAACATCCTTGAACACACCCAGTTAATCTGTACCTATAAGCAGTTGGAAAAAGTGGAAAACTATCCAGCGCCTGTACAAAAACTGCTAAAGAAAATTACTCGAGTTCAAGCTGATAGAGTATTGAAACAGTTACTTTAAGTTATTCAACCTGTAACGTCTTCGAAAAAGCAAACACAAAAAAACCAGCCTCGCGGCTGGTTTTTTTACATCTCATCTAAATCAATTAAGACTTAGCTTCGCGACTTGCACGCTTACGATCGCTTTCCGAAAGGAACTTCTTACGGATACGGATGCTTTCAGGTGTTACTTCTACTAGCTCGTCATCATCGATGAACTCAAGTGCTTGCTCTAGAGTCATAATGATTGGCGGAGTAAGAACCTGTGCGTCATCAGTACCAGAAGCACGAACGTTAGTTAGCTGCTTACCTTTAAGCGGGTTAACCGTTAGGTCGTTGTCACGGCTATGGATACCGATAACCATGCCCTCGTAAACCTCAATACCATGACCGATAAACATACGGCCGCGCTCTTGTAGGTTAAACAGTGCGTTCGTTAACGCTTTACCAGCACCGTTCGAGATAAGTACACCGTTTACACGCTGACCAATCTCACCGCCCTTGAATGGACCGTAGTGATCGAACGTGTGGTATAGAAGACCAGAACCAGACGTTAGTGTCATGAATTCAGTTTGGAAACCGATTAGACCACGAGATGGCATCATGAAGTCCATACGAATACGACCTTTACCATCTGGAGCCATGTCCGTTAGCTCACCTTTACGTAAGCCGATAGCTTCCATGATGCTGCCTTGGTGCTCTTCCATTACGTCGATAGTTACAGTTTCGTATGGTTCTTGCTTCTGACCATCTTCTTCTTTGATGATAACTTCAGGACGAGAAACCGCTAGCTCAAAGCCTTCACGACGCATGTTTTCGATCAGGATAGATAGGTGTAGTTCACCACGACCAGATACACGGAACTTATCTGGATCATCCAGTTGCTCAACGCGTAGTGCTACGTTGTGTACCAGTTCCTTCTCTAGGCGCTCAAGGATGTTACGTGAAGTCACGAACTTACCTTCTTTACCTGCGAATGGAGACGTGTTTACTTGGAATGTCATGGTTACCGTTGGTTCGTCAACAGACAGCGCTGGTAGCGCCTCCACTTCACCCTGTGCACAGATAGTGTCAGAGATTTTTAGCTCGCCAAGACCAGTGATTGCGATGATGTCGCCTGCAGTTGCTTGCTGAACTTCGTGACGCTCAAGGCCTAGGTAACCTAAAACCGTACCTACTTTACCGTTACGAGTCTTACCATCAGCACCGATAACCGTTACTTGTTGGTTCGGCTTAACCGTACCACGAGTCACACGGCCTACACCGATAACACCAACGTAAGAGCTATAGTCTAGCTGAGAGATCTGCATTTGCAGTGCACCCTCTGGGTCAACAGCAGGTGCTTCAACGTTATCAACGATAGCTTGGAACAATGGTTCCATGTTCTCGCCTTCTTCGCCCTCTTCCAACGTTGCCCAGCCGTTTAGCGCTGATGCGTAAACTACTTGGAAGTCTAATTGTTCGTCAGATGCACCTAGGTTGTCGAACAAGTCAAATACTTGGTCCATAACCCAATCAGGGCGAGCACCTGGGCGGTCGATTTTGTTGATAACAACAATAGGCTTAAGGCCATGTGCAAATGCTTTTTGCGTTACAAAGCGAGTTTGCGGCATCGGACCATCTACAGCGTCAACGATCAGCAGTACAGAGTCTACCATCGACATAATACGCTCAACTTCACCACCGAAGTCCGCGTGTCCCGGAGTATCTACGATGTTGATACGGTGATCATTCCAGTTGATCGCTGTGTTTTTAGCAAGGATCGTGATACCACGTTCCTTTTCGATATCATTCGAGTCCATAACTCGCTCTTCAGTTTCACCGCGAGACTCTAGAGTACCGGATTGCTGAAGTAGCTTGTCAACAAGGGTAGTTTTACCGTGGTCAACGTGCGCGATAATCGCAATGTTTCTTAACTTATCAATCTGTGGAGTTGACATAGATTTCTTTCACTCAGTCAAGAGTCGCCGCACGATAGCCGCTGACTCGATTAAAAAAACGCCCGCAATATACCAGAAATTACGAGAGTTGTGATCTTCTTCGTTGAAATCTTGCTTAAACATAGTCGGTTTAAGCTAGTTTTGCCGTAAATATCGGGCGCTAGCGCCAAATTCACTATTTTAGCGCAGTCGATCTGCGCATCGTAGGATTGCAGTTGACACCGATTCAAAAACCATGCTGAATGTATGGCATCATTGATTCAACTTGGTGCAGAAATTTAACATTGCACCATAAAAGTGCATTCAATGATCATTTTGGTGCATCATCTTGCTCCATTATGATGAGTAATTTTGTAACAACATGAAAAATAACGGATTTATTTTTTGGCACGGTTTTAGCTTTAGTAAAATCAGCATCGATTAACGCACTTCAATAAGCAGACGTTAATCAATGCCGATTAACACTAATCGAGTACTTAACCGCTTTAATAACACTGGAGGTTTTCCAAGATGTCAGTAGAAAATGTTCTATCGCTGATCCAAGAGAACGAAGTTAAATTCGTAGATCTACGCTTTACAGACACTAAGGGTAAAGAGCAGCACGTTTCTATCCCTGCACACCAAGTAGATGCAGACTTCTTTGAAGAAGGCAAAATGTTCGACGGTTCATCAGTTGCTGGTTGGAAAGGCATCAACGAATCAGACATGGTAATGATGCCTGACGCGGCAAGCGCAGTTCTAGACCCATTCACTGAAGATGCAACTCTGAACATTCGTTGTGACATCCTTGAGCCTGCAACAATGCAAGGCTACGACCGTGACCCACGTTCAATCGCTAAGCGCGCAGAAGACTATCTACGTTCTACTGGCATTGCAGATACTGTACTTGTTGGTCCAGAGCCAGAGTTCTTCCTATTTGACGATGTTAAATTCGCAACAGACATGTCTGGTTCATTCTTCAAGATTGACGACGTAGAAGCGGCTTGGAACACAGGTACTGACTTCGAAGGTGGTAACAAAGGTCACCGTCCAGGCGTTAAAGGTGGTTACTTCCCAGTAGCTCCAGTTGACTCTTCTCAAGACATCCGTTCTGCAATGTGTCTAGTTCTAGAAGAAATGGGTCAAGTTGTTGAAGCTCACCACCACGAAGTAGCAACAGCGGGTCAGAACGAAATCGCTACTCGTTTCAACACGCTAACGGCTAAAGCGGACGAAATCCAAGTTTACAAGTACGTTGTACACAACGTTGCTCACGCATTTGGTAAGACAGCGACATTCATGCCTAAGCCTCTAGTAGGTGATAACGGTTCTGGTATGCACGTTCACCAATCTCTAGCGAAAGACGGTGTTAACCTATTCGCTGGCGACAAGTACGGCGGCCTATCTGAAATGGCGCTTTACTACATCGGTGGTGTTATCAAGCACGCTAAAGCAATCAACGCATTTGCTAACGCATCAACTAACTCGTACAAGCGTCTTGTACCAGGCTTCGAAGCGCCAGTTATGCTTGCTTACTCTGCACGTAACCGTTCTGCTTCTATCCGTATCCCAGTGGTACCAAGCCCGAAAGCGCGTCGTATCGAGCTACGTTTCGGTGACCCATCAGCAAACCCATACCTATGCTTTGCTGCAATGCTTATGGCTGGTCTTGACGGTATCAAGAACAAGATCCACCCAGGTGAAGCAATGGACAAAGACCTTTACGATCTACCAGCTGAAGAAGCAGCAGAGATCCCAACAGTGGCTTACTCACTAAAAGAAGCGCTAGAGTGTCTAGACGCTGACCGTGAGTTCCTAACTTCTGGCGGTGTATTCTCTGATGACTTTATCGATTCTTACATCGATCTTAAGTCTCAAGACGTAGAGAAAGTAAACATGACAACTCACCCACTTGAGTTCGAACTATACTACTCAGTATAATTCAAAGGTTTACAACCAATTATTAGGCTCGCCTCGCAGGCGGGCCTTTTTTATGTCCGTGTTATTTCTTGCAGCATTACCATCAAGGCTCTTAAGTAAAGCAAGGTTCCGCTAACATGAAATCTGCCCTGATATTGATACTGTGTATCCTGAGTCCTCTAACTTGGAGTATAGAGATCTACACCTGGGTCGATGAAAAAGGTGTGCAGCACTTCAGTGATCATCCTGCTAACCCTCAATCGTTGTTAATTGTGTTGCCTGAGCCTCCCGCCCCTTACTCCAGCAATGAAGTATCCCCAGCAACAAATTCTTTCTCAGAAACACCAACACCCAAGCCTATCAGGCTAAAAGTGAGTATCCGCACTCCTACTCACGATGCCACCATTCGCAACAACGCTGGTAATTTCGATGTTATTGGTCACATAGATGGCAAACTTCACGTCACAGCCAAGCTGCAGCTTCTTCTCGATGGCAAGGTATATGGTGCACCGAAAACTACTCCTCATTGGTCATTAACCGCCATTGACCGAGGAACTCACACCCTAACCATTCAAGCGCAACAAAACGGCAAGGTTATTGCATCGTCCAATACGATAACAGTGCATTTACATCGTGCATCGGTGCAATCGCCATAGCCATCAGCGTTTACGCTTTTACTCTATAAAAAATTGCGCCATACTTGGAATTATCAATGCACCATTTTAGTGCATAAACAAAAGACATTGCGTGCAGCGCACCATCATAGAGCAACGCAATGCAAAATCGATTAAGGATAGCGTGTGGCAAACTGTGAACTCACCAGTGCAATACTCAATAATGTGGTAACGGCGACCTTGATGCTCAATGAGGGATTAACAGTTCAATACGCTAACCCTGCCGCAGAGCAATTGTTCTCGCAAAGTTCCAAGAGACTGCTTAATTGCCACCTTTCTCAGTTTATTCAACACGCTTCTCTAGACTTGGCCTTGCTAACCCAGCCTCTACAAAGTGGTCAAAGTATTACCGATAGCGATGTCACTTTAGTTGTTGATGGCAAACCGCTGTTATTAGAGGTGACCGTTAGCCCCTTATCTTGGAATAAGGAACTGATGCTTTTGGTAGAAATGCGTAAGATTGGTCAACAAAAAAGGCTAACTCAGGAGCTCAACCAGCATGCTCAGCAACAAGCTGCAAAGTTGCTGGTAAGAGGTCTCGCTCATGAAATAAAAAACCCACTTGGTGGCCTGCGAGGAGCGGCACAACTGTTATCAAAGATGTTGCCTGATCCCTCACTTAATGAGTACACCAATATCATCATTGAACAAGCAGACCGATTAAGAGCGCTGGTCGATAGGCTTCTTGGGCCACAACGTCCAGGAACGAAAAAAGAAGAAAATCTGCACCTCATTTTAGAAAAGGTACGTCAGTTGGTAGAGCTTGATGCAGGAACCAGCCTGACCATAGAGCGAGACTATGACCCTAGTCTACCGCCGATCTTGATGGATACCGACCAAATCGAACAAGCGTTATTGAACATTACCAGTAATGCCGCGCAAATATTAAAACAACAAGATAATGGGCAAATCACCTTGCGCACGCGCACTGTGCATCAAGCCAATATTCACGGACAGCGCCATAAACTCGCTGCTCGGATAGAGATCATTGACAATGGCCCCGGCATTCCGGCCGAACTCCAAGATACGCTGTTCTACCCCATGGTAAGCGGCAGAGAAGGCGGAACGGGTCTTGGGCTGTCCATTTCGCAAAATTTGATCGACCAACATAATGGAAAAATAGATGTAGAAAGTTGGCCCGGTCGCACCATTTTTACTATTTATCTGCCTATTTAGCCTCAAGGAGAAAGAGGACTTAATATGGCTTGCTGTAAGGAAGTTTGGCTATGAGTAAAGGATATGTATGGGTCGTCGACGACGACAGCTCAATACGATGGGTAATGGATAAAACCCTTTCATCAGCAAATATCAAATGCGAGACATTTGCTGATGCAGAAAGCGTGCTAATGGCATTGGAGCGGGAAACACCGGATGTATTGGTGTCCGATATCCGTATGCCCGGTATTGATGGCATTGAGCTGCTTAATCGAGTTCAAGAAAGCGCCCCAGATTTACCAGTCATCATAATGACCGCACACTCTGATCTCGATGCGGCGGTAAACGCCTACCAAAAAGGCGCTTTTGAGTACCTACCTAAACCTTTTGATATTGATGAAACACTCACTCTGGTCGAGCGCGCTATTACTCACAGCCTAGAGCAGAAAAGTGCCCTTTCGCAGGAAGAGGTGATCGCAGCTGATGCACCGGAAATAATTGGTGAAGCACCCGCTATGCAAGAAGTGTTTCGAGCGATTGGCCGTTTATCTCGTTCCTCCATTTCTGTGCTCATTAATGGTGAATCAGGTACGGGTAAAGAGCTTGTCGCGCACGCCTTACATCGCCATAGCCCTCGCTCTAGCAAACCTTTTATCGCACTCAATATGGCAGCAATTCCCAAAGACCTTATCGAGTCAGAGCTATTTGGCCATGAGAAAGGTGCATTTACTGGTGCAAATAGCGTGCGCCAAGGACGTTTTGAACAAGCCAACGGCGGGACCTTATTCTTAGATGAGATTGGCGACATGCCATTGGATATTCAGACTCGATTGCTGCGCGTCTTAGCCGATGGACAGTTCTATCGTGTCGGTGGGCACTCTGCAGTCAAAGTGGATGTACGTATCGTCGCCGCGACTCACCAAAACCTCGAAAAGCTGGTGACCGAAGGCGAATTCCGCGAGGATTTATTCCATCGCCTTAACGTCATTCGTATCCATATCCCATCTCTTCGAGAACGCAAACAGGATATTGAAAAGCTGACATTGCATTTCTTGTCTTTAGCAGCAGAAGAACTCGGTGTGGAGACCAAGTCTCTTAATCCGGACACAGTGGATATCTTAAATAAGCTCGACTGGCCGGGAAATGTGCGCCAGCTTGAGAATACCTGTCGATGGCTCACGGTAATGGCCAGCGGCAGTGAAATTCTACCAAGTGATTTGCCTACCGAGTTATTAGAAGAGCCAAGACGCATTACTGATATCGGTGCTGGGGATTGGCAGTCACTACTCTCTTCATGGGCTCAGCAGGCCCTTGAGTCTGGTGAGACAGAAATACTTAACCATGCACAACCGCAATTCGAGCGTATATTGCTTGAAGCAGCTCTTAGCCACACCAATGGCCATAAGCAAGATGCAGCGAAAGTGCTCGGCTGGGGACGGAATACTCTTACTAGAAAGCTTAAAGAACTCTACTAACAAAGTTCTTATTAGATCATCGACTTGCCTAACGCACCGCCATTATTTAGGTCATTTAGTCTCAAATGACCTAAATAATTCTATCAATCGGCCGATTTATAACTATTGATTATTAATACGTTACGGCAAAGCCTCAGGCCTATCTGCGAGCTCGTTGCCACACAACATCAGAGCATATGCCAGGTTTACTGAAAATCTCCTTCAAGAAAGCCCTAATCACACCATTTATTTTGGTGTTTCTGTGCTCGATCGGCACCATTTTATGGCTACAGAAAGAGCACTACGACGACCTTGCGTTGGAGATAAGTGAAAAGCAGCTTACTAGCTTAAGCTACAACGTGATTCAGAGCTTAGATATCTATCTTGAAAGGCCGATGGCAGTGGCCGACGCATTAGCTCATGCGATTGAATACCATCAGCTGTATTCCGCCAATGATGCCCTAGCTATCGAAGATTATTTGCTGTCCAGTTTTAAATCCCTTCATACTGAGTTTTCGCAAATTGACTTATTGGGTTTTGGTGGCGAGTTAGGTGAATTCCTTGCCATACGAAATGCAAAGTCCATTCATACCCCAAACGGTTACTCTTTGATGGTAAAGGACGCGAATACTGGTGAGCAGCTTAATATCTACCAAGGTGAAAACCGACAGTCTCAAGTCATCGATACCATAAAACCTTATGACCCAAGATTGCGCCCTTGGTACCAGCCGGTCAAAGAAAACCCCGTGGCTATGTGGTCAAAGCTGTATGCCAACGCCGACGCGGAACAAGAAGTGACAATTTCTGCTCTCGCTCCGGTATTTAGCTCAGACGGAGACATTCGAACCTTCGTTGGAGTGGCTGCTGTTGATGTACAGATCGATACTTTTAGTCTCTTTCTCAATGAACTAAAACACGACCATAATGCGCAAGTCTTTATTATTGATAACCAGCGTCAGCTCATCGCACAAGCCGATGATGAATCGATTCTTGATGCTAACGGGCAAAGGCTATCAATGGCTGACAGCTTGCATCCTGCTTTGACCTTTCTTGATCAAACTTTAGATAATACCGAACTGACTGAACCTCACTTATTCGCCTTTCCTTACCGAGGAGACACCCATTATGTGATGGTTAGTCATTATCAAACTAATACCAATTTAAGTTGGTACGTTGTGGTGTCTATCTCCAATCACGCTCTGCTTGGCGATATACCCATGATTAGCAACCAAACGCTAATAGCGGGCTTGATTTTAGGCGTGCTGGGGTTACTTGTCGGTATCGTCATCATCAACCGACTGATTCTGCCTATGTCTGAAACCGCTGAGGCGGCAAAACAGATTTCTAATGGCTCTTGGGACTACCCATTACCCAAAAACAATCGTATCAAAGAGATCTCGCTGCTCGTAGAAAGCTTCTCCGCCATGCGCTCACACTTGCAAGCATCGTTTCATACTTTGCGAGAACAGCTCACGCGTGACAACTTGACCAAGCTGTATAGCCGACAAGGCTTTATTGAGACTTGCAATGCTATGAATAGCAACAGCGGCTGTATGATGCTGCTCGGCATTAATCAATTTAGAGATATCAATGACAGCTTAGGTCACCATCAAGGTGATATTTTACTCTCCGTCATTGCAGAGAGACTCAAAGCGTGGGTGTTGCTTGAAAATGGTGTGCTAGGGCGAGTTGCCGGTGACGAGTTTGCCATCTATCTACCCGACGTGCTGCCACAGCAACAACTGTGTTATCAACATCGAATTCGACAGATATTCAGCGCCCCCTTCGTGATGCAAGGTGAGCCATTAATGTTACAGGTCTCTATTGGTATCGCACCTATTACCAAAGAGGACACCACAGACACAACGCTGCGAAATGCGGGCATTGCCCATAGCCACGCAAAGTTTGATTGTCAGCGCTGCTGCATTTATACCCCCGACATGGCTGAGAGTTCGAAAAAGAAAACGCGCTTGTTAGCTACATTACGTCATGCCATTGATAACAAAAAGTTTGAAGTGCATTTCCAACCCATTATTGAACTCGACAATGGTCAAATTTTAGGTGCTGAAGCTCTACTGCGACTTCGTGATGATGAAGGACAATTCATTTCACCTTTGGATTTCATTCCTATTGCGGAGGGCTCGGGACTGATTAGCAGTATTGGTCGGATTATGGCAGAGAAAAGCCTCGAAACCGTTGTCAAAGCTATCAAACAACAACAGTTACCTGCGCACTTTCAATTGCACATTAATGTCTCAGTCATTGAACTAGCGAGCGCAAGCTATGTGGATGAATTGTCAGGACTGCTCAAACGAGCAGGTTTTCCGGCAAGTCAGCTTACTGTCGAAGTGACGGAATCGCGACTGGCTGACAATGATCCAATCACCCTTGGCAACCTCAGCAAAATTAGAGCACTTGGCGTTAATATTGCTATCGACGATTTTGGTAC
The DNA here is from genome assembly GCF_900088415.1 of Vibrio mediterranei. Taxonomy (GTDB): domain Bacteria; phylum Pseudomonadota; class Gammaproteobacteria; order Enterobacterales; family Vibrionaceae; genus Vibrio; species Vibrio mediterranei. Next base: position 15,764 of record NZ_FLLQ01000015.1, read on the forward strand.
TGGCTATTCTTCCCTCGCCTATCTCCACAAGCTGCCATTTAATAGCCTGAAGGTCGATAAAGCCTTTGTAGATAGACTGACTCCAGACAATGCTGAGCAGAGTGTTGTTGCAGCAATCACTAAGCTATCAAGCAGCTTTGGGTTTACGCTTGTGGCTGAAGGGATTGAAACACCACTGCAAGCTAAGCTCGTTCATGACCTTGGCTGTCATCATGCACAGGGGTATTTGTATGGTCGACCGACACCGTTAGAACAATGGCCGCAGCAGGCCGCTACGACCAAAATGAAAAATCCGGTAGGTATTAAATAACGCGGGAGAACTGTTGCTGACGCGCTTTTTGACGTAGATATTTGTCAAAACACATACAGATATTACGAATCAATAAACGACCACGCAGTGTCACTTCAATCGAATCGTCTGACACTGCAACTAATTCATCATCAATAAACGTTTGCAGCAATTTCATATCTTCAGCGAAATAGCTTGAGAAGCCAATGCCAAAGGTCTTTTCTATAAATGTTTTGTCGAGCTTGAAGTTACAGATAAGCTGCTTGATCACTTCACGGCGAATCAAGTCATCTTTATCAAGGACTACACCTTTCCACAGTGCATGTCTCAAATCATTCACTTGAGCGTAGTACTTTTTCAGCTCTTTCTGGTTTTGTGCGTAGCTGTCGCCAATCATAGAAATCGCAGAAACACCAAAGCCAACTAGGTCGCAATCACCTTGCGTCGTGTAACCTTGGAAGTTTCGATGCAGCTCACCCGCACGCTGTGCAACCGCTAATTCATCTTCAGGAAGAGCGAAGTGGTCCATACCGATAAACTGATAGCCTGCGCCAGTCAACGTCGCAATAGTATCTTGCAAGATCGCCATTTTTTCTTCAGCTTGAGGAAGATCCTCGTCTTTAATCTTACGCTGCGCGGCAAATAAGTTTGGCATGTGAGCATAGTTAAACACCGATAAACGCCCTGGACGCATGGTCAGAACCTGCTCAAGAGTCTCGGCAAAACGCTGTTTCGTTTGCTTCGGTAAACCATAGATAAGGTCGAGGTTGGTTGAACGGAAACCTAGTTGTTTGGCGCGCTCAGCCATGGCAAAGATAAACTCTTCATCTTGCTCACGATTCACCAACTTTTGCACTTCTTTATTGAAGTCTTGAACGCCGATACTCAAGCGGTTAAAGCCTTCTGAGCGCAGATGGTCCAACATATCCAACTCAATTTCACGCGGATCAACTTCGATACTAATCTCAGCACCTTCTTGGAAGAAGAACTCACCACGAAGAATTGCCATCAATCGACTGATCTGGCTTTTGGTTAGGAAGGTTGGCGTACCACCACCAAAATGCAACTGAGTCACTTTACGACCCTGAAGCAATGATGCACGCTGACGAATTTCGTGTTCGATAACATCGAGATACTCATCGGCTTTGTGTGCATGACGGGTAATCACTTTGTTACAGCCACAGTAATAGCAAAGCTTATGGCAGAACGGAATATGAACGTACAGCGATAGTGGACGTTCTGGATATTGAGTACACGCCATGTCGTAATCAGAGATGGTATAAGCTTCGTGGAACTCGACAGCGGTCGGATATGAGGTATAACGAGGACCCGAGTAGTTATACTTATCGAGAATCGCTTGATCCCAGACTATCTGTTGCTTAGTTTCTGATTGACTTTGAGACATGGTAATACTTCCAATAAACATGTGTTTCTTGACGCACCAATCGCAACCCAACGAGCGCAGATTGGCGGTGCGTCAACTAGGCGCTATTTTGCCACAGGAATATGACTGGGAGCGCCGTTAACTGCATTTTTGCTCAAATCGTCAACAAAAATGCTAGCTTGATCACTAGTCATGACCAACGAAACGAAAAGGCTATCCTACAAGCTTAATATCAATGGCATTGTTCAGTGGCTTAACCTTCTGCTGAAGGTCTTTAAGCTCTTCGATAATTGCGTCATTCAAACGCGCTTCTGCCTTCTGACGTGTAAGGTTATCCCGCATTCGGTCTTGCTTTTTCATCTCTTGTCGCGCATCACCGCGTGGCATATCTTTAACGATATGATATAGCTCAGAAGTCGCGGGGTAGCTCTCATCAAAATCGACACGGTCATTGCCTTGAACGTAATCCATAATGTTGTAGAGTCTAATCGCCGCTTCTGATACATCACATTGCCCTTGAATCGTCGCTAAACAAATCGTATCGACGCTTTCAAAAATGTTGGCATTTCGCTTTTGGATGGCCAAGTCGCGATGCTGCTGTTGCAACTCCTTTTGCTTTTTAAGTTGCAGTAGCAAATAGCCCGCATAACTAGCCAAGCCGACAATAATGATGGCACCAGCAATGGCTAACAGTGTGAAGGTATTCATCTGCTCTACCTTTATTAATCCTTGAATTGGTCGATGTCTAGCTCTTCAAATTGAGACAACAAATCAGCATCGCTGCTTGCTTTGCCCTTTGTCTGACGAGGCTCTTCAACCATAGATGATTCAGACTCATCTTCGATCCCTGGTTCCATTAGGCCAAGACGGTTCATCAGTACTTCAATTCGGTCGAGTTTCTCGTCAACGTATTTTTGCAGACCTGCACCCAAGTTTTCACCGCTTTCAATACGATCAAGCAATACGTTAAGCTGTGCATCATTTTCGAGCATTTCAAGTTCTTGCTCAGCAGATAAACGACGCTCTTGTTTACTTGGCTTTTTCTTATCATCAACGATAAGTGGGATTTTTTTCTTGCTACCTAAACGCGGGTCTAGCTTTGCTGCGCTGCCTGCCTGTTTGGTTTTTGAACCTTCTGAATGACGACTGCCAGACTTCTGGCCTTTGCGCTTTTTCAAACGCTTGCGTAAGCGACCTTCCACATCCGATTCAGTGCGGTTGCGTGTAACAATTACAGGCTCTGGATTCGCGCCTGGTTTTCTCGATTTTTTCTTACGACTCATTACGTAAGCTTCCTCAGTAAAATGACATCATTACCAATGAATTCTAACTCCAGCCCATCTCTTTGTGCCAAATACACAAAGGTGGCTCGACTAAAGAATACAACGTGGGTTTGGTCGTTCTTGTAGTGCCATTTGGCAAAGGCATCCACATCAACCACCATTTTAGTCATTAAGCCTAACCATCCCGCAGGCTTAATGAGCGATAACCATTGTTGCCAAACTAAGTCTGGCTCATACAAGTGCTCAATAACTTCCGTTGCTGTGACGAAGTCATAGCTATTATCTAATACCGAACTCTCTGGATAATAGTACAAATCATACAGCGACATGTCATAGCCTTGCTCTTCGAACATCAAAGACAAGGTTGGGCCCGGGCCACAGCCAAAATCGAGACCTTTTGAGCCTTGTGATAATCGTTCTTGTAGTGGTGAAACTAGTCGAGATAAAAAACGTCGATAGCCAGCATCACTAGGATCATTGATATGAAGGTCATAAATCGCTTTTTCCGCGCTCGCATCAAGTCGTTGCAGCCTTGGTACAAACACCAACTGACAGGAACCACATTGCAAGTAATCTCGCTTCTTATCGCTGTGATAATGGTGTACAGAAAGTCCCGCACACAGTGGGCAAGCTTCCACAATTTATCTCCTGAACGATACAAGGGTGCGAAACATACCAGAAAGTGAGCACGGTGGGGAGTGGAGACGGGTATTTTTTCTACAATTTCATCAAAAACGCGTAGAATTTAAGGCAGAGAAGTCGTTTGCTTATCTGCCTTAGTGCTATTACATCCAATCAGTGTTGCGAATAATACCAACCGCAACCCCTTCAATAGCAAGGTGCTGAGCAGTTAGATCGACTTCAATCGGAGAAAATTCTTCGTTTTCTGCATGCAGCAATACGGTCGCGCCTTTGCGTTCAAGTCTTTTTACCGTCACATCGTCATCGACACGTGCAACCACCACTTGTCCATCACGAACATCCTGTGTTTTATGTACCGCAAGTAGGTCACCATCCATAATACCGATGTCCTTCATACTTTCGCCATTAACACGCAGCAGAAAGTCAGCTTGTGGTTTAAACATGCTCGGATCAACTTGGTAGTGTGCTTCAACATGCTCTTGCGCCAAAATAGGCTCACCCGCAGCAACTTGACCAATCAATGGCAGGCCGGCGTCTTCGTTCGCAGCATCTTCAAGCAGAATACGAATGCCTCGAGATGCACCAGGGATAATTTCAATGGCTTTTTTACGTGCTAGAGCTTTTAGGTGTTCTTCTGCCGCATTCGCAGAGCGGAAACCCAACTCTTTCGCGATCTCGGCACGAGTAGGTGGCATACCTACATCGTCTATTTTGCTTTTGATTAAATCAAAAACTTGCTGTTGTCGTGGCGTTAGCGGCTTCATAATTCACCTGTCTGTTTATACAGTTAACTGTGAGTATATCCAGTAATGGTTTAATTGCAAAGACAATTGGTTGTTTTTTTAGCGGCTTAACACCATATCTAACTCAGACAGAGCAAAAAACATCGAATTAGGATGTAACGAGTTTTTTCATTAAAAGGTAAGACCAGTTTCTGGTATGCTTGCACCGCTCTAAATATAGTGCCTAGGATTAACACACTACAATTCATAGTATGTGCGCTTCTCAGGCATTGTTTCTTTCGAACAAATTGAGGCTGTGAACCTTTATGTCTTCAGGACAATCACTGTTCCGTTCCTTTCTTAAACTGCCAATGTCGGTATTGGTTAAAGGGACGGCGATTCCATCTAACCCTATCGAAGACCACAATATCGATGCAACGAAACCTGTGGTGTACGCCCTTCCGTTTAGCTCCAATGTCGATCTGCTCGCATTACAAGAGCAAGCCTTGGCCGTTGGGTTACCGGATCCATTAGAGCCTATCGTGCTCAATGGAGAAGAGCGTAGTCGCTTTGTCTTCATCGCCTCAAGACCAACTCTCATTAGTAGCGACCAGAACGTTCCGAACGAATCCATCGCACTGTTTTCTGACTTACTTAAAGAGCACGAGAAAGACCGTGAACTTGATGTTCAGGTTATTCCGACCACCGTTCTTTGGGGCCGTAAACCTGGTAAAGAAGAAACACCAAAGCCTTACCTGCAACCGATGAACGGTCTGCAAAAAGCCTTCGCGGTTATTGCTTCAGGTCGGGACTGCATGGTGCGCTTTAGCCCAGTAGTGTCGCTACGCTATATGGCAGACTCACATGGCACGGATGAATCTATCGCTCACAAACTGGCGCGTGTTGCGCGTATCCACTTCTCAAGACAGAAGTTCGCTGCCTCTGGCCCTAACCTGCCAAACCGCCAAGTACTATTCCATCGTTTACTCAACTCCCAAGTGATTGAGCAAGCGATCACAGACTACGCGCAAGCTAGCGATATTAGTGAAGAAAAAGCACGCAAAGAAGCTCATCAAATCATGGATGAAATTGCTGCTGACTTCTCATATAAGCTGATAAAAAGTGGCGACCATATCCTTCATTGGCTGTGGAACAAACTCTATCAAGGCATCAACGTCAATAACGCTTCTACCGTGCGCCGTTTAGCGCAAGACGGTCATGAAATTGTTTATGTACCTTGTCACCGTAGTCATATGGACTATCTATTGTTGTCCTATGTTCTTTACCGTGAAGGCATGGTACCACCGCACATTGCTGCGGGTATTAACCTCAACTTCTTCCCAGCAGGGCCTATTTTCCGTCGTGGTGGCGCGTTCTTTATTCGCCGCAGTTTCAAGGGAAATAAGCTTTATTCGACGATTTTCCGTGAATACTTGGCAGAGTTATTTGCCAAAGGCTATTCCGTTGAATACTTCAGCGAAGGCGGTCGTTCACGTACTGGCCGTTTACTGCAAGCAAAAACCGGCATGCTGGCAATGACGATTCAAGCGATGTTGCGCGGCCTTAACCGCCCTGTCACTCTGGTTCCCGTGTACATTGGTTATGAACATGTGATGGAAGTGAGCACCTACGCCAAAGAGCTGCGTGGTAAGCGCAAAGAAAAAGAGAATGCAGGCCAAGTAATCAAGACCATTCGTAAACTGCGCAACTTTGGTCAAGGCTATGTGAACTTTGGTGAGCCAATTCCACTCAATCAATATCTCAATGAAGCCGCGCCAAACTGGACGCAAGACATTGATCCAATGGGCACCAGCAAACCACAGTGGTTAGTACCTGCAGTCAACGATCTTGCGACCAAGATGATGACTAACATTAACGATGCTGCGGCAACTAATGCTCTAACGCTATGTGCCACAGCCTTGCTTGCCTCACGTCAACGGGCGTTATCTCGTGACAGCTTGGTGTCACAGATTGATTGTTATCTGTCACTGCTTAAGCACGTTCCATATTCACAAACTAGCACGCTGCCTAACGATTCAGCAGAAGAATTGGTAGCTCACGCCGAGTCATTGGACAAGTTTGTCATTGAATCTGATACCTTAGGCGACATTATTTCCCTAGATCGTCACCAGTCGATTCTGATGACCTACTATCGCAACAACATCATCCACTTGTTTGCATTGCCATCTTTGATCGCACAAATGTTGATCCGCCAACATAAATTGTCACTTGAAGCTATCAAGTACAATGTGGAGAAGCTTTATCCTTTCCTCAAGAAAGAGCTGTTCTTGAATCTAGACCAGGCAGAGTTGGAACAGGCCGTCGACGGCATCGTTGCAGAACTTGAACGTCAGCAACTAGTCGTGGTGGAAAAAGGGTTTGTCTCAATGAACCAATCCAACACTCAAACCTTGATGTTACTAGGTAGAACGATTTCCGAGACGCTTCAACGTTATGCGATTTCACTCAATCTACTAGCTAGCTACCCTGAACTAGGCAAGAGTGATTTGGAACAGAAGAGCCAAGAAATTGCCCAGCGTCTTGGTCGTCTTCATGGCATTAATGCTCCGGAGTTCTTTGATAAAGGCGCCTTTGCAGCTCTGTTCAGCACCCTGAAAGAACAAGGCTACCTTGATGTAGAAGGTAATTGTGATAGCGCCGCTACCGAAACGTTAGCTAGCCTACTATACAGCTTGCTCTACCCTGAGGTGAGATTAACTATTCAAGAGAGTGTCCATCAAAGCGATGTCGAAACTGCTATAGAAGACGCATCTGCTTCTGAGTAAATCCCTTAAATAACAAAGGCGCTATTCAATAGCGCCTTTGTTCTATTCTCTATCTTGCTACGGCCAGAGTGCCACCAGCAACCCGATCGTCACTACCATACCCACATAGTTATTATTGAGGAAAGCTTGGAAGCACGGCATTCGCTCACGTTGTCTAATGAGCCATTGTTGATAAACAAACAATGCTCCAACCACCAGCAAACTCCAATAAAAACTCGCACCGAGTTCATACCATCCACCCAATGTGTACAGCATGAGTAATGTAGCAAACTGCAATAAACCAATGATGAGTTTGTCTCGGCGACCAAACAAGATTGCCGTCGATTTGATCCCTACTTTTAAGTCATCGTCACGATCAACCATGGCGTATTGAGTATCATAGCCAATGGTCCAAAGGGCATTAATCACAAAGACAAACCAAACCATAGGTGGCAGCTCATTTGCTTGTGCAGCCCACGCCATCGGAATCGACCAACTGAACGCCAATCCTAAAAACAATTGCGGTAGATGGGTATAGCGCTTCATAAATGGATAAATAAACGCTAAAAATAGACCAACAAACGACAGCTGTATCGTCAGAGTATTCATCGTCAATACAAGGATAAACGACGCAATAGCGAGGAAAAGGAACAGCACTATGGCTTCTCTTGATGACACCAAACCTGCTGGAAGCGGTCTAAGTTTGGTGCGTTCTACATGGCCATCCACCTTACGATCTGCAAAGTCATTAATCACACAACCTGCACTGCGCATCATGATCACTCCCAATGAGAAGACCACTAATACATGCAAATCTGGTATCCCTTCGGCCGCAAGAATCAGCGCCCAAAGTGTTGGCCAGAGCAGCAGTAACGAGCCGATGGGTTTGTCCATTCGCATTAACTGCCAATAGGCTTTTGCCTTTGCCGAGGTCATTATTCACTCTCCATGTTATAGACCGGCGAGTCGGGAAGAAAAAGCTCCGCGACCAATATTGGATGTCCTGAGACCCACAAACGAGAACGACGAGCAAACAAGTCCCCTTGCGGAGTCGAGATCATGGCAACTTGCAGCGCATCACGCTTAGTATCTGAGCTTGAAAAAACGGTGACCCCAATAGGTACAGTTCCTTGTTGTGAAATGTCGTATTGGCTTCTATCCATAGCATCGAGCGACATCAACGTGCGACCGATGACCCAAGGTACATCATCGCCTGATAGCACCACCTCTCGTAGCCAGCAGGCTTCATGATCAAGTAACTCTACTTCTTCATGAGACATGCATTGTGGAGTACTGGCTTCGTTGCGCACCACTTCTACTGCGAAGTGATCACAATGAGCACTTAATTTATGTGACAAAGAGCCCTGCTCTGTTAACCATTGCAAGACATTATCATTGGTAAATCGAAACTGTTCTGGAGATTGCCATTGAGCGTGGCTTAATACTTTCAGATAATCGAAAACTGAATCATTCATTTTGCTATTCAATAACACGCGCTTAAGGCGTACAATCATTATTCTTCTGAATGGCGTATTGTACCACTCGAAGAGGCCATAAACTCTAGTTGTATCGTGCTATTGTAACAAAATTAGGCTTATGGAATATCGGCTAAATGGAGTTAGAAAGAGAGAAATATGCGTAAACGTTACCTAAGCCAGTTTTTCCTTATCATGGGCTTGACTGTCACATTCCCTGCTCTTTCGGCAGATCCTACTGCTCCTAGCCTCGCTTATTTCACTTTAGAACCAGAGTTGACGACGAACTTTTATACTGAAGGCAAGCGACTCGGTTATGTTCAAGTACGAATCGACGTTATGGTCGCAGATGCCAGCGACCTTGTTATTATTGAACACCATCAACCACTTATTCGTGATGCGGTTGTAGAGCTGCTCGGTCGTCAAAATGCGGATGTCATCAAATCTCTGGCTGGTCGAGAAGAAATTCGTCACGCCTTAGTTGAGAATCTCAATAACCTACTGTTAGCAGAAACCGGTAAGGCCGTCATCGCCGACCTTTTATTTACCAAATACTTATACCAATAGGAAGCGCAACCTAACGCGCTTTCAAACGCTGGCTGTCCACCAATCCTAATACGATACCGCTTACTAGACCAGTTAAGTGCGCCATATTGGCAATCGCCAAGAAAGGTTGGAAGAAACCGAGAATAAGCCAAACTAACATAAAGCCTACGATCGGCTTTTGAATGATGAGACCAAGCTCAGGTCGTTTCCAAGTGAGCATCCAAAGATATCCCACCAACGCATAAACTACGCCTGACAGGCCACCAAAGTTTGCTCCCTCAACCCAGTATTGTCCGGTTCCAGACACCGCAGCCGATATCAAAAATATCTCAATAAGCTTCACAGAGCCAAGACGTTTCTCAATATCGCCTCCGAGCTGCCACCACCACAATAAGTTAAAGATGATATGTAATGCCGAGAAATGCAGCAGTGCGTGAGTAAACCAACGCCAGATTTGCCATTGCTGTCCGTCAAGAGCAGGGAAATGCAAAGATGCAAAGATCGCTTCCCCCCAACCAAGCTGCTGCAAGATAAAAATCACTGAACAGATGAGCATGATACTCAAAGTCGCCACGCCGGCTTTTGCCTTAAGCAGCGACATAAAGCTGGGTGTCTGATAATGGAATTTATTCTGACGCGTTTCTGCCATGTCCCAAGAAGAGGCTTGGTACTTCGGATGATTAGGTTCGGTCAAGAATTGCTTGAGTTCAGCCTCCGCCTCGACTTGGTCTTCACTATGTATCAGCCACAAGGCAAATTGACCACTTCCTTCAGGCATCATTTGGACATCAATCTTTCTCGATGCCATGTAATCGATAAATGCCTGACCCATTCGCGGGTTTTGAATCGTGATCAATCTAATCATAGTTATTTCTCTATTGGTAATTCGGCGCGCTGCCAAGCCTCAAAGCCACCATCAACACTATATACCTGCTCAAAACCTTGGTTTAGCAAATATTGCGCCGCACCTTGGCTACTGATGCCGTGATAGCACATAACCAACACTGGCGACTCAAACTCCACTTGCTGCATGAAATCAACAATGCTGTCGTTGGTAAGATGAAATGCACCCGAGGCATGTGCCACGGTAAATGCCTGAATATCACGAATGTCCACCAATCGTGCTTCTGAGTCACTGCTCAGTAGTTGATGTGCGTTGACCACATCGATGTGTTGAAACTGCTCCATAGAGTCTAAACCTTCACTTTCTTTGTGCACCAATCAATATCAAATTTAGTTTGGATCCGATGCTTTTTATACGTTGTTATTTCACGTCTGATAGTATCACTATTCAGTGTTGTCAAAGTACCGATAATCAATAAGGTTATCCACTTAAGCTTAAAAAACCACCATCTGTGTGTAACTCTGTGGATTGCGTTGATAAGGTGCTTTTAGATCCAATGATCCACAACATCTAGGTATGATCTTGATCTATCTGTGTGTAAAGCAAAAGGTATCCCCAGTACCAAAAGCGCTTCAATCGACCGTTTGTCGCTGCTTTCTGACAGTTGGTAAATAATTTTGTCACAGACTTATCCACAGACCACAAGTGAAAAATGTGATCACATAATTCGATCGTTTCGATTCTCAGATCAAAAGTAAAAAGGCCGAGATCTCTCGATCTCGGCCTTAATCATTTATTCTGCTTTAAATTAAGCTTAAAACTCGCCGACGGCTGCCTTAAGTTTCTTCATTGCGTTCTTTTCTAACTGGCGAATACGCTCCGCAGACACACCGTAGGTATCGGCTAAATCTTGCAACGTAGATTTGTTGTCATCCAACCAACGAGAACGCACGATATGTTGGCTACGCTCATCAAGCGTCGCAAGCGCGTGGCCTAAACGGTTATTGGTGTGAGTTTCCCAGTTCTGAGCTTCAAAGTCTTCTGCGAGATCTGAGCTCTTATCTTCAAGATAAAGCGCAGGTGCAGTGTATGAACCGGTATCGTCATCATCGTTTTGCATTTCAAACGTTGAATCTTGAGCCGCGAGACGTGATTCCATCTCTCTGACTTCTGATGGCTCGACTCCCAGCTCTTTTGCTACCGTTTCTACTTCACCATTGTTGAACCAACCTAAGCGTTTTTTCGACTTACGTAGGTTAAAAAACAGTTTGCGCTGAGCTTTAGTCGTCGCAATCTTCACGATACGCCAGTTACGTAATACGTATTCATGGATTTCCGCTTTAATCCAATGCACCGCGAAAGATACCAGTCTTACCCCTACTTCAGGGTTGAAGCGCTTCACAGCTTTCATCAGACCAATATTGCCTTCTTGAACTAAGTCAGCCATAGGAAGCCCATAGCCAGAATAGCCACGAGCAACATGAACAACAAATCGTAGATGAGACAAAATCAGCCCTTTCGCTGCCTCTATTTCACCATCATAGTGTAATCGCTCTGCTAGTTCACGCTCCTCATCAGCCGTCAGCATTGGGTAGCTGTTGACTGAGCGGATGTAGCCATCAAGGCTATCTTGTGTCACTAATGCCATTGGATACGCTTGGTTTGCCATTCACTTCCTCATTCGTGTCGAGTGGGATTAACGCCTTCTCAATCCATCAATACTGAACCTTAATAGGCTGAGATTCAAGAAGGGGTTAGTAATTATGCATAATCAATTGGTCTAAACAAGGGTAAATGCCGATTAAATTTCATTCATTAATAGGTATTTTCTGCCCAGATGGGACTGAGCTCCCACTATCTCACTGAATAACTACATAATTATTAATAGTCACGTACAAGCGAACAATTGTTACACTCTGCGTCAGGATTGAGCAGCTTTGCCACTCAATCAATATTCTGACCTGAGTTTTCTAGACCGGTTCAATTTCTTTTAAGTGACGCTTAGCTGAAATTCTTGCTGCGCCTGTCCCCAAGAATAGTCCGAGCATCAGGATTAGCAAGGTCTCGTCCCAGCCGAGGCCAAGGAGTCGGAAATCACTATCATACAGAGTAGCAAGGTCGGTCACAGCGCTATTGAGTAGGACAGTAATCAACGCCGTCAACAACCAAGCAACAACCGCACCTAACAACCCAAACCACATACCTGAATAGAGATACGGCCTCAAAATATAAGCATCGGTCGCACCAATCAATTTCATGGTTTGAATGGCTTCTTTATTGGCTAATACGTTAAAGCGCAATGTATTGCCCACAATCAAAAATACAGAAACCAACATCAGCACCGATAACGTCACGACTAATGTTGAGGCTAAGGTTTTGATTGCATCAAATCGACTCAACCAATCTTCATCGCGGCGAATATCGGTAATCTCTTCTTGAGTACGCAGTTTAGCTACTAAGTCTCGGTCAGTCTGTACGTCGGCATTCACTGGAATAATGGTAAGCACCCCAGGAAGCGCATAACCGTCAAGCAAACTCAGAGCCTGATCCAGACCAGAGTGCTCACTGAGACCAGCTAAACCCTCTTGCGGCGTAATGTACTTAACCGAACTGACCTCTTCCCAACCTTCAATTGCGTCTTTAAGTACCAACACTCTTGCATCTGGCACACCGACGGAAATAAACGCGGTGACTTGCGATTGGCTCGCCACGTTAGAGGTCACTGCCACGACGTTCTTACCTAGCAGGTAAAGACAAGCTGGCATGGTTAGCGCCATAGAAATAACCGCCAGAGTTAGAATGTTACCCAATGGACGCTGCCACATCTCTACTAAAGACGCTTTTGCCTGCTTCCAATGCACAGTAAAGAAATTATCCGACTTTAAACGGTGCTTCTTTGGCTTGCTATTTTTACGCTTAAACACCATCACTGACCTCACTTAAGAATCCTTGGTTCAGTTCAAGGTAACGATATTGAGGTCTGGAGCGAACCAAATGGATATCGTGCGTCGCCAACAAAATGGACACGCCTGCGCGGTTAAACTCTTCAAATAGCTTTAACACTTTGTTGGACAATTCAGGGTCTAAGTTACCAGTAGGCTCATCTGCTAATAGCATAGTGGGTCGGTTCACAACCGCTCGCGCGATACCCACACGCTGCTGCTCACCACCGGACAACTGACTCGGCAGACATTTGGCCTTATCCAATAAACCCGTTTTATCTAGTGCTGCGGAAACTCGACGCTTGATTTCATTTTCAGAGATAGACTCGATACGCATTGGCAACGCCACGTTATCAAATACACTGCGATCCATTAGTAATCGATGATCTTGAAATACGATACCAATGTTACGACGAAGGAAAGGGATATCCTTTGATGGCAAACGGCTGATGTCGTGATCGTTAAATAGGATACGACCATCGGTTGGTCGTTCAATCGCACAGATCAGTTTTAGTAGCGTACTTTTACCTGCGCCAGAGTGGCCGCCTAAAAACGCCATTTCGCCGCGTCGAAGGTGAAAATCCACTTTTTGCAACGCTTGTCTACCACCGCGGTAAGCCTTGCTCACTTGCTCAAATTTGATCACCGAATCATTCCCCTGATTGGATGCCTATTTTTGACAAGGGATGCTGCGCATCCCTTGAGTTTTACTTAGTCTTCTCGGCTAAACAGTGCGTCGATAAAGTCTTGTGTTTCAAATGGTCTCAAATCGTCAATACCTTCGCCCACACCAATATAGCGGATTGGGATTTGAAACTGGTCAGCTAAGGCAAAGATAACCCCACCTTTCGCGGTTCCATCCAGCTTCGTCAGCGTAATGCCCGTCAGCGGTGCTACATCGCTAAACAGTTTCGCCTGGCTAATCGCATTTTGACCGGTGCCAGCATCTAGCGTTAGCATGATTTCATGCGGTGCCGACTCGTCAATCTTCTTCATAACACGGACGATCTTGCGCAATTCTTCCATTAGGTTGGCTTTGTTTTGTAAGCGACCTGCGGTGTCAGCAATCACAACGTCAACACCGCGCGCTTTTGCGGCTTCAATAGCATCATAAATTACTGACGCACTATCCGCGCCAGTATGCTGAGCTATAACCGGTACGTCATTGCGCTCGCCCCATACTTGAAGCTGCTCAACCGCTGCTGCGCGGAAGGTATCACCCGCAGCCAGCATGACTTTCTTACCTTGGGCTTGATACTGCTTAGCAAGCTTACCAATGGTGGTTGTTTTGCCAACACCATTGACCCCTACCATCAGTATAACGAAAGGCATCTTAGTACTATCAACTTCAAGAGGCTTCTCTACATGGCTTAGAATCTCTGCCATTTCCTCTTTAAGCAGACCATACAGTGCTTCACCGTCTTTAAGATCAGCGCGAGAGGCTTTTTCAGTTAAGCTATCAATAATCTTAACCGTGGTGTTCATACCAACGTCAGCAATTAACAGTTGCTCTTCAAGCTCTTCAAACAGCTCATCGTCGATCTCTTTGCCTTTGAATAAGCCAAAGAAACCTGCACCAATATTGGCTTTTGTGCGACTTAAGCTACGCTTTAGGCGCGCAAAGAAACTCTCAGTTGGCTTCTCTTGCTCTTGAACTCGAGCAATCACTTCTGCTTCTGCTTCTGCTTCTGCTTCTGCTTCTGCTTCTGCTTCTGCTTCTGCTTCTGCTTCTGCTTCTGCAGTGTTGATTTCCGCTTCAGGTATTGCAACCTCTTCCGCAGTTGTTGGTTCCTGCTCTACCGTTTCAGGGGCTGTTTCTGCGGTGACCTCAACATCACTACTTTCTTGCTGCGGTTGTTCGGTTTCAACGTCAGCAGATGTCTCTTGTTGTTTTTGCGGTGCTTGCTCTTCATCACCAAAGCCAAGCCACGAGAGTAACCCGCGTTTTTTCTTTTCTGTCATCTGAAACTATCCTGAATACTGTCTTTTCAAATGGTCTTAAATTCGGATTTGCTTAAAACGCTATCTATTTACGACAAGCGATGCAAAAAATAATTGCGACAAAGCAGTGAAAACTTTTGTCAGAGATTGGTACACTTCGTCACTTATCCAATTAAGCTCTTTAATGAGCCCGTTATAGTAACACTTAATTGTCGGTCAAAAAATCTATGGTTAGACGTCGCAAGCAAACTCCATCACAAAAACCGTCCCAGAAGACGACATCTCGTTCAGGCGCCACTCGCGGGGGTAAGGCACCAATGGGGAGTGTGCGCATTATTAGCGGACTGTGGCGCGGACGAAAACTGCCGGTTCACGATGCAGAAGGACTCCGTCCAACCACCGATCGAGTCAAAGAAACGGTGTTTAACTGGTTAGCGCAAGATATTCCACACGCGAAGGTATTAGATCTTTTTGCTGGCTCAGGCAGCTTAGGATTTGAAGCGGCTTCTCGGCAAGCCGCGCAAGTTACTATGATTGAGCTCAACGACAAAGCTTACCAACAAATTATCAGCAATGTAGCGCTTGTTAAGGCAGACAATATCGTCACCCATCACGGCAATGCACTTAGCTTTTTAGACCAACCAGGACAACCACACGATGTGGTGTTTATTGATCCTCCATTTCGTCAAGGCTTGCTACCAGAAGTGGTTCAAAAACTTGAAGATAATGGTTGGCTTGCCGACAATGCGTTAGTCTATATTGAAACGGAAAAAGAATTACAAATCGACGTCATCCCAGAGCACTGGGATCCATTAAAAGAAAAAACGGCGGGTCAGGTTTGTTATCGATTATTTGAGAGGGAAACAAAATGAAAGCACTGTTAATGCTGGCGAAGATCGCCTTTGGATTTGTTTGGTTTGTATTGATACTGAATATTTTCCATCCATTCCCAGGAAAAGGTGCGATAGCGCTGTATATCATGACAGCCTTTCTGTTCTTAATGCATGGTGTGCAGATGGCCATTTTCCTTGGCGCCTTTGGTGACAAGCTCAAGCTAGGCACATGGGAAAAATACTCTATTCTAGCGTTCGGTATTTTCGCTCTGCTCGATATTAGACAAAAACACATGATGGGACCTGCTCCCGATAAAGCAGAAGATACTGAAAACAAATAAGAGAAAAGCCGCGAATGCGGCTTTTCTTTTTTAACTTCCCAAGTAGCTCTTTATCCCATCTAAGAACATCTGTGTCGAAATCATAACGAGCAGTAAGCCCATCAATCGCTCGACCGCTTTCAGACCTCTTTCTCCTAACAACTTATGGAAGAAGCTGTAGAACATCAAAATAAAGAAAGTAGCGCCCCAAGCGATGAGAACTGCAAACGACAGGTCCGTCAGACTGTCGGGGTTTTGTGTTGATAACAACAGAATGGAGGCGATCACTGAAGGCCCAGCAATCATCGGGATAGCCATAGGAACAATAAACGGTTCGTCACCCGCTGCCAAGCCAGCCACACTGCCCGCCTGTGGAAAGATCATTCTTATCGCAATGATAAATAGAATGATACCACCAGAGATACTCAGCGTTTCTGGTTTAACATGAAGGAAAGTCAGTATGCTCTGCCCCGCAAAAAGGAACAACATCAGAATGAGTAGAGCGAAGCATAACTCGCGTACTAGAACTTTCCGCCTTCGTTTCGGATCTAGATGTTTTAAGATGGAAAGAATAATAGGGAGATTGCCGAGCGGGTCCATGATGAGGAACAACATGGTCGCCGCGGAGAGTATATCCATGAATACAGCCTGCTAACGATAGATTTTCGTGAAGTATAGCAGGCTTAGTTGTCGTCTTTTAGTCGAAACAATCTCGTCTAATGAGAACAAACTCTCTCGATGTTTAGCTCCCATACTCCCTGATTCTCAATCACTTTCTGTTTTTCAACAAAAAAGGCCAACAGCGAATCAAGGTCAAAGCCTTCACGGCTGCAAGTGCGGAAACGAGCTTCAGTTCCAAATTGCTCGATAACGGTTTGTTCTAACTGTTCGCGTGTCATTGGTTGTTCACGTAACAGATTAAGCACTTTATGAGCATGGATAGCAGCGGTCATTTGGTAGTCCTCATTAAATCAACGATTGAATATTAACGTTAAAGTGACCCCTTCCGTGATGATCTACCTCAATCGCACACTTTTTTGTACTAGCTAATCGCAGAAGCCACGATTAACGCATGAGCTAAATAATAGCTGCCAGAGATGGCATAGCGCGCACGGCGCGAGTGAAAACGATATTTATCTAACGCCAATAACATGGCAGATAGAACCATGGTGAGCGCTCCCAAGAAGCCTAATAAAGATGACATGCCACTTTGTGCCAACCAGGCTTCACCCGCAGCACACACTAAATGCACTAAAGAAATGCCCATCACGGTCACGGGAACCAGAAATGAGTCAAGGCGAGGTAACAGTAGAAAAAAGGTGACTATAGCGATACATAGCATCAAAGCGGGCAACCACAGCACAAATTGGCTATTCACCTGCCCCCACATCGCCCAGCCATAGAGAGATTGAGCAATTAGATACCCAACAAAACTAAGCTTGGCAAACCGAGTGTATTGACCAGAAGCATCACTAAATAAGAAGACAACTAACCCCAGTAGCACCAAAAGCTCATACTTGGTTTCTAAACCTGAAGTAGCCAACAGCACAATTAGTAAACTATGAGTCAAAGCGCTAAAAAGCACACTTCGAGACTTATCGCCTTTTTCTACAGCAAAAATAAACAGCAAACACGATAAAGCTATCGCCAGCCAACTCCACATACACACACCTAATTCTTGTTATCCACGCCAGTGTATGGAGCTCACTTTTGCTGTCCAGTAGTAAGGTTGAAAAGTTGGACTTGCTTTAAATTAAATAAGATTGCCGTTGACAGTGGGCCAGATCATCGAAAATGAACTGACTCTTGTTAATCATTAGCTAAAAAACAAAAGCAAACGTTTTCCCTTTAACATAGAGATCGGAAGTCAGTTTCGACTAATGAACTAAAATCAGCGAAGAGAACCACGAAACAAAAAGTCACTAATATCTTTATATTTCAATACTTAAAAGATGACAACCAAGAGTCCACTGCACTTAGACTATCGTTCAAATTGCAACTTTTCTTCTCTTATACTAAGAATTTTTCGCCCCTCACTCTCACTGAACAAGATTTTCTTCAACATCCTGACCACTTACCAACACAAAGCTCACTTAGACCAAACAAAGCGATCGAAGACAACATAATCCAAAGCTTTAATAATAATCAATTTTGTGATCTATATTTTTTCTTTAATATCATTAAGTTAAAAACAACAAACCATCAAAAACACAACATTGAACAGATTTAAAGCTACGAAAATACACTGTTTTATTGACCATTAATCGCTAGTTAATGGAAAGAAAACTGCAAAAAATAGAAGATATTCACTTTCTAACTTGCCAAACATTAAAAAACAGTGCTATTCTGTTTAACAAGATAGGAATTCAAGAAAGGAGCAGTGTTATGATTTCATCTTCTCAGAAGCAGGGTCTAGTGATGATAGCCGTCGTGGTTGGATTAATGACACTGCCGATTCTTTACTAGCCAACGCTAGAAAGACAAAAAAAGGGACGCTTTCGCGTCCCTTTTTCATTTTAACTATTTACTTAGATAAGATATGGAGCACTTTTTCCCAGTGCACATAGTAAAAGCCCATCGCAAGCAACGTGATCAGTGCCATCAGCCACATGGCTGTGCGCCAAATAAATCGGCTGCTCCTCGGGGTTAACTCCTGTTCACACTCATCACAAGCTCTCATGAAACCAGATTTATCGTCTAGCTCATAATCATCTTCATGGACTATTTTATTGCGGATAGTGGCAATATATCTCAGTTTGCTAATGACATCATGCGGCAGCCGTTCTTCACAGCTTGAGACAAGTTGATGCAAACCTTTTCCATCAGCACGATATTGCTGCCTCAATAACTTCTCTAAGCGTCTCGTTCGCAACACTACACTTTCAATGTCAGACATAAGCATCCCTCCCACAACCAGCAAAAATGTGAAAATAGGTGCGCTGGCTACTATCCAAAGATTTCATTCACTCCATTGTTAACTATCTGTATTAAGAATTCGACAATTGTTAGGTAAATTCAAGTAAAGATTTAAGCCTAAAAAAGCGATTTTTTGTGTGATATGACCCTAAAATTGACTCGATGGTCGGGAGTTGCAGATTATTTTCTTCTGAATATGTGCGATCTTAGTTCCAGGCCACTTAGACATACGAGGTTTACATGCCTATATCACTGGTTATTATTCTCATCGTTTTGATCATCCTTGCTGGCTATCTTTTTGTTTATGTACAAAAAAAGCACACTGTGGGTGTTAATGCTCCAGAGAGAAAAGCGGCAGTCACTATCTTAGATAAACAAGTCGTCGTTACCGACGATCCTACCCAAGAAGATGAATATTGGATTTACATCCAGAAAGGAACATTTGGTCCTAAACGCGAATTTCAAATTGGTGTTCATTACTATCACCACCTCAACCCAGGTGATAAAGGAGAGTTAACCTATCAAGGGGACAAATTCCTACACTTCTCACTAACTCGCTAATTTATTTAGCTTTGCTAGTAAGACTCATGCTAGCTTTAATTATCTAACTAAACATGGAAGTGACTCATGGATCTGCGAGTAAAGCTAGGTCAGCATTTATCTGTTGCGCTTATCACCATTTTGTCGGCTGGTTGCAGCGCAGCCTATCAAGGAAGAGTTAACGACGCTGAAGTCCATCTTGTTGACTACTTTCAGCGTTCAGAAGGCGCTCAAGCTCTGATAGATAACATGGATAAGCTAAATATCGATCACGCCTATGTTATGGGGCTACCTGTTATTAAGAAGTGGGATGCCTCTGCTCCTAAACCACCGCGTTTTGTCTATGGCGATGATTCCCCTGTCTACTATTATTCGCACACAGACGAATTGATTGCCCGCGAAGTTGAAGCGTTACCCGCGGTAAGCCAAGCCAGATTACATCCTTTCCTGAGCGGCTTTAATACTACCGATCTCAATGCCGCAGAGCTTATTGAAAAGGAACTCAAGTATCGACCTGGTTTCTGGCAAGGTATTGGCGAAGTGATTACTAGACATGATCATTTAACAGCTTTGACTGCCGACGAGAAACCGCGCGCTAATCACCCTGCGTTGCAAAAAGTGTATCACCTCGCCGCACAATACGACTTGCCCGTGCTGTTGCACACCAATATCACGTCGCAAAGAGAAGATAATCCACTTTATTTACAAGAACTCGAGCAAGCATTGAGCACCAATCCAGACACCCGCTTTCTATGGGCTCACGCAGGTACCACGTCCACTCTTACTCGCACTATTAAAATGAAGTTTCTCTATGAAACCGTCTCAGATTTACTCAGCGAGCATGACAATCTCTATATTTTGGCGTCGTGGACTCTGATCGACGTCATGATGCCAGAGGGCAAATTGGATCGACGCTGGCTAGCACTGATAGAGGCTTACCCAGATCGATTTATGGTTGGCAGCGACGTAGTTGGAGCATTTGGTTATCAGCAAACCGCACTAAGCACTTGGCATCCCATTTTGTCAGCGCTGCCTAAGAACATCGCAGACAAAATGGCCTACCAAAATATGTTGGACGTACTTCCCAAGACTCGCTAGCTAAGCGATTGCATTTTTTGACTCCAGCGCTGCGCATCTGCCAGCGCTGAGAACACCTCATTTTGCGACAAACCTAAATGCGCTCGATGACGCTCCACACCTTGCCAGTCTGCCATTTCAAAGCACTCTCCTAGAGACAATAAACAGCCATACGGACCTTCACGCTCCAAAAGTGCGCCTTTAATCTCATTAGAGAGAGGAAGCTGATGCAGCAACTTATCTAAGGAGAGGTCCATCAAAGCGTCTAAGATAGAAAACAAACCAATCATAAAGGCTTGATCCCGGTGCTGTTTGAATTGAGGATGTTTGGTCATCAAACGGCAAAATTGAGCTCGTTGCAATGAAAGTTCATACAGTGCCTTCGGCTTATTACTAGAAATAAAGGATGCAACCGTAAGAGAGACAAACAATTTAAGCTTCTCTTGACCGAGATAAATAAGTGCCTGGCGAAAAGAGGAAATTTCAGAATCTAAGCGAGGACTGAGCGTATTCACAAATTGCAGCAGCTTATAAGAGAGCGTCACGTCTTTAGAAACAATTTGCTCAACCTTATCAAAGTCGACTTCAGGTACACACACTTGCTGGAAAAGCTCCATGGCCACCAGCTGCTCAGAGCTGATGTAAACTTGCTTCTCCATAATAGGCTTACTAAAAAAGAAACCTTGGAAAAACTTAAAGCCCGCTTGTTTAGTCAGTAGAAACTCTTCTTCAGTCTCAACACGTTCAGCAAGGTAGTGACGAGGGCTTCCTTTCGCCTTTTGTTGTATAACAAAAGCACACGCTTTCTCTACACCCATCGCCATAATGTCTAGCTTTACAATCTGCACAAACGGCAAGAATCGCTCCCAAGCCTCTCTGTAGACAAAATCATCAAGCGCTATCATATAGCCCAGTTGATGAAGTTCTTTGACAACCTGATAGAGCTCGTCGTTAGGCTGGCAAGTCTCTAGGATCTCAATCACCACGTTCTGCTTGGGCAAAATTAACGGCAAGCGACGTATAAGGCTCTGGTGTGGAAAGTTAATAAAACATCGCGACGCAGTGATGCTAGGGTTGGTCCCTAATGAAAGATAGTTCTCTGCTATCAGTCGATAGGTCGCCCTATTCGCTTCAACGTGTGCAGGAAACGCGTTTTTTTCGCCGTCTCGAAAAAGAAGCTCGTAGCCTAGTGTATGACGACGAGCATTAAAAATGGGTTGGCGAGCAACGTAAGTAGCGTACATATCTAAGCCAATCAGGCTATGATTTTGCGGCGGCCAGCAGCGCACCACAACCGACAAACATCGAACCAAACACCTTGTTTATCTTCGCCATGATACGGTCAGAACGAATAAAACGTCCCATTTGTGACGCTAGGGAGGTATAGCCAAGCATGACCATTGCATCAATCGCCACCGTGGTCACACCCAGAATAGCTAGCTGTGTTACTTGATCGCCATTCGGATCAATAAACTGAGGAAATAACGCCACCAAAAACACAATAGATTTGGGATTAGTCAGGTTGATAAAAACCGCACTACGCATCAAATTCCATGCACTGCGATTATCCTGCTCTGCCATTGCGGTAACCGACGACGTATCACGCCATTTTTGAATACCCAACCAAATCAAGTAGACCACGCCAATCCATTTAATCACGCTAAAGGCAATCGCCGATTGAGCCACTAGTGCTCCAATGCCCGCGCCAACGAGCACGATATGTATCGCCAAGCCTATCTGCAGTCCAGCAATCGCGGCTAACGACTTACGCGTCCCATAACTGATACCATTGCTAATCGAGTTCACCGTACCAGAGCCCGGCGCTAAACTAAAAACAATCGCCGTTAAGACGTACGCTAACCAAACATGATAATCCATTGTATTTCCTTACCACTGATTTATTCGTATCCTAGTAATGAGGATAGTGGGCAAAAAGCATTCTATTCGATTCAAAAATATCGAAAAAACAGCATATTACACATAATGCACCAGATAGGCTAATTTATGAGCAAATTAAACGCTACCGATGTCACTTATACTCAAGAGCCACAATTTGAGCAAGCTATAAACTCACAAATTGCTCAATTATGGGAGAACCGACAGGAAGGTACGCTAAAAGCAAAAGACGGCACCAAGCTCTTTTGGTGTAAGCTAACTCGCCCGGAGCATCAAAAAGCACTCGTTGTTGTGAATGGCCGCATTGAATCGGCTTGGAAATACCAGGAGCTGTTCTATGACTTCTTTCAGCAAGGCTACGACATCTATTCCTTTGATCATCGTGGACAAGGACTCTCTACTCACCTAGCACCAAATCCTGAAATGGGCCATGTCCATGAGTTTGACGACTATCTTGACGATATGCAGATGATACTGGATACGTTCGAACTTGAGCGCTATCAGCAACGTCACCTACTTGCCCACTCAATGGGCGGAAACATCGCCACACGTTTTATTCAAACTCGCCCTCATCATTCATTCGATAAAATAGCGCTTAGCGCTCCTATGTATGGCGTGAGTGTGCCATGGTACCTCAAGCCCATAGCGACCATAGTCGCGCAGATTATGACGGCTATATACCCGAAACCAACGTTTGCACCAGGGTATCAAGGTTATGTCGCTAAACCCTTCGATATCAACCCTCTTTCACAAAGTGAAGTACGCTATCACTGGTTCCGAGACCTGTACGAGAAAATGCCAGAACTGAAGATTGGTGGACCAAGCACTCGCTGGGTTTGGCAGGGTTTAATGGCTGCAAAGCAGTGCATTCAACAAACTCGACAAGTAAAAATACCGCTTCTCCTCGTACAAGCAGGCGCGGATCAAATTGTTAGCAATCAGGACCAAAGTAAGTTCATCAATAAGCTTTCACGTACCAATCACCAAGCTCAAATGATCACGGTTCAAGGGGCTAAACACGAAGTACTGTTTGAAAAAGATGAATATCGCAATCAAGCAATGGATGCAATTCGCCATTTCTTTAGCGCCGAGAAGCGATAACGCAATTGGTAACAGTTTGGGTAAATGAGGAAATATTTCTGTAACCCATTTACCCTCTTTTTCTGGTTTAATATCCCCTACAATAGAGCCATTCCACAATGCTGCGAATTCACCCTATCCTCCAATGACAAAGAGAGAACTATGACCCTTAACCGCGATTCCATCAAAATTGTTGCTTCTGATTTAGACGGTACACTACTGGCAACAAACCACCAGCTTAGTGATAACTCCAAACAAACACTTAAGGAACTTCACGCGAAGGGATATACGTTTATTTTTGCCACTGGTCGTCACCATGTGGACGTGGCTGGGATTCGTGAATCAGTGGGTATTCCTGCTTACATGATCACGTCAAATGGTGCGCGTGTTCACGACCAAAATGATCAATTGCTGTATAGCCAAAACGTGCCAGAGGAACTGGTACAACCGATTGTTGACGTGCTAAGCACAGACAGCGAACTATTTGTTCATATGTATCAGGATGAAAAGTGGCTACTCAATCAAGAAGATGAGTACTTACGTAAATTCCATACAGAAACTGGATTTACTTACCACTTGTTCGATGCGACCCAAGCACCAACTTCTGGTATTGCAAAAATCTTCATTACTCATCCAAAGCAAGACCATGAACATTTAGTGGAATTTGAAGATGCTTTACGCGCCAAGTTTGGTGATTCCCTAAACATCGCGTTCTCCACTCCTTGGTGTTTAGAAGTCATGGCAAAAGAGGTGTCGAAAGGTGACGCTCTGCAAGCCGTGGCAGAAAAACTTGGCTTTGGCTTAGAAAACTGCATCGCTTTTGGTGATGGGATGAACGATGTGGAAATGCTAACAATGGCAGGCCATGGTTACATTATGGAAAATGCGCACGACAAAGTGAAACGTGCTCTACCTAACAATGAAGTTATTGGTAGTAATGCCGATGATGCCGTCGCTGAGTTTTTAAAACAAAACCTTATCTAACACGACGATTCCAACCGTCAAATACTCCCATTCTCGCCCCTATGTAGCGCATATCCTAGCTATCGAGAATGGGAGTTTTGTTATCTGGCGACTCGGCTTAAGATGGCTTGCCATTCAGATTCAGTAACGGGCATCACAGAAAGTCGGTTACCTCTTTTCACCAAAGGCATCTCCATTAACTCCGGCATAGTTTTCAGTACGCTCAACGGCAACACGCGCTTAAACTTTTCGCCAAATTCAATGTCTACCATTAGCCAGCGAGGATTTTCGGGATCAGACTTCGCATCGTAGTAATCGCTTTCAATATCAAACTGAAAATGATCGACATAAGCCTCTTTGGTGATCGTCGCTAAACCAGCTACACCAATTTGCTTACATGAAGAGTGGTAGATCAATACCGAATCACCCACCTTCATCTCATCACGAATCATGTTTCGAGCTTGATAGTTGCGAACGCCCTCCCAACAGGCTGTACCTTTGACACGTAATGTATCAATCGAAAATTCGTCTGGCTCTGTTTTAAATAACCAATATGCCATAATGGTCCTTGTATGTGTTTTTCTTGTAACTTTGACTGACTAAGGAAGAGATTAATGAAAATGTCGCGTTTACCGCTCGCATTTGCTCCACTCATATTGCTTCAAGCGTGTTCTTCTTTCAACACTACTGATTCAAACAAGGACAGTCAGGTTCCTCAAGCTGAACTGTCTCGTCCAGAAACTATCACACCGCAAACCTATGTGATGCGTGGCCAAGCGGTTATTGGTCACGAGACTCGCACTATTCAGCCGTGTGGTAGCCAACATCAATATTGGCTTCAATTACCGAAAGAAGTGCGAGAACAAGCAGAAAGACTCACACAAAGACCCTACCAACCAGTTTATGCTGAAGTCATCGGTTATTTAGAACCGCCGAGTCATCGTGGTTTTGATTCTGATTACACGGGTCGTTTTGTCGTTAAACAAGTCAATATGATCACCGCAGAAAACCCAAAACGCTGCAAGCAGCCACTTCGTTCCACGCAAGTGTTAGGGAACGAACCATTTTGGTCACTAAAGTTTGATAATGCGCAGCAAGCCAGCTTCACCTTATTAGGTGAAAATAAGCAAACCCTAAAGCTGAAAGACACCGCTATTACTCAAACCACACGTCGTTATGAATTTGATAATGCTAATCTGCAAATGAGCAGTAAGCCGTGTAGCGATACCATGAGTGACACCATCTATGGATGGAGTGCGGCGCTCACCATGGGTGAACAGACAAGACAAGGTTGTGGCACCTTATCGAACAGTGACAACACCCTCAAATGGACGGGCGAGTATCTTGCGCAATCCACAGAGACCGCCGGTTTTACAGTCTCTATGACGCTGCTTCCTGATCATACAGCCATTACCCGCTATGAATATCCAGACAACTCACCCGCAACGGAAGAACGTGGATTTTGGCAGCAACTTAACAACCAACAGGTTCAAGTCATCATGACTCGCCACCAACAGCAGTACCTTGTGTCACAGCGAATTTTCACCCTGTCAGATAACCAGTTAACAGCAACTCAAGAAAAAGTTGGTGATGTACTCTATCCGATCGCTAATGGCGGCTTGGTGTTGTTCAAGAGTAATTAACCATGACGCAAGTGTGCACAACTTGTGGTTTTATCCACAATTGCTACTGTGAAGCGATCCCGACGATCGCTTCAGATCTTTGTTTTACCCTACTAACTCATCCTAATGAGTTTCAGCGAGAAACTAATACCGGCAAACTTGTTGCGCGGGTAATCAAACAGGTCAATATCCGCGAATGGCAACGTAAGCAGCCTGACCCATACTGCCTGCCTGAAAGCAGTGTATTAACGCCAGTCTTGGTGTTTCCTGATCAAGACAGCATGCCACTAACACAGTGGCAAACACAGCATCCCTCAGCAAGTAATTTCATCGTACTAGACGGTACGTGGCAAGAAGCGAAGAAAATGTTGAATCGCAGCCAGTGGCTACAAAACTTACCTAAAGTTCATCTTGAAGCGACGCAAAGCTCTCAATATCAACTAAGACGTAATCAGGAAGCGGGTAATCTGTGCACGTTTGAAGTGTGTGCACAAATGGTCAGAGAGCTAGAAAGCAGTGATGACGCCAACGCAATGCTGACGTTCTTTGAACAGTATTTGCAGTGGTTTCAAGCAGAGCGTAGTGGGCACGCTCTGCCTAGTTGTTCTCAATAAAGCACGTTATAACTTAAGCTCAAGTAACTGTTGGATATGATTAATTTCAATATCTGGCAGTTGCTTGAGACGCACCGTCTGCCTTGGCGATTTTGCTTTGTCGTTAAACCAGCAAGCACTGAAGCCATTACGTATCGCTCCAGCAACATCAGTAATCACATGATCTCCAACATGCAGGATATGACGACGTGGCATGGCTAGGTGTTGTGCCGCTTTATCAAACATATCGGGGTAAGGCTTAGCTCGTCCATCGGGACCCGCTTTAAGGATCAGATCGAAGTACTGACTGAGCCCTATCTTCTCCACGTCTACATTACCATTGGTGATAGCTACTAGTGGGATCTGTTTACTCAACGCCGACAGCACGTCATGTGTTTCATGTGGAACATCGAAATCGCTACGCCAAATCAATACCTTTTCTATCAGCGTTTGTGCAGCCTTGGTTGCTTTTAGATCATCGTAACCCAAATGCTCCAAACCCTGTTTAATCTGCTGATATCGCCATTGGGTCACGTCGTGTTTTAACGCAGGATCCGCTTTAACCAATGCCATCTTAAACTCATGCCACTGCTTTTTATCCCAACGCTGACTAATTGGGTGCTGTTGATATAACCATTGTGCCGCTTGCTGTTCTACGCGGATTATCACCGGGAAATTATCGTAAAGCGTATCATCAAGATCGAAGGTCATGGCCTCAATAGGGGGAAAGCTACGATAAAAGCGCATTTACTCGTCCTCTTTCTTTTTGGGCGTACCATTCTTATGGGCACGAGGGTGTGCCTGATCATAAGCTTGAGCCAAATGTTGAAAGTCGAGGTGAGTATAAATCTGAGTGGTCGAGATATTTTCGTGGCCAAGCAGCTCTTGCACTGCTCTCAGGTTATTACTCGACTCGAGCATGTGCGTAGCAAATGAGTGACGCAGTTTATGTGGACTAACATGGCTAGCAAGAGACTGCTTCTGCCCCCATTCCGCCATACGCTTTTGCACACTGCGATGAGAGATCCGAGTACCAAGCTTAGACACAAATAACGCTACCTCACCTGGCTTGGCTAGTTCTCCACGAACTTTGAGCCATTTCTTCGCCCACTCAGTGGCGTAGCCTGAAAATGGCACCTTACGTTCTTTGTTACCCTTACCAATAACGCGAAGCTCGCCGCTGGATAAGTTCAGATGTTTGACATCAATGCTGACCATTTCTGCCAAACGCAGTCCAGCACCGTACATCATTTCCATCATGGCGCGATCACGTACCGCCAGTGGATCATCTTCATCAACTTCAAGCAGTTGGTTCACTTCATCGACATCGAGGTTTTTCGGCAATGGACGTTGCTTACGCGGAGCACTTACACCCTTCGCTGGGTTTGCCGTGAGTTCGCCACGTAAAATCAGAAAATCAAAGAAGCTTCGCAGCGATGAAAGCCTCGTGGCGATGCTGCTAGCTTTCATTCCCTCACGCATACCTTTACCCGCAAGCTGCCTTACCCAGCCGGCATCAACTTGCGTCCACGCACCAATACCCATTTCATGCAAGTGCATGCCCATGGTTTCTAACTGTTGACGGTAGTTACGTTGCGTGTGGAGACTTAACCCTTTCTCACTACGAAGGTACTCGTAGAATCGCTCTAGCGGCTTTTGCAACCCACTAGGCAGTACTTGGTCTGACATCGTCTTCCTCTTGCGCCTGCCACTCTAAACTTTCACAAAGATAAGAGACCACCAGCGCTAAGTGTCTTAAAAATAAGGTATCCATCTCCGGCTGAAAATGACCGCCATCCTCGCTGGAAAAAATCAATAAACCTTGGGCGAATTGACGCTTTAATGGCAATACTACATACGAACCGAGTTCAGGAACTTTTCCGTTGGCAATCTGCTGCTCAGTAAATAGCATGGTTCTGTCAGCTTGACGAAGACGACCTAGATAAGCGTCTTTTCCATTGAGATGATTGGTGGTAAAACGCTGCCAACTTTCCATAGAAAGCGGGTCGGCACTTTGTTCATCAATTAGCTTCAAGTAACCATTAAGGTTAAGCCCTTGAGCCGTTTGCTTAATCGCATTTACAACACTTTGCAGATCTCGGCACTTGAGTAGATTCTCTTGCAGTGACATAAACTCATAAAAGGTTTTGTCATTGCGAGCAGCCAGAGACATCAAGGCAGTAATTTCTTCTTCCAGTGCTTCAATACGTTCGCGCTGTCGTTGTAATTGGATACCTACGAGAGAAACAGCACCTTGCTGTTGGTGCGGTAGGGAAAGGGATTCAACTAGCGACTCTCTACCCTTAAAAAAATCTGGATGATCAGAAAGATATTGTGCTACCACTTCTGCTGTAAGGTGGTTCGCTTCAAACTCAGACAAAATGTTTCCCTTTATTCCCTGTCAGTAGATAAAAAATGGCGGGCCTATTTCTAGGACCCGCCATTAGTATATACCCAAGTGACCTCAAGGTGCATTGACTAGCAAGAAATCTGCCCATCAAA
Organism: Vibrio mediterranei; assembly: GCF_900088415.1. GTDB lineage: Bacteria > Pseudomonadota > Gammaproteobacteria > Enterobacterales > Vibrionaceae > Vibrio > Vibrio mediterranei. The sequence goes on from NZ_FLLQ01000015.1 coordinate 44,939, forward strand.
CACGTGAGTTGCAGGCCCCGTCATAGTTAACGGGTGGCCTTCGCCTTTCCAGCTAATCTTTAAGTCGCCACCCGGCAAGTGCACTGTGACATTCTCATCCAATAACCCTTGGACAATACCAACTGCGACAGCACCACAAGCGCCACTGCCGCAAGCCTGAGTTTCTCCCGCCCCACGCTCGTACACACGAAGGTTCACTTCATGGCGACTCAGCACCTGCATGAAGCCTGCGTTAACGCGTTCAGGGAAACGTTCATGCGACTCAAGCAATGGACCGAGTCTATCAACGTCAGCTTCTTCAGTGCTATCGACCACCGTTACGACATGTGGATTACCCATACTCACCGCACCACAGAACAGCGTATGCTCCCCAGCACGTAAGATATAGGTTTTCTCTTTTTGCTTCGCTTTGAAAGGAATCTTGTTTGGCTCAAACTCAGGTTGTCCCATGTTCACAGTCACTAAGTCGTTCTCTTCCAACTTCAAGACCATTTTGCCTTTCTTGGTGCTAACACTCACGCTGTACTTATTGGTCAAACCCTTCATCTGCACGAAACGCGCAAAGCAACGCGCACCATTTCCACACTGCTCAACTTCACTGCCATCGGCATTAAAAATGCGATAGTGGAAGTCAGTTTCTGGATCATACGGCGCTTCAACAATCAAAAGCTGATCGAAACCCACACCAGTATGCCTATCCGCCAAGCGACGAATGAGATCGGGTGAGAAAAATACGTTCTGGGTAATACAATCAACAACCATAAAGTCGTTACCCAAACCGTGCATTTTAGAAAAGTGGAAATGCATAGTGGTTCTATTACTCCGGTAAGATGCTTTCTAATTCCCAAAGACTTTGCAGAGATTCGCGCTGACGCACGACATGCGCCTTGTCTCCATCGACAATGATTTCTGCAACACGTGGACGCGTGTTGTAGTTCGAAGACATAACGAATCCATAAGCACCTGCTGAGCGAACGGCGAGTAAGTCGTTTTGCTCTAAGACCAAAGAACGGTCTTTACCGATAAAATCACCCGTTTCGCAAATAGGGCCAACGAGGTCGTACGTTATCGCTTCACCCTCTCGTGGTGAAACCGGAATAATGTCTTGCCACGCTTGATACAATGCAGGTCGCATCAAGTCATTCATCGCCGCATCAACAATCGCAAAGTTCTTATGTTCGGTATGTTTTAGGAACTCAACTTTGGTCAACAGCACACCAGCATTCGCCGCAATAGCGCGACCTGGTTCGAAGATAAGCTCAAGCTCTGGGTGATTCTCTAATCGAGCTAATAGTGCTTTCGCATAATCTGAAGGCTGTGGCGGTAATTCATCACGATAAACCACGCCTAGACCACCACCAACATCAAGGTGCTTAATATTGACACCATCAGCACGCAACTGGTCAATGAGAGCAAGCAGACGATCTGTCGCATCAATAAACGGTTCAATATCAGTAAGCTGTGAACCGATATGACAATCGATACCATGGACTGCAAGGTTTGGCAGGCTTTGAGCAAACTTGTACACTGCTGGAGCGCGATCAAATGCGATACCAAACTTATTGTCACGCAGACCCGTCGAGATATAAGGGTGCGTGTTAGCATCTACATCCGGGTTAATTCGCAATGAAATCGGCGCAACTACACCCATTTCACCGGCGACTTGATTAAGTCGTTCTAATTCAGGTTCAGATTCAACGTTAAAACACTTAATGCCTAGCTCTAGAGCGCGGCGCATCTCTTGTGCCGTTTTGCCCACACCAGAGAATACTACTTTGCTTGGCTCACCACCTGCTGCCACGACGCGTTCTAGCTCACCACCAGAAACAATATCAAAGCCAGAACCAAGACGTGCTAGCGTATTTAACACACCTATATTGGAGTTCGCTTTTACCGCGTAGCACACGAGATGTGGGTGGTCGCCCACCGATTTATCAAACGCATTCCAGTGACGTTCTAGCGTCGCTCGTGAATAGACGTATAGCGGAGTGCCGTATTGCTCGGCAAGTTGCGTAAGTGACGTTTCCTCGGCCCAAAGCTGGCCATCGTCCTGATAGTTGAAATAATCCAAATCCTGTATCCCTTTACACTGTATCGATGGCGGTGATTATTGAGCTTGCTCATTTGCTGGTGCGTCATCAGCAGGAAGATAAAGTGGTCCAGTTTGGCCACATCCCGCTAATGTCACTACGACGAGCATAAAAAATGCGGTAATCGTCTTTTTCATTTTGCATATCGTGATTATTGAATCAATGCCCCCTATAATCGCACCACGAATTAGAAAAGCAATAGGATTACAAAATGAACGACACGGAATTTCACCAATTAGTCGATGAGCAGATGCAAAACATCGAAGAAGCGATTGATGATTCAGGTGCAGATATCGATTATGAAGTGTCTGGCAATGTCATGACTTTGGAATTTGAAGACCGTAGCCAGATCATCATTAACCGCCAAGAGCCGATGCACGAGATTTGGCTCGCGTCTAAATCCGGTGGATTTCATTTCAAACTGATTGATGGCGCTTGGACCTGTTCAAAAACCAATGTTGAACTTATGGACATGGTCAAAGCCGAGTGTGTGAAACACGCCGGCGAAGACATTGATTGGGTTTAAGCGTTCACCGCTTTAGACGTTTTAGAGTTTGGAGAGCCATCATTACGATAAGGAATGATATAAGGTTCTCCCTCTTCAGGATGAATCAGTTGGTAATACTGCGGTAAGTTGAAGTTAATTAACTTCGATGACATTTCACTATCAACGTTCGACGTGTAGAAGCTATTTACACTCGCAATCATCTCATCTTTGCTACCACGCATCTGATGATACACTTCTACCTGGTTAGATTCGTCAAGCACGTAGATGTTGAAACCATTATCGGTATCTTCAAAGAAGAACTGAATCAAGCCTTCACTCGCAAAGCCATCCACTACGTCGGGTAGTTGGAACTCTTCTTCACGATCCAGCATAAGAAGTGGTGAGCCCTGCAATTTATTAGTCGAGATACTACGATAGAAATCTACTGAGTTTTCCAGTTTTTGTACTGACACGCCGCGACGCTCAAAGAACAAGCCATACATTTGGTTCGCCACTTTAATCGCTTTAAAACGACGACGTTTCTCTTGGTCAACAGGTTTTAAGCGTAGCTCAATACACTCTGCAAGTAGTTGATAGACGGTATTACGTAGGACACCACGTAAGTTTTTGCTGTAGCAGAACACATCCACAGACTCAGGTGGTAACGCATCTTGGTGCATCTTACCTAACACTGTTTTCAATGCGTCAAGCATCGCCGTTTCCCCTTCAAAATGAAGAGTACGAACTTCATGCCACGAATTACGGTAAACCAGATCTACCGAACCGATAAGACTTTTTCCTTCCTGTCCAAAACTCAATATATCAACATTTTTCAGGTCGACTTTGGACGTTTTGGCGGACAGTTCAGAGGTTGGGTCATTTTCAAAGTTGATAAACATCGCCAACTGGCTGATTTCACAAGGACTACCAAGCGCTTGCATACTTGGACGACGTTTACGTAATGAGAAAGTATTACGCAGATCACTCACCATCTGATAGAACTTATCGATGTCGATATGCGCTTCACGCACCACAGAGTTGAGGTGAGTCGATTCGGTAATCAAGCCGTTGAAAAACGCCCACGCCACCAACTTACTCAGGTATTCATTATGCTCAAGAGCAGGTTGCCCTAAGATACGATGTGGAATGAGTGGTTGCTTGTAAAGGTACCAGCCGGACTTGTAGCTCTTGCCCTCTTTAACCTCGATAAAGGTCAAATCTGGTTCGTGCAAATCAGGAGAAATCTGGGGATTGAGCAGCGTCACCTTACCAGGTAGAACCTCAAAAGCGGCGTAAAGCTTACGCGCTAGAATACTGATGTCTTGAGGACTGATGGCAGAGGTAATGTCGTTACGACGAGCGAACTGAATCAAATTACGGTAACTGAGCATTAAGGCATCTAGCAATGCATTGTGCACTACCATCACTTGCTCTACCTTCCAGTTACGACGACTGTCTAGTTCTTGCAGTACTTCTTGTGACCACTGCCATTGAGCAGTCATTTCACTTAACGCTTCACGACGCCATGGCACAGAGCCTATACCAGGCTCACGAGATAGCTTCTCATGAGTTTTAAGGTAGAAGCAACGACGCACTAAATCTAGACGTGTCGTATCACCAATACGTTCTAGATAACGCGTGACCTTTTCAAGCATCAGGTAATACGCATCCATACCATAGAGATCGGGCGCATCGGCAAAGAAGCGTCGCTTAGTATCGATACTGAGTAACTGAGTATGTGGATATTCCCACGAGTACGCTTCCAACAGAATCGCTTTTAACACCGATTTGTAAGGCGAATCGATACTCTTGTATAGCTGCCATAAGCTTGAGCCAAAGTACTCTTCTGCAGGAATTCGATTGAGTCGACCGAAATCAATCCACTCCTCACAATTGATGTATCCATTTTGGCAAAGCTGCTCGACATAATCTTCGTAGCACTCTTCCATTTCCGGTGGCACGATTTGCCACAACAATCTTTGACCACCTAAGCGTACGGCTGAGCGGTAGAACTCATCCAGCAACAATAAGTGCTGCGATGAACCACAGTTATCACCGGTCATTTCTTCGGAAATATTGCTGCGAAAGCGCTCTTCATCCATTAGGAAGAAATTGGCTTCAACACCCAAGCCTTTGGCCCAATCGGTGATCAACAAGCATTTATTGCTCAGCTTTTCACGAGCTTCGGTCGGCATATCTGGAGAGATACAAACCCAGATATCCAAATCACTTGATGTACTTTGGCCGATCGACGAAGTACTGCCCATAGTGTAAAGGCCTAGAATATCGTGTTGACGCGGCTCTGGCAGCGGTTGCCCCAAAGCTAATGCAATATCATCAAGGAACTGACGTTGAACGTCATTTGCTTCAAAACCGCAAAGTCCACTTGGGCTGTCAGTTTCAAAGAAGCCGGGAATAATAGGATGGTTGAAGTGGAAAAGCGCTGGAATTAGTTGGAAAACACGTTGTCCTTGCATATCCATAAGCGCCAGCGCGCGTTCAATTCGCTGCTGGTTGAGATTATCAAGTCTCTGGATAAGGGTATGAGTGTATGCCTGCAAGGGTGATTCCTAGGTCTAATCTAACTGCTATATTGCGTAGGTTTTAAACAAACAAGCGTTCAAAACGTGATCAATGTATCATTTTTATTATAGGCGGTAAAGCAATACTCGGCACTACAACCCCTCACAGCACAACATCGAGGATTTGGTTTTGCCTTCCAAATCATAGCGGACAATTCTAACAGTAGTCGCAATAACAAATGCGATTAACCTCACACTATTAACAATATTTGTGACAAGCAAAGTTGTCGTTTGGGAGAGCCCTAGGGAAATCACTAAGCTTTTCATAGAGACAGTGTTAGGATTGTGCCACGACCAAAAACAAAGAAATGCTTACGAGAACGATATGACGCAAACTCAGCCAATCCGAATCGCTACCCGAAAAAGTCCTCTTGCCCTGTGGCAGGCTCATTATGTCAAAGATGCCCTTATTGCGGCGCACCCAGGACTGGAAGTTGAGTTAGTCACTATGGTCACCAAAGGCGATATCATTTTAGATACCCCGTTGGCGAAAGTGGGCGGTAAAGGCTTATTTGTTAAGGAACTGGAAGTCGCCATGCTTGAAGGGCGTGCCGATCTTGCGGTGCACTCAATGAAAGACGTTCCTGTAGACTTTCCAGAAGGCCTAGGCCTTGTCACCATTTGCGAACGTGAAGACCCTCGTGACGCTTTCGTTTCCAATACTTACACTAACATTAGCGAACTGCCTCAAGGCGCTGTGGTAGGTACTTGTAGTCTTCGCAGACAATGTCAGTTAAAAGAACAGCGCCCTGACTTAGTCATTAAAGAGCTTCGAGGCAATGTAGGGACTCGTTTAGGAAAACTGGATAACGGTGAGTATGACGCCATTATCCTTGCTGCCGCAGGCTTGAAACGTCTAGAACTAGAATCACGTATTCGCAGCTTTATCGAACCTGAAGAATCCTTGCCTGCAGTTGGTCAAGGTGCGGTTGGCATCGAGTGTCGCCTTGATGATGAACGATTGATTAAATTACTCGAACCTCTTAATCACGCTAACACAGCCGATCGTGTTCTGTGTGAGCGAGCCATGAACTTAACGTTAGAAGGCGGCTGCCAAGTGCCGATTGGTAGCTACTCACTGATCGATGGCGACGAGATTTGGTTACGAGCTCTTGTCGGTGAACCAGATGGTTCAAAAATCGTTCGTGGTGAAATTCGTGGTAAACGAGCGGATGCGGAAGCCTTAGGCGTACAATTAGCGAATCAACTGCTCGATGATGGCGCAAAAGAAATCCTAGAAAAGCTCTATCAAGAGCACGAGTAATGACTGATGAGAGTATTGGTTACACGCCCTGAAAATCAAGGCGCAGAACTTTGCAATCTCATAGAAAAAATGGGGGGCATTGCCCTCCATCAACCACTTATTGATATTCAGGACAATCTGCAGCTTTGTTTAGATGACGACCAACTGCAACGTTCGGATATCATCATTGCCGTCAGCCAATACGCCGTCTATGCCTTCCATCATATTCTTACTCATCAGCAACTCTCGTTACCTGACTCCTGTATTTATCTAGGGGTTGGTCAAAAAACCGCACATGAATTAAGCAAACTCAGCCAACAAAACGTAAACTATCCGACGGTAAGTGATAGTGAACACCTACTGGCATTACCAGAGTTGGCGAATGTGTCAGGAAAACATGTCATCATTCTTCGAGGCAACGGCGGCCGAGAACTCATTTATGATCAGCTTTGTGCACTTGGTGCAGATGTTCAATACCTAGAAACCTACCAACGCAGATATCTGCCACTAAAAATAGACGCAATAAAACAATGGCGCTCAATGGGTATCGACACTCTGGTCGTTACCAGTGGTGAACAACTTGAGTTTTTATTGTCTCAAGTATCAGAACCAGAATTGAACTGGTTAACACAACAACAGCTATTGGTTCCGAGTGAACGAATTGCTACTTTAGCGATGACAAAGGGATTTAATAACGTTACCAATACCCAAGGTGCATCGAACTCTACAATATTTGCTGCTCTCCAGCGTCTAGAAATAGGACTTAACAATGACCAACAAAAATAAAGACGAGCAAATCCAGTCTGAAGAACAACAAGACGTTAAGGCTTTAGCCCCAGAAGCTGATACATCGAAAGCTGAACAAGAAACTTCTCAACACGAACAAGCTAAACCACCAACGACTGCACCGGAATTCGAAGAAAAACAGGGCAAACGTGGTGTTAAGCTTGGTGCGGTAGCTATTGTTTTAGCAGTTATTTTTGGTGGTGGTCTCAGCTACCAAATGCAAAAGCAGGCCAGCGATTATGAAGCGCGCATCGCCAAGCTTGAGTCACAACTACAAGCGACAACAAGCAATTTAAGCAACGAAATGCAGCAAGTGCAGTCGGACACACTTAAACAAGCAAAAACAGTGACACATAAAGCCGAAGTCGTGTTAGGCCAGCAACAAAAAAGTATTGAAAGCCTGCAACTTGCGGTTGCCGACGTTAAAGGTCGTCGCCCTAATGATTGGCTTCTGGCTGAGGCCGACTATTTGGTTAAACTCGCGGGTCGCAAACTGTTCTTGGAGCACGATGTGGTAAGTGCGACACGTTTGATGGAAAGTGCTGACCAGCGTATCGCTGCACTCAACGATCCAAGCTTAGTGTCTCTGCGCCAGTCAATGGCAAATGACATCACCAAGCTACGTACTGTTCCACTTATTGACCGCGACGGACTCGTACTGCGACTAACTTCGCTACAGCAAGAGGTTGATAAGCTACCTCTTGCCAACGCCATCCTTCCTGATGCACCTGCTGTCGAGAAACGCCAAGTTTCACAAGACATCTACGATTGGCAAGATAACCTGATGACGTCGTTAAAAGACTTCTCAGAAAACTTTATTACTTTCCGTACTCGCGATGGCAATGTAATCCCACTGCTTTCACCTGAGCAGCACTTCTATCTCAAAGAAAACATCAAATCTAAGATAGAAACTGCGATTCGTGCGGTATACAAAGAACAAGGCGAGATCTATAAGGTGTCGTTAGAAACCGCAGAGAAATGGTCAGAATCGTTTTTTGATATGGACAACAATAGCGTTAAAGAGTTTAACGCTGCGCTAGGCAAACTGAGCCAACAGAATATTCAAGTTAACTATCCAGTCAAATTGGAAACTCAAGCTCAATTATCCGATGTCATCAACGAACGTCTGCGCCGTGAAGTCACCACCATCATCACGGAGGAGAAATAATGATTCGATTAATCTTTCTCTTCGTCGTACTTGGTGCGGGTCTATTTGTTGGTACCCAGTTTTCGGGCCAGCAAGGTTATGTACTGATCTCAATTGCCAATAAAACCATCGAGATGAGCGTTACAACCCTAGTCGTGTTTGTTATTGCAGCTTTGGCGGGGCTGTTTCTGCTCGAATACATCATCAAGAAAATGCTTTACACCAGCGTCACGACATTTAATTACTTCAGCGTTCGTAAAATGCGTCGTTCACGCCGCTATACCAATGAGGGTATCGTTAAGCTGCTAGAAGGTGATTGGAAACTTGCAGAGAAAAAGGTAACACGTTGGGCTAACTATCACGATATGCCGCTTTTATGTTATCTCGTCGCTTCTGAAGCTGCCTTAGGGCAAGGTGACAAAGCGAAGCGTGACCATTATCTAGCGCTGGCCGCTAAACAGGAAAACTCCGATCTTGCCGTTCAGCTAACTAGAGCGAAACAAGCGGTTCGAGAAGAGGAATGGGAAGTTGCCGCGAGTACTTTAGAAACTCTCAAAGCAGAACACCCAAACAACTCCATTGTTTTGAGCTTGCAAAAAACAACCTATCGAGAACTTGGCGAGTGGCAAGCCTTAATTGATTTACTGCCTAAACTCCATAAGGCAAAGCTCATCGATGAACTAGAGCAAAATGAACTGAACGAACGCGCTCAATGTGGATTGCTAGAAGATATTGCTAGTCAGCAAGGCAGTGAAGGTTTAATCAATCATTGGAATAAGTTGCCACGTAAAACACGCCAAAGCACCCACTTAGTGGGCTGTTTTAGTAAACAGCTTATCGCTCGAAAGGCTGATGCAGAAGCGTTTACTGTAATTAAAGAAACGTTGAAAAAACAGGGTCATGATGACTTGTATAAGGTATTACCAGAACTAAACCTTGCAGATACACACCCTGTTGTTGTGCTACTTGAAGATGTTGTTAAAAAGCAACCGGATACACCTGAAGCACAAAGTGCACTAGCGCAATTCTACTTCCGAGAAGAAAAGTGGCCAGAGGCGCAACGTCATTTCGAGCGTGCCCTATCGCTTCGTCCTGATGTTTCTGACTATGCCTATCTAGCTGATACTTTAGAAAAGCAGAATTTATCTAAAGCAGCAAGTGAAGTGTCGAGAAAAGCGTTGACACTTATTGAGAGTAAGTAGGCACTATTACTGTTAAAAAAGCTCCTAACGGAGCTTTTTTTATAACTGAAAATCATCTAATGCTTGTTGAGTAAACTTGCTGGTAAATGCATTAATTCTACTGTGGTCTGGACTCCAGCCTAGCAAGAAACGTTGATAGTCAGCCCAGGCCAATCCAAATAGTGCGCGCCACTCCTCGCAAACACGGTTAGCATTAATTTCCGGTTTAAAATGTTCTATCGCTGAGTGCAGCTGTATGAAGTAATAGTCAAGGTAACCCGCTACGTTTAAGTCAGCCGTTGAAAAGTCTAATGTCGTGGTAAAGAACAAAGCGACATCTTTAACTCCTACACCACCCCCTACGTATTGAAAATCTACCGCAGATACAGCACTACCTTGTTTATTGAAGCAGAAGTTAGCCAACTTTGCATCCCCATGTACCAGCGTTTGGTATGGACACTCGTTTAACTTTTCATCAATGATGTGCGCAGCTTGTTTAAAGCGTTCATCTTGCATTGCTTGCCATTCGTCAGGACGAGTCGCTAAGTGCCAGTAAGTACCTTGTTTCCAAAGCCCATTCGTATTCGCTCCAAGCCAAAAAGCATGAAACTGAGCAAGCCACTTTAGAACGCTTTTTATCTCCATCTCTGTTGCTGTTTTCACTACTCTAGCGCGCTCTAATAACTTCAGATCCTCAAGAATGAGCTCAAGGTGAGATTGATACTTATGAGCAGAGAAACACTGTGGAGCCCAGCCTGAGGGCATTGTCGATACGAACTCCTGATACCAAGAAAACTCTACTTGATAGGACTGGAGCTTTCTTTGATGTGAAAGTTGAGTATTCCACCCTTTAGGGTGGCTAGCTGGTACTTCATCAGGTAATTGAATCGCTTTGACAATAACACTAGATAAATGGGATTGTGCGAGCTCAAGTCTAACTAAATGCCCATAGCCACTCCATAGAGTCTGAATAAGCTCACAGGAGAAAACCTGAGCCTCATTACCAATAACTTCTCGAAGGGTTGGAGTGACCGTAAAGTCAGATAATATCAAAGTAGACTTCCTAGGTTGGCTGCCATAAAACGGACTCTTACTTTGACAGAGTTAATGATGAAACGAAAGATCAGCGTTTCTCAAGATGTAAAAAAGCCCGCTGATTACTCAGCGGGCTTTTTAATGTGGCGGAGAGATAGGGATTTGAACCCTAGATACGCTATTAACGTATGCCGGTTTTCAAGACCGGTGCTTTCAACCACTCAGCCATCTCTCCACAATATGTAATCGTCCTAAAGTCTTACTTTAATTGCTTTAGTTCGATGTTGTTCAAAGCCTGGCGATGTCCTACTCTCACATGGGGAAGCCCCACACTACCATCGGCGCTATTGCGTTTCACTTCTGAGTTCGGCATGGAGTCAGGTGGGTCCACAACGCTATGGTCGCCAAGCAAATTCTTAATTCGGAAAGCCGTTATTGTGTTCTCATACACATTCAATTTGTTCTTGCTTTGAGTCCATCAAAACCCTTTGGGTGTTGTATGGTTAAGCCTCACGGGCAATTAGTACAGGTTAGCTCAACGCCTCACAACGCTTACACACCCTGCC
>NZ_FLLQ01000016.1 GCF_900088415.1 Vibrio mediterranei
TGTTGTACTTGCGCCAGTTGGTGGTTTTATAGCGAGGCTTCGGCATGAAATCAAAGTCAGTAAATGAATGTCTCTGATCTGATCGTAAGATTGTGATTTAGTTCATTCGATTTCGGCAACAAAGCCGCTAGAGGATGCCCTTTACACTTCTAGCTTCGATTGTGTGGCGGTGAGTGAGAGATTGCCATATAAATATAACCATATGTTTTTAAAAAGAAATTCATGGAGTTTAAAATTTCCTATACTTTTACACATACTTTTTATCTTTGTTTTCATTACGTGATTTTCATCGCAATTTGTCCTAAATCCCCCTTATCAATCTCTAAGACAATGCAGCTCACGTGGGGCAATTTTAAGTCGGCGTTAGTAGGTCATTTTTACATCAGCGCAGACAGCATATCTAAATCTATTATTGAAACAAACACATCCTCAAGAGTTACACTATGTAGCTCTAACATTTTCACCTACACATCAGCATCGTACAGAGTCAGAGCCGCTCAAGGGCAACAAGATGTATAACCCTCTCTGGCAAAACTTATCTGCACATTCATCAAACGGTGTTTTGAGCCCAGCACATATTAGTTTAATATTGGCAGTTGCATTATGTAACAGAATTTAATGACCGTTTGATACTCCAGCTATCAGACGCGGCAAGCACAACTATCAGACTCGAGTTTATGGCTTTTTTTATTTTACTATTCTTAGCAGTGGGCTTTATCGTTGGTCTAGCGACTCCTGAAAATCGAAAAAGCCACGCTTATTCAATCTACATTCTCGTTTCAATTGGTTGGGCTTTTGCTTGGGGGCCTTTCGCTATCCTCACATTTCTCGAGCTTGCAGGTGGAGATTGGTTGGCTCGTAAAATTAAGTCACCTTTCACAAAACCAGCTTCCTCCTCTAACACAGATTTAAAAGTTGCTAGCCAAGATAAGCCTAGGAAACAAACCAGCGTAAGAGCGCAGATTGAGGATCATCCAAAAGTCGTTAGTAATGTACATTCTGACAAACTGACCATTGAATTATCAAGTCTTACAAAGAATACAGATGCACTAGAAAAATCATATTCAACCCTACTAAAGGTTCACAGCCTCGTTCCGACCAAACTACCGAATTCAAGGAAGATCTTCGGCGATCTTGTTGCTGTCTGGTCTGTTCAATTAAAGATGCTCGAAACCATCGTCCAATTTTTTAGCCACGATGTTTTTAAACAAACAGCGACTAGGGAGATGGTTGAACACATTATCAAAATCAAACAAAAATCAATAGCGTCTAATGAGGCACTCAAACCTATGTTTGAAGATCCTGTAAACAGCCTTTTAGAAGGTATTTGTATTTCAAAGCAAGTGGAAGCATACAAGCATACTCAACACCTGTCATACTTTAATGCAATTCAGTATTGCTTTAGGGAGCACGGAGACTTTATTGAAGAAACGACCACCAACCATTTCAATGAGCTGCAAGAAATGGCTAAAAAACCTTTGAAGCAATCCGAAAAGTTGTACCGTGAACTTAAAGATATAGCAGAAAAAATAGATGATTCATTCTTAAATTCCAAAGCGAACCAGCTTGCATTGAGCGTAGCAAGAGCGAAAAACCAAATTGATACAGCACCAATAACGCAGGCTCCTCGTCAACTCGAACAACAAAATGAAATACGACACAGTAAAAAGCAAGCTCTCTCGATACTAGACCAAAAAATCTCCGCAAGTAGAAACGACAAGTTAGTTGACCAACCAAATAATGTAACTTCAATTGTTTCAGAGCCTAAAAAACTGGCAACGTCACCTACAGCTCAAATCGAGTTGCGCACCGCATCAGGAAGTAAAGAAAACTCTGTCATTTTTGAAATCTATGACAACTTCACCAAAGCCAACTTATCAGCTAAAGCTCATGCGAAAAACGGTCAGCCAGTGAAAGTTACTACGCTAGGAGAGTATCGAATTGTATCTTCCAGTGAGCTTTCTTTTGATCTCTCACCAAATGAAGCCAAATATTTCTACCAGATGATAAGTGAAGGTTTAACTACCCAAGAAATTGCAAATAAAAATAACACTAAGCATAGTTCTTCAATTGCAATTGCAGCGAGCCTAGTGAAGCAAAATATATTAGCACTGGCCGATGTTAAACATCAATTTAACATCTCTTCACTTGAGCAGGAGATTGCGAAACGAGCATTTGAGCAACAATTCCGACAATCAGGAACTATCCGTCTTAAGCCGTTTTATGAAACACACGTTTTTAAGATCCCAAACATTAATTATAATGACTTGACCCTATTAGCGGCAGAGGTTCAGAGAAGGGAGAGCTAACCTACTTAAGAGAGTAACTAAAATGGTAAGCCAAATAATAACCCAATACCAAAGCCTATTGGCGAGACCGGAATAGCGACATCTGCAACGATTTCAGCCAGCCCCTCTGATACAGCATCACTGCCAAGCTCAGTTGCAGTATCAGAGGCAATACCTGGCACCTGTTGCCTGGCAAGGGTCTCGGTAACCGCTTGTGTAAGAGTGTCATTGCCGATACCGGAATCGATCACCATTACACTGTCAATACTATTGGCGACCTCACTAGTCACAATGATTGGTACATCAGGATGTTCTGCTAACGTTTCATTGATATAACTAACGCTGTCCGTCGCTTTAAGTTGCACCTCAGCAGCGATATCACCTTCATTCATAATCGCTATATCTGTTACTGCATGATTTGTCGCTTCGAACAGTTCAGTATCAAGACCCTGATCATTGAGCGCTGCAGCGACCTCCTGTTCAAAAACGATACCTTTAACATTGCTGATATGACCAACCATAGCGTCGGGATTTACTTGCTCAAAGTAAGCCACAATCTCGTTATTTGAGCTGTGTTCAAGGTTGTTATAACCACGGCGCACTGCATCGAAAACTAATTCAGGTTGCATTTATTGATTTTTCCGTGGGCGCCAGTAACGCGATAATTTCCTGATATACTCTGCTATCCACTCTTCCATATTTGTTTTTTGGTGCTCGGCTGAAAGCTATGTTACGTGCAGAGTTTCCTTTCTTGGTCTCTAACTCCTTGTTAGCACCGAACTCTACCAACAGTTTGACTATATCGATATAGCCTTCTCTAGACGCTATCATTAATGGACTAAACCCTGTATCTGTTTGAACATTAATACCAGCGCCTAGTTTTATTAAGAGAGATACGACTTCTGATTGAAAGCGGCCGCTGTATACAATGCTGAGCTACCATCGTTATTTCTTAAGTTGACATCCACTCCCGTCTCAGAAAACAATTCAATTAAATCAGCTTGTCCGTTTTTAGCCAAAATGCATAACGCCGTTTTTCCGTCCTTGCCTTTCACATTAACTTCCGCACCACTACGGATCAGTTTGTTTACATAATGCATATCACCTTTTTCTAATGCCAGTATCAACAGTGAATTCCCTTCATCATCATAAACGTTCGGGCCAGTGCCATCATCAAGTAGGGTATCTACGATATCTATGTAACCATTTTGGTAGGCTGATAAAAGTGCTGCTTCAGAATACTTTGAACTAAATACAGCACCCTTTACCTTTAAGATCTCAACAATATCTATTCGCTTTTTAAAATAAGCGCCAGTGATGGCATTCCAGCCATCATTATTACATATGTTGATATTTGCCCCATGAGTGAGTAAAAATTCAACCGCCTTCTTGCGTCCTTTAATAGCCGCCCAAATCAAAGGAGTCCAACCATTTTCATTTCTAATGTCTACAGCTGCTCCCATCTCCACCATCAACTCAGCTAATTCAAAGTATTCATTTTCCAGACATAGCAACAGTGCACTGCTCATTCTTTCTGGTCGGTAGTTTGGGTTAGCTCCAAGCTCTAGCAGCTTACTTGCTATTTCCAAATAGCCTAAATCTATCGCCATTCTTAATGGATTGTGTCCATTGTGGTTTACATCAAACCCATCGAATGCCATCAACTGCTCAGCTAAATGCGAAAAACCACCATCTAATGCAAGCTCGAAGGCCGTATGCTTCTCATCCACTAACTCATTGATTTGTTTCGGATGCTCTAAAAGCAACTTCAGTACTTTTTTTTCCTCACCATGATTTATGGCATTTAGAAGCTCTGCTTTGTCCATCAATACTACCTAATACTTCTTATTTACGTTCTAATTACAAGATGAAAGCTAACCTAGATGGCATCACATTACATCAGCAAGTTACTCAAGAATATTGGCTTCAAGCCAGTACCTTAAAGTGTCTTCACCAACCTCACCAAACTTTTCCGCGGTTTCTATCATTGCTAATTGAAATGTTTGACTTAACGAAACTTGCCCACAAAGCGCCAAACTACGGATAATGCGAGATATCCTTAGGTGATTATGGCCGCCATGTTTAAGCCAGATGTGATCTTTGATATTCAACCCTTCTGCTGCGACTATGCGCCCATCTACCATTTTCATCCCAAAAAAGCCTAACATCAGCTCTAGCGACTCCAGTTGTGCAGCTTTGAGCTTATCGCTTTGAGCAAATGTTGTTCTATCTTCTAGCGTTAATATTGGGGCATGTCGGTTAAACTTTGTCTGTGTATCAATTGGAAACAGCCACTGAATATATTTGTGATCATACTCTAGCCAAAAATCGTCCAAAGCCCATATTTCGTGAATTAGCCTACCTTGACTATCTGGTATCATTCCCAAATGAAACTGAGTCAGCTTGCTCATCAATACGTCTCCGTGCGCTAATGTACTCATTCGATGACCGACTATTTGGTAACGGTGTAGAGCACAAAAAATGCTTTGCCAGCTAAGTGCTAGCTTGGCTTTAACCTTTAGGCTATGAGTAACCCTTTGACAGGTCAAGCATCTATTGATGGCTCTATTAATATTTATAAAGAATGCTCAAACAACCACCACTCAACATGATGTAGGCTTCATTTTATCAAACTTTTCAAAGCCCATTTCCGCGATACCCGTTACAATATGCAATTAGGATTTCTCTAATACTCGGCAGGGACAAAATTGACAGACAAAGCACAAAAACTTCGCCAAATGGTACATTCGGTTCTTGATAGTGACGGCCTTCACTCTCACCAGGTTGATGCTGCAACGAAAACCTTCAATGCGCTCACAAGTGACGTTAGAGCAGTAGTCACTGCAGCAGAAATGCAGGCAGGAAAGTCAGGAATCGCACTTGCTCTTTGCTGTAAGCAACGTTTGAGTTTAAGTGATAACGATATATGCGATCGTAAGCAACTAAAAGATACCCTATACCTCGTTACCATGCCGGACACCGCACTGAAGGAGCAAGCTGAAGATGATCTAAGACTTGCTAAAAACGTTGTGGTAAGCAACTTTGTTAATTTTGAAAAAGCTCTTGAAAATGAGTTCAAAGGTAACCCACCTAAGCTGATTATTATCGATGAGTGCCACTATGGTTCAAACGTCACTGCTGTTAGATATAGCAAGATCTTTGATTACCTAGAACAAGAAAATGACAGTTGTAAAGTTGTGTTCATTTCTGCGACACCGTTTGGTGCCCTGTACGGTGCAGAAACTGAATATCAAGAAGCACTAGACCTTCAACAAGAAGCTGAAGATGAAAACGACTCAGCACTCTTTAAAGAAGCCCAAGAAGTTGCTGAAAATGCCTTAAAGGACTCCATCCTTCGACGCGACTTCAACACGCGCCTAGTTTTCCACAAAACCAGTGATGAATACTATGGCGTTCGTGAAATGCTCAATAGTGGGAAAGTTAAAGGACTTGAGCAAGACAACAAAAACTTTCTCGTTGAGTCGCCGCAGAGAGAAGAATTCATTAAACAGTTTAAGTCTCATGAAGGCATGGGTTGGTCATTGGTTCGGGTACCTGCTGGCTTTGCGATGGACGCAAAAGAGTTCCTAATTGGTCAAGGAATAGATGAAAATGCTGTCTATATACTGGGTAACTCACTGACAGGAGTCCCTGAGGATGAACATTGCAGCATAGACCGATTTAAGCGTGAGTTCGATGACGCACAGATTTTTGACGATAAACTCATTGCCATTACGGTTGCCGGTGCCAGAGCTGGTATTAACTTTGGCGCAATGATGAAAAACAATCTTATTTCGACATGGGATAGCACCGTTGCTAGCGTTGCTGCTGTTGTTCAAGCCAATATTGGCAGAGCTTGTGGATATCACGGTAATAACGCTTCGATGCACTATACCAACCTCAATGCAGCTGAAGCTTATGCAGCCATTCTAGACCACCTAGAAAAAACGTGTTCAGAATATGCAGCTTCTGACTTTGATGGATTAAAAGAATTCTTTGAAGACGTTTGCCAAGAATACCAAGTCAATGGCTTAGATGTTGGTTTGACTATTAAATATAAACGCCGTCGTCCAATCGGCGACGTCGAGACTTACCAAACTCATAGTTACCTAGCCGTCCCTGCCAAATTATTAGAAGACAACGTCGACTATAGTTGCTACACCAGCGACAGAATCCTTCTACAAGCTATAGACATTGTTCGTAACGAGTTCACAACTAAAGGGGCACCGAGCGTAAAAGGCAACCGCGCTATGCGTGGTAAAACTAAAAATTGGATCAAAGCACACTGGATCAACGGTGACAGTTACGATAACCCCGAAAAAGCTCGTGCAGATGGTACTCAAAAAGACAAAACAAAACTCTATACCCAAATGTTGGACAATGATGAGTATCTAGAGTTTAACCGTGTCGTAGCTCCAGGTTCGGGGGAGCTTTCTGAGAACAAGTTAGTCACAGCAGCAATCTTCAGTGTCTATAATATATCAAGACGTCAAGTCGCAAAGAAAATCATGACAATCGAAGACGTTCATCACATGTGTGACCATTTTGGTATCGATCGTGATGACACCATGTTGGTCTTGTATAAGCGTGGAGAGTATGACATAGATCGCTCTATCGCTAAAAAACAGCACAATGAGCTTCCCGAAAAGTCCGGCGACTTAAGTGATGAATCACATTTTTCGGACAAAGCTAATTCCAACTTTTAATCCAAATTCATAGGGGTGAAAGCCCCTATTCTGAGTCACACTATGAATACCGCAGATAAACATCGCCAACTTGTTGAAAATGTGATTTTACAAAACACCTTTGAGCACCAGCGCAATGCCGCGAACCAAGCGTTTGTACAGTTTCAAGCAGGTTCTAGGGCTGTAGTAATTGCTGCAGAAATGCAATCGGGTAAGTCAGGGATTGCGCTTGCGCTCTCTGGGCTACAAAGACTAACTATTCCTGATGACAATATAAGTGAAAGAAAATACTTAAAAGACACTTTGTATTTAGTCACCATGGCTGACATAGCCCTGCAAGATCAAGCTAAGGGCGACCTTTCAGAAAGTAAAAATGTTGTTGTTAGTAACTTTACTAACTTTGAGATCGCACTTAAGGGGGACTTTAGATATCAAGCCCCAAAACTCATTATCATTGATGAGTGTCATTATGGTTCTAGCGTTGATAGCGTTCGTTACGACAAGGTATTTAACTACTTAGAGAACGAGAATCCTGATTGCAAAGTAGCCTTTATTTCCGCGACTCCTTTTAGTGCATTGTATGCTGCAGGTGCTGATTCTATTCTGCGTCACAATTTCAACACCTCGCTGGTCTTCCACAAAACCAGTGGTGAATACCATGGCATTCGTCAGATGCATAGGAACAACCAAATAATCAAACTTGATGAAGAGCATAGGGATTTTTGTGAAAGTTCACTATTGCGAAACCGCTTTATCCGCCAAATCAAAGAACATGAAGGTTCTGGATGGTCACTTATTCGGGTACCAAGCAGCCAAGCCAGCACTGCAAGAGACGTTTTGCTATCAAGTGGGATTGAACCCCACCAAATTCACATTATTGGCCAAAAACTCGTTGGCGTTGAAGATCATGAACTGTCCTCTATTGATGATTTTAAACGAGAGTATGAAACCGCAACATTGTTCGATGACAAGCTCATTGCAATCACCGTTGCTGGATTTAGAGCCGGAGTCAACTTTGGTCAAGAGATGAAAGAAACATTAATAAACTCTTGGGACAGTACTATTGCCAACATAGCAGCGGTTGTTCAAGCTAACATAGGTAGAGCCTGTGGCTATCACAACAATCTCACTGCAAAACACTACACAAACCTCGATGCTGTCCGAGCTTACGGAGAGCTTCTGGATCATCTAGAAGCAAACGATAAAAGCCATGAATTCGAAGGGCTTCATCAAGTGTTCGAACAAATTTGCTCTCGCTATGATGTCAAAGGCTTTGACCGAGGTACCACAATTGCGCCTAACACCGAAATTAAAGTGACTAGAAAGCTTGATGACAACAAAGTTTACTTAACCAAAGGTTACGTAGTTGTTCCTGGCAAGCTTAATGATCTTGACTTTGATTTTTCTTCGTTTACCAATGACGATGAACTACTTAGCGCCATAGCTCTCATTCGCCAAGAGCTTCTGAGTGATGATGGTCCATATCGGAAAAAGAACCGGGCCCTACGTGGTGAGCATCAAAACTGGATCAAAGCCCAATGGGTAAACGGTGCAACATATGACGATGGTACTCAAAGTTGTGCGAAAGCTAAAACTCTAGATTTTACGTCTCGCTTAAACGCCAACGAAGAGATAGCATTTAACCAAATCGTTAACCCTGGCGGCGGGGAAAAGACAGAAGATAAGAAAGTAATGGCCAGTATATTTAGTACTTACAACCTATCTGGTCAAATGGATGCATTCAAACGCTCGCTAGACTCTGACGATATGGAAGAAATCAGCGACCTCCTTGGTGTTGAGGACGACAATACTATTATTGTTCTTTACCAGCGTGGCGAATTTTCACAACGCCTGACAGAGGACACCTCAGCTTCAAGCCTAGACATTCAAACGACTCGTATTCGCAACAATAGTGTTTTTTAGGCAAAACAAAGCCGCAGATTTTCGCGGCTTTGTTTACAACATAACTTTCAATTAACAGTGGCACTCATCGCTCTGCTTTGCTTTTGCTATCATCGTTTTCTGCTCTTCAATAGTCTCTTTAACTACCTTATCAAAGAACTTACGTTTTTCACCTGAAGAAGCGTTACGCACAAACTCAGAGAAAGGGGTTGATTTTACCTTTTCACGCTTTGTAGTGAACATCCTATCCTCCATTATTTGTTTAAGCCAACGATGGCTTCTAAAGACTCGCGATTGTACTTTTTACGCAGAAGTGCGTCAATATCACTCACATTAAAATGAGGCCTTTCGTTCTTACCGTCAATATTTTTCTCGATAAAAATGATATCAATTTGATCCTTGAACAGTTTTTTCAACTCACTGACCACTCTTTGTGACTCCATAAACTGGTTCACAAATACCTCTTCGGGTACCCTTCTACCTTCTACTATCTCTCGCGCTTTTACTAAGCACCATGCCTGCTCTGGCTCTTGATAAACAAAGATGATAAGTACATAACGACCACGCTTTAATGAGCGCTGGATATTATCTTTGGCTTTGTCCAAGCTTGATAGAGTAGAGTCCAAAATAAAACTCACATCTTTCTTCAAAGCTCTATCATGAATCGCTTCTACTAAAAGCGTAGCAGGTCTTTGAAACAACGGAGAGTTTATCCCATTGTAATCCTCAAACTCCTTGCGTAACTCATCATTTTCTATATGGACAAGCTCTACGCCAGATTCACTCATGAAAGTTTTGATCATGTTTCGCGCAGTTTCTGTCTTACCCGCTCCTGGAGAACCAGCCATAAAAACCGACACCGCAGACTCTTCTTGAGGTAAATGGTCAACCAACGCTCTAGCTATTTTCTTTTTTAATCTTTTGGCTTCTTTTACAGCTTTTTCAACGATCTGTTCATCACTTAACATCATCTGAAAACCCAAATAACATTCAACATCAGTGTGCTGTACTTTGAAAAGTCGAAAACTGGCAACACAGTACAACGTCTAAAAGCAAGCAGCATAAGAACTATCACTTAACATATCTATCATCAAAACGATACGTATTCACGTCACTAGTTTTGATGAGTAAGCCATGTTCAACCAAGTGTGACACCATCTTATCAAGTGCCTCTTTTCCGATGACTAACACTAACGGATTAAAGTAGTTCGTAATTTCCACTTCCGTCAGTTCCTCTCTCTGACTCTGTGTAAAGGCGTCCGATACATCAAAATAAAAAGCAGCTAAAGTCTCAAGTCCTTTAAAAGCTGGCTGATTTAACAAGTCCACCTCGCCACTTGGAGCCAACCTTGCTTCTTCTTGGTCGATACTAGAGTCAACACTGGGGGCTGCTAAGATCTCCCCTGTCTCTTTATCAAATGACTCGGCGACTGAACCAGCATCAGCGCCATCAACACCAGGGCCTGATCTAGAAATAGTATCCTCTATGACCTGCTCTGTATTAGAGGCGCCGTTTAACAATGAAATGATAGACTGTTCAGGTTTAACGGCTATCGCTTGTGCGGCGGCTTTAACTTTTGGTTTTGTGTTTACAAAACCTGCCAAAATTTCGTGGTTACCTTCTAAGTTTGACGATTTGTGCAGCGAAATGTATTGCGGTCTCCAATTAGCTTTCAGGTTCTCTTTAACCCCCTCAAAGGTACCGCCCTTAACATTAGCACACACAGCGACAACAGCTTCAGATAACAAGTAGATATACTTATTGCGCTGCATAGCATTCTGCCCCCGACCAAATGTAGCCTCAGGATCAAATGGTGACACTAATACTAACGATTCGTTCTTCAAATGCTGCCGCCATTGTGCTTTTCCACATGCAGCGAATAAGCTATCACCAAGAACCCCTAGCGCGGTTGAGCCACTATTTAACGCCCGCTCCATTGCGATACTGTCTACACCATCAGCAGCACCAGATACAACCTGGTACCCATGGTTCGTCACATTATCTACATAGCCAATCGTTGCATTTTCATCATCAATGCCGCAGTTTCTAGAACCTACAAAACCAATACCTTTTCGTCTCAACAAGTCTACGTTACCAACACCAAACAATATCGCAGGAGCTTTATGCCCTAGCTCCTTTCTAATAATTTTGGGGTAACCTTCATCAGAGCGACTCAAGATCCAGATCCCAGCGCTTTGCCATTTTTCTAAAGCTTGAGAAAGTGCCATTCCTCTAGTTAATAAAGCAGTTAAACGCTCTAATGTGATGTCAGCAACCGTTTTATCTAAACGTGCCATTATCGGAGATAGCTCGGTTCTAGACTGAAAATGGGTAACATCATCCGAAAACATATCAAAGACTTCAGTTAATCGACTGCTATCTAGTAAATCCTTTGGTTCAAATCCATTTTCGTTCAACCAATGAGCCAAATAACCATATCCATTATCTGATAACGGCTTACAAGCTCTTCTATCAGCACGATTGAAGTGTTGCGTTAGCATCAATATAGCTTTGGTATTCTCTGATAATTCGTTTGTCATAGTCTCTAATTCTATTGATTTTTCTTAGTACTGGTGAGTGCAATAGGAATGACTTTGGATACACCAAACTTCTTAAGTAACGCACCTGCGATAGTAAATGTCCAACCGGAGTCTACTGCATCGTCAATTAACCACACCGGATCACTGTATATATTACCAGTATTCACACCAAACGCACCATCTAAGTTCTTAGCCTGATGAAATCGGTTCTCCATTGTCTTCTGTGGAGGCCGTACTTCGGCAACATACAACGCATCCATACATGGTACGCCTAATCTATTTGCCACTCTTCTTGCAAAGTCAGGAACCAATGTTGGGTGCCTTGGTGAAGGAACGTAAGCTACCCAAGTCGGTCGCTCTTCATATGGTAAGCTATCGATCATTTTGACCATCGGTTCTACAAGTTCATCACTAAAATGGTTTTGTTTTTTCCCGTTGGCTACGATATCCCCCCAGCCTCCGTCTCGCCATGATGAAAGAGCTGCACCTTGCTCAAGATACAGATTGGATTTTTTGGCGCTATAAGGAAAGGCATAAGTTGGGAACGCCAATTTAGCATTAGCACCCGATGCTGCAAATGTTGCCTTAGGCTTAATAGGAATATAACGACTGCGAAGAAAATCATTTGCCTGGAGGGTCAGTTCGTAATCAATTTCATTGGTTAGCTGACTTTCAGGCGCACAATTAGCACACTTACCGCAAGGCTGTGGATTAGCATCGTCTAGCTCTTCCGACAAAAATCTCATCAGGCACTCTGATGACTGATGGTAGTCAACTAACCTTGCCCATTCATGACGTTTAATTGTATTTAATCGCTCTATTTTTTCTTGAGGCAACTCGTAGTCAAACTGAGTTCTCTGGTAGAAACTGTTGTTTTTCAAAATAGGCGATGGGTGTTCAGTCGCCAGAAACTTAATAATTTTTTCTATCGTACCCTTTGAAAAATTAACCTTTGGTTCAAAGTCAGATAAACGACAGCCATCATCATTCTGCTCTAACGCACTTAGAAGCTGGTTGATTTGATGTTCTTTTGGGAAAGCATTGTCGATGAAGTACTGTTGTATTCGAGCATCTTCCTCGCCCAACATCATAATACCCACTGCATTATCAATGCCGCGTCCGGCACGACCAACTTGCTGATAATATTCGACAACGTTACCAGGGGCTTGATAGTGTATAACAAAACTAAGATCCGGCTTATCAAAGCCCATACCAAGAGCCGACGTTGCTACCAAACACTTAACTTCATTGGAGATAAGCGCTTGCTCGAGGCGCAATTTGTCCAATTGTTCACTGATTTGGCTGTGATAAGCCATAGCCGCTATTCCGTTCTTTCTCAAAAAGCCAGAAACAATCTCTGCATCTTTGGTAGTTTTCACATAGACGATACCTGTTCCCGGGATATTTGGGAGATTTTTTGCAAGCCAAGCCAGTCGCTCTGAGCGATTACTTATCGAAAGGGTATGCAGACTAAGACTTTTACGGGTAAGCGGGCCTCGAAGTGTTATTAACCTATCACCAAGTTGGTTTTCTATATCATTAACAACCCGGTCATTTGCCGTTGCTGTGGTCGCCAACACTGGCATGTTACTTGGCATAAATTTAAGGACGCGAACAATTCGACTGTAATCTGGTCTAAAGTCATGGCCCCAATCAGAAATACAGTGCGCTTCATCGACTACAAATAGACCGATGTTATTGCTTATCTGAGGTAAGATTTCCTCCCCGAAAGCAATCGAGCCCAATTGCTCGGGCGATATGATAATAGCATCTACCTGTCCCGCTAGGATGCGCCTTGCTGCGTCTGCCCTTTCTTCCTTGTCCATCGAAGAGTTATAAGAAACGACGCTCAAACCAAGCTTTGCCGCACTCTCTATTTGGTTTCGAATAAGTGATAGCAAAGGCGAAATAATGATCGTAGGGCCATGCCCCTGTGAACGGCGTAGCTTTGTTGCGATAAAATATACGGCACTTTTACCCCAGCCTGTGCACTGTACAACAAGCAGCTGGTTTTGCTTCTCTACCAACTCACTTATCGCTTCCCACTGGTCATCATGAAACACTGCATTCTGGGAATTGGTCATTTGCCTTAATAGGCTTAAACCTTTTTGATGTAATGGTGAGTGTGCATTCTGCTCACGTGTAAACTGTGAAAAAAAATCTTGCGTCATCTCAAATCCTTTTTGCTGACTAGAACCCTATCGATGTATTTCTTGTTTATCATCGATACCAGAAGTAGCAAATACTTCGTTAGGCTTTGATTTCCTATATTGAACAGATCATTGTGTTGCTTCAACTACGGGGCATGGTCACCAAACCTTTAGCCCCATAGTTCAAGAATTTGTTTCTAAGCCACATACCAACCTAACATGATAATATATAACTCATTTCCTCCTCACGATAAATCATTAGTTGCATATAAACAATTATGATAGAGGATCTGTTTACGGGACCAATAAACGCGGTATTGGCTCTTTCTCTCTTCATTGCTTCAACCGAACCTGAGACAGTTTCACTAATCACACGTCCTTCATTTACCTTATACCCTTTTTGTCGAATTGCGATAATCTGGTTCTCCTGATTGATCGACAGTTGAAACACGGCAATATGCAAATATACGTAAGATATTCCCTCCTATTACGTATCATCTAATGTGGTATCAAGATAGATTTAGCATCAAAAACCAGAACCCTATATTTATGATACCAATGTGACAGAAAAAGAGCTGGTATCAAAATTTGAGTGTTTTTTGATACCAGCTGTAAATAGAACATCATCCAAATAAGTTATCGATCTACCCTTGTCGACAATAGGTCGTTTTACTGCATCTCATTATGAATCCCTCACTAATTCTTCAAAATAATGCACATGTCAATTTTGCCTCAACATGTTGATGACTCAAGTGAGGGGAAGACCATTTCAACAGTCTTTCTAGCATTCACTAGCTTCAACCTTGAATAAAGAGCCGATCCCACGGCCAAAGCTCTCGAAGGTGTTCTTCTTTCAGCACTAAACCTCTGTGACCATCAGAGTCTAGAGAATCTTCAACTTCATGCTCTTTTAGCATAATGGTTGTATGGAACACACTCAAAACCAAAGAAAAAAGAACTAGATCATTTAGAGCAAGTTTAGTTTCGCCGCACGCACTAAAAACGATCGCGTTGACGATTTCCTCAGCCTGTTCTGGCGTTAGTAGTCTTAAATCAAACTGAGCGCCATGAGCATCTTTTCCGATAACCCAGAACTTTGTCGCTATCCGCTCAATCGCTTCTCTGGCTCGGTAGTCTGCATCAAGACCATCAGTGACTACCCAATTGAAAAAGCCATATGCTTCTTCCATTTGCTCAATGATCAATGAGTAGCGGCTATTTTCTGAGCCTATACTTTCATACATAACTTTACCTCCACGTTTTAGTTATACATGTCGTATGGTCAACTATCGAATTGCGTCAGGGTGTTGAGTTTTTTTTCTGCTTAACTTACAAATCCAGCTTAGGAAATGGCACTCTACCCTTTAGGTGCGCTTGCTCAAAGAACAGCTTTAGAATTGCATATTTTTCTTTTCGGGTTTGGTTTGATTCATGTTTAGTCCTCTCCCAGTACCCAATTATTTGACGCCTCCCAACTTTGTGGAGTTGCTCGCCTAAGTACTTCTCGTGCTGAAAAATATCCTCCAGTATCGAAATTAATCGTCGGATTTGTTTCTGGCGGAAAGGAATGCCTTTTTTACGATACGGAGCCATGATCGTCATTACTTGTGAAAAAGTGTTTTTGTTCACGGCATTATCCTAGGTAGGCGTTTGTAATCTCAACGCGATGATGTCCAAGGAGTTCTGACAACTCTAACCGAACTATACGGTCTAAGCTCTGCGCATGCTCGATTGGAAGACCAAGTTCTTTGGCTATGAAGGCAAAGTGGTCTTTACCATGTGATATCCCTGATTGCACTGGACATCGAACACCGATTTTTCTTACGTAAAATTCAGTGGCGAAGAATTTTCTTTCCCCATGAGTAAGGTACAGAGCATCTATTGCTTTTGTTTCACGCCACGCATAACTTTGGAAGCTTTTAAAACTGCGGCCGTCAGGGATCAGAGTGTGTGTCTTATGCTCTTTTTGGTAAGCTGCCACTCGGACAAGCAGGTTGTATTGCTCAGTGTTTTCAACAGGCATCGACCTAGACTGACCTCCTTTCGTGCCCCTAGAAATAGTGGGTATTTCGTTCTTTGCTAACGCTCGTAACGATTGCTGGGCATCGTGCAGGCAAGCCTCTCGAAATCGCATGCCGAATTTTCGTTGCAACTGAATAATTAAACCTAATTCTTCACTAACACCATGGAGTACGCGCTGATGCACACGTTCAGCTATGGAGCCATCTGTTTGCGCAACCCCTGATTTGGGCACGAATCCTAAATCTGCAGTAGCTCTAACAACGCAAGTTTCATCACCTCTCGCCTGCGCTAGGGTTCTATTTATATGACTAAGATAGTCTCTTGCCGTCACAGGGCTAAGAGTACCAACTTCATAACGTTCCTGAAGCTGTTCTCCATATTGAAGCACGGTTGTTTTATCTATGTGATTCAACCTCTTAATTCTTGTATTAACCTTCAAAAAAACTGAAAAATCACGAATTGCCGCCAACCTGGACCTGTGGGTATTATTCTTAACTCCTCCTTGCTGTTCTAGTGAAGCATTGATCAGTGCTTTCTCCATGTCTCGAGATCCCAACGAAAAGTTGGGTTTTGTAAAATCTCGTACTCGGTTCAGAGTATGCCCTGAGTATTTCCTGTTCATTTGTATTTTTCTCCTGTATCCCGTTGATATTCTCCTGTGTATGACATAGCTGATTGCGCAGCCAGTCGGCTGTAGCGATAAATGATATACGTCGGTCAACCTTTGATGCTCCCTCATCGCGAGGTCGAGGGCTTATTGCATCCTCATCAAATGGTACAGTCTCTACTAGACTAATCCCGATGGCGCCGTCGACAGCGGCTTTAGGCGTTGCTTCCACCATCAGTTTGCTATGTTATGTATTGTGTTGTGCAAATTTACGTCATGCATCGAATTTGCGTGATTAGTGGTAGCGCCTAGCATCTGCTGCCTGCCACAGTTATCGATCACCTAATGACGCTCGAACTTCCTTTAACTTCTGTGTCGAATGTTCCGCACCTCCCGCCTCCCTAAACGAGCTAGATTTATTTTCTCTTCGTCTAATTTCTACAATGAAATTAGACGAAGAATGCTGGCACCAATATGTGCTGGATAGATTCCTCCATTAATGCCTTAGTAGGCAAAAAGCTCAGCCCTGAAGTGGGCTATCGTATGTGTGTATGGTAGAAGTTCAATAACATTGACTGTGTTGTGAATTATTTTTGACTCGCTTAATAGCTTTTGGGTATGTGAGGCCGGGCTAACATGGTCACATGTTGAGTCAGCACGTAAGAGGCGAGGATCTAGAGTGGGGATTTAGGTAGAAGGTCCAAACAAAGTCTTTTGGTAATTAAGGCCCGACAGAATCGCTTGGTGATCACACCGGTCTTGCGGACTCAATAGCTCATTTTTGTCGAGTAGACGACACTTGTTACCAAGTGCCGTCCCTCTAAGAACCGTACGTGCAACTTTCACTGCATACGGCTCAAGCCTCCACTAAGGCGTTATTGTTACCCAGCAACTCACAAAGCAGTGGCGACAGGATCAAACCATGAGTTGCGACCTGTGTTTTTCACCTTACGTTCATTGAGAAAACCTTCCCAAAAAGGATCGAACGGGTTCGCCTGACTCATGATTTTAACATGTCGCTTAATTGGCACTTGAGCGATTTGAAACAGTCGGATCACTCCATACAGTCCATCCTTTTTGAACCAGCCATGGAAAATCCATTGCCCTTGGTAGTTTAGAAAGTACTTGTGTGCGATCCATTTACGTCCCTTGTTTGGGTGACGCCTGACTGACCATCGCCATAACGCTAGAAACATCTGATGTCCAACATAGCCGAAGGTTTGTTTAGCAACACAATGGCGATAGTAATTCGCCCATCCTCGTAGTTTTGGATTCATCATCTTGATGAGATCGGCTACTGGGATTGTTGCGTGTTTTCTGATGAGGTCACGCATGTTTCGTAAGAATGATAATACGTTGGACTTACTCGGTTTAATGAGCAGTTTTCCTTTGTACTTTCTGGCGTTAAAGCCAAGAAAGTCGAAGCCATCATTAATATGAGTCACATGCGTTTTCTCTTCAGAAAGCGCTAAACCTCTTTCTTGTAAGAAAGCCATCAGTTGCGGCTTAATGTCATTCACTAGGACTTCCTTTGAAGACCCCGTGATAACAAAGTCGTCAGCATAACCTATAAAGTTTACTCTGCTGCCTGTCTTGCGAGCGATAGACTTAGTTAACTTTTCTAGTCCGACAAGAGTGAGCAACATCAGGGTGGGTGAAATTATCCCTCCTTGTGGTGTTCCCTCTGCCGTTTTGTAGAATAGCCCTTTGTCTATATAGCCACATTCCAGCCATTGCTTGAGCATCCTTTTGTCTGTCGGGACATTATCAAGTAGCCACTGGTGACCTATCTTGTCGAAACAAGCTTTGATATCCCCCTCAAGAACCCATTGTGCTGCTCCCTTTTTGCACAGGCATTTGAAGCACTGCTGTATTGCATCGGCTGCGCTTCGGTTAGGTCTAAAGCCATAGCTGTTAGGGTCGGCAATTGTTTCCGATATAGGTTCTAGTGCTAGAAGATGTAACGCTTGTTGCGCTCGGTCTATCATGCACGGGATACCTAATGGTCTAAGTTTGCCGTTTTTCTTCGGGATATAGATTCTTCTGAGCGGTTTGGCTCGATAGCCTTTTCTGCTCAGTAAGCTGACTGCCGCCATTCGACGTGCATCGGTGTTCCAGATGTCGCCGTCAATTCCTGGCGTTTTACTGCCTTTGTTTTGTGATACTCGACGAACAGCGAGAAGCTTTGCTGCTTTCGAGTGAGTCAGTATCCACTGTAGTGCTTTTGCCTTACCGTGTTTACCTTTTCGGATTGCTTTTGCAATGCGCATCTGGAGCCTTAACACATGGCGCTCAACCGCTTTCCAGTCGATGGATTGCCATTGGGCGCTGCCAGAAGGGGCACTCACTTCATGAGAAGAGATCATCTGCGTTCCTTCTTAAATAGAGTTTTCCAAATCATCTTGCAATGGGAGACCAGTTGGAAGTGGGCACACTTTCGTGTCAGACATCCGTCTGTATCTGCATCATTACAATGCAGCATTCGCTTTTTCCAACCTCCTTTACCAGCACCGCTATCGGCTCTCTTCACAGACAGCTTTCCCGAAGGAACGATACTGGCTTACCGTGTTCCGCATGTCGCGCAATATCAGGGTAGATGCCCACTATAGTGCGGGGAGCCTGTCGATCACGAAAGAGTATTGTCCAACCTCTTTCCTACTCCCTTCGCCGTTTGGCTACAGCGTATTAACCACTTCCGCTGCTTCAAACATAACGCACCTGACATGGATTCACTTTCGTTCATCATACTGATTCCCTAGCACTCACCCAATTCGTGGTTATCAGGAGGAACATCCCCTCACGGTTCTGCTCCCGTTTGGCATAGTGCCAAACTTCGTTACATTGTCAGGCTCGCTGCTTTATTCAGAGCCTTAGGGTCGTCTGGTGATACAAACGGTTCACTCTTATCGCGGTGAACAGCGCTTCATGCGACTTCACGTCGCACGGACAAAAGTGAGTCAGTGACTTTACTAAATTAGTCTTTGATGAATTACTTCAAGTATGGAAAAGTCGCTTAGCTCAGTATCCATTATTGATGGTGCAGATCATATTGGGTCACTGCCACAGTAGTCGAACTTCACTCGTAAAAGTGATGACAGTAAAACTGATGTAATGACAAGCTTCATGAATCGTTTAGCTCTTAACGGCTAATTTTTATTTATTAGCCACAAATGGCTAAATTTGCATTATTAGCCATAAGCGGCTAAATTGGTGTCTACATGAAAGAAGGAGTTTTAATGTGGAACCTATCTCTAAACCTATCGCAGTGATCAGCGGCGATATTGTCAACTCAACCAAGCTAACATCTGAACAGTTTGAACAACTTCTTAAACGAATCAAGGACATTCAGAGACAGGTCACCGAAGCAAATTCATCAAATGCGCACAGCATTGAGCGCGGTGATGAATTTCAGACAGTGGTACATGATATTGAAAACGCTCTGAGATATACCATCATTTATCGTATTGGCATTAAAGCGCTTGGCAAAGAGTTTGATAGTCGCATTAGCCTTGCTATTGCCTCTAATGCCGATTTGCGTGAGTTGGTCTCTGAATCGATGGGTGAAGCATTTGTTCTTTCTGGGCGTGGACTAAAAGCCTTAAAAAGCGACAGGTTGTTATTTAACTCTGACCGTTTCGAACTCACTGAGCACTTTGACTTACTCTTTAAGTACCTCGATAGACAACTAACGGAATTAACCTCGCGGCAATGTGAAGTTATGCTTCCGATGCTTCGAACCAATGAAGGCTTGTCTATTAGTGATTTAGCAGAAAAGCTTGATATTGCTACTGCCACTGCCAGTAAGTCTCTTAAAGCTTCAGGTTGGTCGCTAATCAGTGAGCTAAATTGGCGATTCATAAACCAAGTGGCGGGACTCAAGTATGTTTAATTTTTTTGATGTTCTAATACCGTTCTTGATGATTCACATCATCTGTGATTTTTACCTCCAGCCGAACCAATGGGTAGAAGCAAAGAAAAAATACACTTACCGTTCAACTGAACTGTACTTTCACTCACTATTACACGGCGTCACGTTGTTAGTTCCTGCTATAGCGTTAGGTATTGATTGGCGCTCAACAACTTGCTTGGTAGTTATCGTAGCGGTAAGTCATTTTATTATCGATTTGTGGAAAGTAAGAGCACGAAATGGTGGTAAGTTTTCCTATTTTATCATTGACCAGACTTTGCATGTATCGGTGCTAGTAGCCATTGCCTTTCACATGGCAGATGGTGTAACGATCGATGCCGTACTACAAGATGAGAAGTTCTCAGATGGTGTTGTGGTGGTCTTTGCTTACTTACTAATTCTCAAGCCGACTTCAATTGTTATTGGCAGCGTCTTAAGTAAGTTTCCAATATCAGATAAAGATACTATTAGTATTAGTGGTCTTATCGCAGGTGGTGAGTTAATCGGTTACTTAGAGCGAGTGTTAATACTGACCTTTACGCTTGTGGGGAGCTATGCAGCGGTGGGTTTTGTATTAGCGGCTAAGTCAATATTTAGGTTTGGTGAGTTGAATAAATCAGACGACCGAAGCATGACTGAGTATGTGCTGATTGGTTCATTGATATCGGTGGTGCTCACAACACTGGTAGGTACCTTAATATCACTTGGTTTGGATGTAGAAATTAAATGACCCAAAAGGTATTCGGCAGTTTGTGACTAAATAAGCTCGAATTTTACGGGCAAAGTACAAATTAGTAGAGGTATGGCAACCTCTATTGGTTAACACAAGTAATAGTTTTTAGCGACTTAGGATGATGATGCTCATATAATAACCTTGTTGCCTATGAGGAGTATACATGAGTTCACCTATTCTAGAATCATTACCTGCTATTCACGTAACAGTTGTGGGTATCTTTGCTGCTATAGTTTCAGCATTTGCTGTTTGGGCGTTTCAAAAACTATTTGAGGCAGAAGATAAGCTAAAGAAAGCTCTAACTGAAGCTAAGGAGCGAAGTACGCTGTCATCAACAGTAGTTATTGGAGGGAACAAAAATAACTTACTAACAGAAGATGGCTTACTGGACTGGGAAGGTGTCGGTAAACACTTATTGTGGCGAAATAAGTCTCTATTTTCTCATTTAGATAACAAAGCTAAATACGGCTTAAATGATCGACATAATCGTGAACCAACAGAGCAAGAAATACTTCAAGCAGGTGATGAGCTACTGAACTTATTTCATCACTTTTTCAATACCTACCCGTTCACAGGTAGATCAATGGTACACATTGAAGGAGTAACCAATAAGGTTGAGGAGCAAAAGAAACGTCCTTTTACCATAGAGCAACTACAGCAAATGAGTAGTAGAGTGTCTTTTGTTTGTTGGTGCTGGCAAACTAACCATCTATCTATACTTGAGTTATTCAAACGCTACACGGCTATTAAGCAAGCAAAAGAAATTGAGGAAAGAGATAAAAGCCTCAAAGAAATGCTTCGTACTATGCCTGATGACATGCCTGATGATGTAGTAGCTGAAATGACTCAACGTCACTATGACTTTCCACTTACACATACAAACTATGTGAATATAGCGACTCACTTCTTTGAGAGAGTTCACGAGTATCAAATGAGTGTAGTTCCAGTGCTAACGGAAGTACTTAATGAGTATAAAGTGCACAAAGAACGTTTCCGTATAGAGGAACGTGGTCTTGTGTTCATTAAGTTTACTACTTTCATTCTTTTATGTGGTGTTTGCTTGCCGTTGGTGTTGCTTGAGTGGTTGAACGGTGCAGAGTACTTCAACTGGCATAGCTTTGCTTGGGGGTGGGTCGAGCACTTTATTTTACTTAGTACTATGACACCTTATTTCTATGCAGCCTATAAAGTGCATGGATGGTTAAAGCGAGGCACGTCTGTCGAGTAGAGAGGATGAATACAGACTTGGACGGATATTAACAAAGAAATATGACTGCTCTTCCCTCGATTCAGTAGACGCGGTACAGATATGAGAAGTAAGCGCGTCATAAACCCCGCATTCTAATCGTCAAGCACGGATAATAAGATCAAATCTCCAACCAAGAGGAGATTTTAAAATGGCAAAACGACGTTCTAACCAGGAATGGCAAGCTCTCTTTGAGCAATATGAAAGTAGCAATATTACTCAACGCGTTTTTTGCGAACAGCACGGACTGAGTTTATCGACGTTCTTCGCAAAACGGCGTCAACTTCAAACTGCAGCTCTACCAACGCCAGTTGGATTTGTCAGAGCTGAAGTCGTCGAAAAGACAACGAAGTATCAGGCTCAAATCGCAACGGCCAACATGACACTTCTCGTCAATGATGTTGAGCTGAGTATTCCTCAAGGCACGCCTGCGTCCTATCTGGCAGAGCTTATCGGTGCGCTATCATGAAACGTATGTTGAGTGCTCCTGAGATTTACCTTTATCGTGAAAGCGTCGATTTTAGAAAATCCATCAACGGTCTCGCTGCGATTATTGAAAGTGACACCGATTTGCCTTTGGGAAGTGGCGCACTGTTCTTGTTTACCAACAAACAGCGCGACAAAATGAAAGTACTGTATTGGGATAAAACCGGCTTCGCCCTTTGGTATAAGCGACTCGAAAAAGCCAAGTACAAGTGGCCTACAAAAGAGAAAAATGAAGTGTTTACCCTGACTCAATTCGAGCTTGATAGACTGCTTTCTGGCTTCACAATTATCGGCCATAAACCCGTTCGAATAAACGATTTTACAATGACTTAAGCGATAAGAAAGCTTTATCCACCAAGCAGTGATGGCATGGTTTTAGTATAATAAATGTCATGAAAAAGACACCAGATATTAACCCAGAAAGTCAAAGTGTTGCCGAGCTACAAGCGATGGTGAAAGCACTGATGTCGGAGAAAAGCGAGTGGAAACAAGAGCGCCAGTCGCTACTTGAGCAGCTCAAACTTGCCTTCGACCGCCAGTTCGCGAAACGTTCAGAGGCGTTAAAGCCTTACGATGAATCTCAAGGTGACCTCTTCAACGAAGTGGAATGTGAAGCTGTTAAGGAAGAAGAGGTTGAGGTAACGACCGCCACAACAAAGAAACGCGGTAAACGCAAGCCACTTCCAAAGACCTTACCTCGTGAGATTATCGAACTTGATTTAGACGACCATGAAAAGCAATGCGCTTGCTGCAAGCAGAACTTGCACAAAATCGGTGAAGACCGCAGTGAAAAGCTGGAGTTCTCACCAGCGGTACTCAAAGTGCTGGAATATGTTCGTCCTAAGTATGCTTGCCGCCAGTGCGAGCAAACAGAGGACAATAACCGCATAGTTCAAAAGCCAGCGCCGCAAAGTATTATTCCTAAGAGCTTCGCGACAGAAAGCTTGCTGGCCAATATCATCCTTGGCAAATACCAATACGCAATGCCGCTGTATCGGCAAGAGTCGCTGTTTACCCAATCGGGTATCGAACTATCACGAACCACCATGGCAAGGTGGATTATCCAAGTCAGTGAGAAGTTCGTACCGCTGTATGCGGCCTTGAAAAGGCACCTACTAGAACAAGTGGTGGTTCAGGCGGATGAAACGCCGCTCAATGTACTTAAGGAAGATAAACAGTGTTACATGTGGCTCTACTGCTCGGGCGCAGACTCGCCAGACGCCGCACTCCCCAATGTGAAAAACATCGCCTTGTACGACTATCAAAACAGTCGCGCGAGGGCATGCCCTGTTGCCTTCTTGGGGGATTACAGTGGTTATCTGCAAACCGATGGCTATGGTGCCTATGACGGTCTTCACCACGTGACCAATGTTGGCTGCTTGGCGCATGCACGGCGTAAGTTCATGGATGCTAAGAAGCTTCAAGGAAAAGGCAAGTCAGGCAAAGCGGATAAAGCACTGGCTAAAATCCAAAAGCTCTATGGAATAGAATCACGCTTGAAAGGCATCTCTGCCGAAAAACGAAAAGCAGAGCGGCAGATACACGCCAAACCAATACTGGATGAGTTTTACGAATGGATGACAACTCAGAAAGTGATAGGCTCTAGCGTACTGGGTAAAGCGATAAAGTACACGCTTGGGCAATGGCCGAAGCTCATTCGCTATATCGACGATGGCCACTTATCTATCGACAATAATTGCGCTGAACGTGCAATTAAGCCACTGGTCATTGGCAGGAAAAATTGGTTATTCTCGGCTACTCAAAATGGTGCTGACGCGAGCGCGATGCTTTACAGCATCGTCGAGACAGCGAAAGCCAACAGTCTTATCCTCTACGACTACATGGTCAAGTGCATGAAAGAGCTAGCGAAAGCTGAGCCTGATATCGATGCGCTCCTACCTTGGAACTTCAAACATTAACAACATCGCCCCGTGGGTTCATGGGGCGTTTACGATAGACTGGATGATTTACTTGAAAGCAATAAGACACTTTGTACTATTTATATGCTCAAAGAGCAGCTGCAAGCCTTATGGGGTGAACGTGATTTTGACTTGATGATCGCAGCGCTTGATGCCAGCTTGCTAAAAAGACAAGCATCTTATCTCTCATCAACTTTGCAGATGCTCTTCTCTCCCAAAGAGCATCTGCAATTATGCAAAATATAGGCTGACGAATGCCCGAGTTGAAGCTGGGAATGTATCGATAGGCCTTCTTAGGCGGAGAGCTCGAGGAGTAAGGGATACTGATTACTTTAAATTGAAGATTAGACAAACCTCAATCCTAGAAGCTCACTCTACCTTTTATCCAGAAATCAAGCTCATCTAAACGGAGAAGAGCCGCTTAAGTATTCCAAAGTCAGCGCTTAAATATTCGTACGTGTATCAGACACAACTCATCTCTGGGCAGAAATTTACCCCGCTTTCGCAACTTGTTGTGTGAATTAACGACCAAGAATCCATTCCTTTGCGGCCTCAATACCATCGAATGGAAAACTTTTTACTTCAGCACTTACAAAGTGATTGGTCACATGATCAGCTATAACAGCCATTGATGAGTCGGTTGATAAAGCGAGCTTGGATATATGCTTATGGTGTTCTTTGACAAATTTAATATGCCCTAACAAAGAGCTGAATGAGTCCCAACCCGGAAATATTTTGACATGAATGATGAGGCCTTTAAGCTCTCCGTTATTTTCAATATACGGGTCAATTATCTGAGCAACTGAAGAGAAATCCTTTTCTGATAGCTCTCCATCAGGCTGAAGAATAGCAATACCTTCTGACTCATCAAGTTTTACATTTAACATTGATTCTCTCCTTACAATTTAATATTCACACAACATTTTAATATCGTGGCAGCACTATTTCATACATTCAGCATATCTTAATCATTCTAGCTAACCAACTGAAAAACAAGTGTATGGATCTAATTTTCTAGTTGAAAACCGTGCAAACACACATTACGGTTCTGTCGCAAACTTTGAAGCTTTAGGTTAAGATTCGCTCAATGTCCATTCAACACTCTGAATTGTAATGTTTAAAGGCTGCCACTTTCCATCCGAAGTCATTCTCGAAACCGTACGTTATTATCTCGCCTATAAACTCAGTTATCGTGAAATTGAAGAGATACAACTGGAGCGCGGAGTCGTTGTGGATCATGCCACTATTAATCGTTGGGTTATCAAATTTACGCCGATATTAGAGCACAGAGCGAGGCATAAAAAGAAGCCCGTATCTGACTCGTGGCGAATGGATGAAACCTATATCAAAGTAAAAGGTAAGTGGGTCTACTACTATCGAGCGGTCGATAAGTTTGGAAAGGTAATCGATTATTATCTTAGCCCGAACCGTGATGAGGCAGCGGCTAAAGCCTTTCTGAATAAGGCTGTCGCACAAAATGGTTTACCAAGAAAAGTCGTCATAGATGGGGCAGTGACCGGGTAGCTGTGATAACCGCCAACTTTTCACAGAGATAAATAGCTCTAGTCTACGGCTTTAAGTCAAGACCGTATGCAACTTCGAAGACCAGATTGAAAAGATACAGAAGGTTTGGAGGTGCTCAGATGTTTGAACCAACAGCATTTGTCGAAGTAAGCATTCTGAGCATATTTCTTAAATATTATGATGTGCACTGTCACTCATTTAAATATCTTCAGTTATTCCAAAGTTGAACTAAGCAGCAATGTTAGGAAGTTGCCCATCAAAACAACCATTCAGTATGTCGTTAACCTTATTTTCTATTTCATTGTCCAAAATCCATACATGTACGTTACCATTCTGATACGCGACGAATTTAACATTTCCGTCAAACGCTATTAATGGCTCGTGTGCTTCAGATAATATGCTGACAATTTCAGGGGAACTGCAACCAGTCAGTACAGCAAAGATTTTGCAAGCATCCTCTAGCAAATCTGACTGATACCTCCAGCCATATTTACAAAACACATTATGGAACACTAATCGTTTGTTGAGTTTATGGCCGCGATTGGACTTGAATTCACTATTACGATTTTTAAACACTGACTCGGTAAGGTCTTGAAGCATATTCACGCGATTGTTGAGTAGGTCATTGAATGTCGCTGTCAGAGTCGCGTATGTGAGCGATGGTGGATTCTCCATATCTTTATCAATCTCGGCTCTCTTATCTGCGCTCATCAAGTCTCGAAACTGCCCTAGTTCTATTATGTGTTGCCAAAGTTTTTGATCTACTTGTTTGGTGAGACTCGACAAGCTGCGGTGACGCTGGTTAGCCTCACTAGGGCTATAGAAAGTGTTACGGTCAAAGCTTAGGCCATTGTTGGATATCGTTTTCATCAAACTATCCGCTTCACCGAGCAAGGAAATTGCCTGAGTAAGAAGTGCCTCTATCTGGTTACGTCTTTCACAAATCTGCTTCGCATTTAGTTTCTCTTTCAGTTGGTAGTTCATTATGGTCACTCTTAACAAGAAATATAATAGAATATTAAACTATTATATTTGGTTCCAAAATTTGACAATTGTTACCTCAAGATTTAACGTGTTGGTATCGGGTTGCGCCGAGAGCCTTACCATGCTCAATAGCTGTCCAAACATCCACGATTCTTTCATCATTTACTTTTATGGTGTTTTTTGAGGTAAGCAGATAACACCGGTAACAAGGTGAATGTATGTCCAAAAAAATCCCCGTTTACCCATCACAGCTTGAAAACTTCAAGCGCGAAGCAAAACACATTGCTTCACGTATCGTCTATGTTCATCGAGAACAACCCTTACTTTCTACATTTAAACGAAATGACGCTTTAGCTAAAGCCTTTGGTTACAAGGGACATTCGGATCTCACTGTTTGCAGTCATTCATTCACAGAACCTGAAGATATGGACAAGTACCCGATACTTGTTTGGCGCAAGCAATGGAATGAGCAAACTATTGCCGAACGGTTCGCTGAACACTTGACGTTATCTGCTGCTCAAGTTTTCGACGCGATAAACAAACCGGTGCCGAAGCAAACCGAATTTGAAGTAATTAACGGTACACCAGTTGTTCAATTTTCGCCTTTAGATAACGATATATCAAATGAACTAAGATCAGACGAAGAACTCGAAAAATGGTGGAATGTACCCTTCGTCCTAGAGGACTATGACGGCGTTAGAAGTAACTGGACGGTTTATTGCTTGGATGGCGCTTGGGACCGCGCTACAGGAAAGGTATATAATAGCAAGTCTCGTGAAGAAGCTATAATCAATGCTCGCAACCTAAAGAACAGAAACCATCATTATCGAGATTATGGAGTGAAAGATGATGGCATCACGTATATCAAAGTGGACGCTGTTCAGTCTGAACTCGATGCCTTCAATGCAATTATACGTGAAAGCTCAAAGAGACAGTCTTATGCCGGTGAAGTAAAAAACGTACTTGAGAACGTAATAGTAAGTGTCGGTGAACATTAAGATTGAAACTTTTCTGTTACGCGGGGCTGATTGCTACGTGACACTATAGCAAAGAATTGACAATAAAGATCAAAACTCAATTTCACTCAATAGGCCATCTCAAAGCAAAAAGTAACAATAAAGTTCGAAACTTTTCGATGCTTTTTGTCTAGTCTGTCTTTTGTTGTAGCAAGCTTTTGCCCCATTCTTTGTTTAGACAGATTAACATCTCACTTCACCAATCTAGAATTTGACCAAGTTTTTCTCATAGTAAACGCCCCATGAACCCACGGGGCGATGTTGTTAATGTTTGAAGTTCCAAGGTAGGAGCGCATCGATATCAGGCTCAGCTTTCGCTAGCTCTTTCATGCACTTGACCATGTAGTCGTAGAGGATAAGACTGTTGGCTTTCGCTGTCTCGACGATGCTGTAAAGCATCGCGCTCGCGTCAGCACCATTTTGAGTAGCCGAGAATAACCAATTTTTCCTGCCAATGACCAGTGGCTTAATTGCACGTTCAGCGCAATTATTGTCGATAGATAAGTGGCCATCGTCGATATAGCGAATGAGCTTCGGCCATTGCCCAAGCGTGTACTTTATCGCTTTACCCAGTACGCTAGAGCCTATCACTTTCTGAGTTGTCATCCATTCGTAAAACTCATCCAGTATTGGTTTGGCGTGTATCTGCCGCTCTGCTTTTCGTTTTTCGGCAGAGATGCCTTTCAAGCGTGATTCTATTCCATAGAGCTTTTGGATTTTAGCCAGTGCTTTATCCGCTTTGCCTGACTTGCCTTTTCCTTGAAGCTTCTTAGCATCCATGAACTTACGCCGTGCATGCGCCAAGCAGCCAACATTGGTCACGTGGTGAAGACCGTCATAGGCACCATAGCCATCGGTTTGCAGATAACCACTGTAATCCCCCAAGAAGGCAACAGGGCATGCCCTCGCGCGACTGTTTTGATAATCGTACAAGGCGATATTTTTCACATTGGGGAGTGCGGCGCCTGGCGAGTCTGCGCCTGAGCAGTAAAGCCACATATAGCATTGCTTATCTTCCTTGAGGACATTGAGCGGCGTTTCATCCGCCTGAACCACCACTTGCTCTAGCAGATGCGCTTTCAAGGCCGCGTAAAGTGGAGCGAACTTCTCACTAACTTGGATAACCCATCTTGCCATGGTGGTTCGCGACAGCTCGATACCTGACTGGGTAAACAACGACTCTTGTCGATACAGTGGCATTGCGTATTGGTATTTGCCAAGGATGATATTGGCCAGCAAGCTTTCTGTCGCGAAGCTCTTAGGGATAATGCTTTGTGGTGCTGGCTTTTGAACGATGCGATTGTTGTTTTCAGTTTGCTCGCACTGACGACAAGCATATTTAGGACGAACATATTCCAGCACTTTGAGCACGGCTGGTGAGAACTCAAGTTTCTCACTGCGGTCTTCACCGATTTTATGAAGTTCATGATTACAGCATGAACACTGCTTTTCATGGTCGTCTAAATCAAGTTCGATAATCTCACGAGGTAAGGTCTTTGGAAGTGGCTTGCGTTTACTGCGTTTCTTCGTTGTGGTCGTCGTCGTGACCTCAACCTCTTCTTCCTTAGTGGCTTCACATTCCACTTCGTTAA
The DNA here is from genome assembly GCF_900088415.1 of Vibrio mediterranei. Taxonomy (GTDB): domain Bacteria; phylum Pseudomonadota; class Gammaproteobacteria; order Enterobacterales; family Vibrionaceae; genus Vibrio; species Vibrio mediterranei. Next base: position 29,603 of record NZ_FLLQ01000016.1, read on the forward strand.
AGAGGTCACCTTGAGACTCATCGTAAGGTTTTAACGCCTCCGAGCGTTTAGCGAACTGGCGGTCGAAGGCAAGCTTGAGTTGTTCAAGTAGCGATTGGCGCTCTTGTTGCCATTGAGATTCCTTCTGCTCTTGCGAGAGCATCAGCGCTTTCACCATCGCTTGTAGCTCGGCAATATCTTGGCTTTCTGGGTTGATATTTGGCGTCTTTTTCATGGCATTTATTATACTAAAATCATGCCATCACTGCTTGGTGAATAAGGCTTTATTGTCGTTTAAGTCATTGTAAAATTGTTTATTTTAATGGGTTTATGGCCGATAATCGTGAAGCCAGAAAGCAGTCTATCAAGCTCGAATTGAGTCAGGGTAAACACCTCATTTTTCTCTTTTGCAGGCCACTTGTACTTGGCTTTTTCGAGGCGTTTATACCAAAGAGCAAAGCCTGTTTTATCCCAGTACAACACCTTGATTTTGTCGCGCTGTTTGTTAGTGAAAAGGAACAGTGCGCCACTTCCTAAAGGTAAGTCGGTGTCATTTTCGATAATCGCAGCAAGACCGTTGATGGACTTTCTAAAATCGACGCTTTCACGATACAAGTAAATCTCTGGTGCGCTGAGCATGCGTTTCATGATAGCGCCCCGATAAGTTCTGCCAGGTAGGCTGCGGACGTGCCTTGCGGAATGCTCAACTCAACATCGTTAACGAGCAGAGTCATGTTAGCTGTTGCACTCTGGGCTTGATACTTTGTTGTCTTTTCGACGACTTCCGCTCTGACAAATCCAACTGGCGTTGGTTGTACTGCGGTTTGGAGTTGGCGCCGTTTGGCGAAGAATGTCGATAAACTCAGTCCGTGCTGTTCGCAAAAAACGCGTTGAGTAATATTGCTGCTTTCATATTGTTCAAAGAGAGCTTGCCATTCTTGGTTAGAACGTCGTTTTGCCATTATAAAATCTCCTTTTGGTTGGAGACTTGATCTTATTATTCGTGCTTGGCGATTAGAATACGGGGTTTATGGCGCGCTTACTTTTTTTCTCGTCATACGTTCCTTTCCTAAACGCTTGTTACGCTCTTTCCTTATCAGAAGAGAGTAGTTCTGCATAATGTGAAACCGGTCAAAAACGATGTCTGCATTCGGAAGAACCTTTCTCACTGCTGATTGATAAGATTGGCCCATATCCATTGATACCACTTGGATGCCGTCTCTTGTTTGTGGTGATAATTGTTCAAAAAAGTTGATGAGTACGTTTGAAGTCCGTCCATGATCAACCCAGAGTCCACTAATAAAGTGACAGAATCTCTTGGTATAACGACCACCTTTATCAACAAAATCTGTGGCTTCAATCAACCTACGGCCAAGATTATCTCTCGTCTGAGCCAGTTCAATTTCTATTACGCAAGGGCGACCACTTACGGGTAAATCTGAAAGGCGACGTTGAACATAGTGATCGACGGTACGCGGTTTTCCGGTCTCAGGGTCAACGACTTTACAGCGTCTGTCTCGCTTACATTTGACGAGTACTGAATGAGAGCTCGCTTCGAGCGTTACAGACTGTACAGATTGACCTTTAAAGTTAAATAGAGCGGAAGATAATAACGACAAACTACAACATTAAGACATAAGACGGGAAGTGATTATAAATCAATGCATTACTGATCATACTGTTAATTTATAGACTCATCTAAGCGGAGAAGAGCCCGTACCTTTATGCAGACGAACCCTACGAGGATATTGAATAGAGCTCACTTTGTCGGTAGGCAGCTGTCTCCGGATGTGCGGAGTGTAGTTCTACTTCTACAGAACTTTGCGACAGAGCCCAAAACCATCGTTTGCCTTCCTCGTTCGTTTAAACGGAGTGATGAGGAAGTTCGGATTGCTCTTTATTGCTATGATCATCGGCAAGAAATGTATAGACCGTTGGTACAACAAATAAAGTAAATAGTGTACCGACAGACATTCCTACAGTGATTACTAGGCCTATTGAGAAACGACTTTCGGCACCAGCACCGGCAGCAGTTAAAAGTGGGACGACACCAATGACCATAGCTGCAGTCGTCATCAAAACAGGTCGTAGACGTTCTGCTGCTGCTTTCTTCACCGCTGCAATCTTGTCTCCACCAAATTCGGCTTGTGTTTGGTTAGCAAATTCTACAATTAAAATGCCGTGCTTACTGATAAGGCCAATCAAAGTCACTAGTCCTACTTCAGTATAAATATTTAATGTATCAAGACCAAGGTAGAGTGGGATCATCGCGCCAAAAATGGACAAAGGAACACTAGTCAAAACAACTAAAGGATCTTTAAAACTCTCAAACTGAGCAGCTAATACCAAATAAATGATAATTAATGCCAAAGCAAATGTTGAAACAAGAGATGACCCTTCTTGTACATATTGACGTAGCTGGCCTGATGCGTCTGTTGCATATGAACGTGGAAGGATTTGTGTTGCTCCTTTTTGCATCACTTCATATGCTTCGCCGATACTCACTCCTGGCATCATCTTGGCTTCAATGGTTGCACTGTTGAGCTGTTGGAACTGGTCGACAGCAGAAGGTTGGATACTCTGCTCGATATTAACAAGTGAAGACAACGGAACCATGGTGCCATTATTTGAGCGAACATAATATTGCTCTATATCGTTCCAAGAACTTCGATCTGAGCGCTCTACCTGAGTAATAACTTGATAGCTACGCTCATCTAGTGCGAAGTAGTTAATAAACCCCTCACTCACGTATCGAGTTAATATGTTTCCAATCTCTTGAGAATTAACGTTCATCAGAGCAGCTTTGTCATGATCAATTGTTATTTCAAGTTGTGGCTTATTAAACTCTAAATCATTTTGTACATATATAAATTTACCACTGTTTATCGCATATTCTTTCATTTTCTCTGCGTAGCGATATAGCTCTTCGTAGCTACCTGTTGGTGTTTTTAGTACCATTTGAAATGGTAGACCTTGAGATGTACCGGGTAAATCTGGTGGTGAAATCGTAAAGATCTGTAGTCCCGGAAAGCCAATCGTATCTTTTTGGAAACGGGTCATGATGTCCTTTGCTGATGCTTCACGTAAATCCCAATCTTTAAGGACACCTAGACCAAAGAATTTATTATCTTTTTGGTAACCATTTACCATCATCGACATTTCAGTTTCTGGGTAGCTACTCACTGTCGTGTCTAATGCTTTCGTAAAGTTACCTATATAATCAGTATTTGCTTGCGATGGTCCTTGTCCCATCATAATCATTACACCTTGGTCTTCCTGAGGAGCCAGCTCACTTGCCGTATGAGTAAACATAAATACAAGTGATACCAAAAACGTTGCCACTAAGGGCCAAACCAATACACGATTCTTGAGTACGACCGACAAAACGTTTTCATAGCGCTGTGTTAGCGCTTCGATAGCTTTGTTGATTTTCTTAACCATGTCACCTTCTAAGGTTTGCTTGTTCAGCATTTTAGAGGTCATCATTGGTGTTAAAGTCAGGGCGATAAATCCGGAGATTAGAACCGCACCAGCAAGTGTAAATGCAAATTCTGTAAATAGTTTACCTGTCAGCCCACCCATAAATCCAATTGGTGCGTACACAGCTGCGAGGGTAATTGTCATAGCGATAATTGAGCTTGTAATCTCTCGTGCACTCTTAATCGCGGCTTCTACAGGGGATGCTCCTTCCTCTAAATGCCGGAATGTATTTTCAACAACAACAATGGCGTCATCGACAACTAGGGAGATAGCCAACACCATCGCTAATAGAGTTAAGAGGTTGATACTAAATCCCAATGTCATCATTAAAAACATCGTACCAATAAGTGATAGTGGGATTGTAACGAGTGGTATGATCATTGCGCGCATCGAACCTAAGAATGCCAAGATAACGATGATGACGATGATTGCTGCTTCAACTAATGTTTTCGTTACTTCTTCAATAGAGCTTTCAATAAATTTGGTTGAATCGTAAACCACTTCGGCTTTCATGCCTAACGGCAAGCTATCAATGATTGCAGGGAGAACGTTGTAAAGCCCTTTTACTACGGTTAATGGATTTGAGGTTGATGTATTGCTAATCGCTGCTGTTATTGATGTCGTACCGTTTAGCATTACGTGTGAATCATATGTATTTGCACCAAGTTCTACTCTTGCCACGTTTTTGAGATGAATTAGTTGCCCATTGGCGGCCTTAAGCACCATATTTTTGAATTCATCGACAGATGAAGCATCCGTATGCGCATTAATGTCGATTTCAATGTAGTCAGCTTTTAGTTTACCAGCAGCACTGACTGAGTTGCTGCTCTTAATCGCATTTTGAACGTCTGCTGCAGTAAGACCAAACGCTGCCATTTTAGTAGGATTGAGCCAAATACGCATCGCAAAATCACTTTGACCAAGCAAGTCAATTTTAGATACACCATTTACGGTTGAAAACGTTGGTTTAACCACTCGGCTCGCATAATCAGATATCTGCTGCGTGCTCAATCTCTCACTAGAAAATGAAACATAAAGAATGGGTGATTGTGAGGTAGACTTTAGGATGCTTGGGTCTTGCGTACCCGGAGGTAGGCGATACTTAACTTGCTGAACTAGTGATAAAATCTCGGTTAACGCTTTATCAGTTGGATAATCGAGCTTCAAATTTACGGTGATTAACGATTGACCTAATTTACTCTCCGATGTCATATAGTCAATACCTTCCGCTTGAGCCATTTGAGCTTGAAGCGGCTGGGTGACATAACCTTGAACACTCGTCGAACTTGCACCTGGGTAATTTGTTGTTACCGTGATAACGCCTGTTTCTATTTCTGGGTACTGGCGAACCTGAAGTGATGTAAATGCCTTAATGCCTAACACTAACAACATCAAACTCAATACAGTTGCAAGAACAGGTCTTTTTATAAAGATGTCAGTAAAATGCATAGTCCTGCCTATTGATTAGTCTGTTGTTTTAGGGAAAGGCGTTGAGTTGTTAATTTTTATAACTGTTCCTTTCTTCAACTGCTGCTGGTTTGATGTCACCACAATGTCACCTTGTGATAGACCTGAAACAATGCCAACCAAATTATCTTTACGTGGACCGACCTTGATCAATTTTTGCTCTACCACTTGTCGGTCATTTTCGGTTTTTACAATAAATACACTGTCACCGTAAAGCGAATATGAGATCGCTACTTTTGGTAAAGGAATAATCGATACTTTACCAGTCAGCATGATTTGAGCGTTGATATACATACCACTCACCAGTTGGTTACCTTCACCCTCGACTTTTGCACGTACACTAATATTATGAGATTGTTCATCTGATGAAGGTTGAATGGCAGAAACAGTCGCTGAGAAAGTTTTGCCATCGTAAGCATCATTGGTAAATGTTACTGTTTGCCCAAGCTCTAGGGATGGCTGAAAGTCTTCAGATACTGAGATATCGATAAAGTTATCATTAACACTTTCCAATTCAACAATTAGCATACCGGGCGTTATATAATCGCCTAGGTCAATAGTCCGGAGCCCTAGCTGTCCTGAAAATGGTGCTTTAATACTCATAAAATTGATTTGAGATTGGATATACGCAAGCTGGGCGGACTCTGCGTCAAATTGAGCTTGCGCTTTATCAACAGAATTTTTAGCTGTACTGCTTGTCTTATAGAGTTTTATTTGGCGCTTTAATTCTATTTGTGCCAAGTTTTTCTTGGCAATTTGTTTGCGAAGTGTTGCTTGTAACAATGAATCATCGAGTTGAACAATTACGTCACCCTTATTTATTTTTTGTCCCGATTTAAAGCTAATTTCTTTAACTTGCCCGGAAATTTGACTTGTTACTTCAGTTGAATGTTTTGCTCTAACATGACCAACGGCTTCTATTATAGTTGTCCATTCGTCAGTGTTAGCAATAATCGTAGTGATAGACACTGGTGGATTTTTATGTCCACTGATTTTTTGTTCAATCATTTTTGTTTTAAAGCTATTGAAACCAAAAACAAATAACAATATCAACACCACCATTGACAAAACAATCAATATTGCTTTCTTTGACATAATTTTTGCTCTTCAACCGATACTAATTTTAATAATTAGTATCGGTTGATTTAGTCATAATTACAAGGAGGTTACTAGAAATGATAATTGTTGATTAATTAGAGGTATTCAATGAACCACCGATAAATGGTCGAACGATTAACCGAAATCCCTCGTTCCTGCAGCGTGTCGATGAGATTGGCGTAGCTCATTGGGGTTGAACCATACCAACGCAAGCACCAAAGAATGATTTCAGGGGCAAAGTGTTTCCACTTGAATTCATTCGTCATTGAGTTTACTGCTTTCGATTATCAGATGATGATAGTTTCACCTTCGACCCTATTTTTTGCAACAAGCCCGTATAATCGTACCTGTAGGGTTGGTCTGTCACACCTCTAACTAGAATTGCGACAGAGCCGAGACACATATCTTAGGCAAAAAGCAAGCTTTACCAATTTAAATCACTAACTGTCGAAAAATTAGTAACGACCACAAAAACAGGTAACCTTAGAGAGCTGACCTCGTTATCTTCTGAGGTCAAATGCTTCGGCTAACCTGTCCTATCTTTGCAATAGTTCAATATGAACCAGCGTTATTCGACTTTTTAACTATGAGCAGCTTGATACATTGCATAATACTCTTTGATCTGTCGGTCAATACCTATACGTATATCATGGTATTCCGGCACATTGAGGTTAGCTAGCGATAATCTAAGTGTCCACTCAGGTGCATCAAAACCAGTACCATCCATAGAGACAATGCCATAATTCTCAGCAAGACGGACTAAGAAATCTAAAGGTTCAAAACCTTGTTCCAACCAAGCAAAAAACTCATTTCCGTAGTCTTGAATAACATCTTTTTTAATATCAATTTCTACATAATAAAAGGCATTATTATGATTATCGGGACTGATAATTGGCTTATGTTTAGTATTTTCAAATACTGCATCATAACGTTCTTTAATTATAGACTTTGCTGTATTTTTATAATTATCTTCTGTATCTAACAGACAAAACAATGAGAATAACACCATTTGGATCTGCTGTGGCGTCGAGAGGCCAGCAGTATGATTAAGTGCCACCGCACGTGAATCTGCAACCAATCGGTCTATAAATTTCAAATTAGGGACATCCAAAGTAATACCATGATAACGTTCCTGAAGACGTAGTTTTTCACTTTCACTAGTATTACGCAATGCTAGGTCGAAGTTATTATCTTTACCTAACACAATAACACCTAACCTCCACCCCGTAGCCCCAAAATACTTGGAGAATGAATAGACTAATATAGTGCTTTTTGGTGCCAACATGCTCAGCGAGACAAATTCATCTGTAAATGTGCCATAGACATCATCAGTCAATAAAATAAGATCAGGGCGTTGCTTACTAATTTCTGCGATTTTTTCTAGACTTTCTTGGCTTAACTTAACACTGGGTGGGTTGCTAGGGTTTACTAAGAAGAATGCTTTTATTTCTGGATCATAAAGCTTATCAAGCTCAGTTTGCGGTATCTGCCAGTTTTCATCTTCACTCGCCATTATTTCGACAATCTCAAGCTGATAGTCTTCGAGTTCTGGCATTTCTAAATATGGTGTAAAAATAGGTGAACCTATCGCAATTTTGTCACCAGCCTTTAAAAACCCATTACTTTTCAAGCTATTAAAAATGTACACCATTGCTGCGGTGCCGCCTTCAACAGCAAAAATATCGAACTCTTCTGTACAACTAGGTAATCCAGCCGCCATTTCTTGAAGTATATATTTATGAACAATAGCTTCACTATGCTTAAGCATACGATCCGGAACAGGATAGTTGTCGGCCAACATTCCATCAACCCATTCCTGTAAGAAGGCGGTCTTATTCATATTGAGACTATGAGTGGCATACTCTACTGATTGGCGAAGGAGTTCAGCACCACGAGTCGATTGGTTTTTCTGGCACCAAGCGTCAAAACGCTCGGATAAACCATCGGTTAAACAGATCCCACCAAACTGATCGTAATCACTAAAGCTCCGTTCTGATTCTTCAAGGGCAAACAAACCGAGCTGAAAAAAAGCATGTCGAGGTGTCGTTGCTACCCAGTTAGGGTTACCACGCCCAGCGTTAATCATAGCGTGATCATGATTACGTTCTGCAAGCGCCATTAATGTATTTTTCACTTCAAACGGACTTAAAGTTTCTAGTGCTTTTTCTTGTTCTCTTTTCATCATTTAATCCTTTATGTTTACGATTGGAGGCTGGTAACTTAGAGAATGCCCCTTTGTTTCAATACATAGTGAAATATCAAAAAACTAGCTATCGCTTAATTTTTCAATTGTTGATTGATAGCCAAAGTTAGTTCTAGCTCATCATTGCGATAATTATGGGTCCCCAAAGTGTGAGAAATATATTGGCCACGGCGTAACAAATCGTAAAGCTTGCTACAGGTGTACTATTTTCTGTCTTATCCAATAAAGCGGCAAAACCTGGGTTAGCACTTCGGCTCCCAACCATGACAGCCATAGCTTCTACAGGGTTTTTGATACGCAAGACGAAATAATTAAAAGCTACAATAAGTACTTGTGGTAAAAGCGTAACCACTATACCTAATAAAAATAATGTCGATCCGTGTTGTTCAATTGCCTCTAACGCAGGCTTACCAGCGTTAAGCCCAACAATGGCCACGAAAACTGCCAAACCAAAAGTTTGCATAAAATTAGCAGCACCAGAATTTACAGAACCAAACTTAGGCGTACGCATGCGTAAGTAGCCCACTAAGAGCCCCGATACCAAGCAACCAAGTCCCGACCCTAACCCAATATGGGTGCCCCCTATGGTGAAGCCTAATTCACCAATTAAAAACCCTAAGACCATACCAAATGAGAAAACTGTAAAATCAGTAAAACTAGGCAACGGAGAACGGTACCCAATCGAATCCTCTATTTTCTGCAAATCTCCTTTTGCACCAACAATTGTTAGCTCATCACCTAAGTGTAACTCTGTATTTTCATGAACATCGACTTTATGTCCCATCCGAACAATTTGTGTAAGATACACTCCAGGATTCACATTTTTAGAAAATTGTTCATGGATAATTTTAATCGTTTTATTTGCGTAAGATTTATTCGTCAACACAACAGTGTGCTTCACTTCAACAACATTTAATGCGTCGGTAAAATCGCCTACTTCACATCCTGATATAGAAGACGGAATTTTCGCAAACTCTCTAGTTAGTCCGCTAAAAAACACAATATCGTTCTCTTTGACTATCGTTGTATTATCAAGTACTTTCTCAATCGAAATACCATTTTCAAGAGCTGAAATTCCTTCAATTTTAATCCCTTTGGGTATGTACTGCTCAAGGTCTGCTACATTTTTTTCGAGTAGCGGTGAGCCATTGATGACCTTATAAGCACGTGATGTCACTCTACTAAACGCGTTAAATTCATCTTCTTTAAGCTGCTTAGAGCCCCCACCTAATTTAGCCGCCAATTTTGATGCTTCCAGGCGCAAGTCCCAACCACAAACCATCGGAATTATCGATACCATCAGAATCGGGCCAAGAGAACCAAAAATATAAGTAATAGAATAACCAACAGCGACATTGGTTTTTAATAGGCTAGCTTGCTCTGCAGTAAGGTGTAGTTGATCTATTGCATTCCCTGCAGTCCCTATTATCGAAGATTGCGTCAGTCCGCCAGCTGCAAGTCCTGCAGCCAAACCCATGTCAAGTCCAGCCCATTTCGCACAAACATAGACCACTATTAGGCCAGTAAAACACATCATAAACGCAGCGAACAATTTACCAATAGATGCCTTATTAAATGACGCAAAAAATTGTGGACCTCCGTTGTAACCTACCATGAAAATAAATAATGCAAAAAAGATGCTTTTAACCGCACCATCGATATTTATTTCACCAACCTGACCAATAACAACCGCAGCAATCAAGCTTCCCGCTACTCCACCAAGCTCAAACTTCCCGATTTTAAATTTACCTAGTAGGTAACCAAAACCAAGTGTTAGAAACAACGTTATAAAAGGTTGTGTTTCAAGTTGATTTATAAAAAAATCCATGTCTTCTCCATATACATTCTTATTAGCTACCACCAATATCTATTAGTTAAAGTTAGGTGGCTAATTCAAGTAATTCAAGTAATTCAAGTAATTAATATTTGGGACATATTGGGGCTTTGATGTAATGCGCGCACCTCCATTCTAACATTGTTGTACTACACAGCTTTGTTGCAATACTCAATGCACTCTGTCTTTTGACGTCATTAAGCCACTCGGTAGCTATCGGGCATCCCAAGCTGACTAAAGCGGTTTAATATCGATGCGCCTAGCATCATTTGCATACACGTTATCTTTGGGAGGAATGATGATATCGGCTTTTGGAAATGCTTCAGACAAGATGTCATAAGCGGGCTCTGTCGCAAATCTAGTTAGAGGTGTGACAGACCAACCCTACAGATGCAATTATACTGCGAGTGCGTAGAATCGCTCAAAGGCAGTCTGGCCTTCAATATCTATCTGCTCTTGTTTCAACATCGTCCGCACTTCTCGTCCATGCAAACTTGCTAAGGCCCCTTCCATTGACTTCCAACCCAGCGCTTGACGGGTTTTCTGCTTAACCCAACGGTGACTCTGCTCAACGATATTGTTCAGATTTTTAATGTGTAATATCTCTACTAATGAGAGCATAAAGTAACCCGTCAACCATAGCTGAACATTCATAGAATCAATGGGCGGGTAGTTACTCTTGCTTCCATCTAGGACGACTTTTCTTGGTAAACTATTTTTGCGTTGGCCTTATTCAGAAAGGCTTTAGCAGCTTCCTCATCACGGTTCGGGCTAAGATAATAATCGACCATGTTTCCACATTTATCGACCGCTCGATAGTAGTAGACCCACTTACCCTTTGCTTTGATATAGGTTTCATCCATTCACCATAAGCCAGATACGGGCTTCTTTCTACGCCTCGCTCTGTGCTCTAATACTGGCGTAAGTTAGATAACCCAACGATTAATAGTGGCATGATCCACAACGACTCCGCGCTCCAATTGTATCGTAAACGCCCCATAAACCCACGGGGCGATCTTTCTAATGTTTGAAGTTCCAAGGCAGGAGTGCATCGATATCTGGCTCTGCTTTCGCCAGCTCTTTCATGCACTTGACCATATAGTCATAGAGGATAAGTCCATTGGCTTTCGCGGTCTCGACGATACTGTAAAGCATCGCGCTCGCTTCAGCCCCATTAGGGTTAGTTGAGAAGAGCCAATTTTTTCTGCCAATGACCAGCGGTTTTATTGCGCGTTCAGCACGATTATTATCTATCGATAAATGACCGTCATCGATATAGCGGATAAGTTTCGGCCATTGGCCGAGCGTGTATTTTATCGCCTTACCCAGCGGGCTAGACTCCATCACTTGTTGAGTCGTCATCCACTCGTACAACTCATCCAGTATCGGCTTAGCATGCAGTTGACGTTCTACTTTTCTTTTTTCAGCAGATTCACCTGTTAAGCGGGATTCTATTCCATAGAGCTTCTGGATTTTGGCCAGCGCTTGACTTACCTTTACCTTGAAGCTTCTTAGCATCCATGAACTTACGCCGTGCATGCGCCAAGCAACCAACATTAGTGACTTGGTGAAGCCCATCATAGGCACCATAGCCATCGGTTTGCAGATAACCACTGTAATCCCCCAAGAAGGCAACAGGGCATGCCCTCGCGCGACTGTTTTGATAGTCGTACAAGGCGATATTCTTTACATTCGGCAGTGCAGCGTCGGGCGAGTCTGCACCCGAGCAGTAGAGCCACATATAACACTGTTTATCTTCTTTGAGGACATTGAGCGGCGTTTCATCCGCCTGAACCACCACTTGTTGAAGTAGATGCTCTTTTAAGGCGGCATAGAGGGGTTTGAACTTCTCACTGACTTGGATAACCCACCTTGCCATGGTAGTTCGCGACAGCTCAATACCCGACTGAGTAAACAGCGACTCTTGGCGGTAAAGTGGCATTGCGTATTGATATTTACCAAGGATGATATTGGCCAGCAAGCTTTCTGTCGCGAAGCTTTTAGGGATGATGCTCTGGGGCGCTGGCTTTTGAACGATGTGGCTTTTGTCTTCAGTTTGCTCGCACTGACGACAAGCATACTTAGGACGAACATATTCCAGCACTTTGAGCACAGCTGGTGAGAACTCAAGTTTCTCAGTGCGGTCTTCACCGATTTTATGCAGACTATGTTGGCAGCATGCACACTGTTTTTCATGGTCGTCTAAATCAAGTTCGATAACCTCACGAGGCAAAGTCTTTGGAAGTGGCTTGCGTTTACCACGCTTCTTCGTTGTGGTCGTCGTTACCTCAACCTCTTCTTCCTTAGCGGCTTCACATTCCACTTCGTTGAAGAGGTCACCTTGAGATTCATCGTAAGGCTTTAACGCCTCAGAGCGTTTTGCGAACTGGCGGTCGAAAGCAAGTTTGAGATGCTCAAGCAGAGATTGACGCTCTTGTTTCCATTGGTTTTCTGACGCCATCAGCGCTTTCACCATCGCTTTCACCATCGCTTTCACCATCGCTTTCACCATCGCTTTCACCATCGCTTTCACCATCGCTTGTAGCTCGGCAACATCTTGGCTTTCTGGGTTGATATCTGGCGTCTTTTTCATGGCATTTATTATACTAAAATCATGCCATTTACGCTTGGTATATCAGGCTTTATTATCGATTAAGTCATTGTAAAATCGTTTATTTGAACGGGTTTATGGCCGATAATCGTGAAGCCTGAAAGCAGTCTGTCAAGCTCGAATTGAGTCAGGGTAAACACTTCATTTTGCTCTTTTGTAGGCCATTTATACTTGGCTTTTTCAAGGCGTTTATACCAAAGCGCAAAGCCAGTTTTATCCCAGTACAGCACTTTGATTTTGTCGCGCTGTTTATTGGTGAACAGGAACAGTGCGCCGCTTCCCAAGGGTAAATCGGTGTCACTTTCGATAATCGCCGCGAGGCCATTAATGGACTTTCTAAAATCGACACTCTCACGATACAGATAAATCTCTGGTGCGCTGAGCATATGTTTCATGACAAGGCTCCAATGAGTTCTGCCAGGTAGGCAGCGGGCATGTCTTGAGGAATGCTCAACTCCACATCATTGATGAGAAGTGTCATGTTAGCGGTGGCTATTTGAGCTTGATATTTCGTTGTCTTTTCGACGATCTCTGCTCGTACAAAGCCTTGAGAGACATCCGCTTTTTTGAGTTGCTGGCGCTTAGCATAAAACGTTGAGGGATTGAGTTCATTGAGCTTACAAAATGCAAGCGTTGACAATGAACTCGATTCAGACTGCTCGATGAGCGTTTGCCATTCTTGATTAGTGTGTCGTTTTCCCATTTCAAATCTCCTCATGGTTAGAGATTTGATCTTACTCTTCGCGCTAGGCGATTAGAATGCGGGTTTTATGGAGCGCTTACGAAAAAGAAGGTAAGCAGTAGTAAATAACGTGTTATTTTAGGTCGTGACTCCAACCTGTTGATTGGATGATAGAATCAACAGGTTGGAGTCATGACCCAAAGTTGAGCGTCAAATACAAATACAAAGGTAGGAGCACCCAAAATGAATCGAACACTAATAAGAAGTTCTTTCCTGACTAATCATATAAAACAAAGTTCACTTCAAACTTAAAATGTACATAGCTATCGCTTCTGACTCATCTCGATTAAAGGGAGGTGGGTGACCGTTAACCTTTCCAGTTTTGATGGCATAGCCCAGTCTATCAACAGCATTCGGTTTTCCTTCATATAGCGACTTCAACTTCAACAATGTTTCCTGACTAACGCCACAAGCGATACAGTCATTTGACGACATCAAACTTAACGCGTCTAAGTTCTCATATTTGTACACTTGTTTGGATTGATAGGATTCTGTTAATGCAACAATTTCAGAATCATTTTTAGTCGCTGAACCATAAGCTACGGCTAAATATGCAGCGATATATTTCGCTTCCTCCATGCTGATAGGAGCACCGTATGCATTTCTCATTTTATACATCTCTGCCGTCCACTCTTCAAAATCCATTCCTGGAGGCTGATAAAAAACATAATCCATAGCATGGCATAGATGGCACTTCGATTTTGCAAGCTCGTAACCAGGTAAATCTGAGCTTTTCAATTTAGTGTTATCCGAGGGCAAAACTATAGAAATAAACTCGGCATGCACTAAAGAGCTCAACAACAGACATAGGCTAATCAATATTTTCATCTTCAAACCACCTTAATGTCTGTTCGTTCTATGACATTTCGATTATAGCCACCGTGATTCCATGTCGCTTTTGTTGGTTGCTCTTCCCCACTGTTAGCTGTGGCTCTTACCATGAGTAGTGTCCTTCCTTTCTCAGTGAAGGTATGTTTTAGCTGCCAACCACGATAAGAAAAGCGCCCCAAATCTTGACTTAAAACCGTACTAATCCATTTTTTGCCACCATCAAAAGAAACTTCAACCTTCTTTATTCCACTTCCACTATCGAATGCAATGCCTTTGATTGTAATTTCTTTCTTAGATTCGACAGTATCTCCATTCTCTAAACTCGTTATGAAGCTTCTTATTGGAAAGGTTGTCACAGGCTTAGTTTTTGTAGCCCTATTTTCAGGAGTTTCACATTTGCAATCATTGTCGGGTAAGCGGTACCCCTCCGACATGAAAAACGAATCAAAAGTATCAAATTCGCCCTCAATAACCTTTAAATGAGAAACATGTTTAACCCAATACGTTGCGAACCACCCCGGTACAATCAGTTTTACAGGGAACCCGTTTAAAAAAGGTAATGGTTCATCGTTCATTTCCCATACGAGCATCGGTTCGCCAGTATCGACATGCTCCAAAGGCAGAGATTTGAGGAAGTCTGGAGTGGTGTGTCGCACTGGTCTATCGAGGCCGTCCACGACAACACTAGTTGCGTTCTGTTTTATTCCGGCTCTCGCCAGGACGTTTTTTAATGGAACGCCTTTAAATTTGGCATTACCCATGGCACCGTTACCCAATTGAGCTCCAAATACTCTAGGTGATGAGTAACCACGGCTATTACCAGTACATTGTTGAACCGCAACGATTTCTTGCTGGCCTTCAATAGACTTGAGCTCAGCTAAGCTCATAGTCACGTCGTTATCCACCATACCCGTAATCTTGATAGTGTAACTATCGGTATCAATAAAAGTCGGTATGTCAGCCAAATGATATCTAACAAAAAAACGATCGTTAGGTGTAAGAAGACCCTCATTAAAAACTTCAAACGGAGTCTCTAGATGTGGAGGTCTAGTGTGAACGATAACCATATCTTTCTTTTGAGGAAATGTGCTCAAAATTGGCTTTGGACCATCAGAAAAAGTCACGCCCTCACCGTCAGAATAAGTAACACCGTTTTCGACAAAAATCTTAGCCATGGAGGAAAACGACGTAGAACCTAATGACATAAGACCACATGCTTTAACAACCTCTCTTCGCAATTTGTTTACATTCATGTTTACTTACCTCTTATTTCACTTTATCTCTGATAGGTATTTAGAGAGGGACTCAATTTCTTGCTTAGAAAGCTTTTGAGCGATGTTATACATCATTTGTCCTTGGTCACCTTTACGAACTCCTGAACGCCAGTTATTTAACTGTTCTAACAAGTAATCTGCGGATTGTCCCGCCAACCTTGGAAAGGAAGGACTACCTTCGAGCTTATCTCCATGACATGTTGTACAAGCAGGGATCGCTCTTTGCCAGTTACCTTGATATACCAGCCTTTGAGTTGGGTCTTCAATTAGACCACTGTCGGGTATCTCAGGTGTGTTATTTTCAAGTTCTTTTACATCCAAGGAAGCGTAATAGTTAGCTGCCGTTACCCTGTCTTGCATTCCTAGATGAGATACCATCCCTTTCATCGTTACATTCTGTCGTATGCCATCAGCAAATAAATTCATCTGGTTGTAGATGTATTCGAACTTCAGACCCACAAGATTAGGCACACCGAGCACGATACTTTGACCATCTTTACCATGGCACCCAGCACAAGAAGCGATCGTTGCGGGGAGCGGTTTTTCGTTCCGTGACAGTACGTAAGTCGAATTGTCTGTAAGCGCTATGAGTGACTCTGGTTCTGCCTGTAGGGATAATAGATAGGTTATTAGTGATAGTATCTGGTTTCGAGTTAATCTTTCTCCGAAGGCTGGCATTTGATTGTTTATACCATTAACGATATGGTTTCTTATGTCTTCTTTTCGTTCCCCATGAAGCCATATGTCATCAGTCAGATTTGGAGCGCCAACTCCTTTATTCCCTTTTGCATCCTTCCCATGGCAAGAACTACAATGGGACTCGAAACTGTCGTTGATGCTAAAGCTCGACCGACTCAGCCCAAAAACATATTCTGTAAGTTCATCTATATCTTGCTCCGTTAGTTCTTCACTCCATCCAGGCATACGCCCATGTCTTCCACTATGTATCGTTGCATAAATGTTCATTGGAGACCCTCCGTACAGCCAATCTTCATCAACGAGAATCGGAAAGTTGTGCTGCCCAGAAGCATCTTGCCCATGACATGCCCCGCAGTTTTCACTAAATAGTGCCTTACCACTATCGACCACATTTTCTTGCAATATCAGGGCTTCGAACACTTGTTTATCAGTTTTCCCAACAAGCGTATTGTCTATTCTGTCATCTAAATTTACAGGGACGCCTACATATGCATCCTCCTTTGGAGTCCAATTCAGAAAGCCCCCCCATGTAGCAAAGCCCGGGAAAAGTAAAACGTACACGATGGCACCTGCAAAACCGAGGAAATAGCCTATGAAGAGTATTCTAGGGATAGGGGCATCCTTTTCGATGATGCCTCCGAACTCTTCTAAAGTGTGGTTTTTATCTGCGCTGCTTCTCTTGCGAAACTGTGAATAAATTACCGCAATCATTATGAAAAAAAAGATAATCGAAAGAATCGTAGATAATGTTTTGCTCCATTCCATCACTGTAGTCCTCCAGCTGCGCTGTGAGTATCAACCCCAAGACTCATTAAATAAGCCACTAACGCATCACCCTCTGTCTTATCTTTTACTTCACTTTGTACGTGAGAGATCTGTTCATCGGTATATGGCACACCTAGCTTTTGCATGGCTACCATCGCTGCATTAACATGTGCCGCATCAAGCGGTTTCTCAAAGAGCCAAGGATACTGGGGCATTATGGAGTTCGGAACGACTGACTGAGGGTTAATCAAATGCTGTTTGTGCCAATCCGCTGAATACTTCAACCCTACATTTGTCAAATCTGGTCCGGTTCGTTGCGAGCTCCAGAGGAATGTAAACTCATAAACATCATCCTCCATTTCGTTTGGTCTACCATAACGCTTCCGCTCTGCTTCAAGATTTCGAACCATTTGTGTATGGCAAGAGACACACCCTTGAGCCATGTATACGTCCCGGCCAGCTAACTCTATAGCCGAGTATGGTTTCGCCGTTGTCTTCTTAGCAAGTTCATTTGTAAAGAAAAAGCCAGGGAACACCCAAACAAAAAAAGAAAACAAAACAACAATCGTAGTTATAGTGATAAACGCGAATAAAGACTTAGCTATTGAATTTTCCATATCATTACGCCTTCTGTTCCGTTAACTTTGTTCGTACCCTCACGGTCATAAACAAGTTATAGGCCATCAAGAACATACCTAAAACATAAAAACCTCCTCCTAATGCACGGCCCAACATGTATGGATGAATAAAATCTAATACCTGAGAAAATGAGTAGGCAAGCGTACCGTAGTCGGTCAATGACAACCACATGGAGCCTTGGCCAATTCCGCCAATCCAAAGAGAAACGATGTAAAAGAGAACACCGAGATGAGCTAGTACAAAGTGAACTTTCACAAGGGTGTAAGAATAAAGTGGTCTGTTGTAAAGCTTAGGTATCAGATAATACAGTGTCGCTATCACTGTCATACCTACCCAGCCTAAAGCGCCAGAATGAACATGCCCAATAACCCAACTTGAATTATGAGCTATTTGGTTAAACCATCGAATCGCCATTAAAGGGCCTTCAAAAGTGGCTAACGCGTAGTAAACGATAGATGACATGAAAAACCAAACAATAGGGTTCGTTTTTCGTGCCTCTCTGTTAGATATCGCTGTCATCCATGCGTTAAATGCACCAGCCCAAGAAGGTAGCCAAAGCAATAAGGACATTACAACGCCAATGTTTTGAATCCATGAAGGTACGGATGTATACACCAAGTGGTGAGTGCCAGCCCATGTGTAAAAGCCAATCAGTCCCCAAAAAGTAATTAAGGATAAACGATATGAATATATGGGTCGATCCACAACTTTAGGAATAAAGTAATAATTTGTGCCGACGAATACTGCAGTTAAGAGAAAACCTACTGCGTTATGACCCCACCACCATTGAACAAGCGAGTCACTTACACCAGAAAAAATAGAATAGGACTTAAAGGGGTATAGTGGCATCGCAAGATTATTTACCACAAATATAAGTGCAATGACAATAATAACCGCACCGCTAAACCAGTTGGAAACGAATATATGTTGTACTTTCCGTCTGGCTAATGTGGAAAAAAATACAAAGCCAAAAATCAACCAAAGCACGACTATAGCAATGTCTAATGGCCACTCCATCTCAGCGTATTCCTTTGTGGACGTGTATCCCATCGACAGTGTTACGACCCCCAAGACTAACACTAGTTGCCAACCCCAAAATAGGACTTTAACCAAGCCTAAATACGTCAGGTTAACGGAAGAGGACTTACAAAGGACATAGAGTGAGAGACCTATCAAGAAGTTACACACCATACCAAATATAACTGCATTGGTATGAATAGGTCGAATCTTTCCAAAATTAATATATTCATTAGCAAAATTTAGTTGAGGTAAATATAGCTGCACAGCCGCTAAAAGCCCGACTAGCATACCAAAGATTGCCCACCCAAAAGCAGCTAACACAAAGGATTTAGTGATTTTTTCTTCTTCTTCAAACATATTTACACTTTCCAAATAATAAACTAGTTCGATACCAAACCTGATTGTTATCTACGCTACAGCATTTTACTTCCACCTTTTCTAGCAACATTTTGATCCGCATAAACTGAGTCTAGAACAGTTCCTTTTAATTGCGACTTATTTATGAAAATTTGACTCATCGTTATAAAAAGTGGTCATAACTCCGATACCGACAACTTTAATAGACATACTTGTTACTCCTGTTCTCACTGGTTGTACTATCAGTTTGGTACAACGACGCGGCTTTGTTGCCGAATTCAGCTAAAGAGCGAACGCTAGCTAATTAGCTCGCATTTTAAACAACATACTGAGTTTCGGGCATACCTATCCCAGTTAGCTTGTTGAGTGCTTTGATCATGGCGTAAGTC
>NZ_FLLQ01000017.1 GCF_900088415.1 Vibrio mediterranei
CGCCGCTCGACGCCGTTAACGTCACCCGAAGGGTCAGTTAACTCGTTTCCGCTCGACTTGCATGTGTTAGGCCTGCCGCCAGCGTTCAATCTGAGCCATGATCAAACTCTTCAATTTAAGATTTTGTCGGCTCAATGAATACTGACTTTAAACTACCTTAGTAATCTAAAGCTATTATCGTTCCAACAGAACGATAATGAATTGACTGTGCCAAGTCTTTCGACTTGATTGGTCACTCAGTTCATTGAAAACCTAATTTGATACCGAAGTATCCAATTTGATTATCATCAACGAGTGCCCACACAGATTGATAGGTTTATATTGTTAAAGAACATTCTCTTCAGAACTCTGCGTTTCGCTTTCCGTTTGAAGAGGCGGCTATTCTAGCGAGATGATTCTCAGTGTCAAACACTTTTTTCTAATTATTTTTGATTTTTTCAAATCTAACTAGAAGACCATCTTATCAGCTGGACGCCTTACTGACTCTTGCCTTGAACCCTTGTGGGCTCTGCCGTGTCAGTGAGGACGCATTATAGAGATCCGGATCACATTGGCAAGCGTTTTTTAGGAAAAAATACAAAAATAACGACTAAGCGTTTCTTTTTCATTCAAAGCTTTATTTATCCCACTTTATCCTTATTTTAATTACAAGTTATCCACAGAGTTATTAAAAAAGGAGGGTTTCCCCTCCTTTTTAATAACCGATTTACTCTAGATTCCTGAACCATCTTGTTCGACGTCATCTTCATGTAAACCACATTCTCGTTTTAAGCCGTTAAAGCGAGTTTCTTCTATCTTCATTCCTGGCTTCCACTTTTCCGTCGAATGAGTATCACCAATAGAAAGATACCCTTGGTCTTTCAACGGATGGTAACTCAAGCCATGTTCCGATAAATAAGTGTCAATCTGGTCGTCACTCCAATCTATAATGGGAAGAAACTTGAATCTGCCATTTTGAATCGCTAGTACGGGCAAGTTAGCTCGACTCTCCGACTGCTCTCTTCTCAATCCTGAAAACCAAGTCTGAACACCCAAATCCTCTAAAGCTCTCCTCATCGGCTCCACTTTATTCATTTGGTTGTAACGTTTGATTCCCTCAAGACCTTGTTCCCACAGCTTTCCGTACCTTGCCTCTTGCCATTGCGGCGACAACTCTGCTTTATATATATGTAGGTTTAAGTTTAACTTCTCCTTAAGCGCATCAATAAATTGATAGGTTTCAGGAAATAAGTACCCCGTATCTGTTAACACTATCGGGGTTTCTGAACGAACCTGACTAACCAAATGAAGCATAACCGCAGCCTGCATACCAAAACTCGAGCTCAAGATATGCTGTCCAGGTAAATTTTCAAACGCCCATCGAACTCTTTGCTCTGCATTGAGCTGTTCCAACTCTGCATTAAGCTCCGCCAGTTTTAGGATCTGTTCGGTTTTGGTAAGCGAAAGTAAATCTTTCAATGTTGAATGTTCTTGGAGTTTAAGCATAGAAGTCCCTTTTCGATACTTTCACTTCTTGAATGATGCCCGCTCGAATGACAAAGTCTCCAAAGGCCTCACCTGTTTCTCGTTGTTCTGCCCACTGACCAACTAACGAATCGATATCCTCTAGGATTTGCGCTTCGGTGATGTTCTCTTTATACATTTTAGGAACACGAGTACCTGCTTTGTTACCACCTAAATGCAAGTTATAACGACCCGGCGCTTTACCAACCAGCCCTATTTCAGCCAACATTGCACGTCCGCAACCATTAGGACATCCAGTGACTCGTAAGATAATGCTTTCTTCTTTATTGATCTGATGTTTATCCAAGATAGATTCCACATCAGTAACAAAGCTTGGTAGAAAACGTTCAGCCTCTGCCATCGCAAGAGGACACGTAGGGAAAGCAACACACGCCATCGAGTTTTTGCGCTGTTCTGATACTGTGTCATCCATCAAGCCGTGTTCACGGGCTATCTTTTCTATCTTGGTTTTATTCGACTTGGATACTTTAGCCACAATAAGGTTTTGGTTGGCCGTCATTCGAAAATCGCCTTTATGAATTTCAGCGATCTTTGCGACGCCGCTCTTTAAAGGTTTATCCGGAAAATCCAGTAGACGTCCATTTTCAATAAAGAGTGTTAGATGGTGTTTACCATCAATACCTTCAACCCAACCAATCCTGTCGCCACGCTCTGTGAACTCATATGGTTTACTTTGCTCAAACTTGATGCCGGCGCGCTTTTCTACTTCGGCTTTAAAGACATCAATACCTACACGATCCAACGTATATTTGGTTTTGGCATTTTTACGGTTAGAGCGGTTACCCCAATCTCTTTGTGTCGCCACTACTGCAGCAGCCACTTCAAGCGTTTTATCAAGCGGTACAAAACCGAAATCATCTGCTCTTCTTGGATAAGTACTGGTGTCACCATGTGTCATCGCTAATCCGCCACCCACCAGCACATTAAAGCCGACAAGCTTGCCCTCTTCTGCGATAGCAACAAAGTTCAAGTCATTAGCGTGAACATCCACATCATTTTGCGGTGGTATCACTACGGTGGTTTTGAACTTACGAGGTAAATAGTTCTTGCCTAGAATAGGTTCATCTTCTTGCGTTGTTTCTACTTTTTCACCGTTCAACCAGATCTCAGCATAGGCTTTAGTCTTGGGTAGTAAGTGTTCACTGATTTTAGTCGCCCACTCATACGCTTCTTGATGTAACTCAGACTCAACAGGGTTAGTCGTACACAAGACATTTCGGTTCACATCTCCAGCAGTGGCAATTGAATCAATACCAATGGAGTTCAGTGTTTGGTGCATCAACTTTATATTTGGCTTCAGTACACCGTGGAATTGGAACGTTTGACGAGTAGTCAGACGGATACTGCCATAAAGAGAATGCTCTGTTGCAAACTTATCTATGGCAAGCCACTGTTTCGGCGTTATAACTCCACCAGGCATTCTTGCTCGTAGCATTACGTTATGTAGAGGTTCGAGCTTTTGTTTAGCTCGCTCGTTCCGAATATCACGGTCGTCTTGCTGATACATGCCATGGAATCGTATCAACTGGAAGTTATCCGCTGTAAAACCACCCGTTATTTGATCTTGTAGATCTGTTTCGATCGTACCGCGAAGCAGGTTACTTTCTCGCTTTAGGCGTTCGTTATCAGATAGTGGTCCTAATTCTTGACCTAATACTTCTTGAATAGTCACTGATTGCTTGCTCATTAGTACACATCCTTCTGATAACGTTTTGCTTTTCTTAATTCGCTGACAAACTCCTCAGCTTGTTCCGGTGATTTTCCACCATGCACCTTAGTAATCTCTAACAGTGCATTGTGTACATCCTTAGCCATATGGTTCGCATCACCACACACATAGATATGTGCCCCCTCTTCAAGCCATTGCCACACTTGTTCACCTTGCTCTAGTAGGCGGTGTTGTACATAGACTTTCTCATGTTGATCTCGGCTAAACGCCACATCTAAACGGCTTAAGACACCCGACTTAAGGTATTTTTGCCATTCAACTTGGTAAAGGAAATCTTGTGTGAAGGTACGGTCACCAAAAAACAGCCAGTTTTTACCACTATCACCTTGATTATCACGCTGTTGAATAAAGCTTCTGAATGGCGCAATACCTGTGCCTGGGCCGATCATAATAACTGGGGTATTTCCATTTTCTGGCAACTTAAAGTTGTTGTTGTGTTCTACAAACACTTTTACTTCTGCGCCTTCTTCTAGATCACGAGACAGGAAGTAAGAAGCACCACCGTAGCGACTCTCCTCACCAGTAGAATACTCTACTAGCCCAACTGTAAGATGTACTTCTTCATCCACTTCTTCTTGACTAGAAGCAATAGAGTAAAGGCGAGGAGTTAGACGGCGTAGCAATGACAGTAATTGTGATGCTTCAAGTTTGGTTTTCTTCTCTTTAAATACGTCTAATACCTGAGTACGTCCCGCGTACTCTCGCAGCTTATCTTTGTCTTCGGCTAACTTAAGCAGCTTTTTGCTGTTGGAGAGTTCAGCGTACTGGCTAACTAATTGAGGGTTTGCAGCAGTAATTTCATAGTGGCGAATCAGCGCAGAACGAAGGGATAGGCTTTCACCGTCAACATCGACACTTTCGATGCCAGACAAACCAGCTTGAGCTAGAAGCGCGTCAACCAACTGGCTATTGTTTTCAAACCATACACCAAGAGCATCGCCTGGCTGGTAAGTGAGACCTGAGCCTTCTAAATCTATTTCGATATGACGAACATCCTTGCCAGAGTCACGTCCGGTGATTTTTTGACTAGTCAGTAACGTCGCAGTGTATGGGTTCTTTTTGGTATAGGTTACCGCAGCGGTATTATTAGCAACCGGTAGTGTTACAACCTCTGCAGCTTGAGATGCGAGGTCAGCTTTTATTTTTTCCAGAGCATTCGCACGCCACTCTTCAGCTGGTGCATCATAGTCGACATCACAGTCAATTCGGTCGATAAATGAGGTTGCCCCCAGCTTAGCTAAGAAAGAATCAAAGTCTTTACCTGTTTGGCAGAAGAACTCGTAACTTGAATCACCTAAACCAATCACACCATATTTTAAGTTTGGAAGTTTAGGGGCTTTTTTGGACTGCAGAAATTCATGCAGCTCAATAGCGTTATCAGGCGCTTCACCTTCTCCATTAGTCGAGGCGACGATAATAACGTGCGTTTCTTTTGCTAGGTTTTTACCTTTGTAGTCACTCGCATCAAACAGCTCTACATCGATACCTAAAGTACTTGCTTCTTCTTTCAATTCTTCCGCAACACCTTTCGCGTTACCAGTTTGTGAAGCAAAGATAATTGACAGTTTTCCAGCAGGTACAGAAGCCGTGGCTGTATTTACTGCACTGGCTACAGGGGTGAGTTGGGTAGGAGCTTGTGCTTGACTCAATCCCCAAAAGTATCCGCTCACCCAAGCAAGTTGGTTAGAAGATAAATTACTCGAAGCTTGTTGAAGTTGTGAGATCTGTTGGTCATTTAATGGTGCAGCTACATTAGGTAGCTCTTGTGGTTGTATGTTGCCATTTGATGACTGTTTTACATTTGAAGACATTGTCACGACATCCCTAATCATTGCGTGACGATAGATTAACCAACCACCTTAATAACAAGAAAGAATAGATATGAATGTTTTATAACTTTTTGGAAGAAGAGAGAGGATTACTTAGCTTCAATTCGAACCTCAGTAAAGCCAACGGCCAAGGCAGACTTAGACGCTTTATCAAGATCGTTATACTGACATTCAGCACCATGAATATCAGTTAACATAAGAAAACCGCCCTGCTTGTGGCGAAACTCAACAATCCAACCTTCATCAGAAGAAGACGGTTCTATGATCGCCTCAGCTAACAAGTTCTGATGGTATAGGTGCTTTAACTCAGTCATTGTCATGTTTCCCTCCAGAAATCTCGGCGTAGCTACTGTACCTAGTGCCATACACTAACTATAGCAATTACGCCTTAATCCGCAGGGATATTTGTTGCTATTTTGTTAACTTGATGGTGCTACTACTTTCTTATACAACCAAATCGCAATAAGGAAAGCGATAATATACGGGAGTAAATTGAAGACGATGCCGACCATTCCCAACATAAACATCACACCAAACGAAACAACCACAGCCAGCGTTACTGTCATCACTGTTACGCCTGTCATTACCAGTGTAGCCAAAAATACCAATACGAAAATCAGTTCAAACATAACACCTCCTACGTGCTTGTGACTTCATTAACGACTTAACTTTGGTATTGCAGGAACTGTTCCAACTATTATAAACATTATAAATCATACACTTACAAAAAACAAAAACTCCTATTGGCACTGAGCACAATAGGAGTTGGTATTATTGACCAATAAGTTGGTATCTTACACGTCAAGTTCCGCAGGTATTTTCGCTAATGCAGTTTCGAGTACCTCAATGCCGGCACCCTTCTTATGAGCATTTTCACTAATGTAACGACGCCACTGCCTCGCACCAGGCATCGCCTGAAATAGACCAATCATATGACGAGAGATATGACCAAGATACGAACCGTTCGCTAACTGTCGCTCAATGTATGGATACATCTCTTCCACAACCTGCTTGCGCTTTTTCACTGGAGTATCAAGCCCAAAGATTAGTTGGTCAACTTGCGCAAGAATATAAGGGTTTTGATACGCTTCACGGCCTATCATGACACCATCTAAATGCTTCAGGTGTTCGAGAGACTCTTCAAGGGTCTTCACTCCACCATTCACTGCGATCTGTAAATGAGGGAAATCTTTCTTAATTTGATAAGCACGTGGGTAATCCAGTGGTGGAATCTCTCGGTTTTCTTTTGGACTCAAGCCGCTTAACCAAGCTTTACGCGCGTGAATAGTAAATTGTTCACATCCCACCTTTTCTGAGACAAGAGAGACGAATCGCGTCAGAAACTCATAAGAATCCTGATCGTCAATGCCAATACGTGTTTTCACCGTTACTGGAACATCAACAACTTCTTTCATCGCCGCGACACACTCCGCCACCAACTCTGGCTCCGCCATTAAACAAGCACCAAAACGACCATTTTGAACACGATCCGAAGGACAACCCACATTGAGGTTGATTTCATCATATCCACGTTCCGCGGCAAGCTTTGCACACGTCGCTAAGTCCGCCGGATTAGACCCACCTAACTGTAACGCTACCGGGTGTTCTTCTTCGTTATACGCAAGAAAATCACCTTTACCGTGGATAATCGCACCTGTCGTTACCATTTCGGTATACAACAGCGTTTGCGATGACAATAGACGATGGAAGTAACGGCAATGTCTATCTGTCCAATCGAGCATGGGCGCAACGGATAAGCGGTTTGATTGGAATTTACTTGTGTTATCTGGCTTGGTCATTGTTTTACCTAATAATTTTACCCATCAAATCCGCTTTGAATATCGTGGAATTTTCCCAAATTTCGTCCTATAGTACCCCTTACAGTACCCCTCAAAGAGTAGGACGATGGAATGGCTTCACTCTCAATCGAAAAGCGGCAACTTAAAAACGGTGAATTCCGCTATAAAGCAACAATCATCGTCAAGAAAAAGCAGGCAATCATACACAGAGAGTCAAAGACTTTCAAAAAGAAAGAGCACGCTCGTACCTACGGTAAGAACCGCCTATCCGACATTGAATTGAACGGCGTAAATAGTACCAAAACAGTCCCCCTTTCGGTACTCCTCGATAAGTTCATGGCAGATAAGGATTTATGGAATAACACAGGACGTACCAAACGCTATGTCATCGAGATGCTAAGAGATTGCGATATTGCGCAGATAGATACCAATGAGCTAAAAACGAGTGACCTAATCCAACACTGTAAAAACCGTCGTAGTGCAGGAGCAAAACCTGCAACGATTTATCATGATATTGCATATCTTCGTTCTGTGATGAAAAAGGCTAAGCCTGTATTTAATATTGAAGCTAATTATCAAATTTTTGATGAAGCAGTGCCCGTGCTCACAGATATGCAGCTTGTAGGCAAAAGTGAGAAACGTACCCGCAGACCTACTCATGAAGAACTTGAAGCCTTAAAGCAGGGGCTAATTGAGCGCCAGAATTCCAGAGCTACTGGTCAACCTCCTATCCCGTTTGTTGATATTCTTGAGTTTAGTATTTTAACGTGTATGCGAGTTGGTGAAATTTGTGCTCTTCGTTGGGAAGATATTAACGAGGAACATAAAACTGTTCTTGTTCGTGACCGTAAGGATCCACGTAAAAAACACGGTAATCACATGATCGTACCGCTATTGGCAGAGTCTTTTAATATTGCTATGCGCCAACCAAAAGAAAGCAATCTAATTTTCCCCTTTAACTCGCGAAGTGTTACCGCAGGTTTTCAAAGAGTGAGAAATCGACTTGGAATTGAGGATTTACGTTATCATGACCTCAGACGTGAAGGCGCAAGTAGGTTGTTTGAGAAAGGCTACTCTATTGAAGAAGTTGCTCAAGTTACCGGCCACCGAAACTTAAACATCTTATGGCAAGTATATACGCAGTTATTTCCTCACCAACTCCATAAAAAAGTACTTAATCAATAAGATGCCATTCAGTCTTGGGGTTCTTAGTCTCGATCACATAGTAATAGTTGAGATATGCTAGCAACCCCAAAAGCCTGTATTATATGAAAAAAACCACATATGAATAAGGCTATCAAGTGGAAGACGAACAGATTGAAAACAGTGACGAAAGTTTTTTCACGGCAAACTTACCTGAGCCAAGTATTAAGCAAGCTGATGCGGCTGTAAGTAACTATCAAGATGCATTAGATGCCTTCTATATAACTTATAAACGAAATTCTTCTCTTTTACTATATAGTGAGCATTTTGAACCTACCAATGAGAAAGAATTCAAGCCGGTAATGGAGCTCCTTTCAACCTCGAATTATGAATTATCCGCCTTATCTGGTGAACATGTTGTCTTGTTCAATGAACCTATGTTGGTTGCTGAGATATCTTTGAGTGAGCTTAAAGCATCAGAAGCCGCTAAAATTGTACGATTGATTTCTTATGGTCATGTGGAGAAAAAGGTAACCAGCAAGATAATATCCTCTTATAAGCAAGGGCTTGCGAACAACTTAATAGGACAACGCCCTAAAGAAGTAACAACATTTGACGTACATGACTATGTTACGGGCCTGATACTACCTAAAAAATGTCGATTTGAATCCTTGAAAGCTGCGTCTTTACGAAACATCATTAAGGACAAAGAGCACGTAATAAATCTTCAGGACGCTTATTTAAAGCTGAAAAACTCTGGAACAGAAGCGACATTAGCGTGGCAAGATACCATCAATAGAGCTCGAGATTTAATTAAGGAGGGTTCTACTCGACTTGAATCAACCCAAAATGACCTACACTTTCTCAATCAGCAGAAAGCAACCTTAGAATCTAGACTCAGTAGTTTACAAGAAAACGCCTCTTCAATGACTAAACTAGCTAATGAAATTCAAGAATCCATAGATTCTGGAAATATCAAAATTCAAGAGCTAGAAGAGCGCTCAAAAGAACTCACTAAACAATACGATCAAGATAAGAAAGCTCATGTATTGATTACAGAAAACCTTCTTGCAGACAAAAACGAGTTAACAACGATCAGACAAGAATTGTCTGAAGCAAGGAAACAAAAGTCACTATCAAATTACGAGTCTATCGAGCACACCAACGAAGCCAAAGCTCAACTTTTTGGTTATTACTTGTTGGCAACAGCAGTATTGATAGCCCTATGTAGCTTCGTAACCTACCTATATATGAATGCGGAAAGCTTTAAAGACCTGCTTTCAAGGTTAGTGCTTTTAAATGCAAGCTCTTGGGATATTTTACTCAGCCGCCTACCTTTAATGACAGCAACAGCACTAGTTATTGGCGCTTTGTCTGGCGTCCTGTTTTTTTTGGTCAAACAAATCGTATCTCTCAACAACGAAAAAATGACTATGTTAAAAGCAGGCATTCTAGCTCAACAAATTTCTGATTCTCTGGATATTGAACACAAGTCCGATAAGGAGATCATTCAAATAAAAAGAGATATAAAGATAAGACTTATCACTGAAGTATTTGATAAGAGCAAAGTAGAGCCAATAAATGGGAGCTACGTAAAAGATCTCACTGAACTCGTAAAGTCATGTAACGTAAAGTAGTGGTTAGCTTCACTCTACTAATTCAAACAATCTTTAAAGCCCAAATCAATTTGGGCTTTTCTTCTCTGGTCGAACTAAACATGTATCCATTTATTCCATTATAACTCTGAGCCATTTCACATCCGTTTTGAAAGTAATGCCCACACCAAAGACATTTTCATTCTGAATCTTCCTAACTGTTAATCAGTCCTCAACCTAAAGTAGTCATAACCTCAATAGGTATACACTACACAACTTCTTTATTGTGCATACGAGCCATATCCTGTTAGCTATAAATAGTACGAATAATGCGCCAGCCTAAGGGCCCCTCCCGCGGGACGCGGGGCCCTCCCTTATCCGCGCATTTTCGTTGAGGCAATCTGTTTCAGATAGCTGGCAGTGCCCTGTTCCAAAAAGACGCTTTGCAGGATGTGCAAGTTAATCAACTTACCTTTAGTAGAGCATTGTCTCGGCCATTGACTACAACGCAATGCATTAACTCTGTGCAGGGCCTTATCGCTGCGCGGCGAGATACCAGTGCATTAAAATTACATTTCGTGTAAAAACGTTATTTCTTTCAGTTGTCTCTAACCGCTTAGAATCGTGTGCTTTATTTCATATGAGTTTGGAGAAATCATGGCACTCGCTCTTTCCCTCCTTGTTACGGTTGCTTTTGTGACTATTTTTCTAATACACAACAAACGTAACCAACAGGAAGAACAACTACACAAAACCGAGGCTCTATCGAGCAAACCTTCATTTGACTGTGAACGTATCGAAAATCTACTAACTAACGCAGAGCTGTCTTTTTATCACGCACTTAATCAAGCAGTGAGTGGGCACTACATAGTAATGTCTAAAGTGAGGGTTGCTGATACGCTTAAACCAGCTAGAGGGCTAAACAACTCTACTAGAATGAAGTGCTTTAACTTTCTCGCTAAGAAGCACTTCGACTTTGTATTGTGTCAACCAAACACTATGCAGATTGTAAAGGCCGTGGAGTTGAACGATAGAAGCCATCAAAGAGCAGATAGAAAAGCAAGAGACGAAAACCTAAAAGCAGCTTGTAATTCTGCGGGGTTACCTTTGTACTTCGTGGACTGTGCGCCATCCTATTCCATCATGGATATAAAAAGTCAGATTCTTTAGAAACCATATGCCCTCAGAACTAACAACTGAGGGCTCTCAAAATCATTGTCAAATACCTAGTGCACTATCTACCGGATTGAAGCCTTCTAACGTTTTCTCCCCTTGAGACCTACAGGTAACCAATTGCTCAAAACCTTGAAACTGAATTCGAACGAAGCAATCGTTTATTGGCACTACTTGATAACCAAGTTCTCTAAGCTGACTGGTTGTCACGCTCATTTGATAGTCGCCCTGTACCAGTTGGAAGTAGTATTCGCGTAAAGACATTGATGGATCAATTTGTTTGTTCACATATACCAACGATTCGGCAAACCCGATTATAGAAAAACTGAAATCTCCTAAAGGATGTTCATACAATTTTGGTTCTTCTTTCTCTATATACTCAGGCTGCTCACCAGTATCTATAATCTGAACGGCTTCGACAGGCGCAGCTGGTACACCCAACAAATTGTCTTTACTAAGTAAGTTAATTAACCCAATGACCGATAAGATAGTAAACGTGTATAACGCATAGGCCATCTTGGAGCGCCAAATTGGACGCACATCTTTAGCTTGAGCCTCTGAAACAGCGGTGTTGGACGCAGTATGACTTTGATAGAGTTTGAAGTATTGCTTCTCGTAGGTTCGCTGCTCTGTATTTACGACATCACCACGTAAGCCCATTTTCACCTTCTTGGTGTAAGTCTTATTCGAGCCTAGCGCAGTGTTTTTGATACATCGATATACAATCTCAATCATGTCACGAATATCACGATGAAGCTTCCTA
Source organism: Vibrio mediterranei (assembly GCF_900088415.1). Taxonomy (GTDB): domain Bacteria; phylum Pseudomonadota; class Gammaproteobacteria; order Enterobacterales; family Vibrionaceae; genus Vibrio; species Vibrio mediterranei. Next base: position 11,556 of record NZ_FLLQ01000017.1, read on the forward strand.
TCAGATTGAGTTAGCAAAGTAATATCGATTCCAAAATGCCGGTGCATCGAGTAGAACTCTAGAAGATCTTTTTTGGCTTGATTGCCAAGAATCATATGAGCTTCATCGATGATATACAGCGGCGCTTGTCCCCTAGTATTTCTCCATTCATCTTTGTAATCATCAGGACTAGAAAACGGTCTTTTGTCGTTACCATAGTCGTGTAAATCAAAAGATTTGACCTCTAGCAACTCGTTTACCGCCTCACCAAACACGGCAACAAGTGCCTCAATATTCAACGGTAAGTTAGTGATGACCTTGCGACCATCTTTAATGTTAGGCAGCACATGATAGACAACTGCTTCATAGCTTTTACCTCCACCCGGCCGCCCCATAATTAGATTAATCATGCTATGAACCTAACCTCACAAATGGAATAAGTTGAAGAAGGAAGCGCACCGATATGGCCGAAATGATCATTGTCATTGCTTGGGGAAAACCCACCAGCGACATAATATCGATAGCCTCAGTGGGTAGCATTTTGATATACGGTTTTAAATCGATTGGAGATAGCAACGAACCTAGTCCATTAATCAACGAAACAACAAAAGTAAGGAGAACATCAACAGCCCCTAACCCTAAGTTCGTGAGCAAAACAACCAAGGAATTGACTAAGCGAGCGAGAAGCTCGATGAACGTATTAAAAAGAGATACAACCCAATCAAACATGACTTATCCTCCAAAGATAATTTTGCGACAGGCCATTACCGTGCCGAACAAAAGACACGCCCGCATGAAAGACCAAATGTAACTTGGTAAACTCACATCATGTTTCCCTAGCCCTTCACCTAAAAAGTCAACTGCTGATAAATCAATGATCCAAACTGGAGGCGTAACGTTTCCATTGCCATTAACTCGAAAATCATCAAGAAACTGAAGTAGCTTTGACGCTGAAATCTGAGTCTTAAAGTCATCGAGAAGCCCTTTCAAACCATCTCCATATTTGAGATCTACAAAAGAAGGACACTTCAAGCCAACTAGACAGCTTACTTCTCCAGCTTTATCTAAATCTGGGGCTTTAGCATTTGCCTTTAGTTGTTCTTTAATTGCTTTTAGTTCGTTAGCATTGCTGGATTCGAGCGATTGAATTGCGTTAACAACAGGGGAAAGGTCAACATTATTATCAGGGTTTGGGTTAGTGCCTCCACTACTCCCATTAGCATTCTTATTCAAGACCGTTGAGTCATTTTGGGCAACAGTCTCAGCCAAGTAACGAGCGTCAGCCGCCTTGTCTTCTGGGACGGTTTTCCCTTGAGAATGATCAAGAGCAGATTGCCATAAAGGGTCACCGATTGGCGGAAGGGGGCGACCATCACTAAAGGTCGGTTCTGCTGTCGCCTCTGGTTGCCAATCCAAGTCAGCAAGCGAACCATCAGCATTCTGAAACAGAGCTTGTTTTTGAGTATCAGAAAGACTGGAGAACCTTGATGCCAGTGTCCCCGCAAATGCATCATCCGGAATAGTTTTATCAGCCTGACTTGGAACATAATCAGGAGCACAGCTTTCTACCGTCGAAGTGGCGCTATCACATTTAAGATGAACCCAAGACCCAACATAACGCCAACCACTATGTGTCGTAGCAACAAGAGTATTATCTTGAGCAACCTCGACTGTATCTATTGTTCCATAGTTCTGAGCATTTTCAGCAAACGTATTTTTAAGAGCCGTATGGATAGAAACACCATAACCAGTGTAACGCATCTGACTGAGTTGAACGGAGTATAGGCTTCCCTGTTTCGGCGCCCCACTATAGTCTGAAGACCACTCCCAATTACCAGCCGACACCGCAAAACCAAGCGCGGCTAATACAGTTTTAACTGGCTCTTGAGTAGACATACTCTTAAGGAAACCTCCAAATGAAGACATTGACACGTTTGACGGTGTAACAAAGTACGGGCGAGATACAGGAGAGACAGCTTTCACTGCAGTTTCGACTTTTAACATTTGGGAGCCAAATTGAACCGCCCGCTCTCTGGCTAGCAAAGCCTCAGCAACTTGAAGCCTCGCTGATGCAACGGCATAGAACGAACTCAAAATGAGTCCGAGAATTAATAGTTTTCGCTTCATAAAATCCACCTATAAAAAAGGCGGCATCAGCCGCCCTTTAAGCCATGAATTGTGGCTAGAGCAATCATGCCACCTAGCAGAAACCAGATGGCAGTGACTAACTCGTGAAGCAAGAAGATCATGCTTTGTTAACTGCTTGTTTAGACTTACCGAACACTTTGAAGGCAATTGCAATACCAATACCAACAGGTGCAACCGCTAAGATTACCGTGGTAATGGCAGCGAGGCCGGAAAGCGCACCAACCACAGCATCTTTGATTTGATCAACTGGGCTAGTCGAAGCTTCTGCAAATGCCATTGGCGCGGCCAAAGAAACAGAAGCTAGTAGGACGGCTGTTTTAGCCTTAGACATTAGTTTTTTCATAAAATGTACCTTTTAAAGTTTGTTGATAAAGCGGACTACATAACCAGCTGGAGCAGCAAGTAAGTAACCCAAGATTACGAGCCCAAAGCCCGAAAATAGAAGCCCTGCAACATCACTCGATGACAACTCCAGAGCTCCTAAATAGGTGTGATATTCACTAGCGGATATCACGACAAGCGCGTCGCAATCAGAGAGTTTTTGACCACTAAGTTTTAAGACGTTTGTGCTTTTCTCAGCTACGACGCAATAAGGCATATCACTTCACCAAACCAGCTTGAGGAAGACGGAACAAGTTGTTACTAGAACCTGTAACGGTCTGGCCATCAGGGCGAGTGAAACTAAATTCCTTCTGCTCAATCCAGAATTCACAGTCTTTGTCGACCAAGGCTTGAAAGCTCTTACCATTACTTGACTGCTTCCAATGTTCAGGACTTACCTTGATTTTGATTACCTGAGAGGGTTTCTTTACTGAAAGTAAGAACTCACCGCGAGCAATTAGCTCACCACTGTTCCTGTCCATAAATGAGGTTTGCTGAATATCGTCTAAATCTTGAATTCGACCTTTAATAATCATATGTATGTTCCTTTTATTAGTGCTTATTGGGTTGTTTTATGGTGTTTATTGGGTAACGACCTTTCCATGTTCCAAACGGATTTTGCAGTACTGGTCTATGGTGATAGTTGCCCCCTTGGATAGAGGTTTGATAAGACATTGAACTCCTTCTATGCTCCATCCGGTCGCGTCCATAAGAGCTTTAGAAAGAGTGGAGTTACAGTTATTTTCAGTGCTCCAAGGTGCGGCACTCCGTGCCTTTTGCACGCGATTCACATCTGTTTTTTTGACGATGGAGTAGCGTTCGCTTGCGGTTTCGATAAGTTGGCCTAACCAAGAGAATCCAATGACCTTTTTATTGATTTCGCCATACTGGTTTTCTCGTTGCTCGTACTCCACCCTGGCACCATCGGCCAATTGACAAAACAGCGACCATTTAGCTGAGTCCGCCGCTTGTCTAAGCTCCTCAAGTTTGAGGTCAATTTGAGTTTGTTCAGGTTTAGTTCGACGAAGGTTGCGCCATAACGAAACTGGCTCTCCGCCAAATTGTTGGAACTGTCGAATACGATGAGTTGAAGCCCATGCGCGAGCTCGATAAGCACACTCTTCCGCTTCGGTTTCTGGTAGATGGTTGCCATTGATATTCTTGGAAACGTACTTAGCGATATAAGCAGTAGCGCCGCCTTTCTTTGGGTCTGCTTCCTTGACATCAAAGCGAGGAGAAATGTCGTTCCCGAGTTCTGACCTATCTTCAGATATCGCACATCCTTTTAAGATGTTGATAATGGTTTGCTTATCTTGAGGTGAACAAAAAAGGAAGTAATGAGAATGGCTCGTTGCGTCCTTATGAGGTTCAGCTACACGAAAGCCAAAATACTCAATGTCTTCTTTTGCTATCAACGCTCTTGCAACGGCCCACTTCTGCATTAAAGCTTGATGGCCTTCTTTAACAGACGCACCATTCCACTTTCTAGATACTCGGTGGTATTTACTTGGCAGCGTCCAAGTTACAAACAGCGCGGTATAGCCCAAGTCTTGAGCGAGCTCTTCAAACCCACGAGAGCGCACCATCATTTCAATGCGTCGATTCTCTGGGTTCGCCGTAGTCCTTTTGATCACATCTTCAAGCGCAAACGCTTCTCCTGTGTCATCATTCATTACGGCCATTGCTTCGACGAACTTCTTGGCTTCGCGTTGTTTTTGTTTCCAGTTGGAAAAGGAAATCGCGCTAATCATAGAAGCTTGATGCTTTCCTTCCCCTACTCGTTCCAATGCAATTTGTGAGTATTCGATGTACTGCTCTCGAAGATGGAAAAGCCGACCTTCAATCCAAGATTCCGATTGCATCTTCAAAGCTGCAATTTCTAAATCACGCTCAAGTTCTTCTGGCTTCTTAGCTTCTTTCTTGAAGTTGATTCGAGGAGCATTGACATGGATTTCTTGTAAAGTCAGCGCTTGAAGTTCGTACACGTGCTTGAGCGCATCTAGGTAGCAACTGAAAACTTCAGGAAGTTGTTTATCTGTAAGCAGTTCAGCGCAATCTATCGCATAATCTTTAGCAAGCTGACTAATGGCATCATCACGCATAAGAATGTCGTGACTCAAAGGTTCTGCTTTGGCTCTGACACGACTATCTACAAACGAGAACTTATCCTCGATAAACCCTGCTCGCTTCAAACCAAACTTGACCGCATCCTCAGCAGCTTTGATCAGGTTTTCCCGAGTAGGATTCTTACGCTCCATGCGTAGCTCAATCTTTCGCTTCACATCAGCCTTAACCAACTTAGGTAAGCGAGGAAAAAAGCGACGAGTGAAAGAGGAAAGGCGAAGCACCTCTCCCGAATGTGTGAAAGTCGTTATCTTACTCATGGCTATGCCTCTACGCTTTCCATGAGTTCGATAGCTTCCACCAGCAGCATCTCAAAGTTAGCAATGAACTCGTCTTGTTCTTTACCGCAGGAACTACCACGCTCTTTAACTAATGAGTGCAGTAATTTCGCCTCACTTGAGTGGGTGAAATCCAAGTTGATTCCGTGCATAGGAATATTCATAGAACCTCCCCGTTGACTGATTGCCAGTCGGATTTAGCTGACTCATGGCGCTTATCAATGTAAGTGGCCAAGTCTTCAACTTTGATTAAAGATGGGCTGCGCTCTGAATCACGCAGTTTGAATGTAGGAACGGGGAAATCGCAGGCCTTCGCGCGCTGTTCCGCCGTCTTTGGAGTTATGCCAAAGAACTCTTGGCTAACTCGCTTGAGTTCCACTGTAGGGCTCTCAAAGCGTGCTAATAGAGCAAAATTTGTATTCATATATCCTCCATGTAGTACACTTGAAGCTACTTAAGTCGCCGCAAACGACTTCAAATAACCTTCAACATCATCACGGAGCATTATTGCGGATCATTTTATCGTTCGCAATACTTTTGCAGACAAAAGGCAGCATCAATGAAGCAGGTAGATGTACAAATAGAAGAACTCAAGAAGTTAACAAACACAGCGAAAAACGTAGATTTAGCAAAGGTTCTAGGCATTTCTCCTAAGACGATCCAGTCTTGGAAAAGTCGTGAGAAAATCCCTGACGACATATTTATAAAAGCGAGAGAGGTGTCACAAAATGGAGGGGTCGTAACACCTCGTGGTTACTTAGAGCTAAAGTACTTTGATATTGAAGTAAGCGCAGGCCATGGAACTCTAGTAGAAAAAGAAGAAGAATCATGCGCTATGGTTTTCAGTGAGCGCTTCATCAGACAAGAGCTTGGTTTTAATCCTAACAATATTTTCCTTATGCCTGTTCGTGGGGACAGTATGACACCAACGCTTAAAAACCAAAGTATAGTGATGGTCAATCGCTTAGATGGTTTCTCAAATGATGGGATTTATGTCTTTAGATATGATGGTCGTTTGATGGTAAAAAGGCTTCAGTTTCTACCTAATGGAATTAAAGTAGTAAGTGATAATACTGCTTATGAGCCGTGGGAGCTCGGAAAAGAGGATATCAAAAGCGCTGATTTTGAAATAATTGGTGAGGTAGTTTGGTCAGGGCAGAGAATGTAAAAAAGGAGCCATAGGCTCCTTTTTTTTAACGTGCTGTGAGTAATAAATAAACTAGTGGTCTGTCTATTGTACCCGACTTTTTGGCTACATAAGCTTTGACACACTTTTTATTTAAAAGGTCTCTCAGTGAACTACACAACCATCGGTTTACATAACCAATTTTCTGACCTTTTACACTAACAGCAAGCGCATTACAGTCATGTTGGTTGTCATCTTCACATACTAAATCGACTTCCACTCCCAAAGGTAACTCACATACATCATCAAAATTAAGATGATAGCGAGTCCCCGCTACTTCTGTTAAGTAATCGAAGGGTACTTCTGCTTCAGATAAATTTGGAACTAAGTCAAAACCGTCACTCGGGAGTTGTATTCCAGTGTGGCTGATAAGCTGAAAATCACTACCATAGAAATCCTCAGGCAAAAGATACTGAGCAAGAAATTTTTTAAAGTCCCTACGTGAGCTAGGTGGAAGCCTTTTCTTAAACGTCTCCAATACTTGATTCGTATACGTCTCTCCAGAGATTTTAAAAGCAGGGTAGCCTTTAAAGCCCTCTTCCAAGGCTTCTTCAAAATCATCAGAATCAGTTAAGTAAGTAAAGCTAACGACATCACCTTTCTTAGCTAAAGTACCAACGCGATATCTTTTATTGCGGTCGTTGCTAGACTGCCAAGTTAAAAACAACGTTTTGATATCTAATAAGTATTCTATGCTATTCATGTCGTAATCGCTTCTTTGATAAGTTTATATCTTGTTCTTACTATTCGCTCAATCCAATCAAACCTTTCCTTGCTTAGTGGTGTCACATTATCGACCTTTGTGAGTTGCTCTATCTCAGAGAGCATACGATCTAAGTCTAGACCATCTAATTTGAGGTTCATCCTTTGTTTTGAAAGCTCTCTACGAGCAACAATTGTTACCAGTTCAATCAGAGGTATTCTTTTTTTAGTATCATCTCTCGAAAAACGAAGATGATGCATGCCTTTATTGATGTATCGAAGCAGAGCATCGTCGTTCCAACTAGCAACTTTATGAAGAAACCTCTCATGCCCTAAGCTAGTTCCATTGTCGTACAGTGGACTTAGTGTAACTTTAGAATCCTTTGTTTCGATATCTAGTTCAAAAATAAGCCCCCAATTTTCTTGGTGGCGATCAGTATTGCCAATTAGCGCATCAAACAATGCCATATCTGCTAGCCAATGGTGAATGTCGCTAACTAACTCTGTTCTGGCAGAAAATACTCTCAAAAGAATGAGCATATCTTTTAAGTTATGTTGTTTACCTGAGTCAGTATCAAAATCAGGAATGGTTTGCTTTAAGAAGTCTCCAGCATGAACCAAACTACATACTTTAGGTTCGTACATCCACTCTATAAGAGCCCCACCAACAAGTTCACCATCAATATTCTTAACACCTGGATACGCAGCAGGTACATTCACACCTATGTGCTTCGATATAATGAAAGCAACAATCTCTGTCCAAAACTGATCAGGATATGATCTGATTGACTCTTTAAATAAATATGGCCAGTTAGGTCTTAAAGGGGCAGGTACACCTTCCGGTGCCCAAAGCATTTGCTTATCTCTGGCACCAATAGGGAAAATACCGCTATGCTCATCCTGACTCCATTCAGTAACATTTATAGTTTTCATAACCCCAATATAATTCAGCTTTACACTTGAAACTAGTCTTTTCGACTATGGTACCCCTATAGTACCCCTTGGTGTCATCAATTCAATATGTTGCAACAAGATCTGTCCAATCGAGCATGGGCGCAACGGATAAGCGGTTTGACTGGAATTTACTTGTGTTATCTGGCTTGGTCATTGTTTTACCTAATAATTTTGTCCATCAAATCCGCTTTGAATATCGTGGAATTTTCCATGCTTCCCTGATAAAGCGGTTATCGTCATCAAGAAAAAGCAGCCAATCATACACAGAGAGCAGAAGAGTTTCAAAAAGAAAGCGAAGTAGCTAATCATCTAACCAACACAGATATCGCCATGTCTAACGACCGTTAACTGCGCTTTAAAGACCACCAGCTACCTCGGGCTAGCTTGCGGGTTTTATTTCAAACCAACGACTGTTGTCCTTATCATTACAACGAAACGATTTTGTTATTGTGTTTCTATTTGATTGAGTGATTTGGATACAAATATGCAAATCACGATTATCTCGTATCGGTGTACGTTCACTTTCTCCATGCTGATTCAGCACTCTAAAATGCTGCGTCTTACGATATTTGTCTAAATTGTTTAGTGATATTTGAGTCTCGCAGTACACCGATATCGAATGTTTACTCAGTCTTTTAGCAACAGATATACTCTCCGCTTTTTGCAAACACAGCCTAGATGATGCTTTATGCGGGCTAAATTGAGACTGCATCCGAGTTTTGCGCTTACCAATGATTCGAAAACTTCCAGGTCGAATCAATTTATATCTTCGGTAGAAATTAAATTTGTTAAGCAGCTTGGTGATCTTTACTTTGAGAACTTCTTTAACAACATCACGCCCACCATAAAGCAAGCAGATCAATATAAGTAGACTCAAAGTCAAATGTCCATCCTGTTTCATCAAATGAATATTGAACATTAACACGACTGACATGGCGAGCATGCTGCTTAAAGCAATGGTTATCAGGTGGTTTACGGATGCACGGCGCTGAGTACACAAGTGCTCATGCCGATAAGGCGGCCAACTAGAGGCAAACTCCTCGATTTCATCATGGTAGCCCGTTCCACGATATGCTTTCTTTCTCTGTTCGTATGGACGCCAGCCTGCAATATGGTTGCGTTCAAACAAAAGTCGAGAAAGACAGTTCAACACAGATTGCGATGACGACTCTGCATGATTGTCTCTCAACCTTTCATAGAGTTTTAACAGCTCTTGGCATGCGATGACTAATAAGCGTTGATGTAATGAGCGCGCCGATGGGCAACGCTCAAACAGAAGAGCAAACTTATAATTTACCCGCTCCACCTGCCAACACAAAGATGGCACGCCAGGGTATCCAGACTCACAACAAATCGAAAGACACCGTGCACGTATCGCAGTATGGAACGACGTTAGCCATTCCACTAGTCTACTTTCAGTTGCAGGACACCAGTGACCCATTTCCAGAGCGATGAGCTCCAGTCGAGCTTCTTCAGTTAATAGACTATCAGTGTTGTGATAGAGGAATATTGAACGGTACAGATCATCAGTTGCCTCCTCACTGAAATCTGCAACTGAATAACGTTGGCCATCCATATAGATCTTGATATCTATGGTTCCAACCTCACCACCCCGTAGCATCTGGGACACCACTATAGCGTTGCTCGCTCTCCATTCTATATTCATGATGACAACTCCTACTCTGAGGTTAAGACAAACCTAGTAATCGAGTAGTACAGAAGAAATAGATTAGCAGCCCACCAATATCAACGATGGTGGTTATCGCTGGACTAGCGACAACGGCAGGGTCAAGGTTGAGTCGTTTAGTCAACATAGGCAGCATAGCGCCAATAACGGTAGAAGAGACTATTTGGAAGAAGAGTGCTAAGCCAATTGCACAGCCCAACATGGTTAGTGTCAGATTCGCCGGCAACTCAACGCCATAAGACAGTAAACTCACTTTCCCCAAGGTGATAACAGCAAGTGCACCACCAATAACAATGGCAATGCGTGTCTCCTTCCACAACACTGACAACCAGTCACGAAGTTTGACGCTTCCTAACGCCAGAGAGCGCACCATCACAGTCGCAGACTGCGTACCAGCATTGCCGCCAGAGTCCGCTATCATTGGCATGTACAAGGCCAAAACCGTAAACGCTTCAATTGCATCTTCATAACTATGGATCACCATACCGGATAGCAAACCCAATATGGCTAGGCCTATTACCCAAACAATACGCTTACTCACATGATCCATAACAGACAGGCTCATATAGTCGCCGACATGGCCATCTTGCTGAATGCCCATCAATCGTTCCATGTCTTCAGTTTGCTCTTCTGTAACGATATCTATCGCCGATTTAGCCGATAGCAAACCGACAGGAAGCCCCTGACTATTTAAGATTGGTACAACGTCAAAACGACTTTGTTTGAGTAGCGCCACCGCATGTTCTTGTGATGCGCTAAAATGACAGCTGATGGCATGCTGTACAATCTCAGACAGTTTTAAATTAGGTTGAGATTTAAACAAAATATCCAGCTTAATCAAGCCAACGAACCGTCCCAGATCGTCGACGATAGTAAGACAGGCAAACTCAACATACAGACTATTCAATGCTTTTTTCGCCTGTTCTACGGACATATCATGATAAAGCACTGTCATTGCTGCGGAATTAACAGTATGGATAACGGGATGCCTTGCTTGAAGAAACCGCTCTATATCTTGCTGATAGTCGAACCCCTCTAGAGAATAAAGACGTTGAAGCGACTCAGCCGATAATTGCTGAGTAAAACAAAGCGTTTGCTGAATGTATTCAGCGTTAAAATGTTGGTTAAGCTTTTGTATCTCACGCATTTCAATCCAATGATTAAAAAGAGTGAAATCTACTTGAGTCGCGCCGGACTCGAAGCTAACGGTTTGGTGATGGTTGTATTCGTTTACGGTGTTAATAATAGTCATGATAACGCACCTTTTTATTAGATATGACGATCCCTTGCTCCATTCGAGCAATAGACAAAACAATTCATTTTCAGGTGGTTACTAACAAGATAACGTTTGAGTTTCAGAGAAAGAAACCAACGTCATTTTAAGAGAGCGAGAAAAGGTGAAGGGGATAACAATGTTTAGTCCATATTACTCCAATAAGATCCGCGCTCTTGAGCTAGTAATCCACCTTCGACTGTCGTTTTCCATAATATTTCTCCTGTGAAAATATGAGCGCATGGTAGGTATCCGACTCCTCATAGTCAACAGTGTGAATATACAACTTGGCAACTTTGATGTTGCAAAATATTTCATCCCTTTGTTCAGAGCCACTAGCAGAATAAAGTGACGAATCGGTCAATACGAAAATTCGAGTCAGCCTACTAACGATCTACGTGGGGAATTAGTATAAAATAGTCGGACTTCGCTAAGACAGGTGACCATGTGAATCAAAAGCTAATACAACAATTGGAAGATATCTGTTCCGCGAGAGGTGTGCGACTCACTCCTCAGCGCCGAACTGTTTATGAGCTTATTTGTGAAAATAAGAAGGCCTCTAGTGCTTATGAATTATTAGAACAGCTCAAAGTCAGTGAGCCAAAAGCTAAACCGCCTACCGTGTATCGCGCTCTAGACTTTCTTTTAGAACAAGGTTTTATTCACAGAGTTGAATCTACTAATAGCTTTATCTCATGCTGTTCATTTGGTGAGCATAAGCACTACTCTCATTTATTGATTTGTGATAAGTGCGGCAATGTCGTTGAACTACAAGATGATATTCTGATAGCCTTGTTGAATAGTAACGTTGAAAAACATGGCTTCCAGTTCTCCAATCACGTTATTGAATCTCATGGCATTTGTCAGACGTGTTCATCATTGGAAGTTGAAAATAAATAGAAGAAGTTATGCGCGCTGAATTTGTAAACCCGTTTTTAGCCTCCTTAATAAATGTGCTAAAAACCATGGCGACGATGGAAATCAAACCATTAAAACCAAGAATTAAGAAAGATGAGATTGCTCGCGGGGACGTATCTGGTCTTATCGGGATGGTTGGCAACCAAACTCGTGGTTCAATGTCGATCACATTTGAAGAGGGTCTTGCTCTCGAAATCATGCAGAACATGCTCGGCGAGAGACCACATGGTCTCAATGAAGAAGTAACCGATATGGTCGGTGAAATCACCAATATGGTCACTGGTGGTGCAAAACGAATTTTAGCTGAGAATGGCTTCGATTTTGATATGGCAACTCCGGTGGTTGTCTCGGGTAAGGGACATACCATCAGGCATAAATGCGATGGAGCGATCATCATCATGCCTTTTACCTCTGAATGGGGTGATGCATTTATCGAGATTTGCTTCGAGTAAACTCTCTTTCACTTAAACAAAATAAAAAAGGCTCCGGTTGGAGCCTTTTTTATTATAGTTTTCTGCGCAGAAGCAACATGGCTATGGTTAAAAACACCAAACTAGGCCCTAAGGCACCAAACAACGGCGACATCCCATATACAAGGCTAACTGGCCCAAAGAATTCACTCGAAATGTAGAACGTAAAACCTGCGATGACACCAGACAGAATACGCGCACCCATAGTTACACTTCTTAAAGGACCAAACACAAAAGACAGTGCCATTAACATCATTACCGCGACTGAAATTGGCTGTGTCGCTTTACGCCAAAATGCCAGTTCATAACGAGATGCATCCTGTTCAGAGTCTTTCAGGTATTGGGTATAATCCCACAATCCACTTAACGGCAACTCATTAAGATCCACAGTAACAATCGCTAGCTTGTCAGGCACCAGTGAAGTTTCCCAAACTTGCTTGTCGAGCGTCTCTTTTGATAATGCCTCATCGTTTTTCATGTCTGTAATTTGAATTCGGTGCATCTCCCAACGATTATCGCCTAGATAATCTGCTGATTCCGCAAACACCGTTTCCTTGAGCTGTTTATTCTCACCGAAGCGCCAAATATTCAATCCTTCAACAGACTCGCCATTGACCTTAGAGATAAAAATGAAGTCGTTCGCATCCCGAGCCCAGACACCGTTCCTAACCGATACAATGCTACCTCCGGATGTCGCTTGAAGGCGTAAATCGCGAGCCATTTGCTGAGTGGTTGGTGCCCCCCACTCCCCTAATGCCATCACTACCACCATCAAAGGCACTGCCGTCTTAAGTACTGAAAGACCAATACGTAGCTTCGAAATCCCGGCAGCTTGCATAACAACAAGCTCGGAGCTGCTCGCTAACATACCTAAGCCGACTAAGGAGCCAAGTAGCGCAGCCATAGAGAAGAACAGCTCAATATCACGCGGCATCCCTAATATCACAAAGTACAATGCCGACAGCATGGTGTAGCTCCCCTCGCCAACTGAACGAAGCTGTTCGACAAATTTGATCACCGCAGATAAGCCAACGAAAACCGAGAGCACTAATATGATCGTGGTAATGATTGTCTTACCCACGTAGACGTCTAGTATTCTAAACACGCTCTAAGCTACCTCTCGTCTTTGCATGCGCTTACGACGCAGTTTCTCTCTGAATTTCCTCACACCGACCGTATCCCAAGTATTGACACCGATCACGGCAAGCAGCAATGCAAAGTTTACTGGCCATAATCCGATGTACGACGGAAAAGCCCCATCTTCTAGCGCCGATTTCATTGCACTGATCGCCATAAAATAAGCGAAGTAAGCCAAGATTGCTGGCCCCATTTTGGCAAACTTGCTTTGCCTTGGGTTTACCGCCGACAAAGGCACCACCAGCATGGTTAATAATGGAATACATACCACCAAGGAGATTCGCCAATGGAGCTCGGCTTGCGCTTTAGGATCAGGGTTACCCAATAACTCCATAGTGGGTATGGCCATCCAAGAACGCCCACGCTGTTGGACTTCGCGCTGCCCAATGACCCCTTCATAATCGGTAAACTCTGTAACCATATACTCAAGACGAGTCGGCATCCCTTCATAACGAACACCGTCATAGAGCGCAATCACTTGTCGACCATCACTTAACTCTTTTACATCACCAGATTTCGCCGATATCACACTAGGTAACACCGAATCTCTTGGATTTAACTGAGCAACGAAGACATTGGTTAGTTTTTTATCTTTTATGCTGTCAATAAAGACAACCGAAGAACCGTCAGGGGTTCGTTGGAAGCTACCCGTTTGCAAAAGCTCCACCGAGTTTTCCGATGCAAGCCGTTCACGAATCTGCACTTCTTGTTCTTGAGTCCAAGGGGCTAACCAGAATGCATTAAACGCAGCTAGAGAAGTGGTCAGTACCGCTAAATACATAGCCGCACGAATAAGGAACTTATTACCTATCCCGGTCGCATTCATTACCGTGATTTCACTTTCTGCGTATAAACGCCCGAAAGTAACTAGGATTCCGATATAAATACTCAATGGGAACATCAATAGTCCCATTGTCGGCATACTAATACCCGCTAAAGTCATAATCAGACCAGCAGGAATATCTCCATCGGAAGCATCAGCAAGCACTTGGATAAATTGACGACTGAAAAACACTAAAAAGAGCACTAAAAAGATGGCTAATTGGCTCTTAACTGTTTCTCTGATCAAATATCTAACAATAATCACAGTGAAAACACCTATACAAAACTTGTTTTTTTGATTGAATCGCTATAGTTTTCGGGTAAACCTTTTATTTTTTACTTTTTTGATCGATTCTTATCTTTAGATTATAGGCCGAAATGGCTCATAGGATTCAAGCATTAAGAATCGATTATCCAACATTTAGTTCTATTTGTCTTTAGGATGTAGGAGTACGCATGGAGTTTAGTGTTAAAAGTGGCAGTCCAGAGAAGCAGCGTAGTGCATGCATCGTCGTTGGCGTATTTGAGCCACGTCGTCTCTCTCCGGTTGCAGAGCAGCTTGATAAAATCAGCGATGGCTATATTAGCTCTTTGCTACGTCGTGGCGACCTAGAAGGTAAGCCAGGTCAAATGCTGCTGCTGCATCAAGTACCTGGGGTGCTTTCAGAGCGCGTTCTGTTAGTTGGCTGTGGTAAAGAGCGAGAGCTTGGTGAGCGCCAATATAAAGAAATCATTCAAAAAACCATCAGCACGTTGAACGAGACTGGTTCTATGGAAGCGGTATGTTTCCTAACAGAGCTGCACGTTAAAGGCCGCGATACATACTGGAAAGTACGTCAAGCTGTTGAAGCGACGAAAGATGGACTTTATACCTTCGATCAATTCAAGAGTAGTAAACCAGAAACACGTCGTCCACTTCGTAAACTAGTATTCAACGTACCTACTCGTCGTGAGTTAAATCTTGGTGAAAAAGCGATTGCTCATGGTCTAGCGATTGCTTCAGGTGTTAAAGCGTCAAAAGATCTTGGCAACATGCCACCAAATATCGCAAACCCAGCTTATCTTGCTTCTCAAGCTCGTCGCTTGGCTGACGATTACGACACCATTTCAACCAAGATCATTGGTGAACAAGAAATGGAAAAACTAGGTATGACGTCTTACCTAGCTGTCGGTCGTGGATCAAAGAATGAATCTATGATGTCTATCATGGAGTACAAGGGCAACCCAGATCCAGATGCGAAGCCAATTGTTTTAGTTGGTAAGGGCCTAACGTTCGATTCAGGCGGTATCTCACTAAAACCTGGCGAAGCCATGGATGAGATGAAATACGACATGTGTGGCGCAGCATCGGTATTCGGCACTATGAAAGCGCTGGCTAAGCTGAACCTACCAATCAACGTGGTTGCAGTACTAGCAGGCTGTGAAAACATGCCTGGTAGTAATGCCTATCGCCCAGGTGATATCCTTACAACTATGTCTGGTCTTACAGTTGAAGTATTAAATACGGACGCAGAAGGTCGCTTGGTTCTGTGTGACGCATTAACTTATGTCGAACGCTATGAGCCGGAATGTGTTGTTGATGTTGCCACTCTTACGGGTGCATGTGTGATTGCACTAGGTCATCATATCAGTGGTGTGATTTCAAACCACAACCCACTTTCACATGAACTTGTTAACGCCTCTGAGCAAGCTGGCGATCGCGCTTGGCGTCTACCAATGGCAGACGAATACCAAGAGCAACTAGCAAGCCCATTTGCTGATATGGCAAACATTGGTGGCCGCCCTGGCGGTACAATTACAGCTGGTTGTTTCTTATCTCGTTTTGCTAAGAAATATCACTGGGCACACCTAGATATTGCTGGTACGGCATGGAAATCAGGTAAAGCGAAAGGCTCAACGGGTCGTCCTGTCTCGCTACTTGTCCAATTCTTGCTAAACCGCAGTGGCCAAGAGACTGAAGAGTAAACAGAAGGGCCGAAAGGCCCTTTTTTATTGCTTACCAATAACCAGAGCAAAGCGACATTTCACATGAATACGGCAACCTTCTACATCATTAATGAAGACTCTGAACAAGCCTCTCAACAGGGGTGGTTTGCCTATGTGCATTTTCTCTGTCGCCATTTTACTGCGCAAGGTGCCAAGCTCTATATTAACTGCAGTGACAAAGCCGAAGCTGAGTTGTTGGCTGAGTATTTTTGGCAAGTGACTCCCGAACAATTTATTGCCCACAATCTCATTGGCGAAGGACCTAAAAACGGCACGCTGGTAGAGATTGGTCACGAGGGCCTTAAACCCAGTTGGAATCGGCAACTAGCAATAAATTTGGCGAATAGTCACGCAACCTTTGCGCAGGCCTTTGGTCAAGTGGTAGACTTCGTCCCTTGCGAAGAAAAAGCTAAGCAAACTGCGCGAGAAAGGTATAAAATTTACCGTCAAGCGGGCTATCAGCTTCAAACCATTGAGATTCAACATTCAGAATCCTAATCAAGGTCAATCCTTATAAGTAAGCGTTAATTTCCCTGCGTTTATTTATAAGGTTTGGCAAATTTCTTTCACAGATTAAAGTAAGTATCCAGAAAGCTATGGAAAAGACATATAACCCACAATCTATCGAACAAGCTCTGTATAAGACTTGGGAAGAGAAAGGCTACTTTAAGCCTCACGGTGACACGACTAAAGAATCATACAGCATCATGATCCCGCCACCGAACGTCACTGGTAGCCTACATATGGGTCATGCATTCCAAGACACCATCATGGATACGCT
The DNA here is from genome assembly GCF_900088415.1 of Vibrio mediterranei. GTDB lineage: Bacteria > Pseudomonadota > Gammaproteobacteria > Enterobacterales > Vibrionaceae > Vibrio > Vibrio mediterranei. Next base: position 28,382 of record NZ_FLLQ01000017.1, read on the forward strand.
AATCCGTGCCGAGCGTATGAAGGGCAAAAACACCCTTTGGCAAGTAGGTACTGACCACGCTGGTATCGCAACTCAAATGGTCGTTGAGCGTAAGATTGCCGCTGAAGAAGGCAAGACTAAGCACGATTATGGCCGTGAAGCTTTCATCGACAAGATCTGGGAATGGAAAGGCGAGTCTGGCGGCACGATTACTAAACAGCTTCGTCGTCTAGGCGCATCTGTGGATTGGGATCGTGAACGATTCACTATGGATGACGGCCTATCTAATGCCGTTCAAGAAGTCTTTGTTCGTCTATACGAAGATGATCTTATCTATCGTGGTAAACGCCTAGTTAACTGGGATCCAAAGCTACACACAGCGATTTCTGATCTAGAAGTTGAAAACAAAGACAAGAAAGGCCACATGTGGCATTTCCGCTACCCTCTAGCTGATGGCGTAAAAACAGCAGAAGGTAAAGACTACATTGTTGTCGCTACTACTCGTCCAGAAACTATGCTGGGCGATACTGGTGTTGCGGTAAACCCTGAAGATCCTCGCTATAAAGATCTTATCGGCAAAGAAATCCTGCTTCCTATCGTAGACCGTCGTATTCCAATCGTAGGTGACGAGCATGCTGATATGGAAAAAGGCACAGGTTGTGTGAAGATCACACCTGCACACGACTTTAACGACTATGAAGTTGGTAAGCGTCACCAGTTGCCAATGATCAACATCCTAACGTTCAATGCAGATATTCGTGACGCAGCAGAAGTATTCACCACAAATGGTGAAGCAAGCGATGCGTATTCAACAGAGCTTCCAGCTAAATATCATGGCATGGAGCGTTTCGCTGCTCGTAAAGCTATCGTTGCCGAGTTCGAAGAGCTTGGTCTTCTGGACGAAATCAAAGATCACGATCTGACCGTACCTTATGGCGACCGTGGTGGCGTGGTAATTGAGCCAATGCTAACTGACCAATGGTATGTTCGTACTGCACCTCTAGCAGAGACAGCAACCAAAGCAGTTGAAGATGGCGAAATCCAATTCGTGCCTAAGCAATATGAAAACATGTACTTCTCTTGGATGCGTGACATTCAAGACTGGTGTATCTCTCGCCAGCTATGGTGGGGTCACCGCATTCCAGCATGGTATGACAACGACGGTAACGTTTATGTGGGTCGTACCGAAGAGGAAGTGCGTGAGAACAATGGTCTAGCGCCAGTTGTTGTTCTGCGTCAAGACGACGACGTTCTTGATACTTGGTTCTCATCTGCACTGTGGACATTCGGTACTCAAGGCTGGCCAGAAAACACTGATGACCTGAAAACTTTCCACCCATCAGATGTACTGGTTACAGGTTTCGACATCATCTTCTTCTGGGTTGCTCGCATGATCATGATGACCATGCACTTCTGTAAAGATGAAAACGGCAAACCACAGGTACCATTCAAGACGGTATACGTTACGGGTCTAATCCGTGACGAAAACGGCGACAAGATGTCGAAGTCTAAAGGTAATGTTCTTGACCCAATCGATATGATTGATGGTATCGATCTTGAGTCTCTAGTAGAGAAGCGCACTGGCAACATGATGCAACCTCAACTAGCGAAGAAGATTGAAAAGAACACTCGTAAGACATTCGAAAATGGTATCGAACCTTATGGTACTGATGCACTTCGTTTCACTCTTGCAGCAATGGCATCTACTGGTCGTGATATCAACTGGGATATGAAGCGTCTAGAAGGTTACCGTAACTTCTGTAACAAGCTATGGAACGCAAGCCGTTACGTACTTATGAACACAGAAGATCAAGATTGTGGTTTCAACGGTGGTGAGATTGAATATTCACTTGCAGACAAGTGGATCGAGTCTCAGTTTGAACTTGCTGCAAAAGAGTTCAACGGTCACATCGACAACTACCGTCTAGATATGGCTGCAAACACCATTTATGAGTTCATCTGGAACCAATTCTGTGACTGGTACTTAGAGCTGACTAAACCCGTTCTATGGAAAGGTAACGAAGCTCAGCAACGTGGTACACGTCGCACGCTGATCACAGTATTAGAGAAGACACTGCGTCTAGCTCACCCAGTACTCCCATACATCACTGAAACTATCTGGCAGAGCGTCAAACCTCTTGTTGATGGTGTTGAAGGTGATACTATCATGCTTCAAGCGCTTCCTCAGTTTGAAGAAGCAAACTTCAACCAAGAAGCACTTGACGATATTGAGTGGGTGAAAGCATTCATCACTAGCATCCGTAACCTACGTGCTGAGTACGATATTGCTCCAAGCAAAGCGCTAGATGTCATGCTTAAAGTTGCTGACGATAAAGACGCCGCTCGCCTAGAAGCGAACAAAGCAGTTCTTGTCTCTCTTGCTAAGCTTGAAGACATCAAAGTACTGACAGCTGGCGAAGAGACTCCAGCATGTGCTACAGCACTGGTTGGTAAATCTGAGCTTATGATTCCTATGGCTGGTCTAATCGATAAAGATGCAGAACTGGATCGTCTAGCGAAAGAAATCGCTAAGACACAAGGTGAAGTAAAACGTATCGAAGGCAAGCTTGGTAACGAAGGTTTTGTCGCGAAAGCACCTGAAGCAGTTGTTGCGAAAGAACGTGAGAAACTTGAAGGTTACAAAGAGATGTTAGTTAAACTGGAAGAGCAAAAGCAAACTATTGCCGCGCTTTAAGCTTAGCTAAATCCATATAATAAAAAACCGGGAGCCTAGCTCTCGGTTTTTTATTGGCTAACAACTATTATTTCAAGAATTACTTCAAGACCGTTTCGAGTGCTTTAAGGCATAGGGCAACGTTCTCTCTTCTGGCCCCATACCCCATCAAACCAATTCGCCATGCTTTACCAGCTAACGCACCTAAACCCGCACCAATTTCTAAGTTGTACTGTTCTAAAAGCTGAGAGCGCACTGCTGCATCGTCAACACCTTCCGGCAAGTAAACAGCATTAAGCTGAGGTAATCGGCTGCCTTCTTCAACAACGAAGCTCAACCCAAGCTGTTCTAGTCCCTCTTTGAGCAACAAGTGCATGTCTTTATGGCGCTGCCATGCATTCTCTAGTCCTTCATTTTTGAGTAAGACTAGCGACTCATGCAATGCGTACAAACTGTTCACTGGCGCGGTGTGGTGATAGCTGCGCTTCCCTTCTCCACTCCAATAGCCCAAAACCAAGCTCTGATCGAGGAACCAACTCTGAACGGTCGTTTTGCGAGATTTAATTACCTCGATGGCCGCTGGAGAAAGCGTGACTGGTGATAATCCTGGCACACAGGATAAGCACTTCTGACTTCCGGAATAAACTGCATCTAGTTGCCATTCATCCACCAATAAAGGTACCCCACCTAGAGATGTCACAGCATCAACAATAGTCAGCATATCGTTTTGCTTAGCAAGCGAACCCAGAGCCTGCGCATCACTTACAGCTCCAGTGGATGTCTCAGCATGAACAAACGCTACTATTTTTGCATCTGGATGCTCGGCGATCGCTTGCTCTACTTTAGCCACAGAAACAGGCGCACCCCATTCATCTTCTACGACAATAGCTTCACCGCCACAACGAACCACATTCTCTCGCATACGTTCACCAAACACACCATTGCGACAGACAATAACTTTGTCGCCTGGCTCAACGAGGTTTACGAAGCATGTTTCCATACCAGCACTACCGGGCGCTGAAACGGCGATTGTGAAGTCATTTTGTGTCTGAAATGCATACTTGAGCAGCTCTTTAAGTTCATCCATCATACCGATGAAGAGCGGGTCTAGGTGACCTATCGTTGGACGACTCAAGGCTTGCAATACTTGTGGGTAAATATCTGATGGGCCAGGCCCCATTAACGTACGGTGAGGGGGCACAAAGCTAGAAATAGTCATGGGCAATCCTTTAATGATTTATTGTAGTAATAAGTAAAATATCCTAAGGAAATTCAGTCTGTTCCACAACGGAATAAAAATCAACATTTTTGCAACATCCAACCACTCAGTTTTTTATGGTTAAATTGTGAATCTTCATTGACTTTTCACGCTCAAAAACGTTGAATAAACACACTATCTGTAGCAACCACTAAAAAGCTACAGCGGAAGAGGAGCACTGCCCAGGCAGGTAATCATGTGAAGCCGCAACTTCTATACATGTTACTGATGGGGAGCAGTGCCGAGATGAACTCAATTTGCAGGATTAAGTTTGTCGGTTGAACGGGCTGAATCCCTTTAACTGTCACCAAGTGATTGGTGAAGAGCTTCTGAGGTCCATTCTTTATTCGGATTCCTCCGCTCTATTTTTCTCTTCAAACATCGGATGTTGGGTTACCAACCTTATTATTACTACTGGAAGTCCTGGAGAATTACTGTGAGCGCATTCAATGTAGCTAAATTTGGCGGAACAAGCGTCGCCAACTTCGAAGCCATGAGCCGTTGTGCTGAGATCATCGAAAATAACCCACAAACGAAGCTGGTTGTAAGCAGTGCATGCTCTGGAGTCACCAACATTTTGGTTGAGTTGGCAAATGGAGTAAAAGACGAAGCACACCGATCTGAGCTCATCAATAGACTTAGAGCTATCCATACTGACATTATGTCGCAGCTCAAAGACACCTCATCTATCGAGAAGCGTGTTGAAGCACTAATTGAAAAAGTTGCGACGTTATCCGAGGCTGCTTCTATTGCAACATCGGCAAAGCTCACTGATCACTTAGTAGCGTGTGGTGAGAGAATGTCGACTCATATTTTGACTCGATTAATGCAAGAGCGCGGGGTCGACGCTGTGCGTTTTGATATTCGCGATGTCCTGAAAACAGATAGTGACTACGGCAAAGCCGAACCAAATCTAGAAGCGACTAAGCAATTAGCCGATGAGAAGCTTATCCCACTTTGTCAGCAACATGTTGTTGTCACTCAAGGCTTTATTGGTTCTGATGAGGAAGGTGAAACCACAACACTTGGCCGAGGTGGCAGTGATTATAGTGCTGCACTTATCGCAGAAGCGGTTGAAGCTGCGGGGTTAGAGATCTGGACCGATGTCCCAGGAATTTATACAACGGACCCTCGTATTGCTCCGAATGCACGCCCTATTCCAGAAATCAGCTTTAGTGAAGCCTCCGAAATGGCGAACTTTGGTGCGAAAATCCTACATCCTTCAACACTTTTACCAGCATTACGTCACCAAATCCCTGTGTTTGTCGGTTCATCAAAAGCACCGCAAGAAGGTGGGACTTGGGTACGACAGTCCGTAGAAAGCGCGCCGCTATTTAGGGCATTGGCGCTACGTAACAATCAAACTATGGTAACACTGCGTAACCCTAAAATGTTCCAAGCGTATGGTTTCCTTGCAGATGTCTTTACCGTATTGGCAAAACACAAAATCTCTGTTGATTTGGTCACTACCTCAGAAGTCAGTGTTTCACTTACACTTGATCAAACTGATACGAGTGGCGGTGCACCAGAACTTCCTGCTCAAGCTCAACAAGAACTAGAGCAGCTCTGTACAGTCGAGGTCAAACAAGGATTAAGCCTCGTCGCGCTGATTGGTAACAACATGAGTGAGACAAAAGGCTCTGCCGCTGAAGTATTCGATACTCTGGATGAATTTAATATTCGTATGATCTGCTACGGTGCTAGCCCACATAACTTATGTTTCCTATTAGATGAAAACGAAGCAAAACAAGCCGTTAAAGCACTTCATGAAGAGCTGTTTGAATGATAGCAATTGGCCTCGTCGTTAGACGGGGCTTTTTTATATCAGATAGAACAGTATAAAGAGTTAGATAGGATATCTTCAGACAATAAAAAACCCGACGCTTTCGCATCGGGTTTTCTAAAAAGTGGCGGAGTGGACGGGACTCGAACCCGCGACCCCCGGCGTGACAGGCCGGTATTCTAACCAACTGAACTACCACTCCGCAGTGGTCTATTTAAAGTCTTATCTTAATCGTGCTTTAAACAGATGTTGTTCAAAGCCTGGCGATGTCCTACTCTCACATGGGGAAGCCCCACACTACCATCGGCGCTATTGCGTTTCACTTCTGAGTTCGGCATGGAATCAGGTGGGTCCACAACGCTATGGTCGCCAAGCAAATTCTTAATTCGGAAAGCCGTTATTGTGTTCTCATACACATTCAATTCGTTCTTGCTTTGAGTCCATCAAAACCCTTTGGGTGTTGTATGGTTAAGCCTCACGGGCAATTAGTACAGGTTAGCTCAACGCCTCACAACGCTTACACACCCTGCCTATCAACGTTCTAGTCTCGAA
>NZ_FLLQ01000018.1 GCF_900088415.1 Vibrio mediterranei
TTCGAGACTAGAACGTTGATAGGCAGGGTGTGTAAGCGTTGTGAGGCGTTGAGCTAACCTGTACTAATTGCCCGTGAGGCTTAACCATACAACACCCAAAGGGTTTTGATGGACTCAAAGCAAGAACGAATTGAATGTGTATGAGAACACAATAACGGCTTTCCGAATTAAGAATTTGCTTGGCGACCATAGCGTTGTGGACCCACCTGATTCCATGCCGAACTCAGAAGTGAAACGCAATAGCGCCGATGGTAGTGTGGGGCTTCCCCATGTGAGAGTAGGACATCGCCAGGCTTTGAACAACATCTGTTTAAAGCACGATTAAGATAAGACTTTAAATAGACCACTGCGGAGTGGTAGTTCAGTTGGTTAGAATACCGGCCTGTCACGCCGGGGGTCGCGGGTTCGAGTCCCGTCCACTCCGCCACTTTTTAGAAAACCCGATGCGAAAGCGTCGGGTTTTTTATTATCTAGAGTTTAGTAATTCCCTTTCCTAGTGCTGTTATTATCGACTTAAACGGATTTTTACCTCAAATCGTTACAGTCTGATATTTGTCATAGTTTTCATATAGCCATTCAAGTCTACATTCACATCTATCAATTAAGTTAATTGCAAGTAATTGAGAATCATTATCTAATAGGTCAAAAAGGACTATTAGAATGAATCTATCTCGCCGTACTTTCTTAAAAAGCTCATTATCATTTTCTGCTATTGCTGCTATCCCTGGGTGCTCATTAACAAAAGTCTCTGAGTCACAAGATCTCATCGTTTATGATCTGACGGCGCAACCGACGACTGCAGAACTTGTTCCAGGATATCAAACCGAGGTCTTAGGCTTTAACGGCCAAATTCCTGCGCCCACAATTCGCTGCAAGCAAGGACAGAAGGTAGTCATTCGTTTCACTAACAAGCTAGACGAACCCACGACGATTCACTGGCATGGACTTCGAATACCTATCGAGATGGATGGCGTACCTTTCCTAAGTCAGCCCCCGATAATGCCTAATGAAACCTTTATCTATGAATTTACGCCGCCAGATGCCGGAACCTTTTGGTATCACCCTCATATGAATAGCGTGGTTCAACTCGGCAAGGGATTGGTTGGAGCGCTTATTGTTGAAGAGAGCGAGCCTTTAGAATTCGATCATGATATGGAATTAGTATTAAAAAATTGGCACATAGACAAAAAAGGTAATTGGAAGCAGCTAATGATTCCTCGATATAGCGCTCGTATGGGTACTCCTGGTGAGTGGGGAACAGTTAATGGCACCAATGAACCTAATTACAAAGTTCGTCCTAATGGGCTTATTAGAGCGCGTGTGGTAAATGTTGATAATACCTTAACTTATAAGATCGCTGTAGAAGGCGCGACAGCTTGGGTAATTGCTATCGATGGAAACCCAATAGCCACTCCGTATAAGCTTACTAACCATAAAATGGGCCCAGGTATGCGTCTTGATTTGGCCATAGTTGCCCCTAAGCAAGATGGTTCTACATTCTATGTTCGCCACCTAAAAGGAAACTTTCCATTTCCTCTTTGTGCTTTCTCAGTCAAAGGTGAGAGTGTTGCTAAGGAACAAAAGATACCATCCTTACCATTAAACCCAATTCCAAAGCCTGACCTATCGAATGCCATCACCAAGGACTTTGTCTTCGAGTGGGAAGGGGCTGTTACTCCAGCAAGTAAAGACGGTAAAGCTATACCTAAGTTCTGGTTAATGAACAAAAGAGCTTGGGAAGGCATGAGTAAAGATAAAATTCCAGATCCTATTGCAGAGTTGGAGTTGGGTCGCACTTATATTTTCGATCTCAGAAATGTCACGCAGTATCACCATCCTATTCATCTACACGGTCATACTTTTACAGTGCTTGAGCTGGATGGCCAAGAGGTTGAGCCATTTCATACCGACACTGTGTTACTTGGAAAAAACGGCAGAGCAAAAGTTGCATTTGTTGCAGATAACCCTGGAAGCTGGATGTATCACTGTCATGTTATTGAACATATGAAGACAGGACTAATGGGATACGTCAAAGTGAGTTAAAAGTGACTCCTGTAACGTTTTAAATTTTGACTACAAACGATAGCTATCTGTGTCTTATGAAAACATAATTTTCGCTGACTTCTGTCGAAATCATCAAGTGTTCGTATACTATTAGCTCTATAGGCATTTAATTTTAGGTACTCGATGATGGGTCAGTTTGCAGTTTTAGGTTTTATAGCGATAGGTGGTGCTTTTGGTGCATGCTCACGCTACTTAGTTTCAGAATTATGTATTGTACTTTTTGGTCGAGGGTTCCCTTATGGGACACTTACCGTTAACGTAGTTGGTTCGTTTATTATGGGGTTACTCATAGCAGCTTTTGAGACTGAGGTACTTGCCCCAGAGCCATGGCGTCAAATAATAGGTCTTGGGTTTCTTGGCGCATTAACTACCTTTTCTACGTTTTCCATGGACAATGTACTCTTGATGCAACAGGGAGCATTTCTGAAAATGGGGCTCAATGTTCTACTCAATGTGGTTCTAAGTATCTCGGCATGTTGGATAGGGTTTCAGTTGCTGATCAAAAGTTAAACAAAAAGATACATAGTTTGGTTGAAAAATCGGAACTAATTATTCTATAATCGCTTCAATACTTGTCGGAGTGCCTTAGGGCTGAGACCGTTAATTCGGGATCCGTTGAACCTGATCTGGTTAGTACCAGCGAAGGGAACAGGAGAAATAAAATGGAAACCCTCCCTCTTTTATTTATCAAATAGCGCAAGCTATTGTGGTTGATACCTCTTGTACTCACACATCCGTCAAGCATTTATCTTTTATAACTATATGATATATAAGGAAATGCTATGTCGACACGTAAGCAAAGCAGACTGGAAGCAAAAAACTTCATCGATACGCTATCGGTGACTCCCTATCCAAACTCTCAGAAGACCTATATTCAAGGTAGCCGCAGTGACTTACAAGTCCCTATGCGCGAGATATCGTTGGCCGATAGCCTAATAGGAGGCAGTCAAGATAATCCTATCTATGTTCCCAACGAACCTATTCATGTCTATGACACGTCCGGTGTTTATACCGATCCAAACCACCATATTGACCTCTATTCAGGCCTACCAAAGTTAAGAGAACAATGGATTGATGAACGTTCTGACACGGAAGTATTAGCCGGTGTGAGCTCTGAATTTGCCAAAGAGAGACTTGAGGATGAGACGCTTGATGAGCTTCGCTATGGCCAGCTTCCCCGTATCCGACGAGGTGTAGAGGGTGCATGTGTTACTCAGCTCCATTATGCTAGGAAAGGCATCATTACCCCTGAAATGGAATACATCGCGATACGCGAGAATATGGGACGTCAAAAACTCAATGATGAAATGCTCACCCAGCAGCATCCGGGTCAGCACTTTGGTGCTAACCTACCTAAAGAGATTACGCCAGAATTCGTTCGCAAAGAGGTCGCTGAAGGGCGCGCGATCATTCCTTCCAATATTAACCACCCCGAGTCAGAGCCAATGATCATTGGACGCAATTTCTTGGTGAAGGTTAATGCCAATATCGGTAATTCATCAGTAACTTCATCGATTGAAGAAGAAGTAGAAAAACTTGTTTGGGGCACTCGTTGGGGAGCCGATACGGTAATGGATTTGTCGACGGGCCGTAATATCCACGAAACCAGAGAGTGGATATTAAGAAATAGCCCAGTGCCAATTGGTACGGTTCCTATGTATCAAGCCTTAGAGAAGGTGAATGGGGTTGCTGAAAATCTTACTTGGGAAGTTATGCGTGATACGCTTATCGAGCAAGCAGAGCAGGGCGTAGACTACTTTACTATACATGCTGGCTTACTTCTGAGTCATATTCCGATGACTGCTAAACGTGTTACTGGAATCGTATCTCGCGGCGGATCCATTATTGCTAAGTGGTGTCTTGCCCACCACGAGGAGAGTTTCCTCTATACCAACTTCAAAGAAATCTGTGAGATATGTGCACGCTATGACGTGGCTCTTTCCTTAGGAGATGGCTTACGCCCTGGCTCTATTGCGGATGCCAATGATGAAGCTCAGTTTGCCGAATTACGCACACTTGGGAAACTCACTAAAATTGCTTGGGAACACGATGTACAAGTAATTATTGAAGGTCCAGGCCATGTTCCAATGCATATGATCAAAGAGAATATGGAAGAGCAACTGGAGCATTGTCACGAAGCACCATTCTACACGTTGGGTCCACTCACAACAGATATTGCACCAGGATATGACCACATTACGTCAGGTATTGGTGCGGCTATGATTGGCTGGTACGGGTGCGCTATGCTGTGCTACGTCACTCCAAAAGAACACCTCGGTCTACCAAACAAAGACGATGTAAAAACGGGGCTTATTACCTATAAGCTCGCCGCTCACGCTGCCGACTTAGCTAAAGGGCATCCTGGTGCACAAATTCGAGACAACGCTTTGTCAAAGGCTCGTTTTGAGTTCCGTTGGGAAGACCAGTTTAACTTGTCATTAGACCCTGATACCGCGCGTCAATTTCACGATGAGACTCTCCCTCAGGAGTCCGGAAAAGTCGCTCACTTTTGTTCTATGTGCGGACCTAAATTCTGCTCAATGAAAATATCTCAAGAAGTTAGAGAATACGCCAAAGAGCAGCAAGGGGCTGAGAGCATCGACATCAAATTGATTGATGATCCATTGGAAGGTATGCGTCAAAAATCTAAAGAGTTCAGAGCTACGGGCGCCGAACTTTATCATCCAGCCGTAACTGAAGAGTAAGCGAAGGAGCTTCCGTTGACACTTTTAATCCCATCTAATCATCAAGATCTTATTGAACGCGTTCGTCATGTTCTGTCGTTAGCGCAGAGTGTAGGCTTTGATATCGAAGATATTCAGATATCAGAAGTCAAAGAGTCGGATGTTATTCACATTGATGACTCTGAACGTCGCCAAATCATCAGTTCTGATCTGCTATCAGTGCAAATGAATAATGAGGCGGACTATCGACTTCACTATCACCATGGTTTTGTAGAAAGCGATTTCCCCAAGGTGATACAGTCAATGACGCTTGGAGACGTTTATATTGATGTTCATTCGGAGTTTGAACGAAAGGATATATGGTCTTGTCGTGAAGAGGTGATTAAGGCGTCATCGGGAGCGCTATCGTTAACTGATGCTCAAGAGCACTTTGCTTGGTTTATTGTCTCTATTGTGTTGGATTTTCCTCTTGAAGATGCTGTTATGTTAGCTAGAGCAGGAAGTGTTTCACGTGAAACATGGCCATCAACAAGGGAGCAGTTCTTCACTCCGGTGATAGAAAACTCTCATCTAGCTATTAAAGTGGGATGGGCAGTGAGAGCCTCCACATCCGTATTTCAGACGTTATCTAAAAGCAGTCTTGGGCTGTACCCGGTTGTTGATAACGTAGAGTGGATTGAGCGCTTACTGAAACAAGGTATAAAGACGATTCAATTAAGAATCAAAGACCCTGATTACCCTAATCTTGCTCAGCAGATTCAGAAAGCCATTCAATTGGGTGAGCAGTATGACGCGCAAGTATTTATCAATGACTACTGGCAATTGGCTATTGAGTATGGCGCCTTTGGTGTACACCTAGGTCAAGAAGATATAGAGACTGCAGACCTTACCTTGTTGGCATCCAACAATATCGCGCTTGGTCTTTCTACCCATGGTTATTATGAACTGCTTCGGGTGGTCCAAATTCATCCCAGCTATATCGCATTAGGTCACATTTTTCCGACAACCACTAAAGTCATGCCATCAAGACCTCAGGGGTTGGTACGACTCGCTCTGTATCAGCAATTGATCGACTCTATTCAATATGGAGAGAAGCTTGGTTACCCAACAGTTGCTATTGGCGGTATTGACCTGCAAACCGCTAAACCTGTTTGGGATTGTGGTGTTACCAGCCTAGCGGTAGTGAGAGCGTTAACTTTAGCGGCTGATACTCAGTACGTTATCGATGAGTTCTCACTAATAATGGCAGGAGAGCGCGATGGTCTCCGATAAACAGTTTCAACAATATCTAAGGCAGCTGAGCTTGCCCAATGTCGGTGAAAACGGCCAAGCGGCGATTTGTGAAAGTCATGTACTAATTGTTGGGTGTGGTGGATTAGGTACAGCAGCAAGCATGTATATAGCTGGAGCGGGAGTAGGAAGAATCGTTATCGCTGATGATGATGATATCGAGCTGTCGAACTTACCGAGACAAATTACCTATCGTTCAAATGAGGTTGGGCAATCCAAAGTAAAAACTCTGGCTGATTTTCTCAAGACACAAAACTCAGACATTAATGTTAGGACCATTAAGCGTCGTTTGCACGGTAGCCAATTAGCGCTCGAGGTGTCCTTGGCAGATGTTGTGATTGACTGTACTGACAATATAGAAACTCGGCAGGCAATAAACAAAGCCTGTGTTGAGAATCGCAAAGCTCTAGTGACTGCCGCCGCGATAGGTTGGAGCGGTCAATTGGCGGTATTTCAGTTCTCTAAACTAGCCACACCTTGTTATCACTGCCTCTATCCATTCGAAGAACTTGATAGGGCAATGAAATGTTCTGAGTCGAGTGTAATGGGACCAGTAGTGGGGATGATGGGCGTCTATCAAGCTTTAGAGGCGCTAAAGGTCATTACAGACTTAGGTAACAGCAGTCACCCTGAATTGAAGCTATTTGATGGCTTAACTGGACAGTGGCAGTCTCTTAAGATTTCTCATGATGAGACGTGTTCAGTTTGCCGTGATTCGAAGAAAACAACAGGAATCAAAAATGATCCAATTTACCGTAAATAACGCACCGAAAGAAACCTCTCACGAGCTTAACCTCATTAGCGTACTTAAAGAGCTAGATATTGAAACGCAAGGCTGTGCGGTAGCAGTAGACGATGAAATTATACCAAGAGCCAAATGGTCGGATTTCACAGTCAAATCCAACATGTCCATCAATATTTTCCAAGCTATCGCAGGAGGCTAATATGCTCACTATCGCAGGAAAGACCTTTAACTCACGTTTGTTTACTGGAACGGGAAAGTTCGCCGATAAGTCACTCATGATTGCAGCTATTGCTGAAAGTCAGTCAGAGTTGGCAACCATGGCACTTAAACGTGTTGACCTAAACCAACAAGATGACGACATCCTAAGTCCACTTATTGGTAATAACGTAAACCTATTACCTAATACATCTGGGGCGAAGAACGCAAAAGATGCCGTCTTTGCTGCGCACTTAGCGCGCGAAGCGTTAGGCACAAATTGGGTGAAACTTGAAATTCATCCAGACCCAAAATACTTGCTACCGGATCCTATTGAGACCTTGAAGGCGGCGGAGCAGTTAGTAAAAGACGGATTTGTTGTGCTTCCTTACTGCCACTCAGATCCTACGTTATGCAAGCATCTAGAAGAAGTGGGTTGTGCTGCGGTGATGCCTTTGGGAGCACCCATTGGTAGTAACAAAGGTTTGGTAAGTCGTGATTTCTTAGAAATTATAATCGAGCAGGCTAACGTACCAGTGGTTGTTGATGCCGGAATCGGCGCGCCTTCTCATGCTGCGTTGGCAATGGAAATGGGCGCAGACGCTGTGTTGGTGAATACAGCGATTGCCGCGGCGGCAGATCCAGTTCAAATGGCTCGTGCATTTAAGCTCGCAGTCGAATCTGGGCGTTTGGCCTATGAAAGTGGCCTGGCAGGAACGGTAAACCACGCGGTGGCATCCAGCCCGCTAACCGCTTTTCTTGATTCAATGTGAGTTCGATAGATAAAGGTGAAACGATGAGTTTTGTTGAGGAACACGCTAAGTACAACTGGGACGACGTTCGTCTATCAATATACTCGAAAACAGAAAGAGACGTTCAGCGTGCTTTGAGTAAAACCAAGTTAGATCTTGAAGACTTTAAGGCGTTAATTTCTCCGGCGGCAGAGCCGTACTTAGAGCAATTAGCGCAGCGCTCTTTTGCGCTCACTCGTAAGCGTTTTGGACATACCATGTCGATGTACATTCCATTGTACCTGTCTAATCTCTGTGCCAATGCTTGTACCTATTGCGGTTTCTCAATGGAAAACCGTATCAAACGTAAGACACTCTCTGAAGAGGAAATCAATGCTGAATGCAATGTGATTAAATCTATGGGATTTGACAATATTCTATTGGTAACGGGAGAGCATGAAAACAAAGTAGGGATGAAGTATTTCAAGCAAGTTCTTCCAGCAATCAAAAAGCACTTCAGCTACCTAGCAATGGAAGTTCAACCTTTGGACCAAAATGAGTATGCTGAGCTAAAGCATAGTGGTTTGGATGCGGTTATGGTGTATCAAGAAACCTATAATCGCAGAACCTATGCCGAACATCATTTGCGTGGCAACAAGATGGATTTTGATTATCGGTTAGATACACCTGATAGATTAGCGAAAGCAGGTATCGATAAGATTGGTATTGGCTCGTTGATCGGCTTAGAAGAGTGGCGCACGGACTGCTTTTTTGTAGCAGCGCACTTACAGTACTTAGAAGGCCGTTATTGGAAGTCTCGTTACTCTATCTCTTTTCCAAGACTAAGACCCTGTGAAGGTGCGTTGCAACCAAAATCTGTAATGACAGATAAACAGTTAGTGCAACTAATATGTGCTTATAGATTGTTTAACAATGAAGTTGAGCTTTCTCTGTCTACACGTGAATCTCCAACTTTTCGAGACCATGTTTATCCACTAGGAATCACCAGTATCAGTGCGGCATCAAAAACACAGCCTGGTGGTTACGCTAATGAAGAAGAAGAGCTTGAACAGTTTGCTATTAGTGATGAACGTAGCGCTCGTCTTGTTGCTGAGTCTGTCAAGCAAGTTGGAATGGAACCGGTTTGGAAAGATTGGCACCAATCCTATTCAGGATAAACCGGTATAGTCTATGAAGTGTTTCACGTGAAACAAAAAAAGGAGCTGTTAAACAGCTCCTTTTTAATCTCTCGGGTAAGCTAGCGAACAAGCGGTGCGCAGGCTTGCTCTAACCAATCAAGCGGCTCACCTTCAACAAGTGGCGCTACCTCATCAAACACTTTACGGTGATACGAATCCAGCCAGTTGATTTCTTCATCCGTTAACAATGAGCTAACGATATTTCGCTTATCGATAGGGCAACGAGTCAACGAATCAAAACCAAGCATGCTAGCATCACCTTGTGTCGATTTCTCGATAACCAGTTCCAAATTCTCAATACGGATGCCAAACTCATCAGCGCGATAGTACCCAGGTTCGTTTGACAGTACCATTCCGGCAATGAGTGGAGTGTTATTCACTGCTTTAGCAATGCGTTGTGGTCCTTCATGAACACTTAAGAAATGTCCAACACCATGGCCAGTGCCGTGATCATAGTCAAAACCATTTGCCCACAAATGCTGACGAGCTAAAACATCTAACTGGTGACCACAGGTGCCGTTGGGGAATAGGGCGGATGCAAGAGCAATATGACCTTTAAGCACCAATGTAAACTGGCGCTTCATTTCTTCTGAAGGCGAACCAATAGCGATTGTTCTTGTGATATCGGTAGTACCATCAAGATACTGGCCACCTGAGTCAACCAGATATAGAGTATCTTTAATAATCGCACCAGGGACTTCTTGATTTTCATGGTTGTAGTGACACATCGCGGCATTTCCTGCAGAGGCGGAAATCGTGTCAAAGCTAAGGTCTACGAGTGAGCTATCGAGTTGACGGAATGATTCTAACTTATCGGAGAGAATAGCTTCATCATAGAGATTTCCGCTAGCCACTTCTTTGTCCAACCAAGAGAGGAACTTAACCATCGCAGCACCATCTCGGATGTGACAAGCTTTCATTCCTTCGATTTCTACATCATTTTTAGCCGCTTTTGGCATTAGACAAGGGTCGGCAAGTTGTAACTGTTTCGCTCCGAAAGCCTCAAGCTTTAGTTG
The DNA here is from genome assembly GCF_900088415.1 of Vibrio mediterranei. GTDB lineage: Bacteria > Pseudomonadota > Gammaproteobacteria > Enterobacterales > Vibrionaceae > Vibrio > Vibrio mediterranei. The sequence continues at coordinate 9,925 of NZ_FLLQ01000018.1, forward strand.
GAACCAAGCATTACTGGTTGCTGGGTCCAAGGTGACTTTTTTGCCAGATAGAGCCTCAAGAGCTCGCTCTAAATCGCTAGGGCTACATACTTCAACTCCGTTGCCTACGTGAACGTCGAATGCCGCACGGTCGTCAATTCGTGACTCATCAATGAAGAACTTTGTTGAGCCATCGGAGTAGAGGATGGCATGCGCCAGTAAGACTGGCAGACGAGATACATCAAGCCCACGTACGTTCAGAAGCCAGCAAATCGAATCCAATTCAGTAATGATAGCGGCATCAGCGTCAGAGGCCACTAGTGATTGCCCTAGAGCTGTACGCTTGTCTTGACTACTTTGTCCTACTTTTTCAATAGGCATTAAACGAACTTGGCTTAGCTGAGGTTCTGGACGATCGCTCCAATTAATGTCGATTGGGTTTTGTTCTGTTGCGACCAGTTCGAACTTACTACCCAATTGAACTAAGGCACCTTGATACCAGCTGCCACGGTGCATGCGTGGGTCTATACCAATACGAGAACCGACAGGAAGTGTCTCGGTTACCCATTTAGTTGGTGGTTGCTCAATGAGGTGGCAGTATTCAAAAATACCATCAGGTACTTGTTTTCTTACTTGCACCGTATAACGGCCATCGACAAAAATGGCCGCATTTTCGCGAGTCACAACAGCAGCGCCTGCTGAGCCAGTAAACTGTGTTAGCCAATGTAGACGCTCATTATGAGCGGGTACATACTCGCCCAAGTACTCGTCTTCGTGTGCGACGATAAACGCATCAAGATCGTTTGCTACAAGCCAAGCTTGAACCAGCTCAACTCGGCGAGAAATTTGTTCCTGCATCTGTTATTCCTTCATCATGGCGAAACAAGTCACCTGGTAGTATTTGCCCTATAAGCTAGCGCTTTTGCCGCCCATATACAATCGATTCCGGTGGCTGCGAAATAAGGTTTCAACAATCAAAACCCGACGTCAAACGTTATACGGGTTATCTCAGGTGTAATGTCTTCTGACGGATAATATCAATCAGCCAAGTTAACGCGGGATCGCGATTTCTGTCCTTATGCCAAAAGAGTGTGTACGCCATAGGAGGAAACTCTAAAGGTAAAGGAAGCACGGTAAGCCCCATCTGTTCCGCGACTAGGTGTACGAAGTGTCGAGGTGCGGTAAAAACGAAGTCGGTGTAACTACAAAGTGCTGCGGCATTATTGAAGTCAGGAACGGTGATGGCGATATCGCGCTCTCTGCCCATATCTGAGAGTTTGTAGTCTAATAACCATCGATCACTTCCATCACAACGAACTTGTACATGGCGAAGCGACAAATAGGTTTCCAAATTCCAAGGCTTAGATAGCACAGGGTGGTTTGCGCGGACTAAACACATTTGGTTGTCACGATACACTTCAAGCTCTTGAATATCATCAGGTGGATACATGGTTCGAACTGCATCTCTAATATCAATGTCTTTACCTGTAATCCCTAAATCAAGTTCACCTTTTTGCATTCTCTCAAACGTCAGCTCAGTCCAAGAGTGGGTGCTGATGCTGAGGTTTGGTCCTTGTCCAAAAATAGCTGGTAAGAAGTGCGGCATAATAAGCGGATAAACGCTTTCTACCGCCGCAATATGGAATCGATATTCACTGGTAGTAGGCGAGAACTCGGGTGGTTCAGTTATCGATTGCATGTGAGTCACTAGAACTTCGAGCTTAGGTTTGAGCTGCAATGCCCGTGGTGTAGGCACCAGACCATGTGCATGGCGAGTAAATAATGGGTCGTCGAAAAGCACTCTGAGTTTGGCAAGTGATTTACTAACGGCCGATTGACTTAGGCATAAGCGGTTCGCAGCGCGAGTCACGTTACATTCTTCAAGCAACACATTCAGACACAACAATAAGTTAAGATCAATTCGGCTCAGCTTTTCGAGGTTCATGTTAGGACATTCCTAGTGGGAATAATACTAATGAGTATAAACCATTTCTGTTCATATCATAACAAGACTAAACTCTGCGCAAACAATCTAAAGTTATCTTATCTGTAAGAGGCAAATACCTTGCAAACGGCACCGTCAAAAATCCAAATCGCAGCGTTAGTTATGCTGGTATTCTTTAGCCCACTGGCTATCGATATTTATCTTCCAGCGCTAACACAAATCTCTACGGCTTTCGATGTAGAGCATACGTTAGCGCAAGATACGATTACGTGGTTCCTATTTGCTATGGGTGTAGGACAAGTGTTTGCAGGTCCCCTTGCGGATAAACTTGGACGTCGAACGGTTGCTCTCGGCGGTATAGCTATCTATGGATTGAGTGCTTGCTTGGCGTGGGCGGCTCAATCAATTGATTGGATGCTTGCTGCTAGGTTGCTGCAAGGCTTAGGTGCGTGCGCGACATCTGTGGCAGCCTTTGCAACCGTTCGCGACATGTATGGGCCAGAGAAAAGCGGCAAGGTGATCAGTTATCTTAATGGCGCTATCTGCTTTATTCCTGCGTTAGCACCGATCTTGGGCAGTTACCTGACCCAACAATATGGCTGGCGTGCTAACTTTAGCTTTATGGCCGGCTTCGCGTTGTTTGTTGGTGCGTTAGTGCTATTCAACATGAGGGAGACCAACCCTAAACAAGAAGGACAGCAGTACTTTGCGCTGTCGCGCTACATCGATGTACTGCGAACTCCGACGTTCGTTTTCCATGCGTCGTTATGCTTATTAGCCATGGGTGTTATCTTAGCTTATGTCACCTCAGCCCCAGTGGTTCTGATGGACAAGATGGGACTAACGATGAATGAGTTTACCTACTGGTTTGGTCTGAATGCGGTCTTTAACATTGCGGCATGTATGCTAGCGCCTAAAATTATGGATAAAATCGGTACTCACAAAACACTACAACTAGGTATTACCACACTATTAGTTGCTGGTGGGTTAATGGCGTGGGGTGCACGTTTTGCAACACCTGCATCATTTATGCTTCCTGTGATTATGTCGTCAATTGGCTTCGCGTTGATTCTAGGAGCTTCCGCAGGTAAAGCGTTGGCACCATTTGGAGATAAAGCAGGTACAGCTGCAGCATTGTTGGGGCTGTTTCAAATGAGTGGCTCTGGATTACTCGTGGGGACGATGCAAAGAGCTGGTCTTGATGCGCCGTATATGATCGCAATGCAGATGTGGTTAGTGTTGCCTGCGTTATTTATCCTAAGATCGAAAGTTGGCAAAGGTTGGCATCAAACTGTAAAAATCGGCTAATTAAAAAACGATTTTGTTTTCCAATTAAAGAAACAGGTGTATATTTAGCAATAAACACACCGTATTAATTATTAACTGGATAAACGCAGTAATGTCTTTGACAACTTACGAAATGGCTCGCATTCTCGAGCAGATGGAAGAGTCTCCAGAAAAAATCATGTTTGGTAAATTGCTTAATGAACTAGGCAATCAGAGCGAAGAGCGCATCCGCAGTGCCGCTAAACAAGTACCAATCCATATGTTGCGTGATATCGTGTATCAATTTCAGAGAGTCATTGAGTCTCGCAAAGGTGAACAAGTTCAGTTATTAGCGAAAGAACTTTCTGACCAAGGTATTTCCGCAGAAGAGCTTAAAGAGTTTCTGGCGAATAAATAAATCACATCCTAAAATAACCCCGCTTATCTAAGCGGGGTTATTTTTTCCATTCTTATTAATGCTAATTAAATTTAGAGCGGATAAGTTTATCTGCAGATATTGGTCCTGGTCCCCAAACGACAACGATCAAGATCATTAATCCCCATAATTGATGATCATAAAAGCCTTTTTCCCAAAGTAGCGGGTAAGAAACAACCGCAATGATATTAAACACAAATAATATTGCTGCCATTGGGCGGGTAAACAACCCGAGAACCAAAAAGACAGGTAACACCAATTCTGCTGCTGTTCCCATATAAGCCGCTAGCTCCCAAGGAATAAGGGGAACTTGATACTCATACTCAAACAAGTAGAGAGTACTGTCCCAGGAAGCAATCTTGGTGAGTCCCGAATTAAAAAACACCCATGATACCCAAAGCCGACAAAATACTAATAGTAAGGGAACAAAACCGCGTTGTAGCGCGTCGATAAGGTTGTCATAAGTCGTGAGCCAGTGTGTTACTTTCGTATTCATACCATACTCCTTGGATTGCTTTCGTTGAATAGAGTGAACCCGGCTACAACGTCCCACGTAAGCAAGTTTGGTAGTTCAGATAGTAGAGCGGGATTTATTCGCTTTAATGGATTGCCATGGCTTATCTCGACCCATAGCTGTTGAAGTTGATCATTCAGAATGTGTAGCGTTGGTTGAGCAGAACCTCGTTTAACCATGAGTAGCGTTTCGGCTTGATTAATGTCTAAGTTATCGAATTCGTTGTCTTTTACTGCTTGGAAAAGACTACCGATGGCATAATTCGAGTGGATTAAGTGACTAGAAGGTTTCACATGAAACACTAAGTCTGAATGTTGACTTTCTGGCACGGACGCCAAATTGATGATAGGTTCCAGACCTTCTTTTAAAGTAACGTCTTCTGCTCTTTGCAGTTCGTCTAATGACCATTCAATCGCCATCACATCCAGCAGATATGGCACAGCAAGCGTGATGTTTTCAAGTTGGCTCACAGAGTCAGCAAACCCGGCTCCATAACTCATAACATTACCGGAGCGCGGAGGATGTTGAGTAATATGGTGCTTTGCCATCGAATCAAAACATTCATCGCCAACCAGTTGGCGTGTTATCGGATAGCAAGCTGTTAGTACCTCAGATAAGCTAACAACAAAGTTATTTCGGTAGATCTGGATTCGATCAATCGCGGTAAAATGATCGGATAAAATGTCACAGTCCTCTCCGGTGCTTTGATAGAGGAGTGCTTGACTGAATCGCTGTTGGAGCTCGTTAAGCGTCATTGTTATGCACTCCTTAGAGTTTGAGTAAGGGGAACTTCAAGTAAGATGTCGATGGCTTTATTGGCTTCTTCTAATAGAACTTGCGGAGCAGGGATGTCTAAATCCCATTCGATCAAGGTTGGAACTGGTGTATTAATACGATTCCAGTCTTTATAGAGCTGCCAAACCTCATCGGATACTCGGGCGCTGTGTGTGTCAATCCAAATCTCTCCTTGTTCTAATTGCTTACGAGTAAATCCGGCTAGATGAATTTCGTCGACAGTGGCAGGGTCAATGGCCGCCAAGTACTGATTAGTATCGTACTGATGGTTGAAGCAGGAGACGTGCACATTGTTTAGATCGAGTAATAAACGACAATCTGTTTGCCGCTGTACTTCCGCCAGAAATTCCCACTCGGGAATCGTCGAATGATTGAAACGAAGATAACTAGACGGATTCTCTATTAACAGTGGGCGTTGAATGGCGTCTTGAACCTGCTGCACATTACGACAAAAAAGTTGTAGTGCTTCTTCAGTGTAAGGCAGAGGTAATAGGTCATTGAAATAGTGACCACCATGCTCACTCCAACTTAGATGATCGGAAACAACGAACGGCTGGATTTCACGGATTAATTGTTGGAGTGACAGTAAATGCGATTGGTTGACTTTACTGGTAGAGCCGAGTGACAAGCCAATACCATGACAGCTTATCTCTACCTGTTCTCGAATTGCCAATAACTGCTGATACTCCGTGCTGTTTGTTTGGAAGTAATTCTCACTATGAATCTCTAACCAACCAACTTGATTAGCATTGTGTTCGAAGTAGTCGAGGTGAGGTGTACGTAGACCCACACCGACTAATTGAAATGCCTGACTTCGATCCATTGTGATCTCCCTGATCTGTTGCGTATTGTGAGTAAGCTGTAGAAAAGTGAAAGGGCGCTCGATGACGCCCCTTCGTGTAGCTTGTAACTTGAAAATGGATGAACAAACAAAGTTACAAATAAGCTAAGCTGCAAGCAGTATTGCTTTCGGCTTTGGAGGCTTTCTATGCAGATTCAGTACTACCACCTGTAAGCTTGCCACATAGACCTTTTGGTACCACGACAAACGCGTCTTTTTGATTATCTTCTTTGGCTGTACCAGCACATGAGCTTGTTTTTGTAGCACAGTCATTTTTACCTGCCTTTGATACGCCGTAGCATTTCTCTTTTTCTGCAGCGTGAGCTGGAGCGGCAGTAAGCATAGTGCCACCTAGAGCGATTAGACCGGTAACTGCAGCAGTGATAGCTAGATTTGTAGTTTTCATAGTAACTTCCTCGAGACTTGATCCTTGTGGTTTCTTTTCACAAGCGCTTAGTTGCGACTTGCTTATTCAATAGGATAGGAAGGGCTTCGAAAATCTTTCAATTTATTCACAAAATATTTAAAAAAGTGTTAAATATTATTTTATTTACTTGATTTTAAAGAATTTAAATCAAAATAAAAAAACTGATATTTTTCTGAAACCAGAACACTGTTTGAGTTATAATCAATTGATATGTATAAATAACCAGTAGCTAAGTATCATGGATCCATCTCTTCTTCTCGACGGCCTTAATGACAAACAACGTGAAGCTGTTGCAGCTCCTTTAGAGCATATGTTGGTGCTAGCTGGTGCTGGTAGTGGCAAAACTCGCGTACTTGTTCACCGTATCGCTTGGTTAATGTCGGTGGAAAATGCCTCTCCGTTCTCCATCATGTCAGTGACCTTCACCAATAAAGCTGCTGCAGAGATGAGAGGGCGAATCGAAGAGTTGATGATGGGCAGTTCGTCGGGGATGTGGAATGGTACTTTCCATGGTATTTGCCATCGTATACTGCGCGCTCATTATCTTGATGCGAAGCTGCCAGAAGATTTTCAAATTCTAGACTCTGATGACCAGCAACGCCTACTGAAGCGATTGATAAAAGCTCAGAATCTAGATGAGAAACAGTGGCCAGCACGTCAGGCTGCATGGTGGATTAATGGTAAGAAAGATGAAGGTTTGAGGCCTCAACACATTGATAGCTATCAAGATCCTGTAACGAAGACCTATTTGCAAATCTATACCGCCTATCAAGAAGCGTGCGATCGAGCAGGGCTGGTGGATTTTGCCGAAATCTTGCTGCGCGCTCATGAGCTACTACGTGACAACAAGTTTGTTCGCGAGCACTATCAAGCTCGCTTTAAACACATTTTGGTGGATGAGTTCCAAGACACCAACAACATTCAATATGCTTGGCTACGAATGATGACGGGCCCTGATTGTAAGGTGATGATTGTTGGTGATGATGACCAATCTATTTATGGCTGGCGCGGCGCTAAAGTCGAGAACATCCAGAAATTCCTCGATGAATATTTGGGTGCGACAACCATTCGTCTCGAGCAGAATTATCGCTCAACTAAGACCATTCTCGAAGCTGCCAATGAACTGATCGCCAATAACACAGAGCGTATGGGTAAAGAGCTGTGGACAGACGGTAATGAAGGCGAAAAAATCTCGGTTTACTCTGCCTACAATGAGCTAGATGAAGCGCGTTTTGCGGTCAATAAAATCAAAGAATGGCAGGAAACAGGCGGTAGTCTAACGGACTGCGCGATGCTATATCGAAATAACGCCCAGTCTCGTGTTTTAGAAGAAGCGCTTATTCAAGCTCAACTGCCGTATCGAATCTACGGTGGTATGCGATTCTTCGAGCGTCAAGAAATCAAAGATGCACTTGGTTACCTACGATTGATTGCCAACCGCAATGATGATGCAGCGTTTGAACGTATCGTAAATACCCCAACTCGTGGCCTTGGAGATAAAACGCTGGATACCATTCGTTTCGCTGCGCGAGATCGCGGTGCGACATTATGGGAAGCGAGTAATGCATTGCTGGAAGAGAAGGTATTTGCCGGGCGCGCAGCAGGAGCGTTATCGCGTTTCATCGAACTTATTAATGCATTAGAAGACGATACCTTTGAATCGGCACTGCATGAGCAAACCGACCATGTTATCAAAACCTCAGGTTTGTTCTTGATGTATGAGCAGGAAAAAGGTGAGAAATCCAAGGCACGTATTGAAAACTTGGAGGAACTGGTTACCGCAACTCGTCAATTCGAAAAGCCGGAAGAGGCTGAAGATATGACATTGCTGACCGCATTCCTAACCCACGCCGCCCTTGAAGCGGGTGAAGGTCAGGCAGATGAGTTTGATGATGCAGTGCAATTAATGACGCTCCACAGTGCTAAAGGGTTAGAGTTCCCAATGGTATTTATGGTTGGGGTAGAGGAAGGCATGTTCCCAAGTCAGATGTCAGCAGAAGAAGCGGGCAGGTTAGAGGAAGAGCGCCGCTTGTGTTACGTGGGCATGACGCGTGCGATGGAAAAACTCTTTATAACCTATGCAGAAATGCGTCGCCTGTACGGTCAAGATAAATACCACAAGCCATCGCGATTTATTCGTGAACTGCCGGAAACATGTCTGCAAGAAGTACGGATGAAAGCACAGGTCAGCAGACCAACAAGTTCAGGGCGATTTAGTCAAACTGAGGTGAAGAACAACTTCAATGAAACCGGATTTAATTTGGGAGCGCGAGTGAAGCACCCGAAATTCGGCGAAGGAACAATTATTAACTTTGAAGGTAGTGGGCCGCAAAGTCGAGTTCAAGTAGCCTTTAATGGTGAAGGGATTAAGTGGTTGGTTACTCAATACGCGAAGCTTGAACAGCTTTAGGTTCCCCATGATCCAAATACTAAAAAAGCAGCTCAGGCTGCTTTTTTTATTTGTGCTTTACGAGTTCAGTTCTAATCTGGGATACAGATAAAGAAAAACCCCGAGGGCTTACGCCCTGCGGGGTTATGGTCTTACTCGCAGCAATCCGGCTACTATAGGTGCTCCATGCATCTAATCCTTGATAGTGTGCTGTATTCCTTCAGCGTATTCCTTTCGTCGCCTTCCTAGCGGTGTCCATTGGTCTTATCCTGACCTGCTAACAATCCTCGTTAGCGCACTTCACTTGATCCCTGAGCGGTGTCCCTGACATCTTCCTGATGTTAAGTCCTTGCCTCATCCAGAGGTGTCCATTGTCTTTCCTTAGTAGTAACCATCCTAGTTACTATTGCGTCCATTCAATGTCCAATTTGCTTTCCGTGCCGACCATTCATCCTGAATAACCGTATCTTCTTCCTGAAGATGCCCAAATCCCTGAGCGTTTCCTGTTCCGTGTCAGATTCCTTCCGACATGGTTAATATTAAATGATACTCGCTTTAGAGCAATCGCGTTGAGGCGAAAAAGTCCCGTATCTTATCAATGAGAAAAATAAACAATTATTTAAAATCAATAACTTATTGTTAGTTTTGGTCTAAGTCTTGGAGTACAAAGCGATAATGACCTACCGCTTTGTGAGAGATCTCTTACACGAAGAGTGTCGAATGGAGTAAGTTGCTCTTACAGCGACAGCAGAACCTGCAATAAGATCGTCAAACCAATGCCAGAAAAGAGTAATCCACACAAAGCATCAATGTAGATTGAGGCGGATCCTAACTTACGTTGCATACGTTTTGTCGAAAGTGCCCAAGCTAAAAACGAGAACCACGCAAGAGATAATGACCATAGAATGGCTAACGCCATCAATTTACCTGGAACCGACATAGAAGATGGCACCAACGTCGACATCAAACTAATAAAAAACACCAAGGCTTTAGGATTGAGGATATTGGTTGTAAAGCCTCGAGAGAAAGCTTGTCGTCGACTCGATAGTAATAAACTCGGGTCGTTAGCTAACTCCGTTGGCTGGTGGCGCAATCCCCAGCGTGAAACAACAGAGCGTAATGCACCGATTCCCAGATAGAGCAGATAGCTACCACCGGCGATTTGGACCATGGCAAACAGTGTTGGGTGTTGGTGAACGACATAGCTCACACCAGTTAAACTTAAGATGGAATGCAATAAGATGCCAAATGACAAGCCCAAAGCGATGTAGAAGCCAGTCTGACGACCAAACCGCGTGGCATTTTGTACCACTAAAGCAAAGTCGGGGCCAGGACTCATGAGGGCAATGAAATGAACTGTTGCCAGTGTCATCAGGATTGTGATTTCGTTCATGTTGGATATAGCTTGTTAGTTGATATGGGAAGGTGAAATGCCGTAGACGCTACGAAAAGCCTTACTAAAGTGCGCTTGGTCATAAAAACCAGTTTGCAATGCAACTTGAGCGGAGGGCTGACCAGCTTTAACTAACGCCATACTTTTTTCCAAGCGAAGGCGAGTTAACCAAGCGTGTGGAGACATGCCAGTCGCTTGCTTAAAAAGGCGCTGGAATTGCCTTTCACTGAGGTCGCACAATTTAGCCAACTGCTCCAAACGGATTGGTTGGTCAAGATGGCTCATCACATAGTCACGAACTTGCGTTAGTTGTTTAGTACCAATAGGTTGTACATAAGCACAAGTAGGCTTAGCGTGCCTATTAAGCAGTTGCTCAAAGCTTTCATGCGGTAAACAATCACGTGCGAGAGCGCTGATGTTTTCATCACTCAACGCTAAGTGGGTGTTAAGTAAGGCACGAAACAGCATTGGTTCTTGAACAATTGGACTGTGAAAGCCCAATTGACCTTGGTGGTTGCTGGGCTTGAGTTGTGATAACCAGTGTGGTGATACAGCAAGCACTTTGACTTCATAGCCTTCATCAAAGCGAGCTTGGCCATCGTGCAATTCATCCGGTGGCATCAAGACCAAGTCTCCTGGTCCACTGGTATAGCTTTGACCTTTTAAATGAAATTGCTGTTGACCATTGACGATCAAGCCAAAATGATAATCGAGATGATAGTGTTTCTGAAACGCAAACTCTTTGTAACAACCACTGATTAAATTGATATCAGGGATTGGCGAAGACAGGTAGCTAATCTGCTGCAAAATAACCTCCTAATATCAATCCAATGGTGTCAGTTTATCGTTCAGAGACATAAGGCGTCTTGTAAAAAACGGACACCCTATAGGATTACTGAGCGTTAATTCTTTTGTTGGTTCGGCTGGTTTTAATGCCATCAAAACTGAACATGACCAGTGCACCCCAAATAAAGCCGAACGTCAGTGCCTTGTCTAAAGTGAACGCTTCACCGTAAACCAGCACGGCTAGCAAGAACATCAAGCTAGGGCCGATGTACTGGAAAAAGCCGAGTGTCGATAGCTTCAGACGTGTCGCTGCACCCGTGAAACACAACAAAGGCAGTGTGGTCACAATACCGGCAGAAATCAACAGTATGTTCAGTGTGGCTGGATTTGCCAACATGTTTGAGGTTGGGGTGCTGGCAATGAACAACACATAAATTGCGGCAGCTGGCAGCATGACTAAGGTCTCGATAAATAGTCCCGTCTGTGCATCTAAACTGACCTTCTTTCTTAATAAACCATACAAGCCAAAGCTCATCGCTAGCGCAAGGGCAACAATAGGTACCGAGCCAAAGGCAATAAGTTGAATCAGTACTCCGATGGTTGCCAGAGCGACCGCAAACCACTGTAGCTTTCTTAGTCGCTCTCCTAAGAACAACATCCCTAGAATCACATTAATCAATGGATTGATGTAATAACCAAGGCTAGCATCAAGCATGTGGTTTGCATTTACCGCCCAAATAAAAATCAGCCAATTCACACCGACGAGCAAAGCGGTTGTGATCAAATAGCCCATCTTTTTTTTAGAACGAAATACGTCTCTCACACTGCGCCAACGACGGCCAAAATGCAGTAGTGCAGTCAATAAAAAGAACGACCAAATAACACGGTGACTTAAAATCTCTAGCGGCGATACTTCAGACAGCGCTTTGAAGTAAATAGGGGCAATACCCCACATGGTATAGGCACCGATCGCTAATAGTACGCCTTGTTTGGCTTTTTGTTGTTCTTCTAGTGACATGCAAATTTTCTCAAGAGCGGGCCATGAAGGCCATAAAGGGAGGAAAGGTCTTGAGTATAACGTGTTGTCATCCATTGGACTAATTATTGCGCGTTTAGCGGACGTTTTTTATTAGTGTTGGCCATGATTATGAGTTTCTTTCCCATAGGAACATCTCTACAATGTAGCGTTTTCGACCTACCATTTTCTCGGGATATTGCATGACCGCTGTGTTACTTGCTGAACAATCTGAATCTCAACCAAGTTCACAGTCTGTTTTGGAATCGGTGTTCGGCTATCAAGAATTTCGTCCCGGACAGCAGGAAGTTATCGATAGCGCCATTGAAGGCAATGATGGCCTAGTCATTATGCCCACGGGTGGTGGTAAATCTCTGTGTTATCAGATTCCGGCCTTAGTTCGCAGTGGTATTACGCTGGTGATCTCTCCACTTATTTCGCTGATGAAAGACCAGGTGGATCAGTTAAAGGCTGATGGCGTTGCTGCTGAGTGCATCAACTCAACCCAATCTAAAGAAACCCTGATTGATATCTACCGCCGTATGAACAACGGTCAACTGAAGCTGATTTACGTATCGCCAGAACGAGTGTTAATGCACGACTTCATTGAACGTCTAGAGCATCTTGAGTTGTCGATGATAGCGGTCGATGAAGCGCACTGTATTTCTCAATGGGGACATGACTTTAGGCCAGAATATGCAGCCTTGGGCCGTTTAAAGGAGTGGTTTCCTTTTGTTCCTATGGTGGCACTGACTGCCACCGCAGATGATGCTACTCGCAAAGACATTATCCACCGTCTGAATCTCAATAATCCCCATGAATATCTTGGCAGTTTTGACCGTCCTAATATCCGCTATACGCTAGTGGAGAAACATAAGCCAGTTTCTCAGATAGTGCGCTTCTTGGGGGAGAATAAAGGAGGCAGTGGCATTATCTATTGCGGCAGCCGTAAGAAAGTCGAGATGTTGACCGAGAAGCTGTGCTCCAACCATGTGCGTGCTGCAGGCTATCACGCTGGCATGGATATGGATGAAAGAGCCTATGTCCAAGACGCGTTTCAACGTGATGATATTCAAGTAGTTGTTGCGACAGTCGCCTTTGGTATGGGGATTAACAAACCCAATGTGCGTTTCGTTGCGCATTTTGATATTCCTCGTAATATTGAGTCTTACTACCAAGAAACTGGGCGAGCGGGGCGTGATGGATTGCCAGCAGAAGCAATGATGCTCTATGACCCTGCCGACATTGGTTGGCTGCGCCGTATGTTGGATGAAAAAGAAGAAGGGCCACAAAAGCAGGTAGAAAGTCATAAGCTCAACGCCATGAATGCGTTTGCTGAAGCGCAGACATGCCGACGCCAAGTGCTGTTGAATTATTTCGGTGAGTATAGTGAGAAGCCATGCGGCAACTGCGATATATGTCTCGATCCTCCGAAACATTTTGATGCGACGCAAGAAGCGCAAAAAGCGTTGTCTTGTGTCTATCGTGTCAACCAGAGCTTTGGTATTAGCTATGTGGTTGAAGTGTTGCGTGGTATGTCGAACATTCGTATTCGTGAACATGGACACGACAAGCTGACGACTTATGGCATTGGACGTGATCATAGTCATGATTACTGGGTGAGCATATTTAGGCAGCTAATACACAAAGGTTTGCTTAGCCAAAATATCACCCGAAACTCGACATTGCAGCTGACCGAAGAGGCTCGCCCTCTGTTACGTGGAGAAAACAGCCTAGAGTTGGCAGTGCCTCGATTGGATACGGCTGCACGAAGTGCCAAATCTGACAAACTTGCTTCTAAGCACTACGATAAGAAGCTGTTTGCCAAACTGCGTAAGCTACGTAAGTCGATTGCCGACGAAGATGGTTTACCTCCTTATGTCGTCTTCAGTGATGCAACCCTGATTGATATGGCAGAAATACTGCCCACCTCTTACGGTGAAATGCTGGCAGTGAACGGCGTTGGTGAACGTAAATTAGAGAAGTATGCTGACCCTTTCCTTGATCTAATACAGGAGCATTTGACCCAACATGGCTGATTTTGGTTTGCGAGATTATATCGAAGCGGAAGGGAAGTTGGTGCTTGTTACACCAAGCTTTGATTTTGACAGTTTTGATACCATAGCCAGTTCTTTAGTCGCTCAGTTATCTGCCACTGTGGTTGAGAAACAATGGGATGCGGATATTCACACGTGGCTGGTGGATTTTGAAGGCTGCCGAATGTTATTAAAGGGCGAGCATTACAGTGAACTCATGTGGTTTGAGGCGTTAGATGTTACTGGTAGCAAAGACGAATTTGATTTTCTTGCGAGTATATTTCGACGCGGATTCTAGTCTATTTTCATCAGTAAACGTTTGCTCTATATCGAACTATTGCACCTAAAATTGATTAATGTATAATCGCCCGCCGCTACTTAAGTAGCCAACAAACACTTAATTTTAGTAACCAGAGGCTGTGCCTCACCTTGGGTTCCCTCAACCCCAAGCAAAACGAAAAAGGTACAATATGAGCCCGTTTTCTCCTGCGCAACAGCGCAAAGCCCTAACATTTTTAGTTCTCTTTCACTTAGTGATTATTGCGTCCAGTAATTATCTAGTGCAGCTACCCTTTACTATTTTTGGTTTCCACACCACGTGGGGCGCTTTTACTTTTCCTTTTATCTTCTTAGCGACCGACTTGACCGTCCGTATTTTCGGTGCTGGGTTAGCGCGTAGAATCATTTTCCTAGTTATGTTGCCAGCCTTGGCGGTGTCATATGCGCTATCGGTACTGTTCTTTGAAGGTCAGTTTCAAGGATTGAGTCATCTGGGAGAGTTTAACTTGTTTGTCGCGCGTATTGCGGCGGCAAGTTTTATGGCATATCTATTAGGACAGATTCTTGATGTTCATGTATTCAACCGCTTACGTCAAATGAAGCAATGGTGGGTGGCACCGACCTGTTCGACACTATTTGGTAATGCGCTTGATACCTTAGCCTTCTTTGCTATCGCATTTTACCAGAGTCCAGATCCATTTATGGCTGAACATTGGACAGAAATCGCCTTAGTCGACTACGGCTTTAAGTTGGTGATCAGTCTTGGCTTATTTGTGCCTATGTATGGTGTGCTATTGAACTTCTTAGTGAAGAAGTTAATCGCGGTAAACCCGAATATTTCGGTTACTGGTGTGAACGTCTAATCGGCAGACAAATAAAAAAATCCCGAACCTGATGTTCGGGATTTTTTTAATCTTCATACTATCTGTTATAGCGCTTGAATGTCGAGCGGCCAGCCCATGTCGGACTGACGGTTCGATTCAATTTCTAATTCTGCTGCAGACAATGGGTTTTGCTCTAGCCACAGTTTATCTATCGAAAGGGTAAGTCGATTATCTTTGCATGCTACTGAGATATTCGGCTGTAACTCTCGCTTACGTCTATGAGTGATAATTACCGCTAAACGTAATAGTCGTAGTACACGCTCGGCACTTTTATTTGACAGCGCATGTTGTGCTGGCAAAGGACTAAGCTGATCCTTATATCGACGTACAACTTCCGCTAACAGGTGTTTTTGTGCACGAGTAAAACCCGGTAAATCCAAGTTGGTTAGTAAGTACGCACTATGTTCACCAGCCTTTTTGAAATCAAGAGTAAGACCAATTTCATGAAGCTTGGATGCACATTCAAGCAAAGCTGGTGCTTGTGGCTCCTCGAGCCAGGTATCACCACCACAATCTTTGAGCAGTTGCAGAGCCGTAGTTGCGACCTGTTCGCCATATTCCACATCTAACTGACAGCGCGATTGAACGCTATTGATGGTTCGAGCACGGATGTCATCTTGTTGTAATTCTTCGACCATGTCATACACCATGCCTTCGCGCAGTGCGCCTCCGGCCAGTGTCATAGAGTCAATGTTAAGAAGTTCAAAGATGGCAATCAGAATGGACAAACCACTAGGGAATACTAGTGCGCGTTCTAGAGTTAGGCCGTCGATATCCAGCTCTTCCAAATGATCGGCTTGCATGGCTTGTTTTTGAAGACGCTTTAGTTTGGCATGAGTGATGACTTCATCCATACCTTGAGCCAGCATGATCTCTTGTAGAGCTTGCACGGTACCACTAGCGCCAACACAAACATCCCAACCAATACGCTGGTAATTGTCGAGAATCGGTGCGAGTGCTTGCTTAGCTCCTTCAATGGCACGTTCAAAGTTAGCTTTATTAAGCTGACGGTCTTTGAAGTAATGCTCAAGCCAAGTCACGCAGCCCATTTTTAGACTGGTGAGAGCTTTAGGCTCAAAGCCTTCACCAATAATAAGCTCTGTACTTGCGCCACCAATATCGACCACTAATCTACGGCCAGTCCCGCCCGAGGTATGGGCGACACCTTTGTAGATGGTTGCAGCTTCTTCTTCA
The DNA here is from genome assembly GCF_900088415.1 of Vibrio mediterranei. Classification (GTDB taxonomy): domain Bacteria; phylum Pseudomonadota; class Gammaproteobacteria; order Enterobacterales; family Vibrionaceae; genus Vibrio; species Vibrio mediterranei. Next base: position 26,104 of record NZ_FLLQ01000018.1, read on the forward strand.
CCACAGATGACTTGTATTGGATAACCAAGAATGTCATTGGCTTTCTCCAAGAAAACATCCACATTGGTCGCGGTTCTCAGAGTCGCGGTCCCAACGATACGAATATTTTCTTTCGGGATATCTTGTAGCCTTTCCGCAAAGAGGCTTAAACATTCCCAACCGCGTTGCATCGCTTCTTGGCTAAGCGCTAACTCGGCATCTAGACCAGCGGCTAAACGAACTTTCCGTTTAATTTTAGCCATCGTTTGAACACTGCCATCAATATGACGAACCACCAACATATGGAAACTGTTGGAGCCTAAATCAATGGCAGCGTAGAGTGGCGAAGAATTCACTGCGAGACTCATAAATACTGCTTACTTCCTGTTAAGATCGTTGCGCTCTTGGCCTTCTTTGAGGCTTTCTGTTTGACGGTCTTGAGCCACCAGTGTTGGTACGGCGCTGACCTGAGTTACGGCTTTTCAGAACTAGTGGCGCAGGCAGTTCTGTAAGTAGTGCACTGGAATCGTAGTCTGAGACGGGGATTTGGTGCTCAATGTACTCTTCAATTGCTGGCAAATTGATCGCGTATTCTTCACAAGCAAAGCTGATGGAGTGACCACTTGCACCAGCACGGCCAGTACGGCCAATACGGTGAACGTAATCTTCACAATCGTCAGGCAAGTCGTAATTGAATACGTGAGTTACTTGAGGAATATGCAGACCACGAGCTGCCACATCGGTCGCAACCAGAATATCGACATCACCACGAGTAAATTGCTCTAGGATTTTCTCACGTTTCTTCTGGGGAACATCACCAGTCAGCAGGCCGACACGGTGGCCGTCGGCAGCTAGGTGCCCCCAAACTTTCTCACACTTGTGTTTAGTGTTAGCAAAGATGATAGCGCGGTCTGGCCACTCTTCTTCCACGAGTGTCTGTAGCAGAGCCATTTTTTCATTGTTCGATGGGTAGAACAGCTCTTCTTTAATTCGGTGACCAGTTTTTTGCTCTGGCTCGACAACGACGTGCTCAGGGTTGTGCATGTGTTCGAATGCCAGTTCTTGAACGCGATAAGACAATGTTGCAGAGAACAGCATGTTCAAACGGTCTTTTGGCTCAGGCATGCGACGGAACAAAAAGCGAATGTCTTTAATGAAACCAAGATCGAACATGCGGTCGGCTTCATCCAATACCACTGCTTGGATGTTGTTGAGGTTGAAAACACGCTGTTTGTAGAAATCGATAATACGACCACAGGTACCGATAAGGATATCGACGCCTTCTTCGAGTTTAGCCAGCTGCTTATCGTAGCTGTCGCCGCCGTAGGCGAGTGCAGTCTTTAGCCCTGTACTCTCAATCAACGGCTTGGCATCGTTTTGGATCTGGATAGCAAGTTCGCGAGTCGGAGCCATGATAATCGCACGCGGTTGGTTTGGCTTGCGGCCATCATGTTCTGGCGTTGTTAGTAGGTGATTAAAAGTAGCAGTTAAAAACGCAAGCGTTTTTCCAGTCCCGGTTTGGGCCTGTCCTGCAATATCTCGGCCGGCGAGCAGTACCGGCAACGCCAAGGCTTGGATAGGGGTACAATACTCGAACCCTTTTTTTTCCAATCCTTCAATGATTTGCGGCTGCAAATCTAATTCGGCGAACTTTTGCTCTGTGATATGCGTCTTTTTCATCGGTATAGAATATCAGCTTAAGCTTGCAATACGAAGGTAAATACATTCCAATAGGAGATCTAATTGTTGGTGATTATCTCATCAATACAAAAAATATCGGAGTGAAAGATGAGTGAAAAGATTTTGCAGCTGACGGATGACGGTTTTGAAACTGACGTAATTAACGCTGCAGGCCCGGTTCTTGTTGACTTCTGGGCGGAGTGGTGTGGTCCTTGTAAAATGATTGCCCCAATCCTCGATGAAATCGCAGATGAGTACGAAGGCAAACTCACTATCGGTAAACTTAACATTGACCAAAACGCAGGTACTCCACCTAAGTTTGGTATTCGCGGTATCCCAACGCTACTTCTTTTCAAAGATGGTGGCGTAGCAGCAACGAAAGTTGGTGCGCTATCAAAGACTCAACTTAAAGAGTTCTTGGATGCGAATCTATAATGAAAAGTAACGAAAACCGTGTATCTTAACAAATACACGGTTTTGTTTTTTTCAAAGCTAGACTAGACTCAGTTTTAGTGATAATTTATCGCACGTTAAATAAACAAGTGTTCACTTCTTGGTCGATCCTGAGACCAAATCCTTCTTAACAACAAAACAGATCCTATTTTGACTAAACAAACATCCACCACAATGAACTTAACAGAATTGAAGAACAGACCTGTTTCTGAGCTCGTTAAACTTGGCGAATCTCTTGGTCTGGAAAATTTAGCTCGTCTGCGTAAGCAAGACATCATTTTCGCCATCTTAAAAGCCCATGCGAAAAGTGGTGAAGATATCTTTGGTGACGGGGTCTTAGAGATTCTTCAAGACGGTTTTGGTTTCCTGCGTAGCGCAGACAGCTCGTACCTTGCGGGTCCAGACGACATTTATGTTTCTCCAAGTCAGATTCGTCGTTTTAACCTTCGCACAGGTGACTCAATCGCTGGTAAAATTCGTCCACCAAAAGACGGTGAGCGCTATTTTGCTCTGCTAAAAGTTAACACGGTTAATGACGACAAACCTGATAACGCACGTAATAAGATTCTATTTGAAAACCTAACACCTCTACATGCGAATGAGCGCATGACAATGGAGCGTGGTAACGGTTCAACAGAAGATATTACCGCTCGTGTTCTTGACCTTGCATCACCAATTGGTAAAGGTCAGCGTGGTCTGATTGTTGCTCCGCCAAAAGCGGGTAAGACAATGTTGCTTCAGAACATCGCTCAGAGCATCGCTCACAACCACCCTGAATGTGAATTGATGGTTCTACTTATCGATGAGCGTCCAGAGGAAGTAACAGAGATGCAGCGCCTAGTTAAAGGTGAAGTTGTTGCATCGACGTTTGATGAGCCAGCATCTCGTCACGTTCAAGTTGCTGAGATGGTGATTGAGAAAGCGAAGCGTCTTGTTGAACACAAGAAAGATGTGGTTATCCTACTAGACTCTATCACTCGTCTAGCGCGTGCATACAACACAGTAGTACCTTCTTCTGGTAAGGTTCTTACTGGTGGTGTTGATGCTAACGCATTGCATCGTCCAAAGCGTTTCTTCGGCGCGGCTCGTAATGTAGAAGAAGGCGGAAGCCTAACTATCATCGCAACGGCACTGGTTGATACTGGTTCTAAGATGGATGAAGTTATCTACGAAGAGTTTAAAGGTACAGGTAACATGGAACTGCACCTAAACCGTAAGATTGCTGAAAAACGTGTTTTCCCTGCGATCGATTTCAACCGTTCAGGCACACGTCGCGAAGAGCTACTGACTAAGTCGGATGAGCTACAGAAAATGTGGATTCTACGTAAGATTGTTCATCCTATGGGCGAAACAGACGCAATGGAGTTCCTCATTGATAAGTTAGCAATGACGAAGACGAACGATGAGTTCTTTGATGCGATGCGTCGTCAGTAATACATTTTAAGCTGACAGCAAATCTCAGATTTTAAACGTCACCCAATATGGGTGGCGTTTTTGTTTGCACTTAACCTCTTTCCAGCGCACAATATCAAAAGTGTTAACAGGAGGTTAATATGCTACAAGGATGGTTAGCGTCTCTTCTCCTAGTATTTGCTGCGTTGTTGTCGCAGCCAGCATTCGCGTCGAAGGAGATGACGCAACAAGAAGTCAATCAATGGATCAGCAATCCTATTGTTCAGCAGAAAGTCACTGAATATATGGATCTGGTGATGAAGGACGACATTGACGGATTAAAGTTTGCTCTCAATCGTTTGGCTCTACCTCAACAAGAGGTAGCTCGGTATGTGCTGTTGCAAGAAATCGAGCAGCGCAGCATCATCTTGACGCCTAAAATGGCGATTTTCGTAAAAAGTCAGAAATCTCTTCCTACGACCTATACCATGCTGGAGCGTGGCGATGGTTACGAGTTTTCGATACCCGCCTTTAATTATCCTGCCATCTCTGCGCGTCTGATCAAAAGCTGGAATAGCGATCAAAAAACTTTGGAGTTCATACTACAAGTCGAGCGAGAAGAGCTTGTTTTGCGAGACTGGTTATCTGAAGGGACGGATTACGATAGACAAATTCGTGAAGATCTATTAGTTCGTGAGTTTGATAGTTTGTCACCAGAAGCCAACGCCTATTTGACCAAGCAACTGACTGAAGCAACGATTACAGAATGGCTACCTTCAACTCGAGTATTGGTGCGTATGGCGCAGGTCAATCAGGATGAAAAGTTGTATGAACTGCTGTGGAAAATGCGTGCAGACTACCATAGCCAAGCTGAGCTTGAACGTTTGGCCCAAGTGAAGTCTCCATTTGCGATGCATCAGATCATGTTAGCATCTCGCAACCCTAGCTTAAAACAACAAGCCATTACAGAATTGGCAAGCATTAATCCATTGCCTGAAAACGTAAAGAATTTTCTTGTCGCCCGTATGACAAGTGTTGATGATGCCAGTTTCGTTGCCACTCAATTAGCGCAAAATGGTCATAGTGGTTGGGTTAGAGATGTCGCTTCGTCAAATAGCCAAGTGAAAGCTAGCTTAATTCTGCAGGCGTTGTCCAACTAGTATCGTCCATTGTTTGAAGCGCAAATTTCACTCATAGGTGGGTTTGCGTATATAATGCGTGCATCTTTCAAGGCGATGTTACCCCTATGAATTTTAAGGATTTACGAGACTTTATTCAGCACTTGGAAAGCCAAGGGCTACTTAAACGCATTTCTCACCCTGTCGACCCAGACTATGAAATGACTGAGATCAGTGATCGCACATTGCGAGCGGGTGGTCCGGCATTATTGTTTGAAAACCCCATTGGCTATGATATTCCTGTGCTAACCAATTTGTTTGGTACTTCTGAACGAGTAGCCATCGGTATGGGGCGCCAGCAAGTCTCGGAGCTTCGTGAAGTCGGTAAGTTATTGGCTTACCTAAAAGAGCCTGAGCCACCGAGAGGGTTTAAAGATGCGATCGATAAGATTCCTGTCTTTAAACAAGTCCTCAATATGCCAGTTAAAAGACTACGCAAGGCAAAGTGCCAAGAAATAGTTTGGCAAGGTGAAGAGGTCGATCTTGATAAAATTCCAGTAATGAGCTGCTGGCCAGACGATGTTGCGCCATTACTCACTTGGGGGCTGACCGTAACCAAAGGGCCAAATAAGAAACGACAAAACTTGGGCATTTACCGTCAACAAAAGATTGCCAAGAATAAAATCATTATGCGCTGGCTTGCTCACCGAGGTGGAGCGTTGGACCTGCGTGATTGGATGGAAACCAATCCAGGTAAACCTTTTCCAGTCTCGGTTGCCTTTGGTGCTGACCCCGCCACTATCTTAGGGGCGGTAACTCCTGTACCAGATACGTTGTCAGAGTACGCGTTTGCTGGTTTATTACGGGGTGAAAAAACCGAAGTGGTCAAATCCATTAGTAACGATTTAGAGGTTCCAGCGAGTGCAGAGATCGTTCTTGAAGGCTACATTGACCCCAATGAGTTTGCGGATGAGGGACCTTATGGTGATCACACGGGTTACTACAACGAAGTAGAAAAACACCATGTGTTTACCATTACTCACGTTACTATGCGTCAGAGTCCTATCTATCACAGCACGTATACTGGACGTCCACCTGATGAGCCTGCTGTATTGGGTGTGGCGCTTAATGAAGTTTTTGTGCCAATTTTACAAAAGCAATTTCCTGAAATAGAAGATTTTTATCTTCCACCGGAAGGTTGCTCGTACCGTATGGCAGTGGTGACTATAAAGAAACAATATCCCGGTCATGCTAAACGAGTGATGATGGGAGTGTGGTCATTCCTGCGACAATTTATGTATACCAAGTTTGTCATTGTGTGCGATGAGAGTGTTAACGCTCGTAATTGGACTGATGTCACTCAGGCCATGAATGAGCATATGTTGCCAGGTCGAGATACGTTGATGATTGAAAGCACCCCCATTGACTCGTTGGATTTCGCCTCTCCGGTGGTTGGGCTTGGTTCCAAGATGGGATTGGATGCGACGATAAAGTGGGATGCAGAAGTTGCTCTTGGTGAGAATAAGTTTGGACCTTCAGGTACCATCGAAACCGCTCATGCATTTGATGAAAATGCATTGAAAAGCGATATAGTTGCTCAGTATCCTGAAGTTATAGATTTGTATGTTGCGCCTGGAACAGGTACAAGTCGTATGGTGTTACTAACATTAAATAAGCAACGCGCAGGTCAGGCCGTGGAAGTAATGAAGGGTATTGCTGAATCGGTTGCTTGCTACTTTGACGTTAAGTTTATGGTAGCGTGTGATGAAGACGTCAATGTTAGAGACTGGAATGACGTAATCTGGGCAATTACTACAAGAATGGATCCTGCTCGTGATACTGTCATGACCAACGATGTGAGTTCTCGAGCACTATTAGACGCCACCAACAAGCTGGAAACAGAAGTTGAGCGGGAGTGGGGTATTCCAATAAAGAAAGATCCGCAATTGGTCGAGAAGATAGACGCTATTTGGGATCAGCTTAATATCTTATGACCAAGCATGTAAGGCTAAAGCCTCAGAATCTTGAATTTACGGTGAGTGATGGGGAAACCATCTTAGAGGCAGCGCTCAACCAAAACCTCGCGTTTCCACATCGATGCCGAGTCGGGGCCTGTGCTTCTTGCTTATGTCGAATAGAGTCAGGACAAGTCAGTTATGACTTAGAGCCAATGTTAACTGAAAAAGAAAAACAGCAAGGTTGGATGTTCTCTTGCCTTGCTTATGCTGAAAGCGATCTGGTGATTACTTTCAGTGACGAATAAAAGAGATAAAACATGACAGTAAAATGTAAAGTAAAGTCGATTGAGCCTTTAGCAGCAAACACCTATCAAATCTTGCTGCACCCTGAGCAACCAGTGAGCTTTAAAGCTGGTCAGTATTTAATGGTAGTAATGGGAGAAGCAGATAAGCGCCCATTCTCTATTGCTAGTAGCCCTTGTCGTCACGAAGGCGAGATCGAACTCCATATTGGTGCGGCTGAGCATAATGCTTACGCTATCGAAGTCGTCGAATCAATGAAACAAGCACTAGCAGACGGTGGTGACATCACTATTGATGCACCTCATGGTGAAGCTTGGATTCGTGAAGATAACCAGCGACCTATACTATTGATTGCTGGCGGTACTGGGTTTAGCTATGTGCGCTCTATACTTGATCACTGCATCAGCCAAAATATCGAACAGCCGATCCACCTCTACTGGGGCGGTCGCGATGAAGCTCAGCTCTATGCCAAAAAAGAGCTGATGGAAATTGCTAAGCAGCATCAACGTATTCAGTTCATTCCGGTTATTGAAGATGCGTCAGTGGAGTGGTCTGGGAAAAAAGGTAATGTGTTGCAAGCTGTGAGTGAAGATTTTGAGACGTTAGCGGATTTTGATATCTATATAGCAGGCCGATTTGAAATGGCTGGTGCCGCTCGTGAGCAGTTCACGCAATCCAAGCAAGCAAAGTCTGATCATATGTTTGGTGATGCTTACGCATTTATCTAAATGTTAGAGTTTTGTGGCCAAAAGGAGAGTTTTTATACTCTCCTTTTGCTTTTATGATGCAATTTTCAGCAAAAGCGCTTTTTTTCCAAAAAATATTAAAAAAGGGGTTGCGCCAAAAGAGGAACTCCCTATAATGCGCACCACCAGACGGGAAGGCAGCAAAGCAAGAGCCTGAAAGGTCTGGAAGGGCAAAAGCCTTAACGAAAATAATTTGAAAAAGTGGTTGACACGACAGGTTATCTAGTTAAAATGGCCGCCCACTTCAACGGAAAGCTGAAAAGCTTAAAAACAATAGTTTAGTCCATTGAAGTACTGTTCTTTAACAATATAAACCTATCAATCTGTGTGGGCACTCGTTGATGATAATCAAATTAGAAACTTCGGTTTCAAATTAGGTTTTCAATGAACTGAGTGACCAATCAAGTCGAAAGACTTGGCACAGTCAATTCATTATCGTTCTGTTGGAACGATAATAGCTTTAGATTACTAAGGTAGTTTAAAGTCAGTATTCATTGAGCCGAACAAAATCTTAAATTG
>NZ_FLLQ01000019.1 GCF_900088415.1 Vibrio mediterranei
GAAGTTCACGAACTTCCATTTCAACTAGCTCTAGAAGCTCTTCATCATCAACCATGTCACACTTGTTCATGAATACGATGATGTAAGGGATACCAACCTGACGGCCTAGTAGGATGTGCTCACGAGTCTGAGGCATTGGGCCGTCAGTTGCAGCAACAACTAGGATACCACCGTCCATTTGCGCAGCACCAGTGATCATGTTTTTAACATAATCCGCGTGTCCTGGGCAGTCTACGTGTGCGTAGTGACGAGTTGGAGTGTCGTACTCAACGTGAGAAGTTGCGATTGTGATACCGCGCTCACGCTCTTCTGGAGCGTTATCGATAGATGCGAAGTCTTTCGCTTCACCGCCGTACACTTTAGCTAGAGTAGTACAGATTGCAGCAGTTAGAGTTGTTTTACCGTGGTCAACGTGGCCGATAGTACCAACGTTAACGTGCGGTTTAGTACGTTCAAATTTTTCTTTAGACACGATCGTGTTCCTTCCTAGTTATGATTCGCCCCGAGAACGAATTTTGTCGGGGCGCGTCAGAATTTGCTATTTTATGCGTCAATTTTACTCAACGCAACAGATTCATTACTAAACAATAGCTGATTAGCTGCGCTGTGCAATAATCGCATCCGCCACATTCTTCGGAGTCTCAGCGTATTCGCTAAATTCCATCGAATATGACGCACGACCTTGGGTCGCACTACGCAAGTCAGTTGCGTAACCAAACATCTCAGAGAGCGGTACTTGTGCACGGATGATCTTAAGGCCAGCGTGGCCGTCATCCATACCTTCGATCATGCCGCGGCGACGGTTAAGGTCACCAACAACATCACCCATCCAATCTTCTGGAGTCGTTACTTCAACCTTCATCATTGGCTCAAGCAGAACAGGTTGTGCTTCAAGCGCACCTTTTCTGAAGGCCATCGAGCCGGCGATCTTAAACGCCATCTCGCTAGAGTCGACATCATGGTAAGAGCCATCATACAGTGTTGCTTTGACATCCAGTACAGGATAGCCAGCAAGAACACCGTTGTTCATCTGCTCTTCGATACCTTTCGATACCGAGCTGATGTATTCCTTAGGAACCACACCACCCACGATCTCGTCAACGAACACAAACCCTTCACCCGCTTCAGATGGCTCAAGCTTAAGCCATACGTGACCATATTGACCACGACCACCTGATTGGCGAACAAATTTGCCTTCAACTTCTGTGCTGCCGCGAATCGTTTCGCGGTACGCAACTTGAGGTTTACCCACGTTGCAATCAACACTGAATTCGCGCTTCATACGGTCAACGATGATGTCTAGGTGAAGCTCACCCATACCTGAAATTAGCGTTTGGCCAGTTTCGTCATCGGTTTCCACACGGAACGACGGGTCTTCTGCTGCCAGTTTACCTAGCGCAATACCCATTTTCTCTTGGTCAGCTTGAGAGCGAGGCTCTACCGCGATCTGAATAACTGGCTCAGGGAATTCCATGCGCTCAAGAATCACTTTGTGGTTCTGGTCACACAGGGTATCACCTGTTGTTACGTCCTTCAGACCAATCGCTGCTGCAATGTCACCCGCACGAACTTCTTTTACTTCTTCGCGCTTATTTGAGTGCATTTGAACGATACGGCCAAAGCGTTCACGCTTTTGCTTCACTGAGTTATAAACGGCATCACCCGAGTTTACGACACCTGAGTAAACGCGCATAAACGCTAGAGTGCCTACAAACGGGTCGGTTGCAATCTTAAATGCAAGTGCAGCGAATGGTTCGTTGTCGTCCGCGTGACGCTCTACTTCGTTCTCATCATCGTCGATACCTTTAATCGCAGGTACGTCTACTGGAGAAGGAAGATATTCGATAACCGCGTCTAGTACCGCTTGCACACCTTTGTTCTTAAATGCACTACCACATGTTGCGAGTACAATTTCGTTATTTAGTGTACGAGTACGCAGACCCGCCTTGATTTCAGCTTCCGTTAGTTCGCCTTCTTCAAGGTATTTATCCATCAACTCTTCGCTTGCTTCTGCAGCGGCTTCAACCATGTTGTTGCGCCACTCTTCAGCTTCATCTTGCAGTTCTGCTGGAATCTCTTCGTAAGTGAAGGTCATGCCTTGATCGGCATCGTTCCAGTTGATTGCTTTCATCTTGATAAGGTCGATGACACCTTTGAACTCATCTTCTGCACCAATGTTTAATTGGATTGGAACTGGGTTCGCACCAAGACGATTTTTAATTTGGTCCACAACGCGTAGGAAGTCTGCGCCTGCACGGTCCATCTTGTTCACAAATACCATACGTGGAACGTGATATTTATCAGCTTGACGCCATACAGTTTCAGACTGAGGTTCAACACCTGATGAGCCACAGAATACAACCACTGCACCATCAAGCACACGCAAAGAACGCTCTACTTCGATAGTAAAGTCAACGTGTCCAGGGGTATCAATGATGTTTACGCGATGATCTTGGAATTGTGCTTCCATACCACGCCAGAAGGTAGTAGTAGCAGCAGATGTGATAGTGATACCACGCTCTTGCTCCTGCTCCATCCAGTCCATGGTTGCAGCACCATCGTGAACTTCGCCGATTTTGTGAGAAAGGCCAGTGTAGAACAGAATACGCTCACTTGTGGTTGTTTTACCTGCATCTACGTGAGCAACGATACCGATATTACGATAGCGCTCAATAGGAGTTTTACGAGCCACGATTGTATCCTCTTACTAAGGTTAACCTTAGAGTATAGAAAAGTGCTGCGAGAGAACCTCGCAGCACTGAAAAGGTATTACCAGCGGTAATGAGCAAACGCTTTGTTAGCGTCAGCCATGCGGTGAACGTCTTCACGTTTCTTAACCGCAGTACCTTTGTTCTCAGACGCGTCTAGCATTTCAGCAGCTAGGCGTTGAGCCATAGATTTTTCACCACGCTTACGCGCAGCTTCAACCAACCAACGCATAGCAAGTGCGTTACGGCGAACCGGACGAACTTCTACAGGTACTTGGTAAGTTGAACCACCTACACGGCGAGATTTAACTTCTACCGCTGGGCGAACATTTTCAAGAGCTTCTTCAAATACAGCTAAGTGGTCTTTACCAGACTTCTCAGCCATAGCTTCTAGTGCAGTGTAAACAATTTTCTCTGCAGTAGATTTCTTTCCGTCAACCATAAGGATGTTAACGAACTTTGCCAGCAATTCAGATTTGAACTTAGGATCTGGAAGGATCTTACGCTGACCAATTACGCGACGACGTGGCATGGATATTCTCCGTTGTCTTCTTCAGGTTATCCAAAACTTTACAGTTTCTTCAAAAATTAAAAATAATTTAGTGTTTGGCCTTACTTAACGGAATCCATTAAGACTTAGGACGCTTCACACCGTACTTAGAACGACCTTGTTTACGGTCATTTACGCCAGCACAGTCTAGTGCGCCGCGAACAGTGTGGTAACGTACACCCGGAAGGTCTTTAACACGACCACCACGGATTAGAACAACACTGTGCTCTTGAAGGTTGTGACCTTCACCGCCGATGTACGAAGTCACTTCGAAGCCGTTCGTTAGACGAACACGACATACTTTACGAAGTGCTGAGTTAGGTTTTTTAGGTGTAGTAGTGTAAACACGAGTACATACACCACGTTTTTGTGGGCACGCTTCTAGTGCAGGCACGTTGCTTTTAACAACTTGCTTTGCACGAGGCTTACGTACCAACTGGTTAATAGTTGCCATTAACTAGCTCCTGATTTACTTGAAAGTAAGCTTTGTGAAAAATCTAGCCCTAACCGCCAATGGCAATTAGGGACGCAAAATTCTATGCAGCAGTGGGAGGTGTGTCAAGAAATATACAGATCTTTTTTAGATTAACTGCCGGGTTTTCATGTTTACAGCAAGCGATATGAAACGACTACTCCCAAGTAGTACTATTAACATGTCGTTCGGTGAGTTCAACAAACCCATTAAAATCCACAACTTGAGTTGATTCTGATACTAGAGGCATCAACCCTCTAGCACTAAGATCCGGTTGCAATACGAAACATGCCGAAGGTAACGTTAAGTTTTTGTCAGTGATTAAATAACACGCATTTTCGACCAAAATTACTTGGTCATCTTGCGATAAATAGCGAAGTGCTTGTTGGTAGCCAATTTCGGTTTTGATGATATGAAGCATAAAGGGAGACCTAGAACGTTAATACTTTATGACAAAGACTCAACTGTTTGGCAATTTCACCCGTTTCAACTACTTGTGCACCAATAACCAGTTGCTCGGAGTCTAGCTGATATTGCAGCATACTCTGCTCGCAGACAAAGACGTCTTCAATGTCATACAGCTCCATCAGCTTAAATGCGCTGATGTAGTCACGTGATAACACGTCGGCACTGTGTTGGTTTTGTCTGAGCTGATTAACACCTGCGCCAACAAAGAATACTTTGATGTCTTCAGTAAACGCCGATGTCGCTAACAGCGCGTCTAGTCCTTCACGCCCTTTTGCTGTTGAATGTGGTAATGAGTTAAATACAAATGCTAGTGTTGTCAAAACTGCACCACCCTGTCTTGCGTTAACATAGCGCTGGCTAGGCTACCCAACCCAGCGAGTTCAAAGCCTTGAGCTAAGTTATCTACATCGCGCGTATGTTGTGAGGCTTCATCAACACCCAAGACACCACGTCGCAAAGAGGCGGCAACGCACGTTTCTAACCGTACACCATAATCTTGTGCCAAACTCTGCCACTCAGCTGTCAAATCTAGCTCATCATTCGCAGGTACCACAAGACGCGACGCATTGTGAATCCCATCCTGATAAAAGAATACACTCACTAGCTTATGTCCTCTAGCAATAAGAGCCTTAGCAAAGAGCAACGCGTTACGCGCAGACTGAGTCCCATAAACCGATCCATTGATAACTAATGTATAGGTTAACGCAGACACGTTATTCGTCCTCAGTCTTACGCTGACGGATATAGAGATAAACGGTGTGTTTTGAGATATTGAGACGATCTGCGACACGATTTATCGCATCTTTAATATCAAAAATACCTTTGTCGTAGAGCTCCATAACAATCTGGCGGTTCTTAGTATTGTTCGATACCGATTTATCCGCATTGATGTCTTCGATAGTGCGTTCTACGGTTTGGTCTACTAGCTCTTCTACATCACTGGCAAAGTTCACTGAAGATGCGGCATCTTTTGCATCTTGTGTAGGCATAAAAGATTGAAGGATTTGCGAGAATGGCGCATCTAAGTTCACGTTAATACACAGCAAACCAATGACACGATTATCACCATTGCGAATCGCGATAGTAATCGACTTCATCAGCACGCCGCCTTTAGCGCGAGTGAAGTATGAGCGAGAGAAGTTACGCTCAGAGCCTTCGATATCTTTGAGCATCTTAAGAGCTAGGTCGGTTATTGGTGAGCCAACTTGACGCCCTGTGTTTTCACCGTTGGCAATTTTCACCGCGGAAGTATTTAACGACTCCAGTGAGTGCAAAACGATTTCACAAAATGGACCAATTAAACTCGCTAATCCATCGACCACGGCCTCATAGGACTTAAGGATGATTTTGTCATGCTCGCTAAATGGCGCCACATCGACTGACTCCATTTCAAGCAGCTCATCGGGATTGGTAATTTCAGTCACTGTACTTTGACCCTAGAGATAACTTAAAAAAATTACCGTAAGTTTATCAGAAAATTTGAAGCTGACCTCTAAGTATGTCTCTAACAAGTGATTTAGGGCAAAAAAAGTGCAGTTTTTTATCTACGGTGGCTTTCATCAAACAAAAAAAGACCCACCGTAGTGAGTCTTTATCGTTCAATGTATTAATTATTGAGTTGCTTGAGCGTCATCGCCATCGATTTTTAGCAGCTCTACTTCAAATACCAATGTAGAGTTTGCAGGAATCGTTGGTGTGTCTTGCTCGCCATAAGCTAACTCTGGTGGGATAACGAACTTGTACTTAGAACCCACTTTCATTAGCTGAACACCTTCAGTCCAACCTGGAATAACACGGTTAAGCGGGAATGTCGCTGGTTGACCACGATCGTATGAGCTATCAAATTGAGTGCCGTCAATCAAAGTACCTTTGTAGTGTACTTCTACTGTGTCAGTCTCTTTTGGTTGCGCACCAGTACCTTCTGTTTCTACTTGGTACAGTAAGCCAGAGTCTGTTTTGGTCACGCCATCTTGTTTCTCGAATTCAGCACGGAAATCGTCGCCAGCTTTCTTAGCTGCCGCCGCTTTTTCTTCTGATTGCTTCTGCATAGTTTCAGCAACACGCTTGTCTAAACCTTCCAGTGCAGCACGAATTTCATCTTCTGTCAGTTCAGCTTTACCCGCAAACGCTTGTTCTATACCTTTAAGAACCAGTTCTTTCTTCAGCTCGATGCCAAACTCAGCCGGCTTTTCAATGCTCGTGCTTAGGTAGTTAGCGAAAGAAACGCCGATTGCGTAAGCTGCTTTATCATCTTCTGTCTTAAAGTGAACCGCTTTGCCTGTCTCCGCTTGAACTTGCTCTTGCGCCGCTGGCTCTGCTTTTGGTTCTTCTTTTTGACAACCGACTGCCAACATTACTGTCGCAGCAAGTAGCGACACTTTAAATAGTGATTTCATTTAATTCTCCGATTATGGAATTCAACGCCTACTCATACTTATTAAACTTGTCTTTCAGCGCAGCATGCGTAACTATCTCAATCTAGTAACTATTTCTACATAGCTCAAGCTTTAAATATACTAGCTTAAACTCAAGACTCAACGTGGAATAACGCTAATGATGCGAATAATATCTCATTCTGTGCTGTGGTTAATTGTCATCAGCCTGTTAAATGGCTGCTTTTTCTCCAGTGATTCAGAGAGACAATGGGACCTAGCGCTAGAGGGAACCAGTGCTATTGCGTTAAGCCGCGATGCCAGATTCGCCTTGCTTTACTCCAAACAGCAGCACCTTCAGCTATGGGACCTCAACCAAAACAAACTGTTAGCTCGCTTGGGCATTCAAGATCCTGAGCAGAATATTATTTCCCTCATCCGTTTTAGCGATAATGGCCGTTTTGCTGTCACTGCCACACAAACCAACTTTGCCGTCTGGGATTTAGCCTGGTCTCAATCTACCGGACTTTGGTCTATCTCTGACGGACTCATACAAGACATCGCTTTGGGCAATAATGGCGATGAAGTGCTTATTGGTCTCAGTAATGGTAAAGCCATATTCATCGATTTAGTCACTGGAAGACGCCTAGAGTTCCTCGCTCACGTAGAAAAAGTGAATTCTGTTTCACTATCGCCTAATGGAAAATACGCACTATCAGGAGGCAACGACCATAATGCTTACTTCTGGAGCACCGAATCTGGTCAAATATTACAGCAATTTGAACATGAGCAACGGGTCGGCACAGTGGAACTACAACGCGATGGTTTATACGCCCTCACTTCAGATAGTGGAAATAATGCCATTATTTGGGATCTGAAAACTGGCAAAGAGGTCAGTCAGCTA
Source organism: Vibrio mediterranei (assembly GCF_900088415.1). Lineage (GTDB taxonomy): Bacteria > Pseudomonadota > Gammaproteobacteria > Enterobacterales > Vibrionaceae > Vibrio > Vibrio mediterranei. The sequence continues at coordinate 7,475 of NZ_FLLQ01000019.1, forward strand.
AGCAGCTGGACTCGACAGCTTATCTTCTCCTCTGCGCGCTTTTCCGATGACGGCACTCGTTTAGTCACCGGCTCTCCCTCTTCTAGAATGGTCATCTGGGACACGCAATCTGGTAAACGGATAGAAGGCTTCGAAGTTGAGATGTTAAAAGATGTTCGTCCGCCTCGAGGAGTAGTGTATGATGCCGCTTTTGAGAGCAACCAACGCGTCCTCTCAGCCTCTTCTGCCGGTGTTGTGCAGGCTTGGAATTTGAGTGAGTAGAGATTATGAGTAATAAAGAAGTTCAGGCTCTCGAAGAGAGAATTAACGATATGGAATGCAAAATGGCATTCCAAGAGCAGACCATCGAAGAGCTCAATGACGCCTTAACTCAACAACAGCTACTGATCAGTAAAATGCAAGATCAAATGAAGTATGTTGTTGGTAAAGTGAAAAATATGGATACGTCCAACCTTGCCGATCCTTCAGAAGAAACACCCCCTCCTCATTACTGATTGTCCCAGATATAAGAAAGCCCCTGCGTAATGCTGGGGCTTTTGGATTATCTATAAGTCCTGCTAAATCACTAAAGCGCGCGTTGGCGTACCGCTTCAAATAAACAAATCCCCGATGCTACCGAAACGTTCAAACTTGATACCGAGCCCGCCATTGGAATTTTAATCAGATCGTCACACGTCTCACGAGTTAAACGGCGCATACCGTCACCTTCCGCACCCATAACAATCGCTAAAGGTCCATCAAGTTTCGCTTGGTAGATATCGTGAGTAGCTTCCCCAGCAGTCCCTGCAATCCAGATTCCTTGCTCTTGCAATGATCGCATTGTACGAGCGAGGTTAGTTACGCGAACCAAAGGAACGGTCTCGGCGGCACCACAGGCCACTTTACTGACAGTGGCCGTTAATGGCGCAGAGCGATCTTTCGGCACAATAACAGCAGCAACACCTGCCGCATCGGCATTACGTAAACAAGCACCCAAATTATGAGGGTCAGTCACACCATCAAGAATTAGCAATAGTGGCTGAGCATGCTGGCTTAGAATACTGTCTAGATCATTCTCATTGAGCTGCTTAGCTGGTTTTACTTTCGCAATGATTCCCTGATGATTGGCACCACGTGCTTTGTCATCAAGCGTCTTACGGTTCATTTGCTGAATCGACACACCAATTTGAGTCAATTCATTCAGCACTGGCATCAAGCGCTCATCTTGACGCCCCTTTAATACGTACGCTTCTATAAAACGTACTGGATCTCTTTCCAATACAGCTTTCACAGCATGTATGCCGTAGATAAATTCGTTACTCATGGTTTAACCTTGAATTCTATTTTTTCTTCGCTCGACCCGCTTTACTGCGCGCTTTGTTCTTGCGAGCTTTTTCGGCTTTGGACTTTTTGCGCTTATGCGGCAATACGTCTTCTTGTCCGTCAGGCCTTTTCGTTGCTTCGACAAGAGGCTTAGCTTTTGCGCCTCGCTTACCTCTTACTTCTGCGACACGTTGTTTTGCCTTCGCTTTTTTCTTCTCAGCTTCAGCAACACGTTTTTTAGCCGTTTTTCCTTTGCCGCGTAGCTTACGACTTGTTTCCTCTAATTCAAAGTCTATTTTCTTCTCATCGAGGTTAACCGCCAGCACTTTTACTTTTACCGCATCACCTAATCGATAAATCGCACCAAAGCTTTCACCGATAAGTCTTTGACCTATTGGATCAAACTGATAGTAGTCATTAGCAAGTGAGGAAATATGCACCAAACCATCAATGTGCAATTCCGTTAAACGTACAAAGAACCCAAAACCGGTGACATTCGCAATAACACCATCAAGAACTTCGCCAACATGGTCTTGCATGTACTCACACTTGAGCCAATCTGCCACATCACGTGTCGCATCATCCGCTCGGCGCTCTGTCATCGAACATTGCTCACCATAGAAGTCCATATCATCGAAGGAATAATGGTAGCCACCTGTTGGTGTCCATCGATCGGTGTTGCGACCTTCTTGCTTAGCAATTAAATACTTAATCGCTCGATGCAGCAACAAGTCAGGATAACGACGGATTGGAGAAGTAAAGTGCGCATAGCGTTTGAGCGCTAACCCAAAGTGACCTGCATTATCTGCGTTATACACCGCTTGCTTCATTGAGCGTAATAGCATGGTCTGGATCAACTCTTTGTCTTGGCGCTGCTGGATTTTTCGAATCAGCTCAGCGTAATCCGTTGGTGACGGGTCTAAACCACCAGATAAATCTAAGCCAAGCTCTCCCAAGAAATCTCTAAAGCCTTGCAGCCTTTCCTCTCCCGGAGTCTCGTGAATACGATACAGGGCCGGCTCTTTGGCTTTCTCAACCAGAGAAGCGGAAGCAATGTTTGCCAATATCATGCATTCTTCGATAATCTTATGAGCATCATTGCGAATCACAGGTTCGATGCGGTCAATTTTACGCTCTGCATTGAAGATAAATTTGGTTTCTACTGTTTCGAACTCAATTGCACCACGATAGTCACGTGCCTCTTTCAGCACTTGATACATATTGTGGAGCTCATGCAAGTGTGGTACTAACGCACTATAGCGTTCACGTAACTCTTCGTTACCCTCTAAAATATCACTCACTTTGTTATAGGTCAGGCGAGCATGAGAGTTCATCACGGCTTCGTAATGCTTATAACCTGAAAGTTTGCCCGTTTCCGAAATGGTCATTTCGCATACCATACATAAACGGTCTACTTGAGGGTTAAGCGAACACAATCCGTTCGACAATACCTCAGGTAACATAGGAACCACCTGAGATGGGAAATAAACAGAGTTACCACGTATGATGGCTTCTTTATCTAGAGGGGAATCCGGACGAACATAATAGCTGACATCCGCGATCGCAACCCATAAGCGCCAACCACCACTTTTTTTACGTTCACAGTAGACGGCATCATCAAAGTCACGAGCATCTTCACCATCAATCGTGACAAGAGGCAACTCGCGTAGATCAACGCGGCCCTTTTTAGCCTCTTCAGGTACAAATTCGCCAAATTGCTGAACTTGCTTTTCAACTTCAGCTGGCCACTCATGAGGAATTTGATGAGTGCGAATTGCTATTTGGGTTTCCATGCCAGGCGCCATGTTCTCGCCAAGCACTTCAACTACTTGCCCCATCATTCCACGAGATCGGCTGCCACGGTCTGTCACTTCAACCACAACAACATTGCCCATTCGGGCGCCGCCTCGGTGTTCGTTCGGGATTAGGATATCTTGGCTAATACGAGAATCATCAGCAACGACATAGGCGTAACCGTATTCTAGGAAAAATCGGCCTACGACTTGCGTCTTGCGCTCTTCCAACACACGTACGAGTCGCCCTTCCTTTCGACCACGTTTATCGGTGCCAGATGGCTGTACTAATACAAAATCGCCATGCAATAGTGTACGCATTTGGTGATGAGGAAGCAGAACATCATTGTCCTTATTCATGCTTCCTTCAGGTCTCACCCAGCCATGTCCATCTTTATGACCTATGACATAGCCTTTAATCATTTCTAATTTATCTGGTAAGGCATAACACTGGCGTCGAGTGAAGACCAACTGGCCATCACGCTCCATAGCACGTAAACGACGACGCAGCCCTTCATAATGCTCTTCGCCTTCAAGCCCTAATGCTTCAAACAGATCATTTCTGTTCATTGGTACATTGACGCTTTCTAAGAAATCGGTGATGAATTCTCGGCTTGGAATTGGGTTGTCGTAGTTTTGGGACTCTCTTTCTGCAAAAGGGTCGTCTACTTTGATATCGCTAGGCTTGTTCGACATAGTCTGACCTATATTTTAGGAGGGATACGTCGATTATAACTGACAGAGCAGATAAGCTACAGAAATGCTTTGAATTTCTCGTATTGCTGAAAAATTACCAGAACGTCGTTCGACGCTTTGCCCTTGCAATAATGTTTTCAGGCATACGTTGCTCTAAGCCACGTCTTAACATAGAGATACGTTTATGCTTACGACTATCAGGAGTCACCGAGTTGTAGAGCCAACGATATGCATCTTCATAGTCCAGAGGGCTACCAAAATCTCGAAGCAACAATTCTGCAAGTTGAATCCTCGCATCAATATTGCCCATTGACGCCGCTTCTCTAAAATAGGGAATGGCTCGCTCTTTATCCTGCTGCACAAAAGTACCACGAGAGTAATAGCGACCTAGCTGTTCAAGCGCTACCGGTAATCCTTGATGGGCTGCATTTTCCATGTAGTACAGACCCAACTCAACATCTTGAGGCACACAAACACCCCAAGCAAGCATATCGCCATAAAGAAATTCATAGGAAGGTAAGCTGATGCGGGTCGCGCGCGCCATAATATCTTCAACCAGCTGACAGTTATCTGCTTTGACTCGAGCTAGATGTCGATTTTCTTCAATTAAACCAATCAGTTCATCTTCAGAATAGATAGGGATCGGAGCCCCCACTTCTTTGGCGTGAAGTGTTTTTACAGAGCCAAGTAGCGCCATGCAAACAAGTGCTGCTAGTTTGTGTCGCTTAATCACTGTGTAACTACTCCTCATACGCAAGTACCAAAGCCAACCAACGCTTATGGATGGTTTAACTTTTATCGGCAGTTACTCGCCTCGCTTTAGAGAAAAAATGGGAAAAGTGGCAATATATTGCCACTTTTGAATAGCTGAAGTTCAAAGACGTCAAAACCTTGGCACAAGATCACATTTGCTCAATGTTCATCACCAATAAAAAAAGCCAGCGTAAATGCTGGCTTTTTAGAACTTTCAATCGATTAAGCCTCGAATGGCTGAACCTTAATGATCGTTTCGTTACGATCTGGACCTGTAGAGATAATATCTACTGGTACGCCTGTCAGTTCTTCAATACGCTTGATGTAGTCTAGAGCGGCTTTAGGAAGTTGCTCGATAGACGTTGCACCAAATGTTGTTTCAGACCAACCAGGCATAGTTTCGTAAATTGGTGTTGCTTCTTCAAAAGCTTCAGCAGCCATTGGAGAAACTTCCAAGATAGAGCCATCTTTCATCTTGTAACCAGTACAGATTTTCAGCTCTTCTAGACCGTCAAGCACGTCTAGTTTAGTTAGACAGAAACCTGAGATAGAGTTGATTTGTACTGCACGACGCATTGCTACTGCATCAAACCAACCAGTACGACGTAGACGACCTGTTGTAGCACCGAACTCGTGACCAACATCACCAAGGTGCTTACCTACTGGGTCTTGCTTATCTAGGCCATCGTAAAGCTCTGTTGGGAATGGACCAGAACCAACACGAGTACAGTAAGCTTTAGTAATACCTAGAATGTAACCGATATGACGAGGACCAAAACCTGAACCTGCAGCAACGCCGCCAGCGGTAGTGTTTGAAGACGTTACATAAGGGTATGTACCGTGGTCGATATCTAGAAGCGTACCTTGAGCACCTTCGAACATGATCTTGTCACCACGCTTACGCGCTGCATCAAGTTCATCAGTTACATCAATAACCATTGAAGTTAGAAGGTCTGCATAACCCATGCATTGTTCTAGAACTTCGTCATAGCTTACTGTGTCTGCTTTGTAGAAGTGCTCTAGTTGGAAGTTATGGAACTCCATAACTTCTTTTAGCTTCTCAGCGAAGACTTCTTTATCGAAAAGATCACCAACGCGTAGACCGCGACGTGCAACTTTGTCTTCGTATGCTGGACCGATACCACGACCAGTTGTACCAATTGCTTTATTACCACGAGCGATTTCACGCGCTTGGTCAATAGCAATGTGGTAAGGAAGAATTAGAGGACAAGCTTCAGAAACGAAAAGACGCTCGCGAACCGGAATACCACGCTCTTCTAGAGGCTTCATTTCTTTAAGAAGTGCTTCTGGTGAAAGAACAACACCATTACCAATAACACACTTAATGTTATCGCGAAGAATGCCTGATGGAATCAAATGAAGAACGGTTTTTTCACCGTTAATGACTAGAGTGTGACCTGCATTGTGACCGCCTTGGTAGCGAACCACGTACTTTGCATCTTCAGTTAAAAGGTCTACGATTTTACCTTTACCTTCGTCACCCCATTGGGTGCCCAGAACGACTACGTTATTACCCATCTTTCCAAATCTGATTGCTAGTTAAAAAAGGATTCTAGCATCGAAATCACAAATTTGCAGTCATTTTTTAAGCATTAGAATCCCGCTTTGTGGTAAGTGACTGATGCTGGCTAATAAAAAAACGATATTGTGACTAGTTTAGCATCATGAAGGTAATTACAGCACCTGCCACAACAAGACAGCCGCCGATTCTTCTTAAATGCTCATCAGGCTGCTGAGCTAATTGGGAAACCATGTTTCGCCAACCTCGCGGGGCAAGTAAGGGCCCTAGCCCTTCGACAACTAACACTAAACCCAAGGCAATCCATAACGACTGTGACATTGTTTTTCTCCCAAAAAATAGGGCTCCCTTGAGGAGCCCTATTACGGTATAGCTTAAGATTATTTAACTGGAGCGCCGTTCATATCGTTCATGTAACGGAAGAACTCACTCTTAGGATCAAGAACTAAGATATCGCTCTTGTCCGAGAATGACGTCTTATACGCCGATAGTGAACGTAGGAAGCTAAAGAACTCTGGGTCTTTGTTATACGCCGAAGAGTAGATAGCTGCTGCTTTTGCGTCTGCACCACCTCGAGTTACACGAGCTGTTTTGTCTGCTTCAGCCAATAGTGTTGCCACTTCTAGCTCAGCTTGAGCACGAATAACTTCTGCTTTCTCACGACCTTGAGAACGGTGCTTACGAGCTACTGACTCACGCTCAGCACGCATACGACGATAAATCGATTCACTGATTTCATCAGGAAGGTTGATTTTCTTCATACGGAAGTCAACAACACGAACACCTAAATCTTTCATCGCGCTTTCACGGGTATCGCGAAGCACGTTGCTCATGATCTTATCGCGCTCGCCATCAATCTCTAGAGCTTGCTTAGCCGCTTCAGTGGTGACTTCTTCACTGTCTGCACTTTCAGGAAGTACATCGTTGTTACGAGGACCAGAAACAATCTGTTTGATCTCACGAGCACCGATTTCAGAACGTAGCACGTCGGTAACTTTACGCTCTAAAAGCGCTTGTGCAGTAAGAGCATTACCGCCACCCGTTGCCAGATAGTATTGACGGAAATCTTCAATCTTCCACTTAACATAAGTGTTGATGATGACGTCTTTTTTCTCTGACGTTACGAAACGGTCACCGCGACCATCCATTGTCTGGATACGTGCGTCCAACGTTTTCACTCGATCGAACAGTGGCATCTTGAAATGCAAACCAGGTTCGTAGATGCGAGATACTTGATTGTCATCGGTAAGAACACGACCAAATCGAATTACGATGCCACGCTCACCTTCAGGGATGACGAACAAAGACATCAGCATCAATGCTAAGGCAACGACTAATACTGGTATCATCAATTTACGCATTATTAGTATCTCCCTTGACGCGTCGAGTTATTGCGAGACGTATTGTTGCTTGAAGAAGTATCGCTGGCCGACGGATCTAATTGAATCTGTTCATAAGCCGATGTTTCCTTTGGCTTACGTGACTTAGATGAACCTTCTTGACCTGCTAGCTTATCGATAGGCAAGTACAACAGGTTACCACTTGATTCAGAGTCAATAAGAACCTTAGATGTATTTGAGTACACTTCTTCCATCGTATCTAGGTACAGACGGTTACGAGTAACCTCAGGTGCTGCTTGATATTCTGGGAGTAGTTTCTCAAACTGAGCTACTTGACCTAGCGCTTCGTTGGTTATTCTCTCTGAATAACCTTGAGCTTCTTTCTTCAAACGCTCAGAGCGACCTGTCGCTTTAGGAATAATCTCGTTTTTGTACGCTTCTGCTTCTCGAATGAAACGCTCTTCATCCTCTCGAGCAGCGATCGCATCATCAAATGCATCTTTAACTTGCTCTGGTGGACGAGCTGACTGGAAGTTGACGTCAACGATGGACAGACCCATATCGTAGTTATCAATGATCTCATTCAGCGTTTCTTGAGTGCTTTGACGAATCTGTTGACGACCACTGGTCAGGATACTATCCATCAGTGAGTCACCGATTACTGCACGTAGTGCCGAGTCAGTTGCTTGACTTAAGCTGTCATCAGCGTTAGTGACAACAAACAGATACTTGTATGGATCAGAGACGCGGTACTGTACGTCCATCGAAACTGAAACTACGTTTTCGTCTTTTGTCAGCATGGTACCTGATGCACGAAGCGAGCGAATTGCTTGCACGTTAACAGGTTGGTATTCGTCGATAAAGCGAGGACGCCAGTTCAGACCTGGGTCGACGATTCGATCGAATTTACCGAGACGGAGAACGACACCTCGCTCACCTTCACTAATGGTATAGAAGCCAGAAAAGAACCAAATAGCGACTGCGATCAATGCAATGACACCAAAGCCTATTGCACTACCACCACCGCCAATTGATGGGCCACCATTACCACCACGTTTACCAAACTTACCACCGATTTTCTGACTCAGCTTATTAAAGACTTCATCTAAATCAGGCGGTCCTTGATCACGACCACCGGAGTTCCGGTCACCACGATTGTTATTACCCCATGGGTCTTTATCGCGGCCGTTGTTTCCATTGTTATTACCAGGCTCATTCCACGCCATTAGGAAGCTCCATCATTTAGTATGACGTTATACTGTAGCAGTCCTTTAAGTAACTATAAAGTCACTCAAAACTGCCCCTTCTCTTTTTTCAAGTCTAGACCAATCTACTTGTTGCATCCGAATATCAATCAACAAGTTACCTTCTTCGTCGTATTCTTCACGTTGAATACAATTCATCTGGAAAAATGTACTACGAAATCGCCCTTGAAACTGCGGCGGAATTCGCAATTGATATTGAACCATTTGGCTCGCTAAGCGCTCTGTTAGCGCTTCGAACAACAGTTCGATTCCTTGCCCTTCCATGGCAGAAACCCAAACGGCTCTCGGAATTCCTTCGTCATTACGTTCTATACGTGGACGTTGGCCATCTAGATTATCTATTTTATTCATCACAACGAGAGAAGGCACTTCATGTGCATCTATCTCTTCTAGCACGTCATGAACAGCTTGAATATTCTCACGAAATCGGTCATCACTGGCATCGACAACATGTAACAAAATGTCAGCTTCCTGCGTTTCTTGCAGTGTTGCCTTAAATGCCGCGACTAAATCATGCGGTAGATGACGGATAAATCCTACCGTATCCGCAAGGATAGCCGGACCGACGTCCGCTAGTTGTATTTTTCTTAAAGTGGGGTCGAGTGTTGCGAATAACTGGTCAGCAGCATACACCCCTGCTTCAGTAATACGGTTAAACAGTGTTGATTTGCCCGCGTTGGTATAACCTACTAGGGAAATCGTTGGGATTTCAGCTCTGTTTCGGGCTCGTCTGCCTTGTTCACGCTGTTTTGCGACTTTTTCTAGACGACGCAAAATCGCTTTAATTCGATCACGCAGAAGTCGACGGTCGGTCTCTAACTGAGTTTCGCCGGGACCACGTAAACCAATACCACCTTTTTGCCTTTCAAGGTGCGTCCAACCTCGAATCAATCGAGTCGATATGTGACGCAACTGTGCTAGCTCTACTTGCAACTTACCTTCGTGGGTACGTGCTCGCTGAGCAAAAATGTCGAGGATCAGACCAGTTCGATCCAAGACTCGACATTTACACAGACTTTCTAAATTACGCTCTTGGGCAGGAGAAAGGGCGTGATTAAAAATCACAATGTCAGCACCAGTTAACTGCACTGTCTGCGCAATCTCCTGAGCTTTACCTTCTCCAACATAGTATTTCGGGTGAGGGGACTGCCGGCTTCCGGTTACTACCTGTAACGCATTAACGCCTGCAGAAGATACGAGCATCTCAAATTCGCTAAGATCTTCCCACTCACCTTCTTGCGTGAAGTTGATATGAACAAGTACAGCTTGCTCCCCCGATTCATAACGGTCAAACAAGCTACCAACTCCTATTTAATTGTCTTGTTTTATTAAATTCGGTATTAATCGTCAGATTTCTCTTGTTGACGATCACCAGCTGGACGCTCACCACTATGATGGCTAACCGCACGAGCTGGAACAACCGTAGAAATCGCATGCTTATAAACCATTTGATTTACGGTGTTTTTCAAAAGGATCACAAACTGATCGAAAGACTCAATTTGACCTTGTAGCTTGATCCCGTTTACAAGGTAGATTGATACTGGAATACGCTCGCGACGTAGTGCATTTAGGAATGGGTCTTGAAGAGATTGCCCCTTAGCCATTTTTATTTTCCTTATATTAATATTGTAGTTTTAATTATTTAGCTATTGGTGCACTGCAATGTTAGGTGCTGCCTTTGCATCTGAGCTAAACCAATGAAATACCCCTTAGTTTTATAATCATAGAACAACTATTGCCTTTGAAAACAAAACTCAGTTCCTTTTTGGGTACAAATACGCAAAAGCGACCACATTATACACAGTTAATGCCATCAGATGCTATGGCATCTGTGAGAGTTTTCATTGAATCCTCAACATGTTCGCTGTCTAACCAAACCAAATCATCCCAACTCCTTAACCAGGTGATTTGACGCTTGGCCAATTGGCGAGTCGCACAGATCCCGCGAAAGATCGCGTCATCTAAAGTGCTCTCTCCGTCCAAATATTCCCACATCTGACGATATCCGACACAACGAATAGACGGCAGATCCGGGTGAAGATCTTCACGAGCATATAACGCTTTGACTTCATCTTCAAAGCCTGCTTGTATCATTTTCTCGAAGCGCAATTCAATTCGTTTATGTAACAAAGCACGATCTTTGGGCGCTACCGCAAATTGTTTAACACGAAATGGTAAAGGCTCGCCTTTGGTTTCAGTCAATTCTGTCAATGATTTACCAGAGATACGATAAACTTCGAGCGCACGTGATAGTCGCTGAGGATCATTTGGATGTATCCTCTCTGCTGAGACAGGATCTATAGCTCGAAGTTCATTATGAAGTGCTTGCCACCCTTTTTCCGTGGCTTCTTGCTCGATCTGTTTACGGATTTCCGGGTTCGCTGCAGGTAACGGCGATAAGCCTTGTAATAGCGCTTTAAAGTACAGCATTGTGCCGCCAACCAGCATCGGGATCTTGCCTTCAGCGTGAATTTTGGCAATTTCGTTCAAAGCATCGCGTCTAAAATCCGCCGCAGAATACGCCTCTGCTGGATCCAAAATATCGATTAAGCGATGTGGCGCTAGTGCAAGCTCATCAGCATCTGGCTTTGCGGTACCAATATCCATGCCCTTGTATATTAGGGCTGAATCAACACTGATGATCTCCACAGGGTATTGTTGACGAAGACGAATAGCTAAGTCGGTCTTACCGGATGCGGTTGGACCCATTAAAAACAAAACGAGTGGTAATTTTTGATTCATGATGAAAATGCTGCAATTGTGGCCGTAAAATCGACAGGTCGAACAAATTTAGGGTCGCTTAACGGTAGCTGACCTTCGTAGAGCTGTTCAAGGTTGCCAAGCAACTGAACGGATTCAGATAAAGTGTAGCTACTTTTCACTTGCAGCACTTTTTTCGCTAACCAAAGGCTTAACTGACTGGTGGTTTGATCATGCTGCTCAAGGGTTGCCAAGTATGACAGCATTTCATCAATTAACAATTGCAAATTTTGCTGCCTTAATGGTGAAGGTACCCCCATCACCATTGCGGTTTGTTTATTGCGTACCTTAATGTCGATACCAAAGTTCAACATAAGCTGCTCATGATCCTCAACCGCCTTTAATTGCTCTTCATTGACTTTCAATGAGAGCGGCACCAACAGTGGTTGCATGGTCAACGCACCTGTTTTTGGGCTCAATTGAGCAAACAATTTGTAAAACTCCGCCCGGCGCAAAGACACTACCGCGCAAATGGGCTCCGCCTTCACCAACACATAACATTGGTCGACAATGGCAATAGCCTTACCGATTCGCTCAATATTCACGTCCATCTGGTTTGGCTTTTGCATTTTAGGTTCAGCCAGCTGATGAACGTTAGTTTCAATATCGGGCGTTTGCATCAACTCCTGATAGACTCGAACTTCGTCGGCCGTTGGCGCTTTTTCTATGACACGAGCCGAATTCTTATTCTTAGAGGGTTTCGCATCTCGCTCAGAGACCCAGTCGCTGCTAGGAGAATACTCTGCAATTTCATGTCCTACCGAAGCACTTTGCGCAGCATACTCTGATTGACTATCGCGTTTTTGATAATCCGCTCTACCGGGATAAGCAGGTATGCTTTCTACAGCGCTAAGCGTAGCATCGTCGACATCAATTCTCGATGTTTGCTCCGGCTCTCTGTGTTCAGTGACTTTTGCTTCATTTTGACTGTTAGCCGATGAACTAAAAGCTGCTGGAGAAGCTGGCTGAGCGTCAATAGACTTAGCCTGAACCAAAGCATCGCTCAGAGCTTGGTAGATAAAATCGTGAACCAGGCGAGCTTGATGGAAGCGAACTTCATGTTTTGCGGGATGCACATTCACATCCACCTGATGAGGGTCGATATTAATAAACAAGATATAAGCAGCAAACTGCTCTGGGGCTAGACTGTTTTCGTAGCTTTGACGAATCGCATGATTGATGAGTTTGTCTTTCATCATCCGACCATTCACATAGCAATATTGCAGATCACTTTGAGCTCTAGCACCTTCTGGGGTGGTAATCCAGCCATGTAATTTCAAATCATTATGCTGCAACTCAATCTTAAGCATATTGCGCACAAATGGCGCCCCACACACGGCTGCTATTCGCTTCTCTGTTTGCGCATCGGTCTTTGCAGCACGGTACTGCCTTACTAACTTACCGTTGTGCTTCAGGTTGATCGAGACGTCAAAACGGCTCAAGGCGATCCGTTTTAATAGCTCATCAATATGAGTAAATTCCGTTTTCTCAGTGCGCAAAAACTTGCGTCGTGCTGGTGTATTGAAAAACAGGTCAAGGACTTCAAGTGTGGTACCAATGGGGTGTGCAGCAGGTTTAAGCTTCACAGCCATGTCACGCCCTTCGGCATATGCACTCCAAGCTTGTTCTTGCGTGGCAGGACGAGAAGTCAGTGTCAGTCGAGCCACAGAGCTTATACTTGCTAACGCTTCACCGCGAAAGCCCAGGCTCATAATGGCTTCAAGATCATCCAAGGTATGAATCTTCGACGTCGCGTGACGACTAAGTGCCAGTTGCAACTCATCTTTAGCAATCCCTTTGCCGTTATCACGCACACGGATAAGTTTGGCACCTCCTTTTTCGATATCAATATCGATACGAGTCGCACCAGAATCAAGACTATTTTCGACCAACTCCTTTACTACCGAAGCTGGTCGTTCCACCACTTCACCCGCTGCAATTTGGTTAGCCAGTCGAGCAGGGAGTATCTTAATCGTCACTTATCTTCTCCAAAATGAGCTACATCATTCTTGTTTACTTATTAGGTATCAACAAGACTTGGCCTACTGCCAATGAGTCTGAACGTAGCTTGTTCGCATCTCGTATACTTTGGACGGTCACACCATACTTAGACGCAATCTTTCCTAAGAACTCCCCTCGCTGCACTTTGTGCTTACGCAGAGGTAGGTCCTTTAAACTGACTGTGATTTTGAGTTTCTGCCCCAGTTTCAATACATCAGATTTGAGGTTGTTCTCGCGTTTAATATCCGCAACGGAGACTTTATATTTATTGGCAACCTTACCCAAGTAGTCACCTTTGGCCACAGTATGGGTAACGGTTTTAGTTTCAACCGTATTTACCTTGCTGCTGACCTTCACTGGTGCGCTGCTACCAGGAATCACCAAAGTTTGTCCTACCGCCAGCGAAGTACTCTTCAGGTTATTGGCGCTCTTAATAGCCGAGACCGACGTCCCATAATTTTGAGCAATCACAGATAAGGATTCACCACGCTTTACGGTATGCTTTTTCTGCTGACCGCGATTGGCAAACAAAGTCCCCTCCGGCGGATTCGCTTCAAAATACTGGACGATCGCTTTGGCTAAGGCACGCGCCAATTTATCTTGGTGACTACGAGTCGTCAGCAAGCGCTCTTCTGTTGGGTTGGAAATAAAGCCAGTTTCAACCAGAACCGAAGGAATATCCGGTGATTTCAACACCGCTAGGCTCGCATTAACAGGCTCTTTCTTATGAAGATGCGCAACTTTACCCATCTCTTTTAAAATCTTAGTTGCGACTTTGTAGCCCTCTTTTTGAGAGTGACTAAATTGCAAATCTAAGAGTGTTTGACTGACATTTCTATCGTTGGTGTTCTTCGATAACACCTCACCAGCACCGCCCAATAATTCAGATTGCTGCTCGTGATTCTCTACCCAGCGCGCAATCTCGGTGTTCGCTCGTCTTGTATTTAGGACAAACACTGACGCTCCACGAGGTTGTGGCGTTCTAAACGCATCGGCGTGAACTGAAACCAATAAGTGTGCTTTATTCTTACGTGCAATCTCAGAACGTTTATTAAGATTGACAAAATAGTCACCACGGCGAGTCAATACTGCCTTCATGCCCGGAATAGCATCGATCTGTGCAGCCAGTTTTTTCGACACGCTCAAGGTCACGTGTTTTTCGTATTTCTTAGTTGGTCCAATCGACCCCGGATCTTCACCGCCGTGGCCGGCATCAATTGCAACGATAATGTCTGCTGTGCCTCTTAGCTGAGAAGCATCACGACTTACTGCCGTTTTACTGCTTGGTGCCGTTGCTTTAGGCTGGCTGCTCGCTTTACCGTGAGGCAAGTCGATAACCAGACGATGTCCGTACTGTCCACCCGGTGTGGGATTCAGTTTAAAGATTTGCGGCGTTGAAGACTTCTTTAACTCGAACACCAAGCGATAGGTCCCTTTGCTAGGTGGTGAGCTTTTACGAATTTTGCTCAGCACCGGGCTATCGGTTACGTTCATTGGTAACTTGGTGTTCAAGGTTGTGTTTTTAAGATCCACTACAATTCGGCTTGGGCCCGATAGTGAGAAATAACTGTAGTCCGCTTCAGACTTAAGGTCGATAACAACACGCGTTTCGTCTGGTGACGGCCAAACGCGTAAACCCTCTAACGCATTGGCTAAAGTAACGGTAGGAAATATCAACAAGATTGGCAGCATGACTTTAGCCATGCTGCTAAGAAAACGACTGATCAATTTAACTCCAACTGACTTATTAATTCTCTTCCGTAATCGCTATTTGCGGTGAAGGCAATCTCTCTTGCCTCGCCAACATACTTAATCTCGATATCAATATCGGCATCAGGTAAGACGCCTACGCCTTTTTCAGGCCATTCCACTAAACAGATGGCATCATCCGAGAAGTAATCACGAATGCCCATGAACTCAAGTTCTTCAGGATCCGCTAAGCGATATAGGTCGAAGTGATATACGTTCCAACCATCAAGCTGATAGGGCTCTACCAAGGTATAAGTCGGGCTTTTTACATTACCCTTATGTCCAAGACTCTGAATAAAGCCACGACTGAATGTGGTCTTCCCAGCGCCAAGATCACCATGCAAATAAATCGTTGTCTGTTTTGAACAGAGATTGGCCAATTTAGTTCCAATTAAAATCGTTGCGGATTCATCTGCTAAGGTAAATTTTTTAGTGCTCATCACATTTTTCTCTGAGTGGTGCCTTTGAGAGTCGAAATAGTAAACTGTGTCGCTTTTCGTAGACAAGTGATCTTATGTAAGTAATCAGAAAATTTACCATTATTTTATCGTTATCCCTACTGTGCATACACAAAATAGTCGATGAAAGTTTGTTCTAAAGTAGATTAAGGACTTTTTGGCGCTCATACTTGGGTTAGTATTGGTTTTGAGTATAGAATACGCGTCCTTTTCTATTTGAGTAATCATGATGGACTTAAACAAGCTTGCCAGTGACATCAAACTATGGGGACAAGAGCTCGGTTTTCAAAAGGTCGGTATTAGTGATATCGATTTGCAAGACCAAGAGACGGTTCTCAAAAACTGGTTGGCCGCTGGATATCATGGTGATATGGCTTGGATGGAAACGCACCAAGATTTAAGAATTCACCCAGATAAACTGCATCCAAATACCTGTCGAATTATCAGTGTCAGAATGGACTACCTTCCAGAAGACGCGAATTTTGCATCCAATTTAGAAGATAAGCACTCTGGTTATATCAGTCGGTATGCTCTTGGACGTGATTACCACAAACTGATTCGTAATCTACTCAAAAAGCTTGGCCAAAAAATAGAACAAGAAGTCTCAGAGCTTGGTTATCGTCCCTTTGTCGATTCAGCCCCCGTTTTAGAACGTCCTCTAGCAGAAAAAGCCGGATTAGGCTGGATAGGCAAGCACTCATTATTACTGGATAAAGAAGCTGGCTCTTGGTTCTTTCTAGGTGAACTATTTATCGACTTGCCTCTTCCTACGGATAACCCGGTAAATAACGAATGTGGAAAGTGTCGAGCATGCGTAACATCCTGCCCTACTGGTGCGATTTTGGAAAACGGCGTTATTGATGCTCGCCGCTGTATTTCCTACCTCACCATCGAATACAAAGGGGTCATTCCACTAGAGTTTCGTGAAGCAATGGGAAACCGAATCTATGGATGCGATGACTGCCAACTGGTTTGTCCTTGGAATCGTCATGCTGAGCTTAGTCAGCGACAAGACTTTCAACGACGCGATAGCTTTGCCGATACCAATCTCGACATTTTGCTTTCCTGGGATGAAGCCACTTTCCTTAAAAATATGGAAGGCTCAGCCATTCGAAGAATCGGTCACGAGCAATGGCGACGAAATATCATCATCGCGATGGGGAATGCGCCTTTCTCTCAAACTTATATCGAGCAGCTAGAACAGATAGAGGGACAATCCGACCTTCTAGATCCACACATCGAATGGGCCTTGCAGAAACAGCTCGGGCAGCTACCTGTGAATCTAGATACCAGCCTTCATACTAAAAACCAACGTCTCATCCGAATCGTAAAAAAAGGGTTACCCCGAGACGCATAGCCATCAATGGTTGTAGAAAAATCAAATTAATTTTCTTGACTAATATCTCAAATCTACATTTGTGGAAAAACTACATTTTCATTAGCGGTTAGTCGTTGAGAAATCAGGTTAAACACAGTTTCAATATATGACTAGGATCAAAAAAACGTCACTTGCTGATCATTTTGCTGTCAAGAAAAAACAACAGAACGCCACTTATTTTATTTGATTTCAACCACTTAGTAACAAATATCAATCTTTAGCATTACCAATGTCGGTGTAAAGATCTTTCAAGCTCCCTACCTTAAGGACCTTCAAATACAATTTATCAACCAAGTTATCCACAAAATAAAAATGTGGATAAGTCTGTTAATTTAACTGTGACAGAATCGCAACAAAGGCAGACGCCTAGTGCTGTTCAGGTGTGTAGAAATTAGATACACAGTTCAGTGCATTGCGTTACTTATGAGTAATGCAATAACTGAATGACTTAATTTTTGGGAGTGATGCTTCTCAGCATTAGGAAAGAGCATGCGGTGAAGGGACGAAGTTTCTCAACTTTGCTATCTCTTAACGAGATGACCGCTTTTGGTGTCCATTATGAGGAAGAAATTGGAGCGACACACGAGGTTCGAACTCGTGACCTCAACCTTGGCAAGGTTGCGCTCTACCAACTGAGCTAGTGTCGCATTATTATCGCTAATTAAATAACGATTATTTCTTTCACTTTAGGAAAATGGAGCGACACACGAGGTTCGAACTCGTGACCTCAACCTTGGCAAGGTTGCGCTCTACCAACTGAGCTAGTGTCGCATATCAACAGCAAGCGCTATTGACTAAATTTGGTTGCGGGGGCCGGATTTGAACCGACGACCTTCGGGTTATGAGCCCGACGAGCTACCAAGCTGCTCCACCCCGCGTCCGTATTGTATCACCGTTAAGTACCGTGAGAACTTTCAAACTGGAGCGACACACGAGGTTCGAACTCGTGACCTCAACCTTGGCAAGGTTGCGCTCTACCAACTGAGCTAGTGTCGCATATCAACAGCAAACGCTATTGATAAAATTGGTTGCGGGGGCCGGATTTGAACCGACGACCTTCGGGTTATGAGCCCGACGAGCTACCAAGCTGCTCCACCCCGCGTCCGTATTGTATCACCGTTAAGTACCGTGAGAACTTTCAAACTGGAGCGACACACGAGGTTCGAACTCGTGACCTCAACCTTGGCAAGGTTGCGCTCTACCAACTGAGCTAGTGTCGCATATCAACAGCAAACGCTAT
>NZ_FLLQ01000020.1 GCF_900088415.1 Vibrio mediterranei
GAAAAATTAATGACTTATCGTTCCGCTAGCATCTGAAGCGATGCGCTCCACTAACTCGGACAACACTCACTATATTCAAAGCCTTAAATTGACAATATTTATTACTCAAAATTGTTATTAGGAAAATGCCCGAATTTGAAAGAAAAGTCTTGGACTCACTTCGAGAGCCGCTTGAGTCAGGCGAAATTATTATTTCTCGAGCCCAAGGGAAAACCCGTTTTCCAGCTCGATTCCAACTCGTCGGCGCATTGAACCCGAGTCCTACTGGGTACTATGAAGGCAATCAGTCACGTACCAATCCTCAGCTAATTCTACGCTACCTCAGTCGATTATCGGGGCCTTTGCTCGACCGATTTGATATGTCGATTGAAATACCTTCATTACCCAAAGGAACATTGTCTGAAGGGGGAGAGCGAGGGGAGTCAACTCAAGTCGTGCGTCAGCGTGTTCATCGAGCGCGTGATGTGATGTTAAGTCGCAATGGTAAGGTGAATGCACTCCTTCACAGCGGTGAAATCGAGGACTATTGTCGCTTAAAGAAAACAGATGCAGAGTTTCTTGAGAATGCTCTACACCGTTTAGGGCTCTCTGTTCGCGCCTATCATCGAATTATCAAAGTAGCACGTACTATTGCTGATCTTGGCGGTGAGGATGATATTCAAAGAGAACATTTAGCTGAAGCGTTAGGATATCGCGCTATGGATAGGTTGCTAAAACAGTTGACTGCGCAAGCGGTTTAGAAGGCGAAGTTCATACCGACGGAGGTTATCCAATCGGCGGACTCATAAAAGGCGATGGAAGAATCTGTCGCGTTGTATCCTGATAGGGATATTAAAGATAATGCATCAATATTCCATAAAGAGAGGTATTCATAAGCCAGAAATGCACTGTATTTTTCATCGATACGATGATTCTGATCGAAAATGACATTCTCGCCACGATATTCATGATTCATATAGCTCATGGTCGCGGCAATGCTGTGTTGCTGGTAGGTGAATAGGGCAGTAAGTTCACTGCCAACCCCTTGGTTTCTGACGGCTTGACCTTTAGCATCATCAACCACATAAATCACCGATGGAAACAACAGCCAGTGATTATTAACCGCTAACGTGTAGGAGCCTTTCGCATAGTAGAGATGGCTATTCCTATCATAATCTGAGTCAAGATTAAGGTTTTTTGCCGAAAGCTCTTCATCAACAACTCGGGTACCGTATGCCAAATCTAGGGTAAACAGTGAGCCTGCGATGTTCTCCATTTGAAAACGATACGCATCGCCTGTTGCTTCCGCTGCTTGCAGTTGTTCGGCGCCGACGTATGGATTGTTCCAAATCGGTTCTCCAAGGACGGTCGGTAAATAAGAAATACTCCAAATAGAACCATCGTTTTGTTGTTGCCGATAACCGCCTTCTAATACAAAAGTTCCGACGGCAATATCGTTGCGGGAAGTTCCAATGAACCATTGTTTATTGCTTTGCGATCCAAACGTGTAATTGACTACACCTAATGGCATCCAAAACTCATCGTATGCTTCTTGAGAGGCACTGATTTTGGGATCGGTACTGGCCACCAAATTGGATTTTTCTCCTACCAGTGTATTGCTGATTGATATTTCACCACTAAAGCCTTTACTCTGTGCGAGTGAAGCGACAGATAGAGAGCTGTAGGTCGCAGTAAATGCTATAAGCGAAAGCAAGAAGTATCGAATAGCCATGACATATCCATAAATCAGTAGGTTGTGGGTAAAGAGGTTATTTCCTTATAAACTTGGCGGGTACTGTAGCGATAAAAAATGGCTTAGCAAAATGCTTCGCTAAGCCACGTATCACGGAAGGTAATGGGTGTGCCTATGACCTATTAGAATTTCCAGTTTAGACCAACTGCGGTGATCCAGTCTTTCTCATCGTAGAAGTCGATGTTGGAATCGCTATTAGTCGCACCGGCAAAGGCAACAAGCGATAAGTTATCGGAGTAGAAAATTCCCGGATACTCATACGCTAGGAATGCCTTCCACTCGTCATCGCCACGCGTCTTGTCATAGATTGGATTGGCTGCATCGTAATCACGTTTTAAATAGCCTAATGTCAGTGCTAGCTTGTGATTTCCAAACGACATGAAAGAGGATAACTCTGCACCATAAGTATTGTGTTTCATCGCATTGCCATCCGCATCCTGCTGGGTGTAAATCAGGGCGGGATAGAGCAACACTTGTCGATTCACAGGTAACATCATTTTGAATTTACCATAGAAGATGTCAGCATTGCGGCTTAGGAGTTGTACTTCCTGTGGAGATAGGGCGGGGACCCCTGTACCAGAGCGCTCCTCATCCAGTTCACGTTTGCCATAGGCAAGGTCCAAGCTGAATAACGATCCGGCAATATTGTCTAATTGCAGACGATAAGCGTTGCCTTTTTCTTTGGTAGTATTGCGAGTATCTGTCGTGTAGGGGTCTTGCCAGACTTCACCTTCCAGAATGGTTGGCAAGAAAGAAACACTCACTTTGGTTTTATCGCGAAATAGATATTTGTAGCCCGCCTCAAGTGCTACCGTACCAACGGCAATATCGGCTCGTGATGTACCTAAAAACAATTGATGGTTTGATTGCGCTCCAAAGGTATATTGAAGACTACCGAGAGGAAGTACCAATGCGCCGCTGTCTTCTTGTTGACTACCAGTGTAGTTGCGAAATTCATCGTCGGTATTAGTCAGATTCGATGTTTTGCTTGCGTAAGCCGCGTTTAATGCAATTTCACCGCTAAAACCATTGCTTTCTCCCAACTTAGCTACTGCTACCTGCGAGACAAGACCAAGGGACACTGCCAAGACACTCCATGCCTGTTTCATAACTGATCCTTATCATATTCTGATTATTTTGGTAACGATTGTAATTATATGTTTATGCTATGTTATTAGTTCAGAATAAGCTCGTTTTTTTGAGTTACAACACAAATCAGACCAATGATAAAATCATTGCACAAGGCAGTATGCCTTGTACAATTAACCGCCATAAAATTGTCACAAACGAATCATAGATAGTTGGTTATGCTTGGATACCTACTTTTTATTATTAGTGCCTCTCTGGTCATCATTAATACGGCATTTTGTTCGATTCCTATACTTGGGTTTGGATTGATCAAACTTCTAATTCCGATCAAGCCTCTTCAGCGGTTGTGTACGTCTTTAGCAAATCGTTTTATGTGGTTATGGGCGACGGTGAATCACGGTATTCTTCATTTGGTCAATCCCAAGGTGGTGTGGGACATTGAAGGGTTAGAATCACTGCGAAAAGATGGTTGGTATTTGATGATCAGTAACCACCTAAGCTGGACTGACATTGTTGTGCTCTGCAGCGTGTTTAAAGATCGCATTCCAATGCCTAAGTTTTTTCTGAAACAACAGCTTTTGTATGTCCCTTTTGTCGGCATGGCTTGTTGGGCGCTAGATATGCCGTTTATGAAGCGTTATTCACGTGAGTATCTGCTTCGTCACCCAGAAAAGCGAGGACAAGATCTCGCCACGACTCGCCGTTCATGTGCAAAGTTTAAAGATACTCCGACGACAGTGGTGAATTATGTAGAAGGAACGCGCTTTACTGCCGATAAGCAGAAGAAAGGTAGCGCGGACTACAACTATCT
Organism: Vibrio mediterranei; assembly: GCF_900088415.1. GTDB lineage: Bacteria > Pseudomonadota > Gammaproteobacteria > Enterobacterales > Vibrionaceae > Vibrio > Vibrio mediterranei. The sequence goes on from NZ_FLLQ01000020.1 coordinate 3,633, forward strand.
ATTACAACCTAAATCCGGTGGCATCGCTTATACATTGGCAGCGATGGGTGATCAGTTTGAGAATATTATTGATGTCACTCTGGCGTATCCGGAAAATACGGATGAGCCTTTTAAAGCGGTATTAAAGGGTGATATGAAAAAAATCGTTGTAAAGGTTCGTATTCTGCCTGTAGATGAGAAAATTCTGGGTGATTACTTCAACGATAAGCCTTACAAGCGAGAGTTCCAAAAGTGGTTAGGTGAAGTATGGAAGGACAAGGACCAAGTACTCGAAGATATTCACTCCAAATAAAAAAACCGAGCTCATATGGGCTCGGTTTTTACATTTTAGAGCGGCTTATTTCTTCAATAGGAAGTTTACCAGCTCAAAGTACTCATCCAATGACTGAATGCCACCAGCTTCGACTAGGTACTTGTTATTGACGATGACAGCAGGGACACCAGAAAGTCCGCTGTCTTTAAACTGTTTATCAAAACGACGCACCATAGAGTCGACAGCAAAGCCGTTAAATGCGGCATCAAATTTCTTCGCGTCCACACCTTCATCTAAGAAGATTTGACGCAGTTCTTCGTCATTGCGAGGCGGTTTGTTCATGTTATGGATACGGTTAAACATCACAGGAACCATCTTGTCTTCAATCTTTAACGCCACCATAGTCGCGTAGGCTTTGCTCATTGAAAGGCCCATGTTGCCACCCATAAAAGAAACGTGGTTCTTCTGGAACTTAGCGTCTGCTGGAATCTTTTTCTTAAGCTGCGCAATGATAGGCTCGAAGCTGTTGCAGTGAGGGCAGTAGAAAGAGAAGTATTCAGTCACCACTGGCTTAGACGATTTCTCTAAATCTAAAACCTTGTAATGAGTACCTTCTTGAAATTGTGCTGCACTGACTCCCAGGCTGACTAGAAGCGTCGCAAATAATGCGATGATTTTTTTCATTATTTTCTCCATGTGTAAAACCAAATCCTTATCAGGAATGGGGATAGTTTGTCACCACTGCGGTTGTAATGAAAGTGGCTTTTCATTTAGCGCGGCTATCTGTTCTTTAAAACCTAGCACTTGTCCTTCCCAGTATTTGGCATCATTGAACCAAGGAAAGGCCTGTGGAAAGGCAGGATCATGCCAGCGTTTCGCTAACCAAGCCATGTAGTGCACCATACGTAGACCGCGTAAAGGCTCAATTAGTTTCAATTGATCGTTGGCTAGGTCACTAAATTCTTGATATCCCTCCAACAGAACATCAAGTTGCATCATCTTGTCTTGTCGATCGCCATTGAGCAACATCCATAAATCCTGAATAGCAGGTCCATTACGAGCGTCGTCTAGGTCCACAAACATCGGACCGTCACGCCAAAGAATGTTGCCCGGGTGGCAGTCGCCATGCAGACGAATGGTTTCACTCGGTTGCCAATGCGCTTCAATTTGCGAGATCAGTAAATCTAAGTCGCTAAAAAATGCATTTTCTAAATGCGCAGGGATGAATGTAGATGACTGCAGCAGCTTTCTTGGCTGATATACGTACTCTTCCAGACCAATTGTCGGACGATGGATGAACTTCTTTTGGGCTCCGACCTGATGGATACGGCCCATAAATCGACCCACCCATTCTAGTTGTTCTAGATTATCAACCTCGAACTGGCGGCCGCCTTCACTATTAAACAGAGTGAACAGATAACCTTGGTACTCATGAATAGTCTCTCCGTTAATCGATAGTGGCGCTGCAATAGGTACTTCGTTTTCCACCAGTTCATTGGAAAAGTCGTGCTCTTCTTGGATTTGCTCACGGCTCCAACGCTGTGGTCTATAAAACTTGACCACAAAGCGTTTTCTATCTTCATCAGTAAATTGATAGACGCGGTTTTCGTAACTGTTAAGAGCAAGCAAGCCGGATTCTGCTCGAACACCGATGCTTTCTAAGGCATACCACATGAAATCGGGAGTTAGGGCATCAAAGTTAAAGGCTTTATCTGTCATGTATAAAATAAAAGGGCTCATTGCTGAGCCCTTTTCCTATAATAGGTAGCTAACACGTCGGTTAGAGCTTCTTAATAAATCGACTTTCTACTTCTGTTGAGAAGTCATTACTGTCGCTCAGTATAAACTGAATTGTCGACACAGGTGAACTGAGTTGCTCTGGATCAGCACCTAAACTGATCGGCAAGTTATAGACTTCACCTGGTTCAACGGAAATGGTTTGTCGTCCATACCAAGTTGCATTTTCTAGTCCAGAAACACTGAGCGTATATTGTTGCTCTTGTTGTGTTTTATTGATGACCTTCAAGGTGTAGGTATTCTCGACCAGACCATCACTGTTAACTCGGAACAGTTGGTTACGATCCCTAAGAACACTCAGCCCCGCGGGGTCGACGGCCGAAACCTGTACAAAGAACAGGGCAATCATCACCAGTAATACCGAGCCATAACCTAGCAGCTTTGGTCGCATTACTTTGGTGTGTTTACCTGAGAGACGGTGCTCCGTGGTGTAGCTGATGAGACCTTTCTCATAGCCCATTCTGTCCATAGTCTTGTCACACGCATCAATACAAGCGCCGCAGTTGATGCATTCGTACTGCAAGCCATCTCGGATATCAATGCCTGTCGGGCATACTTGTACACAAAGATCACAGTCAATGCAGTCACCTAAGCCCAGTTTTTTCGGGTCTGCTTTACGAGAGCGAGGACCGCGAGTTTCACCTCGTTGACTGTTGTAACCAACAATAAAGGTGTCCTTATCAAACATAGCAGACTGGAAGCGAGCGTAAGGGCACATATGGATACACATGATGGAGCGCATCCACCCTGCGTTTGCGTATGTACAACCGGCAAAAAACAACACCCAGAACACGGGCCAGAAGCTGGCATTAAAGGTGAAAAAATCACTAACGAGCGCGCCAATTGGCACAAAATAACCGGTAAAGGTAAAGCCAGTCGCTAACGCGATAGCTAACCAAGCGACATGTTTGAGACCTTTACGCAAAATGAGGTTTGGACTGAGTTTTCCACTGTCTTGCTTGCGTCGTTTGTTGGCGCTGCCTTCTAGTTTTTCTTCAAACCAAATGTACATAAAGGTCCAGACGGTCTGTGGGCATAAGTAGCCACACCATACTCGACCTAAAAACGTGGTGATAAAAAACAGGCCAAATGCGGCCACCATAAATAGTAACGCGAGTAGGGTGAGATCTTGCGGATAAAGTGTGGTGCCAAAAAAGTTAAATTGCTGATTACCAATATCAAGCAATACCGCTTGTCTCTCGCCATAAGGTATCCAAGGTACCAGTGCGAACAATAGGAGTAAAAACCAGCCGCCGTAGCGTCTAAGCTTTTGAAAGGTTCCTTTACTTTCACGAACGTAGATGCGATTGCTTGGGTTAAATCGATCTCCGTTGCCTTTGTGGGTTTTGGGGTTGAACGTTTTGGGTGTTACATCCTTTACGTCAATTTTATCCTGACTCATGCTGAGGCTGTCCTTCTTGGGCTGACGGTGCGTTTTGACGCACTCTATCTATTCCGACATTGCTGCGACTGGTAAGTCACTTACTAATCAGTACGCAGTATTAAAACCCAGCGATTATAACCTTGATAACAATTTCATTTCTTTAAGGCTATCAACCTTTAACAACAAAATTAGCGTCGGCTCATATAAAAAACGACCCTTAGAGGGTCGTTTTTATAACATTTGGTTATTTGATGATGCCGCGAGCCTTTAAGAGTGCGGTTTTGAAGTCATCCTCTTGGTCTTTCGCCAATCCTGGAATCATTTCGTCTTTCTGGCTATTGCGCATTTTTAGATGGTAGATAAGAACATCATCAGTGAGATCTTCAAGCTTACCTTCGTACCCAGCTTCACTGGACAGTTTTATAATAAATTCCAGTAGGTTAAGGTCAGGTTCTTTCTGCCATTCTGGATGTATTAACTCAATGAGTTCGTTGACGCGGTGACACTTCATAACTTTCTCCACAATTTTTATAAGTATTTTTGAGTAAAAGTACCAAAAATCGGGGCTAATACCAATATATGAAGGAATTGGACACAAAAAAAAGCGCAGGATAACTGCGCTTTTTATTATGCCGCTTTAACAACTCTGGTTGGAGCTGGTGCCATACGAACACTTTGTTCAACGAGCGTCATTGAAGGAGCGACTTTTTTTGCGACAGGCGCAGAAACGAAACCACTGCGACGACGCGACGCACCACGATTTGAGTACGAAAACCTGACGGGTGTTGGGCGCATTGTTTTACCTAACAAGTCAGGCAATTCCATTGCCAATCTAATGGCCTGATTACTTATGAGAACACTGAAATAACTCTCAATGTCACTCTTTTTTGACTTATGCCACTCCAAATAAGTAATCAGGAATAATGATATGCATGCATATCACGCATAGAATACCACCAAGTTTGTGTGGATACGATAGTTTGCAGTGAATTATTGGTCACTTTTTCCACAATAGATTTGTGCGTTGGATATTTGTTTTCTCGATCATTTTGCGATAAAACGGTAGCACTATCTTGGGATATAAATGGATGTGCGTATGTCTTTTTTTAAGAAAACCTTAGCAAGTTTTGGTATCGGCGCCGCGCGAGTGGATTCTGTTCTTCACCAAGAATATCTCTATCCCGGCGAGACAGCGAAAGTTACGATTCACGTCTACGGTGGTAACACTGCCCAGACGGTGGATAACATCAATATGAGGCTTTGTTGTCGCTATATTGATGAGGTAGCACGTAGTAACCACGACAATAGCAATCAACCGGGCGCACCGAAAAAAAGAGTATCGAAAACCTTTGAGCTGCAAACATGGAAGCTGCCTTACGCATTTACCATTGAGCCAGGAGAAACACGAGACTTTGAGGTTGAGCTTGACGTGCCTTGGAATACTCCAGTGACAATTGGTGATTCTAAAGTATGGTTGGAAACTGGATTGGATATCGCGCTAGCAGCTGATCCAACAGATAAAGATATGCTGACAGTGAGGCCAGATCCATTAGTGGACGGCATATTCTCTGCTTTGGAAGAGCAAGGGTTACGTATTCGTCAGGTTGAGTGTGAAGCGGCAAAGGGCTTTGTTATGCCGTTTGTTCAAGAGTTTGAGTTTGTTCCAACCACAGGGCCTTACCATGGTCGCTGGCGTGAGCTTGAGATCATTGCTTACCGTAGTGAAGATGAACTCAAGTTATGGTTTGAAATCGATAGAAATAAAGAGGGAGTAAAAGGCATGCTCTCAAGTCTCATTGGTTTAGGGCAACTGAAACGAGAAATGCAGATCCCAAGTTCACTGTCTGGTGAAGAAGCGGGTCAGCAAGTCCTGGCTTACTTAGAGCAAACAACCTAATTTCAGCTAACGCATGTTAGCTGAATGTGGCATACTCTTTAATCACTGTCTTTTTAGAGTATGCCTTAATGTCCTCAGCAACTACTTCCAATTACAGCGCTCGTGAAGAGTGGGCGAATAGCATCTCTCATGGTATTGGAGTGCTGCTGTCCATCGTAGGCTTGATACTACTGCTGCAAAAAGCACTTGGTGCGCATGCCGATGTTCTTACGATTACTAGTATGAGTCTTTATGGCGCGAGCATGATCACGCTATTTCTGGCCTCAACCTTGTATCACTCTATTGCTAACCCTAACAGTAAACGCTGGCTGAAAACTTTCGACCATTGCGCTATTTTCTTGTTAATAGCGGGCAGCTATACACCGTTTATGCTGGTGAGTTTGAGAACACCACTAGCAATTGGCTTAATGGTTGTTATTTGGGCGCTGGCTGTCATTGGCATCATTATGAAGCTGTTCTTCGTTTATCGCTTTAAACGTGCTTCACTGATTACTTATCTTGTCATGGGGTGGTTATCGGTGATAGTCATCTATCAATTGGCTAAGCATTTGGAGCCTTCGGGCTTAATACTATTGGCATTGGGTGGTGCGATTTACACCTTGGGTGTCGTGTTCTATGCCAATAAGCGGATACCCTATAACCATGCTATTTGGCATCTTTTTGTGCTTGCAGGAGCTGCTTGTCACTTTTTTGCCGTGTACTGGTATGTAGCGCCGGTTTAGCGGCGCCAAAATGCAGGGAAGAAGAGTACTAACAGGGTCAGGATTTCCAAACGGCCCATTAACATACCAAAGCTAAGCAGCCACTTAGCGGCGTCGGGAAGTGGCGCAAAGTTACCTGTTGGGCCAATGATATCGCCCATCCCAGGCCCTACGTTCGCGACTGCGGTGATAGAGCCGGAGATACTGGTAACTGGGTCTAACCCCATTGCACTCAATCCTGCGGCAATAACGATAATAGTCACAAAGAACATCAATACAAATGCGACAACTGAGCGCACGATATCGTCATTGACGGGACGGTTATTGTAGCGTTGGACAAAAACGCCAGACGGATGAATAAGCTTCATCATTTGCTTATTAAGCAAGGTAATTGCTATCTGAAAACGGAATATTTTGATGCCGCCCGAGGTTGAACCTGAACACGCTCCTACCATCATCATAAAAGCAAAAATAACCGAAGGTAGCGGCCCCCAAGCCGTAAAGTCTTCCAGTCCAAAGCCTGTTGTTGTTACAACGGATACGATGTTGAACATGGAGACGCGGAACGCATCATTTAGTGCATAACCGTCTTCCCAAAATAGCCATAACGCCACAACGGTGCTCGATACCAAAAACAGATATCCAAAGCCTCGAACCTGAGCATCCCTAAGTAATATTCTCGGATCGCGTTTTGTTAGCGCAGCAACAAACAGTAGGAAAGGTAGCCCGCCTAAAAACATAAAGATGGTACCAACCCAGTGTGCGCCCTCTGAGAAATGGTTCATAGAACCATCGGAAGTGGAGTAGCCGCCCGTTGAAAGTGTAGTGAACGAGTGATTAATTGCATCAAACAGATCCATTCCTGTCACTATGTAGCCCAGTAGACAGAGCCCTGTTAATACTAGGTAAACCAATACAATGTTTTTAGCGACCGTTTTTGCTCTCGGGCTGCTTTTATCTGACCAATCTGAAGATTCAGTCTGGAACAAGCGCATACCACCGACGTTAAGCATTGGCAGAACGGCAACCGCCATAACAATAAATCCGATACCACCTAACCATTGCAAAATAGAACGCCACAGTAAAATACTGGGAGCCATGTTGTCTAATCCGCTAAGTACCGTCGACCCTGTTGTCGTAATGCCAGACATGGTCTCGAAGTAAGCATCGGTGAAGCTGATATGGTTGATAAAAACAAAAGGGAGCGCGGCAAAGGCACTGGCAATAGTCCAAACCAAGCTAGTGATTAGGAACATATCACGCACACTGAGTTTGAAGTTTTTTGTGCGTCCAAGTGAGAGGCAAACAAAGGCGGCAAAATGGGTAATGACAACCGCTAAGCCAAAATCAAGGAAACCATCGGTACCAGTAAAGAAAGCAACCAATGTTGGGACGTACATAAATAGGGCTAGCTTAGAGAGCACTAACCCTATAACAAAGGAAACAGGACGGGCGTTAACCATTGGAGTGCCTTACAGGAAGAATGCACTTGGTTGGAACAATGCCTCAACGTCAGGCACGTATTTTTTGTCCACGAGGAACATCACTACGTGATCATCTTGCTCAATCACGGTGCGATCATGGGCAATAAGTACTTCTTCACCACGTACAATAGCGCCAATTGTGGTACCTGGTGGTAGTTTTATGTCACCAATGGCTTTGCCAACCACTTTAGATGTGGTTTCGTCACCATGAGCAACTGCTTCGATCGCCTCTGCGGCTCCGCGGCGCAGTGATGAGACGTTTACAATATCGGCACGACGAACGTGGGTAAGTAGAGCGGAAATAGTCGCTTGCTGAGGTGAAATCGCCACGTCTATGGTACCGCCCTGCACAAGGTCAACATAAGCCCCACGCTGAATCAGTACCATGACCTTTTTTGCGCCCATTTTCTTCGCCAACATCGCTGACATGATGTTGGTTTCATCTTCATTGGTGAGTGCAATAAATACGTCTACTTGGTCGATGTTCTCTTCGGTTAACAGCTCTTGATCCGCAGCATCACCACAAAAGACGATGGTGTTCTCTAACTCTTCCGACAGCTTTTCGGCACGCTTATAACTGCGCTCGATAAGCTTCACGCTGTAAGTTTGCTCTAGACGCTTAGCAAGACTAGCACCGATATTACCACCCCCAACAATCATGATGCGGCGGTATGGCTTTTCGAGTCGTTGCAATTCACTCATTACAGAACGAATGTGATTACTTGCTGCTACGAAGAAGACTTCGTCGTCCGCTTCGATAATAGTGGTGCCTTGTGGTCGAATCGGACGTCCTTGACGGAAAATAGCCGCTACTCGGGTATCAATGTGAGGCATATGCTCACGCAAAGTCGACAGTGCATTCCCTACGAGCGGACCACCATAATAGGCTTTGACCGCGACTAAGCTTACGCGTTCATCCGCAAAGCTGACGACTTGCAATGCCCCGGGGTATTGGATCAATCGTTCTATATAGCTGGTCACCAACTCTTCTGGAGCGATCAGGTGGTCAACAGGGATGGCACCTGAGTTGAACAGACTTTCTTTTTCAATCAGGTATTCACGAGAACGAATTCGAGCGACACGGTTTGGCGTATTGAATAAAGAGAACGCAACTTGGCATGCAGCCATGTTGGTTTCGTCCATATTGGTCACCGCCACTAGCATGTCTGCATCTTGTGCGCCAGCTTCGCGCAATACATCGGGATGGCTAGCGTAGCCATTGACGACTCGCAAATCGTATTTATCTTGCAGCTCCCTTAGACGGTCACCGTTGCGATCGACGATGGTGATATCGTTGTTTTCACCCACAAGGTTCTCTGCGAGTGTGCCACCAACTTGACCTGCTCCAAGAATGATGATTTTCATAACATTGCGCTCTTTTGATAAATTCGACTTAACGAGTCACTAGCATAGCTATCAATAAGTTAGCATTCTACGCCTTTTTTAGCACAGCGTAATAGAAACCATCCATATCTTCTTCTCCAGGAAGAATCTGACGTCCTGGGTTATCGATGTCTGAATCAATAAGCTGTGCGTTATCTGTGCGAGCAAGGAATGCTTTTACCTGCTCTTTGTTTTCTTGTGGTGTGATTGAACAAGTGGCGTACACCAGTGTTCCACCTACTTTTAATTGCTGCCACATAGCGTCGAAGATCTCACGTTGTAGCTCTGCGAGTGCTTCAATGTCATCGGCGCGGCGCAACCATTTGATATCAGGGTGTCTACGAATCACCCCGGTTGCAGAACATGGCGCATCTAATAGAATGCGGTCAAATTGTTCACCTTGCCACCACTCACTTGGTGTTCTTGCATCGCCACATACTACTTTAGCCTGTAGCTGTAGGCGCTTAAGGTTGTCATGAACACGCTTCAATCTGGTTTCATCACAATCAATAGCTACCACTTGGCTGTCTTTAGTACGCTCCAGGATATGTGCAGTCTTGCCTCCGGGAGCGGCGCAACAATCCAAAATCAACTCACCATCTTTAGGCTCTAAGTAGTTGATAGAAAGTTGTGCTGCGGCATCTTGTACCGATACCCAACCTTTATCGAAACCGGGAAGGTTGTTGACATCGCAAGGGGCGGCCAATTTTAGAGCATCCAAGGCTTCAGAGTGAGCGGTGGAATCTATGCCTTCATTTTTGAGTAGTGCTTGATAATCGTCACGATTGAGGTGCTGGTGGTTCACGCGCAGCCACATAGGTGCTTTGGTGTTATTAGCCTCTACAATCGTCTCCCATTGTTGTGGGTAGCTTTCTTGCAGTAGCTTCAGTAACCAACTAGGGTGGCCGTATTTTCCAGCATTGTGGCTGACGGAAATCTCATCTAACTGCTCTTGGTTGCGTTGGTAGTTGCGTAGTACTGCATTGATAAGGCCGCGTAGTCTCGGGCCTTTCAGCGTTTTGGTCGCTTCTACGGTCTCGCCCACCGCGGCATGAGCAGGAATTCGCATGTGGCCAATTTGATAAATGCCGACCAAAATCAGGTGATGAAATACACGTTGTTTGCCTTTTAATGGCTTATCCATTAGCTCGGATGCAACGGACTCCAAACGAGGCAATATGCGCAGCGCACCAAAGCAAATCTCTTGTAATAAAGCTTGATCTCTAGGTTTTACTTGTTGCTGGCCTAATGGAAGGGCGCTCGATAGAGATTGACCTTTATCAACCACTTGGAAAAGGATATTGGCCGCAGCAGCGCGAACATTCATGTTGGTTACCTAAATTTTTATCGACATTAAAAATAAAATAAGGCCCGCACTCAACGTACTGGCCCTAACTATCATTGAGCATTTGCGTCTTTAGCTCAGAACGCTACTCACTTCAAACCAGCTGGCTTTAGAATTCAATACATCGCTCACTGGCATGGCTTTTTTGCCCGGTATTTGAATTTGTTCTAACACCAAAGTACCTTGACCGGTTGCGACGTAAATTCCTGTTTTATCAGCCTTAAGAATAGTCCCAGCTACTGATTCTGTCGCATTGTCTTCTACCCGCGATTGCCAAACTTTGATGTTGTTCTCTTCTACAGAGAAGAAGCTCATAGGCCATGGGTTGAAAGCACGAACGCAGCGTTCAATGAATTCTGCTGGCTGATTCCAATCGATCTTCGCTTCATCTTTGCTTAGCTTGCTGGCGTAGTTTGCTTCATCGTCATTTTGCTTTTCTGGCGCAGCATTGCCTGAGGCAATATCAGCAAGACATTCGACTAAGGCTTGTGGGCCAAGCTCTGCCAGCTTATCGTACATGGTCGCACTGGTATCGGTGGCTTCAATAGGTAGTGTGGCAATTTTCAGCATATCACCGGTATCTAGGCCAATATCCATCTGCATAATTGTCACACCGGTTTGTGCATCCCCAGCCCAAATAGAGCGTTGAATAGGTGCAGCACCACGCCAGCGAGGCAGGATTGAACCATGAACATTGATACAACCTAGCTTTGGTGTATCAAGAACTGCTTGTGGCAACAACAGCCCATAAGCGACAACCACCATGATATCGGCATTGAGGTCTTTAAGCTCTTGCTTGGCTTCGTCAGACTTGAAATTGACGGGTTGATAAACCGGAATATCATGCTCTATGGCAATATTTTTGACCGGACTAGCCGTTAGCTTTTTGCCTCGGCCTGCTGGTCTGTCAGGCTGGGTGTAAACAGCGATAACCTCGTGCTCCGAAGACAATAACGCCGCCAAGTGACGGGCGGCGAAGTCTGGAGTACCGGCAAACACAATACGTAATGATTGGCTCACGGAAACCTCACTTAATATTATTGTTTAGCGTTGAAGCGCTTAATTTTCTCGAGTTTGTCTTTGATGCGTTTACGCTTTAGAGGAGAAAGGTAATCAACAAACAGTTTACCCTCTAAGTGGTCAAGCTCATGCTGTACACAGATAGCCAATAGGTCATCTGCATCAAACGTAAACTCTTCACCATCGCGGTTCAGCGCTTTGACACTCACTTCAGCGGCGCGTGGCACTAGTGCGCGAGCACCAGGGACCGAAAGGCAGCCTTCTTCAATTCCATCTTCACCGCGCTTTTCGGTAATTTCTGGGTTGATAAGTACCATCGGTTGGTCGCGAGTATCTGAAATATCAATCACAACAATTCGCTGATGAAAGTCAACTTGCGTTGCTGCAAGGCCAATTCCTTCTTCGTCGTACATGGTTTCAATCATGTCATCGACGACTTTTTGGATTTCCGGCGTTACGGCTTCAACGGGCTTAGCTACCGTTCTTAGGCGATCATCCGGGAAAGTTAATACTTGTAATACAGACATATACACTCAAAATGTTGAACTGTGCCGAATAGGCATGGACTTCGTTGGTTCAATTCTAGACATTTTCGCACCTAAATGACAGCATCCCTTGAAACAAAGCGAAGGATTGCGGTGTATGAAACAGGGAATATGTCTGTTATTGACTCTTTCATCTCTTTTTTCTATCACCTTATGGGCGTTTCAATCTCACGCTAGCGTAAGCGACTTCCTCAAACCAGATGCGCCTCGACATTATGTTGTTAAGTCTGGCGATACTTTATGGGCAGTTTCAGGGCGATACTTATCCTCTCCTTGGCGCTGGCCAGAGCTTTGGCGACATAACTCTCATATAGCTAATCCTCATAAAATTTACCCGGGAGATACGCTGTTATTAGTCTGGGTAGCAGGGCAACCGCAATTGATAAAGAAAGCGCTAAGGCGCCTTTCTCCAGTGATGGACGTTACGCTAAAACAGCCGTCAAGTTGGTTAAATCCTCGTGCCATTGCTCGTTATAGAGAACAAGAGAGATTGATACTTGCGAGTGAGTTAGCCACTTATCCTAAGATAGTAGGCTCTAGTCGTGGCTTGGATTACATTTCCAATCAAGATGAGGTTTACATTGATTATCAAGGCCATGAGCAAAACTGGGTCATTTATCGAGTGGGGAAGCTTTATCGCAACGATGATGAGCACTTTACTATGAGAGAAATTAAACGACTGGCGACAGCCCGTTTGATGAAACGGGTAAATGATATTGCCGTTTTGCAGTTGACGGATTTTAATCATGAGCTCAAGCGAGGAGACATTGCCATTCCTATCTCCGAGCTAGCTCGGGATGAATCATCAACGCTTATTGAGCCCAAAGCAGGGCCTAATGTAGAAGATCTTCGTATCGTAGGAATGCTCAATTCTCTGCATTTTGCGGTTCAAGGACATACGGTAGTGTTGAATGCAGGGCAAGACGCTTCTGTTGTTGAAGGCAGCAGCTACATACTAAAAAGGCCCAGTGAAACATTTGTTTATTCCGATGGTCAGCATGGCTTAAGTGGTCGTGACGAGTCTCATGTAGCTATGTCTCAGTTTCCATTAGTAGACATAGGGCGCTTGATGGTGATTCACAGTTATCAACGTTTCAGTGTCGCACTGGTTACTGAGTCTCCAGAGCCCATCACCAAGCAAACCATTATTGTGCCACCAAGCAGCGATAGGGTGTATCGTGAGTGACGCTCGCACTCTAGCGTGGTTGCGGCTTTCTCTGTGCCCCGGCATCGGTGCTATCACGTTTGAAAAGTTACGAGCGATAGATAGTCCGCTCAACATTGTTAGCTATACACCACAGGAACTGGCCTCTATTGGTTTGAAGTCGCATCAAGTGGCGTTTATCCATCACCAATCGATAGCGCTTGCTGAACAGGCTCTCGCTTGGGCGTCGGTAGAGCGTCGCTACATTGTGACCAGTGGCGATAAGGCGTATCCGCCACTATTGAGCGAAACCAAGGGAGCGCCGCCGGTTTTATTTGTTGAGGGGCAGTTATCGTTACTTGCGGCCCCTCAAATTGCCATGGTGGGAAGTCGCAATGCTACTTTGGAAGGGCTAGAGATTGCTCGCAGCTATGCCAGTACATTTGCAAAGCATGATTACTGCGTGACGAGTGGTTTAGCTTTGGGCATTGACGGTCACGCTCATCAAGGAGCGCTGGATGCACAAGGTCCTACTATTGCCGTATTGGGTTCTGGTTTATCGCAAATCTATCCGGCACGTCATAAGTCATTGGCCTCTCGCATTGCAGAGCATGGTGCGTTAGTCAGTGAACATTTACCTTCGGTAAAACCTAGGGCTGAGCACTTCCCGCGTCGTAACCGAATCGTAAGTGGACTGTCTTTAGCTGTATTGGCGGTTGAAGCGACAGAGAAAAGTGGTTCGTTGATTACTGCTAAATACGCGGCTGAGCAAGGGCGAGATGTTTTTGCCATTCCCGGTTCAATTCGCCACCCTTTTCATAGTGGTTGTCACTCGCTGATCAAATTGGGAGCTTGTTTGGTGCAGTCTCCTAATGATCTTCTTAGTGAAATAGAATCTCTCACCAACTGGTCTAAAAAAGTACAACCGACACTTTTTGACCAAGTTATTGATAAAGAAGAATTGCCATTTCCCGATCTGTTGGCTAACGTAGGAATAGAGGCAACACCAGTTGATATTTTAGCGCAAAAGACCCATATTCCTGTGCAAGAGGTCATGCAACAGCTACTAGAGCTCGAGTTATTAGGGCATGTTGTTGCAGTTAACGGTGGTTATATTCTTAAGGGGAGAGGCTAGCTATGATGATGGACATACTGATGTACCTGTTCGAAACCTACGTGCATAGTGATGCAGATCTGCAGGTAGACCAAGACGAACTTGAGGATGAACTGCTGCGAGCAGGCTTTAAGCAAAAAGATATTTATAAAGCGTTAGAATGGCTAGAGGATTTAGCCGAATTGCAAAATGCGGATAATCAATCTGCTATTGCTACCAGCGCAGCGACATCGACACGTATTTATACGGCGCAAGAAATGTCACGTATGGATGTGAAAAGCCGTGGCTTGCTGTTGTTCTTGGAGCAGATTGGTGTGTTGACAGCTGAAACTCGTGAAATGGTTATTGATCGTGTTATGGGACTGGAAACCAATGATTTTGAATTGGATGACCTAAAATGGATCATTTTGATGGTTTTGTTCAATGTTCCTGGCAATGAAAACGCGTACACTCTCATGGAAGAACTGATCTACACCGCAGAGAGGGGTGTAGTCCACTAAGCTAAGCCAAATTTGGCGATAAGTTAAGAGACACCCATGAGTGGTAAAATCGATAACCAACTTTTCTCGGCTCATGAACATGCGTTGGATCATGAGCCCTGTCCACAGTGTCATTCAGGCAAGTTGCTACTTAAGAATGGCAAACACGGTCCGTTTCTGGGCTGTGACCAATATCCAAGCTGCGATTATATTAAACCTCTGCATCAAAATGATGGGCATATTATCAAAGAACTTGGTGTCGCTTGTCCCGATTGCGGTTCAGAATTGCTGTTACGTCAAGGACGCTTCGGTATGTTTATTGGGTGCAGCAATTACCCAGATTGCCATTTCATTCAGTCGCCAAATAAACAAGATGAGCCAGAGCAAGAAGCAAAAGATTCCGTTAGCTGTCCTGAGTGCAGCAAAGGGGTGCTAAAAGAGCGTAAATCACGTTTTGGAAAAGTGTTTTTTGCGTGCGATAGTTATCCTAAGTGCAAGTTTGCCGTGAATCATGTTCCGGTTCCCGGAGTGTGTCAACATTGTGGCTACACGTTGCTGGTTGAGAAAAAACGCGCAGCAGGAACGGTGTTGGAATGTGCATCGAGACGATGCCAGAAAGTACAAGAATAAAAAACGGCTCCTAATTGGAGCCGTTTTTTTGTATTTAGGCTAGCTAATACTTACAGCGCAAGCGCTGCGGGTTTGAGAGCAGGGTAGGCTGACTCATCCAGTAAGTCTGCAAGCTGAACGAGTGTTGCTTTTAGCTCGCGTTGACTCGTTGCCGACACATTAATATGCCCCATTTTGCGTCCAGCACGTTTTTCTTTGCCATACCAATGAACATGACATCCAGCTAGAGCGTAAACAGCATCAGGAACGGAGTCTTCACCAAGGATATTAACCATAGAGGTGGCTCTAACGGCTTCCGTGGAACCAAGAGGCATGTCGCAAACTGCACGTAGGTGGTTTTCGAACTGACACGTATCGGCACCTTGCTGAGTCCAGTGTCCTGAGTTGTGTACGCGCGGCGCAATTTCATTGACGAGAAGTTGGCCGTTTACATCGAAAAACTCCAGTGCCAATACGCCGACATACTCGAGAGACTCGGCGACAGCGGTAAACATTTGCGCAGCTTGTGCCTGTAGCTCAGGCTCATCGATAGCAGTAGACAGAGTAAGTACTCCGTCAGTGTGTACATTTTCTGCCAGTGGATAAATGGCAATATCACCGTGTTGGTTGCGAGCACCCACAAGCGATACTTCACGTTGGAACGGCACAAATTCTTCAGCCACGATGGCTTGATTATCTGAATCCGCAATGCACTGAGCCATTTCCGTCCAGATTTGCTCTACATTTTCTAATGTTTTGAGTCGCCATTGTCCTTTGCCGTCATAGCCGCCTAACGCACTCTTAAGTACCATAGGCAAACCTACGGTGGCGATAGCGGTATCAAGATCGCTACGTTCGGTAATAACCGCATAGGTCGCGTTCTTAACCCCAGCATTATCAAGCAGCGCTTTTTCAATTCGTCTATCACCACCGGCTTTAATCGCTTCTGTCGATGGCAAAAACTTCCCACTTGCTTCACAGGTAGCTAGGACATCGAGGGGAATATGTTCAAATTCTGCAGTAATAACGTCAGCTTGCGATATGGCTTGCTGTAGACCTTGCCCAAGTACTTCCAGAGTCAGGGGGTGCACAATGTTTTCGCTGCGCACATCAAAGGCAGAGATCTTGATATTGAGAGGCGCGCCAGCCAGCGACATCATTCGTGCTAACTGACCTGCACCAAGTACCAATACGTGTTTCATTATTAGTCCTCAGACGGATCTGGGTTAGCAAGAACGGTTTCGGTCTGTTGGCTGCGGAATGCTTCGACTTTCTCCATCACGGCATCATTATGAACACCAATGATTTGCGCTGCTAAGATTCCCGCATTTGCTGCGCCGGCTTCACCAATAGCGAGTGTGCCAACTGCAATGCCTTTTGGCATTTGCACAATAGACAGCAAAGAATCCATGCCTTTTAGTGCTCGGCTCTGTACAGGAACTCCGAGGACAGGAACACTGGTAAATGCTGCCGCCATGCCCGGAAGGTGCGCCGCACCGCCTGCTCCCGCAATAATAACTTTGATGCCACGCTCTTTTGCAGTCGTTGCATAGTCTGCTAATAGTTGAGGCGTGCGGTGCGCAGAAACAACCTTGGTTTCATAATCTACACCAAACTGATCAAGCATCTCTGCTGCTAGTTTCATGGTTGGCCAATCTGATTTTGAACCCATAATAATGCCGACTTTCATCCGAAGCTCCTTCAAGGCGTGTGCAAATGGACTAATTTGCGCGCATTATACGAGGATTTTTTTCTAAGGAAAACGTTTGCGTGAGTGATTTTTGTGTTTTTTTCTGGATTCTCATGTCGCTTTTCCGCATAGTGCCGTTGAAATGTAAATTAATTGTTTAGGTTTTAATAAAAGGAAGGCTCGGTGGATAATTTTCAAAGTACAGTTGCCGCACTTAAATCTGGTGAAGTGATTGCTTATCCGACTGAAGGAGTATTTGGTGTCGGTTGTGATCCTGATGATGTCAGTGCCATTGAAAAACTACTGGCAGTGAAACAACGTCCAGTAGAGAAAGGACTGATCCTAATCGCTGCCAACTATGAACAGCTTCGACCTTATGTTGACGAGACTAAGTTGACAGCGACGCAGCTCGAAAGTGTACAAAATACTTGGCCAGGACCTTATACCTGGATTATGCCAGCGAGTGACAGAGTTTCATCATGGCTTAGTGGTGCATTCGATACGATTGCGGTTCGAGTTACCGATCACGAGTTAGTACAGCAACTTTGCCTTTCTTATGGTAAGCCGATTACCTCGACCAGTGCCAACTTGTCAGGAATGCCTTCTTGCATGACAACCGAAGAAGTCAAATCGCAGCTAGGTGATCGATTGGCGGAAATTCTTGATGGTGAAACTGGCGGTCGTAATAAACCGAGTGAAATTCGAGATGCAAGAACGTTAAAAGTATTGAGACAAGGCTGAGGGTAATTAGATGCAACAAGTGGATAAACATCAGGTCAAAGCTTTTTTATTACAGCTCCAGGATGATATTTGCCAAAAGCTTGAACATGAAGATGGTGGTGCAACATTTCAGCAGGATGAATGGCTGCGCGAGCAAGGTGGCGGTGGTCGTAGTCGAGTATTAAAAGATGGTGTGGTCTTCGAGCAAGGTGGTGTTAACTTTTCTCATGTCTTTGGAGACAAAATGCCAGCTTCCGCGACAGCTCACCGACCTGAATTAGCGGGTCGAAAATTTGAAGCAATGGGCGTGTCTTTAGTTATTCATCCTAAAAACCCTTACATTCCAACATCCCATGCCAACGTACGTTTCTTTATTGCTGAAAAAGAGGGCGAAGCACCTATCTGGTGGTTTGGTGGTGGCTTTGACCTTACGCCGTTTTATCCATTTGAAGAAGATTGTCAACACTGGCACCAAGTGGCCAAGGATATTTGTGCGCCATTTGGAGAGCAAGTCTATAGCGAACACAAGAAATGGTGTGATGAGTACTTCTTCCTTCCTCATCGTAACGAAACTCGTGGTGTCGGTGGTTTGTTTTTTGACGATCTCAACCAATGGGGTTTCGAGCGCAGCTTTGCCTATATGAAAGCCGTTGGTTCTAGTTATACCGATGCGTATTTACCGATAGTACAGAAACGAAAGCATACTGAATTCGGAGAAAGAGAGCGACAATTCCAGCTCTATCGACGTGGCCGTTATGTCGAATTTAACTTGGTCTATGACCGAGGTACATTGTTTGGCTTACAAAGTGGTGGTCGCACGGAGTCTATTTTAATGTCGATGCCACCACTAGCTCGCTGGGAATATAGTTATCAACCAGAAGAAGGCTCACCAGAAAACGAGCTTTACGCGCACTACCTCCAACCGCGAGACTGGTAAAGCGACAGGCATAGCTTGGCGAATGAGTGCCGAAGTGATAGTGTCGAACTATTCACTTTGGCACGCAACAGGCAAGGACATGAGCAAGCCCGATCAGTACGTCGTTTTTGGAAACCCCATTTCACAAAGCAAGTCTCCTTACATACATACACTCTTCGCACGTCAAACTTCTCAACATCTTGAATATGGGCGCTTGCAGCCAGAGGAGGGAGAGTTCACTCAAGCTGCTAGTCAGTTTTTTGCTGATGGTGGTCGAGGCTGCAATATTACTGCGCCATTTAAAGAAGATGCCTTCCAGTTCGCTAGTCGATTAACCGAGCGTGCTGAACTAGCCGGAGCGGTCAACACACTCAAGAAACTGGATGATGGTGAAATCATTGGTGATAACACTGACGGAGAAGGGTTGGTTCAAGACTTGTTGCAGCATCAAGTGCAATTAGCGGGCGCTTCAATTTTAGTTATAGGGGCTGGCGGCGCAGCTCGAGGTGTACTTAAGCCGTTACTTGATCAACAGCCAAGCTCCATAACCATTACTAATCGTACCTATGAAAAAGCTCAGCAACTGGCCGAATTGTTTTCGCCTTTTGGAACTATACAAGCAGCGGAAATAAACAGTGTTGGCTGTGCCTATGATGTGGTAATCAATTCGACATCTGCTAGTTTATATAAACAAGTACCAGATATTAGTGATGCGATCTTCGGTGCCAATACTGTCAGCTATGATATGGCTTATGGTCAGGGACTGACGACATTTAACCAGTGGGCAAAAACGTCCGGTGCTCGATGTGTTTATGATGGATTAGGTATGCTGGTGGGACAAGCTGCAGAAAGCTTTTTGTTATGGCGTGGACTAAGACCAGGGACGAAACAAATTCTTAGAGAGCTAAGAAAGAACCTCGAGGCTTAAGTAATGAATCAATCTATTCTATTCTCCGACCAAGTGACGTGGGATGAAGCAACTGGAATGGTTGAGTTTCATGCGCACCAGTCGGGTATGCTTATTGTTTGTTTGGTGAGTTTAGAAAAGCTAGCTCAACTCGCCTACCAGAAAGAGGTCTCTAAACAAGAAGCTATACCAATGTTTGATTCTGTTCGCTTTGATATAGAAGAAATAGCAGAAGCTCTCATAGAAGATGAGAGCTTTGATGAGCAAGGTAAGATAGTCATTCGTTAACGAATGGAATGCACCTTGTGCATATAGTCGTTCTTATTCCGAACATAGTTATCAGCTGATTTCTGTAAAAAAGCACGTTCCTTATCCGTAAGAGGTCGTGCTTGTTTTACCGGGCTCCCTACATATAGATAACCACTTTCGAGTCTCTTATTTGGTGGTACCAAACTTCCGGCACCAATCATTACCTCAGACTCAACGATTGCACCATCGAGAATAATGGACCCCATACCGACCAAAACGCGATCTTCAATAATACAGCCATGAAGCATTACTTTATGACCAATGGTTACATCATTACCTATAAGTAACGGAAAACCTTCCGGGTTATCACTGTTCTTGTGAGTAACATGAAGAACACTGTTATCTTGGATATTGGTGCGCTCGCCAATAATGATGTGATTCACATCGCCCCTAGCAGAAACTAAAGGCCAGATACTCGCGTCTTTTCCTAAACGTACATCTCCAACAATCACGCTCGTCTTATCTATATAGACCGAGTCATCAAGTTGAGGAGAGATGCCTTTGTAGCTGCGTATTGAAGTCATGGTGTTCCCTAATTCGATATTTGTTAGTTAGTTTGGCGCTAATTTAAGGCTATTTATAGGGCTAAAGAGCAAAATATAATCATCCAAACAAAAAAACAGAAAAAAATGCATTTTGGGTATTGCCAAGAAGATTTCGATCTCTATAATGCCCCCTCGCTGACACGGGAACGCAGACGAAAGTTCGCATCCAGTCAGAAGGTCTCAAGCTTCTAAGAAGCTTAGCAAAATAAGTTGAAAAAAGTGGTTGACACGACAACTTATCTCGCTAAAATGGCCGTCCGTTTTGAGCAAAGCTCAAAACAAGCTCTTTAACAATATAAACCTATCAATCTGTGTGGGCACTCGTTGATGATAATCAAATTAGAAACTTCGGTTTCAAATTAGGTTTTCAATGAACTGAGTGACCAATCAAGTCAAAAGACTTGGCACAGTCAATTCATTATCGTTCTGTTGGAACGATAATAGCTTTAGATTACTAAGGTAGTTTAAAGTCAGTATTCATTGAGCCGAACAAAATCTTAAATTGAAGAGTTTGATCATGGC
>NZ_FLLQ01000021.1 GCF_900088415.1 Vibrio mediterranei
ACATAATACGCACTTTGATATAGAGCAAAGTAGAAATGTCCTCCTAAGCTTTATCGTCCACTAACGGTAATTCAAGTAACATTTATTGTCTCGACAAATCACGACGTAAATCTCAGGCTCTCCGTGGTGTTCGTCGACTTCAAAATAAACGGTCGCCTTGTCGAATTTGTCTTTAAACGCCAGCGCTACTTTTGCGTCATCAATCGTCAAACCTTCTTCCTGTAGGTGTTCCTCCATTGATACTTTCGCTAACTCAATAATTTTCTCGTCCTTCAGTGGCATCAGTGCATAAGCCATCGTAGAAGCTAGACCCAACGTAAGAATAATTAATGATTTCATGGCTATACCCAAGTTCAGTTTCTCCTATTTAAGCTAGTACAAGGTGCGTTAAATACAAAAACTATATAGGCAGAGATGCGTTTGCTACTGGATTAAACTCTTCAATCACTTGCTTTTGTTTTGATGCGCACGTCACCAACTGCTCGAACTTCTGAAAACGAATACGAGCGAAGCAATCATTAATAGGCTCAACTTGATAGCCGAGACTTCGAAGCTGGCCTGTTGTCACATTCATTTGATAGTCACCCTGTGAAAGCTGAAAATAGTATTCTCGCAAAGACTTTGATGGATCAATTTGATTGCTCACGTAAACCAAAGACTCTGAAAACCCTGTCACTAAGAAATTAAAGTCACCTAAAGGATGTTCATAGAATTCTGGCTCTTGAACCTCCGTAGAAACTTGTATGGATTCTATCGTCTGAATTGACTCTGTTGGTGTAGCTGGCGAACCTAGCAAGCTATCCTGACTAAAAACATTAACCAAGCCAACAACCGAAAGAATGATAAAAACATACAGAGCACACGCCATTTTAGAACGCCATAAAGGACGAACATCCTTTGCTTGAGCCTCAGACACAGCAGAGTTGGACGCAGTATGACTTTGATAAAGCTTGAAATACTGCTTTTCATAGGTTCGTTGCTCAGTGTTCACCACATCACCACGCAAGCCCATTTTGACCTTTTTCGTATACGTTTTGTTAGAGCCTAGAGCTGTGTTTTTGATACACCGATACACAATCTCAATCATATCTCGAATATCACGGTGAAGCTTTCTATCTGACTGTGTTAACAGAGTGATGTCGATACCAAAATGCCGGTGCATTGAATAGAATTCTAGAAGATCCTTTTTGGCCTGATTGCCAAGAATCATATGAGCCTCATCGATGATATAAAGCGGTGCTTGTCCCCGTTCGTTTCTCCACTCATCCTTGTAATCATTGGGGCTAGAAAACGGCCTATTATCATTGCCATAGTCATGCAAATCAAAGGACTTAACCTCGATGAGTTCGGAAACCTTCTCACCAAAAACAGCGATAAGTGCTTCCATATTCAAAGGTAAATTGGTGATGACCTTGCGACCATCTTTAATATTAGGCAACACATGATAGACCACTGCTTCATAGCTTTTTCCGCCGCCCGGTCGCCCCATAATGAGATTAATCATGTTACGAACCCAACCTTACAAATGGAATAAGCTGAAGGAGAAAACGCACCGATACCGCAGAGATGATCATCGTTATAGCTTGAGGAAAACCAACGAGAGACATGATATCGATAGCCTCGGCAGGTAACATGCTGAGATACGGTTTTAAATCAATGGGAGACAGCAACGAACCTAAACCGTTAATCAAAGAGATAACAAACGTAAGAAGTACATCCACGCCCCCTAGCCCCAAGTTCGTGAGCATGACAACCAAGGTATTTATCAAACGGCCAAGAAACTCAACGAACGTATTGAACAGAGAAACAATCCAATCAAACATAGTTAACCCCCAAAGATGATTTTGCGACAGGCCATCACCGTGCCGAAAAGAAGACAAGCACGCATAAACGACCAGATATAACTAGGCAAACTCACATCATGATGCCCTAGCCCTTTACCCAAGAAATCGACATTGGTGAGATCAATAATCCACACTGGCGGCGTCACATTCCCATTACCACTAAAGCGAAAACCATCGAGAAACTTGAGGAGATTAGATGCAGAAACCTGAGTGTTAAAGTCATCGAGAAGCCCCTTTAAACCGCTCTCATACTTGAGGTCGACATAAGATGGACACTTCAAACCAACAAGACAACTTACCTCTCCGGCCTTGCTTAAGTCCGGTGATTTGGCATTCTGTTTAAGCTGTTCTTTAATGGCTTTTAACTCATTGGAATTACTGGATTGCAGAGACTGAATGGCACCAATAACAGGCTGTAAATCGACATCACCACCTTCGGGTTTTGTACCACCTCCGTTAGAACCTTTAGCGTTCTTTTCTAAAACCGTTTGGTCGCTCTTGGCCACATTATCTGCCAAGTAACGAGCGTCAGCCGCTTTGTCTTCTGGAACGGTTTTCCCTTGTGAGTAATCAAGCGCAGATTGCCATAAAGGATCACCAATTGACGGAAGTGGACGACCATCACTAAAGGTAGGTTCTGTTGTTGCCTCAGGTTGCCAATCCAAGTCAGCAAGTGAGCCATCAGCATTTTGAAACAGAGCTTGTTTTTGCGTATCAGAAAGACTGGAGAACCTTGATGCCAGTGTGCCCGCAAATGCATCATCCGGAATAGTTTTATCAGCCTGACTAGGAACATAATCAGGAGCACAGCTTTCTACCGTTGAAGTTGCGCTATCGCACTTGAGATGAACCCAAGACCCAACATAACGCCAACCACTGTGTGTCGTTGCAACAAGAACATTATCTTGAGTAACCTCAACCGTATCTATTGTTCCATAGTTCTGACCATTTTCAGCAAACGTATTTTTAAGAGCCGTATGAATAGAAACACCATAACCAGGGTAACGCATCTGACTGAGCTGAACGGAGTAAAGGCTACCTTGTTTCGGCGCACCACTAGAGTCAGAAGACCATTCCCAATTACCAGCCGACACCGCAAAGCCAAGCGCGGCTAATACAGTCTTAACTGGCTCTTGAGTAGACATACTTTTAAGGAAACCTCCAAATGAAGACATTGATACGTTTGAAGGCGTAACAAAGTACGGACGAGAGACAGGAGAGACAGCTTTCACAGCAGTGTCGACTTTTAACATTTGGGAGCCAAATTGAACCGCCCTCTCTCTGGCTAACAAAGCCTCAGCAACTTGAAGCCTCGCTGATGCGACCGCATAAAATGAACAGAGAATAAGACCGAATAGAAGTAATTGTCGCTTCATAAAAACCACCTACAAAAAAGGCGACCTCAGCCGCCCTTTAAACCTTGAATTGTGGCTAGTGCAATCATGCCACCTAGCAAAAACCAGATGGCAGTAACTAGCTCATGGAGCAAGAAAATCATGCTTTATTAACGGCTTGCTTAGACTTACCGAAGACCTTAAATGCAATAGCAATACCAATACCAATTGGTGCAACAGCCAAAATCACAGCAGTAACAGCAGACAGACCATCAAGAGCACCCAACACGGCTGTTTTAATTTGGTCTACTGGGCTTGTCGCCCCTTCACCCGCAGCGAAAACCAGCGGAGAAGCCAAAGAAATGGAAGCAAGAAGGACGGCTTTTTTAGCTTGAGAGATAAGTTTTTTCATAGAATGTACCTTTCATATTTTATTGATAAAGCGGATCACATGACCAATAGGTGCAGCCAATAAGTAACCCAAGATAACGAGCCCAAAGCCCGAAAATAGAAGCCCTGAAATTTCAGAAGATGACAATTCCAAAGCCCCGATATAGGTGTGATATTCACTAGCTGATATCACGACAAGTGCGTCGCAATCAGAGACTTTCTGACCACTAAGTTTTAAGATGTTTGTGCTTTTCTCAGCGACGACGCAATACGGCATAAGTCACCTACTTCAAAGAGGCTTGAAAGTGCTTTTTGATGTCGTCATCGACAGGAATGAGCTTTTCAACCCATTGTTCGTAAACGTCATTTGGGTTGCAGCCAAGCTGAAATTCATACTCACGCTCAGGAACAAAAGCCCCCGTTGAAAGCAATTGAATAGCGTAATCTGGACGTATCTTGATAGGATCTTTTCCGTACGGAACCTCCGTATCAAAACCGTGACCCTCTTTTTTGTAATTCTCGGTATCAACATTCTCAATGGAACGAAGAATGACCAATTCGTAAAATGGCTTGTTGTTTTTGCCGTTTGGATATTGACGCTTAACTAACCCCATGACCTTGACCATTTTGGAACTCCTATAAACTGTTAATTAATTTTTGGTGCATTGAAGTGAATGACAATTGAGAGTCGTCACGCACCAAAGACGACACCACCTTCTCAAAGTCACCGTGATACAAATCCAGAAGGCCATTAACGACACGGCCATACTGACGTTTAGCCCAATAAGCCGCTTGAAGGACTTCACAAGCACAACGTTTTTTTGATTTAAAGGACATTGATTTAGGCTCAACATCCTTAGAGAAAAGTGATTTAGCGTAGTTATTAAGGCCGGAGAAATAGCCATCAATATCAAGGAGGATATCAACCGAAACCTTTTTTAATTCAACCTCGCTGCGATACCAGACAAAGCCATCTTTATCGATTTTCTGTTCAAGCTTTTTGTTATAGATGCGCCAGTGAACCAGCGAAGAACGAGATCCAATCCTTCTCATTTCGACGCTATAAACCTTGTTTCCTTCGCCATCGATATGCCATTCGTCAGAGTTCGTGAATGTTGGAGAGATACCGCGAGAACGTTTAAAGCCGTCATCAAGAAAAGCCAGTTCAACATTCTTGCAAGTATGAATACCGTCGAAGTCATCAAAGGCCAAATCACAGCGAGTAAGCAAAGTCACATTGAGAATATTTGACAGCCAGTAGTGAACGTATTGACGAGTGCGCTTAGTGAAAAGGTGTTTACAACCTTGAGCATTGATAGAAAAGTGGATCGTATCTCTTTGATTAGAGCCGCCCACCCCAACCTTTCCACAGAACTCAAGGCCATCGGCCGAATAGATATTGAAGTGGTTATCGTAGAAGTTGAACTTAGATTCAATCAGGCAACCAACCGTAAAACCTAGAACCCTAGTGAGAAAGATGAGAACGCATTTTTCAAAGTACGAGGAATAAACACGACGACGATACTCGTTTACATCTTCCAAGTCTTGACCGCTACTAGTTCTCATAGCTGGTAGTTCAGGAACGTCAGGGAAAGCAATTCCAGAGAAAGGCGCTGATTTTGTACAGTGACGAAAATCTGACAACTTGACGGTAAACGCAAGCCAGTCAATGGTTGTAGACGTGTTTAAGTACTCGGAATCAACGTCCATATCAAGAGATTTAGAACCTAGATACTCTGGATTAACGCGCGCTGCTCTCTTGAGATAACGATTAGGTTTATGTTCGTGAGTGTAAGAAGTACGAGCGTGAATATCGTTGCTATCAATCTCTTGCTGACGAACAACGCCAGCTCGACAGAACGGACAAACACAATGGAAGAACGACGTGTAGATTTGCCCACATTCTGAGCAAGCAAAGTGTCTTTTTGATGCGTTTTCCATTGTATCTCCAAAACCTGTCAAGGTAACTAATGAAGCTACCATAAGGAAACTAACGCAAACTTTCAAGACCACTGTAAACAAAAACAGCTATAGAATAGAAACATAATAAACAAAATGTGAGGTTGATATGGAATTTAAAGACAGGTTAGTTACCAACAGAAAGTCAAAATCAATGACCCAACAACAAATGGCAGATGTGATGGGAATCAGTCTTACTGCTTACAAAAAGTACGAATCTGGAGCAGGACAGCCAACAATGGAAAACCTCATCAAAATCGCAAATGAGCTGGAAATATCCATTGATGAACTGTGCGGAAGATGGGAAACAACAAAAGATCAAACCTTGTTGATGAGGATAAATAAGATCAACACGTTAGACGATGAAGAAAGGAATGTTATAGATACGATTCTGGAAAGCTTACTGATAAGGCATGCGACTAAAGGAATACTAGAACAGAGTAACCCTTAACGATTTATGTACGTAATAGACCTAGTCGGAAGACGATAGATCGCGAGAGCATCGAAAACCGATACATCACCGAAAGTACCCCCGTAATACTAGACGGGGGTTTTCCTCTGCCTTCTGTGCA
>NZ_FLLQ01000022.1 GCF_900088415.1 Vibrio mediterranei
CAAACGGCTGGTCAGTATTTTACCAATGACCAAATCAAAGAAATGACTCGCAAGGTTAGTGCTGAGGTTGACTTAGTTCATCAGCAAACGCAGAATCAGCGGTATGGCTCTTCTCATATTGGCGCTACTGCAAAGGATATTTCTAATGTCGTCACTGATGCTGCTTCTGGTGTGGTTGATATTTTTCATGGTATTGATAAAGCTGTTGCCGATACTTGGAACAATTTCTGGAAAGACGGTAAAGCTGATGGTATTGGCTCTAATTTGTCTAGGAAATAACCGTCAGGATTGACACCCTCCCAATTGTATGTTTTCATGCCTCCAAATCTTGGAGGCTTTTTTATGGTTCGTTCTTATTACCCTTCTGAATGTCACGCTGATTATTTTGACTTTGAGCGTATCGAGGCTCTTAAACCTGCTATTGAGGCTTGTGGCATTTCTACTCTTTCTCAATCCCCAATGCTTGGCTTCCATAAGCAGATGGATAACCGCATCAAGCTCTTGGAAGAGATTCTGTCTTTTCGTATGCAGGGCGTTGAGTTCGATAATGGTGATATGTATGTTGACGGCCATAAGGCTGCTTCTGACGTTCGTGATGAGTTTGTATCTGTTACTGAGAAGTTAATGGATGAATTGGCACAATGCTACAATGTGCTCCCCCAACTTGATATTAATAACACTATAGACCACCGCCCCGAAGGGGACGAAAAATGGTTTTTAGAGAACGAGAAGACGGTTACGCAGTTTTGCCGCAAGCTGGCTGCTGAACGCCCTCTTAAGGATATTCGCGATGAGTATAATTACCCCAAAAAGAAAGGTATTAAGGATGAGTGTTCAAGATTGCTGGAGGCCTCCACTATGAAATCGCGTAGAGGCTTTGCTATTCAGCGTTTGATGAATGCAATGCGACAGGCTCATGCTGATGGTTGGTTTATCGTTTTTGACACTCTCACGTTGGCTGACGACCGATTAGAGGCGTTTTATGATAATCCCAATGCTTTGCGTGACTATTTTCGTGATATTGGTCGTATGGTTCTTGCTGCCGAGGGTCGCAAGGCTAATGATTCACACGCCGACTGCTATCAGTATTTTTGTGTGCCTGAGTATGGTACAGCTAATGGCCGTCTTCATTTCCATGCGGTGCACTTTATGCGGACACTTCCTACAGGTAGCGTTGACCCTAATTTTGGTCGTCGGGTACGCAATCGCCGCCAGTTAAATAGCTTGCAAAATACGTGGCCTTATGGTTACAGTATGCCCATCGCAGTTCGCTACACGCAGGACGCTTTTTCACGTTCTGGTTGGTTGTGGCCTGTTGATGCTAAAGGTGAGCCGCTTAAAGCTACCAGTTATATGGCTGTTGGTTTCTATGTGGCTAAATACGTTAACAAAAAGTCAGATATGGACCTTGCTGCTAAAGGTCTAGGAGCTAAAGAATGGAACAACTCACTAAAAACCAAGCTGTCGCTACTTCCCAAGAAGCTGTTCAGAATCAGAATGAGCCGCAACTTCGGGATGAAAATGCTCACAATGACAAATCTGTCCACGGAGTGCTTAATCCAACTTACCAAGCTGGGTTACGACGCGACGCCGTTCAACCAGATATTGAAGCAGAACGCAAAAAGAGAGATGAGATTGAGGCTGGGAAAAGTTACTGTAGCCGACGTTTTGGCGGCGCAACCTGTGACGACAAATCTGCTCAAATTTATGCGCGCTTCGATAAAAATGATTGGCGTATCCAACCTGCAGAGTTTTATCGCTTCCATGACGCAGAAGTTAACACTTTCGGATATTTCTGATGAGTCGAAAAATTATCTTGATAAAGCAGGAATTACTACTGCTTGTTTACGAATTAAATCGAAGTGGACTGCTGGCGGAAAATGAGAAAATTCGACCTATCCTTGCGCAGCTCGAGAAGCTCTTACTTTGCGACCTTTCGCCATCAACTAACGATTCTGTCAAAAACTGACGCGTTGGATGAGGAGAAGTGGCTTAATATGCTTGGCACGTTCGTCAAGGACTGGTTTAGATATGAGTCACATTTTGTTCATGGTAGAGATTCTCTTGTTGACATTTTAAAAGAGCGTGGATTACTATCTGAGTCCGATGCTGTTCAACCACTAATAGGTAAGAAATCATGAGTCAAGTTACTGAACAATCCGTACGTTTCCAGACCGCTTTGGCCTCTATTAAGCTCATTCAGGCTTCTGCCGTTTTGGATTTAACCGAAGATGATTTCGATTTTCTGACGAGTAACAAAGTTTGGATTGCTACTGACCGCTCTCGTGCTCGTCGCTGCGTTGAGGCTTGCGTTTATGGTACGCTGGACTTTGTAGGATACCCTCGCTTTCCTGCTCCTGTTGAGTTTATTGCTGCCGTCATTGCTTATTATGTTCATCCCGTCAACATTCAAACGGCCTGTCTCATCATGGAAGGCGCTGAATTTACGGAAAACATTATTAATGGCGTCGAGCGTCCGGTTAAAGCCGCTGAATTGTTCGCGTTTACCTTGCGTGTACGCGCAGGAAACACTGACGTTCTTACTGACGCAGAAGAAAACGTGCGTCAAAAATTACGTGCAGAAGGAGTGATGTAATGTCTAAAGGTAAAAAACGTTCTGGCGCTCGCCCTGGTCGTCCGCAGCCGTTGCGAGGTACTAAAGGCAAGCGTAAAGGCGCTCGTCTTTGGTATGTAGGTGGTCAACAATTTTAATTGCAGGGGCTTCGGCCCCTTACTTGAGGATAAATTATGTCTAATATTCAAACTGGCGCCGAGCGTATGCCGCATGACCTTTCCCATCTTGGCTTCCTTGCTGGTCAGATTGGTCGTCTTATTACCATTTCAACTACTCCGGTTATCGCTGGCGACTCCTTCGAGATGGACGCCGTTGGCGCTCTCCGTCTTTCTCCATTGCGTCGTGGCCTTGCTATTGACTCTACTGTAGACATTTTTACTTTTTATGTCCCTCATCGTCACGTTTATGGTGAACAGTGGATTAAGTTCATGAAGGATGGTGTTAATGCCACTCCTCTCCCGACTGTTAACACTACTGGTTATATTGACCATGCCGCTTTTCTTGGCACGATTAACCCTGATACCAATAAAATCCCTAAGCATTTGTTTCAGGGTTATTTGAATATCTATAACAACTATTTTAAAGCGCCGTGGATGCCTGACCGTACCGAGGCTAACCCTAATGAGCTTAATCAAGATGATGCTCGTTATGGTTTCCGTTGCTGCCATCTCAAAAACATTTGGACTGCTCCGCTTCCTCCTGAGACTGAGCTTTCTCGCCAAATGACGACTTCTACCACATCTATTGACATTATGGGTCTGCAAGCTGCTTATGCTAATTTGCATACTGACCAAGAACGTGATTACTTCATGCAGCGTTACCATGATGTTATTTCTTCATTTGGAGGTAAAACCTCTTATGACGCTGACAACCGTCCTTTACTTGTCATGCGCTCTAATCTCTGGGCATCTGGCTATGATGTTGATGGAACTGACCAAACGTCGTTAGGCCAGTTTTCTGGTCGTGTTCAACAGACCTATAAACATTCTGTGCCGCGTTTCTTTGTTCCTGAGCATGGCACTATGTTTACTCTTGCGCTTGTTCGTTTTCCGCCTACTGCGACTAAAGAGATTCAGTACCTTAACGCTAAAGGTGCTTTGACTTATACCGATATTGCTGGCGACCCTGTTTTGTATGGCAACTTGCCGCCGCGTGAAATTTCTATGAAGGATGTTTTCCGTTCTGGTGATTCGTCTAAGAAGTTTAAGATTGCTGAGGGTCAGTGGTATCGTTATGCGCCTTCGTATGTTTCTCCTGCTTATCACCTTCTTGAAGGCTTCCCATTCATTCAGGAACCGCCTTCTGGTGATTTGCAAGAACGCGTACTTATTCGCCACCATGATTATGACCAGTGTTTCCAGTCCGTTCAGTTGTTGCAGTGGAATAGTCAGGTTAAATTTAATGTGACCGTTTATCGCAATCTGCCGACCACTCGCGATTCAATCATGACTTCGTGATAAAAGATTGAGTGTGAGGTTATAACGCCGAAGCGGTAAAAATTTTAATTTTTGCCGCTGAGGGGTTGACCAAGCGAAGCGCGGTAGGTTTTCTGCTTAGGAGTTTAATCATGTTTCAGACTTTTATTTCTCGCCATAATTCAAACTTTTTTTCTGATAAGCTGGTTCTCACTTCTGTTACTCCAGCTTCTTCGGCACCTGTTTTACAGACACCTAAAGCTACATCGTCAACGTTATATTTTGATAGTTTGACGGTTAATGCTGGTAATGGTGGTTTTCTTCATTGCATTCAGATGGATACATCTGTCAACGCCGCTAATCAGGTTGTTTCTGTTGGTGCTGATATTGCTTTTGATGCCGACCCTAAATTTTTTGCCTGTTTGGTTCGCTTTGAGTCTTCTTCGGTTCCGACTACCCTCCCGACTGCCTATGATGTTTATCCTTTGGATGGTCGCCATGATGGTGGTTATTATACCGTCAAGGACTGTGTGACTATTGACGTCCTTCCCCGTACGCCGGGCAATAATGTTTATGTTGGTTTCATGGTTTGGTCTAACTTTACCGCTACTAAATGCCGCGGATTGGTTTCGCTGAATCAGGTTATTAAAGAGATTATTTGTCTCCAGCCACTTAAGTGAGGTGATTTATGTTTGGTGCTATTGCTGGCGGTATTGCTTCTGCTCTTGCTGGTGGCGCCATGTCTAAATTGTTTGGAGGCGGTCAAAAAGCCGCCTCCGGTGGCATTCAAGGTGATGTGCTTGCTACCGATAACAATACTGTAGGCATGGGTGATGCTGGTATTAAATCTGCCATTCAAGGCTCTAATGTTCCTAACCCTGATGAGGCCGTCCCTAGTTTTGTTTCTGGTGCTATGGCTAAAGCTGGTAAAGGACTTCTTGAAGGTACGTTGCAGGCTGGCACTTCTGCCGTTTCTGATAAGTTGCTTGATTTGGTTGGACTTGGTGGCAAGTCTGCCGCTGATAAAGGAAAGGATACTCGTGATTATCTTGCTGCTGCATTTCCTGAGCTTAATGCTTGGGAGCGTGCTGGTGCTGATGCTTCCTCTGCTGGTATGGTTGACGCCGGATTTGAGAATCAAAAAGAGCTTACTAAAATGCAACTGGACAATCAGAAAGAGATTGCCGAGATGCAAAATGAGACTCAAAAAGAGATTGCTGGCATTCAGTCGGCGACTTCACGCCAGAATACGAAAGACCAGGTATATGCACAAAATGAGATGCTTGCTTATCAACAGAAGGAGTCTACTGCTCGCGTTGCGTCTATTATGGAAAACACCAATCTTTCCAAGCAACAGCAGGTTTCCGAGATTATGCGCCAAATGCTTACTCAAGCTCAAACGGCTGGTCAGTATTTTACCAATGACCAAATCAAAGAAATGACTCGCAAGGTTAGTGCTGAGGTTGACTTAGTTCATCAGCAAACGCAGAATCAGCGGTATGGCTCTTCTCATATTGGCGCTA
>NZ_FLLQ01000023.1 GCF_900088415.1 Vibrio mediterranei
GTAAAGCGATGCGCCCTCCTAACATGTACGGCAAGCCGACAATGAGTAAGTCGGTCGCCCACCCTTTACCGCGCTTGGCTTTCAGCAAACCACTCAACATAAATCTCACCACATAATACGCACTTTGGTTGTAATCGTTTAGTATCAATGAGATACAAAAAAAGCCCGCCATATAGCGAGCTTCTCACGTTACCACGCTCTTTACCTAGTCACTGAACTTTACGCCTGATGAAGCTTTTATCAGTGTTATGAAGTTCGAAGCCTCTAGTGCGTTGTGCAGTTCTTCACTTTTGTCCATCAACACAGCACTTAGCTCTTCTTTAAAAGAACGCGTAAATGAATCGTCTACGAAATTTTGAAAATCAGCCAGTCGTTTTACATCTTGGGCTAGATCTACGATGTCTGTCATGGAATAATTTTGTGCAGTCATAATCAACTCTCTATTAGTTGGTTTTGATAAGAAGCCCGTATCTGCTCCAACAGTTACGGGCTTTGTTTATTTCAGTGGTCTTTGTTTTGTTAAGCGTCGAACATTTGAACCACAATACGGACATTTTGGTGTGGCAACGACAATAAATAGATCCAAGTCTTCCTCATACCAAGGCTTATAACAGGATGTGCATTGGTGTGTTGGCTCATCTTGACGCGTCGTTAGCGTTATGCCATTTCTGTAATAAATACAACGTGTTGGAGCTTCAAACATCGATTAACCCTTCTTTACGTTTGTGGCGGAAACAGGCTCATCGAACAAGGTCTTTACAACTTTAAAGTCACGAACTAAGTTGCGCTGCGGATCCTCTGGATCAGGTTCGTAGACGAACTCAACTAAAGCTGGAGTGATCGTTGTGTTGAACTTTTCAAGAATGCTAGGACTTGGAATGAACCTCAACTTGATAGCTTCACTGCCAAACGCGATACAAGACCCCTTTTCATTCTCCCAAGCCCTTAAAGCCTTGCCTGCATAAAGCGTTGGTACTTCGTAATCTTTGTTGTCTTTGGATACACCTTTTGAATAAGTACCACCCAGTAATATGTGACGCACAGACATAATTAAGTCTCCATTATTTCGTAAAGTATCTTCTTGTAAGTGTCCGGAATAGTTAGATGGCCATCGTTAATTTCCTTCGAGATCAACAGACCAAACACCTTCTCTAGATCACCATCAAAGTGCTTTGCTATATCAAACAGAGTTCGTCCTACTTGACGACGAGCCCAGCGGATGCGCTCATGTATTTCTAGAGCGACTTGTTTCTTTTTGTTCACTACTTTTACAGGTAACGACGCGATAATTGAGGCGGAATAAGCACAGAGACCAGCAAAATAGCCTTTAATATTCAATAAGATATCAATGGGCATCTCTTTAAGTTCCACTTCATTGCGGAACCAATACATATCGAGTCCTAGCTGCGCTGCTTTGTTGTAAATTCGCCAATGAATACGTGACGAGCGATCACCGACAGTAAAAGATTCATTGAGAACTTTGCCTGAAGGATCTGCAAAATATCTCTCGCCACCACTAGGCCCGCGACCACGTTCTGATGTTCTAAAGGCATCTTCTGCAAAGGCTTTTCGTGCATACTCTCGACCGAAAAGACCATGGAAATCATCGACAGCAAGATCAATTCGTGAAAGACGTGAGCAGCCCAATAAATTGAGCCACCAATGAAGGCGGAATAAGGTTGTATGCTCCAGAACAGACTTGCACCCTAGCCCTTCGATCTGAAAATGACAGGTACCGCGATTACCACCTAAGAGAACAAAACCTACGTGTTTGTTAGAGTGTTTAGGCATCAAGTGGCAAGAATCTTCGTAACCATACAAGCCCTTTTCTCGCCAGGAAGACATTCGAAGTCCAAGAACATGAAGACAAAAAACTTCCAATCGTTCCATCATTGCTACGTTCCATCGCTGTTTGTAACGTTCAATGAGTTTTTCTTTTTGCTTGGGAGTTCGAGCTAATCGGTAGTCCGGTTTGGGAAGTGGCGCCCAGATAAGAGAACCTAGGTCTGATTTATGTGCATGGCGAAGCGCAGAATACTGAATGGTCCACGACAGATAATCTACAAAGACGAACGGACTAGACTCCGTATCGATCTGTAGCTCATCTGCTGTAAAGACCTTCTTTTTCACTGAGTACCCAAATCCTGTCAATACTAATATTTCTTATATTCAAACATAAGAAATGTATATTAACAAGCCCACTGTATAAATTAACATGAGTTAAAATATAAGAAAGCTTATAAAAAGGGACCATAATCACATGTCAAATGAGATATTGAGAGAGTTAAGAATAAAGAATAGTTTAACTCAAAAGGATGTAGCCGAAATCATGGGCGTATCAAACATTACCTATATGAAGTACGAGAATGGAGAGACGGAGCCTAAGTTTAGTCAGATGATGAAAGCACTTGTTGCGCTCGGGGCTGGTATTAAGGATATCTTTGGAAACTTAAGTACTTCTGTAGATGACTCTTTAGCGTATAACATGCAAAGAATTGAAATTCTTGATCCTAGTGAGAGAGAGTGTTTAAACCAGATCGTTGAAGCAATGCTGCTAAAACACCAAATCGAAAGCGTTCAACGTAAACCATCTAGTTAGCTAATAACTAAACACTAATCTTTCTACTGTTACCAAACGGTTATGGAATGGACATGGCTTGGATCATAAAACTTAAAACGTCACTCAATGATAGCGATTGGTATGTTACCAAAATCAATAGAAGCAAAACAGATTGCCAAGTTACCAGTGATCGCTATAGCGCTAAGCTTTATAAAGAAAGGTATTTTTTTGAAGAGTTTCTTGCTCACTTAAAGTCTGAATATGAAGTAATCAAGATCGATAATACTGATGTTCATTTGTATAGTAACTAAATGAGAAACTGCTCAAAAGCTCGATAGCTTGGTGCAATTTACCCCCGTAATACTAGACGGGGGTTTTCCTCTGCCTTCTGTGCAATCTTCCTTGTTTATCTCACTTCAAAAGCTTTTCTCATGTACAGAATAAACAATATGCGCTTATCAGTGAGACGTAAGGGAA
>NZ_FLLQ01000024.1 GCF_900088415.1 Vibrio mediterranei
CTTTAAAGCTCATTTGATTACTTTAAAAAGTACGCTAAATCAGTCCCGACATTTTCCCTCGGTAGTTATTGTAATGACAAAGTCGCTTGGTAATTAAGGTACGACAGAATCGCTTGGTGATCACAAATTCGAAGTGGTCACACGTAACAGGCTTCTGGACAGAAGCTTGTTAAAGCACCAACTCAAAATGGATATTTTCAAAATATCTAAAGTAAGGAAAATTGCGAAATAGGGTGCAGAAAGGCAACTCGAAATCATTTCTCCATTTAGTCATACGTAACAATGGCTCTTCTTTCTCATACCGCTACCTGTTCTTGTCGATACCAACGGTTAAATTGCTCTATCTTCATTGGCCGCGCTATCGCATAACCTTGGGCAATTTCACATCCTACTTCCAATAACAACTCCTTTGCGTCCCAATCTTCTAAACCTTCTGCAACAACCGTTTTGTCGAAGGTTGAGGCCAAACTCATCACAGCCTTCAAAAGCCCCCAATTCTTACTATCTTTTTGCAAACCAATAATAAAGCTCTTATCGACTTTCAACACGTCAGCGGGAAGATCTCTTAAATAAGAGAGGGTTGAATAGCCAGTTCCGAAATCATCAATTGCCACACTCACCCCAAACGACTGACAACGCTCAATCACCGCCTGAGCTCTTTCTACCAGTTCTAGAGCACTCGATTCAAGAATTTCTATCTGCACATAGCTTGGAGGAACCTTATATTGAGACAATAGCGCTCTTAGGCGACTGGTAAAATTGATATCATCCAATTGATAGCTGGATACGTTAATAGACAATTGTATATCCATGCCACATTTCACCCACTCGGACACTTGATGAACGGCTTGAGTCATTACCCAGTCACCAATCTCACATTGTAGCGCGGGAGTCTCTATATCAAACAAAAATTGCTCGGGGGTTAACACTCCTTTATCGGGGTGATTCCAACGAAGAAGGGCTTCTGCTCCTATCACCTCATTGCTTCTCAGGTTCATTTTTGGCTGAAAGTATAGTTCCAGCTCATTTTCAGAAACGGCTTGTTCCAACTGTCGCTTTTTAGCATGTCGTTTTCGCTTACTTCTATCATGCTCAGGGTTAAAGAAT
Source organism: Vibrio mediterranei (assembly GCF_900088415.1). Classification (GTDB taxonomy): domain Bacteria; phylum Pseudomonadota; class Gammaproteobacteria; order Enterobacterales; family Vibrionaceae; genus Vibrio; species Vibrio mediterranei. The sequence goes on from NZ_FLLQ01000024.1 coordinate 1,108, forward strand.
GACATACTATTCCCCCCCTGCAGTTTCGATTCATACATAGCTAGGTCAGCTTGTCGAATAAGGTGCTCTATATCTGTGACACTATCCGCCTCCGTCATAGTCACACCAATACTCGCAGAGAAGGGCTGAGGGTGAATCAAATCTGTTTTAAATCTCATCGTAGAAATTATATTGAGTAGCTTTGAAGCGTACGATTTTACTTTAGTTTTATTCCGAACATTATTAAGGATAATAATAAATTCATCTCCCCCCCACCTTACTAGAATATCGTTTGAAGGAATGTTTTTACTCAAGGTAGAAGCGAGTAACTTTAGTGCCTCATCGCCAACTTCATGTCCAAAAGAATCATTAATCTTTTTAAACTCATCGAGGTCAATAAAAAGAACTGCCATATATCGACCGAATTCATTGAATTTTAGTAACTCACTGACTTTGGTCACCAATAAGTTACGATTAGGCAGTTTCGTGAGGGGGTCATAGAGAGCAAGTAACTCTAGTTGCTTCTCTTGCTCTTTAAGGCGTGATATATCTGTAAATAGAGCAACAACATTAGATAGCCTATTTTGAGAGTCCCTAACTGCCGTTATGCTGACAAGTTCAGGATAAGTTTGACCATCTTTTCTTACGAGCCATAATTCACCACGCCAAAACCCATTACTTAACACTTTTTGTTTCAGTTCGGCATAGCGAACCTGAGATTCACTTTCATCTATCATTGACTCTAAAGAGTGACCC
>NZ_FLLQ01000025.1 GCF_900088415.1 Vibrio mediterranei
CTTTAAAGCTCATTTGATTACTTTAAAAAGTACGCTAAATCAGTCCCGACATTTTCCCTCGGTAGTTATTGTAATGACAAAGTCGCTTGGTAATTAAGGTACGACAGAATCGCTTGGTGATCACAAATTCGAAGTGGTCACACGTAACAGGCTTCTGGACAGAAGCTTGTTAAAGCACCAACTCAAAATGGATATTTTCAAAATATCTAAAGTAAGGAAAATTGCGAAATAGGGTGCAGAAAGGCAACTCGAAATCATTTCTCCATTTAGTCATACGTAACAATGGCTCTTCTTTCTCATACCGCTACCTGTTCTTGTCGATACCAACGGTTAAATTGCTCTATCTTCATTGGCCGCGCTATCGCATAACCTTGGGCAATTTCACATCCTACTTCCAATAACAACTCCTTTGCGTCCCAATCTTCTAAACCTTCTGCAACAACCGTTTTGTCGAAGGTTGAGGCCAAACTCATCACAGCCTTCAAAAGCCCCCAATTCTTACTATCTTTTTGCAAACCAATAATAAAGCTCTTATCGACTTTCAACACGTCAGCGGGAAGATCTCTTAAATAAGAGAGGGTTGAATAGCCAGTTCCGAAATCATCAATTGCCACACTCACCCCAAACGACTGACAACGCTCAATCACCGCCTGAGCTCTTTCTACCAGTTCTAGAGCACTCGATTCAAGAATTTCTATCTGCACATAGCTTGGAGGAACCTTATATTGAGACAATAGCGCTCTTAGGCGACTGGTAAAATTGATATCATCCAATTGATAGCTGGATACGTTAATAGACAATTGTATATCCATGCCACATTTCATCCACTCGGACACTTGATGAACGGCTTGAGTCATTACCCAGTCACCAATCTCACATTGCAGCGAGGGAGTCTCTATATCAAACAAAAATTGCTCGGGGGTTAACACTCCTTTGTCGGGGTGATTCCAACGAAGAAGGGCTTCTGCTCCTACCACCTCATTGCTTCTCAGGTTCATTTTTGGCTGAAAGTATAGTTCCAGCTCATTTTCAGAAACGGCTTGTTCCAACTGTCGCTTTTTAGCATGTTGTTTTCGCTTACTTCTATCATGCTCAGGGTTAAAGAATGCCATACTATTCCCCCCCTGCAGTTTCGATTCATACATAGCTAGGTCAGCTTGTCGAATAAGGTGCTCTATATCTGTGACACTATCCGCCTCCGTCATAGTTACACCAATACTCGCAGAGAAGGACTGTGGGTGAATCAGATCTGTTTTAAATCTCATTGTAGAAATTATATTGAGTAGCTTTGAAGCGTACGATTTTACTTTAGTTTCATTCCGAACATTATTAAGGATAATAATAAATTCATCTCCCCCCCACCTTACTAGAATATCGTTTGAAGGAATGTTTTTACTCAAGGTAGAAGCGAGTAATTTTAGCGCCTCATCGCCAACTTCATGTCCAAAAGAATCGTTAATCTTTTTAAAGTCATCGAGGTCAATAAAAAGAACTGCCATATATCGACCGAATTCATTGAATTTTAGTAACTCACTGACTTTGGTCACCAATAGGTTACGATTAGGCAGTTTCGTGAGGGGGTCATAGAGTGCAAGTAACTCTAGTTGCTTCTCTTGCTCTTTAAGGCGTGATATATCGGTAAACAGAGCAACAACATTAGATAGCCTATTTTGAGAGTCCCTAACAGCCGTTATGCTGACAAGTTCAGGATAAGCTTGACCATCTTTTCTTACGAGCCATAATTCACCACGCCAAAACCCATTACTTAACACTTTTTGTTTCAGTTCGGCATAGCGAACCTGAGATTCACTTTCATCTATCATTGACTCTAAAGAGTGACCC
>NZ_FLLQ01000026.1 GCF_900088415.1 Vibrio mediterranei
TTGTGATCACCAAGCGATTCTGTCGTACCTTAATTACCAAGCGACTTTGTCATTACAATAACTACCGAGGGAAAATGTCGGGACTGATTTAGCGTACTTTTTAAAGTAATCAAATGAGCTTTAAAGGGTGCTAAGGATGTTCTATATGGATTCAAAATCACAGTTTACTGTCGATATCATTAGCAAAGTCATTGATGGTAAAATCACTATCAATAGTGCTACTCAACTGCTGCAAAAATCACGAAGAACAGTGGAGCGTTACTTGAGCCGTTATCGCAAGGAAGGCATTCGGTTCGTGATTCATGGTAACACTGGTCGTGCTCCCATCAATAAAATCCCTGAGTCACTCAAGAAAGAGGTTCAAAGCCTCATTCAAACCAAGTACTACGACTTTAATCTTCAACATCTCTCAGAGCTTCTGATAAAGAATGAAGGACTGTCGATTAAGCGTGAGACGTTACGCTCTTGGGCACATGACATTCACCATGTGAAACGCTCAAAGCGACGTAGAAGCCGAGTTCGGAAGTATCGAGAGCGTATGCCGTTGCCTGGACTTATGCTGCAAATGGATGGCAGCCCTCATCGTTGGTTCGGTGATGAAAAATCTTGCTTGATTGCCATCATTGATGACGCTACTAGTGATATTCATGCGCAGTTCTTCCCTTCAGAGACCACCGAAGGCTGTATGAAGGTGATGCGAGCTTATATTGAAAAGCGAGGCATATTCAAAACTCTCTACGTGGATCGAGCAGGTATCTTTGGTGGGCCGAAACGCAGCAACTTCTCGCAAATGCAGCGAGCTTGTGATGAACTCGGTATCGAAATTATCTTCGCCAACTCACCTCAAGGGAAGGGACGAATCGAACGAGCCTTCGACACCTTCCAAGACCGCCTTGTCCCCGAACTGCGCCTCAATAACATCGCTGACATGGAGAGCGCAAACCGATACTTGCAAGAGGAGTTTATCCCCAAATACTGGGTGAATAATGTGATGGTTCAGGCGACTAAATCGAGCTCTGCGTTCAAGTCGTTGCCACCTGATCTAGACCTTAACAGCATCTGCGTACAGAAAGAATATCGAACGATACGACGTGACCACACGTTTAGCTTTGATAGCAAAATGTACGTTATCGACTCGCCAGTACGTTACTCCATAGAGAACCAAAAAGTAGAAATACGATGTCAGTTCGATGGTACCTTCTCTGCTTACTTCGGTCATCGACGGTTAGACATCACTGAGTTAGTAGAGCCACGTAAATGTAACGAATACGGCAAAGAGGTACAACGTAAAATAGAGGCTCTGGAGTTGATTGCAGAGCTTGGTAGTGTCTCTAAAGCCGCTCGTATCTTAGGTTGCTCACGCCAAACCTTATATACCTATCAGCAAATAATGGAAGAGGAAGGGCCACTCGGTCTTAAGCGAATTAATAAGCCACTGAAACGCAGTAAAAACAGTATCCCAGAGAGTACCGAAGATAGGATTATCGAGTTAACGTTGCTCAACCCGCACAATACGTCGATACAAGTGATGAAACTACTCAAACAAGAGAGCATTACCGTGAGTATCAGTACCATCCAAACTATCTGGAAAAGAGAGAAGCTCAACACAAGAGAGATGAGAATCAAGCAATCCCAATCGATGAATATCGATGTGTGAGGCAGTCTAACTATATGGCTACTAGAATATAAAAGGCATGACAGAATCGGCTGGTATTTATCCCGTCAGGTTCCCTCAGTAATGACA
>NZ_FLLQ01000027.1 GCF_900088415.1 Vibrio mediterranei
GTTCTTGCTTTGAGTCCATCAAAACCCTTTGGGTGTTGTATGGTTAAGCCTCACGGGCAATTAGTACAGGTTAGCTCAACGCCTCACAACGCTTACACACCCTGCCTATCAACGTTCTAGTCTCGAACAACCCTTTAGGACGCTTAAAGCGCCAGGGAAGACTCATCTCAGGGCTCGCTTCCCGCTTAGATGCTTTCAGCGGTTATCGATTCCGAACTTAGCTACCGGGCAATGCGTCTGGCGACACAACCCGAACACCAGAGGTTCGTCCACTCCGGTCCTCTCGTACTAGGAGCAGCCCCCTTCAATCTTCCAACGCCCACGGCAGATAGGGACCGAACTGTCTCACGACGTTCTAAACCCAGCTCGCGTACCACTTTAAATGGCGAACAGCCATACCCTTGGGACCGACTTCAGCCCCAGGATGTGATGAGCCGACATCGAGGTGCCAAACACCGCCGTCGATATGAACTCTTGGGCGGTATCAGCCTGTTATCCCCGGAGTACCTTTTATCCGTTGAGCGATGGCCCTTCCATTCAGAACCACCGGATCACTATGACCTGCTTTCGCACCTGCTCGAATTGTCATTCTCGCAGTCAAGCGGGCTTATGCCATTGCACTAACCTCACGATGTCCAACCGTGATTAGCCCACCTTCGTGCTCCTCCGTTACTCTTTGGGAGGAGACCGCCCCAGTCAAACTACCCACCAGGCACTGTCCTCATTCCCGATTAGGGAACCAAGTTAGAACATCAAACATACAAGGGTGGTATTTCAAGATTGCCTCCACAAACACTGGCGTGCTTGCTTCAAAGGCTCCCACCTATCCTACACATGTAGGCTCAATGTTCAGTGCCAAGCTGTAGTAAAGGTTCACGGGGTCTTTCCGTCTAGCCGCGGGTACACTGCATCTTCACAGCGATTTCAATTTCACTGAGTCTCGGGTGGAGACAGCGTGGCCATCATTACGCCATTCGTGCAGGTCGGAACTTACCCGACAAGGAATTTCGCTACCTTAGGACCGTTATAGTTACGGCCGCCGTTTACCGGGGCTTCGATCAAGAGCTTCGTCCGAAAACTAACCCCATCAATTAACCTTCCGGCACCGGGCAGGCGTCACACCGTATACGTCATCTTGCGATTTTGCACAGTGCTGTGTTTTTAATAAACAGTTGCAGCCACCTGGTATCTGCGACTCTCGGTAGCTCCATCCGCAAGGGACTTCACCACTAAGAGCGTACCTTCTCCCGAAGTTACGGTACCATTTTGCCTAGTTCCTTCACCCGAGTTCTCTCAAGCGCCTTGGTATTCTCTACCCGACCACCTGTGTCGGTTTGGGGTACGATTCCTTACAATCTGAAGCTTAGAGGCTTTTCCTGGAAGCATGGCATCAATGACTTCACTACCGTAGTAGCTCGACATCGTGTCTCAGCCTTAAAAAGGTCCGGATTTACCTAAACCTTAAGCCTACGCACTTGAACCTGGACAACCGTCGCCAGGCCCACCTAGCCTTCTCCGTCCCCCCATCGCAATTGTAAGAAGTACGGGAATATTAACCCGTTTCCCATCGACTACGCCTTTCGGCCTCGCCTTAGGGGTCGACTTACCCTGCCCCGATTAACGTTGGACAGGAACCCTTGGTCTTCCGGCGAGGAGGTTTTTCACCCCCTTTATCGTTACTCATGTCAGCATTCGCACTTCTGATACCTCCAGCA
>NZ_FLLQ01000028.1 GCF_900088415.1 Vibrio mediterranei
GACCCTTCGGGTGACGTTAACGGCGTCGAGCGGCGGACGGGTGAGTAATGCCTGGGAAATTGCCCTGATGTGGGGGATAACCATTGGAAACGATGGCTAATACCGCATAATGCCTTCGGGCCAAAGAGGGGGACCTTCGGGCCTCTCGCGTCAGGATATGCCCAGGTGGGATTAGCTAGTTGGTGAGGTAATGGCTCACCAAGGCGACGATCCCTAGCTGGTCTGAGAGGATGATCAGCCACACTGGAACTGAGACACGGTCCAGACTCCTACGGGAGGCAGCAGTGGGGAATATTGCACAATGGGCGCAAGCCTGATGCAGCCATGCCGCGTGTGTGAAGAAGGCCTTCGGGTTGTAAAGCACTTTCAGCAGTGAGGAAGGCGGGTACGTTAATAGCGTGCTCGTTTGACGTTAGCTGCAGAAGAAGCACCGGCTAACTCCGTGCCAGCAGCCGCGGTAATACGGAGGGTGCGAGCGTTAATCGGAATTACTGGGCGTAAAGCGCATGCAGGTGGTTCGTTAAGTCAGATGTGAAAGCCCGGGGCTCAACCTCGGAACTGCATTTGAAACTGGCGGACTAGAGTACTGTAGAGGGGGGTAGAATTTCAGGTGTAGCGGTGAAATGCGTAGAGATCTGAAGGAATACCGGTGGCGAAGGCGGCCCCCTGGACAGATACTGACACTCAGATGCGAAAGCGTGGGGAGCAAACAGGATTAGATACCCTGGTAGTCCACGCCGTAAACGATGTCTACTTGGAGGTTGTGGCCTTGAGCCGTGGCTTTCGGAGCTAACGCGTTAAGTAGACCGCCTGGGGAGTACGGTCGCAAGATTAAAACTCAAATGAATTGACGGGGGCCCGCACAAGCGGTGGAGCATGTGGTTTAATTCGATGCAACGCGAAGAACCTTACCTACTCTTGACATCCAGAGAAGCCAGCGGAGACGCAGGTGTGCCTTCGGGAGCTCTGAGACAGGTGCTGCATGGCTGTCGTCAGCTCGTGTTGTGAAATGTTGGGTTAAGTCCCGCAACGAGCGCAACCCTTATCCTTGTTTGCCAGCGAGTAATGTCGGGAACTCCAGGGAGACTGCCGGTGATAAACCGGAGGAAGGTGGGGACGACGTCAAGTCATCATGGCCCTTACGAGTAGGGCTACACACGTGCTACAATGGCGCATACAGAGGGCAGCCAACTTGCGAAAGTGAGCGAATCCCAAAAAGTGCGTCGTAGTCCGGATTGGAGTCTGCAACTCGACTCCATGAAGTCGGAATCGCTAGTAATCGTAGATCAGAATGCTACGGTGAATACGTTCCCGGGCCTTGTACACACCGCCCGTCACACCATGGGAGTGGGCTGCAAAAGAAGTGGGTAGTTTAACCTTCGGGAGGACGCTCACCACTTTGTGGTTCATGACTGGGGTGAAGTCGTAACAAGGTAGCCCTAGGGGAACCTGGGGCTGGATCACCTCCTTATACGAA
>NZ_FLLQ01000029.1 GCF_900088415.1 Vibrio mediterranei
AAACAAGCACTCTCAAAGCACATCAATAAACAAGTTGAAATGAGCTTAATTACACTGAGTAATAATATTGCTCCTTTGATGCAAGCGTATGCTATTAATGAATATAAAAAAATCATCTTAAATGAAGCAAGAGAAAGAAATTACCAAGCTATTGTGGTTTATGACAATCAGTTCGCCAAAATTCTTAATCGAGATAACTATGTTTCGGGTGTAACAAAAGTCAATGGTGAAATTTCAGAGTGTGACGAGGAAAAGGGCTATTTGTTTGGTGATGAGTTTGTCATAACAAGCATGCCTATTGAATCACCAAACGGTGAGGAGATTGGCAAAGTAAAGATCAGTGTTTCTGATAGCATTATTAAGGATAAGATGTATGAGTCGCTTTTTCATGCCCTACTCTCAGGTCTAATACTTAACGCTGTTATCTTATCGATATTATATTTTCTTTTACAACGGTTTGTATCGAAACCCTTAGCGAGTTTAAAGCTTCAGTTAGAAGTTGATGAAGTCAATGCAATTCCCAATCGGGAGTTGAAGCTCAGTGGGTATAATGAAATTGATGGTTTTATTCGGGTTGTCAACCAGATGTTTTCAACAATCAAAGCAACGCGAATGAAGCTGCTGGAAGAACAGAGAGATTTGAATAGTGTTATTGCAGCAACCAAAATTGGCACTTGGTACTGGAATATAAAGTCGGGTGAAGTTAAATTTAATGAAAGATGGGCAGAGATGCTCGGCTATCGCTTAGCAGAGCTTGAACCACTCACTTTCAAGACTTGGGAAAAGCTCTGTCATCCAGAAGATTTTGTTCAATCAGAAGAACAATTAAAGCGCCACTTTGAAGGTTTTCTTGAAGTTTATGAATGTCAATGTCGTGTTCAACATAAATCTGGACAATGGCTTTGGATACTCGCTCGAGGACAGGTGGTGAAATGGGACAAGACTGGTGAACCGATAGAGATGTTTGGGACACATCTTGACGTAACGGAAAAGAGCCATGCAGAAGAAGAATTGAGAATGTCAGCGAGTGTTTTTGACAACACGAGAGAAGGTATTTTAATTCTTGATAATTTGGGGTTAGTTCGAAGAGTTAATGAAGCGTTTATTTCAGCTAATGACTACAGTAGAGAAGAACTATTGGGTCACTCTTTAGAGTCAATGATAGATGAAAGTGAATCTCAGGTTCGCTATGCCGAACTGAAACAAAAAGTGTTAAGTAATGGGTTTTGGCGTGGTGAATTATGGCTCGTAAGAAAAGATGGTCAA
>NZ_FLLQ01000030.1 GCF_900088415.1 Vibrio mediterranei
CTTTGGGGTTGTATGGTTAAGTGACTAAGCGTACACGGTGGATGCCTTGGCAGTCAGAGGCGATGAAAGGCGTATTAACTTGCGATAAGCTCAGATTAGGTAGTAAAAACCTGTGAGTCTGAGATTCCTGAATGGGGAAACCCAACTGCATAAGCAGTTATCGCTGAGTGAATACATAGCTCAGCGAGGCGAACCGGGGGAACTGAAACATCTAAGTACCCCGAGGAAGAGAAATCAACCGAGATTCCGAAAGTAGCGGCGAGCGAAATTGGATTAGCCCTTAAGCTTTTAATGAGACAGGTGAAGGCTCTGGAAAGTGCCGCGATACAGGGTGATAGCCCCGTAACCGACATCTCATCATCAGTGAAATCGAGTAGGGCGGGACACGTGATATCCTGTCTGAATATGGGGGGACCATCCTCCAAGGCTAAATACTACTGACTGACCGATAGTGAACCAGTACCGTGAGGGAAAGGCGAAAAGAACCCCTGTGAGGGGAGTGAAATAGAACCTGAAACCGTGTACGTACAAGCAGTAGGAGCACCTTCGTGGTGTGACTGCGTACCTTTTGTATAATGGGTCAGCGACTTATATTCAGTGGCAAGGTTAACCGTTTAGGGGAGCCGTAGGGAAACCGAGTCTTAACTGGGCGTTCAGTCTCTGGATATAGACCCGAAACCAGGTGATCTAGCCATGGGCAGGTTGAAGGTTGAGTAACATCAACTGGAGGACCGAACCGACTAATGTTGAAAAATTAGCGGATGACTTGTGGCTAGGGGTGAAAGGCCAATCAAACCTGGAGATAGCTGGTTCTCCCCGAAATCTATTTAGGTAGAGCCTCGGACGAATACTACTGGGGGTAGAGCACTGTTAAGGCTAGGGGGTCATCCCGACTTACCAACCCTTTGCAAACTCCGAATACCAGTAAGTACTATCCGGGAGACACACGGCGGGTGCTAACGTCCGTCGTGGAGAGGGAAACAACCCAGACCGCCAGCTAAGGTCCCAAAGTATAGCTAAGTGGGAAACGATGTGGGAAGGCTTAGACAGCTAGGATGTTGGCTTAGAAGCAGCCATCATTTAAAGAAAGCGTAATAGCTCACTAGTCGAGTCGGCCTGCGCGGAAGATGTAACGGGGCTAAGCTATACACCGAAGCTGCGGCAATGTG
>NZ_FLLQ01000031.1 GCF_900088415.1 Vibrio mediterranei
CGGCTTTGTTGCCGAAATCGAATGAACTAAATCACAATCTTACGATCAGATCAGAGACATTCATTTACTGACTTTGATTTCATGCCGAAGCCTCGCTATAAAACCACCAACTGGCGCAAGTACAACAACTCCCTAGTCAATCGAGGTTCACTCACGTTTTGGATTGACGAAGAAGCAATATCGGAGTGGACACAATCTAAACAGCATAGACGTGGTAGACCGCGATTGTTTAGTGACTTAGCTATCACAACCGCTCTCATGGTGAAGCGCATCTTTTCCCTGCCCTTAAGGGCGTTACAAGGCTTTATAGACTCAGTATTTAAATTAGCGAATGTCCCATTGGTTTGTCCTCACTATACCTGTATCAGCCGACGAGCCAAGGATGTAGAAGTAAATTTCAAAGCCTCAACACGAGGCGCCATCCAACACCTGTCCATTGATGCAACTGGGCTCAAAGTATACGGTGAGGGGGAATGGAAAGTGAAAAAGCATGGAACTGATGGCAAGCGTCGAGTCTGGCGTAAACTCCATCTTGCGGTTGATACAGACACACATGAAATTATCGCCGCAGAGCATACACTATCAGGTGTGACCGATGCGGAAGTACTCCCCAACCTACTCAAGCAAACACGCCGAACCATCAAGGAAATCTCGGGAGATGGTGCATACGATACAAGGGAGTGCCACAGAGCGATTAGGGTTAAGAAAGCGACACCTTTAATTCCTCCGCGTGAAGGTGCAGCTTTCTGGGAAAAAGGGCATCCACGTAATCTGGCAGTTGGCTGCCAAAAGCTCTATGGCTCGAACAAAAAGTGGAAACAGAAATATGGTTACCATAAGCGCTCATTGTCGGAGACCGCTATGTATCGAGTAAAACAACTGCTCGGTGCTTCACTCACGCTTCGAAATTACAACGCACAAGTGGGTGAGACTTACGCCATGATCAAAGCACTCAACAAGCTAACTGGGATAGGTATGCCCGAAACTCAGTATGTTGTTTAAAATGCGAGCTAATTAGCTAGCGTTCGCTCTTTAGCTGAATTCGGCAACAAAGCC
>NZ_FLLQ01000032.1 GCF_900088415.1 Vibrio mediterranei
GTTGGCTGGTCGTTGGTACCCGTAATGGTGATGGTCACCGCTTGCTCAGTCACCGCCCCTTTATCGTCGGTCACTTTCACCGTGAAAATGACGTCTTCCGATTGACCTTCTTTGAGAGATTGAGTCTCAGTTGACGTGTTATCCAACGTAAACGTCCATTGACCCGTCACCGGATCGATAGCGAAGCTACCGTAGTTACTGCTGCCTTCGGCACTGAACGCCAGAACGGAGTCGGCATCCACGTCAGTGGCTTCAATAGTACCCGTTGCGCTTGGCGTACCAGATACCACGGTGCCGTCATCTTCATGACCCGCTTCTTTCACCGCTCCCGCCGTTACGCTATTACCATCAATGGTCGCAGCATCGTTGGTACCGGTAATAGTGATGGTCACCGTTTCAATGTTTACCGCACCAAACTCATCGGTCACTTTGACCGTAAAGCTGACGTCTTTGGTTTCGCCTTCTTTGAGTGCTTGTGTCTCGGTTGTAGTGTTGTCTAGCGTAAAGGTCCATTGACCGTTCTCTTGCACGACCAATTCACCGTAGTCACTGTTGCCATTGTCCACTGAGAATTTGTGGGTTGCACCCGCATCCACATCATCCGCAGTCAAGGTACCGGTAGCCGTTGGTGTACCTGATATAACATTACCATCGTCATCATGGCCCGCTTCAGTCACAGCGCCAACAAGCTTACTGCTGGCATTAAATGTTGGCTGGTCGTTGGTACCCGTAATGGTGATGGTCACCGCTTGCTCAGTCACCGCCCCTTTATCGTCGGTCACTTTCACCGTGAAAATGACGTCTTCCGATTGACCTTCTTTGAGAGATTGAGTCTCAGTTGACGTGTTATCCAACGTAAACGTCCATTGACCCGTCAC
>NZ_FLLQ01000033.1 GCF_900088415.1 Vibrio mediterranei
ATTAGTCGAAGATCTTAGCAACAACACCAGCACCTACTGTACGGCCACCTTCACGGATAGCGAAACGTAGACCTTCGTCCATTGCGATTGGAGCGATTAGCTCAACTTGCATTTGGATGTTGTCACCTGGCATTACCATTTCTACGCCTTCTGGTAGAGAGATATCACCAGTTACGTCAGTTGTACGGAAGTAGAACTGTGGACGGTAGCCTTTGAAGAACGGAGTATGACGGCCGCCTTCGTCTTTAGAAAGTACGTATACTTCTGACTCGAACTTAGTGTGTGGGTTGATTGAGCCAGGAGCTGCAAGAACTTGACCACGCTCAACTTCGTCACGCTTAGTACCACGTAGAAGTGCACCAACGTTCTCACCAGCACGACCTTCGTCAAGAAGCTTACGGAACATCTCAACACCAGTACAAGTAGTAGTTGTAGTCTCTTTGATACCTACGATTTCTACTTCGTCACCTACGCGTAGGATACCGCGCTCGATACGACCAGTTACAACTGTACCACGACCTTGGATCGAGAATACGTCTTCGATTGGTAGTAGGAACGGTTGGTCTACTGCACGCTCTGGCTCTGGGATGTAAGAGTCTAGTGCTTCAGCAAGCTCAACGATTTTCGCTTCCCACTGCTCTTCGCCGTTTAGTGCGCCTAGTGCAGAACCTTGGATAACTGGTAGGTCATCACCTGGGAAATCGTACTCAGATAGAAGTTCACGAACTTCCATTTCAACTAGCTCTAGAAGCTCTTCATCATCAACCATGTCACACTTGTTCATGAATACGATGATGTAAGGGATACCAACCTGACGGCCTAGTAGGATGTGCTCACGAGT
>NZ_FLLQ01000034.1 GCF_900088415.1 Vibrio mediterranei
GAATCTCAGACTCACAGGTTTTTACTACCTAATCTGAGCTTATCGCAAGTTAATACGCCTTTCATCGCCTCTGACTGCCAAGGCATCCACCGTGTACGCTTAGTCACTTAACCATACAACCCCAAAGAGTTTCAGATGAAACCATGAGATTGTTGTTAAACAACCAAAGTTGTCTGCATTTTTATACATGTGCAGACTCGATTTTGCCGGACTCAAATATGAATTACTTTCGTAATTCCCAAGAACACTTGAATGTGTGTTGGTACCTAATCTTTCGATTAGGATTTGAGAACTTTTAAATGAATAACATTAATCAAATGTTATTCGTCAGCTTTCCAAATTGTTAAAGAACGAGATTACTAATAAGTAACCATTTCTAAATATTCTCGAGAGAAAACACTTAAAGATGGTGGAGCTATGCGGGATCGAACCGCAGACCTCTTCGCTGCCAGCGAAGCGCTCTCCCAGCTGAGCTATAGCCCCATCTGGAAAAGGTTTCCTTACTCTTAACTTACAAACCTAATCAATCTGTGTGAACACTCATCGCAATAATCTTTCGTATAAGGAGGTGATCCAGCCCCAGGTTCCCCTAGGGCTACCTTGTTACGACTTCACCCCAGTCATGAACCACAAAGTGGTGAGCGTCCTCCCGAAGGTTAAACTACCCACTTCTTTTGCAGCC
>NZ_FLLQ01000035.1 GCF_900088415.1 Vibrio mediterranei
TATCAGGAAACATTTGATTATACAATCGAAATCTTAACAAAAAATCCTAGAACGCGTGCTATTTGGCTACAAGGTTCGAACAGGTATCAAGCTGCTCTTGATGGTATAGCGAAAATGGGTAAAGAGAGGGAGGTTTTGTTGATTTGTTTTGATGCAGAGCCAGAGTTTCTGGAGCTGCTCAGAACGGATGTTATTGTTGGAGCTGCGATGCAACAACCTTTTAAAATAGGAGAGCGTTCAGTCGAGACTGTTTATGAGTTTTGGCAGGGCGCAAAGATTGAATCCACACAAGAGCTTAAGGTGCTTGCTGTGGACAAAAATACCCTTGATAGCCAAGAAGAAGAAATTAAAAGAAATGTCCTCGGTTTGGATTAGAAAGGGACCTGATGGGGAAAATGAACGCTTCTTCCAAGTCCGTCGCTCTCATAAGAGTGACCATGCTAGTTATCATGCTCAGCATCAGTCTCGTGATAGCTATCTATACAACGATTACTCTTTCAATTGAAAAACAAGCACTCTCAAAGCACATCAATAAACAAGTTGAAATGAGCTTAATTACACTGAGTAATAATATTGCTCCTTTGATGCAAGCGTATGCTATTAATGAATATAAAAAAATCATCTTAAATGAAG
>NZ_FLLQ01000036.1 GCF_900088415.1 Vibrio mediterranei
CCCACCATGGTTCAAAGATCAACAGAACTGGGCCAACAAAAGCAATTTTTTCATGTGGTCTAACTACCAACTTATTATGAGTTAAGTTACTTTTAGGTTTAAAATCACAGCAGTTTTTCCCTCCACACCTCCCAGAGATACTTTCAGGGTGGCTAAACTTGGCTAAAGGCTTCCGGACCAACCCTTGTTTCTTTATGGTGCTTGTGTCCTGACAACCGCGTAAGGCATGGAAATTCAGCTATTTATCCGATCGTTTATATGGGCGTGCGGCCGCGATATCCTGCAGATGCATCCAGTACTAGTATGGCCCGGGGGATCCGCTCGCACTTAGCCTGTTAAGGGGTTCGCGCTCGTCTAGTCTGTGCTGTTGCCTGGATAGTAAATTATCATGGTACAAACTTTTAAGAGCCAGTTAAATGGAGATGGATTTAAAAAGAGTTATTGTAAAGTCTCCCCAGGTGTGTCATTAAATATCCCAACAGATTGCCCTGGCCTGACCCCCTAAATGCAATTTTGGGATTCCCTTTTAGTTGCTTTCATTAAAATGTACCAGCGCAGTAAAAA
>NZ_FLLQ01000037.1 GCF_900088415.1 Vibrio mediterranei
CAAAGTGCGTATTATGTGGTGAGATTTATGTTGAGTGGTTTGCTGAAAGCCAAGCGCGGTAAAGGGTGGGCGACCGACTTACTCATTGTCGGCTTGCCGTACATGTTAGGAGGGCGCATCGCTTTACAAGTGCAGCCCGTAACATAAATCCTGTAATACGCACTCGATAATAAAATGACGTACCAGTATGTCAAAAATGACGTACTAGCCTCGCAGAGAGAAGGCCATCCACTACAGTTCTTGGGCATGACTTCCCCAAATGGCCGTGACAACGCTCCCCTAAACGAAGGCGGGAAACTTCCTCCTTTCCTGCTAAGCCAGCCTTGCAGAGACTCACCACAAAAAAGGCGAGTCATGCCACAGCAACTCATCAATATATTAGCGCGCAAGCTGTGAGAACAAGGGGGGGACCCGCGCCCCGCGGGAGGGTTCCCTTACGTCTCACTGATAAGCGCATATTGTTTATTCTGTACATGAGAAAAGCTTTTGAAGTGAGATAAACAAGGAAGATTGCACAGAAGGCAGAGGAAAACCCCCGTCTAGTATTACGGGGGTA
>NZ_FLLQ01000038.1 GCF_900088415.1 Vibrio mediterranei
GTGATTCCCTCTGGCAAACTTATAGAGGACAAGCAGAATAAACCAATTCAAGGTCGTTGTAGCTGAAGGCCTGGCCTGCCTGACAGTTAATTATGAGCATGTCTTGCCCTTCATGGTGGATATTCACAGCTGAAAGTGGTATTGGCATTTTTTTCTGAGGACACAACGAGGAAATCTGATAAATACGGCCACCTGAAGTCTAGCTCGGAGTTAACAATTTACCACGTTTAGAGCGGCCGCGATATCCTGCAGATGCATCCAGTACTAGTATGGCCCGGGGGATCCGTTAGCTATCGTTCGCGAGAAAGTTAGTAGACACACAGGACCCAGGCGTGCAAGTCAATTTCAGCTGACTACACCGATTCTGGTTAAAAGAGCCTATGGCCACCCTTATTTTAGAGAAAAAAAACCACACCTCTAATGTGTTGGGCACTAGAAAAAGCTAACTACCTAGTCCGTTTCTGGACGACTTCATTGGGAATAACATACCCCCCACTGTGATTAAGACTGGCACTGTCCTAATGCTTTCTTCAATAG
>NZ_FLLQ01000039.1 GCF_900088415.1 Vibrio mediterranei
GTAATTCCCAAGAACACTTGAATGTGTGTTGGTACCTACATCTTTCGATATAGGATTTGAGAACTTTTAAATGAATAACATTAATCAAATGTTATTCGTCAGCTTTCCAAATTGTTAAAGAACGAGACTTCTACAGCAATAAAGCTTTCGAAACCATTTTTAAGAACACTTAAGTAAATGTGCTTAAAGATGGTGGGCGATACCGGGCTCGAACCAGTGACCCCCTCCTTGTAAGGGAGGTGCTCTCCCAACTGAGCTAATCGCCCACGAAAGTCATTCCGTGGAATGTTCAAGAATGGTGGAGCTAAGCAGGATCGAACTGCTGACCTCCTGCGTGCAAGGCAGGCGCTCTCCCAGCTGAGCTATAGCCCCATTTCTTGAGAGTTCCTTCAAAGAAGGAATGGTGGGTCGTGCAGGATTCGAACCTGCGACCAATTGATTAAAAGTCAACTGCTCTACCAACTGAGCTAACGACCCAATGGTATCCCGTAGGGGAGTCGAACCCCTGTTACCGCCGTGAAAGGG
>NZ_FLLQ01000040.1 GCF_900088415.1 Vibrio mediterranei
TGACTTTCAAAGTGGGAAGCGTATTATACGCACCTCGCTGAAGCACTTAAGGTGCTGAAAGCAAAGCTCTTTAACAATATAAACCTATCAATCTGTGTGGGCACTCGTTGATGATAATCAAATTAGATACCTCGGTATCAAATTAGGTTTTCAATGAACTGAGTGACCAATCAAGACTTCTTTTGGAAACACTAGAGGACTTGGCACAGTCAATTCATTATCGTTCTGTTGGAACGATAATAGCTTTAAAATTACATAAGTAGTTTTGAAGTCAGTATTCATTGAGCCGAACAAAATCTTAAATTGAAGAGTTTGATCATGGCTCAGATTGAACGCTGGCGGCAGGCCTAACACATGCAAGTCGAGCGGAAACGAGTTAACAGACCCTTCGGGTGACGTTAACGGCGTCGAGCGGCGGACGGGTGAGTAATGCCTGGGAAATTGCCCTGATGTGGGGGATAACCATTGGAAACGATGGCTAATACCGCATAATGCCTTCGGGCCAAAGA
>NZ_FLLQ01000041.1 GCF_900088415.1 Vibrio mediterranei
CCCTTTCACGGCGGTAACAGGGGTTCGACTCCCCTACGGGATACCATTGGGTCGTTAGCTCAGTTGGTAGAGCAGTTGACTTTTAATCAATTGGTCGCAGGTTCGAATCCTGCACGACCCACCATTCTTTTCCACGAAGGAATGGCCTTTGTTTTACTTTTATAAAGTGAAAACAACAGGAAACTTATGTGGGCGATTAGCTCAGTTGGGAGAGCACCTCCCTTACAAGGAGGGGGTCACTGGTTCGAGCCCGGTATCGCCCACCATTCTCTAAGTAATTTTGGATTAAGATTTTCCAAACCACTTCATTAAAACGTACGTGGTTGGAATTTTTGCCGCCGAGATTCTTTAGAAAATGCATTAAGTTTGCATAGCTCTTTAACAATTTGGAAAGCTGACGAATAACATTTGATTAATGTTATTCATTTAAAAGTTCTCAAATCCTATATCGAAAGATGTAGGTACCAACACACATTCAAGTGTTCTTGGGAATTACGAAAGT
>NZ_FLLQ01000042.1 GCF_900088415.1 Vibrio mediterranei
AAACAACCAAAGTTGTCTGCATTTTTATACATGTGCAGACTCGATTTTGCCGGACTCAAATATGAATTACTTTCGTAATTCCCAAGAACACTTGAATGTGTGTTGGTACCTAATCTTTCGATTAGGATTTGAGAACTTTTAAATGAATAACATTAATCAAATGTTATTCGTCAGCTTTCCAAATTGTTAAAGAACGAGATTACTAATAAGTAACCATTTTTAAATATTCTCAAAGAGAAAACACTTAAAGATGGTGGAGCTAAGCAGGATCGAACTGCTGACCTCCTGCGTGCAAGGCAGGCGCTCTCCCAGCTGAGCTATAGCCCCATCAGTGTGATGCTTACCGCCAATCATCTGGGAGGAAGATTGGTGGGTCTGAGTGGACTTGAACCACCGACCTCTCGCTTATCAGGCGAACGCTCTAACCACCTGAGCTACAGACCCAAGCATCGTCTTTAATCTAAACCTAATCAATCTGTGTGAACACTCATCGCAATAATCT
>NZ_FLLQ01000043.1 GCF_900088415.1 Vibrio mediterranei
AACCAAAGTTGTCTGCATTTTTATACATGTGCAGACTCGATTTTGCCGGACTCAAATATGAATTACTTTCGTAATTCCCAAGAACACTTGAATGTGTGTTGGTACCTACATCTTTCGATATAGGATTTGAGAACTTTTAAATGAATAACATTAATCAAATGTTATTCGTCAGCTTTCCAAATTGTTAAAGAACGAGATTACTAATAAGTAACCATTTTTAAATATTCTCAAAGAGAAAACACTTAAAGATGGTGGAGCTAAGCAGGATCGAACTGCTGACCTCCTGCGTGCAAGGCAGGCGCTCTCCCAGCTGAGCTATAGCCCCATCAGTGTGATGCTTACCGCCAATCATCTGGGAGGAAGATTGGTGGGTCTGAGTGGACTTGAACCACCGACCTCTCGCTTATCAGGCGAACGCTCTAACCACCTGAGCTACAGACCCAAGCATCGTCTTTAATCTAAACCTAATCAATCTGTGTGAACACTCATCGCAATAATCT